>CAVOYW010000001.1:0-527500 GCA_963700755.1 uncultured Acidimicrobiales bacterium
GCCGACGCCGAGCACGAAGAGCCCGCCGAGGACGAGGAGCACCTTCCACCAGGTGCCGCCCTTCTTCTGCTGGATGATGATGGTCTGCGGTCCCGGGGCGGCGATGCCGGGCGGGGGTGGGGGAGTGTCGGTCATGGGGTTGCTCTCCTTGCTGAGGGGCCGTCGCGACCTGGACGGCCCGGCACCGGATGGTGTCTGCCTCCCTGTGGTGGCCCTCTGTGACACACGGTCACGGAGCGTTGTCACACCCCCTCGTCATGCTGGTGGTTCCGGTCGGACGGCCTCGTCCGGACCTCACCGTTCGCATCCCCAGAAGGAGCCCTGCCATGCACCCCACCCGACGCCTCCGATTGGAGGAGACCATGTGCCGTCTGGCCGCCGACGACCCTGCCGCGGTCTGGTCGCTCATCGAGGACTTCGGCGACGACCTGGCCAAGGTCGCCCGGTCGATCATCTCGTCGCCGGTCGCCGAGACGCCCTCGACCGACCCCGGTCGGATCGAAGGCATCGTGGTCGACATCGCCCTGCACCTGTTCCACGAAGCCGGCTCGTGGGACCCACAGGGTGGTGCGCTGCCCTGGGTCTGGGCCCGGCGGGCCATCGAGAAGATCGTGTGGGCCGACCTCGGTCACCGCTCGGTCGAGCTCGACGACCTCGTCCGAGACCGATCGGGCCCGGCGCTCGAGGCTGCCGAGCCGGGGGTGGGGGTCGACCTCACCCTGGTCGACGTGGCCGCCGTCGACCCGGCGGTTGCTCGCCTGGTCGAAGCGATCGGTCTCGTCGGCAGTCCCCGCGACGCAGCGGTGCACACCGAATACCGGGTGCAGCGGGCCGCCGGTGATCCCAGCCCGGCCAACACGGTGGCCGCCGAGTTCGGGCTCCGGCCCGACAACGTGCGCCAGATCGATGCGAGAATGCGGCGCAAGCTCCGGCGCCTCGCCGAAACCGACAGCACCTACTCCGAGATCGGAGACCTCCGGTGGTTGGCATGAACTCCCTCGATCGGGCCCGTCTGCTCGAGCAGCTCGCAGAACGACTGCAACGTGGTGGCGTCACCCACCCCGACGTTGCCGCCGCTGTGCTGGCTGCTCGAGGAGCCACCCGCTCCGACCAGGTCACCTACGCCCGCAAGCTCCGCATCAAGGTCGTCGACCTCCGAGCCGCCGAAGCCGGCCAGCTCGACCTCGACGAACTGCCCGATCGACTTCGGGCCGCCGTCGAGCCGCTCACCTGATTCCCCGACATCGCCGCCACCCACGGTGGGCGCAGGCGACCTGTGGGAGGATCGACGGATGGACCACTCGGCAGCCACCATCCGATCGGTCGGGTGGTCGCTGGTGATCGTCTCGGCCCTGCTGCTCGGGGCCTGTGGCAGCTCGAGCGACTCCGCCGGGGCCGATGACGTCGCCGGAGTTGCCCGAGGGCACGTCGGCACCGTCGAGGGAATCGACGCGTTCGTTGCGGTCGTCGCCGGCAGCACCGAGGCCGTCGTGTACGTCTGCAGCGACGACGAGGACATCGCCGAATGGTTCGCCGGACCGATCGGCGACGACGGCACGATCGCCCTCACCAACGCCGCCGGTGGCGAGGTCGCCGCCGGCACCGATCGACGACCGGGTCGACGGCACGATCACCCTGGCCGACGGCACCAGACACGACTTCTCGGCCGACCCGGTCGGCGATGGAGCCGGGCTGTTCCGGGTGACCGGTGACGAGGCCGCGGCCGCCGAGGTCACGGCCGGCTGGATCGTCGATGCCGACGGCGAACAACGTGGCTCGCTGCGGGTGCGGGGCACGAGACGGCCGGCCCCGGCACTGCCCTCCGACGGGCTGGTGGTCGACGGCCGGCGCCTCCCGGTGTCGGTCTTCACCATCACGCCGGCGGCGCCGAGCCCGGTCCCCGTGCCCTACCCGAACATCGCCAAGGCCGAGACCACCACCACCCAACCGACCCCGACGACGTCGGGCTGAGAGGATCACTCATGACCGACCCGGTCCGTGCCGACCCCGACGACCTCATGCCGATCCTCGGCATCCGCGCCGGCGACGTCCCCGAACGGGTGTTGGTCGTCGGGGATCCGAGCCGTGCCGCCCGCATCGCCGAGGTGCTCGACGACGCCGAGGAACTGGCCTACAACCGCGAATACGTGACCTTCGGCGGCACCCACAACGGCGAACCCGTCGGTGTGGTGTCGCACGGCGTGGGGGCCGCCGGGGCCATGGTGTGCTTCGAGGAACTGTGCCGGGCCGGCGCCAAACGCCTGATCCGGGCTGGCACCGCTGGTGGCATGCAGCCCCAGGTCACCGACGGGACACTCGTGCTGGCGACCGGGGCCGTGCGAGACGAGGGCGTCACGGCCCGGCTGGTCCCGCTCGGGTTCCCCGCCCTCGCCGACCACGACGTCGTCACCTCGCTCCGCCACGCTGCACAGGGGACCACGGCGTCGGTGGTCGAAGGGGTCGTGCTCACCAGCGCCCTCTTCTACCCGCACCCCGTGCTCGGCAGCGATCTCGAGCAGTGGCAGCGAGCCGGGGTCGTCGGCGTCGAAATGGAGTGCGCCCCGCTGTTCGTCACGGCGGCCCTGCACGGTGTGGCCGCCGGCGCGATCCTGGCCGTCGACGGCAATCCGCTGGCCGACGACGACGCCGACATGTCGGGTTACGACCCCCATCGCGAGGTCGTGGTCGAGGCCGTCGACGCCATGATCCGGATCGCGCTCGACGCCCTCGTGCAGCCCCGCTGACACAGGGTCTCACCACCGGCCGACTCGTTCACACCGTTGCGCTGGCGGAGTGGTGGCCGCAGTCGTACAGTCACGCGCGGCTCGACCGAGCCCCTCAGGCGGAGGTACACAGATGTCAGGTCGTCGTGCACGTTTGATTGCGGTGGCCGCGGCCCCGCTGTTTCTGTTGTCGATGGCGGGGTCCGCTCTGGCGGGCCCGGAACCGCTGACGAACAGCCAGGCCAACGAGCCGCAGGTCGGAGGGATGATCCCGACCTCGAACACCACGGCGGTGTTCCCGACCAACAAGCAGAACGAGCCGACCATCGCGGTCAACCCGACCGACAGCGAATTCCTGATCGCCGGGTCCAACGACGAGCAACGCCAACCCCCGTGCGGACCGGGGCTCGTTCGAGGTCCCGATGTGCCCGCCTCCGACTGCGGGTTCTTCCCCGGAGTCGGCACCTCCGGCGTCTACACCAGTAGCGACGGCGGCGTGCACCTGGGTCAACCGTGGCCTGCTCGATGACCAGGCCAGCTGGCAGGGAACCGGGGTGATCTCCGACGGCGATCCGGTCATCGCCTACGGCCCGAAGCCCGACGGCAACGGTGGCTTCAGCTTCGCCGACGGGGCGCGGGCCTACTACTCGACGCTGGCGACGGTGATCGGCGCCAAGGGCTTCGAGTACGTGGTCGTCAGCTACTCCGACGACAACGGGCTCACGTGGTCCGCTCCGGTGATCGGAACCACGAAGACGAGCAACGCCGACTTCAACGACAAGAACTGGATCAACGTCGACACCACACCGACGAGCCCCTACTTCGGGCAGGTCTACCTGAGCTGGACCGAGTTCCGGTCGGCCACCTTCACCGGCTACGGCAACGAGCCCATGATGGTGTCGGTGTCGACCGACGGCGGGCTGAGCTTCGGCAGCCCCAAGCAGCTGTCGCCGGCCGGCAACAACGGCACCGGGAACGGCCGCCAGGGTTCGTCGATCGACGTGGGCCCCGACGGCACCGTGTACGTCGCCTACGAACAGGGCTTCTCGCAGGTCGTCTCGATCTCCACCGACGGCGGCAAGAAGTGGAGCCGCCCCATCACCATCGGTGGCGGTCGTCGACCTCGACGATCCGATCCCGGGCTCGAACTTCCGAACGAACTCGTTCCCGACGATCGCCGCCGACCCCCGACCGGGCAGCACGACCGTCTACGCAGCCTGGGCCACGCTCACCGCGGACGGAGGCCGGATCGTCGTCGCCACCTCGACCAATGCCGGCCGCACCTGGGGCCCGCCGGTCATGGTCAGCGGCGGGACGAGGGTTACGCCTTCTACCAGGGCATGGACGTGGCCCCGAACGGCCGGGTCGACATCGCCTACCAGGCCCAGACCGCCACCAACCCCGCCATCTTCGGGACCGGCAATGCAACGATCGACTCCTAGGCGGTGTCGAAGCCGGCCGGCGGGCGGCTGGTCGGACCCGGTGAAGATCTCGACGGCGTCGTCCGACCCGGCGGTGAGCGCCCAGAACAACCTGCAGCGCCAGTTCTGGGGTGACTACAGCACGCTCGTCTCCGACGACGACACGGCCTGGTTCATCTTCACCGACAGCCGCCGCGGTTCCGGATGCGAGGACGTTGACGACTATCAGGCATACCTGGTCGACAACGGTCTGGTGATCCGCAGCGACGGCGCCGATCGTTTCAGCCTGAAGCGGACCGGTGTCAACCCGGCCCAGTCGGATCCATCGGTGAAGCCGGCTCCCCAGGTCGACTGCACCGACGACTTCGGCAACGACGTCGGGTTCGGTGACACCGACGTCGTGGTCGCCCGCTACACGCCCACGCCCTGAGTCGCGGCGGAGGCCTGGGGCGGGACCGCAGTCCGGCCCCAGGTCTCGGGTTTGCCCCCGCCGCCCGACTCGATCAGTGTGACGCCCATGGCCTGGACCACCACCACGCACTCGCTCGTCTGTGAGCGCAGCGGCGTCGAGCACACCATCTCGATCGGGCTCCCGGTGCGGCACGCAGCACTCGACACCGCACCGCTCATCGTCTGCCTCGACGCCCCCTGGACGTTCGGCACCGTGCTCGACGCCACCCGGATCATGTCGATGGCGGGTGAGGCACCCGAGGCGATCGTGGTGGGCGTCGGGTTCGCCGAGGACTCGATGGGGGAGTACCTCCGGCAACGAGCCCGCTGGCTGACCCCCACCGCAGCGCATCCGCCACCCGAGAGCGGGGTCAAGGGCGTCGGCGCCGACGGGTGCGGCGGCGCCGAGATGGTGCACGGGTTCCTCCGAGACCCAACTCCTGCCCTCGATCGAGGCCGACAACCCGATCGGTGAACGCTGGTTCGTCGGTCACAGCTTCAGCGCCCTGTTCGGCCTGCGCACCCTGTTCACGGATCCGAGGATGTTCGACAAGTGGCTCCTGGCCAGCCCGTCGATCTGGTGGGACGGTCGGGCCATCCTCGAACTCGAAACCGAACGGGCCGCGCGGCACGACGACCTCGACGCCGACGTGTTCGTCTCGGTCGGTGAGCTGGAGGAGGACGGCGGCTTCGACATGGTCGCCAACGCCCGGCACCTGGTCGACACCCTGAACACCCGCGAGTACCCGAGCCTCCGGGTCCAGTCGACGGTGCTTCCCGGCGACGGTCACTCGAACTGCATCGGGACCGCCGTCAGCAACGGTCTGCGTGCCCTGAGCCGCCATCGCCCCTGATCGGACGGGCCGCATCCGACATGCGCGGAAAAGCTGTTACCGAAGCGTAACCTCCTGGGCGAACCGGAGGTCAGACATCCCGTGAAGACCATTGTGAGCAGAATCGAGCACGCCGCCAAGGGCAGCGGGCAGATCACCTTCGTCACCGGGAAAGAACCCGTGACCCTCAGCTGGGGGCAGCTCCACGAGGAGGCCAAGGCCACCGCTGCCTCGCTCCAGGCTCGGGGTATCTCCCACGGCGACCACGTCGCCCTGCTCGGTCCGACCACCCGTGACCTCGTCACCTCGCTCCAGGCCGTGTGGCTGTGCGGCGCCACGCTGGTCGTGCTGCCCCTGCCGATGCGGCTCGCCTCGATCGAGGACTTCGTCGTCGCCACCAAGGGTCGCATCCACCGGGCCGACTGCGCCGCCGTGATCGTCGACGCCGACCTGGCCCCGTTCGTCGAGGTCTCACCCGAGGACCCGCCGGTCTACAACATGGCCGACCTCATGCCCGGCCCGGGCCGACCCACCGCCGATGACTTCATCCGGCCCGACTACCACGACGACGACCTGTTCGTCCTCCAGTTCACCAGCGGCTCCACGTCGGAACCCAAGGGCGTGATGCTGCCCGAACCACGTGGTGGCGGCCAACCTCGACGCCATCATCGAAGCCGCCCGAGGTCGACGTCGACGACGACGTCATGGTCTCGTGGCTCCCGCTCTACCACGACATGGGCCTGGTCGGCTTCTGCATCCTGCCGATGTCGGCCGGCATCGACCTCGTGCTCGGCGCCCCCCAGGACTTCCTCGCCTCGCCGGCCCGCTGGATGGAATGGATCTCCGACTACGGGGGTACCGCCACCGCCGGACCCAACTTCTCCTACGTCCTGGCCACCCGGGCCCTGAACCGGTCCGAAGAAGACCCTCGACCTGTCCCGCCTGCGGATCGCCCTCAACGGCGCCGAACCGGTCGACCCGGCCTCGGTGCAGGCCTTCATCGAAGCCGGCGCCCGCCACGGCATGCGCCCCGGCGCCGTGTTCCCCGCCTTCGGCATGGCCGAGGTCGCCATCGCCGGTAGCTTCCCCATACCCCTCACCGGACTCGACGTCGACGTGGTCGACATCGTCGCCCTCGAACACGAGCATCGGGCCGTCGACGTCCCCACCGATCACCCCAACGCCCGGGCCATGGTCAAGTTGGGCAAGCCCGTTCCCGGACTCGAGTTCCGCATCGTCGACCCCAGCAGCGGTGCCGTGCTCGGCGAGCGCGAGGTCGGCGAACTCCAGATCGCCGGCACGTCGGTCACCACCGGCTACTACCAGCGGCCCGACGCCAACGTCGAGCTCTTCGACGGCAAATGGCTCCGCACCGGCGACCTCGCCTATCTGGTCGACGGCGACATGGTCATGTGCGGCCGCATCAAGGACGTCATCATCGTCGGTGGACGCAACGTCTACCCGCAAGACATCGAACGCTCGGTCGGCATGGTCGACGGCGTACGCAGCGGCAACGTCATCGCCTTCAGCGTGCCCGGCCGCAAAGGCAAGGAAGCCGTGGTCGTCGTGGCCGAGACCCGGGCCGAGAAGACCGATCCGCTGCGGTCGGTCATCGGCCACACCGTGGTGGAAGCCGTCGGCGTCCCGGCCCGAGACGTCGTGTTCGTGCGTGCCGGGTCACTGCCGAAGACCAGCTCGGGCAAGCTCCAACGTCAGCTGTGCCGCCAGCAGTTCATCGACGGCACCCTCGAACTCATCGGCTGACCACCCGCCACCCGGCCGTTGCCCGGGTGGCGATGGCCGCAGTCTCAGCCCTTGATGTCGGCCAGGACCTTGGTCCAGCGGTCGCGGTCGCTGGCATAGGGGGCGTAGAAGCTGATCCGCTGGATCACGTCGCCGTAGCGGGCCTTGAGCTCGGGAGCGATCTGCTCGGGCTCGCCGACGACCGCGAACGTGTTGAGGATCTCGTCGTCGATCTTGTCGGCCATCTCGACCCACTGACCCTGCTTCGACATGACGTTGAGCTCTTCCTGCAGGCCACCCCAGCCGTGGATGTCGAGTACGCCCCGGTAGGCCGGGGTCGAACCGTAGAAGGCGATCTGCTGGCGGGTGCCCTGGGCTGCCTTGTCGATCTCTGCTTCGGTGTTGCCGGTGACCACGAACGACGGACCGACGATCTGGAAGCTGTCGGGACCCTCGATCGGTGAATCGGCCAGCGACGGCTTCCCCGCCTTGGCCCGACCTTTGTCGAGCGCCGGGATCGTGACCTCACGCAGGTAGCGCTCGGTGGTGAAACCGTGGCAGATGAATCCGTCGGCCACCTCACCCGCAACCTGGGTCATGAGTTCGCCGACCCCGGCCAGGAACACCTTCGGCTTGCCGTACGGGTTGGGGCCGGGATCGAAGAACGGGGTCATCAGGGTGTGGGTGTAGAACTCGCCCCGGAAGTCGAGCTTCACGCCGTCGTTCCAGGTGTCCCAGATGGCGTGCATGGCCAGGACCATCTCTCGCATGCGGGCGGCCGGCTTCGACCACTCCATCGAGAACCGCTTGGTGATGTGCGGCTTGATCTGCGACCCCAGCCCCAGGATGAACCGGCCCCCCGAGTACTGGTGCAGGTCGTTGGCCGTGTTGGCCAGCGTCATCGGCGACCGGGCGAAGGCCACGGCGATCGAGGTGCCGATCTCGATGGTCGACGTGTGTTCGGCGGCGATCAGCAGCGGCAGGAACGGGTCCCGGCTCGTCTCGGCCGTCCACAGACCGCTGTAGCCGGCCGCCTCCTGTTCGGCGGCCGAGGCCGCCATCGCCGCCATCCCGCCCGAGAATCCCAAACCACCATCGACGAACATGTCTCGCTCCGATCCGGGCCACCCGATCGTGGCGCTCGCACCGACCCTAATCCGTCGGCGGCGAGGTTTCGAAGGCCACGCCGCGAGCTCCCTCGTCGGTCCTCGCCAGTGGCTGCCACAGGCCCCCCGGCTCGGCATCGGTCCGGAAATCGTGGTGACAACGCTCGCAGCCCCGAAGCACGGGATGCTTGTCGAGGGCTCCGCACGCCGGGCAGAAGGTCACGATCGTGTCATCGGACGCCATGCCCTGACAGCGGGGGCAGACGAAGTCCGGATCGCCGTTCCGAAGCCTGAAGAGCGTGCCGACCAGCAGAAACGGGCTGATACCGCCGGTCCGCACGGTCAGCCCGATTGCCCCGGTGAGCGCCTGGATCTTGCGGTTGCGGTCGATGAGCTTCTTGTAGTCGGGGTTGGTCACCTTCTCGTGTCCGCAGTCGCGACACCGATGGAGTGTCCGCACCGGGAGCCGTTCCCGAATCCGGGCCTGCAAATCGAGGAACTCGATCACCGGCTCGTCGTCGGGGTCGAGGTCATGTCGAACGCGGGGCATGTCGGCCAACGCAGCGGCGTTCATCGTGCTGGTCACCTCGTCGACGACCCGGTGCAACTGCTTCGCCAGGGGCTCGGGCAGCGCGCCGGGATGGCGTTCGACCATGGAGGCCACCGACCACCAGGCCAGGATCCGGGCCGCACCCACGTCGGCCCGACGCTCCCGAGCGACGAAGACCACCTGCTCGACACGCTGCCAGGGTTCGGCCTGCTGCCTGGTCGCAGCCGCGGCGGTCGATCTGGCGGCGCTCGACACCTTGGCCATCACGTTGGTCGCCTGCTCGGTCAGGCCCGGGAGGTCGAGGGCGGCGTGGCGGGGCGCAGGGGTTCCGACGGGGCCGCCCACGGGCGTCGTGGGCGCCGGCGGGGGCGAGGTGACCGGGATGGCGGGCGCTACTGCGGTGATTGGCAGTGGCAGTGGCGGTGTCGGCGAGGCGGTCGCGGTGTTCGAGGCGGTCGCGGTGTTCTGCGGCTGGAGGGCCTGGTCCAGCAGGGCCTGGACCTCGGCAAACAATCGCTCGTAGTTGCGTTTGACCGAGCCGCTGGCGAACGGCGCGGCCGTCATGCGGTCGGCCAGGCGAACGTGTACGACGGTGCCACCGCCGGGATCTGCCTGCAACGAGGCATCGATCTGGATCGGCACGGTCCGCTTGGACATCGCGAGCGCGCTCCCGCGTTGGCCGTGCAGCACCCCGGGCGCCGGACGGGTCAGCTCGAACCCGCCGCTCTGGAGCGTGGTGTACAGGAGGGACTCGGTTTCGTCGACCGATGCCCGGCTGGTCCGCTGGAACTCATGGGAAACGACGACCATGGCGCCTCACTCGTCGGAGCCGAAATCGATCAGCTCGACCCCACCGCCGGAATCGGCTCCGTCGAAGTCGAGCGCTCCGACGTCGGCGGTGTCGTCGAGCGAGAGGTCGTCGAGCGCGAGGTCCTCGGCCGGGAACTGGTCGACCGCCGAGTCGACATCGTCTCCGGTGAACTCCATCCCCCGCGATGCGTAGCCCAGTTCGGTGTCGGCCATCCCCCTCGAGTCATCGGCCAGCTCGAACGAGTTCTCGGCCATGGCCAGCTCCCAATCTGCCCCGACCACATCACCCTCGGCCAGGGCCGCTTCGGCGTTCTCGAGGTGGTGCTGTCCCTCGACGTCGAGGTCGGCGGCCGATTCGGCGTCCCACTGAGCCGCCAGGCTCCATTCCGCGGCGCCCTCGGTTTCGGCATCGGCGTCCCTCAGCGCCGAGGCCGCTCCCCGAAGCGAGTCCTGCTCGCGTTCGATCGCCTCGACGGTGGTGTCATCACCGCTGTTCTCGGCGTCGTCCCGGAACTCCTCCAGTTCCTCGACCCGGGCCTCGACCAGGTCGGCCTGGGTCTCGAGCACATCGGACAGCCGCTCGAGGTCCCCGGAGTCGGTCCCGCCGGCTTCGAGGTAGTCGTCCCATGTTGCCCCTGACACGTCGGTACCTCCTTCGATCGCTGATTGACCACACCCATTTTCGCAAGCCCTCCGAAGCAGCCGAAGGGCCCAAGGTCCCGCGAGATCAGCGCAGCAGTCCGGCCCGTCCGGCCCGCAGGGCCGAGAGCTCGGTGGTGAGCAGGTCGACGTGCTCGGCCTCCTCGGCCGCCAGTTCGCGATAGAGCTCGGCGGCCGCAGCCGTCGGTGCCGCCTCGACGTTCTGCCGGAAGAACGCCTCGGCCCGGCGCTCCAGCACCAGGGCCAGCTCGAGCAGATCGAACGGATCCTCCGGGTGCGGTGTTCGTTCGGCCCGCTCGAACGCCGGCCGCAGACCGGCGCTCGACCCCCCGGGAGGGTTCACGTGGTAACGCTCGACCAGCGTGGTCAGGTGCTCGCGTTCCATCTCGGCCAGGGCCCCGAACAACTGGCGCAGGTCGGGGTCATCGGCCTGCTCCGCGGCGACGGTGTAGAAGTCGAGTCCGCCCAGTTCGATCTCCATGGCCAGCCGGACCGCCTCGTGGGCGGCGGCATCGACCGGCGACGTCGCGCCGCCCTCGAGCAGCACGAGGTGCCCACCACAGGCCGGGCATGCACCGTAGGGGAAGGCGAATCCCTCACTGCGCTTGGCGCAGCTCGTGCACTGCCACGACAGACGATCCCCGCCGCAGCAGATGCCTTCTTCGTCGACCCCGCGTCGGCACACGGGGCAGACCGGACCCGAGGGGGCGGGCACCGCTCCGGCCGCCTCGGGCCCGGAGGACTCCGACGATTCGATCGGCTCGGAGGCCTCGGTCGATGGGGCCACCAGACCGAGGTGACGGCCGATGGCGTCGGCCGCCCGTCGTCCGGCGCCCATCGCGAGGATCACGGTGGCCCCGCCGGTGACGATGTCGCCCCCGGCGAACACGCCGGGCAGGCTCGTGGCCTGGGTGAACGGATCGGCCGCGATGTAGCCGCGATCGTCGAGCTCCAGCCCAGCCGTGGACTGGGTCACGATCGGATTGGCATTGGTGCCCAGGGCCACGATCACCGTGTCGCACTCGATCTCGCCGCGGTCACCGGTGGACACCGGTTTACGCCGGCCCCGCTCGTCGGGCTCACCCAGCTCCATCCGCTCGACCAGGAGCCCCCGCACGTCGCCGACGTCGTCGGTCAGCACCTCGACCGGACTGTTGAGGAAGCAGAATTCGATGCCCTCCTCTTCGGCGTGACGCAATTCCTCGGCTCGGGCCGGCGCCTCGGCCCGGGTTCGCCGATACACGCAGCGAACCCGCTCGGCCCCCAACCGACGAGCGGTGCGGAGGCAGTCCATCGCCGTGTTGCCGGCCCCGATCACGACCACGTCACGGCCGATCCCCACCGGGGTGTCGACCTCGGGGAACCGATCGCCGCCCATCAGGTTGACGCGGGTGAGGAACTCGTTGGCGCTGATCACCCGGCCGGCGTTCTCTCCCGGGATCCCGAGGAACGAGGGGGCCCCGGCCCCCACGGCCAGGAACACGGCGTCGAAGCCCCGTTCGCGCAGCAGCTGCTCGACGGTGAACGTGCGCCCGACCACCTGGTCGGTCTCGATCAGCACGCCCCGGGCCTGGAGCGCCGCCAGCTCGCGCTCGATGATGTCACGGGGCAGCCGGAACGACGGGATGCCGTAGCGCAGCACCCCCCCGGCCACGTGCAGCGCCTCGAACACCGTGACCTCGACGCCGATCCTGGCCAGATCCGACGCACAGGCCAGACCGGCCGGGCCCGAACCGACGACGGCCACCCGCTTGCCCGTCGGGGGCGGGGTCGATGCCACAGCCGGCCGGCCGTGGTCGCCGACGAAGCGCTCGAGCCGACCGATCGCCACCGGCTCCATCCGCCGTGCGATCACACACTGGCTCTCGCACTGGGATTCCTGGGGGCAGACCCGGCCACAGACCGACGGCAGGACGTTCGACTCGTGGATCACGCCGAGGGCGCCGTCGACGTCCTTCACGAGGAGGTGGCGGATGAACCTCGGGATGTCGATCGACACCGGGCACCCCGAGATGCAGGTCGGGCGGCTGCACTGGAGACAGCGTTCGGCTTCTCGCAACGCTTCCGACAGCGAGTAGCCGAGCGAGACCTCGTCGAACGTCCGGGCCCGGGCCGACGGATCGCGTTCGGGCATCGGCACCTTGGTCGGTTCG
Organism: uncultured Acidimicrobiales bacterium; assembly: GCA_963700755.1. Classification (GTDB taxonomy): domain Bacteria; phylum Actinomycetota; class Acidimicrobiia; order Acidimicrobiales; family SZUA-35; genus JBBQUN01. The sequence goes on from CAVOYW010000001.1 coordinate 12,450, forward strand.
ATCTCGCGCAGCTTCTTGTAGGTCCGACGACCGTCGACGAACAGGGTCTTCTCGATCTGGCACCGGTGGTCGTAGTCGTCGGCGGCGGCCTTCTCGTCGGCCTTGAATCGGCGTTGGCGGGCGTCCAACTCGGCGAAGTCGACCCGGTGGGCATCGAACTCGGGGCCGTCGACGCACGCGAACCGGACCGTCCCGCCGACCGTGGCCCGACACGAACCGCACATGCCGGTGCCGTCGACCATGATCGTGTTCAACGACACCCGGGTCGGCACGGCGTCGGGGCGGGTGACCTCGGCACAGGCCCGCATCATGGGCAGGGGGCCGATGGCGACGACCAGGTCGGGTCGATCGATGGCGACCACCTCGGCCAGGGCGTCGGTGACCAGGCCGGCCCGGCCCGTCGATCCGTCGTCGCTGCACACGAGCACGGCATCGGCCCACTCGGCCAGTCGGTCCTGCCAGAACACCAGATCGGCCGTCCGGAACCCGACGATCGCCGTCACCCGATAGCCGGCCTGGGCGAACGCCCGCACCTGGGGGAACACCGGCGCCACGCCGAGTCCGCCGCCGACCAACACCACGTGCGGGGCCGGTCTGGTGTCGGCAACCGGTTCGATCTCGGCCGGGCGCCCGAGCGGACCGACGAAATCGGCGATCTCGTCGCCGACGACGTAGCGGTCGCGCATCTCGATCGTCGACCGGCCGAGCGCCTGGACGACCACGGTGACGGTGCCCTGCTGCCGATCGAAGTCGGCGATGGTCAGGGGAATGCGCTCGGACCCGTCATGCAGCCTCACCATGACGAACTGTCCGGGTCGGGCCGAGGCGGCAACATCGGGGGCTTCGATGTCCCACCGGAAGGTGACGTCGTTGAGCGACTCACGGGACACGATTCGGTTCACGCCACGACCGTACGGGCGATCCCCGGATCGGCATAGGGTCGTCGGTCCTGTCGGGCGCTGTGTTCGGGAGCTCGCCCCGTGCCACCCAGGGCGGTCGGCCGGTAGCCTCGAACCGTGCTGATCGATGTCACAGATGCCACGTTCGAACGAGACGTTCTCCAGCTCTCGATGTCCATTCCGGTGGTGGTCGACCTCTGGGCCCCATGGTGCGGGCCCTGCAAGACGCTGGGCCCCATGATCGAGAAGGTCATCGACGACGCGAACGCCGGTGCCGAGACCCCTCGCATCGCCCTGGCCAAGATCAACGTCGACGAGAACCCGCAGGCGTCGGCAGCGTTCCGGGTGCAGTCCATCCCCGCCGTCTACGCCCTGTCGAAGGGGGCCGTGGTCGACGGCTTCACCGGCGCCGTCCCCGAGGCGCAGATCCGGGCCTTCATCGAAGGACTCGCCCCGAACGAGACCGAGCTCCTCATCGCCGATCTCATCGCCGCCGGCGACGAGGACTCCCTTCTCCAGGTCCTGTCGATGCAGCCCGGTCACCACGACGCCACCGTCGCCCTGGCCCAGCTCTACGTCGACGCCGGTCGGCACCAGGAAGCCCTCGACGTCCTGGCCAAGATCCCCGAAACCGACGAGGCGCGCACCGTGGGTGCTCTCGCCCGCGTCGGCCTCACCTCGGGATCGGCCGAGAACCTCGAGATCGAGGCCGAACTCGAGTCCCTGCTCGACTCGGTCAAGGCCGACGACGGTGCCCGAGCTCGTTTCCTCGATCTGCTCGCGATCCTCGGCAACGACCACCCGAACACACCCGGCTGGCGCAAGAAGCTCAGCACCCGGCTGTTCTGACCGGCTGATCGGCGCCGATCGAACCGGCGCCGGGTTATCGTGACGACGGCTCGATCCGAGCCGGTTCCCGCCTCCCCCTGACGGCGCTTCCCCCCAACGACCCTTCCCCCCAAACGATTCTGTGGCCTCGCCACGTCTGTTCCGGGAAGCGTCGCATGGACCAATCGGTCGAAGGTGGCCCGGTCGACCCGTTCGACCGTCGGCCCCGAGGTTTGTCGGACCTGCTCGACGACGCGCTCGTATGGGTCGAGCGCAGGCGCCGGCGGCTACCCGGCCTGTCCCTGGCCGCCGTGACCATCGGGTTGATGGTCACCGGGCTCTGGTGGACGGTCCGGCCGGCACCGCGGCCCTCGGTCGACGATCGGATTCCCACCGTCTCGCTCGACCCGACCACCGCTCCGGCGGTGGCCGAGGCCGCGATGGAGTCCCTGATCGTGCACGTCGCCGGAGCGGTGGCTCGACCGGGTGTGTACACCCTCGAGCCCGGCCAACGGGTGATCGACGCCGTCGGCGCCGCCGGCGGCCCGGTGCCCGACGCCGACCTGTCGTTGGTCAACCTGGCCGAGCCGCTGGTCGACGGCAGCCAGATCCGGATCCCCCTGATCGGCGAGGCTCCGGTCGCGCCGCTACGGCCGGTGCTGCCCGGTGGGTCGAGCGGCGGCGCAACGGCGGCACCGGTCGATCTCAATCGAGCCACGGCCGGCGAACTCGAGACCCTCATCGGGGTCGGCCCGGCCACGGCCCAGGCGATCCTCGATTGGCGCGAGAAGAACGGACCTTTTCGTTCGATCGACCAGCTGCTCGACGTGCCCGGGATCGGTCCGGCCAAGTTCGAGCGCCTGTCGGGCGAGGTGACCGTCGGATGAGCGAGCCGTGGGTGGCCGGCGTGGCCGTCGCGGCCTGGGTCGCCGCGCTCGGCGGTCGGTGGCTGTCGGTGCCGGCACCGACAGCCGCGACCGTGCTCGGGATCTTGGTCTGCGTCGTCGCCGTCCATTCGGCCCGGCCACCGTTGTTGCTGGCCGGCGTCGTCGTCCTGGTCGGTGCCCGTTCGACCTCGAGCGAATTGGCCTATCGCCCACTGGTCGCAGCCGACCACCACGGTTGGGTCCGGCTGGTCACCGACCCCGACCCCGGTCCGTTCGGGACCACGGTCGAAGCCGCGCTCGATGGGGGCCAACGAGTGCGGATCAGCGCCGGATGGGACGTCACCGGACTGGCCGCTCTGACGGCGGGCCAGTCGGTCGAGGTGAGCGGCCGACTCCGTCCGATCGAAGCGTCGGACTGGAACCGGTCGAGACACGTCGTCGGCCGTCTGTCGGTGACCGACCTGGGTGCGGTTCGGGGTGTGCCCTGGTGGATGAGTCCGTCGCAGTGGCTGCGAGACGCCGTCGAGCGCGGTGCTCGCCTGCTCCCGGCCTCGCACCGGCCGCTCTACACCGGTCTGGTCATCGGCGACGACCGCTTCCAGAGCGAGGCCCAGAAGGCCCGGTTCCGGGCCGTCGGGTTGTCGCATCTGCTGGCCGTGAGCGGGCAGAACGTGGCCTTCGTGCTGGCGGTCATGGCCCCGGGGTTCCGTCGGCTCGGTTGGTGGCCGAGGATCCTCGCCACGATCGTGCTTCTCGTCGTCTTCGCCGTTGCGACGCGGCTCGAGCCGTCGGTGCTGCGGGCCACGGTCACCGCCGGTGTGTCGGTCGTCGCCTTCGGAACAGGCGCCCGGGCCGCCGGCGTCCGAGCCTTGTCGCTGGCGGTCATCGCGTTGTTGACGATCGATCCCTTTCTCGCCTCGTCGGTCGGGTTCCGGCTCTCGGTGGGTGCGTCGGTCGGGATCCTCGTCGTCGGACCCGTGATCGCGGCCCGCCTCCCCGGCGCCGGATCCGGTCGGATGCGGTGGTGGCGCGAACCACTGTCGGTCACCCTGGGAGCCCAACTGGGCGTGACCCCACTGTTGGTGTTCCTGTTCGGCCCGGTGGCCCTGGTGACGGTGCCGGCCAACCTGCTCGCTGGTTGGGCTGCCGGGCTGGTGATGACCTGGGGCCTCACCGGCGGCGTCCTGGCCGGGGCGATCGGGGCCGGCGGCCCACTCGGCCCGACGATCGGACCGGTCCTGATGTGGCCGGCGGCGGCTGCGGTGTGGTGGATCGATCAGGTGTCGCGCTGGGCCCTCCGGATTCCGTCACCGCTGATGGGGACTGGTTTCTCGGTTCTGGTCGTTGCGCTGGGTGTTGCCGGTTGGCTCGCCGTCGACCGGCCGGGACTGCGTCGGTCGAGCTGGCTTGCCGCGGTCGTGGTGGCGGCCACCACGATGCCCTCGGTCCCGACGGTGGTCGCGTCCCCGGCGCCCGGCGCGATCTACTGGCCCGACGACACCAACTCGGGGGTGAGTGTGCTGGTGGTCGACGGTTCCCGGACCGCCGAACTGGTCGAGGGCTTGGTCGCGGCCCGTATCCTCGAGGTCGACGTGGTGGTGATGGGGGCCGGGGGGCGGTCGGCGGCCGAGACGGCCGCCGCGGTTGCCGACGTGGCCTCCATCGGTGTCGTGTTGGCGCCGTCGTTGCACCGGATCGTCGGTGCCCGGCGCGTCACCGCGCCGATCGAGCTCACGACCGGGTCCGCCACCCTGCGGGTCGTGCCCGTCGACGGGCTCCACCTCGACGTGCTGGCTGCGAACAGCGGATAGGACGCAGCCTCGACTTCCTCGGCGATCTCGTCGGCAGCGTCGGTCTCGTCGAACTCGTTGCGGCGGGGCCACAGCCACCAGACCATCGTGATCCCGACGAGCGCCGCCAGCAGCAGGGGGAGACGCAGGAGCACGATCGTGGGGACCGGTCCCAGGTTGAGCACCGGGCGGGCGACGATCCGATCGGCCGTCGGCCGGGTGCTGTCGGGCTGATCCCGGTTGTCGCCCCGGAAGACGTAGCGACCGTCGTCGAGTTGCTCGACGATCCGATGGATCACGAGCACCTCGTCACCGAGTGGGCCGACGTCGGCATAGACCGCGATGTCTCCGACGTCGACGGCATCCACCGAGCGGGCATAGATCAGATCGCCCGTGTGATAGACGGGCTCCATCGATTCGCCCTGCACCACCACGAACGACGCCGAACCGCCGAAGCGGGCCGGCCAGACCGCAACCAGCGCGGTCACGAGCAGCAGCACCCAGGCCAGGCCGACCATCCGAGGCACGACGATTCGAGCTCGCACCGGACTCACGCGTCCACGTGGAAGTCGTCCCAGCGGGAGACTCCGTCGAAGTAGGAATAGAGGCCGAAGCGCTGATGGGCGGTGTTCTTGAACACGGTCTGGTCGGCGGCACTGAGTGTGTGGCTCAGCCGGGGCACGCCATCGAGCAGCACGTTCATCACCCCACCGGGTTGCGACTCGAAACGGAGCACGGCCGATGCCGGCCAGCCCGTGGCCGGCCCGGAGTAGAGCCCGGCGACCGAGGCCAGCAGCGTCCAACCGCCGTTGTAGCGCCACATCTCGAGACGACCGTTGGCCGCCGAGGTCAGCTCGACGGTGATGAACTCGGTGCCGGCCGCGTTCATGTTGGCCACCACCCCGATGTCGAACGTGGTCCCGCCTCGCCGGACCGTGGCCTCGACGGAGCGGTCCGGCGAGCCGGCATCGACGACGAGCGCGACATCGCCGGTGGAGGCGTCGGCCTGGTTTCCGATGATTCGCCACGTCCCGCGAATCGCGGTCCAGATCGGCGTTCCCCCGTTGGTCGGGGTGCCGTTGAGGTTCGTGCCGTCGGTGCCGGTGAAGTCCTCCCATGCGACCACCGTCGGGGCACCGGTCGAGGTGGCCTGGGTCGAGGCCGTCAGACGGGCCGACGTGACACCACCCAGTCCGGCCGCGTGAGCGACGACGCTGCCCCCGGTCACCACGGCGAGAAGGCCGAACGCGACAACGACGAGCCCGGGGGCCCGTCGGCTGCCGATTCGGTTGTCGCTTCGTCGTTCCATGGACGGCTCGTTCGTGACGAGAGGGGTGGATGGCTCGGTGCTTCTCCGTCGGGCCTCCGGCAGTTCCGGCCGTCACCGGCCCGGGCTCGTCGATCGAGATCGTGAGCCCGGGTCGACGAACGACCGTGGTGCATCAGCCGGCGATGACGACCGCAGCCCCGGTGACCTGCGCGGCGGGGGCGGGCGTGGCCAGGGCGATCGTCGCCGCACCGGCGGCGACCGTGGCGCTGCCGGATCCGATGCTGGCGCCGGCGGTGTTCTTGAGGGTGACGTTGATCGTCAAGCCGTTGCATGCCGCATCGATGGCCGAGACCGAGACGCCGGTGGTGCGGTAGGCCCCGCTCGCGGCGTCGTAACCGTTGGTGTATCCGAGCGTGACACCGTTGGTGTCGCAGCTCGCCACGACGCCCACGTCGGCTCCGAGGCTGTTGCTGGTCACGCCCCCGAGGCTGGCCGCGGATGCACCGACGACGCCGAACATGGCGACCCCGGTGACGATGGCGGCGGTCATGCGGCGCCGGCGGCGGGATTGGATGGTCTGTTCGCTCATTGCCCTGCTCCTGGTTTCGGTCGGCGGTCGGTTTGCCGTGCGGTTTCCGGCCGTGATCAAGCGATCGACCCGAAAATCAAGGAACTTGAACAGAAATTGAGGTCCTTGGGCTCAGTTGCCCATCCGGCGATCTTCGATCTCGGAGCGAAGGCGGGCGAGGTCCTGAGGGCGTGATTCGCTCACCCAGTGGAGCAGATGCTCTCGCACGGCGGCCCGCAGCTCGAACGTACGGGAACTGTCGATGGCGCTCGCGGTCACCCGTACCTGCTTCGATGTGGGGGTCGCGTCGACCACGTGCACCGCGGCCACCTCTCCATCCCACTCGATGCGGGTGGCGATGAAACGCAGCGCCTCGGCCCGGAAGGCGTCGACGTCGGCGTCGAGGTCGAGGTGGATCATCACGGTCCCGGTGAGATCGGAACTGGTCTTGGTCCAGTTCTCGAACCGGTTCTCGATGAACCACAACGTCGGCAGCACGATGCGGCGCTTGTCCCAGGATCGCATGACCACGTACGTGAGCGTGATCTCCTCGATCGTGCCGTACTCACCCTCGACCACCACCACGTCGTCGAGGCGGATCGGTTCGGCGAACGCGATCTGCAGTCCGGCGATCAGATTGCCGAATGTCGAACGGGCGGCAACGCCGGCGAGGATGCCGATCAGTCCGGCCGAGGCCAGGATCGACGTGCCGAGCGCCCGGACACTCGGGAAGGTCCACAGGATGATCCCTGCGGTGAGCACGCCGATGGCGACGTTGCCCACCCGCCGCAACACGGTGACCTGGGTCTGGGCCCGACGAGAACGAAGGTTGTCGGCGTCGCTGAGCGGCAATCGGGACACCACCGAATCGGTGGCGAACCCGACGATCCGGATGAACAGGAAACCGAACCCGGCGATCAGCACGATCTGGCTGCCGTGCCTCAGGCTCGACTCGGTGTCGGGTTCGAGGTTGGACTGATTGATCCAGAACAGCAGCCCGCTTCCGACCACGATCACCCGGATCGGTGCCCGAGTCGCCAGCAGCAACTTCTTGGCCACGCCCTCGTCGTCGAGCAGCAGACGTGCCGTGACCGACAAGATCTTGTGGAGGACCAGGAGACCGGCCAGCAAGATCAGCGCACCCAGCGCCCAACCGGTGAACGTGTCGGGCGAGGGGAGCACGTCGGACGGCAGGTCATCTTGGGCGAACAGCACCGTTCGAGTCTGCCAGCCCGGATCGGCCACCACCCCGATGGTTCGGACGATGCCGCCTCGGCGGAGAGCCGGACGGCCTATGTCCGCAACCGTCGTCGTTCCGAGACTCACCCCATGCCAGCGCTTCGCCTGAACCGGTTCACTGCGGGATACACCGACGCCGACCTCAAACCCGACGAGGGGCAACGCCAGATCATGGAGGCCTACGCCAACCTGACTCCGGTGACCGTGGCAGCCGTTCCCCAGTTGGCGACCGCCGCGGTGTCGTCCTACCTCGGTGAGGTGCTGCCCGAGGGCGGGATCGGCCCGGACGAGGTCGAAGCGGACTCCCGAATCCGCAGCCGACTCACGGTCGGCATGCTCGGATCGTGCCAGACCGCGCTGGTGATCTGCTCGGCCGACCCGACGATCGCCGGACGGGGCGGGTTCGAGGTCATCGACCACGACGCGGTGCGCACGGCGTTCGAAGCGGTCGCCGAGGGCGCGAACGAGCTGGGCGCGGCCGGGGCCGAAGGACTCGTGCACCTGGTCGGGCGGGCCGCACCGCCTGTTGTCGATGGTCTCGTCCGCTTCTCGCAACATCCAGACCGCCTCGTCCATCATGCGGTGCTGTGGTACCTGTTGACGCTCAGTCTCGGCATGACGGCCGATGTGATCGATCCCGACGTCCAAGCCGGTCTGGCGATGGTGCTTCCGGCTCCCGGCCCTCGGCTCGGCTGACGCCGACCGCTCGATCCCGTCATCTCGTCACCGCCATACCGCCACAGCCGGCCGGGTGGGTGACGCGAGGCGCTAGCGTTGCCGCGTGCTTCTGGAGTTGGGCACCCATCGGTTCGATGTCACACATCGCGCGCTCGTGATGGGCATTCTGAACCGAACGCCCGACTCGTTTTACGACGCCGGCGAATACTGGAGCTTCGACCAGTTCCTGGCCAAGGCCGAACAGCTGGTCGACGACGGTGCCGACTTCCTCGACGTCGGCGGCGTGAAGGCCGGCCCCGGTGACCCGGTCGGACTCGACGAAGAGCTCGAACGGGTCGTCCCGGCAATCGTGGCCCTGCGCCAACGGTTCGATCTACCGCTCTCGGTCGACACCTGGAGAGCCGAAGTCCTGCGCCAGTCCCTTGCCGTCGGTGCCGACGTCGGCAACGACATCTCGGGTTTCGCCGACCCCGACTACCTGGCCGTGGCTGCCGAGGGCAACGCCACCGTCGTCGCCACCCACATTCGGCTGGCCCCCCGGGTCGCCGACCCCGACCCCGTCTACTCCGACCTCGTCGCCGACGTTCGAGCGTTCCTCACCGACCGGGCCGAACAGGCACTGGCAGCGGGCATCCCGAGCACTCGGATCATCATCGACGCCGGGCTCGACCTCGGGAAGATCAAGCACCAGTCCATCCAGCTGCTGCACCGATCCGACGAGTTGGCCAGCCTCGGCTATCCGCTTCTGCTGTCGGCGTCGAACAAGAGATTCCTGTTCGAATTGCTCGACACCGATCGTCACGACATCGCGGCGGGCACCATGGCCGCGCACGTGATCGGCATCACCAAAGGGTGTCGCATCCTGCGAGCCCACGACGTCCGGGCGTCACGCCGACTGGCCGACACGATGGCCGAGATCTTGAGCTTCGCCGAGCGGACCTGATCATGGCGGTGCTGCTGATCAAGGGAGACGACCCGTCGCTGGTCGCCCAGGCGCTGCAACGTGAAGTCCGGGCGTTGCTCGGTGACGGCGACCGCACGCTCATGGTCGAAGAACTCGGTGAGAAGGAGTATCACGGCGATCGGGCCGAGGCCGTGGTCGATCCGCTGGTCTACGCCGCGCACACGCCGCCCTTCCTCACGCCCCGTCGGATCGTCATCGGCCGCAACCTCGCCCTGTTCACCCGAGCCGATCAGGTGGCCCCACTGGTCCGCTGCCTCGAGGAGCCGCTCGACACCACCGACCTGGTGTTGGTGTGGGAGAGGGGTTCGGTCGCCGGTGCCCGGTTGGGTGCGGTCCCCAAGAGCCTCAAAGAGGCGCTCAAGGCCGCCGGCGGTCGAGAGATCGACGCCGCCCCGAGCGGAAAGGGTCGCAAGGCCCTCGTCGAGGAGCGGCTCCATGACGCACCCATCAGGCTCGATGCGGCTGCGCGTCGCCGCATCATCGACCATCTGGGCGACGACGCCGGTCGAGTACAGCCGATCGTCGAGGCCCTGATCTCGAGCTATGGCGAAGGGGCCTCCATCGGACTGGCTCAGATCGAACCGTTCCTGGGTGAGGCCGCCGACGTGCCGCCGTGGGAACTCACCGACGCCATCGACGGTGGCGACATCGGCCTCGCCCTCGAAAAGGTCGACCGAATGATCCGCGGTGGCGAGCGCCACCCTCTTGCGATCATGTCGACCCTGCACGGCCACTACCAGCGGGCGCTGGCCCTCGACGGGCTCGACCTGCGCGACGACCGGGCGGCCGCCGACGTGCTCGGGATCAAGGGCTCGACCTTCCCGGCCAAGAAGGCGCTCACGCTCACCCGCAAGCTGGGCCATGACCGTCTGGCCGAGATCACGCAGTTGCTCGCCCGGGCCGACCTCGACCTGCGGGGCGGGTCGGCCGTGCCGAGCGAGGGCATCGTCGAAGTGCTGGTCGCCCGGCTCGCCCGCCTGTCGCGCTGAGCCCCGCCGATCGGCGGCGAGAGTCGGCGAAAACGGCAAACGAGGAGCCTCGGAAGGCTCCTCGTCGGCAGGATCTGACCTCGAGCCCGCAGGCCGACTTCGTCGGCGGCGGCCCGGATGCGGGTGGATCAGGCTTCGTCGGCGGTGGCCCGGAGGCGGGCGATCAGCCGGCTCTTCTTGCGGGCGGCGGCGTTCTTGTGGACGACGCCCTTCTGGGCGGCCTTGTCGATGTTCTTGATCGCCAGGCGCAGGGCCTCGGCCTCGTTCTCGGTGCCGACGGCCGCAGCCGCCGACTTCTCACGGGTGCGCAGCTCGGCACGAACGGCGCGATTGCGGACACGGCGCTTCTCGTTCTGAGCATTGCGCTTGATCTGGCTCTTGATGTTGGCCACAGAAAAACCTCTGACACGGACGTCGGACCCGATGATGCTAGCGGGAGCCGTGCTGAATCCGACGAGGCGGCTGCGGCAATCCGAGAGGGCTCGTCAACAGATACCGTTTCTCCGCATCATGGAGCGCTCGAAAATCCGCAACATCGCCATCATCGCGCACATCGATCACGGCAAGTCGACCCTCGCCGACCGGTTGCTCGAGCTGTGTGGAGCCGTCGAGGCCCGAGACATGCGGGCGCAATACCTCGACTCGATGGACATCGAACGAGAGCGCGGCATCACCATCAAACTGCAGAGCGTCCGGCTGAAGTACGGCGACTACGTCATCAACCTGATCGACACGCCCGGCCACGTCGACTTCGGCTACGAGGTCAGCCGATCGCTCGTGGCCTGCGAGGGCGTCATCCTGGTGGTCGACGCGGCCCAGGGGATCGAGGCCCAGACCCTGGCCAACACCTACCTGGCTCTCGACAACGACCTCGAGATCGTCCCGGTGCTCAACAAGATCGACCTGCCGGCGGCCGAGCCCGAACGCTATGCAGCCGAGATCGAGAAGATCCTCGGATTCCCGGCCGAGGACATCCTGCTCATGTCGGCCAAGACCGGCGAGGGTGTGCCCGAACTGCTCGACGCCATCGTCGCCCGGATCCCGCCGCCCGAGGGCGATGCCGACAAGCCGCTCCAGGCCCTGATCTTCGATTCGCACTTCGACACCTACCGCGGCGTCGTGTCGAGCGTCCGGATCGTCAACGGCACCCTGCGCACCGGCGAGAAACTGCGGTTCATGCAGGCCGGGGCCACCCACGACGCCGACGAGGTCGGCGTCCGACTGCCGGTCAGCACACCCGTCGACGAACTCGGTCCGGGCGAAGTGGGCTACCTCATCGCGGGGATCAAGGACGTCCGCGAAGCCCGATCGGGTGAGACCATCACCACGTTCCACGGCGGCGCGAGCGAACCGCTCGAGGGTTACCGGGAACCCCAGCCCATGGTCTTCTGCGGCCTCTACCCGGTCGACGGCGACGACTACGACAACTTCCGCGACGCCCTCGACAAGCTCCGCCTCGACGACGGAAGCTTCACCTTCGAGCCCGAGACCTCGACGGCGCTCGGGTTCGGGTTCCGGTGCGGTTTCCTCGGCCTGCTGCACATGGAGATCGTCCGGGAGCGACTCGAGCGCGAGTTCGACCTCAACCTCATCGCCACCTCGCCCTCGGTCTCCTACCAGATCACCATGCTCGACGGGGAGGAACGGGTGATCGACAATCCCTCGATGCTCCCGCCGTCGGGGGACTGGCGCAAGATCGACGAGCCCTATCTCCGGGCCTCGATGATCACCCCGTCGACCTACACGGGAACCCTCATGGAGCTGTGCCAGAAGCGACGGGGCCGGATGGAACGGATGGAATACCTGTCGCCGGAACGACTCGAACTCGTCTACACCCTTCCGCTGGCCGAGGTCGTGATCGACTTCTTCGACCAGCTCAAGAGCCGCACCCAGGGCTACGCCAGCCTCGACTACGAGGCGGTCGGCTACGAGCCCGGCGACCTGGTCCGGGTCGACATCCTGTTCAACGGTGAACAGGTCGACGCGTTCTCGACCATCGTCCATCGCGATTCGGCCTACGAGTACGGCCGCCGCACGGCCGAGAAGCTGAAGGAGATCATTCCCCGCCAGCAGTTCGACGTACCGATCCAGGCCGCCATCGGCGGCCGGATCATCGCCCGAGAAACGGTCAAGGCCTACCGCAAGGACGTCACCGCCAAGCTCTACGGCGGCGACGTGACCCGCAAGAACAAGCTGCTCAACAAGCAGAAGGAAGGCAAGAAACGGATGAAGGCCATCGGCCGGGTCGAGATCCCGCCCGACACCTTCATCCGGGCCCTCCGGCTCGATGACTGAGTTCGATGGCTGAGAACACCCCGCCGACCATCTTCTGGTTCCGCCGCGACCTCCGACTCGCCGACCAGCGGGCCCTGGCCGACGCGGCGGCCGCCGGCCCGGTCGTCGGCGTGTTCGTGAACGACGACGCCCTGCGGATCCCGTCGGGCGCGCCTCGGTTGGCGTTCCTCTCGAACGCGTTGACGAGTCTCGATCGGTCGATGGACGGCAACCTCGTGATCCGATCCGGTGACCCGGCCGCCGTGCTGGCCGATCTCGCCACCGAAACCGGGGCCGAGTCCGTCTATGCCACCGACGACTTCGGGCCCTACGGCCGCCGTCGAGACGATTCCGTTGGTGAAGCCCTCTCGGCCCAGGGGCTCGCCGTGCACTATCGGGACTCCAACTACGCCGTGCCGCCCGACACGGTGAAGACCGGGTCGGGGACGCCCTACAAGGTGTTCACGCCGTTCTCGCGGGCCTGGGAGGCGATCGGCTGGCCCGAACCGATGGGGACGGTCGAGGTCGATTGGGTCAACGGTGTCGCCTCGGACCCGATCCCCGACGCCCCCCACGTCGACGCCGATCTCCCCGTGGCGAGCGAAGAGGCCGCCTGGGACCGCCTCGACGCGTTCCTCGAAGGACCCGTCGCCGACTACGCCGCGCGTCGCAACGATCCCGGGGTCGACGGCACGAGCCGGCTCAGCCCCTATCTCAAGTGGGGCATCCTGCACCCTCGCCAGATCCTCGACCGTCTGGGTCGGACCACGGGCGAAGACGTGTTCCGCAAGGAGTTGGCCTGGCGCGAGTTCTACGCCGACGTCCTCTTCCAACGCCCCGACTCGGCCCGCAACGCCTATGTGCCCAAGATGGCGCGGCATGGAGGTCGATACCGACGAGCTCGCCATCGAGCGCTTCGAGGCGTGGTGCGCCGGCCGAACCGGCTACCCGATCGTCGACGCCGGTATGCGCCAGCTCCGGGTCGAGGGCTGGATGCACAATCGGGTGCGCATGATCGTTGCCAGCTTCCTCGTCAAGGACCTCCACGTCGACTGGACCTGGGGTGCCCGGCACTTCATGGCCCACCTCGTCGACGGCGACCTTGCGTCCAACCAACACGGGTGGCAGTGGGTTGCGGGGACCGGAACCGACGCCTCGCCCTACTTCCGGGTCTTCAACCCGATCGGCCAGAGCCAGAAGTTCGACCCGGCCGGGCGCTACCTGCGGCGCTACGTCCCCGAGCTGGCCGAACTCGACGACACCGAGGTTCATCAGCCGTGGACCGCCGGTGTTCGGCGCCCGGCCGACTACCCCGATCCGATCGTCGACCACGGGGCCGAACGCTCCGAGTCGCTGGCCCGCTACGACAGGCTGAAGTCGACCTGGGACTAGAATGCACCGTGCCTGCGCCACGGCGCCTGGCATCATCTCGTCCGACACCCAGCTCACGACCACCCAGCTCACCACCACCCAGCTCACGACGTCGTCAGATCCGCTTCCTCCACCGTTCCGCCTCCGACCATCGGCACGACCACATGCTCGACGCACGCAAGGCCGCCATCCTCACCGCCATCGTTTCGGAATACATCGAGACCGCCCAGCCCGTCGGGTCGGGTTCGGTCATGGCGTCGACCTCGCTCAACGTCTCGGCCGCCACCATCCGCAACGAGATGGCGGCGCTCGAACAAGCCGGCTATCTGGCCCAGCCGCACACGAGCGCCGGGCGCATCCCCACCGAGAAGGGCTACCGCCACTTCGTCGACACCGCCGGCGAGATCGAACTGCGGTCGCCCGAGCAACACCAGATCGCCAGCTTCTTCAACCAGGTCCGGGGCGAGATCGAACACATGATGCGAGACACTGCATCGCTGCTGAGCGATCTGACTCACTACGCAGCCGTCGTGGTCGACCACAGTGTCGATGCCGTCACCGTTCGATCGCTCCAGATCGTTGCCCTGTCGCCTCGGGTCGTGCTGGTGGTCGTGGTCATGAGCAACGGCACCATCGACAAGCACACCGTGGAACTGGCCGACGACCTCGACGACGACTCACTCGGTCGGATCCAGCAGGTGCTGGCCTCGGCGGTCGTCGATCGCCCCCTGGCCCATGCCCAGGAGCCAGCCACGATCGGTGTGCCGACTCTCGACGCCCTGGCCGCCTCGATGTTCGCCTCGGTCGTCTCGCACGGCCACGACGCCGACCGGGTCTACGTCAACGGGACGTCGAAGGTCGCCGGCGAGTTCCAGGCCATCGAATCGGTACGCAAGGTCCTCACGATCCTCGAACAGCAGCTCGTCGTCGTCAACGTCATGAGCGGCATGCTCGATCGTGGTCTCCAGGTCGCGATCGGCACCGAGACCGGCGAGGATCGACTGGGCGAGTGCAGCGTCGTGGTCTCGCCCTACGAGATCGACGGTGAACGGGCCGGGTCGATCGCCGTCCTCGGCCCGACCAGAATGAACTATCCGCAGGCAATGGCCACCGTGGCCGTGGTGTCCCGCCAACTCGGGCTCCGCCTCAGCGAAGGGTGACCGCCAACAATGGCTGATTTCTACGATCTGCTCGGCGTCGATCGCCGGGCTTCGCAAGACGACATCAAGAAGGCCTACCGCAAACTCGCCCGAGAGCTGCACCCCGATGCCAACCCGGGCAATGCCGAGGCCGAGGCGAGGTTCAAGCAGGTCGCCGAGGCCTACGAGGTGCTCAGCGACCCCGGCAAACGGTCCAACTATGACCGGTTCGGATCGGCCGGCGGGCCCGGGGGAGGCGATCCGTTCGGCGGTGGCGGGTTCGGCGACATCTTCGATGCCTTCTTCAACATGGGCGGCGGCGGTGGTCGCACCACCAACACCCGGGGCGCCGACCTCCAGGTCGTTGCCGAGCTCACCCTGGAAGACACCGTGCGGGGCAAGGCCAAGGCCGTCACCGTCACCACCGCCGTCGCCTGCGAGACGTGCGATGCCACGGGGGCCGCTCCCGGTGCCGAGGTCAATCAGTGCCTGCAGTGTGCCGGCACCGGGCAGGTCCGCCAGGTTCGCCAGTCGATCCTCGGCCAGATGGTCACCACGTCGGCCTGCCCTCGGTGTGCCGGTGAGGGTCGGGTCGTTTCCGAGACCTGTCACGACTGCAACGGCGAAGGTCGCCAGGTGAAGGAACAGACCTACACCGTCGACATCCCGGCCGGTGTCGCCCACGGCACCACGCTCCGGCTGTCGGGCCGGGGGGCCGTCGGGCCTCGCGGTGGGGCCAGCGGTGATCTCTACGTCGAGGTCCGGGTGGCCCGTCATCCCGTGTTCACCCGCGACGGCGATGATCTCCACGCCGAGTTGCACGTTGCGGTGACGCAGGCGGCCCTCGGAGCCACCATCACGTTCGACACCTTCGACGGGCCGGTCGAGGTCGACGTCCCGGCCGGAACCGTCACCGGGCAGAGCTTCGTGATCCGTGAGCACGGTGTCCCCCGGCTGCGGGGGCGCGGTCGAGGAGCCGTGGTGCTGTCGGTCGTGGTCGACACCCCGGTCGGACTCGACGACGCCCAGGCGGGGCTGCTTCGTCAACTGGCCGAACTGCGTGGGGAATCGGTCAAACCTGCCGGCGACGGCAAGCTGTTCTCGAAGATCAAGTCGGCGTTCTCGTAGCCCTCATGGCCGAGCCCGAGGCCAGCGCGGTGTCCCAGCCGGGATTGCTCGAGCGTCGCGAGCGGCCGCTGGTCTTCGTTGCCGATCTCGACGACCCCGAACTCGAGCCCGAAGACCATCACCACCTGTCGCGGGTGCTGCGAACCACCGACGGAACGATGATCTCGATCAGTGACGGCACCGGCCGGTGGCGCGAGGCCGCCTTTGCCCGGCGGCCCGAGCCGATCGGCACGATCGTCACCGACCCGACGCCTCCCTGGCCGCTGGCCGTCGGATTCGCACCGGTGAAGGGGGACCGTCCGGAGTGGACGGTGCAGAAGCTGACCGAGCTCGGAATCGACCGCATCCTGGTGATCACCACCGAACGATCGGTGGTGCGCTGGGACGCCGCTCGGTGGGCCAAGCAGCACGAACGCCTGACTCGGATCGCCCGGGAAGCCTCGATGCAGAGCCGCCGGGTGTGGCTCCCGACGATCGAGGCGCTCACGTCCTTCGAGCGGGCGTGGCGCAACGAACGCGAACGAGTCGATCCCACGGCAGGCGGAGCGAGCGACCACCCTGCGGACCGGGCAGTCGTCCTGGCCGACCCCGCCGGGTCTCGACTCGGGCCCGGCGTCCGGTCGGTGTTCATCGGACCCGAGGGCGGTTTCAGCCCGGCCGAGCGGGATCGACGCCCGAGCGTGTCGTTGCCCGGTGGGGTGCTGCGGGCCGAGACGGCGTCGCTGGTGGCGGCCACGATCATGGCCTCGTGGCGGTCCGAAGAACGGGGAACGTCGAACCCTTGACCTGCATCGTCCGACATCGACCGCACGGGGTGGTTGATGCGGCACTGTGTGACGATTAGGTTGTGGTCCGCGTGTGAACGGCGGCGATTTCCGCCCAGTTCGAGGAGAAGCATGGGCGAGGACGATTTCAACGAAGCCGGATCCGAGTACGGCCGCCGAGTCGGCGAGCGACTCCGGGCGATCCGGCGCCAGAAGCGGCTTTCGCTCCAAGATGTCGAGGCCACCTCCGATCAGGAGTTCAAGGCGTCGGTACTCGGTGCGTACGAACGAGGTGAGCGTGCCATCTCGGTACCGCGGCTCGAACGACTGGCCACGTTCTACAGCGTCCCCGTCGACCAGCTCCTGCCCCGGGCCACGACCGTGGGAATCACCCCCGGCACCGTCGATCTCACCGGGCGCACCGGCCGGGCCGGTGTCACGCTCGAACTCACCCAGCTCGACTCGGTGCCGGGTCCCGAAGGCGAGATGCTCGGGCGATATCTCGGCATGATCCAGGTCCAGCGCCAAGACTTCAACGGGCGGGTGCTCACGGTTCGCCAGGACGATCTCCGGGCCCTGGCCTGCATTCTCGGTGTCGAGTTCGACGCGGCCATCGATCGGCTGAGCGATCTCGGGCTGACCGCCTCGGGTCCCCGCCAGGCCACCTGATCTCCGGCTCGGCCGGCCGGGCTCACTCCCCGGTTTCGCCCGAACCGAGAACCGACGACCGATCCCCGGCCCCCGGGGGCTGGGCATTGTCGACGACCATGGTGCGTCCGGCCGGGCCGACGGCCCAGACCGACGGGCAGGTCGTGTCGCCGCTGACCTCCGAGGCCTCGAGAATCAGGTCGACCGCCCCGGGAACCTGGGCCATGGCATCGCCGACCGCGCCGAACCGGTCGGCGTCGAACGACGAGGGGTCGAATCGCCACACCGTCGACCGGTCCCGGTCGAGCAAGACCACCAGCGGTTGATGGGCGCAGGCTTCGTCGACCACGAGTGCGACGTCGCCGGGCTCTCCCACCCGATATCGGTCGCCGTCGAGCTCGACTTCGGGCCCGCCGACCGCCGGACCCGCAGGATCGGCGGCCGTGAGCGGGCCGTGGCCGAGGCGTGATACCAGGGCCAGACCACCGAGACTGACCACGACTGCAAGAACGATCAGGGTCAGGCCCGGCCGGACCCAGGGACGAGACCGGGAACCGGTCGAGACCGTAACCTCGGGTTCGGGTGCCGACGCCAGCCGTTGGAACGCGACACCCGCCCGGCGAATCGGTAGGGGATCGTCCTGATCGGCGAGGCGGTCGGCCAGTCGCTGCCAGGCCGACCGGTTGGTCACCCTGATGCCCCGCTCGTCCCAACGCTCGAGCAGACCGGCGACGCACCGGCCGAGACCCAGCGAGTCGAGCGTCGTATCGGCCGCCGAACCATGCGGCGAGCAGAGCACCGGCCCGTCGGGTCCGACGATGACATGGTCGAGCGACAGCTTGCCGTGCACGAGGTCGGCAGCGTGCAGGACCGCCAGGTTGGCAGCGACTTCGGCCAGCACGGCGGCGACGACGTCTGGCTCCAGGCCACCGGTCCGGAGGGTGTTGCCGGGAACCCAGACCGTGGCGAAGCCGGTCGCCGACGATTCGAGCAGCTCGACTGCCCCTCGACCCGACGCCCGCCTCAGCCAGGCCGCCTCGGCGACGCGGTCGGCCCGGTCGCCGCTGAGCGGGGTCTTCACCACGGCCAACGTGGTATCGGGGCGGGTGGTGAGCGTGACTCGGGTGGCCATGATGATCTCCGGACCGAGGGCCGCGCCGGGTGGTTCCGGAGCGACGGGTGGGTGCGGACGACCGGTGGCACGCTGCCCGATGGCACGATGGCACGATGGCACGGTGGCACGGTGGCACGGTGCGGATCGGCGTTGGCCGGGGACGAGGCGGTCATCGAAACCTCGTTGTCGAAACGCTATCGGGGCTCGTCGGATCTGTCGAGTGGGAATGCCCGGGCGCCGATCACACGCAACCGGATAGCCTCGGCACGAACATGACGAGCCCCCCGGTGAAGATCAGCATTGCCAACAACCATCTCATGGTGGGCCTGCTCGGCGAACGCGACGAATACCTGCGGGTCATCGAGAAGACCCTGGGTGTTCGGATCCACGTTCGAGGCAACGAGGTCACCATCGACGGCGAGCACGCCCAGGCGGCGTCGACCGTCATCAACGAGCTGGTCCTCGTGCTCGAGAAGGGGCAGTCGATCGAGTCGTCCACCGTGCGGCGAGCGCTCCACATGGTCTCGATCGACGAGGTCCCGTCGGTCGTGCTGACCGAACACATCCTCAACACCGCCCGAGGCAAACCGGTTCGTCCCAAGACCGGCGGACAGAAGCGCTACATCGACACCATCCGATCCAACATCGTCACCTTCGGCATCGGACCGGCCGGTACCGGCAAGAGCTGGCTGGCCGTTGCCTGCGCCGTTGCCGCGCTCCAGGCCAAGGAGGTCGACCGCATCCTGCTCACCCGTCCGGCGGTCGAGGCCGGGGAGCGGCTCGGCTACCTTCCCGGCGACCTGATGTCGAAGGTCGATCCGTACCTCCGACCGCTCTACGACGCACTCCACGACATGGTCGGAGCCGAGGGTATGGCCAAGATGTTCGAGCGCAACCAGGTCGAGGTCGCACCCCTCGCCTTCATGCGAGGTCGTACCCTCAACGACAGCTTCATCATCCTCGACGAGGCCCAGAACACCACGCCTGAGCAGATGAAGATGTTCCTCACCCGGATCGGCTTCAACTCGAAGGTCGTGGTCACCGGCGACACGACCCAGGTCGACGTCCAGGGATCGAAGTCCGGGTTGCTCGGGGTCCACGACATCCTGCAGGGCATCGAGGGCATGGCCTTCGTCCGTCTCGACAGCCGCGACGTCGTCCGTCACAAGATCGTGCAGGACATCGTCGACGCGTACACCCGCCACGACGAACGACAACGATGATCGACGAACCCGACCCGAACGACGCCACGATTCCCGAGGGCACAGAACCCGAAGCGGGCGACAGGGCCCGACAGCACAGAACCCGACGGCACAGGGCACGACGCCCTCGTGATCGACGGCCGACTCGAGGTCGGTGGCTTCGACGCCCAATCCGAGGTCGGGGTCGATCTCGAACCGCTGTGTCGAGCGGCGGTCGAGGTGCTGCGTCGTGAAGGTCTGACCGAGGGACGGGTCGATCTGCACCTGGTCGACCGAGCCACGATCACCGAGCTCAACCGGGACCACATGGGTGTCGACGGTCCGACCGACGTGCTGGCGTTCCCGCTCGATCCCGACCCGTTCACCGCCCCCGACGACGCACCACCGCTCGTCGGCGACGTCGTGCTGTGCCCGGCGGTGGCGGCCGCGCAGGCGGGCGACCACGCCGGAACGCTCGAAGCCGAGTTCGCCCTGCTGACCGTCCACGGCGTGCTGCACCTGCTCGGCCACGATCACGCCGAACCGGCCGAGACCGCACTCATGCAGGCCGGCGAACGACACCATCTCGCCGCCTTGGGATTCGCCCACCCGGTGCCCGCGCCCTCCGACGTCGTCGACCGGTGACCCTCGTGCTGGCCCCGACCCTGCTCGTTGCCGCGGTCACCGGAACCGACCTGGCCCAGGGCGTTGCCGTCGTCTTGCTGTTGGCCCTGGTCCTGGCCTTCGTCACGGTCGAGTCGGCCTTGTCCCACACCAGTCCGGTCCGGATCGAGGCGCTGGCCGAACACCAGCCGAAAAGGGTCAAGCGGGCCGCAGCCCTACTCGAGCACCCCGAGGCCCTGCTCAACCCCCTCCGGTTGGTGACCGTGATCGCGCAGGTGTCCGAGACAGCCATCCTCACCCTCCTGGCCACGCGCTGGCTCGACGATGTCGGCGTCGTGATCGTCGTCGTCGTCAACATCGCCGTCGTGTTCGTCGTCGCCGAAGCCGTTCCTCGCACGCTCGGCATCCTGCACGCCGAACGGGTGGCCATCGCGCTGGCCCGTCCGGTTGCCGCCTTCGCCACGGCAGGACCGATCCGCCTGCTCGCCGCCGGACTGATCGGCCTGTCGAACGTGATCGTGCCGGGCAAGGGGCTGCGTCGAGGTCCGTTCGCCTCACCCGAGGAGCTCATCGCGCTGGCCGACGCTGCCGTCGAGGACGAGGTGCTCGAACCGAACGAGCGAGACCTGATCGAGTCGGTGATCGAGTTCGGCGACACCGTCGTCCGCGAAGTCATGGTGCACCGCACCGACATGGCCACGATCGAACAGTCGGCGACCGTCGCCGATGCGCTCGAGCTGTCGTCGGAACTCGGCTACTCGCGAATGCCCGTCGTCGGGGAGAACGTCGATGACGTGGTCGGACTGGTCTACGTGAAGGACCTCATACGGGCCGAGCTCGATGGAAAGACCGAGGTCGCGGTCGGTGCTCTGCAACGCGACGCCCGGTTCGTGCCCGAGACCAAGAAGGTCGCCGAACTGTTGCGAGAGATGCAGCTGCACTCGTACCACATGGCGATCGCCGTCGACGAGTACGGGGGCACCGCCGGGCTGGTCACGCTGGAAGACCTGATCGAGGAACTCGTGGGTGAGATCGTCGATGAATACGACAAGGAGGAACCGCTCATCCAGCGTCTGCGTGACGGTTCCCTGCGAGTCGACGCCCGCATCCTGATCGACGAACTCAACCACATCGCCGGGCTGGAACTGCCCGAGGGCGACTGGGACACCGTCGGTGGGCTCGTGTTCGACGCCTTCGGTCGGGTTCCGACCGAAGGCGAGACGCGGGTGTGTGACGGTTATCCACTGCGGGTGGAGCGCGTCCAGGGGCGGCGCATCCTGAAGGTGAAGATCCTGCCCCGTACGGTCGACCCGACCGACGACGAACCCGAGAGCACCGAGCGACGACGCTGACCATGACCGATCACGACCGAGATCCATCCGACGAGTGGGACGACGAGATCGACCTCGACGATCCGGACTTCCCTGATCTGAGCGGTGTGCCCGAAACGGGCATCGTGGGGCTCGGGCCCGCCGACGACGAGGACTTCCGATCGGGATTCGTGACGCTGTACGGTCGACCCAACACCGGCAAGTCGACCCTGCTCAACAAGATCCTGCATTCGAAGGTGTCGATCACCTCGGACAAGGCTCAGACCACGAGACATCAGATCCGGGGCGTACTCAACCACGACGATGCCCAGATCGTCTTCGTCGACACACCCGGTGTCGGCAAACCCCGCAGCGCACTCGGACGGCGCCTCAACGCCACCGCCACCGAGGCCAAGAGCGGGGTCGATCTCGTGTGTTTCGTGTTCGACGCCCGGGCCGGATTCGGTCGGGGTGACGCTTTCCTGGTCGAGAACCTCGATCCGGCCAAGACCGTGATCGTCGCCAACAAGATCGACAATCTCGGGGCGGCCAAGATCGGTCGTCAACTGGCCGCCGTCGCCTACCTCGACGCCTCGGCCTACTTCCCGGTCTCGGCCCAGACCGGCGAGGGCATCGATCGTCTCGTCGCCCACCTGTCGTCTCGTATGCCCCGAGGACCGCACTGGTATCCGCCGGGTCAGATCACCGACCAGAACCCCACCCACTGGGTCGCCGAACTGGTCCGCGAGCAGTTGCTGCGGGCCACCCGTGACGAGGTGCCGCACTCGGTGGCGACCCGGATCGCCGAATGGGAACCCCCCTATGTGCGAGTGGAGATCCTCGTGGAGCGTGAATCGCAGAAGGCGATCGTGATCGGCAAGGGGGGCGACATGTTGAAGGAGGTGGGGGAGCGGGCCCGTCGGCGGCTTCCCGCCAACACCTATCTCGAGCTGTTCGTGACCGTCGATCGCAACTGGCACCACAGCCCCGAACGGATCGAAGAACTCGGCTACTGACCCAGCCGCCGTGGCGGCCGACCGTCGGGATCCGAGGGTTGATACTGCGCCTCGACCGCTGCTCCGGCGTTTCCGAGAGCGTGAACGACGAAACCGGCGCTCAGACTCTCGAAATCGTCGGGTGGGGGCGCTCAGACTCTCGAAATCGTGGGATACCGGCGCTCAGGCCGATTCGGACGGGCTCTGGATGCGTCGGGCGGCGAGGGCGCCGACGAGCACGGCGACCCAGATCGCGGTTTCGGGACCGTGCACGAAACCCCATGCTGCCCGGATTCCGAACATCGACGACACCCACTCGGCGAACGGCATGGCGACGAGCGCCACGGTCAGCGAGCGTCGTTGGTTGCCCCCGACCAGCTGTGAAGCGAAGAAACCGGCCGCCGCGACGAAGGCGATGATCGGAAGACGGAAGGCGACGACTGCGAACGCGCCGGCCAGTCCGCTGCTGCCGCGATCGGGCCGGAACGGGGGCGGGAACATCAGTCCGCACAGCAGGGCCAACGACGCCCAAAGCGAGGCCGATTCCCACGCCGTCAGGGTCTGGGACGACAGGAATCCGATGGCCGACGAGTCGCGGAAGCTCACGCTGCCCGGCGCGACGGCATCGATGATCACGAGCGAGACGAATGACCACCCGACCGCGAGCAGCGCCTCGACGGCCCCATCGAACAGCGCCGGGTCCAGTCGGCCCGGTTCGGGTGGCGAGCCGATTTCGGCGCGACGCTCACCGACCGAGCGGCCGAAGCGCCACCGGAACAGCGTTCCGATGCCGAACCCTCCGCCGATCAACAGGCCGACATACAGCGTGATCCAGGGAACGGACCTCACCGATCGGAACCCACCGCCGACGCTCCCGGTCCGGTGGTCTCGAGTGCGGCGATCGCCTCGGTGTCGAGGTTGCGCAGGAAGGCCATCACCTCGTCACGGTCGCGGGTCCGGGCCAGTTCGGGCATGGCGTTGATGAGATCCCAGCGATAGGAACGGTTCGTGGCCAGACGGGTGTCGAGGACGGCCACCACGCCCCGGTCGTCCGACCGTCGGATCAGCCGACCGGCCGCCTGGGCCAGGAGGATCTGGGCCCGGGGCAGGTCGATCGTCCGGAAGGCGGCCGGTCCGGCGAGGTCGCGTCGGGCCTGCAGCACGGGCTCGTCGGGACGAGGGAACGGGATGCGGTCGATGGTCACGAGCGTGAGGGTGTCGCCGGGCAGGTCGACGCCCTGCCAGAACGACAGGGTGGCCAGCAGCACCGATCGGGGGTCGCCGCGGAAGGCCTCGATCAGGGCCGCCTTCGACTGTTCCCCCTGAACCAGGACGGTCAGGTCGAGCTCGTCGCGCAGGTAGTCGGCCGCCTCGCTCATGGCCGACGACGAGGTGAACAGGCCCAGGGTGCGGCCACCGGCGGCACGGGCCAGATCGGCGATCTCGGATCGGATGGCGGCTCGGGCGTCGGGGCTGCGGGGCTCGGGCAGGTGGGTGGCGCAGTAGAGCAGCCCCTGATTCGCATAGTCGAACGTCGATCCGACGCGGGTCACCGTGAGGTCGTGGGGAAGCCCCAGCTGGGCCACGATCCCGTCGGGCAGGGTGGCCGAGGTGAGGACGACGGTTCGCTTGCCCCACAGGGCCGTCTGCAGGATCGAGCCGACGTCGAGCGGTGTACGACGCAGGACCGGTGCATGATCGGTGCCGTCGACCCAGATCACGTCGGCGTCGTCGGCTTCCAGCACGGCGTCGATGCCATCGACCAGGGACGTGGCCGCCATGACGATCCGCTCGACCTTGGCTGCGGTGTCGGAGCCATCGGCCGGCTTGATCTTGCGAACCGCTCCCAGCACGCGGTCGGCTCGGTCCCGCGCCGTCACCATCACGGCCACCAGGTCGGGGTCGAACCGGACCGGGCGTCCCCGGTGCGGGCGCAGGGCGGTGTCGAGCTCGATCGCCGACTTGTCGAGCAGTTCGGGGGCCCGATCGTCGGTCAGGATGCGCCGGGTCTGGCGGGCCAGACCCCGGAACCGGCCGCCCGAAACCTCGGTGCCACAGGTCGCGCTGATCACCTCGGGCAGGTGGTGGGCCTCGTCGAACACCACCACGTCGTGATCGGGGAGCAGGGCGCCCCCGGTGGCCAGGTCGAGGCCGTAGTAGTGGTGATTGGTCACGATCACGTCGGCTTCCATGGCCGCGGCCCGGGCCAGCTCGGAGAAGCATTCACCGCCCGAGGGGCAGCGGGCGGCTCCGGGGCATTCGTCGGGTCCCACGCTGACGGCCCGCCACAGATCGGAGTTGGGGAGTTCGTCGAGTTCCTCGCGGTCGCCGGTTGGCGATTCGTGGGCCCACGCCACGAGGGCGTCGAGCTCGGGGGGTCGGGCCCGCCCGCCCAGGAGTTCCAGCTGCTCGCTGTGGCCGGCTCGTTCGAGTTCGACCAGTCGTTGCCGGCACACGTAGTTGCTCCGGCCCTTCAAGACGGCGACCGACACGTCTTTTCCCAACGCCCGGGCCACGAGCGGGACGTCCTTGTCGACGAGTTGGCCCTGCAGCGCGATCGTGGCCGTGGCGACCACCGCCCGCTTTCCGGCGTCGACCACCGGCGCCAGGTAGGCGACGGACTTGCCGGTACCGGTACCGGCCTCGACGAGGATGGTCTCGGGGCTGGTCAACGCCCTGGCCACGGCCTCGGCCATCCGCACCTGACCATCACGGACCTCGCCTCCCCCGGGGAGCGTTTGTGTCACTTTGCCCAACAGTCTGGAGGCGATGGACATGTGCCAGAGCCTAGGTTGTACTCTCGAAGATGCATGGACGGGTTCAGCGTCTCGCTTTCCGGCGGGGAGCCGCGGTACGGCAGGACCACCCGATGATCGACCAGACTCCATCACCCCCCAGCGCGTCGATCGCGCCCGACGAGATCGACCTGCGCGACCTCGACCGGCGCGTCTGCGCTCCGGTCGTCCGGCGTGCCGGCCGCGGATGGGTCCATCGTCCGCCCCCCAACCAGGCCACCGATCTCGGCCGACCCCGGCGTCGCAGCGACACCGAGTCGTCGGCCCCCACCAGCCCGACAGAACCGAAGCCGAGTACCCGACATGGGAGACGGTGGTCGAGTCCTCCTCGCCCCCGTGTCCGAACTCGATCTGCGCCGGTGCTCGAGCGAGACGACCCATTGTCGGGTGCTGATCCGACGATCGAAGTCGATCGCAGCGAGCCGACAGCTCCGCCGGCGCCTGTTCGCACCGACAACCGGGGAGGCCTCCGCGTTCTCTCGGTCGGGCGCCGGAGCACCGAGCGATCCGGATCTTCGGTCCGTTGTCGGTGGATGACTCGCTGAGCCATCGGCCGCCCGGTCGCCCCAGGTGTCGCTTCTTCGGCGAGCACCCTGCCGGTCGGTCAGCCGCGGACCACCGGCCTCGGCCATCACGCTTCGCCCCGATGGACGACGAACCGATCACGCTGATTCCCGCCGAGTACGAGGCCGTTCCCACATGGCGTCGGCCGCTGCTGGTGGCCCTCCTGCCTGTCGGCCTCGATCGTCGGCGGTGTTGGCGGTCGTGGCCTTCGCGGGCTCGTCGCCCGACACGATCGACACCGACGCCCCGGCCCGGATCCCGTCACCACCGCGGGCTTCACCATCGCCCACGCTCTCCACCGCGGCCCCGACCACGGTGGCGCCGACCACGGTCGCCCCCGACTACCGTTTCGCTCATCACCGTGCCCCCGACCACCGCAGCACCCACGCCGGCACCCGCAGCCGCACCGCAGCGCTCGGCCACCACGATTCGTCGGCGCCCGGCAACCACCCGGAGCCCGGTAACCACCGAGGCCCCCTCGTCGAACACGGCCACCACGTCAGCGGACGCCCCGATCCCGACGATGCCCGTTCCGTCGAACACCATCCTGACCCCGACCACCATGGCGGCTCCGACCACTCCGACCACTGCGGCTCGCACCACTCCGACCACGGCGGCTCCGACCACGGCGGCTCCGACCACGAGAGCCCCGACGACGGCGGCTCCGACCACGAGAGCCCCGACGACGGCGGCTCCGACCACGGTGGCTCCGACCCCGACCTCGGCGGCAACGTCGGACGGCGGCAGCAGCGTCACCGAGGTCAGAACCACCGAGACCCCCTGATCCAGGGATTCTGGCGAGGCCGTCCGTGGTCGAGGTCGTACGGACCCGAGACGATCGCGCCGACCGACCGAGTCGGCGAGTACCGTGCGCCACGTGGAAGCACCCCCGTCCATGGACCTGACCGGCATCGACCCCCAACGAATACCCCGTCACGTGTCGTGTGTGATGGACGGCAACGGTCGCTGGGCCCAGCAGCGGGGTCTGAAGCGGACACAGGGCCACGCGGCGGGCGAAGAGGCGTTGCTCGACACGGTCTACGGTGCGCTCGACCTCGGCATCGAGTGGCTCACCGTGTACGCCTTCTCGACCGAGAACTGGATCCGCCCCATCGACGAGGTTCGCTACCTCATGGGCTTCAACGAGTCGCTCCTGGTGCGACGGAGCCACGAACTCGACGATCTCGGTGTACGAATCCGGTTCATCGGCCGCCGCGACTGGAGGGTTCCCAAACGCCTCATCCGGCGGATGGACGAATCGATCGCGCTGACCAAGGACAACACCAAGCTGACGCTCACCATCGCGTTCAACTACGGCGGTCGAGCCGAACTGGTCGACGCCGTACGCTCGCTCGTTGCCGAGGGCGCCGAGATCACCGAGGCCAGCATCGAGTCCCGTCTCTACGACCCGGAGATGCCCGAGGTCGACCTGTGGATCCGCTCCTCGGGCGAGCACCGGATCTCGAACTTCCTCCTGTGGCAGGCGACCTACGCCGAACTCGTGTTCGTCGATGACTACTGGCCGTCGTTCCGTCGACAGCACCTCGCAGACGCCGTCCTCGAATACCAACGCCGTGATCGTCGATTCGGCGGATTGAACGCCGAGCGGTGACCCTCTACCGGGACACCGGTGTGGTGCTGCGCACCTACAAACTGGGCGAAGCCGATCGAATCGTGGTGTTCTACACCCGAGCCCACGGCAAGGTTCGGGCCGTCGCCAAGGGGGTCCGTCGGACCAAGAGCCGGTTCGGCAGCCGGCTCGAACCGGGATGTGTCGTGCAGCTGCAGCTCTACGAGGGACGCAACCTCGACATCGTGACCCAGGCCGAGACCGAACAGCTCCATCCGAACCTGCGGGGCGACATCGACCGGTTCGGGCGGGCGACGATCCTGCTCGAGATCGTCGATCAGATCGGGCTCGAGGACGAGTCGAATCCGGCGTTGTTCAAGCTCTTGGCCGGGGCCCTCGGCGAGCTCGACCGCGGTGGGAATCCGCTCGTCGTCCCGGCATTCGCCGCAAAGGTCCTCGTTCTCGAGGGGGTGGCGCCGATGCTCGACGCCTGCGTCGTGTGCGGCGCTGTCGATCGGCTGGTGTCGATCGAGATCCACGAGGGTGGTGTGCTCTGTCAGGGTTGCCGGCGAGGGGAGCCGCTCAGCGACCAAGCCCGCTCGGCGCTGATGGCGCTGTTCGCCGGGCGCGTCCGTCACGTGCTCGATTCGACCGATCCGGCAACGGCATCGGAGCTCGAACATCTGGCCTCACGCATCATGGAACAGCACCTCGAGCGGCGCCTGCGAACCTCGACGCTGCTCCATCAGCAACTCCACCAGGGCGAGAGCCACGGGGCCCGATAGGACCGAGCAGCGAAGCCAGGTGTGGCGATCAGTCGATCGGAATCCAACGGTCGGCGGTGGTGTCGTGGCGAAGCCACCTCTTGCCGGTGGGATCCCAGAACAGCCAGGCCTGCCACTGGTCGTTCCAGATCGTGCCGTTCTCGGACGAATCCGGGCCACCCGATTCGGGATCGGCGGTGGCGAGCATCGAATTCGGGTTCGTCGGTCGGGTCGACGTGGCGACCGCACGGTCGGGCTCGGAAGCGGTCGAACCGAAGAAGTCACGCACGCCCGGCTCCCGGTGGATGGGTCGATGTTCGGGTGACCAGACCGGGGCGGGTTCGGGAATCGGACGTTCCCAGTCGTCGTCGAACCGATCGACGATCGGGCGGGCTTCGAGTTGGTGGGGTTCGACGGCGTGGGATCCGGATGGGCCGGGTTCGACGGGGCCGGGGGTCGAGTTGACGGGGGTCGAGTTGACGGGGGTCGAGTTGACGGGGGTCGAGTTGACGCGGCGCGGCGTCGAACACGGATCGGGTCTCGGGGCCGGGGGTCGAGGCGACTGGTCGGGCCCCGACCGATGGCTCGGCGGACGCGGTGGTCGTGGGTCCCGGATCGGGTTCTTGACCCCGATGGCTGGGGCGGGGGACCTTGATCACCGGGCGCTCGCCCGCTGGATCGGGCGGCCCCAGCTCGGAGATCGCGAACAGCGGCGACCCCTGACGAGCCGGGGCACCGGCGTCGATCATGGGGGATGGAGGAACGGTGGGCTCGACCGGGGCCATCACGGTATCGACGGGAACATCGAGGTCGAAGACGCCCGACGGGCCGGAGGAAGCAGCGGGGAGGGGGCCCTCGACGAAGCCGACTTCGGCGGGTGGTTCGAGTTGAGCGGGATCGGTCGTCGCTGCCGGGATGGCGAGACGATCCTCGATCGGGACCATGGCGTTTCCGTCGGTGTCGGGTTCGACCACCCGACGACGCAACTCGTTGCGGCGGGCGTAGACGCCCGGGTCGATGAAACGCACCCCGGCCTTGGCGTCGATCACATGGGTCTTGGCGATCCGGTCGCCGATCCGTCGGTGAAAGTCGTCGTTCCGAGCCAGCATCCAGCCGAGAAGTCCCGGGACCACGAACGGGATCGCATCGAGCAAACCGGCGACCGATCGAGCGAGATGGGCTGACAGGCTGGGGAGCTTGCCCTCGCGGTCGACCACACTCAGCCCCAGCAGACGCTTGCCCGGCGACCAGCCGGTATTGGCCGGAAGCAGGACGAACGTGACGAGTGCCATCACCAGGCCGAACAGCGCGGTCAGAACGAGCCCGGTCTGGTCGAGCACCACGAGCGATCCACGCCATTCGAACGAGGTGTGCAACGACGCGGCGATCTCGTTGATCCTGGCGGCCTGATCGGCATTCGGGATCATGTCGTTCGTGATCGGATCGCGAGCGCTGATCTCGAACCGGATCCATTGTGTCCGCCAGATCAGTGCGGTCGACACGGCGATCAGACCGAGGTCGACGAGCGACGCCAGGACACGGCGCTGGAGAACGTTGGTGGAATCGGGATCGAGCATGGAGCGGGCCTCACGAATGACGATCGTTGCGGGTCGATCGAAAAGAATCGGACGGTGCGTCGTCCGACGTTAGCCTGCGAGGCCATGGCTGCCCCCGATACACCCGATGTGAGCCCCGCCTCGTCCGAGCGCTCGAACACCGACGAGCGACCGGATCAGGCCGATCTGTTCGACAAGATCGTCAACCTGTCGAAGCGGCGTGGCGTCGTCTACCCCTCGGCCGAGATCTACGGCGGTTTCCGGTCCACCTACGACTACGGCCCCGTCGGGGTGCTCATGCTGCGCAACGTCAAGGACGCCTGGTGGCGGGCCATGGTGCAGCGGCGTCACGACGTCGTGGGGCTCGACGCTTCGATCCTCTCGCCGCCTGCGGTGTGGG
Source organism: uncultured Acidimicrobiales bacterium (assembly GCA_963700755.1). Taxonomy (GTDB): domain Bacteria; phylum Actinomycetota; class Acidimicrobiia; order Acidimicrobiales; family SZUA-35; genus JBBQUN01. Next base: position 42,759 of record CAVOYW010000001.1, read on the forward strand.
AGGCGTCGGGGCACCTGGCCAACTTCAGTGATCCGCTGGTCGATTGCCGCAGCTGCGGCAGCCGTCACCGTCTCGACAAGCTCGACGATCCCGATCTGTGCCCCACCTGCGGCAGCCGCGGCGAGTTCACCGAACCTCGCCAGTTCAACCTGATGTTCAAGACCCACGCCGGCCCGGTCGAGGGTTCGGGTCATGAGGTCTACCTGCGCCCGGAAACGGCGCAGGGCATGTTCATCAACTTCGCCAACGTCCTCTACACGAGCCGCAAGAAGCCGCCCTTCGGGATCGCCCAGATCGGCAAGAGCTTCCGCAACGAGATCACGCCCGGGAACTTCGTGTTCCGAACCCGCGAGTTCGAACAGATGGAGCTCGAGTACTTCGTACCCCCGTCCGAGGCGGGCAAATGGTACGAGTACTGGTGCCAGACCCGGCTGCAGTGGTACCTCGATCTCGGCATCCCGGCCGGCAAGCTGCGGTTGCGGGCACACGACGCCGACGAGCTGAGCCACTATTCGGCCGACACCAGCGACGTCGAGTTCCTGTTCCCGTGGGGATGGGACGAACTCGAGGGGATCGCCAACCGTGGCAACTACGACCTCACCCAGCACGCCGCGCACTCGGGCGACAAGCTCGACTACTTCGACCAGGCCACCGGCGAGCGCTACCTGCCCCACGTGATCGAGCCGGCGGCCGGCGCCACCCGCACGATGATGGCGTTCCTCATGGCCGCCTACGACGAGGAGGTCGTCAACGACGACACGCGGGTCGTGCTGCGGCTCCACCCGGCACTGGCGGCCTACAAGGTCGCTGTCCTGCCGCTGTCGAAGAAGCCCGAACTGTCGGGCCCGGCCACCGAGCTGTTCGAGCGCCTCGCCGATCGGTGGATGTGCGACTACGACGAGACGCAGAACATCGGCAAGCGATACCGCCGCCAGGACGAGATCGGCACGCCGTTCTGCGTCACCTACGACTTCGACTCGCTCGACGATCGCGCCGTGACCGTTCGTGAGCGCGACTCGATGGAGCAGGTGCGGCTCCCCATCGACCAGCTCGAGGCATGGCTGGCCGAGCGCCTTCCCTGAACCTAACGTGGCGCCATGCTGACGCTCTTCGCCCTCGATCACGATCACGACGCGCCCCCGGGCCGGCGGATCGAGTTGCTGGGCGAAAAGGGGGCCGCCCTGTCGGACCTGAGCAGCGAACTCGGCCTGAGTGTCCCACCGGGCTATGTGATCACCACCGAGGTCTGCAACCACTTCCTGCGGACCGGTGCGTTCGGCGCCGGGGCGATCAACGAGGCCACCGAGGCGACCAAGGCCCTGTCACGAGACGGCTTCCCCCTACTCGTCAGCGTCCGGCCGAGTCCGACCACGTCGATGCCCGGTGCCGCCGCCACCGTGTTGAATCTCGGCCTGAACGACGACACCGTGGGTGCACTGGCCGACGCCACCGGCGACCCCCGGTTCGCCTACGACTCCTACCGCCGGCTCGTCCAGATGTTCGGCGCGGTCGTCCTCGGGGTCCCACCCGACACCTTCGAGCGTCGTGTCGCAGGCGCCATGGCGTTGGCCGGGGTCGACGCCGAGTCCTCGCTGGGCGTCTCCGAGTTGCAGCTCCTCGTCACCAATTTCAAGGCCATGCTCGAGCAGCGGGGAACCCCCTTCCCGCACGATCCGCACGCCCAGGTCCAGGGGGCCGTCGAGGCGGCTTTCCGCAGCTGGGACTCGCCGCAGTCGCGGACCTATCGGCAGCGCGAAGCGATCTCCCACGAACTGGGGCTGGCCGTCGTCGTCCAGCAGATGGTGTTCGGCAACCGCGACGAGCGCTCGGGTTCGGGTCTTGCGTTCACCCGGAACCCGATCACGGGTGAACGTCGGCCCTACGGCGACTTCCGCGTCGGCGGTCAGGGCATCGACCAGCACACCGGCGAGTCCGTCACGCTGGCCGAGATGGAAACCGTGGTCCCCGAGGCGTGGGCCGAACTCCTCGCCTCCTTCGAGCGTCTCGAGGCGCGGTACCGAGACATGGTGAACATCGACTTCACCGTCGAGCAGGGAGCGCTTCGGTTCCTGGGGGCCCGCCGTGGCGACCGGTCCGGCGCCGCGGCCGTGCGCATCGCCCGACAGCTCGCCGAGCCCGACGATCTGGGACTCGACCGGGGTGAGGCGCTGCTCCGGGTCACCGCCGATCACCTCGACCAGATCCTGCATCCCCAGTTCTCGGCGTCGACCCAGCGACCCATTGCCTCGGGCCTCGGGGCATCGCCCGGGGCCGCGGTGGGCGCGGTCTACTTCGACCCCAACGATGCCGTCGACGCCTACGACGAAGGCATCGACGTCATCCTGGTCAAGGACGAGACCTCACCCGAGGACGTGCACGGCATGGCCGTGGCCGAGGGGATCCTGACCACGCGGGGTGGGCTGGCCAGCCATGCTGCGGTGGTGGCCCGAGGCTGGGGCAAGCCGGCGGTGTGCGGCGCCGGGGCCATCGTCATCGGCGACCGGACACTTCTCGGTCGGTCCGACGGTCGTCCATCAGGGCGACGTCATCAGCCTCGACGGGGCCACCGGCGAGGTGTTCCTGGGTGCCGTCGACCTTTCCGACAGTGACGTTCCGGCCGAGATGAACGAAATCCTCGGCTGGGCCGACGAGATCCGCGCCGGCAAGATGTCGGTTCGGGCCAACGCCGACACGCCCGAAGACGCAGCGATCGCTCGGGATCATGGCGCCGAAGGGATCGGTCTGTGCCGAACCGAGCACCAGTTCCTCGGCGAGCGGCTCCCCATCGTCCAACGCATGATCCTGGCCGCATCGCCCGAAGACCAGGATGCGATCGCTGGTCGAACTGGGCGAGGTGCAGCACAAGGACTACCTCGCCCTGCTCGAGGCCATGGACGGCCTCCCGGTGACCGTGCGGCTGCTCGATCCGCCCCTGCACGAGTTCCTGCCCGACATCACCGAACTCTTGGTTCGCCAGGCCACCTCGGGCCTCGACACCGCCGACCGTCGGCTTCTGGCTGCAGCGCAGGCACACCACGAAGAGAACCCGATGCTCGGGACCCGGGGTGTCCGACTCGGCATCCTCAAACCCCAGCTCTACCGCACCCAGGTTCGATCGCTGCTGTCGGCGGCCCGGGAACGAGTGGATGCCGGCGGTCGACCGATCGTCGAGATCATGATCCCGCTGATCGTCAACCGCCAGGAACTCGAGCTGGTCCGGGGTTGGGTGGCCGAAGAGATCGACGCCGCCAACGCCGGCCGGTCCGAGCCGCTCGCCGTGTCGGTTGGCTCGATGATCGAGACCCCTCGGGCCGCCCTCCGCGCCGGTGAGATCGCCAACGTCGCCGACTTCTTCAGCTTCGGAACCAACGACCTGACCCAGATGACCTTCGGCTTCAGCCGGGACGACGTCGAGTCCAGCTTCATCCGGCTCTACTGCGAACTCGAGCTGATCGGGGCCAACCCGTTCGACACCATCGACCAGAGCGGGGTCGGCGAGCTCGTTCGTCAGGCCGCCGTCGCCGCTCGCGCCACGAAACCCGACATCAAGCTCGGGGTGTGCGGTGAACACGGCGGCGATCCGGCCAGCATCGACCTGCTTCTGGCGCTGCGGACTCGACTACGTGTCGTGTTCGCCCTACCGGGTGCCGATCGCCCGGCTCGCCGTCGCCCAGGCCATCGTGCGGTCCGCGGCCTGACCCGCCCCTCGCCGCCGAGGAGCAGCCCCCTGCCGATCGCCCCGACCCACGGCACTGGTAAGTTCAGGCGGTGGGGATCGTCGATGACGACATCGTCAGGGTGCGCGAGCAGTCCGACATCGTCGCGGTCATCGCCAACTACAGCCAGCTCCGCCGGGTCGGCCGGCGTTTCACCGGCCTGTGCCCCTTCCACTCCGAGAAGTCGCCGTCGTTCTCGGTCAACGGCGAAGAAGGCCTGTACTACTGCTTCGGCTGCGGGGCGAAAGGCGACGTCATCACCTTCGTCCGAGAGAAGGAACAGCTCGACTTCGTCGGTGCCGTCGAATGGTTGGCCAACAAGTTCGGTGTGCAGTTGCACTACACCGACGCCAACGAGGGAGAGGAGCGCAAACGTCGGGCCCGGCTCCAGCATGCGATCGAACGGGCCGTCGAGTTCTACCACGATCGTCTCCTGCACGGCCCCGACGCCGGGGCCGCCCGTGGCTACCTTCGCCATCGGGGCTACGACGGCGACGTCGTGCGTCGCTATCGGATCGGTTGGGCGCCCGAGGGATGGGATCACCTGTCCAAGGCGCTCCGGCTGTCGAATGCGGACTGGACCGACTCGGGTCTCGGCGGGATCAACCGAAACGGTGGCCAATACGACTTCTTCCGGGGCCGGGTGCTGTTCCCGATCTTCGACCCGCAGGATCACCCGATCGGGTTCGGCGGTCGGGTCCTGCCCGGCTCCGACGACGCCCGGAAGTACGTGAACTCGGCCGATTCGACCGTCTACAGCAAGAGCCGGGCCCTCTATGGGCTCAACTGGGCCAAGTCCGACGATCGTCAACGCCGACGAGGTCATCGTCTGCGAGGGATACACCGACGTGATCGCCTTCGACCTGGCCGGAACACCGCGCGCCGTCGCCACCTGCGGCACGGCGCTCACCGACGAGCACGTCAAGCTGCTGCGCCGTTTCGCCCGGCGGGTCGTGCTGTCGTTCGACGCCGACGCGGCCGGTCAGAACGCTGGCGGCGCGCTTCTACGAGTGGGAGAAGACCCACGACCTCGACGTGCTGGTCGCCGACCTTCCCAATGGCGTCGACCCGGCCGACCTGGCCCGGCAGAACCCGAAGCGGCTCGCCGCAGCGGTCAGCAACGCCCGTCCGTTCCTGCAGTTCCGGGTCGAGCGGGCGCTCGACGCCGGCGATCTGTCGTCGGTCGAGGGCCGGGCCAGAACCGCCGAGGCGGCGCTGGCCATGGTGGCCGAACACCCCGACCGGATCGTTCGCGATCAATACGCCTACACGATTGCCGACCGTTGCCGGATCTCCGAAGACCTCGTTCGAGAGATGGCCGCCGCCGGTCCGTCCCGCCGGGTGAACGACTCGAATGCGCCCGTTCGCCGAGTCGGGTCGGGAGTGCGCCACCCGGCCGAATACGAGGCGCTGAAGCTGGCCGTACACCGACGCGACGAGATGACGGCCCTGCTCGTCTCCGACCTCTTCACCCAAGATCTCATGGCCACGGCCTACGACACCCTCACCACGTCGCCGTCGATCCACGCGGCCATCGAGGCCGGTGGCCCCGAGGTCGGTGATCTTCTCCAGCGGGTGTCGGTCGAGGAGCCGACCAGCGAACCCACCGACGTCGCCTGCCTCCTGTGGCGCCGCTTTCTCGACGCCCAGATCGAGGAGGGTCGCCGGGCGGCCAAGGGTGCGGTCGACCCCGCCGACATCGCCGACACGAACCGTCGGGTCTCGTGGCTGGTTCGGCATCAGGCTGACCTGCTCGAACCCGGTCGACAGGCACCAGCGGTCGCAGAGTTGCTAGCGTGGCTGACCCACCCCTCCGAGGAGGTCTCTTGACCGATCGGCCACTCATCGCTGCGCCGAGTGCCTTCACCGATGAACATCGGGAACGACTCGTGTTGCGCGCTCGCGGCGGTCGTTCGCTCAACCCCGAAGACGTCCTCGACGTGATGAAGCGGGTCGAACTCACACCCGACGTGCTCGACGCGGTCAAGTCGTTCCTCGAAGAATCCGAGATCCCCTTCGACGACGATCCGGTCGAACTCGACCAGCCACCGATCGACGCCAACGGACACCGCAAGCTGCGCCTCAAGGACGATCCGGCCCGGGTCGCTGCGGTCGCCATGGCCCGGGCCAACGGCTCGTCGGATCCGGTCCGCATGTACCTCAAGGAGATCGGAAAGGTTCCGCTGCTCAGCGCCGACGAGGAGGTTTCGCTGGCCAAGCGGATCGAGGCCGGCGCCGCCGCAGCGTCCACGATCGCCGAGCAGATCCACGCCGAGACCTGGCACGACCTGCCCCTGGCCGAGCAGCGACGCCTGCGCCGCATCGTGGCCGATGGGCACCGGGCCCGCAGCGAACTCACCTCGGCCAACCTGCGGTTGGTGGTGTCGATCGCCAAGCGCTACGTGGGTCGGAGCGTTCCCATGCTCGATCTCATCCAGGAGGGCAACCTGGGCCTGATGCGGGCGGTCGAGAAGTTCGACTACTCCAAGGGATTCAAGTTCTCCACCTACGCAACCTGGTGGATCCGGCAGGCGATCACCCGAGCACTGGCCGACCAGTCCCGGACCATCCGGGTGCCGGTGCACATGGTCGAATCGATCAACAAGGTCGTTCGCCAGCAGCGGGCCATGCTGCAGAAGCTCGAACGGGAGCCGACCCTGGCCGAACTGGCCGACGCCGTCGATCTCTCCGAGGCCAAGGTCGCCGAGATCCTGCGGATCGCCCAACAGGATCCCCTCTCGCTCGACTCGCCGATCGGCGACGAAGACGACACGTCGATGGCCGACTTCATCCCCGACAGTGCGGCGGCGCCGCTCGACGTGACGGCTCGCAAGATGCTCGCCGAGACCGTCAACGAGGTGCTCAGCGACCTGTCCGAACGCGAGTCCGAGGTCGTGCGGCTCCGGTTCGGCCTCGTCGACGGCCGACCTCGGACGCTCGAAGAGGTCGGCAAGGAATTCGGCGTCACCCGGGAACGGATTCGCCAGATCGAGTCCAAGACCCTGGCCAAGTTGCGTCACCCCCTGCGCAGCGACCGGCTTCGCGACTATCTCGACTGAACCACCGACGAGCGCCGGCAGGAGTCGTGGCCGATTGGCGGCAATGGTGCTGGGTCGAGTCGAAGCCTTGCTATCCTCGGCCTCGCCTTCGGGGGTAGCTCAGCTGGCAGAGCAATTGACTGTTAATCAATGGGTCGTGGGTTCGATCCCCACCCCCCGAGCCACAGCCGTTCGTGCCCCGAGCATCGCCTCGGGGCACGTGCGCGTTCGGCCCGCTGTCCGGCTCAGGCGTCGGGATCCCAGTGGCCCGATGCGATGACGGCCTCGATGGCTTCGTCGTCGTAGCCCAGCTCACGGAGGATCTGGGCGGTGGCCGAGCCGGGCCGGGGGCTGTGTCGCCACACGCCGGCGTTGCCCGAGGCGAAGCGCACGGGATCCCGCACGACGCGATAGGCCCCCTCGGTGGGGTGTTGTTGGATCTCGATCATGCCAACTGCCGCGAAATGGGGGTCGTCGTCGAGGTGCTCGAGGTCGACGACCGGCACGGCCGGGATCGAGGCGTCATCGCAGAGCCGCATCCATTCGTCGGTGGTGTGCCGTGACATGAAGGTGTCGAGGAGGGCGTAGAGCGCGTCGACGTTGGTGACGCGCGCGTTGACCGAGGCGAAACGGGGGTCGTCGGCGAGTTCGGGTCGGTCGACGAGGGCGAAGAAGTCCTTCCAGTTGCGATCGCTGTAGGGGAGGATGCAGACCCAGCCGTCGGACGAGCGGCGGGGTCGCCGATGAGGCGTCAGTAACCGCTGATAGCTGAAGGGGGGTTCCTTCGGCTCCAGGGTGTGACCGTTCAGGTGTTCGACCAGATTGAAGCTGGCGACCGACTCGGCCATCGGGACCTCGATGGCGTCGCCCCGGCCGGTCATCGCCTTGCGGTACAGCGCAGCCAGCACGGCGTACACGATGTGCAGGCCGCTGATCTTGTCGGCGGCGATGGTCGGCACGTAGGCCGGCTCACCTCCCAACCACGATGACATCGACGCCATACCCGAGACGGCCTGGATCACGTCGTCGTAGGCAGCCTTGCCGGCGTACGGCCCGGAGCTGTCGAACCCCGTGGCGACGCAGTAGATCAGATCGGGCTTGCGGGCCGAGAGCGATTCGTGGTCGAGGCCCAGGCGGGCGAGTGCTGCGGGCCTCATGTTCGAGATGAACACGTCGCACGAGGCGATGAGATCGATGATCGCCCGGTGTCCGGCCTCGGACTTCAGGTCGAGCACGATGCTGCGCTTGTTGCGATGCAGATTGAGGCTCATCGCGCCCATGCCCGGTGAGCGCTTCGGTTCGAAGTCTCGCATGAAGTCGATCTCGGGTGATTCGACCTTGATCACGTCGGCCCCGAGGTCACCCAGGATGCGCGTCGCCATCGGGCCCATGATGACGGTGGTGAGGTCGGCGATCCGGACCCCGGCGAGCGGGCCGGGCGGCGACGTCGAGGCCCCTCCGCCGTCGTCGTGCTCGCTCGTCTCGGGCCTGGCTCCGGATCCGGATTCGTGCATCGGGCCATCGTGGCGCAAGGTGTGCGGCAATGCGACTCGGGGCTCGGCGGAGCGCTGCCGAGGACCGTCCCGGCCACTGGCATGCGAGCCGGGAACCTGCCAGGCTCCCTCCTCATGCGCCGCGACATCGTCCCCGCTCGAGAGATCACGACCGAATGGCTCACCGCGGTCCTCGCCGATGCCGGTGTCGGAGCGGGAGCCTCGATCGTCGAGATGAGCTCGGTTTCGATCGGTACCGGTCAGGTCGGCGAGAACGTGCGGTTCTCGCTCCGCTGGTCTTCGGCCGATCCCTCCCTGCCGGCAACCGTGGTCGGGAAGTTTCCGTCGCAGAGCGAGCTGAGCCGGATGACCGCGGCCCTCACCGGCACCTATGTCCACGAAGTCGGGTTCTACCGGGACCTGGCCGGAACCGTTGCCGTTCGCTCGCCCCGGGTGCACCATGTGGCCGGCGACGCGGCCGCCAACGACTTCGTGGTCATCATGGAGGACATCGCGCCGGCGAGCCAGGGCGATCAGCTCGGAGGATGCACGGTCGAGCAGGCCGAACTGGCCGTCGACGAGGCGGCCGGAATGCACGGGTCGACGTGGGGGCGAGGGGCCGAGCTGGCCGAGCTCGACTGGATCGGTGCGGCCGACCTCGAACGGATCCGTGGCCGGGCCGAGCTGTACGACATGGTGTTCGAAGGGTTCGCCACCCGCTACGCCGATATGTTGAGCAGCGACGACATCGAACTGGGGCGGCAGATGGGACCGCTGCTCGTGCCACTCGGCGAAGCCTTGATGGAGGGGCCCGAACCCAGCGACCGGGCCTGCTTGGTGCACGGTGACTACCGGCTCGACAACTTCTTGTTCGGCACCGGTCCGACCGCACCGCCGATCACGGTGGTCGACTGGCAGACCGTCTCGATCGGGTCCGGCCCCACCGACGTCGCCTACCTGCTGGGATCGGGCCTGCTGCCACACCTTCGGGAGCAGAACGAGGAACGTCTGGTCCGGCGCTACGTCGACGGGCTCGCCCGGCATGGTGTCGAGGTCGACTTCGAGGCCATCTGGCGCCGCTACGTGCTCGGGTCGTTCAGCGGGTATCTGATGGCGGTGACGGCGTCGCAGATCGTCGAGCAGACCGAGCGGGGCGATGCCATGTTCGTCGTCATGGCCAGTCGGCACGCAGCTCAGGCACGGCATCTCGATCTGCTCGGTGTGCTGGGCGGGTAGCGGCGTCGTTCAGCGTCGACGAATGGTCTGCGCCATCTGACCCATGGCCGCGGCGTGGAGCTCGTCGGGGTCACCATCCAGCGCCGGCGCCATCAGGTCCTCGAGCAGAACCCAGGCAAAGTAGGTCGTGAGCGAGAGGAAGGCCGTTGCCCGCGTTCGAGCCGCCAACGCCTCGGTGTCGCCGAGTCGCCGGACGAACCGGTCGAGGCCCGGAAACTCGCCGTCGGGCGAATCGGACAGGCCGTCGAGCGCCATGTTGGCCATGGCCCTGGCCAGCGATGCGGCGCCGATCGGTTCACCGGGTCCGGCTTCGGGATTGCTCACCTGGATCAGAGCCTGGCGGCGGAGCCAGGCCAGGGATTGGCGCAGGACCGCGTTCTTCGAACCGAAGTAGTGATGGATCAACCCGTAGTTGACCTGGGCGAGCATCGCCAGCTCTCGACCCGAGATGGCCGAGGGCCGCTGCTCGACGAGGAGCGTGGCGCCGGCATGAACCAGGCGGTCCTCGACGTTGTCCCGACCACGGGTCTGGCTGCGCCAGCGCTTCGTGCGCGCTCGACTCCAGCGATCGTGGTCGATCCGCAGCGGTGGTGCCGTCTCGCTGAACGATCCGGTGCGTGCCCGGAGGTCTTCGATCAGCGAGATCAGCGTTGTCCGAATGACCGGATCGTCGGCGCCCAATCCGAAGGGCTTGCAGAATCCCGGGCTGAACAGGGCCGCCCCGACCTCGGCCGACAGCGAAAGCGTGGTGGCCATCTCGGCCTGTGTCCGATCGAGCTCGGGATGGAGCTGGTGCTCACGATCGACCAGGGAACGAACGAACCGGCTGAAGGGGGCCAGCCGGTTGGGTCGGCCCGGATCCAGAGCCAGGCGGGTGATCAGATACCAACGAACCGGGTCGTCGAAGATGGCGCCTGCCGGCGGAAGCGGGTGGGCGCCATTCGCCGACGCGAGGAGTTGGTCGAGTGACCGTTCGAGCGTCAGGAGTTCGAGCGACCGGGTGTCGCCGAACCGCCGAGCGACGACCCGCTGATCGACGCCCGCCGCCTTCGCCAGCGATCGAACGGTGATCATCGCCGAGGGATCGTCGGTGACCACCGTGGCAACCGTCTGGACGAGGTGAGTGACCAGTTCGTCGTCGCGTCGGCGGCTCGGTGGGTGCAAGATGTCGTCGACCGCGGCCACCACGGTCACGCTAGTTCCCCGTGGTCGCCGGTCCGTGAATGGTCGCGCGTTGGGGCGAGGCGAGGGGTCGGCATCGGCGACGTCGACGTCGGTGCGCACTACCCTGACCCGGCGCAAGGGGTCTCCCCGCCGCGCCGGGGCCCGTAGCTCAGTGGTCAGAGCATGCGACTCATAATCGCTTGGTCGTGGGTTCGATCCCCACCGGGCCCACGCCGTTTCCTCGCCCTGGCGGGATGTCGTCGTCCGTTGTTCGTCGCGACGGGCGAGAGCGAAGGTCGAACGGCGGCTGTTGGGTTGGGCGTCGTTGCTGTTTTGATCCGGATGTCGAGACCAGCTCGGACCGAATCAAGGTTCGTCGGGGTGTCCGCGATGCAGCAGCCGCCTCGTCCGTCCGCCGGCGAGTGAGGGTTCGGCTATGACGGGTCGATTGGCCAGCCTGTTGCCGTACCACCACAGGGAGGCGGCGAGAACGGTCTCTGCCAGCAACGTCGAACCCACTGCAGCCCGCCATGAGTAGTGGGGAATCAAGATCAGGTTCAACACGAGGTTGAGGGTCGCAGCCCCGAGGGTCATGCGGAAGCGGACCAGTTGCAGCGCCGCAGCGTCGAGTGCATTGCCGCCGACGAACTGGAAACCCTTGATGATCGGCATGAGGGAGAACCAGCGAAGCACGTCGATCACGGTCTCGTAGCCGTCTGGGAGGAGGACGTTGACCACGGGAGCAAGCGTGAAGAGACCGACGGAAATGACGATGGCAAGTCCGACGACAGGTCGGAGAACCCGTTTCGAGACCTCCATCGACTCGGAGATGCCCTGGCCGCCGGCTCGAAAGACCTCGGCCCCGGTGGCTCGGAGCACGGCCATGATCGGAAGATAGGAGAACGAGAGGAGCCGAGCACCCAGATTGTAGTAACCGGCGTCGTCTGCGAGTCCGTTGTTCACGAGAATGGGCCGATCGGAGGCATCGAGAACGCCGGCTGAGAGGCCGTTGAGCGCGTACCCGTAGCCTTCTCGGGCATCGGGAGCGATCGTTCCGAGTTTCAATCGCCCGCTGTGGACACCGAATCCGTGCCGGCCGTAGACGACCGACGCAACCGTTCCGAGGAGATTGGCGCAGACGACGAACCATGCCCATCGCTCGAGGGTGTGAACCGAGCCGAGCGCGAAGATCCCCAGCGCCACCAATCGAGGCAGCGTCGCCAGGGTCCGACCGGCAGCGGCCCTGTCCATTCGACCGACAGCTGTCGCAAGCATGTACTGCAGGTCGGCGTAGTGGGAGAGCAGTCCGTAGCTCAACACGAGAAGCACGTACGGCAGGATGGGAGCAGGACCGAGCAGCAGCGGGCGGAGCACGAGCAACAGGACGGTCGCCGCCACACCGCCGGCCACGGCCGAACTCATGAGACGTGACCACGACGCCTGCGTCGGCGCGCCACCCGAGATGCGACGAAGGAGGAGTACCGGACTTCCCATCAGGGCCAGCGTGAATGCGGGCGCAACGAGCGCCTGCACACTGCCGAAGATGCCGTAGTCACTGGGCTTGAGCAGGAACCCCAGCACGACGAAACTCGACAGTCCGCCGATCAGCATCACGGCCTCTGCCACCATCGCCCAGGCACTGTTTCCGAGGAGTGAACCACGCCCCTCGCCTGCCGACTCAGGACGCTTCATGTGGTGCGACGACGATGGTGCAACGTCGTCGGCTCCGCAGGGATCCGGCCGGGTTCGTCCAGCCCGACACCAGACAGGGACGTACGCTTCGCTGTGCTGGTGCGCATTCGAAGGATGCTAGTTGTTCGACCCAGATCAGGATCGCCAAGCCCCGCAATGTGCCTTTTCACCCAGCGAATCCTCTCGGGGGCGTATTCGAGACCGGGAGAAATGATTCGCTCCTAGTCCGACGGAGGAAGGAGCTCGCACCCGTCGGTCTGGTGCCGGTCGCCGGCGAGAAAACTCGGAGGGAGGAGTTGCGGATCGGGGTCCAACGGATCGTCGATCGTGAAGTTGCAGCGACCCTCGAGAACCGCCGGCCCACCCGAGACCGAGAAGTCGCGGTCCGATCCGTACCAATCGAACAGGTCGGCGCCGTATGCGTTGAAGTCGGCTCCGGTGGTGCACGATGCGTTCTCGACGCCTCGAGTCTGGCAGTTGAAGCTCCGGCCAACCGATGCGAAGTAGTTGTGCTCCAGCCTGAAGTCGGTACCGGGTCCATCGAGCAGGTAATTGACCACGGCGTAGCCGTTGATGGGGTCGCCGATCCTGACCAGACCGTCTTCGTAGACGTTCGGGTAGTACTGGTTTCGATGGTCTTCGGGGAACGACGACACACGGCCATAGGTGGCGTCCACGTAGTTACCGGCAACGAGGACGTCCGTGTACCCACCGTTGTTGATGGCGTTGTTGTGGGTGACGCCGGGATTGTTGTTTTCCTGTTGCTGACGCTGATCGGCACCGAACGCGAACGAATGCATGAAGTTGAACTGGATCGTCGACCCCTCACCCACTTCGAGGGCGCCGCGTGCGAACGACAGGTCGTTGTATTCGACGAGGGCATTTCGCCCTCGAATCTCGATGTTCCGGGAGCAGATGTCGTTGTCGAATCCACTGCACTTGATCGTGTTTCTCCGGATCACGACGTCGTCGGCAACCACGTTCACCGCAGCGGCATCATCGGCGCCGGCGCCCCATGACTCGTCTTGCTGCCGGGTCGGGCAGTTCACATAGGAATTCTCGAGCGTGAGGGTCGTGACGAGGTTGAGACAGATCCCGTCGGCGGAGATGCCGCTGAGGATCCACTGGTCATCGATCTTGGTGAGCCACGGCTCGTTCTCGTTCGCCGACAGGAAGGCATCGTCGATGGTGATGCCAACGACGCCTTCGGCGGCAGGCAACGGCACGAGGCCGGTGAGATCGGGGAAACCCGGAACGCCGACGTTGTTGCCCGGTCTCGGAAGGATGAATCCGTAGATCGAGAGATCTCCGCGCACCATCGAGATCGTGGATTCGGTCACCTCGGGGGCCGGTACCGAGGTCGTTCGATCGATCGAACCATCGACACCGGCGGCTTGTCCCGGGCCGATCGTACCGGCATCGGTACCCTCGGAGCCGGAAGACGTGCCGCCGATCGAACACGCCCCGGCAGCGATGGAGAGCAACCCGACGATGGCCGCGAGGGTGGCGGACCCCGTGCGGAGCCGAACCCGTCCAGTCATCCGGTTCGCTCGACCTCGCGACTCGTCGTCGACCTCAGATGTTCGGCGGAGTGCTCGGAAGGGGCGTATGGCCAAGATGGTGGTCCTCTCGTCGCTTCGCGTTGCAGTCATCCTCGCGGGCAGGGCCAACGTAGCTTCCCAAGGCCTGGTTGGGTCGTCGCCGGGGTGTCGGGCCGACGGGCTTCGCTCCGGCCCCGCTCGGAGCCACAAGCGATCCGTTCGGTCAACGATGGGGGAGAACGGGTCTCACGCTGCGAAGAACGAGTCGGCGGGCGACCTTCGAGGCGGTCGGCCGTTTGACCAGCCATCGAATGGTGGACACGGATTGATCGGTGTACCGAAGCTTGTCGAGAGATGGGCACAGTTGTTCCATCAGGGCGCCGTGGAACCGGTCACAGCGGTGCCACATGCGGACTCGCCGATCGATGCCGTCGATGATCATCGCCCGGGAACTGAACGGCGATATCTGGTCCGATGCGGCATCGTGCTCGGAGAACCCCAGTGCACCCCACACCCCGAGTCGTTGCTCCCAGTAGTACTGATCCAGCCACCGGAACGCACCGGGACGTCGAGCATAGGTTTCCCGCCACCACTCGTCGAACAGCTCTCGGAGGAGGGGGTCGCCCTGCCGTTCGAGGAGCCGGGCGTAGTGCCGGGCCATGCGAGCACTCGCCAACCCTTCGTAGTGGTCTCGGAGGAACTCACCGCCGTTGCCGATGAGATACAGCGGACTCGACCCGTCTCGAGCGCGGTGACGATGTTCGACTTCGCAGATCTTCACCGTGGGGCGGACCCTGATCTGTTCACGCTCGAGAGTCCGGGTGATCTCCGGGCTGAGCCGTCGGGGCAACTCCCACACCTTGTGGGCGACGCCGACGCTGGCTGCGACCTCGTTGGCCAACACGGCATCGACCATGGCCGGCGTGTCGGGAGGCGTGTAGGAGTAGGACTTGAATGGCACTCCTGACTTGATGGCAGCTGCCAACACGAGGCGTGAGTCCCGGCCGCCAGACAACCCGAGCTGCAGGTTCGGTCGCGCCGCGGCCAAGCCGCGCACGATGGTCGTGAGCCGTCGGGCGACCTCCTCGGGGCTGCACGGGGCGCCGGTTCGAGTGACGTCTCGATAGAGGATCGTCCCGCGGTCCAAGCCGAGCCAACTGTTGGGAAGGATTCGTCTTGACCCACTGTGCGGGCAGGTCACGCCACCGAGGGCGTAGTCACTGGCAATGAAGTCCGGGTCGGTCCACAGACGTTCGAGGTCGGGGTTGTCGAGTCGTCGTCGGCCCGTCAGCTGCAGGAGGAGGCCGGGAGCGGTGGCGGCGACACCGCTCTCGGCGTCCGAGAAGATCGGCTTCGTTCCCAGACCGTCCTGGGTCAGGAAAACGCCCTCTCGGGTCGCCATCAAGGCGAGAAATCGACCAGCAAGTCGGTCGATGAGCATCCCCGCCTGCTCCAACGGTGGTGAGTCCGCGAACGCCTCGAGCACATCGTCGAGAGCGCCGGCCGGATGGTCGGGGTCGACGACGTGTCCGGCGATGGCAAGGAACGGTGCAACCTGGAGCGGTAGCTCGGAACCGGTTCGGATCGTCCAGTCGCCCACGGTTGCAGACCGACTGTTCGGCAACGGCACAGGTCGCTTGGCAACCCACGCATGGCGGCTGAACATCGGATCTGGACGGTCGATGTCGACGTTGGGGGGTGGAGTCATCATGATCAGAGTCGTTTCCGCCGAGTTGGAGTTGAACGCAACGATGCGGTCTGGTCGCCCGACCGGCCCATCGTGGTGCGGGATCGACCTGACGCCGTGACTCCCAGCCGTGCGCTCGCTCGGAATTCCAGGGGATCCATGAAGTATCGCCCAGGTCTTTCCGCCACACGTCGAACGCGGTCTCACGCTCGAGTTGCTGCCGGAACGGAGCGACGTTCGGAATCGGGTGTGGCGGCCGGGCGGGGGCGGTGAGCGGTCTCGATGCGGGGGAGTCGGCGATTCAGGATCACGTGGGCCAGGGGAAGCACGCAGGCGGTTGCCACCAGGCTCGCCTCGAGACCCACGGCGGCGATCAGTGCCGCCACCAAGGCGGCTCCGACGGCGCTGCCGAAGAGCTCGGCCGATTCGACGAGCCCGAAGGCTCGAGCGGTCATCCCTCGAGGTGTGACCTGTTGCAGCAGCGTGCGGCCCGAGATCTGACCGGTCATCGCCCCTGCGCCGGCGGCTGCTGCGAGGAACAGTGCCGTCGTGAACGACGGCCCGATGGCCAGGACCGCCACCCCCAGACCGAACACGGTGGCGCTGACGAACATGATCCGATGATGCTCGGTTCGGCGGACGAGCCACAGCTGAAGGAACGAACCGAGGACCAGGCCGAGGCCGAACGTCAGATTCAGTGACGTCTGCAGGCGCTCCTCGAGAGCGAGCGAATCGATGGCAACGGCCAGCAGCAGGAGGTCGACGGTGCCGATGATCATGCCCCGAAGACCCAGGAAGGTCACGACCAGCATCGATCCCGACGGCAGGTGGTCAACACGTTTCCGGCGACCGCTGCGGCGTCGATGTGGCGGTGGACTGGGAGCGATCCCGACGACCATCACCGCCGCCGACACCGCCAGTGCACCACAGGCGAGGAAGAGCAGATCGATCATGTCGGCCGCCGAGGCGACTCCGACGGCGACCGGGCCCACCAACATGCCGGCACTCTCGGTGAGTCCGAGATACGAGTTCGTGGCCGCCAGATCGTGTGCGTCCCTGGCGATGATCACGGCCGCGCTGCTCTGGGTGGGGCGGATGATGGCCAGGTCGACCGTGAGCGCCGTGGCCGCCGCGTAGACGAGCACGATCGGGGCATCGCTCAGGATCAGGGCGCTGATGAGCACACACAGCACGGCCGCCGTGGTGAGGGAGGCCACGAGGACGTCGTCGGCTCGATGCCGATCGCCCAGTCGCGACAGGCGGGGGGCCAGGATGGCGGCCGGAAGCAGTTGCAGGGCAGCGACCAGCCCGCTCTCGGTTGCACCGCCGCGCTGGTAGGCAAGAACCAGCACGGCGAACCACACGCCGTACTCGACCATCGTCGACAAGAGGTTCGCGGCCACGAGGCGAACGTTTGCCGACCCGATGCGCGACCGGCCGAGCCGTCGTGGCTTCGCGGCCGACGGTTCCCTCCGATCTACGAGTCGCTTTCGAACGTCGTCCACGATCGTGAATGACGCAAGGGCGTCGCTGCGGTTACGTCGAGCGGCGAATCGACCCGACGAAGCCGGCCAACCGTGGGCCGTGGGCACCGGTTTCCGGTGCCCCGGCTCCAGAGTTGCGGTGGTGGCCAGGTGAGCGGCGAGCTCGGGGTTACCGAGCGGGAGGGAGCTCAGGGGAGCTGGGGGATGACCTCGGCGCCGATCAGCTCGATGGTGTCGAACACCTCGATGTCGGGGGTGCCGCCCATGTCGACCATGAGCAGGTGGGTGTCGAGGTGCAGCGTCTGGGCGGCGCATCCCATTCGATCGACCACCTCGGAGGGTGAACCCGAGATGGCGATGGTGGCGTTGAGCTGATCGAAGTCACCGGCCGGGAGGACCGGGGCCTCGGTCCCGGCCCGCCTGGCCGCCTGACCGATCCAACCGTTGACCGAGTCGAGGTAGTGCAGGTAGCGCGGGGCCCAACGGGCCCTCGTTGCGGCGCTGTCGGACCCGGCGAAGGCGTGGCTGCAGGCGCCGATCCGCCGGTCGCCAGGATCGCGTCCGGCAGCCTCCCACCCCGCGATGTAGCGCTCGACGGCCGGAACGAAGAGTTCCCACCGCCCGAAGACGGTCGGCAGCATCAGCCAACACCCGAGCTCGACCGCCAGGTCGATGCTGTCGGGTGACAGGCCGCCCCCGATCCACATGGGTGGTCTCGGTCGTCGGTCGGGACGCGGATGCACCTCGACGTCGACCAGGGGAACCCGATGGCGGCCGGCCCACGAGATCGGCCCGTCGGATCGCCAGAGACGATCGATCAGACGGACGTTCTCGGCGAACCGGTCGGTGGCCTCCGACGGTTCCTGGCCGAAGAACGTGTAGACGTCGGGGTAGGCGTTCCCCCGGCCGAAGCAGGGTTCCATGCGGCCCTCGCTGAGCACGTCGACCGTCGCGTAGTCCTCGGCCACCCGAACCGGGTCGAGATTGGCGGCCAGGGCGACGCCGTTCGACAGCCGGATGCTGGTCGTGCGAGCGGCGATGGCGGCCAGTACCACCGGCGGTGACGTGAGGATGTAGTCCGAGAAGTGGTGTTCGCCGAGGTGGACCGAGGCGAAACCCGCCGACTCGGCCACCACCGCCTGTTCGACGATCTGCCGATGCCGTTGCCCCTCGGTCGGGCGATGCCCGGTGACCGGATCGGTGAGCCAGTCGCCGAGGGTGAGGAGTCCGACGTCCATCACCAGAACGTACAACGTGCGTCGGTCGTCGACCGATCCGGCAGACTTGGGCATGGATGACCGGTTCGAGCCCATCGACGTGACGGTGAAGCGAGACGAGGGCATCACCATCCTCTTCGCCGATGACCATGAGGCCCGGTTCGGCCTGGCCGAGCTCCGACTCGGATGCCCCTGCGCCGACTGCCACATGCGGCGGGCGGCCAAGCAGGACACCTGGCCACTCCCCGGGAGTCCACTGCCCCTGAGGATCGTCGACGCCGACTTCCACGGTGCCTGGGGGCTCGGCATCACCTGGAACGACGGCCATGCCACGGGCATCTTCCCGTTCCCGCTTCTCCGCGAGTGGTCCGAGCGGTCCTGACTCGACCGGTAGTGTTCGAGCAGCGCCGGTGGTGCGCATCGAACGGAGGGAACCGACATGGGGCGCATTCGCCGATCATGGGAGCTGACCAAGGCATCGTGGGACGTGCTGCGGGCCGACAAGGAACTGCTCGTCCTGCCGGTCATCTCGTTCCTTGCCACCGCCATCGCCGCGGTCTCGTTCTTCGTGCCCGTCTTCCTGCTCGGTTCGACCGACACCGTCGACGGCTCGACCGGTTTCGAGCCCGGCCTGGTCGGGTACGTGATCGCCTTCGTTGGCTACGTCGTGCTGGCCTACATCACGATCTTCTTCAATGCCGCTCTGGTGTCGGCGGCCGACGAGCGGATGCGCGGCGGTGATCCGACCCTCGGATCGGCCCTGCGTGGCGCGGCGTCGCGTGCCCTGGTGATCCTGCCCTGGGCCGTGCTCAGCGCCACCGTTTCGATCATCCTGCGTGCCATCGAAGAGCGAGCCGGGTTCCTGGGCAAGCTCGTCGTCGGTCTCGTTGGTCTGGCGTGGTCGCTGGTGACCTTCCTGGTGCTGCCGGTCCTCGTGATCGAAGGTGTCGGCGTTGGTGAAGCGGTCAAACGCTCGGCCACCATGTTCAAACGGACCTGGGGCGAGCAGGTGGTCGCCACTGCCGGAATCGGCATCGTGAGCTTCCTCGCTGTTCTGGCCGGGTTGCCGTTCGTGCTCCTGGCCGTGGTCAGCGGGGTGACGACCCTGGTGGTGGCGGCAGTGGTCGTGTTCGTGACCTGGGTGCTCCTGGTCGCCGTCGTCAGCAGTGCCCTGTCGGTGGTGTACCAGACTGCCCTGTATCGGTACGCGGTCGAAGGCACGGCGCCACCGGCATTCGGTGGGGGAGTGTTGGCGCACGCCTTCGCTCCGAAGGGCTGACCTCGTGCACCCTCGTCGGTTTCGGTCCCCGGGGCTAGGTTGACCCGATGAGCGCCATCGTGCAGATCCAGGGCCTGCGCAAGGTCTATTCGCGGGTCCGAGACGTCGATGTCGTCGCCGTCGACGGACTCGACCTGGTGCTGGGCCGTGCCGGATCGGTACACGGGTTCCTGGGACCGAACGGATCGGGGAAGACCACCACGATCCGTTGCCTCCTGGGTCTCATCCGACCGACCGCCGGCACCGTGCACGTCTTCGGGGTCGACTCCACCACCGAGTTCCACCGGGTGGCAGGTCGCGTCGGCGCCATCGTCGAGAACCCGAAGCTCTTCCCACCCTTCAGCGGTCGCCGGAACCTGCAACTGCTGGCCGACATGGTCGGGCTGCCTCGCTCCGACGTCGACCGGGTGCTGCAGACCGTCGGCCTGTACGAGCGGTCCGGCGACTCGTTCGACAGCTATTCGCTGGGAATGAAGCAGCGACTCGCCATTGCCGCCGCGCTCCTGAAGGACCCCGACCTCCTGATCCTGGACGAACCGGCGAACGGCCTCGATCCGGCCGGCATCGCCGAGATGCGGGCCCTGATCCGCTCGATCGCCGAAGCGGGCAAGGCAGTCCTGGTCTCGAGCCATCAACTCTCCGAGATCGAGCAGGTCTGCGACCAGGTGACGATCATCGATCGTGGGCACCTGGTCGTCTCGGGAAGCCTCGACGAGGTCCGAGCCCATGCCGGTCCCGACCTCGTGGTCGTCAACATCGCGGATCGGGAGGGAGCGATGGCCGTTCTCGCCGCAGTCGGCATCGACTCCCAGCGGCGCCTCGCCCCCGACGAACTCGCGCTCGAGATCGGAATCGAACGCGTGGCCGAGGTGACCAAGGCCCTGGCCGACGAAGGTCGCTACCTCCACGGCCTACGCATCGAGCGGGCAACGCTCGAATCGGCGTTCCTGAACCTCACGGCGGGTGCGGCACCACCCCCGCCGCCGGTCGTCGTCGAATCGCCGGCCGACGAGGTGGCACCATGACCCGCCTGCTCATGGCCGACACCAAACGACTTCTCGCCCGCCGCATGACCTGGTTCTTCCCGCTCGCACTGATGGTCCTGGCCGTGGCCGGAGTGGTGATCGCCTACTTCGTGATCGACAATCGCGACGGCACCCCACCCGACTTCGTCAACGACATGGCCGGGGGCGTCGATGGAACGGCCCTGTTGGCCCCGGCCGCCAATCTCCTGTCGATGATGGCGTTCGTGCTGGGCGCCTCGTTCGTCGGCGCCGACATCAAGACCGGCATGCTCGAACAGCTGCTCACCTGGGAGCCGCGACGGCTCCGGATCGTGGTGTCGCGCTGCATCGCCGGGGCGGCGACGATCGCCGTGGTGTCGGCGTTGGTCGCCACCTTCTACGTGGCCGCCGTGTTCGGGCTGGCCGTCGTGCTCGGGACGGCCGACGGCACCACGGCCGAGCTGTGGACCAACGTCGCCGTCGCCGTCGGCCGAACCGGTGTCGCCAGTGGGTTGTTGGCGGTGATGGGGATCGGGGCGACGTTCCTGGTCTGGAACTCGATCGGTTCGATCGTCGGGTTCCTCACGTACTTCTTCGTCCTCGATGCGATCGTTGCCCTCTTCCTACGGTGGGTGGCGGTGTGGCTCCCGGTCACCAACGCCACGTCGTTCGCCAGCGGCGAAGACGTGTCGTCGATCGAGGGCAGCGCCTTCGTCGACGACGTCCAGATCGTCAGCCACCACGGCTACCTGCTGGCCGGCGTCGTGCTCGCCCTGTGGGCCCTGCTCTTCGCCGGGGTCGGCGCCGCTCGCCTCATCCAACGCGACATCGACTGAGTCGTCCGGTCTCGACCGAATCGTCGGGTCGGCCGCGAGCAGCGTTGGACAATCGTGAGTGGCTGGTACCGAGCGCTCGGTCGGTTACCGCAACGCCCGGTCGGTACTGGCCGCCCGGATGGTGGCGCACGCCCGGGTGACGGTGAGCGGACACGCGAAGGGGCCCGGGCGCTGACGCCCGGGCCCCTTCGGTCTGATCAGGTGTCGCTCAGTTGCAGGTGGCGTCGATGCACCACATGCCGATCATCGGGTGGCCACCGCCACGATGGGACGCTGGGTGTCGCCGTCAGGGGTCTTGAGGTCGGTGATGCCCTGGACGTTCGGGTTGGAGGCGATGCCCCACAGGGTCCAGGTGCTCCACAGGTTCCAGACGTTCTCACCGAACGACCGGTTGATGTCCTCGGCCGCCTGGCGGCGCACCTCGATGTCATCGGTGCGAGCGCTGGGTGATCAGGGCGGCGTCGATCACCGGATCCTGGAAGCGCCCGAAGTTGAGCGCCAGGGACCCGATCGGCGACGCCGTTCCCGAGAACCACCACAGGAACTGCGGTGTCGGGGTCGATGCCGCCGTGGTTGCGCCAGCCTGAAGGCCTGGAACGAACCGGTGAGGGCGAGGCCGATGTAGGAGCCCTGCTCGACGGGCGAGATCGTGGCTTCGATCTCGTCGCCGAAGGCTTCGTTCCACATCGAGATCACGAGTTGGTTGGTCTCGACGTTGAACGGGTCGTTGGTGGTGTCGAAGCGGAACGAGATGACGTCGGTGCCGGCGTCGGTCTTGCACTGTTCGAACAGCGTCCTGGGCCGTGTGCGATGTCGAACCCGGGGAAGCCGGTGTCTTCGAGGTAGCCCATCGAACCCGGAGGGAACGGACCGTTGGCCGACGTCGACCAGGCCGCCGCCGCGCTCTTCGGCGAGGCGCTCGTTGTCGGTGGCCCAGGCCAGGGCCTGGCGGCACGACTTGTGGAGCAGCGGGCTGTCGGCGTTGACCCCTTCGGGGTCCATCGGGACCGGGCGTCGGCGGCGCCGGTGATGGCGGCCAGGGTCGGGTTGTCGCCCTGGGCCACGTTGAGCATGCGTGTAGCTCGTGTCGCCGAAGTCGTTGGCCATGATGATGTTGACGTCGGGGTTGTCCATCAGGCGCTCGATCTCGTCGGAGTTCGCCGTGTGGATCACGCTGAACTCGCCGGACTCGACGCCGTTGGAGCGGCTGGCGATGTCGACGACCACGACGAGCTCGATCTCGTCGAGGTAGGGCAGGTCTTCGCCGGTGATCCCGTTCGGGCCCCGCCAGTAGTCCTCGTTGCGTTCGGCGATGAAGCTGTTGCCGTTGCCCGGCGTCGTAGCGAGACGAAGGTGAAGGCACCGAGGCCGACCGGCTTGGTGGCGTCGCCGTCGGCGGGCAGGGCGGCGACCTCTTCGTCGAAGAAGGGCGAACCCTCGGTGCGCTGGGGCACGTCGGGCAGGCTCTTGAGCCAGTCGGGCGAGAACATGTAGGAGCACTGAGCCGCCCGGCGATGTTGAACAGGAACGGTGCCCACGGTGACTTCATCGTGATCACGACGTTCTGGCCGTCGGCCTGGACGTCACCGATGTTGGACAGCGCCGGCCCGGTGAGGCTAGCTGGCCCGGCAGGTGTCGATGTTGAACGCAACGGCCTCGCCGGTGAGGGGCGTGCCGTCGTGGAAGGTGATGCCGTCACGGATCGTGAGGGTCCACTCGGTGAAGTCGGCGTTCGGACTCGGCCGACTCGACCAGGCACCGGACGAACGCCGCCGTCGGTGTTGGGGACGTAGAGCGTGTCGGAGATCACGCCCAGGATCCGATAGCACGAGATGGCGCAGCTGACCCGGTAGGGGGCCCAGCCGTTGGCCGAGTCGGCCTCCATGCCGTAGACCAGCTTGCCCCCCTTGGTCGGCCCTTCGGCCGGGGCCTCGGTGGTGGCCGCGGCAACGGTGGTTGGTGTTGCGTCCTCACCGCCGTCGTCGGTCGTGGTGTCGGTCGTGCCGTCGGCGTCGTCCGATGAGCCACCGCAGGCTGCGGCGATCATGGCGAATGCGAACAGCAGGGCCAACACCTTGGTCAGTGTCGAACCAACTGAAGTGGATCTCACGTGGAACGTCTCCCCTCGATTCCTCGTCACGAACTGTGACGAGCGCCACAATACGTCGTGTGTCGGTGCTGTCAACTCGGCGAACGTGGTCGTCACGATGCTGTCGCACAGACGGACGTGATCGTCACGAGACCGCCGGACAACGGTTGCCGTCGATCGTTCGGCGGCCGACTTGAGCGCCGAGGGATTTGGGCCTACCTTTCGGCTGGTGTGACGGTCGACACAATACGGACCGGGTCGAACCGGGTCAGGTCGCACCAACCGATGACGGACCGATAGGGGATCACGTGCCAGAGGCGTTGAAGAGCCCAGGACTCCTGACCATCGGCGGGAGTGCGCTGGTCCTGATCCTGGGGCGGCTGGCCGGGATCTCCTACCTGTGGTTGTTGCTCGTCGTGTTCGTCGATCCTGGTGGGCGGGGCCACCTACGTGAACGGCACCTACGTCCTTCGCCGTCTGGCGGCCCTGGTGCCGACCCTGTTCCTCGTCACCCTGTTCACCTTCTACCTCCAGAACGGCCGGGGTGAGCCCGAGGACATCGCCTACAACATCCTCGGCCCGTCGGCCACCGAGGCGTCGGTGGCCGAGATCATGGAAGACCTCCATCTCAACGAGCCGCTGCATCAGCGATACCTGCTGTGGCTCAGCGACGCCGTGCAGGGCGATCTCGGCGTGTCACCGTTCCTGAGCCGCCCCGTCAGTGAGGGCATCGCCAACGCCATTCCGATCTCGCTGCAGCTGATGTTCTACGCCACCCTGATGTCGCTCCTGATCGCCGTACCCATCGGTGTCTACGCCGCCTACCGACAGGGCTCGGCCGCCGATCGGGGGTCGAGCACGGTGGCGCTCGGCTTCTTGTCGATCCCCAACTTCGTGCTGGCGGTGGTGTTGATCCTGACCTTCGCGCTCGGTGGGCTCGAGGTGTTCGGGATCAGCCTGGGTGTCGACTGGTTCCCGGCCACGGTCTCGCGGGCCAGCTACGTGCCCTTCACCGAGAACCCGTGGGCGCACTTCAAACAGATGCTGTTGCCGACCATCGCCCTGTCGATGGGCCAGGCCGCCACCTACATGCGACTCCTGCGGTCCGACATGATCTCGACCCTGCAGGAGAACTTCATCACCACGGCCAAGGCCAAGGGGGTCTCGACGACCCGGATCCTGTGGGCCCATGCCCTCCGACCGTCGAGTTTCACCCTGCTCACCGTGCTCGGCATCAACACCGCGGCGCTCATCGGCGGCACCTTGATCATCGAGACGCTGTTCTCGTTGCCGGGCCTGGGCACCTACCTCGCCACGGCCATCTTCTCGAAGGACTTCCTGGTGGTGCAGGGGGTCGTGGTCGTGATCGCCGTCGGTTTCGTGCTGATCAACTTCTTCGTCGATCTCCTGTACGCCGTTCTCGACCCGAGGATCCGAAATGCTTGATGCCGAACTCGACACCGCATCGCCGACATCGGGCATCGCTCCGATTCCACCGGTCGAGGAGCCCCGGATCGAAGGCGGGGAGTTTCAGCGCAAGGAGCTCGGAATCGTCTTCTGGCTGGCCGTGGGTTGGCTGACCGTGCTGATCCTCTCGAGCATCGCCGCTCGCCTCGGGTTGCTGCCGTTCCTCAAGGACCCCGACGAGACCTTCCGTGGCGTGTCGCGAACCGGACCGTCCGCCGAGCACTGGTTCGGGGCCGACAACATCGGCAAGGACGTGTTCAGCCGAGTGATCTACGGGGCCTTCCGATCGCTGTCCGTGGCGTTCGCCGCCACCTTCGCCGGACTCACGATCGGTGGCATGGTCGGGCTGATTTCGGGCTTCTACAAAGGTGGCGTCGACCAGACCCTGAGTGCGGTCGTCAACATCATCTTGTCGGTGCCGGCCCTGGTGCTGGCGTTGGCGCTGGTGACGTTCCTGGCCCCGCCCGACTCGTCCAGTATGTCGAAGACCATCTGGGCCGCCGTGGCGCTGTCGATCCTGTCGATCCCGTCGATCTCGCGTGTGGCCCGGGCCCAGACGATGGTGTGGGCCGATCGTGAGTTCGTGCTCGCTTCGCGGACCCTCGGGGCTCGCAACATGCGCATCATGATCCGTGAGATCCTCCCGAACGTCCTTCCATCGATGTTCGCCTTCGCCTTCATCGGGGTCGCCGTGCTGATCGTGGTCGAGGCTTCGCTGGCCTTCCTCGGGGTCGGAGACGTCCGGGGCATCTCGTGGGGGATCATGATCCAGAACGGCCGTGACCGTTTGGCCGAGGCCCCGCACATGGTGCTGTTCCCGTCGCTCTTCATGTTCATCACGATCCTCGCCCTCAACTACCTGGGCGACAAGGTCCGTGAGATCACCGACATCCGCGAAAGTGGGATCTGATGGCCGGCTCCGGAACCGCTCACCTACGCCAGGTCGGCGACGACCCGGTACTGCGGGTCGAGCACCTCACCGTCGAGTTCCCGATCGGCAACACCGGGCTCAAGGTGCACGCCGTCTCCGATGTCAGCCTCGACCTCCTGCTGGGCGAGACGCTGGGCATCGTCGGCGAGTCGGGCTGCGGCAAGTCGACCACCGGCAAGGCCATCATGCGGGTGCCCCCACCCACGTCGGGCCGGGTGCTGCTCAACGGGATCGACATGGCGAATCTGGACGCCGAGGAACTGCGTGATGCGCGCGGTCGACTCCAGATGATCTTCCAGGACCCGATCTCGTCGCTCAATCCCCGTCGGACCATCGCCGAGATCGTGTCCGAGCCCTTGGTGATCCGCTGGATCGAGGGCTTTCCCCGAACCCTTCCGGCCCGGCTGTGGGAGGACTATGTCCCGGCCATGATGCGCTGGTGGAAACACCGCCTGGTCGTGCTCACGGCCAAGATCGGCGTGGTTGCGTTCTTCGTCGGCATGGTGGCCTACGTCGTCGGCACCGCCACGTCCGACGGGGCCGGCAACGGCCTGAGCACCCTGGGCACCTGGGTGATGGTCGGTGGCCTGGCCGTTCTGGCGCCGGCCGCGATCCTGATCGCCACGACGTCGGCCGTGTGGGCGGTCCTGGTCTTGTTGATGCCCTTCTTTGCCATCCCGAGGATGCTGAAGATGCGAAGCCAGCGTGCCGCCTTCGATGCCGATGCCCGCGAACGGGTCAAGAAGGTCCTCGACGACGTCGGTGTCGATTCCGAGACGGCGATGCCCAAGCATCCCCACGAGTTCTCGGGCGGTCAGGCCCAACGCATCTCGATCGCCCGGGCGCTGATCCTCGAGCCCAAGGTGATCATCTGCGACGAGCCGGTGTCGGCCCTCGACGTCTCGGTCCAGGCCCAGGTGCTCAACCTGCTCGAAGATCTGAAGGCCCGCTACGGCATCTCACTGGTGTTCATCGCCCACGACCTCGCGGTGGTCAAGAACGTGTCCGACCGGGTGGCCGTGATGTACCTGGGCAAGGTGTGCGAGGTCGGTCACCCCGACGAGCTGTACTCCCGGCCCCGTCACCCCTACACCCAGGTGTTGATGTCGGCGATCCCCGTGCCCGATCCCCTGATCGATCCCCGGTCGGCCGACACGATCACGGGTGAGCTGCCCTCACCGATCGCCCCTCCCTCGGGCTGTCGCTTCCGCACCCGCTGTCCGCGAGCGGCGTCGATGTGCGCCGAGATCGAACCGATCATCGAGCAGCACCAGGACGGTCACTTCGCCGCCTGTCACTTCCCGCTCGACGCCGACGACTGGCACGGCGCCCGGGCCGTGCCAGTCGACATCCGCTAGCCGCTGCGGGGCACCAGCGGCCACTCGGCCCCGTGGCCGATCACGAATTGGTGGCCGGCGATACCGTTTTCGGTACTCGCCGACACCACCTCGTGGCTCGGCTGCGACCCCCGGTGTATCTGGTGCTGCCGAGTGCCGTTTCGGCACCCTGGGCCACCACATGCTGGGCAGCACGTGGTCGACAGGGCGCCGAGTGCGGCTCGGGTCGAGGATGCCGCGGGTGGGGGCCGGGCGGAGGGCCTTGCGTCAGGAGATGTCGACGCCGATCCCGGCGCCTTCGACCGAGGCCAGGGTCTGGGGCAGCCCGGCCGACAGGTTGGCGGCGAGCGCCGCCTCGTTCTCGGGCGTGCCCAGCGGGAAGTGACAGGCGAAGTCGTGGCCGGGAACCGCAGCCGGCGTCAGCTCGGGTCGTTCCTCGTGGCACCGAGCTTGCACGTAGGGACAGCGGCAGGCTGAAGGGGCACCCCTTCGGCGGATTGATCAGGTCGGGCGGGCGGCCGCCGATCACCTGGAGCCGGGTGTGGCTCGGGTTCTCGACCCGGGGGATCGAGCGGAGCAGGGCCTGGGTGTACGGGTGCTTCATGTTGACGAACAGCGAGTTGGTCGGTGCCTTCTCGGCCAGGCGGCCGCCGTACATGACCGCGATCTCGTCGGTGCGGCCGGCGACGACGCCGAGGTCGTGGGTGACGAGCACCATGGCCATGAATCGCTCGGTCTGCTGGTCCTGCAGCAGGTTCAGGATCTGGGCCTGAACGGTCACGTCGAGGGCCGTGGTCGGCTCGTCGGCGAACAGCAGCTTGGGGCCGCACGCCATGGCGACGGCGATCATGACCCGCTGACGCATGCCGCCCGACAGCTGGTGGGGGAACTCGTCGAAACGCTTCTCGGGCTCGGGGATGTTCACCGAACGCAGGAGCTGCACGGCGACGAGCTTGGCCTCGTTGCGGTCGATGCCGAGATGGAGCTTCAGCGATTCGGTGATCTGCTTGCCGATCTTCATGACGGGATTGAGCGACGACATCGGATCCTGGAAGATCATCGCCATCTCCTTGCCCCACATCGCCCGCATCTCCTTGTCGGAGCGACCGAGCAACTCCTGGCCCTCGAAGAGCACGCTGCCTTCGCGATGCACGTTGTGCCGGGAGAGCAGGTTCATGATCGAGCGTGACAGGACGGTCTTGCCCGATCCCGACTCGCCGACCACACCGAGCGTCTTGCCCCGCTCCAGCGAGAACGAGACGTCGTCGACCGCTCGTACCCGCCCTCCTGCAGTCAGGAAATGGGTGCGGAGGTTCGACACCTCGAGCAGCGGGGTGGCGGAGTCGGCCGGGAGCGAAGGCGTGGCGCTTGTCACATCGCAGAACCTACTCGGTCCTCGGTCGTATGCGCCAAGAGGCCGCAGAGGCCGGTCGTGAGGCCTAGCGTTCCATCGTGACCTCGTTCGATCAGCTCCCCATGGTCCGCGATCAACGGCTCGCCGTGAGGGTCACACCGGCGGCCCAACGTGAGCTGCGTCGGGGTCATCCGTGGCTCTTCGACGGCGGCATCACGTCCGACACCTCGTCTGGTCGGGCCGGTGATCTCGCGGTCGTCTTCGACCAGAAGCGGGCCTTCCTCGCAATCGGTCTCTACGATCCCGACTCACCGATCCGGGTGCGGATTCTCCACCACGGGCAGTCGAAGCCGATCGACCGCGCCTTCTGGAGGGCCACGTTCGATCGGGCCGTCGATCGGCGTCGATCCCTCACCGAACGCGAGGGTGATCGGCTGACCTCGGGCTTTCGGCTCCTCAACGGCGAGAACGACGGGGTGCCCGGTCTCATCGTGGACCGCTACGACTCGACGCTGGTGGTGAAGCTCTACAGCGCAGCCTGGATTCCCCACCTCCGCGTCGTGGTGCCCGAACTCGTGTCGGCCTGCGCCGCGGCCGGCATCACCATCGACACGATCGTGTTCCGGTTGGCGCGGACGGTTCAACGCGGCGACACGCACGGCCTCTTCGACGGCCAGGTCGTCTCGGTGGCTCTCGACCCGACAGGTGGTGTCGGTACCTCGGCGTCGCCGCTCGTCGAGCCGGTGCTGTTCCACGAGAACGGGTTGCGCTTCGAGGCCTACCCGGTCAGTGGGCAGAAGACCGGTCATTTCCTCGACCAGCGCGACAATCGTCAGGCGGTGCGGGCTCGGGCGGCCGGTGCACGGGTGCTCGACGTCTTTGCGTGCACCGGCGGATTCTCGGTGTATGCCGCCGCCGGCGGCGCCCGGTCGGTTCACAGCGTCGACCTGGCGCCCGAGGCCATCGCCACGGCTCGGCGGAACATGGCGCACAACGCTCGACTGACCGGTTCCTGTGTCCACACCACCGCCGTCGTCGACGCCTTCGAGGCCATGGCGGCGATGGCCGACCGAGGCGAACGCTTCGACCTCGTGGTCGTCGACCCGCCGTCGTTCGCCCACAAACGTGGTGATGTCGGCCGGGCGTTGGCTGCCTATCGTCGGCTCACCCAGTTGGCCCTGCCCTTGATCGAGCCGGGTGGACTCCTGGTGCAGGCGTCGTGTTCCAGTCGCATCGGGGCGGCGGAGTTCTCGGCCGTGGTCAGCGACGCGGCGTCCGACGCCGGCTACACGCTCGGTGACATTGTCGAGACCGGACATGCCGTCGACCACCCCGTCTCGTTCGCCGAGGGCGCCTACCTGAAGGCGGTCTTCGCCCGGGTCGGTTCGCGCCCGGCCCCTTGACCCCTTCCGGCGTTTCCCGGCCTCGATTCCGTCCGCCGAACCACGCCGGGAGCGAGGTCGGAGACGGCGATCAATCGATGGCTGCCGTTGGGACGGGTTCGAAGACCGATCGGATCCGTTCGAAGGCGCGGGGTGCCAGCCGGAACCAGGCCCATTTGCCGCGCTGCTCGCGCTCGACGATGCCGGCGTTGACCAACTGGTTCAGATGATGGCTGATGGTCGGCTGGGACCGGCCCAGGGCTTCGGGCAGATCACAGGCGCAGACCTCGGTGCCGCCGTCGGCGACGAGCAGGGCGAGGAGTCGGAGTCGTACCGGGTCGGCAACGGCCTTGAGCACCGATGCCAGTTCGGCCGCATCGGATTCGTCGAGCGTGCCCGCCGTCAGCGGGACGCAGCAGTCCGTCTCGGCCGGTGAACGGTCTGAGGTCACCGAAACATATTGACACCCATCGATCCATCGGTCAACGTATCGATGGTCATCGAAACGTATCGGACCGAACGGTCCACTTCCGAAAGCGAATCCCATGCGACTGCAACTGGCCCTCAACGTCTCGAACCTCGACGAGTCGATCGAGTTCTTCGAGAAGATGTTCGCGACCCCGCCGGCCAAGGTGCGAGACGGCTACGCCAACTTCGCCATCGCCGACCCACCCCTCAAGCTGGTGCTGTTCCAGTCCGATCCGGCCCTCGGAGGCACGATCAATCATCTCGGCGTCGAGACCGACACCGTCGAACAGGTGAGTGAGGCCGAGGCCCGGCTCCTCGCCGAGGGGCTCGACCCGACCGCCGTTGCCGACACGATCTGCTGCTACGCCGAGAAGACCGAGACCTGGGTCGATGCGCCCGACGGCCAGCGGTGGGAGTGGTACCTCAAGACCGGCGATGCCGAACAGATCGAGAATCGGGTCCGGGTGCCGGCTCAGCCGCCCTGCTGCGGCTGAGCCCGATCCGAGCCGGGCCACCCGACGGCCCGGATCGATCAGGGAATCACGAAGGTGACCGTGTTCGACCGCCACGACAGGTTGCCGGCGGCATCGAACGCCTTCACGTAGACACCGTAGGTTCCCGGGGTCAGATCGGTGAGGGTCGCCGACGTGGTCGCCACGTCGACGATGGGCTGGTTCGCCGCATCGAACAGGCGGTAGCCGGTCACGCCCACGTTGTCGGTCGAGGCATTCCAGGCCAGCTCGACGGTCGAGCCGACGATCGAGACCACCGTGTTGCCCGTCGGGGTGGATGGTCGTTCGAGGTCGACGACGGCGCCGGTGACGGTGACGGCCTGGATGCCGCTGCGGAAGCTCTCGTTGCCGGCGGCGTCGTAGGCCTTGGTGTAGAGCTGGTAGGTGCCGGCGGCGAGGCCGGTGATGGTGCCGCTGGTGTTGGGGGTGTCGAGCAGGACGGTGTCGGTGGCGTCGTCGTAGATGCGGTAGCCGGCGACGCCGATGTTGTCGGTCGACGCGATCCAGGTTGCCGAGATCGAGTCGGGTCCGACGTCGGTGATCTGCGGCTTGCCCGGAGTGGACGGTCGTTCGAGGTCGACGACGGCGCCGGTGACGGTGACGGCCTGGATGCCGCTGCGGAAGCTCTCGTTGCCGGCGGCGTCGTAGGCCTTGGTGTAGAGCTGGTAGGTGCCGGCGGCGAGGCCGGTGATGGTGCCGCTGGTGTTGGGGGTGTCGAGCAGGACGGTGCCGGTGGCGTCGTCGTAGATGCGGTAGCCGGTGACGCCGATGTTGTCGGTCGACGCGATCCAGGTTGCCGAGATCGAGTCGGGTCCGACGTCGGTGATCTGCGGTTTCCCGGGCACCGAGGGTCGCTCGAGGTCAGCCGGATTGCCACCGTCTTCGCACAGCCGCAGCAGGTTGTTCATTGCCGTGTTGGAAGCAGAGCTGATGTCGCCCCCGAACCAGACACAGTTGTCGGGCGAGCCGTGGATGGCCCAGACGCCGGGGCCGGTGCTGTTGAACGTGGCAACGAACTCGTCGACATGCTCACCGGTGAACGCGTCGAAGGCCGTCACCCAGGCCATCGGAGCGGTGCTGGTGATGGGAGCGCTCGGACCCTGGTTGGCGTACCAGAGCACGCCGTCGGAACTGTCGATCCGGGCGCCCAGTCGGCAGTGACAGCCGGCGTAGACCCGGTCACCGACGATCTCGATGTCCTGGAAATCACCGGTAGGGCTCGCCAGGTGGAATTTCTCGAGCGAGAGGTCGGACTCGTTGAGGGCCTGGACGAAGTGTTCGCTTCCGCCGACCCAGACCAGGCCGTTGGCGACTTCGACGTCGTAGAGGTAGCGCCGGCTGGTGTTCGTGGTGTTGAAGGCGACCGGATCGAGTCCGGCGACGTTGGAGCCGTCGATGGTCGACAGCGCTGCGAAACCCTGCTGGGCGAAGACACCGTTGGAGGTGGCGAAGGTCCCGGCGAGGTAGACCCGATTCGTGTCGGGGCTGGCGGCGATTCCCCAGACCGTGCCGCCCTGGATCACCGGCAGCCAGGTCGAATCGATCGTTCCGTTCGACAGGGCGAACCGACCGACCCGGTAGGCGACGCTGCCCTGGCCGGCCGAGGAGATCGAGGTGAAGCCGCCGGTGGCGTAGAGGAAGCCGTCGGGTCCGGTGTCGAGACCGCGGACCACGTTGTAGCCACCGATGCGGCCGGTCCAGCTGTTGTCGATCGCCCCGGTTGCGGGATCCACGGCCACGAGGCCGCCGGTGGTCACGCCGTTGTAGGTCTCGAAGTCGCCGCCGACGAACAGGCGGGACCCGTCGGGTGAAGCCTCGAGGGCATAGACCGCACCGTTGAGCTGGGGGCGCCACGTCGACAGGAAGGAGCCGGTCGTCGCATCGAAGGCGGCCAGGCCGGCCTGGGGCTCGCTGACGACGCCGTTCGTTGCGGTCGTGAACTTGCCCCCGACGAAGATCCGGTTGCCGATCTGCTCGATCGTGAACACCTCGGCCTTGATCGTCTTGGTCTCGGTGCCGGCGATTTCGCCGACCACACCCCAGCCGTTGGTGGGCTGGGGGCCGAGCTCGGCGCCGGCGGGCGAGACGGCACCGATCAGTCCGGCCGCAAGCGCCAGGCTGAGCAACCCGGCGAGAACGCGGGGGCGGCCGATCGATCGAGAGGCACGGGGTCGAAGCAACATGGAGGTGTCCGTCGTTCGGCGGCGTAGAGGATTCTCACGCCGGGGAACACCAATCTACTCTCACGGTCGGTGGCCGGATCAGGGGTAAACCTTCTCAATTGCTCAAGTCTCGGAACCCGAACGACCACGTTGGGTGGTCGTTCGGGTCCGAGGGTGTTCGAGTCGTGCCCCCGGAGCGACCCGCTTCAGTCTCCGCGCTGGGTGCCGACCTTGAGGCTCCGGAACGCGACGTCCTTGTCGACGCTGGGTTCGCGGGGAAGACCGAGAACCCGATCGCCGATGATGTTCTTCTGGATCTCGTCGGTTCCGCCGGCAATGTTGGCGCTGAACGAACCGACCACCATCTTGGCGAACTTCTCGGCGTTGCTCGATTCGTCCCAGGCGATGCCCTCGGGGCCGGTGATCTCGAGCGCCATGGATCGGGTCATTCGGGCGATCTTGGCACCGTGGAGTTTGCCCAGGGAGCCACCGGGACCGGGCGCCTTGCCCGCCTTGAGTTCGGCCCGGGTGCGCATGGCCACCAGGCTCTTGGTCGCTTCCTGGCTGTAGAGCGACGCGAGGGCCTGGCGGATCAGGGGGTCGGTCGAGGCGCCGCGACGCTTGGCTTCGTCGGACAACCACTTGTAGTTGGGGGTCTTGATGCCGCTCGTCGACCCGGTCCCGATCGCCACCCGTTCGTACATGAGCATGGCGGTTGCCAGGCGCCAGCCATCGTTGATCGTGCCGACGAGCCAGTCCTTGGGGATCCGCAGATCCGAGAAGAAGACCTCGTTGAAATGCACACCCCCGTCGATCTGGTTGATCGGCCGGATCTCGACGCCCGGGGCTTTCATGTCGACGATGAACATCGAGATGCCCCGGTGCTTGGGCTGTTCGGGGTCGGTTCGGGCGATGAGGATGCCGTAGTCGGCCTGATGGGCGAGGGTGGTCCAGACCTTCTGACCGTTGATGGTCCACTCGTCGCCGTCGAGTTCGGCCTTGGTCTGGAGAGAGGCGACGTCGGAACCGGCGCCCGGCTCGGAGAACATCTGGCACCAGACCGTGCGACCGGCGATGTTGTCGGCCATGAACGTCGCCTTCTGCTCGGGTGTCCCGAACTCGGCGAGCACCGGCAGGCACATGCCGTGGCTGATCGTGAGCTGCCCGGTCATGTCGGGAACCTTGGCGTATTCCTCGCGCCAGATCCGGTCGTGGGCCTGGGTGAGGCCCTGCCCGCCGTACTCGGTCGGGTACACCAGTCCGGCCAGCCCGGCCTCGGCCACCTTGGCCTGGAACGCTCGGGCTTGAGCGATCGACTGGTCGCTCCGGGGGTCCTCACCGACGATGTTCAGTCCGGTGGCGTGTTCGTCGAGAAAGGCCCGACAGCGGGCGCGGAACGCCTCGGCCTCTTCGGTGGTCAGGGTGGCGGCGTTGTCACTCATGTGCGGTTCCTTGTGGGTGAAGAGATGTTGACGGGGAGGGTTCCGGTGTTGCCGGGAGGTCGGTGTGGTGACGATGACCTTGGTGGCCGGTCAGCGCGGCTCGAAGGTCGCCGTGAGGTGCTTCACCCCGTGGATGAAGGAGGACGACAGATAGTCGGGTTCGCCGGTGATCCGGATGTCGGGCAGTTGCCGGAACAGCTCACGGAACATGACCGTGATCTCGCGGCGTGCCAGATGGGCTCCCAGGCAGAAGTGCGGCCCCGGGCCTCCGAATCCGACGTGCGGATTCGGATTGCGGAGCACATCGAACACGTGGGGATCGGAATAGACCTTCGGGTCACGATTGGCGGCCAGGTAGAACATGCACAGCTTGTCACCGGCCGCCATCGGCTGACCGCCGACGACGGTGTCTTCGGTGACCGTCCGCCGCATGTAGGTGACCGGGCTGGCCATCCGGACGATCTCCTCGACCGCGGTCGGGGCCACGGCCTCGAAATCGTCGGCCCAGATCCGGCGCTGGTCGGGATGATCGGTGAGGTACTTCATTCCCCAGCTGATCGCGTTGCGGGTCGTTTCGTTGCCGGCCACCACGAGCAGGATGAAGAAGCTGGCGAGGTCGGCATGGCTCAGCTGGTCGTCGGCCAGTTCGGCGTTGACCAGCAACGAGGTGAGATCGGTACCCGATCCACCCTTCTTCGAGGCTGCGTGCTCGTCCATCAGCTGGGCCAGTTCGGCACCGGCGGTGAGGATGGCCGTGACGATGTCGGTTCCCGGCGGGACGTATTCGGGGTCGCCGGCACCGAGGATGATGTTGGTGCGGTCGAAGACGAACTGGTACTCCGACTCGGGCAGTCCCATCAGGTCGGTCACGATCTTCAGCGGCAGTGCGGCTGCCACGTCGACCACGAAGTCGACCTCGCCCCGATCCTTGACCCCGTCGACGATCCGGGTCGCCAGCGCCTGCACCGAGTCGTCGAGCTTGGCCAGCATGCGAGGCGTGAAGCCGGCCGAGACGATGCGTCGCAGTCGGGCGTGGCGGGGGTCGTCCATGCCGATCATCGAGCCGAAGAACTCGACGAACTCGACCGGTTGGTCTCCGACCGTGATGCCCTTGGCCGACGAGAAGAGCTGGGGGTTCTTCGAGACGTGGAGGATGTCGGCCATGCTCGTGAGCACCCATGCCCCGGGACCCTGGGGGAGTGGGATCTCGGGTGGGATCTCGGGCTCGGGAAGGAAGACCGGGCCCCGTGGCCGCAGCAGGTCGAGGTCGGCGTGGATCTCGTCCTGGGGCCGGACCCAGAACTCGTTCAGAATCGGGTTCGGCAGGAGGAGGACGTCGTCGGACATCCTGCAAACGTATTCCACGGGCCCCATCGATACGAAACGCCGCCGCCGGGAACGTGCTCCGTCGAACCCGGATCCTGATCCTCCTGGCCCGAGATTCGGATCGTTTCGGCGTTTCGACCTACTATCGGCGCCGCAGCCGATGCCCGGACGTTCGTGGGGTCGGCCGATGATGCGCCGTCGACAGAGGAGTCGTGATGTCAGTTCAGGGTTCGATTCTGGGCCATGCCGTCCTTCGTCGAGAGGATCCCAGCCTCCTCGTCGGAGCCGACAAGTACTACGACGATCTGGCGATCGACGGCGTGGCTCACGTCTTCTTCGTTCGCTCGACCTATGCCCACGCGAACATCACCGGGGTCGACATCGACGAGGCGGTGGCAACGCCCGGAGTCATCGCGGTCTACACCAGCGACAACCTCGACGTGGCCGACTTCGTCGGTATGCCGGGCATGCCGACCCGTCCCTCGCTGGCCAAGGGCAAGGTGCGATTCGTCGGTGACATCGTGGCCATGGTGGTCGCCGAGTCCCGAGAGGTGGCAGCCGATGCCGCCGAGGCAGTGGTCATCGACTACGAACCGTTGCCGGTCGTCGTCGACGCCGAGGCGGCCGCCGCCGAAGGGGCGCCGCTGCTGTTCCCCGAGACCGGGTCCAACGTGGTGTTCGCCGTCGGGATCGGCGAAGAGGATCCGCTCGTCGGCGCAGCCCACGTGACCGAGGGCCGGATCATCTCGCAACGACTCGCGGGCGTGCCCATGGAACCCAACGGCATCGTGGCCATCCCGAAGTCCGACAGCGCCCTCGAGTTGTGGATCCCGAGCCAGAACCCGATCGCCGTCCGCGGTGCGCTGGCCGGACTGCTCGGGATGGACGAGGGCAAGCTGCGGGTCGCCGCCCCGGCCGTCGGTGGTGGTTTCGGTCCCAAGGCCGGTGCCTACGCCGAGCACCTCCTGGTCGCCCGGGCGGCCCAGCTGCTCGACCGCCCCCTGAAGTGGACCGAGGAGCGCAGCGAGGACATGGTCTCGCTCGCCCATGGTCGCGACATGATCCTCGACACCAAGATGGGCCTGACCGAAGACGGTGTGATCACCGGCCTCGACATCAAGGTCGTCGCCAACGCCGGCGCCTACCCGGCCGTCGGCGCCATCCTGCCGATGTTCACGCAGATGATGAGCCAAGGGGTCTACGCCATCCCCAAGCTGCGCTACAGCGCCACCTCGGTGGCCACCAACACCACGTTCGTCGCCGCCTACCGTGGGGCCGGACGGCCCGAGGCGACCCAGATGCTCGAGCGCATCGTCGACATGGCCGCCGATGAACTGGGAATCGACCCGGCCGAGATCCGCCGCAAGAACTTCCTCCAGCCCGACGCCTTCCCGTTGACCACCCATGGCGGTGCCAACTACGACTCGGGAGAATACGAGAAGGCACTCGATCTGGCGCTGGAGAAGTCGGGTTACACCGAACTGCTCGCCGAGCAGGCGGCCCGCCGGGCGTCGGGTGATCCCAAACAGCTCGGCATCGGTGTCTCGGCCTACGTCGAGGTCACCGCCCCGGCCGGGCTCCACCTCGAATACGGTGCGGTCGAGGTCAACGACGACGGCACGGTCACGGCCAAGGTCGGTACCTCGGCTCACGGCCAGGGCCACATCACGGCGTTCTCGATGATCATCTCCGACATGCTGGGCGTGCCGATGGATGCCATCACCGTGCTCCAGTCCGACACCGACGACATCCCGCGCGGTGCGGGCACGATGGGCTCCCGGTCGCTCCAGACGGCCGGGTCGGCGGTGCACGTTGCGTCCGAAACCGTTCTCGAGCGGGCCAAGAAGCTCGCCGCCCACCTGCTCGAAGCGAGCCCCGACGACATCGTGAAGGGCGACAACGGGCTTCAGGTGGCCGGGGTCCCGACGTCGGCGATGAGCTGGGCCGAGCTGGCCCAGGCCTCCAAGGACGACAGCCGTCGGCCCGACGATCTCGAAGCCGGCCTCGCCTTCGAACTCGACTTCGACGGCACGGACTCGACGTTCCCGTTCGGCGCCCACGTGTCGGTCGTCGAGGTCGACACCGAGACCGGTCGGGTCACGATGCTGCGCCACGTCGCGGTCGACGATTGCGGACGGATCCTCAACCCACTGCTGGTCACGGGTCAGCAGCACGGTGGGATCGCGCAGGGAGCGGCGCAGGCGCTCTACGAAGAGGTCCGCTACGACGAAGACGGCAACCCGGTCACCAGCAACCTGATGGACTACGCCATCCCCTCGGCGGCCGAACTGATCAACTTCGAGACCTACAACACCGAGACCCCGAGCCCCCGCAATCCACTCGGCGCCAAGGGCATCGGCGAATCGGGAACCATCGGCTCGACTCCGGCCATCCACAACGCCGTCGTCGACGCGGTGTCCCATCTCGGTGTTCGCCACATCGACATGCCGCTCACGTCGATGAACGTCTGGAACGCGCTCCAGGCCGTTCGCTGACGCGCGCGCCCGGACTCGGCACCGCGCCCGAGTACGGTCCACCCGTGAAGCCGAACGTCAGCGGGTGGCTCTTCGTCGCCGTCCAGGCCGTCCTGGTCGGCGCGCTCGTCGTGCTGCCCGGGCGCAGCGACTGGCCAACGCCGACCTGGGTCGCCGCGCTCGGGTCCGGTTTCGTGCTGGCCGGACTGGCGTTCGCCGGCGTCGCTGCACTGCGCCTTGGCCGTTCCCTCACGCCCACACCGGTACCGAGGGACGACGGTGTGTTGGCAACCACGGGTCTGTACCGGTTCGTCCGCCATCCGATCTACACCGGAGTCCTGGCAGTCGTCGTCGGACTCACGGTTTCCTCCGGCAGTCTGATCAGCCTGGCGGTCGGGGTGACCACGGTGGCCTTCTTCGACCGCAAGGCGCGGTGGGAAGAAGCTCGTCTCAGCGAGCGCTACGACGGCTACGCCGCCTATGCCTCGGTCACCCCCCGGTTCGTCCCACGGCTCGGGGCCCGCCTCGGTCGACCGTGAGCGTCGTTCAGGGGGACCGTCGTTCAGGGGGACCGTCGTTCAGGGGGACCGTCGTTCAGAGGGACCGTCGTTCAGGCGGGGACGGAGTCGATCGGGTCGAGGGTGCGGTCGGCGGCTCGGAAGGCCGACGCGATCGCGTCGGTCGAGCGCAGCCGGCCCGTCCCGATCGAGGCGACGACACGTTCGCTCAGCGCGGACATCAAGCCGTCGAGCGCGGTCGTGATCCCGGCGACGAAGGCTTCTCGTTGGATGACGGGAAGGTCGAACACGATCACCGCCAGTTCACCCGGGTCGAGAGACCCGATGAGGTCGGTGGTGCGGATCATGGCCCCCAGATGCGAGCCGATCCGATCGGTCAGGTCGGGATGGACGGGGCCATCGGGGTCGTCGAGCACGATCAGCATCAACAGAGCCGACGGATCACCGACTCCCAGGTTTCGGGCCGCAAGGGCGGTGAGCAGGGAGTGGCGGTCGAGCACAGTTCGTGTGATCGGCCGATCCGGCCCCGGTCTTGAGGGGCGGCGCGCGATCGGGCTGTTGGTCATGAACTGCAGGAAAGCATCGAGCAGCCCGGTCGCGACCGCGCCCAGTCCGGTCGTTTCCCGGCCAGGTGCTCCCGTTCCGGCTGATCGTGGTAGGGGCGACGGAGCGTGTCGAGCAGCTCGTCGATCTTCGACGGGTCGCCGGCCTCGGCCGCATCGATCGCGAGCTGGGCAAGATAGTTCCGCAACACGAATCGAGGATTGACCGAGTTCATCAGTTCACGCCGTTGGGCGGTGTCGAGGCCGTCTCGGGCGACCCGTTCGGCCAGTGCGTCGAGGAACCCGTCGATGCCCTCCATCACCGCCTCGTCGAGCTGTTCGGGCCGGTAGTAGGCCTCGAGGAGCGGATCGAAACGTTGGGCCCGATCGGCCTTGAGATCCACGTCGGCAAGATTGCGGAAGAAGATGGTCATGTCGGTCTCGGCGGACACCAGGACATCGATGACGCGGCGGATCAGATCGTCGTCGGTATCGGGATCGAAACCGGACAGGCCGAGCTTCGAGGCCATCATCGACTGGTAGCCCCGCTGATACCGGTCGATGTAGCCGTCGAGTGCCTGCTGGAGCGGTTCGACATCGTCGATCAGGGGAACGATCGCGTTGCCGAGCTGGGCGAGATTCCAGTGCCCGATCTGGGGCTGGTTGCCGTATCGGTAGCGTCGGTGTTGGGCGTCGGTGGTGTTGGGTGTCCAGCCGGGGTCGAAGTCCTCGAGCCATCCGTAGGGCCCGAAGTCGATGGTCAGCCCGAGAACCGAGAGGTTGTCGGTGTTCATCACGCCGTGGACGAAACCGACCCGCATCCACTCGACCATCAGATCGGCGGTGAGTTCGGCCACCCGGGCGAACCAGGCGGCGTGGATCTCGGGCGACGAGGCGGCATGGAGCTCGAGGAGCTCGGGGAAGTGATTCGCGATGGTGTGATCGAGCAGCGTTCGCAGCAACTCGAGGTCGCCACGGGAGGCCGGGAGTTGGTAGTTGCCGAAACGCAGGAAACTCGGCGCCACGCGGCACACCACGGCGCCCAGTTCGGCTTCGGGTCGGCCATCGTAGAACATGTCGCGGACGACCTTGTCGCCCGTGAGTACCAGGCTCAACGCCCGGGTGGTCGGCACGCCGAGATGATGCATGGCCTCGCTGCACAGGAATTCCCGCAGTGACGAGCGCAGCACGGCCAGGCCGTCGGCGGAGCGGGAATACGGTGTTGGCCCGGCGCCCTTGAGCTGGAGGGTCAGCCGCTGACCGCTCGGTGTCTCGACCTCGCCCAGGGCGATGGCCCGACCATCGCCGAGCTGGCCGGCCCAGTTCCCGAACTGGTGGCCGCCGTAGCTCATGGCGTAGGGGTCCATGCCCTCGAGGAGCTCGTTGCCCGAGAAGACCCGGGCA
This sequence comes from uncultured Acidimicrobiales bacterium, assembly GCA_963700755.1. Taxonomy (GTDB): domain Bacteria; phylum Actinomycetota; class Acidimicrobiia; order Acidimicrobiales; family SZUA-35; genus JBBQUN01. The sequence continues at coordinate 83,554 of CAVOYW010000001.1, forward strand.
AAACGCTCCGAACGGGCATCGGCCCGGTCGAGGCCGAGCGTGTCGAGCATCTCGTCGGCAACGGCCAGGGTCATCGGTGAAGCGGTGGGAGCCGGCTCGACCCGTGAGTAGGCGGCCTCATGGACCTGTCGTGGGACGATCCGGTCATCAGGGTCGGCCGGGAGCTCGCGTTGGAAGGTGTTGGTGAACACCAGCGTGTCGAGGGAGGCGCCGTCAGGCGGTGACGGTCGCTGGTCATCGGTCAGTGGCTGGTCATCGGTCAGTGAAGTGTCGGACATCGTGGTTGTCCCAACACGTTGCCGCCCGCATCTATTTCGAACCTGACCGATCGGCATCAGGTCTCGACGGCAGCGACGACCACCCGGTTGCGCCCGGACTCCTTTGCCCCGTAGAGGGCGGCGTCGGCCCGTTCGACCAGGTCGTCGTGTCCGAGTGCGGTGTCGGCAACCCCGACCGAGATCGTGACTCGACCCCCGGGCTGGTGCTCGCCACCCGGAATCGTGGCCCCTTCGACGGCCCGTCGCACCCGTTCGGCCACCTGGGCCGCCTCGGTGGCGTCGGTCTCGGGCAGGAGGACGCAGAACTCCTCACCCCCATAGCGGTAGACCCGGTCGTTCGGTCGGACGTTTTCGCGCAGCAGACGGGCGACCTGTTGGAGGGCGAGGTCGCCGGCGGCATGGCCGTTGGTGTCGTTGAATGTCTTGAAGTGGTCGATGTCGACCATCACGTAGGCCCCGAGCGTCTGCTCGCGGAACGCGGCGAGGTCACGATCGAGGCAACGTCGGTTCGCCAGTGCGGTGAGGGCATCGACGTCGGCCAGTTGGGTTGCCGTTCCGTGGACCCCGGCGGCCAGGAGCGCCGATCCGACGAGGGGGGCCGGCTCGTCGGCGGTTGAGGCGGCCGTCTGGACGGTGCCGCTCGCCCCGCCGTAGGGTCATCGGTCACGCCGCGTCGCGCCGGATCGCAGCGCCATGAACCCGAACAGAGGAGCCGAACATGAGCTGGGATTTCGAGACGGAACCGGAGTTCCAGGCGAAACTCGATTGGGTCGACGACTTCGTGCGCAACGAGATCGAACCCCTCGATTTCGTCCTGCACGATCCCTACGACAAGTCCGACCGGGCGGCCATGGCCATCGTCCGCCCGCTCCAGCAGCAGGTCCGCGATGCCGGCCTGTGGGCGTGCCATCTCGGGCCCGAGCTGGGTGGACAGGGCTACGGTCAGGTCAAGCTGGCGCTGCTCAACGAGATGCTGGGCCGAACCCGTTGGGCACCGACGATCTTCGGCGCGCAGGCCCCCGATTCGGGTAACGCCGAAATCCTCGCCCACTACGGCACCGACGAACAAAAGGCCCGGTTCCTGCAGCCCGTGCTCGATGGTGAGATCTCGTCGTGCTACTCGATGACCGAACCGCACGCCGGGGCCGATCCCACCCTGTTCGAAACCACCGCCGTCCGCGACGGCGACGAGTGGGTGATCAACGGCCACAAGTGGTTCTCGTCGAACGCCCGATTCGCAAGCTTCTTCATCACGATGGTGGTGACCAACACCGACGTCAGCGCCTACCAGGGCATGTCGATGTTCATCGTCCCGGCCGACACCCCGGGGATCAAGATCATCCGCAACGTCGGTGTCGGCACCGAACCCGAGAGCGAGGCCTCACACGGATACGTCCACTACGACAACGTACGCGTACCGGCCGATCACCTGCTGGGCGGCGAGGGCCAGGGTTTCGTGATCGCGCAGACCCGGCTCGGCGGCGGTCGAATCCATCACGCCATGCGCACCATCGCCCAGGTGCGCCGGGCCTTCGACATGATGTGCGAGCGAGCGGTGAGTCGCGAGACCCGCACGGGCTCGTTGGCCTCGCTGCAGATGACCCAGGAAAAGGTCGCCGATTCCTGGATCGAGATCGAGCAGTTCCGTCTGCTCGTGCTGCGCACGGCGTGGCTCATCGACAAGCACCAGGACTACAAGCGGGTCCGCAAGGACATCGCCGCGGTCAAGGCGGCGATGCCGATCGTCTACCACGACGTGGTACAGCGGGCCATGCAGTTGCACGGGGCGCTCGGTATCTCCAACGAGATGCCGTTCTCGTCGATGATGGTCGGCGCCCAGGTGATGGCCATCGCCGACGGCCCCACCGAGGTCCACAAGATCACGCTGGCCCGCCAGTTGCTCAAGGACTACTCGCCCCACGAGGGACTGTGGCCTTCGGCCCACATCCCCACTCGACGCGACGCCGCCATCGCCCGCTATGCCGACGCCATCGAGCTGGCCCTGGCCGACGCCTGAGCGCTCGGACCCATCGAACCCACCCTTGCCGAACCACCTTTCCCGAACCAGCCCGTACCCGACGACAGGGACCGAATCACCATGACCGACACCGTTTCCAAGCCTGCCCCCGTCCGTCCCGACGAGTCACGCATCGACGCCGCCGTCGACGCCCTGCTCGCAGCCCACGACCCGGGCACCGAGACCTACGCCGAGTTCCGGGGCCACCAGTTCGATGCCGGTCTGGCCTGGGTCCACTTTCCCGAGGGCCATGGCGGCATGGGGCTGAGGCCCGAACTGCAGACCAGGGTCGAGCGTCGGCTGCGAGAGGCCGGGGCCAAGCCCCTGAACCAGGGCCAGTTCTTCATGTACCTGGCCGGGCCGACGATCGTGACCCACGGCAGCGACGAACAGAAGGCCCGGTTCCTGCGGCCGATGTTCACCGGTGAGCACCGCTGGTGCCAGCTGTTCAGCGAGCCCGGCGCCGGAAGCGACTTCGCCGGTCTGGCGGCGAAGGCGGTCCTCGACGGCGAGGAGTGGACCGTCAACGGTCAGAAGGTCTGGAACACGATGGCCCACCTCGCCGATTGGGGAATGCTGGTCACCCGCTCGGATCCGAGCGCCCCCAAACACCGCGGCATGACCTATTTCGCCGTCGACATGCATTCGCCCGGGGTCGAGGTCCGGCCCCTCCGCCAGATCACCGGTGAGGCGGAGTTCAACGAGGTCTACCTCACCGATGTCCGGATTCCCGATGCCAATCGCATCGGCGATGCCGGCGACGGATGGCGGGTGTCGTTGACCACCCTCATGAACGAGCGCAACGCCATCGGTGCCGGTGCCGGTGGCGGCCCGCCCAAGCGGGGGTCCGGGGCCATCGGCTCGGTGGTCGACATCTGGAGGTCACTGCCCGAGGATCGCAAGACCGCTGCGCTCAAGGACGAGGTCATGCAGCAGTGGGTCAAGGCCGAGGTGCTGCGGCTCACCAATCTGCGGGCGTCGGGCAACCGCAAGGCCGGCAACCCGGGCCCCGAGATGTCGGTGGCCAAGCTGGCCGCCGCCGACGTGAACAAGGAGTGCATGAACCTCGCCATCACCCTTCAGGGGGCTGCCGGTCTGGTCGGGTTCGACTACACGTTCCGTCGTCCCGAGGACCTGTCGGTGTCGGGGATCGAAAACGGTGTCGGGCACTCGTTCCTGCGGGTCCGTGCGAACTCCATCGAGGGCGGGACGAGCGAGATCATGCGCAACATCGTCGGCGAACAGGTGCTGGGCCTGCCGGGAGAGCCACGGGTCGACAAGGACATCCCGTGGATCGACGTACCTCGCAACTAGGTCCGCGACACCCACTTTTCGGACCGGTCGGCGGGGTCGGCTACGTTGAGCAACGTGTCTGATCCCGCCGCGTCCTCGCCCGCCCTTCCCGGCTACGACCAGCCCGCCGTCGAAGCGTGGATCCGTGCCAACGTGGCCGGACTCACGCCACCGTTCACCTGGACCCGGCTCGAGGGCGGGCACTCGAACCTGACCTTCGCGCTCACCGACACCGAAGGTCACCGGGCCGTGATCCGGCGGCCTCCCCTGGGCGTGCTGCTGCCCAAGGCGCACGACATGGCCCGGGAGTTCAAGGTGATCTCGGCTCTCGGGCCGACGGCGGTCCCGGTTCCCGAGGCCCACGGGTTCTGCGACGACGAGTCGGTCACCGGAGCCCGGTTCTACGTGATGAGCCTGGTCGACGGTCGGGCGCTCTACACGGCCGAGGACGTCGAGGACCATCTGTCGCTCGAGGCCCGGGCCGTGATGGCCGAGTCCTTCGTCGACACGCTGGCGGCGCTGCACTCGGTCGACCCCGACGAGGTCGGGCTGAGCGACCTCGGTCGACCCGACGGCTACGTTGCCCGTCAACTCCGGACCTGGTACGGGTCGTGGACCTCGTCGGCCGAGGGTGCACGTTATGACGATCCCCGTATCCATGACCTCCACGGCTACTACCAGGCCAATCTGCCCGAACAGGGGCCGGGTCGGGTCGTTCACGGCGACTACGGCACGCACAACGTGATGGTCGGTTCCGACGGTCGCATCACGGCCGTCCTCGACTGGGAGATCGCCACACTCGGGGATCCGATGGCCGATATGGCCTACGCCATGAACGCCTGGGTCGACAAGGCCGAGATCGAGGCTCGGGGTCTTCCGGCGACGGGCGCGACGACCGCTCCCGGGTTCCCCAAGCGAGAAGAACTCGCTGCCCGCTACGCCGAACTCACCGGTGCCGACCTGTCGCAGCTCGGCTACTACCGATCCTTCAACTACTTCAAGACGGCCTGCATCCTCCATGGGGTCTACGCCCGCTATCTGATGGGCCAGAAGAGCACCGAGGGTGTCGACGTCGACGGTCTCAAGGTCCGCATGATCGACGCGATCGAGCTGGCCGCCGCCGGCGCCGAGGCTTGACGTCGAACCGATGACCGACCCGAGCGCCCGGTCGTCGGTGATCGGATCGATCATCGGTGACGGCGGGTCGGTCGAAGAGGTCGAGGCGATCTCGATTGCCGACGGCAAGGGAATCGAGGCAACCGTGTGGACCAAGGGGGCCACCCTCGCCTCGGTGCGGATCCCGGCCCCAGATGGCGGGCACGTCGAGGTGACCGATGGTCCGGCCGACCTCGGAGAGACCACGACGAAACGGATGCGCTACGCCGGTGCCTCGATCGGGCGTTTCGCCAACCGCGTGAAGGGGGCCCGATTCGTGCTCGGCGACCACGAATACCTGCTGAACGCGAACGAGGGGAGCAACCAGCTCCACGGCGGCCCCGGGGGGTTCCACACCCGGGTTTGGGAGGGGCGCGGGTTCACCACCACCGACAGCGCCGGGGTGCGTTTGCGACTGCTCAGTCCGGCCGGTGACCAGGGATACCCGGGCACGCTGGCGGCTACGGCGACCTTCACCGTGTCCGGCTCCACACTGACGATCGACTATCTGGCGACCACCGACTCGCCAACGGTCGTGAACCTCACCAACCATGCCTATTGGAACCTGTCCGACGACCCGCGTGATGCGCTTCGCACCCACTACCTCTGGCATTCGTTCACGTCGTTCATCGGTGTCGACGACGAAGGGATCCCGATTGCCGGTGCGCCACTTCCACTGGCTGATTCCCGCTACGAGGTCGACCCCGAGGTCCCGCTCGGCGACCAGCTCGGACACGGCGGGATCGATCACTGTTTCGTCGGCGCCGCCGATTCGTCGAAACCCTGCCTCGTGTTGTCACATCCGGCCTCGGGTCGGCGGCTGTCGATCACGACCGATCAACCCGGTCTGCAGGTCTACACCGGCAACCATCTGGTGCCGTCACACCGGTCGGTGGCGTTCGAACCCCAGCGCTGGCCCGACAGCCCGAACCGACCGGACTTCCCGTCGTCGGTCCTGCACCCGGGCGAGGTCTACCGACATCGGAGTCGCCTCACGTTCGACTGGTGACTCGGGATTCCCTCGTTCCGGCGGGCTGCCCCCGATGGTGACCGGACTCGTGGCGGCGGCGACCATGCCTGTCCCGGCGTAGCGGAATCGGTAGCGATCCGAGCACGGGAGGCCGATGTCGGGCGTCGAAGCGACGATCGGGCCGACGTCTATTGGGACAGGCCGAGTTCGATCATCCCGCCGGTCAGGTTGACCACATCGTCGAAGCCGTTGGCGGTCAGGAAGGCTGCGGCCTGCCCGCTGCGATTGCCGCTGCGGCAGATCAGGGCCACACAGCGGGTCTTGTCGAGTTCGTCGAGACGGTTCGGCAGCTCACCCAGCGGGATGTGCACGGCGCCGTCGAGGATGGCAACCGCCACCTCGTGGGCTTCGCGGACATCGACCAGCTGGGCGCCCTGAGCGGCGAGCTCGGCGGCCCGGGTGATGGGTACTTCGCGGTGAAAGGTCATCTGGACTCCTGGGGCGGACGGCGGTTCGTCGATCGATCCGATCCATGCTAATGTACGGACAATTGGGTGGTTCGGCAACCGCCCGTCTGCCAGCCCGCTCCGGTTCGACCGGTCCCAACGCTTGAATGGGTCCTGGCCGTGCCGATCGGGATGTTGGACGCGAGGTGCCCTACAGTGAAAGGCCTCATGACTCGATTCGTACGGCGTAAAGGACCGCGAGACTCGCTGGTCGACGCGTCGACGAGCGACGGAGCGCCGACGCCCGAGGTGTACCGGCCGTCGTCGATCCTGAGAGAACTCCGAGCGCTCCCCGAATTCGGTTTCGTCGGATCGTCGGCACTGATGGCGGCCTACGTCGCTCCGCTCGGCCCACCCCGGCCGGTGTTGGTGTTGCCCGGCTTCGTCAGCGGCGATTCGGCGACACTTCCCCTTCGTCTGTTCCTGCGTTCGATCGGGCACAAGCCCTCGGGATGGAGGGTCGGGCTCAACGTCGGCGCCTCGCACCACATCGCAGAAGGTGTCGACCGAACGCTGCGCGACCTCGCCCAGGAATTCGGCGAACCGATCGACATCATCGGTTGGAGCGCCGGCGGGATCCTCGGCCGGGTCCTCGCCCTGAACCGTTCCGAACTGGTTCGTCAGGTGATCAGTCTCGGGTCGCCGATCAACATGGAGTCGAGCCAGACCAACATCGGCTATCTCCAGCGCCTGTCGGCCAAGCTGTTCCTCGAGATGCCCCGCCGGTTCGACCTCGATCGGGTGCCGGTGCCGTCGACGACGATCTGGACTCGCACCGACGGGGTCGTGCCCGGTCTGGCCTGTCGGCAGAGCATTCGCCACAACGCCGAGGTCGTCGAGGTTCGCGGCAGCCACACGGGATTGGGGGCGAACCCGGCTGTCTTCTACGTACTGGCCGATCGGCTGGCCCTGCCCCGGTCTGCCTGGCGGCCGTTCGATCCGCCCGACATGTTGCGTCGCTTCTATCCCAGCATCGAGAACGAACTGGTCGGACCGGCCCCCGGCCTGGTGGCGGCGGGACCGGCGCCGAGGCCCACCGTCGTCGAGCCGGGACCGGCACCCGACACGCTCGGCGTGACCATCGACCGAACGACGGCCAAGTCTCGGCGCAACGGATCGCCCTCGACGTCGAAAGCCAAGCCCCGGAAACCGAGAACCCGAGACGTGAGCCCCTGATGCAGCAACTCACACCCCGCGAAGCCGAGTTGTTGGCCGCCGAGACGCGCCACAATCTCGGACACCACTCGATCTTCGTCGAGTTGGAACCGGTCACCAAGGGTTCGGTGATCACCTTCGACGCGTTGCGCGAACTGGTCGCCGATCGCCTCCACATGCTCCCGGGGTTCCGCCGGCGGTTGCACAAGGTGCCGCTCAACCTCGATCGGCCGTGGTGGCTCGAAGACCCCCACTTCGATCTGGACTACCACGTACGCCATCTCGCCGTCCCCCGTGCCGACGGTGACGACGCGCTGCAGAACCTGATCGGCAGGCTCCACGAGCGCCCCCTCGATCGTCGGCGCCCCCTGTGGGAGATGTACCTGATCGAACGCTATGACGGGAATCCCGGGCTGTTCATCAAGGTCCACCACGTGCTCATCGACGGCGTGACCGGGCTCGACGTGCTCGCTCCGCTGACCGCCGACGCGGCCGACATCCCGGTCGCGCCGAAGGTCCGACTCGACCGAGTGCCCGACGACACCGATCTGCTGATTCGTGCCTGGTGGGCGATGGCCCGCAGCCCGTGGCGTATGGCCGCCCTCGCCGCCGAAGCGTCACGCCAGCTCCCGGTCGTCGGTCGGTACAACGTGCTGGGCACGCTGGCCCCCTGGACGGCACCCAAGGGCGCCGTCGAAGTCCCCGGATCCGACCACCATGCGCCGCGGACGTCGTTCAACCGAACGCTCGGCACGCACCGTCGGGTGGCGTTCACCTCGCTGCCGAAAGAGGAGATCCGGGCCATTCATCATCGGCACGACGTTCGTTTCAACGACGTCGTCCTGGCCCTCATCTCCGGGTCGCTACGTCACTGGCTCGTCCTGCACGACGAGCTCCCGCCCGATTCGCTGATCGCGCTGACGCCGTTGTTGGTCGACTCGGTCGACGAACCGCTCGGCACGGCGCTGGTGCCGCTGGCCACACATCGCCACGACCCGATCCAGCGGCTCCTCGAGATCAGCGAAGCCACGGTTCAGCTGGCCTCCGAGATCCACGCCCGGCCGGTCGAGGCCATTCGGTCGATGTACGGCGCTTCACCGGCCGTGGCCGCCCTGGCGTCGCGCTGGATCGTGCGGACCGGGGCGTTCACGAGGCTGATGCCGCCGTTCAACGTCTACGTGGTCAACGTCCCGGGCGGTGACATCGAATACGAACTGGCCGGTCATCGCGTTGCCCATCAGTTCTCGATGTCGACCCTGGTCGACGGCACCGGTCTGTCCGTGAGCGCCATGTCGAACGGCTCCACGGTCGACTTCAGTCTGGTCGCCGACCGAGAACTGGTCCCCGATCTCTCGGTCTTCACGGATCGGCTGCACGTCGAACTCGACATCCTCGCCGGTCGTCGCAAGCCCTGATTCCGGCGGGCTCACCCCCGCAGGCTCAGATGCGCTCGAGCGCTCCGGGCTGGAACAGCGCCGTCACGCCCTGGGTCATCGTGTCGGCCATGAGTTCGGCTTCGGTGGGGGGCGGCTCGCTGCTGGTCGCCCCGGCGAACACGTGGGGGAGCAGCCGGGCGTCGGACGTGGTGTTGAGGAAGCGCTGTGGATCCGACAGGACGTACCGGACGGCCCGACCGATGGCGCCGGGGTCCTCGATCGGTTCGTACCAACTGAAGCGTGGGCCGTCGTAGTCGGGGGCCCACCGGCCCCGGGCGATGGACTTGATGGTTTGGACCGCGACGTTGCGTTCGGCGCAGGTGGCCATCAGCGTCTCGACGGCATCCCGGTAGTGGTCCATCTGCAGCATGGTGAAGTTGACGGGCAGCAGCACCGAATCGAAGTCGAATCGTTCGAGACTACGGGAATGCATGGCCGCGATCCGGGTCCCGTGGCCCGTGACGCCGATGAACCGCACGAGGCCCTCGTCGCGGGCGGCAACCATCGCTTCGACGGCGCCGCCCGGCCCGTGGGCCACGTCGAACTCGTCTTCTTCGACCAGGTTGTGCAGCTGGATCAGGTCGACCTGATCGACGCCCAGACGGGTCAGCGATCGCTCCAGTTCGGCCCGGGCGGCGGGCCCGTCGCGTTCGCCGGTCTTGGTGGCGAGGAAGACGTCGGCCCGATGATCGGCCAGCCACGGGGCCAGACGGAGCTCGGATTCGCCGTAGGACGCGGCTGTGTCGAAGTGGTTCACGCCGGCTGACACGACCAGATCGATCGTGGCGTCGGCTCGCTCCTGGCTCATCCGGCCCAGGGCGGCCGCCCCGAAGATGATCCGGGTGCTGTGGTGTCCGGTGCGGCCGAAGGGGGCGGTGGGCAGTGACGGGGTGGGGTCGGGCATGATCGAGACCTTAGGGCAACCCGGGCCGCCACTACGATCGTCGCCATGCCCGCGACCCCTGCAACCGACCACCTTGGCGAACCTGCCCCGGCCACGGGGAGCACCCGGCCCGTCATGCTCATCACCGGGGCCAGTCGCGGGATCGGTGCCGCAGTGGCGCGCAAGGCCGCCGCCGCCGGTTACGACCTCTGCCTCGGATATGCAACGGCGACGGCTGCAGCAGAGGAGGTCGCCGCCGACTGCCGACGAGCAGGAGCGAAGGTCGTGATCGCCGGCGGTGACATCGCCGACGAGGCGGTGGTGGTCGAGTTGTTCGACCTTGCATTCGCCTCGTTCGGGAGACTGGATGCCGTGGTCATCAACGCGGGGATCGTCGCTCCGATCAGCCGGGTCGAGGACTTCACCGCCGAGCGGGTCGAGCGGGTGATGAGCGTGAACGTCGTGGGAGCGATCCTGTGTGCGCGCGAGGCCGTGCGCGCCATGTCGACGGCAAACGGCGGGGCCGGTGGAGCCATCGTGAACCTGTCGTCGGCGGCGTCGTATCTCGGAAGCCCCGGTGACTTCGTCGACTACGCAGCATCGAAAGGCGCTGTCGATTCGCTGACGATCGGGCTCGCCAAGGAGGTGGCGGCCGAAGGGATTCGTGTGAACGCCGTTCGCCCGGGCCTCATCGACACCGAGATCCACGCCAGCGCCGGATTCCCCGATCGTGTGCGGGTGATGGAAGCCAACGTCCCGATGCAGCGAGGTGGCTCGGCCGACGAGGTCGCCGACGTGGTGCTCTGGTTGGTGTCGGACCAGTCGAGCTACGTCACCGGCTCGCTGATCAACGTGAGCGGCGGTCGCTGACGGTTTCCCGACGGCGGTCCGGTCAGATGTCGTCGAGCCAGATGGGGGAGCGATCGAGTACCCACTCGCTGACGTCGAGGCAGCGGTCGAACACATCGCAGAGTTCTTCCTGGCGAAGGTAGACGTCGGCCATGTCGAGCTCGACCTTCGCCGTGATCGACAGCGTGCGGACGGGTGCATCGGTGACCGCCACCGTGGAGTCGATGGCAGCGATCTCGAGGGGCAGGTCGGGTCCGCCGACGCCGGCCAGATCGGTGGCCAGACGCAGCAGGTCGGGGCACTTGGGAAGTGGCGGCAGTGACCAATTGAAGATCAGCGGGAAGGCGAAGCCCCGCGGCGGTTCGTCGGGCTCGTCGAGTTCGATCATCTTGTCTTCGAAGCCCAGCATGGTCCGCGGGTCGAGTTCGACCGCGAGATGGAGATCGAGCGGTCCGCCACAGGCTCGTTCGGGGTGCAGGTCGACCTCCCAAACCTGCCGCAACGAATAGGTCTCGACGAAGTGACGTTCGTCGTGCACATGGAAGCCGTGATCGGCCGCATGTTCCTTCATCTCGGCAACGAAGCCGGGAACGTCGATGATCGCCATTGGACTCCCTGGTGAACGTACTGACGCCAAGCCTGCCAGAAGTTGGGGGCGTTCCCTCGCCGGCGGGCGCCGACCCTCGACCGCGAACGGCTCGAGCGAGCGGCGGACGGGCAGGGGCCCGATTTCGGCCTGGTAGCGTCGGTCCGTGTCGCCGACGAGACTGATCGAGCTGTTCGAACAACTGGTGGCCGTGCTGTCCGAACGTCTCGAGGGGCTCGACGACTGGGGGCTGTCGGGATCGAAGATCGGCCAATACGTGCACGATGTCGTCGCCGACGAGCTCGTGCTCCCCGCTCTGCTCGACGAGGGTTTCTCGGTGCTCACCGAGGAGTCGGGTCTCATCGTGGTGCCGGGCAGCACGATCACCGTCGTCGTCGATCCCATCGACGGATCGACGAACGCGTCACACGGTTTGCCGTGGTACGCGACGAGCCTCTGCGCCGTCGATTCGTCGGGCCCGCTGGCTTCCCTGGTGGTCAATCTGGCCGACCAGGAGCGTTTTCGGGCGATCCGGGGCGAAGGTGTCGAGGTCGACCGGGCTGCGTTCGAGCCGTCGCCGGTGACCGACCTGCGCGAAGCCTTGCTGTCGTTCTCGGGTCTCCCGCCCCGTCACGAGGGGTGGCGACAATACCGGGCCTTCGGAGCTGCCGCCCTCGATCTGTGTGCCGTGGCCGGCGGGTCGTTCGACGGGTACGTCGACGTCGACCGAGCCCACGGGGTGTGGGACTATCTGGGGGCGTTGCTCGTGTGCCGCGAGGCAGGCGTCGAGGTGGTCGATGCGTTGGGCGACGAGATGGTGGTGCTCGACCCGGCGGTTCGCCGGGCACCGGTGGCCGCTGCCACCCCCGAGCTGCTCGAACAGCTCATTGCGATGAGGCGGGCCTGGGACGACGCCTCGATCGAGTGATCCGGGGGTCGATGCCGGGCCGATAGGCTCGCTCGTCTCGGGCGTTTAGCTCAGTTGGCTAGAGCGCTTCCCTTACAAGGAAGATGTCGGGGGTTCGAGTCCCTCAACGCCCACGTCGTTCCTCGGCCTAGCGGCCTCGTCACTTACCGCCTTTCGGCGCGGGGCGCCGAAACGCTTCCCCGTTCGGGCGTGTTGGGGTTCGAAAGCTGTCCTACGAGGCCCACGTCGTTCGCTTCGCTCACTTACCGAGTTGTTCGCTGGCGCTCACAACGTCGTCGGCAATCTGGTGCTGTTCAGACCGCTCCGGCCCGAGCTTGGGCCCCGCTCCGTGCTGCCGGGATTGCGTTTCGTCCTCAGATGTCGATGGTGGCGCCGACGAACTCGACGCTGAATGCCTCGCACCACACCAGGGCGGTGTACGGGCCGGGAGCGAGCTCGGTGCCGGGAGGTAGCTCGTAGTTCTGGTCGCCGATGTTGCCCTTGAGCTCTCCGAGACCGATCGAGTCCTCGGGGAGGGAGGTCTGGTCAGCTCCGGGCACGAGGTAGACCTCGAGATCGGGACCGTTCTCGATCTCGAAGTTCTCGAACCGGAGCACCAATGACCCGTCCGGGTTCTCGAAGATCCCGGCTTCACCGGTCCCGGAATGTCCGGCCAAGCCCACGAACCGGCCGGCACCGAGCAGAACGGGTGCGGCCGGTGGTGGCGGTTCTGCTTCCGGCGCCTCCTCGGGCTCGGTTTCGGCCGCGGGTTCGCTCGAGTCGACGGCCTCGTCCGACGGCGGCACGTCGTCGGTACCCGGCGGGGTGGTGTCCGGGGTGGTCGCCTGGGCCGAGATCGACGTCGAGAACTCCTCGTCGACCACGTCGTCGATGAAGTACGGCGAGATCAGCCACCAGTTGACGATCGCGAAGGGAACGACCAGCACGACCATCCTTGCGACCGGGGGCACTCGGAACCAGAGCATGGCGACGAACGCAGCGGCAGCGAGTGCGGTTCCACCGAAGGTGAAGAGCAGCGTCCGCTCGTTCTCGAACGGGGCTTCGACGATGTTCGGCTCGATCACAACCAGAAGGAGCATGATGACGGCGATGGCTGCGCCGACGATCAGTTCGAGGCGCGAGATCCGGCCGATGAGGTCACGCACCAATGAGTCGGGCGCTGCGTCACCGCCTCGGCCGGTGGCGGGAGGGGTCGAGGTCTGCGTTGTCATGCGGAACGGAACCCACTTGACCTCACGGTGATTCCCATCGCCTGGCTGGAGCCGGCCGACCGAGGACTGGGTCCGCCCGGTTCTGTACTCAACTGGATGGCTTCGATGTCAGCCACCTGACGGGGTCATCCCTAGGTCGTCGCTCGGGTCGTGACGATGGCTGCGACCGCTCGCTCGGCGGCGGTCAGTGCGCCCTCGATGTGACCGGGCGCAACCGGTGCGGTCTCGGTCGATGCCCAGTGGAGACGACCCTCGAGTGCGGGGTGCTGATAGCGGTCGTGGCCGTAGGTGCGGTAGTCGGTGAGTCCGAGCGCATCGGGATGCGCAATGGACGCTTCTGCTCGCCAGTCGTGGATCCAGAGTCGCTGTGGCTCGGCGGCGGATTCACCGAAGAGCGCTCGCAGCTGGTCGAGTGTCTGGTCCCGGGAGGGTGCGGGCGCTCCGGGAGCAGGTTGGGCGAAGCCGAACAGCGCTGCGGGGCGGCCGCCCGGACCACTCATGTCGTGGATCTCGCGCAGCGGGCCGACGTGGCTGAAGGCGGATCCGGCGAGACCGCGGTCACGCCAGAACGGTCGCTCGTAGTGTGCGACCGCCTTCACGGTTCCACCCATCCACACCGGGGTCGCTGCGGCAAGCTCCCGGATCGACGACCCGAGCGTGTCGATGCGGATCGCCCGGACCGCCGTGGCCGGCGCAACGGCGACCACGACGTGGGGCGCCGTCCAACACGAGTGCTCGGCATCGACCTCGACCCCGTCGGCGAGCGACGTGATCGTGCGGGCTGCGTCGGCGAGCCGGACGGTGCCCTCTGGGAGTCCGGCCGCGAGCCCGGTGGCGATGGCCTGCGCGCCCCGCTCGAAGCGTGACGACGGCACGTCGAGTTGGTTGCCGGTGATGCGCTGGACCTCACCGACGGGTTGGTAGACCATGTCGCCGTCGAGGTGCTGGGCGAAGGTGTCGAGCCCGAGCTTCCGGACCAGGGCGTCGACCCGCTGCTCGCCCGGCCAGTACCAGCTGGCACCGAGGTCGAGGTGTCCGGCCCCTGCCTCGACCGACAGCAGGCGTCCACCGACGCGTTCGCCGGCTTCGAGCACGACCACTTCTCGGCCTGCCCGTTGGAGCAGCGATGCGGCGTACAGACCGCCGGGCCCGGCACCGATGACGACGGCGTCCACCCGCCGTGCGTCGGGGTGGGTCATCCGGGGCTTTGACCAGGCGACGGCAGGAGTTGCGTCGTCTCGATCAGGCGGGAGTCCGCCAGCGCCGCCGCCCGGATCGGGGCGATCGCCTGATAGTCCGGATCAGCGAGCATCGAGACGAAACGGCTCCGGGACGGGTAGCGGACGAGGATGACGATGTCCCACTCTGCCATCGGGAAACCTCCACATTCGGGCTGGGCTGCGCTGTCAGCCGAGCGACTCCGGCGGTGCCGTCCGGGTCGTGGTCGAGAAGGGCTCGATCACCGGTCGATACGCCGGGCGATGGCCACGACAGGTCGGGGGCCATTGGGGCTCGGCGGGGTCGGCCAGTCGATCTGGACATCGATCGGCAGCTCCTGCCCTTGCTTGGTGCGCCCGGTCGCGGTCAGCCGCACGTGGTCCTCGGGTGCGTGCCGAAGCGTTGCGAGGGCGTTTGCGAGTTCGGCGAGCGACAGGTCGGGCGCCAGATCGGGTGGCGACATCGAACCGACGATCGCGCTGCGGTCGTAGCCGAACATCTCGACCGCGCCGTGGTTGACGTGTACGAACTTGAGGCTGTTCTCGTCGAGCACGAGAATCGCATCCGAGACATTGTCGATGCAGCGATCCACCAGGCGGGCACGGCTCTCGTTCCGGACGCGTTCGGTGATGTCGCGCACCGACGCGATGAGGCGAGGGCGTCCACGAACGTCGCGTCGGCTGAAGATCACCTCGACCGGTAGGACGTCTCCGTCGCAACGAACTGCCGAAACCTGCGTCCGGTCCGGCCGGTCACTCCGGGAACTACCAGGAAGCAAGACGTCGATCGGGCGACCGATCAGTTCGTCGCGACGGCAACCGAACAGGCGCTCGGCCTGGCCGTTGATCGCCTCGATGACTCCCTGGTCGTCGGCCATGACCATTGCGTCGGGAAACGCCTCGAGGATGTCCCAGGCCAGGGAGTGGTCGGCATCGACGGCGTCGGTTCGGGGTTCGGGGACCCGCGACACCATCACCGTGGCGCCGATCGGCTCACCTCGCTCGCTGGTGCGAGACGAGACGAACACGTCGAACCAGCGCCGCTCGTTGGGCGAGTGGCACGCGATCTGGATGCGCTCCGCGACCGGCGCCGATCCGACCAGCGAAGCCTCGATGGCCGCGCCAACCTGTCGTGCTCCAGGTTCGGATCCCGCCTTGCGGCACACGTCGAGGTAGTCGACGCCGACACCGGTCGACAGGGGATTGCCTTCGTTCGCCTCGCAGAAGTCGGTCCAGGGTCCGTTGACGGCGACGATCACCCCGTTGACGTCGAGCACGGCCACCTCGACGTCGGCTCGGTCGACCCATCCGTCGGCAACAGGATTGTCTGGACTGTGCACGATCCGTCCTCCCATCGGCAGGCTGACCCATCCCGGGGGCAACGATATCGCACGGCTCGGGAACAGATCGGTCTTGCTTCTTCGGAGTGGCCCTCGATCGGCGAGACTGTTCCCCATGAACACGTCTGACGTCGACATCCAGGGTCCGATCATGGCCGTTGCGCCGTTTCCTCCCAGCCCGCCTGCCGGGTTCGTGCGCAACGTCTACGAGCACGGTTGGGAGATCGGTCGCCCCAGGTCGGCCGTGTGGTCATGGCTGTGTGACCCGTCGACGTTCATCGATGGGCAGCTTCCGCCCTTCCGGGTCGAGTTCTTGACGAACCCAGTCGGCGAATCGGGTTTCGCAGAGGGCGTCTACAACGCCCACATCGGCCCGTTCATGTCGTTCTCGGGTGTGCTGGGCAAGATCGAACACGAGCGGTACCGCGACCTGCAGTACTTCTACGGCAGCTATGCCATCAGCCATGCGCTCTTCCGGCCGACACGCCTCCAGTTCTGGGTCGAGGACGGAACGGTCGAGGGAACGACCTCGATGCGACTCCAACTCGACACCGACGTTCGCCGCAGCGCCGAAAGGGTCTGGACTCGCGGCATGAACCTGTTCTGGCGACGCTTCGGGAGTTGGTGTGAACGGGGCATCCCCAACAACTGGATCCGGTGAGTCGCAGGTCACTCCGAGGCGACGTGCGTCTCGGAGACCTGGTGATGCCGCAGACGACGTCGAGCTTGTGCCCATCCCGGCCGATAAAGTACGGACAATTGGACATGGATCTCCGGGCCGCCCGAATCTCGTCGGCCATCGATCACCAACGCAAGGACGTACCACCATGAGCATGGACCGCAAGATTCGACTGATCGCCGGCCTGTTGATCCTCGTCTCGCTGCTGCTCGGCGTCTGGGTCAGCGAGTGGTGGCTGCTGTTCACGGCGTTCATCGGGGTGAACCTGTTGCAGTCGTCGATCACCAGGTGGTGCCTCATGGAAGACATCCTCCGGGCCACGAAGATCCACACCGACGCCTGACGGTCGTCGATCGGGTCGCCGCTACCGGCCAGAGCGGGGCGTCGACCGATCGTTCGATGGCGGTCCCTCGGTCAGGTTCACCAGCTGGACGACCGAACCAATCGAGGTTCCCACCATCGCAACGACGAGAATGAGACGGATGAGCCCCGACCAGTCGTCGCCGCCGAATTCGAACGGGAAGACCTGCCAGATGCGAAGCGCAACCACGAAACCGATGACCGACGTGGCCAGCTCGCCGATCGGCTTGATGGGCCAGCGGTCGTTCCACGCATATACGAGGTTGGCGACGATGCTCACCACGAACGACACGGTGACGATCGGGAGCACGTCGTCGAATTCGGGCGTCAGGAAGCCAGGCCACTCCCAGTCCAGGAGCCGGTGGGCGATCCACAACATCGCGCCATTGATCGCGGCCGCCACCAGATACCCGAATCGCTTGGCGCCGCGCCCGATGCGCTGCTCGATCGCCGCTTCGAATCCGCTCTCGGTTCCCTTGGGGCGGTACCGGGTCTCGGACATCACACACCTCCCACACTCAACTCGATGATGCTCGCCACAGAACCCGCGGAACCAGGGTCCGAGGTCGGTCGGATCGTCGTCGGTGGGATGCCAGGCCCGTTCTGGAGGCAGGAGATCTCTGCCGTTCACCGAGAAGGAAGAGCAGAACATGGTTGACGTCGACAGGGAATTCGTCGGGCTGCCGTCGCCCCTGGTGGGCCGGGCCGGGGCCGGTGGGCATCCGTGCCAGGGCATCTGGCACACACCGAAGGGGGTGAAGCCCAAGGTCGGGTTCATCGCCACCCACTACAACGTCGACTTCTCCGAGCACTACCTCGCCCATCATCTGGCCGAGCGGGGCTTCGGGTTCCTGGGCTGGAACACTCGTTTCCGCGGAATGGAGCGGGCCTTCCTGCTCGACCACGCCGTGGCCGAAATCGGTGTCGGGGTGCGCTGGATGAGGGAAGTGGCCGGCGTCGAGAAGGTGGTGATCGTCGGGAACTCGGGCGGGGGATCGCTCATGGCGGCCTACCAGTCACAGGCGGTCGAGCCCAACATCGAACCCACCCACGACCTTCCTGCGCTCGACTGCATCGATGACCTGATCCCCGGGGACCTCTACGTGTTCGTGGCCGCCCACCCGGGTCGCCCCGAGATCTTCGCCAACTGGCTCGATGCGTCCGTGACCGACGAATTCGATCCGACCGGCACCGATCCCGAGCTGGACATCTACGACCCCGACAACGGCCCGCCCTTCAGTCCCGAGTTCGTGGCGAAGGTCCGGTCTGCACAGAGGGCCCGAAGCGACCGAATCAGCGCATGGTGCAAGGAAGAACTGACTCGGCTGAGCGGGTCCGGGATTCGCGACCGACTGTTCGTGACCAACCGGGTGTGGGCCGATCCCCGGTTCGTCGACCCGGCTCTCGATCCCAACAACCGGATCCCGAACTCCTGTTACTTCGGCGATCCGAAGAAGGCCAACGCCGGCGTGTTCGGGGTGGGGATGGTGAACTCGTTGCGCACCTGGTTGTCGATGTGGAGCCTGACCGATTCCCAGTGCCAGGCGGCGCCACATCTCGCCCGGCTCACCGTGCCGACGCTGCTCATCGAGGCCGACGCCGACAGCGGTGTGTTTCCGTCAGATGCCCGGATCATCCTCGATGCCGTGGCGGCCACCGACAAGACCCGGGTCACGCTGATCGGCGACCACTACTTCCGTGAGCGCCCGGGCGCCCGCGACGAGGTGGCCGAGACGATTGCCGAGTGGGTCGACTCTCGTTCGACGTCGACACGAGTCGTGTCGACGTGATGCGATCCGTGTCGTGAACCTGCTCGTGATGGTCAAGGTGCCGAGTCGATCAAGGGGCGAAGCAGGTTTGCCCAGCGCTCGTAGCCGGCCTCGCTGAGATGGATGCCATCGTACGTCTCGTCTGCTCGCAGCGAGCCGTTTCCATCGTCGAAGTCGGAGTGGAGATCGAGAAGCTCCAATCCCCGGCTTGCGGCAAGGCCCCGGATCTCCTCGTTGACGGCTCGTACATCCGCCACTCCATCGGCGCGGGGCAAAACGGTCTGCAGCACGACGAGGGTGTCGGGCGACGTCGCTGCAACGACGTCGAGGAGTTCGGACAAGTGGGTCGCCGTCCAACGAGGAGTTTCGCCGTCGCGAATGTCGTTGGTCCCCGTCAAGACGAACAACATCCGTGGCCGCGCTTCGGCGACCTGCCGAGCGACGGGAACGAGCTGGGCGGTGGTGAAGCCCGAATGGCCCCGATTGGCCAGCGCGGCGCCGGGGAACATCGCCGACCAATGGCCCTCGGCGGTGATGCTGTCGCCGAGCATCACGATGCTCTCGCCATCGATCGCGACACGCTCGACGCCGGGTCGGCGAAGCACCAGGGCCGCGGCCACGATGCCTGCGATCGTCGCACCTGCCACGGCCAGTGCCCGCCAGTTCATCGATCCGATGCGACCACATGAGTCGAAACAGGTCAAACCCGATCACCGGCGGGATCCAGCTCTCGCTTCGACCCACGCCGATCGGTCGCCACGACCGATCGGCGTGTTGACGGGAGCGCCGGTGGTCAGCTGCCGGGCGGGTTGTAGGCCGGCGTCTTGGCTGCGGCGGCGTCGAGGTCTTCGGCGGTAAGGAGCGGCGTCGTGGTGAGTTTGATCGCTCCCGACGCATTGATCATCAACGAGATCGCAAGGGCACTCGCATCATCCGGGAAGTCGGCAATGCCGACCAGATCGAAATCGCCGAACGCATAGTAGAAGGAGTCGATCGACCCTCCGACCGAACCCATCGCTGCCTCGGCGGCCTCGCGACGTTTCGTCCCGCCGTCTTGCATCAACCCCTTGATGCCGTCGCCGATGTAGTTCGCTTGGAACAGGTACTTGCCCATGATGGGTCCCCTTCGCATTCGCCGCGCCCACGGTGGGGACGGCACGGCGAACCTAACAGGGCTCGCGACGGCCCGCCGGGGCGGTGAGGAATCCGACCGATCTCGAACAGATCGCCGACTTCGGCGACTCGTCTTGGTGCGGTCGTGCGCTGAGGGGTCGGCTCAGCCGTCGACGTGGCGGGACAACCAACCGATGATGTCGGCGGTGACCTCGTCGCGGTTGGTCTCGTTGAGGATCTCGTGGCGGGCCCCGGGGTAGACCGTGACCGTCACGTCGGTGACGCCGGCATCGCGGTATCGCTGTCCGAGCAACTCGACGAGTTGACCGCCGCCGGCGAGCGGGTCGTCACTGCCCGACGCGATGAGGATCGGCAGGTCGCTGCGGATACCGGCGAGCACGCTCGGATCGGCCAGGCGAGCGGCCGGCGCGAACAGCGACGGCACCGCCTCGTCGGGCAGGTCGAACCCGCACCACGGATCGGCGACGTAGGCATCGACCTCGGCTTCGTCACGCGAGAGCCACTCGTACCCCGTGCGGTGCTCGAAGCCGATGTTGAAGGCCTCGAGTCCGACGGGACCCTCGGACTCGGCCATTCCGGCCGCGAGTACGTCGAGGACGGTCGAACCCGAGAGTACGACCCCGGCATAACGATCCGAGTGGTCGGTGATGACCGCCTGTGCCGCGAACGATCCCATCGAGTGGCCGATGAGGTACATCGGCAGGTCGGGGTGTTCGGCGGCGATCGATGCGCCGCACTGGGCAACGTCGGCGATCAGGCCGTCGAAACCGGCGGCTCCGAAGTCGCCGAGGCGATCGGCGCCGGTGCGACCATGCCCGCGGTGGTCGGTGGCGAAGGCGAGGAACCCGGCGCCGTTGAGCGCTGTCGTGAACCGCTCGTAGCGGGCCGCGTGTTCGGCGAGACCATGCGCGATCTGAACCAGGCCCCGCGGTTCACCGCCGACGTCGGTCCAGGCGTAGCTTGCGATCTCGGTGCCATCGGCCGACGAGGTGAAGGAGGACTGCTGAGCGCTCATCGTTGCATCTTGGCACAATCGATCCGAGTCCACCGCCCGATCCGAGTCCACGGTTGCCTCCGTACTCGTCGCCCGATTCGATGCCGAGCAGGCCCCCGCGGTCACGTCGTGCCGGAGGACCCACGGGGAGTCCGGCACCACCGCCGATCTGGGGGCTAGCCCCAATCGCTGCCGGACCAGGTGTTGCCCGACCAGCTGTTGCCGGACCAGCTGTTGCCGGACCAGCTGTTGCCGGACCAGCTGTTGCCGGACCAGCTGTTGCCGGACCAGCTGTTGCCGGACCAGCTGTTGCCCGACCAGCTGTTGCCGGACCAGGAGTTGCCGGACCAGGAGTTGCCGGACCAGGTGTTGCCGGACCAGGAGTTGCCGGACCAGGAGTTGCCCGACCAGGAGTTGCCCGACCAGGAGTTGCCGGTGAAGGTGACTTCGCCCTCGAGCCTGCTGCCGTCGGGAAGGATCACATGGTTCGACCCGCGGGCTGCCTCGAGTGATCCGCTGCCATCGGAGACCTGGTGCCTCTGGTGGGCATCGATGGCCGGGAGCGCAGCCGAGCGTTCGACGTCGATCGAACCCGAGCCGTCGTGTCGGTCGTACTTGATACCCCCGAGATTGTTGCCGTCCCAGTCTTCGAAGATCTTCTCGATCTCTTCGGTCAGTTTGGCGACCGTCTCGGCAGCCTTCTCCTGCGCCTTCAGCGCCTTTTCTTCGAGACTGTCGGCGTCCTTGTCGAGCTTGGCGGCCTCCTTGGCCAGGTCCTCGGCGGCCTTGGTGAGCTCTTTGGCCGCGTCCTCGGCCGCCTTGCCGGCCCGCTTCGACGCCGCGTCGGCCTCGACCATCGCGACCTCGGCCTCACGGCGAAGCTCCTCCGCTTCGGTTCGCAGGTCCGCCGCTGCGATGCGGTACTCGGCAGCTTCGGCCAGATAGCGCTCGTACTCGGGTTCGATGATCTTCTCTGCCTCGGCCCGGTGCTTGTCGGCGTCGGCATCGGCCTTGCTTGCGTCGTGCTCGGCCTTGCTCGCCTCCTTGGCATCGCCCTCGGATCGCAGCTCGTCGGCGAGCAGGCGCAGCTGGTCGGCCTCGTCCCGCTTCTCTTCTTCCAGATCGAGCAGGTCGAAGTACTTCGAGAAGGTCGCGAACGGCGAGAGCTTGGACGACCGGCCCTTGCCCTTCGCATCGACCGTTCCCATGATCAGAAGGGCCTTGACCTGGTCTGGGGTGAGCTCGGGACGTTGATCCAGGAGCAAGGCGGCCGAACCGGACACCACGGCTGCGGCCTGCGACGTTCCACTCCCTCGAAGGTAGCGGCCGTCGATCACGGCGGCGGGATGATCCTGAACCAGTCGGCTGCCCGGAGCGGCCAGACCGAGGATCCGGTAGCCCGGAGCGAGCACATCGGGGGACCGGACATCGGAACCCCGATTGGAGAAGTTCGCGGCTTCGACACCGTCACTGGCGGCAACCGCGATCACGTAGGGATCGTTCGCCGGGTTTCCGAGGGTGTCGGTGTCGGTGCCGGCATTGCCGGCTGACACCACGACCACGTAGCCGGCGTTCCACGCCCGCTCGACGGCGGCCGCCAGCGGATCGATGACGTACGGCTGATCGCTGTCGGTCACATAGGACAGGTTGATCACTCGGACGTTCAGGCCCTCGCTCTGGCCGTACTCGGTGACCCAGTCGATGGCGGCGATCACCTGGGAGACGTCGACGGCTCCGGTGTTGTCGGCCACCTTGAGCGAGACGATCCGAGCACCGGGGGCGACACCCTGGAAGCCATCGGGGCCGTCTTGACCGGCGATGATCGAGGCCATCACCGTGCCGTGCCCGTAGGTGTCGCGGCCGGAGAGTTCGGGTACGCCGGCCTCGAACGACAGGTCCGGTCCGATCAGCAGCTTGTTGTCGCCGTCGAGTCCCCGCACGGGCTCGACGCCGGTGTCGATGACCGCGACGTCGATGCCGGATCCGTCGAACCCCGCTTCGATCAGGCGGTCCGCGCCGATTCGGTGGGCGACCTCGACGACGGTGACCGAAGGTGCTGCATCGGGTGCTTCGGCTGCGAAGGCCAGTCCGGGCAGCGAGGCGACCGAGACGGTCAGGACGACGACGCCGGCCAGGATCTTGCGCAGCATTGCGGTGAAGGTGATCTGTTTCATGAGGTCGTTCGCCGGTCCGGAATCTGATGAGGAGTGGAGACAATTCGTGTCGCAGCATGATCTTCGACCTGCTCGGAGATCGGTCTTGAGCGTCGAGCCGAGAAGAGTCCGGGTGGCCCAGCCCGTGTCGGGTAGAGCTGCCCATGGCGAACCACCGAGGGCCTTGTGCGCGTGCCCGAAGAACCCGAAACCAGTTCTCGGGCTTGCGGCGGACGGTGGCTTCCTCGGCTAGCGTCGCCGACGTGGACGTCGTGCGATGAGCTGGTTGGTCGATGGGGTCACGGCCCGGGAGGAGTTGTTGGAGCTCACGCCGGCGCTGGCCGCCGACCATCGGCGAGTCCTCGATGCCCTGTGGCGGACGTCCCTCGATGCCCGGATCCTCGAATACTGCCGGCTGCGAACGGCGACCATCCTGGGCAACGAACGGGCCTGGAACGAACCCCGCTCGACGGCTGCGGTAGAGGCCGGTCTCGACGAGTCGCTGCTGGCGGACCTGAGCCGCTGGCCCACGCACCCTGGCTTCGGCGAGGAGGCCAAAGCGTGTCTCGGCCTGGCCGAGCAGTACGTGATCGACATCCACGGTGTGACCGACCGGCAGGTCGCCGAGTTGGAGGGCCTCATCGGACCCGACGGCGTGATCACGCTCACCACCGCCCTGGCCGTCTGGGAGAACACCCATCGATTCGACAATGCCCTCCTGGAAACGGGCACCGAAGGAGATGCCTGATGTCCACCACACCTCGCCTTCCGTCGGCTGTCGATGGCCGCGTGCCCTCGGGCCGCACGGTCATGGCCCACAGCCCGGCGGTCCGCCAAGCCTTCGACGCCATGTACGCCACGCTCTGGTCGAAGGGCGTGCTCGACGTCGACGTGAAAGAACTGATCCGCCTCCGAAACGCGCGGGTGACCGACTGCGGTCTCTGACGACAGGTCCGCTTCGACCAGGCCCGTGAGGCCGGTCTCACCGAGGAACTCATCGGCGGAATCACCGACGACCACCAAGACGGCCACCTGCCCGAGCGCTACAAGGCCGCTCTGGCCTGGGCCGACCGTCTGCTGGCCGGTGGTTCCGGGCCCGACGGCGAACTCGAAGCCCGGTTGCGGAGCCACTTCACCGACGCCGAGATCGTCGAACTGACCTACGCCATGGGAACCTTCATCGGCTACTCGAAACAGCTGATCATGCTCGGCCTCGAACCCGAGTCGATGCCCGTCACCGGCGTACCAATCCCGAGCTGATCCGGCACCTCGCCCGCCCGTCCGCGGATCGGCCCGTGGTCAGTGGCCGACCGGGTTGCGTCGAGCCAGGAGTTTGGCGAGTTTGCGCATCCCGGACTTGAAGCCCAGCGCGCCCAGGCGTCCCACCACCGGTGCCGCGAATTGCGGGACGTAGGGGACCGTGACGTCCTCGAACCAGTGCAGGACGGCTCCGTTGCCCTCGGGTGCGACGGTGAAGCCCGCGCGACCCTTCAGGATCGGACCGAGCTTCTCGACTTCGCAGTCACCCGAAGACGACTCGTCCGCCCAGTCACAGCGGGTGACCTGCATGCGGTCCTCGAGCGCCAGGCGACCGAACCCGGTGTAGGCCGTGAACGTGGCCCCCACGGCCGTGCCGTCTTCGGCATGGACATCGACTCGGGTCGCCGGGATCCAGGCCGCGTGCCCGGCCCAGTCGACGAGTTCGTCCCACACCTCCTTGGCCGGCGAGTCGAATTGGTGGCGGACGTCGAACTGGATGGAGGCCATGGCGTCAGCGTAGGAGCTTTGGTCGGGGCCCCGAGGACCCGGCGCGACGATTGGGTTCCGGTCCGCTCGTCGAGGTCAGTCCGTGTCGGTGTAGAACGCGGCCATGCGGCGTTCCAATTCCTCCGCGTCGACGTCCTCGACATGGCGCCCGATACCCCAGGTGTGGCCGAAGGGGTCGCGGATCCGGCCGCCCTCGTCGCCGTAGAACTGCTTCTCGAACGGGAAGACGACCTCGGCCCCGGCGTCGACAGCCCGTTTCCAGAGTTCGGGGGCGTCTTCGGTGTAGATGAACAGCGCCGATGTCGACCCACCGAGTGATGTCGGCGACCGTGTCGGCCCATCCGGCCACTCGTCGGCGAGCATGATCACCGTCCCGCAGATGTCGAGTTCGGCATGGCCGATCAGACCGTCGGGCCCCGTCATCCGTGGTGCGATCTCGGTGGCCCCGAAGGCTCGTACGTAGAAGTCGATGGCCTCGGAGCACGGTGAGACGACCAGCGAAGCAGTCACTGAAGAGAGTCGGTCGGGGATGGGGGAAACGGCCATGAATCGATGGTCCTCCCGATGACACCGGTGGTCAAGGGTCGTGGAGGCGAGAAGGGGAGTCCGAGAGTTCGGTGCCGAGTACTTCGCGGGCGAGTGCATCGCCCAACCACGTCGCATATTCCTCGTTCGACCAGCCCGAGTGGCGGACGAGTTGCTGATGGACTGCCGGGCTGTTGAGCAGCCACACGATGTCGACTGCACGTTCCGGATCCAGCCCGGGCGCGAGCGACGACACCTCGGTCACCGAGCGGACGACACTCGCAGCCCCGCTGCGTCGCCTCCGCTGTGTTTCCCGATCGAGTCCCTCCAGTCGAGGATCATTGAGCGCAGCGCCGGTGACGACCATGAACATGTCACTGGCCCTCGTCATGATCTGGGCCACGGCCTGGCCGTAGGAACGAAGCCGTTGTTCGCCGGTGGGAGCCGTCCAGACCTCCTTCATCCAATCCCGCTGGTTGACCGCCACGGCCTCGTCGTCGCCGGCGATCGCGATGTCGAGGGCCTCGGCCAGGATCGTCGGCTTGTTCTTCAAGGTCGCATAGATCGTCTGCACCGCGACACCCGCTTGGTCGGCAATGGCCTGCAAGGACGTGGCCCCGTAGCCCTGGGCGGTGAAGAGTTCGGTCGCCGCCTCGAGGACCGACCGTCTCGTCTGGCGGGCAGCAGTTCGGCGACGGCTGGAGTCGTAGGTTCGAACCGGGCGCTTGCCATCCTCGGCCATTGGAGCAACGTACCCCCATATTCGATGAATGATGACGTTATCGAAATGGTGATGGACACGACCGAGTCGGCTCGGCCGGTGCCGTCACCGGCCGATGTACCGGGTCTGGTGGCGCACACGGCCCGGAAGAACCTCGACATCATCGGTCCGCCGATGGATGGCGTCAGATGCGAGGATGTTGGTTCGATGCATCGCCCGGACTCGTGATCCGGCGATTCTGCAGCCATGTTCGGATGCCGGCTCGCTCCATGGGGCGAGCGAAGAGATAGCCCTGCCCTTCATGGCATCCCAGACCCCGGAGTGTCTCGAGTTGATCGGGTCGTTCGATGCCCTCGGCAACGACCCGCTTCTGCAGGGCCTGGCTGATCGCGATGATCGCCGACACGAAGGCGTGCTGGTCGTTGGTCTCCTGGGCGACGTTGTCGAGGTCATCGACGAACGGCTTCGGGATCTTGATGGTGTCGATGGGCAGCGTCCGGAGGTGGCTGAGTGACGAGTATCCGGTGCCGAAGTCGTCGAGGGCAACACGGATGCCGATCGCCCGGAGTTCGCGAAGGGTCTCGATGGCATGGTCGGCATCCTCGGCCATGAGATGCTCGGTGACCTCGATGCACAGGCGGGCAGGCTCGATTCGGTGCCGCTCGAGAGCGCTTCGGATGCGGTTGGTGAGACCTGGTTCGCGGAAGCTCTGAGGCGAGATGTTGACGTTCACGAGGGGTACGGAGCCCGCATCGTCATGATCGATCTCGGCGAGCCAACTGCAGGCCTCGTCGAGAACCACCATGTCGAGGTCGGCGATCAGGCCGGTTTCGGCGGCGACGAGCAGGAAGGTGTCGGGCATCAGGAGTCCGACCGTCGGATGCTCCCAGCGGACGAGTGCCTCGGCCGCAACGACCTGCCCGGTCTCGAGATCGAGGATCGGTTGGAAGTGGGCGCAGAGTTCGTTGCGTTCCAGCGCCTGGCGGAGATCGGTATGGAGGTTGTAGCGGCGCAAGCTGGATTCGTACATCGACGGATGAAAGGTGACGTGTCGGTGCTTGCCTGCGGCCTTGGCCTGGTACATGGCCGTGTCGGCATTGCGCATGAGGGTCGCGGCATCGGTGTCGCCCGTCGCGAAGGCGATGCCGATACTCGCCCGGATCTCGACGGAACGGCCGCTGATCCGGGTCGGCGTGTCGAGCGCGGACAGGATCTTGTCTGCCGTCGCTTCTGCGTCGTCTCGTTCGACCACGCCGGGAAGCAAGACGGCGAACTCATCGCCGCCCAGTCGGGCCACCGTGTCGGTCGCTCGTGTGCAGGCTCGGAGTCGGGCGGCCACGTCGAGCAAGAGCTCGTCGCCGGCGGCATGACCGAGGGTGTCGTTGACCGTCTTGAAGTCGTCGAGGTCGATGAAGAGGACCACGGCGCGAGCACCGTGGAGTTCGCCGAGCGCCTCCACGAGCTTGTCGTGGAAGAGTGAACGATTGGCGAGTTCGGTGAGCGGGTCGTGCGTTGCCTGGAAACTGAGTTCTCCTTCGAGGATCCGCAACTGCTCGAGTGATTGTTCGAGGTGTCCATTCTCGAGCGCGACCGCCGTATGGCCGGCCAGGGTTTCTGCCAGGCGGAGGTCGTTGTCGTCGAACTCACGGACATCGGACACCTGATCGGCGATGACGAGGGCGCCGACGGTGCGGCCGTCTTCCATGAGTGGGGCCACGATGGCGTCACGGAAGCCATGGTCGGCGAGGAACGCCGCCCCCGGACCCAGTTCGGTGACCCGGAAGTGGTGTGCCCCGACCAGATCCTGGATCAGGGAGTTCAGTTGGCTTTGATCGTCGGGGTGTTCGTCGGTGACGAGCTCGCCTTCCGGTCCGACGCCGATCGACAGTGACGAGCTGCCGTTTCCGGTCCAGTAGACCAGTTCTGCATACTTGGCGCCGAACGTGTTCTGGGCATGGCGGAGCAGACCGAGGATCGCGGACTCGAGCTCGGGAGACTGGTGGAGCAGTCGGGTCGATTGGTAGAGGAAATCGAGACCCTCGTGGCGGCGACGTTCGGTCGTGTAGGCCCAGTTGGCCAGGTAGGTCCCTCCGATCGGGACCGCGAGCAGCCAGGCGAGCGTCGGCTGGGCATCGACGACGATCAGGGCGATGATCGCCAGACTGATCGTGAACAGGTTGGTCAAGATCCCGAACCGGGTTCCCGACCACATCGCCGGGAGTCGTTCCCTTCCCGACGACATGACGATGACGATGAGGATCAGCACGAGCGACACCAGGTTGGCAACGAACAGGGCCGCCGCTGCGGACAGCAGCACTCCGGTGTCGACGTTGGTGTACTCGGGGGCCAGGAGCCGGAACAGGGCAACGGCCACCGTTGCCGACACGGCGAAGACGGCCGCGTTGAAGTTCAGCTTCAGCAGCGGCTGCCTGCGATGGAACGCCAGAGCGAGGGCGCCTCCCAGCGCATGGGTCCCGATGACGATCAACGGATCGGCGTAGAGAAGCCCGAAGGCGAGCGGGACCTCGACCATCGAGAAGGTGTGGGCGTCTCCCCGGAGGTGGAGGTGGACCACGAACACCTCGGTCAAGGCGAAGGCGAGCACCAGTAAGGGGAACTGGATCCACCATGGCCATGGCGAACCGGCGAACCACTGCTGCGTCCCGGCCAGGATGGAGGCCGCTGCGATCGCAGCGACCCACAGCGTGCTCGTGAAGATCACGATCCTGGCCGGGGTTCCGATCCGGCGCCGAGCCGGGCCGAGGGAACGGATGCGTGACGTCGTGCGATCGCTCTCGCTGCTCATCTCCGCGTCCTCGGCACACATCACCTTCAACATCGGCATGCGCGTTCCTTGCGTTAGCGCGGCTCGAAACTCGAATTGTGCGGGTTTGGGGCGAATCAGCCCCAATGACCAGTGGCCCAGGCGTTGCCCGACCAGCTCGTGCCGGACCAGGAGTTGCCCGACCAGCTGTTGCCCGACCAGGAGTTGCCGGACCAGGAGTTGCCGGACCAGGAGTTGCCGGACCAGGAGTTGCCGGACCAGCTGTTGCCGGACCAGGAGTTGCCGGACCAGGAGTTGCCGGACCAGGAGTTGCCGGACCAGGAGTTGCCGTTCCACGTGCCGCCCGACCAGGAGTTGCCCGAGGCAGCGAGCGTGGCCATCACGACGGCATCGAACGGGCGACCGAAGATGTCTCGTTCGCCGGTGAGCTTCACTCCGTTGATCGTCAGATGATCCGAACCACGTGCAGCTTCGAGCGAACCGGTGCCGTTGCTGTGGTTCAGTTTCTGGACGTAGCTGCTGGGGGTCTTCTTGGCCAGCGTGACCAGCGAGATCTCGCCCTTGCCCTGCGCCTGGGAATCGGCACCGGGGACCTTCTTGCCATTGTCGGTCATGAATCGCTTGACCTGATCAGGGGTCAGGTTCGGGTACTTCTCGAGGATCAGGGCAACCGTTCCCGCCGTGACGGCCGCAGCCTGGGATGTGCCGCTGCCCCGGAAGTAGCGAGCTCCGAGTCGGCCTTCGGGATGCCGTTGGTCGATGAAGCCGTTCGGAACCCGCAGACCCTGCAGATGCGAGCCCACCGCCACCAAGTCGGGGTTCTTGCACTCCGATCCGCATCCGGCCGAGCTGGCCGAGTAGTCGCCCATGACGTCGTCGTTGGGAGCCATCGTGCCCATGGTGTCGTAGCCGCCGACGGCGATGACCCAGGGGTTGTAGGCAGGGCTGGCGAGTCCGGGAGCGTTGTTGCCCCGCTGATAGCCGCTGTTGCCGGCGGCGGCGACGACCACGATGCCGTTCTTCCAGGCCTGCTCCACGGCGTAGGAAAGGGGATCGATGTCGGCGCTCTGGGTCGAGTTCGTGCCGTACGACAGGCTCAGGACCCGGATGTTCATCCCATTGTCGTTCTTGTGCTCGACGACCCAATTGATGGCGGCGATCACCTGCGACACGTCGGTGCCGCCGTCGGCTGTGGCCACCTTCAGTGACACGATGCGGGCATCGGGTGCCATGCCGCGATACGCCGTCGCCGGCGCATCGGCGTAGGGCGTGGTGAGGGTCGAATCCTTGCCGGCGATCAACCCGGCCATGAAGGTGCCGTGGCCGTTGGTGTCGAGATGCTGCAGGCCGGGTGCCTGTGACTCGAGCGACAGATCCGGGCCATGGACGACCTTGCCCGGGGTGGCCAGGCCGGCAACGGGGGAGACGCCGGTGTCGATGATGGCGACGTCGATCCCCTCGCCGGTGTAGCCGGCGTCCCACCAGGCCTCGGCGCCGGTGATCTCGGTCACGGCGTTCATCGAGTGCGGGTCGGCCATCGGGTCGTAGGTCGTCGCGGCTCCGGCCGGAATGGCGGCCATGGTCGGCACCATGACGGTGGCCGCCAGCAACGCCGCAACTCGGCGGCGCCACGATCCGGGGTGCATCGGCGGTGACCAGGAGGCTCCCCTCCGGGCAGCAGCGCCCGATCCGATTCCGGTTCCTGTCATCGTCGACCTCCGTGTCGAAAGCGTCGCCAGTGCGGCGATCGCCGGCTCGTACTCCTACGACATCGACCTCCAACCAGTTCGGACTTCATGGGCGGAATCGCCCGACCGGTCGGATCGGGAACGATTGCCGATTTCGCGCCACTCGAAGTCGTTCTCGTGCCAGGGTCATTCGACCCATTTGGCGTCCCGAGGTACCGGCCGATAGATCGCGTACTGGGAAACTTCGTCGATGATGGCGACCTCCGCAGGCCCACCGAGTTTCCGCGTCTGGCGGAGCGTCGGGCCGCCGCCGGCGAGGCCGTCTGGATGCCGCCCAGTCGGCGCAAGCTCTTCAAGGGGACGGCGGCCGCTGTCAACGCCAAGATCGTCGATCTGTCGGTCGGCGGCGCACTGATCACGTCCCAGGTCAACGACAACATCAAGGTCGGAGCCAAGATCCGTTTCCAGATCAACGGGGCCGAAGGCATCGTCGAGGTTCGTACCGTGCGGCGGTACAACGACCGAATCGCCTACTACGGCATCTCGTTCTTCCGGATCAGCGATGCGCTTCGCCACGAGGTCTTCGACCTGCTGTCCGCGCCGCGTTGAGGCCACGGGTTCCATCGCGTCTCGCTGACCGGGTCTTTTTGCTGTGTCGAAGGGCCGAGTCGTCCGTCTACGTTCGGGGCGACGTCGTCGCTCGGAGTGTCCGTGCCCTGGAAACCCGTGTCCTGGAAACCCGTGTCCTGGAAACTGCCCTGTGTCGCCATCGCCGTCGTTGCGTCGTGTCTCGCGTTCGTCGGAATCGTTGCGGCTTCGAGCCGAACCGCTGCCTCGCCCCGGATCGGTTCGGTTGCGGCCGGTCGACCATCGGAATCCGATCGCCCCTCCGGCGATGATTCGTCCGTCGATGCTGATCCGCTCGATGTCGGCCATGAGATCGCCGTTCGTGCCCTGGCCGATGCCGCAACCGTCGGCGTGGTCGGCATCGGATGCTCGGGCCCACTCCGTGGCTCGGGATTCGTGGTCGAGGGGGAGACCTACACGAACCGGCACCTGGTGGAGATGGGCACCGAGGTGAAACTCGATCAGCTGCTCGACCCCGTCCTGGTTCGGCTCACGGCCAAGGCATCGGTGCTCGACGTCGCCGTTGCGCCCGGCGTCGGAATCGTCGAACTCGACTTTGCGCTCGTCAACGCCGACGTGGGAGACCCGGTCTTCGTTGCCGGCCATGCCGGCGGTGGCTCGACCGTCGTGAGCACTGGCCCGGTGCATCTCTACGACAAGACCGGCGCCTACGGCACCGGCGGTACGGTCATGTTGATCGACGTTCGGACCGAGCCCGGGTTCTCGGGTGGGCCGGTGTTGGATCGGAACGGCCGCGTTGTCGGTATGTTGCAGGGGTTCGAACAGGCAATCGGTCTGACGCTGGCCATCCCGGTCGAGGATCTGAGAGCATGGAACGGCTCGGGTCGTCCGGCAACGGACGGTCAATGCCCGGCAGCGGGTGAGTCCGGAAACGAGACGAATCCATGACCCAAGAAGTCGGCAGGACCGAAGAGGGCCGTGCAAGCGAGCAGCAACACCCAGGGCGTCACAGACAACACAGTGATCGGAAGACGCGTGATCGGAGTGCTCCCATGGACGGCATGAAACCCTCGGGTCTCGGAAAGGGACTGGCCGGCATCCTCAGCGATGCGCTGTCCTACGAGCGGGCGCCGGAAGTCTCGACGCTGCTCGGAGTTCGCAACACCCCAGAGGTCCGCCGTCTCGCCACCGAACTGGCCCTGACCGCTCTGGCCGAGGGGTTCGAGGCCGACGGTGTCGTGGTGGTGTCGCGATCGGGCGAGGGGCGCTCGGCAACCGTCGCGTCGAAGTTGCCCGAGGGCTGGAGCGGTCTCGACGCCGAAGGATTCGAGTTGGCGGGCCGCCTGTGGGCCGCACTCGACGACGACGATTTCGAATTCGCCCAGACCGCTCTCGAGGGACGCCAGATGCTGATCTGCCGCCAGGACTCGAGCCCGGGACCCATCGCCGCGGCCATCGTCCGTTCTCGTCCCTTCGACCACGACGACGAGCGTCTGGTGGCCCGACTCGTTCGTTCGGTTTCGCTGGCAGTCAACGGCGCATCCGACGTACCCGGTGGCGCCTCGATCCGCGTTCTGGTCAACAAGTCGGGCGACGATGGGGTCCTGGCCGACGTCCGGCTGGTCGGCCCACGGGATCGTCGCCATGCGGCCGCCGTGGGGGCCGACGAGGTCGCCGCTGTCGCGGCAGCGGCCGCCGAACTCTGCGACGTGTCACTCGAGGTGGTCTTCGCCGGGCGTGCCCGCATCCAGAACCAGGACGTCACCATCGTGGTGGTCACCGACGGAAGCGGACCGCTGTTCGGTCTGGCCGTGACCGATCCGTCGTCGGACTCCGGCGCCGTTCAGGCGGTCTTCGAGGCGGCCCGTGCCGCCGGGGTCGATCCGTTCGCCGGGGTACTCACCGGTCAAGGCGGTCACGAGCGCTGACCCCGGTTTGGCCGGCGTCGTGAGTAGCATGCGTTGTCGTGCTGATCCTCCTGCGCCTGGCCAAGCGTCTCTCCTCGTTGGCGATTCTGATGATCGCCGTCGCCTCGGTCGCTGCAGCAGCGGCGTTGACCGTGATTCCCCAGGTCGCAACGATCGCCACCGCCCACGAGAGCACGGCGGCCACGCTCACACTCGGGGCGATCACCGAGCGCTCCTCGATGTACGCCGCCGACGGGACATTCCTTACCTATCTCGTGAAGGAGAACTCCCAGCCGGTCTCGCTCGACGAGATCCCACAGCCGGTCATCGACGCCGTGCTGGCCATGGAAGACGCCGACTTCTACGAACACGACGGCGTGAACTTCCGTGCCATCTTCCGGGCCCTGGTCGAGAACATCAATGCCGGTGGCATCGAACAGGGTGGCTCCACGATCACCCAGCAGCTGGTCAAGCTCTCGTTCCTCAGCGCCGATCAGAACTTCGACCGCAAGAGCACCGAGGCGTTCTACGCCCTGCGGCTCGAAGAGGAATACACCAAGGACGAGATCCTCGAGCGCTACCTCAACACGGTCTACTTCGGTGCCAACGCCTACGGAGTTCGTGCGGCGGCCGAGACCTACTGGGGCATGAGGGACGTCAGCGAGTTGGGGTGGCCCGAAGCGGCGATGCTCGCCGGTCTCATCCGGAACCCGAACGGCTACAACCCCACCGTCAATTCCGTTCGGGCCCGTGACCGTCGCAACGTCGTGGTCGACCGG
The DNA here is from genome assembly GCA_963700755.1 of uncultured Acidimicrobiales bacterium. Classification (GTDB taxonomy): domain Bacteria; phylum Actinomycetota; class Acidimicrobiia; order Acidimicrobiales; family SZUA-35; genus JBBQUN01. The sequence continues at coordinate 117,227 of CAVOYW010000001.1, forward strand.
CTGCTGTCCCAGGAGGTGATCGACGAGACCATCGCCGATCAGATCCGAACTGCGCCCCTCCCGGCCGAGCGTCGTTCGCCGTTCGACATCAAGCCCACCGACTACTTCATCGAAGAAGCCCTCAACGAGTTGTTGGATCCAACCGGGCCGATCCCGTTGGGCAGCGATCAGCGGGACCGCTACAACCTGGTCTACTTCGGCGGTCTCGAGATCCACACCACGTTCGACCTGGCCGCCCAGGCTGCGGCACTGCAGGCCCGGGCCGATCTGCTCCCCGACGACCCGCGCGGGTTCACCGTCGCCCTCGCTGCGGTCGAGACCCGAACATCGGCCGTGCGAGCCATGGTCGGTGGCCCGAACTTCCAGACCGAACAGTTCAACCTGACCACCGAGGGTCTCCGTCAGCCCGGATCGTCGAACAAGACGTTCGTCCTCGCGGCGTTGTTCGAGGCCGGGTACACGCCGAGTGACACCGTGCGCGGCGACAGCCCGTGCGAGTTCGACAACCCCGGTGGGTTCCCCGATCCCTACGAGGTGCGAGGGGGCGGCGGTGGCGTTCAGTCGATCGCCTCGGCGACCCGGGCGTCGAACAACTGCGCCTTCGTGCGTCTCGGTCAGGTCGTCGGCAACGACAAGGCGGTCGAAGTGGCCCAACGGCTCGGGATCACGACCCTCGATCCGACCTCGGCGGTTCTGTCGTTCCCGCTGGGATCGAAAGAGGTTCATCCCATGGACATGGCCGTCGCCTATGCGGCAATCGCCGACGACGGCATCGTCAACGACGCCTACTACGTCGAGCGCATCTTCGACCGTGACGGCAACCTCATCTACGAGCATCGGCCCGATCCCCGCCGTGCCATCTCGGTCCAGAGCGCCCGGATGATCGTCGAGACGCTGATCGGCAACGTCCGAAGCGGGACCGGTACCCGGGCCCGACTGGGGAACGGACACGAAGCCGGCGGGAAGACGGGCACGGCCCAGAGAAACGAAGACGCCTGGTTCGCCGGTTTCACCACCTATCTGACCACCGTTGTCTGGATGGGCCATCCCGACGAGAAGATCCCGATGCGCAACGTCGGCGGGGTCAACGTGCAGGGTGGCACGTATCCGGCCGCGATCTGGGGCCAGTTCAACAACGCCTATCACGAGAACCTGCCGCCGATCCCCTTCGAGCCACCCGAGCGCTACGGCGGCGGCCGCTACCTGAAGGCACCGGGCGAGGTCGACTTCTGCAACGAAGGCGACCGCAACAGCTCGACGAGAGAAACCGTGCTGGTCGACTCCGACGGCGACGGCAAGCCGGACTGTTTCCAGATCGTGACCACCACGACCGAACCGCCGACCACGCTGCCTCCCGAGACCGTGCCGGTCGATCCGAATGCTCCGCCGACCACACCGCCTCCGGCCCCGCCGGCTCCTCCGGCAACGGGCGGTGGCTGATGTCTGCTCCGGGGTACGACCAATTGCTCATCGTTCAGGACCACGACACCAAACTCGACCAGCTGCGGCACCGTCACGCTCAGCATCCCCTCCGGGACGAGCTGGCCGAGCTGCAGACGAAGCATCGGGCACGGCAGGTCGACACCGATGCCGTCGCCGCCGAGCAACACGATGTCGACCGGCAGCGCAAGCGGATCGACGACGAGGTGGCGACGGTCCGGGCTCGGCGAGCCGACATCGAGCGCAAGCTCTACGACGGATCGGTGACCTCGACCAAGGATCTCCTGGCGCTCCAGGAGGAGTCCGCGCATCTCCTCGAACGCCAGACGTCGATGGAGGACGACGAACTCGAGCTCATGGAGCAGCTCGAAGAGATCGATGGTCGACTGTCCTCCGAGCGAGCTGCCCTCGACGAGCTGGCGCTCGCGATCACCGCCAAGGAAGCCGAGCTGGCTGTGGCGCTCGAGGGAGTCGAAGCGGAAATCGTCACCGTCACCTCCGAGCGGGTCGAGGCCGCCGGTGGCGTGCCGGCCGAGCTGCTCGCCACGTACGACTCGTTGCGGTCCGACATGGGTGGCGTCGCCATCGCCCGCCTCGTTTCGAACAGCTGTACCGGTTGCCACCTGGCACTCTCGGCAGTCGAGGCCGATCGTATGAAGCGGCTCCCCGATGACGCGGTCGTGACGTGTGACTCGTGTGGTCGGATCCTCGTCCGCTGAGTCGGGCTCCTAGTGTGTCGCCCATGCTGCTCTGGTTCGCCATTCTTGCGCCCATCCTGGTGGCCGAGGTGTTCCGCAGTCCGATGATCGACTACCGCTTGGTGGTGGTGGGCTCCGTTGCGCCGGTGGGGGAACGGTTGTTGGGGGGAGCGAACATCCTGCACACCCTGCTCGGCGCGGTGGTGGCTCTGGGGTTGGTGATGGCCGCGACCCAGGGCCGTCGGCTCGTTCGACGTCGCTGGCTCGGTCTGCCCATCGGGCTCCTCGTGCACCTGGTCCTCGACGGGACCTGGACGTCGAAGGAACTGATGTGGTGGCCGGCGTTCGGGCTCGGTTTCGACGAACCGGTTCCCGAATTCGCCCGGCCCGGCGCCGTGGTGGTCGCCATGGAACTCATCGCCGTTGCTGCCGGGGTGTGGGCATGGCGACGCTACGGGCTCGACGATTCCGAGGATCGAGCCCGCCTCGTCCGCACCGGGCAACTGGCAAGGGGGGTCCTGTGACGCTGTTCGTGATACGCCACGGCCGAACCGAGGCAAATGCGTCGGGGCTGTTGCTCGGTCGGGCCGATCCCGAACTCGATGAAACGGGTCGTCGTCAGGCGGCCGCCATTGCCTCGGTGCTTCCCGACGATCTTGCGGTGATCTCCAGCCCGCTGCGTCGAACGATGTCGACCGCGGCGGCCATCCGACCCGACTACACCACCGATGAGCGGCTCCTCGAACTCGACTACGGGGACTTCGATCTCTGCCCGGTGTCGCAGATCCCGGCCGAGACCTGGGCCCGGTGGCGGAGCGACCCGCAGTTCCATCCCCCCAACGGCGAATCGCTTGCCGAGTTGGCGGCTCGGGTCGGCGGGTTCCTCGATGAGCTGTCGCCGACGATCCCGGGCCGAGACGTGGCGATCGTGACGCACGTCTCGCCGATCAAGGCGGCCATGGCCTGGGCTCTCGGTGTCGGGATCGAGGTCTCGTGGCGTTCGATGGTGGCGCAGGCGTCGATCACCCGGATCGAGGTCGGCGAACGGGGCCCGTCGCTGCACGCCTTCAACGACATCCATCACCTCGATCCATGACCACCGGCACGCCGCCGCCCGTCATTTCCATCGCCACGGGGCTTCCTCGTCCGACTTGGCGCGGCCGCCTCCACACGTGGGCGTTTGCCATCTCCATCCCGGCTGCGTTGATCCTCGTTCTGGTGTCGAGGGGCATCGTCGACCGTCTGGCCGCATCGGTCTACGGCGTCAGCCTCGTCGCGGTCTTCGGCGTGTCGGCTGCCTATCACCGCCTGACTCGTTCGACCTTGGCGCAGCAGCGCATGCAGCGGGTTGATCACTCGACCATCTATCTGCAAATCGCCGGGACGTACACCCCCGTGTGCCTCCTGGCCTTGCCGTCGGCCTGGGGCCGGCCGGCGTTGCTGATCGTCTGGACCCTGGCAGCGCTCGGGGTCGTGCTCAAGGTCGCCGGATCCCCTCGCCTGGTCCGGGCGAGCAATGGCTTCTATCCCGTGCTCGGGTGGGCGGCCCTGGTCATGGCCCCGGTGTTGGTACACAACCTCTCGGCTCTCGAACTCGCCCTCCTCCTGCTCGGCGGCACCCTCTATTCGGTTGGGGCCATCGTGTTCTACCGACGTCGGCCCGATCCATCACCGCTCGTGTTCGGCTATCACGAGGTGTGGCACGCCTGCACGGTTGCCGCCGGCGCAAGCCACTTCGCGATGGTGGCGTCGGTCACCATCGGTTGACTTCCAGGCGAAATGGCTGGGCAATGATCCTGCCTGATGTAGGGGCCGGGCCATTCTCTGCCTAACCTGGGGAGGTTCATCTCATGCGGTGCCGACTTCCCTCCGGCTTCGCATCGGCCGCCGGCCACCATCCGCGCTGGGTGGGCTGTGTGTGGCCGCGTGAGTCAGAAAGGCAGAACCATGGCCAAGCAACGTTCAAGTTTCGCGAAGTTGCAGCGTGACCGAGCCAAGCAAGCCAAACGAGCGGCCAAGGCCGCGAACAAGGCAGGCTCGACCACCCCTCAACCCGTCGCCGTCTACGACCAGGCACCCCCGGTCGACGTCGACACCACGCCCTCGTCGGCATCCAAGTTGTTCGAAGGCAAGGGCGAGCTGACCGCTCCCGAACTCCTTCAGATGATCGAAGACGTGCACAAGATGCGCGACTCCGGCAAGCTGAGCGAGGACGAGTTCGAAGAGGCCAAGGTCGAGATCTTCGCCCGACTGCCCATGGACTGAGCCGCCCGAAGCGGCCGCCGACGGAGCCGGCACCCGTGGTGCCGGCTCCGTCGCGTCCGGGGTGCCGCAGCGCCCGGCAACCCAATCGCCGAAACTCACCGAGTTCGCCGGCCAGAAAGTACCGGACCGTCCCCTTCACCGGGCTCCAATCTGTCTATGGTTCAACGGTGATGTGGTGTGACCGGTCGAGGGCCTCACGGAGGTGTCGTGGACAGCGCTGAAGGATCAACCGACACGGCGACGCCGGATGAAGGTGCCGCGGCTCCGACGCCGGCGCAGCAACAGGCGGCCGAGTCGGTGCTGGCCCTCCTCGGAGATCTGCGCCACGTCGTCGGGCGTATGCCGCATCTCGAGTGGCCCGAGATGTCCAAGGCCGTCCTCGAACATCACGACCCGCCGATCGACGAGTCGCTTCTCAACGACGATCAGGCCGGCCTGCAGACCGCCTGTCGCGATGCGCTTCGGGCGCTGATCGACGACGACTACGTGAACGCGAAGACCGCCATCGAGCAGATTCGCCGCCACGAGGTCCGCCTCGGTCTCGAACTGGAAGACCTCCGCACCGAAGACGCCTGATCGGCCGGCGTGCCCGATCCTCGGAGGGCAACCTCGTCCAAGCCACCCTTGATTCGTGCTCGAGCTTGATTCGTGCTCGAGCCCCTGGGAGGCGGTGCGCACCTCGGCCGTTGTGATGCGATCGCCGAGTCGCCGGGGTTCGTGTGCCGGGCCACGCCGGCGGCCGTCGAGTACGCCTACTTCAAGGGATTCAGGTGCCCCTTGCACTCCGTGTTCGGTGAGACGCCGATCGAACGAAGACGATCGCGGACATCCTCGGGGATTGTGCCCAGCAGAGACAGGTCGAAACAAGCACCCTCTTGCTCGAGCTATTCATGTTGTCCCCCAGTTCGAACCGACTCGCGTTTGTCGGTACCCAGCCGAAGCTGCGCCGGTCACATGACGCTGTCAACGGCCTTTGACGTGCGTGGCTGGAGCTGCTGAAGCCCCGATCCTGGACATCTACTCGGGGTTGCTGCTCGGTCGTCGTCCTCGTCGGGGGGCCGCGAAGAGTGGCCGACATCAACCCTGTTCAGGGCCCATCTCGTCGCCATCGGGCCTGGTGGTGTGGGTGAGTCGGCCTGTAGGCGGGGTTCTGTTCACGGGTCTGTTGCCAGGGTCCCGATCGGTGACCATCCATCTGTGCGGTCCACCCGAAGGTTCCGGCGCAAGCGCCGGGGACGGACAGCCCATGCCTTCGATCGACCTTGCTCCGAATGGGGTTTACCGAGCCGCCCGGGTCACCCCGGGCGCTGGTGCGCTCTTACCGCACCGTTTCACCCTTACCTGTGACCGGCGAACCGGCCCATCGGCGGTTTGTTCTCTGTGGCACTTTCCTGCGGGTTCCCCCGACTGGCCGTTAGCCAGCATCCTGTCCTGCGGAGCCCCGACCTTCCTCAGCCGAACCCGTCACCACAGTCGGAACTGCGGAACGACCCGGCCGCGGTCACCCGGCCAACTCACCCACGTTCACCAGGCTAACCCGCTCGCCGTGTCCGGCGACGGTGTCATGCTCGCCGTGTCCGGCGACGGTGTCATGCTCGCCGTGTCCGGCGACGGTGCCAATCGCCGAACAACCCTCCGAGCAACCCGAACGAACCGGCCATCAGCGCCAACAGGGGATACGTGATCAGATTCACGTCTTCCCCCCGGGCCAGGCGCACCACGGCGAACACGGCCTGCACGATGACGTAGGCGCTGATGGCCGAGATCGCCCCGTGCTTCATGGGCGTGTCGGAGCGGAGGAACCCGGCCCCGAAGCCGGCGACGACGAATCCCAGGAGGACCACGAGCAGGAACAGGAACGGCCAGCCGCCGTCACCGCTGGCCAACCATTGGCTCAGCAACGCTGCCGGCACGATGATCAGGAGCCCGGCAAGCGCCGACGAACGAATGACGGCCCAGTCGATGTAGCCCATCAGACCACGCTAGCGGCCATCGAATCCGGCTGATCGAATCGAGAGTGCGCACACCGGTTCCTCGGTCCCGGTCACCCGGCGAGGGTCGTGTGCACCCACCGAGCGACCTCGAAGTCGTCGACCTCGCCGATCCGATCCGAGCCTCGGCCGCCGCCGACCTGGTCTGATCGGACTCCGGCCACCTCCATCCGACCGCTAGGTTGGGGGCCGTGAGCCCTTCCTCTTCCGATGCCGGCACGTCTCCCTCGAACCCCGCGGTGATCACCGAATCCGGTGGCGGCTCAGACGATCAGCCCACCCTCGCCGAACTCGGGGGTTGGTCGGCGATCCTCGGAATCGTGGCCGATGGCCACGATCTCACCGAGCGTCAGGCCCGGGCAGCCATGCACTCGATCCTGTCCGGCGAGGCCACCGCAGCCCAGATCGCCGGCTTGATCGTGGCGCTGCGGCTCAAGGGTGAGAGCGTCAACGAACTGGTCGGGCTGGCCCGCGGCATGGTCGCGGCGGCCCAGCCGCTCCACCTGCCCGAGAACGTGATCGACATCGTCGGGACCGGCGGATCTGTCCACCGGCAAAAGCATGCGCTCAACGTGTCGACCATGGCGTCGTTCGTTGCCGCCGCAGCTGGTGCCGTCGTGTGCAAGCACGGCAACTACAAGGCGTCGTCGACCTCCGGAGCATTCGACTTCCTCTCCGCTCTCGGTGTGTCGGTCGATCTGACCCCGGCCCAGCTCGAGGCGTGTGTCGCCGAGGTCGGTCTCGGGTTCGCCCTGGCCCGCACCTTCCATCCGGCCATGCGCCATGCCGGTCCGGTGCGGGCCGAGCTCGGAATCCCGACCGTGTTCAACGTGCTCGGTCCGCTGGCCCACCCGGCTCAGCCACGGCGTCAACTCATCGGGACCGCCAACGAGCAATTGGCGGCCCGGATGGCCGAGGTATACCAACGCCTCGGATCCGAACGGGCCTGGGTCGTCTCGGGCGCCGGAGGCCTCGACGAGGTCTCGACCACCGGCCCGTCGATCATCTACGTGGCCACCCCCGAGGGGGTGCGCCGCACCGAGGTCGACGTGACCCGCCTCGGGATCACCCCACCGAACTCGATCGATGACCTCAGCGGAGGCGGGGCGCTCGACAACGTGGCCATCTTCGAGCAGATCCTCGACGGCTCCGACGTCGGCGCCCGCCACGACATCGTGGTCCTGAACGCCGGCGCGGCACTGGTCGTGGCCGGCGTGGCCGATGATCTCGCCGAGGGGATCGAGCGGGCTCGGGCCGCGCTCGAGTCAGGAGCTGTCGGCAACGTCGTCGAGCGGGTCCGTGCGTTCACGCATCGGTTCTCCGCCTGAACGGAACGGGCTGCTCGGGGGTTCGACGAGCTCGGGATTGCACCGCCCGCTCCACCGATCGAGGACCGGGTGGATTGACCGGCTCGAAGCGGGGGAGCGGTGGGTACGGCGACGAGTAGGTCCCTTCGGTCCGCACCACCCGAATCGATCCGGCGTTGCGGTCGAGCCAGCGGGCGACACAGAGCACTTCGTCGATCGACGAGGTATCGAGGACGAACGATCCGAACAGGGCCCCGGTATCGGTCAGTGACCGGTCGGGGCCGAGTTCGATGGTGACACCATCGGCGGTCTCGACCACGAGCGACGACATCGAGTCGAAGAGCCTGGCCTGTCGTTGCCGTTGGAAGGCGGCGACGAATGCTGCGGCCCGAGCGCGATGTTCTGCCGCCTCTTCGAAACGCTCGGCGGCAGCCAGTTCTCGCATCTTGGCATCGATCGGGTCGAGGACCAGGTGGGGTTCGCGAGTCATGGCCCGGGCGGCGAGCTCGACGATCCGGGCGTAGTCGGTCTCGGAGGTGGCGCCGCCACAGGGGCATGCCGCCACACCCAACTGGGCCGAGGTGCAGATCGTCGAGCTGTCGAGGGGAGCCGTTCGAGCGATCCGGGTCGAGCACCGGCGCAAGGGGATGGCCGTGTGCAGGGCTTCGACGACGGCTGCAGCCTGGCGGCGGGAGGTGAGCGGCCCGATTGCGATCGCTGCACTCGGTGCGGTGTTGGTGATCGACAGGCGGGGGAACCGCTCGTTGGTTGTGAGCTGGACGAAGCATGGTTTGGTCGCCCGGCGACCGCGAGCGTTGAACCGGGGTTGTTCGCGCCGGATTGCTCGCAGTTCGACGAGTTCGGCCTCGATCGTGGAATGGGTGACCTCGACACGGATGTCGGCGGTCTCCCGCAGCAACTGGGCCACCTTGCGGCGCTGATCGGAGCTGAAGTAGCTCCGTACCCGAGACCGAAGGTCGGTGGCCTTTCCCACATAGAGCACCCGGCCGTCCCGGTCGAGGAACCGGTAGACCCCGGGTTTGCGCGGAAGGGATTTGGTGAGCCCGAGTTTGCGCCACTGCGGATGTCCGGCCAGTTTCGGCAACGCGACCAGATCATCGAGGCCCGTGACACCCCAGCCGGAGGCTCGCTCGATGAGGACGTGGAGAAGATCGACGGTGGCCCAGGCGTCGTCGAGCGCACGATGCGATGGCTGATGGTCGAGGCGGAGCTGGCGGGCCAGCTCGCCCAGCGAGAAACCGCGCACGTCGTCGGTCAGGAGGCGTCGGGCGAGCGCCAGCGTGTCGAGCCGCTGGTTGCCGAGCAACGGGCCGCCATAGCGGTGCAGGGCGGCCTGGAGGAACGCGTGGTCGAACCGCACGTTGTGGCCAACGATGACGGATCCCCCGAGGAACTCGAGGAAGGTGGGGAGAACGGCGTCGACCGGGGGAGCCCGATGCACGATGGCATCGGTCAGGCCGGTGAGCACGGCGATGTTGCCGGGGATCGTGCAACCCGGGTTGACCAGTGTCTGGAACGTGCCGAGCACCTCGCCGCCCCGGACCTTGATGGCTCCGATCTCGGTGATTCCGCAGGTCTCGGGGGCCCCTCCGGTCGTTTCGAGGTCGAGGACACAGAACGTGACGTCGGCGAGGGGTGTGCCCAACGAGTCGAACGAAAGCTGCTGCGACGACGTCGGCGGAGAGGACCGGTCCATGCCGGTCGAGGTAAGTCGAACAATTGTTCGATGTCAAGGACGCTGGGTGTCGCCGTCCGGCACAGTGCCGATTCGGCGGTTCGGTAGTCTGGGACGATGGAGCTTCCCCGGTATCGATGTGCAGCGTGCGGCAATCTGACTCGCTTCGATGTGGAGGTCACCCGCACCACTCGGGAGTACCACCATTATTCCGTCGGTGGCACATTGGATGTCGAACAGACTGAACTCTTGAACGAAACGGTCGATCAGATCTTGTGTCGCTGGTGTGGCCACGGAAACGACGTGGTTCGCATCGACCGAGAGGAGTAGTTCCCGTGGAAGCCGAACCACTGACCAGAGCGTGTGAGTTGGTGTTCGCCGTTGCGCTGCAGGGCGCCGAGGCCGACCCGCCGATCGAGGCCCCGCCCTCGATGCGCAGCTTCTTGTACCTCCCCCAGCTCCCTCGACGGGCCCTCACCGTTGCTCGACGCGCCGTCGAAGACGACCCGGCCTTCCGGGCCCGTGTCGCCGCCCAGGCCACCATCGACAACGTCGGTCGTACCGGTTATCTCTGGCTGCATCAGATGCCCGGGTGGGAGCAGGAGGTCCACGCAGCATCGAGTGGAGACGACGCGACCACCGTGCCGCCGGTTCCCCGACCGCCGATGCCACCGGGCCCCGTGAGCGTGGGCGCCACCCCACCTCCGCCGACACCCCCGCCGTCGCCCCCATCGACCGCCGTTGCACCAGGGCGGACTCCCGACAGCATCGAAGAGGAACTCGCAAGCCTTCGATCACTGGTCGGTCGGCTGAGCGAGGAACGGGAAATCGACCAATCGCGAGTTGGCAATGTCGCCGACCGCAACGGTCTCGCCGCTGCCGCCGCTGCCGTCGGCGCCGTCGGCTGAGCCGTCCTCGGTCGCTCCGGCTGCCGCGCCGGCCCCCCCGGCTCCGGCCCCGCCGACTTCGACGTCGAGTAGTGTCCCTGGTGACCTGGCCGATCTCAACGAGCGGCTCCGCACGACCAATGAGCGCCTGAGTGAGGCCTACGCTCGCCTCAACACGAATGGCCAGGAACTCGACGAGGCCAAGCGAGCGGCATCGGAGTATGCGGTGGCCCGAGACCGGGCGCTGGCCGACCGTGAAGCCCTCCTCGCGGCCCAGGCCAAACTCGAAGTCGAGTTGGCCGAACTCCGGCAGAAGGTGAACGAGGCCGAGCGATCGATCGACCGTGAGGCCACGGCCAGAGCTGCAGCCGAGCGAATCGGCGCCGAGGTGGGTGCAGAACTCGCCGAGGTCAAGGCCGAGCTCGACGTCACTCGGGCCGCGGCCGCCGAATTGGTCGAAGTCAAAGCCGAACTCGACACCGTTCGGGCAGCCGCTCAGCAGCGACAGGCCGAGGCCGAAGAAGTCGAGCGAGCGCTCCAGTCTGCTGTCGATGCAGCCTCGGAGGAGAACGCGCTCTTGGCCGAGCGGGTCGGTGCCGCCGAACAGGCTCGCCTCGACCTCGAAGTCGAACTCGATCGCGTGTCCGGGCAATGGCAGGCCGTGAAAGTCGAACTCGCCCAGCTCAGCGATGAGCGTCGCGCCCTCGTCGATCGCATCGCAGCGCAGCAACGTGACCAGGAGATCCGCGCCGTCGAGCGCCGCGCCCTGTTCGATGACTTCGCCGCTCACCTGGGCCAGGTCGAGGCCGAACGTGACCGCCTCGCAGGCGAGGTCCAGCACCTGACGACACGTCTCGACGCCACCCGTACGGCGCTCGACGCCGCGACACGGTCGGTCGCGCTCGAAGTCGATGCCGCATCTCTGGCACTCGATGGTGTGACCGATGCGATGAAGGGGCTCGACGGGTCCCTCGACGCCACGCATGAACGCCTTGCCGGCCTGACGCCGAGCCTTTCCGATCTCGGGTCCCCGGGCGCGCCGGGAGATGCCCACGTCGATCGGGATGTCGACCACGGTGCTCCCGACATCGACCCGTTGCATGGGCAGTCGAGCGCCGATGACGATCACGCGCTCGAGACGGTCATGAACACCTACGGTTTCGGTCCTGAACCGGGCGGAGCCGGTGAGCCGGACACGATCGACCTCGCCGGCGCACCGGTCGAGAACCTCGTCGAGTCCGCCGATACCGGCACCGACACCGACGTTGATGCGGACGCGAGCACCGACACCGACGCCGGCACCGATGCGGATGGTGGCATCGGGCCGACGACCCTCGGCGGGGAACAGCCTGAGTCCGACGACGACGCAACCTGGTTCGATCGGGCCCCGACCAGCGAAGCCACCCCGGAGACGCCACCGATGCCACCGATGCCACCACCCGAGTTCAGCTCCGTGGCATCGCTCGACGACGCCGATCGTGTGGCCCCCGTGACCTTTGCCGATGCGCTCGGCCAGGGAACGACCACCGGCGTCGACGAAACGGATCTCGAACGGGCTCTGCAGACCGTGACCACCACCGATGTGGTGATCCTGGTCGACGGAGACCCCACCGCAACGATGGGTTGGCGGGAACACACGGTCTACGACCGTCGTCGGTTCCTGCTCGAGAAGCTCGATCAGGTGACGGCCGAATACGGACCGGCGCTGAACGTGGTCTTCGACCCCGAGGTCGGGGGCGAAGACGACCTTCCGGCCTCGAACTACGTCCGACCGTGGTTGGTACAGCGTGGCGTCGAGACCGCCGATGCCCTCGCCGATCTGATCGGTCGATACCCGAACCATTTCCCGATCGCCGTGGTGAGCGACGATCCCGGACTCCGGGCCCGACTGGATCAGCGCGGCATCCAGGCTCTCGATGTCGTGGCCCTGCTCGATCTCATCGTGGCGTTGCCCGACCCGGATTGACCGACGGCCGCCGGGAGCAACGCAGCCGGCGACCGCACGATCACGGTCCCGACAAGCACACCGGAGCCATAGGCGACGTCGTCGACGAGTCCGAGCACCGACCAGCTCCGGGTGAGGACGCGCCCGACGATCGACGCCGCGAGCGTCCGGATGCCGATTCGCCGGGTCGGTCGGCAGAGGACGGCCACCACGGTCAGCGGCCACCAGACGCGTAACGTGTTCTGTGAGGCGGTTCGCAGAGCCCAGCCATTGCCGAGGGCCGTGAAGCGGAGCGCCTCGATCCCGGCATCGGGCAGATCACCGAGCTTCCGGGCGAGCGCCATCGTCGAGTAGGCGTGGAGGCCGAGCGCAACCAGCGGTCGGCCGAGCAGCAGGGCCGCAATCACGCCGTAGGTCCACGCCGATGCGCGCATCGGCGCAACGGCATCGCCGTGCCGACTCGCCAGGGCACCAGCCGACGAGCCGTAGGAGAAACGCTGACGGACGAACGACGCCAGGGAACGGCGGTGCGGATGGGTGGCGACGACGCTGGGGTCGTACCGGATCGAGCCCACCGACCCGAGTCGCCAGACCAGGTCGACGTCTTCTCCGAACCGCAAGGCCGGATCGAACGGACCGACCGAGCGGAGGGCCGACCGGCGCACGATGAGACAGGCACTCGGCACGTATCCCACCGGTGTGCCCGGCCCGACACGGGCCGGATGTGGGCCCAGATCGAGCGGCGAGTGATCGTGTTCGTACCGTTCCAGCCACCGGGCCGCCCGTCCGGGATCGGGTCCCGTCGAGTCACCGAATGGTGACCGGCTTCGCACCCGAGGCGCAACGGCCACCACGGCGGGGTCGGCGAAGTGGGCACACAGTGCCCGCAGCCGATCCCGATCGATGTTGACACCGGCATCGACGAACGCCAGAAACGGCTCGGTCGTGATGTCGATTCCGCGGTTCCGGGCCCCGCCGGGCCCGAGCGGTCGCTCGTTGCGCAGCATCGTGACCGAGGGGCACGGCCCGAGGGGTGGCCGCGACCCGTCGTCGACGACGACGACCGCGTCTGCCTCGGCCGACGAGTCGGTGACGTCCAAGCCGTTCAGCGTCGACCGAAGACCCTCGGGGTCGTCCTTGACCGGAATGATCACGGCGAGTGACCCGGCCGATGGGGGCTCCCCGTTCGGGTCGGAAACCGGTCGAGGATGCGCCATGCCCCGGTCGAGCAGGCGCTTGACCAGCTTCTGGTCGGCGACCCGATCGCCGACCGGTTCACCGGTTGCCAGCCGATCGACCACACGAGCACCGGCGGGAGTCAGACGAAGCACCCCGAGGGGAGCACCGCCGATCACGAGGCGTCCCTGTTCGCGGCGGCGAACCGATCGGTCGATCAGCAGGGTCCAGGAGGGTGGGATCACTGCAACACCGAGCGCAGGGCTCCCAGCACCGTCATCGGCGTACCGACCTCGGCGAGTCGGCCTCCGGCCTCTGCGACCAATCGGCGAGCATGCTCGGGTTCGTCGGCCGGCGCCAGGACGATGAGTTCGTCGAGCGATCGAGCGGTCGGCACGGGATCACCTCCCGTGGTGACCTCGGCGTCGGACAACAGGATCGTGATCCGTCGAGATGCCGGGGACCCGGCGAGCTGGAGACGGGCGGCCCGCAGCGCCAGGGCGACGTCGGTGGTGCCGTGACCACGCAACGCCAGGACCTCACTCACGACCTGCTCGGCCGGCTTGGTCGAATCGAGACCCTTGATCTCGACGGCCCGATCACCGAATGCGATGACGGCGAACTGGCGCGGTGCCCGCCACGCGCAGACCGCGGCCGCCAACGCCGCACTGGCCAGACGCTCGCCGTTCATCGATCCCGACCGGTCGACCAACAGGCAGATCGCCGTTGCCGGTTGCTGCCAGCGACTGGTGAACAGCTCATCGAGGGCCGGTGCCCGTCGTTCGCTGCGGGCCGCGATGATGCCCTCGAGGCTTGCGTCGAGGTCGAGGTCGCTGCTCGACTCGTCGGCCCGAACCGTCGTGAGCCGACCGACCCCTCGACCCCTCGCCTGCCCGGTGCGGGCCAGGTCGAGCATCAACCGCCCGGCCAGCCGGCGGGCCAGTGCCGCGAGGTCGCGATCGGTGGCCTGCGACATCCGGGCCAGCAGTTCGAGCGCCTCGTCGGGCGATTCGTCGAGCAGTTCGTCGAATGCCTCGACGTCGAGCTGCCCGAGCTCGGGTGACACCTGCTGGAAGTCGGGGTTCCGCTCGAGATCACGACGGCTGATCGAGCGGCGTCGATCCTGGGCCAGTGCCTGCTCGGCCTCGTCGCCGGTCAGGATCTTGTCGTCGAGCGCCTCGTCTCGGTCGGATCCGCCGCCCCGGGGCGGCGATGGGCTTTTCCCTCGGGTGGTTCCTCGTCGACCGGCCCGGCCGGGTCGGGTCGTTCCATGATCCGGTCCCACAGCTCGGTGATGATCGCCTCGGGGGACTGGCTCGAGGAATCGTGGAGTCGGATGCGCCCCGAAAGGGCGGCCAGCGCTGCATCGAGACCCACCGAACGGGAGTCGGCCGATTCGCCCCGCAGCAGTGCCAGATCGTTCGACAACAGCACCCAGTCGATGGCTCCACGCACCGACGAACCGACCCGGACCTCGGGGTGCGAACGGGTGGCCCGAACCAGTTCGACGATCCGGGCCGTGCTGGCCGACCGGTCGATCGAGGATCCGGCATCGCCGAGGGAGCCCGTGGTGTTGAGCACGGCGATCGCCGTCTCGTCGTCGGCGCTCTGGTAGTCCATGGCCACCCGACACACCCGGTCGTAGATCGCGCCGGATATGCGAGCGGTGCCCACCGCATCGAACGGATTCATGGCTGCCACCAGGCGGAAGTCGGGGTGGGCCTCGATTCGGCCCAGGCGGGGCACGTGGAGCTCACGTTCCGACATCACCGTGACCAAGAGGTTGAGGGTTTCCTCGGGGACGCGGTTGATCTCCTCCAGATAGAGCAGCCCACCCTGGCGCAGGGCCGTCGCCAACGGTCCGTCGATCCAGATGTCGGGTCGGTAACCCGACTCCAACACCTGGGCCGGGTCGAAATGGCCCACCAGCCGGGCCGGCGTGAGCTCGGCGTTGCCCTCGACGAACACGAAGCCCATACCCGAAGCCGTGGCCACCGATCGCAGGAGGGTCGACTTTCCGGTGCCCGGCGGCCCCTCGAGCAACAGGTGGCGGCCGGCCATCAGGGCCGCCACCACCAGTTCGGTCTCGCGGCTCCGGCCCACCACGTCGGCCTGCAGGGTCGCCAGGGTGGCCGGACCGTAGCCCGTCGGTGGCGGGGTCATGGTCGGATCAGGGGTCGAGGGCCGGATCGGCCGGAGCCGTCTCGGCACCGGAGAACGGGGCGGGCGGATTCGACAACTCAGTCGAAGACGATCATGCCGCGAATGTTCTTGCCGTCGCGCATGTCTTGGTAGCCCTGGTTGATCTCGTCGAGCGAGTAGGTGTTGGTGATCAGTTCTTCGAGCTTCAGTTGACCGGCCTGATACTGGCGCAACAGCTTGGGGATCTCGGACCGCGGGCTTCCCGAACCGAAGATCGACCCCTTGATCTCCTTGTTGTACATGGCCAACCCGAACAGATCGAGCTGCACCTGGCGCTGTTCCATCGGGGCCAGACCGGTGACGACCACCGTGCCGTCCTTCGAGATGATGTTGATCGCCGGCTCGAGCAGATCACCGGTCGTGACCCCGGGGGTGAGAATGCACGAATCGGCCATGATGCCCCGGGTCATCTCCATCACGTTGAGCAAGGCGTCGTCGAAGCTCGAGTAGAAGTGGGTGGCCCCGAACTCCTCGGCCTTCTCCTGCTTGTCGGGGTTGGTGTCGATCGCGATGACATTGGTGGCGCCGGCCATCTTGGCCCCCTGGATGGCGTTGGCCCCGATTCCTCCGACCCCGACGACGACCACGGTGTCGCCGGATTTCACGTTGGCCCGGTTCTGGGCCGAGCCGACACCGGTGGCGACACCGCACGACACCAGCGCGACGGCGTTGAGCGGGAGGTCGGGCTCGACCTTGATCACCGATGACTCGTGGACCAGCATGTACTCCGAGAAGGTGCCGAGCTGGGCCATGCGGTTGATCGGCTGGTCGCCGATGTGGTGGCGATACTGGCCATCGGAGATCATGCCTCCGGCCAGGGTGGACGCACCGAGATCGCAGAGATTCTGGCGACCGGTGGCACACCAGTGACAGGTGCCGCAGGACGGGATGAAACTCACCGAGACATGGTCACCGACGGCCACCGAGGTGACCCGCTCGCCAACCGAGTGGACGACGCCCGATCCCTCGTGTCCGCCGATCATCGGGAAGAACGATGCGACCCCGAGGAGATCGAGCATCTCCTGGGGAACGTTGATGTCGCCGGTGACGAGGTGCTCGTCGGAGTGGCACAAGCCGGCGAAGGCGGTCTTGATGATCACTTCGTCGGGTGCCGGGTCGCCGAGCTCGACTTCTTCGATCTTCCAGTCTTCGTTGACACCCCACAGGACGGCGGCCTTGGTCTTCACGTGATGCTCCCTGGTGCGTTGCTCGGACCCCTTGATCCGAGGGTACGAGGGCAACGTAGCAGTCCACCGGATGACGAGCGAAGCGGCCCGACACCACCCGCCGCCCAGTGGCCGTCAGTCCGTGCCCGGGTCCTGTCAGTCCGTGCTCTCGGGTCCTGTCAGTCCGTGCTCTCGGTCGCCGCCGTCACCAGGAGCTCCACGAGCTGGTCGAACAGCACCCGCCCGTGATCGGCCGATGCCGAGGTCGGATCCCCGAGCACACCATTGGGCGAAACGGCCGCAACACCGCCCCGACGCATGACGTCGATCAGATCGGTCAGCTTCTCGGTGTTGCCGGGCTCTGCTCGATCGGAGCGAACCCGTTCGGGAGCGAGATGCAGCATGAGGGCCGTTTCGGTGTGACCGGCGTGAGGATCGGCCCCGTCGAGGCGAGGGATCACCCAGCGGGCATCGTGCCCCTCGGCGCGAAGCAGGGAGACCACCCGCTGCAGGGCATCGGCGTTGCCGGCGTGCCCGGCCACGAACACGATCCGATCGAATCGGTCGCGGGCCGACCGGGCGAGCTCGACCAGCACCAGCTCGAGCACCGCCGCACCGATCGACAGGGTCCCGGCGAACGACTGGTGCTCGCCGGACGAGCCGTAGGGGAGGGCCGGGGCGACGAGGGCGGGAATCCGCAGTGCCGCAGCTTCGGCCCAGGCGATCGCGATGACGGTGTCGGTGTCGAGCGTCAGATGGGGGCCGTGCTGCTCGGTGGCCCCCAGGGGCACCAGGAGGATGCGGTGGGGCGATTCCTCGGCATCGACGGTGGTGAGCGCCGCCAGTCGGCGCCGTTCGACCGACTCACCGTGCTCACCGGTCGGCTCCCTGGTCGGCGAGGAGGGATCAGCCATCGGCCCGCTCGACCAGCTCGGAAACGGTCTCGATGGCGATGCCACCGCGAGGGCGCTGGGTCAGGGTCACGGTCACCCGTCTCGGCGCGGCCGTGAGCATGACCTCGCCGGCGATCTCGGCCGCGAGAGACTCGGCGAACACGGCCCGGTCGCGGAACGACCAGAGATAGAGCTTGAGCGACTTCGATTCGATGCACCGCTCGGCCGGCTCGTATTCGATGGTCACCGACGAGAGATCGGGTTGACCGGTCACGGGGCAGACCGAGGCCAGTTCCTCGGTTCGGAATCGGACGAGCCGGCAGTGTTCCGGTGCCGGGAAGCACTCGACGTGCTCGATCGGCTCACGCACCGTGTTCCCGAGAATCGACAGAGATCCGGTGTCGCTGGCCGCATGAGTCGAGTCTTCCGGCTGCATCTGGGTCATCACCGCAGGCTAGCGGCCTCCCGGTGCCCGGACCGGGTGCTCGTCCCGTCCGGGTGCGCCCGGATTCGACCGGGGCGGCGCTCCTGCGGTCACAGTGCGGGCCGCGCCGGCTCCCCCATCACGCCCGGCGAGCAGGGGGAACCCCCCGATTCGTGGGGCGAGGTCGTTTCGTACGGTCACGACATGGCTACGACGTTCGGCAACCCAGGAATCCTCCGCCATCCGATCCTTCGGCCGGTCGTGCTCCGGCCGGTGGTCGCCGGGCTCGTTGCCACCCACGGCAGCGACTCGGCGCTCCGCTGGAATCCGGAGCTGCTGGTCAGCCACCCGATCTACGGGGCCCGGCCCAGTCTCCGGGGCCGGTTCCACCAGGCCGGCGCGGTGATCTCGGTCCCTCTCGGGGCCCAGCTGGTCGCCGAAACCGCCTCGACGACGTCGCCGGCGGTGACCCTTGCCTACGTCGTGACGGCCGCCCTGATGTTCACCACGAGTGCGGCCTACCATCGGCTTGCCCAGTCGGTGATCGCACGCTTCTGGATGCGCCGCCTCGACCACTCCATGATCTTCGTCCACATGGCCGGGGCAACCACCCCGATCGCCGTCGTCGGCATCGGGGGATGGATCGGTCGCCTCCTCCTGATCCTCAGCTGGTCGCTCGCCGTGGTCGGCGTCGGCCTCAAGATGACCCGGCTCACCGCCGACCACGATCCCTGCCCGTGGTTGTTTCCACTCCTCGGAACCTTGCCGATGCTGGCCGTCCCGGCCCTGATCTCGGACCTCGGGCTCGGATGCGGACTCCTCCTGGTGGCATCGGGACTGCTCTACGCCGCCGGCGCCACCTGCTTCGTCCGCAAGGCCCCGAACCCCAAACCGACCGTGTTCGGCTATCACGAGATCTGGCACCTGTTCACCCTGCTCGGTGGGGCCTGCGAGTTCCTGGTGATGCTCGACCTGCTCGGCTGATCCACGATTCGGGATCGAAGCATCGTAGGCACCCGGCCCGAGCCCGACGTCAGAGTTCGTTCACCGCGGCGAACGCAGCCATGATCGAGGCGGCGAACGGAGGCCGGAGGACACCGACCTCGGTGATGATCCCGGTGATCAGGTCGGCCGGTGTCACGTCGAACGCCGCGTTCCACGTCGGGACGTCGGGCGGCGCCGACGCCTCGGACCGGAAGCGACGAACCTCGTCATCGGAGCGGAACTCGATGACGATGTCGTTGCCCGAGCCGAGGGAGCGGTCGAACGTCGAGAGGGGAGCGACGATGTAGAAGGGCACCCCTTCCCGAGCGGCCGCGATCGCATGGGCCCGGGTGCCGATCTTGTTGGCCGAGTCGCCGTTGGCAGCGATGCGATCGGCCCCGGTGATGACGGCGTCGATCTGCCCGGTGCCGAGCAACGCCGCACCGGCACCGTCGGCCAGCAGGGTGACGGGGAGCCCGGCGTCGACCAGTTCCCAGGCGGTGAGCCGGGCTCCCTGGAGCAGCGGACGTGTCTCGCAGGCGAAGACCTCGACCGGATGGCCCAGCTCGGCCTTGGTGTAGACCACGCCCAACGCCGTACCCCGGCCGGCGGTCGCCAGCCGTCCGGTGTTGCAGTGGGTCAGGATGCGATGCCGTTCGGCCAGTTCCTTCGCCCCGTGTCGGCCGATGGCGTCACACGCCGCGATGTCCTCGATCTGGATCGAACGCGCCTCGTCGAAGGCGAGAGATCGCAGCGACGAGATCGACTCCGCAGCCGACGTGGCAGTCCGGACACGATCGACGGCCCAGGCCAGATTGACCGCCGTGGGCCGAGCGGTGCCGATCCGTTCGACGAGTCCATCGAGCACCCGACGGCCGGACTCGAGATCGGCCGGCGCCGCCTCGTCGAGCCCGACGACGAGGCCGAACGCACCGCAGACACCGATGGCCGGCGCGCCCCGGACGGCCAGGCGCTGGATGGCGTCGACGACCTGGTCGGTGCTGGACAATGTCAGCACCTCGAGGGTCGTCGGGAGCAGGGTCTGGTCGATGATCTCGAGTCGGCCGTCGACCCAATCGACGGCCCGTCGAAGCGATGGCGGACCCTTGGTCGTCGGAGAAGCGGCGTCGGACATCGGTCCAGTGTGCCCGACGTTCAGGCGGCGCCGATGGCCCGCCAGACCCGTTCGGGTGAAACCGGGATGTCGACGTGGAGAACACCCAGATGGGACAGGGCGTCGACCACGGCGTTCTGCACCGCCGGGGTGGCACCGATCGTTCCGGATTCGCCGATCCCCTTGGCTCCGAGTGGATTGAGTGGGGTCGGTGTCTCCATGGGGACCCGCTCGAACAGGGGCAGTTCGGTGGCCGAGATGATTCCGTAGCTCATGAAGGTCGAGGTCAGCGGATTCCCGTCGTCGTCGTAGGAGAACTCCTCCATCAGGGCCTGGGCGATTCCCGAGGCCACCCCGCCGTGCACCTGACCGTCGACGATCATCGGGTTGACGATCGTGCCGGCGTCGTCACAGGCGATGTGGCGCAGGATGGTGACCTTGCCGGTGTCGGCGTCGACTTCGACCACCGACACGTGGGAGCCGAAGGGGAACGTGGCCCCGGTGGGCTGGAAGTCGTCTTCGGACCGCAGGCCCGGTCCGCCGATCTCGGCGGCCCGGGTTCCGATGTCGGTCCAGTCGAGGGCGATGGCCGGTGTGCCGGCAACGGCAAAGGTGCCCGAGGCGGTGTCGAGCACGATGTCGTCGGGATTCGCCTCGAGCAGCTCGGCCGCGAGCTGCTTGGCCTTGTCGACGACGGACTCGGTCGCCCGCCAGATGGCCGAGCCTCCGATCTGCAGGGCCTTGGAACCACCGGTCCCGACCCCGCGCGCCACTTCGTCGGTGTCGCCGTGGCGGACCTCGATCCGATCGACCGGGATTCCGGTGAGTTCGCTCGTGAGCTGGGCGAACGTGGTGTAGTGGCCCTGGCCGTGGGGCGACTGGCCGGTGAGGAGCAGAGCGGAGCCGTCGGGCCGGATCTCGACACTGCCGTACTCACCGCTGTTGGTCGGGTTGGTGATCTCGACGTAGGTCGACAGGCCGATGCCGAGCAGCCGGTGATCACCGGCGTCGCGCCGGCGCTGTTGCTCGGCTCGGAGTTCGGCGTAGCCGGCCGCCTCGAGCGCCCGGTCGAGTGAGGCCTCGTAGGCCCCACAGTCCATCGCCGCACCGGTCGGCGTGGTGAGCGGGAACGCTTCGGGCCGGTGGACGTTACGGCGCCGGACCTCGGCCGGATCGAGTCCGACCTCGGCTGCGAATCGGTCGACCATGCGCTCGATGGCGGCGGCGGCCTCGGGCCGGCCGGCCCCCCGGAACGCACCCGTCGGCACGGTGTTGGTGACCGCCGACTTCGAATCGAAGTTCACCCGAGCGATGTCGTAGCAGCCCGAGGCCATGGTCCGGGTCATGAACGGCAGCACCGAGCCGATCTCGGCATAGCCACCCGAGTCCTGGACGACCTCGAGCGAGTACGCCGTGATGCGACCGTCCTTGGTGCCGCCCATGGTGGCGTGGAAGACCTGACCGCGACCGTGCACGAGGCCGAGCATGCTCTCGGTGCGGGTCTCGGCCCAGCGCATCGGCCGTCCCAGGTGGCGAGCCAGTGTGGCGACCACCAGGTCCTCGGGATACGAGCCGTTCTTGGCGCCGAAACCGCCGCCGACGTCGGGAGCGATGACCCGAACATCGGCCTTGTCGAGTTCGAGATGGGCCGCCAGCGCATCGCGGGTGCCGTGGGCGCCCTGGGTCGAGGCCCAGGCCGTGAGCCGGGAGCCGTCCCAGGTCGCCACCGTGGCCCGGGGCTCGAGCGGGCAGGGAGCCATACGATGGTTGCGGAACGTGAGGTCGACGACGACCTCGCAGTCGGCGAAGCGGTCCTCGTCGGGTGTACCCGCCATGGCGAAGACCACGTTGGTGCCGGCTTCGGGGAACAGCAGGTTGTCGGAGGTGATCGATTCGGTCGGGTCCATGACCACGTCGAGCGGTTCGTAGGAGATCTCGATCAGCTCGGCGGCGTCGACCCCGATCTCGCGGGTGGTGCTGACCACCACCGCCACCGGCTCCCCGACGTAGCGAACCCGATCGGTGGCGAGCGGCGTGCGGAGCATCGCCTGGTTGAGCAGCGGCATCGAACTGGGCTTGGCCGTCAGCTCGAGATCGGCAGCGGTGAAGACCCCGACCACGCCGTCGAGTTCCCCCGCCGGCCCGGTGTCGACGCCGGTGATCAGGGCGTGGGGCATGACAGAGCGGGCAAACGTGACGAAAAGAGCATCGGCCGGTGCCACGTCGTCGACGTAGGAGCCCCCCACGGTCAACAGGACTGGGTCCTCCTTGCGGACGACGCGGGTGCCGATCATGCTCATGGGGACTCCTGGGGTTCGCTCGGGGGCGTGCGCTGCGAACCTAGAAGGCGGCGCCCGACCCCACAACTCCGGCGGGGTCTGCGTCGGTCGGGTTCGGCCGGTGGGCTTCAGACTCGGGTGGGACCGAGGGCGACACGGACGGGCTTGGAGTGGTTGCTCGTCGAGGCCGGTCGGGCGCCGGTACCGACGGCTTCGAGCACCGGTTGACCGTGGCCACTCACACATTCGGGATCGGGGCCGTCGAGGGGCATACCCGTGAAGAACTTGGCGGCCATACACCCGCCCTGACAGGCGTCGAACTGCCCGCAGCTGGCGCAGGCCCCGGCCGACTGGGGTTCGCGAAGACCGAGGAACAGATCGGACGACTTCCAGATTCGGTCGAAGCCACCGGGGTCTCGGACGTTGCCGGCCTTGAACTCGTCGTGGAGCACGAAGGGACAGGCGTAGACGTCGCCGACGGGGTCGATCAGGCACACGACCCGACCGGCTCCGCAGAGGTTGAGGCCGGGAAGGGACTCGTCACCGAGCGCGTTGAGGTGGAAGAACGAGTCGCCGGTGAGGACCGTCGGACGGTCGAGCAGCCAGCGGTACAGATCGATCTGTTGCTCGGGCAGCGGATGCAACTCGTGCCAGGAGTCGGCCCCTCGACCGGCCGGGCGGAGGCGCGTGAGTCGCAGTTCGGCTCCGTAGCGGGCAGCAAGGGTCTCGAAGTCGTCGAGTTGGGGGATGTTGTGCCGGGTCACCACGACGCTGATCTTGAACGGCCCGAACCCTGCTGCCGTCAGGTGGTCCATGGCCTCGATGGCCGTGGCGAACGAGCCGGCGCCCCGCACGGCGTCGTTGGTTGCGGCGTCGGCACCATCGAGCGAGATCTGGATGTCGAGATAATCGAGGGCTGCCAGTTGGCGAGCCCGCTCGGCGTCGATGCGCGAGCCGTTCGTCGAGAACTTGACCCCGACCCCCGAGGTCGTGGCGTATTCGACCAGTTCGAAGAAGTCGGGGCGGATCATCGGTTCGCCGCCGCCGATGTTGACGTAGAAGACCTGCATGTCCCGCATCTCGTCGATCACGGACCGGGCCTCGGCGGTGGTCAGCTCGCGGGGGTCTCGACGGCCCGACGAACTGAGGCAGTGCACGCAGGCGAGATTGCAGGCGTAGGTGAGTTCCCAGGTGAGGCAGATGGGGGCGTCGAGGCCACGCTTGAGTTCATCGGTCAGAGCAGTCATCGCGACCTTCGGGGGTGAGGGCGGGTTCGAGGAAGTCGGAGGCGGCGAGCGAGGCCAGCGCCCGCTCGAACGCCGGCCAGCGAGCCGGATCGATCGCCCTGGCATCGAAGGCGGCCCGGGGTGAGGGATGATCGGCCAGCGATTCGACGAGGGACACCAGATCGGGCGAGCGAAGGAAGTTCAATCGGCGGTTGTCGTAGTGGTAGGCCATCGCCCCGAACGGTTCGGGGCGCAGCGCGACCCGAGGATGCATCCGCCAGGGACGACGCGAGTCGAAGTCCGGTCCGGGTCGAGGGCCGGGGGAGTCGGTGCTCAATAGACGCCGCACATCCCGTCGATGGAGATCTCCTCGACCAGGAGTTCGTCGTCGACGAGCGAGTCGGCGGTCGTTTCGGCGCGGTCGGTCGACGGTGCCGGGTCGGTGGTGCCGGGCGGATCGAGCAGGGCGCTGTCGGTGGCGTTGGGTTCCATGGCGCGGCATCGTACCAAACCGCCGCGCCGTGTCGGAATCACCGCAGATCGAAGCACACCTTGATCGCACCGCGTCGGCCGGCGTTGGCTGCGTGGTCGAGAGCGGCCTCGTAGTCGTCGAGCCGGTAGGTGGCCGAGACCAGTCGACCGAGGTCGGCGTCGGTGACGAGCGACAGGGCGAGCTCGAACGTCGGCGCCGTCGAGCGGTCGGGCAGGGTCTCGGTGCCGTAGGTGTAGGCGCCGAGCAGTGCCGTCTCGCGATGCCAGAGCGCCGTCAGGTCGACCGAGACCCGACCGGGCATACCGACCATGACCACACTGCCGCGGGGTCGGGTGATCCCGATGGCCTGATCGACCGAGGCCTCGTTGCCGACCGCGTCGATCACGATGTCGGCGCCGCCGGACAGGTCGCCACCGATGATGTGGCTCCCGGTGGAGCGCCGGACGGCACGGGTCAGTTCGTCGGGTGCAACGACCAGGTCGGCGCCGAGCGAGTGGGCCAGGTCGATCTGCTCGGGATACTTGGCCGCCATGATGATCTGGGCCGGTGGGCACAGCTGGCGGATGGCGGCGAGGGTGCACAGCCCGACCGTGCCGGCACCGATGATCGCCACCCGGTCGCCGGGACCGATCGGCGCCCGCAATGCGGCGTGGATGCCGACGGCGGCCGGTTCGATCATGACCGCGGTCTCGTCGCTCATCGAGTCGGGAACCTCGTGCAGCTGGGACTCGTGGGCCACGAACTGCTGCGACCAGCCGCCTCCGGTCGAGGCGCAGTATCCGGTCTGGATACCGGGATCGAGCGGGCCGGCGATCAGGTGTCGGTAGTCGTTGCCGTCGCCGGGGGCCGCCCCTTCGAAGGGTGGTTCGAAGCCCCGGGCCGCATGGCCGAGGACGGGTTCGAGCACCATACGCCGGCCATCGGCCAGCGTGCCGACGACCTCGTGGCCCGGGACGAAAGGGAACGAGACCCACGGCTCGAAGTAGCGCGACGACTGTCCCTCGACGGTGGCCAGATCGGATCCGCAGATGCCGGCCAGGCGGGTGTCGACCCGATGCCAGCCGTCGCCGGGGAGTTCGGGGGCGCGGGTGTCGGTCAGTTTGAGCGGACCTCGTTTGGCCCCGCTGCCGGGGCGAAGTCGGGACGAGATCGCGGCCGCGGCATAGCGGGCTTCTGATCGTCGGAATTCGAGCGCTCTCACGGCTCCCGACGCTATCGCCCCCTCGTCCCCACCCGCGGCCGCCCCGACCCGCAGTGCCGTTCTGGCGGGCGGGCGTCCCTTCCGAGCAACGGACCCCCGCCAGAACGGGAGTTGCGGGACACAGGCCCGCCGGAAGGCGTGTCACAGGGTATTCGTAGGGTCACGCCATGAGCGTTTCCATCGATTGCGCATGCTGCGTCCGCCAGCACACCGATTCGTGCGACGACTGCGTCGTCACGTTCCTGACCAACCGAGAACCCAACGAGGCGGTGATCATCGATGTCGCGTCGTTCGCAGCCATGAAACGGCTTCAGTCGGCCGGGCTCATTCCCTCTCTGCGTCATCAGGCGGGTTGACCGCGGGCCTCGGGAGCCGTCGTTTCGGGAACAGTCGCATCGGGGGGCCGTGGTATCGGGCCCCGACGTGCCCGGCCGCTCCGACCGCACGGCGGCCGGCAACTGCGGCGATGATGGTGGAGTGCCGACACCACCCACCACCCCCGACGAGCCGATGTCGGCGCTCACCGCGTCGGTCCTCGCTTGCGGCCGGTCCGCGGGTTTGGCCGCGGTCGGTATCACGACGGCCGAGGTGCTCGAGCCCGCTGCGTCGGTGCTTCCGCTGCGCTCGGTGTCGGGCCTGTCTGCCGACATGGCCTTCACCTATCGCAATCCGGCGCGCTCCACCGATCCGGTCCGCGCCCTGCCCGGCGCCCGCTCGATCGTGGCCGGTGCCCTCGGCTACCGGCGGGCTCCGGTCGCCGCTCCGTCGGCGATGGCCGGCCGTGTCGCCCACTATGCCTGGACCGATCACTACGGCCGGTTGAAGGCGGCGCTCGATGCCGTCGCCGACGTGCTGCGGGCCGAGGGGCATCGCGCCGTCGTCCACGCCGACGACAACCACCTGGTCGACCGAAACGTGGCCTACCGGGCCGGGCTGGGGTGGTACGGAAAGAACGCCAACCTGCTGATCCCCGGTGCGGGCAGCTGGTTCGTCCTGGGTTCGGTGCTGACCGACGCACCGCTGGTGTCCGACCCGGTGCCACTGGCCGACGGTTGTGCAACCTGTCGTCGTTGCATCGACGACTGCCCGACCGGGGCCATCGTGGGCCCCGGCATGGTCGACGCCCGACGCTGTCTGGCCTGGCTGGTGCAGGCCCGGGGGTCGATCCCGGTCGAGTTCCGAGTGGCTCTCGGTGACCGAATCTACGGCTGCGACGAATGTCAGGAGGTCTGCCCACCCAACATCGGGGTCGATCACCACCTCGAGCCATCGCCGCCCGAGCCCGACGCCGACCCCTGGATCGACCTGGTCTGGCTGCTGACCGCCGACGATGAGGCACTCATGGCACGGGTCGGGCGCTGGTACCTCGCCGACCGGAACCCCGATGTGGTTCGTCGGACGGCCCTGGTCGTGTTGGGCAACATCGGTGCCGGGCGCTCCGAGACCCCGGCCCTGATCCGACGCCACATCGACGCCGAAGCACCGCTGCTCCGGGCCCATGCCGTCTGGGCGGCGCGCCGTACCGGTCACGACGACCTCGTTGCCCATCGGCGTGACGACCACGATCCCATGGTCACAGCCGAATTCGACGGAACCGTCGAGCCGGCCGAGCCGGTGCGGCCGGGCTCGCCACCGTCGGTTGCCGGGCTCCGGGCCCCGACGGCACACTGACGACGCCGTGTCGACGTCCGTGCCTCGTCACCTCCTGGTGACCAACGACTATCCACCCAAGGTGGGTGGCATCCAGAACTACCTCTGGGAACTGTGGCGTCGCCTCCCGACCGAATCGGCGCACGTCTACTGCACCCCCTACGCCGGCGCCGTCGAGTTCGACGCCCGACAGGATCACTGGATCGAACGGTCCCCTGAACCGGTGCTGCTCCCATACCCGTGGCTGCCCGATCGAATCGATCGGATCGCCGCCGATGTCGGTGCCGAACTGATCGTGATCGACCCGGCGGTACCGCTCGGCCTGATCGGGCCGCACCTCGCCCTTCCCTATGCGGTGGTCCTCCATGGTGCAGAGGTCGCCATTCCCGGCCGCCTGCCGGGCACGGGCACCCTGTTGCGACGCGTGCTGCGCCGAGCCGACCTGGTGATCTCGGGCGGGGACTACGCCCTGTCCGAGGGAGAACGCTGTGCCGGCCGACGGCTCCCATCGGTCGTGATCCCACCCGGCGTCGATCACGAGGCGCTGGCTCCCCTGAGCGTCACGGACCGGACCAGGCTGCGGGCGCACTGGGGCTTTGCGCCCGGCGACATCGTGATCGCGGTGGTGACCCGGCTTGTTCCGCGGAAGGGCATCCACACGCTGGTGTCGGCGGTGGCAGAGCTCTCGTCGAGCCACCCACAGTTGCGTCTGGTGGTCGGGGGATCCGGCCGGGAGTCCGATCGGTTGCAGCGGCTGATCGATTCGACCGGGGCTCGTGCCCGATTGGTCGGTCGCCTGACCGACGAACAGCGACACGAGTTGTACGGCGCCGCCGACCTGATGGTCATGCCCTGCAACCGGCGATGGGGAGGCCTCGAGCAAGAAGGATTCGGCATCGCGTTCATCGAGGCGGCGGCCACGGGCCTACCCCAGATCGCGGGCCGTTCCGGTGGTGCCGCCGAGGCGGTCGACGCCGGGAGCACCGGTCTCGTCGTCGACGACCCCGACGACCCCATCGCCCTGGCAGCCACCATCGCCGAACTGGTCGACGACCCCGATCGTCGCCTGGCCATGGGCCTCGCCGCCCGTCGCCGGGCCGTCGAGGCGTTCGACTATCGCATGCTCGCCGACCGTCTGGGAGCAGCGCTGGCCGACACGGTCGCTCGCCGGACATCGGTCGTCCCCCCGTCGCCGACGGCGGGTCCCGAAGCCCGACACCCGCATCGAACCGAGACCCGATGACCTCGTCCTCATCGCCGCAACCATCACCCGGCGAGCCATCGGGCCAGGATCGAACAGACTTCGCGTCGGTGCGTTGGAACGACCGGGAGCTGCCACATCCCTCACTCCTGCGGGCGAGCGCCGGAGCCACCGTCGTCCAGCTGATCACCACCGTCTTCGGTGTCGCCTCCGACGCCGACATCGTGCGCAACGCCGTGGCCCTGGTGTCGGTCGCCCTCTTCTTCGTGGGCGTCGTGACCTTCGGGATCGCCTTCGTGATTGCAGCCGGCCGCAGTCGCGAAGAAGCGGTGTGGTTCGGCGGTGCCTTCTTCCTCAGCGGTGGGGTGGCCGCCCCGCGAATGCGAACGTTGTTGCTCGCCTGCCTGGCGGCACAGGTGGTGATCGGTCTGGTCGGGGCCAGTCTGGCCCCGTTCACCGCCCTGGCCTTCGGCGTGCTCGTTCCGCTCTGTGGGTTGGGGTTCCTGGCCCTGTACGGGGCCCGGTGGGGGGAGTTCCCGCCGCGGGTGGATCGTGAGTAGGCTGGAGTGGTGACCCTTTCGACCCCGGCGAGCGAGCACGCCCTCGTCCAGACCTCGGTGTGCGCCGCCCCAGATCAGTGCTTCGCCGTCGTCACCGATCTGGTGAAGTATCCCGATTGGGCCCGAGGGGTCACCGACGTCGACATCGTGAGCACCGATTCTGTCGGCCGGCCGACGCGGGCCCAGTTCTGGGCCGAGGCCATGGGCCGAACCACGCGCTACATCCTCGACTACGACTACGTCGATCCGCCGTACTCGGTTCGGTGGCGTCTGGTCGACGGCGATCTGACCAAGCGCCTCGATGGCTCGTACACGTTCGAACCCGATCACGACGAGCCCGGCTTCACCACGGTCACGTATGAACTCGACGTCGATCTGCTGGTTCCGCTCCCGGGATTCGTGAAGCGTCGGGCCGAGACCAAGATCCGAGAGGCGGCCCTGAAGGAGTTCCGGAGCCGGGTCGAGGCGCTCTCGGCCTGAGCGCCGGAAAATAAAGAGCCTTCGCAAGATTTCCACTTGAGTCCGGCCGGTTTCCCGACGACAACTCGGCCATGAGAATCTTGCGCCTCGACTTCGGCCCAGACATCGGCAGCGCCGACCTGCACCCGTTCATCTCGGTGGTTCACGGCCTCGACGAGGGGCGAGCCTCGCGGTCTGGTGTCGGCCATCCGCTCACTGGTCTCCGGCTCGGGCCACGGCCTGGCCGGTTTGGTCGAACACCAGGGCCATCTGGTCGAGGTGACGCCGGACACCATCGGCGACCTCGGACCCTTCACCACCGAGGACATCATCCTGGGTGTCGACCGGCTCGCCGGTGGCGCCGACACGTTGCCGGCCCTCTTGGCCGAACTCGACCAGTTGACCGTGGCTGCGCGCATCGACTCGGTCTGGGTCGAGGAGGTCCGCGCCGATCTCGTGCCCTCGGCGGCGGCCCGAGTCCAGCAGCTCCGGGACCAGATCGACGGTTCGGCCACGGTGGAAATCGATCTCGACGTCCGCTGCCTGCGTGATGCGGTTCGAGCGGCGATCGCCGAGGTCGATGCCACGCCCAGGACGCTTGCGGAGGTTCCATCCGAGATCGCCGGGCTCCTGGTCGATCTCGAGGCCTACCACGACCGCGAACGTCGGGCCGAAGGCCATCTCGAGGCGCTGGCCCGTCGGGTGCAGACTGGCGAGGCTGCTCTGGCCGACAGTCTCCGTTTCCTGGCCGATGCCGAAGCCGACGCCACGCCCGTCCTCCTGAGCCCGGCAGACGAGGATCGCCTCGAGGAGCTGTCGCACCCACGGGTCGAACGCCGCTTCCTGGGTCGGGACAAGTCGAGCGATCACGATGACGAGGTCACCGCACTGCTGGCCAAGGTCAATCAGCCGACCTACTCGGCCTATGCCATGTATCGCCTGAATCCGACGCCGCCGGCGGAAAAACTGGCCGTGGTCGAGGCGGCCAAGGCGCAGGTGGTGGCGGCGCAGTTCGAGGTCGAGGAGGCTCGCGCCGCACTGTTGGCGGACTCCGATGCGATGGAGATCGCGAGCCAGTTCGAATCGATCAAGGAACGAGCCCGGCTGCTGTTCGGACCGATGCTGCCGTCCGACCTCGGCAAGGCGCTGCGCTCGCACGTGGTCGAAAGGCCGAATCCCGAGTGGCTCGATCGGACTCGGGTCCTCTACGACGCGCTGGCCGCGGCCGAGGTCGAGGTGCCCGACACACTCGATCCGGAACAGCTACCGATCTGGGCCGATGACTGGCTCATCCAACAGGAGCGGGCCGATGAGGCAGCGGGATACGTCGACCCGGCCGTGCTGCAGGCACAACTCGATATTGCCGAGGTCTCGCTCGACCGTCATGTCCGAGCCATGGCCCGGATCGATCGCCTCGAGGCAAAGGCGGCCGATTCCCGCCAGCGAGTCGGTGAACTCGATCGCCGGATCGAGCGGATTCGCAACGGTGAGTTGTCGGCCGTCGAGTCGGTCTACGAGGGAATCGAGGCGCTGACCCAGAAGGTGCGGTCGAACGCCGGCGTGTCGATCCCCGTCGTGGTCAAGGGCAATTTCGGAGATCTCACCGACCAGGAACTGAGCGATCTCTTCGATCGGGTCGAGCCCCTCGCGCAATCGGTCCAACTGGTCATCATGACCGATCGCAACGCCGCAGCGGCCTGGGCCCGGGCGGCGGGAGCCCGTCGAGCGCTCTGCGCCGGCAAGGCGAACTGAGGTCGAGCGCCGGTTCCGACACTGCGTGTCGGAGCGCCCGAACCGTGGGCGAATCGCATTAGCATCGGGCGGCCATGGTGCGAACGATCATCGGCGTCGACGTCGGCGGAACGAAAATGCTCGGCCTCGTGGTCGATGCCCTGACCAACGACATCGTCTTTCGGCATCAGGTGCCGACACCGAAAGGTGATCCCACGGCGGTGCTCCCGGCGTTGATCGACAGCATCGCCTCGATGATCGAGGCGACGGGGCGACCGGATGCCATCGGTGTCGGGCTTCCGGGCCTGGTCGATCGATTGGGTGTCCTCCATTACGGTCCGAACGTGCCCGGCGTGATCGGGCTCGACGCCACCTCACGGATCCGGGAGCGGTTCGGTGTGCCGGTGCGGGTCGGCAACGATGCGAATGGCGCCGCCGTTGCCGAACACCGCCTGGGAGTGGGCCGCGGAGTCGACCATCTCGTGATGATCACCCAGGGCACCGGCATCGGCGGCGGAATCATCATCGACGGTCGGCTCGTCACCGGCGTGAACGGGTTCGCCGGCGAACCGGGACACATGGTCATCCTTGCCGGTGGCCACCGCTGTGCCTGCGGGCAGCTGGGATGCTGGGAGGCCTACGCCTCGGGAGCCGGATTGGCCAACCTGACACGCGAATTGGCCGAGACCGGACGGGCAACCGGCATCGTGCAAAGGGCGGGCGGTGTCATCGACCACGTCCGGGGCGAACATGTCGCAGCCGCGCTGGCCGACGGGGATTCCGATGCGATCGAGGTGCTCGATCGCTTCGCAGACTGGGTGGCCCGAGGGATCGGGGGCCTGATCAACATCCTCGATCCCGAACTGATCGTGTTGGGAGGCGGGTTGAGCGTGATCAATGCGTGGTTCCTCGAGGCCGTCCAGTCGAAGGTCATGGCGGAGTCGCTCGGTGGACCCTTCCGACCGCCCGTCCGGGTGGTTGCGGCGGCCTTCGGGCCCGATGCCGGGGCGCTCGGTGCGGCCCTCCTGGCGGTCGATGACCGATAGCTTACAGCCATGGAGTTTCGCCGGATCAATCATCTGCCCCCCTACGTGCTCGCCATCATCAACGACCTGAAGATGGACGCACGTCGGTCGGGGATCGACGTGATCGACTTCGGATTCGGTAACCCCGATCTCCCGTCGCCCGATGTCGCCGTCGACAAGCTGATCGAGGCGGCGCACAACTCTCGCAACCATCGATACTCGGCCAGC
Organism: uncultured Acidimicrobiales bacterium; assembly: GCA_963700755.1. Lineage (GTDB taxonomy): Bacteria > Actinomycetota > Acidimicrobiia > Acidimicrobiales > SZUA-35 > JBBQUN01. Next base: position 149,468 of record CAVOYW010000001.1, read on the forward strand.
AAGGGCATCCCGAAGCTGCGCGAGGCCGCGGCGAACCTGTACGAACGGCGCTGGGGGGTCACCCTCGATCCCGGGACCGAGGTGCTCAACGTCATCGGTGCCAAGGAGGGGTTCACCCACCTCATGTGGGTACTGCTGTCGCCCGGTGATGCGGCGCTGGTCCCGGCGCCGTCGTATCCGATCCACATCTGGGGTCCGATCTTCGCCGGTGCCGCCATCCGCGAGGTCGCGCTGGCCGAGGGAGACGAGTTCATCGCCAACCTCGAACGTGCCTGGGAGTACTCCTGGCCCAAGCCCCGGACCCTGGTGATCTCGTTTCCCCACAACCCCACCGGGGTCTGCGTCGATCTCGCCTTCTTCGAGAAGGTGGTCGATTTCGCCAAGTCCCGCAACCTCATCGTGGTCCACGACAACGCCTACGCCGACCTGGGTTTCGACGGTTACGAACCGCCATCGATCCTGCAGGTCGACGGAGCGAAGGATTGTTGTGTCGAGCTCTACTCGATGACCAAGAGCTACTCGATGGCCGGCTGGCGAGTGGCCTTCCTCGCCGGTAACGCCGAGGTCGTGGGTGCGCTGGCCAAACTCAAGAGCTACCTCGACTACGGAACCTTCCAACCGATCCAGATCGCAGCCACGGTCACGCTGAACGAGGCCACCGAGCATCCGAAACTCGTCCGAGACATCTATCAGCGGCGACGCGACGTGCTCTGCGACGGGCTCGACCGGATCGGCTGGGCGGTACCCAAGCCGCGGGGCACCATGTTCGTGTGGGCCCCGATCCCCGACCCCTACCGCCACCTGGGTTCGGTCGAGTTCGCCTCGATGCTCGTGCGAGACGCGGGGGTGGCGACCTCGCCCGGTGAAGGTTTCGGCCCCGGTGGCGAGGGCCACGTCCGGTTTGCGCTCATCGAGAACGAGCAACGAACCCAGCAGGCCCTCCGCAACCTGCGGAAGGTCCTGGTCGACCTCTCGCCGGGCGCCGGCGACTGACGCGAACGCGTTGCCCGGCTCGAGGGATCACGAGCGTGCCCCGGCCACGCCGTAGAGACACATGCGGACCGCGGTGTCGACCACCTCGGTTTCGAGTTCGCGGTCGTCGACCAGGTACTGGCGGCCGAGTTCGTCGGTGACCCCGCGGATCGCCGTGGCGATCATCCGCGCGTTGCCTTCGGGGATGAGCCCGAGCGTCATGGCGTCGTCGAGATGTCGAGCGGTGTCGGTGATCGTGACGTCGCGGCCTCGACGCAGGGCCGAGGCGAAGGTCTCCTCGGTCCACCCGAACATGATGAGGCGCATGATGTCGGGATGCTGGGCGATCCAGGCCAGCGAGCTGCGGATGCCGTTCTCGAGCCGGGCCAGAGGGTTGTCGAGATCGTCGATGGCCGCCTGCTGGGCGCGGCGGAGATTGTGCAACGCCTCCTTCAGGATCTCGAGCAGCAGGGCGTCCTTCGAGGGGAAATACCAGTAGAAGACGCCCTTGCCGACCCCGACACCGTCGACGATGTCGGCCACCGACGTCGGATGGAATCCGTTGGCGGCGAACTGGGTGGTTGCGAAGTCGAGCAGGCTCTGTCGACGCTCACGCCCACGAGGCGTGAGCTGGCGGTCTGGAGACGGGGCCGCAGTCGGTGCCATCGCCCAAGGGTAAGAAGGACTTGACCGGCTGGTCAAGGAGAGCCGGCGGCCCTCTGTCGAGTGGGTCGGCTGCGGTGCTCGTGTCTCGGGTTGCGGGGATCGTCGGTCGAGTCGGTTCGGTCGTGACACGGCGTTCACCGAAACGTCGCAGCACGTCGCCCGGGGACCTCTAGGGTTTTGACCATGCCTGCGTATGTCTTTCGTTGCCGAATGGCCGACCGCCCCGGCGCGCTCGGCCAGGTCGCCAGTCGCATCGGTGCGCTTCGAGCCGACATCATCTCGGTTGCCGTTCACCGCCGTTCGGGTGGCATCGTGATCGACGAGTTCCTGATCGATCTCCCCCACGCCGTGATCGACTCGACCGATCTCGGCGGCAGCGAAGCGGCGAGCTGCGAACGGCTCGCCGATCTCGTCAGCGCCGAGATCGAGGAGGTCGATGGGGTCGAGGTCGAGAGTCGGTGGCCGGTCGACGACGGCCAGATCAACCTGACCCTGACCAACCTCGTCTGGTTCGAGTTGCTCACCGACGACTGCGACGCCGCCAGCGTGTTCTACCTCCAGGCTCTCGGCTGGCGAACCGAGCCCATCACCCCGTTCGGTGACGGCACCTACCACGTGATCTTCCCGAACAACGGGCTCACGCCGGCCGGTGGCATCGTCCACTACCCCAAAGCCACGCGAGGCTCGGACCCCGCCGGTGCCGTCGTCTACGTCGAGGTCGATGATCTCGACACCTCGCTGGCTTCGTTCGAAGCCGCCGGTGGGCTGATCCGGAGCACGACCCGGGAGGATCCCCACAGCTCGGCGGTCGTTGCCGACCCCTGGGGCAACCGTCTGGGTCTGTGGCAGACCTGACCGGAGTCGAGCGCTACTGGTCGGCCCAACCCCGGGAGTGGGCGACGGCCTGGAGCCACCGGGCGTGGCGGGCATCGGCCACGGTCCGATCCGGGTTCGGTTCGACCGATCGATCGGCGGTCCAGATGCGTTGGATGTCGTCGAGCGACGCCCAGACCCCTTCGGCGAGCCCGGCGAGGTAGGCCGCCCCCAACGCGGTGGTCTCCTGATTGGCCGGCCGGGTCACGGTCACCCCGAGCTGGTCGGCCTGCAACGTCAACAGCAGGTCCATCACCGACGCACCACCATCGACCCGGAGCGTCGCCGGCGACTGACCCGAAGCGGCCGACATGGCATCGACGACGTCGCGTACCTGGTACGCCATCGACTCGACGACGGCCCGGGCGATCTCGGCTCGGCCCGTTCCCCTGGTGATCCCGACGATGGCGCCACGGGCGTAGGGGTCCCACCAGGGGCTACCCAGACCGGCGAACGCCGGCACCACGTAGACATCACCGGTGTCGTCGACCGAGGCCGCCAGCGGGCCGATCTCGGGAGCCGCATCGATGATGCCCAGTCCGTCCCGGAGCCATTGGATCGCGGCCCCGGTCACGAAGATCGCCCCTTCGTAGGCGTAGGCGGCCCTGCCGTCGCCGAGCGTCCAGGCCACCGTGGTGAGGAGCCCCTCGACGGGTTCGGGACAACTCGCGCCCACGTTCATCAGCAGGAACGAGCCGGTGCCGTAGGTGTTCTTCGACATGCCGGGTTCGAAACAGGCCTGGCCGAACAGCGCAGCCTGTTGATCGCCGGCCACGCCGCTGATCGGGACGCCGGCGCCCAGGGCCGTGGTGTCCGCCGTGACACCGAATCGACCGCTACTCGGCCGAATCTCGGGGAGTGCTGCCCGTGGCACCCCGAACAGCTCACAGAGTTCGGGCGACCAGTCGAGGTGGCGGATGTCGAACAGCATGGTGCGGCTGGCGTTGGAGGGTTCGGTTGCGAACACCTCGCCGTTGGTGAGTTTCCAGATCAGCCAGGTGTCGATGGTGCCCAGTGCCAGGTGCTCGTCGGCCTCGACCTTGCCGTGCGTCAGCAACCATTCCATCTTCGAACCCGAGAAGTACGGGTCGAGCACGAGACCGGTGCGGTTGCGGACGAGTGGCAGATGGCCGTCGGCCTCGAGCTGGCGGCAGCGGTCGGCGGTACGGCGATCCTGCCAGACGATGGCGCGGTGCCGCGGTTCCCCGGTTCGCCGGTCCCAGGCCACGACGGTTTCGCGTTGATTGGTGATGCCGATCGCCGCCACCGGGTCGGTCAGCGACCCGACCAGATCGTCGATGCACCCCGCCATGGCCTGCCAGATCTCGTCGGCATCGTGCTCGACCCAGCCGGGCCGGGGGAAGTGTTGGGTGAATTCCCGGTAGCGCATCGAAACGATCGTCCCCTCGGTGTCGACGGCGATCGCGCGCACGCCGGTGGTGCCGGCATCGAGTGACAGGACAAGGGACATCATGACCTCTTGGCAACGGGGGACGGGTTGGTCGGGCGGAATCGAAGCGCCGGACGAGGACCATAGGCTGTGGGCGGACTCGAGTCATCCGCCGATCCGACAGTGTCGTCGAACGGCGGGTTCGTCAACTGGCGGTCGTGTCGAACGGCGGTGGTGCCGACGGGCACCACTGCACACCTACGGAGGTATGCGAGCCATGCGAGTCGGCATTCTCACCGGCGGCGGCGACTGCCCCGGCCTCAACGCCGTCATTCGTGCCGTGGTGCGCAAGGGCGAACGGGTCTACGACGACGAGTTGCTGGGCTTCCACGATGGTTGGCGGGGCGTCATGGACCAGACCTACGACATGCTCGACATCGACGCCATGCGGGGCACGCTGCCCCGGGGAGGCACGATCCTGGGGACGAGCCGCATCAATCCATTCATGTTCGGACATGGCGTCGAGCAGGTGCGGCGCGCGGTCGACCAGTTGGGGATCGACGGCATCGTTGCCATCGGCGGCGAGGGCACACTCTCGTGCTCCAACGAGCTCTTCAAACTCGGTGTGCCGATCGTCGGTGTTCCCAAGACCATCGACAACGACATCGACGCGACCGAACGAACCTTCGGGTTCGACACGGCGGTCACCATCGCCACCGAGGCCATCGATCGGCTGCACACCACCGCCGAGAGCCACAACCGGGTGATGGTGGTCGAGGTCATGGGCCGCCATGTCGGGCACATCGCCACCTGGGCCGGTTTGGCCGGGGGAGCGACCATGACACTCATCCCCGAGGAGCCTTTCGACATCCAGGAGGTGTGCGCATCGCTGGTGCGGCGTCACCACAAGGGCCGCTATGCCTCGATCGTCGTGGTGGCCGAAGGGGCGAAGCCGATCGAGGGGACGTTCGACATGCCCGAGGAAGAGTACGACGAATACGGTCACATCCGTCTGGGCGGCATCGCCAACCGGGTCGCGGTCGAGATCGAACGCCGAACCGGTTTCGAGACCCGGGTGACGATCCTCGGACACGTTCAGCGGGGTGGATCCCCGACTGCGCTCGACCGAGTCCTCTCCTCCCGGTTCGGTATCGCCGCCATCGAAGCCATCCACGACGGGGCGTTCGGGACCATGGTCGCCATCCAGAGCGACCAGATCGTACGGGTTCCCCTGTCCGAGGCCGTTCGAGACCTCAAACCGGTCAGCGCCCAGATGTGGGCCACCGCACGGGAGTTCTTCGCCTAGACATCAGAACGCCGACTCGACATCACGAACCCTCAACCCGGTGTCGAGGTGGTCCCGGTCGTGTCGGGGGCCGGTTCGGGGACGGCGCATTCGTTGAAGTTGGCCCGCATCGCCGGGCCGTCGATGGTCTGGGTGCTGATGTCGGGCAGCGGGATCGGTTGCGACTGCGTGTCCTGGACGACGAGGCCGGTCACGCCCTCGAGTTCGGTCAGGGTGCAGACCATCTCGGCCGTGGCATTGCGCTTGTCGGCGGTGGCGTCGCGGAACGTGGTGCTCGCGAAGGTGACGGTCACCACGCCGAGCGCGTCGGGTCCGGTGACCAGCGGTGCGAGCCCGATGTCGGCCAGCGCAGCATCGAGCTGAAAGATCTGCGGATTCCTGGCCGCGTTCTCTTCCGGTGTTGGGCCGGTCAGCAGCTGATCGAGGACGATCTGGGGGGTCGGTGGTTCGAGGATCGAGCGGGTGAACCGACCGAGTGCGACCTGGTCGGCGTGCCAGTAGAGCTGGATCTCGTAGGTGTCCTCACTGGCGACGGCCGGGTCTTCGGCGACGGTGGTCGTGACCGCCAGGAGGTCCTCGGGGGCGTTCTCGAGCGGTTGGGCCGAGTCGTTGGACGGGATGCTGCACGCGCCACAGGTGAAGGCGATGCCGATGGCCAGGCCACGGCCGAGCCGTGATCGTCGGGGCATCGCCGGCTCCCTCATGTCGCCATCTCGTCATCGGCCATCACGGTTTCGTCGATCGGCATCTCGATGACGAACCGGGCCCCCGGTCGCCCATCCTGTCGATCGGTCACCCAGACCCGGCCGCCGTGGAGGCGGATGTGTTCGCTGACCAACGACAAGCCCAGGCCGACGCCCTTGGCGACATCGCGTCGACCGGCATCGCCACCGGCGCGGGTGAAACGGTCGAAGATCCGGTTGCGGTCCTCGGGTCGAACTCCCGGACCGTCGTCGTCGACGTAGATGTGCACGAGGTCGCCGACCCGCTCGAACGACACCGCCGTCGCCCCGTTGGCGTACTTCGCGGCGTTGTCGAGCAGGTTGGTGATCACCTGGGCCATGCGTCGCTTGTCTGCCTGGATCAGGAGAAAGGCATCGGCACTGGAGCAGCCGATGTTGATGTCGGGCGTGCCCGACTGCGCGATCACGAATCGGAGGAACTCCCTGAGGAACACCGGTGTGAGGTCGAGCTCGATCGCACCCACGTCCATCCGGGAGATCTCGAGGAGGTCCTCGACGAGCCGCTGGAAACGTCGGAGATCCTTGCTGAGCAGGTCGACGGCCTGCTGGGCCGGAGGGGGAAGATCGTGCCGCCGTCCTTCCAGCACACCCACCGAGGCCGTCAAGGTCATGAGCGGGGACCGCAGCTCGTGGCTCACGTCGGACGCGAACTGCTCGTCTCGCTCGATGCGGCGCTGGAGGGCCTCGACCATCTGGTTGAACGACGCGGTCAACCGGCCGAGGTCGGGGTCGATCTGGTCGTCGAGTCGGGTGTCGAAGTCCCCCTCGGAGATCGCCTGCGCCGCGGCAGAGACCCGGTTGAGAGGTTGGACGGCGCGATACGCCGAGTAGTAGCCGAGCGCAGCGCCCGAAGCGCTCGCGGCGAGCGACACGCCGAACAAGATGTTGCGCAACGAGTCCAGGGTGTTCTCGAGGTCGAGCAGGGGAACACTCTCGTAGTAGGTCGTGCCGAACTCGGGGATTCGGACCCCGAGGGCCAGCCGAGGACCCCCTCCCGCGTCGTTGAACCGGTACTTGGCCGCCACGCCTTGGGCCACCATGACCTGGAGACCCTCGGGGAGGTCCGACGACAGCAGACCGCTGGGGGAGAACTGGCGGACGCGGTCGGCAACACCGGGATCGGCACCGGGGTCCGGGGGTTGCGGGTCGGGGGGGACGATCAGCAGCGACTGGGCGTTGTTGGGGCGCACGAGAGCGGTCAGGATCGAACCGATCGGATCATCGGGTCGCGTCGGCTCGGGTTCGTCGTCTCCTTCGCGGGTCACCGACGACGGGAGCGAGGGTCCGAAGATGCCGTCGAGGTCGAGGTCGGTGTCGGGGATGGAGGTGGTGCGCTCGGCTTCGAGTGTGTTGCGAGGTGACCGGGGGCGGGTCGTCGACGGCGCCACGGTGACGTCGGACGAGTCCTCGGACACCGCGGGCGCATCGCCAACGACCCCGTCGGTGGCCGTGACCGGTGTTGGCGCCGTCCCATCGACGACCGGTTGTTCCTCGGTGTCGACCGGGGCCACCGTCTCGGGTGAACTCGTCGTGGGCTCGGTGGTCGTCGTGGTCGGGCGCGACGTCGTGGTGGTGGACGATGTGGTCGTCGTGGGTTCGGTCACGTCCTCGGGTTGCACCGACGACGGGAGGTTGGCCGGGATGAAGGGCAGCGCCTGGAGGCTCCGCCGAAGATCCTTCACGTTTCGGTAGAACTGTGATTCGGCCGTTCGCTCCGTCTCGCTGAGCAGCCGTCGCTGGGTGAGGACGAAGCTCGATGCCGCCACGGTCGAGGTGAGCAGCAGCGCACCGAGCACGTAGATGAGGGTGAGACGGGCCCGGAGGCCGAGTCGGCGACGGGACATCATCGCCATCGGCTCGCCGGGCGGGACGACCTGCGGTCGATGCGGTCGATTCCGCCGGGGAGGGTGCTCGTCAAGGCTGAAGCTTGTAGCCGAGCCCGCGTGAGGTCACGACGTAGCGCGGGTTGGCCGGGTCGGTCTCGACCTTGGTCCGAAGACGCCGGATGTGGACATCGACGAGCCGCCCGTCGCCGAAGTAGTCGTAACCCCACACTCGCTCCAGGAGCACCTCGCGGCTGAAGACCTTGCCGGGTTGGCCGGCCAGTTCGACCAGCAGCTTGAACTCGGTCTTGGTCAACGGCAGACCGACGCCGTCCTTGAGCACCAGGCCTTCCTCGGGGCTGATCTCGAGGTCACCGACTCTGATGCGCTCGAGACCCCGGAGTCCGATGAGCGGACAGCGCCGCAGGAGTGCACGGATCCGGGCCGAGAGCTCTTTGGGGGCGAAGGGCTTCGTGAGGTAGTCGTCGGCACCGGCCTCGAGCCCGGCGACCACGTCGTGTGTGTCGTCACGTGCGGTCACCATGATGATCGGGACGTCACTGTGGCGCCGGATGGACCGGCAGACCTCGAAGCCGTCGATTCCGGGCAGCATGATGTCGATCAGCACGACGTCGGCGTTGTTGGCGGCAAAGGCGTCGAGCGCCCGCTCGCCGGTGTCGGCTTCGTCGACCATCCAGCCTTCGTCCTCCAGGGCCAACTTGACGGCCTGACGGATCCGGTCGTCGTCTTCCACGGTGAGGATGCGAGTGCCCATGGGGAAATGGTGCCCGAAACCCGGCGTACTTGTCGGTCATCCGGGTCAGATTGCCGGATCGGTCATTCTGCCCGGGTCAGATCCGGGGTGGCGAGAGCCCGTCCGGGGAGGCGGCGGTCGGTCCCGAAGCGGCGATGGCGGCACGCAGTTCGGCGACGAGTCTGGTGTGGATGTCGGGTGGGGCGGCGACGGTCATGGCCGCCGAGGGTTTGCCTCCGTCGAGGTCGGTCACCATGGCCCCGGCCTCGGCCGCGATGAGGGCGCCGGCGGCGGCGTCCCAGGCGTTGAGTCCCGATTCCCAATAGCCATCGACCCGTCCGGCACCGACGTAGGCCAGGTCGAGGGCAGCCGAACCGAAGCGGCGCAGGTTGGCGATCTGTGGGGCGATCTCGAGCAGGACTCGGGCCTGGGCTCGGCGCTGTTCGGGCTGGTAGCCGAAGCCGGTGGCGAGCACGCAGTGGTCGAAGGCGGTCTGGGACGAGCACGTGATGGGTCGGCCGTCGAGCGTGGCGCCATGGCCGAATCGAGCGGCGAAGCACTCGTCGGCTCTCGGGTCGTACACCACACCGGCAAGGGTGACGCCGCGATATTCCACGGCCACCGAGATCGTGTATCCCGGGAGGTCGTAGACGTAGTTGGTGGTGCCGTCGATGGGGTCGATGATCCAGCGAAAGCCCGAGGTCCCGCTGCGGTCGGCACCTTCTTCTCCGAGGATGGCGTCGTCGGGGCGCTCGGCCTGGATGCCCGACACGATCAGGGCTTCCGAGGACCGGTCGGCCACCGTGACGAGGTCACCGACCGAGCTCTTCCGGTCGGGGTCGATGCTCGCTTCGCGTCGCATTTCGAGGGTCAGCCGCCCGGCTTCGAGGGCCAGGCGCCGGGCCAGGTCGAGCAAACCGGCGCCGAGGGCGTCGTCGACGGCAGGGGCCGTGTCATCGGTGTTCACCGTGTCATCGGTGTTCACCGTGTCATCGGTGTTCACCGTGTCATCGGTGTTCACCGTGTCATCGGTGTTCACCGTGCCTCTCGCTCGGGGTGTCGGACCTCGTACCACTCGTTCATGGCCCGCAACGTGAGTGAGGAGACCACCCCGAGCCCGGCCGCCCCACCGACGCCGAACAGGAGTGCTCCGACCGCCGCCCACGTCGCGTTCTCGGTGAACAGGTCGAGAACGCCGTATCCGATCAGGGCCCCCAGGAGGCCGCCGACCAGGATGGCGATGAACGCCAACCAGCGGGCCAACACCGGTGGCGCACTGGGCAGTGGCTGCGGAGCGACGAGGTCCTGGAACGGGAGGAGATCGCGTTCGCCACCGTCGGTCGATTCGAGATTGCCATCGTCGCTCATCGCTCCATCAGGCTATAGCGGCGCCTTGAACCATCACCTCCGATGGGCCACGATGCGGTGGTGAGCAACGGACGGGCCGACAACGAGTTGCGACCGTGGCTCGTTGCGGGCGGCGTTCTGTTGGACGACCACGGACGGGTCCTGCTGGTTCAGAACCAGCGGCGGGGTGGTTCGGTCGACTGGTCGACCCCGGGCGGCGTGATCGATGCCGGTGAACGGTTGATCGAAGGACTGGGACGTGAAGTCCACGAGGAAACCGGGTTGCGGGTCACCGAGTGGTTGGGTCCGCTGTACCGGATCGATGTGGTCGCCCCGGGATTCGGGTTCCATCTTCAGGTCGAGGCCCACCGGGCGGTGTCCTTCACGGGGTCGTTGACGATCGACGATCCCGACGGGATCGTCGTCGGCGCCGACTTCGTCGACGTCGACGACGCCCGCCGGCGCCTGGAGTCGGCACCGCAATGGGTCTCCGAGCCGCTTCTCGATCATCTCGCCGACGACGTCGACGACGGTCGGTTGTACGCCTACCGGCTGGAGGGCTCGAATCCGGTCGATCGTCGGGTGATCCGGCTCTAGGAGACTGCCGTTCTCGTCAACCGCCCTCGGGGACGGAATCAGGGACCTCGGGTAGGATCGATCGGTGCCCACGCGGAGCATCCTGCACGTCGACATGAACGCCTTCTTCGCCGCGGTCGAGGTGCGTGATCGTCCCGAACTCCGGGGCAAACCCGTGGTGGTCGGCGGTACCGGCGACCGGGGGGTCGTCGCCGCCGCAAGCTATGAAGCTCGGGTCTTCGGGATCCACTCGGCAATGCCCAGCAGCCGGGCTCGAGCCTTGTGCCCCCACGCCCTCTTCGTTGCCGGTCGGCACGAGCGGTACGCCGAGGTCAGCGCCTCGATCATGTCGATCTTCGGCGACGTGACCCCGCTCGTCGAACCCCTGTCGCTCGACGAGGCGTTCCTCGACGTCACCGGTTCCATCCGGCTCCTCGGGCCGGCGGTCGACATCGCCGCACAACTGCGCCGGCGGGTCTGGGAGGTCGAGCACCTCCACTGCTCGGTGGGTGTCGCCACGTCGAAGCTCGTCGCCAAGCTGGCCACCGAGGAGGCCAAGCCCCGAGTAGCCGGCCGTCGAGTCGAACGCGGGCTCGGTGTCAAGGAGGTGCCGCCGGGAGCGGAACGTGCGTTCATGGCTCCGCTGCCGCTCCGCGCTCTGTGGGGCGTCGGCCCCAAGACGTTCGAGAAACTGTCTCGCTTCGGTGTGAAAACGGTGGGTGAACTGGCTGCGTTGCCCCTCGACTCGGTCATCGCCGCCGTCGGCGAGGCCAACGGTCGCCACCTGCACGCCGTGGCCAACGCGATCGACGACCGACCGGTGGTGCCGGAGCGGATGGCGAAGTCCGTGAGTCACGAGGAGACCTTCGCCGTCGATCTCGTCGACCGGCGAGATCTGCGGCGTGAGCTGATCCGAATGAGCGATGCGGTCGGCACCCGCCTGCGCAAGGCTTCGATTCGTGGTCGGACCGTCACGATCAAGGTTCGGTTCCCCGATTTCGCCACCATTTCCCGGTCGCGCACCGTCGCCACACCCACCGACGTGTCGTCCGAGATCCTCGGTGTTGCCTCCGATCTGCTCGCCTCGATCGAGGTCGACCGTGGTATCCGTTTGCTGGGTGTCGGTGTCTCGGGATTGACCGACGACGACGTCGCCGAGCAGCTTTCGCTCGATGACCTCGTCTCGGGCGTCGACGGTGTGTCGAGGACTGCCGTCGTCGATCGCTCGACAACCGATCGCGCCATCGACGAGATCCGGAATCGATTCGGATCCACGGCGATCGGTGCGGCGGCGCTCTTGACCAGGGATGGCCTTCGCCCCAAGCAGACGGGCCAGGGTCAGTGGGGTCCGGACACGCCTGCGGTCGCCCCACCGGCTGGCACCGACCGCTCGGGGCAACCGCCGAGAGAGTGACCGCCCGCGTTGCTCAGACGTCGATCGTGCGCGACAATGAGCGGAGCTTGTGAGGACTGTGTGTTGAGGGCATTCCGGAAAAGGGTCGAGGGCTAAGCGATGCCGCTGTCTGAAAACGAACAAAGGATTCTCGCCGAGATCGAACGGCACCTCGAGGAGACCGACCCCGGTCTGGCTCGAAACGTGGGGAAATCCTCGATCTACCGGCACGCCGTCGGTTCGTTGAAGTGGTCGATCCTCGGTTTCGTCGTCGGTCTGGCGATCATGGTGGCCACCCTGCGAGTGCACTATCTGGTGGCCTTCGCCGGTTTCGTGATCATGCTGGTGGCCGCGGTCGGGTTCGAACGCAACCTTCGCATGATGGGCCGCGCCGGTCTGGCTCAGGTGTCGAGCGCCTTTCGGGCGGCGAACCCCACCACGAAGCGTCCGGTCGACGAATCGACCGACGGGGACTGAGCGCAGCTCAGCGAGTGTCGGAGCGCAGCTCAGCGAGTGTCGGAGCGCAGCTCAGCGAGTGTCGAGCGCAGCTCAGCGAGTGTCGGAGCGCAGCTCAGCGACGGACTGAACGGATCTCAACCCGTCGTCGTGTCGGTCGGGATGTGCTGAGCTTCGTGGACCGAGGCCCGAGTCTGAGTCGGGCGACGCCGCATCAGTTCCACCGGATCGAGCGCAATGAGCACCCGCTTCCACAGCGGGGTGCGGCTCGTTGCCACCCGTTCGACGGCGGTTGCGTCGGCCCGGGCTGTGGCCACGGTGACATCGTCGATGCCGATGCCCCCTCCGAAGCGGGCCGCAGTGACGGCTTCGCCGAGTCGCGACAGCGGCTCCGCGGGCAATCGCCGTCGGGCGATGAGGTCATCGACCCACTCGGTCCTGGTCAGGGCCTGCGGGCGGTCGACGCCCAGGTGGGTCCGGAGGTGATCGGTGAGATTGGCCCAGATGGCGTCGATCTGCTGGGCCGGACCGCTGGCGGAGGCAAGACGCCGAGCCCGCTTGAGTCGCCCGAGCAACGGCATCGTGGCGGCATACACCGCGACGACGAGAGCGACACCGACGAGACGCCACGGGAACCCACCACCCTCGTCGCTGGGAGCGATCGGTTCGGCGCCGAGGTCGAAGCCGGGATCGGGAAACAGGTTGGGGTCGAAGGTGGTCGGGGGAGAAGCGCCACCGGAAGGGGCCGTGGTCGGCGTGGTGATCTGGCCCTCGGCCGTCGGTGAATCCTGACGGGCGTCGAGGCCCGTGTACGGGGTGTCGGGAGCGCCTCGGCCCGGGGTCGGCTCGAAGGCAACCCAGCCGAGATCCTGGAAATAGACCTCGGGCCAGGCGTGGGTGTGGCGGCCGGTGACCCGATAGGTGTTGGCCTCGCCGGACACCGGGTCACCCCAGGTGAACCCGACCGCCACCCGGGCCGGGACCCCCAGAGATCGGGCCATCAGGGCGAATGTGCCCGAGAACTGCTGGCAGAAACCGACTCGCTCGGCCAGGAACTGCTCGATCGGGTCGCCCTGGCGGGGTCCGAGTTCGAGGGAATAGTCGTACTGCTGGAAGTGGGCCTGCAGGGCGAGCATCTGGTCGTAGGCGCTGGTCTGACCGGCGACGATGGTCCCAGCGAGTTCGTCGACCACCGGTGTCAGGTCGTCGGGAAGGGCCGTATAGCGTTCGAGGATGCCTTCGTCGGTGACGGGGGCGCGGCCCGGAGTTCGTCGCCGGTGTAGGCCGGGAGCACCGACTCGATCTCGTAGGTCAGGCCATCGGAGTTCTCGCGTTCGTTGTCGACGGTCAGCGAACTGATCTCGGCGTTCCAGGTGACCACGGCATCGGGAGAGCGCAAGGATCGTGGGGCGTAGGCAGCCGGGAGCCAGATCTCCTGGAGCCCGGTGATCTCGAATGTCTGGTTCAGCTCGATCGTCGTACCGGCGTTCGGACGGGTACCCGGCAGCTCACCGTCCTGCTCTTCGAAGTTGCCCTTGGTCGACCAGAGTCCGTCGTCGTAGGTGTCGAGTCCGGCCAGGCGCCAGTACGCCGGGCGATCGGCGACGACGGTGAACATCTCGATGTCCTGCTGGGAGGCGAGGCGATTCTCGATGTTGACGTACGGGCTGACGACCGTACGGGTGGGGTCGTCGAGGGCGCGCCATTCGTAGAGTTCACCGGCTCCGACGCCGGGGACACGTGGCCCCACGGCGATCCCACCCACGATGGCAACGGCGGCGACGACCGTGGCTGCCCGCAGGACCGAGTTCGGCCCGCGAAAGCGATCGATGGTCAGCCACGTGCCTTCACGCAGCGACTGCGAGCGTTGGACCACGGCCCAGAGTCCGACGGCCGCAGCGAAGACTGCGGTCGAGACCATCTGGCGCGCCCCGGAGCCCAGGACCGAGGCGAAGATGAAGAGCAACGCCGCCGGGAGCACCGGTTCGAACGCCAGCCGCAGCCGGAGGGCGGCCCAATCGGTGAGGAACGCGAGGAGCCAGGCCCCGATGATGGCGGCGGCGACGAACGCCGGTAAGGCCTCGACCGGCGCCTGGAGCTCGCGAAACTGCGCGATGCCGTCCTCGGCGAGGAGGTCGAGGGCGGTGCGGGTCTCGGCCGTCGGGAGCACGCCATACCGTGCCGTTCCCGGTGCGTATCGGTGCATGATCAGTTCGCCGAGCCCGACCAGCGAGATCGCGGCGGCGATGACCAGGGGGACCCGTGCCCGTCGGAGCAGGGTCGCCAGCAGGGTCGAGAGCAGGCTCGCGACCACGATCGGTGCAATGGCCTCGATCGATTCGAAGATCCGGACGAATCCGAACACCGCCGCCGGCACGATCAGTGCCGACGTGATCTCGAGCGGGAACGGTGAGTGGCGCCCTTCGCTCACCGTGACACCCCCGAGAGGTGTCGCAACCAGAGGGATCGAAGTGGTTCGGCGCCATCGTGCATGATCGCGCCCTTGGGTGGCTCGGGAACGGACTGGCACAGGATCGGGATCACCACGCCGAACGTTCGACGAGCCCGGTCGAGGGCCGTGCGGAGTTCGGTGGTCGGAGTTCCGGTCACGACCACGAGGGTGCCCCCGAGCCCCATCCGGGTCAGCCCCTCGATCGACCGGACCAGGGAGGCGGCTGCCGTTGTCTCGATGGTCGCGAGCTGTTCGTCGATGGCGTCGAGTTCGTGGCGACCCCGGATATCGGTCACGACCGAGCCCGAGGAGGTCAGGAACCGCAGGGCGTCGTCGCCTCGCCACCCGGCATACAGCACGCTGAGGGTGGCCGAAACGGCCCGCTCGAATCCGAGTTCGTCATAGACCTCCCGACGGCGGTCGAGGATGACGGTGACTCGACCGGTTCGAGGTCGCTCGTCCTGGCGCACCACGAGTTCACCCGTGCGGGCGCTCGCCCGCCAGTGCACACGACGCAGCTCGTCACCAACGACATAGGGGCGGAGGGCGAAGAACTCGTCACCTCCCGAGGCCAGGGCCCGGATCGGTTGGAGGTCGGCGGTCGGGTCGTGGCCGGCGATGGCGTTGAGTGGTCCGAGATCGACGAGTTCGGGGTGCACGACCAGCGTGATCCGGCCCGACGCGACGAGCGAGCTGCGGGTGAGCCCGAGCGGATCACCGAAGGCGAGGTCGAGCGGTCCGACGGTGATCAGCCCCCGTCGGGTGGTCGGCAGTCGGTATGCGATCGGCGCACTGCTGTCGGGTCGGATCGGAGCCAGATGGAGGGACGCCCCGGGCGTCCCGCTGATGTGATCGATTGCCTCGAGCATCGGCGTCTGACGCCGGCCTCGGTTCGAGATCGCCACGTCGATGCGAGCCGGGGTCCCCGCCCGGAGCCGTGCCGGGGTCGCCGTCCGGGTGACGGCCAGGTCGAGGCGGCTCAGACTCGTGTAGACCACGGCCGCAACGACGGCAACCGCCTGCATGGCGGCGAGGTACAGCAGCTCGTCGGCTCCGAAGAGCCGTCCGATCGCAAAGGACAGGAACGCCGAGATGATCAGGCCGACCCCGGCTCGGGTGAGTCGCATCAGACGCGATCGTAGGGAACCGGTACGGCCTGCAGGATGTCGGCGACGACGGATTCGGCCGTGGTTCCCTGCAGCTGGGCTTCGGGCCGCAGGATCAGTCGGTGGGAGATCACCTGGCTCGCAACGGCCTTGATGTCGTCGTCGGTGACGTAGAGCTGTCCTCGGGCCAGTGCTCTGGCCCGCGACACACGCTGCAGACTCAGCGTGGCGCGCGGTGACATGCCGAGCGAGACGCCGGGGTGACGTCGGGTGGCGTCGGCGATGTCGATCAGATACCCCCGGAGTTCGTCGGCGATGTGGACCGACTTGATGAGGCGGGACATCGTGACGATGTCTCGAAGGGTGGCCACGGGCTGGAGCCGGCGAACGAGGCCGTCGCTCTCGTGGGTGTGCAGGATCGCCAGTTCGTCGCGACGGGCGGGATAGCCGACCGAGATCCGCATCAGGAATCGATCGAGTTGGCTCTCGGGGAGGGGATAGGTGCCCTCTTGCTCGATCGGATTCTGCGTTGCCATCACCATGAACGGTTCGGGGAGGCGGTGTGTGATGCCGTCGACCGTCACCTGGCCTTCGGCCATGGCCTCGAGCAAGGCGGACTGTGTCTTCGGTGACGCTCGATTGATCTCGTCGGCCAGGACCAACTCGGTGAAGACGGGCCCCGGGCGGAATTCGAAATTGGCGTCGTTGCGATTCCAGATGCTCACCCCGGTGACGTCCGCCGGCAGGAGGTCGGGGGTGAACTGGATGCGCCCCAGTTTCCCACCCACCGAGGCCGAAAGAGCCTTGGCCAGGGTGGTCTTGCCGACACCGGGGACGTCCTCGACGAGCAGGTGGCCGCCGGCGAGAAGGCACAGGAGCGATTGTTCGACCACGGAGCGCTTACCCCTCACCACCTGCTCGACGTTGTCGCAGATGGCGATGAAGGCGGCCCCGAATTGTGCGGCGCGATGCTCGTCGAGCGGGATCTGCTGGTTCCGATCGGTTTGTTCGGTGGGTCGCACCGAGGGTTGTTGGCGCAACGCATCGTTGGAGTTCACAGAACGAGTTCCCTTCGTGGCCGGTTCGGGCGAGGCTACCAACACCACCGTGGTGCGCTCCGTCGCTTCGCCTCGCGTCTACTGTGGCACCTGTGCAACCGTCACCTTCCATCGGGACGGCGTTGGCCGTCGACATCGGAGGCAGCAAGCTCGCGGCCGGTGTCGTCGATGCCGAAGGACGCCTGTTCCAGCGCTACCTGGCCCCGACCCGACTCGATGTTTCGAGCGAGGAACTCTTCGCCGATCTCTGCGCACTGCTCTGGCGATTCGAACCGTTCGATCGATTCGCCGTGTGTGGGGTCGGCTGCCCCGGCCCGATGACGCTCGGTGGGCAGCTGGTCTCTCCACTGAACATCCCTGCCTGGCGGTCGTTTCCGCTGGGTGATCGTCTGGCGGCCTTCACCGGGCTCCCGACCCGCGTCGGCAACGACGCCAAGGCGCTCGCACTGGCCGAGGGCTGGGTCGGGGCGGCGGTCGGCGTGCGCGACTACGTGGCGATGGTGGTTTCGACGGGGGTCGGGGGCGGCATCGTGCTGGATGGCCGCCTGCTCGACGGCCGGACCGGGAACGCCGGCCATGTCGGTCAGATCGTGGTCAATCCCGGCGGAATGGCCCTTCCCGGTCACGTCGCCGGCAGTCTCGAATGTGAGGCGTCGGGGACCGCCATCGAGGTCAGGACCGGGCGTCCGGCCGAGGAGGCCTGTACGTCCGAGATCAACCATGTCGGGACGATGGTGGGCCGGGCCATCGGATCCCTGGCCAATGCGCTCGATCTCCATCTGGCCGTCGTCGGTGGTTCGGTGGCTCTCGGGTTCGGTGAACCGTTCTTCGAGCGCGGCACAGGCCGAGGTCGATCGGGTCGCCTGTCTCGACTACAGCATCGGCACCCGAGTCGAACCCGTCGGCCTCGGCGCGTCAGCTCCGCTGGTCGGCGCGGCGGCGGTCGGGTTCCGCTCCATCGGGGTGATCGGAGCCCCGGCGTCCTGATCGGTGGTGCGACCGACCTGCCTCCGGGCCGGGTCGGTCGCCCGGTCAGGCCGGGAAATCCCGTTTCCACTCGAGCCAGGTGATGAGCTCGTCGGCCCCCATGGCCTGCGACCCGTCGCCCCCGTATGCGGTCACCAGGCGGAAGTGGAGCCAGCCCGGATCGGGGAGCGGCAGGAACGGCGGCGTGCGCCACCAGTGCTTCGGGGCCATCTCGAATGCTGCACGGATGGCCGTGGTCCACAGGCCGGGGTGTCGCAGCAAGGCCCGGAACGCGGCCGCCGACAGGGGGAGGCGTTTGGTCATACCGCGACCGGTTCGATCCGGTTGCCGAATGGGTCGTCGCAGAAACTCTGCGTGCGGCCGTTGATCACGGCGCCATGGCGATCCTCGATGCCGGCCTCGTGCAATCGGGTGAGCAGGGCAGCATCCGCACCACCGGGCGCCATGGCCGGCGCGACATGATCGATCCCGACGATCATGGGATCCGGCGTGGTCGTGCGCTCAACCGGCGTTGCCCGGTGAGGTGACCGAGACCTCGTAGCTCCAGAGCTCGGCCCCGGTACTGACCGGCCCGCCACCCGATGTCGGGCGATCGGCCCCCTGATGGCCGTGAGCGAACGCCTGGGAGGAGGTCCACGCCTCGAAGGCTGCTTCGTCTCGCCAGCGGGTCACGACGAGCCACACGTTGCGATCATCGGTCGGTTTGAGGAGTTCGAAACCCTCGAACCCGTCGGCGCCGTCGACGGCGCCGGCCCTTGCGGCGAAGCGCTTTCCGAGTTCGTCGCCCGAGTCGGCGGGCACGGTGATGGCATTGATCTTGATGACGGTCATCGGGACGTCCCTCCGGGGATCCTCGCTGCTCGGGGCGAGCGGTGCTGTCTCGTCTGGGGCGGTGTCATATGGGCGGTGTCATGTCGGGCGGTGTGATGTCGGGCGGTGTCACTTCGGGATGTCCTTCCAGGGACCGCCGTCGGCCCGGGGCTCCTTCGGCAAGCCGAGGACGATCTCGCCGATGATGTTGCGCTGAACCTGACTGGTCCCGGCGTAGATCGTGCCGGCCCGGGCATTGAGGAAGGTGCCGATCCATGAGCCGGAGTCGTTGGGGGCACCGGGGGAATCGGTCGAGAATGCACTGCTCGGGAACTTGCCGTCGATGACCATCCCGCCGGCGCCCAAGATCGAGACACCGAGTTCGGTCACCTTGCGGTGGTACTCCGACCAGTAGAGCTTGAAGATCGAGGCATCGGGACCGGGATGCTCACCCGACAAGAACTTGGTCAACGTTCGCATCCCGAGGTAGCGCATGATCTGGACCTTGGAGTAGCACCAGGCCAGGTTCTGGCGCACGATCGGGTCGTCGGCCACACCCTGCTGCTTGGCGAGGGCCAGGAGGCGGTCGAGTTCGACGCCGAACAGAACGGGTGTGGTGGCAGCGGCCTCGCCCCGTTCGAACCCGAGGAGGGTCATGGCCACACCCCAGCCGCCGTTGACCTCGCCGACGACGTTCTCCCTGGGGGTACGGGCGTCGGTGAAGAAGACCTCGTTGAATTCCGATTCACCGCTGATCATCTTGATGGGACGGACCTCGACACCCGGCTGATCCATCGGGACGAGCAGGAACGTGATGCCGCGGTGCTTGGCGGCATCGGGGTCGGTTCGAGTGAGTACGAAGATCCAGTTGGCGAGGTGGCCGGCCGAGGTCCAGATCTTCTGGCCGTTGATGACCCACTCGTCGCCGTCGAGCACGGCCTTGCAGCCGAGGTTGCCGAGGTCGGAGCCTGCGTTCGGTTCGGAATAGCCCTGACACCAGAGGTCTTCGCCCGAGATGATTCGGGGCAGGAAGTGCTTCTTCTGTTCCTCGGTACCCCATTGGATGATCGTGTTCCCGACCATCTGGATGCTGAATGCATCGTTGGCGCCGCCGGTGGGGACACCCGCCTTGGCGAACTCCTCGGCCATGATCACGCCTTCGAGCTGTGACAGTCCGGCGCCGCCGTATTCGGTGGGCCAGGATGCGGCGAGCAGTCGGTTGTCACGGAGGATGTCGCGCCATTCCTTGGTGAATTGGTGAGCTGCGTCGGCATCGAGGGCGCCGATGCCCTTCCAGTCGGACGGGAGGTGCTCGGCCAGGAAGGCCTGGATCTTCTCCCGAAAGGTGTCGGCTTCGGCGTTGTAGGTCGGCTGCATGGGCCCAATCTAGACCGACCGGTCAAGACGCGGTAGTCGATGACGTCGGAAGCCGAGCGACGAAGGTCTCGATCACCTCGGCGGGATCGGGAGCCGGTGAGCGCGGTGGCCATCCGGCCGCACGGCGATCGGCACGATCGAGCAGAAGAACCAGTTCGGGACCGGCAACGGGGCGTACCTGCGGCTGGCCGTCGACCAGGGCGAGCATGGTCTGGAACCGGGCTCCGTGACGGGTGCGGCGTTGCGACAGGCCGACGAGCTTGCGGGTCGGTTCGTCGACCCCTTCGGCCACCTCGACCTCGCCCGGCCCGAGTCCGGCGAAACACAGCAGTCGACCATCGTTGCGGTCCTGGAGCGGGCCGGAGTGCCGGGTCGCATCGGGCAGACCCAGAGCGGTCACGGTGTCGCGCCATGCGGCACCGACCCAGTCGAAGGCCCGATTGACGTCGTGGTCCCAGAGCGGATGATTGGCCGGGATGACGAGATCGATCCACACTTGTTCGTCGGGAATCACGACCACGAGCCCGCCGCCGCTGCGGCGCCGGCACACGTCCCAGCCCGCGGCTGCCGCAGCTGGGACGTCGATCACCCGATCGGGTCGCTGAGCGCTCCCGAACACCAGAGCCTTGCGTGTCGTGTGGTGCACGTGGACCATGCCCTTGCCGACATCGGCCGCCGTGTCGCCGGCCGGGATCAGGTCGCGGTCGTGGAAGTCGGCAGCCGAACCACGGGTGGTGTGAACGGTCCAACGCAACACAGCTCCGAAGCTACGGGCCGGCGTCGGCCGCCGCACCCCGTGACCGAGCGGGTTCGGTCGAGGCAGTCGAGATACTGGGGCGATGACCATTCCGATCGACCAGGCCCCGGCGTTGACGGCCGACGAACGCGCCGCGGCCCGAGCGTTCGTCGCCCGTTGCGAGGTACGGCTGTCGACGTTCCATCGCATTGCGGTCGGCCTGCTGTCGGGGGCCGGACTCCTCGTCGTCCTGCCGGTCGTCGCCCGGGATTCGGTGACCGGAATCCTCCGATCCCTGGTGGTCGGCGGGATCGGGGTCTCCGACACGGCGCTGTTCGTTGCGGTGGTTGCGATGCTCGGGGTCCCGGCGGCGGCGCTGTGGTTGTTGCTCGCGGATCTCACGCGCTTCTACTTCCACGCGAATCACCTCGGGACCGCCGATCGAGAGGTCTTCACGCCGCGGTTCACGTTGACGTCGCTGCAGCTACCCGTAGACGAGCTGGGCTCGGAGGCCGCAGCCGAGCTGACCGTGATCCGGGCCGATCCACGGATCGTCGAGCTCCTGGTCCCGACCAACGAGAACTCGCGTCGGCGGGTCGACCGACAGCTCGAGGTCTACGCCGGACTGGCGGCCGGACACGACGACGCCGCAAGAGCATCGGGGCTGTTCGACCTCGCCGCCTCGAAGAGCCGTCCGCTGCTCGAGGAAGTCGCCAAGGTCGAGTACGGCATGGCCCGGCACGCCCTGCGACTCCGTGGCCTGGTGCTGCGATACGTGAAGGCGTTGCTCGCCCTCCTGACCACGGCCTTGGCCGTCTACGCCGGCGACGCCATCGTCATCGGAGTCGAACGAGGCCAGGGTCTCGGCGTGCCCGGACAGGTGACGATGGCGGGCGTCGTGCTGGTGTGGGCCCCGCTGGTCGTGGTCGCGGTCACATCACCCGTTCGCTGGATCGAGCACCTGATGCGGGCCGACGGGGCGCCGGCAACGGCGGTGGCCGATGACCCCGAGCTGACGTTCATCGAGCGGGTGTCGCTGCGGATCGCTGCCATCGGATGGTCGGCAGCGGCGATCGCCATGGTCGTGTCGTCGCTGGACGACGCGATGCCCGACACCGGCCGGGTCGCCGGACTCGCCGTGGCGGCGCTGTCGTTCGTCGCCGTGGCCATCGCCGCGTTCTCCGGGCGATTCCGCAGTCTGGCCCGAATGTCCTAGCGTCGCGGCCCGGGGCGCGGCCCCGGGGCGACCACCGGCCGATCCCGGTGGGTCGTCGGGGTGGCAGTGCGCCCGCGACCGTCCTCGCCGACCCCCAGCCTGCCCCCGACGCCCCGAATCGGAGGCGCCCTCCACGCTCTGCGTGGGACTCGAGCGCGGGCGGTGGCCAGAGCTCCACCGAGCGCCGCCCGCCACGAAAAAGTCTCGGATCGTGGTGGCTTCGGTACCTCGGGTGTGGAAAACGCGTTGGCCTGCATCGATGCGCTGTCTCGTCGCGCTCGATCGAACAAACGTTTGCACGGCGGGTGGTGGATTGACCACGGAATGTCGAGAAATGCTTGATGGGTGGGGCAAAGTGTCATAAAGTGTCACACATCGGCAGGGAAGAGCAGCCCGGAAGCGGGACTGCCCCAACTGCCGGAAAGGTCCTCGCCGAATCCCTCCGGTTGCGGTGAGAACCGATGCAGTTGTTGGACCGGGCGATCAGGAGAAATGGATGTTCGTCGGGCAGTACGAACACGCACTCGACCAGAAGGGTCGTGTGGTGCTGCCCGCTCCGTTCCGTGCATTCGTGGCGGAACGGGGGTATGTGACCAAGCTGGACGGATGTCTCGGCTTGTGGAATGAAGAGATTTTCCGGGAGGTCGCCGAGAGGTGGCAGTCCGAAGTCGTTGCGGGGCGTGTTTCCCAAAAGGTCTTCCGCAACTTCCTGGCAAGTGTGAGTCACGTCAAACTCGATGCCGCCGGTCGGATCACGCTTCCCCGTGATCTGCTCGATCGGCTCGGATTCGACACCCAGGTCGTCATCACCGGTCGTCTCGACCGGGTGGAGATCTGGCCGGCCGAGGTCTATCGCTCCGAGCTCGAATCGGACGATGCCGATGCCGAACTGGCCGAAACGATCGCTCGATTGGGCTTGTAGGCCCAGGATCGTTCCGGTCAGAGCAAGGGCGAAACAACGAGACACGAAAGGAGCACGACAACACCGAATCGAATCGTTCATCGGTTGCCTTCCGGGCAATGGAGAGTGGTACTTCTGCCCCACAACTCCGCCCGCTACCCCTCGAGTACGTCACAGGAGACACAACCTGCCGTACGCCCATTTCCCGGGGGGCTACCGATGACCGACTCAACGGTGTCGTCGACAACTCCATGGCGGATGAAACGCGCTCACCAATCGAGTTTGTTCATCGGCCGGTGATGCTTGCCGAGGTCGTCGAGACCACGGCGGCGATTCCTCCCGGGGTCTTTCTCGATGCCACGCTCGGCGGGGCCGGCCATGCCGCCGCGATCCTCGACGCCCGTCCTGGACTGCGCCTGCTGGGGATCGATCGTGATCCGGCTGCCATCGAAGCGGCGACGGCTCGACTCGCCCGATTCGAAGACCGGGTGCAGCTGGCCCGAGCCCGATTCGACGAACTCGGCTCCATCTGCGCCGACCGAGGGATCACCGAATTGTCGGGCTTCCTCTTCGACCTGGGTGTCAGTTCCCCCCAGCTCGACCGGGCCGAACGAGGCTTCAGTTTCCGCAACGACGGACCGCTCGACATGCGCATGGACCCCGAGTCGGGGCTCACGGCGGCCGATGTGGTCAACACCTATACCCACGGCGAGATCGCCCGGACCCTGAAGACCCATGCCGACGAACGGTTCGCCGGCCGGATCGCAGCGGCCATCGTCGCGAAGCGACCCTTCACGACGACCACCGCGCTCGGCCGCCGTGGTCGTCGACGCCATCCCGGCTGCGGCCCGCCGGACCGGCGGCCACCCGGCCAAACGAACCTTCCAGGCCTTGCGGATCGAGGTCAATCAGGAACTCGACATCCTGCGACCGGCCATCGAAGCCGCCCTCGACCTGCTCGTCCCGGGTGGTCGCGGACTCGTCCTGACCTACCACTCCGGCGAGGACCGGATCGTGAAGGACATCTTTCGCAGGCGCAGCACGGCGGACACCCCACCCGGGCTCCCGGTACCCGCCACTGACGAACCCGAGTTCGCCGTGCTGCGCCCGCTTGCCCGTCGTCCGAGCGACGACGAGCAGGCATCCAATCGACGTTCGGCCAGTGCTCGACTCCGCACGATCGAACGAACCGCCCCCACGACCAAGGCGGCCTGATGGCTGCGCGCACCGCTGCCCGCGCTCGGTCACGCGACCCCGACCCGCCGCCCCGGCGAACCGGCCCAAGCTCCGGGTCATCGACCAGAAGCGGATCAGAGCCGCCAACCGCCGTCGCCGGATGATCGTCGGGGTCGCCGGCGCCGTGGTCATCGGCATGTTCGTCTCGGCAATGGCCCAGGCCGAGCTGGTCCGCGGCCAACAGGAACTCAACGAGCTCCGTGCCGACGTGGCCGAGGCCGAGAATCTGCGGGCCGATCTCGAACGGGAGATCGTCGTGGCCTCCGCCCCTCAGGTCATCGTGCAACAGGCCCGGGCGCTCGGCATGGTCCGGGCCACCGAGCCCCAGTACTTCCCGGCCGTCCGGAGCGTGGGCACGCCGTGACCCGCACCAGCCACCCGATCGACCCCCGACGTCGGATCCTGGTCCTGCTGGCCGTCTTCAGTGTCGTCAGCATCGGTTTCATCGCCAGCCTGGTCGATCTGCAGGCCTTTCGCGACGACCGGTTCCGGGATCTCGGACAGGAGCAGCGGACACGATCGGTGTCGCTCGCCGGCTATCGGGGGTCGATCCTCGACCGGGATGGCGCCGTGCTGGCGGCATCCACACCCGGGCAGCAGCTCGTCGTCGATCCACAAAAGGTCGAGGATCCTGCGGCGACGGCTGCGGTGTTGGCCCCGGTCCTCGGTGTCGACGCGGCAACACTGATCGAGCCGCTGACCCCGGACTCCGGCGACGACCGGTATGGTCTGGTTGCCGAGTCGCTCGACGACGACGGTCTCGCTCGGTTCCTCGACCTCCGCACGATGGAGTCGACTGCAGAGCTGGTGGCCGGAGTCACGGTCGAGCCGGTCGAGGAGCGCATCTATCCTGCTGACCGACTGGCCCGGCCGATCATCGGGAAGGTCGATGGCGGGTACGGAATGGAATGGCAATTCGACGAGGCATTGCAGGGTCAGGCCGGTGTGGACCGGCATGAGCGGTCGGTCTTCGGGATCATCTCGGTCGGTGAGCGCTCGGTCGAGCCCGCCAGCACCGGCGACGACGTCTCTCTCACCATCGACCAGAACATCCAATACGTGGTCGAAGAAGCGCTGATCGCCCATTGTCAGGAAACCTTGGCCCGGTCGGCCGAAGCGGTCGTCAGCAATCCGCAGACCGGTGAGATTCTGGCCATGGCCACCGTGGTCCGGACCGAGGCCGGCGATTGTGTGGTGCCCATCTTCAATGCGCCGCTGGTTTTCGGGTTCGAACCCGGATCGGTCATCAAGATGGTGACGGCGGCCGCGGCGGTCGAGGACCTCGGCTTCACCAGCGACACGACCTTCGATGTGCCCAACTCGATCACGGTTGCGGACTACGAGTTCGAAGAACCGCACGAACATCCGGTTGCCCCGTACCCGGTGGAGCAGATCATCGCCCAGTCCATGAATGTCGGCACGATCATGATGGCCCAGCAGGTCGGCGCAGAACGCCTCAGTCACTATCTCGAGGCCTTCGGGTTCGGTCAGGAGACCGGGCTCGGCTGGAAGGACGAGAACTTCGGTCGTGTCCGCCCGGCCGGGGAGTGGTTCGGCTCGGACTACGGGTCGATCCCGATCGGCCAGGGCATGACGGTCAACACCGTGCAGCTCGCCATGGCCTACAACACGATCGCCAACGACGGGGTCTACCTCGCGCCCAAGCTGATCCGCTCGATCACCTCCCACGACGGTACCGAGCGCGAACAACCGGCCCAGGAGTCTCGCCGGGTCATCTCCGACGAGTCGGCCGACGAAGTCACCAAGATGCTCACCGCGGTCGTCGATCCCGACGGCATCGGAACGGGCCGCGCCGCCGCCGTTCCCGGTTACACCGTCGCCGGCAAGACCGGGACGGCCTGGAAGGTTTTCGAAGACGAGGCCGGCGACGTCGGCTACGGGGTTCCCGGCAACCGTCGCTACATCGTGACCTTCGCCGGGTTCCTTCCGGCCAATGACCCCCAACTGTCGATCGTGGTGGTGGTCGACGAACCGCAGACGCACACCACGGCCGGTCTGGTGGCCGCCCCGGTCTTCGCCGACATCGCCCACTACGTGGTTCGCATCATGGGTATCGCTCCCGAACACGGCACCCTCGACGACGGTGAGGTCGTCCGTGGCACCCCCGCCGTTGCACCCGTGGCCGAGGATCCGATTCCACCGGCCCCGGTCGATGGTGCTCCGGCCGACACGGCACCGATCGAGACTCCGCCGACCGAAACGCCATCTCCCGACACCGAAGCGGTCGTGGAGCCCGCGGCGGCGGGAGGCGGCTGATCGTGAGTGTGACGCTGGCGGAACTCGCAGCTCGTTGGCCCGGCGCGCGCCTCGTTGGTGACCCGACTCTGCCGATCGACGCGATCACCCACGACTCGCGCTCGGTCTCGACGGGGATGCTCTTCGCCTGCGTCCGAGGAGCCGTGGCCGACGGCCACGCATTCGCTCCGGGCGCGATCGAGCGCGGGGCATCGGCGCTCCTGGTCGATCATCGATTGGAGCTCGCAGGAGTCGACGTGGCCCAGGTGATCGTCGATGACGTCCGGCAGGCCATGGGGCCGATCGCCTCGGCGATCTTCCACGATCCGTCCCGTTCGCTGTCGGTCATCGGTGTGACCGGGACCAACGGCAAGACGAGTGTCGTCTGGTTGATCGGTCACATCCTCGGTCATGTCGGTCGCCGCCACCTCGTCCAGGGAACGCTGACCGGACCGCGCACCACGCCCGAGTCCACCGATCTCCAGTCGGCGCTGGCCGATGCCGTCGAGGCCGGGATCGAGTTCGTCGCCATGGAAGTGAGTTCCCACGCCTTGGCCCTCCATCGGGTCGATGGAACCCGGTTCCGGGTCGGGGTGTTCACCAATCTCGGCCGCGACCACCTGGATTTCCACGGTGATGTCGAGGCGTACGAAGCAGCCAAGACCCTGCTCTTCTCGTCCCGGTTCTGCGAAACGGCGGTGGTCAACGGCGACGATCCCGCCGGGCGCCGGATCGCGGCCCAGTGTGACGTCCCGGTGATCGCGTACGGGCTCGCCGACGCCGAGCACCTCCACATCGATGGTCCGACCAGCCATTTCCGCTGGCGCGGCCACGACGTGGTGCTTCGTCTCCCCGGTGTGCACAACGTGCTCAATGCCCTCGCTGCGGCTCTGGCGTGCGTCGAGCTCGGGATCGAGGCGATCGACATCGCCGATGCCCTCTGTGCCGCCGATTCGGCCCGCGGCCGATTCGAGATGGTCGACATCGGTCAGGACTTCTCGGTCGTCATCGACTATGCGCACAAGCCCGAGGCGCTCCGAGCGGTCCTCATCGCCGGGCGTCAGATCGTCGGCCGGGGCCGGGCCTGGAGCGGGGAGAAGCCGGTCGGGTCATCGTGGTGTTCGGATGCGGCGGCGATCGTGATCCCCTGAAACGACCGCTGATGGGCTCGATCGCAGTCGAACACGCCGACTTCGTCATCCTGACCTCCGACAATCCTCGATCGGAGGATCCGTCGTCGATTCTCGATGCCATCGAGTCCGGTATCGACGAAGTCCATCGTGCGAGGGTGCGCCGGATCCCCGATCGGGCCGAGGCGATCCGGGCTGCTCTGTCGGAGGCTGCAGCCGGCGACGTCGTGCTGATCGCCGGCAAGGGTGACGAGACCGTTCAGATCATCGGACCCGACACCCTGCCCTTCGATGATCGTGAGGTCGCGATCGGCCACCTCCTCGCCGCCGGTGCGACGGGCAACGACCATGGCGAGCGTGGCCGCGGTGATCCGGCTGCTCACCGCTGCAGCGCTGGCCTTCGCCGTCACGGCGCTCGGCACCAGGGTTCTCATCGATGTCCTGACCAGGCAGAAGATCGGCCAGCCCATTCGCGAGGACGGTCCCCAGGGTCATCAGACCAAGGCCGGCACGCCGACCATGGGTGGTCTGGCCATCGTCGGCGGTGTCGTCGTCGGCTATGTGCTCTCCGACCTGCTGTTGGGTGGCGTGTTCACGCGAAGCGGGTTGATGGTGATGGCGGCGATCTGCGCCGCCGCGCTGGTCGGTTTCGCCGATGACTGGGTCAAGGTCTCCCGGGAACGCAATCTCGGACTGAACAAACGGATGAAGTCGCTCGGGCTCCTGACGGTCGCCATCGTCTTCGCCTTCGGCATTCGGTTCTGGACCACGGCGTCCACCGAACTCGGGTTCACCCGGGCAGGAGCCCTCGGGCTCGATCTCGGAACCTGGGGATGGATGGTGTTCGCCGTCGTTCTCGTCTTCGGCGTCTCGAACGCCGTGAACCTGACCGATGGGCTCGACGGGCTCGCCGCAGGATCGGGCATGTTCTCCTTCGCGGCGTATGCGGTGATCTGCTTCTGGATCTTCCGGCAGAGCCAGGGGGCTCCGGGTCAGGACATCTATCACGTTGCCCACGCCCTCGACCTGGCGGTGGTCGCCATCGCCATGACCGCCTCACTCGCGGGTTTCCTCTGGTTCAATGCGGCACCGGCCGAGATCTTCATGGGCGACACCGGCTCTCTGGCCATCGGGACCGGTCTGGCGGCGCTGGCCCTCACGACCAACACCCACCTGTTGCTCCCCATCATCGGCGGGATCTACGTCGCCGAGGCCCTGTCGGTGATGCTCCAGGTCGCCTACTTCCGGGTGACCAAGGGCAAGCGTCTCTTCCGGATGGCCCCCATCCATCACCACTTCGAGCTGCTCGGCTGGAAGGAAACGAAGGTGATCGTCCGGTTCTGGCTCATCGGCGCGGCCCTGACGGCACTCGCGATGGGGCTGTTCTACGCCGATTGGGTCAACGCCGTGGAGTTGCTCGAATGACGGCCACAACGACCACGACCGAAGCGGCTCGGGGCGACGTCGATCTCTCGTCGCCGCTCGTCGTCGGCTTCGGGATCACCGGCCGAGCCGTCGCCCGGGCCCTGGCCCAACGAGGTCATCGAGCGGTGATCGTCGATGACGACCCGAGCCCCGAGGCGCTGGCCGGGGCCAAGGCCTTGGGTCTCGAGGTGGTCACCGGAGCCGACGACGAACTCCTGGCCGATCTCGTCGACAGGGCGTCGGTCCTGCTCCCGACACCGGGTCTGCCCGATCACCACCGGGTGATGGTCGCCGCCCGTGCTGCCGGGCTGGCGATTCGGAGCGAGTTCGATCTGGCCCGCCTCTGGGACGGCCGGCCGATCGTGGCGATCACCGGGACCAACGGCAAGACGACCGTCACGATGACGGTCATGGAAGCACTCGTGCGATCAGGTCGTCGTGCCGTTGCGGTCGGCAACACCGACGTCCCGTTCGTCACCGCGATCGAGGACTCGTCGACCGAGGTGTTCGTCGTCGAGGCGTCGTCGTTCCGGCTGGGGCATTCGGGCCGGTTCGCCCCCGACGTTGCGACCTGGTTGAACCTCGCCCCCGATCACCTCGACAACCACGGAACGGTCGAGGCATACGAAGCGGCGAAGGCGGCCATCTGGCGAGATCTCCCTCCCGACGGCGTCGCGATCGCCAACGCCGAGGATTCGGCGGTCATGGCCCACCTCCCGAAGGATCGCGCCACGGTCACCTTCGGTCTCGATGCAGGCGATTGGCGCATCGAACAGGGACATCTCGTCGGCCCCGAGGGAGCGGTGGTCGCCGTGGCCGATCTGGCCCGGCGCCGACCTCACGACCTGGCGAACGCCGCCGCGATCGCGGCGACGGCCCGTGCCGCCGGCGCGTCTCTCGAGGCCATCGCGGCAACCCTCCTCGCATTCACCGGCCTGGAACATCGTGTCGAGTGGGTGGGGGAGTGGGACGGCGTCGGCTGGTACAACGATTCCAAGGCCACGGTGCCTCACGCCACCCTCGCCGCGGTCGGTGGCTTCGAGTCGGTGATCCTGATCGCCGGCGGCCGCAACAAAGGACTCGACCTCGGTGGTCTTGCCGCGGGCGTTCCGCCCATCAAGGCCGTGGTGGCCACGGGCGACGCCGGCCCCGAGATCGCCACCGTCTTCGAGCCACTGGTGCCGGTGGTGATGGCAACGACCATGAGCCAGGCGGTCGACGAGGCGGCGCGGCTGGCGACCGCAGGCGACATCGTGCTGCTGTCTCCGGCGTGCACCTCGTACGACTGGTACCGAAACTACGGTGAACGAGGCTCGGACTTCGTCCGTCTCGTCAAGGAGCGCAACGAACGATGACCGGTCGATCCAAGCCACCGTCGACCCGTTCCGGCACGAAACGTCCGTCGACGACCGTGAAGCCGTCGACTCGGCGTCAATCGACGGCGGCGAGGTCGGGTGATGGCCGCCGCCCTTCGAGTGGTCGCGCCGGAGGCGCCGGGCGAACCACGACCTCTCGGACCTCTCGGGCGTCGGATCGCCGAGCCCAGGATCGGCGCCGCGGTGACCGGCGAAGAGAAGACCTGGGTCGTTCCGCCGGTGAGCGTCGACAGGCCAATCGTCGGATCGGGGACCGCCGAGTCGCAGCCCGCCGGGCCGATGAACGTCGGGCGACGTTCTGGCGAGGGTCCGGCTGGCTGGCCAATCCGCGGACTTCGCCGCTGCCCGTCACGCACGGGGGCCGACGGGTTGCCGCCGGGCTCACCGTGCTCGTCTCCGGGCTCACCATGTTCGGCCTGGTCATGGTGCTCTCAGCCTCGTCGGTGGCGAGCACCTACGAGACCGACTCACCATTCATGCAGTTCGAGAAGCAGTTGATGTGGGCCGGCATCGGTGCGTTGGTGTTCCTGGTGGCCCGAGCAGTCGACTATCGGTGGCTCCAACGACTGGCGATCCCGGCCGTCGTCCTGGCCGGGATCCTCCTCGTCGCCACCCTGATCCCGGGCATCGGTCTCAAGATCAACGGGTCCCGTCGCTGGATCGGGAGCGGGCCGTTCGTCATCCAGCCCGCCGAGTTCGCCAAAGTGGCCCTGATCCTCTTCATCGCCGATCTGCTCACCCGGCGCGCCCGCTACATGCATCGGTCCGACCTGACCGTCCGGCCGGTCCTGATCGTGCTGGGTGCCTTCAGCGGTCTCATCCTGCTGCAGCCGAAACTCGGTACCACGATCGTGCTCGCCGTCGTTGCCTTCTCGATGCTCTACATCGCGGGCGCACGGGTCACGAGCCTGGCGTCGTGGAGTCTGGCCCTGATGCTCGCCGGTGCCTACTTCGCCTACTCCGCCCCGTACCGCCGGCGCCGCATGTTGGCGTTCATGGATCCCTTCGCCGATCCGCTCGGTGACGGGCTCCAGACGATTCAGAGTCAGGTCGGTATCGCCTCGGGTGGTTTGCTGGGTGTCGGCCTCGGCGCCGGGCGGACGAAATGGGGCTTCCTCCCGTATGCCGACTCCGACTTCATCTTCGCGCTCGTTGCCGAGGAGATCGGGCTCGTCGGTGGCGCAGGCCTCATCCTGGCCTTCCTCCTGTTCGGCTACCTCGGGGCACGGGTTGCGATCAAGGCGCCCGATCGATTCGGGATGCTCCTGGCGGTCGGTGTGACGACGTGGATCCTGCTCCAGGCGTTCCTCAACATGGGGATGGCCATGGGCCTGATGCCGGTCACCGGTGAACCGCTCCCGTTCGTCTCGGCCGGAGGTTCGAGTCTCGTCTCGGCCCTGGGGGCGTCAGGCCTGCTGGTGAACGTGGCCCGACGGGCCCGCCTGTGACGGCGATCATCATCACCGGAGGTGGCACGGCCGGACACACCAATCCCGGCATCGCCGTTGCACAGGCCCTGGTCGAGTTGGGCGTCGATCGCCGTGACGTGCAGTTCGTCGGTGGGTCCCGGGGCAACGAGGGCGAGTTGGTTCCGGCCTCCGGATTCGTCATCGACCTGCTTCCCGGTCGGGGGATCCGACGATCGCTCTCGCCCGGTGGCTGGCGAGACAACATGGGTGCATTGGTGGGGCTGGCGCGGGCGCTTCGCCAGGCTCACCGGATCGTGCGGCAGCGCCGACCCGACGTCGTGCTCTGCCTCGGCGGGTATGCATCCTTCGCGACGAGCGCAGCGGCTGTGACGCTGCGCATTCCGCTCGTCGTCTCGGAGCAGAACGCCCGGGCCAGCGCGGTCAATCGGCTGATGAGCCGTTGGGCTGCGATCTCGACCCTGCCCTACCCCGACACCGATCTTCCCGGTGGTGTCCTCACCGGGAACCCGATCCGGGCCGAGATCCTCGAGGCTCTCCGCTCGACCGATCGGGCCTCGGCCCGAGCGGCACTGGGTCTACCGGCCGAACGAACCGTGCTGGCGGTGTGGTCGGGCTCGCTGGGTGCTCGTCGGGTCAACGACGTCGTCCGCGGGTTGGCCGAACGCTGGCGAGACCGCGACGACCTGGCCATCCATCACGTCGTCGGCCGCCGTGATTGGTCCGACTTCGCCGATCTGGCCGATGCCCTGACCGATGATCGGCTCCATTATCAGGCGGTCGCCTACGAGGACCGAATGCCCCTGCTGCTCAGGGCAGCCGATCTCGCGATCACACGCGCCGGCGCATCCACGACCGCCGAGTTGGCGGTGGCCGGGCTCCCGGCGATGCTGGTCCCGCTCCCCGGCGCTCCCCGCGACCATCAGAACGCCAATGCGGCCGAGTTGGTCGCCGCCGGTGGCGGGTTGCGTCTCGCCGATGCCGACCTCGGGGTCGAGACCGTCGCCGAGCTGCTCGGCCCCCTCATCGACGATCCGGGACGGCTGGCGGTGATGGCCGACGCTGCTCGTTCCGTTGCCAGGCCCGACGCCGCCCGAACGGTCGCACGGCTCATCCTCGATCTCGCCGCCCGTCGGGGTGCACCCCCCGGGCCATGAGACGGTGCATCATCTGGGGACCCCTCACCCGACGGCCGCACTCGGCGAACGGGGCCCCGAACCCGACGACCCTCCGAGACCGGTGATCCCATGACTCCCGAGACGATCGATCTGAGCGAGCCCCGTCGTATCCACATCGTGGGGCTCGGCGGCAGCGGGATGAGCGCCATCGCCGAGGTCCTGGTCGGCACCGGACACCGGATCAGCGGCTCCGACCTTGTCGACTCACCCGTCCTGGCCCGCCTGGCCGACCGGGGCATCGAGGTCCACGTGGGTCACGCCGCCGAGCACGTCGGAACGCCAGACGCCGTCGCCATCTCGACTGCGATCCCGGCCACGAACCCCGAGGTCGTCGCGGCTCGTGAACGTGGCATTCCCGTCCTTCGGCGGGCCGATCTGTTGGCCGCGATCACGGCGACCTGGCGGACCATCGCGGTCGCAGGCACCCACGGCAAGACCACGACCAGCGCCATGCTCACGATCACCTTGCGCAGAGCGGGATTCGACCCGGCCTACATCGTCGGGGGTGACCTCCGCGACCTGGGTCGGGGAGCCGCGGTGGGTGCCGGTGACATCCTCGTGGTCGAAGCCGACGAGAGCGACGGCACGTTCGTCGAATTGGCGACCGCCGGCGTGATCGTCACCAACGTCGAACCCGACCACCTCGACTTCTACGGCACGTTCGAGAACCTCGAACGGACCTTCGACCGATTCATCTCCCAGGCTGCCGGCCCGAAGGTGGTCTGCATCGACGACCCCGGAGCCCGGGCGCTGGTCGCTCGTCACCGGGCCGGTGGCGAGGATTCCGGCCTGATCACCTACGGAACCCGGCCCGAGGCGACGTGGCGCATCGTCGATCCGGTGCCGACGCCGGTCGGCATCGGCTTCTCGCTCGAACCCGCGCCGGTCGGGCCAACGGCCGGCCTCGGCCGGCAGGCGCTCCGGCTTCACCAGCCCGGAATGCACAACGCTCGCAACGCGACCGCCGCCTTCGCCATGGCCGTGGCGTTGGGGGCCGACCCCGATTCCGCCGCTCTCGGTGTATCGGGTTTCGGCGGCGTGGGTCGCCGGTTCGAGCCCCGGGGTGAGGTGTCCGGTATCCGCTTCGTCGACGACTACGCCCACCTGCCGACCGAGGTCGACGCCGCATTGGCCGCGGCTCGGAGTCTCGAACCCGGGCGCCTGATCGCCATCTTCCAGCCCCATCGATACAGCCGGACCGAGCAGCTTCACGCAACCTTCGCCGACGCCTTCGGCGCCGCCGACGTCTTGATCGTGACCGGGATCTACTCGGCCAACGAGGCACCCCGCCCCGGCATCAGTGGACAGCTCATCGCCGACGCGGTTCGGGGCGCGCATCCCGGGGCGAACGTCGAGTACATCGAGGCGCTCGACGACGTGGAGCGACGAGTGCTCGAGGTGGCGGCGCCGGGCGATCTCGTGATCACGCTGGGCGCCGGTGACCTCACCCTCTTGCCGACGCGGGTGTTGCGTGCCCTCGAGGCCAGGCTCACATGACCGGCCCGCGGTCCGACGACGCTGCCGGTCCCCAACCGGCTGCCGGCCCTCGATGGTCGGCGTCGACCATCGAGGCCCGAGAACGATTGTCGTCGTGGGCCACGCTCGATGCGCCGATGGCGGATCGGTGCACCTATCGCGTCGGTGGTCCGGCCGCCGTCCTGGTCGACGTCGATTCCTTCGACGATCTGCAGGCCGTTGCCGAAGTCGTCGCCGACACCGATGTGGCGGTGCTGTCGATCGGGCGGGGATCGAACGTCCTGGTTGCCGACGCAGGCTTCGATGGTGTGGTGGTGGTCCTCGGGCCGTCGTTCGCCCGGACCTCGCTCGACGGGACCGAGTCCGCCATGCCGCCGGGTGTGGACGGGGCGCGGTTGGAACCCCGAGACCTCGAACCTGGCACGGTGGTCATCGTGCGGGCCGGTGGAGCGGCCCTGCTACCCGTGGTGGCACGGGCCAGCGTTCGGGCGCACCTGAGCGGTTTCGAATGGGCGGTCGGCGTGCCGGGATCGGTCGGTGGGGCGGTGCGGATGAACGCCGGGGGCCACGGCGCCGACGTGGCCGACACGCTGCTCGAGGCCGAGGTGTTCGACCTCCGGACCGGTGAGGTCTCGCGGCGTTCGGCCGCCCAGCTCGAGCTGGGGTATCGCACGTCCAGCCTGGGCCCATTCGACCTGGTGGTCGAGGCCTCGTTCGGTCTGACGGCCTCTCCGACCGGGTATTCGGGCGACGAGCGCCTGGGCGAGATCGTGCGATGGCGTCGAGATCACCAGCCGGGGGGTCCGAACGCCGGCAGTGTGTTCGCCAACCCGGTGGGCGATTCGGCCGGTCGCCTCATCGACGAGCTGGGCCTCAAGGGTCTCCGAGTCGGGTCTGCGTCGGTCTCGACCAAACACGCCAACTTCATCCAGACCGACCCCGGTGGTTCGGCCGATGACGTCTTCGCCCTGATCTCCCTGGTTCGTCGGCGGGTGCTCGACGCCACGGGGATCGAGCTGCGCCCCGAGAATCGCCTCATCGGATTCGATGGCGAGGGTGTCACGTCATGAGTATCTCGGGAACGCAGACCCGAACCAAGAATGGTTCGCGTCCTTCGGTCGACCCCCGGCTCCGGGCCCGTCGGATCGAGGTCAAACGCCATCAGGGTCGGCGTCGACTGCGGACACTCATCGTCCTCGTGGTGATCACCGTCGTGCTCGGAGGTGGTGTCGTTGCCACCCAGAGTTCGTTGCTCGACGTCGATTCGGTGGTCGTCACCGGCTCGACCCGAACCGACCCCGCGGCGATCGTCCAGGCCAGCGGGATCGGGCTGGGTGAACCTCTGATCGAGGTCGACGTCGAGGGCGCGGCGGCGGGTGTGGCTCAGCTGCCCTGGGTGCTCGACGTCTCGGTCGATCGGAGGTTGTCGGGTGACGTTGTGGTCGAGGTCGAGGAGCGGGTACCGGTCGCAGCCCTCCCGACCCTCGATTCCGGTCTGGTCCTGGTGGACCAGGGAGGGCGTCAACTCGAACGGGTCGTGGTGCTCCCACCCGACTACGTGCCGATCGCGGGAATCGTGGCGTCGGGGGAGATCGGGCAGCCGTCGCCGCCCGAGACCCAGTCCGTCCTCGACCTGATCGCGCAGCTGAGCGATGGGCTACGCCCGTCGGTCAGCCAGATCGTCAACGACCAGGGGTCGTTGTACCTCGTGTTGGCCGAGGGAGGTCGTGTCAACTTCGGAGACGCCAGTTCGCTCGACGAGAAGGTCGTGAGTCTCGAGACGATGCTGGCCCACGCCGATCTGCGCTGCCTGTTCGAGATCGACGTCCGAGTGCCGTCGGCGCCGGCGCTGACCCGAGTGAACGCAGTCGGGGTACCTCGAGCAACATTGACGGATCTGTCACTGTGCACGTAAGCTACATTGTTTGCTCTGAGCGGCGATGGCTCCGGAGCCCGAGATCCACGGTGAGGAAACGCAACCGATGACTACCCAGAATTACGTTGCCGTCATCAAGGTCGTCGGCGTCGGTGGCGGTGGTTGCAACGCCATCAACCGGATGATCGACGGCGGTCTGCGAGGGGTCGAGTTCGTTGCGATCAACACCGACGCTCAGGCGCTGTTGATGAACGATGCCGAGACCAAGATCCACATCGGTCGCGAGCTGACCCGCGGGCTCGGTGCCGGATCGGATCCGTCGATCGGGGAGCAGGCCGCCGAGGACCACCGAGACGAGATCGCCGGCGCCCTCGATGGCGCCGACATGGTCTTCATCACCGTGGGCGAGGGTGGTGGCACCGGCACCGGGGCCGCTCCGGTGGTGGCCGAGATCGCCAAGGGTCAAGGAGCGCTCACGATCGCCGT
This sequence comes from uncultured Acidimicrobiales bacterium, assembly GCA_963700755.1. Classification (GTDB taxonomy): domain Bacteria; phylum Actinomycetota; class Acidimicrobiia; order Acidimicrobiales; family SZUA-35; genus JBBQUN01. Next base: position 186,276 of record CAVOYW010000001.1, read on the forward strand.
CGTCACCCGACCGTTCAGCTTCGAGGGCCGCCGCCGGGCGGCGCAGGCCGAGAGCGGGATCGGCCACCTGCGCGAAAAGGTCGACACCCAGATCGTCATCCCGAACGATCGGCTCCTGTCGATCGCCGACGAGAAGACGACGATGATCAATGCCTTTCGCATGGCCGACGAGATCCTGCTGTCGGGCGTCGCCGGCATCACCGACCTGATCACCACCCCCGGTCTCATCAACACCGACTTCGCCGACGTGCGGCGTGTCATGCACGATGCCGGGAGCGCCCTCATGGGTATCGGTCGGGCCAGCGGCGAAGGTCGGGCACTCGCCGCGGCCCGAGCCGCCATCGCATCGCCGCTGCTCGAGAGCTCGATCGAGGGTGCCCGGGGCATCCTGCTCTCCATCGCGGGTTCGAGCGAGCTCGGACTGTTCGAGGTCAACGAAGCAGCCGAGATCATCCACGACGTGGCCCACGCCGACGCCAACATCATCTTCGGAACCGTCGTCGACGAGGACATGGCCGACGAGATCCGGGTCACGGTGATCGCCGCTGGCTTCGGTCGCTGGGATCTTGGCGACGAAACCGACTCGGCACCCGATCGGTCCGCTTCGCCGGCCGGGCCATCCGACCCGCTCGAGGGCCTGCTGGCCGACGATGACGACGACGACGAGCTGTCGGGTCCCACCGACCTGTTCGCCGGCGACGGCGACGACGACGACGACGGTTTCGACGTCCCCGACTTCCTCAAGTAGCCGGTTCGGTCGGTGATCGCTCACACCCTGATCGTCGACGGCAAGCGCGTCGAGGTCAGGTCGACGGCGAGAGCCGACGGCGACTTCGCCGTTCTGGCTCCCGGAACCCGCGGCGGTGACCCCCGGGCCGAGCAGCTGCAACGCCTTCGCCGTGCCATCGTCGATCGTCCCTGGACCTGGCTTCACCAAACCCACGACACCGTGGTCGTCGAGGTCGAGGCACCCGGCCAGTGGGCGGGCGTATCGGCCGACGGTGCGCTGACCGATGTCGTCGGTGCCCCGATCGCCGTCACGACGGCGGATTGTTCGCCGCTCGTCCTGATCACGACCCGCGACGTCGCCGTGCTCCACGTCGGTTGGAAGGGTGCGCTCGCCGGGATCGTCGAACAGGCCGGGGCCCAGTTGCTCGCTCGGGGTGGGACACCATCCCACGCCATCCTCGGACCCTGCATCTCGGCCGCCGCCTACGAATTCGGCGCTGCCGATCTCGAGGCAATGGCCGATCGCTACGGCGACAGCGTGCGGGCCGAGACCGTCGAGGGCTCACCTGCGCTCGACATGGTCGCGGTCATCGGTCGGGCCTGTCGCTCCCTCGGGTGGGAGGCTCCACCCGCCCCGGCATGCACCAGCGATCCGGTGTGGTACTCCCATCGCACCCGAGCCGATCGTGGGCGACAGACGACCGTGGCCTGGATCGCCGAGCGATGACGCTCGATCTCACCACCGTCGTGGAGCGCCGGGGTCTCGTCGAGCAGCGCATCGTCGCCGCCGGTGGTTCGCTCGATGTCGTCAAGATCCTGGCCGTGACCAAGACCTTCCCCGCGGCGACGGCACAGCTGGCCGTCGATGCCGGCCTGACCGATCTCGGCGAGAACTACGCGTCCGAGATCGTCGACAAGGCACCGCTGGTCAGGGGTGCTCGGTGGCACTTCATCGGGGCGATGCAACGAAACAAGGTGAAGAAGATCGCCACATCGGTGGCGCTGTGGCAGAGCGTCGACCGGCCCGAGTTGCTGGCCGAGATCGCCAAACGATCGCCTGGCGCGTCGGTGTTGATCCAGGTCAACACCACACACGAGCCTCAGAAATCGGGATGCCGGCCCGCTGACCTCGACCGGTTGGTCGACCGGGCGTACGAACTCGAACTCGACCTCCGGGGCCTCATGACCATCGGGCCGACCTCGGACACCGATCCGCGTCCGGCATTCTGCGAACTCCGGGGCCACGTCGACCGGCTCGGGCTCGAGATCGCCTCGATGGGCATGTCGGGTGACCTCGAGGCCGCGGTCGCCGAGGGGTCGACGATGGTGCGGGTCGGTACCGCGCTCTTCGGTCCCCGTTCCGTCGGATGACCCCCTCGATTCCGATGGTCGAGCCGCCCGGGGAGCCCGACGCCGGGTCGGGGTCACACGACCGCGTGCACGTGTCACCGCTCCGGGCCTGTGGGAAGCTAGGGTTTGGGACGAGAAGCGAGGACGACCAGTGTTCCGAAATGTCATGACGTATCTGGGGCTCGGCCCCGACGAAGAATACGACGACGGGTACCTCTACGAAGACGAGCACGACGACCGCGCCGTGGCGTCGGCCTCGCCCGTGCGCGAGCACAGCCACGTCACCTCGGTCCCGCCCTCGCGATCGGGTCAGCCGCTGATCGACGACTCGGCTGGTGCCGTGACCGCCGTTCGTCCATTGCGGCCGGTGGGGCGCTCGGCCGACACCTCCCGGTACGGATCCGGCGACACCATCGATCTCGACGACGAACACGAGACCTCCGGCATCGGCCGGCGGGGCGTGCTCGAACAGGACGGTCTGCGTGGCCGCGATGGCAGCAACGGATCCGATCACTCGTTCGGTTCCGGTAATCGCCCCCGAGGTTCGGAGCGTTCGATGGCCACTGATCGTTCACACAACGAACCGGTGGTTCGGCCCGTTCCGATCCAGCGCACCAAGCCTCGCTCCCTGTCACCCCAGTCCTTCGGCGACGCCAAGACCCTGGCCGACGAACTCAAGGACGCCGTTCCGGTGGTGATGAACCTCCGAGAAGCCGACCGTGACCTCGCTCGCCGGCTCATCGACTTCGCCAGCGGGGTCTGCTACTCGATCGATGCCACGATGGAAAAGATCGCTCCACAGGTGTTCCTGCTCGTCCCCGATCAGGTCGTGGTGTCCGACGAAGAGCGCCGCCGTCTCGAAGAGCGCGGGTTCGATCGCTGACATGCGGGACCTGTTCTGCATCTTGTTGCTCGCGTTCCAGTTCGTCTTCCTGTGTCGGATCGCGCTCTCGTTCTTTCCGATCCGCCCCGGAACACCGGCCGGCGGGTTCAAGGACATCGCATTCGCCATCACCGATCCCGTGGTGTGGCCCATCCGACGCCGGGTCCCCGACATGCCGGGGGCGATCGGGTTCGGCATCGCCGAGCTGCTCATCCTCATTGCGCTCAGCGTTCTCGTCGGCCTCGTCTGCTGAGCCCGCGGCGAGACCGCTCGAGACCGGCTCGGTGTCCCCGCCGAATCCGCATGCTGTGCGACATGGGCAGCTAGCCTTCGCGAATGGTCGCGCACGATGACAAGTTTCGGGTCTTGCGAAAGCTCCCCGAAGTCCGCTTCGAAGAAGAGCTCCGGGGCTACAGCAAGAGTCAGGTCGACCGGGTGCTGCAGAGTCTTGCGCCCCTCGCCGACGACGTCGGAGAGCTGCAGGCCCGTCTGGCCGAAGCCGAGCGTCGTGCCGCATCGGCCGAAGCCCGCCTGGCCGAGCGGCCCCCCCGAGTCGAGGCGCCGGCCGCCCCGGCGGCCGTCACCCCGGCAGTCAGCTCCACCGCCGACTTCGACGAGACCCTGAGCAAGACGCTGTTGTTGGCCCAGCGCACCGCCGATCTCACGATTGCCGAGGCCAAGGCCGAGGCCGAGGCGCTGCTGGCGGCGTCGCGTTCGGAGGCCGACGGGCTCCGGGCCGAAACGGCCAAGGCTCGGGCCGCCGCCGGCGATCAAGTCGCCGAGGAGCGTCGACAGCTGCTCGAGGCCGCACACCGCGATGTTCAGCAGAAGGTCGAAGCCGCCGAGGAGTCCCTCGCCCGTTCCGAGGGCGCCAAGCGGGAGCAGCTCGTTGCCGAGATCGCCGAACTCTCCGCGCTTCGAGACTCCCTGTCGTCCGACATCGCCGAGCTCGAGGGCCACCTGGCCCAACGGCGAGACGCGATCCGTGCTGCGGTTGCCGACATGACGGTGATCATCGAGGACCCCAAGCGGCTTCGATCGGAGATGCCACCCCAGACCGACGGGCCCATCGACCTTCCCCGGCCGTTGCCCGGCGGTCCGGTGTTGGAGGTCGAAGGGCTCGACGACCTGGTTCCCGACGAGCCGTCGGTGGGGGCAGCAAACCCGTTCGACCCGGTCGGCCACGACGACGCATCGGGGCCACCGACCGAAGCCATTCCGGCCGTCACCGAGACTCCCGCACCGTCGCTCGACGACGAGTCATCGGTCTCCGGACCGACGGGCGACGACGAGGTCTGGGTGAACGACCCGTCGGACGGTCCGCTCGAGGTGCGCTGGGAAGGCGATGCCGACGCCGCTTCCACCCCGGCAGAGTTCGGCTTCGACGAGACCGACGATCGAGCGCCGACCAGTTCGATCGACGTTGGTCGCCCGGCCTGGGCCGATGCCGTTCCCGACGCCACCGAGCTCCCTGCCACCGTGACCAGCGACGATCCGTTCCTCGACGAACTGCGGCGGGCCACCAGCGACGAGGCCGAACCCGACGCCGCGCTCGAGCGATTCCTGGCCGACGAACCCGACGACGACCGGCGCGGCGGTTGGTTCAGCCGACGGTAGAGCTCCGGTCGACCTCAACCGAGAGGCGACACGGTGAAGCTGACCGGGTTGTCGCCGATCGTGGATTCGACCACTCCGGGCTGTTCGCTCGACACCAGTTCATCGGCCAGGACCGATGAGGCGATCCAGTCGAGATGCGGCTCGAGATGGTCGATCAGGTCCGGTGCATGCAGGGCGACACGGATCCGATCCGACACGTGCAGATCGGCCTCCTTGCGAGCCTGTTGGATGGCCCGAACCAGGTCGCGGGCCATTCCCTCGGCCTCGAGTTCGGGGGTCACCTCGGTGTCGAGGACGATCACGGCTTGATTGCCCGGTAGCGGTGCCGCGGCGAATCCTTCCTTGGGATCGAGGGCCAGGGTGAACTCGCCGGGCTCGAGTCGATGATCACCGACCGTGACGGTGCCGTCGGGGTTCGACGACCAGTTCCCGGCCTTGGCGTCGGCAATGACGGCCTGCACCTGCTTGCCGAGTCGGGGTCCGAGAACGCGAGGGTTCGGAATCAGCCGGAAGTCCCCGAAGGCCGTGACGTCGTTGCGGAACTCCACGGTCTTCACGTTGAGTTCGTCGGCCAGGTAGCGCTTGAGCGGCTCGATCGCCGAACCGGATGAGATGCCGGCCAGGGTTGCCCGGGCCAGCGGAAGCCGGACTCGGAGTCCCCGTTCCTCGCGAAGCGCCAGACCCGGGGTGACGGCGGCCCGCAGCAGGTCCATGGCCGCGACGAGTTCACCGTCGGCGGGGAGCTCATCGGTGGTCGGCCAGTCCTGGAGGTGCACCGACGACTCGCCCACCAGACCTTGCCAGATCTCCTCGGCGATCATGGGGAGCAGGGGAGCGATGACCTTCGTGAGGGTGATCAACACCGTGTACAAGGTGTCGAGCGCGTCCCGATCCACCGCTCCGCCCTGGGCGTTCCAGAATCGTTCTCGGCTGCGTCGGATGTACCAGTTGGTCAGCGCATCGAGGTAGTTCTGGATCTCGGACGTTGCACCGGCGAGATCGTAGGCGTCGAGCCGAGCGGTCGTATCGGCCACCAGCCGCTGGGTCTTGGCCAGGAGGTAGCGGTCGAGAGCGTCGGTGGAGTCGGTGCGGGTGCGGGCTCGGTAACCGTCGGCGTTCGCGTAGAGCGTGAAGAAGCTGTAGGCGTTCCAGATCGGCAGCAGGACCTGGCGGGTCACGTCGTCGATCGCCTGGTCGCTGATGCGGGCGTCGCCGCCGCGAACGATGTTCGACGACATGAAGTACCAACGCAGCGCGTCGGATCCCTGCTGGTCGAAGATGACCGCCGGTTCGGTGTAGTTGCGCAGTTTCTTCGACAGCTTGTTTCCGTCGTCGGCGAGCAGGATGCCGTGACAGATGACGTTCTGGAAGGCCGGGCGGTCGAACAGGGCCCCGGCGAGGACATGCAGCGTGTAGAACCAGCCTCGTGTCTGGTTGATGTATTCGACGATGAAGTCGGCCGGGAAGTGCTCCTCGAACCACTGCTTGTTCTCGAACGGGTAGTGCACCTGGGCGAAGGGCATCGATCCCGATTCGAACCAGCAGTCGAGCACCTCCTCGACCCGGCGCATGGTCGAACGGCCGGTCGGGTCGTCGGGGTTCGGGCGGGTCAGGCGGTCGATGGCCGGTCGATGAAGGTCGGCGAGGCGAACTCCGAAGTCGGCTTCGAGTTGATCGAGGCTGCCGTATACGTCGACCCGCGGGTATGCCGGGTCGTCGGACTTCCAGACCGGGATCGGTGACCCCCAGAATCGGTTCCGACTGATCGACCAGTCACGGGCACCGCTGAGCCACTGACCGAAACGACCGTCTCGGACATGTTCGGGCACCCAATTGATCTCCTGGTTGAGCTCGACCAGACGATCCCGGATCTTCGTGACCTCGACGTACCACGACGAGATCGCCTTGTAGATGATCGGTGTGTCGGTGCGCCAGCAGTGGGGATAGTTGTGTTCGTAGGTCTCGTGCCGCGCGATCCGGCCGAGGTCCTTGAGGTGGCGGATGATCAGAGGATTGGCGTCGAACACGTTCTGACCGGCCCATTCGGGAACGTCGTCGGTGAATCTCCCCTGGTCGTCGACCGGGACGGCTCCACCGATCGGAATGCCGTTCGCCTCGCTGATGCGCTGGTCGTCCTCTCCGAATCCGGGGGCGATGTGCACGACACCGGTGCCCTCGGTGGTGTCGACGAAATCGGCCCCGAGCACCACGAAGGCGTCGTCTCGATCGGCGAAGTAGTCGAACAGTGGGCGGTAGGTCCGGCCAACGAGATCGGACCCCGGCATCGTCGAGACCACCTCGGCGTCGGGGAACGTGGTGGCATAGGCGGCCAAGGCCTCGACCCCGATCACGAAGTGGCGACCGTCGTGGCGCACGATGGCGTACTCGACCTCGGGACCCACGGCGAGCGCGAGGTTGGACGGGAGCGTCCACGGGGTGGTCGTCCAGGCCACGATCCGGAGGGGACCGGGATCACCTTCGACCGGATTCAGGTCGAACTCGACCGTGATCGCCGGGTCCTGGCGCGGTCTCGTGGCGTCGTCGAGTCGGATCTCGAAGTTCGACAGCGGCGTCTCGGCTCCCCACGAGTACGGAACGACTCGGTAGGCCTCGTAGATGAGCCCCTTGTCGAAGAGTTCCTTGAACGCCCACATGACCGACTCCATGTAGGGCAGGTCCATGGTCTTGTAGTCGTTGTCGAAGTCCACCCAACGGGCCTGGCGCTCGACCGTTTTCTCCCACTCGGCCGTGTAGCGCATCACCGAGGTTCGGCAGTAGTCGTTGAAGGTGTCGATCCCGGCGTCGACGATGGCGGCTCGACCCGACAGGCCCAGTTGCTTCTCGGCCTCCATTTCGGCCGGGAGGCCGTGGCAGTCCCAGCCGAACCGTCGCTCGACCAGGTTGCCGCGCATGGTCTGGTAGCGGGGAACGACGTCCTTCACGTAGCCGGTGAGCAGGTGCCCGTGGTGCGGCAGACCATTGGCAAACGGCGGGCCGTCGTAGAAGACGTATTCGGGTGGGGCGGGCGAGTTCGTGGTGCCGTCGTCGGTGGACGGCACTCCTTCGTGGGCACGACGCTGATCGATCGAGGCCTGGAAGGTCTTGTGTTCGGCCCAGAAGTCCAGGATCCGTCGTTCGATCGCGGGGTAGTCGGCGCGGGGCGGAACGTCGGGATAGGGAGTCGAACGCTGGGCACACATAGCTTCCCACGCTATCGCCGGTCGCAAAGACGAGGGACGGCGTTGCGGGTCCCGTGGTCGGGGATTCCCGATTGGGGTGGGGCGCTTGTCCCCGGCGCCAGCTAGGCTACCGGATTCTTGCCTGGGGGTCTGGGCTCGAAATCGGTCAGCCGGCAGGCCGCGCTGACTTGGGGTTCGGCGGCATGAAAGGGGCACCGAATGGGATCAGCGTCTGCGAGAACGAGGGGATCGAGCGTGAGTACATCGTCGTCGAACTCGGTCCCGTCATCTCGTCCGGTGACCGTGGCCACCTCACGCGGCAGCGGGGCGAGGAAGTCGGTTCCGGACACGTCGGCATCGAAGAAGACCCCATCCAAGAAGGCAACGGCAGAGAAGACCGCGGCCAAGAAGGCCGCATCCAAGAAGGCCGACGGCCAAGAAGACCCCGGCGAAGAAGGCCGCATCCAAGAAGGCCGCATCCAAGAAGGCGCCATCCAAGAAGGCGTCGGCGATGAAGACCCCGGCGAAGAAGGCCGCATCCAAGAAGGCGTCGGCCAAGAAGGCCACCGCGGCGCAGAATGCGGCATCCAAGAAGCCACCGGCTTCGACCGCGACTCCCGCCACGGCGAGCACGTCAGCATCACCCAAGGCGGTACCGTCACGTCGAACGACGACCGACGGGGCCCCCGACCACCAGGCAGTCCCCGACAAGGCAGTCCCCGACAAGGCAGTACGGAAGAACTCAGTGACCGCAAAGCACGACCGACCCAAGTTCCTCAGCGACAAGAAGTGGCTCGCCGCCCGGCGCGAAGAACTCCTCAGCGAGCGACGTCGCTACACCCACAACGCCGAGATGCTGCTGGCCGAGGCAGCATCCTTGATGGCCGACCGAGAGCCCGGCGACGTCCAGTTCGACGAGGAGTCGGGCGAAGGCGACACCCTGGCGGTCGAGCGAGATCGCGATCTCGCCCTCTCGGCCCAGGCCCGAGAGAAGGTCGACGAGATCGACGCCGCACTCGACCGCCTCGACCGAGGCACATACGGACAGTGCATCGTCGGTGGACCCGACGACATCATCCCTCAGGAACGGCTCGAGGCCCTTCCGATGGCTCCGAAGTGCATCCGTCACCAGACGTCGATGTTCTAGATGGGTCGATCCGACCAGCCTGATCGGGGCAGCCTCGACGAGCCGTCGAGTCCCGGCGAGTTCGAGACGATCGACATCTCGGTTCCCGAGGCACTCGAGGGCGAACGGGTCGATCGGGTGGTTTCGATGGTCGCCGATGTGTCGCGTCGCGATGCCGCTGCGCTGATCGCCGATGGCTCGGTCACCGTCGATGGCATGGCGCCGACGAAACCATCCGAACGTCTGGCCGTCGGCTCCGCCTTGATCGTGGTCAAGCCGGCGGTGTCCGAGGCCTTGGTGCCCGCACCCGATGTCGACGTCCCGATCGTGTACCTGGACGACCACCTGCTCGTTGTCGACAAGCCAGCGGCGCTGGTGGTGCACCCAGGCGCCGGCGTCGAGTACGGGACGATGATCCAGGCCCTTCTGGCCCGATTCCCCGACCTGGTCGACGCCGGTGGCGACCCCGACCGACCTGGGATCGTGCACCGACTCGACCGGGGTACGTCGGGGCTCCTCGTGGTGGCCCGACGTGACGACATCCGCCGGGCGCTCTCGGAACAGCTCTCTCGACGAACGGTCTCCCGTACCTATCTGGCCCTGGTGGCCGGCACGGTGGGATCGAGCGAGGGGCTGATCGACGCCCCCCTCGGCCGCTCGGCCCGTGAACCCACGAAGCGGGCCGTGATCGTTGGCGGGCGGGCGGCTCGGACCCGATACCGGGTGCTCGGTCGGGTCGCCGAACCCGAGGTCACCCTCCTGGAGTGCCGGCTCGAGACCGGGCGGACCCATCAGATCCGTGCCCATCTCGAGGCCATCGACCATCCGGTGATCGGAGACCGCCGATACGGGGTCGGCCAGCCGACGCTCGGACTGGCTCGCCCGTTCCTGCATGCGGCCAGACTCGGTTTCGATCATCCTGCGACCGGTCAACCCGTCACCTTCGATTCGCGGTTGCCCGATGACCTCATTCGGGTTCTCGACGAACTCGGGTTGCCCACCGATCCGCTGAACGGCTGACGGCCGACGAACGCAACCGGCAGAGGTCGCGATGGCCGCTCCGTCGGATCCGACGAGGTGTTAGAACTCACGGCGTGCGGATCTTCGCCGGACGCCCCTGCAGAATGGTCGTCGTCGTGATGGCGCTGGTTGCCGCGTCATGCTCCCGAACCGAGTTGACCAGATTCGACGACGACATCGAGTACATCGAAGGACGACAACTCGGCGTTCACGCACCGGTGGCCGAAGGTCCGTGGCCCGTCGTGGTGCTGCTCCACGGTGCGGGTCGCGACCGCCATGCCTATGAGGTGTTCGCCGACCACCTGGCCGAGCGAGGTGCGGTGGTGTTCAACGCCGACTGGAGCGTCCTGCCGCCCTCGACTGCCGTCGCCCTGGAGGAGATCTCCTGTGCGGTCCGATACGCGCGAAAACATGCAGCCGACTTCGGAGGCGACCCCGAGCGTGTCGTCTTGGTCGGCCACTCGACGGCCGCGGCCTACGCCGGTCGCGTGGCCACCGGCCGCGATGACCTGATGGGTGCGTGTCGCATCGACGCTTCGGCATCGCCCGATGGGCTTGCCTTGCTCTCATCGGCCGGGATTCCCGGAGGTCAACCCTGGCCCTATTCATCGCTGGGCGGTAACCCCGAGCTGTGTGTTGCCGTCGTCCATGGACGAGATGACGAGGTCGCAAGCCCCTCACGGTCGATCAGAACCGCGACCATCCTCGAAGAAGCCGGCTACGACGTGTCTCTCGAGATGGTTCCTGGAGCCCACAACGACCTCGTCATGGTCGAGACCTCCGATCCTGACCGCTCCGAAGATGGCACGGGTTCTGACCGGCAAGCGGCTGACGCCGTCATCGCCGTCATCATCGACCTCGTCAGCGATACATCGGAACGGTGCTGAACACCGTTCCCGAACCCCCCCCCGGACCCGAACGGCCGGCCGACGAGACATCTGTCGCGCACGAGCCATGGCGCAGCCTCGACTCATCGGCCGATCGAGGCTCCGCCGTCCGGCGTGGTCCACCGGCCCAGTGGATGATCGACTCGAGGGGCGGGCGTGGTCGAGTCGACGATCGCCCCGCTTCGTCGGGCCGCGGATGACCGAGGGCGACCGTACCGACACACCGATATCCGTCGGGGATCCCGAATTGGCGGGCCACGGCGGCTTCGTGGTCGAACAGGCCGAACAGGCACGCACCGAGGCCGTGGTCGACGGCGAGCAGCAGGAGGTTCTCGATCACGGCCCCGGCGTCGACCCACCAATACGGAACCGGCCAGGCAGTGGTCTGCTCACCCAATCCGGGTCGGGCCTTGTCGTCTTCTGCATAGCGTTCGACGTAGGCGTTCGGTCGCACCGTGACGACGATCAGCACGGGCGCGTCGAGCAGGCTCTGCCAGCGGAAACCGGCGCGTCGAGGCGCCGGCAGTGTGGTGTCCCAGTAGCGGGCCCGATCTCGCTCGTCGGACAGGACCAGGAACTCACAGGCCTGGGTGTTTCCGGCCGCCGGCGCGCGCCGGGCCCGATCGAGCATCGATTCGACCCGTGACGGCGCGATCGGTGTCGGCTCGAAGGCTCGAACCATCCGCCGGCGGGCGATCGCCTGGTTCAGTTCCATCGTCGACGGCTCGTCGTCGAGCACGAAACCCTGCCGACGAGGCTCAGTGCTCGCGGGCCGCAGGCCATGTTTCGTTGCCCTGGCCATCCGGGCCACGTCGGCCAGGGTGTAGCCCTCGAGGAGGCGACGCATCTCGTCGCCGACCACGTGCCACAGATTCAGCAGCACACACTGGCCTTCGTGATCGCAGGCGCCGTCGGTGTGTGGTTCGGCGAAGTCGCCGAGCACGATGGGTCCGTCGACGGCTCGGATGATCGCCGCCAGCGAGATCTCGGCCGGATCGCGGGCCAGCACGTACCCACCGCCGACGCCTCGTTTCGACCGAACCAAACCGGCGCCCTTCAGCGCCAACAGGATCTGCTCGAGATACGGCTGCGGCAGTGCGGTTCTCTCGGCGATGTCGCGGACCGTGGTGGGGCCACCGTCCGGCGCGTGAAGTGCCAGCGAGAGGAGCGCTCGGCTTGCATAGTCGCCGCGTGTCGACACTTTCACGACCTTCACCCTAATGAGACCGCGCGCCGAATGCGGTGACACCTGGCGCCCGTCGATCCCGATCCGAAATCCGAGATCGGTGACCGGCGCTCGCTCTGTCTATCCTGGCCTTTCGCCTCTGCTCGGAAAGTGGACATGGTGGAAGAACTCGTGCTCCCGGACCACGGACCGGGATGCATCACCAGCGTGATGCCGTATCTCGTCGGAATGGGGCAGCGACCCAGTGGGCTCGCCCCGGACGGCGACGCGGCAACCCAGCGCGTCCTGTTGGTCCTCGATGGGCTGGGGTGGGACCAGCTGCGGGAACGGTCGGCGTTGACGCCGACGCTCGGCGCCATGTCGGGCGGACCCATCACCACCGTGGCTCCCTCCACCACGGCAACGGCGCTGACGTCGTTGACCACCGGACTCGAGCCGGGCGAGCATGGTGTGGTCGGCTACCGCATGGTGATCGACGGAGAGGTGATGAACACCCTTCGTTGGGGGAGCGCCGCCTGGCCAGACTCCCGATCGGTGGCGCCTCCCGATGAGGTCCAGCCGTTCGAGCCCTTCCTCGGGCGGTCGGTGGCGATGGTGAACAAGGCCGAGTTCGCCACCTCGGGATTCTCCGGCGCTCACCTGCGAGGTGGCCGGCTCATCGGCTACCGGACCGTCGCCACGCTGGTCCACGAGGTCGCCCGGCTCGTTCGCAGTGGTGAACCGCTTGTTTACACCTACTACGACGGCGTCGACAAGGTCTCGCACGAGTATGGCCTCGGTTCGGTCTTCGACGCCGAGGTCGCCTTCGCCGACCGCCTCGTTGCTGCGTTGTTGGAGGCACTGCCGGGTGGTGTCGAGCTCGTCATCACCGCCGACCATGGGCAGGTCGACTGCCGCGACGGTCTCCGGCCGGTTGCCGACGAGGTGCTGGCCCTGACCGCCGGCCGGAGCGGCGAAGGACGGTTCCGATGGCTTCACGCCAAACCGGGAGCCAACGCCGAACTGCTCGCCGCGGCCCAACAGCACCATGGCCATCACGCCTGGGTCCGGTCGCTCGACCAGATCGCCGACGAGCAGTGGTTCGGCCGAACACTGTCCCGAGCGGCGCGTTCCCGTCTGGGAGATGTTGCGCTGTGCCCGTTCGAACCGATCGCGCTCGAGGATCCCGACGACTCGGGACCGTTCGTCCTCGTCGGCCGTCACGGGTCACTCACGTCGGCCGAGATGCGAGTGCCGCTGATCTCGGCGGTGACCTGAGGGTGATCGTCCTTGCTCGAAACCATCCCGTGCCTCACTCTGATTGAAAGCAGTTCGTCATGACCGATCGATCCGCCCCCGATATCACCTCCGAGCAGGCCGGAGGTGACGCCGGAGCCCATGAAGTGCCCGAGGTCGTGGATGGACCCGATGCGTCGCCCGACCACGACGGCGACGACTCGGTGGCCATCACCCAGCCGGCGAAGGTGATGCGGATCGGCTCGATGATCAAGCAACTCCTCGACGAGGTTCGCAACACCGAACTCGACGAAGCCGGCCGGCATCGTCTGCGTGAGATCTATGAGACGTCGGTGTCCCAACTGTCCGACTCCCTGTCGCCCGAACTCAGCGAAGAGCTGAACTCGTTGGCGACGCCGTTCTCGGACGACACGGTGCCGAGCGAGTCCGAACTCCGGGTCGCGGAGGCCCAGTTGGTGGGTTGGCTCGAGGGGCTCTTCCACGGCATCCAGGCAACGCTCTTCGCCCAGCAGATGGCCGCCCGCCAGCAGCTCGAACAGATGAAACAGGCCCAGGCGCTCCCGCCAGGTGGCGTTCCGGGGCCCGACGGCGGGGTCTACCTCTGAGTTGAGTTCGATCGCGCCGTTCGCTCCCTCGGCGGTCTCGATGACCTCAGTTTGACGAGCCTCGATGACCTCAGTTTGACGAGCGAGGTGCGGATTCGAGAAACTGACGACCGACTGATGGGCGGAAACGCTCGGGGGATCGAGAACATCGCAGTCGGGAACGCCGTAATCGAGAACACCGTACGGGTGGATCGGGTCGTGTCACGGCTCGACCGTCTCGGTTGGATCGGCTGTGGATCGCTCGATGAGGTTCGAGCCGGTCCGGTGCCCGGTGATGGACCATCGGGCCGAGCGATCGACCTGTCAGTCGAACCGGGGACAGCGAGCACGAGGGGATCGAGCCAATGGCCATCGAGGTGGTAACGAAGGACTGTACGGCGTTGACCGACGCCGAGATGGGGGACATGGCCGATCTGAGTGCCGTCAGCCTTGGTTGGCAGGCCGGTCTGTTGTCGAAGCAGGCCGATGAGTGGGTCCTGGTCAGCCAGGCCTTCGACAAGGACAAGCTTCGGGGTTTCGTGTTCACCACCCTCGAGCGCATCGGCGGCACACCGGCACTCGTGCTCGGGATCGGCTGCATCGGACGGGTTCGGAACCGCTCATCGGTCCTGAAGGCCCTCATGTCGGCCCAATACCACCGGACGCTCATGGCCTTCCCCGACGAGGACGTCGTGGTCTCGGCCCGGGCTGCGCACCCCGGACCACTCGAGGCCTTCATCGGTCTCACCGATGTGCGGCCGTGGCCCGAGATCCGGATCAACGGCGAGGAGCGGGCCTGGGGACGGCGATTGGCCAAGCGATACCAGAGTCTCGACTTCAGCGACCGAACGATGCAGGGTCGCTGTGAGGACTCGTTGCTCGTGCTCGACCACGAGTCGACCAAGCCGCCACCGGTCGATGCCCTGTTCCACGACGTCGACCCCGCCTCGGGTGGTCACGTCATCACGTGGGGATGGGCCATGGTCGAGTTCCTGGAACGGTTCGACCTGGCCCAGTAGGAGTCGGGGGCCGAGGCCCGAAAACGGGCGGCGACCGCCGCCCTGGTTTCGACCGTTCGACCCGGTTTCGACACGCCATCGCAATCATTTCGCAAAGTTTTTACTGGCTCTCGGCGGTAGGCGGCACACGGAAGTGCGACCTGTCTGGCCTGGGGCAAAGAGCCACACTGGGCACCCAGCGAACGCGGGCCGTGAGCCGGAACGGGGCCCACGAAGGGTCGACAGCGAACGCACCCGAGCGTGACCGATGCTACCTTGACCGGCGGCGCGGAGCCGTGGCACGAGCACCACCGGGGTGCTCATGAACGCGGGCTCGTGGCCGAAGCACTCTTCTGTTGACCTGCGTACGACCCCTCCTCGCCCGCCGGCTCCCCACGAGGCAGCCATGTCCGGGTTCAGCGCGCCCTGCACGGGCCCGAACTCGACAGTCCTGATCCACGAGGTTTCGAATCCATGACCAAGCTCTCGTTTCGTGTTCGTTTCGGCCTGATCGCGGCCTTCCTGGTCCTGACGACCGCCGTCGGTGGTTTCTCAGCCGGTCCGGCCGGAGCCGGATCGACCGAAGATGCGCTCGAGGCGCAGCTCCTGGCCCAGATCAACAACGAGCGGGCCGCCCGAGGCATCGGGGCGATCGCAGCCGAAGGTGGGCTGGCCAATGCCTCGCAGGTGTGGGCCGACACCATGGCGGGGCGAGTGGGCCTGGTTCACTCGACCGACGGGCGAGCCGAGATCATCGCCCGAGGTGGCCTGACCGGCCAGATCACCGACGCCTGGATGCGCTCGCCCTCGCATCGGAACCTCATCGTCGATCCCAACCTGGTGGTGGCCGGGGTCGGCGTTCGCTGTGACGCCAATGGGCAGATCTGGGCCGTGGTCCAGTTCGCCCGGGCCGACACACGCCTTGGCACGTTGCGCTCGTCGGCGTCGTCGCCGATCGCCACCCCGGCCACGCAGGGCTCGGGCTGTGGAGGGACCACGACGAACTATTCGCCCTCGGTTCGCCGGCTCTACCAGGCCTACTTCCGTCGGGCGAGCGATCAGGGCGGACTCGACTACTGGGTCGGACAGATGATCGCCGGCGCCTCGCTCACGGCCGTCTCGGACAACTTCGCCGCATCGAGCGAGTTCCAGTCCATGTACGGCCGCCTGGGCCATCGGGACTTCGTTCGGCTGGTCTACGTGAACGTGTTGGGCCGCGAGCCCGATGCCGGCGGGTACGACTACTGGGTCGGGATGCTGAACCGGGGGACACCGCGGGGCGAAGTCATGATCGGCTTCTCCGAGAGTGCCGAGTTCCGGGTCCGAACCGGGATCTCCTGACCCACGACGCTCGATCCAACGCCCTCCGCTGCTAGGGTACGAGGCCGAATCACAGTGGTGTCATTCCGGCCTCGGTCGGCATCGGGCCACGGTGAGGATGGCGTCGGCCGGGGCAGGTCGATTCCACGGCGATCGGGTGGCGTTGACCAGCGATCGATGAGAGCCTGACAAGCGATTCGGCCGAGGAGTGGGGCGTGGGTTCGTCGTTCACACATCTGCATGTGCACACCGAGTTCTCGATGCTCGACGGCGCTTCTCGGCTCGACGAACTGGTGGCCAAGGTCGCCGCCGATGGCCAACCGGCGCTGGGGATCACCGACCACGGCAACATGTATGGCGTGCTCGACTTCTATCGAGCCTGCAAGAAGGCCGACATCAACCCGGTCATCGGGTGCGAGCTCTACCAGGCCGATGATTCCCGGTTCGAGCGACCGAGCCGGCGGGGCAAGCTCGACGACTCCGGCGGCGACATCGACGGCGGCAAGAAGCTCTACTACCACCTGATCGCCCTGGCCGAGGACAACACCGGCTACAAGAACCTCATCCAGCTGGCCTCGCGGGCCTACATGGAGGGCTACTACTACAAGCCGAGGGTCGACTGGGACGTGCTCGCCGACCACGCCAAGGGCGTGATCGCGACCTCGGGTTGCCTCGGCGGGCACGTGCTGCAGTCGCTGATGGTCGGCAACGAGGCGGCAGCGCTCGAGAAGGCCGCCCGGCTGCAGGACATCTTCGGCAAGGACAACTTCTTCATCGAGATCCAGGATCACGGCATCCCCGAGCAGCGGGCCACCAATCCGAAACTGCTCGAGATCGCCCGCAAGATCCGGGCACCGCTGCTCGCCACCAACGACTCGCACTACACCGAGCAGCACGACCACGAGGCGCACGACGCGCTCCTGTGTGTGCAGACCGGTTCGTTGATGTCCGATCCGAACCGCTTCAAGTTCCACGGTGATCAGCACTACGTGAAATCCGCAGCCGAGATGCGGCATCTGTGGGCCGAACTGCCCGAGGCCTGCGACAACTCGTTGTGGATCGCCGAGCGCTGCAAGGTCGACATCGAGTTCGGCAAACCCCAGCTACCCGACTTCCCGATTCCCGAGGGTCACGCCGGCGCCGACGAATACCTCCTGTACCTGACCATGGAGGGGGCCAGGAAACGCTGGGGCAACCAGCTCCCCGACTCGGTCGTGGAACGACTCGTCTACGAGCTCGACGTGATCAAGAACATGGGCTTCAGCTCCTATTTCCTGATCACGTGGGACCTGATCGCGCATGCTCGTCGCAGCGGAATCCGCGTGGGCCCCGGTCGTGGTTCGGCGGCCGGCTGCGCCGTGGCCTACTGCCTGTGGATCACCGACCTCGACCCCATCAAGTACGACCTGCTCTTCGAACGGTTCCTCAACCCGTCCCGCATCTCGATGCCCGACATCGACATGGACTTCGACTCCCGCTATCGAGACGAGATGATCCGCTACGCCGCCGAACGCTACGGCCGGGATCATGTGGCCCAGATCGTCACGTTCTCACAGATCAAGGCTCGAGCTGCGGTTCGCGACGGAGCCCGGGTGCTGGGCTATCCCTACGCCGTCGGCGACAAGGCGGCCAAGGCGATGCCGCCGCTGGTCATGGGACGCGATACCCCGCTGCGCTACTGCTTCGAGGAGTCCGAGAAATACGCCGACGGATACAAGATGGCGGCCGAACTGCGTTCGATGGTCGACACCGACGAGGACATGGCCAAGGTCATCCATGTCGCCCGCGGTCTGGAAGGCCTCCGCCGCTCCGACGGCATCCACGCCGCAGCGGTCGTGATCACCAAGGATCCGCTCACGACCTACCTGCCGATCCAGCGCAAGCCCGAGCCGGGCAAGCCCATCGAGGAGGCCCCGGTCGTCACCCAGTACGAGATGCACGGGGTGGAGGACCTCGGGCTCTTGAAGATGGACTTCCTGGGTCTGCGCAACCTCGACGTCATCTCCGACACGATCGAACTCATCAAGACGGTGCGTGGCGTCGACCTCGACATCGACAACGTCGATCTCGACGACGAGGCCACGTATCGGCTCCTTCAGGCCGGGAACACCGTCGGGGTGTTCCAGCTCGAGTCCACCCCGATGCGGGCACTCATGCGCTCGATGGCGCCGACCGAGTTCGAAGACGTGGCCGCTCTCGTCGCGCTGTATCGACCCGGGCCGATGGCGGCCAACATGCACAACGACTACGCCGACCGAAAGAACGGTCGACAGGCCATCACGTATCTGCACGACGACGCCGAAGAGATCCTCGGCGGAACGTACGGCTTGATGATCTACCAAGAGTCGGTCATGCGGATCGCGCAGAAATTCGCCGGGTACTCCCTGGCCGATGCCGACAACCTCCGCAAGGCCTGCGGCAAGAAGATACGCGAGATGATCGCGAAGGAGCGGGTCAAGTTCGTCGAGGGCTGCGAGGCCAACGGCTACGGGCGCAAACTCGGCGACGACTGGTTCGACATCATCGAACCGTTCGCCGACTACGCCTTCAACAAGAGCCATTCCTATGGCTACGGCCTGGTCAGCTACCAGACCGCCTATCTCAAGGCGAACTACCCGGTCGAGTACTTCGCATCGCTGCTGACCTCGGTGAAGTCGAGCCTCGAGAAGGCAGCGATCTACCTGAACGAATGCCGTCAGATGGGGATCAAGGTCCTCGTACCCGATGTCAACCGATCCGACCTCGACTTCACGTCCATTCCCGACCCGGACGGTGATGGGGCACTCGGCCCCGATGGCCTGCCGTTCAACGTCATTCCCTTCGGCTTGTCGGCCATCCGCAACGTCGGCAGTGGTCTGGTCGAGCACATCATCCGTGAACGACAGGCGAACGGGCCCTACGCGAGCTTCGTCGACTTCTGTGAACGGGTCGACTACAGCGTGCTCAACAAGCGAACGATCGAATCACTGATCAAGGCAGGCGGCTTCGATTCTCTCGGTCACACCCGTCAGGGCCTCCTGCTGGTCTTCGAAGACATCATCGACAAGACGGTCAGCAGCCGCAAGGAACACGACATGGGGGTGATGACCCTCTTCGGGGGCAGCGACGGCGGACCGTCCTTCGACGATCGCCCGGCCATCTCGAACGTCGAGTTCGACAAGTCGCAACGTCTCGCCTACGAAAAAGAGATGCTGGGACTGTACGTCTCGGACCATCCCCTGATGGGGGCCGAGGCGGCACTGGCTCGCAAGGCCGACACCAAGCTGAGTGCCCTCGACGAGGCCGACGACGGTGCCATGGTCGCCGTCGGTGGGGTCGTAACCGCCCTCCAGCGCAAATGGACCAAGCGGGGCGATCTCATGGGCATCTTCGTCCTGGAAGACCTCACTGCATCGGCCGAGACGATGGTGTTCCCGCGCACGTTCACCGACTACGGACACCTCCTCGAAGACGACCGCATCGTCATCGTCCGGGGTCGGGTCGACAAGCGAGACGATCAACCCAAGCTGATGGCGCAGTCGATCGAGGTCTTCGAGGCCGACGTCCTCGGTGCCTCACCACCGCTTCGGCTCGAGATCCGACCCAGCCAGCTGTCCGACGAGCTCATCGGTGAACTCAAGGTGGTGCTGTCGGCGCACCAGGGCGACGCCCCGGTCTACATCCACCTCAGCGACTCCCAGGCCGTCAAGCTGTCCGACGACTACTGCGTCGACACCGGCAACGGCCTGATTCCCGAACTCCGCGTGCTGCTCGGTGCCGAGTCGGTCGTGCTCTGACCTCAGCGACCAGCCGCCGCCGCCGACGTTGGCGACGGTGGCGAGGGCCCCCGGTCGACACGACTGCGGAGATCGATCACCGAGGCGTTGCCCTCCGACGAGAGGTCGGCCATGGGGGCGACCCCGTCGCTCGAGGGTGTGCGGCGCACGATCGACAGAGGCAGGAGGACCAGGCTGGTCACGACCTGCACGACGGTCGCCGCCAGGATCTGCAGGTCGAGAGCCAAGGACCAGTTGTCGACATAGTGGAGATCGAGGCGACGGTAGGCGCCGAACGCAGCGTTCGAGCGGGCCTCCACCTGCCAGAGTCCGGTGATCCCCGGTCGGACCGAGAACCGCCGGCGCAGCTCTTCGTCGAAGGCCTCGGCCTCCTCGGGTAGCGCCGGTCGGGGGCCGACCAGGCTCATGTCACCCCGTAGCACGTTGATGAGCTGCGGCAACTCGTCGATCGAGGTCTCCCGCAGGAATCGGCCGACCGGCGTGATCCTGGGATCGTTGCTGATCTTGAACAGGGGGCCCGACCGTTCGTTCTGTGACGCCAGCTCGTGTTTGAGTCGGTCGGCGTCGGGTCGCATCGATCGGAACTTGAGCATGCCGAAGGTCTGGCCATCTCGACCGATCCGCACCGAGCGGTAGAAGATCGGGCCCCGGTCGGAGAGCTTCACGGCCCACGATGCCGCAAGCAGCACCGGGCCGGTCAGGAGGAGCGCCATGGATGCTCCGACGATGTCGACGACGCGACCGGCGACGACCTGGACCCGGCTCGACCGGGCCCAGTCGATCCCGACCATCGGTTCGTGCACGAGCGAGTCGAATTGCACTCGGTGGGCGCCGATTCGGGCCACGCCGGAACTCAACATGACGTCGATGCCGGCATCTTCGGCGTCTCGCAGTACACGGCGGAACTGGTCGGATCGGAAGCCGGTCGTCGTGATCATCGCGCTCTGGATCCGATGCTGCCGAGCGAGTGACGCCAGGTCGTCACTCGGCCCGATCCAGCGGTCGGCGATGCCGCTCTGCTCCGCCGTCGGCAGATGCCCGACCACGCCGGCCAGTTCGAATGGTCCCTCGGGGTGTTCGGCGACCAGGCTGACCAGTTCGGCGGCATCTCGACCGGTTCCGATGATGGCCACCCGCCGACGGCTTGCCTCTCGGCCGGCCGAGCGCGTCATGATCGAACGGGTGACGAGGAGCGTTCCGGAGCTGATGGTCCAGGCGGCGGCGATGGTGGCCGGTCCAACCGGCGCAGCGAAGAACGATCCGACCACGACCGCCGCCACGGCGGCAAACGACATCGACACCACGACATCACTCACGTCTTGCGTGAAGCTCCGGATCAGCCCGTGGCGAGCACTGCGCCGGCGCAGCGACACGGCGCCGACCACGGCCGCGGCCAGCCCCGGGGCGATCCCATCCCCGACCCGGACGGCCGACCACTCGACGATCCCCGACCAGGTGATCACCAGGATCGCCAGCTGCATGGCCGAACGCCATCGCAGCAGCGTCGAGGTCATCGGTTTCGAACGTGTCGACGTCGCCGAGGGCGAAGTCGTCATGGTTGTCTCCCGCCTGTCGTCGCTTCGGATCGAAGCACCGAGTTTCCGCCAACACCGCTCCGGTGAACGTTGCCGCGGAGGAAGATCCGGGGCGACGTTGCTCGAAACGGGGTTCCAGCCGTTCTACTACATGGTTCGACGCCGCCAAAGAGACAAGGTCGCGACAAGGTAGGTTCGCTCACCCGATCGGTGGTCGTGATGCACTCAACCCGCCACGCTCGGGGCCGATGGGATCGAAGCGATGCTGGTCGTGTACTTCCCCGGGGGCTCGCGCCTCGGCGTTGGGCGAATCGTTCCATCGGTCCCCCGATGGCAGGCAACTACCCTGAGGGCGTTCGAATTTCTGAAAGGCACATCATGAAAACGGTGATCCTTGCCGGCGGTGTCGGGAGTCGTCTCTCGGAAGAGACCCAACTGCGTCCCAAGCCGATGGTCGAGATCGGCGGACGACCGATCATGTGGCACATCATGAAGCACTATGCCCAGTACGGGCATCAGGACTTCATCGTCGCCCTTGGCTACATGGGCCAGTACATCAAGCGGTACTTCTCCGAGTATGCCCACCTCGAGTCGGACCTCACCGTCAATCTGAAGGACGGTCACGTCACCCGCCACGGTGCCCAATCCGACGAGGAGTGGACGATCTCGATGATCGACACGAGCCTCGATGCCCATACCGGAGGCCGGCTTCGTCGACTGGCGCCGCACCTCACGGAAACGTTCATGGTCACCTACGGCGACGGTGTCAGCAACGTCGACCTCGACGCGCTGCTGGCCTTCCATCGTCGACAGGGCAAGCTGGCCACGCTCACGGCCGTGCGTCCCCCCGCACGCTTCGGTGAACTCGAGTTCGACGGCGACTCCGTCACGTCGTTCAACGAGAAGCCGCAGATGGGCGAGGGCTGGATCAACGGTGGCTTCTTCGTTCTCGAACCGGAGGTGCTCGACTACATCCCGGGTGATTCCACGGACTTCTCGAAGGAACCGCTGCAGCGGCTGGCCAAGGACGGTCAACTGGCCGCCTACCGCCACAGTGACTTCTGGCAGTGCATGGACACGCTGCGTGACAAGGAATACCTGCAGGATCTCTGGGACCGCCAGAAGGCGCCATGGGCACTGTGGGCGAACGAGATGACCGGTCTCGAAGACGGTTCCGACCGCCGTCGAGCCGGAACCGATCGACGAAATCCCCAAGACGACAATCCCCAAGACGAGAACGAGGACGAAGTATGAAGGTTCTGCTCACCGGTGGCGAGGGTTACATCGGGACCGTGCTCGGTCCGCTCCTCATGGAGCGGGGTCACGACGTGACGGTCTACGACACCGGCTATCCACCGGGTCGGCTGGCTCTACGACGGGGTCGACGCTGCGCCTCGCTGGCGCAAGCTCGACACCCGTCATCACCAAGCCCGGCCGATCTCGAGGGGTTCGACGCCATCATCCATCTGGCCGACCTGTCCAACGATCCCGTCGGTGAGCTCAATCCCGAGTTGACCTTCGACATCAATCATCGGTCGACGGTTCGCTTCGCCGAGATGGCAAAGGCGGCGGGTGTGGAACGTTTCGTCTACAGCTCGTCGTGCAGCGTCTACGGCGCCAGTGGGGCCGACGAGCGATGACACTCGCCACCGAGGAGTCGCCAACGGCACCCATCACGGCCTACGCCAAGTGCAAGGTCCTGGTCGAGAACGATCTGCGGCCCGATGGCCGACGACTCGTTCACCCCGGTCTTCCTCCGCAACGCCACGGCCTTCGGGGCCAGCCCTCGGATGCGGTTCGACCTCGTGGTCAACGAACTCACCGCCCAGGCCTACCTGACACGAAGCTGATCCTGCGAGAGCGATGGCACGCCCTGGCGGCCGTTCGTGCACATCCGCGACATCTCCAAGGCGATGATCTGCGCGATCGAGGCGCCGGCAGAAGCGGTGCGAGCCGAGGCCTTCAACGTCGGCGACAGTCGTTCCAACTACCAGGTCCGCGACATCTGCCACATCATCGGCGAGGAGATCCCCGGGTGCGAGGTGTAGATCGGTGAGCAGGGCGGCGACACCCGCAACTATCGGGTCGACTTCGACAAGATCGCCAACAAGCTCCCCGGCTTCTCCGCGATTGGGACGTTCGATCCGGCGTCGTCGAGTTGCGAGGAGATCTTCGATCGGATCCAGTTCGAGGAGCGCCTCCTCGACTCCCGGCAGCACCGTCGCCTCAAGCAGATCCAGTATCTGATGGAGCACCGACCAGATCGACGACAAGTTCTTCTGGACAGGTCTAGGTCTTCCGGGCCGTTGTCGGCAGCGGCTGCCGTCGCTTCTGACAAACGACTCGCTGCGGTTGCTCGGTCGACGCGCCGGACCGATGTCCGTGCCTCCGTTCGTTGGTGCAGGTCGCTAGTGTCACGCCTCGTGGTCCACCCGAGAAACGCCTTGTCGACGGCGACCTTGGGGGCTGCAGCAGGCCTCGGAACGGTCGATCTGGTGGGGATCGAGCCGGGTCTTCCCATCTGGCTCGGGCCCGCCGGTATCACCCTGTTGGGGTTGGTGGCGGCGCTTGCGACCCCACTCCGGAGAACCCGAGGATCGGTCGGATCCCGGGTCCTGCTGTTGTTCGGAGCGTGGGTGGCGTGGAGTGTCGTGTCGGCGATCGGTTCCCCACAACCGATGCTGGCGCTCACCGTGTCGATGGCGTTCGCCGCCACACTGCTCGGCGCGGTCGGTCTCGCCCAACGGGCGGACTCCTCGGCCATCGTGGTCGTGGCCTGCGTGGCCACGATGGTCCACGCGACGTTGGCGATGGTCCTCGCCCTCATCGACGACATCGACGAGTACCCGGATCGGCTCGCCCTCGTGGAGCTCGAGCCGAACCACCTGGCCGGCCTTCTGGCCATGACCGTGCTCGTTTCGGTCCTGTGGGTGCTCGATCACTCGTTGCGACGCTGGATGCCGCTCCTGTTGCTGTGTGCCGCCAGCATTCTCGGCATTCTTCTGACCGGGAGCCGGACGGCCATGATCGCACTCGTGGCCGCTGGGGTGATGGCCCTGGTGGCGTCCCGGAGCTGGGGCCGGCTCGTGGTAGCCGCAATGGCCTTGGTGGCAGCCTCGTCGTTCGTCTTGTACACGGGGTACGGCGGCGAGATCGTGTCCTTGACCAACCGAACCTCGAGCGAGTTGGTGGCGATCGATGGGGCGACCGGCCGCACGACTCTGTGGAGCGCACTTCTCGACGTGATCGACGAGCGTCCGGTGACGGGGGTCGGGCTCGGAGCCGACCGCGACCGGATCCCCGTGTTGTCGGACGAAAACGGGTACACGTGGAATCCGCAGCACGCACACAACCTGCTGCTTCATCTGGCACTGGCGACGGGCTGGGTCGGCGCCGTCGTGCTCGGCGCTGGATTGATCCTCGGATGGGTCGAGTCCGTGAAGCGGGGCTCACCGTGGTCAGCCGCCGTCATCACGTTCGTGCTGGTCGATGGCATCTCGGAACCGGTCTTCCGGCTTCCGCAAGTGGCCTGGGTCGTCCTGGTGCTGGCGGTGTCGATGACTCTTGGATCTTCGGTCGGGCCGAAGAGCCCCTCCGGCGCAACCATCGGCCGTGTCGCGGTCGCCAGTGCGATTTCGTTGTCGATGACCATCGGTCTCGTGTGGATCGAGCCCGCCGGCTATCCGTACCGATTCCGGTGCCGCAACGATCCAGTTCTCCGTGATGACGGGCTGGTGGTCGATATCGAGGCAACGGCGGCGCGATTCCGAACCACACGCGAATCGGTGGCAGCCCCCGAGAGTGCCGGGAGTGTCGGAGGTTTCGAATTCGACGAGTCGACCTCACGTTTGCTCCTGCCTTCGTCGACGGCGCGAAGTGTTCGTTGTGGCGCACTGCGAGAAGAGTCCATCACGATCGTCGCCTCGGTTTCGGTCGACGATCTGGCCGCGTCCGGTCCGGGCCGAATCGTGGCCATCTCGTCCGGAACCGAATGGAATGACACCGACCTTCATCTGGGACAGGAAGCCGATGGCCTCAGCGTGAGGGTGAGACAAAGTGAGTATCGGCGGATCGATCGCATCGTCCCCGGGGCCTTCGTGGATCTCGATCGCCACGATTTCGTTGTCGTCGTCGAGCGCTCCCGCGTCCGGATCTGGCGTGACGCCGATCTGATCGCCGACTGGTCGGACTTCTTGCCGATCGAGTTCGACACGTGGCCGGCCGACCGGCCGGCAGCTCTGGGGAACGAAGTCACCGGCGATCGACCGTTCCGGGGCGTCATCACCTCGGTGCAGATCTTCGAAGGTGTGGTGCTCGATGGCGTCGAGGTCGATTGACGCGCCGACGATGTTGGGCGTGCCGAATCCGATCAGGTTCGGCGCGACAGGCGGCGGGCGATCTCGAGCGAACGTTCGTCGACAACGTGCAGGTTGCCAGGATCTCCGGCAACCGTGACGACCGTGCCACCGATCGCAGCGATCAAGGCCGAATCCTCCAAGCCGTCCGGTCGGGTGGCGTGGGCGGCATCAAGGGTCACGCGGCGGAACGCCGCAGGGCTCTGAAGGATGCCGATTCCCTCACGCCCGAGTGTCTCCATGGTTCCATTCGCAAGTCGACGTTGGACCACGTCGACGGCCTCCAGCCAGGGAATGGCGCAGTCGGCGCCGTCACGAACGGCGGCGATCGTGGCTCGGGTCGTGTCGGCATCGCCCAAGGGATGGGCGGCATCCCCGATCACCACGATGTCGATCGAGCTCGGAAGGCGGTCCAGGGCTGCCCGCACCGAGTCCAAACGAGTCGTCCCGCCCCGGACGACGGCGTCCGCCGGCGGACCGTCCCATTCGACGTCGGCGGGAAGCACGACGACCGACCAGTCGCAGGCCTCACCGAGCGTCGTGACGACTCGATCCACGAGCCGTTCGGATCCAACCAGGGGCAGGAATTGCTTACGCGCTCCGAGTCGGACGCCCGCTCCGGCAGCCAACACGACCCCTGCAACCAGCGGTTCGGTCATCGAAGTCAGACGTTGCTGTCCTGAACACGAATCTCGTCCATGTCGACATCAAACGTCGAGTCAGCATCGACATCGATGACGACATCAGAGGTCGAGTCGCCAGCGTCGTCGACGATGGTTTGTCGGTCGGAGCTCCTCGAGCCGCGAATCGACCGGGAGCGGCGGCCATCACGCAGATCGATCACGCCATCGACCGACCGTCCGCCGACGAGGTGCAATGGGAGCGTGAGGACGGCAACGGCGAGCTGTTCGATGGTGGCCAGGATGATCCGGAGGTCGAGTCCGAGGGACCAGTTCTCGACGTAGTGGAGGTCGAGGCGTCGATAAGCGGAGAAACTGGCATTGGATCGGGCCTCGACCTGCCACAGACCGGTAATGCCAGGTCGGACCTTGAAACGGGACCGCAACTCGTCGTCGAAGGCGCTGCCTTCCTCGGGTAGTGCGGGTCGTGGTCCGACGAGGCTCATTTCGCCGCGGAGCACGTTGACGAGTTGGGGAAGCTCGTCGATGGAGGTGTCGCGGAGGATCCGCCCGACCCGTGTGACCCGAGGATCGGCGGTCACCTTGAACAGGGGACCCGTTCGCTGATTCAGCTGGCGCAGTTGGTCCTTCTGCGCGTCCGCATCGACGGTCATCGAGCGGAACTTCAGCATCTCGAAGGTTTCGCCGTTCGTGCCCACGCGCCGGGATCGGAAGAACACCGGACCGCGGTCGGCCACCTTGATCGCAAGGGCCGTGATCAGCAACAGCGGTGTTGCCAGGACCAAACCAAGCGACGCCGCAGCCACGTCGAGGCCGCGTTTGGTGGCAAGCTCCCAACTCGTGGGGCGCCGATGGCGAAGAACCACCAATGGTTCGTGGGACAACGATCGCACGTGATACCGCGTCTTGGTGAGGCGATTCACACCCGTCGAGACATGGACGTCGAAACCGGCGCTGAAGAGTTCTGCGGTCAACTTGGAGAACTGTTCACTCCGGAACCCGGTTGCGGTGAGGATCGCGGCCTGAGCCCCGATCGACCCCATCAGTTCGATCATCCGGTCCGCAGGCCCGAGCCAGACCTCGGCCAGCCCGCTCTCGGTCGCGACCCGTTCGTGGCCGATGATTCCGAGAAACTGCATCCGGCTTTCCGGGTGATCTTGGATCAGTTCGGTGAGGTCGCGAGCCTCGAGCCCCGCCCCGACGATCACGACGGGCACTCGGGTGTCAGCCGAAGAGAAGCGCGACCCGACGTCGCGGAGGACGCCTCGGACCAAGGATCGAACGACGATCGAAAGCAGGATCCCGGCGGCGAGATCGCGGGCGCCGATCGGCCAGTTGACCAACGCAGACAGGGCAGCGATGGTGAAACCCGTGATGGACAGCGATGACAGGAGCCGCGAGATCTCCTCGGTTCGCGGGAGGGTGGGCCGGCCGGAGTACAGCCCTCGCCGAGCCAGGAGGGACACGGCTGCCAACCCGGCGAAGAGCGCAAAGGCGACCGACTGCCACTGTTGACGGGGAGGGTTCGACGTATAGGGGGTCAGCAGGAGGACCAACGACCAGGCCGTGGCAACGCTCACGAAATCGGCCCATGGCTGGGTCCGTTTCGCAATCCATCGCCAGTCCCGTAAATTCGCCATCAGTCTCCGCTCGCTCCGCCCTTGCCGGTGCCCAGGGTAGTCACCCGGACCGGTCACGTCTGTGATCATCGCTCGGAGGGTGTGGGCAATACCACCCAGCGCAGCCAATTCGACCAAAGAGCTGAGTCAAAGCGCCCGCGGAGATGCAACGAGCAGTGACGTCGACTTAGAGTACCCGGGTGGTGGAGCCGACGATCGAAAGCGATGCCGTTGCGCGGGAGCGTCGAGTCACCCGCAGCATCGACGGGGGCTACGAGATCCACACCGGCGATGGCATCGTCATCATCCACGGCCCGGGCCGCGGCGGCCGCGTGCCGACGGCATACGAGCGCTGGGGGAAGCGAGCGTTCGATCTCGTCGTTTCGGTATTGCTGTTCATCTTGCTTGTCCCGCTGCTGTTCATCGTGTGGGTGGCCTTGCGGCTGACACTCGGATCCGGGGTGATCCTGTGGCAGGACCGGGTCGGGTGGCACGGTCGGTCCTATCGGTGCGTCAAGTTCCGCACGATGCAGCACTGCCGTCGTGAAGCACAGCGCGAATTCGGCGGACCCGATCGACGACGGACCCACAAGAGCTCCGACGATCCCCGTCACACGAAATTGGGGCGCGTCCTTCGGCGGTACAGTCTCGATGAGATGCCTCAGCTCTGGAATGTGATTCGTGGGCAGATGAGCCTGGTCGGACCTCGCCCCGAACTCGATGAGCGGGCGACGGATTCGTTCCGATATCACCCACGGCATGAAGTGCGACCCGGGCTGACCGGGCCGTTCCAACTCTCGCCACTGCGACTGGACGGCGATTTGGGCGCCGGGCTCCATCTCGACGCGGAGTATCGACGAACGGTGTCGTTGCGCCGCGATCTCGTCCTTCTCATGAAGACCGTCAGTCCGGTCGTGCGCGGCACTGGCGGATGAGCGGGAACGCTTCCCCTCGGCGGGGCCGGGTCGATGGATCGGCCGGGGACGTGGGCTGTCTCGACGATCGCAGGGTGCACCCACGCTCCGATGGCGGGCCATGGCTTTGATCGCCAACGCATCGGGGCCCTTGATCGACGCCGTGCTTCCCCGGCTGGCGAGCGGACGTCCTCGGATCGCATACCACCTTCTGCGGTTCTCCGGGGAAAGCCCCGACTGGAGTGAGATCGTCGAACGAGCGGGTCTCGCTGAGGTCGCACTCGTGACGGTCGATGTCTTCGACACGGTTCTTCATCGGCGTCTTGTCGGCGATGGAGCTCTCGAGTTGGCGATCTCGCAAGCCGTTGCCGCCTCGGGAGGCTGGAGCGGAACCGCGCAGTCCTATGCCACGGCTCGTCGATCGGCAGTGACCGAGAACCCGTCGGCTTGCCTGGCCGAGCTGTATGAATCCTCGGCGTTGTCGTCCGGAGTCATCGACGCCGACGCCTGCCTTCGGGCCGAATTCGAGCTCGAGCGGCGATTGGTTCGTCCCGTCCCGGGCGCAGCCGACGCTTTGGTCGCCGTTCGGGCGTCCGGGAAGCAGGTGCTCTTCCTCAGCGACATGCATCTGCCATCCGCTCTGATCAGCGAGTTTCTCCTCGATTCGGGTCTGATGACAGCCTCCGATGAGATCGTCGTTTCCTGCGAGGCGGGCTCGAGCAAGGCCGGTGGCGAGCTGTTCGCGCAGATTGCCCGGGATCGAGATCTGCCGCTGTCTTCACTCCTCCACATCGGGAACAGCCTGTGGTCCGACGGAGCCCAGGCGGCTGCATCCGGCGCCCGCTCGATGGTCACGCAATGGGCCGAGCCGACGATGCGGGAGCAGTGGCTTGCCGATCTGGTGGGCACGTCTGGGCCGCTGATCGCCGGTGCCGCACGCACGGCGCGGCTCGAGCTGGATCGCCGTCACCCCGATTCGACCGCAGCCGAGATCGGCGTGTCGGTCGTCGGCCCGCTCATGACCGCATTCGTGCTGTGGATCCGACAACGTGCGCTCTCGTGCGGGGCCCGCCACGTCGTCTTCCTGGCCCGGGATGGCGAACTGCCCTACCGGATCGCCAAGGCGATGCCGGACCGCTACTGGGAAGGTCTCGAACTCAGCTATGTGCACGGCAACCGCGAGACCTTGATGCTCGCCGGCGCCCATGTCACCGGTATCGACGCCTGGCTGGAAATCTGGGCCGGTCAATCTGAGTCGTACTTGCAGCGATCGAGAGTCAGCCGGCCCTTCGAGGAAACGCTTCGGTTGATGGGGCTCTCTCTCGATGACCTGCCTCCCGACCACCTAGCCCGATCCCTCGATCCGAGCAAGCCGATCGGTGTGAACGACGACGATTGCTGGATCGCCCTCACCGGCGACGCTCGGGTCCGGGCGATCATCGAGGCCCGGTCGGCGGAACAACATGAGCTCGTCTCCGAGTACCTCGCGCAAATCGGCCTCCAGAACGGAAAGAGCGTCGTCGTCGACATCGGGTGGCGGGGACAGCTGGGGGTCTCGATCGACACGTTGCTCGAGCCACTGAGCGGCCATCACCCGCTCAACCTGCACTTCGGTGGATCAGGCGTCAGTTCGGTCATCGACTCGCTCGCCGAGTTCGAACGATTCGCTTTCGATGACTCCGTCGCAGCCCCACCGATGTTGGACGTCGTCATGAGTATCGAGAGCTTCAGTTCATCGGGCTCCGAGCGGGCGATCGGCTACCAGCGAAACGAGTCGGGTGGTGTAGAGGTCCGGTTCTCGCCTGCAGAACCCGGGGTCTGGAACGCCCAAAGAGCTTGTCTGTGGGACGCCGCCGTGGAGGTCGGCCGATTGCTCCCGGAGCCCGAGGAGCTGGCCGAGTTCGGCTGCATCGATTTCGACATCGGGGAGGCCGCTGCGCAGCTCTTGACCCTGCTCTGGCTTCTCCCGACCGAGCAGGAAGCGCTGGTGGGGACGAGGCTCCAGATTCGTGTCGACGGTGAGGTGTCTCCGATTCCGCTGGCATCCCGGTACCGAGTGTCCGAGCTCACGGGCCAGCGTCCCGACGTACCGAGACTCTGGCGGGCGGCATCGCTTCGGTTGACCCCGCGACCCTTCAGGATGCTGCTCAGGATCTATTTTTCGGCTCAGGATCGCTGAGGCCGGCCGATTCGTGTCGTTCCAACGCAGATGCCCGATCTCATCCGGTCTGCGGCTCGTCTCATGAGAGCAGGAGTTCGTAGGGAGCGACATCGTCGAAGACGTTGCCGTTCCAGTCCCAGACCACCGAGGGATAGCGGGTCGAGGGCAGCAGTCGAAGCTCGGACGGCGCATCGATGAGTTCGATCACGAGTTCGAACGTGGTCGTCGAGCCCGGGGTCGAGACGAACGGTGCCGAAAGGACCAGTGCCGTCCCCTCCGGACCTCGGACATCGGGTTCGAAGTCGGCCTCGATCGAAGTGGGGACCGTCGTTGCCGGAAGTCTGAACGCGATCCGACCCGCGTAGGTGCCTGCCATCGGGAGATCGAGGTCTTCCCAGGGGCCGACGACGTACGCCGGGAGTTGGTCTGTTGCGTTGTTCTCGATGGTCACGGTCAGGGAGACGATGACCCCGGCCGAATCCGGTTCGCCGTCACGAGCGTCGACCGTCGAGGAGCCCTCGACGGTGACCGCCAGGTACGGGTCCAACTTGCTGGCGCCGTTGTTGAGTACGAAGACACCGATCTCGTTGCCCCTCGATTCACCGGCGACGCCGAGAAGCCGCCATGCGTCCTGTTGAACTGAGTCGGGGGAGTAGGCCAGCAGATGCCGGCCCTCGGCCAGCGGTCTGAGGGTCCGATAGAGGTCGGCAACCTCCCAATCTCCCTGCTGGATCTCGGCAACGACCGTCTTCGCGAACAGGGCGAGGACGTCTCGTCGCTCGTCTTGGAGCGCCTCGTCGGTGGTGCCGAACTCGTCGTATTGTCCGACCAGGAGATACTCGAGCGTGGAGGCCTCGTCGTATACCACTCCGTCGACATCGATCGTCCCGATGAGTCCGACGAGAGCCGAGACCGCGAACGGGTCGATGGCCAGTACGCCATCCACCTGTGAGCCGGTGTTGGCCAACCACATCCTGGCGGCCTGTGGGGCGACGAATTCGGAGAATCGAGGGCTGTAGGTCAGCTTGCGGAAGTCGTCACCTAGGTTCAGGAAGCCCCAACGGGCAGCCATGTCGTCGTCGATCACGCTGACCGCCACCGGAAGCCCGAGGCTGCGCTGGTAGTCGCCTTCGATGACCAACGCGCCGGTGTTCTGCAGATCGGAGAGCTCTGCGTCGCCGTTTCGAGTGGTCATTTCACCGATCGACAGCGGCATCCCCGAGGCCACACGCATCTCGGCGTTGTTGGTGCCGAGCACCAGATACGTCCTGCCGTCGAGGAAGGAGCTCAGCCCGGTGACGATCTGCTGGGAATCCGAGAGTCGAGCCTGGACGTCGGCAACCGTTTCGGCGGCTTCGGTCCTCGCCTCGGCGAGAGGGGCCAGCAGCGCTTCCGAGGGTCCCAGATCCAACCGGTCGAGCGTGACGAGGGCCTGATCGATCTCGTCTCGTACGATCTCGAGGAGTTCGAGGCGACCGGTGTCCTTTGGGGCGTCGGTGGCGGCATCGAGCACGGACCGGGCAGCAGCGGTCAGTGCGGCTCCGGAGTCGGCCAGCGCCGTCGCCGACCGAAGTTGACGCCCGACCACGGGAGTGATCCGAAGCGGGATGAGTAGCGGTGAGTTGAGATCCCGACTGGCGGCTGCCATTTCGTCATCAGCATCGGCGAGGTCTCGGCGAACCGAGTCGATATCGGTGTCGTCGAGGTAGCCCTGTTCGGTCATGTCGGTGAGTCGTCCGACGGCATCGGCGCTTCGAACCTGGGCCGATCTCAAGGTGAGGCCGACCGCGGCGATCCAGAGAACGAGGCCCAGGGCGATCCAGGCCGGTCGTCGGACGAGCCGCTCGAGGCGGTCAACCATCGACGGGGCGTCAGCCTTCCCGACTCAGCAACGATTGGTCCGCTGCCGATGCAAGAGCGACAACCACGAGGACGAATGACTGGGTTCGACCGACCAGACCCGACTCGGTGGTTCCGAACAGCGGCACGAAGCTCAGCATGAGGATCGGGAAGAGGCCGAGTGGCCCTTTGACATCCCGGACGTGGAACACGCTCCGACGAAAGCCGCGCATCCAGGCGATGACGAAGAGCAGGGCGCCGAAGATTCCGGTCTGGATCCCGAGATCGAGAAGCAGGTTGTGAGCGTTCGGAGGCTCCCAATCGGTCGCGATCCAGATGCTGTGGGCGGGGGAGAAGTAGCCGCCCCAGAACCCTTCCCACCCATAGCCGAACCAGGGTCTGGCCATGAACGCGTCCCAGGACAGTTCCCACAGCGGGAGTCGTCCCGACAGGGTGATGTCTCGGCCCAATCGGGTCGTGATCCAACCGAGTGAGGCCGTGGCGACCATACCGGCGAGAACGGTTGCGCCGGCCAGGGCGGTGACGGCTGCGCCAAAGAGCTGCTTGCGGGCTCGGAACGCCTGGTACACCAGGAGTAGAGCGAGGATCGCCCCGCCTCCGGCGCGACCAGTGGCCGACGTGGCGAACCATGTCGCCGCTGCCGCAGAGCCGGCAGATGCGTAGAAGAAGACTCGAAATCGGCGGAAGTGTCGAGCGGCGATCAACAACACGAGGAGCGCGAGCACGGAGTCGTGCGCCAGTGCGTTTCTGTTGTCGTAGATGCCGTCCCAGGCACCTTGTTCGTTGACACCCCATTGTGGGAGCGCCAGTGCGAAGACGAGGCTGAGGAGAGCACTGAAAGCAATCGGCACACTGATGATGGCGAAGCGCTCATCTCGGTCGAAGCGATAGCAGAGCCAGATCGCGTAGGCAGCCGAAAGCACGACGCCGAGCGCTCGCCGGCCCGAGAGAACGATCTGGTATGACCAGAGCGAGGAGATCGCGAGGAGGACGAGGAAGGCGCTCAGGTACGGAAGTCGAGCGATTGCGTTCAGGTAGATGTGAGGGTCGGACAGCGCGATCACGAACAGGAAGAGAATCGTGAAGACACCTGCGGCGAGTCCGAGCGATGGAGGATCCGTCACCCCGGGTTCGGCGACGAAGAACCAGTCGGTGGGGAATCCGGCAGCGAGGAGGAACATGATGAGCGCAGCGAGTGACTTCTCGACTGCACCCGACGGCGGAGGGCGGTACCCGCCGGTGGTTCGATCCCGGCGATCGGTGATCGCCGTCGAGGACGTCACCGGTGGGAACCGTACGAGTAGACGTCGCGGCCGAACATGCGGGAGAGTTCGCGATCACGGTTGGTCACGGCCCCGAGGATTCGTCCACCCACGTTCTGGAGTTCGTGGTGGATGGCTCTCAGCTGGTCGATCTCGGCCCGTCGATCGACGACCAGGATGACCTCTTTGATCTGCGCCGCCATCGTGGTTGCGTCTGCGGCGCTCAGAACCGGGGGACTGTCGACGAGAACGACGTCGAACATCTGCTCGAGCTTTTCGATGACGTCGAGAAACGTCGGCGAGCTCAGGAGTTCCGACGAGTTCAGCGGCGATGGTCCTGCCGGCACGATGTAGAGGTCTTCCACGCTGGTCGGCACGTGGAAGGCCGGGTCCTCCTGACCGCTCAGGATGCGTGACAGCCCGCTGTCGGATTCGACTCCGAGGATGGCGTCGATGCTCGGTCGGCGAAGATCGGCCGAGACGATGACCGTTCTCGCCCCGGTCGTCGCCAGAGCGATCCCGAGGTTGGCGGCGATGGTGGACTTCCCCTCCTGGGGAACCGAGCTGGTGATGAGGAACACCCGATTGCCCGAGGTCGACCGCTCGAACAGGACGGCGGTACGCAGTCTTCGGAACCCCTCCCGGGCCCGGTGGACCCACGACGAGGAGGAGTCGTCGAGCATCGCCAAGGTCTTGCGACTCTGGAATCCGAGTTTCGGGAGTCGGGCGAGCACCGGCACCCCCAGAACAGCGGCGACCTCGGACGAATCGCTCGAGGACTTGTCCAGTCGGTCGGCGAAGAGAGCCCCGACGGTGCCGACGACCAAACCGAGAAACGCTCCGATGACGGCCAGTCGGCTGGTGGGGATGCCGGTGGGAGCGGTCGGAACAGAGGCCTCGGCCAGCAGTTCTGCCGGTGGCTTCAGCGCTCGATACGACGACTGGGCGCTCTGCAGCAACCTGCTGGTGTTCACGCTCTCGGTTCGCAGTGCCCCGAGTTCTCCGTTCGCGATCGTCAGCTGTGATCCAAGGGATGCGGCCAGCGCCGGGTTCGTGGTCGCCGCGCGCTGTTCCTCCAACTGAGCGATCGAGAGCTCGGTTGCGGCGATGGTCTGATCGAGACTGGCCAGTTGGGTTTCGAGACTCTCGATCTCGGATTCGTAGAAGCCGTACCCGTCGGAGACTCGTGCTTCGACATAGGAAGCAGCAACTTGGTTGGCCGTGGACGCAGCGAGCTCAGCCGAAGGGGAGGCGAAAGTGACCCGCAGCACGTCGCTGTTCGGCTCGAACTTGACGTCGAGTTCCTGCAGGACGCTGCCCACGTCGATGTTGGCTCCGAGCGCCTGAGTCACGACGGCCTTCGAACGCATCACCTCGACCTCGCGCTCGAGCTGTGGCGCCGCAAGGTTCGCGTTGACCGAGGCAACGGGTGTCGGCAGGACGAGGACTCGCGCGGTGGTCGAGTAGTTCGGGGTCCGCTGCGCCCCGAAGGACGCTGCGGCGATCGTGACCGCAGCAACGACCGTGAGTACGACCAGCCAGTGCTCCCTCAGCGCCCGAAGATAATCTTCGAGGCCGGGAACCGTGTTGTTGCCCGCGGAGGTGAGCGGAGCCGCAGTCGTCATCCGGACGATGCTAGTTGTTCGGTCACGGGAGAACGTCGCATCCTTCGATTTCGTGGTTCTCTCCTGCGAACAGGAATGGCGGGAGCACGACAGGTTCCGGATCCAGTGGATCGGCGATCGTGAAGTTGCACCGTCCCTCCAGAATTGCCGGTCCACCGGACACGGCGAAGGCGCCACCGTCGCCGAATCGCTCGAACTGGTTCGCACCGAACGCATTGGTATTGACCACCGCAGCGCAGGAGGCGTCTCTCCGGCCGCGAGTCTGACACTGGAAGGCCCGACCGGATTTCTCGAGATAGTTCGACTCGATCACGAAATCGGCACCGGAGCCGTCGATCAGATAGTTGACGATGGTGTAGCCGTTCAGAGGGTCACCGATGCCAACGATGCCATCGGGGTAGATGTCGGTGTAGTACTGATTCCGGTGATCCTCGGGAGAGGCCGATACTCGCCCGTACGACGCGATCACATAGTTGCCGACGACACACGCGCCACTGGCTCCGTAGTTGTTGAGCGCGTTGTTGTGGGTCACGCCGGGATTGTTGTTCTCCTCGTTCTGTCGATCGTCGGCTCCAAAGGCGAGGGAGTGGATGAAGTTGAATCGGATGTCGGAATTCTCCCCGATCTGAATCGCTCCTCGTGCGAAGGAGAGGTCGTTGAATTCGACCACCGCATCCGCGCCGCGCAGCGAGAGATTCCGGGAACAGATGTCGTTGTCGAATCCGCTGCAGGTGATCGTGTTGCGGCGCAGCGTGACGCCGTCGGCGACGACATTGACCGCCGGTGCGTCGTCGAAACCTCGGCCCCATTCTTCCTCGTCGTGGGTTCGGGTCGGACAGTTCACATACGAGTTCTCGAGGGTCACGCTCACCAGGATGTTGAGGCACGATCCGTCGAAGGCGACCCCCGAGATGGTCCACCGACCGTTCTGGTTCGTGAGCCATGATTCGCCCTCGTTGGCATCGAGGAAGGCGTCGTCGATCGTGACCGCCGAGCTGTCGACCCCAGCGTAGGGTGCCAGCCCCGAAAGATCGGGATAGCCGGGGCTTCCGACGTTCTCGCCTCGACGAGGGAGGATGAATCCGTAGACGGAGCGGTCACCGATCACCATCGGCCGGGTGGTCGAGGTGGCCGACATGGAGGTCGAGGGGTCGAGGGAAGTCGAAGCGGCGCTCTCGTCGAGGTCGGTCGTCCCCGACTCGACGGAAGGTTGCCCGCCGGAGGTGACGAACGAGCTACAGGCACTGAGTCCGATGAGCGCAGCGAGAGCCGAGAACACGGCCACGATCGGGAAGCGAGCAGCTGGGCGGAGCGAGTCACCCTCAGTTGCCTGGACAGTGGACAAGATCTCCCTCCTGGAGGACCGTTCGGGACGACGCTCGCGTGGGCCCGAGGCTTCCACGCTAGCCTCGGCCGCCTCTGGGGTGGCCGTTCGTGCCTCCGGTCTGACGATCGCCATCCGACCGGAGGCACGAACGGCGTGACGAGAAGAGAGAGCAGATGGTGAAGACGTTCATCGTGAACGCCGACGATCTCGGAATCAGTGAAGCGGTCAACGAGGCGATCTTCGGTCTCATGGACCGAGGGCTCGTGACCTCGGCGTCGATCATCGTCAATGGTCCGGCGTTCGAGGACGCCGTCGAGCGATCGGCGGCGTTTCCCCAGGCGAGTTTTGGCATTCACCTCAACACGAGCGAATTCCGGCCGCTCACCGCCGGGCCTGCTCGTGTCGGATTGGTTGATGACACGGGCTCCTTCTCGTCCAAGGTCGGTCGTCGCCGGCTGCTCGGTCCGTCGGCAGTCGAGCGGATCGCAGGGGAGTGGGAGGCGCAGATCGGGCGAGGACACGAGGCGGGGCTCACGATCAGCCACGTGGATTCGCACCGGCTGGACCACCTGAATCCGTCTCTTCTGCCTGCGTTGTGGCGTTTGCGCTCACGAACCGGGATCAGCCGCGTTCGCCCGGTTTGGTCCATTTTCCCCGAGCCGCAGAACCGTTTGCGCCGACAGGTCAAGCGACTTCAGCGTGCCTCGTTCGCCGCAGCCGGATTCGGATGCCCGGATGGTTTCACCGATCTGGCGACCTTGGCGACTCTCGGACCACGAAACGAGGCGTTTCGAGGGATCACCGAGATCATGGTGCACCCAGGACACCCCGGCTATGAAGACGAGAACCGCGTCTTCGACGATTCGGTGCTGTTCGCTCAACTTCGCCTCGTGACATGGGACGCCGTGCCGCTCGGTCGAGGCGCCCGGTGACCCGCGGCGGTCGTGACGTGATCGGCCTGTGTGGCGTCAATGTCGGGCTGTTCACGGCCGAGCAACTCATCGAGGCCATCACCGAGGCCGGGAGCAACCGCACCGGAACCTGTTTCGACTACGTGAACGCAAACACGATCAACCTCAGCCGACGTGATCCCGGGCTGAGCGCGTTTCTCAACTCCGAGGCCCAGACCTGGTGCGACGGCTTCGGTGCACTCCTGGGGCTACGCGTCCTGGGGAACGAGGTGTCGCGCGATCAGCGCGTCACGATGCCCGATCACCTCGAGACGCTCTTCGCCGCACTCGAGGCTCGTCGGTTGAGGGTCATGATCGTCGCCCAACGGCCGCAGGAGATCGCCAAGACACTCGACGTCATCGAGCAGCGTCATCCGGACCTCGAGGTCGTCGGACGATCCGGCTACTTCGACCGACCACGGGTCGTGTCGTCCGAGATCGCGCTCGTTCGGCCCGACGTTCTCTTTCTCGGAATGGGCCAGCCGCTCCAGGAGCGATTCGTTTCCGCTCATGGACATGCCTTCGATTCGGGTGCCGTGGTGTGCGTTGGTGCGGCATTCGATTTCGTGGGTGGTTCCGTCGCTCGAGGTCCGCGGTGGATGACCGACAACGGATTGGAGTGGCTCTCACGGCTGCTCGCAGAGCCCAGAAGGCTTGCCGCTCGATACCTCGTCGGCAATGTCCGGTTCCTCATGGCCGTGGCCCGCCAGCGACTCCGTGACTGATCGGATGGGGCTGCGACTGCAGTCGATGGTGCCGGCGACGCGCTGATCCTCTCCGGAAAATGTAGGTGATATTGCTCAAGATGCCGCCTGAGGCGTCGATGACTTTGCAGTGCTGCGAACGAAGACCACCGGACGTCGAGTTCCTGCTGGTCGAATACTGCTCGTCGCGTTGATCGGTGTGGCCGGTTCGACGGGGGTATCGATCGCCAGACTGCCGAGCGAGGAGTCAGCAGGCCAGCGAGTCGAGGCGATCGTGCCCCCTGATCACCGTCCGATCGCCGACCAGGTGTTCATCGACCCGATCGAGCCCCCTGTCGGCGATCCGGACGCGGCGGGTCTCACATCGGCAGTCGATCCTGCCCCGGTACCGGTCGACGAAACATCCGAATCGCACGAGTCGGATCTGTCGGAATCGGAGCCGGCAGCCCTGTCGGAATCGGAGGCAGCAGCATCGGGGACCACGACGGACGGGCCATCGCCCGACCGGTCCGATGAGGCGCCGACGCAGACGGCTGGGTCAGCGGCGGCGGTCTCGGTCGATCAGGTGCCGGCTGGAGACTTGCCGTCGTCGTCGGACACGACGTCGGAGACACCTGGTGCCGTCAACCCCGCGTCGGCGGGGATGCCGACCGGTCCGTCATCGACGGCGACGACCGGATCGGCGCCGGGCCGGGTCGGGTCGACCAGCCTGCCGACGACGGCCGTGCCGACGACGGGGGTGCCGACGACCGCACCGCCGACGACCGCGATCCCGACGACGGGGGTGCCGACGACCGCGGTGCCGACGACCGCGGTGCCGACGACCGCGGTGCCGATGACGGCGGTCCCGACGACCACGGCACCGGCTCCACCCGTCGGAGCGGTCGATCCAGCGAGTGGACTCTCGCCGTCCGGCTGGATCCTCCCGTCGCCGGGCTCGAACGTTGGTCGACCGTCCACCGTGTCGTCGGCCGGGCTCGCCAGGGTCGGGCCGGGAGGCAACGGGGGCACGTCAGTCGTCATCGATCAGGCGTTCCTCGAGGCGAATCAGGGTCAACCGTGGGTGCAACAGGAGAACGGTCGTTGGATCGTCGATGGGATTTCGGCCGATGGCGCGTGTCTGTCGATCCAGGTCACCATGACGCTGCGGAACTCCTACGTCAACTGTCCGACCCGGTCTCAGCCGAGCTGGGGATGGATCGCCACCGATGCGCCGGCCGTCTTCGTGAACGCACCGGATGTCGAGATTGCGTACAACACCATCACCTGCAGCGGCTATGACAACGAGATCTGCTCCCGAAACGTCTATCTCGGTGGTGCTCGGGCCCACGTTCACCACAACGACCTGTCGTTTGCCCGTGGGGCGGTGCAGATGGGAACGGATTCACTCGTCGAATACAACTACATGCATTCGTTCTCCTTCGGCGGAGATGCCCGGCAGCAGGACTCCGGCAACAATGCGCAGGTCACGCACAACAACGCAGTCAACAACTACGGGGTTTCGGGATCCCGGCTGATCGGCAACTACATCCAGGCGTCGTACGGGAGGGTGTCCGCCGATCCTCAGCGCTTCAAGGTCCAGCAGTGGTTGGGGATCTTCGAGAACGGCGTGGTCGACGTCGGTGATCCGCTCAACGGCTTCGCCGTGATCAACTACCTGATCAATGGCGACGGGGCTCAGACCGTGATCAGGAACAACTACTTCGCCGACGTGGGTCGGACCTACTTCTGCGATACGAGTGGTCGGAGCCAGGGCACGTGTGCAGCCGACATGAGTCTCAATGGCTTCGGAGCGAATCGATTCGCTCTCTACACCCTCGACTACGCCTACCCGTGGGTCATCGGCGGCGGCTCGTTGGCCGGTGGATGCAATTTCCTCGTCGACTCCGGCACCGATCCGAGCGTCGAGTACCTGCCCTCGTCCTTCTTCCCGGGACACCGGACGACCTGCTGACGACGTTCGGCGTCACTCACCGTGCCCAGGCCGATGCCCCGCCCAATGCGCCGCGGATCGAGCCCGTGAAGTAGCAGAGATTTCGCAGGCCTTCGGCACCCAGGGGAATCGCCTCGCCTCGCCGCCGAACGAGAAGGAGGGGAGCCAGGAGCGCCCCTGCGACGCTTCGAACAAGTGCCGCGCCGACGAGCCGGGCTCGACGCTTGGTGCGGGGCCAACCGGTTGGGCAACGCCCGACTTCGATCCGAGCCATGTTCGCCCCGATTCGATGCCACCGATTGACCAGGTAGGACACCCGCTCGCGATCGGGTGGGATCACTTCGGCGACCACGCCCTTGGCCGACCAACGGAGCACGAACCCATGGTCGGAGAGCCACTGGGTGAACTCGCTGTCCTCACTCCCGGTGGTCGAGAAACTCGTGTCGAACGCCGGTGTCCTGGCCGT
Source organism: uncultured Acidimicrobiales bacterium (assembly GCA_963700755.1). GTDB lineage: Bacteria > Actinomycetota > Acidimicrobiia > Acidimicrobiales > SZUA-35 > JBBQUN01. The sequence goes on from CAVOYW010000001.1 coordinate 227,519, forward strand.
GGCGGCAGCCCGACCGAGGAGGAGGTTTCCCGTGGGAAGTGTGCTCTGAACGCTCCCGTGCGGGCGCGGTGGCCGACCGAGGAAATGCGGTCGGAGCATCCAGCGCGGACAGTCGTCGCTGACGTGGAGAGCGACCGGACCGGCCACGGCGTGACATGCCGTTTCGGAGGCCAGTTGCTGCAGTCCGATGGGCCAATCGCTGACGATTTCCTCGTCGTCGTCGATGAAGAGCATCCACGGTGCGGTCGAGGCCTCGATCAAGCGGTTCCGAACGGCCGCAACGCCGGGTCGGGGCTCGACGACGTACCGCAGCCCCGGGATTCGGTCGGACCACCGCTCGGCGATCGGCGCCGCCGATTCCCCGGGGTCGTTGTCGACGATGATCACGCCGTCGCGCTCCCAGCGAGGATCATCGATCATGTCGCTCAGCGACGCCAGGAGCCGTTCGAGCTGAGCGGCACGCCGAAAGGTGGGGATGCAGACGTCGTAGCGGCACGAGGGCTCATGTTCCGTCACCGGGAACCGCTCCTAGGATGAAATGGTGTTGCGATCGAATCGGCGGGGACTCTCGGACAAATCGACCGGCCAGCGTGAGGTTGTCTTCGTCTTTCGAAACATCCTGCACTACCGAGAGGAGTTCTTCGTCGGACTTCGACACTACCTCGCCGACCGTGGGATCAAGCTCCGGATCATTGCGTCACGACCCGACCACCCTTCGCAAGGACGTCCCGACGCCATTTGGCTCGATTGGGCCGAGCCCCTCGTCACGAAACAGATCGGACGACGGGATTCCGCACTCCTGTGGCAGCAGGTCTATCGGTCGACCGCAGATGCCGATCTGATCATCTTGGAGCAGGCGAGTCGACTGCTCGTGAACCCGGTCCTCAGCTTTCGTTCCTCGTTCCTGAGCGGCCCGCGTACCGCGCTGTGGGGCCATGGTCAGAATCCCCCTCGTGGAGCTCGAGGTCAGCTGGCCGAATGGCTGAAACCCCAGTTCAACCGGGGTGTGCACTGGTGGTTCGCCTATACGCAGATGGTTCGACAGCGCCTCATCGAGCAAGGATTCCCTCCCGAGCGAATCACCGTCTTCCAAAACGCGTACGACAGTCGACAGCTATCCCGGGATCTGGCGCTCGCCAAGTCGATTCCGCTGGACGAACGCCGCCGAAGGTTCGGGGCCGGCCCAGGCATGATCGCCGTGTGCATCAGCTCGATCTACGATTGGAAACGGATCGACTTCCTCATCGATTCCGTTCCGTACATTCGCCGGCGTCTTCCCGATTTCGAATTGATCATCGCCGGAGGTGGGCCCCTTCGATCTGAGATCGTTGCCCAAGCCGGCCAGGTCGAGGGTGTGACCGTGCTCGATCCGATCACCGGTTACGACAAGGCCGAGCTGGGTTCGATCGCCGATCTCACCCTGCTCGGTGGAGCGGTCGGGCTGAGCGTCCTCGATGGGTTCATCTTCGGCACGCCGGTGATCGCTCTCGAGAGCGATTTCCACGGCCCCGAGATCGACTATCTCACCGAGGCGGATGCGGGCGTGCTGGCCCCGGGATCCTCCACGCCGGAGGAGTTCGCCGAACTCGTCGTCGAGGTGATGACCTCGGAGAAACGTGCGGCGTTCACGCAGAACAGCATTCGGGCGGCATCGGTCTACACGGTCGAGACGATGGTGGAGCGTTTCGGCTCCGGGATCGTCGCTGCTCTTGCCTGAACGAGCGGCGCTTCTCGGCGCGCCCAGCGGCGCAGGGTCGGTGACTCGCGCTACCGAGTAAGGTGACGTCGATCGGTCGACGATTCGGAGGAGGGCTCGATGCGTCCATCCGTCACTCATGCCACGGCGCGAATACTCCACGGGATGGAGCGGGTCACCGATGCGTTGTGGCGTCACCATCGTCATCGCCCTTGGGCGTGTCCAGGATGTGATCGCAATGTCGCGCTCGCCCGCGCCTTCGGGATCGACGGCACCCGCCGGTGGGCGAGATGTCCGTTCTGCGGCGCGCTCGAGCGCCACCGCTTGGCGGTCATCGCTTTCGACCGGGTGATCGCCCCCGCGTTTGCGGGACGCACGCCACGTGTCCTCCACTTCGCCCCCGAGCCGATGATCGCCACACGATTGCGACAGCTGGGCGGAACGTACGAAACGGCCGATCTGTACCTCGATGGTGTCGACCACCGGGTCGACCTGGTGGATCTGCCATTCGACTCGGCCTCGTTCGATCTCGTGTGGGCATCCCATGTCCTGGCCATCGTCCGCGACGACAGGAAAGCGATCGCCGAGATCCGGCGGATCCTCCGACCAGGTGGAGCGGCAGTTCTCCCCGTGCCGGTGTTCAACCCGGTGACGATCGACTACCCGCGACCGGTGGCCGGTGAGTGCGACAATTGGCATGGACCGGGCCCGGATTACTTCGATCGCTTCCGGGAACAGTTCGCGCGCGCTCGACGTCTTCGACTCGACCGACGCCCCGGTCGAGGCTCAGACCTTCGTTTTCGAGGACCGAACCGGCTGGCCGTCACGCGTGCACCCGTTCCGACAGCCGACGCCCGGCCTGGTGCATCTCGAAAACGTCCCGATCTGCTGGGCCGACTGATCCGTTCGTCACCCGGCAGCGGGGCTCGTCAGTGCTTCACCTTCAGGATCTCGAGCCCGAGTGTTCCGTCGAGGACGCGGCCGATCACCTTCATGACCGCTGGCCGGCGCACCAGCCAGCGGGCGGTCGTCTCGGATTGGTCGATGTACGGAAACGAGTCGAGGGACGGCCACAGGCAACGAATGAGATCCCGGTGAAAGCGGTCTCGGCGCTGCCAGAGATGGGCCCGGCGGTTCAGGCCGTCGATGATCATGGATCGGGAACTGAAGGGCGATACCTGGTCGGATACGACATCGTGCTCGGAGAACCCCAATCCACCCCAGACCCCCATGCGCTGTTCCCAGTACCACTGATCGAGTCGGCGGAACTCGTCACGTCTCGACGCGTAGCTGTGCTGCCACCATTCGTCGAAGAGTGATTGGAGATACGGGTCTGACTCCCGTTCGAGACGACGGATGTAGTAGGGCGCCATGATCGAGCCTGCCAGCCCCAGGTAGTCGTCACGGAAGAACTCGCCGCCGTTCCCGTTGAGGTACATCGTCGTCGTAGAGGGTCGGAATCGATGGCGTTCCTCGAGTTCGTTGATCTTCGTCATGCTGCGTCCGCGGCACTGTTCACGCTGGAGCGCAGCATGGACTGCGGGTGAGAGCGCCTCGGGCAGGTCCCGAATCTCGTGCTTGACTCCGAGGGCCTCTGCGGTGGTTGCCGCGACCAGGCAGTCGGCGGACGGTTCGACGTTCGCGACCCGGTAGCTGTAGGTCTCGAACGGCACATCGGCGTTCAGCGCGGCGGCGAGGACGAGCCGCGAGTCCCGGCCGCCGCTGAGCCCGAGCTGGAGGTCGGCCCCGTATTGGGTGCCCAATCCCCGCAGGATCCTGGTGAACTGGCGGGCCACCTCTGCTGGAGTGCTCGGCGGGCCCGTTCGTCGAACGGTTCTCGGCCGGACGAGGCCACTGTCGAGGTGCAGCCAACTGTTCGCCAGGACGCGCCGAGCGCCCGTGAAAGGGCAGAAGACCCCGCCGATGGCATACTCACGCTCGACGAACCAGGGCTGGGACCAAAGGCGATCGAGTTCTGGCGTCGGCCGGAGCGGTCGCCCGCTCAGTTCCAGGATGAGACCCGGCGCGGTTGCAGCATGCTGGCTCTCGGCGTCCCAGAACAACTGCTTCGTGCCGAGCCCGTCCTGGGTGGCGAACACGCCGTCGGTCGTTTCGACGACGGCGACGAAACGACCTGCGAGTTCATCGATCAATCGCCCGGCAGTTGTCGGTGACACTCGCCGGTCGAACGCAGCCAGGATCCGGTCGAGCCCTCCGTTGTCGTGTCGGGTATCGACAGCGATCCCGGCGATCACGATCGTTCGTGCTCGGGTGAGGTGAACCGAAGCACCGGCCGACAGGGTCCAGGAACCGACGGTCTCGGCGGATCGAGCGAAGGCCGGTCGATCGCTTCCACGCGAGATCGCGATCTGGCGCTGGAACGGAATCAGCGTTCTCGTCGGTCGGCCGACTGGACTCATGCCGACACCGTAGAGCCGAGACCGATCATCGACTCCTCGCCTCCGGTGCTCGGATTCAGCCGGGGGACAGGGATGGGCGGGCGATACCCTCAGGTTCAGTCAGGGATACGGCCGGTGTTCGTGAAGACGGGGATCGCGTTGCGGGTAGCATTGTTCGCCTACAACTGCATACCGAATGCCGGCTCCGAGTTCGGTATTGGCTGGCAGTTCGTCGAGATGGCGGCCCGCCATCATGACGTGACCGTCTTCACCCCGGCGTCGAATCGAGCGGCGATCGAAGCCGTGGAGCTCGAATTCGCGCCGCGCTTCGAGTACGTCCCGCTCCGAGAGCGATTCGGACCGATCGGAATCGGCAGGGGCTGGTTCGACGCTGTGCACTGCATGGTGTGGTACTCGCGAGCCGTCGAGAGCGCCGGTAGGCAGCATTCGAGGTTGCCGTTCGATCTCGCTCACCAGGTGACCATGAGTGCGTATTGGATGCCGACGCCGCTGTATCGGCTCGGGGTGCCGCTCCTCGTCGGTCCCTTGTCGGGAGGTGAAACGGTCGACCCGGCGCTGCGTTCTTCGCAACACTGGACGACCCGGCTCCAGGAATGGGGTCGCTGCCGCGCCCTCGATCTTGCGACTCGTTCTCGGCGTTGGCGATTCACCGTGAAGGGATCGCGCTCGCTCGTCGTGACGACGACCTACACGGTCGACGACAAGCTCCGGCGCCGTGGGGTCGAGAACACGGTGAGATTTCGACCGACCTACGCACTCCCCGAAGGGCTTCTTCGGGAACTGGAGTCCATCGGTCGAAGCGAGGCGAAGGCCGATCGGCCGACCTTCGCATTGTCCGGGCGCCAGATCGCCTGGAAGGGCCAGCTCTACGCGCTCCGGGCGTTGGCGATCGTCAGGGAGCGTCTGCCGGATGTGCAGCTCCATCTCATCGGAGACGGCGCCGATCACCACCTCCTGCTCGCCGAGATCGAGCGCCTGGGACTCGGCGACTGCGTCATGGTTCACCGCACCGCAGACCGAACCGAGGAGCGAAGGCTCATCGCAGGGTCTCACGCGCTGGTCTCGGCCAGCACCCGCGACGGCGGCTCCAGCCTGCTGCAATTCGCAATGGCCCTGGAAACCATGATCGTGGGTCTCGACGTCGGCGTCGTCTCGCAGATCGTCGGATCCGACGCGGTCTTGATCTCGCCCGATCCCTCGAGCACGGTCGTGGAGCGGTTGGCCGATGCGATGATCGACGTCTGGGTCAACGAGGAACGCCGACACGAGCTCGAGACCCGAGCCCGGGAGCGGCTGACGACGACCCTCTCCTTCGCCGAAGTCGAGGCAAGCCTCGACCACTGGTACGAACGGGCAGCCAGGCTGTGAGCGACACCCGGGTCGCCTGCTCACCACGACGGTGGGGGGACGAGCGGGTAACTTCGCCTCACACGAATTCCGGCAATCGTCGAGGCGGTGGGCTATGCTCGGCCGCAGGTCGAGTTGTGGATCGGAAGGTTTCCTGATGAAACGTTTGAGTGCGGCGGTGCTGGTCAGCCTGTTCGGAGCGACGGCTTGGTTTGCGGCTCCTGCCGGTGCCCAGGATTGTCCGTATCCCGAAACCGAGTGCGTCGATGTCGGAGCGGTGACCCTCGATCCGGTTGTGGTGCCGGTCGAGCGGCCGACTGCGTCCGCACCGGTTGCCATCGCCGGAAAGCAGCAGCTTCCGGTGACCGGGAGCGACACCGCCTACCTGGTCGGGACCGGGCTCGTTCTGGTGGTCGGAGGAGTCGTGTTGACGAAGCGAGCAAGAGCGGCTCGGGAAGTAGTCTGAGATAGCTTGTCGCCGTGGCCTGATGGGTCGGCGAAGGATGGTCGGTGATCCTGCCGGTGCAAGCAGGGCGTTCGGTAACGCTTGGCCGTGAGAACGTCGGAGTGGCGGAGGGCAGATGCAGTTGACGGTCCGAATCGTCGCGGGGCGCGTTGCGGTGCTGCTGTCGATGATGATCTCGATGGTGCTCGGGGCTGCAGGCCTCGACGGTGCCGACGCGCAAACACGCCGAGTCCTTTACCTCACGTTCGATGACGGGCCGTCGTATGACGGTGCCACCGAGGCACTCCTGGGTCTTCTTTCGCAGTACGACGTCCAGGCCACCTTCTTCGTCGTCGGTGAGAGTGTGCAGTCCCATCCATCGATGCTGCGGAGCATCGTGTCCGATGGGCATGCGCTGGGCAATCATTCGCACACGCATCCCGATCTCGCGTTGCTCTCGGCCGACGGAGTGCGGTCCCAACTCGTGAACGCGCAGGCGGCCGTGAGCAACGCCGGCGGACCGACCATGACGTGCTATCGCCCGCCGTTCGGCTCCACCAACGCCACGGTGCGCTCGGTCGGGGCGTCCTTGGGAATGAGTGAACAGCTCTGGAACGTGCCCACCGGCGACTTCGAGCGTCAAGACCCGCAGATCTATGCGAACATCCTCGCCGATGCTCCGGATGGAGGAGTCGTGCTGCTTCACGACGGCTTCTACGGCGGGTTGAACACCGTCGAGGCCGTTCGGAGGTTCCTGGTCGAGTATCGGGACGACGTCGAGTTCCGCGTTCTGCCCGGTTGTGGAGATTCGGGCGGCGGCCCGGCCCCCACGACGACCACGACGACACGGCCGACGACCACCACGAGCCCGACGACCACCACGAGCCCGACGACCACCACGAGCCCGACGACCACCACGAGCCCGACGACCACCACGAGCCCGACGACCACGACGACACGGCCGACGACCACCACGAGCCCGACGACCACCACGAGCCCGACGACGACCACCGCCACGAGGCCCACGGCCACGACCGAGCCGGCACCGCCGATCCTCCCTCAGGTGAACACCACCTGTCGTACGGGTCCGATCGACCCCACATTCGATCGAACGGACCCGGTCGAGGGGCAGGTCTTTCGATCCTACTGTGGATTCCTCGGACGATTTCCGGACGACGACGGCTTCGCCTATTGGGTGGAAGTCTCTCGGCGCGGTCAGTCCTTCGCCGATCTCACCCATCTCTTCCTGGCGAGTGACGAGTTCGTTCTCGTCTACGGTCCGATGAACGACGAGCAATTCATCGAACTGATCTATCGCAACGTCTTCGATCGTCCACCCGATGGCGAAGGAGAGCGCTATTGGCTGCGGTTGCTGTCGACTGGCGACCTCGATCGTGGCGGCGTCATGCTCCTCTTCAGCGAATCGCTCGAGTTCCGGCAGTCGACCGGAACGGCATAGCCGTCCCGTCTGGATCAGGCTCGACGAGCGGTGAGGAGCTGGGTGAGGCCGCCGCTGAGCTGGCGGCGATCGACGTCGACGAAGCCGGCATCGAGCAGCATCTGGAGCATGTCGGCGGGGGGTGGCAGGTACGTAACCGAGCGGGGCAGGTAGGCATAGGCCGCCTTGTCCGACAGGAGCCCGCCGACCTTGGGCACGATGCGGTTGAAGTAGATGCCATGACCCCACGCCATCACCCTGTTGTCGGGAGCCGACACGTCGAGCAGGGCAATGCGTCCACCGGGGCGAACCACTCGATGGAGTTCGGCGAAGAACGGGGGGAGCGACACCAGGTTGCGCAGGGCGAACCCGCACACGGCGGCGTCGACCGATGTTTCGGCGAGCGGGAGGGCGAGGAGGTCGCCCTGCACCCGAGGTGCGTCGCTTCGAGCAGCGGCCAACATCCCGTAGCTCAGGTCGATCCCGATCGGGCGGTGGCCGGCTTCGGCCAGTTCGACCGAGAAGTCGCCGGTTCCCGAGGCCAGGTCGAGGACCACCGAATTCGGGCCGAGGGCCAGCGAAGCCTGGGACTTCTTGCGCCAGCCGACATCCATACGAAACGTCATCACCCGGTTGACCAGGTCGTAGCGTGGCGCAATGGTGTCGAACATCTCGCGAACGGCCTGGCGCTTCTCGTCGCCTTGCGGGAGTTCGGTGCCCGAGGGCCGTTCGGTGTCGGTCGATGCCATGCCCCGAGGCTACAACGCCGACCCCGGCCGAGGTGATCCCGGTGAAGGCGTCGAGATCGACCCGACCAGCCGATTAGCCTGGCCGGGAACGAGCGAGCCCCGAGGAATCCGATGATCGAGAGCGAACGAACCGAGCACCACCCGTCGCGCCAGGTGTTGTTCGTGTGTACGGCGAACATCTGCCGGTCCCCGGCGGCCGAAGCCATTGCCCGGCAGTATTTCGGCGAGTCGACGTTCGGGTATCGATCGGCGGGATTCCTGGAGGTCGGCCGACCGATCGAGCCCGACATGGCCAAGGCGCTGGGCAAGCTCGATGTGTCCGTCGGGCCTCATCGGTCGTCGGTCGTGGATGATCATCTCCTGGCCGGTTCCGATCTGGTGCTCACGATGGAGGCCCGTCACATCCAGAACATCGTCCTCGAGAACGAATCGGTCTTCGGCAAGATCCTTCCGTTGAAGGAAGCAGCCGAGATGGTCGATCTCGGTGCCCACGGTCTCGACGGGCTCCTGACGGCGATGGAGGGTCGGGAGGCGATCCGCTATCTCGACCGGCGCTGGGACGTCGATGATCCCTACAAGCGGGGGCGTCGGCAGTACCGCAGGTCGGTGGTCGAGATCGCAGCCTTGGTCGACAAGGTGGTGGGCGCCCTCCACGGCAGGGGATAGAGGAGTCATCTCGACCCAGAGTTGCAGGTCACGACGTTTGTCCTTCGAAAAAGCAAGCAGATTCTGCGAGCTTTCGTACGCCGGCTCAGTACCATTACTACCGCTGCAGCTCTTCGGAGCGGCGGCCGCTGACCCCGGGACTGCCGCCGCCCCCCGGGGTCAGCACCTTTTCGTCCCGGATTCGGCCGCTGCCGTCTCGTGATCGGGGTGTCTCGAGATCGGCGTGTCTCGAAATCGGGGGTGTCTCGAAACGGGGGGCGCTACTCGAACCAGATCTTCTGGTATTCGCGGGTGTGGGGATGCAGCACGGCGGCGACGAGCGCGGCCGGGAAGACCAGCGGATTGAGCACGTAGCGCAGCACGAAGATGATGTCGAGGCTGTAGCGCAGGAACGCCAGGATGAGCAGGACTCGAATCACCGAGAACACGATCAGGGCGTAGTAGCCGATGCGCTTGTTGTTGGCGACTCCGAAGGCGCCGGCACCGAGACCCACCGAGGTCAGGATCTGGAGGCCGACGTCACGGCCGCCGGCGCCGAACAGGAGCCCGAACACGGCGGCGAAGTAGCCCAGGAAGACCGCCGTCTGCATGGTCTGCGGGTGCGAGGGGTTGAACCAGCGATACATAGGGCCACCAGTATGGGCGCAGGTTGGGTGAAGTGGACGCATGGGGCCGGAGCCCGCGGCGACGCAGCGCCGTCGAGTCCGGCCGTCAGCGAGTGGCGCGGATCGTCACCGGTGTCGCGTCGTGGTTGGCTCGCAGCTGTCCGCAGGCCGCGTCGATGTCGGTTCCGCGATTGGCCCGGACCGTCACGTTGGTGCCGCGTCGGGTCAGCTCGTCGGCGAATTGCCTGATCCGGGACCTCGGACTGCCGGTGGTCGGCCAGCCCGGTGTCGGGTTCAGCGGGATCAGGTTGACGTGGGCCTCGGAGCGGCGGGCGACTTCGGCCAACTCCACCGCATCGGAATGGCGATCGTTGACACCGTCGATCATGGCCCACTCGTAGGAGATGCGCCGGCCGGTCTTGGCCCGGAACTCCTGGGCGGCGTCGATGAGTTCGGCCAGAGGGTGGCGCTTGTTGATCGGCACCAGTTCGCTGCGGAGTTCGTCGTTGGCCGCATGGAGCGAGACCGCCAGTCCGACCTGCCACTGCAGGGCCGTGAAGCGCCGGATCTGCGGCACCAGGCCGACCGTCGAGACGGTGATCCGCCGGGCACCGATGCCGAGGTCGTTGGTGATGCGCTCGATCGACTCGACGACCCGGTCGAAGTTCGCGAACGGCTCGCCCATCCCCATATAGACGACGTTCGAGAGCCGGCGAGGCTCGGCTTCTCGACGAGCGGCAACGACCTGTTCGAGGATCTCACCGACGGTGAGGTGGCGCTCGTATCCGGCTTGTCCGGTGGCGCAGAAGCCACAGCCCATCGCGCAACCGGCCTGGCTCGAGATGCACACCGTGGATCGCTCCCGGTAGTGCATCAGGACCGATTCGATTCGTGCGCCGTCATCGAGTTCCCACAGGCGCTTGACCGTCATCCCGTCGGCTGTCGCCTGACGGGCCGCCGGGATCAGTGCGGGGGCGAAGTCCCGAGCGAGTTCGGAGCGTAGGGTCGCCGGGAGCGTGGTGATCTCGGACGGGTCGAGGCCGTGCTCGTACAGACCGGACCAGAGCTGGTCGAGGCGGAAGCGAGGTTGGTCGGCCAATCGTTCGGCCAGCTCGGTTCGGCTCGGATCCCACGGTGACGGCACGTCTTCAACGCTACCGCCGTGCGCCGTCAGGCCCTTTTGGCCTGCCGGTGCCAGGCTCGGTCGACCCGCACCGTGGTGAATCCGAGCCGCTCGTAGGTGCGGATCGCCGGCACGTTGTCGGACTCAACGTAGAGCATCCCGACGCCGAGGCCGCGGGCGCCGAGCCACTCGAGGCCGCTGGCGGTCATCGGCACGCCGAGCCCGCGGCCGTGGAAGTCGGGGTCGACCCCGATGGCGAAGATCTCACCCAGCGGCGGTTCTTCGTGGATCTTGGTCCAGCAGAAGCCGGCGATCCGACCGTCGATCTCGTGCAGCCGGACACCCTCGGCGTCGAACCACGGCTCGGCCATTCGGGCGGCCAGGGTCTGCTGGGTCCAACCTCCCTGATCGGGGTGGCCGCGGAACGCCCGGTTGTTGACCTCGATCAACGATCGGTCGTCGATGCCCGGGACGAAGGACCGGGTTGGCAATGGTTCGACGCCGACGGGTAGCGGGCAACGCATCTGGAGCAGGCTGCGAAGCTCGGTGAAGCCGTGGGCCTCGGCCACCGTGGCGTGCCATGGATGTGCCGGCTTTCCCCAGACCTCGATGGTGTCGATCTCGTCGGGCCGGTGCAGCACCTGGTCGACGGCGGCGTCGAGCAGGGTGTCGAAGACGATGTCGGCGGGCCACGGCGAGTGCGTGGACACGAGGGCATCGAGCTGGAGTCGACCCCGGGTGAGTCGGCCACCGACATAGCCCACCGGATGGTGTCCACCGGTTGCGACCGCGGCCACGAAGTTGCTCCCCTCGGCGTTCGATTCGTTGACCCAGGTGTCCTCGAAGCGGTCGTCGCGAAGCGTGACCGGCAGCGCGTGATGGAGGAGATGGCGCGCCACGTCGACCACCTCGGGGTTGGCCTCGGTCTGCACGGTCACGTCGAACATCGCTCATCGGTCCCATCGAACGGCCCGACGAAGCTTCCTCGGGCCACGGCCATCGGGCCGAGGCCGCAGTGTAGGAGGTCGGGCGCGGTGGAGGCCCGCTCGTTCGGCCAACTTCTCGTTTCCCCGGCCGTCGTCCGCCCGGTCCCGCAGATCCATGGTTCGGCGTCTGCGGCCGACGATCCCACTACCCTCGCCCGATGGCACGATCGGCAGCTTCGACCTCACGTCCACGTTCGGCCAAGGGCCGGGCCCGCCGCACCCACGAGCTCCTGGCCGAGGAGTACCCCGACGCCGTCTGCGAACTCGACCACGAGAACCCGTTCCAGCTCCTGATCGCCACGATCCTGTCGGCGCAGGCGACCGACGTCGGCGTCAACAAGGTGACGCCCGGGTTGTTCGCTCGTTTTCCCGACGCCGAGTCGCTGGCCGAGGCCGACCCCGAGGAGGTCGAGCAACTGATCGGGAGCCTCGGACTGCTACCGCAACAAGGCCAAGAACATCGTGCGTGCGCCGAGCAACTGGTCGAACGGCACGGTGGCGAGGTGCCGGGTCCGATGAGGGATCTGGTGGCACTGGCCGGGGTGGGTCGAAAGACGGCCAACGTGGTCCGCAGCGTGGCCCTCGGCCTGCCCGGGCCTGCCCGTCGACACCCACGTGCTTCGGCTGAGCGGACTGCTCGGCCTCACCGACCGAGACCGACCCGGTCAAGGTCGAAGACGGTGCTCAATCCCATGATTCCCGCCGCCGAGCGCGGGTCGATTCAGTCTGCGCATGATCCTCCACGGGCGTCGGGTCTGTGTCGCTCGCCGTCCTCGGTGCGACGACTGTGTCCTGGCCTCGTTCTGTCCCTCGGTGCGCTGAACGCCGAGCATCGAGCGCTGCAGGGCGGCGACCGGAGTCCGGAGGCTGCTTGTCGCTTCATCGACGGCCAACATCAGGCGATCCGATGTCACGCCGCCAAGGCACGGATGTCACGTCACCAGGGACGATGGGGCCTTCGTCAGAAATCGTGATGCCCATCACCCCGAGCACGGCCGAGTTCCCATTAGCTGTTGGCGTTACCAGGTTCCCGCCACCTGGTAACATGCGACTCGGGGATCCGCCGCCCCGTGTCGCTCCGTCGGCGCCCACTTTGGTGGGCGCCGACGTGATTTTGGCCCCGCGATCGTGGCCTCGGATCGCGTCGATCGTCGGTCCTTCAGCGGTTGACCCGCCGGATCGCCTTGGCCAGCCGACGGGAGGCCGTCTCGAGCTGCCGTTCGACCTCTCGGAGTTCGATTCCGATTTCTTCGTCGTCACCGGCGGCCCGGGCCAGTTCGACGAGTCGCTTGACGAGGTCGTCGAGCGAGCCGCGACAGGGATTCGAGTGCACTGACATCGAGCTGCATGACGACTCCGAATCGTGGCGGGACCAGGGAACGGTCACGGTACCGTCAGCGGCGAGCAGTGCCGGGATTCCGCCCGGCAACGTGTGTCGGGCCGGCCGCGACGCCGGCCCCAGGAGGACCTCCGTGCTCAACCGACTCGATCTGCGAGGAGGTCACCGACATGGCCCGGGAGTCTGCCTCGCCCGATGCTCGACGGTGACGAGCCGGTCGAGGTCGTTCGTGACATCATCGCCCGCGTGCGGGCCGAGGGCGATTCCGTCCTGCTGCGAGTTGACCGAACGCTTCGACGGCGTCGACCTTCCGTCGCTTCGGGTGCGCGACGACGACCTCGACGCCGCGGTCGAGGCGTTGACGCCACGAACTGCGTGCGGCCATGGAGCTCGCCGATCGCCAACGTCACCCGGTTCCACGAGCTCCAGCGCCACGAACCCGCAGACCATCACCAGCCGCGGGGTGACGATCCAGGCCTATCAGCGTCCGGTCCAGCGGGCCGGGGTGTACGCCCCGGGTGGTCGTGCCGTCTATCCCTCGACGGTGATCATGAGCGCCGTGCCGGCCCGGGTGGCCGGCGTCGAGTCGGTCGTGCTGTGCGTTCCGGCCAATCGAGAGATCGGCGGGGTACATCCCATCGGTGCTGGCCGCGGCCCGCCTGTCCGGCGTCGACGAGGTGTACGCCGTCGGCGGTGCCCAGGCCATTGCCGCCATGGCCTACGGCACCGAATCGATCGCCCCGGTCGATGTCATCGCCGGCCCCGGCAACTCTACGTCGCCCTGGCCAAACGAATGGTGGCCGGCGACGTGGGCATCGCCGCGGCTTTCGCCGGACCGTCCGAAGTCGTCGTCGTCGCCGACGACACCGCCGATCCCCGCTACGCCGCCATCGATCTCATGGTGCAGGCCGAGCACGGTCCCGACGGACTGGCATGGCTGGTCACGACCGACGAGTCGGTCGCCGATGCGGTCTGTGCCGCCGGCGACGAGCTCCTCGCCGTTGCGCCGCGGGCCGACGACATTCGCTCGACCCTGGCCGAAGGCGGCTACGTCGCCATCGTCGACGATCGTTCGGCGGCGTTGGCGGTCGTCGACGCCATTGCCCCGGAGCACCTCGAGTTGCAGATCGACCGACGCCGAGACGTTCGCTGCTTCGGTCAACAACGCCGGTGCGATCTTCTGCGGCAACTTCTCACCGGCCTCGATCGGCGACTACGTCGTCGGCCCCAGTCACGTGCTGCCCACCTACGGCTCGGCCCGGTTCTCCAGCGCCCTGACGGTCGCCGACTTCTGCAAGGATCACCACGTCGTGACGATCGACCGACGCGGGGCCGATGTCGCTCGGGTCCGCACACCATGGCGCTGGCCGAGGTCGAGGGACTGGCCGCCCATGCCGACGTCGGTTCGCCTTCGGCTCTCCGACCTCTCGGCCGACCTGTCGGCTGGTGGCGTCGGCCGGGATGAGGCGAGCGACGTGACCCGCCCCGTGTCCGAGACGACCTCTCGGCGCTCGAGGGCTACCACTCGCCCCAGGTCGACGTCGAGGTGCGGCTGAACACCAATGAGGCACCGGCATCGCCGCCGGCGGCGTTCTCGAAGGCCGTTGCCGAGGCGGTGTCGGCGATCGAGTGGCATCGCTACCCGGATCGGGCAGCCACCGCCCTGCGGTCGCGGATCGGCCAACTCCACGGACTCGGACCCGATCAGGTCTTCGTTGCGAACGGGTCCAACGAGGTCCTGCAGACCGTTCTGCTCACCTTTGCCGGCCCGGGCCGATCGGTTCTGACGTTCGAGCCGACCTATGCACTCCACGGCCATCTGGCCCGGATCACCGGCGCCCGGACCATCGAGGGCGAACGCGACGACGACTTCGCGATCGACCTGGACCACGCCGCCTCGCTGATCACCGCCGAGCGGCCGGCCGTCACGTTCCTGTGCTCACCGAACAACCCGACCGGCATCGTCGAACCCCGAGACCACCGTCGAAGCGGTGCTCGGCCATGGTCGCCGACGTCGGCGGGCTCCTGGTCGTCGACGAGGCCTACGGGCAGTTCGCCGATTGGTCGGCCCGGGACCTCTGGCCGACGACGTCCCGCTGGTCGTGTCGCGCACGTTCTCGAAGACGTGGGCCATGGCCGCGGCGCGTCTCGGCTACCTGATCGCGCCGGCCTGGCTGGTCGACGAACTCGACAAGGTCGTGCTGCCCTATCACCTCGACGCGATGAAACAGGCCGCAGGGCTGGCGGCGCTCGAATTCGTCGACGCCATGGACGAACGGGTGTCGATCATCGTCGAGGAACGGGGTCGGCTCGAAGCCGGTCTTCGGGCGGCCGGCGCCGAGGTGTGGCCATCCGGCGCCAACTTCCTGCTGTTCCGCCCGCCCGGTGCTGCCGAGCGCCCGGCGGTCGGGGGCGAGGTGTGGCAGGCCCTGCTCGATCGATCGATCCTCATCCGGAACACCGCCAGTTGGGATCGCCTCGAAGGCTGCCTCCGCATCACGGTCGGGACACCGGCCGAAAACTCCCGCTTCCTGGCGGCCATCGATGACATCATTGCCACTCAAGGGAGACGCGCATGAATCGTGAACCGAGCCCGGGCCGAACGGCCAGCCGCACCCGGTCGACCAAGGAGACCTCGGTCGAGATCTCGATCGACCTCGACGGGACCGGCGCCACCGACATCTCGACCGGTCTGCCGTTCTTCGATCACATGCTCGACCAGATCGGTCGGCACGCGAGCTTCGACCTGACCGTCAAGGCCGACGGTGACCTGCACGTGGATGGTCATCACACGATCGAGGACACCTCGATCGTGCTGGGTGAGGTCTTCGCGACCGCGCTCGGTGACAAGGCCGGGGTCCGCCGGTTCGCGAGTGGCCTCTACCCGCTCGACGAGGCGCTCGTCGAGGTCGCGCTCGATCTGTCGGGTCGGCCGTTCTTCGTCTACGACGTCGAGCTGCCCGAGGCGCTCCCGTTGGGCAACCCGCCGATGGATCCGTCGATGGCCGAACACGCACTCCAGAGTTTCGCCACCGCTGCCGGGATCACGCTCCACGTGTCGTTGCGGCGCGGTCGGAACGTCCATCACATCATCGAGGCGAGTTTCAAGGGACTGGCTCGGTGCCTGCGTGACGCCGTCCGCATCGAAGACGGCAATGGCATCCCGTCGACCAAGGGTGCGCTCTGATGGTCGGCGACGGGGCCGAACCGAGCCGACCTCGTATCGCCGTTCTCGACTACGGGATCGGGAATCTCCGGTCGGCCCAGAAGGGGCTGCAACGGTCCGGGGCCGACGCCCATCTGACCGCCGATCCCGAGACCATCGCGGCAGCCGACGCCGTCGTCCTTCCCGGTGTGGGCGCGTTCGGCGCCTGCATGGATGCCCTCGACCGCACCGGTCTCGCCGAGCAGGCCCGCGGGGCGGCGGATTCCGGTCGCCCGTTCCTCGGGATCTGCGTCGGCATGCAGCTGCTCTACGAGGGTTCCGAGGAGTCCCCGGGCCGATCGGGTCTCGGCCTGCTCCCCGGTGTGGTCGAACTTCTTCGGGGCGACGTGAAGCGGCCGCAGATGCAGTGGAACCGGGTCAACGTCATCCACACCGATCACCCGCTCCTGCTGGGCGTCGATCGGAGCTGGATGTACTTCGTGCACAGCTACGCCGCCCCCCACGGTGCCGAGGTCATCGCCACGGTCGACTACGGCGGGCCGGTGCCGGCTGCCGTGGCTCGCAACAACATCTGGGCGACGCAGTTCCATCCCGAGAAATCGGCCGATGCCGGCCGGCGACTGCTCACCAACTGGGTCGACTGGGTCCGGCGGGTGTCCGAGTTGGAGGCGTCGGCGTGATCCTCTACCCGGCGATCGATCTGCGGGGTGGCAACTGTGTTCGCCTCTACCAGGGCGACTACGACCGCGAAACGGTCTACGGCACCGATCCGGTCTCGCAGGCGATGGCCTTCGTCGCCGAGGGTGCCGAGTGGCTCCACGTCGTCGATCTCGATGCCGCGCTGACCGGCGAGCCCACCAACCGGGCGGTCATCCGCGAACTCTGTGCCGCCGTTCCGATACCGGTGCAGGTCGGAGGCGGAGTCCGATCGGTCGCCGCAGCCGAGGCGCTGTTCGATCTGGGCGTCACCCGGGTCGTGATCGGCACGGCCGCCCTCGAGCACCCGGAAGTCGTGAGCACGGTCGCCGCGCATCATCCGGTCGCCGTCGGGCTCGATGCGCGGGGTGGCGAGGTCGCAACCCACGGTTGGACCGAGCGCACGGGTCGGACCGTCTCGGATCTCGCGAGCCAGTTCGCCGACGTCGGCGTGGCCGCGCTGGTCGTCACCGAGATCAGCGTCGACGGGACCCTGGCCGGGCCCGACGTCGCCGGACTCACCGCACTGCTGGGGTCCACATCGATCCCGGTGATCGCCTCGGGTGGTGTCGGTATGGTCGATCACCTGATCACCCTGGCGCATGTCGAAGCCGGTGGACGTCGTTTCGACGGTGTCATCGCCGGTCGTGCCATCTACGAGGGAGCCTTCACGGTGAGCCAGGGACGAGCAGCGATCGAGGCGGCACTCGCCGGGACCGGAGCCGGTGACGACCTGCCGCGCGACGAGCGGGGCTCGGCATGAGGGTCATCCGTGTCATTCCCTGCCTCGACGTCGACCGCGGTCGAGTGGTGAAGGGCATCAACTTCGTCGATCTGCGCGACGCCGGGGATCCGGTCGAGCTCGGCGAGGTCTACGACGCCCAGGGCGCCGATGAGCTCGTGTTCCTCGACATCACGGCCAGCTCCGATGATCGCGACACCACGGTCGCCATGGCCGCCGCGGTCGCCGAGAAGGTCTTCATCCCGTTCACCATCGGCGGTGGAATCCGATCGGTCGACGACGCCCGCACGTTGCTGCGGGCCGGCGCCGACAAGGTGTCGGTGAATTCCGCCGCCGTGGCCCGGCCGGAACTGGTTCGGGAGATCGCGACCGAGTTCGGAAGTCAGTGTTGTGTGGTCGCCATCGACGCACGGCGGGTGGGCGACGCCGACCGATCGGGTTCCGACGACCGCGAGTCCGAGCCGGCTTCGGGGTTCGAGGTGTACGTCAAGGGGGGCCGCGAACCGACCGGGATCGATGCCGTTGCCTGGGCCCGGAAGGTGGTCGAACTCGGTGCCGGCGAGATCCTGCTGACCTCGATGGACCGTGACGGCACTCGCCAGGGCTTCGACCTGCCCATGACCCGGGCGATCGCCGATGCCGTCGACGTGCCGATCATCGCATCGGGTGGAGTGGGGTCACTCGATCATCTGGCCCCGGCAGTGCTCGAGGGCGGGGCCGATGCGGTGCTGGCGGCGAGCATCTTCCACTTCGGCGAGCACACGATCGCCGAGGCCAAGGACGCGCTCGCCTCGGCCGGACTGATCGTGCGTCCTGCCGGTCACTGAGCGAGGCCCAGGAGACCCTTGGCCCGGGCGGTGACGGTGGTCAGGCCACCGGCCAGGAAGTGGTCTGCCATCGGGACGACCGTGATGCTCGTGTTGACCCAGTCCGAGGTGGCTCGAGCGGCCTCGTCCGGCGGGTTGAACTGGTCGTGTTCGGGGACACAGAGCAGTTTGGGACGCGGATCGGCGGCGGCACCCATGGTGTCGGCGTCGATGATCTTGAGCGGAGGGGCGACGGCGAACCAGCCGGCCAGCCGGGGGTGGGTGACCCCGAGCGTGATGTCGGCTCCGAACGACCATCCCATGGCCCAGATGGGAAGGTCGGCGTGTTCTTCGGCGAGGTGATCGATGGCCGCGATCGCATCGAGCTGCTCGCCCTGACCGTAGTCGTGACGGCCGTCGGACCCACCGACGCCGCGGAAGTTGAAGCGAAGGCACACCACACCGACGGTGGAGAGCTCGCTGAACAGGGAGTCGACCACCGGTGCGAACATGTTCCCGCCGTGGAGCGGGTGCGGGTGGCAGATCACGGCGGCCGCGACCGGGTCGTCGGGACACGACTGCTCGGCCCGCAACGACAGCCCATCGTTGGTGTGGAGTGCGAGTCGTCGTACGTGGGGCGTCATGGCGGCGAGGGTAGTGTTCCCGACGTGACGACGAAGCATGCCACCGACACCGGCGCCCCCGAACCGATCGGTGAGAACGACGCCACCGACCCCGAGGCGACCGATCCGGGCACTTCGACGAACGAGACCGGCCCGTCGCCCGACGCGGACTCGAACCGCCATGAAGCCCGCTCGGCCGGGCTGCCGATCAAGATGCTCAACGATCGCATCCTCGTGAAACTCGAAGGGGCCGAAGGCGAACGCAAGTCGTCGGGCGGCATCCTCATCCCGGCCACGGCACAGGTCGGCAAGCGGCTCACCTGGGCGACGGTGGTGGCCATCGGGCCGTCGGTCCGCTCGATGCAGCTCGACGATCGGGTGCTCTTCAACCCCGAAGACCGCTACGAGGTCGAGGTCGGCGGTCGGGACTTCATCATCCTGCGGGAACGAGACGTGCATGCCGTGGCGGCGGAGCGGCTCGACGATTCCCACACCGGCCTCTACCTCTGACCCGGGCCGGCGTCCCACGCCGGTCCGGCCCGTGGGGCATCGCGACCCCGTGGGGGCGTCACGACGGAGCCCGGGAACCACCCGACCGTCGCCCGGCCGTGCCTCCTAGGATGACCCGATGCCCGAGGCCGTCGCCATCACCCCACGCCCCGACGAACTCGACCGTGTCGTCTACGACGCCAACGGCCTGGTTCCGGCGATTGCGCAGGACCACACCACCGGAACGGTACTGATGCTGGGCTGGATGAACGCCGAGACCTTGCGGATGACCCTCGCCGAAGGTCGAATGGTCTACTGGAGCCGGTCCCGTGAAGAGATCTGGCGCAAGGGCGACACGTCGGGGGCGCACCAGTACGTCCGGTCGGCTCGCTACGACTGCGATGGCGACACCCTGCTCTTCGGGGTCGAACAACTCGGTAGCGGGGCCTGTCACACCGGCGAATTCAGCTGCTTCTTCCGCTCGTTCGGCGAAGACGAGGTCTCACGATGACCATGACCCGCGACGAATTCCGGACGCTGGCGGCCGCCCACCGGGCCGTTCCGGTCACGCGGGAGCTGCTGGCCGATCTGGTGACCCCGGTCGCCGCCTTCCTGCGTCTGGCCGACGAACTCGATCGAGGTTTCCTGCTCGAATCGGTCGAGAACGGCGAACGATGGAGCCGATTCAGCTTCGTCGGGCGTCACGCCCACGCCACGATCACCGCCCGGGGCTCGGCCATCACGATCGATGGCGAGCTACCCGGAATCGACCTGCCCACCGACCGTGGGATCCTCGCCGCCGTCGAGGTGCTCCTCGACGAGCTGACCTGTCCGGCCATCGATGGCCTGCCACCCCTGGTTGCCGGTCTGGTGGGCTACTTCGGCTACGACGTCGTGCGCGAGGTCGAACGGCTCCCGCACGTTCCGCCCGACGACGTCGACTATCCCGACGCCGTGCTCGAGGTGATCGGTGATCTCGCCGTCTTCGATCATTGGCGTCAGCGGGTGACCCTCGTCGCGGTGGCCCTGCTCGGTCCGGACGCAACCGTCGCCGAGATCGACGCGGCCTACGACGACGCGATCGTGCGTCTCGACCGGCTGGCCGCCGACGGGGCCAAGGGCATCGACGAACCCCTGCTCGAACCGCCGTCGGCCGACGACGATCTGCCCGAAATCCACTCGAGCATGGCCTCGGGCCTGTATCGACAGGCCGTCGAGGTGGCCAAGGAGTACATCCGGGCCGGGGACATCTTCCAGGTGGTGCTGTCCCAGCGGTTCGATTTCGACCTCGACGCCGATCCGGTCGACGTCTACCGGGTGCTGCGCCAGATCAACCCCAGCCCTTACATGTACCTGCTCCGCTGGCCCGAACTCACCCTCGTCGGATGCTCGCCCGAGCCGCTGGTCCAGGTTCGTGACCAACGGGTCATCTCACGGCCCATCGCCGGGACCCGTCGCCGAGGACGGACCCCCGAGGACGATCGCCGAATGGCTGCGGAATTGGCCGAGGATCCGAAGGAGCGGGCCGAACACGTGATGCTCGTCGACCTGGCCCGCAACGACCTGGGGCGGGTGGTCGAGTACGGCTCCCTCGAGGTGGTCGAGATGATGACGCTCGAGCGGTTCTCCCACGTCATGCACCTGACGTCGCAGGTCGAGGGCGATCTGCGGTCGGGCAAGACCGTGATCGACGTGCTGCGGGCAACCATCCCGGCCGGGACCGTGTCGGGTGCGCCCAAGGTTCGAGCCATGGAGATCATCGACGAACTCGAACCGGCCAAACGGGGGCCCTACGCAGGGATGGTGGGCTACCTCAGCTTCAACGGCAATCTCGACAGTGCGATCACGATCCGCACCATGTTCTGCGGACCGACGCGAACCTCGGTTCAGGCCGGGGCGGGCGTGGTGGCCGACTCCGATCCCGTGCTCGAAGACCTCGAGTGCGCCAACAAGGCCAAGGCCCTGCTGGCCGCGGTCAAACCGGCACAGCGAATGACCCGGGCCCGGCGTTGAGCGGCACGGTGATCAGCCTGTCGGCTCGTCCGGAGGCAACGGGGGCAGCGTCGTCGCTTCGGAAGCGGGGGCCGGGTCGGTGACCGGTGCAACGAGCAGCCACTGGTTCGCCAGTCGTTGCCAGAGCAGATCGGCGATCCAGGCACTGGCCCTACTCGTGATGTGCACGCCGTCGGCGGCGCGTACCCGGATCGGATCGCCACCCCCGGGCCCGGCCAGGCGATCGGCGTAGGCGCCGTTCTCGTCGCTCAGCAGGGGACCGATGTCGAGGAACTCGACCCAGTCCCGGACGGCGGCCTCCTCGGCGACGATGGCGTTGACGGTCGGGTTGAGTTCGAGCCGCATACCCGATCTCGGTGGCGGGAGTCCGATCCAGACGAGGTCGGCTCCCTGGAGGTGGGCCAGGTCCATGATGGAGCGAACCCGAATCCGGTATTCGGACTGCCAATCGGGTGACATCGTCGGCAGGGCCCGTCCGGTGGCGTCGATCATCGGCTGGTTGTCGTTGCCGCCGATCATGAAGACGAACACGTCGGGGCTCGGCTCGGTCGTTGCGATGGCGGCGATGGTGTTGGGCCAGTCGACGAAGTCGGGGCGGGCCAGGCCACTGGAGTTGCGGAAGTCGTGGCGGATGGTGCTGAGCGTCGGGTCGGCGATGCCACCGAGCAGGCCGGTGACCACGTAGGCGCCGAGTGAGTCACCGCCGAGCCAGACTCGTAGGGGCGAGTCGGCCGTGATGGGTCGGCGGGTCGCCGGCGGCGTCGTGGTCGGGATGGGTGCCGTGGTCGGGATGGTGGTGGGGGCTGCCGTGGTCGTCGTGGTCGTCGTGGTCGTGGTCGTCGTCGGCGCTGTCGTGCTTGTCACGGTCGTGGCCGGGTCCGGCGTGGCTCGGGCCCGGGTCGCCTCGGACGCGGACTCGGAGGGGGTCGCCGCCGTCGGATTCGTGCTGCACGAAACCGCCAGCAGGGCCAGCGCGATCGACAGGGCACGGACCGATGGGTGCGGGGCGGTCTGGTTGGTCGAACGAATGGGCACGAAGAACCGGTCGGCGATCCAGGGAGCGGACAGGCGAGAAGGTACTCGCCCCGGCCCGAGAAGCGGGGTCGGGCCGATCCGATCGGTCGGCACCGGTTGGGCGCTGGCATACTCGGTCCATGGCACTCGAACCCCCGCCCGCCGGCACCGCGCTCGATCCCGCCGCCACCGAGCGGGCGATCCGGGACGCAGTCGTCGCCCACCGATCGGTTCGAGACGTCGTGATCGGCACCGGGCCCGACGCCGCCGACTATCTCCACGGCCAGCTCAGCCAGGTGATCGACGGGCTCGCAGTCGGCGCGTCGACGCGTTCGCTCCTTCTGTCGCCTCAGGGTCGCATCGACTCCTGGCTGCGGGTGACTCGGGTCGCCCCCGAATCGTTCTGGCTCGATGTCGACCACGGCTTCGGTGAGGCGATGCTCACCCGTCTCGAACGATTCAAGCTCCGGACCAAGGTGTCGTTCGAGCTGCTCGAGCTCCCGATGATCGAGGTGCGAGGGCCGGACACGCCGCCGATGCATGGTCCCGATCCGGCCGGTGCCGACGGGATCGGTACGGCGGCGATCGACGTGGCGCTGTGCTGGCATGGCCTTCCGGGCTTCGACCGCATCGGCCGATCGGTGACCGCTCCCGCCGGTGTCCCACTGGGTGACCCGGTTGCCTTCGAGGTCGCGAGGCTGCGGTGGGGGATCCCCCGTATGGGAGCCGAACTGGCCGAGAAGACCATTCCCGCCGAGGTCCCGGGTCTGGTCGAGGCGTCGGTCGACTTCACCAAGGGTTGCTACGTCGGCCAGGAACTCGTGGCCCGGGTCGACAGCCGGGGCAACAACACGCCCCGTCGGTTGTGGGGCCTGAGGTCTGCGGAGACCGGAGCGACCCCCTCGGTCGGCGCCGTCGTCCTCGAAGCCGGCGACGAGGTGGGTGTCGTGACGAGTGTGGCGCCGACCGCCGACGGCGGGTTCGTTGCGCTGGCCTCGCTGCGCCGCGCATTCGACGCACCGCGCCCGGTCGTGGTCGATGGCGCGCTCGCCGATGTACAGGTGCTCGGTGGCGCACTAGGTTGACCGGCCATGTCGAAAATTTCACTCATCGCCAAACTGACCGCCGCCGACGGAAAGGCCGACGAACTCGAGGCTGCGCTCGCGCAGTTGATCGCTGCGGCCGACGAGGAAGCCGGGCTCGAGGTCTACAGCGCACACGCCGATCGGGCGAACCCGGGGGTCTACTACTTCTTCGAGCTCTACGCCGGAGACGACGCGCTGGCCGTACACGGCAAGGGCGACGGCATGAAGGCGGCCATGGGCGCGCTCGGCTCGTTGCTCGGTGGACGCCCCGAGGTCACCAAGCTCGATCCCGTGGTGGCCAAGGGACTCGCCCTGTAGTCCCGCCGGTTAGGCTCGGTCCCTCCATGCGACGACCGACGACATGCTCATGGCCGTGAAGACCTACCTCGACCGCATCCTGGTCGCCCACCGCGAGGCGAACTCGGGCGACGGTCGAGTCCTCGACGAGCTGATCGAAGAAGCCAAGTCCCAACCGCCGACACGAGGGTTCCGTCGAGCCCTCGCCGAAGCCCAGGGTCTGGCCGTCATCAGCGAGATCAAGCGCCGCTCCCCGTCGAAGGGTGATCTCAACCCGGGTGTCGATCCGGCCACCTGGGCCCGGGCCTACGAACGAGGCGGCGCCACCGCGCTGTCGGTGCTGACCGACAACGAGTTCTTCGGTGGGAGCCCCGGCGATCTTCGTCTGGCCCGCCAGGCGGTGGCCATCCCGGTTCTCCGGAAGGACTTCACGGTTTCCGCCGCCGACGTCTGTGATGCCCGCATCATGGGAGCCGACGCCGTCCTCCTGATCGTCGCCGCCCTCGACGACGTCGAACTCACCGACTTCCACGACTTGGCGGTCGAGATCGGTCTCGATGTGCTCGTCGAGACCCACGACGAGCCCGAGGTCGATCGGGCTCTGGCCGTCGGCGCCACATTGATCGGCGTGAATCAGCGGGATCTGGTCACCTTCGATGTCGACACCGAGCGCGCCATTCGCGTCGGCCGGGCCCTGCCCGACGACGTGATTCGAGTGGCCGAGTCCGGCGTTCGTGGCCCCGATGACGCCCGGGTGCTGCACCGCGCCGGCTACCACGCCGTCCTGGTCGGTGAGTCGCTGATCACGGCCGGGGATCCGGTGGCCGCCGTTGCCGCCATGCGGAACGCCTAATCGCTGCGGTTCGGCCCTCGACAGGCACTACGGTTCCCAACGTGTTTGTCAAGATCTGCGGGCTGGCCAACGAAGACGACGCCCTCCTGGCAGCGGCCCTCGGTGCCGATGCCGTGGGCTTGGTCTTCGCCCCGTCGCCTCGGCAGGTCTCCAAGGCCGTTGCCCGCGACATCGTGCGTCGCCTGCCGCCCGAGATCCTCACGGTCGGCGTCTTCCGCAACGAGAGCCGGTCGCGGGTCGTCGAACTGGCGAACACCGTGGGCCTGCGGATCGTTCAGCTCCACGGTGACGAGTCGCCCGAGGACACCCGGTGGATCGCCGAACGGGTGCCCTCGGTGATCCGGGCCTTCTCGGTGACCGATCCGGCTCTGCGGCACCTCGACGAGTTCGGTCCGGTTGACGTCATGGTCGACGGGTCCGAACCCGGCAGTGGCCGGTCCTTCGACTGGTCGGCGCTGCTGCGCCTGGGTCTGGATCGGCCGATCATCCTGGCCGGTGGACTCGATCCCGACAACGTCGCCGATGCGATCGCCGCGGTGCGGCCATGGGGAGTCGACGTCTCGACCGGGGTCGAATCCAGCCCGGGACACAAGGATCCGGTGAAGGTCCGCCGGTTCATCGCGAACGCTCGCTCCGCCTTCGCAGCCCTGCCCGAGCCGCCCGACGAGATCGACGAGCTTGCTTCGGTCTGGGTGGGTCAGGGATCCGATCGGTCTGCGACACTCGAGTCCGACGACGACCCGCGGTCGATCGACCTCGAACTCGACGCCGAGCCATTCGACTGGAAGGAAGACACTTCGTGGAACTGACTGCGAGCCCCGTATCGCTCATGAGCGAGCCCGACGAGACCGGCCGGTTCGGTCGTTTCGGGGGTCGTTTCGTTCCCGAGACCCTGGTGCCGGCCTGCGCCGAGCTCGAGGACGCCTTCCGTGATGCCTGGTCGGATCCGGTGTTCCTCGACGAGTTCCACCGCCTGCTCATTGACTACGCCGGGCGACCCTCGCCGGTCACCGAATGTCACAACCTCGGGGCCGAACTCGGATTTCGGATCCTGCTCAAGCGAGAGGATCTGAACCACACCGGGAGCCACAAGATCAACAACGTGCTGGGCCAGGTCCTCCTGGCCAAGCGGATGGGCAAGACCCGGATCGTGGCCGAGACCGGAGCCGGGCAGCACGGTGTGGCCACCGCAACCGCCGCAGCCCTGCTCGGGCTGGAATGCATCGTCTACATGGGTGAGGTCGACATCAAGCGTCAGGCACTCAACGTCTTCCGGATGGAACTGCTGGGGGCCGAGGTTCGACCGGCCCTGTCGGGTAGCCGAACCCTGAAGGACGCAGTCAACGAGGCCATGCGGCACTGGGTCGCCGCAGTCGAATCGACCTACTACTGCCTCGGTTCGGTGATGGGACCCCATCCCTATCCGTGGATGGTGCGCGAATTCCATCGTGTCATCGGTGACGAGGCCCGCGAGCAGTGTCGAACCCTGCTCGACGGAGCCGACCCCGACGTCGTGGTCGCCTGCGTAGGCGGTGGATCCAACGCCATCGGCATCTTCTCCGGATTCGTCGACTCCGCGGCAGAGCTGGTCGGTGCCGAGCCGGCCGGTGGTGCCGCCGTCGGTCGGGCCGTTCCCGGTGTCGTCCACGGTTCGGTGTCCTATCTCATGCAGGACGAATTCGGGCAGGTCCAGGAGGCCCACTCGGTGTCGGCCGGTCTCGACTACCCGGGCGTGGGGCCCGAACACGCACACCTGGCCGACATCGGTCGGGCCCGCTACGAATCGGTGACCGACGACGAGGTGTTGCACGCCTTCGGGTTGCTGGCTCGCACCGAGGGGATCATCCCCGCCCTCGAGCCGGCCCACGGTCTCGCCTGGATGGTCCGAGCCGCCGATGAGCTGGCCGGCAAGGTGGTCCTGTTGAACATGTCGGGCCGGGGCGACAAGGACGTGGCCCAGGTCGCCGAGATCCTGGCCGGACAGAACGCCGACCGGCTGGCGACCCCGTGAACGGCTACACCGGAACCCTCGAGGACCATCTCCGGGCCAAACGGGCCGAGGGTCGCAAGCTCCTGCTGCCCTACGTGACCGCCGGCTACCCGGTCGACGACTGGCCCCGTCTGATCGAGGGATTCGCCCAGGCCGGCGCCGACGCCATCGAGATCGGGATCCCGTTCTCCGATCCGGTCATGGACGGCCCGACGATCCAGGAGGCCTCCACGATCGCGCTCGAGAACGGCATGAACCCGCTCCAGGCCCTGGCCGAGGTGGCCAAGACCGACCCCGGCATCCCGCTCATTGCGATGACGTACTACAACATCTGCTACCACATGGGCCACGAGCGGTTCGCCGCCGAGTTGCGCAAGGCAGGGATCGCCGCGGCCATCCTGCCCGACCTTCCCCTCGAAGAGGTCGGTCCCTGGGCCGAGGTTGCCGATGCCGCCGGGATCGAGACGGTCCTGCTCGCCGCTCCGACGGCTCCCGATGAGCGCCTGCCCCGCGTCGTGGCTCGGGCCCGAGGTTTCGTGTACGGCGTGGGACTGATCGGGATCACCGGTGAGCGGGCCGAGTTGGCAACGAGTGCACTCGAGATGGCGAAGCGGCTGAAGGCGATCACCGACAAGCCCGTGGTGATCGGTATCGGTGTGTCGAATCCCGATCAGGCCGCCGAGATCGCCCAGATCGCCGACGGCGTCGTCGTCGCCTCGGCGATCATCCGTCGGATGCTCGACGGGGGGTCGATCGAACAGGCCATCGACTTCGTCGGAGAACTCCGGGCCGGCCTCGACCGGGCCTGACGAGGCTTCCGCATGCAGCCGCCGCTCGTCAACGACCCCGACTGCGAACTGTGCCGGGCCGACCGGTTCACCCACTGGTACGCCGACGACGAGCACGGCTGGGTCGCCGACTGCGAAGCGTGCGGGGTGCCGATGGTGGTCTGGCACGGCCACGGGCCCGTTCCCCCCGATGAGGTGGTCGAGCATCTGATCGCCACGCTCGAGCAGGTCGCCGTGGAGCGTTTCGGGCCGACCGGCTGGTCGATCGATCGGCACATGCGCCAGGTTCCGGAGCACTTCCACGCCCACGCCCGAGACACCGACTGGTGGGCGCAGCGCTTCACCCGTCCCCTCAGCCGGTACACCGGCGTCGGGGGCGAGCGAACCGAGATCGGATCTTCCAGGGACGAGGCGTCCTAGGCGGTGACCGCTCGGTTGAGACCGGAAACCAGGGCCCGCAGCGACGAGGTGACGATGTCGGAGTGGATGCCGACACCCCACAGTTCTCGATCACCGACCTTCATCTCGACGTAGGTCGCCGCCCGCACATCGGTTCCCGAACCGATGGCGTGTTCGTGATAGTCGAGGACTCGGCAGTCGAGGCCCAGGTTGGTGCGGACGGCGTTGGCGAAGGCCTCGATCGAGCCACCACCCTCGCCGGCGATGACGACTTCCTCGCCGTCGTTGCGGATCGTGGCCCGAAGCGAGGTGCGGTCCTCGCCTCGTTCGTTCTGCGACGTGCTGAACCGTATCAATTCGAACGGTTTGGTGACCGACAGGTACTGGTCGGAGAACACGTGCCAGATATCGGCTGCCGTGACCTCCTTGCCGGTGGTGTCGGTGATCTGCTGGACGACCCGAGTGAACTCGATCTGCAGCCGACGGGGCAGGTCGAGCTCCTGGTCGGTCTTGAGCAGGTAGGCCACACCACCCTTGCCGGACTGGGAGTTGACCCGGATGACGTCTTCGTAGGTACGACCGACGTCTTTGGGATCGATGGGCAGGTAGGGGACCTCCCACAGCACCTGACCGGTGCGCTCCATCGCTTCGAAACCCTTCTTGATGGCGTCCTGGTGAGATCCCGAGAAGGCGGTGTAGACGAGGTCGCCCACGTAGGCATGGCGGGGGTGGACGGGCAGCTGGTTGCAGTGTTCGGCGATCCGGCGGGTCTCGTTGATGTCGGTGAAGTCGAGTTCGGGGTCGACTCCCTGGCTGAACAGGTTCAGGGCCAGTGTGACGATGTCGACGTTGCCGGTGCGTTCACCGTTGCCGAACAGTGTTCCCTCGACCCGATCGGCTCCGGCCATGACACCGAACTCGGCGGCCGCGACGCCGGTGCCCCGGTCGTTGTGCGGGTGCAACGAGATGATGACCGACTCACGGTCGCGGATGTTGCGATCGAACCATTCGATCATGTCGCCGTACAGGTTTGCCGTGCTCATCTCGACGGTGGCCGGCAGGTTGAGGATCAGTGGATCGTCGGGTGTCGGTTCGAAGACGTCCATGACGGCTTCGCAGATCTGCTTGGCGAAGGGCAGCTCGGTGCCGGTGAAGGACTCGGGGGAGTACTCGTAGCGGATTCGGGTGTCGCCCATCCGGGCTTCCTGGGCCTTGCAGTGTTTGGCCCCGTCGACGGCGATGTCGATGATGCCGGCCTCGTCGAGGCCGAAGACCACGCGGCGTTGTACGGTCGAGGTCGAGTTGTAGAGGTGGACGATGGCCTTTTTCGCTCCCATGATCGAGTCGAACGTGCGCTCGATGAGCTCGGGCCTGGCCTGGGTGAGGACCTGGATCGTGACGTTGTCGGGAATGCGGTCTTCCTCGATGATCTTGCGGACGAACTCGAAATCGGTGTCGGACGCCGACGGGAAGCCGACCTCGATCTCGGTGAACCCGATGTCGACGAGCGCTCTCGAACATCATGAGCTTGCGCTCGGCGTCCATGGGTTCGATCAGTGCCTGGTTGCCGTCGCGAAGATCGACGCTGCACCAGAGCGGCGCCTGGGTCGATCGACGGCGGCTCGGCCAGGTGCGATCGGGCAGATCGATCGGCGGGAACGGCTGATACTTGCTGATGGGCATCACACCGGGTCGGGCGTTGCTGCTCTGCAGCTCGACGCGGGGTCGTTCGGCGGTGGCACGTTCGTTGGCGGCGTTCATGGGGTATCTCCTGGCTTCAGATCGAGTGTCGACGGACCGAGGCGGGAATCAAACTCGGGTCCGGTCGACGGTGTTGGTTCGACTGACGGACGCTGTGACTGGTTGCGATCCGAACGAGGCGTTCGGATGAACCGGATTCGACCCTGTCTGGTCCAACCAGTGGGGAATCAACGGTGAGACGAGCAACCGACAAACCCGGCGCGCCTCTAGACGGCGGCCGGGCTCAGAAGTCGAAGCGAAAGCGTCTCGCAGAAGAACTGCACGCCGGACAGAATATCGCGATCCCGGCTTCTTCGCTCACATGGTCGCATCGCCGTTGGCGATCCGACGACCGAAGCGCTCGAGGCCGGCCAGGATGGCGGGATCGACGGGGCGGGCCTGCTGGTGGAGTGAGAACTTGATCCTGCGGTACACCGCGGCTTCGGGCCCGCAGTCGACACATTCGTCGAGATGGGCCGCAACCCGACGGGCGGTGTCCTCGTCGACCTCGCCGTCGAGGTAGCTCTGCAGGACCTCCATCACCTCGGCGCAGGTCGGCGCAGATCTGGTGCGTCGGAACCAGCGCAACATCATCGACCCCCATCGTGGTCGATGGGGGTGTCGGCGTCGAGGCCACGCTCGGCGATCTCGGCACGGATCCGTTTGCGGGCCCGATGGAGACGGCTCATGACGGTGCCGACCGGGATGTCGAGCAGTTCGGCCGCCTCGGCGTAGGCCAGCCCGTCGAGGTCGACCAACTCGACGATCTGGCGGAAATCGGGGCTCAGCGAGGCAAGAGCGTCGTCGACGGCGGCATCGAAGAGCGGATCGAGCGCGAGAGATTCGGGGGTGTCGGGATCGGCGAACGTCGGCCGTTCGTTCGAAGGTCCGATCCGGATCATCGAGCAGATCGGGCTTCTTCTTTCGGGCCCGATTGATGTTGGCGTTGCGCATGATGGTGAGCAGCCAGGCCCGTGGATAGCGCCCGTCGAATCGCTCGATGGCCCGGAACGCCCGAACCAGCGTGTCCTGCACCAGGTCCTCGGCGTCGAACTGGTTGCCGGTGAGCGATCGTGCGGTGCGGAACATGATGTCGAGTTCGGGCAGTACGTAGCGCTCGAACGCCTCACTCGGCTCGAGCGGGCCGGGGGCTGTTTCGTTCACCCGGTCGTTCGGGGGCGTCATGAGCAGGACCACGCACGACGGAACCGGTGGGCGGTCGACGGCATTCCGCCATCCGACCAGGATTTCGGTCGCCGGGCCGCACCGAGATCGTTTGCCACCCCGCCGACCCTAGCCAACCTGCCGATCGATGGTGAGGTCGGGCGGGGCACCGTGACCGGAATCGGTGGCTCGATAGAGTCGGGCCCATGGCCGAACCCAACGACGACCAGGTCCGCGTCACCCTGTTCGAGGCGGTCGGTGGATTCGAATGGTTCCACCGGGTCGTCGACGACTTCTTCGACCGGGTCGACCGGGATCCCGTGGTGCGCAAGGTCTACCCCGACGACCTCACCGAGCCGAGGCGGCGCACGGCGCTGTTCCTGGGTCAGTTCTGGGGAGGACCGAGCCACTATTCCGACGAGCGGGGTCACCCCCGACTCCGGGCCCGCCATTTCCCGTTCGTGATCGGGCAGGCCGAGCGTGACGGTTGGGTGCGCCACATGATGGATGCCATCGACGCCAATGAACTGCCGCCGCCGATCTTCGAGGCCGTTCGACCCATGCTCGAGCAGTACATCGAGCAGGCGGCAACAGCGATGATCAACCACACCGACGAGCATCCCCATCCCGATGCCGTCCCTTCGCGACCCGATGTGTGATTTGTCACCACCGTTCTCATCAGGGAAAAGTCGCCAACTCGGGCAGAAGGTGCTTGACTTTGTCATTCGTTGCGACTTGCCTTCAAGCGTGTCCCGAACGGCGGGGCGACAGGGTTCCAAGGAGTTTCTCAGATGAACAAGACCGAACTGGTCGACGCAGTGGCGGCCGACACCGAGCTTTCGAAGAAGGATGTCGGTGCCGTCATCGACTCGATGTTCGTTGCGGTGTGCGATGCCGTTGGCAAGGGTGACAAGGTCACGATCCCTGGAATGGTCAGCTTCGAGCAGGTTCACCGGGCTGCCCGGACCGGCTTCAACCCCCAGACCAAGGAGCCGATGCCGATCCCGGCCGGCAAGGCCGTGAAGGTCACCGCCGGTGCGAAGCTGAAGGCCGCCGGCAAGGGCTGATCGCGAGGATCCGTCCTCGGATCTCCAGGCGGACGACGACGTGGTGCTCGGGCTCGGGAGAGGGGCCCGGGCACCGTTCGTTGCCGGTACGGGTGTCCAGGGGTGGAGCGGTGTCGAGGAGTACCGTGTGGTGATGCCCAACGATTCCTCTACCGGACCGGAGGTCGGTGACCCGGCCCCGGATTTCGCCCTGGTCGATCAGCACGGCGTCACCACGACCCTGGCCGATCTGGCCGGTGTCGCCATCCTGCTCTACTTCTACCCGAAGGCAATGACTCCGGGGTGCACCACCCAGTCGTGCCATCTCCGGGACATCGCCGGAGACATCGGCTCGGCTCGCATCGTGGGCGTGAGCCCGGATCCGCCGGCACGGCAGAAGGCGTTCGACGACAAGCACCACCTCGGATTCACCCTCTTGTCGGATCCCGACCATACGATGGCCGACGCCTACGGCGTCTGGGGCGAGAAGAAGCTCTACGGCAAGACCTACCTGGGAGTCATTCGATCGGCCTTCCTCATCGATGCCGACGGCACCATCGCCGCGGCCTTTCCCAAGATCAGCCCCAAGGACACGCCGACGAAGCTGCTGTCGGCACTGGAAGGGCTCTCATGACGGTCGACGACCCGAGCCCTCCACCCCTTCCGACACCGGAGTCGTTGCTTCCGCACCGGCCGCCGTTCCTGCTGGTCGACCAGCTCATCGAGCTGGAGCCGGGTGTGCGAGCGGTCGGAACCTGGGCGATCACCGGTGACGAGTACTTCTTCCCCGGGCATTTCCCCGGTCGACCGACGCTGCCCGGTGTGTTGATGGTCGAGGCGCTGGCCCAGGTCGGCGCGTGCCTGGCTCTGGCCGAGCCGCGATTCGCCGGCAAGATCCCCTTGTTCGGTGGGGTCGACAAGGTGAAGTTCCGTCGCCAGGTGGTTCCGGGCGAGGTCCTGACCCTCGAGGTCGAGTTCGTGAAGCTGGGGAGTCGCGGCGGTCGGGCCACCGGCGTCGCCAAGGTCGACGGCCAGACCGCGTGCCAGGCCGAACTGATGCTGGTCGTTGTCGACGCCTGACGGTTGCTCGCTGCTCAGGCGGGCCCGATGACGATCGTGCCGTTGTGGCCACCGAAGCCGAAGCTGTTCGACAGGGACGCGCTCGGCTCCCATGTGACTCCGTCGCCGCGGGCGATGTCGAGTTCGGGGAGTTCGGGGTCGTAGTCGACGAGCCCGACCGTCGGAGGAACCCGGCGATGCTGCATCGCGAGGACCACGGCCGCCGCTTCGATGGCACCGGCGGCCCCGAGCGCATGGCCGGTGACGCCCTTGGTCGAGGTGACGAGCGGCGAATGGCCGCTGAACACCTTGGCCACGGCGTGCGCTTCGGCGGCGTCGTTGAGGGGGGTCGACGTTCCGTGCATGTTGATGTGGCCGATGTCGCCCGGTGACAGCCCGGCGTCGTCGATCGCGAGCTCCATGCAGCGGATCGCTCCGCTGCCACCGGGGGCCGGGGCCGTGATGTGGTGGGCGTCGGCCAGTGCTGGCCGATCCCATGGCCTCGGCGAGGATGGTGGCTCCCCGGGCAACGGCGTGGTCCCATTCCTCGAGGACGAGGATTCCGGCGCCCTCGGAGATGACGAAACCGTCGCGGTTGACGTCGAACGGCATCGACTTCCCACTCGAGGTGACAGCGCGGTCATGTTGCGGAACCCGGCGACCGCCGTGGGGTGATCGGCGCCTCGCTTCCGCCGGCGATCACGATGTCGGACCGTCCTACCGGATCATGTTGATGGCGTTGCCGATCGAGTGGGTGCCGGCGGCGCAGGCGGTGACCGTCGGCCTCGCACGGTCCCTGGAACCCGTGACGCATCGAGACCGAGGCCGCCGCCGCATTCGGCATCATCATCGGGTACGAGGAACGGGTGACACCCGACGGTCGCCCTTCTCGTGGCGGATCACGATCTGTTCCTCGTTGGTGCCGATGCCGCCGATGCCCGTGCCGATGAGCACCCCGATGCGGGTGGGATCGACGGCGAGCTCACCGGCCTGGTCGAGCGCCTCGGCCGTGGCCGCCAAGGCGAACTGTGAGAATCGGTCGGAGCGACGGGCCTCTTTCGGATTGTCGAAGTACGGGGCTGGGATCCCAGTCCTCGACGAGATGCTGAGCGCCGTCAGCCGGTGCGGCGGAACAGCCCTGACCAGAAGGCGTCCTTCCCGATCCCGCAGGTTGCGACGACGCCGACACCGGTGATGGCGACTCGCGCGGCGATCCATCAGAGCTTGCCGACGACCAGGTCGTAGGCGAGCCTGCACGGTCTCGACGCCTTCGAGTTCCTCTTCGTCGACCGAGACGTCGAACTCCTCTTCGAGCGCCATGACCAGCTCGACCAGGTCGAGGCTGTCGGCGTCGAGATCCTCGGCGAAACGCGCCTCTTTGGTGACCGCCGAGGGCTCGACCGAGAGCACCTCCACGGCACACTTGCGGAATCGCTCGAAGTTCTTTCGTCACTCACTTGGTTCCTCCTGAACCGTTCAGGCATCCGGAGTTCGATCCGGACGCCGCTTACGCTATTCGATTGCCGGGGCCGTGCGGCCCACGATGGGCAACCACGGCCGACCGAGGGCCGCTCGAGCCCGTGCTGGTCGGGTACGTCGACGCTCAACCACCCATACCCAAGCCGCCGTCGACGGGGATCGTGGCCCCGGTGATGTAGTCCGGCGCCCGGAGAGGCGAGGAACGCACACGGCGGCCGCGATGTCGGCCGGCTCGACCGAT
Source organism: uncultured Acidimicrobiales bacterium (assembly GCA_963700755.1). Classification (GTDB taxonomy): domain Bacteria; phylum Actinomycetota; class Acidimicrobiia; order Acidimicrobiales; family SZUA-35; genus JBBQUN01. The sequence goes on from CAVOYW010000001.1 coordinate 262,023, forward strand.
GCGGCCCGAGGGGCACGGCCTTGGACATGGCCTCGATGGCCTTGGGGTCGTCGCCGCGGCCAACATGTCGGTGGCGATCGGGCCGGGAGCGACGATGTTGACGGTGATGTTGCGAGAGGCGAACTCTCGGGCCAGCGACTTCCCGAGACCGACCAGACCCGCCTTCGAGGCCGCGTAGTTGGCCTGACCGGTCTGGCCGAGGGTGCCGACGACCGAGGACATCAGGATGATCCGCCCCCACCGAGCCTTCATCATGCCCTTGACGGCCCGCTTGGCGCAGCGAAAGGCGCCCGTCAGATTGGCGTCGAGCACGCCGACGAAGTCGGCTTCGGACATGCGCAGGACGAGTCCGTCGTTGGTGATCCCGGCGTTGGCGACGAGGACGGCGACGGTGGAGCCGAAATGCGTCTTCGATGGTACCGAACGCCGAGTCGACCGAGTCGGAGTCGGTGACATCGCACCGCACCCAGAACAGGCGGGGATCGAGCGCGTCGGGTTCGGACCTCGATCCGACGGCAACGGCGAGTGGCCGTCGTCGGCGAGACCGAGCGCGCAGGCCAGGCCGATGCCCGCGGGTTCCGCCGGTGACGAAGGCGACGCGTGGGGGACCGGAGTCGGTGCGGGGCGTGTCGGTCATGGATTCGTGGTCTCGGATCGGTCGACGGTGAGGTCGCGAAGTGGTGTGACGATCATCTTGGTGCCGGTCACCTTGGGATCGATCACGGCGACCGTCGCCATCGACGTGGTCTCGGGGGCGTCGGGGCCGTGCCAACGCACGATGTTGGCTCCCCAGGTCATGCCGGCACCGAAGCCGAGGAACATCACGATCGTTTCCGTCGGCGACGCGACCGTTGGCGACCGCTTCGGCCAGGGCCAGCGGGATCGAGGCCGACGAGGTGTTGCCGGTGTGGTCGAGCATCATGCCGGTCTTCTCCATCGAGAAGCCGAATCGCTTCCAGGCCGCTTCGACGATGCGAACGTGTTGCCTGGTGTGGGATGACGAGGTCGATGTCGTCGACCGTCGAGCCCGGCCATGGCCAGTCGACGCATTGGTCGATCGCTGCATGACGGTGACGGCCTGTCGGAAGACCTCCTTGCCGTCCATCTGCAGGAATCCGCCGTGTTCGGAGTAGAGGATGCCGGACGTGGCGCCGTTGGACCCGAGGTCCCAGCCGAGGAGCTCGCCGCGAGCGGACTCGTCTCGTTGGATGATCGCGGCACCGGCGCCGTTGCCGAACAGGATGCCGGTGCCCCGGTCGGTGTAGTCGGTGATGCGGTCCAGGCTCTCGGCCCCGATCACCAGGATGTTGTCGAGACCCTGGAGGAGCAGCCCGTTGGCGACGACGAGACCGTAGACCCAGCCCGAGCACACGGCCTGGAGATCGAAGGCGCCGCAGTCGAGCGCCGAGGGCGTCGGCCACGGCCGGGGCCGTGCCCGGGCAGATGTAGTCGGGGGAGGTGGTGGCCAGGATCGACCTGGCCGATGTCGGCCGGATCGACGCCGGACTGCGTCGAGGGCCTCGCGGGCGGCCGCGATGGCGAGAGCTCCGAGGTGGACCCGCCGAGTGCCGCGAGCGCCGATGCCCGTCCGCTCGCGGATCCATTCGTCGGTGGTGTCCATCGAGCGACGGTCAGATCTGTCGTTGGTGACGATCTTCTCGGGGAGGGCCGCGCCGACCCCGGCGAACCGGAAGCCGACGGATGCGTCGGGCCGGTGCGGCGGTCATGCGGGGCTCTCGATCAGGCAGTCCGCAGCCAGGCGATGGGCTGGGACGTGGTGACCCGTTCGCCGTCCATGGCCAGGACGCCCTGGAGCTCGCCGGCGAACGGCGATCGGACCTCGACCGCTCCGACATGGCCGACCAGTGCGCCCGGCTGTGACGCGGTATTGCCCGTGCGGCCGGGTTCCGAGCGGCTGGAAGACACCGGTGGCTGGACTCACGACGAGGCGTTCGATCGGCGTAGAGGTACTCGCCTTCGTGGACCGCTCCGGTCTCGGAGGCATGCGAAACGCCGTCGAGCAGTTGATCGACGTCGGCCGGCGTACTGACCGAGATCGTTGGTGGTGTCGCTGACGGTGCGCTTCGCCATGCCGGTGAGCACGGTGCCCGGGACCGAGCTCGAGGAACCCGGTGACTCCCGCCGCGGCGAGGTTGATGCAGGGTCTGTCGCCAGCGGACCGGGCTGGTCAGCTGGGCGCCCATGAGCCGCGGCCAATCGGCGGCGCTCGGTGGGGGAGGGCATCGACGTTGGCGAAGACCGGCCGGTGCGGGCCGCCGGAACTCGGTGTCGGCGATGGCCTTGCGCAGGCGATCGCGGGCCGGCGACATGAACGGTGTGTGGAAGGCACCGCCCACCTTGATGGGCATGGCCCGCTTGGCGCCGAGCGCCTTCGCCTCGGCGGCGGCCGCTTCGAGACGCGCCGGGTTCGCCGGCGATCACGACCTGGCCCGGGGCGTTGTAGTTCGGCAACCCAGACGTCGCCGTCGACGCACGGGCACGCCATCTCGACCTGGTCGTCGTCGAGTCCGAGGATCGCGTACATGGTGCCGTGCTGGGCGTCGGCGGCCGCCTGCATGGCGTTGCCTCGCTCGGTGACCAGTCGGACGCCGTCGTCGAACCCGATGCACCCCGGCGGCGGTGAGCGCCGAGTACTCGCCCAGACTGTGACCGGCGTGGAAGGCGGCCTCGACACCGGTTCGTTCGACGGCGTCGAGCACGATCATGCTCATGACGAACGTCGTGAGTTGGGAGTTGCGGGTCTCGACCAGCTCGTCCTGCGTCGGCGTCGAGCAGGAGTCGTTCGAGTCTCGGCCCGAGACCTCGCTGGCCTCGGCCACGAGTTCCCACGAGGGATGATCCTGCCAGGCAGCGCCCATTCCGGGCTTCTGCGATCCCTGGCCCGGGAAGGTGAACGCGATCATGATCGGAACTCATTGGTGGGTTGGACCACCCTTTCGCCGATTCGGTTTCGAAAACATGTGATTCGCGATACTCGGGCCATCGTATGCCCATCCGGTGCGACGACCGCGGTTACCAGCGGGTAACGGCGGTCGTCGGTCTTCGAATGCGTTCGGCGGAGACCCCGGGGGGATCTTGTACGATGGCGCATCCCAACCCGGCCCGGGTGGCGGAATGGCAGACGCGGCGGACTCAAAATCCGCTGTCCGAGAGGGCGTGTGGGTTCGAGTCCCACCCCGGGCACATGTGGAAGCGAAGCATCGAATCCACGCCGACCGTCATCGTGTGCCCGGTGGTCGGCGTGGTCGTGAGTCGGCGATGAGTCGGGCCGCGATCGAGCGTCGTCTGACCAACGGCGCCGCCGAACTCCGGGCCGCCCGCGAGGAGACTCCGGGTCCTCGACGAACAGCTGGTGCACTTCGTCGATTCCGCCGACGACGCTCGGCTTCGTTCGATGGTGTCCGAGACACCGCTCGCCTCCCGGGAACACCGAGACGCCAGCCGGACGGTCAGTGCCCTCCAGCGCGATCGGTCGCGCTGGATCGAACGGATCGCGGCTCTCGAACGCCGCCAGGACGAGCTTGCTCGACGAGCTGCTCGCGGTCCGACTCATGAAACCCGTCCGGATCGTTCTGGCCGAGGACGAGGCCATCATCCGGCTCGACCTGCGCCGAGACGCTCGACCGAGGAGGGCTACGACATCGTCGGCGAGGCCGCCGATGGTGACACGGCGGTGACGTTGGTTCGCGAGCTCGATCCCGATGTGGCGATCCTCGACGTCAAGATGCCGGGTACGCGACGGCCTGTCCGCCGCCAAGCAGATCATCGAGGAGCGACTGGCCGCCGTCGTGATCCTCACGGCGTTCTCCCAGCGGGAGTTGATCGAACAGGCCCGAGACGCCGGGGTGCTCGGCGTATCTGGTGAAGCCGTTCCACCGCAACGAGCTGGTGCCGGCCATCGAGCTGGCCCTGGCTCGGTTCACCGAACTGGTTGCGCTGTCCGAACAGGCCGAGGGTCTGAGCGACCAGCTCGAGACCCGAAAGGTGCTCGACCGGGCCAAGGGTCACCTGATGGACCGGTTCGGGATGACCGAGAAGGAGGCGTTCGTGTTCGTGCAACGCAACGCCATGGCCACACGTGCCACGATGCGCGAGGTCGCCGCCCGTGTCCTCGATGGCGACCTCACGCCGTGAGGCCGAATCGAACGAACGGGCCGGCTCGACCGGGAGATCCGGTCACCGGAGATCTGGTCGCAACAGAGTTCGTCACCCGAGAGAAGGGCTGCGGCCATGGCCACGTTGATGCTGATCGACGGCAACTCGCTCACCTACCGGGCCTTCCACGCGTTGCCGCCCGATCTGGCGACCGCATCGGGTCAGGTCACCAACGCCGTGTTCGGATTCACCTCGATGCTGATCAACCTCGTCCGCGACCATCGGCCCGACGGCATCGTGGTCGCCTTCGATCTGCCCGAGCCGACGTTCCGCCACGATCGCAGTCGACACCTACAAGGCCAACCGCGAGAAGGCCCCCGACGTGCTTGCGAGAGCAGATGGGTCTGGTCCGCCAGGTGCTCGAGGTGCTGCGCCTGCCGATCGACTCGAGCTGATCGGATACGAGGCCGACGACATCATCGCCACGTTGGCCACCCGGGCCGAGGCCGAGGGCACGACGTCCTGATCGTCACCGGCGATCGCGACAGCTATCCAGCTGGTTCAGGACCCACACATCAAGGTCGTCTACAACAAGCGAGGCGTCGTCGGACTACGCGCTCTACGACGAGGCGGGCATCCTCGAGCGCACCGGCGTCCGGCCGTGCGACTACGTGGCCTACGCTGCACTCCGTGGTGATCCGTCCGACAACCTCCCCGGCATCCCCGGGGTCGGCGAGAAGACGGCAGCCAAGCTGATCAACGCCTACGGCGGGCTCGATGGGATCTTCGCCAACGTCGACGACCCAGACGCCCAAGCTCCGGTCGAACCTCATCGAGCACGAGGCCCAGGCCCGGAGCAACCTCGAGGTCATGGAACTGGTCCGTGACGCTCCGGTCGACGTCGAGCCCGGTGCGCTGCTGCATCGGGAGCCCTTCGACATCGACGAGGTCCGCAAGGTGTTCGACTTCCTCGAATTCCGCACCCTCTTCGAGCGACTGCCGTCGGCGTTCCCGGAGGAGACCGGCAATCAGGCCGGATCGAGCGCCGACACCGTGCTCGATGCCGCACCTGCGTCGCGATCGATCGCCGATGCGGTGGCGGCGCTCGGTCGTGCCGCACACCCGGTGGCCATCGCCGGGGGCTACGACGGCACGGTGCTCACCGGACTGGCGTTGGTCGAATCCGAGCAGCCGACGACGACGGTCGATTGGGTGCCGATCGAGCATCTCGATCAAGTCGCCCCGCTCTTCGTCGCCGACGGTCCCGGTGTGGTTGCCCATCACGCGAAACCCCTGCTCCGAGCCTTGCTTTCCCTCGGCGTCGAGATCGAAGGGCTCCGGCTCGACACCGCGTTGGCCGCGTATCTGCTCGACCCGGCGGGGAGCGCCTATCCGCTGGCCGAGCTGCTGCCCCGATTCACCGACCTGGCGACTTCCCGATGATGCCTCGCCCCCGGCCGGTCAGCTCGACTTCGGAGACACCGGTGTGTCGCCGTCGCTCCGGGCCGTTCGGGAGGCGTTGGCGGTGGGCCAGCTGGCACCGGTCCTGGCCTCGGCACTGGTCGACGACGGCCTCGATCGGCTCAACGACGAGGTCGAGGTGCCCCTCGTCGCCGTCCTGGCCCGCATGGAGCACCTCGGTGTCGGTGTCGATCGTGCCGAGTTCGATCTCGCTCAACGACGAGATGACGGCCGAAGCCGATAGCTGGCGCAGCAGATCCAGGACGACGCCGGCGAGGTCTTCAACGTCAACTCGACGAAGAAGCTCCAGGAGATCCTCTTCGAGAAGCTCGGACTCACGAAGGGCAAGAAGATCAAGACCGGCTACTCCACCGACCAGGCCACGCTCGAGAAGTTGGTCGGGGAGCACCCGATCATCGAGCACCTGCTCCGCTACCGCGAGGTCGAGAAGCTTCGTTCGACCTACGGCGAGTCGCTGCTGGCCGAGGTCGATGACGACGGCCGGATCCACGCGACCTTCAACCAGACCGTCGCCCGCACCGGCCGGTTGTCGAGCGAGAACCCGAACCTGCACAACATCCCGGTGCGCAGCGAACTCGGGCGGGCCTTCCGCCAGGCGTTCGTGCCATCGGCCGGGTTCGAGTTCCTCGTTGCCGACTACAACCAGATCGAGCTCCGCTGCATCGCCCACCTGGCGCTGGATCCGGGGCTGATCGAGGCCTTCACCGAACGTACCGACGTGCACCGGGCCGTGGCCGCGCCGCGTGTTCGGGGTGGCGCCGAGGATGTCGACTACGAGCAGCGCAGTCGGGCGAAGATGGTGTCCTACGGTTTGGCCTACGGCATGGAGGCGTACGGGCTCGGGCAGCGCCTGGGAATCCCGACCCGCGAGGCGGCGACGATCCTCGAGGCCTATTTCGAGGGATTCCCGAACGTCCGGGCCTACATGGACGCCACGGTCACCGAGGCCCGGAACCGGGGTTACACCGAAACCTTGTTCGGCCGACGACGAGCCATCCCCGAACTCCGCAGCGACAACCCTCGAGTTCGCCAGGCCGGCGAGCGGCAGGCCATGAACGCCGGGATCCAGGGGCTCGCCGCCGACATCTTCAAGGTGGCGCTGGTCCGCCTCGATCGGCGACTGCGGTCCGAGGGGATGGTGAGCCGGGTGGTCCTGCAGGTGCACGACGAGGTGATCCTCGAGGTGCCGCCCGAGGAACACGAACGAGCCGAGACCGTGGTGCTCGACGTCATGGAGCACGCCTTCGACCTGTCGGTCCCGCTCGAGGTGAACCTCAGCTTCGGCCCGACCTGGGCCGCAGCGAAGGACTGAGTCGGGAAGGTGACCGATCACTGGTTCTCCGAGCTCGCCGATCACATGGGTCCGGCCTACCTGCGATACAGCTTCACCAAGGGGACCGATGCAAGAAGTCGACGCACTGGTCTCCCTGTTCGGGCTCGAGCCCGGGGAGCGGGTCCTCGACGTCGGCTGTGGCCCCGGTCGCCATGCGCTCGAATTGGCATCCCGAGGCTTCGACGTGGTCGGTGTCGACATCTCGGCGCACGTTCGTCGATCTCGCCAACGAGACCGCCGGTCGGATCGGCCTGGCCGACTGCGCCCGGTTCGTGGTGGCGGATGCACGAACGCTGGCCGAGACGGGTGGGCGAGGGCTCGGCTGGCCGGGGTCCGGGCCGACGGTGTTCGACGGCGAGTTCGATGCCGTGATCTCGCTCTGTCAGGGGGCGTTCGGGCTGGCCGGTGGCCGAGACGCACACGACGACCTGCCGGCCCGCGAACTCGACGAACCGATCCTGGCCGGGATCGCCGCAGCGCTCCGACCGCGAGGGCGAGCCGCCGTGTCGGCGTTCTCGGCCTACTTCCAGGTTCGCTACCTCGAGGATCACGACACCTTCGACGCCGCGCCGGGGTGTCAACCACGAGACCACCGAGGTTCGTGATCCGGCGGGCCGGGTTCGTCCGGCCGATCTCTGGACGAGCTGCTTCACCCCGCGAGAGCTCCGGCTGATGGCGAGGGCGGTCGGACTCGTACCCCGGTCGGTCTTCGGCGTCACCCCCGGCCACTACGGATCCGACGACCCGTCACTGGACCACCCCGAGTTCCTGCTCGTTGCGACCCGGCCCGAGTCCGGCTGATTCGAGCGGAGGTCGGCCGGTCGATCGACCGGTGATGGCTGGTAGGCTCACCTCGGCAGGATCGTCCTGTCCTCTTCGTCGTTCTCGTCACCGTTGTGCCGAGCCGTCCGTCGAGACCAACGAAAGTCCCCACCACTCCGTGTCCTCACCGAATCACCCGCTTCCGCCACCGCCGTCCTCACCGACGCCGACACCGCCGAGATGCCCGAGGGCACCGCCGGTGCCTACGTCCCCCGACAGATCATCGAGAACGATCTCGTCGGCTCCCTCGATGATGCCTACACCGCGTCGATGGTCTCGGTCGAAGACGGCCAGATGGTCACCGGCACCATCGTTCGAGTCGACACGTGACGAGGTCCTCCTCGACATCGGCTACAAGAGCGAAGGCGTCATCCCGTCCCGGGAGCTCTCGATCCGCAATCACGTCGATCCCTCCGAGGTCGTCAACATCGGCGACGTCGTCGAGGCCCTCGTTCTCCAGAAGGAGGACAAGGAGGGTCGCCTGGTCCTGTCGAAGAAGCGGGCCCAGTACGAGCGGGCCTGGGGAACCATCGAATCGATCAAGGAACGCGACGGCGTCGTGTCCGGCCCGGTGATCGAGGTCGTCAAGGGCGGTCTCATCATCGACATCGGCCTGCGTGGCTTCCTCCCCGCGTCGTTGGTCGAGCTGCGACGGGTCCGAGACCTCCAGCCCTACGTCGGCAAGACACTCGAGGCCAAGATCATCGAGCTCGACAAGAACCGCAACAACGTGGTGCTCAGCCGTCGAGCCTTCCTCGAAGAGACCCAGAAGGAACAGCGCGAGGACTTCCTCACGAACCTCGCTCCGGGCGAGATTCGCAGCGGTGTCGTCTCCTCGGTCGTCAATTTCGGCGCCTTCGTCGACCTCGGCGGCATGGACGGCCTGATCCACGTGTCGGAACTGTCGTGGAAGCACGTCGACCACCCCGGCTCGGTCGTGGCGGTCGGCGACGAGGTCACGGTGCAGGTGCTCGAGGTCGACCTCGACCGCGAGCGCATCAGCCTCTCGCTCAAGGCCACGCAGCAGGATCCGTGGCAGGAGTTCGCAACCAGTCGCACCGGGTGGGCGAACTCGTCTACGGCCGGGTCACCAAGCTCGTGCCCTTCGGCTCCGTTCGTCCAGGTCGGCGACGGCATCGAGGGACTCGTGCACATCTCGGAGATGTCGGCCCACCATGTCGATCTCCCCGAACAGGTCGTCACGCCGGGTGAAGAGCTCTGGGTCAAGATCATCGACATCGACCTGCAGCGACGCCGCATCAGCCTGTCGATCAAGCAGGCGGCCGAGGGTGGCGTGGTCGCCGCCGAGTACCAGGAACACTTCGGCGAGCACGCGTTCGACGAAGAAGGCAACTACATCGGCCCGACCGAGGTCGATCCGGCCACCGAGGCGGCCTGGGCCGAGTACTACGAGAACCTCGAAGCCGGTGGTACGGCCGAGGAGCCCGCAACCGACGAGGCGGCCAGCGCCCCCGACGAGCCCACGACCGACGAGCCCACGACCGACGAGGACTGACCGACTCGTTGCACCCGGTTTCGACCGGGTGCAAACACCGACCGTTGTGGGTTCTGCGGACCTGCACCAGGTTCGTTCCCGATGGCCGCCCCGACCGGGGCGGCCATCGGCGCGTCATCCGCCGTATCGCCATCGTGGTCAAGAACTTCTGAAGAACCGCTAAGCGTCCGACCCCTCCGAGCCGACATGAGCTACCTGAGCAATCAGGTACCGGGTGAACCGCATCCGGCTAAGCGCACCAGGAGAGTGTCGTGAACTCACGGCGGACCATCATCCTTCTCGTCGCCATCGTCGTCGGGGCCATTGCATCATTCGGCCTCCTGATCTACGTACGCGGCCTGGAAGACTCAGCCAACGAAGACGCAGCGCTCACCACCATGTGGGTCGTGACGCAGGAGATCCCCCGAGGGATGCCCGGCGAGACCGCCATCTCGGGTGGCTTCATCACCCAGCAGGAAGTGCCGGTTCAGTTCAAGCCGAGCACAGCGGTCGAGGACCCGGCGGTCGAACTCGCCAGCCTCGTTGCCGTCACCGATCTCCCGATCAACGCCCCGTCGTCACGAAGAACTTCGTGACACCGGCGGTGATCACCACCGGGATGACCGACCGACTCGAGGAGAAGGACATGACGACCTTCACGATGTCGCTCGATCAGGTCGCCGGCGCGGCCTACATGATCGAGCCCGGCGACTTCGTGAACATCCTCGCCGGTGATGGATCGTCGTCGAGCCCGAACCGGCTGCCGCCGACGGTGAAGCCGTTGCCGCTCCCCAGGACACCGAGCCCCAGCCCTACACCGAGCGACGCTCCGCTACGTCTACCAGACGGCCGAGGTCATCGCCGTCGACAAGGCCCTGCCGATCTCGGACCTCGGCCAGACCGAGACCGAGGGTGCCCCTGGCCAACCAGGGCCTGATCACGCTGGCCGTTCCGCCCGAGGTCGTCCAGCGCTCTGGGTCGGCCCGATCAGATCTACCTGTCGCTCATTCCCTCGACCTATGCGCCCCGGGCACTGCCGCCGCTGGAGCTGCCCGATCGTGCTGCCGGCCGAGGACGAGACCCGCCTGACGCCGACCTGGACGCCCGGTCGACGAGCCGGCGGCCGATGCCGCCGACAGTACCTGCCGGCACCACCGAGTCGATCACCACACGCTGAGGAAGGAGGCTTCACGATGACCGAGCATTTCACTGACTTCGACAGCTTCGGGCTCGGACGACTTCTCGATCGAATCCGGGTCCTCGGACACGGTGATCGCTGTCCGCGTCGAGGTCGAAACCGACATGGGCCTTCCCAACGGCGCCGCTCTGGCGGTGGTCGACACCGACCAGGCGGTCCGCGACTACCTGGCTCCGCAACTCGGGCGAGGGCGTCGCCACGGCGGTTCGCTCGATCGATCTCGAGCAGCGTTCGGGCTGTCACCGATCGTGGTCGATCCTCGGACCGTCGTGCGTCGACCCGACCGATCTGGCCTGGTCGAACGCTGGAGCCGGACGAACCCCGAGGTCGGAGGCCGTCCTGGTGACCAGCGAGTTGTCGACGCGCATTCTCCACACGGCGCTTCGGGCCGGCGTCAAGGACGTCCTCACCGGCGCCCATCGACCAGATGCAGCTGGTCGACACGGTCAGCCGCGTCGCCGAGGGACTCGGCGGCATGCGGGCTGCGCCGCGGACCGATGGACTCCCGGCGCGGCAGCTCCGCTCGGAGCCGATCGAAGGCGATCCCGGTGAGGTCATCACGGTGTTCTCGACCAAGGGCGGTTCGGGCAAGTCGGTGATGGCGACGAACGTCGCCTGTGCACTGGCCCGTTGTCGGATCGTCCCGTGGCGTCTGATCGACGGCCATCTCCAGTTCGGCGATGTCGCCGTCATGCTGAAGCTCCAGCCCCAGCACACGGTCGTCGACGCCATCGTCCCAGATCGACAAGCTCGACCCCGATGCTCCTGCGAGACCTGATGTCGGTTCACGAGCCGTCCGGGCTGCTGGTGCTGGCCGCACCGACCGAGCCGACGTTCGCCGACCAGATCACGGGCGAGCAGATGGTGCGCCTGATCGAGCTGGTCCGCACGTTCGTCGGTCACGTCGTCATCGATCTGCCGGCGATACTTCAACGACGTGGTCATCAGCATGCTCGAGGCCGAGCGACGACATCGTCCTGGTGGCCGGACTCGACATCCCGAACATCAAGAACGTGAAGATCGGCCTCAGCGACCCTGTCGCAGCTGAGCGTCCCGCTGGAGAACCTCCAGCTGGTGCTGAACCGGGCCGATCTCGAAGGTGAAGCTCGACGTCGGCGAGGTCGAGCAGACGCTGCAGATCCACGGCTGGCCCACATGCCGTCCGACGTCGTGGTTCCGATCTCGGTCAACAAGGGCTCCCCCGTCGGTCCTCGTCGGCGCCGAGGTCGGGCGTTGCCGCTGCCTTCGAGAAGCTGGCCGGCGCAGTTCCTCGACGGTTCGACGTCGTTCCTCCGCACGCCGAGCCTCTCGGGCCGGCGTCGATCTTCGGTGCTCGAGACAGGAGCGGGTGCTAGCAGATGTCGCTGTACAAGCGACTTGCACGAAACCGGAGGCGGCACCGGGTGCGGCTCCGGCCTCGCTGGTCGTCCGGAAGACCCGGCCCTGGACGAGCTCCGTCACCGCGTGCATCCGTCGCTCATCGAGGAGCTGGGCCCGATCCTCTACGACAAGCGGCTCGGCGAGGACGAGCTCCGCGCAAGGTGCACGAGGCCCTTCACTCGGCGATCGCCCAGGAACGGACGCCGCTGTCGGCGGCCGACAAGGCACAGCTGATCCAGGACGTCTCCGACGACATCCTCGGGCTACGGCCCGATCGACAAGCTGCTCCGTGACGACGACGTCTCGGAGATCATGTGCAATGGTCCCAAGCAGATCTACGTCGAACGGAAGGGCAAGCTCACGCTCGACGAGGTCACCTTCGTCGACGAGATGCATCTTCGCCGCATCATCGACAAGATCGTCGCCCAGGTCGGCCGGCGCATCGACGAGTCGTCCCCGCTGTGCGACGCCCGTCTGCCCGACGGGTCCCGTGTCAACGCCGTGATCTCGCCGCTCGCGGTCGGAGGGCCCTTCCTCACGATCCGAAAGTTCGCCGCCGACCCGCTGCGCATCGACGACCTGATCCGCTTCGGCACGCTGAGCGTCCACTCGGCCCGCTTCCTCCAGGCCTGCATCGTCGGCAAGCTGAACGTCGTGGTCGCCGGCGGCACCGGCACCGGCAAGACGACGACCCTCAACGTGCTGTCCTCGTTCATCCCCTCCGACGAGCGCATCATCACCGTCGAGGATGCCAAGGAGCTCCAGCTCGTCCAGGATCACGTCCTGTCGCTCGAGACCCGGCCGCCGAACGTCGAAGGCAAGGGTGAGGTCACCATCCGTGACCTGGTCAAGAACACGCTGCGTATGCGTCCCGACCGCATCGTGGTCGGCGAGTGCCGATCCGGCGAGGCGCTCGACATGTTGCAGGCCATGAACACCGGTCACGACGGCTCGCTCACCACGTTGCACGCCAACAACCCGCGTGACACGCTCAGCCGCCTCGAGACCCTGGTGCTGATGGCCGGCTACGACCTGCCCGTCCGGGCCATCCGGGAACAGATCGCGTCGGCCGTCGACATGATCGTGCAGCTGCAGCGCCTCCGGGACGGGTCCCGGCGTATCACGCACATCACCGAGGTCGCAGGCATGGAAGGTGAGGTCGTCACCCTGCAGGACGTCTTCCTCTTCGATTTCTCGGCCGGTGTCGACGAGCAGGGTCGCTTCAAGGGCTCCCTCAAGCCGACGGGCGTCCGACCCAAGTTCGCCCAGAAACTTGCCGACCACGGCATCCGACTGGGCCCGGAGATGTTCTCGACCGGGGCCGAGCACGCCGGACCGGCACAGCGAGGAAAGCGATGATCGGTCACGTTTCGTCGTCCTGGCGAGCTCGCCGATCGGTGTCGATCCTGGCCCTGCTCGGTCTGGTGCTGGCCTTGTTCGCACCGTCGGCCGCAGCCCAGGGTGACGAGACCGATCCGGCGGTGATCGTCGCCAACAGCATCGATGCCACGAAGAACCCGACCGAGGTCGTCGTGCTCGCCGACAGCTACCGGTTCGGGGTCGACCGGGTCTCGGTGGTCGAGAACGGTGAATCGTTGGCCGTCGACAGCGTCCAGCGCGCCACCGCCTCCGGCCGGCCGCTGGAGATGGTGTACGTCATCGACACCAGCAACCGCAACGCTCGGGGTGATGTCCTGGCCAAGGTCAAGACCGAGGTCGCCTCGGCGATCCGTGCCCTGCCGGCCGGGACCGTGGTTTCGGTCGTGGATGCCGGTGACAGCGCCGTGGTCCGGGCCTTCCCGACCCAGGATCTCGAAGCTGCGGCGCAGGCCGTGGAACGTCTCGACATGTCCTCCGGTGCGTCGTTGTTCAATGCGCTGGACCGAGCGGCAAGCCTGGTCGCCGCCGACTCCGGTCGGATCGCCACCGTGGTCCTGTTCGCCGGCGGTGAGGACATCGGCTCGGAGGCGACCGTCGCCGGTGTGGAGAACGCGCTCAGCCGGGCCGAGGTCCAGCTGATCTCGGTTCGCTACGACGGCGGCGGAGGCTGCCTTGCAGAAGGCGGTCACCGTGACCGGCGGCTTCGAGCTCGGTGCCACCAGTCCCGAGGACATCTCTTCGGTCATGGCGGCGGCGCTGAGCGCCGGTGCCGACCGGATGATCATCCGGTACCCGGGCAACATCGACAAGACCGTACGAAACATCACCGAGTCATCGGTCGGCGACGAGACGATCGCCTTCTCCCACCCCGGTGGCGTGTCGCTCACCAAGCCGGTGAGCTTCCCGACGACCGAGATCGTCGAACCGTCGGGCTTCGCGTTCTTCCGGAGCGACGTCGGCCTCTACCTCGCCATCGGACTGGCCTTCGTTGGGATCGGCCTCGCCGTCTTCTCGTTCGGCTCGGTCTTCGCCGGCGGCGACGACGTCGCTCGACGGTCTTCATCGACCGCTACTCGGGTGAGGCCATCGGCGACGAACTCGATGACGAGGAGAGTCAGATCGTCCAGACCGCGCTGGTTCGCCGTGCTGTCGAGATGTCGGAGTCCTTTGCCGAGGACCGGGGATTCCTGACCAAGGTCGAGGAGATGCTCGAGCGGGCCAAGGTTCCTCTCCGGGCCGGCGAGGCCATGTCGTTCTGGATCGTGATCACCCTGGTCTCGGGTGCTCTGGGCATGCTGCTCGCCGGCGGCCTCATCGGTGGTCTGATCTTCGCCGTCATCGGCGCCTTCATGCAGATCTTCGTGCTTCGCTTCAAGGCCCAGCGCCGCATGCGCAAGTTCGAACAGCAACTTCCCGACACCCTGCAGTTGCTGGCCGGCACGCTCCGGGCCGGCTATTCGCTGCCGCAGGGCCTGGAGGCCGTGTCGCACGAGAGCGCTGATCCGATGGGCTTCGAGCTCCGCCGGGTCATGACCGAGGCCCGTCTCGGCCGAGAGATGGAAGAGGCACTGGCCGCCGCGGCCGAACGACTCTCGAGCCCGGACTTCGCCTGGGCCGTCATGGCGATCTCGATCCAGCGCGAGGTCGGCGGCAACCTGAACGAACTGCTCATGACCGTCTCCGACACGATGATCGCCCGGGAACGGCTCAAGGGCGAGGTCGCTGCGCTCACGGCAGAAGGCAAGGCCTCGGCGATCCTGCTCGGTGGTCTTCCCCCGGGTCTGGGCTTCGTCATGTGGCTGATGAACCCGGAATACATCGAGCTGCTCTTCACCGAGACGCTGGGCAAGATCATGCTGGTCGCTGCGCTTCGTGATCCGCTGACGATCGGCATGACCTGGATGAAGAAGGTGATGCACGATCAATGTTTGACATCCTCGCAAACATCGACCCACGGATCCTCGTGGTCGTGCTCGGTGCCGGTATCGGCGCCGATCCTCTACAGCGTCCTGCGTCAGGCCGACGAGCGGGCGTCGCTGCGGTGCGACGCTCCGCCAGCTCGATGACTACGAAGCGATCGAGGACGTCCGCGAACAGGAGCTGCTCGCTCCGCTCAGCGAACGGGTGCTTCGGCCCGGTGGCCGAACGGTCCTGGCCAAGGTCGGTGGACGGTTCAACCCGCCGGAGTACGTCGAGTCGGTGCGCAAGCAGCACCTCAGCGCCGGCATCATCGAGCCCGATACGATCGAACGATTCCTCGCCACCCGCATCCTCGGGTTCCTGTTCATCCCGGTCTGGGTGATCGTCATGATCACCTCGAATCCCGCTCGGCTCTGTCCGGCTGAAGCTGATGGGCGGTCCTCGGTCTGGGCGCCATGATCGGTGCGCTCGGCCCGGTGTCGCAGCTCAACAAGAAGGTCGAGGCCCGACAGAAGGCCATCCAGCGGGCGTTGCCCGACACGATCGACCTCCTGGTGATCTCGGTCGAGGCCGGGCTCGGGTTCGAGCAGGCCCTCGATCGGGTGATCGTCAACGTACCCGGCCCGCTCTCGGACGAGTTCGCCCGGGTTCTGCGGTGAGAGCCGAGCCGGTTCCAGCCGGGCCGAGGCGCTCCGGGCGATGGACGTGCGTTGCGACTCAGCCCGAGGTCCGCTCGTTCGTGCTCGCCATGATCCAGGCCGACACCTTCGGTGTGAGCATCGGCCGTGTGCTGCGGTCGCAGGCCGACGAGATGCGGATCAAGCGCCGTCAGCGGGCCCAGGAACAGGCCCAGAAGGCGCCGGTCAAGATGCTGATCCCCATGGTGTTCTGCATCTTCCCGGCCCTGTTCGTCGTCGTCCTCGGACCCGCGATCATCAACATCACCAAGGCGTTCTGACCCCATTCCCGCCGACGTCCGGCCTGCCGATGAACCCATCGACGTCGACCGAACAGATGTCGATCGAGAGGGAGTCCCATGACCGCACACCCGACGACGGCCTCGACCGCGCTGGTCGAGAGCGGCGACGGCCGATCTCACCCGACCGCCGATCACGACCCGACCGGCGAGCGCGAGCCCGCCGGGTCGGGTCGTGGCGTGTCACTGGGTTCCGCGATCGGCACCGTCGTTGCGATGCTCGGGTTCCTGATGGGGAGCCGCGTGATCCGCGACAACAGCTTCCTCACCCACCTCGCCACCGGACGGGAGACGCTCTACGGGGCAGGGTTGCCGGTCGCGGACGTGTTCTCGTACACGGCCAGCGGCGATCCGGTGACGGTCCAGAGTTGGCTGCCGGGGGTCGTCTACGCATGGCTCGATCACGTCGCCGGTCCGTCGTCGATCCGCGTCCTTCACGGTGTCCTCGGTGCGCTGGTGGCCGTCGGGACGTGGCGACTCACCGCGGCGGCCCGGCAACTGATTCCGCGGCTCGCGATCGTCGGCCTGCTGCTCGGGATCGGCGCCATGATGTGGAGTCCCCGGCCGCTCATGTTCGGGCTCCTCGGCCTGGTGGGCCTCTTCCTGGTCCGCCAACGAGACCTGCCGTTGTGGAGCCTGATTCCCATCATGTGGTTCTGGGCCAACTCCCACGGGTCGTTCCCGCTGGGTCTGGCGGCGGTTGCCGCCTTCGCTCTGGGATCGTTCCTCGACGACCGAGCGGTTCCCTGGCGTGACCTTCGCGTCCTCGCCTGGGCGTCGCTCGGGGTGCTCGGCGCCGCCGTGAATCCGCTCGGCTGGCGGTTGCTGTGGTTCCCGATGCAACTCCTGAGCCGGAGTGAGGCGTTGGACGGGGTGGCCGAGTGGGGCCCACCGTCGTTCAAGGAGCCTCTGGGCCTGATCCTGTTGCTGATCGGCGGGATGCTCGTCGTCGCCGCGAAGAACGGCGCGCGATGGGAACACCTGCTTCCGGGACTCTGCTTCGTTGCGGCGTCGCTCCTGGCCGTCCGCAATCTGGCGCCGGCTGCCATCGTGTTCGCCGTCGTGCTCGCCCCCTACTTCGAGATCGGCGACGCCACGCTCACCTCGTCGACGAGGGGCTTCTTCGCTCATGCGGTGGCCCTCGCCGCCGGTGCCGGTCTGGCGATCGGTGTGGTCGCAGCGTCGGCCGAAACCCCCTATGACCTGTCGCGACAACCCGTCGACCAGGTCGACTGGCTCGATGGGCGTGGCCTCGTTGCCCGAACCGATGTCCGCCTGATCCACCGCGACACCGTTGGCAACTACCTCGAGTACCGGTACGGGACGGCGGCGAACGTCTTCGTCGACGATCGTTTCGACTTCTATCCCCTCGACCTCCTGGCCGACCATCGAGGCCTGTTCTTCGGGGACCGCTACCGAGACATCCTCGACCGCCACGACGCCGATGTCGTGCTGTGGGCGAACACCGGCGGTTTCGCCGAGTGGCTCCGCGAGGCCGATGGCTGGACGGTGGCGAGAGACGAGGGCGACTGGATGGTCGCCTGTCGCATCGCCGGCCCCGTGTCCGACCGGTGCCTCGACTGAGCTGAGCTCGAGCAGCCCTGTTCCGACCTCCAGGCCCGCCATGCGACTCGAATTGGTGACCGTGGGCGCCGTTTCCGGTGTTGTCGGTCGCCAATTCGTCGGCGACCTCGCCGTGTCTCGAGAGGTGGTGCCCGGGGGTGCCGTTTCCGGTGCCGGTGGTCGCCAATTCGTGGAGCGGACGGTCCGATTGGCCGGCGCCCCCGCCGGAGTTGGTGGCGATGGGTGCCGTTTCCGGTGTTGTCGGTCGCCGATTCGCCGGCGACCTCGCCGTGTCTCGAGAGGTGGTGCCCGGGGGTGCCGTTTCCGGTGCCGGTGGTCGCCAATTCGTGGAGCGGACGGGCGGGGCCAAAACGCAAAGCGCCGAGTCGGAGGCGCTGTGCGCACACCGACTCGGCGTCTGGCCGATGCGGACGAATCCGCACCGTTTGGATCGCTCGAGCGATCAGCCCGAGATCGAGCTGTCGACCTCGCTGAACTTGTCACGAGCCGAGCCACCGAGGGCGGTGACGGCGGTGATGCAGACCACGGCGATGAGGGCCACGAGCAGGGCGTATTCCACGAGGGAGGCGCCACGGTCGGTCTTGGCCTGAGCGACGAGGTAGGACTTGATGAATTCGTAGTGCAGCATTGGAGTTCTCCAGGGTTTCTTTACTCGGTCCCTTGCGGGCTTGTCAGTTATGTGATCGGCGCCGTCGGAGTCGGACTGAATAGTCCGTTCGACCCGAATCCGGACCGGCGCTGTGTCGCCGGGCCCGGACAGGCCGGCGCCGCGGTGCGGGCGCCGTCAGTTCTTGACGGCGCTGCCGATTTCCGAGAGCGGTTCGGAGGTGGTGCCGCCGAGTGCGCTGACGGCCCCGACACACACGATGGCGATCAGGGCCAGCAGCAGCGCGTACTCGACCAGGTTGGCACCGCGCTCGGTGTTGGCTCGGGCCGTCAGGGAGGCCTTGACGATGTGGTAGTTGGTCATCACGAGTTCCTTGTCATTCGGGTCGAGGCGCTCCCTCGGGAGACGTTGATCTGATCGACCGGAATGGCGGGTGGCTTGATGGGCTCCCCGGATCATTCTGGGCGATTCGACTCAGTCGAGCGTGACGATCCCCATGCGAACCGCGGCCAGTACGGCCTGCGTTCGGTCCCGGGCGTCGAGCTTCTGATAGATCGAGGCGAGGTGGTTCTTGACGGTCTTCTGCGAGATGAAGAGCTGTTCGGCAACCTCGGGTGTCGAGCAGCCATCGGCGATCAACTGGAGGACCTCCTCCTCGCGCTTGGTGATGATCCGTTCCGGCTCGACATGGTCACTCTGACGGCGGACCTCGGCCAGCATGCTGGCCGCCAGGCGTGGCGACAGTGCGGTCTCGCCGCCGGCAACGGTCTCGATGGCGCCGGCGATCTCGTCGGTGGAGCAGTCCTTCACGAGGTATCCGTTGGCACCGGCACGGATCGCATCGGCCAGCACGTCCTGGTCGGCGTGCATGGTGAGCATGACGATCCGGACCTCGGGCACGCGGGCCTTGATCTGGCGGGTCGCCTCGACGCCGTCGAGCCCGGGCATCGTGACGTCCATCAGGATCACGTCGGGACGAAGCGAACTCGCCATGTCGACTGCTTCGGCGCCATCGCGGGCTTCGCCGACGATGTCGAAACCCCGCTCGGCCATCGACCGGCGGAGGCCCTCGCGGAGCATCCGGTGGTCGTCGGCGAGCATGAGGCGAATCGTCTCGGGCCCGCCCCGGCCGGTTGCCTGCGAGGCAATCGGACCGTTCGGCTGCTGGAAACGAGGCGGCGGACCACCATGACTGTGTGTGGGTGAACCGTATTGGTTCGTCACCCCTGAGCGAGGAAGCACCGTACTGTTGTCCCTTCTCCGGTTGTCGAAATGAATTCGAGGGTTGCGCCGATACTCGAGGCGCGTTCGCGCATGCCGAGAATCCCGTAGGAGTCCTGGCGGCCGGACTTTCCGACTGGGAAGCCGACGCCGTTGTCCGCAATCGAGAGCAACGAATTGGACCCGTCGCAGCGCCACTTGATCTCGACCTGGGTGGCCTTGGCGTGGCGTTCGATGTTGATGAGGATCTCCTGGGCGATGCGCCACATCTCCCGCTCCTGCAGGATGGGGAGGCGTTCGCTCGCGACGCAGTCCAGTTCGATGTCGATGGAACTGCGGCCGGCGACGCGTGCTGCGAACTCCTCGATGGTGGCCGCGATGTCCTTGTCGTTCCCAACGTCGGTGCGCAGGTCGTAGAGCGTTTCGCGCACCTCGCTGGTGACGCCGCGCAGGTCGGTGCTGAGTTGTTCGAGCATGTCGGTCACGGGTTCGTCCTGGAGATCTCGCCGGATGACCCGGTCGAGCTCGAAGCCGAGGTAGGCCAGGGACTGGCCGATGCGATCGTGCAGGTCCCGAGCAATCCTCGTGCGTTCCTCATCGGCACCAACCGTGCGCAATCGAGCGAACCAACGGGCGTTGTCGATGGCCAGAGCAGCCGGCTCGACGTAACGGCGGAGCAGGTCGATGTCGCGCTCACCGAAATGGTGTGGTTCCCGGGCTTCCAGACAGAGCACACCGATGAGCGCGCCTCGAGCCATCAGGGGGGCATACACGGCGCTGCGTGAACCGGGGTTGAATCCCGGCCCGTCCATCGACAGGTCGTCGCTGACCGTCACCGCTCGGCTCGTGATGGCCCGGCGAACCGGTCCGGGCATCTCGGCCATCGCGAGCAATTGGCCGATGTCCATGGCCTGTCGGCGCGAGACCATCCAGGTGCCGTCGGACTCGTCGATCGTGAGGATGGCCGCAGCATCGAAGGTGACCAGGGTCCGCAGGCGACTGATCGTCGAGTCGTAGACCTCGGATTGGTTGAGCGAGGCGGGCAGGGTCTGGGCGATGCGATGGAGGTTGAACAGCAGGGCGTTGGCGTCGGCGAGTCGGTTCATGCGCTCGAGGGCGATGCTGTGCCGGCGGTTGGCCTCGCCCGAGATCCGGCGTCCGTAGCCGGCGACGATGCCGACGAGCATCACGACTCCCGACCATCGGACGGCATCGCCGATCGGCACCGCCTCGGCACCCGACAGGATGGTTGCCGCGGTGATCGATCCGGCCGCGGTCCCGGCGACGCGGAGCCCGAAGGCGAATCCCCGGGCGAACCCGGCGATCACGACCGTGCTCATCAGCGAGAAGATCAAGGGCGACGCCCAGGCCCCGGTCGCGGTCACGGCAACGAGCAGGAGGCCGAGTTCGGCGAGGAGGAAGAGCAGGCTTCGCAGGTCGCCACGGTCCTCGAGCGGGCTGATGCTGCGGATGGCGGTGTTGGCGACGACCACACCGACCCATGACACGACACCGAGATCGGGTTCCATGAACGCGTTGGCGGCCAGGCTGATCGACAGCGCGGCGGTGGCCCAACGGATGGCGAGGATGGCCGGAGCGAACGGTGTCAGGCGGTCACGGTCTTCGACCACGATGTCGAAATCGTCGCGCCGATCGCCGGGTCCACCCGACGACATCCCACGGAGCAGCCGGTCGACCGATGACTGGTCGGCGGATCGGCGTTCGTCGGTCTCGGCGGGAGTGGAGAGGGTGTCGATCATGGGGCGGGCGAGCGAGCCGGTCGATGGGTCGAACCGTGCCTGCGCCCTGACAGAATCGGCGTCGGCCACCCGATGTTGAGTCGTTGGGACCAGCGAACGTCGGTGACGGTGGGTCATCGGAGCCAGGGCGTTGCCCCGGTGGCCCCTGCGGCCTGGGTCGCGGGGACGTTCTCGCCATCGTGCGTGGTCGGCGAACGCAAGGCGTCGGGTGGGCAATCGGGCCGAGGTTGCGAGCTCGACCGCTCTCCGGCAGGGTTTCGGGACGCTCCGGTCGTGATTCGGGGCGCGCCGCCCGGGGCGCACCGGCGCAGGAAGGATCGTGATCGTGCGACTCGTGGGATTGACCGGGGGAATCGGTTCGGGCAAGTCGTCGGTGTCGACCCGGCTGGCACGGCTCGGGGCCCAGATCATCGACGCCGATGCAATCGTGCGAGAGCTGCAGCAGCCCGGCGAAGCGGTCTACGAGGCCATGGTCGAGCGGTGGGGTCCGAGCATCGTGACCGCCGATGACGATGGACGGCCCCGCGGTCTGGATCGTGCCGCGATCGCCACCATCGTGTTCGCCGATGCCGAGGAGTTGAAGGCCCTCAACGAGATCGTCCATCCGGCGGTCCGCCGTCGCATGCGCAGCGACATGGACGCGGCAGCCGCTGGCGACCAGGTTGTCGTGCTGGACATTCCGCTCCTGGCCGAATCGAAGGGAAAGCACCAGGCATCGGCGATCATCGTCGTCGATTGCCCCGTCGAAACCGCGATCGAACGTCTGGTCGCCTCCCGCGGCTTCGATCGTGCCGATGCCGAGGCCCGGGTGGCGGCTCAGGCCACACGGGAGCAACGGCGGGCCCTGGCCGACTTCGTCATCGACAACAGCGGCGACGAATCGGCCCTGGACGCCGAGGTCGAACGGTGCTGGCGCTGGCTCGAGACACTCGAACAGACCGAGTGGCCACCACCGGTCGACGACGAGGATGCACCGCCCGAGGTGCCGTGACGCCGGGCCGACCCGACGGCGGAGGGCTGCTGTCAGAGGGGGTCGGTAGGCTCATTCCATGCCTGCGTTCAAGATGGTCTCTGCGTTCGAGCCGGCCGGTGATCAACCCGAGGCCGTCGCGGCTCTCACCGAAGGAATCCTGGGGGGCGAGAAGGCGCAGACACTCCTCGGCATCACGGGTTCGGGCAAATCGGCCACCATCGCCTGGATGATCGAGCAGGTTCAACGCCCCACGTTGATCATCGCCCCGAACAAGTCGTTGGCCGCCCAGTTGGCCAACGAGTTCCGCGAGTTCTTCCCCGAGAACCGGGTCGAGTACTTCGTCAGCTACTACGACTACTACCAGCCCGAGGCCTACATCCCGTCGAGCGACACCTACATCGAGAAGGACAGTTCGGTCAACGACGAGATCGATCGGTTGCGCCATGCGGCGACCTCCGCCCTGCTGACCCGCCGAGACGTGATCGTCGTGGCGTCGGTCTCGTGCATCTACGGGCTCGGCAACCCCGAGGAGTACAAGGCCAAACTCCTGGTGTTGCGGGCCGGTGAGGAGTACGACCAACGATCGATCCTGACTCGTTTCGTCGAGATGCAGTACGAACGCAACGACATGAATCTCGTGCGGGGGAAGTTCCGGGTGCGGGGCGACACCATCGAGGTCCACCCCGCCTACGAGGAGTTCATGGTGCGCATCGAACTCTTCGGCGACGAGATCGAGTCGATCACCACGATCGATCCGCTGACCGGGGAACACCTGGGGCGGCTCGACGAGCTGGTCATGTTCCCCAACACCCACTACGCGACCTCCGACGAGAAGATGGCGGCTGCCATCAACACCATCGAGGTCGAGCTGCAGGAACGACTGGCCGAGTTCGAAGCCGACAACAAGCTGCTCGAGGCCCAACGGCTCCGGATGCGAACCCAGTACGACCTCGAGATGATGGCCGAGATGGGATTCTGCAACGGCATCGAGAACTACAGCCGACATCTCGATGGCCGCGCCCCCGGCGAGCCCGCCTACACCCTGCTCGACTTCTTCCCGAGCGATTACCTCACGGTGATCGACGAGAGCCACGTCGCCGTGCCGCAGCTCAATGGTCAGTACGCCGGTGATCGTTCCCGCAAGGAAACCCTCATCGAGCACGGCTTCCGGCTGCCCTCTGCGGCCGACAACCGGCCGCTTCGGTTCGAGGAATGGCTCGACAAGACCGGCCAGGTCGTGTTCGTGTCGGCCACGCCGGGGCCCTACGAACTCGAGCACAGCTCCGCCCCGGTCGAACAGATCATCCGTCCGACCGGACTGATCGATCCCGAGGTCATCGTCCGTCCCACCAAGGGGCAGATCGACGACCTCCTCGAAGAGGTCTCGCAGGTGATCGCCAACGACGGTCGTGTGCTCGTGACCACACTCACCAAGAAGATGGCCGAGGACCTGACCGACTACCTGCTCGAACAGGGCCTGCGATGTCGCTACCTCCATTCCGAGATCGACACCATCCAGCGCATCGAGACACTGCGCGGCCTTCGACTCGGCGATTTCGACGTGCTGGTCGGCATCAATCTGCTGCGCGAGGGCCTCGACCTGCCCGAGGTCCAACTGGTCTGCATCCTCGACGCCGACAAGGAGGGCTTCCTCCGCTCCGAGACCTCGCTCATCCAGACGATCGGCCGCGCCGCCCGCAATGTCGAGGGCCGGGTGATCATGTACGCCGACAAGATCACCAACTCGATGCAGCGGGCCATCTCCGAGACGAATCGTCGTCGGGGAGTGCAGATGGCCTACAACGCCGAGCACGGGATCGACCCGCAAACGATCCGCAAGGCGGTCACCGACATCCTCGGGATGCTCCGCGGTTCGGGCGCCGAGGGCGCTCCGGTACCCGGAGGCGACAAGCGCAAGCGCCGTCCCGACGAGCAGAAGCGGCTCCGCGAACTGGCCGAACTGCCCGAGTCCGATCTCGAGCGGCTCGTTTCGACTCTCGAGGAGGAGATGATGGAGGCTTCGGCCGATCTGCGGTTCGAGTACGCAGCCCGTCTCCGCGACGAGATTCGGGACCTGCGGCGTGAACTCAAGGATGCCGTTCGCTGAGTTCGGACCGATCGGGCGGCGGCACGGGCTCAACACGGGGTCGTCGGCGCCGACACGAGCGGCATGACGGTCCTCGACTCGGCAGCCGAACCCGCGCTCACCGAGCCGGTTCACGCACCGGTGCCGAGTCCGTGGCGCCGACCGACGATCATCGCCGTGGCAATCCTGACCGTCTATCTCCTGGTCGCGGTCTTCACCGATCCCGGTGGCTATCTGAGCACCGACACCGGCGGCAAGGTGGCGACCCTCGATGCGATGACCGAACGGGGCGACCTGCGGCCCGATCTCGGCTACTGGGCCGAGGAATGGGACGACGACGGGTCGCTCTACCCGATGTTCCGCACCCAACGGGTGGGCGATCAGTGGGTCAACGTCACGAATCTGCCCATGATCTACCTGGCGTTGCCGCTCTATCGTTCGGGTGGCTACACGCTGGCGCTGCTCGTTCCGATGCTCGGCGGCGTGGCGGCCGCGCTGGGGGCTGGCCGGATCGCCCGACAGCTCGGTTCGAACGATGGTGCGGTGGCAACCTGGATCGTCGGGATCGGTTCCCCGGTGGCGGTGTATTCGCTTGACCTCTGGGAACACACCGTGGGCCTCGCTCTCATGGCCTGGGCCGTGTCGTGGGTACTGGACTCGCTGGATCACGGGCGGATCGCTCCTGCTCTCTTTGCCGGCCTCGCGTTCGGAGCCGCAGCCACCATGCGGCAGGAGGCGTTGGTCTACGGCTTCGTGATCGGTGTCGGATTGACCGTGCTCGCTGTCCGTCGTCGAGGACCGGCCGGGCTGATCGCATCGGCCGCCATGGGGCTCGGGACCCTCGTCGTGCTGGCCGCAGGCGTGGCGCTCGAGCGAGCCGCCATGGGTTCGTCGATTCGCACCGGTCGCACCGCCGGCACGGCGACGGCTTCCGGCGCCGACCTGGGAACACGCCTCTACGAGTCGGTGGTGACCTTCTCGGCCACGGGAGCTTCACCGCGCCCGATCGCGATGATGACGGCGTTGCTCCTCGCCGGGGGGCTCCTGGCCATGACCGCCGGTCTTGCCGGCAACGGCACCGACGGGTCGGTGCCCCCCGACCGGACCGACTCCCGCTGGTCGGTCCGAGGAACGGTGGTGGTCGGCTTGGTCTACGGGCTGCTGGCGCTCGAGTTCGCGACGAGCGGGCTCTCGTTCGTTCCCGGGATGTTGGCGGCTGCACCGCTGGCCGGTTTCGGTCTGGGTGCCGCCCTTTTCGTCGACCGCCGCCGGTCGCGGTGGAACCTGGTGGTGGCGGCCGCAACGGTGCCCCTGCCCCTGGTCTGGTACTTCCAGTACACGGGAGGAGCCGGCCCGCAGTGGGGCGGTCGCTACCTGTTGCTCTCGGGACTCCTGCTGAGCGTCGTCGGCATCGTGATGCTCGAGGCTCGGAATCCGAAACTGTTGAAGACGATGGGCGCCCTGTCGTTCGCGATCACGATGGTGGGCCTGGTCTGGCTCGTCCAACGCAGTTCGGCCTTCGCCGACGCGTCCGAAGAACTGGCCAACCGGAACGAACCGATCCTGGTGTTCGGTGACCCCCACGCGGCGCGTGAGTCCGGCCCCATCGTTCGTCACGAGCAGTGGTTGGTGGCGTCCGACGGACCGTTGCGGGCAGAGGCGGCGGCGCTCGTCCTCGCCGCCGGCGAGCGCGAATTCGGCTTTGTCGACTACGCCTACGACGGGAGCCCCGACACGCCGCCGTTCCCCGGTTTCAGCCCGGTTCGCGTCGAGGTCATCGACCTCCTGCCGGGCATCGGGAGGCGGGTGACGACGTTCGTCGCAGACTGACGACGAGTCGTGCAACAACTTGGTGACCGAACGGACGTTCGTCGCGGCGTGACGGGTATCCTCGCCCGGTGGGCAACAAGATCGTCATCCGCGGCGCCAGGGAACACAACCTCACCGACATCGACCTCGATCTCCCGAGAGACAAGCTCATCGTCTTCACCGGTCTCTCCGGCTCCGGGAAGTCGTCCCTGGCCTTCGACACGATCTACGCCGAGGGCCAGCGCCGCTACGTCGAATCGTTGTCGGCGTATGCCCGCCAGTTCCTGGGCCAGATGGACAAACCCGACGTCGACTTCATCGAGGGCCTGTCGCCGGCCATCTCCATCGACCAGAAATCGGCCAGTCGGAACCCGCGCTCGACAGTCGGCACCGTCACCGAGGTCTACGACTACCTGAGGCTCCTGTTCGCCCGGGTTGGTGTGCCCCACGACCCCGAGACCGGCGAGCAACTCGTCCGGCAGACCCCTCAGCAGATCGTCGATCAGGTGCTGCTCCTGCCCGAGGGAACTCGGTTCCAGGTGTTGGCTCCTGTCGTACGAGGTCGCAAGGGCACATACGAGACGCTGCTGTCCGACCTGGCCGGCCAGGGTTTCGTGCGGGCCATCGTCGATGGCGAACTCGTCGAACTCGGCTCCGAACTCCCCGAACTCGCCCGCTACGAACAGCACGACATCCGGGTCGTTGTCGATCGACTGGTCCGCCGCGACGGGATCGAACGACGACTCACCGACTCGATGGAGACCGCCCTCGGCCTGGCCGAAGGGGTGGCCGAAATCGAGATCGTGCCCCCGAAGGACAGCGACGAACCATCTCGGGTACTGATCTTCAGCCAGCATCTGTCCCGTCCCTCCGACGGCAAGAGCTTCGAGGAATTGGCACCCCGCAACTTCTCGTTCAACTCGCCCTATGGCGCCTGCACCGCCTGCGACGGACTCGGCACGGCCTACGAGGTCGATCCCGAACTGGTCGTACCCAACCCCGATCTCACCCTCGACGATGGCGCCATCAGCCCGTGGGCGGGCGGAAGGAGCCGCTACTTCGGTCGACTGGTGGAATCGGTGGCCAAGGCCAACAAGATCCCCACCGACAAGCCATGGCGACTGCTGAAGGAGCAGCATCGCTCCCTGCTGCTCAACGGTGGCGACAACGAGCGGGTCACCGGTCCGCTACCGCAATCGGTACGGCCGGGAACGCACCTACAACGCCAATTTCGAGGGCGTCCTGCCGTATCTGCGGCGCCGTCACACCGAGTCCGAGTCCGACTCCCAGCGGGAGCAGATCGAGGGCTACATGCGCGTCGTCGACTGCCACGTCTGCGGTGGCGCCCGCCTGAACCCGCTGTCGCTCGCCTGTCTCGTCGGCGGCTACTCGTTGGCCGACCTCTCGCACATGTCGATTCGCGAAGCCGCGATCGTGCTCGAGGCCATCGAGTTCTCCGACCGCGATTTCCTGATCGCCGAGCGGGTCATCAAGGAGATCAATGCCCGACTGCAGTTCCTCCTCGACGTCGGGCTCGACTACCTCAGCCTCGGGCGCTCGGCTGCGACCCTCTCGGGTGGCGAGGCACAGCGCATCCGGCTGGCCAGCCAGATCGGATCGGGGCTCGTCGGTGTGCTCTACGTGCTCGACGAACCATCGATCGGTCTGCACCAGCGCGACAACGCCAAGTTGATCGAGACCCTCAAGCGACTGCGAGACATCGGCAACACGGTGCTCGTGGTCGAACACGACGAAGACACCATCGCCGTTGCCGATCACGTCGTCGACATCGGCCCGGGGGCCGGCGAACACGGAGGTCGGGTCGTATACAGCGGGAACGTGGCCGGGCTCAAGAAGCGGTCCGCTTCGATCACCGGTCAGTATCTGTCGGGCAAGCGACGAATTCCGGTCCCGGCCAAGAGACGAGAGCCCGGGAACGACCGGCTGGTCATCAACGGGGCCCGCGAACACAACCTGAAGGATCTCGACGTCGAGATCCCCCTCGGCCTCTTCGTGGCCGTCACCGGGGTGTCCGGGTCGGGTAAGTCGACGCTCGTCAACGAGATCCTGCTCAAGGCGCTGATGCAGAAGATCTACAAGTCGAAGATCCCGCCCGGTCTGCACACCTCGCTGAGCGGACTCGACCACCTCGACAAGGTCATCGACATCGACCAGTCGCCGATCGGTCGGACGCCGCGGTCGAACCCCGCCACCTACACCGGGGTCTTCGATCACATTCGCAAACTGTTTGCCCAGACCAACGAGTCGAAGGTGCGCGGCTACCAGCCCGGACGGTTCTCGTTCAACGTGTCGGGCGGACGCTGCGAGGCCTGCTCGGGTGACGGCACGATCAAGATCGAGATGCACTTCCTGCCCGACGTGTACGTGCCCTGCGAGGTCTGCAAGGGGGCGCGCTACAACCGCGACACGCTCGAGATCCAGTTCAAGGGCAAGAGCATCGCCGACGTGCTCGACATGCCGATCGCCGAAGGGCTCGAGTTCTTCGCCAACCAGCCGCCGATCGCTCGGCACCTCCAGACCCTGGTCGACGTCGGTCTGGGTTATGTCCGGCTCGGCCAGCCCGCCCCGACGCTGTCGGGTGGTGAGGCGCAGCGGGTGAAGCTGGCCTCGGAGTTGGCCAAGCGTTCGACCGGCCACACCATCTACCTGCTCGACGAACCCACCACCGGTCTGCACTTCGAGGACATCAGGCGGCTGCTCACGGTGCTGTCGCGGCTCGTCGACCAGGGCAACACCGTGCTGGTGATCGAGCACAACCTCGATGTGATCAAGACCGCGGACTGGATCATCGATCTCGGCCCCGAGGGCGGCAGTGGCGGCGGGAGCGTGGTTGCCTCGGGCAGCCCTGAGCACGTCGTGACGGTGGAGGCGAGCCACACCGGTCAGTTCCTGCGGCCGCTGCTCGATGGTTCTGCCGAGCGTGCGAGGTAGCGAGGGTCCTGCCGAGCGTGCGAGGTAGCGAGGGTCCTGCCGAGCGTGCGAGGTGGCGACTCACGATGGGGGTGACGCTGCCGATGGGCAGGGGTGCTGCAGTTCACTGATCGAACTCGCCGTCAGGCCGAGCGTCGCCGGTTCGAGGTCGGTTTCGGGGTCCGAGTTCGTCGCCTCGTGCCGGTCCTGGTCATCTGGGGGTTCGCGTTGGGTCTGCTGCTCGTCGTGTCGGTCCAACAGGAGGTTCCGGCCGAGTACCTCGTGCTCGATGCGGCGTCGGTGCCCGGAGGTCGCTGGTACTTCGGTGCCGTCACGTCGTTGGGTGTCGTGGCCTGGACCGTGGCTGCGGGTGCCTGCGCCGCAACCAGTCATGCTGCAGGCCTCGTCGGTCGTCGGTCGGCTCGTGTCGTGTTCGCCCGTGGTGCCGCTCTGATCGGACTGCTGCTGGTCGACGACTTGTTCCTCGTTCACGGCTGGCTGTCGTCACTCCTGCCCGTTCCCGACGGCTTCCTGCCGATGGTGGAAGTGGGCCTGATCGTCGGGTGGATCACAACGGGGTGGCGGGAGCTTCGGCGCACCCGGTGGGAGTTCCTCGTGGCGGCAGGGGGAGCTCTGCTGTTCTCGACGGTCATCGACCTGCTCGGCCGTCCGCTGTTCGATGGCATGTGGACCGTGGCCGAGGAGGGAGCGAAGTTCCTCGGCATCCTCGCGCTCGCGGTGTGGGCGGTCCACACCGCCGGACAGGTCATCGGCTCGATGCTCGGGGACGTCGCCGAGGGGAGTCGAAAGGCTCAGGAAACGGTTGGTTCGACCGACCCGAGTTGACATGCCCTCCTGGTATCTGAAGGCCGCCCTGCAGGGCGGGATGTCGTATCTGCCCGATCCGCAGCGGTGGAACCGACTCTTCCAGCGCCATGTCACGAAGGGTCTCGAACTCACGCCGACCTTCTTCGCCACCAAGACCGCGGTCGTCGAACGCCATCTCGAGAACTGGCGTCGCTGCCACCCGGACGAAATGCCGGGTCGGATGCTCGAACTCGGCACCGGGTGGTATCCGGTGGTTCCCATCGGGCTCGCCCTTCGCACCGGGGGACGCGTCACGACGGTCGACATCCAGCCGTTGCTGGGTGCGGTCGAGACCGGCGAAACCCTGCGGATGTACGCCGATGCCATCGCGGCGAGGCCCGACGACTTCGCCCCCGATGCGGCCGAGCGGGTCCGACGAGCGCAATCATCGGCGGACATCGATGTCGCCGATCGGCTTCGGATCGTCGGCGTCGACGTTCGGCAGGAGGACATCCGATCGACATCGCTCGAATCGGGCTCGATCGACCTGATCACGTCGAACAACACGTTCGAACACATCCCGGCCGCCGATCTGGAGGCCATCCTGCGAGCCTTCGCCCGGCTCTGCAAACCCGACGGAGTCGGAAGTCACCTCACCGACCTGGCCGATCACTACGCCGGCTTCGATCCGTCGATCACCGTCTACAACTTCCTGCGCTACTCCGATGGTGAGTGGCAGAAGTACAACAACCGCCTGCAGTATCAGAACCGGCTCCGCTGGTCGGAGTATCGGGCCATCATCGATGACGCCGGCTGGTCCCTGATCGACGAGTCGGTCGAGCGCGACCCGGGTGCGCTGGCCGCCGTCGACGTGCACGAGCGATTCGAACGATTCGACGAGGATGATCTCGGAGTTCACACGGCGTGGGCGGTACTCACGCTCCGCTCGTGATCGCGCTCGGCCACGAACCCGTTCAGAGCGGGTTCGCCGGAGCCGATAGGTGACCATGACCCGCGTCATGAGGCTCTTGTTCCCGATCGGATCGGTGGCGCTCGTCGGGTTCTTCATGGTCATCCACGGCTGGGTCCTGGCAACGACGGCCTACGATCCCTTCGGCACCGCCCGTTTCGGTTGGACGATCCTGTTCGCGTCGTCGTTCCTGGTCGCCGGGTACGGGGTCGGGCTGCCCGACCTTCCGCGGTCACGATCGTCGGCGTTCGTCATGGCGGTGCTCTCGGTCCTGGGTGCCCTGACGGTCGTTTCGCTGGTTCAGCTCCTGCTGGGAGCGCCCCTGTTGCCCCGTGCCGTGATCGCCGGCTCGTCGTTGACCTTGATTCCCTGGGCGATGATCGTCTGGAATCTGCAGAGTGACGTCGCCGCAGGCCGGGGTGCCCGGGTGCTGGTCGTGGGATCGACCGACGAGCGGGCCGCACTCGAAGCCGAGCTGCTCAACGACGGCGAGATGTCGGCCCTGATCGTGGGCTCGGTCACCGTCTCCGACGCGCTCGACGATCGGCGGCGCCTCGCCGACGAGGTCGCCCGGTTCGACGTCGACGTCCTCGTGCTCAGCATCGAGGCCCAGGGGTCGCCCGGCGTGGTCTCCCAAGCGGCCGACCTGCACCAGCAGGGGATCCGGATCCGCACCGTTTCGCTGTTCTCCGAGGAATACCTGGGCAAGATCCCGGTGGGCGACCTGGAGCGGGTATCGCTGCTCTTCGACATCGGCGAGGTCCACCGGGCGCGCTACGTGCGGACCAAGCGGGTCGTCGATCTCGCGATCGGTCTGGCGGCGCTTCCGCTGCTCGTGGTTCTCGGGCCGGTCATCGCCGTTGTCAACCTGGTCACCGATCGCGGCCCCCTTCTCTACCGTCAGGAGCGGATCGGCAAGGCCGGCGAACCGTTCGTGATGTTCAAGTTTCGATCGATGCGGGTGAGCGAGGGTCCGTCGGTGTGGACGGCGGCCGGGGACGCCAGGATCACGCCGGCCGGTCGGGTCCTTCGGCGTTCCCACCTCGACGAGCTGCCCCAGATCTGGAACATCCTCCGTGGTGATCTGTCGATCGTCGGACCCCGTCCGGAACAGACGGCATACGTCGAGGAACTGCGGGAGAAGATCCCGTACTACGACGTGCGGCACCTGGTGCGCCCGGGACTCACCGGTTGGGCCCAGATCAAGTACGGCTACGCCGCCGACACCGAGGACGCACGGGAGAAGCTCCAGTACGACCTGTACTACCTCCGTCGCCAGAGCGTGGCGGTCGATCTGTCCATCGTGATGCGGACGTTGCGAGCCGTGGTTCGGGGGAGTGGCCGATGAACGAATCGGTGGTGGTCACCGTGATCGTGCCGGCCAGGAACGAGGCATCGGCCATCGTGGCGTGCCTCGACGCCGTTGCCGCCCAGTCCTATCCCCACGAGGCCATCGAGGTCGTCGTGGTGAACGGCGGATCGACCGACGCGACAGCAGAGATCGCCGGGAAGGCATTGGCGAGTGGGGGTTTCCGCCGCTGGGTGGTGCTGGACAACCCGGCCGGTACGACTCCGTCGAATCTGAACCGCGGCCTGGACTGGGCCGAGGGTGAGCTGATCGTCCGTGTCGATGCCCGGTCGATCATCCCGCCGCAGTACGTGAAGGTCTGTGTCGACTCGCTCGCCGTCGTGGGTCGGTCGGTTGTCGGTGGCTCCCAGGTCGCCGTTGCGCGATCGTCGCATTGGCGCGATCGGGCCATTGCCCGAGCCCTCAACCACCGATTCGCCATGGGTGGCGCCCGATATCGCCGGGTCGGCGCTCGCAGCGGTCCGGCCGACACGGTCTATCTCGGGGTCTTTCGCACCGAACAACTCCGACAGGCGGGTGGATGGAACGAGATGTTCACCACGAACCAGGACTTCGAGTTGAACCGTCGAATGGCCGCCGTGGGGATGGTCTGGTTCGAGGCCGGTCTGCCGGTCTCGTATGTGCCTCGCCGGACCCATCGAGAGATCGCGGAGCAGTACCACCGGTTCGGGCGTTGGAAGGCTCGCTACTGGCGCACGACGAGCGACCGGCCCCAACCCCGTCAGCTGGCGCTGGCTGCGATTCCATCCGTTTCGGTGGTTGCCGCCGGAGCCCTCGTCGTCGGCCTCGGTCCGTTGGCGATCGCCGCCGGTCTGCCCGTGGCCATGGCCGGTTGTGTTGCCATCGATCGCCTCGGCGGTGATCGTCCCGCCGACTCACCGGTCGTCGGCCTGGTCGCCGGGGCGACGAACGTCCTGATCGGGGTCTCGTGGTGGACCGGCGTCGTTCGGGGTCTCGCCTCGTCGACCCGGCCGAGCCCGCAGCCCAACGTGGCAACGGCGAAGAACCCCGTTGGCTGATCGAGGGTTCCCTCGATCCTCCGATTCACGACGAATCCGATTCACTACGAAACTGCCGCTGATCGCCGATGGAACCATGATGGCTGTACGCGCCGTGCCGAACGAGCCCGACGAAACCCAACGCCTCCCGGTCCCGGGAAGCCCGACGGTGCCTCCGGGCCCACGTCCTGCGATCACCTACGTGGTGTCGCGGTGGGGTGAGCCGACCCAGACGTTCGTCCGTCGGGAAGCGTTCGCCCTTCGGGCGTCCGGAGTGGAACTGTCCGCGCTGAGTCTCAAACGGCCTGACCCGGTTCGCGAACTCGACGCCGTGTGGTTGTCGCGGACTCGCATCGTGAGGGGATTCGTCGCCGGACTGCGGTCGCAGCCGATGGAGACCTTCTCCCTGCTCGCCGATGTCCGTCGGGCCTCGATCCGGAACATGCCGGCCATGTTCGGGGCCACGATCGTCGGGATCGCCTGGAGCGGATCCGGGGTCGTCGACCACCACCTCCACAGCCACTTCGGATGGGTTTCGGGAGCCGCGACCCGTGCCGCCGCTCGCCACGCCGGCCAGTCCTACTCGGTCGTCTATCACGCCTTCGACATCCACACCGAGGGACTCCTCGACCGATTCGCCGCCCTGATCGCCGGTGACGCTCAGCGGGCCTTCGTGATCGCCGAGCGGGACATCCCGACGATCGAACGAGCGCTCGGCGTACGGCCGTCGCTGCTGAGAATGGGTGTCCCGGCCGATTGGGTGACCGAACCGACGGCGGTGCGGCCCGCCGGTCGCCAGATCGTCTCGGTCGGATCGCTCGTCGAGAAGAAGGGACACGGTTTCCTGATCGAGGCGCTCGCCTCGGCGCCGGGATGGCACCTGACGATCGTCGGTGAGGGTCCTCAGCGGGTCGAGCTCGAGAACCTGGTGAACGATCTCGGTCTGTCGTCGAGGGTCCGGTTTGCCGGCCTGCTCCCCGAGACCGATGTCCGGGTGATCCTCGCTGGTGCCGACGTCTTCGCTCTCGCCTGCGTCGAGGCCGGGAACGGTGACCGCGACGGGATCCCGGTGGCTCTGATGGAAGCGATGGCGGTGGGGTTACCGGTCGTGACGACCGATGCCGGGGCGATTCCCGAACTCGTCGAGGGCGCCGGCTACCTGGTCGACCAGCGATGCCCCGACGCAATCGCCCGTGCCCTGTCGGAGCTGGCCGACGACCACGTCCGAGCCCGCATGGGTTCCGACGGTCGAGAGCGCATCCTCGGTACCTGGACCGTCGAGCACCAGGCCCAGGTACTCCGCGAGAATCTGCTGGGGTCCTTGGCGCCGCGAGGCGAGCCGCGAGCGATGGTCCGATGACGCTCCGGGTCGCACTCGATCGGCAGCCGACGGCCGACAAGTTCGAGTTCCGCGGAAGCGACTTTCGTGCGTCGAGGTCGCTCGGGGCATCGTTCCTGCTCGCCGATCTCGTCGCCGAGCGCTACGGCACCCGGCTCCCGTCGGTCGCTCGAGGTCGTCTGCTCGATCTGGGGTCCGGTCGGGCGCCGCTGCGACCGTTGTACGAGAAGCAGGCAACCGAGGTGGTCTTCGCCGACATCGAGTGCCGCGACCCCGAACTCGTCCCGTTCGTTCTGGCCGATGCGGCCGCAGAGCTTCCCTTTGCCGATGGTGCCTTCGATGTCGTGGTGCTCTCCGATGTCCTCGAGCACCTGGTGTCACCCAGGGACGCGATCGCGAGCATCGCCCGTGTGCTGCGGCCCGGCGGAACACTGATCGGCAACACGCCGTACCTCTACTGGATCCACGAGCAGCCGTACGACTTCTGGCGGCCGAGCCGGTTCGCGCTGGAGCACGAGCTCGACCGGGGCGGCTTCACCGACATCGAGGTGACGCCGATCGGCGGGAGCATCGAGGTCGTCGCCGACCTCGTCGCCAAGCACCTGGGCACCATTCCCCGGATCGGGCCTCGACTCGGCGGAACGCTGGGTCGGACCGGCAGTCGTTGGGCGCGGTCGGCCCCGGGACGTCGAGTCGCGGCGACCACCGCCGAGAAGTATCCGTTGGCCCATTTCTTCGTCGCCAACCGTCGACCGGTCGAGGTGTCATGAACCTGTCGGGAGCCGTATCCGATGTCGCCACCGCCCGTATCGTCGAGCAGGGTGCGCTCTTCCTGGGTGCGCTGATCCTTGCGGCCGATGCTGCGCCCGAGGACTTCGCCCTGGCCGCGATCCTCTTCACGGTCGTCTCGGCTGCCTCGGCGCTCGCCGACGTCGGCGTCGGTCTGCAACTCCTGCGGTCTGCGAACCGTGGCGTTCCTCGACCGATGCTGATCGCGGTTGCCGGGAGTGTCGGACTGGCCGCGGTCACCGCCGTTGCCGGTGCCGTGCACGGCGGTGCGATCGGCATCCTCCTCGGCTTCGGAGGAGTCATCTGGGCGCTTTCGGCCGTGGTCCAGTTGGGCCGATCGGTGGCGCTGCGCGATCGCGACGAACACCTCGTTCTGCGGTCGTCGTTGGCCGGTTCCCTTGCGCTCGTGTGTGGCGTGAGCCTGATCCCGTTGTCGAACGTCGGCGTCGTCGCCGGATTGGCGATCGTTGCCAAACTGGCCACCGAGGCGATCGCGCTCGGTCGGTTCCCGACCGTGTCGCCACCGGGCTCACGGCACTCGTGGCTCGTCGTCGGCAATCAGGCGCTGAACTACGTCGGGGCGAACCTCGATTTCCTGCTCGTCGGACTCATCCTCGGTCCGGCTGCCTTTGCGATCTACGCCCTTGCGTTCCGGGTCTCGAGCGGGGTGAACAGCATTGCCTCGTTCACGATCGTGCGGTTGGCGACGGTCCGGCTGGCGGGGGTGTCCGGCCCGGAGCGATCGTCGTATCTGCGCCGACTGATCG
This sequence comes from uncultured Acidimicrobiales bacterium, assembly GCA_963700755.1. Classification (GTDB taxonomy): domain Bacteria; phylum Actinomycetota; class Acidimicrobiia; order Acidimicrobiales; family SZUA-35; genus JBBQUN01. Next base: position 298,135 of record CAVOYW010000001.1, read on the forward strand.
GCCCGGTCTTCGCGGTCGGGCTGCTCGGCGCAGTCGGCACGTCGCTCGCGGCACCGTTGCTGGCCACGGTCGTCGGCGATCGCTGGACCGACATCGTGGTGCTCGTCCAGATCCTGTCGTTCATGCTGCCCTTCCGGCTGGTGCACGGCCTCCTCGGCGTTGCGTTCCTGGTCGAGCGGGCCGACGGCACCCTGTTCCGAATCGAGCTGGTACGGATCGCGGCCTCGCTGCTGTTCCTGTCGGTTGCGGCGTCTCGTGGTCTGATCGCACTCAGTGCGATGGCGCTCGCCCTGTCGATCGGCGCCATGGCCGGCACGGCCCTCCTCCTCCAGCGGACAACCCCGTTCCACCTCGTTGGCACCCAGCGGCCGATCGGTCGCACGGTCGAAAGGATCTCTTCACGATGAGCAACTACACCGGTCAGGTTCCACTGCCGCCGTGCGACGGCGTGATCGATCGCCGTTCGTTCCTTCCGATGCGAGCCCGCGGGCGTCGAGTGCTCCACCTCGGTTGCGTCGACGAGCACCTGACGAGCCAGCGCGCCGGCACCGGTGACCTGCTCCACGAGGAGATGATGAAGGTCGCCACCTCGCTGATCGGATTCGACATCTCGGAGCCAGGGCTCGATCTGCTCCGTGAACTCGTGCCGGGGGAGTACGTGCACGGCGACGTCGAGACCCTCGGCCGTCACGACTTCCCCGACATCGATCTGGTGATCGCCGCCGAGCTGATCGAGCATCTCGGTCGGCCCGCAGCGTTCTTCGAGGACCTGCGCAAACTCTTGGCCCAGACGGGATCGAAGGCCATTCTCACGACCCCCAACGTGTACAGCTGGTCGACGTTCGTACGATTCGCCATCAAGGGCAGCGAGTACACGCATCCGGATCATCGTCTCTACTATTCCCCGGCCACCCTCGAGGAGACCCTGATCCGATCCGGTCTGCGACCCGTCGAGCGGTACAGCCACGGGTGGCACCGATCGGGCCGGGGCCCGTCGTCGAAGGTGCTCGGTCTGGTCGACCGGATGGTCTATGCCCGACGCCCCTGGCTCGGTGTCGGGCTCGTCTGGGTCGTCGAAGCCGACTGAGGTCCCGCGAAACCACTGAGGTCTCCGGAGGAAACCACTGAGGTCTCCGGAGGAACCGCAGCCCGTTCAGGTGATCGCGAGCATCCGCTCGAGCGCCACCTTGGACCATTCGGTGGTCTCGGCGTCGACCGAGATCTGATTGATGACCCGACCCTCGACGAGTTCCTCGAGCACCCAGGCCAGGTGGGGCAGATCGATGCGCGACATGGTGGAGCAGGGGCAGATCAGCGGATCGAGGTTCACGATGGTCTTGTCGGGGTGTTCCTGTGCCAGCCTCGAGACCAGATGGACCTCGGTGCCGACTCCGATCGCCGTGCCCGGCGGGAGTTCGGCCACCTTGCGCAGGATGAACCCGGTGCTTCCGAGGAAGTCGGCCTTGGCGCAGGCGTCGTGGGGGGCCTCGGGATGAATGATCACGACGCCGTCGGGGTGGGCGGCCCGGAAGTCGTCGACCTGCTCGGGCCGGAACCGCTGGTGGATGGTGCAGTGCCCCTTCCACAGGAGCAGCGTCGCATCCTTGCAGTCTGCCTCGTCGAGTCCACCCCGGTCCTTGCGTGGGTCCCACAACCGCATGTCGTCGTGGCCGTAGCCCATGGCCAGGCCCGTATTGCGGCCGAGATGTTGGTCGGGGAAGAAGAGCACCTTGTCGCCCTGCCCACCTGAACGTCGGCCGGAGTCGTCGGCGGTGCCGAGGGCCCATTCGAGGACGGCCTGGGCGTTCGACGAGGTGCACACGGCGCCGCCGTGACGACCGACGAACGACTTGATGGCCGCCGAGGAGTTCATGTAGGTGATCGGAACGACCCGCGAGACGTCGAGGGTGTCGCCGAGGACTTCCCACGCCTCTTCGACCTGGTCGATGTGGGCCATGTCGGCCATCGAACAGCCGGCGTTCAGGTCGGGCAGGATGACCTTCTGGTCGTCGGTGGTGAGGATGTCGGCCGACTCGGCCATGAAATGCACACCGCAGAACACGATGTAGTCGGCCTGCGGGCGCTCCTGGGCCAGGACCGACAGCTTGAACGAGTCGCCGCGGGCATCGGCGAAGGCGATGACCTCGTCGCGCTGGTAGTGGTGACCGAGGACGAACACCCGGTCACCGAGCGATTCCTTGGCCGCAGCGATCCACGACCCGAGTTCGGCCGGGCTGGCCTTGGAGTAGCGATCGGGCAGTTGGCGCTGGAGACGAAGCACGTCCCCAGTATAGGGACGGGCTCGCCGCCGACCCGATCAGCCGCCGTCTTCGGTGCCGTCCGAGGTATCGGCCTCGGGGGCGGCCTGCGGTTCGGGGCTCGGACAGGCGGCCGTTGCCATCGGTCGGGCCAGCACGAGTCGACCGAGGGCGCGCTGCAGTTCGGCCCCGCCGGTGGCATTCGATCCGGAGCTGTCGACCACACCGACCAGGAGACCCCGCCGATTCAGGACGGCGGCGCCCGGGGTGAAACCGGTCCCGTCGAGTTCGAACGAGGCGATCCCACCGATGATCCCATCGATCGCGATCTGGCGCGTGGCGATGCCGGACGCCGTGGCGCCGTGACCTTCGACGACGATGACGTTCGGATCCGAGAAGAGTTGATCGACCGAGCCCCACGGGATCGGCGGGGCCGTGGTCGGCTCCGACGAACCGTTGGTCGCCGTATCGGACTGGAGTTCGATCACGGCGAGGTCGAGCTCGGGTTCGACCCCGATGACGGCGCCGATCCGGGACGTGCCGTCGGCAAGGAAGACGACCGGGTTGACGTCGTAGGCGACGAACGAAGCACGGGTGATGAGCCGATTCGGGGCGACGACGATACCGATGTGTTCCGCGGTCGGACCACAGCCGGCGACGGTCATCGTCACCAGGCTCGACGACATGGCTCGCACCGGTCGGTCGGTCTCGTCGAGGCCCGGATCGTTGAAGGCGAGAACCGCATCGGCGCCGAGTTCGTCGCCACCGGCACTCGCTGTCGGTCGGTCGACGGGAGGGTTCCGGTAACTCAGGAGTCCGGTGACGGCAACGATCAGCGCGGCAACGGCCGGAACGATCGAGACGAGAACACGATGGTGAGCCGTCGGGCCGATCCGGATGTCGGCATCGATCCGGCTCGAGATCGCCTGGACCGACCGGATCCGCTCCTCGTCGGGATCGGGTGCCACCGGCAAGGGCGGAACCGGGCCCGACAGCAGCGGGTTGGGCGACGGAGCCGGTGCGATTCGCTGATCACCGTCGGGCGGGGCCCAGCCCGGGACATCGTCGGCCGGTGCCGAGGGGAGCGACGGCGATCGATCGGGGGTGGTCGGGGGTGGCGGGAGCTGGACCCCGGAGGTCGGATCGGGCTCCTCGCCGCCCCTCATCCACGGTTCGCTCGCCGACGGCATCCAGGGAGCCGACGACTCTGCCTCTCCTTCGCCGGCACCTTGGGGATCCGGTGGGTCGGGCATGCCGGCCGGCGCCTCGAGCTCGGCGAGGAACTGCTCGGGCGAAATGCCCTGGGTCGCAGCAGACCGGGTGGTCGACGCCTCGTCCGTGAGGACCCACGTCCTCCGATCCAACTCCGGTTGCGGTGCAGAGGGCGTGGCTCCGCAGACAGGGCAGCGCGTGATCGAACGCGGGACGATGTTGTGGCAGTTCGAACACAACGCCATGTGGTTCTCATCGGCATCTTCGGCCGCCACTTGATGTCGGATGGAGACCGTAGGATCGAAGCAATGGTTGCTCGCCCCCCCGCCGGAAGCATCCCCGATGCTCCCGGGTCGTACCAGTTCCGCGATGCCGACGGTCGGGTCATCTACGTCGGGAAGGCGAAGTCGCTTCGTTCGCGGCTGTCGAACTACTTCCAGAACCCCGGCAACCTGCACGTGCGGACCGCTCAGATGGTGGCAACGGCCGCGTCGGTCGAGTGGATCCAGGTCGACAACGAGGTCGAGGCCCTCATGCTCGAGTACAACCTCATCAAGGAGCATCGGCCGCGCTTCAATGTCCGTCTCGTCGACGACAAGAGTTACCCCTACCTGGCGGTGAGTCTCGACGACGAATGGCCACGACCCCGGGTGATGCGGGGCCGCAAACGGAAGGGCACCCGCTACTTCGGGCCCTACGCCCACGCCTATGCGATCCGCGACACGCTCGACTCGCTCTTGCGCACGTTCCCGGTCCGGACCTGCTCCGACAACAAGCTCGAGCGTCACAAGAAGCTGGGCAAGCCGTGCCTGCTGTTCCACATCGAGAAGTGCTCGGGTCCCTGTGTCGGTGAGGTGAGCCGCGAGCAGTATCGCTCCATGGTCTCGGACCTGTGCCAGTTCTTCGACGGCGACACCGAGCCGGTGATCCTCCGGCTCGAGAACTCGATGCGGCAGGCCGCCGAGGAGCTCGAGTTCGAGCAGGCCGCCCGGCTCCGCGACCGAATCGCCACCGTCAAGAAGGCGGTGGCGAAGCAGCAGATGGTCGGCGACAACAACGACGATCTCGACGTGATCGGCATGGCCGCAGACGACCTCGAGGCGCTCGTCTTCATCTTCGTCGTCCGCAAGGGTCGAGTGGTCGGGCGGCGAAGCTTCGTGATCGATCTCGTCGAGGACCTCGACGAACACGAATTGATCGACAAGGTGCTCGAGGGGCTCTACGACGAGGAGCCGCTGCAGGGCATGCCGAAGGCCGTGCTGGTCCCGACCGAGCCATCCCAGACGGCGCTCTACGAGGAGTGGCTGTCGATGCTACGGGGGTCGAACGTTGCCATTCGTGTGCCGCAACGAGGCGACAAGCGGGAGCTCCTCGCCACCGTCACCAAGAACGCCGAAGAGGAATTCACCCGGCACCGCATGAAGCGGGCCAGCGACCACAACAGTCGGGCCCGGGCGCTCAACGAGCTGAAGGAGTGGCTCGACCTTCCGGCGGCACCACTGCGGATCGAGTGCTTCGACATGAGCCATCTACAAGGGACCGACTACGTCGGATCGATGGTCGTCGTCGAGGACGGGTTGGCCAATCGTCGCGAATATCGACGCTTCAAGATCAAGACCGTCGACCAGAACGACGACTTCGCCGCCATGGAAGAGGTCGTCCGCCGACGGCTGACGGCCTACAAAGAGGACCTCGGCCGACCGATTTCGGAACGGGGCAAGTTCCAGTACCCGCCGCAGCTGCTCGTCGTCGACGGGGGCAAGGGGCAGCTCACGTCGGCCATCAAGGTCCTCGAGGAACTCGACCTGATGGACACCATCCCCGTGGCGTCGCTGGCGAAGCGGTTCGAGGAGGTCTACCTGCCCTACCGGCCCGAACCGGTGCGGATCCCCCGGCAGTCCGAGGCGCTCTACATGCTGCAGCGACTGCGTGACGAGTCACACCGCTTCGCGATCAGCTATCACCGCAACCTCCGGGGGAAACGGATGACCGTGTCGGTGCTCGACGACATCCCCGGGCTCGGTCCGACCAGGAAACAGCGACTGCTCGACGAGCTGGGCGGGATCACGAAGGTCCGGAGGGCGACCCTCGAGACGCTGAAGGCGCTCAGCTGGCTCCCGGATCCCGTGGCCGAGGCGGTCTACGACAAGACGCACGGTATGACCTAGCGCATCAGGAACTCAGGGGGAGCCCCTCGTGTCGGCGGGGCCCTAGGCTGACCGGCGTGTGGAGCGATCCCGTACTGACCGACTGGTGGCAACGTGAGTTCACCGACGGCGTCGACCCCGAGTACACCGAGCAGATCCTCCCGCTGATCGCGACCGAGCTCATCGACGCACCGACCGTGCTCGACATCGGCACCGGTGAAGGTCAGGTCGCCCGCGTCCTGGCCGGGCAGGGGAGTGCGGTGGTCGGCCTCGACCCGTTCCCGGCCCAGATCGTCACGGCAGTCGATCGGGCCGGCGGCCCGAACTACCTGATCGGCGCTGCGGCGTCCCTGCCGTTCGCGGCCGGTTCGTTCGACGCCGCCGTCGCCTGCCTGGTCTTCGAGCACATCGACGAGGTCGACGAGGCCATCGGCGAGGTGGCTCGCGTGGTCAAGGCCGGTGGCCGCTTCGTGTTCCTGTTGAATCACCCGTTGCTGCAGACCCCGGGGAGCGGCTGGATCGACGATCAGATCCTCGAGCCGCCCGAGCAGTACTGGCGGATCGGTCCCTACCTCGACGAGATCGCCACGATCGAAGAGGTGCAGAAGGACGTCTTCGTTCGCTTCATCCATCGACCGTTGTCGCGCTACGTCAACGCCTTGTCCGCCGCAGGGCTGGTCCTCGAACGCATGCTCGAGCCGGCGCCACCCGCGGGGTTCCTCGCCTTGGCGCCCGAATACACCGAAGCCGCCACCGTGCCCCGACTCCTGGTGCTCGTGACCCGGCGGGTCGGGGAGGTCGGCTGACATGGGCCAACTCGTGTTCATCACCGGTCTGTCGGGGGCCGGGCGTACCGTCGCCGGGACCGCGCTCCAGGATCTCGGCTGGTTCGTCATCGACAACCTGCCGGTCAGCCTCCTGCCCAAGGTCGCCGAGCTGGCCTCGGGCGGAGGCACCTACGACAAGGTCGCTCTGGTGATGGCGGCGGCCGACGAAGACCTCGCCCAGGCGATCGACCTGTTGCGCACCGAACGCAACGACGTGCGGATCCTGTTCCTCGAGGCCAGCACCGATGTCCTGGTGCGGCGGTTCGAGAGCACGAAGCGACGACACCCGGTCCAATCGGCCGACGGGAGTCTGATCGACAAGATCGAGAACGAACGGCAGCAGTTGCAGTCGGCGCGGACGCTGGCCGACCTGGTGATCGACACCTCGTCGTTGAGCCCACACCAGCTCCGGGCCCGGATGGCGCTGCAGTTCTCCGACGCGACCTCGGCCGAGGGCCTCAACCTGACGATCTCGTCGTTCGGGTTCAAACACGGGGTCCCGCTCGACGTCGACATGGTCATCGACTGCCGGTTCCTGCCCAATCCGCATTGGGACGAGGCACTTCGGCCCCTACGCGGGACCGACCCCGCCATCCAGGACTTCGTGTTCGCGGGAGAGCGGGCCCCAGCCTTCCTGGAACGCCTCGATGCGCTGCTCGACGAGTTGCTCCCGGCGTACGCCGAAGAGGGCCGCGCCTATCTCAACATCGCGTTCGGCTGTACCGGCGGGCATCATCGGTCGGTTGCCGTTGCCGAGCACGTGGCCACCGTCCTCAAGGCGCGCGGTTGGATGCCCAGGGTGAAGCACCGCGATGTCGACCGCTGACCCCGGGCGGTTGGGACGGGAATCCCGAAACGGTCCACGGGTGGTGGCGTTGGGCGGTGGTCACGGACTGGCGGCGTCGTTGCAGGCCGCTCGCACCTTCGCCGGCGATCTCTTCGGTGTCGTGTCGGTCGCCGACGACGGTGGGTCGAGCGGGAAGATCCGGCGTGATCTGGGGATCCCGGCGCCCGGCGATCTCCGCCGATGTCTCTCCGCTCTGGCGACCGACGACAGTCTCCTGGCCCGGAGCCTCGAGCACCGGTTCGACGCCGGTGACCTCGAGGGTCACCCGATCGGCAATCTCCTGATCGCCGGTCTGGCCAACGCCACCGGTGACTTCGGGGCCGCCATCGCCGAAGTCGCACGGCTGGTCGGAGCCCACGGAACGATCTACCCGGCGACGCTCGGATCGGTGACCCTCGTTGCCGATTCCGATGACGGCCCGATCCGAGGTCAGGTCACGATCGAGCGAGCGGCGAACATTCGCAATCTCCGATTCGAGCCGCCCAATCCGTCGGCTCCTGCAGCCGCGGTGCAAGCCATCCTCGACGCCGACGTGGTCATCATCGGACCCGGGTCGCTCTTCACCAGCGTCCTGGCCGTGGCCGCCGTACCCGACCTGGCCCGAGCGCTGACCCAGACCGAGGCGCAACGAGTCTTCGTCGCCAACGTCGCGAACGACAAGGGTGAGGCCCGGGGATTCGATCTGCCCGAACACCTCGAGACACTGGCCCAGCACGGCGTCCCGGTCGATGTGGTCGTGGCGCACCTCGGCACCCGCAGAATCGAGGAAGTCGAGGTCCGGGTCGTGGTTGCCGACGTCGGGGCGACCGATGGGTGGGGTCACGACGCCCGTAAACTCGGCTCGGTTCTCCAGGACCTCGCAACCCGTTAAGGTTGCGGGCGCGGCGCCCGGACCGGGTCACGCCGTCCGACGAACCCCGAATCGGTGTGTTCGTCATCACCACCTCAGGAAGGCTGATAACACATGACCATTCGCGTCGGGATCAACGGATTCGGTCGGATCGGACGGAACTTCTTCCGTGCCGCCAAACTCGCCGGGGCCGACATCGACTTCGTTGCCGTCAACGACCTCGGTGCGCTCGAGACGATGGCGCATCTGCTGAAGTACGACTCGGTGCTCGGACGCCTGCCGAACGAGATCAAGGCGGTCGAGGGAGGCATCTCCGTCGATGGCGACACGCTCAAGGTGCTCAACGAACGGAACCCTGCGGATCTGCCCTGGGGCGAACTCGGCGTCGACGTCGTGATCGAGTCCACGGGCATCTTCAACAAGCGGGCGGCTGCCGCCGGGCACCTCGATGGTGGTGCCCCGTTCGTGATCGTGTCCGCCCCCTGTGACGGCGCCGACAGCACCTTCGTGGTCGGTGTGAACGACGGCGAATTCGACCCGGCCACGCACAAGGTCGTGTCGAACGCCTCCTGCACCACCAACTGCTTCGTGCCGATGGTGAAGGTGCTCGACGACGCCTTCGGTGTCGAGCAGGGTCTCATGACCACCATTCACGCCTACACCGGTGACCAATCACTGGTCGATGGTCCGCACAAGGATCTGCGCCGGGCCCGTGCCGCGGCCATCAACATCATCCCCACATCCACCGGCGCCGCCCGGGCCACCGGCCTCGTTCTGCAGTCGATGCAGGGCAAGCTCGACGGCACCTCGCTCCGGGTTCCGATCCCCACCGGTTCGATCACCGACTTCACCGCAGTGCTGAAGGGTTCACCCTCGATCGACGAGATCAATGCCGCCTACTCGGCCGCGGCGTCCGACGGCCCGCTCGCCGGGGTGCTCGACTACACCGAGGAACCGATCGTCAGCTCCGACATCGTCACCTCGCCCGCCTCGTGCACCCTCGATGGGGGCATGACCATGGCTCAGGGCACGCTGGTCAAGGTCTGCGGTTGGTACGACAACGAGTGGGGCTACTCGAACCGCCTGGTCGATCTGAGCCTCATCGTCGGCGCAGCCAACCAGGCGTAGGCGCCATGACGGTCTTCGGTGTCCCCGAACTCGAGGACCTGGGTCCGCTCGACGGCAAGTCGGTGCTCGTCCGGGTCGATTTCAACGTGCCGATCCGCGACGGGGTCATCACCGATGACCTTCGCATCCGGGCGGCACTTCCCACGTTGTCGTGGCTGCAGGAGCAGGGGGCGAAGGTCACGGCCATGTCACATCTCGGTCGTCCGAAGGGCAAGCCCGATCCGAAGTACACCCTCGATCCCGTTCGGGCCCACCTGGCCACCCTCGCCCCCGGGGTCGAGCTTCTCGAGAACCTGCGATTCGATCCGGGCGAGGAGGCCAACGATCCGGCGTTCGTTCAGAAGCTGATCGGCGGCCACGACGCCTACGTCAACGATGCCTTCGGCGCCTCGCATCGGGCGCATGCATCGATCGTGGGTCCGCCCCGATTCCTGCCCTCCGCGGCCGGACGCCTGCTGGCCAAGGAGGTCGACGTGCTGCTCGGCGTCCGCAACAACCCCCGCCGGCCGTTCGTCGCCGTGATGGGTGGCGCCAAGGTGTCCGACAAGCTCAGCGTCATCGAGGCATTGCTGGGCATCGTCGACTCGATCATCGTCGGCGGGGGAATGGCGTTCACGTTCCTGAAGGCCCAGGGCCACCCGGTCGGCGACAGCCTGCTCGAGGACGACATGGTCGAGACCTGCGCTCGATTGTTGGCCGGCGGAGCCGCCATCCACCTGCCCGAAGACGTCACGGCGCTCGGCGGGGGCGGCAAGTTGTTCGACCCCGCTGCCGGGGGAGAAGTGCGCCAGGCCGGCGTCGACCTGGCGCCCGGTTGGATGGGGGTCGACATCGGGCCGGGAACGGCGGCGGTGTTCGGAGACCTCATCGAACAGGCCGGGACTGTGCTGTGGAACGGTCCGATGGGGGTGTTCGAGGATCCCCGGTTCGAGGCCGGCACCAAGGCCATCGCCATGGCGATCGCCGAGACCCGAGCCTTCACCGTGGTCGGGGGCGGCGATTCTGCCGCCGCAGCCAAGAAATTCGGCATCGACGACCGAGTCGATCACGTGTCGACCGGCGGCGGGGCCTCGCTCGAGCTGATCGAACTCGGCGACCTACCCGGGCTCGAAGCGCTCCGCAACGCCAACCACTGACGGCACCCCGACGATCGACGGCCGCCACGCAGCGCGCCGCCCCTATCCCCCGACGTTCCAAGGACGAACCATGACGACTCCGCGCAAACCCCTGATCAGCGGCAACTGGAAGATGCACCTCAACCACTTCGAGGCCCTGAAGCTCGTGCAGGAGCTCAGCTACCTCGTCACCGAGGACGACGTCGACGCCGTCGACGTGTCGGTGCATCCCCCGTTCACCGACATCCGCACGGTGCAGACCGCCATCGACTCGGATCGGCTCCCCTTCCTCGTCGGGGCCCAGCACTGCCACTTCGAGGACAAGGGTGCCTTCACCGGCGAGATCGCTCCGTCGATGTTGGCCAAGCTCAACGTCAGCTACGTGATCGCCGGTCATTCCGAGCGGCGAGAGATCTTCGGCGAGTCCGACGAGATGGTCAACGCCAAGGTGAAGGCCATTCTGGCCGCCTCGATGACTCCGATCCTGTGCTGTGGCGAAACGCTCGACGAGCGCGAGGCGGGCCACGCCGAGTCCAAGGTGCAGGGGCAGGTGCTCGCCGGCCTCTCCGGCCTGACCGCCGACCAGGTCGCCGGTCTCGTCATCGCCTACGAACCGATCTGGGCCATCGGCACCGGCAAGACGGCAACCGCCGCCGACGCCCAGTCGATGTGTTCGGTCGTTCGCGAGACCGTGCGGGGTGCGTTCGGCGACGAAGCGGCCGGATCGGTCCGGGTGCAATACGGTGGCTCGGTCAAACCATCGAACGCCCGGGAACTGATGACCCAGCCCGACATCGATGGTGCTCTGGTCGGGGGTGCCTCGCTCGAGGCCGACTCGTTTGCGCGGATCGTGCAGTTCCGCAACGCCGAGTGATCCCTCGGCGGGCATCCACCGTGATCGATCGGTTGGTGTTACCAACATGTCACTTGTCGATGACGTCACCACGTTCGGCCGCCGCGAAGCGGTAGTCTTCGGCGGGCTTCGTTGCGCCCTCGGACGAGTCCGTCGACGCGAGGAACCAAGCGGTGGCCGAATGGCGCCGTGAACATCAAAGGAGAGACGTACATGATCAGGGAGAGCAAGCTCGTTCGGCTGCTCGCTGCACTGTTCGCCATCAGCATGGTCGCCGCATCATGTGGTGGCAGCGGAAGCGATGAAGGCAGCGGCACCGACGACGGTGGCGACACCACCACCACAGCCGCCGATGACGGCGGGACCGAAACCACCGAGGGTGGCGATGCCGCTCCTTCGACCGGTGGCGGCGAGTTCGTCGACCTCGGCACGTTCGTCGGCGATCCGCCCGAACACATCGACCCCGCGCTGAACAGCACGCTCGACGCCTATCAGGTCATCAACGCCGTCTACGACGGCCTGACCGAGATCGATGCGAGCGATCCGCTCAACCCGAAGTTCGTGCCCCTCGTCGCCGACGAGGTCACCCCGAACGACGACGCCAGCGTGTGGACCTTCCACATCCGTGAAGGCGCAGCCTTCAGCAACGGCGACGAGATCAACGCCAGCACCTTCCAGAAGTCGTGGGAACGCGCCGCCGACCTGGCCGGTGACTACAGCTACCTGATCACCTTCATCGACGGTGGCTCCGAGCGCCTCGCCGGCGACGCCGACACCATCTCCGGTGTCGAGGCCGACGACGCCACCCGGACCCTGACCGTCACCCTCGATGCGCCGTACTCGGCCTTCGATGCGGTTGCCGGCTTCCAGCTGTTCTTCCCCGTGCCCGACGCCGCCATCGAGGCCGGCGCGGACTGGGAGAACGGCATCATGATCGGCAACGGTCCCTACGCCATGGAATCGCCCCGCACCGACGAGGAAATCGTCCTGGTCAAGAACGACTCCTGGGCCGGCGACTTCAATGGTGACACCTGGGACGGTCGCCTCTCGAAGATCACCTTCCGCACCCAGTCCGACCCCGACACCGGGTTCAACGCCTTCGAGGCGGGCGAGGGTGACAACGCCAACATTCCCCCGGGACGCATCCAGGACGCCCAATCCAACTACGGCACCACGCTCGACGTGAGCATCCTCGGCTCGTATCACTTCGTGATCAACGGCCGGGCCCCCGAAATCGGTGGCGACGAGAACCTGAAGCTCCGGCAGGCCATCTCGGCCGCGATCAACCGTGACGAGATCAACACGGCCGTCTACAACGACAGCCGCACCACCTCGACCGGCATCACCCCCGAGGGCATCCCCGGCTTCATTCCCGACATCTGCGAATACTGCTCCTACAACGTGGAGCAGGCCACCGCCCTGTTCGAGGAGTGGAAGGCCGAAGGCGGCGTGCAGGACGGCCCGATCCCGATCCAGTTCAACGCCGACGCCGGCCACGAACCGGTGATCGCGATCATCCTCGACAACCTGTCCCAGATCGGGATCGAGGCCGAGGCTCAGCCGTTCCCGTCCGAGACCTACTTCTCGGAGTTGGCCGACGGTGCCTGTGTGATCTGCCGGGCCGGTTGGTTCGCCGACTACCCGACCTATGACAACTTCATGTTCGACCTGTTCCACAGCTCGGCCCTCGACGGCAACAACTTCGGTTTCGTCAACGAGGAGTTCGATGCGCTGGTCGACGAGGCCAAGGCCACGACCGACAAGGACAAGGCTGCCGAACTGTTCCAGAATGCCGAGCGCATCCTGCTGAACGAGCAGACCATGGCCATTCCGATCAACTGGTACCGGGGCGACTACGCCTACAACCAGGAGCGGATCACCAACTTCCCGCAGACCAACCAGGGTCTGATCCTCTGGGAGCAGATCACGCTCGCCGAGTAGGACGCGTGAGTTGATTCTCGCTGCAGACGGGGCAGGTCACTGTCCCGTCTGCGGCGTGAGTTTCGCTCGCACCGTCCGAGAGTGTGGTACACAAACACCGCCATGTTCAGCTACATCGTTCGCAGGCTGCTGCTCATCATTCCAACCGTGTTCTTCGCGCTGTCGTTCCTGTTCGTGATCTTCTTCGTGCTACCGGGCGATCCGGCCAACCTCATCGCCGGCGGTGGTGACCGCACGCCCAACCCGATCCGGCTCGAGCAGGTCAACGAGAAGTACGGGCTCGACGATCCCATCCCGGTCCAGTTCGTCAACTACTGGAAGCGCACCATCCAATGGGATCTCGGCGACTCCTACGCGAGCGGTCGCAGCGTCAACGACATCTTCCGCGAGAAGGCCAAGAACAGCCTCCGGTTGGCGATCTGGGCGATCATCATCGAGGTGATCGTCGGGATCGCGGTTGGTGTCTACTCGGCCATCCGACGCTATTCGCTGATGGACAAGCTGACGACCGTCCTGACGGCCGTGGCGTCCGCCATACCCGTTTCGTCCTGGGCTTCGTGCTCCAGTACGCGTTCGCGGTGTACCCCAACAAACACGATTGGCCCGATTGGGCGCGTCTGCGCACCTCGCAGATCGGCCCACCGGGGTCGGGCGACGGCGACTGGGCCTTCTTCTTCATTCCGGTCGGGGAGCAGTGGCGTTATCTCATCCTGCCGGCGGTGACCCTGGCCAGCGTGTCGACCGCATTGGCCGCTCGCATGATGCGCGGCTCCATGCTCGAGGTGCTCAACGCCGACTACATGCGAACGGCGCGGGCCAAGGGTCTCGACGAGCGCCACATCGTCACCCGGCACGGACTTCGCAATGCCATGCTCCCGGTCATCACGCTTCTCGGACTCGATTTCGGTGCGGTGATCGGTTCGGCGGTGCTGACCGAGACCGTCTTCTCGTGGCCCGGACTCGGGTCGACCATCTTCAGCGCCGTGCAGGATCGTGACCTTCCGGTCCTGCTCGGTCTGACCCTGGTCGTCGTTGTCGCCTACTCGGTGATCAACCTGCTGGTCGACGTTTCCTACGCCTGGTTCGATCCACGCGTCCGCCTCGGACAGGAAAGTGAACGCTGAGCATGACCGCTCCCGAAGTCAGCGACGTCGAAACGGTCGACGACACCATCGTCGGGCCTCCGGCCCCGTCGCCATGGCTCGATGTCTGGAAGCGGTTCCGGGCCAACCGGCTCGCCGTGGTCGGGATGGTCTTCCTGATCTTCTTGATCCTGGTGGCGATCTTTGCCCCACTGATCGCGCCCTACGGCATCACCGAGCGGAGTTCGGTGTTCCGAGGCGGCCCATCGAGCGAGCACTATTTCGGTACCGACATCATCGGGCGAGACGTCTTCAGCCGCCTGGTCTACGGATCGCGGGTGTCGCTCAAGATCGGGATCGCGGCCACCACGATCGCGTGCTGGGCATCGGTGTGATCGTCGGTTCCATCTCGGGGTTCTTCGGAGGCTGGATCGACAGCCTCATCATGCGCCTCACCGACATCTTCCTGGCGATTCCCTACATCGTGCTGGCTGTTGCCATTGCCGTGGTGTTCGGTCGGAGCGAGAACGCGATCATCATCGTGCTCGGTGTCACGAGCTGGTTGGGCATCTCCCGGATCGTGCGGTCCACCTTCCTTTCGCTCAAGGAACTCGAGTTCGTCGAGGCCGCCCAGGCCCTGGGCTTCTCGAGGATGCGGATCATCTTCCGGCATGTGCTCCCCAACGCGTTGCAGCCGATCATCGTCTACGGGACCATTTCGGTCGGCAGTGCGATCCTGGCCGAAGCGGCGCTGTCGTTCCTCGGTGTCGGTCCGCAGGACCCGACTCCGGCGTGGGGGTTGATGATCTCCCAGGGCAAGGGTGATCTGGCCAACGCACCGCACCTGGTGTTCTTCCCCGGCCTCGCCATCTCGCTGACCGTGCTCTCGTTCCAGCTGATCGGTGACGGCCTCCGCGATGCTCTCGATCCCAAGCTCCGATAGAAGGGTGTCGCGTGCTCACTTCTGACTCGACCGGCGAAACGCTGCTGTCGGTCCGCAACCTCCGGGCCGGCTTCCCCACCGACGCCGGATTCGTTCGTGCCGTCGACGACATCTCCTTCGACATCCGTCGGGGTGAGGTGTTCTCGATCGTCGGGGAGTCGGGGTCGGGCAAGTCGGTCACCGCCATGACCATCATGGGACTACTCCCCACGGTCCGGATCGACGGCGGCGACATCGAGTGGAAGGGTCGAAGCATCCTGTCGATGTCGGATGAGGAGCAACGGGCCCTTCGGGGCGACGAGATCTCGATGATCTTCCAGGACCCGCTCACCGCCTTCAATCCGGTGCACACGATCGGCCGTCAGATCGGTGAGATCGGTCGGATCCATCAGGGCCTGTCGAAGAAGCAGGCGTTCGCCAAGGCCGTGGACATGCTCGGGTTGGTCGGGATCTCCGAACCCCACAAGCGCGCGGCGATGTACCCGCACGAGTTCTCGGGTGGCATGCGCCAGCGGGCCATGATCGCCATGGCCATCATGAACGACCCCGATCTGTTGATCGCCGACGAGCCGACCACGGCCCTCGACGTCACCGTGCAGGCCCAGGTGCTCGAGGTGCTCCTGAAGATCAAGGACGAGATCGACTCCGCGATCATCCTGATCACCCACGATCTCGGCGTCGTCGCCGGGATGTCCGACCGTGTGATGGTGATGTACGCCGGACGACAGGCAGAGGTCGGCAGCGTCAACGAGATCTTCTACGACACCGAGCACCCCTACACACTCGGCCTGTTGGCGAGCTTGCCCAGCCTCGAGGGATCCAGTGACGATCCGCTGATTCCGATTCCGGGCTCACCTCCGTCGTTGATCAACCGGCCGTCGGGTTGCCCGTTCCATCCTCGCTGCTCGATCGCGAGGGCGCCCGGGGTGTGCCGTGACGAGATCCCCGAGCTCCGTCTGCTGCCGGCCGGTCATGCTGCGTCGTGCCACTTCGCCGAAGAGGTGCGGGCCGAGCGCCGCCGTAGCTTCGCCCCGACCGACGGGGTGACCTCATGACCGAGCCGGTGCTGCAGGCCACGAACCTGGTGAAGAACTTCCCGATTCGGGGTGGCGTGCTGGGTCGGGCCGTCAAGTTCGTCTCGGCCGTCGACGGAGTCAGCCTGCACGTCGACCAGGGCGAGACCCTCGGGCTGGTCGGTGAATCCGGCTGCGGCAAGTCGACGACCGGTCGGATGCTGCTGCACCTGATCAAGCCGACTTCGGGGAGCGTCAACTTCGAGGGGACGGCGCTCGAGTCGCTCAGCACGAAGGAGATGCGCACTGCTCGTCAGCGGATGCAGATCGTCTTCCAGGATCCGTACGCGTCGCTCAATCCGCGCAAGACCGTCGGTGCGACCATTGCCGAGCCCCTGATGGTCCATCACAAGGTCTCCGATTCCGACAGCCGGGATCAGGTGCAGGAGTTGCTCAAGACGGTCGGACTGTCGCCGGAGCATTCCGACCGCTACCCCCACGAGTTCTCGGGTGGGCAGCGCCAGCGTGTCGGGATCGCCCGCGCCCTGGCACTGGAACCCAAGATGATCGTGCTCGACGAGCCGGTGTCGGCGCTCGACGTGTCGATCCAGGCCGGCGTGGTCAACCTGCTGAGCAAGCTGCAGGACGAACGGGGGATCGCCTATGTCTTCATCGCCCACGACCTCTCGGTGGTGCGCCACATCAGCGATCGGGTGGCCGTCATGTACCTCGGCCACATCGTCGAGGAGGGCACTCGCGACGACATCTACGAACGACCGTCGACACCCGTACACCAAGGCGCTGATCTCGGCGGTACCGGTGCCCGATCCTCGACGTGAGCGAGCCCGGCAACGTATCGTGCTCACCGGCGACGTGCCCAGCCCGGTCGATCCCCCGTCGGGTTGCCGGTTCCGGACCCGCTGCTGGAAGGCCGAAGAGCGCTGCTCGATCGAGGTACCTCAGCTGATCGACCGGGGCCAGGGCCACCCGGTGGCCTGCCATTTCCCGGAGTGACCGGGGCAGGCGACGGATGCGCTTCGGCTGCTGCTAGCTTGGCTCGGTCATGATCTGGATCTTCGGCCCGCTCTACATCATCATCGGCCTCGTCACGGTGGCGCTCATCCTGTTGCACAGCGGGCGCGGTGGTGGCTTCTCCGACATGTTCGGCGGCGGCATGAGCGGCTCGGCGGCCGGATCGACATCGATGGAGCGCAATCTCGATCGCCTGACGATCGTGTTCGGGTTGGTCTTCACGTTCCTGACGATTGCGCTCGCTTTCATGCTCGACTCCTGATCGGGGACGGCACCGAGGCGTTTGCACCGGCGTCCTCGCAGCGGGCCTGATCCCGGTCGGGCTCAGCATCGGAGCAGGCACGCCGATGGGGAGACGGTGAAGACCCGGGAGATCGTCTGGAGCCTGATCGGCGCGGCGATCGTGGCGACTTCGTGCTCGACTCTGGAACCCATCGACGCAGCATCCACCGATTGGCGAGATGAGTTCCCCGAGTCCCTGGCGCTTCGCGACGACGACACGCTTCTGACCCTGGCGATGGTCCGACCGCCGACCTGGGACCCCGTGGAGTTGTCGATGGCCGATCAGGGTGCGGTCATCATCGCCGACCTGCTCTACGACGGTCTCACCGAGGTCGACTCCCAGGGGGAGCTGCAACCCGGACTGGCTTCGTCGTGGACGGTCTCCGACGACGGTCTGGTCTGGACCTTCGACCTGGATCTCGCTCGAACGAGCGTGGCCGAGGTCATCGCCGCGGTCGAACGGCTCCGGCTCGCCGGGTCCGATTCGCCGGCTGCGCTCCTGCTGGGTGATGTCGATCGGATCGAACCCGTGGACGAGGACTCCGTGCGGTTCGTGCTGCGGACGCCGCAGGCCGGGCTCGACTGGATCCTCAGCGGCGTTCCGTATTCGATCGTTCCGGCCGATGGCTCCGCGACCGGCCCCTTCTCGGTGGCGATCCAGCGTGAATCCGGGGTGCGCCTGTGGTCGGCGTCGACCGCAGACCGTGCCGCCGGGGCGGGTGGCTCGATCGAGCTCGTTTGGGCCGACGATGCCGTCGCGGTCGCCGAGTCGTTCGATCGGGGTGAGGCCGACGCGGCCGTCCTCGACGTGGTGATCGCGTCGAGGACGCCCTTGCTCGGCTCCACCGGCGCTCGCTCGGCGGTTCGCTTCTACGGTCTGTCACCGGCCGTCCCCGCGCTGGCCGACGTTCGTGTCCGCCGCGCCGTGTTGGCCGCCGTTGACCGTTCAGCGCTCGCCGACCAAGTACCGTCAGGCGTGTCGAGCGCCGAGGTGTTCGACATCGATGGCCTCGTCGGGCCGACGACGGTCGGATTCGTCGAGGGCGCCTGCGGTAACACGTGCCAATACGACCCGGCCCGTGCAGCCGGTCTGCTCGCCGAGGTCGGACCGGTTCTGCCGATCACCATCGGCTATCTGGGTGAGTCCCAGCACGCGGTCTCGAGCAAACTGGCCGAACAACTCCGCGGTGTCGGCTTCGAGGTCGAGTTGGCGCCCCTGACCGTGGACACGTTCGCCGCAGCGGTCGCCGCCGGTGACGTCGCCATCTATTCGTGGGGCTGGGTGGCACCGGCAGGGTCGATCGATGCCGTCCTCCCGCCTCTGCTGTCGGGGACCGGAGCGGCAAACCCCGCCGGTCTGTTCATGGCCGACACCGAGGCAACGTTGGCGCGGGCATCGACCGAGAACGACGACGCCACCCGCTGGACGTTGCTGCAATCGGTTCATGCGCAGGTACTCGACGACGGTTGGCTGATCCCGATCGCCGCCGCTCGCAGCGAACTCGTTCTGGCTCCGGCGGTGAGCGGGGTGACGGTTCGCGGCGACGGGTCGATCGAGGTCAGAACTCTGTCGTGACACGGGTGTAACCCCCGACGGTGACGCTAAGATCTCCCCGACCACGTCGAAGTGGCGGAATTGGCAGACGCGCTAGCTTGAGGGGCTAGTGTCCTTTAGGACGTGGGGGTTCAAGTCCCCCCTTCGACACTGTGTTTCCCCAGGTCACAGGCCTGGGGATTCTGCTTTTTGCCCAGATGTCATTGATTTGTCATCAGTTCAAAACTGAACGATCGGGGCCTCGATGATTCGGCCGGGATGCCTGCTGAGTGCGGACACCAGCGCCGATTTGGTCGAGCGCGCTGCGTCCCCGTACACGCAATGAAGGCCGACAATGGCGAACTCAGATGCCTGGTGTGCCGCCGCCCAGTCTGACGCCGTTGGTTTCGGTTTTGAAGATGCTGGGTGAGCCGCCGCCCAGGGTGACACTCTTGGGTTCGGGTTTGAAGATCGTGGGTGTGCCGCCGCCCAGGGTGATGCCGAGGATGCCGCCGATTCGGGTGTCGAGCGTTGCTACGAAGCCGGCGACCTCAATTCCGGCGTGGTCTTCGGCCAAGGCGATGAGGTGGTCGAGGATGGCGATTCAGGGCAGGCCGGGGTTGATGTCTTTGACCAGCCTCGTGCCGGTCGGCGTCCCGTCATTGACCCACAACTCGAATCCGACGACCGAGTCCTGGGCCCCGAACAGCACTCGGTCGCCGAACACCGTCAACTCCCACGGGAAGCTGTCGCCAAGGGCCGGCCCGATGTCCTTGACCAGGCTGACATCGTCGGCTGTCAGGTCTGCCGCACCGTCTGCTGCCAACGCAGGTGAAACAGACACGGTGGGGCAGCGCCGCCACAACGAGAGCGGCCGTTCCAGATCGCAATGCCTTCTTCGTCCAGTTCATCTTCGTACCCCCTTGTTTGCGACCTACGGTCACGATCGGGTTCTTCGCAGAATGGTCAGAGGAATCGGTCCGTGTTTGCCATCCTTTCGTTTCTGCTCCTCGGTTGGGGTGCCGGCCGGGGCTGAACCGGCGTGAGTCATGTGGGGCTGAAGATCACGACCAAGGGCAAGTGGTCGGAGGAGAGGGCGTCGGAAAGTACTTCGGTGTTGGTGAAGGTGACCCCTCGGCCGAATACCCAGTCGATCCGTTTCACGGGGTTGATGCTGGGGTCGGTCAAGCCGCTTGGGTCTCCTGATTCGTCTTGTGCGCTGATGAGGTCAGCGCTGGTCATTTCGTTGATCTCGGGTGATCCCGGTTGGGCGTTGAAGTCGCCGGCAATGATCAGGACTGCCGCGTTGGTCTGAGCGGTGAGAAGAGTCTCGATCTGGTCGAGACGTGTGGGGATGCGATCCTTGCTCTGTAGGTGCACCGATGTCACCCGGAGCGGTCCGCCGGGTAGGGCGATGTCGATCGAGATTGCCGATCGTTCCTGTGGTCCGGCTCCGTAGGGAAGAGCGATAGTGGTGATGTTTGTGGTCGCCAGGTTGGTGAGCACGACGTTGCCGAACTGTCGGTCGGCCGCGGGGGCGTAGGCCACCCTCATGTCGAGTCGTTGTCCCAGCCAGGTTGCCATGTCTGTGCCCGCGCCCAGCACCCAGCCACGTGAGACCTCCTGCAAGGTGACGATCGACGCGTTCTGTTCCTCGATCGATCGGGCGATCTGCTCCAGGTCGAGCCCGCCGTCGGGATTGACGCCGTAGTGAAGGTTCCATGAGACGAGCGTCAGCGGAGCAGTTTCTGTCGCTAGGTCGGGCTGAGGGTTGTTGGTGAGCTCCCGCCCGATCGCGAGGCCGCTACCCACGAGCGCGACCAAGCCCGCACCAACGAACAGCACCAGTGAGGGCCGCCCAACCGAACCCCGGGTGCGCAAGCCGTCGACCAAGTTCGCAGTGTGAGATCTGGGCTGCCTGCGTGCCACGGTGGCCGCCCCGAACACCACGGCGGTTGCGACGATGACCAGCTCGTTCGGGAAGCCCAGCGGAATGTCGTAGTCGAGCTGGAACACGAGCAGGGGCAAGATCGTGCCAAGACCGACCAGCGAAGCAGATGCGGCATCCTGGGCCAGGGCCGGCGGAGCGAAACCCCGGGTCGGGCCCCGGTCCAGCGTCACGGCAACCGCGGCGAATGCCGCGAGTTGCGAACCGATGAGAAGAACCAGGACCAGTGGCCCGCTGGCCCAGAAGACACCGGCGATCGCGGCGGGCGGGGCCAATGCGATCAAGGGTGTCATCGCTTGGGGCGGCAAGGTCCTGGTCTGCCCGCCGGGCCGAGCGGCGAGGGCCACTGCGGTCCCGGCAAGCAAGAGCCCGAACGTCGCCAGTGGCCCGGCGATGGCGAGCCGCACACTGGACTGAGAGGCTGCGAATCCGCTGTTTGCCATCACCATCACCAGAAGGCTGAGTGCCGGACCCAGCACCCACATGCGACGCACATGCCACATCGGAGGCATTGCAGGGTCTCGGCGAGCGAGCTCCGCAGCTCCGATCAAGCAGACGAGGACGAGAGAGGTGATTGCCCAGCCCAGGACGCTGTGTCGCCAGTACGCGTCCCACGTGCCCAGCGCCAGCTGCGTTCCCATGCTGAACGCAGCACCGACCGCAATCGCGACTGCCGATGCGCTTCCCCCGCCGTCTCTTCCGGCCAGGACGGCAACAGCGATCGTCAACACCGCTATGGACAACGAGATCGTGAAGAGTCCGACGGCCACTCGCGGCATTGCGGTCAGGCCTTGGACGGCCAAACGGGCCGCTGCCAGGACGATCACACCCACGAGAACCACCGTTGGGCCGTCGGCTTGCCGCGTGACCCAGACGAGCCCGAGGCCAAACACGGCTGCGCCGAGGTAGGTGGCAAGTGCTGTTGCAGCCGCAGTGATGACACCGACGTCGAAGGCAACCTCGAGCAGCGGGCCGGTCGATCTGACGAGCTCGAGAGTCACGGCCGTCAGCAGCGCCACCACCGTCATCGCAGGCAAGAGCCCATCGAGACTCGGCCCGGTTGCCTTGGCGGTCCTCTCCAACAGTTTCATACCCGATCCTCCCTGTCTCGGCTTGCGGCCCAGCCGACGACGAGCCCGGCCGCGACGGCAATGACCATTGGGAGATGCCACGCTGTGGCGCCGATGCGGTCCTCGTAGAAGTCGCCGCTGGCGCCACGAATCCAGATGGTCACACCAGCGATCGCGAGCAGGGCCGAAATCGCACCGGCAACGATCGCCAATGGGCGCGCCCCGACCTCGAAGAGGCGCCCGCGCCGCGTGCGCACGACCATCACGATTCCGGCAACAGCCAGGCCCAGGGTGACCGACCACGCGATCGCGCCGCCACGTTCGGAGCTGCGCATGCATGACACATACGCCTCGCTCGCCTCGGGATTGGCAGTGCAGGCCAAACCCTCGGGATAGCCGGTATCCGACTCAGCGACCCAGGCGAAGAGCCAAACCAACCAACCGACCCCAGCCAACGACAAGGCCACGATCGAGGCCTTCACCTCGCCGCCTTTGCGAGGCCGCCCGGCGATGGGCTGGCCAGCCGGAGGGGGCGGGGGAAGCGCGACAGGCGGCAGAGGAAACTGGGATTCCTCGGAATCAGCCCCGTCCTGTGATCTGTCTGCTGCAGGTTCTGGTTGCTCTACCACCAGGTTCCCCCTTCGGCGGCGAAGTATGTGAGCGCACCTTCCGTTCGACAGCGTCAAGGCAATGACCGACGCCGTCTCTTGAATTGTCGACGAGCCAAGCCCGAGGTCCCTAGGGTCAGACGTCCCGCGGATGTGTTGTTGCGAGGGCTAGTGCCGCACCGATGCCGGAGGACTTGTGCCTCTGCACAATCGATCCAGATCCGCTGGATGCTGGGGGCGTGAGGGTAGGAATGGGGGGTTTGGAGCACGATCAGTCGAGGGGCGGCGTCGCGCCCCTTTCTGCAGTGCTTGGTCGTGCCGTCGGGGCGCTGGCGAGTCCGGTGCCGGCCCTGCCGTTGGACGTATTGCGGGTCTTGTTTGGTCTGATTGGGCTGGTGTACTTCTGGGAGACGCTTGGTTCGTCCGCTGCGTTCTCGAACACCAACGGGTTCATCGATCACGAAATCGTGCGAGAGGGTCTGCTGCACGTGTAGGTGACATCTCACATGACTTGCCTGAGGGTGGGTCTGGAAGGATGTTCACATGCCCAAGCCCTATCCCCGCGAGTTCCGCGACGACGTGATCCGAGTCGCCCGCAACCGTGATGCCGGTGTCACGCTCGAGCAGATCGCCAAGGACTTCGGGATCCACCCGATGACCTTGTCGAACTGGATCAGCAAAGACTCGATCGACAACGGCACCAAGCCGGGTGTCACGTCGTCGGAGTCGGCGGAGAACCGTGAGCTCCGTCGTCGGGTGAAGCTCCTCGAACAAGAGAACGAAGTGCTGCGGCGTGCGGCTGCTTATCTGTCCCAGGCGAACCTGCCGGGAAAATGATGGATTTCCCGCTCGTCCGCGAGCTTGCCGCCGACGGGATCCCCGTCGCGGTGACGTGCCGGGTTCTCGATCTTTGCCGCCAGCAGTACTACGGGTGGCTCACCGCACCGGTCACCGACCTAGAACTCGACCACGCCCATCCCACCAACGCCGTGTTCGACGCTCACCGCGACGACCCGGAGTTCCGGAGGGCGCGGTGCGGATCGTCGCGGACGGGCCAGTCGATCGCTCGGTCGCTGCCGATCTGGGGATCCATGCCGGGACGCTCGGGATCTGGGTGAACAAGGACAAGGCTGCACGGGGCGAGACCGAAGGTCTGAGTGTCGATGAGCGGACCCGTCTGAAACAGCTGGAGAAGGAAAACGCTGAGCTGCGGATGGAGCGTGATGTCCTCAAGCGATCCGTGGTCCTGTGGGTCAAGGAGACGACGCGATGACCGTGGCATCGTTCATCGCTTCCCAGAGGACCGAACAGGGCGTCGCCCACGCGAAGTGCTGCCGGTGGCTCGGAGTCTCGGAGTCCTGGTTCTACAAGTGGAACGGCCGTCCCCCGACGGAGCGTGAGCAGCGTCGGGCTGAGCTCGACGCCGCGGTGAAGGAGTCATTCGATGACTCCGGCGGCACGCCACACACCTATGGGTCGCCGCGGGTGTTCGAAGACCTCGTCGAGGCGGGCTGGAAGGTGTCGGTCAACACCGTCGCCGCCTCGATGGCCAGACAGGGCCTGGCCGGGCGGTCGCCGAAACGCAAACGCCGGTGTGACCCGCCCGGACAAAGCCGCACGCCGATCCCGGACCTGGTCTGCCGTGACTTCTCGACCGGGCCGGTTGATCAGCGCTGGTGTGGAGACCTGACCGAGATCCCCACCGACGAGGGCAAGCTGTACCTGGCGATCGTGTTGGACCTCGGATCCCGTCGCCTGCTCGGGTTCGCCATGTCCGAGCACCACGACTCCGCGTCGCTCGGGCTCCGCTGGTGATGGCCGCCGCCATACGTCGCAGCGACGTCGACGGGGTGATCTTTCACTCGGACAAGGGCGGCGAGTACGTCGGCGACCTCTTCACCAAAGCGTGCGACAGCCTCGGGGTGACCCAGTCGATGGGCCGGGTCGGATCCGCATTGGACAACGCAGTGTCTGAGAGCTGGAACTCGACGCTCGAGCACGAGCTGCTGTCCCGGAACCGGTTCGAGACCAAAGACCAGGCCCGCCGGGCCGTCGCCCGGTTCATCGACGCCTACAACACCCGCCGGCGCCACAGCAGCTGCGAGATGCTCCCACCCGTGACCTACGAAAAGCTGCTCGCCGACCGAGCCGACCGACACACCGGCGCCGCCGGCAAGCCCGCCTCGGCCGATGGTGACCCCCATCGAATACGAAACCATCATGACCCCTCAGACAGCAGTCGCTGCCTGATCAACCTGTCACCTGATCGTGCAAGTGGTACATCGACAACGAACCCCAAGTCGCATAGCAACTGGATCAACGACCGGGTCCCCTTCACCCTTCAGCCGCACAAATGCGCGTTCATGCCAGTGTGCTGGGCACCGAGTTTGTCGGCGCTCGGGTCGTCTCCAATCATCCACGCCGCACGCGGATGAACGGCTCGGTGCTACTGGGCTCGCCGGGCTTCGGGGCCGAACGCGGAGCCGGCGGAAGAACTCCGTCGACCCAGATAGTTCGCCGCATCGGTCACGAACCCCAGCCACGGGACTCAGGCGAACGCCGCGGCACCAACTGGTCCCCCAGCGAAGTTCATTGGTGATGATCTCAGTGCACGAAAGCCAGGTCCCAGGGAGCGATTCGAGTTGGTCATCCCACCGCTATGTTTCTCAGCCGACAATGCGCCGTTCCCTTGTTTTGTCAGAGGATGGCTCGCGGCGTTCGTCGATGGGTGGTTGCCGTTGCTGAATCAGTGGCCGATGTCGTGCTGGCCGACCGTGACCAGGCCGCTCTCGTAGGCGAACACCACGGCTTGGGCTCGATCGCGGAGTCCGAGCTTGGTGAGGATGTTCGAGACATGGCTCTTGACCGTCGCGGCGCCGATGTAGAGGGTCTCGGAGATCTCGGCGTTGTGGGCGCCTTTGGCCAGTTCGATCAACACTTCGCGTTCGCGATCGGTCAGTGTTTCGAGTCGCCGGTTCATACCGGAATCGTTCGCTAGCGTTCGGGCGAAACGTCCGATGAGGCGGCGAGTGATGTTGGGATCGAGAAGTGCTCCTCCGTCGGCGACCGTACGTACCGCCGGAGCGAGTTCTTCCGGTGGGATGTCCTTGAGGATGAACCCGCTCGCCCCTGCCTCCAGCGCTCGGTAGACGTACTCGTCGGGATCGAACGTGGTCAGAATCACGACCTTTATCGGCCAATCGGCCTGTTCGAGGATGGCGGAGGTTGCGGAAAGGCCGTCCATCTCCGGCATGCGGATGTCCATCAGGACGACATCGGGCCGGTGCTGGCGTGCTCGCGGCAATGGCCTCGATCCCGTTGCCCGCTTCGGCAACCACGTCGATGTCTGGCTGATGCTCGAGCATCATCGCAAAGCCACGACGCACGAGCGCTTGGTCGTCGACAACGGCAACTCGGATGTTCATGTTTGTTCCGATCCGATGGGAAGGAGCGCTTCGACGCGGAAGTGGCGGGGAGGCTCAAATGCGGCGGTGAGCGTGCCGCCGAGAAGCGCTGCTCGCTCACGCATGCCGACGATGCCGTACCCGGAGGCTGGCAGTTCCGGTACGTCCGTGCCGGTGGTGTTGGTGATGCCGATGCGGAGTCCGACGTCGTCGAGGTGGACGGTGAGGTGGACGGTGGGCTGCGGGCCGGCGTGCTTGATGATGTTGGTGAAGGACTCCTGCACGATGCGGTAGGCGGACAACTCGATTGCCGCTGACAGATTGGCCTGGAGTGGAGCGATAGCGATCGAGACATCGGCTCCCGTGTGTCGTAGCTGGTCGGCCAGTGCGGGAAGGTCGGCGATTCCGGGCTGAGGGCCGAGGTCGTCACCGTCGGATCCGTCAGGGCGCAGGACGCCAAGGAGGTGGCGAAGTTCTCCGAGGGCTTGACGCCCTGCGTGTTCGACATCGGCCATGGCGTCGACGGCCGCATCGAGATCATGGCGAGCGATCGTCTTGGCCGCGCCAGCCTGGACAGTCATCATCGACACTTGATGGGCGACGACATCGTGAAGCTCGCGCGCAATGCGAGATCGCTCGTTGGAAACCGCTTGTCGAGCCCTGGCTTGCTGGTCGGCTTCGAGTCGATCGGCCCGTTCACGGAGAAGGGCCAGGTAGTCGCCGCGATTACGAACCCGGTGGCCGACGTACCACGGAAGCCAGCCGAGAACGATCGCAGGAGCGATGTCGATGCGTTGGTGGCTATCGACCACGGTGGCGAGGAGACTGATGCCAACAGCGACGACCACGGTGGCGAGCCCTGCAAGGTAGTCCGATGAGTACCGGCCAACGGCGTAGAGAGCCACGATGAGCGCCAACTCTTGACCGTCGCCGTAGTCGGCAAGTCCCCACCCGGCCATCACGGTCACAACGAACGACGCCACGACGATCGGTCGCTCACGCCTCCACAGCAACGCCACTGCGGCAGCAGCCAGGAAGGCGAAGGCGCCGGCGGGGAGGTCGAAGAGGGAACCGAGGGTCAGTTCCTCGTCGTCTCCTAGAGCGCTGAGCGCAATGGCCACCAATGAAACGGCGAAGACCGACACCGCCAGGGCGGCGTCGGTGGTCCGAGGCCAGCGTGCGAACGGCCCCCGAGCGGGATGCGGCTCGCCGGGATCGAACCAACGCCGCAGCGCGTCTCGCCAGTTGGCGAACGGCGAGGTGAGATCCGGGTGGTGGCTGGCAGTGTGCATGGCTAGCGCCACGTTAAACCCGGATCCGGGATCGGGTCACCCCGCTCGGGACGGATCCGTCGCTCCGCCGCAAGGGGGAGTTGCCCACCGTTGCCGAGGTGGCGACGAGCTTTCGGGTCAGTCGACATCTCGGCGTTGCACTGCCAGCAAACCGGCGGTGGCGGGTACGAGAGCCCAGGCGGCCAGGGCCAAGAGAGCGGCGGGTTGGCTGACTTCGTTGCCGACACCGGTGAGGACGGTGGCGAGCACGCTCGGCATCCAGGACGCCGATTCGGGCGCCAGCTGACCGATGAGCGGCGGCGCAATGAACAACGCGAGTACTGCTCCGGTGACCGTGCCCCCGACGTTTCGCACGAGCGAACCAATCCCGGCGCCGAGCACCGCTCCCGCAGCACCGCTGAAGGCGGATGCGGCGAGCACCTGGGCCACGTTGCCGAGCGAAACGAGGAAGCCGTAGTCGGTGGCTGGGAGAGCGAAGGCGACAGCGGCGATGGTGAGTCCGGCACCGACGAAGCCGAGTACCCCACCGCCGAGCGCAATGGCGCACAGCTGAGCGCCGACTGCGCGATGCCTGCGGGGTGATGCCAGGAACGTAGGGACGACGGTGTGGTGCCCGTACTCACGGGCCGCAGCGATGGCACCGAACAGCCCGGCAATCGCCAGCGCGTTGGCTGCGAACGCCATGAGCGACAGCTGATCGGCCTCCGTGGAGATGAACGCCTTGGTTCCATCGAAGTCGGTCCCGGCGGCCACGGCGAAGGCGTTGATACCGGCGAGCACGACGAGCACGGCGAGGAAGGACAAAGGCATCTTGGTGGTGGTGAGCTTGCGGAGTTCGGATCGGATGAGTCGTGACATGGTCATGATGGTTTGACCTCCTGGTCGTTGGTGGTGGTTGTGGTGGTGGTCCAGTTCAGGAAGAGCTCTTCGAGCGATCCTGCTTGAGGCGAGAGTTCGTGCAGAGCGATCCCCGCAGTGAAGGCCCGCTCACCGATTTCGTCGAGCGGCATGTCCTGCACGATGAGGCTGTGAGGATCGCGGGTCTCGGTGATGGCACCGGCCTGCTCGAGGACGGTTGCCAGTTGCCTGGGATCGAATGTCCGAACCAGGGAGACGGTTTGCTGGAGATCGGCGAGAGCACCCTGGGTGACGAGGCGGCCTTGGTTGATGACGACGACCTCATCAGCGAGATGCTCGACCTCGGACAGGAGATGGCTCGACACCAACACGGTGCCGCCGGACGCAGCCTGGGCCCGGAGCCGGTCGCGGAGTGTGCGAATCCCTTCAGGGTCGAGACCGTTTCCCGGCTCGTCGAGGATCAGTACCGGCGGTGCACCCAGGAGGGCGGCAGCAAGTCCGAGTCGCTGCCGCATACCGAGGGAGTAGGCGCCGGCATGACGGCCTGCTGCATGCGTGAGCCCGACCTCCTCGAGGACTTCATCGACTCTGCGAAGAGGAACGCCCGTGGCGTCGGCCAGGATTCGGAGATGATTGCGTCCGCTCCGGCCGGGGTGGAAGGCATCTGACTCGATCATCGCACCGACGATGCGAGACGGATTCGGCAGTTCGCGATAGCGCTGTCCTGCGATCGTTGCTCGCCCTCGATCTGCCGTCGCGAGGTCGAGCATCATCTTCATGGTGGTGGACTTCCCCGAACCGTTGGGCCCGAGGAATCCGGTGACCTTGCCGGGTTCGACCGTGAACGTGAGGTCGTCCACCACCGTGTGGTCGCCGTAGCGTTTGGTGAGACGTTCGACGGCGAGGGTGTGTTGTTCGTTCGAGTTCTTCATGATTGTTTCTCCATTTCGTTGGCGGAATCCGTTGCGGTCATGCTGTCGGTGAAGGCGTGAAGGCCTGGTCTGGTGGCACTCCACGCGGTGATGGCCAGGACGAGGCAGCCGGAGCACACGAAGAGGGCGTCGAGGTCCCAACGGGCGACCGCTCCAGCCATGGCCTGCGAGATCGAGACCAGCCCGAGACTGGCGAAGGTGACGAGGCTCATCGTTCGTCCGAGCATGTCCGGCGGTGTACGTGCCTGGATCCAGGTGAAGAGGCTGATGGCGAGGTAGCCGTTGCCGACACCCAACGCCGAGAGCAGAGCGGCGTCGAGCCACAGGTGCGTTGCCAGACCGAGTGAGGCAATGACGGCTCCGAAGGCGGCTAGCACGCCGAGGATGATGACCCGCATCGTCTGACTCGACGGCCGCTTGGTGCCGCCGGCCAGCAGGTAGCCGGTCAGGTTTCCGATGGCGAAAGCGCCCATCAGGACACCGAAGGCCATCGCTCCTTCGGTCATACGCTGGTGCGCAAGGAGCGGGATCCCCACCAGCAACGGTCCGACGACGAACAGGTTCACGGCGATCAGCACGCAGAACACGAAGCGCATCGCCTCGTCCTCCCAGACGTTGTGAATGCCTTCGCCAATCGAGGACCACAACCGGAAGGCCGGAGCCTCATCATCGGGTCGTCTGCATCCTCTGATGAGCCAGAAGGCGGCGGCCGAGATCATGAACGTGGCGGTGTCGATCACGTACGCCAGCCCAACGCCGAGCAACGACGACGAGTAGCCGGCGATCACGACACCAGCGAGGGTCGGACCGATGAACCCACTGATCTGCGTGGCACCCATGATCAGGGCGTTGCCAGCCTCGAGGTCGTCGCGCCGCACCAGACTGGGCACGATGCTGTTCTCGGCTGGGATGGCGAAGCCCGACACCAGACCGAAGAAGCCTGCGTACCCGTAGAGCATCCACATCTGCACGACGCCAGTCAGCACGGCCAGCGCCATCGCTGCGGTCAGTACGCCGCGAGCGAGATCGGCGGTCACCATCACCCGACGCGGCGCGAATCGATCGGTCACTGCACCACCGACCAACATGAAACCGGCGCGAGGCAGACCCTCGAGCGCCAGCACGATGCCAAGGGCGAGTGGATCATTGCTGAGTTGCAGCACCAGCCAGGGGGTGGCGATCAAGGCGAACTGATCGCCGAGCAGCGAGGTGGATGCTCCCGCCAACAGCAGGCGGAAGTCACGAAGACCCATCACCCGGCGCATCGATGCAGCCGGAGCGTCGGGGCTCTCCTCGGTTGCTTGGGTTGCGGTCTCGTTTGTCGTCATCCGCTTCGCCTCCTGTTCGATACCTACGATCAAACATCGGCGGGCGCCCTCGATCACCCCGCTGGAAGCGGATCGACTCCTCCGCCGTGCGGGGGATCTGGCTTCGCCGGGGCGCCCTTGGCAGCCGCCGCCTGTCGAAGCGTCACCGCCTCGCCCAGGTCGCGGGCGGCACGCCGAAGGAACCGGGAGGGTTCAGGGGCCATTCGGCCCTAGGCGTCTCAAGTGGCGCTGCGGCACGCTGAGACCATGAGCGAAAGAACCGCTCGGTGCTCGCTCGGTTGGCGGCACGGAATGTGCATGTGCGCGCTTTTGCAGGATTGAGGTCATGAACGCGAAGACCGGGCAACTCTTGGCTGCTGGAGGTGGTGTGGGGCTGATCGCCATCTATTCCGTCATCATGATGGCCACCGAGGGCAACTCGGGCTGGGCGTGGATCCTGCTCGTTCTCGGGATCGCCATGTTGGTCGGCGGTGGCCGGATGCTGCGGCGCAGATGAGGTGCTGAAGTGGACGAGCGCCCAGCAACCGACCGGGAGGATCGGCCCGGGCCGCAGCGTGGCCTGCTCGAAGAAGGCCTGCATCACGACCAAACATCTCCGGGTGTGCGACTCGTTCGTTGGGTGGGATTCGCTGTTCTAGGCGCAGCGGGTTTGTTCGTAATGTGGGTAGGTGCGGCGATGCTGGTCTACTCGCCCACCTACGTGGTCAGGGTGCTCACCATGCGGAAGTCGAGCCAGGCTGACTACCTCGAGAACTTCCCGACCCGGCCCTTGGACGCGTCCGCCAACCCGTACGTCTACAGGGTGAGGCTCGATCCCGCAGCCGAACGCCGCCTCGAAGGAGTCCTTGCCACAGCCGACATCGATGAACTCATGGCTTCGACGAGCACCCAGGCACTCATCATCATCGAGAACGACCTCGTGGTCTTCGAGCGGTATGCCAACGGGGCCCAGCGGGACACGATGCTCACATCGTTCTCCGTGGCGAAGTCCTTCGACTCCGCCCTCGTTGGCATCGCCATCGACCAAGGCTTCATCGCCAGCGTCGACGATCCGATCACCGACTATCTGACTGAACTGGCCGACGAGGACCCACGACTCTCGCAGATCACGATCGATCATCTTCTCTCGATGTCCTCCGGTCTCGACTACGCCGAGATGCGGTGGGCGTTGTTCAACGGCGATGACCCGATCACCACCTATCACCCCGACCAGCGGAAGGTCGCATTGAAGGCGGCCACCCGCGTCGTCGATCCTCCTGGCCAGTACTTTCGGTACAACAAGTACCATCCCCAGCTGCTCGGAATGATCCTCGAGCGAGCAACCGGCATGACGGTGACGGAGTTCACCCAAACCCGGCTGTGGGACCCCATCGGGATGGAGTTCGACGGTCAATGGACGCTTGACAGCGAGGACGGGTTCGAGAAGATGGAGGCTGGTCTCAACGCCCGGGCGCTCGACTTCGCCAAGCTCGGTTCGCTCTTCCTCACCGGCGGCGAGTGGAACGGAGCCCAGATCGTCCCCGAGGAATGGGTCCAAGCGTCGATCGCCACAAACCCGAAGCGAGACCAGTCGAGTCACTACCGGGACGACTTCGGCCAATGGATCCATCAGAACGGAGCCGGTTGGTACGGCTACTTCTGGTACGGCCGGGCGCGTACCGGATACGACCCCGACTTCTTCGCCGAGGGCGACCACGGACAGTTCGTCTACGTCTCGCCAGCCTCAGGCACCGTCATCGTGCGCATGGGAACCGACTTTGGACTCCCAAGTCCGGAATGGGTCGACGCGTTCTACGAATACGCGAGTCAGTAGGCGGCAGGACGGAACGGACTGGCGCCCGATTCCCCCGGAGAGGATCAACGTTCGCAACGAGCTTTCGATCATGGCAACCGTCGGAGATCGCATCGGGTCTGGCAGATCGGCCGACATCTACGAGTACGGCGATGGTCGCGTGCTTCGTCGTCGCCGCAACGGTCCGGTGTCCGAGGCCGCAGTGGTCGTAATGCGTGCCGTCCGTGCCGGTGGCTTCCCCGTCCCGCAAGTGTTCAGTGTCAACGGTTGCGACATGACGATGGAACGGATCGGCGGTGTCGATCTCCTGACGCACCTCTCGAAACGGCCATGGACGCACGCAAGGTCAGTGTCATGGCTTGCTGCTCTCCACAACGAGTTGGCTGCCATTCCGACAGGCAACACTCTGCTATTGACAGAAGCCGAATCGCGAGAGTCCTTCGTCCACGGCGATCTGCACCCGGGAAACGTGATGCTCACACCGGGCGGGCCGGTCGTGATCGATTGGGAAGGTGCCGGCATCGGGGCACGTGACGCCGACGTAGCAACGACGTGGCTCCTACTCGAGACAGCGGAGGCGGATGACGTTCCCCGTTTGGTGCGCCCGCTCGTGGGGATGATCAGGCGAACCGTGCTGCGCTCGTTCCTGGGGCGGGTCAAGGTGCCGCGACCTGAGACGGTGGCAGCCGTGTGCGCCGATCGGCTCAAAGACCCGAACATGAGGCCCGAAGAGCTGAAACGAATCCGTGGCTTCGCTGAAGCACGCATGACATAGTCCTTCCAGCTCGGCCTAGGCCAATCGATGTTCTGTAGCGGAGGCAGCATCAGCCCGCTCGTGATCCGGCGACCTCAGCGGGTCTGGACCTGGCGCAGCGCGCAGGGCCCACGCATGACGGCGCCGCAGAATCACGCCCTCACCACGGCGGTGACCGCACAGTTCCCAAGTGCAGTGCTCGGTAATCCCTGCCGTGCGGAGCTCTAGCACTCCGCTTGACCGCAAGACGCCGCTGACCAGGCTAGACGCCTACGCGGCGACGAGTTCGATGCTCCAGGGGGTGCGTGTACCTTGGGTTGAAGTCCCCCTTCGACACTCTGGAAGTGCTGCGTTTGCGGTCACTCGGTCGCAGTCGCTGCGACCAGCCCCACGCTCTGGCCACAATTCGGTCAAGACTTGTCGCGATGCGTCGGCATCGGACTACTGGCAATCACGGCTTCGTGCAAGACTCGTTCCATGCTCGAATTCGTCGCCACCGGAAACGACCTCGACGCCGCGGCTGCTGTCGCTGCAGAGCTTGGCGGGGTGACCTACACCGCCGCTCCCGACGATCCACGAGAGCTACCGTTTCGTGCACTGGTTCGGGCGATCACCGACGACATGCGGGCCATACAACCGGCGGCCGGAGTCGGCAGCTACCTGGTCTTCAGTCGCGTTGTGCGCTCCAGGCCGGAACCCGCTGTCGCCGGCGAACCATCGACCGGCGTCACGGCGCTGTTCCCCATGCTCCGCCACCCCGATCTCGATCACCACCAAAGCGACGCCCACTGGCGCGACATCCACGCCCCGCTCGCACAGATTCATCACCCAGGCATGTGGGACTACACCCAGCTCAGCGTCATCCACACGTTCAGCGGGCCCGAACTCGACGGATTCGCGCTGTGCTCGTTCGCCTCCATGCAAGACCTGAAGGAACGATTCTTCACGGACGACGAAGCTCGCTCGATCATCCGTGCCGACGTCGCCACCTTCGCCAGCCCCAACTCACCTCGCCGGGTCGTGGCGACGGAGACGATCTACGGCGTGCGCCCGCCAGCACGCCCCGCTTTCTGGCCCCACGACTAGAGAGGAGCAGGCGTTCCTCGACATTGCGCCCGACCGGTGGGGCATGGCGGTCGCCGTCGACGAGGCGAGCGACCGACGGGTCTCCGCGATCTGATGGGCAGCGTCGCAAGCGGCCTTCGCTCTGGTCGATCGAGGATCCTGTGGTCGGCGTGCTGCTATTCGAGCACGGTGCCGTCGGGTCTGGTGGTGATCCACTTCCCGGTGGTGTCGCGTCGTGTTCGGTAGCCGTGTTGTTTGTGCTGATTGTGTCTCCCGCACAGGGGCGCTCCGTTGTCGGGGCACGTGCACCCCCCACCAGGATCGCGTCCTCGTCCTGCGACCCACGGGGTCGAATGATCGATCTCGCACCGGCTGGTCTTCACGTGACAGCCGGGCCAGATGCAGCACTGATCGGGAACCTGGGCGGCGAGTCTGGCGTGGCCGGTGTAGAGCCGGCTGCGGCGCCCCATGTCGATCACGACGCCCTTGGCGTCGGTCACGATCCGACGAATCTCGCCGAGCAACGATGCGGCCACCGCCTCTCCCGGCTCGAGCCGGACACCGTCGATGGTGGAGCACCGATAGCCGGGTCGCCACGGATCATCAGGGCCGGGGTCGGTGCCCGAGAGTTTGCGGACCCACCGAGCGAAGGTGACGGCGTCGATCACGATGTTGGTCGTGGTGGCGGGTTGCCCCGAGCCGTTCACGTTTGCGGCCAGGCACATCTTGTGGAAGGCGTCGGCCCGGCGCTGGCGATCGGTGCGGGCGAGGCACGAGAGGTTGGTGCCGTCGCCGTGTTCGGCGACGGCCCGATCCCAATCGATTCGGAACTCGGCATCGATGTAATGGTGGAAGATCGTGTCGATCTCGGTGCCCTGCAGCGCCGCGAACCCACCACGCAGCGTCCACGAGCCGTCGAAATCCTGCAGCAGTGATGCGTTGCGAGTCTCGTGCCTGCGCTGGTTCCGGTCGCACGTGCCGTCTTCGTCGATCAGGCGGATCCAGTCGGTGAGCATGCGGTCGAACTCGTCGTAGGACGCTCCGATGGCACGTTCGAGGATGTCGGCTTCGGCCTCGATCAGCGCAGCTCGGACACGGTTGTTGGCGAAGGCTCTGGCGATACGGCGGGCGACATCGGTGGTGATCTCGGCAGATCGGTAGGCGGCGGCCACGCGGGGGAGATGGCGGAGCGCCCGCATGGTGCCGAAGCGGGCTCCGGCTTCGGCGCGAGACGTGCGGGCGTGATGACCGATGAAGGACTTCGGCGTGAACCCGTCGACGGCGTGCACGCCGGAATCCTCGACCACTCCGACGAGCGAGGTCTGCATCGCATCGAGACGAGTGCCCAGCCGTTCGAAGTCGCTGACCAACGCAGCCCCGGTCTTCGGATCGCCGGGGCGAAGGTCGAGGGCAGCGAGTTCGTCGAGCGCTCGATGGATGTGATGGATCGCGCTCGACAGCTGATCATTCCGCTCAGAAGGAGCCATACGCCGAACAATAGTACGGGCATGTGACAGCCTCGGTGGCTCCGCTCGCCGGACGACGTCGATGCTCGGCGGCGCTGGAGCACACAGAACTCGTTGCCCTCCGGGTCCGCCAACACCACCCACGAGACGTCGCCCTGCCCGACGTCGACCCGTGATGCTCCATGGGTGAGGAGCGCTCGACCTCGGCGGCCTGATCGTCAGGGCGAAGTCGCTATTTGTCGGTCCCGCCGATGCCGAGCGGCGCACTTCTTCCACCAGCCCGTGCCGCGGCGACGACGTCGCGGAGGGTGAACGGGGCTCGGAGCTCGTCGGGCGTCGAATCCGGGCCGAGCTCGCCGACGCGGAGATACTCGCCCCGATCGGCAGCGAGCCGGAACTCCACGAGGGCGCCGGCCGCCTCTCCGACGAGTCCCTTGGCACCGAATCCGTGTCCTTCGTTCGTCTGGCCGTAGGTCGTCGCCTGGAACCCCATCCGGTGGAGCAGCTTGGGGCTTGCCCGCTCGAGGACCTCGGGACGCACCGAGAGCATCCAGTTCTCCTGTTGGCGCAGCCAACCGACTTGCATCGCGTTCAACATCACGATCCGCGGTGTGTCGGTGTGATTGATCCCGGTGCTGTGGAGCAGGCGCCCGTCGATGATCACGATGGTGCCCGCTTCGGCGTCCAGATTGATCGCAGGCGGAAGGGGGCCGACCGGCTCGCCGGCCCGAACGGCCTCGGCGAGCACACGATGACTCCCGGGGATGAGCAGGGTCCCGCCGTTCCGCTCGTCGACATCGGTGATCGGTGTCAACAGGTTGACGGTGAAGGGGTGGAGCGAATACGGAGCGATGCCTTGGTCCTGGTGCAGGGCCTGGGGAACGCCGCCTCGCAGCGAGATCGAGGCGATCAGCGAGGTGCAGATCCAGCCCGCACCGAGGGCCTCGTCGACGAGCTGTTCGATGAGCGGGCCGCCCTGTACGACGCTCGGGTCCTGCTCGATCAGCGCCTCGAAACACCGGCCTTTGTTGACACAGCAGTTGACGTTCTGGCCGCTCTGCGTCTTCTGTGCGATACCGGCGAGCCGCTCACCCTCGGCCTGGTCGAGAACGCGTTTGCGGAGGATCTCGACCTGATCCGGGGAGATGGCGCCGTCGATCTTGCAGTAGCCCCATTCGACGAAATCCCGCCGCAATCGGTCGATGTCTCGCGTCGCGACGGGAAGGTCGACGTCCTGCCAGGCTGGGTGCTTCGCTCCGGTCGTGGTGTCGTAGTACGAGCCGGGTCGGTACTCCCACTGCCCCCATTCGGCGCCACGTTTCGGTGGGACGAAGTAGATGTCGGGGTTGGTGGCGAGGACGGAGGCCATCGGCTCCCGTGTGTTGACCTCGGCGTGGTACATCCGGTCTTCGGGCGCCGAGCGACCACGGATGGTCTCGTGATCGAACTCCTTCGGGACGGTTGGAGAGTGCGTCATCGCCGAAGTCTTCCCCATGGGATCGCTCAGCACGAACTCCGCAGCCTCGGGCGCAGACCGCCGGCCACGACGGCCGCCACCTGATCGGGGGTGACGTCGTCGGTCCAGCCGAAGATCACGCAGGCTCGAATCGTGGCTGTGCCCCTGCTCGAAACCGGTCCAGTCTGATGTGCGGTTCCACGGCGGGCGAGGGCGGTTCGAGGGACCGGCGCGACGGCACCCCTGGCCCACGCCATCTCCCACTCGGCTCAGCGGCAGAGCCGACCGGCCACCCGGACCGAAGGGGCCGGCTCTCGACCCCCATCAGCCCGGATCCCTTGCATCGAGCGTCGGGAACGAGACGGTTGCGGTCGTGCCGGCGCCAACGACGCTGGCGACCTCGAGCGTGCCACCGATCGCATCGGTGAGGCGGCGGGCGAGCACGAGACCGAGTCCTGCGCCGCCTTCCCGTCCGGCTTCGGCGTCGAGCCGATCGAACGGAACGAAGAGACGGTCCATCAGCTCGGCCGGGATCCCCGGGCCGTTGTCGACGACGCGCAACGCGCACGTCGTCCGGTCCGTCGAAGACGTCACTCGTACCCGCTCGTGAGGATTGGAGAATCGGATGGCGTTGGCCAGCAGGTTGATGATGATCTGGGCCAGCCGTCGTCGGTCGGCGCGCACCTCGGCACCGCACAGGTCGGTGTCGATCGCAAGGTGCTTTCGCTCGGCGAGCGGGCGCAGGAGTTCCACCACCTCGGGAATCACATCATCGACGTGGACCGGGGTCAGATCGAAGGGCAGGGCGCCGGCCTCGACACGAGCCAGATCGAGCACGTCGTCGACGAGTGAGAGAATATGGGACGTTGCTCGCCTCGATCCGATCGAGGGCCTCTCGTCGCCGGTCGGCAGTCAGGTCGGCGCTCTTCAGGAGTTCGGTGAATCCGGTGATCGCCTGGAGCGGCGTTCGGAGTTCGTGACTCAACGCGGTCACGAACGACGATCTCGCACGATTCGCGGACTCGGTCGCTCGCCGGGCCAGGTCGGCCTCGCGGAGCGCATCGCGTTCGGACTGCAACGTGCAGTGCTCGATCGCCAAGGAGGCGAGGTGGCTGAATCGATCGACGAGTTCACGATGGCGGACGACCGGGGCCCACGGCTCACGGTGGTACACCGCGAACGTGCCGACGATCTCGTCGTGAACCCGGATCGGCGTCGACCAGCACGCCGCCAAACCGTGCTCGGTCGCCAGTGCCCGGAAGTCGTCCCAGCGCGGGTCGGTTCGAATGTCGTCGGCGACAACCGGCTCACCCCGAAAGGCCGCAGCTCCACACGACCCCGCCTGCTCGCCGGGCTCCAGACCGTCGATGGCGCGTGAGTAGGCCGGCGGCAACGAGGGAGCGGATCCGTGCCGGAGCTTGCCATCGTCGTCGACCAGGAGGATCGAGCACAGGCTCGTCGGGATCAACTCCTCGAGCCGACGATCGCCACCGCGTCGAGGATCGTGGGGAGCGCGGCGCCATCGGCGATTCGCTCCATGACAGCGGTGTAGCGGTCCAAGATCGCGGTGCCGTCGGCCGCGTCGAGCGTTGTCACGGTATCCATCGGTAGCCGACGCCTCGGACGGTGCACAATCGCACCGGGTGACGAGGATCGTCCTCGATCTTCTGACGAAGTCGGTAGACGTGCTCGGTGACGGTGGTGTCGCTCTGCCAGTCGGGGTCGACCGACCAGACCGCCTCGAGGAGTTGTTCTCGGGCGAAGACTCGGCGAGGGTGGTCGATCAGAAAGGCGAGGAGATCGAATTCCTTGGCCGTGACCTCGACCGATCGTCCGTCGACGGTGACCTCGCGGGTGACCGTGTCGACATGAACGCCACCGGGTGCCGCCTGCGGGCCCTCGATCCGCCGGCAACGGCGCAGCACCGAGCGCGCTCGTGCAGCGAGTTCCGCGGGCGAGAACGGCTTCACGAGATAGTCATCGGCGCCGAGGTCGAGTCCGACGATTCGGTCGGTCTCGCCGTCGCGGCCCGACAAGATGATGACCGGTAGCGCGATCGAGCCGTTGAGCGCCTCGTTGGCCCGCACTCGGCTGAGGATGTCGAGGCCGCCGAGACCGGGCAGCGAGAGGTCGAGGATCATGAGATCGTGCGGAGAGGTGTCGAGCATCCGCATCGCCGACAAGCCGTCGCCGGTCTGGGTGACCACGAATCCGTCGGCCTCGAGGGCCCAGGCAACGGCGGTGCGAACGCCCTCGTCGTCGTCGACGACCAGCACCGAGCCCGAGACCCCCACGGCGTCACGTTACAGCAGGCGACTCGATCGGTCCGTGGAGTCTCGTCTCCATGGTCAGATTTGAGATCCGGTTGAGAATCGATTGTTCGGGGGCCGAGATGGCCGATCTATGGTCGCCGTCACGGGGAAACTCCACGGGGGACGGCGACATGTCGGAGTGTCGTGTCGGGTCGGCCTGGATGTTCCTGCGTGACGAAACCAACACCACCGCTGCCCCACAACGACGAGGAGCCCGTCATGAAGCTTGCCCTGTATCTCCCGAACTTCCGCGACAAGGTGACCGTCAGGGAACTCGAAGACCTCACCGCCCTCGCCGAGGAACTCGAATTCGACTCGATCTGGACACTGGACCGAATCGTCGTTCCGGAGGCGTCCGATCGTGAAGAGCTCGCATACTCGTTCGGGATGATGAAGGAGTTCCCGAAGCAGTTGCCGGTGTCGGCTCGAGGCGAGTGGTATCAGGGCTGGCCGTTGATCCCGTGGCTCGCAGCCAAGACCTCCAAGTGTCGGATCGGCATGAGCATCACCGACACGCCCTACCGCGCCCCCGGCGTGCTCGCAGCGGAGATCGCAACCGTCGATCACCTGTCGAACGGCCGGGTCAACGTCGGTGTCGGAGCCGGCTGGATGCCGGAGGAGTTCGCGGCCGC
The DNA here is from genome assembly GCA_963700755.1 of uncultured Acidimicrobiales bacterium. Lineage (GTDB taxonomy): Bacteria > Actinomycetota > Acidimicrobiia > Acidimicrobiales > SZUA-35 > JBBQUN01. The sequence continues at coordinate 338,116 of CAVOYW010000001.1, forward strand.
CAGCGCTTCGCACATCTTCCCGAAGCGGCACAAGCACGTCCGCGAAACGATCGAGATCATGCAGGGCATCTGGACGAACGACCTGTTCGAATACCACGGCGAGTTCGCCGACTTCGAGCCGTGCGGTTTCGGGGCCAAGCCGTTGCAGGACCCGCATCCGCCCATCTTCTTCAGTGGTCTCAAGGATCCGAAGCGGTCGGCCAACCGGATCGCGAAGTACAACCTGTCGGGCTGGATCGGGATCCAGGACACGCCGACCGAACTCACGGATTGGCGGGGTCCGATCCAGCAGGAACTCGAGGAGCTCGGGAAGCCGGATGCGATGGACGGTCTCGAGCTGTGCAGCATGTATTGGTTCGTCATCACCGATGAGCCTTCGGATCAGGCCGATGCCGGCAAGGCCAGCAACGTGCTGATCGGAACGGCAGATCAGATCACCGAGAACCTCATCGCCCTCAAGAAGGCCGGTCTGACCATGCCGTTGATCTGGCCACCGTTCACCGATGTGCCGGTTTCGAAGACACTCGAGGACCTGCGTCAGCTCCAGGACGACATCATGCCGCACGTTCACGCTGCGTGACGACGCGTCGCCGTGACCTACCGACGACGGCCCGGTGCCGGCTGAACCCGAGTAGGGGATCAGTCGGTGCCGGCGGTCCAGCCGGTGACGCCGACGATGCGCAGGACCAGCACGCCGGCGAAGGGCTGGTCGCGATACTGGGGAAACAGGCAGGCCAACTGCGTCGCCAGGCTTGCGGCTCGGTCCGACGCAGCGTCACCCGTCCAGCGCAATTCGGCGCGGACCCACCAGAGTCGCGACCAGTCGTCTCGGTCCCATCGTTCGATCAGCAAACTGGCTCTGGGGTCGGTCTCGAGGTTGCGCCGGCGCTGGAGTGTCAACGTCGACTTCGGCTTCACCCGGTCGATCGGCACGCCGACGAAGCCGTCCTCGACCGCATAGACGACCGGCACGGCGTCGACGCCCCGTGTGGAGTGCACGGTGGCGAGGACGCCGTGATCATGGTCGGCAAGTCGGGTCTGTGCCTCTGCTGGTTCGAGCTTCATCGGTCGGGCTCGGCTGCAGCGATCAGGTTCATCAGGGTCGAAGGAGTGGATGTCATGAGGGGTGCCAAGCGGTTCGGAGGTGTCGTCGCCGACGATGGTAGGTCTGGCCGCGGTCGCGTACGTTTCGAAGGGGTGCTGTCATGAACCTGGCCGTTTGGGTCGAACGCCATGGCCGACGGCGGCCGAACAGCCCGGCGCTGGCCGATGGTGAGCACATTCACGCCACGTGGAGCGGGTTCGCGGCACGAACCGCCAGCGCCGCAGGCGGCCTGCGCGACGATTTCGGGCTCTCGCCAGGGGATCGGGTGGCGATCGTGATGCGCAACCGGCCCGAGTATCTCGAAGCGCTCTTCGCCATCTGGCATGCCGGTCTCGTTGCGGTCCCGGTCAACGCTCGTCTCCACCGTGAGGAGATCGCGTACATCCTCGATCACAGCGGGGCGTCGCTCGTTGTCACCGATACCGACCATGTCGAGGACATCGAGCCGCTGACCGAGCGGCTCTCATCGCTGAAGGCGTTCGTCGTGGCACCGGGCGAACGATGGGACCGGCTGACCTCGTCGGCGCCCATTGCCATCGTCGATCGGCGGCCCGAGGATCCCGCCTGGCTCTTCTACACGAGCGGAACGACCGGTCGCCCGAAGGGGGCCACGCTCACGAATCGGAACCTGCTGACGATGTCGCTCAGCTACTTCGCCGACATCGACTCCATCACTGCGAACGACGCCATCCTGCACGCGGCACCGATCTCGCATGGCTCGGGGTTGTACGGGCTTCCCCACGTGGCCCGTGGTGCCGTGAGCATCACGCCGCACTCGGGTGGCGTCGACGCCGCCGAGATCGCAGGGCTCCTCGACCGTTGGCCGGGCATGACCTTCTTCGCAGCGCCGACCATGGTGAAGCGCCTGACCGGCGACTCCTCGATGGCGCAGGCAGACCTCTCCCACCTGAAGACGATCATCTATGGCGGCGCGCCCATGTACCTTGCCGATCTCGAGGAGGCGCTCGACCTCTTCGGCCCCCGTTTGGCCCAGATCTATGGGCAGGGCGAGACGCCGATGACGATCACGGCGCTGTCCAAAGCCGACCATCGCGACCGGGAGCGGCCCGGATGGCGGGATCGTCTCCAGAGCGTGGGCTTCCCTCGCACCGATGTCGAGGTCCGCGTTGTCGACGGGAACGACCGCGAGCTCGCGATCGGCGCGATCGGCGAGATCGTCGTCCGTGGGGATGTGGTCATGGCCGGCTACTGGCAGGAACCCGAAGCGACGGCCGAGACGCTGCGTGGCGGCTGGCTCCACACCGGCGATGTCGGCAGCTTCGATGCCGACGGCTTTCTCACCCTGCACGACCGATCCAAGGACTTGATCATCAGCGGGGGAATGAACATCTACCCCCGCGAGGTCGAGGAGACCCTGCTGCGTCATACCGGTGTCGGGGCCGCCTCCGTGGTCGGCCGGCCCGACACCGAATGGGGCGAGACGGTCGTGGCCTTCGTGGTGCCCACCGACGGATCCAATCCGCCGTCGGTCGACGACCTCGATCAACTGTGCCTCGATCACATCGCTCGGTACAAGAGACCGAAGGACTACCGGTTCGTCGACGCGCTGCCAACGAACAACTACGGCAAGGTCGTCAAGCGAGAGCTACGCGATCAACTCCGAGCAGAAGTCGAGGGACCCTCGTAGGCACCGGGGTTCGCGTACGCACTCGGGAACCTCGCCAGGAAGGCGATGGCGAGTCGCAGCTCGCGTTTGTCGACGCACTCGCCGATCTTGTGCGTGTTCTGTTCGATTCCGGGACCGAATCCGAACATCGCCGGGTGTTTGAACCCGGCCTCGGAAATCCACTCCTTGGTGGCGGGAACGTCGATGGCGGTGTCGTGGTCCGGGATCGGGAAGCCGACCCCGTCGGTGGAGAAGATCCACCGGTCGACGCGGGGCGCCTCCCGAAGGCCGCCGGCCGCGTTCGGAGTCGCAACGACGCTCGGAGACGTCGTGACATGGGGCGCAACCACCGACTTGTAGACCGCCGTGGCCGTCTCGATCGCCGGGTGGTCCGCCGGGGTCGCCCAGCCCATGTAGATCTGTTCGTTGCCCAACGCATAGCCCTTCCAGGTCACGCCGTCGTACACGGGCACCACGATCTCGACCGTGAGACCCGCTCGTCGTGCCGCAGCGACGGCGTCGAGTGATTCGATGTCGGCCCGCGCCCCGTCCGGGGTTTCGCCAACGGTGAGCCTTCGGTCGAAGCGGAACGTGAACCGATCGGGCACGGCGCAATCGCTCGGGGTCTCGAGCCGCGACCACGACGCCGTCCGGGTGCCGTGACCGAGGAAGGGATCATCGAGGAAGCCATCCCGGTCGTCATAACGGCGGGCCGCTTCGGCGATGATGGCGCCACCGTGCTCGAGGGGATTCAGTCCCTCCCACGGCATCGAGCCGTGGCAGGAGCGACCGGTGACCGTCACCTCGATCTGCATCCGGCCCCGCTGCCCTCGGTAGATCCCCAACGCGCCCTTGTGGGCATCACCGGTTCCCTCCGTGAGGATGACCACGTCCGGGATCAGGTCCGGCGCGGCACCGGGGAGGACCTCCTTCATCACGAACATGGGCCCACCACCGTCGTTGTCCTCTTCGCAGACCGAGCCGTACGCCCGGATGATGACATTCCGCAACGCGCCCTCCGGTGCGAGTTCGAGCGCGATCTTCGTTGCGACGATCTGCGCCACGACACCGCTGAGTTGGTCGGCCGCGCCCCTGTCCGAAGATGAGGTGGTCCCATTCGTCGTCGGGCGGCAGATGACCCAACTCGCTGCGCAGGAAATCCCGATCCACCGAGTCGATGTCGACGAGGCCGTCATATGCGTCGATTCCGCCGAGCTTCTCGCGCCACGTCGACCGCAGGGCCTGCACGGTGTCGGTGTGCCCGTCGAAATAGACGACCCGTTTGTGGTCGGGATGGATCCCGTCCTCGGGATCGGTGACGAACCAGACCAGATTTCCGTAGTCGTCGAACCACACGTCTTCGGCGAACCGGACTGCGCCGATGTCGATGATCGTCTGCCTGAGGAATTCCAGACGGGGCCGCTCGTGGTTGCTCAGTCCGCAGGCCGGATCTCCGCCGTCGTCGATCGGCCGGTCGACGTAGTCGGCCGGGATCCGGATCGCCTCGCGCAGGATGGCGCCCGCAAGATCCAGATAGAGCTCGCTCAGCTCCGCAACGCGGTCGCTGAGCCGATCGGCGACGCTGGTCGCGGCGGAACGGTCGACGCCGGTCATGAGGCTTCCTCCTGTTCGAGTGATGACAGCGTCGCCGCCAGGTCCGGGACCTTGGCCCCGGCGAGCAGCGCCATCACCACGTACATCTTCCAGTTGGCCTGTCGGGCCACGTTCACCTTGTGCGAAGCCATGACCCCCGGGCTCACCTCGGCACCGATGTCGGCGGGAAGGCAGTGCATGTAGAGCGCGTCGCCGCCGCGGGTCAGCGCCATGCGGCGCTCATCGCAGATCCAATCCGAGAAGTGGGCGTTGCGCTCGAGTGCCCTTCGTTCGATCGTCGCCAGCTCACCGGTGTCGCCCCGGGCGTTGGCGTCGACTCGTTCGAGCATCAGATCGTGGGCGCCCCAGCTCTTCGGATAGACCACGTCGGCGTCGGCGAACGCCTCGTCCATGGTCTCGACCACGCGGAACGCCCCACCGCTCGCCGCGTTCCCGGCAGCCGCGGTCATTGCCGCTTCGCCGAGCTGAAAGCCGGGCGGGTGGGCCAGCGTCACATGGGCGCCGAACCGGGTCAGGAGCGTGACGAGCCCCTGTGGAACCGACAGGGGCTTGGCGTACGACGGTGAGTACGCCCAGCTCACGGTGATGTTCCGGCCCGCCAGGTCACCGAAGTTGTCTTCGAGCCACATCAGGTCGGCCATCGTCTGGGTTGGGTGATCGACATCGCACTGCAGATTGACGACCGGGACCTGGCGCGGGTCGTCGGTCGCAGCCAGGTAGTCGTCGATTCCGGTCTTCACGTCGCGGATGAAGGTGTTTCCCTCGCCGAGGATCAGATCGTGTCGGATGCCCATGGCATGGGCATTCATCCCGAGCATCGCTCCGGTCTCCACCGCCGTTTCCCCGTGTGAGACCTGCGTCGAGGAGCCGTCGACGATCACCGGCTGCATCCCGAGTCTCGCCGCAGCCCCGGCCCAGGCGCTCTTCGTCCGCGTCGATTGATCGAAGAACACCGCCCACGCCAGTTCGTTCGGGCAGAGCGGCGTACGGATCCCACGCCGATCGAGATCGGCCAGCGCCCGTGCGAGATCGCGGACCGAGGCCAGCTCGACGGTCGACCACTCCTGGGTGGTGAGGAGGCTTCGGCCGAAGACCGCATCGAGGTCGTTCAGCTCGAGCCGGCTGGTGATCTGGGCGTTGCTCATGGGTCTCTCCTGATGTGCGTCCCGGCGTGTCCGTCCACGGCCTCGACGAGATCGGCCGGACTGCAGATGATCACCTCGCCATCGATTTCGGCCAGGTAGCTCACCGCCGCCTCGATCTTGGGCCCCATGCTGCCGGCCGCGAACTGGCCCTCGGCGGCCAAGCGTCGGGCTTCGCTACAGGTGAGGGACGGTCGGGGCGTTGGCGCGTCCGAATAGAAGTCCTCGTAGACGACGTCGACGCTCGTGGTGATGATCAGTTTCGGCGAGCCGAGACGAAGGGCCAGCAGCATGCTCACCCGGTCCTTGTCGATCACGGCCTCGTGTCCGATGATCTGGCCGTCGGGGGCTCGGCTGACCGGTATCCCGCCGCCACCACAGCAGATCACCGTGATACCGAGTTCGCAGAGCTTCTTGATCGTCGACATCTGCACGATGCGGATCGGCTTCGGCGAGGCCACCACTCGTCGAACGCCGCGCTTGGGGTCCTCCATGAGTTGCCATCCACGTTCTCGGGCGAGCGACGCGGCGTCGGCCGGCTCGTAGAACCGACCGATCGGCTTGTCCGGAGCGGTGAATGCCGGATCGTCGGGATCCACCTCGACCTCGGTCACGATCGTGACCACGTGGGACTCGTTGCCCCGACGGCGCAACTCCGCCCGCAGGGCTCGCTCGATCATGTAGCCCAGAGCGCCCTGGCTGTCGGCGACCAGGGTGTCCAACGGGACCTCCGGGAGTGTGTCGCGGGCCAGCTCGGACCGTAGTTGCATGAACCCGACCTGTGGGCCGTTGCCGTGGGTCAGCACGAGATGCTCGCCCCGCTCGATGAGGTCGGCCACGGGCTTCATCGCTTCGAGCGTGACGGCGAACTGGTTGGCAACGGTCGGCTCCAACTCGGGGGCGAGGAGCGAGTGTCCGCCGATCGCGATCACCGATGGAGCTGTCACGCCTCCCAGCCTGTGCATCGTGCCGGTCGCGAAGAAGGGCACTAAGTCCTGTGCGTCCCACCGATTCCTGCGGGTTCCGCGAACGGTGTTGCGTCCGACGCAGGCGGAGGTTGGTCGCGGTCGGCTCTCGATCGTCCCGCGTCCGGGTCATCAGGCCTGCAGGAGGGTCTTCCTGTGGAAGAACAGGGTGAGCAGGATGATCGTTGCGACAACGATCGAGAGAACGATTTCGATGGCGAGGGTGCCCTGAGCGACGAACTCACCGGCGAAGTCGAACAGCGCCAGGTAGAGGAGGAGTCGGTAGCCACCTCGTTCGTTCTCGAACTGGAGTCGGGCCGATACCGCGAAGAGCAGTCCGACCACGAACCCGACGATCATGAGGGGAACGTGGTGGATGACGACGGAGTCGCGGATATCGCCCAGGTCGACCGCGAGGGCATAGGTGACGAAGAGGTGCTGGACGACCTTCTCGATCGACAACACGAGCAGCAGGATCTGCGACTTGGACCTTCCGAACGCTGCGTCACGGCCGACTCCCGTTCGATGCTTCCCGACCGGAGCCAGGTTTCCGTCATCGACCATCCGAAGGTCCCTGCGATCACCTCGGGCCGGTGAGCCTGGGCACGACCTCGCTGGCGAGGCGTTCGACCATCGGGCCCATCATGTCCGGATCGACGCCTGGTGGGAGGCCTGACGACGCGATGTCGGTGATCCCGTAGGTGTCGATGAAGCCCTGCAGTTCGGCGACGCACTCGTCGGGTGTGCCGATGACGACGGTCTGGGGGATGGTGTCGCCCGCCCGCCAGCCGTACTCGTCGGGTGTGTCGGCCATGAACGTGTCGTAGACGCTCATCCGGTGCTGCTCGGCCCGGCGCAGGATCGGCCAGTCTCGTTCCTTGTCGTCGGTGACGTAGATCGAGCGGATCAGTCCGACTCGGTGGTCGTCGGGTGAGCGGCCGGCGTCGGTGACGGCCGCTCGCCAGGGGTCGAGCACTTCGGAGCGTCGTCCCTGCGGGAGGAGGTTGGTGCCGAACCTCGCCGCCCGCTGCGCGCCTGCTTCGGACATGGCGGCGATCCACAGCGGTGGTCCGCCCGGCTGCACCGGCTTGGGGTGCACGTCGACGTTGTCGAGGTGATAGCGCTTGCCATGGAAACTGAACGGACCGTCGGCCCACGCCGAACGCAGGATCTGGATTGCCTCCTCGGTCATGGAGACCCGGTTCTTCAGCGGAACACCGAACGCCTCGAACTCGCGGGGCACGTAACCCATGCCGATGCCGAATTCCATGCGGCCGTTCGAGATGAGGTCGAGCACGGCCAGTTCTTCGGCCAACCGGATCGGGTGGTAGAGAGGAAGGAGCGCGATGTCGGTCGAGATGCGAAGGTTCGTCGTCCGGGCTGCGATCGCGCCGGCAAGAGGCTGGAAGGCCGGTAGGTAGCCGTCCTCGCAGAAATGGTGTTCGGTGAACCAGACGTGACCGAGGCCGATCTGGTCGGCGAGCGCTGCCTGTTCGATGGTCGCCGCGTAGACATCACGCATCGTCAGGTCGGACCGAGGGTCGACCCGGCAGTCGTACATGAGGCCGATGCGAAGTGGCGGCGCCATCGGCGGAACCTACCACCGATTCCCGGCCGCTCACCTCAGGGGGTTCGTGCCTTGCGCGCCGATGGTGTGGTGTGACACGGTGTTGAGATGGCACGGTCCTTGAGATGGCACGGTGTTGAGATGGCACGGTCGTTGAGATGGCACGCGGTCGAGAGTGGGCTCGGAAAGGATGATCTGACGTGATCTGGGCGCTTCTCGCCATCTTGGGTGTTCCGCTGTGGCTGATCGTGGGGCTTCTCGTCGGCGTGGTGCTGAGCCGGCGCAGCTTTCGCCAACAAGACGGGGTGTTCGCACTGAAGTCCCGTTCCGAGGGTGCGGCGGCGTGGCCGCGTGGCTTGATCTACGGGCGTCAGGTTCGTGACGTACTGGTCACCAATCGGGGCGTTGCCTTGCTGCGCATTCCATGCCGTCGACGCAGTGGACGATCTGGCGCTCGATGAGAAACCGAAGAAGCCGGCGGACGCGGTCGGCCGGTTGGTGACCCTCTCCGATGGCACCCGCCTCGAGATCGCCGTGTCCGAGAACGATGCCATGCACCTCGATGCGCTCGCTCAGCCCCGCAATCGGAGCATCGAGACCAACTAGGTCGGACCGCTCAGTCGATCCGGCGGTGTTTCGCCTGCAACCACGGAGGCGCCCCGTGTCACGGTGGGTTAGGTTCGCCGCAAGACCGGGACTCCTCGGAGGAACGGCGCCCCCTCGGCGTCCAGAAAGGACCACGATGACCGACCTCTACGAAGTGATGAGCACCCTGCGCGCGGTGCGACGGTTGCGGCCCGATCCGATTCCTCCCGGAGGTCCTCGAGCGAGTCCTCCAGGCTGCGTGCTGGGCACCGACCGGTGGGAACATGCAGCCCTGGCGGGTCATCGTGGTCCGCAGCCCCGAGCGCAAGGCCAAACTGCAAGCCATCTACGAGCCCGAATGGCACAACTACACCGCGGCCAATCGGGCACGACTCGAACGGGCCCCGCTGGGCGCGGACACGGACAAGCTCACCCGCACACTCAGCGCCGGCGACTACCTCGCCGAGCACCTGGCCGAGGCGCCGGTGATCCTCATGTTCTGTGCTGATCCGAAGCTCATGGCCATCACCGACGCAAAGCTCGACCGTATCTCGATGGTGGGTGGCGGCTCGGTGTACACCGCCGTGCAGAACACCATGCTCGCCTGTCGCGAGGAAGGCCTGGGTTGCACCCTCACCACGTTGCACTGCATCCAGGAACCCAAGGTGCTCGAGGCACTCGACATCCCCGAGGGGTGGGCGACGCTGGCGATGGTCCCCATCGGCTATCCGCTGGGTGGTGGCCACGGTCCGATCACGCGCCAACCCCCGTCTGCATTGGCGTTCGACGACGCATTCGGTGTGCCCTGGTCCTGAGCGGGCGGTCCTCGGGACCGGCGGTGGCGACTCGGTGAGCGGGTGAGAAACTGGCGGCCCGCGAGCAGTCTGCTCGTGAACGAGTCCCGTGGAGGTTTCCGGAATGCATGAGGGCTGGCAGTTCTGGATCGATCGAGGTGGAACGTTCACCGACGTGGTCGCCAGGACCCCGGACGGGTCGACGATGGCGCACAAGCTCCTGTCGGACAATCCTCGGCGATACGACGATGCGGCGATTCAGGGCATCCGGGACATCTTGGGGGTGGCCGAAGGAGCGCCTCTGCCCACGGGGCTGATCGACTCGGTCAAGATGGGAACCACGGTCGCCACCAATGCGCTGCTCGAGCGCAAAGGGGAACCGACGGTGCTCGTCACCACTCGAGGGTTCGGTGACGCGCTCCGGATCGGCTACCAGGCCAGGCCCGATCTCTTCGCCCTGGACATCGTGCTACCCGAGATGCTGTACGGCCAGGTGATCGAGGTCGACGAGCGGATCGCAGCCGATGGCACCGTGATGACCGAACTCGACGAGGCCGCGGCAACGCAGGCCCTTCGTCGCGCCCGTGCCGACTTCGACTCGGTGGCGATCTGCCTCATGCACGGGTACCGCCATCATGCTCACGAGGCCCGGCTGGGCCAGATCGCCCGGACGCTGGGATTCGCACAGGTCTCGGTGAGTCACGAGGTCTCTCCGCTCATGAAGCTCGTCTCTCGTGGCGACACCACGGTCGTCGACGCCTACCTCTCGCCGATCCTTCGCAACTATGTGAACCGGGTCGATCGGATCCTGAGGCCAGATGGCGCAGGGCCCCGACTCATGTTCATGCAGTCCAACGGCGGTCTGACCGATGCGCACTCGTTCCAGGGCAAGGACGCGTTGCTGTCGGGACCGGCGGGAGGCGTCGTCGGAATGGTCCGCACGGCCGAGGCGGCAGGTTTCGACCGACTCATCGGATTCGACATGGGCGGCACCTCGACCGATGTCTCGCACTACTCCGGGGAGCTCGAGAGGACCTACGAGTCCCAGGTCGCCGGTGTACGAGTGAGAGCGCCGATGATCGACATCCACACCGTGGCCGCCGGTGGGCGGATCGATCCTGAGCTTCGATGGCGCTCGCATGCGGGTGGGTCCCGAATCGGCGGGCGCAGATCCGGGCCCGGCGTCGTATCGAAACGGCGGACCGCTGACCGTCACCGACGGCAACGTGTTGCTCGGACGGCTCCGATCCGAGTTCTTTCCCGCCGTGTTCGGATCCGACGGGAAGCAGACGCTCGACGAACAGGTCGTGCGGACTCGATTCGATGAGCTGGCGACCGAGATCTCCGAGGCGACGGCAACGAAGTGGACGGCGGAATCGGTCGCCGAGGGATTCCTCGCCATCGCCGTCGAATCGATGGCCAATGCCATCAAGAAGATCTCGGTGCAGCGTGGCCATGACGTCTCCGACTACACGTTGGTGTGCTTCGGTGGCGCCGCCGGACAACACGCCTGTCTCGTCGCCGATCGACTCGGTATCGAACGAGTCCACGTCCATCCCCTCGCCGGTGTCCTCTCGGCTCTCGGCATCGGCCTGGCCGATCTTCGCCATGTGGAGGACCGGGCGGTCGAGGCCGTTCTCGACGACGCGCTCCTGCACGCCCTCGAGCCCACCTGGGTCGAGCTCGAGGACCATGGCCGGATCATGCTCATCGGCCAGGGCGTGACCGACGACCGGCTGACGTTCGAGCGTCGGATCTCGCTCAAGTATCAGGGAGCCGACACCACCCTCGAGGTTCCGGCAGCCGGACTGGGAGCGACGATCGCAGAGTTCGAACGAATCCACAAGGCTCGCTTCGGGTTCGTCAGCCCGCAGAAGCCGCTGATCGCCGAGTCGATCCATGTGGAGGCGATCGGACACCACGAGGCGATCGACGACCTGGCCGCGTCGCCCGCGATCCGGCGAACCTCGGATCGTTGTCGCGCCACGCGAGGCGGCGGTCACACCGACCGTTGTTCGTCGACGGCCGGGTCCACGACACGCCGTTCGTGCCCCGGGACTCCCTCGTCGTCGGCGAACCGATCGACGGACCGGCGATCCTGCTCGAAGCAACCGGCACCGTCTTCGTCACCCCTGGTTGGCGAGCCGCGATGCACCGAGCGGGGTGACCTGATCCTGGAACGAGGGACTCCACTGCCGAGCGAGGTGGCGATCGGCACGACCGTCGATCCGATCCAGCTGGAGATCTTCAACAACCTGTTCATGAACATCGCCGAACAGATGGGTCTCGTGCTGGAGAACACCGCCGTTTCGGTCAACATCAAGGAACGGCTCGATTTCAGCTGCGCGATCTTCGACCCGCACGGTGATCTGATCGCCAATGCGCCGCACATGCCGGTCCACCTCGGCTCGATGAGCGAGTCGATCAAGTCGGCGATCCGAGACAACCCCGACGATGCTGCCGGGGGACGTCTACGTGATGAACGCGCCCTACAACGGCGGCACCCATCTTCCCGACATCACCACGATCAAGCCGGTTTTCGACGAGGCCGACGGCCGACAGATCTGGGCCGGTCTTCTTCGTTGCCTCTCGAGGTCATCACGCCGACATCGGCGGCACCGTTCCCGGCTCGCGCTCCGGCCGACTCGACGTCGGTCGAAGAGGAGGGGGTGCTCCTCGACAACGTGATCCTGGTCCGCGGCGGCCGTGTTCCTCGAAGCCGAGCTGCGTTCGCTGCTCGGCGGCGGCCCGTATCCGGCCCGGAACGTCGATCAGAACGTCGCCGATCTGCAGGCTCAGGTCGCGGCGTGTGAGAAGGGCGCAATCGAGCTGCTCCGGGTGATCGATCACTACGGTCTCGATGTCGTTCACGCCTACATGAGCCATGTGAAGGACAACGCCGAGGAGTCGGTGCGGCGAGTGATCGATGCCCTCACCGATTCGAGCTTCGCCTACGAGATGGACGACGGCCATGTCGTTGTGGTGCGCATCACGGTCGACCACGTGAAGCGATCGGCCGTCGTCGACTTCACCGGCACCAGCGGCACCCATCCGGGGAACTTCAACGCCCCGTCGGCCATCGCCCATGCGGCGGTGCTCTACGTCTTCCGGTGCATGATCGACGACAACATCCCGCTCAACGCCGGATGCATGAAACCTCTCGAAGTCGTCCTGCCGCCGGACTCGATGATCAACCCGAGCTACCCGGCGGCGGTGTTCGCCGGCAACGTCGAGACGAGTCAGGTCATCGTCGACACCCTGTTCGGCGCCCTGGGCGTCATGGGAGCTTCTCAGGGGACGATGAACAACTTCTTGTGGGGCAACGAGACCTACCAGTACTACGAGACCATCTGTGGGGGCGCCGGGGCGACCCCACGGGCCGACGGATGCTCCGCCGTGCACACCCACATGACCAACAGCCGCCTCACCGACCCCGAGGTGCTCGAGTGGCGCTACCCCGTGGTGCTCGAAGAGTTCAAGATCCGCCACGGCTCCGGCGGCGCCGGGAAGACGAGGGGCGGTGACGGCACCGTGCGTCGAGTTCGCTTCGACGAACCGATGACGGTCAACGTGCTCTCCGGTCATCGTTCGGTCGGCCCATACGGGCAAGGTGGCGGTCAGCCCGGTCTCGTCGGCAAGAACCGCAAGATCGCGGTCGACGGCACCGTGACGGAGTACGGCGCCGTGCTCCAGACGACCGTCGAACCGGGCGATCGATTCGAGATCGAAACGCCGGGCGGCGGCGGCTTCGGGGCCTGACTCCCGCACGAGCCTGTCGGCCGACCCGTACAGTGCAGCGCAGATGCTCCTGGTACTGGTGGTGCTCGCAGTCCTTTCCGGGGCCTCGTTCCTCCATTACGGATACGAAATCCTGTTCGAGCATCCGTTACAGAAGGAATTCGAACGCTACGGCGTGCCCCGCGTGCGGCGTTTCGTCGGGTCCATGCAGCTCCTCGGCGGCGCCGGCGTACTGATCGGTCTCGGCTACGCACCCCTGGGCGCAGCGGCGGCAGCGGGACTCGCCGTGATGATGTTCCTCGGCGTGATGGTCCGACTCAGGATCCATGATGCTCCACGACTCATGGTGCCGGCCGCGTCGCTCTGCATTGTCAACGCCGTGCTGACCGGACTGTTCCTGTTTCGCTGATCGGGTCCTGTTCGTCCGATGGGGTCAGTCCTTGCGGGCGAGCAGTGCGGCGGTCGTGGCCAGCGAGAAGACGCTGATGGCCGGGAGTGCCCGCTTGATCGGGTCCTTCACCTTGATGTGCATGCCGATGGCGCCCAACATCATGGCGGCCAGACCGCTCGCCGCGGGGCGCGCGAGCTTGGGCTCTGCGAGGCCGACCAGCATCAGGCCGGCCAGGCCGACCTTCGTTGCGCCGACGGCATACATCGTCTTCTCGGACATCCCGTATTCTGCGAACTCTTCCTTCATGTTGGTCGCGCCACCACCTCGGTAGCCGGTGTCCTTGTTGAACCGGAGGAACCAGACATTGAAGATCCAGAGTGCCGCTGCGGCTTGAGCGATCTTTCCGAGGGTGGTCATGAGAACTCGTCCTTCCGGGCGTCGCAGAGGGTCGGCGCGCCAGGCCAGTCTTGCCCTCGCGAAGGCCGAATCAAACGTCGACGACCCCGAAGGCCTCGGCTCGTGAGGTCTCGGATCGTGCGATGTCGGGTCACCATGCACGAAGCGCAGCGAGGAATCTTCTCGCTGCGCTACTCGTAGCGCAGGGCCGTGCCGGGACTCATCCGGACGGCCCTGCGGAGCGACAATCGGATCACCAGTAGGGCTGCGACCCCGGTGACGACCAACGACACGCCAATGGGCCAGAGGGGGAAGCGGAAGGTGAACGCGGCATCGAAGCGGCGTTCGAAGACGAACAGGATGAGGCGGGCGAGCCCGTAGCCGACGGGAATACCGAACAACCAGCCCAGGACGGCGATGACCAGCCCTTCGGCCCGGAACACCGCTCGCAGATCGCTGCCGCGGGCTCCGATGCTGCGCAGGATTCCGAGCTCCCGGGTTCGGTCGAGGATGTTGCCGGTCATGGCGCCGACCAGCCCGATCATCCCGATCACGACCACGGGCAGTCCCATCGCCATGACGACCGTGACGATCAGGTGGTTCTCGGCCGAGTTCTGTTCGCGATCGATGTATCGGAGACTCGACGCGACCTGGTAGCCGTTGCGCTCGAGTACGTCCTGGATCCCGGCGGCCGCCGCGTCGACGGTGGCCGGTCCGGGATCGACGGTCCGGACCCAGTAGTTCCCCGTTGTCCAGCCCTCGTAGGCCAGGACCGTGCGGAAGGGCATGAACAGGCCCTGGGCGTTGTTGACGAGCTGCCCGTCGATGCCGACGACCTCCAGGTCGATCGGCCCGCGCCGTGTTTCGACCGTGAGCCGGTCACCGACCCGGATCCCGGATCGGGCGGAAAGAGCCTCGCCGACGACGACCACCGGCTCGGCGGCATCGGCTTCGCTCTCGGTGAACCAGCGGCCGGCGATCACGTCGTGGTCATAGGCGCTCTGTGCCGGCAGTCCCCACACGTAGGTCTCGCCGTCGAGTTCGACGCTGCTGTAGATCATCGGGTGGGCGAATGCCACCTCCGGCACCGACTCGATCAGGTCGCCCGCCCGGTCGTCGAGACCGGGATCACGGTTCCACACGATGATGTCGCCGCCTTCGAGATCGAAGGAGTTCAGGTCTTCGGCGACCGCCGTGATCAGGACGGAGCCGAAGCCCAGCATGGTGCCGACCGCGAGCCCGATCGGTACGGCCGTTGCGACGGTTCGCCCGGCTCGCCGTGTGGCGTTCCTGAGTCCCATCCGGGTTCGGCGTGACCCGATGGGGAATCGAGCCACCATTCGGTCGACCGGTCGAAGGCCGTAGGTCCCCACGACACCGTGGTCCTCGATGGCTTCGCGCACCGTCAATTGCGATGCTCGTCGCAGCGCAGGCCACGACGCCGCGGCCGTGCCGCCGAGCCCGACGACGACGCTGAGGCCGAGGGCCAGACCACTCAGCCTCCATCCGACGGGGGTACCCCCGAACTCACGCGACATGAACGTCATCAGCCCGTTGCTCAGCGGTATACCCACGGCGATGCCGACGACCGTGCCGATCCCGCCGAGCAGCAGCGCGGTCCGCAGGAAATCACGTACGACGATTCCGGGTGTCCCGCCGACCGCCTTCATCATCCCGATCTCGCGGGCCTGTTCGCGGACGAGGGTGTTCATCGTCGTGAAGATCAGGATCAGCGCCGAGGACAGGGCGATGCCGGCGATCACGTCGAAGACCACGATGAAATTGCCGACGTCCTCCGAGCCCGGCCAGGTACCCGCCCGCCACACCTCCAATACGTCCCAGTACGCAAGGCCAGGCAGCTCGGCTCGCAACATCGTCCGGACGTTCGCGACCATCGCATCGACGGCATCGACCGAAGGATCGTCGGCGATGATGTCGATCGAGTTCGGTGCCGGGTAGTTCATGAGGCGTTGAACGGCCTCGTTCGACAGGTACAGCACGGGTGAATCGCGACCGACCTCCGTGCTGTAGCGCAGGGTGCCGCCGCGGCCACTGATCTCGAACGGTTCCCACCGTCCGCTTGCCGTGCGGACTTCGACGGAACCACCGACCGAGCCGCGGAACCGCCCGGTCCGCCCGTTCTCGGGGTCGGTCACCAGCTGGGTCGTCCCGTCCGGAAACGAACCGGCCTCGAGGGAGACGATGTTGACCGCCTGTTCGTCGAAGTCGGCAACACCCACCAGGATTGCGCCCTGGGTGCGGCCTTCGAAGCGGATCTCGGTGCGAGCGAGCGTTCGCAGGTCGAGCGCGGCCACGTTCTCGATCGACCGGAGCGACGCCAGCTGCTCGTCATCGAGATCGGCGGCATTCGGTGCGAGCCTGACCGTGTGCATCCCGTCGGATCTGACTCGGGCCTGGAGGGTGGCCTCGACGTTGCCCGGAATGGCGAAGAGCCAGACTCCGGCGATCGCCACGGCGATGGTGGCGACGGTGAGCGACGAACGGCCCCGGCGCCGCGTCAGCTCCCGGATCGAGCGTCGGGCGTGGGCCGAGATCATCGCTTCTCGTCGCCGACGACACGCCCGTCGCGGACCGAAACGATGCGACCGGCCCGCTCGGCCAGTTCCCGGTCGTGGGTGACGTACACCACGGTGGTGCCTGCGGCATTGACCTCGCCGAGAACCGAGAACATCTTGTCGGCGGTCTCGGTGTCGAGGTTCCCGGTCGGCTCATCGGCAACGAGGATCGCCGGGTCACAGGCCAAGGCTCGGGCGATGGCGACCCGCTGCTGCTCGCCGCCGGAGAGCTCGGCCGGGAACCGGTCGCCGAAGTCGGCGAGCCCGACCATCGCCAGCATCTGCCCGGCCCGGTCGAGGCGTTCGGGCACCGTGCCCGAGCCCGCGAAATCCAGCGGCAGCATGACGTTCTCGCTCGCGGTCAGTGTGGGCAGGAGCTGGAAGAACTGGAAGACGATGCCCACGTTCGCGCCCCGCCAGGAAGCCAGTTCCTCCTCGTCGAGATCCGAGAGGTCACGACCGGTGACCGTCACCCGACCTGCGGTTGGGCGGTCGATGCCCGTGATGATGTTGAGGATCGTCGACTTCCCGCTTCCGCTCGGGCCGATCACCGCAACCAGTTCGCTCCCGGCAACCGTGAGGTCGACGCCCCGTAGCGCCGGGAACTCCACCCGACCCGAGCGGTAGATCTTCTCGATTCCCCGGAGTTCGATGATCGACGAGCCGGCATGATCGGCTCGGCCGGCATCGTCGACCGGTCTGTCGACGATGCTTCGTGGTCTTGCCATGCCTCGAGCGAACCACGTCGACCGGGTCCCCGGCCAGGGACCATTGGCCGCGGTTTCCTCACCCGAGAAGCTCGCGGCCTACCCTTCGCACCGACCTCGACTTCCGAACGTCCGATGGCCCGACCCTCATCGAACCCGACCCTCATCGAACCCGACCCTCATCGAAGGAGCCTCCCGTGACTCGACTCGGTTATCAGATCCCGAACTTCACCTACCCCGGGGTCGCACCGGCCGACATCTTCGGTTGCGTGGTGGCTCAGGCCAAAGCGGCCGAAGCCGCCGGCTTCGATCGGGTGTTCGTGATGGACCACTTCTACCAGTTGCCGGGAATCGGGTCGCCGGACGAGCCGATGTTCGAGTGCTACTCGTTGCTCAACGCCTTGGCCCAGCACACCGAGACCGTCCGCCTCTCCGCTCTGGTCACGGGCAACACCTACCGGCATCCCACCCTGCTGGCCAAGACGATCACTGCGCTCGATCACGTTTCCGGAGGTCGGGCCACCCTTGGGATCGGTGCCGGCTGGTTCGAACTCGAGCACAACTCGCTCGGCTACGAGTTCGGGACCTTCACCGACCGGTTCGAGAAACTCGAAGAGTCACTCCAGATCATCCTCCCCATGCTCCGGGGCGAATCCGTCACGTTCGCCGGCAAGCACTATCAGGTCACCGATGCCGTCAATTCGCCCGCGCCGATCTCGCATATTCCGATCATGATCGGCGGCACGGGCGAGAAGAAGACCCTGCGCATGGTGGCCCAATACGCAGACGAGTCCAACCTGGCGGGCGGACCGATCGAAGAGATTCCGCGCAAACTCGACGCACTCGCCGCCCACTGCGAACGCCTGGGACGCGACCGGTCCGAGATCAAGGTCACGAAGCTCCAAATGGTGCTCGTTGCCCCGACGATGGAGCAGGCCGACGCCGACCTCCGGGAGGTCGCCGCCGTGAAGGGCTGGAACGACGAGGTCATCGACATGGTCAAGTCGATCTTGATCTACGGCGACCCCGACACCGTCGGCGAGAAACTCCGGGCCGCCATGGACACCGGGATCGACGGTCTGACGATCAACCTGGCGGCCAATGGGCACAACACCGACCGGATCGCCCTGTTGGGTGACGTGGCGCTGGCTGCGACCGCCGACTGAACGACGGCGGTCCGAACGACATCCGTCCGAACGACGGCGGTCCGAACGACATCGGGGAGCGACGCGGGGAAGGGCCGGTCACACGGGCGCCGCTCTGGACCGAAGTCCGTGCGCCGGGGATCCCCGTCGACCAGGTGGATAGGGTCGCCGGGGTGAACAGCGAACCCGCGGGCTCGACGCGAGCGGCCGATGTGAAGCGAGGAGACGCGTCGATGCCTCGGCCCTCGCTCGATCGATGGCCGTTCGACCCGTCTCGTTGGCGCTTCTACTACGGCTGGGTCGTCCTCGTCGTCGGCAGCGTCGGCGTCCTGGCGTCGGTGCCGGGCCAGACCGCAGGGGTCAGCGTCTTCACCGACCAACTGACCGAGACCACCGGCTTGTCGCGCCTGCAGCTCTCGGTCGCCTATCTGATCGGCACCGGCACGAGCGGGTTCCTGCTTCCCCGCGGCGGACGGGCCATCGATCGCTATGGCTCGCGCCGGGTGGCTGCCGCGGCCGTGATCGGTCTGGCCTTCACGCTGATGGGGCTGAGCGTCGTCGGACCGATGTCGACCGCGGTCGGCATGGCCGTGATGAGCCTGGGCTTCGGCTGCCTCCGCTTCACCGGGCAGGGCCTGCTCACCCTCACCTCGCGCACCATGATCTCGCAGTGGTTCGAACGGCGTCGAGGCGTGGTCACGTCGTCGTCGAACGCCGTGATGAGCTTTGCGTTCGCCTCGAGCCCGGCACTGCTGCTGGCGCTCATCGAGATCGACGGCTTCCGCACCGCTTGGCGACTCCTGGCCGTGGCACTCCTGGTGGTGATGGGGAGCATCGTCGTGGTGTTCTACCGGGACGGGCCCGAATCCTCGGGCCTGATCATCGACGGTGGTCTCGCGCCGACGGCGAGATCCGATGGCCGTGTTGCGCTGATCGGTTCCGACGACGACCGGACCCTGGCCGACGCCATCGCCGACCTCCGGTTCTGGGCCGTCACGATTCCGGTGGTCGCCATGGCGTCGACCTCGACGGCGCTGACCTTCCACATCCTCGACTTCGGATCCGAACTGGGCATCGACGACGACCGGATCGTTCGTATCTTCCTCCCGATCGCCTTCGTCTCGGTCCCGGTGACCCTGCTCGGAGGGTGGCTGATCGACACCATTCCGCCGATCGTCATCGCGGCCGTGATGTCGGCGGCGCAGGTCGTGATGTACCTGGCGGTTTCGATGCTCGACCGGCCGGTGGCTGCCGTGGTCGCCGTCGTGGCCTGGGGTGTGTCGCAGGGCTGCTACGCACCGTTGACCTCGGCCGCGTTACCACGGTTGTTCGGGCGACGACATCTCGGATCGATCGCCGGCGTACAGATGAGCGCCATGGTTGTCGGCAGCGCTATCGGGCCTGCCCTGTTCGCACTGGTCGAAACGCTCACGGGCAGCTATCGCCCCGCTCTGTGGTTGAGCCTCACGATCCCGGCGGCCGGCCTGCTGACGGCGTCCGCCGCCTCGCGGTCGGCCCGTCGAACGGCCGCCGGGTGATCAGATCGGCGCAAAGAGGAGGCAGTCGAATCCCGGGCGGCACCACTCGCCCTCGCTCGCCTCGGTGAGCGGGGCGAGAACGGGAAGGGCCGATCGGTCCATGACCACGAGCTGGATCGCTGCGCCCGGTGTCGACGGGCAGAGCGTGTGAACCAGCACCGGATCGTCGATGGGGAGCCCGAGTTCGGCCGGCAGGTCCCAAACCCGGGTCTCGCCGAGACCGCAGGCATCGGTCACCTGGCCGGTCTCGGCCGTGATGGTGACGACCTCGCCCCCGTCGGGCACGAGGTCGATCGATCCCTCGCCGATCTCGATGGTGTCGAGGGGGTTCTGACCGAGCGCCGGGTCGTTGGCGTCCTCATAGCGGCCGACGGGGTCGACACCGGACGACAGCAGGAGGCACGGCTCGGCGGCGTCGCACGAGATGGCGGGGCCACGCTCGTCGGGGTCGGCGGGTTTGACCGTGATCACCGGGCTGCCCTCGAAACTCCCGGGCCAGATCACCGGCACGTCGATGATGAGTCCACCGAGCACGAGCGGCTCGTCGCCCAGCACCAGGATCTGTTTCCTGCCCTTGAACGGGCCGGAACCCTCACGGTCGGTGACGGAGACGCGGTCGGTGATCGGACGAGTCGCAGCGACGACGCCGTCGAGACGGACCACCACCTGGCCGGTGTCGATGACCACCTCGACCACGTCGACGTCGTCGGCACGCAGTCGGGCGACGCCACCCGGGAGCGCACCGTGGACGTCGATCTCGAGTTGCTCGGTGGTGGGCACGAGGGAGCGATAGGTGCCGACGGCCACCTCGCTGCCCGCTGCGGAGCCACAACCAATGGCGACCACGAAGGCCGCGAACGTCGCAGCCAGGAACGGCACGGGCGATCCCCGAATGCTCATGGCCTCAGCCTCACGGCTCCCCTCGTGTCCGGCCAGTGGCGAACGTCCCGCCCACTGCGGGTCCGGGCGCTCGAGCGATTGATTCAGCCGCAGGTGGTCCGGAGATAGGCGTTGAACTCGTTGCTCGCCGCCACATGATCGGTGGCCGACTCGATGTCAGCGAGAGCCTGGAAGTAGGCGACGTTGGCGTCGGCGTTCTCGGCTTGATCAGTCGGTGCGAGCCGCTCCAGCACCTGGGCCTGGGCGAGCAGTGCCTGGGCCTCTTCCTCCCACCCGTCCTCGCCGAAGGGGGTCGGATCGTTCAGGATGGGCCGATAGTCCTCGGCGTAGACGCCGCACAGCGTCGCACCGTCGGGGACGCCCATCGAGGCGTCGTCATCGTCGCTGCCGCAGGCGGTGAGCGCACACGCAGCGAGAATGGCTCCGAAAGCCGTGGTCGTCCTCATGCTGATTCCCTCCGCGGGGCAGGCCCCGGATGTGTGGTATCGGTCGGGCCAGGGCTCGACCGGACGGCACCATAGCCGGGGACCGATCGCCGGTGCCCCGGGTGTGCGGGAGGCGGGAACCGCAGCGGCGGCGGCCGAGACTCCCGACCTCAAGGTCGGCGCCCCTTCGTGCCGATAGCGCAGACGTATGACGAACCTGCCGAGTTGCCGGAACCGTGTCGTGCTCGCCCTGGTCACGGCCTGCATGGTCGGCGCAGCGGGGGCGCCGGTGGGAGCCGCCGTTGCCGACCCCGGCATCGTGGTCATTCCCGTCGATCCCGTCGTCGAGGTCTTCGATCCGGGCGTCGACGGCGCCAGCCCCGTCACCGGCTCCACTACCGAGTCGAACACGGCAGCGATGGTGATCGCCGAGTCGGGCACCGTCGCAGCGGCTTCGGCATCGCCGGTCGTGATCGACTACCCGACCGGGGTTCCGGCCTCGGTCGAGACCGTGGTCGAGGCCGCCGTTGCCCGCTACACCTCGGTACTGGAACTCGATCCGGACGTGCCGCTGCACATCGAGTTCCGCTGGGAGGACCTGGGCTCGCCGAGCATCGGGGCCTATGCGGGACCGACCAACCTGATCCGCACATCGGCCGACCTCGGTGCCGTTCCGGTGGCGCTGGCGAACGCTCGAGACGGGGTCGACCACCTCCCCGGAACCGCCGACATCGTGGTCGGGGTGAACGCCCGACTTCCCTGGCACCTGGGGTCGGGTCCGCCGCCCGGCGACCGGATCGACCTGCAGTCGGTACTGGTTCACGAACTCGGTCACGGGCTCGGGTTCGTCGGGTCGGCAAGCGGGACGTCGAACGAGACCGCCACCCTGCACGACCCGATGTGGGCCTTCGATCGGCGAGTGTCGTCGGGGACGACTCCGTTCCCGTCGCTGTCGGCCTCGGCACGCAACACCGCCCTGACCGGGAACGACCTGTTCATCGACGTCGGTGATGCCCGTTACCGGCTCTACGCTCCCTCGACGTTCGCCCCCGGCTCGTCGTACTCACATTTCGACGAAGCGACGTACCCGGCCGGCTCAGCCGGCTCCCTGATGACGCCGATCGGTTCGACCGGCGAGGTGTTCCGAATCGTTGATGGCCCCACGCTCGCCGTCCTCGGTGCCGTCGGATGGACGGTTCGGTCGGCGGGGACCGAACCCGAGCCTGCGCCGGTGACCCCGCCGACGACCCGTCGGGTCCCGATCGGCCTGGCGACGAGCATCGACGAGGTGGTCCATGCCACCGACTACCGCCCCGCCGATGCCGACACCCTGCGGCTCTACCGGGCGTTCCTGGGCCGCGACCCCGACGTCGACGGCACCAAGTACTGGATCTCGGTGTCACGGAGCGGTGTGTCGCTCGACGCCATCGCCGGGGCGTTCTCGGACTCGGCCGAGTTCCGGCAGACCTACGGTTCCCTCACCGACCGCGGGTTCCTGTCCGTCGTGTACCGAAACGTGCTCGGTCGGGACCCCGACCCGGTCGGCTTCGACTATTGGCTGTCCCTGCTCGAGCGAGGCGCGCTGTCCCGCCACCTGACCGTGCGCTACGTGGCCGCCAACGACGAGTTCATCAACCGGTTTCCGTTCCGACCCTGACCTCGGGTGGTCGCCGCACGGGACGGAGCGGTCAGCCCCGAGCCGGGACCTCGCTCAGCATCCGCCGGGAGGATCGCACCATCAACGCCCGAACCCGGGTCCGGACGTGAGCTCGGACGTCGGCGTGAGCGAGTTCGAAAGCCACCAGCAACTTGTCGCAATGCGAGTAGGGCGGCTGTTCGAGGAGCTCGAGCTCGATCCGGTCGATCGTCCGCTCGGTCTCGCTCGGAGACAGCAGGAACGTGCGGGCGCCGAGACGCATCGTCGCCGCTCGGCGGATGCGGCGCTCGAATCGGGTGCCGAGGTCGTCGAGTGGACCCCGATCGATGGCCAACGTCGACAGCCGGAGCAGCTGATCGTGGAGATCGTGTTCGGCCCGGTCGATCGTCACCGGATCACCGGACCCCAGGAGCCGTACGCTGCGGCGGAATCGAACGGTCGAATCGGCGAAGGCGTCCATCTCGTCGTCGATGACGAGCTTGGCCGCGTCGGAGAGCCGTTCGGCCAGTGGATTGGCTGTCGATCGCCAGAACTCGGCGGTGGAGGGCGCCAGGCCGGATGCGGCCTGGCGCCCCACTTCGCGATGCGTTCGCAGGAGGGTCCGTTCATCGATCTCATGGGAGAGCCGAACGGTTTCGAGCCGCTCGGCCGTCCGCCGGAGGCACACATCGGTCCGGTCGGTCAGTCGCGCCCTGACCCGTTGGTACCCGGCGTCGTCGTCGACTCCGGTCCCGATGTGTTTGCCGACGGTGAGATTGGATTCACCGTTTCGATCTACTGACGTCACTCCTGCTCCGCTTCAGGTTCCCGCTTCCCTTTTCCATCGGTCATGACCGATGGCCGTGGAGGGGCCGAATGACTCAAGACGACCCGGATCGGTTGGCCGCAGGACCCGAGTTCGGGTCGTCCGGCCCATCATGGCGAGCGCATCCGATCCGATCGACGCTCGGTGAACGACACGGTTCGTGGAAGACTGCCGGCATGTCCGACCGACCCATCCCGTCGCTCGACCCGATGCCATCGTCCGGGTCGACCACCGTCCGCGGCGCACGCCTCGTTCACCAGCGGAGCGGATCGGGGCCCGATCTGGTGTGGGGCCACGGTCTGACCATGAGCCGGGCCGCCGACGACACGACGGCAACCCTCGACTGGTCGACGGTACCGGCGACCGTCCTGCGCTACGACGCCCGTGGTCACGGCGTTTCGACGACCACCCCCGACGATGCCGACTACGGCTGGGATTCGCTGGCCGACGACCAGCTCGGTCTGTGCGCGGCGCTTGGCATCGGTGAGTACATCGGTGGGGGAGCATCGATGGGTTGCGCCACCGCGATCCACGCCGCCGTCCGGGCGGCCGATCGGGTGATCGGGCTCGTCCTGATGATCCCGCCGACGGCCTGGGAGACCCGAGCGGCTCAGGCCGACCTCTATCGCGCCGGTGCCGAGATCGTGCGAACCCAGGGTGTCGAGCCGATGATCCGGGCCCGGCGGTTGCAGCCGGCACCCGACCCGTTCGCCGACGACGAGGGCTATCAGGATCAACGCGACGAACTCCTCCGGGCGTGGGACACCGACCGGTTGGCGCAGGCGCTGCGGGGTGCGGCCACCGCCGATCTTCCGCCGCGGTCGGCCATCGGCGGAATCGCCGTGCCAACCCTCATCCTGGCCTGGACCGGTGATGCCGTTCATCCGGTCTCGACCGCCGAGGAACTGCACGACCTCATCGGCGGTTCCGAACTCGTGGTCGCCTCGACCCGGGCCGAGGTCGAGGATTGGACGGCGCTCATCGCCGATTTCGTCGCCCGTCACCACGGAGCGAGCGGCCGGTGAGAGCGGGCGAACCCGGGGGCGGTAGCCTCGCGTCCATGTTCGCGAAACGTCTGGATCGGGTTCGGGCCGCCATGGCCGACAATGGCATCGACGCGGTGCTCCTGTCGGTGGGACCCGATCTTCCCTGGTTGATCGGATACGAGGCCATGCCACTGGAGCGCCTGACGATGCTGGTCGTTCCGCTCGACGGCACGCCTCGCCTGGTGATCCCGGCCTTCGAGACGGCCCGGGTCGTCGAACACCACGACCTGTTCAGCATCGACGGCTGGGCCGAGACCGACGACCCGATCCAGCGCGTGGTCGATGCCGTCGGTTCGGGCACGAACCTGGCGATCGGCGACCACACGTGGAGCCGCTTCCTCGTCGATCTGCAGCACGCCATGCCCAATGCCTCGTGGCACCGGGCGACCTCGACGGTGGGCGCACTGCGTGCCGTCAAGGACGAAGCCGAGATCGAGGCCCTGGCGCGGGCCGGCTGCGGGCGTCGACCGTGTCGCGGCTGCGCTCCAGGGCGGCGAGATCCCCCTGATCGGGCGCACCGAGGCCGACGTGTCGGCCGAGCTCGGGCGCCGGATCCTGGCCGAGGGCCACGCCAAGGTGAACTTCGCCATCGTGGCCAGCGGCCCGAACGCGTCGAGTCCCCATCATCATCCCGGCGACCGGATCATCCAGTCCAACGAGGTCGTGTTGTGCGATTTCGGCGGCACGACCGCAGAACCCCACGGCGAACCGGGTTACTGCTCCGACATCACGCGCTGCGTCTACACCGGGACCCCCGACCCCGAGTTCGCCGAGGCCTACGCACTGCTCCAGCAGGCACAGGCCGAAGCCACCGCTGCTGCGCTGGTGGGGACACCGGCCGAGTCGGTCGACCGGGTGGCCCGGGATCGGCTCGCCGACGCCGATCTGGCCCGGTTCTTCACCCATCGCATCGGACACGGCATCGGGGTCGAAGCCCACGAGGATCCCTACCTGGTCGAGGGCAACGCCGAGCCGTTGCTCAACGGCAACGCCTTCTCGATCGAGCCCGGTTTCTACGTTCCGGGCCGCTGGGGGGCGCGGCTCGAAGACATCGTGGTCGCCACGTCCGAAGGACCCCGATCCCTCAACAACGCCAACCGTTCGCTCGTCACCGTCGAGGCCTGATCCTCACCGATGACTACCCCGATCGATGATTGACCTCCACGGGTCCTCGGTGCTCCTGCAGTGGGCGACCGGGGGGCTGTTGTTCTGCTGGGTCACCACGCGACGCCGCGAAGTGGGTCTGGGCTACGGCTGGACCCTGCGGATCACCTACGGGCTGATGGCGCTCGTCGCGCTGATCCTGGGGTTGGTCTACGGCGTTCAGCCGGTTCGAGAGGCCGCCTCGGCCGGTGTCGTCCTGGCCACGGGCTACGCACTCTGGCAGTCCTACGCCCGGCGGGCGGTCGGTGTGTCGGGGCAGCGAGCCCTGGCCGAGGCCCGCACGGCGCGGGTGGCGGCCATGACCGGCATCGATCGGGTCGAGCAGGCCAAGGCCGCCGATGGTCCCGAATTCGATCCCCGTCTCGATCTGATCGCACCGGCGATCGGGGCCGTCGGCCTGGTCGCGGCCGGAGTTGCGGCCGGCGACCCGGCCTGGCTGCAGGTGGCCCGGTTCCTGGTGGGTGCGGTCTTTCTCGGTGCCGTGAGCGACGCCATGCTGCTCGGGCATTGGTACCTGGTCCAGCCCGGTCTGCGCCGGGCCCCGCTGCTCGAACTGGTGAAATGGACCGGTATCGCCTGGGTTCCCGAGGTCGTGCTGCTGTTGATCCCGACCGGCATGCTCTCGGCGTTCGACGGCACGATCGACGACGGGTACGGAGGCATGTTGGGCTGGTTCTGGGCGGCCAGCGCGGTCACCACGATCGGTCTGGTGTACGTCACCCGGTTGGCGCTGAAGGAGCAGCAGTACAGTGCGGTCATGGCCGCCACCGGTCTGCTGTACCTTGCCATACTGACGGCGTTCGGGACCGACCTCGTGGCCCGTGCCATCCTGTCGATCTGAGGGAGGTCTGCCATGCCCAGAACCGTGTGGAGCGGCGCCATCAGTTTCGGTCTCATCTCGATTCCGGTGAAGCTGTTCAGCGCCACCAACTCCAAGAACATCCGTTTCAACCAGATCGACTCGAAGAGTGGTGCTCGGGTGAAGATGGTGCGGACCTCGGCCGCCACCGGCGAGGAGGTCGCTTACTCCGACATCGTGAAGGGATACGACCTCGGTGACGACCAGTACGTGATCCTGACCGACGAGGAACTCGAATCGATCGCTCCGAAGGCGTCGCGGAGCATCGACCTGGTCGATTTCGTGCACGAGGCCGACATCGATCCGATCTTCTACGAGAGCGGCTACTACCTGGTTCCCGACGAACTCGCCCGCAAGCCATACGCCCTGCTGGTCGAGGCCCTCGAAGCGTCGGGTCGGGTCGGGATCGCCACCTTCGTGATGCGTTCCAAGCAACACCTCGCCGCCATCCGACCCGTCGACGGTCGGCTCATGCTGTCGACCATGCTCTACGCCGACGAAATCGTCGATCCGGCCGAGATCCCCGGTTTGGAGGATCTCGACGACATCGAGGTCAAGGACGCCGAGAAAGTGATGGCGGCCCAGCTGGTCGAGTCGCTGGCCTCGGAGTTCGAGGCCGACCGCTACGAGGACACCTATCGCAACAAGGTCATGGAACTGATCGAGGCCAAGGCCGAGGGCGACGTCACCAGGGTCGAGGCGGTCGACTCCGGTCCGACGGCCGAGATCGTCGACCTCATGGCCGCCCTCGAAGCGAGTGTCGCTGCAGCCAAGAAGGCCCGTCAGGACGCCGCCGAGACCGGTCAGGGCGACGCAGACGCAGCTGCGTCGGCCTGACTCGAGCGCCGGCCCGAACGGCGATCGCTGTGGCCTCGACGAAGGTGACCGTCCAGGTGGGGGAGCGGTCGCTGACCCTGTCGAATCTCGACAAGGTGCTCTATCCCCGGACCGGCTTCACCAAGGCGCAGGTCATCGAGTACTACACCCGCATCGGTCCGGTGATGCTGCCGCACGTTGGCGATCGGGCACTCACGCTTCGGCGCTACCCCGATGGCGTCGAGGGGAAGTCGTTCTTCGAGAAACGATGCCCGTCGCACCGGCCCGATTGGGTTTCGGTCGCGATCGGTCCCGGCGACCGAAACGGCACGATCGAGTACTGTCGCCTGGACGAGCTGGCGGCCCTGGTGTGGACGGCCAACCTCGCCGCCATCGAACTCCATGCACCGATGGCCCGGTGTGGCGACCTGGAAACGCCGACCATGCTGGTGTTCGACCTCGATCCCGGGGCCCCGGCCACGATCGTCGAATGCTGCTCGGTGGCGCTGTCGATCCGTGAGGTGCTGGCGTCGGTCGGACTCGAGGTGTTCGCCAAGACCTCGGGTTCGAAGGGGATGCAGCTCTACGTCCCGCTCAATTCCCCGCACACCCACGAGCAGGCATCGTCGTTTGCGCTGGCCGTTGGGCAGCTGCTCGAGAAGCAGCGCCCGGCCGAGGTGCTCACGAACATGAAGCGCAGTGAACGCCCGGGCAAGGTGTTCATCGACTGGTCCCAGAATTCACGACACAAGACCACCATTGCGCCCTACTCGCTGCGGGCCCGGCCCGAGCCGACGGTGTCGACCCCGATCGACTGGGACGAGGTCGCCGCCGGGGCCCGGGGCGCCCCGCTCTCGTTCCGGGCCGCCGAGGTGGTCCAACGAGTCGGTTCGAGGGGCGACCTCTTCGCTCCGACGCTCACGCTCGTGCAGTCGCTCCCGCACGCCTCCTCGTAGGAGCGCAAACCGGACCCGAACCGGTCGGCCCTGCCCGCTCAGACCTGCGCGGTGCCGGTGCAGATGGTCGGAGTGGAACGATTTCCGGCGGCGTCGCGAGCCACGAGTCGATAGGTCCACACCGGTCCCGGCCGGAGGCTGTCGTCGAAGGCGGCGACGGATCCGGCCACACGCCCCCGCCAGAACCAGGGGCCGCCGTCGCCGGACCGTTCGATGATCACGTCGGCGGCGTCCGGATCGGGCACCCACTCGACCGTGGCGTCCGCTCCGTCCTGAACGAGTGTGCAGGCCGCAATGGGGGTGACCGGTGCGGGCTGTGCGTTGACGTCGGGCGTGCAGGCCGTGGCCACTGCTGTCTGCCCCGAGGCGCTGCGGGCCACCACCGAATAGCGGTAGGTGATGCCGGTCGAGACCGGGTCGTCGAACGTGCCGCTCGGTTCGTTCACCCGGCCCCTCCAGTGGGTCGACCCGTCGTTGACCTGGCGGTACACGATCGTCGAGGCTGCGTCGATGCTCGGTGTCCAGGTCAGGGTGGCGACACCGCCGGCCTCGGTCGCGGTGCAGGCGTCGATCGGCGCCGGCGCAGCGGCCGGCACCTCGATGGCCGGCGCACAGGGAACCGGGGCGGTCGACGATCCGTCGGCGGCCCGTGCCGCCACCGAGTACTCGTAGCGAACGCCGGTCGAGACCGGGTCCTGGAACGACCGGGCCGGGGCATCGATCCGGCCTCGCCAGTAGGCCGTGCTCCCGTCGACGGTTCGTGAGACGACGTAGGTGACGGCGTCGTTGCCGGGCTCCCAGGTGATGGTCGCCGTCGAGGTCGACTGGCCCACGGGCGGTTCGGGGGCCGTGGCCGTGCACGATTCCGGCGGGGCCAGGTCGGGGGTCAGGTCGATCGGATCGCCACAGGGAACCGTCACCGATTCCTGGCCTCCGGGGTAACGGAACCGGATGCGATGGGCCGTGAGGCGGTTGTCGGGCACGGACTCGACGAAGGTGATGTCAGGCGAGTCGACTCGGCCCCGCCAGTACCAGTTTCCGCCGTCGACACTGCGTTCGACGATGGCGGCGTCGACGCCGGTGCGGTTCTCCCATTCGACGGTGACGGTCAGGCCCTCGGCGTCGGTGGTACACGATGTTGGCGGCGGGGGTGTGGCGGTCGGCGAAGCGGCCGGTCCGGGCCCGGCCTCGTCGCACAGGCGGAGCAGGTCATGGGCCGGCCGTTGGGCACCGCCCGGCGGGGCAGAGGTGTCGAACCCACCGGCGGCCCAGAGACAGCCGTCGGATGGGTTGACATGCAGGGCCCAACCGCCGGCGTCGCCGCTCAGATAGGGCCGGAAACCCTCGATCTGTTGGCCGGTCGCGGCGTCGAAGGCCATGAGCGCATCGACCGTGGTGTGTGAGGCGGTGGGCTGGGGCCAGGCGTGGGCGATGACCGTGGTGTCGGTGAACAGGTCGTACCAGCAGTGGCAGGTGGCGTAGACCCGGTCTCCGACCTCTTCGAGTTCCTGGAACTCGCCGCCGTACCAATTCGAGGGGAGGCAGACGGCGTTTCGGCTCGGGTCGCAACCGGAGTAGTGGTGGAACAACAGGTCGAGGTCGTTGGTCTCGTCGAGGGCATACAGGGAGTGTTCGACCCCTCCGACGAACACGACGCCCGATGCGGTGGCCTCGACGTCGTACATCAGCACGCAGTACGTCCGGGTGACGTCGGTGCAGGCGTTGAACGGCACGGATGTGCGGTCGACGACGACGTCGGCCGTGTCATCGACCGCAACGAAGCCCCCGGTGTTCGCGACGCCGTTGATCGAGAGGAACTCGCCGGCGAGGTAGACCCGGTCGCTGATCTCCGAGGTCGAGACGCCGTGGATCGTGCCGCCCGAGGCGATCGGCTTCCAGGTGCTGTCGATCACACCGGTGATCGGATCGAAACGAACGGCGCCGGCGGCCGATTGGACGACGCCGGCGCGGCTCACGGTCGAGAAGTCGCCGACGGCGTAGAGCCAACCGTCGTCGCCGAGGTGGAGGTCGCGGATGGCGCTCCCGCCACCGTAGATGCGAGTCGACCATCCGGGCCACGGGTCTCCGGTCGTCGGATCGATTTTGGCCAGCGCACCGATGGTCTGGCCGTGCCAGGTGTCGATCTCGCCGGCGACGAGCAGGCCTCCGTCGGGCGTGGCCTGCAGCGCCAGCACCGGTTGCCCGACGGTGGGCCGGAACCAGGCCTGCCAGGCGCCGGTGTCGGCGTCGAAGGCGGCCAGATGCGGCTGTGGATGGGTGTCGGAACCGTCGGTGACGTCGAGGAACTTGCCGCCGACGAAGATCGTGCCGCCGATCTGTTCCACTGCCCAGCCGAGCGCGTCCCAACGGGCGACGGTGCGAGACGGGCCTTCGGTGGCAAGGCCCCACTCGGTCTGCTGGTTGGAATCGATCTCGGCCCCGGCCGGCGTCGACCCGATCGCCATCGCCGCAAGGACGGCCAACATCAGGGCCGTGAGGAATCCGAGCCGTGGTGCATCCGCCATCACCACAGAATAGATAGCCCTCGATGGCCCTGTCGCCGGGCCGAAGCACCCAGCGCGGCTGCCTTGGGGCCCGGGTATCACCGGTCGGACTGCCGCCTGCCGAGGCGCCCCATTCGCTCTCTACCGGGCGACGAAGTACTTCGCCTGGGGGTGATGGCAGATGATGGCGCTGGTGGTCTGTTCCGGCTGGTACTGCCAGGCGGTGTCCCCGTTGCACTCGACATCGATCCGGGCCGCTTCGAGCAGGTCGGCCACCAGGGCGTTGTCCTCCAGATCGGGACACGCCGGGTAGCCCCACGAATAGCGACCACCCCGGAACTTCTGCCGGAACAGGCCGAGCAGGCCCGGCTCGTCCTCGTCGCCGAAACCCCATTCGGCCCGGATTCGGGCGTGCCACATCTCGGCCAGGGCCTCGGCCAGCTCGACACCGATGCCGTGGAGCATCAGATAGTCCTGGTACTTGTCGGCGGCGAAGAGTTCGGCGGCGGCCTCGGAGACGGCCCGGCCCATCGTGACGATGTGGAAGGCGGCGTAGTCGGGCTCGTGGTCGGAACCGGTCGGCGACACCGGCCGGAAGAAGTCGGCGATGCACTTGTGCGGCGCCTCGTGCTGGCGGGGATAGCGGAAGCGGGCCCGTTCGACGGTGCGGGTCTCGTCGGTCCAGATCACCAGGTCGTTGCCGTCGGCATTGGCCGGGAAGTAGCCGTAGACGACCGCCGGATTGAGCACGCCCGACGCCTTGGCCTCGGCCAGTTGCTGACGGAACTGCGGTCGGATGCGGTCCTTGAAGTCGGCGTCGGTCTCCCCGGCCTCGGGCCGGTACTGCCACTGATGCCGGAACAGCGCCGTCTCGTTGACCCAGCCGGCGATCTCGTCGATGGACAGGCCCTTCACGATGCGAGAACCGAGGAACGGCGGTGTGAAGACTTCGTTGTCGGATGCGATCTCGGGGGAGCGGGCAGGGATGGTCGAGGGGTCGACGGGCCCGCGTTCTTTGCGGAACCCCTCGAGCAGCAGACCGGCCGGCACCGTACCGAAGTCGGGATCGTCGATCCCGCTCGCCTTCATCTCGCCCAGCTTGTCGAGCGTGCGCATCCCCTCGAACGCATCACGACCGTAGAAGACCCGACCGTGATAGATCTCGCGCAGGTCGCGCTCGACATAGCTGCGGGTGAGCGCAGCGCCACCCAGCAGCACAGGGATGTGCGACAGCTCGCGGCGATTCAGCTCTTCGAGGTTCTCCCGCATGATGAGGGTGCTCTTGACCAGGAGGCCCGACATGCCGATCGCATCGGCCCCGATCGAGAGCGCCTTGTCGATCATCTCGTTGATCGAGATCTTGATCCCGAGGTTGTGCACTTCGTAGCCGTTGTTGGTGAGGATGATGTCGACCAGGTTCTTGCCGATGTCGTGCACGTCGCCCTTGACCGTGGCCAGGACCACCCGGCCCTTCGACGAGTCCTCGCCCTCGATGCGTTCCATGTGCGGTTCGAGATACGCGACCGCGGTCTTCATCGTCTCGGCCGACTGCAGGACGAACGGAAGTTGCATCTCGCCGGCACCGAAGAGGTCACCGACGACCTTCATCCCGCCGAGCAGGTGATCGTTCACGATGTCGAGCGCCGGCATGGTCTGCAGGGCTTCGTCGAGGTCGGCGGCCAGGCCCTCCCGATCACCGTCGATGATCCGGTGATGGAGGCGTTCGGCGACCGGCCAGCCCGACTTGTCGACGACCTCGGCCTTGATGGCGGTGGCGTCGGCAAAGAGTTCGAGCAGCTTCGACAGCGGGTCGTAGTGGGGGTCTCGCTCGGCGAGGGGCACCGACGGGTCGCCACCGGCCACACCACGACGGTCCCAGACGAGGTCCATGGCCGCCGTGCGGCGCTCGTCGTCGATCCGGTTGAGCGGAAGGACCCGACCGGCATGCATGATGGCCGAGTCGAGCCCGGCTTCGAGGCATTCGTGCAGGAACACGCTGTTGAGGACCTGGCGAGCGGCCGGGTTGAGCCCGAAGCTGATGTTGGAGACACCGAGGGTGGTGAACACCCCGGGGAGTTCGGCCTTGATCCGCTTGATGGCCTCGATCGTGTTGATGCCGTCGCGGCGAAGGTCGTCGTCGCCGGTGCTGAGGGGGAAGGTCAGTGCATCGAAGATGAGATCACTCGGCTGGAGGCCGTACCGTTCGACGGCCAGATCGTGGATCCGGTGCGCGATGCGCACCTTCCACTCGAGATCGCGGGCCTGCCCCTCCTCGTCGATGAGGAGGCACACCACCGCAGCCCCGTACTCCTTGGCCAGGCGCATGACCCGATCGAAGCGCGATCCCTCACCTTCGCCGTCTTCCAGGTTGGCCGAGTTCAGGATCGAACGGCCACCGAGCCAGCGCAACCCGGCCTCCATGACCTGGGGTTCGGTCGAGTCGAGCACGAGGGGAGCGGCGGCCGCGGTTGCGAACCGTTTTGCCGTCTCGTCCATGTCGATGGCGCCGTCGCGTCCGACGTAGTCGACGCACAGGTCGAGCACGTGGGCCCCTTCGGCGATCTGGTCCTTGGCCATCTTGTCGACGGTCTCGGTGTCGCCTTCGAGCATCGCGTCGCGGAACTTGCGTGACCCGTTGGCGTTGGTGCGTTCGCCGATGATCAGAAAGGAGGTGTCCTGCTCGAAGGGCACGAAGGAGTAGATCGACGTGGCTCCGGCCAGCCGGCTGGGCGTCCGCGGTTTCGGCGTCAGACCGGCGCACCGCGCGACAACGGCCGCCAGGTGCTCCGGCCCGGTGCCGCAACAGCCGCCGATCACCGAGGCGCCGAGATCGGTGACGAAGCCGGCCAGGTGCTCGGCCAACTGGTCTTCGGTCAGGTCGTAGTGCATCTCGCCGTCGACGACCGACGGCAGCCCGGCGTTGGGGATCACCGAGATCGGGCAGCTGCTGTGTTCGGACAGAACGCGAATGTGTTCGTACATCTCGGCCGGGCCGGTGGCGCAGTTGAGGCCCAGCACGTCGGGGCCGAGCGGCTCGATCGCAGCCAGAGCGGCCTGGATCTCGGTGCCCGGCAGCATGCGGCCCGTGAGCTCGATCGTGACCTGCACCTGCAGGGGCACGCGCCGACCTGCTGCGGCCATGGCCCGGCGGGATCCGTTGATCGCTGCCTTCACGGTGAGCAGATCGAACATGGTCTCGATGATGAGCACGTCGACCCCGCCGGCGATGAGAGCGGCGGCCTGTTGCTCGAACCCGTCGCGCATCTCCTCGTAGCGGATCTGGCCGAGGCTCGGGAACTTGGTGCCGGGCCCCATCGATCCCGCGACCCATCGGGGCCGTTCGGGTGTCGAGTACTCGTCGGCCACGGCCCGGGCCAGGCGGGCCGCCGTCTCGTTCAGCTCGTCGGCTCGATCGGCCAGACCGTATTCGGCCAGTGTCATGGCCAGACCGCCGAACGTGTCGGTCTCGATGACATCGCAGCCGACGTCGAGGAAGCCCCGATGGAGATCGGTGATCACGTCGGGTCGCGTGACGACCAGGTACTCGTTGCAGCCCTCCAGATCCTCGCCCCCGAAATCGCCGGCGGTGAGCCCCCGTCGCTGGATACCGGTGCCCATCGCACCGTCATAGATCACGACGCGCTCGGTGATGGCGCGTAGGAAGGCGCTGCTGCGTTCGGAGATGGGCAGGACCGGGGCGATGGAGTCGACCATGAAGATGCTCGTTTCGGGTGAGCGCCGGGCGTCCGCGGACGGCCGGCGTTGGTCACGTCGGGAATGGGCACCGGCGGGTCGTGCAGCCTCACGCGGTGTCTGGTTCGCAGTCGTACCGACTGCGGTCCCGCACCCTCTGGCCCGGGACCGTCCGCTCACACGAGGTGAGCCCGATCACCCGATCATAGTCGGCCAGAATCTAGGCTCCATGAGATGTCCTCCTCTCCGTCACCCATCCTGCGCCACGCCACCTCGACACCGAAGTCGGCGACGGCGATCGATCGGCCGATCGCCTCCGACGAACTCGATCGGCTGGCCGAGCCGCTGAAGGGGGTGGTCGCACGATCCGGATTCGAGGCGAAGCCGGGTCAGACACTGGTCCTGCACGGTCAGGACGGACCGACGGTCGAGGTGCTCGTCGGGCTCGGTGAACGGGCCTCGGTCGATGCCGAGGCCCTGCGCAAGGCCGCAGCCGCGTTCGTCCGTGCGGTGTCGGGTCACAAGCACGTGGCGACCACGCTGGCGGCCGAACTGGCCGATCAGGACGGGATCGCACCGGTCACCGAGGGCGCCGGTCTCGCCAGCTACGCCTACACCGCCCTGAAGACCACCGACGATCGGCCACTCGATCGCATCACGGTCGTCGCCGGCGGTCGGGGGGCCAAGGCCGAATTCGACCGGGCTCTGGCCACGGTCGAGGCCGTGCGTTTCGTCCGGGATCTGGTCAACGAGCCGGGCGGATCCATGGTGCCATCGGCGTTCGTGGCCCGGGCCTCCGAGGCGGCCAAGGCGGTCGGACTCAAGGTCACCGTCTGGGACGAGAAGCGGATCGCCAAGGAGAAGCTCGGCGGAATCCTGGCCGTCAACCAGGGATCGTCCCACCCGCCCCGATTCCTGATGGTCGACTACACACCGAAGGTCACGTCGACGGGGTCGATCGCGCTGGTCGGCAAGGGCATCACCTTCGACTCCGGTGGCCTGTCGATCAAGACCGGCACCGGCATGATGACCATGAAGTGCGACATGGCGGGTGGTGCGGCCGTGGTCGGCGCCATGACGCTGCTGGGTGCCTACGGCTGCACCAAGGCCGTGCGGGCCTACGTTCCGCTGACCGACAACATGATCAACGGAGACGCCTTCCGTCCCGGTGACGTCTTCCGGGCTCGCAACGGCAAGACCGTCGAGGTGCTCAACACCGACGCCGAGGGTCGCCTCGTTCTGGCCGACGCCCTGTCGATCGCCGCCGAGGCCGAACCCGACGCCATCATCGACATCGCCACGCTGACCGGCGCCGTTTCGGCGGCACTGGGCACCGGCTACGCCGGTGTGATGGGCACCGACGACGAGGTCGTGAGCCGGCTCGAGGCGGCGTCGCAGCGCACCGGTGAGAAGGTCTGGAAACTCCCGCTGCCCGCCGAGTACCGACCCCAACTGGATTCCACGGTGGCCGACCTGAAGAACATCGGTTCGGGCCCCTATGGCGGCGCCCTCACAGCCGGGCTCTTCCTGTCGGAATTCGTCGGCTCGGTTCCATGGGCCCACATCGATCTCGGCATGGCGGCGATGTCGGACACCGAGGACGGGATGACCGTCAAGGGGGCAACCGGCTTCGGGGTTCGGCTGCTCGCCGACACCGTCACCAACTGGTGATTCCCCTCCGGTCTCGGACCGCTCGACCGCCACCCCGGGCTCGAACGTGACCGATCCTTTCGCACTGCGCCTCAAGCCGAGCGCCGGACTGCCGACCTGATCTACGAACCGAACGGTTCCGTCGATGAGCTCGCAGGTGATGGCCTGCGGCGGGGAGTAGTGCAGGGTCATGGCATCAGTGGAGCAGGGCATCGTGGTGGCTCCGACCACGCGAGCTTCGGGGATGTCGTTCTCGCTCCTGTCGACGAAGACCCGACTCTTCGTCGTCGACCTGCTGACCGCCACGGTCAGTGCGGGTCTGGCCGCCGCCGTGGTGGATCCGGGCGAGGACGGACTGCTCGCCGTGCTCGGCATGCTCGTCGCCTGGTGGTTCTGGCTCGCCCGAGCCCGGCTCTACAGTTCCCGCTTCATCACCCGCCGCGCCGACGAGGTTCGGCGGATCGTCGATGCCTCCGTGAAGACGGC
This sequence comes from uncultured Acidimicrobiales bacterium, assembly GCA_963700755.1. GTDB lineage: Bacteria > Actinomycetota > Acidimicrobiia > Acidimicrobiales > SZUA-35 > JBBQUN01. The sequence continues at coordinate 374,967 of CAVOYW010000001.1, forward strand.
GGCCAGCGTGGCCGTGGTCGCCTACGGGGCGAGTCTCGACGTGACCCGGACATGGCTGGCCTTGGCCGCCGTTGCCGGCGCCGCCGCCATCACTGTCGAGCGCGAGATCGCCCGCGCCGGTTTCGATCGTCGTCGCCGCCGGGGCGAGCTGTCACGCCGGGTCGTCATGATCGGCGAGAACGAAGAGGCTCGACAGCTGCGATCGATGTTCGAGAGCGAACCCCAGCTCGGCTACGAGATCGTGTCGACCATCGATCCGCGGGAGGTGACCGACCGCAATGAACTCACCACCCGGGTCCTGGCCGAGGCTCGATCCCATGACGCCATGGGGGCGATCGTGGCCGCCAGTGGCATCGAGATCAAGGCGAGCAATCGCCTGGTCCGTGACCTGATCGAGAACGGCATCCATGTCGAACTCAGTTCGACGCTGAGCGACATCGATCCGACCCGACTCACGGTGCGCCCGCTGGGTCGATTCCCCGTGGTCTACGTGGAGCCCGTCCAACGCCACGGTTGGCGCGCCATGGCGAAGCGAGGGTTCGACGTCAGCATCGCCCTGACCGTGCTGGTGCTGGCCATGCCGGTCCTCGCCGTCCTGGCGGTGGCGATCCGCCGTCATGACGGCGGGCCGGTGCTCTTCCGCCAGAGCCGTGTCGGGCGCAACGGAGTCCCCTTCGACATGCTGAAGCTCCGCAGCATGGTCACCAACGCCGAGGAGCTCCGAGCGGACCTGGTTCCGGCCGACAGCGCACTGTTCAAGATGAAGGACGACCCCCGGGTCACACCGGTCGGCCGCATCATCCGCAAGACTTCGCTCGACGAACTCCCCCAGTTGTGGAACGTCGTCCGCGGCGAGATGAGCCTGGTCGGTCCCCGCCCGGCCCTCTGGTCGGAAATGGAGGCCTGGGAGGACGACCTGTACGGCAGGCTCCGGGTGCGGCCCGGGATCACCGGGATGTGGCAGGTGTCAGGCCGGAGCTCGTCGGGATTCGAGGAGTACACCCGTCTCGACCTCTACTACGTCGACAACTGGTCACTGGTGATCGATCTCTCGATCCTGCTGAGGACGATCCCCGCCGTGCTGAGACAGGACGGCGCGTACTGATCCATCGCCGTCGGACCGAGACTTCGCCCGATCTCGCGACTTTCCCCGGCGCCGGTCGTCATCACCCACAGACCTGGAGCCCTTCATGGGCAACGGGCTCAACGCAGAGGTCGGGTCACATCCAACCCGGCACCGGCCACGGTCTCGCCGGCGGCTCGTCCACTCCCTCCGGACGAGCCGCCCGAGCGTGGCCATCTGCTCGTCTGGTGGCCGGACTCCTCCTCCCTCCGGAGTCCGGCCGCAACGACGTTCGGCCCGCCTTCGTTGCCGGCGCCGCTCATGCCGCGTCGAAACCGTCTTCTGTCGGGGTCGGGTCGACGTCGCCGGCGGCGCGACCGTCGGGCCGCACGATCTGACGGGCCGACCAGGCTCGATGGGCCTGCTGGAGATGGGGTGGGAGTCGCTCGATCTGGCGCAGATTGAGCGGCGGCAGTCGGCGTCGAACGACGAGGTTGGGGCCGTTGCGTTGGGTGGTCCCGAATCGAGCCGTTCGGTCGAGGGCTCGCCAGAACGGACCGTTCTTGCCGCCCCGGACCCCGACCCCGAGTTCCTTGGCCCAGGCGACCGCGTCGAGTTCGAAGCCGTCGGGGCAGGCGTCGAGTTCGAGGGCCAGGCGACGCAGGAGCAGGGTGGCCGATGGCCCGAGGATGCTCGTCCAGTACCGCTCGACGTAGAGCGAACGAGGATCGTGTCCGAGTGCTTCGACCAGTTCGTCGTTCCACGGGCGAACGGTGAGGCTGGGGAAGGGGAAGACCGGTTCGCCCGAGCCGGCCGAAGGGTCGTCGCTCGCAGCGGCGACGGCTGCAGTGGGCGCCGATGGGTTCGACGGTGGTCGCGGAGGGGGAGGGGGAATCGGGGTCCGGCGCGCCGGTGTGTTCGTGGATGGATGGGGTTCGGTCATGGTGGTCCCGCCAAGGGTGAAGACAGTGAGGGGCAGGGGCCCGAGTGTCGACACGACCCGCTGGGAGATGCATCGAACGTAAACAAACGTAGTCTGAGTTCATCGAACGAGTCAAGTCGTTCCACGGGTACCCACCCCGTCGAGACGGTTGCCCTCGGTCGAGACGGTTGCCCTCAGTCGAGACGGTCGGCGGCCCGGATCACGAGCACCCAGGTGAGGATCGCCGAAACGGCGAGCAGGACGAGGGCGTCGAGACCGGCCTGGGCATACGACACCGTTTCCATCGAGGCCCAGATCCGCGTGGCCATCGTGTCGAAGCCGGTCGGCGCCAGCAGCAACGTGGCCGGGAGCTCCTTCATGGTCGAGAGAAGCACCAACCCACCCGCCGCCAGCAGTCCTGGTGCCATGAGCGGTGCGTCGATCGTGACCAAGCGGCGTAGACGCGACGCCCCGAGTATCTGGGCGGCATCGTCGAGCCGGGGGGGAACCGCCGAGACCGCAACGGCCGAGGCTCGGGTCGCCTGGGCCCCGAAATGGGTGATGTAGGCCAGGACGAGCAGCGGCAGTGTCTGGTACAAGCCGGCGAGGATCCGGGTGTTGAGCACCCAGAACACGAACGCCAGGGCCACGACGATGCCTGGGAGCGCGAACCCCGCCACGACCAGCGAATTCGCCAGTCCGCCCAATCGGCTTCGGTGCCGGGACGTCAGGTAGGCGACCGGGAGGACCACGATCACGGTGCACACGGCGGCGATCACGCTCACGAGGACGGTGTTGGCGACGGCACCGACGAGCCCCTCGGTGTCGATCGACGTCGCACCACGGCTCCGCTCACTCACGATGCCTCGGGCGAACCAGTGCACCAGTGACGCTACGGGCCCGGCGAGCCCAACGGTGAAGAAGCCGGCGATGGCAAGGGTGGCCGGCAGGCGGAGGCGGCCGAGCGGGTAGTGCAGGCCGCCCCGCTGCGAGCGGACGTTCCCAGGAGGATCGCGCCGGACCAGGCGCCGCTCGGCGGCGACGACGACGAGGGCCACGATCCCGAGCAGGAGCGCCAGCGCCATCGACGTGGCCCGATCGGCCAGCTGGTTGGCGAAGATGGCGCGGGTGAGGGTGTCGTACCGCAGCAGCTGCACGGCGCCGAAGTCGCTGATCGTGTAGAGGAAGACCAGCAAGGTGCCGGCCGAGATGGCGGTCGCCGACTGGGGGAGCACGATCGACACGAACACCTGCCGGGGAGACCGGCCGAGGAGCCGCGCGCTTTCCTCGAGCGAGGTCGGCAGCCGCTGGAGCCGAGCGGCGACCGGTAGGTAGACGTAGGGATAGGTGAACAGCGTCAGCACGAACCAGGCTCCGCGGAAGCCCGAGAGCTCGGGGAGTCGGTCGATCCCGAAGGGCTCCACGAATCGTTCGAGGAGGCCTCCGGCGGCAAAACCGCTGATCAGGGCCGTCGCACCGACGAACGACGGGAAGACCAGGGGCAGGGGGGCCACGACGGCCCAGAACCGACGGCCGAACACGTCGGTTCGGTTCGTCGCCCAGGCCAAGGCCGTGCCGATGGCGGCCGACGTGATCGAAACGGCGGTCGCCAACTGCAGGGAGCGTAGGAGCGGGTCGAGCGTTCGCCGGTTGCCCAGCGTCTCGCCGAGGTCGGCGCCGAGGCGGACGTTCTGCACGATCACATAGGCCAGGGGACCGCTGAAGGCCACCCCGATCAGGAGCGCAACGATGACCAGGACCCGGCTCGGGCGCCGACCCGGCCGACTCCCATGGGTGACGTGGGTCGTGGCGGGCGGGGATCGGTCGGTCAGGATCGCTCCCGGGGCCGGCACTAGCGGACGATACCGCTGTCGTCGATCAGCTTCTGGGTGCCGGACAGTCCTTCGGCCAGGGTGTTCAGGTCGACGCTGATCCCGACCAGTTCGTCCATCGGGGCCAGTCCTTCGGCCGGTTCGACCCCCGTCACCAGCGGATACTCCTTCTCGGCGTCGGAGGACATCCGCTGGGCCTCGTCGGAGAGCAGGAATGTGACGAGGGCCTCGGCGGCCGCCGCGTCATCGGTCGAATCGACGACGGCGGCGGCCGACACGATGAGCAGCGAACCGAGGTCACCGTCTTCGAATCGGTGGTTGGCGGCGGGAAGGCCCGGATCCTCCTCGAGCGCTTCGAGCAGGTAATAGTGGTTGACCAGCCCCATCTCGATCTCGCCACGGGCCACGGCATCGAGGATGGCGGAGTTCTTGGCGTAGTTCGGCGATTCGTTGGCGGCCATCCCGGCCAGCCACTCGGCGGTGGCGTCGTCGCCGAGTTGGGAGCGCATGGCGGTCACGAAGTCCTGGAACGAGCCGTTGGATGGGGCGACCCCGACCCGCCCCCGGTATGCGGGGTCGGTGAGCTCGAGGACCGACGACGGGAGATCCGCCGGGTCGACCAGGTCGGTGTTGTAGACCAGCACCCGGACTCGAGCCGTGATTCCGACCCAGGTGCCGTCGCTCGAGCGGAACTCGGGTGCGACGCGGTCGAGGGTGCTGGTCCCGAGCGAGGCGAGCCGGCCCTGGCCGTCGAGGTACCCCACGGCGCCCGGACTCTGCGAGATGAAGACATCGGCCGGCGACCGGTCTCCCTCGGTGTCGATCTGGAGTGCCATCTGGGCCGAATCCCCGTATCGCACCTCGACGGTCGCCCCCGTCTCGTCTTCGAATCGCTGGAGTACGTCGGCGATGAGGTCTTCACCGCGACCCGAGTAGACGGTGATCGTGGTTCCTTCGAGGCTGCCGTCGCCGGCCGGTGTCTCCGAGTCGTCGGCGCTGTCGCTTCCCGAGCAGGCCCCGGCGACCAGGGCGAGGGCGAGGGCACCGGCGAAGAGGGATCGCAGTCCCATGGTCGAGGTCATGGCGCTGAACCATAGGAACCCTGGCTTCACGATGTCAAGTACCCCTAACAGTTGGCCCCGGTCACCGTTCACCGATGATCGGGCGAGACCTCGGGTCCGTCGTCGGTCGGTTGCGGAGTCGCCGGTGCCCGGCCGTCGTTCGGTGTCAGGGCATAGGCGACACCCGCAGCGCCGATGAATCGGATGGACACCGTGTCACCCCGTGCGAACCGCGGGATCGACGTTTGGCGAACCCGCAATCGTTCGCCTCCGGCCAGCAGGACCTCGTAGGTCGTGTCGTGTCCGTAGTACTCGACGAGGTCGATCGATGCCGGACCCGATGGCGTCAGATCGAGATCCTCGGGCCGCAGCAGCACCTGGACCCCGCCTTCGGTGGGCCGGTCGAGCGGAACGGTGCCGATCACGGTCTGCGCCTGGCTGCCCGTGGCGGTCCCGACGACCAGGTTGGCCTCGCCGACGAACCGGGCGACCCACGGATCCACGGGGTGGGCATAGACCTCGGTCGGGGTTCCCCATTGCACGACGGAACCGTTGCGCATGACGGCCACCCGATCACCGAGGACGAACGCCTCGTCCTGGTCGTGGGTGACGAACACCGCCGTGACATCGAGCTCGGCCAGGATCCGGTGGACTTCGGTGCGGATCTCGGACCGGAGCGATGCATCGAGGTTCGAGAACGGCTCGTCGAGCAGGAGCACCCCCGGGCGGGGAGCCAGCGCCCGGGCCAACGCGACCCGCTGTTGTTGCCCTCCCGACAGCGTGTGCGGGGCGCGATCGGCCAGACCTTCGAGCCCGACGAGTTCGAGGGTCTCACCGACGCGCCGACCCAGGGCACGAGCCGAACCTCGTTCGGATCGGGGCAGCCCGTAGGCGATGTTCCTGGCCACGGAGAGGTGGGGAAACAGCGCCCAGTCCTGGAAGACGAGGCCGACCCGACGTCGCTCGGGCGGAAGGTGGGTGGTGCGGGAGGAAACGAGTCGGTCGCCCAGATGGATCGTGCCGTCGGACAGGCGTTCGAGTCCGGCAATGGTGCGGAGCAGGGTCGTCTTGCCGCAGCCCGACGGGCCGAGCAGGGCGACCTGCTCACCCGGCTCGACTCGGAGCGACACACCCCGCAGCACCTCGGGGCCGTCGTAAGAGACGCGAAGATCGCACATGTCGATGGCGACCGACTCGTCAGGCTGGTTCATGAACGGTCGAGGTTAGTCACGACGGAGGCCGTCGCGGCCGGCCGGGGCGGGGTCGCCGACGCCGGTCTGATCCGGGTGCGTCGGACCGTCGAGGACGAGGCGGAGGGCGTCGGCGACCGAGGCGACAGCGGTGTCCCAGGTCACCCGATCGGCGGTCCGGCGAGCGGCCCGACCGAGGGACTCGGCCCGGGTGGGGTCGGCCGCGAGTTCGGCAACGGCACGAGCGATCGCGGTCGGGTGAGGATCGACGACCAACCCGTTCACGCCGTGCTCGACGAACTCGACCAGACCGCCGCCATCTCGGCAGACGATGACGGGGCGGGCCCGCGCCATGGCTTCGAGCACCGTGAGGCCGTAGTCCTCGTCGATCGTCGGGGTCACCACGACCGAGCAGCGGGCGTAGGCCTCGTCGCGCTCGAGATCGGAGACGGCTCCGAGGAACCGGACCGGCGATGGCCGCCCCGATCGAGGCTCGTCGCGTGGTGTCGGGAACGAGGTGTTCGGCCCGGTGTTGCGCCACAACTGGTCGTCGTCGAGTCGTTCGGCGAGTGCGGGATCGGTGCAGAGGGCCGCATCGAGACGTCGTACGTGCCCCAGTCGGCTCCCGGTGCCGACGATCTCGAGCTCGAACGACAAGCCCGGTCGGTGAGCAGCGGCGATGACGAGCTCCTGCCGTTTGGGCCATTCCAGACGGCCGACCGTGAGCACGGGGCCGTCGGGCTGCGGAGCGGGTGCGGAGTCGGGTGTCGAGGTCGGTGGGGCCGAGTGCAGGCTGATCGCCGAATCGGGCACCGACCAGAATCGGCGGAGCCGGTCGGCGACCGTCTGGGATCCGGCCAGCCAGTGGCGCACCGTGGCCGGGGCGGTCGCCTCGACCGAGCGTACGGCGGCCACGGCGGCGCGATGGATCTCGGGGTCGACGAAACCGGAACGGGCGAAGAGTTCGGCCTGGTCGTAGAACTGGCGGGGATGGTGATAGAAGAGCGCAACCTTGCGTGGATGGTCGGCCAGATACGTCGGCGGCTGGGTGGCCAGTACGGCGTCGTAGCCCGACAGGTCGAGTCGTTGGACGCGCTCGACCAGGGCCGCCCACAGGAAATACTCGTCGTGCCGATCGCGGATCGGCCGGTCGATGGCGATCCCGAATGAGCGGTCGACCCGGCCGACCTCGATCGGGATCAGCTCGAAGGTCCATGCATCGTCGCGGGCGAGCGCCTCGAGCAGTCCGGTCAGATGCCGCTCGAATCCGCCGGCCCCCGGGTAGTCCGGCTTGAGCACCGCGATCCGACGCCGTCCCGTGGTCACGTCGTGGTCCGGCCGGTTCCGTTCGGGGACCCGCCGCCGCCGGCTTCGGTGTCGTTCCGGTTCGCCTGGTGCAGGTCGGCCAGGTCTTCGCGCAGTTGGCGGTCACGGTGATCGAGTTGGTGGATCAGGTCGATCACGATTCGATTGAACGCCAACTGACCGGGCAGGAGCCGGCGGAGCAGGATCCGCCCGAGACGGTCGCGGACCCCCCGGCCGGAGCCGCCGGTCGACGCCGACGTCGCTGCGTCGAGGAGTGCGGCGAGGTTGGCGTCGGTCTCGAACGGGTGGGGGAGCGCCGGTGGCTCGGAACGGGCCCGCCGCGCCGTTTCCTGGATGGCCTTGATGGTCTTTGCCCGCTCGGTGGCGGCGAGATCCTCGGGGCGGTCGGAAGCCATGGCGCCGATCGTAGTTGGCGAGGCCGTGAACGAACTCGACCCTTCGGAGCGAGGGCTCGAACCGGATCACGGCGCCGGCATGCGGTAGGTTCGCCGGTTATGACCGACGACGCCGTCTTCGATCCCGACACGCTCGGCCGGGCCGCCGACCTGATCGACGAGGCCGAGCGCATCACGGTCCTCACCGGTGCCGGGATCTCGACCGATTCCCGTATCCCCGACTTCCGCGGACCGCAGGGCGTGTGGACCAAGAATCCCGCAGCCGAGAAACAGGCGACGCTCCAGCACTACGTCGAAGACGCCGAGGTGCGCCGCCGGGCCTGGCGCAACCGGCTCGACTCGCCGGTGTGGGGCGCCGAACCCAACGCCGGTCATCGGGCGTTGCTCCGGCTCGAGGCCCGCCGCAAGCTGCATCTCCTCATCACGCAGAACATCGACGGTCTCCACCACGATGCCGGGAGCGACCCGGACCGCATCGTTGAGGTCCACGGGTCGGTACGCGAGGTCGTCTGCCTGTCCTGTGACTACCGAGACCCGATGCAGGTGGCACTCGACCGGGTCCGTCAGGGTGACGACGACCCGGCTTGTCCTCGCTGTTCGGGCATCCTCAAGTCGTCGACGATCAGCTTCGGACAGGGACTGGTGGCCGAGGACCTGCGGCGGGCCGAGGTGGCTGCTCGGGAGTGCGACCTCCTGCTCGCCATCGGGAGCACGCTCTCGGTTTATCCGATCGCCGGCGTGGTGCCCGTCGCCGGGCACAGCGGGGCGAGGGTGGTCATCGTCAACGGCCAGGCGACCGAGATGGACGACCTGGCCGACGTCGTGGTGCGAGGGTCGATCTCGGCGGTCCTGCCCCTCTTGTTCCGCTGACTTCTCGGTTGGCTGACGCTTGTCTCGCTGACGCTGTTTGCTGACGCTTGTTTCGCTGACTGGAATAGACGGGCCCGCAGCAATTGTTGAGTGAATCGCTAGGCTTTTGCCGTTCGCTCACCACTCGTCGGAGGAACCCCGTCTCATGCCATCTTTCCGTGAACTGCTGCAGGCCACCAAGGCCGACATCACCGAGGTCGACACCACCACGGGTGAGCAGCTGCGTGCCGCCGGGTCGGTCATCCTCGACATTCGCGAGCCCGACGAAGTGGCCCAGGGTGTGATCCCCGGCTCGGTGGTCATCGTGCGGGGCAATCTGGAGTCCCAGATCGAGAGCCGGATCCCCGACAAGTCGACCCCGCTGGTCGTCGTGTGTGCGGGCGGCGTGCGGTCGGCATTCGCCGCCAAGTCGCTCGATGCCCTCGGCTACACCGACGTCGTGTCGATGGACGGTGGTTTCAACAAATGGAAGGACGAGGGCCGGGATTGGCACGTTCCGACCTCGCTGAACGCCGACCAGCGCAATCGTTACTCCCGGCACCTGCTGTTGCCCGAGGTGGGGGAGTCGGGCCAGATCAAGCTGCTCGAGGCCAAGGTGTTGCTGCTCGGTGCGGGTGGGCTCGGTTCACCGGCGGCGCTGTATCTGGCCGCGGCCGGCGTCGGCACGATCGGCATCGTCGACATGGACGTCGTCGATGAATCGAACCTGCAGCGCCAGATCCTGCACAACCTGGATCGGGTCGGGGTGCGCAAGGTCGACTCGGCTCGCATGACGATCGAGTCGATGAACCCCGACATCACGGTCAAGACCTACGACACGCGGCTTTCGGCCGACAACATCGAGGAGATCCTCGCCGGCTACGACGTGGTCATCGACGGAGCCGACAACTTCCCGAGTCGCTACATCCTCAACGACGCGTCGGTGAAGCTCGGTATCCCCGTGGTCCACGGCTCGATCTTCCGGTTCGAGGGTCAGGTCACGGTCTTCGATCCGCTGAACGGTCCGACCTATCGAGATCTGCTGCCCGAGCCGCCGCCCGCCGAACTGGCACCGAGCTGTGCCGAGGCCGGCGTGGTCGGGGTGCTCCCCGGGATCGTCGGATCGATCCAGGCGCTCGAGGCCATCAAGCTCATCCTGGGACTCGGTGACTCGCTGCGGGGACGGCTGCTGGCCTTCGATGCCCTCGAGATGTCGTTCCGGGAGTACAAGCTCAACATCGACCCGGACAACCCGGTGACCCACGCCAACCGCGAGGCGATCCAGGTCGTTGAGCTCGACGGCCTGTGCCTGCCTCAGGTCAAAGAGCCTGCCGGCGTGTGAGGTCGGGTAAAGAGCCTGCCGGCGTGTGAGGTCGGGTAGAGAGCCTGCCGGCGTGTGAGGTCGGGTAGAGAGCCTGCCGGCGTGTGAGGTCGGGTAGAGAGCCTGCCGGCGTGTGAGGTCGGGTAGAGAGCCTGCCGGCGTGTGAGGTCGGGACCGGCACTGGGTGAAAACACCCAGGGTGGGGAAGGCCGATGCCGGAGCCAAACCGGGCGGGTCTAGGGTCGCGTGTCGTATGCCCGCACCCGTTCGCACGTCTGCCGTGTACTTCGCGCTCGCCGGTCTCGCCCTGTCCGTGGTCGGTGTTGTGCCGGCAACGGCGTCGCCGACCCCCGAGGTCGCGGCCATGGTTTCCGAACCGTCCGCCCCCGAGATCGACGGATCGTTCGAAGTCCGGCATTACGACGTGGTTCCGGTTCCCTCCTCGCCGGAGCCGGTCGATCCCGGTGTGGCGATGTCGACCGTGGCCCCCTCGGTGGTGGTCGAACTCGAGGGTTCTCCCGAGATGATCATCCTGGATCGGGTCGAGGGCGCCGAGACCCTGTCGGTTCGCAGCCGTAACGCTGGCCAGTGGAGTGCGTGGGTCGAGGTCGCAACCGACGTCGACGATGCACCGGACGGCTTGCCCGGTGGCGAAGGCGCCGACACGCCGGCTCTGGGATCGGCCGGACCGGTGTGGTTGGGCGATCAGACCGAGGCCGTCGAGATCGCTGCGGTCGACGCCGTGCTGGGATCGTTGCGGATCGAGGCGCTGACCTCGCTCGACTCCGACATCGACCCTCGATCTGAAGTCGAGGGTGAGGTCGTCGGCGAGGCAGAGGCAGGGGTCCCCGACGGAGTGGTCGGGAACGCGGTCGTCGGGAACACGGTCGTCGGGAACGCGGTCGCGGCTCGCCCGTCGATCCAACCCCGTTCGGCGTGGACCAGTGAGGGATGGGCGACCCAGAACAGCGGGTGTACCAATGGCCCGACCTACTCCGACACGCTGCGGGCGGCGATCGTGCACCACACGGTCAACACCAACGACTACGCGGCGAGCCAGTCCGACGATCTGCTGCCGCGGCATCTACCGCTACCACACCAACACACAGGGCTGGTGCGACATCGCCTACAACTTTCTCATCGATCGATTCGGCACGATCTGGGAGGCCCGGATGGGCGGGACCGATCGACCGGTCATCGGTGGTCACACCCGAGGCTTCAACACCTGGACGGTCGGCGTGGCCCTCCTGGGGCAGTACCAGCAGGGCGGGAGCCCGGCCGCCGTCGATCCGCCGCCGGCAATGGTCGAATCGTTGCGCCGGCTCGTCGGCTGGAAACTGGGGCTCTACGGGGTCGATCCGCTCGGGACGACCTGGCTGAAGAACCGATCCTCGGGCGCGGGCATGAAGTTCGCTGCCGGGCAGTGGGTCGAGGTGCCGACGGTGCTCGGGCATCGCGATCTCGGCGTGAGTTCCTGCCCGGGAAGTCGGGCCTATCCGCTGGTCGGAGCCATGCCGCGGCCAACTCGGGCCGACGGGTCAACAGGTCGGCGCCGCTCCCTACGTCTTCCCCGCGTGGGAAGGCGATGATCAGGGAGTGGCGGCGATGGTGGTCGATTCGAGCGGCGGCATCCGACCGGCGATGGCCGCAGGATCGGCGGTTCCGGCTCCAGCGGTCGGCGGCGGAGCCATCGCCATCGCCGGAACGGGCACCTCGGGCTGGGTTCTGGGCAACTCGGGAGAACTCCGTCCCTACGGCGGGGCGCCGGCCGTGGCCGGTCGACCGGCCGGACCGGCAACCGTGGTCGACCTCGCCGTTTCGGGAAGTGGCGGTGGCTGGATCCTCACCGCCGACGGCGCGCTGGTGGCCTTCGGTGGTGCTCCCGATCGGGTGCCGGCCACACGCCCCGCGGCCGGTTCGGCGGTGGCGGTCGATCTCGACGGCGCCGGCAATGGGTACGTCGTTGACCGTTCCGGTGGGCTCCACCCGGTCGGTTCGGCACCCTCGCCGTCGCCGACCCCGCGAACGGCCGCTGCGGTCGATGTCGCGGTTCGTCCCGACGGTCGGAGCGGCTGGGTGCTCGACAACTCGTCGACGCTGGTCCCGTTCGGTGGAGCCCCGGCGGTGACGCTCACGGGGTCCAACCGGTCGGCAACGAGGGCGATCGTCGGGTCCGACACCGGCTACGGGGGCTGGGTCCTCGACGCCGAGGGTCGGCTCCTCGCCTTTGGGCAGGTGCCCTTCGCCGGGTCGGTGTCGACCCACGTCGGGCAGACGGTCGCCGTCGATGTTGCCCGGGTCGGCTATCGCATCGATCCGGCCCAGGCGGCAGGCAAGAAGGGCAAACTCGCAGCCGCCCTCTACCGAACGTTCATCGGGACGGCACCGACTCCGGTGATGCTCGACCACTGGGTGTGGCGACTCGACGAGATGGGCGGGGCCGACGTGGCCGCCGAATTCGCCTCGTCCGACGAGTGGGCGGGCGCGGTGGTCAACGACATCTACGGCACGGCGCTGGGTCGTGCCCCCGACGACGAAGGGCGCCGATACTGGGTCGACCAGCTCCGGAACGGGATGCGGGTGCAGGATCTCGGCACGTACTTCTACGGTTCGAACGAGTACTTCGCATCGGCCGGCTCTCCCGGGGCCTACGTCGACCTGCTCTATCGCGAGCTCCTGGGCCGCAGCGCCGATGCCGGAGGACGGGGTTACTGGGTCTCCCAACTCGATCGGGGCGTGACGCCGGCCGGGGTTGCCGGCGGGTTCTACGCGTCGCTCGAGTCGCGCCGTGACCGGGTGGGCCGGCTGTTCGGGAGCATCCTGGGCCGCGACCCGGACCCCGGTGGGCACCAGTACTGGGCCGATTGGCTCGTCGACCACGACGACATCGATCTGGCGGCCAACCTGGCCAGTTCCGAGGAGTACTACCTACGAGCGACGTCCTGACGACAGGAACGATGGGAACGTCGTCACCGTCAGGAGTCGGCGACCCGCTACTGGCGCGAGGAATGGGTACGGTGCTGCAGATGACGGTCGAGATCACGAACGCCAGACGACCACAGCCACGTCGCCGATCCAGCAGTGGCCGGGCCCTGCTGGCCGGTCTGATGTTCGCCACGACGCTGGTGGGCACGGTGTTCGCCGGGGCGACGCCGGCATCGGCCGACGGTGAGGCCGTCATCGAATTCACCGGACGGGGCTGGGGTCACGGTCGAGGCATGGGCCAATGGGGGGCCTATGGCTACGCCCAGCAGGGCTGGACGGCGACGCAGATCCTCGACCACTTCTACGGCGGCACGACCAGTGCACCGGCACCCGCCGGGTCCGTCGATCCCGCCGCCACCCGAGTCGAACTGCTGGCCCAGTCCAACCAGGCCCTCGCGGTGTACCTCCCCGCGGGTTCGTTCATCGTCCTCGACGAGGCCGGCACCGAACTGTTCCGGCACCCGGGCCAGCACCTGCGGATCTCGGCCAACGGACGGGGCGGAATGCAATGGGAATGGGGTCTCAGCTGCACCGGGCCCTGGACCACGCCCATCGATCTGCCGGCAGGCCGGATGTTCCGGGTGCAGGACGACAACCCGTCCGACGACGCCAGTGGCCTGCTCAGGGTCTGCAGCGGCGAGATGCGGTCCTACAGCGGTGAGCTGCGCATCCTCGACCGGGGTGCGTTCGCCGGATCGAAGAAGACGGGCCTTGGGACGGTCAACGTCACCACGATCGAGGAATACCTGCGTGGCGTGGTGCCCTACGAGGTGCCCAGTTCATGGCCCGCTGCGACCCTGCAGGCCCAGTCCGTCGCTGCCCGTTCCTACACGTTGGCCGGAGACACCCGACAGGCGCCCTACGCCGACACCTGCGACACCACCCTGTGTCAGGTCTACGCCGGTCGGTATCAGAACGGTGTGGCCCAGGCCGGTTGGGCGGCCACCGACGCCGCCGTTGCCGCCACCGCCGGCGTGGTGCGGATCCACGCCGACGGGCGGATCGCCCGGACCGAGTTCTCGTCGAGCACCGGCGGCCACACGATCGCCGGGACCTTCCCGGCCGTCGTCGACGCCGGCGACGCCGACCCGGCCAATCCGCATCGGTCGTGGACCGTGCGGCTGTCGACGGCTGCGGTCGAGGCCAAGTACGGACTGGGGCGGCTCGTTTCGATGCGGGTGACCGAGCGGTATCCCGGGGATCCCCACGGCGACGGTGGCCGGGCCAAGACGGTCGAGTACTCGTTCCAGGACGGGAAGCGGACGGTGAGCGGGCAACAGGTGCGTGCCGATTTCGGCTACCTGCTCAAGTCGGATTGGTTCACACCCGGCCTGGTGTATCGCACCGACCTCGAGGGAACCCCGACGGCAGCGTTCGTCACGAAGGCCTACCAGACCTACGTCGGGCGTCAGCCGTCGCCCTCGGAACTCGCCACCTGGTACGACCGGATCCAGGCCAACGGCAACCGCTACGCCCTCACCGACCCACTGTCGAAGAGCCCCGAGTTCGCGGGGGCGATGATCGACGAGCTCTACGCCACCTCGCTCGGTCGAGCTCCCGACCCGGCCGGCAGCGCCTACTGGCTCGACGTCGTCGTGCGGAAGGGCGTCTCGTACGCCTCGCTCGGCGTCTACTTCTACGGGTCGGCGGAGTACTACGCCCGGAGTGGCTCGACGAGCACCGGGTACGTCACGGCGCTCTACCGTGACCTCCTCGGACGCGACCCCGACCCGGGCGGGCTCGACTACTGGGTGGCGAAGATGGACGTCGAACGGGTGCGGCTCGACGATGTCTCGGCCGGTTTCTACGTCTCGCTCGAATCGCGACGCGATCGCGCCGACCGGCTCTATCAACGAGTCCTGGGGCGTTCGGCCGACCCCGGTGGGCGCGACGACGCCGCCAACCGCATCGGGCTGTCCAGCGATCTCGTCGTCGCCGCCGAATTGGGTGCATCGGACGAGTTCTGGGCTCGCGCCCAGGGCTGAGTTCCCAGCCGGAAACCCATGGCAGGCACAGGAGCCACCGGGCTTCGCCGGTCGAAGGCTACGATCGGAGGTTCGCCCACGAGGAGTCCTTTCTTGATCCCCATGCAGCCGGTTTGCGAACGCGGAGTGGTGTCGAGATCGCCGCGATGACCGACCACGCCAGCTCGCCCGTTCCGGCGATGCTCGAGAACAGTTCCGACGCCGTCGGCATGGGATCGCGGCTGAGTGACATCTGGCGCTACCGCGAACTCATGGTCAACCTGACCCTCCGCGAGATCCGGGTCAAGTACAAGAACAGCGTCCTCGGGATCGTCTGGACCTTCCTCAATCCGCTGCTCTACCTGGGAGTCTTCAGTCTCGTCTTCGGCGTGATCCTTCCGACCGGGGCACCGCGCTACGGATTGTTGCTCCTGTCGGGGCTCCAGGCCTGGAACCTGTTCGCGATGGGGATGACGGCGGCAACCACGTCGATCACGGGTAACGGGCCGCTGGTCCAGAAGGTCTGGTTCCCGCGCGAGATCCTTCCCCTGTCCGCGGTTGGCGCGTCCCTGGTCACGTTCTTCTTCCAGATGATCGTGTTGCTGGTCGGCCTGGCTGCCTTCCAGCAGGCGCCGGCCTGGCGTCTGCTCCCGCTGTTGCTTCCGGCCATTCTGGTCGCCCTGCTGTTGGGGACCGGTCTGGGACTCCTGCTGTCCGCGATGAACGTCTACTTCCGTGATGTCCAGCACTTCCTCGAACTCGGTGTGCTCACCTGGTTCTGGTTCACCCCCATCGTCTATCAGTACGACTTCGTCGCCGAGGCCGTCACCAGCCGCTGGGGTCTCGGCGCCGAGCGTCTGACCCTGCTGAATCCGATGATTCCCGTGGTGACGACGTTTCAGCGTGTGCTCTACAACCCCGAGAACTTCGACGAGGCGACCCAGGTCGATACCTTCGGTTTCCTGATGCACGACGGTTGGTGGTTCCTCGTGAACCTGTTGATCGAGATCGCCGTCGGAATCGTCGTGCTCTTCGTGGGATTCCGGGTCTTCCGACGTCTCGAAGCGAACTTCGGCGAAGAACTGTGACCGGAATCAACGCCGTCGAAGTCCGGCAGGTGACCAAGGTCTTCAAACGCAACTCCGAACCGGCGAAGACGCTGAAGGACCGCATCCTGACACTCAAGGACAACTCGGTTCAGACGTTTCGAGCGCTCGACGAGGTCACGTTCGACGTCGAGCCGGGCGCAACCATCGGCATCCTCGGTCACAACGGTTCGGGCAAGTCGACCCTGCTCAAGTGCATTGCCGGCACGCTCCGGCCGACGTCGGGATCGGTGGGGGTCCGCGGACGGCTGTCGGCGTTGCTGGAGCTGGGGGCCGGGTTCCATCCCGACCTCACCGGGCGGGAAAACGTGTACCTCAACGGCTCGATCCTCGGCTTCAGCCGTCAGCGGATCGATCAGATCTTCGACGATGTGGTCGCCTTCTCCGAACTCGAGGACTTCATCGATTCGCAGGTGAAGCACTACTCGTCGGGGATGTATGCGCGATTGGGGTTTGCCGTTGCGGTCAACCTCGAGCCCGACGTCCTGCTCGTCGACGAGGTGCTCAGCGTCGGTGACGAGGCGTTCCAGCGAAAGTGCATGGAACGGGTCCGAGGGTTCCAGAACGATGGTCGGACGATCCTGTTGGTCACCCACTCGCCGGAGCAGGTGCGCCAGGTCTGTTCCCGTGCCGTCGTGCTCGACCACGGCAAGGTGCTCCACGTCGGAGACGTGAACGATGCGGTCACGATCTATCGGCGGTCGCTGGCCAACAAGGGCATCGTCCTCGGTGATCCCGCGGCCGAGGTCGAGTCGGTGCCGACCAACGACAACGTGGTGATGGTCCGCACCTGGGTCGAGCCGCCACCCAACGGGCAGGAAGCATTCCGTCCCGGTGACCAGGTGCATCTCAAGATCGGATATCGGGCTTCGGGGCCGACCGGTGGGCTCCGGGCCCGCATCATGATCCACAGCCACGATGGCATCCTGTTGGTGAACGCCTCGACCCACGACATCCGCGGCAGCGACATCGTGCACGTCGACGGCGAGGGGGTCATCGACTTCGTCATCGACGACCTGCCGCTGATGGACGGCCGATACCTCGTCACCTTCGTGCTCCAGGATCAGACCGAGACCTTCGAGTACGGGCGCAGTGAACAGTCGACGGCTTTCGACGTGAACAGTGGCCGACCGGTGACGGGCCGGGTCGATTTCAAGATGAGTGTGCACGAATCATGAGCGGGGACCCCTCGGATGAACGACGGTGGCCATGACCGACACTGACCGATCTGGTCGGATCGCCCTCGTACCGCCGCGTTTCGGGACCGATGTGATCGGGGGAGCCGAAGCCGTGGTCGCCGACATCGGGCGAGGTCTGGCCCGCCGGGGCTGGGACGTCGAGATCCTCACCACCTGCGCTCGAGATCATTTCACCTGGGCCAACGAATACCCGGCCGGTGACTCGTCGGTCGACGGTATGACGGTGCGACGGTTCCCGACCCAAACCGACACCAAAGGCCGTCATCGCAAGGTGATCGGTGATCTGATCCTGGGCGGCTCCCCGGTGTCGTTGGTCGACCAGCAACTGTGGATCAACGACAGCCTCCGAGTCAGCGGTCTGTGGCATCACGTCGCCGACCACGTCGACGATTACCGTGCGCTGGTCGTCGCCCCGTACATGTTCTGGACCACCTTCGCCGTCGGGCAGATCGCCCCCGAACGCACGATCCTGATGCCCTGCCTCCACGACGAGGCCCCGGCTCGGCTCGAGATCTTCAAACCGCTCTTCGCCGGATCCCGTGGGCTCTGGTTCCTCACCGAGCCCGAGCAGCGCCTGGCCGAGTCGCTGTTCGACCTGCCGAAACGTACGCTCGAGATCGGTGCCGGTGTGGCCGTACCGGAGTCCTACGATCCCGACGGGTTCCGGTCGAGGCACGGACTCGGCAACGACTTCTTCTACTACGCCGGTCGCCGGGAGTGGGGCAAGGGTTGGACCGATCTGCTGGCAGCGTTCGAGCGCTACGCCGCGGCCGGTGGCCGACTCGACCTCGTCACCTCGGGTGTCGGCGACCCCGAGGTCCCGGCATCGCTGCATGGCCGAGTGCACGACCTCGGGCTGCTGAGTGCCCTCGATCGCAACAGCGCCATGGCGGCGGCTCGAGCCTACGTCCAACCGTCGGCGCTCGAATCGTTCTCACTGACCGTGCTCGAAGCGTGGCTGGCCGGAACCGCGGTGATCGCCAACGGGGCGAGCGAGGTCGTGTCCTGGCACGTCGAACGCAGTGGCGCCGGGGTGCGATACCACTCGGCCGACGAGCTCGCGGCCTATCTCGACGTCTTCGGTGCCGACCCGGCGCTCGCCGCCGACCTGGCGAAACCGGGTCGGACCTATGTGCTCGACCACTATCGGTGGGACGACGTCCTCGATCGGATCGAATCGACATTGGCCGACTGGACGACCGTTCCCGCGACCAGGCCGACGACACCGGGATCATCGCCGTCATGACCTCGCTGATGATCACCCCGTATCCGCCCTATCGCGACGGTATCGCCGTTTACGCGGCCCAAGAGGTGCACGCCCGGCGGGCGCAGGGCGAAGACCTCGAGGTGCTGTCACCGCTTCCCAGTGCCGCTCACCATCACCTGGTGCTGGGTGGCCCGAAAGGCTGGGCCCGGCTGCTCCCCCGACTCGGCGCGTTCGATCACGTCACCATCCAGCTGTATCCCGAGTTGCTCCACGGAGCGTGTCGAAACCCGATCGAGCGTGTCGCCGCATGGGTTGGGCTCGAGGCGGCCGCACGGCGGTGCCCGACCGAATTGCGAATCCACGAGGTCGACTACGGACCGGCTCGCCGCAATCCACTGGAACGGGCGGCCGGGGCCCGAGCGTTGCGAGCGGCCGAGACCGTCTCGGTGCACACCGAGGCAGAGCGGACCGAACTGTGTGAGACGTTCGGCCTGGATCGTTCCGACGTGGCGTTGTTCGACCATGGGAAGTACTTCGCGACACGGTCGCTGGTGACCAAGAGCGAGGCTCGTCGGGAACTGGGCCTCGACGCCGACACCCACGTGTTCCTGGCGATCGGGTTCCTCCAATCACACAAGGGCTTCGACCGTGCCGTACGCGCCTTCTCGATGGCGGGCCCGATGCAGGCCGAACTCCACGTCGTCGGGTCGGTCCGGGTCGACGTTCCCGAGTTCGTGGCCTACGCCGCCTCGCTGCGACGCCTGATCGACGCGGTCCCCGGGGCCTTCTTCCACGAGGGATACGTCAGCGACGACACGTTCGACCGATGGATCATCGCTTGTGACACCGTGGTCCTGCCCTATCGCGAGATCTTCTCGTCGGGTGTCCTCGAGCGGGCCAACCTGATCGGACGATCCGTGATCGCCTCGCGGGCCGGTGGGCTCGAGGATCAGCTCGACGAAGACTCGGTGGCGTTCTCCGACGATGACGAGCTGCTCACCGCCATGATCCAACGGGCGGGCGGGAGCGACGAAGCGCCCGACCGCCCGTCAGCTGGTCCCGCTCTGGTCGCCGACACGGCGAGCATCGAGCACCACGTCCGCTCCTCGTTGCGCCCTGGCACCCGACCACGGGCACTGGACCTGGGCGACAAGCTCGTGCTTCCGCCTCCGACCTCGCATCGGCCGTTGGTCGGCCGGGCCAAGCAGGCGATTCGTGTCCTGACGGGGTGGCAGCTCCACCCGATCGTCGAACGGATCAATCGTCTCGAGGCCGAGCTCGACGCCAAGCTCACCGAGCGCAACGACGCCTGATCGCGGCCGCTCCGGTCAGTCGACCGGCCGATACTCGGCGAGCACCTCGGTCAGTCGTCGGGCCGCTGCCTCGTAGGAGTTGCCGCGTGCATGCTCCAGTCCGAACCGGGCCAGGTCGGCGGCTCGTCGGTCGGTGGTGAGCAGATCGCCGATGGCGTCGGCCAGCTGCGGTGCCGGAACGTCGATGTCGACCTTGAGCACCGCTCGGTCGTCGAACTCGGTTTGAGCACCGATGTTGCTCACGATGGTCGGAAGGCCGACGGCGGTGGTTTCGGCCAGTGTTCCCGACGATTCGCCGTTGGTGGCGTTGCGGAGCTGGATGGCCAGGCGAGCCGCGTGGAGGTAGTGGTCGTACAGCGCAGGATCGGCGTGATCGGTGAAGGAGATCCTGGGTCGACCCGGGGTCTCGGAGATGTGCTCGACGAGCTGGTCCCGATAGGCAGGATCGACACCGCCGACGAAGACGAGTTCGGCGTCGGGGATCCGCCGGGCGACGATGGCGAAGGCATCGATGATGCGTTCGGGCATCTTGATCGGGGCGACGATGCCGAACGACGCCACCAGATTGGGGGTTCGTCGGTCGAGTGGTGTCGGAATGGCCGGCATGGCCGGGATGTCGAAGGGGACGAGCGGCCGGTGCCCGGTGTCGAGCTCGACCAGCGAGGCGGCGTAACGGGAGTGCACCATCACCCGCTCGGCATCGGCAACGACCTCGGCCGCCATCATGATGCCGAAGCGAGCGGCGGTGGACGGCCAGATGACGCCCTCGGCAACGACCGAGCGGCGGTACCGTTCGGGGTAGAGGTCCTCGAGTTTGGCCCCGACCGATCCCCAGGGCAATCGCGTCGGATGCAGCCGCTGCACCTCGGAGTACAGGCCGGTGAGGCGCACGTCGTGCAGCAGGACGTGGCCCGGGACTCGGGCGAGCATGTCGAGTGCCTCGACGTGGAACGACGAATTGCCGATGAAGTACAACACGTGGTCGAAGACCCGGCCGCTGTCCATGAGGCGAGGCAGGTTGGCCAGCCGTTCGAGCTCGACCCGGTCGATCGGGTCGAACGTCGCCGGATCCTCGTCGACGAATGCGGTGACGTCGAAGTGATCGGTGAGGTGTTCCAGCAGCCGGGCCGCGTAGTTCGCGATGCCCGACGCCTGCGGGGGCAGGGGAGTGACGAGCGCGAGCGTCGGTCGGCGTCGGGGAGTGGCCGACGCCCGCTTGGCCAACGGGGTCAGGGCGTCGACCGTTGCGGCCGCCGACCGTTCCCAACTGAATGCCTCGGGCGGTTGGGAACGCAGTTCATCGAGCCATGCCTCGGATTCGAGCGCGTGGCGTAGGGCGGCGCCGATGGCCGCGGTGTCGGTGGGGTCGAATCGTGCTCGGGGGTCGGTCTGGACCTCGACCAACGACGACGTGTTGCTGCAGATGACCGGCGCCCCGCACTGCATCGCCTCGAGTACGGGCAAGCCGAAGCCTTCGTAGAGCGAGGGGAAGACGACCAGATGTGCGCTCTGATAGAGGGCAACGAGGTCGTCGTCGCTGACGAAGCCGGTGACGAGCAACTGGTCCTGGATTCCGAGGCGGCGGGCGGTGTCGTCGAGCTGGGCCTGCTCGTCGGGATTGGTGCGACACACCAGGACCAGTTGATGGGCGTCACGAAGGCCGTCTTCGAGGCCGGCGTAGGCGGCGAGCATCCGGTCGATGTTCTTGCGGATCTCGATCCCGCTCGGGAACATCACGAACCCGGGTTTCAGGCCCTCGATGCGCGACGCCAGTCGTTGGATCGTCGTTTCCGGCGGCAGCGTCGGCTCGGTGAATCGCCGGTCGGCACCGGCGTAGATCGTCGTCAGGCGTTCGGCGGCGATCCCGAGCAGCTCGGTGGCGTCATTCGACGATGCATCCGAGATGGACAGCAGGTGGTCGATGCCGGCCAGCGTTGCCACCCTTGCTTCGTACTGGTAGCGCAGGACCGGATTCTGCAGATACCAGTCGTCGAAGCGCAGCGGGATCAGGTCGTAGAGCACGCAGGCGGTCGCCCAACCCGGTCCCCGCGCCCAGCCCGGCAGCACCGTCGACAGTGGCTCCTGCAACTCGAACAGCGACCCGGCGATGAAGAGCCCACCGGCCCGGCGGTCGATGGAGCGATCGATTCGATCGTTGCGGACCACCTTGCCCGATGCGATCAGCGGTTCGATCCCTTCGGGCACCGGGAGATGGGCGTGCACCAGGTAGTGATCGACGAAGTCGGGGTGTCCGCGCTCGATCGCCAGGGCGAGGTTGAGGATGTACCGGGCGATACCGCGCTCACCGTGCTCGCGGTTCTGGAACCCGAGCAGGTCGAAGACGATGACCCGGTTCGCCGGAGGCGTTCTGCTCACGCGCCGGTCGGCCGGGCGGTGAGCATGACCACCCGGCCCTTGCCGGCGGGCGGGGTCAGGGTGTCGGACTCGATGGCCCAGGTCTGGTGATCGAGTCGTTTGCCGATGGCCACCGTGCCGATCGACCACCCTTCGAGGAGCCGTTGCAGCCGCTCGAGGTCGTAGATCCGCTCGAGATCGGTCGTCTCGGCCGGGCCGTATGGTGTGGTGAGCACCAGAAGGCCGTCGTCGTTCATGAGCTCACGCAACGACGCCACGGTGTCGATGTCGGCGCTTTCGGCCTTGTCGGGGTTGCCGGGATACCACCCGATCCCGAAGTGTTCGATGGCCGACAGCAGCACGACGGCGTCGAAGCGGGCCGACCGGTCGAACTCCTCGTAGGGTCGTTCGAACACGGTGAGGTTCGGATGGCGGAACGGATAGCCCTGCGGTTCGATGACCGTGACGTCGAACCCCAGCGAGGCCAGCGAGAATGCCACCGTGCTCTCGCCACCGCCCAGGTCGAGGATCTTCGCACCGGCGTCGAGATCCCCCAGCGCGGAGAAGACGAACGGTTGCTCGATGATCCGCTCGTTGACCGCTCCCACCGAGACCGACCCCTTCTTCCATTCGAGCACGACCGGATCGTTCAGCCAGAGCCCGGCATCGGCCAACGGACCGATGTGGGAGCGGCTGTAGTTCAGGAAGGCACTGGCCGGCTCGTCGATGTCGTCGAGCCTGGCGTCGACCAGCCGACCCAGACGCACCGACGGCGCCAGTTCGTCGAGCCGCCCTGCGAGGTCGCTCCGGGCGAAGCCGATCTCGTCTCGACTGGCCGCCAGACCCGCCTCGAGGGCCGAGGTCGTCGCCGCCACGCGATTGAGCTGGCTGGTGTTCAACGCCAGTTGATCGGTCACCCCCCGATGGAGGGCATCGTTCTGCGCCTTGATGTCGTTGAGCTCGCCCACGATGTCGTTCTTGATCGCATGGATGAGGTGTTCGAGTGCGTTCGAGCGCTCGGCGGCGTCGTGGGTGAGGGTGCGCTTGGCGCGCGACAACTGACGTCGAAAAGGGGCACCGGATCATCATGGCCGAAGAATCGGTGAGAACGGTGGTTTCTGCCGACATCACGATCCCTCGCGGCGAGTGGGGGAGACGTTCGCCGGTCGGCTCCGTGACGGGAGCCCCCGGAGTGTCAGCCATCGACCCCAGCACCGGACCGGATACGGTGCGGTGATGCGAATCCTTGTCACCGGGGGCCTCGGCTTCATCGGATCGGCGGTCGTTCGCCGGTTGATCGCCACGACCGAGCACGAGGTGGTGAACGTCGACCGAGTCTCGTACTCGTCGAGCCACGCGTCGGTGGCCGCAGCTGCTGATTCGACTCGCTACCGGCTCCACGAAATCGATCTGGCCGACGCCGACGCCGTCGACGCGCTCGTGGCCGGTGTCCGTCCCGATCTCATCATGCACCTGGCGGCCGAATCGCACGTCGACCGGTCGATCGACGGACCGCGGGCGTTCGTGGAATCCAACGTCATCGGCACCTTCAACCTGCTCCAGTCGGCCCGTCGGATCGACGGATTTCGGCGGTTCCTGCACGTGTCGACCGATGAGGTGTTCGGTTCGCTGCCGCTCGATGGTGGCCTCTTCGACGAGGAGACGGCCTACGACCCCCGGTCGCCGTATTCGGCAACCAAGGCCTCGGCCGACCACCTGGTCCGCGCCTGGGGTGAAACCTATGACCTCCCGATCGTCATCACGAACTGCTCCAACAACTACGGCCCCTACCAGTTCCCCGAGAAGCTGATTCCGCTCGTGACGATCAAGGCGTCCCGTGGTGAGCCCCTGCCCGTGTACGGCGCCGGCGCCAACGTGCGGGATTGGCTCCATGTCGACGACCACGTCGATGCGCTACTCCTGGTGTTGTTCGAGGGTGAGGACGGTCGCAGCTACAACATCGGCGGAGGTGGCGAACGATCGAATCTCGAGGTGGTCCATGCGATCTGCGATGCCGTCGACGCCCGCCTCGGCGGATCCGACCGCCGGTCACTCGTGGAATTCGTCGCCGATCGACCCGGTCACGACCTGCGCTATGCCATCGATTCGTCGCGAATCCGGTCCGAACTCGGTTGGTCACCGGCCCACCGGTTCGACACCGGGCTGCCCGAGACCGTCGACTGGTATCTCGACCATCGCGACTGGTGGGAGCCGCTCCTGGCCAGGACGGGCAACGGGGCCCGGCTGGGGTTGTCGGCCGGTGCGGCGGACCCGACACGATGAGGAAGGGAATCGTTCTGGCCGGCGGAACCGGCACCAGACTGCACCCCATCACGATCGGGGTCTCCAAGCAGCTCCTCCCGGTCTACGACAAACCGATGGTCTACTACCCGCTTTCGGTGCTCATGTTGGCCGGCCTGCGAGAGATCCTGGTGATCACCACGCCGCACGATGCCGACGCCTTCCGGCGGGTCCTGGGGACCGGCGAGCAGTGGGGTATCTCGATCGAATACGCCGAGCAGCCCCGACCGGAGGGGATCGCCCAGGCCTTCGTGATCGGTGAGGACTTCGTCGCCGGCGAAGCGTGCGCGCTGGTGCTCGGCGACAACCTCTTCTACGGCAACGGTCTGTCGGGACTTCTCCGCGAAGCGGCGGACCGAGACGACGGCGCCACGGTGTTCGCCCAGAGTGTCACCGACCCCGGACGGTACGCCGTCGTCGACTTCGACGACGACGGAACGGCGCGGTCGATCGTCGAGAAGCCCGACGAACCCCGCTCGTCGTGGGCGGTCACCGGCCTCTACTTCTACGATCGTCGGGTTTCGGAACTGGCCAAGGAGGTCAAGCCGTCGGCCCGTGGCGAACTCGAGATCACGTCGTTGAACAACCTGTATCTCGAAGCCGGAAGGCTCCACGTCACCCGGCTGTGGCGAGGCCACAGCTGGCTCGACACCGGAACCTTCGACTCCATGGTCGAAGCTGCGGAGTTCGTCCGCGTGATCGACAAGCGCCAGGGGGTCAAGATCGCCGCTCTCGAAGAGATCGCCTTCCGATTGGGATACATCGACACCGATGCCCTGATCAGCTTGGCCGGACCGCTCGAGAACTCGGGATACGGGGCCTATCTGCGCCGGATCGCCCAAGCCGATGCCGCAGGAGAATCGCATGGCTGATCGCGCCCCGATCCCGTTCAACCGCGCAACGATCGCGCCCCGTCAGGTGGAGTACCTGAACCGCTGTTTCGAGTCCGGACAGCTCTCGGGCGACGGAGCGTTCACCACGGCTGCCTCGGCGGTGCTGTCCGAGCTCCATGACGGCGCCCGGGTCCTCCTCACGCCCTCGTGCACGGCCGCGCTGGAGCTGAGCGCGCTGCTTCTCGAACTCGATCCGGGTGACGAAGTCATCGTTCCCTCCTTCACGTTCTCCTCGACGGCCGGCGCCTTCGCCCTCATGGGGGCCCGCATCGTGTTCGCCGACGTCGAGCCCGACTCGCTCGACATCGATCCCGATCAGGTCGAGCACCTGATCACCGAACGCACCCGGGCCATCGTCCCGATTCACTACGGTGGCACCCCGGCATCACCCCGTCTGTTCGAGCTCGCGAACGAGCGCGGGCTGACGATCATCGAAGACAACGCCCATGGCCTCTTCGGGGCGACCGGCGAGCGTCCGCTGGGAACGCTCGGTCAGATGTCGACCCTGAGTTTCCACACCACCAAGAACGTCACCTGCGGTGAGGGCGGTGCGCTGGTCATCAACGACGAGGCATTGTTCGACCGAGCCGAGATCCTGCGAGAGAAGGGAACCGACCGGGCCCGGTTCTTTCGGGGCATGGTCGACAAGTACAGCTGGGTCGAGGTCGGTTCGAGTTATCTGTTGGCCGATGTCAACGCCGCGATGCTGCTCAGCCAGCTCGAGTTCGCCGACGAGATCCAGGCCCGGAGGCGGGCTGCCTGGCAGCACTACGACGAGTCGCTCGGCGACTGGAGGGAGAACCGTGGCGTGCGACTGCTCGAACCGCCCTCCGGGACCACGCCCTCCTATCACCTGTTCGGCATGCTCATGCCCGATCTCGAGAGCCGAACCGCGCTCCTGGCCCACGCCACCGACAACGGCGTCGGAGCGGTGTTCCACTACATCCCGCTCGACTCGTCGGCGGCGGGACGCAGGGTCGGATCGGCCCCGCTCGGATGCCCCGTCAGCGCCGATGTGAGCGACCGACTCGTTCGCCTGCCGCTGTTCTCCGACATCGGGCCCGACGAGTTCGAGCGGGTTGCCGACGTCATCGCCTCGTTCTGACGTCGGTCGACCGGTTCGGCCTGGCCGCGTTGTCGTCAGGGACGAAGATCGAGCGTCACCTTGTCGATCGTGAGTTCGCCGACTCCCGACGTGAGCGTTCGGAACTCCCAGAGGTCGACGCCTCCTTCGGTCTCGAAGACGATCGTGTTCCGCCCCGGGTCGCCATTGGTCCCGACCAGATCGACTACGCCAACCGACCCCTTCGAGACCGTGAACGCCTCGAATCGTCCGGCGACCTCGTCGGGCGAAGCCGTCGAGGAGTAGTCGACCGAGACCTCGTATCGACCGGCCTCGAGCGGGACATAGGGCCCGTAGGTCACGAAGTCGGCCGGTGAGCCTTCGTCGACGACGATGTCGGAGCCAACGGGTCGTCCCTGATGAACGGCGAGCTGCGTCGCCTCGAGAACCTTCGGGTAGTAGCTCGCCTGCGCCAGCTCGTAGGCCACCAGCCGGAAACCGAGGTCTCGATCATGGGTCTCGTCGAGGACCGGTCGACCGAGGTCGACGGTGTCCTCGATCGCGGCGATCGCCGATGCAACCGTGTCGGGTGAGCCGAGGAAGACGATGACTCGGGGCTGACTCAGGACGAACGAGGCCTCGGCCCCGGCGGTGAGTTCGAATGACTCGTCGATACCCAGGAGATGTCCGGTGACGTGTGACTGATAGATCCCGGTGATCGGCGAGGCAAAGGTCGATGTCGGGACGAAGAACGCGGCTGCGTCGTCGTCGACCTTGTCCAGCTCGCGTTCGAACCACACCGTCTCCCGGTAGATGGTCTCGGTCTGGTTGCCATCGGACCAGAAGAGGCGGTCGTAGTCGGGACTCATGTTGTAGGCGTGGTACTCGGACGGGTCGTAGTCCGGTGCCGCGATCTGGGTGAAGAGGACGAAGAGGGCCACCACCATGCCGCCGACGGCGGGTCGACGGGCCAGCATGACGATGCTCGCCATTCCCGCCAGGACCGCCACGGCGGCGAAGCCGAACCCGGCGGGCAGGCGCAGGGAGTCGGAGACGCCGACGACGAGCAGGAGACACCAGCCGACGGCCGCGGCCATGGCCTGGCCGAACGAGGCGTCCTTGGCCGCCCGTGCGATCAGGAGACCGAAGGCGATGGCGAAACTGGGGTACGACATCGACCAGTAATAGGAGATCTCGAGCCCATTCCCGTCCCGGACGAATTGATCGATCCACTGCAGCAGGTACTGCGCGGCGGCGATGGAGAACGCCGACCATTCGAGACGATCGAATCGGATCGTCCGGCTCGCGCCGAGCACGGCAACCACGATCAACATGAACGGTGCGGCGTAGAGCCAGGTGAACGCGGCGAGCCACCCCAACTGCGGCGACTTGAGGGGATCGTTGCCCGAGAAGTCCCGGATGAAGTCGATGGTCGGCTGGTAGAGATTGTCGATGCCGTAGAACCATCGGAAGTAGAACAGGCCGGCCAGCGCCGTCGCCGCGGCGCTGAGCACGATGATCCCGGTGAAGCGCACTCGATCGGTCGTCGATCGGGCACCGGCCAGGACGAAGACCCCGAGGGGCGCAACGACGGCCAACACGGCGATGGGATTCGACACGACCGCGAGCCCGGCGAAGACGCCGGCGGCCACGGAGGATCGCCCCGACTGTCGGGGCCGCAGCGACACGAGGATGAGACCGGCCACATAGGCCATGACGGCGTACTCGGTGTAATCGGTGAAGAAGGCCCGCACGAACATGGGCATCGAGAGGATGACGGATCCCGAGACCAGACGCTGGGCCCAGCTCCATTCTGGGCGCAGCTTCCAGAACCAGTGCAGGAACAGCGACGTCAGGAGGAGCCGGAGCAGCAGACGGCCGATGATCGGCCCGGCGATGGCATTGGCGATGAACAGGGGGTAGTACACGGCCCAGCGTGAGATGAAGTAGTGCCCGTCGCCCCCGGCGGCCAGCGCGTCGTCGAAGTTGATGCCGAACCCGGTGTAGAAGAACGGATCGAGGCCGTTCGGGGCGATGCTGTAGGTCTCGGGCTGGAGGATCACGAACAGTGCCAGCGGAAGCAGGACCGGAGCCAGCCGGGCGACGAGGTCGAGCCACCGGCGATCGGGCGGCAGGGGGGATCGCTCCGACGTGCGTACGTCGGAGTTCATGGTGCGGGCCACCGGCCGAGCCTAGCGATGCCGGGGCGGGCGGCCGGTGATCACTTCGCGGCTTCGATCAGCACGTGGGTGTAGGGCATCCGGAGCAGACCCTGCAGCACCTCGGTGCGAACCTCGGGCAGCGATGTGGCCAGAAGATGGGTGTAGCCGGCGGCGTCACGCACGTGGCGTCCACGATCGGAGGCGATGATGAGCCTTGCGGTCAACCCCTGGTCGGGGTCGAAGACCGGCTCGAGCGCGACGAATCGGCCTTCGGGACTGAGGAGCGGTGCCACGTTCGCCGCCAGCGTGGTGACCTGATCGTTGTCGAGGTGATGGAGGACTCCGGACAGGAAGACCAGGTCGTAGGGGCCGTTGTCGATGACGGTCTGGTCGGTGACGTCGGCGCAGATGAAGCGGGCATCGAGCCCCTCGTTCATGCGGCGGGCCGTTTCGATGTAGTCGGTGTTGTGGTCGATGCCCAGGTAGCGGCAGCGCCCGGCGAAATAGGGCGCGAAGTCCCCGTAGCCGCAACCCAGGTCGAGCACGGCGGCCCCGTCGGCCACGTGGAACATCGAATCGACGATGCGCTGATGGGAACCGGCGGGCAGCACCAACTTCTTGAACGTGCGATAGACGGCGGGCTGGGAGAGAAGGCGTTCGCGGAGTGTCATGGTCTTCCTGTGTGGTGTGCTTCGGCGATGGACCCATTCGACAGTCGCATCACCTGGACGTCGATCGGGCGATCGCCGTGAAGGATTGCTCCGACGTTCGTTCCCTCGTGTTCGAACCCGAGATGCTCGTAGAGCGCGATCGCCGCCGTGTTGTCGGCTCGGACCCGGAGGCGGATCTGGCGAAGGTTGAACCGCTCGAACGCGTGGTTGCAGGCGAGGGTCGTTGCTGCTCGCCCATGGCCCTGGCCCTGGTGCTCGGTCCCGATGAACAGACCGAACCAGGCCGTTCGATGGATCCAGTCGATCTCGTTGATCTGCACGATGCCCACGATCGTGTTGCCGGCATCGACGGCCCAGACGGCATCGCTGGGTAGGGCGCCGACCCCGAGCGTTTCGAACCAGGCTCGCTCGTTGACCGCGGTGATGGGGAAGGGGCGTCCGATCGTGAGAAGGCCGATCGTCGGATCGTTCCTCCAGCGCTGTGTCGACTCCAGATCCTCGGTCGTCACGGCCCGCAAGTGAACCTGGGTTGCGCTCATCGGTCAGGTTTCCCCTTGGTCGGTAACCGGGCCTCCGCCGGTCCGCAAGCCTAGGATGTCACGCTCTGAATCGGTCGCCTGGGATAGGCTCCACGTCGGTTTTTGAAACTCGTCGACGAAAGTGTGGATCCCGATGCCCGATAGTCCCCGCCCGGTGGTGGTCGAGGCCAACGTCCGGGTGCATTCCCGTCTGGCCGACCAGTACGACACCACCGAGCCTCACTTCCGGCCGGAGAACAAGGCGAAGGTCCGCGCCCGGTTGGAGTCCTTGGTGGCCCGCTCGGGCAACGAGCGAATGCTCGACTTCGGTTGCGGGACCGGATTCCTGCTCGATCTGGCGAAGGACCTGTTCGTCCAGCTCGACGGCGTCGATGCGACCCGGGCCATGCTCGATCGGGTCGATCTCTCGTCCGGCAACGTCACGGTGCAGGAAGGGATGGTCGAGTCGGTTCCGTTCGATGACGACACCTTCAACATGGTGACGGCCTATTCCTTCCTCGATCATCTCGAGAGCCACACCCAGGCGCTGGCCGAAGCCCTGCGCGTGCTTCGCCCCGGCGGTCTGCTCTATGTCGACCTCGTCCCGAACCGCAACTTCTGGGATGGCATCTACGCCGCGCACGCCGCAGGCGGTACCCACGATCCCATCGTCGAGCGTGAGATCGGCGAACTGGTCCACCACGAGGAAAAGCTCCAGGAGCAGTTCGGCATCGATCCCGAGGACTGGCGAAACGCCGAGCCCGCCAAGTCGGGTGGCAAGGGATTCGATCCGGTGGAACTGGCCGCAGATCTGCGCACCCTCGGGTACGTCGACATCGAGATCCGTCACGAATGGTTCCTGGGACAGGCGAGCGTCATGCACGGGCAGTCGTTCGAGACGGCGGCCACCATCGATGACCACCTGCGCAGGCTCCTGCCGGTTTCGTCGTTGCTCTACAAATACCTGGTCGTGACGGCGGCCAAACCATGACCCGATCGCTCACGCCGGCACAGGTGGAGCAGGTCGAAACCGACGGTTTCGCCGTGGTGCCCGGAGCCCTGACCGCCGTTGAGGTGGCGCCGTTGCGGGCCACCCTGGCCCGTCTGGCGGCCGAACAGCACGCCAGGATCACCGCCGAGACGGCCGTCGACGACTACATGGTGCACAACCTGATGCTGCTCGACGACGGTTTCCTGCACCTGCTCGAGAACCCATTGATCGTCTCGGCTCTCGACACCTTCCTCACCGACACCAGCATCGTGTACGCCTACACGAGTTCGACGATGCCGAGAGGAGGCAGCAACTACTCGCACCGGGTCCACAACGATTCACCTCGCATCATTCCCGGGTATCCGACCAACATCGGCGTGATCGTGGCGCTCGACGACTTCACCGACGACAACGGCGCCACCTACTTCCTGCCCGGCTCGTTCACGCGCGCCGATCGGCCGTCCGACGACGAGTTCTTCGCCGACGCCGTCCGGGTTCACCCCCGAGCCGGTGATCTGGTCGTGTTCAACGCCTGCACCTGGCATCTCGGCGGTACCAATCACACCGACACCGAGCGCCATGCCGCCACGCTCAACGCCGTTCGGTCCTTCATGCGTCAGCGTTTCGACTACCCACGAATGTTCCCGGCCGAACGGGTCCCGACCCTCAGTCCCACGCTGCGTCGTCTCCTGGGCTTCAACGTGCGGGTCCCGACCAGTCTCGACGAGTACTACGTGCCGCCCGATCGGCGGCTGTACCTGGCCAACCAGGGCTGATGACCTCGGTCTCGGTTCTCGTCCCGGTCTACAACAACGAGGTCACCATCGAGGATCTGTGGCGTCGTCTCGTCGACTCGCTCGAGCCACTCGTCGACCAGTTCGAGGTGGTCTTCGTCAACGACGGCAGCCGAGATGCTTCGTGGTCGATCATCTCCAGGCTCGCTTCGCAGGACGCACGATGCGTGGGCCTCCAGTTGAGTCGCAACTTCGGTCAGCATCCGGCAATCGGCGCAGGTCTCGAACGGTGCCGCGGTGACCTGACGGTCCTGATGGACGCCGACCTCCAGGACCGGCCCGAAGAACTCGTCACGGTGCTTGCGCCCTTCGACGACCCCGACATCGAGATCGTGTACACCACCTGGGAAATGGGCAGCGAGAAAGCCGGTCTCACCTCCCGATTGTTCCACTCGGTGTTCGCCCGCCTGGCCGGACTCGAGATGCCGTCGAATGTCGGCACCTACCGGGCCTTCCGTCGATCGGTGAGGGACGAACTCCTCCGCTACCGGGAGCAGGGCGCGGTCTACGGACCGCTCATGTCGCAGATGGGCTTCGACTATCGTTACGTGACCGTCCATCGTGACCGCCCCGTCGGTCGCGAGACCTCCTACAGCTTCCGTCGCCGGCTGGCCCTCGCCGTCGATGCCCTGATCGCCTACAGCGATCTGCCCCACCGTCTCGTCACGTGGACCGGGCTCACCTTCACGCTGGGTGGGCTGATGTACCTCACCGTCCTGGTCGGGCAGTACGCCCTCGGCAACCGGCCGCTCCAGGGAGGTATCACGTTGCTGATCGGGATCACGGTGTTGATGTCGGGGGTACTCCTGATGAGTGTCGGTGTCCTGACGGCCTACGTCTACCGGGTCTTCCACGAGGTGCTGGGTCGTCCCCGCTTTCACGTGGCGCGCCAAGTCGGTGTGGGCCTCGAACCGCCCGCGAATTGAGCCGGACACCGTGTCAGCTCGAGGAGATTCGTCGATGAGACTCGTTGTCCTGCAATCCAACTACATCCCGTGGAAGGGCTACTTCGATCTCATGGCCTCGGCCGACCGGTTCGTCGTCTACGACTCGGTCCAGTACACGAAGAACGACTGGCGAAATCGGAACCGGATCGCGACCAAGCAAGGATCGGTGTGGTTGACGATCCCGGTCGTCACCGCCGGACTGGCCGGTCAGGCCATCAACCAGGCCCGGGTGCAGGATCGACGCTGGGCGGCCAAGCACTGGCGGTCCATCGAGCAGTCCATGGGAAAGCGGCCGTTCTTCGACCGGTACCGGGACGAGTGGGCCGACTGGTACCGGGCGGTCGCCGAGTTCGACCGGTTGCACGAGATCAACGTGTATCTGATCGAACGGATCGCTCGCCAACTCGGGGTCACGACACCCATCTCGATCGACACCGAATACCTCCCACTCACCGGAACGGCAACGGAACGGCTCGTCGAGCTCTGCCAGAAGGCCGGTGCCACCCACTATCTGACCGGCCCGGCCGGACTCGACTACATCGATCGATCGGATTTCGACGAGGCCGGGATCACGCTCGAGGTCATCGACTACCGGTCTTACCCCGAGTATCCCCAAGCGGGACCCGACTTCGACCACGGTGTGACCGTGCTCGATCTGCTCGCCAACGTCGGCCCCGACGCCGTGCGTCATCTGATCGGTGCCTACGAATCGGTCTGACGAGCCCCGGCGAGAGGAACGACGCTCAGCGTGACGAGCACCGTGGCGTGGAGAACCAGCAGACCAACGGCGATGTCATCGATCTCGGACAGACGGGCCAACACCGCGAGGGCCGTCCCGAGACCGAGGGGGACCGCCCAGCCGATCACGAGGAGACGGTTTCGTTGCTCGGCGACGAGCTGCACGGTTGCGAGTGTTGCCCCGACCGAGAGAACCGCGGCTGCCGCGATGGCGGCATAGGACGCCGGATCGACCTGGCCTCGGATCCCGAAGGCCCCGCCGATCAACAGGTCGCCCAGGGCGGCTCCGATCAACCCAGCCATCAAGCCGAGGATGATGGTGACGGCCACGATGCCACGTCGGGACGAGTCGAGGTTGGATCGGTGGTCGGTATCGGCCCACGACTGGAAGACCACGCCGGCCCGAGGTGCACCGGCCTGCAGGAGGAGGTGCGGAAGCCGGACCGCGGTCAGGACCACGAACATCGTGGAAACGGTGTCGGCATCGGCCCCGTTGAACGCGGCCAGGATCGGTGGCCCGGCCAGGGCGACGTGCGAGAGGAATCCGGCAATCGCGGCCGAGCTCAGCGTCGTGGCGCCGTCGGTGATCGTGGAGGCGGCCGGGTCGTCGTTGCGGTCCTCGCCGGCCGATCTCGTCGGCCCAGCACCTCTCACCGGCAGGCCCATGAGCCCCACGATCGAGAATCCGGCCAGAAGGGCGACGCCGAACCACGCCCGCGGCGCCCCGATCAGGATGAGCCCGACCGCGAGGACGAATCGGATCACGTTCTCGGCCGCGATCGCCAGGGCCAGCATCGAGTGCCGGCCGGCCGTTGCGAAGATGCCTCGCGTGATGCCGTTGAGGATCGTGCCGAGGACGACGACACCGGCAGCAACCGGCCAGAACAGGGTCGACGTGTGAAAGAGCGTCGTTCTGGCAATACCGGCCACGAGCGCCGTCCCGAGCGTCGAGAGCACGAGCATGCTCAATGGCCCCCCGCGGAACGCCGTCCGGATCCGGCCGGGATGGTCGATCCCGAGGCGGATCGTCCACTGCTGATAGGCGAACATGAGGGTCGCAGCGGCGATCGACCAGATCGACCAGAGCTGGGCGATCGGCGAGAACGCCGTGAGACCGAGGTGGCGTTGAACCACGAGAATGAACCCGGCGCCGGCAAATCCCGTGAGGACCGAGGCCGCAACCAGCTGGACATCACTGGTTCGTTCTGCGGTTCGGGTCGTGCGCTGGTTCGGGGGCATCGAGTCGGAGGCTATTGGTCCGGCGACCCCGAGCGGGTCAGCGGCGGGACTCGACCAGGATCCGCGCCGCCGACGACGGTCCGCGCCGCCCGGTCGTCACCTCGAATTCGAGCCGATCCGACAACTCGGTGCCGTGGGCCAGTTCGGCGACGAGGCGATGGCGGACGTCGGCCCAGAAAGCCCGGACGGCCTGGTCGGCCCGGAGGCGGTCGAGGTGTCCGTCGTCGGCGAGACGGTCTCGAAGCGAGATCAGGTGATCCCAGATCGCTTCGATCCCGCTGCCGTGGAGCGCCGAACAGGTGAGCACCTCGGTTGGATGCCCGGCCCACTTGGGGCGCACCAGGTGGAGCGCATGGCGATAGTCGGCGGCGGTGTGATTGGCGGCCGCGGCCAGGGCGCCGTCGGCCTTGTTGACGACGACCAGGTCGGCCAGTTCCATCACCCCCCGCTTGATGCCCTGCAGCTCGTCGCCTCCTCCTGGCGCCAGGAGGAGGAGGAACAGATCGGTCACGTCGGCGACGGCGGTCTCGGACTGACCGACACCGACCGTCTCGACCAGGATCGTGTCGAAGCCGGCCGCTTCGCACAGCAGCATGACCTCGCGGGTCTGCCGGGCGATGCCGCCCAGCGAGCCGCCGGCAGGGCGAGGGGCGGATGTAGGCGTGGGCGTGGCGTGTGAGGTCGGGCATCCGGGTCTTGTCCCCGAGGATCGAACCTCCCGTCCGAACCGAGGTCGGATCGACGGCCAACACGGCGACCCGATGGCCGGCGTCGACGCGGAGCAGGCCGAAGCGTTCGATGAAGGTGCTCTTGCCGACGCCGGGCGTCCCCGAGATCCCGATTCGGGTCGATCGACCGGTGAACGGCAGGAGCCGGTCGACGAGGTCGTCGGCCCGGCGCCGATGGTCGGCCCGGGTCGATTCGACCAGGGTGATGCCTCGGGCCAGGGCGCGCCGATTCCCGGTCTGTATTCCCTCGGCGAGCGCGTCGACGTCGGGCTCGATCCGCCCGCGGCCAGGGGTCACGGCTGGCGGGAACGAACGATCTCGAGGACTTCGGCTGCGGCCTTCGGAATGTTGGTGCCGGGCCCGAAGATGGCGCCCACCCCGGCGGCCCGGAGCATGTCGTAGTCCTGCGGCGGGATGACACCGCCGACCACGACCACGATGTCGCCGGCGTCGGCGGTCCGAAGCTCGTCGATCAGCTGTGGTACGAGGGTCTTGTGCCCGGCGGCCTGCGAGGAGATCCCGACGACGTGGACGTCGTTGTCGATGGCGTCCTGGGCGACCTCGGCCGGGGTCTGGAAGAGCGGACCGACATCGACGTCGAAACCCAGGTCGGCAAAGGCCGTGGCGATCACCTTGGCCCCTCGGTCGTGACCGTCCTGGCCCATCTTGGCGACGAGCATCCGAGGGCGGCGACCGAACTCGGCGGCGAAGGCCTCGACGTCGGCGATGATCGACCGCGAAGGCTTCGTCGCCTTCGTAGGCACTCGAATACACACCTGAGATCGTCCGGGTCTCGGCCTTGTGCCGCCCGAAGACCCGTTCGATCGCGTCGGACATCTCGCCGACGGTGGCGCGGGCCCGAGCGGCGTCGACACAGGCGGCGAGCAGGTTTCCGTCGCTGCGGGCGGCGTCGTGAGCGCGGCGAGCGCGGCATCGCACGCGGCCTGATCCCGGTTGGCCCGGACGTCGGCCGAGACGGGCGATCTGGGACTCGCGGACTGCGGTGTTGTCGATGTCGAGCACGTCGACGATGCTCGGGATTCTCGGCCACCGGTACTTGTTGACCCCGACGACGACGTCGTCGCCTCGGTCGACCCGCGCCTGCTTGCGGGCGGCGGCCTCCTCGATGCGCAGCTTGGGCATGCCCGAGTCGATGGCCGGCGGTCATACCGCCCAGCTACTCGACCTCGGCGATGATCGCCCGAGCCCGATCGGCGAGATCGGCGGTCAGTCGCTCCACGTAGTAGCTGCCGGCCAGAGGGTCGACGGTACGGGTGATGCCGGTCTCCTCGGCCAGGATCAGCTGGGTGTTCCGGGCGATGCGGGCGCTGAAGTCGGTCGGCAGACCCGAGGGCCTCGTCGAAGGAGTTGGTGTGGAGGCTCTGCGTGCCGCCGAGCACGGCGGCCATGGCCTCGACGGCGGTGCGGACGACGTTGTTGTAGGGGTCCTGCTCGGTGAGCGACACGCCCGAGGTCTGACAGTGGGTGCGCAGCATCGAGGACTTGGGGTCGTTCGGCTCGAACTGGTCCATGAGCTCGGCCCACAGCAGGCGGGCGGCACGGAGCTTCGCCACCTCCATGAAGAAGTCCATGCCGATGCCGAAGAAGAAGCTGAGCCGGCCGGCGAACTCGTCGACGTCGAGGCCCTTGGCCAGTGCGGCCTTCACGTATTCGACCCCGTCGGCCAGGGTGAATGCCAGTTCGAGGTCGGCGGTCGCCCCGGCCTCCTGCATGTGGTAGCCCGAGATCGAGATCGAGTTGAACTCGGGGCATCTTCTGGGCGGTGAGTTCGATGATGTCGGCCACGATCCGCATCGAGGGCTCGGGCGGGTAGATGTAGGTGTTGCGGACCATGAACTCTTTGAGGATGTCGTTCTGGATGGTCCCCGACAGCGCCTCGGCCGCAGACGCCCTGCTCCTCGCCGGCCACGATGTAGCAGGCCAGGATCGGGCAGCACCGCGCCGTTCATGGTCATCGACACGTCATCTCGTCGAGCGGGATGCCGTCGAAGAGGATCTTGGTGTCTTCCACCGAGTCGATGGCGACCCCGGCCTTGCCGACGTCGCCGACGACCCGAGGATGGTCGGAGTCGTAGCCCCGGTGGGTGGCCAGATCGAAGGCGACCGACAGGCCCTTCTGACCGGCAGCCAGGTTGCGGCGATAGAAGGCGTTCGACTCCTCGGCGGTGGAGAAGCCGGCGTACTGACGGACCGTCCACGGGCGGTTGGTGTACATCGTGGCCCGGGGGCCCCGCACGAAGGGGGAGAAGCCGGGAAGGCTGTCGAGGTGATCGAGTCCGGCGAGGTCGGCACCGGTGTAAAGGGGCTTGATGGCGATCCCCTCGGGGGTGTCGACCACCAGGTCGGAGACGGTCTTGCCCCGCAGTTCGGCGTTGGCGGCGGCTTCCCAGTCATTCAGGTCGTTCGTGGAGCGTGTCACGGTGCCGATGGTACACGTTGATCGAGCCGGCCGCGAAAACCCGTACCCTCGGCCCGATGCGAGTTGCACTCGATGGCACAGCCCTGATCGGTGCCCGGACCGGGGTCGGCGCCGTCGTCGAGGCGCTCACCTTCGGTCTTGCTGCCCACGACGACGTCGACTTGACCTCGTTGATCGTCTCGCGCCGGGCCGGGTCCGACCTGGCGACCAGGCTGCCGATGGGCGTCGACGTACTGCGATTGCGGACGCCGGCTCGTGTGTGCCATCGACTGTGGCGGCGATTCGATCATCCCGCCGTGACCGGCTTCGATGTCGTCCACGGACCCAACTACGTCGTTCCACCCGCCGGCGGAGGGGCCGAGCTGGTCACGATCCACGACTTCACGCCTTGGCGTTACCCCCATCTGGTCACGGGAGCGAGCCGCAACGTTCCGCAGTTGGTCGACGCCGCACTCGACCGCGGTGCCCACGTGCACACGGTTTCGCAGTTCGTCGCCGACGAGGCGATCGACCACCTCGTCGTCGATTCCGACCGGGTCCATGCCATCGCCAACGGAGTCGTTCCACCGGCCATCGGAACCCCACAGGCGGGGTCCCGAATGGCCCGAGGACATCCCTACGTGCTCGCAATCGGGACCATCGAACCTCGCAAGGACTATCCGACTCTCGTGGCTGCCTTCGCTGCGGTCTGCCGGCACCATCCGGATCTTCGACTCGTGATCGTCGGGGAAGACGGGTGGGGAGTCGATGCCTTCCGGTCGGCGGTCGAGGCCAACGGTGTCGGCAACGCCATCATCCGGCTCGGCTATGTGGACGAATCGACCAAGGCCGATCTTCTGGCCGGGGCTGCGGTGTTCGCCTACCCCTCCCTTTACGAAGGTTTCGGTCTGCCGCCGCTCGAAGCGGCCTCGGTCGGCATCCCGGTCGTTGCCACCGCCGCCGGCTCGATCCCGGAAGTGATGGGGGAAGGGGCACTGCTCGTCGAGGTGGGTGACGTCGACGCTCTCGCTTCGGCCCTCGTCACGGCCCTGACCGACGAGGGCGAGCGAGGCCGCCTGATCGCCGCGGGAGCCGCACGGGCGAACTGCTATCGATGGGACGATGCGGTCGAACAACTCGTGTTGCTCTATCGGCAACTGTCGATCTGATCGTCCGGAACGTCGCTCAGACGGCGCCCGAGCGAAGGTCGTCGTAGACGCGCATGATGCGGTCGAGATCGTGCTCCGGCGATTCGAAGAGCGACGTCGAGGCGCGATTCCGCGACAGGTCGATCGTGAAATCGCGATCGCGGTCGTCGAAGCTCGCAGCGATGAGCCCGTCACCGCTGAAGGATTCGGCGACCGTGTGCTCGGCGATGATGTGGGCGCCGACCTCGACGAGCCACTCGAGGCAACGCTGGTGGGTCAGGGCATCGCCGGAGATGTAGTGATGATGAGTCGACACGATCACGAACCGAATGGTCCCGGACCGCACGTGCGCTTCGGTCGCCTGCAGCGCCTGGAGTTCGTGACCCTGGATGTCCATGTGGAGCAGGTCGAGTCGGTCGAGATCATGCGACGTCATCAAGTCGTCGACGGTCATGATC
Organism: uncultured Acidimicrobiales bacterium; assembly: GCA_963700755.1. Taxonomy (GTDB): domain Bacteria; phylum Actinomycetota; class Acidimicrobiia; order Acidimicrobiales; family SZUA-35; genus JBBQUN01. The sequence goes on from CAVOYW010000001.1 coordinate 414,125, forward strand.
GGCGCTCGGTGGATCGTTCCCGGATGGAGCTCGGAGGGGAGTTCGAGTTCGGCACCGGATTCGCTTCCGGCGGCAGCCCGGTGGAAACGCGGCGCGAGGCCGTTGAGCTCGGCATTCCTTCGACCGATGGCCAGGTGGTCAGGGTCGGGCTCCACGGCGATGGCGACACCATCGGCGAAGCTGGAGAGGAACCAGAGGGAGTAGTAGGCCCAGAAACATCCCAGCTCGACCATGGCCGGCGCTGGTCCGTCGATCCGACGAAGGACGGCATCGAAGACGAATTCTTCCTGGGGTTCGTGATGTCCGCGTAGGCCCTCGATGATCTCGGCCATCCAATCTCCGTAGTAGCCGCCGTGGACGACACGGAGTCCGTTGTGCATCAACTGGACCCGGCCGGATTCGGAGTCGGACACACGGCCGGCTCCTTCGACCTTCGGGATGGTCTCGCAGTCCAGGCACGACAGGGTCATGGCAACACGATGCTCGGCGGTCGGGCCGACGGCACGGCTCCGGAGCAGGTCGATCGCACCGGGTGATTCGACAGGGGAGGCGATCTGCTCGTGAGCCGTCGGGGATCCCTCGTCGGGACGATCGGTCGCATCGGCTCGTGGTGCGATCATCTTGGCGATTCGAGAGCGAAGCCGGTCGATCGGTTGCGACATCGTGAGGAGGGTAGACCGAGCGGTCGCCAACGCAATGGCGCCGCATGATCCACGACGTGAGTGAGACCGACCCATCCGCTTCGCCTACGGGGGCACGGGTAGTCTGTCGTCATGCACGGCACACAGGGAATCCGGAAACGGTTCGTGATCATCGGGGGCGGCCCGGGTGGCACGACGTGTGCCACCTACGCAGCCCGATACGGGGCCGAGGTCACGCTGATCGAGAAAGACATCGTCGGCGGCGCCGCGCACCTCCTCGATTGCATCCCGTCGAAGGCCATGATCGCCACCGGCGGGGCGATGTCGATGATGAACGAGGCCACCAAGATGGGTCTGGCCAAGGTCGAGGTCGAACTCGACTTCGATGCGCTCCGTCAGCGGATCACCGGCATCCGGGATCGCCTCGAGAGTTCGGTGACCAGCCTGCTGAGCGTCCCAGAACGTCGGTCTGATCGAAGGCAGCGGACGGCTGATCGACGACCACACCGTCGAAGCGACCCTGGCCGACGGCTCCACCCGGCGGCTCGAGGCCGACGTCATCGTCGTCTCCACCGGATCCCGGCCGAGAATCCCCGACTGGGCGACCATCGACGGTGAGCGGGTGCTGACCACCCGCCACGCCTACCCCCCGCCCGAGCTGCCCGACCACCTGATCGTGATCGGATCGGGCGTCACCGGCGTCGAGTTCGTGCACATGTTCAACTCGTTCGGCTCGAAGGTCACCCTCATCGTCAGCCGGCAGCAGGTCCTGCCGAGCAAGGACCCCGAGGTTGCGGCGGTGCTCGAGCAGAGCTTCCTCGACCGTGGCGTCCGGCTGTTCATGGGTGCTCGGGCCGAACGAATCGAGGTCGACGACGGCACCGTGTCGGTGTACTGCGACGATGGCCGGACCGCGGTCGGTTCGCACGCCCTGCTGGCCATCGGTTCGGTGCCCAACACCGAAGAGCTCGGCCTCGAGACCGCCGGCGTCGAAACCCAGTGGGGCTACGTCACGATCGACCACAACTGCCGCTCCAACGTGCCGCACATCTACGCCGCCGGCGACGTGTCGGGCAAGCTGCCGCTGTCGTCGGTGGCCTCGATGCAGGGACGCAAGATCGCCGAGCACGCCATGGGCATGCACGCCGGTCCGCACCGCCACATGGACTACGAGAAGGCGGCGTCGGCGATCTTCACCGATCCCGAGATCGCCGACGTCGGCCTGGCCGAGGCCGACGCCTTCGCCGAAGGGCGCAAGATCCGCGTCACGAAGGTCCCGTTCTCGGTCTCGGCCAAGGCCCTGATCAACAACGATCCCCGCGGCTTCGTCAAGATCGTCTCGGATCCGGCAACCGGCGTCGTCCTCGGCGGGTCGATCGTCGGACGTCATGCCGCCGAGCTGATCTCGGTGCTGGCGCTCGCCGTCACCGCCGGGCTGACCGTGACCGATCTGGTCGAGTCACTGTTCGTCCATCCCGCCCTGGCCGAGGTCCTGGGGGAAGCGGCAGAATGAGCGCCCGGGATTCCCGAACACGAGCCGAGCCCGTCCGACCAGACCCGTACCGGCTCGTTGCGATGCCGGCGATCCGAAGACCGAACTGAGTACCGATCATGAGCGGTGAGCCCCATCTCCAGGCCCTGGCCGGAGCCGAACCGACGCCCTACTGGCTCGACGATCCCGACGAACCGGAGGCGACCGACACGCTCGTCGAGGCCGAAACCGCCGACCTCTGTGTGATCGGGGGCGGATACACCGGCCTGTGGACGGCGCTTCTGGCCAAGGAGCGCGACCCGGCTCGAGACGTCGTCGTCATCGAGGCAACCCGCTGCGGCAACGCGGCATCGGGCCGCAACGGTGGCTTCTTCGAATCGAGCCTCACCCACGGGGTGGCTCAGGGATTCTCGAAGTTCGCCCGTGAACTGCCGCTGCTGGAAAAGCTCGGACTCGACAACCTGAACGAGATCGAACAGTTCGTCCGCCGCCACGACATCGACTGCGACTGGGAACGCAACGGCGTCATCGACGTCGCCACCCAGGCCGATCACGTCTCCGACCTGGCCGATCAGGCCGTCCACCTCGAGGCGCTCGGTCAGGACGTCGAGATGTGGGATCGAGACCGGATCCAGGCCGAGATCCATTCGCCGACCTATCACGGTGGGCTGTTCCGCAAACAGCGGGCCGCCGTCTGCGATCCGGCTCGCCTCGTGTTCGGGATGAAGCAGGTGGCGCTCGACGCCGGGGTCCGGATCTTCGAGGACACCCTGGCAACCGAACTGGTCGAGAAGGACAAGTCGGTCGAGATCCAGGCCGGCTACGGCTCGGTGCGAGCGGCCAAGGTCGCGCTGGCCACCAACGCATTTCCCCCGCTGCTCCGCCAGATCAAGCACTACATGGTGCCGGTCTACGACTACGTGCTCGCCACCGAACCGCTGAACGACGCGCAGCTCGAGTCGATCGGCTGGAAGGGTCGCCAGGGCCTGTCCGACTCGACCAACCAGTTCCACTACTACCGGTTGACCGAGGACAATCGCATCATCTGGGGCGGCTACGACGCCGTGTACTACTTCAACAACAAGGTCGCCTCGTCACTCGAACACCGGCCCGAGACCTTCGCCCTGCTGTCCCAGCACTTCTTCGAGACCTTTCCCCAGCTCGAGGGCCTCCGCTTCAGCCACGTCTGGGGTGGCGCCATCGACACCAGCACCCGGTTCACGGTGTTCTGGGGCAAAGCCATGGGCGGCAAAGTGGTCTACGCGACCGGCTACACCGGACTCGGTGCCGCCGCCACCCGCTTCGGGGCACGAACCATGCTCGACCTGCTCGACAGTCGCGACAGTCCCGTGGTCGGCCTCGACTTCGTGACCAAGAAACCGTTGCCGTTCCCGCCCGAGCCCCTTCGCTGGGCCGGGATCCAGCTCACTCGTTGGTCGCTCGACAAAGAAGACCGCACCGGGCACCGCAACCTGTGGTTGCGTGGGCTCGATCGGGTCGGCCTCGGCTTCGACAGCTGACTCGCCGAGCCGGTGGCTCGTTGCGATCGACGGGCCCGCGGTTCGGCTCCGGGCGCCGTGTCCGCCCGACCGGTAGGTTCAGCGGGGTGACTGCCTCGATCATCCTCTTCGCCGCCGAAGCCGCCGAAGAACAGAGCAACCTGCTTCGATCCGAGCAGGCCGCCGTGATCCTGCTCGCCATCGCCGCCGCGGTCGCCGTCCTGGCCAGCCGTCTCCGGTTCCCGTTCACCGTGGCCCTGGTCATCGCCGGTTTCGGCACGGCGCTGCTCGGCGATCTCGTGCAAGTCGAGGTCTCCCCCGATCTGATCCTGGGCCTTCTGGTGCCGCCCCTGCTCTTCGAGGCCACCCTTCATCTACCGTGGCGCAAGCTGCGGGCCGACCTGGCGCCGGTCCTGGCCGCCGCGGTCGGGGGGACGCTGCTGGGCACGGTCGCCGTCGGTTCGGCGGTCCATGTCTTGCTCGACGTGCCGTGGGCCGGGGCCTTCGCCTTCGGTGCCTTGATCTCGGCCACCGACCCCGTGGCCGTGATCGCCTTCTTCAAGTCGCTGGGCACCCCGAAACGGTTGTCGGTGCTGGTGGAGGGGGAGTCCCTGTTCAACGACGCCGTTGCGGTCGTTGCCTTCGGGTTGGCCGTCGCCGCGGCACGGGGTGACGAGTTCACCCTGGGTGGCGCGCTCGAGGACTTCGTCGTGGTCTCGGTCGGCGGTCTCGCCGTCGGGCTCGTCCTGGGTTACGTCGTGTCCGAGATCGTGCTGGCCCGCGTCGACGACGGACTGGTCGAGACCACCACGACGCTGGCCCTGGCCTACGGCTCCTACCTCATTGCCGAGAGTGCGGGGGACATCGTCGGCCGGAGCTTCCACTTCTCGGGCATCCTCGCCGTCGTCGCCGCCGGTCTGACCGTCGGCTCGCTCGGGCTGAAGAACACGTCACCGAACACGAAGCAGACCCTGGAGCACTCCTGGGAGCTCCTGACGTTCCTGGTCAACTCCCTGGTCTTCCTGTTCATCGGACTCACGATCTCGCTGGGGAGCCTGGCCGATCACCTCGTCGAGGTCCTCGTCGCCGTGTTCATCGTGCTGTTGGTCCGCTTGGTGGTGGTCTACGGCATCTCCTGGGTCGGTGCCCAGGTGACACCCGGGCGACGGATTCCGCTCACGTATCAGCACGTCATGTTCTGGGGTGGACTTCGCGGAGCGATCTCGCTGGCTCTGGCGCTCGTCATCACCGAGGAGCTCTTCGAACCCGACGTGGTCGAGTCACTCCGGGTGATGACCTTCGGTGTCGTGGTCTTCACCCTGCTCGTGCAGGGCACGACGATGGGCCCGCTGATCCGGCGACTCGGACTGGCCGGACGGGCCGACAACGAACTGCGCCAGCAACACCACCAGGCCCGAATCATGATGGGGCGTGCCGGCCAGGCCGAGATGAATCGGCTCGGCGCCGAAGGCGTGCTCTTCGAGGAGTTGGCCGACGCCCTGGCCGTCACCTATCGCCGCGAGGTCGACGCCGCCGGTGCCGATCTCCGGGACCACCTGCGGCGGAACCCCGAGCTCGAGGTGGCGATGCTGCTCCAGGGCCGACGAGATGCACTCGTTGCCGAACTCGAGGCGTTGTCGGGGATCGTGCGTACCGGTCTGGTCGACCAAGAGGTCGCCACCGAACTCGTCGGCGAGGTGAACCACCGGTTGGCGGCGCTCGACCTGCTGGAGGAGCGTTGGGAGTCCGATTCACCGGCTCCGGACGACGTCGGGTCGGTCGAGCGATGAGCTCCACGGTGCTCTACGTGTCGTGGGGAGGGTCCGGTCGTGCGGCGACGTTTCGAAAGGCGCTCGAAGCGGCACGTGAGCACGGTTGCGAACTCGTGTATCTGGCGGTGCTGGATCCGCATGCCTTCGGTGACCTCGACGACACGATGTCGAGCATCGTGGTCGACGAACTCGACTGGCTGCTCTCGGCCCAGATCGAGTTGGTCCGCCGCCAGACCGGGATCGACGACACGCCGGTCCGGGTGATCGTGCGGAGCGGTACGGTCGCCGATGTCGTTGCCGAGATCTGCGGGGTGGTCGCCGTCGGCACGATCGTCGTCGGCGCCCCGGTTCCGGTGAGCGGCAAGGCCACGGTCGAAGAACTCCTCGACGAGATCGGGCGCCGAACCGGTCGATCGGTCGAGGTCATCACCGCTGACTGATCGGTCCGGGTCTCGGCGGGTTGCTCTATTCGATCTTGGCCACCACGTCGCCGCCGCCGACCGAGTCGCCGGCGGCGACCTTGATCTCGACCACCGTGCCCGCCTTCTCGGCGTTGACGTTGTTCTCCATCTTCATCGCCTCGAGAACGACGATCGTGTCGCCGACGGCCACGGTCTGGCCGACTTCGGCCACGACCTTCACGATGGTTCCCTGCATCGGAACGGTGACGTCGCCCGAGCCCGAACCGGTGGCTCCCGCGCCGCTCGAGCTGCGGCGCCGGGCCTTCTTGGCCCCCGCCGCCGGTGCGGCGGCCATGGCCGATTCCGGCACCCACATGGCCACCTTGAACCGCTTGCCGTTGACCTCGACGTCGACGTCACGTCGAACCTTGGGCTCGTCTTCTTCGGTGTCGGACGGGGCCGCGGGCGATGCGCTCACACCGCTGAGGTCGAGGACCTCCTCGACCCACTTGGTCGAGTGCTCGCCGGCCTGGAAGTCGGGGTGTTCGAGGATGGCGATGTCGGCCGGGATGGTCGTTGCCACACCCTCGATCTCGAACTCGCGCAGTGCTCGCAGGGTGCGGGCGATCGCGACATCGCGGTCCGAACCCCAGCAGATGAGCTTGCCGACGAGATTGTCGTAGTACTGGCTGATCTCGTCGCCGGCTTCGTAGCCGCCGTCCCAGCGGACGCCGTAGCCCGAGGGGACCCGGAGCTTGGTGATCGGTCCGGGCGACGGCAGGAACCTGCCGCCGGCGGGGTCCTCGGCGTTGATCCGGATCTCGATGGCGTGGCCGTGGAGCTCGATCTGGTCCTGGGTGAAGGGCAGCTTGCCCCCGTCGGCCACGTGGAGCTGCATGGCCACCAGATCGAGACCGGTGACCAGTTCGGTGACGGGATGTTCGACCTGGAGCCGGGTGTTCATCTCGAGGTAGTGGTACTCGCCGTCCTCGTAGAGGAACTCCACGGTTCCGGCGTTCGTGTAGCCGCAACCCAGGGCGACCTTGACGGCGTCCTCACCCATGGATTTGGCGGTCTCGGGCGGGAGCCCGAACGCCGGGGCCTCCTCGACCAGCTTCTGGTGGCGGCGCTGGGCCGAACAGTCGCGTTGGCCGAGGTAGAGGCCATTGCCGTGCGAATCACAGATGACCTGGATCTCGATGTGGCGGGGTTTGGTGAGATAGCGCTCGATGTAGCACTCGTCGCGGCCGAAGTAGGCGAGTGCTTCGCGTTTGGCCGACTCGAGCAGGTCACCGGCCTCGGCGGCCGAGGAGACGACCTTCATGCCTCGCCCGCCACCCCCGAAGGCGGCCTTGATGGCCACGGGGTAGCCGTGCTCGTCTCCGAACGCCACGATCTCGTCGGGTCCGGAGAGGAACTCGGTGATGCCGGGGACGCCGTGGACGCCGACCTTTTCGGCCGCCTCACGGGCGCTGATCTTGTCTCCCATGACCTCGATGGCTGATGGCGGCGGACCGATGAACACCACACCCCGGTCGGTGATGGCCCGGGCGAAGTCGGCGTTCTCGGAGAAGAAGCCGTATCCCGGGTGGACTGCCTGGGCCCCCGAGCGCTCGATGGCATCGATGATGGCCTCGGTGTTGAGGTAGGACTCGGCGGCGGTCTGACCACCCAGGGCATAGGCCTCGTCGGCCAGGCGGACGTGGAGCGCCTCACGGTCGAGTTCGGAATACACCGCCACGGTCTTGATGCCGAGCTCCTGGCAGGACCGGATCACCCGAACGGCGATCTCGCCTCGGTTGGCGATCAGGACCTTGGTGAACGAGGGACGAAACGGGGGTGAGTTCAGCACGCCCTATGGTTAGCCGAGATGGACCCGGCGAGGAAAGTACCCAGGGGACGATTTTCTCCGGTCCGGTGGGTGGCCGAGACCGGCTCGACCAACCACGACCTCCTGGCCGAGGCCATCGCCGGGCGCTCCCCGGGTGGCGTGTTGGTGGCCGACCACCAGAACGCGGGCCGTGGACGACAGGGTCGCCGCTGGGTCGATGATCCCGGGCACTCGTTGCTGTTCTCGGTTCTGCTGTTCGTCGAGCCCGACATCGCCGGGTTCCTGCCCCTCGCCGCCGGGATGGCGGTCCGGGCCGGTATTGCCGAGTTCACGCCGACACCGGTCGGTCTCAAGTGGCCCAACGATGTGTTGATCGCCGACCGCAAGGTCGCCGGGATCCTGGCCGAGTCGGCGACGACGGCCCGCGGTTTTGCCGTCGTGGTCGGCTGTGGGATCAACGTGGCCTTCGAAGCCGGGCCGCCGGTCGAGGTCGCCGACCGGGCCACCGATCTGGCCTCGACCGGGTCCCTGATCGACCGTGCGCTGCTCCTCGAGTCGATCCTGGGACACCTCGAACCACTCGTCGATCGCCTCGAGTCGGGCGACGTGGCCTCGGTTCTCGACGACTATCGCCGGTGCTGTGTGAGTCTCGGGCGCCGGGTGCGGCTCGACACGCCGAACGGGGACGTGTCGGGGCTCGTGGTCGGGATCGCCGACAACGGTGGCATCACGATCGAGACCGACGACCGCTCGAGACGGACGGTCCTGGCCGGCGACGCCCATCACCTCAGCTGACCGTCCGGGGTACCCGGTCGCCCGATGTGACCGATGGCCGGTCGAGCGATGGCCTGACCAGGGAAGATGGTGGTCGTTCGGGTTGGTAACGGGTCGGGAAACCGCTCATGTTCGAGCTCGGGTCGGCCGATGAAGAGCACAGATGTCCCGTTGTCTCCTGTCCCGTCGTCTCCGCGTTCGCGCCGCCACCATCGTCGCCGTCCTCACCGCGCTGTCGTCGATCTCGGTCGCTCCCGGTGTGGCGTCGGCCGCAGAAGGCGATCCGCCACCGTCGTCGACCAGCGCGCCAACGACGGCTCCGACGCAGCCACCGTCGAGCACGATGGCGCCCCCGCCACCGTCCAACACGACGGCGCCTCCGTCACCGTCCTCCACGGCTCCGCCGGCCCCCGTCACGACCGCTCCCGGCGGGACGACCAGCACGGTGCCCGGGCCGCTGGGCTGCCAGCCGAACGCAACGCCCCCGACGACGGCCGATCCCGCGGCGACGGGCAGCACGCTTCCGCCCTGTGCCCAATACGACATCGACGGTGACGGGATTCTCGACGACGTCACCCCCGAGATCGACCCCGGGCAGGGTGAGGACGAAGCCGACGGCCCACCGCCGTCGGTGACGGTCACGATCCCGCCGCCGAACCGTTTCGACAACGACGTGGCGTGGAAGCCGTCGGTCGCCGTCGTCGGCGACGTGGAATCGGCACAGGCGAAGGCGGCGAACGCCCACAAGGCCCTCGAGAGCTCGATCGCCCTCGTTCGGTCGTTCCGGTTGCAGCTGAAGTCGGGCCGAGCCCAGCGGGACGCCCTCGATGCCGAGACGCAGGCCAATCTCGAAGCGCTCGAAGACGCCGAGCAGCGCCTGCGATTCCGGGCCACCGATGCCTTCGTTGCCGGCGAGGCGCCGACGCTGGAGGCGGCGATCGGCTACGACGAGAGCCTCGATTCGATCGCCCAGCAGACCGTCGTCGAGCTCGTCTTCGAGTCCGATCGGGCCACGATTGCGGCCTATCTGGCCACCAAGGCCGATCTCGAGAACGAGACGACCCGGCTCCGCGAGCGGATCAAGTTGCTCGAACGGTCACTGGTGACCGCCGAGGAGACCGTCGTGACCAATCGGGACGCCGTGGTCCAGGCCGAAGCCGAACTCGAGGCGTTCGAAGCGGGCAGCGGGGTCTACATCCCCGGAGTCACGTTCCCGATCGTCTGGCCCTACAGCGTTCCGCTGATCAACTCCTGGGGTTTCCCCCGCTCCGGTGGACGTCGCCACGAGGGCATCGACATCTTCGCACCGGCCGGAACACCGCTCGTTGCAGCCGAACGGGGCATCGTCACCAGGATCGGCAACGGGACGCTGGGCGGGCTTCGTCTGTGGCTGAAGGGTGAGAGTGGGACCGACTGGTACTACGCCCACCTGTCGGCCTTCGCCCCGGGCCTGAGGGAGAATCAGGTGGTCGAGGTGGGCGAGCTCATCGGCTATGTCGGCAACACCGGGAATGCCGTCGGGACCCCGCCCCACCTCCACATGCAGATCCACCCCAACGGCGGCGACCCGGTGAACCCCTACCACCTGCTCAAACTGGTCTCGGACCGAGAGCTTGCCGCCCGGGCCGCAGCGGAATAGCGACCGCCGTGTCGGCGGAGCTCCACCTCGAGGCCGAACAACTCGCTGAGCATGGCCGACGACAGGACTTCGTCGATCGGACCCTGGGCGATGACCCCGTTCGCTCCCAGCCCCAGCACATGGGTGGTGCCGGGCGGGATGTCCTCGGCGTGATGAACCACGAGAACCGTCGCCGGCCCGGCCGGATCGGCTGCGACCGCGCTCAGTGACGCAACGAGCTGCTCGCGGCCGGCGAAGTCGAGGCCGGCCGTCGGCTCGTCGAGGAGCAGGATCGCCGGCTCGGGCATCAGCGCCCGGGCCAGCAGGACCCGCTGGCGTTCGCCCGATGACAGGGAGCCGAAGCGGCGGCCCTCGAACCCGCCCAACCCGACCAGGTCGAGGAGGTGGACCGAGCGCTCGTGATCATGGTCGTCGTAGTGGTGCCACCAGGGTTCGAACGCGCCGTATCGTCCGCAGCGAACGACCACATCGGCCTCGAGCTCGCCCCGGATCCGTTCGGCCGATCCGGCGGAGGAGATCCCGATCCGCGACCGGAGGGGACGGACGTCGACCCGACCGAGTTCGTGGCCGAGGAGCCGGAGTGTGCCGGTCGTCGGATGCTGTTGGAGCGCTGCCAGTCGGAGCAGGGTCGACTTGCCACCGCCGTTCGGTCCGAGCACGACCCAATGGTCATCGGAACCGATCGTCAGATCGATCCCTGCCAGGATCACCGCACCATCGATCACGACGCCGACCCCGACGAATTCCATGGCGGGCACGCGCTCACCCGTCGGCGTGGTCGGTGCCGCCGGGCCGTCGGGTCCTGGTGGGGTGGTCGAGTCCGGCGTCGGCATCGGCCGCACGGTAGCCATCAACGATGGATCGCGGCGAGGCGGTAGCATGCACGGCCCTGCCCATGAATGTCGCACTCGGTCTCTTCTTCGTCCTGCTGCTCGTTGCGGCCAATGGGTTCTTCGTTGCGGTCGAGTTCGCGCTCATCGCGTCGGATCGCACGAAGCTCGAAACCCAGGCCGAGGGCGGATCCCGGACGGCTCGGATCACGCTCGGTGTGCTCAAGCGCATGTCGTTCCACCTGTCCGGGGCCCAGCTCGGCATCACGGTGACGAGCCTCGTGCTCGGTTTCCTGGCCGAGCCGCTCGTCGGCGAACTCATCGACCCGGTGATCGAACTCGTCGGAGGGACCGGCGGTGGGTCGCTGTCGGTCATCGTCGCACTGGCCATCGCCACGGTCTTCCAGATGGTGGCCGGTGAGCTGATCCCGAAGAATCTCGCCCTGGCCAAGCCCGAATCGACGGCCAAGGCCCTTTCTCCGGCGGCCCGTCTCGTGCACGGCGCCTTCAGCCCCATCATCACGACGTTCAACGGCGCCGCCAACTGGGCGGTCCGCAAACTCGGGGTGGAACCCGCCGAGGAATTGTCGGCCCTTCGTTCGCTGGAGGAAATCGAGTACCTGATCCTCTCGTCGGGCAGCCTCGGCACCCTCGCCCCCGATGCGCTCAGCCTGCTCACCCGAACCATCCGGTTCGGAGACAAGACCGCAGCCGAGGCCTTGACCCCTCGCGTCCACGTCGACTGGCTGCGGCTCGACGCGACCGTCGACGAGTTCATCGTCCACGCCACCGAGAGCGGTCACAGTCGCTACCCCGTCTGCGGCGACGACATCGACGATGTCAAGGGTGTGGTGAACGTGGCCGCCGTGTTCGATCTCCCCGTCGAACAGCGGGGGGCGACGCTCGTCTCGGCCATCATGGACGACGCCCAGGTCGTCCCCGAGACCCGTGACCTGGTCGACATCCTGGCCGACTTCAAGCGGCACGACACCGAGCTGCTGGTGGTCGTCGACGAACACGGCGGCACCGCCGGCATCCTCACGCTCGAGGACGTGCTCGAGGAGATCACCGGTGACATCGACGACGAGTACGACGACGTCACCACACTGAGCGTGACCCGTACCGGCGTCTACATCATCGCCGGAACGCTCCACGCCGACGAGGTCGAGGAGGTGTCCGGCTTCGAGATGCCCGATGGTGACTACGAGACCGTTGCCGGCTTCCTGCTCGATCAGCTCGGGCGTGTGCCGGTCGAGGGCGAGATCGTCCGATACCAGGGCTGGCAGTTCGAGGTCGTCGCCATGGACGGGCGTCGCATCGCCTCGATCGAGATGGTTGCTCCCGAGAAGGCGGAACGGCCATGAGCGCGTTCTCCGGAGCCATGCTGTTCGGCGCCGAGACGGGCGGCGGAACCTCCGATGTGTGGGCCATCCTCGCCGCCGTCATGTTGATCCTGGCGAACGGCGTCTTCGTTGCGTACGAGTTCGCCCTCATCGCGGCCAAGCGCTCGTCGTTCGAGGCGGCCGCCGAACGTGGCGTCCGGACCGCGAAGCTGGCGGTCGGCAGCTTCTCGGACCTGTCGAGCCAGCTGGCCGGCGCACAGCTCGGGATCACGATGGCTTCACTGGGGCTCGGTTACGTCGGCGAGCCGGCGCTGGCGCACATCATCGAATCGCTGCTCGGCACCTCGGTGAGCGAGGAGGTCGGCCGGGTCATCGGGTTCACCATCGGTCTCGGGATCGTGGTCTTCCTCCATCTTGTGGTCGGCGAAATGATCCCGAAGAACCTGGCGATCGCCGCCCCCAACGCCACGCTCCGCTGGCTCGTGATTCCCTATCGTGCCTACCTGGTGGTGTTCCGTCCGCTGGTGCGGCTGCTCAACGGCATGGCCGCCGTCGGCTGCCGGCTCATCGGGGTCGAGCCTCGAGACGAGCTGGTGTCGGCCCACAGCGCAGCCGAACTGGCGGCCATCGTCGCCGTGTCGTCCGAGGGGGGAGCAATCGAGGCCGACAGTGCCGGGTTGTTGTCGGGGGCCCTCGAATTCGCCCAGCGTCCCGTTGCCGAGGTGGCGACGCCGTTGGCCGACCTGGCGACGATCCGCGACGGAGCGACGGCGGCTCAGATCGAACAGGTGGTGCGGCGTACGGGGCAGACCCGACTGCCGATCCTGTCGGCCGCCCGCGGTGAGGTCCGACTGCTGGGCTACGTGCACGCCAAGGATCTGCTGGGAATCGACCGGTCGCAACGGGCGACCCCGCTGTCGGCCGCTCACACCCGGCCGATGGTGGTCGTCAACGGCGAACGGAACCTCATCGAAGTGCTGCGGGCGATGCGTCGACTCCGCCGCCAATTGGCCGTAGTGAACGGGCCCGATGGGCCGATTGGCGTCGTATCGGTCGAACAGATCATCCGGGCGCTCATCGACGAGTAGGCCTGCGGACGATCAGGCCCGCTCGCCCGAACGAGTGAGTGACCACACGACCACACAACGTGCTGGACGCCCACGGAGCATGGCGAACCGGCGGAGGCGCCGCTAGAGTCCGGCGCTGTGCGACAACGATCTGTCCAGGACGACGGCGCCGTCCGTCGATCGGTTCCTGCCCGCCGGCGTGGTTCGACCATCGCTGCAGCGCTCGGTCTCGTCCTGAGCCTCGTCCTCGTCGCCATCCCGGCCGGAGGGCAACAGACTCCGGGCCTCGTCGAGACCCGGGCCAGGGTCCAGGAACTTACCCAGGAGCTGAGCGACGCCGAGACCGAACTGAGCGCACTGGAACAGGCGACCGAAGCTGCCGCCGTCCGCTACGAATCGCTCCGGGCCGAGGCCGATGCCCTGGCCGGCAACGTGGCCGCCTCGGCGATCAGCGAATTCCTTCGCAGCGAGATGCCGACCACGGCACTCGAGACCGGCAGCCTGGTCGCGTCGCTGAGGGCCGAGACGCTCGCCGACGCCGCCCTGGGCTCCGACACCGATGCCATGGAGACCTATCGGGTGCTGTTCGAGGATCTGACCGTTGCTCGAGCGATCCTGGCCGACCAGACGGCCGCTAGTGAGGCCGAGCACGCAGCCCTCCTGGCCAAGCGGGAAGAGCTCGGCGTCGAGCTGGCCCGGCTCGAAGCGCTCGAAGCCGAACGGTTGGCAGCCGAGGCCCGGCGCATCGCAGCCGAACAGGCCGCAGCCCGCCGGGCGGCCCAAGCCCGGGCGGTCTCGAGCGGGTCGCGAACCGCTTCGGGTGGAGCGCCATCGAGTGTCGCCGCGAGCGGCTCCGGGGTCTTGAAGGCCTGCCCCGTGGCCGGAACGGTCTCGTTCGTCGACACCTGGGGCGCCGCACGCTCGGGTGGACGCCGCCACAAGGGTGTCGACATGATGGCCCGCATCGGCACCCCGATCGCCGCCCCGGTGAGCGGAACTGTCACCCACCGGTCGAACAGTGTGGGAGGACGGTCCTTCCACCTCAACGGGAGCGACGGCAACTACTACTACGGAACCCACCTCTCGGGCTATGAGAAGTCGGGGTCGGTCCAGGCCGGCGACATCATCGGCTACGTCGGTGACGACGGCAACGCCCGGGGTATCCCGCATCTGCACTTCGAGGTCCACCCCGGCGGTGGCGGTGCGGTCAACCCGTATCCCTACGTCGCCGCGGTCTGCTGAACGCGGCCGACGGGCGGTCACGCCCGTCGACGTGCGCCTCGGGGTTGGCGCCGGGTACGTTCGCCTGGTGGTCACCGCATCGTCCGATCTCGACACCATCGCCACGGCCCTGTCCGGGATCATGGGGGCGCCGGGCCGACCGGCCGTCATCGACTCGCTGACCCGCCTCACCGGCGGGGCCAGTCGCGAAACGTACGCGTTCGCGGTCGCTGATTCGGGTGGGCGGTACATCCTGCAACGAGAGCGGGGCGGGGTCCTGCGCAACGAACGGGGTATGGCGGCCGAGGCCAGTGTCGTGGAACGCGCGGGGTCGGCCGGCGTGCCGGTGCCCCGGGTCGTTGCCACCAACGAGACCCACCCGTCGTCGGCGATCGGCCCGAGCTTCTTCGTGACCGAAGCGGTCGACGGGGCGACCATCGCCCGCCGCATCCTGCGAGACGACGAGTTCGCCATCGCCCGAACCCGCCTGGCCGCACAGGCCGGTCGGGCACTCGGGCGGTTGCATGCGGTGGATCCC
The DNA here is from genome assembly GCA_963700755.1 of uncultured Acidimicrobiales bacterium. Taxonomy (GTDB): domain Bacteria; phylum Actinomycetota; class Acidimicrobiia; order Acidimicrobiales; family SZUA-35; genus JBBQUN01. The sequence goes on from CAVOYW010000001.1 coordinate 429,173, forward strand.
ACGGGTCTGGACCATCTCGAACACACCGACGAACTCGAGCGCTGGCGGGTCACCATCGACGAACTGGCGCTGGTGTCGCCGGTGTTCGAGCTTGCCTTCCGCTGGCTCGAACGGAACCGACCCGACGCGAGCGGGGTGGTGCTGGTCCACGGCGATTTCCGACTGGGCAACCTGATCGTCGACGAGCAGGGCCTGGCCGCGGTCCTCGACTGGGAACTGGCCCACCTGAGTGACCCGATGGAAGATCTCGGATGGCTGTGCACCCGAGCCTGGCGATTCGGCGGGCCCAAGCCGGTGGCCGGGGTGGGCGACTACGAGGACCTGTTCGGGGCCTATGAGTCGACATCGGGTCGGACCGTCGATCGAGACGTCTTCGGTTGGTGGGAACGGCTCGGCACCCTGAAGTGGGGGATCATGTGCGGGCTGCAGGCCGGTGCCCATCGCACCGGCGTCGTCGAGTCGCTCGAGCTGCTCGCGATCGGAAGCCGGATCGCCGAGCAGGAATACGATCTGGCCTGGTCACTGGCGGGCGACACCGTCGACCGCTCGGCCATCGATGATCTGGGCCTGCCGGTCGATCCCGTGCCCGGCGCGGGTCAGCCCGACGCGGCCGAGCTGACGGGCGCGTTGGCCCGATTCCTGTCCGACACCGTCGCGCCGGCCGTCGGCCGGGGCGGCATCGGGTTTCACGTCCGGGTCGCGACCAACGTGGCCTCGATGCTCGAACGCGAGGCCCGGGCCGGCACGCTCCAGGTCGAGCGCCACCGGGCCCGGCTCGCCGAACTCGGTGTCGTCGACGACGCCGATCTGGCCGGGCGGATCCGGGCCGGCGACTTCGACACCGATCTCACCGGTCTGGCAGCGGTGCTGGCGGTCAGCACCGCCGAGCGCCTGGCCATCGTCAACCCCAAGTGGCTCGCCTGACGGGGCCCCGGCGGCGTTCTCAGGCGCCGATGATCGAATAGCCGCCGTCGACGTGGATGATCTGACCGGTGGTCTGCGGGAACCAGTCCGACAGCAGGGCAACGGTGGACCGGGCAACCCCTTCGGAGTTGTTGACGTCCCACCCCAGGGGGGCCCGTTTGACCCATTCTTCCTCGAAGGTGGCGAAACCGGGGATCGACTTCGCGGCGATGGTGCGCATCGGACCGGCGGCGACCAGGTTCGAGCGGATGCCTTCGGAGCCGAGCTCTCGGGCCAGATACCGGTTGAGCGATTCGAGTCCGGCTTTCGCCACACCCATCCAGTTGTAGGCGGGCCAGGCCACGGTGGCGTCGAAGGTGAGGCCCACGATCGAGCCGCCGCCGTCCTGCATGAGCGGACGAACGAGATCGGCGAGCGTCCGCAGGGAGTAGGTCGAGACCTGCACTGCGGTCGCCACGTCGTCCCACTCGGGGGCCCAGAAGTCGTTGCCCAGGCAAACGGCGGGGGCGAAGCCGATGGCGTGCAGGGCTCCGTCGACCCGTCCCCACCGGTCTGCGAGGTGGTCGCGGACGGCCCCGACGTGGTCGAGGTTCGCGATGTCGAGTTCGAGGACCTCGGGCTCGGTGTCGAGCTTGCGGGCCGTCCGTTCGGTGAGGCGCAGGCCGCGGCCGAATCCGGTCAGGACGATCTCGGCTCCTTCCCGCTGGGCGAGCTGGGCGATGCCGAAGGCCAGCGAGTCGTCGGTCAGGACGCCGGTGATGAGCAGGTTCTTGTTCTCGAGGATTCCCACCGCCCTTTGACTAGCAGACGACAGCGTCGGATGCTCCCATGCTGCCCATTGTTCGTCGCGAACGCCGCCACGGGTGACCACGGTCGATTCGGTCGACTGCCCTCGCACCGATAGCCTCCGTCGCGTGACCATGCGCCTCTACGACACCGCTCGCCGATCGGTGGTCCCCTTCGAGCCGGGACCGATCGTGCAATCTCTACATCTGCGGGATCACTCCCTACGACGCCACTCACCTCGGTCACGCCGCGGTCTACCTGACCTACGACGTGCTGCAGCGGCGGCTGCGAGACATGGGCCACGAGACCCGGTGCCGTCCGCAACATCACCGACGTCGACGATTCCATCCTGGCCAAGGCTCGGGAGACTCGGTGTCCACTACCTCGATCTGGCTGCGGCCGAGGTCGCCCGCTTCGACAGTCCGACATGGAGGCGCTCGAGATGCTTCCGGCCTGGAGCGAACCGCGGGCGACCTCGGCCATCGCCGACATCCGGGGCTTCATCGGCAAGGTCCTCGATCGGGGCTACGCCTACGAGGCCGGGGGCGCCGTCTACTTCGACGTGTCCAAGTGGGACACGTTCGGTTCGATCTCGGGCTACGACGAGGCCACGATGCTCGAGTACGCCGCCGAGACCGCGGCGGCAATCCCGACGACCCGAACAAGCGCAACCCGCTCGACTTCGTCCTGTGGCAGCCCTCGGCCGACGACGAGCCGGCGTGGGAGTCCCTGTGGGGTCCGGGACGCCCGGGCTGGCACATCGAGTGCTCGGCCCTGGCGTTGCGGGAACTGGGCACCACGATCGATCTCCACGGCGGCGGTGGCGATCTGATCTTCCCGCATCACGAGTGCGAGGCCGCCCAGTCCGAGGCGGCGACCGGCGAGCCGTTCGTGCGTCACTGGATGCATCAGGCCATGGTTCGGATGGACGGCCACAAGATGTCGAAGTCGCTCGGGCAACCTCGTCTTCGTCAGCGAGTTGCGCAAGACCTACGACCCCCGTGCGATCCGACTGGGCGTGGTCGTCCAACCACTACCGCACCGAGTGGGAGTGGAACGACGACATCATGCCCGACGGCCGCGGCCCGTCTCGACCGGTGGCTGGCCGCCGGTGCCGGCGACGGGGCGCCTCGACGAGGTGCGTGCGGCGCTCGACGACGATCTCGACACGCCGACCGCCGTGCCGGCCATCGACGCCGCCGCCGAACGGGGCGAGGGCGTGTCGACGGCTGCCACGCTCCTCGGCGTCCGCATCGACTGATCACATCGACCGCTCGGCCCGAGTGATCAGGCCTGGCGCAGGTCGCGGCGATGCGGCGCTGGGTTATTGGCGGTCCGGGAACAACCCGGACCCGTACACTTGCCGCCGTGTCCGACATCACCGTCAAGCTTCCCGACGGTCCGATTCGCTCCCTGCCCGACGGTGCGACCGCGGCCGATCTCGCCGCGCGACATCGGCATCCCGGCTGGCCAAGGACGCCGTCATCGCCGTGGTCGACGGTGTCGAGCAGGATCTCGACGTCCCGCTCCACGACGGGCGATCGGTCGCCATCGTCACGCCCGACAGTCGATCGAGGCACTCCACACCCTTCGCCACTCCACCGCCCACGTCCTGGCCCAGGCGGTACTCGAACTGTGGCCCGGGGCCACCTTCGCCATCGGTCCGCCCATCGAGGACGGCTTCTACTACGACTTCGAGCTGCCGGGCGGGGCCACGTTCAGCGACGAAGACCTCGCCGCGATCGAGGCCAAGATGCGCGAGATCGTGAAGGCCAGGCAGCCGTTCGTCCGCACCGAGATCGTCACCGGCGGAGGCGCTCGAACTCATGGCCGCCCATCCCTACAAGCGGGCGATCATCGAGGCCGTGTCGAACCTCGACCCGGGCAAGGTCGACGACGAGTTGGCCGGTGAGGCCGGCGGCGACGTCATCAGCTTCTACCGCAACACCGACGCGTTCGTCGACATGTGCGTCGGCCCCCACGTTCCCCACACCGGGCACCTCGGCCACTTCAAGCTGATGAAGGTCGCCGGTGCCTACTGGCGGGGCGAGCGAGAAGAACCCGATGCTGCAACGCATCTATGGCACGGCGTGGGCGTCGAAGAAGGACCTCGCCGCGCACCTCGAACGGCTCGAGCAGGCTGCGCTGCGCGATCATCGCCGGCTGGCCAACGAGCTCGACCTGCTGTCGTTCCCGACCGAACTGGGCGGGGGTCTCGCCGTGTGGCATCCGAAGGGGGCGATCGTCCGCAAGCTGATGGAGGACTACTCGCGGCAGCGGCACCAGGACGGTGGGTACGAGTTCGCGTACACCCCGCACCTGGCCAACGCCCGCCTGTTCGAGATCTCGGGTCACCTCGATTTCTATGCCGACTCCATGTACCCCCCGATGGAGATGGACAACGGCAAGTACTACCCGAAGCCCATGAACTGCCCGATGCACAACCTCGTCTACAAGTCGAGGCAGCGGTCCTACCGCGAGCTGCCCCTGCGGCTCTACGAGCTCGGCACCGTGTACCGCTACGAGCTGTCGGGGGCGCTCCACGGGTTGTTGCGGATCCGTGGCTTCACCCAGGACGACTCGCACATCTACTGCACCGAGGAGCAGGCCCACGACGAGATCCGCAGCCTGCTCGAACTTCGTGCTGTCGGTGCTGCGGGCGTTCGGGTTCGACGACTTCGAGGCCAGCCTGTCCACCCGGCCACCCGAGAAGTCGGTCGGGACCGACGAGGGCTGGGCCGACGCGATCGAGCACCTCCGAGCGCGCTCGTCGCCGAGGACATCAGCTTCGACATCGATGAAGGCGGCGGCGCCTTCTACGGTCCCAAGATCGACGTGAAGGTCCGAGACGCCATCGGTCGGGCCTGGCAGCTGTCGACCATCCAGTACGACTTCACGCTGCCGGAGCGTTTCGAACTCGAGTACGTCGGCGACGACGGAGCGGCGCCACCGGCCGATCATGCTGCACCGCGCCCTGTTCGGTTCGGTCGAGCGGTTCTTCGGTGTGCTGGTCGAGCACTTCGCCGGGGCCTTCCCGGTCTGGCTGGCGCCGGTGCAGGTCCAGGTGCTACCGGTTTCCGACGATCACATCGGCTACGCCGAGGAACTCGCACGATCGGCTCCGGGCCGAGGGCTTCCGCAGCGAGGTCGTGGTCGGCGATCAGCTGGGCAAACGGATCCGCAACGGCAAGACCCACAAGGTTCCCTACGTGCTCGTCGTCGGAGCCGACGACATCGCGGCCGGCACCGTCGGGGTGAACGCCCGGGGTGGGGGAGCGGTCGAGCGCGACGTTGCCGTCGACGAGTTCGTCGCCCGTCTGCACAACGACGTCGACACCCACGCATGACCGACGAGCGTCCGGTGGCTGCATCCGAGCCGGTCGGTGCGGGTGGCATGGGTCGGTTGTGGGCCGGGTGGCGACTGGCCGTGCTCGGCACTCCGCTCGGGGCCGACGGTCTGCCTCGGGCCGACGTTCCCGGAGCAAGGGGCCTGTCGCTGTTCGAAGCCATCGAACGCAGTGGGCTGCCCGACGACCAGACCTACATCGTGTGGCGGGGCGAGCGGACCTTCTGCGTGCTCAACGTCTACCCCTATACCTCGGGTCACGTCATGGTCCTGCCGCGGAACAAAGCGGCGTCGCTCGAACAACTCGACGAGCCTACGCACACCGAACTCTGGCGAGCCGTCCTGGCCGCTTCGCAGGCGGTGAAGGCGGCCTTCGCTCCGCAGGGTCTCAATATCGGGATCAACGAGGGCGAGGCGGGCGGTGGTTCCGAGCCCGATCATCTGCACGTGCACGTCGTCCCTCGGTGGAATGCCGACACCAATTTCATGACCGCCGTCGCCGAGACCAGGGTGCTCCCGATGACGCTCGGTGATGCCTGGGCCCGACTACGCGAAGCCTGGCCCGAGTCGTTACCGTTCGAATCGTGACCGAACCCGACCGCAACGGAACCGATCCCAGCGAGATCGCCGATTCCCTGCCGGCCGATCTGCAACCCGATCTGGCGGATCACGAGGACTACCTCTTCCCCAACAACAACCGTCGGCGCATCCCCGGCTACCTCTACATCGGCATCGCCGGGGTGCTGCTCGCCGTCTACCTCACCCGGGGTGAAGGGGTGCTGGTCAACCGGGGCACGCTGGCCGGCGCGATCATCCTGGCGTTGGTCGGTATCTACAGCATCGTTGCCGGCTGGAATCTCGAGGTCGACGAGCGTGACGCCCTGGTCGCCTCGAGTCGTGACGTCGGTTTCCCGGTCGGTCACGCCTCGGCCCAGCTGGGGTGGCGTGGCCTGCTCAGTCGGCCGACGTGGCGGATCCTGCTCTACTCGGCCGACAATCCGCCCACCAAACGAGGGCTGGTCCTGGTCGATGGCGTGAACGGCGAGATCGTCGAACGATTCGTCGAAGACAACCCCGAGGACTGGTCCGAGTATCAGGACTGACCCGGTGGTCACTCGTCACGTCGGTGCTCGGCTGGCGCGTCGACACCATTGTGAGCAGCGATGCCACGAACCCGACCGGGAGCCATCGCAGTCCCCGGAGGACGAGATACCTCCGCTGGATGTCGGCGGTCGAGCTGCTCACGGCGCGAGCCCAGACCCGGTCGGAGAACGTGGATTCAGTCCTGTTGCATCCATTCGAGCTGGCGTTCGGCCCGACGCAGGCCTTCGACGGCTTCACGAACGAGCGATCGGACGACGTCGATCAACCGGATCGTGCCCCCGCCGGTGATGGCAGCAGTGCGATTCCAGCCATCGGGCTCCTGACGGTCGAGGAGGTCGGCCAGCTCGTCGGCGGTGGCCGCGACGACCTCGGACGACTCGCGCAGGGTGGCGGTTGGTGCCTCGCCCGCCGCCCAGGTGGCGGGGTCGAACGCCTGGGCCGGGCTCACCGGGTCGACGTGGGTGCAGATCCGGGTGGCCTCGGCGGCCAGGACCGCGACGGCACGCAGCGTGTGATCGAGGATGTCGACCAGCGACGAGCCCTCGGGACCAGGGCGGTCGGCCTTGGCCAACAGGTCGTCGTCGGAGCGAACCGGACCGGAAACGGCGTCGAAACGCCGTCGCAACGATCGCAGCGTCGTGGTCAGTGCGTTGGGATTCAGTTGGTCGTAGCGGTCGGCCATGGCTGCAACGTACCCCAGCGCCGAGGGTCGTTGGTGTGCTTGCTCCTGCAAGCACGCTAGCCTTCAGCCATTCGTGGGTCGCCCGCAGACGCACGGCCGAAAGGTCCGATCATGTTCGACGGTAGTTTCCGCACCAACTTCGAAAAAGCGATGGCGCCCATCGGAACCAGCCTGAACCGTGCCGGCGTCTCGCCCGACATCATCACGGGCGTTGGCGTTGCGATGGCGGCAGGGTGTGCGGTTGCCATCGGCACCGGCCACTTCCGTCTGGCGTTCCTGATGCTGGTGCTCACGGGCCTCCCCGACGCCCTCGACGGTGCCGTGGCCAAGGCGGCCGGGATCTCGGGCCCGCGCGGTGCGTTTCTCGATTCGGTGTCGGATCGCCTGAGCGACGGCCTGCTGTTCGCCGGCGCCGGCTGGTATCTCGCCGGTACCGACAATCCCCGCATGGCCCTGCTGCCATTCGCCCTCTACATCGCCGCCTCGCTCGTCTCGTACCAGCGAGCCAAGGCGGAATCGCTGGGCTTCGATGCCCGCGGTGGTCTGATGGAACGAGCCGAGCGATTCATCGTGCTCGGGATCGGGCTGCTCTTCGGTGAACAGCTGCTGGTGCCCGTGCTCGTGCTGATGCTGGTGCTGACGGCGGCGACCGCCGTCTTCCGGTTCCGCAAGGTGTGGTTGCAGGCCAGCGTCGACCGGGTGGTCCCGGTCCGATCTCGAACCGCCAGCCGTCGTCGCCACGCCCGCAACGGTTCCGGCGTCGGGCCGCGGTCACGCCGCACGGCGACGGCTCGCCAACGACGCAACCGCTGATCGATCGACCTCCATGACCAGCCGGGCCTTGCGGCTCTACCGGTCGGGGACTGCCGTCACCCGCTGGATCCCGCTGCCGCCTCTGGTCGCCACGGCGGACGGGATCGGTTCACTCGTCGGACGCCGATCGACGGGTCGCCGAGATGGTCTCGCATCGAACCTCCGGGTTGTGTGCCCCGACCTCGGTCCCATCGAGATCGACCGTCTCGTTCGTCGAGGCTTCGCCTCCTATGCCCGCTACTGGGCGGAGACGTTGAAGTTGCCGTCGCTGTCGGCCGAGACGATCGACGCCGGGATGAGGGTCACGGGATTCGAACACATCGAATCGGCCCGCCGCGGCGGGTTCGGGCCGATCCTCGCCCTGCCGCACCTGGGCGGGTGGGAATGGGCTGCCGCCTACCTCGGCCGGGTGTTGCACATCCCGGTGAGCGCCGTGGTCGAACGACTGGAGCCCGACGACCTCTTCGAGTGGTTCGTGGCGCTCCGCCAATCCTACGGCGTGTCGGTCATCCCGCTCGGTCCGAGCGCGATCGGTCAGTTGACCGCGGCCGTTCGTGAGCGGCACGTCGTCTGCCTGCTTTCGGATCGCGACATCGCCGGAGGAGGGGTCGAGGTGTCGTTCTTCGGCCGTTCGGTCACGATGCCGGCGGGGCCCGCGCTCCTGGCCCGGCGGACCGGCGCCCCGCTGCATCCGTGCGCCGTCTACTTCGAGACCTCACCCGGCCAGAGCGCGGCCAACGGTCACCACTGCATCATCGATCCGGGGATCGAAGTGGGTCGTGGCGGTTCCCTTCGGACCGACGTCGCCGCAACGACCCAACGCGTGGCTCATGCCCTCGAACGACTCGTCGAGCGGGCACCGGAGCAATGGCACGTCCTGGAGCCCCTCTTCGACGAGCGCGGGGCCCGGCGGTGAGGGTGGGGATGATCTGCCCCTACAGCATGGGGGTGTGGGGTGGGGTGCAGTCGCAGGTGATCGGTCTGGCTCGAACCCTGCGCGATGACGGGGTCGATGTGCAGGTGCTGGCGCCGTGCGACGGGTTGCCCCCCGAGCCCTGGATCACGCCGCTCGGGAACTCGATGCCGTATGCCCAGAACGGATCGCTGGCCCCGGTCGCGCCCGACGCTGCCGCCCAGCTGCGAGCGTTGGCGGCGATCTGGGACGAACGGTTCGATCTCCTGCACCTTCACGAACCGCTCGCCCCCGGACCGACCCTCACCACCCTGATGGTGAAGCCGCTGCCGCTCCTCGGAACGTTCCACGCCAGCGGCGACATCGCCGTCTATCGGTGGATGCGGCCGCTGTTGCGTCGATTGGTGACCCGGCTCGATGTCCGGGTCGCCGTCTCGCCCGAGGCGGGGGACATGGCGAGCCGCCACCTCGGGGGCCGATACGAGGTGCTGTTCAACGGGATCGAGGTCCGGCGATTCGCCGACGCCGATCCCGCTCCGACCACCGGGCCGACCGTGTTCTTCCTGGCCCGTCACGAACCCCGCAAGGGTCTGTCGGTGCTCCTCGAGGCATCACGCCTGCTTCCCGACGACGTGTCGATCTGGATCGGTGGACACGGCCCGGAAACGGCGTCGCTGCGCGCCGCCAACGTCGACAACCATCGGCTGAACTGGCTCGGCCCGATGACCGAGGCCGACAAGGTCTCGGCTCTACGGGGCGCCGATGTCTTCTGCGTGCCGTCGATCAACGGCGAGAGCTTCGGTGTGGTGCTGCTCGAAGGGATGGCGGCCGGGACCCCGGTCGTGGCCAGCGACCTCGACGCCTACCGTCTCACCAGCCGAAATGGCCGTGACGCAACCCTGTTTCGACGGGGTGACCCGGTCGACCTGGCACGGGTACTCGGGTCGGCACTGGACCGGACGCCCGAGGTCGAGGGGCGGGTCGCCGAGGGGCGGGGCCGCGCCGAGGAATTCTCGATGGGGAATCTCGCCGAGGCCTATCTCGATCGGTATCGACGGCTCGTCGACTGACCCGCGGGGTCGACCGGGAGGGCCGAAATCTCGATCATCGTCGTCGAGGAGCGCCCGACCGTACGAACTTGTGCGTAGTCTGTCCGACGGTCTGCTGCGCTCGCCCGGTCGTCACCGTCTGTCGTCCCGGGAGCGTCGCTCCGACTCCTGTCCGACCTGGAGGAAGCCCGCTGGCTACCAACCCGATGCTGCGTTCAACCGCCGTCTCCGTCATCTTCGCCGTGGCGGTCGTCGTCGCGGTGCCACTGGTGGTGCTGTGCCTCCTGGCCGGGATCCCCTGGCTCCTCGCCCCGATCGTCGGCCTGATCGTCGGTGCCGCCCTCGTGGTTCCCCGACTGCGCAACGTCGAGCAGTCGGTTCTCGCACAATTCTCGGGTTCCCCGGCCGACGAGTTCCGCCACGCCCGGCTCCTGAATCTGGTCGAGGGCCTGGTGCTCTCGATCGGTCTGCCCGAGCCCGACGTGCTCGTGCTCGACGACCCGGCGCTGAATGCCATGACGGTGGTCGGTGCCGACACCGTCACGCTGATCGTGACCCAGGGTCTGCTCGAGGCACTCGACCGGCTCGAACTCGAAGGCGTCGTTGCCGAGTTGCTCGTCCGGGCCAAGGACGGAGATGCCGCGGTCGGGACGGCGGCGGCATCACTGATCGGCGGCCTGTTCCTCGAGGGCCCGCTCAAGCCGTTCCGGGCGTTCGGCGTGAATCGTCTCCAGGCGATGCTCGACCGCGATCGTGATCTGTTGGCCGACCAAGCCGCGGTCGGCGTCACGCGTTATCCCCCGGCTCTGGCATCGGCATTCTCGAAGATGAAGTCGGGCGACATCATTCCGAGCAGTTCGACCGTTCGGGTCGAGCATCTGTGGCTCGTCCCCCCGCCCCGAGCGCTCGTCGCCACGTACCCACTCGATCTTCGCATCGACGTACTCCAGGAGATCTGATGCCCCGCATCGCCCACCGTTCCGTTGCCGCGCTCACCGCGCTTGCCCTTCTGGCCGCAGCCTGCGGCGGCGGCAGCGACGAGGCCGAGGTCACGACGACCACCACCACGGCACCGACCACGACCACCACGGCGGCCACCACCACGACGACCGAGGTCGTCCCCGATGGTCCTGTCGCCCCGCTCACCGGACTCCCGGTCGCCGAGGAACTGACCGGACCGGCGTTGATCGTGAAGATCGACAATGCCCCCGAGGCCCGGCCCCAGACCGGGATCGATCAGGCCGACATCGTGTTCGAGATGCTCACCGAGGGCGTGACCCGTCTGGGTGCGGTCTTCCATTCGGAGCTGCCGTCTCCGGTCGGTCCCGTCCGGTCCAGCCGCACCTCGGACTTCGACCTCGTGTCGGGGTTCAACCGACCGCTCTATGCATCGTCGGGCGGCAACAACTACGTGGCCGCCCGCTTGCGTGACCTTCCCATCGTGGAGGTCACGGCCATCAGCCGCTCGGTGTACTTCCGCGACAGCTCCCGGAAGAGGCCCCACAACCTCTACGTCAACGCCCCCGACCTCTACGCCTTCGCCCCCGACGACGCCGAGCCACCGCTGCCGTGGTTCGAATATCGGGGACCCGACGACGAGCTCCCCGACGGCGCCACTGCGATCAGCGGGCCGGTGACCATCGAGTATCGGGGTACGCCCACCGTCACCTACACCTGGGACCCCGCTCGCGGCGGCTGGCTCCGGGCGCAGGACGGCCGCCCCCACACCACCGTTCTCGGCGACCAGCTGGCCCCCGAGAACGTCGTGATCATGGTGACGACCTACGGGGTCAGCCCGGCCGACCCCACCTCGGCCGAGCTGAACTCGGTCGGCGCAGGCGATGTGTTCGTGCTCACGGACGGGCACGTCATCGAGGGAACCTGGAGTCGCGACGACATCCTGGCGCAACCGACCCTGCTCGATCTCGACGCAAACCCGATCCTGTTGGCGCCCGGGCGGACCTGGGTGGCCTATCCCGAGGCGGGCGACACGGTCCTGCCCTCGAGCTGAGTTCCACCGGGTCCGGAGTCGGTCCCGGTCACCACAAAGTGGCCTGCGGGGTAGACGCCACCTCGACGGGCGAACTTAGGATTGGGTCATGAGCGAAGCATCGAACAACAACACCGACCTCGGCACGATCCGGGTCAAGCGAGGCCTGGCCGAAATGCTCAAGGGCGGCGTCATCATGGACGTCGTCAACGCCGAGCAGGCCAAGATCGCCGAGGATGCCGGCGCAACGGCCGTCATGGCCCTCGAGCGTGTTCCGGCCGACATCCGTCGAGACGGAGGTGTCGCCCGGATGAGCGACCCCGAGATGATCCAGGGCATCCAGGCGGTCTGCACGATCCCGGTCATGGCCAAGGCCAGGATCGGTCATTTCGTCGAAGCCCAGATCCTGCAGTCCCTGGGGGTCGACTACATCGACGAATCCGAGGTGCTCACCCCGGCCGACGAAACCCATCACATCGACAAGTTCGCCTTCACCGTTCCGTTCGTCTGCGGTGCCACCAACCTGGGTGAGGCGCTGCGCCGCATCAGCGAAGGTGCCTGCATGATCCGCTCGAAGGGCGAAGCCGGCACCGGCAACATCGTCGAAGCCGTTCGGCACCTCCGCAGCATCACCGGCGACATCCGCAAGATCACCCAGGCCGACGAAGCCGAGCTGTTCGAATGGGCCAAGCAGTTGCAGGCCCCGCTGCCCCTCGTGCAGGAGATCAACCGGACCGGCAAGCTGCCGGTGCCCATGTTCTGCGCCGGGGGCATCGCCACCCCGGCCGATGCCGCGCTCGCCATGCAGTTGGGAGCCGAAGCCGTGTTCGTCGGATCGGGCATCTTCAAGTCCGACGACCCGGCCCCCCGGGCCCGGGCCATCGTCGAGGCCACCACCAACTATCTCGACGCCGACGTGCTGGCCAAGGTCAGCCGCGGTCTCGGTGCCCCGATGACCGGCATCGGCATGGACGACACCGTCAAGTTCGCCGAACGGGGTTGGTGACCGACAACGGCCCGACGGTCGGGGTACTCGCGCTCCAGGGGGCTTTCGCCCGCCACGTCGAGGTCCTGCAGGGGCTCGGTGTGTGCGCCATCGAGGTGCGCCGACCCGAACAGCTCGAGCGCTGTGACGCGCTGGTGATGCCCGGGGGCGAGTCGACGACGATGAGCAAGTTACTGGTGCTCAACGAACTGTTCGATCCGCTGGCCGCACGGCTCGGGGCCGGGATGCCCGTGTTCGGAACCTGCGCCGGCATGATCCTGCTGGCCCGCGAGGTGCTCGACGGCCGATCCGACCAGCGGAGCTTCGGCGCCATCGACGTGTCGGTGCGCCGCAACGGATACGGCCGCCAGATCGATTCGTTCGAGATCGACCTCGACGTCAAGGGCCTCGAGCTGCCGTTTCGGGCCGTGTTCATCCGCGCCCCTGTCGTCGTGAGCGCCGGACCGGGGGTCGAGGTCCTGGCCGAGGTCCGGGGTGATCCGGTGCTGTGCCGGGAGGACAACGTGCTCGTGTGCTCGTTCCATCCCGAGCTGACCGACGACGATCGGTTGCATCGGCTCTTCCTCGAACAGGTGTCTGGATAGACTCCTGCGGGCTCGAAGCGCGAACCGATCCCGCCCCGGCCCCACCGGTCCGGTTTCCACGATGAGGTGAACGATGTCAGGCCACTCCAAATGGGCAACGATCAAGCACAAGAAGGGTGCCGCCGACGCCAAGCGGGGCAAGCTCTTCGCCAAGCTGATCAAGCAGGTCGAGGTGGCCGCTCGCCAGGGTGGCGGTGACCTCGACAGCAATGCCACCCTGCGCACGATGTACCAGAAAGCCCGGAACGCTTCGGTCCCGCTCGACACCATCGATCGTGCCGTGAAGCGGGGTACCGGCGAACTCGAGGGCGTCAACTACGAGTCCATCACCTACGAGGGATACGCGCCCGGTGGCGTCGCCCTGCTGATCGAGGTCCTGTCCGACAATCGGAACCGGACCGGGTCCGAGATTCGTTCGCTGCTGTCCAAGAACGGTGGATCGTTGGCCGAACCCGGCGCCGTGGCCTGGCAGTTCGAGCGCAAGGGCATCATCAACGTCGCCCGGTCCGCCGACGAGGACGACATCGTGATGGCTGGCCTCGATGCCGGCGCCGAAGACGTCCAGGACTACGTCGAGCACTGGCAGGTCACCTGTGACCCCTCGGATCTCGTCTCGCTCCAGGCGGCGCTCGAAGCCGCAGGAATCGACGTGCTCGAGGCCGACACCTCCATGGTCCCCACCAACACCGTGCCCGTCGACGACAACGCCGCCGCCGGCGCGGTGCTGCGTGTGGTGGATGCGCTCGACGATCACGACGACGTTCAGGACGTGTTCTCGAACGCCGACATCCCCGACGAGGTGCTCGAAGCGCTCAGCTCCTGAGCGAGCGGGCCCGGCTCAGATCCCGCCGGCCACGCCGAGCAGGCGCGAACGAGTGACCGACCGGACGCCCCGATGCAGGCTGACCAGGGCAATGACCCAGGCGATGGCGCCGACGTAGTACGGCATGTTGCCGGCCCCGAGCAGGACCCCGGTCGACTGGCTGTAGGCGATCATGATCAGCGGCAGGCTCACCAGGCCCGACGCCTGCTGCGCGGCGGCGGTCGATTTGACCCGGGCGGAGAGCCGGAGCACCAACGACAGGCAGATCGCAAGGAACGGTGGCAGTACCCAAAGGATCATCACCCACCACTGGTAGGTGGGGAAGAACCAACCACCCACCTCGGGTCCGACCGTCAGGTTGACGATCAGCGAGTACGCCCCGAAGCCGACGGCTGTGGTCAGGTAGCCCGGGACGAGGCTGGCCAGGAGCTTGCCGATGTAGATCTCGCGGGCACTGGCCGGGGAATGGGCCAAGAACTCGCCCGTGCCCCGCTCGCGCTCGCCGACGATCGTCGAGGCACCGACCGCAGTCGAGATCGTGAGGGGAACGATCACGGCGACCGGGGCGAACAGGAACACGGCGAGGGCATAGCCGGTTCGTCCCTCCGGTGTTTGGCCCTGGATCTGTTCCTGCGCCGCGGCCGGCAACATGTCGAGTGATTGGGACACCTTGGCCACGGTCTCGACCGAACCGATCTGGGTGATCGTCATCAGCAGGATCAAGGGGATGATCACGAAGAAGAAGCTGCCCAACAAGATCATCGGGAACCAGAAGTCCCGGGCCTGCGCAAGCTGTTTGAGGTCGGTCCGGGCGACCGTGAGCATGCGGGACATCCGGAACGGTTCCCGGCCCATGGAGTCCGATTTCTGATCAATCGTGGTCATCGTGCCAGCTCTGCGACTCGGGATCGACGGACGGGGCGACCGGTCGACGACGGGGGAGGCGGGATTTCGTCCGCGGTCGATCCCCGATCACGACGGACCGCGAAGTAGAGGTCCTCGAGGGTCGGGGTGAACGGGTTGACGGCGGTGATCGCCGCGCCCGCGCCCACCAACTCCGAGACGAGCGTCGGAACGCGCCCGAGATCGTCGATCTCGAGGGTGGCCGTGGTGTCGCTCCGGTCGTAGGCGGTCACCCCAGGTGACCGGGCCAGCCGATCGAGACCGACCCCGTCGACCGCCGAGATCCGCACCACCGGCGTCGGCCAGAACTGGGTGGCCAGCTCACCCGGCTCACCCCAGATCAGGCTCGTCCCGTGCTGCATCACCACGACGTGGTCGGCCAGGCCCTCGGCCTCGAGGAGCAGGTGGGTGCACATGAGGACCGTGCGACCCTGCTCGGTCATGGTGCGAATCAGTTCGAGCACCGAGATCGCGGACTCCGGATCGAGGCCCGAGGTCGGCTCGTCGAGCAGGAGCAGGTCCGGGTCGTGGAGGACCGACCGGGCCAGGGCCAGACGGGTCTTCATACCGGTCGAGTAGCCACCGACCTGATGGTCGAGGGCGGAGTCGATGCCGAACTGGGCGGCGGCCTCGCGGATCCGGCCGTCGGCCCGTCGGCCCAGGCCGTACAGTTCGGCGGCATAACGAAGGTTGTCCCAGCCGTCGAGTCGGTCGTAGAGCGATGGCTTGGCCGAAACGACCCCACAACGACGACGAACCTCTTCGCCCCCCGAGGCGGTGGGGTCCAGACCGAAGACCGAGACCGTCCCCTCGTGGGGTCCGAGCGCCCCGGTGATCATGCGAATGGCGGTGGTCTTGCCGGCACCGTTGGGCCCGAGCAAGACGGTGATCCGACCCTTCGGAACCTCGATGGTGAGATTGGTCAGTGCCCGGACGTCGCCGAACCAGCGACTGACGCCGGCAACGTCGGCGACCAGATCGGGGGACGGCAGGGTGTCCGGGGGAGCGATGGGGCTGGAGTTCACCCCGTTCGTATCGGCACCGCCGAGGCCGATGTGAAGCCGATCCGAGGCCCGGCGCGAACGCGGGGTTCGGTCAGAGTTCTCGGTGGTGGGCGCCGACGAGCACGACCACCATGAGACACGGCTCGTCGTAGGGGTTCCGCCAGGCATGGCGGGTTCCGTTCTGCACGACGGTGTCACCGGCCGACAGTTCGCACGTCGCGCCGTCGTCGAGCTCGAGCACGACCCGACCCGACACGACGTATTCGTAGTCGACGGTCGCGGTGGTGTGCATACCCGGATGGTCGGGTTCCATGTGGTCGGCCAGACCCGGCAGATGCGCTTCCATCTCGGCCAGGGCCGCCGGAATGTCGAGATCGTCGTAGTTCACCTGGGCGTCCGGGGCGACGCTGAAGAGCCCGAACCGGAAGCCGCCGACCCCCGGGAAGTACTGGACGGCCGGTGGCGGGGAGCCGTCGTCGGGGAACGAACAGGTCTGGTCGGAGCCCCACATCCGGTAGAACTCGGCTCCGGGGAGCAGATCGAGCGTGATGGGGTCGACGTGGGTGTCGCTGGCGAACACGGCCTTTCCGTTCTCGTCATGGCCGGTGACAACGCGTCGGATCCCCATGGGCCGATTCTGGCACGGCCGGCGAGCGGCCGCTCGGGCAGTTCTGCGCTCGAACACTTCTTCGTTCGGGCCGTCGTGCGTTCAGACGTTCAGACAGTCAGACGTTCAGACCGGTCATGCGTTCAGACAGTCATACGTTCAGACAGCCGTGCGAGGCCCCGGTCGGAACGAAACCGGCAGATGGGTCGGACCGAAGATGAAATTCGACGCCATCCAGGACGGGTCGCCGGCGGGGGCCAGGTCGTCGAGTCTCGTGACGATCTCGGTCAGCAGGGCCGAGATCTCGATGCGAGCCAGGTGGGCACCCAGACAGAAGTGTGGGCCACCGCCCCCGAACGCAACGTGCGGATTCGGGCGGCGACCGAGATCGAGTTCGTGGGGTCGACCGAACACCCGGTGGTCACGATTGGCGGCCCCGTAGTACATGACGACCTTGTCACCGGCGGCGATGGTTTGCCCGTTCAGCTCGGTGTCGACCGTCGCGGTCCGTCGCATGTAGATCACCGGGCTCACGAACCGCAGCAGCTCCTCGACTGCCGTCGGCATCAATCCGACCGGGTCGGCCTGGAGCCGGGCCAGTTGGTCGGGGTGTTCGAACAGGGCGTGCATGCCGGCGCCGACGAGGTTTCGGGTGGTGTCGCCGCCCGCGTCGACCAGGAGCAGGAACCAGAGGAAGAAGTCGATCTCGTCGGTCGGTCGTCCGCCGATGCTGCTCGACGCCAGCAACGACGACAGGTCGTCGGTCGGATTGGCGACCCGGTCGGCGTACACCTGCTGGGAGTAGGCGAACATCTGTGCGAAGGCCGCCTGCTGGGCCTCGATGCCGACGGCCTCTCGGGACGAATGCAGGGCCTCGGTCAAGTGGTAGAGATCTCGACCGTCGGTATGGGGGATCCCGAGGATCTCGGCGATGACGAAACTCGGCATCTCGCCGGCCAGATCCGTCACGAGATCGCACTGGCCCGCCTCGATGACCTCGTCGACGATCGCGGTGGCCAGTTCGGCGACCCGTGGGGCCAGCAGCTGGGCTGCCCGCGGGGTGAACTCACGGCTGAGGAGCCGACGCATCCTGGTGTGCACGGGTGGATCGGACATGAGCATCATCTCGTGATCGCCGAGGTCGGCGCTCTGGCCGGAGTCGGCCATCATGATCGTCGGTTTGGACGAAAAGCGGGTCGAGTCGCGCCCGACCTCTCGGACGTCGTCGTAGCCGGTCACCGCCCAGAACCCGGGGCCCTCGTCGGCCGGTTCGGCATGGCGGTGGACCGGATCGTTGTCCCGCAGCCAGTCGAACATCTCGTGTGGTTGCGAGCCGGCGAAGCTGCGGTGATCGTGCAGGTCGATACGTGGAGCATCCATGACGCGAACGCTAGACGACCGGAAGGGACCACCGGGTCGCTGGGACGGCGGTGGTCGCACCCATCGACGGGCCCAGCCGCTAGCGTCGTACAGGTGTTCGTCCTCGGAATCGACCCCGGCCTCACCCGGTGCGGCTATGCCGTCATCGAGCCCGGCC
The DNA here is from genome assembly GCA_963700755.1 of uncultured Acidimicrobiales bacterium. Taxonomy (GTDB): domain Bacteria; phylum Actinomycetota; class Acidimicrobiia; order Acidimicrobiales; family SZUA-35; genus JBBQUN01. The sequence continues at coordinate 447,244 of CAVOYW010000001.1, forward strand.
ACCGCGGCGGCGGTCGGGCCGTTTCGCTCGGCGTGATCACGACCGACCGGCATCAGGCGATACCCCTGCGGTTGGCCGAGCTGCGCCGCGAGTTCGCGCTGCTGTTCGAGGAATTCCGGCCCGGTGTCCTGGCCGTCGAACGGCTCTTCTTCCAGAACAACCTGCACAGCGCGGTCGGCGTTGCCCAGGCGGCCGGGCTCGCCATGTCCGAAGGCGCCATCCGCGGCGTTCCGGTGGTCGAGTACTCGCCAAACCAGATCAAGGCTGCGGTCACCGGTGACGGCCGGGCCGACAAGGCCATGGTCTCTCAGATGGTCCAGACCCTGCTCTCGTTGTCGTCGCCACCACGGCCGGCCGACGCCGCCGACGCCGCTGCGTTGGCGCTGTGTCACCTGGCCCACGATCCCACGGGTCTGCATCCGGCACGCCCGACCGTCGGTCGGCGATGATCACGGTCGTCGAAACAGGAGAACGAACATGATCGGCATGCTCAGAGGTCGCATCGTCGAACGCGAACACCTGCGTTCGGGCGCCGGCGCCGAGGTCATCGTCGATGTCGGCGGTGACGCCGGTGGTGTCGGCTACCGGGTCACGGTCACGCCCCAGACCGCGGCCCGGCTCGATCCGAACCAGCAAGTCACGCTGCACGTGCACCACCACTTCTGGGAAGCCGACCAGCGGTTGTTCGGCTTTGCCACCAAAGACGAGCGGGTGGCGTTCCAGGGACTGCTCGGCGCCCACAAGGTGGGTCCGGCCCTCGCCCTGGCCATCATCGCGACGTTCTCGCCCGGCGATCTGGCCCGGGTGCTCAACACCGACGATCTCGACGCCCTGTGCACGGTGCCCGGCGTCGGCAAGAAGACCGCGCAGCGGCTCCTCGTCGACCTGAAGTCCAGCCTCGTCCTCCCGATTCTCGACGGTGTCGAGGCGCCGGCGGTCGCCGGCAACGGTGGTGCTGCAGCCGTTGGGGCACTGGCCGACACCCGTGAGGCCCTGTCCAGCCTCGGTTACACCACCGACGAGATCCGACGGGCAACCCACGGTCTGTCGCCGCTGGCCGACGACGGCACCGAACTCGACTCCGGCGCGTTGCTCAAGCTGGCCCTTCGATCCCTGGCCGAGGGCTGATCATGCCCCGAGACGAATGGGTCGATCCGCAACCCCAACCGCCCGAGCAACCCGGCGGAGTGCTGGACGAGGTGGGTCTGCGGCCCCGATCCCTGGCCGAGTTCGTCGGACAGGCCGAGCTCAAGGAACGGCTGAGCGTGATCCTCGAAGCGGCCCGAGCCCGTGGCTCGTCTGCCGACCACCTGCTCTTCGGTGGCCCTCCCGGTCTGGGCAAGACCACGCTGGCCGGGATCGTCGCCAACGAGCTGGGTTCGCACCTGCACATCACGTCGGGGCCGGCCATCGAGCGGGCCGGCGACCTGGCCTCGATCCTCACCAAGCTCGAGTCCGGCGATGTGCTGTTCATCGACGAGATCCATCGGCTTCCCCGCACGGTCGAGGAGGTGCTCTACCCCGCAATGGAAGACCGCCAGATCGACGTCCTGCTGGGCAAGGGGCCTGCCGCCCGAAGCATCCGGTTCGAACTCGAGTCGTTCACGCTGGTCGGCGCCACCACCCGAACCGGACTGATCACGGGTCCCCTCCGTGACCGGTTCGGGTTCTCGTTCCGGCTCGAGTTCTACGGTCCGGCCGACCTCGAGGCGATCGTGCTCCGGGCGGCCCGGCTTCGCGAGCTCGACATCGATCACGAGGGCGCGTTCGAGATCGCCCGTCGTAGTCGGGGGACCCCACGGATCGCCATTCGCCTGCTGCATCGGGTGCAGGACTACGCCGAGGTGCGGAGTCACGGCCGGATCGACGCCGAGACCGCGTCCGACGGTCTCGCCCTCTTCGGGGTGGACGAGCTCGGCCTCGACAAGGTCGACCGCTCGGTCCTGGGGAACCTCTGCGGTCACTTCGGTGGGGGCCCGGTCGGGTTGTCGACGCTGGCGATCTCGGTGGCCGAACCGACCGAGACGGTCGAAGACGTGATCGAGCCGTTCCTGATCCAGCAGGGTCTGATCGCCCGGACCCCCCGGGGACGCGTCGCCATGCCGGCGGCCTGGCGCCATCTGGGGCTGGCCCCACCCGATTCGGCCGGCCCCGACAACGTCACCGCTCGGCGCTCTTCGATTGACCGGTCCCGGGCGCCGACCCGGTTGAATGGGCCGGTGCGTGCCGCCGAGTTCGATTACGACCTGCCCGACCATGCCATCGGCCAGCACCCGATCGAGCCGCGCGATCGAGCCCGCCTCCTGGTCGATCGCGGTCCCGACGACGAGCCCGCCGACCATCGGGTCCGGGACCTGCCCGATCTGCTCGAACCGGGCGATCTGCTGGTGGTCAACGACACCCGGGTGCTGCCGGCGCGGCTCCATCTGGTCAAGGCGACCGGTGGCGCCGTCGAGGTGCTGCTCCTCGAGCCGACCGGCTTCGCCCGGCAGTGGCGGGCGCTGGTTCGACCGGGCAAGCGGCTCAAGGTCGGAGCCACGCTCCACCTGCCCACCGCCATACCGAGGAGCCGGCGTCCGACCCCCGACGACCGACGAGGCGCCGTACGCCGCGACGAACGAGAACCCCACGGTTCACCGGGGTCCGACGGTGGCTCCGGACTTGGCGGTGGGGTGGCAGAGGATCGACCGGTCGTCCGGGTCGACGAGGTGCTCGACGATGGTCGTCGGGTGGTCACCGTGCTCGACGACGACCTCATGGAACGCATCGGTGAGATCCCGCTCCCGCCCTACATCACCGAGCCCCTGGCCGACCCCGAGCGATATCAGACCGTGTTCGCACGCGAACCCGGTTCGGTGGCCGCTCCGACTGCAGGCCTGCACCTGACCGACGAGGTGCTCGACCGGCTGGCCGCCCGAGGGATCGAGGTCGTCCGGATCGAGCTGCGGGTCGGGCTGGGGACCTTCCGCCCGATCGCCACCGACGACGTCGAGCAGCATGTGATGCACACCGAGTGGTATCGGGTCGATCCGGTGGTCTGGGATCGCATCCGTTCGGCCCGGCGGGTCGTCGCCGTTGGGACCACGGTGGTTCGCACGCTCGAATCGGTTGCCGCCACCGGTCGGCTCGAGGGCGACACATCGCTCTTCATCACCCGGGGCCACGATTGGCGGGTGGTCGACGTCCTCATGACGAACTTCCACGTGCCCCGATCGTCGTTGCTGGTCCTCGTCGACGCCTTCGTCGGCTCCCGATGGCGCTCGCTCTACGACTCGCGCGCTCGACCGTGGCTACCGCTTCCTCAGCTTCGGCGATGCGATGTTGCTGGAACGACCCGTGCTGCCGGAACGACCCGTGCTGCTGCGATCGACGACCCAGCAGATTCGTCAGGACCAGACCGTCACCATGAAGTCCGGATCGATGCACACCGATGGCGCCGCCCGCGCCGGACATCTGACGAATCACCGGGGTGCGATCCCGACGCCGGTGTTCATGCCGGTCGGCACCCGTGGCGCGGTCAAGACGCTCGACACCGACGGATCTCGAGCGGCTGGGGCCGCCGATCGTGCTCGGCAACACCTACCACTTGATGGAGCGGCCCGGGCGCCGACTCATCGCCGAGCTCGGCGGGCTCCACCGCTTCATGGACTGGCCCGGTCATCTCCTCACCGACTCCGGCGGCTATCAGGTCTTCAGCCTCGAGCCCAAGGTCACCGAGGAAGACGCCCGATTCCGCTCCGTCTACGACGGCTCCTACGTCGACTCGTCGCCCGAGCGCTCGGTGAGCGTGCAGGAGCAACTCGGGAGCCGACATCGCCATGGTGCTCGACGTCGTGCCTCCACTCCCGTCCACCCCGGGCCGTGCAGGCCGGATGCGCTCGAGCGGACGCTGCGCTGGGCCGAGCGGTCCAAGGCGGCGCACACCCGGACCGACCAGGCGCAGTTCGGGATCGTGCAGGGGGGGATCGACCTGGAGTTCAGGGAGCAATCGGCCGAACGGACGGTCGAGATCGGCTTCGACGGATACGCCGTCGGTGGCCTGTCGGTCGGGGAGTCGCGCGACGAGATGATCCCGGCTCTGGCGCGGCTGCCATGGCCCACCTGCCGGCCGACCAGCCGCGCTACTTCATGGGTATCGGTGATCCGATCGGCCTGGTCGAAGCGGTTGCCCACGGCATCGACATGTTCGACTGCGTCCTGCCCGACCCGACTGGCCCGACACGGAACCGCCCTCACCTCCGAGGGCCGGATCAACCTCAAGAACCTCCGGTTCGCCAGCGACGACGGCCCCATCGATCCCGGCTTCCGGCACGATCTGTCCGGTCGCTACTCCCGGGCCTACGTCCGTCATCTGCTCGTGACCAACGAGCCGACCGCCGGGCGAATCATCACCCTGCACAACCTTGCCTGTCTTGGCCGACCTCACCGCCCGGATGCGCGCCGCCATCGAGAACGGGACCTTCGCCGACCTCCGCGCCGAGATCTGGAGTATCTGGGATCCGCGTTGACACGGGTGTGTCGTTTCGCCCCGTGCCACCGGTTCGGCAGGCCGAGCCGCTAGCGTTTCCCGGCTGGAGGTTCTCCCCATGTGGGCAACAATTGCCATCTACGCCGTCATCATCGCCGTCTTCTATGCGGTGCTCCTGCTCCCGCAGCAGCGGCGCCAGAAGGCGGCCAAGGCACTGCTCGACGCCGTACAGGTCGGTGACGAGGTCGTTCTGTCATCGGGGATCCACGGGTTCGTCGTCCGAGCTCGAAGGACGACGTCGCCTGGATCGAGGTCGCCCCCGACATCGACCTCAAGGTGTCACGATCGTCGATCGCCGACCGGTGAACGTCGAGACCTCCAGCGACGAAGAAAGCTGACCATGGCTCGTTCCCAATCAAGCGGTGCCACCGGGATCGCTCGGTGCCGTCGCATCTTCGTGTGTTGCCGATCGTCGGCATCATCTACACGCTCGTCGCCGGCAACCAGCCGCTGCTCGGTCTCGACCTCCAGGGCGGTGTGTCGGTGGTCTACGAAGCCGACGACCGAGCGCCAGCGACGAGACGCTCGACCAGACGCTCGAGATCATTCGTGAGCCGGGTCGACGCCCTCGGCGTCGCCGAACCGGAGATCTCCCGCCAGGGTCAGACCATCGTGGTCGATCTTCCCGGCGTCGACGAACAACAGCGAGCACTCGACCTGGTCGGCCAGACCGCCGAACTCCGGTTCCGGCCCGTCATCGCCGACCTCGGTCCCCGATCGACCCGCAGCTGCTCGAGGACCTGCAGGATCAGGTCGACGGACCGCCACCACCGTCGAGGCCGACACCACGACCACGACGACCGACGACCCGGGACCGACGAGCAGGGTCTGGCCCGTAACGCCGCAGCAGACGCGACGCGTCGCCGAGGGTACCGACGGCGGCCGCCAGGCGACCACCGAGACCGACCGGAAACCGCGACCGACACGACGACCGACGCCACCGACGACACGACGGTCGTCGAACCGCCCCCGGTCGAACTCACTCCGGAACACCAGGCCATTGCCGACGCCGTCGCCGAGGCGTGCGGAATCGACGGCACGACCGCTCCCGAGGACGACCTCGCCGGAGAACTACGTGGTCCTCGCCGACGACGAGCGGGAACCGGTACTGCCTCGGCCCGTCCTGCTCACCGGCGATTCGCTCGAGTCGGCCGACGTTCGGCCTCGACAACTTCGGCAGCCTGGCTCGTGAGCCCGGTGTTCAAGGACGGGTGCCGACGGCATCGACAAGTTCAACGCCAGCGGCGTCGCAGTGCTTCGTCGGTCGGCGGCTTCGACCCCAACGTCTGTCCCAGACCTCCGAAACGGCCGGCTGGCCATCGTGCTCGACCGCAAGGTCATCTCGGCCCCGAGCATCAACGCAGCCAGCTTCCAGCGTGACCAGATCACCATCAGCGGATCCTTCACCGAGGACAGCGCCCGCGATCTGGCCCTGGTGCTCCACTACGGTGCGCTCCCCGTCGAGCTCGAGACCCAGGCCACTCGGACCGTGTCGGCCACGATCGGCGACGACGTCCTGCGGGCCGGCATCATCGCCGGCCTGATCGGCCTCGGCATCGTCGCCGTCTACCTGCTCTGGTACTACCGCCTGGCCGGTCTGGTGGCCATCGGCGGCTCGGGATGTCGTTCCTGCTGATCTGGACCATCATCTCCTGGCTCGGTGAGTCGCAGGGGCCTGGCCATCACCCTGTCCGGTGTGGTGGGCCTGATCGTCTCGATCGGGGTCGTCGGCCGACTCCAACATCGTCTACTTCGAGAACGTGAAGGACGTCGGCGAGAGCGGCACGCGCGCAAGCTCGGCACGGCGGTCGAGCGGGCCTACAAGCGGCGATCTCGACCATCGTGAAGGCCGACGTGGTGAGCCTCATCGCTGCGGCGCTGCTCTACTTGCTCACCGTGGGTGCGGTGCAAGGGTTTCGCGTTCTACCTCGGTCTGGCCACCTGCTCGATCTGGTGGTCTCGGTGGTGTTCATGCGGCCGGCCCTCGGCTGGATCGCTCGTCGACCGGCGGTACAGGCCAATCCCGCGGCTCTCATGGGGATCCGCCACGGAGGAGCATCATGACGCTGCGCGACATCTTCAACAACGAGTCCTCGCATCGACTTCCGGCGATCGTGGCGTCGTCTCGCTGCCGTTGGCCGGTGTCGTGTCGGCGACCTGTGCCGTGCTGATCCTGTTCGTCTGGGTTCAACCTCAGCATCGACTTCGACGGTGGCGGCATCTACGAGGTCCAGGTGCCGGCGAGCGTCACGGTGGCCGAGGCCCGCGACGCCATCGCCGAGACCGACGTCCGGATCCAGGTGGTCCAGGACAACACCGGGTCGAGCTATGTCCGGGTCCAGACCGGTGCACCGAGCTCGAGAACTCCGACCAGATCGTCGCCGAACTGGTCGCAGCTGAGCGGACTGACTGCCCGACGACGTGTCGGTCAACGAGATCGGCCCGACCTGGGGGGACCAGATCACCGAGCAAGGCACTGCGGCGCTCTCGTGTTCTTCTTGTCGCCGTGGCCGTCTACCTCTGGCTCTCGCTCGAGTGGCAGATGGCGGTCGGTGCCGTCGTCGCCGTGGTCCACGACCTCCTGCTGACCGCCGGCGTCTACGTGATCGTCCGCTTCGAGGTCAGCCCGGCCACGGTGATCGCCCTGCTGACGATCATGGGTTATTCGCTCTACGACACGGTCGTGGTCTACGACAAGGTCAAGGAGAACGAGTCGGAGAACTCGGGCCGCAACCCCGAACCCTACGACGAACTCGTCAACCGCTCGATGAACCAGGTGCTGATGCGATCGATCAACACCACCCTGACCACGGTGTTGCCGGTGCTGTCGATGCTGGTCATCGGCGGCCTCTTCCTCGGTGGTGCCACGCTGCGCGACTTCGCCCTGGCCCTGTTCATCGGTCTGCTGCGCCGGGACCTACTCGTCGGTGTTCGTCGCCTCGCCGATGTTGGTCTGGCTCCGTCGCCACATGCCGACCGCCGAGCCCGAGAAGACGAAGGCGAAGCCCAAGTCGATCAAGCCGACCGGTCCCACCGGCCTTCCCCGCTAGGCGGGCCATCGCACCATGGCGCCGATGTCCTCGCTGTCCCGACCAGTTCGATAGCCTGGAAGCATGTCGCCCGCTCGTCGCCTCGGTGCCTCCCTCCGAATCAACGTCGACGAGGCGCGACCGGTGAGGGTCTGATGGTCGGCGCTCATCGGGTCCTTCCGTGGCGGCGAGAGCGTCAACCCCTCGAAGACGACATCGCCGACCTGGTCGCCGGGTTCAAGGGCAAACGGCGAGACGAACAGATCGACTTCATCGCCCGGGCCTACCGGTTGGCGGCCGACTGCCCACGCCCCGCAGCGTCGCAAGTCGGGCGAGCCCTACATCGTGCACCCGGTGGCCGTGGCCAAGATCGTGGCCGGTCTCGGCCTCGACGAATACACCATCGCCGCTGCGCTCCTGCACGACGCGGTCGAGGACACGTCGTGCACCGTTCTCGACATCGAGACTGCATTCGGTCCCGAGGTCGCGGCGATCGTCGACGGCGTCACCAAGCTCGATCGACTGCGTTTCGACTCCAAGGAGGCTCAGCAGGCGGCGACGTTCCGCAAGATGCTGGTGGCGATGTCGAAGGACCTGCGTGTCCTGCTGATCAAGCTCTGCGATCGACTGCACAATCTCCGGACGATCGGCGCCATGCCACGCTGGAAGCAGGAACGTACCGCGCGGGAAACCCTCGACATCTACGCGCCGCTGGCTCATCGCCTGGGGATCCAAGAGGTCAAGGTCCAGCTCGAAGACCTCAGCTTCGCCGCCCTTCACCCCAAGCGCTACGCCACGATCGACCATCTCGTGGCCCGAGCGGGCGCCCGAACGCGACATCTACCTCACCCAGGTCCTCGAGGACGTCCGGTCACGCCTGGCCGAGTTGCACATCGTGGCCGACGTCACCGGACGCGAGAAACACCTCTACTCGATCTACGAGAAGATGGTGCTCAAGGGCAAGGAGTTCGACGAGATCCACGATCTGGTCGGGATCCGGGTCATCGTCGACTCGGTCCGTGACTGCTATGCCGCGCTCGGATCGATCCACGCCACCTGGAAACCGGTGCAGGGCCGGTTCAAGGACTACGTGGCGATGCCCAAGTTCAACCTGTACCAGTCGTTGCACACGACGGTGGTCGGGCCGCAGGGCAAGCCGATCGAGGTGCAGATCCGCACCAGCGACATGCACGCCCGGGCCGAGTTCGGGGTGGCGTCGCACTACCTCTACAAGGACTCGAACGGACCGGCGGGCGAACGGCAACGCCGGCGACGATCGATCTGCCGTGGCTGGCTCGCATCATCGACTGGGAGAAGGAGACCAGCGACCCCGACGAGTTCATGGCCAGCCTCAAGATCGATCTCGATCAGGAGGAGGTCTTCGTCTTCACGCCGAAGGGCGATGTGATCACGCTCGCCACCGGTTCGACGCCCGTCGATTTCGCCTATGCGATCCACACCGACGTCGGTCACCGCACGATCGGGGCGAAGGTCGATGGGCGGCTCGTTGCCCTGTCCGAGGAACTGCATTCGGGCGAGACCGTCGAGATCTTCACGTCGAAGGCCGAGGGCGCCGGTCCATCGAAGGACTGGCTGCTCTTCGTCCGATCGCATGCCGCGTCGAGCAAGATCAAGCAGTGGTTCTCGCGGGAGCGGCGGGAAGACGCCATCGCTCAGGGCCAGGAGGACATCACGAAGGCGCTGCGTCGCGAGGGGCTCCCGGTGCAGAAGATCTTCGGGTCGAAGGTGCTCACCACGGTTGCCGAGAAGCTCAACTACGCCGACCTGCAGGCCCTCTACGCCGCGGTCGGCGAACATCATCTGTCGGGACAGTCGATCGCCGCCCGAGTGGCCCGCGAGCTCGAGTCGGCCAGCGGGACCAAGGTCGAGGAGTCGCTGCCGGCCACCGTCAACCGACCTCGACGTCGGAACAAGGCGGCCATCGGCGTCCACGTCGAAGGGCTCGACGACGTCCTGGTGCGTCTGTCCCGTTGCTGCACCCCGGTCCCGGGCGACGAGATCGTCGGTTTCGTGACCCGTGGACGGGGCGTGTCGGTCCACCGCTCGGACTGCGCCAATGCCGTGTCGCTGGCTGCGAGCCAGAACGACCGCGTGATCGACGTCGACTGGGACTCCGAGCGTGAGGCCGGCTATTTCGTCGCGTCGATCGAGGTCAAGGCCTACGACCGCTCCCGGTTGCTCACCGACGTGACGTCACACTTCTCGGACAATCACATCAACATCATCTCGGCGTCCACGCTCACCGGACCCGACCGCATCGCCCGCCTCCGTTTCGATTTCGAGATCGCCGACCCCTCGCATCTCGAGAACCTGCTGCGCTCGGTCCGCAAGATCGACACCGTGTACGACGCGTATCGGATCATGCCGGGTAAGGGTGGCTGAGCGTCGGACACACGATGGCGGGGTGTACGACGCGTATCGGATCATGCCGGGTAAGGGTGGTTGAGCGGCTGTCGAAATGCGGTTCGGAGCCTGGTCGGCACGGGTAGCGTGGTCCGGCATGGCCAAAACGAGCTTCCAAGCCCTTCCGGGCACCCGCGACCTCGCTTCGCCCGATACCGACCGTATGCGGGTGATGGTTCAGGTGTTCGCCGAAGAGGCGGCGGCCGCCGGCTTCGGTCAGGTCATCACGCCGATGTTCGAAGACATCGGGGTGTTCGATCGGCTCGGTGCGGCGAGCGACGTCGTCGCCAAAGAGCTGTATGCCTTCGAAGACAAGGGTGGGCGACGGATCGCGCTGCGTCCCGAGTTCACCGCGTCGGTCTGTCGGATGTTCGCCCAGCAGCGGCCGCTCACTCCGTGGAAGGCCTGGTATGCCGGCCCGAGCTTCCGCTACGACAAACCGCAGAAGGGTCGGTATCGGCAGTTCGATCAGGTGGGCGCCGAGGTGATCGGTTCGAACGATCCCGACGTCGACATCGAACTCATCGCTTTGGCGGCGCGGTTCTACGAGCGCATCGGACTCACCGATGTCACGTTGTTGATGAACTCGCTCGGCGATGCCGCCGATCGGCCCCGCTACCTCGATGCCCTGCGTGATCATTTCGGAGCCAACCTCGACGCCCTGTCCGAACAGAGTCGGATCACGCTGGGAGTCAACCCGCTGCGCGTGCTCGACTCCAAACGACCGTCCGACGCAGCCCTGGTCGCGGCGGCCCCGGTCCTGCTCGACTACCTGTCCGACGACGCCGGTGCCGCCTTCGAGCGGGTCTGCGCCGGCCTGGACGCGTTGGGGGTCGCCTACGTGCGTGCCCCCCGCCTGGTGCGGGGTCTCGACTACTACACCCGCACGACGTTCGAGTTCGCCGCCGACGGGCTCGATGCGGCGCAGAACGCCGTGGGCGGCGGGGGTCGCTACGACGGTCTCGTTGCCGATCTCGGGGGCCCGCCCGAGCCCGGGGTCGGGTTCGCTCTCGGCGTCGATCGAACGCTGCTGGCCTGTGATGCCCAGGGGGTGTTCGACCCGCCGGCGACTCAGGCCCAGGTGTGGGTCGTCTCGACCGATCCGGGTTTCGACGCCGTCCTCATCGCCGACGAGTTGCGTCGGGCCGGTCTTCGGGTCGACCGCAGTTTCGACCGACGCTCGATGAAGGCGCAGATGAAATCGGCCAACCGTTCCACCGCCGAGGTCGCGGTCATCATCGGCGAAGACGAGGTGGCGGCCTCGGCCGCTACCGTCCGACCGTTACGAACCGAACGTGACCAGATCACCGTGCCGCGGACCCAGTTGGTGTCCGCCGTGAAGGAGTTGCTCCAGCCATGATGCGAACCCACCTCTGCGGAGAGCTTCGAACCGATCACATCGGGCAGACCGTCGTCCTGACCGGTTGGGTCAACCGGCGACGGGAACACGGTGAGCACCTGGCGTTCGTCGACGTCCGCGACCATTCGGGGATCACGCAGCTGGTCGTCGACAACGACGTCGACGTTCGCAGCGAGTATGTCATCAAGGTCACCGGCACGGTGGCGGCACGCCCCGACGGCACGGTCAACGCCGACATCGCGACGGGCGAGATCGAGATCCACGACTGTGTCGTCGAGGTGCTGTCGATCGCCGAACCGCCACCCTTCCCCATGGATTCACGGGCCGATGACGTCGACGAGATGGTGAGGCTCAAGCACCGCTACGTCGACCTGCGCCGGGAACGGATGCAGAAGAACCTGCGGATCCGTTCCCGAGTCAATGCGGCCATCCGCTCCTCGATGGTCGAGCAGGGTTTCGTCGAGGTCGAGACACCGATGCTCATGCCTTCGACGCCCGAGGGCGCCCGCGAGTTCATCGTGCCCTCGCGTCAACGACCGGGGAACTTCTATGCGCTTCCTCAGTCGCCGCAGCTGTACAAGCAGCTCCTGATGGTCGGGGGGCTCGACCGCTACTTCCAGATAGCCCGCTGCCTTCGAGACGAGGATCTTCGGGCCGACCGCCAGTACGAGTTCATGCAGCTCGACATGGAGATGAGTTTCGTCGAGGTCGACGATGTGCTCGACGCGGTCGAACGTTCGGTGCTCGACGCCGCCGAGGCCGTGACCGGTGTGCGCCCGGATCCGGTCGAGCGCCTCACCTGGCACGAGGTGATGAACCGGTTCGGAATCGACAAGCCCGACCTCCGGTTCGGCATGGAGCTGGTCGAACTGACCTCGATCTTCGCCGAAACCGGATTCAAGGCCTTCTCCAGTGCCGAGGCGATCAAGGGCATCAACCACGTCGGCGGGTCCGATGACTACGGACGCAACAAGCTCGATGCGCTCACCGACTTCGCCAAGAGCAACGGCGCCAAGGGCCTCGTGTGGTTGCGAGTGGTCGACAACGACGGTTCCCTCGGGATCGAGTCGCCGGTTGCGAAGTTCCTGTCCGCCGACGAGGTGACGGCACTCCTCGCAGCCCTCGACGCGTCGGCCGGTGACCTCCTGCTGCTGGTGGCCGACGACTGGATGACCACCTGCGAGGTGCTCGGCGAGCTCCGCAACAAGATCGGTCGCCCCCCGGTGAGCCAGGGACCCTACAAATACGTCTGGGTCGTCGACTTCCCCCTGTTCGTCGGGGTCGATTCGGTGACCGGAAACCCCAAGCCCGGCCATCACGCGTTCTGCCATCCGCATCTCGACGACGTCGACAAGCTCGAGTCCGATCCGATGTCGGTTCGGGCATGGGCCTACGACCTGGTCCTCAACGGCTGGGAACTCGGTTCGGGGAGTATCCGGATCCATGATCCCAAGCTCCAGCGCCGGGTCTTCGCCCTGCTCGGGATCTCCGAAGACGAGGCCAATCGTCGCTTCGGGTTCTTCCTCGAACCGTTCCGGTACGGGGCACCGCCCCACGGAGGCTTCGCCTACGGCATCGAGCGGCTGGCCGCCATCCTGGCCGGCGAGGAGAACATCCGCGAGGTCATCGCCTTTCCGAAGCCCCAATCCGGGTCGGATCCGCTGACCAACGCGCCCACACCGATCGACGACAGGCAGCTCACCGAACTGGGTCTGCGCCTGTTGCCCCCGGCGACGTAGATCGTCAGGTCGTCGGCCGGGGTCCGCCACCGACCCAGAAGTCGACGACCACATCACCTTGCTTGGCCGTCGGGAAACGACGCTGCCCGGTTTCGTCGGGTTCGTGGGGCGCCAGGACGAGGCTGACCGACAGGAGGTCGTCGCCGCGTCGGGCCACCATGTCGGTCGCGCCCAGCACCTTGAGTTCGAAGCCGAGCCGTTCCAGTTCGTCGGCGACGCCCTTGCCGACCTCGGCGGCGGGAGCATCGGTGATCAGACTGGCGGTCGTCGGGTCGATGCCGCCGCCTTCGGGCACGATGGGCACGAGGTCGTTGGGTACGTTGATCCCGGCCAGCAGTTCGGCGAGGGTCCTGTCGGGCGGCGCTGCCACCCGTTGGGTGGACGCTCCGGCCGCGGACGACCCGCCGACCGTACGTGCCGCTGCCGGCGTGCCCTGGGTGGGCGGTGAGGTGGTGATCGTGGTCGCCGGCTCCGGCGCCGAGCCCGGCTCGGACGGCTCGGACGACGCCGAGCCCGGCTCGGTCGGCGAGGACCGCTCGGCGGCGGGTTCGCCCTTGGACGAGAGGCGCTTGGCGAGCCGGGCGAACAGCATGGCCACCGAGACGGCGAGCCAGATGTAGAACGCGATGACGACGACCGACCTCATGGGTGCAGGGTAATCCACGGGGCCGGGACATCCGGACCACGGGCTCGGGGAAGCGGGTCGGGTACAGTCGGTGGCACGTGGTCGACGATCTCTTCACCTCTGCAGCTCGAACCAGGCTCGAGGCCCGGGCACCGCTGGCGGCCCGCCTTCGTCCGGACACGCTCGATGACGTCGTGGGTCAGCAACACCTGCTGGGGCCCGGCGGCCCTCTGCGGCGTCTGGTCGAGGCCGATCGTCTCTCATCGGTGATTCTGTGGGGTCCACCGGGAACGGGCAAGACCACGCTGGCCCGGCTCGTTGCGGCCCGATCGGTGAAGGCCTTCGTGCAGTTGTCGGCCGTCACGGCAACGGTCAAGGACGTACGCGAGGTCATCGCCCGGGCCGAGGAGCGTCTCGGTGCGCATGGCCAGAGCACCATCCTGTTCCTCGACGAGGTGCATCGGTTCAACAAGGCGCAGCAGGACGCCTTGCTCCCGGCGGTCGAGACCGGGGTCCTGGTGCTCATCGGGGCCACGACCGAGAACCCGTTCTTCGAGGTGAACGCCCCGCTCCGGAGCCGTTCGACCCTGTTCCGGCTCGAGCCGCTCGATGACGCCGATCTCGCCGTACTCCTGCGTCGCGGGGTGGCCGCCGAACGGGCCACGGCCACCGACGAGGCCATCGAGTACCTCGCGGGGCGAGCGGTCGGTGACGGCCGGCAGGCGCTGACCACGCTCGAGGTCGCGGTGGCGTTGGCGGTTGCGGAGCGGCAGGAGGCCGGCGAGGCCGATCCGGAGGAATCGCTCGGGCACGTCGAACTCCGCCACGCCGAGGCGGCCACCGATCTCAAGTCGCTGCGTTACGGGCGTGACGAGCACTACGACGTGATCAGCGCCTTCATCAAGAGCATCCGGGGCTCGGACCCCGACGCCGCGGTCTACTGGCTGGCCCGTATGCTCGCCGCCGGAGAAGACCCTCGTTTCATTGCTCGGCGACTCGTCATCTCGGCCTCCGAGGACATCGGGATGGCCGATCCGATGAGCCTGTTGGTCGCCGAAGCAGCGCATCGGGCGCTCGACTTCGTCGGATTGCCCGAAGCCCGGATCAACCTCGCCCAGGCCACCGTCCATCTCGCCACGGCTCCGAAGTCGAACGCGTCCTACGCGGCGCTCGGTGCCGCACTGCGCGACGTCCAGGAACTCCCGGCGGGCGAGGTGCCCGTGCACCTGCGCGATGCCAGCTACCGGGGCGCGGCGGAACTCGGTCACGGCAAGGGATACGACTATCCGCATGGTCGCCCCGACGGCTTCTCCGATCAGCGCTATCGGCCCGATGCCGTGGCCGATCGGCACTACTACCGTCCGACCGGTCGGGGGTATGAGTCCGAAGTGCTCGCTCGGATGCAACAGTGGTGGGGTCCGAGCGACACACCGACCGACCGACCACCACCTCTCGAGCCGACATGAACATCGCCGATTTCGCTGCCCTCATCGTTGCGATCGCCGTCGTCGTCACGGCGGTCTTCATGGTCACGGCGGTCAACAACCTCAACAACACCCTGGCCAAGTTGGAAGACACCGCCCATCAGCTCCGCGACGAAGGCATCGCCGCCTTCCAGGACCTCCGCAAGCTCGTCGCCGACGCCGACGCCGAACTCGACAAGGTCGACCTCGTGCTCGATCGGGCCGACCAGGCCACCTCGGCCATCGCCGAGACGTCGAGGCGAACCCACGAGGCAGTCCAGGACCCGGTGATCCGGACCCTGGCCGTGGCCTCGGGCACCTCGAGAGCGGCCAAGGGCTGGCTCCGTCGAAAGAAGACCACCTGATGATCCCCAAGCGTGTCCGATGGATGGCGATCGGCGTTGCCGTCAACTACGCCACGAGGCGGAAGGTGCAACGAGACGTCAGCCGGGCGGCCGAGCGATTCGACACCGGGATGCCGACGCCGCTGGCCCGTGTCGTGTCGGCCCTGCCCGGTGACCTGGCCCGGGTGGGGGGAACGGCCATCGTGGTCGGTCACGGGGCCAACCGGGCGGCTCGGGGTGCCGTGGTCACGACGAGGGCGGTCGGAAGACTCGGCCGACGCTCGGGGGCGATCGTTCGGACCTCCGCCGACGGCGTCGCCGCGTTCGAGCGACGGCGACGCTCCCTCGACGCCCGGCTCCGCTCGGCCCGGGGTGAACTGGATCACGAGATCGAGCAGGAACGGCGTCGACTGAAGTCCGAAGCCGTCCGCGAAGCCGAGGGCGATGCGGCGGCGCTCGAGGCGTTGCTCGATCTGCGAACGACCGACTCGGCACCGCTTCCGACGGTGCCCGATCCGATCGCCGAGGGGCGCCGTCGTCATCGGGTCCCGTTGCCTCCGGCGCCGGTGGCGCGGGTACAGCGCACCTATCAGCGGCCGGTCGAGAGTTGGAACCGACGGCCGCGTACGTGGCTTCGACACCAGGACGAGCGGCAGCCGTAAGTCCAGACCAGCCGGCCCGCCGACACGTTAGCCTTGGCGGTTCTATGAAGGCCCGAGAGCTCCGCCGCGTATTCGTCGACTTCTTCACCCAGCGCGATCACCTGCTGATCCCGTCGGCGAGCCTGATCCCCTACGACAAGACCCTGCTGTTCACCAACTCGGGCATGGTTCCGTTCAAGCCGTACTTCATCGGCGAGGAAGTGCCGCCCCATCCCCGGGCCGTGTCGGTGCAGAAGTGCGTTCGGGCCGGCGGCAAACACAACGACCTCGACGAAGTGGGTCGCACCGCCCGACACCTGACCTTCTTCGAGATGCTCGGCAACTTCAGCTTCGGTGACTACTTCAAGGAACGGGCCATTCCCGATTCCTGGGAGTTCCTCACCGAGGTCCTGCAGCTCGATCCCGACCGTTTGTGGGTCACGGTCCATCTCAGCGACGACGAGGCCGAGGAGATCTGGGCCGAGACCGTCGGCGTCCCCCGCAAACGGATCCAGCGTCTCGACGAGGACAACTGGTGGCGCATGGCCGACACCGGCCCGAACGGTCCCAGTTCCGAGATCTTCTGGGACAAGGGACCGGCCTACGGGCCCGACGGTGGTCCGGCGAACCCCGAGGCCGACGAGCGCTACGTCGAGATCTGGAACCTCGTGTTCATGCAGTTCGAGACCGACGAGTCGGGCGAGTCCAAGCCGCTGCCCCGACCCTCGATCGACACCGGGGCCGGGCTCGAGCGCATCCTGTCGGTGCTGCAGGGCAAGGACTCCGTCTTCGAGATCGACGAGATGGCGTCGCTCATCGCCGTGGCATCCGAGGTCACCGGCTATCGGCTCGGAGCCGATGACAACTCCGACCTGGCCTTGCGTGTCCTCGCCGAGCATGCCCGCACCATGACCTTCCTCATCTCCGACGGTGTGTTCCCCAGCAACGAGGATCGGGGCTACGTGCTGCGGCGGATCATGCGGAGGGCCGTTCGCTTCGCCTATCTGCTCGGCGTCGAGAACCTCGTGACCCCGACCCTGGTGGAAGCGGTGGTCGACACGATGGCCGACGACTATCCCCAACTGGTCACCACCAAGGACCTCGTCCTCCGGGTCGTCGAGCGCGAAGAGACCCAGTTCCGACGCACCCTGGCCAAGGGTCTGCGCATCCTCGACGACCGGCTCGTCGACGTCCCCGACGGCGGCGTGCTGCCCGGCTCGGTCGCCTTCGAACTGCACGACACCTACGGCTTCCCCTACGAGGTCACCGAAGAGGTCGTCGGCGAACGGGGGCTCACCGTCGATCGTGCCGGATTCGACGCCGACATGGCCGAGCAACGAAAGCGGGCGAAGGAGTCCCGCAAGGGTGTGGTCCAGGCAGCCGACTTCGAGCAGGTGCAGGCTCTGGTCGAAGAGGGCGCGATCACCGATTTCGTGGGACGCGACGAACTGACCGACGTCTCGACCAAGGTCCTGGCGGTCACCGGCATCGGCACCGACCTCGTGTCGATCTTCCTCGATCGTTCGCCCTTCTATGCCGAGTCGGGCGGCCAGATCGGTGATACCGGCACGATCGTCACGCCGACCGGGCGAGCCGACGTACTCGACACCGTCTACGCCGCTCCCGGCGTCCATCGTCATGTCGTGCGGATCACCGACGGCGAGATCCTGGCCGGCCAGGACGCCACGGCCTCGATCGACGTGGCGCGCCGTGATGCGATCCGCCGTCACCACACCGCAACCCACATCCTTCACTGGGCGCTCCGCCAGGTGTTGGGCGACGAGGTGAAGCAACAGGGTTCGTTGGTGGCGCCGGACCGACTCCGGTTCGATTTCTCGCATCACGAGCCCGTGAGCACGGCCGAGATCGCACGAATCGAAGACCTCGCCAATCGCGAGATCCTGGCCAATCCTGCGGTCCGGCATCCCGAGGTCACGAAGGCCGAAGCCGAGAAGATGGGGGCCATCGCCTTCTTCGGAGACAAGTACGGCGACCTGGTCCGCGTGCTCGATGCCGGCCCATCACTGGAATTCTGCGGGGGCACCCACGTCAAGGCGTTGGGTGACATCGGCCTGGTCAAGATCATCAGCGAGGGCTCCATCGGCTCGAACCTGCGACGGATCGAAGCCGTCGCCGGGGCCGGCCCGATCGAGCTCCTGCGATCCGAGCAGAAGGTCGTCGAACACCTGGCCGAGTTGGTCGGCGTGCCCCGCGGTGATCTGGCCGAAGGGATCGAGAAGCGGCTGGCCGAAACCAAGGGCCTCCGCGACGAAGTCGCCGAACTGAAGCGTCGGCTGGCGTCGGGTCGGGCCGTCGAACTGGCCGAGCAGGCCATCGACGGCGTCGTCGTGGCAGCCGTGCCCGGGCTCGAGCGCGACGACCTCCGCGACCTCGCCGTCGCCATCCGCGACCGCGAAGGCATCCGGGCCGTGGTCCTGGCCACCGACCCGCCCGGTGGGGGAGCGGCCTTGCTGGCCGCGGTCCGCCCCGACTCGGGCCTCGATGCCGGCGCGCTCATCGCCGAGGGGGCCAAGACAGATCAAGGGTGGTGGAGGCAAGGGTGCCGACCTGGCCATGGCCGGCGGCAAGGACCCATCGGGCATCGTGGCCGCACTCGATCTGGCCCGCGTCGCCGCCGGGCTCGCCTGAACGACTCGGCGATGCGCGCCCTCGGAATCGATTTCGGCAGCCGGCGGATCGGGGTCGCGCTGAGTGATGGTGGCGGTCGGGTGGCCACGCCCTACGAGCTGATTCGCCGTGTCGGCGACCGAACCGTCGAGCACGGCCGAATCGAGGAACTGGTCGAGGAGACCTCGGCCGAGATCGTGGTGGTGGGAGTTCCGCTTTCGCTCGACGGATGCGAGGGACGGGCCGCGGCCGGTGTGCGGTCCGAGATCCGGGGCCTGCGTAAACGCCTCCGGGTACCGGTCGTGGAGATCGACGAGCGATTCACCACCGTGACCGCGCACCAACGGCTCGATCAGGCAGGCGTCGCCGGGCGCAAGCGCAAAGACAAGATCGATGCGATGGCGGCGGCGGTGTTGCTCCAGTCGTGGCTCGACCGTCAACGCTGACGGCACCAGATCACGCTGACCACACCGATGACACCGTCTTGCGCGGTGAGGCTTCTACGCTGTGCGATGTGCAGGTCTCCGATCCCGACAATCCACTGATCGATGTCGAGCGAGGGGCCCGTGATCGGCTGGCCCGCGAGGCGTTGGGTTGGGAAGACGAAGCAACGCTGCGGGTCCCCGGCATCTGGTACCGCATGGCCCGAGGGTTCATCGTCTTCCTCGTCGTCGTCGGACTCGTGTGGTTCGCCTACAGTCGCGCTCGATCATGGTTCGATGCCCAGCTCGATCCCGCCGGCGATCCCGGGGCGCCCGTGCTCCTGATCGTCCCTCCGGGTGCGACCACGTCCGACATCGCCCGCCAGCTCGAAGACGCCGGTGTCATTCCCAACAGCACGTTCTTCCGCTACTACGCACGGGTCATGGACGAAGGGAACTTCCAGGCCGGGGAATACACCATGTACGAGAACTCGTCGGTCGAAGAGGCGATCGTGGTGCTCAACGGCGGTCCCAAGCCGCAGGAGACCGCCCGCTTCACCGTCCGTGAAGGTCTGTGGGTGCCCGAGATCCTGCAGGAGATCGCCGCCCAGCTCGACTGGATCACGGTGGCCGACCTCCAGGCCGCACTCGATTCGGGTCGGGTGGCGGCCCGCTACCGACCCGAGGGCAATGGCTCGTGGGAGGGTCTCCTCTATCCCGAGACCTACGAGGTCAACACCGACGACACCGCGGAAGAAGTCCTCTTGAAGATGACCGACGAGTTCTCGAAGGTCACCGGATCATTGGGCTACGGGGCTGCCGATTCGATTCTCGGGTACCCGGCCTACGACGTCTTGATCGTTGCGTCGTTGATCGAGGCCGAGGCCCAGATCGATGCCGAGCGTCCGCTGGTCGCCTCGGTGATCTACAACCGACTGCGTGACGGCTGGATCCTGGGCATCGACGCCACCTGTGTCTATGGCACGGGTCAGCGGGGCGTCGAGTTGACCAAGGAGATCCTGGAAACACCGGGGCCCTACAACTGTCGGACGAATGTCGGACTGCCCCCGACGCCGATCAACGCGCCGAGTGCGGCGTCGCTCGAAGCGGCCATCCAGCCGGCCGAGACCGAGTTCATGTACTACGTCCTGACGGGCGAGGACGGCACGCAGACCTTCGCCACCACCGAAGAGGAATTCCTCGCTGCGAAGGCCATCTGCCAGGAAAAGGGGTTGTGCTGACTCGGTTCCGCGAACCGATCTCGGGAGCGACGCGACTCGCCGCCGTCATCGGGGACCCGGTCCGCCATTCGCTCTCGCCGGCCATCCACAATGCGGCCTTCGCCGCTTCCGGACTCGACTGGCGGTTCGTGGCCCTACCGGTGTCGGCGGGCCGAGGCGCCGATGCGGTGACCGCGATGCGTGTGTTCGGTATCGAGGGTTTGTCGGTCACGATGCCGCACAAGCAGGCGGTGGCCGGGGCCGTCGACGAACGTACGCCGGCCGCCGAGGCGTTGGGCGTGTGCAATTGCGTGTTCCGGCGGGGCGACACGCTCGTCGGTGACACGACCGATGGGGACGGATTCGTCCGCTCGGTACTCGGAGAAACCTCCCACCGGGTGGTCGGTGCCTCGGTGGTCGTCGTGGGGGCCGGCGGCGCCGCCCGCTCGATCGTCGAGGCGCTCGGTCGGGCCGGTGCGGCCGAAATCGGGATCGTGAATCGAACGGCTGCGGCTGCGGCCTCGGCCGCAACCCTCGCGCCGCAGGCGACGACGGCGGTCGAGGCCGATGTCGCCGGCGCCGACATCGTCGTCAATGCCACATCGGTCGGTATGACCGACGGACCGAAACCCGGTGTTTCGCCCATCGACGTCGAACTGCTCCGAGAGGGGCAACTCGTCGCCGACATCGTCTACTCGCCGAGGGACACGCCCCTGTTGCGGGCAGCCAGGCGGCGTGGCCTGGCCACCCTCGACGGGTTGCCGATGCTGGTGTATCAGGCGGTCGCTCAGTTCGAATACTGGACGGGGCGGTCTGCGCCGCTGGACGTCATGATGGCGGCGGTCGATCGCTGAACGGTGACGTTCCGGGCCGGCTCTGCGGGTTTTGCTCACAACCCGGTGGTCGGTGCCGACGGACGGGGTATCACCCGATTGCCGGACCGGGCTCGCGTACAGTGCGTACTCGATCACCGGACCAAGCACAGACTGAAGGGCTCGGCGCGCCATGCTCCAAGGATCACTCGACAACTTCGGACTCCACGAGGTGCTCGGCCTTCTGGCCGACACGTCGAAGAGCGGCCGAATGCGGATCAGTGGCGATCGAGGCTCGGGTTCGCTCTGGCTGAGCGCCGGCCAGCTCGTACAGGCCGATGCGACCCGGGTCGACGACGACACACCGGTCGACGAGACCATGTTCGAGCTGATGCGTTTCGTCACCGGAAGCTTCTCGTTCAACATGGACGAAGCACCGACGAAGGCCAGCGAGCCCCAACCGGTGGCCGAGGTCATCGCCGCGGCCCGTGACCGGCTCGAACGCTGGCTCGAGATCGAGGCCGTGGTTCCGTCGCTGGCCCACATCATCGCCCCGGTGGCCAGCCTGCCGGCGCCCGAGCTGACCATCACCGCCGAGGAATGGGAGCTCATCATGGCGATCGGTGGTGGCTGTGAGGTCAGCGCCATCTGCGAGGCCTTCTCGCTCGGAGAGGTCGAAGGAAGCCGTCGGGTGAAAATGCTCATCGAGCGCGACCTCGTCGAGATCTTCCCCCCGATGGTGACCGAGTTCGCCGAGGTGGCGCCGGACTCCGACGATCTGGCCGAGGCCGGCGACTTCGATCCGACCGACTACGGCGTCACCTCCGAGTCGGTCGAGTCGATGGTGCACGTGCCGGCCTCGCTGCCGGTCGAGCCCTCGACCTCGTTCGAGTTGGCACCGGCGGCGCCAACGTCCGACCATGCCGACCTTTCCCGCTCGCCCGAGGCGGCCGAAACGGTGCTGTCCGACGCGACCGAGACACTCGAGTCGAGCGAAGGCGCCGACGCCGTTCCCTACGAGTCCTTCTCGTCGTACGAGTACGAATACGATGCCGGTGATGCACGCGTCTCGTCCGAGGCCCAGGACGACGATGTGGCCGACGCCAGCTCCGTCGCAGACAGCTCCGTCGCTGACAGCTTCGGCGCTGACAGCTTCGGCGCCGAGGTCTTCGGCGCCGATCCGATTCCGAGCGGCGACTCCAAGCCGGGCTTCCTCGACGCTCAGACCCGATCCAACGACTCGGTGTGGAGCCCGATGGGGGAGTCCCCCGACCTCGCTCCCGTCGACGACTTCCAGGCTTCTCCGGCCGATTGGGCACCGCCGATGCCGTCCGCCGATCCGATGTCGGGCGGACGCCGGTCCGACGACATCCCACCGCCGCCGCCGGCGCCACCCGGGATCGCCGAGCTCTACAGCGCAGCAGCACCGCCGCCGCCGGCACCGCCGTCGCCCGCCGATCTCGTCGCTTCGGAACGCATCGACGGCGCCGAAGCCCGCCGCCTGCTCGCCGGTCGTGAGGTTGCCGATCAGCCCCCGATGCCGTCGGCCGAATTCGCAACGAGTGAACTGGCGGGCGTGATCGACGGAGAAGATGACGACGACGGCAGTCTGTTGATGCAGTACCTGCGCAACGAGAGCTGACGCCCGTGCCGGCCAATTCGTTGCTGGCGCTCGCCCTGGCCGTGATCGGCATCGTGGTCGGACCACTCCTCGGCGTGGTCGCCGACCGGGTGCTCGATCGTGAGGCGCCCGCTCCGGTCCATCGTTGCCGGACCTGTCGGGCATCGCTCGGTCCGGCGTCGCTGATCCCGGTTCGTTCGTGGTGGCTCGCCTGCCCCGACGATCCGGCGCACCGCCAGTGGCGATACCCACTCGTCGACCTGTCGCTCGCCGCTTCGTTCGCGTTGGCCGGTTGGCGCTTCGGAGCGACCTGGATGCTGGCTCCCTACCTGCTCCTCTTCGCCTTGTTCGTCGTCATGTCGGTCATCGATCTCGAGGAGAAGCTGCTCCTGAACATCTTGACCTATCCGACCCTGGGATTGGGATTGTTCCTGGTCTTGGTCCTCTCGGGACCGAACGACCACGCCGACGGAATCTGGCCCGCCCTGACCGGTGCGATGGTCTACGGCGCCATCCTGGGTGCCGCCTTCCTGGCCTATCCGCCAGGGCTCGGGTTCGGCGACGTCAAACTCGCTCCGACGCTGGGCCTGGCGATGGGCTGGTTGGCTGCCGACTCGTTCAACGCAGTCCGGATGGTCCTGTATTCGCTGATTCTCGGATTCCTGTTCCTCGGTGTACTGGGTCTGGTCTACGGACGGATCAGCGGTGAGGGACGAAAAGCAGAGTTGCCGGCCGGGCCGTTCCTGATCGTTGCCGCACTCGTCATGATCGTCGTGTCCGATCCCAGCTTGTCGAGTCTCGGGTCGGCCTCGCTCGGAGGCTGATCGGCCGTCGAGTCGGCCCGTACGGATCGACCACCGGCGCCCCGTCATCGCTAGTCTGGCCGGATGACCGTCTCGGATCGACTGCTTCGTGAAACCGTGCGACTCGTTGACGGCCGCTCGTATCCGGTGTTGATCGGTCCGGGCGCGTCCAACGAGCTCCGGACCATCGTCCCGGACAAGGCCCGCAAGGCTGCCATCGTGACCCAGGCGAACATCGGGCTCGAGGTCGATCCGGGGATCGAGCACCGGGTCTTCACCGTGCCCGACGGCGAACAGGCCAAGACGCTCGCCGTCTTCGAGTCGCTGATGCGTGCCTTCGCCGCCTGGGGTCTGAACCGCAACGACGTGGTCGTTGCCGTCGGTGGTGGTGTCGTGACCGACCTCGGGGGTTTCGCTGCTGCGTCGTATCACCGGGGGATTCCCGTCGTTCACGTGAGCACGACTCTGCTCGGGCAGATCGACGCTGCGATCGGTGGCAAGTGCGGGCTCAACCTGCCCGAGGGAAAGAACCTCGTCGGGGCCTTCTGGCAGCCCTCGGGGGTGCTGTGCGACACCGATGTCCTGGCCACGCTCGCGCCACGTGACTATCGCAGCGGTCTCGGAGAGATGGCCAAATATCACTTCCTGGCCGATGCCGGCGTTCCCAAGCAGAGCCTCGGCGGTCGCAGCCTCGACGACATGACGCTCGTCGAACGCATCGC
Organism: uncultured Acidimicrobiales bacterium; assembly: GCA_963700755.1. Classification (GTDB taxonomy): domain Bacteria; phylum Actinomycetota; class Acidimicrobiia; order Acidimicrobiales; family SZUA-35; genus JBBQUN01. The sequence continues at coordinate 471,625 of CAVOYW010000001.1, forward strand.
CGCCGCGGTTCGCATCAAGGCCGATGTCGTCGCAGCCGACGAACGCGAAGGCGGTCTTCGAGCCATCCTGAACTACGGTCACACGCTGGCCCACGCCCTCGAGACGACGGCCGGATACGACCTCCGGCACGGCGAAGCGGTGGCGATCGGGCTGGTCTACGCGGCCGAGGTGGCCCGGCTTCTCGGTCGGATCGACGAGAGACGAGTGGCCGAGCATCGAGAGGTCATCCTCGGTTACGACCTTGCGACGACGATGCCGGCGGGGGCCGATCACGACGAACTGCTGCGGTTGTTCGCTCGCGACAAGAAGGCGCTCGAAGGCATCACGTTCGTGCTGGACGGGCCGAATGGCATCGAGCCGGTCGCCGTCGACGACGAGAACATCCTCCGGTCCGCGCTCGACGCGGTGTCGTTCGGGTCCGTGTCGCCATGAACCCGCCGGTGGAGCTGCCCCCGATGATCCCCATGAACGTGCCGGCCCGCCTCGACGCCGTGCGGACCGCCATGGCCGAGCGGTCGCTCGACTGTCTGGTGATCACCAAACCCGTCAACGTTCGCTGGCTCGAGCGTGTTCCATGGTTCGAACGGCACGTTGTTGGTGGGTCCCGACTCGTTGCTGCTCTACACCGATGCCCGCTACGCCGAACAGGCCGAGACACAACTCGCCACGGCCGGGGTGGTGGCCGACATCGAGATCACCCCGTCGGGGGTGATCGACCGGGTGGCCGCGGCAACGACGTCGGCCAAGCGGATCGGTCTGGAGGCCGATCATCTGGTCTGGAGCGACCTCCAGGCCTTCAAGCAGGCGGTCCGCGGTCCCGACCTCGTTCCCACCAGCGGGCTGATCGAGTTCCTGCGTCGCCGCAAGGACGCCGGCGAACGTTCGCGTCTGGAGCGGGCGTCGGCCATCGCCGACCGGTCCCTGATCGAGGTGATCGGCCTGTTGTCCGACTGCCCGACCGAGCGGGAGTTCGCCGCGGAGCTCGATCATCGGATGCGGCTCAACGGTGCCGACGACGTCAGCTTCGACACCATCGTGGCCTCGGGACCCAATTCGGCCTTGCCGCATCATCGGCCCGGCAGCCGGCGTGTCGACCACGGTGACCTGGTGGTGATCGACTTCGGCGCGAAGGTCGATGGCTACGGCAGCGACATGACCCGAACCTTCGTCGTCGGTGGGCAACCCACCGACGAGCAGCAGCGTCTGTACGACGCCGTGTCCCGGGCTCAGGCCGCCGGGGTCGCCGCCGTGCGGGCGGGAGTCGAGCAGGTCACGATCCACGAGACCTGCCGGTCGGTACTGGCCGAATACGACCTGGCCGAGGCTTTCATCCACGGCACCGGGCACGGTCTCGGACTCGAGATCCACGAACAACCCATCCTGTCGGCCCGCTCGGTGGGTATCCTCCCAGCCGGTCTGATCGTCACGGTCGAACCCGGCGCCTATCTTCGCGGTTTCGGCGGGGTCCGGGTCGAGGACACCGTGGTCGTCACCGACGCCGGGTGTGAACCCATCACCCACTGCCCGAAGGGTCTCGACCCCCGGGTGCTCGCAGCTTCTCATCGCTAGGACGGTTCCCATGGCCACCATGACCACGAATGACCTCAAGAACGGGATGACCCTCGACCTCGACGGCGATCTCATGAGCGTGGTGGAGTTCCAGCACGTCAAGCCGGGCAAGGGCGGGGCGTTCGTGCGGACAACGCTCAAGAACGTGCGGAACGGAGCGGTGGTCGATCGGACCTTCCGGGCCGGTGAGCGGGTCGAGCGAGCCTTCATCGACAAGCGTGAGCAGCAGTTCCTCTACCGCGAGGGGAGCGACTACGTGGTCATGGACAACGAGACCTACGACCAGCGCAATGTCCCGGGCGACGCCCTGGGCGACGCCGTCAACTACCTGGTCGAGAATTCGACCGTCACCCTCCTGACCTACGGCGACGAGATCGTCGGTGTCGATCTGCCGGCTTCGGTCGAGCTCGCGATCACCGAGACCGAGCCTGGCCTGCAGGGCGATCGGGTGTCGGGGGCTCGCAAGCCGGCGACGCTCGAAACGGGCCTCGTGGTCCAGGTTCCACTGTTCGTTGGCCCGGGAGAGCGGATCAAGGTCGATACCCGCACCGGCGAATACATGACCCGGGCGTGAGCTAACCCGCTCACCCAGACCCGACGCGACGCTCGCGAACGGGCGATCGAGTTGGCCTACGAGTCCGAGCAGCGAGGGATGCCGGCGGACGAGCTGCTGGCGTCGCTCGTCATCGAGCCGCCACCGTTCGCGGCCCTGTTGCTCAAGGCGGCCGAACTCCAGAAGCAGCGGGCCGAGGAACTCATCGCCGAGCGTTCGCGGGGCTGGTCGCTGGAGCGGATGCCGGTGATCGATCGGCTGGTCATGCGGATGGCCGTCGCCGAGATGCTGACCACCGACACGCCCACCGGCGTGGTGCTCGCCGAGGCCGTCGACCTCGTCGGTCGGTACTCGACCGATGAGTCGACCCGTTTCGTCAACGGCGTCCTGTCGTCGATCGCGGCCACCATCCGACCCGCCTGAGTCGGTTCGCTCGATCGGCCCGACGACGGCGGTGCTGCGCTCACCGACGACCGTGTCGTGACCGGAGCAGCAGCAGCCCGAAGCGCCGACTGGCAACCGCTCGCGCCGGCGAGCGGATCGCGGTCGTTCACCGAGCCTTGATTCAAGTTCGCAGAGGGCGATGACGACACCCAGTGCGTGTCACGTCGTCGCCGCTTCCTCTTCGTCGCCATCGCCGTCACCCTGGTGGCGTCGCTGGCCGGAGCGGCGCCGGCGGGGGTGGCAGGGGCCCAGAGTGGCGACTGGATCGACACCGCAGACCGTGAGGCCGTGCTCGCAGGCCTTCGAGGCCGAATTCTCCAAGATCACCCCGGCCATGGAGTGGACCGGGGACCGGAGCACGTGCGTCCCGGGCACGACGGCACCGGCCTACCGTGACGCGACCCTCGCTCGGGTCAACTACTTCCGGCGCATGGCGGGCGTTCCGGCCGGTGTCGTCGAGAACCGGGCCTGGTCCGACCAGGCCCAGCAGGCGGCGTTGTCGATGAGCGCCAGCGGGCGCCTCAGTCATGATCCCGATCCCTCCTTCGGGTGTTTCAACCCGACGGTCGAGGATTCCGCCGGCCGGAGCAATCTCTACCTCGGACGTACCGGTCCGGACGCCATCACCGGCTACATGGAGGACCCGGGAGCGAGCAACGTGAGCGTCGGACACCGCTCCTGGATCTACCACTCGACCCTGACCCAGATCGGGATCGGCGATCTACCGTCCGACGGCAACTGGGCCGCCAACTCGCTGCAGGTCATCGATCCGGACACGGCCTTCGGTCCCCAGCCGAACCAGCGGGAGAGCGACGGATTCGTGGCCTGGCCGGTCCGAGGTTACAACCCGGGTCCGCTGGTGTTTCCCCGCTGGTCGTTCACCCTGCGTGGTGCGACCTTCGAGGCGGCCGAGGTCAGCGTCACCCGCGACGGTGTCACCCTGCCGACGACGGTGATCCACCGCAGTACGGCGTCCAACGGGGCACCGCTGCCGAACATCGTGTGGGAACCCCGTGGGGTCGACCTCGATCCGGCGATCGACCAGGCCTACGTGGTCGAGGTGTCCAACGTGTCGATCGGTGCCCAGAGGCGGAGCTATCGCTACGAGGTCATCGTGATCGGTGCCGAGGAGGCAGCGAGCGTGGCCGACCCGAACTCCGATCGCCCGGTCGTCCCGGGCATCGTCGGGGCGTCGACGGTCGGCGAACGGTCCCCGACGGCGTACGACGGGTTCATCCGGAACGCTCATGCCGACTTCCTGGGTCGTGACGCCGACCCGGCCGAGTCGACCGAGTGGAAGGAGCGGCTGTCCTCCGGTACCGATCGCTCGGCCCTCGTTGCCGAACTGGCAGCGAGCCCCGAGTGGACGTCGAATGTCGTCGACCAGCTCTACCGCAACACGCTCGGCCGGCCCGGAGATGCCGAGGGCGTCGGCTACTGGGCACACCAGGTGCGCCGCGGTGTGCCGGTGGCTTCGGTCGCGGCTGCGTTCTACGGAAGCCCCGAGTACGTGGCGAAGGTCGGCGGCACGCACGAGCGTTGGGTCGAGGACCTCTACGAGTCCCTGCTGAACCGCACCGTCGACGACGCCGGGCTCGGATACTGGGTCGGGGAGGCGACGACCGTCGGCACACAAGAAGTCGCCCACGCCTTCTACCAGTCCACCGAGAGCCGGCGGGCCCGGGTTGCCGTCCTGTACCGGCGATTCCTGGACCGGGATCCCGATGTCGAGGGATTGGCATACTGGAGCGACGTCCTGGCCTCGGGCAACGACGTGGCACTGGCCGGATTCCTCGTCGCCAGCGACGAGTACTTCACCCGCAGCTGATCGGGTTCGGGTCACCGGCACCGGTTCGCCCACGCAGGCTACGGTGGTCGACGTGATCGAGAACACGCTGCTTCATCGTTGGTCGGCCGGCGAGGAGACACTCGGGTTGTGGCTCGGTGCCGCCGAGCCCCGCACCGCCGAGATGCTCGGAGCACTTCCGTTCGACTACATCAACGTCGATCTCCAGCACGGCACCGGTGACTACTCGTCGATGTACTCGGTGTTCCAGGCATTGCGGACCTCGGCCGCCATGCCGTTGGCCCGCGTACCGTTCAACGAGTTCGGCATCATCAACCGGGTGCTCGACGCCGGAGCCATGGGCGTGATCGTCCCACTGGTGAACTCCGCCACCGAGGCCGAGGAGGCGGTCGCCGCCTGTCGCTACCCGCCGCGAGGTCGCCGCAGCTATGGTCCGCTTCGGGCCGCTCAGGTTCTCGGACCCCGCTACTACCCCGACAGCAACGACGAGATCGCCGTGATCGTGATGATCGAGACCGCCGAGGCGGTGGACTCGATCGACGAGATCCTCGACGTCGATGGCATCGATGCGGTCTATGTCGGTCCGTCCGATCTGTCGCTGTCGCTCGGCCTGACGCCGGGCAACCACAACGACGCCCCGATCTTCACCGAGAGCCTTCTCCGAGTCCTGGCCGCCTGTGACCGACACGGTGTCGTCGCCGGGATCCATTGCCAGCCCGACCTGGTCGAACTCCGCCGGTCGCAGGGCTTCCGGATGATCACGGCCGTGAGCGACACCGTTGCTCTCCTCGACGGGGCGATGGCCGGTCTTCGCCAGGCCGGGCGCTCCTGACCCTGCTCGGTCGGTACGGGCCCCTCACGATGATGGGCGCACGGTCAGTGCGATGGGAGTCCCTTCCACCGACGATCGGACAGGGCGTCGGACTGCGCCCTGGCGTTGTGGCACCCGTGACCGATCGGGATAGAGTCGCCAACGCAGAAGTCCGTGAAGCGAGTCCGGTGAGGCTCGCACGGAACCGGAAGGATCGTTCATGGCTGAACGCGAACGTCGACTCACGCCCCCGTATGGGGGCGTTTTTGTTGCCCGAACCCAGATACTCGACCGCGACGCCGTGGCCCGAGCCGTCCGCCGCATGGCGCACGAGATCATCGAACGCAACGAAGGGCTGAACGACGTCGTCATCGTCGGCCTCCAGACCGGGGGCGTGCCCTTCGCCGAGGCCGTCGCCATCGCCCTGAGCGAGATCGAAGAGGTCGAGGTGCCGGTCGGCAAGCTCGACGTTGCCTTCTACCGCGACGACATCAAGCTGCGGCCCGTCCTCCCCGAGGCGACGACCGAGGTGCCGTTCGACATCGCTCGCAAGGTGGTCGTCCTGGTCGACGACGTCCTCTTCACCGGTCGGACGATCCGAGCCGCTCTCGACGCCCTCATCGACCAAGGTCGACCTCGGGCCATCCAGCTCGCGGTGATGGTCGATCGTGGGCACCGAGAGGTTCCGATCCGGCCCGACTACGTCGGCAAGAACCTGCCCACCCGGCTCAGCGAAGTCGTCAATGCAACGATCGACGGAGTCGAACTCGGCGAAATGGAGCGCTGATGCGGCATCTCGTCGACATCGACGATCATGACGCGCCCGAACTCACCGCAGTCCTCGATCTCGCCGAACAGTTCTCGACGGTCCTGGCCCGCGACGTACCCAAGGTGCCGGCGCTGCGGGGCCGCACGATCGTGCTGGCCTTCTTCGAGGACTCGACCCGCACCCGCACCAGTTTCGACCTCGCCGCTCGGCGGTTGTCGGCCGACGTGGTCAACTTCGCCGCCGGATCGTCATCACTGAAGAAGGGCGAGTCCCTGCGCGACACCATCGAGACGATCGCCGCCATGGGCATCGACGGCATCGTGATCCGGCACGCCAGTTCGGGAGCGCCCCGGCAGATCCAGCAGTGGACCGATGCCACGGTGATCAACGCCGGCGACGGCTGGCACCAGCACCCGACCCAGGCCCTGCTCGACGCCTTCACGATTCGTCGCCGCCTCGGTTCCATCGAGGGCAAGCACGTGCTGCTCTGTGGCGACATCGCCCATTCCCGGGTGGCTCGATCCAACGTCTCGGCCCTCACCAAACTGGGGGCCCGGGTCACGCTCGTCGCTCCCCGCACCCTTCTCCCACCGACCCTCGAGGGCTGGCCGGTCGAGGTCGCCGCGTCGCTCGACGACGTCATCGGCGAGGTCGACGTGGCGTACTTCCTGCGTATCCAGAAAGAACGGATGACCGAGGCGTTGCTCCCCAGCGACCGCGAATACCGGGTCGAGTACGGCCTGACGGTCGACCGGGCGAAACGACTGCGGCCTGATGCGGTGATCATGCACCCGGGCCCCATGAACCGCGGTGTCGAGATCGATCCCGAGGTCGCCGACGACCCCCGCTCGGCGATCCTCGACCAGGTGGCCAACGGTGTCGCCGTCCGGATGTCGGTGCTCTATCGAACGCTCGGGCCCGGACAGTTCGACGTCGTCGAAGACGGAGGTCGATGATGGGCACGATCGAACAGCCGCTCACCCTGTTGGTCAACGGACGGGTTCTCGATCGCAACGGCGAGCGAACCGCCGACGTCCTGGTCGACGCGGTCGGCGGCGTGATCGTGGCAACCGGATCCGACCTCCTCGACGAGGGGGCCGACGCCACGATCGTCGACGTGACCGGCTGCGTCATCGCTCCCGGGCTGGTCGACCTGCGGGTGCACCTCCGCGAACCCGGCGACGAGGCGGCCGAGAACGTGATCACCGGCAGTCGGGCCGCAGCCCGCGGCGGCTACACCGCCGTGGTCGCCATGCCCGACACCCACCCCTGTCTCGACTCGGCCGAAACCTGGCATCTGGTCCGCCGCGCCGCCGAATCGGCCCTGTGTGAGGTGAGCCCGGCTGCCGCCATCAGTGTTGGACGTCAGGGTGTCGAGCTCGCCCCCATGGCCGAACTGGCGGACCTGGGCGTGCGACTGTTCACCGACGACGGGATCGGCGTCCAGGATCCGCAGTTCCTACGCCGAGCGCTCGAGTACGCCGGAAGCATCGTGGTCGACGACGGAGCCCGGGTCGTGTTGGCCCAGCGTCCCGAGGTCGCCGAACTCGGCGCCGGCACCCACATGCACGAAGGGGTGTGGTCGGTGAGGCTCGGCCTCGCCGGGCAACCTGCTCTGGCCGAAGAGCTGATGGTCATGCGGGACCTGGCGCTCGCTCGATCCATCGGGGTCGCGATCCACTTCCAACAGCTGTCGACCCGGGGCAGTGTCGAGCTGGTCCGTGCGGCCAAGGCCGAGGGATTGGCGGTGACCGCCGACGTCGGGCCGCACCATTTCTCGCTGACCGATGCCGCGTGCGCCGACTACGACCCACGGTTCAAGGTCCGCCCACCGCTGCGAACCGACGGCGACGTCGCGGCCATCAGGGCGGGGCTGGCCGATGGCACGATCGACGCCATCGCCACCGACCACGCACCCCACACGCCCGATTCCAAGGAACGGCCCTTCGACCAGGCCCCGTCGGGCATGCTGGGACTCGAAACCGCACTCGCCGTCGCCCTGGCCGACAGCGGACTCGGACTGGCCGAACTCCTGCCCCTGATGTCGTGGCAGCCCGCAGCCATCGCCGGACTCGGCCATCGCCACGGCCGACCGATCGAAGCCGGCGAACCGGCCAACCTCGTCGTGATCGATCCCGACCGACGATGGACCGTGCGGGGCATCGACCTCGCCTCGAAAGCGACCAACACACCCTTCGAGGGGCGTGAACTCAACGGAAAGGTACGACACACCGTGTATGACGGAGAGCTCGTGGTGATCGACGGCAAGGCCACCCGATGAGTGGCGCGGCATGGGGCGCTGCGCCCCGCCCGGGCGCACTCGTGTTGAGCAACGGGGCGGTGTTCGAGGGTGAGCTCATCGGCGCAGTCGACGGCGACACGACCGTCGCCTCCGGCGAAGTCGTGTTCAACACCGCACTGACCGGTTACCAGGAGATCGTCACCGACCCCTCCTACGCCGGGCAGATCATCACCTTCACCTACCCGCACATCGGCAACTACGGTGTCACGGCATCGGACAACGAGAGCCGGGGCACCTTCACCCGGGGCGTGATCATCCGCGATCTCGCCCGACGACACTCGAACCATCGAGCCGACGAGGGCCTCGAGGCGTTCCTGGTCCGACACGGGATCGCCGGTATCGCCGGAGTCGACACCCGACGCCTGACCCGCATCATCCGTGACACCGGAGCCATTCCCGGAGCGTTCGGCCCGATCGACGGTGACCGAGAGGCGGGACTGGCCCGGCTCCGTGCGGCGGCGGCCGCCGAACCCGGCACCGACGGTGTCGACCTCGTTGCCGAGGTAACCACCCGCGAGCCGTACACCGTGGCCAGCAGCGGCGGGACGCGATCGATCGTGGCCTACGACTTCGGCATCAAATCCAACATCGTTCGGCATCTGTCGAAGCTGGGAACGGTCGAGGTGGTTCCGGCCACCACGAGCGCCGCCGACGTCCTGGCCCGCGACCCCGACGGGGTCTTCCTGTCGAACGGTCCCGGCGATCCCGAGATGAGCCCCTACGCCGTCGAGGCCGTACGGGAACTGCTCGGGCAGGTCCCGATCTTCGGGATCTGCCTCGGGCACCAGATCCTGTCGCTCGCCGTCGGCGCCCGGATCGAGAAACTCCCCTTCGGTCACCACGGCGCCAACCACCCGGTGCAGGACGCCGATACGGGTCGGGTCGAGATCACGAGCCAGAACCACAACTTCGCCGTGATCGCGGCGTCACTGGACGGAATCGCCGAGGTGACCCACACGAACCTGAACGACGGCGTCTGCGAGGGCATGCGGCTGCTCGACGCCCCCGCCTTCAGCGTCCAGCACCACCCCGAGGCCAGTCCGGGCCCGCACGACTCGCTCTACCTGTTCGACCGGTTCGAGGCCCTGATGGCCGATCACCGGAACCCCACCGGATCACGAACGGCAGCCGGCCCCACTGCCGCCCCCATCGACACCATCGGAGCCTGACATGCCCAGACGCGACGATCTCCACACCATCCTCGTCATCGGCTCGGGCCCGATCGTCATCGGCCAGGCCTGCGAGTTCGACTACTCCGGAACCCAGGCCTGTCGGGTGCTGCGCGAAGAGGGGTATCGAGTGGTCCTGGCCAATTCCAATCCGGCGACGATCATGACCGACCCCGAGTTCGCCGATGCGACCTACATCGAGCCGCTCAATCTCGAGGTGCTGACGGCGATCATCGACGCCGAACGGCCCGACGCCCTGCTGCCGACCCTGGGCGGGCAGACCGCACTGAATCTCGCCATGGAACTGGTCGAGGCCGGAGTACTGGATCGGTACGGCGTCGAGCTGATCGGTGCCGACGCCGAGGCCATCGCAACCGCCGAAGACCGCGAGCGGTTCAAACTGGCCATGATCGAGATCGGCATGGAGGTGCCCCGCAGCGGTACGGCTCGAGGGGCCGGGGCCGACAAGAAGGCCGCGGTCGAGATGGGTATGACCCAGGCTCGCGAGATCATCAAGGACATCGGCCTGCCGATCGTCATCCGGCCGGCCTACATCCTGGGTGGTCGGGGAACCGGGACCGCCGCGACGATGGACGAGTTCGAGATCGTCGCCCGCAACGGTCTCACCGCCAGCCCCATCACCGAGATCCTCATCGAGGAGTCGATCGCCGGCTGGAAGGAGTACGAACTCGAGGTCATGCGCGATCACCAGGACAACCAGGTGATCATCTGCTCGATCGAGAACCTCGACCCGATGGGCGTCCACACCGGCGACTCCATCACCGTCGCCCCCATCCAGACGTTGTCCGACGTCGAGTACCAGGAGATGCGCGACGCGGCATTCGCCTGCCTGCGGCGGATCGGTGTCGAGACCGGCGGCTCGAACGTCCAGTTCGCCGTCGAGCCCTCCACCGGCCGGCGGGTCATCATCGAGATGAATCCGCGGGTGTCGCGTTCCTCGGCACTGGCATCGAAGGCGACCGGGTTCCCGATCGCCAAGATCGCGGCCAAGCTCGCCGTCGGCTACACGCTGCCCGAGATCCCGAACGACATCACCGAGGTCACGCCGGCCAGCTTCGAGCCCGTGATCGACTACGTCGTCACCAAGATCCCGCGGTGGGCATTCGAGAAGTTCCCCGGGACCTCGGGGCGCCTCGGAACGTCGATGCAGTCGGTCGGTGAGGTCATGGCCATCGGACGGACCTTTCCCGAGAGTCTCCAGAAGGCCTGCCGGTCGCTCGAACAGGGCTACACCGGTCTGGGCGCCTCGTCGGCCGAAGCCCGTTTCGACGGTCTCGGTGACGCCGAACTCCTGGCCGCAGCAGCCCACGGAACCCCGGATCGGATCTTCGAGGTGGCCGAACTGTTGCGCCGCGGCGTGAGCGTCGACACCATCCACGAGAGTTCGAGGATCGACCCCTGGTTCCTCGACCAGATGTCGATCATCACCGAGGAGCGGTCCGCGCTCGAGGCCATGGTGGCCGACGGCCAGGTCCTGACCGACCTGGGTCGGCCCGAGCTTCGTCGGGCCAAGCAGCTCGGGTTCTCCGACGCCCAGCTGGCCTACCTGTTCGGTTCGACCGAGGCCGAGGTCCGGGTCCATCGGCTGAGCCAGGGCGTCGTCGCGACGTTCAAGACCGTCGACACCTGTGCCGCCGAATTCGAGGCGAAGACGCCCTACCACTATTCGACCTACGAGGACGAGAGCGAGGTCCGACCGGGGACCAAACCCCGCATCATCATCCTCGGGTCGGGGCCGAATCGGATCGGCCAGGGCATCGAGTTCGACTACTGCTGTGTTCACGCCAGCTTCGCCCTGCGGGAAGCGGGCTTCGAGACCGTCATGGTCAACTGCAATCCCGAAACGGTCTCGACCGACTACGACACGTCGGATCGGTTGTACTTCGAACCGCTCACCCTCGAGGACGTCCTCAACGTGATCGATGCCGAGGACCCGCTCGGGCTCATCGTGTCCCTGGGAGGGCAGACGCCACTGAAGCTTGCCGATGTCCTGCCCCAGCATCTGGTGCTGGGTACGTCTCCGGCATCGATCGACGCCGCCGAGGACCGCGATCAGTGGGCGTCGCTGTGCGCCCGGCTGGAGATCCCGCAACCAGCCGGTGGCACTGCCATCGGGATCGCGCAGGCCACCGCCGTTGCCGACCGGATCGGTTATCCGGCCCTGGTCCGTCCGAGCTACGTGCTCGGGGGACGGGCCATGGAGATCGTCTACGACGACGACGACCTGGCCCGAGCGATGGAGGCCATCTCCCATGTGGGATCGCTCGGCCGTGAAGGCGGTCTGTCCGCCGAGCGTCCCGTCCTGGTCGATCGGTTCCTCGAGGACGCCACCGAGGTCGACGTCGACGCCATCCGTGACGCGAGCGGCGACGTGATCATCGGCGGCGTCATGGAACACGTCGAGGAGGCCGGAGTCCACTCCGGCGATTCGGCCTGCGTCCTGCCACCACCCAACCTCTCCGACGACACGATCACGGTGCTCGAGGACTACACCCGCCGGATCGCGGCCGATCTCGACGTGGTCGGGCTCATCAACGTCCAGTTCGCCGTCAAGACACCGGGGTCGGGAAGCGCTCAGGTGTTCGTGATCGAGGCCAACCCCCGGGCCTCGCGCACCGTTCCGTTCGTGGCGAAGGCGACCGGTCGGCCCCTGGCGAAGGTGGCGGCACGGGTGATGGCGGGCGCCACACTCGACGAGCTGCGGACCGAGGGCCTCCTCCCGTCGCGGGGTTGGCGAACCCCGTACTTCTCGGTCAAGGAAGCCGTGCTGCCCTTCAACCGGTTCCCCGACTCCGATGCGCTGCTGGGCCCCGAGATGCGCTCGACCGGTGAGGTCATGGGTGTCGATGTCACGCCCGGTCTGGCGTTCGTGAAGAGCCAGCTCGCCGCGGGCAACGAGCTCGCCGGCGAGCCGGGCCTGTTGTTCCTCTCACTCGCCGATCGCGACAAGGCCGCCGGTCTCGAAGTGGCGAAGCTCTTCGCCGATCTGGGGTATCGATTCGCCGCCACCAGCGGCACGGCTGCGGCGTTGCGGGCCACAGGTCTCGACGTCGAACTCGAACTGGCGAAGATCATCGAAGGCCGAGTCAGTGGGGGAGCGGACCGTGCCGTCCGTGGCGACGGTGCACCGATGCGTACCGCGCTCGACATCATCTCGACCGGAGAGGCCACGTTGGTGATCAACACGCCACGTGGTCGTGGCGCTCGGGCCGATGGGGGCTACATCCGGACTGCGGCCGCACAACACGGTATCCCGCTGCTCACCACGATCTCGGCTGCCAGTGCGGCGGCCCGGGGCCTCGCTCAGTGGAAGGACGCCACGATGGTCGTTCGATCGATCCAGTCGCTGCACGCCGGTCTCCCGGCCGCCGATCCGGAATGAGCCGCTTCTCGCGCCGGGGCGCACACGCTCGAGGTGGGTTCGGACCCGACACGTCCACCCGGGTCGGGACCGTTGCGCTGCGCAGTCCCATTCTCACCGCCGCGGGCACTGCCGGTCATGGCGCCGAGCTCGAGGCGTTCGGTCCACTCAGCGAACTCGGCGCCGTGGTGGTGAAATCGCTCGCACCCTTCGCCTGGCCGGGAAACGCACCGATCCGTGTTCATCAGACGCCGGCGGGCATGATCAACTCGGTCGGGCTGCAGGGACCGGGAATCGAGGCCTGGCTGATCGACGAGCTTCCCGAGCTCGATGCGGTGGGGGCAACCGTCGTGGCGTCGATTTGGGGTCGGTCGATCGACGACTACCGGGTCGCCGCCGAGATGTTGGCCGACGCTCCCCCCTGCGTGGTGGCCGTCGAGGTCAACATCAGTTGTCCGAACACCGAGGCCGGCAACGAGCTCTTCGCCCACTCGACCGACATGACGACAGCCGTCATGGCTGCCACCGAGGCGTGCCGGCGCCCACGTTGGGCCAAGCTCAGCCCCAACGTCGGAACCGGGCTCGCCACGATCGCCGCCGCCGCCGCCGAGGCCGGCGCCGAGGCGGTCACGTTGGTCAACACCTACTTCGGACTGAGCGTCGATCCGGTCACCCGGCGACCCCGGTTGGGAAATGGCGGGGGCGGCGTGTCCGGTCCCGCCATTCACCCGCTCGCCGTGCGGGCCGTAGCCGACGTCCACGCCCAACGGCCCGATCTGCCCATCGTCGCCGCCGGTGGAGTGGCCACCATCGACGATGTGATCGAGTTCGCGCTCGTCGGAGCCAGCGCCGTCCAGGTGGGCACCGCCACCTTCGGCGACCCGGGCACCTGTCATCGACTAACCACCGAATTGGGTCGGTGGTGCGCTAAACAAGGCGTCGCGACCTTTGCCGAACTCGTTGGCGCCGCCGAACTGTAACCCTTCGATCATCCGAGGAGCCCCCGTGGCCGACAGCAGCACCAGCACCGAGACCGACGCCGTCGTGCCGGCGACCGAGGGCCTTTCGCCCGGCCTGCGGTCCAAGACCGCGTTGGCACTCGACGTCGACGACCTGGTCCTGGCCAATCGGCTGGCCCGCCAGCTCGCCCCGTGGTTCGGCGTGGTCAAGATCGGTCTCGAGCTCTACACCGCAGCCGGGCCCGATGCCATCGGGGCCATGATCGATCAGGGCTACGACGTCTTCCTCGACCTCAAGCTCCACGACATCCCGACCACGGTCGGCAAGGCCGCCTCGGTGGCCGGGGCGCTCGGTGTCAGCTACCTGACGATGCATGCCCAGGGCGGGGCGGCCATGCTGCGGGCCGGCGTCGAGGGCTTCACCGAAGGGGCCCGGCACGCCGAACTGCCCGAGCCGACGGCGCTGGCGATCACGGTTCTCACGAGCGACACCGATGCACCCGAACACATCGTGCCCCATCGCCTGCGTCTCGCCGTCGAGGCCGGCTGTGGCGGGATCGTGTGTGCGGCATCGGATCTGCGAGACATCCGCGAGATGGCCCCCCGCACGATGCGTGTGGTGCCGGGGATTCGGTCCGCCGACGGTGACCGTCACGATCAGCCGAAGGCGGTGACCCCCGGCGTGGCCCTTGCGAACGGCGCCGATCTGTTGGTCGTCGGTCGGGCCGTCACCCTCGCGCAGGATCCGCAGGCCGCCGCCGCGGTTCTCTTCGCCGGGCTCGAGTAGGCGGCCTCGGGCACGCCGGTTCGGTGCGTGGCCGACGGCGGCGAATTCCGAGGTCACGCTGCCGTGATCGGGAGCGTGATCGGTGACAGATGACCCGACGCCGAACCGATCGCTGTTTCTGATTGCCCTGCTCGACGGGCCGATGGTGAGCTAGTGTTCGCGACATGCCAAATCCTCCTCAGTTGACTCCGGAACAACGGGCGGCCGCACTGGTCAAGGCCGCGGAGGCCCGACGTGTGCGGGCCGATGTCAAGGCACGTCTGAAGATGGGCACGGTGACTCTGAACGAGCTGCATCACCCAGGCCGACAACGACCCGATCGTGGCCAAGATCAAGGTCTTGGCCGTTCTCGAGTCGCTTCCCGGCGTCGGGAAGGTCACCGCCCGCCGCAAGATGGAGGAGATCGGGATCGCCGAGTCCCGTCGACTCTCGGGTCTCGGACCACAGCAGCGTGACAAGCTCCTGAAGGAATTCGCCTCCTGAGCCGAACGCCTCCCGGCGAGACCGACCCCCGGTCGGGACGGTTCGTCGACCGAGGGACGTCTTCCGGCGAAAGCGGTCGCCGACCGCTCGTCGTGGTGATCTCCGGCCCCGGCGGTGTCGGCAAGGGTACGGTCGTGGCCGAGCTGGTGCGTCGCCACCCCGACCTGTGGCTGAGCCGGTCGTGGACCACACGTGAGAGACGCCCCGGCGAGGCGGCCGATGCCTACGTCTTCGTCGATCGTGCCGAATTCGAGAAGCGCATCGCCGAGAACGGATTCCTCGAATATGCCGAGTTCCTGGGCAACCTCTACGGCACGCCCGTGCCGAGCCCGCCTCCGGGCCGCGACGTCATTCTCGAGATCGACGTCCAGGGCGCACGACAGGTGGTCGAACTCGATCCCGACGCCGTCCTGATCTTTCTCGAGGCGCCATCGGTCGAGGAACAAGAGGCCCGCCTGCGGCGACGGGGTGATCCTGCCGACAAGGTGGCGCAGCGGTTGGCCAAGGCCCGGGAAGAAGCCGACGCCGGTGCCGAACTGGGGGCGATCCGCATCGTGAACGTCGAGATCGGTCAGTGCGCCGACGACATCCACGGCGCAATCGTCGCAGCCCGGGCCTGTCGCTGTTGACCGTTTGCCGGACCGCCGACCCGGTGTCGGTCCGGGAGGCATGTCGTCGGCCTATAGTGGTCGGCTCGGAGGTACGCCAAATGGCTGGTTTGTATGACACCATGATGAGCCCCGGGGTCGAGGATCTCATGGACAAGTCGGGTTCGAAGTTCGCTCTCTGCACCCTTGCGTCGACACGGGCCCGCGAGATCAACGCCTACTTCAACACGCTCGGCCAAGGCGTTGGGTCGATGGTGCCGCCCCAGGTGACCTCGGTCGCCCGCAAGCCGCTGTCGATCGCCTTCGAAGAGATCGCAGCCGACAAGATCGTGCCGATCATCCCCGAGCCCGAGCTCGACGCCTCCGCCGACGGCGACGACGCCGCCTGATCTCGATCGGCGGCCTCGGTGCCCGTCTCTCGACGCTGCCATGTCGCAAACCGGTCTGATGATCCGATGACCGACCCTTCCTGCTCCGTTCGCCGACCGAGGAGGCCACGCCCATGACCGCGCCCGCTCCGGGATCCCTCGCCGGTCGTCGCATCGTGCTCGGTGTGACCGGTGGGATCGCGGCCTACAAGGCCATCGAGGTGATGCGGCGACTCGTCGACCTCGGAGCCCACGTGACCCCGGTGCTGACCGAGTCTGCGCTCCACATGGTCGGTCCGACCACGTTCACCGCGCTCGGTTCCGAACCGGTCAAGACCTCGTTGTGGTCCGATCCCGACCCGATCCCGCACACGACGATGGGCCAGCGGGCCGATGCCGATCGTCGTCTGCCCGGCCACGGCGCGAATCCTGGCCGACTACCGGATGGGCCGTTCGGGCGATCTGCTGTCGGCAACCCTCATCGCCACCCGTGCTCCGGTCCTGGTTGCGCCGGCGATGCACACCGAGATGTGGGAACACCCGGCCGTGCAGGACAACCTCGCCGTCCTGGCGTCCCGGGGGGTGCACATCGTTCCGCCGGACGAGGGTCGGCTCGCCGGCGGCGACATCGGCAAGGGTCGACTGGCCTCACCCGAGGTCATCGTTGCCGCGGTCCTCGCCGTGCTCGCGCCGCCGACCGCCCTGCCCTCCAGCTCGACCCCTGCCGCCCTCACCGAGTCGACGGGTCGACCCCTGTCGGGCTCGACCGTGCTGGTCACCGCCGGGGGGACCCGTGAGGCCATCGATCCGGTTCGCTACATCGGCAACCACTCGTCGGGCAAGCAGGGCTATGCCCTGGCCGAGGCCGCTCGCCGACTCGGGGCCCGGGTCGTGTTGGTCACGACCGTCGATCGGGCCGTCGACCCCGAGGTCGAGGTCGTGCCCGTCGTCAGCGCAGCCGACATGGCCGCCGCGGTCGAGCAGCGGGCCGGAGCGGCCGACATCATCGTGATGGCGGCCGCCGTCGCCGATTTCCGGCCCGTCGAGGTCGCCGCCGACAAAATCAAGAAACACGACGGTGTGCCTCGGGTCGTTCTCGAACCGACACCCGACATCCTGGCCGGGCTCGGGGCGTCGAAACGGCCCGAGCAGGTGCTGATCGGCTTCGCCGCCGAGACCAACGACCTCGAACGCAACGCTCGCTCCAAACTCGAGCGCAAGGGTGCCGACTTCATCGTTGCCAACGACGTCTCGGCGCCGGGAGTGGGATTTGCCCACGACACCAACGCCGTCACGATCTACGGTTCGGATGACACGGTGGTGCGGATCGAACTCGCCGACAAGTCGCGCATCGCCGAGGCGGTGCTCGACCAGGCGGTTCGACTGCTTCATCGACGACTCGGCCGGTGACGGCGCGTCGAACCGCAAACCACCGGGCGCACGTGACCCCGAGCACCCACGACCCCTTTCGTCCCACCGATCAACTCTCGTCCTACCGATCAACTCCTGTCCTACCAATCAAGCAGTGTTCTCGAACAGCAAGGTGAGTCGTCCATGAAGAATTTCACGTTTACGTCGGAGTCGGTGACCGAGGGTCATCCGGACAAGATGGCGGATCAGATCTCCGACAGCATTCTGGATGCGTTGTTGGAGCAGGATCCGATGTCTCGGGTGGCGTGTGAGACGTTGGTGACGACGGGGATGGCGATCATTGCCGGTGAGATCACCACGGGTGCCTATGTGGACATTCCGTCGGTGGTGCGCAAGACGATCACGCGGATCGGGTACGACAAGGAGTCGTACGGGTTCGATGGGAACACCTGTGGGGTGATGGTGGCGATCGATGAGCAGTCGGCCGACATCGCGCAGGGGGTCGACAAGTCCGAGGAGTTGCGGGGTGGGTCGGGGACGACCGGATGCCTATGACGAACAGGGTGCCGGTGATCAGGGCATGATGTTCGGTTACGCGTGCAACGAGACCGATGTGTTGATGCCGTTGCCGATCCATACTGCGCATCGGATGGCGGAGCGGTTGGCCGAGGTTCGTCGGGCGGGGACGATTCCGTATCTGCGTCCGGATGGCAAGACGCAGGTGACGTTCGATTACGAAGACGGCAAGCCGGTTCGGTTGCGGACCGTGTTGATCTCGACCCAGCACGATGATGGGATCGATCGGGATTCGATGATTCGTCCGGATCTGATCGAGCATGTGATTCGTCCGGTGATTCCGGCGCGAGTTCGCGGGTGACGACTATGAGGTGTTGGTGAATCCGACGGGTCGGTTCGTGATCGGTGGTCCGGTGGGGGATGCGGGGTTGACGGGTCGCAAGATCATCGTGGACACCTATGGCGGGTCGGCTCGTCATGGTGGTGGGGCGTTCTCGGGGAAGGATCCGTCGAAGGTGGATCGTTCGGCGGCGTATGCGACGCGTTGGGTTGCGAAGAATCTGGTGGCGGCGGGTGCGGCAGATCGGGCCGAGGTGCAGGTGGCGTATGCGATCGGTGTTGCTCGTCCGATGTCGGTGATGGTGGAGACGTTCGGGACCGAGAACGTGGATCCGGCGAGGATCGCGGCGTGTGTGAACGAGGTGTTCGATCTGCGTCCGGGGGCGATCCTGGATCAGTTGGAGTTGCGTCGTCCGATCTATTCCCAGACCGCGGCCTACGGGCACTTCGGGCGGGAGGACGGCACGTCGTTCACCTGGGAACGCACCGACCGGGTCGACCAGGTCAAAGCGGCCCTCGGGCTCTGATCGGCTCCCTCGCCCCGAGGTCGCGCCGCCCGGCCCACCGTAGGCTGCGGCCGTGAAAGAGTCCCGGGTCGTTCGTGTGCTGCCCGATGTCTCGGGACTCGACAAGACCTTCGACTATGTCGTGCCCGCCCCATGGGCGGGCACGACTGCGCCCGGTGACCTCGTCCGTATCGACCTGCACGGCCGACGGATCGCCGGCTGGGTCGTCGAGGTCGACGTCGAGCCGCCTGATGGCGTTGCGCTGCGACCGATCTCGAAGTGGTCATCGATCGGCCCCGATCCCGACCTGATCGACCTGGCCCGATGGGCGGCGCATCGCTGGCACGGTCGGCTCGCGAGCGTGCTCAAGGCAGCGTCACCCGATCGAATGGTCCAGCGCCTGCCCGAAGGCCGATCCGGACCTCAGGCCCTGGCCGATTCGATCCTCGATCCGGTCGGTGAACTCGCTCGGGAGGCACTGGCGCTGCCCGGCGTCACCGTGATCCGGGCCGCTCCGGCGTCGGATGGGTTCGGAATCGTCACCGCCGCGGCGCGGCTCGGTGACGCCATCGTCATCACCCCCGATCTGGGTGACGCCCGCTATCTCGGGGCACGGTTGCGTCGGGCCGGCGGGATCGTGTTCCTCGCCGGTCGCGACTGGGAGCGGGGGGCCACGGGTGGGATGGTGATCGGTGCCCGTCGTGCGGCCTGGTCCCGGGTCGCGAACCTCACGTCGATCGTGGTGCTCGACGAGCACGCCGAGTCGCTCCAGGAGGAGCGCAATCCGACCTGGCATGCCCGCGACGTGGCCATCGAGAGGGCTCGACGGGCGGGCGTACCCTGCCTGCTCGTGTCGGCCAGTCCATCGCTCGTTGCCTTGGCGGCCGCCGATCGGGTGCTCACGTTGTCACGCTCGGCCGAGCGCCAGGGCTGGGCGCCGGTCCTGGTCGTCGACCGGCGTCGCGAGGATCCGGTCCGGTCGGGGCTGTTCTCGCCGGCGCTGGTGACACAGGTTCGAGACGGAGCCGACCGCGACGAACGGGTGGTGTGCCTGCTGAACCGCAAGGGCCGAGCCCGGATGCTCGCCTGCGCAACCTGCGGTGAGCTCGTCAAGACCGAGGACGGTCGGCACCTGATGGCCGAGGTCGACGCCCACCTGGTGGCGGCGACGGGCGAGACCCGCCCCAAGATCTGCGCGATCTGTGCCGGAACGTCGTTGAAACGGCTGCGGCTCGGTGTCGATCGTGTCCGGGAGGAGCTGGAGTCGTTGGCCAATGAGCCTGTGGGGGAGATCACCGGGGAGTCGACGACCGGCGACATCGACCGGCACCGCATCGTGGTCGGGACCGAAGCCGCGCTGCACCGGGTGAGCGGGGCCGGACTGGTCGCCTTCCTCGATTTCGACCAGGAATTGCTGGCGCCCCGGTATCGGGCGGGCGAACAGGCCATGGCACTGCTGGTGCGGGCCGGCCGACTCGTCGGAGGCCGGAGCGGCGGCGGCCGGCTCCTGGTGCAGACCCGGACCCCCGACCATCGGGTGATCGTCGCGGCCGTACGGGCCGATCCCGGGCGCTTCGCCGCGGCCGAGTCCGAGCTGCGACGGGCGCTCGGTTATCCGCCCTTCGGCGCCCTGGCCGAAGTCAGCGGCAAGGGCGCCGCCGAGGCCGTCGCTCCGCTGCTGGGCCGCACCGACGTGGTCGTTCTCGGTCCCACCGACGACGGGCGCTTCCTGATCCGTGGTCCCGACCCCGACACGCTGGCCGCAGCACTCGACGATCTGGCCCAGACCAGGGCCCGGACCCGGGTCGCCGTCGATCCACCCCGTATCTGATCAGCCGCCCGACCGCCGGCACGGTCGGTCCATTTGTCCGGCGGCGGGGCGGCTCCTAGCGTGCCCCCATGACCAGACCAGACCGATTCACCGACCGAGTCGCCATCGTCACCGGCGGCAGCAACGGACTCGGACGAGCCAGCGCCGAGATCCTCGCCGCCGAGGGCGCAGCCGTCGTCATCGCCGATGTCCAGGCCGGGCCGGGCAACGCCGTCGTCGGGGCGATCACCGACGCCGGCGGCCGTGCCCTCTTCGTCGAGCTCGATGCCGCCAGCCCCGAGGCGAACGACGCCATGGTGGCGGCCACCGTCGAGGCCTTCGGAACGGTCGACCTCCTGGTGACGGCGGCCGGGGTGAGCAGCGGGAGCTACACCTCCGGCGATTTCGAGGGAAACCGGAAACGGATGCAGATGGGGGCCGAGGCGGCCGCGATCAACCCGGCGGCCTCGCTCACCGAGCTCGATCTCGACGACTGGCGTCGTGTGCTCGATGTGAACCTCACCGGAACGCTGCTCGCCATCCAGGCCACGGCACGGGTGATGCTCGAACACCAACGTCCGGGTTCGATCGTGACGATCGCGTCGATCGCGGCCAAGGATCCGCTGTGGGGGTCACCGAGCTACCCGGTGTCGAAGGCCGGCGTTGCGATGCTCACCAAGAACGCAGCCAGGACACTCGCCCCACTGGGGATCCGGGTCAACAGCGTTGGTCCCGGCTTCACCGAGACCAACATGACCAGCGTGTTCGGTGAAGTCGATGAGATGCGCGACATGCTGCTGGGCCTGACGCCGATGGGGCGTATGGGCAAGCCGGTCGAGATTGCCAACCTCATCGTGTTCCTGCTGAGCGACGAGGCCAGCTACATCACGGGGGAGCTGATCCACCCCGACGGCGGCTGGTTCACCGGGTGAAGGCCTGCCGGGCCGCCTCGTAGAGCGCGACCGTGCCGGCCTGGGCGACGTTGAGCGAGCCGACCTTGCCCAGCTGGGGTAGGTAGGCGACATGGTCGACCGCAGCCAGGGTGTCCCGGTGGACACCCCGGTCCTCGTGGCCGAGGACGAGGGCCACCTTGTGTCCGAGATCGAGATCGAACAGCGGGACGGCCGACGCCGTGAGTTCCACGGCGACGGTGATGTAGCCGGCGGCCCGGGCCGCGGCGACCGCATCGGCGCCGGACGGCGAGACCTCCCACGGAACCAGTCGCTCGCAGCCCAATGCCGTCTTCGCCACCTTGGACTCGCCCGGATCGGGCGTCGGCGGGACCAGCCACATGGCGTCGACCTTGTAGGCAGCGGCCGAGCGGAACAACGAGCCCACGTTGAACGGGTTCTGCACCCCATCGAGGATCAGCCCGAGCGAGAGGTCGGTCTTGCGCCGCCAGTCACGATGCAGACGCTTGAGCTCGGTGGGCGTGAGCGGTTTCGTCGGACGGTTCATGGCCGTGTCCCTTGACGTCGCTGGCTGACGTCGAGGAGGCGGAAGGCCTTGCGGCTGGCCCGTCGCTCGGTGTCGAACCCCTGATCGGTGAGCCATCGCGCCAGGCTGTCGGCCCCGAGGTGCTTCTGGACGACCAGGTGGGCCGATCCCGTCGGTGCCAGTCGCCGGAGCCAGGTGGCGAGGAGGTCGTGCAACGCGTGTTTGCCGATCCGAATCGGGGGATTGGACCAGATCCGGTCGACGACCAGGTCGGACGGGACCTCGGCCGGAGCGATGACGACGACGTTGGTCAACCCGTTCGCCTCGGCGTTCTCGGCGCACAACGCGCGGGCCCGTTGGTTGATCTCGACCGCATAGACGGTGGCCTGCGGGTTTCGCCTTGCCAGGGTGCAGGCGATGGGCCCGTAGCCGGCGCCGAGATCGACCAGCACCCGGTCTGACGGTGTGGGGGGCGGGCCCTCGAGCAACAGCAGTTTCGAGCCGGCATCGACGCGATCGGCACTGAAGACCCCACGGTCGGTGGTGAGGACCATGGTGGTATCGGGCAACGAGAGCTCGATAGACCGCCGGGCGGACGGTCCGGTGGGGGTGGGATCGAAGTAGTGGGCCTGGCGGGGCGTCTCGGAGCTCGGCATGGGCTCCGAACCGTACTCGGGATACCCTTGAGACATGTCTGTGCCCTACCAGATTCGGGTCTTCGGAGACCCCGTACTTCGGAAGGTGGCCGAGTCGGTCGACGACATCGACGGCGGACTCGCCCAGCTCGCCGACAAGATGCTCGACACCATGTACGCCGAACCCGGACTGGGGCTGGCGGCCACCCAGATCGGGGTCAACCGTCGGTTCTTCGTCTACGACCTCGGCGACGACACCGGACCGCACGCCATCGTGAACCCGGTCATCCAGGAATCACGGGGCGAGTGGCTCTACGAAGAAGGCTGCCTCTCGGTGCCGGGACTGCACTGGGACATCATTCGACCCAAGGAAGTCCATCTGACCGGCTACGACCTGCACGGCAACGAGATCTCGATCGAAGCCGACGAACTCCTCGCCCGGCTGTTCCAGCACGAACTCGACCATCTCGACGGGGTCCTGCTGATCGATCGGCTCGAAGACGACCGGCGCAAGGATGCGCTCAAGACCCTCAACGAGCTCTTCATCGACCCTCCGGCCAAGAAGAAGCCGCTCGGTCGCCTCCGCGGTCTGACCCTTCCCTAGGTGAGCGAACCGGCAGGCGTGAGCACGCTGGCGACCCCGCCAACCGAGATGCGTCGCCTCGTCTATCTGGGCACGCCCGAGGTGGCCGTGGCTCCGCTTCGGGCTCTGCACGCCGCGGGCTTCGACATCCCGCTCGTGGTGACCCGGGCCGACAAACGACCGCGGCCGGGGAGCCGAGCGGCAACCGTCGCCGGTCAAGGCGGCGGCGCTCGAGCTCGGCATCCCGGTGACCACCGACGTCGACGACGTGCTCGACGTCGGGGCCGATCTGGGTGTGGTTGTCGCCTACGGGCGTTTGATCAAGGTGCACATCCTCGAGCGGGTTCCGATGGTCAACCTGCATTTCTCGCTGCTCCCGCGATGGCGGGGGGCGGCTCCGGTCGAACGGGCGCTGCTCGCCGGCGACACCGAGACCGGGGTCTGTGTGATGGCACTGGCCGAGGGGCTCGACACCGGTGATCTCTACCGCTGCGCCACGGTTCCCATCGCTCCCGACGCCACGCTCGAGTCCCTCCGGGGTGAGCTGGTCGACCTCGGTACGGCGCTCCTGATCGATGCGCTCCGAAACGGTCTGGGACCGGGCCGACCCCAGGTCGGGGCGCCGGTGTACGCGGCCAAGGTCGAACGCGACGAGTACCGGATCGACCCCACACGGCCCGCGGCCGAGCTGGATCGACTCGTGCGTCTCGGTGGTGCCTGGGCCGAGTTCCGGGGCAAGAGGATCAAGATCTGGCAGGTGTCGCCAATCGACCGGGTCGGACTCGAACCGGGAGCGTTCGACCGTTCCGATCGGGGCGCGGTGCTGCTCGGCACCGGCACCACCGCACTCGCGTTGACGCTCGTGCAGCCCGAGGGCAAGCCGCGCCTCGATGCGGTGGCCTGGGCCAACGGCGCCCAGCCCGGCGTCGACGAGCGACTCGGCTGATGCCGCGGTCGAACGCGTCGGGGCCCAGGGGGTCGGGCCCGAGAAAGCGACATGGCGCTCCGCGATCACCCGTCGCTGCCCGCGCCGGATCGGGTGACCCGGGCGTCGAGGCCCGCCGACTGGCGATCGATGCCCTGTTGCGAATCGACACCGACGGTGCGTACGCCAACCTCGTCCTTCCCCCGATGCTGGAGCGGTCGGGACTCGAGGCCCGTGATCGTGGCCTGGTCACCGAGCTCGTCTACGGCACGACCCGAATGCGGCGGGCCCTCGACTTCATCGTCGATCGGTTCCTGCTCGACGAGGTCGATCCCGCCGTTCGTGCGGCCCTTCGGCTCGGTGCCTATCAACTGCACATGATGGGCACACCGGCGCACGCCGCGGTCGGTGCCACCGTGGGTGCCGCTGGGGGCCGAGCGAGGGGCCTGGTCAATGCCGTCCTGCGCAAGGTGGCAGCCGAACGTGGTGCCATGGACGAATCCTGGGATGCGCCCGCGATCCCCTGGCCGAACGAGGCCACCCGTTTGAGCTACCCCGACTGGATCGCCGAGCAGCTCATCGCCGACCTCGGTCACGATCGGGCGATCGCAGCCATGGAGTCGATGAACGAGGCCGCCGCAGTCCACCAACGCGACGACGGCTACGTTCAGGACCCGGCGTCGCAGTACGTGGCCGCAGCCGTCGACGTCCGGCCGGGCCAACGGGTGATCGATCTGTGCGCCGCCCCCGGTGGGAAGGCGACGCTGCTGGCCCTGGACGGCGCGCTGGTGGTGGCGTCCGACCTCCGACCCAACCGCACGCGGCTGATCGCCCGGAACGTGGCGCGGCTGGCGGATCGGGCTGCGGCGGCCGGCAACCCGGTGTCTCCGGCTCTGGGGGTGATCACCGCGGACGCAACGGCGCCACCGTTCGCGCCCGAGACCTTCGATCGGGTCCTGGTCGACGCCCCGTGTTCGGGCCTGGGCAGCCTTCGCCGCCGAGCCGACGCCCGCTGGCGCATCGAAGCCGATGCACCCGACCGACTCGCGGCGCTGCAGACCCGGATCGTGGCGGCCGGAGTCGACCTGTTGGTGCCCGGCGGCGAGCTGGTCTACAGCGTCTGCACGCTCACCAGGACCGAGACGCACGGCGTGCTCGAGGTCATCCGGGCCCGGTCCGACATCGAGGTACTCGACCCGCCCGACGATCCATGGCAGTCCGATGGTGACGTGGCCTTCCTGCTACCGGGTGAGACCGACGGCATGTCGATCTTCCGACTCCGCAAGCGAGTCACCTGAACCTCGGGTCAGGCGACCCCGGCCTCGGTGAGTCGGCCTGCCAGATCGGCGAAGTCGTCGAGATCGAGATTGGCGAAGCTGAAACGCAGCCACCCGTCGTCGGTCGGGGTGAACACGGTGCCCGGTATGACCAGCACGTCGTGGTCGACGACGAGGCGACGGACCATCTCGCGGTCATCGACCCCCGGGTGAGGGTGATGGACCCAGCCGAAATAGGCACCGACGCTGCCCAGTTCGAACCCACCCGGCCGGGAGGCCATCGCTTCGGCGAAGGCAGCCTGACGAGTGCGGGTCCGTTCGGCCTGGGCCCGACGCCAGTCGCCGGCGCGGAGCAGTCCGGTCAGCGCCGCTTCCTGCCCGATCCGCGGGGCGCAGATGGCGACACAGTCGAGCAGCTTGAGGGCTTCGTCGATGAGCGCCGAAGCCCCGCAGATGGCTCCCACCCGATAACCGGGGATCGCGTACTCCTTCGAGAACGAATGGAGCGTGATCAAGGTGTCGCCCCAGTCCGGCCGGGCGTACAGCCGATGCGATGGCTCCTCGGTCGGCCGGAAGTTGCGGTAGGTCTCGTCGACGATCAGCGCCAGGTCATGGCGTCGGGCGAGGTCGAAGAAGGCCTCGATGACCGATGGTGGGATCGTGGCGCCGGTCGGATTGCCCGGCGTGACGAGAAGGATCGCCCGTGTGCGTTCGGTGATGAGCGACTCGGCCTGTTCGGGATCGGGAACGAAGTCCGCGCCCGTCGTCATGAAGACCGGCCGCACTGCTTCGAGGTCGAGCCACATCCGGTGGTTGAAGTAGTAGGGGACCGGGATGAGCATCTCGTCACCCGGCTCGCACAGGCTCGACGCGACCACGCAGAACGCCTGGTTGCAGCCGGCGGTGATCTGGATCTGATCGGATGAGATCGACGCACCCGGATCGAGACGGTGGGCCCCGCTGAGTTCGGCGGCGAAGGCATGACGGAGTTCGGGAAGCCCCTTGGACGGGGCGTACCGCCCCCCATCGGGCGACAGGGCCACCTCGGCCACCCGTTGGGCGATCACGTCGGCGGTCGGGTAGGCCGGCGCCGCCTGCGACAGATCGAGGAGACGGCGGTCGCCCCGGCGCTGTTCCAGCCAGGCGTAGGCGGCAGCGATGGGGGACAATTCCACCGCCAGGGTTCGGTTGGTCAGACGCACCGGGTCATTGTGCCCGACCCCGGGTGTCGGCGGGCCCGGCGTTGCGAATCGCCGACGATTCGAGGTGACGCAGGAAGACCCCGGACCGAACCTTGGGATCGAAGTACGTCGACTTCGGGGGCATGGTCAACCCGTCGTCGGCAACGGCGATGAGTGCGTCGAGCCCGATCGACTCGAGCACGAACAGCACATCGCCGGGGTCGACGACCTCGGTCATCAACTGTTCGAGGGGGAGGACGGCGGGCCGGTAGCGCACGAGATGGTGCCAGGCCGGTTCGAGATCGGCGTCGGCGGACGAGGCATCGAAGACGGTGTCGAGCAGGTGTGCCAGACGGGTGGGCGGGAGCGCGGCCAGCGACGGGGCCACCCCGTGAACGGGCGGCGCCGGCAGCAGCCACCAACGGCCCGTGGATCCATCGAACATGAACAGGTCGTCGGGCGATGGCACCGATCCGGTGCCGGGTGCCGTCGTCGGCCGGGCTCCCCGGGCGATCAGTGCCGATGCGGTGGACGATCGGCCGATCGAGGCGGGCAGCACCCGATGGAACGCGAAGTTGGCCAACTCGTCGGTGGAGAACAGCGCACACAACGTCAGATCGGCCGAACCGGGGCCGACGAGCCGCCGATGCTCGACGGATGCGGCTCCACGATGGTGACCGTCGATCAGGTAGAGGGGCTGGTCGACGAACAGCCGGCTCAGCCCGTCGCTGTGCTCGGCCCCGATCGGCCACACCCGCTGCACGAACCCGGGTTCGGACGCGATCTCGAGCGCCGGCGGTTCCGCGACCAGCCGGGCCAGGAGGGCCGCGACAGCCGGCATGGGTCGATGGGCGACGGCAATGGGGCTCGACTGCACCCCGACGACGGAGAGATGGCGTTCCAGGTGGGCCGAGCGATCGTGGTGGATCTGTTCGTGCACTCGGACCGCACCCGTTGCGAAGTCGGCCGTTGCGACGCCGCCGACCAGACCGGTCTGAACGTGGTCTCCCGACCGGAGCTGGTACACGAAGAACCGCTCATCGGAAACGGGGCCGAATGCACCGAGTTGCAGGAGACGTTCGAGCGAGGCCCGCCCTGCGCTCAGCAACTCGTCGATCGTGATCGTGACCTCGGGACCGACGTCCTCGATCGATCGGGTGATGGCGAGATAGCTGTCGGGGTTGGCGAGGAGCACCGCCCGCCGCCCTTCGGGAGTGAGCGAGTCGTGGGCCGGGGACGGCACCCGATCGGCGAAGGACTGCTCGACGAGGCGCAGCGACAGCGGTGCGAACGTCACCACGTCGTTGCTCAGTCGATCCCGTTGATGGCTTGCTCGAGGTCGCGCCAGAGGTCCTCGACGTGCTCGATCCCGACGCTCAATCGACAGAGGGTCTCGGGCAGGTGCTGCTGACCCGACAGCTTGGCCCGCCGTTCGATGCACGTCTCCACCGCCCCGAGGCTGGTGGCTCGATGGATCAGCTGGAGCCGGGAGAGCCGGATGTCGGTCGAGGTGGCCGAGCCGACCAGTTCGAAGCTCAGGAGGGCGCCGGGCCCGTCGAGCGTGGCCACCGCCAGTTCGTGGCCCGGATGCGACGCGAGCCCGGGGTAGCGAACCCGAGTGACGAGCCGGTGGGACTCGAGGCGCTCGGCCAGCTGCATGGCGTTCCTCTGCGCCCGCTCGAGCCGTACGGCGAGGGTACGAAGGCCTCGCAGGGCCAGGAACGACTCGAGGGCGCCCGGCGTGGCCCCGCCGTAGGTTCGACGCCGTTCGATCGAGCCGAATGCCCGATCGCCGAGGTGGGAGGCCGCGCAGACGACGATCCCGGACAGCAGATCGGAGTGGCCGCCGATGAACTTGGTCGCGCTGTGCACGCTGAAGGTGGCGCCGCGTTCGAGTGGTCGCTGGAGCAGCGGGGTCGCGACGGTGTTGTCGACCGCAACCGGGACCCCGGAACTCGCGGCCGCCGCGACGATCGGGTCGAGATCGGTCAGTTCGAGCAGGGGGTTCGACGGGGTCTCGACCCAGACCAGGTCGGCGTCACGAGCAGCGCTGACCCAGCGATCGGTGTCGCCGGCCCGGAGTCGGGTGACCGACCACCCGAGCCGAGCTGCTCCCTCGGCGGCCACGACTGCGGTCCCCTGGTAGCAGTCCTCGGGAATCACCACCCGGGCATTGGTCGGCAGGAGATCGAAGACGGCAGAGATGGCGGCCATGCCCGATGCGAACGACAGGGCACGACCGTGCTCGAGGGCGCCGATCGCCGTTTCGAGGGCCCGCCAGCCTTCGGTGCCGTCACCACGGGCGTACTCGGGGCCGGCACCGCTGTCGAAGTTCGACACAGGCAGGATCGGGGTGTTGACCGGGAGTCCGGCGGTGTGGGGCCGCCCGGACCAGACGGCCACGGTGTCGGCATGGAGTGGGGGTGAGGTCACGGCTGGCAACCATACGACATGGTGGACCTGGCCGTTGACGTCCACGCGGGCGCCCGGTGCAGGGCGGGACGGAGCCCGGCCGGTAGCATCGGCCGAATGACCGACGAGGCCGCCGAGACGCCGACCCCCTCGACACTGGATGCCATCGTGGTCACGGTGTCCGACGGCGTGATCGCCGGCACCCGGCAGGACACTTCGGGTCAGGCGCTGGTCGACCATCTGGTCGACCGAGGTTTCCGAGTGGTCGACCGTCGGGCGATCGCCGACGGGGTCGAATCGGTCCGCGACACCCTGATCGAGCTGGCCGAGGGGTTCGGCGGGCTGATCGTGACCACGGGAGGAACCGGCTTCGGTCCTCGCGATCTCACGCCCGAGGGCACCCGGGCGGCGCTCGAGCGTGAGGCTCCCGGCTTGGCCGAGGCGATGCGGCTGATCAATCCCGATGGTCTCGGACGCCTGAGCCGGGCCTTGGCCGGAACCAGGGGATCGGCGCTGATCCTGAACACACCGGGCTCGACCAAGGGCGCCATCGAGACCCTCGATGCGGTGATCGACGTGATTCCCCACGCCATCGACCTGCTCGCCGGGGGACGGCCCCACTGATGTCGCAGAACCCGACCGATGCCGGCACCCTGGCCCTGCCGTTCGACCTCCTCACCGGCGTCGTGGTCGACTTCGACGCCGATCGCGGGCTCGGAAGGCTGCGGCCCGACGGCGACGACGGGTTGGTCGTGTTCCACTGCACCGCCATCGCCGATGGGACGCGTCGCATCGATGCCGGATCGGTCGTTGCGTTCGTGATCGGACCGGCCGGACCCGGCCGCTGGGAAGCCATCTCGATTCGGCCGCTCGGTCCGGCGCGTTCGCCGGACTGAGCCGGGCGGCCGGCCGGCCTCGCCATCGGTCAACTTCCCGGGACGTGTGCCGACGAGAGAAGCGTGATCGACGGTTTCCACGACGACGACGTTGCGCTTGCCGCCCCGTTGCCCGACGACGAGGTACACGTCGGTTCGTCTGCTCGCTGGATGGCGAGGGCACCCCTCACCGCGGTGATCGTGACCCTCGGGGTATCCCTGTCGATCTTCGCCTGGCTCGGCCTCCGATCGATCGAGAACCAACAGGCCGACGTGGCCTACGATCGGGTGCTGCTGGCCCAGACATCGCAGATCAACGCCGAGATCGTGCAGACCCGGAGCAACCTGTCGGCGCTGGCCACCGGCATGGCCGGCGGACCCGACGGGCCGAACGACGCCGCCGCCGCAGTCGAGGCGTTCGACGCTCCGGCCGCCGCCCAGATCCTCGCTTCGCCGGGCAGCGGTGAACTGATCTACATCGAGCACGTTCGTGATGCAGCCGATGAGATCGACCTGCTCGAACGTGAGCGCCGCAGCGGTGACCTCTCGTTCATCGAGAACTACGGCGCCGCCGCCGATACCGGTGAACGGCCGACGCTCGTCATCTCGCGAGCCAAGCCGGCCAGTCTCTATCAAGATCTTCTCGGCCGCGACGTCTCGAAGGTCCCGGGCATGAATTCGATCACGAACGAGGTGGCGATCGGGGCCGGAGTCGGCGTTCGTTCCGCATCCGAGGCCAATGCCCTGTTCGATGGCCTCTACGGGACCGACGAGGCAACGTCGAGGCCCGCAGCGATGTTCTATGTCGCGGTCGGGAGCGGGCCCGAATTCCAGGGAATCGTCGTGACCAGGATCTTCCTGGACGCACTGCTGTCGGCAACGGTGGAGGGCGGCGGCCCGGTGGCCCTGCAACTCTCTCGTCAGGGTGTCCCGCTGGTGGCCACGCTGTCCCCCGAGGAACTGGGTGAGCCTCACGGGCAGCCGGCATCGTTCCGCGACCAGGATGCCATCTGGTCGATCCAGGGCTACAGCGCCGGCAAGGTATCGGATCATCGAAGCTCGTGGGTGGCGCTCACCACCGGTTTGGTCCTGGCGACGCTCGGTGGCCTGTTCTCGACCTCGGCCCGCCGACACGCCATCACGCTCGGACGGCTCGAACGCAGCGAATACGATGCACGTCACGACCTGCTCACCGGCCTCTACAATCGAGCAGGCATCACGGCCGAGCTCAACGGGCTCCTTCGCGACCGGCAGCCGGGCGAGATCGTTGGCGTGCTCTTCCTCGATCTCGATCGGTTGAAGGTGATCAACGACTCCATCGGTCACTCGGCAGGCGACGAGGTACTCGCCATCGTGGCCCGCCGGCTCGACTCGATCGTGCGCGAGGGCGATGTCGTCGGCCGCTTCGGAGGCGATGAGTTCGTGCTGGCCTCGGGTTCGCTCCGCTCGGTGGACGACCTCGAGTCGGCGGCCGAGCGAGTCCTGACGGCGTTGCGCGAACCGGTGATCCTGGCCGACGGGTCTTCGCAGATGGTGAGTGCCAGTATCGGCATCGCCTACGTCGACGAGGGCTCGGAGTCGGCCGAGGTCATGCTCCGCGACGCAGACCTGGCGATGTATCGGGCCAAGGAGACCGGTGGTGCCCGATACGAGGTGTTCGACAAGGAGCTACGCACGGCGGCGCTCGCCCGGCTCGAGGTCGAACGCGAGCTGCGGCGGGCGATCCGGACCGGGCAGCTCGTCGTGCACTACCAGCCGATCGTCGACGTCGCGACCGGTCGGGTCGACCGGCTCGAGGCGTTGGTTCGGTGGAACCATCCGACTCGGGGCATGGTGCCGCCGGGTCAGTTCCTTGGCGTGGCCGCCGAATCGGGACTCATCGTCGACGTCGGTGAACACGTCTTGCGCGAAGCCTGTCGTCAGGTGGCGCTGTGGAGCACGGCCGTCGGACGCCCGATCTGTATCTCGGTCAATGTGGCCGAACGCCAACTCGTCGACACCGGACTCATCGACACCGTGCGGCGGGTCCTGGCCGAGTCGGGTATCCGGCCCGATCAGCTCGAACTCGAGATCACCGAGGAGCTGATCGTCGAGAAGCTCGACCGCCGCCTCACCATCCTGCGCAAGCTCGATGCGATGGGCATCAAGCTCGCGATCGACGACTTCGGCACCAGTCGGGCCTCGCTGGGCCAACTCAAGCGTCTGGACATGGTCTCGACGCTCAAGATCGACCGGGCGTTCGTGATCGACATCGCCGACGATCCGGTGGATCGCAAGATCGTGACGGCAATCGTGGCCCTGGCCGAGTCGATGGGGATGGAAGTGGTGGCCGAGGGTGTCGAGTACATCGAGCAGGTGACCGTGCTCAAGGATCTGGGCGTGGAGTTCATCCAGGGCTTCTATTTCCAGCGTCCGGGGCCGAGCGAGCGAATGATCGGTCTGCTCGGAAAGGCGTTCGACGTGCCCGATCGGTCCGGCCTGCCGGCCTGAGGCGGGGTCCGGCCTGCCGGCCTCGAGCGTCCTCGGCTTCTTCGTCGGCTTGCTCGTCGGCAGCCGAAACGAGATCTTCGGTCGAATCCGCGGTCGCCCTGGTGGCGCTCACCCGCTGCACGTAGCCGAGCTTGATGTTGTGCAGGGCTTCGAGCAGGGTCGGTTCGGCCTCACCGAGCCGTCCCTTGACCCCGTCGAGCAGGGCGCCCAGTGCGTCGATGGCGAGACGGGCGGCCTCGAGGTCGGGATCGTCGGAGGTGACGTGAAGGGCTGCGAGTTCGTAGATCCCGAAGGCATGGTTGGCGACGATCGCCGAGGGCGTCGGCCTCGAGGATCGCCTGACGGGCCTGGGCGAACTCCTTCGGCCATGGCCTCGGCCTGTGCCCGTTGCTCGGGCGTGAGATCAGGACTGGTCTCGTCGTCGGGGCTCCACTCGGTCATGGACCCATCCTAGGGTCGTCGTCGGTGGGTCGACCCCGGGTCCGGCCGAACGAAGAGGATCCACCCCCGGGCTGTGTTACATTGGCCGAGTCTGTCGGAGCATCCTCTCCGATCGATACGTCTACAACGAAGTGGGTCAGGCCCCACCCGGCCATGTTCGGCAGCAGCCGACGTCGTGCGCCCGGGTCCATGTTGGCTGATGCAGGCTCCGGTCTGTTCTCCTCGTGATCTGCCCTTCGGCGTTGTTTTCCTGTCCCGCCCAAGCGCCAGGAGGAGTTGCGCCTGCATGAGGAGTGATCAGCAATAGCTGCGCCACAGGAGCCACGGATCAACGAACGCATTCGTGCTCGCGAAGTCAGGGTGATCGCCGCAAACGGTGATCAGCTGGGGATCAAACCCCTACCCGAAGCCCTCAATCTCGCCCGTGAACTCGATCTCGACCTCGTCGAGGTCGCGGATCAGGCGAGGCCGCCCGTCTGTCGGATCATGGATTACGGCAAGTACAAGTACGAGGCGGCACAACGGGCCAAGGAGTCCCGCAAGAAGGCCAGCCACATCACGGTCAAAGAGATGAAGTATCGGCCGAAGATCTCCGGTGGTGACTTCGAGACCAAGACCAAGAAGGTCGAGAAATTCCTCGACGAGGGTCACAAGGTCAAGATCACGATCATGTTCCGAGGCCGCGAGGTGACCCACCCCGAACTGGGGCGCAAGATCCTCGACGACATCGCCGAGCGAGTCGACGAGATCGGGAAGGTCGAGGCCTACCCCCGACTCGACGGACGCAACATGACCATGGTGCTGGCGCCGGATCGCAAGAAGCAGCAGAGCCGGCAGAGCCGTTCGGCTCGGGCCGACCAACCCAAGGCCGACGCCGTTGCGCCCCAGGCCGAGGCGGCGCCCGAGTCGGCGAACACGACGGCTCCGGCTCCCACCACCGACTGAATCACCAATCCATTGCGGGATCGACCCGCTCCCTGTCCCCAGCGATCACACCGAACCGGGCTCGACCTAGAGCCCGGTTTCGATCGCACCACCGCTCGACGCCGAACGAGGAGTCACCCCGAGTGTCCGTTGCCAAGTCCAAGAACAAGATGAAGACCCACAAGGGCGCGAAGAAGCGCTTCAAGGTCACCGGATCGGGCAAGATCCGCCGCCGCCAGCGGAACCTGAACCACTTCAACTCGAAGATGTCGAGCCGCCACAAGCGCCGCCTCAGCGGACCCGAACTGGTCGACAGCGCCGACGCCCCCAAGGTGAAGCAACTGCTGTCGAGCTGATCCCTCGACCCTCGACCGGGCATCCGACCCGGTTCACACGACGCTCGCCGTCCCCGATATTCGTTCACCCCCCAACGTCGTCTCGTTCGACACGTTTCGTTCAACAAGGAGATTCCCCGATGGCCAGAGTCAAGCGCTCCGTTCACTCGAAGAAGCGCCGCCGCACCACACTGGAGCGGGCCAAGGGCTACTACGGCAACAAGAGCCGCTGCGTTCCGTGCGGCGAACGAGCAGGTCATGCACTCGGGCAACTATGCCTTCCGTGACCGCCGTGCCCGCAAGGGCGACTTCCGTCGTCTGTGGATCCAACGGATCAACGCCGGGTGTCGTCAGAACGGCACCTCCTACTCGAAGTTCATCGCCGGTCTGAAGGCCGCCGGTATCGAGGTCGACCGCAAGAACCTGTCCGAGCTCGCCATCTCCGACGCTGCGGCCTTCAGCGCACTCGTCGAGGCTTCCGCAGTCGCCCTGGCGGCTGCCGGTGACGCCGGTTCCCGCGACGCCGCCTGAATCGACCGACCGCCGCGCGGCCCTTCATCACCGTATGAGAGCCGACGAGACCGTTCTCGGTCCGAAGAACCAGCGCGTTCGCGCCCTGCGTCGGCTGGCGACCCAGCGGCGGGTTCGACGCGCCGAGGGTCTGGCCCTGGTCGAGGGGCCCCGGTTGGTGGCCGAGGCGCTGGCCGATCACGACACCGTCGGGCGGGTCCGCGAAGTCTTCCACGAGATCGATCTCGACCCGGCCTCGGTCGCAACCGCCCGCCACCACGGCGTGGCGCTGACCCGGGTGGCCCCGGGTTCCCTGGCCAAGGTACTCGACACCGTCACCCCTCAACCGGTGGTGGCAACGGTGGTGTTCTCGAGCGAGGAACTCGCCCTCGAGGATCTTCCCCTCGAACGTCCGGTCCTGGTGTTGGTCGATCTACGCGATCCGGGCAATCTCGGGACCCTGCTGCGGGCGGCGGAGGCCTCGGGTTGTGGCGGCGTGATCCTGGCCGGTTCGTGCTGTGACCCGTCGAGTCCCAAGGTCGTGCGGGCGGCGGCAGGATCGTGGCTCCGGACCACCATCATCGAACTCGACGATCCGCTCGACGTCATCGACCGCTTCCGGGCCCACGGACGTCGGGTGGTCGCCGCGGCCCTCGACCATCGAGCCGAGACGATGTGGACCAGTGATCTCGCCCGAGCGGCGATCGTCATCGGCAACGAGGCGCACGGACTCGACGAAGCCGTGGTCGCGGCCTGCAGCGCCGTGGTGGTCATCCCGTTCGACGGTCCCACCGAATCACTGAACGCGGCCATGGCCGGTGCCGTTCTGGCCTTCGAGGCGCTCCGCCAACGCCTCGGGCCCGAAACTCGGTAGACACGTAGGAACTCCTCAGACAGGTTGATGTGATGCTCGAAGATCTCGAACCGCTGGTCCGGCACGCGACCGCCTCGATCGCCGCTGCCGATTCGACGTCGGTCCTGCGCCGGCTCGAAGCCGAGTTGCTCGGACGGCAGGCTCGTCTGTCCCAGGCGAAGAAGGACCTCGGTGCCTTGCCGCCGGAACAGCGCAAGGACGCCGGACGGGCCCTCAACGAGTCCCGCCAGGCCGTCGAGGCGGCCCTGGAGTCCCGCCGCAACGAACTGGCCCGGGCCGAGCGGGCCGTACAGCTCGAGGCCGAACGCCTCGACCTCACCGAGGTGACGGGCTCGCTGCCCGTCGGGCACCTCCACATCGTGACCCAGGCCTGGGAGGCACTCGAAGACGTCTTCGTCGGGATGGGCTTCCACGTGGCCGAGGGGCCCGAGGTCGAAACCGACTGGCACAACTTCGATGCCCTCAACATCCCGCCCGGCCATCCCGCCCGCGACGGGTTCGACACGATCTACGTCGACTACGGAACCCCCGGCTCCACGCTGCTGCGCACCCACACCTCGCCGGTGCAGACCCGCACGATGCTCTCGCAGGAGCCACCGATCTACATCATCGCTCCCGGGAGGGTGTTCCGCCGCGACACCGCCGATGCTACGCACATGCCGGTGTTCCACCAGATCGAGGGTCTGGTGGTCGACCGTGACATCTCGCTCGCCGATCTGGCCGGAACCATCGAGGCCTTCACCTCGGCCTACTTCGGTCCCGGATTCGCGTCCCGGCTCCGTCCGAACTACTTCCCCTTCACCGAGCCATCGGCCGAGTTCGACATCCGGCAGCCCGACGGGTCCTGGCTCGAGATGGGTGGCTGCGGCATGGTCCACCCCAACGTGCTGCGGGCCGGCGGCATCGATCCCGAGGAATTCTCCGGATTCGCCTTCGGGTTCGGGATCGATCGACTGGCCAAGATGAAGTACGGCGTGAACGATCTCCGCGACATGTACAGCAACGACGTCCGCTTCCTGGAGCAGTTCTGATGACCGGCCCGAACGAGTTGCTCGGCCCGATGCACGAGCCGAATTCCCCGAAGAAGGTCACGGTATGAAGGTCTCGTTGTCGTGGATGCGTGAGTTCGCCCCGGTCGTCGGCGAACCCGAGGACCTGGCAGAGGCGTTGACCGATCTGGGTCTCGTCGTCGAGGAGGTCGCCACCGTCGGTGCCGATCTCGACGGAATCGTGGTCGCCGAGGTACTCGAGCTCGCTCCTCATCCCGAAGCCGACCGAATCCAGGTCGTCCAGGTCGATCGAGGCGACGGCGAGCGGCTCCAGGTCTGTTGCGGGGCCTTCAACATGGCGGTCGGTGACCGCGTACCCCTGGCGACCATCGGAACCACCATGCCGGGCGGGCTCGAGATCGCGTCGCGCAAGCTGCGGGGGCAGCAATCGAACGGGATGCTGTGTTCGGCCGCCGAACTCGAGTTGTCCGATGACGCCGAGGGCATCATGATCCTCGACCCGTCCCTGGAACTGGGCGCGCCGTTGGTCGAGGCGATGGGCCTCGAGACCGATGTCGTCTTCGACATCGATGTCGAAGGCAATCGTCCCGACGCACTGTCGGTTCTGGGGGTCGCCCGCGACCTCGCCGCCCGTCTCGGTGTCGAGTGCACCCCGCCGGCCCCCTCGCCGATCGAGACCGAGAACGTCACCGCCGATCTGGCCTCGGTCGAGATCGTCGATCCCGACCTGTGCCTGCGATTCGGCTTTCGGGTGCTCGAGGGTGTTTCGCTCGGCCCATCACCGGACTGGATGCAGGCCCGCCTCCTCGCCTGCGGCATGCGACCGATCAACAACATCGTCGACATCTCGAACTACGTGATGCTCGAGCTGGGGCAGCCGAATCACACCTACGACCTCGACAGGGTGCCCGACGGTCGGCTCCGGGTCCGGCGCGGCAACGACGGCGAACAGCTGGTCACCCTCGACGGACAGACCCGGTCGATCACCCAGGCCGACGGGCTGGTGTGCAACGGCGCCGACGAGCCGATCGGATTGGCCGGCGTGATGGGCGGCGCATCCACCGAGATCGGTGACACCACCACGCGGGTGCTGCTCGAGGCAGCCGTCTGGGACCGGATGTCGGTGGCGAAGACCTCTCGGCGTCTCAACCTTCGATCCGAGGCATCCACCCGGTTCGAGCGTGGCGTCGACTGGGCCGGTGTGGAGCGAGCGCTCGACCGCTTCTGTGAACTCGCGATCGAGCTCTGCGGTGCCGTGGTGGCCCGAGGGGCCGTGGTCGTCGACGGCAACCTGGTCCCGACCGAACCGGTCGAACTGCGTACCGGGCGCACCAACCGCCTACTGGGCTCGTCGCTCTACACCGATCGGATCGCCGATCTGCTCGGCCCGATCGGCTTCACCAGCCAACGCATCGACGACGACACCCTTCTGGTCGACATCCCGAGCTGGCGGCCCGACTGCACCATCGAGACCGACCTCATCGAGGAGGTCGCGCGGCATCACGGATACGACAAGGTCGGGACCCGGGTCCCCCGTCCGGCCCAGAGCGGCGGGTTGAGCCCGACCCAGCAGAATCGTCGACGGATCCGGCGGGCCATGGTGGGGGCCGGGTTCGACGAGGCCATGCCGATGCCGTTCCTCTCGCCCGCCGATCTCGTCCAAGCCGGGTTGCCCGACGACGGCATCGTCCTGGCCAACCCCCTCGTGCACGAGGAGTCGGTGCTGCGGACCTCGCTGCTTCCCGGCTTGGTGAAGGCGGTCGCCACGAACCAGGCGCGGCGCAACGACGGCGTCCGTCTCTTCGAGGTCGGACGGGTCCATCGGCGCAACCCCGATGGGTCGGCAGCGCTACCGCTCGAACCCGAACAGCTGGGCGTCGTCATCGCCGATGCTGATGCCGCCGTTGCCGTGCGGGTGTTCCACCAGGTGGCACGAACCATCGGGCTCGACAACATCCGACTCGACAACGCCTCGGGACCCGATTCCGCCGCGCCCGTGCTCGCCGGCCTCCACCCGTACCGCTCGGCCGAGGTCGTCGTGCGGGGTCGGACCGTCGGTGCGGTCGGCGAGATCGCCCCCGACGTCGTCGAAGCGTTCGGGGCAACCGGACGAATCGGCTGGATCGGGATCGATCTGGCCCCGGTCTTCTCGGTCATGGAATCGGTCCCGCAGTACCGCCCGATCTCGATCTACCCGTCGAGCGATCTCGACCTGGCGTTCGTGGTCGACGACTCGATCTCGGCGGCCGCGGTCGCCGGAACGCTGCACAAGACCGGCGGAGGGCTCCTGCGGTCGGTGGAGCTGTTCGATGTCTTCCGCAGCGAGTCGCTGGGCCGGTCGAGACGATCCTTGGCCTTCCGGCTTCGGTTGCAGGCCGACGACCGCACGCTCACCGATGCCGAACTGACCGCAACTCGAGAGCAGCTGATCGCCGCGGTCGCCAAGCGACACAAGGCCGAGCTGCGAGCCTGACGCATCCCGGTTCCCCGGCCGGAGGCATCAAGGCCTGTTGGGCCGGCGCCCGTCGGCAGGCTTCGTGGCCCTGGCCAGTCGTCGTCGGGCCAGGGCGTCGCCCCGCTGGATCCACAGGGCCGTGCCGACCGTGAGGGACGGTACCGCCGTGAGCATGATCAGGTAGAGCGCGGTCGTGGTGGAGGTGGCGCCATCGTTCAGCAGCGAGTCGTCGAGCAGGATCGGCCCCGCCGGGGGGAGTTCGTCGCCGGCGGGCAGGCCGGTCGTCGTCGTGGTCGGGTCCTCGGGATCGTCGATGACCGGCCCCGACTCGAGTTCGAGGGTTCCGGGCGATTCCCCGGGGGCGAGTTCACCGGCCGACGGGGCCGGCGTGGCCGGGACGAGCAGCGTGCTCTGCGTGGGCGGCTCGTCGACGGCGGCTGCCGGCGCGGCGACGAGCACCGACAGGCCGAACAGGGCGGCGGCGAGCCTGGGGGTCTGACCGAGCATGTGCACCAATCGGCTGGCATCATCGGGTGATGAGCACCGACGCCGATCTCACCGCATCCGATGTGACCTGGACCATCGACTCCCTCATCGAGGACTCCAGTGTCGATGACCTGATTGCCGAGGCCGACGAACTCGCCGACCGCATCACCGAGTATCGGGGCCGTATCGCCGGGCTCGACGTCGAATCCATGGTCGAGCTCCAACGACTGCAGGCCACCCTGGGCAGCCGGCTCAGTCGAGCCGGGTACTACGTGATGCTCTCGTTCAGCGAGAACACGCTGGATCCCGAGCGGGGGGCAGCGATGCAGCGGGTGCAGGAACAGAGCACGGCCATCGCCACCAAGGTGCTGTTCGCCGATCTCGAGTGGGCGGCGGTCGACGACGAGCACGCCGCCGCCCTGTTGTCCGACGAGCGGCTCGACTTCGTTCGCCACCATCTCGAGGTCCTCCGGGCCAACCGTCACCACCTGCTCACCGAACCCGAGGAAACCATTCTCACCGAGAAGGCGGTCACGGGAGCCAGCGCCTGGGTGCGGCTCTTCGACGAGCTGACATCGGCCATCGAGGTCCGTCTGCCCGGCCAGGAGGAGCCCGCCGGTCTCGAGCAGGGCCTCTCGTTGCTCTCGCATCCCGATCTCGAGGTTCGCCGGGGAGCCGCCGAAGCGGTGACCGCGGGTCTGGCTCCGGGTCTGCGGACCCGGGCGTACGTCTACAACACGCTGCTGGCGGACAAGGCCATCGATGACCGCCTCCGGAGCTTCGACACCTGGATTTCGTCACGCAACCTGGCCAACGAGGCGTCCGATGCGTCGGTGAACGCGCTCATCGAATCGGTGGTGGGACGTTACGACATCCCCCAACGCTGGTATCGGCTCAAGGCCGACATCCTCGGCCTCCCACGCCTGCACGACTACGACCGCTCGGCATCGGTTGCGTCGGCCGAGCGTGAGATCGGCTGGACCGAGGCCACCACGATCGTGCGTGACGCATACGAATCGTTCTCACCCGAACTCGCAACCATTGTCGGCCGGTTCATCGACGAGAAGT
Organism: uncultured Acidimicrobiales bacterium; assembly: GCA_963700755.1. Taxonomy (GTDB): domain Bacteria; phylum Actinomycetota; class Acidimicrobiia; order Acidimicrobiales; family SZUA-35; genus JBBQUN01. The sequence goes on from CAVOYW010000001.1 coordinate 512,097, forward strand.
GGATCGACGCGCCCGTCAGGCCGGGGAAGCGCCCCGGCGCCTTCTGCGCCTACACCGTGCCCGAGCACCACCCCTACGTCCTGCTGAACTGGACCGGGAAGAGCCGTGACGTGGCCACGCTGGCCCACGAGCTGGGCCACGGCGTCCACGGCTACCTGGCTCGGGAGCAGGGGATCTTCCATCAGGCAACCCCGCTCACCCTGGCCGAAACGGCGTCGGTGTTCGGTGAGACGGTCACGAGCACCCGGTTGCTCGGCATGTTGGACGATCCCGGTGAACGATTCGCCCTGCTCGCCTCGACCCTCGAGGACTCGATCGCGACCGTGTTCCGTCAGGTCGCCATGAACCGCTTCGAGCAGGCGTGCCACACGAGCCGCCGTGAACGCGGAGAACTGTCGACCGACCAGTTCGCCGAGCAGTGGCTGGCCACGCAGCGCGACATGATGGGCGATGCCGTCGAACTCACCGAGGGGTATCGAACCTGGTGGTCCTACATCCCGCACTTCATCGGAACGCCGGGCTACGTGTACGCCTATGCATACGGGCAGCTCCTCGCCCTGTCGGTCTACGCCCGCTACGCCGAACAGGGCGATGCGTTCGTGCCGGCCTACCTCGACCTGCTCAAGGCCGGCGGTTCACGCTCACCCGAAGACCTCGGGGCCATCGTGGGTTGCGATCTCACCGATCCGGGGTTCTGGGACGCCGGCCTCCGGATCGTCGACGGTCAGCTCAGCGCCGCCGAGGAAGCGGCTCGGGCTGCCGGTCGTCTGACCTAGGCGCCTCGACGAGCTGCTCGATGTGGCCGACCACTCGTCGGGTGATCTCGTCGAGCTCGAGTTCGCCGTGTTCGAGCACCAGATGGGCCCGATCCCGACCGGGAGCGACGAACCGGTCGTGCATCGGAGCCACCGTGGCCGCGAACTGCCGCTCGACGGAGGCGGCGGTGCGGCCCCGCTCGGTGGTGTCTCGATGGAGCCGACGCGAGAACCGGACGTGCTCGGGGCACTCCCGGTAGATTCGCAGGGCCAGCCGATCGACGATCTCGGCGAACGCGAACAGCAGGATGCCCTCGACCAGCACGATCGGATGGGGATCGAGCAGCTGGTGCCGGTCGGGGACCCGGGCATGGGTGGCGAAGTCGTAGACCGGCAACCGTACCGGTCGACCGTCGGCCAGGGCATCGAGGTGCCGGACGAGGAGTTCGCCGTCAAGGGTGTCGGGATGGTCGAAGTTCAGCTGAGACCGTTGCTCGAACCCGAGGTGTGGCTGATCGCGGTAGTAGGTGTCGAACGAGAGAATGGCGACCCGGTGAGGCCCCAGCTGACGTTGCACCTGGTGGGCAAGGGTGGACTTTCCCGAGCCGCTCCCTCCGCAGATCCCGATCAGGACACTCATCGGGAGATGATCCTACCCCGCTCGGATCGGCCCGGATCCGAGCGCGGCCTGGTCGAGGGGCGGCTCCCGATCCCGGGAAAATGGGGTTGCATGACTATGCATTCATACGTATGATCTCTCGGTGTCTGCATCCAAGCTGCCCGCCAACACCGGGCCTTCCAACACCGGGCCTTCCAACACCGGGCCGGTCAACACCCGGTACTCGGTCGGCATCGTCGGGGCCTCGGGCTACACGGGTGCCGAACTCCTCCGGCTGCTGTGCCAGCATCCCCATCTCGAACTGACGCGTGGCCACCGGTGACTCGATGGCGGGCGAGACGATCGCCGACCTGTACCCGAGCCTGGCGGCGGCCTACCGGAGACCGCCGCTTCGACGCGTACACCCCCGACACGGTCGAGGGTCTCGACCTCGTCTTCTGCGGTCTGCCCCACGGCGTCAGCATGGACGTGGTCCCCGAGATCCGAGGTCGAGCGGCCACATCGTCGATCTCGGATCGGACTTCCGGCTGCACGATGCTGCGCTCTACCCCGCAGTGGTACGGCGCCGAGCACCACTGCCCCGAGCTCCTCGACGAGTTCGTCTACGGCCTCCCGGAGCTCTTCCGGGCCGACCTGCACGGGGCCGAACTGATCGCTGCCACCGGGCTGCAACGCCGCCACGGCCATCTTCGCTCTGGCGCCACTGCTCGACGCCGGGTTGATCGCCGGTGAGGGTCTCATCGTCGATCTCGTCACCGGGGTGAGCGGTGCCGGTCGTCCGCCCAAGCCGCAACACCACGTTCTGCACCGTCGACGAGGACGTCACGCCCTACGGGCTGCTCACCCATCGGCACACCCCCGAGATCGAACAGGCGCTCACCGAGCGCACCGGTGTTCCGACCTCGGTGCTGTTCACCCCGCACCTGGCCCCGATGAACCGGGGCATCATCGCCACCTGCTACGGCCGCCCGACGCGGCCGACCACCACCGACGAGGCCCTGACCGCCATGCGGGACTTCTACGCCGACGAACCGTTCATGGTCGTCGACGAGCGACCGCCCATCGACCAAGGCCACGCTCGGCTCGAACACGGTCCATCTGACGGCCCGGGTCGATCCACGGACCGGGCTGGTCATGGCCATCGCCGCCCTCGACAATCTCATGAAGGGTGCGTCGGGGATGGCCGTCCAGAACGCCAATCTTGCGCTCGGCCTCCCCGAGACCACCGGCCTCCCGATCGTCGGAGTCTACCCGTGAGCATCGTCTCCCCACTCGCCCCGGCGAGCTTCCCCGAACTGCCGCCCGTCGGGGGTGTCGAGCTCTCGACCCGGGCCGCCGGCCTCCGCTACCACGGGTCGGCTCGACGTGCTGCTCGCCTCGTTCGCTCCGGGCACCACGGTCGCCGGGCGCTTCACCCGTTCACTGTGCCCGTCGGCGCCGGTCGACTGGTGCCGCGCCATGCTCGGCACGGGAACCGCCCGATCCCTGCTGGTCAATGCCGGCAATGCCAACGCATTCACCGGGCGGCACGGCGCCACGGTGACCGCATCCAGTGCCCGCGGCCGTGGCCGAGGCCCTCGGTTGCGACCCCGACCAGGTGTACCTCGCCTCCACCGGGGTGATCGGTGAGCCCATGCCGATCGACGGCCTCGTCGGGGCCGTGCCTGCGCTCGTCGCCGGTCTGGCCGGAGCCGACGCGGAGACCCTGGCCGACGCCGCCAACGCCATACGGACCACCGACACCTTCGCCGAAGGGAGCCATGGCCCGGGCCGATCTCGGCGGAGGACGCGTCGGCACGGTCGTCGGGATCGCCAAGGGGAGCGGCATGATCGCTCCCGACATGGCCACCATGCTGGCATTCGTCTTCACCGACGCTGCCGTCTCGGCCGACGCCCTCGACGCGCATGCTCGGACCGTCGGTCACCGACAGCTACAACGCCATCACGGTCGATTCCGACACCTCGACCAGCGACACCGTCCTGGTGTTCGCCACCGGATCGGCAGGCAACCCCCTGATCACGGGTCCCGATTCGCCCGGTTTCGACGCGCTGGCCGCAGCGCTGCACTCGGTCAACCTCGACCTCGCCCACCAGATCGTCCGCGACGGCGAGGGGGCCACCAAGTTCGTCGAGATCACGGTCACCGGTGCCGAATCGGGTCCGGCGGCGGCCACGATCGCCCGAGCCATCGCCAACTCGCCCCTCGTCAAGACCGCCCTGGCCGCGTCCGACGCCAACTGGGGCCGTGTGGTGATGGCCGTCGGCAAGTCCGGCGAGCGGGCCGATCGCGACGCCCTTGCGATCTGGATCGGCGACGAACAGGTGGCCGAGCACGGCGCGAAGCTCGACACGTACTCCGAGGAACGGGCCACCGCCCACCTGCAGGGCGACGAGGTGACGATCCGGGTCGACGTCGGTGTCGGGAATGGCCAGGCCACGGTCTGGACCTGCGATCTGACCCATGGCTACATCGACGATCAACGCCGGGTACCGGTCATGACCGACGCCCGGGTGGTCACCGATCGGGGCTACTCACCCGAGCTGCGCACCCAGGCGCTCATCGAGGCCCTGCCCTACATCCAGCAGTTCCGGGGGGCCGTCGTCGTGGTGAAGTTCGGTGGCAACGCCATGGTCGACCCCGACCTCTCCCGGACCTTCGCCGAGGACATCGTGCTGCTTCGTTCGGTCGGACTGCAGCCCGTGGTGGTTCACGGTGGAGGGCCCCAGATCGGTGAGCTGCTGGCCCGGTTGGGCAAGGAAACCGAGTTCCGAGACGGTCTCCGGGTCACCGACGCCGAGACGCTCGATGTCGCCCGCATGGTGCTGGTCGGCAAGGTCGGGCGCGACATCGTGGGGCAGATCAACATCCACGGTGCCTACGCCGTCGGCATGTCCGGCGAGGACGGCGGGCTCATCAAGGCCACACCCCGTCACGTCGACCTCGGATTCGTCGGTGACATCGTCTCGGTCAACCCGGGCATCCTCCAACGGCTCCTGGCCGAGGACCTGATCCCCGTCATCTCGACGATCGGATCCGATGACCGCGGCCAGGCCTACAACATCAACGCCGACACCGTCGCCGGCGCCATCGCCGGCGCTCTCGACGCCGAGAAGGTCATCTACCTCACCGACGTTGCCGGGCTGCTCCTCGACGTCGACGACCCGACCTCGATCGTCGGTCATGCCACGGTTCCCCAGTTGGAGCTGCTGATCGACCAGGGGATCATCTCGGGGGGCATGGTCCCGAAGGTCGACGCCTGCATCGAGGCGGTGCGAGCCGGAGCCCGCAGCGCACACATGCTCGACGGTCGGATCCCGCACGTGATGCTGCTCGAGTTGTTCACCGACGCCGGGATCGGCACGAAGATCGTGCTCGAGCCCGAACGCCGCCCGCCGACCGACCCACCGCCCACCAGCGAAAGCAGGACGCCGTGACCCACCTCGATGCCGTCGGCAACCCCACCGACCTCGACTTCTGCCCGATCATGCCCACCTATGGGCCGCCTCCGGTGCAATTCCTGCGGGGCGAAGGGGTCGAGCTCTTCGATCGCAACGACAAGCGCTATCTGGACTTCCTGTCCGGTCTCGCCGTCACCAGCCTCGGACACTCCCATCCGGTGGTGGCCGAGGCCCTGTCGCACCAGGCCCACCGGCTTGCTCCACGTCGCAACCTGTTCGCCACCGAGCACAATGCGGTCGTTGCCCAGACGCTCGATCGGCTGATCGGGCAGGGGATCGGTACCGGCCCGTCCGGTCAGACCGGCCAGGTGTTCTTCTGCAACTCCGGAGCCGAGGCCAACGAGGCGGCGATCAAGATCGCCCGCAGGTTCGGGGGCCACGGCCGACACGTGGTGGTCTCGGCGTTCCAGAGTTTCCACGGCCGCACGCTCGCAACCCTCGCACGCCACGGGTCAGCCGGCGAAATGGGAGACCTTCCAACCCCTGCCCGAGGGCTTCCGGCACGCCGTGTGGAACGACCTGGCCGACCTCGAACGTCAGCTCGACGACACGGTGGCCGCCGTTCTGCTCGAGCCGATCCAGGGCGAAGGTGGCGTGAATCCCGCCACCATGGAGTACTTCCAGGGGGTGCGCAACCTGTGTGACGAGCGGGGCATCCTGATGATGGTCGACGAGGTCCAGACCGGTCTCGCCCGAACGGGTGAGTGGTTCGGGTTCCAGCATTTCGACGTGATGCCCGACGTGGTCACGATGGCGAAGGCCCTCGGCAACGGAGTGCCCGATCGGTGCCTGCTGGGCCACCCGATCGGTCGCCGCCGTGATGCAGCCCGGTGATCACGCCACCACCTACGGCGGTCAGCCTCTGGCCACGGCCGCGGCTCGGGCCGTGCTCGACACCATGATCGCGATCGACGCCCCGGCCCTGGCGGTATCCGCTGGAGCCGAATTGACCGCTGCACTCCTGGCGTTGCCCCAGGTCAACGAGGTACGCGGGCTCGGTCTGCTGCTCGCGGCCGAGCTCGAGGCGCTCGATGCCCGAGAGGTGGCGGCCCGGTGCCTCGACGCCGGACTCGTGGTGAACGGGGTCTCACCGACCGCCATCCGGCTCGCCCCGGCCCTGATCGTCACCTCGGATCACATCGCCGAAGCGGTCGGGATCCTCGGCTCGGTGATGAACGAGATGGCCTCATGACCTCGACACCCGGGTCCGGATCCGGTCGGCGTCACCTGCTCGACATCGACGATCTGACGAGAGCGGAGCTTCGCCGAGATCCTGGCGCTCGGACGCCGGTCGAACGACCGGATCGATCCGATCCTGGCCGGTCACGGGGTCGCCTGCGTCTTCGAGAAGCCTTCGGCCCGGACCCGGAACTCGACCGAGATGGCCGTCGTGGCCCTCGGCGGGCATCCGGTGTACATCACCGATGCCGAGGTCGGCATCGACACCCGGGAATCGGCCGAGGACGTCGCCCGGACCCTGGCCTGCTACCACTCGGTCATCTGTGCCCGGGTCTTCGACCACGCGGTGCTCGAACGAATGGCGGCGCTCGATCTGGTCCCGATCGTCAACCTCCTCAGTGATCGGGCCCACCCGCTCCAGGCCATCGCCGACGTGCTCACCATGATCGCCGACTTCGGCGGATCCGACGAGACCCTGCCCCTCGACGGTCGGGTCGTGACCTATGTCGGCGACGCCAACAACGTGGCTCGCTCGCTGGCGCTGGCCGTCGGCTACGCCGGTGGCTCGACCAGGATCGCCTCGCCACCGGGCCACCGGTTCTCGGTGGCCGATCTCGACCGGCTGGACCGGGCCGGGATCGTCCTCGAACAGCTCGACGCCGCGGCCGATGCCGTGCCGGGCTCCGACGTGGTCTACACCGACACGTGGGTCTCGATGGGTCAGGAAGCCGAGCGCGACACCCGGCTGCAAGACTTCGAGGGGTTCCAGGTCGACGACCGTTTGATGGCGCTCGCTCCCGGGGCGGCCTTCATGCACTGCCTGCCGGCCCACCGGGGCGAGGAGGTCACCGACGGCGTCATGGACGGCCCCCGCAGTCTCATCTGGCCGCAGGCGGCCAATCGGCTGAACTCGGTCCGCGCCGTGCTGGCCTGGGCCATGGCCTCGTCGACCCCCGAACGGGACCGAGCGCGATGACGGTCGGCAAAGCTCAGCGCCAGCACCGTGTGGCCCAGCTCCTCGGTGACCATGCCGTAGCCAGCCAGGCACAACTGGTGGAGTTGTTGGCCGTCGATGGGATCGCTGCGACCCAGGCCACCGTTTCGCGCGACCTCGAGGACCTGGGTGCCATCAAGGTGCGGGTCCCCGGGGGCGCAACGGTCTATGCCATCCCCGAACTCCCGACCGAGCAGCTCGCCCCGAGCGACCATTTGCGGCGCGTCCTCGGCGAATGGGTGGTCGCCGTCCAACGATCGGGCGATCTGGTCGTGCTGCGAACACCCCCCGGCTCGGCCCACGTCGTCGGGAACGCCCTGGATCGATCGGGGCTGGCCGACATGATCGGTACCGTGGCCGGCGACGACACGATCCTGGCGATCGCCGTCCGAAGGTCACGGGGCGGCGCTGGCCGACCTGCTCGGTGATCTCGCCGGCCTCTGATCCGGTACCGATACACGCCGAACCCGCACCCCTTTCGCCCCTCGATCCCGATTCGCCGTCAAGGAGTCCTCGTGACCACTGAAGCTTCCCCCCTCCCGCCGACAAGTTCGGCACCGTCGCGAAAGTGGTGCTGGCCTATTCCGGCGGCCTCGACACCTCGGTGATCCTGCAGTGGCTCAAGGACACCTACGGCTGCGAGGTCGTCACCTACACCGCCGACCTCGGCCAGGGCGAAGAACTCGAGCCGGCTCGCCAGAAGGCACTCCAGATGGGGGTCCCCGAGGAGTCCATCTTCATCGACGACGTTCGCGAGGAGTTCGTCCGCGACTTCGTGTTCCCGATGTTCCGGGCCAACACCATCTACGAGGGCGAGTACCTCCTCGGCACGTCGATCGCCCGTCCGTTGATCGCCAAACGACTGGTCGAGGTCGCCCGCGACACCGGCGCCGACACCATCTCCCACGGGGCGACGGGCAAGGGGAACGATCAGGTCCGATTCGAACTGGGCGCGTACGCCCTCGAACCCGGGATCAAGGTGATCGCCCCGTGGCGCGAATGGGACCTCCACAGCCGCGAGAAGCTCATGGCCTACGCGGCCGAGCGCAACATCCCGATCGAGATGACGCGGGGCAAGAAGTCACCGTTCTCGATGGATGCCAACCTGTTGCACATCTCCTACGAGGGCAGGTCCGCTCGAGGATCCCTGGACCGAGCCCCCGAGCGAGATGTGGCGCTGGTCGGTGAGCCCCGAGATGGCACCCAACGAGGCGACCTACCTCGATCTGACCTACGAAAAGGGCGACATCGTCGCCATCGACGGCCAGGCCATGACGCCGGCCCAGGTGCTCACCCGGCTGAACGAGGTCGGCGGGGCCAACGGGATCGGCCGCCTCGACATCGTCGAGAATCGCTACGTCGGAATCAAGAGCCGGGGCGCCTACGAGACCCCTGGCGGCACGATCATGCTGCGAGCCCACCGCGCCATCGAGTCGATCACCCTCGACCGCGAGGTCTGCCACCTCAAGGACGACCTGATGCCTCGCTACGCAACGATGATCTACAACGGCTACTGGTTCTCGCCCGAACGGCAGATGCTGCAGCAGGCCATCGACTGGAGCCAGCTCCACGTCAACGGTGACGTTCGGCTCAAGCTCTACAAGGGCAACGTCGAGGTCGTCGGCCGGCGCTCCGCCGAATCGTTGTTCGACGAGAGGATCGCGACGTTCGAGGACGACGGCGGGGCCTACGACCAGGCCGACGCCGAAGGGTTCATCAAGCTCAACGCCTTGCGCCTCCGGACGCTCGCCTCCAAGCGCGGCCAGCCGACATGACGAGCGATCCCGGAACGACCGGCAAGACCCTCTGGCACGGTCGCTTCCAAGGGGGGCCGGCCGAGGCCCTCCAGCGTCTCAACGACTCGCTCCCGTTCGATCGTCGCCTCTACGCCGAAGACATCGCCGGCTCTCGGGCCCATGTCTCGATGCTGGCATCGGTCGGCCTCGTGTCGGATCCCGAACGTGATGCGATCCTCGATGCGCTCGATGTGGTCGAGGCCGAGATCGAATCGGGGGACTTCGTCTTCGTCGCATCCGACGAAGACATCCACACGGCCGTCGAGCGGCGGGTCACCGAGCTCGAACCGGCCGGGGCCAAGCTCCACACCGGGCGGAGCCGCAACGATCAGGTCGCCACCGATCTGCGCCTCTGGACGAAACGCGAGTTGACCGAGCTGGCCGGTCTCGTGACCAGGCTCCAGGGCACCCTCGTGTCGCTGGCGGAGTCTCATCCCGACGCATACCTGCCGGCCTACACCCACCTCCAGCAGGCCATGCCGGTGATGCTCGGCCATCACCTGCTCGCCCATTGTTGGGCCCTGTCGCGCGACGTCGACCGACTGCTCGACGCGCGTGCGCCGAACCGACGTCTCGCCCCTCGGTGCCGGCGCACTCGCCGGATCGTCGCTCCCGCTCGATCCCGATCACACCGCCGAGGCCCTGGGCTTCTCGGCTCGGTTCGAGAACTCGCTCGATGCCGTCGGCGACCGGGACTTCGTTGTCGACTCCCTGTATGCCCTGGCCATGCTCGGGGTCCACCTCTCCCGGATCGGCGAGGAGCTGATCCTGTGGGCCAGCCAGGAGTTCGGATTCGTCACCCTCGACGATGGCTTCTCGACCGGATCCTCGATGATGCCGCAGAAGAAGAACCCCGACATCGCCGAACTGGCTCGAGGCAAGGCCGGGCGCCTGGTCGGGCATCTGACCGGGCTGCTCACCACACTGAAGGGCCTGCCGCTCACGTACAACAAGGACCTGCAAGAAGACAAGGAGCCGCTCTTCGATGCCTGTCGACACCGTTCGGCTGACGATGCTCGCGCTCGACGGCATGCTCGCCAGCCTCACCTTCAACACCGACACGATGGCGGCCCAGGCCGACTCGCCCTACGCCGCCGCCACCGATCTGGCCGATTTCCTGGTCGACGCCGGGGCATGCCGTTCCGAGCGGCTCACGCCGTGGTGGGGGAGTTGGTGCGGGCGGCGCTCGCCGGCCGAGGCACACTGCCTGATCTGGTGGCAGCCCATCCCGATCTGGGGCCCGAGGCGGCAACGGTCTTCGTTCCCGGCGCCTCGGCCCGCGGCCGCAACACGCCAGGTGGTGGCGGGCCGGCCGCCGTTGCCGTCCAACTCGGTCGTTTCCGGGATCGGCTCGACGACGATCGTCGCCGCATCGGGGACTGAGCCTACACCGGTGGATCGGCCCGACGTTCCCGACTTCGACGGTTCGGCTCTCGGCTTGGCGCCCCGGTTGCTCGGCTGGCGGCTCGAAGCCGGAACACCCGAAGGAGCGGCCCACGTGTCCGGGGTCATCGTCGAGACCGAGGCCTACGGCGGTGCCGACGATCCGGCGAGCCACGCCTTCGGTGGTCTCACCGGCCGGAACCGCTCGATGTTCGGTCGTGGCGGAACCCTCTACGTCTATCGGATCTATGGGATGCACTGGTGTGCCAACGTGGTGTGCGGCCCCGTCGGCGAGGGCACTGCGGTGCTGCTCCGCGCCGTGCGGCCCGAGAGCGGTCTCGCTCTCATGGCCCGCCGTCGCCCGAAGGCCGTTGGCGTGCGGGACTTCGGCTCGGGTCCGGGAAAGCTCACGGCCGCGTTCGGGATCGGAGCCGAGCACGACGGTCTGGACCTGCTCGACCCGGCTTCGCCGATCCGGCTGATTCCACCGGGTCCGGACGAGCCCGCCCCGTCTCTCCTTCGCGGACCGCGGGTCGGGATCAGTCGGGCGGCCGACCGGCCGTGGCGGTTCGCCGTGGCCGGCGACCCGAACGTCAGCCGACCCAGAGCGGGACTGGTGGCAGAGATCGGTCAGGACCCGGCGACCTGATCGGGAGGCGCGGGCACCTGCTCGAGCAACCACCCGAACGTGGGCTCGAGGATCCGGTAGAGGAACTGGAACTCGTGGCCGGTGACGAGTCGCGTGAACGTGGCCCCTCCCCGCAGGCGGCGGAGACGAAAGGGCGTCTCGTCGTCGAGCCCATCGGCGGTGAAGTACACGGTTCGCTCGGTGCGAATGAGCGCGGCGAACCGGGTGGGGACGCCGGCTCGGGCCAGGATGCGCGCCCGTCGTCGGTCACCGGGATCTCGAAGGCCGCGTCGACGATCGCGTCGGGGTCGGCCTGGACCACGCTCGCCCAACCATCGTAGGTGGTGACGCCGCCCGGGCCGCCGGGTGGTCCACCGGTGATCACGAGTCGGTCCCGGGTGAGATCGTCGGCGGTGAGCACGACCAGCTGTCGGGGCTGTTCACGGCCCCCGTCAGGTCCGGAGACCGCAATCATGCCGGGCCCGGAATAGGGCCAGGGATAGACCCCGAGGTTCTGGATGCCGGGAGAGACGTTGGTGAGATCATCGAAGAACCGGATCCTCCAACCCGAGGACCTGAACCCGAAGAGCTCTTCGAGCGTGGTCGCGGCGTCGGCCGTGGTCGGTTCGGTCACCATCGCGAACTCGGCATAGGCCGGGGTCCCTTCGGCCACCCAGCGTGCGATGTCGCTGGCTCGACTGGCGGCGATACCACCCGACACGCGCCGGTCACCGGTCGGATCGGGATTGCCGGCGGCGTCGAGGAGCACACCGGTCGCGTCGGCCAGGACGATCAGGTCGGGACGTTCGGTCGGCCAGGTGCCGTATGGCTCCCAGGTGCCGGGTGTGACCCCGATGTAGTCGTCGAGGTCGTAGGCGACCCGGTGGTAGTCGAGCAGTTGCCCGAGGGCCGCGTGCTGTGCGTAGGACTCGTCGGGGACGGTCTGGTCGTAGACCAGGACGTCCAGCTCACGCTCGGGTGTGAGCCGCCACCACAATGAGGTGACCAGGGTGATCACGACGATCGAGCTCAACGCCACGCCAACCACCTGCAGTCCGTGCGTGACCAGACGAGCGACCAGCGGCGGAGGACCGGAGGGAGCAGCCGACATGCTCCTCCCGTCGGCCGCGACACCGGAACCGGGAGCGTTCTGCCCGGTCGCTCCGAGTCGCGAGGACGCGCGATGGACTCGATAACGTGCCGCCATGGCCAACCGCTCCCGGAATTCGTCTCCGTCGACGCCCCTCGATCTCGCCCGGACCTTCGTGCGAGAGGCGGTCGACGTCGATGAATCGGTGCGGCGCCAGGTCCTGGACTTCTGTGCGGTCAACGCCGACGCGCTCCATCGATCCTGCCGACCCGGTCATCTCACCGGCTCGGCGCTGATCGTCGACCGGAGCCGGGCCAAGTCGCTGCTGATCCACCACGTGAAGCTCGATCGGTGGCTGCAGCCGGGCGGTCACGCCGACGGTGACGGTGATCTCGGGCGGGTGGCCAAACGTGAGGCCGAGGAAGAGACCGGACTCACCGGACTCGAATTGGTGCTCCCGGCCATCGATCTCGACATTCACGAGATCCCGGCCCGCGGCGACGAACCGGCGCACCGGCATCTCGACGTGCGCTTCCTCGTGCTGGCGCCCGATGGGGCCGAGGCGAACCACAATCACGAAGCGCTCGACGCCCGCTGGATCGGACTCGACGAGGCGTCGGCCTATGGCGTGACCGGTGAACTGCGCCGGCTGCTGTCGAAGGGGCTCGGTCTGGCGGCCACGATCGACTGAGGTTGCCGGTCCCGGCCGCATCGACGGGCCGGGAGGGGGATCAACCGACGTCGAGGGGGGTGGCGCACGACGGCATGCGATTGGTGTTGGCGAACCGGGTGATTCGCCGTTCGAGGCGCTCGCCCCCTTCGGCCGACACGTACAGCACCTCGGATTCGTCGAGTTCGAACCGGTTTGCGTAGTCCTCGCGCTCGTCGACGTAGGTGGTCCAGTCGCCGAGCCACTCGGTGCTCATCTCGACGTCACGATCTGAACCCCCGACGAACCGCTCGAGCCTTGCGATCATGTCGTAGAGCACGGCATCGCGCGCACGGATCTGATCCGCTCGCTCCCGGTTGTCGGCTGCGTCCTCCGCGTTCGGGAGCGCATCGAAACGCACCATCGTCTCGGCACACACCGCCTCGGCCCGCTGGGCGAAGAGCGGATCATCGAGCGTGTCGGGGGTGACCCGGTCGGCCTGTCCCGAATAGGCGTAGCCCCAGATACCGAACGAGCCGAGAACCAGGAGGCCGACGACGAACTTGCCAAACGTGTTCACCTCTCCAGCATGCCCTCGGACGGCCCGGCCCCCGTCATCACGGCGCCGAAATCCGGCGAAGGGCAGGAGCCGGGTCCGTACAGTGGTTTCCATGCCGACCGACCCGAACCTTCTCGACGACCTCATCGCCCGCGGACTGGTGCACGACAGCACCGATCGCGACGAGTTGGCCCGCCGGCTCCGGAACGGACCGATCACGGTGTACGTCGGCTTCGATCCGACGGCCGACTCGCTCCATGCCGGGAACCTCGTCGGACTCCTGATGCTGCAGTCGTTTCCAGGACGCCGGCCATCACGTGATCTGCGCTGGCCGGGGGAGCGACCGGGATGGTGGGTGACCCGTCGGGCAAATCGGCCGAGCGGAATCTGCAGACCGACGAGATGCTGGCCGCCAATCTGGCCGGCATCGTTCCCCAGCTCCGTCAGTTCCTCGACTTCGGCGAGAACGGATCCGAACGTTCCAACCCGGCCAAGCTGCTCGACAATCGGGCATGGACCGTCGGCGTCTCCTTCCTCGACTTCCTTCGCGACGTCGGCAAACACGTCACGGTCAGTCAGATGATGGCCAAGGAATCGGTTCGGAACCGCCTGGACTCCGAGCCGGCATCTCGTATCACCGAGTTCAGCTACATGCTGCTCCAGGCTCACGACTTCTCCTGGCTGAACGAGCACGAGGGCTGTGACATGCAGATGGGCGGCTCGGATCAGTGGGGGAACATCACCCTCGGAGCTCGATCTGATCCGTCGCCGCCACGGGCGCCAGGCGCTCGCTCTCACCTGGCCGTTGCTCACCAAGCCCGATGGATCGAAGTACGGCAAGACCGCCGGCGGCGAGACCATGTGGTTGAGCGCGGTGCACGGATGAGCCCGTACCGCTTCTACCAGGCCTGGATCCAGACCGACGACGGTGAGGTTGGCCAAGCTGCTGGCCGCAGCTGACGCTGCTCCCCGTCGGTGAGATCGAGCGGGTGTGCTGCCGAGCATGCCGAGGCACCGCATCGATCGAACCGGGCAGCAGCGCCTGGCCCGGGAGGTGACGACGTTGGTGCACGGGAGCGAGGCCGCCGATGCTGCCGTCGAGGCATCGCAGGTCGTTTTCGGCGGGGGCGCGGTCGGGGGTCTCGATCGGGCCGTGCTGGAATCTTGGTCGACGAGGTCCCGACCGCCGTGCTCGACCGTGCGCTGCTGCGGACCGAGAGCGAACGTCGTGCCCGTCCTGCGCGACGACCGGCGTCACATCGTCGAACGAGCGAAGCACTCCGACTCCTTTCGCAACAGGGGATCACGATCAACGACGAGAAGGTTTCCGGCGACCGCACCCTCACCGAAGCCGATCTGCTCCATGGAGCGTTTCTCCTGATCAGGAGGGGTAAGAAGCAAGTCTCTGCTGGCCCGGGTGACCTCGTGAAATCACACCGATGTCATGAAAAGTGGAAATTTGGGTGTCGGGGTTGTGGGGTTGGTGGACCGGCCTATATTTATCAGTCGGCCAGCAAGCGCAGGGCAAGCCACATCAGCGCCCAGCCACGCCGGCAGAGCCCGCTCGATACCCCTTCAACCGGGAATCCCGCACCTCCAGGGTGCTGAGGTTCCTAGAACCCCAGCTTTTGTGTGCGTCGAGCGGTCCAGTTCCTTGAAAACGGAAGAGACGAAGAACGCAGCGTGTGCGGAGCTTCACGATGACCAACTCGTGGTCGGGTCGCAAGACTCGAGTGCGAGACCATGGTGGAGCCCCGTCAACAGAAGAAGCCACGCCGGACTCCGGGTTGGTACCGGAATCCGGCAAACGGATCAACGTCCGAGACCTTTCCCAGGTCTCCGACAGATTCTCTGATGGAGAGTTTGATCCTGGCTCAGGACGAACGCTGGCGGCGTGCTTAATACATGCAAGTCGAACGCACTCGACCTTCGGGTCACATGAGTGAGTGGCGAACGGGTGAGTAACACGTGAGAAACCCACCCCGAAGTTGGGAATAACTCAGGGAAACTTGAGCTAATACCAAATGTCCTCTTCGGATCGCATGGTCTGATAGCGGAAAGATTTATCGCTTCGGGACGGTCTCGCGGCCTATCAGCTTGTTGGTGAGGTAACGGCTCACCAAGGCATCGACGGGTAGCTGGTCTGAGAGGACGATCAGCCACACTGGGACTGAGACACGGCCCAGACTCCTACGGGAGGCAGCAGTAGGGAATCTTGCACAATGGGCGAAAGCCTGATGCAGCGACGCCGCGTGGGGGATGAAGGCCCTAGGGTCGTAAACCCCTTTCAGTG
>CAVOYW010000001.1:530000-602998 GCA_963700755.1 uncultured Acidimicrobiales bacterium
GAGTGCGTAATAGCTCACTGGTCGAGTGATCTTGCGCGGACAATGTAACGGGGCTCAAGTCCAGAGCCGAAGCTGCGGATGCAGACCTTGTGTCTGCGTGGTAGCGGAGCGTCGATCTCTGCAATGAAGCGGCGGGATGACCCAGCCGTGGAGCGTGGTCGAGTGCGAATGTTGGCATGAGTAGCGAAAGAGGAGTGAGAATCTCCTCCGCCGAATATCCAAGGGTTCCTGGGGAAGGTTCGTCCGCCCAGGGTTAGTCGGGAGCTAAGGCGAGGCCGAAAGGCGTAGTCGATGCACAACTGGTTGATATTCCAGTACCGATGAAAGCGCGTCCGAGCCAATTTATTGTTGCTAAGTGGCTGTCTCCTTCGGGAGGCGAAACGACCCACGACGAGGCGGCTAGCAATGGGGTGACGCAGAAGGATAGGTGAACCGGGGCGTTGGTTGTCCCTGGGTAAGCGTGTAGGGCGAGGGCCAGGTAAATCCGGACCTCATGAAGCCTGAGACGTGATGCCGGCCACTCAGTGGTCAGTCATTGATTCCATACTGCCAAGAAAAGCCTCTAGCGAGTTCTTTCATCGCCCGTACCCCAAACCGACACAGGTGGATAGGTCGAGAAGACCAAGGCGAGTGGGTGAACTGTGGTTAAGGAACTCGGCAAATTACCTCTGTAACTTCGGGATAAAGAGGACCTCTTTAGGGTGAAGGGACTTGCTCCCCGAGCTCGACGAGGTGGCACAAACCAGAGGGAAGCGACTGTTTACTAAAAACACAGGAGCGTGCGAAGCCGTAAGGCGCTGTATACGCTCTGACGCCTGCCCGGTGCTGGAAGGTTACGGGGAGAGGTTAGCCGCAAGGCGAAGCTTTGAACTTAAGCCCCAGTAAACGGCGGCGGTAACTATAACCGTCCTAAGGTAGCGAAATTCCTTGTCGGGTAAGTTCCGACCTGCACGAATGGCGTAACGACTTCCCTACTGTCTCAACCACAGACCCAGCGAAATTGAAGTACGAGTAAAGATGCTCGTTAGCTGCAGAAGGACGGAAAGACCCCGTGGACCTTTACTACAGTTTGATATTGGCGTTTGATCTGGATTGTGTAGGATAGGTGGGAGACTAGGAAGTCGGTGCGCCAGCGTCGGTGGAGCCAACGTTGAAATACCACCCTGTTCATATTGGACGTCTAACCCGGGCCCATTATCTGGGTCGAGGAACAGTGTCAGATGGGTAGTTTGACTGGGGCGGTCGCCTCCTAAATTGTAACGGAGGCGCCCAAAGGTTCCCTCAGACTGGTCGGCCATCAGTCGTTGAGTGCAATGGCACAAGGGAGCTTGACTGCGAGACCGACAGGTCGAGCAGGTGCGAAAGCAGGGCATAGTGATCCGACGGCGCCGTATGGAAGGGCCGTCGCAAACGGATAAAAGGTACCCCGGGGATAACAGGCTTATCTTCCCCAAGAGTCCATATCGACGGGAAGGTTTGGCACCTCGATGTCGGCTCATCGCATCCTGGGGCTGAAGCAGGTCCCAAGGGTTGGGCTGTTCGCCCATTAAAGCGGTACGCGAGCTGGGTTTAGAACGTCGTGAGACAGTTCGGTCCCTATCCTCTGCAGCCGAAGGAGATTTGAGGAAGTCTGTCCCTAGTACGAGAGGACCGGGATGGACGCAGCTCTCGTGTGCCAGTTGTTCCGCCAGGAGCATGGCTGGTTAGCGACCTGCGGAAGGGATAACCGCTGAAGGCATCTAAGTGGGAAACCCGTTCCAAGATGAGATCTCCCACCGGGTAACCGGGTAAGGCCCCTAGTAGGTGACTAGGTTGATAGGCCAGACGTGTAAGCACCGTAAGGTGTTCAGCTGACTGGTACTAATAGGCCGAGGGCTTTTGGTTATTACAGCTCGTGCTCGCTGTGGAATTCTAGAAACAGTTCGTGACTTGTGGCCGGTGTGCTCTGTTCATTCAGAGCCGCCCGCTCCAGGTCGACAACAGATTTCGGTGGCGATAGCGGAGGGGTCACACCCGTTCCCATTCCGAACACGGAAGTTAAGCCCTCCTGCGCCGATGGTACTTGGATGGAGACGTCCTGGGAGAGTAGGTCGCTGCCGGATTTCTTTCGAAAGGCCCACGACTTCGGTCGTGGGTCTTTCGGCGTTTTCGGGCGTACCCTGGACCGAATGCCATCTACGCAGCCTCCCAGTTCCGCCGGCGGACGGCGACGTCGTGTGCCACCGCCTCCGGTCCTGCGGGAACCACTCGAGATCGCCCGAGTCGACGAGCCGGCGAAGTCGGGGTCCAAGAAGAAGCGGCGGCGGGGCGGCTCGACGATCGATGTCTCCGACATCGCGTTCGTGGGCGTTGCCCCGGACACCGCGTCGAAGCTCCGTCGTCGCCTGGTCGAGGCGGCCACCGCATTCGAGGCGGAGCGATTCTCCGACGCCCAGAAGCTGCTCGTGTCGATCAACAAGTTGGCGCCCGGTGTGCCCGAGGTCCAGGAACTGCTGGGACTGTCGCTGTATCGAATGGGACGGTGGACGCAGGCGGCACGGGAACTCCAGGCTTTCGCCGACGAGTTCGACACCGTCGAGCAGCACCCGGTACTCGCCGACTGTCATCGAGCGCTGCGACACTGGAAGCGGGTCGAGGAACTCTGGCTCGAACTCGGTGCGGCATCGCCTTCGGCCGAGCTGATCGAGGAGGGGCGGATCGTCTATGCCGGTTCGTTGGCCGACCAGGGTCGACCGGCCGATGCCATTCGCTTGCTCGAGCAGGCTCCGCAGGCACCCAAGAAGCCGAAGGAGCATCACCTGCGACGCTGGTATGCATTGGCCGATCTCTACGAGCGCAACGGTGACCCATCTCGGGCCCGGCGGCTGTTCGCCGAGATCGAGCAGCTGATGCCCGGCTTCGGAGATGCGGCGCTCCGGACTCGCCAGCTGCGCTGAGTAGGCGGTTGGCCAGACCCCATCATTGGCCGCAGGACCTGGTGGCGGGTCCGCGGTCGAGCTCGTCGGTGACCGGTGGAGGGTGCATCGGAGACGGTGTCACAGTCCAGCACCATGATGGTGGCACCGGCGATCCCGCTGCTTCCCCCTCGCACCGACGTCAGCCACGGCCCCGCCGTGCGCACCCATCCGAGGCAAGCTCATGTCCGGTCATCATCGATCCCGCACAACGTCACCCGCCGACGGCGGCCGCAATCTGGTCGTCATCGAGGGCACGGTCCGAGTCGGACCCATCCAACGAACCCGCACCGACGCAACCGTGTTGCTGATCTTCGACGTCGTCACCCGGGTGGACGGCAGCCGCATGTCGCTGCCGGTGTCGTGGATCGGGCCGGCCGTCGCCGTGCCCGACATCGCCGCCGGGACCGAGGTCGCGGTGCTGGGAACCGTGCAGCGTCGTTTCTTCCGAGCCGGGGGTTCCACGGTGTCGGCTGTCGACGTTCGAGCCACCCATGTCGCTCGCACGCCGGCCGCTCGGCGCAAGGTCGTTGCCGCCGCTCGGGCACTGCTGGAGCTGCAGCCGTAGCCGTCGTGCGAGACCGACGACCGGCCCCATCACTGCGGTCGGTGTCAGGGATAGGGTGTCGGCGTGACCACCTGGGCCCTGGACCTCGACGGCGTGTTGTGGACCGGCAAGATCGCGATCCCCGGATCCGCAGGCGCAGTGTCTCGACTCATCGAGCTCGGTCACGAGGTCGTGTTCGTCACGAACAACTCGTTCGCCACGGTCGCCGAGCAGGAGGCCAAACTGGTGTCGATGGGGATCGATGCCCCGGGGCGGTTCGTGTCCTCGGCCATGGCCGGCGCCATGCTCGTCGAACCGGGGGAGCGAGTCATGGTCCTCGGTGGTCCCGGGATTCGGGAGGCGGTCGAGGCACGGGGTGCGGTTCTGGTGTCGGATGGTCCGGCCGATGCGCTGCTGGTGGGTCTCGATTGGGATCTGTCCTACGATCGGCTGCGCGCCGCCACCCAGGCCGTCGCCGGTGGGGCTCGTTTCGTCGCCACCAACACCGACCCGACCTACCCGACCGAGTTCGGATTCTATCCCGGTGCCGGCTCGATCGTGGCCGCCGTGGCCGCCGCAACCGGCGTCCGGCCGATCGTGGCCGGCAAGCCCGAGCAACCGGCCGCACGGCTGGTTCGGGATCGGTTCGGATCCGAGGGCGTGATGGTCGGTGACCGACCCGAAACCGACGGCGCGTTCGCCAAGAGCCTCGGCTACCGATTCGCCCTGGTCCTGACCGGTGTCGTCGGTCCGTCCGACCTGCCCGTCGAGCCTCGTCCCGACGTGGTCGGCGCCGACCTGGCAGCTGTGGTCGAACTCCTCACCGCCGGCGAGGGATGACGCCGATGGCAGCTCGTCGGCGGCTCGACACCGAAGTCCTTCGGCGGGGTCTCGCTCCCAGCCCGGCGCGCAGGCGGCACGGCTGATCACCGAGGGCCAGGTCCTCGTCGACGGTGCGCCGGCCGACAAGCCCGCGCGTCAGGTCGATCCGGCACAAGACGTGAAGCTCCTGGGGCCACCGCCCCCCTTCGTCAGCCGGGCCGGAGCGAAGCTGGCCGGAGCACTGGATCACTTCGCGATCGATCCATCCGGACTCCGATGTCTCGACGCCGGCTCGTCCACCGGTGGATTCACCGACTGTCTGCTCCAACGAGGCGCTGCGGCCGTGGTCGCCGTCGACGTCGGCACTCATCAGCTCCACGAACGGCTTCGTTCCGATGACCGCGTCGATGTTCGTGAACAGACCGACGTCCGGTCGATCGACGAGGCGCAACTCGGCGGGCGGGTCGCCTTGACCGTCGGCGATCTCTCGTTCATCTCTCTGATCAAGGTGCTGCCCACCCTGATCGACGCCACCACACCCGGGGGTTCGTTGCTGTTGCTGATCAAACCCCAATTCGAAGCCGGCCGAGTGGAGGTTTCCCGGGGCAAGGGCATCATCACCGATCCCGGGATCTGGCATCGTGTTTTGTGCGACGTCGCAGACGCAGCCGAGCGGTTCGGCGCCCCCATGGTCGATCTCGTCACGTCGTCGATCACCGGGACCAACGGGAACGTCGAGTTCGTCGGCCGCTTCGTGGTCGGCGCCGCCCCCTGGCCAGGACTGGCCGAACACCTCATGACCGAGGTCGACGCAGCTGCCGACCGCGCCTCGGGGTCGGGGGACAGGGTTTTGGGGGACAGGGTTTTGGGGGACAGGGTTTTGGGGGACAGGGTTTTGGGGGACAGGGTTTTGGGGGACAAGGTCTCGCCCGCCGAATCGGAGTCGACGTGAGCGCGCCCGAGGTGAGCCGGGATCCCGCCGCCCCCGAATCGATCGGGATCGTGCTCCACCAATACCGAATCGAGGTCCCCGACCTCGCCCGGCGAGCCATCGCGTGGTGTGACCGGACCGCCCGAAGAAGGGCCGTGCTCCCCATGCCCGATGCCGAGCTGATCGGCCGCCCCGACCTGGGTGTCGACGAGGCCACGTTCGGCCAGGGGTTGGCCGTGTGTTTGAGCCTGGGGGGTGATGGCACGATGCTGCGAGCAACCAGACTCACGGTCGACTCGGGTGTGCCGCTCCTCGGTGTGAACGCCGGTCACCTGGGCTACCTCACCGAGGTCGATCCCGAACAGCTCGAAGCGGCGCTCGACGAATGGGCCGCCGGAGCGCTTCGGCCCGAGTACCGCATGTTGCTCGACATCTCGATCGAGCGTGGATCCTCCGGCGAGGTCGGATCGGGCGGGGACCAGCCGTCGGAGTCGACGTTCGCGCTCAACGAGCTGGTGCTCGAGCGGGCCGATGCCGGTCACACCGTGTCGGTGTCGGCGTCGATCGCCGGTCGACACTTCACCCGCTATCTCGCCGACGGGCTGATCCTGGCGACCCCCACGGGATCGACCGCCTACTCGATGTCGGCCGGCGGACCGATCGTCGAGCCCGACTTCGAAGCACTCGTCCTGTCGCCCGTCGCCCCGCACATGGTGTTCGACCGTTCGCTGGTGCTGGCTCCGAGCACCGAGGTCAGGCTCACCGTCGACGGCTACCGTGCCGGGGTCGTCACCGTCGACGGTCGCCGGGTGGCGCGGCTCGAGCCCGGTGACTCGGTGGTCTGCCGCGGCGGCCGGCGACGAGCGACGTTCCTGGTCCGCGACGGTCGAGACTTCCATACGATCCTGAAGGAGAAGTTCGGCCTCTCCGATCGCTGAAACCAATCGACCATGCTCCTCGAACCATGCTCCTCGAACTGACCGTCTCCGATCTCGGTGTCATCGACAAGCTCTCGCTGCGACTTCCCGCGGGCCTGATCGCTCTGACGGGCGAGACCGGAGCAGGCAAGACCCTTCTGGTCGACGCCATCTCGCTGTTGATGGGGGGCCGGGCCGACCCCGGACTCGTCCGGCCGGGGGCCGACGAGGCCGTGGTCGACGGCCGGTTCTCGTTCGACGGCGAGGATGCCGAGGACGGCGAGGTCGTCATCACCCGAGCGGTGCCGGCCGAGGGTCGGTCCCGGGCGTACGTCAACGGTCGTCCGGTCACGGTGTCGACCCTGTCCGAACTGGGTCGACGGCTCGTGGATCTCCACGGTCAGCACTCACATCAATCGCTCCTGGGCGTCGAGGCGCAACGGGCTGCACTCGATGCCTTCGGCCGGGTCGACCGCTCGGTTCTGGACGCGGCCCGGGCCGTTCTCCTCGACGTCGAGAAGGTGCTGGCCACCGTGGGTGGTGACGAGCGGTCACGCCATCGAGAAATCGACCTGCTGCGCTATCAGGTCGACGAGCTCGACGGGGCCGCCATCGAGGACCCCGAAGAGGACCAACGGCTGAGCGAACATGAAGAGGTCCTGGCCAACGCCGTCGACCACCAGCAGGCGGCTTCGGCCGCCCTGACGTTGCTGACCGACGACGACGGTGTCCGCGATCTGCTCGGCGGGGCACTCGTCCGGCTCGAGGGTCGGCCGCCCTTCGCCGAGGAGTCGGTCCGGCTGCGCAACCTGCTGGCCGATCTCGACGACCTCGCCGACTCGGTCCGCTCCGTGGCCGACACCATCGAACCCGACCCCGAGGCATTGGCCGGCATCCAGGCCCGGCGCCATCAGCTGCAGCAGCTGTGCCGCAAGTACGGCGACGATCTGGCCGCGGTGATGGACGAACACCGGATGCTCGCCGAGCGGCTGGCCGAACTCGAGCAGGCCGACCGGCGAGCGGAACACCTCGATGCCGAGCTCGCTTCCGCTCATGCCTCGGTGGCCGCGGCTGCGGCCGAGGTTCGTTCGGCCCGAATGGCGGCTGCCCCCGAGCTGGCCAAGGCCATCGAGGCCCACCTGCCCGAGTTGGCGATGCCCAAGGCCCGGGTCGGGATCGCAATCGACGGCGACGACGGTGGCCAGGTGGTCTTCGAGCTGTCGGCCAATCCTGGATCACCGTTGCAGCCCCTGGCCAAGGTGGCGTCGGGTGGCGAACTGGCCCGTGCGATGCTCGCCCTGCGCAGCGTGCTCTCGGAGGCCCCGCCCATTCTGGTCTTCGACGAGGTCGATGCCGGGATCGGGGGTCAGGCCGGCTTCGCGGTCGGTCGGGCGCTGGCCGCCCTGGGCGACCGCCACCAGGTCCTGGTGGTCACCCACCTGCCCCAGGTGGCGGCGTTCGCCGATGCCCACCTCGCCGTCCAGAAACTGCAGAACGACGACGTCACCGTTTCCGACGTCCGACTCCTCGACGACGACGACCGGGTCACCGAACTGGCCCGCATGCTGTCGGGACAGCCCGACTCGGTCACCGCACGCCAGCACGCGGCCGAGCTGCGCGACGAGGCCCTGGCCCAGAAACGGGCGACGAACCGGGCCACCGGGCCGCGTTCACCCTCTCGGGCGAAGAAGCCTCAGCCCGCCCGTCGACGGAGCTGATCGACCAGCTCGTCGACGAACTCGGCGGCCGTGGCCGCGATGTGGCCGTCGATCGGTTCGAGACGAACGGCCAGGGCCTCGACTCGCTCGGCGTCGAAGGCGAGTCGGGGGCGCCGCTCGAGGATGCGATGGAGCCGACGGGCCACGCTCGACGGGTCATGGAACTCGTCGTGAGGGCGCCGAGCGCGCCGCTCGCTCCCGGTGCGTTTCCCACTGGTCCCGGGCCTCCGGCAGCACCAACGTGGCCAACGCAGCGGGGCGAGCCGGCAACTCGGCGAACGCCCGGTCGACGGCGCGATGGTCCCAGGTCAGGATGGCACCATCGAGGAGCAGTTCGGGTCCGACGTGGGCGAGGGCTCGGGCGGCTCCGCGGTCGAATCCATCGTCGTGGAGCTGTTGTCGGAGCGTGCGTTGGATCTCGGTGAACCAGGGGTGGGTGTGAAACGCGTCATCGCTCGCATGGTGGAAGGCGATCCCGCGTCGAAGGTCGTCGTCGGCCGTGGTGCCCAGGAGCCGGACCCGACCCATTCCGGCGATGTCGGGCAGCGCGGCACCGAGCCAGAAGGCCGGCCGGTCGCGTTCCAGCCGTTCGGCGACGACGATGTGACCGGCCAGGTTCATGGTCGGGCAGAAACGGCGACGACCGGCGGCCGGCCGACCGACCCGATCAGGTGAGGGCTCCGTAGACGAGGGCCTTGAGTTCCTGGCGGATCGGATAGGCCGACGAGGGCATCAGCTGGGTCATGCCGACGACGGTGAGTTCTTCGACGGGATCGACCCAGAACAGTGTCGAAGCCGCCCCACCCCAGGCGAACTCGCCCGGCGAACTGATGACCTGCGCCTCGGACGGGTCGAGCATGACGCTGAAGCCGAGACCGAACCCGATGCCCTCGTAGGTGGTCTCACTGAAGACCTGCTGGCCCATGGCCGCAAGATCGCGACCGCCGGGGAGATGGTTCGAGGTCGCGAACTGCAGGGTCTTGCGTCCGATCACCCGCTGTCCGTCGAGTGCACCGCCCTGCAGCAGCATCTGGGTGAAGCGGTGGTAGTCCGACAGGGTGGACGTGAGTCCGCCGCCGCCGGAGAAGAAGGTGGGTTTGGTCCGGTTGGGGCTCTTCGCCCCGCCATCGTCGATCATGGCCATGGTCCCGGTTGCATCCTCGGGCACGCCGAAGGGCGAGAGCTCGGGATGGGCGAAGTTGGGGACGAGCCGATCGGCCCTCTCGTCATCGACCCAGAATCCGGTGTCGACCATTCCGAGCGGCCCGAAGATGTGGTCGGCGAAGTACTCGTCGAGCGGCTGTCCGCTGACCAGCTCGACCAGGTGGCCGACGACGTCGGTTGCCACCGAGTAGCTCCACTGGGTGCCGGGGGAGAACAGCAGCGGCACGTCGGCCAGGCTCGCACACATGTCGGCCAGGGTCGTGCCGGGGACGACGCCCCCGATGCCCTTGCGGCGGTAGATCGCATCGACGGGATGCCGTGCCATCCAGCCGTAGGTCAGGCCGGAGGTGTGGGTGAGCAGGTCGCGCACGATCATCTCGCGCTCGGGGAAGCTCGTCGAGAAATTGGCCGGTGAGCCGTCGAACCAGACACGGAGGTCGGCCCACTCGGGGAGATAGGCCGAGACCGGATCGCTGATCTTGATCCGCCCTTGTTCGTAGAGCTGCATGAGGGCGATCGAGGAGACGGGTTTGGACATCGAGTAGATCCGGAAGATCGCATCGGGGTCGTAGCCCTGATGGGAGACGTGGGCGACCTCGCCGGCACGGGCGATCACCAGACTCATGCCCGGAAAGCGGCCGCTGTCGAGGTAGTGCTCGGCGACATACCGGTCGATGTCGGCCAAGCGAGCCGGATCGAATCCGAGGTCGGCCGGGTCGGTCAGGTCGATCCGATTGGCGGAAGAGAGAGCGGTCATGGCGGTGTCCTGTTCCGGGAGGAGAGGGGGCTCATCTTGTCGCCAGGGTGGGCCGCCCGCCAGTCCGGCCTCCGCGCCGATCGGGCCGGTCGGTCGCTGGTCGGTCCTTGCCATCGCGCCAGAGCGTGGTGTACGGCCGCTAGGTTGGACCGAGCGGAATGAATGGGAGCGCGCATTGACGAAGCACATCTTCGTGACCGGTGGCGTCGTCAGCTCGCTCGGCAAGGGGCTCACGGCCTCCTCGCTGGGGCGATTGCTGAAGGCACGAGGACTCCGGGTCACGATGCAGAAGCTCGACCCGTACCTCAACGTCGATCCGGGGACCATGAACCCGTTCGAGCACGGCGAGGTCTACGTCACCGACGACGGGGGAGAGACCGACCTCGATCTCGGGCATTACGAGCGGTTCATCGACGAACCGCTCACGCAGGCATCGAACGCCACGACCGGTTCGATCTACTCGGCCGTCATCGCCGCCGAACGCCGGGGCGACTATCTCGGCAAGACGGTTCAGGTGATCCCGCACATCACCGACGAGATCAAGAAGCGGATCAATGCCCTGGTCTCCGACGACGTCGACGTGGTGATCACCGAGGTCGGTGGCACGGTCGGCGACATCGAGATCCTCCCGTTCCTCGAGGCGATCCGTCAGTTCCGGCTCGACGTGGGCCGAGACAACGTGTGTTACGTCCACGTCACCCTGGTTCCCTTCATCGGGCCGGCCGGCGAGCACAAGACCAAACCGACCCAGCATTCGGTCACCGAACTCCGATCCCGGGGTATCCAACCCGACGTGATCGTGTGCCGATCGGATCTCCACATCTCCGACGGGCTGCGGTCGAAGATCTCGAACCTGTGCGACGTGCCGCTCGAGGGGATCGTCAACGCCGCCGATGCCGCCTCGCTCTACCAGATCCCGCTCAACATGCACGACGAGGGGCTCGACGCCTACGTGTGCAAGATGCTCGGACTGCCCGATGTCGAGCCCGACCTCGACGAGTGGACCCGTCTGGTCGAGATGGTCACCACGGCCTGGAAGCCGTTGAAGATCGGCATCGTCGGCAAGTACATCACGCTGCCCGACGCCTACCTGTCGGTGGCCGAGGCACTGCGCCATGCTGCGATCCACCACCAGGTCGACATCGAGATCGAGTGGATCATGTCCGACCACGTCGAAGGCCTGCTCGTCGACGAGATGCTCGGTCACCTCGACGGCATCGTGCTGCCGGGCGGGTTCGGAGAGCGTGGCATCGAGGGCAAGATCGAAGCCGCCCGGTTCGCTCGCGAAACGGGTCAACCCTGTCTCGGGTTGTGCCTGGGCATGCAGGTCATGACCGTCGAGTTCGCCCGGCACGTGCTCGGCCTGTCGGGCGCCCATTCCAGCGAGTTCGACACCCAGGACGCCACCACGCCGTACCCGGTGATCGATCTGATGGATTCCCAGCGAGGCGTGACCGACATGGGCGGAACCATGCGCCTCGGTGCCTACGTGGCCGTGCTCGACGAGGGCAGCCAGGTCGCGCTCGCCTATGGCCAGACGGTGATCAAGGAACGGCATCGCCATCGCTACGAATTCAACCCCAAGTACCGCACCCGATTCACCGAGGGCACCAACTTCCGCTGTTCGGGTACGTCTCCCGATGGGCGCCTGGTCGAGTTCATCGAGTTGGCCGACCACCCGTTCTGGATCGGTACCCAGGCTCATCCCGAGCTGAAGAGCCGTCCCAATCGTCCCGCACCCCTGTTCGACGCCTTCATCGCCGCGTCCCTGGCCCGAGCCGAGGCCGAGGATCCCGAGCGGTTCGTGCGCGCCGCCCGGGATCGGGGCATCGATCCGGGTCCGGCGACATCGTCGGTCGTCGATCTGGTGTCCGAGACGACGAACCGGTGACCGAGCGACCGGCCGGATTCGCGGCCCCGGCGTCGGCCTTTCGTCATGTCCGTGACGACCTGGTGCACCAGGGAGCGGTCGTCGGGTTCTACGACGGATGGTTCGAGGGTCCGGGAGGCGAGTCGGTGCGGCGCGACGTGGTCCGTCACCCCGGAGCGGTTTCGGCCGTTGCCATCGAAGACGATGCGATCTTCCTCGTTCGTCAGTACCGGGCGCCCATCGATGCCGACCTCTGGGAGGTCCCGGCCGGCAAGCTCGACGTCGACGGTGAAGATCCCGAACCGGCGATCGTTCGGGAACTGGCCGAAGAAATCGGCCGCCGACCGGGTTCACTCGAATTGCTGCTGCGGTTCCACCATTCTCCCGGCTTCTGCGACGAGATCCAGTACATCTACCTCGCCACGGATCTGACTCCGGTTCCCGCGGTTGCCGACGGCCTCGAGGAGGAACACATGCTGGTCGAGAAGGTGCCGTTCGACCTGGCCATCGACATGGCTCTCGACGGCACCATCACCGACGGCAAGTCGATTGCAGCCATCCTGGCTGCGGCCCGTCGTCTCGGTCGCTGAACCGTGGCGAGCGTCGCCCACCTCGCCGCCCGTTTCCTCGGTTCGATCCGACCGGGACCGCCGTCACCGGCCGACGAAACCTGGGTCACTGCTCACCTGCTCGCGGGTGAACGAGCGATCTGGCGACGCATGTCGAACCCCGACCGTCGGCACGCGATCGGCGTGGCCCGGGGCGTCGTCGCCGAATTGGGATCCGACACCGATCGGGCGGTGATCGCTGCGGCCCTGCTGCACGATTCGGGCAAGGTGGTCAGCGCCTACCGGACCCCGGCCCGTGTGGCTGCCACACTGATCTGGGCAGTCGTCGCCGACGAGCGCGCCGTGACCTGGCTCGAACGTGGTCGCCCGCTCCGCCGGCTGGCCCAATATCGGCTCCACCCCGAACTCGGGGCCGCGCTGCTGACCGAGGCCGGCTCTGATCCGCTCACGATCGGCTGGACCGCCGACCATCATCGTCTGCCGCCGGCGTGGCGAATCGACGCCGAGATCGGGTCGGTCCTGAAGGCCTGCGACGGTGACTGAACGTTCGTCGCCGTTCTCCAATTTGACAAAGGCACAGACAACCCTTGAAAGCGGATGGGCCCGTGGACCTATACTGCGGCTCCTGTGACGAGCCGACGAGCGAAGAGACCCATCCGATTCGGCGTCGTAGGGTGGGTGTTTCTTCTGCTCCTCGCAGCGTTCGGGGTGGCGGCCGCCGGTGCCCAGGCCAACGAGGGGGTCACCGGAACCCTGTCCTACAACGGCCCCGACGGCAGGGTCGCCGTGGCCGGTGTCGAGCTCAGGGTCCTCGACGCCGATGGCAACGAGGTCGCAACGGGCACGTCGGGTGAAGACGGAAGCATCGCCATCGGCCTCCCCGGCCCCGGCACCTACATCGTCGAGATCGTCACCGACTCGTTCCCCGAGGGCGTTTCGCTCCGGGATCCCGAGACAACCACTCGCGAAATCACCGCCACTGCGGGCCAGCAACGACCGGTCCTGTTTCCCCTGGTCGAGGGGGACGGCGGCGGCTCGTCGACCGGGAGTTTCGGCAGCGAGCTGGCCCAGCTCATCTTCGACGGTGTGAAGTTCGGCATGATCATCGCCATGTGCTCGATCGGTCTGTCGCTGATCTTCGGCACGACCGGGCTCACCAACTTCGCTCACGGTGAGCTGGTCACGTTCGGCGCCCTGTTCGCCTTCATGCTCAACGACCCGGATGTGCTTCGGTCTGCACGTCATCATCGCCGGGTTCTTGGCGGTCCTGGCGACGGCTCTGGCCGCCGCGGCCAACGAGCGGTTCCTGTGGCGCCCGCTCCGGGCCCGGGGAACCGGACTGATCGCCCAGCTGGTGATCTCGATCGGGTTGAGCATCTTCGTTCGTTATCTCCTGCTGTTCCAGGCCGGCGGCCGCAAGGAGCGCTACACCGAATACGCCCTGCAGACCGGCATCAAGATCGGGCCGATCACGGTGGTCAACCGTGAGCTGGTCATCATGGGCATCTCCCTGCTGGCGCTCGTGCTGGTGGCCACCGCCGTGCAGAAGACCCGGATCGGCAAGGCGATGCGGGCCGTGTCCGACAACAAGGACCTGGCCGAGTCGTCGGGTATCGACGTCGAACGGGTCATCCTGACGGTGTGGGTGATCGGCGGCGGCTGGCCGGTCTGGGCGGCGTGCTGTTCGGCCTCGACCAGGGTGTTTCGTGGGACATGGGATTCGAGCTGCTGCTGCTGATGTTCGCCGCCGTCACGCTCGGGGGGCTCGGAACCGCCTACGGGCCGCTGCTCGGCAGCCTGTTGATCGGACTCCTGGTCAACGTCTCGACCGTGCAAATCGGCGGCAACGGGCCTGCCCACCGAGCTGAAGAACGTCGGAGCCCTCCTGGTGCTGGTGCTCATCTTGTTGGTCAGGCCGCAAGGGCTCCTCGGACGCAAGGAACGGATCGGCTGATCAGATGAACTGGGCCAACATCCTCGACAACACGATCACCCAGTTGTTCGGCACCCAGGCGATGTACTTCGCCCTGGCGGCCATCGGGCTCAACATCCACTTCGGCTACACCGGCCTGCTGAACTTCGGCATGCCGGCTTCCTGGCTTGCGGGGCCTACGGCATGGCCATCCCCATCTTCTTCTACGGTTGGCCGCTGTTCCCCGCCGTACTCATGGGCCTGGCCGCTTCGGTCGTGTTCGCCCTGCTGCTCGGCATCCCGACCCTGCGTCTGCGAGCCGACTATCTGGCGATCGTCACGATCGCCGCGGCCGAGATCCTGCGGATCGTGGTTCGAGCGACGTCACTGCGCGACTACACCGGCGGGTCGAACGGCATCAACGAGTTCACCCAGGGTTTCCGGAGCATCAACCCGATCAACGAGCGTTTCGTCATCAACTTCGGCGTGTTCGAACTCGACTATCGGGCCGACGAGGCCTGGGCCCTGCTGGTGGGGTGGGGGCTGGTGCTGCTGTCGGTCGGCTTCGTCTATCTCGTGATGCGCAGCCCCTGGGGCCGGGTCCTGCGGGCCGTGCGTGAAGACGAGGATGCGGCACGGGCGCTCGGGAAGAACGCCTACAGCATCAAGATGCAGAGCCTGATCCTGGGCGGGATGTTCGGTGCGCTGGGCGGGATGATGTTCGCCCTCACGCAGTCTTCGGTGCAGCCGAGTCCTCAAGACCTCGGGACGCCGAAGACCTTCTTCATCTGGGTCGCCATGATCCTGGGTGGAACCGGAAGGCTGTGGGGTCCGGTCATCGGATCGATGCTGTTCTCGTCGCTCCTGGCGTTCACCGATTCGTTCCTGCGCCAGGCCGAATCGGCCGACAAGATCCCCGAATGGCTCATGGACGGCGTTCAGGTCGGTCAGGTGCGGTTCATCCTGGTCGGCCTCGGCCTCATGGTGCTCATGGTCTTCCGGCCGCAGGGCCTCTTCGGCGATCGCAAGGAGATGGCACTCGATGCCCGATGATTCCCCGACCCCCGAGAACGGATCCGTGGCGACGGTGAGCGCGGCGGCCGCCAGCCTCGCCGGCGTTGCCGAGCAGCCCGGCTCGCCCAAGCCCGATCCCGATTCTGGTGGCCAAGGGCATCACCCGCAGTTTCGGCGGTCTCAAGGCCGTCGACGTCGAGCACCTCGAGATCCAGCGTGGCATCATCACGGGCCTGATCGGACCCAACGGTGCCGGCAAGACCACGTTCTTCAATCTCATGACCGGGTTCGACGAACCCGACACCGGCACCTGGACCTTCGACGGCCAGCCGTTGGGCCAGATCCCGGCCCACGAAGTGGCCCGGCGGGGCATGGTGCGAACGTTCCAGCTGACCAAGGTCGCTGTCGAAGATGAAGGTCATCGACAACATGATGCTCGGGCGCGCCGAAGCAGCGGGGCGAGAACATGTTCGCGTGGTCTGCTCGAAGCCCCTGTGGGCGACGCAGGAGGCGGAGAACACGATTCGTGCCGACGAACTGCTCGGCCGATTCAAGCTCGACCACATGCGCGAAGAGTTCGCCGGCACCCTGTCGGGTGGTCAGCGCAAGCTCCTCGAGATGGCCCGGGCACTCATGACCGATCCCAAGCTGATCATGCTCGACGAGCCCATGGCCGGGGTCAACCCGGCGCTCACGCAGTCACTGCTCGAGCACGTCAAGGGCCTGCGCGACGAGGGACGGACGGTGGTCTTCGTCGAACACGACATGGACGTGGTGCGTGACATCAGCGACTGGGTCGTGGTCATGGCCGAGGGTCTGGTCATCGCCGAGGGACCGCATTCGGCCATCGGCGCCAACAAGCAGGTGATCGACGCCTATCTCGGTTCGTCGCACGACAAGCCGCTCGACTTCGGAGACGACCAGTGAACGACACCACACCGGTCCGAGACGACCTGCTGATCCACGTCGACAAGATCACCGGCGGTTACAGCTCCGACGTCGACATCCTCAACGAGTGCTCACTCGAACTGTTGCCCGGTGAACTCGTCGCCATCATCGGCCCCAACGGAGCCGGGAAGTCGACCCTGCTGAAGTCGCTCTTCGGATTGGTCAAGATCCGCTCGGGTCGAGTGATGTTCGGGGGCGGTCGAGATCACCAACATCAAGGCGCATGCCCTGGTCGAGCAGGGCATCGGCTACGTCCCCCAGAACAACAATGTGTTTCCCGAGTCTCACGGTCCAGCGAGAACCTCGAGATGGGCGCCTTCATCGATGCCCAAGAAGTACGACGAGCGCATCGACGTCATCGGTCGACATGTTCCCCCGTCTGATGGAACGGGCCGATCAGCGGGCAGGAGCCCTGTCGGGCGGTGAGCGTCAGATGCTGGCCATGGGCCGAGCGCTCGATCATGGATCCGAAGGTGATCCTGCTCGACGAACCGTCGGCCGGACTGTCCCCTGCGCTGCAGGACCAGGTGTTCATCAACACCAAGAACATCAACGCCACCGGGGTGTCGGTGATCATGGTCGAGCAGAACGCGTCGCGTTGCCTGCAGATCTGTGATCGGGGCTACGTCCTCGATCAGGGGACCAACGCCTACACCGACACCGGCCGCAATCTCCTGACCGATCCCAAGGTCATCGAGCTCTATCTGGGAACGCTGGCCAAGGCCCACTGAGCGGGTCGTCCACTCGCCAGGATCGCCTCACCCTCGACCACGGGTCGACGGTGAGGCGATGGTCGCGTCCGGGCCCGAACGGGAGGGTGCCGGACCCTCGACCCCGATCCTGACCCCGGCGCCGAGGACGCGAACGGGCCCGGGCCGAGGAGCGTCTGCTCCTGCGACCCGGGCCCGTTGGAGACCGGTGGATTCAGAAGAACCCGTCGGTGATCAACCCTCGATGGCGGCGAACTTGTAGACCGTCAGCGAATCGTCGATGGAGTTGGCGCCTTCGCCGTAGCTCAGGATGGCGAAGCTGGCTTCGGTCGGCTCGCCGGCCGGGCCGAAGGTCTGGGGACCGGAGGGGCCGTCGTAGTCGATGTCGGTGCCGGCCTCGATGAGGGCCTTGCAGTCGGCGTAGCTGGTGCACTTCTCGCCGTCACGGGTGACGCCGTTGATGTGCGCAGCGATCTGGGCCGGATCGTCGCTTCCGGCGACCTCGGTGGCCAGGGCCATGATGATCACGGCATCGTAGGTCTCGGGACCGTAGCTGAAGTCGACGAGCGCAGGATCGACGCCGAGGAGGCGGTCCTTGAAGTCGGCGGTGATCTCGGCGGCGGGGAGGGTTCCCTTGATGCCGGACAGCACGCCGGCCTCGGCGAACTTCTCGCCCAGGGCGTTCCCGATGTTGCCGTCGACCAGGTAGATCTTCGTGTTGTCGGGGGTGATCCCGGCTTCGAAGAGACCCGTGAGGATCGAAGCGGTCTCGTCGAACCCGATGACCACGACGGCCTCGGGAGCGGCGGTGACCACCTGCTGGACTTCGGCGTCGAAGCTCTGGGCCTTGGGGTCGTAGACGAAATCGGTGAGGATCTCGGCGCCGGCGGCCTCGAGCGGCTCCTTGGTGTACTTGAGCAGGCCTTCACCGTAGGGATCCTGCAGGGCGAGCAGGGCGACCGTGGTCGAACCCTCTTCGAGGATGAGGTCGGAGAGGACCTTGCCCTGGAGCACGTCGGACGGAGCGGTACGGAAGTACAGGTCGCCGTCGGCGTAGGTGGTGAAGTCGGGAGCGGTGTTGGCCGGCGAGAAGTGGATCTTGCAGGCACCGGTGATCTTGTCGATCACGGTCTTGGAGACACCGGAGGAGGCGGCGCCGAGCATGGCGTCGGCCCCTTCGGAGAGGGCACGGTCGACGGTCTGGTTGGCGACGTCGCCGTTGTCGGAGGAGTCGCCGGGCAGGAAGACGGCGTCTTCGCCCAGCACGCCACCGGCGGCGTTGATGTCTTCGATGGCCAGGGCGGCACCGGCCTCTTCGGGCGGGCCGAGGAAGGCGAGGTTGCCGGTCTGGGGCAGGAGGCCGCCGATGGTGAGGACACCATCGGATTCACCGGTGCAGCTGGGGGCAGCCTCGACGGTGCCCGACTCCTCCATGGCCCCTTCGTCTTCCTCCATCGCCTCGGTGGTGGTGGTCTCTTCCTCTTCCATCGCCTCGGTGGTGGTGGTTTCCTCGTCGGTACCGGTATCGGTCCCGTCCGAGTCACTACTGCCGCAGGCACCGGCGGTCAGCGCCAATGCAGCGAGTAGCGCCAGAAGCCTGGTCAGGCTGGTCTTCGTCATGCGTTACCTCTCCTCGTTCGTCTACGAGTCATGACCTCGCTGTGAGGTCCGGGACACGCTACTGCGTTCGCGGTCGACTTGCGATGCAGGTCATCTTGCGTTACAGGGCTGTCACAGAGCCGAAATGCGGCCCCTAGGTCGAGCAATCCCGCCGCTTCTCGGGCCCGGGCCATCACCGGAACGGCCACCTCGCTGGCCTTGCTCGCCCCAGTTCGCAGCACCGCCCGCACCGTGGTGTCGTCGAGGGTGGCCACACGCTGCTGGATCGGCTGTGAGGAGTTCGATCAGGGCGGCGGCGGCGTCGGACTTCAGGGGCCCGTACTGGGTGTAGCCCTCGGCCAGCACCCGGGGGTCGCCACCGGTGGCAGCAGCGAGGATCTCGAGGAGGTTGGAAACTCCTGGCTTCGTCACCGGGTCGTAACGCACCTCGGCGTCGTTGTCGGTCACGGCGCGTTTGAACTTCTTCTCGATTTCCTTCGGGCTGTCGATCAGGCCGACGGTTCCCATCGGTGAGTCGACCGACTTGGACATCTTGTTCTCGGGCCGCTGGAGGTCCATGATTCGGGCCCCGGCCACCGGGATCCGGTGCTCGGGCACGACGAACGTGTCGCCGTAACGCGAGTTGAATCGAATGGCGGCGTCTCGGGTGAGCTCGAGGTGCTGACGCTGGTCGTCTCCGACGGGCACCACGTCGGTGTCGTAGAGCAGGATGTCGGCGGCCTGGAGCGCGGGGTAGGTGAACAGGGCGGCCGAGACGAAGCCGCTGGAGCGTTCGGACTTGTCCTTGAACTGGGTCATGCGGCTGAGCTCGCCGTAGGAGACGGTCGTCTGCATGAGCCAGCCCAACTCGGCGTGTTCGGGGACCTGGGACTGGAGGAACAGGGTGGAACGGTCGGGATCGATCCCGATGGCGAGGAGGATCCGGGCGATGTCGAGAGACCCCTGCCGGATCTCGCCCGTCTCCTTGGGCAGGGTGAGGGCGTGGAGGTCGACGATGCAGTAGATCGCCTCGTTGTCGTCCTGCATCGACTCCCAGTTGCGCAGGGCCCCGAGGTAGTTGCCGATGTGGACGGCTCCCGATGGCTGGATTCCACTGAAGACACGAGTCATGGGCGACAGGCTAGGGGGTGGCCCGCCCGGGGCGAGGCGAATTCGGCGGGACGACGAATGGGCGAAGCCGGACCGGTACGGCGGACGGGGGAGCCGGACCGGTACGGTCGAGTCCGGCGGTTGGGGGGTGGTCACGAACCGGTCGCTGCAACCTCTAAGATCACACCCATGTCATTTCAGGTCCAGACCGAGGCCTTCCAGGGTCCCTTCGATCTGCTGCTGCACCTCATCATGAAAGACGAGGTCGATCTCTACGACATCCCCCTGGTCCACATCGTCGATGCCTACCTGGCCGAGATCGAACGAATGGACCTGTGTGACCTCGATGTCGCCACCGAGTTCCTGCTGATCGCGGCCACCCTGGTCGAACTCAAGTGTCGCCGTCTGCTGCCCGTCGATGCCGAGATCGACCTCGACGAGGAACTCGGCCTGTGGGAGGAGCGCGACTACCTGCTGGCCAGGCTGCTCGAGTGCAAGACGTTCAAGGATGCCGCCAGAGTCCTCGACCAGCTTGCCGGTCTGGCCTCGTTGGTGGCGCCGCGCCGGGCCGGCCTCGACGAGCGGTTCATCGACGTGACCCCCGATCTGCTCGTCGGCATCACGCCCGAACAGCTCCGGGCCGCGTTCATCCGTACCGCGTCGCCCAGGCCGACACCGACGGTCGCCATCCACCACATCACCCAGATCCGCATCAATGTCACCGACGCCATCGATCGACTGCTCATCGAGTTGCCAACTGCCGGGTCGGTGACGTTCCGGGCGCTCACCCAGCACTGCGTCGACCGGGTCGAGGTGGTCGTGAACTTCCTGGCCGTGCTGGAACTGTTCAAACAGGGCCTGGTCGAACTCGATCAACCGACCGCTTTCGGGACGTTGTCGGTTGAATGGGTGGCCGGAGACATCGGCGCCAGGAGTTTCGCCCTGGCGGGCGCCGATGTCTACGACGGCTGATCTCGACGAAGGCGCAACCATGACCGACCCCGATCCCCACCACCGGCCCCGGCCCGACCGACCCGATTCCGGTGACCTCGACGCAGGCGAGGCCCTGATCGAGGCCCGGCGGGCCATCGAGGCGATGATCATGGTGGCCACCGACCCGATGCCCGAACAGCTCCTCGCCCAGATCATCGAGCTACCGACGGCCCTCGTGAGGCGGCTGTGCGAGGAACTGGCCGAGTCCTACCGGGCCGAGCGTCGGGGATTCCAGCTGGTCGAGATCGCCGGCGGATGGCGCTACCAGTCCCATCCCGACTGCTCGCCCTACGTCGAACGGTTCGTGCTCGAGGGCCAAAGCGCCCGCCTGTCGACCGCGGCCCTCGAGACGCTGGCCATCGTGGCCTACAAACAACCGATCTCGAGGGCTCAGGTCTCGGCCATTCGTGGGGTCAACGTCGACAGCGTCCTGCGCACCCTCGTCCAGCGGGGCTATCTGGGCGAGGTCGGCCGAGACGACGGGCCCGGCCAGGCCGTGCTGTTCGGAACCACCGTCGACTTCCTGGAAAAGCTTGGGCTGGCGTCGCTCGACGAGCTACCGCCCCTGGGTGATTTCGTGCCCGGCGCCCATGTCGTCGAGGCCCTCGAAGAAACCCTGCGGGTCGGGCCACCCGAGGCAGACGCCCAAGCGAACCCCGACGCTGCCGACCACGAATCCAACGGTGCCGGGGTTGCGCCCCGGGCGTCAGCGGTCGATTCGATCTCGGTCGAGACCGGCCCGGTCATCGATCTCACCGACCCGGTGATCGATCTCGACCCGGTCACTCCTCAACACGTCGTCGAGAGTCTCACCGGGCCACGAACGGTCCAGCGTGACGAGCCGCAACCTCTCGACCCTCGATCATCGATCGAGGGTTTGCCGGTCGACGAATCCGTCATCGACCTCGACGGTGACTGAGACGACGGTCGGCGAGCACGACGGCGAGCGCCTGCAGAAGGTTCTGGCTCGGATCGGTCTGGGCAGTCGGCGAGTCTGCGAGAACCTGATCGCCGACGCCCGGGTCACCGTCAACGGAGACGTTGCCGTGTTGGGTCGCCGGGTCCTGGTCGGCGTCGACGAGATGGCGGTCGACGGCGTCGTGCTCTCGACCTTGCCCGATGCGGTGACCTATCTCCTCAACAAGCCTGCCGGCACCGTGACCACCGCCTCGGATCCACAGGGCCGGCCGACCGTCGTCGAACTGGTCCCCGCCGAGCCCCGGGTCTTCCCGGTCGGTCGGCTCGACCTCGACACCGAGGGGCTGTTGCTGCTCACCAATGACGGCACCTCGGCCCACCGGCTCACCCACCCGAGCTTCGGGGTCGAGAAGGAATACCTCGCCCACGTCAGCGGAGCGCCCAGCCGGGCGGCACTGCGCCGCCTCCGCGAGGGGATCGAACTCGACGACGGCCCGACGGCCCCGGCCAAGGTCTCGGCGGTGTCGACCGGACTGATCCGGATCGTGATCCACGAGGGTCGCAACCGGCAGGTCCGTCGGATGTGTCGACGCGGTCGGGCACCCGGTCCAGCGTCTGGTCCGAACCAGGATCGGGCCACTCACCGATCCCCAGACTGGCGCCCGGTGCGTTCCGCCCGCTCAGCCGGAGGAGCTGCTCGAACTGCAGCGGGCCGTCGCCAACGCAGGCAACTAGCCTTCGGCCCGATGAACCCCGCCGCTGGTGATCCCGATCGTCGCATCCTCCGAGCCCTGAGGGGCGCCATCACCGTCGACGCCGATCGTGCCGACGAGATCACCGGCCAGACCACGAGACTGCTCGAGACGCTGTACGAACGCAACGGTCTGGTGCACGACGACGTCGTGTCGATCATGTTCACCGCCACGCAGGATCTCCACAGCATTGCGCCGGCCGTGGCGGCCCGGGGGTTCGGTCTCACCGACGTTCCCCTGATCTGCACGCAGGAGATGCACGTCGAGGGGTCGGTGGGTCGGTGTGTCCGCATCCTGGCCCACGTCCGCACCGATCGACAACGTCACGAACTACGCCACGTCTTCCTCCGCGGCGCCGTCGTCCTGCGGCCCGACCTCGCCGAGCCCGGCGACGATCAGTGACGTCCCTCGAGTCCTCATCCGACTCCGCTGATCCGCTGCGGGTCACGATCGTGGGCACCGGACTGATCGGGGGATCGGTCGGTCTGGCCCTGCGCGAACAGGGCTGGTAGGTGTCGGCGGTCGACGTCGATCCCGTCGTCGCCGAACGGGCGGTGACCCTCGGGGCGGCCGACCGGACCGGAGTGGATCCCGACGCCGACCTGGTGGTGCTGGCGGCGCCGGTGGGCACCATTCCCGAGCTCGCCGAGACGGCGTTGGCAACGACGTCGGGGGTGGTCACCGATGTCGGGTCGACCAAGGCCGAGATCTGCGCTGCGGTCGCTGATCCCCGGTTCATCGGCGGCCATCCGATGGCCGGTTCCGAGCAAGACGGCATCGATGGTGCCCGGCTCGACCTCTTCGCCGGGGCGATGTGGGTGCTCACCCCGACCGATCACACCGACGACACCAGCCTCTCGATGGTGGCCGGGATGGTTCGGCGCCTCGGCGCCGAGGTGATCGTGCTGCCTCCGGCGACCCATGATCGCCTGGTGGCCCAGGTCTCCCATGTCCCGCACCTGACTGCGGCGGCGCTCATGACCCTTGCCGACGAGACCGCGGTCGAGCACCGCGCCCTGCTTCGGCTCGCCGCCGGCGGCTTCCGAGACATGACCCGCATCTCGGCCGGCCGGCCGTCGATCTGGCCCGACATCTGTGTCGCCAACCGAGATGCCATCGTCGACGGGCTCGACGGTCTGGTCGCCGTGCTGGCCGACCTGCGGCGACGAGTGGCCGACGGGGATCGGGCCGGTCTGCTCGACCTGCTCACCCGGGCACGGCATGCCCGGATCAACCTGCCGACGAGCTTCCGGGCCACCGACCACGTCGCCGAGGTGGCGGTTCCCATCCCCGACCGTCCGGGCGAGATCGCCGCGATCGCCACACTCGCCGCCGAACTCGACGTCAACATCCTCGATCTCGACATCACCCATTCGGCCGAGGGGACCCGGGGCGTGATGCTGCTCATGGTGGATCGGGCGCTGGGTGAACGCCTGATCGGCGGCCTGATGGCGCGGGGGTACCACCCGACCCTCGCGCGAACTCGAGTGACCCGACGGTCGGGCCTGATTCGGGTGACGACGGTCTAACGTGGCAGCCGTGGATTCCGAGCTCTTGGTGATCGCCATCGACGGACCGGCCGGTTCGGGCAAGTCGACCGTGGCGAAGCGCCTGGCGAAGGCACTCGAACTCGACTATCTCGACACCGGGGCGATGTACCGGTCCGTGACGTTCGCAGCGTTGGCCCGGGGCCTCGATCCGCAAGACGTCGATGAGGTCACCGCCGTCGCCCGGGCGATGGAGCTGCGCATCGAGGCCGATGGAACCGTCACCGTCGATGGGTTCGACGTGACCACCCAGATCCGGGGACCGGAAGTGACACGGGCCGTGTCGGCGATCGCCTCGATTCCCGATGTGCGGGCCGAACTGGTGTCCCGCCAGCGCGAATGGGCGCGGCGGCGCGGCGGTGGCGTGCTCGAAGGGCGAGACATCGGCAGCGTGGTGTTCCCCGATGCCCATCTCAAGGTGTACCTGTCGGCCGATCCCGAGGTTCGGGCGGCTCGGCGGGCCCGTGAGGTCTCCGACCTGGACTACGGCACGGTGGCCGCCGATCTGGCCCGGCGCGATGCGCTCGACAGCGGTCGGCAGCACGACCCGCTGAAACGGGCCGAGGGGGCGATCGAGATCGACACGAGTGCCCTCTCGATCGATGAGGTCGTCGCCCTGATCGTCGCTGAGATCGACCAGTGATGGACTCCGACCGGGTCGTGCCGCCACATCGGAGCACCGTCGATCTCCGGGGCGGCTCGCCCCGCCTCTACCGCGCCGTCCGCCGCTTCGCGATGGTCCTCTTCACCCTGTGGTGTCGCCTCGAGGTGGTGGGGAGGGAGAACGTCCCCGACGGTGCGTTCGTCCTCGCTCCCGGGGCGCATCGCTCGATTCTCGACACCCCCCTGGTCGGCATGACCACCCCCGGATCCTGCGCTACATGGGGGCCGAGAAGTACTTCGCCATTCCCGTTCTCGGCCGGTTCCTGCTCGCAGTCGGGGGGTTCCCGGTCGAACGGGCCATGGCCGACCGAGAGGCCCTGCGCCTGTCGGAGATGATCCTCGCCGGGGGGGAACCGCTGGTGGTGTTCCCCGAGAGCACCCGCCACGACGGACCCATCGTCGCCCCCATCAAGGAGGGTGCGGCGTTTCTGGCCTGCCGGGCCGGTGTCCCGATCCTGCCGGTCGGGATCGGCGGGGCCCAGCGGGCGCTGCCCAAGGGGGGCCGGTTCGTTCGTCCTCGCAAGTGCACCCTGGTGATCGGACAACCGATCCTTCCACCGGCCCGGGTCGACGGTGAGCGGGTCAAACGATCGGCGGTCAAGGCCATGTCGGCCGAACTGCACGAGACGCTCCAGACCCTCTTCGACGAGGCGCAGATCCGCGCCGGTGCCTGATCCCCGGGTTCAGGACACGCCGTGTGAGATCGAGGCCAGCACGTCGGCGGCGCCGATGACGCGGTCGTCGAGCGGGGGCCGATCGGCCACCGACCCGCCGAGACCGAACGTGGCCGACGAGATCGACCGAGGTCAGCATCTCACGAAGATTGCGTGGCGGCGGGAAGTACTCGTCTTCGTCGGTGATCCGGATCTCCTCGACGCCGTCGGTCGGGTCGAGGACGTCGATCACGGCCTGAACGACGTCTTCGGGGGCGCTGGCCCCGGCGGTGAGGGCAACAACGCCCGCGAGGTCGTCGGGGAGTTCCTCGGGGCCGTTGACCCGGAAGACCCGAGGGCATCCGGCCTCGGTGGCCAGTTTGGCCAGGGCGTTCGTGTTCGACGAGTTGGCCGAGCCGATGACGACGACGGCGTCACACCGATCGGCGACCGACATGAGCGCCGACTGGCGGTTGGTCGTCGCGAAACACAGATCGGACCGACCCGGCTGCCAGAGATCGGGGAAACGGTCCCGGGCCGCGGCGGCGACCTCGGACCAGTCGCGGTGTGACAGGGTGGTCTGGGCCAGGAGAGCGGTCGGTTCGTCGAAGTCGGGAAGGGCGGCGACGTCGTCGATCGATTCGACCCGGCTGATGGCCGCAGGAGCGACGGCCATGGTGCCGACGGCTTCTTCGTGGCCCTCGTGGCCGACATAGATGATGCGATAGCCCTTCTTGGCTCGCACCTTGACCTCGTGATGGACCTTGGTGACCAGGGGGCAGACCGCGTCGACCACGTAGCTGCCCCGTTCGCGGGCCGCGGCGACGACGTCGGGCGCCGAGCCGTGGGCCGACAACATGATCGGCCGGCCGGGTGGCACCTCGTCGATGTGATCGACGAAGATCACTCCCTCGGCTTCGAAACGGTCGACCACGAGCTTGTTGTGGACGATCTCGTGGTAGCAGTAGACCGGCGCCTCGAAGGCACGAACCATCCACGACAGCGCCTTGATGGCCATCTCGACGCCGGCACAGAACCCACGGGGAGCACAGAGCAGGACCTTGTCGACAGCCATCCGGTCAGGGTAGTTCGGCGCCCGGGGCTGCAGGTGACCGGGCCGGAGGGAACCGATCAGAGGGGTCGGAGGGCCAGGCCGTCGGGTCGCCAGTCGCGTCCGGCCAGGACGAATTGGTTGACCGTGCAGTGGCGCTCGAGGAATCCCGCTTCGCAGTAGGCGAGGTAGAACCGCCAGAGTCGGATGAACCGTTCGTCGAGCCCGAGGGCCCGAACCTGGGGCAACTGGGCATCGAAGTCTTCACGCCAGCGCCTCAGCGTCTCGGCGTAGTGGGCCGTGAAGTCCTCGACATCGAGGACCTGCAGTCGGGTCGAGTCCGACACCGAACCGGTGATCGATCCGATCGACGGCAGGAAGCCACCGGGGAACACGAACCGCCGGATGTAGTCCTCGGTGTTCTTGGTCCGTCCGTAGCGACGGTCGGGAATACAGATCGCCTGGATGCCGACGAGCCCGTCGGGGGCCAGACACGACTCGATGGTGGAGAAGAACCGGTCGTAGTCCCGCCAGTCGACGGCCTCGATCATCTCGATCGACACGATCCGGTCGTAGGTGCCGTCGAGGTCTCGCCAGTCCGAGTCGAGCACGGTCACCCGGTCTCCGTGACCGGCCGCATCGATGCGTCGCCGGGCCTCGGTCAGTTGTTCCTCGGAAATGGTGGTGGTCGTGATCTCGCATCCGACCTGGTCGGCGGCCCGCAGAGCCATGCCACCCCACCCGGTGCCGATCTCGAGCAGCCGGTGCGACGGGGCGAGGCCGAGCTTGGCGATGAGGCGGTCGTACTTGGCCCGGCTGGCCTCGGCCAGCGGCATGGTCGGGTTGGTGAAGACGGCCGAGGAATAGGTGAGGGTCTCGTCGAGGAAGAGCTCGAAGAAATCGTTGCCGACGTCGTAGTGGCTGGCGATGTCTTCCTTGTCGTGACGCCTGGTCCGGCGGGGCAGCCTCGAGCGGACCGGGTCGGCGAATCGGCCGACGACGTGGTGGATGCGGTTTCGGAACTCGTCGACCGGTTCGATGTTGGCGATGATGACCCGCACGACCGAGACGGGGTCGTCGCTGTGCCACCAGCCCTCGATGTATCCGCGGCCGAGCCCGATCGAACCCTCCGAAACCAGTGCGGTCCAGGCTCGATCGTCGCGTACCTCGATGTGGGCATCGAGGCCGCCTCCGGGACCGAACCGGTGCGTGCCGTCTTCGTCGACCACCGTGAGCCGACCACTGGTCATCCGCCCGAGCAGGGACCGCACCACCGAGCGGGTCACCGTGTGGGCGGCCGGCAACCGACGTCGATGCGCGGCCCGCTCGAGCAGCCGATCCGGGCGTACGGTCGCCGGGGAACCCGGACCGGGGGAAACTGCCGGCGCCGGCGTGTGGTCGGGGTCGATGGTCTCGGTCGGCGAGGGGTCTTCGAGGGGGCGCGCACGAGCGACAGGGACGGATCGGTCGGGTTCTCGTGGTCGTCGGTGGCGAGGACATCGGACGCGTAGGTGGTCATGCGGGGGACTCCTTGACGGCTTTCGAGGGGTGGGGGACGAACGGGACACGCTTCGCTGCGAGCCTGGCGGCCTGGGCGTGGATCCCGAGGCTCACCCGGATGGTCGACAGGGGAGAACCGAGCAGGGATCGACGCAGGGCTCGGGTGGAGGCGGGGATCCGCTCGAGCTCGAGGCCCGTCGAGAGGACCGTGGCCGGCGAGCGTTGGGACAAGTTCGGCCGGTCGGTGTGTTCGACGACGTCGAGTTCGAGGCGGAGGTGTCGGCCGGTGGCGATGCGCAGGCGATAGCGGTGGTGCCGGCCGAGGAACGGTGAGACGTGCAGGACCTTGTCGAACTCGGCGACCAGGGTGTCGGGGTCGTCGACGGCTCTGGTCAGTCCGACCACGTAGCGGTGGCGTTCTTTCCAGGGGGTGTTGGTCACCTCGAGCACACAGCCCACCGGTTCGTCGACGTGTGCGTCCCAGGCCAGGAACACGGTGATGGGGTTGAAGAGCCAGCCGAGTCGACGGATCTGGGTCAGCATCCGGACGGGACCGTCGGGGCGGTGACCGAGCACGGCCTCGAGGTCGTCGCGCACGAGCAACCCGAGCGGAGGGGTGCGTTCGTCGCCGTAGTCGCGCCGGCGGAACCGTGCCGGAGCGGGCTCGGCGCACGACCACAGACGGTGATGATTGGTGAGATCGCCGGGTCGGTCGGGGTCGATCCACACCATGGACACCCGGTATTCGAACCCGTGGTCGGCCGAGGCGTGGCGCTGATGCCACACGGTGCCGGGGCACACCGACGGCACGCCCGGAGTCACCAGTCCACCCCGAGGTCTTCACAGACCCGGATCCCCGACGCTGATGCCGTCTTCGTGGAAGCCGTATCGCCAGTAGGCGCCGCAGAAATGGGTGTGGTCGACGCCGCTGATCTCGTGGAATCGGGACTGGGCGTCGATTGCCGGCTGATCGAAGACGGGGTGGGCGTAGTCGAACGAGGCGATGACCGTGTCGGGGTCGATGCGATCCTCGGCGTTCAGACTCACGAAATAGTGCCTGGTTCCGGCCAGCCGCTGCAGGATCGTGAGGTCATACGTGACCGCAGGGAGGGTGGCTTCGCCAACGCCGCACTCGTAGTTCCAGGCCGCCCAGGCCGCCTGCTTCGGCGGCATCAGCGAGGCGTCGGTGTGCAACGTGGCCCGGTTCGGTTGGTAGCCGATGGCACCGAGGACGTCCTTCTCGGTGGTCGTGGCATCGCTGAGGAGTGACAGTGCCTGGTCGCTGTGACAGGCCAGGATGACCTCGTCGAAGTGCTCGGTGGTCGCCGAGGACGACTCGCCGGCCGTGACGTGATGACGGGTGAAGGTGATCTCGGCCCCGTGGCCGGTGCGTCGGATGCTCGTGACCGGGGACGAGAGACGGATCTCCCCCGGGAACATGTCCGCAACCGCATCGACGTAGGTCTTCGAGCCCCGGACATTGGTTCGCCACTGAGGGCGGTCGCCGACGCCGAGAAGACCGTGATTGCGGAGAAAGGTGAGCAGACTGGCGGCCGGAAAGCGGTCGAAGGTCGTCGGGTCGCTCGACCACACGGCGGCCCCCATGGGGATCAGGTGCAGGTCGACGAACGCGCGGTGGTAGCGGCCCTCGTCGAGGAACTGCCCGATCGTGAGGTCGGTGCGCCCGGCAGCGAGATACCGCTTCGCGTTCCGGTAGAAGCGGGCGATGTCGATCAGCATGCGCCACATGGTTGGCCGCACCAGGTTGGTGCGGTCGGCGAACAGGGTGTTCA
This sequence comes from uncultured Acidimicrobiales bacterium, assembly GCA_963700755.1. Classification (GTDB taxonomy): domain Bacteria; phylum Actinomycetota; class Acidimicrobiia; order Acidimicrobiales; family SZUA-35; genus JBBQUN01. The sequence continues at coordinate 559,413 of CAVOYW010000001.1, forward strand.
GATTCGTGGCCCGATAGTGGAAGCCGCTGGTCCGATCGGTGACGGCGAAGCTCATCTCGGTGTCCTGGACCGGAACGCCGAGTTCGTCGAACAGGCGCACGAGATTCGGGTAGTTGCGGTCGTTGTGAACGATGAATCCGGTGTCGATGGCCAAGGGGTCGACCTCGGGGTCGTCGACCATCACGGTGTTGGCATGGCCGCCGAGACGATCGGCCGACTCGAACAGCACGATCTCGTCGTTCGTGCCGGCGAGCCGACGCCCGAGGACGTGTGCGCAGGTGAGGCCGGCGATGCCGGTACCGATGATGGCGGTTCTCACGACGCCGGCCCGCTCGTTCGGGACACACGATCACAAGTCGAGATGTGGTGCACGGGAACCTTCATGACGCTGGCTGACCTACCCGGAACTCGAGGGCTGACTTACCCAGAGTTCGATGCCCGGTCCAAGTTGGATGCCCGTCCGTAGACTTTTGTGATGATCTCCGCCATCGCCTCGTTGCCACGCGTCTCGGCCGTGCAACCCGACTCACCGGCTGATCGTGCCGGGGTGGTGCCCGGTGACGTCCTGCTGAGCGTCAACGGCGAGGTGCCCCGTGACGTGATTCGGTACCGCTTGCTGGTCGACGAACCCGAGGTGAGCCTCGAGATCGATCGCGGCGGGATGACCCGCACCGTCGACATCGACAAGGCCGACGGGGAACTGCTCGGGATCGAGGTGCAGTCGTCGTTGTTCGATCAGGTCCGGACCTGTGACAACCACTGCTCGTTCTGTTTCATCTATCAGCTGCCACCGGGGATGCGGAAGAGCCTGTATCTCAAGGACGACGACTTCCGCCTCTCCTTCCTGTATGGCAACTTCACCACGCTCACCCGTTTCACCGAGGCCGACCTCGAGCGGGTGATCACCGAGGGGTTGTCCCCGCTCTACGTGAGTATTCACAGCACCGACGGTGAGCTGCGGTCGGAGCTGTTGCGCAATCGGCGAGGAGCGACCAGCCTCCGCTGGCTGCGGGCCCTGCTCGACCATGGGATCGAGGTCCACGGTCAGGTCGTGGTCTGCCCGGGCGTCAACGACGGTCCAGCACTCGAGCGCACCCTGCGGGACGTGCTCGACGAGTACGATGGCCTGACGTCGCTGGCGGTGGTTCCGCTCGGGATCAGCGATCATTCCAACGAGCCAACCATGCGAGCCCACACCGAGGCCGAGGCGGAGGCCGTCGTCGACACCGTCGAACACTGGCAGTCGATCTTCCGTGAACTGCTCGGCCACCGGCTCGTGTTCGCCGCCGATGAGTACTACCTGCTCGCCGGGCGGCCCTTCCCCGAGCCCGAGGCCTACGAGGGATTCGCCATGCACGAGGACGGAATCGGCATGGCCCGTACGTTCGAGCGGGAGTTCACCGGCCAGACCGACGAGGCAACCGGTCCGAAATCGGGCTTCTTCGCCTGGGTCGAGGGTGCCCCCGCCGAGGGTTACCGAGCCCCACGCCTGGCCGAGGACGGTTCGACCATCGTGTCGCTCCGGCCCCGGGCCACGGCCCCGATCGGTATCCTGACCGGGGCCTACGGGGCGCAGGTGCTGGCGCCGATGATCGACTCCCTGGGTCGCGACGACGTCCGGCTCATTCCGGTCGACAACCGGTTCTTCGGTGGAAACATCGGAGTCACCGGGTTGATGGTCGGTCAAGACCTCGCCCGGGTGCTCGCCGACCAGCCGGCCGGGCACCGCTATCTGCTTCCCGATGTCTGCCTGTCAGGCGGGTTGTTCCTCGACGGGCTCGGGGTCGATGACCTGCCGCGGCCCGTCGAAGTGGTGCCGACCGACGGCATCGCGCTTCGTCGAGCCCTCGGGCTCGACACCAACGAAACGAGATCGGCATGATCGAATCGACCAAACCCCGAACCAGCCCCGTGGCTGACCACGCCGATCGTCGCGATCGTCGGGCGGCCCAACGTGGGGAAGTCCACGCTCCTCAACCGGATCCTCGGCCGCCGCGAGGCGATCGTCGAGGAGAAGCCCGGCGTGACCCGCGACCGCAAGATGGTCGACGTCGAGTGGCAGGGCACCCCCTTCCGCCTGGTCGACACCGGTGGTTGGCTGTCGGCGGGAACCGAGATCGACCGGAAGGTCTCGGCCCAGTCCGAAGCCGCGATCGCCGAATGCCGACGCGCTGCTCTTCGTGGTCGATGCGTCGATCGGGATCTCCGAGGAGGATGCCCAGATGGCGCGCTCGATCCGGGGCTACGACAAGCCCGTCTTCGTGGTCGCCAACAAGATCGACGATTCCCGTCCACGACGGACCAGGTCTGGGAACTCGTCGCGTCTCGGCCTCGGTCAGCCCTATCGGCGTGAGTGCGCTCCACGGCGGGGAGTGGGTGACCTGCTCGACGATCTGGTGGCCGCCCTGCCCGAACAGGCCGAGGTGCCGCTCGAGGAGTCAGAGGCCGAGACGCCCGCGGGTCTTCTCGATCGCGCTGGTCGGACGGCCCAACGTCGGCAAGTCGACGTTGTTCAACCGATTCATCGGCGAGGACCGCTCGGTGGTGCACGACATGCCGGGCACGACTCGCGACACCGTCGACACCGTGGTCGACACCACGAGTGGACCCATCCGGTTCCTCGACACCGCCGGGATGCGGCGGCGAAGCCGGATCGACGAGGACACCGAGTACTACTCGGTGGTGCGGGCCCTGAAGTCGGTCGACACCGCCGATGTTGCCCTGCTGGTCATCGACGCCACCGTGGGCGTGACGGCCCAGGATCAGCGTCTGGCCGAACGGGTCGATGCTGCCGGCTGCCCGATCGTCGTCGTGCTGAACAAGTGGGATCTGCTCGATACCGAAGCCAAGGATCGGATCGCGGATCAGCTCGATCGCAAACTCAACTTCCTGCCCGACGTGCCGGTCCATCGGATCTCGGCGCTCACCGGGGCCGGTGCACACAAACTGTTGCCGTCGCTCGATCTGGCTCTCGACGCCTATCAGGCCCGGATGCCGACCCGGAAGGTGAACGATGTGATCCGGCGGGCCCAGCAGGCCCAGCCGGCTCCGCACGGGGCCCGAGTGCTCTACGCCACACAGGGCGCGACCGACCCACCCACGTTCACCCTGTTCGCCAATCGGGATCTGCCCCAGTCCTACCTGCGTTATCTCGAGCGGAGCCTGCGGGAGGAATTCGACATGGGGCCGACGCCGATCAAGATCCGGGTCCGCAAGCGGAGCGAGTAGTCGCATCGACGCCACGACCGTTCCGGGTCGCGATCGGGCAGGTCAACGGGGTCATGATTGGGTGGTCGAGTGACAGCCGACGTGGGCCGATTCGACGCGTCGCCGGTCGGGGCGCTCGTCAGAGGTACGCTTTGGACCATGGAACGAGTCGTGCCCGCGATCGCAGCTGCGATCTGTGTCGCGGCCGCGGTGTTCTGGATCCGCCAGACGATCGGGAACCGGCGGGTGGCGACGCGGCTGTCGACCGAGCAGATCGACCCCGATCTGTGGCGGCTGGCCGATGCGGACTACCGCCGAGACCTCTTGTCGGCGATCGGTGCCGTCACGGCGTCGGCGATCCTGGGCGTGATCGTCGTGGTCGGTGTTTCCCGGTTGATCGCCCTGGCATCGCCCGTCCTGGCCTTGCCGTCGATCATCACCCTCACCAGACGCCGAGAGTCTCGAAGACATCGCCCGGGTGGCGGCCGGCCGGTCCGAGGTCGAGAAACGGGCCCGTGAAGTGCTCACCCAGGAGGAACTGGCCCCGCTGCAGTGGGCGGCCCGGCTCGCTCCGGCAACGCTGCCCACGCTCAAGGGATTCGAGATCGGGGGCGCACTACCAGGCGTCCAGCGGCGCGATGTCGGGCGACTTCTACGACGTGTTCCGAGTCGACAAGCATCGGGTGGCGGCGGTCATCGGCGACGTCACCGGCCATGGCATCGAGCCATCGATCACGGCCCTGCAGGCCAAGTACCTGCTCCGGGCGTTCCTGCTGCAGTACCGCGATCCCGGGCAGGCCCTCGAGGTGCTCAATGCCCAGATGTCGGTCCTGGAACGGGGCGAGGAATTCATTTCGCTGATCGTGATGGTCTTCGACAACGACGCCGAGACACTGCGCTATTCCTCTGCCGGTCACCCGGCAGCCTTCGTGTGGCACGGCTCCGAGGTGCACCCACTGGGTGCGACGGGTCCGCTGCTCATGCTCGATCCGAAGGCCCTGTATCACTCCCGAGAACTCACGTGGACCGTCGACGACGTCGCCGTGCTCTACACCGACGGGCTGGCCGAGGCGAGGAACGGCGAGGCCCTGTTCGGGGAGGAGGGGGTCGCCAGTATGATTCGCCGCGATCCGACCGCATCGCCTGACGTGCTCACCAAGGTCCTGGTCGAGGCAGCCCGTGATTTCGCTGGTGCCCCCATCAACGACGACGTTGCGGTTCTGGTCCTTCGCCGAGTCTGAAAGCGACCCCGTTCCGACATGCCGTGGTGTGATGCTTGTGATGCCTATCGTGCGCCCACGGCGCTGACCGAGGAAGGTCGATGTGGCGAATGTGGCGCCGAGGTCGACACCTCGGATCTCAAACATCCGCCGTCGGCCAAGGCCCCGTGGCATTTCTGGGTGATGATCGTTGCGCTGGTCATCTATCTGGGGTGGCGGCTGGTGCAATTCGCCATCTATCTCATTGGTCGCTTCTGAGCGGTGGGGTGATCGGCCCTGGCCGCTACGATCCCTCGGGCCACGGGCTGTGGCGCAGCTTGGTTAGCGCGCCTGACTGGGGGTCAGGAGGTCGGGAGTTCGAATCTCCCCAGCCCGACGGTGAAACAGCAGGTCGGAGCCGGTCCCAAGGGGCCGGCTCTGCTCGTTTTCAGGAGCGATGTACGCAGAATGTATGCATTCTTCTGAGCTACGGTGCCGAATGGCGTGGGTTTCACGAGGCGATCCGACGGTTCAGCGGCAAGGCGATCGTTGGGTGGTTCGCCACCCCGGTATCGACTCGGTGTCGAACTCGACACTCTGATCTGACCGCAGTCCACGCTCGAGACTGGTGAACCGGGCCCGCCGATCGGTCAACGCAACGGTGCCGTTTCGGGCACCCACACCTGCCTAGGGTTGATTGACACCTATCATCCTTGATAGGTAGATTGGTGCCTATGGCGTTGAGTATCAAGAGTGAGCGAGCAGACCAGCTGGCGCGTGATCTCGCTGAGCTGACAGGGGAGTCGATCACCGATGCGGTGGTCGCGTCGCTCGAAGCTCGACTCGAGGTGGAGCGTCGTCGTCGTCGGGCCCTGGGGCTTGGCGACATCGTGGAACGTTTCGGCCGGTTGCCGTTGCTCGATGAACGAGATCCCGACGACATCATCGGTTACGACGAGCACGGGCTACCGGTGTGATCGTCGTCGACACATCGGCGATCGTCGCGGTGTTGTTCGACGAGGATGGCAGTGCAGAACTGGAGCATCGGCTGCTTGGAGAGCAGTGTGTGATGTCCGCCGCGACCCGGGTGGAGCTCGGCATTGTGATCGAAGCCAAGACGGGTTCAGCGGGGACGCAGCTACTGGAGGAGTTGCTCGGTCGTGTCGCGATCGAAGTAGTGCCAGTCGATGCCGAGCTCGCTGAGGAAGCGATCGTGGCCTGGCGTCGCTTCGGGAAGGGGCGTCATCAGGCTGGTCTGAACTTCGGTGACACGTTCTCGTATGCCCTTGCGCGGCGGCTGGGTCAGCCGCTCCTGTTCGTTGGTGACGACTTCTCGCACACTGACGTCACCGTGCCTTGATCGCCTGAACCCGAAAGGGCTCGCTATCGAGCGGCAACGAGCCATCATTCATGCAACGGAGGCAAGAGCGAAATGGTTGAACAGTTGATCCACCACATGAGTGGCGAGGGTGTCCACGATCAGGGGGCTTGAACAGACCCTGAACCGTGAGGAACAGCGCATGAACCCGGACCTGGACACCCGACTCTACGTCACCATCGAGGACCTGATCATCGCCCACCCCGACTGGGCACCCGAACGGCCAACGGCCGGCATCACACCCCGGCTCTCTGACGCGGAGCTCTGCACCCTGGCCGTGATCCAGGCCCTCCTCGGATTCAGCTCCGAAGCCCAGTTCATCCGCTACGCCCACGCCCATCTGCGCCCGTGGTTCCGGTATCTCCCGGACCGGCCCGGCTCCAACAAACGCCTCCGCCACTCGGGTCAACTCGTGCAATATCTCATCGCCGCGTTGGCCCGCGCCTGCCCGTCATGGACCGACGATGTGTGGCTCGCAGATTCCACCCCGGTCGAATGTGGCCGGTCGAGGGAAACGGTGAAACGATCCGACCTGGTCGGCTGGGCCAGCTACGGGTACTGCGCGTCGCATTCCCGGTTCTTCTGGGGACTGCGACTGCATCTGATCACCACCCCGTCGGGCCTGCCGGTCGCTTACGCGCTCGCCGGCGCGAAGGTCGATGAGCGTGACACTGCGTTGGACATGATCGTGTTCGGCGGGCTCGACACCCAGGGCACGACGTTGATCGCTGACAAGGGATACCGGCGGGCCGGTTTCGAAGCCGAGCTCAACAACGCTGGTGTCACCCTGATCCCGCCGAACCTGAAATCCGAACCGCAGCGTGCTGGAGGCCAGTATCTACGGGCGTTTCGCCAAATCATCGAGTCGGTCAACCAGACGTTGAAAGCCCAACTCGATCTCGAGCGTCATGGCGGACGAACCAAACCCGGGGTCTGCGCTTCGGGTGCTGCAACGAATCCTCGCCCTGACCGCCGCGATCTGGCACAACGAAACCACCGACCAGCCAGGACCATCACGATCACTCACCGTCTACGACCACTGACCCCTTCGAACCAATCGTCTAGTCCAGCGGCGACAAGGTCATTGGTCTCGTTCATGAGAATCTCCTCATCGGTGATGGTCTTGCCGTCGAGAGCGACACGTCACTCGGCCTTCTTGCCGGATTCGGCGAAGGCGTCGACGATCGGTTTGGGACGCGTCCACCCACCAAGGGCGGAGTCAAAGCTGACGACGCCCCCTCGGCTGATGTCGAACGCCGCAAAGCCGGCGACTTCGGACCCGTCGACCTCGTCGAGGCAGGCGGACAGTTCGCTCAGCGCTGCGCTGAGCCGATCGGTCGGCACGTAGTCGCTGGTCATGTCGATGTCGATGCGTAGCGTTGTGGTTCGTTGAGCTCGTCATGCTGGCTGGACGACCGTTGTAGAGAGGAGTTACATGCGAGTCCAGGGGATCGATCGACCTTCGGATCGGTCTGCCGACAGGGTCACCCGCAACAGCCTCCTGCCCGATCGAGGGACATGACACCGGCGCTCGCGAATGACTCACGGACCGGATCGTTGTGCAACAAGCCCGGGCTGTTGTCGACCCGACGCTCAGCGCAAGCAGCGAGGGGCTGCGGCCGACGTGTCAGAGACATTTCAGAAGAGACATGGATTCCGCCTGCGCCCGGCCGAGCCCAATTTGCAGCTGTTGGGTCGGCCGCGACTTGCCAGCACGTTGCGGAGGCGATTCGATCATCGGTTGACGATCATCGTGGCGCCCGCTGGTAGCGGGAAGACCACGGCGTTGTCGATCGCGACGCGAACAACGCGCTCGACCCGTTGGGGACCGACGTCTGGCTCAGTCTCGATCTGGCCGACCGCCAACCCATCAACCTGCTGGCTGGTCTGCTCGACGCCGTCGGTTCGGCCGCTGTGGATTCGACGGCGGTCGCCCACTTCGACACAGCGATCGAACAACTTGGCGAGCAATCGTGGAGTCGAGCGCCGGACGGTATCGCGCTGATTCTCGATGACGTGCACCTGCTGAGCGGTAGCGCCAGCGCGCAGGTGCTCGAGCGACTGATCGACGTGTTGCCCGAGAACGTTCACCTCGTCCTGGCGAGTCGGCCTCCGCTCGAGCTCAATGTTGCTCGTCTTCGCTCCAGGGGTGAGCTTCTCGAGCTGACGGCCGCAGAGCTCTTCTTCGACGAGGAGGAGCTCGCCTTGCTCGTCGACCAGCGTGGAGTCGCGACAGCGCCCGACGGCCTGACATCACACCCCGCGACCGCCGACCTCACGCTTCGGGTCGGACCCAGCGCCAGCCATGAGTACCTCTGGGAGGAGATTCTGGCGGCGTTGCCGGGCGAGCGTGTGGCCGTACTTGCTCGCCTGAGCCTGTGCGACGAAGTCGATGACGAATTGGCGCTCGCTCTGTCGGACGGGGTCTACACCGCAGCGGCGGCTGTTCGCGACCTTCCGCTCATCGACCGTTCGGAATCTGGATCGTTCCGCATGCACGGCTTGATGCGCGAGGTGCTCAAAGGGCGTCTGACGTCGACCGACCGCCTCATCGCGCTCCGAATCGCGGCCGAAATCGAGCGGCAGCGCCGCGAGTACGTACGTGCGGTTTACATGTTCGCTGCCGCCGGCGACGAAGAAACCGCACTCGCCGTTGCGCGGGAATCTGCTTTTCTTCCGGTCCTCCAACTTCCCGTTGGCGACCTCGTCATGCTCTCGGTCGAGATCGATCGGCTCCGACTCGGCAGCTCGATTGCCGCGACTGCTGGCTGCGACCTCACGGTTCACTACTGGTGTCGATCCGTGGATCGTCAAGAAGTTCGACTCGACGCAGGCATCGCCCGAATCGAGCACGACGAAGAAATGGAGCTGTTGGCACTGCACCGTGGGCTGCAACTCCGATTTTCCGACATCGGTGACGTACCAGCGGCCGACGTCGAGCGGGTCGAGGCACTGGCGGCGCGGCTGCCGTTCGCCCGAGGCCTGGCCGCGCAGCTTCGCTCGCAGCTGCTCCAGGCCGCCGGGGACTCAGTCGGTGCATTGGAACAGCTCGCCGATCTGGGTCCTCTCGTTCAGGCAGTCGAGGTCACGCGGGCTGAACGACTGTGTGATCTCGGGCAGCCGGAGTTGGTCGGCTTCGGGATTTCGCCTGCCGACCTGGCGGCGCTTCCCGTCGGCAGCGAAATGTTCCTTGCGTTCGCCATGTGGCTACGTGCCGACGCGTTCTCCCGAGTTCGCCAACACGTTCGTCGTCGACACTGTTGCTGCGCACCGACCACGCCGAGTGGCTTCGGGCTTCGTCTCGCTTCTCGGGGTCGCAGCGCACATCGCGTTGGCCTGTTCCGACTACGAGCTGGCTGCGTCCTACGCTCGAGAAGCGAGGAGCTCGACTGGGGGACTGGGCCTCCGGGTGCGTCTCTTTGCCGAGATGGCCACCGCCTCGTATCACGCGGCCGTCGGTGACGAAACGAGCGCAGCAGACGTACTGAGATCGAGCAGCACGCACCTGCCGCTCCAGCAGTGGCCCGAACGTGCTCACCTGTTGGGGCTCCCGTTGGTCTATCTCGTGCTGCCGGAGAGCCGCGCGGTACTGGACAGGATCGCACTTGGCTCCTCACTGGCGGTCGCCGTTCGAGCGGGTCAGGCGCTGGTGGCACTGCGTGGAGCCGGCTCGGTCGTCGAGGCCGCAGAACTTCCTTGGTCCAACCCCGATCTGCTGCGGGTCCACGTGCTGCCGATCCATCTGGCCGAGCTGTCCGCAGCGGCCGCCAGCTCGGGAGTCGCCGAGGCCGACGATGTCCTCGGGTCGATTCCTGACCAGGCGGCGTTGCTGCGATCGTTGGCCGTGCGATCCGACGGGCCCGCCTCGACCTGGGCACGCCTCGCATGGCGGCGGCGCCCAGTCATCCTGGTTTCTCGCTGAGCGTGTTCCTCATGGGAGCGAGCGAACTTCGCCGAGACGGGACCGCCGTCGTCGACATCGAGTGGAGTCGGCGTTCGCGGTGCGCGAACTGTTCGGGCTGCTCGCGGAGCACCGACGAATGGTGCGATCGGTGGCCGCGTCGACGTTGTGGCCTGACCTCGACCCAGCGAAGGCCGAGGCGAACCTGCGGGTCAACCTGACCTACTTGCTCAAGGTGCTCGAACCGGATCGAGCCCGATCGGAGGCACCGTTCTTCGTCCGAACCGAAGGCGGGCTGCTCGTGCTCGAGTCCTCCGTCGACATCGACGTCGAGGCCTTCGACCGTTGGATCGCGAGCGTCCAGCGTAACGATGAGGCAGGTGCCCGGGCGGAGGCGTTGACCGTCTTCGTGGATGAACTTGCCTTGTGTCGCGTTGAGTTCCTCGAGGGCATCGACGCCGAATGGATCGAGCCGGTCCGACCCCGCCGCCAGTCGTTGGCGCTGGGAGCGATGTGCCGTCGTCGGCGAGCTCCTCCTTGCTCGAGGTGAGCCGGAGGAGGCCGCGAACTGGGCGGTGAGAGCGCAGACACTGAGTTCGCTCGATGAGCGTGCAGCCCGGTTGCTGGCAAACTGTCTGCGGGCTTCGGGCGATCGAAGGGGTGCGATTGCAGCGATCGACAATGTCGTGGCAGCTCTTCGAGTGAGGGAGCTCCATCCCACCGCCGAGACGCTGCGGCTCATCGAGCTGCTGAAGTACTAGATCGGCCGACGCAGAGAGGACAGGTGACGGCTCGAACCCAGTGTTGACATGTAACCGTCGCCGGCTCGGTCCGTCTTGGTGGACATGACCGACAACAGCGCCACCATCACGTCCGACCAGATCCGCATCTCGATCGAGATCGGCGCCGATTATGCCATGAGTGACGCATTGGCCTCGCTGCTCCAGCAGGTGCAGGCCGAGGTCTCCGACGACGAGGTCGGTGGATTCGCCATGGACTTCTTGAACCTCAAGCCGCCAACCGGCTCGGACTACCTGATCATCACCTTGACGAATGATCTCAAGGGAGCGAGTTATACCGAGATGGATTCGAAGGGCAAGAGAAAGTACTGACCGTGCCCACCACTGCAATCGCAGCGCCGCGCGAGGTCACGTCTGCCGACGGGTTGCTCGACGCGGCTCGAACGCTCGTCGACGCCGATGTTCGTGGCATCGCGGCAGCGGTCCGAGTTCGACATCTCGTGCGGGCCGGGGTGCGGCGCGTGTTGCCGCCAGGCCGTGCCGGTGACCGCCACGGAGCTGCGCGCCATCCGTGCCTGGCTCGATGCGCTGCCCGACGACGAGCGGTCGGCCCACGACCAACGCATCGCTGCGACGAAGGCCCGACTGGACGCCTCCGACGCCGAGGCCATCGGCATGGAGAACGAGCGGGCGTACTTCGCGCTGGGAATCCCGTGCCCGTTCCTGGTGGACGAGTCGTGCAGTATCCACCCGGCTCGTCCGCTGGCATGCCGTGAGTACGTGGTGACGTCGGATCCGGTGCACTGTGCGAGCAGGGCCGACGGCCAGATCGTGCGGATCAGTGCAACACACGATGTCCTCGGGGCCTTCGCGAACGTGTCCGCCGAGCTGGGCGAACCGACCGAGTACCTCCTCGCCCCTGCCATCGCACGGCCAGTTCCGCAGGCTCCGGTGCTGCCGCCGCGTCCGACACCGGCGCTGATGCGGACGATGATGGGGCACCCGGTAGCCGGTAGCATTTCGTCGGTCTCGTAGCCCCCCAACCCGACCATCAACTCGTGAAGCAGTAGCGATGATCGAGAGTCGGTTGAGTGGATGAAGGCGCAGCGCCGCAGGCTGCTTCGAGCGCCTAGCGGGTTTCCGTGGTGCGTCACTGCCGGCGTAGCGCTCGGTGGATTCTGATGAGGCCAACCGGGGGCATCTCGCCCACGCACCGCTCATCCGCTGAGTGCGTCGGCGGGTCGCCGTCGTCGATGTATGAGAAAAGCATGAGGAATTCCCACTACTGGACGGACGCAACGGCACTGGCCGGACGGTTCGGCTCGAGTAAGCCCTACGCAGGGGTACCAGACGGACGCAACGACACCAGATGACACGAGTTCAATCGAACTGGGGGTCAGGAGGTCGGGAGTTCGAATCTCCCCAGCCCGACGGTAAACAAGCAGGTCAGAGCCGGTCCCCAGGGGCCGGCTCTCCTCGTTTTCCGACCCTCCGAAACCAAAAGCACGAGAATGTATCAAGTTTCTGAACGAGCGTGCCCTCATGGCGTGGATTTCGGAGGGCAAACCGGCGGTTCACAAGCACCGTGGGAGGTGGGTGGTCCGAGAGCCCGGCTACGACACGGTGACGGGCAAGGTCCGACCCAAGCAGCACGGCACGTTCTCGCCGAAGCGTGACGCGCTAGCCCTTGCTCGCAAGGCAGGCGAAGGGCGGATCAGTACATCGGATCAGACGCTCGAGGACTTTCTCTACGGCGTGTGGATTCCCTCGAAGGAGTCTCGGGTCGAGCAGTCGACACTGAACCAGTACCTGTGGGCGGTGGACGGACACATGGTGCCGCTCCTCGGGGCAGTGAAGCTGAAGGACATGAGTCCGGAACTCATCGACGGCTGGATCCACGACCTCTCTCGGGCACCGGCCGGCGGGGGCAAGCCTCGTATCGGAGTGACCTCGACGAGACTTGCCCGCAAGACCCTGTCGATGGCACTCCAGGAGGCGGTCCAACGAGCGTCGAGGGTCGCTCCGATTATCGAGCGCTCGACACTCGAACCGGAGAGCGACGCTGGTCGCTGGCGAGGAAGCCGGGGACCGCCTACACGTCCGACGACGAGCGGCTGTTCGTGGTCGAACGGTCATCCAACGACGTGTATGCGGTGAACCTCGCCGATGGATCGCTGCTCTGGGAGGTGAGTCTGCGACTTCCCTCGGCGCTGATCGCCCAGATCGTTCGGGCCGGGGCCGATCAACTGTACGTCGCCACGACCGACGGCGACGTGGTGGCCCTGGATACGCGCAATGGTGAGTTGCGGTGGTCGGCGATCGTGGAGTCCTCGACGCCGGGTTCGCGCTCTCGACGTCCGGCGAGGTGCTCGTGGTCCAAACCGGTGAGGTGGTGACGGCCTACGGATGAAACCGCTCAGCCCTCGAACGGCGTGAGCTTCACCGGAAAGCGCTCGGGCCCGCCGGTGTCGAAGTAGATCGTCGGACCGTCGCAATCGAAGGGCGCATCGTTGACGGGGAACGAGGTCAGCAGGTCGTTGCCGAACTCCCCGGCGTCGATCTCCATCCCGCCGACCTTCACGATGATGTCGAGATCGCTCGCGCCACGCTCGGTCGAGATGATCCCATCCTCGATCACGTAGCTCCCGGTGGCGACGCCGTCGGCGCTGGCCACAGCGACTTGACCGCCCACGTCCATGCTCAGCTCGAAAGCGCCGTCGTAGACGTACTGGAGGTCGAGAAATCGGATCTGGGCCGTCCCTTCGACGGTCATCGGGACGCCCGAGGCTTCTCCGAGAGCCCCGTAGTAGCCCTGCAATTCCTCGGCCGTCACCGTCCAATCGCCCTCGATGCAGGAGCCGTCGTCACCATCGGCGTCCTCGTCACCCGACACCGGTGCGTCTTCGGCGGCCGGTTCGGGTCGCGTCCTCGGAGGTCTCGGGAGTTTCGCTCGTCGTCGGCACCGTCGTCGTCGCAGCGAGTGTCGTCGACGGGTCGGTGGCGGCGGGTTCGTCGCTGCCGCACCCGGCCATGAGGATCGCGACCACCAGTACGGCGAGCGGAACCCGAGGGACGGCACACGGCCAACGTCGTGTCGTGGACCGTGGACGAGCGCTGTTCAACGAGGCCATCACCCCTGGATATCATCGAATCGGCCGGCCGTACAGGTGTCGCCTACGCTCCTGGCGTGATCGGCGACGTGAGGTGACGTGGACAACCCGGGACCCACCGGGCTGGTCGGCAGCGGCGAGTTCCTGTCGTGCTCCGACGTCATCGACCGGGCGCTCCTCGAACGGGTGACTCGACGATCCCGGCGAGCCGTGATCCTTCCGACTGCGGCCGGCCGAGAGGGTCCGACCAGCGTCGGCTCGTGGTTGGACAAGGGCGTGGCTCATCTCGATCGGTTCGACTCCTTCCGACCCGGCCTCACCGCTTCGATCGTCGGATCGGTTGGGAGCACGGTCAGCCGACGACGCTCGAGCTGGTCCCCTCGGCGCCGTCTCGCGCTGAGCCGGCTGCGTGGTGGTTCGCTCAGCGTCCTCCGCCGCGGCTCGGAGGGGCAGCGGGGGCGACGAGCGCGCCGATCCCCGGCTGCTCGACGACCACGTCCGGTCCGGCCCGCCCCGACCCGCATCCCGGGTCGGGCCGTCGACCCCGACGATCCCGATCGTGGTCGTCCTCGCACGCTCCTCGGTCGTCAGTTCACCGTCAGCAGGTCGAAGTGCACGTGGACGAGGGACTCGTCGAAGGTCTCGGCATAGAGACCCATGTTGCCCGCTCCGATGTGGAAGCCCTGGGTGTCGAAGACGCCGACCTGCTCGCCGTTCACCGACATCACGACCTCCGATCCGTGCATCGACACGCCGAGCACGTCGGGGGCTGCGGGATCGGAGACCAGGACGTCGGGCAGTGGACCGGTCTGTTTCACCCGCAACGGCAGCTCGTCCTCGTGCAGGAGTTCCCAGGTGCCGGCCCGGGGATTGATGACGAACGCGTAGAACTCGTGGGGTCGTGGTGGCCCCTCGATGCCGACGGGCGGTTCCTCGATCTCGCCGGCCGAGCGGAACACGAGTCCGTAGCGGTACTGCCCGTTCTCGGTCCCGAGCTTGTCGACGTAGGCGCTCAGTTCGACGTCGCCATCGGCGAGGTCGAATCCCCCGAGCGAGACCAGTTGCACGTTCGGCTGGGCCGCCTCGAGGTGATACCAGCTCGGTGAGTGGTAGCCCATTCGCCAGATGCCGACGTCGATGTCGGCGAAACCCGAGCCGGTGTCGTCGAACGAGTCGTTGACCAGCGCCGTGGACCCGACGCCGACCGCCGCCGGGCCGCGTTCGGCGTCCGACGCCTCGGGGCGCTCGTGATCGATGCTGAACTGCAGCGCCGGCCGTGTCGGATCGACGGTGTTGGCGGCGCAGCGGAAACCCGTCTCGCTGATCGTGGCCTGCCCGTTCGGGTCGACGGCCTGTCGCATGGCGGCGCCGTCTCGGACGCGGCCGTCCTGTCCACCCCGGCGGACCCGGAGGCCATCGCCGACGGGGACGGCCGGCTCGCCGACCCACTCCCAGACACCACCGACCATGTCATAGGCTCCGGCGGCACTCACGTTCGCCGGGACCGAGCCGACCGGCCGTCCGCCCTCGGTCTCGAGGTCGAGTCCGTCGGGGTGTCACCGGTCGGATAGAGCGTTCCGTTCGGGCCCCGGGCCGCCACCTCCCATTCGTTCTCGGTCGGCAGGCGCTTCTCGAGCGCCTCGCAGTACGCCTCGGCCCAGACGAACTCGACACCGGTCACGGCGTGATCGGCCTCGGCTTCGGGGAACTCGCTGCGTTCCCAGGTGAGCGGGGTCGGGGCGCCGATCTGCTGCAGGAACGCCTGATATTGGCGGTTCGTGACCTCGAACGTGTCGATGTGGAACGCCTCGATCGTGGCCGAGTAACTCGCCAGGCTTTCGGGTCCCCCCGGCTCGGTTCCGAGGCGATGCGTCCCGGCGACCACCTCGACCATGTCGACCCCCGAGGGCTGTTCGGGCCCGTCGACGGGAGCTTCGACCTCGGTCGCGTCGGCGGCGGGTTCGGCCGCAACGACGGTTCCGGCGACGTCGATCGGCGAGTCGGTGTTGGTCGTCGAACCGTCGCGGGTCACGAACCAGGCGATCGGGAGGCCGACCAGGACGACGGCAACCACCAGGGCCACGGGGAGCAGGACCGGTGATCGGTCGGACACGCGGCTCCCCGATCCGGCGATCGGTTCTGCCGCAGGGCGGCTCCACGCGGCTGCCGGCAGAGGCTCGGGACGCCCGCCGGGAGGAGCGGTGACGTGGAGAGATGGCGAAGTCGGGGGGAGCGGGGGGAGCGGCGGCGCTCCCTCGACCGACGGTAGGAGCGAGCGGGCGACGACGGCGGCGCCTCGGGCCACCGCATACTGTGGGTCGGTGTCGAGCAGTGGGACGACGCCGCCGAGCGCCTCGGCCAACGAGGTTCGCACGATCGGGAGACGGCACGAACCCCCCACCAGGAGCACGGCCGAGAGGTCCGACGGACCTATCCCTGCGCCGGCCAGGGCGCGCCGGAACGATCCGATCGATTCGTCGATGGCAGGTGTGATCCGGAACTCGAGATCGCGACGGGAGACCACGACCTGGGTGGCCAGTCCCGGCAGGACGACCGGGATCTCCACCGACTCCTCCCACGACAGGGTCTCCTTGGCCGTCACGCATTCCCGTCGAAGCCCGGCAACGGCGCCGTCGAACGCCGGACCGCCCCGGCGCTGGGCTTGCTTCCATGCCTCACCGAGTCGGGACTGGACCAGGTGCAGGACGACGTCGTTGAAGTCGATGCCGCCGAGGTGATCTTCTCCCTCGGCTCGGCCCAGGAGGTCGAATCCGTCCGCAGTTCGTCGCAGGACCGCCGCATCGAACGTCCCCCCGCCGAGATCGTAGACCCCCACGACTCCCCCGGTCGGCAGCGAGTTGGACTGCACGTGGAAGCAGGCGGCGGCGTGGGGCTCGGTGACGAGGACCGGGTCGAGGTCGGCGGCGGTCAGGGCTCGGCGCAGGCCGGCGAACCGTTCGGCTCGCCAGATGGCCGGATGGGTGGCCACGATGCGGTCCGGGCGGCCTCCTTCCTGCTCGGCGACCCGGTCCACCGCCCAGCGGAGGTGGCTCCCGACCAGGTCGGCCGGATCGAAGGCGAGCCCGTCGACGATGACGGGCGAAGAGGTTCCGAGTCGGCGCTTGAGGTCGCTGACCAGGCGCAACGGTTCCGATCCGCCTCGGATGGCGGCATCCTCCCCGTGCAGCAACGAGCCGTCGGGCCGCACGAAGACGACGGCCGGGACGGCACCGGAACGATTGCCGAGCGTCGCCACCCGAATCACCCCGTCGCGGGCCACGGCGGCGGCGGTCGAGGTGGTGCCGAAATCGAGACCGAGTGCGTAGGTCATGGTGAGCTCCTCATCCGAGATCGTTCACCTGGAACTCTTCGAAGTGGATGTGCACCTTCTGTGAGTCGGCCCTGCTGATCAGGACCAGACCGTTCGCCGTGCCGTCGTAGCCCGGGATGTTTCGGGTGTGGACGGCCGACCCGCCGATCTTGAATTGGAAGTTGCCCTCGCCGAGGTCGACCACCTCGAGGTCCACCTGGGCCGGAATGGACCGGGAGGCCTCTTCGATGACCACGTACTCGGCCCCGTCGGCGCTATAGGGTCCGGCCCCGGTGGGTTCCCGACTGGCCAGGGTCCAGGTCGAACTCCGCTCGTCGACCACGAAGACCAGGCCTCGACCGTCGTCGTCGAAGCCGAAGGCCAACCCATACGAGAAGGTCCCATCGGGCGTCGTGAGGCTCGGCTCGACGAAGGCGGAGGTCAACAGGGCGTATCCCTCATCGGGGTTCGACCGCCACGGCCCGAGGGCCAACGCCTCCTTCAGGGGTGCCTGGGTCTCGAGATGGAGGAACTCGTTGGGGTGGTAGCCCCGCCGGAACTCACCGTCGACCGTGAGCTCGGTCCACCCCGAGGTCGAGTCCGAGAAATCGTCGAAGACCTCGACGCCGGGCGGCAACGGAACGACCTCGGGCTCGTTGGGACGTTCCGGCCTCACGTAGTCGACGAACGTCCCGGGGGTGGCGTCGGCGTCGAGGCCGTCGGCGGCGCAGCGGAACCCGGCGGTCCGAAGGGCACTGGAGCGGATGGGATCGACCGGGAGTCGCGTGACGTTCTCGCGGAGGAATCCATTCTGCCCGCCTCGCAACACCCGGAGGTCGGATCCCACCCGCTGGTCGTAGCTGTCGGCCACCCATTCCCAGGCGTTCCCCGTCAGATCCAACACGCCGAAGGGACTGACGTTGCCGGGAACGGAACCGACCGGGTAGGTACCCGAGTCGGGCAAAGTGACTGTGGCACGGTCGTCGCCCCATGGCCAGATCCGACCGTCGATCCCCCGCGCCGCGACCTCCCACTCGGCTTCGGTGGGGAGTCGCTTCGACGAGGCTGCGCAGAATGCCGTGGCCCAGGCATGGGAAACTCCCTCCACCGGATGATCGGCGAGGTCTTCGGGGTAGGCGCCACCCCGCCACGCCGCCGGCGTCTCGGCACCGGTCTTGTCGACAAAGACCTTGTAGTCGGCGTTCGTGACCTCGAGGACATCGATGAAGAACGCCGGGAGGTCGACGGTCTGCGACAGCGACTCGGAGCTGTTGGCCTCGGGTTCGTCCAGACCGAGTGGGTAGGTGCCGGCGGGGATCTCGACCATGCCGTCGGCCGGGGCGGCCAGGGCCGTCCCGAGCACTGCCGGCTCGGTCGCCCCCACGTCGGACTCCGACCCGACCGAGTCGCCGACGGGATCGCCCTCGGCGGTCTCGCCGGTCGCCGGGTCGGATGATGCGTCGAGCGGCGTGCCATCGGCCGAGTCGCCATCCCTGGTCGCTGCGTAGGCGGCGGCCCCGATGACCAGGAGCAGGATCAAGGAGAGGCCGACCAGGGCCAGGCGGCGCCGTTCGGGTCGGCCGCTCGGAGACGAGCGGAGCGGCCCTGGATCGACCGGGGTCGGCTCATCGGCGACGGCCTCCCGTCGGGCGTCGACCGCCGGCTCGGGGGGCAGTGGACGCGACGGCGCCGGTGTCGAGGAGACCGGAGCGGCCGGAGGGGTGGCAGGCGCCGGTGTCGAGGAGACGGGAGCGGCCGGAGGGGTGGCAGGCGCCGGTGTCGAGGAGACCGGAGCGGCCGGAGGGTCGGCCAGCCACGGTGGCGGCGGCAAGGAATTGGGGCGGGCGCCGTTCGAGGACTCGGGCACTGCGGCCGGGACGACCGGAGCATGCGGGGTGCCGGGGACCGTGGGGGCCGCAGGTCCCGCTGGCGCGGACGCCGGTGGGCTCGGGGCCGCGGACGACCCGGGCAGCGGTCGTCCCGGCCGGGTCGGCATGACCGGCCGGTCGGTGCCGGCAGCCTCATCGGCCAGTGCGTGTGCCGCGATGGCGGCGCCCTTCGCGACCGCGTGGACAGGGTCGATGTCGACCCGTACCAGTTCGCCGAACCGCTCGCTCAGCAACTGGGCCACCAAGGGGATCCGCGATGACCCCCCGACGAGGAGGATGGCCGACAGGTCGGCAGGCGTGAGCGCGGCCCGCTCGATCGCCCGCTCGAGGGCGTCGAGAGTCGTCTCGAGGATGGGTCGGATCCGTGACTCGAAGACGGAGCGTCGGAGGCGGACCGAGTCCTCGACACCGGGAAGGATCACGGCGATCTGTGCCTCGGACTCGCTCGAGAGCAGTTCCTTGGCCTCGACGCAGCTCCGCCGGAGGAGCGACATCGCCGTCACATGCTCGGCGTCGTCGGGGTCGAGCCGCCAATCGATGCTCGACGTCGTCTGGATGAAGTCGAGCACGGCCGAGTCGAAGTCCATACCGCCGACGTGTTCGAGACCGACCGGCTCACCGACGATGTCGAATCCGCGCTCGGTCTTGCGGAGCACCGCCGCGTCGAAGGTGCCGCCGCCGAGGTCGTAGACGGCGATCGTGGCGCCGGTCGGCATTCGGGTCTCGGCCGCATAGGCCACCGCCGCCGCAGCCGGTTCGCTGATCAACGTGACGTCGTCGAGTCCGGCCATCTGGAGCGCCTGCCCGAACACGTCCATCTTGAACAGACCCCAATTCGCCGGGTGGCAGACGGCGATCCGCTGGGGCTGCTCGCCCTCACGATCGACCACTCGATCGATCACGTGCCGGAACATCCGGGCCATCAACGCCTCGGCCGAGAAGGGCGAGCCCCGGAGGAACAGCGGAGTCGGGTCGCCGAGGCGACGCTTGAACTCGCGTGCCGCGCCCGACCCGTCGATCAGGGCCCTTCGGTTCGCCGCATCACCGACGACGATCGTCCCGTCGTCGTTCAGGTACAGCACGGTCGGGATGCTGTCGGCGATCGGACCCAGACCGAAGACCTGAACCGCACCGTCCTCTCTGCGGAGCGCAGCGGCTGTGTAGCTCGTCCCAACGTCGATCCCGAGGTCGTATCGCAACCTCAGCCCCCTGTCTCGATCCTCATGCAGACCGTAGTTGGCCGTGGCGGTCGACGCTCGGGCAACGCCGAGTGGGCAGCCGACTCAGCTGACCCACGGGCGGCGGTCCGTCCAGGACGCCGCGGCCTCCAACTGGGCCGACACCTGTAGGAGCAGGGCATCCTCCCAGGCCCCGGCGACGAGCTGGACGCCGATCGGCGAGTCGGCCGATGACGCGGTCGCCGATGTCTTCGCCATTGGGCTCAAGAAGACGGTGGGTGTAGCGGCGTTCGCCGCCGAGGGGGCCATGAGACACGAGGCCGAAGCGGCAGCAAGGCGCATCGGTTCCGGGATGCTGCTCGAGGTGTATCTCGTCGACATGTGGCTTGGTGCGAAGGCGCCCACTGTTGAGGTGTCGACGTTGCATCAGTATCGGTGGGCGGTGGAGGGGCACATCGTGCCGCTGATCGGTTCGGTCGGACTCAACGACCTGACACCCGAGATGTTCGAAGGCTTGGCGGGGCCGGGGAAGCGTTGTGGGCCTTGTCTTGGAGCGACGTCGATCCGGCTGGTTCGCAAGGTCCTGTCGATGGCGCTCAGCGACGCCGTGGCGTCCGGTCTCCTGATGCACAATCCGGTTGCCGCGACGCTGACGCCGTTGCCGGCGGCGAGCACGAAGAAGCTGGCGTGGTCGCTGGAGGAGGCACGGCGGTTTCTTGTTGTTCATCGTGAGCACCGGTTGTACGCCTTGTTCTATTCGGCGCTCGTGACAGGAATGCGGCGGGGCGAGCTTCTTCGGCTGCGTTGGTGCGATGTCGATCTCAAGGCCGGGCGGATCGTGTTGGTGCAACAGTTGGCGCACGTTGGTGGCCTGGACTGTGATCAAGCCATTGGCAACGCAGATCGTCGATCGAGAGTTCGAGATCAGCCCGGTAACGCTCGCCATTCTGGCCGCTCAGCGGAGGAGGCAGTCCGATGAGTTCGACGTGGTCGGCATTGATCATGATGAGGAGGGTTTGGTGTTCACCAACGAAGTCGGTGCAATGATCGATCCGAACAAACTGGGCCGGATACTGATCCGCCTCTCGGCCGAGGCCGGTGCGTCGCGAGTGACGCCAAACTTGCTTCGCCGCACTGCGATCACGCACGGGGAGCGTCTGTCGCAAGCGGGAGAGGCGATGCAGCAGAGGCTCGACTTCGGCGCATGACCGAACCGGTGGGGCGTCTGGCATTGGTCTGGTGCATGCAGACCTGTGGTTGATTGTGGGTGGGGGACAAGTCCGTTGGATCTCGCGCTGATGTGCTCACCCCGAGCGGGTCTTCCACGTCGGCGGTTGGGTGCGCATCCGCGAGCGCAGTCCCGGGTTCAGCTGGCGGCCAGTTCGTCGAGCACGGCGCGGAACGTCTGGTAGCGCTGCTCGCCCACCAGCGTGGCCAGCTCGGCCTCCAGTCCGGCGGACTCTTGCAGGATGAGTGCCAGTGTACGGTCGCCCTCGGCTGTGCGACGAACAATGCTTGCGCGGCCGTCATGTGGGTCGGGCTCAACGGTGAGGAGTCCTGCCCCGACCATCTCCTGGATGCGCTTGCCGACGGCCTGCTTGGAGATCCAGCCCTGAGCGAGCTCCGACGGGCGGGATCCCTCGGGCGGCACCAGGTGGAGCAGGCGGGCGTGCGACGCTCGCATCACGACCCCGTGGAGCGCCATCCGTGCCCTCAGCATCGGACCGAGACGCCGCTCCACTTCGGCGATCGTGGCCAGCAAGTGACTAACACCATTCGTCTCATCGGGATGGTCAACCATATTGACATCATAGTCAATATAGTTTAGTAATTCACTCGTGACCCACAGAAACAGCACGGGCCCGACCGACGAGGTTCTCACCGCACTCGCTCGCGCTGCCACCGGATCGGCCGCATCCGTCACTGCATGGGCCGCCGAACCGCTTGGGCACCGTGTCGAGAACCTGACCACCGAACGGCTCGACCGCGTGGAGCTCAGCCTCGGCGACGGTAGCGCTCTCACTGTTGTGGCCAAGAGCCTCCGACCGGCGTCGGCGGCACCAGCGTTTGCCTCCATCCCGCCCGAACACCATCAGCAGGTGCTCAGAGACCTCCACTGGCTCGACGAGCCCGCCGTGTACCGGTCCGGTCTCGACGCCTCGCTCCCCGAAGCGCTGCGGATGCCGGCGGTGTACCTCGTCGACGACACCGCCGACGACCTCATCACGTTGTGGATGGAGGACGTCGAGGATGTGGTGCCATGGTCGCTCGACCGATACCGACGCACCGCGGAGGCACTCGGCGCGCTTGCCGGACGGTGGACCGGGCCCGCCGCTGCCGAAGAGTTCGGTCTGCACGGACGGTCGCTCGAGCGTCTCTTCTTCGGCAGGATCACCCACTTCGACCTGCCGCTCCAGGCCGACGATGCATTTTGGGCCGACCCCCACGTGGACGCCGCGGTCGACGACCGCCACCGCTACGACCTTGCCCGCCTCGCCGACGCCGTCCCCGGACTACTGGCGCAGCTAGCGACTCTGCCGACCGGTGTCTGCCACGGTGACGCCACTCCTGACAACTTCCGGGAACCCGGCGACGGAACCGTGGTCGCTCTCGACTGGAGCTACGGTCATGTCGGCCATGTCGGCAGCGACCTTGGCCAGCTGCTCGTCGGACGTTTCGAATCCGGTGTCGCCGAGGTCGACGAGATCCCTGAGATCGCAACCGCCATTCTCCGCGGCTTTGTCGACGGGCTCGACGCCGAGGGCTCGACCGTCACCCCTGGCGAGGTGCGTGCGGCGTGGGCAACATCCCTCGCGGTGCGATCGGTGTTCTCGGCGCTCGTGCTCGACCACCGCCCAGACCTCGACGGCGACGCCCGAGCCGATCTGCTGCGCCGGCGCGCCGCGGTGGCTCGGTTCGGGCTCGACCTCGCTCTCCGCGTAGTGGGCCGCTGTTGATGCGTCTCCTCGTTGTTATCACCTCGGGCTTCGGCCACATCCGACCTTCGGCCCCCATCGCTGCGGCGGCACGGCGCCGGTATCGACTCGGTAACGGGGGAGCTGTCAAGCGCGTCGCGTTCGGGTTCCGCCGGTTCGTTAACTACCGGATCCGGGCTCTGCTCTACGCAGGCCGACCGAACTGGGATCTACTCGCCACGATCGCACCCCGCTCACTGAAACGCGAAGCGCCCGCAAAGGGTTCGTGGTTCGAGTGAGCGTACGTCGCCACGTCCATCGCAGGTATGCGCCGACAGCCGATTCGTCGCCGTCCACTCCTTTCGCGGTCATTGGAGGATTGCTCAGAGTTCGGTGAGAGCGGTTGCGATGCGGTCGATGTCTTCTTCGTGGTTGTAGAAGTGGATCGCCAATCGCAAGTTGCCGTCGCGTGCCGAGCACACGATTCCGCGCTGCTTCAGCTGTCCCAGGAGTTCCGTGGGGTCGGTGTCAGCCAGCGACACCGACACAATCGTGCTGCGGTTCGTTGCCGGGAGGTCCGCTGGAGCGCGGCCGATGTCGATCAAGGTCGAACGGAGCTGATCGGCCAGTTCGGCGTTTCGCCGGAAGATCGCGTCCGTACCAAACATGTCGAACACCTCGAGGGCGGCTTCGTCGCCGATCGCCGCAAGCCAACTGATCGAGTTGTCGAAGCGTGATGCGGTGGTGGAGAGATCCATATCCGGTCCGAAGAAGCTGTCGAACGGTGCGCGTCCGGCTTTCCAGCCGGCGCTGACGGGTACGAAACGGTCTTGGACCTCGGGCGAGAGGTAGCAGTACCCGATGCCGCGACCGGCATTCATCAGGAACTTGTGATCGGACGTGGCAAGCACGTCGACGTTCTCGAGATCGTCAGCGACGGGAACCGCACCGACCATTTGCGAGCCGTCGACGAACACCAAGGCACCCACTCTGCGAGCAGCCTCGCTGATCTTTGCGATGTCGGAGCGGTGCCCCGACGCGGTTTGTACACCGCTGAAGGCGACCAGTTGTGTGCCGCCATCGAGGTGGCGCACGATGTCGTCGGGTTCGAGGCCGCCGTTTCGGAACGGCACCTGACGCACCTGATAGCCCTTGCCGGCGAGCAGGCGCCACGGGAAGTGATTCGAGCTGTACTCACGTTCGCCGATCACGACGTTGTGCCCGCTGCCGGCGGGACCGAACTGGGCGGCAACGAGACCCGCCGCCGCCGACACCGACGCAATCAAGGCGACGTCGGATGGGCTTGCGCCGATGAGCGTTGCGACTGACGTTCGTGCTGCTTCCGCCGCTGCCTCACCGCGGACATAGTCGAGCCCGGACTTGGACCACTCGTCGATGTAGTTATGGTACGCCGAGGTCATTGCGCGGCTCGACAATCCCACGGCTGCGGTGTTGAAGTACGCGGAATGCTCGGTGGCCGGGAAGAGATCCCGGGCATTACGAACGTCGGCGACAGCACCGGGCGTTGGATCGTTGCTCACCAGCGAACCGTAGCCGCCAATCGGCGGGCGACGGACGATTCTGGGGCGCTGGGAGGGCGTCAAACGCTGCGTCAAACAGGGGCAGCATTTCCTGTGGTTCCACGACTCCGGCGCACCGAGCGGCGGTGTCACGACAGTCAGGATCCGTCATGCCGCTTTTCATGGACGTACACAACATCGAGGGAGGGGTGTCGGCGAGTGATGTCGCCGGCGCTCATGAGGCCGACCTCGCCCATCAGGGCGCGCACGGGGTCAACTATCTCCGGTACTGGGTCGATGAGAAAGCAGGGAAGATCTTCTGCTTGGTCGAAGCGCCGAATGCCGAGGCCGCGAACACGGTGCATCGCGAAGCCCACGGTCTTGTCGCCGACGAGATCTACCCGGTCAGCGAGCACTCGTGAGCCCGACTGCAGAGCCAACACTCGAAGCATTGATCGTGAACGCCGAGACCGAATGGCTGAATAGGTTCATTGAAGGTCCAACCGAACCGGAGGGTTCGGGGCTGCGAGGCGGGACGGCGGCGCCGGATCTCGTGCTGGCCGACGACACGGGAACAACCAGGTCGCTGTCGGAGTTCTGGTGCGATGGTCCGGCGCTGATCATGTTCTGGCGTCACTTCGGGTGCGGCTGTGGTGTCGATCGAGCAGAGCGCCTTCTCGAGGAATATCCGTCCTACGAGTCGGCGGGGCTCACGCCCGTGATCGTCGCTCAGGGCGAGCCGGCACGTGCCGCCGCCTACCGGGAACAGCTCGGCTTGCCGTGCCCAGTCCTGTGTGACCCCGATCAGGACGCGTACCGCGCCTACGGCATCGGCCACTGGTCGGTCGAACGCATCCTGTTCGACGCACCCGCTGGATACTGGGCGCATCCACACGACCTCGGCGCAAGTTTCCAGGGCGAGCGCCGCAAGGGTGGCCGACCGCTTGTCGACGACCCGTGGCGTGCGACTGCAGAGTTCGTGATCGGCACCAACGGCGTCGTGCGACTGACGCACCTCTACCAACACTGCGAGGACTTCCCCGAACCAAGGGTCCTCACTGCGGCCGCGGAACTCGCCGAAGGCGGAGGATCGACCCAAGCGTGAGAGTATTCGGGTGACCATGAGCCTGACCATCCACCTCCTCGGTCGTCCACGAATCGAGAGTTCGTCAGACGACGCGTACCAGTTCCGGAGTCGGAAGAGTTGGGCTTTGCTGGCGTTCCTCGTACTTGGCGAGCGGCCGCCGTCGAGGCGACAACTCGCTGAGTTGTTGTTCTCCGAAGCAGATGACCCGCTTCGGGCATTGCGATGGAGTCTGTCCGAGGTGCGTCGAGGCCTTGGCGATGGTGCTTCCTTGGCGGGCGACCCTGTGATGCTCGAGCTCCCGCTGGGCTGGGTTGTCGACGTCACCCTTGTGGCGAAGGGCGCGTGGATCGACGCCATCGAACTCCCTGGATTGGGAGCAGACCTCCTTGACGGCATGGGCCTCCACGGAGCGCCGGCATTCGAATCGTGGTTGCTGTCTGAGCAGCGGCATGTGGCGGCTGCCTCGGAGGCGATCCTGCACGAGGCTGCGCTCGGTTCGATGTCTCGTGGCGACAAGCAAGCGGCGCTGGGCTTCGCAATATGAGCGTCCATGATGAACCCGCTCGACGAGAATCATCAAGCGCTGCTGATCCGCCTGTATCGGCTCACCGGGGACGACGCCGCAGCCGAGCACCAGTTCAAGAGGTGTGAGGAGCTGCTCGAGGTCGAACTCGGTGTGTCACCCGGACCAGTAGTGCAGGCCGCGATTCGGGCAACCCGCGAGCAAGAGGAACCTGTGGCTGACCCGGCATCGATCGACGCGATCGTCGAGGCCGGCGCAGCAGCCGTCGCTGCCGGGGCCGTTGAGGCCGGCGTGCGGTCACTTCGCGTCGCGGTCAGACTGGCAGATGGAGTAGGCCGCGATGAACATCGCGTGAGCGCTCGGCTGGTACTGGCCGAAGCACTGGTGCACTCACTTCGTGGCTTCGACGAGGAGGGTATTGCTGCACTCTACGAGGCAGACGAGATCGCGCTTGCTAGCGGCGACCGTGCGTCCGTGGCCCAGGCGAGAGCGGAGGTCGGCTACGTCGACTTCCTGCGTGGCCGATACGACCGGTCCGAGTTGTGGCTGAGAGATTCGCTCATGTTCGCCGACGATTCGCCGTCGGTGATCGCCAAGGCAACGACGTATTTGGGGTCGGTCGCGAGCGACCGGGCTGACTACCCGAGAGCGGTCGAACTCCTCGATCAGGCGATCCAATTCTCGAGAGACGCCGGCGAGCCGCGACGGGAGGCCTTTGGTCTCGCCATGCTCGGCCGGATCGATCTGCTTCGCGGTGACGTGGATTCGGCAGTTGGGCACCTCGATTCCTCGATCGAGATCGCGCAGCGTGAGCACTGGTTGGCCCTCCTTCCATGGCCGCAGGCTCTGCTCGGTGAGGTTCACTTGGCTCGCAGCGACCCTGTTGGTGCCGAGCGACTCCTGCATCAGGCTTTTGCCCGAGCCTGCCAACTCGGCGATCCATGCTGGGAAGGAATGGCGGCGCGCGCTCTCGCCATGCTCGCCGCCGCAAACGGGGAGACGGAGCAAGCCTTCAAGCAGCTCGCCGACGCCCGCAGTCGATGCAACCGTCTTGCTGATCCCTATGTGTGGCTCGACGCCTACATCCTCGACGCTCAATGCGGCCTCGGCTTGCGCCACGCCCACCCCGACACCGAGCGATGGATTGACACCCTGCGGAACCTTGCCTCCAGAACTGGCATGAAGGAACTCACTGTCCGATCCCTACTCCACGGGGCGGCGCTGGGTGTCGGTGGCGACGCTGCCGCCGCCTCCCTCCTCGCCACCGAGATCGACAATCCGGCTGTTCACCGGCTATTCAAGACGTAGGGACCTCGACCAGACCGCGGTCGGCGACAGGTGCGATCCCGTCGAAATCGTGTCCGTAGCTGTGATGTGGACCGCCAATCGCAGCTTCGATCGAACACCACGCTCTCAGTCGCTCAGTAGGAGGCGGTTCTTCGACCAGGCGAAAACACCTACCCAGCAAGCAGGAGCGGCCCACGGAGTACGCGTACTTCGGGTTTCATCCGCCCCCATCGACAAGCCTTGCATAAGCCCTGGTCAGAGCGTCTTCGACGTTGCGGTCGAGGCGTTCGTTTCGCAGCTGATGACGCCGTAGGTCTGTGAACTGGGGATTCGTGGGATGTCGGGGGGCGAGCTGCGGGTCCTGTCTCCGCCTCGCCGCCCAACGATCACTGGTTGCACAACATTGCGTGCTGGGGGACTCAGGCGCTTGATCGCACCGAGCGGTTGCCGGTGCGTGTGGGGTCACCGACCGGACTGGTTCCACGACCATCGTTGTTGGGGGCAGTCGAGAGCAAAGCCGTGGCCATCGACGTCGACGAGCTGCCCGACGCTCAACGGCAAGATCTGGCTCTGCTGCTTTCGATCGTGGCGGATCCGCTCGTGATGGCTGGTGAACTGACGGCGAAAGACCGCAAGCGGCTTCGTGCGCGACACGAGTTCGACGATGCGGCGCTGCCGGCGTGGCGCTCGCTCGGCCCTGACGCTGCCAATCGGGGGCGAGCCGCTTACGCACTGCTCACTCGTTGAGAGCATCGGCGGTGCCGTCGTTGATGTATGAGAAAAGCATGAGGAATTCCCACTACTGGACGGACGTAGCGGTACTGGCCGGACGGTTCGGCTCGAGAAAGCCCTACTCAGGGGTACCAGGCGGACGCAACCGCACCAGACAACACGAGTTCAATCGAACTGGGGGTCAGGAGGTCGGGAGTTCGAATCTCCCCAGCCCGACGGTAAAATAGCAGGTCAGAGTCGGTCCGCAAGGGCCGGCTCTCCTCGTTTTCGCCTCCGGTCGGGCGCGATGTACGAAATCCGCATGCTTTTCCTGAACGATCGGGGCGCATGGCGTGGGTTTCGCGAGGCGATCCGACGGTGCAACGGCAACGCGATCGTTGGGTCGTCCGCCAGCCTGGCATGGACTCGGTCACCGGGAGGCGTCGCCCCCGCCAGTTCGGAACGTTCGACGCCGAACACGAGGCCGAAGCGGCAGCAAGGCGCATCGGTTCCGGGATGCTGCTCGAGGTGTATCTCGTCGACATGTGGCTTGGTGCGAAGGCGCCCACTGTTGAGGTGTCGACGTTGCATCAGTATCGGTCGGCGGTGGAGGGGCACATCGTGCCGCTGATCGGTTCGGTCGGACTCAACGACCTGACACCCGAGATGCTCGACGGTTGGCTCGAAGGCTTGGCGGGGCCGGCCGAGCGTGGCGGTCCTCGTCTCGGTGCGACGTCGATCGGGCTGGTTCGTATGGTGCTGTCAATGTCATTCAGCGACGCCGTGGAGTCTGGAAGCGGCGGTACTGCAGCAGATCGAGCAGCCGTCGATCGGATCCACCGTGGACACGCCCAGGTTGCGTCACGTCGGCGAACCCGATTTCCAGGTGGAGGAACGGCTGGTCGGGAAGACAGTCGGTCGGGCCGGGTTGGTCGCACCGGCCGGGGCGACGCTGCTCGCGATCCGTCGCGACGGTGAAGCGATCCCCGATCCTGCTCCAGACGTTGTCCTCGAATCGGGAGACGCGCTCGAGTACGACGCCACGGTGAGCGCCGTGGGCAACCTCTGAACCACGATGGGCCTGATCGCTGCCACTCCGCCCGAGGCGGCGAGCGTAAGATCGTGGCGGTGGCGCGGGCCGAAGCGACCACGCGATGCCGATCGCCGACGAGACGGTGCGAGCCGGCGATCTTGCCATCCTCGAGGTGGAGAGCGAGTGGCTCGACCGCCCGCACGAGGACGACCTGCTGCTCGTCAGAGAGCATGGCCGGTTCTGCGTCCAACGAGCCGAGCGCGCCGTCACGGCGACGGTGATCGTGGCGACCATGGTGCTGCTCTCCGCCTTCGGGGTCATGAGCCTCCTGAACGCGGCTCTCCTACTGCTGACCAACCTGGTCACCAACGCCGCGGCAGCACGTTGATGTTCCCGATCATGGCCGGGATGGCGACCGCCCTCGACACCGCCTGGCAGCCGTTCTTCGCTGTGCTCATGCTGGGCTGCTCCTATGCGTTCATCAACCCGGCCGGCTATCAGACGAGTCTGATGGTGATGAAGCCCGGCGGCTACAAGTTCTTCGACTTCGTGCGGGTGGGCGTCCCGCTCACGGTGGTCGTCGGTGCGGTTGCGATACCCCTGGCGGTGCTCCTCTACTAGCGACAAGCGGCCGGGATATTCCCTGCCGGGGCGCCCGGCCCCGCCGCCGTCGCCGAGGTGACGACATCGCCGATTACTGATGCGCGGGCAGTCGTCCGTCGCCGATGGCAGCGGTGAACGCCTCGAAGTCGCGTTCGTTCTGGTCCGCGTAAACGATGGAGAACTCGGCGATCGCACGATCGAAGGTAGTGCCCGTGCCGAGGTAGCCGGCGAGAGCGGCAGCGTCGCCGGAGCGGGCGTGCGCTCGTGCCAGCGTCCACCCACACAGCGACGCGTATCGCCGGAGCCGGTCCACGGGGGCGCCGTCGATCTCGACCGATCCCTTCATGTCCTTGAACTGGCGCCAGTAGTAGTGGGTTCCGTCGGGTGCCACCGTCGACCCGAGGAAGCTGTCGCTCGCCGCCTGCATGAGACGCTGCCCTTCGACGACTCGACGTCCGTGCTCGGCGTAGGCGCTGGAGGGGAGGTGGTCCGCCAGCACCGATCGGTCGGCTTCCTTGATCTGCAGGAAGAACGGATCGTGGCCGTCACGACCTTTCAGCAAGACGATCAGGCACCTCGTGCCGACAGATCCCACGCCGACGACCTTGATCGCCATGTCCCGGTAGTGGAACCGGCCGATGAGCACCTTGATGTGGTCGGCCACGGAGGCGAGGTAGTCGTCGTACGACTGTAGAATCGCCCGCGAGAGGACGTCCGGATCCTCATCGAGCGGCATTTCCCGTAACGGAATGATCAGCGGCGGTTGCGAGGCGATGCGGTACCCGTCGTCGGACCGCTCGGCCAGCTTGTCGAAGGCGTGGAGGCTGTTCTTCGATCGGGCAGTAGTGACGAACTTGTTGCCGCGCTTGCGCTCCTTCTTCGTCAGTCGGTCGGAGAAAGCACGAAAGACTTGCTCGACATCGAGGCGGGCATACCAGACGTCGAGATACGACATGTCGGCGAATCGATGCATCGCCGTGCGATACGCCTGTGCGGCACGGCGCGGCAGGTCGAGCTCGTCATCGCTGCCGTAACCGTTGTCACGAGCGGCGATCGAGAAGCTGGCTGCGAGGCGTTTCACGTCCCACTCCCACGGGCCCGGAAGAGTCTCGTCGAAGTCGTTGAGATCGAATACGAGGCTTCGCTCCGGCGATCCGTAGACCCCGAAGTTCGACAGGTGGGCATCCCCGCAGAGCTGGACACGCAGCCCCGTCACCGGTGTGGTCCCTAGATCACTGGCCATCACCTTGGCGCCGCCGCGGTAAAATGCGAACGGCGAGTGCGACATCCGCCAGTGCCGGATCGGGACCAGGAACTGCAGCCGTGTTCGGTTCTGCTCGGTGATCAGCTCGATCGGATCTGGCCGGTCCGGCGCTGGCGACCACTGGCCGAGACTGCTGCGGGGCACGCCCTGACGGAGAGCTTTGCCATCGGCTCGGGCGGCGGCGAGGTGGTGTATGTCATCGGTCATGGATCGATCCGATCTGCCGCTGCTTCGTAGACGTTGGGATGGATGTGGTCCTCGCCAAGGGCGTCGACGACCTCGTCTCTGCGGAGCACGTCGAGCACTGACGGTTTGACCCGCGCCAGGCGGATCTCGGCGCCGTACGACTCGGCGAGCTCGATGATCTCGCTGATGGTGCTCGACCCCTGGGAATCGATGAAGTCGACCCCCTCGAAGGAGATCACGACCGTGTCGTACGGCGGATCGGCGTCCTCGGTCAGCTGGCGCAGCCGGTCGGTGAGCGCGTCGGCGCTGGCGAAGAACAGCCCGGCGTCGAAGCGTAGGACGAGCAAGCCCGGGTACGTCTCGGCGTCGGGATGTCGATCGACGGCGTCGAACGCTTGTGTCCCCGGCTGGCGACCGAGGACCGGTGCCTCTGGGGTCGCGCTGATGTACACCAGCCACCCGAGCGACAGCAACACACCGATGATCACGCCGGCGAGAACCCCGGCGGACAGCACGGCGACGATAGCGGCGATCGCGATCCAGAAATCGACGCGCGCTACTCGGTGGAGTCGCCGCATCTGTGCCACGTCCATCATCCCGAACACGACCGCGTCGATGATCAGCGCGGCCAACACCGGGTTGGGGAGATCGGAGAAGGCTGGTGCCAGCACCAGCAGGGTGAGCACGACCAGGACGCCGGTGGTCAGCGACGCCAGGGGGGTCTTGGCACCGGACTCGTCGTTGAGCGAGCTCGCCGACAGACTGGTCGAGACGGGGATGCCCTGCAGCACACCCGAGCCGAGGTTGGACATGCTCTGGGCCACCGACTCCTGGTTGATGTCGACCCGATAGCGATGCTTGGACGCGAACGACCGTGCGTCGGCGGCGGTCTGGGAGAACCCGATCAGCAGCAGCCCGACGGCGGCGGGTCCGATCGAGGCGAGATTCTCGGCGACGAAGCCGAGGTCGGGAATGCTGGGAGCGGCGAAGCCGCGGGGGACGTCGCCGACGAGTGCGATCCCCCGGTCGGCGAAGTCGAACACGACCGATGCCAGCAGACCGCCGACGACGAGCACGAGAGCGCCCGGCACCTTGATCGGCGAGAACCGGATCCCGACGACCACGACCAGCGACACGATGCCCACTAGCAGCGTGGTGCCATCGGTGTCGCCGAGGCCCTCGATCCAGCTGGCCAGCTTGCGCCACGAGTTCGCGCCGTCGACCGTCGTGCCGGTGATCTTGGCCAGCTCGCCGATGACCACCTCGATCGCCGACCCGAACAGGAAGCCGGTGATCACCGCCTTGGACAAGAAGTGGGAGATCCACCCCATCTTGAAGATCGCCAGGAGGAGGAAGAGGAGGCCGGCGACGAGCGTGATCGCCGACACGAGTTCGACGGCGTCGTCACCGGAGACCGATGCGAGCACCACGGCGCTGGCGGCGACGGCGGCCAGCGCCGAGCTCGGACCGGTCGCGACCTGGCGTGCCGTGCCGAAGAGCGCGTAGAGGATGGCGCCGGCAGCGGCTGCATAGAGGCCGTGTTGAATCGGCACCCCGGCGATCCCCGCGTACCCGAGCGACTTGGGGATGACGAGCGCCGCCACCGTGAGGCCGGCGATCAGATCGGCCCGGAGCCACGACCGATCGTAGTGACGCCCCCAGTGCAAGATCGGCACGAGGCGCGACAACCCCGACGTCCTCGTCGAGCCCCGGTCCACGTCTGCTACCGATTCGATCGTCATCGCCCGTCCACCGCCGAGGTATCACTGATTCGCCGCTCGAGCCACTCGGGGTAGCCACACGAGACGTCGAACACCAGCGATCCGGACGGAGGTGGTGCCACGGAGACGAGCGCGCCCCAGGCGGCACCGATGCCGGCGAGTCGACTGGGGCGTGGCCCGTGTGCAGCGAAGGCAAGGGACCACGCCTCGGCTGATCCATCGTCGATCGCGACGATCTCGATGTCGCAGTATGCGCTGACCGGCGTCTCGGTGGGGTCGAGCACGGTCAATCTCCTCGCCGGCGATCGTGAACCGGCGCTTGACGATCCGCTTGTGGATCTCGACCCACGGCTCGGACCCGATGCTGACGAGGTGATCGGCGGGACTCCACTTCTGCCACTCCTCCACGGTTCCTCGCGGGAGTTCTGCGACGGTGTCAGGTCCGTCGCCCGAGGGGACGGTGTGATCGATCGTCTGGCGGACCTTGAGCTCGAGGGTGGATCCGCCCCGCAGCTTGAGGCCGCGATCGAGGCGACCGTCGATCAGGTACCGGTCGTAACGCTCCTCCACAGCACCGAACGCGCCGTTGCTCGCGAACCACGAGCACACCGATCGGGGAAGCGGCCCGTTCCGTGGAACCAGCGGAGCTCGGTGGTTTCGATCAGTGCGGACGTGCGGTCGACCCGTGAGCCTCGCGGGAGCAAAGATGGTTGTTCGGCATTGGCAACGAGCAACCGGGCGCAGTTGCCTGGTCTTGGAGCGATGATCGCCCCTTCACCGAATGTTGGTGCGGGCCGTCGGTACCGCTTCGAGCCGCACCGGGTCGATCGGTTCGCCGGTCCCTTCGTCGTAGCCGTAGGAGCCGTCGTCGACGCGTCGGAGCGCGACCGTGACGTCGGCGAGCGACTGCTCGATATCGGCCTCGAGCCCCATCTCGGTCTCGACGCGCGTGGTGTCCTGCGCAGCATCGCCGGACAGCGTGTCGATGGGGCCATCGGTGGTTCGTTCTCCTCGGACCTCGGCGAACTCACGCTGCAACCTCTCTCGTTCGACGACAAGGCGGGCCCGGGCACGGACGAGATCGATGGTCGGCATCTCGGAATCCTCCCACAGCGCGTTCTCCGGCTCAACCCTGAACGGTCCGGAGGCGGCTCCCCGAAGCGCTTGCCAACGCCGGGCATCACCGGCGACGCCTCTGCCGGGCCCCGTGCCCTCGTCGGCGGGCCACGGGAGTGACACGGCCCTGCCGTCGTGGGTGACCTTGTCGCCCGACCAGACCTTGCGGCAGATGTCGACGGTGTTGCGCATGCGGCCGAGCGGCTTCTTGAACGGGATGCCGTGCCAGCCTTCGACGCCCTGTGCGCCGGAGGTCCCGATGCCGAGGGTGAATCCGTCCGCCGACATCGTGAGTGGACAGAAGGCCAACGCCGACGACGCTCGCTCTCTTGCGTGATCAATAACCACTGCAGGCGCCTCGGAGCCGTCGGGGCGTACTCAGCGTGGCTCGACAGGTGCGCGAACCAGGGTGATATCGAGCTCCCAGCTCCCATCGAGGTGACCGCAACCTACGTCGAGGCCCAACTCGCGATGATGCTCACCCAAATCTCGGCAGGCGATAACCTGACACGGTTCGAGCACACGCAGACCTGGCCCTCGCAGTGCTCACCAGCCCCGACAACTCCGGCCACTAGCCGCCCACTAGCCGGCCACACTCACCTGTCACCAACACGACTGGGCTGACCCTCGATCGAACCGAGGGTCAGCCCGGCCCGGCCGATCAGAACCACACCCACCCAGCCACTGACAACAGCGCACATCCGGCAGCGGAGCGCTCTCATCAGCTTGGCTCGGTCCGACCGGACTCCGTGCGCGATCTGGAGCGGATAGCCGAGCGAATACGTGCCGATCACGAGCGGTTTGTGGCGAAGGGGATGACGAGCGATATCGAGTGGGATTGCTTCAAGGATGCCTGGCGTTGAACAGTAGGGTCCATCCGTGATCGATGGCGGCCTTGGTGGTCCGACGGCCATCGTCATGCACCGCCTCCGGGAACCGTCGATTGCGTGCCATCCGCCCAGGCATTCCCGATCGGTTCCTCAGCTGCACCCGACGGTCTCCAGTATGGGGCTGGCGACAGCTCCGTACGCCGGGCATGTTGGACCGCGACGAGGGAATGTGTCGCACGAGGAGGACGCGATGACGAACTGGGCGGGGTGCGTCCCCGGCAGCAATCACCCGGCGGGGTCGGACTTCTCATACTCCGCTGGAGGCATGCGCGGTGAGTGAGTGGGCGGTTGTCTTCGTTGCCATGTCCGTCCTCGGGTGGGCGCTGGTGCAGCGGGCGCGCCTCGTCGACCGCTGTCACGGGGCCGATGGTGTTCGTCGCTCTCGGGTTGTTGGTCGGCACGGAAGGACTGGGGCTCATCGAGCTCGGGTCCGGCTCCGCTTCAACGGTCGTCAACACCGTCCTGGAGGGCACGCTCGCGCTGTTGCTCTACACCGATGCCGCAGCGCTGCACCCCTCGTCCTGGCGCAAGGACGTGAGTCTTCCGGCGCGTCTGCTCGGTATCGGCCTGCCGCTGACGATCGGCGCCGGCTGGCTGATCGCGGTGCTCCTCTTCGACGGCCTCAGCGGCTGGGAAGCAGCGATCGTCGCAGCGATGATCGCCCCGACCGATGCGGCACTCGGCAAGGCGGTGATCTCGAACCCCCGTGTTCCGGAACGCATCCGCACCGGTCTCGATGTCGAATCGGGACTGAACGACGGAGTGAGCCTTCCTTTCATCCTCCTGTTCGTGGGGTTCGCCGGCAAGGGTTTCACCGGCGCTGGCATCGTCTCCACCTTCGTCGAGGCGATCGGGGTGGCAGTCGCGGTCGGGATGTCCGTCGCTGTCGTGGCCGCATGGCTGTTGTCACGGGCGAGCAAGTCCGGATGGATGGGCTCGACCTGGAGCCAGATCGCGCTCGCTGCGGTCGCGGTCATCACGTTCGCCGTGGCAGATCAGTTGGGCGGAAGCGGGTTCATCGCCTGCTTCGCCGGTGGCCTCACCTACGGCGTGCGCGTGCGCGGTCGCCTGCTCGCCAACGAGACGTTCACCGACGATCTCGGTGCCGTGCTCACTCAGATCAGCTTCCTGCTCATCGGTGCGGTCGTGATCGGGCCGGCGCTCGTCGAGACCACCTGGCAGGTGTGGGTGATGGCGGCGCTGGCGCTGACCATCGCTCGCATCGGGCCGGTCGCGCTGGCGCTCATCGGAACCGGCATGCGCTGGCCGACGGTTGCCTACATCGGTTGGTTCGGCCCGCGGGGGCTCGCAACCATCGTCTTCTCGGTGCTCGTCGTCGAGGAGGCCGACCTTCCGGGGACGGACACGATCATCGTTATTGCAGCGACGACGGTGTTCACGAGTGTCTACGCACATGGACTGACGGCGAGCACCGGGGCCAGCCGGTATGCCGACTGGGTCGAGGCGGAGTCGGGGACCGGCGATCTGGTCGAGGCCAGCCCGCTGAAGCAAACGGTCTCGCGCAAGCGGTTCCAGGCACCCAGTTCCAGCTGAGCAATGCGACCTTCGGGTACGTCGACTCATCGCCGGCCGGACCGTCAGGACGGTGCAACCGGCGCGTCGGACGCCCCCACCAGCGGCGGCAAGATCCAACGCCCTGAGTCCAAGAAGGCGAATCATGACTGGTCGATGGTTGCGATCCCGGGCAGTTTCGAGCACGTGGTCGAGGAGTTCACGACCCCGTTCGGCGTCAGGTGGCGATGCGAGCAGAACCTCGATCTGCGCGGGACCCGGGTCGGCAAGAACGCTCGAACGAATCCTCGTTTCCCCTTGGCCTCGACCGCGCCGGGAATCTCCGCCAATGAGGTCAGGGTGGTCGCGCATTCTGGAGCACTCGGTCGAGCGCGTAGGTGCCGTACCTGAGCAGTCCGCAAGCCGAATGAGCGCCGCTGATATCGAGTGGGTGTTGGCCAAGGGTGTGTGCCAGTCGAGGGAGGTGGCTTGATGATGCCGACGGTGGACACCGCACCGCCATGCAACTGCTTGCCTTCGACAACGACGCAACGGGTTGGGTCGCGATCTTCAGGCGTTCGGGACCCGGCGATTCTCGGCTGCGAGCTGTGCGGTGACGGCGATCCGTTTGGACCGGGTCGCTTCGGTCTTGGCGATCTTGATCCAGCGCAGCGTGTTGCGCTTGGTCGATGGCGGGAACGCCTCGTAGTGCCGTCGCGCCGGTTCGTTCGCGTCGAGCTCGGCGAGGAGGTCGGCTGGCGCAATGAGTGCGTCGACATCGTCCATGAAATCCCACAGACCGTTCTGCTTCGATGACTCGATCGCAGCGATTCCTGCGTCGTCCATCCGCCCATCGGCGATCAGGTCGGCGGAGCGGTCCTCGTACGTCTTGGACCAGTGCTGGACACGTCGCGGCCCGATCAACTGCATTGTGCGTTCGTCGTCGAGCTTGCGGCGGATCCCATCGATCGACCCGAAACCGATCAACTCGTCGAGCACCTCGTCACGGCTCACGTACTTCGCTTCATGAGGCGACCCAGCAGGCGCCTTCAGGAACGTCACGAGCCACACGCTGTCACCTTGTCCATAGCCCGTGATGATCGAGGAGCCAGCTGCGCAGATCGGCAGCCGACTCCACCTCCACCCGGTCGAAGTTCTCGGTGCACACCATGAGCAATCAGCGCGCCGAACACCACAAGTCAACGATGTCGAGCAGGTCGTTGCGGGCCGCCTCGACCGACTCGATGTCGACGAATCGCATCATGCGCTGCAGACCGTCACCCTCGAGTCGTTCGAACTCGCAGGGGATCTCCGAACCCTTCGGGAAGACCAGGCTGGCGAACTCCTTGGCGTTCCAGTGGAAATACGCCATGATCCCGCCGTGCAGGAAGGCGGGCGCTCGGTACTTGACCGCCTCATCCATCCGTTCGTCGCTCATGACGACCGAGCGCACAGCAGCGATCACGTCCCGCTTCGGATTCGCCGTCTGGTTCAG
This sequence comes from uncultured Acidimicrobiales bacterium, assembly GCA_963700755.1. Classification (GTDB taxonomy): domain Bacteria; phylum Actinomycetota; class Acidimicrobiia; order Acidimicrobiales; family SZUA-35; genus JBBQUN01. The sequence goes on from CAVOYW010000001.1 coordinate 597,188, forward strand.
CCACGCATCGACATCAGACGTCGTCACCCTCTCATCCTCACCCTCGCCGACCGATTGAGCAACATCGGGCCCGGAGATCGCAGCCATCGCCCCAACGACCTGAAACCAACGCCACGAACCCACCTGTGACACGCCGAGGCCGCACGATTCCGAGCGCCGACGTGCCGTACCCGGACGGGTGCTCGCTCTGCATGAGGTCGTTGTTCTGATCGCCCTCGAGGCTTCAACCGGCTTGCAGCGCACCAGATCTACAGTGGCACTCGTGCAGAGTCGCCGCAGCCGTTCGACTTGGGCAAGCTGAGTTGTCGGATTGATCAGCTGCGCGATGAACGCGGTCTGACGATGGCGGCGCTGGCGCGACACGTCGGCGTGGCGGCATCCACGATTCGGCGTTTCGGCACAGCGGCCGACGCCGAGGCCGACGGCGTGCTTGCGCTCGTCTCCTGGACCGGGGACTCCCCCGAGCAGTTCATCATGGACTCCGTCGTTGATGGCGCCCCGCTTGCGAAAGCGGGCACCGGCACAATTCGCGTGGACATGAAGCTCGTAGCGGAGGCGCAGTCCGGGCGTCCAACAACTACTCGTACAACGATTCAACGACTCGCCAGTGCAGCTCAGGAGTCGGGACGAACGGTCGCATCGCTGACCCGATGGAGCTCAGCTTGAGCCCTGCACGCCCAGGAGTGACGGACTTCGAGGTCGTGCCAGGTTGCCCGAAGGCACCGCACGCTCAGGTGCACCTGACCGCTCGAAGAAGTGCCGATCCCGGACGGGTCAGCGCGCGGTAGAAGTTCCGCCAATATGGGTGGTCAGTTTCTAGCACTCCTCTGGTCTCGCGCTGCTCGGTCGGATGTTCACGTTTCGCTCATTGACCCAGGGTCTGCATCAGTGTCCGCCGAAGTGCACTTGCCCGGTGTACTCCAGGCCGAGTCCGATCAGCGTTCCCGTACCGTGACCTTGAACATGTTCGAGGCCACCGCTGCCGCCGACGATCACCCAGGACATATCCCAAGGCGTAGCGGTCGGCACGGGTAGCCCTGGGTCCTGCCGGCCTCTCGTCAGTAACCGTAGAGAACCCTCGTGGGAAACGCCGTCGGCATCCACCACGACGCCGTCGAAATCGAGGACGCCCCGATAGGTGTTGAACTGGGCTTTGGCGTGGTGAACAACGGTGTACTCCTCATAGATCTCACCACTCAGCGTTCCGTCGATATCGCCTTCGGCAGCGACGTCGATGAAGGTTGTCTGACCGCGCTGCTCGACGGACAACACCACCGGAGGATCGTAGGACAACCCTCCAGATGCTTCGCTCGGCGCGTCGGCGTGTACCACCGCCGCGGACAATGCCATCGCACAAACGGCGATTGGTGCCCATAATGCTTGCTTCAACATCGGAATCTCCCTGCTCTGCCCGCGTAAGGAGCCTCCCCTCGCCCGTTCGATACCGCAAGAGGCTTTCGGCACCTCCGGCGACTCAGACAGGTTCCGCGACAAACGTGATCTCGTCAGATGACGCTGCTCCTCTGTCAAGGACGCCATGATCCGGTCGTTGCCCGCACACTTCGTTCACGCAGAATCACTGTCCGGCGAACGATCGACGCGCTGCACCTCGGCCCCGATGCTGTGCTCGGGAATCGCGACGACGGCTACGCCCTCCGACCCTTCCTGGATCCGGCACAACGATCGGTGACTGACCCGTTCGCCGTCGGCCCACGGCGCCGCAGATTCTAATGGGCGCTTGGCCGATCGCGTAGGTGCCGTACTCGGACGGGTCGTGCTTGTCGATGCGACGGGTTGTCATGGGCGGTTCCATCGGCCGGGTGCGGACGGTCAGAATGGAGCGGTGACGTTCCTGCGGTCGGTCGAGCTCAGTCGAGACGCTCCGGGCCAAGAGGCGGCGCATCCGTTCGATGTGCCGGCCCCCGCAGCGATGGCAACTCATGACCGGGCTCTGCGGTTCGACCGGGGCGTCATCGTGCTTGTTGGTGACAACGGCTCCGGCAAGTCGACCCTGCCTGATCGAGCGCGACGAGGCTGGAGACGTGGCCTCGCACGCGCGCTCGCCGTCGCAAGCGTCGGTCTTGTTGCGGCTTGCGGCTCGACACCCGAGTCGCTGAGCCAGTCAAGCGACCCAGCCACTCCCGAACGATCTGCTCCCACGACCGTGGACATCACAGCCCTGCCAACTGCGACGAACCTCCAGCCAATGAACACCGGCGCAACGCGGTGTCCCGACCTTCCGGCGCGTGATGGCGAATCTGAACTCGGTCTCGACGCGTCCGTCGGCCCGCTCAGCCTGACTGACGAGGCCCCACGACCTACGAGGGGCCCGATGTCACCAAGGGAGGTTTCGTGTTGCGCGATCTCACCGGCGAAGACCGCAGCCTCGACGTCGGAGTCTTCCAGCTCTTCATCACCAACGACAACGACGAAGTCGTGAGTGCTCCCCTTGGCGTTGAAGCCATCGGAGTCTTGATCGACCTGCCTGCGGCACAGGAGTCTGTCGCTCCCTTCGTATGGAACTGAATCGATTGTCGTACCCAACTCTCCGTTGAGCCAGGCACCTACCGTGGCGTGCTGCTCGTCGAATCGTTCGGTGCCATCTCCGTCGAACAAGTTCGCGTGACGCCAGAGACGCGACCGAACCCGCACATCGCACGACTGCGCACGAGGACTCGGAGTGATCGGGGTGGGTCTGTCCGCCTTGCGATCGCCCTCACCTCCCAGGGTTGGCGACGCTGCACGACCGACCGCTCGGAAAATTCAGTCGCCAACGACGTCTCGACCCGATCGGGATCCGGCACGCAGGAGCAATCGAGGCCGAGCGGTATCGGCGCCACTCAGAAGGTCGCGCGTTTCCGCGCAGGTCGACCAGCGCAAGCGTGCCGTACCTGAGCGGTCTGCAGGGCGAATGAGCGCCGCTGATATCGAGTGGGTGTTGGCCTGGGGCGTGTGCCAGTCGACCGTAGGTGGCTTGATTGTTCCGCTGGCGGCTTGACCCTTCGGGTTGGTTGCCTGCAGCTCGGCGATCAGAGGTTGCCCATTCATGACAGAGACGTCGAGGAGGTCGGCGGGGATGCTGTCGAGCTTGATCTTGGCGCGGGCGAACATGACGAGCGGTTCGGTGGGATCCGGCATGCCCCAGGCGAGGTAGATGAAGCGATCGCCTCGACGACCGTGAACGTGTTCGCCGGCGAAGTCGACGCCCGAGTTGACGGTCGGGGCAACGTCGATCGCGGTGTGGAACTCGGTGGTGACGCACGCTGGGCGGGGGTCGTCAACGTGATGCCGGGACTGCACTCCGAAAAGCACGCCGTCGGTGACTGCGAATGGCGGGTCGATCGCGACGATCGTGACGTTGAGCGGTCTCCGTTCTGGGGTCGTCATGTGCCCGTCCTGGTTCGTTGCACGCCCGCTTTGGTCACCACCTCAATGACGGCGGTGTGTCCGCCAGTGTTGGCGAGTTGCCACGGTGTCTTTCTCGATTCCGTCGACGAATCGATCGTTGGGGCCGGGTGGCAAGGACTGGCTTTGATGAGACGAACATTTCCGAGGCGTTCAAGGACCGATTGCGGTCACTGCGACAGTTGATCGGGACCCATGACAACGAGATCATCCGGCTCGACGTGCGCGTCGCCGGGGTGTTCAAAGGCACCCCGCTAGCGCGGCGACCGACCGGGGCTCGGTTGTGTCTCGGCCCAGGGGTGTTCAGGATCGCTGGCTGCCAGGGTGAGGCCGAGCAGGATTCCCAGTGAGATCCCGACCATCGATGTGACGGTCGTGACGAGCGTGCCGGCGCTTGTCCCGCCGTCGAGGAGCCGGGTGACGCCTTCGAGGCCCAGTGCGCCGGGCACGAGGATCCAGAATCCCGGGAGGAACGTGACGAGCGGTGTGGGTCCGGACGGCTGGCGGGCGGCGAGGAGGGCGACTGGTGTCATGGCGAGCGCACCGAAGAACGCGGAGAGAGCGCTACCAAAGAACAGTCCGCCGATCACCTGGCCCGAATAGGCGACGTACAGCACGAGCACGATCCAGTTCCGTGCCGATGTTCGAGCGCCGTTGAACCACACGATGCCGATCCCGAACACGGCGACACCAACCCAGGGAGCGAGCGTGGCGAGCGGACCTTCGGCGGTCTGCCGCAGCGTGCCGGCCGGTACCCCCACCAGCTGTCTGCCAGCGACGAGGCCGACCGCCAAGAGCACGAGCTGCATCACGCCCGACGCCAGACGAGACGCACCAGAGACGATGTGCCCGGTGGCGAGTTCGAGCGTGCCGATCGTCAGCAACGCGCCCGGCAGAAACGTGATCAGCGGCGCGACGAGCAGTGGGAAGGTCACCAGATCGTCGATGACTCGAGCAAGCGCGAACACCGAGATCGACACCACAGTCGCGGCGATCAGCGGGACGAAGGGCTGGGACGACGAGCCGAGTCGGCGCGTCGACAGACGGAATGAGCCGATGACGGCGCCGAGCACAACGGCCAGCACGACCTCGCGCCACGTCGCACGCAGGATCACTGCGAGCCCGACCGTCGAGCAGACGTAGCCGAGCACCGCGAGTCGTGAAGGATACGGATGCGCCGAGCTACGAATCTGTCTGAGGCGCCGCTGCCCTTCGACTGCGCCGATGTCACCACGCTCCGCCTCCTGGACGAGCCCGAGTACATCATCGATCTGATCGAGCCGAAGTGGCGCCCGGCCGGCGGCGCTGACCTCCGTCGTCACGCTACTCCCGCCGGCGAGCGAGACGATGAGCCCAGTCGGCAGCACGAACACGCCAATGTCAGGGATGCCGTTCACGCGGGCGACGGTGCGCAGCGTGGACTCGACATGGCTGGCGGCGTCGCCTGCGTCGATCAGCGATTCGCCGAGTCCGAGCAGGAAGTCCAAAGTGGCGTTGTCGGTCTGTGTGTCTTGTCGGCCCGGGTCATCGGCCGTGTCGTCGCCCGGCCGAGCCGTGTCGGTCTTCCCGGGCGCCTGGGTCGCGGTGAGGACACCAGGCGATCGACGGCCGAAGAGGTACGAGGCCAAGCCGACCCCGACCAGGACGAACATGGCGAGAATGATCGATCCGACAGGGATGTCCGAGCTGCGCACCTGCGGCGCAGCGCTGGGCCGCACCGCCGCATCATCGTCAACGGTGGTGGTGATGGTGTCGCCGGGAGGCGCAGCTTCGGGTTCCGTCGTCGGTGGGACCGTCGGCTCCGAGACCGTCGTCTCGCTGACGGAATCACGCGGGCTCGTCGATGGCGGAACGTTGCCGTCCGGCACGGTCGAACTCGCGCCGTCAGGTGGCGTCGACATGGCGCTGTTCGCAGCAACCGAGCCTGCCGATGTCGCGGAGGGAGTTCCCAGCACAAGGAGTGCGCTCGTGAACAGCAGGGCGGGAATGCGCAGCATTGGGTTCGACCGTATCGACGTTCGACTCCCAGGCTCGTGCAGCACTTCGCACGTTCGCCGTCGTGCTCCCCCGGTGCGCAGCTCTGCCATTGTGACCGCTCTGCGATGGTATTGGAGAACGAAGACAACGTCGGACAGAGACTGGTCGAAAGAGCGTTCTCCGCGCGCGCTTCGCCTCAGCGTTGCTTGAGTCGGTCCGCTGCTCCCGCCCTCGTTCCACGACGCTCTGCATGCGGCTGTGCTCCACGACCGCATGCCACTCCGAACGAATGGCATGCGCAGCAAGGCTCCATACCTTGGCCTCGACAGCCGCCCATCCGTCGGCTGAATCGTGTCCGCCTTCATAAACCTTCGGGGGAGCCCGCGTACATGAACGTTCTGGTACACGTGGCCGAGCGCCGAGGTGCCG
>CAVOYW010000002.1:0-144672 GCA_963700755.1 uncultured Acidimicrobiales bacterium
TTCGCCGGATATGTGGGTGTCGGGCGGGTGATCGAACCGGGCATTATCGAGCGGGGCCGGCGAGCCGATCGACCGATCGGAAGTGCCGATCTCGGATCGGGCTACGTGCCCGGGAGCTGGGAGCGGTTTCGCTCGTTGTCGGACGGCTTGAAGGGGCGATTCGTTCTTCGGCAGGGCTCGCGTTTCCGCCTACGCGGAAGGTTGTGTGACCTGTCGCCAGGTCACGTCGTGTCGTGGCAGGTCGTCGTCGCTCGATTGAACCCGTTCGAACACGCCATGCTCGCCGAGCGCTTCGCATCCGAGCTCCCAGTTCGCGCACCAGATACCCAAGGCGACGGGGGCGTAGTAGTGCGAGGCCGTGGTGGCCACGAAGTGCACCGCGCACGAGCGGGTCCCGGGGCTGGTTTCGACGATCGCCCGTGTGGTTTGGCCGTTGTAGGACGACGGGGCCCATCGGCAGGCCTCGTAGCTGCGCCCGAAGCGGGCGTAGGGCGGAGTCGTCGGGTCGATCGGATGCTCGAGCGCGTGGTCTGAGAAGAAGAGCTCGGAGAGCGGACGCCGTCGGGAGGACATCTGGTGATTGAACAGACGGATGAAGAGCGGGACGTACCGTGACCGATAGCCCACAGCGCACACGCAGATGATCTGATCGGCGTTCGGGTCGAAGCGGTCGGCGAGGTGGGCGATGACGCTCTCGTGGTCGGCGCCTGGTCCGATCCAACAGGTGCCGAGCCCCATGCGGGTCGCGTCCATCACGACGCGCTGCAGGGTGCGGCCCACGTCGATGACGGCGGTCCGGTCGTAGGCCTTGGGGACGATCGCGACGAGGAACTCCGACCCGTTCACGGTCGGCCAGACGGTGAGTGGCGCTGCGATGTACTCGAGCCGGGGTGAGGTGTCGCCGATCGTGGGGACCCTGAGTTGGACGTCCACGGCAGCGAGGAGCGCCTGACGGTCGGCGTCCGACATGCGGCGCGTTTGAAACGAGCGACACGATCGCCGGGCTCGCAGCAGGTCGAAGGGATCGAGCCCGTCGAGTCGGGGCGGTCGCCGTTCGGGAAACCGGATCTTCCATTTCGTCGTCACGATGTCGAAGGTGACGACGAGCGCCAGGAGCCCGGCCGGGAGCAGGAGAACGGCCGCCAACCACTGGCCACCGAGGAGCCACGACAGCCCACCGAGCAAGCTCAGCACGAGGATGACGGGTGCCGGAATCAGGTACTGCAGCCACCCTGCGAACTGCAGGCGCATTTTCGTGCGCACGGCGCGCACTGCGAGGCGCCGGGCCGGGCCCCATCGGATCCGCTCGAGGATGGCTCGTTCGTTGGCGCCGAGGCCCTGCATTTCGTCGGGGCGTTGGGTGCTCTGGGATGTCACGCGGTGCTCTCCGTGTACGCAAGTGGATACTTGCGAACAGTACGTCAGCCTTGATTGCAAGTCAACACTTGCCTAAGCTGCTCACCTGCCATCCGGAGGGCCCCATGCCGAAAGCGATCGATGAGAACCGGGTCTTCGAAGTGACCGCCACCCTGTTCGTTCGTCACGGGTACGCCGGCACGAAGACCAAGGAGATCGCCGAAGCGGCCGGGGTCAACGAAGCGACACTCTTTCGTCGCTACGGCAGCAAGGCGATGCTGATCGGGGCCGCGATCGACCACCAGTGGCGCGAGGTGCCGATGGCCGGCCTCGGACCCTCCAATGACCTGGAAGCAGACCTCGTCACGATCGTCGAGGCCTACCTCGAGACCAACCGGCTGCTGGGTGCGATCGTTCCGGCGCTTCTCGTCGAGCTCGCGCGTAGTGCCGACTTGAGCGACGCCTTCGGCGCTGCACTCGAGAACGTCCGCGGACTTGCCGCCATCCTCCAACACCACCAGACAGCGGGTCGTCTACGGGCCGAGGCGCCCATGACGGCGTTGGTCGCGCTCATCGGGCCGCTCATGGTTCAAGAGATGTTGCGGCGCGCCGACCTTGGCCAACTGTCGCCTGCCATCGACACACGGTCGTACGTTCAACACTTTCTGGAAGGCCGCCTCGAGAGAGGATTGACATCGAAGTTCGCCACAGGGCCTGCGTGACCCGCGAATCTCTTTGCCGCGACAGACTTCGTACATGACGAAGCGGCGGGCACGGTCTGTTGTCGAGCTGGTCGTCCGGCCAAAGATGGTCAGGCGGTTGTTGGGAGCGCTTCGGCCAGCCTGCGTCCGTTGAGGTTTCCTCGACCGAACATTCACGGGGCTGAGGCAACGGACTCGGAGCGTAATTATGTGCAGCGTCGAGTCGTCTCAACCCCGCACACTTCGCCGGTACTCGCCACACGAACCTGAACATCCTGAGTCGCGATTATGGGTGGGCCGCGGTCATGACCTGGGTCAATATGAGACAGGTCGGCCGACTCACTTGCCGGTTGGCTCGAAGCGGATGAGGGCGCGGTCGACCGTCACGACGTCCGTGGCAGTCACGCGGTGGTTGTCGGGGATGTCGATGCCCACGGGCCGCAGTGATCCGCGGCGATCGGCCAGTGATTGCAGTGCGGCGGCGACGGTGTCCGCGTCGTCGTCGAGCGTGCCGACAAGTTTGAGACGTCGGCCGTGGTGGTGGACGGTGACGGCCGCACCACCATGGAAGTTCGCGCGCCAGGGGGCTGGGGTGAACACGACTTGTCCGGTGTCGATCTCGTGCCAGCCGACTGGTACCCGCAGGAGTCTGCCGCTTCGCCGGCCATGGAACTCGAGCAGGGCGAACGGCCGGACGAGCCAGCCGAGTGGCGTGCGGAGCACGATGCGCATGATCGGATTCATCGCCCGGACAAACAACAAGGGCGGCCGGGCATCGCTTGCAACGGTGTTCGTCATCGTGCATCGGTCTCGACGATCTTGCCAACGGCCGCGTCGACGCCACCCTCGCCTGCATCGACCGGTTCGAGGTAGAAGCGGGCCCAAGCGAACTGCTCACCGGTGATCCCGAAGATGATCACGCCCCGCAGCACCTGCACCCCACCATTCGGGGGATGACCGCGAAGCTCCCACTCGGACCACACCATCTCCCCGTCGACGGCGATGCGCAGCACCGTCGCTGCGACATCAGGCATGCCGACGAAGATGCGCTGCCAGTTCGTGCGCACTTGATCGTGGCCCTCGAAGCCCCGGCCCGGATGCGCCGGGGTCTCATTGCGGTAGTCATGGCTGAAGCAGGCCACCAAGGCATCCAGGTCGTGGTCATTGACCGATTGCAGCAACCGCTCCACCACCCGGGTCGGATTCATCATCGTTCCATTCGTATTCGCTCTAGTAGACTAGAATGAATATGAGTATGGGCGCGCCGGAAACGAAACGCAAGACGCCTCGCAGCTATGACGCCAGCGGTCGACAAGAGCGAGCGCGCCGGCAACACGACGCCGCTCTCGACCAGGCGCAGCAACTGTTCCTCGAACGCGGCTACGCAGCGACAACGGTCGAATCGATAGCCCAAGCTGCAGGAGTGTCAACCGCGTCGGTCTACAAGACGTATGGCGGCAAGGTCGGCCTCGTGCGTGAGCTGTGCGAGCGCGCACTACTTGGTCACGGCACAGTGCCGGCCGAAGCGCGGTCCGACTCCCTGCGAGTGGGCGACGATCCCCGAGCGGTCGTCTCCGGCTGGAGCGCACTCGCCTCCGAGGTCTCGCCGAGAATCTCGCCGCTCGTGTTGCTGTTACGAACCGCAGCGGAGTCCGACCCGGAAGCGGCGACGCTCTACGCTGAGATCAGCCAAGCACGCCTCGATCGCATGGCGGAAAATGCCCGGTATCTCGCCGACGGCGGCCATACAAGGCCCGGTGTAACCGCTGAAGAAGCGGGCGATGTCCTTTGGCTCTGTACCTCTCCCGAGTTCTACGACCTCATGGTGCTGCAGCGGGGTTGGTTGCCCAAACGCTTCGCCCAGCTGATCGCCGACACGATCATCGGCTCACTCCTGTGAGCCGCGACCTTGGGCCAATGCACAGATAACACCCACGCTCGGTCAGACCAATGCGGCCGGTTCTCGCGGCCTCTCGCACTCGATACCGCGAGGGCGTAACCACGGGCCCCAACTCCGATCGCTCACTCGGGAACGGCCCCAGCCGAGCGCTGCATAGTCCCGACCGTCAGGGCCGAATCGGTGACAGTCGGTGGTCGCGTTACGAGCGGCCGCTCGACGCCGTCGACCTGACCGAGTTCGCCGGTACGCGAGCGCGCAACCGATGGAATCGGTGGAGCGAGGTGTGCGCCTGATCTCTTGGCCCCGGCGGGCGACTACGCCGAGATCTTGGCTGCGTAGGGGCGCTGAGCGGACTGGTTGAACACGCCGAGCATTGCTCCGATTTCGGACAAGGAACAGTCCGCGTTGCGCGCGGGTCATCACAGGAGCGTGATGATCACGAACACGGGGTATCCAGCGAACAGGATGTAGGCGTCGCGACGGTTGAGCCTGTTGTTGCGGGCGCCGATCACGATCGCCACTGCGAGCAGTGCGAGCATGGCGATCAGTGGTGCGTGGAGGAGCCCGGCATCACTGATCGCGATCGGAGAGACGAGTGCTCCGACGCCAAGGCTCATTGTCATGTTGTACGCATAGGAGCCGATCACTCCGGCGATCACTGCTTCGGTCACTCCGTGTCGGCTCGCCGAGAACGCCAACACGACCAACTCGAATGCGGTGGCAAAGCCGACCACCGTCAGCCCGAGGCGTGTTTGGCTCTCCTCGATGCTGGTGATTTGGCGGACGCCTTCAACCAAGACAATCGAACCCAACGTCAACGCGACCAGACCGGCGAGCACCCAGCCAAGGTCACTGCTGACTCGCCCTTCGGGATCTGCACCCTCGTCGAGTTCGCCAGCTTCACCCAACGACGGCGGCCGACGTTCACGCAACCAGATCGCCGCCACGAACACGACGTAAGCGCCCACGAGGATCGCTCCTTCACCACGACCAAGGGCACCATCCCACATCATGACCGTCGCGAGAACGCCGGTGATGAGCCCACCCACGCCGTACATCTGGATGCTGCGCCCGAACGGGATCGTCACGATCCAAGCACCCACACCGAGCGCGATCGTCACGATCGCAGCATTGGCTCCGATGACGTCACCGAACGCGACCCCATCAACACCGCGGACGGACGCGGTGACAACGGTCGCCAGTTCCTCTGGCTCAGCACCAGCGAGCAGAACGGCAAGAGCGAACGCGGTGACACCGAGTCGTTTCGACGCATCGGCGAGATGTTCAGCGAACTTCTCGGCGCCCCACACGATCGCCGCAGTACCAGCAGCCATCGCAACAACCCACAACAAGCTCGACACGACCCATGTGTACCCGACCGCGATCCGCGCGAACGTCATCTTGGTCGCCAACAGCATCGAGTGGCCGCCATCATCAAGTAGGGCGCGCGGCGGCGACACCCAGCGGCTTGCAGGCGAACTGCCGAAACGTTCAGGCGGATTCCGGCTGTGACGGCTCGCGAACCAGCACCGCAAAGGTCGCCAGCAAGAAGCCGGCCGCACATATCGCGAGCGCCGTAACCCAGCGATCCTCCCGGCTCGAGCCGCACAGATCTAACCAAGCCGGGCGCCCGTGAACACGGCACCGAGCAGTTTCCGTAACGCCGTTCGACAGCTCTGTGCGGGGCCTTGTGACTCAGTTGTCGGTTGCCGCTTGACTTCGCCTGCCGGAGAACTCGACGGGTGCGGGCTCGACCGCAATTGGTGTGCAGTCGATGGTGCGGCGACGGCGACGAAGTACGACGAGCGCGATCACTGCGCCACCGACGACGAGTGCGAGGGTGCCGACTAGGAGGAACCCGGCGGCGGTTCCCAACCCGATTGCGGCTAGCACGCCGAGAATGGGAGCGGCGCAACAGGCCGCGCATGCGGCGACGCCAACACCGACGATGGTTGCGTTCACATGAAGGTGCAACATCTCCTTCTTGGCGCTCATGCGGGCGCGCCGAACGTCGACTCGACAATGGGGAGCGCGTCCTGTGGCGCCCGGACTTCCAGAGCTATACCGCGGGTATCGACGGTGATGCTGAATCGGAAGAACTGGCAACAGTCCTGTTCGGCTGCAACCAGTCCGATCAGGTCGGACATGGGGACCGAGGTGGCGAACACGGATCGGACTCCTTCATCGATTCGTTCGCGTCGCTCGACGTGAGTGAGCAGCGCCTGCCAGTCATCGAGGCGGCCCTTCATCGACCCGGACGACAGAGTGCACGCGATCGCGGGTTCGTCATCGGTCGGGGCAGGTTTCGGCGAGAGGCTGACGGCTTGGATCGGTGCGTCGGTGTTGGTCGTGTCATCGGGATCGGTGACGCAGCCACACCCGTCATCGCATGGCCCATCCGGTCTGTGGCGTTCAAGGGCGGTTGCGGCGTGCTGTAGCCCGCTGGTGAAGGTCATGAGTTCGGCGAGTTGCTGTTGTGCCGCAGCGATCTTGTCCGTTACGAGTTGACGGAGTTGATCTTGGATCGGGCCGCACTGGCCGCCGTCCCATGAGGTCGTCAGACCCGTGATCTCCTCCAGCGCGCAGCCCAGCTGCTTGGCGCGGGAGATGAACGCGAGACGATCGAGTGTGCGTTGGTCGTTGATCCGTTATCCGGCGGGCGTGCGCGCCGACTCGGGGAGCAGCCCGATCTGTTCGTAGTAGCGCAGTGTGTTCGCGCTGAAGCCGCTCGCGTCGGCAACTTCGTTGATCTTGAGGCCAGTCGTCATTGCTGATCACGATAAACCTTCAGGTCGACACGAAGGTCAAGCAGAAGCTGCTCAGCGTGGCGCGTACATGATGACCGCGACGCCGACGAGGCAGATTCCTGCTCCCATCAGGTCGAAGCGATCCGGTTTGAACCCGTCGACCAGCCGGCCCCACGCCAGCGAACCAGCCACGAAGATCCCGCCGTACGCCGCCAAGATCCGACCGAAGTTCGCATCGGGCTGCAAGGTCGCAACGAACCCGTACGCGGCGAGTGCCACGATCCCGGCGCCCACCCACGCCACGCCGCGGTGCTCGCGTACGCCTTGCCAGATGAGCCACGCTCCGCCGATCTCGGCAACAGCAGCGAGAGCGAACAGCAAAATCGATCGAAGCGTCGCTGGCATTCACTCACCATACGGGCCACATCTTTGAGCGCCGGTGCCCGACCTAGCGCTCGCACACAACGACAATGCGGTACTGACATGCAGGGCGACCGCTCGATAGCGCCGCTCATAATCTCGACTCCCGTCGTCCCGGCCGCGTGCGACTCCGGCCCGGATGCAGCGCCTCAGATTCCCGGCCGAAGCAACTGACCCATCAGCGACTCGCCCCTTGAGACACCGATCCTGCACGGTCCTTCCCGTTGGTTGTCCGGCTGACCAAAAGCCGGGAACGAGCCGCCCTCGTGTGTCGATCGGCTGCGGGATCTAGCGGTGTTCCTTTCGCCAGACGACCTTGAGTCCGGACCAGGTGTCGGAGATGGCACAGACCTTGACATCGACGAGCTTGGTGGCGAGGACGGTCGCTCGCACGACGTCGCCGGTCAGGTCGGTATCGACTCCGGAAGTCTTCTTCGGCCATCCCAGCCAGATCGCACGGTCAGGAAACACGGCGTCAGCCAGCGTCTCGAGCTCCGCGTCGAGGCGGGCACGTTCCGTGTAGAACGCTACGACGACGTCGGGTTGGGCCGCCAGATCGACGTCGAGGTCCACGTCGTCGGGCAGGTCGACCAGCAGCGGACGGAACTCGTTGGGTTCGTTGACCGTAGCGACGGTGTAGCCGGGTTTGATGCCAAGTTTCTTGGCCAGCGGGGTCCCCGAGTATCCAGCTGTCATCTATTTCACTGCCTCGGACTTGTCGGCCTCGATCAGCGTGACGACATTGCCGGCCGGATCGGCGAGCTGAGCCTTGTTCACGTATCCGTTGTCTGTTGGCGGCATCACGATCGAGCCACCCAACTCGACACCACGGGCGACGGCAGCGTCGAGATCGGTCACTTCGACTCCGATGGTGACTTCGGCTGTCTCGGACTCCCGCACGGCTCCGTTCGGCGAGCCCTCTGGTGTCTCGATGAGCGCGTAGCCGGGACCCATCGGCTTCACTGCCCAACCCAAGAGATCCCCGTAGAAGCCGTGCAGGGCCGATTCGTCGGGACCGGCGAACTCGAAGTGAACGACTGGGGTGGTCATGGTGAAGATCCTTTCGTCGGGCGAAACCGGTCATTGGTTGGTGGGTAGATCGTCGTGCAAGGTGTCGAGCACGGCGCGGACGCGATCACGGTTGGTGCGGTATAGCCATCTGGTTCCGTCACGCTCCAGTTCGACGAGACCCGTCTTGCGGAGCACTTTGAGATGCTCCGACACGCTCGCGAGCGCAAGATCGATCTCAGCCGCAATGTCACCGGCCGAAACGAACCCGTCGCGACAGATACGCAGGATCCGTCGTCGGGTCGAATGCGAGATCGCACGAACCAACTCGTCAAGGTCATCTGAGATCACACACCCAGGCTCTCGCACCATCCGTTCACCTCCTCATTATTTCGGGAGAACCCGAAATATGCAACCGGGAATCCCGAGCTCCTCGCACCGCGGGCACGCCTCCCGGGACGCGATCGGTCCCGGCGTCGCTTCTGACGCCGGCCGGGGCCTGGGACTTTCCGCACGCACCAGACCGCAGAGCCACTCGGCGAAGCGACGCCCGATACCGGCAGCGCAGAATCTCGGTACCGAATCGACCAAGACCACTCGGTCTCGGCCCGAGTGCCACGTCACAGAATCCCGTCGAGTTGGGCCGGCGGGTCTCAACGCTGCCGACGTCCGTACGAGGAGTCCCAAGGCGAGTTCGTTCGCCTCGTCGGTATGAGGATCGACCCGTCGATCGGCGGAGATGACCGTCAGATTTGCGCCGTGACGATGTGGGCCGGAGCGTCGAACACCATCGTGCCGTCGACGGTCACGTACTCGTCCAACGCCTCTTCAGCCTCCTCCAGGATCAGTTCGATCTGAGCATCGTCGAGGACCACCCCCATGACGGGCAACCAGCCCCGCAGGTCGGCCTCGACCATGGTGCGCACGCTGGGAAACCGGCCGGTGCCGTGCTGAGTGTCGATCGATACTGTCGACGCCCCGGCCTCCTCAAACAGACTCCGCAGTCGGTCGGTGTCGCCGAGCACGAACGGCGCGCGGAGCGCGTCGGCGGCGGCCGGACCGGCACGGCGATTCAACAGGTCGACCGAGATCGGATACGCCTCGGAACGTTCGAGCGAATCCCACACCGCCACGACTACTCGGGCACCGGGCTTCGCGCAACGGAGCATTTCGCTAATCGCCTGCACCCGGTCGGTGAAGAACATCAGGCCAAACTGGCTAACCACGGCGTCGAACTCATCGTCGTCGAAAGGAAGCTTGCCGGCACCGCCGACAGTCCAGGTCACAGCGGGCTCGATCGTCTCGGCCACGGTGAGCATCCCAGGGCCGATGTCGAGCCCGATCACCGAGCCCGCCGGCCCGACCCGACCGAGGGCCTCACGGGCGACCACGCCGGTGCCGCACGCCACATCGAGCACCCGACTCCCACTTGTGACGCCAGCGGCATCGAGCACCGGTTGTGCCCATTGTCGGAACAGCGCGTCGACATGCAAACCCTCGTACGCCCACGCTGCTTCCACGGCTTGGCTCAGTTGATCCGACATTGCACCTCGTTCCGTCAGCACGCCCGTTGAAGGCTAGCCAACTGGCCGATACCGCCGCCCCAGGACTTCCTGAATCGTTCATCGACCAAGCCTCGCAGCAGGATCGGGACTGGTCGTGCGTTCTCGCTTATTCGGCTGTAACGCTCCATGACAGCGCACATAGTCCCGACTTCGATCCCGAAGCGGATGTGCGATAACGGCCCAAGCCGGGTGCCCGATATTCACGTCCCCGCGCACGCATGTCACGGGATGAGGCGGGGTGCTGCGAACTCAGTCTGAGGTCCCGAACGCCAGCACGTGAGAGCTGCTTGCCGCGCCGCCGTCGATCTCGTCGGTCAGTTCCGCTACCAAGCGTGCCTGCTCGACAATCGCATCATCCGCGGTGGAATCCGGAGGAATCAGTGACCAAGCAGGACCTTCGACACCCCTCAGTCGAACGTCGGTGAAGCCGGCATCGACGACCTCGGCAAGGAAGTCCTCGGATCGGTGGAAGTACATCGCTCCCGATCCGGTCCCCGTGTCATCGTGGCCGATGAGCGCGATCCGCTCGAGCACCGCACGAACTCCAGGGTCGTCAATCGAACCTTTCCTCATCGCGTCGACCAGTACCGCTGCCCGATTGATCGCAGCCCCGACGAAGAGCCCGCCGGACCGCAACACTCGCTTCGCCTCGTTCAGCGCCATCCTGCGGTCGCCGGCATCGCGCAAGTGATAGAGCGGTCCCAGCAGCAGCGCAACGTCGAACGATGAATCGATGAACGGCAAGGATCGAGCGTCTCCGACCTGAGCAGACAGACCGCTTCCACGCGCACGCTCGACGTGCCCGGGGACCAGATCAAGAGTGACAACGTCGTGACCGTCAGCCATGAGCCACCGAGCGTGCACCCCATCACCGCCACCCACATCAACGACACGACTGGCCGGCGGAATCACCTGACGGATCAGATGCTGCGTGCGCTCGAACTCCAACAAACCTTCGCCGCGACCCAAGCGCAACGACTCGTCGCGGCTTCGGTAGTACTCGACTAGGCCCGCCGGCTCGATACTCCCTGCCATGCGCATCAGTGTCGCAGAGACGAAGCCGGGGGCGCCCAGGCGTATTCTCGGCGGACCCAAGAAGCGCCGGGCCTTCGACGGCAGGTCCGCACACTTTGACACGCAGAATCACCGATGTTCCCAAGGAAGCGGTGTGCGACTGCGGCCCCTACGTGACGCCGCAATCTCACGGGCCTATCACCACAAGTTTGACGCCACCGAACGGCGAGCGATCAGATCGCTCGCGGGTCCGTCACGGATGCGAGGCGCACGCCATCGCCGCTTCGTCGGCGCTGCGCACTAGCGCTCAGTCCCACCAGCATCCAACACCCACTCAACTCCAGAACTCGCCAGGCACCGCTTCAAGCGCCGACTGCAGGGCAGCGACGTCTCCGAGCGGGCTCAAGGCTTGCTCGATTCGTTCAGCCAGTTGCACATCGCCTGCGGCGGACAACCAAAGCGACAGTCCTCGACCTGCGAAGTCGACGCTCATCGTTCCAAGAGGTCGGTTCCGATGAATCCAGAAATCGCTGCAACCTTCGGAAACGTCGGCACGTTCGTAGAGGAATGCCTCAGTCCGGTCCTCTCGAGCACGACACGGGCCATAGGCGACGGTGAAAACCAAGTCGTGCGGACTCAGCATCGGGTCGATCACCTCTCGCAGATGCTGATGAAACTCGGCGTCGACTGGAAGCGCGATCCGCTCGTCGTGTTCTTGGGCGACCGCCAAGCCAATCCACACGATCAGGGCCACCGGCGCTCCAACCAACGGATGCAGGCCGACGGCGAGCAGGAGAACCGCCGTTGCTATCGCTGCCACTGCGACCGCAGCGACCCGGTAGATCGACGGCACCACGGCCTCCCACCAGAAAAACCATCGGTGGATCGGCCGAAGCCAACGCGGAGTCGATCCTTTCGGCATCCGACAATCCTGTCACCTCTCCTAGCCAGCAGGGCAACGATTTGGACGTCGCACTGCTGCACCGAGCGCTCGAACGTGGCGCCGGCCAGAACGGCGCCGACCGTGGAGATCCCTGGTTCGGCGATAGCCACTCGATATCACCCACACGTAGTCACGACCCAGAATCGCCGATGCCCGCACAGTTCGGCCCCGATGTCGCGCCGCATGGTGTCGGACTCTGTTGACTGGATGCCAGACAGCGGACTGCTCAACTGCAGGTTCGTCGTCGGGATCATGCGGCTTCAGGCGCGTTGCTTACCAGCCCGATCTCACGCGACGCCCGCGCTCGAACCCAGACCGCAGTGCGATGACCAATAGGCTCGTGCTCTCGCTGGCGATCGCCACTGAGCCCGACACCCAGGAGGATCCCTGATGGATACCGCACTCTCTACTCTCACCGCCCTTTCTGTGCCGAGTTCGCTCTTCGACTGAACGAGCTAACACACAGCCGGGGCACTCACTTTTTCAAAATCAAGGAGTATCAATGCCTCACGGCAACATCACCTTCGGGTGGCGTGATCCGTTCACCAATCGCGAGATCCATCAAGTACATGCAGCCGCATTCGAGACGCGGCTGTTCAACGAGTCCGAATGGGACTGGGTCGACCAGACCAATCGATACAGCCTCGGCTGGGTTGTGGCCCGAGACGAAAGCCGATTCGTCGGCTTCGTCAACGTCCTTTGGGACGGTCTGGTCCATGCCTTCATTGAAGACGTCATGGTCGATACCGACTACCGTCATCGCGGGGTCGGTGTCGCCTTGGTTCACGCAGCACGCGATGGCGCCACCAGCGCTGGATGCGAGTTCCTCCACGTCGGCTTCGATGCGGACCTCGAGTCCTTCTACATTGACGCCTGCGGGTTTCAGCCCACCCTCGGTGGACTCATGGAACTGACCTAGCGACCCAATCCGGCTGGGTGGTGGACGATGTGTCTACCACCCCGTCAACGGTTACCAGCAGGCGAGGCAGTCGCTGTGACCCATGGGCATCTGGCGGCGTTGGCGAGCCATTGCCCGGCCTTGCGAGGGCCGATGCCACGCATAACGATCGCACGTATTCACGACCACGGTCGCGGGCCGACCACTCGATATCGGCCCTTGCTGAGCACCCGGTAATCGCACCATCGGATGGTCGAGTCGAGTGATGCCGATCGAGTCGAGGGCGTGAGTCGCGGGCGCACCGATCTTGGGTAGGTCGACATCTGGCATCGGGCCATCGTCGCGTGGCGGCTGTCGTACTGCGGACCAACTAATCCTCGGTGACAGTGCTACTTCTCTCCACTGCGTTGCCTGAAGGCCAGCCAGCCGCGCTGCTCCGTATCGCTGGGTGCACCCGACTACGCGCCGGTGGCCGGATGTACGGTGCGGACGTGACCCGCTACGTGATCGACGCTCGTACCTTGCTCCATATCGTCGCCAACGACCTCGACATCGATCCTGATCATCAGCTCGTCGCTCCCAGCCTCATCCGCTCCCAGGCGCTGACCCTGCTGCTCGAGGCCGTGCGCAACGGCGAGATCACCGACGAAGAGGCGCTCCGTCGCCACGAACGCTTCACGGAACTCAAGATGCGGTTACTTGGGGACCGCGTGTCGCGTCGCACCGCGTGGAAGATCGCGCTCGCGAACGGGTGGGACACGACGTTCGATGCCGAGTATCTCGCGGTGTGCCAGCTCCAGGCTGATGCACTCGTCACGATCGACCCGACGCTGGCCGCGAAGGCTGAAGGCGTCGTGTCGCTCGCACCGTTGGAGATGCTGTCGCCGAGTTGAGCGAACGGCCGGCGAACGGACGGATTCGGCCGCGCGAAGGGGACCGCGAATCGAGGCCTTCGGCATCGCACGCATCATCCCCGTTCGCCACGCCGGCACCGAGCGACAGGAGGGGCTGCTGCGCGTGGGGTGACATCGCAACCCGGCACCTCAACGCGCGGCAGTTCCATCAGGGAGTCGGGCTGTTCCCAGGGTGCCGTTGTTTCTCGGCACGAGTCCGCGCTGTTGGTCGGCGGTCAGGGGCCGAGGGCGGCGAGGGGGATGACGCGGGTGCCGTCGGGTCGGGTGTGGGCGTCGGGTCCGGTGGTGATGACGGCGAGGGTGGTGTCGTGGTGGGGGAGTTGGGTGTGGAGCCAGTGCAGTTGGCGCAGGTCGCGCTCGGCGATGTTCGGGCCGAGGTGGGTGTTGATGGCGACGATGCCGTTGGGGTGTTCGATGATGAAGTCGATGTGGTGGCGTCCGCCTTTGGTGCGGAGATGGTGCACGGTGGCGTGGTTGTGTTGGGCGAACACCTGCAGGGTGAGTGCGACGAGTG
Organism: uncultured Acidimicrobiales bacterium; assembly: GCA_963700755.1. Lineage (GTDB taxonomy): Bacteria > Actinomycetota > Acidimicrobiia > Acidimicrobiales > SZUA-35 > JBBQUN01. Next base: position 13,981 of record CAVOYW010000002.1, read on the forward strand.
ATTCGAATAGGCGGTCGAGCACGGTCTGGGTGGTGGGGTCGTGGCCGTTGCGGAGTTGTTCGGTGTCGAGGTCGAGGAGTGCGAGGGTGAGTGCGGGGTCGGCGAGGTGGTGTTTGGGTCCGGTGAGTAGGTCTCGGATCGGGCTGTTGGCGGGTGCCCAGCCGGGAAGGGGGTCGAGGATTCGGAGTCGGGTGAGGTCTTCGGTGTAGCGGCGGGTGGTGGTCGCAGCCGGTGGTCGTTGCGGGGTTGGCGGCGAGCCGGATTTGTTCCCAGGTGGCGGTGGTGCTGGTGGCGGTGGCGTAGGCACGCAGCCAGTTGCGCAGGGCGTCGGGTTGGCGGACGGTGTGGCCGGCCTCGGGGAGGTGTTGGTCGATGAGATGGCGGAGGTAGCTGTCGAGGCGTCGTGTGACTGCTGGTTGGTTGAGGTGGCGGTAGTGGGGGAAGCCGCCGGCGGCGATCTCGTCGATGTAGTCCCCGAGGTCGAGGTCGCTGCGGGTTGGGGGGATGGGCCGGTTGGCGATCAGGTCGGCGAGGGAGACCGTGGGGGTGATGTCGAGGCGTTCGGGAAGGGTGAGGGGCCGTACCCGGACCGAAGTCACGACGGTGGGGTCGTGCTGGTGCCGGGGGTCGGGGCTGATGCCGGTGAGCAGGAACGGGCCGGATCGGTTGGGGTTGTCGGTGAGTGTGTGCCACAGCGGTGGGTGGTGGTGCCACTGGTCGAACAGGATCGGGGTGGGGCCGGCGGTGGCCCGGTCGGGGTCGGCGGTGAGGATCCGGCGGACGTTGCGGTGGTCGAGGTGTTTGACGGTGCGCGCCCGGTTGCTGGCGATGCTGGTGGTCCCGACCCCGGGCGGGCCGTCGAGCAGGACCGGGGCCGGATGGGTCAGTGCGTGGTCGAGTTCGTCGTCGACGATGCGACGGAGATACCCCGACTGGTAGGACCGCCGGTCACTCATCCGTGCCCGCCCTGTCGACTTGTGTGCACGATTCGGAGTGTACGAACTGCACCAAATCGAGTCTAGGACGGAGTCTATGGCACCCACTTAGGCACCCGAACCGGCAACCCCACCGACCGACTCCAGCGTTTGTGCTGGTCAGCGGCCTGTGAAGTGGTACGCCCCCCGGGACTTGAACCCGGAACCTGCGGATTAAGAGTCCGTTGCTCTGCCAATTGAGCTAGAGGCGCTTGTGCGAGGAGCGGAGCCTAGCGCAGGAAATCCACGCCATGTCCCGAGCCCTCGCGGTATTGCTTGGGGTGACCGAGGGGATTTGAACCCCCGACATCCAGGATCACAACCTGGCGCTCTAACCAACTGAGCTACGGCCACCAGGACCTGGCGATCCTATCTGGTCTTGCCATGAACCACGATCGAGTTGTCGGACACGACGATTCGATCGACCCGAACCACCGATGGGGCGGACTAGGATCGGCCGGTCGTCGCCGCCGAACCCGGGCGAATGCCGGCCTCCGTAGCTCAACCGGATAGAGCATCGGACTTCTAATCCGACGGTTGCAGGTTCGAGTCCTGCCGGGGGCGCCGATCCACCGACTCGTCTGCGTTCTGGCCGGGCTCGACCTCGGGAACGAGGTCCGGCCCACCAGATGTGGATGGCTGCACGGGAACCACGGGACGCGCTCAGTCCTCCAACCGGATCGTGCCGAACGCCAGGTCGCAGCGGACACTGCCCTCGAAGCCGCTGACTGGTGCCTCGATCTCCCAGTCCTTGCGGGCCCCGGCGTCGAGGATGATCACCTTTTTCCTGGTTGCTCCCGATGAACGTCTGGTCGCTGGTGTCGTAGAAGTCGATCACGATCATGTAATCCGACGGAATGTCGCGCTGGTTGGTCACCGTGCCCGATGCCACGGGAATGCCGCCACGCACGGCGCACTCGCTGATGGCGGTCGCCTGCTCGGCCTCGGTGCGTCGTTGGGTCGAATCGGCGAGCTCGGAGTAACCCTCGCTGATCACGTCGCCCGCTCGATTGAGGGTCGACACCACGGCCACACAGCCGGCCAGCGTGAGCAGGATGATGCCGCCGAAGATACCCAGCACCCAGAGCCCGGCGTTGCTGCTCTTGCCCGGAGGTGGTGGCGAATAGGCCCCCGGCGGAGGTGCACCGGGCGGTGGCACCGCAGACGGTGGTGGCATCGCCGATGGCTGAGGTGCCCCAGGTGGCGGCGGTGGTCGGACACCGGGCGGAGGCCCGGGCGCGGCGGCCGCGGCACCGGGCTGACGTCCCTCGGGCCAGTAGCGGCCATCGGTGCCCATGACCCAGCCCTCGGGCGGCGGCCAGGGATACGAATTGCCGTCCCAGGCCGTGTAGGTGTCAACCATGTTCCCTCCACGTTGCTCGGCCCGAGTGTAGAACGCACGACCGGAACAGCTGGTAGAAGCGACGGATCCTCGGATTCGGGAAAACCTCGTTCGGGTTGCATCTTCGTGATGGCGCCGTAACGTATCCGAAACTGACCGGCTTACTCGGGGGCCGAAAACCCGAGCGCAAGTGCCTCCCACCAAGGCGGGATCCTTCACGGATGAGGCATGAGATGGCGCCGGAGGGGCGCATCGTCACGCTGGTACCAGGAGTACCGCCATCGTTCGATGCGTCTGCTGTACGTGTCCATCCCAAGCCACGTCCCCCTGCATGCCTCGGCTGCTGGGACAACGATGAGGTGAGACAATGCTGAAGACAATCAAACAGGTCACCATCGCGTTCGTCATCCTGACGACGCTCCTGGCGGCACCGCAGGTCGTGGGTGCTCAGGACGGCCAGAGCCAGACGGCGGCGCTCGAGGCCGACTCGGCCGCGCTCGGCGTGGCCAACCTGGCCCCCAACGATCGGATCACCCGTCTGTACCGGGCTGCGCTTGGCCGCGAACCCGACCTCGCCGGCCATGCCTACTGGGTCGACCAGCTCAACCGGGGCTCTTCGCTTCTCGGTTTGACCAAGGCCCTGATGGTCAGCGACGAGGCCCGGCTCAAGTCAACCGGCGATTCCCTACGAGACGCCTACCGGTGGGCTCTCGGTCGTGAACCCGACCCCGATGGATACGCCTACTGGTCTCAGTTCGAGACCGCGCACGCCGTGATCTACATCTCGGATTCGGCCGAACACAAGTCGGTGACCGGTCGCGAAGTGATCGCGGGCCCCGCCGCCCTTGCTCCGCTGATCGAGGTCAGCGGTCCCGCCGGCTGGGTCAATGCCGGCCACGGCGTCTACGTGCCACCCATCCTGATCCAGATCCGCCGCTGCGAGTCGGGAGGCAACTATCTGGCCGCCAATCCCCGCTCGAGTGCCCGCGGGGCCTACCAGTTCCTCCTGTCCAGCTGGGCCGCCTATGGCCACGCTCAGCGCTACGGAGTTTTCGAGGCCCACCGGGCCACACCCGCCCAGCAGGACGAGGCCGCCGTGATCACCTGGAAACGAGACGGCACCCGGCCCTGGTACGCCAGCCGCTCCTGTTGGGGCTGACCTCGGTCGCCTCGCACGCGTCAAGGCGCGGCGAGGGCTGCGACGAAGCCGGCGGGCACCGACGGTTGCGGTCGTGACAGACTGCGACGGTGCCCGACCAGCGACAATCCGACGAACTGCTCGACGACACCGTCGATCTGCTCCGACATCTGATCCGCAACGCCTGCGTCAACGACGGCCACGCCGAATCGGGCCAGGAGGTCCGCAACGCCGACATCCTGCAGACCTTCGTCGAAGGTCCGGGGATCGATATCGAGCGCTTCGAACCGACGCCCGGCCGTGTGTCCTTCGTTGCCCGGATCCCGGGAACCGATCCGTCGGCTCCGAGACTGTGTCTCATGGGTCACACCGATGTCGTTCCAGTCAACCCGTCGGGTTGGACCCGCGACCCGTTCGGGGGTGAGCTGATCGATGGCGAGGTCTGGGGCCGGGGTGCGGTCGACATGCTCAACCTCACCTCATCGATGGCGGTCGCCTTTCGGCACCTCGCCCGGTCCGGCTTCCGACCCCGGGGTGACCTGCTGTACTTCGCCGTTGCCGACGAGGAGTCGGGCAGCGCCCACGGTGCCCGGTGGATTGCCGACCATCACCCCGACTCGATCCGCTGCGACTACGTCCTGACCGAGAACGGCGGACTGCACGGAGGTGTCGGAAACGATCACACCGTTGGGCTCACGGTCGGCGAGAAGGGAGTCGCCTGGCGGCGGCTGCGCATCAGCGGAGTCCCGGGGCACGGTTCGATGCCGTTTCGCAAGGACAACGCACTGGTCACCGCGGCCGCCGTCGTCCAGCGAATCAGCGACTATTCGCCCCCGGCCCGCTTTCATGAACTGTGGCGGGAACGAGTCGACACCCTGCCGGTGACCGACGAGGTCCGGGCCACGATGCTCGACCCGGCCAAGCTCGATGAACTGCTGGCCGTCATGCCCGATGCCGGATCGGCCAGCTACCTGCACTCGTGCGTTCACACGACGTTCTCGGCCAACGTGCTCGACGGCGGGCCGGAGATGAAGGCCAACGTGATTCCCGATTCCATCGACCTGCAGATCGACATCCGGACCCTGCCCGGCGAAACGCCCGATGACGTGCAGGCCCATCTCGACGCCGCGCTCGGCGACCTCGCGAACAAGGTGCAGGTCGAGGTCATCATGAACGACATGGCCTCGATGAGCCGGCTCGACACACCCCTCTGGGACAGCGTGCAGAAGGCCGTCGAACGGCCCTTCCCCGGCACTCGACTCAGCCCGTCACTGGCAGTCGGGTTCACCGACGCCCGGGTCTTCCGCGACCTCGGGGCCGTGGCCTACGGCGCCGGTCTGATGAGCCCCGACCTCTCGGCCGGGGACTTCTCGAAACGGTTCCACGGGCACGACGAACGCATCGATCTCGAGTCGCTGCGCCTCACCACCGACTTCTGGATCGATGTGGCCAGGGATCTGATGGCCTGACGGCCCCGGTGCTAGGAGGCCAGAACAGGTGTGACCGACACCGTGTCGAGGCCGAAACGTTCGATGGTGGCGTTCCAATCGAGCTGTCGGGTCGTCACGGCGTCGTCCGGCCCGAGCAGCTCGGCCGGAACCGCCCACATCAGTTCGAACTCGATGCCGTCGGGATCCCTGCAATAGAGGCTCTTCGAAACGCCGTGGTCGCTCTCACCGGCCAACGCTCCGGCATCGAGCAGTCGAGCTCGCAGATCGACGAGTTCCCGGAGGGTCGGGACCTCCCACGCCAGGTGGTAGAGACCGACGCTCGACCGACCGGCGGCCGGGGGCCCGGCCTCGTCACCCACACTGAAGAAGGCGATGTCGTGGTCGTTCGGTGAGTCCTCGGCGACCCGCATGAACACACCGCCGGGAAACGAGTTGGCAACGACGAATCCGAGGAGGTCGGCGTAGAACGCCGCCGTTCGTTCGGCGTCACGAACGTAGAGCACGGCGTGGTTGAGACGGGAAACGGCCATGATCTCGACAACCCACGGCCGGCTACCGCTGTTCCGCCAGTGAACAGAAATCCTCGATGCGGGCTCGGACGACGTCGAGGCTCCGCTCCCAGAACGCCCGGTCCTCGATGTCGATATCGAATCGAGCGGCGAGGGTGGTCGCATCCGACAGGCCGGTCGAGGACAGGAGATCGTCGTAGCGACTCCGGAAACGGTCGGGGTCGGCGACGAAGCCGGCATAGAGCCCCAGCCCGAACAACAGCCCGAACGCATACGGCCAGTTGTAGAACAGTGAGCCGTAGTAGTGCGGCTTGGCCGCCCACATCCACGGGTGTCGCCGATCGGGGTCGAGTCCGACGCCGTAGGTCGCCTCCTGGGCCTCGGCCATGAGTCGGCAGAAACCGTCGATCGAGATCGACGAGTCGAAACGGGCTTCGAACACCGCCGACTCGAACAGGAAACGCGAGTGGATGTCGACGATGACCTGCGTGGAGCCCTGCAGATCGACGTCGAGGAGGTGGAGCCGTTCACCCGGGTCGGTTGCCGCGGCCAGCCGGTGTTCGATCAGGATCGTCTCGCAGAAGATGGAGGCCGTCTCGGCCAGCGACGACGGCGTTCCGCGCTGGATCGGCGTTCGTTCGGTCATGGTCGAGTTGTGATAGGCGTGGCCGAGTTCGTGGGCCAGGGTGAACACCTGCGGCATGCTCGAGGTGAAGTTCATGAGCACCCGGCTGTCGCCGTCACCCATCGGCATGCAGAACGCCCCACCCTGTTTGCCGGCCCGGGGAGCCACGTCGATCCAGGATTGGTCGAACGCCCGTTGCGCCAGTGAACGCAGCTGCGGCGAGTATGAACCGAAGGCCCTCTCGACCGTCGTCTTGGCCTCGTCCCAGGAGACCTCCCGTGACCGGCCGACCGGCGCGAACAGGTCCCAGAACGGTAACCCGTCGTCGTGGCCCAGCAAGGCCGCCTTCGCCCCGAGGTAGCGGCGGAACGCAGGAAAGGCGTCGACCATCGCCGCCTGCATGGCGTCGAGGGCGGCCCGCCCCACGGACTGACCGAAGAGCTGTGCATCCAGGATCGACGGCCAGCCCCGGCGCAGCGCCAGCCGCTGTTGTTCGGCCTTGATCGCGTTGAGCGCCGCCGAGATCGGGATGGCGTTCGACCGCCACGCATCGAGTTCGGCCTCGTAGGCGGCCCTGCGCACGCCCGGATCGGCGTCCATGGCGAGACCCCGGACGGCGAAGATCGGCAGGTGCTCGGGTCCCGACGGCAAGTCGACCACCGTGCTGATCGACGAGGTGACGTCGGCGTAGAGCTGCGACCAGGCCGAGGACCCGGTCAGCGACAGCAGCGAAGCGAGCTGCTCTTCGCCCTCGGGCATCTGGCGTTCGGCTCGCCGGGCGCCCTTGCGCATCGGCCATTCGTGGGCGCCGGCGGCCTCGCTCGCGGCGACGGTGGCGTCGACCCCCAAGGCAGCCACCCAGGCATCGAGCCGGGTGCGAAGGTCGTGGAGCGTCGACGAGCGCTCCCTGAGTCGCGACTGGGTGGCCTGGGCCAGTGCATCGGTGGTGTCGGTCGACACGAACGAGTAGGTGTAGGCGTCGAGCAGATCCAGTTCGGCCATCACGTCGTTGGTCTCGTCCAGGACCTGGTCGACTGCCGCCACCACGACGGGATCGGGATCGATCGGATCGAGCGCCTTGTCGCCACCCCGGACATCGAGTCGGTCGTAGAGCGAGACGAGGCGCTGCAACGAAGCCGTCAGACGTTCCTCGGCAGCCCGGAACTCGCGGCTGTCGAGCCCGGTGAAATAGTCCGAGAGGTTCCAGCGGGGCAACTCGTTGGCGACGGACATGGCCCCATTAGATCTCACGATCGGACTCCGCGGGCGCCGACGCGTCCGGGATCCCGGCCGTCTACGTCCCGAAGACGAGCCGTCGACCGGCGATGGAGGGTCGACCGGCCATGGAGGTAGGCCTGCGGTCGCACTAGCGTGGCGCCGTGATCGGACGACCCCGCCCCAGCGTTGCTGCCCTGCCCACCTATCGACCCGGTAAGGGCGCTGCCCAAGCCGAAGCCGAACACGGGATCGTGAACGCCATCAAGTTGGCATCGAACGAGACTCCGTGGGGTCCGGTCCCGTCGGTCGTCGCCGCCATCGAAGCGCTCGCCGGCCAGACCAATCGATACGCCGACCACCGGGCCACCGAACTGCGCTCGGTCATCGCTCGCTGGGTCGGGATCAGCGCTGAGCGGGTCACGGTCGGCTGCGGGTCGGTCGGTCTGTTGCAGCAGCTGCTCCTCAGCTACGTGGATCCCGGTGACGAGGTCGTCTATCCGTGGCGCTCCTTCGAGGTCTACCCTGTCTACACCGCCCTGGTTGCCGGCCGCGCCGTCACCACACCGCTGACCGAGGGCCGGTTCGATCTCGATGCCGTCGCCGCCGCGGTCACCGACCGGACCAAACTCGTCATCCTTGCCAACCCCAACAACCCGACCGGCACGGCCGTGCCCATGAGCGACGTCGCGCGGCTCCTGGAACGGCTCGACTCGGGCGTCGTGGTGGTGCTCGACGAGGCCTACCGGGAGTTCATGTCCGACGAACTGGGCAATCCGGTGCCCGATCTGATCGACCGGTTCGAGAACCTCTGTGTCCTGCGCACCTTCTCGAAGGCCCAGGGTCTCGCGGCGCTCCGGGTCGGATACGCGATGGGCCACCCCGAACTGATCGAAACGCTGGACAAGACCCTGTTCCCCTTTGCCGTGAACGGGTTGGCCCAGGGGGCAGCGATTGCCGCCATCGCGGCCAACGACGAGGTGATGGAACGGGTTCGCCTGATCGTCGGCGAGCGGGATCGAGTCGTCGCCGCGCTCGCCGCTCGGGGCTGGAGCGTCCCCAGGCCCGAAGCCAACTTCGTGTACCTCGAGCTCGGCTCTCGCACCGACGAGGTCTATCTCGATCTCGAGCGCAAGGGTGTCGTCACCCGCCCGTTCAGCGGCGAGGGGCTTCGGGTGACGATCTCCACACCCGAGGAGAACGATCGATTCCTCTCGGCACTGCTGGACTGAGCGGCAGTTCGCAGGGTCTTGCGGACATCGGTCACGGAGCTCGATTCGTGGGTCGATGGCGACCTCGTTCTCGCGCCCGGAAGTCGGGAGACGTCCGAGTTGGGACCGGTGTGACGCAGACCCTGCGGGCCGGTACGTTGGCGCCGTGGGCTATGAGTTGGGCGTGGACGTCGGTGCTGCTGTGACGGTGGTCGCGATGCATCGCGCCGGTTCGGTGCACGTGGTCCCGGTCGGTGCCGACGGAGCCGAGGTTCCCTCGGTGCTCTGGCTCGGCGAGAACGGTGAGCACCTTCATGGAGAAGCGGCGTCGCAACGCCGCGCCTCGGACCCCGAACGGGTGTCTCGGGCCTTCATCGCACGGGTGGGAGACGACACCCCGTTCGTGATGGGCGGGACGCCGGTCTCGGCCGAGCGCCTCATGGGACTGTTCGTACAGTCCCTGGTGGACGACGTCGTCCACATCGAGGGTGAGCCGCCCCGCGGTCTCGTCGTCACACACCCGGCCGGCTGGGGCGACTACCGGATCGAACTCCTCGCCGAAGCCGTCCGCAGCACCGGCCTCGAGTTGCTCGGTCTGGTTCCGGGTCCGGTCGCCGCTGCGCTGCATCATGTCTCGCAGAGCCAGGTTCCCGATGGTGCGCCGATCGGTGTCTACGACCTCGGTGGAACCGGCTTCCGAGCATCGGTCGTCCGTTCGGGCCACGACGGTGCCGACCTCATGGGCCCGGCGAAGAGCATCGCCCGGCTCGGGGGCCACGATTTCGACCATCTGCTGTTCGAGCACGTTCTCGCCCTGGTCGACTGTGACCTGTCCGATCTCGCCGACACCGCGGAGAGCCGGTCGGCGGTCGACCGCATCCGCAACGATGCCCGACGCGCCAAGGAAGCGCTGTCGCTCGACTCGATCGCCACGGTCCCGGTTGCCCTCCACGATGATGTCACCAAGGTCCGCGTCGCCCGATCCGAGTTCGAGCGAATGATCCGACCGGCGCTGGCGCAGACCCTGGTCGTGTTCGATCAGGCGATCGAGGCCGCCGGGATCTCGGCGTCCGATCTGCACACCGTCCTCCTCGTCGGCGGATCGTCGCGGATTCCGCTGGTGTCACAGGTCATGTCGAGCCATGTCGTCGCGCCGACCCAGGTGGCCATCGATGCCTCACCCGGGCATGCCATGGCACTCGGAGCCGCCACCATGGCCGGTCGCCTCGGTGACCGTTCGGCGACTGGTCCCACTGCGCTTCTCACCCTTCGTGATGCCGCCGGACGAACACTCGAGTTCGACGCCGGTGAAACGATCATCGGGCGACGACGAAACGGTGATCGTTGCACCGTCCTCGACGATCCCACCGTGTCGGCCCGGCACGCCGCGCTCGTGTTCGACGGGCATGAAGCCGTGGTGGTCGACCTCGGGAGCACCAACGGCACCTGGGTCAATCGGCGGCAGGTCACGCGTGCCGGCCTGACCGACGGCGACGTGCTCGAGTTCGGTGATCACTCGGTCTTCACCGTCGACCTGGGCCGTCGGACTCGGCGCCCCAACTAGCCTGCTGCGATGGGCATGCTCGACACCTTCCGATCGGTGGTCCGCTTCAAGACGTTCGAGTCGGATCCGGTTGCCCGACGTCTGTCGACGGTGGCCGACATCGGCGATCTGCGGCAGATCGCCAAACGCCGATTGCCCGGTGGCGTTTTCGACTACATCGACGGAGGGGCCGAGGACGAGCTCGCCCTGGCTCGCAACAGCGCGAGATTCCAGGATCTCGAGTTCGTTCCGCGGGTTCTGCGCGATGTCTCGGCGATCGATCCGTCCGTATCGTTGCTCGGCTCGACGATCCCCATCCCGTTGGTGCTGTCACCGACCGGCTTCACCCGGATCGCGCACTCACAGGGCGAGCTCGCCGTCGCCCGGGCGGCGGGGCGCAAGGGACTGCCCTACGCACTGTCGACGATGGGTACCCGCTCGATCGAAGAGGTCGCCGCCGCCGGCTCCGGACCCAAGTGGTTCCAGATCTACACCTGGCGCGATCGCGGGCTGGTGAAGGATCTGGTCGACCGGGCGAGGGCTGCGGACTACGAAGCGATCCTGTTGACCGTCGACACCGCCGTGTTGGGCCGTCGCGAGCGCGATGTACGCCGTGGATACACCCTGCCTCCGAAGATCGGGCTCGACACGCTGCTCGACGGCGCCCTGCGTCCGGCCTGGTCGATCGATTTCCTGCGGAACGACCCGATCACCTTCGCCAACGTCGCCGACGGCAACGAGGCCGGCGACGGGTCAACGGCCGTGACCCTGGCCGACTACATCAACGCCCAGTTCGACCAGGCGCTGTCGTGGGCCGACGTGGAGTGGCTCCAGTCGATTTGGGATGGCCCGATCGTCCTGAAGGGAATCCAGAGTGTCGCCGACGCCCGGCTGGCGGCGGGTCTCGGGGTCTCGGCTGTGGCCCTGTCCAACCACGGCGGTCGCCAGCTCGACAGCGCACCCGCACCGATCGATCTCGTTCCGGCTGTTGCCGATGCCGTTGGCGACTCGACCCAGATCCTCTGCGACGGCGGCGTGCGCCGGGGGAGCGACATCGTCAAGGCCGTGGCCCTCGGGGCCACCGCATGCATGATCGGACGTCCCTACCTGTATGGGTTGGGGGCGGCCGGCGAGCGGGGTGTCGAGTTCGTGCTCGACTTCTTCGAGCAAGGTGTACGCCAGACGATGGCGTTGACCGGTGTGCGGTCGGTCGACGAACTCACGGCCGATCTGGTTCGCCAGCGGCCGCGATGAACGACCGGTAGACGTCGAGCAGCGCCGCTTTCTGGTCGTCGTCGAGGAGCGCGTCGTTGCGGATCGCCGTTTCGGTGTCGGCCCGGGTGTCCTTGGTCTCCTTCGGATCGAGGAGACCGGCGTAGACGAGCATGGTCTCGGCGCTGATGTCGAGCGCGGCAGCCAGCGATCGCAACACCTTGACCGACGGGGCATGGAGGCCGCGTTCGATCTGGCTGACGTAGGGATCCGACAGGTTCGTGAGCTTGGCCAACTCGCGCTCGAGACAACCGAGCGAGTCGGCGCTGGTTCTTGATGAACTCGCCGAGCAGGCCCAGCTGCGCCTCGTGGTCTGCTGCCGGGTCGTTCTGGGCCGTACCGTTCTGCTTCTTCGATGTGGGCTTGCTCATGTTGAGCGACCCTTCCGGAGTCGGTGGGCGAGTGGTCGGCCCAACGCCACCGACGACCGCGGTAGCCGGAATCCGGCCACCGCGGTCGCCGCCTGCCTCAGGGGTTCGGGGGAAGAACCGCTGGGACGACCGGTGTCGGTCAGGAAGCGGTGGCCGCCGTCGCCTTGCGAGCGGTGCTCTTGCGAGCGGTGCTCTTGCGGGCGGTGCTCTTGCGGGCGGTGCTCTTGCGGGCGGTGCTCTTGCGGGCGGTGCTCTTGCGGGCGGTGCTCTTGCGGGCGGTGCTCTTGCGGGCCGCTGTCTTCTTGGCCGGGCTGTCGGTGACGACGGCCTTGGTCTTGGTCGGCTCGACGGTGATCAGCCACGGCGAGACCAGCTTGATGGCCAGGTCCCGGTTCGTTGCGGTGAACCGCTCGACGGCGTCGAAGTACGACTCGACGAGTTCCTTGGGCTGGGGCAGCCGCTCGGCGCCGGGAAGGCGAACGAGGCGGGCCGTGACCACTTCGGCCACCTTGGCGTTGGCCGAGACCAACATCTTGGTGAGTTCATCGAAGCGCTCGTTGAGGTCGCTCTGGACGGACTCGGCCCGCTCGTTGAATTCGCTCTGAGCGGTTTCGGCCCGTTCGGTCACTTCGGTCTGCACCTTGTCGACCTGCTCGCCGACCTTCTCGGTGATGTCCTCGAGGCGGTCGAGGAGTTCCTTGGCCGTGGGGTTTTCGTTGATCTGCTCGGTGATCTGGCTCTGTGCCTTCTTCACCTGTTCGATGACGGTCATCGTGCGGGTCCTTTCGGGATGACACCGGGGGTTGTTCGGGGGATCCGTCTCCGGTGGCGTGCTTTCTGATGCTAAGCATAGTACGCATGCGTAGTGATGGCTAGCGTTTGCTTGCAAAAGTTAGCAGAAGCGACGAAGGTCACAGCGACCCGGTCGAATAGCGTCGGAGCATGCGCGACGCGAACGACGAGAGGCCTTCCGATCGAACCCGGGCCGAGGCTCTCGATGCCACCGACCCGCTGGCGTCGTTCCGCAACGAGTTCGAGTTCCCGCAGACCAACGGAGCCGACGAGATCTATCTCGTCGGCAACTCACTGGGTCTGCTCAGCCTCGCCGCCCGGGCGGCCGTGCAGGGCGAACTCGACCGGTGGGGGAGGCTCGGGGTCCGTGGCCACTTCGAGGACCCCGGAGCCTGGTGGAAGCGCCACGAAACCCTGGCCCGGCTCATGGCCCCGCTGGTCGGCGCCGGTGCCGACGAGATCACGCTCATGAACGGGCTCACCGTGAACCTCCACCTCCTGATGGTGTCGTTCTACGATCCGAGCCCCGAGCGACACAAGATCCTCATCGACGACCACGCCTTTCCCAGCGACCACTTCGCCGTCGAGTCCCAGATCCGTCAACGAGGGTTCGACCCGGCGACCTCACTGGTGACCGTGGGTCCCCGACCCGGTCACGACCTCATCGACCACGACGACATCCTCGCCGCCATCGACCGACACGGGCCCGAACTGGCCCTCGTCCTGTGGCCGGGGGTGCAGTACTACACCGGCCAGTCCTTCGACCTGACCGCCATCGTCCAGGCCGGCCACCGGGTCGGTAGCCGAGTCGGTTTCGACCTCGCCCACGCCGTCGGGAACATCGAGCTCTCCCTGCACGACAGCGATGCCGACTTCGCTGTGTGGTGCACCTACAAGTACCTCAACGGTGGGCCGGGGTCGGTCGCCGCCGCCTTCGTCAACGAGCGCCACCTCCACGATCCCGCGCTGAACCGGTTCCAAGGCTGGTGGGGCACCGACCCCGACACCCGGTTTCAGATGCGCAACGAGTTCCAGGCCGCCCCGAACGCCGATGCGTGGCAGCTCTCGTGCGGCTCGATCCTGTCGCAAGCCACCCTCGAGCCCCAGCTCGACCTGATCGCCCGGGCCGGCGGCATGCCGGCGCTGCGGGCCAAGGCCGTCCTCCTCATCGAGTTCCTCGATCGCCTGCTCGCCGAGCGGTTCGACGGCCGGGTCCGCCAGATCAACCCTCGTCCGATCGAACAGCGCGGATGCCAGTTCGCGCTCGAGGTGATCGACCAGGCCCATGGCGACCGCCCCACGAGCGGTCGTCACGTGTTCGAACGGCTCGAAGCGGCCGGCGTCGCCTGCGACTGGCGCGAGCCGAACGTGATCCGGGTCGCTCCGGTCCCGCTCTACACCCGCTTCATCGATCTGGTCGACTTCGCCGAGATCCTCGAGCAGGCGCTCACCGGCCGCACGGTCCCGGCCGGAAGGGCGGACTGACCGGGAGTCAGCCGCCGACCATCGCCCGCCAGTCGGGATTGTCGGGCGCCCGCTCCTCCCAGGAGCGCACGAAGATCGAGATGGCCTTGATCTGCTCCGAGGTCAGGGGGCCGCCGAAGTCGAGCGAATACGCACCCATCTGGCTCCCCGGGACACCGACCGAGATCAGCTGACGGATCTGATCGTCGGTGGCGCTGGCCAGGAACTGCTTGGAGTTGAGGGCCGGTCCGACGCCGCCTTCGCCGTTCAGGCCATGGCACGAGGCGCAGTTGAAGCCGAAGATCTCCTCACCCTGTTCGGCCAGCGACGCCAGGTTCTGCTCGCGGGCGTCGTCGCGGTTGGTCGGCTCGACCCACCGGTACAGGGGGAAGACCAGGGCCAGGGCAAAGATCAGGCCGGCACCGATCATCATCACCCGGTTGGTCGATTCCTCGAGCTCGGGATCGTTCTCGTACTGGAGCGGCATCACTCGCTCCCTTCGTTGGCACACGATGGACCCAGCGGCGGTTCGTCGAGCGTCTCGACCCCCGTGGGCGGGCCGGTGATCAAGTCACCGGTGTCGATGTAGAGCAGTCCCGTTTCGACGTCGACCTCGGTGGGGTAGCGATCGAGCCCACGGGGAGCCGGCCCGCTGCGGTATTCGCCGGCCCGATTGAACACCGATCCATGGCACGGACACTCGAACTGGCCCGACGAGTCACAGAACGGCACCCGGCAGCCGAGATGGGTGCACTTCTCCGAGATCGCCAGCACCGAGCCGTCGACCTTGGTGAGATAGGACTTGGCGGCCGAGATCTCGATCACGCCGGTTTCGGGCACGGCGTCGGGCGCAACCGAACGGATCCTGCCACCGAATCCACCCGTCGACAGCGGGCGGAGCAGATCCCAGGTGGTGAGCCCGGCCGCTCCGGCCATCAGGACGCCCCCGAGACCCCACAGCTTGGTGAGGAACTGGCGTCGTTCCATGGGTTCGGTCATTCGCTCGCCTTTCTCAGCGATCGGGACGGGGAAAGCGATCGGGACGCGGAATCGGTATCGGTGTCGGACATCACAGTTCCCCGTGCCACTCTTGCCAGGGCCAGACCCAACCCCAGTTGGGGCCACGGAAGGCGAACCCGACGATGGTCAGGAGGATCCAGATGACGAGGAAGGTCGTGAAGGTCGCAACGGCGACCCGGCGGTGCTCGGTCCGGACGTAGAGACTGCGGTCGATGTAGGGCAGGGCAACGAGCCCCAGCAGGATCGCTCCCGGCACCAACACGCCGGCGACCAGCGGGTGGAACAAGGCCAGCAGTTCCTGGAGGGCCGCGAAGTACCACGGCGCCTTCTCGGGGTTGGGCGTCACGGTGGGGTTGGCATGGTCCCGCAGCGGTGCATCGAACAGTACCGAGATCACCAGCACCGTCAGCATGGTGGCCAGGGCGGCGACGGCGTGACGGACCAGGAGGTGCGGCCACACCATGACCATGTCGGCGTCGGCCGGTTCCTTGCGTTCGCCGCCGATCGGCTTGCCCGGGACGACCCCCAGGACCCGGCGTTGGCTGATGGCGTCGGGCTCGGGGGCGAGACGTCCGAGGGTGACCGGCGTGGTCGTGGTCGCCGGGGTGGTGGTGTCGGAGGTGTCAGACATCGGCGGTCGCTCCTTCGGTGGCGAGGCTTCCGACACCGGTGCCGATCGGCTCGTTGCGTTCCAGCTCGAGCATCGAGTCCTTGCGCCAGCGCCACAGATGGAACATCAGCAGGATCACCATGGTCACGGGCATGACGGCGACGTGCAGCACGTAGAAACGCAGTAGCGTGGCCGACCCGACGACCTGGCCGCCGATCAGGGTCTCCTTCACCTGGTCACCGACGAAGGGCGTGTAGCCCGCCATCTCACTGCCCACCGTGACGGCCCAATAGGCGAGCTGATCCCACGGGAGCAGGTAGCCGGTGAACGACATGAACAGGGTGAGGGCCAAGAGGACGACGCCGATCACCCAGTTGAACTCCCGGGGCGCCTTGTAGGCGCCGCGGTAGAACATCTTGGCCATGTGCGCCGACACCGACAGCACCATCAGGTGGGCCGACCAACGATGCACGTTGCGGATGTACTGACCGAACGCCACTTCGGTCTGCAGTGTCTGGATGTTGCTGTAGGCCTGGGCCGGTGAGGGCACGTAGAAGAACATCAGGTAGATGCCGGACAGTCCGAGACTGGCGAACAGCACCGTCGAGATCACGCCGAGATACCACGAGTACTTGAACCCGATGTCGGCCTTGCGGACCTTGACCGGGTAGATGTGCAGCAGGAAGCTCGACCAGTGCGCAGCGGCCCGATCGCGGGGCGTGTGCTTGGACGGCGAGCGCCAGATCGACCGGCCCACCGGGGAATTGCGAACGGCCTCGAAGGGACTCGTTCGTTCGGGATTCTTCATGTCCACGATGGTTTTCCTCCGAGGGGAACACCGACGCCCGTCCAGACACCCATCGAGAGGGCATTGGGCGGGCACCGTTCGATACACAGGCCACAACGAATACAGTCGGTCTCGTCGAGCAGCAGGGCCGTGCCGCCGGGCTGCGAGGGGTCGACTTCCTCCGACGGGACGAGGGAGATGACATCGACCGGACAGACGTCGGCGCACAGGGCGCAGAGCACACATTTGTCGACGTCGAGCAGGATGTTCGCGAAGCACCGCAGGCACCGGTTGGCCTCGCAGCGTGCCTGCTCGGCGGTGAAACCCAATTCGACCTCGGCCAGACCGGTGCGTCGATCGGTGGCCAGCGTCGGCACCTCGAATCGATCAGATCGGTCGTAATGGTCGTCGAGGCGATGGAACTGCTCGAGCTCGACCATGCGACCACTGCCGCGTTCGGGGATGTCGCCGCCGAAGGAGCGGTGGATGTCGGTGGCGGTTCGTCGACCGTCGGCGATCGCATCGATCAACGTGCGCGGTCCCTTGGCGGCGTCGCCGCCCGACCAGATCCCAGGGACCGAGGTGGCGCCGGTGTCCCAGTCGATCTGGATCGTCCGGCGGGGGCTGATCTCGGGACCATGGTCGCCGAGGGCCTCGAGATCGATCGCCTGGCCGATGGCGAGGATGACCGTGTCGGCTTCGACGACCTGCACGTCGTCGCGGTCGAACACCGGGCTGAAGCGACCCTCGGCATCGAAGACCGAGGTCACGCCGATGGTCTCGACCCCGACGGCCTTGCCGTTTTCGACGAGGATCCGATTGGGGCCCCGCCGGTTGAGGAACGTGATCCCTTCGTGCTCGGCTTCTTCGACCTCGAAGTCGTGGGCCGGCATCTCTTCGCGTGACTCGAGCGACATGACCGTGATCTGGGCTGCGCCGGCGCGGACCGCACTCCGGGCGACGTCCATCGCCTCGGTCATGGCTGCCCGTTCACCAACCGGGGGGTTCCCCCCGAGAGCGGCGAACTCGGTGGGGCTGGTTCGCTTGCGCTCGTAGTCCGATGATCGCAAGGCGGTCCGGGCGGCATCCATGGCGACGTCGCCCCCGCCGATCACGAGCACACGTTGCCCGACCTCGACCTCGAAACCGCGGTTCATGTTGATCAGGAACTCGATTGCCTTCAGAACACCGTCGGCGTCACCGCCTTCGATATCGAGTCCCCGGCCCAGCGTGGCGCCGATCCCGAGGAAGACCGCATCGTGTCTGGCTCTCAGTTCGTCGAGTGTCACGTCGGTTCCGAGCCGGACCTCGTATTCGACCTGCACGCCGAGGGCCAGGATGGCGTTGATGTCGGCCTGGAGGATGGAACGGTCGAGCCGGTACTCGGGAATGCCCAGCCACATGGCGCCGCCGAGTTTGTCGGTCGCCTCGTAGACGGTGACCTGGTAGCCGAGCCGACGGAGATCGTGGGCGCAGGCCATACCGGCAGGACCGCCACCGACGATGCCGATGGACCGGGCCCGCTCGACCGACGGCGGCTCGACGTCGTAGTGACCGGTCTCGGGTCCGAATTGCTCGGTCAGGAAACGCTTGAGTGCCCGGATCGCAATCGGTCGGTCGATCTCGCCCCGGCGACAGGCATCTTCACAGGGCGCGGCGCAGACTCGACCGCAGACGGAGGCGAACGGATTGGGGAGCCGAGCCGTGAGATAGGCCTGCTCGTCGTCGCCGTCGGCGATCGCCGCCACGTAGAGGCCGGCGTTGGTGTGGACCGGGCAGGCGGCCAGGCAGGGAATGTTGGTGTCGTAGTACGACAGGTTGTCGGCCAGGGGCTCGAACATCAGATTCGGTTCTCCTTGTGGGCATACCACAGGGCGCCGAGTACCACGCCGAGACCAGCGGCCCACAGGCCCACCCCGATCACCTGCTGGCCGAAGTCGCCGAGCTTGCCCACCGTTTCGGTCTGGAGGGCCCACGAGGGGATGTAGACCACGAAGACGATCACGGCGATCACGATGAGCGCGGTGCGGAGCCAGGCGTCGAGCCAGGGGAAGTCGAGGCGATCGTTGGCGTCGACCACACGGGGAGCCAGGGCCAACGCCCCTCCGGCCAGGGCGATGGCGAAGGCCAGATAGACGGCCATGTTGGCCAGGCCCGGGAGCTGGGTCCCGGCGACCGGACCGGTGTCGGAGGGGGCAGGAGTGTCGGCCGTGACGGGGGTGACGAAACCGGACTGGATGTAGGCGATGACGGCGGCGACCTCGTCGTCGGGCAGCGTGGCGAAGGCCGGCATCACGCCGTTGTAGGTGGTGCCGAGAACCGTGATCTCGCCCGACTTGCCGTTCTGGATCACCCCGGCGACGTACTCGGTGTCCTGGACGTTCGGATTGCCGTTGAGCGGGGGGAACTGACCCGAGAGTCCGGCGCCACCGGGCTGGTGGCAACCGGAGCAGACCCCGGTGTAGACGTTGGCCCCCTGCAGCAGGAGCTCGTTGTAGGCCTCGTCCTCGGCGGTCGGCGCTTCGTCGGTTGCGGCCGGATCCTCGGTGGCAGGGGCATCGGTGGCCGCGGCCGGTGAGGCGAGCGAGACGGTCAGGGTCAGGACCAGCGCCACCAGCGAGGCAGCGGCCACCAACCGTGTCACGAGAAACCGGGTCACGAGCCCTTTGGGAGTCTCGACGGTCGACCGATCCGGGGTGATGGCAGCTGGACGGGAAGCGCGATCGAGTTGCTCGGGACACAGGGGGTCGGTCACGGACTCGATTCTTCGCCACCCCGAAGTCCGGACATAGGGAAGAAGGTCCCTATCTTGCCGACCCACCAGCTCGAATACTGAACCGCCATGGAAGAAGAGCATTTCAAGCCAACGGGCACCATCTTCTTTGTGGGGATGTTCGTCGCCGCGCTGATCCTGCTGTGGGCCTCGGTCTACGTGATCCTGATCAGCCGGGGAGCCACGGTATGACCTCGACCATCGATCGTCCCGACGGGTCGGGGGACACGCCCGAACGCCAGTCGATGGGTATCGACCCGATCGAACGCAACTGGATGAGGCTCTCGATCGCACTCCTGGTCGCCTTCGCCGCGGTGGTGACCATCGCCGGTTTCGCCATGGGCTTCACGGTGCCCGGGGCCGACGGTGAGGTCGACCCCCGGAACTTCCAGGAGTCGGCCCCGTGGAACGAGCCCGGGCTCCGAGAGATCGGCGACGGCGAGTACGAGGCCTACGTGATCGCTCGGGCCTGGAGCTTCGACCCCCGTGAACTGGTCGTTCCGCTCGGGGCCAAGGTGACGATCTACGTCAGTAGTCCCGATCTCCAGCACGGGTTCAAGATCACCGACACCAACGTCAACATGATGGTGGTCCCGGGGCAGGTCTCGAAACTGACCCACACGTTCGAAGAACTCGGTGAGTTCCCCTACATCTGCCACGAGTACTGCGGTACCGGGCACGCCCAGATGTACGGCACGGTCAAGGTCGTCGCCGAGTTGCCCGAAGAGGCCGCCGCCGCCGACACCGGCACCCAACCCAACGACGAGCAGCCGGCAGCCGGCACCGAGGGAGAAGACGGACAGTGACGGTCATCGACAACAATCCCGGCGGTTCCGGCGACGACGCCCTCGAGCAGGCGGTCATCGACGTCGAGACGTTCGAACTCTCGCGGGACGAGAAGCGCTTCATCGGCTGGCACGTCGGCATCGCCGTGGCCGCGCTCGCCGTCGGCTCGCTGTTCGGCCCCCTGCAGGCCTTCCAGTTCAGCGGGGCCGACGTCTACCCCTACCTCGAGCCCGTCATCAAGTCGTACTACCAGGGTCTCACCATCCACGGAGTGCTGAATGCGCTCGTGTGGACGACGTTCTTCATCATGGGGTTCACCAACCTCACCACGATGAAGGGCCTCGGGCGATCGCTGGCCAAGCCGATCATCAACAAGATCGGGTTCGCCACCATGGTGGTCGGCCTGCTGATGACGGCCGTGCCGCTGCTGCTCAACCAGGCGAGCGTGCTCTACACCTTCTATCCACCACTGAAGGCGAGTTGGGCGTTCTATCTGGGTCTGGCCCTGGTCATCATCGGGAGCTGGATCGAGGGGCTCGGTTTCTATCTGACCCTCCACGCCTGGCGGAAGGACAACCCCGGGGTTCGTTCACCGTTCATCGCGCTCGGCCAACATCATCAACTCGGCCATGTGGCAGATCGCCACGCTCGGTATCGCCGTCGAGGTCCTGACCATGCTCCTGCCATGGTCGCTCGGCCTGATCGACAACACCGACCCCGAACTGGCCCGCACCTACTTCTGGTTCACCGGACATCCGCTGGTCTACTTCTGGCTCCTGCCCGCCTACACCTCGTGGTACGGCATGCTGCCCAAGCAGGTGGGCGGCAAGCTGTTCAGCGACTCGTTGGCCCGCTTCGCCTTCTGGATGTTCCTGATCGTGTCGGTACCTGTCGGGTTCCACCACCAGTTCGCCGATCCGGGCGTCCCGCAGACGTGGAAGTTCATCCACGCTCTGCTCACCTACGCGGTGTTCTTCCCGTCGACCATCACGCTCTTCACCGTCGTCGCCTCGCTCGAGTACGGAGCCCGCAAACGTGGCGGCACCGGTCTGATCGGCTGGGTCCGGGCGCTGCCGTGGAAGGATCCGTCGGTGGCCAGTCAGCTACTGGCCGGGATCCTGTTCATGTTCGGCGGGATCGGGGGCCTCACCAACGCCTCGTACAACATCAATCTCGTGATCCACAACACCGCCTGGGTGCCGGGTCACTTCCACCTGACCGTTGCCAGTGCCGTCACCATGTCGTTCATGGGCATCACCTACTGGATGGTTCCCTACCTCTCGGGGCGTGCCCTGTGGAGCCAGAAGTGGGCGCTCGCCCAGGCCTGGACGTGGTTCGTCGGCATGATCATCTTCTCGAACGGGATGCACACCGTTGGTCTCCTGGGGGCCCCTCGACGCACGCCCCTCGGTGATGCGCTGTACGTGCCCGACGAGTGGAAGGGTCACCTCCTGCGGGTCTCGATCGGTGGTGCGGTCCTCCTCGTCTCGGCCACGATCTACGTGTACGGCATGGCCAAGACGATGCTCGGCCCGAAGGTCGACCCCTCGGAGATCCCCGAGATGCCCATCGCCGAGAGCCTCCGCAGTGCACAACTGACGCCGGAATGGCTCGATCGGTTCAAGCCGTGGTTGATCTTCGCCGGTCTCCTCCTGGTCGTCGCCTACGGTCCGCAACTCGTCGACCAGATCCTCAACATGAATCTCAACGCCCCGGGCTTCCCCGGCGCCTACTGATCCAGGCGGGGTCGCTCCTTTCCGGGAGCGACCCCGAACCCCCATGCGCATCACCGAATCCCTCGAGCGAGTGTCGCTGAGGGCCGAGCGGCCCGTCCGCTCGGCTGTCCGGTCCCACCGCCTCAACCCGCTTCCTCACGCCGGCACCATCTCGGTCGTGTTGCTCGCGGTGGTCATCGTCACCGGCCTCTACCTGACCCTCTTCTTCGAGTACGGCTTCGAGGCGTCCTACCACGCCGTGACGAAGATGGAGGACCACCCGATCCAGCGGGTGGCGCGGTCCATCCATCGGTTCGCTTCGGCCGGGATGGTTCTGACCACGGTCGTGCACGGCTGGCGGATCTTCGTCGCCTCCCGATTCTCGGGCCCCAGGAGTTCCCGTTGGCTCACCGGCCTGGCGGCGCTCGTGCTGGTGTGGCTGGCCGGCGTGACCGGCTACTGGCTGATCTGGGACGAACGGGCCCAGGCCATCACCGAGGCCTTCAATCGAGCGGTGTCGGTGACCGGAGTCGGCTCGGCGTTCGTGGTTCGCTCGATCGTCGGCCCCGGTGCCGGGAGTGGCGCATCGATTCTGCTTGCCATCTGGTTCGCCCACCTCTTGCTGACGTTCGTCATCGTCTACTTCACGTGGCGTCACCTGCGACACACCCGCCTGCCGTGGCTCCCACCTCGCCACTGGTCGCTCGGCATGCTGGCGGTCTTGCTCATCGCCGGGATCGTGCTGCCGGTCGGCATGCTCGCCCCGGCCGATTTCTCGGTCGCGGCGGTCGACGTTCCACTCGATCCGTTCATCATGTTCCTGCTTCCGCCCCTGTTGGCGACCTCGCCATGGGTCGTGCTCGCAGCGCTGATCGTCGTCTTGGTCCTCGTGGCACTGATCCCTCGGCTGTTCGCCATCCCGACCCCCGTGGTCGAGATCGATGACGATGCCTGCACCGGCTGTGATCTCTGCGTCATCGATTGCCCCTACGAGGCGCTGGCGCTCGTCGAGTCGCCAGGCTCCCGGCGGGGCTCCATCGCCGTGGTCGATGCGGCGGCCTGTGTCGGCTGCGGCATCTGCATCGGCTCGTGTTCGTTCGGAGCCATGGCACTTCCGGGCTTCGTGGCCCCCGAAGCGGTCGATCCCGAAGGCCACGCCATCGTGATCGCCTGCCAACGCCACGTTCGCCAATCGGATGAGCAGGTCCTCGAATTCGCCGCCCGAGACGACGGACCGAAGATCGTCGAGGTCTCCTGCACCGGCATGGTGCACCCGCAGGCGGTCGGTTCGCTCATGAACGCCGGGGCCACCGGGGTCCAGATCGTGGGTTGCGCGCCCGGCGACTGCGCCTACGGGATCGGCAATACGCTGGCCGACCAGCGGCTGAAGGCCGAACGGGCACCGCACGTTCCCCGGCATTTCGCCGGTGTCGCCACCGAGGACTTCGTGAGTCCGGTCGACCTTCGCTCCGCGTTGGAGCACCCAGGCGCTCACCCCTCGGTCGATCCGAATCGCCCGCCGGGCAACCGGCGCGGAGTCGTGGCGGCTGCGGTTCTGGTCGCGGTCTCCGTCTTCGCCGTCGCCCTGTCGACCTGGGCCCCGTTCCACCGGGGTGAGGACGAGTCGGCGGTTCGAGTCGTGCTCGATCATCAACCAGGACTCCGGTTGATCGGCCAGGCTGCCCCTTCGGGGTCACTCGGCGCCGACGTCGAGGTCGAGGTGCTGGTCGATGGTGAATCCACCGGTCGGCGATCGTTGCCTCGGGCCGGTGACGCCACCGTCGGACTCGTCGATGTCGACGTGTCGCCCGGGCCGCACGGGGTGACCGTGCAGCTTCACGAGGGACTCGACCAGCCGACCGTGGTGTTCGCCGGGCCCGTCACGCTCGACCCTGGTCGACGACTCGTCTTCGACATCGTCGACGAACCGCCCCCTCCCGGCGTCGACGACGGCAAGGAGGTGTTCGGTGACAGCTCCCGTGGGGGCTGCGGCATCTGCCACTCGGTCAAGGCCGGTGACGACGGGATCGGGCCCAGCCTGGCCGGAGTGGGCACGCGGGCCGAGACGGCGGTGCCGGGCATGAGCGCCGAGGAATACCTGCGGCAGTCGATCCTCGATCCCGATGCCGTGATCGCGCCCGGCTACCAGGCCGGCCAGATGCTGCCGTTCTACGACGAACGACTCAGCGAGGACGACCTCGATGCACTGGTCCTCTACCTGCTGAGCCTCACCGGAGAGACCACGGACGGCACGACGACGGGGGCAGGCGAATGACCACACACCAGACGGGCCGACCAGGGCCAGACCACTCAGGCCTCGGGGAAGATCTCCTCGGTACCGACCCCGTCGTTTCCGTCGGTGGTCCGCTCACCGGTGAGCACACCGTCCTCGTCGACGGTGTAGACGGCGGTGCCGCTGACGTTGTCGACCCCCGACACCGTGGACCAGTCGACGACGAGCCGGTTGCCGCTGAGCCGTCCGACGCCCTCGTGGATGCCGCCGGTCACGAGCCATTCCATTTCGTAGACGGAGGGATCGTCGGTGGCGACGATGGTCACCGTCCCCGAATACTCGACACCGGTCGGGTCGATCCCGTTGACGGTGTAGACACCAACGATGCCTTCGCCGTCGACGATCGAATCGCCGGGGAAGGCGCATCCGGCCGTCGTGAAGGAGAGCGAGGCAGCGAGGACGATGCCACCCACACGATGGCGAATCCCGGTGCGGAGGTTCCTCGGCCGGGGGCTACGCAAGGTCATGGCTTGATTGTGCCTCGCTGGGCAAAGGTGATGGCGGGGACTTTGGTCCTGATCATCCTGGCCGCGATGGCCTTCGCCATCGTTCAGCCCATCAAGGTCCTGCCCCGCATCCGGATCGCTCCGGGGTTCGGCGTGATCGACCAGAACGGTGACCTGTTCACCAGCGAGTCGACCCGGGGCACGATCACGCTCTACAGCTTCAGCACCGTCGACTGCGACGATCGGTGCGACGAGATGGCCTCGACGTTGCAGACGATCCGGGCCAACGTGGCCGCCGATCCCGACTTCGATGACGTCGACGTGACCATGGTGACCGTCGCACTCGATGCCGGCGCGACTCCCGAACAGCTCCAGGACGCCGCTCGGGCGACCGGGGCCGACGGCGACACCTGGCGATGGGTCGGCGGCAACGAGACCCAGTTGGAGAACCTCGTCGGCGTCGGCTTCAAACGGTACTTCGAGCCGAACGCCGACGGATCGATCTCGTACGACGGCGGATACGTGATCGTGGACGGCTGGGGTGTCGTGCGAGGCGACTACCGATACCGGACGCTGTCCGACGACGCCGACAAGCTGACCCGGCACCTAGGATTGCTCGTGGCCGAGATCCGCTATGCAACCGGAGCCGGCGCGATCGCCTACGAGGCTGCCCACCTGTTCCTGTGCTACCCATGACCGTTCCCTCCGAGGTGAATCCACGATGACCGCCATTGCCGAATCGCCGTCTCCTCCGGCCGAATCGCCCCCGGCTCGCACCGGGATGGCCCTTCGCTGGGGTCGGCGCGCCGTTGTCGCCGTCGTGATCCTCGCCGTGATGTGGTTCGGGGGGCGGGCCCTGCTCGCTCGGTTCCAGCCTCACCTCTATGCCGGAACGGTCCTGCAGAGCGGTGGCCCGGCTCCGGCTCTCGACGAGCTGACCCTGAGCGACGGGCGACCGGCCGACCTCGGCCTCTTCGCCGACAAGGTCGTGGTGCTGTACTTCGGCTACACGAACTGTCCCGATGTGTGCCCGACTGCCCTGAGCGATGTTGCCGCCGCGATCGAGGCGATGCCGACCGGCAAGGCCGACGACGTCCAGTTCATCATGGTGTCGGTCGATCCCGATCGTGATCCGCTCGACAAGCTCGGCCAGTTCGTCGGCTCGTTCGATCCGACCTTCCTCGGTGCCGGAGCCGACCTTGCCGCCATCGACCGTGCGGCCGCCGAGTACGGCATCTACTACGCCTACGGCGAAGGTGACGTCGAGACCGGCTACACGGTCGACCACACCGCCAGCCTCATCGGGATCGATCCCGACGGTGAGCTGCGCATCATCTGGTCACCCGAGGTCACACGTCCCCAACTCGCGGCCGACCTCGAGGCCCTGCTCGACTGAACCCCTGCTCGACTGAACCCCTGCTCGACTGAACCCCTGCTCGACCGAACCCAACCCCCGTTCTGGCGGGGCTCGGTTCCTCCCGAGGGACGCACGGCCGCCGGAACGGGAACAGGGTGCAGGAGGATCGCCACAGTTCGGCCGACGTCGGGTCGACTCGACGTGATCGGGTGGGCCGCGGCCGACCCGACGCTCAGGTGTGGTCCGGAATCCGGCGACCGGTGATCTCGGACGGGACGATTCGCACGAACCGCTCCTTGTCGCGCTCGGCCCACGTCTTGATGCCCAGATCACCGGCGGCGATCCGTTCGATGACCCCCTCGATCTCCTCGGCCTTGCCGTGCACCACGATGCTCCAACCGGTGTGGGAGTCGGCGTCGAGGCCGTCGACCTCGAAGGCCACGGATCGACCGAGCACCGCCGCGGCCAGCTTGGTCCCGGCATCGGTCGAGATCACGACCGTCCGATGATCGACGGCGTAGTTCACCGGGAAGATGTCAGGCTCGTTGGCGATCGACACCGCCAGGCGGCCGACCGTCGAACCCGCCATGAGCTGCCAGCAGTCGTCTTCGGGTAGGACCTCCAGGCCGGTCCGCTCGTAGATCTGCTTGGCCCGGGCGTCGTCGTCCGGCGTGCTCGATGGGTTCATGGATCTGCCTCTCGGTGGGTGGGCCCGGACGGGCGGTTACTGGCGAGCCGCGTTCGGCACGACGACGATGGGAAGGGCCGGCTGGTGTACGAGAGCCGTTGCGACCGATCCCAGCAGCAGATGGGCCACACCACGGTGTCCCATGGCCCCGACGACGAGGAGCTGCGCCCCTTCGCTGGCATTGCGCAGGACATTGCGGGCATCGCCGGCCTCGGCTCGACCGGAGATCCGGCCGGCGGGAAGCTGATGGCGCTCGATGGCGTCGGCAACGATCGTCGCGGCGAGGGCTTCGGCACCGTCGCGAAGCTGCTCGATCAGCGTGGGGGTGGTCTCGAATCCCGAGATCGGCATCAGGCTCCAGGCATGGACGACGTCGATGACGATGTCGTCGTCGGTGTTCTCGATGGCCCAGTCGAGGGCGTTGCGGGCGGTGTCGGAGCCATCGGCTCCGACCACGACCCGGGCCGGCGCCTCGACTTCGGACGAATGCGACGGAACGATCGCCACGGGGCAGCGGGCGTGCGAGGCCACGTATGTGCTCACCGAGCCGAGGAGTGTGTCGGCAATGGCCCCTCGTCCCCGGGTTCCGACGACGAGCAGATCACCCGGTTGTGCCACGTCGACCAGGACCTTGCCGGGCCGGCCATGGGTGACGATCGGGGGGAGGAGCTTCTCGGGATCGACGTCGGCGACCTGTTCTTCGAGGGTTGCGACGGCCTGAGCCTGGAGTTCCTCGGTCGGGGGTGGCGCGTACACCCCGGGGGCGCCGACCCCACTGGCCCACCAGGGCAGCAGCCAGGTGGCGACCGGCGTGATCAGACCGAATCGCTTCGTCTGATCGACGGCCCAGGCCAGCGCAGCGTTGGATCCCGGCGATCCGTCGAGGCCCACGATGATGCTGGGCTCGCTCGCCGACCGGTCGGGAACGACGGTTTCGGGGCCTGCCGACGGTGTTCCGGACTCGGTTTGGGTGGTGCCTGTTGGATCAGACGAGGTGGTCATGGCTTCATGGTCGGTCGCCGGGAGCCGAAAAGTCCAGTGCCGAAGGTCCCGTGGTCACATCGGACGAGCAGCTCAAGCTGCGGCCGATGCCGACCGATGACGGAATTCGGCAGGAGTCGAACGAGCGCGAGGGTCGGAATGCACGAAGAACACGTCACCGGATGGTCGGCGAACGGCAGTGACGGGACCCCACCCGGAGCGGCGACCTGGCCCAGCGGGAACACGTTCCAGTTGCTCGATGAATCCGAAGGGAGGCTGCACCTCGGCGAGCAGAGGGCCCGCAAGGGACCCTCGGGCGTGGGGCGAGCGGCCCTGGCCGGCGTGCTGGCCCTGACGGTCGGATTCGGCGGCCTGGCCGTGCGGTCGGCCCTGGCCGAACCAGGAGGGGCGTCGTCGCCCGAGGCGGCGTTCGAGGCGTTCTTCGCCGCCGTCGACGCCGACGATCTCGCCGGGGTGATCGAGACCATGCCCCGGAACGAGCGCGCCGCGCTCGTCGAGCCCATGGGTGAGATCATGGTCGAGCTCCAGCGTCTGGGTGTGATCGACGACGAGGCGACGGCGTCCGCGCCGGGTGGCTTCGATGTCACGGTGACCGACCTGACCTACACCGTCGACCGGCTCGATCCGCGACTGGCCGTCGTCACCACGACGGGCGGTTCGCTGGGCCTGGCCGATCTCGACCTGGCCGATCTGCCGTTCGGTGACGTGATCGACGGCCCCATGGAGGGGCTCCCGGACGAGGCACTCGATGCGGTGACAATGGGCTCGAACACGACCGATCTGGCGTCGAGCCCGATCTCGCTGGCCGTGATCGACGACGACGGTTGGCACGTGTCGATGATGTACAGCGTCGCCGAGGCGGTCCGACGCGAAGCCGGTGCACCGTTCCCCGGGCTGGGCAACGGGCCGACACCCGTCGGGGCCGAGACCCCCGAGGGCGCGGTCCGACAACTGGTCGAGGAGGCGTTTGCGCTCGATGCCCGGGGCGTCATCGCGATGCTCGATCCCGAGGAGATGGCGGTCGTCTACGACTACTCGCCGCTCTTCCTCGCCGACGCCGACACCGTTGCGGACCGAATGGGAGCCGAGATGGCCGGGCTCCGTCTCGATCGGCTCGACACGCGGGTGATCGAGCGTGACGGGCGAACGATGGTGGCCGTCGACGGCGGCCAGGTCAGCGTGTCGATGGTCGACCCGTGGGATGGATCGACCCAGGACGTGGTGGCCGGCTTCGACGGTGGCTGCTTCGAGCTGACGACCGACGGCGAAACCCAGCGCACGTGTCTGTCCGACCTCGCCGACGAGTTCGGTCTCACCGCGACCCCCTCCACTTCGGTGGTGCCCGCCCCCCAACAGGGTGTCACCGTGGTCGAACGAGCCGGCCGCTGGTACGTGAGCACGCTTCCGTCGTTGCTCCGCCCGATCGTGGACGGGCTGTCGACGATGGAGGACGATGCGATCTCCGGCATGATCACGGGATTCGGTGACCTGCTCGGGAACGGCCTGGAATCCGGGCTCGGAACGTCCGGCTTCGCCGGCTCGAGCCGTGCCGATCTCGACGCCATCGCCGAATCGATCGGTGCTGATCCCTTCGACGGCACCGATCCCTTCGACGAAACCGATCCTCTTGCCGGCTTCGACGAGTTCGACGAGACCGAAGACGCCGACTTCGGCGACTCCTCCGAGGTCACGGCGATCCAGAATTTCCGGGTGCTGGTCGCCATCCCGGCCGGCACCCCCAGTGACGACTTGCTGACGGGCGGCTTCATCGAGGCCTTCGGGGTGCCCGACGACGAGGTCGACTTCGCGACCGTATGGGACCTGGAGTTCGAGATCGGCGGGCTGGTTGCCGGACGCGACATCGAGGCCGGCGAGGTGCTCATGTACGACGACTTCGTCGATCCCTGACCCCACCGACTCCGACCCTGCGGTCCCGGCCGGGTGGGCGACGCCACCGCACTTGCAGCAACCCGACCGGGTTCGCGTAGGGTTTGCTCCTGTTCCCGGACCGGAGGATCCCATGCGTATCGCCATCGGCGTCGGAAGTGCCTACTACGACGGATCCAACTGGGAGGACGTCGTCGAGCTCGTCCGACATGCCGACCGGATCGGGGTCGACGTCGCCTGGTCGGCCGAGGCCTGGGGCATGGAGACCATCGCTCCGCTCGCGTACCTCGCGGCGGTGACCGACCGGATCCAACTCGGGACCGGCATCATGCAGATCACCGCCCGGGCGCCGTCGATGACGGCGATGACGGCGTTGTCGATGGCCCGGCTGACCGGCGATCGGTTCTGCCTCGGCCTCGGCGTGAGCGGGCCGCAGGTCGTCGAGGGCCTCCACGGTGCGTCGTTCGCCAAGCCCCTGTCGCGACTGCGGGAATACGTGGCGATCGTGCAGCTGGGGCTGCGCGGGGAACGGCTCGAGTTCGACGGCGAGCACTACCAGCTCCCCCGTCCGGGTGGGGAGGGCAAGGCCCTGCGCCTGTCGATGCCGGCCAAACCCGATCTGCCGCTGTATCTGGCAACACTCGGCCCGAAGTCCCTCGAGTTCACCGGCGAGGTGGCCAACGGGTGGCTCGGTACCTCGTTCATCGCCGAGGCGGCCGAGATCAGCCTCCGCCACCTCCGGGCCGGCGCCGAACGCTCTGGACGCACGCTGGCCGATCTCGACCTCCAGGTCGGCGGGGCCTTCGACATCGACGACGACGTGGACGCCGTGATCGAGCGTCACCGGCCACGGCTGGCGTTCTCACTGGGAGCGATGGGTTCGGCCGACACCAACTTCTACAACGATGCCTACTCCCGTGCCGGCTGGGCCGACGCCGCGGCCGAGGTCCAGTCGCTCTGGGTGTCGGGCCGCAAGGACGCCGCCATTGCGGCGGTGCCCGACGAGTTCGTGCTCGCCGCCAATCTGATCGGCGACGAGACGATGGTGCGGCGGCGGGTCGAGGCTCACGCCGATGCCGGGATCACCACCATGCGGATCGGTGTGTCGGGATCGACGCTCGACCGCCAGATCGACCATCTGGAGCGGGCCGTCGACCTGATCAGGAGCGCCGGTTCGTGACCTCGATCGTCTATGACCCCGCCGTCGCCCTCATCGTCGTCGACGTGCAGAACGACTTCGCCGATCCCGACGGGTCGCTGTACGTCAACGGTGGCGAAACGATCATCGATTCCATCAACGACGAGGTGGACCGGGCCCGACCGGCCGGGGCGACCATCGTCATGACCCAGGACTGGCATCCGCGCGTCACCCCTCATTTCACCACCGGCGGTGGTGTCTGGCCGGTGCACTGCGTCCGGGGCACGTGGGGGGCCGAGCTTCACCGAGACCTCTCGATCGACGCTGACGTCGTGATCCGCAAGGGGACCGGGGGCGAGGACGGCTATTCCGCGTTCTCGATGGCCGATCCGCAGACTCGCGCCGTGACGAGCACCGGGCTCGAGGCCCTCCTGCGGGCCCGGGGGGTCGAACGGGTCGTCGTCGTCGGCCTGGCCGCCGACGTCTGCGTGAAGGCGACGGCGCTCGATGCCCGAGCCGCCGGCTTCGAGACCATGGTGGCGTGGAGCGTCACCCGCCCCGTCGAGATCGACCCCGGAGACGGCGAGCGGGCGCGCGAGGAGCTTCTCGGCGCCGGAGTGTCGGTCCGGCCGTGAGCCGGGTGGGGTGGTGCACCGCGAACCGCACGGTGGCCTCCGCCACGGGGCTGACGCCATGACGATGGGGGAGCGGGGAGCGCTCTTCACCGATCACTACCAGCTCGTCATGGGACAGCTCTACCTGCGAGAAGGCCTCGCCGAGCGGTCGGCTCGGTTCGACTACTTCTTCCGGTCCAATCCCGACTACGGAACCCATCAGGCCGGCTTCTGTGTGACCGCCGGTCTCGCGGCCCTGGTCGAGTGGTTGGTCACGACCCGGTTCGACGACGATCAGTTGGCTGCGCTCGCCGGCCTGACGACGGAGGCCGGCGACCGCCTGTTCGACGACGACTATCTCGCGTGGCTGCGCGACCACTGCGATTTCGGTCGGCTCGAGCTGGTCGCGGTCGCCGAAGGGCGGGTCGTCCACCCCCACCTTCCCGTGCTCACGGTGACCGGACCGCTCGCCATCGCTCAGATCGTCGAGACGTCGCTCCTCAACCACCTCAACTACGCGACCCTCGTCGCAACGAAGGCGGCTCGGGTCAAACAGAGCGCCCATGGCGCCGTCGTGCTCGAGTTCGGGATGCGGCGCGGTGCCGGCGCCGCCGTCGACGAAGGGGCTCGAGCAGCGCTGATCGGAGGCTGCGATGCCACCTCCAATGTCGAGGCATCCCTGGCCATGGGTGTTGCCCCCAAGGGAACGCATGCCCACAGCCTGGTGCAGGCCTACCTGGCCACCGGCTCCGGCGAACTCGAGGCCTTCCGGGCCTTCGCCCGTTCCTATCCCGACGACTGCACGCTCCTGGTCGACACCGTCGACACACTGCGGTCGGGTCTCCCCAACGCCATCACGGTCTTCGCGGAGCTACGGGCCAAGGGACACGAGCCGGTCGGAGTGCGCCTCGACTCGGGCGACCTGGCCTATCTCGGGGTCCAGGCGGCACGGATGCTCGACGACGCCGGGTTCCCGCGACGCGAAGATCGTGCTGTCGGGCGACCTCGACGAGCTCACGATGTGGCAGATCCGGGCGCAGATCGCCGACGAGGCCGCCCGGTTGGGACTCGACGTCGTCGCAGTGCACGATCGGTTGGTCTACGGCGTGGGAACCCGGTTGATCACCTCACATGGAGACAGCGCACTCGGCGGTGTGTTCAAGCTGGTCGGTCTCCAGAACGCCGACGGCGAATGGGAACCGGCCATCAAGCTGTCGGAGAATCCGGCGAAGATCCCGATCCCGGGAGACAAGGAGATCTGGCGGCTCTACGACCGCCACGATGTTGCAACCGTCGATCTCGTTGCCGTGCCGGGCGAGGATCCGTTCGCCAGCTCCCAGCTCACCTTGCACCACCCGTATCTCGATGGGGTCACCCGGGTCATCGACACCTCGGAGATCGGCCGGGTCGAACGACTGCGATCGACGGTCGAACGGCACGGCGCCGGATCGCCGGCCGCGGTCGGTCTCGACGACCTGCGGCGGCGAGCGATCGACGACATCGAGCGACTCGATCCCGGTGTACGGCGCCTGGTCAATCCGCATCGCTATCACGTGTCGTTGACCGACGCGATGAAACGACGCCAACGCCACGTCATCGCCGATGTCCGACGCCGAATCGCTGCGTCCTGATCGTATGGATCGACCCATTCGAGCGGTGACGATCCGGCGGGCACGGACGATCGCTCTGGTCGAGGCATCCTCCTACCTGGTGTTGATGGTGGCGATGGTGGCCAAGTACGGGGCCGACGAACCGGTCGGGGTCCGTTGGATCGGGCCGATCCACGGTGTGGTGGTGCTCGTCTATGCCGGGGTGCTGTTCCGGTATCGGGGCGTGCTGGGGTGGGACGTGCCGCGGGTGATTCGCGATCGTGCTGGGGGCGGTTCCGTTCGGTGGGTTCTGGGTGGAACGTCGATGGATGCGTTGATGTCGTCGCCCCGGGCGCCGTGGGTCAGGCCGCGGCTCGGGTCCGTCGGAGCAGTGGGTCGGCCAACCCGAGGAGCTTGTCGGCGGCCGTGAGGACCCGACCCGACGCGCCGGGGGTGTCGGAGTCGACGAGGTTGCCCATGACGCTCAGGGTGATGTTGGCGATCGACTGGGTGCCGACCGCGACCCTCAGGCCGGATCGGAGGATCAGCGGGTGGCCGATCAGGAAGGAGAATCGGCGCCCGGTGCGCAGGAAGCTGTCGAACCGTTCACCGATCTGCCACGTCGTAGCGCTCGGGCGCCGTCGCCGGATTCTCGCAGGAACAGATCGGCGGCCAGCATGCCCGACTCGAGTCCGTAGTCGATGCCCTCGCCGTTCATGGGATTGACGAGTCCGGCTGCATCGCCGATGGCGACCCAGCCGGCGCCGTGGCGTCGAGTCGTACTCATGGGGAGCCGCCAGGCCCGAGGACGTTCGAGGTTGGGTCCGAGGTCCCATTCGTCGGTGACGAACGCCCGGTAGGACGTCGAGCAGGGTGTTGAGGTTGAGCTTCTTGAACCCCTTCATCGTCGACAGCGCTCCGACGCCGATGTTCACGGTGCCGTCTCCGGCGGGGAACATCCAGCCGTAGCCGGGGATCGGGGTTCCGTGTTCGTCCTTCAACGTGAGGCAGGCCTCGAGATGTGCGTCGGCGTGTCGGGGTGACTCGGCGTAGGTCCGAATGGCGAGACCGAACGGTTCGTCGGGGTCGCGGTCGGCGCCGAGCAGGCGGGAGGCGGCGCCCGGCGCGCCGCTGGCGAGGACGACGAGATCGGCGGCGAAGAACCGTCCGCCGGCTTCGACGCCGATGACCCGCCCCGCGTCGTCGAGCGACGGGCATGGCCTCGGTCTCGAAGACCAGCTCGGCGCCGGCCTCGACGGCGGCGTCCATGAGGGCGGCATCGAGGCGGCGGCGGGGCCACACGGCACCGTGGTTCGGGAAGCGGTTGGTGGTCGGCCAGTCGAGCTCGCGACGGGTCTTGTTTGCGATCATGCGGAGCCCGACGATGTGGTGGGCATCGGAGAGATCGATCTTGAGTTCGTTGAGGGCTCCGATGGCCCGGGGGGTCAACCCATCGCCGCACACCTTGTCTCGACCGTGGCCGTCCCTTTCGAACACGATGACCTTGACGCCGCTGCCGGCGGCACGGATGGCGGTCGCGGCACCGGCTGGACCGGCACCGATCACGGCGATGTCATAGGCGGCACCACGGGGAACGCGGTCGTCGTGGTTGGTCACAGGAGAACTCGTTTCTGGGGTCACGCACCGGGATGGCCGGCGGCGGTCAGCGCTGGGCGAGGGGCGGCTCGAAATGCTGCCGCCGATGACCTCGGCCAACGTGGGGGAACCCCAGTGTCGAGCATTTGGAGCGGGTACGGGGAATCGAACCCCGATCGACAGGATGGAAGCCTGTTGCTCTACCATTGAGCTACACCCGCATGGGCAGACGGCGAACTCTACCAACTCTCCGCAGGGCTGACGCCTCGGATCGTCGATGCTCGGGTCCGGCCCCCGCTGTCTCGATGGTCGGATGATCGGGTCCCCATGATCGGACCCGATCATGTGTTGCACATGGCTAACTTCGACCCCGATGCGGCGCCGATCAGATGACGATTTGATGACACCGCCGGGTCGGAGATCGGTGTTCGTGCAGGTCAGACGTGGTGGGGAGAGGGGTTTGTTTCACTCCGTTGGAAAGTCTCCCGGAAATCCTTTCAATCGTCGGATTCTGCCCCGAGAATAGTCGCAGGAGGTTCCCTGTGACCGAGAACGAAGAACGGCGACACCTTGCAAGTCTCCACGATGAGACCGCCGATGCGTGGGGACAATTCGCCGAGCGCAACGCGGTGACCATCGAGTCGCTGCTCGAGGCACTGGCCCCGATCCTGCTGGCGGCGACACCGGCGACGCTGAGTCTGCGGGCCGCTCTTCGTGATGCGGTCGAGTCGGCGAGATCGGTCTCGGCCCCGCTGACAGCCTGAACCGGAGCCGATTGCCCGCTCCGGAGCCGGTTTCCCCTTCTGCGAAGACCGCGCGGTCTCCATCAGCGAAGTTCGACGACCCCGGCTTCGGCCAGACGCTCGATCTCGTCGGAGGAGTACCCGGCCCTCGTGAGTACGTCCTCGGTGTGCTCGGCCCTGAGAGGGGCCGGCGCAGCTCGTCGGCGACCCGAGTCGTCGAACCGGAGCGGGGGCCTGATGGATCGAAACGGGCCGGCGACCGGGTGCTGGTGGTCTTCGAGGACGCCTCGATGGTGAGCGGGGTCGGACACGATGTCGTCGAGTGACGGGATCGGTGCCACCGGTACCCCGTGTCGGCTGCACAGGTCGATCCACTCGGCGGTCGTCCGGTTGGCCGCGATGCGGGCCAGCGTTCCGTACACCTCGTCGGCATTGTCGAGACGGGACCGGTGGGTCGCGAACACCGGCTGCTCCAGCAGGTGCTCCTGCCCGACGGCGGCGAACAGCGCCTGCCACTGTGCATCGGTGTAGGGCAGCATGGCGACGTGCCCGTCGAGGGTGCGGTGCGGGCCGCGATGGGGGGTCAGGACCCGGTTGTAGCCGGCCGGCTCTCCGGCAACGGCAGCTCGACCCAGGTGCTCCACCAGGTTGAAGGCCAGTGCCGCGTCGAACATCGGCACCTCGATTCGCTGGCCACGACCGGTCGTGCCGCGGGCGACCAGTGCGGCGAGAACACCCTGTGCGATGAACATCCCGGCGACCTTGTCGGCGATGATCGACGGAACGAAGTGGGTCTGGTCGAACGCGATCTGGCCGAGCTGTGGGAAGCCGGCGAGGGCCTGGATGATGTCGTCGTAGGCCGGTCTCGCCGATTCGTCGCCGTCGGTGGCGAAACCCTGCGCCTGGCAGTAGACGAGTCGAGGGAGTCGGTCGGCCAGGCTCGCATGGTCGAGCCCGAGTCGTCGCAGCGGTTCGGGTCGAAGATTGGTGATCAGCACGTCGGACGACCCGAGCAGGCGCAGCACGATCTCTCGGCCGGCCGCCGCCTTGAGGTCGATGCCGATCGAACGCTTGTTGCGGTGCAGGTTCAGTGCGATGCCGCTGAGTTCGGGGTGCGGTCCGCCGCCCATGGCCCGGCTGCCATCACCGACCGAGGACTCGATCTTGATGACCTCGGCCCCGAGATCCCCGAGGAGTTGAGCGCCGTAGGGGGCCATGATGACCGTGGCGATCTCGACGACGCGAATGCCGGCGAGTGGCCCCTGTCGTTCGGCCTCGACCGTGTCGTCGCGACGGTCCTCGGTCGGATCGGTGTGTCGGATCCCGTCGTCGACGGTGTCGTCGTGCCGCTGCTCGCCGGTCACGGTCGCTCGCTTTCTGCTCCAGCGCCGCGGCCCGTAGTGGGCGACGATCGTCTGCGCAGGATCGTTCTAGGTGAGCGACAGGAGTTCGTCGAATGCGTCGGCCACACAGCGCCGGAAATCATCGGGGGCGTCGATCGCCGATGGGTCGATGAACAGTCCGATGTCGAAACGGTTCTCGGCCGACATGGCCGTGGCGTTGCACGGCGTTCCGGCCAGCGGGCCCATGGGGACCGTTCCGACGATCCTGGCGCCACCGACGTAGAGCGGGAACGGAGCACTCCGGAGGTTGGAGGTGGCGAAATCGATGCGGGCCGCCTGGGACCGGGCTGCCTTGGTGACGACCGAGGTCGGGAGCAGGTTGGCGATCCCCGAAAGGGCCGTGACTCCGCCGCTGCGGGTTGCGGCTTCTCGTGCCTCGGCCAGCCGGTGATTGGTGTCGATCAGCCGTTCGGCGAGCGTCATTGCCCGGCCATCGAGCGAAACCGGCACCGGGGTGAACGCGTTGCCTCCGCCTTCGTGGTCGGTTCGGGTACTGACGACGAACGAGGTGTGCAGGGTCTCGAGTTCGACGCCGCGGTCTTGGTGATAGGCCACGACCGCGTGGCCCATGGCGGCGAGGAAGGCATCGTTGATGGTGGCGCCATTCGCTTTCGCGGCCGCCTTCAGGCGGTCGAGGGGCACGACGACGTGTTCGAGGTGCCGATGCCGGGATCGATTCGCGAACAGGGGCGAGCCCGGGGTGCCGGCCTCGCCGCGGGGCACGAGCTGGCCAACCGTTCCCTGGGCCAGGGTGGTCAGGTCACCGACCCGTTCGACGACCCGCGACGGATCGGCAGGCCAGATGGCGAGCTCGCCCATCAGGCGACGGCTGAGTCCGAGTTGGCGCCGAACGAGGTGGCCGGTCGACTTGGTGATCGTCGAGCGGAGGTCGATGGCGAGGTCGCCGCCCTGTTCCTTCGCCGTGTGTGAGGCGATGGCCTCGGCGAGCACGGCGTCGAGGTCGACGTCGGGGGCCGGGGGAGCGTCGGCTGCGGTGTCCTGGTAGAGCTCGGCCATCCGGATCTGCCCGATGCCGTCGCTGACGGCATGATGGGTGAGCATCCAGAGTGCTCCGCCGCCGTCCTCGAGGCCATCGATGACAACGAAACGCCACAGCGGTCGGGTGCGGTCGAGCGGGTCCTGATAGAGCTGGGCGGCGAGGTCGAACAGCTGCCGCCGGGTGCCCGGAGCGGGGAGGGTGACGTGGCGGAGGTGGTGGTCGAGATCGAATTCCGGATCCGGTGACCACGCAGGGGTCGAGATCCGCCCGAAGCCCGGGGTGACCCGCTGCATGAGGCGGGGCAGGTTGGCAACGGCGTGGCGCATCGTGTGCCGGAACCGGTCGAGGTCGATGGGTGTCTCGGTCAGCACCAGGGCGGCCCCGCTGGGGTTGAGCCACGGGTCCTTCTCGATGTTCCACATCAGTGCCTCGTGTTCCGACATGCGGTCGGCCGATGCCTGCGTTCGCGGTCGTCGTGGGGCACGGGTGACGGTGTCGTCGCCGTCGCCCCTCGTCGATGTGACCGGCCCGGTCATGACGACACCGACGTGTCGAAGCCGGGGCGGCGATCGAGCTCGGCGTTGGGGTCGCCCTTGTATCCCGGTGGGAACGTCAGTCGGAGCTCTTCCTCGGTCGGGGTGCGTCGCACCCGCGACTCCTCGGGGAGGAGGGCCGAGATCGCGGTCATGATCCGCTTGGTGTCGGAGTCGGCGCTGCGGTACTTGAGAGCAACGGGAGGACCGACCGTGGCGGTCACCTTCGGGCGGTGTCGGGGGTCGATGTTCGGGAAACGAGCGCTGCGCGGCCAGACCTTCTCGGTGCCCCAGAGGCCGATGGGGATGACCGGTGCCTTGGTCATGGCCGCGAGACGCGCCGCTCCCCACCGACCCTTCAGCTCGGGTTCGAAGAAGGCCGGACCCCGTGGGATCGTTCCCTCGGGTGCGATCATCAGGACCTCGCCGCCGGCCAAGGCCGTGGCCGCAGCCTCGAGCGGCTCGTCGGACCCGGTGCCTCGATCGACACGGACACCGCCGAGCCCCTTCATGAGGCGTCCGACGATCGGGACGTCGAAGACCTCTTTCTTGCCGAGGCCTCGCACGCTGCGACCGGCCTTGGCCATCACGTACCCCATCACCGTCGGGTCGAAATAGGAGCGGTGGTTGAACACCACGATGGCCGGGCCGTCGGCGGGGATGTTCTCGATGCCCTCGATCTGCAGATCGGCCAGGGTCAGCAGTTCGGGCCGCATGAACGGCCGGGTCCAGTCCTGCAGCTCACGGCCGGCGATCTTGATGACGCCGTCGGACTTGTCGAAGTGCCGGGTCTTCCATCCCTTCAGCAGGGCGACGCCGCTGAGGCGGGGGTCGGGGTTGACGGCCACGGGGTCTCCGACCAGATCGAGCAGTGGTGCGTCGAAGTAGCTGTCGCTGTAGACGTGGCTCCCCGACAGGTCGACACCATTGTCCTCGGCCCAAGCCGCGACGGCGCGGGCTTTCTCGCCGCCCCACACGAACGGGCCATCGAGCTCGCCGGTGAAGTGATCACCCTCGGTCTTCCACTCCGAGGCGACGACGGCATCGAACCCGAGTCGTTCGGCCAGGGGTCGCACGAACGGGGCGGGCGAGGTGGTCGCCAGGACGAGGAGATCGCCTGCGGCACGGTGTTGTTCGATCACGACCTTGGCGAAGGGCTGGAGTTCGTTCTCGATGTCGCGGGCCGCATCGGCCATGGCTGCGGCGACGTCGTCGATCTTCCAGCCGGCGGAGGTGCGCACCCCGAGTTTTGCCGGCTGCATCATGACCCAGCGCTCGCCGAACGTCTCGTAGAATTTCAAGAAGGCATCGGCCAGGGGGATGTGGGGCACGTCGGCCACACCGGCGGCGGCCAGGTGTTTCTGGAAGATCGGGGCCGAGGAGGATCGGATCAGGGTTCGGTCGAGGTCGAAGATGGCGGCCGTTCGGCTCATGGCGGGTGTCCTCTGGGTTGCTGTCGTGTGACGTCGGTTGCCGGCAGCGGGTGGCTGTCGGTCTCCACCGATCGGACATCGGGTGTCGGTCACGGGGTGTCGGTCGGTCTGTGTCGGTCGGTCTGTGTCGGTCGGTCTGTGTCGGTCGGTCTGTGTCGGTCGGTCTGTGTCGGTCGGTCTGTGTCAGGCAGTTTGTGTCAGACAGTTTGTGCCCGTCGGGCAGTTCGTGTCAGGTCGTCTGTGTGGTCAGTCCGTGCCAGGCAGTCTGCGACGGTCATTATGTGTCAGCCGCTGACATTCGTCAATAGCTGACAAATGCCGGTGGCTGTCGTATGATGTTCGGTCATGACCGAGACCATGCTCAGCGGGCCCACGCTCACCGGGACCGTGCCGACCGGGACCGTGCCGACCGGGACCGTGCCGACCGGGACCGTGCCGACCGGGACCGTGCCGACCGGGACCGTGCCGACCGATGAGGTGGATGGCCGCCGCCGGGATCGCAAGAAACGGCAGACCCGCACGGCCCTGGTCGAGGCGGCCGCCGATCTGTTTGCCAGTCGTGGCTTCGACGAGATCACCACGGTCGACATCGCCGAGGCCGCCGACGTGTCCCAGCGCACGCTCTTCCGCCATTTCCCCACCAAAGAGGCACTGCTCTACGGCGACATGGACGACCTGTACGACCGGCTCCGCTGGGCCTTCGCCGATCGGCCGGCCGACGAACCGATCGTGGATGTCGTTCGTCATGCCATGTCGAGCATCGCAGCCGACTTCGATCTGCATCGGGTCCGCCGGCTGCTCCAGGTGCGGCTGGCAGCGGCCACGCCGTCGGTGTCGGCCTACAGTCGTTCGGTGTTGCAGGCCAGCTGGGAGCGTGAAGTGATCCGGGCCGTCGCGGCACGGCTCGACGTGGATCCGATCGACGACCCACGACCCGAGATCCTCGCCGGAGCGGCCATGTCGGCGATCCGGGTCGCCACCCGCCAGTGGTCCCGGTCCGATGGCGAGGTTCCGTTCGCCGACCTGGCCGATCGGGCGCTCGCGGCGATCGGGGCGCTCTCGCCACCGTCCTGATGCTCATGTAAGGTCGCATTCGTGCCCATTGTCTCTCTTCTCGATCCCCACCCGGCCGACCAGATCGCACTCATCGAGGGTGATGAGCAGACGACCTACGGCGAGCTGCGCGACCTCGTCGCCGAGACCCGCTCCGGGCTGGTCGCCGCCGGGCTGACCGCCGGTGACCGGGTGGCGATCATCTTCACCAATACCCGTTCGTCGGTGGTGTCACTCCTGGCCGTGATCGGCGCCGGGATGGTGGCGGTCCCGCTCAATCCGTCGAGCCCGCCCCGCGAACTCGAACGCGAACTCGAGATGGTCTCGGCATCCCTGGTGCTCGTCGGGAGCGAGGACGCCGCCGACCTGTCGGTCCGCACCTCCACGCCGGCCGGCACGATCGTTCCGGGTGTGGAGCCCCTGCCCAAGGGTCCCCCCGTCGACCGGGTCGTCCTCACCGGCGAGCATCTCGCCGTGATGTTGTTCACCAGCGGAACTGCGGGTGCGCCCAAACCGGCGATGCTCAGCTACGGGTGCCTGGTCTTCCTCCAGCGGTCGATCATCGACCACCCTCGTTCCGACGTCGACACCGAGACGGTCAATCTCGCCATCCTGCCGCTGTCGCACGTCTACGGCCTCAACGTGTCGCTCCTCACCACCCTGCGGGCCGGCGGTACCGTCGTCCTGGCACACCGGTTCAGCCCCACGCTCGCCGTCGAGCTGGTCGCCAGGCACAAGGTCACCCACTTCGCCGGTGTTCCACCCATGTGGCGGGCATTCCTCGATTCGCCCGACATCCCCGACGACGCGTTCGCCGGCGTCCGTCGCATGACATCGGGGGCCGCTGCTCTTCCCCGTGACCTGTTCGATGCCTTCCTCCAACGGTTCGGCGTCGAACTCAGTGAGGGCTACGGGCTGACCGAGACCGCCTCGGGTGTCACCTCCCATCTGGGCATCCCGATTCGTCCGGGCTCGGTTGGCCAGGCGTGGCCCGGCGTCGAGGTCCGGGTCGTCGACTACGACGATCGTCCGGCCCCGGTCGACGACTCCGGTGTGGTGAAGGTCCGTGGCCCCAACGTGTTCCTCGGATACTGGAACGACGAGGAGGCGACGAAGGCAGTCCTCGACGACGACGGGTGGCTCAACACCGGCGACATCGGGGTCCTGTCGGAAGACGGCTACCTCTACCTGGTCGACCGGGCCAAGGACCTCATCATCGTGTCGGGCTTCAATGTCTACCCGTACGAGGTCGAAGAGGTCCTCAACCGCCACCCGGCGGTCGACCAGTGTGTCGTGGTCGGACGTCTTGACGAACAGCGGGGCGAACGGGTGGTCGCCTACATCACCGTTGCCGACGGCCAGACCGCACCCACACTCGACGAGGTCGTCGACTTCTGCCGAGAGGAGTTGGCCCGCTACAAGTGTCCCACCGAACTGAAGGTCGTCGACACCCTGCCGATCGCCCCCAGCGGCAAGCCCGTCCGCCGGGACCTGATCTGATGGCCTTCGAGACCGGTTGGCTCCAGCGCCCGCTGAAGACCGTCCTGCGCCCCGTGATCGAACGCCTGTGGGACATCGAGATCATCGGTCTGCAGAACGTTCCGGGCACGGGTCCGGCCCTGATCACGCCAAACCACATGGCGTTCATCGATTCGGTCTTCACCACGTTCATCATGCCCCGTCGCACGCTTGCCGTCGGCAAGGCCGAATACATGGACAGCTGGAAGACCAAGTACATCTTTCCGGCCACCGGGATGATCCCCATCGACCGCTCCGGCGGCGCAGCCAGTGCCGACGCCCTCGAGGCGGCGGCCCAATCGCTGCTGGCGGGTGAACTCTTCTTGATCTACCCCGAGGGAACACGGACCCGCGACGGCTACCTGCACAAGGGTCGCACGGGGGCCGCCCGCCTGGCGCTGCGAACCGGTGCGCCGATCATCCCCGTCGGGCTCCGGGGCACCGCCGCCATCCAGCCGGTCGATACCACCAAACCCCGGTTCGGCCTGCCCTGTGAGATTCGCATCGGTCGTCCGATCGACGTCAGCCGCTTCCGGGACAAGACCGACGATCGCCGCCTGCTCCGCCAGATCACCGACGAGATGATGTTCGAGATCGCCGAACTGTCGGGCCAGACCTACGTGAACGTCTATGCGGGTGATCCGCTGCCCGACTCCCTGCCGCCAGAGGCACCCGCGGTCGAGCTCCGGAGCGGACCCGGCAGCACCCATGCGGTCGAGGTTCCCTCGTCGGTCGTCGCCTGATCGTGTCCCGGTCGGTCCGATGAACGAACCGGTAACCGACCCGGTGAACCAGGCCGTCGACAAGCGCTCGCTGAAGGCGCGCCTGATCGTCGGCGCCGTGCTCCTCGCCGGTCTCGTCTTCGCCTGGATCATGGGCAGCGCGGTGATCCCCCGATGGTGGGGCCGTCGGATCGGTGATCTGGTCGACGGTCGGCTGTTCTACGGGAGCTTCCTCGGTGTCGTGATCGGCGCGGTCCTGACGCTCGTTCCGCTGATGGTGCTCCTGATCGGCTGGCACTTTCGAGGCGGATGGAAACGGGGCCTCGGCTTCGTGCTGCTGGCCGGGATGTTGGCCACGCCGAATCTGGCCACGCTCGGGATCGTCGTCGGCGACGGCAGCGCGGCCCATGCCGGCGAGCGGATCCTCGACGTCGACGGACCGGGTTTCCGCGGCGGCACCCTGGTCGGTGTCGTGTTGGGCGCCCTGGCCGCCGTCGGACTCTGGTTTCTCACCTGGTCACGTCGCCGGAACAAGACCAAATTGAAGCAGCTGACCGCCGAACGCGCCGAGGAGTCGTGACCGACGGCCCACCAGGAGGTTCAACCATGGGAATCCGAGTCGCCGACGTTGCGTTCGTGCGCTTTGCCGCCCCCGACCTCGACGAGATGGAGTCGTTCCTCGTCGACTTCGGTCTGGTGCGCAGCGAGCGGACCGCCGACACGTTGTTCATGCGGGGTGTCGACGACGAAGGCTTCGTCCACGTCACCCATCTCGCCGAGGCACCGGCGTTCCTCGGCTTTGCGTTCGATGCCGAGTCGGTCGACGATCTCGAAACGCTGTCGGCACGCGACGACGTCTCGCCTGTGTTCGATCTCGAGGGCCCCGGTGGTGGCCG
The DNA here is from genome assembly GCA_963700755.1 of uncultured Acidimicrobiales bacterium. GTDB lineage: Bacteria > Actinomycetota > Acidimicrobiia > Acidimicrobiales > SZUA-35 > JBBQUN01. Next base: position 57,490 of record CAVOYW010000002.1, read on the forward strand.
GACCGTGCGGCTGACCGACCCCGACGGATTCGAGATCGAGGTCGTCGCCGGCCGTGGGTCGGTCGGGGCGCTTGGTCTCGGTCGGTCGCTGGTCCACAACGACGCGCGGTCCCGGTCGCGGTTGGGGGAGCCGCTGCGGGTGAGCGCCGGGCCGTCGCAGGTGAAACGGCTGGGCCACGTCGTGCTGAACGTGACCGACTTCGCGGTCTCGCAGTCGTGGTACAAGGAATGGTTCGGCCTGATCACCTCCGACGAGATCGTCCTCGATGAGCAGCGCTCGCTCGGGGCGTTCCTGCGCTGTGATCGCGGTGAACGGTTCGTCGATCATCACACCCTGTTCCTCATCGGGGCGGGATCGCCGTCGTTCAATCATGCTGCTTTCGAGGTCGTGAACGTCGACGATCTCATGGCCGGTCACACCCATCTCGGCGATCGAGACCGGCGTCACCATTGGGGCGTGGGCCGCCACGTGCTCGGCAGTCAGGTCTACGACTACTGGTGCGATCCCTGGGGTCAGGTGGTCGAACACTGGACCGACGGCGACCTGTTCGATGCGTCGACGCCGCCGGGCCGGGCCGGGTTGTCGGAACTGATGGGTTCGCAGTGGGGCCCGACCCACACCCGGCCGTGAGGAGCGCACCATGACCGAAACCCCCGCCGCCGCCGTCTCGAGCCCGCGTCGGCCGAACGTCCTGTTCGTGATCACCGATCAGCAGCGGGCCGACCATGCCGGCTTTGCCGGCAATCCGGTGGTGCGGACCCCGCATCTCGATGCGCTGGCCGCCCGGGGCACCGTGTTCGAGTCGGCCTGGGTGGCCAACCCGATCTGCATGCCGAATCGCTCGACCATCATGACCGGCCGCATGCCCAGCGCCCATGGGGTGATCTTCAACGATCGGTCCCTCGACTGGGGCGCCAACACGTTCGTCCGCTCCTTCGCCGATGCCGGATGGCGAACGGCCCTGATCGGGAAGTCCCACCTGCAACACGGCATGAGCCGAAACTCGGTCATGCGGACCGATCGCGCTCCGGTCGGGGTCGACCCGTGGCCTCGAGGGTGGAACACGCTCGAGGACTTCGAGCACTTCCTCGACGGTGTCCCCGACTTCCCGGACTCGTTCTACGGGTTCGATCACGTGGAACTCTCGATCGACCACGGTGCCCGGATCACCGGGCACCACCTGCACTGGGCACTCGATCGGGGTGGTCGCTACGAGGACCTGGTGGTGCCCATGTCCGACGAGGCACCGGCCCGGCGCCGCTCCGACCGGTGGTGGCAGGTCTACGAGCCGCCCTATGGGCCCGAACTGCATTCGACGACCTTCGTCACCGAGCGCACCATTGCCTTCATCGAGGAGGCCTCGGCCGAGGATCGCCCATGGCTGGCGTTCGCGTCGTTCCCCGACCCGCACCATCCGATGACGCCACCGGGCGAATGGTTCGATCGTCACGATCCCGCCGACATGGAGCTGTCGCCCTCGATCGACGACCCGCTCGAGTCGGCACCGGCGTACCTGCGCCACTTCCAACAGACCCCACCGACCGAACAGCGGGGTTGGGTGGGGATGTGCGGTGCCACCGACCATCAGGTGATGCGCGAGATGCTCGCCACCACCTACGGCCTCATCGAGATGATCGACGACGGAGTGGGCGCGGTGTTGGCGGCCATCGAGCGGCTCGGTCAGACCGACGACACGATCGTGGTCTTCACGTCGGATCACGGCGACATGATGGGTGATCACGGGCTCATGCTGAAGGGGTTCATGCCCTACCGAGGGACCACCTCGGTCCCCCTGGTGATCGTGGATCCGTCGCGGTCGGCGGCTCGTACCGCGTCGCTGGCGGGCAGCATCGATCTCGGCCCGACACTGCTCGATCTGGTCGGGCTCCCGGGGTACGAGGGGATCCAGGGTCGGAGTCTCGTGCCACTGCTCGACGATCCGGCCGCAGCGGTGCGTGATGCTCTGCTGATCGAAGACGACCTCCCATCCGGGATCGCGGCCCGCTCACCCATCCCGGCCAAGAGCCGCACGGTGGTGACCACCGACAACGGTGGCCGCACGGCCAAGTACACCCGTTTCAGCTCGGGTGAGGACCTGCTGTTCGATCTGACGGCCGACCCGCTGGAGCGACACGATCGATCGACCGACGACGCGGTCTTGCGTGCTCAGATGATCGAGCGGCTCACCGACACCCTGATCGCCTCGGCCGACGACGCCCGCGGCACGCCGACCCGCTCGGCCTGATTCCGCCGACTCGGCTGCGGCACCCGTCCACCCGTTCTGGCGGGGTTGCGCACCCGTCCACCCGTTCTGGCGGGGTTGCGCACCCGTCCACCCGTTCTGGCGGGGTTGCGCACCGGCCGGGGGACGCAGGCCCGCCAGAAGTTCGACAGAGGTGCGGTGGCTCGCCAGAATGCGAGCGTGACCGATCCTGCTCCCGACGATCCTGCTCCCGACGATTCTGCTGCCGACGATTCCGGCTCTCACGGTTCCGGCTCTCACGGTTCCGGCTCTGACGGTTCCGGCTCTCACGGTTCCGGCTCTCACGGTTCCGGCTCTCACGATTCTGGTTGTGGCGATCCTGGTTCTGGCGCGGCCGATGACGGGACGTCCGGGCCCGCCCGTGAGTCGGTCGTGGTCATCGGACCGGGCGCGATCGGTGGCGCGGTCGCCGGCGCCTTGATCCAGGCCGGGCACGATCCCGCTCTGGTGATGCGCTCGCCCTTCTCGACACTCGACGTCACCCTGCCCGACGGATCGGTCCGCGCCGAGGTGCGGGCCCTGACCGATCGCTCATCGGTCGGACCCGCCGATCAGGTGATCGTGGCCGTCAAGGCCCATCAGACCGGCACCATCGTGCCGTGGCTCGACGTGCTCGTCGACGACGACACCATGGTGACCATCCTCCAGAACGGTGTCGAGCACGTCGAGCGGTTTCGTCCGCTGGTGGCCTCGGGGGCCGAACTCGTACCGGTCGTGGTGGCGCTGCCGGCGCAGCGAACGGGACCCGGATCGGTCGTCGTCGGAGGGCGGGCCCGACTGACCGCCCCCCGGGGTGTCGGCGGTGACCGCCTGGCCGCCCTGCTGGCCGGAACGTTCATCGATGTCGTCCTGACCGAGGACTGGCCAACGGCGGCCTGGACCAAGCTCATGCTCAATGCGGCCTCGGGTGGGATCTGTGTGTTCGCCGGGTCGGGCAACGGCCTGTTCGCCACCGACGGCGAGGCTTCCGCCCTGGCCGTGATGCTCATGGAGGAGGTCGCCGAGGTTGGGCGGGCCGAGGGCGCCCGGCTCGCCGGTGATCTCCCCGAGCGGGTCATGCGAGGTCTCGTCGACCGAGCCGGGGGGCATCGCAGCTCGATCGTGGTCGATCGGCTCGAGGGCCGGCCGATCGAGTGGGAGGCCCGCAACGGCGTCGTGGCCCGAGTCGCGCAGCGACACGGGATCGACGTTCCCCTGAATCGGCTGCTCGCGACCCTGCTCCGACTGAGCGAGCCGACGATCGGGCCCTGATCGACGTCGCTGTCCGCTTTCCCCTCGAGGCCGCGGCCCGGGTGATCGTGCCCTTTTCTCGTGATTGGCTCGCATCATTGTCCGATAGTCCGTACATTTGAAGGCGGGTCGGGCATCGGGCGCTCGGCTGCAGACCGGATGAAGGGAATCCCATGCGCGGACTACTGGCCAGCCCCCTGGCCCTGCTCATCGGACTGTCGCTCGGCGCGCTCGGAGGCGGCGGTTCGATCCTGGCCATCCCGGCCCTGGTCTACGGCGCCGGGCAGGACGCCCGTTCCGCCACCTCGACCAGCCTCTTGATCGTCGGTCTGTCGGCGCTCATGAGCCTCACCGATCACGCCCGACGGGGCAACGTCCGCTGGTCATCGGGTCTTGCCTTCGGGGTGGCCGGGATCGGTGGGAACGTGATCGGCACCCACCTCAATCGCAGCGTCGACCCCGATCTGCTGCTGCTGGTCTTCAGCGGGCTCATGGTGGTCTCGGGGGTGGCCATGTTGCGTCGTTCCCGAGGTTCGGCCCCGGCGGCACGACGAGTTGATCAGGCGGTTGGGGCATCGGTGTCGACGGCCTCGGGGTCGACCGTCGCCATCGGCGAATCCGGGTCCGCCGATGGACACGAACCCGCCACCGACGAGCCCGGCGGGACGATCGACAAGGGCCGTGTCCTGCGGATCGTGGCTGCCGGATCCCTCGTCGGCCTGCTGACCGGCTTCTTCGGTGTCGGTGGTGGCTTCGTGATCGTGCCGGCCCTGGTGCTGAGCCTCGGGTTCGCCATGCCCGAAGCGGTTGGGACGTCGCTCTTGATCATTGCCGTGAACGCAGGCGTGGCCCTTGCGCTGCGGGCGGGCGAGACCTCGATCGACTGGTCCGTCGCCGGTCCGTTCGTGGTGGCGGCGGGGATCGGCGCCGTGCTTGGCAGCCGGGTTGCCTCGAAGGTCGATGCCGCTCGGCTGACCCGGTGGTTCGTCATGTTGTTGTTCGTGATCGCCGCCTACACCGCCGTGAGGAGTGCCGTCGCCCTGGCCTGAGTGGGTCGGCCCTGGCCTGACTGGAGGAGCGCGGGCCTACTCGGCGGGCTCGATGGTGTCGATCGGCCAGCAATTGCCGCTGTCGAGCGATTCGAGCTGGTGGAGCCCGTTGGCGATGCGGGTGCACAGCTTGTCGGGAACTCCGCCGGGGCTGCCGATGTCGGCCAGGGTCCCTTCGAAGTTCGATGCGTCGTCCCAAACGACCCAGGCGCCGGTGCCATCGGAGTAGGGCCCGGGCAGGCCGGCCGACTCGGGTTCGATGTTGGATCCGAAGATGTGGAGATGCAACGAATTGAGCGAGAAGAGCGCGGCGCCGTCTTCGGGGCTCCCGCGGTAGAAGGCCCGGATCAGCTCGCCGTCCCAGGTCACGTCCTGCATGCAGGCCCAGTTCTGCTTGGACCGGATCGCCTCGGTGCACTGCTCGTCGGGTTCCTGGTCGACCATGTCGTCGACGACGTCGGCGCCCTCGACAGAGGCGGCGTCGACGATCCGGGCGCGGGCCTGGTCGTCGAATACCCGACCGGTGAGTTCGACGGTCCGGCCACTCACGTCGACCGTCACGGGACTGAACGTCTCCTCGGCGACGGCGGCGACGGCGGCGGAGACCTCGGTCGGGTCGGGCATCGGTGACTCGGGCTCGGCGGTGGAACTGGTGGTGGTCGACTCCGAGGTCGTCGTCGCCGTGGTGCTCGACGCCGTGGGCGGGTCGGTGTCGCCGGCTGCGGTGTCATCGCCCCCCGACATCACGATGACCCCGCCGATCACGGCGGCCACCAGCAGGGCGCCGATCGCGGCCAGGAGCGGGATCCGACTGCGTCCGGCCGATTCGGGCTCTCGACTCCGGGCTGACCCCGGCGGGTCGAACGGAGGTGACGAGCCTGGACCCGACCCGTTCGGCGCATAGGTGGCACTACTGCCCTCGTGTGCGGAGGAGTGGGCGAACTCCGCTGCCGATGGGGGAGCGAACGCCGGAGGTGGCGAGGTGGTGAGGGTCTCGTTGGTGTTCGCCGAGGGGCCGGAATCGGTGGGGGCGGCCGCCGATGGGGTCGGGCCTGCGGTCGGGGTCGGGCCTGCAGCCGGGGTCGGGCCTGCGGTCGGGGTCGGGCCTGCAGCCGGGGTGGGGCCTGCGGTCGGGGTCGACCGGACATCGGGTGGCGGGCCCAGCGGTTCGGGTGTGGCGGGGGCCGGTGCCGCCGCAGCGGCTTCCCCGGCGGGTGTGGGTGCCGGTGGTGGGACGATGGCCGCCGCCGCAGCGGGTGCGGCCGAGGGTGTGGGGGTCGGTGCGGGGGGTGGATCGGGCCACCGCGATTCGACCGGGGAGTCGGACTTCGGGGACGGGACCTGGTTGGCGAGTAGGGCGGCAGCTGTTGCGGCGGCCGCAGTCGTCGCGACGGCCGCAGCCGTCGAGGCGGCCGACGCACCCGGCGACGAGCCATACACCGCAGTACCGGCTGCGAGAGCAGCGCCGAGCGCGATGGCATGCTTGGGATGGGCGTCGACCGCAACCGGTCGGCCCAGTTCGGACCGGATCAACTGGGACACGAGCGGAATCCGCGACGAGCCCCCGACCAGGAGGACCGTGCTGATGTCGGAGTCGGTGATGTTGGCGTTGGCGATCGCTCGCTTCAGGGCGCCGATGCTGTCGTCGAGGCTCGGCCGGATCATCGTCTCGAACTCGCGACGGGTGAGCCGGACTTCGGTCTGCACGGTCGGGAGCAGGACCGGGATCGACACGTCGGTGTCGCTCGACAGCGCCTCCTTGGCGCCGACGCAGTCCTGGCGAACCCGGCTGACCGCCGTCAGCGATGCCGGGTCGTTCTCGTCGAGGGCCTCGAATTCGTTGCCGAGACTGCGTACGACGTGGCGGAACACGGCGGCGTCGAAGTCGATCCCGCCGAGGCGCTCGATCCCTTCGGGCTGCCCGAGGATCTCGAACCCCTCGACGGTCTTGCGGAGCACGGCGGCGTCGAAGGTGCCGCCACCGAGGTCGTAGACGGCGACGATCTGCCCCGGGGTGACCTGTTCCTTGGACGCGTAGTGGATGGCGGCGGCCTCGGGCTCGGTCAAGTAGGTGGCGACGCCGAGGTTGGCCATCCGGACGGCCTGGGCCAGGAGATCGAGTTTGTAGGGTCCCCAGTTCGCCGGGTGGCAAACGGCCAGGCCGGCGGCCGGTTCGCCCTGCCGCTGGGCGACCTCGTCGGCCACCCACCGTAGGAGCCGGGCCATCAATGCCTCGGCCGAATGGGGGCTGCCGCCGAGGAAGATCGGCGTGGTGTCGCCGACGCGCCGCTTGAATTCCCGGGCCACACGCTCGGGTTCGGTCACGCCCCGGCGATTGGCCGCGTCGCCGGTCAGGATCGACAGATCCTCCTTGAGCAGCACGACCGATGGGATCGCTGCCGACTGATTGCCGAGGCTCGCGATCTCGGCGCGCCCGTCACGAAACGTCGCCGCAGCGGTGTATGCGGTACCGAGGTCGACCCCGAGTGCATAGGACACGATGTGTTTCCCTCCAGAAATCTCGGGCCCGACCCTACCCGAAGAGGCGATGGAAGGTCCATGGACCGCGGCCCGCCTAGGGTATTGGCGCACGCATTCCACCTCGCCAAGGGGTCCAGCCATGACCGAACCCTTCTTCTCCTCGATCACCGAACCCATCCGCTACGCCGGTCCCGACAGCAGCGATCCCCTGAGCTTCCGTTGGTACGACGCCGACCGCGTCGTTGCCGGGCGCACCATGGCCGATCACCTGCGGTTTGCGGCCTGCTACTGGCATTCGTTCGCCTGGGACGGGTCCGACATCTTCGGGTCGGGAACACTCGACCGGCCGTGGCTGAGCGGCAAGGGGGACCCGATCACACTGGCCGAGCACAAGCAGGACGCCGCCTTCGAGTTCTTCGCCAAGCTCGGGGTCCCCTTCTATTGCTTCCACGACGTCGACATGGCGCCCGAGGGTGCCACCTTCGCCGAGTCGACGGCCAACCTCGACCACATGATCGAGAGGGCCCAGAGCCTAATGGCCGAGACCGGGGTGGAGCTGCTCTGGGGCACGGCCAACTTGTTCACGCATCCTCGCTACATGGGTGGAGCCGCCACCAACCCCGATCCCGAGGTCTTCGCCCGAGCGGCCGCCCAGGTGTGCAACATCCTCGAAGCCACCCATCGCCTCGGGGGAGCGAACTACGTGTTGTGGGGCGGCCGGGAAGGGTACGAGACCCTGCTCAACACCGATCTCGGTCGTGAGGGCGAGCAACTGGCTCGCTTCCTTCATCTCGTGGTCGAGCACAAACACCGCATCGGGTTCGACGGGCTCTTGCTACTCGAGCCCAAGCCGTTCGAGCCGACCAAGCATCAGTACGACCATGACACCGCCACCGTGCACGCGTTCCTGCAGCGCTGGGATCTCCTCGGGGAACTGTTCGTCAACATCGAGGTCAACCACGCCACGCTGGCCGGTCACGACTTCCAGCACGAGATCGCCTATGCGGTCGACGCCGGGATCTTCGGCTCGGTCGACGCCAACGCCGGCGACGATCGCCTCGGCTGGGACGTCGATCGGTTCCCGGTCTCGGTCGAGCAGATGGCACTGGGCATGTACGAGGTCCTCCGAGGCGGCGGGCTCGGGCAGCGGCGGGCTCAATTTCGACGCCAAGCTCCGGCGTCAGAGCATCGACCGAAACGACCTCTTCCACGCCCACATCGGTGGCATGGACACCATGGCCCGTGCGCTGCTCGTTGCCGACTCCCTCCTGAGTTCGGGAGACCTCGAATCGTTGCGCACCGAGCGTTATGCCGGATGGGACACCGCCTTCGGGTCCGAGTTGCTGTCGGGATCGCTGAGCCTGCCCGACTTGCGCAGTCGCGCCGCCACGGCCACCGACCCCCAGCCGCGGTCGGGCCGCCAGGAGGAACTCGAGAACGTCGTCGCCCGTCACGTCCAGCAGGCGATCTGAGCGTGCCACTCGTGCTCGGGGTCGATTCGTCGACCCAGTCGACCAAGGTCGAACTCCGCCGGCTCGACGATGGCGGGCTCGTCGCCTCCGGCCGGTCGGGCCATCCCCCGACCTCGCCGCCGTGCAGCGAACAAGACCCCCGGGCCTGGTGGGAAGCGCTGGGTCGGGCGCTCGCCGAGGTCGGCGATCACCTGAGCGAGGTCGTCGCCCTGTCGGTGGCGGGCCAGCAGCACGGACTGGTCATCCTCGACGAACACGGCGAGCCACTCCGGCCGGCCAAGCTCTGGAACGACACCGAATCGGCGCCCCAGGCCGAGGCGATGGTCGCACGACTGGGCCCCGGAGCCTGGGCAAACGCCTGCGGATCGGTTCCGGTGGCCAGTTTCACGGTCACCAAGCTGGCCTGGGTCGCCGAACACGAGCCGCACCTCCTCGACCGGATCGCCCACGTCCTGCTGCCCCACGACTACCTCACCTACCGCCTGACCGGTCGGCCGGTCACCGACCGGGGCGACGCCTCCGGGACCGCCTGGTGGTCGCCGGTCCAGGGTCGGTACCGACCCGACCTGCTCGAGGCGGCCGGGCTCGCGCCGTCACTGATCGACCGCATGCCGACCGTGCTCGAACCGCTCGAGGCCGTCGGCGAGGTCACGGTGTCCGGGCTCGGCCTGCCCCCCGGCGTGGTCGTCGGGCCGGGATCGGGTGACAACATGGCCGGGGCGCTGGGGATCGGGCTGGCACCCGGTGACGTGGCCGTGTCGATCGGGACGTCGGGCACCGCGTACGCCGTGAGCGAGACGCCAACGGCCGACGCCACCGGCGCCGTCGCGGGGTTCGCCGACGCCAGTGGCCGCTATCTGCCGTTGATCGCCACCCTCAACGCCACCAAGGTGACCGACTGGATGGCCCGAATGCTCGGTCTCGATGCGCCGGCGTTGGCTGCACTGGCCCTCCAGGCCGAACCCGGCTCCGGTGGCGTGGTGACCGTGCCCTACTTCGATGGCGAGCGCACGCCGAATCGTCCCGACGCCACCGGAGCCCTGCACGGCCTCCGCACCGCGACCGAACGATCACAGCTGGCCCGGTCGGTTCACGAGGGGGTCGTGTGCGGACTCCTCGACGGTGTCGATGCGCTCATCGCGGCCGGGGTGCCGATCGACGGGTTGCTGCTGCTCATCGGAGGGGGTGCACGGTCGATGGCGTTCCGCACGATCATGGCGCAGCTCGCGGATCGGCCGGTCGTGGTCCCGAACGCCGACGAGGCCGTTGCCGCCGGCGCCTGCGTGCAGGCAGCGGCCGTCTTCACCGGGACCGATCCGGTCGCCGTTGCCAGGGCCTGGGGTATGGGCCACGGCCCGACGATCGACGTCGAGCCCGCCGATGGCGCCGCCATCCGGGCTCACTACGGATCGGCTGCGGCCCTGGGCGACTGACCCCGCCCGGGCCCCCGGCGGGGGCCTAGCGGCCGGCGCGGAGGAGCCGACCCGGCAGGGCGTCGGTTGGTCGGTCGTGATCCACGACGACGACCCCGTCGACGATCGTGGCGACGTAGCCGACGGCGTCCTGTACGAGTCTCTTGCCGCCGCCGGGGAGGTCGTAGGTCATGCGCGGTGTCGCCAGCGAGAGCCGGTCGTGGTCGATGACGTTGACGTCGGCCCTGGCTCCGACGACCAGTCGTCCGCGATCGTGGAAACCGAACAGCGAGGCCGGGTCGGCGGTGAGTCGCCGGACGACGAAGGGCACGTCGAGCCGATCACCGCGGGTTCGGTCTCGGGTCCAGTAGGACAGGGTCGAGGTGGTGGCGCTGGCATCGCAGATCACGCTGCAGTGCGCGCCGGCATCGCCGAGTCCCGGGACGGCCCCGTCGAAACGGATCATGTCGAGGGCGAAGTCGAGATTGCCGTCTGCATAGTTGCCGCTCGTCAGCAGCACGACCCCGTGGCCGCGTGCGCTCTGGTAGTGGTCGTAGAGCAGGGCCAGAGGCGGCGTGTTCGCGGCCCGGGCCCGGGCGCCGATCGATTCGCCGGGGTCCGGCTCGTAGTCGGGGTTCGGACCGAGGGCGAACATCGAGTCGACGACGGCGTCGTAGCCGGTACCCATCTCGGTGGCCTCGATGAGGATCTGCTCCCGGATGCCCTCGTCGGCCAGTGCGTGGAAGCGTCGCTCGAGGGGCAGGTCGGCGATGACCGCGTAGGTCGGGCAATGGCTGAACGGGTGGCGGTTGGTCTCCCATCCGATCACGGCTCCGGTGGGCCGGGCCAGAACCTGCGGCCGCAGGTCCACGCCATCGGCCCTTGCTGCGGCGGTGAGGTCGAGCATCCGGCGCCAACCATCGGGATGCGACCGGGTTTGCTTCAACGAATAGGTGATGGTGATCCCGGTGGACCGGGCGACCTCGATCAGCATGGCCAGTTCGTTGAGGACGTCGGGATAGCGGTTGAACTCGGGTGCGACCTGGAGCACCCCATGGCCGACCTCGGCGATGGCCGAACCCAGGGCCAGGTATTCGTCGCGGTCGGCGAAACGGGACGGTGCCGGTCGACCGTCGCGGGTTCGTTGACCGACCAGGCGGGTCGACCCGATGCCGACGGCCCCGGCCGCCAGCGCGTCGGCGGCCAGAGCCCGCATGGTGGCGCGTTCCGCGGCGTTCGCCGGTTCACCGCCGAGAGCCCGATCGAGTCCCATGGCCTCGACCCGGAGGCACGAGTGGGGCACCAGGCCGGCAAGGTTCATGTCGTAGGACCGCTCGGCGATGACGTCGAGGTAGTCGGGATAGCTCTCCCATGACCAGGACAGGCCGAGTTCGAGGACTGCTCGGGGGATGTCCTCGACCCCTTCCATGAGGTCGATGGTGAACTCGCGGTGTTCGGGCCGGCAGGGAGCGAAGCCGACCCCGCAGTTGCCCATGACGGTGGTCGTGATGCCGTGACCGGAGTTTGGGACCATGCGGTGTTCCCAGGTTGCGGCGGCGTCGAGGTGCGAGTGGGTGTCGATGAAGCCCGGGGTGACCAGGAGGCCGGTGGCGTCGATGTCGTGGCGGCCCGAACGCCGATCGGCACCCGGGCCCGGGTTCTCGACGGGCTCGACGGCGGTGATGTGCCCGTCGTCGATGACCACATCGCCTCGGAACGGCTCGCCGCCCGATCCGTCGACGACGAGACCGCCGCGGATGATCAGGTCGTGGTCGGTCACCGTCTCACAGCCCCTGCCACTGCGGCGGCCGCTTCTCGCGGAACGCCCGGGTGGCCTCGGCCACCTCGCCGGTGGCGCTGCACATGATCTGGGTCCGGTTCTCGAGGTCGAGGGCGTGACGCAACGATGGGGCGTCGATGGTCTGCCACATGGTCTCCTTCGTCATCCAGGTTCCGAAGGGTGCGTTGACCCGGATCAGGCGTGCGGTGTCGAGCGCCCGATCGACCACCGATCCATCGGGGACCACATCGACGACCAGGCCGATGGATTCGGCTTCGGCAGCCTCGAAGATCCGGGCCGTCAGCAACAGCTCGGCCGATCGCGAGGCCCCGACGAGTCGGGGCAGGAAGTAACTGGTTCCCATGTCGCAGTTCGAGACGCCGATCTTCAAGAAGACGGCGCCGAAGGTCGCCGACTCGGCGGCGTGGCGGATGTCGCAGGCCAGCGCCATGGCGAACCCGCCACCGACACACGGCCCGTTGACGGCGGCGATCCAGGGCTTGCGGGAACGATGGATGCGTTCGTTGAGGGTGGCGATCTGGTCCTGACCCATGAACCCCGAGGCGATGGGCCCCGTGCCCTCCGAGCCGGGAGCCCGGGAATCGGTTCCGAGCAGATCGAGGCCGGCACAGAAACCGCGGCCGGCTCCGGTCAGGATCACGGCCCGAATGTGGGGGTCGAGGTCGACGGCGTCGACCACGGTCGTCACCTCGGCGATCAGTTGGGGGGTGATGGCGTTGAGGCGGTCCGGCCGGTTCAGGGTGACGAGGACCACGTCGTCGTCGATCTCGGCGACCGTGATGCAGGCGAACTCGGGAAGCCCGGACAGGGCGGCAGTGGCGGACATGGGGTCAGTTCAGCACCGACTTCGCAGACTCCCAAACCCAGTCGTCAGCGAGCGCTGGCCCCGCCGTCGATGGTCAGGGTGGTCCCACTGATGTGGGAGGCCCGATCCGAAACGAGGAAGGTGACCACGTCGGCCACCTGTCGAACCGTTCCCGGTGGGGGATCGGTGGGCATGAGTTCCTCCCAGCGGCTTTCGTCGCCGAACCGGGCCTCGGCCTGACGGCGAAGGAGATCGGTCATCCGGTCGGTGTTGATCAGACCGGGGTTGACGGCGAGGACTCGAACGCCGGTGCGCATCGACGTGCTGCCGATCGCCCGGGTCATGGCGGCCAACGCCGAATTGCCGGCCGCGCCGGCGATGTAGCCGGGGCTCGGATGGTCGGCAGCCGCTCCGATGACGTTCAGGAGGACGCCCGCTGTGCGGACGCCGCTCGGTTCCAGCGCGGGGAGGAGCAGGCGCATGAGATTGATGTAGCCGAAGACCTTGAGGTCCCACGCCTCACGCCAGGTCTCCTCGTCGATCGTCGACAGCGACCCGCCGGGGATGGCGCCGGCGTTGTTGATCACGATGTCGAGACGACCGGCCGTCGCCTGCTCGGCGAGTCGGTGCTGGTCGGCCGAACTCGACAGGTCGACGGCCGCCACGTCGACGGTGACGCCGAACCGGTCGTGGAGGTCGGTGGCGATCCGGTGGAGCCGGTCGCCCGAGCGGGCGGCGAGCAGGAGGTCGACGCCTTCGCCGGCCAGCGATTCGGCGATGCCGAGACCGATGCCCTTCGAAGCGCCGGTGATGAGGGCCCGCCGACCGTTCAGTCCGAGTTCCATTGCCGGTCTACCTCGCCATCCGCTCGGCCATGTCGTCGGGTCGTCCGAACGGCAGGCCCCGTTCGTGGACGAGTGCCTCGGTCCGGGTCATGTCGGAACCGGAAGCGATGAGTCGCTTGACGATTCGATTGGTTCCGGCGGAGTTGGCGACGATCTCGGTGGCCAAGGCCTGGACCGCAGCATCGAGTTGGTCGTCGGCGACGGCGTGGTCGACCAACCCGATCGCGGCAGCCGAGACGCCATCGATGCGCCGAGCCGTGAACATGAGCTCCTTGGCCATCGAGCGGCCGACCCGCTCGGGGAGTCGGATCGACATGCCCCAGATCGGCACCAGCCCCCACTGGCCGTGGGTGTCGCCGAGTGTGGTCGACTCGGCGGCGATCAGGAGGTCGCAGGCCAGGGCGAGTTCGAGACCGCCGGTGAAGCAGTGGCCGTGGATCTTGGCGATCGTGGGCTGGGGCAGGGCTTCGAGCGCGTCGACGGTCTCGGGCTCGAAGTCCTTGCTGGGGGCGTGTTCGCCGCTGGCGATCGAGCCGAGATCATGGCCTGCGCAGAAGGACCGACCGGCGCCGGTCAGGACGACGCACCGAACGGTTGGGTCGGCGGCGAGGTCGTCGAGGTGCTCACGGAGTCGGACGAAGACCGCCGGTGTCAGTGCATTGAGCTTGTCGGGTCGATTGAGCGTCAGGGTGCAGATGCCATCGTCGTCGGTTCGGATGACGAGATCGGTCATGGTCGTTCCTCTTCCGGAGGGGTCAGTCGGGTGTGGGTGTGCGTTGGTCGGCCGCCTGGCAGGCGCGGCACCGTCCCTCGAGTGCGAAGTGCCGTGGTCGGGCCGCGAACCCGTAGCGGTCGAGGAGGCCCTTGGTGTGTGCCCGGAAGTCCGCCGCCGGGACCTCGATGATCGTTTCGCAATCGGAGCACACCAGGTGGACGTGGTCGGGGACGGGTTGCACGTGGTAGACGGCGGGTCCGTGCGCGAGGTGGCCGTGCTCGACGATGTCGAGTTCGGTGAGGGTGTCGAGGAACCGGTAGATGGTGGACTCGGCGATTTCGGGGTGGTCGGCCGACACCGCATCGGCGAGTTCGATCGGGGTGAAGTGGTCGGGCATCGACAGCATGGCGGTGGCCAGGATTCGTCGCGGTCCGGTGATGCGGTGACCGTTGGCGGCCAGGACGTCGAGGATCTGGGTGACATCGGCATCGGACATGTCCGCCACCGTATCGATCGGGCCCGGCTGCTTCGCCCCGGCTCCGGCGAACGGGACCGGTCGGGACCTGTGGGCAGGGCGCGCCGGGCTCACGAACGCGAGAACTGGCGGATGACCCGTCCCGGACGTTCGCCGGTGTTGGTGCCCTGCTCGGTGACGACGGCCCCGTTGACGATCGTGGCGGCGTAGCCCCGGGAGCCGATCTTGAGGCGGCCGGCGCCGTTGGGGAAGTCGTTCGCATAGACCGGATGGTTTGAGGCGAGCGCGTCGAGATCGAAGACGTTCAGATCGGCAAAGTTCCCCGGGGCGAGCGTGCCTCGATCGATGAGCCCGAGTACCCCGGCGGGCATTGCGGTGAGGCGGCGCACCGCCTCGGGCAGCGAGGCGATGTTGCGGGTGCGATGCCAGTAGGCCAGATAGTGCGTGCTCATGTCGGCATCGCAGATCTGGCCGGCGTGGGCACCGGTGTCGGCGAGGCCGGGGTAGACGTGGTCGAGGGTGAGCAGGTGGTGGAGGCCCTCGGTGTTGCGGTTGAAGAACCACGTGTTGAACAGCTCTCGGCCGTCGCTCTCGATGAGCCGGTCGATCACGAACTCGACCGGGTGGACGCCGAGTTCCTCTGCGTAGTGCGCGAGGGACCGGCCGCCGGCCTCGCTGTAGTCGGGTGAGGGGCCGTTGCCGAGGGGATAGATGTGGTTGGGGTCGTACCACATGCCTTTCGTCTTGCCTTCGTCGACCAATCGGGCGCGAGTGGCCGGGTCCTTCAGTGCCGCAACCCGGTCGGCGAGCGTTGGCAGGTCGAGGAGCGCCTTCCACTGCTTGCCCTTGACCGGGGCGATCTGCGCCAGTCCGCAGAGCGACCCGCCCGGCCGTGACTGGCTCGCGAGCGTGATCCGCCCCACGTTGGCATTGGTGTCGGCGAGAAAGCGGCCGAACATCTCGACTCCGGCGGTGCCGTGCCCGTTGCCGGCGCCGCCCGAGAAGAGCACGTCGCCACACGACCGGGCCATTTCCCGGAGCAGGGTCATCTCGTGGTCGAACTTGGTGGCGAAGTCGTTGACCGCCTGGAAGAGTCCGCCTCCGGCTGCATTCATGCCGTCGGCGACGGCGAGGTATTCGTCGATGGGGGCCAGAGTGCCGGGCACGTAGCGGCCGTCGGGGACGACGTGGAGCAGGATGCGTGAGGTCGAGAAGCCGACGGCGCCACCGGCCACCGACTCCTCGGCGATGTCGCGCATCCGATTCAGTTCCTCGGGGGTGGCCGGCTCGTCGGTCAACGAGCGTTCGCCCATGACGTGATAGCGCACGGCGCAATGCCCGACCAGACCGACGATGTTGAGCGACGGCTTCATGCGTTCGACCGAGTCGAGGTATTCGGGATAGGTCTCCCAGTCCCACGGCAGCCCGTTCATGATGGCGTCGCGGGGGACGTCCTCGACGCTCTCCATCATCTCGGCCAGGTATTGGCGGTCGTCGGGGGCGACCGGAGCGAAGGTGACACCACAGTTGCCCATCAACACCGTGGTCACGCCGTGCCACGAACTCGACGTCATCAGGGGGTCCCACCCGACCTGGGCATCGAGATGGGTGTGGAGATCGACGAATCCGGGCGACACGATCAGCCCGTCGGCGTCGATCTCACGACGTGCGACGGCGGAGGACAGGTCACCGATCTCGGTGATCCGGTCGCCGTCGACGGCGACGTCGGCCCGGTAGGGTTCGCCCCCGGTTCCGTCGACGACCGTGCCCCTGCGGATGATGAGATCGTGTGCCATGGGTCCCCCTCGGTGGTTGACCGACGCTACACATGCCTCGCCGGTGGCGACAAAAGGGGGGCGCGTCGAGGAATCCTACCGCCCGACCTGTTGTTGCGAGCTGCTTGCCATTAGCCTGACGGACCATGGCTTCCAAACTGCTTGCCCTGTTGGTGGCGCTGACCCTCGGTGCCGCTGCCTGCTCTTCCAGCGACGAGTCGAGCTCGACCGATGCGTCGGCGGCCGGGAGCGAGTCCTCCGGTCTCGTCATCGCCACCACGGTCGCCCCGATCACGAGCCTGACCAGTCAGATCGTGGGTGACCGGGCCGAAGTCGTCGGCATCGTGCCCGAGGGCACGAACTCGCACACCTATGAACCCAAGCCGAGCGTGGCCGAATTGCTCAACCGGGCCGACCTGGTCTTCGTCAACGGTCTCAAGCTCGAGGACCCGACCCTCGAACTGGCCGAGGCCAACATGCGTGACGACGCCGAACTCGTCGAGCTCGGCACGGTCGTGTTGCCCGAGAGCGACTACCTCTACGACTTCTCGTTCCCCGAGTCCGAGGGCAAGCCCAATCCGCATCTGTGGACCGATCCGACCTATGCGCTGCAGTACGCCGAGGTCATCCGCGACACCGTGTCGGGGGCCGATCCCGACAACGCCGACTACTACGCCGAGAACTACGACGCCTTCGCCGCCCTGATCGACGAGTTCGACACGGCGATGCGCACGGCGTTCGACACGATCCCCGAGGGGCAGAAGAAGCTGCTCACCTATCACGACGCCTATGCCTACTTCGCCAAGACCTATGGCTGGGAGGTGATCGGGGCCATCCAGGTGTCGGACTTCGAGGATCCCAGTCCCCGGGAACTCGCCGACCTGATCGATCAGGTGAAGGCCGAGGGTGTCACCGCGGTGTTCGGTTCCGAGGTCTTCCCCAGCCCGGTGCTCGAGCAGATCGGGAACGAGGCCGGTGTCGAGTACGTCGACGTCCTGCGAGACGACGACCTTCCGGGTGAACCCGGCGATCCCGAGCACTCCTGGTTGGGCCTGATGGTGTTCGACTATGTCACCATGACCCGGGCGTTGGGCGGGGACCCGTCGGCGATCGAGGCCCTCGAGGTCCGCAACGTCGCCCCCGACACCGCGACCTACCCCCAATGACCGGAGAAACCCGATGATCCGTTCCGGTGAACTGATCCAGCTCGAGCACGTCACCTGCAGCTACGGCGAGAGCCCGGTCCTGGTCGATGTCGACCTGACCATCGCCGACCGCCAGTTCACCGGGATCGTCGGGCCATCGGGGTCGGGGAAGACCACCCTGTTGAAGGTCCTGCTCGGCACCATGCGGCCGATACACGGCTCGGTCTATCGGAGCTCGGGTCTCCAGATCGGCTACGTGCCACAGGTCGAGACCGTCGACTGGAGCTTCCCGCTCACCGTTGGTGAGTGTGTCCTCCTGGCCAGTCCCGGGAATCGGCGGTTGCCCTGGCCGAGCAAGGCCGAACGCAGTGCTGCTCGCGACGTGATGGATCGGCTGGGCATCGGCTCGCTTGCGGACCGCCATATTCGTGACCTGTCGGGTGGTCAGCAGCAGCGCATGTTCATCGCCCGGGCGTTGCTCGGCAAGCCCGAGCTGCTGGTGATGGACGAGCCGACATCGGGTGTCGATGTCAAGACCCGGCACGAGGTGCTCCACCTGCTGGCCGACCTGAACGACGAGGGACTGGCGGTGGTGCTCACGACGCACGATCTCAACGGTATGGCATCGCACCTCCCGCACCTGGTGTGCATGAACACGCGGATCATCGAGAGCGGCCCGCCGTCTCGGGTGCTCACCTCCGAGGTGATGGAAGCGACGTTCGGGGCGGCCATGGACGTGTTCGACTACAGCGGACACCCCGTCGTCGTCGATCGTAAGGGCCCCAACCGGGTGATCCCGCTACGGAAGGAAGCCTGATGGACGAGTTCCTCCGGCCATTCGAGTTCGAGTTCTTCCGCAATGGGCTGATGGTCGCCACACTGGCCGGGGCACTGTGCGGCCTGATCGGGGTCTTCGTCGTGCTCAAGGGCATGAGCTACATCGGGCACGGTCTGTCACACGCCATCTTCGGCGGGTTCGCGGCGAGTGCGCTCCTCGGGATCAATTTCGTGCTCGGGGCCGGTGTGTGGGGTGTGGCTTCGGCGTTGATGATCAACGGGGTGACCCGGCGGCGGGTGATCGGTGCCGATGCGGCCATCGGGGTGATCACGACGGCCTCGTTCGCCCTCGGCCTCGCCCTGTTCGCGTTGTTCGGTCGGCAGGGGCGAAGTTTCGAGGCCGCACTGTTCGGGAGCATCCTGGGTGTCGGGTACGACGACGTCGCCGCCGTGGCGATCGTGACGGTGCTCGTTTCGCTCGTGGTGTTCTTCGGCTATCGCCAGCTGCTGTTCACCACCTTCGATCCCGATGTCGCCGAATCGGCCGGGATCCGCACCGCTCGGGTCGATGCCATGTTGATGGTGGTGCTGGCCGCATCGATCCTGGTGAGCATGCAGGTGCTCGGTGTCACCCTCATCGCCGCGACCCTCACGATCCCGGCTGCGGTGGCCAGGATGATGACCAATTCGTTCTCCACGATGTTGGGGCTGGCCACCGCAATCGGCGCGTTCACCGGGTTCCTCGGCATGAACCTGAGCTATCACCTCGACATCCAGTCCGGGCCGACGATCGTGCTGGTCGGGGCCCTGTTGTTCGCCGGCACGTTCGTGATCTCGGGTTCCCGGAACCGCAGTCGGTTGGCCGGGATCGATCACCACTGAGCGTCTCCGCCAGACAACGGAGACGCCCGATCGGGGCCAAGGTCCCGCCGATCGGGCCGATCGCCCGGGCACACTCGATCCGTGATCGATGTCCTGGCCGACGAACCGATGCTGCTGCTCGGCCTGGTGCTCGCGGTCGGCTCGATCATCGGGGTCATCGAGGTCCGAGGTGTGAGCATCGGTCCGGCCGGCGCGCTCTTTGCCGGTCTCGCAGCGTCGGCGATCGACGACCGACTCGTCATCCCGAACATCGTGGGTGTCGTCGGGCTGGCGTTGTTCACGTACTGCATCGGCTTGTCGACCGGGCCCGAATTCGTCAAGAGCCTCCGTTCGAGCATGCTGACGATGGCGATGATGGCGGTGGTCCTGGCGGGTCTGGCGCCGCTGGCCGCGGTGCTCGGTGCCGCTGCCGGCCTGGCTGATCCGCAGGTCGCCGGCCTCTATGCCGGCGCGTTGACCAACACACCGGCCCTGGCCGGGGTGCAGTCGTTGCTCGACGGATCCGACCTGGGACTACCGGTGGTGGGGTATGCGCTCGCCTATCCGTTCGGTGTCCTGGGCATGATCGCCGCGGCGGCGGTCGCCGGTCGATCGGGTGACGTCGATGACCATGCCGCCGTCGGTCTCGACAACGTCTCGGTCTGTGTCGGCCAGGGACGACCCGCCACGGTCGGTGCCTTGCGTCAGGTGCTCGGCGATCGGATCGTGCTCGGGCGCCTCCAGCGAGAGGACCACGAGTGGATCCCGTCCGATCGAGACGAGCTGCGGGCCAACGACATCGTGTCGATCACCGGCAACCCCGATCAGATCGACGATGCCGTTGCGGTGATCGGCGGTCGGATGCCGGGTCGTCTGGCCGACGATCGCCGCCGCCTGGACTTCCGCCGGATCGTCGTCTCGAACGAGTCGGTGGCCGGAGCTCGGCTCGCGGATCTCGAGTTCCCACAGCGGTACGGCGCGATCATCACCAGGATCCGTCGTGGTCGACAGGATCTCCTGGCCCATCGCGACTCGCGTCTCGAACCGGGGGATCGGGTCCGGGTGGTCGCACCGCCCGAGGCCATGGATGCCATCGCCGCCGAACTCGGAGACGACGAGCGCCGGGCGGCGGAGTTCTACCCGCGGGGATTCTCGGTCGGCCTCGTCCTGGGTTTGTTGGTCGGGATCGTGCCGATCCCGATACCCGGAGCGGGAACGATCACGCTGGGAGCCGCGGGCGGGCCGCTCCTGGTCGGTCTGCTGCTCGGGTGGCGGGAGCGAACCGGTCCCCTCGTGTGGCAGGTGCCCCACGGCGTGAGCACCACGCTCCGCCAGCTGGGGAGCCTGCTCTTCCTGGGCATGGCCGGCACCTCCGGGGGCGCTGCGCTCCGCAAGGCGCTCTCCGACGGTGATGCCATCGCTCTTCTGGCCATCGGAGCGGTCATCACGACGGCATCGGCGTTGGCCATGATGGCGATCGCCCGGGCTCGGTCGCTCGGCCCGGCCTCGACCGCCGGACTGCTCGGTGGAGCACAGACCCAACCGGCCGTGCTGGCCTTCGCCGCCGGACGCACCGACGACCCGGCGCTCGAGATCAACTACGCCCTCGCCCTGCCCGCCGCCATGGTCGTCAAGATCATCGCCGCTCAGCTGATGGTCCTGCTCTGAGCCCTGGTTCTCTGAGCCCTGGTTCTGCTCCGAGCAGTGCGCCGATGGGTCCGGAAGGGTCAGAGGTTGTAGACGCGGGTGGCGGTTCCCCGGAACATCTGGTCCTGCTCGTCCGCCGTGTAGCCGGCAGCCAGCTTCTTGGCCGCGTTCCAGAACGTGCGGTACGAGAGCGAGAACCGATCGACGGGGAAGTTCGACTCGAACATGCACCGATCCGGACCGAAGCACTCGATGGTGTGGTGGTAGTAGCGCGCCTGTGCCTCGACCAGCTCGTCGGACGAGGCGGGGCGGTCTCGCAGGTGCCAGCCGAAACCGTTGTCGGGCATGGCCAGACCACCCAGCTTGGCGACGACGTTGGGGCACTCGGCGATGGCGGCGATGTCGTCCTTCCACGACTCGAAGATCTCGTCGGCCCGGCCGGCGAAGCGACCCACACCGAGTGGGGTCCCGAAGTGGTCGAGGATCATCGTGGTGCCGGGCACCGCCGCTGCGAGTTCGGCGAAGTCGGCGTTCTGGTGGTGGTAGTGCCAGGTGTCGAAGGTGAACCCCCGTTCCCCGAGACGGGCAACCCCTTCGCGGTACGCCGGATCGGCGTAGAGCCCAGCCGGCGCCCGGCCGGGAATGGAGAGGGCTCCCGGATCGGGGTCGCTGGCCCCGGCGTGCCGGATGCCCTTGAACAATCCACCGCCGGCTTCCACGTGTGCGTCGAGCACGGTGTCGAGCGACGCTCCGAGGCGCAGATCCGCCCTGGCCACGATGCCGGCGATCGTCGCCTTGCTTGGCGCCTCGGCCGAGCGGCGGGCGTTGTCGGCGACGAACTCGGTCTCGCCGACGCAGCGCAGGAGGTCTGGGCCCTCGGTCCGGTATGCGGCTCCGCATTCGATGAACACGGTCTTGTCGATCCGGTGGCCGTCGCCGGTGTCGGCGTGGAGGTCGGCCAGTTCGTAGGGGAGCGAGCCGCCGGGAGGCCAGAGGTGATGGTGAGGATCGACGATCACCCGATCGGGGTCGATCACGTCTTCGAGACCGGTGGCCAACCATGCGGGCGTCTGCGGATCGGGGCGGTTGGTCGCTGACATGGCGGTCATCGTCGTCGCTCCGGCGCAGCCACGCAATTGCGGCGCTCGGGTGGTGGCCGGTGGCGGGTGTTCTCGAGTGGTGGGTGCGACGTCAGTCGGCGAGATCGAGCGAGCGGCGCCGGAGGCGTTGCATCCCGCCGATCCAGCGGTCGACGTCGTCGCCCTTGCGCCGCACGTATTCGGCGACCTCGGGATGGGGCAGGATGTGGAACCGCTCGGCGGCCAGCCCTTCGACCACGGTCTCGGCCAACTGGTCGGCCTCGATGATGCCGTCGGTCTGTCCGTCGCCGAGGCCCCGCGGGGCCATGGCCGTGTTGACCCCCTGGGGGCAGAGCACCGAGACCTTGATGCCGTCGTCGCCGTGGGTGATCGCCAGGAACTCGGCCAGTTTGACCGCAGCGGCCTTGGTCACCGAGTAGGGACCCGAGCCGAGGGCGGCGAGGAGTCCGGCGGCGGATGCCGTGTTGAGCAGGTAGCCCTCGCCCCGGGCGATCATCGACGGCAACACGGCTCGGGCCGCATAGAGGTGGGACATCACGTGCAGTTCCCACTGCTGCTGCCAGACCTCGTTGGCGGCGTCGGTCAGCACCCCGGTTGCTCCGGCGCCGGCGTTGGAGCAGAAGAGATCGATCGGGCCGTGCCGTTCCATGGTCCACTCGACGAGATCGATGATCTGTTGCTCGTCGGTGACATCGCAGGCCCGGCCGTCACAGCCGAGTTTGGCGGCGGCTGCCATGACGGCCTCCTCGCTCAGGTCGGCGAGGACGATCGCCCGGGCCCCCCGATCGAGGAAGGCCTTGGCCATCGCCCGCCCGATACCCCCACTTCCGCCGGTGATGACCACGACCTTGTCCTGGAGTTCCATGGCCGCCGACCCTAATGGGACCCGACCGGCGTTGCCGAGTCCGTGTTGCCGGTACCGGGCCTGGGCCGGTTGGACCGGTCAGTCACACCGAACCGAGGAGCCGGCGTCCGATCCCGAACAACTGCGGGGCCTGCGTTCGCCGCACCGTTCGGAGGCCCCGCAGAATTCCGGAAGACGACGCTCGCCCCACGGTCGGGTGGTGGGGTAGTTGGGTGGTGGAGTGGTCGGAGGGTCGGAGGGTCGGGTGGCGACGGGGTCGGTCGGACCGGGCTGAGGTCCGACACCGGGGGTCGTGCGAAGATGTCCCGAGACGAAAGGGGAGCGAGGTGCTCACGAGACGCGGTGGTTACCTGCGGTGGGTGGCGGATGATTCGGTGCCGGCAGCGAGCCGGCAACTGCAGAACGAGGGATGGGTCCTGCTCCGGTCCGTACTGGACCACGACGAGGTCGCTGCGCTCGCCCGGTCGGTCGACGAGGTCTTCCGCACCCTGCCCGGCGATCGGAGGCGCCCCGACGCCGAGCCGGCGTTGGTCGACCAGTTCCGCTACGAGATGCTCAATCGTTCGTCCGAGGCGCAGCAGGTCCTGGGGAACCGGCGCATCCTCGACGTGATCGAGCCGCTGTTGGGCGAGGACTGCCATGTCATCGCCAACACGGCGTGGCGCAATCCGCCGAACATCGAACACACCCACGGCGGAGGGTTCTGGCACATCGACGCCGGTCCCCACGTCCCCCTGCCCCCCGGCGTGGACTGGGACGAGGCGATTCCGCATCCGGTCTTCGCCGTCGCCGCTCACGTGCTCCTCCAGGACTGCCCGATCGAGTGCGGCCCCACCGGTGTGATCCCCCGGTCGCACCTCTCGGGTGAGCCCCCGCCGGCCGACCGGCGTGCGGATCCGTCTCTGCGCTGGCGGGACCGCGAATCGGTCGTCCTCGAGGCGGCGGCCGGCGACGTGCAGCTGTTCGTGTCCGATGTCTGGCATCGACGCATGCCGACCGGACCCGGTGACGCCGGACGCTTCTTCCTGCAGATCCACTACGGGCGGCGCGACATCGCGCAACGTCTCCGGACCACCGAGGAGTCGAACCAACTGTCGCCGGCGGCAATCGACCGAGCAGGCGACGATCGAGGGCGAACGCTGATCGGGCTCCATTCACCGTTCTTCTACGACGGCTGAGGGCCGATCCGTCGCCGACCCGGGCGATTGTCGACCATCACGGTCCTGACCTAGCGTTTCGGCCATGGAACCCGTTCGTTACGTCGACCTGTTGAACCAGCGCTACCGCCAGCAGGGATTCCCGCCCTACGAGTGGACGGTCAACGAACCGACCGGGCTCACCCCGCTCACCAAGCCGCTGGCCGAATGCCGGGTGTCGATGCTCACATCGGGCGGCGTCGCGCACTGCACGATGCCCACCTGGGACGCCACAGCCCGCAACGACTTCCGCCTCGACACCGTCGATCCGGCGGCGGCCGGCGCCGACTTCACGGTCAGCGACAGCTACTACGACACCGCCGACGCCGAGACCGACGTCAACACCGTGTTCCCGATCGACCGCCTCCGTGAACTCGAAGCCGACGGGACCATCGGTTCGGTGGCGCCCCGACTGTGGAGCGGTTTCATGGGACGGATCTACAAACGAACACACGTCACCGACGTGGCGGCCCCGGCCCTGGCCGCCGAACTCCACGCCGACGAGGTCGACCTCGTCCTGCTGGTGCCCGCCTGACCTCTCGACCACCAGACAGTTGGTCTGGTCGCACGAGTGATCGAAGCCTCGGGTATCCCCACGGTGCTGGTCTCGACCGGCCGGGACCTCACCGAACTGGTCTGTCCACCCCGTTCGCTGTTCGTGAACTTCCCGATGGGCAACCCGTTCGGCCCGCCGCACCAGCCCGACGTCCAGCGGGGAATCCTGCGCACGGCGCTCGAGCTGGCCGGCACCGACCTGGTCCCCGGCCAGATCGTCGACCTGCCCGATCAATGGCCCAGCGACTTCACCGACAAGGTGACCAAATCGCTCCTGGCCATGAGCTGAGTCGTCTGTGGCGCGGTGCTGAGCTGTCGGGGTGCGCTGGCGCGCTGAGTCGTCGAGGCTGCGACACCGACCGGGGCGGCCGGGAGCCGACGCCGATCAGCGGCCGTGGAAGGTCGGCTGGCGCTTCTCGGCGAAGGCCTTCGACGCCTCGAGATGGTCCTGGGTGCGAGCGGTGTGGCGGTGGTGGGTCGACTCGAGGTCGAGGGTTTCGCGGAGCTCGCCGGTGACCGACCGGTTGATGTTCTCCTTCATGTAGCGGTAGGCGATCGTCGGTCCGTTGGCGAGGCGCTCGGCGATCGAGCGCCAGGTGGTCTCGAGTTCGTCGGCCGGGACCACGGTGTTGACCAGGCCGAGCGACAACGCGGTGTCCATGTCGATGCGGTCCGACAGGTAGTAGAGCTCCTTGGCCTTGGCCGGGCCGACCAGTTGGGTCAGGAACCAGGTCCCGCCGTAGTCACCGGCCAACCCGACCTTGGCGAAAGCCGTGGTCATGACGGCGGTGTCGAGCGCAATCCGGAGGTCGCAGGCGAGGGCGAGCGAGAGCCCGGCACCGGCGGCCGCACCCGGGAGCACGGCCATGGTCGGTTTCGGCATCTCGAAGAGGGCTCCGGCGGTCGCTCGATGGCTCAGGCGCTGTTCGTGCACGCCCGCATCCCACGACGACGATCCGGCCGAGGCGCCTCCCCCTTCGGCGAAGCCCTTGACGTCACCGCCGGCACAGAACGCTCCTCCGGCACCGGTGAGCACGACACAGCGGGCATCCTCGGCGGTTTCGATCTCGGCCAAGGCCCGACCGAGGCCCGACAGCATGGCGCCGGTCACGGCGTTGCGGCGCTCGGGGCGGTCGAAGGTGATCAGGGCGATGCCGTCGTCGTCGATCTCGGCTCGGAGGTTGTCGGTTCCGGTGTCGATGGTGCGGGCCATGGTCGTACTCCTCGGGGCGTGCCGTCGTTCCGACGGCGTCGGGCTCGATGGCAGCCTGCTGGTCGAGGTGGCTTCGGTCAAGCCGACACCGGTCGGCCGCTTCGTTTCGCCGAGCCCGGTGTTCGGACCTCAGCCGGGCCCGGGTCCGTCGCCGTCCCAGAGGATCGGGAAGAGCGGGTGGTCCATCTCGACCCCGGCGGCGAGTTCGGACTCGAGGCCGGGGAACGGGGGCGAGGTCGTCCAGGGTCGGGGTGCGTGGACCATGTCGTCGCCGAGCAGGCGGACCGACAGCACCCGGCGGCGGTTCGGGCCCGCCACCCCTCCGGCGCCGTGGACGGTCGCCATGTCGAAGAACACCGCGTCGCCCGGTTCGAGCGCCCATCCGATGACCGGCCACCGTTCGGGATCGGCGGCGAAGTCGGGCAGCTCGGCCAGGCTGCCCTCGGGGAACCACTTCGCCTGATCGTCGAGGAAGGTGCGGGGCAGGTACCAGGGGCCACGGTGGCTGCCGGCGATGAATTCGAGCGTGGCCGACCGGTCGACCGGATCGACCGGGAACCACATGCTGGCGTTCTGGCGCCCGTCGACGTTGTAGTAGGGCTGGTCCTGGTGCCACGGCGTGCGCTGCCTCGTCCCGGGCTCCTTCACCAGCACGTGGTCGTGATAGAGCCGGATGCGACGCGACCCGGTGAGTTCGGCGGCGATCCGGGCCGCGGGTGAGTGACGGATGAACCGCTCCATCGACGGCAGACGCGTCCAGTTGCAGAAGTCCTCGATGAACGGGGCGTCGTCGTCGGCGCTGGCCCGCTTGGCCCGAGGTGACAGATCGGCCAGGTTGGCGTCGATGGCCGCGGCGGCCCACTCGACGTGCTCGGCGCTGAAGGCCTGCCGCACGCAGACCGCCCCGTCGCGTTCGTAGTCGCCTTCGACGATCATGTTGGTCGCTCGTCGGCCGCCTTCAGCACCGGATCAGTCTGCCACGTCGGCGTTCCCGGGCACGGCCGAGTCGGGCCCGGTAGGGTCGGTTTCATCGGCGAGCGAGGGGAAGACGCACGTGGCAGACATCGAGCTGATGGACCGGGGCTATGCCGCCGTCATGGCGCAGATCGTGAAGACCGGCGCGGCGCCGCACTTCACCGAGCTGGCGGCCGAGCTCGGCATTCCGATCACCGACGCCCGGGATCTCATCCACGAACTGGTCGCGGTCACGCCGGGGTGGACCCACCCGGGCACCGACTACCTGGCGTCGTTCCCGCCGTTCAACCTCCAGCCGACCCACTATCGCGTTTCGATCGACGGTGAGCAGCGCTGGTACGCCCAGTGTGGTTTCGAGGCCATGGCCGTTCGCTGGCTCGTCCCGGGTCGTGAGGTTCGGATCGACGCCCCGTGCCTGTGCTGCGGCGAACCGATCTCGGTGACGATGTGCGACGAGGAGCTGTCGCTGATCGAACCGGCCGAGACCGTCGGCTACACCGCCTCGCAGGTCGGGGGTGATGCGGCCAGTCGGCCGTTCCGCTGAGCGAACATGAACCTCTTCCGGTCGGAAGAACACGCACGCCGCTGGTCCGGATTCGACGAGTCGATGGCCTCGAGCCTGATGCCCGTCGCCGAGTGGGCCGACATCTTCTCGAACCCCTTCTTCCGGGAACGGGGCCGCCCCGACTACCTCTCGTGGACCCGTTCCGACGAAGGCGCCGCCGCGTTCACCGAACTCCGGGCCCGCCTGCCTCAACCCAGCCACCCCGACTCGGCCTGATTCGGAGAGTCTGAGCGACGGAACCGTCGCTCAGCCTCTCGAGAACCCCGGGGAGAACCGGGGGAGGGGCGGGCGTGGGTTGGGGTCGGACGGTCGGTCAGGCTCGGGGCGAGTGGTTGCGTTGGCGGAACTCGTGCACGGACAGGGAACGAAGCGTGGTCGGCTCGCTGGCCCGGACGGTGGCGCTGCGGGGTTGGCCGAGCATCGGGGCCAACTCGCCGATGTATTCGCCGGGGCCTCGCTGGGTCAGGACCGTCTCGGTGCCGTCGATGGCTTCGCGTACCACGTCGAGGCGGCCCTGCTCGACCAGATAGACCCGACTCCCCGTCGATCCCTGGCGGAACAGGATGTCGCCCGACGCGAGCTCGACGCTCGTCTCGGTGGAGTCGTCGTCGAGCGATGGAACGAGATCGATGGAGGTGTCGGCGATGGGCATCAGCCGGTCGTCGTGGGTCGACACCACCACGGTGTGGCCGGCGGTTGCGATGTCGCGCAGCAGCGAGATGATGCCCTCGGCCTGGACGTAGTCGAGGTTGGCGGTCGGTTCGTCGGCCAGCAGGAGCGGGGCCCCGCTGGCCAGACCTCGGGCGATTGCCACCCGCTGTTGCTGCCCCCCGGAGAGGTGACTCGGCCGGTGATGGGCTCGGTCGCCGAGGCCGACCTGGTCGAGCAGGTTGGCCGCTCGTTGGCGGGCGGCTCCGGCCGACGTTCCGGTGAGGCGGAGCGGCATGGCGATGTTGTCGAGCGCCGAGAGCGAGGGGATGAGGTTGAACGCCTGGAAGACGAAGCCCACCGAGTTGCGGCGGTGCGACAACAGGGAGCGGTCGTCGAGGCCGGCGATGTCGGTGCCGTCGACCATGATCTGTCCGGCCGTCGGTCGGAGGATGCCTCCGAGGCACGACAGCAGCGTGGTCTTGCCGCACCCGGATGGGCCGAGCAACAGCGCCAGATCGCCGTCGCCGATGGAGGCGTTCAACCCGTCCAGGGGGCGGATCGGATAGCCGTTCGAGGTGTATTCGACGACGAGATCGCGTATCTGCAGGTTCGGCATGTCAGGCTCCCGGCCCACCGAAGGCTGCGGCAGGATCGGTTCGTAGCGTTCGTCTGATGGCGCCGTAGCTGGCGGCGGCGGCCACGATCATCGACACCGCGACCAGGACGATCCGGTCGCCGAGGTCGAGGTAGACACGAAGCGGGAAGACCGGGGCGAGCAGGGTCTGGACGATCAGGGCGATGATCGATGCCACCAATCCGATGACCAGGGCCTGGGCGGCCACGCCGATCGAGATCGGGCGGGACGCAACGCCCATGGCTCGGAGGACGGCGATGTCGCGCAGTCGATCGAGCGTGGCCAGGAAGACGACGGCTCCGATGATGAGCGAGGCAACGACCGCGAGGAGGACCTGCACGAGCCGCATCGTGGCGATCGGTCGTTCGATCGGTCCAAGGGCGTCCTCGGCCACCTCGGCCGGCTCGAGTGATCGCAGGGTGGGCGGAAGTTCGGGGAGCTGGTCGACCACCAGGGCCGAGAGCAATGGTTGACCCTCGACGACGAGGTCGCGAGCTGCGTCGAGCGGAACGAACACCAGGGGCATCCCGGCGAAGACGGTCGTTTCGGCGACGACGCCGGTGACGGTGGCGTCGAGCGGGCCGAGTCGAACCCGGTCACCGACGCCGAAGGTCGAGTCTTCGGACACCACGACCTCGGCGGCACCCTGGGCCTGGCGACCGTCGATCAAGGGGGGAGCGTCGTCGGGCAGGTCGGCGTGGCCGACGAGGATCACGTCGAGATCGTTTGCGCCCTCGGCATCGGCCAGGCGATAGCGAGCGATCAGGACCCGCCCGAGGGCGTCGGCGCCGACCGGACCGAGGTCGGCCAGTGCCGAGTCGGCGAACGTGGCGCTCGAGGTGAAGATGCCGTCGGCCCCGGCCGGGACGATCCAGTGCGAGCCGCCGAAGGACGAAACGGCCACGGTCGGTTCCCGGTTGAGTTGGTTGACGACGCCGGTCATCAGGAGGAGGAGGGCGAGCACGACGCTGGTGGCGGCAACGGCGACGACGAATCGGCGGGCCCGGAGCCGGAGGTCGGCCCATGCGAGCGACAGCGATCCGATGAGGGCGGCACCGGGCGATCGGTCGGGGGCCGGGCCGGTGTCGGTCGGTCTCGGTCGTGATCGCCCGGCTTCGAGTGCGGCGATCAGTGTCGGGTCGCCAACCGGCGGTTCGGCGCCGGCGAGGAACGCGTCGATCAGGGCGGCCGATTGGGTTGCGCCGAGGGCGATCACCTGGCGGACCTTGCCGAATTCCAGAACGCTGAACTCCGACAGGTTGAGGTGCACATGACAGTCCACCGACCCGAGCGCCTCGACCCGGCGGCTGGCCGAGGCCACGGTGGTCGAACGCATCAGGGTGTCGAGCGGGTTCGGCACCCGGTTGGATCGCATGCCCGGGATCAGGCGCCGAGCCAGCAGTCGCGGCCCCGACATCACGCGGGGGAGCGGTTCGGTCTTGCGGCCGTGGGGCGGGGCGAGGTCGACCACGATCATCGAGCCCTCCCCGGTGAGAGCCCGCGCCCCCTCGACGGGGATGGCGTCGAAGACGGCGCCATCGATGTGAACGTGACCGTCGATGTCGACCGGCGGGAACACACCGGGGATCGAGATACTGGCGTAGATCGCGTCGGCCATCGGCCCGGTGGTGTGATTCACCGATTCGCCGAGGGTGAGATCGGTGGTGGCAATCGAGAGCGGGATCCAGGTGTCGGTGATGTCACGGTCGCCGCACGCCTGCTGAATGCGGCGCCAGGCTCGCCCACCGGCGATGACCGCCCCCACCGGGAGCGTGTAGTCGAGCAGTTTGCGCATCGACCAGTCGGTCTTCTCGTCGAGGCCGTCGACCGCTCCCAGTACTCCCAGCCAGGCGGCGACGATCGAGCCGCCGCTCACCCCGGCCACGGCATCGACGGCGATTCCCCGATCGGCGAGGGCCTGGATCGTGCCGACGGCTCCGGCCGATCGCACACCCCCGGCGCCGATGGCCATCGTGAGTGGACGACCAACGGCATGGCGAGCGACGCGGTCGAGGTCGGACGGCGTCCGCCGCCGCAGGTGGAGATGCCGGTCGACCTGGCGGCGCACGAGCCACTCCCGCGTCAGGCGGGGCCGGTCGGCGTCGGCCGGATGTACCAGCACGAGCAGGCGGACCGCGTTCGCCGCTCGGGGCACCGATTCGAGCAGCTGCTGTTCGGCCTGGCCGATGTCGGGGCCGTCGGCGGTGTCGAGAACGAACACGAGCCGGTCGGCAACCTTGGCGATGGCCCGGTTCCACTCGGGCCGGGCCGGGTCGCCGAGCAGCGTCACGCCTCGACTCCCGGCCGTTTCGGTGTCTTCCCGTCGGTGTTCGAAGTCGTCGAGCCAGCCGAGGGTTCCGGCCGAGGCGGCCTGTTCGAGCTCGGGGTGATCGGTGGGATCGATCACGACGTGCTGCCCGATCGACGCCGCCGCGGCGGCCAGAGCGCGTGCCTCGCCCATCACGGTCGAGTCCAACGGAACGAAGGCCACGACCTCGGTCGGCCCGCCGAGGTCGTCGGCGCCTCGGGTCAGGACGGCGTGCATGATGGCCATGGCTACGTCGGGTTGTGCGGCCATGAGCGAGATCAGCCACTCCCGGTCGAGCACGGCCAGTTCGGTGCGGCGAGCGGCCCGCATTCGGGCCCGGCGCACCCCGACCTCGAGCAGGGCCGCTTCGCCGATCAGTTCGCCGGGCCCGTGGAGCCCGATTCGTTGTTCGACACCGTTGCCGTCGATCCGGCTGGCGTGGATCCGGCCCCGGACGACGACCCAGGCCGAGTGGCCGGAGTCGCCCACTTCGCAGAGCAGTTCCCCGGCATCGAGCTCGTGGGTGGTCAAGGCCGAGAGGTCGGAATGCCGACCCGCGCCCGGCAGCGCCCGCTCGAGGGCATCACGCAACAGGGCATCGGGGTCGGCGTCGGGCATGCAGGTCATGTCAATGTCCTGGTGAGCGTCATGTCAAGTCGTCGCAGAGCGCATGAGGTTCCTCGTCTCGCGGGCCCCTCTGTCGGTCCCGGTCTCACGGTAGGTGGCGCGCTGTCAGTGCGCTGTCAGACCGGGAACGCGGGCCTTCGGCGGGGCCGCTCGGCGCCGGCGGCTGACAGCAGAGTGTCAGCGTCGTCCGTACCGTCTGCAGAACGGCGACAATCGGCGGTGACCCGATACGCCGGCCGACCCCGCCCGAGCAGCACGGACGCGTTGCAGACCGACTGCAGACGGCATTTCGTACGGTCGGACGAGAACGACGTGCAACACTGTTCGACAAGCCCTGGGGGGTGGCGATGGAGGTCCGGGTTCTCGGCCCGCTGGAGGTGTCGATCGACGGCTCTTCAATCGCGGTCGGCGGGCCACGCCTGCGCCGTCTCCTGCTCTGCCTCGTCGGTGGTGACGGGTCGGTGCGGTCGATCGACACCCTGATCGACGCCGTGTGGCCCGAGGAGGAACCACCCGAGGGCGCTCGCCGCACGCTGATGTCGTACGTGTCGCGACTCCGGGGCGTGTTGGTCGACGGCGCGATCGAGCAGATGGGCGCCGGTTACCGGCTGCGCACCGAGCTGGTCTCGGTCGATGCGAACCGCTTCGTCGAACTGGTCGACCGCGGTCGGCGGGCGGCCCGGTCGGGCAACGCCTCCGGCGCCGTGACGCTGTACGACGAGGGGCTGGCTCTCTGGCGGGGCGAACCCGCCGCCGAGTTCGCGGGCGAGCACTGGATCGAGCCGGAACGAGTGCGGCTCGACGAACTGAGGCTGGCCGCCCTCGAGGGCCGGTTCGAGGCCAAGCTCGCGCTCGATGCCCATGCCGAGGTCCTCGTCGACCTCGAGCAGGCCGACGCGGCTCACCCCGAGCGGGAACGACTGGCCTACCTGTACATGCTGGCGCTCTACCGCTGTGGGCGTCAGATCGAGGCACTCCGACACTTCCAGGCCGTCCGCACCCGATTGGCCGATCTCGGCCTGGAACCGGCCCCGGAGCTGCGCGACCTCGAACGACAGATCCTCGATCACGATGCGGTGCTCCTGAGCAGCGACCCGGAGCCCGGGACGTCGATCCGGGGCTACGAACTGGGCGAGCGCATCGGTGAAGGGTCGTTCGGCACGATCCATCGGGCGATCCAGCCATCGGTCGGACGTGAGGTGGCGATCAAGGTGATCCGGCCCGAATTCGCCAACGACCCCGGTTCGTCCGCCGGTTCGAGACCGAGGCCCAGCTCGTCGCCCGCCTCGAACACCCGCACATCGTGCCGCTCTACGACTACTGGCGCGAGCCCGACGGCGCCTACCTGGTGATGCGGCTGCTGCGCGGCGGCAACGCCGAGGAGAGACTGGTCGCCCGAGGTCCGCTGCCCCTGCCCGATGTCGTCACGATCATCGACCAGATCGGGGGTGCGCTGGCCGTCGCCCACGCTCGCGGGGTGATCCATCGAGACGTGAAGCCGGCCAACATCTTGTTCGACGACGACGACATCGCCTATCTGGCCGACTTCGGGATCGCCGTGCGGGACGAACTCGACACCGCCGACGGGGAGCTGCATTCGGCGGGGTCGCCGCTCTACGCCAGCCCCGAACAGGTACGGGGTGGCGAGATCACGGTCCGGTCCGACATCTACAGCCTCGGGATCGCCGCCTACGAGTTGCTGGCGGGGCGGACGGCGTTCTCGGCGGATTCGGTCCAGGCGCTGCTCGAGACGAAGCTTCGGGCCTCGGTTCCGAGTGTCCGCGTGGTTCGTCCCGATGTGCCGCCTGCGGTCGACGTGGTCATCGATCGGGCGACTGCGGTCGATCCCGAGCGTCGGTTCCCCGACATGGGCGAGATGGTGTTGGCGTTCCGGGCGGCGGCCGCATCATCGGCCCAGGCGGTCATGACCGGGGATCCGGGGCGAGCCCGGCTCGAGGAGCGACCGCGGGCGGCCGCCAGTCGCACGCTGGTGAACGTCGAGCTGGCCCGAGTCAATCCCTACAAGGGTCTGCGGGCGTTCCAGGAAGCCGACAGCCAGGACTTCCATGGGCGAGACGTGCTCATCGGCGAGCTGGTCGAGCGGGTCTCGGCCCATCGGCTCGTCGCCGTGGTCGGGGCCTCGGGCTCGGGCAAGTCGTCGGTCGTGCGGGCCGGCCTGCTCCCGGCGGTCGCCGATCGATCGTGGTTCGTGGTCACGATCCTGCCCGGCGCCCACCCGTTGGAGGAGCTCGAAGCGGGCCTGCTCCGGGTGGCGTCCGACGAGGTGCCCGGGCTGTTGGAACAACTGCAGAGCGAGGACCGTGGCCTGATCCGGGCCGTGCGGCGGGTCCTGCCCCCCGACGACAGCGAACTGTTGCTGGTGATCGATCAGTTCGAGGAGGTCTTCACGGCGGCCGCGGCCGAGGAGCGGGATCGCTTCCTCGATGGCCTCGTCCAGGCCATCGACGACGACCGCTCGAGGATCCGGGTCGTCGCCACGATCCGGGCCGATTTCTACGACCGCCCGCTCCGTCACCGTGGCTTCGGCGCCCTGTTGCAGGACGCCACCCTCAACGTGTTGCCGATGTCGGCCGAGGAGCTCACCGCGGCCATCGAGGCGCCGGCGACACGGCTCGGGTCCCGGTTCGAGCCGGGACTGGTCGACATGATCGTCGCCGATGTCGGTGAGAACGCCGGGATGTTGCCGTTGCTGCAATACGCGCTGACCGAGCTCTACGACCGTCGGATCGGCGACGAGATGACGCTGGCCGGTTACCGCGACATCGGCGGCGTCACCGGTGCCTTGGCCCGCCGGGCCGAGGAGCTGTTTTCGGATCTCCACGAGCACGATCAGGCCGGCGCCCGGAGACTGTTCACCCGTCTGGTCACCCCGGGTGAGGGTGTCGAGGACACCCGCCGCCGAGCCCTTCGTTCCGAACTGACCGTCGTGTCCGACGAGATCATCGATTCGTTCGGTGCCCACCGGCTGCTGTCGTTCGACCGTGATCCGGCCACCCGGGCACCGACGGTCGAGGTGGCGCACGAGGCGTTGATCCGGGAGTGGGGCCGGTTGCGTCACTGGGTCGACGAGGACCGTCAGGGCCTCCGTACGTTGCGACATCTCACGGCGTCGACGAAAGGCTGGATCGACGCCGATCGTGACCCGGCCGAGCTCTATCGCGGCGGCCGTCTCGACGCGGCCGCGGAGTGGGCTGACCAGCATCGCAACGACCTGGCCCCCGACGAGGTCGAGTTCCTCGAGGCCAGCCGGTCGTTGCGTGAGGTCGAACTGCGGGAGCAGGCCGAGCGGGCGGCGCTCCGCGAGCGGCAGAACCAGCGGCTCCGGCGGAGCCTCGTCGGGGTCGGGGTGTTGGCGATCATGGCCCTGCTGGCCGGCGGATTCGCCTTCCAGCAGTGGGGCAGCGCGGGCGCTCGGGCCGACGAGGCGGCCGAGGCCCGTGCCGCGGCCGAGACCAGGCGTCTGATCTCCGATGCCGGACAGTTGGCGCCCACCAATCGGCGCGTGGCGCTGCTGCTCGCTGCCGAGGGGTACCGGCGTGACCCCGGCCCAGCCGCCCTCGGTGGGCTGCAAGCGGTGCTCACCGACTCGACCGAGTTCCTCGGATTCCTGGCCGGCGACATCTCGTTCAACGACATCGCCTGGACCGGCAACGGCGATCTCGTCGGCACCCACTCGACCGGGGTGACATTGCTGTCGCCCGAAGGGGAACGGCTCCTCGAGATCCCGTTCTCGGGCGCACGGTTGCTGGCGGTGAGCAGCGACGACACCCTCGTCGCCGTGTCCGGACGCGACTCGACGGTGCGGGTCTTCGACCTCCGCACCGGCGAACCGGCAACGGAGCCGCTGGTGCACGGTGCGGCGGTCACCAGCATGGCGTTCAGCGACACCGGAGGCCGGTTCGCCACCGGGGACTGGGCCGGCGACGTGCGGGTCTTCGACGACCGTTTCGAGCTGGTCCAGCAGATCGCCGCCCATCACGACGCCGGGCTCGAGCTGGATCCCGACAATCTACCGGAGGGGGTCGAACCACCGTTGGCCCACGACCCGCGGAGCTTCAATCTCGGTGTCGTCGATGTCGCGCTCGACATCGGATGGGCGCACGGTGGCGTCGGTCGGCGGTCAGGTCGTTCGCGCCTGGGATGTCGAGACGCTCGATCTGCTCGTCGATCGGCCACTGAGCCGGCTCACGGCTGATGGCGGGGAGGTCGCCATCGCTCCGACCGCGGTCGGATTCCTCGATGTCGATGGACGCGAGGTGATCGGCGCCGCCTCGTTGGCCTCGGTCCAGTTGGTGTCGCCCGATTCCGGCGAGCCGATCGATCGCTGGCCATTCGCCGGTGGGACACCAGGATTCCTTCGTGTCGAGACCACGACCAGCGTGGCCTTCGGTTCGGACATGGTGGCAACGCTGAGCGCCGATGGGCGAGTGCGGACCGCAGCGCCGGAACCCGATGACGCGACGATCTTCGACAGTCAGCTGACCGGTGAGCTGTCGCTCGACCTCGACGAGGAACGAGGAAGGATCGTGGTGGCGGGGCCGGAGGGGGCCATGCGGTTGTCGCTCAACGGCGCCGGACTGATCTCGCGTTCGGTGCCCACAGGAGGGCTCTACGAGTTCTTCGTCTCCAACGACGGCCAGACCGTCCTCGGCTCCACGGTCGACGAACTCCCCTCGACGATGTGGCGGCTGGTCGGCGACGAGTACCGGGTCGCGCCGATCAGCGGTCCGACCGTGCACTTCGCCTTCACCGGGATGCCTGGCGGTCTGGGGATCGATCTCTCGACACTCATGATGCAGGAACGGGATCCGGTCACCTTCGAGCCGTTCGGACCGGTCTACGGTCCCCACCGGACGTCGGAGGTCCTGACCTCGCCCGATGGGCGGTGGCTGGCGCTCTCGGTCGACCCTCCGGGTGACGTCGTCGGAGCACGGGTGTACGAGCGTTCGACCGGCGAGGTCGCCGCCGATCTGGACGAGGTCCTCGTCGACCCGAAGGACGCCATCCGGTCTCTCGGGTTCAGCCCCGACAGCAACCGAATGGTGGTCACGTCCATGGCAGGGGCAGCCCGGGTTTATGACACGGCGACGTGGAAGCCACTGGAACCCATGCTCAGCGGGGGAGGAGGAGCGGTGGTCGGAGCGGCCTTCACCCCCGACGGGAAGCACCTGGTGACCGCATCGATCGACGGGACCATCACCGTGCGAGACCCCGCAACGTTCCAACCCGACGGTCTGGCGATGCTCGGAAACACCGGTGCGGTCGAGGGGCAGGCCGTCGGGTCCCTTTTCAGTCCGGACGGCCACTGGATGGTGACGACCATGGACGGCGAGGCCAGGCTCTGGGACCTCGCCCAGCGTGTCGTGGTCGGAAGGCCGTTTCCGCACAACGGTGAGGCCAACCCCATGGCATCGGCCAACGCCCGCTACGTCCTGACCCACCTGGATGGGCGGACGGTCGTGTGGGAACTCGATCTCGATCGATGGCCGGAGATCGCCTGCCGGGCCGCCGGCCGGAACCTGACGATCGCCGAATGGGAGCAGTACGGCCCGGCCGGCGAGCCCTACATCGCGACGTGCCCGCAGTGGCCGTCACCGGACCAGATCGACGACAACGGAGGTGCATCATGACCGAGGAACAACACATCGAGGTGCAGGTCACTCGGCGGGCGGCGTTGAAACGCCTCGTGTTCGGCAGCGGCCTCGTGGTCGCCGGTGCCGTGGCCGGCGGGACCGCCGCTGCGGCCAGCACCGGGGGCGGAGGCTGGAAGCGTCAGAGCATCACGTTCGACGTGGCCTGTCTGGGTGAGACCTGGCGGGACTCCCCGGCCAACTGGGCCGCCGACGAAAGTGACTTCAGGGGGATTCCGTTCGCCGTCGAGGGCTGGATCTACCCCGAGAACCACATCCCGACGCCGGGCGATGGGTTCATCCCCACCCAGGACGGTTCGATCGGTCGCTGGCTGTGCCGGGGCAGCGTGCTCGTGCACGCCGAGCGACTCGAACCGCATGTGCAGACGACCCAGGAGTTCATCTTCGGGACCATGCTCGGTGACGATCTCTTCCCCGACGACACCATCACGACCGCCGGGAACGAAGGCACGTTCGAGACCCATCAACTGGCCCGCCGGTCGGTCACCGGCGGAACGGGCATCTACATGGGGGCGACGGGTGAGGAGTTCCAGGACTGGAACGGGTTCAACACGTCGCTCAACACCGACGGAACCGGCAATGCCGCGAACTTCCGGATGCGGTTCGACCTGCTCTTGCCGGATCTGTGATGACCGGCGTGGCCGCACCCCCGCTCGACGCTCGACCGCAGTTGCGGCTCGGTCGGTCGTCGTATCCGGTGGTGTTGCCGCGCCTGACCGACACCCGGCTCCACGTGGCGTCGGTCATCGTGTCGCTCCACGTCCTGGGCCAGCTCGTGCTGGGATTCCGGGTCTCGGTACCCCAGATCCTGGCCGCGATCTTGAGCTGCGCCCTGGCCGAGATGATCATCGCGTTCCGTCGGGAGCGAAGCATCGTGTGGCCGGCCAGCGCCATGCTGACCGGCAGCGGTGTCGGTCTGATCCTGCGTGACGCGTCGACCGAGGCCGGCGAGCACTGGACGTTTCGCCATTGGTGGCTGTTCGCCGGGATCGCCCTGTTCTCGCTGGCCACCAAGTACGCCATTCGCTGGCGCGGGTCCCACGTCTTCAACCCGTCGAACCTCGGCCTGGTCGTCGCCTTCATCGTCCTGGGGAGCGACCGGATCGAACCCCTCGACTTCTGGTGGGGACCGTTCAGCGTCTGGATGTTGCTGGCCTACTGGCTGATCGTTTCCGGCGGTGTTCTCGTGACCGAACGCCTCGGCCTGCTCGAGCTGGCCGGCGCCTTCTGGACCACGTTTGCACTCTGCATGGCAGCACTGTCGGCGTCGGGGCACTGCATCACGGCTCCGTGGTCGGCCTCGGCGGTGTGCGGCGGCCGATTCTGGTGGACCATCGTGACGTCACCCGAGCTCCTGGTCTTCGTGTTCTTCATGATCACCGACCCGCGCACCGTGCCGTCGAGTCGGGTCGGACGTGTCGCCTTCGGCATCGGCGTCGCCGTGGTCAGTTCGCTCCTGATCGCACCGCAGACCACCGAGTTCGGGGCCAAGGTGGGTCTCCTCGGAGGGCTGGTCGTGATGTGCGCCATCCCCCCGGTCATGCAGGTACTCGGCGTGCCGTCGGCCTGGGAACGGTCACGGCTGCGCACCGCCGGCGACCGGCACCTCATCGTCCGATCGTTCGCCGGAGTTGTCGTGCTCGGTCTCGTCCTGCCCGCCGTCGCCGCGGCCGGGGCCCCGGCCCGGTCGGCCGTCTCGGCCGCGGTGATCGAACCGCGGCCCGATCCCCGTGAGTACGTCTTCGATGTCGACGAAGCCCGCCTCGGCGTCATCACCGTCGATCCCGAGGTCGAGGTCCTCGACCCCGACCTGGTCGGACCCGGATCCCGGCTCGCTGCCATCGAACTGCTCCGCGGCCTCGATGTCGAAGTCCTCGCCTTCGAACGTGGCGACGCCACCGTGTTGAGTGCCGTCGACCACGGCGGTCGACTCGTCGAGATGCGAGATCGATTGGCCCGGTACCAGCCGGGTGACACGATCCCGAGCGACCACCGTTTCGACACCATGGAGCTCTCCGTCGTTCGGAGCCGAGGGCAGGGTGGGCTCCGGCTCGCCATCACCGGACGGGGTAGCATCGAGGAACGGGTTCTCGACGAGAGCGGTGGCATCCTCGCTCGGCATCGGGCCGGGTTCTCCGCCCAATTCGTCCTGAGGGCGGGCGACGATGGACGATGGTTCATCGTCGAAGAACGCGCACAGGAAGATGGATGATCCGATGAAGGAGGGTGGCGCCGTGGAATCCAGGACGAACGACGAACTCGTCGATGGGCGTGGCTCGCCCCGGCCTCGGCAACCAGCACCGACTACGCCGGCGCCGATGCCGATCGCCCGGCCGGCCGTCGTGGTTCGTTCGCCCGGCCGGACACCGCTCCATCTCATGGTGACCGAACCGATCGAGATCGGACGCGAATGCGCCGGACTCCTCCTGGATGACCCGTTGATCTCTCGTCGCCACCTCGAGGTCCGCGCCGACGGAGACCGGGTCGTCGTGACCGATCTCGGGAGCACCAACGGCACCACGATCAGCGGCCGTCCGCTGACGGGGTCCAGTGTGATCGGGGTGGCCGACACCGTGAACTTCGGCGATTCGACCATCCACCTCGTCGTCGACGTCAAGGCCACCATGGCACCGGGACTGGTGAAGCCATCGTCGTCGGTGCCGGTGGACCTGCGGCGGACCTCGATCGACATCGTGGCCGAGGCCTACTCCGTCGATCGGCCCGCCGTCGACGAGGTGCCGGTCTCGCACGGAACGACCACCATCGTGTTCAGCGACATCGAATCGTCGACAGCACGAGCCGAGGAGCTCGGGGACCAACGCTGGTTCGAGCTGCTGTCCACCCACAACGACGTGGTGCGTCGCCGGGTCGAATCCTTCCACGGCAAGGAGATCAAGGCCCAGGGCGACGGGTTCATGTTGTCGTTCCCGTCGGCCCGCGGTGCCGTGCAGTGCATGCTCGCCGTGCAACAGGACCTCGACGAACACAACCGTCGTCACCCCGATCGCCCCATCCGGGTCCGGGTCGGGATCCACACCGGCGAGGCCATCGTCGACGGCGACGGTGACCTGTTCGGAAAGCACGTGATCCTGGCGGCCCGGATCGCCAACGAGGCCGTCGGCGGTGAGATCCTCGTGTCGTCGCTGGTGCGCCAGATCATCGAAGCCCACGGCGACATGGAATTCGGTGAGGGCCGGGTCACTCAGCTGAAGGGGCTCGCCGGGACCTACACCGTGTTCCCGATCCTCCGCCGCTCGACCGAAAGCTGACCGGTTCCGGCGATCCCGACAGCCCGCCGATCAGGAGCCGGTCGTCGCCGGAAGCTCGACCCGCGGATCGACCACGACCACGTGCCATTCCCGCAGGGAGATCGGACCCCAGCGCAGGATCTTCCGGCCGCCGATGCGCACGACCCAGCGCAGTTGCGTCTTCGCCCCGCTGAAGCTCGGTGCTGCGTCGATCGGGACCTCGAAGGTGGCGACACCCGAGTCGTCGAAGCGCAGCTGGTGCTGGTACGCCTCGAAGGTCTCGAATTGGCCGGCGGTCACCCGCCCACCGCGCGCCTCGAACGACCTGCGGTTCGCGCCCGTCACCAGCCCGCCCGCAGAAGGGATCCCCGACGTGTAGATTCCCATGTAGCTCTCGACCCCCAAAAAGACGACGGGCCGCAGTCGACCGCCCACGTGTCGAACGGTGACCCGATCGCCCGGGCGGACCACGGTCGGCTCGACGACGAGATCCGGCGATCGCGGTGTTCGGGGCCACACCGTGCGGAGCGCCAGGAAAGCGGCCGCGAGCGGAACGATCGAGACCACGAGGGCTCCGATCGGAAGCGCAGTCGGAGGCGGGTTCTCCACGTCGGCCATCAGGGCGTAGAGGCCGAAGGCGGCGAACATGGCGAAGAACGACAGTCCCATGAAGATCGAGAGGACGTGCTCGCCGATGAGGCTTCGAAGCCTCGGGGGGCGTCCTCCGGCCGTCGCCAGGAT
Organism: uncultured Acidimicrobiales bacterium; assembly: GCA_963700755.1. Lineage (GTDB taxonomy): Bacteria > Actinomycetota > Acidimicrobiia > Acidimicrobiales > SZUA-35 > JBBQUN01. Next base: position 98,594 of record CAVOYW010000002.1, read on the forward strand.
CTCGGGGCTCGGGCCCGGCGGATGCGAATTGTCGATCTCGATCGGGGCGGACTGTTCGCCGACGAGCGCGGCGGCCTTGCCTCTGGTCACCACGACCCAGGTGATGCCGACCCGCTTGGCCTTCTGCGTCGGCAGGGCATCGTCGGGCACCTGGATCTGGAATCGACCGGTGGCCGAGTCGGACGTCGTGCGTCCGTACGGAACGCCTGTGACCGGGAGCGTGACCGTGCCGTTGGATTCGCGGCGTTCCAGCCAGACATCCACCGAGCGCGGGTCGCCGTCGTCGTCGACGATCGATCCGTTGACGAAATCGCCGGCCCGTACATGCGTCGTATCGAGTTCGATGGCCATCGGTTCCCTCCAAGGCTCGACGAACCGTAGCCGCGGTGACCCGACGCGAGCTTGGGCGAGCGGGTCAGAGCGGACGAAGGTGATCGGGGACGTCGATCCCGAGCTCGGTCGCCAGCCCCATGCCGGGCTCGTTGACCCGGACACCGATGGCATCGAGGAGCCGGTTCATCATCTCGAAGTTGCCGGCACAACCGGCGGCGCGAACGACCCCGTCGTCTCCGGTCACTCGCCGCAGGGCCTCACGAGCGCCCGGCATCTCATCCGCGTCTCGGAGAACGGCTGCGTCGGCGAAGGCCAGCAGCTCGCGTCCGCCGGCCAGGAGGGGATCGGCGAAGGGATCGATGATCGCCCGGAGATCGACCGGCCGATCGGTTCGTTTGCCGCTCACACGGAGCATGCCGGCATGGGCCAGCAGTCAATAGAAGCACTCGTTGAGCCGCGACGTCCGCGCCGCAACGAGTTCCATCTGCGTTCGGTGCAGACCCCGGTCGATGTCCATGTCGACCATCTGTTGCATCGACAGGTAGAGCGTGGTGTGGACGTCGTGCATGGCCTCGTGCTCGGAGGGCACGAGCGAGAGTGCGGACGGAGGCCAGGCCACGCCGACGGTCGGTACCCATCCGCCATCGATGGCGGCATCGGCTGCGATGGCGCCGGTCGGCGGTTCGGTGCTGCCCGCGGGGACCTCCACCGGTGGAACGCCGAGCGCGAAACAGAACGTGTCGACGGCGGTCAATCGGGCCACGATCCCCAGGACCTCGACATAGGCCGCAGCGTCGATGCCTGCGGCGTCGAGTTCGGTCAGCCATTCGGGTCGAATCGTGTGCGACGCGACGGTGAGGCGCCACACGAGCTCACCCGGGGGATCCTCTGGTGGGTCAGCGGGACGGCCAAGGGCGAACTCTCGGCTCAACGTCGCCACCTCGCCGCGCTGGAGCCCGGTGAGCGACGGACCCGGCGCAGCGATCGTGGCCGCGGTCCGCTCCAGCAAGGCCGCTTCCGGACCGGGGATCGACGGTTGCATCACCGAACCATAGGCCGATGCCCCGGTCCTCCGCCGCACGCGCTCGATCCCCAGGCGATTTCGAGAGCCTGAGCGTCGATTCTGTCGCTCAGACTCTCGAAATCGGCGGGGTGGGTGGGGTGGGTGGGGCGGTGGGGTGGGTGGGGCGCAGCGGGGCGGTGGGGTGGGTGGGGCGGGTGGGGTGGGTGGGGCGCAGCGGGGCGGTGGGGTGGGTGGGGCGCAGTGGATCGGTGGGGTGGGTCGCGGATCGGGGTCAGGCGGCGCGGCGGGAGCGGGTCAGGTGGTCGGCGATGAACTGCGCCACCTCGCAGCCGCAGCCGTGGTCACCGCCCAGGGACGTCGCGGCACGGGGCGCCGAGCCCAGCAGACCGGCTGCGGCGCCCCCGGCACGAGTGGCCCGGAGCCCGTCGGCGACCGGGAACCAGCGTCCCTCGAAGATCGTGCCCCTGACCGGGATGCGACCGAGGTCGGCGGGGTCGACCTCGAACGGGTCGTCGCCCAGGACCGTGAAGGTGGCGAGCTTGCCGACCTCGATCGAGCCGAGCTCGTCTTCGCGCTGCCACGAGTGGGCGGCACCGATCGTGACCGCCTCGAGCGCCTGCTGCACCGAGATCCGCTGATCGGGTCCGGCCACCCGACCGTTGCCCGTGACGCGGTTGACGGCGAACGACGCCAGAGCGAGGGGGTCGCTCGGTCCCATGGGAAGATCGGAGTGGAACGAGAGCGGGATGCCGCGCTCGACCACCGACGCGGACCGGACCATGACGTCGGCCCGCTCGGGGCCCAACCCGACCTCACCGTACTTGTCGGCGAAACCGACCGGGTAGTAGGGGTTGGCCGAGACGATGGCCCCCAACCGGGCGATGCGGTCGACCTGCTCTTCGGTCGAGTTGGCGAAGTGGACGACGACGGTTCGATGATCGATCCGGGGCCGACGTCGCATGGCGTCGTCGATCACGTCGAGCAGAACGTCGAGACCCAGATCGCCGTTGACGTGGACATGGATCTGCCACCCGGCATCCCAGTACACGTCGAAGAACCGACGGAGCTCATCGGGCTCCATGATCCACTCGCCGTGATGATGCGGATCGCGGCGGCCCTCGGCGTCGAGGTAGCCGTCCCGCATCTGCATCAGCTGCGAGATGATGGCGCCGTCGGCGAACAGCTTCACCTGGCCCGACTCCACGCGAACCTTGCCGTCGGGGGCCCGGGCGATCTGGGTCAGGGCGTCGTCGACGGCGGTGGCGGGATCGAGGCCTCGAACCGATTGGGTTCGCCCGTCGACGAGGAACGTCGAGCCGAACGGCACGTCGTCGGCTCCCAGGATCTCCTGGTAGAGCTCCCAGGGTTCGATCGCCCAGGCGATGCCCGGTTCGTTGATGGCGGTCACGCCGTTCATGTGGAGATAGTCGACCAGCTGTGACAGGCCGGCTCGGAACCGTTCCTCGGTGAGGAACCGGGGCATGAGGTACCGCGACAGCAGCACCATGAACCCGTTCTCCCAGAAATGACCCCGTTCGAGGTCGACCATGTCGCTGGCCGGCCCGTGACCGGCCATGTTCTCGGCCGTGATCCCGAGCGCGTCGATGGCGGCACTGTTGAGGTACCACTCGTGGCACGAGCGCTGCCAGACCGCCGTCGGGCGGTCACCGACGATGACGTCGAGCCGGGACCGGCTGAGGTCGCCGTGCCAGAGCGAATGGAAGCCCCACGAGTAGAGCCACTCGCCGGGCTCGAGCGAGTCGTGGGCTTCGAGGAGTCGGGCGTCGTAGGCCTCGACCGTTTCGGCCGCGGGGAAGACCCGCCGGGGCAGCACCCACGCCTCGGGTGCGATCACCTCGGTCGTCAGCGTGCTCGCCCCGAGCAACGGGTGGAGGTGTTGGTCGATCAGGCCTGGAACCAGCACCGTGTCGACGAATCGGTCATCGAACTCGTGGCGGACGTCGCCGATTTCGGCCAGCACCTCGGTGACCGATCCGACAGCCACGATCCTGCCGTCGGCGACGGCAACGCTGTCGGCCCGAGGCCGAGTTGGATCCATCGTGATGACCGAACGGGCACGAAGAATCCTCGTCGTACCGGTACCGGTCTCGTCGTTGGTCACGGCGAGAAACGTAGGGGCCGGCCGTCGTCGCCGCAACCGGAGTCGACCGTGCCGTTCGGGTCGCCTCATCAGGGGTACGGTGGAGTCCGGGCCCGCAGCAGGGGCGCCGGATGAGGCGTCGGCCGGGGGCCGACCAGGGGTCGGGAGACCGGCAGCAACACATCGCCACATCGCCACATCGCCACATCGGGGCATCGAGGCATCGAGGATCGGGGGACAGCATGGCCATTCCGTCGGGCGACTACCGCATCGAGAACCGGTATGCCGAGGAGTCGGGTCGCGTGATCCTGACCGGCGTGCAGGCGCTCGCCCGCCTGCCGATCGAGCAGCTGCGGGCCGATCGGCTCACCGGCCGCCACACGGCGGCCTTCGTCAGTGGATACCAGGGTTCACCGCTCGGCGGCATGGGGGAGGAGGCCGCCAGGGCGGCCCGTCTCGCCCCCGATCTCGAGATCGTGGTTCGGCCCGGCACCAACGAAGAGTTGGCGGCAACGGCGGTCATGGGGTCGCAGTTGGCGTCGTCGCAGCCCGATGCCCGTCACGACGGCGTGGTCGGGATCTGGTACGGGAAGGCCCCAGGCGTCGATCGGGCCGTTGATGCCCTGCGGCATGCGGTCTACGCCGGTACGTCACGCTGGGGCGGCGCGGTTGCGCTCGTCGGTGACGACCCGAACGCCAAGAGTTCGACCATTCCCTCGTCGTCGGCAGGCGTGGTTGCCGACATGCACATGCCGCTGCTGTACCCGGGGGATCCCTCCGAGGTACTCGATCTCGGACGCCATGCCATCGCGCTGTCCCGTTTCAGCGGGCTCTGGACCGCCATCAAGATCGTGGCCGACGTCGCCGACGGGATGGCCTCGGTCGATCTGGCCCCCGACCGCGTGCGGCCGCTGGCTCCCGACGGTTTCGACGAGGCCACTCGACGCCGTCCCGACGGTCGTCTCCTGACACCTCGCACCGTCGAACTCGAGCAGGAGATCTACGACATCCGCTACCCGCTGGCCGTGAGCTACGCATCGAAGAACAACCTCAACTCCACCACCGTCGACCCCTCCGACGCATGGATCGGAATCGCCGCTTCGGGCATCACCTACCGCGAGGTCCGTGAGGCGCTGTCCCGTCTCGGTCTCGCCTCCGACGACGACATTGCTGCAGCCGGCATTCGCCTCCTGCGCATGCACATGCCGATCCCGTTCGATCCCGAGACGATCCGTCACTTCGCCCGAGGCGTCGAGACACTTCTGGTCGTCGAAGAAAAGCAGCCATTCGTCGAGGCGCTGATCACGCAAGCGCTCTACTCGTCGCCGCACCGACCCGCGGTACTGGGCAAACACGATCATCGTGGAGCACCGCTGTTCAGGACCTACGGCCACCTCGACGCCGACGAGATCATCGGCCCGCTCCGGCGGGTCCTGTCCGAACGCGTCGCCGATCGGCTGGTGCCCGAGAAGCCGGCGCGGCAGCGCATCCCGGTCGACGTCGGAACGACCCGATCCCCCTACTACTGCTCGGGTTGCCCTCACAATCGCAGCACCGAGGTGCCCGAGGGATCGTTGGTGGGTGCCGGGATCGGGTGCCACACGATGGCGCTCCTGATGGACGAGCATCGGGTCGGCGACATCGCCGGTATCACGTGCATGGGCAACGAGGGAACCCAGTGGATCGGCATGGCCGAGTTCGTCGAGCGGGACCACTTCATCCAGAACCTCGGCGACGGCACCTACTTCCACAGCGGTCAGGTCGCCATCCAGGCCGCTCGGGCCGCCGGTGTCAACATCACCTACAAACTGCTCTACAACGGCACGGTGGCCATGACCGGTGGCCAGGATCCGCAGGGTCAGCTCGGCGTCGGACAGGTCGCGGCCATGCTCCGGTCGAGCGGTGTGTCACAGGTGCTGGTCACGACCGACGAGCCGTCGAAGTACGCCCGGGGTGAACTGCCGCCGGGCGTCGAGGTGTGGGACCGCACCCGGATCGTCGAGGCCCAGGAGGCCCTGGCCCGTGTCCCCGGGGTGACGGTGCTCATCCACGATCAACGCTGTGCCGCCGAGCTGCGCCGTGATCGCAAGCGGGGTACGGTCGTCGCCCCGACCCAGCGGGTGGTGATCAACCACCGCATCTGCGAGGGCTGCGGCGACTGCGGTCAGGTGAGCAACTGTCTGTCGGTGCAGCCGCTCGATACCGCGTACGGCCGCAAGACCACGATCGACCAGTCGACCTGCAACCTCGACTTCTCGTGTCTCGAAGGCGATTGCCCGTCGTTCATGACCATCGAACTCGACGACGCCCCACGGGTCGCGAGTGCTTCGGCGTTCACGGCGCCGGCCTCACCCGAGCCGACGCTGGTCGTGCCGGCCGACCACTTCTCGATGCGGATCACCGGTATCGGCGGGACGGGAATCGTCACGGTGTCGCAGATCATCGGGACCGCAGGGATGCTCGATGGCTACACCGTCACCGGGCTCGATCAGATCGGGCTGTCGCAGAAGGCCGGACCGGTCGTCAGCGATGTCCGGTTGTCGAGACTGGGACCCGACGCCACGAATCGACTGGGACGCGAACAGGCCGACCTCCTCCTGGCCTGTGACCAGCTCGTTGCGGCCACCGACCGCTCGCTCGACGTCTGCTCACCGGGCCATACCGTGGTGGTGGGCTCGACGGCCTCGACCCCGACCGGCGAGATGATCCTCGACCCCGAACGCCACCTGGCCTCGCCCGAGGAATTGGCAGCGGTGATCGCTTCGGAGACCGCCGCCGAACACCACGTCTGGGCCGATGCCGAGGCCATCACCATCGCCTTGTTCGGTGACGCCGTCATGGCCAACACCTTCGTGCTCGGCATGGCCGTCCAGGCCGGTGCCCTCCCCGTCTCGTCGGCGTCGCTGCGCCGAGCCATCGAGCTGAACGGTGTTGCCGTCGACAAGAACCTCGCCGCCTTCGACTGGGGGCGGGCCCACGTGCACGACCCGTCCTCGACCGAGCATCTGCGGGCCGCCGCCCCGGTGATGTCGGTCGAGCTCCCAGCTGCTTTGGCGGCCCGGGTCGATGAGCTCGGGGCGATCACGGGCCTGCGACCCGATCTGATTCGGCTGGTCGACGATCTGATCGGCTTCCAGGACGAGACCACGGCGGCCGGCTATCTCGACCTCATCGAGCGAGTGGCCAAGGCCGACGCCGACATCGGTCGGGGCTTCGAGCTGACCCGTGCCGCCGCGATCAACCTGCACAAGGTCACGGCCTACAAGGACGAATACGAGGTCGCCCGACTGATGCTTGCCGACGAGGGTTTGGCCGAGGCCCGCCGACTCGCCGGTTCGGACAGCCGGATCCGGTACCGGCTGCACCCGCCGATGCTGAGGGCCTTGGGTATGCATCGCAAGTTGGCGGTGCCGGTGAAGGCGGGTGCCGCCTTCGGTGTGCTGGCCAAGGGCAAACGGCTGCGGGGAACCAAGCTCGATCCGTTCCGATTCCCCGAGGTCCGACGGATCGAACGGGAACTCGTCGGCGAGTACCGCCAAACGCTCGGGCGCCTGATCTGCGGGCTCGACGAATCGAACTACGACCTCGCCGTCGAGATAGCGGGCCTGCCCGACATCGTGCGGGGTTACGAAGAGCTGAAGATCGAGCGGGCGGGCGAATACCGTCGTCGAAGCGTCGAGCTGATGTCGAGGTTCCACGGGCGGCCCTGAGAGCCGCCGACCGTCTGCCGGCCGTCCAACATGGAACGGTCGAAACCGTGCCGAGTCGCCCGACTGGCGGGCCCGGATCGGCTCAGCGGCCCTCGACCGGTGTGAGCCAGCCGTGGGTGTCTTCGGCCTTGCCGATCTGGATGTCGGTGAGTGCCTCGCGCAGCCGGAGGGTGTTCGGTCCGGGTTGTCCGTCCTGCACGGTCTTGGTCCGGTCGGCGTCGACGAGGGTGCCGACGGGTGCGATGACGGCGGCGGTGCCCGAGAGGAACACCTCGCCGTCCCAGGCGAAGAGTTCGTCGAGCGGGATCGAGCGTTCCTCGACGGTGTACCCGAGGTCGTGTCCGATCTGGATGACCGATTTGCGGGTCACGCCGTGCAGGAACGAGTCGTCGAGGTGACGGGTGATCAGGCGGTCGTCGTCGACGAGGAAGAAGTTGGACGCACCGGTCTCGGTGGTGTCGCCACCGGTGGCGAACAGCACCTGGTCGACGCCGTACTTCGCCTTGGCCTCGAGGGTCGGTCCGAGCGCCATCACGTAGTTGGCTCCGCTCTTGACCATGCCGAACTGTGGTGTGGTGCGTGGGGTGACGGTTTCGACGTAGATGCTGAGCGGGCGGATCCCGCCGGCGAAATAGTCGCCGACGGGTGAGTTGATGACGTAGAAGATGCCGGTGGAACTCGGGGCGGCGGCGGCACCGATGTTCTCCTGGGTGCCGATCAGGGTGGGACGGACGTAGAGCGAACCCGGGGGCATCGGTGTCGCCGCCGCATTGGCCGAGCAGGCATCGATGATCATCCGACGAACCATCTCGGGCTCGGGAACTCGCATCATGAGGCGGCGGACCGACTGTTCGAATCGGGCAACGTGGTCGTCGAGCCGGAAGATGGCGACCGAGCCGTCGATCTGGCGATGCGCCTTCAGGCCCTCGAAGCACTCCGACGCATAGTGGAACACGTGGGCTCCGGGATGCATCTCGAACGGCCGGAGTGGTTCGGCCGAGCCCGAATACACATAGCCGTCGCCGTCGTCGACGGCGACGGTGAACGAGTCGGCGAAGAGCGAGCCGAAGGGGGCGGTGGCGGGATCGAGGTCTTGGGTCATGGGCGGCGCATTCCGATCGGATTCCGGGAAGCCCCAAGACTACGCCGCGTCGACGCCACTGTCGGCTTCGTTTCGATCGCGCGGTCGGTCACCGGTCCGCCCTGAGCCGCGTCGACCGGTGGGGCCTCGGACGTGTCGACCGCAGACGTGGAACTCGCCCGACCGTTCGTGGGTGCGGCGCTGCAGGCTGGTCTCAGATGGGAACGTCGCCGCCGGCGATGTCTTCGAGGAGCCCGGTGTCGACGATGGTGATCCGTCCTCGGCCCGTCGCGATCGCCCCGGCCCGTCGCAACAGCGCCAGCGACCGTGCGGCCGCCTCACGGGTGGCGCCCACCCATGCCGCGACCTCGTCCTGGGTGACGGGCACCTCGATCGATGTCCCGTTCCCATGCCGTTCGAACTTGGTGCCCAACTCGACGAGGAGATTGGCCACCCGTTGGTTGGAGGTCTCGGCCGATCGGGCGGAGAGCCGTATGTTGGCCCGCATGAGGTGCGAGACCAGTTCCCGCAGGACGACGAGGGCCAGATCCGACTCGCCGTCGAGCGCATCGAGGAAGGCCGGGCCGGGGAGGCAGTGGACCACGGTCGGTTCCATCGCCTGCGCAGTCGCGGATCGCACCGATCGGGAGATGGCCGAGAGTTCACCGAATCCCTCGACCGGGGTCTTCGTGCCCAGGATGACCTCTCGGCCGTTCGGCGAGGTGACGAACAGGTTGATGCGGCCCTTCGTGCAGGCATAGACGGTCGACGACCGTTCGCCCTGCAAGAAGAGCGTCTCGCCGGCGTCGAGATGCTGCGGTTCACCGCGGTGGGTGACGAACGCACCCAGCGCCATTCGGTGCTCGGCACCGGGCGGTGGCGGGCGATTCACGAGATTCCTTCGTGCCGTGTGATGGCCGTCATGGAAGAGCCCTCCTCATCGGCGCAGAGTGATCGTAGCGCTCGCAACCGATGCGGGTGGGAGGATCAGGACAGGGGAGTCCAATGCTCATCATCAGCCATCGCTCACATCAACCGATCGAAGTCGGCGCTTCGGTCGAGACACGGACCGCTGCCGATCATGCGGGACGAATCACGGCCACACTCTCGGCCTTCTTCCATCGCCTGGTCGCCTTTGCCCGGATGACACCGGAGTTCCACAACACCCCCGAGCAGCGGATCGAGCGGGCCAACTTCATGGCCCACCGTGATCAGGTCCGGTCGGAGACCTTCTTCCGCTGAGGGGTCAGGGGGCGGGCTGGATCTGCCGATCCTCACCGATCCGTTGCTGGGCTAGCGTTGCCGACGCAGCGCCGGGCGCAGCCGGAGCCGGAGAGGATCGATGATGACCCAGTTCGCGACCAACCGACTCGCTCTCGATCGGGAATGGCGGGATCGTGCCGCCTCGGTGATCCCCGGCGGGATGTACGGCCATCAGAGTGCGGTTCACCTGCCCGACGCCTACCCCCAGTTCTTCGAACGGGGCGAGGGTTCGCACATCTGGGACGTCGACGGCAACGAATACATCGACTTCATGTGCAGCTATGGGCCGATCATCATGGGGCATCACCACCCAGGCATCGATGCTGCGGCCCAGGCCCAGGCGGCGCTGGCCGACTGCCAGAACGGGCCGGCCACGGTTGCGGTGGAACTGGCCGAGCGGCTCGTCGAGCGGGTGAGTCACGCCGAATGGGCGATCTTCTCGAAGAACGGGACCGATGCGACGACGGCATGTGTCACCATCGCCCGGGCGGCCACCCGACGAGGCCAGGTGCTCGTCGCCAAGGGCGCCTATCACGGTGCCGCCCCGTGGTGCACGCCGAATCCCAATGGGGTGATGCCCGAAGACCGGGCCCATCTCGATCACTACCGGTTCAACGACCTCGACTCCGTGATTGCCGCCGTCGAGCGGGCCGGCGACGATCTCGCCGCCATCGTCGTGTCGCCGTTTCGTCACGACGCTCGCCACGAGCAGGAACTGGTCGATCCCGACTTCGCCCGTGGGCTGCGCCGCATCTGCGATGACACCGGCGCGGCGCTGATCCTCGACGACGTCCGATGCGGGTTCCGACTCTCGACCGGTGGCAGCTGGGAAACGATCGGCGTCGAGCCGGATCTGTCGGCGTGGAGCAAGGGCATCGCCAACGGGTACGCACTCGCGGCGGTCCTCGGCAACGACCGGTTCCGAGACGGCGCGGCCAGGATCTTCGTGACGGGTTCGTTCTGGTTCTCGGCGGTGTCGATGGCCGCGTCGCTCGCCACCCTCGACGCACTCGTCGCCGAGCACGCCATCGAGACGATGGTGTCGACCGGGCAGCGGCTCCGTGACGGGTTGGCCTCGCAGGCCTCGAGTCATGGACTCGTGATCAACCAGACCGGGCCCGTCCAGATGCCGCTGCTCACCTTCGCCGACGACGCCGACTTCGCCAAGGCCAATCTCTGGGCCAACGAGGCGGTTCGTCGGGGTACCTATGTGCACCCCTGGCACAACTGGTTCATGAGCGCCGCCCACACGACCGACGACATCGACCGGGCGTTGCTGGCCACCGACGACGCATTCGCCGCGGTCGTTGCCGCCCACGGCCGGAGCTGACCGCGTTCAGGGGCCCAGCAGGAGTTCTCGGAACGGCGCAACGCCGCCGGGCAGGGCCTCGGTGCTCTCGACGAAGTCCCGGATGGTCTCGACGAGACGGGCCGGATCCTCGACGTGGGGGAAGTGGCCGCAACCCTCGAACACCTCGAGCCGGCTGTGGGGAATGGCCTCGTGAGCGGCTCGGGCGTGGGCGATCGGGATGATCGGATCGCGATCACCCCACACGATCAGGGTCGGCATCGCAGCCGCCAGGTACAGACGATCGGTGGCGTTCACGGTCTGCCCGCCGGGGTCGATCACCGATCGAAGGGTCCGCACGAAAGCACGCCGGTTCTCGGCCTGGCTGAGCGAGGAGTAGGCCCGCCACATCTCGCCCAGTTGGGGGATGCCGAAGCCACGGTCGTGGATCGCCTGGCTGATCGCGTCGCCTGGCTCGCGAACGAAGTTGGGGAAGATGAGCGGCATCAGGTATTCGGCGCCCGGTAGCGTCAAGATTCGCAGCAACCAACTGACCTCGCGCCCCAGCCCTCCGCTTCCGACCAGGACCAGACGGTCGACCAGCTCGGGGTGTTGGTAGGCCAGTTGCATCGCCACCCCGCCACCGAGCGAATGGCCGACGACGGTCACCGGTCCGATGCCGAGCACGGCGAGTAGGTCACGGAGTCCGCTGGCGAAGGCCCCCAACGAGTAGTCACCCATCGGCTTGGCCGACTCACCGTGCCCGATCAGGTCGGGTGCGAGAACCGTGTAGTCCTCGGCCAGCGCCGGCATCACGTTCTTCCAGGTCCGGGAGTTGCCGGCCATCCCGTGGATCAGCAGGATCGTCGGGCGTGATGGGTCGGACTCGGACAGCCGGTACGTGACGTCGTGCCCGTGGATCGTGACATGGCGCGCCGGAATGCTCATGCCATCAAGTTACTCCTGGGTAACCGGGGTGCCCAGGGTACGAGGTCACCGGGCGTCGGGCTGCGACAACCCCACGAACGCGTCGGCCATGACCTCGGCGAAACGATCCCAGACGGTGGCGATCCAGCGGGGGTCGTCGTCGGCGAACGCCGCCCGGACCTGGGCCCGGATGGTTGCGGCATCGGGCGAGCGGGGATCACCGTGGGCGTGGAGCCAGGCGTCGGCCCGCAGTGCCTGGAGCACGGTGATCGGGTCGACGGTGCCGAACTCGAGCGCAGCCGCCGTGACGTCGGCCTTCGGAGCGAGCGAACCCACGACCCCGAGCCAGTCTCCCTGCAGTTCGGCCGAGACGCTTTGTTCGGAGCCCATGGGGATCACCTCGCCCCACCAGGCCAACGCCCGGCGGTGCTCGGGACTGCCGGCGGCCTCGTGCCCGATCAGTTCACCGTGCCCGGACGGACCGAGCCCGGTGTGGAGATCGATCACGCCCACTCGCCGAGCGGCAGCGAGTGCGTCCGCCGACCAGGTCCGAAGCCAGCGATGCGACCAGATCGGCCCGCCACCCCCGTGGAACACCCCGGTCGGATCGTTGTACTGGCCTCGGCTGATGATGTCCTGTGCGTGTTCGAGACCGTGCTCGGTCACGAAACCCAGCAGGTTGGCGAAGGTTCGCTCCTGCTCGGCCTCGGTCCACTCCTGGGGCACCAGGTCTCGGGCCAGGCCGTCGTATTCGGGGTTGGCGGGTACCGGTCCCGACCAGTCGATGAAATTCCGGTTGAGGTCGACGTTGTCCTCGTTGACCCGCCGAACCCACGAGAACCCGAACGGGTTGAAACCGTGGACGAGGAGCACCGTGACCTCGTCGGGCCGGGCGTCGGCGAACCGGCGGAGCCAGTGGGTCTGGAGTGCCGACCCGCAGTAGCCCTCGACGCCGTGCGTTGCCGACACCACGACCAGCAACCGTTCGGCGTCGGCCGACCCCAGCCGGGCCACGTCGACGGCCAGTTCCTCGTCGTCGAGGCCGGTCAGCGGGTGGACGTACGAGGTGACATCGGCAGCGGCAGCGGCTGCGGCGGTGAGGAAACGTCCCCGAGCTTCGTGGTAGGAGGCACTCAGCGGTTCGATGGAGTCGGTGGTCATGGAGTTCCGATGCAGATCGTTCGTCGGTCGCGTCGAGTCTCGCGCGATGCGGGCTGCGGTTGGCATTCCTCGGGCTCGCCTGCTGATCGCGTCGGGGATCCGTGGCCTCCATCGATGCGCCCGTCGGGTCAGGAGGCGTTCAGCATCGATTCGGACACTGGGAGGAAGGCATCGACGAAGGGCGTGAGGATGATTCGCAAGCTCGACACGATTGGTGTCGCATTGGCAACGGCGGCCTCGGTGGTCGCGCTGACCGGATGCGGCGCCTCGGACACCACCTCGCCGAGCGCGTTCCCGCTCGGCGCTGAGGAGGTCGTCCTCGACCCGGCCGACTTCTCGACGACCATCGACAACCCATACTGGCCGATGACCCCCGGGAGCCGCTGGGTCTTCGTCGAAACCGACAGCGAGGGACGACGAGAGGACGTCGTGGTCGAGGTGACCGACCGCACCAAGGTGATGGCCAACGGCATCGAGGCCCGCGTCGTGATCGACACCGTGACCGAAGACGGAGTCCCCATCGAGATCACCGAGGATTGGTATGCCCAGGACAGCGACGGGAACATCTGGTACCTCGGCGAGTTCGTGTCGAACTACGAAGACGGCGAGGTCGTCGATCACGAGGGCTCGTTCGAGGTCGGGGTCGACGGCGCCCAGGCCGGCATCGCGATGCCGGCGAACCCATCGCCCGGGATGGCCTATCGCCAGGAGTATCTCGAGGGCATCGCCGAGGACGAGGCCGGCGTGGTGACGGTGGGTGAGGAGCAGGTCGAGGTCCCGTTCGGCTTCTTCGACGAGGGCGTCCTGATGACCCGCGATCTGGTGCCGACCGAGCCCATGGTCCAGGAATTGAAGTTCTACGCACCGGGGGTCGGGCCCCTGCTGAGCGTTCACCTGGACGGCACCGGGGGACGAGCCGCTCTGGTCGACCACACCCCCGGTTCGTAGGCGGTCAGAACGCGATGCGGAAACCGATGTTGCCGGTACTGCTGTCGGGGGTGTTGGCGCTGCGTGCATCGACCCGGTAGCGCCGGCAGTAGCTCTCGTGGCAGAGATAGGAGCCACCACGCATCACCTTGACCTCGCCGACGTCGGGGCCTCGTGGGTCGGTCGCCGGGGAGCGGGTGTACCACGAGCCGTCGAACCAGTCGTTGCACCACTCCCAGACGTTTCCGGTGACATCGAACAGGCCGAAGCCGTTCGGTGGATAGGTCCCGACGGGGCTGGTGCCGGTCCAGCCATCGGCTGCGGTGTTCGTGTGCGGGAACACGCCCTGGAAGACGTTCATGCGATGCGCCCCGTCGGGTTCTCGCTCGTGGCCCCACGGGAAGTGGGAGCCGGCCCGCCCACCCCGGGCGCCGTATTCCCACTCGGCCTCGGTGGGAAGGCGGCCTCCGGCCCAGCGGCAGAACGCCTGGGCGTCGAACCAACTCACGTGTACCACCGGGTGATCGGCCCGATCGGCGACATCGCTGGCGGGGCCTTCGGGGTGGCACCAGTCGGCACCGACGACTTCGCGCCACCAGGGAGCGGCGGCGACGCCCCGGGTCTCGGGGAAGTCATCGGGAAGCAGGCCACCGAACACGAATGACGCGCCGAAGCGTTCGGCATCGGTGACGTGACCGGTGTCGGCGACGAAGCGGGCGAAGGCGTCGTTGGTCACCGGATGCACCGCGAGCGAGAAGGCCGACAGCTCCACGGGATGGTCCGGACCCTCGCCATCGGTCGGATAGCCGGGCTCGTCGGTGCCCATCACGAATCGGCCGCCCTCCAGGTCGACGACCCCGCCCGGCCATCCCGTGGCGCCGGCGGAGCGTGGTTCGGCGGGAGCGGCTCGTTCTTCGGCGGCCCGGTCCGAAGGCGCGGGGGTGCCGGGATCGCCCGTTGGGCCCCCGGCCGGTCCTGACGGTGCGCAGCAGTCGCTCATGACCCCACTCTGCCAGCGATTTCGAGAGTCTGAGCGACGGAATCGTCGCTCAGACTCTCGAAATCCCGGGGGGTGACGACGAAGACTACGATCCGGCGATGCCGACCAGTCACGAACCCTTCGAGGGCACGATCGCCCGAACGATCTCCGAATCAACGCCGTGGTGGCCCGAACCGGTGCTGCCCCCGACGGGATCCCCCAACGTGGTGGTGATCCTGCTCGACGACACCGGCTTCAGCCACTTCGGCTGCTACGGCGGGCCCATCGACACCCCGAACCTCGATGCCCTCGCGGCACGAGGACTCCGCTACGCCAACTTCCACACCACCGCGCTGTGCTCACCGACGCGGGCCGCCCTGCTCACCGGCCGCAACCATCATTCGGTCGGGATGCAGGCCCTGTCGAACTTCGACACCGGTTTCCCCAACATGCGGGGCCGCATCGCCCCGTCGGCCGGAACCCTGGCCGAGGTGCTCGGTGGAGCGGGTTACTCGACCTTCTGCATCGGCAAATGGCACCTCGCCCCCATGCGTGAGGCGTCGGCGGCCGGACCCTATGAGAACTGGCCCTTGGGCAAGGGCTTCCACCGCTTCTACGGGTTCATGCAGGGCGAGACCGACCAGTTCCACCCCGAGCTCTACGCCGACAACCACCTGGTCGACCCACCCGCCGGGCCCGAAGACGGCTACCACCTGTCCGAAGACCTGGTCGACCAGGCCATCTCGATGATCCGGAACCAACATTCGCTCGTCCCCGAGCGGCCGTGGTTCTGCTACCTCGCCTTCGGCGCGACCCATGCGCCCCATCAGGCACCCGACCACCATCTCGCCAAGTACCGGGGCCGGTTCGACGAAGGGTGGGACGTCTGGCGCCGGCGGGTCTTCGAACGCCAGCTCGAACTCGGGATCATCCCGCCGGGCACCGACCTGGCCCCCCGGAATCCGGGCGTCGAGGCGTGGGACGACCTCGACGACGACGAGCGTTCGTTCGCCTGCCGACTCCAGGAAGCGTTCGCGGCGTTCCTCGACCACACCGACGCCCAGATCGGGCGACTCCTCGACCACCTCGACCGGTTGGGCATCGCCGAGGACACGATCGTGGTGGTGGCCTCCGACAACGGCGCCTCGCAGGAGGGTCGGGCCTCGGGGGTCATGGACGAGTTCCGGTACTTCAACGACATCCCCGAGGATCTGCCGTCGGCCTACGAGCGCCTCGACGACATCGGAACCCGTCGCAGTTTCACCAACTACCCCTGGGGTTGGGCTCAGGTCGGCAACTGTCCGGGGAAGCGCTACAAGCAGAACACCCACGGCGGCGGGGTTCGCGACCCGCTCATCATCTCGTGGCCCAACGGCATCCCGGCCGAGAGCGCCGGTGGCGTCCGGCACCAGTTCCATCACGTCATCGACCTGGCGCCGACACTCTTCGAGGCGATCGGTGTCACGCCCCCCGACACACTCAAGGGTGTGCCCCAGCAACCGATCGAGGGCGTCTCGATGCACTACACGTTTGCCGAGGACGCCGTCGATCAACAGGCGAAACCCACGCCGAAGACCAGCCAATACTTCGAGATGCGTGGTCACCGGGCCATCTGGTCGGGGGGCTGGAAAGCCGTCACCTTCCACCGACCGGACACCTCGATCGACGACGACACCTGGGAGCTCTACCACCTCGACGAGGACTTCTCGGAGTGTCACGACCTCGCGGCCGAGCGTCCCGAGAAGCTGGCCGAACTGCAGGAGCTCTTCTGGGCCGATGCCGAGCGCTACGGGGTGCTGCCGATCGACGAGCGTGGTCGGTTCGGTGGAGCCTTCGCCGGTCGGCCGGTGCCGGGCACACCCCGAGCCCGTGACTCGTTCTCGTACTTCCCGCCCATCGACCGGATCCCGTCCGACAGCGCACCCGCGCTCGGGTCGCGTTCGTGGCAACTCCGAGCCGATGTACACCGGAGCCGCGCCGGGGCCGGTGGTGTGCTGTTCGCCTACGGCACGGTCAACAACGGTCTCACCGCCTACCTCGACGCCGGCCATCTGGTCTACGAACACAACTTCTTCCAACATCGCACCGTCGTCCGCAGCCCCGAGGCGGTGCCGGCGGGGTCGCACGTCCTTGGGATCGACCTCGAGCGGGTCCGTCAGGGTCCGGCCCGGGTCCGGCTGTCGGTCGACGAGGACGTGGTGGCCGAGGGCATCGTGCCCGAGTTGTCGATGATGGTCTCGTCGGTCGGGCTCGACATCGGCCGAGGTCTCGCCGGCGTCAGCGACGCCTACGCCCCACCGGCCGACTTCGAGGGCGACTTGCGATCGCTTCGGATCGACACCCTGCGGGCGTACTCCGACGCCGACGAGCTGGCGGCCGAGATCCGCGCTGCGCTCGGATCACAGTAGGGGGGTCGGGTCGGTGGCTCACGGTCGGTCGCCGGCCGAGCCGTTCGGCCCGGGAAGCCGTTCCGGTCGAGGCGCTGGCCCCCGGGGAGGATGCGCCCTAGGGTCCGGATCGTGCCTCAGCCACTGTGGAAGCGGATGTTCGATGCCGTCGAGAAGGAAGCCGGACCGGTCCTGACCAAGACGCTGTCGAATCCCGACGTCATCGAGTGGATCACGCTGGCCACCGCGGTCCGCAAGCGGGCCGAGTCCGACGTCGCCGAACTGGCCCGTCGCGGGCTGCACGTGTTCAACCTGCCCGCCGGCACCGACATCGCCAAGGTGTCGAAACAGGTGGCGACGCTGGAGCGCGAGATCCGGCAACTCAATCGGCGCCTCGACGAATTGCGAACCATCGAGCAGAACGCTCTCAACGAGAAGGGGTCGCCGTCATGACCGCCACCGATGCCGACCAGGGCGAGGGGCGTCGGATCGACCAGGCGGTCGGCTTCCTCCGGACACAGACCGAACGCAACCTGCGGAGTGTCCGCAACGGGCTGCGGCACTACGCCCGCCTGGACCGGCCCCCGATCTCGAGTACGCCCAAGGACACGGTCTGGCAGCGCGACAAGGTTCGTCTGTGGCGCTACCGCAGCGAGAACCGGTCGGACGGACCGCCACTGCTCCTCGTTCACTCGTTGGTCAACCGCAGTTACATCTTCGATCTCGTCCCGGGCAACTCCATGGTCGAGGTGTTGCTCGAGCGCGGCCAGGACGTGTACCTCGTCGAGTGGGGCGTTCCCGATGCCGCCGATGCCGAGAACTCGTTCGAGACCTATTGCGACGACTACCTGCCCGAGATCGTCCGGTTCGTCGCTGCCAACAGTCGAACGAATGACGTCAATCTCCTCGGCTACTGCTTCGGGGGGATCCTGGCCCTGCTCTACGCCGCCGGCCACACCGACGATCCGCTCCGCAGCCTCGTGACCCTGGCCACGCCGATCGACAACACCAAGATGCCGGCTCAGCTTCGCGCCGATGTCGGCTCCTCGTTCGATCCGGAAATCGTCATCGACGAGACCGGCAACGTACCCGGACCGGTGATCGGCAACGCCATCCGATCCCTCGATCCGACCGCCGAGCTGGCCGCGCGGGCCAATCTGCTGGCGAATCTCTGGAACGACGACTACGTGGCTGCCCACAATGCCATCACCCTGTGGGGCGAGGATCAGATCCCGTTCGCGGGGGCCACGTTCCGCCAGATGTCCACGATGCTGTCGAAGAACAACGGCTTCATGAACGATCACCTCTCGCTCGGTGGTCGTCGGGTGTCGTTGTCCGACATCCGGGTGCCGTTCCTCAACGTGTTCGGTTCCAAGGACCACATCGTCCCGGCCGACGCAACGCGACCCCTGAGCGGCCTGGTGGGTTCGTCGATGGTGACCGACCTCGAGCTCCCGGCCGGGCACGTCGGCCTGTTCATCGGTCGCCGAGCGCACCAGAACGGTGTGCCGGCCATGCTGGATTGGATCGAGGCGCAGTAGGGCAACGGTGTGGATCGCCGTGACCACCGGCGACGCTCAGCCGCCCGTCGCCTCGAGCACCGCCTCGATCTCGGCGGCCGAGTAGACGGTTTCGCAAGGAATGCCGTTCGCGTCGGCATCCATTCGGGCCGGCATTCCCTCGTCCTGCCAATACCGGAGCGCGGCATCGAACCCGAGACCCCGAGCGGCGAGGTCGCGGCACTGCAGCCCCGGTTCGAGTCCGGTGGCCACGGGCGGTCCATCGGCCAGGAAGACCTCCTGCCAGGTTGGGCGGATCGGCGGCGGGTCCTGGCCGAGCCGATCGCGCCACTCCTCGTCGGTGAGCCGCTTTGGGCTCCAGAATTCGTAGAACGAGTAGACGCCCCCAGCGGCCACCTGGAAGACGCCCTCGTCGTCGGGGACCAGCACGAAGATGGTGTCGACGTAGCCGGTGCCGAGTTCGAGGACGTCGTCGTTGTTGCGCATGACATCGGCGACCAGGGCCGAGAACGTGTCCGGCCCGTCGTCGATGTCGCGGTCGGCGTCGGAGGTTCGAATCCAGAATCCCTCGAGGGTCGCCCCGACCGCCTGCAGCCGGTCGTTGTCGGTCTTGCTGATCGGGCGACCGGCCAGCTCATCGGCAGCCATTCCACCGAGCCATGAGTAGAACTCGCCGAGGTCGGTGAGC
This sequence comes from uncultured Acidimicrobiales bacterium, assembly GCA_963700755.1. Lineage (GTDB taxonomy): Bacteria > Actinomycetota > Acidimicrobiia > Acidimicrobiales > SZUA-35 > JBBQUN01. The sequence goes on from CAVOYW010000002.1 coordinate 117,983, forward strand.
AGCGTGTCGTAATCGGGGGAGAGCAGGTTGCGGCGGCCGAGGCCGTCACGGAGGAGCGCCGTCGCGGCTTCGAGGCGACCGAACACCACGGGATCGGGCTCGACCCAGTGTCGTGGCGGCACCGGTGGCTCGTCGCCCCCGCCCTCGGCCACGGCCTGCTTCGTGTAGAGGATCGTGTCGTGTTTGAGTTCGGTGTAGGAGCCGAAACCGGTCTGATGGGACTTGGCCGACCATGCCGGTGTCTGCATGAAATCGGGGAAGGCGGCGCCGTGGGGCTGCCACGACGGGTCGATCGCGTACAGCCAGGAGTCGTAGACGGTCCGACCCCAGTCGTCGATGGTCCGGTCGGCGATGAGGTCCTGCATCGCCGAGAGCTGGTCGTCGTAGCCCGGAAAGTCGGTCTCGCCGGTTGCCTCGAGCTGGGCGTACGCCCAATCCGACCCGAAGGCTGCGGCCAGATCGAGAGTGGACGCAGCCAGGCGACCGCTCACGTTCGGTTCGACGAGTTGATCGAAGACGTAGGAGTCGACGACGAGTCGGGCCCCCATCACCCGCACCGAGGCGGCCTCGGGGTTGATGGCGACGGGGCGAGCCGCAACGAGGGCGTCTGCAATCTGCTGCAGCGTCTCGGAGTTGCTCAGCCGGTCGAGGTCGTCCCAGCCGGTGGCGACGGTCTCGGTCACGGCGACGCCGAGTTCGGTCGGTGTGTAGTCGTCGGCCGCTCCGACGAGGAACGCCGTCGGCTCGTAGATCGCTCGCCACTGCTGCGACACCGTCGGATCGGTGACCATGATCCGGCCGGCCAGGATTCCCATCAGGAGGGATTCGGGCTCGAGCAGGAAGGCGTTGTTGCCGAGTTGTGACATCGCCCGGAAGTAGCGCTCGAGGTCGGCGTTGCGGGTGTAGTGGCCGCGTGGGCGGAACAGCGAGTAGTCGGTCTTGACCGTCGAGAACGGCGTATCGAGGTCGATCCCGATCGTGGGTGAGAGGGCGACGCGGTCGGCGGCCATCGCCAACTCGACCTCGGCCTCGGCGAGGGGCCCGATCGGGCCGACGTCGAGTTCGAGGAGTGTTGCCGCTGCCTCGTAGAACTGGGTCACCCGTCCGGCGGCATCGGCCAGGGGGGTGCCGGTCAGCTCGGCCTCCTGCGTTCGGGCCAGCTCGACCGATCGGGAGAGCATCGACTCCAACTCGGGGAGCAGCGCCTGCTCCTCGGTTTCACGGAGCACCTTGTCGAAGGCGAGATGCCAGACGTGGTAGGCGGCATCGGTGGTGACGAACACGGGGTATCCCTCATAGGCCGCGCCTTCATAGGCCTGATGGAACAACCGTGTGGACGAGGGGACGACGACGAAGCCGTTGGTGGTCAGGGTGTCGCCGGCGGCGTTGGCTGCCAGCGACTCGGCCATCCAGTCGGTGACGATCACATCGTCGAGGTTCCGGGGGTGGGCTGGTCCGTTGTAGGCCACGCCATCGGTCAGGAGATCGACGGGTGTGAGCCGGCCGAAGCCGACGTCGGTGACCGGTGCCGGCTGGGACGTCGACGCCGTGGTCGAGACCGACGACCCGGTGCTCGGGGCCGCGGTCGTGGTCGTGGTCGCAGCGGTGTCTTCGCCCGATGTGCAGGCTGCCGCGAGGATCGAGACGGCGAAAACCGTCGCCATCCAGGAGCGGGCTGATTGGCTCACGGCGACCTCCGGGGGTGGATGGTTCCGACGATAGGCGTGGCTCGCGCACCGGTCAGGGGCCGAAGGTCACCGGTCGTCGGGTCGCAGCACGAGGGGCTCGGTCCGACCGTCGCCGTCGAGGTCACCGCAACGGGGTTCGGCGTAGCCGGGGAGTCCGGGTGCGGTGTCGAACCCGAACCCGTTCCAGGACCAGGCGCCGGAGGCGACGACGCGCCGGTCGTCGAGTGAGTCGTGGACGACGGCCAGGGACCGGTCACACACGGCGAGACCGGCGATCGGTCGAACCACGGTGCCGGCCACCCAGAGCTGATTCAGGGTGGCCGGATCGAAGACGCCGAGGTGGGCGCTGCGACCGGTCGAGTCGGCCCATGGGATCTCGGGATGCAGGTTCGTGTAGGTGGTGGGTCGGAAGGGTCGCCGGAAGGAGGCGACCAGGTCGGCCGATCCGTTCCCGGTGACGTCGCCCAGGGCTGCGCTCGTCACGTCACCGGCGCGGAATCCCACGGGCGACACGTTCGAGGGTGCACTCAGTTCGGGAAGTCGGACGACGGTCCACCACGAGTCGTCGAACCAGGCGGCATCGGCCGCGGGCTGCTCCCATCCGACGAATCGGACTCGACGGTCGGGGTGCTCGGTGACCGCCTCTCGGTAGGCGATGACGCCGCCTTCGTCGGCCAGGACCTCGAGCAAGGCGCCGGTGGTTCGGTCGATGCCGGCCTGGTCGAACAAGAAGTTGCCGAGCGAGGTCGCAACGACCGAGGGTCGGATGCCTCCGGTGGCGATGATGGGTTGGATGACGTGGGCTCCGTGCCCCCAGACGATGTCGGCACCGGAGGCCACCAGTGTCACAGCGATGTCGGTCAGCGCCGGATCGTTGACCGGGAGGTACTCGGTGCCCCCGTGGACGGACACGATCACGAGGTCGGCGTTGGCACGCAGTTCGGTCACGGCAGCGGGAGACGTGGCCGGGTCCCATTCGACAACACCCGGTCCGGACCCGGCCACCGATCCGGCCCCACTGGCGTCGAACGCGAGGAAGCCGATCGTCTTCCCTGCGATGTCGAGCATGGCGGGCTCGGCCGCAGTGACGGCATCGGTTCCGGCACCCACGATCGCGATTCCGGCGTCCCGGAGCGCGTCGAGGGTGTCGTTCACACCCTCGGGGCCGGCGTCACCCAGGTGGTTGTTCGTCAGCGACATCAGGTCGAAACCGGCCGCGGCCAGGAGCGAGGCGGTGTCGGGATCCGCTTCGAGTTCGTTCGGGCCGGCCACCAGATGGGGTCGGCGGGTGAGCGGGGACTCGAGATTGGCGGCGGCCATGTCGGCATCGGAGAGGAGGTGGCGCACCCCGGCGAACAGTTCGTCGGGATCGGCCGCGATCGATCCGGCGACGCCCCTTCCCATCATCACGTCACCGACGAGGACGATGCGCACGCTGGTCGGGCCGGGTGTGCTCGGGGTGATCGACCCGCGGCCCGATTCGTCACCGGTGCAGGCGGCCACCAACAACGCCCCGACGACGGCCACGCCGAGCCTCTTCATGTCCGGACCGTAGCCTCTCGACTCGTGGTCGGCGCGCCGGCGAGTCTGCCGGTGTCGATGACGTGGTGCTCCGCAGGCTAGCGTGCACCCTCGTGTCCGTGAACCGCGAGGAAACCCAGAACCTCCTGCAAGAGGAGCGTGCCAAGCTGCTTCGACGAATCGACGAGCTGACCGCCGGAGGCGAGGTCGAACTCGACTACGACGACGACTTCGCCGACCGGGGTCAGGTCGCTTCCGAGCAGGGCGAGCACTCGGCACTGGCCGATGCCCTTCGTCAGCAGTTGACGATGGTCGAGCAGTCGTTGGCTCGCCTCGCCGATGGGTCCTATGGGCGGTGCGAGGTCTGCGGCCAGGCGATCAGCGACGCCAGACTCGAGGCCCTGCCGGCAACCAGCCGCTGCATCGAGCACGCCGCCGGGCCGAACTGAGGCGCGGAGCCAGATGTCCGAGTTTCGGTCGGATCACGTTGCAGATACGTCTCCTCGCCGGATCGAGCAGACTCGGGTGATGGATGACGAGGCTCAGCGCGGCCGGTGCGAACGGTTCGCCGAACTCCATCGCAATCGCCCCTTCGTGATGGCCAATGCGTGGGACGCCGGGTCGGCACGGCTGCTCGAGTCGATGGGATTCCCTGCCATCGCCACCACGAGTTCGGGGATTGCGCTTCGATCGGGGATGCTCGACTACGACATCGATCTGGCGACCTCGATCGGCGCAGCCGGCGAGATCGCCGGTGCCGTCGAGGTCCCGGTCTCGGTCGATTTCGAGGACGGATTCGCGTCGGACCCGGCGACGGTGGCGGCGAACGTCGGGCACCTGCTCAGCACGGGTGTGGCCGGACTCTCGATCGAGGACTTCGCCCGGAACGACGACACCCCGATCCACGATCTCGGCTTGGCCGCCGAGCGGATCGAGGCGGCCGCAGAGATCGCCCACACCCGTGCCGGACCGCTCGTGGTCACCGCCCGGGCCGAGTCGCTCCTTCACGCCGAGCCAGGCCGCGATCGCCGCGAGGTTCTCGCCGAGGTGCTGCGCCGCCTGCAGCGTTATCAAGAGGCCGGCGCCGACGTGCTCTTCGCCCCGGGACTGCGATCCGCCGACGAGGTCGCCCTGGTCATCGCCAATGTCGATCGTCCGGTGAGTGTTCTCGCCGTGCCGGGATTGCCCTCGATCGAGGAACTCGGCCGGCTCGGTGTTGCCCGGGTGTCGCTCGGCGGATGGCTTGCCTACGCGGCCATGGATGGGCTTCGCTCGGCGGCCCAGGAAGTGCTCGAACAGGGGACCTTCGACTTCACCGGTGGCCTCGAGGCGGTCCGCTCGCTGATCGGTGAGGCCTTCCGGTGACCGAGGCCGGTTTGGTCTCCTGGGCAATCGGTCACCGCGCCGGGTGACGTCGCCTGATCCCTCGCTCCATGGCTGGGCTACGGTTCTCGTCCGATCGGGCACCGTTTGCGTCCGGCGTGATCGCAGGAGGTCCTCGAGTGAGTCGATCGTACGAACGTGTCGCTTCGGCCATGGTCGGGACCCCGCTTCAGGCCGCGGCCGAGGCCGCGAGATCCGTGCGGAACACGCTGGCGGTGCGCCGCGAACCGGGACTACGCAAGGTCTTGAGCGAGGATCGGTCGACCACTCGACTGATGGGCGAGGTCCTCCGACCGGACAGCAATTGCGTCGACGTCGGTTGCCACCTCGGTGTCATGCTCGATCGAATGGTTCGACTGGCACCCGGGGGCCATCACCATGCCTTCGAGCCGGTGCCCTACAAGGCCGAATGGTTGAGACGGAAGTTCCCGTCGGTCGAGATCCATCAGATGGCACTGAGTGACCATGACGAGGTCGGGCAGTTCCACGTCAACACCGGATCGAGCGCCCTGTCCGCTCTTCGAACACCACGTGACGCCGATGCATCCGACGTGATCGCGGTCGAGACGAGCCGTCTCGACGCTGTCCTGGACCCGCAGACGCGGGTGGACTTCCTGAAGGTCGATGCCATCGGGGCCGAGCTCCTCGTTCTGCGCGGCGCCGAGGCGACGATCCGTCGCCATCGCCCGATCCTGTTGTTCGAGGCGAGCCGAGCGACGCTCGCGACCTTCGACCTCGACGCATCGATGATCCACGACCTGGTCGTCGGGGAACTCGGCTATCGGCTCCATTCACTCCACGGGTGGTCCGTCGGCGAAGCACCGCTCGATGCCGACCACTTCGAACAGGCGATGGCGTGGCCGTTCGAAGCCTTCAATTTCGTGGCCTTTCCCGCCGATCGCTAGCGATCGTGCCGTCTCATAGGGCACGGGTCACCGCCGAAGATGGTGGGCATGTTCCCTTCGGATCATCCGCGTGAAGCCGAGCGGCTGGCCGCGCTCGAGCGTCTGCGGGTGCTCGACACGGCGGCCGAGGAACGGTTCGACCGACTGACCGAGATCGTCGCCGCCTGTCTCGACGTGCCGATCGCCCTGGTCTCGCTGGTCGACCGTGACCGCCAGTGGTTCAAGGCCCGCAAGGGACTCTCGGCGACCGAGACCCCACGAGACGTGTCGTTCTGCGGGCATGCGATCGTGGCCGAGGACGATGCGCTGTTCCTGGTCGAGGATGCGAGCACCGATGATCGATTCCGGGACAACCCACTCGTCGTCGGGGACCCGAGGATCCGGTTCTATGCCGGTCAGGTGATCCACGCTCCGAACGGTTTGCCGGTCGGCACGGTCTGCGCCATCGATCGCCGACCGAGGGAACTGACCGAGGCACAACGCCGAGTCCTGGCCAATGTGGCGTGGATGGCCGAACGTGAACTGGCCAGAATCGACGAGAGCGAGCTGTTGGCCAGGGTGCTCGAGGCCGAAGCAACCAAGTCCTTGATCCTCGACACGTTGTCGGAAGGGGTCGTGCTCCAGGACGCCGCTGGCCGGATCATCGAATGGAACGCCGCCGCCGAGCGCGTGCTCGGCATGTCGGCCGATCAACTGGCTGGACGGGTCTCGGCCGACCCTCGATGGAGGGCAGTCCACGCCGACGGTACGCCGTGGCCGGGCGAGACCCATCCGGCGATGCAGGTCCTGAAGACGGGGCGGCCGGTCTACGGTGCGGTCATGGGGGTCGTCCGGGGCCCCGATCCCGATGATCCGGTCCTCGACGCCATGGCGTGGCTGAGCGTGAACTCCGAGCCCGTCCTCGATGGCGACGGCGTCGCAACGCACGCGTTGACCGCCTTCGCCGACGTGACCGCCCAGATGGAGGAACTGGCGCGGCGCCAGGAGATCGAGGCTCGCCTGGAGCGCAGCGAGGAGTCGGCCCGCATCTCGCTCGACGCACTCGAACAGGGTGTCATCCTCGCCGCCGAATCCGGTGTCATCCATCGGATGAATCCGGCGGCGCAACGAATCCTGGGCTACGCCGCGTCCGAACTCACCGCGCTCTGGCAGGGGCCGGACTGGACGACCTTCGACGAATTCGGTGCCGTCCTGCCACCCGAGGAACGACCGATCGGCAAGGCCTTGAGTACGGGCAAAGTCGTGTCGAACCACGTGGTCGGGTGGCTGGGTGGCGACGGTCGGCGGGTGCTGCTCCGGTTGTCGTGCACACCGAATGTCGACGACTCCGGCCGGTTCCTCGTTGCGTTCACCGACATCACCGAGGCCCATCTCGCCCAGCGAATCCTCGATGCCACCTTCGACACCGCCCCGGTGGGTCTGGCCCTGGTCGACACCGAACGGGGCATCCTGCGCTGCAACGCAGCGTTCGAGCACCAGGCCGGTCGTTCGACTGCCGAACTCGTCGGATCGTCACTCGGGTCGATCTTCGAACCGGACCACGAACGCGAGGCGGCGACGTCCGAGGCCGGCCTGCTGCCGTTTCTCGGTGACGACGAACCCAGCGAGCGGCGTGTGCGCCGGCCCGGTGGCGATGAGGCCTGGGTGAAGGCCTACGTGGCCGAGATCGGGGCCATCGACCGTCCCCTGGCCATCGCGGCCAGTATCGACGTCACGAAGGAGCGACGGCTCCTGAAGGAACTGGCCCGGTTCGGTCACCTGTTCCGTCGGGCCAACGACTTCATCACCGTCATCGATCGATCCGGCGTCGTGCTCTACTCCAGCCCGTCCAGCCGGGCGGTCCTCCTGCGAGGCGGTACCGTCGAGCGCTTCGTCGACGTGGTCCATGACGACGACATCGCGTTGGTCGAGCAGCATCTCGGCACCCTGGGCCAGGGTGCGACCGAGTCCGGACCGTTCACGTTCCGGACCGTCGACCAGGATGGTGTCCACCGCTACGTCGAGTGCGTCGCCGTGAACCTGCTCGACGAACCCGACGTGTGTGGCATCGTCATGACGGCCCGCGACATCACCGATCGTGAGCTCCTGGCCCGGCAACTCGCCCATCAGGTCCGACACGACGTCCTGACCGGACTCGGAAACCGCAAACTGCTGGATGACACGATCGCGAAGATGCTGGAACAGGCCAGGTATCCCGAGCGGGCGCTCGGGGTCTGTTTCCTCGATCTCGATCGCTTCAAGGCGATCAACGACCGGCTGGGGCACGGTGTGGGAGATGCGCTCCTGCAGCAGGTCGCGATCGTGATCGCGGGCGCGACCCGCAATGGTGATGCCTCGGCCCGGATCGGAGGCGACGAGTTCGTGGTGCTGTTGGCCAACATCGGTGAGGTCGGGGCGATGACGGCCGTGGCTCGGCGGCTCCGGGACGAGATCACGGCCATCGAGTGCGGTGGGATGAATGTCGGGGTCAGCATCGGGCTCGCGCTCAGTACGCCGACCGACACGCCCGCCACGTTGCTCCACCGGGCCGACACCTCGTTGTACCGGGCCAAGGACCACTCGGACTCCTGGATCGACACCTCGGAGATCTGCCAACCGCTTCCCGACGCCTCGGCGGCGCCGATGCGGGGCGAGGTTGTCGAGCCCACTGCTCGGCCCGAGCGGGCGACGTCGGGCGGTCACCGCCCTCGTTGAGCCATCTTCGTGACCCCGCTAAAATTGTCGGGGCACGAAGGGCTGACCGATGGGTTATCGACTCGGCGTTGATCTCGGGACGACCTGGTCCGCTGCTGCGGTTGCCAGGTCCGAGACCGGTGGCTCGGGCACAGCCGAACGTATCGAGATGGCAACGCTCGGTGTTCGTACGGCCGAGATCCCGTCGGTGGTCGCCTTGCTCGACGACGACACGATCCTGGTGGGTTCCGCCGCCGAGCAGCGCTCGATCACCGAACCCGAACGGGTTGCCCGGGAGTTCAAGCGACGCATCGGCGACCCGACCCCCCTGATCGTCGGGGGCGTTCCGCGCTCGGCCGAGGCCTTGATGGCGGCGCTGTTGAAGCACATCGTCGCAACGGTCGCCGCCAACGAAGGGGAGCCACCCGAGCAGATCGTGTTGACTCACCCCGCCAATTGGGGGCCGTACAAGCTCGAGCGATTCGTCCAGATCTTCGAGCTGGCCGGTCTTCCACCGGGTGAGATCCTCCCCGAGCCCGTCGCCGCGGCCCGTCACTACCTGGCCGAGCATCCGGCCCAGGTCGGGGGCACCATCGCCGTGTTCGACTTCGGCGGTGGCACCTTCGACGCCGCTGTTCTGCGCCACGACGGCGACCGGTTCTCACTCGTCGGCCAGGCCCGCGGGCTCGAACAACTGGGAGGGATCGATCTCGATCGCAGCGTGATGCATCACGTCATCGAGGCGGTCGGGATCGACTTCGACCGGCTCGAGGACACGCCGAGCAACCGTGCCGCCGTCAGCCGGCTCCGGGTCGACTGCATCGCGGCCAAGGAGATCCTCTCCTACGACACGGTGGCGACGATCCCGGTGATGCTGCCGGACTACCACGACGAGGTGCGACTGACGCGCTCGGAGTTCGAGAACATGATCCGGCCCGCCGTCAACGATGCGGTCACGGTCGTCGAAGCGACCATCGCCGATGCCGGACTGCAACCCGAAGACATCACGGCGTTCCTCCTCGTTGGCGGGACCAGTCGCATCCCGCTCGTCAACCAGGTCCTCACCAGCCGGCTCGATCGGCCGGTTCTGGCCGATACCCATCCGAAGCACGTCGTGGCCAAGGGCGCAGCACGATCGCGGTCGGCCGAGCTCTCGCCGGCCCGGCCGACTGGGCAATCGGTGCCCGGCCCGGCCGCTTCGGTCGTACCCGCTGCCGGTCCGGGAGCCGGATCGGCGGATGTGTCCGCGGCACCTCCAACGCCGACACCGGTGGAGTCGAGGCCGATCGACTCGGTCCCGTCGCCCGACCCGGTCGACGTCTCCGCGGTTGTCGTGCGTCCCCGAGGGCGGTTCGTCTTCGGGGCCGTGGTCGCCGTCATCGCCATCGTCGGCATGGTCTTCGCGCTCACTCGGTCCGGTTCGGACGATCCAACCGACAGCGCGGCCACGGGGCAGGCCGAACCGACCATCGCTTCCACCCCCGGGGCCACGACGTCGTCGACGCCGGTCGAGGAGACGACGCTGCCATCGGAATCGACGACGATCGACACCCCGGCGCCCGGTGCAAGTTTCGATCCGGGGACCTGGATCGCCGACGACGAGGTCGGCCAGATCGGATCCCCGGTCACCCCTCATGACGGGCTCTTCTCGACGAGCGGCCCGGCGTCGCTACCTTCGGTGGCCTGGGAGACCGAGGTGATCGAGCGGGCCGGTACGGCTGCCGGAGGCAATCTGGCCTTTGCGATCGCGCCGTCGGGTGATCGTGGCGCGCAGCTCGTCGCCCACGACGCCGAGACCGGAGAGTTGGTCTGGGGCGACGAGGTCTTCGCCACCTGCTGCTCGAACATCGTTCTCACGGAGCGAACGGTCTCGACCGTGGTCAACGACCGTGGTCCGACGCTCCGGATCCTCGATCGATCGAACGGCGATCTCATCGTGTCGATGCCCATCGGGGATCTGTTCGCCGATCTTCCTGCATCGTCGGCCTACACCGAGTTCGAGCTGGACCAGGGTGTGGTGCCACACCAGTTCACGATCGAGCGAGGCCTGGCCCTGGTGCTCGGATCGACTGTCGACGACGGCACGTTCCTGGCCGCCGTCGAATTGAAGACCGGTGAAACGCGGTGGTCGTACTACGACCCGACGACGACGGTCGTTCCCGACCTCTTCGTCGACGAGACCTCGGCGGTCCTGGCCGACACCGATTCGACCAGTGCGATCGACCTGCGAACCGGTGATGTCGTGTGGACGTCGGACGATCTCGACCGCGATCACGTCGAGCACCTCGATGCCGGGATCCTGCTGGCGGTCGACGACTCCTACGACAACCTGACGGGACTCGACGTCCGCACCGGTGAGCCGGCCTGGACGGTCGATGACCGGTTGGTCTCCGATCTTGCCAGTGATGGCACGGTGCTCGTCGAGATCAGCAGTTCGAGCGGGTTGCTGCAGTCCCGGGAGCTCGCCACGGGTGCGCTCCGCTGGAGCGTGGCCACCTCGACGTCGGTCGACTGGGGACAGCTCGCGATCGCCGGTGATCAGATCTTCGTCGTCGGTCGCAACGGGATCGTGTCGGCTCATCGCCGGGCGGACGGCGATGCGCTCTGGAGCGGCCCGGTCGAGGGGCTGGGCGAGCGTGACGGTGCCTACATCTATCTCGCCGTCGCCGATGGGCGCCTCGTGGTCGTCGAGGACGACACGCTGAAGGTGACGACGACCGGCTGACGACCGACGACCGGCTGACGATGAAGGACAGCTGACGATGAAGGACAGCTGACGATGAAGGACAGCCGTGCGAGTCGGTCGGTGTTGCGACCTGAAGGGGGAGCGGCCTGGGATCGCTGCGCCGTCAGCCCGGGTCGCCGTCACGCAGTCGTGACGCCGGCTGATAGTTGGGGCCGGCCGTGACGTCGACGCGGTGCAGGAGTCGCTCACAGGGCGGTTCGAACTCTTCTGCGAACCGTGTCGAGGCCGTCTCGCCGAGCAGCGTCCAGGGGAACACCGTGAGTCGGTCGGTCTCGTCTTCGATGTGGCGGCGAAGGGCGATCCCGGCCTCGTTCACCGCACCGTCGGCGGCGAGCCCACGGGCCTCGAGCCGGGACCATCCGGCTGCGGTTTCTTCGGGAGTGCTGCCCCGCGAGCTGGCCAGCCAGTCCTTGTCGTATCCGAGCCAGGCGTTGTGAAGGATGCTCGCCTCGGCGCCCGACAGCCCCGCCGCGGCGACGATGGCCCAATGGGTGTCGCCCCTCCACTCCCGGAGGCAGTTCACGGCGTGCCATCCCGACAGAACCGGGTCGGCCGGTCGGGGCATCCGGAGATGGGCTCCGAAGAACACCCGCCCCAGCCGGGGGAGCTGATCGATCACGGGCCACAGGTTCGGCCCCAGCGCCGCCAAGGGGGCAGTGATCCCGGGAGCGTGCTCGTTCAGCCCTTCGAGCACGGCCTCGTCGCGTGCCGCCCACACCTCGTCGAACGAGGTGTGCTGCTCGACCAGATCGAGAGCGATGGCGATTCCCAGCGGGCTGATCGACCCGAACGCAGCAACCACGGCCTCGGGTCCGGCCGGACCGAGCGGTGCCGCCCGGGCGGCGATGTAGCCGAGCGATCCGGGAAGACCGAGTGCCTCGAAGCGTTTCACGGCCCCGGGGTCCCAGAAGATCCAGCCGATGGTGGTTTGCACCGATCGTGCGTTCCGTCGGCTGATTGCTTCCCAGCTGGTCATGGCGTCGATCGTACCGAAGCCTCGAGCGTCGAGCCGTCGGAGTGCTCGGAAGCGACCGGGCGTCGAAGCTCCGGGGGCTCAACTCGCCTGGCGTTGCTCCGCTTCGCGTAGGCGCTCGTGGAGCCGTTCACGGAGATGATCGGGTGTGGCGTCGACGAAGTCCCGTCGTTTGCGTCTCACGCTCGCCGTTCCGACGGCGATCCCGACGACGGCGGCACCGACGACGCCGGCGAGCCCAACCCACTTCCAGATGCGCATGAAGGACTAGCCTACGACGATGGTTCGGGCCGAGCGAGACACGATGCGTTTCGCCGAGGCCGAGGGACTCACCCGGACCGGTGACGTCTGGCTCTTTCGGGGCACGTCGACGGCCGACCGAGCGATCCGGGCCTTCACCAACAGCCCCGTCAACCATGTCGGCATGGTGATCGCCCTCGACGACCTGCCGCCCCTGTTGTGGCATGCCGAACTGGGTCGCACCATCCCCGATGTCTGGGCCGGGGTCACGCATCGCGGGACGCAGCTCCACCGACTGGTCGATGCGGTCGGGCAGTGGCATCACCGATACGGCCAACAGGCCTGGATGCGTCAGATCGACATCGACGTGACCACCGAGATGGAGGATGCGGCCATCATGACCGTCGCCGAACTCGACGGCCGCACGTTTCCCGGTACGGCGTCGTTGGCGAAGGGGTGGATCAAGGGCCGGGTGCGCCGGACCACGAACCTCGAGCGACTGTTCTGCGGCGAGGTCGTTGCGATCACCTATGAACGGATGGGACTCCTCGGTTCCGAGCGTCCGCCGAATTGGTACGACCCCGGGAAGTTCTGGAGCGGTGATCGGCTCCAACTGAATGGCGCAAGCCTCGGCCCCGAGATCGGGGTGGTCGACATTCCTCCGTTCGAGCCGGCCGCCGATGGGAGCGACACGACGGGCTGAGACCCGCACCGCCCGCCATCGCGATCGGGCCGCTTCCGCCCAACGGGCCCCGTGCGGGCATCTCGACGGCGGCAGGTCAGGGCATGCGATGGGCGTGGTCGGCCTTGATGGCCTGGACCCGTCGCTCGACCAGCGGGATGAACTCGTTGGGGTGGGTGAGGATCCAGAACCGCTCGTTCCGGATCGCGTCGAGCACGAGCTCGCCGACCTCGGCGGGATCCATGCCCCGCGACAGCTCGTTCGACAGGTTGTTCCAGAACTTCTCCTCGAGCTCGCTCGACTGGTGCTCGGAGAGTCCCGCTGGTCGATTCCGGTGGCTCGTCGTGATGTCGGTGTCGATCGGCCCCGGGCAGAGCACGCTGGCCCGCACCGGCGACTTCGCGATCTTGAGTTCGATACGGACCGTGTCCATCAGCGCGACGACACCGTGTTTGGCAACGTGGTACGCACCGAGGACCGGTCCCGAGACCAGTCCGGCCATCGACGACGTCGCCGTGATGTGACCCTCGCCCTGCTCCTTCAGCAGTGGGAGGAAGGTGCGCACGCCGTAGATGACGCCCCAGAGGTCGACGTCGATGACCCACTTCCAGTCATCGAGTGTCATCTCGTCGACGGCACCGCCGATCCCGATGCCCGCGTTGTTGGCGACGACGTGGACCGAGCCGAACTCGTCGAGTGTGGCACGGGCCAGCGCCTGGATCTGGGCCTCGTCGCTGACGTCGGTCGGGACGCCGATGGCCCGATGGCCGGCCGTCGTCAGCGACGCCACAGCAGCGTCCAGGCGGGCCTGCTCGATATCGGCCATGACGACCGACATCCCGGCCTCGGCGAACGAACGCGCCATGGCCAGGCCCATTCCGCTGGCAGCGCCGGTGACCACCGCTGTCTTGCCCGTTACGTCGTACATGTGTGCCCTCACGGAGTCGGTCGGAACGCCGGCCCGGACGACAGGACGCCGTGCGACCCATCCGGCGCCGCCCTGCATCGTGACACGAATCCGTCGGATCGACCGAACGGTCCGGCATTCCCGACGTCGTTCGAATCGAGCAGTGCCTCGACCGGCCCCATCACCCCGCTGGGCCGAACGGACTTGCACGATCGGTGAAGCCCTGCTCGGACCGTCGATCAGCCCTGGGGGATCGAGCGGTTCCGGAAACCGGTGAACGCCGCGACGCCGAGGACCGCAGCCGCCGAAGTGAGCACGATCAGCGCCGACACCGACACCGAGCCCAGGGGCGGGTTGCCGACGTGTGTGGTCGGCGCCAGATCGAGGACCCATCCCGCCAACCTCAGACCCGGTCCGAGGAAGGCGATGAAGGTCGTCGTCGCAAACGCACCCCACGCAAGGGCAAGGACCCGAGGGTGGATCCCGAAGGTGGCCAGGGCGATCCCGCCGAGCAGGAGTTCGGCCGGCAGATAGGCGGCCGCGGCCCACAGCACCGACAGGATTCCCCCGGAGTCCCCGACCGACCATGCCGTGGCCAGGGCGAGCAGCAGCGACCCGGCGGCAACGATGATCAGGAGTCCGGTCACGATGACGACGGCGTGAGCAGCGAGGAAACGGTTCCGGGACACGGCTCCGGCGAGCCTGGGCTCGAGCCTCCCGTCGGTTTCCTCGCGCCGGAGTGTGGTGACGGCCTGGACCAGGTAGCCGGACGCCAGGATCGCGAGGTAGAGCAAGGTGAGCGAAACGAAGCTGTCCTCGGGGTGCTCGCCCGTGATGCCCATCGCATCGGCGAGGGCCGGGTTCCCGACCACGGCGTCGACGAACTGCTGGGCCAGGGCTCCCATCGTGCCGGCGAGCAGAAGCGAGCCGACGAGCCATCCGATGACGGCCGGACGGTGAATCCAGGCGGCCAGACCGATGGTGCTCGAGCGGAGGCCGGATGCGTGGTCCGGGCCCGGCCTACTGCGAACCAGAGCGCCGCCGAGATCTCGCCGGGCGGCGAGTCCGACGGCCGCGCCGGAAAGGGCCAGGCCGACCAGCAGGGGGATCAGCAGGGTCCACCAGCGAGCCGGACCGAACGGCGCCGCCTTCTCGGCCCAACCGAGTGGTGAGAGCCAGGTGATCCACGTGTTGGTGACGTCGCCGACGCCTCGGAGCACGTACGAAACGGCGAGGGTCACCAGACACCAGCTGTAGACGCTCCTGGCGTGCAGGGTGAGCTGGGCGACCAAGGCAGCCAGCGCGGCGAAGACGAAGGCCAGGGCTCCGAGCGAGGCGGCGTACAGAACGGACCGGCTGGGCGGCACACCGACTGCGGCCACGCCAGCGGCGAACGCGGTGGTCGTGACCAGGATCGACGTCAGGGCGAGCAGGAGGGCGGCAAGGGGCGGGACGTGCCGGCTCACCGGTCCGGCCAGGAGCGATTCGAGCCGACCGGCTTCCTCTTCGCGGCGGGTTGCCCGGGCCACCACGGTGATACCGAGGAGTGGCATGACGAAGGCGGCGAGGAACCCGAACTCGTCCTGGATGACGCCGCCGAGGGTGTCGATGCCCTCGACCCGGCCGTTGATCACGACCAGCGCCTCGCCCGACGTGACGGCGTCGGCGTAGCTCTGGATCTTGGCCGGCGTGTCGTAGAGGCCGGCAACCGCGACCGCCGTTCCGATCATGCTCGCGATGATCGCGACGAGCCACACGATGATGGCAGAGCGATCGGTCCGGAACTGGATGCGCAGCAGCGGGATCAGTCCGGCCGACGTCACGGCTCGTGGTCTCCTCATGGCCCGTGCTCCCCGCCGGGCTCGGGCTCGTCGACCCGGTCGCCGTAGTTGCGAAGGAACAGCGCATTCAGGCTCGGTGGATTGACCGTGAGGGTGTGAATCGTGGCGCGATGGAGCCGACCGATGACGTCGTCGAGATGATCGGCATCGATCGTGAACCGGGTGTCGGTGTATCCGTCGAGCTGTTGGATGGAACAGTCGGCGACGCCGGTGGCCCGGTCGAGACCGATCGGCGAGTCGACGGTCACGGCGTGGACGCTCGTGCGGGTGTGCCGTCGGAGATCGGCGAGCGAGCCGGTCGTGGCCGTCCGCCCGCGACGAATGATGGTCACCCGGTCGGCCAGGGCCTCGACCTCGCCGAGGATGTGGCTCGAGAGGAAGATCGTGCCGCCCCGATCCCGTCGTTCGCGGACACATTCCTGGAAGGTCCGCTCCATGATCGGATCGAGTCCGGAGGTGGGTTCATCGAGGACGAGCAGTTCGGCGTCGGCGGCCAGTGCCGCGATCAGCGCCACCTTCTGGCGGTTTCCCTTCGAGTAGTCCCGGATCCGTTTCGTGGGATCGAGGTCGAAGCGTTCGATCAGCTCGTTGCGGACCGAAGGTCGGGCCGAGCCCTGCGCAGCGCCGAGGACGTCGAGGCACTCGCCGCCGGTCAGGCCGGGCCAGAAGGCCACGTCGCCGGGGACGTAGGCGAGCCTCGCGTGCAGCCGGGCACCGGTTCGCCACGGGTCTTCCCCGAACAGCTCGACCCGTCCGGCCGTCGGCTTGATGAGACCCAGGAGGATGCGGATCGCCGTCGACTTCCCCGCTCCGTTCGGTCCCAGGAATCCGTGCACCTCACCAGCGGCAACGGCCAGGTCGAGCCCGTCGAGGGCCCGCACCGAGCCGAAGGTCTTGACGAGTCCCTGGGTGCGGATGGGGTTCTGGTCGTTCATGGCGCCACTCCTGCGGTGAGTCTCGCGCACGATCAACCGAACAGGGTTTCCCTCGCCGACGTGGGCATCCCAGGCCTCGGGCCCGGCTATCGAATCTCCGGTGGCTCCGCTGCGATCCCGGGTCCGACGACGGCAGCGACCTACGATTCGGATGCCGATGGTTCACCCGAACCCACGAGAGCAACGGCGCACCAGTGGCCGCTGCGGTGCGAAACCAACCGGCACGGAGGTTGCAGTGAGAAGTGAAACAACGGCTCCATCGCTCACCGGGGTCAGGCGCGACGATCTCGCGCCGATCTGCCCCCACTGCGAGGCGGAACTCGCCGAGATCTACACCCGCAAGGTCCGCCGAGGCCCCTTCGGCATCGGGAGGGGCTTCGTCTTCTTCTGCCCCCACTGCCGGAAGGTGCTCGGCCACGGGACCCAGTGGTATCCGTTCCCTGGATAGATCATCACAGTGGACGAGGACCACGACGGCGCAGACGGCGAGGTGGTCGCGGCCACGAAGCCCGAGCCGAGCCGTTCGGGGGCGCGAACATGGGGTCGTGGCCGAGTACATCGATCTTGCCGGTGAACGAGTTCGACTTCGTTCGACCATTCCCGAGGACGGCGCTGCGCTCGTTGCGATTCGCAGCACCGAAGTCGTTCGCAGCCGATGGCACGGCGACGATCTGGAAGCAGAGTTCGCCCGGGGTCTCGAGGACGACGAGTTGGTGCAGCTCACGATCGAGACCGGTGGCAGGATCATCGGCCTCGTCCAGTTCGGTGAGGAGGAGGACCTCGACTACCGCCACGCCTCCCTGGACATTTACCTCGATCCGGCCGTCCACCGCCGCGGTTACGCCACCGATGCCATCCGGACACTCGTCGACTACCTCTTCCATGAACGAGGTCACCATCGTCTCACCATCGATCCGGCCGCCGACAACGATCCGGCAATCCGTTGCTACGCGTCGGTCGGTTTCCGAGCGGTCGGCGTGATGCGTGACTACGAACGGCGCCCGGACGGTTCGTGGGCAGACGGGCTCTTGATGGAGTTGCTCATCGGCGACCGGGCCGACGCCGCTCCGCTCGGGGCGGAGGGCCCCGAGGAGCTCGAGCTGCGACTGCTCGACCCGGCGGTTCGTCGCGACGCCGACGCGCTTGGTGTGCTGCTGCACGAGGACTTCGTCGAGGTCGGGGCATCGGGGGACCTCTGGTCCCGGGATGAGACGATGGCGATGCTGATGTCGTCACCTGATCCCGGGCCGCTCCGGGTGGAAGGCCTACGATCGCATGCTCTCACGAACGATGGCGTCGCGAACGACGCCGTGATCGTCATCTACCGAACGCTCGGCCCCGAACGCAGCGCCCTGCGCAGTTCGTTGTGGGTCAGGGATCGGGGACGTTGGCGTATCCGACATCACCAGGGAACGCCGACTGCCTCCAAACCTGGTCCAGAAGGGTCACCGCACCTCGATTGAACCCGCTCGAGACCCACACCACGTCGAGGGGCCTCGGCCCCCTGATGGTGCCGAACCTCGTGATCGCCGTGGTGGTCTTTGGCCCCTGGCGAGGGGGTGACACGGAGCGCAATTTGGACTCATGGTCAACGCACAGGAGGTGTGGTCGCCATGATGAAGACGAACAAGACGATGCACGTTGACGCCGAGGCCGAGGAAGTCGTGTCCGTCCTTCTCGACCCCAGCGTGAACCCCCCCGGCCTGACCATGGCGCCGGTGTACGAAGGTCAGGGCAGGGAAGGCAACGTGTACGAGTGGAGCTTCAAGATCCTCGGGATACCGCAGAAGGGGATCATGATCATCACCGAGTACCTGCCCGGCAAGCGCATTTCGTTCCGCAACCTCGGTGCCATGGAATCGACGACCACCATGACCTTCGAGTCCGAAGGCGACGGCACGAAGGTGACCATAGACGGGGAGTCCCGCCTGAGGATCCCGCTGATCGGCCGGTTCCTCGACCCGCTCCTCGAGCGGGGGATGGCCGAGAACACCGAATGGACGATGCGACAGGTGGAAAAGCGCCACGCACGAAGGGAGGCCACGGCCACGTGACAAGGTTCGCCGACTCGGCGCGTCTCGGCACGAGCTTCGGCGGTGCGACGGTGCGGGCAAGGAGGCGGCATGTCGACTGACCGTTGCGTCGAGTTGGCCGACGGCACGAGGATCGGGTACGCCGAGGTGGGCAATCCCGACGGTCCTCCGGTGGTACACCTCCACGGGAATCCGGGTTCTCGCCTCGAGGTGGATATTCCGGCGATCACACGGGCTGCGGAGCATCTCGGAATCCGCCTTCTGGCTCCGGATCGCCCGGGCATCGGACTGTCCTCGTTCCATGACTTCTCCATCCGGGAGTACCCGCAGCAGGTTTGCCGCTTCGCAGACGCTCTGGGACTCGAGCGATTCGCCATGACCGGGGTCTCGGGCGGTGGCAAGTACGCGTGCGCATGTGCCTGGGGTCTGCCTGAACGGGTGAGTCGAGTGGCGCTGGTGTCGTCGACCTGTTCGCGTGATCTACCGGGCGCCCGAGCAACCCCGGCCAGGGAGGACAGGCTGCTCTACCCCTTGGCCGATCGTGCACCGTGGCTCGTCCGGATGATCTTTTCCAAGTTCGCTCGTGACGCCGAGCGTGACGCCGAATCACTTCTTTCGATGCTCGACGAGCTCGGACCGGCCGACCGGGAGATGCTGGCTCGCCAGGAGTTCCGGCCGGCTTTCGGCCGGGTCATCGCCGAAGCCTTCCGGCAGGGAGGACGGGGAGTGGCGCATGACTACACCCTCGAAGCCCGTCCTTGGAACGTCCCGCTCAGCCAGATCGCTGTGCCAATACAGATCTGGCACGGTGAAGACGACCGTCTCGTATCTCCGGAGGCGAGTCGAATCCTCGCCAAGGCTCTCCCGTGCGCCGTCACACACGTCGTGCCCGAGGCCGGCCACCTCTTGCTCGGCGCCCAGCCGAACGACATCCTCCAGTCGGTTCTCTGACCCTCTCCGGTTGGCGAGCAAGCGCTGATTCTCGAGTGATCTCGGGCCCTGGGAAAGGCCCCTGGCGACGGTGGCGTGGTCCAGCTTGGAGGTGGCCTCGGCGACAGAGCCCGACGCTCGACGTGATCGCACGGGTCGCGCGTGTTGCCCAGCTCAGCAATGAGAGCAACACCGCGATCACTCCCTGCAGCACGCTCAGGGTCGCAGATCTCTCCTTCTCGTCACTCCTTCTCGTCATTCCTTCTCGTCATTCGACGAGCCGAACGCCGCCGGGGTCCCGAGCGTCGCCGGTGGTCAGCCGAAGGTGAGGGGCAGCTCGGCCGGTCCCCAGATGCCGGCGGTCGGGGGTTTCCACACCACGTCGCCGTCGAGGGCCAGGTTGGGCATGCGCTGCGACATGATCACCAACGCTTCCTGGAGCTCGGCTCGGGCCAGGTTGGCGCCGAGGCAATAGTGCAGGCCGAATCCGAGGGTGAGGTGGGTGGCGTCTCGCTTGGCGGTGATGTCGAACTCACCGGGATCGCCGAACAGGCTGGGATCGGTGTTGGCGGCCACGAAGTTGGGGAACACGATGGTGCCGGCCGGGAACAGGATGTCTCGGTATTCGATGTCTTCGGAGGCGAAGCGCCCGGTGCCGCGAACCGCGCCGAGGTAACGCAGGGACTCCTCGGCGGCACGGGGAGCCAGTTCGGGCTGTTCGGCCAGCAGTTTCCACTGGTCGGGGTGTTCGGCGAACACGGCGAGGGCGCAGGCCAGCTGGTTGCGGGTGGTGTCGGTGCCGGCGAGCAGCACGGCCTCGGCCAGCATCAGCAGTTCCTCGGTCGACAGCTTGTCGCCCGCTTCCTCGGCGGCGATGAGATCGGACAGCAGGTCGTCCTTGGGGTCGGTCCGGCGGACCTCGATCAGATCGGTGACGTAGGCGTCCATGGCGTCGGAGGCGACCATGATCTCCTTGGTGTACTTGGCCACCTCGGCGTCGAAGACCCGGAAGATGTCGGTGGCCCAGTGGCTGAACAGGGGCCAGTCCTCTTTGGGGGCGCCAAGCAGCTCGCAGACGATCGGGATGGGGTAGGGCTCGCAGACGTCGGCCACCAGTTCGCAGCGGCCCTGATCGACGATCGGATCGAGGAGCCGGTTGATCACCTCGCGCATGAAGGGTCGGAGCCGGTCGGCCGAGCGGGGTGTGAAGGCGCCGCTCACGAGCCGCCGCAGCCGCTGGTGTTCCTCGCCTTCGGCCGACAGGATCGACGTGCGTTCGCGCCGGGCCAGGTATTCCTCGTCGGTGATGCCCGACATGGCGTTGAGGAGCCGGATGGCCTGGTGCCAGCGCTTGTCCTTGAGGATGGCCACGCAGTCGGCGTGGTCGAGGATCTGATAGCCGAAGGGCACCTTGACGATCCAGGACTGGGCTCGGAACGCCTCGATCTCTTCCGGTGACAGGCCCCGGGGACGCAGGGGATCGGGTTCGTGCACGGGCAGATCGAGCGTGTCGACGGTGGTGACCATGCCGAGACGTTACTCAGGCGCCGCCGGGCCCGTCGATCCCGGCGTGGGTGCGATAGCGTGATGCCGTTCCCGCAGGAGGACTCTTGAGAACTGCGCGCCCGTCTGTTCCCGGCTTCGAGGTCGATCACCTGGTTTCGACGTCCGGTCGCGTGACCCGTTGGCGCGGGCGTGGCGTGGCCGACGACACGAGCGTCGAGGTGACCATGGTCGACGGTCTCGACGCCGAAGCGGCCGAGACGTTGGTGGCGACCTACGAGTTGCTGGGTGCACGGGGGTTGACCGTGGCCCCGACCGTTCTCGACGTGGGAATCGACGCCGAGGGCTCGGTCTACATCGTGTGCGAACCCTTGGATGCCGAACCGATCAACGTCGAGACCGTGTCCGATGTGCGTCGGGCGGCGACGGCGGTCGGCGTGCTGCATTCGGCCGGCATCGTGCACGGGGCTCTCCGGCCCGAGTCGATCCTGAGGCGACCCAACGGCGAGATCGTGCTGACCGACATCGGGCTGGGACGGGCCCTCGAGGCCAATGCGGCGCGGGCGCCCGAGGTTCGACTCGGAGACACCGACGCCGCGTCCGATGTCTACTCGCTCGGGGTCATGGCCGGCTGGGTCGTTGCCGAGCCGGGCTCGGGGCTGGCGTCGGCCATCGCCGTCGACCCGGCCGACCGACCGCAGAGCATCGAGGAGTTCCTGCTGGACCTGCGATCGGAGTCGGCCGGTGCCGAACGAGTCACCACCGGTCTGATCGATCGACTTTTCGCGGCCGACCGGCGCAAGGTGGTTGCCGTGGCTGCGATCGCGTCGGCCCTGGCCGTCAACGCCACGATCTACCTCGAGAGCCGCTCCGACGGCGCGGGCACGACGGCGGCCGTTCTCGGGGCCTCGACGGTGCCGACCGTGGTCGGGTCGACCTCGTCGTCGGACTCCACGGCGACGACGGTCGCCGCGACGCCAACGGCGCCGGCGGCGTCGTTCGACCCCGCATCATCGATCGAGACCGCGCCGGGCTCGGTGTTGCCGTTGGCTCCGCCGTCCCCGGCCCCGGCGACCGCCACCCCGACGACCACGGCCTTTGTGCCACGGTCGACCACCGCCTCGACCGCTCGACCCCGTCCGGCGCCCCAGACCCAGCCGCTCCCGCCCTTGGAGACGGCACCGGTGATCACCGCTCCGCCCGAGACCCAACCTGCTTCCACCGATCCACCAACGACGGCTCCTCCGACCACCAGTCCGTCGACCGACGCTCCGACGACCACCGCGACCCCGACGACGATCCCGACCACGGCCAAGCCCACCACCACGGCCAAGCCGACCACCACGGCCAAGCCGACCACCACGGCGCAGCCGACCACCACCGTGCCGGCGACCACCACGACCGAACGACGGCGATTCACCCTTCCCCCGTTCCCGAGCCTCCCCGGCGCAGACGTGTCGATCAACACGGACTGACCGTCGCTCCCCCCGGGTGGTGACCGGTCCCCGGCAAGTCGGAGGGCCTGGCAAGTCGGAGGGCCCTGGCAAGTCCGAGGGCCGGCAACTCCGGGGGCCCCGGTTGGTGGAGGGCCTGGGCAAGTCCGAGGGCCCTGGCAAGTCCGAGGGCCGGCAACTCCGGGGGCCCCGGTTGGTGGAGGGCCTGGGCAAGTCCGAGGGCCCCGGCAAGTCCGAGGGCCGGCAACTCCGGGGGCCCCGGTTGGGGGAGGGCCTGGGTAGGTCCGAGGGCCCTGGCATGTCCGGGGGCTCCGGTTCG
Organism: uncultured Acidimicrobiales bacterium; assembly: GCA_963700755.1. Classification (GTDB taxonomy): domain Bacteria; phylum Actinomycetota; class Acidimicrobiia; order Acidimicrobiales; family SZUA-35; genus JBBQUN01. The sequence continues at coordinate 140,716 of CAVOYW010000002.1, forward strand.
TGGGAGGGCCCTGGTAATATCGGCCGCCGATCGCCCGATGCTTTCGGCCGTGACCCCGGTTGACGACGAGCAACACCGCCTGCGAGCTGCGCTGTTCGCACCTCCCGATTCGGCCGAGCCGCGGGTGATCTGGCGCTCGGGTGAGCCGGTGCGGAAACGAACGATCAGCGACCTCGGCCGGCCGAACGGGAGCCGTTCAATCCGACCGAGGGCCGGCCGATAGGGGAGCGTGATCGAAGCTCGGCCTGCCCATTTCTCGACTCCGGTCGACGAGCGCGGCATCGACGCCTACCTGGCCCTGCTCGCCGATCGGCCCGAGCTCGCCTCGCCTCGCCGGGCCATGGCCCTGGTGACCGACCGAGACCGGCTCGTCGACTACGTCGAGCGCACCGGCACATCGCTCGGGGTGGTGCTCGCATCACCCTTCTTCCTGACGCTCGTGGATCTGGTCGAGGTGGGTGGGCGAAGGTATCCCTACAGCCGCATGGTGTCGGCTCACCGGGAGGGGAACGAGTCGGTGGTGGCCTTCGGCGTGGTCGATTCGGGCCGGGTACCGGCGGTGCTCCTCGTCGAGCAGTTCCGTCACGCCACCGGTCGCTATCACCTGGAGTTGCCGCGGGGTTTCGCCCAACCGGACAAGACGTTGGCCGAGAGTGCCCGGGCCGAGCTGCGGGAGGAGACCGGCTACCACGCCGATCACGTCGAGCTGTTGGCCTCGGTTCACACCGACACCGGCCTGATGACCCAGCGGATGGCGATTCATCTGCTGACCGGATTGCGGTTGGTTGGGACCGAGCGCGAGGAGCTCGAACTCATCCGCTCGGTTCGTACGGTGCCCATCGATCAGCTCGTCCGTCTGACTCGGGCCGGTGCCATCGATGACGGCTACGTGCTCCAGGCACTGGCGTTGAGCCACGACGTGTTGTTCCCGGAGCGTCGGCGCACACGCTGAACGGTCACGCTGAACCGGTCACGCGTCCACACACAGCCGTCGACGGGTCGTCGATGCCTCGCGCGGCGCTGGTCTCGTCGTCTGGGCGGCCGCCCGTCTGGGGCACAGGTGTCGGGTTCGCCTCCCCGGACCGGCTCGGTCGTGTCGGATCCGCCGAATGGGGCGGTCTCGGTCGTGTCCGTCGGCTGTGCCTGCGCCGGTCTCGGTCGTGTCGGATTGGCTGCCTGGGGCGGTCTCGGTCGTGTCGGGATGGCTGCCAGGGCCGGTCTCGGTCGTGTCGGGTTCGCCTCCCCGGACCGGTCTCGGTCGTGTCGGGTCGGCTGCCTGGGGCGGTCTCGGTCGTGTCGGTCGGCTGTGCCTGGGCCGTCTCGGTCGTGTCGGATCCGCCGCGACTGCGAGCCGGCAACGCCAAATCGGCCCGTGTGGTCCAGATCGGGTCGGGCGCAGACGCCGCCGATGCACCGGCTGGAGCCGGTTCTCGGTCGCTCAGTTGTTGCCGGGTTCTCGGTGGCCGGGTGGATGGGTCACGAGGGGTACGGTCGAACCGAGTTGCGACCCTTTGCGCCCCGCTCGCCAGTCATCGAGCCGACTCGGTCGACCGGTCGAATGGTGCCGGCGTTCCGGGTCGACGAGGTGGAGCGCCGACGGGGTGGTGGCGCTGGGTTGGATCGACCAGCCGCCTTCGTGGACGAGGTGGTGGTGTCGCCAGCAGACCGGAACCAGGTTGGCGAGGTCGGTTGGTCCGCCCGCTTCCCATTCGATGATGTGGTGGATGTCGCAGTGGTCGAACGGCGTGTCGCAGTGATCGACGAAACACGACGTGTGCATCGCTCGGAGTGCGGCCCGTTGTGGGGCGGTGGCCAGGCGGTGTTCCCGACCGACGTCGAGTCGCTGGGTGAGCGGGTCGACGGCGATGGCACGGAAGACGGCGTTGCAGCACAGGCGGGCCAGGGTCGGCGGCGGGACGGCGATGCCGTCGCTGGTCTCGGCCACCGTGTGGTCGTGATAGCCGGTGGCCAGGGTCTGGGCGTCGGCGATGACGGTGATCGTGGGCCGACCGGCCCGACCGAGACCGGACTCGGCCAACAGGGTCAGCGCCTGGGCACCGTATTGATCGCGTTCGTGTCGTTCGCCGTCGAGCGGGGTGAACCCGAGCCCGACACCGTTGGGGTCGTTCTTGGCGGCGGCGATGAGCTTGTCGGTCAGCGCACCGAGGGCGTCGATGACGGTCTTGCCCCGAATGGGGTCGAGTTGACCGCTGAGGTGATACATCCCGGTCGTGTGGTTGAGCCAGGCCCCGACCCGGGAGTCTCGGCGCTGCTGCTCGAGCCGGGATTCGCCACGGTCGGCCTTGATCCGTTCGGCTTCGCGCTGGCAGTGCTGGCGGAACTGCTCGGGTGTGGAGGTCGCCGCCTTGCCGGCGAGTGCCGGGCCGAGTTCGGCGAAAGCATTGCGTTCTCGGTCGGTGAGACCTTGTTGGGCACTGGTCGCTGCGTCGACGTGTTCGGGCGAGATCTCGCCGTCGGTCAGCTTCGTGCCGAGCGAGGGGAGTTGATCGAGGGTTTCGCCCCGTCGAATGTCGACCCGGGCCTTGCGTGACGACGAGCGGCCGGCATCGCGCATGATGTCGTCGGCCGGAGCACCGTTGGCGTTCTTCGCCAGCTGGTCGGCGCGGGCGGCCAACAACGCCAGCCGGGATGAGGCGTAGGCCTCGACCCGGCGGCCACACCGGACGAGCTCGGCGAGCTGCGACGCCGAGCAGTCGGCGGGGTTTGCGGTGATCAGTTGTTCGAGTGCGCTTCGAACATCGGACATGGTGCAAGGATAGTCAAGCGAACAGATGTTTGCAAGAACAACGTAGATAAATATATTGAGACGCATCAAAGACCGACCGGCACGTCGGCCGATCGAGGGCCGCCGGTCGCACTGATAGCGTGATCCGATGAGCGAAACGCAGCCGGTGCCTCTCGATGCTCGGATCTACGTTGCCGGTCACCGTGGCCTGGTCGGCTCGGCGATCATGCGGGCCCTCGGCGCCCGGGGATACGAGAATCTCCTGGTGGCCGGGCGAGACGAGCTCGATCTGCGTCATCAGGGTGCGGTCAACGACTGGTTCGACGAGCACCGGCCCGAGTACGTGTATCTGGTCGCCGGTACGGTCGGCGGGATCTGGGCCAACTCCACCCGGCCGGCCGAGTTCCTCTACGACAATCTGATGATCCACGGCACGGTCGTGCACGCCGCGCACACGGTGGGAACGAAGAAGCTGCTATATCTCGGCTCGAGTTGTATCTATCCCCGCGAGGCGCACCAGCCGATCACCGAAGATGCGCTGCTCACCGGGCTGCTCGAGCCCACCAACGAGGGGTATGCGTTGGCCAAGATCGCCGGGATCAAGCTCTGCGCCACCTACCGGCGCCAGTACGGCGACAACTTCATCTCGGCCATGCCGACCAACCTCTACGGTCCGGGCGACAACTTCGATCTCGAGTCCTCGCACGTGATTCCGGCGTTGATCCGCAAGTTCCACGAGGCCAAGGTGGCCGGTGAGGCCGAGGTCGGGATCTGGGGGACGGGGTCGGCCAAGCGCGAGTTCCTCCACGTCGACGATCTGGCCGAGGCCTGCCTGTTCCTGCTCGATCACTACGAAGACGAGCGACACATCAACGTCGGGACCGGCGAGGACTGCTCGATCCGCCAGTTGGCCGAGATGGTGCGAGACATCGTGTATCCCGATGCCGAGCTGGTCTTCGATCCGTCCAAGCCCGACGGCATGCCCCGCAAGGTGCTCGACGTGAGCCGAATCCACGATCTGGGCTGGAAGCACACCATCGGCCTGCGTGACGGCCTGGCGTCGAGCTACGACTGGTTCATCGACCACTACGACGACGCCCGCGGCGTCACCTGATCCACCCCACCCGTTCTGGCGGGCCTGCGTGCCTCGTCAGGAACACAACCCCGCCAGTCCGGCGAAACGGTACGCAGCCCCGCCACACCATTCGCCT
>CAVOYW010000003.1:0-322603 GCA_963700755.1 uncultured Acidimicrobiales bacterium
AGCCTGAGGTTGACCCGGTTCGGCGGACGGGTTGGTTATGCGGCGAGTTCGTCGCCGTGACGGTTGAACATAGCTTCGTACTCGACCGGTGAGTTGTAGCCGATCGTGGAGTGCAGCCGGCGCTGGTTGTACCAGCCCTCGATCCAGCGGATCAGGTCCCGGCGGGCATCAGCACGCGTGGCCCACCGTCGCTTGTTGGCGTGCTCGCGTTTGAGGGTCCCGAAGAACGACTCGGCCGCAGCATTATCCCAGCACACCCCGGTCGCACCCATCGATTGCAGCACCCCGTAACGCTCGCACAGATCGCCGAACTCTGCCGAGGTGTATTGCGATCCGCGATCGGAATGGAAGACGACACCGGCCACGTCTTGGCCGTTGCGGGTGGCGACTGCCATCGTCAGCGCGTCAGCAACGAGTTCGGTACGCATGTGATCTGCGACCGACCAGCCGATCACACGACGCGAGAACAAATCGATGACCGTGGCCAGGAACAACCAGCCTTCACCGGTACGTAGATACGTGATATCGCCACACCAAACACTATTTGGGGCCTCCGGATCGAAGTCACGGTTCACCCGATCCTGCGCCGCTGTCGCACCCCGATCAACGATCGTGGTCCGGACCCTTCGGCGCCCGGTCTCACCCTCCCAACCATTCGCCCGCATGATCCGAGCGACCCGGTTACGGCCGACCTCGAAGCCCTGCTTCAGCAGCCATCGATGCATCCGTGGCACACCGTATGACCGGTCCGAGCATTCCCAGATCGCTTCGATCTCGACCGCCAACATCTGGTCGGTGAGCTCACGTTCGGAAGGCTCACGGTTCTGCCAGTCGTAGAACCCTGAACGTGACACCTCCAACACACGACACATCTCGGCGACCTTCCATACCTGGTTGGCCTGCTCCTCAGCGATGAACGAGTAGATCGCCATCACCCGTTCCTCGGGTCTCGTGCCGAGAAGTAGGCGGTTGCTTTTCCCAGGATGTCCCGCTCACGGGTGACCCGCTCGAGTTCCTTGCGCAACTCACGGATCTCGGCCCGCTCCGCAGCGGTCGGCGCGCCGGCTGCTTCTTCGCGGGCTTGGCGGACCCAGTTCCCCAACGACGAATCATAGATCCCCAACTCCTTGGCGACCTTCGCGATCTGGCCGCCCGATTCCTCGACCAGCGCCACCGCGTCGGCTTTGAACTCGTCGGTGAACTTCCGTCGCGGTCGACGCTCACTTGTTCCTGACATGGACACTCCAATCCGGGCTCACGCCCTCAAGGTAAGTGTCCGCCAGACCGGGTCAACCTCAAACGACAGGTGCGGGAACCAGGGTGATATGGAGCTCCCAGCTCCAATCGAGGTGACCGCAACCTACATCGAGGCCCAACTCGCGATGATGCTCACCCAAATCTCGGCAGGCGATAGCCTGACACGGTTCGAGCACACGCAGACCTGGCCTTCGCAGTGCTCACCAGCCCCGACAACTCCGGCCACTTGCGGGCCACACTCACCTGTCACCAACACGACTGGGCTGACCCTCGATCGAACCGAGGGTCAGCCCAGTCCGGCCGATCAGAACCACACCACCCACTGACAACAGCGCAAGGCAGCCGGTTGGTCGTGATCGTTGTGCTCAAGGGTGCGGTCGTGTTCGCGTGTGATCTGGTGCGGGCGATGGAGGCCGAGACCGAGATGGCGTTCCCTCGGCGTCGTCGTATTCGGGCGGGTTCACGCCCGGTGACCCACTCCAACTCCAGCGGGACATCGAACTTGATGTCACGGGCCGCGATGTGTTGATCGTTGACGACATCATCGACACCGGCAGGACTCTCACCGAGCTGGCGGGCCTGGTCCAGTTGCAGCAACGGGGCCGGCACATCGGTGCAGACTTGATCCAGCCGATGCTCGAGACCCTGGTGGGCAGGTTCCGGACGCGTCGATTCGCCATGATGCGACACGAGGCAGAACGTCATTCCAGTCGGTGATCTCATGATGACGTTTCCGAGGTCGACATCAACAGTGGCCCCGAGTCGTTCAGCCGATCGACACGTGTCGGCGATCGAGTTGACGTGGAGTTCGAGGTGGATACGTGGCCCCGCTTGCGTGCGCTGGACACGCACGTAGGCGTCGCCGTCCGGCGGGATCAACGTTGCGAACTGTTCGTCGGCACCCCGTGGCGCAGACAGTCGTGACTCGGTCACCTGCTGCCAGAACGCCGCGGTGCCGATCGCGAGCGGCGCATGGCCAGCGGCGGGGGTGTTGTTCTGATCGCCATCGAGGCTTCAACTGGCTGGCGGCACACCACCCCTACAGTGGAAATCGTGGAGGGTTGGCCGTCAGCCGTTTGACCTGGGCAAGCTGAGTTACCGAATCAATCAATTGCGCGATGAGCGTGGTCTGACGATGGCAGCGCTGCCGCTGGCGCCACCAGTGGACGACAGGACAAGGCAATGTGGCGTCACCGGCATGGAGTACAGTTTCCGCATGCTCGGAGCCGAGATCGATCTGATGCCGAACGAGAAGATGATCCTCGCGTCGCACCCGCACTGGTTCTACTTCTGGAAGCAGGTCGCAGCAGGTGTCGGTGTGCTGGGGCTGCTGTTGCTGCTCGTCCTAGTCGACGCCAACTGGCTGAACCAGATCATCGGGTGGGTCGCGACCGTCGCCGTGATCGTGCTGTTGCTCAACCTGCTGTACGAGTTCATCCAGTGGAAGACCACCAGGTTCGCAATTACCGATCAGCGGGTGGCGTACCAGAGCGGCATGTTCCGGCGAAAGGGCGTCTCGATCCCGCTCAACCGGATCAACAACGTCAACTTCCACCAATCCGCGATCGCACGAGTTCTCAACAACGGTGTCGTCACGATCGAGTCGGCAGGCGAGACCGGCGACTCGGTGTTCGAGAACATCCCCGATCCCGAGCACGTCCGTTCGATCATCTTCGCTCAGGTCGAAGCCGACGAACAGGCAGACTCCGACCGCGATGCCGCCGCTCTCGCGCAAGCGATGCAGCAGCACGTGCCGCCGCCGACCGGGCCCGCCGAGAAGACACCCAAGGAGCGTCTCGCTGCGTTGGAGGAACTCCGCTCCCAGGGGCTCGTCGACGACGACGAGTTCAAGCAGAAGCGACAGCAGATCCTCGACGAGATCTGAGGCCCACGAAGCCCGACCTCGCTCATGTACAGATCAACGGCGCGACATGTCGGCGCACGGGGACACGCTATGAAGCGCTCATCACTACATGATTGGCGCGCCGCAAAGTGTCCCTGATTCGGGATCTGACCGGCACGGCATATGCGTCTACCGTTCGAGAGCGTCTGGCGTCCGCACGCAACGAGCCACGCAGCGTGCTCGACCCAATGGATGCCGACGAACGAGACCGGATTCGACGGCTCGACACCGAACCTGTGCCGCCCGGGAAGTCGGTCGTGGCTGGTCAGGCGGCATTTCGGTACTCGTTGATGAGTTCGTCGCATCGGCTGGATTTCACGACTCGAAGGTGGCGTTGGTTCACTGAAGGCGGCGCTCCGGTCCCGAGTAGGGGCTGCTGATCGAGGGATTGGTGGGGTCGGTGCTGGTTGTAGGGGTCGATGTGGTCGGTGACGAGGCGTTCGAGCTGGCGTTGGTTCCAGATGATGGTGCGGTCGAGAAGCTCTCGGCGGATCGATCCGATCCAGCGTTCGGCGAAGGTGTTGGCTACCGGCGTGCGGACCGGGCTCTTGAGGATCTTGAGGCCTTCGGTTCGGAAGATCTCGTCGAAGGTGTCGATGAATTGGCTGCCTCGGTCTCGGACGAGTGCTCGTGAGTCGGCGAGTTGATGGGTGTGGTGGAGGAACAGGTTGCGGGCTGCTTGGGTGCTTCAGGCCCCGGTCGGGTTTTCGGTGATGCCGGCGTAGACGAGTTGGCGGGTGGGGATGTGGGTGAAGAACAGTGCGTAGTAGCGGCGGAGCAGGGCGGTGTCGACGGTGAAGAAATCGCAGGCGACGGCTGCTTGAGAGTGGAGGAACTGCGACCAGGTGACCTCGGATCGCTCCGGGGCTGGATCAATGGCGTTGGCTTTGAGGATCTGCCACACGGTCGACGAAGCGATCTGCTGGCCGAGACCTGCGAGTTCTGAGGTTGACCCGGTCTGGCGGACACTTACCTTGAGGGCGTGAGCCCGGATTGGAGTGTCCATGTCAGGAACAAGTGAGCGTCGACCGCGACGGAAGTTCACCGACGAGTTCAAAGCCGACGCGGTGGCGCTGGTCGAGGAATCGGGCGGCCAGATCGCGAAGGTCGCCAAGGAGTTGGGGATCTATGATTCGTCGTTGGGGAACTGGGTCCGCCAAGCCCGCGAAGAAGCAGCCGGCGCGCCGACCGCTGCGGAGCGGGCCGAGATCCGTGAGTTGCGCAAGGAACTCGAGCGGGTCACCCGTGAGCGGGACATCCTGGGAAAAGCAACCGCCTACTTCTCGGCACGAGACCCGAGGAACGGGTGATGGCGATCTACTCGTTCATCGCTGAGGAGCAGGCCAACCAGGTATGGAAGGTCGCCGAGATGTGTCGTGTGTTGGAGGTGTCACGTTCAGGGTTCTACGACTGGCAGAACCGTGAGCCTTCCGAACGTGAGCTCACCGACCAGATGTTGGCGGTCGAGATCGAAGCGATCTGGGAATGCTCGGACCGGTCATACGGTGTGCCACGGATGCATCGATGGCTGCTGAAGCAGGGCTTCGAGGTCGGCCGTAACCGGGTCGCTCGGATCATGCGGGCGAATGGTTGGGAGGGTGAGACCGGGCGCCGAAGGGTCCGGACCACGATCGTTGATCGGGGTGCGACAGCGGCGCAGGATCGGGTGAACCGTGACTTCGATCCGGAGGCCCCAAATAGTGTTTGGTGTGGCGATATCACGTATCTACGTACCGGTGAAGGCTGGTTGTTCCTGGCCACGGTCATCGATTTGTTCTCGCGTCGTGTGATCGGCTGGTCGGTCGCAGATCACATGCGTACCGAACTCGTTGCTGACGCGCTGACGATGGCAGTCGCCACCCGCAACGGCCAAGACGTGGCCGGTGTCGTCTTCCATTCCGATCGCGGATCGCAATACACCTCGGCAGAGTTCGGCGATCTGTGCGAGCGTTACGGGGTGCTGCAATCGATGGGTGCGACCGGGGTGTGCTGGGATAATGCTGCGGCCGAGTCGTTCTTCGGGACCCTCAAACGCGAGCACGCCAACAAGCGACGGTGGGCCACGCGTGCTGATGCCCGCCGGGACCTGATCCGCTGGATCGAGGGCTGGTACAACCAGCGCCGGCTGCACTCCACGATCGGCTACAACTCACCGGTCGAGTACGAAGCTATGTTCAACCGTCACGGCGACGAACTCGCCGCATAACCAACCCGTCCGCCGAACCGGGTCAACCTCATTCGCCGTGGATGCGGCGGTAGCCCCAAGTTGGGTTCTCGGCGGCGAGGCGGAGGACGAGTCGGCGGATCTGGTCCGAGGTTGGCCCTCGGGTGGTCTGTGTCCAGTGACGGGCGATGCGGCGTCGATGCCATCGGAGCAGAGTGTCGGGTCTGACGATCCAGCCTGTTAGTTGTGGGCGGGGGAGCGCGGCAGCGATGGCGCCGAGCAGGGTCCGGTCGGCGTCGTGCAGTACGGGTCGGTTGATGTGGCGGCGTAGGACTGTGAGTTGGTGGCGAAGCACTATGATCTCGAGGTCCTTGGACTGGCCAGAGCGGACAGCGAGACGGGCGATCATGGCGATGAGGTGGTAAAGAACGCGGGAGATAGTTAGCCAGCGTCGGCTGCGTTTCCCCTGATCAGCGCCCTCGACCGAATATTCGGCCCCCACAGGGCAGGTCCGCCATTGGCAAGCGACAGAGACAGTTACGGGCGTTCCCGGCACGTTCCCTTCAGAGACATCCGGCTTGGCGATGACCGGCAACAGAGTCACCGTCGGGTCTTGACCACTGCCACTTCCATTAGCAGGATTCGCTGAATCAGAAATATCTGATACCGAAACCCCGCTCGGGTCACGACCCATCACAGACGCTCGTAATGTCTGTCACATCCTCGAGAAGATGGAGAAGATCGAATCTTCTCGAGGCTGGACGATGCCGAAGGTGCGAGGGGTGCACCGGTGTCGGATCGACGGTCGAACGTTGACGGCGCAGGGTGAATCGCAGCTTCACCCTGCGCGCCTCGGCAGTCTCGGGAGCACGCGGGCACACTGATCGCCGAAGCCGAGTCGACTCCGCCCGCGCGCGATCGCCCGACCCGTGGGCAGCGCTTCTCGCATGTTTCCGAGGAACAACTTGTCATCTCCCGAGCCACAAACGGCCGCTATCGCACCATCGCCTTCTCTGGCGGCATCGCTGTCGGCCCTCGCCGTCATGATCGCGGCGATCCTGCTGTCGGTGGTCCTATTCGGAGGCGAGGTCGACTCGGGGCCTCTACAGGTCGCGATGACCATCGGCCTTTCGGTGGCGGTCCTGATCGCGACGGCCTCGGACCGCGGGCGGCCGCAGGAGATGCTAGGCGAAGCGATGGTGAGCGGTATCAGTTCGGCGATCGCGACCTTCTTCGTGATCATCGCGATCGGGATGCTGGTGTCGTCGTTGCTACTGGCGGGGACCATCGCCACCATGCTGTCGTACGGCGCCGAGCTCGCAACACCCACGGTCTTGTACCCGGTTGCGTTGGTCCTCTCCACGCTCATCGGTGCGATCCTCGGCAGCTCGTTCACCACCGTCGCCGGCCTCGGCGTTCCATTCGTGGTGTTGGCGCCGCTCATGGGACTCTCACCCGAAATCACCGCTGCTGCAGTGGTCGCGGGCGCCTTCACGGGCGACGCAATAGCCCGTGTCTCCGACACACTCGTGCTCACTGTCGACATGGTGGGTGGCGTCACCCCCGCGAAACAGTCCGCGCAGATGACGCGACTGGTCGCGCCGGGCTGGATCGCGACCCTCGCACTCATGGTCGTGCTCGGTATGCGCGACGGAGGAGGATCGTTCGACGGGGCTGCAGTGACGGCGGTGATCGAGACCGAGTTCTCCGTCTCGTTGCTCGGCCTGCTCCCACTGATCGTCGTGTTCGTCCTGTCAAAACGTTCGACAGCGTTCTTCGCTGTGCTCTCCGGTGCCCTCTCTGCGGTCGTCCTCGCTGCGTTCACCCAACAAGACCTGATCGAACGTCTCGCCGGCAACGACCACAACTTTCTCGTGCAGTGGGCTGAGGTTAGTATCGAAACGCTCGCCAACGGCTTCGAGCTCGGCAGCTCAACCGCCGAACTCAACGAAGTGTTCTTCGGAGGGGGCGCCGTCGGCATGCTCCCGACCGTTTGGTTGATTCTGGTCGCCTCGGCGTATGGCGGGTTGATGTCCAGAACCGGAATGCTGACGACGGCGATCGCGCCTCTCCTGCGTTGGGCCAAGACGCCCGGTCGACTCATCGTGGCGTCTGCGGCGACGACGACCGGGTTCAACCTCGCGATGGCGGACCCATACGTTTCCATCATCGTCGGAGCCGAGACCTATCGCGACCGGTTCAAGCAAGCCCGCCTCGAACCGGTCGCCCAGTCGGCGTCGATCGCCGCGTCCGGATCCCTGCTGTCGAGCATCATCCCGTGGAACGTGCACGGCGCCTTCGTTGCCGGCGTGCTCGGCATCGGCACCCTCAGCCTCGCCGGGTATGCCGTCGTCATCTGGGCGACGCCGCTCGTCCTCGTAGCGTCGGCGGTATGGCTTTCGCGCCGCGACGCCATGCCCACCGACGAGGATCCGAACGATGCATACGGTCCGGAGCCGAAGGCTCCGCCGAAGCGCCGGACATCGATCTAGTGGCGGTCCGGGCACGCATGAGTTCGCTGCGATTTCGCCCACCCGGAGACTTGCGTTCGACCCAACCAGGGAACCATCGAGTGGCCAGGGTCCAACGCGCTTGCGATGCCCTGGATTCTCCGATCGAGCGAGCAGACCCCGGACGATGATCTCCGATTTCTTCGATCGTCGATCCGCCAAGAAGGACATCGCGTCTGGCCTCACGCTCGCGGTCGAGAGCGTTCCGGACGGGATGGCTGTCGGCACGCTGGCTGCGATCAACCCGATCGCCGGCGTCTATGCCTACATGGTCGGCGGGTTCTCGGGTGCCTTCTTCACGAGCTCGGTTTCGATGAGCATCCAGGCGACGAGCGCGATGGCGCTGATCGTGGCCACCGTGCCCGAGGTCTCGCCGTCGGAGGCAACCGCCGAGGACGCTCTGTTCATCCTGACCCTCCTGACTGGGGCGTTCATGGTCGGGCTGGGGCTGTTGCGGCTGGGCAGCATCTTGCGGTTCGTTCCTGATTCGGTGATGGCAGCGTTCACGCAGGCGGTGGGGCTGTCGATCATCTTGGGCCAGTTGAGCAACCTGACCGGGTACGACTCCCAGGGTGCGAACAAGATCAGTTTGTCGGGGTAGGGCATGGTTTGGGGTGGGTGCAGTCGTTTGACCTGCGGTAACAGGTTTTCCGGGTGGTGTTTCGGGGTCGAAAGTGTAGGGGCGACACTTCCTGGACGGATGACGCTGAGAGTGTCTAGAATCCTGGTGTGCATGTGAAGACGACACGCCGGAAGAGGGGCGACAAGACGTATGAGTATCTGTCGCTGGTCGAATCGGTGCGGGTGGACGGGAAGAACACGCACCGAACTTTGCTCCGCTTGGGCGAAGTGACCGCCCTGCGGGCGTCGGGCGAACTGGAACGAGTGATCACCGCCTTGGAGAACCATCTTCAGCGTGACCAGATCACGGTGGCGGCCATGTCGGCGGAAGAGCCCCGGATTGTCGGCTCGACGGCTGCGATAGCGGCGGTGTGGGAACGCTTGGGTCTTGATGTCTGGTTCACGACCCAGGGCGCCGATCGTGGCGCTGAGCTGTTGTCGGAGGCAGTGTTCGCGATGGTGGCGAACCGGTTGATCGACCCCTGCTCGAAGCGTCAGCTCGTGGAGTGGGTGGAACGTGACGTCGCGATGCCTGATGGCTGGGCGCCGCCGTCGCTGAACCAGTATTACCGGTCCCTTGACGCCGTCGCCGAAGCGAAGGAAGCGACCGAGACCGAGTTGTACGCTCGCCTGTGTGACCTGACGAACATGGATCTGTCGATGGTCTGCTACGACTTGACGTCCACCTATTTCGAGGGCGACCCCCGGCCGTCGGACCGGTTCCCGTCAAAGGCGTTCGGGTACTCGCGTGACATGCGTTCTGACCGTCCGCAGGTCGTGATCGGTCTGTTGTGCACTGGTGATGGGATCCCGATCGCTCATCACGTGTTCGCCGGGAACACCGCGGATTCCAGCACCCTGCCTGAGGTGTTGAAGGATCTGGCTGACCGGTTCAGCGTCGGAAACATCACTGTTGTCGCTGACCGGGGGTTGATCACGGCCGCCAACGTGGAGGAGACCGGAGCGAACGGGTTCGATCACATCCTCGCCACGAAACTGCATCGCGACGCCAAATGTGGCGAAGCGCTGCAACTCGTCGAAGCCGACGGTGTTACCTGGGTTGAGGTTGCCAGCGGCGAACAGTCGCGCCGCCGAGGTCTGTCTCGCTGACGGGACCCGGGCGGTCGTGGTCGAGTCTGATGAGCGGCTACGCCGTGACACTGCCCGGACCGCTGAACTGGTCGAGCGGACCGAGACCAAACTTCTTGGGTTGGAGGAACGGGTTCGGGCCGGCCGGCTCAAGGACCCAGCCAAGATTGGGCGGGCTGCGCAACGGATCCTCGGCGGCTCGGGTGTCGCCCGCCTGTTCGAACTCGAGATCGGCGACGGCCGATTCTTGTATCACTACAACGACCCAGCGCAGGACTACGAGGAACAACTGGCCGGCCGTTACGTGTTGACGACCAGCCTCACCGTCGCCCAGGCATCAACGGCGAGGATCTTGACCGCGTACCGGCAGTTGTTGCATGTCGAGTCGAGGTTCCGGACCCTCAAGGACTTCCTGCACCTGCGACCGGTCCGGCACTGGACCGAGCAGCGGGTGAAGGGCCACATCGCGGTCTGTGTCTACGCAGCCGTCGTGGAGATCTTGATCGGCAAAACCCTCGCCGCAGCAGCAGTCGAGGACCCAGACATCGACGGCCAGGACCTCTCCGCCCAGCGGGCGCTACGTGACCTTGGCCGTGTCCGCCAAGTCACGATCACCGCCAGCGGCCGCAACATCGGGCTCATCACCCGCCGCAGCCCACTCCAAACCAGGATCCTCGCAGCGCTCGATGTCGACACACGGGGCTGGGACACCGCCCGCGTCGCCTGAACCCCTCACCAGGCAAAACACCGAAACGTAGGGGAAACACTCCTTCCGTCGCGCCCCGCCTACCAGGACTTACGCGACACCCCCGACAAACCCAGACCATCGACCTTCTCGCAAACCTCGATCAGGTCGAGATGACGGCGCTGGCCACTGGTGTCATCGCGATGGCGGTGATGATCGCGATGAACCGGACGCCGTTCGCGACGGTCGGCATCTTGATCGCGATGTTCGTGGGGTCGGTTGTCCCGGCGATCTTCGATTGGGCTGATGTCGCGCTTGCTCGTGACATAGCGGAGATTCCGGGGCAGCTCCCGCTGCCGATCTTCCCCGACCCGTCGTCGTTCGGTGAACTGGTGCCATCGCTGGTCGGACCGGGCCTTGCGCTCGCCATCGTCGGACTGGTTCAGGGCGCAGCAGTAACCCACGCGTTTCCCAATCCTGACGGCAGCAGGTCCGATCCTTCCGGCGACTTCACCGGACAGGGCATGGCCAACGTTGTGACCGGCTTTTTCCGGGGGATGCCAGTCGGTGGGTCGTTCTCGGCTACTGCGATTCTGGCGGAAGGCGGCGCCCGGACCCGCTTCGGGAACATTGTTTCGGGCATCGGCATCGCAGTGGTGCTGCTGGTATTCGGCAATGCGATGGGGCTCCTGGCAATGCCCACCCTCGCTGGTTTCCTGTTGGTGCTCGGCGTCGGCGTGCTGAAGCCGTCGCAAGTCGTGGCGACGTGGCGTCTCGGTGGGCTCGACCGCTGGGGTATGTTCGTGCTGATTGCGATTGCACTCCTGTCATCGCTGCAGACTGCGGTGTTCGTCGGCGTGGGCCTGGCGATCCTGATCCACATCGTCCGCGAGTCGAAGGGGGTCTCTCTGAGGACCGCGGTTTACGAAGACGGTCAACTCGTCGCCGAACGTGACATCGAGCCACAACTTGGTTCCGATCCGATCGTCACACTGAACTCCTACGGTTCACTCTTCTACGCTTCAGCCTTGTACTTCGAGGAACAGCTCCCGCGGTCGGACGAAAGCACCCCACCCACCGTGGTGATCCTCGATCTGCGAGGGCACCAGGCCCTCGACACGACGACGCTCAACATGCTCACCGACTACGCCGAAACGCTGCGCGAGCACCAGTGCCTGCTGATGCTGGCCGAGGTCGAGCCCGCTGCTCGAGAAACCCTCGAGCACACCGGGACCCTCGACCAGATCGGCATCGACCATGTGTTCGGAGCCACCGAACGGGTCCGACAGTCGGTCCTCGAGGCGCAGGCAGCAGCCGAGCAGTGGCTCGCCACGCGGCGCTTGTAGGTCACCACGACTCGAGGTGACTGGGCTGACGCCACACTTCTGGAAGTACCGCACTTCTGGAAGTACCGCGCGGTTGTCGCCTCGCGCCGAGCGGCGGAGGGAATCGCCACTGTTGGCGACCCAGGTTGGGATCTGGAGGCCGCCCCTACGGTCGGAGGCCTACTGGCGCGAAAAGTGCTTGGCTGCCGCTCGCAGATAGCCAGGAGAATGATCGACTCCCGAGATCTCGTCCGGGTTTGGCGCCAGGCCAAAGTACATGCCGCAGAAGTCTCGGGCAGGATCGACATAAATGCCCTGACCCATGTTGCCGTGCTTGAACATTGCGCCGTCGGCGAAGGAGTGGTCCCATTGAGCGGTGTTGGTGAGCGGCTTCTCGCCGAACCAGCCGAGTCCGTAGCCCTCCTCGGTGGAGCCCACGTAGGCCGCCGGGTCGCCCATGGACTGGATGGTCTGCAGGAGCCGTTCCGAGACGATCCGTTCCTCGGACACCACGTGCCAACTCGGCGTGTACGACAATGCGAACCGCAGCACGTCCTCCGGTGTCGACGCGACGATGCCGGCAGCCGCCGGCGAGCCGTCGGGACAGAGCCCAGCGAGGTACGGGCTCTTCGCCCCGATCTTCGACCAGACCCGCTCGTTGAAGAAGTCCTGCCAGCGCATGCCGGTCACGTGTTGGGTCGCGAGCACCAGCGTCTGGGTATTGGCCCCGGAGTAGCGGAAGTGGGTGCCGGCGGGTTCTCCCTCGAGTGGTTGCGCATGCTTTGACATCTCGCGCCAATCGCCTGTGCCCTCGAAGACGGCGGTGAAGAAATGAGCGATCCAGGTGTCGGGGTTGAGCAGGTTCGCGATGCTCTCTTCGATGTCGAGCCCGGACGCCATGTTCATGACGTTCTTGACGGTGGCCTGTTCCCAGTGCGTGCCACGCAGTTCGGGCACATAGGTCGGCACCGGCTTGTCGGGATCGACCTTGCCCTCGTCGATCAGCATCGCCATGAGCAGCCCGACCGTCGTCTTCGCGGCCGACATCCAGATGTGGGAGTCGGTGGGGTTCATGCCAGGGAAGATCTCGAACACGACCTTGCCCTGGTGGGCCATCATCATCGCCTGAACCTGCCGTTTGCCGACCAGGTACTCCCGCAGCGGTGGCGTGGTGGAGCCGTCATGGGCGGTGAAGGTCAGATCCAGCACCGTCGGATCGATCGACCGTTCGAGCCTGGAGAACTCGTCCGATGGCGGCACATACGAGCAATTGAAGAACTCGGGGATGTTCAGGTTGTAATAGATCGACTGTTCGCTGCCCGACTGCCAGTTCGGGAAGCTGTAGTCCTGCCTCGCCTGTTCGATGAACGCTTCCGATTGTGGCTGCTTCCACTTCGCCATCGGGCTGTCGACCTCGAGCGGCTCGAAGCCTGACGCACCGACGCGATCGGGGCTGGGCACTGATTGGATGTCGTTGCTGGGCATTCTCTGGATTCTCCTGTTGATTGACCGTCATGACACTTCGGTGGCCTCGATGCCGCGGCCAGGGATCTCGGCCGGTGGGAGCTAGCTCGCTGCTGTCCAGCCGCTAGGTCCGGCGGAAAGGCGTGGACGAGAACAGCAGCCAGTGCACGCCCCTGCCCTCGACGAGTTGTTCGTTCACACCGTCGAACACCATCGCACCACGGATGACCAGTTCGGAAGCTTCGGTTGTCATGTTGATCCCTCAGAGCCTCGACTACCGCACACCAGCGGCTGCCAGGCGGCTTTCACCACCAACAACAACGCAGCCTGAACACCGCGAGAATCAGTACTCACTCCAGCCTGGCACTCATTTCCAGACCTCGCTCATGACCCGGTAGATGTTTCCTCCGATGAACTTGACGCAGTCCTCCTCGGAGTATCCCTCCTCGAGCAACTTGTCCACGAGGGCCGCGAGGATCTGATAGGAGGCGGGTGTCGGGAACCCCATTGCGCCTGTCTTCGCGGTGTAGCCGCCGTCTGGGAAGATCGCTGCACCAAATGGTGTCTGCATCCCATCGGAGGTGAAGGTGACATCTGGGATGAAATCGGAACCGTAACCGACATGGTCGATGCCAACGAGGGAAACCATGTAGTCGATGTGGCGGAAAAGCATCTCCGTCGTCACGATCTCCGGGTTCGACATGTCAACGAAGGCCCCCACGCAGTTGATGGAACACACACCACCGCTCTGCGCAATCGCCTTGATCACCGAATCCTCGAGACTGCGCGGGTACTTTGCGATCGCCATGGCGACGGAGTGGGAAGAGATGACCGGTTGGCTGCTCCGCTCGATCGCGTCGAGCGACGTGCGTTCACCGGTGTGACTGACATCCACGAGCATGCCGTAACGGTTGTAGGCATCGATGAGCGTTTTCCCGTACTCGGTCAGCGGCCCGTTCTCTTCCACGAAACAACCGTCACCCACAGGATTTCGCTGGTTGTAGGCCAACAAACAGTAGCCATAACCGAGTTGACGCCAGATCGCGACGTTGTCGGGATCACCCTCGAAATGGCCGGTCCCCTGATGCGTGAAGTACAG
Source organism: uncultured Acidimicrobiales bacterium (assembly GCA_963700755.1). Classification (GTDB taxonomy): domain Bacteria; phylum Actinomycetota; class Acidimicrobiia; order Acidimicrobiales; family SZUA-35; genus JBBQUN01. Next base: position 14,118 of record CAVOYW010000003.1, read on the forward strand.
CCCCAACTTTCCTTCCGCAATCGCATCATCGATGTCCTTGGTCGTACGCACGATCTTGTACTTGTCCGGGAACTCGTTGATCTTCGCGAGATAGAACTGCAAGGCTTTCAACGACGCCGAGGAGGAGGTATTCAATGCATCAGCTGAAGGGCACAGAGCCATCACCTTCACTCCGCCGGCAATGACACGGTCCATGTAGTCATGAAACTCCGGGGCTTCAGGAGTCGACCACTGCTCTGGCCAGGTACCGGAGAAGAGCGTGTCGATGACCAACGAGTCCTGGACCATCTTCTTCGCCCTGTCAGAAGACGGGTACTCGTGCAATCGCTGAGGGATCGTGGAGTAGTCCTTCCCCGTTGCGTACGGGTTGAATTCCGTCGCAAGGGGGAAGTCCTTCGTGGCGTACGGATGATCTTTCGTGGCGTACGGGTTGACGTCCGTTGCAGATTCTGAGTCTTCTTGGCTCATGGAGGTCCTTCTGGATCGAACGTTCAAGGGTTCGAGAACGGCATTGCGTGGATCAGGTCCCCGGAGGGTCGATGATGCTCGACCCCTCCGAGGTGGAGGTCTTCAGGATTCGAGTGCGTCGTCAATCTGATCAGCCGACTTCGAGACTGCCTTGACCAGCTTGTCGTAGTCGTCGCGGTCGATTGCCTTGTTCACCCGCTTGCTGGCCTTGCCGAGCACCTTCTCGAGACGGTCGAGGTAAACAACATCCGCGACGGCCACGACTGCCGATGAGTTCGCCGGGAAGTACTCGTCGAGTTCGACACCGAGTTCCTTCTCTTCATGCTTCTTGGTCAGGTGTCCGAGCAGCGCACCGATTCCGGCACCGATCGCTGTCGAGGCCAGAAGTGGCGGAGCGAAGAGGCCGACGACGAGCCCCACGCCGCCGCCGAGCACCGCTCCCGCAGCGGTTTCGCCGTCACCGGACTCGAGTACATCGACGTTGCCGTTCGCGTCGCGGCTCATCACGATCGCGCCGACGACAAGGAGATCTGGTCCCTCCGCGGCCTTCAAATCGTCGAAGTCGGCCCGGGCGCTGTCGCCATCGGGGTAGGTGGCGGCGTAGAGGACGAGATTTTCTTGCGACATGGCTGTCTCCGTGAGAAGTGCGATCGGGTGTCCCGATCTGTCTGCAGTCGAACGATTCGACTACTCGCAAGAAATGTAGGGGATTCTCGGCTATCGAGACCAGGGCAGCGCGGGTGAACATCTCACTCACCCCAGTGAGGCCCGCATGCATGGTCGAGCGCAGCGCTACTCAAACGGCCCGGGGCCGCCCATACCGTGCTGCTGATTCGACGCCCGGACTGCTACCCGCTGTCTGGGCGCACGTTGGTCGAAGGCGAACCGAAGAACCCCGACTTCCGCAGCTCGCGCCCCATGTCGGAGGCGATCGCGAGGACGGGGGCGGCGAGGACCAGCCCGAGCAGCCCGGCGAGCATGCCACCGAGTGTCGTGGCCAGGAGGATCGGGAGCGGGGCCATGTTCAGGCTGCCGCCAATGAGCATCGGCTGCAGGAAGTTTTCGAGCACCAGGTTGACGACAAGGGTCACGACCAGCATGGCGATGGCCGGACCGATGCCGCCTCCGCCGAGACCCATCAACACCGCGAATGCGCCACCGAAGAACCCGCCGAGATAGGGCACGTAGGCGCCGAAAACGTTCACGACTCCGATCGCGAGTGCGGCGGGAACGCCCAGAACGGCGGCGGCGAGCCCGATCACTACGCCGTTCGACAGCGCTATCAGCGTCTGGCCGCGGAAGTAGCCCCGTACGTCGCGCACGGCGTTGTCGGCGATCACGGTTCGCCACGGGTGGGCATCCCCTGCGGTGGCACCGAGGGCCCTGGCGTGGTCGGGCCCATCTTTGAGGAGGTAGTAGAGCACGAACAGCGAGAGGATCGTTGCCGACGACAGCGCGGTCACGGAGTTGAACGCCGACAGCACCCCACCTGCAAGTCCGGTCGCCAGCGTGGGGCCATTGTCGGCGAGCGTCGACGACACTTCTTCGGCGAGGTCGTTTGCGATCGGGGAGGCGGCCAACCATCCGGTGATGTCGTCCACGGCCTTGTTCAGGTTCTCGCTCAGCTGGTCACCTTCTTCGACCAGGGCAGCCGCGGTCAGGTAGACAATCCCGGCCGTGGTCGCAGCCAACCCCACCAAGACACCCGCCGCAGCGAGCGGCCGCGGGACCCCCCGATCGCAGAGCCAGGTCACGACGGGCGCGAAGACGATCGCCAGGAGCACGGCGATGACGAGTGGTGCGGTGATCGCACTCGTTGCAGCGAGCAACACCGCAGTCGCGCCGACTGCTGCGAGGAAGCCGATCAGCAGCCAACTGAACACTCCCACGCGCTGTACCCAATAGGGAAGCCCCAGACGCGAGATGTCGCCCTGTGACACTCTGTCGCCTGCGGCGTCAGGACGATCGGACATCACCGCCGTCGCCCTTGTCGGCCGCTGTGCTGCTGTGCTTCCCCGACTGCACGCGGACAGTGTTCATGTCCTCGGCCGTCGAGGAATCCGGCGGCATCAACTCGTCGACGGCAACGCTGATGTCGGACCTAGTCGACGAATTGGGTGAGGCGGGCACCGATCCGTGCTCGATCTTGCTCGTACGGCCCGATGCCGGGCGGTCTTGCCTCGTCTGGGTAGCTGTGGACAGGGAGTCAACGAAAAGACCTCCATTCAACGTGGTGCTGGACGCGAGTTGCCGTCGGATCGCGAGTGGTGGCACCGTCGCCGCAAGCGATGAGGTCCTGACCCGCAGGCTCGAGCGCGATGCCGAGTTCTCGGCACCGCTCGACCGCAGCCGACAGTGAGTGCACCCCGAGCGCTCGATACGCTTGCCGGGCATAGGTCTTGATCGTGTTGAGCGACAGATTCAAATGATTGGCGACCGATTGACGGCTGGAACCGGTTGAGAGCGCGGTCAGGATCTCGAGTTGACGTCCGCTCAGTATGGGCTCGTCGACCCCCGCGTCGACGATCGAACGCACACGATTGTGGAGCGAGGCGAGCATGCCCGGTTCGACCAGCGACTCCAGACCGTGCTCAGCCTCGACCAGCAGGTGTTGTGCGGCGGGGAGGTCGCCGGTCTGGACGCACGACCAGGCTCGAAAAGGTTGACGAGACACGCGTGCACGGTCAGTTTGGTCTGGTTCGCGCGGTGCTGGACCCGGCGATCGAGGTCGGCACGATCCGCTTGCGGGTCGGCGATGAGTAGCACCAGCTCGGCGAAACCGACATCGACGGGCTCGATGCCATGAAAGCGGCAGAGCGCAACGGCTTCGAAGGCGAGTGCGGCGGCAGCGGGGCGCGAATGGTCCAGGAGCTCGATGAGTCCGAGCTTGCCGAGGGAGTTGACCCGAGCCGCGATGCACTGGGGGTCATCGGCCCGGTATGTCTCGATCAACCACCTCGAGACGCTTGCGCAAAGAGTGAAATCACCACCGAACAGTAACTGTGCCGCCAGCGCGGAGACATCGGTGGCCCGCACGAAATCATCGAAACCCAACCAGTCGCCGTCATCGGATTGTGTGCCGAAGTCGACCGCTACAAGCGCACGTCGCGCTTGGCGCGACGCTTCTCCCAACCGCCCGGCGCCCAGCAGCTCTCGCGAGCGTTGAACAGTGACGGCCAGCTCGAACAAGCGCCGACTTCGGCCCAGGCTCCCGGGTTTCGTCGAGAGGAGTCCTTCACCAAGTGCCCGAGCGGCCGTGGTGAGGTCACGATGTCCCGACCGGATCGCAGCCTCGCCGAGCAGGATCAGCAGGGGTTCGCTGCAGGAGACCTGGCCAGGAGGCAACGCCATGATCCACCCCGCGAGCTCGTCGCTCGCTCCTTGGGCGATCGCCCGAGGACCATACGCAATGATGCTTGCACTCGCCGACGCGAGATCACCCGCTTCCAAGTAGTAGCCGATCGCGTCCGAGCTGCGCCCGTTCGATTCACACCACGCGGCGGCGCGGCGAAAGAGCTGCGTGGCCCGTCCCGGATCGGCGCTGTCGAGATTGCCGCGCAGCCACGACCGCAGAAGCGGGTGGTACCGGAAGTCGGGCGGGTGACCACCGACCCGTTCGATGAAGACGTTGCGTCGCTCCAGATTGCGAAGCAGCGCATAGACGTCGTCGCGTGCCGAAAGCTCGGCGCACAGCCCCAGCTCGAGCCGGTCGAGAATGCATGTGTCGAGGAGCAGCTGTTGGATATCGGTTGGCTGGGCGGCGAACACCTCCAGTCGGAAGAAGTCGTCGAAGACGCGGTGACTGTCGATGGCGGCAGTAGTGTCGATCACAGAGACATCGCAGTTCAGCATGGCGACGCCACCCAGCACGACTCCGTGAACCCAGCCATCGATCTGCTCGTCGAGCTGACGGAGGTGGCCAGCGCCGACCTCGGCGCCGCAGATCGAACGAACGACCTGTGCGGTCTCGTCCTTCGAAAATCGCAGGTCTCGGCCGGTGATCGAGACGAGTTCGCCCCGACGGGCCAGTTCGTCGAACCCGATGTCGGGGAGCCAGCGCCCAACCATCACCACGCGCAACGACCTTCGACCGGTCGAGGTCAGCTGCCGGATGACTTCGAGTGACGCTGCCCCTTCGAGCACCTCGGATCCGTCCACGACGACGACCACACATCGGGCCCGCTGGTCGACCGCTCGCGCCATACGTTCGACTGCTTCGACGGGATCGTCGGTCACCTCGGGCACGAAGCGCGGAACACGACGCACAGCGTCGAGGAGATCATCGGCCAACAGGTGCGGATCGCGGTGACGATCGTCGACCGCCAGCCACGCCACATCGGCAACCGAGGTCGCCGATGCCCAGTCGCTCACGGCGACGGTCTTCCCACTGCCCGCGGGCCCCGTGACCGCCCCACCCCGCGCCGCCACCACCCGGTCGAGTTCGTGGTCGAGGTGTGAACGACGCACACGTAGCGATCGCAGCGAGGCTGTCATTTTTTCACCTTAATAGGCCCGGAATGGCGCCGATCAACCGAAGCAACCGCAACCTGACAGTGGTCGAACCGGGCCGGTCATTCCCCAGGTCGGCGATGGCGTGTCGACGTGTGCTCAACCGCCGGACGCCGTGCAATCGGCTCTCTCAGTTTGGACATCGGGGTGGTCTTGTCCGTGACGATTGTTGCCAGGCAGCTTCGCGTAGCCGGCGATCTATTGTTCGACCTCCGCCAGGGTAGGGGAGCTGGGATCGTCGTTGGTCATGCCATTTCGCATTCGTGTTCGGGGTGTTGCCGGTGAGGACGTCATGCGGTCCGACTCGGGCCGGTCGGGGTGGGTTCAGGGCCGTAGACCTGGTCGATGTCCTGGTCGTCGGGAACGTGCCGCTTCTTCGAAAGTGAAGCAGCGATCGCGAACGACACGATCGGGGTCACGTAGGCAAAGACCGTATAGGGCGCCCACTCCACCGCAGCGATACCGAGCGTGCCCGCGAAGAGCGCTCCGTGGATGTTCCACGGGATGATGTGGGACATGGTGGTCCCCGAGTCGGCGATCGACGTCGACAATACGACGGGTTCCAAGCGTTGACGTTGGTACTCGCTGCGGAACGTGCGCCCGACGAGTTCGATGCTCGTGTACGGGTCGGCGGTGACGAGGTTCAATCCGATCGACGACGCCATGGTCACCCCGATCAGTGAGATGGTGTTCTTGGTCCAGTTGATCACCGGAGTGACGACCCGATTGAGGATGCCTACGTAGTCGACGATCGCCCCGAAGGCTGCCGCGACCAGCACCAGCCAGATCGTCGTCAGCATCGACGCGGTGCCTCCGCCGGCGAACACCCGGTCGAGGTCGTCGTTGCCGCTGTCGAGGGCGAACCCGTTGGCGAACGTGTCGATCCCGACCTCGATCACGCTGCCGAAGTAGCTTCGGCCGTCGTCGGCCAAGGACACGATGAGATCATGCTGGGTGAACCCTGCGAGCACGACGGCCGCGATCGCCGGGATCGCCAACGACAAGAACGCGGACATGCCACGCGCCGACAGGACCACGATCAGCACGATCGGCAGGAAAGCCAGGAGTGAGACGTTGAACTGCTCGCTCACCGCGTCTTTCACCTGACTGAAGTCCGCACCGCCCTGCGTCGATTCGACCGTGAGACCGAGCACCAAGTAGACCACCGCGGTCAGGATCGCCGCCGGGATCATCGTGCGTGTCACCGCCTTGGAATGCGTCGCAATGGTCAATCCTCCGACGGTGGCGACGGTCAGGTTCGCCGTGTCGGAGATCTTGGCCACCTTGTTGCCCAGGATCGCACCCGAGACAACAGCCCCTGCGGCGATCGCTGGATCGACGCCGAGCACCGATGCGAGGCCGACCATCGACACACCGAGCGCCCCCACGGTGGTCAGCGAACTCCCCAGCATGTAGCTCAGCACACTGGCGAGCACAAACACGGTGACGTAGAAGTAGTCGGCTGTCAGCAGGTCGACGCCGTAGTAGACCACCGCTGCCACCGAACCGCAGAGGTACAAGGTTCCGATCAGCGAACCGATGGCCAGGATGACGAAGAGTGTCCCAACGACACCATTGATCCCGTTGTCGATGGCCTTGGTGATGACCGCTCCGGTGTGCCCGTATCGAGCCGCAACCGCGATGGAGATCAGCGTTGCCATCGTCATGCTCACCTGCAGCGGCCCGTCGGCGACCTCACTGCCGAACATCACGACCGAGACGACGATCAACAGGACCATCGAACCGATCACGAACAGCGACGCGGCCATCGACGGCTGGGTTCCTCCCCCGTCAGTAGGCGCGCCGTGGTCGTCGGTGCCATCGGACGGGGAAGTCAGAGCGGTGTTCATCAGGCTTTCTCCTCATGGTTTGCGTCAGGCACGGCCGGTTCGAGCTTGATACCCGGGAGAGCCATCACCGAGCTGGCAACATAGAGGCCGGCGAGAATGGCAGAGATCTGGAAGATGACCCCTTCGACAGAACCAGTGGCACCCGTACCGGGGACTGAGTCGAGTGCCCGCAATGACGAGTACGCGGCGACGCCTGGGACCAGGATCAAGATGCCGGGGAGGACCACGATGAGCGGGCTCGTGCGGTCGCGAGTTCGAACGAACAAACCGGCGAAGAGACCGAGGGCGAGTGCTCCGAGAAACGGGCCCTGCCAGACGCCCGCTCGACCGCCGAGTTCGAGACCGCCATAGGCAAACAACCCGGCAACGATCGCCCATGGCGCCTGCCTGGGCGACACTTGGAAAACCACGACCAGACCGGCCATCAAAACGACGAGAAACAGCCACTGCACGAGCGCAGTCGGCCGCGCAGCATCGGGGATGTCGGCGGTGCCGAACATCGCCCGAACGACCATCGCCCCTATTGATGCTCCGGCGAACAAGCCGATGGTGACCACGCCGGCGCTGATGAAGCGGTGCCATCCGAGCAGTGTGTGACCGATCGCGAGTTCGTAGACGCCCAGCGTCAAGCCGAGACCAGGGATCAGGACCACGAAGGCACACAATCCAACGATGTAAGAGTTGCCACTCCCGAGGATGACTCCGACGACGCTGGCCAGTGCTGAGGCAACGAACGACGCCACCACGTTGATGCGACGGCCCAACCACTCATGGTCGTTCGATGCTCGGACCAACAGAAAGACGACGATGCTGAGGGCAGCGGCCAATCCGACATCTTGCCACGCCGCAGACAAGATCACGGCAAATCCAGCTCCACACGCGGCATAGGCCAGACCGACCATGACGGAACCGTAGTGCGGACGAAGGGCTTCGATTTCGTCCAGGCGACGGTTTGCCTCCTCCACCGACATCGAACCTGCGCGCAGCTGTTCTGCCAGCCGCATCGTTTGAGACAACTTTCCGAGGTCGTAGGAAACACTCCCCAGCGTGACCATCATCCGATGCTGACCGGGGCCGCTCTTGGCATCGACGGTGTAGTCGAGGAAGGTCGGCGTCGAGATCACCTTGCCGTTCAACCCCATCGCACGCCCGATGTCGTCCATCAGACTGTTCAGTTCATAGCCCGGCAGGCCGTATTCGTACGCCAAACGGCCGAGCCGCAGGATGAACTCGATCTTGGGTGTGGACGTCACGTCAAACCCTCAGTCGACCGCTCGGGGGTGAAAACGGCACGGATCGGCTCTCCCACTTCATTCGCTCTGGCGAGCCTAGAGCGGAAATGCGGCCCCGGCGTATGTCGTATTGGGGTGAAACGGGCTCTCACCCTACGACGTCCTTCGATTCAGGACCGCCGGAGTCCCCGACGGAGGTTGTCCCGTTGATTGTTGAAGTTGCTGCGGGTGGTGGTCCTGGTTGTCATGCAGCGAGTTCGGTGTGATCAGTATGGCGGCTGGGTGATACGGCGGCTGTTCGTTTGGCCAACGTGGTTTTGAGTTGGTCGAGTTGCCGGTAGCCCTTGACCCGACGGAACTTGGTTTCGGCTTCGAGCATGCCGGCTGCGGCCCAACGGCGGCGCATGTCCCCGTCGTTACGCCAGTGCTTGACGTTGCGGGTGGTGGTGTCCACGATCGAGAACATCGACTCGATCATGTTCGTGGTCGACAGGGTCCGGGCGAGAGTCCCATCGATCCCGAGACTGCGAACGGTGAACATGTCGGCGAGCCCTTCGCGCAGACTCCCGGCAGCGTCAGGGTTGGTCTTGTCCAACTGGGCGGCAAGCAGTTGCGCCCGTCGCAGACCCGAGGTCGGGTCAGGGTCAGCGAAGATCCCCGCCAGGCGTGAGTCCATGGTGGAGCGGTCCTTCTTCGCCAGGTAGTCACAGACGTTGCGCCGCTTGTGCAAAACACATCTCTGGATGATGGCGTGATCGCCGAACACCCGGCGGACCCCGGCAGCCAACGCTTTGCCGCCATCGATCACGACCAGGACACCACCGGTCACGTCCAATCCACGAGCGACCAGATCGGCCAGCACGTCGGCAACGACGGTGGCGTTCTCGGTGTCACCCAGGCGGAGACCGACCGGGACTTTGGTGCCGTCGACGGTGACGATCATCGAGGCGACCACGGTCTCCCCGGCGAAGTCGGTGCCGTCGATCATGACCACCACCGGATCAAGCGTGGTGAGGTCTCGTGACATGAGTTCGTCCAGCGCCTTCTTGGTGCCGGTCACGAACCGGCGTGACACCGACGATTTCGATGTGCCGGTCGCCCTCGCACGGGCCTGATCGCCGATCGGGTCGGCGACTCGTTCGAAGGATCGTGTCGCTACGCCGGCGAGCATCCGTTCGACAACGACCCGGTTCAACAGATCGCCTTGGGCGAACACGCCGAACGTTTCCAGCGGCACTTCCTCGTTGGTGGCGGTGTTGCGGACACGAGGACGGCGGGTCGGGAGTTTCTGGCCGCCCATCACCACCGAGGTCGGTGCGCTCCCGCCACGGACATGGGTCCGTTGCGGGTCACGGGCGTTCCACGCACCGCACAACGTCTCGGCCTCGGAACGCATCATCGCCATCGCTGTGGCCATCCCCGCCTCGACCGCGATGGCCATGAGTCCTTCACGGCACAGCTGTGCGATGCCGCCCAGCTCGACAGCAAGCTCGGGAGGCAGAACCTCAGCCAGGTGTTCATCAGTGGAGTCGACCAAGCGGATCGCTGGCCGGTCTAGATTCTTCATTGGTGGTCCCTTTCGGAGTGTTTTCGAAGACCTCCAGACGATGCCATCACGGCACCGCCAAGAGGGGGACCACCACCCCTCTACTTCAACAAGACCCGGGACAATCTCGTCCCGACGGCGTATCGGCGGTAGCCGGGGCACTCGGCCTTGCCCACGACCTCACGGTCCGGCCTGGCCGTGTAACCGAGAGAGACGGTCTCTGCCTCTGCATCAGTATGGATGGGCGGCATGCAAGCGGGAAGGGCCGACCCGGGCCGGCGGTGCATGACGATCTCGTGCAACGCGATTTCACCGCCGAGACAATCGATGAGATCTGGTTGACAAACATCACTGATCTCAAGCCGCTGAAGGGAAGCTGTACTGCTGTGCGATCAAGGATGTCTGCTCGAACCGGATCGTCGGCTACTCGATCGCTGGTCGGATGACCGCGAAACTCGCGACCACTGCGTTGCGGACAGCGGGCGTGCGCAGGAACCAGGCAGGGAGGGTGGTGGTTCATTCCGATCGGGCCGCCCAGTTTCGATCTCGAGCTTTGCAGAGCGCCGACACTTTTCCCGGCGCCTCGATCAACTCGTTCGCCGTTGACAGGTCAGCCTCGAGCCGCTCGACTTGTTGACGAAGCCGGGCCACTTCCTCGCGTGCCTCGTCTTTCTGATTGCGTTTCTCGGGCCGCAGTTCGGGATTCTTGTCTACTGGCTCGGCTGGCCCGCACGATGGGAGCTTGCCTTCGATTCGTTCATCGCCGACCTCGGTTCGCTGGGCGGCACCGGCGACCAATACCGCAGACGCCAGATGACAACTTCCTACTGATTGAGCCGATCCGGAACGCGTCAAGGGGGATGAGACAACTTCTTACGCGGATTGGATGAGTGCTTCCCGGTTGCGTTCGTTGATCCACGCGACCTGGGGAAGCTTCGGTGGTGTGGGCGGGCGGTGGCGGAACCGGGCGGGGTTCTCGTTGTAGGCAGCGGTGAGCGTGTCGGCTCGAGCGGCGCGGATCTCGGTGGCGGTGCCGTAGTGGATCGACGCCGGCATGTGGAGGCCGATGCCGGCGTGGCGGTGAACGTGGTTGTAGTGACCGAAGAACGCAGCGCAGAACGAGCGGGCATCGGCGATCGACCCGAACCGGCCGGGGAACGCTGGGCAGTACTTGAGGGTCTTGAACTGGGCTTCGCTGTAGGGGTTGTCGTTGGACACCGACGGTCGGCTGTGAGACCGAGCCACGCCGAGATCGACGAGGAGCTGGGCGACCGGTTTGGAGGCCATCGAGCTGCCGCGATCGGCGTGCAGGGTGAGCTGGTTCCGGGCGACGCCTTGGCTGTCGAGGGCGTCGGCGATGAACGCTTCGGCGAGCTCACCGGTCTCGGCTTCGGCGACGGTCCAGGCCACGACGTAGCGGGAGAAGATGTCGATGATCACGAACAACTCGTAGTAGATCCTGCGTTCGGGTCCGGCCAGTTTCGTGATGTCCCAGCTTCACACCTGGTTTGGTGCGGTCGCGAAGTTCGGGCTTGGTGCGGGCTGGGTGGGTGCGCTGGCGGCGACGCTCCCGGTTCTCCCCGGCCATGGCGAGGAGTCGGTACATCGTGCGGATCGAGCACAGGTAGCCTCGACCCGACTGGGCCCGTGCACAACGAGCCGTGGATCAGCTGGCGATGACGCGGGCTTTGGCGGCCGCGTACTCTTCGTCGGTGAGCTTGCCCGAAGAGTGCAGGCCAGCCAGCGACGCGAGTTGATCGGCCTGGCTGGAACCGCCGGCGGCCGACCTGATGTAGTCCCGAACCGCTTCCTCCTGCTGCTGGGCGGCACGCATCTGCCGACTGGCCATCTTGTCACCCCGCACAATCAGATAGACGAAGATACCGAGGTACGGAAGGAACACAATGAAAGCTGCCCACACGGCCTTGGACACACCGCTGAGATCATCGCTGCGAATGATGTCGCCGAAGATGTTGAACACCAGCATGATCCACATGAAGAACAGGAAGAACCAGAAGATCGACCAGAGCACCTGGCCCGTTCCGAATTCGGCGGCAAGCAACATTCAGCACCTTCTGAATCGAGGGGAGGTTGATCCTCCCTGGCTGCGCGATGTTGGCATCGAAGCCAGACGAAGTCAACGACCAACGGTTTGATATCGCACGGTTTGATATCGCACGGTTTGATATCGCACACCTGACCGGTGACCGACTGCGCTACGTTCTGGTCGATGAACGAGCCAGGTAAGCAAGGCACCGCGTCCTCCGAACCAGCGCCGAGGGAACTGGACGATCTCGTGTCGAAGCCGTGGTTACCCCAGGTACTGGTTGCCATTGCCATGCTCGTGATCGCGGTGACGATCTGGATGGTGCAGTACGTGGGGCGGGACGACTCCGGGTCGGCCGGCTTCGATCGTGACGTTCTGCCGGAAGACCAGCTGGGACTCTGACCGTCGATTCTGCGCCGCGTGGCCCTTAGTATGTCGTCCATCATCAACGAGAGACTGAGGGAGCTATGGCCCACAGATACCCCGATCAGACACTGATGTCGGCGAACGCCCCAGACCAACGGCGCTGGTTGCCACGGGCGTTTGCTCTCTCGGTCGTGGCAGCCATGCTCGTCGGGCTGCTCAGCGGGTGCGGTAGCGACGACTCGTCCCCCGAAGAAGCGTTCTGCGAGGCAGGAGACAGCCTGCGAGCCGATATTGCCGGCCTCGGCGACATCGACATCATCGCCAATGGGACCAGCGCATTCGACGAGCCGCTCGCAGCGATACAGGCCGATGTGGAGCAGCTGAAAGACAGTGGGTCCGACGTGGCAGCCGACGAGATCGCGGCCTTCGACAGCTCGGTCGCCGAGCTCCGCACGGCAATCGACGGGTTGCGGGACGACATCTCGGTCGCGGACGCCAGTGTGGTTGCAGGTTCGGTGACAACAGCCCTCCGTTCGGCTGATGCTGTACTCGAGAAGCTCGGGATGACCTGTCCCTAGGACTCGAGGAGTTTGGTCCGAGGTCGTGCAGCGCAGCGGCTCAGTGGATCTGATCGCAATCGACCGGATAGCCGGTGGCGGACTCCGCTGCTGTGCCACCTCTGGTTACTCCACGCGGATGCCCGAAGCTCTATCCACACAGATCTGAACGGTTGTGGCTGCTGGCACTCGGACGCATCGAGGTGCTGGTGGTCAGATTCCCGCCAACCGGTTCAAATTGGGAGATCCTCCCGGAGCTCGAACGACTCGTCAACGATTCCATCGTCAGTGTCGTCAAAGGACTGATCCTCACCAAGGACACTGACGGTGACAGCATGGAACCGACAGCGTGCCTCGACCCCGACAGCTCGGCTGCGATCCTGGTCTTCGAGCAAACAAGGGCCAAACGGTTCCGCGACGCGATCGTCGGCCCAGGTGGAGTGCTCGTTGGCGCCGAGTTCGCAGCAGCGAAAGCTAGACTCCTGTCCTGGAAGATTCAGCGAGCGCACCAGTCCGACCGAATCGGGAACACAGCGGCCCTGCTAACCTGCCGGGATGTCGACGGAAGCGAGCTTGCGCAGGCTGCGAGTCGACTCAGACCGGTTCGGAACACTGCTCTTCTTCTTGTTGGCCTCGTTCGTCGTCTCGGGGGCCGGCGACTCCGGCTGGCCAAAGGTCGTGGGTTCGATGGCGAACGTCGCGGCGCTGTTGGCCGGCTTCGCCGCCACCGGGCTGTGGAATGACCGGACTCGCATGATCTCCCTGTTTGGGATCGGCGTCGCCAGCGCAGCGCTGGTCGGGGGGTTCAAGCAGACGTCGGCGCGATCGGGGTTCGGAGCAGCCGGCCAGGCGGTCGTGCTGGGTCCGTACTGTGGGCCGTGGTGCGGCGCGTCCTGTCCCTTGATCGGGTGGGGCTGGCGACGATCGCCGGTGCGGTCGCTGCGTACTTCTTGATCGGTCACGTGTTCGCGTGGCTGCATCTCGCCGCCTACGGCTTCCTCGACCGACCGCTTCTTTAGCCAACCCCGTTCCGGTTGGTTCCTACGTCACGCTCGCCGCACCCGGGATTCAGGAGTATCTTGGACAAGTGCTCGAATCGAGCATAGGCGGGCACCCACCAGAACCGATTCGCTCGGTTCTGTCTCTCTCCGGACGCGGCAACCTGCTCTCGCGTATGGTCGATGGCGAGCCACGACCGCTCGGATCGGCCATTTTCGGAGAACGGATCATGACCGCTACAGACCCGGCCACCGTGACGGCGCAATTGACGGCTGCTCTCGGCCGGATCCCACAAGCCACCGACGTCGCTGCACGCCTGCACGCCAAGGGGTTCGGTCGACACACATTCCTCTGCGGACAGTCCGGCTCCGGGAAGACCTACACGCTCGGAGTGATTCCTGACCGGCTGCTCCTCGACACCGACATCCGTATCGGCGTGATCGACCACTACTCCGACTACCTCATCCTGGGGTCGGTCCGCGACTCGACACCGACGACTACCGCCTCGACGACATGATGACCGCTGTCGGGTCGTCGTTCGACGACGACGCCCGTCGACTCGGTCTCCGGATCGACAACCGCGGTATTCATGAACAGACGATCTGGTCCGGGACGATAGCGCCATCATGGCTCGGCTTCCGAATGACTGGCGAATGGTCGTCGCCGACACGGGGAGCCTGCCGTCGTCGGCGGAGGCCGCGATTGCGTCAGCCGCGATGCTCTCGTTTCTCTGGGAGCATTGCCAAGAGCGGGTGCCGACCATCATCGTCATCGACGAAGCGCACAACGTGTGCCCCCAGGACCCGATCGACGCCGACCAGGCGCTCGCCACCGAGACCGTCGTGCGGATCGCCGGCGAGGGGGGCAAGTTCGGCCTGTACCTCCTGCTCTCCACCCGACGCCCTTCGTAGGTCCACCAGAACGTCATCTCGCAGTAGCGACAACCTGCTCCTCATGAAGATGAACTCGGCCGCCGACCTCCGCAGTTTGAGTGAGACCCTCTCGTACGCTCCGACGGGGTTGGTGCAATTGGCCGCCGGGTTCGGCCTGGGTGATTGACTGGCCGCCGGCATGGTTGCGCCCGACTCGATCCTGTTCAAGAGCGGGAGCCGACTCACCCTCGAGGCGGCAGCGACGTATCGTCGTCCTGGGCGAAAGCCCGCTGATCGCCAGTCGAACCTCGTGCAGATGAGGCTGGTGCGCTCCCATCTCCGGTTCGAGACCCAGGCTGCGGTGAGGTGTTAGTTTATTGGACGGTCAATCAACCAAAGGAACAAATCGATGACAACTCTCACCGTCTGGGGATTCTCCGAACCCGACGCAGCCGAGCGTGTGCGCGACAAAGTACTCGCCCTCCAGAAGCAGGATCTGATCACGGTCCAGGACGCTGCTGTAGTGACGTGGCCCGCCGACAAGAAGAAGCCAAAGACCAAGCAATCCGTTTCGATGGCCGGCGCCGGTGCTTCCGGCGGTGCCTTCTGGGGTCTGCTGTTCGGGCTCATCTTCTTCGTACCCTTCTTCGGCATGGCGTTCGGGGCTGCCATAGGCGCCTTGAGCGGCTCGATGCAGGACTTCGGCATCGACGACGACTTCATCGACTCGGTCCGTGAACAGGTGAAGCCGGGGACCTCAGCCCTGTTCCTCATGTCGAGCGATGCGGTGGTCGACCGTGTCCAGGAGGCACTGGCGGGCGAAGAAATGAACCTGCTGACCACAAACCTCAGCGTCGCCGACGAGCGTGCTCTCGCGGAGCTGTTCGAGGACTGAGTCCCCCCGAGGACCGATTGCTCTACTCACCCGGCCGGCGACCTCGGCGCTGGTCGGGTGAGCAGGTGTCGGGATCAGACCGAGCGGCGGATCACGTCGAGCGTGAAGTTTCGCAGGCGGTCGACAAGCGTATGGAGCAGCGTTCCTATCACGGCCGCGACCACGAGCGGGATTACCAGCCCTGCGAACGCCCCGAGTGTCGCGGCGGCGATCGCCACAGCCGCAGCGATCCCGACGACGGCCCAGCACGTCCGTCCTATCCGTAGAAGGCTGTCGCCGTGTTCGGCGTCTGAGTCGCTCGTCATGATTGGGGACAAGTGAAGCGCCCCAGGTCTGATGGAGGCTCCAACCTTTGAGAGGATGGAGCAATGCCAAACCATGGGAGATACCCGACCGAGCTTCGTGAGCGTGCGGTCCGGATGGTGCTCGAGCACGGCCATGAGTACGGGTCGCAGTGGGAAGCGATCTGCTCGGTCGCCGAGAAACTCGGCCCGAAACCGGAGACCGTCCGGCTGTGGGTACGCCAGGCCGAGAAGGACACTGGCCGGCGACCGGGAGCCACGACTGATGAGCTTGCTGAGCTGAAACGGTTGAAGCGTGAGAACGCCGAGCTGAAACGGGCCAACGACATTCTGAAGGCAGCAGCTCATTTCTTCGGGGCGGAACTCGACCGCCAACCCAAGAAGTGATCCGGTTCATCGACGTCAACAAGGACCGGCGCAGCGGGACGCTGCGGTGGGGAATCGAGTCGATCGCCAAGACCCTTGGCATCGCCCCTTCGACCTATCACGCCGCCAAGACCCGGCCACCCTCAACCCGCACGATCCGAGACGCTGAACTGCGGCCTCAGATTCTGCGGGTGTGGGAGGAGAATCTGTCGGTGTATGGCGCGGACAAGATCTGGGATCAGCTGAACCAGGACGGCATCACTGTTGCTCGGTGCACGATCGAGCGGCTGATGGCCGACATGGGGTTGCAGGGCTGCCGGCGTGGCCGGGTCTGGGTTCGCACCACCGAAGGCGATGATCGGCTGGATCGGCCAGCGGATCTGGTCGACCGCCAGTTCAAAGCGGCCGAGCCGAATCGGTTGTGGGTCGCGGACCTGACGTATGTGAAGACCCACTCGGGCTGGGTCTACGTGGCGTTCATCGTCGATGTGTTCTCCCGCAAGGTCGTGGGCTGGCAAGCCTCACGATCACTGCGGTCGGATCTGGCGATCGATGCTCTCGAGATGGCGGTGTTCAACCGGCGTCGTCAAAGGAGCAGACCTGACTGGCCTGACCCACCACAGCGACAGGGGAGTCCAATATTTGAGCGTGAAATACTCTGAGCGGTTGGCCGACAACGACATCGTGGCGTCGGTTGGATCCAAGGGCGATTCGTATGACAACGCTCTCGTCGAGAGCTTCAACGGGCTCTACAAGTGGGAACTGATCTACCCGAAGGGCCGTGGCGTGGCCTCGACGATGTCGAGTTCGCCACCCTCACCTACGTCGACTGGTTCAACAACCGGAGGCTTCACGGCCAGATCGAACCAGGACCAGGATTCACCACCCCGGCAGCGTTCGAGAACGACCACTACCGTCAAACCGTCCCTACCCACCAGGGTGAGGACTCAACCAGCTGAGCCTCTACAAAACCCGGGGCGCTTCAAAGTTTCACTGTGCGAATTCGCGCTCGACCCCATCGTGACCTGTGCAGCCCTGTTCACGCAGATGGCCCCGGTTGAGCGGCGGGAGCTGGGCCTGGCCGGGGTCGACCGGGACATCGACAACAACGCCGGCCTGCAGAACGGACTCGGTCCACGCCGATCCGTTCCAGTAGCGGCCCCCGCTCTGCTCGGTCGGATCCTGGTACCAACCCGGGGCTGGCAGCCGAGGAGTCATCGAATCCTGCTAGTGCTCAGGCGACCACGAGGTCCGGCCTGGCAGCCCGACATGTTGCTGGCGAAGGTGTCACTGATGATCGAGATGAGCATCCAAATCCACGAGATGACGACAAAGAACCAGAGCATGGTCCACAAGATGTCGAGTAGCGGCATGAGAATCCCTTCGGCAGGCTGACCCGACCCGGGTGGCCAGAGTTCGCCTCCAGCTACCGGGCGCTCAGAAGGAACACAAGGGCGAACCTGAGTCTCACCCCACCCACTGCGAGCGATCACACGTGCCTCCTGATGCTGGCCGAGGCGGAGGTAGATGCAAAGCAGTGGCTCGGCCACCCATCGGTTCCACAATCGACATTGCTCGCCGCCGGATTCAGCCTGATCGCCGCGTGCGATCAGACCTCGAAGGCTGCCTCGATCCGGCCATCGGCAATGGCACGTTCGTGAGCTGCATGGTCGAGTTGGTTCCGGTCGGCGTACCGCTCCGCGAAATCCGCAAACACCCCGTCGGCGGTGTCGTCCTCGCCGAGATACCCGTGGATCGCAGCACCGTCACCGGTGCGCACGTGGGAGAGGGCAAGGGCGGCTCCGCAGTGCCACGCATAGCGTTTGAGCCGCTTCGCGCCCATCTGGTCCACATCGGCCGATCCCTTGCCGTCCCAGAGTTGCCGCAGGTAGAAATCGAGGGTGTGACCGTTCTCGGCATCGAAGTGGGACCATCCGAGCAGCACATCGCCGGTGGCCTGCATGAGCTGTTGTCCCCGCACCACGCGCTCGCCGGCACGCTCGTATCCGCTCGGGCCCGCGTACGGTTCCAGGACCGACGTCGTCGCCTCCTTGAGCTGGAGAAACAACGGAGCCCCCTGATCGGACTGCAATAGCACGATCAGACACCGGGTGCCCACACTCCCGACGCCGACGACCTTGTGTGCGACGTCGACGAAGTGATAGCGATCGAGGACGGCTGCTCGATACGGCGCAAGCGAAGCGCGATACCGGTCGATGAACTCGCTCAACCGGTTGAGGCCGATGTCGTCGATGGCTTCGCTCAGCGGCATGATCATCGGCGGCTGGGCAATGATCCGGCGCCGACCGTCGACGCGCTCGGTCAGCTTCTCCAGCGCTCGGGTGCTGTCCTTTCGCGCCGCCTTGTGGAGTTCGTTCTGTGACCGTTTGCGCAACTTCTCATTTTCGCCGAGCAGCGACTCCACTTCGACTCTGAATGTCCGGACATCGAGTGGGCTCGTCGTCAAGGTCGCATCGAGCACGGTGCGGTATCCCAGCACCGAGGCCTTGGTTGCTGCTCGCGTCTTCTCGGGGGTCAGTTCGTTGTTGCGGCCTGCAATGGTGACGCTGGCCGCCAAGCGTTTCAGGTCCCATTCGAATGGCCCCGGCGCCGTCTCGTCGAAGTCGTTCACGTCGAAGACGAGGCGCCGATCGGCCCCGTTGAACACGCCAAAGTTCGATAGATGTGCGTCGCCACAGAGTTGTACACGCAAGTGCGTTGTCGCCGTCCGCGACAGGTCCGACGCCATAACCACCGCCGCGCCTCGGTAGAAGGTGAATGGCGTCAGGCCCATCCGTGCATGTCTGATCGGGACGAGCGCCTGGAGACGATTTTCGTCTTGCGCGACGAGCAGTTCGATCGGGTCGGGTCGGTCGGCGCCGACGTCGAACTCGGCGTGGGACTCGAGCGGCACGAGGTCACGCTGGGCGCGCCCATGGTCGATGCGCTCGCGAACAGCGGCAGTCGGCTTGCGCCGCGATATCGACTTGGGCATCGTCTACTCCTCGTACATCCGCCAGACGGGCGTTCAAAGACCATTCTCCCACCGCCGACAAGTCGACGGTGAGATCGTTTGCGGGTGAGCGCAAGGTTCACCCCTTGTCGATGCGCACACGGCGCAAACACGGTGAACGCTACTCACCGGGATGCCTACCATGGCAGCTCCGAGCCCGCGCCCAGAGCGTCGGCGTCAACGATCGAGGAGGACGTGGATGGCAACACAGCGACCAGCAACAGAGCAGATCGAGCAACAACGGTTCAGCATGAGCGGCGGCGCGATCGCTGCGCTCGGCGGTCTCGTCCTCCTGGCGGTGTTCATGGTGCAGAACACCGAGAAGATCGAAGTCAGCCTCCTGTTCTGGAACCTCAACACTCCGGTGTGGCTCCTGACGCTCGGTACCGCGGCACTTGGCGCGGTCGTCTCGTACGGCGTGGGGGTGTTTCGTCGTCGTCGGAATCGGGCTGCGTGATCGCTCGACAGACGGGGTCGCTGCCGGCATCGACTCGCCTCGCCGACGAATCAGCATGTGTATCTTCGTGCCCAGTGGACGGTCGTTGTATTCGGTGACCGCTGTCGAAACGAATTCCGGGCCGTTGTCGAATCGGACGAACGCTGGTGGACATCCACGCTCGATGACGAGGCGGGCGAGGGTGCCCACCACACGGTCGGCGTCGATGGAGTGATCGACCACGATCGCCAGACATTCCCGGGTGAACTCGTCGATGATGTTCAACAGCTTGACCTGACGGCCATCGATGGTGGTGTCGAACTGGAAATCCATTGCCCACAAGGCGTTGGGGCAGATCGGTGACATCGCCCCGACGTGGGTGCCGATCCCGGCCAGTCGTTTCTTGCGCTTCTTGGTCGGGACGCGCAGTCCTTCTTCTCGCCAGAGACGGCGGACACGCTTGTTGTTGATCTGATGGCCGTGACGGCGTAGATCATCAGCAGCACGCCGCCAACCCCACCGTGGGCGGCGCTTCGCGAACGCCCGGAGGTGTTCGCGAACCTGTCCGTCGTCGTCGGACACGACAAGTCGTTCGAGTCGTTGGGTTGAGCGGTGTTGGCCTGCGACCCGGCACGCACGACGTTCTGAGACCCCTCGTGTCGTGGAACATCCAGTTCGGGTTGCAGATCGAGGCCGCCACCCGTGTTCTGGCCAAGCACGACGAGCTCCGCGACACCGACCTGGTGTTGCTGCAGGAGATGGACCAGGCCGGGACGGCTCGGATCGCCGAGGCACTCGAGTTTCGACTACGTCTACGGCGCTCCGGGTGTGCACCCGCAATTGGGTCGGGACTTCGGCGCGGTTCTTGCCCGTTGGCCGCTGGGCCGACCGGAGGTGCTCTCTCTTTCGCACCACGCCGCGGTGCGAGGTCAGGCCCGGGTCCTGGTGACGACGCCGATGGACATCGGCGCCGAACGGGTGCTGGTTGGGAGTGTGCACACTGAGGTCCCGTCGCTCGGTTCGACCAAGCGACGGCGTCAGTTCGACGAGATCGCTCTGGCTGCAGGGGAGTGGCGGTGGGAGCGTCTCGTGATCGGCGGTGACTTCAACACCGTGACACCACGGGGGGTTCGGGTCCTGACCGACAGGTTTGCCGCGATCGGTGCCGCTCGGGTCAGCGCCGATGCAGGCCCGTCGTTGCGCCGCAGTGGCCGGGAGTTCACGCTCGACCACGTCTTCGCACGAGGGTGGGAGCCGCTCGCTGCCGGAGTCATCGCGGGAATCACTGCAAGCGACCATCGTCCGCTATGGGTCGAGTTGCAGATACCGGAGCCGTAGACGGGGGCGGGGATGGTCCTCCGTGGCTCTGGTGAATGGCCGCCGAGGCTGACGCTATCTCAGACTTCGATCGGGGCCGGGTGTCACGCCGTTGAGGCGCTACGCCGCTGGGGCCGGCACCGACACCGCTGGTGATCTCGATCCATAGGGCCTCGTTCGCCGAGAACGCCCTGTTCGCCGAACGCGCTGTGGCGATCCTCGATCGGCTGGTCGTCGTCACCCACGATGCGGCTCGCTGGAGACCCCTCGCTGGGTGCCGAACTGGACGATCAAACCGTGGCACCGAGCGGCGTCGGCTGTTCGGCTTCGGCCTTCTCGGACACCGCATCGCCATACAGCAGCGTCTGAGCCACCGCTCCGGTGGGAACGACGAGCGCAAAGGCCAACGTGATGAGACCGGAGAAGAGCCACAGTGGTAGACCGGCGAACACCACCAGCACCAGCAGGCCGACGACCAGGGCAACAGTGGAGAAGGCGGCGTTGATGACGGCGATGACCGACGCCGTGTGCCACCAACGACCCTGGACCACTTCGGAGCTCCGCCTCAGCGCGTCTCGGCCGCTGAGCCCTTCCAGCATCACGACCTGGGGCATGAACTGGTAGCGGATGAGCTGGCGAAAGGCGAACGGCACACCGACGATGGTGATCAGGAGCCCGATGACCACGAGGATCACGCGGGTCAGCCCGATTGCCAGGTCGCGCCACCTTGCCAGGACCTGTCGGATCGCCTCGCCACGAAGCTCCGGGCGGTCGATCTCGTCCTGGTTCAGGAGCACGGCAGCGAGCGCATTGACGGTCACGAGGGCAATCAGGTGGGGGATACCTCCGGCGAAGAAGGTCAGGAAGAGTCCTGTAACGGAAGAGGTACCGGCCAGGTCGAGGAGTCCGTCGACGTAGGGCAATCTCGCGAGCAGCGTCGCGAGCATCGTGGTGACGAACACGATCGGCAGGTAGACGACACCGAACAGCGCCAATTGTCGCCAATGCCGACCGGTGATGTCGGCGGCAGAGCGCAGGATCTGACCAGCGGACCGGCGCCGACGCAGTGGTAGCGACGGCACCTTCTGCCAGTCGGTTCGCCCGATCAACCATCGCACCAGCAGGGCCGACAGCACAATCGCGAGAACGAGCCGAAACGGAGAGACCTGCAACGAGATCAGCAGCCCCGAACCGGTCTCCACCACATCGCAGAACTTCTGGATCACGGCCGCCCCGCCGCCTTCGCCGCCGGGAATCACAACGCTCGACGACCTCAGCTCGTCCTGCCAATCGACCGGATCGAGCCAACGGCCCTTTGCGGTCGGACCGGTCGGACCGTTGAACGCCCCTTTCTGCCGTTCACCCCAGCGGCCCCCGAATTCGAGCCACGCGAACTCGTCGGTCGGGTCCTGCACCTGATCGGGCAACACGACCACTTGGGGCTCGACGCGATCCGAAGGACCGGTCGTCGTGTCGCATCCGAAGCCCTCGCTGGCGCCTCGGCCGAGGTAGACGGCCGAGCTGAGGTAGCTCGCGTGGGAGCCGGCCGAGGAGTAGACGACCGGATGCGAGCCGGAACGCTCGAGCTTCGAGGAGTCCCACGTCGCGAGCTCGCCGCCTTCGTGTTGGGCGTAGCCGACGCTGGTCGGTTCGGTCTGTAGTGCCTCGGTGATCGAGGAGGCATCGAACAGGAGCTGGATGCCCTCCCAGTCGCTCTCGTGTTTGTTGTTCCAGTCGTTGTAGTACCAGTAGAACCAGTATTGGACAGCAAGCTGGTCGGGGTACGCGTCTTGCTGGACGATGTGGGCGTAGACCACGGGCGGTAGGTCCCGCGTGAATCGATCGAAGTCGGTCTGATAGATGCAGCCCGGCTCGAGTGAGCTGCCAGGGAAGTCGAGAAAGAAGCCCTGGCCAAGCTCGAACAGGTCGGATGCATTTGGCCCGCGTTGCACCACCGGGTTACCTGATCCGACCTGGCGGAGCAATACTTCAGGGTTGTCGAGCACGATCTCGACAGCGGTCGGCGCATAGGGCTCGCCGTCCGGGTCGCAGGGCTGTTCCTGGGCCTTGAGCATGATCACTGGTGCGTACCGCTCGGCCAGGAGCGTTGCGTCGTCCGCCGTCTCGGCCTCGGTCGCCCGGGCCTCAGCACTCGATGGCGAGAAGCCCAACACCAAACTCAAAGTGAACACGACCATCAGGACCTGTCGGACGGTTCTTGGCAAACACGGTTGCACCGCCGCCACGCTAATGGGGATCGATCGTTCTGCACGAATAGGTCGGGCAGGATGGTTCCGAGCCGCTGGTTGGTCAGCACTGCGTTTCGCTGGGCGTTGAGTCCTAGGGCTAGATCGTGCGCCGGCCAGTGGGTGAGGTCGGCCGTGATGGCTGGTGGGATGACGTGCCTTGGAGCACTGAACCGCAAGCTCCCATGTCCCTGGCGGGGACGCCCTCGTCGGATGAGAATCTTGGTGTCGGTCCGGGCAGAGGTCGCGTTTTCTATGGCGTCCGGAGCCCGTCGTTGGCTTGAACCCGGGGGCTTGGGCGCTCCGTTCTGTTGCTCCGAGCACGTATCTCAGTCTCTTCGTGAACGAGCCCCCTTCCGGACCGGCACCTGTAGTCGGATCCCGAGGAGGTCATGATGGAAGTCGTCATGGAGCGGTGTGCGTTCTTGGACGTGCACCGCGACAGCGTGGTTGCGTGTGCCCGAACACCAGACCGGGCCGGTGGCGGGCGTGAAGAGGTCGCCGAGTTCGGCACTACGACCTCCCAGCTGCTTGAGCTCGCGGACTGGTTGAACGAACGGCAGGTGTCGCTGGTGGTGATGGAGGCCACCGGCGTGTACTGGAAACCCGTCCACTGGGTACTCGAAGGCCAAGTCCCGGAGGTCTGGGTGATCAACGCTCGACACATGCGCAACGTGCCAGGCCGCAAGACCGACGTGGCCGACGCGATCTGGGGCACGTCGCTCATCGAACACGAACTGGTGAGACCGTCGTTCATCCCACCCGAGCCGTTCCGGGCACTGCGGGACCTGACACCGTCATCGGCGCAATC
Source organism: uncultured Acidimicrobiales bacterium (assembly GCA_963700755.1). Classification (GTDB taxonomy): domain Bacteria; phylum Actinomycetota; class Acidimicrobiia; order Acidimicrobiales; family SZUA-35; genus JBBQUN01. The sequence goes on from CAVOYW010000003.1 coordinate 37,950, forward strand.
GTCGGGGCGGTTCGCGCCGTGGCCGACAGCCAGCGTCAGTTCGCTGCGGCCGCCTTCAAGCAGTACTTGGTCCGCTGGCTTCTCCTCGGTCTCGACCTGCTGATCGCCGCCGACGTGATCCGCACCGTCACCCTGGAACCGACGCTGTCGAACGTTACTGCGCTGGGGGTCCTTGTCGTCGTGCGAACCTTCCTCGCTTGGACGCTGGTGCTCGAGATCGAGGGCCGATGGGCCGTGGCAGCAGAGCAGGCCGGATTCCCCCCAAACGTGAAGCGATCAGGCTCACGCGGAGTGGTTCTCGATCATCGCGCTCATGCCCCAAGCACACTACGCTGATCCCGTGTCCGAAAGTAGTGACGTTGACCGTCCGGCTGATGCCGTGGACGCAGCGATGACAAGCGAGTCTGCAGCGCCGACCCCTGTCTGGCATCGACCGCCACCGCAGTTCGTCGCTACTGCGGTGTTCGTTGTCAGAGCGACCTATCTCAACTGGCGCAGCGACCGCACCCTGCGGCTCGGTGCGGGTCTGGCGTACTATTCGTTGTTCGCCCTGGTCCCACTGCTGGCGCTCACGGCGGCCCTGGCTGAGATGGTTTTCGGAGCGGCCGACATGACCGAGTATTTCGCTCAGGTCCTCCGACAGGCTGGCCTGATCGAGGCCGACGAGGCAAGCCAGCTGGTCACCGATGAACTGACTCGACAGTCGGTACAGACATCACTTGGCCTGATCGGGCTCGGATCGTTGCTGTTCGCCGCTTCGCTGTTCTTCCTTGCTCTGGTCGATGCGGTCAATGTGATCTGGGGCGTTCCGGTGAGGACCGGTGTGTGGAACTCGGTTCGACGCCGGTTGATTTCGTTCCTGATGGTACTTGTCACCGGTGGGGTCCTGATCGCCGGGGTCGCGGTAACGGCCGTTGCCGGGGTTGCCACGGTATTGCTTCCGGGCTCGACCAACCTCTTCGAGACCTTTTCGCCACTGATGGAGCGGTTGGCGCCGTCGGTTGCCTTGGTTGTTGCGCTGGCGATGCTTTTCCGCTTTCTGGGCCCGGTGCGCGTGCCCTGGCGCCCGGCGCTGTTCGCAGCCGCCGCTACGGCCCTGTTGGGTGTTGTCGGAGCCATTGCTACTGGTTGGTACTTCCGCACCTTCGGCGGGTCGTCTATCTCGGGTGCCTTCGGTGCGCTACTGGCTGCTCTCTCCTTCGTGTACTTCGAGTCACAGATCCTGCTCGGTGGGGTTCAACTCGTGAAGGTGATCACGCAGCCGAAAGATGGCAGTGCCGAGGCTGATGGCAACGGGTGAGGCCGTTGCAGCAGCCCAGGCGCGACCATGAGAAGCGGTGCGATTCTCACCTCGCCTAGTGTCGTGAGTCGTTGATTCGTTGGAGACATGAGGCGAGGTTGTCGAGGATCTCGTCTGCGGTCTTGCGCCAGAGGAACGGACGGGGATCCTGGTTCCAGTGTTCGACCCAGTCGTCGATGTTCGCGGCGGAGTTCGGCGACGGAGCGATGCGTGGAACGGCGCAGTTTCTTGGTGGTGAGTTCGGAGAACCAGCGTTCGACCTGATTCAGCCCGGAACTGTAGGTCGGGGTGTAATGCATGGTGAACCGGCGATGCCGTTTCAGCCAACGTTGGGTTTCGGGTGCTTTGTGAGTGGAGGCGTTGTCACAGATCACGCGGCAAGATCCTCCGGCACGTTCTGGTTGATCAGGTTCAGGAACGCCCGGAACTCCACTGCACGATGCTGGTCGGTCATCTTGGTGATTCAACACGGTCGACTCGGTCTTCATCGACCCCGGTTCACCCTGGCAGAACGCCTGGATCGAGTCGTTCAACGGCCGGCTACGCGACGAGCTGCTCAACATGTGGCGCTTCGATTCGCTGCTCGAAGCCCGAGTCGAGCATCGAGGACCACCGGATCGACTACAACCTGAACAGGCCCCACACCGCCCACGGTGACCTCACACCCGCCGAGTTCGCCGCCAAGTGGCACAACGACAACCAACCCCAAGTTGCATAGCAGCTGGACCAACGACCGGGTCCCCCTCACGGCAGTGTCGGCACCCGGTGCATGATCGTCCTGCTCGAGTCCGACAACGGTGCCCTGCTGTTCGTGCGATTCACGGAAGCCACACGATCGGTGCTCGAGCCCTATCTCGGCGACAGCGGTTTCGACCAGGCAGGCGAGCGAGTCGTTCCGCGGGCAACGCCTGATGCAAGCCAGCGACATCCTGCTCGACTGGGCACGCTACGAGTCCGAAGAGACCGGCACCAGCGACGTCTACTTCCACCAACTCTGGGATGGCAAGGGCTCGGTGAGCATCGACGAGATGGGGCCTCGGCGGCTCAAGAACTATGCCGCGCATTGCGGTGCAGCGCTCACACTCGCCCACGCTCGCACCGGCGACGCAGCCACCATCAGCGGCTACCTTGGCGACGACCGCACCGCTGACGACGTTTTCGCCGACTTCGCAGCACGCTACGCGGACCTCAATGAAACCGATCATGCCGCCCAGGGGCCGCCATCACCAGCGGCCGGGTTGAGGCCCTCGACGGCGTCTGAATTCGCCGGAAGTGCCCGGCGAGGAGTTCGATGCGATCGGGAAGCGGCGTCATCGAGTTGAGGTAATGTGCGACTTGCGCTCCGACCGCAACGAGCGATGTGATGGAAGGATACGAGACTGCGATGATCGGCGATTCCCGCTACGAGGGCCGACCTCGAACGCTGACCCTGGTGCTGCCTCGGGGTTTGATGATCATGCTGTTGATGGCGGCAGCGATGGTCGTGATTGCGGGGTTCCGTGCATTCAGCGGCTCGCTCGCTCCGATTTTCATGGGTGTCGTTGTGGTCGTGTTGGTTCGCCCGATCCAAACGAAGATTCTCGACGCCGGTCGTCCCTCATGGGTGGGATTCGCCGGGATGCTCGGAGCCGGGTACGGCGTGCTGGCGGCCATCCTGGCTGTGCTGGTCTGGTCTCTCACCCAGTTGGCGTCCTACATCACGTCGGGTACCTACGGTGATCGGCTCGACGAGCTGCGGGTCTCGATCCGCGACGGGCTCGAAGCGGTGGGCGTCACCGACGACCAGTTGAACGAGCTCCTCGACTCCATCGACGCTGGCGCGGTGATCGGACGCCTGTTCTCGGCTCTCTCCGGCCTGTTCGGGGTCTTCGGGCTCCTCAGCATCGTGGTGCTGGCGATGCTGTTCGCTGCCACGGACACGGGCCGTTTCGTGAGGATTCTCGAACATTCGGGAACGAAATCACGTCCTGATCTCGTCAGCGCCCTCAACGACTTCGCCGCCCTCACTCGCCGCTACTTCTTTGTCAACTCGATCTTCGGGTTGATCGTGGCGGTCATCGACATCATCATTCTGGTCACCCTCGGCGTGGAGTTGGCGCTCGTCTGGGGAGTGTTGGCATTCATCACCAGCTTCATCCCGAACATCGGGTTCGTGATCGGAATGATCCCACCGGTTCTCATCGCACTCCTCGAGAACGGTGTCGGCAATGCCGTGACGGTCGGCGTCCTCTACGTGGTTGTCAATGTCATCGTGGATAACGTCGTGAAGCCCAAGTTCGTGGGTGATGCGGTCGGGCTGTCGGCCTCGCTGACGTTTGGCTCGTTGATCTTCTGGGCGTGGGTCTTCGGGCCGATCGGGGCTCTCCTGGCCGTACCGATGTCCCTCTTCGTGAAAGCGCTCCTGGTCGACGCCGATCCGCAGGCCAGGTGGATGACGCCGCTGATCGGCCTACCCGACCTCCAGAGTGTCGAGGTGGTGAGCCCAACCAACGACGACAAATGACCTTCGGCAGCTTCGAACACCCGATGCCGGTCGAGGTCGTAGCCACGATGAAGGTGAAGCGCTCGTCGGTGATCGAGAATCACGTTGATGTCGTCGACGGGATCTACAGTCGAGAGACTGATCGGGTCGGCTCATGACCAGCAACGACGATCGGTCGCCAATATCACCGAGGGTCGCGTTCGTGCTCGGAGGTGGCGGCCGATGGGGTGCCGTGGAGGTCGGCATGCTTCGGGCTCTTGTCGATGCCCGCATTCGACCAGATCTCATCGTCGGTACGTCGATCGGAGCGTTCAACGGAGCGGTCTTTGCTGCCGATCCGAGTCAAACGGGTGTCGACAAACTCCAGCAGCTGTGGGCCGACGTGGCTGCCTCCGATCTCCTCGGAGCGAACATTGTCGATCGAGTGCGCAGCATCGCCCGACTCCGGGTCGCCATCCAGGACGCCCAGCCGTTGCGCTCCATGCTCGAACGCACGTTGTCGGCCCGATCGTTCGATGACCTCGTCGTCGAGTTTCAGTGCGTTGCTGCCTCGATCGAGCGGGCAGCCGAGCACTGGTTCACCGGGGGAGACCTCATCGACGCGCTCTTGGCATCGGCTGCGGTCCCGACGCTCTTCCCGCCGATCGAAATCGATGGCGAGCACTTCTACGACGGGGGCTTGGTCAATTCTGTTCCTGTTGATCGGGCGGTCGTACTGGGGGCAACCGAGATCTACGTTCTCCAGGTCGGTCGCTTGGAGCAGCCACTACGAGCGCCGACCAAGTTTCACGAGCCCGCGTTGCTGGCCTTCGAGATTGCCCGCCGGCATCGTTTTGGCTTCATTCGGGACAACCCTCCGCTTGGCATCGACCTCCACGTCCTTCCGAGTGCCAACGAGGTCGAATTCGATGATCGGCGTCAGATCAAGTGGACCGATCTCGGCGAGACGGAAGAGCTCGTCGAGGGCGCCTACGACGCCACGACGGCGTACCTCGCCGAACGCAAGGAGAAGTGATGAGCGGGCCACCTCCGTACTGGTTCCGACGACTGATTTGGGCGCCGGCGTTCGTGGTTGGCTCGATCGCTCTCTTCGCTGCTCTGCCGATCTGGCTCGTGGTTGCCGCCTTCGCATCCCGATTGGTCCCGGGCCGCTGGCGGATTCTCCGTGTCGCATGGTTCCTGTTCGTATACCTTCTGTTCGAGTCGCTCATGCTGGTGGTGCTGTTCGTTCTGTGGATCGCATCGGGATTCGGGTGGAAGATTCGTTCGCCCCGCTTCGAGGAGATCCACTACAGGCTCGCGGCGTGGTGGCTGCGGAGAGTGATGGGCAGCGGTCGCCGAACGTTCAATCTCGAGATCGAACGAGATGATGACGACGAGACGCAGATCGAACAGACTGACCGGCCGCTGATCGTCTTCAGCCGTCATGCCGGTCCGGGCGACTCCTTCTTGTTGATCGATGCGCTGCTGAATCGTGCGCATCGTCACCCGAGGATCGTCCTGAAGGATCTGTTGCAGCTCGACCCTTGTGTTGACGTTGCACTGAATCGGCTGCCCAATCGTTTCATCCCGAGCTCGGGTCGGGCCGGTGATGCGGTGATTGAGTCGATTGTGGAGCTCTCTGGTGGCATGGGCGCCGGTGATGCGTTCGTTCTGTTCCCCGAGGGGGGCAATTTCACGCCGCACCGGCATGCCCGAGCAATCGAGAAGCTCGAGGAGATCGGGCGTCCGCGACTCGCCGATCAGGCCAGGCAGATGCAGCATGTTCTTCCGCCGAAACCAACCGGCGCCCTTGCGGCAATCGCTGCCGCACCCAGCGCCGACATCGTGTTCGTCGGCCATGTCGGGCTCGAGGAGCTGAGCTCGATGAAGAAGCTGTGGCAGGGGATTCCGATGGACGCGAACATCGTCTCCCGTTTTTGGTTTGTCAGGGCCGATGAACTCCCACCGGAGCCCGATCGCGAACAATGGTTGTATGACTATTGGGCGCGGATGGACGACTGGATCGACAGTTACCACAGTTCGTGAACTCGTCGATGAGTGCCCAAGGCTTGCTGTTGACGGGAACCAGATGCCATGGGGCGTTGTTGTCGGTGCTCGTACCCAGCAGGATCCGAATGTTGCGTCTCGGTTCGGGTCAGCGATCTACGTCGTAAACGAGCAACGAGACGAAGTAGCCGATCACGGCGGACGCCAAACCGAGGATCACGGCGGCAACGACGGCGGACCCAGCTCCATCGGTTGTGAGCCAATCGGTCAGCCAAGAGGTGACCAGTAGCATTCCGGCGTTGATCGCGAGATCGAACAGCCCGTGCGTTAGCCCAGGTTGTTCAGTAGGGCTGTGGGGGTGTGGGTTGGTGGTGTCGTCGTGCGCGGTGGGGCGCGGGCGCGGCTGTGGGGGCGCGTGAGGTCAGGGGTTTGTGGGTTCTCAGGTTGGCCGGCGTGGTCGGTGGCTGCGGTTGCCGGTGGGTCGCGGGAGTGTTCTTCAGCAGCGCAGTCGGAGTTGGTGAACGCGGTCGAACGCGGTGACGAGTTCGGGGGTCCAGGGCCAGTTGGCGGCGAGCCGGCAGGTGGTTCGTCGCCCGCTGCGTGCGATGCGGGCCGCGGTGTGGAACAGGCAGTAGCGAAGCCGTTTCGGTTCGGCCGTCGCGAGGCTGGTGTCTGCGAGTGCGAGTAGCCGAGTCCAGGCGAGGAGGTCGTGGGCGCAAAGCGTGAGGTGGAGCCATGCGTGGTTGATGGCGAATGAGTGCGATGGCAGGTTGGTCAAGCCGGTGGCTTTGGTGTCGCAGATCTGGCGTTCGGCTCGGCCTCGTCCGCGGTAGAGGGCTTCGAGGTAGGCGATGTCGGGGTCGGGCAGGTCGGTGACGAACACTTGGTAGCGGTGCCCGTCGATGTCGGTGAAGGTGAGCTGGGCGCCGGGGTGGGGTTGTTCGCGGCGGGCGATCATCCGCAGCCCCGAAGGCCAGGGCCGTGTGGCGTTGAAGACGTCGTCGACGAGGTGGGTGATCTCGGCGACTTCGGCGTGTTCGCGCCATTCGGTGCCGTCGGCGGAGATCGCTGGTTGCCACGCCCGTTTGGGCAGGTCAACGAGCAGCGATGCGATGTCGACGGTGAGCTGGTGACCGATCACGAACCGCACGTGACGGTGCCGGCACGCCTCGACGAAGCCGTGTGACCATCCAGCGGAATCGGCCCGCACGATCACCTCACGCTCGGTCGGGTCGACCGGCAACTGGTCGAGGGCATCGGCGAGCACCGTGACGTGATCGTCGGCGGTGCCCGAGCCGGCGTTGCCCGGTCGCAGCACCCCGGCGAGTGCTTCGCCGGTGGCGTCGAGGTAGGCCAGCAGCGGATGGAACCCGAACCCACGCTTCCATGTCGGTGCCGCATGTTGCTTGTCCGAATGGGCCCCGACGAGGGTGGCGTCGATGTCGATCACATAGAACCCCGGATCTGTGCCCGCCGCCCACGCCTTCGCTCGAGCGGTGGCGCGAGCGGTCTTGATCCGTGCCAGCGCCTCGTCATCGATCGCGGCCAGGGTGCGCCACACCGTCGGGTGCGACGCCACCTCACCGAACAGGCCGGGCTGATCGCGAAGCACTGCGAGATCCGAGATCGTTTCAGCGCCATCGGCGATCGCGACCGCCACATCGGTCAGCACCACCCCACGGTCATGGCCCCGGCGACGCTGCTTGGTCGGCGCCATCGCCGCCGACAACGCCGCGGTCAACCCGACCGCGTCAGCCAGATCGCCGAGCAAACGCGTGCCCACATGGTTGGCCAAACCATTCCCATCGCCGGTCACCTTCAACGCCGGTCGCCGCGGTCTACGCTTCACCATGAAAGTGCCCTTCGGGTTCGGATGACTTGGCCCTCAACAAGCACAAGTTTCCCGCACCAGAAGGGCACTTCCGCGGACGCGCCATCCCCCACCCCCAGCCCGCTACTGAACAGTCCGGGCTAGCTCCCCGACCGGCAACGTGAACCGTCGGACGATGGAACCGAGGAAGCCCGAGACGATGCCGTAGACGACGGCAGACCGATGGCGCCCAAGAATCCGCCGTCGACCGAGACGTCGTCCATGAACGCATCGACTAGGAGGAACGCCAGTGCCAGCATCAGCGTCCGTATGAGGATCGCCCGAGCCATTCGCTTCTCCCATCGTCGAGTGAGCAGTGGTTCTGCTCACAGGATCGGGCACGACGTTGGCGGCTCAGGGAGTCCGTGGTGCTCTCGGCGACGCAGCCTCCGATCGGAGCGTCCTCGTCTTCGGACTCGTCGGATTCGGAATGGCCATCGGCGCTGTGGCCAAGATGCTGTAGGGTCGAGGTGCCACTCCCACGAATACGGCGAACTGCAGCGGGATCACGAGGGTCACGCCCGTGGTGACCGCCTGGATCTGACCGGGTCTTCCACACAGCGGCGATGTCGTGGAGCTTCACCGGCATCGGTGACGAGGCCCTGTCCAATGCGAGGGCTGAGCCTCGAGTACCCTCGACGCCCGGACCCGAACGGCGGTTGATGGACACCTGGATCGCCTGCTTCTACATGACCGACGACGACGACTGAAAGGCTCGTCTTCCTGGAGCAGCGGGCAACCGGCACGGCGGAGTTCTTGATGTACCCATGGGGAAACTCCGCATGCCCAAGGTGTTCAGCTGTCGAACCGATCCATACGAGCGGGCCAAGGTCACGTCGAACACCACGCCCGGGTGAGGCCAGCGAGCAGGGGGCTTGTTCGCCTCGACGGTGCCGCTCAGTTGCTGGCGGGCTTGCTGTGGCGGGCTTGTATGTCGGTGAGCCAGCCGGTGAAGAGTTCGTGGACCGATCGGGCGCCGACAAGCGGTTCGGTCGGCGGGGTGAGGTTGGCGGGGGCGAGAATGAATGGGTGGCACTGCCGGCCGCCCAGTCCGCCGTGGAAGCCGATCAGCCCCTCGAATGCGGTGCCTTCTTCGGTGTCGGGGTCGTAGAAGCTGTTGATCAGAAGGTCGGGGCAGTTGTCGAAGCTGCTGGTGCGGCGAAGGTGCTCGGCGGCGTTCGGGCCGAACACCACCAGCGGGTCGGTGCCTTCGATCCGGCCATCGGCAAGGTGGTGCACGCCGTCGGGTCCGAACACGATGTCGCCAAGGGCGTCGTCGCGCACCAGGATCAACCCCACGCCCTCGTGACGGCGGAGCCCGTCGATCAACCCGGGGTGGTCGGCTTCGATCTGTTGCAGGCTGGCCCGGCCCGGGACTTGGGGGAACGATACGAGGCCGAGGTTGCCAGATGCGAGCACCACGACGTCGTCGGCGTCGCTCGGCATCGACCGCTCGGTGCGGGGACCGAGTACCACCTCGCCACCTTCGCTTCGTCCGCGCGTGGTCCGTTTGACGATCTTGCCGAGCGCCGACTCGTCGTTTGCGGCATCGGTCAACAGACCATTGACATTGTTCCAGCCCTCTTCGGTGAGTACGGGCGTTGCCACCACGCCCGAGGCCAGTCGGCGGACGACATCGCCGAGTTCCTCGCCGTATCGCTGTTTGAACGTTGCCCCCTGGGTCTGCCCATGGTCGGCGAGGACCACGAGGTAGTACGGGCGGGGAGCGGTGTCGAAGGTCGCGACGAGCCGTTCGAGTTGGTCGTCGGTCCGACGGAGTGTCTCGAGCGCGTCGGGCGCGGCGATCCCGGAGTGGTGGGCGACCTCGTCGTACCCGACGAGGTCGACGTACGCCGATGGCACACCCCGTACGATGTCGGCGACCAGGACCGACAACGAGACTTCGGCCAGTGCCACGGTGGTGCTGGCCCTGAGGAGCGGGTAGATGCCGGTCCGGTGGCCGAGCGGTTGAGCGCCCGATCGTTTCGCCCGGCGGTAGGCCAGTTTTTCGCGGGCGATGTCGGGAAACATGAGCGCAATGATTCGAAACAACGCGTACGGGGTCGCCACGACATAGAGGAACCCCTTGCGGTCACGCAGCTTGGATTCGAGTGCCGTGCTGAACGTGAACATGGCGTCGGGGGCGTCCCCGCTGAATACGTTGGCCCGTGACACTCCGCCGTTGACCAGTAGCCCGGTTCCGGTCGAGTGGCGCGATTCGAGTTCAGCCGCGTCGTTCGGCCGGTTCGTAACCATCACCCGACCCTCTTCCTTCTCGTACCAGCGGAACGCCGGCATGTTGTGATTGTCGCCCAGGAGAATCCCGGCCTGCATGGCCCCTGTCTGTGACGACAGATCACACTCCCAGCCATGCAGTCGGTGCGTCCCGGTCTCGACTAGGCGGGCGAGAAATGGCGCGTGACCCGACGCCATTGCGTCCACCAGCACGTCGTGGCCGAGGCCGTCGATCTGGATGAACAGGAAGCCTGGGACATCTGTTGGTGTCGGCGGTCCGGTCCGCCTCACCATCCTCTTCACCACACGCTGACGCCACACGTGGTCGTCATCGATGTTCAAGAGCCCGCCCACGCTGAGGTTGACCACGGTGATCCAGAACGCGACGCCGAGCGCGGTCCAGAACGAGCCGACCTCGATCCCGGGTACCACTTCCGCCGACAGCATGACGAACACCGCGTTGGCGACGAAAGTCAAGATGCCGAGTGTGACAAGCACGAGCGGCAGGGCGATGCGAATCACGAACGGCCAAACGAGCGCGTTGAGCACGGCCAGCACCACGACCAGCGCAACCGCCGCACTCAGACCATTGACCGTGAGCTCACGGAAGAGCCAGCTCAGTGCGAGCAGGGTCAACGCTTGCGCCACGCCGAGCAGGGCGATTCGAAGCAACGGGAACGTGGCCTCTGGCCGATCCACAGGCAACTTCGGCGGCTGGGCCGACGATCTGTTTGGCATCGAGTCGAGGTTCATTGGGCCGTCGAATAGTCGTGGACTCTGAGAAACTCAGCGTGGCTCATGCTAGCCCGCAGGATGTTCGTTAAGGGTTTTGGGCCCGGCCGACCCGATCGGGGGTTCCGCACCGATCTCACCGAGACGTTCGGTGTAGCGAATGCTCACATACTGGGACCCGGCATCGGAGTGACAGATCAGACCATCGAGGGCCTTCATCACGCGCCCAGATCACATGCTCGAGCGCGTCGAGAACGAGATCGATCCGCATCGATGTGGCGACAGGGGTCGGTGCGTGCTCGTCGGTTACCCATGTTCGACGGGGACGGATTCGCTGTGCCCAACGGCCTCGACCGCTGCGCACTCGGCGACCACCAACCGCTACTGTACAACGCCGACTGATCGCTCGACCTCTACCTCCAACACTCCAACACTCGTCTGGTTGATGATCCTGCCCGAGTCGGTCCCGCAACCCAGCTCCGTATCGATGAGACCTCGTTCCTGGCTGCGAACCGTAGGCACCACACGATCTACACCACCGGTGTGATCGACCTGAGACGCCGCATCATGGTCGACATGTTCTTCGGGAACACTGCTGCCGGCCTGAAACCCGATCTCGTTCATGTCACCTTGTCAGCCGATCCATTTCACGTGGTCCGCGTCGCCAACCGGGCGTTGGACAAGATCCGACGGCGGGTGCAGAACGAGACCATCGGGGCGCCATCGTGGCCGCAAAGACGGCCCGTTGTACAAGATCCGCAAACTCATGCTCACCGGTTCAGAACGCCTCGACGCCAAAGGCGTGGACCGGATACTGCTCGGGCTTCGTGCCGGCCCCCCAACGACGAGGTGTTGGGGGGCCGGGTCCACATGCGCTTCGGTTGCGGCATCGTCGAGTTCGAACTCTTGTCGCAAGCCCGACGTCGAGACCCGGCCACGCTGCTCGAGAAGGAGCCTCGCCCTGCCGACGATGTCGAAGAAACTCATGAAGTCATGCCCCCTCAGGTCACATGGCCCGATCCCCCCACGTCCGAGTGAACCCGGGTAAGGCGGCACCTAACCATCCCAGGTTGGGTGACGCCGCGTTCCATGCTGCCGGTCACGAGCGCAGGTGAATCCGGTCGTGGGAGTATCGCGGAATGGCGCCCGAGGCCCGCTGTGAGATCGTCGAGGTGATCCCTACCGACACTCGATTCGATGAGGTCGTCCAGCTCGCTGCGACGATCCTAGGACAAGACCGCTACCTCCTCGAGCGGCCCGACGACACCCAGGAATCCCACATCGTCGGTGCGTTCGCCGAGAATCGCTGTGTCGGGTTCCTGAGATTCGCAGTCCAGACCATCGGCGAAGACGTCGGTCGACCACCAGTCCTGCACGATGGAGAGGCGCTACGGGAGGGCTACATAGAGGCCTTCGGAGTCGATCCGGGTTTGCGCCGATGTGGCATCGGCACCCAACTCCAGACCTTTGCGGCTGACTACTGCAGCCAAGCGGGGTGCTACCAGATGCGGTCCCGCAGCCCAGTTACAAGCACAGAGAACTACGTCCTGAAGATCGATGCCGGCTACACGCTGCACCCAAGCGAGGAGAACGACTCCTACTATTTCATCCGGCGGCTGTGAAACGGCGCCTGAGCTGTCGGCGAGGTAGCGCAACTTGACGAAGTCTATGCGCGTGGTCTCACCTGCGAAGGGGTGCCACAGCTTCAGTTCAGTCCAGCGGCTTGCTCCGTGAGGAGTTGTTCGGCACCCGAGGCGTCGCATCGTGGGTCTCGTCGACGAGGTAGTAGGTGAGGGCTTTGGCGTCGATGCCGACGGCGGCGCTGATCGTGATCGGGTCGAGGTCACCGACCAGGGCACTCAGCCGGGTCGCTCGTAGCTCCCGGAGGGGGTGGCCGGTCGCGTCCGCTCCGATGGTGTTGGGCCAGTTCTGCCCGACCGGTTGGCGGGTGCCACGGTTGAGTTGGTGGACGAGGAGGTGCGGGTTCTGAGTCCCGATCGCGACGTGGTGGCGTCGTGCCCGATCGAGGGCGTCAGCGGTGACGGGGTCCAAGGCCAACGCTTCGGGCCGTGACGCCAACTCGATCACCGTGTCGGCGACGTCTTCGACACGCAGCGCCACGATGTCGGCACGGGGCACCGCATGCAGCAGCGCGAGGAGCCCGATGAGCGGCTCATACGGGTGCGAGTCGGCGGGCGGGTCGGACCAACGCCGGAACAGCTCGCGTTGACGTTCGATGCTCAGGACCTGGCCGGCGAAGGTCGGTTTGGAGTCGCGCCACAGCCCCGTTGTTGGGTTGACCAGCACCAGCGACCGGCGGCGAGCCCAGCGCGAAGAACTGTCGTAGATACGCCAACGCGGACGAGGGCCGGAACCCGAGATCGGGTTGGGCGAGGAACGCTTCGATCTCGGCGATCGTGACGAGTTCGGGGCCGGTCACAACCGGGCGGTTCGCTTCGAGGAAGAGCGCAAGGTTCCGCAGAACCGACAGGCGGGCCTCGATCGTGCGGTCGTCATCGGCTCGGGTGCCGAGGCGTCGGGCGCGCTCCTGGCGGGCGACCATCGCAGCCGAGAACCCCTCAACGGCTCCTCGCCATGCCGGCGGGCAGGCGTCGATCCTTGATCGGCGCCGGCGTTCAGCCTGCTGGGGCGACGGGTCCAGGGCGAAGCCGATGCCCGCCGTTGTGCAGAGCTCGCCGAACACCAGTCGATAGAGGCCCTCAGGCAGGCAAGCGGCGACCGCGACGGCGTCGAGGTTCCGGTCGACTCGAGGGCGACGCGGAGCTTGCGGAGATGGTCCATCGTCACCGACGGTGCGAACCGCTCCGCGAGGTGATCGACATAGGCGTCGAGCCACTTCGGCGGCCGCCCACCGAGCCGAGCCGCAAGGTTCGCAGCGTATCGATACGGCCAGTCGGGGTCGCGTTGACGACACGCCGAGCACATCCCGTGGCACGAGATCCACTTGACCTCCCCGCACGCCACGCAGTCACGGGTCCGATCGACACTCGTGCGTCGCCACTCCAGGAACGAGCACTGGCCGCAGCAGTTGACCTCGGGCCACACCATCCCGATCGTCCCGCACCGCGGGCAGGGTGCCGGCGGCGTGTTCCGGCGGGCCCGCTGATTGCAGCGCCGGCAGCGCTGCCGCCCGAAGAACACCACCCACCGGCCACAATCCAGGCACGGCCCCTCGGCCTTCACGCCGGCGGCAGCGACCGCTTCGCCGGTTCCGCCGGCGTTGTCTGCCGTCGTGTCCTCGGCCGCTTGGAGGCCTCAACCGGGGTCGTGTCGATCTCGAACAAGTCATCCGGGGTGCACTGCAACGCGGTGCACAACGCTACGAGGGTCTCGAGCTTGAGCTGCTTGGGTTGCTTGGTGAACAACGCCGACACCGACGGCTTCGACAACTCCAGGCCCGCACGCTCGACCAACAGCCGGCGCAGCTCAGCACCAGTCCATACTTCACGTTCGGCCGCTGCCATCCGCAGCCTCCAACGGATCTCCATCACTCCTCCTCGTTGCGGCCGAGTTGGCCGATCGTGTCGGCGATCGCCCGGCGATACGCGTCCTCGATGAACGTCGCTGACGGGGTCACGTATCGCATCGTCGTCCCGATATGCCAGTGACCAAGCATCTGCTGGATCGCGACCAGATCGACGCCACGCTCGTAGTTGTGGGTCGCGCACGCCCGCCGCAGATCGTGGGGCGAGAACCGCTCACCGCCCTCGACCTCGAGCAGACGGGCCAGCTGGTTGTGCAGCGTCGAGGCCGTCATCCGGCCGCCGGACTGGGTGACCCAGACGGCGTCATCGACCGGGGCGAACAGAGGCCGGACGTCGTCGACGTACCAGCGCAGCACCGCAGCTGTTCCATCGAGCATCGGCACCCACCGAGGCCTCGGCCCGGACGTCCGGGCACCCTTGCCGAACCGGACATGAATCTTGCCGAACGGCCCCCGGTCCCGATGCAGATCACCGACATCGAGACCGACGGCTTCCGCTGAGCGAAGCCCAGTCCAATACAGGGTCCGGAACAACGCGTAGTCCCGAGCCGCTCGGCGCGTACTTCCGGGCGGTGTTGACCCGGTCCCGCAACACATCGAAGAACCCGTCCAGACGCGCGACGGTTGGCGGCACCCGGCGGGCACCACCCTCGTCCGACACATGCACGATCGAGTTGAACTCATCGACCGGGTCCACCATCGCCACCCCGAAGCGGGCCTCGACCTCGGCCGCCTTGCGAGTCCGGACGAATCGATGGAACCCGACCACGTTGCGGAGATGGCTCCGTTTCGTCGACGTCGCCAGCCCGCTCGAGGTGAGCTCGGCCAGCATGGCGTCGATCACCTCCGCCGTGAGTTCCCACACGAACACCGGGCACCGCGCCAACGCCCGATCCAGCGACCCCGACACCCCGTCGATCGTTCTCGGCGAATACCCCCGCGAGCGCAACGAGACGATGTACTCCTCCAGCCACAGCTGCTGGACCAGCTCAGGATCGACAACCTCGCCGACAAGCGACAGCTGCGCGGCCGAACGGTTCTCGACGAGCCTCAACTCGGGTCACTCACCCTGGTTCACCCGTCCACTCGTTGGTTAGGCATCACCTAACTATCGCGCGCATATCCTGACAACGCAGGGATCATCGTCCCAGGTCAGAACTGCCTGCTCAGAGCACTCATGCCACGAAACGAACCTGGGACTACTCCAGTTGACCCTGCACGGATCGGTTGCATCCGGCCCCGTCCCGGGGCCCGGCTACGCGGGTCATGCTGGTGCCGATGCCCTGACAGACTGCCTGAGACTGCAGATCTGTGCGGGTGGGAGGTTCGCGTAGCGAGCCGAAGCCCGCTGGGACCGGGTTTTTGAGTGCTAGGCGCAGTCGGTGGCGACGGTCAGTGCTGCGCAGACCTGACGCATGCGGGCATCGCTCAGCGCTCCGAGTCGTGCGGTGAGTGTGCCGATCGAGACCGACTCGACCGAGTCGAGATTGACGGCGCTCTGTCGAGTGATGGGGTCATCGCCAGGTTCGAGGATGACTTCGCTTGGTAGTCCTCTGATCGTCGTTGTGCATGGCGCTACGAGAGCGCGTAGCAATCGCGGGATTGCGGCATCGCGTGACAACACCACGACGGGGCGGCGCCCGATCTCAGGCGGTTCGCACCACCACACCTCACCCCGCTTGGGCGTGTCGCTCATGTTACGGCGGCGGCCGTGCGGAACGAAGCGAGGTCGCCCCACTCGTCTGGTTCGTTGATCGGATGAGCGGCGTAGGCGGTTGCATATGCCTCGTCGATCTCGGCGGATCGATAGCGGGCAAGCAGTGCTGCCAACGCTTCATCGATGAGCTCGGCATCGGTCGATGCTCCGTGTGTTCGACGGGCATTGGCGAGGAGGTCTGCGTCAACGGTCGTGCTGATTCGTGTGCGAGGCATGCCATCACTGTGCCATAGGTATGCCACTGACGCAACGGTTGAGTAGCGGGCCTCGCAGCTGGAGCCGGCTTGGCGGTTCAGGCGCAGCGCACGTCGTGACCGATGATCGACATTCGGTGTGTAGGCAACGATGGGCTCAATCTCGATGGCCGTCGTCGACCGCCGCACGTCACGATCTGGGCGGCGATGTTGCCCAACTGCTGTGCTCGGTCGGAGTTGCGGCCGAGGAGGCGACCAAGTTCGCCGAACATGCCGTCGTCGCTCGCTCCGTCGACTATCGCCCTGGCGGATCGCTGAGTAACGTCGGCGCATGACCTCAGATGATGCACTTGTGCTCGAAGAACAACGCTGGGTTGCGCTGATCGGCAACGACGTCGACACGCTCGATCAGCTCGTGCATCCCTCGCTGAGTTACACGCATTCGAATGCGCTCGTCGACACCAAGCAGAGCTGGATCGACTCGGTCAGCAGTGGCTCGGTCGACTACCGCTCGGTCGAGCGTGAAGACCTCGCCATGATCACGTCGGGCAGCACCGCCGTCATCACCGGCAAGGCGACCTTCGTCGTCGGTGTCCACGATCGTGAGATCACCGTCGTCGCCCGATTCACCGCCGTCTGGGTGTACGAAGAAGACCGTTGGCAGTTCTTCGCCTGGCAGAACACGCCGATCCCAAGCTGATGATGTCGTTCGAACCGCTGCACAGCGAGCTCGGTGCCCGAGTCCTGGATATCGATCTCACGGTGCCCCTCGACGACGAAGCCGTCGCAGCGCTGCACGCAGCAATCGATCGGTACTCGGTTCTGCACGTTCCCGATCAGGCGATGACCGACGAGGCCCAACTCGCGCTCACGCGGCAACTCGGTGAGCCCGAAGAGGGACACGTCACCTTCGGCATCACCGGCGAGCGGGTCTACCTCGCCACGATCGGCAACGTGATCGACGCCGACAAGCAGCGAGACGAGAACGACCCCCGAACGAGAAGCCAGAAGGGAAACAACCTGTGGCACTCCGACTCGTCGTTTCGGCGGATTCCTTCGTACGTGTCGATCCTGCACGCCTACGAGGTACCTGGCGAGGGCGGCGACACCGAATTCGTCAGCCAACGTGCGGCCTATCAGCGACTCGCCCGCAGCCGCCAACGAGAAATCGACGACCTCCATGTGCTGCACGACTACGTGTTCAGCCGGACGAAGGTTGCGCCGGTCCACGACAACCACGCAGCGTCTCTGCCGCCGATCGAGCACAAGCTGGTTCGCACCAATCCGACCAATGGAACGAAGAACTTCTATGTCGGGTCCCATGCTCGGTCGATCGTCGGCTGGTCGGGAATCGACAGTCGTCGATTGATCGACGAACTCAACGAAGAGGCGACCCGTACCGAGTCGGTCTACGCGCATCGGTGGACCGTCGGCGACACCGTGTTATGGGACAACCGGTGTGTGCTGCATCGTGGTGCCGGTTACGACGCCAACCGCTGGCGGCGACGCATGCGCCAATCCCGAGTTGCTGGCGCTGGGCCGACGATTACGGAGTAGTCCCTCGGTGCTTGCCGCCGAGTCAACAGACCCTGGGGTCGTCCGAGCAGACCCTCGAGGACTGCTTCCGCACGGTGTGGCTCCCATCGATCTCGGGTCGAGCAGCCCTCACAGCGCGTCACCGACGGCTCCACGTGAAGTCGACTTCCATCGCCCGACGCGCGATGTCCTGTGTTACGAACAGACCCGACTCTCCATTGGTGAGCACGACGACTCCATCGCCTGATTGCGGGCACATGACCATCAAGGCGTGGAAGTCGGCAGCGTCGCCACCGTGCCAAAGCCAATCGCATTCGGGCCCGTGGTGGATGGCAATCCCAAGCCCCCACGCATTCGCGTCGCTCGTGTCAACCTGCGGCGTCAGCATCTGGTTGGCGGTGGCGGGACTCAGGTGTTGAGGATTCGACAGCTCGATCATGAACCGTGCCAGATCTCCTGGTGTCGATTTCAACGAATACGCTGCCCCAGGAGTCACCGACGGCCCCTTGGGAACCGGTCCCGAGATCGCATTTGCGAGCAACGCGAACACCACGATGCAGGACACGATCGAGATGACGCTCAAAGCCCGTCGTCGTCTCCTCGATCGCCATCCTTCCGGCAGCCTCCCTGCCAGCCGTTGCGCACCCGCAACCCAGACAGCCAACCAGACGCTCAGGGCCGTGGTCATCAGCGCGTGGAAGAACGACCACTTGTTGATCCCACCGTTCAGCCACGCCACAACGGGCAAAGAAAGCACCGCAGCTGCCACGTAGCAGATGGCGAGGATTCTCCAGGTGAGAGCGATCTCTCCCGTCCGAATCCGCTGTGCAGCAGCGCTCAGCGCAACGATGAGTGTGAACCAGATGAGCAGGACGGCGACCAGCGGGGCGAGCAACGCACCGTAGGTGATGTGTCCGGAGACCAACCGCGAGGTGACCTCGGAGCGGTCTGCGAAGGTCGATGAGTTCATCCCGAGCGGCGCAAAGGTCGTTTCATTCGCCACCTGGTCCAGCGGCAAGCCCGCGACATCTTCGATGGCTGCTTGCAGATACTGATACCCGACGTTCGAATAGGAGAAGCGATCACCTGGCTCGAACCTGATCGTCTTGTCGAGGGGGTACAGGCGGTTTGACAGCCCAGATGTGTGGCTCAGGAGCTGCCGCAGCGTGATCTGATCGCTCCATTCCGACGGAGAAGGCCACGGTCGGTCGAGGTCGCCGCTGATGGGCTCGTCCAGCTCCAGCGCGCCGGACTCGACGAGCGCCAGTGCTGCGTATGCTGCGACCGGCTTCCCGATCGACTGAACCTCGAAAACGCTTCCCGTTGTGACCGGGTCACCAGTGAACGTGTTCGTCACGCCGAACGCCGCCTCCCAGACGATCTCGCCTTCATGAACAAGTGCGATGCCAAGGCCGGGAACACCCTCAGACTCCATTCGATCGGGTATGTAGACCCGTAGGTCCTCAACGACCCGAGATGATTGCTGAGATCTGAACGGATGAAGAGATTCCTCGCCTCTGACCACCTCGCCGTCGTTTCCGCATGCCGCGGCGAACAACAGCGCAGCGAGAGCCAACCCCAAGAAGGTGAGGAGGCGGCCTGATCTGCCGCGACGTGCTCTCAGCACCTGAGGCGCCGGGACGAAATGGCTCACGGCGAAGACCTGTCTCCGGTGGAGCCGCTCTCTGCGGCCCTTCCGGAAGTAGCCCTCACAGGATCTGCAACGAGCGATCGGGAAATTTGCCAGCGCCCGCCCTGCGCGGCGAAGGCGGAGAGAATCGCGTACTGGATGCGCCGACGCTCCTTGTCCCGGAAGTCGACCTCGCCGAGGACCGCGAGTTGGTTGGCATCACCACCTCCGCCGAGACCGCCGAGAATCCGTCGGGTCGCCTCGATGCGATCCTCGTCCGTGGGTCTCGCCATGTCGACACGTTACGCGAACCGTTGGTTGTGCGGATCGTGCATCGCGTCGGGGAGCAATGGACCCAACGCGAGACTCGTCGTCGGTCAGATCGGCAACCGCGGTCACGTGACGACTCGCCTTCACGATCAAGGTACCGACTCCGAGCGGTCCGCCGCAGTGCTCGATGCGCCACCCGCCACGCTCGTGGATGAGACCGCCCGGCAGCTCCCGGCTACCCGTCGCAAGCGCGCCAGCGCACCAACGCAAGGGTCTGGGCCGACGCATCCTGGCGAAAGCCGAGTCGACGCTCGTCGACGCCGGCCACACGAAGTTCGAGTTGCGCACCAGGGTCGACAACGTCGCAGCGGTCGCGTTCTACGAGCGGGCGGGATGGTCCGTGACCGATCAGGTGGTCCGCACCGTCGAGCACGGCATCAGCTGCGACGACAGGTCCTCGTCAAGCATCACCCATGAGGATCCGTTCCTTCTGGGCCATCGACACGTGCCCCCCTTGACCTCGCACCTTTCCGAGCCGTTGCCCGAGCGCGTCGGTGCCGCCATCGATCGGGCGGCGGGGCGATCGGGTGGCGATATCGAGCCATGAGTCCGCTGACGCCTCCAGCGGGCGGCGCGAACCGCCGGCGACGAAGAGGCAGAACGGGTGGCCGGCGGGGTCGAGCATGATCCGAATCCGCGATTGGTCGCGATCAGCCGGTTGATCGGCGGCCTCGGTGGCCCCGGCTGCGATCGCTCGAGTCACCAGGGCCACGAGGTCAGTCACCTCGATCTCGACGTGCATCATCTTGTGCCGCCTGCCCGGCATCTCACGCCAGGCTGGCGGGTCGTCGGTGACCAGAAAGTCGAGATCGTCGCGGGTGTACGCCACGACATCGCCCTCCTGTTTGGCGCAGCGGCCGGTCACCTGTGAGAACAGCGCCGACGAGGAGTGGTCCGAGTCGGCGATCAGGCCGATCCAGACGTCGTCGCCGGCGTCCACCGTGAACGGCGTCGAGGGTGAGTCCTTTCGCAACTCCTCGGCGACCAGCACCTCCCTGGGGTTCGGGTCGACCGAGGGTTCCACGCCGTCAGCGATAGGCCGCCGCTTGGATCGTGAACAGCTCGGCGTACGTGCCGCCTCGGGCCATCAGCTCGTCGTGGGTGCCGCTCTCCTCGACCCTGGATCCGGACATGACGACGATGCGGTCAGCCATGCGCACCGTCGAGAACCGGTGCGACACGAGCACCGTCACCCGGCCGTTGCTGCGGGCCTCGCGGGCCTGGTCAGCGAAGCGTTCGAACAGGTTGTGTTCGGTCTCGGCGTCGAGCGCCGAGGTGGGCTCGTCGAGCATGACGACGAGCGGGTCGTCTCGTAGTAGGCCGCGAGCCAGGGCGAGTTTCTGCCATTGCCCTCCGGACAGATCGACCCCGTCGGGCCAGGTCGGACCGAGTTGGCTCGCGAGGCCGTGGTCGAGCCGGCCGACGACGTCGTCGGCACCGGCCCGTCCGACCGCCTCGACCACCGCAGGCTCGTCGTCGATGCGAGACAGATCGCCCACGCCAACGCTGTGTTGGGCGACGAACTCGAATCGGACGAAGTCCTGGAACGCACCGGCCAGGCGGGTTCGCCACTGATCGCTCGGCATGTCGGCCAGGTCGACGCCGTCGACGGTGATTCGCCCCGAGGTCGGCCGGTACAGCCCGGCGAGCAGCTTGACCAGGGTGGATTTACCGGCGCCGTTCTCGCCGACGACGGCGACCACGGTGCCGGCCGGCAGTTCGAGGTCGACATGCTCGAGGACGAGTCGGTCGGTGCCCGGATAGGCGAATGAGACGTCTTCGAAGCCGATGCCGGACGAGAGTCGTTCGGGCACGGCGGCGCCGCCGTGCCGTTGCCTGGCCTCGACGAACCGCTCGAGCCACAACAGCCGCTGGGACCCCTGCACGAAGAAGCCCCAGGTGTCGATCTCGGTCGCCGCCGCGCCGATGTAGGCCGTCAGGCGTGCTCCGGCGGCGATCACGATGAGTGTCGCACTGGCCCGGTCGGGGCCCTCGCCCTGCACGACCACGTTGATGGCGATCACGAAGGCCGCCGCGAAACACGACCACGCAGCGGTCTGTACTGCGGCCGATCGCCATCGCACTCGCTCGACGGGCCCCACGAAGTCGTGCCACGCCTTGTCGCGGGCCGCCGCCACCGATCGTCGGGCGTTGGCGACGCGCAATTCCTTGGCCGACGGCGCCTCAGTTCCGAGCACGAACAGATGGCGGGCCAGGCGTCGCTGCCCGGCCATGGACTCCCACACCGACGACTCCATGCGTCCCCGCCGGGCAGCCGCGATGACCGGCGGGATGGCCGCCAGCCCGAGGAGCAGCAGCTCGGGCCGCACCGTCGCCAGCACGGCCATCACGATGAGCAGCCGCAACAACACGCCGAGGCTGCCGAACAGCGACAGGAAGATGTGATCGAGCGTGAACACCTGGTCGCGCAGCATCGCCAGTCGGTCGAGCGCGTCGGGGCGTTCGTGGTGTTCGATTCCCGCCGCGTCGGCCTGGAGCCTGGCAACGTGGGTCTCGAGTGACACGGCCAGGCGTTGCCGAAAGCGAAGATTGAGTCGGTCACCGCCGGCGTGCAGCACCCAGCCGCCCACCGCCGAAAAGGCCAGGCCGGCGCCGGCGACGATGAGGAGCGTCCGGTCGGGATCGCCTCCATCGCTCAGGGCTTTGGCCAACAGCCCCAGCCACAGCGCGATCAGTGCGTCGGGCAGGGCGCCGACCACGGTGATGCCGAGACTGATCCACAGGAGTTTCGGCTGGTAGTGGTATGCCAACCGAACGATGTTGACAATGGCCGCGCCGCCGCCGGGCAGCTCACCCAGCTCGTCAGGAATCGGTCGATTCGCGGCGAGTCCGTCAGGGGTATTGCCCGTCGTAGCACGGGGATCGGCTGTCATGCGTCGACCTCGTCGTCGGGATCGGCGGGCAGGCCCTCGGCGAAGCGTGCAGCCTGAAGGTCGAACATGGTGCGGTAGTGACCGTTCAAGGCCATCAGCTCATCGTGGCTGCCTTCCTCGACGACCACGCCGTCGTCGACCACTGCGATCCGGTCGGCGTGGCGCACGGTCGAGAAGCGGTGCGAGATCAACAACGTCGTACAGCCACGGGTCGCACGGATGAGCCGCTCGAAGATCTCGGCCTCCCCTCGGACATCGAGCTGGGCGGTGGGCTCGTCGAGCACAACGACGCCGGCACCCGCGTGCACACCCGCCAACGCCCTGGCCAGTGCGACGCGCTGCCACTGTCCGCCGGACAGGTCCGTCCCTCCCGGGTACGCCTTGGACAGCGGTTGATCGAGGTGCGCGAGGTCGCTCGCGCCGGCAGTGGCCAGGACCTCGGCCAGATCGGTGTCGGACGGACCGGTTGCGTGCGCAGCGATGGCCGAGGGGACGAGGTTGTCGCGAAGCGCCAGCTCGAAACGAACGAAGTCCTGGAACACCACGGCGAGTCGACGACGCCAGTCGTCGACGTCGACGTGGCGCAGGTCGATTCCGTCGACCTCGACCGACCCCGATGTCGGGTCGTAGAGCCGGCAGAGCAACTTGACCAGGGTGGTCTTGCCAACACCGTTTCGCCCGACGATGGCGAGCGAGCGACCGGCGGGGATGGTGAGATCGAGGTGCTGGTAGACCGGAGCGCCTCCCGATGGATAGGTGAACCCGACGTCGCGGAAGGTGATGGCGACCCGAGGAAGGTCTGCGATCGAGAGCGGCCCGGGCGGATCGGGTGGCTGGGCAAGCGCTCCCTCCAGGGCCATCCGACCTGCGAGGCCTTCCACCGCCTTGACCGGAGCGGCGGCAGCGTCGAGCGCCCACGTGAAGTTGCCGACCGCCAGCGCCGCGATCCCGATCAGCGCTTGGGCTGCGATCACGAGATCGCTCATCGGGACGTCACCGTCGACGGCGCCACCGATCAGCGGCACGAGCACGACGGCATGGGCGACGCCGAGAACGATGAAGACGGTCGACAGGGATCGCTGGCGCAGCTTCATGGCCTCCCACTGCATGTCGAGGAGCCGAGTACGTCGGAGGGCGAAACGATCGACGACCCACTCGCTCAGCCCGAACACCCGGAGTTCCTTCGCCGGCACCGCTTCGACCGCCAGTCGGTACGAGTAGTCGGCGTGCCGCTGCTCGGCCTGCACCTCGGGGTCGCCCCGCCGGGCCCAGAAGGAGCTCTCGCGGAGGAGGTAGTGGGTGCTGAGCCAGGCTGCCGACAGCACTAACGCACCCCACCAGGCGACGGTGGCCAGAGCGACCGCCTGGGCCGCCCCGCTCAGCAGCTCGACGAGTCCTGCGCCGACGAAACCCATCGACACCGAGATCGGCGGACCGATCTGGCCCAGGTCGAAGTCACGGGCGGCCACCAGTTCGTCGGCCAGCCCGGGGCGCTCGAGGTGCGCGATGCCGGGCGGGTCGGACACCGCCGACGTGAGCTGGGCCTGGAGGTGGCCCGACGTGCGATCGCCGAGCACGGCGCCGACCTGGGTGTGGAGCGGTGACGTCACGCTGATCATGGCGAACGAGCCGCCCACCACGGCGAGCGGCCACGTGATCGGGTCGTCGGCCTGGACGGCACCGATCAGCGCCCCCATCGCCAGGGTCAACACGGCGGGAAGCGCCACGCGCAGCGCGACCAGGCCCCACCACAGGATCGCGAGCGGCCGGCTCGTGTGCCAGGTGGCCCGGGCCAGCGCCATCGGCGCTCGGTCGCGCAGTCCCGCGGTCACGCCCATTGCGGGTCCCACTCGCTTCGGTGTCGAAACGGTCGATTGACCACTCGGTGTGTGGTGCTCATCGCCCAAGCTTCGCACGGGCCGCGCCCGGGCGTCTCGAACAATGGGGCAGGGGAAACGAGCGCTTGGCCGGCGAGTCGAGGCTCTGGCGGGATGAAGTCCGACGTGCCGACCCGGTGTGCCGGCCTGCGGGCTGAGAGCGAGTGCGCTCATCCCGAAGTGGTGAGGGACTCCTCGCTCTGCTCAGGTTTCGCTCGTGGTCAGGGCGCTCAGTTCGTCTGGCAGGCGGTGCCACCGTGGTAGGGAAGGTCGCTTCCCCCGACTGCGATCACACACGCCTGGACCGACGGACGTTTCGTCGACTGGGCTGTGACGAAGCTCACCGAACCATTCGAGTTCGTCGTGCCGGTGACCGTCTCGGAGAACGAGCCGCCGAATTCGACGGTGACCGTCGCCCCGGCGACTGGTTGGCCGAGGTCGTCGCTGAGCACGATCGTGGCCGTGCCACGTTGGCTTCCCTTGCCGGCCGATTGCGTGCCGACCGAGAACGACGAGATCACGATCTCGGTTGGGTCGCCGATTTCGGCGCCGTCGATGCGCAGCTCGTCGATCTCGACTCGATCGAAGGACTCCTGCCTGGTGTCACGATTCGTGTCGACCACCCGGACCCACACGGTGCCGGTGGAGGCTCCGATCGACCACATGGTGGTCGTCATCTCTCCCGGGGCGATGGTGCCCAGCGGGATCCAGTTGCTCTGGTTGCTCGACCACTCGACCGTCACACCGTTGTCGGCATCGCCGCCGTCGACGACTCGGGCCACAACGGTCAGCGTCTGAGCGCCGCTCGTTGCCGGGATCGCCCACTGATGCTCGAGACGATCGTGGCGCAGCTGGGGTTTGCCACCCGAACCGACTTCGGTGATCACCTGGCTGACACCGTCAGCGATCTGGGTTTTGGTGTAGTTGCCTTGGACCGTGCCGTACACGGCGAGATCGGAGATGGCGATACTCCTGAGCGAAGCCTCGACCACTGCGGTGACGCCGTCCAACCGAGACGACTCATTGCCCGAGGCGTCCACTGCAGCCACCGAGTAGGTGTAGCTGCCGCTTGCTCCCGGCGTGTCGGGGTACACCGAGCTCACCTTCGACACGGTGGCGATGGCGACGGGCACCTGGCCGCCTTCCGATCGGTACACCACGTAGGCGGCGAGGTCGGCTTCGGTGTTGGCGTTCCAGCTGAGCTGGACCGATCCGTCGACCACATCGGCCGCAAGTCCAGTGGGAGCCGACGGTGCTTCGGTGTCCGGCGGCGGGGTGTCACCGAGCGTGCCGGTCAAGACGTAGCGGCCGATGCTGCCGTAGTCGGTGTAGCCCGAAGGGGGATCGACGGCGGGGTTGCCGACGCCGACGCCGTCGATCTCGACGCTGTAGGTTCCCGCAGGAACCGTGGCCACGATCACCGCAGAGAGCTCGCTGATCGGGTTGGCCCTGGTGACGAGCGACCCGGCGCTGTCACGCAGGGTCATCTCGATGTCGAGGTTGGCATACGCCGAGTCGGGGTTGGCCTCGAGCCGGATTTCGCCACCGTTGGTGGAGAACGAAAAGACGTCGATGTCATCGCGATCGGTGATCAGTCCGGTGATAGACGGATTCGATCCGACGAGCGCCGTGGCGGTGGCCGCGGTGTTGCCGACGTCATCGATGCGGGGGCCGAAGCCGTTGCCGTTGGTCAGTGAGGAGATGATGGCAAGGTCATCGCGGCCCTGTCCGAAATTGGCGCCGGCGTCGAAGTTGTTGGCCCCGAAATACTCCTGCTGGCTCCACTGTGAAACCGGTTGGTAGTAAGCCGCTCCCATGATGGGGGCCCAACCGGTCGAGCCGGCGCCGGCGTGGCCCGTGTAATAGGTGGCGGTCGTCGTGCCGTCGTGGGCGAGGTTCAGCATGTGGCCGACCTCGTGCGTGATGGCCTCGGAGACCCCGTTGAAGCTCGAGTTGTAGACGTAGGTGGGCTCATCGACCGCGTCGTCGAAGGCGCCGATGAAAGCGTGGCCGCCACAACCGCAGTTGGCGAAGGTGTCGTCGGTGATGACCACGCGAGCACCCCACCGGGTGTCGCCCGTGCCGGATCGCATCAGGGCGTCAACGCCGGGGTCGATCGTGGTGACGTTGATGTTCCACGGAGCGAAGTCTTCCGACACCTTGATGAACGACCGACGAATGATGTCGAGCTCCTGGGCTGTCCAGGAGTTCGGGTCGTTGTCGAGGTCGTACGGGGGTGACACGATCGTTGCGACGTTGTACGAGCTGTTCCAGCTGGTGCCCTCGGTGACGTGTCCGTCGAAGTCGAGGTAGATGGTCTTGTCTGCGCCCGGAAGGCTGCTGAGCTCGAAGACCGCGTCGGTGACGGGTGGTGCCGCCGAGATGGCTTCACCGGTGGTGTCCACTTCGCCGGGGGCGATCTCGTCGAAGTACGCCAGTTCACCCTCGCCGTTGACGGCCACCGTGGAGTCGCCGAGCACCACGGAACGGAACTCCGCAACGGTCATGTCATTGGCCCGAGCAGCGGCGGGCAGGCGCTCACCGAGGCGATCGATGGCGGCCTGGCCTCGGGAGAACCCGGGCTCGCCATCAGGCCGACCTTGAGCACCGACTGATGCGGTGGTGGAAGCGATGAGCGCCAGGCAGGCCAACGCGGCAGCAACGTTCTTGGGACGTCGAGACATGCAGATCCACTTCCAGTTCCTCGAGTGAACCCGGCTTGTCGACCAAAGCTCGGAAAAACTTGAGCGTCGACGACGCCAACGGGCCGTCGACCCCGCGTTGGAGCCACCCCGACGGTGATCGAGCTTCTCGAATTCGGCCCAGCGGGTGTGGTGTCAGGCTGGTGGACAGCCGACCCGAGCACGGACGGTCACGGCACGAGGGGCTACGCAGCCGGAAGGATCACCACGGGACGGTCGGCACGGTGGAGCGTCTTGAGAGCGACACCACCGATGCGGAGTCCGGTGAAACCACCGAGTCCGCGTGCGCCGACGACGATGACGTCGGTTCGTTCGTCCATTGCGGCTTGAAGCAATGTCTCGGCGACGTTGAAGCCGTGTAGTGCAAGCTCCTCGAACTCGACCTCGGCCTTGGCGAGGCTGGGAGCGAGTTCTTCGCGAATCTGCCTCTCGATGGCCCGCTTCCGCTCCTCGGGATCGGGCAGTGGACCCCCCTCGTTGAGGGGTGGGCGTACCGTCGCAACGACCACCCGTAGGTCCAGACCGGAGGCGAGATCGGCGACCCAGTCAAGGGCTGCTCTGGAGCCCTTCGACCCGTCGACACCGACGAGAACACTACGGGTCTCGACGTTCACCGCACCGCCCACCACGGCCATCGGCACGTTGGCGTTGTGCGCAAGCCACTCGGCCAGGCTGCCGATTTGCAGCAGCCCCGGCCCCGCGGATCGGCCGATTCTGCCGATGACGATGAGATCTGCTCGGCTCGCGTTCGGCGACCCTGAGGATTCCGGTCCGTGGGTCGCCTCGTTCGACCACGGTTCGGACCTCCACGTTTCCGAGGTGGGCAGCCTGGCTCCAGCTCTCGAGATGCCGCCGTTGCTCCTCGAGCAGCTGTTCGACGCGGCTCGGAGGCAACTCGGAGTCGGTCGGCACGAAGCCGGTCATGACCACGATCTCTGCGTCCTGGGAGGACGCGATGTGTGCCGCCCATCTCATGGCATTGGCAGATCCCGGGGATCCATCTGCTCCGACGACGATTCGTTTCATTGGATTCCCCTTCACGAGCATCTTCACGTCGGCGACCTGCCCGACGCTCCGGTTCGAGGCCATCGCTGCTCGGCGGTTCGCCTACGAAGACCCTGTCTCCCTCAACCATCGTGGTCGCGACGTTCACCTCGGAAGGGGCCAAGGTCACGTCAGCGATCTGTCTCGGACTGGGCCCCGACAGTTCCCCTTCGGGTCTCAGCCTCGGTTCGACACCGGCCCTGGTGGGACGATGCGCAGAACGTCTGCTGCGACGCGGTTCAGCTCGTTCCCAGTGGGCCCCACGACCCGCTGACGACGGGCGTGAGTGCTTCGGCGATCACGTCGTCGTCGATCTCGATCTGGATGTGTGCCACGAGATGGTCGATCCATTCGGCGATCGGGATGGTCTCGCCCCCACTTCCCGACGTCCACCAGTCCTGCTCGACATCGAGGAGCACGCGGTGCACGAGCTGCTCGATTCGACGGACATGGTCTCCGGCCCGGACGAGGTGGGTCTTGACCGAGGTCGCGATCGGGTCGTTGGCAGCGGCAACCGGGTCGGTGTCCAGCTCGATCCCCATGACCACGACTCGTTCTTTGGCCAGGTGCCCCACGGCTTCATCGTCGGGACCTGCCACGAGGTGGTAGGTCACGCGGACGAGGCGTTGGCCAGGGTTGCCGACGACCTCCTCGACGGTCAGCCGTGGTCGTTCGATTCGGGGGCCGAACGAGGGCTGCGAGCTGGACGACGACATGAGGCAAGGATCGTTGCGAGACCTCCATTGTCGATGGTTCCGGCATCAACTCCCCATCAAGCAACCCGCGCCGGATGTTGCCCGTCCTGGGCAACCACGGGTCCTTGCCTCACACCCCACGGGCCGTGGACTTTCGCCCCTGGGCAGGCACGGTGACCTTGCGAAGGATGGGGACAGGATCGCAGGGAGGTCTTGCGTGAGCGAACGAGCCAGCTGGTTGTTCGAGCAGTGCTGTGTGCCGCCGGGCTGATCCTGGGCCCGTCCGATCGCAGCGTGAGGTGCTCCGTGGAGTCGCGTTCGCGTGGGCGCTGATCGCAGTCGTCGGTCTGGTCGTCGCTTCGCGCCTCGGCCTCCTGCACCACCGGCCCGGTGGCGACGCCTACGAGATCCGACAACAGCAGATCGTCGTCGTCGTCTTCCTGGTCGTCATCATGATCAGCCGGAAGTGGGAGGTGATCGGTGGCACGCTCGCGCTCCTGGCCGCCGCAGCGGTCGTCGTTTTCGCCGCCAGGTTGCTCGAACCGCTCGACGCCGTCGTCGTCGCCGGAGCCTTTCTCGTTCCCGGCCTGCTCTGGACGCTGATCTACCTCCACGACCTCCCACCCCGGCGGGCCGTGGCGGCCATGGTCGTGATCGTGCCGGCCGTGACGGTGGGTGGCTTCTTCGCCCGCCGTGTCTACGACGACCTCTATGGGCCTGCTCACCCTTCGTCGGAGCTGGCCGAGCTGCCCGACTCCGAGGTCGAATGGATCTGGTCGGGCGGTGTCACCGAGTCGAGCGCGGTCGTGGTGGCCAAGCTCGACGTCGCTGTCGATGGTGTGCTGTTGGCCGTGAGCGATGACGAGGCCTTCACCGATTCGGTCTGGTTCGAGCCGACCGAGGTCAACGACCGGGTCGTGCGTTTCGAGCTCGACTCGCTCACCCCCGACATCGGCTATCACTACGCAGTCGAGGTCGAGGGAACGCTCGATACGGTCCGTGCCGGCCGGTTCCGAACCTTCCCGAGCGGTCCGGCATCGTTCACGATCGCGGCCGCCTCCTGTATGCGGGTCGGCACCAACGGCGCAGTGTTCGACACCATCCGCGAGCTCGACCCGTTGGTATTCCTCCAGATGGGCGACTTCCACTATGCCAACATCGGCGATGACGACCCCGACGCCTTCCGAAGGGTGCTCGACCTCCAGTTGACTCGCGCGGCCCCCTCCGCTCTGTTCCGGTCGACGCCGATCGGCTATGTGTGGGACGACCACGACTTCGGCGACAACAACTCCGATGCAACGTCGCCGTCGCGTCCGGCGGCCATGGAGGTGTATCGCGACTACGTGCCGCACTATCCGCTGCTCGGGTCCCAGAGCCCGATTGCGCAGGCCTTCACCATCGGTCGGATGCGCGTGATCATGACCGACTCGCGGTCTGGTCGTTCTCCTTCCGGCGAGCCGGACGACGCCGACAAGACCATGCTCGGCGACGAACAACGAGCGTGGTTCGAGAGCGAGTTGCTCGCGAGCGCGCGATCGGTATCCACTGATCCTGTGGGTGAACTCCGTGCCGTGGATCGCAGCCGCCGCCCCTGGCGGGGACGACTGGAGCGGCTACTCGATCGAGCGGGCCGAAATCGCCGATTTCATCGCAGTCAACGACATCGAGGGGCTCGTGATGGTGAGCGGCGACGCTCACATGATGGCACTCGACGACGGGACGAACAGCGACTTCTCGACGGTCGGCGACGATGGTTTTCCGGTACTCCACGCCGCCGCGCTCGACCGCCCCGGCAGCACCAAGGGAGGCCCCTACAGCCACGGGGTGTTCCCCGGTGCCGGCCAGTTCGGCCTGATCGAGGTCACCGATGACGGAGGCGACACGATCACGGTCGAACTGTCGGGGTGGACATGGGAGGGTGAAGAGCTGGTGTCTTCCACGGTCGACGTGCCCGTCCCTCGGTGAACTCCTCTCTCGGCCGTTCTGATCGGTCCGGTCATCCGCAACATGTGGGGATCGGCAGGGTCGGACGCTGCGAATGTGTCGGGCATTTGTGGAATGACGACGCGACGCCCAGTATTTCGGCGTCCCGTGATCGTGCCCGACTACCGGAGTGACCCCATGAGCGAGCAACCATCCGAGCAGGCCCGTGGCATGACCGAGTTCGACGGTCGGGTGGCCGTGATCACCGGTGCCGCCAGCGGCATCGGTCTGGGTATGGCCCGGGCCTTCGCCGGGGCGGGCATGAAGCTCGTGCTCGGCGACCTCGACGCGGCCGCCCTTGACGCCGCGGTCACCGATCTGACGTCATCGGGGGCCAGCGTTGTCGGCCGCCGGACCGACGTATCACAGCTCGGCGACAACGAGGCGCTGGCCGACCTGGCGGTCGACACCTACGGCCGGGTCAATGTGCTGTGCGCCAACGCCGGTGTCGGGATCCCGACCGCGACCCACAAGATGAAGCTCGACGACTGGAAGTGGATCCTCGACGTCGACCTGTGGGGGCCGATCTACGGCGTCAACGTCTTCCTGCCGCTGATCGAGGGACAGGGCGAGGGGCACATCAATGCGACCGCATCGATGGCCGGGCTGATCGCCGGTCAGATGATGGGCGCCTACAACGTGGCGAAGTTCGGAGTCGTTGCCCTCATGTCGACCGTCGAGCGAGACCTGCGTGGCCGCAAGAGCCCGATCACCGCATCGGTTCTGTGTCCCGGGCCGATCAACACCAACATCAGCCGGAACTCCGTTGGGTTCCGCCCCGGGAAGGCCAAACCCAAGGCTGATGGCAATGCATCGGGCCGAGCGGCCAAGGGCATCCAGGCCATACTCGAGCAGGGCATGGACCCCGACGAGGTCGGCCGCCTGGTCCTCGAAGCCATCGGCGCCGAGCGGTTCTGGGTGCTGACTCATCCGAACTGGGCCAAGGCGCTCCAACGCCAGGTCGACGCCCTGGTCGCCGACCAGACCCTCACCCGAGCCTGAGCCTGGCACGACCGCCACCCATCCAACCGAATCGAATCGACATGACAACGAGCACCACTCCACCCCCCACTCCCGACGGCACGCCCAAGGGCGATCGGCTCGGGTCCAAGGTCGCGCTGGTGACCGGGGGAGCCTCCGGCATCGGCCGGGCCTGTGCCCTGCGCTTTGCCGAGGAGGGGGCGGCCATTGCCGTCGCCGACCTCAATGCTGATCGGGCCCAGCGCGTGGCCGACGAGATCACCGGGGTGGGCGGGACGGCCGTCGCCATCGAGGTCGACACCTCGTCGGTGGCATCGACTCGGTCGATGCTCTCGGCCGCGCTGGATGCGTTCGATGTGGTGGACCTGTGCGTGGCGGCTGCCGGGATCTCCCACGCGAACTACGTCAGCCGGGACGACGACGACGAGCTGGCAGGAAGCGATCGGATGGATCGGGGTGACATGTTCGTCATCGACAAGACGCTCGAGTCCTGGCAGCGGGTGCTCGACGTCAATCTGACCGGTGTGATGCTCACCGATCAGGCGGTGGCCAAGCACATGGTGGAGCGAGGCTCGGGTGGATCGCTGGTCAACATCGCGTCGATGGCCGGGGTCACCGCGCTGAAGGGGTCGGGCGAATACTGCGTGTCGAAGGCCGGGGTGTGGATGCTCACCAAGGTGCTGTCGATCGAACTGGCACGATTCGGCATCCGGGCCAACGCAGTGGGGCCCGGCTACATCCGTACCCCGATGGCCGCGGCCGCTCTCACCAGCGACCGGTGGGTCGGTGACCGAGAGGCCGAGACGCCCCTGCGTCGTCTCGGCGAGGCGGCCGACATCGCCAACGCCTGCCTCTACCTCTCGTCCGACGAGGCGAGCTTCGTCACAGGCGAGATCATCTTCGCCGATGGCGGCTTCGGCGCTGCCACCCGCTGACCGTGACGATGTCGAGGTGTTGACGACGGCGTCTACTCCTGGGCGATGGCGGGAACGCCACCGAGATCGACCCACGGCTGCTTGTCGTCACACCACACCTGGACGTTGGGCTGCAGGTCGCTCCGGTCATCGAGCGTCCCCGCCTTGACCGCAACGATTTCGGGTCGTCCGACGAGCACCGAAACGATCGGCGATCCGCAGTTGCCACAGAAGCGACGGAGTACGTAGACCTCGTCACCGGTACGGCCGCGATCTTCGTAGGTGTTGATGTCACCCGAAATCGTCAGCTGGTCGGGGCTGACGACCACGTTGGTGGAGAACGACCCTCCGCTCTGTCGCTGGCAGTGATCGCAATGGCATACCGCCACTGCCATCGGGTCGCCTTCGATCGCATAGGTGATATCGCCGCAGAGGCATCGTCCGGTTCGTGTCATGGATGCGAAGGTAGCGGAGAACGCAACCTCAACGGCCGTCGTCCGGGCCCGGTTCGGTGTCGGGTTCATCGTCCTCCGCCACGCGTTCGCCCTCGGCCACGGTGAAGTCCTCCGGGGTGGCTGTCGTCAGGAAGTCGTGGAAGTCGGCGACGATGTTCTCGATCTCTGCCTCGTCGAAGGGCTCGTTGGCCTCGTGTTCCACGGTCACGGCCGCTTCGTCCATGACCGAGTTCTCGACGAACAGCTCGGCGCCGGACCGAACGGCGAGTGCGATGCCGTCGCTGGGTCGTGCATCGAGCTGGTGCAGACGCCCGTCCTGTTCGACGACGACCTGGGCGATGAATGCACCCTCGCGCAGGGCCGTGACCGAGACCGAGATGGGTCGAGCGCCGAGTTGTTCCAGGGCGGCGATCATCAGGTCGTGCGTACCCGGTCGCGGCACCTCGACGGTCGCGAGGGCGAAGGCGATCGATTGCGCCTCGGCTGCGCCGATGAAGATGGGCAGGACCCGTGTGATCTCGCCCGGTTCGCTCAGCAGGATGATGGACGCGTCCGAAACCGGAACGGCGTAGAGGCCGACGATGCGCACGGGGAGTCTCATGGCAACACCCCTGCCGTCAACGCAGCGCTGCGCCCCGGCGCAGGGGCAAGATGGCGGAGGCGCCGATCACGGGCGACGACATCGTCGCCCCGGAGGTGCGCAAGTTTGTGGCCGAGCCGCCGGTCGGCGTCGGTGCGGTTGTCGATCATGGGACCCTCCTTCACGTCATGACAACACGGTAGAAGGCGCCGACGTCGGCACCCAGTGCCCAAGGACCCTCGCGAGTGACCGCCGGGCCGCCGATCAACGAATCGTTGACTCCCGGTTGAAGTGGGACGATCTGGTGCGCCGGCGGTATCAGCGACTCGTACCCGGCCGTCGACTCATCGGCGAGTACGCGGGAACGACCGTCGTGCTGATCACCGCATGGGTCATCACCTTGCTCGGGGCGTTCGGCGCCTTCGGGTAGGCCACTCGAACTCGACCTACTCGATTGGTGTGCCGTCGGGTCTGGTGATGATCCAGTCGCCTTCGGGGCCGCGACGGGTGAGGTAGCCGTGTTGTTTGTGGCGGTTGTGTTTGCCGCACATCGGCACTCCGTTGTCGGGGCAGGTGCACCCGCCACCGGGGTCACCTCGGCTCGAGGCCGCCCAGGGTGTGGCGGGGTCGATCTCGCATCGACTGGTGCGGGTGTGGCAGCCGGGCCAGATGCAGTGCTGATGGGGGATCTGCGCCGCGAGGCGGGCGTGGCCGGTGAAGAGGCGGCTGCGGCGCCCGAGATCGATCACGACGCCCTTGGCGTCGGTGACGATCCGGCGGATGTCGCCGAGAAGTGCGGCAGCCACGGCCTCGCCCGGTTCGAGGCGCACACCGTCAGGACCGGCCCATTGTCGGGTTCGATGGTGTGAGATCGAGCGAGATCAGGTGATCGAGTGCTCGGTGAACCAACTCGATCGCTTGGATCAGTTCTTCCTTCCCATCAAGAGTGGCGGCCGGGTCGGCGGATCAGGCGACAGCGGTGGCTTCGAGTTCGATCATCAGCTCGGGCTCGAACAGCGCGGCAACTCCCAGCAGCGTGCTGACCGGCTTGCAGCCGTCGCCGGCAAAGATGGGAACCAAGTGCTCCGCAGCGGCCATGAACGCGTCCACGTCGGTGGTGTACATGTTCATCCGCACGATGTTCGACGGATCCATGTCTGCCTCGGCGAGAACGGCCTTCAGATTGTCCCATGCCATCTGGAACTGGGCCACGATGTCCCCGGTGTGCATCGGTGAACCGTCCGCGGCGTTGGCGGTCTGACCCGAGAGGAACAGCACACGTTGTGCACCGGTGATTTCGATGCCCTGGTTGACGTTGAAGGCCAACAGCCATTCGGTCGGGTTGATCTCTCGCTTGTCCATGTCGTCCCCCGGACGGTGCATGCGAGCCGGCGCCGTGCCGACCGTGGTCGGGAGTCTCACATACCGATCCGACCTCTGCTCTGCGACCGGCTTCGGTCTGCGGTGCCGGTCTCAGACTTCGACGACGTTGGCGATCTGCACGACCGACTGGATCGTGGTGAAGTTCGGTACGTCGGCTGCGGCCTCGGATGCCTCGCCCATCCCGGCCTGCATGGCCTCCATCGAGTCGAAGTACAGATGCGCGACGGTCTCGTAGGGGCCATCGATGCCGGCGTCGATCTCCCATTTCGAGGGCATCATCGTTCGGTCGACGATCTCGAAGTGCTTCGTCTTGTAGTACTCCATGTCGAACGAGGCACCCTCGGTCTTCGGATACATCACGCTGACTTTGATCATGTCCGGCTCCTTGGATTGGAGACGTACGGTAGCGGGGAGGATCGCACCCAGCGGGCTCGCCTCAGGAGCTGAGCTCGTCGAGCAGCAAGGTGAGTGCGGCCTCGGTGAAGCGCTCCATGTTGGCTGCCCGATCGTTGTCGCCGGTGAGGACGTGGCGAGTTCGCGTGGTTCCGTCGGGACGACACACGGCCACCCAAGCATGGCCGGCTGGATCGCCGTAGGGATTGCCGGTCGGTCCGGTGGCGCCGGTTTCGGCCAAGCCCCAGTCGGCGCGCATTCTCGTTGCGGCGGCGACGGCAAGGTGTGTGGCGAACGTTTCGGTGCCGCCACGCACGTCGGTCGGAAGGGCATCGGGGTCGAAGAGCAGGCGGCGGGAACGGCCGGTGTAGACCACGGCTCCGCCGACACAGAAGGCCGACGCGCCCGGCACCGAAAGCAGGGTTGCCGAGATCAGCCCACCGGCAGACGATTCGCCGGTCGCCACGAACTGACTTCGCTCGACGAGCCGCGCACCCACGGTCGCAGCCAGTGTTGCGCAGACTTCGGACAGCCCGAGGACGGTTGGACGGTCGTCGTTGTTCTTCATGGCGATTGGAGGAGTAGGGCGATCACTCGACCGCAGCGGCCAGGCGATCGAGCGTTGCCTGGATCCCGGCCCGGTTGTGCGAAACCCGGTCGGTCACGCCGGAGATGGAGGAGCCTCGTTCCCTGATCTCGTCGGGCCGTAGGTCCTGCCAGTACTCGGTGACCCGGCAGCCCGTTTCGGTCGGCTGGATCGAGTAGCCCCACTTCGCGAACACGAAGTCCCGCACGCTGCAATCGAAGAAGAAGCGCTCGTTCGGTTGGAGGTCGACGATGGTGGCCTGGGTGCTCCACTCCTTGTCGCCGTTGCGGTTGTGCCCGGTGAACGTCGCGCCGATTGCCGGCCCGGTCGTCCCTTCTTCCCACTCCGCGGCGTACGTCTCGGGTGACCACTCGCCCATCCGTGTGATGTCGGTGAGGGCGGCGAACACGGCGGCGGGAGAGGCGGCGATGTCGCGGCTGACTTCGAGGTCTGGGGTCATGGGCGGCACCCT
This sequence comes from uncultured Acidimicrobiales bacterium, assembly GCA_963700755.1. Lineage (GTDB taxonomy): Bacteria > Actinomycetota > Acidimicrobiia > Acidimicrobiales > SZUA-35 > JBBQUN01. The sequence continues at coordinate 74,429 of CAVOYW010000003.1, forward strand.
AGATCGCCGCGCCCCATCGCGTCACACGAGCGAGCTCCCCGCCGACATCGACGAGCGGCAGCGATGCACTCGCACCATCCACGGCCAACCGGTCCGGACCGCGTTGTTGCCCTGCCCACGAGCGTCGTCAGGGGAGCATCCCCCCCGTGAAGCGCCTCGTGTGGCGACCTCGAGCCGTCTGTAGCACCATCGTTGCGATGAGCGTGCCACCGGACGAGAAGTGAACCGCCTGACGGCGTGGTTCGGATTCGAAGGGAGCCGGCGCCCGTGAGCATCTCGTGGCTCATGACGTCGGCAGCGTCCGATCAGATCGTCGAACGCTCGCTCCGAGGCACTGATTGGCTTCGAGCCGGAGTCACCATCGTTGCGGCGCTTGCTGCGGCAGTGCTGCTCGGCCGTATCGTTCGCCGGGTCCTGGCCCGTTGGATCGGTCGGGACTCGGCGGGACTCGTCACCGGCCGGTTGACGTCCTACGTCGCGTTCACGGTCGGTTTGATCTACGCCCTGACGAGCCTGGGTGTCCGAGTGGGGCCGCTCCTCGGAGCCCTCGGCTTGGGCGGCCTGGTCCTGGCTCTTGCGCTACAAAGCCCGGTCGAGAACTTCTTCGCCGGGGTGATTTTGCAGGCCAGGCGACCCTTCAACGTCGGCGATACGGTCAAGCTCGGCGATCATCTCGGCCGAATCACCGATATCGACTCCCGGACCACGGTTCTCCGGTCGCTCGACGGCACGCAGATTCGGATCCCCAACGCCCGGGTCACCGACGGCGACATCGTGAACCTCACTCGAGACCCGGTGAGGAGAAGCACGCTCGACGTGGGTGTTTCGTACGACACCGATCTCGACGTTGCGACCGCTGCCCTCGGAATCGCACTCTCGAGGGTCCAGAGGGTCTTGCACGACCCGGCACCGCTGGTGATGCTGCGAGAGTTCGGATCGTCGAGCATCGGTTTCACCATCTACTACTGGCATGCAAGCGATGTTCCCTCCGAACTGGCGGCACGCCACGATCTGATCCTGGCCGTTCACCAGAACCTCACGGCCGACGGCATCACGATCGCCTTCCCGCAAATGGTGGTGTGGCCTGCCGTCGAGAAGGAGGGCCGCGTGTACGAACAGTTCAGTGGCCCGATCCGAACCGAACTTCCGAGCAACGACGAACGTCGGTCGGCACGAGGACAGCGGCGTGCTGCGTCAGCATGGCTCCGGAGCCGCCGAGATCCGGACAACGAAGGGGGCCAGACCTAGTCGCGACGTCAGCGCGCCTTCGGTGCCCGCACACGGTGATGCAGGAAAGGCCGGACCGGTCTCGGATCGGTTCGGCCAGTTCGGTCAGCCGATCGGCTTGCGACCAGTCAGGCCGAGAAAGCGGTCCATCGGGCTAGCATCGGACGGCACCTCGACGGCATCACCCATCAACTGCATGCCGCGCAAGGCGTCGGCGTTCGACGCGATGACCGCGAAAGCGGCCTCGGCCACGTCGTCACTGGCATGGGCCTCGAGACCGACCGCCGTCGCCACGTCCCACGAATGTCCCAGTGGATCCCAGGTCGTGAACGCCAGGATGTCGTCGATCGAGGACTCGCCGAACCAGAACTCACCGACCGTTCCGATCACCCCTGGATGGTCAAGAGCCTCGAGCACGCCGTCCAACGAGGTGTTCCACAGTCCGACCGGGTCATCACCGACGTCGGGTGTCTGCGGCATCGCCACCTTCCCGGTCCGTGCCATCTGAGCAACGGCATCCATCACACCCGCCGCGTGGGCGACGACATCGCTTGCAGTCCAACCTTCACAGGGTGACGGCGCGTCCCATCGGTCCGGCGGGACCCGTTGGATGACGGCGTCGAAGCCGTACAGCGCTTTGGTGTAGTTCCTCAGGTTGACACTCATGTCTTGCCTCCTCGGCGAGTCGATCGACATGTCCCCGGTCGAACGTAGCCCAGAAGCCATGGACCCGCCGTCGGGCGAGAGCGAACGCTCGGACGACCTCGAACAGGGCTCCCGCTCGTTCCCGACGCAATGGTGGAGGTTCGACAAGGTGACTACGCTGCGGCGATGGCATCCCGTCGCTTCGTGTCCCCCGAGCCAGGGGACGATCTCGAGGCGATTGCGGCCCGCCTCATGCCGGGTGTCGACAACGCCACCGATCGGTTGCGGTCATGGAATCTCCACCTTGCTGCCCGCCTCGGCGCGGGCCGATCGGTCGGTCTGCTCCCGAGTGACATCGTGTTCACCGAACCGCCACCGACGACATGACCGCCATGATCGACGCGAGCGAGTGTCGTTGGGGGCCACGACGGTCGCGCCGAGATCGAGGTGGAGATCACCTACGAAAACGGCGGCACGTCGACGATCTCTCTCGACGAGGAGGCGTGCGTCTCCTCGCTCGACCGGGCCGGTGTCGCTTCGATCGCCGAACTCGTCGGCCAACCGTGGAACATCGTGTTCCCGGGACTCGACTGACAACAGGACAACGGGGGACAAGTTCATGCTCGATCTGATCATTCGCAACGGGCTGATCGTCGACGGCTCGGGGTTGCCGGGGCGCGTCGGCGATCTGTCGATCCACGAGGGCCGCATCGTCGGTGTCGGGGGAAGAGGGGGCGCCGCTCACCGGGTGATCGACGTCACCGGCAAGGTGGTGGCGCCGGGCTTCATCGATCCACATACCCATTTCGACGCCCAGCTGTGCTTCGACCCCTACGCGTTCCCGGCGATCGAGCACGGTATCACCACGGTCGTTCCCGGCAATTGTTCGCTCTCCCTGGCACCACTGCGGGCTGATCAGCGCGACTCGTTCAGCCGCATGTTCCGACTGATCGAGGAGATGCCAGAGGCTGCATTCGAGGCCGGCGTCGACTGGCACTGGGGTGAGGGATTCGGGGCGTGGCTCGACGCGCTCACCGGACAGATCGCCCTCAATGTGGCACCGCTCGTCGGCCATTCGGTGATCCGGATGTTCGTGATGGGGGAGGAGGCCCAGCAGCGGGCGGCCACCGACGGCGAGATCCGGGCGATGTCGGAGCTGTTGCGGGACTGTCTCGACGCCGGCGCGGTCGGCCTCTCGACCAGCTTCATCGACATCGATGAGACCTATCGGCCGGTCCCGAGTCGGTGGGCGGCTCCGGCCGAACTCGATGCCTTGGCCGCCGTGCTCGGTGAGCGGGGCAAGATCCTCCAGATCGTCCACGAGTTCTACGACGCCGACCTCACCGTCGCCCGGGTCGAGCAACTCGCCGAGCTGTCACTTCGACACGGTCTCACCACCACGCTGTCGCCATTGTTCCATTCCGACGCCAATCCGGCTGCCGTCACCAAGGTCATGGCCGCGGTGGAGCGGGCCCGTGCTCGAGGCGCTGCGGTCTGGCCCCAGGTCCAGACCCGCCCGATCGACATCAGCTTCACGCTCGACCAGCGCAGCCTGATGCTGCTCACCATGCCGTCGTGGTGGCGGGTCGCCTCGCTCGGGGAACGCAGCGAGAAGATCGCCGCCGTCGCCGACCGCAGGCAGGAGCTGGTCGACGAGATGAACTCGCTCGCTCTGCGTCCCAATGGCGGGCTCGGCGCGGGAGGCTTCGTCGTCCGTGCCGTGGTCCACGATCGCAACAACGATCTCGTCGGTCGCACGATCGATGACATCGCGAGCGAGCGTGGGTGTTCCCACGGTGATGCCGTCGTCGACATCGCCCTCGACGAAGAGCTCGGCACGTGGTTCATCCGTGCATCGGTCGGACACGACAACTCCCCGGTCGTCGGCGAGCTGCTTGCCGATCCTCTCGTTCACGTCGGCGCATCCGACGGAGGCGCCCACGTCGGTTCCTTCTCGACCTTTGGCGACACCGGATACCTGATCTCCGAATTCGTACGGGGCACCAAGTCGCTGAGCCTGGAGGCCGCGATCAAGAAGATCACCCTCGACCCGGCGACGATCTGGGGGCTCGAAGGACGCGGGTTGCTGGCGCCCGGGTACGCCGCCGACGTCGTGGTGTTCGACCCCGACCGCATCGGACGCGGGCCGGAAATCGCCTCGGACGACTTCCCGGGTGATGGCATCCGCTGGATTCGCCGCCAGGAAGGCGTGGAGATGGTCGTGGTCAACGGCGAGGTGACGTGGAGTGCCGATGACGGTTACCTCGCCGGTGCCCGGGCCGGCCAGATCGCTTCCCGCTCGGCGCCCCGATGATCACCGACGTGCTTCTCGACTTCCTCGGGAGCGCGGCATGACCGACTCGTCGCCCTCCACCGCTCTGCAGGACATCGCAGTCGTCGGTGGCGGCATGGCCGGCATGCTCGCAGCGTTGGTCCTCGCCCACGACGGCCACACGGTGACGGTCTTCGAGCGCGACGACACCGACCTGCCCGAGAACGCCGACGAAGCGTTCGACCGATGGGACCGCCGCGGCGCGGCACACGCTCGCCAATCACACGCCCTGCTCGCCCGGCTCCGCCGCTTCTTGCATCAGCGGGCCCCCGACGTGCTCGACGCACTGGTCGCGCAAGGTGCCACGGAACTCACGATCGAGCGCATCCTGCCGCCCGACATCCTCGACCGCGAACCGCGTCCAGGAGACGACGAACTCACGATCCTCTGCTGTCGCCGTCTCACGATCGAATGGGTGCTCCGGCGTGCGGTGACGGCGGAGGCTGGGGTCACCTGGCGCGGTGGCGTCGGTGTCGCCGGCCTGCTGGCGACCGGTACCGATGTTCGAGGTCTGCGGCTCGACGACGGTACGACGGTCGAAGCCGACCTCACCGTTGTGGCCGGGGGCCGCAACTCGCCCGTGCTCGACTGGGTGGCCCAACTGGGCGGGACGGTGCAGCCCGTCGAGGAGTTCTCCGAGGCCGGGATCGTCTACCTCTCGCGGTTCTATCGCCTCCGTGCGGGTCGCGACCTGCCATTGCTCACCAAGAACGGGGCCGGGGGCGACCTGGGATATCTGGCATTCGCCGGGTTCTACGGTGACAACGGGACCTTCTCGATCACGTTCGGTGTGCCCACCGGCGACCGAGACCTGTTGGCGCTGCGCAACGAGGCGGCGTGGGAGGCGGCGATTCGGACGTTGACGCCGCTCGAACCGTGGACCGAAGACGGGCTGGCCGACCCGATCTCGGGGATCGAGGCGATGGCGCGCCTCGAGAACCGGGTTCGTCACTTCGTGGTCGATGGCGAACCGGTGGCGACCGGACTGGTCGTCATCGGCGACGCCACGATCTCGACCAACCCGTGGTACGGCAAGGGCTGCTCACTCGCCGGGATCGCGGCCGAGGCGTTGTCCGAGGCGCTCGCTCGGCACGGGAGCGACCGAATGGCCATCGCGCATTCGATCGACGCTGCCATGAAGACCGAGATGGAGCCGCACTACGAGCTCGCCTGCCGCCAAGACGCCGACCGCATCAAACTGCACACCGCATTGCTCCAGGACTCCGAGCCCGATCCGACGGCGGCCGCAACACGAGACTTCATCCTGAATGGCCTCATCCCGGCAACGAGGAACGATCCCGATGTCTTCCGGGCCTTCTTCCGCTCGTTCAACATGCTCGACCATCCCATGGCACTGCTTGCCGATCCGAACGTGCTGGCCTCCGCTGCCGCGGCACACGCCGCAAAGGATCAGCGACCGCCGCCGCCCGACCTGGGTCCGGCGCGGGACGAGTTGCTGGCCGTGATGTCGGCGGCATCAGCCGCAGCGGGGTCGTCGGCGGCGATCGTATGGCCACGTGGAACATCGGCCCCGGGCCACGCATACACTCCGCAGCCATGACCGCCGCAAAGAGCCAGGAACAAGATCCACGCCCTGATGCGAGCGAATCATCGGGTGGGGACCTCGACAACCTGACCGGAGCGCTGTGGCTCCCGCAGATCCTCGTTGCGCTCGCGACACTCCTGGCCGTGGTGAGTGTGTTCTCGACCTGGGTGCGGGTCCAAGCCCTCGACACCGACACGTGGGTCTCGCTCGCCGATGAAGTCGTCCAGGACCCGGCAGTCCAAGAGGCGCTTTCGACCTACATCGTCGACGAGCTCTACCGGGAACTCGACGTCACGGCCGAACTCGAAGGTCGCCTGCCCGAGGACTACCGGGGAATCGCCGGTCCGCTCTCGGCTGCGCTGCGAGGACCGACAACGAACGGAGTCGGACGCCTGATCTCCTCGGACGAGTTCGCTCAGGCATGGTTGTTGGCGAACCGTGCAGCCCACCGGAGCTTGGTGGCCATCCTCCGTGACGAGACACCGACGGGAGTTTCGACCTCGGACGGAACCGTCACGCTCGAGCTCGGAGAACTGGTCCGAGTGGTTGGAGCGGACCTCGGCTTGTCGGAGTCACTGCTCGAACGTCTTCCCGAGGACGCCGGTCGAGTCGTCCTCTTCGAATCCGGCGAGCTCGATGCGGCCCAGACCGGCGTCCAGATCCTGGATTTCCTCTCGTGGTTCTTGTTCCTCTTCGTGGTTGCGCTCTATGCCGTGGCGGTCTACCTGGCCCGCGACCGGCGCCTGGCGATGCTGCGCAACGTGGGGCTGAGCCTGATCGGCGCCGGCGTGTTCGTCATCATCGTCCGGGCCATCGGAGTTCGAGTCGCCGTCGATGCGGTCGTCGAGAGACCCCGAAACGAAGCGGTCGCCACGGTCATCGCCTCCTTCGTCACGAGGCTCATTCGCCAGATCGCGTGGACGGGTGTGATCTACGGGGTCGTGGTCGCCGGGTTCGCCAGCCTCCTCGGCGAACGGCCTCGAGCCCGGGCGACGAGGCGTTTCCTGGCACCTGCGTTCAACGGCTCGCCCGTCTCGGTGGCCGGCACCACCTTCGTGCTGTTCATCCTCCTGATCTGGTGGAGTCCGGGTCGTTCCTTCGAGAGTTGGGTGTCAGCTCTCACCCTCGTGGCCCTGCTGATCGCCGCAGTCGTTGCCCTTCGCCGCAGCATCACGCAGGAGTTCCCGACCGTCACCTTTGCCGACCTCACCGAGTCCGTTCGCGCCATGTCGTTGCCGACGGCGGCCCGTGCCGGTCGGTCCGACGACCAGCCGAGCATGATCTCGCAGCTGAAGGATCTCGACGACCTGCGCACCAGGGGTGCGTTGGACGACGGCGAATATGCCCTGGCCAAGCAACGTGTTCTGGGCGGGGCTCAGGTCGAGGTCGTGGACTGATCCCGGTCGAGCCCAGGATCTCCTTTCCCGTCCCTTCGCCACCGCTCCCGGAGTCGACGATCCGTGCTCGGAGTGTTCCCGAGGTCGAGATGATCAGGACCGGCCGTCGACCCAGCAGAGCATTCGCCGCAACCCGTACCCTGTTCACATGGTGGGGGGACTCGCATGACGCCAGAGGACCTCTCCGACGACGATCGGTCCTTCAACCGCGACATGGCCGAACGCTTTCGTCGGGCGGCCGCACTGCTGGATGAGCAGGGCGCCGATCCGTTTCGTGTTCGGGCCTACCTGGCGGCTGCGGACACACTGGATCACCTCGTCGAGCCGGTATCGGCCGTCTACCGGCGGGAGGGACTGCCGGGACTGGTCGCGATTCCGACCATCGGCTCGGTCCTGGCCACCGCGATCGCCGATGTGAGCGATACCGGTCGCTGGCACTGGCTCGATCGGCTCGAAGGTACCGCCGACCCCGAACAGGTCTTCGCCACCGTCGCCGGCATCGGCCCCGTCCTGGCCAACCGAATTCACGACGAACTCGGAATCGAGAGCCTGGAAGAACTCGAGCGGGCGGCGAGCGACGGACGGTTGGCCGGCGTGGAAGGTTTCGGCCCCAAGCGGGTCCGGGCCGTTCTCGAGACCCTCGACGCCCGGCTGCGGTACCGCCCGGGAATCCGGTACCCCGACGCCCACGGTCGACGGGACGAGCCCTCCACACGGGAAATCCTCGACATCGATGCCGAGTATCGCCTTGCCGCCGCGGCTCGTCGGCTTCCGATGATCGCGCCAAGACGATTCAATCCCGACGGGGAGGCGTGGCTTCCCATCCTGCACACCTCACGCGGTCCCCATCACTACACGGTCCTGTACTCCAACTCCGCTCGAGCCCATCAGCTCGGGCGGACCGACGACTGGGTCGTCATCTACGCCGAGACACCGGACCAGGGGACGTGGACCGTGGCGACCGAGACGAGGGGTCCCGACGCCGGCCGGCGGGTGGTTCGAGGTCGGGCCGGTTGACGTCCGGCGGCTCAGCCGACCAGACCGTCCGGTTCGTCGAGTCCGGGACGGACGGCCAGATCGGTGCACACCGCCTCGACGCCGGGAGCGTGGCTGACCGAGCCGATGACCGCCCGCTTCTCGGCCGGCGTCTCCACCCAGCCCGACAAGGTCACTCGGTGGTCGTCGACGACCACGTCGATGTGCCTTGCCTCGTGGCGCGCATGGCGCTCGAGTGCGTCGATGATGGCCTCGCGCACCACAGTCGGGTCGACATCGGGCTTGCGGAGCCGAATCTCGTTGGTCACCCCCCGGACGCCGAGCAGGTGGGCGACCACCCGTTCGGCCTCGGCCCGCTGTCGGGCCGTCGGCACCGCGCCACGCAGCGTGACCCAACCATCGCTCACCCAGTGCTCCAGGTCCTGTTCGGGAACCAGGGCATCCCAGGTGAGGAGCTGCTGGATCACGGCATCGAGCTCGGCGTCGGTCCGGCCGGATTCGGGCGGCACCTTGACGTCGATCCGGCTGACCACGTCGTGCACGCCGTCGACCGACTCGACGGTGTCGAGCACGACGAGCTTCTCGGCCATGCTCGGCACGGTCCCGCCGATCGTGACGATGTTGTCCTGGACCGAGACGACCAACTGACTGGCGTCGACGAGTGCATGCCAGTCGAGCTCGGCCAACACGGTTCGGCCGAGCTCCAGATCTCGCCTGGCCTGGTCCCGTTCACGCACGCTCATGACAACCTCCCGAAGATGATGGCTCGTGTGACCATCGCGTCACCGATCCACCGGACGGCCACCGGGTGATCAATCCTCGATCAACTCGTGCCCGACCGGTCCGGGATCGGACCTCGATCCGTGGTCGTCGGGTCGAATCGGGGTGAGCGACCGCCGGTAGAAGTCGACGAGACGCCGGCCGATCTCTCGAGCTGCCTCGCTGGTGAGGTCGGGGAGCAGGGCCTGGAGTTCGGCCAGGACCTGTTCGCGACGATCGACCTCCTGCAACGTGTGGCGATGGTGGTCGGGTACCCCGGTGGTGGAGTAGCGACCGGTCCGGCTGTCGAACAGATCGAGGGCAGCGGTGACCAGCTCGGGGCATGCGGTGACGGACCGGGTCTGGGCGACGATCTCGCGGGCGGCGCGCTCCACACCGTTGGGCAGCCGGCCGCGATGCTCCGACATCAGCTCCTCGGCGAAGAGGGCGGCGACGGCCCCGCGCGCGGCCGCGCTCACCTGCGGGGTCGCATCGAGCGCCCGCTGGGCCAACATCCGTGTGAGCCCGACCGGCGGCTTGCGTCGTGGTGACCCGTCGGTCGGCACGAGCGATGATCGTGCGAGCTCGACCGACGCCTGTCGGATCTGCCCATCGGGGTGGGATCCCAGGACCACGAGCATTCCCGGTTCGTTCGCCGAGAGGGCTTCGACCCGGTCGGGTCGAAGCCCGGACCAGGCCGAGGCGTCGAGATGCAGTTGACGGATCCGATGGTCGACTCGACGCGACATGCCGTGATCGAGGAGACGGGCCATGCGGTCACGGTGGTCGGGGGCGACCGGTTCTGCGGTGTCCAACGACGTGATCAGGTCGTTGGCCGCCGACACCAGTCGAATGGCTTCCTGTTTCGCACCAGCACCCATCCGGAAGAGCCTAGGCAGGGCTCGGGACCGGCGGTCGGAGCTACGTCCCCTCGACCGCCGAGCTGGCCCTTGGTCTGCTCCTCGACACGGCCCGGATCATCGGCGACTCGACCCTCGACTACCGGGCCCCGGCGTCAGCCACCGCCGCGCCGGGGCCGCCAGCTTCGTGGGCTGACGGCCGGTCTCATCGGCTACGGATCGATCGGTTCCTACCTGGCGGACCTCCTGGTACGCCCCACCTCGGCGTACTCACGGCCGAGAACGCCGATGCCCAGGCAGCCGAGCGCGGTCGAACAGGTTCGGGCGATGATCAACCGTGACGTGCCGCCCCGGTCGGTCAACGTCGAGCATGCATACCGGTTGCGCGAACTCGGGGATCATCGGCGAAGCCAGAGAACGAACGAGGCGTCCTCATGACCGATCCAGCTGCCCCTCCTCCGACCAACGACGCGAGCTATCCCTCGCTCGTCGATCGCACGGTCTTCATCACCGGCGGAGCCGCGGGGATCGGAGCCGCCATGGTCGAGCAGTCCGCCCGGCAGGGGAGTCGGGTGGGCGTCGCCGACATCGACGTCACCGCCGCCCACGAAACCCTCGATCGGTGTGCCGCGCTCGATCGCGACATCAACCCCGGTTCTACCGAGTCGATCTCGTCGACATCCCGGCGCTCCAGTCGGTGCTCACCACAGCCGGCTACGACCTCGGGGGCATCACCGTTCTGGTCAACAACGCGGCCAGCGACGATCGCCACTCCCGGCCGAGTTCGCCCAAATGGTGCTCTTCCTGGCGGCCGACGACGGGGCGGCATGCACGGCCCAGCGGTTCCTGGTCGATGGCGGCCGGCGATAGCGAATCGGCTGTCGTTGACAGCGACGACCCTCGGCAGTAGTTCTTTCATCAGCGCCGGCGAGGCCATGGGGAGTCACGCTGCGCCCCGAGGGGGACCCATGCCGACCGCGACGATCACTGCCCGCAACACCTCACCCGACTCGACGAACCCGATCCACACCGACCAGGCCCTCCGCCACGGCTTCTCCGGTGCGATCGTTCCCGGCCTCAGCCTCTTCGCCCATGCGTTCACCGAGCCGCATCGCCGTTGGGGTGACGAATGGCTCGGGGGAGGTGAGGCGTCGATGCGATTCAAACGGCCGGTCTACGAAGGCGACGAGCTGACGATCACCTGGACCGAGCAACCGGACGCCCCTGATGACGCGCTCGGCGTGGAGATCGTGGTCGACGGTCGGGGATTGTGCGCCGACGGCTCCTTCCACCGCCGCACCGGCACGGCCCGGCCCGTCCCCGCGTCGTTCCCCTTCGGCGAGACACCTCCGGAGCCTCCTCCCGTCGACGAGCAGGGGCTCCGCAACGCCGGCCCGCTGCCGGTGCTCACCCTCGACACCTCGAGCACGACCGTTCGAGCGTGGCTCGAAATGCACGAGGTGGCCGACCCGGTCTTCGGAGAATGGCTCCACCCGGCCATGTTGTCGAGGGTGTCGGCGCATGTGCTGCCCCTGCGTTTCCGGTTCGACGGACCGCGTGTCCATCGTGGACTTCGGGCCTCGCTCTTCGGGACCCGCCCCATCGGCACGCCACTCACGGCCCGTGGGAGGGTCATGCGCGTCTGGGAGCAGCGGGGACACGGTTACGTGTCGAGCGAGTTCGTCGTGGTCGACGAGATGGCCGACGAGGTCGTGGTGCATCTCGAGAGCGAATCGATCTATCGGTTGGCCTCGTGAACGACCACACCCGTGGTGGCGCTCTGAGCGGCTTGACCGTGCTCGACGTGGGAACGCACTTCGCCGCTCGCTACGCGGCGCGGCTGTTCGCCGACAACGGAGCAGACGTGGAACTCGTCGAAGGTCGGATCGACTCACCCCTGATCGGTCGGTCGTCCCACCAGCCGGGCGAGGATCCGACCGGTGAGTCAGCGGTCTTCCGCCATCTCAACACCGGGAAGTTCCGAACCCGTCGCTCCTTCCTCGACCCCGACGACCGTGCCGATCACGAGGCGATCGTCGCCGCGGCGGGCCTCTTCGATGTCGCCATCGTCACCGACCCATCGCTGGCCGATCGCATCGTCGAAAGCGGTGAGGGACGCCCGTTGGTCGGACTGATCACCGAGTTCGGGCGGCGCGGTCCCTACGTGGGATGGGACGGTGGGGAACTGGTGCACCAGGCCCTGTCGGGTTCGATGTTCATCAACGGTCTCGAGGGGCGTCCGCCGCTCTATGGATACGGGAACCGCACCGCGTATGCCGCCGGGAGCTACTTGTACGTCGGTCTCGTGGCCGGACTGATCCGTCGGATGCGCTCGAACGTCCCGGAGCCCGGTGCCGAGGCGACCCGAGAGCCCGACCGCGTGGATGGCCCCCGGCTGCTCGAAGTGACGGTTCACGAGTGCGCAGCGGCGATGGAGCAGAACTTCTCGGGGCAGTGGAGCTACAACCGAACCCTGACCTTCCGCGACGAGATGGCACGGCCCAAGGGTCGGGTGCGTTGCCGCGATGGATGGGTGGTCTACTTCCTGCGGCCCGAGCACTGGCCGGTCTACTGCCGGCTGCTCGCCCGACCGGATCTGATCGACGATCCACGGTTCGCCGAGTGGTCGGACCTGTCCATGGCCTGGCGAGAGGCCGAGTCGGAACTTCGCGAAAGTGGTCGGCATCTCGCTGTGGCCGACCTGATTGCCGGGGCAGCCGAGCACGGGCTCATCCTCGCCCCGATCCTGGATCCCGATGCCCAGTTCGATGATCCCCAGCTCGCCGCGCGTGACTACTGGAGGTGGGTCGACTGGCCGAAGGCGGGAAGGCGTCGAGCACTCGGCCCGATCTACCGCATGGGCCGCACTCCGATCATCGAGCCCGGGGCCGTGGCGCAGCGTGATGACTGGGTCCCCGAGCCAGGGCCCTGGTGCCGCCCGGATGCCGCAGCCGAGATGCCCGAGAGCGACGGAGGCGATACGACCAAGCCACTGGTCGGGGTCCGGGTCCTCGACCTGACGGTGGCGTGGGCCGGCCCCATGGCGGCCCGCCACCTGGCCATGCTCGGTGCCGACGTGATCAAACTCGAAGGACCGACTCGTGCCGACACCTGGCGAGGTGAGCTCGGATCGCCGTCGCGCACCCACCTCTACCCCCATGGTGTCCCCGGTGAGCATCCCTACGACCGCAGCTGCTGGTTCAACTCGCAGAATCACGACAAGACCGATGTCGTGCTCGACACCAAGTCCCCCGAGGGATTGGCCCTGGCCCGTCGCCTGGCCCATCGAGCCGACATCGTCCTGGTCAACTACACGCCGGGCGCGCTCGACCGAATGGGCCTGGGACACGCCGACCTGATCGCCGAGTCACCCAACATCATCGTGGTCGAGATGCCGGCATTTGGCTCGGGTGGTCCCCAGTCGGGGTTGAAGGGGCTCGGGCCGACCATGGAGGCGATGGCCGGGCTGGCGTCGTTGATCGGGTATCCCGACTCCGGTCCGTTGGGCTCGGGGAGCGCCTACCTCGACCCCGTGGGTGGGTTGCACGGCGCCGCTGCCTGTCTGACGGCGCTGGCCCACCGGATCCGGTTCGGTGCCGGGCAGCATGTCGAGGTGGCCCAACGCGAAGCGGCCATGCACTGGGCCGGGGAGGTCTTCCTGGCTGCCGAGTGCGGCGCCCCGGCACCGGTCGCCGCCGGCAACGATCGCCCGAACCAGGCGCCCCACGGCGCCTACCCGACCCGGGGCCTCGACGAGTGGATCGCCTTCGAGGCGGCAGACGACATCGCGTTCGGTCAGCTGTGTCGGCAACTCGGTTCCCCCGAACTGCTCGCCGATGTCCGTTTCCGATCGCCCGAGGGCCGTTGGGAACATCGCCGAGAACTCGACGCCCGGCTCTCGAGCCAGACCGTACGATTCGGCCGGCACGAGCTGGCGAGTCGGTTGCAGACGGCGGGTGTGCGGGCGGCCCCGGTGCAGCACGGCGGTGACCTCGTCGGTGACCCCCACCTGAATGCCAACGGCTGGTTCACCGCACTCGACCACCCCGATGTCGGTCGGTACGTCTATGCCGGCCTGCCCTACGTGTTCGATGGGCAGCGACTCGTCCACCACCGGTCGTCGCCGACGTTCGGCCAGCACAACCACGAGATTCTCGTCGGCACACTCGGTCTCGACGACGAGGCCTACCAGGACCTCGTCGCCCGGGAGATCGTCAGCGACGTGCCGAAATCGGGCTGAGTCCGGCCTATCGCCCGAGGGCCGGGCCTTCGTGTCCTAGCGACGGATGGCCGGGATGGTCGGGATGCGGATCACGGCCATCACCGAGCCGAGCAGGACCACACCGCCCAGGACCTGCGTCGGGGTGACCGGCTCGTCGTGGATCGGCCAGGCCAGACCCACCGCCACCAGGTGCATCGCCAGCAGATACAGCGACGAACGTGCAGCCTGGATGAAGCCATGGACCCAGCCCATGGCCACGTGCCCGACGGCACCGGTGAGGTAGGCCACGATCGCGATCCACAGCCAGTCGAGTCCACCGAACTGAGCCAGATCGTCACCCCGGACCCAGATCAACGAGGGGGGCACTGCGGCGATGAACGCCCAGAAGTTGATCCCGGCCATCCATTGGATCGGATCGACGTTGTCGGTCGATCGGGCCAGTCGGGTGAGGACGAAGTAGATCGAGAAGGTGACGAGCGCGATCAGTGCCAGGCCAACGCCCAGTGGTGACGCGCGGACTCCCGAGCCAGCACCCAGGATCACGATCGCCGCACCACCGATACCGACCAGGCTCCACAGCACGTGTCGAAGACCCGGTCGCTCGCCGAAGATGGGCCCGGCCACGATCAGGAGGAGCGCGGGCTGGATGGCGACGGTGGTCGACAAGACCGCGACGGTGGCCTCCTGCAGGGTGGCGAAGACGAACACGAGGTTGAGTCCGAAGGCGATGCCGGGAAGCGCCGTGGAGCGCAACAGCGCGGCGTCGATGCGGCGCCCCCGCCGGGTCGAGACGACGAACAGAACCGGGAACGAGATCCCGAACCGGACCAGGGCACCCACGAGCGGTGGGGCCGTGACCAGCTTGGTGACCGGGGGACCGAGGCCCCAGGCGAACACCACGAAGGCCATGACGAAAAGCGGGTTCACCCTGGGGGATTCGGTTGTCGCCAGTGGCGTCGAGGCGGTCGTGGCCGGCACCGCCGGAGTCTGCCATCGCGGTGGAGCAGAAAGCGAAGTAGCGACCCCGGAAACGACCGGTTCAGGCGATCCGGACCGCCAGACCCTCGAGGCCGTCGACGGCGGGGAACCGCTCGAGCACGAGCGGATCGTGGCCCGGCACGATCAGTTCGTCTGCATCGGCCAGCGCCTTGATGCGATCGAAGGCGTCGAACATCGCCGGGAGATGATGCACGATGCTGTACGGACGGTCGTCTTCGAGATTGGCGTAGAAATGGCTGGCATCGGCGGCGAGCACGGCGTGGCCGCGACCGGTGTTCACCCGCAGGATCTGGAGTCCGGCGGTGTGACCGCCGACGAGATGGGCCGTGACCCCGGGCACGATGTCGACATCCCCATCGACCAGGTCGACTCGGCCCTCGAGGTTGCGCTCCACGATCCCCGTGAGGTCTCCGGGCTCGCACAGGTGCGGAGTCTCACCTCGATCCGCGTGGGGCCCGGTCCAGAACTGGAGTTCTCGCTGCTGGAGAACGATTCGAGCGCCGGGAAAGTCGCCGACATGACCCGTGTGGTCGTAGTGGAGGTGCGACAGCACCAGGTGACCGACCGAGGCCGGGTCGACACCGAGCTTGCCCAACGTGTCGACGGGGGAGGCGAGATAGGTCCGATCGCCGCGCCGCGTTCGCGGTTTCGGCCGTGAAGCCGGCATCGAACACGACGACGTGCTCGGGGGAGATCGCGGCCCAGACGAAGTAGTCGATCGGAAACCCGACGGCGCAGTCGTCGACATGCCGGTAGAAGTGCTCGCCCCGTATCGAACGCTCACGGTGGGCGAAGCGAATGGCATAGAGATCGAACGTCGGCTCGTCGAGACTCATCGGGTGCCCCGTTGGCCGCCGATGACCGCGGCACCGGCGTGCGCGCCGGCCCGCCGACCGAAGACCGAACCCGCCGTGAGACCGCTGCCGCCCGGGTAGTTCCCCGAGAACAGTCCACCGGCGATCTCACCGGCTGCATAGAGCCCGACGATCGGATTCCCGCTGTCATCGAGCATCCGGGCGTCATCGTCGATTCCGAGGCCTCCGAACGTGAAGGTGATTCCACACCGCACGGCGAACCCGTGGAACGGTGGGCTGTCGAGCGCCTGCGCCCAGTTCGACTTCGGGGGGTCGACCCGGGCCGAGCGACCGTCCTTGATCGTCGGGTCGAACGGCCGGTCGACGATCGAGGCGTTGAACGCCCGGACGGTCTGCTCGAGGCCTTCGGGATCGATGCCGAGTTGGGCGGCGAGCTCGCCGAGCGAGTCGGCGGTCGCCGACGCGATCGGACTGCTCTGGTATTCCTCGGGGCGCAGGAGTGGTCGGGTCTTGGAATCGAACAACTGGAAAGCGAGCCCGCCCGGCTGGGCGAGGATCTCACGCCCGTACTTCGCGTAGGTGTAGTTCCGGAAGTCGGCGCCCTCGTCGATGAATCGTCGACCCTCGGTGTTGACGACGATGCCGAGCGGGTAGCTCTGCCGGGTGAGTTGGTTCGTGAGCACCCGCTCGCCGCCCCCCGCCGGGGCGTCGGCGTCCCAGGCGACGCTGTGACACGAGCCCCAGTCGCCGGCCCGGGCCGCGCCCAGCGCAAGCGCGGCATCGAGCATCTCACCGGTGTTGTGCGGCGTGCCGCGCACGAGCGCCTCGGCCCAGCCGGCCCCGAGATGCTCGACACGACGCTCGGGACTGGACTCGAAACCGCCGGAGGTGAGCACCACCGCTCCGGCATCGATCGCCGAGTCGGTCCCATCCGGCCGCCGGACCGTGATGCCGACGACTCGTCCGGTCGGGTCGCGGCGCAGGTCGGTGCAGGCCGTGCCGTGTCGGAGTTCGATCCCGGACCGGAGTGCGGCCTCGGTGTGTTGGGCGATCAGGCCCTTTCCGCCGTCGACGACTCCCAGCGCGAGCCCACCCCAGAACACCCAACGGTCACCGGACCGATACGCCTGGCGTTCGTACATCAGCCGCCAGCGGATGCCGATCGACGCCATCCACTCGGGAAGTTCCTCGCTGTCGGCGATCAGTCGTTCGGTCATGGTCGGGTCGTTGCGCCCCTGGGTGAGCCGAACCAGATCGGAGCGGAACTCGTCGGCTGTGTACGGCGCGAGCTCCGTCTGGTCGAGCCGTTCGATGCTCGCCGGGTCGAGCCACGCACGGAGTGCCTCGGCTCCGCCATGGACGACCCGAGTGGCTCCGGCGGTGTAGAAGCTGTTGCCGCCGGCCTCGGTCTCGGGTGCCTTGTCGATCAGCAGCACCGAGGCGCCGGTGGCCCGCGCTGCGTGCGCAGCGCAGAATCCCGCGTTGCCGGCACCGACGACGACCACGTCGACCGATTCGGTCGGGTCGCTCGTCGTGGACGTGTCCTGCCCGCTCATGCGGTCGGTGCGGTCGGTCGGAACGCCGCGGTCGGTGAGGCGAGAGCGGTGTCGGTCCAGGCCTCCCAGAGCGTTGCGATCGAGGAGTAGTCGAGCCGATCGAGGCCGGCGTTCCGGGCCAGTTCGTAGACGGTGTGGGCGCCCTGGATGGCGAACAGCGGAACACCGCTGGTCTGCGCCAGTTCCAGCGCCAGACGGGAGTCCTTCCGTGCGGCCTCGGTCGGCATGCCCCCTTCATAGTCGGAGCGGAGGATCCGTTGGGCGAACCGATGCGTGAGTGGTCGGATCAGCCCCGCATCGGGGGCTGCGAGCAGATCGGCGAGCTCGGCTCCCGACACCCCGTTCGCAGCCGCCATGGCGCCGGCCTCGACGAGCACCACCATCACGGCATGAGCGACCGCGTTGTTGATGACCTTGGCCGCCATTCCGCTCCCGACCGGTCCGAGATGACGCCTCGAAGGAGCCAGGGCATCCAGCACGGGTCGTGCCCGTGCCACGTCGGTATCGGATCCGCCGACGAGCAACGTCGACGTTCCCTGATTCATCTGTGCGACGCCCGACAGGATCGCGGCATCGACGAATCCGATGCCCCGGTTCGCACAGTCGGCGTGCATGGCGCGGGCATCGGCAGGGTTGACCGTGCTGGTCTCGACCACCACGCTGCCCGGCTCGAGGCGTTCGACGAGGCCACGAACGACGGCAGCCGACACGGTGGGGGAGGGGAGCGACAACACGACGATCGGCGCCGTGACCTGGGTCGGGTCCGAGGTGGTGTCGATGCCGTGACGCCCGGACGCCGACGCGGCACGGTCGGGATCGGGATCGTGGGCCACCAGGTCCCCGAGTGGTGCGAGCCGGCCGGCGATGGCATCGCCCATGTTCCCCAGTCCGAAGAGGCCGATGGCCGACGACATGGTGCGCAAACCCCCTTGCGGCGGCGCCCGTGCGCCGATGGTCGAACCCTACATCGTGGCACCGGTCGACTCCGGCTCCGTCCTTGCCGTACTGGGTCCTTGCCGTACTGCGTCGCCGCACAGCCGACCGACGTCGGCCACGACCGACCCGGGTTGCGGTCACGAGGTTGGGCCACTCGGGTGCGCTCGGCCATGCTTCGGTCGTGGCTGTCCGATTGCTCGGCCGGTTCGCCGCCCGACTCGTCGGCACGGTGTTCCTTGCGACCCTGCTGGTCTTCGTCGCCGTCGAGTTGTCGATCGACGGAGGCTTCGGCGCGGTGGTCATGCCCCTGGGCGCCGATCCCAACAGCGCCCGTGACCGCGCGATCGTCGAACAGTTCCATCTCGACGAGCCGCTGATCATCCGCCATGCGCACTGGCTGGCCGATGCCGTTCGGGGTGACTTCGGTCGGTCGACCCGGGGTGGTACACCGGTCGCCGAGATCATCATGCATCGCCTGACGATCTCGCTCGAGCTGGCCCTCGCCGGGACGCTGCTGGCGGTGGTCGTCGGCATCCCGCTCGGCCTCCTCTCGGCCGCGGTCGACGGCCGACCACTGGGCAGGCTCCTCGCCTCCCTGCTGGGCCTCGCCCAGTCGGTTCCCGTCTTCATGGCCGCGACCCTGCTCATCTGGCTCTTCGCGGTGCGTCTCGGCTGGTTGGCGGCGTCGGGCTGGACCCGGCTCAGCGACTCGGTGACCGGCAACCTTCGTTCGCTGATCCTGCCGGCGGTGGCCCTGGCGATCGGCGAGGTCGGTGTGATCGCCCGGGTCGTCCGAGCCGACGTGCTCACCGTGCTGCGAGCCGACTACATCACGGCGGCCATCGGGAAGGGGCTGAGCCGGCCCTACATCTTGTTGCGCCATGCGCTCCGTCCGGGCTCGATCGGTCTCTTGACGGTCCTGAGCATGAACGTCAGCTCGCTGATCGGCGGCGCGTTCGTTGTCGAGATCGTGTTCGGGATCGGGGGTCTCGGTCAGGAACTGATCGCAGCCAGCGTCAACCGCGACCTCGCCCTTCTGCTCGGTCTGACCTCGTACACCGTGGCGGTCTACGTGGTCGTGACCGCATGCGTCGATGTTGCCCTGGTGTGGGCCGACCCTCGAATCCGGTCCCGAGGGCCGTCGTGATGGCGGCCCGATCAGGCCTGCAGGTCGAAGATCGCACGGCCGCGGATCCGCCCGCCCGCCAGTGCGTTGCAGGCCTCGTTGACCTCGTCCAGTGAGAATCGTTCGGTGACCATCTCGTCGAGGGGCAGACGGCCGTCGGTGTGCCAGGCGGTGAAGGTCTCGAAATCCCGATCCGGCGTGCACGACCCGCCGATCGATCCCACGAAGGACTTCTCGGTCATGAGCAGTGAGCCGGCATCGAGATCGAACGTGGTGGTCGGGACGCCGACCAGGACGGCCGTGCCGCCCCGCTCCACACCGAATCGACCGGGGCGAGCGGCGGCGAGGATCTGTGCCATGGTCGATGCGTGGCCGATGCAGTCGAAGGCGTAGTCGACACCTTCGATCGCGAGGCCCCGGAAGCCGACGCCCTCGCGGCGCCCGGCGGTGAGCGTCCGGATCGCGGCAACGGGATCGCCGTCGGCTGCATTCACGACATGAGTGGCCCCGAATCGTTCGGCGAAGGCCAGCTTCTCGTCGTCGAGGTCGACGGCGATGATCGGGTCGGCACCCGATGCCGCCGCAGCCGCCACCGCCGAGAGTCCGACGCCGCCCACCCCGAAGACGGCCACCGATTCCCCGGGCCCGACCGCAGCGGTGTTGAGGACTGCTCCGGCACCGGTCATCACGGCACACCCGATGATGGCCGTGACGTCCTGGGCTGCGTCCTGGGGCGCCCGGACCACCAGGGACTCGTCGGCGATCGTGTGGCTGGCCCACGTGAAGACGTCGGCGGTCGAGGCCGTCGTGCCGTCGTCGAGGGTGATCGAGAAGCCGCCCCGCCAGGTCGCCGCTGCTTCGGCGTTGCGCGGGACCCAGGTCACGAAGACGAGGTCACCCACGCCAACGTGGGTCACGTCGCCGCCGACCGCCATGACCTCGCCGGTGGATTCGTGTCCCAGCAGGAGCGAGGAACGGTGGGGGCGGTGGAGCTGATGGAGCTGGGAGTGGCAGATGCCCGAGGCAGTCTGGCGGATGAGGACCTGGGTGGGGCCGGGGTCGGGGAGTTCGACGTCTCGGACCACGAGCCGGCCCTCGGGCGGAGCGATGACGACACGGGCTTGGGTTGGCATGGATCATCCGATCGGGAGAGAGGGGCAAACCCTTGCCCAGGGGGATCGGCACTGCAAGCCGAAGGGCGCCGCCCGGCGCACTCCCCGAGTTCGGGATCGGCGCCCTGTGCGATGATGACCTCTGCCAGAATCACGGATCGTCAGAGGAGCAACCATGGACGCCTTCACTTCTGCTCTCGAATGGGCCGATGCCATCCGCCGCCGAGAGGTGAGCCCGGTCGAGGTGACCGACCTCTACCTCGACCGGATCGAGCGTCTCGACCCGCAGCTCAACGCGTTCTGCGTTCGTGACGACGATGGGGTCCGGGAATCGGCCGCCCGGGCTGCCGACGTCGTTGCGTCGACCTCCGCCGACGAGTTGCCCCGTTTCCACGGTGTTCCCCTGCCCATCAAGGATCTCGCCGACGTAGCCGGCTGGCCAACGTCGTATGGGTCCGAGGCCTCGTCGCCCGATCCGGTGGCTGCCGACGCGTTCGTCGTCGAACGGTTCCGTGATGCCGGGTTCGTGCTGCTCGGCAAGACCAACACGCCCGAATTGGGCACGATCTCGGTCACCGAGAACACCCGGTTCGGGGCAACCCGGAACCCGTGGGACGTCTCCCTCACGCCCGGCGGCTCGAGCGGTGGCGCAGGTGCGGCGGTGGCCGCCGGGCTGGCGCCCCTGGCTCATGCCAGTGACGGCGGAGGCTCGATTCGCATTCCCGCCTCGTGCAATGGTCTGGTCGGGCTCAAGCCGAGTCGGAACCGCATCCCCAACTCCGTGAACGCGCTCGAAGGGTTCGCCACCGAGGGCGTGCTCACGCGAACGGTCGCCGACGGTGCGGCGGCGCTGGACGTGCTCGGACGCCCCGATCCGTTGTTCTGGTACAACGCACCACCTCCATCTCGACCGTTCGCCGACATCGCCGCGCAGACACCGGGCCGTCTGCGCATCGGCGTCACCCACGCACCGCTCCTGGAGGGGCCGGTCGACCCCGAGGTGGTCGCAGCGACCCTGGCCGCAGCAGAGCTCTTGACCGGACTCGGTCACGACGTCTTCGACGTCGAGCTGTCGGGCCCCGATCCCGACACGTTCTCGCAGGCGTTCCTGACCGTATGGAACACCGGGAGCGCCGGCCTGCCGCTCGAGCCGTCCAAGATGGAACCCCACAACATCGCGCTCCGTGAACTGGCAAAGGGTGTTGACTCCATCACCTACGTCGAGGCCGTCTACGTCACGCAGTTGATGGCCCGGACGTTGGTGGCGCCGTTCGGAGCACGGTTCGACCTCCTCCTCACGCCAACGATGGCGTGTCTCCCGTTCCCGGTGGGACAGGTCTGGGACGGTTCCGACATCGATCCCCAGATGCCGATCCTCAACTGTTTCCCCATGGCTGCCTTCACCGCAGTGTGGAACATCACGGGCCTCCCGGCGATCTCGCTCCCGTTGGGTGAGTCGACCGCCGGTGTACCCATCGGGATCCAACTGGTCGGCGGGGCCTGGCAGGACGGGCTCCTCCTCCAGGTTGCAGCACAGCTCGAGGCCGCCGCGCCGTGGGCCGACCGGCGGCCGACCGTGAGCTGATCAACCCCGTCACCGAGGCCGGTGGTCGACCACCAACTCGAGGGCGGTCGACTCGCCGTGGCTCCAGCCGATGCGGCCTGCGTGCGTGAGATGCCAGACCTTTCTGCTGCCCATGACCCGTGTCGCGCCCTCGTGGACGATGAGGCCGGTTTCCTCGTCGATCCCGATCACGGTGGTGGTGGGTCCGACCGAGTCGACGATCGAGGCGGTCATGCCCGGGCGGAACGAATCGAAGCGATCGAAGTGGGGGATCACGCAGAGGTCATCGAAGACGCCGAGGCCCGAGACGAGCCCGCTGCGTCGGGGCGAGGCCGTGACCGAGCCCATCATCATGGCCCCTGCCGAACAGCCGGCGAGCGCTGCTCCGTCGAGCCATGCCCGGACGACCGCGGACCAAACGGCGGTGCCTCGCATCGTCTCGACGAGATAGGCCGGGTCACCGCCCGAGAAGTAGATGATCGATGCGTCGAGGATCGACCCGGTGTTGACGGGGTCATCGGCGCCGGCGCGATCGATCACGGCGAGGGGGATCGGCTCGAGGTCGAGGCGCTCGAAGTGAGCGACGCCCTTGTCCAGCCAGGAACCGACGCTGGTGGGCCCTTCTCTGCCGGCTGCGGTCGGGATGATGACGGCACGGTTGCTTCGCCCGGTGACCCGATCGAGGAGGGCGCGGTCGATGACGTCGGAACACGACTGGAACTCGCCACTGCCGACGAGGCCGACTGGCCCTGGTCGGTCCACGTCACACCACCTCGCCGGCCATGGCCGAAGCCTACGCAACATTCTGTACGGGCAGCCCATTCGGTGCTAACCAGGGGCGATGTCCCACGTGAACGCAGGTCGGTTCTCCCTCCGGGGTCGAGGCACGTTGGTGCCCATCGTGATCGCGCTGACGATGCTGGTTGCGCTGACCGCATGTGGCGACGACGACTCCGCCGCCGTCGACCCCTCGACCAGCCTGCCCTCGGAAACCACGGCAGTGCCGACGACCGCAGTGCCGACGACCGCAGTGCCGACGACCGAGCCCAGCTCGGATCCCTCCGACGACTCGACCGAATTCGGTGGCTCCGAGGGTGGCGACTCCTCGGTCTCGGGTGACGAAGACTCCGATGGCTCGGACGGGTCCTGCATCGAGGGCGATTGGACGGTGTCCTCCGAGGAACTCCAGGGCTACGACGCAGCGCTGGGTGAGGCCTCCGGCGTCCCGATGACGGTCGACGGAACGGCCCGCATCCGGTTCATCGATCTGCAGTACGTCTACGACGCCGTCTTCGAGTTGCGAATCGACATCGCCGGACAGGTCGCCGTTGCCAATGCCGACGGGGTCGCAACCGGCAGCTATGTCATCGAGGACGGGATCATCTCGACCGAGTTGGGCGCGAACAACCTCGACATCGTGGTGAACGTGGGTGGCATGGAGATCGACGCCGGCGACCTGGGCAACGACCTGCTCTCCTCCTTCCCCGTCAACGACGCCCCCTTCGACTGCGACGGACCCACCATCTACTTCGACACCGGCGGACCCGACAAGCATCCGATCCGACTCACGCCCTACGAGGGCTGATTCGAGATCAGGTCGGCTCGTCCTCGTGCTCGAAATGCTGGATCTGGGCGTCGTTGCCCGGCCAGAACATCCCCTCGTGGCCGTTGTCGCCCCAGCGCACGAGATAGGGACCCTCGCCGTCGGGTCCGCGGACCTCGAGGATGAGACCGTCACGAACGGCCTGCCCCACTCGACGCCCCGGAATCACGATGCGATCACCCACGTTGGCCCGCATGGCCCATCACCTCCCTGTCGGTTCGATCATCGGGCGTGAGTGGCCCGCTCGACCAGGGACCCAAGTCCTTGCGTGCGCCGCCCGGGTCGGGCCAATGCGTTGATCAAGGGGTCGATCGGCCGGCGACCACCACCGAGGTGACGGCCATGACGAGCAACGCCACGATCACCAGGCCCCAGAGGATCTGATGGCGCACGTGCGGATCGAGGGGGCCGGCCGGTCCCGAACCGGCCCGACGCCGATTCCATTCTGTCAAGATCGTGCTCCCTCGATCGACGGTGGTCACCAACAGTCGAATGATCGTCGGATTCTCGAACTTTCTGTGTAGTCGGAACGGACACTCGAGGGCGGCGATTTCACCCATGTCCGTGCTGGTGGCGACCTCGAGCGCCCTTCACCGGGAGTGGTAGGCGACCGCCGAGACAGGTCGTTTGGCCCATCCCGCCCTTGTCCCTCTGGGCCGAACGGCCTAGCTTGGTGCTCCCGCAAAGCGTGTGGAGAAAGGAGCCCTCGATGTACGAAGGATCATCCTGGAGCTGAGACTCCATTCGAGGGGGAGGGCGTGTCCGAACGGACCGTTGCCCGCCAACAGCGCCCTCCTCCTCGATCTCAGCTCGCTTCTGTGGCCCGGCACGAGACGTCCGATCACACCGGTGGCGACTGCCCGACGCCTCGGAGGCCGATCACGGCACCGAGGCATGCCACGGCGCTGATGGCCATCGCCGCGGCGGCCGCTCGGGTGGATCCGGCCAGCTGCGCAGCAGCACCCCCCAAGGCGGCGCCCAGGCTCGTTGCGATGAAGACCAGGGCCTGGAGCACGCCGAACGTCCCCGAACGGATATGGGCCGGGATCCGTCGGCCGACGGCGATGTTGGCCGCCGTCGAAAACGTGAACACCACACCAACGAGCGCATAGCCGACGAAGACGCTGGCCCGGTCCTCACCGCGACCGAGCGCCAATGACGCCGAGACCGATGCCCCGAACGCGAGTGCGAGCCCACGGTGGAGGACGGCGAGATCGCCTCCGCCGGTCTTGAGCAGCACGATCGCCATGAGCGTGGCGGCAGGAACGATGGCGGCCAGGAGTCCCGTCCCTGCTTCGGCGAGGTCGGCCACCGTCGGGCCGTAGACCGCAGCCTGGCTCTCGATCGCCATGGCGGCCGCAACGGTGATGAAGGTCGTCGCGACGGCGATCAGCGAGAGCCGGTCGGTGGCGAGGAACTGCCAGGCCTGGGCCAGGCTCGGTTTGGCCCCGGCTCGCTGT
The DNA here is from genome assembly GCA_963700755.1 of uncultured Acidimicrobiales bacterium. Lineage (GTDB taxonomy): Bacteria > Actinomycetota > Acidimicrobiia > Acidimicrobiales > SZUA-35 > JBBQUN01. The sequence goes on from CAVOYW010000003.1 coordinate 99,584, forward strand.
GCATCGGGCTTGGTCCTGATCCGGCTGATGAGTGCCGCCGAGAGCAGGAAGGTGCCGCCGTTGAGTGTGAGTGCGCCGGCCGGGCCGAGTGCAGCCGACAGCACGCCACCGGCGGCGAACCCGGCGAGCTGTGCCCCCTGGTTGATGGCGTTCGCCAGTTGGATCGCCGGCGGATAGTCGTCGTCGGGAACCAGATCGACGATCAACGCCGAACGGTTGGCCTCGAAGACAGGGTCGGCGGTCGCGGCGACGAACACGAGCGCGAGGAGCAAGGGGATCGGCAGGTCGACGAGCCCGATGAGCAGGAAGACCGCACCTCGGGTCAGGTCGCAGGTGACCAGGAGAAGCCGACGGTCCATCCGGTCGCCCTGGATGGCCAGCCACTGGCCCGGTCCGAGCCAGGGAAGCACCAGCAGCGCAGCAACGATGCCGACCGCGGTCGGGTCGCCGGTCCGGGCGAAGACGAGGAGCGAGAGCGCCAATCGAGCGGCCCAGTCGCCGAGCTGGGAGGCGATGGACGCCACGATGAGTGTCCGAAAGTCGCGGCTTCTCGGGACCCTCATGACCGACGGACCCTAGCCGCCCGCAGGCAGCTTCGTTGCCGCATCTGCGCGGTTCCCCGGGCGCCGGAAGCTCCGCAGAGCACGGGGCCGGCGGGAGCGGTCGAAACCACGGATCGATCAGCGTTGATGCGACGCCGCGGACCGGCCGATCGATGGCTTGGTGGGCGTGGTGGAACGGCGGCGTTCTTCGATCCATGTCTCGAACTGGTCGAGTGGAATCGGTCGGCAGATTCCGTACCCCTGAGCGACATCGCAACCGAGATCGGCCAGTCGTTGCAGGATTTCGGGCGTCTCGACGCCCTCGGCCACGACGACCAGGCCGAGATTGTGTGCGAGATCGATGGTCGATCGCACGATCACGTCGTCATCGTGCTTGTTCATCATGTCCGCGACGAAGCTCCGGTCGATCTTGAGCTCGTTGACGGGAAGGTTTCGGAGGTTGACGAGCGACGAGAACCCGGTCCCGAAGTCGTCGACGGAGAGCCCGATTCCGAGTTTCGACAGTCGATGGAGGACCCGATGGGTCATCGGCGTGTCGCTCATCATCGTGGATTCGGTGATCTCGAGCACCAGTTTCTCGGGCTCGAGGCCACTCGTCTGCACCGCCTGTGCGACGAGTGGCTCGAGCTTCTTGTCCAGGAGGCTCTGGGCGGAGATGTTCACCGAGATCGTGAGGTCGAGGCCGCGTCGATTCCAGTCGGAGGCGGCGATGGTTGCCTTGGCCATCACCTGGCTGGTGAGCTCCTCGATCAATCCGGCCTGTTCGGCGAGTTCCACGAACACGTCGGGCGGGATCCGGCCCCGATCGGGGTGCTCCCATCGGGCCAATGCCTCGGCACCGCAGACTCGGCCGGTGTCGAGAGCCAGTTGGGGCTGGTAGTGCACGTCGATCGTGCCGTCTCGGAGCGCGAGACGCAGGTCATTGAGCAGGGTCAGGCGCTCGCTGTCGTTCTCGTCGAGTTCGTCGCGGTACACGCTCGAGCGCACCCGGCGGGTCTTGGCGTCGTACATGGCGATGTCGGCCCGACGAAGCAGGTTTGCGGCGTCGCGGGCATGGAGCGGTGACAGGGCGATCCCGATGCTCGCCGCGATGGCCACGTTGGCCGGACCGATGTCGAAGGTCTGTTCGAGCGCAACGCTGACCTCTTCGGCCAGTTGCTCGGCCGTGGGCTGGTCGATGTCGGGCGCGTAGATCGCGAACTCGTCGCCGCCGAATCGGGACGCCACCTCGGCGATGCCGCAGACAGCACGAATGCGTCGGGCCGCCTCGATCAGCAAGATGTCGCCGCAGTGATGCCCGAAGGCATCGTTGATCTGCTTGAACCGATCCAGATCGATGAGGAGGACCGCACCGTGGCGACCCGTGGCACTGGCCTGGTCGATCCAGTTCTCGAAGTAGCTGCGGTTGGGCAACGCCGTCAATCGGTCGTGTGTGGCCTCGAACTGGATCTGGGAGTGGAATTGGACCTTACGAACGGCGACGGCGAGCTGTTGGGTCATCGCCGTCAGTCGACTCACGTCATCGTCGTCGAACCGGGGCTGGGGACCGCTGCGGTTCGCGATGATGACCACGCCGAGCGTGCCCTGCTCGTCGGTGATCGGGGCGACGAGGCCGTCACCGAACCCGGCGTCCAGCAACGCCGACCTGATCCGCGGTCCCGTCTCGTCGAAGCGGCGCGCCTCTCGGGCGAGCAGGATCGGTTCCCAGGCCGACTGATCCGGCCTGCTGGGCAGCGCGCCCAGATCGACCGGCGGACCGATCAGGCCATCGACGGGTTTGCCGTCGGATTGCCAGAGCCGAAGGGCGACCCGCTGGGCCCGAGTGTGCTGGGAGACTCGTTCGGCCGCGGTCGTCGCGATGGTGTGGAGATCACCGGCGTCACCGATGTCGCGGCTGAAGTCGTGCACACTGGAGAGATCGATGAACCGGTGCATGAGTTGCCCGTACGACCGAAGCAAAAGCCAGTAGACCGGCGCAGGCAGCAAGGCGACGATTCCGAGCCTGGGGTCGATGGCCATCGGCAGGGCGATCGACGAAGCGAGCACGACCGAGGGGATCGCGAAGATCGGGGCGTTGAGCAGTTCACGGCGAACACGGCGGACCAACTCGCCCTCGAACTGCGCAATGACCGTGGCAACGACGAGACTGCCGAACACGAGCGCCACGCTGAGGGCAGTCAGGAGTCCGACCCATGACACCAGGATCCCGGCATCGTCATCGACCAGAACCCCGAAGATCGCCACCGACAGTGCCGTTTCGAGCGCGAAGTTCGCAAGGTTGAATGCGAGCTTGAAGAGGGGTACCCGACGCCACAACGCCATACCCACGGCCGCGCCGATCAAGCGAGCGGCGATCAGTTCGATGGGATGGAGGAACAACAGGCCGCTGGCGAGCGCGATCTCGGACGGCGTGTAGCTGTGTGCTTCGTTGCGGGCCTCGACGTGGAAGATGAGGCGCTCGGAGAGCGCGAACCCGATCGTCACGGCCAGGGTGATGAAGGGGTGCTGCAGTCCCATCGTCGACGGATCCTGGACGAGCAGCAACAGGACCACGGCCGCAACGGACGCGGCACCGCCGAGCATGGCGACGCGGACCCGCGGGCCGAGTCGGGGCCGATCCATTTCTTCGGGTGGTGCGGTCGTGGGGGGATCCATGCCATCGCTCTGTCGAGGGTCGGTACCCCATCGGTGGGAACGGCCCCGACTCAAGGTTTTGGGTCTGGGACGAGTGGCAACGGTGGCAGGTTCGCCCTCGGAGAACGCGGGAACCTCGGGTTCGACCGTCTCGCCCCGGGTGAGGAGGGACACGGAGGGCGTCGAGCGGTCGGGCGCGGACGGCGATGGCACGGCTTCGTCATCGACACATCGGGGTCGAATCTGGAATCGGTCTGCGGAATCGGTCCGTGGAATCGGCCGGTGATCACCGACGGTCCGCCTGCTCAGGGATGGATTACCCAGAGCGGCTCAAGTTTCATGAGCCGTTTGGTCGATGCCGCTTCGTGCCAGGAACCGACGCTGCCTTCGACGATCGATCACCCACCATCGACGAGGCAGGTGCCCGATCGGGGGCCGTGGACCCTGCAGGTCGGGCGCCGGCAGTTTCTGGGCGCCCTGACGCTCGTCGTTGCCGCGGGCGCCTGCACGTCCGATGGCGAGAGCGTGTCCCAGGCCCCCAGGGTCGATACGGTCGTCGAACCGCTTCCGCTCATCGATCGGCCGACAGGGTCCTCACCGGTATCACCCGATGGCGCGATGCCGGCAACCAGCGGATCGGCGCCTCCGCCCACGACCGTTGGCGGGGAGGCGTCGGTGACGACCAGCGCTCCCGGCACGACCAGCGCTCCCGTGCACGGGACGGCGCCAGGACGGTACCCTCCCACCGTCGACCGGGGCACCGGCCCCCTCGGCTGCGTCGAACCCCACGACCACCGGACCCCCGACCACCGGGGCGCCGGTGACGACCGTGGCCCCGCGACCGGTGCCTCCAGCAGCGCTGGTGGCCTCGCGGCTGACCTATGGTCCACCAGCTCGGGTCGAACCCGAGATCGCGGCGATGGGTGTGCTGGGCTGGATCGACGCTCAACTGGCCGCTGCCGGGCCCGACCCGGCGGTCGAGGCCACCCTCGGTGCCTTCCGGACGCTGGGCGTCAGCCGGCAGGAGCTCGCCGCACTCCGCAGCGAGGACGGCGACCCGCTCCGTCGCGAACTCACCCATTCGATGCTGGTGCGAGCGTGCTCCAGTCGACACCAGCTCCACGAGATGATGTCGGTGTTGTGGATGGACCACTTCAACGTCAGCCTCAACGGACAAGGGCGATGGCGGCACCTCGTCAACGACTACCAGGAGCAGGTCATCCGACCGAACGCGCTCGGCCGATTCGAGGACCTCCTGCGAGCCACGGCCCACGCCCCGGCGATGCTGGTCTACCTCGACAATCACACGAGCAACGCATCACGCCCGAACGGGGTGAACGAGAACTACGGTCGCGAACTCCTCGAACTCCACACCTTGGGAATCGACTCGCTCGGCGGCCACGTCTACACCGAGGCCGACATCCAGGCGACGGCGAAACTCATGAGCGGATGGTCGGTCCAGGGAGACGACCGAGCCACCGACTTCTCGGATTTTCGATTCGTGCCCGGCTACCACTCGACCGAGTCGATCTCGCTGCTCGGAGGCGAGTTCCGGTCCCCCTCGGGAGGGGGCAAGGATCGCGGCGACGTGCTCCTGGGCTTCCTGGCCCACCATCCCTCGACGGCCCGCCACGTCTCGACGAAGCTGATCCGCCGTTTCGTGACCGACAACCCGTCGTCCGATCTCATCGAGTCCACCGCCACCGTGTACCTGGCCAACGACACCGCACTGGCCCCGACGCTGCGACATGTGCTGCTCAGCCGGGAATTCGCCGAGTCGCAGGACCAGAAGCTGCGCCGCCCGTTCGAACTCGTCGTTGCCGCCCTGCGGGCGGTGGGGGCGTCGGTGCCGGCCGATCCGGCGAGCGTCGGTGCCCGAACGCTCCACGACCGCCTCCGGAGGTTCGGTCACGAACCCTGGGACTGGCCGGCTCCGGACGGATTCCCCGACACGGCCGCTCCCTGGCTCAACGCCGACGCCCTGCTGGGGCGGTGGTCGTTCCTGGCGTCGACCGCACGAATGCGGCTCACCAGCGGAGCCGACTCCGGGCACATCACCAACGACCTGCCCGCCATGAGGGCGACGGCGGCAACCGTCGGGGGTCTGCTGGCCGCCATGACCGAACGGTTCGGTCTGGGGCCGCTCACCACCGAGCAGATCGTGCCGGTGCTGACGGCAGTCCGACGATCGGCCGACGAGGCGAGCGCAGCCCTCGATGACGAACAGGTTCGTGAAATCGCCAGTCTCGTGCTCACCCATCCCGGATTCCAGGTTCGATGATGACGATTCGTACGCGGTCCGACCTTCCCGCACCGACCGTGTCGAAGAGGAAGGGTCGGGGCCGACGTTCGTTCCTCGCTGCAGCAGCGGCAACCAGCACGATCGCCGTGGCTCGCCCACGTCTGGTGTTCGCCGCACCGGGCGAACCGGTGAGCGGCGATGCCGTCGTGCTGGTCTTCCTCCGGGGCGGGGCCGACGGGTTGTCCATGACGCCGCCCTACGACCACGGCAGCTATCACGATCTGAGGCCGACGATCGGGATCCCACCACCGGGATCGTTCGGCGGAGCCCTTCCGCTCGACGCCGCCACACCAGGTGTCGTCTTTCCGAGCGGGTTGGGGGGTGTGATCGGGTTGCACCCTGCGATGCAGGCTCTTCATGACGGTGCATGGACCGACGCTCGCCTGGCCGTGATTCCGGCCGTCGGCCAGGTCGACACCACCACCCGGAGCCATTTCGACGCCATGCGTTCCCTGGAACGGGGATCAGCGAGCAGCGCCGTGCGGACCGGGGTCCTGAACCGCTTGTTGCAGGCCGGTGGGGCCACCGGATCGGTCCCCGGAATGGGAAGCTCCCATCAAGCGGTCACGTCGCTCGAGGGAGTCGCCCGAACCGTCACGGTCCCGCAGCTGAGGAGTTTCGGTCTGGAGGGCTTCGTCGACCGGGCCGAGGCACGGGCGGTGCTCGCAGCGATGCACACCGGTCTCGGATCGATCCAGGGCGAAGGCCGGTTGGTGCTCGACATCGTCGATCAGCTCGAAGCACTGAAGCCGGCCGCCGAGGATCTCGGCGCCTATCCGAACACCGGTCTCGCCCGGGATCTGCACGACGTTGCGGTCATGCTCCGGGCGGGATTGGGTTTGCGTGCCGCCACCGTGGACAGCGGTGGGTGGGACCATCACGCGGAGATCGGTGCGCCCGGGGCCACCGACGGGAACTTCTGGCGCCGCGCTCGGGACCTGTCCGAGGCGCTCGCCGCGTCTACACCGACCTGTCGACCGACGGGACGATCGACGAGGTCACCGTGATCGTCACCACCGAGTTCGGCCGGACGATCAACGAGAACGGCGACCGTGGCGCCGACCACGGCCGGGCGGGCTCGATGCTGGTCCTCGGGGGAGGGATACGGGGAGGTGTGTTCGGGGACGACTACCCGGGCGTCATCGAGGACGATCCCGTCTACGGGGACCTGACCGTGTTCACCGACTACCGCAAGGTGTTCGCGGAGATCTTCGCCGAACGCGTCGAACTCGACTCGCTCGACGGGGTACTCCCGGGCTACTCGCTTCCGTCCACGTTCATCGGTCTGACGGTTTGACGGTCGACCGGCCGGGTGCACTCAGGCCGCGAACGGATCCCGGTAGATCCCCAGGCGTTGACGAATCAGGTGCAGGAGAACCGGGGGCTGGTGGAGGAGATAACGCCGCCATCGTCGCCGAGGCTCACGAACCAGACGCCACGCCCATTCGAGGCCCAGGTCGGTGACCCGGGGGGCGGTCGCTTGACGGCCCCGGCCTCGTAGTCGATGGTTCCGCCGAGGGGCAGGAAGAGGCGGACATTCGCGAACCGGTGCCTGTTGTCCTGCAGGAAGCGTTCCTGGTCGCCGGCCGGCAGACCGTAGACCAGAACCGTTGCGCCCGAGGCGTCGACCCGGTCGATGACGTCTTGGACCTGCTCAGGGTCGTCCATCCAACCCGCGCCCGGCCCGAAGGCACCGACGACGACCTCGCGGCCGACCTTCGCATTGATCTTGGCCCGTGCCTGCTCGGCGATGTCCCCGAGCGCCCCGCACAGGAAGATCGTGAAGGTCGGATCGTCGGCGTAGCGCATGTAGAGCCGGGGGAGCAGATCCGAACCCGACACGCGTTCACGCAGCGGGACTCCCAAGAAGCTTCGCCGCAGCGAACAGGATCTGACTGTCGCAGGTCACCACATCGAACTGCCTGACTGCGTCGTAGAACGCTCGGTCACGCTGCAGTTTGGCCATCGAGTCGACGTGGACCGTGATGATGGTGCCATCGCGCCGTTCCAGGACCTCGTCCATGGTGACGTCGTCGAAGTCGACGTTCAGCAATCGGCGCCGGCGGGGCGCAGAGGAGTCGGTCATGGCTCGATCGTGTAGGTGTTGATCAGCTCGACGGTTTGGGCGATGTTTGCCCGACTCGATGCTCCGAAGACGATGGACTTGATCTCGGGACGCTCGCAGATCCAGCGGATCGCCGGCTCCGGCCGCAACGCTCCGGATGCCAGGACCGACATCGCGATGCAGCGGAACTCCTCGTTCTCGAGTGTCTTGTCGTACGCCTCGATACCGCCGCACATGCGGAATCCGGCAGCGTTGTAGTTGCAGCAGATGATGGGATTCGCAATGCCGTTGGCCTTCAGCGCCGAGACCATCTGCGGCATGTTCATCGTGAAGTAGCCGGCTTCGACGCCGTATCGAGATTCCACGTAGTCGGCGAATTCGGCCAGCAACTCACCCATGCCGAGTCCGAGGAGCAGGTCGGCTACGACGTTCTGGAGGAACACGATCGGGGTGGGTACCCGGCTGAACGGGGCCAGCTCGGCGTCGACGAGCATCTTCATGAGCTCGCTCAGGTCCTTGGTCACGGTCGAGCGCGCACCGCGGACGAACGCTTCGACCAGCCCGCCCGGCGTGACCTGTCGGAGCGTCTCGACCACACCCAGCTCACCGACCATGTTGGCGTACTTGTGGGCATACGGCATGCCCGGGTGGAAGACGAAACCCTCGTAGCGCGACGGGTTGTTCTCGACGTGGTTTGCCACCTCGGACATCCGATCGTGGGTCGTGCACATGAACGAACGAATACCCTCGTCGTAGGCGATGTCGAGCACGTCGATGATGGATTGGGTGTCGCGGAAGCGCATGGCCTGGGCGCGGGCCTTCTCCTCCGACATGTGGTTGACGCCGAAGAACTGGTTGTCGCCGAACATGATGCGATCCATCAGTTCACCCTCCTGGTCTTGGTGCGATACGAGTCGAGCCGCTGCCCGAGCAGTCGCACCCTCGGCGTGACGGAATCGATTCCCCGATCGAGCCAGCGTGGAATCGTGATGACGCGGGGCCGATCTTCGGTTGGTCTCGGGTCGACCATCGACCGCCCCTCGGCGTGCACCGATGCGATCTCCTCGACCACCCAATCGGCCTCGGCCGCCGACGCGAAGCTGTTGACACCGTCGGTGGCCCCTGCGGCCGCCGACCGGGCGAACGAATCGACCTGAGCCGAGTACTCCTCGCCTCGAATGTAGAACCAGACCGGCGGTTGGAGCTCGGTGATGTAGCGGATGTTCCAGCCGGGCTCGAAGCCTTCGAACGAGTGGCCGTCACGGAGGAAGAGTCGGCATTCCTGGCGATCGGCCACGATCTTGCCTGCCGACCCGAACACTTCGATCGTCGTGGTCATCTTCCGGTAGGAGTCGTCGCTCCAGTTGGTCTCGAGCGATCCGGTTGCACCGTTCGGATAGACGAAGAGCGCATTGACGAGGTCTTCCACTCCGGTCGAATAGACGCTCGAGAGCTTGGCCCCGATGACCTGCTCCGGCTTTCCGACCACGAAGTTCATCAGGTCGATCACGTGACAGGCATAGTCGTGAAGACAGCCACCACCGGCCTTCTTGTCGGATCGCCACGTACCGCCGCCCCCGGTCTTCTTGGTGACCACCTGGCCGAATGCCCGTCCGTCGACGTGATGAACGTCTCCGATCGCCCCCTCTCGGACCAGACGAGCGGCCTCGACGAACGTTCCGATGAAGCGGTTGTGGTAACCGACCTGATTGGTCAGGCCCTTCGCGGTGGCCGTCTCGGCCAGTGCGGTCGATTGAGCCGCACTGAGGGTGAGCGGCTTCTCGAGGAACGGACTGATTCCCGACTCGAGCGCGGCCATGCCGAGGTCGAAGTGCGATGACGTGGGCGTGGCAACGAAGACACAGTCGAGTTGCTGCTCGTCGAACATCCGGGACACGTCCTTGTAGCCGGCGATGCCCGTCTGGGACTTCACGGCCGAAAGCAGGAATCCCTGGCTGTCACAGATTGCGACGACGTCGAGATCGTCGTGGGCCCGGGCCAGCGCCAGATGCGACAAGCCCATCTTGCCGATCCCGACGATCCCTGTTCTCAGCATGCTTCTGAACCTACCGTTGCGTGTGGGAGCGGGCACAGTCAAACGTGCCCATTGTCGACGATCGAGAACCGCCTCGATGGTCTCATCGGCGCCCGGCACGCCGAGATGAGCGGCCCGACCCGATTCCGGGCGAGGACCTGGGAACTGGCTCGACGAGTGCCCCGCTCACGCCTCGACCCCTGCCATCGGGGTTCGGCGCGGTCGGGGTTCAGCCCGAGTCCGGCCGAAACGTGATGACACCCCGTCCGTCGGGCCCGGCCTCGACCTCGAGGACACGCGCCAGCTCGGTCGTCGACCGACCGTCGCGATGGATCGCCGTGATCCGATACACGACCAGACGCTCGATGGACCGCCCCGGTTCGATGGTGGGTGGGGGCGCGGACGTCCAGAAGTGGTCGGGTGGTCCGAGAACCGTCCACCAAGGCGGAGGCCCGGAAGCGTTGACGTGATCGAACCACTCGAGGATGAACTCCTGTGAGGCACGAACGTGATCCGGGTCGCTGGCCACGGCCAGTTCGGCCAGTTCGGCTGGGGTGTCGACGGCGCTCAAGGTGCGGAAGGCGGTCGGCGAACCGATCGCACCGTACCCCGCGGTGAGCGGCTCGGTCGGGCTCAGACCGAGTCGGCCGAAGGCAATCTCCTGCTCGAACGGTGAAAAGGCCGCGATCGGAACGTTCACGGTCTCACCCCGATCGGCGATCGCCTCGATCCGATACCCGTACGACACGGGTGCATCGAGCCACGCCAGACCCGGCGGATCGAAGAGGGTGCGTGCTCCCAGGGCGATCATCGCCGCGGTCAGCAGGGCCCGCATCGGCGTGGAGTTGGTCTCGACCCAGGGCCGGAGGCGTCGGCTGAACAGGACCATGACGAGCGAGAGTTCGACGACGACCCAGGTGATGAACCAGTAGCCGGTCACGGCGAACAGCACGATGTGGAAGGCGACCGCCGGCAACAGCCAGAGCCGGAAGAGGCGGTGGTGGAGGACGGCGAGCAACGCACCGAGTTCGAAGACCTGGATGACCAGCAGAAGGGGACGGTTGATCGGCTCGATCGACGTCGACAGTCGCCGGGCCCATGACCCATCGCCGGCGCCCATCCACCCCGAGATGTAGGCGCTGAGCGGCAGGTTGGCCAGATCGGTCGTCTGGACCCAGTCGATTTCGAGCTTCGACTTGCCGGGGACGAAGAAGTGCGACCCGACGGCGGCCATCAGCACGAGGAGCACCGGAGCAGTGCGGTTCCGTCCCGTGATGGCGAACCACAGATGCATCGTGCCGACGGCAACCAGGACGATGACGGCCAGCGCATCGATGTTCTGGGCGGCGATGGTGTGGAAGATCGGCTCGAACTGGCCACTGATGATGCGGCTCTGCACGGCGAACAGCAGGAGGAAACCGGGGCGCAGCACACAGCCGACGGCCAACGCGACGAGCAGCAGTCGATCGCTGGTGTTCCACCGCCCGGTGAGGTAGTTCTGGTCGTACATCGCGCCCTGCCAGGTCAACAGCGCGAGGGGAAGCAAGGCGATCAGGCGCAGGGTCGAACCTTGGTCGAGGTCGCTCCAGCGGGCAAACAGCCGGTCGCGCCGCAGGACAACGAGCCCTGCTGCGACCAGGGCCAGGAGCGCCGCGGGCAGCGGATGGGTGGCGACGGCACCGGCGAGCAGCGACGGTCGGTCGACGTGCGATCGGTCGATGGCCGCAATCCGGCGAATCAGAAGGCTGAGCGCGCCGAAGGCGAACACGAAACCCAGCACGTGGGCCAGATCGAGCGGCCGATCGTGACCCAGCAGCCGGCGCTCGGCGATCGATGGACGAATCGGCTCGGCAAACATGTGGTGTCAGCCTTGCAGACCGGGGTCGTCCCTGCTTGTGTGAGGGGCGGAGCGGCCCGATCGGCCGATCGACCGGAGGCCACCGTGGGCGACATCACGATCGAGCGGGTGAGGACGGGCGACGTCGAACTGGCGGTGACCGTTGCCGGCGACGGACCCCTGGTCGTGCTGCTGCACGGGTTCCCCGAGCTCGCGTATTCGTGGCGGCACCAGATCCGTGACCTGTCCGCTCTCGGGTATCGGGTGATCGCTCCCGACCAGCGCGGCTATGGGTCGAGCGATGCGCCGGATGCCGTCGAGGATTACGACATCTTTCGCCTGACCGGCGACGTCGCGGCGCTCATCACCCACTACGGCGGCGGACCGGCATTCGTGGCCGGGCACGATTGGGGAGCGATCGTGGCGTGGGCTCTTGCCCAGTTCCGCCCCGACCTCCTGGTCGGGGTGGCCGGCCTGTCGGTCCCGTTCATGCCGTCGATGGATGTCAGTCTCATCGATGTCCTGCGCGCTCGGTTCGGACCCGACGACTTCCACTACATCCTGTATTTCCAGGAGCCCGACATCGCCGAGCGAGAACTCGAGGCCGACGTCATGTTCTCGCTTCGCCACGTGTTGTGGATGGCCTCGGGCGACCCTCGGATCGAACCACCCGACCGGACGCCGGCAACGATCACGTCCGGAGGCGACGATGGCGACCGTCGACCGGGGCCGCAGTTCCTCGCCGGGGACGTTCCCGCTGGCTTGCCCGACTGGATCGGCGACGGTGATGTCCATGCCTACGCCCAGGCCTTCCTCCGTACCGGCTTCACCGGGCCGATCAACTGGTACCGGAACCTGCACCAGAACTGGGAGCGCTCCGGGCCGTGGCGTCATGCCGGGATCACGGTCCCGGCGACCTTCATCGCTGGCCGCCGAGATCCGGTGTTGACCTCGAGCCTTCCACCCGAGGTCGAGCAGGTCGAAGACCATCCCATGCTCGCTCTGCAGCGAACGTTCTGTCCGGGCATCGTCGAAACCCTGATCGACGAAGGCGGCCATTGGATCCAGCAGGAACACCCGCAGGCGGTGACCGATGCCCTGGCCGAGTTCCTCGTGACGATCGGCCATCGGACGCCGCCCGGCAGCTGACACCTGGCGGGTCGGCCGCAAATCCCGGACCGGTAGGTCGCCGTGGCCGACACTCGTGGGATGGACTGTCTACCCGAGGCCGTCGTCCTACCCGAGGCCGTCGTCCTACCCGAGGCCGTCGTCTCGCCCCGCTTCCTGCCCCGTCAGTGGGTCCCCGGTGACGGCGTTCGACTGCCGATGGGTCATGACGAGAGATGAGTGGCTCCGGTCCAACGGTGCAAGACATCCACGAGGTCGCACGCCTCGTTCGATGGCCAGGCCCACGAGGCCAGGACATCGGCCAGCTTCGGAACCAGGTCGCTGATCGCCGGGTTCGGAGCGGCGAAGAGGTCGAAGGCCCCTGCGTCGGGGCGACCCGCCTCGACGGCGATCAGCGTCAAGGACGCCGGCAGACGGTCGAGGAGACGGCCCAACTCGATCGCGTCGACGAGGCCGATGCCATGAGTCGACAGGATGCCCGTGCTCGGCTCCAGACCTCCGGCGAGTGCATCGACCGTGGTCACCGAGCCGATCGGCTGACCGGTGACGATGGCATCGACGATCACGACTTCGTGCGCGGTCGTCCACCGGAGGGGGAGCGACGACAGATCACCCTCGATGATTGCGAGGTCCACCCGGTCGTTCGGTGCGTCCGTTGGACGTCGACGGGCCAGCGCATCGATCACCATCGGGCCGAGCGCGTCGTCGCCCCGATCCCGGTTGCCGACCCCGATGACGAGTCTGGCCCCGGTCACCGGTGTTCGACCGTCAGCTTCATGAAGTGGGTGGCGCAGGAGATGCAGGGGTCGTAGTTCCGGATCACCTGTTCGCAGCGATGCTCGAGTTCGGCGAGTTCGAGGTCGAGGTTGGCACCGACGAATTGCCGGAGGTCCGACTCGATCGTCGGCTGGTTCTGCGCCGTCGGCGGGACGATCTGAGCCGTCAGGATCCGGCCGTCGTCGTCGATGCGGTAGTGATGGTAGAGCAGCCCGCGTGGGGCCTCGGTGGCCGCAGAGCCCTCGCCGGCGCGGGCCGGGACGTCGACGAACGGTTGCGATGGTGGCCGATAGGCATCGATGATCCGGATGGCCTCGTCCACGGCGTAGAGCGTCTCGAGGCTGCGGACCACGATGCTCTGGAACGGGTTGTCGACCACGGGACCGAGGCCGACCTCGGCGGCCAGCGCCTGGATCGGTCCGGGCAGGAGATCGTGGTTGTTGGCGTATCGAGCGAGGGGACCGACGTGGTACCAGCCCCGGTCGACCATCTGCGAATGCAGCGCCGTCGAGTGGGCGACGTGCTGCTCGACCGAGTGTTCCTCGAATGCCGACACATCGATGTCCAGCCCCCGGTTCGACACGATGCGACCCTCGTTGAACGGGTACTCGTCGGGATGTCGGAGCGAGACGAATTCGTAGTCCTGCGACAGATCGGGGAAGTCGAACCCTGCGGTCCAGCGGACCAGATCGACGCAGATGTCGTGGGCCTCGACCAGGGGAGCCCGCAGTGCCGCGAGCTCGAGCCTCGACGGCGCCCGGTGGAATCCCCCCAACCGCACGTTGACCGGGTGGATCGGTCGCCCGCCCAGCAGCTCGACGACGGCGTTTCCGGTCTTCTTCAGCTCGAGAACCCGTTCGACCATTTCGGGATGATCGGCGGCGATGGCGATGCCCGACGGGTAGCCGAGGAAATCGGGGGCGTGGAGGAAGCCGACGTGGAGAACGTGACTCTCGATCCACTCGCCGCAGTACAGCAGCCGCCGCAGGGCCCGAATGGTGGGACCGTCGGGTGCCGCCGACACGTCGACCCCACAGGCCCGTTCGATCGCATGGCAGGCGCTCATCTGGTAGGCGACCGGGCAGATCCCGCAGATACGGGCCGTGATGTCGACCGGCTCGTCGTAATGGCGGCCCCGGAGAAAGGCCTCGAAGAACCGCGGGGGTTCGTAGATCTCGAGACGGATGTCGGCCACCGTGCCGTCGGTCACCGTGACGTGCATCGCCCCCTCACCCTCGACCCGGGCCAGGATCGGCACGTGGATGTCGACGTTCTCGTGAGTCATGCGGTCTCCCAACGATCGGCTTCGAGTCGGAACGGTTCGGCCCACCCGCTGAAGCTCCGGAACGTGCGGGCGATGGCGTCGCCGGTCATCCCCAGCGCGCCGAACTGCCGGGCCAGGGCCTCGGTGTTCGGACTCTCCATCGGTCCGAAGCACCCGTAGCACCCGCGGCCGTAGGCGGGGCAGAGGGCCCGGCAGCCTGCCTGCGTGACCGGGCCCAGGCAGGGCACGCCGGCGGCGACCATGAGGCAGGGGTTCCCACGGGCCTTGCACTGGGCGCACACGCTGGTGGTCGGGATCCTGGCCGGGCGTCCGGCGAGATGGGCCGAGATGACCTCGACCAGCTGTCCCCGATCGATGGGGCAACCGCGGAGTTCGAAATCGACCTCGATGTGATCCGAGATCGGGGTGGTGGTCGCCAGTGTCGAGATGAACGAGGGTTCGGCGTAGACGATGGCGACGAACGCATCGATGTCGGCGCCGTTGCGCAACGCCTGGATCCCGCCCGACGTCGCGCAGGCCCCGATGGTGATGACCGACCGGGACTGTTCGCGGATCCGCCGGATCCGGACGAGATCGTCGGGAGTCGAGATCGACCCCTCGACCAGGGAGATGTCGTAGGGACCGTCGCGCATCGCGCTCGATGCCTCGGGAAAGAACGCCAAGTCGATCCGACCGGCCACGGCGAGGAGATCGTCCTCGCAGTCGAGCAGGCTCAGCTGGCAACCGTCACAGGAGGCGAATTTCCAGACGGCCACCTTCGGTCTGGTGGTTCGATCGATGCTGACGGGAGTGGAGGACACGACGATCAGAGCTCCCTGACCCTGTGGAATCGGCCGACTCGGCCGTAATCGATGACCGGTCCGGTCTGACACAACACGAACGGACCGAGTTGGCAGTGACCACAGAGCGCGTTGCCGCACTGCATGTTGCGTTCGAGCGTGAACCAGATCCGTGACTCGGGAACACCACGGGCGATGAGCGATTCGGCCGTGGCATCCATCATCGCGTCGGGACCGCAGACGAAGGCCGTGACGTCGTCGCCGTCCCAGTCCGATGCCGCGATGTCGTCGATCAGGTCCGTGACGAGCCCGACGGGTCCGCTCCAGCCCTCATCGGCGGCGTCGACGATCCGAGCCACGTCGGCCCCCTCCGAGGCCCAGCGTTCGAGGTCATCGGCGAAGATGAGGTCGGCTGGCGTTCTGGCCCCGTGAAGGAGCCGGATCCGATCGATGCCGAGCGAGGAACGTCGGGACACCACCGTGTCGGTCGCCGCCCGTAGCGGCGCCAACCCCAGGCCTCCGGCAACGATCATCAGGGTTCCGGTGTCGATGGTGTCGACGGGCCAGGCCGTACCGAACGGGCCCCGAACGGTGATCGTTCCACCCACCGGAGTCTCGGTCAGCGCCTTCGAGATCGGCCCGGCGTTCCGGATCGTGTAGGCGTGCCGGGCCGGTTCGACGCTCGACGAACTCACCGAGATCGCGGCCTCGCCGACACCGAAGGCTCCGAGCATGCTGAATTGCCCGGGTGCAAAGATCGGCAGTTCGCCATCGCAGGGCTCGACCCAGAGCGTCATGGTGTCGGACTGCTCGTCGAGGGCGTCGACGACCCGGTAGGGACGGGGAACGAGGAGGGGGTCGATCATCACCCGACCCCCAGCGTGTCGGCCGGGCGCCCTCGCAACGCTGCGACCTCGGCCGTGAGATCGATCCCGACGGGGCACCAGGTGATGCACCGCCCACAGCCGACACAGCCCGACTCACCGAACTGGTCGATCCAGCTTCCCAGTTTGTGAACGAGCCACTGCCGATCGCGCGAGGCCCCGGAGTGGCGATGTGGGCCGGGCCCCAGATGGGAGAACTCGAGGCTGAAACAGGAGTCCCAGACCCGCCACCGGTCACTGTGCCGACCGCTGAGGTCGGTCACATCGATCAGGTCGGTGCAGAAACACGTGGGGCAGGCCAGAGTGCAGTTCGTGCAGGTCAGACAGCGCTCGGCCACCTCGGCCCAGTGAGGGCTGTCGAGCCGGTCGTAGAGCATCTCGTCGATGCCGTGGGTGTCGATCGAACGCGTCATGGAGCGCCGAGCGGCCTCGAGCACCTCCTCCCGCCGCGTCTGCTCGGCGTCGCTGCTCGTTCGGGCGTCGACACGGTCCAGCAGGGCGGCACCACGATGCGTTCCGGCCTTGGTGAGGTACGTGACATCGTCGCCGTCGACGAGTTCGGTGAGCACCAGATCGGCCCCCGGGCCGGCTCCGGGGCCGGTGCCCGTCGAGGGGCAGAAGCAGGTCGCGGCCGGATCGGCGCACTCGACGACGATGAGCACCAGATCGGTCCGGTTGGCGATGTACGCCGGATCGGGGTGGGACCCGTCGCGCAGAATCCGATCCTGTTTCGCGATCGCGGCCAACTCACAGGGCCGGACACCGAGGAACGCACGCCGGGCGGGCTCGGGTTCGTGCATCCGGACGTCGAGGGTGCCGTCGTCCAGGCGGGTCATCGACCACACCTGCTCCCGTGCCCGGTGCAGCAGTTCCTTCCACGATTGCGGCCCGACGGCGTAGCCGAAGCGGGCCCCGTCGTCTCGGGTGACGAGTCGATAGTGACCGGGGGCCTGGTGGTCGCCCCAGCCGACGGGGAGGTCGACGACACCGTCGATCGCATCGTGGGTGATGACGCCGTCACGAACCACCGGCCCTGAGACGTCGTAGCCATCGGAACGAAGCAGCGAGATGAGGCGATCCAGCCCGTCGAGCGTGAGCGTCACGGGGGGCCGATCGGACTCGAACGGTGTCGAACGTTCGATCGTTGGCGTTGACATCGGCAGCCGAACCTCCCGGATTGCCCGTGGGGTCATCGTGCCCCACGGGGCGTGAAGGCCAAAGGGTCGAACGTCACGGATCAGGGACTTTCCGACCCCGTCTCGCTGCCGCCCATCTGCGGGGTTTCTCGTGCCGACGCTGCTCGTCTAGGGTGACGGCCGTCACGACAACGCCAATCGTCGAAGGGACCACCGACATGACTGCAACCGATCCGGTGATCGACTGGGCCGAGGACTACGACATCTTCGACAGCCTGTTCGTGCGAGACCCCTACCCGATCTGGGCCGATCTGAGGGGCGAGTGTCCGGTGCCGCACACCCAACGGTGGGGTGGTTCACACATGCCGAGCACGTTCGAGACCGTCACGGCGGTGGCCCATGACACCGAGAACTTCTCGTCGATCGAGGTCAGCGTGGCCCCCGTCCCGACCTCTTACGACGCCGACGGCAATCGCCTCCGCTCGATCATCGCCACCGATGCGCCCGATCACACCCCGGAGCGACGCCTCATGCTCCCGTTCTTCTCACCCAAGGCAGTCGAACGGTTCCGGGAGCCGACCCGAGACCTGTGCCGTCGCCTCATCCGGGGCTTCATCGAAGACGGGCGGGTCGACGCGGCCGAGGACTACGCCAAGCAGATTCCGCCGAGGGTGATCGCCGAGATCCTCGGCATCGACCCCGAACGGGGGAACGAATTCGCCGAGTGGGTCCAGGGCCTGCTCGAGATCGGGCTGACCCAGCCAGAGGTCCGCGAGAAGTACCGGGTGATCGTCGAGCAGTTCTTCCTCGACGAGATCGAGCGCCGCAAGAACGAACCCGGGGACGATCTGATCTCGTTCCTGCTGAGCGCCGACCTCGACGGCAAACCCGTCCCGATGAACGTCGTGCGAGGCAACGTCAACCTGATGCTGGTCGCCGGCATCGACACCACATGGAGCTCGATCGGCTCGGCGCTGTGGCACCTGGCTGCTCATCCCGACGATCGGCGTCGGCTGGTCGAAGACCCCGAACTCATCCCCGTTGCGGTCGAGGAATTCCTGCGGGCCTACTCACCGGTCACCATGGCCCGGATCGCTCGGAACGACACCGAGATCGCCGGCTGCCCGGTGAAGGCGGGGGAGCGGGTCCTGCTCTCCTTCCCGGCCGCGAACCGGGATCCGGCGGCGTTCGAGAATCCCGAAGAGGTCATCATCGATCGGGCCGTGAACCGGCACGTCGCCTTCGGGGCAGGCATCCACCGTTGCGCCGGGTCGAACCTGGCCCGGATGGAGATGCAGGTCGCCATCGAGGAGTTCCTGGCGATGATCCCCGAGTTCGAGTTGGCCGATCCTGGCGCGGTCACCTGGGCCGGTGGACAGGTCCGCGGTCCCCGCAACCTCCCGGTGGTGTTCCCCAGCCGGCCTCGGTGATCACGGACTCACCATCGCCGACACGAACACCACCGACACGAACACCACCGACACGACCATCGCCGACACGACCTGCCCCTCGATCGTGCCCCGAACGGGACGCACAACCGGTCAGGCGGCCCTGAGCAGGCGCGACATCATCAGCATGGTGATCACCGGTTCCCCGTCGAGCGATGCGGTGGATTCGTACCAGAGGACCTCGGTGCGGGGCGTTTCGGAAACGGCGAGGACGATCCCGGCGACGTCGTAGACCCGGTCGATCAGGACCGGGTGGCCATGATGCGACAGTTCGATCGCTCCGTACAGACCGACGGTTCCCGGCGGCAGGAGCGGACGGAGATCGTCTTCGACGCACGTGAGCAGGTCGACTTCGGTCAGCGGGCTCGCAATCGGTCCGCCCCAGGGGGTGTGGTGCGAATACACCTCGAGCGGTTCGGTCAGCGAGCCGTCGGTCAGCAGGCGCCGCTGGGTGTCACCCGACAGCGTCACCGGGCGGCTGGGGAGTTCGGCGCCCGGCACGATCCTCGACAGGATCTCGAGAGACGAGGGCTCGACCGGGCGGCGGTCGCGCCGACGGAGCAGACTCGGCGGTGCGGGTGTTCCGATCGAGACCGACCCCTCCGCGGTGATCGTGCCGTCCTCGAGCTCGATCCGGATCGAGCCGGTGTCGCCGTCGGTGTCGCCGAGGACGACGCGGACCGGTTCTGCGTCGACCGTGGCGCGGCGGAACATCATCGACAGGGTGCCGGTCTCGAACCACTCGTTGCCGAACCGGTCGAGCAGGAGCGGCACACACTGCACCAGGTGGATGTTCCCGGCGACCGTGCCGCCTCGGAACCCGAGTTGCTCGGCTGTTGCGTCATCGTGGATCGAACCACGGGCGTCCGCGGACAGGTTGCGGGGTCGGCGCCAGGGGCCGACCGTCTCGAGGCGATCGGTCATCGGGTCTTCCCCCTCGTCCGGTCCTTGAAGGCGACGCCGCGGTCGACGGCGACATCCTTGGGCAGCCCCAGAACCCGCTCGGCGATGACGTTGCGTTGGACCTCATCGCTCCCACCGGCGATCGACGCCGACGGAACGCTGAGAGCAAAGTTGAGCAGCGCCCGTTGCGTATCGATTTCTTCCTGCCGTCGATCACGGCTCGGGTCCCAGGCGATCACGGCCGGCCCTCCGATCCGCAAGGACAGATCCCGGGCGACCCTCAGCCGCTCCGTCCAGTCCAGTTTGAGTAGGAGCGCGGTCCGGCCCGGATCGAGGCCCGCTGCTGCGGTCTGGGCCGTGCGCGATTGGAGCCAGCCGCTGAGCCGCTCGCTCGAGTGCAGCCGGGCGAGGCCGTCGCGACTGACCGGTTCCCGAGCGTCTCGGCGATGAGCCAGATCCGTGAGCGATGAGGCCGAGGCAACGTCCTCGACGGGAGCCGACGCTCCCTGCTCGATCCGGGATCGAACCTCGGTCACCGTGCGATCGAGGTACCCGGCCCGTTCACCGGCCGGAGGTCGGAGCCCGCCGGGGGTCATGGCATCACCGAGCCCGGCCCGCTCGAATCCGAGCGTCGCGAGGGCAACGCCCCAGCCACGGTCGTGCGGCTCGATCCGGTCGCGATCGGCCACCCGAGCCTCGTCGAAGAACACTTCGCTGAAGTGCGACTCACCGTTCATCTGATGGATCGGGCGAATCTCGATACCCGGTTGATCCATGGTGATGACGAAATAGCCGATGCCACGATGCTTGGGCTGGTCCGGGTCGGTCCGCGCGATCAGCATCCCGCGGTCGCTGCGGCCGGCGCCCGAAGTCCAGATCTTCTGACCGTTGACGATCCACTCGTCGCCATCCCGAATGGCCGCGGTCGTGACCGAGGCGAGGTCGGAGCCGGCGTCGGGTTCGCTGAACAGCTGACACCAACCCTCGGTGCCGTTGGCCAGGGGCGGCAGGAAGCGGGCCTTCTGGTCGTCGGTCCCGTACTGCAGCACGACCGGTGCGCCCATCATCACGCCGAGACCGGTCGGTGGACCGAGCGCTCCAGCATCCACCAGGGCCCGGTTTCGTCGACGAAGGTCGTCACGGCCGGCGTCGGCCCCGCCCCAGCGAGTGGGCCATGAGGGAAAGGCGAGGCCGGCATCGGCGAGGCGTTGCCACCACTGCCGCAACGTGAGGTCCTCGGACCAGTTGGCGCGCACCCAGGTAGCGAGGGTCTCGTCGTCGAATTCGGCACCACCCGGGCCGAATCGGGACGGCGGGATCATGGATGCTTCCCGGCTGCGGGGCACGGCTCGATTGGTCACGACCGCGAACCTAGCGCCAGCCGGCCGGATGGTCCGGCCGAACCGACGACCGTGGTCTGGCGCGGCCCGACCCGAGCAACGGCACGATCTTCGACAGCGTGATGACCGGAGCGACGGCTGTCTACCCTGGCACGATGGCGACCTACCCCGGTCAGATGGCGACATCCGGTGAGGGGGCCGCGGGTCTCGAGGTCACCGATCTCGCGAAGCGCTACGGATCGGTCGTCGCGGTCGACGGACTCGACCTCTCGGTCCCGCCCGGGGCGCTCGTCGGATTCCTGGGCCCCAATGGCTCGGGAAAGACCACCACGATGCGCGCCATTCTGGGCATGGTTCGGCCCGACGCAGGCACGATCACCTGGCGTGGCCGACCGATCGATGACCGGGCTCGGGGTCGTATCGGCTACATGCCCCAGGAACGGGGTCTCTACGCACGGATGAAGGTGCGAGAACAGGTCGTCTACTTCGGACGTCTGGCGGGAATGCGTGGTGCGGAGGCCAGGGCCCGGGCCGATCACTGGCTCGAGCGATTGGGACTTGCCGACCGGTCGGATGCCCTCGTGCAGGAGCTGTCGGGGGGCAATCAGCAACGGGTGCAACTCGCCGTGTCCCTGGTTCACGACCCCGATCTGCTCGTACTCGACGAGCCATTCGCCGGCCTCGACCCGGTCGCCGCCGAGACGATGCGCTCGATCATCGCCGAACGGGCCGACTCCGGTGCCAGCGTGCTGTTCTCGTCCCACCAGCTCGATGTCGTGGAAGACCTGTGTGAACAGGTGGTGATCATCGCCGATGGCCGTCTCGTGGCATCGGGGCTCATCCTCGATCTGCGGTCGGAGTCACCCACCCGTTGGCTCCGGGTCCGCTGGCTCGATCCGATCGAGGACTGGCGGCCGATCGAGGGCAACCTCGAGGAGTTCGACGGGCGGAGCGCGCTGGTCCGGTTGCACCGAGACGCCGACGTTGCCGCCGGAGTCGCCAGGGCCATGGCCGCGGGCCCGGTGAGCGAGATCTCGCTCGAACCGCCCGCCCTCGACGAGATCTTCACCGAGCTCGTCGGGCGCCCCCGCACGCACGAGCCGGTGCCGTTGCGATGATCTGGACCATTGCCCGGCGTGAGATCGTCACCCGAGGCCGTTCGAAGGGTTTCCTGGCCTTCACGGCACTGCTGTTCGTGGGGGTGATCGCCGTGGCGGTGGTCCAGCTCGTCGTTGCCGGCCCCGACGGCCCGCGAGACGTGACGATCGGTGTCACTGCCGACGCCATGGTCTTCGGCGACGCGCTGGCGGTCGGCAACGACGAGCTGGCCCCGACCGTCGTGCCGGTCGACGACGGTGAGCAAGCATTGCGTGATGGTGCGATCGACGTGCTCTTCGACGGCAGCACCCTGACCTGGGACGCACTGCCCGACTTCACCCTCGACGGCTACATCCGCGACACGGTCCAGCAGACCACCTTCGCCCAACGGGCCGAAGGGCTCGGTCTGACCGATGCCGACCTCGCCTCGCTCTTCGCCCCGCTCGAGATCCAACAGATCCGACTCGACGGGGGAGACGAGGAGTTCGGTGTGCGGTTCGCGGCGGCCGGGGTTGCCGGGTTCGCCACGTTCATGTTGCTCCAGATCTGGGGATCGTTCCTGATGATGGGGGTCATCGAGGAGAAATCGTCGAGGGTGGTCGAAGTCCTGCTCGCCCACGTGCGTCCGGCAACCCTGCTCAGCGGCAAGGTTCTGGGGCTCGGCATCCTCGCGGTGGCGCAGATGCTGATCTTCGTGCTCGGCCTGGTCGTCGGCTTGGCGATGGTGCAGGACATCTCGATTCCCGGCAGTGTCTGGGCCACCGTTCCGCTCTCGTTGCTCACGTTCCTCCTCGGCTTCGGCTTCTATGCGACCGCGTACGCCGCCGTCGGCTCGATGGTGTCCCGCCAGGAGGACGCGACCAGTGCCCAACTCCCGGTGATGTTCCCCCTGCTGACCGGGTACTTCATCGCGGCGGCCAGCATCTCCGCCCCCGGCAACCTGGCCGTCACGATCGGCTCGTTCGTACCGTTCACCTCGCCGGTGCTGCTGCCCTTCCGCAACGCCATGATCGACGTGGCGGCCTGGCAGGTTGCGCTCTCGCTCGGAATCCTCGCCGTGTCGATCGTGGCGATGTTGCGGTTGGCGGGCTGGATCTACCGCTACTCACTGTTGCGAACGGGTTCGCCGGTCACCTGGGCCGAGGCCTGGCGCAACCGCAACCAGGCTTCGCTGTAGTGGCGAATCGCGCCGATCTTGCCCCCGGTGACGGGCCGTGGTTAGCGTGCGAGACGGCCGTCCGGCCCGGGAACCGAGCACAGGGGCACCACCATGGAACTGTACGACGCGATGCGATCGCAGCCGGCCAACCGCTTCTACAAGACCGACCCCGTTCCGCTCGAGGTGTTCCATCGGGCCGTCGACAACGCCCGCTTCGGACCTCAGGGCGGCAATCGGCAGCCGGTGCGTTTCCTGATCGTGACCGACGCCGCCAAGCGGGCGCGGCTCGCCGAGTGGTACTGGGAAGAATGGAGCGCGGATCCGCGGCCTCGTCCTCCGACGGTCGCACCATCACCGCGGCCTCCGGCGACGAGAAGGCAACGAAGGCCGTGATGACGAAGGCCTCGATGAAGGCGGCCAATGACTTCGCCAAGAACATGGCGAACCACCCGGCCATCATCGTGGCCTGCGCCGATCTGGCCGAGACCCATCCCACCGACACCGATCTCGGTCGACTCAGCATCGTCGGTGGTGCATCGGTGTATCCGATGGTTCAGAACCTGTGTCTGGCGCTGCGCAACGAGGGTGTGGCGACGACGCTGACGACCTTGCTCTGCCTGTTCGAGCCACAGGTCAAGGAACTCCTCGGGATCCCCGACCGGTATGCCACCGCGGCCCACATCGTCGCCGGCTATCCGGCGAAGCCCTTCCCGACGAAGCTGACGCGTCGCCCCGTCGAGGAGATCGCCTTCCTGGACAGCTTCGACAACCCGCTGTCGGTCGACTGAATCGGGCGACAGCCGAACCGATCTCGGATCAGATGATCCCGGCCGGTCGCGACCACTTCTTGACGGGCCCCGTGCCGTAGGTCGCCGGGTCGAGGGCGTAGGCGAGGCCCTCGGTGGTTTCCCCGTCGGCTCGGCGCCGGCGGTTGGCTCGGGCTTGGCGAGCGAACCGAGCGAAGGCGGCAACGTCGTCGAGTGCTTCGAGCTCGGCCGCATCGACCCCGAGGTGTTCGGCGAACAGCGCCACCCGCATGGCCTTCACCGTCGATTCGTCCCAGAACGAGGCGTTCATCTCGGTGTCGTACCGGAACGACTGGGTGGCGGTGTTGGTCGAACCGATCGTCGCCCAGACATCATCGACCAGCATGATCTTGGAATGGATGTAGATCTCACCCGAGATCGGCTCGGCGTCGGGTCCGTCCGGCGTGGGCGCCGCCAGGGCCGCGAGGGTGAAGTGCCCATGTCGACCGAGTCCCTCGAGCAGGGCATAGAACGGAGCGGCGACCGGGTTGTGGCGGGCCTCGGCGAAGGTCGGATGGCATTCGCCGGGAACGACCAGGAGGACACCGACGCCGCGATCGAGCGCACGGCCGAGGTGGGCCAGGACCTTCGACGAGCCGAGCACCTGGTCCTCGATGTAGATCGAGCGTTCGGCGCCATCGATGGCGTCGATGTACTGCTCGTAGACGCTGGTCTCGCCACCGGCGATGTCGTGGGCCAACCCACCGACGGTGGGTGTCGGGTCGTGGTAGCGGCCGGGTTGCACGGTGCGCGTGATCTGTACCGGGATGGCCCCGGCCTCGTCCGACAGCCGGCTCGGGAACGCCAGATCATCGTCGCCCGAGCCGTCGGGCCAGACGCCATCGGACTCGTTCCGTTCGCTGGCCCCGTTCCACCGCTGCACGAAGTTGTGGTGAACGTCGGTGCCCGCCGGTCCCCGTAACTCGGCGTAGACGTCGTGGATGAACCCGGTTTCACCAGCTCCGTGGCCGGGGCGGGACGGGACCGATCCGTGGTCGAGGTTGATCCCGCCGACGAAGGCGATCTCGCCCGGACCACCGGCATCGATCAACCAGCTCTTCTGGTGGACGCAGCCGTTTCCCGGCAGGGCGTCCCAGCGGGCCCGGAATCGATACCCACAACCGTCGAGCCAGGAGCGCTGGGCCGCCGTGCCGGGGAAGTGTTCGTCGGCGCCGACCACACTCGACCGCCAAAAGATGACCCGGACGTCGACGCCGCGCTGCGACGCAGCCTGGAGGACGTCGAGCATCGAGCCCCGATCTCCTGGCATGGGGACCTCGTGCTCGAAGAACGCGACCGTGCCCCAGACCCGGTCCTGCGCCTGCTCGATGGCCTCGCAGATCTGGTCGAAGGCGACTGCGCCGTCGATCAGGGGCCGAATGAGGCATCCCGGGCGGACCGGATAGCTGCCGGTCTCGGCCGGCGGCGGGCGAAGCGGTCCGAACATGGCGTCACCGTAGTCCGGACGTCCGGGTCGCCGCACGGACCCGGCTGCGCTCAGACTCCCCGCTGGGACAGATATCGCTCGGCGTCGGTTCTGATCGCCTGCAGGAGGCGACGCACCCGATCGTCCCCGGCAGCGAGTGCGGTGACCGCCTCGGCATCGAACTGGGCGGCGAACTGCTCGGGGTCGATCCAGCGATGAGCCGTGTGCTCGGTGCTGATCACGGTTTCGTCGCCCCCCTGTACCCGCCCCCGGAACGTGAGCTGGAGCATGTCGCGTCCGTAGATCCACATCGGATAACAGCCCACCATTCGCAGTGGTGCCCCGAGTTCCAGTCCGGTCTCCTCGCGCAGTTCTCGTGCCGCCGCAGCGAACGGCTCCTCGCCGGGGTCGACGAGACCTCCGGGGAGGAACCAGGTGCCCGCCATCGCCGTTCCCTCGGCCCGCTGGAGGAGCAGGATCGACCCGTCGGTGCGCTCGGCGTAGACCGCCGTCGACAGGGCGAAGGTCGTGAGATCGAGCGAGGTCTCGAACGGGGGATCGAGCGGATCATGGCTCGAGGTCGGTTCCACGGTCATCGGGCCGGTCGGGTCATGCCGCGGCGCCGGTGGTCGGAAAAGCCAACCTCAGCCAGATCGGTGGTTCGAACCGTTCCCACTGTTCCGGGCGCTGTCCGACCCGGTCGTTGATGAGGTGGAGTACGGCGGGATCGAATCCGAGGGTGAGGTGGCTCGACCTCGACTCGACGTTCTGATGCCGAGGTGCTCGATCGTCGATCAACGAGGCCCGCCAGGGGACGATCCGGTCGTTCCGCGAATACACCGAGGTGGTCGGGACGTCGAGCGCCGGGGGCAGCGAACCGTTGCGGGCGAGCGGGCTGCCGAGGGTCGTCACGCTGTGGATGCGGTCGGGATCGGCGCGGGCCAGCCAGTGGGCGTACAGCCCGCCGAGGCTCCAACCGACGAGCGCCACTCGGCGGTGGTGGCGCTCATAGACCTCGAAGAGCCGGGCCCGCAGATCGGCGACCATGGCGTCGGTCGGCCCCTGGTTGCGTCCCAGCCGCCAGCCGTGGGCGTAATGACCCGCCGACACGAGCGAGGTTCGGATCACCTGGGTCGACCGGTCGGATGCGGCAAGACCGGGAAGGACCAGCACCGGGGTCCGTCGAGCACGATCGTTCGTCATGCCCCCACGGTACTCCGGGTCGATCGGGTCGGATCCCCGCCTAGTTGATCCGGGAATAGGGGCGTTTGGCGATGAACTCGGCCGACGCCGCGACCCACCGCACGACCAGGTGACGGGGCAGGCCACGGCGCATCTCGGCCGACCAATAGGCGAAGCCCGACGGGTCGGGGTCGCGTCCCAGAACGTTCCGGTAGACGATGTCGAGGAAGCGGTCGTTGGTCACGCCGCCGTAGGTCTGGGCGAATTCGGCCGAGTTGGCGAAACTCCAGGCCATGTCGTCGTAATCGACGCCCTGCCGGCTCTCGTTCAACCAGTACTGGGCACCGACGACATCGGGGTCGCGGTCGAAGAAGGCCCGATAGAGCCGAAGCGTGTCGCCGTCATCGCTGCGGTAGTCGCCGGCGTTGATGAGGTCATCGACACTGCGCGACAGGGCGATGGTCGTCCGCATGGCCGGGTCGCAGATCCGCCCCAGGTTCCAGTCGGCCTTCGATCCCACGTCGAGGCGGTTGCCGCCGAACCAGACACAACCCTCGGGAAGCGCGTCGACGGCCCAGATGCCGCCGGCCAGCTCCAACGGCAGGAACGACGTGTCGTGGTCGCCGTCGAGCTCGTAGCGGCTCAGCACGTTGACCGGGCTGGTGACCCCGGTCTTGGAATCGTGGGTCCCGTTGCCGAGGGTCGGTGCGGGCTGGCCGATCCAGCGAATGTGGGACCCGGCGTACACCGACGCGCCGCCGACCGCCAGGGCCTGGAAGTCGCCCGACTTGAAGGCGCCGGGTTGGAAGAGGTTGGCCGGATCGGGTCCGTAGACCCGATCGAGCTCGAGCGTGCGAGCGTCGACGATCGTGAGCACGTTCGACTGGCTGGCGATGAAGACCCGACCGGCGGCTTCCTCGATGTCGAACACGAGCGGCGCCTCGGCGAACGGTCGCTGGTCGAAGCGGCGCTGGGGGAGTGGCGCACCCGTGGCCCCGAGTGCGGCGAAGTTCCGCAGCTCGGGGTCGTCGTCGACCTGCTCGAACTGTCCGCCGACGAAGACCCGCTGGCCGTCGGCTGCCGGTTCGACCGCCATCACCGACCCGAGTTGGATACGAGGCGTGAACGAGGCGTCGACCTGACCGGTCGAGGCACTGACACGAACGAGGTGGTTCTGTCCGACGCCGTTCACTCCGGAGAACTCACCACCGATGTACAGCTGGTTCCCGGCGATCTCGAGGGCATGAACGATGTTGCGCCCGCCGGTGGTCGCCTGCGCCGGGGCCCGGAAGTCGTCGATGACGGTGCCGGTGATCGGGTCGATGGCGGCGACGTTCCCGGTGGGGACGCCGTTGATCGTGGTGAACTCGCCCCCGACGAAGAGCCGATCGCCGTCGGCCGACCGGGTGATCGAGTGGACCGGACCATCGAACACCGGTCGGAATCCGTCCTTCCAGGCACCACTGGCGCGATCGAAGGCGGCGAGGGATGCCTGGGCGAAGGTGCGGCCGTCGGGAGCCACCACCTGGGTGAAGCGGCCCGCGACGAAGACCGAGGAGCCCACGTGTTCGATGTCGCGCACCGTCCACTCCAGGTTGAGCTGGCTTGCGGAACGGCCCCTGACACCCCAGGCGGTCTCGGGCGGCGGTGCGGCCGACGCCGGGGGTGCCGTCGAGCCCAGGCAGGCCCCGATGAGGGCCATGACGGTCGAGATGGCGGCGATCCGGCCCCATCCGAGGCGACGCGGAAACCGGACGTGCGTGGCGGGCCGCGTGGTTGACCTGGGCGTTTCGTCCATGCGACCCAGAGTGGCACGACGAACGTCGCACTCCACTGGGTCGATTGCCACAGGGGCGTCGACCGACGACAACGGGTTCGCGACTCGCCCGAGGTCCCGAGTCTCTCGGCGGGCGAGGCTATGGTGGGCGGCATGTGTGGCCGGTTCGTTTCGGCGTCACCTCCCGACGAGCTCGCTCGTTACTTCGGAGCCGTGCCGACCGAGACCGCGTTGGAGGACAACTACAACGTGGCACCGACCAACCCGGTCTACGCGGTCCGTGCCGATCACGGTCATCGGGCCCTCGTCCTGCTCCGTTGGGGACTGGTCCCTCCCTGGGCCGACGATGTCAAGATCGGCTCGAGGATGATCAACGCCCGGGCCGAGACCATTGCGTCGAAACCGGCGTTCCGTCGGGCCTTCCAGCGCCGGCGTTGTCTGGTTCCCGCCGATGCCTTCTATGAATGGAAGAAGATTCCCGGTCAGAAGGCCAAGCAGCCCTACGCCATCGTGCGTGCCGATGGTGATCCGCTCGTGTTCGCCGGCATCTGGGAGCGATGGGCCCCCAAGGATGCCGAGGGCCGGTGGATCGACGACGAACGGCTCGAGACCTGTTCGATCATCACCACGGCAGCGAACCCGACGATGGCGGAGGTTCACGATCGGATGCCGGCGATGATCCCTGCGGCTCGTTGGGACGACTGGCTCGATCCCGACAGCGAGCCCTCGTCTCTGACCGAGCTGTTGGTTCCGGCGCCCGATGACCTCCTCCGATTACACAAGATCTCGACCGCAGTGAACAACGTGCGCAACAACGGCCCTCGGCTCCTCGACCCGGTCGACGACCCGGTCGACGGCGCCCCTTCGGCCCCGCGAACGGGCCGAACATGAGTCAGCGGCCGGCGCGGCGCAGCTGGCGACGGCGACTGATCCGGTTCCAGGCACGCCTCGAAGCGGGTGCCGGCGACCGCTGGATACCGCTGTTCCTGGCGCTCGTGCTCTCGCTGGTGCTGTCGTTGCTGGCCATCGCCCGACTCGACGGCGGTGGCGGGGGAACCGATCTCGCCGGATACACCCAGGCCGTCTGGCTGCTGAGCCAGGGCAAGGTGCCGGAGGCGTCGCTCTTCGGCGACGGGGTCCATCTGCTGGCGCTGCATTGGTCGTTCATCACTCTACCCGCTCGCCGTCCCGGCCCGGTTCGAGTCGACGGCCACGGTGCTGGTGGTCGCTCAGAGTGTCGCCCTGGGCGTGGCCGTCATCCCGCTGTGGCGCCTGGCCCGTCGGGTGGCCAACCTCCGCATCGGCGCGGCGGTCGCCTCTTGCCTCGCCTACTCGCTGCACCCGGCCGATTCACGAGCTCGCCGTCAACGACTTCCACCCCGAGGCCCTGGCGGTCCCGGGCTCTGCTGGTCATGGCCTACTTCGGAGCGACGAAGACGCTGGGTCGGCTACTGGCGTGCGTATCTTCGTGCTCGCCTGTCGCGCCGACCTCGGCATCGCCGTGGCCCTGTGGGGGTTCATGCTCCTCGGCGACGGCGACGTCGAGCCGGCCTGTGGACGCTCGGCTTCGGCACCTTCTGGTCACTCGGCCTGCTGCTGGTCCTGCAACCCCTGTGTCGGGGCCGAGCGCGTGGCCAGTACGGCACCTACGGCGACTCACTCGGTGAAGCGGTCTTCGAGATGATCACGAGCCCGCTCGATCCTCACCGAGATCTGACGTCGGCCGGAACGTGGCCCTGCTGGTCGGACTCCTCGCCCCGCTCATCTTCCTGCCCTGCTCTCCCTGCGACACCTGCTGCCCGCCCTCCCGCTGGGTGCCCTGTATCTCATCACCGACATCGGCGACACCCCGTTCGCCGAGCGCGACCTCGATGCTGCTCGCCTTCGTGTTCATCGCCGGCGCCGACGCCTTGGCCGGACTCGGCGACAAGGGCGTCGACCGGGTCTTCGTCGAGCCCCGACTCCAGTTGACCCTGGTCGCGGCATCGGCGCTCACGTTCTCGTCACGGCCTCACCCACCTCGCCCTATGACGGCCCGTGGCACTGGTCGGACCCGACCCGGTCGACGACGCAGTTCGCGACGCGGCCGCCGTCTCCTTGACACCCGATGATGCCGTGCGGGCCTCGCCATCGGCACTGGCGGCACTGGCCGAGCGGCCCTGGCTCGACGTACTCGACACCGACACAGCAGCCACAGGTCGCGTTCGCCGTGTTCCGTGTCCGGTCGGTGCTCATCGACGAGAGGTTCCTGCCCCCGCTTTCGGCCGCCGACCGCGTCGCCCAACGTGCCACCTTCCGGGCGGCCATGGCGCAACAGGGCTATCAGCTCCGCTACGAGCGAGCCCGATGCCGGGGTCTTCTGTACTTCCGGCCGT
This sequence comes from uncultured Acidimicrobiales bacterium, assembly GCA_963700755.1. GTDB lineage: Bacteria > Actinomycetota > Acidimicrobiia > Acidimicrobiales > SZUA-35 > JBBQUN01. Next base: position 130,523 of record CAVOYW010000003.1, read on the forward strand.
GAGTAGGCTCGCGCGTGGCTCTCACCATCGACCGCACCGACCTGGCCACCTGGCCGAACGCCATCACGCTGGTCCGGTTGCTGCTGCATCCCGGTCGTTCGTCTGGCTGCTGGTCGTCCGGGACGACCGGGGCTTCGGCGGCGTGGCTGCTCGCGGCGCTGGGTTCCACCGACTGGGTCGATGGCTGGGTGGCTCGGCGCTTCGATCAGGTGAGCGAGTTCGGCAAGCTCTTCGATCCCGCAGTCGACCGGCTGATGTTCCTGGTCGCGATCCCGCTGATCATGATCGACGGCTCGCTGCCCTGGTGGTCGTCGCCGTCCTGGTCCTGTCCGCGAGGCACTCGATCGCCGTGGCGGCGATCGTGCTGGGCGTCGCGGAGTCGCGCGTTTCGACGTCACCAGGGAGGGCAAGACCGGTGCGTTCCTGCTGATGTTCGCCTTCCCGATGTTCCTGGGCGCCAACATCACGTCTGGCCTACGCCGACGTCGCTCGACTGGCTGGCCTGGCTCTTCGCCGTCCCCGGCATCGGCTACAGCTGGTACTCGCTGGTCTTCCAGTACCGGCCCGAAGCTCGACGACAATCGTCAAAGCACCCCGATCGACAGGTACCTAGTGTGCCCATGAACACGCCTGATGATCTTCACTACTCAGCTGATCACGAGTGGGTCGGAGTCGAGCCGGACGGACAGGTCCGCGTCGGAATCACCGACTACGCCCAGGATCACCTCGGCGAGGTGGTGTTCGTCGAACTCCCCGAGGTCGGCGAGTCGATCACCGGTGGGTCAATGTCGGCGAGGTCGAGTCGACCAAGTCCGTCTCGGACGTCTATGCGCCGGTCTCGGGGACGATCGTCGACGTCAACGGCGATCTCGTCGACGCCCCCGAACGTCATCAACGAAGACCCCTACGGCGATGGTTGGATGTTCGTCATCGCCATCGATGACGGCGCCGACAACGCTTCGCTGCTCGACGCCGAGGCGTATCGCGCACTCACCGAAGGCTGACGGAGCGTGGACCGGTCTGCGCGACGTGCAGCTACGACAACCCGCTCGGGGCCAATTTCTGCATGTCCTGTGGCCAGTCGCTGAACCGGCCGACCTTCGACCAGAGCACCCGCTCGATGGAGGTCGCCGTCGTCGCCGACGTCGATGCCGTGGAGCGTCCGCTCGGCATGTTCGTGGTCCGTCAGGGCACCAAACAGGGCAGCCGAATCTCGCTCGACGCCGACGTCATCACGATCGGCCGACATCCCGAGAGCGACATCTTCCTCGACGACATCACGGTGTCGAGGCGCCACGCCGAGGTCCATCGGTTGCCCAACGGATTCGAGGTGATCGACACCGGGTCGCTGAACGGCACCTACGTCAACCGGACACTGGTCGAGCGTGGCCTCCTGGTCGATGGCGACGAACTACAGGTCGGCAAGTTCAAGCTTGTCTTCCTTGCCCTGGGAGAAGACGATCAGTGATCGGGCGAGCACTGGTCGATCGGCGAGGTGCTGTCGCTGCTCCAGGACGAATTCCCCGAGATCACGATCTCGAAGATCCGGTTCCTGGAGAGTCAGGGTCTGATCAGCCCGGAACGGACGCCGTCGGGCTATCGCCGCTTCTACGAGGCCGACTTCGACCTGTTGCGATGGATCCTCGTCCAGCAGCGTGACCACTATCTGCCGCTCAAGGTGATTCGTGAGCGCATTGCGTCCGGCGACACCGAACAGGGATTGCTCGACTTCTCCAGCGAGTCCCCGGGCCCGGCCGAGGCCGAACCGCTCGGAGACGATTCACCAGGCCAACCGCCTCAACCTCGTGTCGAGGTCGAGGGTCGCCCGGAATCGGCGGTGACACCGGAGCCGGGTCCATCGTCGATCGTCGAGTCGCCTGCACCTTCGCCATCCGAGCCAGCGGCCCGGCCCCCGAGCCGCGACCAGAACCCCCGACCGAACCAGAGACCCGATCCGAGCCAGAGACCCGATCCGAGCCAGAGACCCGATCCGAGACAGAGGCCGAGCCATCGGCCCGGGCCGAGCCAGAACCCCCGACCGAACCAGAGGCGCGCCCCCGGCCGAAGCCGAAGCTTCCGCATTCGAGGCGGTGACCCGACCCGAGGCCGAAGCTCCCGCAGCCGAGGCGACTGCCGAACCCGGGGAACCCAGCCCGGTGCGGTCCGAACCCGACGGGGCCACCACCCATACCGTCGACGTCGAGCGCGAAGCGAAGGTCGACCGAGACCCCGATCCAGCGAGCGGGACGATCACCGTCGTCGACGCCGAGCCCGAACCGGCACCGGTCACCGAGCCCGATGACCCCGACACCGTGCCACCCCTCGCGCTGACCAAGGACGAGTTGGCCGAGTCCGCCGGTTGTTCGGTCACCACGATCATCGAGTTGGAACGCTACGGCCTCATCAAGGGGCGCAAGGCGGGGCCCGTGACGCTCTACGGCAACACGGCCCTGATGATCGCTCGGATCTGCACCCGGTTCGGCGAGTTCGGCCTCGATCCCCGCCATCTCCGGACGTTCCTGATCGGTGCCGAACGGGAGGTGGGTCTGGTCCATCAGGTCGTGGAACCGCTGCTGCACCGGCGAGACGAGTCGACTCGGAGGCAGGCCCGCCAGACCCTGTCCGACCTCACCGATCTGGCCGATGACCTCCGCTCGATCCTGATGCAGCAGGCGTTGGAAGAACTGATGCCGAAGCGCTGAACGCGACCGGGTGGATCGTCTCGGTCGCGACTACGGTGATGACCATGACGGTCGAAATGGAGCTGGTCGGCGTCCGCGTCCAGATGCCAACCAACGCACCCATCCTGCTGCTTCGGGAGTCCACCGGCAGCAGGCGGACGGTACCCATCTACATCGGTGGGCCCGAGGCCCACGCCATCGATCTGGCACTGTCGGGTCAACCATCGCCCCGCCCCATGACCCATGACCTGTTCGTCAATGTCATCGATGGATTGGGGGCGACCCTCGATCATGTCGTGGTGACCGAGCTGAAGCAGGGCACCTACTACGCCGAGATCGTGGTGCGCGATGCCTCGGGAACCGAACATCGGTTCTCGTCGCGCACCTCCGACGCCGTTGCGCTCGCGGTGCGAGTCCAGGTGCCGATTCTCGCCGACGAGGCGCTCGTCGACGAGGCGGGTATCGAGGAAACGCCCGAGCCCGATGACACCGATGCCGAGCAGATGGTCGAAGAACTCCGCAAGTTCCTCGATTCGGCCAACCCCGACGACTTCAAGTCCTGACCCAGCGGCTCACCGTTCGGGGATCTCCAGGTCGACCAGGGCCCGGCCGATGCGCCGCAGGCTGGTGGCGATCAGTCGGCCGGTCCGGTCGCTGTCGACCTCGCGTTGGGCGAGCAAGAGCACGGCCAGTCCGGGGAGGACGAACCCGAGCGCCAGTGATTCGTTGTCGACGGCGTGACCCAGGGCGGCGGAGTAGGCGTCGATGATCGCATCCATGGCCGAGGCTCGAACGGCCGGCTCGACGCTGGTCGCGATCAGCCATGCCAGATCGGTGACCCCGGGCTGGCGTGCGATCTGTTGCCAATCGAACAGCACCGCGACCGGGCGGTCGCCCGGCTCGGCAGCGGCGAATGCAACATTGTCGGCTCGGGGATCTCCGTGGCACAGGACGAGGGGCCCGGTGTTCGCGAGGCGTGCCACCAGATCGGTGCGGCGGTCGAGCAGGGCCTCGAAGGCCCGGTACGCCGGTCGGGGTACGGCATCGGCCCACCGCCCGGCGATGGCGTCGAGGCCCCGGCGGCAGACTCCGGGGTCGAGGGCCGAGGCGGTGTGGGATCGTACGGTGTCGGACCCGATCAGGGGGACCTCCGTCCGGTGCAGCGACGCGAGGGCCACCGCAACGGCGATCGCGTCGTCGATTCCGAGACCGTCGAGTTGGTCGACGAACCGGTGCCGACCGAGGTCTTCGAGGACGAACGCGGGTCCGTTCTCGAGATCGACCACACCATGACAGCGAGGTCGAGCAACGGGCAGGAGTGGAAGCAGCCGCCGATAGGCGAGTGACTCCCGGTCGTAGGCGCCCGATCGGCGGGCGGCGTCACCATTGGCCCCGGGGAGAGGGAGCTTGACCACCACCGACGCCGGCGACGACGGTTCGGCGTCGGTGCGATAGGTGACCCGAACCACCGAACTGAACACCCCCCGGCCACCGTTGGCGTCGCTCGTGGCGAGAACCGACGCTCCGGGCAGCACCCGCTCGACGATGGAGGTCACCAGGGCCCTGGCGGCCGGGGAAATCGATGCTTCGTGCACCGGAGTAGTCTGCCATGGGACAACCCAACGTGGTGGCCTTCGCGCTCTGGGCGCGAGAAGTGGTTGACCCCTCCGAATCGACCGCATAAGATCCGGGGGTTGCACGGCCGTAATTACGGGTTCGTGACCCGATTGCGGGCTCACACCGGCGGCAGCGACGGGCGATCGCCGATCGCCGATCGGACGACAGGAGGCGACCGGTGCCGGTCGAGCAGAGCTTCAGTGGAAAGCGAACGGCCGAGATCGTCGGCATCACCTACCGGCAGCTCGACTACTGGGCCCGGACCGACCTCATCCGACCGTCGATCGCCGAGGCGCAGGGGTCGGGATCACGCCGACGCTACTCCTACCGCGACCTGCTCGAGCTCAAGGTCGTCAAGACACTGCTCGATGCCGGGATCCGGCTGGAATCGGTGCGTGAGGCATTCCAGTTCCTGCGCGATCAGCTCGGCGAAGACGTCGCTTCGGCCAACCTGGTGATCAACGGCTCGAAATCGGTGGTCGTCAGCAGCGGTGACGAACTGATCGATCTCCTGCAGCGGGGCCAGGGCGTGCTCAACATCTTGCCCATGGCCGGCGTCAAAGACGAGATCGATGCCGCCATCGTCGAGATCCATCCACCCACCGATGGCCGGCGGGCCCGAGCGATCTGACCCTCCCGGAACGGGGTGGCCGGGCAGTCCTAGGTATCGCCAACGCCCGAGTCGACCAACCCCGGCCTCCACAGCTGGGCCTGGTTCTTTCCCTTGGCCTTGGCCCGGTAGAGCGCACGATCGGCCCGTTCGAAGGTCTCTTCGCTGGTGTGGTCGTTCTCGTGTAGGGCCACGCCGGCGCTGAGTGTGGCCCCGTGCTCCTGGTGTTCCCAACCGACCAGAACACGATTCGCCACCGTCAGGGGATCGGCATGGGCTCGGCGGGCGACGATCAGGAACTCGTCACCACCGAGCCGGGCCGAGGTGTCGGAGTCGCGTAGGCACGCTTGGAGATGAGAGCTGAGCGATCTCAGCACGACGTCGCCGGCGGCATGGCCCTGCGTGTCGTTGACGTTCTTGAAGCCGTCGAGATCGAGCAGGATCAGCGCATCGCCCGGTTGAAGGGCCCGCAGGAGCGCCTCGGCGTGTCGACGGTTGCCGATGCCGGTCAGCTCGTCGCGGGTGGTGGCCCGACTCAGTTCGTCGATCACGAAGAGGTGCTCGATCGCGATGGCGATCTGAACGGCGAACAAGCGGGCGAGTTCCAGGGTGAACTCGGGATCTGAGGTGGCGATCGGGTAGACCAGAACCGCACCGGCGGGAGCTTCGGCCGCCGGTAGGGGAAGGACGAGCATGGTGCCGTTGGTGTCGGTGCGAATGAACTCGGGTTGATCCCCGGTCACCGCTTGCGCCACCAATTGGGACGCCAACGGACCGGGACCGCTGGCGACCGCCGGTCCGATCGAGACCGGGATGAGCGAACCCTCGGTGTCTCGAAGCACAACGGTGCAGCGGTCGACCTCGAAGATCTCGACTGCCGCCGTCGCCACCTGGTGGGCGGCCTGCTCGAGCGACCCCGGCTGCCGGAACCGGCGCAGCACGTCTTCGAGGCGACCGAGCCGGTGCAGGCGGTCGTCGCCCTGCGTGCCGGCGCGTCGAGCCCGTTGGACCAGGATCGAGATCACCTCGGCGGCGAGCGCCGACGCGGGGACGGCGACGAGCGGAAGGGCGAGCGACAGGACGGGTTCGCGCCAGTAGGCCAACATGACGACGCCCAGGACGGCCGGACTGACGCCGAGCGACAGCCCGGGTGACGAGACGAAGCCGACGAAGCCGAGGATCAGGGACACCATCACCGTGAGGCCGACCGGGGCATAGGGGCTCGTTGCGACATCGCCGACGACGACCGCAGCGGCGAGGCCGAGCGTGGCCAGCCCAGCCGGGAGCAGCCTCGGCCAGGGATCGTGCATCGTCTCCCACGAGACGAAGAGCGAACCGATTGCGCCGACGGCGAGCAGGACGGCGATGACGGCCATGGCCGCCGTCGAGTCAGCCGATGCCGAGCGCGCCAGGACATCGAGGAGTGCCAGTAACGCTGAGCTGCCGAGTAGCACCGCCGCCGCCACTCGATCGCGCTTTCTCCACAGCGACTCCGCCATTGCCTACAATCCCCGCGTCCACCAACCGGCGGGCGCCGACCACGTTCCGTGTGCAGGACCGTACCCTAGGTGAAGCGCTGAGGGAAGGATCATCTCACCCAGTTCGTCACGTGGGTGGATCCGCATCGGCGGTCAGTGGTCCGGTGTGCGCGGCGTCGTTGAACGATCGCACCACCCATCCCTCGTTGCTCACCACGAGGTGGGTGAGGGAGCCGTTGCGGGCGCCGGCGAACACGAATGGATTGACGCCCGTGGCATGGGCCATGAGCGACCCGACGACACCGCCGTGACAACAGACCGCCACCAGGGCGTCGGCATGGCGTTGCGCGATACGTTCGACGGCGGACACGGTCCGTGCCATGAGCTGGGCATTGGTCTCGGCTCCCGGGATCTCACCCCATTCTCGGTTGGCCCGCATGGCCACTGTTGCAGGGTGACCCTCGGCTGCCATCTGACGGAACCGTCCGCCTTCGCCCTCGCCCAGGTGGACCTCACGCAGGTCGGGGTCGATCCCGATCTCGAGTCCGAGCGCCGCGGCAAGCGGCTCGATCGTCTGCCGGGTCCGCTGGAGGTTGGACGCATAGAGCGCCGCGATCGGCTCGGACCGGAGCCGCTCGGCGACACGAACGGCCTGGAACTCGCCGACGGGTGACAGGGCCGGATCACCCTGACCGTCGACCAGCGGGAACGGTGTTCCCTCGACGAAGGGCATCGATTGTCCGTGCCGGATCAGGACCAGCTGGCACGACCCGACGGGGGGAAGGAAGAACGTCTGCGGATAGGACTTCGGCGCCTCGGGCGACGAGGTCGCCGTGCTCGATTCGGGTGTGGTGCTCATCGACTCCGCAACTTAGTCGAGGGTCCGTACCATGCTCCCGATGGTGCTTCCCACAATCGAACCGATCAAGCTCGCTTCGGCGGTTCCGCCCCGGGCCCCGGTCCGCCCGGTCGCCCGAACCCTGTGGGGTGAGACCGTGACCGACGACTTCGGTTGGCTCCGGGAGAAGTCGCCGGAGGTGACTGCCCATCTGGAAGCCGAGAACGCCTACCTCGAAGCCGTCATGGCGCCGACGGTCGATCTGCAGCAGCAACTGTTCGCCGAGATCAAGTCCCGGGTGAAGGAGACCGACCTGTCGGTTCCGATCGTCAAGGACGGCTGGTCGTACTACTCACGCACCGTCGAAGGTGACCAGTACACGATCCACTGTCGCCGGCCGGCGGGCGCCGACGGTGGTGCCCCGCCCGAGCCGGAGAACGGCGAGCCCGCCGTCGACGAGATCGTGCTGCTCGACGAGAACGTCGAGGCCGGTGATGCCGACTACTTCGAGATCGGGGTCTTCGAGGTCTCGATCGACCACCAGCTGCTGGCGTGGGCCGACGACCGGTCGGGTGACGAGCGGTTCACGCTCCGGTTCCGAGACCTCACCACCGGGGAGGATCTCGACGACGTCATCGACGACGTCACCTACTCGAGTGCCTGGGCCGCCGACAATCAGACGTTCTTCTACGTCCGTCCCGACGAGGCCACCCGTCCCCACCAGATCTGGCGTCATCGGTTGGGCACCCCGGTCGATGACGATGTGCTGGTCTACCAGGAGGACGACGAGCGCTTCTTCGCGGCAGTCGGCCGGGACAAGGACGACGTCTACATCCAGATCGGTGTCTCCTCGGCGATCACCGACGAGACGTGGCTGCTCCGAGCCGACGATCCGACGGCAGAGCCGTCGTGCGTCACCCCCCGGCGGGACGGGATCGAGTACTCCGTCACGCACCGCTCCGGTCAACTCGTGATCCACACCAACGACGGTGCGGAGAACTTCCGCATCATGACAACCTCCCTCGAACACACCGGAGCCGAGCACTGGCTCGAACTGGTCGGCGAGCGGCCCGACGTGACCATCACCGGATGTGACCTCCTGGGTGATCATCTGGTGCTGTTCGAGCGAACCGCCGGGTTGACCCGGATCGCGGCCCGTCGCTGGAGCGACGGCGCGACCCGGGTGCTCGAACAACCCGAAGCGGTCTACACGGTGTGGCCCGGGGCGAACGTCGATCCCGACACGCCGGTGTTCCGCTACGGCTATGCCTCGATGGTGTCGCCACCGTCGGTCTACACCGTCGATCTCGATTCCGGTGACCGGACCCTGTTGAAGCAGACGGAGGTCCTCGGGGACTTCGATGCGAGCCACTACGAGACGTGGCGGACCTGGGCCACCGCCGACGACGGGGAACGGATCCCGATCAGTCTGGTGCGCCGGCGCGGGGGCCCGAGCGGTCCCCGTCCCTGTGTGGTCTACGCCTACGGAGCCTATGAGTCGTCGATGGACCCGTCGTTCTCGACAGCCAGGCTCTCGCTGCTCGACCGGGGTTTCGTCTTCGCCATCGCCCACGTGCGAGGCGGAGGTGAAATGGGCCGACGGTGGTACCTCGCCGGCAAGTTCGGCCAGAAGATCAACACCTTCACCGACACGATCGCGTGCGCCCGTCACCTGGTCGACGAGGGCATCACGACGCCGTCCCAGCTCGCCGTACGCGGCGGCTCCGCCGGCGGGTTGCTGGTCGGGGCGGTCATCAACATGGCCCCCGAACTGTTCGCGGCAGCCGTCGCTCAGGTGCCGTTCGTCGACAACATCAACACGATGCTCGACCCCACGCTGCCACTGACCGTCACCGAGTGGGAGGAGTGGGGCAATCCGGCCGCCGACGAAGCGATCTATCGGGCGATGCGGGCCTACAGCCCCTACGAGAACGTTGCGAACCTGCCGTATCCGGCCGTCTTCGCCAGCGGCGGTCTCAGCGATCCCCGCGTCGGTTTCTGGGAGCCGGCGAAATGGGTGCAACGACTGCGAGCCCGATCGACGAGCGGGCAACCCGTCATCATGTGGACCGACCTCGGCGCCGGACACGGAGGACCGTCGGGTCGGTACGATTCGTGGCGCGAGGAAGCCCGGACGCTGGCGTTCGTGATCGCCGCCGTCGGCTCCGCCGAGCCGGGGCCTCGGTCGGGTTGAGCCTGGTCCGACGTCGATCGCCTCGCGATTGAGGGTCTCGGTCCCGATTGCACGAAGATGACGACCGGCGCTGTTGCTTGACGTGCCAGCCATCGAGCCGATAGGGCGTGTAGGGTCCGTTCATCGGACGCACCAGGAGGAAATCCTCATCAACAGGTCTGAGTACGAGCGAAGGCTGACCGCCTACGAAAGCGGAATGGCCGAGCTGCAGGAGCAGCTCAAGGTGATGGAGGAAGAGGTGATCACTCTCCGCCGTCGGCTTCAGGACGCACCGAAACGCGTCCGCACCCTCGAGGAGCGCCTCCTCGACACGAAGGGCCAGCTGGCCCAGGCCATCTCGCAGAACGAGAAACTCACCTACACGCTGCGAGAGGCCCGCGAGCACATCGCGGCCTTGCGCGAAGAGGTCGAGAAGCTGACCCACCCACCCTCGGCCTACGGCACGTTCCTCGGGATCAATGCCGATGACGCCACGGCCGACGTGTTCACCAGCGGACGAAAGATGCGGGTCGAGCTGCATCCGGGGATCGACGTGGAGTCCCTCGAGCGGGGCGCCGAGGTCGTTCTCAACGAGTCGCTCAACATCGTGAAGGTCCGCGGCATCGAACGATCGGGTGAGATCGTGCTCGTGAAGGAGATGCTGGGTGACCACAGCCGAGCCATCATCATCGGGCGAGCCGACGAGGAACGCGTGGTCGAGCTCGCGGCCCACCTCGACGGCCAGGCCATCCGGGCCGGCGACTCGATGCTGCTCGATCCTCGCTCGGCCCTGCTGATCGAGAAGATCCCGAAGTCCGAGGTGGAAGACCTCGTCCTCGAAGAGATCCCCGACGTCAGCTACGACGACATCGGTGGCCTCGACGAGCAGATCGAACAGATCGTCGACGCCGTCGAGCTGCCGTTCCTCCACGCCGATCTCTACGCCGAGCACGAGCTGCCGCCACCGAAGGGCATCCTGCTGTACGGCCCCCCCGGCTGCGGCAAGACCCTCATCGCCAAGGCCGTCGCCGCCTCGTTGGCCAAGAAGGTCGCCGAGGCGTCCGGCGAGAGCGAAGCCCGCAGCTTCTTCCTCAACATCAAGGGCCCCGAGCTGCTCAACAAGTACGTCGGTGAAACCGAGCGACAGATCCGCCTGATCTTCCAACGGGCTCGTGAGAAATCCGAGGAGGGGATGCCGGTCATCATCTTCTTCGACGAGATGGAATCGCTGTTCCGCACCCGCGGCAGCGGGATCAGCTCCGACATCGAATCCACGATCGTGCCGCAGCTGCTGGCCGAGATCGACGGCGTCGAAACGCTGAAGAACACCATCGTGATCGGTGCCTCCAACCGTGAGGACCTCATCGATCCGGCCATCCTGCGGCCGGGCCGCCTCGACGTGAAGATCAAGATCGAACGCCCCGACGAGGTCTCCGCGGCCTCGATCTTCGCCCACTACCTCACGACCGGCCTCCCGATCCACGAGAGCGAGATCTCGGCCGCCGGTTCGCCCGAGGCCGCCGTTGCCGGCATGGTCGAGGCGGCGGTGGCACACATGTACCGCCGCGACGACGACACACGATTCCTCGAGGTCACCTATCAGAACGGCGACAAGGAGACCCTCTACTTCCGGGACTTCTCGTCGGGAGCCATGATCGAGAACATCGTGCGGCGGGCCAAGAAGCTGGCCATCAAGCGGTTCCTCGACCAGGGAGAGCGTGGCATCAAGTGCGACGACCTGCTGGTCTCGGTCAGTCAGGAATTCAAGGAGCACGAAGACCTCCCGAACACCACCAATCCCGACGACTGGGCGAAGATCTCGGGCAAGAAGGGGGAGCGGATCGTGTACGTTCGCACCCTGGTCGGCAAGGACGGCGGCGACAAGACCGGCGGCCGGGCGATCGAACAGGTCACGACCGGTCAGTACCTGTAGTCGTTCCGCGGCACCGGTGATCATTTCACGGCGCCGCTGATCACGTCGTGACCGGCGACCGTCGGATCTCCCGGCGGTTCGGACTCGACCGAAATCTGCGGTTGATCCCGGAACCGGCTCGGGCTTTGGCGTCGGTTCGGGGCATGATGTCGTTCTCATGGCTGTCCCGAAGATCATCGGCATCGAAACCGAGTACGGCATCATGGTGCGTGGCACCAACGACTGGAACCCGGTCTCGGCGTCTTCGGTCCTGATCAACGCCTACGTCGGAGCCGCAACCGGGTCGCTGGGCGAGCGTTCACCGACCGTGGCCTGGGACTTCATCGACGAGACCCCGGGGGCCGATGCCCGAGAGCTGTTGCCACTCGAATTCGCCCTTCCGCCCGAAGTCGAGACCCACCTCGTGAACGCCGTGCTCACCAACGGGGCCCGGTACTACGTCGATCACGCCCATCCGGAGCTGTCGACGCCGGAATGCCGTGATGCCCTCTCGGTGGTCGTGTTCGACCGGGCGGCCGAGATGATCGCCGCCGACTCCATGAACCGTGCTCGGGCCATCCTGCCGCCGGGCCAGGAAATCATCCTCTACAAGGACAATTCCGACCGGAAGGGCAACTCGTACGGCTGTCACGAGAACTACCTCCTCGATCGGTCGCTCCCGTTCGGGGAGATCATCCAGGCCGCCACGATCCACTTCGTGACCCGACAGGTCTTCACCGGGTCGGGCAAGGTCGGCTCCGAACTGCCGGGTACCCGAATCGACTACCAGCTGACGCAGCGGGCCGAACACTTCGAGGAAGAGGTCGGCCTCGAGACCACACTCAAGCGCCCGATCGTCAACACCCGCGACGAGCCGCATGCCGATTCGCAACGCTACCGACGGCTCCATGTCATCGCCGGCGATGCCAACATGAGCCAGGTCGCGACCTTCTTGAAGGTCGGCACGAGTGCGGTCATCTTCGCCATGCTCGAGGACCACGCGATCACCAACCTGGCGCTGCTCCACGATCCGGTGCGGGCCATGCACCAGGTGAGCCACGATCGTTCCCTGGTCAAGCCCTTGGCTCTGGCCGATGGCACCACCGCCACGGCGATCGAGATCCAGGCCGATCTGCTCGACCAGGCCCGGGTCTGGGCCGAGCGGCACGGCTTCGAGGCCGTCGGCGGTCAGACCGTCGGCACCATGATCCTGGATCGCTGGGAGCAGGTGCTGACCGGACTCGAGCGCGATCCGATGGAGGTTGCCGGCCAGGTCGACTGGGTGGCGAAGCTGAGGCTGCTCGAGGGCTTCCGCGAGCGCCACGACTGCGACTGGGACGATCAGCGCCTTCGCGCCCTCGACCTCCAATACCATGACCTCCGACCCGACAAGTCATTGGCCGGGCGAGCCGGCCTCGAGACCATCGTCGACGACGACGATGCCCGGCGAGGACGCAGCGAACCACCGACCGACACCCGCGCCTACTTCCGCGGACGCTGTCTGGCCAAGTATCCCGAGTCGGTCGTCGCCGCCAACTGGGATTCGATGGTCTTCGACACCGGCGCCGAACCCCTGCGCCGCGTTCCCATGCTCGAACCAACGCGCGGTACGGTGGACCACGTTGGTGCGCTCATCGATTCGAGCGCCACCGCCAAAGAACTACTCGACAGATTAGGGGCGTGAAAACATGGCCGAACGCGAACAGATCAAGCGAACCTCCCCTCGTCCCAACGAGCAGACCTCCGCCGAAGCACCGGCCGTGAGCGAGACGGGCGACAAGCTCAAGTCCGAACTCGACGACCTGCTCGACGAGATCGACGAGGTGCTCGAGACCAACGCCGAGGACTTCGTCAAGAGCTACATCCAAAAGGGCGGACAGTAACGACCCTCACCCGGAGACGGCCTCGACCGTGCGGCGCCGGATGCGGATCTCGTCGAGGATCACCAGCGCCCGCACGTGCAACCACACGAAGTAGAGACCGATCGCAACGGCGGCGATCACGTCGAAGGGCCAGTGGCGGCCCAGGACCAGCCTCGTGAGTCCCTCCGCCAGGCCGAAGCCCAGCGCCAGCAACCACGTGAGGCGTCCCGGCCGGCTGCTGCGGGTCACGGCAACCGCAGCCGACGCCATCCCGATCAGCACCATGATGCGCACCACGCCACCCGAGTAGTACGGCCCGGCCTTTCCGATCACGTTCTCGGTGGGCACCGAGCCGTCGACGACGGCGATGACGACCCACTGAACGGCATGAGTCGACGCCATGGTGGCCAGCACCAGCAGGCCGTGGAGGATCGACCGACGGACCAGCGTGACCAGGACCGCCAGGAGACCGGTGAGCAGGAACACGAGGTCGCGGGCGCCCATGTCGGTGAGCCACCGGCTGATCGACACCAGCCATCCCCACGATTGCAGGGCCGAGACCGTCGGACCGTGGATCGACTCGTCGACCGAACGGAACGGGGTGAGTTGGGTCAGGGCGCCAACGGCGACGATGATCGCCACTGCGACGATCGCCTCGACGGTCAGGCGGCCGAGGGATGCCGTGAGCGAGGTCTGGCGGGCGCTCGGGCCCGTCTGTCTCGTGAGGATCACGGTCGTTGGCCCATCCGATCGGGGGGTCGTACCGGGCAAGGGACGTGCTCGGCGCAGGTTCGACGACGGGTCAGCGTAGTGGAGCTCAGCGAGGGTAACGTGAGAAGAATGACCCTGCCGCTGTTCGATCCCACCGACGATCCAGGTCCCAGCTTCGCCGGCTTGCTGCATCGGGTCGGCCTCGACCCCTCCTACCGGATCGACGCCGCGATCGGCGACCGCCCCGACATCGCACACGGCACGACCGTCGTTGCGGTGAAATACGCCGACGGTGTCGTGATCGGCGGTGACCGCCGCGCCACGTCGGGCAATCTGATCAGTCATCGCACCATGGAGAAGGTGTTCCCGGCCGATCGCTGGTCCGGGGTCGCCATCGCCGGAGCGGCCGGTCCCGCCATCGAGATGGTCAAGCTGTTCCAACTCCAGCTCGAGCACTACGAAAAGGTCGAGGGGCACGCGTTGTCCCTCGAGGGCAAGGCCAATCAGCTGGCCCAGATGGTCCGCAGCAACCTGCCGGCAGCAATGTCGGGCTTCGTCGTCGTCCCGTTGTTCGCCGGGTACGACCATCATCGTCGCCGGGGCCGCCTGTTCAACTACGACGTCACCGGCGGACGCTACGAGGAGGAGGAGTTCGTCGCCTCGGGATCGGGGTCGATCCATGCTCGCACCGTGCTCAAGCTCGGTCGACGAGACGACATGCCGACTCAGGAGGCGGTCGATCTGCTGATCAAGGCCCTGTTCACCGCAGCCGACGAGGATTCGGCCACCGGAGGGCCCGACTCGATGCGGGGGATCTACCCGATCATCGCCACCATCACCGCCGACGGCTATCGCCGACTCGACGATGCCGACGTCGCGGCGCGGTTCGCCGCCGCCGTGACCGAAGCAAGCGCCAGGAGCTGATCATGAGCATGCCGTTCTACGTCGCGCCCGAACAGGTGATGAAGGACCGGGCCGACTACGCCCAGAAGGGCATCGCCCGAGGCCGCAGCCTGGTCGCCATCCAGTTCGATCAGGGCATCGCCCTGTGTGCCGAGAACCCGTCCCGCAACCTGCGCAAGATCTCCGAGATCTACGACCGCATCGCCTTCGCCGGTGTGGGCCGCTACAACGAGTACGACCAGCTGCGCATCGCCGGAATCCGTCACGCCGATCTCAAGGGCTACACCTACAGCCGAGACGACGTCGACTCCCAGGCGCTCGCCAACCAGTACGCGCAGATGCTCGGTCAGATCTTCACCCACGAGATGAAGCCGCTCGAGGTCGAGATCATCGTGGTGGCGGTCGGTCACGTCATCGACGGCGATCGGCTGTTCCATATTCGCTACGACGGTTCGGTCACCGACGAAGACGGATTCGTCGCCCTCGGCGGAGACGCCGAGGCACTCCGGAAACGGCTCAAGGCCGCAGATCTCGAAGGACTCGACTTCACCGGAGCTGCCCGAGCCGCGATCGCCGCCCTGGCCGGCCCCGACCGCACGCTGGCCGCCGAAGACATCGAGTTCGCCGTGCTCGATCGGCTCGACGAGGGTCGGTGTTTCCGTCGACTCGACAACGTCGAGATCGCAGCCCTGCTTGCATGATCGGGATCCAGCCATGACAGAGTGGGCGCCATGACCCACCATCGGCCCCGTATCTACGGCATCGAGACCGAGTACGGCGTCACATGCACCCTTCGTGGCCAGCGACGCCTCAGTCCCGACGAGGTGGCCCGCTACCTGTTCCGTCGCGTCGTTTCCTGGGGACGTTCGTCCAACGTCTTCCTGGTCAACGGGGCTCGCCTGTACCTCGATGTCGGCTCGCACCCCGAATACGCCACCGCCGAATGCGACAGCATCGGCGACGTCGTGATCCACGACAAGGCCGGTGAGCGAATCCTCGAGCAGCTGCTCGACTCGGCCGAGGAGCGCCTTCGTGACGAGGGCATCCGCGGCACCATCCATCTGTTCAAGAACAACACCGACTCGGCCGGCAATTCCTACGGCTGCCACGAGAACTACCTCACGACCCGCAACGACGACCTGGGCCACTACGCCGAGGTCCTGATCCCGTTCCTGGTGTCACGGCAGATCTACGCCGGTGCCGGCAAGGTTCTGCAAACCGCCCGCGGCTCGGTGTTCGCCATTTCGCAGCGCGCCGAACACATCTGGGAAGGCGTGTCGTCGGCGACGACCCGAAGCCGGCCGATCATCAACACTCGCGACGAACCGCACGCCGACGCCGAGCACTTCCGACGGCTGCACGTCATCGTCGGCGACTCCAACATGAGCGAATACACGACCTACCTCAAGGTCGGGGCCATGGCCTGTCTGCTCCGGATGGTCGAGGATCCGTCCTGCGTGTTGCGGGACATGACGCTCGAGAATCCGATTCGGGCGATCCGTGAGATCAGCCACGACATGACCCTGCAGCGAAAGGTTCGCCTGGCCAACGGGCGCGAGGTCTCGGCCTACGACATCCAGGCCGAGTACCTGCAGCGAGCCCTGCGCTATGCCGACAACCAGGGTTTCCCCGAAGACGAGATGAAGGCGCTGGGTATGTGGGAACACGTGATGACCCAGCTGGCCAAGGATCCCTTCGAACTCGGCCGGGAGCTCGACTGGGTCATCAAACACAACCTGATCGAGGCCTACCGGGCCAAACACGATCTCCCGCTCGACGATGCCCGGGTGCAGCTCCTCGATCTGCAGTATCACGACATCCGGCGGAGCCAAGGTGTCTTCTACCGGATGCAGGACCGCGGACTGCTCGAACGCACCCTCACCGACGACCAGATGATGGCGGCGATCGAAACGCCCCCGCAGACCACCCGGGCCAAGTTGCGGGGTGACTTCATCAAACGGGCCAAGGAACGCAAGCGGGACTACACCGTCGACTGGGTGCATCTGAAGCTGAACGATCAGGCTCAGCGGACCGTGTTGTGCAAGGACCCGTTCAAGAGCGAAGACGAGCGAGTGGCCAAGCTCATCGACTCGCTCTGAGCGTCCAGGACCTGCGATGTCGAAGCTGGAACGCCTCCTCAACCTCACCGCCGTGCTGCTCGACACCACGCGTCCGCTGAGCGCCGAGGATCTGCGCCGCTCGGTCGAGGGCTACCCGCCACCGGGTGCGGCGTTCCGGCGCACGTTCGAACGAGACAAGGACGATCTGCGGACCATGGGGATTCCCCTCACCGTCGAACGGGTCCCCGGGGTCGACCCCCCGGTCGATGGGTATCGGATCCGGCCCGACGAGTACTACATGGCCGACCCCGGTCTCGACGCCGACGAATTGGCGGCGCTGCACCTGGCCACCCTGGCCGTTCGGGTCGACGGAACCACCGAAGGTCGTGAGGCGCTGTGGAAACTCGGTGGCATCCCGGGTGAGTCGCCGACCGGAGCGGCCTCGGTGGCGAGCCTTCCGATCGACACGGCCGTGACCCCGTTGTTCGAGGCCATTCGGGGACGACACTCGGTGCGGTTCACGTACCGAGGAGTCGAGCGCACCGTCGACCCCTGGCGTCTGCACTTCCAGCGTGGTCGCTGGTACGTCTCGGGCTTCGATCAGGTTCGGGAGGCCGAGCGGAACTTCCGGCTGGCTCGGATCGAGGGCGACGTCGAGGTCTTGTTCGATCAGCCGCGTACGAACGAGCCCTCGCCCCAGCGCGAAGCGGGGCGGGCCCTCCAGGGCTGGGAACTCGGTGAAGACGAGCCGATCATGGTCGAGGTCCTCGTCGATCGCGAACGGTCGTCATGGATGCGTCAGGAGTTCGGACCGACGGCCACCGAGCGCGCCGACGACCGGGGTGTGATCTTCACGGTGCCGGTGGTCAATCGTGGCGCGTTCCGGTCCTTCGTCCTGGGACTCCTCGAGCACGCCGAGATCCTGGGGCCGGCCTCGATCCGTGACGACGTGGTCCGGTGGCTCGAGGCGATCGCCGCCGGAACCGGAGGGGAACGCTGATGCCCCAACCGGCCAACGCGGGCGAACGGCTCCGGCGGGTTCTGGCCATGGTGCCGTGGATCGTGGCCAACCCCGGGATCGAGGTGTCGAAGGTCGCGTCCCGGTTCGGATTGAGCGAGGCCGAGGTCCTCGAGGACCTCAACGTCGTGTGGATGGTCGGTCTCCCGCCGTACACGCCCGATGCACTCGTCGACGTGTCGATCGAAGACGACCGGGTGTGGATCCACTACGCCGATTTCTTTGCCCGCCCCCTGCGGTTGACCGCCGGGCAGGGTCTGGCGCTCCTGGCGTCCACCGACGGCCTGCTCTCGATGCCGGGCACCGAAGCCGATGGCCCCCTGGCCCGGGCCCTGGCCAAACTGGCGAACGCGCTCGGGGTCGAACCCGACGTCGACCTCGAGGTCGATCTCGGCGTTGCCGAGGCCGGGAACCTCGCCGCTCTGCAGCGTGCGGTCGACGCCGGCGTCGACGTCGAGATCGACTACTACTCCTACGGCCGCGACGAGCGCACGACTCGGCGAATTGCGCCGTGGCGAATCGCCGCCACCGGGGGAGCGTGGTACCTCGAGGCCTACTGCCACCTGGCCGACGGTGAGCGACTGTTCCGCATCGATCGCATCGAGGAGGTCCGTCCGACCGGCGAGTCGAGCACCGTTCGGCCCGACGACTCCGGACCGGACGTTCGGGTGTTCCACCCTCGGGCCGACGATCCGACGGTACGCCTCCGCCTCGCCCCGACCGCGGCATGGGTGGCCGAGACCTATCCGTGTGAGGATCTCGTTCGCCATGCCGACGGTTCCAGCACCGTGACCCTGGTGGTGACCGCACTGCCGTGGCTCGAGCGCCTGCTGCTTCGGCTCGGGCCCGACGTCGAGATCCTCGACAGCGGATCGGGGGCCGCACCGTCGCCCGTGCCGGCCGATCTGGCGGCACAGGCGGCCGCCCGAGTTCTCGAGCGGTACCGACGTTAGTCTCGGGCCATGGGCGTTCTCGATCAAAGGCCACCGGCTTCCCGGTTCAGAACGCATCCATCCCGGCCGATGGACTTCTCGTGACGCCGGGCGACGACGGGACCACCACCATCGACGACCCGTCGGCATCCCCCGATGCCGAACTCGATCGAGACCGGAGTCCTGGCCCCCTGCGGCAGGTGCTGGACTGGTCGGCGGTCATCCTGGGCGCCGTGGTGATCGCTCTGGTCGTTCGCAGCTTCCTCTTCCAGCCGTTCTGGATTCCGTCGGCATCGATGGAGGGGACACTGCGTGAGCAGGACCGAGTCATGGTCAACAAGTTGAGCTATCGACTCGGCGACATCGGCCGCGGTGACGTGATCGTGTTCGAGCGTCCCGACGTCGGCTCCGCCGACCACGACAAGCTGATCAAGCGGGTGATCGGACTCGGCGGGGACGTCGTCGAGGGTCGCAGTGGTGCCGTTCTCGTCAACGGTGTCCCGATCGACGAGCCCTACCTCGACCCGGCCGATGTCATCGGCGACTTCGGGCCGATCACCGTCCCCGACGGAGAACTCTTCATGATGGGCGACAATCGTGACGACTCCTACGACTCCCGATTCTTCGGTACGGTTCCCGAGGGCGACGTCGTCGGGCGGGCGTTCGTGCTCTTCTGGCCCCTCGATCGACTGGGGACACTCTGACCACGCACGAGCACGAGGACATGACCGGTGGCGATTCTCCGGCCGACGAGACCCCGGACCCGGTCGCCGAAGCCCGAGCAGCTCGGGCCGCCGAGGAGGTCGCCGAGGTCGAGAGTGCCCTGTTCGCGTCGGTTCGGGAGTGGGCGGTGGTGCTGGTCACTGCGGTCGTCCTGGCCCTGCTCGCCCGGGCGTTCGTGCTCCAGGCGTTCTCGATTCCCTCCGAATCCATGGAGACCGAACTGCTCATCGGTGACCGGGTCATCGTCGACAAGATCACGCTGCGATTCGGTGATGTCGAGCGACGCGACATCGTCGTGTTCGATCGACCCGAATCCCTACCGGGGCCCTACGACGAACTGATCAAGCGCGTGATCGGGCTCCCGGGTGAGACGATCGAAGGCCGCGACGGCCGGGTCTTCATCGATGGGATCGCGCTCGACGAGCCCTACCTCGATCCGGGTGTGACGATCTCGACCTTCGGCCCGGTGGACATCCCCGAGGGCTTCGTGTTCATGATGGGTGACAACCGGAATCGCTCGGCCGATTCCCGTGTGTTCGGACCGGTCCCCATCGACGACATCGTGGGGCAGGCGCGGTTCCGCTACTGGCCGCTCGATCGGATCAGCGGCCTCTGACCGGCGCCCGATCAACCGAGTTCGGCCAGGTCGGGCAGCGCGGTCTCGGTGTCGTCGCAACGTGACGAATCGCCGACGACGACCGTCGAGAACCGGCGACCGGCAGCCGACCAGGTCCGAGAGGCTCCGGCCAGGATGTCGAGCAGGATCGACCACGAACGGTCATCGAGACCGCGGTGGTCGTCGTCGAGGATGACGACCACGTCGGTCGAGGGGAGCCACGACAGGTCGGTGAGGGCATCTTCGAGGGCGTCCCAGTTTCGGCCGACCCATTCGGGGAAGTGTCCCACACGGGCGAACTGATCCAGGACGTGGGTCTTGTCCCCGCCGGTGTCGACGACGAGGGCCAGGCGCCCGAACGACTCGACCAGGGCGACGGCGTCGATCGGCCGGACCGAGCTGCGCCACACCCCCTCGACGGCTCGCCCGGTGAGCACGTGGACGAGCGGGTTCACGGTCCGTCCCGCACGATCTCGCGGAAAGAATCGTAGTGATCGTCGGTGTAGTACAGCTCACCGTCGGAGCCGGCCACGATGCGCCGGGCACCGCGATCGCCTTCGCCCGGTGTGATCACCGTGTACTCGCGGTAGTGGCCCGTTGGTCGATTCGGCAGGATGCCCTCCCGGTTCTGGAAGGTCGAGTCGTCCTGCCTGAACGGGAACGGGCCCCCGGCGGCGATCCGATCGAGTGTGTCGAGCGCCTCGATGGGCAGCTCACGGGGTGCGATGGTGGGCAGGTCGCTGAACCGCGCGGGTGCCACCACGGTCGTGGTCGATCGAGCCTCGGGATCGGTCGGCGCCTGGTCCGGGGTGGTGGGGGATGGGTTCGCGACCGTGCTGGGCGTGTTGCCGGTGGTGGTTTCGGTGGTGAGGCTGACGGTGATCTCGGTGTCTTCGACGGTTCCGGAGTCACCGACGAGGCCGACGATCACCCAGAAGACCGCCAGGGCCAACGCGAGCAGGCTCCAACGATACGTTTTCACTGCGCCCCCGGGTTCACGGCGTCCCCGGGTTCACGGCGTCCCCGGGGACGGCGGCTCGCGTTCGTCGGTGACGGCCTTCGCGCTCGACGACGGGTGTGGGTAGAAATGGGCCATTGCGGCCGACAGACGGTCGGCGTGATCGCCGAACACGCCGTCGATGCCGGCGTCGAGGAGGTTCGCGATTTGCCGGGGGTGCTGGGCATCCCAGCCGAGCGCCAGTCGCTCATACCGGTGGAAGAGGGCGATCAGACCTCCCGACCAGTCTCCGTGGCGCATGTTGACCGCATCGATCCCGGTGTCGCGCTGGCGAAACGCCCTCCGCTCGGCTCCCTCGCCGATCTTGGAGAGCCGGGTGGAGTTCACCAGGCGGGCGTCGGTCGAGTGCCGCCACTCGATCAGCTGATCGATGTCGGGATGACACAGCCAGAGCTGCTCCTCGGCGCCGGCGTCACGAGCGATGGCGACGACGGGTCCGAATGCGGCCGGATCCTTCACGTCGAGTGAGAACGGGTGATGGGGGCCGAGGAGTTCGTAGAACTCGGTGAGGCTGGGGACGTGCTCGGGCAGGTCACGGTGCCGGAGCGAGGAGATCGAACGGCGGCGGAGGCGTGGGCCGAACGCACCATCGTGGTCGAGGACCGGGACCCCGTCGGCGGTGATCCACACGTCACTCTCGAGCCCGGTGGCACCGAGCTTGATCGCCAGGGAGAAACTCTCGAGCGTGTTCTCGGGAGCGTGGGCACGTGCGCCACGGTGGGCAAACGCGATCGGAACCTCGAGAAGGGACGGCAGTCGAGTCGGCACGGCGACCATCCTGCCCCAAGACATCCACCGCAACCACCCACCCATCGGGCACAATGACGCAGGGGCAGGAGAAGTGTGTTCTCTTGCCCATGTCCTCAAGAGTGCCACCCCTCCTGCCGAACCTATGCGAGTAGACGACGGAATTGGTAGGAGGAATCCAGCATGGCGACGATTCGAGCGAGCTGCCCGGACTGCGGCGACGTGGAACTGACCACGAGCGATGTCCACGTTCGCATCTGTGACGACAACAATCACGGCACGTACTCGTTCCGCTGTCCGCATTGCCGGATGGTCGTGGTGAAGTCGGCCGAGACCCGAACGATCGACCTCCTGGTCGCGAGCGGGGTGGCGTTCACGACCTGGCGGCTGCCCGCAGAGCTCGGTGAAGCCCATGCGGGTGAGCCCATCAATCACGATGATCTCCTCGATTTCCACGATCTGCTCATGGACGACTCCGCATTGGGGCAAGCCCTGTCGGAGTTCACCGGCTGATCAGCGATCCGGGCCTGGGCCCGTGTGTCCGTCGTCACCCACCATTCCAAGACACCGCAACGATCGGGTCGGAGGCCTCGAGCCACCGGCCCGATTCGCGTTTTCGGGCCGGGTCGATCTGTGCACGCGCCCGCGGCCTGGGCCGTACCCGGCGGCCGGTAGTCTGGCACCATGTTCGGAATCGGTGGTGGCGAGATACTGGTGATCGCCCTGATCACCTTGATTGCCGTGGGTCCCGAGCAACTTCCCTCGTTGATGCGCAAGTTCGGCAACTACGCAGCCCAGCTGCGCTCCATGGCCGACGGCGTGCGAACCGAATTCATGCACGGCATGGACGAACTCGACCCCGACAAGTGGACCGGCGACGGGACCGACACCGCACCCATCGTTCCCCGCGGCTACGCCGAGAACGCCATTGGCACCACGGTCGGCCCGCGCCCCAAGCCCTCGACCGAGCCTCCCACCACCGAGCCTCCCACCACCGAGCCCTCCACCACCGAGCCTTCCACGACCGAGCCTTCCTCCACCGGGCCTTCCACGACCGGGCCTTCCACCACCGAGCCCTCGATCGCCACGGTGATCTCGGGCCCCGCTGCGCTCGAGGCAGCGGCCCCCGACACGGCGCGCACCCACGACGGGGCACCGACCCGAACCCCGGGCGAACCCGTTGACCAACCGGCCCCACAGCCGTTCCCCGAGCCGGCCACCGACGACAACGACGGTTCATCGAGCGCGTGAGGGTTCCGAGGCGTTCGAAGAAACCGAAGGGCGATCCCGCCGTCGACATGTCGCTCGTCGAGCATCTGTCGGAACTCCGCAGCCGCTTGATCAAGAGCGTCATGGCCGTCGTGATCTGCAGTGCCGGGATCCTGGTCTTCCAGAACCCGGTCTTCCGTTTCCTGTCCGAGCCCTATTGCAGCATCGCACCGCAAGACGTCGCCGACACACGAACCGGCGGGGTGAAGACCTGTGTGTTCCTGGCAACGAGCCCGCTCGAACAGTTCGACGTCTTGTTGTCGCTGGCCGGCTGGGGTGGCCTGATCCTGGCGTTGCCGGTGATCTTCTACCAGATGGCCCGCTTCGTTCTTCCCGGTCTCTACCCGAACGAGAAGCGGGCGATCCTGCCGTTCCTGGGGGCCGCCATCGCCCTGCTGTTCATCGGCATCACCGTGGCCTATCTCTTCCTGCCCCGCTCACTGCAAGTCCTCGCCAGCATCGGTGACGAGAGCCGGTTCTCGCAGTTCTACACGGCCAACGAGTACCTGAGCTTCTTCATCAAGATGATCCTGGCGTTCGGAATCGCCTTCGAATTCCCGCTGGTGTTGGTCTTCCTTCAGATGATCGGTCTGGTCCGGACCGAAACGCTGCGCCACCAGCGCCGCATCGCCGTGGTGTTCGTGGTGATCGCCGCCGCGATCATCACGCCGACCGGGGATCCGTTCACCCTCGGCGTCATCGCCGTTCCCATGTACTTCTTCTATGAGGCCTCGCTGATCATCGGCGGCAGACTGACGAGGAAGCAACGGGCACTCGCGTGATGCCACGTCCGCTACTCGAGCGCCTGTCGTTCACGCCCGATCGGTTCCAGCTCGAGGCCTTCGACGCCTTCGACGAGGGCAGCCAGGTCATCGTTGCCGCTCCGACCGGCGCCGGAAAGACACTGGTCGCCGCCTACGCGATCGACGAGTGCCTGAGGCGGGGAGCTCGGGTCTTCTACACCACCCCGATCAAGGCGTTGTCGAATCAGAAGTTCCGCGACCTCGTCGATGACTACGGACTCGAACATGTGGGTCTGCTCACCGGCGACAACGCCATCAACGGCGAGGCCCCGATCGTCGTCATGACGACCGAGGTCCTGCGCAACATGCTCTACGCCGGGCGACCACTCGAGTCGCTCGACGCCGTCGTCCTCGACGAGGTGCACTACCTCCAGGACAGCTACCGGGGACCGGTGTGGGAGGAGGTGATCATCCACCTGCCTCGACGGGTTCAACTGGTGGCACTGTCGGCGACCGTCTCCAACGCCGACGAGCTCGCCGCGTGGATGCAGACGGTTCGCGGTCGGACCCGACTCGTGGTCGAGACCCAGCGCCCGGTCGAGCTCGAGAACCGCTACCTGGTGGGCGAACGAGGTAGTGCCCGGCTTCACCTGATCAAGACGCTGGTCCACGGCAAGGCGAACGCAAAGGGATTCCGGTTCGATCCCGAACTCGGGCGTCGGGGCAACACCAAGGGGCCACGGGGTCCGAAGGGGCGGCAACGGGTGAAATGGCAGACCCCGCGCCGGATCGACGTCGTCCAGATCCTGCGAGAACGTGAACTCCTCCCGGCGATCTACTTCCTGTTCAGTCGGGCGGCATGCTCCGAGGCGGCGTTGTCGGTGCTCGACGCCGGCATCGTCCTCACGACCGACGGCGAACGGGCGCGGATCCGCCGAATCGCCAAGGAACGGATGGCCAATCTCGGCGACGACGATCGCAGCGTGCTGGGCTACGACCGGTTCCTCGAGGCCCTCGAGGCCGGGATCGCGTCGCATCACGCCGGCATGGTCCCGCCGATGAAGGAGGTGGTCGAGTCGTGCTTCGAGCAGGGGCTGGTCAAGGTCGTGTTCGCCACCGAGACGCTGGCGCTCGGGATCAACATGCCCGCTCGCACCGTGGTCATCGAGAAGCTCACCAAATGGAACGGTGAGGGGCACGAGTTCCTGAGCCCGGCGCAGTACACCCAGCTGACCGGACGGGCCGGGCGGCGCGGGATCGACGACCACGGTGATGCCATCGTGCTGTGGTCACCCTGGGTCCGTTTCGAACAGGTCGCCACCCTCGCCGGCAGCCGGGAATACGTGTTGCGATCGGCCTTTCGGCCGACCTACAACATGGCGGCGAACCTGGTCCGTCGATACGACCCGGAACGGGCCCGGCAGTTGCTCAACCTGTCGTTCGCCCAGTTCCGCGCCGATGCCGACGTCGTGCGCAGCGAGGGCCAACTCGAGCGATTGCGGGATCGTTTCGTCCAGGTCGAACAACGGATCGTCCGTGAATTCGGACCGATCGACGAGATCCGTGCCGCACTGGCCACCGAGCGTGAGGTCGACGGCGACGACGACTCGATCGCGTTCGCCCTCAGTCAACTGAAGCCCGGTGTGGCGATCGAGGTCGTTGCCGCCGGCGTGCCCTCGCCCGTGGTCGTGCTGGCCGTCGCCTACCGCAAGGGTGGCCGGGTGAAGGTGCTGGTGGCCGACACCGACTGCGACACCTACGAGCTGACCACCCAGGTCGTCGAGCGCGTCCCGGTCGAGATCGGATCGGTACCGGTGCCCGACCCCTATCTGCCCCACAGCATGTCGTTCGTCCACGAAATGGCCCAGGCGCTGCCAGAAGACGAACTTCCGGGCCGGTCAGCGGCGGCGGCTCGGACCGACCACGACCATGAGCGTGTCGAGCGACGTGCCGGCGGGCGCCCGCAAGGGACTGCGTCGCCTCGATCAACTCGAGGCGGAGATCCTCGCCATGCGCCGCGGCGTCAACTCCCGGGCCGAGTCACTGGGCTTGCAGTTCGATCGCGTCATCGAATTGCTCGAAGACCGTGGCCATCTCGACGGTGGTCTCTCACCCCGTCGGGGGAGCGCCTGGCTCGGATGTACCACGAACTCGATCTCCTGGTCGTCGAGGCGCTCGGAGCCGGCCTGTTCGACGAACTCGAACCCGCCGAGGTGGCCGCCCTGGCATCGTGCTTCATCTTCGAGGAGCGTCGCAGCGGCACCCTTCCCGAACCCTGGTTCCCCAGTGACGAGTTACGACGCCGGTTCGGCGCCCTGACCCGCCTGCATCGAGACCTTTCCAAGCACGAGTCTGCGTTGCGCCTCAGCGAGACGAGAGCACCCGATGCCGGCTTCATGGCCGTCGGGCACGCCTGGGCAGCCGGCGGACACCTCGATCAGGTGCTCGACGACGAGGAACTCACGCCGGGCGACTTCGTTCGCACGGCCCGGCTGCTCGATCGACCTGCTGCGTCAGATCGGTTCGTTGGCCGAATCCGCGGCGACGGCCCGCGCCGCCCGGGCCGCCGCCGATGCGGTGCATCGCGACCTCGTTGCGGTCTCGTCGGCCATCGAATTCGGCGATCCCGGCTCCGACGAAGGCGACGACGATCCGGAGGAAGACGCCGAGGCGGGATCGGCGTGACGATCGAGAAGAACCGACCCTGGGCCGTCGAAGCCGAGTGGCCCGACGACCCGCTGCAGATCGACAACGACCGCGACCTCGCGCTGGCGGTGGGCGAGGCGCTGGCCGCCGGTCGGCTCCTCGAGGTCGTTCTGATGGGTGGTGATCTCCGGGCGACGCTGGGTGGTGAGCGACCTCCGGGCGCTGCGCCCTACCGATACCGGTGCGACCTTGGCCTGGTGTCACTCGACGGCGGACCCGAGCATCCGTTCGTCGCCCACGTCCAGTGGCGGCGCCGGTTCTGGCGTGGTGAGGCCGCGGTCGTGATGAACGCGGCCTATCTCGGTCCCTGGTATCTCGGGCCTCGGTCGCACCCCAACGACGGCCTCCTCGACATCACCTACGGGTCCCTCCCGTGGCAGCAACGCAGCATGGCCGCCCGGCGGGCCCGACAGGGCAGTCACCTACCACACCCGCGATTGACCGTTCGGCGCACGGGCGAGTGGCAACACTCCTTCGAGCACGCCACCCGCGTCATCGCCGACGGCGCCACGCTGGGACGAGCCGCCGGGATCTCGGTGCGAGTCCACGAGGACGCCTTCGACGTGATCGCCTGATCGCCGGCCGGAGCGAGCCGCTCGATGGGGTCGACACGCCCCGGGTTGAGCAGGGCCGATGCCGGCCGATGTGGGTATTCACCCCCTTCGGTGTTCGCGCGAATACGCTCTGTCACCGTGACCGCGTACGTCGTCGAGGAATTCACCGCTGCCGAAGCCGACGTCCTGCGCCGCTACTTCACGAACCTCGACCTTCCGGTCTTCGCGCTGGTGAACCTGCCCGAGGTCGTCAAGGGTGCACTGTTCGCTCGATACTCACGATCGCCCAAGAGCCTGAGGCGACTCTTTCTCGACGAGTTCGTCGGCGAACTCGACATCGAGGGTGACTCCGGGGTCGATGCGACGATGGGCCTCGATCATGCCGAGCGTCTCTACGAACGCATCTTCGTCGAGTACGGCGACGACTCGGTGGCCCAACTCGGCGGTGTGCACCTGGCCTGCGAGCAGGCATCGAACCTGTTGACCAAGGTGCTCGAATGGGGCCGGCTGGCGTCCTACCTCGAGCAGTCGACCCGGTACATCGCCTACGACACCCGTGTGGGTGGCCGGTACCGCTACTACCGGGATCCCGAGATCCTTTCGTCCGAACTCGGAACCCGCTACGTCGGCGACCTCGACCGCGTCTTCGACACCTACAGCGAACTGGCGGCCGTCGTCACCGACCACGTGAGGGCGACGACGCCCAAGGCCTCCGGCGACAGTGACTTCGTCTACCGCCAGGCCGTGAAGGCCAAGGCCCTCGATGCGGTGCGGGGGATCCTGCCGGCCGCGGCCCAGTCGAACGTGGGTATCTACGCCTCGGGCCAAGCCTACGAGCAGCTCCTGATCCGGATGCGAGCGCATCCGCTTCCCGAGGCCCGGTATTACGCCGACCTCATGCTCTCCGAACTCCGCAAGGTGATCCCGTCGTTCGTTCGCCGAGTCGACCTCCCCGAACGGGGCGTCGAGTGGAGTGAATACCTGGCCGACGCCCGCCTCTCGATGGAGGACATCGCCGAGGACCTCCTCAGCGAAGCGGCAACCCCCGACACCGAAGCACGGGTCGAGCTCGTCGACCACGACCCCGACGCCGAGATCAAGGTCGTTGCGTCGATGCTCTACGCCTACAGTTCGCTGCCCGAACGCCGCATCGAAGAACAGGTGCGGGCCATGAGCGTCGAGGACCGCCTTCGTGTCATCCGTGCCTACACCGGTGACCGGCGAAACCGCCGTCATCGGCCGGGTCGTGCGCTCGAGCGACCCTTCTATCGATTCGACGTGCTCGCCGACTATGGCGCGTTCCGCGATCTCCAGCGCCATCGTCTTCTCACCATCGATTGGCAGCAGCTCACGCCCCATCACGGTTTCACCCGACCCGAACTGGTCGACGAGGCGGGAGTCGGTGATCGCTTCGACGCGGCGATGGAGCGTTCGGCGGCGCTGTTCGACGCCCTGCACCCGGCGTTCGGGCCACAGGCATCCCTGGCGGTTTCGCTGGCGTACCGGGTGCGGTTCAACTTCAACCTGAACGCCCGCTCGGCAATGCACATGCTCGAACTCCGCTCGACGCCCCAGGGCCATCCGGCCTATCGAACCGTGGCCCAGCAGATGCACCGCGCCATCTCCGAGCAAGCCGGCCACCACGCCATCGCCGCCATGATGACCTTCGTGAACCACGACTCCGAAACCGATCTCGAGCGGCTCGAATCCGAACGTCGCGCCCAGTCCCGACGAGGCGAGACCGACAACGGCTGAGATCGTCGGTCGCCAATCGGCGAGAAAACCCGGCGTAGGTCCTCAGACCCAGACGTTCACGGCCGACTGGTTCGTCATGCCTACGTCTCCAACGAAGCACCGATCCCGATCATCCGCCCGACGTACCGCGATCATCGTGGCCCTGGTCACCGGTTCGACACTGATCGCGCCCGCCGTTGCCGCCGCCGACACCTATGTGGTCGAACCGGGGGAGACGCTGTCGCACGTCGCGCTCGAGACCGGGGTCAGCGTGAGCGATCTGCAAACGCTCAACGACATCGCCGACATCCACCGGGTCTTCGCCGGACAGCGGCTCGAGATCGGGCCGGCCCGATCGTCTGAGGCTCCGGCGATCACCTACACCGTCCGGCCCGGTGACACCCTCAGCGCCATCGCCGTTCGGTTCGGCACCACGACGACCGCGTTGATGGATGGCAACGAGATCGCCGATGCCAATCGGATCCGTCCCGGTTCGGTCCTCGTCGTGTCCGGCGGCAGCGGCGAGGCGTCGGACTATGCGAATCTCCCCGAGCGCCTGCGTTCGCGACCCGAGCGCATGGCCCTCATTCCGCTGTTCGAGAAGTGGGCGGCCGCCAATGAGATCGACACGGCGCTGCTCATGGCCCTGGCCTACCACGAATCTGGTTGGAACCAAGAGGCCGTGTCGCACGCCGGTGCCGTCGGCATCGGTCAGCTCATGCCCGTGTCGGCGCAGTGGATCGCCGGCTTCCTGATCGGACAGCCGGAGCTCGATCGGACCATCCCGGAGGACAACATCCGCATGAGCGCCCGCTATCTGTCGTGGCTCCTGAACCGTTTCGACGACGAGCGTTTGGCCATTGGGGCGTACTTCCAGGGTCCGACATCGGTGTCAGCCGGCGTCTGGAACGACTCCACCGAGCTCTACGTCGCCAATGTGTTGGCTCAGCGACCCTCGTTCGGTTGACCACTCGCACGTGACCTTCGTCATGGTCTGAGGACAAACCACGGGCCGGGCAGCGAACTTTGCGTCCAGATGCCCCAAGCGCGTCGAATCTCTGTGTAGAGTCCGGCCGTTCCATGAGAACGGCAACACGGCCTCCCCACGGGGAGCAACCATGCGATGGGTCTACACGATGAGTGACGAAGAGATCGAAGAGATCACCGACGACGAAGACGAGGTCGAAGAGGATCTCGACGACGATCTGGTCGATCTCGATGTCGACGAGGACCTCGACGAGGACCTCGACGATGACGAACTCGAGGACGACGACTTCGTCGCGGTCGACGAGGGGGCCGAGGACGACGAAGAGGAAGAGGCCGAAGCCGAGCCGGCCCGACCCCGAGCCCGCCGGGTCGATGCCGACGAGGACGAAGACGAAGACGAACTCGATCCCGACGATGTCGAGGCCGACCTCGATGCGATCCTGAAAGACCGGATGGCGGCGACGGACGACGATGATGACGACGATGATGACGAGCCTGCATCCAAGCAGTCCGAGACGCAGAGCAAACGCAACGACGAGTTCGTCTGCGAGAGCTGCTTCATGCTCGTGAATCGAGCGCAGTTCGGTAAACCGTCGAATCCCCGTTGCCCGATGGGTGACCCCGACTGCCCGTCGATTGCGAGGATCAAGGCCTGACATGACGACCTCCGGCGACAAGACCCCGCTCGAACAACTGATCGAGCTGATGGTGTATGCGCCGGTAGGCCTGATCTACGAGCGCGACGAGGTGCTGGATCGGCTGGTCACCCGTGGACGCAGCCAGGTCCAATTGGCTCGGCTCATGGCCAAGATGGCGGCCCAGCGCAAGGGCGGTCCCGAGGCGATGGTGGGTGAGGTCATCGCCCAGGCCGCCGACGTGGTGGCCCGGGGCATCACCGAGTTCGGCGTTGCGGTCGGGCTCGCCCCCGATCCCCGGCAACGACGGACCGGGTCCCCCGACGCGGCGACATCGGAGCAGGCCTCGCCGGAGAGCCGTCCCAC
Source organism: uncultured Acidimicrobiales bacterium (assembly GCA_963700755.1). GTDB lineage: Bacteria > Actinomycetota > Acidimicrobiia > Acidimicrobiales > SZUA-35 > JBBQUN01. The sequence goes on from CAVOYW010000003.1 coordinate 161,416, forward strand.
TCGGTCGGGAGCGGAACGGGCGGTCGGTGTGGGGGCCGAGCCTCCCGGCGCCACCCGGGCCACGACATCTGCTCCCATGGCATCTGCTTCCACCGCACCTGCTCCCACGACACCCGCCGCCAAGAAACCCGCCGCCAAGAAGAAAGCCTCGAAGACGGCCGCCAAGAAGAAGGCAACCGCGACCATGGCGCCGGTCGCCGCCACGCGAGCACCTTCGGCAACCCCAACGGTCGGTTCCGCCGACGGGACCGAGTCACTCCCGATCGCCGGCTACGACGGTCTCACGGCCCGGGACATCATCGCTCTGGTCGACGATCTCACCGCTGATCAACGCAGCCGTGTCGCTGCCTACGAGGCGGCCAACCGCAACCGCAAGACCGTGCTGGCGAAGATCGACCGGTTGGGCCGATGAGCGAGGCCGCCCGGCGGGCCCGGCCGACCGATCTCGAGGCCATCGAATCGCTCCTGACCGCTGCGGCCGAGGCGATCGTCGGCGAGCGGGGCGGATCCACCTATCTCGTCGCCGAAGGCGCTGCGCTCGAGCCCGTCGCCGACCTGCTCGATGACCCCGACGCCGTGGTCGTCGTCGGCACCTACGACGACGTCGTCTTCGGCGTCGCCTCGATGCGGTTCGTCGAGCTGGCCGACCGAAGACTGGTCGGCCGGATCGGTCGGCTCGTCGTCGACGCCGAGGCTCGAAAGGCCGGTATCGGCGAGGCGATCATGAACCAACTGCTCGAGGCTTGCGCCGAACGGGGCTGCGTTGCGGTCGAATCGGTTGCGCTACCCGGTGATCGCCACACGAAGAACTTCTTCGAGTCGTTCGGTCTCAAGGCTCGTCTGCTCGTCGTCGCCCGCGATCTCGAGACCTGACCGGCGATCAGCGGCCCTTCCACACGGGGGGACGCTTCTCGATGAAGGCGCGGGGCCCCTCGGCGAAGTCCTCGGTCTTCACCAGGCGACCCATGGCTTTCCCCGACAGCGCAAACCCCTCGGCTTCGGTTGCTCCTTCGGCCTCGCGCATCACCCGGAGGCTCTCTCGGACCGCCAGCGGCGCGTTGACGGTGATCCGGGCGGCGAGCACCCTTGCCTCGTCGAGTGCCTGGCCGGGTCCGCAGAGCACGTTGACCATGCCGAAGTCATGAGCCCGCTCGGCCGATATCGGGTCGCCGGTGAGCACCAGCTCGGTGGCGATGTTGCGGGGGAGTGACACCGGCAGCCGGAACAGGCCGCCGGCTGCGGCAACCAGTGAACGCTTCACCTCGGGCACCCCGAACCGAGCCGCGGTCGAGGCGACCACGAGATCGCAGGCGAGCACGATCTCGGTGCCACCGGCCAACGCCGGGCCATCGACCGCAGCGATGAGTGGCTTGCTGCGCTCTCGGCTCACCAGGCCGGCAAAGCCACCTCGGTCGGTGCTGATGCTGGCAGCCTGGCCGCTCGACACCGCCTTCAGATCGGCCCCGGCACTGAAGACCGGGCCGGCACCGGTGATGATCCCCACCCACAGATCGTCGTCGGATTCCAATCGGTCGATTGCCGCCTCGATCCCGTTCGCCACGTCGCCGTTGACGGCGTTTCGGGCCTCGGGACGATTGATGGTGATGACGCCGATGTGGTCGGAGACGCTGAAGTCGATCATGGTTTGCTCCTCGGCGAACGGCCCGAGACGATGAAGCCTGCGGACCACTCGGTGCTACTCGGCGGGTGAATCGTCGGCTGTCGGTTCGGTCTCGGCCACCGGCGCAGCCTCGGCGGTCACGGCCGCGGGCGCGGTCTCGGCCACCGGCGCAGCCTCGGCGGTCTCGGCGGTCTCGGCCGCGGTCGCGGTCTCGGCCGACCGGCGCGGTCTCGGCCACCGGCGCGGTCTCGGCCACGCGGCGCGGTCTCGGCCACCGGCGCGGTCTCGGCCACCGGCGCGGTCTCGGCCACCGGCGCGGTCTGGCGTGCGTCTCGGCCACCGGCGCGGTCTCGGCCACCGGCGCGGTCTCGGCCACCGGCGCGGCCTCCTCGGCTGCAGGCGCAGCTTCGGCCGCACCGGGACGGGCCTTCGCGGCGGGCTTCTTCTTCGTCTCGCGCTTGGGTCGGCGCTTGCGCTGCGAGGCTGCTTCGGTGGGGTCGATACCGAAATGCTTGGCGATCTCGGGGATACGGTCGGCGACGCGCTTGACCGCCTCGAGGAGTTCGGGGGTCGGTTCGGCCGGGTAGCCGGCCGGTGTGACGGCGGCGCGAACCGGTGAGAAGGCAAGGGCATCGACCACCGCCGCCCAGCGGTCCGAGGCGATGTCGCCGGCCAGCGCGGCCGATGCAGCCGCCGTCAGCTTGGCGGCGAGTTCAGCCGGAATCGGCGACCCGGCCTTGACCGGGCGGGAGCTGAGGCGCAGGGCACGAATCGTGCGTCCACCCTCGACGGCCGAGGCGAGTTCGACCAACCAGGCTGCCTGATCGCGTTCGAGGCGGGCATTGAGGCCGGTCTTGAGCTGCTCGGCGACGGCGCGGGCTTCTTCGTCCTTCGAGGTCGGATCAGCGGCCACGACGACCGAACGGAGATCCCGCAGGTCGAGTTCGTCGAGATCGGCCAATGCGGCATCGGCCCGGTCGCGCCATTCGGCGGCCTGCATGATGGGCACGAGACGTTCGGCGATGGCCAGAACGGTGCCGACCTCGACCTGCGGCGTGCCGGCAGCCGCCGCCTCGGTGTTCTGCTTCTCGATGGCGGCTCGAACAGCGGGGAGGCCTCCTTTGACCACCTGCTCGGCGATCGGACGGTGCTGTTCGGGAACGGTGTCGAGCGCCGCGGTGCGATGGGCACGCCCGGCGCGAAGTCGTTTCGCCTTGGGTCGAGACTCCTCCCGGGAGCGGCTCGGGCCACGGTCGGCGCCGCTGCGGCCACCGTCGCCACGCGAGCGGTCGCCGCGGCCTCGTTCGCCACGAGGACCGTCGCCCCGGCCTCGTTCGCCACGAGGGCCGTCGCCCCGGCCACCGCGACCGCCATCGCGACGCTTGCGCCCATCCCGATCGTCTCGGTCACGACGACCGGATCGGACTTCGGTGACCAGTTCGTCGTCGCTGACCGGTCGGCTGATCAGCTGCAGCAGATCCTCGCTGCGATCCTTCTTGGCCTTCGGGGCGAAGACCTCGATGACCTCGATGCCGTCGAGGTGGAACTCGGCTTCGACCTTGACGACATCGCCGACCTTGGCCCCCGACGGGAGCAGAGAGGCGTCGAGCTCGCCGCGGGGCTGGCGAGCTTCGGCGGCCCGCCACGTCCACCGACCGTTGTCTTTGATGCTGGTGAGTTCGACGTCGATCCTGCGAGCCATAGCGGCGTTACCTGCCTTCGAGAAGGTGTACGGCGCGTAGCGGCGCCGGGTGTTCCTGCGGCCGGAGTGGCACGCGTCGCTTCAACCTATCCTCCGCAGCTGCAGGGGAGGTGCGAGGCGACCCGAGCGGCCGTCGGGCGGACTACCGATCGTGGCCGTCGAGGGCCGTGCCACTCGGCAGTTGGGCGTGTTGGTCGGTCACGGCCCGAAGTGCTCGGTAGGCGTCGTTGCTGCGGGCCGCGGCCCGTACCTCCCGGGCGGTGGCGTCGACATAGCGCTGCGTCGTGGCCAGCGACTCGTGACCGAGCAGGCGCTGGAGTTCGGTCCCGGAGGCGCCGTTGCGGGCGAGATTGGTGGCGAACGTGTGCCGGAGTGCATGGACCAGGGCGCCACTCGGCACGCGGGACCGGATGCCGGCCTCCCGGTACAGCTGCTCGACGAGATACTGGAGGCCGCCCCGCCGAAGGGGCCGACCGCTGGTGTCGACGAACAAGGGCGCGTCGCCGGCGATCCGTCCGGGGAACCGACGCAGGCGCGACGCCATGTAGGTCGCGATCACGGCTTCGACCTCGGGCTCGAGCGGCACCGTGCGCTCCTTGCTCCCCTTGCCCTTGACCGCCAACACCCGATCACCCTCGGGTCCGTCGATCGAGCGCAAGGTGAGGTCGAGCAGTTCGGCCAGCCGGAGGCCGCCCGTGATCAGGGTGACGATGATGGCGAGATCCCGCTCGGGCCAGGGGTTGCGGGCACGGCGTCGACCGGTCGCGGCCGACTCGAGCAGTCGATCGATACTGTCGTCGCCGACGATTGCCTTGGGCCGGCTCTTGGGCACCCGCGGCTTCTCGATGGCCGCCATCGGATTGCCCGGAACGACGGCTTCGGCGACGAGGAACGTGAACAGCTGGTTCCAGGTCGACCAGGTCCGGGAAATGGTCGCGGCCGAATGATGGCTGATCTCGGCGAAGGCCCGCCGAAGGACACGAATCTCGAGGTCGTCGACGGTGATCTCGTTGGCCGGCTTGCCGAGGACCGTGCTCAGGTGCCCGACGATCGAGTCGAAGTCTCGCCGATAGGCGGCGAGTGTGTGGGGAGAGTGCTTCTTCGGTCGGCGGGCCAGAAAGAACTCATCGATCAGTCGGGGGAGCGACTCGGTCACGCGGATCACCGTAGTGGGGAACCGGTGGCGGCCGAGCCCATCTCGAAACGAGTGTTGACCGATGTCGCCTGGCGACGACGGTCATCACACGACGGTGTGGGCCGAACGACTCACATCGCCCGGGCCCCGGTCGATGGGAAGGGGTCACCTCGGTTCGCCCAGGAGCGTCATCTCGGTCGAGAGCGTCCTGGCATCCCCGGGGAGGCGGCACCGTCCGAAGGCCGGACGGCGCACCGCGTCGGATCTGCGACGCCCGAGGAAAATCCATGACCGATCGCATCACCTGCCCCAGCTGCTCCATGACCGCCAGCCGCGTCGACCATCGGCACTTCGCGCCGCTCCCGACCCACGACGACGTCGAGGCTCGGCGTTGCCGCAACTGTGGCGAGACCGTTCTGCTCGACGGCGGCAGCGTCGTCGGGCTGCGGCGGACCCAGTTCTCCAACGCCGGCTGAAGGCATCGAGAGTCGCCGGGGCGGCGCGCTCGGCTTCGACGTCTGCTGTGGCCCGAGCCGTGCCCGACGAGAACGGGCGTCGGCGCCGGGGGAGCGAACCAAGTCGGTGATTCCCGAGGACGATCAGTGCGAGAGAGGAACGGCCGCCGATGACTGGGCCTGGCCGTTGCGCTGGGGGAGTGGTGCCGACGACCGAGTCTGTTCGGCAGATGGCGCGCCAATCGCGTTCGGCATGGCCGTGTGCCCGCCGTTGACCGGACCACTCGGAGCCGGCGATCCGGACATGACCGCCGCGGACATGGCTGCTGGAGACATGGCTGCTGGAGACATGGCTGCTGGAGACGGCGTCGCCTGGACGGGCGAGGGATGCGCCGGTGCGGTGTTCACAACCGTTCCGTTCGGCGGCCTCGACGCCGGCGGATGCTGTGTCGGATTCGAAGCCGGTGGTCCCGATGCGCCACTCGTCACGAAGTAGATCTGTGCCACTCGGTCGATCATTCTGATGTCGAGCGTGTGGGGGAGTCCCTCGTATTCGGCGATCCCAACCATGAGGTCGAGGAAGTCGATGGCGACGTAGGGGCGGAGTTCACCGATGAAGTGCTCCGACACCCGCCGGAGGTGTTGAGCTGCTTCGGCGTTCACGGCGATGTTGCGAGCCTTGGCCGCTCGGACCAGGATCCAGTTGAAGGCCACCTCGGTCACGGCACCGACGTAGACCTTGTTGCGAAGCCGCCGCAGGAAGGCCTCGTCGCCGAGTTCGTGGGGATCGAGGTTGGTCGAGGCAACGAGTTTGAGTTCGAAGGGCACCGTGAACTTGGCCCCGTTCACCAGACGGAGGAAATCGATCCCGCGTGACAGAGGAACGATCCAGCGGTTGAGGAGTTCGGTCGGGAGCAGCTGCTGTCGACCGAAGTCGTCGACGACCAGGATGCCGTTGTTGGCCTGGAGCTGGATCGGGGCCTTGTAGGAGCCCGAGATCGAGTCGTACTCGAGGTCGAGCATGCGGCTGTTCAGCTCACCGCCGACGAGGACCAAGGGGCGGTTGCAGACCACCCACCGTTGGTCGATACCCGGTGGCTGAGGGTCGATGGCGTGGTGCGTGGCCGGGTCGTACACCGTGATGATGGCACCATCGATCTCGATGGCGCGCGGGACCAGGACGGCATCGGTGTGGAGCCGGATCATGCGTTCCGCCAGACTGGTCTTGCCCGTCCCGGGCGGGCCGTACAAGAAGATCGCTCCGTCACTGAGAAAGGCCGGGCCGAGCTGGTCGAGCATTTCGTCGGCAACGACGAGATCGCCGAACGCGGCGCGGATCGTTTCACGGTTGATCGTCACGACCGACTTCTGGCGGAGGATCGTCTGCGTGTACGAGTCCAGCGAGACCGGCAGGTAGCTGGCGTAGCTGGCACCCACCATCCGCTCGGTGGTGGTCTTGTAGCCGGCCTCGGTCAGACCGATGCGGTAGTCACGACCTTCCATGCCGTAGTACTCGATGATCTTCTTGTTGCGCAGCGAGTCGGCCAGTTCCTTGGCCACGGGCATGGTGATGCCGAGACCGACGGAAACGGCATGAATCGTGGTTTCGCGCTCGACGAAGACCCGACGGGCGAAAAGGTCCTCGACCAGGCCGATCGGGATCCCGAGCCCGGCGGCGGTCGCCGGGGGGCGTGCTAGTTCGTTCCAGGCTGCGAGCGAATCCATACCTTCCTCCCTTCGGCACGAATGGCGCCTGAGCTGACCTTCGCGACCCATGATGGTTCGGTCGGCCCATGCGGTCCGATCACGCTCGAACCCCAGGTGACACCACGTGGTGATCACCCACGGAGCGTGAAGCCTCGGCCGTGGGTGGGGGAGCGGTGAATCTTCTCAGGACCGAGGGGTTTCGCGCCGAGAACCTCGACATGTCACGCAACATCATTCAGGTCGCTCGTATGCGGATGCAGGACGTCCTCCCCGGCGATGTGGTCAATCGGGATCCCGAGAGCACCGGCGGGTGGTTCCTGGTCGGGATCATCGAGACCCTGTTCGATGGAAAGACCCAGTTCTCGAGCAGCGATCGCCGCCTGACCCTGTCGGGCGAGCCCACCGACATCTGTGGTGTACAGGTACTCAAGCCGATGGACATTCCGGTGCCCGAGGCGCCGGCGCTGTTGACCGAGACCGAAGCGGCTGCAGCGGCGCAGGCGAACGGCCACTGAGAACGGGAACCCCATTCGAGGAGTATCGGCATGGCGCCCGCACTTCTTGACCGGCGATGACACGTCCGGCGATGAACCGACCGACGATGGGTTCGAGCGGCGAGGACCCGCCGACCCATCAGGGGCTGTTGGCATGTCCCATGCATAATGACGCTTATGTCGCATAGTCGCGGGGAGTCCGGGAGTCCGCAGAGCCTGCTCGTTCGCGATGACCTGATCTCTCCGTGGCCCGGATCTCTCGTTGGCCGGAACGGCTGATGCAGCTCGTGCCGATCTCGGTCAGGACGAGCGTTCGAACACCACGGTCGACGATGCCGACACCGGCGTGCCGGTGCCGAAATCGAACGACCCTTCTTCGTCGGTGACGGTCAAGGTGCTGCCCTCGAGGGTGAAGGGCCCGCTGTAGCCGACGAGGAGCGGCGGGATCTCGGGATCGAAGCTCACGGCCATTGTCTCCTGATCGACCACATCGAGCTGCCCCATCACCGGAAGGTCGCCGCCACCCAGGGCGGCGGGAACGGTCAGCGTCCCCTCGACCCGGCCCGATTCGTCGGCGGCCATCTCCATCGAGCCGCCCACGGCGATCAAATCGATGGATTGGCCTGGGTCGTCGTTCGCGGTGACCGTCAACGACGTCGCCACCCAGGTTCCCTCGAGGTCGGCGACGGTGATGTCCCCACTGCCGTCGCTTCCACATGCGCCGGTGAGAAGGGTGAAGAGAAGGAGGACGACAGTGGCCAGCAGGAGTCGGAATCGGGAAGTCATGATCTCGTTGTACTCCTGGCCCCTCGCCGGTCAGGAGGGCCCAATGGCACCCGAACGGCTTCGCACTAGGTTGCCCGGATGGAACTGTCCGCTGACGCACCCGACCTGCCGCAGCCGTCACGGAGCCTCGACGAGCGGTCGACGTTGCTCGGAATGCTCGACTATCACCGCGCCGTGCTGCTGAGGAAGTCCTGGAATCTCGACCGGGCGCAGCTGGAATCGACGCTTCCGCCATCGGATCTCACCATCGCCGGTCTCGTCCATCACATGGCCTTCGTCGAGGAGTACTGGTTCCGGCACCTCTTCGCCGGTCTCGACGAGCGCGAGCCCTGGGCCGGTGTCGACTGGTCGGTCGACCCCGACTGGGAGATGGACATCGCCCCGTCCCTGGGTCACGACCTCCTGGTGGCCCAATTCGAGCGATCGATCGCCGAGAGTCGCGACATCGTCGACGCCACGGCCGACCTGGATCAGCGCGGGCGGATCGAACGAGGGCTCGACGTCAATCTGCGTTGGATCCTCGTCCATATGGTCGAGGAGTACGCCCGGCACTGTGGCCACGCCGACCTGATCCGGCAATCGATCGACGGGCAGACCGGGGACTGACCGCTCCGGGACCAGCAACGACGGTTACCGTGGCCATGTGGACGACGACGTGAAGGCCCCGATCAGCGACGCCGAGGCCACCCACTATCTGAAGCGAATCCTGACCTCACGGGTCTACGACATCGTCGACGAGACGCCGCTCGATCCCGCCCCGGTGCTGTCGGGACGGATGGACAACGACGTGCTCCTCAAGCGGGAAGACCTTCAGCCGGTCTTCTCGTTCAAGATTCGCGGCGCCTACAACAAGATGGCGAATCTCGCAGCCCCACAACTGGCGGCCGGCGTGATCGCGTCGTCGGCCGGCAACCACGCCCAGGGCGTCGCCATGGCCGCCGAACACCTCGGCTGCCATGCGGTGATCGTCATGCCCATCACCACGCCCGAACTCAAGGTCGACGCCGTGCGGGCCCGCGGCGCCGAGGTCGTGCTGCACGGCGAGTCCTACACCGACAGCTTCGACCACGCCATGACCTTGATGCGCGAGCGTGGGCTCACCTTCGTGCATCCGTTCGATGATCCCGACGTCATCGCCGGACAGGGCACCATCGGCATGGAGATCCTTCGTCAGCACACCGGCCCGATCCATGCGGTCTTCGTGGCCATCGGTGGCGGCGGGCTCGTCTCCGGTGTCGCCGCCTACATCAAGTCGCTTCGACCCGACATTCGGATCATCGGGGTCCAGACCGACGATTCCGACGCCATGGCCCGTTCGCTCGAGGCCGGTCACCGGGTCGAGCTCGACACCGTCGGGCTCTTCTCCGACGGCACGGCCGTCAAACTCGTCGGTGTCGAGACATTCCGCCTGGCCCAGGCCTATGTCGACGAGATCATCCGGGTCGACACCGATGAGACCTGTGCGGCGATCAAGGACGTCTTCACCGACACGCGGGCCATCCTCGAGCCGGCCGGGGCTCTCGCCATCGCCGGAGTCAAGTCCTACGTCCAACGAACCGGGATCACGGGCCAGACGCTGATCGCCCTCGCCTGCGGCGCCAACATGAACTTCGATCGCCTGCGCTTCGTTGCCGAACGAGCCGAGATCGGCGAGCAACGAGAAGCCGTGTTCGCCGTGACGATCCCCGAAACCCGGGGCAGCTTCCGCCGGTTCATCGAGATCATCGGTGACGGTCGGTCCATCACCGAGTTCAACTACCGGATCGCCGACCAGGACCTGGCCCACGTGTTCGTCGGGATCCAGGTTGCGGACCGCCACGAGGCCTCGCTGATCGCCGCCGCCTTCGAAGCCGCCGGCCTCGCAACCCTCGACCTCACCGATGACGAGCTGGCCAAACTCCATCTGCGCCACCTCGTCGGTGGCCACTCCCCCCTCGCCGGCGACGAACGGCTTTACCGGTTCGAGTTCCCCGAACGGCCGGGCGCGCTGATCCGATTCCTCACCAACATGGCACCCGACTGGAACATCTCGCTGTTCCACTATCGCAACCACGGATCCGATGTCGGCCGGGTCCTGGTCGGCATGCAGGTGCCCGACCACGACGGCTCGACCTTCGATGCGTTCCTCGCGCAGCTCGGATATCGCCACTGGGAAGAGACCGACCACCCCGCCTATCGCCTCTTCCTGGCCTGACCGGGGAGGGCCTGACCGTGCCGGTCGGGCCCGGTCAGCCCGGGAGCGGGCCTCCGATCGGGTATCGGGCGAAGAGGCCGTCCCAGATCTCGTTGTTGAACAGGTACGAACGGTACTGGGGTGCCCCTTCGTACTTCGGGACGTACCGCATGGCCCAGTAGTCGGCGATCCCTTCCTTGGGGGCGGCGTTGCCGACCACCCGTTCGACCTCGGCCCGCTCCACCGCCGTCAGCTTGTCGCGGTGCACCCACAGCAGCGACACCCGGACGTGGACCGCCTCGTGGACGTACACGGCATCGGTGATCCAGGGATCCCAGTTCGGGTCGGTACTGATGCACCAGGTCAGGTTCCATCCCGGTCGCTCCCAACGAACCGATCCCCCGAAGACGTTCGGCGTGCACTGACTGGGCAGATGCGTGCCCAGCGCGAGTTCCCGATCGGCCGCCTGGCGAGCCGTGAGGCCCGACGGCAGGAAACCCGTCACGGACCCGCCCCCGATGCGCTGGGCCGCGAGGCCGAGCTGCGAGGTCCCCGTCTTGGCCTGGAACTCGGCGCTCTCGGAGAACGACAGAATCAGGTCGTCACGGCCGAATCCCGGCTTCTTCATGATCGATGCCCAGTAGCGCTGGCCGTCGGCATCGGCCGATCGGCCCATCACGTTGCGATAGACCAGGTCGAGGAACGCCGGATCGTCGAGTCGTCCATAGCGTTGGACGAACTCGGGCGAGGCGATGAATTCGGCGGCGACATCGGCGGTCCCGAGCCGCCCCTGTTCGAGCTGGCTCACCCAGTAGGCCAGTCCACTCGTGTCGGGGAGTCGAAGGAAGACCGAGCAGTAGAGACGGTAGGCCGAACCCCGAAGCGGGGTCGTCACGGCCAACTCGGACGGTGCACCCGACGGGCAGCCTCCGGCGGCGGCCGCCTGTTGCGGAGCGGCGCCGGCCGAGACCACCGGCCCGGCGACGGACGCCACGACGACGATGCAGACGATCGACAGGGCGGCCAGGAACGAACGAGTGAATCGTCGCGCTGGTGACAGCGCAGCAGGGAACAGCATGCGGGAACCTCGGGAGAGACGGGCGACCGTTCTCCTTCGGCACCGCAATCGACATGCTGAGTGACCGGGACCGCTCGAGGTCCCGCCCTAGGTTGGCTTCAGTCGAACGGCGGCAGCGTGAACGAGCCGTCGTCGTTGGCCGGGAAGTCCACCTGGCCGACGATCGCGTCGAGGTTCAGCGGACCATAGACGTGCGGGAACGCCATCCCGCTGCGGTAGGAGTCTTCGAACACCAGGGGTGCCGTGAGCCGGTGGCGGTCGATCAGGAGCAGGATCAGGCCCTGCTGTCCGGCGTAGCGCTCGTTGGCCGGGATCAGCACCTGTTCGGGGGTCGACAGGTGGATGAACCCCTCACGGTCGAGCGACGGATCGAGGTACTCCCCCGCTCGTTGAGCCTGGGCCCACTGCTGGGGGGTGGTGATCTTGAGGAGGTCCGGCGTGGTCATGACGTCAGTCTGACACCGGTCACCCGGAAGCCGTCGCCCGGAAGCCCTCGCGCCCAAACGGCCCGGACTGCTCGCTGCTTCCGATCACGCGTGGGGTCAGCCGACACCCATACGACGCAGGAGATAGACGATCGGCGCGAGAGCGGCACCGAGAGCAACGAGCCAGGCTGCGGCCAGCAGCACGAGCCGGACCGCCTCGGGCATGCGCTCGGCGAACCGGACGGAGCGGCCACGCGTCAGCGGCTCGCCGGCGGGAGTCGTCATCGGGCTCCATCGGCAATCTCGGGGTGATGTTGATGGTTGGTGGCGGCGCCGGGCCACACTGGAGCGATGCCGGGGAACACGTCACGAACCCAGCCCGGGCCTGCGCCCGACGACTGGCTCGACGAGCGTCGGAGCCTCTACGAGGTCTTCGAGGTCGACTCCCGCTGCACCGCCGACGAACTCCGGCTCGCCTACCGACGACTGGCCCGCCGCCTGCACCCCGACGTCGCGGGGACCGATGACGGGGGCCGAGCCATGGCCCGGGTCAACGAGGCCTGGCGTATCCTCTCCGACCCCGAGCGTCGCGAACGCTACGACCTGACCCTCGACGTGCAGAACCGGGTCTCGATCCCCGCGACACCACAGCCATCTCCTCGGGCGACCTGGAGCCGACGCCAGGCATGGGTCGTCGGGATCCAGGCCCAGATGGCCCGGTTGACCCGACAGGCCGGTCGCAGCGCCACCCAGGGCCTCCTCCTGCGCTCACCCCGGGCATCGCGTGCCCACTACGAGACGCTGGTCGAACTGATCGTGGCGAGCGTGATCGACGACACCGAGCCCCGGGTCCGCGCCGCTCGGGCCGCCGGCGCCGCCCCCCTCGACCTCGCACCGGCGGCCACGCTGATCGGACTGCGGAGCCTGGCCGACCGACTCCGACGGGAATCGGCCCTCGGCATCAGCGACGACGTCATCATGACGGCCGAACTGATCGACCGAATGTGGGACATCCAGGCCCATGAGCTGACCAGCCAGTTGACGGCGGCCCTGGGCGGCAATCCCCACGTCGCCCACGCCATCGGTGTTCGCTGAACCCACGCTCGGCGGGTCTGTTCACGTGCGGTTGACGGCGACCGTCATCAACAGTCGGTGAAGGTGTCGATGTCTCCCCCACCGAAGCAGAGATCGTTCCCCGGTCCGCCGTCGAAGGCATCGGCGTCGGCGCCGCCGAACAGCTGATCGTCCCCCTCACCGCCGATCAGCCGGTCCCGACCCTGACCCCCGTCGAGCCGATCGTTCCCTTCACCGCCGACGATGAGGTCATCACCCCCGGCTCCCTTCACGTCGTCCTGCCCGGGCCCTCCGTACAGCCGATCGGATCCCAGATTGCCGTCGATGACGTCGTTGCCGCCAAGACCGCAGATCACGTCCTCCCCGACCGTGCCGGCCAGGACGTCGTCGCCATCGGTGCCGATCACGGTGCACCCGAAGGGGCCGAGTGCGGTGGTGTAGACGATCACCTCGCCCTCGTCGTCGACGTCGTCGGCGCTCCTCCCCGGTGACGAAACGATGAGCCGACCCGACGCGAACCGCACGGCGGCGCCGAATTCGGCCGGGTCAGCCGGCGATTCGTCGGGGGAAACCGGTGGACCGATCACCTGGGTGAGCTGCATCGCGACCGGCCGGTCGGGGGCCCCATCGGCCGCCGAACGGAACGTCAGCACCCGGTCTCGGCTCGGCATCCCGAAGGCGAGGATGTCGCCGGCAACGGCCAGGCTGGAGGCCTGCACGGGATAGTTGGCCTCGATCGCCGGGGTGCCCTCGTCGTCGAACCCGAGCCGGGTCCAGGGCCCCGAGGGGCGCGTGAAGAAGCCGTTGCGTTGCACGAAGAAGGCGGCGCCGTCGGCGACGATCGGTCCCCCACCCACGGCGTCGATTCGACCCGCCGCGGTCCACCGACCCCCGTCGCGCCCGAAGAACTGGACCTCGCCGGCGTCGGCCCGGCCACGAACGCCACTGATGGCGATCATCGCGCCGTCGGCGGCGATCCCGAGATGCGCTCGACCGACCTCTGCCTGCAACGCAACGACCGGAGTGATCACGTCGTCGGTCAGGTCGTAGACGTCGACACGCGTCACCAGCGGCGAGATGGAGTCGGAGAGACGTTGGACGGCCACGGTGTCACCGGCCATCACGGCACGTGTTCCGTAGCGGCCGGCACCGTCGATGACGATGGTGGAGACCTCGCTGGTTCGCCCGTCGTCGCCGATGCGAAGCAGGCGGAGTCGGGTGCTGTCGACCACCACCATCCGGTCGCCCGATGCAGCAATGCCGCGTTCGGCCAGGATCACGTCGCTCACCGTGGGATCACCGGATGCGGGGAGGTCGCCATCGACCGGAAGGGGCATGATCGAGGCGGTCACGCCGTCCAGGCCCTGACGGCCGAGAACAACGACACCGTCGTCGATCGACAGCAACTCGCTTCCGAAGCGGGTCGGCCGATCGTCGGGGACGAACGGAGAGGCGACCGTGAAGGGATTCACCATCACCGTGGCGGTCGAATCGTCGAGGGGTGAGATGGGGTCGCGCTCGGGCCCGGCCATCGCCGATCCGATCGACGTGAGCGATGCGACCACGATGGTCAATCCGACGAGCGATCGTCCGGCCCGCGCCCGACGATGGACTCTGTCGGGGCTCGCCGGCAACGACCTCCCAAGCCCGATGAATCGACCACGCACAGTGAAATGGTGTCATCGGTACGGGTGTTGGCACACTGAGCGAAGTTGCCGGGGGCCGGCGACGCCACGGGGACGAACCGACGACCAGGCCGAAAGGCTCGGATCGCGGCCGGAAGCGTGTCACCAAGCGGCGCGCCACCGCGTGCCATCAACAAGGAGTATCCCCATGCAGGTAGGCCTGATGATCTTCCCCACCGACCAGACCATCGATCCGGTCGAGCTGGGTCGGGAAGCCGAACAGCGTGGCTTCGAGTCCCTCTGGTTTCCCGAGCACAGTCACATCCCGACGGCGCGGACCACGCCCTGGGGCGGGCGAGACGGCGCCCCTCCCCTACCCGAGTTCTACTGGCGCACCTACGACCAGTTCCTGGCCCTGACGGCCGTGGCGGCAACCACCACCACCCTCAAGGTCGCCACCGGGATCTGCCTGGTGGCCCAGCGCGATCCGATCTGGCTGGCCAAGGAGGTCGCCTCACTCGATCGGCTCTCCGGGGGACGGTTCCAGTTCGGCATCGGGTACGGCTGGAACAAGGAGGAGCTGGCCCACCACGGCGTCCGGTACGGCGACCGTCGGGCCCGACTGCGAGAGTCGATCCTGGCCATGAACGAACTCTGGACCAAGGATGAGGCCTCCTACGAGGGCGAACACGTGCGATTCGACTCCAGCTGGTCGTGGCCCAAGCCGACCCAGACGCCCCACCCCCCGATCATCCTGGGTGGCAGCGCCGGGCCCAAGACCGCAGCCGACATCGCCGAATTCTGCGACGGGTGGATGCCGATCGGCGGCCGCTACGACCTGTCGGGTGGGCTGGCCGAGATCGCCAAGGCCTGCGACGCCATCGGCCGTGACCCGGGCACCCTCTCGCTCGGGGTGTTCGGAGCCAAACCCGACCTCGAGTCGATCGAACGCCTCGCCGCCCAGGGCGTGACCCGCGTCGTGCTCGGGTTGGGGCAGGGGCCCCGTGACGAGGTCATGGCCGACCTCGATCGGCTGACCCCGCTGGTCCACTCGGCAGCGTCGGTGTGAGCGACCGACCGCAGTGAACTAGCCGTTCGGCACGTCGACGGTCGAACCGCCCGAGGCGGCCGACCGGTAGGCGGCGTCGGCGAGCACATGAGCCCGCAGGGCGATCATGACGTCGGGATGGGCCGGGCGGCCGGCCAAGACCGCGTCGATGAACTCCCGGTCCGGGTTCTGGGTCTTGCCGTCGGCTCGTACCGCATTCACCAGCTCGGAGCCCTCGAGTTGCCCTTCGCCATCGTCGGTCTGCCAGCGCACCGGACCGGACCACTCGCCCTCGACCGTGATCGTGGCTCGGCGGCAGAGGATCTCGATCCGACGCTGCGAGGGCCGGGCCAAGACGTCGTGCCAGGTCGAGGTCAGGGTGGCGAGGGCGTCGTCGCGCCCTCGCAACAGCACCGTCGCCTGGTCCTCGATGCCGTCGAGACCATGATGGTGAGCGGTCAGCGCCGACACTCGGTCGATCGGTCCGATCCACCAGTCGAGCAGGTCGAGATCATGGATCGAGTGTTCGAGCAACGCCCCCGAACCCGCCCGTGTTCGGTCACCGCGCCAGCTCGAGGCATACATCCCCTGCGTCGGCAGGTACTGGTCGTCTCGGAACACGATGCTCATGACCGGCCCGTCGACCCCCGACGCGAGCCGCTGGGCCACCCACCGCATGGCCGGGGAACGGCGGAGCACCAATCCGACCTGGTTGATGACCTCGCTCACGGCGACGGCCTCGGTCAGCGCCGCCGCCCCGGCCAGGTCGGTCGACAGCGGTTTCTCGCAGAAGATGGGCAGACCGGCGGCGACGCCGGCCCGCACGAGCCAATCGTGCTCCGACGTCCAGGTGCAGACGTACACGACATCGACCGCCTCGATCAGCGACGCCGGATCGTCGGCGACCGCGGCGCCGAATTCGGCGGCGAAACGAATGGCGCGCTCGGTGTCGGGGTCGAAGACCTGCGTCAGCGTGGCCCGATCGGCGACCGGGCGAAGCGAGGCGGCGTGAAACCGTCCGATGAGGCCGCAGCCGAACATCCCGATCCGCAGTGGTGGTGTCGTGGTTGGCACGGCCAGAACCTCGTCAGCGTCGGGGCGGGCGACAGGGCGCCGTCTGCCCTCGGTCATGGGTTGCCCTCCGGGTCACAGGTTGTCCTCGCTCACGGGATGCCCTGGGTCACCGGGTCAGAACCTGACGATCTCGGTCCGGTTGCCCTCGCCCGCAGTCGCCAGCTTGGCGAGGACGTCGAGCTTGGACTGCACCTTCTCGATCGACGGCCGTGGGGAACCGACCATACCGACCATCACGCTGGCGGTGAAACTGACCAGGCTGCCGTCGAACTCCACCGGGAACACGACCTCGTCTCGCAGGCGTTCGGCGATCTCCCGTACCTGATCGACCGGTGAATCGGTGGTGAGCAGGGCCAGGAAGGCCGCTTCGTCGAACCGACCGAGCAGATCAGGACCACGGAGCCGGTTCTGCACCCGCTCGCCGACCTGCCGGCTGACCCGCTCGATCACCCGCTGGCCTCGTTCCTCGGCCATCGCGGCCAGGTCGTCGATCCAGAGGGCGATGATCGCCAGCGGTTGCGGTGACGGCGTCACCAGTCGATGGTGCAGCTGCTCGAGGAGATGGAATCGATTGGGCAGCCCGGTCACCTGGTCGTGGGTCAGATCACCGCCAGCGATCGCCGACAGCTGGTGCTCGAACTCCATGCGGCGAATGCCGGCCACCAGCACCGAGTCGGAGATCCGCCGAACACTCACCTCGACGGGCACCATGCCGGCCGCCAGGCGAACCGCGATCGTCGACGTCTGCTCGTGCGCGGAGGCCAGTGCACCGGCCAGTGCCATCTGATGCTCAGGGATCACCAACTCGGCCAACGCCACACCGACCAGGTGCTTTCGGGGGATCCCCGTGGTCGCCACCGCATCGGCATTGGCCCCACGGACGACGCCGTTCTCGAGCACCACGCACGCGCCCGGCGCAAAGCCGAGCACCTCTGCAATTCGTTCCACCTCAAGCGGCACCCGGTCTCCTTTCGCTCCTGTGTCTATCGGCATGGTGGCCGATCCCATGAGCCGGGATCCCCCCACTCAGCCGACTTCGTCGAGCTCCCCACTCAGCCGACTGCGTCGAGCTCCCCCACTCAGCCGACTTCGTCGAGCTCCCCCACTCAGCCGACTGCGTCGAGCAGTGCATTCTCCACCACCTCGGTCAGCGCCGGATGGATGTAGAGCACCCCCGTCGCCAGGTCGGCCGCCGTCTGCCCGAACTGCATCGCCTGGATCAAGGGCTGGATCAGGGTCGATGCCTGGGGCCCGATGATGTGGGCGCCGACGATCAGCCCGCTGTCGTTGTCGATCAGCACCTTGGCGAACGAGGTCTCGTCGGCCAGTGCCCAGCCATAAGCGACACCGCCGTAGTCGCGGCGCCCGACCGTGTAGTCGATGCCCATCATCTTGGCTTCGTCCTCGGAGTAGCCGACCGTCGCCACCTGCGGATCGCTGAAGACCGCCGACGGCACGACCCGGTAGTCGGTGCGCCGCTGGTCGTCGGGATGGGCCAGGTTCCAGAACGCAACCTTGGCCTCGGCGTTGGCCAGGTGCTTGAGCTGGTACGGATTGGTGAGGTCGCCGATGGCCCAGACCCCTTCGACACCCGTGGCCATCGTGTCGTCGGTGACCACCCGACCATCGGGGTGGACCGACAACCCCCCGGCGCCGACGTCGAGCAGATCGCTGTTCGGCATCCGTCCGGTGGCGACGAGCAGCTCGTCGAACTCGTAGACGTGACCATCGGCATGGACGACGATGGTGTGATCATGGTGTTCGACCCGTTCCGGGACGCAGCCCGGCTGGAACGAGACCCGATGGCGGAAGACGTCGGTGAAGCGTTCGCTGATCTCGGCGTCATGATGACGCAACAGCTGTGGCGATCGATTGAAGACGGTGACCTGCGAGCCGAGACCGCTGAAGACGTGGCCCATCTCGACGGCGATGAATCCGCCGCCGATGATTCCCAAGCGGGGCGGAAAGTGTTCGAGGCGCATGATCGAGTCCGAGGTGTGATAGCGAACCTCGTCGAGTCCGTCGATCGCGGGGACGACCGGACGCGCTCCTGCTGCCAGCAGGACCTTGGGTGCGGTGATGGTCCGCACGCCACCATCGGCCAGGTCGACGTCGAGGGTGCGGTCGCCGACGAACCGGGCGGTGCCCTCGATCAGCGTGACATCGGGATTGCCGGCGGCCCGGTATTCACGGCCTCCGGCCGCGATCGGGTCGATCAGCCCGAAGATCCGGTCGCGGATCTCGAGCCAGTCGACCCCGTCGACGTGAGCTGCGACTCCGAGCCGGTGCCCGTGGCGGACGGTCACGGCGACATCGGCCGGGAGCACGAGCATCTTGGACGGAATACACCCTCGATTGAGGCAGGTGCCACCGAAGACGTCACGTTCCACGATCGCGATCTTCCAGCCATCGAGGTGAGGGGGGAGGGCGTTTCCCGATCCGCTCCCGACGATGATGAGGTCGAACGATTCGGTCATGCTTGGGCTCCGGGGTCGGGATCGGGGTTCTCGGCGCTTCGGTCAGCGGACCGAGCACGGTCGGCCGCCCGCTGCTCCATATCGGCGGCGAGGGTGGGGTCGACCTTGGTCCAGTCGACCTCGTGGGGCTCGAGCGGGGTCATACAGAGATCGATGGCCATCCAGAAGGTGCGACTGAACGGGAAGAGCAGGATGGGCATCGAGACGGCGACGGCCACGGCGAGCCCGATCAGGAAGGCGGTGTTGCCGGGATAGGTCACCGCGAAGCTCACGACGATCGTGATCATGAGGATCCCGAAGCTGAAGATCGTGTTGATGCCGATGGCGCCGATCCACTGGCCCTCGAAGCGGCCGAAGACCAGCCCGCAGTTCGGGCATCGTTCGGCCATCTTGGTCCAACGGCGGAACAGACCTCGACGTTGACCGCACGCGGCACAGCCCATCGTCATCCCCCGCCATAGCAGGGTGCGATTCGTCGGTCCCGGACGCTTCGGGAGGTCGCGTTTGAGCATCGGTTGATTCACGCTGAGGTCCTCGTCGTCGCTCGGCGTTCGTTGCCGTCGTCGAATGGGGTCACCGTTGTCTACCCCACGCGGCAAGCCGCGCGACGGCTTCGCTGATGTCGGCGGTCGAACCGGCGTAGGAGAAACGCACGAAGCGATCGCCGCGGGGTGGATCGAAGTCAATACCCGGTGTCGCTGCGATCCCCAGTTCCTCGAGCCAACCTCGGCACAGGGTCGCGGCATCGACCCCGAAGTGGGACACGTCGGCCCAGACGTAGAACGCACCGTCGGCCGGCGCCAGTCGGTCGATCCCGGCGGCGACCAGACCCTCGAGCAGGATCGACCGATTCCGGGCGTAGGTCTCGACATGGGTGTCGAGGATCGCGGTGTCGTCGAAGGCGGCCAACGCCGCAACCTGGCTCAACGTCGGGGCCGCGATGGTCAGGTTCTGACCGAGGCGTTCGAGAGGCGTCATCAGCGATCGAGGGGCGACGATCCACCCCAGGCGCCAGCCGGTCATCGAGAAGTACTTCGAGAAGCTGTTGAACACCACCGCCTCGTCGTCGTACGACAGCATGGACGGCGCCTGACGGTCGTAGGTGATGCCGTGATAGATCTCGTCGACGACCACCGGAACCCGGCGATCGCCGCGATGGCGCTGTGACCACGCCGAGATCTCCATCAGGTCGGTCGGATCGAGCACGGTACCCGTCGGGTTGTTGGGGCTGGCCAGGACGAGGCCATCGAGGGGCCCGACCGCGTCGAGCTGGCTCGTGGTCGGCTTGTAGGCGGTGTCGGGGCCGACGGGAATGCCGACCGGATCCATCCCGAGCGCCATCAGGTCGTTGCGATAGCAGGGATACCCGGGCTCGACGACGCCGACCCGGGCGCCCTGGTCCCACAACGCCAGAAAGGCCAGCAGGCAACTGCCCGAAGCCCCGGTGGTGACCATCACCCGGGCCGGATCGACGTGCACCCCGTACCGCTCGTCGTACCAGCGGGCGATCCGCCGACGCAAGACCGGTAGGCCCATGGCCGTGGTGTACCCGAGCCCGTCCTCGTCCAGCGCCCGACGAGCGGCGGCGAGGGCCGACGGCGGAGCCGGCGTTCCCGGTTGCCCAACCTCGAGATGGAGGACCTCGTGGCCCGCTCGGGTTCGCTCCTCGGCCGCTCGCATGACCTCCATGACATGGAACGGCTCGATCGAGCTGCGTCGACTGGGTTGCACGCTGCTCGTCATCGCTTCCTATCCTGCCATCACCTCGACAGGACTGGCACCGGGAGCTCGCAATGAAGATCGGATTCGTCGGACTCGGTGTGATGGGACATCCCATGGCCGGCCACCTCCAGGGAGCGGGCCACGAGGTGACCGTCTTCAACCGCACCACGACCAAAGCCGAGGCCTGGGTGCAGCGCTACGGTGGTTCGCTCGCCACCACCCCGGCCGGGGCAGCCGACGGTGCCGATCTCGTGATCACGATCGTCGGCAACGACGACGACGTCCGGGCGGTCACGACCGGCGACGACGGGGTCCTCGCGTCGATGGCCGCCGGAACGATCCTGGTGGATCACACCACGGCGTCGGCCGCGCTGGCCCGCGAGCTGGCCGTGGTCTGTGGGAGTCGTTCGATCGGTTTCGTCGATGCGCCGGTCTCGGGCGGTCAGGCCGGAGCCGAGAACGGGCGTCTCACGATCATGTGCGGCGGCGACCAGACCGACTTCGACCGGATTGCCCCCGTGGTCGACGCCTATGCCGTCAATGCCACCCTGATCGGGCCCGTCGGCAGCGGCCAGCTGACCAAGATGGTCAACCAGCTCGCCATCGCCGGAGCGATCCAGGGCCTGGCCGAGGGCCTGCACTTCGCCATGTTGGCCGGGCTCGACACCGATCGAGTGCTGGCGACGATCTCGAAGGGGGCGGCGGGATCGTGGCAGATGGACAACCGGGGTACCACCATGGTGGCCGGCGAATTCGACTTCGGGTTCGCCGTCGACTGGATGCGCAAGGACCTCGGGATCGCGCTCGACACCGGGGCCGAACTGGGCGCCAGCCTGCCCATCGCGGCGCTGGTCGATCAGTTCTACGCCCGCGTGCAGGCCCGAGGTGGTCGCCGCTGGGACACGAGCAGCCTCATCGACCTGCTCACCAACCCGTAGGCCGACCTGACACGACGACGACTGTGGCGGGCTGCCGTCCCGCCTTCTCGGACTGGCGAGGCTGCGTTCCGAATGAGGGACGCCAAGCCGCCAGAACGGATTTGGGGTGGGGTGGGGTCAGAGGGCGGAGCCGCGGACGGCGCGGCGCTTCTGGAACCAGTCACCGACCTGGTTGAGGGCCAGGACCGTGAAGGTCAGGGCCAGGGAGGGCCAGAGAACCGGGAGGATCGACACCTTGATGTCTCGGCGGGCCTCGTTGATCATGTTGCCCCAGGTCGGCGTGGGTGGCGACACCGACAGACCCGAGGAACGACAGCGACCCCTCGACCACGATGACGAACGCGGCCGCGACGAGCGCATAGGACAGCAGCGTCGGGAAGACGTTGGGGATGATCTCCTTGAACAGGATCGTCCGGGGTTTGGTGCCGATGGCCTTGGCCGCGAGCACGAACTCGCGGTTCGAGATGGCCGAGGGAGTTGGCCCGGGCCACCCGGGTGTAGGCCGGGATCGACAGGAAGCCGATCACGCCGGCGATCACGTAGAGGTTGCGGACCTCGAAGATCGAGACCATGGCCAGCAACAGGACCAGGGCCGGGAAGGCCAGGATGACGTCGATGAGCGACATGACGATGGTCTCGGTGCGGCCCCGCACGAACCCGACGAGCGCTCCGAGGAACCCGCCGACGCCGATCCCGACCACGGCCGAGACGAAGGCCACGATGATCGACACCCACGATCCGTGGACGATGCGGGAGAAGGTGTCGCGGGCGAGGACGTCGGTGCCGAGCCAATGTGCCGACGAGACACCTTCGATCGGGGCTCCGGTGCCACGGGTGCCGGTCTTGGGGTTGAACCCGTTGGTCTGCAACAGCGGGTCCTGGAGCGGAAGGCTGTCGTTGAAGAAGTTGTCGAGCTTGGCGTAGATCGCCCCGAGCACGATCAGGAACAACCAGATCGTCGAGATCTTCACGAACAGCGGCATCGATCGGAAAACCGCCAATGGCGACTGGCGGCGGGCCGTCGATACCGGGAGGCGGCTGATCGGCTTCGGCGAAGACGATCAGGTCTTCGGCGTTGGTCGTGCCTTCGGCGAGGGTCATGGCACTCAGCCCTTTCGGATCCGGGGATCGACCGCAGCATAGAGCAGGTCGACGACGGTGTTGATCACGACGTACACGGTGGCGATGAAGACGGTGATGCCCTGGATCACCAGGATGTCACGCTGGTTGATGGCGTTGATGAGCCGGAAACCGAGCCCGGGAATGGCGAACAGGGTCTCGATGACCACCGTGCCGCCGAGCAGGGCGCCGAAGTTGATGCCGACGATGGTGACGAGGCTGAGCGAACTGGGTCGCAGCGCGTGGCGCATCAGGATGTAGCGGTCCCTGAGCCCCTTGGCCCGAGCCGACAGGATGTAGTTCTCCTGCAGGGTGGCGATCATGTCGGAGCGAACCAGGCGGGAGAAGATGGCCATCTGGGTGCCGGCCAGTGCGAGAGCAGGCAGGATGGCCGATTTGAGGTTCTCGACCAGTCCCTTGTCGCTGAGCCGGTTCCAGCTGCTGTTGGGGAACCAACCGAGTTTGATCGAGAAGATGTAGGCCAGGAAGATGCCGGTGATGAAGTTGGGCACCGAGAGCGCCACCTGGACACCGGCCGAGGTGATCTGGTCGGACGCCCGACCCTGGCGGTAGGCACCGAGCACGCCGATCGGCACGGCGAGCGACCACGGCGATGATCACGGCCATGAAGGCCAGCTGGGCGGTCACCGGAATACGGTTCTTGATCTCGCCCATGACCTCCTGATCGTTGATGTAGGACTTGCCGAGGTCGCCCTGCACGGCGTTGCCGAGCCAGCGCACGTACTGCACCGGGATCGGGTCGTCGAGGTGCAGCTCGTCGCGGATCTGCTCGGCCAGTTCGGGGTTCTGCAGGTTCGTCGACACCGAGGATGGCGTTGACCGGATCACCGGGCAACAGCTTGGTCATCCCGAAGGTGATCATCGACACGGCCAGCAGCGTGGCGACGAGTCGAACCAGTCTCCAGGCGATCAGCTTGAGCATTGGCGGAGATCCTCCTACCCGGGAATCCGGGCGACGTGTCGAGGGAGAAGAGCGGGGGTGGGAGCGCCGTAGGGCGCTCCCACCCCGGAGGGGTCTGATCACGAATCGAGTCGTGATCAGACCCCGAGTTCCGGCTGGTCAGCCGGCGGTGTTCATGTAGACCTGGCCCCAGCGACCCTCGGCCGACGGGAGCCCGATGCCGAGATCGCCGTCGGGCAGGGTCCAGCTGTTGAGGCCGCGGATCGTCGGCTCGACCGCGATGGCGGTCGCCGTCGATCCCGAGTACCAGATGGGCAACTCGGCGGCGATGCGCAGGTTGATGGTCTCGTAGAGGGCCTTGCGGGTCTCGAAATCGTCGGTGGTGATGGCCTCGTTGGCCGCCGCGAACGCCTCTGGATCGAACTAGTTGGGGAAGTTCGCCGGCGACACGATGCCGTCGAGACCGTTCTCGGCGGCGTTCTCGGCGCTGTAGGGCGCCAGGAACTGGTTGATCGAGAACGACGGGTCGTTCTCGTCGCTCCAGCGCCAGCAGTGGGCCTGGTGACATACCGATGAAGCCGTTGTCGGCGCCGAGGGCGTTGTTGATGTGCGTCTGCTGATCGAAGTTGGTCAGCGTCGACGTTGACCTGACCGCTGTCGTCCACACCTGCTCGAGCACCTGCATGGCGGCGATGAGGGTGGGATCGGGCGGGCACGACAGCTCGACGTCGATCGGCTCACCGACGGCCTTGCCGTCGGAACGGGCCGGGTCGTCGAGGTACTCCTGCAGCGAGGCCTTGCCGGCCTCGAAGTCGAACTTCGGCCACGCATCGGCGGCCTTCTGTGACCACCACGGGCTGTCGGCGCTGAACCACTGGGTCGACGGGAGCGAGATGCCCGTGCCACCGAGGGCCTCGATGACGGCTGCCTGGTCGTTCATGAGCGTGAGGCCCGGTGCGGACCCGCAGGTCGTCGAACGGGGCGACGGCGACGTTGAACATGCCGCCACCGGTGTTGCTGCCCTGGTACTCGTAGAGCGTGATCGAGTCGCCGACGGCACGGGCGTCTCGGATGGTGCCCTGACGCAGGGTCTGCATGGCATTGATGGTGCCCGAGGTCAGTGCGTCGAGCCGAGTGCCCTCGTCGGGGATCGGCTGGAAGATGATCGAGTCGAGGTAGGGCAACTGGTTGCCGTTGGCGTCGGACATCCAGTAGTTCTCGTTGCGAACGACCACGGTCTGCGTTGTCGAGGTCTCGCGTCTCGATCACGAACGGGCCGGTGCCGATCGGGGCCGATGCTGTAGCCGTCGGGGTCGGCCGCGGCGGCGGCCGGCTCGAAGACCATTCCCAACTGGGCCCTCGACAGATAGGACGGGAAGGCCGAGTTCGACTCGCTCATGGTGTAGGTGACCTCGAGGTCACCGGTCGCCTCGACCGAGGTGAGCTTCGGAACTGGACACTGCGCCGGCCGATGCCGCGCCCGCCTGCTGGATCGGGAACATGTCGGCGATCGTCTGGGCCGTGAGCGCCGTGCCGTTGTGGAAGGTGACGCCGGGACGCAGGGTCATCGTGAAGACGGTGAAGTCTTCGTTGGCCGACACCGACTCGGCCAGGAATGGCTCGACGGTGCCGTCCTTGGTGTCTGCTCCATCAACTTGTCGTAGATGGCGATCATCATGTTGTAGCAAGGCGAGGAACAGGCGTCCTCCCACGGCCGCAGGCCCGACGGCCTCGGCCTCGAGGCCGATGGTGACGGTGCCGCCGTAGTCGGGCGTCTCGGTGTTCTCGACGACCTCGGTGTCGACGTCGCCCTCGGCCTCGGTGCCGCCATCACTTGCCGTCGTCGTCGTCGTCGTCGCCGCTGTCGTCTGCCTCGCCGGCACTGTCGCTGCCGCCACAGGCGGCGGCGACGAGTGCGAGGGCGAACACGACAGCGATGAGCTTCTTCAACTCACGCCATTTCATTCGGATCTCTCCCCTTGCTGATCGTTGATCGAACCGACTTGGCCCGACCGTTGGTTTCGCTCGATGCGCGTCTGCTGCGTCACCGGCAGACGACCTTCATGCATCGATCGAGACCTCCTGTTCCGCGAGCGGAACGAGAGGATGGTGGCATGCCACGTAGTGATCGTCGGTGACCCGACGCATCTGTGGCTCGGTGGTCTCGCAGATGGCGTCGGCGAGTGGGCACCGGGTGCGGAATCGACAACCCGACGGCGGGTTGATCGGCGACGGCAGGCCCTCGTCGGGGGCGACCTCTTCGTCGAGGGCGATCATCGGGTCGGGAATCGGCGCCGACCCGAGCAGGAGGCTCGTGTAGGGGTGGGCCGGATTGGCGTAGAGCTCGTCGGACTCGGAGACCTCGCACATCTTGCCGAGGTACATCACGGCCACCCGGTCGGAGATGTTCTTGACCACGGCGAGGTCGTGGGCGATGAACACCAGCGTCAGCCCGTAGCGGGCCTTGAGGTCTTCGAGCATGTTGAGGATCTGGGCCTGGACCGAGACGTCGAGCGCCGAGACCGGCTCGTCGCAGATGATCACCTTCGGCTCGAGCACGAGCGATCGGGCGATCGAGATGCGCTGGCACTGACCGCCCGAGAACTCGTGCGGGTGCTTGGGCCGGGCGACCACCGGGTCGATGCCGACGGCATCGAGCATGGCGTCGACCTTCTGCTGCTGCGAGGCCTCGTCGAAGGGGCCCCAGACCTTGAGCGGTTCGGCGACCACGTCGCCGATCGTGCGTCGGGGATTGAGCGACGAGATCGGATCCTGGAAGATCATCTGCAGATTGGTGCGCATCTCGCGCAGTGCCTCGCCCTTGAGCTTGGTGAGGTCACGACCTTCGAGGGAGACCGTGCCGCCGGTCGGCACCGGGAGCTGCAGGATCGCCCGCCCGGTCGTCGACTTGCCGCAGCCGGACTCGCCCACCAGGCCGAGGGTCTCGCCCTCGGCGATGTCGAAGCTGATCCCGACTGACCGCGTGAACGACGGCCCCCCGCCCGGCCGGGAACTCGACGGTGAGGTCTTCGACCCGGAGCAGGGTGTCGCTCGCGGGGCGCAGGTGCGCCTTGCCCGAACCGGCCATCAGCAGGTCTCCTGGAGGGAACGAGGTGTGGTGAACGATCGTGGTGTGCGACGGCCGAGCGGCCCGGGTGCAAGCGGGTGATCACAGCGACACCGTGAGTTCTTCGGTGGCGAGCGCCTGCCCGGCGGCGGCCAACGTGACGGCGACGCCGGCATCGAGGTTGGCCTGATAGGCGGCCTCGCCCTCGGGGGTTCCCACGGGATACCAGCAGGCGAACTGATGGTCGGGGGTGTCGGCGGCGCGCAGTGGCGGTTCTTCTTCGAAGCAGCGGGCCTGGGCGTAGGGGCAGCGCGGCGAGAACGAACAGCCCTTCGGGCGGGTTGATCAGATCGGGCGGCCGACCGGCGATGGCCTGCAGACGCGTGTGCTTCGGATTGGTGACCTTCGGGATCGAGTTGAGCAGGCCCTCGGTGTAGGGGTGGCGCATCCCGGCGAACAGGTTGCGGGTGGTCGCCTTCTCGACGGCCTTGCCGGCGTACATGACCATGATCTCGTCGGCCCGTCCGGCGACCACACCGAGGTCGTGGGTGACCAGGATCATCGACATGAACCGCTCCTTCTGCTGGAGCCGGAGCAGGTTGAGGATCTGGTGCTGCACGGTGACGTCGAGCGCCGTGGTGGGTTCGTCGGCGAAGAGCATGCGGGGGCCACAGGCCAGGGCGATGGCGATGCACACCCGCTGGCGCATACCGCCCGACAGCTGGTGCGGGTAGACGTCGAAGCGTTCCTCGGGTTCGGGGATGCGGACGCTGCGCAGCAGCTCGATCCCGGTCACCTTGGCCTCGTCCTTCGAGACGCCGAGGTGATAGCGCAGGTGCTCGGTGACCTGGCGGCCGACCTTCACCACCGGATTGAGTGAGGTCATGGGGTCCTGGAACACCATGGCCATCTCTTCGCCCCAGAGATCGCGCATCTCGGCGTTGGACTTCTCGAGCAGGTTCTCGCCGTCGTAGAACACCTCGCCGGACTGGTGATGACGTTGGCGGCGGTGTTGAGCCGCATGATCGAGCGCGACAACACGGTCTTGCCCGACCCCGACTCGCCGACCACCCCGAGCGTGGTGCCGCGTTTGAGCGACAGGCTGACGCCGTCGACCGCCTTGACCAGGCCGGCCGGGGTCGCGAAGTGGGTCCGGAGATCCTTGACCACCAGGAGGTCGTCGGTGGACGGTGCCGTGGCAACTCGTGTGCTGCCATTCGCTTGGTCGCTCATCATCCCCCGGGCAGGTTCATGGTTTCGGGTTTGGCTTGCGGACGGTCGCCGTGGCCTGGCCGTGGCGTCGCTGCGTTCCAGTGTGGCCCAGGATTGTGACCGCAGTCACGCACCCTGTCGAATCGACATCGAATGGACATCGAGGGCCGATCGGACCGCGCCGATGTGTCACGTGGCACTGCGGTTGTGTAGTCGAGCGCGGGTGGCCTGGTCAACCGGGTCGGAGCGTTTTGCCCGGGCCGTCAGCTCCGGGCGAAGACGAGCGAGAACTCCATCACGGCCAACTCGTCGACGCTGGCAACGACCGGGGCTCTCGGTGGGTCGATGTCGTAGTCCGGCATCAGGATCTCGGTCGATCCGACGACGACCAACGACGCACCGCTCACCGTGCCCTGCAGTGACAACTCGATGGGTCGGGTGACGCCGTGCAGCGTGAGCTCGCCGACGGCAGCGATCTCGACCACCTGGGTCGGGTCGGTCGGGACCGCCGGGATCTCGATCGGTGAAGTGAGCGTGAACGACGCCTCGGGGAACGTGTTGGTCTCGAGTGCCTGGGTCTCCATCTGACGATCGCGACCCGACCGGTCGCTCCTGAGCTGGGTCAGGTCGGCGACGATGTCGACGGCGGTGACCGTGGTTCCCTCGGCGACCAGGGTTCCCGTGACCGCCCCACTTCGCCCGACGGCGGTGATGTCGCCGATGTTGGCCAGGACCTCCTCGACCCGGTAGCCGACGAAGGTCTGCTCACCGGCGACCACGGTCCAGGTGCCCGTCAGGTCGTCCAACGACGCCGGTTCGGCATCCGGGGTCTCGGCCGCGTCGTCCAGTCCGGCGGTCGCCTCTTCGATCGAGACCTCGGCCTCGGCCTCGGAGAAGAGACCGAGCCACCAGGCACCCCCGGCCCCGGCGGCGAGCAGCACCACCATCCCGATCACCAGCAGGCGCCATCCCCGCCTTCGGCCGCTCGGTTTCGGGGACTCGGCGGAAGGAGCAGCGGGATCGGTCATGTGCGAACCCAACCCGCCCACACCGAAAGCTGAGGTAAAGACGATCGGCCCGCGGCGAGCCCAAAACGGATGAGAGGACGGTCCGGCCGGACCGTCCTCTCGGTGTCGAGAACAAGATGCCGATTGCAGGACCTCTGCCCGCCAGAGGTGGTTCCTGCGCAGCACTGTTCCCGGTACCCGCCTCTGTAGTGAACACCACCGGCACCCTCCGTGGCAATGGGAAGGGCGAGAAATGGGCAGAGTGGACCAGTGTCGACGGCCTGATCGCTCCTGATCGCATCCTGACCGCGCTCGTGATCTCCCGGAGCGGTCCCGACGTGCGGTGATCGATCGCTCTTCGACGATCGGGCCTGCACGACGGCGTCGGATGCGCAAGGATGGTTCGGTGACTCTCGAGCCCGGAAACCGTCCGCAAGTGCTGAGCGTCGTCCTCGCCGGCGGCGAAGGCAAACGCATGATGCCGCTCACGCTCGACCGGGCCAAGCCCGCCGTGCCCTTCGGGGGGCACTACCGGCTCATCGACTTCGCCCTGTCGAACCTGGCCAACGGCGGATACCGCAAGATCGTGGTGCTGACCCAGTACAAGAGCCATTCCCTCGACGTTCACATCTCGAAGACCTGGCGCCTGTCGACCCTGCTCGGGAACTACGTGACCTCGGTACCGGCCCAGATGCGACGGGGCCAGCACTGGTTCCAGGGATCGGCCGATGCCCTGTTCCAGAACCTCAACCTCGTCGACGACGAGCAGCCCGAGTACATCTTCGTGTTCGGCGCCGATCACATCTATCGTATGGACCCCCGCCAGATGCTGGATCAGCACATCGCCAGCGGTGCCGCGGTCACCGTTGCCGCCCTGCGGGCGCACCGCCACGAAGCGCACCAATTCGGGGTGATCGAACAGGGCGAGGGGCACACGATCAAGGCGTTCCTCGAGAAGCCGGCCGATCCGCCCGGACTGACCGACGATCCGGAGCGATCGTTCGTCTCGATGGGCAACTACGTGTTCACGACCGAGGCCCTGCGCTCGGCGTTGAACGCCGATGCCGAGAACACCCAGTCGAAACACGACCTGGGCGGCGACCTGATCCCGTACTTCGTCGACCGGGGCGAGGCGGCCGTCTACGACTACTCCACCAACCAGATCCCCGGCGACGAGCCCACCCAACGGGGATACTGGCGAGACGTCGGAACCCTCGATGCGTATTTCGACGCAAACATGGACCTCATCCAACCGCTCCCCGCCTTCAGCCTCTACAACAACCAATGGCCGATCTGGACGCTCGGACGGTCGCTACCGGCGGCCAAGTTCGTCATCGACGGCGCTCTCGAGCCCAGCATCTCGAACTCGATGGTGAGCTCGGGGAGCATCCTGAGCGGGTGTTCGGTGTTCGAGGCCGTCATCGCCCCCGGGTGCCGGATCGGAGCTGGGGCGGAGGTTTCCGGAGCGGTGCTGTTCGACGACGTCCGCATCGGCGCCGGAGCGATCGTGCGCCGGGCGATCATCGACAAGAACGTGCACGTCCCGCCCGGTACGCGGATCGGGGTCGACCCCGAGGAAGACCGGGCCCGGTTCAGTGTGACCGACTCGGGCATCGTCGCCGTGCCCAAGAACTACCGGTTCACCTGAACCCTCGACCCTCGACCTTCGGTCGAGACATCGAGATTCGGCACCGGGCCGACGATCGTGGCCCGACCCCGGCGATCAGGAGGATCCGGCGATCATCTGTTCGTAGTGCTCGATGTGGTCGGTGGCCGGCGCGGTCCAGGACCAGTCGATGGCCATACCCCGCTTCTGGATGGCCCGACGGCGAGCGGTCTGCCGGTGCGCCTGCGCCGCCCGATGGACGGCGTCGACCAGCCACGACAGCTCGACTCGACCGGCGAGGAAACCGGTCCCCCGGTCGCGAGCGTCGTCGGCGTCGATGATCGTGTCGACCAGACCGCCGACCGCGGTGGCGACGGGGATCGTGCCATAGGCCATGGCCTGCATCTGGGCCAGCCCACAGGGCTCGAACCGACTCGGCATCAAGAACAGGTCGGCACCGGCGAAGATGCGATGGGCCAGCGGCTCGTCGTAGCGATCGGTGATCGCCGCC
This sequence comes from uncultured Acidimicrobiales bacterium, assembly GCA_963700755.1. Lineage (GTDB taxonomy): Bacteria > Actinomycetota > Acidimicrobiia > Acidimicrobiales > SZUA-35 > JBBQUN01. Next base: position 192,394 of record CAVOYW010000003.1, read on the forward strand.
ACCCGCTCGGGGGCCCGGTCGACGGCCTCTCGAACGGCGTCGACCAGGGTGGCCTGACCGGATCCGAGGATGACGAGGCGGGCCCGCAGGTGCTCGAGGAATGGCACCAGACCGAGTGCGAGATCGACGCCCTTCTGATCGACGAGCCGGGTCACCATGGCGATGACGAGGTCGTCGTCACCGGGAAGGGCGAACTCGGTCGCCAGGGCGGCTCGTGCCGCGGCCCGACCGGCCTCGATGATGGCCATGGAGTCCTTCGCCGGATCGTACCGGGTGGGCAGGTGGGGGTCGGTGGCCGGATTCCACGCCCCGACATCGATTCCGTTGCGGATGCCGACCAACGCCCCGCCCCGGCGGGCCAGCTCCCGGTCGAGACCCATGCCGTGCTCGGGAAGCAGGATCTCCCGGGCATAGTTCGGGCTCACGGCGACGACGAAGTCGGCCGAGCGGATGGCCCCCAGCAGGGGGTTGCACGAGTCGTACCACGCGAACCGCCACGGGTCGGCCGGCAGACGACCGATCCACTCCGCAGAACACACGCCCTGGTATCCCAGCGTGTGGATGGTCAACATCGTCGGTGGTGGTTTGCCCAGGAACCCGAGGGTGGCCGCCGTGTGCCAGTCGTTCAGATGGAGCACGTCGGGCGAAAGGATCTTCGTCAGCTCGGCAACGGCGGCCGAGAACGCGAAGAAGCGGTAGTCGTTGTCGGGCCACCCCTGACCGGTGACGGGGTCGACATAGGGATGGGGACGGGCCATGCCCGGCCGGTCGACCAGGATCAGATCACCGAAGCCGGCAACGGTCCCGCGGCGAGCGGTGGTGACGCCGGCCCACTCGGGCGTGGCCAACGTCCACGTCTCGATCTCACCCGACGGACCGGGCTCGAGTTCGACGTCGCCGTAGTCGGGCAGGACCGGAACCACGTCGATCCCGAGACGACGGAGTTCTCGAACCAGGCCGGACGCAGCCTCGGCCAGCCCTCCGACGCGGGCCATGGGCGCGAGTTCGGCGCTGGCGAACAGAACTCTCATCATGGATTCCGTTCCGAGAGGGGGCTGGTGGCGGGTCGTGCCGGCGGGGCGGCCTGATCGGCATCGGTCAGCACCACCACCGACCATGGTGGCACGACGATCAGGGAGGAGACGGCATCGCCACCGGCCCCAGGGTCGGCGCTCGAGATCGCGACCGTCCACTTCCGGGCCGCGAGTTCCGGTGGGATCGACATCCTCCGAATCGTCGCGCTCGTGTTGAACAGCAGCAGGAAACTGTCGTCGAGCACCCGCCCGCCTCGTTCGTCGGCGGTCGCGATGCCGTCACCGTTGAGGAACACCGTCATCGCCCGCCGCTCGAGTTCCTGCCATTGACCGTCGTACAGCACCGTGCCGTGGGCCGAGTACCAGGCGATGTCCTCGAGTTCGGTCCGTGCCGGTGGGAGACCGACGGCACGAGCGGCGTCCGCACGGCTGTCGGTGGCGGTCTCGGTCATCTCGTCGAGCCGGAGTCCCGAGAAGAACCGGCGTCGCCGGAACACCGGATGGGCCCGACGAAGCGCGATGACCTGGCGCACGAACTCGGTCAGGTCGGTGTCGGCCCGTTCCCAGTCGATCCACGAGATCTCGTTGTCTTGGCAGTAGGCGTTGTTGTTGCCGCGTTGGGTGCGACCGAGCTCGTCACCGGCCAGCAGCATCGGAAGCCCCTGTGACAGGATCATGGTCGTCAGCATGGCCCGCGTGCGATGATCTCGGGTCGCCAGAACGTGCGGATCGTCGGTCGGGCCCTCGACACCGGAGTTCCACGACCGGTTGTGGGGGTCGCCGTCCCGGTTGTCCTCGCCGTTGGCCAGGTTGTGGCGTTCGTCGAAGGCGACGAGGTCGGCCATGGTGAACCCATCGTGTGACGTGATGAAGTTGACGCTCGCCGACGGACGCCGCCCGCTCCATTCATAGAGATCGGAGCTGCCGGCGAACCGTGTGGCCAGTTCCGCCATCGTGCCCTGGCCTCGCCACAGGTCGCGCATCGAGTCTCGGTACCGGCCGTTCCATTCCGACCACAGCGGGGGGAAGCGGCCGACCTGATAACCACCCTCGCCAACGTCCCACGGCTCGGCGATCAGCTTGACGCCTCGCAGGGTGGGGTCCTGGTGGATGATGTCGAAGAAGGCCGCGAACTGGTCGACGTGGTGGATGTCGCGAGCCAGGGCTGCTGCGAGGTCGAACCGGAATCCGTCGATGTGCATCTCGTCGACCCAGTATCGCAGTGAGTCCATGATCAGCCGGAGGACGTTCGGATGGGCCACGTTGAGCGTGTTCCCGGTCCCGGTGTAGTCGACGTAGCGGCGACCATCCTCGGCTGCGATCCGGTAGTAGCTCGTGTTGTCGAGACCCTTGTGGGAGAACGTCGGCCCGAGGTGGTTTCCCTCGCAGGTGTGGTTGTAGACCACGTCGAGGATGACCTCGATACCGGCGGCGTGCATGGCCTTGACGAGGTGCTTGAACTCCTGGACCTGCTGGCCGGCCTGACCCCAGGCGGCGTAGCCGTTGTGGGGGGCGAGGTAGCCGATCGACGCATACCCCCAGTAGTTGGTGAGACCCTTGTCGGCCAGGAACGACTCGGACAGGAACTGGTGCACCGGGAGGAGCTCGATCGCCGTGACACCGAGATCGAGGAGGTAGTCGATGACCGCGGGCTCGGCCAGACCGGCATAGGTCCCCCGAAGCTGTTCGGGCACCAGCGGGTGCAGGGCCGTCATGCCCTTGACGTGCATCTCGTAGAGGACCGAGTCCCTCCTCGGCCGGTATGGACGTGCATCGTTGCCCCAGTCGAAGTAGGGCGAGATCACCACGGACCGGGGCACGAACGGGGCCGAGTCGGTCGAGTCGGGGTGATCGGGAGCGTCGGCCAGATGGTCGAAGATGGCCCGGTTGTGCACGACGTCGCCCTCGATGGCGAGCGCATACGGGTCGAGCAGCAGCTTGGCCGGATTGAAGCGGTACCCGGCCTCGGGGTCCCACCGGCCGTGCGCCCGGAATCCGTACCGCTGACCGGGTCCGACGCCGGGAACGTAGCCGTGGTGGCAATAGGCGGTCGACTCGGGGAGTTCGACGCGGGTTTCGGTGCCGTCGGCGTCGAACAGGCACAGCTCGATGGCCTCGGCCCACTCGGAGAACACCGAGAAGTTGGTGCCGGCACCGTCCCAGGTGGCGCCGAGCGGATTCAGGCGACCCGGCCAGATCTCGACCATCACGACCGTCCCGAGAACGAGGATCGGAGCGTTCCGTCGACGATGGGCCGGTAGAAGCGTTCGTGGTACTCCGCGACCATCCGGCCGGCGGTCACCTTCGGACCGAGGAGCCGCCATCCGGCACGGATGCGGTCGACCCAGGCTTCGCTCGGCCCGCTGGTGCCGTCGCCATAGAAGGTCGGCACGATCTCGTCGGCGAGCATCGAATGGAGCGCGACCGCCTCGTCGTCGTCCCGTCGTTCGGGGTCGACCTGATCACTGACCGGAATGGCCCAACCGTTCGACGGATCGAACCACTCGGCCCACCACCCGTCGAGGATCGAGCAGTTGATACCGCCATTGAGGGCCGCCTTCTCGCCACTGGTCCCGCAGGCCTCCTGCGGCCGAACCGGGGTGTTGAGCCACACATCGCACCCGGCGTAGAGTCTGCCCGCCATCGCCATGTCATAGCCCGGGACGAAGACGAACCGGCCGTTCGCCTCGTCGGTGGCGCCATAGCCGACGATGTCCCGCAGGATCGCCTGACCGGGCCGGTCGGCCGGATGGGCCTTGCCGGCGAACACGAACTGGACGGGTCGATCGTCATCGGCGAGGAGCCGGGCCATCCGTTCGGGCCGGCGAAGAAGCAGCGCGGCGCGCTTGTAGGTCGCGAAGCGACGGGCGAAACCGATGGTCAACACGTCCGGGTCGAGCGTTGTCCCGTGTTCGGTGTTGAGCCAGTCGATCAACGAGCCCCGGAGTTCGGCCCGCAGTCCGACGATCTCGTCGGCGGGGAGATCGGCGGCGCGCGACCACGCCCGGAGGTCACCGTTGTGCCACCCGGAGTCGGCACCGAGATGACGATCGAAGAACCGTTGGGCGACCGGATCGGTCCAGGTGCGGGCGTGAACCCCGTTGGTCACCGAGGTGATGTTGGCGCCCTCGGGATGCGACCCGAACAGGCCCTGGCTGACCTCGCCGTGCAGGGCCGAAACACCGTTGGTGACGGCGGCGTGTCCGAGGCAGAAGGCGGCCATGTTGAACTGGTCGGGGCTGGCATCGCTCGGCAACTGCCCCTCGGCCCAGACCGTGTCGACGCCGACACCGGTTCGCTCCGACCACTGGCGCAGATAGGGCTCGAGCAGGTTGCGAGGAAACCGGTCGATGCCGGCGGGCACCGGTGTGTGTGTCGTGAACAGGGTTCGGGATCGCACGTTCGCGACGGGCCTGCGGGAACGAATCGCCTCGAGCCATGGCGTCGGCCATCATCTCGAGTAGGCAGAAGCCGGCGTGACCTTCGTTGAGATGCACCATGGCCGGGGCCAGACCAAGTGCCGCCAGGGCCCGCCAACCCCCCACACCGAGAAGCATCTCCTGGTCGACGCGGTGCTGCTGGTCACCCCCGTAGAGCCGGTCGGTGACCGCAGCGGCCCAGGGGGGATTCCCGTCGACCCGGGCGTCGAGCAGATAGAGGCGAACCGAGCCGACCCGGGCGAGCCACGCCCGGGCGAGGACGGTACCCCGCGGCGTTTCGACGCCGATCGTCACCCGGGTATCGACCAGACCGAGGTCGGCGGGTTGGTAGGTGTCGTAGTCGACGACCTGACCTCCTGCGTCGAGACCCTGGTTGAAGTACCCGTTGGCATAGAACAGCCCGACGCCGACCAGGCCGAGGCCGAGGTCGCTGGCGGCCTTGAGATGATCGCCAGACAGAATGCCGAGGCCGCCAGAGTACTGGGGCAGGGTCTCCGAGATCCCGAATTCGGCCGAGATGTAGGCCGTGTCGATCGCCATCGGGGCATCGGGCGAACCCAGCGCACAGGAGGCTGCCTCGAGGGCCTCGACCCGACGCGCCGCCCGCCGAAGCCGTTCGGCCACTCGAGGATCGGCGGCGAGGGCGTCGACCGACCGATCGTCGAGCGCAGCGGCGACGGTGTACGGGTGCCCGCCGTTCCAGTCGACGAGGAGCACGCGCAGGGTGTCCCGGATCTCGACGTCCCAGGTCCAGACGTAGTTGGCCGCAACGCGGCGAAGATCGGCAGCGAGGGTGGAGGACGTGGACACGAAGGAGCCTTGGGATTGGTCGGGAGGTCGTGCAGGGGGGCAGGTGAGGTCGGGACGACGGATGTCGAGTCGACCTCACCACGTTCAGGATCGGTCGGAGCGCTCGCAACTGTAGAAAGCATGAGACCGCCGGGACGGAACTGTAGGTGAGCGTGTCCGGGAAACCATCGACCCGGGTCCCGCAGGAGCCGGGCGGTGGCCAATGGCACATCGAGGGGTGATCGACCAGACTGACGCCCATGACGACCACCGGAGCCGACCATCTCATCGCCAACGCCGTCCACAACGGGATCGAGGTGTGTTTCGCCAACCCCGGCACCACCGAGTTGCACCTGGTCGAGGCACTCGACCGGCAACCGGGTGTGCGATCGATCCTGGCAGCCTTCGAGGGCGTGTGTTCCGGCGCGGCCGACGGTTACGCCCGGATGGCCGGCAAACCGGCCCTGGGTCTGTTCCATCTCGGCCCCGGTTTCGCCAACAGCCTCGCCAATCAGCACAACGCCCGGCGTCACCACACCCCGATGATCAACCTCATCGGAGACCAGGCCAGCTGGCACCTGGCCTTCGATGCCCCACTGACCTCCGACATCGACGCCCTCGGCGGCTGGGTCGGTCACACGATGCACACGCCGTCGGCGCAGGGTTCCGGTCAGACGATGGCCGACGCGGTCGCCTTCTCGTTGGCCGGCGACCAGCGAATCGTCAATGTCGTCATGCCCGCCGATCACGCCTGGTCGCCGGCCGAAATCGTACTGCACGACGCCGACGTCGCCGCCCGTGAACACCCCGAGGCCGTGGCGATCGCCGAGGCGGCGACCGCGCTCACGAACCCCGGCGCGGCGCTCATCGTTGGTGGGGCCGAGCTCTCCGAGGAGGCGATTCGACTACTGGGTCGGATCCGTCGCCGGACGGGGGCGAGCGTTCACCTCACCCGGACCGCCAAGGTGGCGGTCGGTCGCCACCTGCCCCGCATGAGCGAGCTGCCCTACTTCCCCACTCCCCTGCTGGCGTCGCTCGCCGATGTCACCACCGCGGTGATGGTCGGTCGGACCGAACCCGTCACCTTCTTCGGATACCCCGACACACCGTCGGTGGCGCTGCCGGCCGGAGCCCGCCGGATCGAGCTCGCCGGCGCCGACTGTGACGTCGCACGCGTCCTGGCCGAGTTGGCGAGCGTGCTCGGGGCCGACGACGACGAGGAGTTCGAGCACCCGCCGCTGCCCGAGGTCGAAGCCGGCCGCCTCGACACCCGAAACCTCGGAGCCGCCTTTGCTGCTGCTCTCCCCGAGGGTGCCATCGTGCTGTCCGAGAGCGTCTCGTCGGGCGGCACCTATCGGTACCTCACGGGGCAGGCGGCGCCGCACACCCTGCTGGCGATCCTCGGCGGTGCCATCGGTGGCGGTCTGCCGTCCGCAGTCGGTGCCGCCGTGGCCTGTCCCGATCGGCCCGTTTTCGCCCTCCAGGCCGACGGGAGCTCGCTCTACACCTGCCAGGCGCTGTGGACGATGGCCCGCGAGGCGCTCGACGTGACGACCGTGATCTGTGCCAACCGGCGCTACCAGATTCTCGACGTCGAGCTGGCCAACGCGGGCCTCGACGTCGGCGCGATCGGTCGCCGCCTGACCGACCTCGGTGGGCCGGCCGTCGACTTCGTCAGACTGTCGGAGGGGTTCGGCGTACCGGCTCGCCATGTCGACACCGGAGCCGAGCTGCAGGACGCGTTGCGCTGGGCGTCCCGGGAGCCCGGGCCGCACCTCATCGAGGCCGAACTGGGCATCTGACGGCACGCTGACCGAGCGCGAAACGGCGCCTCACCGAAGGCGCCTCAGAGTCGGCGGAGCTTGACCTCGGTCACCCGGTGATCGGCCCCCTTGCGCAGGATCAGATCGGCTCGCTCGCGGGTCGGCAGCACGTTTTCTTCCAGGTTGCGTTGATTGATCGACTTCCAGATCGCCGTTGCCGTCTCGGTGGCCTGCTCATCGGTGAGATCGGCGAAGCGACGGAAGAAGGAACGCTCATCGAGGAACGCCGTCTCCCGGAGCGTGAAGAAGCGCTCGACGTACCACTGCTGGATGTCCTCGGTCAGCGGCATCGACGTAGATCGAGAAGTCGAAGAAGTCCGAGACGAACAGCGGTGTGTCGCCGGGTGAAGCCGAGGTCTGGAGCACGTTCAGGCCTTCGACGATGACGATGTCGGGTTGGCAGATCGATGAGCTCGGTGTCGTCGAGGATGTCGTAGATCAGGTGCGAATAGACCGGTGCCACCACTTCGGGTTCACCCGGACTTGATGTCGGAGAGGAATTGCAGCAGGCGTCGGCGGTCGTAGCTCTCGGGAAAGCCCTTGCGCTCCATGAGACCACGTTCGATCAGCACCGGGTTGGGGTAGAGGAACCCGTCGGTGGTGATGAGGTCGACCTTGGGGTGGTCGGGCCACCGTCCGAGCAGCGCCTGGAGGACACGAGCGGTCGTCGACTTGCCGACCGCCACCGATCCGGCGATGCCGATGATGAACGGCACCTTGGCCGGCAGCTTGCCCAGGAAGGTGTCCGAGGCCCGGTAGAGCTCCTGTGACGCACCGACATAGAGATTGAGCAGACGCGAGAGCGGCAGCATGATGCTCGGCGACGTCGTCGAGGCTGAGCGACACGTTGATGCCGCGGAGCTGGTCGAGATCGTCCTCGTCGAGGCTCATCGGCGTCGCCGCGCGCAAGGCGGCCCATTGGTCGGCGGTGAAGCGTCAGGTAGGGCGACGGGGGGCCGCCCGCCCGGGTCGTCGCGCCGCGTGAACTCGTGTCGAGGGACGTGGCGTCGGGACGGATCGGCGTCATGGGGCCTCTCGGGAGCTCACGGGATCGGAGCCGATCAGCAGGGTGCCCGAGGAGACGAGGGCTTCGACGTCGGCCGGCGAGAGACCGAGCCATTCGCCGAGTACGGCCTCGTGGTGCTCGCCCCGGTGCGGCGCCGGTCCGGCGACCCCGGCGGTGGCATGGCTGAAGTGATACGGGGACTGGGTGACCCGGCGCCGGCCGCCGGCCCGATCGTCGACCGTGGTCGACAGGTCGAGTTCCCGGGCGAGGTCGGAGTCGAAGACCTCCGACGACGGCGTGACGTCGCCCCAGGCGATGTTCATGGCGTCGAGCTCGGCGATGAGCGAGGTGCGATCGGCGAAGTCGCGGAACCAGTCGCTCATGACCCGCCTCCGGGTCGTGACCTTGTCGGCGACCGAGGCGTCGGGAGCCAGTCCGTCGGTGACCCGGCCGGCTCGGTGGAGGAGGAACCACAGCGCCTGGTCGTTGGCGGCGATCAGCATGTGGCCGAATCCCGTTGCCCAGACGACGCCGCCCAACCGACGGATGGGGATCCCGTCGAGCGCGTTGTGGGCATAGTCGTCGGTGACCGTCATGGCATTCAGCATGGCGAGGTCGATGTGCTGGCCGAGCCCGGTGGCGGTCCGCAGGTGCAGGGCGGCGAGCACCGCCACGAGACCGTGCAGGGCGGCGTTGGTGTCGGCGATCGACAGCATCGGGTCGGTCGGTGTCGTGTCGTCGAACCGGGCCTGCCGGGCCAGCAGTCCGGACTCGGCGTGGAGGATCGGTGCGTAGGCGGCCCGCCCGGCCTGGCTGCTCGTCTGACCGAAGCCCGAAACCGACAGCATGATCAGCGAAGGGTTGACCGCTCGGAGTGCTTGGTAGTCCAGGCCGTACCGGGCCATGATTCCGGGACGGAAGTTCTCGACCACGACGTCGGCCTCAGCGGCCAGGCGCAGCAGGAGATCGGTGGCGCCGTCGGCTCGCAGGTCGACGCAGATGTTGCGCTTGCCGGCGTTCTGTTGCACGTAGAAGCCGGACTGGCCACCGCGCATGTCGCCCCAGATCCGGGTGATGTCGCCATCGGGGGGTTCGACCTTGACGACGTCGGCACCGAGATCGGCCATCATGCGGGTGGCGAACGGGCCGGCAACGACGCGGGTGAAGTCGAGCACTCGCAGCCCCGCCAGCGGAGATGGTGGCGTCGAGCCTGCGTCGTCGGACACCGGTGCGAGGTCGTCGTCCACCGATGCATCGTGGCACCTCGTCACCGGATCGTCGAGTCGACACGTCTTGTCGGCCTGGGCCCGACCGGGACCGTCCGTGTTCGATCGGACCGGCCCTGGCCGGTAGGGTCTCGCCGGTGCCCCAGTGGATCCTGCGTCGAAACGCCTCCCGTGTCGTCCTCCTCGGCCCCGATCGTCGGGTCTTCCTCATCGAGGCCTCGGATCCCAACGATCCGTCCAAGCCACCTTGGTGGGAGATCCCCGGCGGAGGGATCGAAGGATCCGAGACGTCGGCCGACACCGCGCTCCGAGAGCTCGAGGAGGAGGGCGGATTCGATCCCTCGGTGACCGAGGTCGGGCCCATCGTGTGGACCCAGCACGTCGAGTTCACCTTCGGCGGGATCTTCTTCGACCAGGACGAGGTCATCCACGTTGCCTGGACGCGGCAGAGCGAGATCGCTCTTCCCCGCGGCCTGGAGTTCCTCGAGGCGCTCGCCTTTCGCGGGTCACGCTGGTGGACGCTCGACGAAGTGTTGGCCCACGACGGCCCGTTCCTGCCGCCGCGGCTGCCCGAACTGCTCGGTGCGCTGGTCGCCGGTGACTACCCCGATCCCCCCCTCGACCTCACCGTCGACCCCGACGCGACCTCCTGAAGACACCATTCCCCCCGATTTCGAGAGCCTGAGCGACGATTCTGTCGCTCAGGCTCTCGAAATGCGGGTGGTTTCGGGAGGGCGCGGCGGCCGGGCCGGAACCTCAGAGGTACGTCGGGAGTTCCACCCGGATCTCTTCGGGCGTGACCTGGGGCCCGAACCGGGCGACGGCCTCGCCGTCACGGCCGATCAGGAACTTGGTGAAGTTCCAGGCGATGTCGTTGGTGCCGTCCTCGCTGGGGATGGCGGCCGTGAGGTGGCGATAGAGCGGGGCTGCGCCTTCACCGTTGACCTCGATCTTGGAGAACATCGGGAAATCGACGTCGAACGTCGACCGGACGAACTCGAGGATCGTGGCGTCGGAGCCGGGCTCCTGATCGGCGAATTGATTACAGGGGAATCCCAGGACGACGAATCCCTGGTCGGCAAAATCGTGATGAAGCGCACGCAGACCTGCGTACTGAGGCGTCAGCCCTCACTTCGAGGCGACGTTGACGACGAGACAGACCTTTCCCTCGAAGTCGTGGAAGTCGACGTCGTCACCGGTGATCGACGACATCGTGAACTCATGAAAGGTACCCATGGTGTGGTCCTCTTTCTGTGGGGGCCGGGAGCGGTTGGAGCCCGACGCTAGCTCACCCGACGGTCGTGTCCTCGCCGAGCATGACCACCAATTGGGCCCCGTCGATGGGGACCCCCGGGTCGGCGGGCATCGGCGCCACCGAGGTCTCCGCCATGTTGAGCAAGCGAGCGACCGCTGCCGCATCGGCGTCGTAACCCTCGACGTAATACACGACACTGTTGGCGATGGTCGGGCCGTTCTTCGGACTCAACGACGCATAACCGGCCTGGGTGAGGATCTCGGTTCCGGCTCCGGCGACACCGGCGCGGCGGGCGGAGTTGGAAACCCGAACCGTGACCTCGGCCGGCGGGCGGATGACCGCAGGTGGTGCCGTGGTGGTCGTCTCTTCGACGACCGGCGGCTCGGTGGTTTCGGTATCGGCGGCGGGAGCCCCGTCGGTCGACGCCGCTTCCTCGGCGGCCCGGGCCGCCGCGGCGTCGATCTTCTCCTGGCTGTCGGTCGATTCGGTGAGCCCGTCGTTGACGGTGTTGAACAAGGCACGGGCGCCGAAGACCAGACCGAGCGCCATGGCCAGGAGCACCACGGTGAGCCCGACGGCATTGATCACGTCGTGTCGTTCGATTCGATCCACGGTCATGAAGCATTCCACGACATGGTTGGGTGCGGGCGGATCCCGAGGGGCGGTGCAGTGCAGGCAGACACGCCCGCCAGACTACGACGGTTCCTCGCATCTGCGGTGGCACCGTCGGTGAGCCGCTAGACGATCGAGGTCCCGGACTTGCCCCAGTATCGGTCGCGGAGGAGTCGCTTGTAGAGCTTTCCGGTCGGGAGCCGTGGCAGCTCGTCGTGGAAGTCGATCGATCGGGGGACCTTGTAATGTGCGATCCGTTCCCGGAGGTAGTCGAGCAGCTCCCGTTCCATCGCCTCGCCGGCCTCCTGCCCGGGTCGCAGCTGGACCGCGGCCTTGACCGATTCGCCCATGACCTCGTCGGGAACCCCGAAGACGGCGACGTCGGCGACCGCGGGGTGGACGATCAGCGAGTCCTCGACCTCTTGGGGATAGATGTTGACGCCACCCGAGATGATCATGAACGCCTTCCGGTCGGTGAGGAAGAGGTAGCCGTCCTCGTCGACGTAGCCGACGTCGCCCAAGGTGGCCCGACCACCGTCGAGACGTGACTCGGCGGTCTTCTCGGGAGCCTTGTGATACTCGAATTCGAGGCTGCCGCTGAAGTAGACGGCGCCGGTCTCTCCGGGTGGCAGGTCGTTGCCCTCGGGATCGACGATGTGGAGCACACCCTGACGACAGGTTCCGACCGATCCCGGTTTGGCCAACCACTCCTCGGAGGTGATGAAGGTGGATCCGATTCCCTCGGTCCCGGCGTAGTACTCGTAGAGGATCGGACCCCACCACTCGATCATCTGGTGCTTGACCGGTACGGGGCAGGGTGCCGCAGCGTGGATCGCGACCTGGAGCGACGAGAGGTCGTGTGCCGTCCGCTCCTCGGCGGGCAGCTTCAGCATCCGGACGAACATGGTGGGGACCCATTGGCTGTGGGTGACCCCGTATCGCTCGATCGCCACCAGCGCCATCCGCTCGTCGAACTTCTCCATGATGACGAGCGTCCCGCCGGCGCGGTGGACCGCCAGCGAGAAGGCAAGTGGAGCGGCGTGATACATCGGTGCCGGTGAGAGGTAGACCATGTCGGGTCCGTAGCCGTAGGTGACCGGAAGCGCTGCGCTTCGGGGATCGCCCTCTTCCACCGGATTGGTCGGCAGGGGCCGGAGCACACCCTTGGGCCGGCCCGTGGTCCCGGAGCTGTAGAGCATGATCGTGCCGTTCGATTCGTCGGCGATCTTCGTCGTCGGCTGCCCGGCCAACGCCTGTTCGTAGTCTTCGAAGCCCTCGGGAACACCCGAGTCGGCGCCTTCGCCGGCGACCATGAGCCAGGACCGCACCTTCGTCGGCCGATCGTCGCCGGCGAGGACCGCCGAGGCCACCTCGGCCTTGGCCCGTGAGGTGATCACGACCTCGGCGTCGCAGTCGTCGACGATGTAGGCGACCTCGGGTGCCGACAGGTAGCTGTTGATCGCGGTGATGTAGAGCCCGGAACGCAGAGCCGCCCAGCACACCTCCATGAACGCCAGCTGGTTCTCCATGAAGAGGGCGACATGGTCGCCCCGCTCCAGGCCCAGCGACCGGAACACGTGCGCCAGTTGGTTGCTCCTGGCGTCGAGTTCGCGGTAGGTCTGTGTGCGGCCGGAACCGGCCATGATCACCGCCGGGTGGTCGGGTCGTTCGGCTGCCCAGGTGCCTGGATACATCGCGCTCCCTCAGAGCTCGTCGGTCGACGTGGCGCCGGTCCCCGGTGGCCCCTCGTCGTGGTGGTCGTGGTCAACCTAGACGGGGTCGGTCCGGCGCCTCAAAACACCTCCCGAGAACGCTCATCGCCCCGACCGCTCGGCGGTCGGGGCGATGAGGACTTCTGCCCCCGCCGGCCCTGGGGGCCGGGCGGTCTGGATGCCGACGGTCGGTGCCGATCGACGAGATCGGCGAGCGGTTCCCCGGTGGCGAGAGGCGCTGGGTGGCCGAGGGTGGGGAGAACACCATCGGGTCACCACAGCGTGTGAGATCCATCGGCGTCTCGGAGCCCCAGTTGAGTACCGGTCAGCGGCGACGCCGAGATTCTACCATCATCTCGGCCAACACCGTCTCGCTGGGTAGTACATCCGCACCGTGAGTGGCCGGCGGTGGCCGATCGGCTCAGGAGGGAGCGAGGAGCCGGGCCCGGGTGAGAAAGGCCGTGTGGGCGACCATACGATGATCGGGCCGGACGGCCTGACCCTCGATGTGCCAGCCCCGGTTGAGGACCTCGATCGTCTTGTGCTCGGTGAAGCGGGTTGCGTCGAGCGCCTCCTTCAACCGCATCGCCTGGGTGATCGAAGGGGTGTAGGCCACGAACACCCCACCGGGTCGCAACGCCATCTCGGCATGGGGAACGACCTGCCAGGGCTCGGGGAGGTCGAGCAACACCCGATCGAAGTCGCGACCGTCGATTCCCTCGTACGCGCTTCGGATCTCGATGCGGTAGCGATCGAGCACCGAGGACCCGAGGAAGGCCTCGACGTTCTTCCTGGCCCGAGCGGCGAAGTCTTCGCGCAACTCATAGCCGGTGATGACGGCGCCGGCCCGCAGGAGCGTCATCGACAGCGCGCCGGATCCGATGCCCGATTCGAACACCTTCATGCCCGGTCCGATGTCGGCCAGCATGAGCATGGGCCCGAGATCCTTCGGATAGATGACCTGGGCGCCCCGCGGCATGGAGAGGATGAACTCCTCGAGCGTCGGCCGGAAGACCCGGAACTTCTGTCCCCGTGTGGTCGCGACCTCGGATCCCTCGGCCCGGCCGATCATGGTCTGGTGATCGAGGACGCCGGCGTGGGAGTGGAACGCGTCGCCGGGCTTGAGCGTGATGAGGTAGCGGCGATCGCGGTTGTCGATGATCAGGACCATCTCGCCCTCGGTCAATGCTCCCGCCGGTGGCTCGACGGTTTCGGCAGCGGGATGGGTCTGGGTCATTCGGGAACTCCGGACGTTCGTGTCGTTGATGGTGGCGGTGACTGACGCCGGGGGGACGACAGCTCGACGGGGACGGCGCCCTGAGTCCGTTCCACCAGTCGACAGAACGAACAGATGTCGCTGCTCGCCGGTGATCCACATCGTTCGCAGGTACCGAGCGTGGTGGCCTCGGGGTCGTCGTCGAAACGGTGCACGGCATTGCGGAGGAACTGGAAGTAGAAGGCGTGCTTGGATCCCGGCGAGGCCGCCTCGGTGGCGTTGAGGATCTCTTTGTACCGAAGGTGCTTGTTGCCGATCGCCATCGGGCACTCGTCGACCTGGTAATCGATGCCTCGCAGTACGCAGTAGGCGGCCATCTCGCGTTCGCTCAGGCGGACGAGGGGCTTGATCTTGCGGGGAAACCCGTGCTCGGCATCGAGTGTCGGCCGCTGCCGGGAGAGGTATGCGGTCTGCCAGCGCATCACATTGCCGTAGAGCACCGCAGCCTCGTCGTCGAGGTTGTGTCCGGTCACGACCGCGTCGTAGCCGCCGTCGATCGCCGCAGCATCGAAGAGATGGCGCTTCGACAGCCCGCACGCCGAGCACGGCACCCGCCGGGTGACCGCGGCGGCGGTCGGGATGTCGTAGTCGTAGTCGTCGCGCAGGTCGATCTCGATGAGGTGGAGGCCTCGTTGTTCGGCGAAGGCACGCACGTAGCGGCCCGAGACGTCGGAGTACTCGCCGATTCCGAGGCCGATGTAGAGACCGTCGCAGTCGTACCCCATCTCGACGAGCAGGTCCCACACCGCCAGACTGTCCTTGCCACCCGAGACGGCGACGAGCAGTCGTTCCCCGGGTTCGGCCATGGCGAATTCCTTGATCGACTTCGCCACCTGGTCCTGGCAGTACTTCAGGAAGTGAGTGGTGCAGAAGTTCGCGTTGTGACGACGGATGTCGATGATCGCCGGTCCACGGCAGACTCGGCACTTCATCGCTGCGTCCCTGCCTGCGGCTGCGGCATCGTGTCTCGTCGGTTCGTCACGGCTCAGATCCCACCCGAGATGACGGGTCGGATCTCGACGACGTCGGAGTCGGCGAGTTGGGCATCGCCCGGTACGAGGGTTCCGTCCCGGATCACGAGCACCGATTCGCGATTCAGCTCGAGCCGAGCCAGCAGCTTGACGACCGAGATCGGGCCGTCGAGATCGATTTGACGGTTGGGGTTGCGCAGCAGGACCTTCATGGACACTCCTCCTCGAGTCGTGGCGGAGTGGTGAATCCTATTGACCGATCAGGACTTGCGGGCGAGCCGCTTCGCGTCGCGGGCCGACCGCTTGTCGGCCTTCTTGGCCCGTTTGAAGGCCTTGATCTGCTCGTTGTGGCTGATGTCGAGGTGCTCGATCACGAACCGATCACCCGGCTTGCTCTTCGAGAGGTCGATCATCGGCGCCGGTGCGGCGAAGGACCGCACCTTCCGCACCGACATGAGCATCATCGATGCGACCATCCACTTGAACGGGTCCTGGGAAACGAAACGCGCCCGGTTGCGCAGACGCCTCATCGGATGAGGAGCAGAGTTTCGGACGATGAAGGCGATGACCGAGCGCAACATGGTCAGAGCCGCCTGATCTCCACCACGGTGCTCTTGCGCTTACCGCTGCGCTGACCGGCGAGGTAGATCACGAGCAGCAGGAGCACGGCGAGTGCCGCACCGCCGATCGCGACCTTCTTCTTCGAGTCGTTGGTGACGGCCTCGACCTGACCCTGCATCTCGCGGAACTTGGCCTCGATGTCGGCCGGGGAGATCTTGTTGGCATCGGTCATGACAGCACTCGCTTCTTCGATCGGCTGAACAACAGGAAGATCACGGCGATCGTCACGAGCAGCATCGCAATCGTGATGGCATAGGGCGCGGCCGAGCCGATGTGGCCGCCGTCGAAGCTCTGCTGGAGGAGCCGCAGCACCCCGAGTCCGAGAAAGAACGTACCAAGGAAGACGAACAGGGCTCCGGAGATACCCCAGGCCAGAAACGTTCCCAACGACTTGAGCGGATCGATCGTCTCCTGCTTGGCGTAGGCGACGATCATCGTCTGGATTTCCTTCGCCCCGTCGAGGGGATTTGCCTTGGCCACTCCGGCCTCGCTTTCTTTCCCGGTCACGCTTCCGGCGAGTCTAGGCGCAACCACGGGCCTCGCATGGGGATGTGGGTGACTTGGGTGAGGTCAGTCGCCACTGAGCCGGAACTCGAGCACGGCTGCGGCCGACTCGAGGTGGTCGGCCAGCCGCTCGCAGCGGGTTGCCTCGTCGGGTGCTTCGAGGATGTCCTGACGGTCGAGCTCCCCGAGCGGCGACAACGCGGCGATCTGGAACGTCGCGACGCGGGGTTCGGGATGGAAGCCGGGTCGGGTGCCGACCTCGATGCCATGACGCTCGAACACCGAACGGCAGAGGTCGTAGGCGTCGGAGGCCCGCTGGAAGAGTTCGGCGGTACAGGGCGGGCCCGGCTGGTCGGGCCAACGGTGGATCCGGGCCCGGGGGTAGGGATCGTCGGGCATCCATTCGTCGACCCGGAACCGCTCGGTGCCGACACACAGGAGCGACGACCGACCGTCGGGCAGTGGTTCACGTCGCAGGATCGTCGCGATGGTGCCCACGTTGGTCCGGAGCTCGCCGCCGCCGACTTCACTCCCCCGCTCGATGAGGACCACGCCGAACGCTCCCCGGTCACGTTGCTCGGCATCGACCGGACCGGTATCGAGCCGAGGATCGTCCTCGAACAAGTCGTTGCCGAGAGGATCGATGTCGTCGAGCAGCTGCCGGAAACGCGGCTCGAACACGTGGAGGGGCAGCACCATCGAGGGAAACAGCACCGATCCGAGTGGAAACTGGGGCAGGATCAGCTGCTCGACGCTCATTCGCCCTCTCCGTCCGGGGCGGGGCCGTCGGGCCCGGGGCCGTTGGCTTCGAGGTTCGCATCGGGGGTGATCGCCACCGGTGGGGTCGGGCCGATCTCGGTGAGTGTCGGGCCGGCCGGATAGGCGACGAGCTGCTCGACGAAGGGTATCTGCAGGCCACGAATCGTCTCGTCCTGACCGGCCAGCTCACCGTTCGCCACGTAACTGAAGGTCAGCGTGGTGCCGGGTTCGGTCGAGGAGAGCACATACCCCGAGAGTGCCGTCACGTTGTTGAGGGTGCCCGTCTTGGCGTAGACCGAGCCCGTCGCCGCCGTGCCGTTGTGGCGGTCGATCAGACTGCCCCGAACCCCGGCGATCGACAGGCTCCGGGCGAACACCGAGTCGGGTCCGGCATCGTCGAGGACGTCGTCGAGCAGTCGGCACGTGACCCTGGTGTCCTCGCTCAGGCCGGAGCCGTCGGTGATGATCGATCCGATCGTGGTGAGACCACGTTCGGTGAGCGTGGCCATCACCGCCGCAGCACCGGTCTCGGTGCTCCCGACCGCGGCACGGGCGAGACCGATGTGCTTGAGCAGCAACTCGGCCCCGAAGTTGTCGCTGTAGGAGTTCACATGGGTCACGACGTCGGAAAGAGGCGGTGAGGAGATCGTGGCGAACGCGGCGGCCTCGGGGGGTGCCACTGCGGGCCCGATCGGAGCGACGGTGACCCCCCGTTCGGCCAGGAGCTGGGCGAAGACGGCGATGGAACCGTTCACCGGATCAGCGGCCGGAACCCGTGGCCGGAAGCTCCCGGCGTACACCTCGGGCCAACTGGTGAAGTTCTGATTGACCGACAGCGCCGAGAGCGGGCCGGACTGGCGGGTGTCGATCAACCGTTGGGCCCACGGTCCCCAGCGAACCGAATCGAACAGGGATTCGTCGCCGTACAACCCTCCGCTCACGGAGGTGAAACCGGCCGCCGCCACTTGATCGGCGAGCTCCTCGAGCCGGGTATGGGCCCGGCCGTCCATCGTGTCGTACTGAGCCCACCATCGATCGGTGGCGAGGAACGGATCTCCGCCCCCGACCAGGAACAGATCGCCGGCCAACACGCCGTCGGCGACGGCCCCCGTGCTCCGCACCTCGGTGGTGAAGACGTGTTCCGGACCGAGTGTCGCCAAGGCCGCCCAGGTGGTGATGATCTTCTCGTTCGATGCGGGAACGACCGGAAGCAACGGATTCTGTTCACCGATGAGGCGCCCATCGACCTCGACGATGAGACAGGAGTCCGGTGGCGAACCGGCCAGGACCGTGGTGATGGCCGGGGCGATCGCATCGTCGGCGATCGGGGCCTGCAGGGTCTGCGGGATGCGACGGGCCGACAGGACGGGGGTCGTCAGCGCCTGGTCGTACACGATGGGTTCGACGCGCTCGTCGTCGGTGTCGGCGAGATCGGCACTGCGCCACGCCAGCAACGAGGTCATCGTCAGGAGCGCCAACGGCAGGTAGCGACGAATGGTGGGAGCCGACAACATGACGCCGCGAACCTAGCAGCCGAGTGCTCCGGGCCGAGGCACGCAGCGGCCGACATCGGTCAGCGTTGCTGGTAGCGGTGGTACCGGTAGAGATGCTCGAGCGCCGTCACCGCTCGGTTGGCGGACGCGTAACAGAGTCGCCCACTGGCCCGCACCGCCGCCGGGCCGGCATTGTCGGGGTCGGCAACGGCGAGTTCGGTCGCGGTCAGGATCGGCTTGCCCGTGGCCTCGGAGATCTCGGCGGCCGCCTCGGCGAACCGGGCGTCCTGTCGCTCGTGATAGGCCACGATGCGATCGAGACCGTTGCCCGGATAGAACCGGCCTTCCTTCATCATCCGGGCCTGATTCGACTGGATACCCAGGCCCAGGTAGATGATGGCGTCGACGTCGGGGTGTTCGGCGATCAGCGACATGACGGTGGGGATCGTGTCCCGGGTCTCGCCGCCGGCGAGGTCGACCGGGTTGTTCCGGCTCCAGCGTGGTGGCAGGTGTCGATCGATCTCGGCGAGGAGGTCTTCGGGCAGTGTCATCAGCTCGAGCTCACTGGAGGTGATGGCGTCGGCGGTGACGACTCCCCATCCACCGGCGGTGGTCATGACGACCACCCGGTTGCCCGTGGGGACCGGTTGGGTTGCGAACGTCGCCGCGGCCTCGAACGCCTCCTCGACGGTGGCCGCCCGGATCACGCCGGCCTGCCGCATGGCACCGTCGAAGACCCGGTCGTCGGTCGACAGGCTGCCGGTGTGGCTCGCCGCCGCCCGCGCCCCACCACTGGTTGCCCCGCCCTTGACGACGACCATGGGCTTGCGGGCGGCGAGCACCTTCATCCGTTCGTAGAAGGCCCGGCCGTCCTGGATGCCCTCGACGTAGGCCAGGCCGACGGTGGTGTGGGGATCGTTGGCGTAGTACTCGAGGTAGTCGGGCACCGTGACCGCTGCCGCGTTCCCCGCGCTGACCGCCCGCGAGATCCCGACGCCGGTTGCTCGGGACCAGTTGAGGAACGACGACACGAAGTTGCCCGACTGGGATGCGACGCCGATGTGCCCGGCGGGCGGGAAGGGGGCCACGATCTGGGCGCAGAGCGAGACCGGGGTGGAGACCACACCCTGACCGTTCGGGCCGGCGACCATGATGCCCAGTTCTGCGGCCAGCTCGACCAGCGCCTGCTGGGCGACGATGCCGTCCTCACCTGCTTCGCCGTAGCCGGCCGAGGTGACGAACGCCGCCTTGATGCCCTTGGCCGCGCAGGCCCGGAGGAGGTCGGCGTTGGCGGCGGCCGGCGTGCACACGAACACCAGGTCGATCTCGCCGGCGGGCAGCTGGTCGACATCGGCCACCGACGAGACACCGAGGACCTCGGCGCCATCGCGATTGGTGGCGAAGACCTTGCCCTCGTAGCCCGAGGCCAGGATGTTGTGGAGGCTCACGAACCCGAACTTGCCGGGATGGGTCGAGGCCCCGGCGACGAGGACACCCCGGGGTTCGAACAGGGCATCGAAGTGATCACGGCTGATGGCGGCGGACATGTCAGGCTCCCTTTGCGTTCTCGACGACACGACCCGACCCGGCAACCGGACCCCGCTCGACGAGCGCGTCGACCGCGACCGGGACACCCCGGTCGAAGAGAACGGGGTTGAGGTCGATCGAGACGATGTCGGGCGAAGCCTCGGCCACGCGGGACAGCGCGACCAGAACGCCGGCCAGGGCGTCGCGGTCGACCGCCGGTTCGCCGCGGAACTCCTCGAGCAGCGCCTGCGTGGACAGGTCGTCGATCATCTCGAGCGCATCGCGATGGGTGATGGGGACCAAGCGCACCGACACGTCGGCGATCGCCTCGGCCAGGATGCCACCGACCCCGAGCAGGACGGTCGGTCCGAACTGTTCGTCGGTCGAGACACCACAGATGAACTCGCGGTTGGACCGGATCATGGGTGCCACGAGCAGCGAGACGGCTCCGTCCTCGGGTCGTGCCGCAGCCAGGAGCTCGCCGGCGGCATCGCGGGCTGCATCGGGCGACGCCAGTGCGAGCCGCACCAGACCCCGTTCGGTCTTGTGAGCGATCGTGTCACCGTTCAGCTTCATGACGACGGGGAAGCCGACCTCGACGGCGGCGACGACGGCGGCATCGGCGTCGACGACGAGGTGTTCGGGCAGGAACGGGATTCCGAAGGGAGCGAGGAGTTCTTTCGACTCACGCTCCGACAGGGTCGACGGCGTCGGCGATTCGTTCATGGGCAGACCCTACGAGCCATCCGCCGGGTCTGCGATTCTGTGGGTCCGACCCCCTGCCGCCACCGGGTGTGGTGCTCGTCCGGGATCAGGGTTCGAGGGCGGCCCGGATGAAGCTCTTCATGTGGTTGAAACGGCGCTCGAGTTGTTCGGGGCCGTAAGGGTCGTCGACCCGGAGCCCCCGCAACATGGCGTGATCGGAGAAGTAGGTCAGCAGGGCGCCGTAGCCGGTGAGCACGAGGTGTTCGGCATCGTGCCGGCGGAACACGCCGGCGTCCATCTCTCGTTGGAAGAAGGCGACCGCGCGTTCGTAGTAGGGCCGCAGGGCCACGCCGAGATCGAAACCGAGGTGACTCTGCTCGGTGAGGGCTTCTCGTCGGACGATCACGACGATGTCGGGATTGGCGACGAAGAACTGGAAGCTGACCTCGACCACGGCATCGACACGCTCCCACCCGTCGAGCCGGGCATCGGACGGGCTGGGATCGAGCTGGCGACCCCAGTCGAGCAAGGCGTCGAGCAGGACTTCGCGGTAGATGGCCTCTTTCGACGCGAAATAGTGGAGCAGACTCGGCCGTCGGATGCCGACGCCGGCGGCGATGTCGTTGAGCGACGTTCCTTCGTAGCCCTGAGCGGCAAAGCAGGCCGCGAGCTTCACGAAGAATCGTTTCGCGGGTTGAGACATCGCTCATCAACCCCGACACTACCGGCATGGAGATCATCGCAGCCCTGTTCATGGACGACATCGCCCTGCGCTCCGAGCCAGGGCCGACCACACGAATCGACCTGTCGGGGGTGCAGTTCTCGGGTCCCGCACCGGCGCCGGTTCCTTGCACGATCGCCCCGCACCTCGTGGTGTTGGTGTGGAACCCACCGACCGGATCCGAGGTCGCCGCGCTCGAAACGGTGTTCCACATGGCCGATGCCGACGGTGCGGTCGATCCCGAGGCCGAACCCATCGCCCGCAACGTGCAGCCCCTCCAGATCGAGCCGGGCAAGTTCAACTACCGCCTGATCCGGGCCGAGTTGGCCTTCGAGGACTACGGCACCATGATCGCCTCGGTCCGCATCGATCAGGGTGAGCGTCGACGGGTCCCCTACACCCTGCTTCCCCCGGTGTCCTGAGCTTCCCGCGGTGTCCTGAGCTTCCCCCGGGTGTCCTGAGCTTCCCCCGGCGCCGACCTCGTCGGCCCGCGTTCGTTCCGCCCCTCGGGGCGAGCGCTCCGGTCGGGTTCAGCCCCGGAACATGATCGAGATACGGGGCTGTGCCCGCGCCACCTTGGGAACGCCATGCCGCCACGTGGCCTGGGTCGTGCCGCCCATCACGAGCAGGTCGCCATGCCCGAGGTCGAAGCGGTGACCCCCACCACCGTCGTTGGGTTGGAGCACCAGCGACCGACGGGCTCCGACCGAGACGATGGCAACGATCGCATCGCCGGGACGGGGCACCCGATCGGCGTGCATCGCCACCGAGTCCCGCTCACCACGGTAGAAGTTGCACCCGATTCCGCGCAGGGGACGTCGGTAGTGCTCGGTCAGCAGGTCGGCCAGCACGAAGAGGGCCGGCGGGGTTCGGGTCGGCCCAGCGGGGTCGTCGTTCCAGATCAGGCGCGGGACCTCGACCATCCGGTCGTACATCGGGCGCCGTGCCCCCTCCCAGGTGAGATCGGACGCGAGCATGGCGAACCAGGCGTCGGCGCCGGGCAACCAGTCTGGCCCGTGGTCGAGCCACGCACCGCGGCCGAGATCGATGCGGCGAAGTGCCCCGACAGCGACCGGTGCGCGAGGTTCGCCCTGGGCGAACAGCGATCCCTGCAGCGGTGACGGTGTCGGATGGGCCGACGATCGAACGAACATGTGTTCGATGGTAGCCAGCCGTGCCCGAACTGTCGACGGGATCGAGCCGGGGTTGCATGGTTTCGAATCCGAACCGACTGGGTTGTGAATCGAAACCGACTGATCTAGGTTTCCCGCCGTGCCTCCTGCCGACCCGTCTCCGGCCTCCACACCCGACCTGACCACACCCGACCTGACCACACCCGACCTGACCACACCCGACCTGACCACACCCGACCTGACCACACCCGACCCGTCGTCGACCGGCATCGGGGACCCGGTCACCTGTTCGATCTCGGCCACCCTGGACGTCATCGGTGACCGGTGGACCATCCTCGTCCTGCGGGACCTGTTCCGCGGCGTCCGGCGGTTCTCCCAGTTGGTCGACGATCTGGGAATCGCCAAGAACCTGCTGTCGGACCGACTCAAGCTGCTCGTCGACCACGGCGTCGTCGAGAAGGTGCCATACCAGGATCGGCCCGTGCGCCACGAGTACCGGCTCACGGCCAAGGGGGCCGACCTCTCGCCCGCGCTGATCGCCCTGATGCGTTGGGGCGACGAGTGGTACGCCAACGGTCAACCGCCGGTGGTGCTCGTCCACGAGACCTGCGGGACACCGCTGGTTCAGCACACCCGATGCCCGGCGTGCGACGAATGCGTCACCCCGGGCCGGGTCCGCAGCCGGTCGGCCGACCGTTGAGCGCTCCTCGCTCGGTCGTCCCCCCGACCACACCCTCCCCGACCACACCCTCCCCGACCACACCCTCCCCGACCACACCCTGCATCACGAAAGCGCCCCCTCCATGCACGACCTCACGAACCTGGCCACCGACGAACTCCTGGCCGGAGCCCGACAGAAACGAGATCGTGCCTTCGGCAATCGGGTCACCTTCTCCCCGAAGGTGTTCATCCCGCTGACGATGCTGTGCCGCGACCAGTGCGGCTACTGCACGTTCGCCCAGCCTCCGGCCCGCCTCGACGCCCCCTTCCTCGAACCGGCGGAGGTACTGCGGATCGCCAAACGAGGCGCTCGCGCCGGCTGTCACGAGGCCCTCTTCACCCTCGGCGAGCGACCCGAACTCCGCTATCCGCAGGCGGCGACGTGGCTGCGGGAACGGGGATACGACTCGACCGTCGAGTACCTCGTGGCGATGTGCCGGCTGGTGCTCGACGAAACCGGTCTGCTCCCCCACGCCAACGCCGGGGCCCTGCACCCAGACGAGCTGGCACGGCTCCGGGCCGTCTCTCCGAGTCAGGGCATGATGATCGAGTCGCTGCGAGCCGATCTCGCGGCGCACGCGAACGCGCCCGACAAGATCCCGGCTCGCCGACTCGCCACACTCGAGGCGGCCGGCGAGCTCGGTATCGCCTTCACCACCGGCATCCTGGTCGGCATCGGCGAAACCGAGGGCGATCGCATCGAGGCGCTGCAGGCCATCGCCGAGTCCCATGCCCGGCACGGCCACGTCCAGGAGGTGATCGTCCAGAACTTCCGGCCCAAGGCCGGCACAGCGATGTGGAAGCACCAGCCATGCCCCGACGAGCCCTACTGGCGGGCCATTGCGCTGGCCCGGCTGATCCTGCCCGACGACGTGCACCTCCAGGCCCCGCCGAATCTGAGCGACGATTTCGCTCCCCTGCTGGCGGCCGGGATCGACGACTGGGGCGGTGTCTCGCCGATCACGGCCGATCATGTCAACCCCGAACGGCCGTGGCCCGATCTCGACCGTCTCCGAACCGTCACCGAGGCGGCAGGACACACCCTGGCCCCACGGCTGACGATCTACCCCGAGTACGTGCTCGCCGAACTCAGCCCGACGGCGGCCGAGCCTGCCGTTGGCCGCTGGCTCGATCCGGCGCTTCGCTTCCACGTGCTCGATCGCTCCGATGCCGAAGGCCTGGCCCGCGACGACCCGGGTGCGGTCTTCCCGCAACGTACCGAGTTCGTCGCCAAGGGCGACGATGGCGCCGACGTGGTGCTGATCGGCGAGCGTTCGACCCAGTGGTACTCCGGGGCCGCGGTGGACCCCCCGACGCTGGTCACGGCTCGTCCCGCCCGGACGAGGCCGACCGGTCTCACCGGACCGGTTGCCGACGTCCTCGACGGAGTCCGGTCCGGTGAACAGGTCGGCGCCGACGAGCTGCTCACCCTGTTCCGGGCCCGTGGCCCCGAGGTCACTGCCGTCGCCGAGGTGGCCGACGAGCTTCGTCGGGCCATCGTCGGCGACGACGTCACCTACGTGATCAACCGCAACATCAACTACACGAACGTCTGCACCTTCAAGTGCCGCTTCTGCGGCTTCTCGAAGGGGCCGCTCAGCCTCAATCTGCGGGGCAAGCCGTACCTGCTCACGCTCGAGGAGATGCAGCACCGTGTGATCGAGGCGGCCGCGGTCGGGGCGACCGAGGTGTGCCTGCAGGGCGGGATCCACCCCGACTTCGACGGCGACTACTACATCGATGTGGCACGAGCCGTTCACGAGGCATGCCCCGACATGCACATCCACGGCTTCACCGCACTCGAGGTCACCGAAGGGGCCAAACGGCTGGGCGAACCGCTGGCCGACTATCTGCGTCGGCTGATGGACGCCGGGCTCAAGACCCTCCCGGGGACGGCCGCCGAGATCCTCGACGACCCGGTCCGGGCCCTCCTGTGCCCCGACAAGATCGACAGCGACGAATGGCTCGAGGCCCATCGCACGGCCCATCAGGTCGGGTTGCGCTCCAACGTGACCATCATGTTCGGGGCGGTCGAACAGCCCGAGAGCTGGGTGAAGCACCTGTTGGCCACCCGGGCGCTGCAGGAGGAGACCGGCGGTTTCACCGAATTCGTCGGACTTCCGTTCGTGCACATGGCGGCGCCGATCTACCTCCAACACAAGGCCCGACGAGGACCCACGTTCCGCGAGACGTTGCTCGTGCACGCCGTCGCCCGGATTGCGTATCGGGGCACCATCGACAACATCCAGTCCGGTTGGGTCAAGATCGGATTCGACGCCGTCCGTCAGCTGCTGCAGTCGGGCTGCAACGACGTCGGGGGAACGCTGATGGACGAGAACATCTCTCGTGCCGCGGGCGCTGCCCACGGCACCGATGTCGGGGTCGAGGACTTCGCCCGGCTCGTCGAACCGATCGGACGCCGACTGGTGCAACGGACCACCCTGTACGAGCGGGTGGGCGTCGGCCGAGTCGACGATCCACCATCCGTCATCGCCGGCGTCGGGTGACTACGGTGGGCCTTCGCCGAGCGAGGAGCACGCCGAGCCATGAATGCCCCGAGAGCACGCAACACCTACGGTGAAGGCCAGGTCGACCGGCTGATCTCGGAGTTGCTCGGCGAGATCGGCAAGGACGCCAACGACGACCTCGTTCGTCGCCTGCTCGTCACCGCCCTCGACATGGACGCCGCCGACGTCGACCGGTTGGAACTCAAGATCGCCTCCCAGACCCTCGTCGAGATGTTGAACGCCTGGCGCGTGTTCTCCCCCCATCGGACGCGGGCCAAGTGCA
This sequence comes from uncultured Acidimicrobiales bacterium, assembly GCA_963700755.1. Taxonomy (GTDB): domain Bacteria; phylum Actinomycetota; class Acidimicrobiia; order Acidimicrobiales; family SZUA-35; genus JBBQUN01. The sequence goes on from CAVOYW010000003.1 coordinate 218,511, forward strand.
CGGTCTTCGGCTCGGCTCGGGCCGTCCGACGACCACCCCGACTACATCCTGGCCGACGAGTTCGGTCGCCGAATCGCCGAACAGGACTGGATGGTCATCAGCGGGGCCGGTCCCGGGATCATGACCGCGGTCATCGAGGGCGCCGGAGATCGAGAACAGCTTCGGGGTCAACATCGTGCTGCCGTTCGAGCAGCGGGCGGCGCCGGTCATCGAGGGCGACCCGAAGCTGGCGACGTTCCGTTACTTCTTCACCCGCAAGCTGTTCTTCATGAAGGAGAGCGACGGATTCGTGCTGCTCCCGGGCGGATTCGGCACGCTCGACGAGGCCTTCGAGCTGATCACGTTGATCCAGACGGGCAAGAGCTACCCGGCGCCGATCGTCATGCTCGACCATCCCGGATCGGACTACTGGTCGTCGCTGATCCGCTTCATGGAAGTCGGTCTGCTCGACAGTGGCATGATCAGCCCGACCGACCGATCGCTCTTCTTCCACACCCACAGTGCCGAGGAGGCCGCTCACTACGTCGCCGACTACTACTCGACGTTCCACTCGATGCGCTACGTCGGCAAGCGCCTCGTGATCCGGTTGAACGAACCACTCGAGCCCGGCGTGCTCGATCTTCTCTCCGACGAGTTCGCCGACATCGTCGTCGATGGCACGGTCGAGGCCATCGACACCACCGACGCCGAACGCAACGACGACGACCATGCCGACCTGGCCCGGATCGCCTTCCGGTTCAACGACCGGTCCTTCGCTCGGCTGCACCAGATGATCCTGAGAATCAACCAGCTCGGTGGCCGGGACAAGCGGGCGACGACCGGCCTGGTCCACGACCTCGAACCCGAGAACGAGCCCATGCTCGAGGGCAGTGGCCCGTGAGCGAGCCGCCCGTCAAGGAGCGGCCAGTGAGCGAGCGGCACGCGAAACCGGGCGGCCGCTGACCGACTCAGCTCTCGGCTGCGGCATCGAGTGAACGGATGGCCTTCTCGACGGCCCGTCGGGCGGCGGCGATCGGCTTGTCGATGACCGGTCGACTGGTCGCTCCGGCCGCCACCGCTTCGCGCAACACATCGAGCCCGAGTTCGGCCAGTTCGTCGTCGATGGCCCGCAGCCGATCAGCGAGGTCTCGGAGTCGGTCATCGTGGAAGCCAGCCATGTCGGTGACATTACCGGGCACCACCGGCGCGGAGGCCGTCCGTCGGCACGGAGCCACTACCCTCGCAGGGTGCTTCCTCCCGCCGACGGTCATCGCTGGATCTCGCTCTACGACGATCACGGCGATGCCTGGATGTTCGATGTCACGTTCCTGTTGTCGAACTTCGGCTGCATCTACGGACAGGGGTGCCCGTCGATCGAACAGGAACCCGATACGTTGCCCGCGGCGCGGGCCGAGGTCCTCGGTTGCTGCGTGCACGGCGCACACTTCTCCGACACCGAGGATCTCGAGAACACCGCCGCCTACGCCGCGCTGTTGACCGATGACGAGTGGCAGTATCGGCGACGGGCGGCGAAGAAGGGTGGGCCGTTCAAGCAGAACAAGGAGGGGGCGTGGGTGACCCGTCGTGTCGACGGCGCCTGCATCTTCCTCAATCGCGAAGACCATCCGAGCGGGCCCGGTTGTGCGCTGCACGCCAAGGCGCTCCGACTGGGCGAACGGCCGCTCGACTGGAAACCCGACGTCTGTTGGCAGGTACCGATCCGGCTCGACATCCACACCGACGACTACGGCAACGACACGGTGTTCGTCCGGGCCTGGGAACGACGCGACTGGGGAGAGGGCGGATTCGATTTCCACTGGTGGTGCATCGAGGAGGGATCGGCGTACCAGGGCCACGAACCGCTCTACGAGACCGCCCGGGACGAATTGATCGAGCTCGTCGGCAACGACATCTACGAACGACTGGCGAGCGAACTCGAGTCGATCCAGCGCGAAACACCCGTCGTCCTGTCGACGAATCGGTGAGGATCCCGTCCAGAGCCACCGCTCGGCCACGCCGCTAGGGCATCCTTCGATGGTGCTGTCCCTCGTCCGCCCGCTTCTTCCCGAAGCGAAGAGCTCCCGTCTGCTCTTGGCGTCGGCACTCCTCGGGGTCATGGTCGGGGTGACGGTTTCGCTCTTCGAATACGTCACGGTCACCGTGGTCCTGGAGCGCATCACCGAACAGGGCCTGTTGGTGCAGACCCTGGCCCCGCTGGTCGGCCTGGTCCTCACGGCCGTCATCCTGGCCAAGCTCGGCAACAACGCCACGCCGGCCACGTCCGACGAGTACATCAGTGCCTACCACATGCGTCACCCGTCGCTACCGGCCTCGAAGCTGCCCGCTCGTCTGCTGGCCGGTGTGACCACGATCGGGTTCGGTGGCGCCCTCGGTCTCGAGGGTCCGTCGATCTACACCGGCTCGGTGTTCGGTCTGCAGGTCTCACAGCGACTCGACCGCTGGCTCGGGCGTGGGGCGGCCCGGCTGCTGTTGACCGCCGGCGCCGCCGCCGGCGTGGCCGCCGTTTTCCAGGCCCCGGCCACGGGGGTGCTGTTCGCCCTCGAAGCGCCTTACCGGGACGATCTCGCCCACCGGGCCCTGTTGCCCTCGCTCGTGGCGTCCGCTGCCGCCTACCTGACCTTCATCTCGATGCCCCTGGCCGCACCGGAACGATTGCTGAACCAGGTGTCGGGCCGGCCACTCGAGGCCGGTGACCTCATCGCCGCCCTGGCCATCGGCGTCGGCGCCGGACTCGGCGGACGGATGTACGCCATCCTGGTTCGGCGGGCGAAACAGATCTCGAAACAGGTCCACACACCGATCCGCGTGGTCGTCGCCGGCTCCACGCTGAGTCTGCTGGCGCTCCTCGCCGTGCAACTCTTCGATGAGCCGCTCACCCTCGGCCCCGGGGTCGGCGTGGTCGAGTGGCTCAGCGAGAGCCATTCGCTGAAGGCGGTCGCGGTCCTCTTTGCGCTGCGGATCGTCGCGACACTGGTGACGGTCGCCGGCGGCGGCACCGGCGGTCTGTTCATCCCGCTCGCCGTCCAGGGAGTGCTCCTCGGGAACCCTGGTCGGCCTCGGGCTCGAAGAACTCGGCATGCCGCCCAACGGAGGCGCGCTCCTGCCCATTCTCGGCCTCGCCGCCTTCCTGGCCGCCGGCTACCGCACGCCGATCGCGGCGGTGATGTTCGTTGCCGAGTCGACCGCCAATTCAGGATCGGCCGTGGTCCCGGCGCTCATCGCCGCCGCCGTCGCCCAGCTGGTGGCCGGCCCCGATTCGGTCAGCGCCGGACAGCAGGTCGAGCGGCTCGGGCATCTCGAAGAGCGCCTCACGATGCCGTTGGCCGCCGCCCTCACCACCGATGTGTTGACGGTGCCGCCCGATGCCACCGTGTCGGAGTTCGTCTGGATCCATGCCCTCGGCCGACGGGAACGGGTCGTCCCCGTCGTCGACGGCAACCGGTTCGTCGGACTGTGCTCGGTCGAGGGCTGTACGGCGATCCCCCGCGACCGCTGGGAGACCACGACGGTGGCCGAGGTGCTCGAAGGGGTCGATCTGATCGCCAATCCCGGCTGGTCGCTCCGCGACGTGGTGACGGCCATGGAATCGGCCGACACCGACGTGATGGCGGTGACCGACGGCGACCGCAACTTCATCGGCGTCGTGCTCGAGGCCGAGATCGTCAAACTCGGCGAGATCATCGACGAGACCGGCGGCGTCGGGCCCTGAACCGCGGCTCGCCAAGGCCGGCCACCGCCGAGGGTGACGAGGCGAAAACCGACGAAGGCCCGGTGACGAGCACCGGGCCTTCGTGGGCTTCAGCGACGGAACCGCCGCTGCAAGGTCAGTCGTCGTAGTCGTCGTCGTCGTCCCGACCGGCCTGGGTCGTGACCGGCAGATCGAACGGATCGTCTTCGAGACGGTCCATCAAGGACTCGATGTCGTCGGCCGGGTTCGAGCGCTTCAAGGCTCGAGCCTCTTCGTATCGGCGATGACGCCCTTTTCACGGGGCACGCTCCTGCTCGGGATGCGGGTATGCCACCTGGTGAGGCAGCAGGTCGAAAATGAAGTGTAGGCCCATTCCCATCAGATGAGCGAGTCATACCCAGAAGTGCCTGGAGGTCGCCCCCTGTCGCTCAACATCCCTCGTTTCCCGTTCCGTCGCGATCGGACATGGACCGGAGCGGAACCGAAAGGGATCAATCGAGCGATCGATGACTGCGGGCCTCGAGGGCAAGGCGTCCGTCGCCGACGAAGGCCAGAGCGGCCTCGCCGCGGGCCAATTGCTGGATCGGCTCGCCGACGAGGGCTCCCCGCCAGCCGCTCCGCAACCGACTGTTCGGGTCGTCGGCCAGAAGACCTTCGATGTCGGCCCGGGTGGCGAGGAGCGCAGGGTCGAGCTGGTGGTCACGGGACAGCTGCGAGATCCAGGCGGTGACGAGGGTGACCACCGGCCGCATGTCCTTGGGCAGTCCCGGTGACTTCGGTCGGGGCACGTCGTCGGTGGCCTGCAGCCCGGCCTGGACGGCGCCCAGGAGTTGCTCGCCTGCCCCGGCCTTGAGATGACGTCCATCGAGCCCCCGGATGCGCTCGAGATCCTTGATCGTCCGCGGCGCCTGCTGCGCGACGCCGACGACCGCGATGTCGGGCAGCACCTGGCGCACCGGGACGTCGAGGTCGGCCGCACGGATCTCGCGCCAGGCCGCGATCGAGCGGGCCACCCGCGCCGCCTTGCCCCGCAGGGACCGGGCCTCCTTGATCCGCTGCACGGCGTCCTCGGGCGGACGGCGGCCCCGAGGTTTGATCCGCACGAGCTCGCACTCGGACTCGGCCCACTCCAGACGCCCGAGATCACGCAGCTGGGATTCCAGCAGTGCAGCGAGTTCGAGCAGGTGGTCGACGTCGCCGGCGGCATAGGTGAGCTGGTCGTCGGTGAGCGGGCGCTGGAGCCAGTCGGTCAGCCGGTCGCCCTTGGCCAGCGTCACGTCGAGGTAGGTGTCGAGGAGGGTGGCGAGCGAACCCGTCGAGATACCGAGGAACCCGGCGGCGATCTGGGTGTCGAACAGACGAGTGGGCACGGTCCCGGTGGCCAGGTCGAGGACCTCGAGATCCTGGGTCCCGGCGTGCATCACGCACAGGGAATCGCTCTCGAGCAGTCCGGCCATCGGTCTCAGGTCGAGCGCCAGCGGATCGATCAGCGCCACCCGATCGGCCCAGGCCAGCTGGACCAGCGCCACGTGCGGGAAATAGGTGCGCTCCCGGTGGAACTCGGTGTCGATGGCGTAGCGATCGTGGGCCGATGCCTGCTCCAGGACGTCGAGGAAGGTGGACTCGTCGGTGATCAGCTTCGGCACGATGTGCCAGCGTACGCCGTTTCGTGCTGCGACCTGCGCCTGCGGACCCGACCGCCGCCGGATCACGGCCCCTCGAGAAGTCGGGCGAGCTGCGACGCCGTGTCGGCGTCGCAGAGCCGCCGCCCGTCGAGTTCGACCCCGAGCCACGGTCCGAGATCGAGCGCGACCCGCAGAGCACGCTCACCGGCCTCGACCCGCCGCCACATCGCCCGCCCCCGGGATGCGGGCCACACGGCGATGCTGTGCTCGGGCCGACCATCGATGAGGGCGACCACGGCGGTGTCGTCGTCGACGCCGACGGCTGCATCGACGATCGGTCGAAGCGTGGCCGGTTGGATCAGTGGCAGGTCACAGGGAACGACGAGCACGTGGCCGCGGCCGGCCCACAGCAGGACCGACGCCGTCGCAGCCAGCGGCCCTTCGCCCGGTCGGCGATCGGGAATCGTGATCAAGCCGAGGGAGGCTCCCGCCGTGCCACCGACCGCGACCACGGGATCGAGGCCGACGCCACGCAGCGCATCGCGTACTCCCCCGCCCAGGGTCGACCGCCCGGACACCGGGGCGAGCGCCTTGTCGGCAACACCCTCGAAGCGCCGGCCGGCTCCGCCGGTGAGGATGGCCCCGATCACGACAGGTTGTCGTCGTCCCAGGTCGGATCGAGCTGGCGCAGGAACACTCGACACCGTTCGTGCTCGTCGCCTTCACCGATACGGCCGGCCACCCGGGCGAGCCCGGCCAGCGCCCGCAGGAATCCGCGATTGGTCGGATGCTCCCAGCGGACGTAGCCCGAACCTCGCCAGCCGTTCTGCCGGAGCGTGTCGAGACCGCGGTGGTAACCGACACGGAATGCGGCGTACTGCTCGATGTCGTCGCGCCCCAGTTCGCCCAGATGGGCCCAGCCGAGCAACGATCGGGGGTTGTCCGCCACGATCGCCGCCAGCGCGGCCCGCCGCTCGCCCTCGGACCGGCTCAGAGCTTCGGCGATGGCCTCGGTCACCGCCGCCGGCTCGGGTGGCAGCACCGTTTCGGGTGGTCCGGTGGTCAGGTTGAGATCGGTCATCGCCCGATCCTACCCGTCACCCCAGCTGGGGCCCGTCGAGGAAGTCGTCGTCATCATCGCCCCGTTTCGGCTTGGACCGGATCTCGACCGGATCCGGGGCCTCACCGGTCTGGAGATAGGCCAGGCTCGCCTCATAGGCGATGGCCATGAGTTCCCGACCTTTCGAGAAATCGTCGAAACGGAGACGGGGTCGGACACCGGCGGGCAGGGCGATCAACTCGCATTCGTTCTCGACACTCTCGAGGTCGTCGAGCATTCGGCGATACCGCAGCGTCCAGTAGGCATGGATCGCTGCGTCGAACGGTCGGGACGCCTGGAACCGGCGGCCTTCGAGATGGCCGACGTGGAAGAAGTAGATCTCGGTGGCACCCATGACGACCGCCTGGGCGACGGGAGCTTCCCGGACCACGCCACCGTCGATGAACCGGTGACCGTCGATCTCCATGGGTGGATACACCGCCGGCAGCGCAGCCGACGCCAGGAGCGCCGGAACCAGGGGGCCGTGATCGAACCAGTGCTCGTCGGAGGTGGCGAGATCGGTTGCGACACACGCAAACGGCAGCTGCAGGTCTTCGATCGTGTCGCAGAGGAGCTCCTCGCTCAGCAGCGTCGCCAGCGTCGCACGATCGTGCAGGCTGGGACCCTTCAACGCCATCTGGGCCGCAAGAGGGATGAACGAACGAGGCATCAGATCGGGTTTGCCGTCGGCCAGACGACCCCACATCCGTTCGAGCCGCCGGAGACCGAGCCGCCCCGGCTCGGCGGCCAGGGCGGCGGCGTTGATCGCGCCGACCGAGCAACCGACCACCAGGTCGGGTTCGATGCCCTCGTCGAACAGGGCCTTGATCATGCCCACCTGGACCGCGCCGAGGTTGCCTCCGCCGGAGAAGACGAAAGCCACCCGGCGGCGGCGCAGGCCGCGGATCCCCGATCGGCTCCGAGTCAGGGTCGCCGTCCGATCATGGGCAGCGGACCATTCGAAGCGTGTCGGTGGCGCCGATGGTTCCGGTGCTGCCGCCGAGGACGGCGACGATGTCGCCGGCGCGGATGTGGCCGAGCTCCTTGGCCTGGGCCACGGCCCGCTGCACGGTCGATTCGTTGTCGTCGATGCGATCGATCAGGATCGGCTCGGCCCCCCAGCTCATCGTGAGCTGGCGCACCGTACGTTCCTCGGGGCTGAAGCCGAGGATCTTCGCCTTCGGTCGGAATCGGGCGATGGCCCGGACCGTGAAGCCGGACCGGGAGATGCAGATGATCGACTTGACGCCCATCTCGGACGCCGCCCGCCAGGTGGCCATGGTCATGACATCGGTGACGGCGGCATCGAGGCTCTGCGGCTCCGACAGCCGTTCGCGACGGATGGCGTGGGCCCAACCCTCGTAGTTGAATTCCTGATCGGCCCGCTTGGCGATCGAGGCCATCGTGGCAACGACGTGGGCCGGGTCACGGCCGATGGCCGTCTCTCCCGACAGCATCACGGCCGACGTTCCGTCGAACACGGCGTTGGCAACGTCGGACGCCTCGGCCCGGGTCGGCGACGGGGCCGTGATCATCGACTCCAGCATCTGGGTGGCGGTGATGGCGGGGCGACCGAGTGCGATGCAGCGGGCGATGATGTCCTTCTGCAGGTGTGGGAGTTCCTGGATGCTGCATTCCGATCCCAGGTCACCGCGGGCCACCATGACGGCCCCGGACTCGGCGATGATCCCGTCGAGGTTCTCGACCGCGGCACGGGTTTCGATCTTGGCGACGACGAGGGGACCGCGGGGCGCCGGCTCGAGTCCGACCCGGCGCACGTCGTGGGCCGATCGCACGAACGACAGGGCGATCATGTCGGTGCCGGCTTCGACGAACGCATCGAGCAGCCGAAGGTCTTCGGGTGTGGGGGTACTGATCTTGAGTCGGTCCGACGGGATGTGCAGGCCCGGTCGACCCTGGACCCGGCCACCGAACAGCACCTTCGACCGGGCAACGTCGTCTCCGAAACCCACGACCTCGAGAACGATTCCTCCATCGCCGATGGCCAGGCGGTCCCCGACCTCGAGATCCGACAGCAGGGTGGCGTAGTCGACGGTGAACCTGGTCGCCGACGACCGGTCGTCGACGCTTCCCGGTGTGAGGTCGATCAGATCGTCCTCGGCCAGCACGATCGGATCGGGGATGGTGCCGATTCGGACCTTCGGTCCCGGCAGGTCGACCAGGATCCCGATCGGACGACCCACGATCGCCGACGCGTTGCGGACCCGCTGGAAGCGGGCGAGCGATTCCTCGAGCGTCCCGTGCGACAGGTTGAGGCGGGCCACGTCCATCCCGGCGTGGATCATGTCGACCATGACCTCTTCGGTGTCGGACTTCGGGCCGATGGTCGCAATGATCTTGGTCCGTCGATGCACCTCCGGAAGACTACTCACGGGATTTCGACTTGAGCGGATGTGCGGTCTAGGGTCCCGCTCCCATGGAACTGATCATCATCCGCCACGGTCGACCCGAACACATCGAGGACGCCGAGGGTGCCGCTGATCCAGACCTGACACCGGTGGGAGTCCGACAGGCCGAGGTGATGGCAGAGTGGCTCCGGGACGAGGGCATCCACGCCGTGTACAGCAGCCCGATGGCACGGGCCCGACAGACGTCGGCCCCGCTCGAGGCTGCCCTCGGGATCGAAGCGGTCGTGGTCGACGGCGTCCGCGAATTCGACGCCGAAGAGAGCTCGTACATCCCGATCGAGGAACTCAAGAAGGACAAGGCCCGGTGGCGGGAGTACCTCGAGAACGAACTCGCCGGCAGCCGTGAGGCATTCTTCGCCGAGGTCAACGAGACCCTGAACGAGATCGCCGGCCGCCATGCCCGACAGAAGGTGGCCGTGGTGTGCCACGGCGGCGTCATCAACTCCTTTGCCGCCGACGTGCTGGCCCTGCCACCTCGGATGTTCTTCAATCCCGACTACACGAGCATCAATCGCTTCATGATCGCCTCGACCGGTCAGCGCTCGTTGCGCAGCCTCAACGACACGGGCCATCTACGCCCGCACCCCGAACTCAATCTCGGCTGAACCGCTCCCGTCCGCTCGGGCGAGTTGCTCAGTTGCGAGGGACCTCGATCCAGGGAATGTCCTTGTCGGTCCGAACGTCGCCGGGAAGCCCGAGCACGCGCTCGCCGAGAATGTTCTTCATGACCTCGGTCGTGCCTCCCTCGATGGAGTTGGCCCGGCTGCGCAGGAACGCCTCCTGCACCGTGGCCGAGGCCATCGCAGTTTCGGCCCGGCCGTGTTCGTAGGCGCCGTAGAGCATCCCTTCGGCCCCCATGATCGACATCGTGAACTCGTAGACCGCCTGGTTGAGCAGCGCCGACTCGAGCTTGCCGACCGATCCCTCGGGCCCAGGGGTCCCGGCCTTGCGGTTGGAGGACGCTCGGGCATTGGTGAGGCGATGGACCTCGGCCCGGATCCACAGGGCCATGAGGCCGTCACGCAGATTGGCATCGGTGACCGGATCGAGCCCGTCCTTGCGGGCCGCATAGGCCTTCATGGCGGCGCTGATCGAGCCACTTCCCTTCGGGGGCACGGTTCCCCCGATGGACACCCGCTCGTTCATGAGGGTGGTGATCGCCACCCGCCAGCCATCGCCGATCTCGCCGAGCCGCTCGACGTCGGGGATGCGGGCATCGGTGAAGTAGACCTCGTTGAACTCGGCGTCACCGGTCATCTGGCGCAGCGGTCGGACCTCGACCTCGGGGGCGTGCATGTCGACCACGAAATAGGTCAGACCCTTGTGCTTGGGCTGATCGGGGTCGGTCCGGGCGACCAGCATGCCCCAGCGGGCCAGATGGGCGAGCGTCGTCCAGACCTTCTGGCCGTTGACGATCCACTCGTCACCGTCGCGAACGGCCCGACTCGACAGGCCGGCGACGTCGGAACCGGCACCGGGCTCGCTGAAGAGTTGACACCAGATCTCCTCGCCGGTGAACAAGGGACGCAGGTAGCGGTCCTGCTGCTCTTCGCTGCCGTGGGCCACGATGGTCGGGGCTCCCATCCCGTAGCCGATCGGATTCCGGTAGTAGGGGCTCGGCGCCCCGGCGGCGGCCAGGCGGTTGTTGACGACGTTCTGCAGCTTCGGACCGAGCCCGAGCCCGCCTCGTCCGACCGGGAAGTGAACCCAGGCCAGGCCCAGATCGAACTGGTGACCGAGGAATTCGGTGGTGTCGGTCGTGTTCGGATCACGTTCGGCGAGGAGCTGGTCGACGAGTGCGTTGACGCGGGCTTCGTCGGAGTCGATCGTCGTTGAGGTGTCGAGCGCAGTCATGCACCAGACCTTAGGTCGCCCCGCCGTTTCTCGACCAACCGGTCAAGGCGCCGGATCCGGTGCGGTCCCGAGCCGGGTGACGAACCGATCACTCGTCGAGCTCGGCCACCCGTTCGAGGAGCTGGTCGCGGATCGACACACCCTTCTCCCGAGCCGGCTCGCCGGTCGTCCGCCAGCCATGGCGGGCCGAGTAGAGCAGCGGTGGTTCCTTCAGTCGGCCTTCGACCGTCTTGACCACCGTGGCCAGGAACAGGTCGTGATCGAAGCGCTCGATCCGATCGAAGACCTCGCAGGTCAGGTAGGCGATCGAGTCGGGGACGACGGGCAGGCCGTCATCGTCGAGCGTGAGGAGCTCGGGTGCCGCGTATTTGAACTTGCGGCCCGGGTACGAGAAGTACTGACCGGCCATGATCTGGTCGGCGGCCAGGATCGAGACGGCGAAGCGGCCCGAATCGCGCATCAGGGGGTAGGTGTCGTGTTTGGGGCTCACCGATGCCATGACGATCGGTTCCTCGAACGAGATCTGGGTGACCCAGTGCGAGCTGTAGGCGCGGCTCACACCGTCGTGGGTGGCGCCGACCACCTGGACGCCTTTGATCATCTGCCCGAGACAGCGCTTGATACCGGGATCGATCATGCCGCGCTCCCCGCCGACTCGGCCCAGCGACCGAACACGTCGATGACCGTCTCGACATCGTCGTCGTCGATGTCGAGGTGGGTGACCAGGCGCAGGTTCCGGCCGTAGGCCGACAGAAGCTTCACCCCGTTGTCGGCGGCAAACGACACCAGATCGTCGGCCGAGCCGTCGACCCCGACGAACACCATGTTGGTCTGAACCGCCTCGAGGTCGACCGTGACCCCGTCGATGGCTCCGAGGCCGGTGGCGAGGCGTCGAGCCCGAGCATGGTCATCGGCCATCCGGTCGACGTGATGCTGCAGTGCGTAGAGGCCGGCACCGCCGATGACGCCGGCCTGGCGCAGACCGCCTCCGAGCATCTTGCGGGTCCGGCGGGCCCGGGCGACCAGCTCGGACGAACCGATCAGCAACGACCCGGCCGGGCACCCCAAGCCCTTCGACAGACAGATCGAGACCGTGTCGTAGGGCTCGGCGACCGTGGCGGCGTCGGCCCCGAGGGCAACGACGGCGTGGAAGAAGCGGGCGCCGTCGAGATGGAGCCCCAGCTCGTTTCGCTTGGCGAGGTCGGCTGCGGCCAGCTGGTAATCGAGGGTGAGAACCCGCCCGTTCCAGGTGTTCTCGAGCGCCAGCAGCCGCGTCATGGCGTAGTGCGGGTTGTCGTGCGGTTTGATGTTGGCTTCCACCTCGACGAGGTCGAGGGTGCCGTCGGGCCGGTTCGTGATCGGCTGCGGCTGGATGCTCCCGAGAACGGCCGCACCCCCGCCTTCCATGCGATAGGTGTGGGCATGCTGGCCGACGAGGTACTCGTCGCCCCGTCCACAGTGCGCCATCAGACCCATGAGGTTCGACTGCGTGCCCGAGCTGGCGAACACCGCCGCCTCCTTCCCGAGCAGGTCGGCGGCGAAGACCTCGAGTTCGTTGATGGTCGGATCGTCGCCGAGCACGTCGTCGCCCAGAGGAGCGTGACGCATGGCATCCCACATGGCGTCGGTCGGTTGGGTCACGGTGTCGGATCGCAGATCGATCACCGGGGTGCGTTCGGGGCCGGAACGAGTACTCATACCCTGAGTCTGCCCCACGATCCCACCGTTCGAACGAACCGGTCAGCTCGGCATGCCGGTTCCGAGCAGCGACTGGATCGCGGTTCCCATCGGCCCGTGTTCGTCCGACAGGATCGTGGTGCACAGGCCGACGCCGAACGGACCGACTCTCGTGACGGCCCGGAGCCGCACCCACTCGCCGATCAGTGGTCGGTGCAAGGCCACGGTGATGTCGGCGTTGATCAACCCGACACCGGACTCGCCGTCGAAGATGGCCGACACCCCGGAACCGAAGTCGGCGGCCGCCAAGACCCGCTGCAACGGAGACGGTTCCTCTCCCTCGACCACCGGGCCCAGCAATCGGATCCACTGATCGGCAGGCCCCGGCCCGACGAAGCCTCCCGACACGGGGCGGTGTTCGACTGCGTCCTTGTGATAGCTGGTCACGTCGGGCCCCGACGCCCAGTCCGGTGCCGTGGCCGCCGCCTCGGGGCCGAGCAGAGGCTCGGCCTCGTCGACGCGGTAGCCGGGGTCGGGTAGTTCGCTCTCGGCCAGCAGGAGACCGCGGGCAACGGCAACGACCGTGCCGTGGCGGGGACCACCGTCGGCAACCGTGATCCGGGCATCGACATGGGCGACCCGCCGGCTGACGACCGATCGCTCGGCGGTGACCCGAAGGGCGACCAGAGGGACCGGTCGCACCAGTTCGACGGTGACCCGGGCCACCTGCTCACCCGGCTCGACCTCCGACTCGATCGCTCGGCCGAGCAGAGCCGACGGAGGTCCGCCGTGCTGGGCGTCGGGCCGCCACGGACCACCCGTGAGGGCGGTCGGAACGAGGCACTCGCCATCGATCGTGAAGAGTGCGCTCATCGCCGCATCGTGGCATCGACGCCGAGTCGGCACCACTTCGACCCGGTTCGGGGCCCCTGCTACGTTTCCCGCCCATGTACCCCGGCGCACACGCACAGACCCATCCCGACAAGCCCGCCATCGTCATGGCGTCGACCGGCGACACGATCACCTACGCCGAACTCGACGCCGAGGCCAACCGACTGGCGCAGCTGTTCCAGTCGCTCGGCCTTCGCCCCGGTGATCACGTGGCGTTCTGTCTCGAGAACCATCCTCGATTCCTGTCGATCGCGTGGGGTGCCCACTATGCCGGTCTGATCTACACCGCCATGAGCTCGCGTCTGACGACCGAGGAGATGGAATACATCATCGGCAACTGCGAGGCCAAGGTGTTCATCACCTCGGTCTACAAGCGGGACCAGGCCGCCGAATTGGTCGACCGGATGCCCGCCGTGATCGAGCGGTACATGCTCGACGGCACCATCGACGGCTACGAGTCCTTCGAAGACGCCGTGGCCGGCCAGTCGAGCGATCCGATCGAAGGACGACTGGCCGGGGCCGACATGCTGTACAGCTCGGGGACCACCGGTCAGCCCAAGGGCGTGATGCCGGCCCGGGAGTCCGAGCCGCTCGAGACCGCAACCCATTCCGTCGCCGGCATGGCGACCCTGCTGTTCGGCATGACCGCCGATTCGATCTACCTGTCGCCGGCCCCGCTCTATCACGCCGCTCCGCTGCGATTCTGCATGGGTACCCACGTGAACGGGGCGACCGTGGTCGTCATGGAGCGGTTCGATCCCGAGTTCTTCCTCCGGTCGATCGAGCAGTATCGAGCGACCCACACCCAGGTCGTACCGACGATGTTCGTGCGCATGCTCAAGCTCGACGAGTCCATCCGGACCAAGTACGACGTGTCGAGCCTGCAGGCCGTGGTCCATGCTGCCGCCCCGTGCCCGGTCGCGGTCAAGGAACAGATGATCGAGTGGTGGGGCCCGGTGATCCACGAGTACTACGCCGGCACCGAGGGCAACGGATTCGTGTACTGCAACTCCGACATGTGGATGGCCCACAAGGGCACGGTCGGGACACCGATCGGTTGCACCGTGCACATCGTCGGTGAGGACGGCGACGACGTCCCCATCGGCGAGGAGGGCACGATCTACTTCGAGGGTGGTGGCAGCTTCGAGTATCACGGAGACGCCGAAAAGACCGCCAAGTCGCGCCACCCCAAGGGCTGGAGCACGCTCGGCGACGTCGGCAAACTCGACGAGGACAACTTCCTCTACCTGACCGATCGCAAGGCCTACATGATCATCACCGGCGGGGTGAACGTCTATCCGCAGGAGGCCGAGAACATCCTGACCATGCACCCGGCGGTGTTCGACGTCGCCGTGATCGGCGTCCCCAACGAGGACTTCGGTGAGGAGGTGAAGGCGATCGTGCAGACGGCCGAGGGTGTCGAGCCGGGGCCCGAACTCGCCTCGGAGCTGATCGCCTACTGCCGCGAACACCTGGCCGACGTCAAGTGCCCGCGTACGATCGACTTCCGTGACGAACTCCCCCGTCATCCCACCGGCAAGCTCTACAAGCGTCTGCTCAAGGACGAATACTGGGCCGGCCACGACAGCCGGATCATCTGAGGATCCGGCCCGACCGAATCAGTGCCCGGTGAAGCGCGGGCGCGCTTCTCCATGAATGCCGCGACACCCTCGGCGTAGTCGGCGCTGGTGAAACACCGTTTCACCGCGGCGTCGACCGCCTGGGGGTCGCCGATTCCCAGATGATCGGCGACGGCCAGTTTGGCGGCGATCTGGCTCAACGGCGCCCGGCTGGCGATCACGGCGCAGCGGTCACGAACGTATGCCTCGAGTTCGGCCTTGGGCAGCACCCGATTGGTGAGACCCCAGTGCTGGGCCGTTGCCGCGTCGTAGGTGTCGGCGGTGTAGACCATC
Organism: uncultured Acidimicrobiales bacterium; assembly: GCA_963700755.1. Taxonomy (GTDB): domain Bacteria; phylum Actinomycetota; class Acidimicrobiia; order Acidimicrobiales; family SZUA-35; genus JBBQUN01. The sequence goes on from CAVOYW010000003.1 coordinate 233,687, forward strand.
TCCTTGGCGATGGCCGGGCCGAGCAGGTCGACCACCGTGCCGATACCCGACGGCGGGTAGCCGACGCTCAACTTGGCCGGCGGGAGACAGAACTGGGCGTCGTCGGCGGCGTAGCGCAGATCGGCGGACAGAGCGATAGCGAGCCCGCCACCGAAACAGAATCCGTGAATCATGGCGATGGTGGGCTTGGGCAGATGAGCGATGGCCCCGTAGGCATTGGCGGTCGCTTCGTCGTAGCGGATCGAGCTGTTCCCGGACCGGGAGTCGCCGAACTGGCTGATGTCGGCCCCGGCGACGAAGGCGATGTCGCCCGCTCCACGGAGCACGACGACCCGCACCGATTCATCGGCCGCGAGTTCGGCGCACCGATCGGGAACGGCCAGCCACATGTCGAGGGTCATGGCATTGCGGCGGGCCTCGTGGTCGAAGACCAGCCACCCGATCGACCCGTCGATCTCGATCCGTACGTCTGCAGTCATGTCGGGACCGTACCGCGCCGACGACGCGGGCAGTAGTTTGCCGTGGTGCCCGCCCCCACCTCCCGACCGTCGTCGAACTGGCCGTATCTCGATCAGCCCGGACGGTACGGACTCGCCCATCGGGGCGGTGACGAGGTCGCGGCAGAGAACACCGTTCCGGCGTTCGCCCACGCCCTCGGCATCGGTTATCGCTACCTCGAGACCGACGTCCACCTCAGCGCCGATGGTGTGCTGGTCGCCTTCCACGACGCCGATCTCGAGCGGTTGACCGGCCTGCCGGGCTCGATCGCCGATCACCGCTGGGATGAGCTGTCGGCCATCGATCTCGGGGACGGGGCGCGCATCCCGACCATGGTCGAACTGCTGTCCACGTTCCCCGAGGCTCGCTTCAACATCGATCCGAAGTCCGACGCCTCGGTCGAGCCCCTGGTCCGGGTGATTCGCGAACAGCGGGCCATCGACCGGGTCTGTGTCGGGGCGTTCAGCGACGAGCGCATCGCTCGGGCGGCGGCCGAATTGGGACCGCAACTGTGCACCTCGGCCGGGCCCCGACACGTCGCAGCACTGTGGGCCTCGGCTCGGGCCGGCCGGGCGCTCGGCGCGATCCGAACCAATCCGGCGATTCGGCGCCTCGCCCGACAGCACGGTTGTGTCCAGGTTCCGGAGGTGATCCGGGGTGTCCGCATCGTCGACACCACCTTCATCGAGACAGCGCACACGCTCGGCCTCCAGGTGCACGTCTGGACCGTCAACGACCGAACCCAGATGCACACCTTGTTCGACGCGGGGGTCGACGCCATCATCAGCGACAAGCTCAGTGTCCTGAAAGCCGTTCTCAGCGAGCGGGGCGACTGGACCTGAGTCGGGCCGTCCCGGTTCGTGCTCTCGGCACTTGACAGACCCCCGTCCGCAACCACTACACAGCGGCATGGCCTCGTTCCACATCGAAACCACCCGTCGTGCCGTCAACGGGATGGTCTGCACCATCGACCACGTGGCCAGTGGGGCCGGTCTCCGCATGCTCGGTGCGGGCGGCAATGCCGCCGATGCCGCGATCGCCGCCTCGGCTGCGCTCGCCGTCACGTCACAGCACCTGTGCGGCATGGGCGGCGATCTGTGGGCCCTGGTCCACGTGCCCGGGCAAACGCCCCGGGCCCTCAATGCCTCGGGGCGGGCCGGATCGGGCAGCGACGCTGCCGCCATGCGGGCCGAGGGACTGACCGAGATGCCGTTCCGCGACGACCTGCGAACGGTCCCGGTCCCGGGATGTGTCGACGGCTGGCTCGGGTTGCACGCCGAATTCGGCTCGCTCCCCATCGACCAGATCCTGGAGCCGGCGATCGATTTGGCCGAAGCCGGATTTGCCGCGTCTCCGCACCTGGCCTTCAGCAGTCGGGCCATCGAGCACGTGCCGGGCAATGACGACTACCTGGCCGGCGGCCGACCACCGGCCACCGGCCAGGTGATCACCCGTCCGGGGCTCGCCCGTTCCCTGCGAGCCATCGTTCGTGACGGCCGGAGCGGCTGGTACGAGGGCGAGTTCGGTTCGGGTCTGATCGCTCTGGGACGAGGCCGGGGCGGCGGCGATGCCGACCTCTTCACCGATGCCGACCTCCGTCGGAATCTGGCCGACTGGGTCGAGCCGGTGTCGGCCGAAGCCTGGGGTCACCGCCTCTGGACGACGCCACCCAATTCCCAGGGCTACCTGTCACTGGCGGGCGCGGTCATCGCCGCCGGCCTCGATCTGCCCGAGGATCCGAACGATCCGCAGTGGGCCCACTTCCTGATCGAGGCGGCGAAACAGGCGGCGTTCGACCGCAACGACGTGCTGTTCGAGGGAGCGGCCGGTGATCGGCTCGTTGGCGAGGATCGACTCGGACCTCGCCGATCGGCGATCGACCCCCGGGTTGCGGCCGCCATCGCCCCACCCAGCGCCGGTGGCGGCACGATCCACCTGTGCACCACCGACCGGCAGCGGATGGGCGTGTCGTTGATCCAGTCCAACGCCTCGGGCTTCGGTGCCCACATCACGGTCCCCGAGGTCGGTGTGTTCCTGCACAACCGTGGGCTCGGCTTCTCGCTCGTCGAGGGCCACCCCGCCGAGATCGGGCCGGGTCGACGGCCACCGAGCACCCTGTCACCGGCGCTGGTCACGCGGGCCGACGGGTCGCTCCGTTCGGTCCTCGGCACGATGGGCGGCGACGGACAACCGCAGGTGGTGCTCCAGATGCTGGCCCGCATGCTCCAGGCCGGGCAGGGTCCGGGCACCAACCTGAGTTCACCCCGCTTCACCCTGACCATTCCCCAGGCGATCGGCTTCGACACCTGGTCGTCTCCTGATCGTTTGACGGTGGCGATCGAAGCGGGTTCCGACTGGGCAAGAGGACTACGCGAGCGCGGCCATCAAGTCGACGAGCAGCCCTACGGCCTGGGCCTGTTCGGTCATGCCCACCTCATCGAGGTGACCGACGATCATCTGGCCGGCATGGCCGATCCGCGGGCCCGCACCGGGGCCGCCATCGGCCACTGAGGCCCCGGGATCGCTCAGGCGATCAACTCCGGATCGGCGAAGCGAGCCGGTCGCTTCTCGAAGAATGCCATCACCGATTCCTTCTGATTGGGCGATCCGATCAGAGCACCGATCTCGGATCGCTCGGCTGCGAACCCCTCGGCGACGCCGACCTTCGGCGCCGCGTTGAACAGGCGTTTCCCGGCCCGAATGGCGTGCGGCGACTTGGCGGCGATGTCGGCGGCCATGGCCAGCGCATCGCGGCGGGGATCGTCGGACAGGTGGGTGCCCAGCCCGAGTTCGACGGCCTCGGTGCCCGAGACCATGCGACCCGTCCAGGTGAGTTCCTTCGCGACGTCCAGGCCCACCAGGTTGATCAGGGCCTGTGTTCCGGTCATGTCGGGAATCAGCCCCCAGCGCACTTCGAGCACCGACAGCTTGGCGTCGGGGTGCACGAATCGGATGTCGGCGCCGAGCGCCAACTGGATGCCGCCGCCGAGAGCATGACCGTGGACGGCGGCGATCACCGGAACCGGGAGTTCGGTCCAGCCGTAGACGGCCTGCTGGCCGTGATGGGTGATCCGATCGGGTGGGAGTTCGGTGACCCGGGGGGCACGCTCGGTGTCCCGCTCGCCGTCGGCCATTCCCTGGAAGCTCGAGAAGTCGAGCCCGGCGCAGAAGGCTCGGCCCTCGCCGGACAGCACCACACAGCGAACTGCGGTGTTCTTGGCCAGGTCATCGGAAGCCTCGACCAGGGCCGAGAACATGAGCGGATCGAGGGCGTTCATCTTGTCGGGCCGGTTGAGGCGCACGTCGGCCACGCCGGCTTCGTCGATCGAGATGGCAATACGTTCGGTCATGTCGAACGACACTAGTTGCCGAGCCGGCCGGAATCGAAAAGCCGAACCTCACCCAGCCTGCCCCAACCTCACCAGTAGGGACAGTGGCGGCAGCCGTTGTCGCAGCAGAAGCCCCGATCGGCCAGAGCGACCGCCGTCATCACGAACAGCCCCGAACCCGGATCGAGGTATCCCGGGACACCGGCCGCAACCGCGGCATCATGTGCCTCCAGCGCAGCGATGTGGTCGGGTCGGCCAGGGTCGAGACGCCCGGCCTTGGGCACCAGGTGGTCGGGTCGAAGACGAGCGGCCGGCACGGACCCGAGGGTAACGTCGGCGTCTCGTTGACACGAGCGTGAACCCCTGCGTAGCATGACCCCTACCGGTGATGTGCCGAGTGTCACGCTCGAACCCGCCGGGGGTACAACGGGGGATTGGTCAGCCGGTGGCATGCCACCGGCTGACACGCGTGCGGGCCTCGAACCCGGCCCGCCGCTGCCCTGTTCCAAGAGGGTGCGGGGTGCTCGAGGTCGGGGGGTGAATGTGATCTCCTCCCGCCGCTGGCAAGATGGACTCCCATGAAGTGGGCAACCTGGGACGAAGCAGCCATCGCCTCGCTGATCAGCGGATTGCTCGCGATCGGGCTCGCCCGCGTCCGACCCAGTCGGCTGACGGCGGCGGTGATTCCGGCGGCCCGCGAGTTCGCCTTCATCTCCGGGGTGTACTCCATCTGGCGCGTGGCCCGGGTGCTGCCGCTGAAGCACAACGCCGGAGCGATCGAACGGGCGCGCACGCTCAACGAATGGCAGCAGACCCTGCACCTGCCCACCGAGCTCTCGTTGCAGCACTTCGTCATGGAACACGACTGGTTGGCCCGATTCTCCACGGCCTACTACGCCGTGGTGCACGTTCCCTCGCTGATCGTGTTCCTGATCTGGTTGTTCGTCTTCCATCGCGAGCACTACTTGCGATGGCGGACCGGCCTCGTGATCCTCACCGCGTTCTGCCTGGTCATCCGGTTCATCCGGGTGGCCCCGCCGCGGTTCGTGCCCGAGCTCGGCTTCGTCGATCTGTCGACGCGCTACGGCATGTCGGTCTACGGGCCCGTCGGCACCGGTGTGTCCGACCAGTTCGCCGCCATGCCCTCGATCCACATCGGCTGGGCCGCCGTCGTGTCGTTCGGCATCGTTGCGGCCAGCTCGAGCCGCTGGCGCTGGTTGGCCCTGTTGCACCTGGCGATCACCTTCTTCGTGGTTGCCGCGACCGGACACCACTGGTGGCTCGACGGGATCGTGGCCCTGGCCCTCCTCGGCGTGGGTCTGGCGATGGACACCTACGGACGGCGCTGGGCCGAAGCCCGTGGTGCGGCCCGCACGGCCTCGCAGGTATTCGACCGAGCCCGGCCGGACCGACTCGACGACGTCGACACCACACCCGAGGCGAAGGTTGTCCACAGCTGACCCCCTGTGCACAACACAGGAAAGTCACAGGGTTACGCCCCTTCCTCCGCACAGGGACGTCGTCGTAGGGTCAGGGCATGGCCTCCTTTCTCGTGACCCTCACCGATCAGACCGACCTCGACATCGTCGGAGCCGACGCCTACTGCCAGGAGGGCCCGCTCACCACGTTCTTCCGGCTCGACGACGGTCGCCGGGTGATCGATTCGTGGAGCGTGCGGGTGGCGAGCGTGCGTACCACCGACATCGCCACCATTCGGCTGGATCATGCGTGCCGCGCCCGACGGGGCGAGCACCGCTCCGCCGAGACCCGGGTCCTCGAGAACCGGGCCGGCGAGACCCGAGACCGAGCGGGCGAGCGGCTCGTCGCGGCCTGAGCGACGGCCGTTCGCGGTCATCGTGACCAGCGGTCGGTGCGCCCACTTGGCCCGGACGACACCGGCCCCTACTGTGCTCGGCCATGAGCAATCCCGTTCTCCTCGTCCACGGCTTCGCCACCTCCGCGCTTCGTACCTGGCAGGAGCCGGGTTGGATCGATCTGCTGACCGAGGCCGGCCGCGAGGTCATCGCTCCCGATCTCCTCGGTCACGGACAGGCCGACAAACCGCATGATCCCGAGGCCTACGCCGCCGTCGAAGACCTGATCGAGGCTCAACTACCCGACGGACGAGTCGTCGATGCCGTCGGCTACTCGGCCGGGGCCAGGATCGTGCTGAGCCTGGCTGCCGCCCACCCGGAACGGTTCGGCCGACTGGTGATCGCGGGCATGGGCGCACGGTTGTTCGACGAACGCGACGGCAATCCCTTGCTCGACGCCATCGAGGGACGGTCCGACCCCGACGACATGGTCGGTCTGCACTTCAAGAACATGGCCGAATCCGACGGAAACGATCCGCTGGCGCTGGCCGCCTTCCTGCGCCGCGCCCAACCGCCGTTCGATCGTGATACCGCCGCCCGGGTCACCGCCCCGACCCTCGTGATCATCGGCGACAAGGACTTCGCCGGCCCGGGTGAGCCCCTCGCCGAGGCCCTGCCGAACGCCGAACTCGTCACCCTCCGCAATGTCGACCACTTCGGTCTGCCGAAGGCGTTCGCATTCGTCGAGAAGGGACTCGACTTCCTGGGTGCAGCCCCGTACTGACCCCGGGTCCCGCGACGTCGCCCGATCCGGTCGACGATCGGTGTCAACCCTTCGGCGGGCCGGCCGAGGTGTGGCGGGTACCTTCGGGCTCGACGGCCCAGGGTGCGGCACCGTCCCACTCGTCATCGAAGACCAACTCGGCGATCGGACGCCGACGAACCGGACCGTGGTTCCCCTGAGGCCGGCCGAGCGGGATCGTCGCCGCGATGTCGTGATCCTCGGGAATGCCCAGGAGCTCGCGGAGCTCGGATTCGACCATGTTGTGCCAGCCCGTGAGCACCCCGCCGTAGCCCAGCGCCCGGGCCGCCAGCAGAAGGTTCTGACAGGCCGGGTAGATCGACGCCCCGTCCATGATCGAGTGATGCCGCTTCTTGATGCAGGCGAGCACGACGACCGGGGTCTCTTCGAAGTGGTCGACGAAGTAGTCCATGGCCCTGGCCTGACGTGCCTTGGGGCTGTTGTCGACCGATCCGCTGCCCGCGTCGTACCCGTCGTCGGAGCGCTTGTCGGCCCAACCGGCGCGGAACGACCGACCCAGGATCGACTTGGCCTCGACCGCCTTCGGACCGTTGCGCAGCACCACGAACCGGAAACCTTGGCGATTCGATCCCGTCGGGGCCCGAGTGGCAGCGAACAGGATCGTCGCCAGGTCGTCGTCGGGAATCGGATCGGCCGTGTAGCGCCGGATCGCCCGGGTCGTGGCCAGGCCCTCGAGCAGATCGACCGGATCGCGGCGTGGGGTGTTCCCCGAACGGGTGTCGTCGGGCGCCGTCATGCGTTCTGAGCGGTCATGCCGCCATCGACCACCAGCACGGTGCCGTTGATGTAGGACGAGGCGGGCAGGCAGAGCGACAACACGGCCTGCGCCACCTCTTCGGGATCGCCGTAGCGACCGACCGGCACCCGCCGGCGGGCGAAGGCCGCCTTGTCGTTTTCGTCGATCGCCGAGGTCATACCGGTGCGAATCGGTCCGGGAGCAACACAGTTGACCGTGATCCCGCGGCGTCCCAGCTCGACCGCCAGCCCTCGGGTCAACCCGATGACCCCGTGTTTGGATGCCGTGTAGGACGTGAGGAACGGCGTGGCCCCGAGCCCCTCGGTCGACGCGATGTTGACGATGCGGCCCGAGCCGTTGCGCAACAGATCGTCGAGGCACGCCCGGATCAGGATCGTGTGGGCCTCGAGGTTCACCCCGAAGGTGGTGTCCCAGGCTGCGTCGTAGCCCGCACTGTCGATCGGGGCCGGGATGCTCACCCCGGCGTTGTTCACCAGGATGTCGACCGGACCGAGCTCGCGACGGATCTCGGCGACGGCGACCAGCACCTGGTCACGGTCGGACACATCGGCGGTCCGGCCGGCGACCGTCCCGCCGGCGTCGGCGATCTCGTCGGCGACCACACCGACGCCTCCGGCGGTTCGATCGATGAGCCCGACCTTCGCCCCCTCGTCGGCGAAGAGCTGGGCCATGGCTCGGCCCATTCCCGACGCCGCACCGGTGATGATCGCTACCTGCCCCTCGACCGATCGACTCAGCCGGCTCAAGGAGGACCGGCCGGAGGCGGGTCGGGGACGCGGCGTGTCGGTCGGCTCACTCATTGGGCGGCGATCCTACTCTCCCCCTCTTCGCCGCCCCTCTTCGCCGCCCCTCTTCGCCGCCCCTCTTCGCCGCCCCTCTTCGCCGCCCCTCGTCAAGCCGGCGCTTGGGCCTTCGCCAGGGTCATCGCATGACGCACCAGATTGATCAGGCTGTCGCGCACGGCCGCCCGGTGGCGGGCATCGGTCACGATGACCGGGATGTGCAGCGGCACGTCGAGTGCCTCTCGCACGTCGTCGGGGTGATGGCGCAGGACACCGTTGAACGCGTTGACGGCAACGACGAAGGGCACACCCTGGCGCTCCATGTAGTCGACCGCGGCGAAACACTGCTCGAGCCGATTGGTGTCGACCAGCACGATCGCACCGACCGCGCCCCGAACCAGTTCGTCCCACATGAAGTGGAAACGATCCTGGCCCGGTGTCCCGAACAGGTACAGGACCAGATCGTCGCCGAGACCGACACGACCGAAGTCCATCGCCACGGTCGTCGACGTCTTGGTCGTTGCGTCGCCCAGATGGTCGACCGCCTCGGAGGCCTTCGTCATCGCCGCCTCGGTCTGGAGGGGCTCGATGTCGGAGATCGAGTTCACGAAGGTGGACTTCCCGACGGCGAAGCCGCCGGCGACCACGATCTTCACGGGAATGGGGTTGGCGCTCGTCATGGCTTCCTCACAGGGACTGGAGGCCGCCGAGGACCCGCTCGAGCAAGGCGATGTCGTGTCGATTCGACGTCGCGGTCGATGCGTGGGTGCTCAGGAGGCCTTCCGTGATCAAGTCACCGACGAGCACACGGGCCACCTGCAACGGCATACGCAGATGGGCCGAGACTTCGGCGATGGATTGCGGTTGATGACACAGGGACACGATGCGATGGCGCTCGTTGTCGAGCGAGGCCACCGCTTGGACACCCGCGGGGGTAGAGCGAACGATCGCCTCGAGAGGAAGATCGACCGCGCTGACGAGTCCTGCCCCCGGTGAGGAGGTAGGGCCGCACACGCAGTGCAGCGAACTGGTCGCGGTCATCGGCGGTCATCGTGGCAGAGCCGCCTGGAGTTCGGCCCGGAGTTCCGGCGTGAGCACCGTGCCCGCCTTCTCGACCAGAACGGCCATCTCGTAGGCCACGAGACCGACATCGCTCGATGACTCGGCGAAGACCGCCAGGAGCGACCCGTCGCTGATGCCGGTCACGAAGAGGAAGGCGTTCTGCATCTCGATGATGATCTCGGTGACCGCTCCCCCACCGAACCGTCCGGCCGCCCCGTAGGCGAGGCCGATCAGACCGGACGAGACAGCCGAGAACCGATCGACCGAGTCGCGGTCGAGGCCGGCCGAAGCGGCGATCGGAAGACCGTCGGAGCTGACCACCACCGCATCGGTGACGCCGGGAATCCGGTCGACGAAGTTGTTGACGAGCCAGTTCACATTGCTGGCCTGGGTGCTGAGCACGGTCATGACTGGTCTCCGTTCGAGGGGTTCTGCTGGTCGGCGTCGGTGGGACGGTTGCGCCCGTCTCGGTAGCGAGCGAGCATCTGGCGGATCTCCTCGGGGCTGCGGACGCTGGCCGCAACCGGTCGGCCCTCGCTCACCGGGGCATGGGACTGGCTCCGGTCCCGTTTGGCCAGGCCCTTGTCGGTCTGGTCGATGGCGGAAGGAGCGAACAGCGAGTCGACACCGCTGTCGAATGCGTCGCCGGACGGAATCGCGTCGGAGAGGCGGGCCGGTGCTCCGGGCAGCGGCGCCGAGTCGGCCGGTTCGAAGACGATGCCGGCCCAGCCGTTGTCATTGCCCGTCGACCCCGCGTCGGCGGTGGTCGGCGGGATCAGGCCCATCAGCTTGGCCAGGGCCTCGGACTGGACCTCGGGATGCCCGGGCACCGAGAAACCGGTCTGGGGGGCCGGTGCATCGAAGATGGGTGGTTCCGCGGACGCTGGCGCATCGAAGGCGGATGGGCCCAATGACTCCGGAGCAGCCGACGGTGGGGCAGCCGACGGTGGAGCCGGCGCGAAGGCAGAGGCGGCCTCGGCGATCGGGGTCGGGTCGAAGGTCGGTTCGAAGGGCGGGGACGCCTCGAGGCTCGCGGCCGACTCGACGTGCGGTGCGGGCTCACCGAACGGCGGGGACGGCTCGAACGGCGGGGCCGGCTCGTGACCCGACTCGATGGCCTGAGCCGATGCGCCGACCGGATCGGTCAGCGGGTTGGAACCACGGGCCGGCGGCGGCGGCGGAGTCCAGGACTCCTCCTCGGCGCCCGGGTCGACCCAGGCCGGTTCGGGACCGGCGGCGACCGGGGCGACCGGAGCCTCGACCGGGGGTGCCGCCGCGGGAGCGACGTTGCCCATGAGGACCGCCGGAATCAGCACGAGGGCCGTGGTCCCACCCCCGTCGGTGGCCATCAGTTCCACGCGTACGTCGAGCCGCTTGGCCAGACGACCGATCACGATGAATCCGAGTGAACGGGACAGGCTCAGGCCCAGGACCGGGGGTTCGGCCAACACGGCATTGGCTGCATCGAGTTGGGCCTCGTTCATCCCGATACCCCGATCGGTGATCGAGATCAGGTAGCAGCCGTCGGTCTGTGCCATGCCCTGGACCACGACCGGCTGGTCGGGCGGCGAGAACTGCGTGGCGTTCTCCATGAGTTCGGAGCACACGTGGGCGAGATCGACGGCGGCCTGCGAACCGATCTCGCCGTCCTCGATGCGAACCAGCTGGACCCGCCGATAGTCCTCGATCTCGCTCATCGCCACACGCAGGATGTCGGTGGTCGCCACCGGCCCGCCACGACGGCGGGGCGGCTCGGCTCCCGACAGCACGAGAAGGGACTCGGCGTTGCGGCGCATCCGAGTGGCGAGATGGTCCAGACCGAACAGCGCCTCGAGGGTGTCGGGATCCTGCTCCCGTGATTCCAGCGAGTCGATGGCCTCGATCTGGCGATCGAGCAACGACTGGTTCCGGCGGGCCAGGTTGATGACGAGTTCGGACAGCCCCTTCTGGACCAGTTCACGCTGGGCGACGGCGACGTTGGCCACCGCATCCTGCACCGCGTTCAACGAGTCGACCAACTTCCCCAGCTCGTCGTCGGTGTCGCGCTCGATGGGTTCGAAGTGGGGCGCCTCGCCGGCAGGGTTGGACAGCGCCTCGATCAGCAGGGGCAGCCGGTTCTCGGCCAGGTCGGCAGCGGACAGCCGGATGTTCTCGAGCGGATCGGTGATCGTCCGGGAGATGGCGACCACACCGAGTGCGCTGAGGAGGAGGCCGATCGTGGCCACGCCGCCGAGCGCTCGGACATCGCCGGTGAGGTCGTCGAGGCTGGTGGCCCCGCGGAATCCGATCAGGATGCCGTAGCCGGCGATCATCGCCAGGACCACCAGTGGCGGCACGACGATCGCAATCAGTTTGGTGCGTAGAGGCAGGTTGTTGAACATGATCCTTCTCGGGGCCGTAGGAATCCCTGTTTGGATCCATCGGCCGCTCCGGAACAACCTTGAGGTAGCGTTCGGGCTCGTGATGGACGAACGAGATGAACCGGTCACCGAGCAGTCGATCGCGTCGGTCCTGCGCGAGCTCGCATCGAAGGGCTTCACCGGCGCCCTTGCCGTCGACAGTGACGACGGCTCGACCCACCTCGGCGACCTCTGGCTGGCCGGCGGCCGCCTCTACCTGGCGATCACCCCGATGGGTGACGACCTGGCCGACGTGGTCTTCGGGGCCAACGTCGGCTCGCTGGCCGAAGTCCGCTCCGCACTCGACGAGCCGAATACCGACCTGACCGCACGAATCTCCGAGGAGCTCCCCGACGCGGTCCCGATCCTGGGTCGGCTGCTCCACGAGCACAACCTCACCGGGCTCTTCGAGATCATGGTGTCGGGTCCTGCGTCCTTCACCACCGAGCCCGGCACCATGCATACACTGGGTCCCCGCTTCGCCGAATCGGTCGACGACCTGTTGAACCAGGCCGAACGTCGGTTGTCGATCTGGAAGGAGATCGCGGCGCGTATCCCGTCGACCTCGTCCCGGTTCCGCCTCGCCCCCGAACTCCCCGACCTCGTCGACGAGCGTGTGGTCACCGCCGACGAGTGGCGCTATCTGGCCCTGATCGGAACCGGATCGTCGGTGGGTGAACTCATCGACGCCACCGGCGAGAGCGCGTTTCGGATCATGACGTCGCTCTACCGACTGATCCTCGAAGGTGTGGTCGTCGACGCCTGAGGATCGGCCTTGATCTAGACGAGTGGGCGGTCGGTGGGACGCACCGGCGACGGCAACAGCGTGTGGCCCATGAGATGACGGTCGACGGCGGCGGCGCAGGAGCGGCCCTCGGCGATCGCCCACACGATGAGGCTCTGACCGCGACCGGTGTCGCCGCACGACGAACACGTCGTCGACCGACGTGGCCCAGTGCGAGGATCGGGCCACGTTGCCCCGCTCGTCGAGCTCGACGCCGAGCTGATCGAGCAGCGTGCCCTTCTCGGGACCCACGAAGCCCATGGCCAGGAGGACGAGGTCGACCTCGAGCTCGAATTCGGACCCCGGGACCGGGACGAAGCTGGGACGACCGTTCTCGACGACCATCTCGACCTCGACGCCGCGGAGTCCGGTCAGGACGCCGTTGTCACCGATGAACTCGGTGGTGTTGACCGAATAGACCCGTTCACCGCCCTCTTCGTGGGCCGAGGTGACCTTGTAGACCAGCGGGAAGGTCGGCCACGGCGTGCGGTCGGACCGGACGTCGGGCGGGCGTTCCATGATCTCGAACTGGTGGATCGAGCTGGCACCCTGCCGGTGGGCCGTGCCCAGGCAGTCGGCGCCGGTGTCGCCGCCACCGATGATCACGACCTTCTTGCCTGCCGCGCTCAACGGCGACTCGTCGAGATCACCGAGTTGGACCCGGTTGGCCAGGGGAAGGTACTCCATGGCCTGATGGACACCGTGGAGTTCACGACCCGGAATGGGGAGGTCGCGCCACTGACGTCGCCCCACCGGACAACACCACGGCGTCGAAATCGGCCCGCAGCCGGTCGACCGGGATACTCGTCTCGTCGTCGGCCGGACCACCGATGTAGGCGTTGGTCACGAACACGGTTCCTTCGGCCTCCATCTGGGCCAGACGGCGGTCGATGACCCATTTCTCCATCTTGAACTCGGGGATGCCGTAACGCAGCAGGCCGCCGATTCGGTCGGCCCGCTCGTAGACCGTGACCTGGTGGCCGGCCCGGGTCAACTGTTGCGCCGCGGCGAGTCCGGCCGGCCCGGAGCCGACGACGGCGACGGACTTGCCGGTGAGCTTGGACGGGAGGACCGGGGTGACCCACCCCTCGCGGAAGGCCTTTTCGATGATCTCGACCTCGATCTGCTTGATCGTGATCGGTTCGGTGTTGATCCCGGCGACACAGGCTCCCTCGCAGGGAGCCGGGCAGAGCCGACCGGTGAACTCGGGGAAGTTGTTGGTGGCGTGCAACCGGTCGATGGCGTCTTCCCACCGACCCCGGTACACCAGGTCGTTCCAGTCGGGGATGATGTTGCCCAGGGGGCAACCGTTGTTGCAGAACGGGATTCCGCAATCCATGCACCGAGCCGCCTGGATCTGCAACTCGTCCTGCGGGAACGGTTCGTAGACCTCGTTCCAGTCCCGCAATCGCACCGGGACCGGCCGGCGGGTCGGTGTCTTGCGTTCGTGGTCGAGAAATCCTCTCGGGTCACCCACGGGAGGCCTCCATGATTGCGTTGATGGGGTCGACGCCGGCTTCCTCGGCGTGCTTGCGGGCCAGCAGCACCCGCTTGTAGTCCGAGGGCATGACCTTCACGAATCGGTCGACCTCGGACGACCAGCGACCGAGCAGGCGGTCGGCGACGGCCGACCCGGTCTCGACGAAGTGCTGGCGGACCAACTGCTGCAGTTCGGTTCGGTCGTCGGCATCGAGCGGATCGAGCTCGACCATCTCGAGGTTGACCCGCTGCTCGAACGTGCCGTCGGGATCGTGGACGTACGCCACACCTCCGGACATCCCGGCGCCGAAGTTGCGCCCGGTCGTCCCGAGGATGACGGCCCGGCCACCGGTCATGTATTCACAACCATGATCGCCGACGCCTTCGACCACCGCCGTCGCCCCCGAGTTGCGGACACAGAAGCGTTCGCCGACGCGGCCGCGGACGTACAGCTCGCCGCTCGTGGCGCCATAGAGCAAGACGTTTCCGGCGATCACGTTCTCTTCGGCCACGAGCGGCGACGTGCGGGGTGGGAACACGGCGATCCGCCCCCCCGAGAGCCCTTTGCCGACGTAGTCGTTGGCGTCGCCCTCGAGTCGCAGCGTGATTCCCTTGGGAACGAAGGCGCCGAAGGAGTTGCCGGCTGAGCCGTCGAACTGGATCTGGATCGTGTCGTCGGGCAGGCCGGCACCGCCGTAGCGCTTGGTGAGCTCGTGGCCCAGCATCGTGCCGACCGTGCGGTTGATGTTGCGAATGGGAAGGGCGAGCCTGACCGGTTCACCACGTTCGAGCGCCGGAGCGCAGGCCTCGATCAGCTGGTTGTCGAGCGCCGCCTCCAGGCCGTGGTCCTGCCCGACCACGCAGTGCCGCGCTGCCCCGGGGGCGAGCTCGGGGACGTAGAGGATCGGTGACAGGTCGAGACCGGCGGCCTTCCAATGATCGATGGCGGCCGAGACGTCGAGGACGTCGGCTCGGCCGACCGCCTCTTCGAGGGTGCGGAAGCCGAGCGCCGCAAGGTATTCGCGGACTTCCTCGGCGATGTACTCGAAGAACGTCTCGACGAATTCGGGCTTGCCCGAGAAACGGGCCCGCAGTTCGGGGTTCTGGGTGGCCACCCCGACCGGGCACGTGTCGAGATGACACACCCGCATCATGATGCAGCCCGAAACGATCAGGGGTGCGGTTGCGAAGCCGAACTCCTCGGCCCCGAGGAGGGCACCGATGATGACGTCGCGACCGGTCTTGATCTGACCGTCGACCTGCACGACGATGCGGTCGCGCAGATCGTTGAGCAGCAGGGTCTGCTGGGTTTCGGCGAGGCCGAGTTCCCACGGTCCACCGGCGTGCTTGAGCGAGGTCAGGGGCGAGGCGCCGGTTCCACCGTCGTGGCCCGAGATCAGCACCACGTCGGACTTGGCCTTGGAAACGCCGGCCGCGACCGTGCCGACGCCGACCTCGGCCACGAGCTTGACATGGACCCGAGCCTCGGGATTGGCGTTCTTCAGATCGTGGATGAGCTGGGCCAGGTCCTCGATGGAATAGATGTCGTGGTGGGGCGGCGGGGAGATCAGGCCGACGCCCGGGGTCGAATGACGGGTCTTGGCGATCCAGGGATAGACCTTCTTGCCGGGCAGCTGACCGCCTTCGCCCGGCTTGGCCCCCTGCGCCATCTTGATCTGGATGTCATCGGCGTTCGTGAGGTATTCGGACGTGACGCCGAAACGGCCCGACGCGACCTGCTTGATCGCCGAACGCCTGGTGTCGCCGTTGGCGTCGATCGCATTCCGCTCGACGTCTTCACCACCCTCGCCCGTGTTGGACTTGCCACCGAGCCGGTTCATGGCGATGGCCAGGGTCTCGTGGGCTTCGGCCGAGATGGATCCGTAGCTCATGGCACCGGTGGCGAAGCGTTTCACGATCTCCGAGACCGGTTCGACCTCTTCGATCGGGACGGGTTGGCGCTCGGCGTCGAACTTGAACAGACCACGAAGGGTGGCCAGCTGCTCGGACTGGTTGTCGACGGCCGAGGTGTACTGCTTGAAGATGTCGTAACGCTTGGCCCGGGTGCCGTGCTGGAGACGGAAGACGGTCTCGGGGTTGAAGAGGTGGTACTCGCCTTCGCGGCGCCACTGGTATTCACCGCCCAGGTCGAGTTCGCGATGGGCCAGGGCTTCGGGCCGGTCGGGGAAGGCCCGTTCGTGGCGCAGCTCGCACTCCCGGGCGATCTCGTCGAGCCCGATGCCGCCGAGCTTGGACGTGGTGCCGGTGAAATACTCGTCCATGACCTCCTGGCTGATGCCGGTGGCCTCGAAGATCTGTGCCGATGCGTAGGACGCCACCGTCGAGATGCCCATCTTGGACATGACCTTGATCACGCCCTTCGTTGCCGCCCGGACGTAGTTGTAGTTGCCGGTCAGCACGTCGGCGTTCGATCGGTCCCAGGCGACCCGGTCCTCGATCACCTCGAAGACCACCGAAGGGCACACCGCACCCGCACCGAACCCGAGCAGCAGCGCGAAGTGATGCACCTCTCGGGCGTCGGCGGCATCGACGATGATGCCGACCTGCAGGCGGGTCTTTTCGCGGATCAGGTGCTGGTGCACCGCACCGGTGAGCAGCAGCGAGGGAATGGGAGCGAGATCGGCGGTGGCGTTGCGGTTCGACAAGACCAGGATCGTGGTCCCGTTTTCGATGGCCGCCGACACCTCGGCCCGGATCTCGTCGAGACGCCGGGCCAGACCCTCGCCACCGGTGGCCACCTCGTAGAGGCCGGTGATCGAGTGGCTCCGGAACTGGGGGAACAGGCCCTCGTCGTTGGCGTGCTCGATCTCGATGAGCTCCTCGCGGGTGAGGATCGGATAGGTCAGGCTGAGTTGCCGACACGAGTCGGGCCCCGGGGACAGCAGGTTGGCTTCGGGACCGATGGCCCGGCTGGCCGACGTGACCAGTTCCTCGCGGATGGCGTCGAGCGGGGGGTTGGTCACCTGGGCGAACAGCTGGGCGAAGTAGTCGAACAACAGCCGCGGCCGGCTCGACAGAACGGCGATCGGCGTGTCGGTTCCCATCGACCCGATCGCTTCGGTCCCACTGAGGACCATGGGTTCGACGAGGAGTTCGAGCTCTTCCTCGGTGTAGCCGTTGGCGACCAGCTGGGGAATGAGTTCGTCGTGGACGGGGTGCGGGATGTCGCGGGTGGGCAGGTCGCCCAGTTCGACCAGGCTCTCGAGCCATTCGCCGTAGGGGTGCTCCGACGCCAGCTGCGCCTTCAGCTCGGTGTCGTCGACGATCCGTCCCTGTGTGGTGTCGACGAGGAACATGCGACCGGGTTCGAGGCGTCCCTTCTTGACGACCTTCGACTGGTCGACGTCGAGCACGCCGACCTCGGAGGCCATCACGACGAGCCCGTCGTCGGTGACCCAGTAGCGACTCGGACGGAGGCCGTTGCGATCGAGTACCGCACCGATCACCGTGCCGTCGGTGAAGGCCACCGAGGCCGGACCGTCCCACGGTTCCATGAGCGAGGCGTGGAAGCGGTAGAAGTCCCGCAGGGCCGGATCCATGTCGGTCCGCTTCTGCCAGGCCTCGGGAATCATCATGAGCACGGCGTGGGGCAGGGGGTAGCCACCGAGGTGCAGCAACTCGAGCGCCTCGTCGAAGGTGGCGGTGTCGGAGGCATCGGGGGTGACGATCGGCAGCAGCCGCTCGAGCCGATCACCCCAGATCGGTGAGACCAGGAGCGACTCCCGCGCCCGCATGCGGTTGCGGTTGCCCCGGACGGTGTTGATCTCGCCGTTGTGGGCGATGAAGCGATATGGGTGGGCCAGTGGCCAGGAGGGGAAGGTGTTGGTCGAGAACCGGGAATGGACCAGGGCGATGGCCGTTTCGGTGCGCTCGTCGGCCAGATCGGGGAAGAACGAGAGCAACTGGGGTGTGGTCAGCATGCCCTTGTAGACCACGGTTCGAGCACTCAGGCTGGCGAAGTAGACGCCGAGACCGAGCGCCGCCGGGACCTCGTGCTCGATCCGTTTGCGGACGAGATAGGCCTCACGATCGAGCTCGATACCCGAGAGTCCGCGATCGGAGCTGATGACCAGTTGGTGGAACGAGGGCATGACCCCTGCGGCCTGGGAACCGAGGTCGTCGGCCACGACCGGGACCTCGCGCCAGGCATGGACGCACAGGCCTTCGTCGGCGACGATGGCTCCGATGTGATCCTTGACCGATTGGGCCTCGGCGGGGTCGGCCGGAAGGAAGCCGATGCCGGTGGCGTAATGACCCGACGGCGGCAGGTCGGCGATGACCTCGCGATAGAAGCGATCGGGCACCTGGAGCAGGACCCCGGCGCCGTCTCCGGTGTTCGGCTCGGCGTTGGTGGCACCCCGATGCTGCATGCAGCGCAACGCGTAGAGGCCGCGCTCCAAGATGTCGTGACTGGCCCGGCCGTGGAGGTCGGCGACGAACGACACCCCACAGGCGTCGTGCTCGTTGGCGGGGTCGTAGAGCCCCTGCGCGGGGGGCCGGGACGCGCCCGGCAACGGGGTCGACCACGAGTCGTTCACGAAGTCAGGGCGATGCGTTGAGGCCATTGATGCTCCCGGGTCTGGTCGGCATACACGATCGGCGGGGACAGCGTTGGCCCAGCCAGGAGGTCGGGAGAGCCTATCGCGATTTCATACGAATTTCGTAATCGGTCATCGCTCGGGCCGATGGCCTTCGCCCGGGTCATCGTCGCCGATTTCGTCGGCCCGCATCGTCTCGGGTCACGAGCCGACCGATGCATGAGCCGGTTCGCTCCTGGCGGCGGCGCCGGATGAGTAGTCTCGGCCGATGCCCCACACACCCTCCACGACCCCCGCCGTGGTCTCGATGCTGGCCGGACTCGATGCGTCGCCGACTCCCTATCATGCCGTCGCCGAGATCGCCCGACGGCTCGGCGATGCCGGTTTCGTCGAAGCGCAACTCGATACGGCCCTCCCCACCGGCGCCGGCGCCGTCTTCGTTCGCCGGGGTGGTGCCCTGGTCGCCTGGATACGGCCCGACAGACCGATCGAGGGTTACACCATCGTCGGCGCCCACAGCGACTCGCCCAATCTCCGGATCAAGCGGAACGCCGACGTGGTGTCGGCCGGCTGGTTGCAGCTCGGCGTCGAGATCTACGGCGGAGTCCTCCTGAACAGCTGGCTCGATCGCGACCTGGGATTGGCCGGTCGGGTCACGGTGAGGACGGGATCGACCGCCGATGGGGTCGAGACCCGCCTCGTGCTCGACGATCGTCCCCTGCTCCGGGTTCCCCAGCTCGCCATCCATCTCGACCGCGAAATCCGCGAGACCGGGCTGCTCCTCAATCCGCAACAGCACATGCAACCGCTGTGGGCCCTCACGGCCGAGGCCACGGCCCCCGGGGCGGCCGGAGACGATCGACCCGGTGCCTACGACGCCTACCTGGCCGAGTTGGCCGACGTCGACCCGAGCGACGTGCTGGCGTCGGAGATCATGGCGTTCGACACCCAGCCCGCGGCCGTCGTCGGTCGCGACGCCGACCTGCTGGCATCGGCTCGGATCGACAACCAGTTCTCGTGCTTCGCCGCAGTCGAGGCCCTGATCGATCTGGCGACGGCGCCGGCCGAGACGCGGCGGGTACCCGTGTTCGTGATGTACGACCACGAGGAAATCGGTTCCACCACCACCAACGGCGCAGCCGGGCGATTCGTGACCTCGCTGCTGGAGCGAATCAGCGCAACGGGCGGTGCCGACCGCGCAGGCTTCCTGGAGCAGCTGGCCCGATCGATCGTGATCTCGGCCGACGGTGCGCACGCCACCCATCCGAACTACGCCGACAGGCACGAACCCCAGCACACCATCGCCGTCAACGCCGGCGTCGTCGTCAAGCGAAACGCCAACCAGCGCTACGCCACCGACGGCGATTCCGAGTGGTTCATCCGAGAGGTCTGCGACCGGGCCGGACTCCCACTGCAGACCTACCATCACCGCAACGATCTGCCCTGCGGTTCCACGATCGGCCCGCTCACCGCAGCCGCCCTCGGCGTTCCGACCGTCGACATCGGGGCCCCCCAACTCGCCATGCACAGCATCCGTGAGCTTGCCGGGACCGCCGACGTCGATCATCTCGTCGACACACTGCGTGCGGCCTGGCGTTCCACACTCGCCGTTCCCCCCCACTGATCCACCGGCACGGCCCAACCCACACGGCCCAACCCACACGGCCCAACCCACACGGCCCGCGCACACACCCCCCACCGACACGTCATTGTTGCTGCGGCGAATCCCGACCAGTACGTTTGCTCGGTCTGTCCGGTGTCCCGACCGCGCCGACGGCCCTGACGCGGCGAACTTCGCCGTGCTCGTGAATTCCTGTGGAGGAGAGTCGCGTGGAAAACATCCCGTATCTCGCGCTGGTGTCTGCCCTGGCAGCACTGGCGCTCGCCGGATACTTCTTCAACGAAGTGAAGAAGGCCAGCCCCGGCAACGAGCGCATGGTCTTCCTGATGACCGAGATCCAGAAGGGGGCCCGGGCCTTCCTCAAGCAGGAATACACCTGGGTCTCGGGGTTCGTCGTCGTCATGGCGGTGCTCATCGCGGTGGTCATCCACCCCCTCGCGTCGATCAGCTACGTCATCGGCGCCGTCCTCTCGGCCTCGGCCGGATACATCGGCATGACCGTCGCCACGATGGCCAACGCCCGCACCACCGAAGCCGCCAAGGAAGGGCCGGGCAAGGCTCTTCCCATCGCCTTCCGCGGTGGCGCCGTGATGGGGTTCACCGTCGCCGGCCTGGCGCTGCTCGGGCTGACGGCGGTCTACATCATCTTCGTGATGAACGTCGGAGGTGAGGACGCCTTCGAGATCATCACGGCCTACGGCCTCGGCGGTTCGTCGATCGCCCTGTTCGCTCGTGTCGGGGGCGGCATCTACACCAAGGCCGCCGACGTCGGGGCCGACCTCGTCGGCAAGGTCGAGGCGGGGATCCCCGAAGACGACCCTCGGAACCCGGCGACGATCGCCGACAACGTCGGCGACAACGTCGGCGACGTGGCCGGCATGGGTGCCGACCTCTTCGAGTCCTATGCCGGGTCGATCCTGGCCCCGATCTCGTTGACCGCCTTCGCCCTCAACATCAATGCCGACGCCATCGACAAGACGCTGCACATCCCGCTCCTGATGTTTCCGCTGGCCGTGGCCTTCGTCGGCATGTTCGCCTCGATCATCGGTTCGTTCCTGGTCAAGGGCGGCACCTCGACCGACAGCCACGCCCTGTCCCGAGCACTGCACATGGGCACCAACGTCGCCATGGGGATCACCTTGGTGGCAACGATCGGCCTCGCCTACTGGATGTTCGCCGACGAAGCATTCGATTCACCCATCGGCCTGGCCATCGCCGTCATCGGCGGCCTGATCATCGGCTGGGCCCTCGGCAAGTCGGCCGAGTACTACACCTCGGACGCCTTCGGGCCGGTCAAGAAGATCGCGAAGCAGACCGAGACCGGACCGGCCACCACGATTCTCGGCGGCATCTCGTCGGGCATGGTGTCGGTGGCGTCGTCGGTCGTGTTGATCGTGATCGGTGTCGCCGTCGCCTACTGGGGCGGCGAGCTGACGCTCAAGACCCTCGCCGACAACAACGACGCCATCCCGATCGGCTTCGGCGGCATCTACGGCATCGCCGTGGCCGCCATCGGCATGTTGGCCACCACCGGCGTGGTCGTTTCCGTCGACGCCTACGGCCCGATCGCCGACAATGCCGGCGGGATCGCCGAGATGGCCGAACTCGACCCGTCGGTCCGCGAGGTGACCGACGCGCTCGACTCCCTCGGCAACACCACCGCCGCGATCGCCAAGGGATTCGCCGTCGGCTCTGCCGCCCTGACCGCCCTGGCGCTGTTCAAGAGCTTCGAGTTCGCCATCGCCAAGGGGGGCGGTGAGCTCGACCTCAACGTCGGCGACGTGCACGTCTTCATCGGCCTCTTCATCGGGGCCGGCCTGCCGTTCCTCTTCGCCGCGTTGACGATCGACGCCGTCGGTCGGGCCGCACAGGAGATGATCGAAGAGGTTCGCCGCCAGTTCCGCGAGATCCCGGGCCTGCGCGAGGGTCTGCCGGGTGTCATCCCCGATTCGGCCCGCTGCGTGGCGATCTCCACCCAGGCGTCGCTCAAGGAGATGATCATCCCCGGTGGGCTGGCCATCGTGGTCCCGCTCGCCATCGGATTCGTCGACTACAACGCCCTCGGCGGATTCCTCGCCGGCGCTCTCGTCACCGGATTCGCCCTGGCGATCTTCATGGCCAACTCCGGTGGTGCCTGGGACAACGCCAAGAAGTACATCGAGGCGGGGCACCATGGTGGCAAGGGGTCGGACTCGCACAAGGCTGCCGTCGTCGGTGACACCGTTGGTGATCCCTTCAAGGACACCTCCGGGCCGGCGATGAACATCCTCATCAAGGTCATGACGATCGTGAGCCTGGTGTTCGCCAGCGCCTTCGTCTGATCGACGAGCGGCAACCGCTCGATCATCCTCGTCCCGCATCCATGCCGTCGGTCACGATCACCGGGCTCACGGCATGGATGTGGCGCGTGCTGGGGCGGTAGGGTCCGGCGATGGCCCCGACCACACGCTGTTGGCTGATCAAGAGCGAGCCCGAGGCGTTCTCGATCGACGACCTCGAACGAGCCGGGGTCGAACCGTGGGACGGCATCCGCAACTACCAGGCGCGCAACCTGATGCGCGACCAGATGAGGGTCGGGGATCGGGTGCTGTTCTACCATTCGAACGCCAAGCCGCCGGGTGTCGTCGGCATCGCCGAGGTGGCCAGCGAGCCCTACCCCGACCCCACGGCGTTCGATCCCGAGTCGGTCTACTTCGACGCCTCGTCGGATCCCGACGATCCCCGTTGGATCCTCGTCGACATGGCCTATGTGGCCCACCTGCCCCGGCTGGTGTCGCTCGACGAACTCCGGAAACAGAAGGCCCTGGCCGGGATGCCGTTGTTGGCCAAGGGGCAGCGCCTGTCGGTCCAGCCCGTGACCAAGGCCCAGTTCGATCGAATCGTGTCGCTGGCGTCCGAGCCGGCGCCGGCGTGACGATCGCTTCCCACCATCACCGGCAAACGTGAAAGACTCCCCGTCGTGCCCGTTCAGACCCTGACCTCCACCGACGCCTTCATCGTCGTCGACATTCCCGATGTCCCCGCAGCCGGCGTGGTGCGCTGTGCTCGCAAGATCCTCGAGTCGAGCGCCACCGATCTGGCCCGGACCGCCACCTACACCTACGCATCGTTCGGCCACCGGATCTCCGGCGCCTCGGGCGGCATCAATGCCGAAGGTGACGCCGTCGGGCCGGCCGTCGAGGCCTTCGTCTCCGAACTGCTGCCGGCGGCGACCGAGGGCCGCCTGCGTCTGAGCCCGGCGAAGGGCCTGACCGACGACGACCTGGCGCCGCTCGTCAACGCCGCTCGGGGTGGTGCCCCATCGGTTCCGACGACGGCGGCTCACGTCGCAGGCGTCGTTGCCGCCACCCGATGGGCACTGGGCGGACTCGACGGCAAACGGGTTGCCATCGAAGGTGACGCCCCGCCCGAACTCGCACGTGCGCTCACCGAGTCCGGCGCCGACCTGGCCACCGTCGAAGGGGTCGAGACGAAACCCTGGATGATCTGGGGTGCCGACGTCGATGCCCTCCTCCCCGGTTCGAAGATGGGCACGCTCTCGCACCAGGGCGCGGGGATGGTGAAGGCGGCTGCCATCGTCCCCTGGGGTGCGATTCCCGTCACCACCAAGGCGTTCGCCATGCTGCGACGTCAGGGCGTCTCGGTGCTCCCCGACTTCCTCACCACGGCCGGGCTCTTGATCGCCGGGTTCCAAGACGGTGACGAGGCCGCCGTTGCGGCTGCCGTCGCCGATCGGATCACCGAAGCGCTCGATGCGGTCGGGAACCATGCCGAGGGTCCCTTCCTGGGCGCCTGCCTCGCCGCCGAGGCCTTCCTGGCCGGTTGGACCGACGTCACGCTCTTCGGTCGACCCTTGGCCGGCTGAACCGTCCCATCGGTCCTCGGGCGCTGCGGCGACCGTCGGCCCGTCGTTCCCGGGCCGGTTTCAATCGGGATCGTAGCGGTCGAAGAACTCCGGACGCCCGGCCAGCTCGGCCGCCAGAGCGGCACGGCCGCCGGTCGCGGCAAGGTCCCCGAGCGCCTTCGACTCGGGTTCTCCGGGGATGCGGCCGAGGAGTCCGAACGTCACGCTGATCACGTCGGCCCGCACCGAGGTCTTGGCAACGTGCTCGGCCGACTGGGTGAACAGGATGAGCATCTGCCCCCGATCGAGGCCTCGATCGAGCGTGGACTTCCAGTAGTCACGACCCTCGTCGTCGGGATCGCGCCCGAGGATACGTCGATAGGCGGCGTCGATGAAGTCGTACGTGGGCACGGTCCGCCCCCGATCGAACTCGGTCGCGATCGCGAACGACGACGCGATGACATCGAGGGTCACACCCCGCTCCACCTCGCCGAACCAGTACGCCAGGCCGTCGGGGTCGGGGTCGCGTTCGAAGAACCCGAGGTAGAGGCGGATCACCTGGAGCCGCCGCTCGATCCGGTTGTCAGCTGCGATCCGACCCGCCTCGGTCGGGATCGAGGTCCCCGTTCGCAGGCGGGCGGCACCCCGGGCGAGATCGTCACGACCAGGGGCCAGACCGAGCAGCCCTCGGGAGAGGGTCTCGATCGCCGCCTCGGCGGTCGCGAAGGGCGGGAGTTCGAGGGGAACCACATCGGGGACCGACGCCGGTGGACCGCTCACTCCGGCAGAGTTGAGAGCCCGGACATCGATGGTGTAGCGCACGCCGTTGGCGAGCCCGTTCACCGGGGCCGGGGACGTGAGGGCATCGACCGTTGCGGCAACCGTGCCGTCGCGACGAACGGTGATCCGATGCGTCGTTGCCGGTGGCGTGACGGACAGCGGCACCGGTTCGAACGACACCGACGCCGAGGCGTTGCCCCGGGTGGCGACCACCTCGGATGGCGCCACCGGCGTTTGCGCCAGTGTCCAACCGAGGGTTTGCAGAACGGCCTGGGCCCCGGAATCCACAGCCGGCACGACTTCGCCCCGCCGGAAGAACGGAGTCATCAGTGCGAACGGCGAGCTCGGTGGGTAGCGGACCTCGTCGAAATGGGAGATCGAGCTCCCGGCGGCCCAGGTGGCCGGTGCGTGCAGCTCGAGCCGGTACCCCCCGGTGGCATCGAACCACAGCCGGGTCGACGTCAGTGCTGCGATGCCGTCGACGGATGCGACGGGAACCAGGTCGTCGACACATCCCTGTGCCGTCTCGGATCCGCACAGTCCGAAGTGCTGCTCGAACGAATACGGGAGTCCTCCGTCGGAGGGCCAACGGAGGTCGCCGGAACCGGAGCCGGCCGAGGACACCAGGCCCAGTCCGTGACCGATCTCGTGCAGCGCGACGGTGCTCAGATCGATCTGGAGCGGCGTCGCCTGCTCGTCGCCGATGTTCCACAGCGAGCCGTCGCCGCCTGCCGCGCGGTTGAGGCTCACCCGGATCTCGGCGCCGGCCCCGGTGCAGCCGGGGCCGTTCTGGTCGGTTCCCAACAGCCGGTTGGCCAGGGCCACCGGATAGCGGGCGTCGCCGCGAGGGAGCCCCGAACCCCGGACGAAGTTGACCGGCCCGGCGACCCCCAGTGACGACGAGCGGCCCAGGTCGATCCAACGCAACTCGACCCCGATCGCCGGTCCCGAGAGGTCGAGTACCGACCCCCAGGCCGCCAGAGCCTGCGAGACGTCGGCGACGACGGCCGCCGGCACGTCGGGGTCATGACACAGGAGGAAACCGTCGACGGCGACCTCGGCCGACGCATCCGACGACGCAGCGCCTCCGGAACCTGCGTCGTCGAGAGCGGCCTGGCCCTGGCCGATCGGTGCCAGGTCGATCACGCGGCCATCACCGGCGAGGTCGTCGACCACGAGCCGGCCCGGCTCGAGCCGGATGCCCCCGTCGTCGGTGGCCCCGGTCTCGACGAGGAGCGACACCGGCGGATTCGCCGCTACGGGGACCACAGAGGCCACGAGGACGATTGCGGCAACGAGGACGATGGCGGCAACGAGACCGGTCACGGCCCAGCGAGGCGTCATGACCCCCGGCTCCTCGTCGCACGATCGATGGCCATGTCCGATGACCATGTCACGACTGACCATGTCACGACCGGATCCGACCCGAGGCGATGACGACCACCGGTCCGTCGGTGTCGCGGCGCAACGAATCCGACAGCAGCCCGGCGAATCCCGCGGCACCCGTGGCGTCGGCCGGATCGAGGGACGGATCGGCGTCGTGCAGGAGACGGGCCGACTCGCGTTGTGCTCGCACGAAGACCGATTCATCGACCAGCACCGGCCAGCCGCCGGTGCGGCACTGGTGCCGGAGGACGGTCTTCCAGTCGTAGGTGACGTCGTCGAGGATTCCGGTTGCCACGCTGATCGGTTCGCCGGGCCACGGTTGCATGACGTCGTCGGCCCGGTCGAGCTCGATGTCGATGGCCGACCCGTGCGCCGGATCGGCGAGCCGCGGTGCCAGATCACGGTCGTCGAGCTCGTGGTGACCGGCCCCGACGAGGCGGATGAGGGCGGGCCGAATCCGCCGCCAGGCCGCAACGTAGGGGTGCGCGGCCGCGGGCTGGACCGGGTGGAGACGAGGCAGCACGGTCAATCGACCCGAGCGGTCGAGCCCGTCGACCACGGCCGAGGCCAGCGCTCCCCCACCGATCTGGATGTAGAGGTCGGTCGGCGCGCAGCCGAGCGCCGTGAGCTGCTCGGCGAGTTCGAGGCCGAGTGTCCGACCACCGTCGATCACGCCCGGGCAGATGGTGCCCTGCACGGTGAACGGGCGGGCGCCGGCGCCGATCGCCCGATCGAGGCCGAGCACGCACGGATCACCCGTCTCACCAGGAACACGGTGGCAGACCTCGATCTCGGCCCCGAGGCGATCCAGATCGCGGATCACGGCGGCGTCGGCAACCGCCGGGACGAACACGAGCAGCCGACGACCGACCGCTCGGGCCACGACGGCGGCCCCCAGCGCCGCATTCCCGCAGGACGCGATGGCCAACGGCGCCAGAGGCGTTCCGCCGTCGTTGCAGGCCGATCGCTCCTCGATCGCAGTCTGGATCAGGAGTCCGAAGAGGTGCCGGGCCTTGTGGGAACCCCCGACGTTCCCGGTCTCGACCTTGGCGAACGTGGCCGCCGTCGTGCTGAATCGGGGGTCGACGAACCCCAGTTCGACCAGGGGTGTGGTGCGGAAGCCGACTCCACCGTCGGTGACGAGCGACCGGTCGAGTTCATCAACCAGATCGACGTAGTCGGCGTCGGACCAGCCCTGCTCGCGGGCCTGGCGATAGGTGTCGAGCTTCTCCCGGAAATCGATGAACGGCCGGTCGGGGACGACCCCATCAGGTGCCCTCGATGTAGAGTCGTCCACGTTCGCAACCTCCGGGCGACAGGCTACCCCGCGGGTTCCAAACCAAAGGGTGACCGATCACGATGGTGCGCTACGACGAAGAAACGGCCGCGAAAGGTCAGAAGTACATCGACGACCGGCGGGGCTCGGGCGGTCGACGACGCATCACTCGCGGGTCCACCGGAGGCCTGCCGATCGGCAAGGTCGGCGGTGGGCTCGGTGGCCTCCTCGTGCTGATCGTCGGGCTGTTGCTCGGTGGAGGCGCGCTCGACGGCGGTGGGGGTTCGTCGACGGGGATCGACATCGGCGTCCCCGGTTTCGACAGCGACGACGCCGCCGAGGTCGACACCGGCGGCGCCACCGGAAGCGACGTCCCCGACCCGACCGACGACACCAAGCAGTACATGGGTTTCCTGATGTTCGACATCCAGGAGACCTGGACCGAGTACTTCCGATCGGTCGGCAGCACCTACGTCGAGACCACCATGGTGATCTTCGAAGACGCCGTGTCCACCGGCTGCGGCAACGCGACCTCGGCCGTCGGACCGTTCTACTGCGGGGCCCCGGGCGATCGGAAGGTCTACATCGACTTCGACTTCTACGGCGAGTTGGCCCGACGCTTCGGAGCACCGGGAGACTTCGCCCAGGCGTACGTGATCGCCCACGAGGTCGGACACCACGTCCAGACGATCACCGGCATCAGTGATCAGATCCGCCAGTACGTCGCTCAGAACCCCGGCGAGAAGAACGAGATGTCGGTCCGTCAGGAACTCCAGGCCGACTGCTTCGCCGGCGTCTGGGCCCATTCGGCTTCACAGCGGACCACCAGGACGGGTCGAGCCATCATCGAGCCCGGTGACATCGACGAAGGGCTCGCGGCCGCCGCCGCCGTCGGTGACGATCGCATCCAGCGCCAGGCCGGGATGAGCGTCGACCCTCATACCTGGACCCACGGGTCGGCCGAGGCGCGCCAGTTCTGGTTCAGGGTCGGCCTCGACGACGGCGACCCGAACCGATGCGACACCTACTCGGTACCGGACTCCCAGGTCGGGCTCTGATCGCCCGTTCCGTCGGTGCCGTGTTCCGTCGCCCGCTCCCGGATGACGCGGGCGGGTGAGCCGACCGCAATGGTGAAGTCGGGCAGGTCGTGGGTCACGATCGCCCCCGCCCCGACCGCGACGTGTCGTCCGATGGTCACACCGGGGAGCACCACCACGTTGGCGCCGAGCCACGACCCGGCACCGATGACGACCGGTGACTCCCGTTGGCTCTGTCGACCGATCGGCAGGTGCGGGTCGTCGACGGCGTGGTTCTGATCGGTCACGTACACGTTGGGGCCGAAGAACACGTCGTCTTCGATGACGACTTCGAAGTGGGCAACGATGCTGCTGTGCCGGCCGATGAGGCACCGGTCCCCGATGGTGACGATGTGGTCGCTGAGGAGTTCCTGACCGGGCACCATCCCGGCGCTGAGGGACACGTACGGCCCGATCAGCGTGTCGTCACCGATCCGGATCGACGCCTCGCCGAACAGGGCTGCCGGCGGGAAGCACAGCCAGCTGCCCTCCCCGAATGCCGCGAACCGGCGTCCTCGCCGGCTGTTGGCGGTGATGGCCGCCCGTCGGGACAGCCACTCGTGGGCCCCGAGGAGCAGATCAGCCCTGGTCGGGCGGTCGATGGCCATGGGGCGCTTCACCAGAAATCGGCGAGCGCAACCGCGATCGCGGCAGCGATCGCGGCGTTGTTCTCGGCCAACGCCAGGTTGGCCGGGATGGAGTCGCCGCCGGTGGCGTCGGCCAGGGCCGCCAGCACGGCCGGGGTGACGGCGTTCCCGGTGATCCCACCGGCCCGCGTCGCCGCCAGCGCTTCGTCGACGCCTCCGATGAGTCGATCGAGGGGAACGGCGTCGTCGGCCGGGACCGGGGCAACCACGAGGAGACCACCCCCGCCGACCGCCCAATGGGCCCGAGCGATGGCGGCGACCTCGGCCGCCGAATCGACCCGGTGCGGAACCGGCAGTCCACTGCTCGCGGCCTGGAAGGCCGGGAAGTCGTCACAGCGCCAGCCCAGGACCGGAACGCTGTCGGTTTCGAGCCGCTCGAGGGTCGCGGCCAGATCGAGGAAGACCTTGGCTCCGGCCGACACGGTGACCAGAGGATGGGTGGCCAGGGCGGCCAGGTCGGCGCTGATGTCGCCCGTCGCCGACCAGTCTCGATGGACACCGCCGATGCCACCGGTGGCGAACACTTCGATGCCGGCCAGAGCGGCCAGGGTCAGCGACGCCGACACGGTCGTTGCCCCGTAGGCCCAACGTTGCCCGATCGCCACACCGATGTCACGGGTCGCGACCTTGCGGGCGGGGCCGCAGATGACCTCGGGATCCGCGGCACCGATCGACGCCCGTCCATCGAGAATCGACGTGAGCGCCGGCACCGCACCGGCATCGATCACGGCGCGACGGCAGCGGTCGAGCGCCATGCGGTTGGAGGGGTGGGGTAATCCCAGTTCGGAGAAGATGGTGGACTCGAGAGCGACGAGAGGCTGCGCGGCGTCGAGCGCTTCGGCCACCTCGGCCGACAACTCGAGGTCGAGAGCACCGATTGCCGATTCGGTCATTGCAGCACCCATTCCACGCCGTCGGGAGTGTCGCGCACTTCGATCCCGACCTTTGCGAACTCGTCACGGATGAGGTCGGACAGGTCGTAGCGCTTCTCGTCTCGTACGACACGACGAAGGGCCAGCGTGGCCTGGACAACCGGCTCGATGACGGCACGGGGGTCGCGCAGTCCGTCGGTGGCAGCCGACCCCAGTCGGGAGATCATCGACCGGAGGGCGGCCCGGGCCTGATCGTGGTGATCGTTCTGCGTGGTGTCGGCGGCCCAGACGGCCATCGACGCCTCGAGGGCAAGGGCCGCCCCGACGGCGGCCTTGGCATCGCGATCGACCATGGCTCGGTCGAATTCGGCCTCGAGCCGACGGACGTCGTCGAGGAGCGAGGCGGCCGCAGCGGCGGCCGGCGACTCCTCGACCGCGGCCGGTGTGGGCGTGCCCGTCACCAAGGTCGGTCGTTTGCCATGGTCGGGGTGTCGCAACGCATCGATCCCGACCGTCAGCCCGGATTGGATGGTGCTGCTCCGGCCTCCGGATCGCAGGGTGACGACTCCCTTCCCGACCACTTCGGCGGTGTCGGTGTCGAGGTCCATGACCAGTGCGGTGTGTTCGTCGATGCCGATGATGTGCTGGTCGTCGCCGAGTTCGAGTTCGAGCCGCTGCAGCCGTGATTCTCCGAGGTAGCAGTAGCGGGTGTCGTGGTTGCCACCCTCGGTGTTGTCGTAGTGGGGGATCACGGCCACGGGGAGACCGAGGGGCGTGAGCAGATCGAGACCCGGGATCCACGCCGGTTCGGCGCCGACCTTGTAGATCTCGTAGACCGGGACGGTCGCCACGCCCAGCGTGAGCACGGCCGCCGACGAGAACACGACCGCTCCGCCCCGAGCCAGCTTGTCGGCGAGGATGTCGGGCACGGCGGTCCCGGCCCACTGGCGGAGCGCGTAGGTGGGGCTGCCGGGACCGGCGAACACCCAGTCCGCCTGGCGCAGCCTGGTGAGGCCGGCTTCGACCTCGACCGGATCGACACCCTGGATCCGAGGCAACCCCGCCGCAACGACGGTCCTCCCGATGCTCTCGTCGAAGTACTGCAGGGTTCGCTCGACGAGGATGTCGCGATTCTCCTGGAACCCGAATGGCGTGTCGATCATGACCGCCTTCAGGTCCGATCGGTCGGGTTCATCGGTCGCCAGGCGGTCGAAGACCGAGCGATGGGGTTTGACCATGGTCGGGGCGGTCTCGCCCGACCCCATGAGCACGAGTATGCGTGATGACACCGAAATCCTTGTTGCTCGATCGGGGGTGGGCACTCGAAGGCCGGGAACGTTCCGGCGCGACGGTGTCCTACGGTAACGTCACGTCGTGATCGACGGAGCACCGACCGCACCGCACTGGATGTCCGCCCGGGATCTGGCCGAGGCGTTGGCCCGCCGAGAGCTGTCGGCCGTGGAGGCTCTCGACGACCATCTCGCCGCCATCGAGGACGCGAACCCCGCACTCAACGTCGTGGTCACGATCGATGCCGAGCGGGCCCGTCGCGAGGCAGCCGAGATCGACCGTCGCCGAATCGTCGGCGATCGGCTCGGTCCACTGGCCGGGGTCCCGATGACCGTCAAGGACTCCCTGATGACGGCGGGCATGCGCACCACGTCGGGCGCACCCGAGCTGTCGGATTTCGTGCCGACGATCGACGCCGCTCCCGTCGCCCGGTTGCGAGCTGCCGGCGCCGTCGTCTTCGGCAAGACGAATCTGCCGATCTACGCCGGTGACACCCAGACCTTCAACGACGTGTTCGGCACATCCAACAACCCCTGGGACCCCAGCCGCACGGTGGGAGGATCCTCCGGAGGCTCAGCGGGGGCACTCGCCGCGGGCCTGACCCCGTTGGAAGTGGGGAGCGACATCGCCGGTTCGATCCGCAACCCGGCCGGTCTCTGTGGCGTGGTCGGCCACAAACCGAGCTATGGCATCGTGTCGGCCAAGGGTCAGATCCCCGGGCCCCCCGGCACCCTGACCCAGGCCGACCTGGCCGTCGTCGGGCCCATGGCCCGCACCGTTGCCGACGCCGAGATGGCGCTCGGCCTGTTGGCCGGTCCCGACGACTGGCACGACCTCGCCTGGTCACTGCGGCTGCCCGAGCCCCGCACGACCGACCCGGCGTCGCTGCGGGTGGCGGTCATGGCGACCGATCCCCACTGCCCGGTCGATCCCGAGATCGAGGCCGCGATCCGGTCGGTGGCCGATCGTCTCGAAGGGCAGGGAGCCAGGGTGAGCCACGAGGCGCGACCCGACCACTTCGACTTCGCCAAGGCCGATGCCACCTTCTGGGCGCTGCTCGGTGGCGCCCTGTCCGGGAGCCACTCCCTGGCAGAACTCGACGACCTCGCGGCTCGTGAGGCTGCCGGCGAGCGCATCGAAGGCGAACTCGGTGTCCATGGGGCGTCCCTGCGTCACCGGGCCTGGCTCACGAACAACGAACGCCGACTCCAGATGCGGGCCCGGTGGAGAACGTTCTTCGAATCCTGGGACGTCGTCCTGGCACCGATCTGCCCCACGGTCGCCTATCCGCACGACCACTCCTTCCCGATGACCGAGCGAACCATCGACGTCGCCGGGGAGTCCCGCCCGTACCTCGACATCATGCGCTGGATGGGCTTGTTCGGCATGGCCTACCTCCCCGCGACGGCGGTGCCGATCGGGATCCACTCGACCGGGTTGCCCCTGGCCCTCCAGGTGGTCGGCCCCTACCTGGAGGACCGGACTGCGCTCGCAGCTGCGGCCATGGTGGAGACGATCACCGGTGGCACGCAACGACCGCCGGCCCATCGGTGACGACCGACGACATCCGGCTGGTCGCGAGCGACCTCGACGGCACCCTCTTCGACGCAACCCGCAGGGTCGCGGCGGTCACTGCGGCCACACTGCAACGTGTCGCGTCGGCCGGGGTCACGGTCGTGGCCGCCACGGGTCGGTCGCACTGGACCGCGATTCCGCGCCTCGAACCGGTCGGAGCGTTTCGGTGGGCGATCTGTTCGAACGGAAGCACGCTCTACGATTTCGAGACCCGCACCGTCGTCGAGCGGTTCCCCCTCGACGCCACGGCCCGCGCCGCGATCGCCGACCTCCCATCGCGCCTGCCGGGGGTCGGGCTCGCCTGGGAGCACGATGCCGGCATCCATCGCGACTCCGCGTACCGGGCCCATCATGCTCGCCGCGGCGGCCCCCGGTTCGAGGAACCGTCGGTCGTGTTCGATCCCCGCCTGGAGCTCAACAAGGTCATGATCGCCCACGACGATCTGGTTCTCGATGCCCTTCTCGATGCCGTACTGCCCCTCCTCCCACCCGACCTGGAGGTCAGCTCGTCGGGTGCCGCGTTCGTCGAGGTGACCGCGCCCGGTGTCGACAAGGGCGCAGCGCTCGCCCGGCTGGCGACTCGTACCGGGCTCGGGCCCAACCAGGTCGTGGCCTTCGGTGACCAGCACAACGATGTCGGCATGCTGGCCTGGGCCGGCCGGGGCTACGCCATGGCCAACGCCCACCCGTCGGTGCTGGCCGTCACCCCGCTGCGGGCCCCCCACCACGACGAACACGGGGTGGCCCAGATCCTCGATCGACTCGTTCGCTGAGCGGCCGGTCGTCACGATCGGGCCCTGCCCGGTGCGGCGGATCGTCCTCACGTCGGCTGCGGGGGGTCCGATGCTCCGGGGATGGCGGCCACCCACGACCAGCGACGGGTGAAGGAACTCCTTCTCGCCACCATCGTCCCGACCGGATGGGTGAACGTCGTGGGACTGATCGCCGCCCCGGTGGCCATGGCGGTGGTGGTCGACGGGCAGGCCGCGGTCGGACCGCTGCATCGGTGGATCGCGGCCATCTGGATCGGGGCCCTGGCGCAGGGTTCGATGCTCCTGACCCGCAGTTGGTGGTGGGCCCGGACGTCCCACGGCTGGGAGCTCGGGTACGCCGTGGTCATGGTCCTGGTCGGCGCCGGCTGGGGCGCGGCCATCACGATCCCGATCGTCTCGGGCGACATCATGACGTTCCGGATGATCGTGGTTGCGTTCCTCGTGATGACGACGGCCGCCGGTGTCGTCGCCTTCTCGGGCTCGAGGTTCATCGGGTTCGCCTTCCTGGGCGCCCAGTGGTGCACCTTCCTTGCGCTGGTGGTCGGCCGGTCGTCGGACTCACTCGTCATGGTCGCCGCCCTCGTCGGGATCTGTGCCGCCGCCTATCTGGAATTCACGGCCCGAATGCTCGACCGATCGGTGAGAGCGCAGGTTCGGTCGCACGAGCTCTCCGACGCGCTCCGGGTCCAGGCCGCCACCGATTCGCTCACCGGTCTCCCGAACCGCTCGGCGATCCTCAACACCCTGGATCAGCGTCTGGGGTCGGGCGATCGACCAACGGTCCTCTTCGTCGATCTGGACGGATTCAAGGAGGTCAACGACGTCCACGGGCACGCCCAGGGCGATCTGGTGATCGTGGAAACGGCGCGACGGCTCCGCGACACGATACGGACGTCGGATGTTGCCGGGCGCCTCGGTGGCGACGAGTTCGTCGTGATCCTCGGAGGCTCGATCGATCATCACCAGGCCGAACGCCTGGCCGAGCGCCTGGCCGAGCGCCTGGCCGGACCGATCGGTGAGAACTCACTGAGCGTGACCGCCTCGGTCGGCGTCGCGACCGCCGAGACGGGTGAGACAGCCGATCCTGGTGAGACAGCCTCTCCTGGTGAGACAGCCGATCCTGGTGAGACGCCGACGCGCTCCTGCGCCGGGCCGATCTCGCGATGTATGCCGTGAAGGGGCGGGGCGGGAACGCCGTCATGACCTTCGACACCGATCACGAGGACAGCAGTCGCGACCTGCTGCGGATGAAGACCGAGTTGCGGCTCGACATCGAGCGGGCATCGATCTCTGCGCTGGCGCAACCGATCGTCGCCCTGGCCGAGCGCACGGTCGTCGGGATGGCGCTGCAGCCGAGGTGGATCCGATCGACGGGCGAGGCGGTCGCGCCGAGTGTCTTCGTCCCGCTGATCGAGCAGCTCGGTCTGGACCGGTCGTTGGGACGGATCATGCTCGATCACGCAGCGGCGACCGCTCGACGCCTCGACCTCGTCTGCACCGTCAACGCCAGTTTCCGGCACCTCGTCAGCGGTCATCTCTTCATCGATCTCCTCGACGCCACGACCCGGCACGAGACGCCGCTCGGGCAACTGGTCGTTGCGATCGGCGAATCCCACGCGTCGGCCGGATCGGATCGGGCCATCGACGAGATCACCCGACTCCAGGGCATCGGCGTCCGGGTGGCCCTCGATGACTGGGGCGTCGGTGCCTCATCGATCGCCTGCCTCGAACGGCTCCCGATGGACTGGCTCAGGCTCGCCCCCGAACTCGCCGATCAGGTCATGAGCTCGGACCGGTCGATGCGGGTCATTCGTCGGATCGCCGGTCTCGCCGGTGAGCTCGACATCGATGTCGTCGCGGTCGGCATCGACGACGAACGGACCGCCACCATGGTCGAGTCGATCGGCATCCGTCTCGGCCAGGGGGCACACCTGGGAGGTCTGCGACCGATCGGCGAACCGGTCCCCGGGGAACCGAAGCCGGGAGTCACGAACCCCGGGTGAGGAACACTCCGAGCAGCTGCTGGAAGTCGGCCTCGTATCGGTCATAGGTCGACCGGAGCTGGGCGGCCGGCCAGTCGGGCGGAGTCAGCGCGGCCGGCAGCCGGGGTTCGGTCCGCAACGTTCGCACGACGGCGGCGGAGATGGCGAAGGCCTCGGGGAGCGCCGAGGTGTCGGTGCCGCTCAGCGGAGCGGCCGTGGTCTCCATGTGGGCGAGCAGCGAACGCATACGGTCGGCGATGGTGTCGAGCGGCCAGAGTCGGCGGGCCAGCGCCGGGCCGTCAGGTGTCGTGATCGACCCCCTGGTCACGATGGCGTCGGGGATGGAGAACAGGCGATGCTCGTCGCCGGGCGACAGGTTCGCGGGTCGGATCCAGGTGTCGGGACGGAGCTCACCGAAGCGCAGGACGTCGAGTTCGGCCCGAAAGGAGCGGCGAGCGGCCACCG
This sequence comes from uncultured Acidimicrobiales bacterium, assembly GCA_963700755.1. GTDB lineage: Bacteria > Actinomycetota > Acidimicrobiia > Acidimicrobiales > SZUA-35 > JBBQUN01. The sequence goes on from CAVOYW010000003.1 coordinate 269,560, forward strand.
AGCGTCGGTCGGACAGCGCGATCACGGTCCACCAGGTTCGATCCCACGCGTCATCGACATCCCGCCGACCCTCGTCCTGGGCTCGCTGCCGGGCCACGAGGCGATCGGTCAGCTGGTAACGCCCGTCGTCGTTCACGAGGTCACCGGCGGCGACCAGACGCGACAGCGCCGTTCGCATCGTGCCCGCCGGGATCGAGAACAATTCGGAGAGCGCCACGATCGAGCCGATCGGCAACGACGGCGGGTGTGTCCCCAGCAGGACGGACAGCACGATCGACCGAGCCGAGAACGGGTCGAGGCCGAGCGTTTCGGTCGTGACCGGTCGCGTCGAGACTCGCGCCTCGGTCGATCGCGCCGATTCGATGTTACCGACCTTGTTCACAGCGATCACTGTATGTAGTATGACGAACATGTCAACCTCAACAGGGTCAACCGCGACGCTGGTTCCCTCACCCGATCTCCTTCCCGACGTGCTGCCGACCGATCGGCTGAACGAGCGGGCCAAGCCGGTGCGTGAGCTGCGTGACGAGCTGCGGCGGATCTCGAACGCCCGCAATGCCCTCACGGTCGCCGGGGCCCTCCTCCAGTCCTTCGGGGTCGTGATCGCCGCCGGGGTGCTGAACACGTGGTGGGGCTATCTCGCGGCCTTCGTGCTGATGGCCCGGGGCCACGTCGGACTCAACATCCTCGGCCACGAAGCGGCTCATCGGTTGCTCTTCACCGATCAACGGGTCAACGACTTCGTTGGCCGCTGGGTGCTCGGGTACCCGACGTTCCAGGCCATGTTGGGATACCGGCGAGCCCACTTCGCCCATCATCGCGACGAGATGGGCCCGGAAGAACCCGATCTTGCGCTCTACGCCGGCTACCCGGTCACACCGGCGTCGTGGCGGCGCAAGCTGATCCGAGACCTCACCGGCCAGAGCGCCTTCAAGAACTTCCGGGGCCTCTACCGCGGCGCCCGGAAGGGGCCGGGTGAAGCCCGAATGATCCTCGCCGTGCAGTTCGTGATGCTGGGCGCGTCGGTGGCGGCGATGCGACCGCTCATGTACGTGGTCTGGATCTCGAGCTGGTCGACACTGTGGAAGTTCTCGAATCGGCTCCGGTCGATCGCCGAGCACGGCGGACTCGTGCGGTCGAAGGACCGCCGCCTGACCACGCACGTGATCCACCAGTCACTGATCGCTCGCTACTGGATGGTGCCGTACCACACCGGTTGGCATCTCGCTCATCACGTCGACATGGGTGTCCCCTGGCGCAACCTGCCCCGGCTGCACGCCGAACTGGTCCGATCGGGATGGATCGTCCCCGGACTCGAGTACCCCAGTTACCGCGCCTTCTGGAAGGCGTGTTCGTCGGGCCAGGGAACCGCCAAGAGCATGCAGGGCGTCGGCAATTCGATGCTCGACGTCTAGCAGGGTGCTGTTCGACAGGGCTGCGGATCGACAGGGCTGCTGATCGATCGTCGTGCCGGGCCGGTCGTATCGGTCAGGCGGCCGATTCGGTCGAGAGAGCTCCGAGCAGTCGATCGACGAACGACGTGGTGTCTCGTTCGAGCCGGTCACGTCGGATGGCGTAGCCGCCGATGACGTCGCCGCCTCGTTCCTCGACGATGGCCGCCAGCTTGGCCAGGGTCTTCCCGTCCTTGAGGGCATAGGTGCAGTAGACCGCGGCCTTCTTGCCGTCGATGACGGGCATCTTCTTGAGCCGGCCCTCGCGGCCGGGTTTCTGAGCGGCGATGAAGATGCCGTCGGTCCATGATCCGACGATGACGAGGTCGGCCTTGGACAGGGCGGCCAGGTCGACCTGCGTGATCGGGCTGGCCACCGTGTCGATCCCGGCCGCGGTGAGTTGAGCGGCGATCTCGTGCCCGGCCTTGGCCGTGTTGCCGGTGAGACTCTCGTAGATGACGATCGCGTTCATGGCGCCGCATCGTAGCCCGTGACCGGGGCCCGGTCGATGATGAGCCACACCGGCCGCTAGCCTCCCGCCCCGTGCCCCGCATCGAGATCGACGACCACGAGGACCCGCGGATCTTCGTGTTCCAGGGACTGCGAGACCACACGCTGCGCCAGGAGCGAGAGCGACCCGGAGGCGAGTATGCGAGCTGGTTCATCGCCGAAGGGGATCTCGTGGTCGAGCGGGCTCTGCTCGCCGGCTTCGAACTCGAATCGATCCTCATCGACGGCAAACGAACCCGCCCATTCGGAGATCTGATCGCCGACGACGTGCCGGTGTACGCGTGCGCACCGACTGTGCTGCAGCACATCACGGGGTACCACCTGCATCGTGGCTGTGTTGCGTGCTTCCGCCGCCGACCGGTGCCCGAGGTGGCCGAGATCCTGCCCGATGCCCGCAACCTCCTGGTGTGCGAGGGCATCATGAATCCCACCAACATGGGTGTGATCCTGCGTTGTGCGGCCGGTCTCGGGATCGAAGCGTTCTTCCTCGATCCAACGTGCTGCGACCCGCTCTACCGGCGATCGGGACGGGTCTCCATGGGCGAGGCGTACGCACTCCCCTACGCCCGACTCGAGGCCTTTCCCGGAGGTCTCGACGTGCTACTCGATGCCGGCGTCCGACTGCTCGCGCTCACCCCGGGCGCCGACGCGCTCGACATCGCCGACCTCGAGGTCGGGCCCGACGAGCGGGTCGCACTCCTCCTCGGGAGCGAGGGCCCGGGACTCACGTCCGGCACGCTCGAGGCTGTCCATCAGCGAGTACGAATCCCGATGACGGGACGTGTCGACTCCATCAACGTCGGGTCCGCCTCGGCCGTCGCCTTCTACGCCCTCGGCCAGGCCCGCCGCCGCAGCCAGTCCATCCCAATCGATCTCGACCCCGCGGCGGGCCGGTAACACGACGAACACCGCCTCGTCGAGAGACTCAGCATCGAGAGACTCAGGTCCGAACGAGGCAGCACCGAGCGACATCTCATCGGCCGGGGCTGGATCGACGGCTACGTCGTGTTCGGACGGAGCGGGATCACCCCCGTGGGCCGGGAACGAGAGGTGACCGGGATCGAACGGGTCGGGATCGGGCCCGACGTCGACCCGAGTCGACGGCCGGGACTGCGGGCCGGGCGCCGCCGGTGCCACCGCGCGAGCGCGCCGTCGGCGTCTCGTTGGCGGCGTTTCGCAACGCTGCGACCGCGGCGTGGATCTCGCCGACCGCGGCCAACCGTTGGGGGAAGGGCACCCGGATGGTGCACGATCCGATCGGTTCCTCGAGCTCGACAACGAGCCCGTATCGGTCGACCGACGTCAGGCGGGCTGCCGTCGCTCGCCACCGTCCGACCAGTCCCTGGGCCATGAGCAGGAGATCGTCACCCAGCCGTTCGGCGACGCCGGCCACGAGATCGGCCTGCGCCGGGGCCAGTGGATCCGGCTCGGCGTTGGCCAGGTCGGACGGAGCCAGGAAGTGGACGGTCCCCGTCTCGTCGGTCCACTGCACCCGCGAGGGCACGAGGCGGATCCACGAGTAGTCGATGGACTCCATCGGTCCGGCCAGTTCGGGATGTCGGGCCACGAGAGCGGGCTGCATCGACAGCTGCTGCAGTCCGGGAACGGCGGTCAGGTCTCCCTGGAGCATCAACTGGGCACCGATCGCCATGCCGGCCCGAGTGTCCTGGCGGGATCGGGACACCAACGGCGAGAGGTTGGCGAGCACGGTCACGGGAGCCCCGCTGCCGTCGTCGACGATACGGACCGGGCACAGCAGCGGTCGACCGTCGATGTCGAGCCCGGCCAGCGTGGCCGTCGGTGTCGACGCCAACGCCGTGCGCGCCTGTTCGGCGATGGTCGGCGCCAGCATCAGCCCGTCTGCGTCAGTAGCCACACCCAGTCATCGACCTCCCACCCGGCCACCTTGAGATCCGACCCGGAACGACACCCACCCGGAACGACACCCACCCGGAACGACACCGGCTCAGGACGACACCGGCTCAGGACGACACCGGCTCGCTCGTTTCCGGTCGATGCAGCAACTGGAGGGGGCTCGTGACCTCGAAGCCGTGACGAGCGGCCTGGGACCGACACGACCATCCGGTGGCCACCGCACGGTGGCCCGGGTCGGCCTCGGCCCGTTCGAGGTGGGGACGCCACAAACGGTCGAACAGGGTCGACGACATCTCGGCGTGCTCGGCCTCGTGCCCGAAGACCCCGGCCATGCCACAGCATCCGGTGTCGACCACGACGACCTCGTGCCCGACCGAGCGCAGAATCGACGCCCATCGGTCGATCGACTTCGGACGGAGCGCCCGCTCGGTGCAGTGTCCGAAGAGGTGGACCGTCACCGTCTCGTCCGGCCCCGGCGCGCTCAGGTGACCGGTTCGTTCGGCCAGCAGGTCGACGATCGGGCGGACGGCGAGTCCGGGGTAGCCCGGATCGATCTTCGGGTAGTCATCGGTGTGCAGGAGCCCGACCGCCGGTTCGACCGAGACGGCGATGGCGCCGGTCGCCTCGATCCGGTCGATGAGAGCCCGTTGCCGGGCCACGGCGCGGCCGAGCCGGGTTCGCATGCCCTTGACGTGTTCGAATTTGGCGGTCGGCAGCAGCTCGGCAACGGCAATCGAGTGACCCGTTTCCTCGAGCAACGCGCACGCGGCAACGAGCTCCGTCGGGTCGAAGACCGCCGAGAACACGTCGGGAAGCAGGACGACGTCGACGTCGACGTCGTCGCCATCGAAGGAACCGACGCCGGTGGGGAGAGAGCGGCCGGACCGACGGGGCGGAAGCGGAAGGTCGACCAGCCCGAAACGACGTTCCACAAGGGGGAGCAGCCGGGTCACGAGAGGGCGGACCGGTTCGGGAATCCGGACCAGGAGCGGAGCGATCGCTTCGAACCGAGCCAGTACCCGATCTCGGGCGGGGCGACGACGACGGCGATGGTACGAATCGAGGAACCGGGATTTGAGTTCGGGGATGTCGACCTGGACCGGGCAACGGCCGGTGCACGCCCCGCACGACAGGCAGGTCGCCATCGACTCGGCGAGCGTCGTCGGCCAGCTCGGGATCCGGGTTGCCCGTCTGCTCGGCGTGGAGCCAGGCCCGGACGAGATCGGCGCGGCCCTTGGGCGACTGGAACGGATCACCGGTCACCTTGTAGGAGGGACACATCACCTCGGCGTCGGCGTAGTGATGGCACAGACCATTGCCGTTGCAGTCGAAGGCCGAGGAGAACTGGCGACGAATCGACACCGGGACGGCGCGATCGGCGGCGGAGCGGCGGGGGACGTCATCGAGGCCGAGCAACGGGTCGGCCTCGCGAGCGTCACCGGTCCCCAACCCATCGTCCGAGGTCACGAACGGGCGGTACAGCTTGCCCGGGTTGAAGCGGTCGGTGGGGTCGAATGCCGTCTTGACCGCCCGCATCACCGCGATGGTGTCGGGGTCGAGGAACTCGTCGACGACGGCGCTGCGCAAGCCGCGACCGTGTTCTCCCCACAGCAGACCGCCGTGGGCGGCAACGAGATCGACCACGTCGTTGGTGAGCGTTGCGACCAGCGCTTCGTGGTCGGCACTGATCGGATCGAGCGCGGGACGGACGTGGACGCAACCGACGTCGGCGTGCCCGAACATGGCGTAGTCGAGGCCGTGTCGATCGAGCAACGACCGGAAGTCCGAGATGAACGCCGGCATGGCCGCGACCGGTACGGCACAGTCCTCGACGAACGCCGTTGGCCGCGGAGCACCGTGGGGAACTCGGGCCAGCAGGCCAACGGCGTCGGCTCGGACCTTCCAGATCGCGGCCCGATCGCCGTGATCGCTCACGACCGAGACGTGGCTCGCCCTCCCCTGCCGCTCCAGCTGCTCGACCACGGGCGTGACGTCGGCCCGGTGGTAGTCACCGAGCAGGACGGCACCGACCGGAGCCGTCGAGGCCGGTCGATGACCCAGGCGACTCCCGAGGGCGGCCCAGCCCGGCGAGGCCCGACCTCGTTCCAGGGTGGTGCGGTCGCAGACCTCGAGGGCGCCCGGCCCCGACGATGCGAGGTCGATCGAGTCGCGGAGCGCAGCATCGAAGTCGGGATAGGACGCGACCACCAGCGTCGTCACGGCCGGTATCGGGCTGAGGCGAAGCGTCGCCCCCACGACGATTCCCAGGGTGCCTTCGGAACCGCAGATGACCGGGATGGGGTCGACGAGCCCATCGTGATGGACCCGCGAGATGCCGTAGCCGGTGAAGCCGCGCGCCAACTCGGGGAGACCGATGGCCGTGGCCTGCTCCAGTTGCAGGAGCAGTCGCCAGATCCGACCGACTCGACCGGGCCGATCGGCCTCCGCCTCGGCCGCCGCCCGTGACAAGGGGGCTGCTGTCCAGATCGTGCCGTCGGTCAGCACGAGGTCGACCGACACCACATGGCGATGGGTCCGACCGTGGATCAGGGAGCCCTTTCCCGCAGCGTCGGTGGCGAGCATTCCGCCCACGGTTGCCCGGTTCCGTGTCGAGGTGTGCGGAGGCCAGAACAGACCGAGGGATCGGACTTCGTCGTCGAGACGATCGGCGACCACCCCGGGCTCGACCACCGCGGTCCGGGCCACGGGATCGACGGCGACGATTCGATGGAGATGGCGTTTGGTGTCGATCACGAGTCCGTCGCTCAGGCTCTGGCCGTTGGTACCGGTCCCGCCTCCCCGGGCCACGATCGCGGGAGGCGGCGACTCGGCACCGCTCTGCACGACCAACTCGACCACGTCGGCCCGACTCCGAGGGGCGGCCACACCGCTCGGCCGCCACTGGTGGATCGAGTTGTCGGTGGCGTACACGATCCGTCGACCGATGCCACGATCCACGGTCATGGGGCCGCCACGTAGTCGGGGTTCTCCCACACCAGGAACGTGGCCAGGCCACCGCCGGCGGTCCCACTGACGTATCCGGGGAGGAGACCCCGGACCTCGAAGCCCTGGGCCAGCTGGAAGTTGAGGGTCGGATCGGTCCGGCGGCCGGCCACCACATCGAGCACATAGGTGGGCGCATCGACCTCGTGCATGACCGCCCGGTAGCCGGGAATCATCCCGCCGGCCAGCATGCCCCGGAGGTTCTCGCGACGAACGAGGTCGCGACGGGCCTGGTAGAGCAGCCGGCCGAGGCCTTTGCCTTGCTGGGCCGGGTGCACACTGATGTCGAGGCCGTAGTACCAGGCGCCGTCGGGTCGATGCCGGGCCGGGTCGGCAACCTCGTCGAGGGTGTGGAGCGGCCGCTCGAGGTCGAAATCGATCCGCCACCCGACCGACATCCCCCAGACCCGGTCGTCGGCGTCGACCACGGCGAAGGCCCCTTCGGGGTACCGATCGGTGTGGATCGTCACGTCGCTGGTTCGCAGACGGTGCTCGTCGTCGAGGAAGGGGTAGCAGAGCGCCTCGATCTCGACGACGGCGGCGGCATCGTCGCGACGCAGTTGCCGGACCCGGAACGAAGGCGGGCGGTCGCGGTCAGCGGCACCGGGGGTGGGGGTGGGTGGGTCGATGAGGGAATCGGACATGGTCGACACTCGGTTCTGACACCGCCATCGGGGCGGTGGGGTTCATCGTCGGAGATACTCCCACACGAATTCGGCCTCCCGGGCCGGACGATCGGTGGCGTTCTCGCGTCGATCGGCGCGCTCGAAGAGTTCGGCGCCGATCCTGATCGCGGCGAACCGGAACGGCTCGGGAGCCCAGCGCCTCGATGACGCTCGCACCCAGGGCAACGTCGTGAGCTCACGGTCGATCGTGGTCAGGCCTCGGTCGGCCGCGATCAGATGGGCCAGGCAGCGACCGGCGAGGTTGGTGGCCGCGACGCCTTCACCGACGTAGCCCCCGGCGCGATACAAGCCACCCCCGAGGTCGTTGACCGACGGCGTCCAGTTGCGGGGTACGCCCAGCACGCCGCCCCAGCGATGGGTGATGGCATGGTCCCGGAGGATCGGGAAGAGCTCGTGGAGCGTGTCGACGAGCAGCTCGTGGGCCGGGCCGGCCGAGTCGGTGGCGGGGTCGAGACGCGATCCGTACGCGTAGGGGGCGCTACGGCCACCGAAGGCGATCCGCCCGTCGGCGGTTCGCTGACCATAGATGACGCGGTAGCGGGCATCGGCGAACGTCGGGCGGGTCTCGAGTCGGATCTCGGCGAGGACGTCGGCGGGGAGCGGTTCGGTCGCCACCATCAGGGAAGCGAGCGGGACCAGGTCGCGGCGACGGCCATCGAGCGTTCGGGTGTAGCCCTCGGTGGCGATGACCACCGAATCGGCGTCGACCACACCCCGATCGGTGACCACCCGTCGGGCGTCGACCCGGGTGGCCGCGGTGTCTTCCCAGATCGTCACGCCCCGCCGTTCACAGGCCGCGGCGAGTCCGAAGACGAGCTTCGCCGGATGGATCGCCGCGGTGTGCGGAGCGAACAGGGCGCCCCGGACATCGGTGGCGTTGCACAACGCTCGGGCCTCGTCGGCATCGAGCCAGACGACCTCCCGGGCGCCCTCGGTCGATGCCGCCGTCTCCACCTCCCGTCGCAGCCTCTCGGCCTGACCGCCGTTTCGAGCGAGGTGCAGCTCGCCTCCCAGTGCCCAGTCACCGTCGATCCCCTCGACCTCGATGACGGCCGCGATCTCGTCGACCGTGGCCCGCATGGCGGCGTTCATGCGGGCCCCCGATCCCGGACCCGACAGCGAGTCCCACCGAGCGGGGCCGGCCGCCACTTCGCCGATGCACCAGCCACCGTTGCGACCCGAGGCACCGAAGCCGGCCCGCTGCGCCTCGATCACGGCGATCGAGGCGTCGGGCAACAGTCCAGCCAGGTAATACGCCGTCCACAGTCCGGTGAAACCGGCGCCGACGATGGCGATGTCGACCGACGTCGGGCCGGGCAGCGCCGTTCGCGGGGTGGGCTGGTCGATGCCGTCGAACCACAGCGCCGGCGGATACGGGGCCGGCCGAGACACCGGCCCTCCGGGTGAGGCGGTCCTGAATCTGGCGGTCCTGAATCTGGCTGTCCTGGATGTCACGGCCGAACGGAGGGAGCGCACGCCGCCATTGTGCCTGATGACCCCGTCTGGCGCTCGCCCCGGGTGGCCCGGCACGGTTCACCCACTCGACCGCCACGGTTCCCGACCTGCCGGGCACCGTTTCCCACTGCGGTGGTCGACTCCGATAGCGTGACGGGGTGACGACGACCGAAACCCTCGGCCCTCGTGGGGTCCGCCCCACGGCCGACGACCGAATGCGCAGGCTCCTCCGGGTCGATGGCGCACCGGCAACAACCACCGCCCAGGCCCAGTCGGCTTTTCAGAAGTCGATCCTCGTCTCGTCTGTTCGCTGCCTCCTCACCTACATCTTCTTTCCCTTCGTCGCGCCGGCGATCGGCATGGCGGCGTCGGTCGGCCGACCGGTCGGAATCGCCATCAGCCTCGTTGCCATGGTCTCGATCATCATCAGCATGCGGCGGTTCTGGCGGTCGTCGCATCCGAAACGCTGGCACTACACCGTGCTCGGCGGCACGGTCTTCGTCTTCCTCATCGTGATGCTCGTCGGTGACGTCGTCGCCGTCGTGAGCTGACCGAGACGCTCGACGGTGCACGTCGTCGTCGTCGGTGCCGGCGAGATCGGTTGGTATCTCGCCCAACGGCTCGAAGCCGAGCATCACGACGTGGTCATGGTCGAGGCCGACGCCGCTCGCGCCGCCGCCATCGGCGCCACCCTCGATCTGCAGGTCGTTACCGGTAGTGGAACCAGCCCGTCGGCGCTCGCCGCCGCCCAGATCGCGCTGGCCGACCTCGTCGCCGCCGTCACCGACTCCGACGAGATCAACCTCGGTCGCTGCCCTCCTGGCCAGGGCGAACGGCGTCGAGACCACGATCATCCGGATCCAGTCCGAGGAGCTGCGGGGCCCGGGCGGTGCCGGCCTGCTCGCCACCGTCGGGGCCGACCTGGTGATCGACCCCGACGCCGACACCGCCGACGAGATCCTCGAGCTCGTTCACGCCACCGGAGCCGACGAGGTGTACCCGATGACCGGTGGCGATCTTCAGGTCGTCGGGTGCGTCATCGGCGACGGTGCGCCGCTCGCCGGGCAGAGCCTGGCCGACATCGGACGGGCTATCGAACCGAACTGGGACTTCCTGTTCGGGGCCGTCACCCGCAACGGCGTGACCACGATCCCACGCGGCGACCAGATCCTGCTCCCGGGCGATCACGTGCGAGTTCTGACCAAGCGGAGTGCCCGGCACCAGATCCTCGAGCTCGTCGGTGCCCCGGGCGGTGCGGCGAGACGGGTGATGGTGCTCGGAGGCGGGGCGATCGGCTCGCGGGTGGCCGCGAGCCTGCACGACCGAAGGAGTCGAGGTCGTGCTGGTCGAGCGTGATCGCTGTCCGCGCCCAGCGACTCAGCGAGCAGCTCCACCGAGCCATCGTCGTTCACGGCGACATCACCGACACCGAACTGCTCAACGAGGAACGGGTCGGCCGGATGGATGCGGTGATCGCGGCCACCGGTGAGGACTCGTCCAACGTCTTGGCCTGCGCCTACGCGGCCGCTGCGGCCGGTGCCTACACCATCGCCGTTCTCCACAAGCTGGCCCTGCTCCCGCTGGTCCGCACCCTCGGCATCAACGCCGCCCTCAGTCCTCGCACGGCATCGGCAAACGCCGTGCTCCGTCACGTCCGCGGCACCGACGCCGTCGCCACGTTCCTCGAGAGCGACTCCGAGGTCGACGAGCTCACCGTCGAAGCGAGGCAGTCACGGGCCGACGGTGCCGTGGTCGCCGAGCTGAAGCTGCCGCACAACATCCTGGTCGGGGCGGTGGTCCGACCCGACGGTTCGTCCGAGATCGTCCGGGGTCGCACGATCCTGCGGGCCGACGACCACATCGTGTTGTTCGCCCGCCCCGATGCGCTCGGCCGACGCCCGCTCCATCTTCACCTCATGAGCTCGGGCCGACGATGACGGTTCTCGGGACATGACCGACGACGGCGTCCACGGCGCCGAACGCCCGAGACTGGCCGGCCGCTACCCCCATCTGGCCCTCCACGTCGCCGGGATCACCTTCGCCGTCGCCGGTGCCGGGCTCCTGCTCTCGGCCCTGGTCGAGGAACTCGTCGGCGGTACCGAGACGCTCACCCTGACCTGGTGTGGGGCCGCCGTGCTGGTCCTCGGCGTGGTCCTGTGGCGCACCACCCGTGTCCCCGACGACATCCTGCTGCTCGACATCTTCGTCACCGTTTCCGTGGCCTGGATCGCGCTCGCCCTCGCCGGCGCGCTGCCCTACATCGCAACCGGAACGCTGAGTTCGCCCGACGACGCCATCTTCGAGGCCGTGTCGGGGTTCACCACCACGGGAGCCACGGTGCTCCGCCCGATCGAGGGCACGGCCCGGGGACTGCTGTTCTGGCGGGCCATCACCCAGTGGATCGGCGGCATGGGCGTCATCGTGCTCGTCGTCGCGGTGTTGCCGACGATGGGGACCGGCGGCTTCGACCTGCTCGAGGCCGAGGCCCCGGGACCGGCCGGCGAGCGCCTGACACCGAGGGTCCGCAACACCGCCGCGCGGCTGTGGGCGGTCTACATCGGCTTCACCATCGTGCTGGCCATGGCATACGCCGCGGCCGGGATGGATCTGTACGACTGCCTGGCCCACAGCTTCACGACGGTGTCGACCGGCGGATTCTCGCCCTACAACCGATCACTCGGACATTTCGAGTCGGCGACCATCGAGTGGATCGCGATCGTCGCGATGTTCCTGGCCGGTGGCAGCTTCACGCTGTACTACCGTGCCCTGCGGGGCAAGGTCGGGCCGTTGCTCACCAGTGTCGAGTTCCGTCTCTACACCACCATCGTGGTGGTGACATCGGTCGTCCTGCACCTGACCGCCGATGCCTCGACCTCGGGGCACCAGTCGATCCGCGACGCCTTCTTCGCAACGACCTCGATCGTGTCGACCACCGGGTTCGGCACCGCCGACTTCGCCCAGTGGAGCGACGCCGCCCAGGCCATCCTGCTCCTGGCCATGCCGATCGGGGCCATGGCCGGATCGACGGCGGGCGGTGTCAAGCTGGTGCGGGTGCTCGCGGTCGCCAGTTTCGCCCATCGGGCAACGTTGCGGCAGTTGCATCCGAGGCTGATCCGACCGGTCCGGGTCGGGGGCAACGTGCTCGACGAGTCGGTCACCAACAAGGTGCTGGGGTTCCTGGTGCTGGCGCTTGCCGCGTTCGGCGGAGGCGCCCTGTTCATCGCCCTCACCGGCGTCGACCTCGTGAGCGCTCTGTCGGCGTCGGCGACGACCTTCGGGAACGTCGGCCCGGGCCTCAACGTGGTCGGCCCGACCAGTGACTTCCTCACACTCCCCCGTCTGGCCCGCTGGGTCTCGATCGCGCAACATGCTGCTCGGCCGGCTCGAGATCTATCCGATCCTGCTCGCCCTGGCAGCGCTTCCCCAGCCGTGGCGCAGGATCCGCCGGTCGTTCCACCGCTGAGTGCGACCGACGCGGCCACGGCATCACACCGGCCGCGCCCGCCGAACCGGTCAGGTGAGTTCGTCGGGGTCGACCAGATCGGCAGCCGCGGCAAGCGCGCTCGACAGACTGACCGCCCGCTCGTAGACCGCCTCGAAGTAGTGTTCGGCGATCGTCTCGTGTCCCGGCAGTGGTGGTCGGCCGATCGAACGAATCACGGCGGCCGGTTCCCGGGTGATGCGCACCGAGTCGGCCGGGGCCGGGAGATCCGACGGCGACCCCCAGAAGACCTCGACCTGCTTCGCGAGATTCTGCCGACTCTTGCGACGCCGCTTCTTGCGACTCGACTTCGATCCCCCGCCCTTGTCGGTTTGATCGCTCACACCGTCACCGCCTCTCGGTCGTCATCGGGGTCTTCCTGGGACTGACCTGCCTGCGGCTCGGGCCGGGCCGATCGGCTGGCGACGGGGCCGGTCGGCGCGAACGCCTCGTCGTCGTCGACGGCGAGGAGCAGCGATTCGTCGATCCCGAGCGCCGCCTGGAGCTGTGCGGCATCGAGGTCGTCGATCGACGACGCCTTCGGGAGGACCAGGTCGGCGATGTGGCGCTTGCCGGCGACGACTTCTTCGACCCGTTCGTCGACCGTGCCGGGGCACACCAGCCGGTGGGCGATCACGGTGTTCTTCTGGCCGATGCGCCAGACCCGGTCTCGGGCCTGGTCTTCGACCGCCGGATTCCACCAACGGTCGTAGAGCACCACGTGGTTGGCGGCGGTCAGGTTGAGGCCGGTGCCGCCGGCCTTGAGCGAGAGCACCATGGCGCCGGGACCGTTGCCGTTCTGGAAGTCCGCGACCAGCGTGTCGCGTGCACCCCGGCCCAGACCACCGTGATAGCAGGCGATCGGGAGCCCGGTGCGCTCGGACTAGGTAGGCGGCCAGCTTCTGCGCCCCACGAGGCGAAGTGGGTGAAGATGAGGACACGTTCGCCCGAGGCGAAGACGTTGTCGACGATCTCGTTGAGCCGGGCGAGCTTGCCCGACCGGCCCTCCAGCGGCTCAGTCGTCGGTCTCGGTAGGCCGACGGATGGTTGCAGATCTGCTTGAGCGCCGTGATCGCCGCCAGGACCGCGCCCTTCTTGTTGTCGGCTTCCCCGCTCGGCCGTGGTCCTTGATCGAGGGTGTCGAGCACGGCCTGGTAGAGGCCGATCTGTTCGGGGGTCATGGAGCAGTGGTCGAGCTCGTCGATCCGGTCGGGCAGTTCGGCGGCGATCGCCGGTTCGGCCTTGGTCCGACGGAACACGAGGATGCCGTTGAGGGCGCGGAGTGCGCCCTCGGCCCCGCCACCGGTGCTGGCGCCGGTCGGCGACAGCTGTGAGATGAACTGGGCCCGGTTCCCGACCAGGCCCGGGTTGGTGTAGTCCATGATCGCCCACAGGTCGCCGAGGCCGTTCTCGATCGGTGTACCGGTCAGGGCCACCCGACTTCTGGCGCGGAATCGTGCGCAGCGATCTGGGCCGTCTCGCTGGTGGCGTTCTTGATCGCCTGTGCCTCGTCGAGCACGGTCTTGCCCCAGTCGATCTTGGCCGAGGCTCGTCGACGTCGCGAACGGCGGTGCCGTAGGTGGTGATCACGACGTCGGCCCGCTCGGGCAGTTTGGCGATGTCTCGGGCCTCGGCCCGGTTGGGGCCGTGGTGGACCACGACTCGGAGATCGGGAACGAACTTGCGGGCCTCCGAGGCCCAGTTGCCGACCACCGCCGGCGGGGCGATGACCAGAGCCGGGCCGCTGCCAACCGTGCGACGCAGATGGGCCAGCATGGTCGGGGTCTTGCCCAGGCCCATGTCGAGCGCCAGACAGCCACCGAGGCCGGCCGTGTCGAGGAAGCCGAGCCAGGCGAGCGCCTCGGCCTGGTAGTGGCGAAGTTCGCCCGTGAATCCCTCGGGCTTGGTCGGAAGGTCGCTCGGGAACCGAGCGACGCACTCGCGGAGCAGATCGGCCGCCCAGCCTTCGCCGGCGACGGTGATGCCGCCCGAGAGCGGAGAACCCTCGAGTCCGAGCGCGTGGCGCAGCATGTCGGCGCCGGAGAGCTTGGTCGAGTCGGATCGATCGGCCAGCGCCCGGGCTGCCTCGGCCAGGTCGACCTTGCTCGAGCTCGACCCACTTGCCGTTGGACATCACCAGCGGTCGGGCCTGGGCCGCCAGCCGCGCGATGTCGGCCGCAGTGAGTTCGACGTCGTCGAACACCACCGACCAGCGCACGTTGGCCAACTGACGGGCCCCGACGACCGACTCCTGGGCGTCTTCGGAGGTGAGTCGGAGCGCCGGGCGTCGGCCTCTTCCGGGACAGGGCCGGCGCCCGGACCTCGAATCCGGCCGCGGTCAGCGTGTCGCCGATCGAGGTCATCAGCTGCCAGGCCTCGTCCTGGCTCAGGATCACCTCGCCCCGACGACGTCCGCCGGGCCGGAGCAGCACCGGGTAGAGCGTCTCGAGACGCTGCGATCTGGTCCTTGACGTCCTTGCGCCGGGTGTTGGAGGAGTTGACCATGGCCGACTCGATCGGTTCGAGCGCCGACCCGGTTCCCGGAGCCATGACCCGGAGGTACCAGGCTCCCGAGCTGTCGGGTTCGTCGAGCACGATGATGAGCTTCACGTTCGCCGCACCCGAGATCGGGCGTGACCACTGATCGAGTCGCCGGGCCAGTTCGGCTCCGACGCGGCTCGGGGCCTCGAACGGGTGACCGTTGATGTGGCCGAGCAGCGCTTCGGCCACCTCGGGTTTGGTCCGGGGTTGGGGCGGGGCCGCCGGGAGCTCGAGCCGCCGAGCACCGGTGGAGACGATCACATCGACGAGGTCGGCCAGAACCGCCTGGCTGAAGGCCCGTGCGTCCTGTCGATTGCGGAACACCGTCACCGACTGCGGCAGGGCCTTCGACAATCCGACGATGTCGTCGGGTTCCATGAGCGCCGGCGCCCAGTGGACCGCGAAGTTCGACCGGTCGGAGGCCGCGGCCTCGTCGGCCCGTCCCAACTTCTTGAGCTTGGGGATCATGCGCCCCTGGGAGACGAGCTGAACGGCCAGTGATCCCATCATGCCCAGCCAGACCGCACTGACACCGAGATCCGGATCGTCGTGGCTCAGGCGGAGCGATACCAGCCAGCCGAGGATGGCATCGAGCGGCGCACTGACCGCGTCGGCCGTCGCACCGTCGGGCAGTTTGGCCGGGGCGTGGGGCTTCCACACCACGGTCGAGGCACCGGCGGCCGCCAACCGCGCCAGGACCCCGTCGGCGTCATCGCTCGACGCATGGAAACCCCCGGACCAGGCAACGATCCGTCCCGGTACCCACGACAACTGCAGCTGCGTGATGCCCGGCTCGATGTCGACATCGGCCGGTGCCACGATCGCGGGGTTCCTTCGCCGGCCGAACCGGTCCGAGCAGCTCGTCGAGCGTCCGTTCGATCGTCGCGATCTCGGATTCGTAGTCGGCCAGCACCAGTGCTCGCTCGGGCCCTCGGATCCGATCCCGGAGGTCGTCGTAGGTCACCTCGGCGTCGTCGAGCTTGCGCAGGAGGAGCCGTGACCAGGCGTGTCGGTCGGATTCGAGCAACGCCTGTTCGTCGGCGGTGGCGAGACCGTCGAGGTGACGTTGGACCGCCCGCTCGAAGGCGGGTGAGAGACCGAGTGAGATGAAGGACAAGGTGATGGAACGCTCCGTTCACGACTGAGGCATCGAGCTGCCGAACCCACCGGATCACGGTCCGATGTGGGCGAACCATTCGGATCGAGGGTCCCCGGCAACCGAATGATGCATGGCGTGGTATGGCGGCGGCTGCACCTGCGTCGACCGGCCCATCGCTGGGCGAGCTCCGGCGGACGTGGCACAACCCCCACGACGAGTGGAACCGTCCTCGGCCCGACGACCAAACCGGCTCGTCCAACCGGGACGGTGTCGAACGAAGCGTTGCCGAAGGGACCCCGGCAGCCAGGTCGTAGCACCCTGACGAACCGCAAACCCCTCCACCGAACGTTCTCGCTCGACGGTGTCCGCAGAGGTGATCGCCGCGCTTCACAGCGCCGCAGCCACCCGACCCCGTGGAGTGTAGTGCCTGTCGGCCGCTTCCCGGCGATCTTCAGTCTTTCGCCGGAAAAAGGCCTGCTTTCGTCGAAAAGAGGGCCCGCCGTGAGCCGAAGTGCTGAAACCGGGCCCGCAACGGCCGATGGGAACCGGATCCGACGAAGGAAGGCGGGCTCCCCATGACGATGCCGGTTCGTAGCGTACGCTTCGGCCTCGACGAGCACATCGACGTCGACTGGCATCGCCGCCTCCCCGAGTTCGCCATGGCGGCCAACTCCGTGTCGATGATGATGCCCCACGTCGAACCGTTCGTGGTTCGCTCGGTTCGAGCCGTCATCGGCGAACTCGAACCCGACCTGGCCCGAGAGGCCAGGGCCTACGCCGGGCAGGAAGCGACCCACCATGCCCAGCATCGGCAGTTCAACGACCACGTCATCGTCCGCTACCCGGTGATGAAGCGGGTCGATGCGGCCTTGGCCCGCACCTACGGACTCCTCGAGCGACGCAGCGGAGAACGGTTTCGACTGGCCTTCGCCGCCGGCGCCGAGACGATCGCGTACGCCATCGCCCGCTGGGTGGCCGCGCACCGTCGTGAGGTCCTCGACGGAGCCCGTGGACCGGCGGCCGATCTCTTCGTGTGGCATCTGGCCGAGGAGGTCGAGCACAAGGCCGTGGCCTTCGATGTGTTCGCGGCCCGGGGAGGAAACCGTCGGCTCCTGCTCGCCGGCATGATCGCCGCCCTCATCCCGCTGGCCCTGTTCACCGTGATCGGCACCGTGGCGATGATGGTGTCGTCGCGCCGCATCCTGAATCCGCTGGCGTGGCTGAGGCTCACGTGGTGGTGCCTCACGTTGATCGTCGAGCTCCTGCCGACCATGGCCGGAGCCCTCGTCCGTGGCCATCATCCGAGGGATCTGGCCGACCCGGAGTTCTATCGGGCCTGGTTGACCGAGTTCGACATGCGTTCCGGGCCGATCACATCGGCGTCGGAGCCGGTTCCGATCGAACCAGAACGCTCAGCGGGCGGTCGGGAAGTCGGGTCGCCGTTTGTCCTGTAGGGCCGCCACGCCTTCGGCGGCATCGGGCCCGAGGAAGCTCAGCATCTCGAAGGCGAGGCTGGCATCGAACGCCGGAGCGGCCTGGGTCAACCAGAGGTTGAGGTTCCGTTTGGTCCAACGAACGGCGTCTTGAGGTCCGGTTGCGATCTTGGTCGCCACGGTCATGGCCTCGGACATGAGGTCGGCCGCCGGCACCGCTTTGGAGACGAGCCCGATCTCATCGGCCTGTCGACCGGTGATGAAATCGGCGGTGAGCAGGTAGTACTTGGCCTTGGCCATGCCCGCCGACAGGGGCCACAAGATGTTGGCGTGATCGCCGGCCCCGACGCCGAGGCGAAGGTGCCCGTCGGTGAAACGGGCTTCTTCGGCGATGATGCTGATGTCGGCCATGAGGGCCACCGCCAGACCAGCTCCGACCGCCACCCCGTTGATGGCCGAGATGATGATCTTCGAGCACGACATCATCTTGTAGACGATGTCGCCTGCCTCCTGCATGACCTCGCGGATCACCTCGTAGTTGCCGGCCATCTGCGCGATCCACTCGAGGTCGCCGCCGGCGGAGAAGGCATCGCCGGCGCCGGTGACGATGACCACCCGGGTCTCGGGATCGTCGTGGATGTCGTCCCAGACCCGGCTCAGACCGCGATGCAGCGGCCCGTCGGTGGCATTGAGCCGGTCGGGCCGGTTGAGCGTCATCACCAGCACGCCGTGGTCGTGCCGCTCGAAGAGCAGTCCGGGGTAGCGATCGAAATAGTGGTCCATCGTGTGGCCTCTCGTCGGCGACGGGCAGGTCGGGCTCAAGCACTTGTGGCGAGAGTCCCCCATCGGTCAGCATGCCTCATGGCTTCCACACCCACCACCTCGTCATCGGCTCAGGGTCCCCGTGCCGTTCCCGACGGCGAGCCGACCCGATCGATCGGCCCACGATCCGACGTGATCGAGGGACCGGCCGGGGAGATTGCCCATCGCGAGCTGATCGAGCACTCGACGCTCCTCGCCCCACGACGATTCCGGGTCGGTGACGGCGTCCACGTCGTAATGGGCAATGGCCTGTCGAACCAGGTGTTCATCGAGGGGCCGGGCGGGCTGGTGGCCATCGACACCGGCGAGAGCGTCCAGGAGATGGAGGCCGCGTTGACGATGGTGGCCGAGGTCACCGAAGCGCCGGTCGTTGCCGTCGTCTACAGCCACTTCCACTATGTCGGGGGCACCCGGGCCATCCCGGGGGCCGACGCGGTCGACTTCCCGATCTGGTCGCACGCCGACGTGCCTCGCAACCTGGCCCGTCAGAGCGGTGAGGTCGGGCCCGTCTCCCGTCTGGGTCTCGTGAAGCAGTTCGGCATCATGCTGCCCGACAGCGGGCCCGATTCCCCACCCAACGTCGGACTCGGGCTGCGATTCCGCCTCGATGCCCATGCCCCGCACACCCACGGTCATCTTCCTCCCAACCACGTCTTCACCGACGAGACCGAGGTGGAACTGGCCGGTCTCCACTTCCGGTTCACACCCTGCCCATCCGACGCCGACGACTCGATCACGATCTGGTGTGAAGAGCTCGGGGTGGCGATCAACAACATCGTCTGGCCCGCCCTCTTCAACGTCTTCCCGATCCGGGGCGAGGAGTACCGCGATCCCCGCGTGTTGCTCGCCGGTCTCGACCACCTCCTCTCGCTCGGGGCCGAGCATCTCGTCGGGGTCCATGGTCCGCCGATCTCGGGCGTCGACGAGGTTCGGGCCTCGATCACCGACACTCGCGACTCGATCGCCTTCCTCTGGGATCAGACCGTGCGGGGCATCAACAAGGGTTTGACCAACGGCGAGCTGGCCCGGTTCGTGCAACTGCCCGACCGCTTCCGGCAGCGCCATGTGACACGCCAGTTCTACGGCCTGGCCGAGCACCACACGCAGCAGATCCATGCCGGGCTGCGGGGTTGGTTCGACGGTGATCCCGGTCAGCTCTTCAAACTCGATCCGAGCGACGAGGGGACCCGGGTGATCGAGGCCATGGGCGGGCCCGACGCCGTCGCCGGCACGATCACCCAGGCCCTCGACGATGACGATCTGCGTTGGGCCCTTCGGCTCGCCTCGTGGCTCCATCGGGCGGGCTCCGCCGACGGAACCGCGCTCCTGGCCCGTGCGCTTCGAGCCGTTGGGCAGCAGACCACGTCGAGCAACGTCCGCAACTGGTGCCTGACCACGGCGCTCGATCTCGAGGGTGTGATCTCGTTGAGTCGGCTGCGCCGGCCGGTGACCGGACGGGGGGCGGTGCTCGCCAACGATCCCGCCGTCTTCGTGCACGGGCTGCGTGTCCTGATCGTTCCCGAGCGGGCGGCCGGGATGCATCTGGCCCTGCGCTGGGCGTTCTCCGATGGTCCGACCATCGGTCTGCGGCTCCGTGACGGTGTGGCCGTTGCGCTCGACCAGGAGGCGGCCGCCGTTCCCGGTGCCACCGATGTCACGCTCCGGCTCGACCACGCGACATGGGCCGACCTGTACAGCGGCAACACCACCCCGGCCGACGCCGTCGCCACCGGGCGCCTGGTTCTCGACGATTCCGGTGGAGGCGTCGTTCCCGGTCGGGGTGATCTCGATGCCCTCGACCGCGTGACGGCCTTCTTCGCCGTGTTCGATCACCCGCATCTCGGTTCGCTCGACAACTGATCCCGGCCGACGGGTCGGATCGCCCCGGTCACACGGTTGACTGGGGGCAACCATTGCCCCCTGGCCCTCGGCCCACGGTCCCGGGGGCCGAGACGACGAGGACCGGCGTGAGCGATCAAACCCAGACCGACCAGACCCAGACCGATCCCGGGTGGTTGAGCCAGGACGACATCGAGATCGTCCGGGGACGGATGCCCGTGGTCTACGTCGACGCCGTGCCCGTCCGGATCGACGACTCGGGGCGCATCACCCACGTCGGCCTCCTCCTCCGGGTCATGCCCGACGGAACGATCAGCCGTGCCATCGTCGGTGGTCGGGTGCTGTTCGGTGAGCTGGTGCGAGATGCGCTCGTCCGCCACATCGAAAAGGATCTCGGCAACCTGGCCCTCCCCCGGCTTCCCGTGAGTCCGGCACCGTTCACGGTTGCGGAGTACTTCCCCGATCCCACCAAGACCGGTTTCCACGATCCCCGCCAGCACGCGGTCAGCATGGTCTTCATCGTGCCGATCGAAGGCATCTGCGAGGCATCGGATTCCTCGCTCGACATCACCTGGGTCACGCCCGACGAAGTGGTCTCGCCCGAGGTCCGAGCCGAGATCGGCAGCGGTCACGACCGTCTGATCCGGATGGCCCTCTCGCACGCCGGTTGCATCGTCTGACCGACCCACCCGAAACGAGCCGGCGTGACCCGGCCTCGGTTCCGGGGTCGACCAGCACCACGAACCGGTCGGTGAACCGGGTCGACGGGGGTGTCGGGTCAGATCGGGAGGCTTCCCGTGGCTCGCCGGGTCGAACCCTCGTCGGTGAAGGCGGCGATGGTGCGCTCGGCGATTCGCATCTGGTGGATCTCGTCGGCACCGTCGGCGAAGCGAGCCCACCGAGCGTGCTGGTACATGTGGGCCAACGGCGTGTCGGTCGAGTACCCGAGGGCACCGTGCACCTGGATCGAACGGTCGATGATCCGTCCCAGCGAGTTGGCGACGAAATGCTTGGCCATCGACACCTCGGCCTTGAAGTCCTCGCCCCGATCGATCTTGTAGGCGGCGTGGAGCACCATGAGCTTGCTCTGGTAGAGCTCCATCGCCGAGTCGGCGATCATCCACTGCACACCCTGCTTCTCGGCCAGCAGTGACCCGTGCGAGAACCGCTCGAGCGAGCGTTCGACCATCATGTCGAGCGCCGTCTCGGCCTGGGCGATCCATCGCATGCAGTGGGCCAACCGGGCCGGACCGAGACGATACTGACCGAGCAGATGGCCCTGGCCCCGGCCGCCCAGCATCTGCTCGCCGTGGACCCGCAGGTCTTCGATGACGATCTCGGAGTGCCCGGTCGAACCATGCATGGTCTCGATCTCGCGCACCTCGTTCCAGCCCTCGTGGGGGAGATCGATGATGAAGGCCGAGTTGGCGGCTTGCGGAAGATCGGGATCGTCCTCGGTACGGGCGACGAGGATGGCGAAGTTGGCCCGATTGGCGTTCGAGATGAACCACTTGTGACCGTTGATCACCCACTCGTCGCCGTCCTGATAGGCGCTGGTGCGGATCAGGGTCGGGTCCGAGCCGGCCACCTCGGGCTCGGTCATGGCGAAACACGACCAGCTTCGCCCCTCGCAGAGCGGCCGCAGGTACGTGTCCTTCTGCTCCTCGGTTCCCCAGTGCAACAGGGTGTGCATGTTGCCCTCGTCGGGTGCCTGGCAGTTGAAGACCCAGGGCCCGTACCGTGACTTGGCGGCCTCGGCCTGGACCATGGCCAGTTCGACGTGCCCCAATCCCATACCGCCCCATTCGGGTGGCATGTGCGGGAGCCAGATCCCGGCGGCATGGGCCTGCTTGCGGAGACCGATCAGCGCCTCGATGCGTTCACGACCGCCGAGCGGCTCGCCGGCGGGTCCACCATCGATCCCGTGCCCCTCGATCCGGGCCTCCTCGGGCTTGATGACCTCGTCGACGAAGGTGCGGATACGGCCCCGAATCGCTTCGAGTTCGGGAGAGAGGGAGAAGTCGATCGCCATGGCGTTCGACGTTAGTCCGGGTCAGACGACCGGTACGAAGAGCGGCTCATGTCGATCGGCCCACCCTCGAGCCGGGGTCGCCGACCCGAGCGGGGCGCCGGTCAGGAAGTGCGCACCAGGGCGATGAACTCGGCCGAGTTCGAGAACTCCAACATGATCCGCCCTCGCGATTGTCCCGCGTTCAGGAGGCGGGTCCAGAAGTCGAGACCGGCCTGGTCGGCGCTGCGCTTCATGACGTTGGTGTAGATCTGGTTCACGAACTGCGTGTTGCTCATCGCTCCGTATCGTCGGACGAACTCGGTGGAACGGGCGAACTCCTCCGAGATGTTCTCGAGCGGTGCATTCGTGCCCAACCAGTAGGCCAGGCCATCGGCATCGCCCTCCCGGTCGAAGTAGGCCCGATAGAGACGGCCGATCGGGCCGCGCTTTTCGAGTTCGACGAACTCGGGGGTGGTCAGGGCGACGAATTCGGCCGACTCGGAGAATCCCGTCATCACGTTGCCCCGATCCGTGCCCCGGTCGAGGAGACCGATCCAATACGAGCGACCCTCGCCATCGGGGGGCCGACGCAGGACGTTGGCGTAGATGAGCTCCACGAAACCGGCGTTGTCGAGCGACCCGTAGGCCTGGGTGAACTCGGCCGAGCGAGCGAACTCGGCCGACACCGCTGCCAGGGTGAGCCCCTGTCGACGTTTGGTCAACCAGAAGTCGAGACCGGCGTCGTCGGGCGGGCGACGGAAGTACGCCTGGTAGAGACGGGAGATCTGGAGCCGGTTGCCGCCCGGACTCCCGCTCACCGAACCGACCGATGTCCCGGCCGCGCCCGACGGTGTCCGAAGGAACCCGAGATCCGGATAGTCGGCCCCGATGACCTCGGCCGAGTCGGCCCCCAGCCAGCGCTCGAGCACGTTGCCGTAGACCTGTCGGAAGTCCACCTGGGTGGCGAAGTTGTCCCACTTGCGCAGTCCGGTCATCGACGGCAGGGCACCATAGAAGCCTCCGTTCACGCCGGCTCCGACCGCGAGCAGCGTGTTGGACGTGCCGTGGTCGGTGCCGCCCGATTCGTTCGCCCATGGCCTGCGACCGAACTCACTCGAGGTCAGGACCAGTGTCCGTCCGGCGAATCCGGGGGCGAGTGTGGCGAAGAAGGCACGAAGGGCGGAGTCGAGTTCGGCCATTCGACGATCGAGCATCGACGCCTGACCGGCATGGCTGTCGAAGTCGCCGAACGACACCATCAGCACGCGGGTCCCGAGATTGGCATTGATCAATCGGGCACACAGGGTCAACTTGGCTGCCAGCTCCTCACTGGGCAGGGCCGGGCTGTAGTGGCCCTTCACTCCGTCGGCCAGCAGCAGCGACTCGCTGCCACTCAACGCCAGGGAGTCACCGAGCGCACCCAAACCGGTCGAGGCTCTCGCCATCTGGTGGAGGGTCGCATACTGGCGTTGGAAGACGACGTCGTCGTCGACGGTCAGCAACCCCCCGGCCGACGGGGGCAGCGCGATCCCGACCTGTCGGGTTCCGCTCAGGGTCAACGGCACACTCGTGTCGATGGCGATGGAGTGCATGGCATCGGGCCCGCCAGCCAGGCCGTCGACGTACCGACCGAGCCAGCCGCTCCAGGCGACCGAACTCGAGGTGGTCGCGGTCATCCACCGCGCCATCGACGCGAAGTGGCTCAGGTCCGGATCGGGGTGTCCGACACCGTCGATGACCGCCACTCGCCCCTGGTCCCACTGTTGTTTCACGAAGCCCAGTCGAGGGTGAAGCCCGCGGCTGCCGTCGAGCCGGAGCGATTGGGCGCCCGTGACGGCCAGACCGCCCCGCATCGACCGGTAGTTGCCGTCGGCGTAGGGCGCCACCATGCTCAGCCCGTCGTTCCCACCGTTCATCATGACGAGTACGAGCACTCCGTCGGAGGCGCCCAGCGGCGTTGCCGCTCCGGCCTGATCGGCCAACCAGTTGGGCAACATCGTGACGGCACCGGTCACGGCGACGGCTTGCAGGAAGCGTCGACGGTCGATGCTCGCCCGGTCGGTGGCCATCGGCGTCGACAGGGCTGCGGCGACGTCGGCGGTGGAAGGATCGAAACGGTTCATCGTCAGGCCAGCTGGAAGTCGGGGGTGAGCATGGGCAGGAACAGCAGGCCGGCACGTTCGGCCCAGCCTCGGGACGATCGTTCGGCCGAGACGAACTGCTCGATCGAGGCCAGCGTCGAAGCCGACGGCTGGTGGACACCGAATTGGGCCAGCGCCTGCTCGGCGGCCTGCCGCGGCGTGCCGGTTCCGGCAACGTCCTTCAACAGGTCACCGCTGTTGAGCTGCCAGCGCAGGTAATTGGCGTACCGATGTTTGGTCCAGGCGGCCGAACTCGAGATCCAGTAGCCATTGGAACGCCACCCGGACACGTTCGGCGGCCGGAACACGGCCTGTCCCATGTCGTCCCCGAACCACTCCGGGTGGGCGACGTCGGCGCCGACGCCCGTGTGGGCCATCGCGGCCACCATGAACTCGAACGGCGACCGCACCAGACCCTGTTTGGCCTGGGCGCTGCGGAACTCGGGGTGGTTGAAGATCGCCCGCAACGTGGCGTCGATCCGCATGCCGCCGGCCCGCATGGCGGCGGCGATCGAGTCGACCACCGCGGCGGGCGGATTGGGGTAGGCGAGGAACGACCAGAGCTTGGCCGAGAGGAATCTCGACACCTGCTCCCGCTTCGGCCCGTTGATGAGATGATCGATGATCTCGGGTCCGTCCCACACCCGGGTCACGCCCATGAAGGTCGTCGGTTCCGAATGATGTTCGGTCGGGTCGAACACGTAGCGTTCGTCGTCCTCGGAGGTGATGTGCCCGGTCCAGGCCAGGGCCGAGGCCCGGACGTCTTCCTCGGTGTAGTTGCCGATCCCGAGAAGGAAGAGCTCCATCAGCTCGCGAGCGAAGTTCTCGTTGGGCGCCCGTTTCACGTTCCGGGAGTTGTCGAGATAGTGGAGCATGGCCGGCTGCACGCTCATCGCCTGGTAGAGATCACGGATCGAGCCCAGACCAGCCGTGCGCATGAGCGTGTTCTGGTCCATCAGTTGCTGGTGATGGAAGACCTTGTCGAGCGAGGTCGGCAGCGTGCCGTGCCAGAACAGTGTCATCTTCTCGACGATCGGTGCCGGACCGGCCGCCGCCCGATCGGCCCAGAAGTGAACCATGTCGACGTAGTTCTGCCACGAGTCACGACCCTTGGGAACCGATGGCGGCGTGGGCGCCGACGCACCGCTGGTGTCGAGGACCCGCTCCACGGCCTCCGGCCAGGTCAGGGGTTGGAGGGCAACGATCTGCTCGTACCGGGCCACGAAGCCGGAACGGCGGAGGAGGTGCGCCACATCGGCGAACGGCAGGGCCATGCCCCTCTATCGGCGCACCGGCCCGAGAATCTGTAGGCCTTCTGCCTCAACACCGTTCGCGGTGGTTTTGCCCACTCCCGGAGGTGCCGCCGAAGGTGACCCACTCGGTCACCTCAGCCCGTCACCCGGCCCTCAGCCCGGTCACCTCGGCCCGGTCACCTCGGCCCGGTCACCTCGGCCCGGTGGCCGATCCCGGCGCGTCACGGTCGGCTGGAGGTACTGCCATCCGAAGCGGCCCTTCACACAGAGGTGTCCACGGGTCACGTCGTGATCATCGGGAGAGGTCACCTTCACGATGCGGTCGTCCTGCACGTGCAGTTCGAGACTGCACCCGACACCGCAGAACGAGCAGATCGTGGTCGTCACGTGCTGCTCGTCTTCGCGCCACTCGCCGGCCTGGCGGAGATCGAATTCCGTCTTGACCTGCAGGGCGCCGGTGGGGCAGACCGCCACGCAATTGCCGCAGTACACGCAGGCCGACTCGGGCAGGGTCACATCGAATTCGGTCGAGATACGCGCGTCGAAACCGCGACCGGCGACGGCGATCGCGAACGTGTGCTGGGCATCGTCTCCGCAGGCGGCCACGCACTGGTAGCACAGCACGCACTTGTCGTAGTCCCGGATGTAGAGCGAGTCGTGGATCCTCACCGGCTCGTCGATCCGTTCGGCGCCCGGTCCGTGGCGCCCGGGGTCGGCACCGTAGGCCGCACCCCAACGGACCAGCTCGGTGGCCTGTGACAGGTCGACTCCCGAACCCAGGAATTCGAGCACCATCCGGCGGCTGTGTCGCACGCGGGCGGAGTCGGTGTGCACCACCATGCCGTCGTCGACCGGGCGGGAGCATGACGGAACGAGTGTCCGCGATCCCTCGACTTCGACCACGCAGAGCCGGCAGACGTTGACCGGGGTCAGCGCGGCGGACCAGCACAGGGTCGGGGTCTCGACACCGGCGTCGGTGCACGCATCGAGGATCGTCGACCCGGCCTCGACCTCGACCGACCGGCCGTCGACCGTGATCGACACCACGGTCTCCGCAGTCGTCGGCCGGTCGTCGGCCCCGGGCGTTTCCGTGGTCATGAGCGGGCTCCGATCAGTCCCTGGGCGATGGCCGACTGCACGGCGGTTGCGGCGGTGTGTCCCAACCCGCAGATCGAGGCATCCTTCATGGCTCGATCCATGTCGTCGATCAGCGCGATCTCGGCACGGTCCGGCCGACCGCCCGAACGAGCGAGCACCTCATGTTGACGCACGGTCCCGACACGGCACGGAACGCACTGGCCACAGCTCTCGTCGCGGAAGAAACGGGCGAGCCGGGTGACGACGGCCCCGAAGTCGGTGGTGTCGCCGAACACCATGACGACCCCGGAGCCCAGGGAATGGCCGGCGTCGCGGGCGTCTTCGAACGTGAGCGGCAGATCGAACTGGTCGGGCAGGACGAACGTTCCCGCTCCGCCACCGAGGAGGACCGCCGCCGGAGTTCCGAGGTACGGCCCGGCGAGGTCGAGCAGGTCACGCAGGGTCCGACCGAACTCGACCTCGTAGACACCCGGTCGGGAGATGTGGCCCGACACGCAATAGAGCTTGGTGCCCGTCGACTCGGGCGATCCGATCCGGGCATAGGGGTCGGGGCCGTCGACCACGATGTCGAGCACGTTGACGAGTGTCTCGACGTTGTTGATCACGGTGGGTCGGCCGAAGAGACCGTGTGTGGTCGGGAACGGCGGCTTCTGTCGAGGTTCGCCCCGGAAGCCCTCGATCGACTCGAGTAGGGCGGTCTCCTCGCCGCAGATGTAGGCACCGGCACCCCGACGGATCTCGAGGTCGAAGTCGAGACTCGATCGGGCGATGTTCCGGCCCAGGAATCCTGCGGCCCGGCAGGCGTCGATCGCCCCCTGGAGCCGTCGGGCCGCCACCGGGTATTCGCCCCGGAGGTACACGTATCCTTTCGTCGCGCCGACGGCGAACCCGGCGATGACGCAGGCCTCGACGAGCGCGAACGGGTCGTGTTCGAGCACGTAGCGGTCCTTGAAGGTCCCGATCTCGGATTCGTCGGCGTTCACCACCACGTATCGCTGATCGGCGGCTGCGCCGGCGACGGCACGCCATTTCACCCCGGTCGGGAATGCGGCCCCTCCCCGTCCCTTGAGCCCGGATCTCTCGATCGCGTCGATCACCCCGGCGGGCCCGAGACCGAACGCGGCCGCCAGTGCCCGGAAGCCGCCGAGACCGACGTAGCCATCGAGCGAGGCGGGATCGTGGCGGCCGATGCGGCGCAGGATGCGAAGGGCCGGATCGTGCTGCTGAGGGATGATGGCAGCGGGCCCCTCCGATGACGGCCGGGTCACGTCGACGGCACCGACCCCTGCCGGCTCGACCCCGACGGGACCGCCTGCCAGTGGATCGACCCCGACCGAATCGGGCCCCTGGCCTCGGGAGCGCTGCACGAACACGCCGACCGGCCGTTCGCATTGACCCAGACAGGGGCTGGCGTGAACGTCGTGGCCTGCTTCGTCGAGCCGTTCGATCATCGCGGCCGCCCCGGCGATCTGGCAGGCCGCGTCGACGCAGACCCGCACGGTCGGGCCGCGGTGTTCGGGCGGTGTGACCCGGAACAGCTCGTAGAACGTCGCGACGCCATACGCCTCGGCCGGGGGCACCTGGAGCCGATCGGCAAGATGGTTGAGGCCACCCGGTGAGATCCAGCCCGACTGGCGTTGCAGCGCATGCAGCGCCGGCAGGAGGAGATGACGCAGGCCGGCGGCCCGAGCGGTGCCGGCCCGCACCAGTCGGTCGGTCTCGACGATCACCGCCGAGCCCGATCCGTCCAGATGGGCGGCATCGATGACGGCGTCGATGGCCGCTCGTTCGCCTTCGTCGCCGCGGTCATCGGTGAGGTGCAGGTCAGGCATCGGCATCCTCGGACACTCGCTCGGGCTCGGGGGACGGCGCCTCGAGCTTGTCGATGCGGATCGACGCCGCCTTGAACTCCGAGGTGCCCGACCGTTCGTCGTAGGCGTCGTTGGTGAGCCGGTTGACGTCGACCAGGTCGGAGAAGTGGAAGGTCGTGAAGGTGAGCCCCGGAGGTATGTCGGGTTGGATGCGGATCGCCATCTCGACCTCGCCCCGGGGCGAGCGGACCCGTACCCGTTCGCCATCGTCGAGACCGAGCGATGCCGCATCGGCCGGGTTGATGTCGAGTGCATCCCCGGACCGGATCGGCGAGTCGAAGCCGGCGGACTGCACCCCGGTGTTGTACGAGTCGAGCACGCGACCCGTGGTCAGGCGGAGCGGGTACTCCGCGGTCAGCTCCTCCTTGGGTCCGGCGTGCTCGCAGATACTGAACGGCGCCGGCGGGTGTCCATCGAGATCGTCGGCCCACAGCCAACCATGGAGAAACGGCGAACCGGGGTGGTCGACAGCCGGGCATGGCCACTGCAGACCGTTCTCGGCCTCGAGTCGTTCCCAGCTCATCCCGGCGTGCATGGGCGACAGGGAGCGCAGCTCGTCCCAGAGCGCCCGGGGCGTGGTGTTGGGCCAGGGCGGACCCAGTCGCGCCGCCAGGTCGACGAGGATGTCGATGTCGTCGCGGGCCTGCCCGGGCGGTCGAACGGCGGCTCGCACCCGTTGCACCCTCCGTTCGCTCGAGGTGACCGTCCCCTCCGACTCGGCCCAGGCCACCGACGCCGGCAGGACGACGTCGGCCAACTCGGCGGTCCGGGTCAGGAAGATGTCCTGGACCACGAGCAGATCGAGGCCGCGCAACAGCGCTCGAGCATGCTCGATGTCGGGCTCGGAGTCGGCCGGGTTCTCCCCGATCACGTATGCCGCCCGCAACGTCCCCGCCTCCATCGCCTCGAACATCTCGGTCAGGTTCAACCCGGGCCGGGGATCGAGCATTACGCCCCAGGCCGCTTCGAACCGGGCCCGCCCGGCGTCGTCGGCGATGCTCTGGAAGCCAGGCAGCTTGTCGGGAAGGGCACCCATGTCTCCGCCGCCCTGCACGTTGTTCTGACCCCGCAGCGGCACCAGCCCCGATCCCCATCGGCCGACGTGGCCGGTCAGCAGGGCCAGATTGCACAACGACAACACGTTGTCGACACCGTTGTGGTGCTCGGTGATGCCGAGGGTCCACAGGATCTGCGCCGTGCCGGCCGACGCGTAGGCATGCGCCAGCTCGGCGATCGCGTCACCGGACACACCGGTGATGGCCTCGGCCCGTTCGAGGGTGTAGGGCTCGACAGTGGACGCATAGCGGTCGAAGCCGACCGTGGCCCGATCGATGAAGGAACGGTTCGCCAGGCCGGCGTGGATGATCTCACGCCCGATCGCATTGGCCAACGCGATGTCGGTGCCGACGTCGATCCCGAGCCAGAGGTCGGCGAACTTGGCCGAGTCGGTGCGTCGTGGGTCGATGCAGAACACCGTCGCCCCGTTCTCGATGCCCTTCAGAACATGATGGAAGTAGATGGGGTGCGCCTCGCGGGCGTTGCTCCCCCACAGGACGACGACGTCGGCCTCTTCGACCTCACGGTAGGACGACGTGCCGCCGCCGGCTCCGAAGACTGTCGCCAGACCGACGACGGAGGGAGCGTGTCAAGTGCGATTGCACGAATCGATGTTGTTGGATCCGAGTACGGTTCGAGCGAACTTCTGGGCCGCGAAATTCATCTCGTTGGTCGCCTTCGAGCAGCTGAACATGCCGAAGGCCTCGGGACCGCCGGCGTCGACCGCAGCCCGGAATCCGGTTGCCACCCGATCGAGCGCCTCGTCCCAGGAAGCCTCGCGCAGGCCGTCACCCTCGCGAACGAGTGGCACCGTGAGACGTTGCCGGGGCGTCGTGGGGTCGGTGCGGGCTGTCCTGCGGGTGTCGGTACGGTTGCGCATGGCGGGTCTCCGTGTTGGTGGGGCGTCGGTATCGGACGGGTCAGGCGAAGGTGTCGGGCAGTTCGGCCTTTCGGCGACCGATGTGGTCGAGGAGTTCGGCGTCGACGGCGGGATCGATGGGTGGTGGTTCATAGGACGCCAAGGTGGATCGCCAGAGAACCGAAGCCCGACGAGCGGCGTCGAGTCCGCCCTCGTCGGACCACTGCTCGAAGCTGGCGTTGTCGGCGGTCTCCGAACGGTAGAACGCCGTTTCGAAGTTGGCCAGCGTGTGGGCCGAGCCGAGGAAGTGCTGGGCCGGTTGGTGGTCGGCGAACGCGTCCAGCGCCTGCGCGTTGTCGGACAGATCGAGGCCTCGGGCGAACGTCGCCATCATGCCGAGTTGATCGGCGTCGAGCACGAACTTCTCGTAGCCGACCGTGAGCCCGCCCTCGAGCCACCCGGCGGCATGCAACACGACGTTCGTGCCGGCCATGACGGTTGGCAGCAGGGTCGACGCGCTCTCGTAGGCCGCCTGGGCATCGGGGAGTTTCGACGCCGTGAGCGAGCCGCCCGACCGGAACGGCACCCCGAGCCGACGGGCCAGGGCGGCCACGGTGTAGAGGACGAGCGCCGGCTCGGGGGTCCCGAAGGTCGGGGCGCCCGTCTGCATGCTCATCGAACTGGCGAACGAGCCGAACACCACCGGTGCCCCGGGTCGCACGAGCTGGGTGAAGGCCATGCCGACGAGTGCCTCGGCCAGGGTCTGGGCCACCACCGCGGCGGCCGTGACCGGTGCCATGGCCCCGGCCAGGATGAATGGCGTGACGATGCACGCCTGGTTCGCGGCCGCGTACGTCTCTGCCGCACCCAGCATCGTGGCGTCCCAGACCAGCGGCGACGAGGCGTTGATCAGACTGGTCAACACGGTCCGATCGTCGAGCGAGCCACCGAACCCGATGCGAGCCAGCTCGACGCTGTCGGCCGCACGCTCGGCGGCGGTGACCGAACCCATGAATGGCTTGTCGCCGTAGCGGAGGTGGGCGTAGATCATGTCGAGATGCCGTTTCGACACCGGGACGTCGACCGGCTCGCACACGGTGCCGCCGGTCGAGTGCAGATGGGGGTGGACCTGCGCCAGCTTCACGAAGTTCTCGAAGTCGGCCAGGGTGGCGTAGCGACGACCGCCGTCGAGGTCATGAACGAACGGCGACCCGTAGTTCGGGGCGAACACGGTGGCGTCGCCTCCCACCTGCACCGAGTTGACCGGGTTCCTGGCGTGATGGGTGTAGACCGGCGGCGCGCCGGCGACGAGCGATCGGCACAATCCGCGGGGAAAGCGAACCCTCACCCCGTCGGCCGACGCGCCGGCCGCCACGAACCGCTCGATGGCCGACGGATAGTCGTGGATCTCGACCCCGACCGTTTCGAGGATGGTCTCGGCGTTGTGTTCGAGCTGTTCGAGCCCCTCGTCGGACACCAGCTCGTAGGGCCGGATGTTCCTGGTCAGGAAGGGTGATCGTTCGATTGCGGTCGACAGCCGCTGCTGTCGGCGCCCGGCTCGGCCACCGGTTCGGCGCTGGGTCATCGGTTCGTCTCCTGGGTTCGGGGCCGACGGCGTCGCCCCGGGACCGTCGAGTGTTGGGGCCGTGGCGGCAGGGCCACTTCCGTGGCGAGATGGGGGCTCGGGGCCGAGGCGTGGGGAAAGGCCATGGCGGCGACGAAGAGTTCCTGGAAGCGGGGTTCGGTGGCCGTCTCGATCTTGACGACACCTCGGGCCACCCGTTCCATTTCGGCCCGAGCGGTGCGTGACAGCAGCGCCTGGACCGCGCCGACTCCGGCCGCGTTGCCGACGGAGCGGACACCGTCGACCGGACAGTCGGGCACGAGACCCAGGACCATGGCATGGATCGGGTCGATATGGGCCCCGAAGGCGCCGGCCAGCCGGATGTCGCCGACCACCGGCGATCCGGCATGCTCGATGAGCAGGTCGATCCCGGCCCGCAACGCCGCCTTGGCCAGTTGGATCGCTCGCACGTCGTTCTGGGTGACACACAGGTCGGCCGACGCACCAGCGTCGGCCGATGCCGGCCGGTGGAGCACGTAGGCATGGGTGCGCCCCGACGGGATGACCCGATCGGAGTCGGCGGCCCGTTCCCCACGGATCACGCCCTCCGGATCGATGATCCCGGCGAGGAACATCTGGGCGACCACGTCGATGATGCCCGACCCGCAGATGCCCGTGACACCGGTCGCCGCGGCGGCAACATCGAAACCCGGTTCGTCGGACCACGGTTCGACGCCGATCACCTTGAACCGCGGCTCGAGCGTGGTGGGGTCGATCCGGACCCGCTCGATCGCGCCGGCTGTCGCCCGCTGACCGGCGCTGATCTGCGCGCCTTCGAACGCCGGCCCGGTCGGGCTGCTGGCGGCGAATTGCCGTTCCCGGTTCCCGAGCACGATCTCGGCGTTCGTGCCGACGTCGACCATCAGCTGGACTCGTTCCCCCCGGTGCGGCCCCTCGGCCAGGGTCGCCGCCGCGGTATCGGCCCCGACGTGGCCGGCGATGCACGGACCGACGTAGAACGAGGCATTCGGGAGGTCCACGTCGAGCAGCGAGGCCCGACCGGTCACGGCCTCGTCGGTGGCGAGCACGAACGGCGCCGACCCGAGCGGGGTCGGATCGAGCCCGAGGACGAGATGATGCATGATCGGATTGCCGACGAGCACGAGATCGAGCACCTGATCACGGCGCACGCCCGCGGTTTGCACGAGTTCGCCGATCAGGTCATCGAGCGCCCGGCGAATGGCGGCCGTCAGCTCCGCCTCACCGCCTCGATTCATCATGACGTACGACACCCGGCTCATGAGGTCTTCCCCGAAACGGATCTGGGGGTTCATGATCCCGGCCGAGGCTGCGATCGTTCCCGAGGTCAGTTCGGCGAGGTGTCCGGCGACCGTCGTGGACCCGATGTCGACGGCGATGCCGTAGGCCTCACCGACGTATCCCGGCCAGGCGGCGACCACGGTGCCGACGTTGCCGAGTTCCTCGTCACGCTCGACGGCGACCGTGACCGCGCCGTCCCCCCGTTGGAGCGCCGGATGAAGGGATCGCAGGACCCAGGCCGCCACGCCCGGGCTGACGACACCGTGCTGACCGGCCAACGCCGACATCACGGCGCCGCTCATGGTCGTGGTGTCACCCAGCCGGGATGCAGGGAGGTCGAGGTAGTGGAGAGCGAAACCCGGATCGATGGCGATGACACCGAGATCGAGATCCTTGCGGACGACCTGGCGATGGACCTGACTGGATGCGGGCACGTCGACGACCACGTCGGCATCGATGCGCGCCGCGCATCCCAGGCGGTGGCCCGGCTGCAGCGGGCGATTGCCCCGGTAGTCCCGTTCGGTCTCGGCGGGTGCGCTCAGGGCATCGGATCGGGCGTCGATCCCCCAGGTGGCGAACCGTCCGTGCCCGGGAACGACCTGGCAGCGACCACAGATCCCGCGTCCGGCGCAGACCGAGTCGAGGTCGACGCCGAGCCCGCGGGCCGCGTCGAGCACCGTGGTTCCCTCGGCGACCGAGCCGGCGAGGCCGGAGGGCGTGAACACGACCCGACGCGACGCCACCGGGTCCCGGCCTGGGTCGTTGGTCATTCGTCGTCGCCCAGTTCCTCGAGCGCGGCGAGCTCGGTGCGGTCGATCGGAGTCGTGGGGTCGAGGTCGGCCTCGACTCCGGCCGCCTGGACCAGGCGGCGGATCCGGTCGGCGTCGTACGCCGCGACGATGGCGTCGATCTCGGCCCGGGCGGCGATGCCGGGGTCGCCGGTGAACGGTTTGGTCTCGCGGCGCCATTGGGCGATGTCCTCGGCCGAGGTGTAGATCCGGGCCTTGCGTTTGGCCCGATCGACCGCACGCTGGAACCGGTTGGGGAGCAGGATCTGGTGCCGTTCCCGACCGACCTGGGCATTGACCTGGGCCGGGATGTCACGCCAGTAGATCGTGACCAGCACCGAGCGATCACGGGGCATCACGGGCTCCCGGTGCCGGTGGTCCGGCGCCCGAGCGCCACCTCGACCGATCTCATCAGCGGTCCCCGTCCGACCGGACGGTGTTCGAACGCCAGGCCCAGCCGCCGGGCCGCCTCGATCCCGGACGTGACGACGGCAGGGTCGGTCGATTGTGAGAGCAGGACCACTCGGCGATAGTTGCCGAAGTACTGCTCGGCCAGATGGGGGTGGGTGTCGAGGCCGAGCCCTTGCCACACGAGCGGATCGAAGTGTTTGGCCAGGAAGTCGGTGAGGTAGAAGGTCCCCGGTTCGTCGTCGTGCAGCTGGGCGAAGACGGCGGAGCCGGCCAGGACTTCGTAGCAGTGGGCACCGGGGAGTCTGCGGGCCCCGGGGTGCTCGGCGAGCCAGGCATCGAGCCGGCCCCCGGTTCCGCAGTCGGCGTACGCGAGGATCACCTCGGCGGACCGCACGTCGGGCCTGGACTCGAGGACCGACTCGATGGCAGCCACGATCCGTTCGGGCCGATTGTGGAGGTTGGCCGGCAGGTAGACCGTCTCGACCACCTGATCGAGGCACAGCTGGGCCAGCACCGGTCGCAGCTCCGACACCAGGGCGCCGCACCCGACGAGCAGTGTCATGGGTGAGCCACAGCCCTCACCGACCCCACAGCCCTCACCGGACCGACGGTCCGGGTGGCTCGGATCGGCGGCCGCGTCGGGCCGCGACCAGTTCCTTCGCCAACTCGGCGGCAACGGCTGCGTCGCGGCAGTAGGCGTCGGCACCGACGGCAGAAGCGAACTCTTCGTTGAGCGGCGCCCCGCCGACGAGGACGATGTAATCGTCGCGCAGACCCCGCTCGACCATGGTCTCGATCACGACCTTCATGTAGGGCATCGTCGTGGTCAGCAGGGCCGACATCCCCAGGATGTCGGGCCGGTGGAGTGCCAGGGCGTCGAGGTACTGATCGACGTCGGTGTTGATCCCAAGGTCGACGACCTCGAAACCGGCCCCCTCGAGCATCATGGCGACGAGGTTCTTGCCGATGTCGTGGATGTCCCCCTTGACCGTGCCGATCACCATCTTGCCCACCGGTTCGGCTCCGGTCTCGGCCAGGATCGGTCGCAGCACCTCCATCCCCGCCTTCATGGCATTGGCCGACAGCAGGACCTCGGGTACGAACAGGATCCCGTCCCGGAAGTCGATCCCGACGATCCGCATCCCCTCGACCAGCGCGTCGTTGAGTACCCGATCGGCTCCCCATCCCCGATCGAGCAGGATGATGGTGCCCTCGAGGACCTCGGCAGCCAGACCGTCGTACAGATCGTCGTGCATCTGCTTCACGAGATCCTCGTCACCCAGCGCGGTGAGGTCGATCTCGTCGAACGAATCCTCCATGGCAGGCTCTTTTCGCTGAGAGGGCTGATTTCGCTGAGAAGGCTGAGAGGTAGGCCGGGACCCGAACCGCGGACACGGGCGCCGGTCGGGCCTGCGGTGCGCCGACACACACAGCCGAACGCCATGATGGAATCCGACGCGACTCTAGTGGCATCCGACACAGCTCGTACACATCCGGGTCGTCCACCATGGGGTTCGCCCTCGTCGACGATCGACGGTGTGGGCTGGTGTTTCGTGGCCGCGACCCCGCGGATGCAAGCACGAGCACTGCGAGTGTGAGCGTGCGGGGTCCTTGACGGGGGACGTGCCGACCCCTAGGGTCCTTGCCACTCGGTTCGACACCGTGTTGGCGCGCCTCGGCTTGTTCCCAAGGGGACCCGTGTGCCTTCGCACCGTCGGCAAGAGTCGCTGCTCTCGTCGCACCGCGCATCACGATGCCGTGTGCGTGCACGAAGCCCCTGAGGAGGGGTTGGGGGTGGAGGCTGCTGCCCGTGGTTCCGACACCGCCCGCTCGACGACCACCCGCTCGACGACCACACGACGACGACTGCACGACGACGACGACTGCACGACGACGACCACTCGGCGAAGGTGGCTGTCGACCAACGAGGAGAAGACCCGTGGACCACAAGATCGAACTCCGGTCGGTGTACAAGATCTTCGGCGACCAGCCGACCGGTCGGGCGCTGCAGTTGGCGCGGGCGCGCGTGCCCAAGGATCGCATCCAGGAGATCACCGACCACGTCGTCGGTCTCGACGACGTGAACTTCGGCGTCAAGGAAGGCGAGATCTTCGTGGTCATGGGCCTGTCGGGCTCGGGCAAGTCCACGGCCATCCGCACGGTCAACAAGCTCCACACCACCACCGCCGGTGAGGTCTTCGTCGACGGCATCGACGTCCAGAAACTCCACGGTCGTGCCCTCCAGGAGTTCCGTCGGCAGAAGCTCGGTATGGTCTTCCAGCACTTCGCCCTGTTCCCCCACCGCAAGGTGATCGACAACGCCGGCTATGGCCTCTCGGTGCAAGGCATCGACAAGGCCAACCGAGATCGTGCAGCCCTCAAGGCGCTCGAACAGGTCGGCCTGGGGCGTTTCGCGAACTCCTATCCCCACGAGCTGTCCGGCGGGATGCAGCAGCGCGTGGGTTTGGCTCGTGCCCTGGCGGCCGACCCCGACATCCTGCTCATGGACGAGGCCTTCAGCGCACTCGACCCGCTGATCCGCCGGCAGATGCAAGACGACATGATGGCCATCCAGGACGACCTCGAGAAGACCATCCTCTTCATCACCCACGATCTCAACGAGGCGCTGCGCATCGGCGACCGGGTCTGCATCATGAAGGACGGCCGCGTGGTCCAGATCGGAACGCCCGAGCAGATCCTCACCGATCCGGCCGACAGTTACGTGGCCGAGTTCGTCCAAGACGTGGATCAGGGCCGTGTCATCGACGTCGACGCCATCATGGACGAGCCCCACCCGTTGATCCTCGACGAACACACCATCGCCGACGCCAAGCCGCTGGTCGAGGAACTCCAGGGTCGATTCGTGATCGAGCGCAGCGGGCGGGTCGTCGGGCTCCTCACGCTCGAGGACTGCAACCGCGCCGAACACGTCGGCTCGACCGATCTGTCCCGGGCCATCCGGCGCGACTTCGACACCACGATGCGGGTCAGCACGCTCAACGAGAACTACGCCTCGGCCGGGCGTGGACTCCCGATCGCCGTCGTCGACGAGCGAGGAAACCTCGTCGGGCGGCTCGAACCTCATCGTGTGCTCGCCGAACTCGGTCGAGTCGAACAACTCGCCGAGAACTTCCGCAACCAGACCCCCGGGGCGGTGAACGGTCGGGTCGACGACACGGTCGTCGACTCGGTCGATGGGGCGCTTTCGACCAACGGAGAGGTGGCCGTCTGATGTTGGCGATCCTTGCCCAGAACACGCCGGTCGGCGACGCCGACATCCTCGATGACTACAACATCCCGTTCGGGAACTGGGTCGAGGAGGCCGTCAACTGGGCCAACGTCCGACTCGATCCGCTGTTCGGTGCGATCAAATGGCCGTTCGACGCCCTCCTCGACGTCGTCGTCGACGGATTCTTCATCGGGGCGCCCTGGTACCTGATCGTGCTGTTCATCATGGTCGTGGGCACGCTCACCCGGAACCTGAAGATCGGCGTGCTCAGTGGCCTCGCCATCGGCTTCTGCGGACTCCTGGGCAACGACTTCTGGCAACCGACCGTCGAAACCGTCGGGATGATCTCGGTGGCGGTGTTCCTGTGTGCCGTCATCGGCATCCCACTCGGCATCCTGTGTGGCCGCATGGATGGCGTCTGGAACGCCGTTCGCCCGGTCCTCGACGGCATGCAGGTCGTGCACCCGTTCGTCTACCTGCTCCCGGTGATCTTCTTCTTCGGCATCGGCCGGGCACCCGGCGTGATGGCCACGATGGTGTTCGCCCTTCCCCCCATCGTGCGCCTCACGAATCTCGGGATCCGCCAGGTCCCCGAAGACGTCGTCGAGGCCGCCCGTTCCTACGGTGCCCCGGAGTCTCGGGTGCTTCGAGACGTGCAGATTCCCCTGGCTCGCACCGCCATCATGACCGGACTGAACCAGACCCTGCTCATGGCCGTGTCGATGGTCGGTGTGGTCGCCCTGATCGCGGGCGGAGGACTCGGCCAGATGGTGTTCCGAGGAGTCCAGAACCTCAACACGCCCCTGGCCGCGTCGGCCGGCCTGGCGCTCTACATCGTGGCCGTGGTCATGGACCGCATCACCCAGCCCGAGGGAACCGAGGGTGGCATGGCAGCCCGACTCTTCCGAGGCTGGCAGGATCGCAAGAACCCCGAACGCATCCTCGAAGCGCAACTCGCCGTCGGCGCGAATCCGCTGCCGACCGACGACGAGGCCCGGGACTCGACCGCGCCGTCACCGGAGCCCGTTGGATCGAGGGAGCGGTTCGGAGCCGCCCTCGCCCTGGCCGCTTCGGTGGTCGCCCTGGTGTCCACCGCTCTGCCCTGGGCCAACGACGGCGCCCCGATCTCGTCCTACCCACGCGGCGACGACGGTTCGATCGAAGGCGCGATCTCGGGCCTCAGTGCCACGGGTGGCAGCTGGTTCGCCATCCTGGTCCTGTTGGCCGCAGCGGTGTTGATCGTTGCGTCGGTCGCACTGCTCACCGGCCGAGACGTCCCGCGGGCGCTCGGGCCCGAGCTCTCGATGGCGATGGGCGCGGTGCTGTTCGTGCTCCCACTGTCCTACCTCGTGCTCTCGCCGTCGGCGTTCGCCACGGACTACTCGATCGGATTCGGCGCAATCGTGGCCACCTTGGCCGGTCTCGCCGCCATGGCCGGCGCCCTGATTCGTCTGCTCCGCTCCCCCTATCGACCTCGGCGGGTCCCCCAGTCGGGAATCCGCTGGAGCCAGATCGTGGCCATGATCGCAGCAGCCGGCCTGGTCGTCGGCGGCGCGACCGGTTCGTGGATCTTCGACGAGCGTACGAACGTCGTGACACCCGAGATCGCCCAGCAGGTGGCCGAACTGGAAGAGCTGGCCAAGACCCAGACGCCGGGCGAGCAGGCGGCGACCGCCGTCTCGATCTCGTCCCTCCTCCGAGGCGACGGTGAAGACTCGAAGTTCATCGCGCTCGGCTTCGACGAACTCGGGCCCCAACTCGCCCTGCCCTTCCTGATCTTCGGACTCCTGGCGGCCGGCCTCGGTGTCGTCGGCTCCCTCGACGTGGTCGACAACCGCTGGCGCTGGTTCGTCAACGCCCTCTCGTTCAGCTTCGCCCTCGCGGCGATGTCGATACCGCTCGCCTGGACGATCTCGATCGTCCGTGTTGCACCGCAGCGCTACTACACCGGAGCGGGCAACCTGGCCGCGCTGGTCGGTACGGCGATCATCGCCTCCGCTGTCGCCGCCCGGTTCGGCAACTACCACCGCCACGTGGTGTGGGGCGCCATCGAAACCGAGGACGGCCACGCCATCGATCTCTCGACCGTCGCCGACGACGCAGACATCCCGGTCGCGCCCGGTCTCGTCACGGCGAGGTAGCGACCAGACCGGGAGACCACACGAACGACCAAGAAGCAAGGCTCAACCAACAAACCAGGGAGAGGAACCCCTCCATGACAAGCAAGTCCCTTTGGCGCCTCCTGGCGCTCCTGACGGCCGTCGCGCTGTCCGCAGCGGCGTGCGGCAGCTCCGATTCGACCGATGCCGGTGGTGACAGCGGCAGCGACACCGCCGACATGGCGTCCGACGACCAGCCCGGTGCCGGGATCTCCGTGACCCAGGCCCGGGCCAACTGGTCCACCAGCTACATGCAGGCCGCCATCTACAACCAGCTCATGACCGAACTCGGCTACGAGATGAACGATCCGTCGGGCAGCGAGGTCGATCCGGCCACGTTCTTCCCGGCCCTGGCCGAGGGCGACTTCGACTTCTGGACCGAGAGCTGGCAGCCGCTGTACGACTTCCAGTACATCGACACGAACGAGTCGATCAAGAACAACGTCACCACCGTCGGCATGGAAATGGAAGCCGGTGGCCTCCAGGGCATCATGATCGACATCAAGACCGCCGATGAACTCGGCATCACCCACCTCGATCAGATCGCCGAGGATCCGGAACTGTCCGCGATCTTCGACGTGACTGGCGACGGCATCGCCGACATCCACGGCTGCGACGTCGGCTGGGGTTGCGAGGCAACGATCGAGAGCTGGCTGAGCACCAACGGCTGGGAGGGCACCGGCCTCGACCAGATGTCGGCAACCTACAACGCCGTGTTCGCCGAAGCCGTCGGCCGGATCACCGATGGCGAACCGACACTCGTCTACACCTGGACCCCTTCGGCCTACGTGACCCAGCTCATTCCGGGCGAGAACGTCTACTGGCTCGCCACCAACAGCCCGCTCCCCGAACAGGCCGGTGTCGCCTCACTCGGTGAGGACACCTGCCCCGGTCAGCCCTGCGAGATGGGCTTTGCCGCCGCCGACATCCGGGTGACGGCCAACAACGCCTTCCTCGAGGCCAACCCGGCCGCCGCAAAGCTGTTCGAGCTGGTCAAGATCTCGGTCATCGACGTCGCACAGCAGAACGTGCTCTACGACGGTGGAGAGAACACCGAAGAGGACGTGAACCGTCACGCCGCCGAGTGGATCGAAGAGAACCGGGCGCAGGTCGACGAATGGCTCGCCGCCGCCCGCGCTGCCGGCTGACGGACACGACGGCAACTCACGACCGCGGCAACTCACGACCGCGGCGAATCACGACTGGGGCGAACCACGACAACGGCGGATTCGACACGCCGAGGAAACGCCCGGGGGCGGGGCCATCGAGCCCCGCCCCCGGGCGCGTCGAACGCGACTGCCTGACCAACCTGATGCTGCTCGTCAACGAGGGCTGCGTCGACGTGCACGGTGAAACGCTCTCCGCGATGACCGACGCCGCCGACAAGGCCGGACGTCCGGCGCCAAGGGTGATCGCCACCCTGCCGGTCTGTAACATCGCCCGCAAGTGTCCTTGTGGTGTTGTGGCGTCCGTGCAGAACGCTGTGGTCTGGGACGATGTTCCAGCGAGTGCTGACCCGTCCGTCTGGTGCAACGGCGTACTGGGAAGTCCCGTGCACTTTTCGTGCACTACCGGCGAGCTGTCGCTCGCACGCTCGCCGCGTTGACGCTCTGAGTCACAGCCGGGTCTGGCCTCGATCAGCCACCCGTTCGGTCACGACGCCGCAGACAGCGGCCCGCACTTTCGCTGCGCTGCCTGCTTCGAGACACCGAGCATCGCCCCGATCTCCGACCAACTCCGACCGGCCTCCCGCGCTGCCTCAACCGCAGCAGTCAAACCATCGTCGAACTGGTCTCGCTGCTCGACGAGCTCGACGATCGCACGAAGTGTCGACGTCTCCGCTTGCACCAGGTCTTCAGGCTCGACGGAATCGGCCCAGTCCTCGAGCGCTGCTGCCCGATCTGCTCGTCACTTGGTCATGGGGTCCACCATCCCTCGAGGAACTTCCTTCGTGCTGGCATCGCATGAATGATTGCGGTTCCGTCAGCGTCGGTGACGACGCCGACTTCGAGCGGCTTGGCCGAGGTCGATGGCCCGAT
The DNA here is from genome assembly GCA_963700755.1 of uncultured Acidimicrobiales bacterium. GTDB lineage: Bacteria > Actinomycetota > Acidimicrobiia > Acidimicrobiales > SZUA-35 > JBBQUN01. The sequence goes on from CAVOYW010000003.1 coordinate 311,554, forward strand.
GAATGGGAGGTGGATTCTCATTGCCGAGCGCGCCGCGCTGCGTGCGACACCATGGGACTTGTCAGGGATTTCGGGCGACCTCAGAGCGTCTCACCGGTGTCCGGAGGCCCACTACCTATCCCCTGCGCCCCTACTGGCACCCTGGGGGCATGGTTCATGGCGATATTGGCCGCGCTGTCTGGGGCAGGCAGGCTCGACCGGCGCTCCAGATCTGCTCGGCCAGATGCTCGTTCCGACCACGTCACTATCGGGTGCCCCTGGAAGGGCCGCACTGCGGCGCGTGCACCGACGCGGCGGCCGGCATTACGAGTGGGTTTATCGTGCAGTTCCACGGTGGTCGCGCCTCTGCAGGTCTTGCGTCAAGCCCCTGCGTCTGGCTGGAGCGCGGGGCTACATCTGTGGCGGGATCGGCCCGACGGCAGCCTCGAGCACCCTTCGCACTCGTTCTCCTTGAGCGATCGCATTGCGACCGAGGAGAGAAGCGCTCAACGCCGCTGCGACCCGCCCGCCGATACCCGTCGGGAGGAAGTCCATCGACCACGTATACAAGGTTCCCTCCGGGCATGGCTCGAACACGTGTGTCGCCACACCGATCACGGGGCGTCCAGGTTTGATGGACCGAAACCCCATTCGGCTGACCGGTTCCCACTCGATCGTCTCGCTCGTCAACTTCACCGGGATGCCCAGCATCTTCAGGCGGATGTGGTTCCTGACTCCCAGCCCCATGGTTCCACCCTCGGGTTCGTAGCTCACGACTGCGGGATCGATGACCGATGCCGTCGACGGATCAGCGAGAAACCAAAAGACCCGAGCGGGAGTTGCCTGGATCCGGGTGGTGACCGAGAAGGCGGTCTTCATCTCACTCGTGAATCCTTCCCGGTCGGCCGCCTCGTGCCCCGACAGTCTGCCTCTGTCTGATCCCGCTGTCGATGGGGCCTCGTGAAAGCCTGCGCACGGATCGCCGGGATCGCCCCCAGATCGCTTCGATCTCGACCGCCAACATCTGGTCGGTGAGCTCACGTTCGGAAGGCTCACGGTTCTGCCAGTCGTAGAACCCTGAACGTGACACCTCCAACACACGACACATCTCGGCGACCTTCCATACCTGGTTGGCCTGCTCCTCAGCGATGAACGAGTAGATCGCCATCACCCGTTCCTCGGGTCTCGTGCCGAGAAGTAGGCGGTTGCTTTTCCCAGGATGTCCCGCTCACGGGTGACCCGCTCGAGTTCCTTGCGCAACTCACGGATCTCGGCCCGCTCCGCAGCGGTCGGCGCGCCGGCTGCTTCTTCGCGGGCTTGGCGGACCCAGTTCCCCAACGACGAATCATAGATCCCCAACTCCTTGGCGACCTTCGCGATCTGGCCGCCCGATTCCTCGACCAGCGCCACCGCGTCGGCTTTGAACTCGTCGGTGAACTTCCGTCGCGGTCGACGCTCACTTGTTCCTGACATGGACACTCCAATCCGGGCTCACGCCCTCAAGGTAAGTGTCCGCCAGACCGGGTCAACCTCACGCGCTGCCGCCCTCGACGACGGCGACACCGAGACCCTCAACAAACTCACCACCGGCAGCCTGCCAACATGCAAGCTCAGTGCTAATGCAGCCTCTGATCTATACGCCGCCATGGCGATGCAACTCGGGCACATCATCGAACTCGAGTCGAAGGCTTCCGACATCCTCGTCAAGCTCAGCTAAAGGCCAGATGCGGTCCAATTCAAGTGAACCAAACACCTATTCGAGTGTCGGAGGGGCGACTCTAACCCTGAGTACACGCGCCCGCTGGGCCGCTGGTCTGGTCGCTGCGTAGGCGTTTCGCCTGGTCAAAGGCTTTCGAAACCGGTCTTCATGAGTCTCGCACCTGTCCTCTGCACTCCCTCCGCCGAGCGCTCGGACCGACCAAACAAGGACACCTTGTTGCCAGCGGGCTCGGCGGGTCGTCCACCGGCAAAGGGGTGGAGTCAGGTGGAGAGGATGCCCCGCTCGAATGCGCGTGCGACTGCTGCCGCTCTGTCCGACACCGCAAGCTTCGCGTAGATGTGGATCAGATGGGTCTTCACCGTGGCTTCGCTGATGTAGAGGATCCCGGCGATCTCGGCGTTGGTGTTGCCGTCGGCAACCTTGCGGAGGACGTCGATCTCCCGAGGGGTCAGCGCATCGGGCGACACCGTTCGCATCCGTTCGGCGAGCCGCCGACTGATGGCTGGGGCGAGAACGGTCTCGCCGGCTGCTGCTCGTCGCACTGCGTCGACAAGATCTTCGGTTGGCGAGTCCTTGAGCATGTAGCCGACGGCCCCAGCTTCGACGGCCCGCACGATCGCCTCGTCGGTGTCGTAGGTCGTCAGGACCAAGACAGCGACGGAGGTGTGTCGTTCCCGCACGAGCCTGGTCGCCTCGACGCCGTCCATCTCGTCCATCCTCAGATCCATCAGGACAACATCAGGTAGTTCGGCCGACACCGCGACGAGTGCGGCTCGACCGTCGGCGACGTCGGCGACGACCTCAATGTCGGGCTCGGCTTCGAGGAGTGCGACCAGCCCCTGTCGCACGATCGGATGGTCGTCGGCAACCACGACCCGGATCGTGGTGCTCACGGATCCACCGGGAGTTCCACGGTCAGGGTCGAACCGCGCTCGTCACCAGGAGTAATGGTGAGGCTTCCCGCAAGGGATTCGACTCGGCGAGCCAACGTTTCGAGCCCCTGGCCGCCGGTGAGCGTCCCTCGATCGTGCACGGTCCCGTTGTGGAATCCGATGCCGTCGTCGTAGACATCGAGTGTCACAGCGCTGGCGCCATAGTGAAGCGTGACGTTGACTCGCTGCGGCTGCGCGTGCAGGCATGCGTTGCGAATGCCTTCTTGGGCCACTCGGAGCAGAACGGTCTCCACCACTCCCGGGAGTGGGAGCGAAGCACCGACAACATGGACATGGCCAACAATGCCGTCGGGAAGCGACGCTCCGAGGTGTCGCCGCAGCGCCTCGGGCAGGCCGGCCTCTGCGAGCTCGCCCGGTAGCGATGCTCCGACGAGCCGCCGGGCGGCATCAAGGTTCTCCTGCGCGGCCACCTCGATCGACGTCAAAGCTCCTTGGGGGTCGTTGGTCGGTCGTGTGCCGGCCCGAGCCAGCAACACGATGGACGTGAACCCTTGGGCGAGGGTGTCGTGGATCTCGCCAGCTAGCCGAGCCCGTTCCTCCAGCACACCTGTTGACCGTTCCGACGCCGCCAGCTCCTCGCGCGTGGACTGGAGCTTTCCGATGAGCTTTGCCTGCTCGGCGGTGAGCCGACCGATTCGATGGATCGCTAACGCGATGGTCGAAGCGGCGCAGAACACGAAGAATGGAATGACCCAGGTCCAAGTTGGCCCACCGAGCGACGCGACGGTCCAGATCGCCGAGACGACGCCTGCCAGGACGACGCCGACAGCGGGCCGGTTGGAGTTGACGATGAAGCAGAGCGCGTAGAGGGCGAAGCTCAGCATCGACCACCGGTCGTCGGTCGCGAGGAGAGCAGCCCACGCCGCCACGGCCGCGAGGATGCCCCCGAACCTCAGCAGGAACGTCCGCCCCGACCAGGCGAGAACCATTCCTGCAAGGACGAGCCAGGGGATGGCCGCATCCCCGATACCGCCGAGCGAGTCGAAAGTCGGCTGATACGCGAGCGCCATCGACCCGACGAAGGCGACACCGATCATGCCCGCCCAGACACCGTCCTTCGGCGAGTTGAGGACGGTGCCGGGCGATTCGGCCGGACCGGAGCTCAGGTCAGGTTGTATCGGTTCGTTCATGGCGCTCCCAACAGTCTACGCCCTGACCGATACCCGCTCCGAGGGGAGGTAGCGGGTGAGCGCCACGATCACAGGCACAGCAACGACGACGTGGAAGACGTTTAACCAGACTGCGGTCCCGACGGACTCAGCCGCCGTGAACGGAACCACGGCGTAGCCGGCCAAGGCGATGAGCGTCACCACGACGAAGACTGTTCGGGGCCGTTGGGTGAAGCGCCCGATTCCGTAGGCAACGGCGGCGCCGACTGTCGAACCAACGCTGGTCATCCCGATGGTATTCCCGAGGGTCACTTCACCGGTTCCGGAGACGACGAGCGGGTCGGCTACCTCCTTGGCAATCTGGAAGGCCACGGCCACGAGGATCGCGGCGATGCCGGTTCCGGCCGCCCAAAGGCGCCACAGGCTGGGCCTCTCTCGGTGTTTCAGCGAGACGTCGGCGCGCTGGGGTGTGGCGATTGCATTCATGATGTGTTTCCTTTCATTTGAGGTTTGTGTTCGCAACAGCTCAAGTGGCCGGGCAGCAACATCAGACACTGAGTCGACCCTTGTCTGAATCGACTCGGAGTTGCGGGCTAGATGCGAGGGTGTGTTCGTAGCGGTCGAGGCGGAATCGTACGTAGAAGATGAGGAAGAAGATGACCAAGCCCATCACCGGCCATGCCACCACAGACCGAGCAACGACGAATTCGGAGCCGGACACTCGAGCGAGGTGCCAAGCCTCCCAAGCAGTGATCCCGAGCTCAGCGAGCGCCCACACTGCGGTGACCTGCGCAGAGACCCGCCGATAGACGGGATGGCTGGCTGACAGGTGCCGGTACGGAGTCACCAGCGGCAGCACGAGAGACGCAGCGGGTCGTGGGGTGAAGGCGGTGGCACCGACGGCGACGGCGACCAGCGCAGTGAGCGCCAGTCCGACCCCGAAATAGACGACCTCCGATTCGGTGGCGACACCGGCGACGCCTTTCAGCACCACGTACCCCAGCGAGATCGGCAGGAGTATCCCGACCCCGCCACCTTCTCGATGACGGGCGACGAGCAGGACAACGCTGATGCCGGTGGCCACCATCATCGCGGCGACGAGACCCAGCCAGGCATCGAACAAGAGAAACGCTCCCGTCGGGAGAAGTGGCGTCAGCGCCCGCAGGCGCCCCGGACCGGTGCTGTCGACGCGGGCTGTCACATATTGCGCCACCGGCTGACGTGTGTGAACTTCTTCGATGCTGCTCATGGAAATGCCTTCAGTGGAGCGACCCGATGTCGATCGCTCCTTCCAGCGTCGACGACGGGGCTGGCCCCCACATCCACCGATCGGTTGATCACCGCAATACCGCGGTGCTGCCCTCGGCTCCTTCCCCGGATCGCCGCCATATGTCGGAGGACACGCACTCGAGGTCCAATACGACAACAGAACCGCCCAGCACAACTCTCGGTCACAACGATTGGACCCTTGGCTGTCGGCGAGGCATTCCCGCCGGGACTAGGGGCAGAGACGACCGCTGCTGATCTCTTCGTCTTCCATGCAGACGATTCGCTGCCGGAGAGCGTCGAGCGATCCGACGCTGAGCACCAGCAGCCCCTTTCGGCGCACTAGTACACGGCCAAATTCGCGTCTGACCAGGCGAAACGCGGATTCCAAGTTTGTCGGAGGGCGAGTTCAACCCAAAGTTCACGCGCTCCGTGGAGGGTCGAGTTGACCGCTGCCTAGGCGTTTGGCCTGGTCAGATGCCCCTGCCCGACCGGAATCCTGTCCGCCGACGGGCCGGCCGGGATTATGCGGGCAGCGACTTGGGCCGTTCTGTGGTGGCCCTGTCGGCCGCTCGCCAGTGATTTCGTGCGAGCGTTATCGCACGCGTCGCGAGAGCCATCGGCCTCCTTCGATGAAGCCCCGCCGGCGGCTCCGGGACCGAACGGTCGATCGCTACGCGAGTAGGTCGACGACGAAGTCAACGAGTTCGACATGCGGAAGATGCGCGATCTCGTCGAGATCGAACCATCGAGCCGCATCGGTGGTGCCTGCCTCGAAGGTCGTGCGAAGTGCACCGTGCACGTCGAGGGCGCTGAACACGATCCCGACCACGTGTCCAGACTCTCCAGCGGCGGACTCATCCTCCGTGAACCAACGCGAGAAAATCCCGAGCACCGAGCCCAGCGTCGCAGTGAGTCCGGTTTCCTCAGCGAGCTCTCGGTGCGCGGCCGCTTCGGCCGATTCACCCCAGTCCATCCCGCCGCCCGGCAACGTCCACATCCCACTGTCGGGATGACCCGCTGAGACGAAGCGCGTCAGCAGCAGCCGATCCGCTTCATCACGGCACACGACGTACGCCGCCGCCCGACGCCAGGCAACATCCATCGCACCAGGATGGCATCAGCGCAGCGACCCGGAGTCTCCCCGACCGCCGGGTCAGTTGACCGGCCAAGCGCCGAGGAGATCGCGGGCGATGTCATCGCGTCGCTCCGGTGAGAGAGCGTGGCCGTCCTTGAGATACCCGAAGACGTCTGGACCGCGCCGGTCGGCGGGCTGGTCCGCCATGCGGGGCACCACGTGAACGTGAAGGTGAGCGAATCCTTCGGCCTCCGCGAACAGCATCACGTAGGTCTTCTCACATCCGGTGACCGATCGGAGCGCCACCGTTGCCCGCCGGAGCAGGTCGCCGAGCGCCGTTGCCTCCTCGGCGGTGAGCTCATCAAGGGCGTGGACATGGCGAAGCGGCACCAGGACGAGCCAACCGGCGAGACTCGAGTTGAAGTCATGGGCGACGCGCCAACCACCGTGACGGACGAACCGCTCACGGAACGGTGCGTCCGGACCGGCCTGCTGGCATGCATAACAATCAGTTGGCATCGACAGAGTCTTGCCGACCCGCAGTTGGGCTTCGCTCGACCACTCCGAGTCGTCGCAGCTCTGTGCGCTACCGATCGCCGGGTGCGGGCCCGCTGGAGTCTTCGCTTCGTGCGGCTCGGCCCGTTCGGGGCGTCTGCGAGCATGGTGGCATGACCTCAGACCTCGAGTTGGCTCTTCGGATGCTCGATGCCGCCGACGTCGAAACCGTGTCCGTGTGGAAGTCGGGCGGGGTCAGTTCGAGGCCCAAGGAGGACGGGACGCCGGTCACCGTCGCCGACACCGCAGCAGAGAACGCGATGCTGGCGGCACTGCGCCACCAGCATCGCAGCGACGGGTTCGTTGGCGAAGAAGTCGGTGAGTTCATCGGCGCGACCGGGCGCCGATGGATCGCCGATGGCATCGACGGCACGCGCTTCTTCGCTGCAGGTGCCACGACGTGGGGCACGCTGCTGGCACTGGAAGTCGACGGCGCGATCACGTTGGGCGCGATCTCTAGCCCGCTGCAGGATCGGCGGTGGTGGGCCGTTCGGGATGACGGCGCATTCCGCAGCACACTCGACGGTGCCGGCGCGGTCCGGCTCGCAGTGTCCGACGCTCAGCACCTGCGCCCTGAACGGGTGGCCTGCCTACCCCGTTTCGAAGCCTTGACGCAGACTCGCCAGGCGGCGCTTGTCGCACTGGCTGGAGGGCGGCCGGGCGACGTGGCGTGGAGTCACCAGCTCCGAGTGGCCGAAGGTGAACTCGACGCCTGCGTCTGGTTCGCCGGAGACATCTGGGACCACGCCGCCCCATCGATCATCGTCGAAGAGGCAGGCGGGCAGTTCAGTGACCACTGGGGCGGGAAACGCCTCGACACGCGAACAGCCATCTACTCCAACGGCTCGCAGCACGACACCATCATCGACGCACTCAAAGAGACCTTCCGCTCGACCTGATCCGGGTGCCAGAGGTCCGGATCGGTGACGCGATTACGTGACGCGAGAGTTGGGCCGAACCCGGGCGGCCCTTTCCACCAGGACTCCGGGGTTCTGTGCGGCTGCTATCGGGCGGTTCTTAACGCGAGTTCTGTCAGTTCTGGCCCAGCGGCGACAAGGGCGCAACGATGACAGGGGTCGGAGCGACCGACGATGCGGGTCTCAGGCCGACGCTCGACTCGAGTGATCCGATCGCGCCCGCCCGAGTTCTACGAACGGCTGCTCGGTTGGCCCTCCTCAAGCGGGGACCAGGCCAAGCGCCCGAAACCGTCTGGGCCACTGCCACGGTCGCACTCGATCTCTATCGGTTGACAGTATATCGCAATGTGTTAGATTGGGATGATGGTTCATATCGACCCGACCTCCTACCTCCCGTTGCCGCAGGCACAGTTCCACGTGCTCGTAGCTCTCACCGACGGCGAGCGGCACGGGTACGCGATCATGCAGACCGTCGAGGAGTCCTCCGGCGGCGTCGTTCGCATGGGTCCGGCCACCCTCTACGGCACCCTGAAGCGACTTGTCGATCAGGGCTTCGCAGAAGAGCTCGCCCGCCATCCCGACGCGACCGACGACGCCCGCCGCCGTTACTACCGACTCACCGGCCTCGGCCAGCAGGTGTGCGCCGCCGAGGCCGACCGTCTCGCACACCTGGTACGCATCACCCGCACGAACTTCCGGCCAGGCCTGGCCTGACATGGCCTCGCCGCACCCGCGGTCTACCGGGCGCTGATCCACCTCTATCCGCCGGATTTCCGCCGCCGCTATGGCCAGGACCTCGTGCAGCACTTCGACGACCTCATCTCCGATCGAGGCGTCGGGGCGGCGTGGGCTCGCACCGGCCTCGACCTGACCGTCACCGTTCCCCGCTACCAGTTGGAGCACATCATGAACCAGCATCAGAGCACCACCGCTCTTCACGTCACCGTTGGGCTGCTCACCCTCGGCGGTGTCGCCACGCTGACGATGAACAACCAGATCGGCATCGTCTTGCTGATCGCCGGGCTCGCCATCGGCCTGACCCAACGCAGTGCACTCGCCACCTCGCTACGAGTCCCGGACACGTCGCTGCGCCGCAAGCGACTTCGCACCGCAGCTGTCCTCGGCGGCATCTTCGCGCTGTCCTACGCCACCTTCGTGTTCACAGTCGGTGACTCGTCGACCATCACCGACACCCTCCTCGCCCTGATCGGCACCCAGCGATGATCGCAGCCCCTGTTCCTTCTCGCCGGTCTACTCACCCCGCGCACACCAGCCAGTCGAGACCTCGCAGATCCGATACCAGGCGGCTGAGAACCGGGAGGGCCTCGGACCGAACGAGCCGAGCTCGCCGGGCGCCGAGCCGTGCCGGTCCGCCTCAGCGCTGCTCACCGAGACGCCCGCTGGTCCACGAGCGGCGACGACGCTCGATAGTTCGGTGAGAATGACCTTCGGTTCGGCCGCAACGGCGGTCAGCGTGCATGTGTCCGGCGACGAGCATGTCGGTTGCGGAAGCAGGGCTACCCGAGCCGGCGCACACTCCGCCAAGATCACTCCGCCTCGACCGGAACGCATACCCGGCGAAGTGTGGGACGCAATGCTCCATATCGGGCAGCGCATACTCACCCGTCGATGACGAGACGGACTTGAGGAACGATGAACATCTGATCGGTCTCGGCTGCCAGGTTCACTCCTACCCCTATCGAGGCCCTCGCACATCGGCGGCCGACTCATCGCCTGGTGCCGAAGTGAGTGCCAAACTGCTCGGTACTGGCCGGTCTGGACCGGATCGACCGGACACCAATTTGGACGAAACCCCTGGTTCGGGACTGAACGGTCGTTCCTCGGCCAGAAATCCTGGCCTCTTAATCCTGTCGGCGCTGGGGACGTTGGCGGGGCACAACAACCGGTCGACCCACCGGGCCGTGTACCAGCCTCCCCGCCCCAGCCCATTTGCACCGCCAGGGCCACACGTCCAATGGCGGGCATTGATCGTGATCGCGTGGTCGGTCACGACCTTGGGGTTGGTGACGCTGCGATCGCCCGGAATTGGTGTGGCTCGTTCTGTCCTGGTCGACCCGTAGGCCCGGCCGAGAAAGACCAGAATGGTCTCGGCGAGGGTGATAGTTCTGACTGTGCCGACAATCTTGCATCCGATTCGTGGGCATTGGCGATCTCCGTTGTCGCTCCTACCGCAGGCTTTCGTCGAGGAACTCGACGACGTTGCTCTTCCAGGCTTCTGGTTGCGTGTCGTATCCGCCGGTGTGGTCGGCGCCCTCGACGTTCCACACGGTGACTCGTTCGTCGGCACCCGACTGGATGAACGAAGCAGCGTGACGTTCATCGACGACCTTGCCGGCGGTGATCAAGAGGAAACGAGTGTCTTGTGCGCCGTGCACCGCTGATCGAAGCGAGATGGGCGGGGAGGCATCGGCGAAGAAGCCGGTGACGCCATCTTGGGCACGCTCCAAGAGCTCCTGGATCCAGCCACGCAAACCGTAGGCCTCCGAGAGCCAATCCTTGTCTGCGGCCCGGCGTGCGGTGGCCCCTCGGCGACCATGGCACGGATCCACGGATCGGTGGCCGCTGCGCCGATGGCCTCCTCGCCCCGCATCGAGAACCCGACGACACCGATCCGACCCGGGTCGATCCCAGGGTCGCGCTCCCAGGAACGCAGTGCCCGCAGCGATGTCGAGATCGCCGTACCAGCCGAAGTCCATTGCCGTGCCGTGACTGTCGCCGTGACCACGAGAGTCGATCGCCAAGACCGCGTACCCGCTGTCGACGAGCACAGCGGACTGGTCGAGCACATCGGACCGGGTGGACCCCGCGCCGTGCACCACGACGACTCCAGCACCGTTGCTGCCTTCCAGGTACCAGGCGGCGAGCGCCACGCCGTCAGCGGTCGTCAACGTGACCGACTCGTAGTCCATTCCATGCGCTGCCGGTGTGTCACCCACGTGGGTCGCCGGGACGTCGGTCGCCGCGACGGCAGGCGCAATGATCGACACCGCCATGGCGAGCACGATCAGGATCCCGGCACCCCCCCGCCACACTGCCCACCCGATGCCGATCTCTCAGCACCAGTCGAGCACCGACGACGAGCGATCCGACCCCGATGACCGAAACAAGAGACCCACCGCCGACGTCGCCCAAGACCACTCTTGATCAGGTGCGGCACCAGACCGAGCCCGACCGGCGCAATGAGCGCACCGATCCCGGCGAGCAGGAGGCCTTGGCGACGGTGCCCGAGCCCAACCCGATGAGATACGGCGACGAAGGAGACGCCAACGCACAGGTATGCGGGTTGAAAGATCGAGAATGCCCGTAGCACGACGACTTGGACCACGATCCAGCCGATCAGGATCAGCCCGACGATCAGCGCCACATCGTTGGTTCTGTCCGCCCCGGTCCATGCCGACCAGGCGAGCAGCGTCAAGGGGATCGCCACGATCACAGCAAGCGCCAACCCGGCC
>CAVOYW010000004.1:0-642945 GCA_963700755.1 uncultured Acidimicrobiales bacterium
GGTAGAACGTCAGCTTCCCAAGCTGAATACACGGGTTCGATTCCCGTCACCCGCTCTCTACGAAAGCCCTGCACAGTAGGGGTTTCGAGCCCAACCTACTGATCGCCGCTGGCTCTCGTGCCTACAGTGTGCCTATAAGATCGGTCAACAGTAGGCACGAATGGGTAGCAGCAGGCCCTTTGGCAACATCCGGAAGCTCTCGTCTGGGCGCTACCAGGCGCGCTACTGGCACCTCGGCAAGCAGGTCCCTGCTGACACGACCTTCGCCACCAAGGCCGATGCGCGGGCGTGGCTGGCGACCATGGAGACCGACCTGCTCTCCGGCCGGCACGTCGACCCGTCGAGTGGACGGGAGCGCTTCGGCGTTTTCGCCGAGCGTTGGCTGGAGGCTCGTGATCTTCGGCCCCGGACTCGAGACACCTACGCATCGCAGCTCGCGCACATCCTCGCCGAGTTCGAGACGGTGGAGCTTCGCAAGATCACGCCGTCGGCCGTGCGGGCATGGCATGGTCGGCTGTCGAAGTCGAGTCTGCACGCCAACACCGTGTCCAAGGTCTACCGGTTGTTCCGCACCATGCTCGACACGGCGGTCGACGACGGCCTGCTGCGGGCGAACCCGGTCCACATCAAGGGCGCTGCGGTCGAGCGATCCATCGAGCGCCCGATGCTCGACTGGGACGACATCGAGCGGATTGCCGACGCCATCCATCCGAGGTTCCGAACGCTGGTTTGGGTGGGAGCGACGTCGGGCCTGCGTTACGGCGAGCTCACCGGCCTCACCCGACGCCATGTCGACATCGAAGCCCGATCGCTCCGGGTCGACCAAGCACTCTCGTTCCTGAAGGGACAGGGCCCGACCCTCGGCCATCCCAAGTCGGCCGCCGCCCACCGGACGGTGGTCATCCCGAGTGGTGTCGCCGAGATGTTCGCCGCACACATCGACCGGTACGTCCCAGACGAACCTGGCGCTCTCGTGTTCACGTCAGTGAAGGAGAGCCCACTGATCAATCGCTACTTCGCCCCCTACTGGAAGAAGGCACTGAAAGCCGCCGGCCTGGACGAATCGATCCGCTTTCACGACCTCCGCCACCACGTGAGGTTGACCCGGTCTGGCGGACACTTACCTTGAGGGCGTGAGCCCGGATTGGAGTGTCCATGTCAGGAACAAGTGAGCGTCGACCGCGACGGAAGTTCACCGACGAGTTCAAAGCCGACGCGGTGGCGCTGGTCGAGGAATCGGGCGGCCAGATCGCGAAGGTCGCCAAGGAGTTGGGGATCTATGATTCGTCGTTGGGGAACTGGGTCCGCCAAGCCCGCGAAGAAGCAGCCGGCGCGCCGACCGCTGCGGAGCGGGCCGAGATCTGTGAGTTGCGCAAGGAACTCGAGCGGGTCACCCGTGAGCGGGACATCCTGGGAAAAGCAACCGCCTACTTCTCGGCACGAGACCCGAGGAACGGGTGATGGCGATCTACTCGTTCATCGCTGAGGAGCAGGCCAACCAGGTATGGAAGGTCGCCGAGATGTGTCGTGTGTTGGAGGTGTCACGTTCAGGGTTCTACGACTGGCAGAACCGTGAGCCTTCCGAACGTGAGCTCACCGACCAGATGTTGGCGGTCGAGATCGAAGCGATCTGGGAATGCTCGGACCGGTCATACGGTGTGCCACGGATGCATCGATGGCTGCTGAAGCAGGGCTTCGAGGTCGGCCGTAACCGGGTCGCTCGGATCATGCGGGCGAATGGTTGGGAGGGTGAGACCGGGCGCCGAAGGGTCCGGACCACGATCGTTGATCGGGGTGCGACAGCGGCGCAGGATCGGGTGAACCGTGACTTCGATCCGGAGGCCCCAAATAGTGTTTGGTGTGGCGATATCACGTATCTACGTACCGGTGAAGGCTGGTTGTTCCTGGCCACGGTCATCGATTTGTTCTCGCGTCGTGTGATCGGCTGGTCGGTCGCAGATCACATGCGTACCGAACTCGTTGCTGACGCGCTGACGATGGCAGTCGCCACCCGCAACGGCCAAGACGTGGCCGGTGTCGTCTTCCATTCCGATCGCGGATCGCAATACACCTCGGCAGAGTTCGGCGATCTGTGCGAGCGTTACGGGGTGCTGCAATCGATGGGTGCGACCGGGGTGTGCTGGGATAATGCTGCGGCCGAGTCGTTCTTCGGGACCCTCAAACGCGAGCACGCCAACAAGCGACGGTCGGCCACGCGTGCTGATGCCCGCCGGGACCTGATCCGCTGGATCGAGGGCTGGTACAACCAGCGCCGGCTGCACTCCACGATCGGCTACAACTCACCGGTCGAGTACGAAGCTATGTTCAACCGTCACGGCGACGAACTCGCCGCATAACCAACCCGTCCGCCGAACCGGGTCAACCTCAACGCCGGCACGTCAGCAGCAACGGCCGGCGCCTCGATTCGTGAGATCATGGCCAGGATGGGCCACGCCTCCTCCGACGCCAGCCTCCGCTATCTCAAGGCTTCAGCCCGACGCGACGCCGAGATCGCTGAGGCAATGGAGAAGCGAATGACCGGAGACCTCCATGGCGGTCAGCCGTGACGCCCGGCGACTTCGTTGACAACGAGAACTGGCACGGGTCCTACTACGAACTCGCTGTAGCCCTCGGACCACCCACTGATCCCGACGCTGGCGTCCGCATTCAGAGAGCCCGAATGGCAATCTGGGAAGACTCGCGACTGGATGGATGCTACTTGGACCGGTGGTCTCGGCCCGAGGAACAAGCTCGACTGAACCCAGACCTGAGCAACGTCGAGCTCACCTCACCAGTCTATGGCCGTGCTCTGCTTCCGAACGGAGCGACAGTCGTCTGTGCGATGCACGTGATCCGCGAAGAAGGCGACAACGCCCTGGACTGGATCGTCCTCTGCCTTCCAACCGGGGCGCTCGAGCGGTCCATCACAGAACTCGACTATCCGCTCCACAAAGAGGGCAGCCGGATCTGGCGGGAACCGATCGATGAGTGGTTCCACCAAGTTGCTGACCGCATCGGTCAAGCAACTTCGCTGGCGTTCGGGCTGATCGGCGAGGAGGTGTCGGGCCACCGCGCCGTCGATCCGAGCGGCAATCCACTGCCCGATGTGCAGTCGGGAACGAGCGTCCTTGTTCCGTCAGGCGACGCAGTCAGATGGCATCGACCGATCACCTGGTGAATTCCTATTTGTCAGCCAGCTCGTTCGTGGCACTCTGGCCTGATGCCAGCGGAGTTCGAATACGTGGTCTGGTTCCAAGATCCGTCGATGCCACCGGACGACGAGAACTTCGAGTGGCCCGCCGTATTCGTCATCGTCGCTCGCAACTCAGAGGCGGCGCTGCAGTGGGGCGATGTGCTCTCCAAGAGCTATGCGGCCCGAACCGACCAGGTTTTCCTCTCATCCAAGGTCGACAATGACCCATCCTTCGACTCGCGATTGCCTCGGGTCTCTCATGGCGAGTTGGCAACCGATCAACAAATCGGGTGGTAGCTCGCAATTCGCCACTCCTGTCTCCCACAATCGCATTCGGAATCACGCGATGGCTGACGTTCTCCGTCTCAGCCCGAAGCTACTCTCGTAGGGAAGGCCGAGGAGGTGAAGGACGTGGCTGCCGTGACAGTGCTCGATATCGAGATCTACGAAGTCGGTGAAGCCGCCCGTCTTCTCGGCGTCCACGCACGGACGCTCCGCAACTGGCTCGATGGGTACACGGCGCGGGGCAAGACCTATCCGCCCGTTCTCCGAGAGCAGTCCACAGGATCCGATCTCCTCACATGGGGTGAGTTCGTCGAGGCAGGATTTCTCAAGGAGTACCGAAGCGAGCGGGTGCCGCTCCCGGAGATCCGGTCATACGTCGATGCGTGGCGAGACAGGCTGGGCGTCAAGTATCCGCTTGCCCACCAACAGCCCTTCACCGGCGCTGACCGACATCTCATGGACCTGGCCAAGGCAGACGCCGGCGACAACATGATCTATCGGTTCCTCGACAACCAGTTGGTCCTCGCACCGTGGTCAGAGGATTTCGTGAAGAAGGTCGAGTTCGATCACAACGTCGCCACTCGCTATTGGCCCGCCGGTCAGGACGAAGCGGTGGTCATCGACCCCAAGCGCTCATTCGGTGCGCCGACCGTGGATGGAATCCGCACCGAGATCCTGTACGAGATGTTCGCTGCAGGTGATCAGATGGATGAGATCGCCGACGGCTACGACTTGGATCGCGGGAAAGTTGAGGCTGCGGTCCGCTACGAGTCGTCGCGGGCTCGACGCGAGACTGCATCGTCGGCCGCCTGACGATGGGTGGCGGCGGGATCGATCCGTCGGTGCGGTGGTTCGTCGACGAGAGCATGATTGCCATCGGGAAGGCGCTCGCGTCGGTCCGCAATGACCTCGTCTACCCCGGCCATCCAAACTGCCCGGTCGACCGAGGCATGGCCGACGAAGACTGGTTACCCATCGTTGGTGAGAGCGGCTGGATTGTGTTGATGCGTGACAAGCGCATTCGCTATCGGAGACCTGAGCGTGACCGCCTGATGGCACACGACGTCAGGGCCTTCTGCCTCACTGGGAGCGGCAACCAAACTCGCTGGGACATGTTGCAGATGCTCGTCCGCCACTGGGAACGCATCGAGGACACCTCGTCGCTGCCCGGGCCCTTCATCTATGGGGTCTCGTCGGGAGGCCTGCGAAAGCTCGCGCCCTGAGCGGCCGCGGAACCGATTTCTCGCTGGCGAGCGACCTCATTGCGTAGGCCTTGCGGCCAGACACCTACGAGGTCCTGCCGCGACGCATCCCACCACCCGGTGTCCTCGACAAAAGAGATCGCTATCGCATTCTGAACAGATGCGTCTCCATCGTTGAGCCCTGCAGCCATGTCTTCGACGCATTCGTAGTGCGAGCCGTGGACTTCGAACCACGCCTCCGTGTGTCGCCTCAAGTCAGCCACGAGAAGGTGCGACAGTATGTCGACACCCCACTCCAGGCGGTGTTCGTCGACGATCGATCGGGCGCCGTCGTAGTTCTCGCCAACTCGGACAGCGAGATCCTCGATTGACAATACCTCTACACCCTTCACCCGATACCTGAGTAGATCCCCGCCTTCTGCACGGATGGTGTCGACTCGAATATCGGTAGAGGCCGGCTGAACGACTCGGGTCGAGAGCCATTCCGCCCAGAGCTGGCGGGCGATCAACGGCCGATTCGGCGGGACGACAACAGCCCAGCGAGGTGCGTTCGCATCGGCGTACCTCATGCCGAGGCTCTCGCCAGAACTCGCTCGGCGCGAACACGTGCATCGTCGTCGAGCTCGTCGAGTCGCCGCTCCAGCTGACGAACGCTCATCGCCCCCGTGTCGACTGCACCGTCCACCACACTCCCGATGAGTTCCTCATCGAACTGGCTGGCGATCACGATCGAGCACGGTCCGAACAACCGTCGTGACAACTGCGCCATCAAGCAGCGTCACGTCGGACTCGGGTAGCTCACGACGATGCAGCACGACGACCGGGTCATCCATCCGGAAGCCAGGCGGAACCGTCAGATGCACCTTGGCCGGATTCAGCACACCGAGTCCGTGTGCAGCAGCCGCAGAGTCATGCGAGACCACTGCCCGATGCTTCGACCACAGCACCCAGCGAACGAGGGAGTCGTTCACGCTCGACGGCCATTCGGGAATCCGGAAGATCCCGCGGTCCACCCGGGCCCAGTTGCCATGATCGACGTGGTACTTCTGCGCCTGGTACGAGTAGCCGAGGTCGAGCGCCTGGGCAGCGGTGAAGAAGCCGGCCTGGCTGGCGGCGAGACGATAGAGCGCCTGACGCAGCGCTTGCCGGTCGCCGTTCATGCCGTCATCCTACACGTAAACTTTAGTTTCACGTGACGGTCCGGACGACTTCGCATGTTTCGCTGATGAGACTTGGAATTGCATCGCTGCAATCCAAGTTTCGGCTCAGCTCCGGGTCGCGGGAGACGAATGGGAGGTGGAAGGGGAGATCACCTACCCCACCTCCCCGGGATTTCTTGCGAATGGGAGGAGGAAAGTGAGGTGAAACAGTAGGTGGCGAAGGAGGTGGGTTTCGCACGATCGGCCGCATGCCGACGACCCAGACCTCTCAGGTCGACCCGGCCAGTGCATCGCTGCTCAGCATCGAGCAGCTCGCTGACTGGCTCGGCGTCACCGATCGATTCATCCGCCGCCTCGTCGCCGAGCGCCGCATCCCGTTCCTCAAGATCGGAAAGTTCATCCGATTCGACCCGATCGAGATCGAGCCCTGGCTCGACTCCCAACGCGTCGCCGAACGATGACCGCCGCTCGACCCCTCGAAGCGAACTCCGCCAGAACGCAGCGACGCACCCAGGACATCTCCTCGCCTCCTCACCAGTCAGTGACAGACGGGTGCACAGGCTGTGCCGGGAGTTTCGCAGCACATACCGAGAGGCGGCGATGACGGCGCGGGTGACGACACTCAAGGGCGCCGACGCTGGCGCCTACTACGTCGAGGCGCTGCCGTCGTACTACCTCGACGCCAACGAACCGCCTGGCCGCTGGCACGGCCGCGGCACCGACATGCTCGGACTCCATGGCGAGATGCGAGACGAGGACTTCCTCGACATCATGGCCGGCGTCTACCCAGGCTCGCGTGGTGTGCTGCTCGGCCGGGCCTACGGCGAGTCGTCCGTGCGTGGGTTCGACATCACGGCGAACGCGCCGAAGTCGGTGTCGGTTCTCTTCGCTCTCGGCGACGACTTCGCTCGACACGAGGCACTTACATCGCACGACGCGGCGGTAGCTGCAACGGTCCGCTGGATCGAAGCGCACGCGCACACCCGGTTCCGTACCGACGGCGAGGTCGCCGTGGTCGATGCCGAGGGCATCGTTGCGGCGACGTTCTGCCAGCACACCTCCCGAGCGCTGGACCCGCACCTCCACACCCACGTCGTCGTCGCCAACCGAGTCCGCTCACCCGACGGACGGTGGCTGGCGCTCGACGCTCGCACCCTCAAGCTCGATCAACGCACCCTTTCGGCGATCTACCACGCCACGCTGCGCACCGAGCTGACAGCACGGCTCGGCGTTCACTGGGAACCGGTCGTGAATGGCATTGCCGAGATCGACGGCATCGACAAGATCGTGCTCGAGGAGTTCTCCTCCCGCACCACCGACGTCTCGCGACGCGTCGACGAGAAGCTCGACCGATTCATCGACACTCTCGAACGAGACCCGACGCCTCGGGAACGGTGGCAACTCGAACGAGAAGCCGTGATCGACTCCCGCCCGCCCAAAGCCCACGGCCTCCGTGGCCAGGCGCTCCACGAGCAGTGGCGGACGCAAGTCGAGACTCTCGGGCTGGATCCGGCGACGGTCGTGGACAACGCCGTCTGGCCGAGCCGCGCGCGACCGCTCACAGCCGAGGTTGAATCATCGATGATCAGCCAAGCGCTCCACGCCTTGGCCGAGAAGCAGTCGAGCTGGCGACCAGCGGAGATCACCCGCGAACTTGCGGCCGTCCTCCCAACGGACCTCGGCATCGACCCCAAAGCGATCACGGGCCTTCTTGACCGCCTCACCGCCGACGCGATCGGCGAAGGCTGCGTCGACATCTCGCGACCGATCCCCGATGGAGCGACGTTGCGACGAGACCACCGCCCCATCACCGAAGCAGCAACCGACCGGGCACTCACGACACCGGAGATCCTCGCCCAGGAGCGCGAGCTGGCCACCTGGGCTGAGCGCAGAACCACTGCGAGTTCCAACGACTCGACCGAGGCGCCGCATCGAGCCGACGTCGAGCTGACCGCCGCCCAGGCCGAGACCGCCGCTGCCGTCGCCGGCGATGCCCACCTCGTGCTCGTCGTCGGCCCGGCGGGCACAGGCAAGACCACCGCACTCAAGCCGCCCGTCGAGCAACTCCACGCCGAAGGCCGAGCCGTCTTCGGCCTCGCACCGTCCGCCGTGGCGGCCGAGGTACTCGCCACCGAAACCGGGACGACCGCCGACACGATCGACAAGCTGCTCTTCGAACACTCGGCCAATCGGCTACCGACTCACACCTACGACCTGCCACGCGGCACGACGGTGATCGTCGACGAAGCCGGGATGGTCTCGACCGACAAACTCCACCAGCTCGCAACTCTCGCCGACAACCGAGCGTGGCGAGTCGTATTGGTCGGCGACTCGATGCAGTTCTCCGCGGTCGGCCGAGGCGGCATGTTCGAGTACCTCATCGACACCTGTGGAGCGATCGAACTCGACCAGGTCCACCGATTCAGCAACCAGTGGGAACGCTCCGCATCGCTGCAGCTGCGCCGAGGTGACCCGTCAGTCGCCACCGTCTACGACGCACACGGGCGCCTTCATGGAGGAACGACCACCCGTATGCAGCGGGACGCCCTTGATGTGTGGTCTGCCGCCCGTCAGACGGGCGAGACAGTCCTGCTCACCGCTCCGACCAACGAGACTGTCAATGCCCTCAACCTCGCTGCCCAGCAGCGGCGAGTCGAAGCAGGCGAACTCGACACTCGCCGTCACATCACAGTCGGCGACGGACGGCTGTACGTCGGCGACGAGATCGTGACCCGCCGCAATCAGCGGCAGCTCTTCACCGATCAGCACCACATGGTCCGCAACCGCGACAACTGGACCATCATTGCGCTGCACCGAAACGGCGACATCACCGCCACCGGCGGCAGCGGCACCGTTCGCCTGCCGGCCGACTACGTGGCCACGCACGTCGAACTCGGCTACGCCCAAACCAGCCACGCCGCCCAGGGCCGCACAGTCGATCGGTCGATCCTCGTCCTCGACGGACCGAGCGACGTGCGAGGCATCTACGTCCCCCTCACACGAGGACGTCACCACAACGATGCCTACATCACCACCACGGGCGAACAAACCGCCGTCGACGTGTTCGCCGACTCCATCGCTCGAAGCTGGATCGACCGACCCGCCATCGCCCGCCAAGCAGAGCTCGCCGGGACCGAGCGCCACCGCCCCGGCACGCTCCCCGCAGACCAACTCCGAGCGCTCTTTGGGGAACAAGCTCAGCTGGCTGAGACGCTCAACCAGCTCAACATCGATCTTCGTCACCTGCCGACGGCGATCGACGCAGCGACGGCACGGATCGGCACAGCGTCCGCCAGCCGCAGTGTCGCAGTCGCAGAACTCGCCAAGGCCGCCGAGGTCCTCGATACCTACGACCGCCCGCTCAAACGACGGCGGCACGAGCCCGAGATCATCGACGCCCGCTCGAAGATCGAGCGCCTACCCGACCGCATCAAGCAGCTCGACAAGACCATCCGCTCCGAGACCGGCCAACTTGACGAGCTACGGCACGACCTCGCTGACGCCCGGCGACTCAACGCTCGACGTCCGGAGATGGACAGCCGCCTTGAGGACGTCGGTTCGCAGTTGGCCGACGATCGACGCATCCGCACCCGCCAACTCCGGCGCAACCCGCCCGAGCGCATCACCAACACGATCGGTGAGCGACCGGTGAAGGGCGATCGCATCCGAGCATGGGACAACGCAGTCGGCTACCTCGATCAGCACCAGTCAGCCCACGACTTGACCTCCGGACTCGGACCAACCCAAGGCCCGGCCGTCACAGGAGCTTTGCTGCACAGCCGAGCACTCGCCGCCTCGACGGCGAACAAGCTCACCCAAGACAACGGCATCAGCCACGACAACTCCATGCGCATCGGACGATGAGGCGTCCAAGCTCCGCCCGTCGGTCGGAGCAAGATCGATTGTGTCGAAGAGCCAGCGTCAAGGGTCGGCTGCGGGACTCCGCTTCGCTCCGTGTCCTCACCTCCGCCTCCGGCGGTCCCTTGACCCCGAGGTAGGTCAGCCGAGGGTCAAAGGTGGTCGCAACTCCCAGTGATCGCATCTTCAGGATGAGACAATCGAGCATGGCCGGCCGGACACGAGTACTTGATGTGCGAGACGCGCGACACCTGGGTCACGACGAGTCCGTGCTGACAATCGGCGAGGGTCCGAAGGAGTCCGGGACGTGGGCAGGTCGCCGCCTTCTCAGCGTCAGCGGCGACCCAGCCTTCGAGCTGGGCTTCTGGTGCGGAACATGTCCTTTCCTCTTCGAGCGCCTTGAAGGCTCGAACAGCACCCTGTCAATCGAGGGAATCGCGGCGACCCTGTCGAAGGGGCTCACACAGATCGACGAGGACGTCGTGGCAACCTTTGCGCCACTGCTCCCATCAGGTGAGTACATCCCGCTGCTTCTGGAGATCGAGCCGACGCTGACCTATCCGATGAGGCCCGGCGACTACTTCGCGGAGGAGTTGGAGCGGACCTGGAAAAGCTCCGACGGGTTCTGGGGACTGCCCGAGTATCCGAGGACGCCGTACTACCGGGGCGACACAGGAGCACTCGATGACGAGAACGTCCTGTTCGAGTTCGTCGTGCCGATGGTCCCACCAAGTTGGAACGACCGCGGCCGGGTCCAGGAACACGCAGAGCGACTGAGGCGGTCCAGTCGGCCCACGTGCGTGACCCTCAGCCTGCTCGACGTTCGCCAACGCGCCGTCGCCAACACCCCCGAGGAGGGTCTCGTTCACTGGGGCCCCGCTCACTTTCTCCTCGACGGCCACCACAAGACCAAGGCCGCCGCCGTCAACGGAGACCGGCTACAGATCCTGAGCCTCTTGTCGGTCGAGCACAGCCTTGCCGATGCAGCTCAGCTCCAACGAGTGATCGACTTCCTTGGGAGCGACTGATGAGTGACAAGGCCAGCACCGCAACCATCGTCTCCGTCGAGGGTCGCAGACTCAGCATCCGGATCCTTGAGCGTCCCTCTGGCCCCGACGGAGACGCGTGGAGCTACGAGGCGACAATCGAGACCGAAAGCGCTCGCGCCGCCGCGACCGTGCACGATTGGGGCGGAGGGCTCACCCAGTACTGGCAAGACATCGCACGCGATTGGAAGGGATGGAACGGCGATCGCAAATACGGTTCGCTCGAAGGCCAGTTCGACATCGCGTGCTCGATGAGTGACCTCGGCCAAGTCAGCTGCACCGTCTCTCTCGGCCAACCGTGGCCACCAACGTGGCGCCTGGAAGCTGAGATGACTTTCGGTGGAGGTAGCCAGATCGAACAGTTCTGCCGAGATCTCGAGCGTGCGTTGAGATAGCCCCAGGCTTCACGTTCTGTCGAGCAACTCTGCGCAGTCAAAGAACTCGCGCTCGCGCGCCAGCTGAGCGGCACGCTTGCCTTGGTACTCAAGAGTGGCATCAGCACCAGCCCTCAGAAGCAGCTCGATGACCTCGTAGCAGCCCGATTCGGCGGCGGTCATGAGCAACGTGAAGCCCGTCAGTTCTACGTGTGTTGCGTCCGCGCCAGCCTCCAAAAGCAGCCGCACCGCGTCCGGTCGGCAGTACTCAGCTGCCCGACTCAGCGGGTTCCAACCGAATCGCGCCTCGGTTGCGTCAGGATCGGCTCCTCCATCGAGGAGGACGCGAATTACCTCGGGATCCTCGCAGGGACCCGCTGCGTTCAGGAGGGGCGTGACACCGTCCGCGCTCCGAGTGTCTACTTCGCACCCTCGATCCAGCAATAGCCCGACGACCGCCGTGTGACCCCGGACGGCCGCCGCATGCAGTCCGCTCCATCCATCTGCATCGGCGGCATCGGGCGGTACCCCGTCAGCGAGAAGTCGTTCCACTGCGGCGACGTCACCCTGCGCAGCCGCCCGAACCAGAGGAGGGAGCGCCTCCAAGAAGCGCTGCTCATCTGAAAACCAAGAGGCGATCTCCTGCGCAGCGAGCGCGCACGATGCCGGATCAACCGAGGTAGCAAGCTCGCTCGATGTCAAGTACTCCCGAACTTCAGCCTCACTGCCACCACCAGCCAAGATGTCGAGCACCTCTGCAGCCTCGTAGCGGTACTCACTCTCGGGCAACAGATCGGAGTTGCGAACGGCCAGAGGGTCCCACCTACGGAGCAGGATCTCAGCTACTTCAGCCACGCCATATCTCACCCGATCAGCCTGCCACGGCTGGCCGCCCGACTGAGGGCGACAACCGAGAACGACAATCGCAGAACTCGACGCTTCGTGCCTACAACGTGCCTAGAACATCGGGGAACAGGGGTCGCGAGCGGGGTTCAGCGGTCAGACCACATTCCCCTGAAAACCGTCTCCTACCAGGGAAAACGCTAGTCAGGCGCCGATCTGGCCAACCGCGCCGAGCAGCTTCCCAAGCTGAATACGCGAGTTCGATTCTCGTCACCCGCTCTCTGAGAGTTCCCTGTTCAAGGCGGATTCTGAGCCACTCGCCCTGGTTCACCGCCGGGCTCCGTGCCCGGAGGATCGGGCAACCGGGGGCAGCCGTTGCAGGCAGCAGGACGTTTTCGAACAACCGCAAGCTCACGAGCGCTGGTGCAGCAGAACACACCAATCGGGTGCAGTCGTCGGTGCAGCGCCACAGGCCGTGGCGCCCACTGCACCCCTCGACACCGCGTGATCCACCCCCATCCCGTGACGGCACCGTCGGGTGAGCTCTCCACGTTGCTGACGACATGGCGTTCGAACGCGCGCGCCCTTGCCTTTGTTCGCCGGCGCGGGTCGCACACGAACCTGAACACCTCCTCACGGAGGCGTGGATCTCGATGTTCTGGTCACGGACGACATCATGGCTCCTCCCGAGCGGCGGTCGTTGCGGGGCCGGCAATGATGATGTCGGCTGGGGGACCATCACGCGGACGAGTTCATCGTTGCCGGCAAGCGGTGCAGGGAGGCGGGAGGATCGCTCATGGGCGTCGGGCAGCCAGCAAGAACCCGAGCGTCAGGTGCGCCGTCGTCGGGCCGACGCTGGTGCCGAGGTGTCCCCGGTCGGGGTAGATGTGCGCCCGGCCGTCCTGAACCCCGGCGGCGGTCTGCTCGAACAACTCGCGGGTGTAGAGGGCGTCCTTGGCGCCGCCGATCACCAGCGTCGGCGCGCTGACCCGGTCCAGCTGCTCGCCGACGTCGAAGGCATCCTCGGCATCGAGCGTGACCAGCATGTCCGCCGGATCTTCCGGGACCATCGATCGACACAACACCCGGGCCACCGGGTACGCCGGGCCGCGGAGCGGCGCCGGCATCAGCGCGGTCATGAACCCCGCCCACCCACCGGCGGCATCCCCGGATCTGGTCAGCCGCGCCAGGTCCCGCTGGATCTGGCGGCCGCGCGGTCCGAGCCGGCAGGCCGAGGAGACCAGGACAAGGGCCCGGACCAGGTCGGGCCGGTCCACGGCCAACTGCAGCGCCACCGACCCACCCGTGCTGCTTCCGGTCAGGAGAACCGGGCCACCGAACTCGTCCTCGACCGCAGTCGCCAGGTGCCCGGCGATGTCCGACATCGACTCGCCCGGTTGGAGACCCGGCTTGCGGATGACCACGTACACCCGGAAGTCGGTGCTGAACGGCCTGGCGCTCGACAACGCCATCCTGCGTTCCATCCCCCTGGGCACCTCATGCGTCGGCGTCAGGGCCTGCGCCATGACCAACGGTGGACCCTCACCGATCGCCAGATAGGGGCTCCCGCCGCTCAGTACCCCGGTCGAGATCCGAGATGAAGCCGGCATAGAGCGAGACCAGCAAGTCGAAGGACTCATCGATCAGGCCCAGGTCGCTGCGGTAGTCGCCGGCAACGAACTCGACGACTCTCGCCTCGGCGCCGAACTGGTTCGCCCGGACGATTTCGTCGACTCCCTCGACATCGTCGAAGAACGTGGCCGCCCTGCGATCGGAATCGACGTAGGTGACGTCCGGGAAGACGATGGAGGCCGCCACGTCGACGAACGAACCCGGATAGAGCACCCGTGAAGCCCCGGCACGGCTCGCCACCGCGGTGAACAGTCGGAGCCGGTCACCCCGATGTTGGTCATGCTTCGCCCACAGTTTCTCCGTCGTCGGCCTCATTCGGCCACGATAAGATCCACGACCGTTCCGGTGTCGAGCAGCGGGCCGGGTGCTCGCCACGAACAGGGCCGTGTCTCACCCGGACCGACCGACGAGGAACCCGGGGCCGCGCTTGGGAGGGTGCGCGGCGATGACCTCCTCGATCGGCTCGGTCCCCCAGCCCGGGGCGTCGCTCACGACCAGCTCACCGTTCTCGATCGTGGGGATGACGGTGAACAGATCGTCGTCGAGCGCGATTCGGTCGATGTCGGTCTCCATGATTCGCAGGTGAGGCACCGCAGCGCTGAACTGAGCGACCATCATCGTGCACAGGTGCCCGTAGAAGTTGTGGGGTGCGACCTGGATCTCGTGGGCGTGCGCCATCGCGGCGATCTTCATCGACTGCCACGTACCGTTCCAGACGGTGTCGATGATCGCGACGTCGACGGACTGACGCGCGAAGTAGGGCACGAAGCTGGCGGGTCCGATCTTGGTTTCCAACGACGCGACCTGGGTGTGGGCGCGGTCCCTGATGAGACGCAGCGCATCGGGCGAGTCGTTGTCGTACTCGAGCCAGAACAGGTCGAT
The DNA here is from genome assembly GCA_963700755.1 of uncultured Acidimicrobiales bacterium. Taxonomy (GTDB): domain Bacteria; phylum Actinomycetota; class Acidimicrobiia; order Acidimicrobiales; family SZUA-35; genus JBBQUN01. Next base: position 14,476 of record CAVOYW010000004.1, read on the forward strand.
GTCGGACAGATGCCGGAGCAGCTCGAGCACGCCGGCGGTCTTGAAGTTGAAGTTGAGATCGAGCAGGATCCCCACGTCGTCGCCGGCTCCGTCCCGGAACGCCGAGAGCACGGCGTGCACACCCCTGAGCACCTCCCGGTCGGGGTTCAACGCCGGCCTGCTCGGGATTCCGAAACCCGGCGCCCACGGAAGGAGTCTCTCGTCGAGTTCGACGAACAGATTCGTCTTCAGGGCACGAAAGCCACGCTCCCGGACCTCTTCGCCCAGCGCTCGCACGCCGGCGAGATCGGTGATCCGGTTGCCGACGAGCTGCCCGTAGGCGATCCGCCACGTGCCGCAGTGCGACCAGTAGACCGGGATCCGATCGCGAAGTTTGCCGCCGAGCAGCGCGGCGACCGGCAAATCCAGAGCCTTCGCTTTCGCGTCGAGGAGTGCGTTCTCGATCGCTCCGATGCCCTGCCCGACGACCGAGCCCGCCGCCGGACGCGTCGCGTACAGCAGATCGGTGTAGATCGACTCGTGGTCGAACACCGATCGGTTGATGAGCCTGGCCGTCACGGCTTCGATGACGGTGCTCACCCCGGGTGAACCGAACCCTTCGTCGAACTCGCTCCATCCGACGATGCCGTCGTCGGTGGTGATCTTGCAGAAGTGGTAGTTCCGCCATCCCGCCTCGCAGTGCAAGGTGTCGACGGCGGCGATGCGAAGCGGCTCGTTCCCCATCTCCCGATCCTAAGAGACCGAACGTGCACCACCGAATCACGAGCGGCGCCGGGCTCGGCGGTTCCCGTTTGCGCTGGTCAGTCGAGCCTTGCCACCGTGGCACGCAGCCAGGGGATCAGGTTGGCGCGGTCCAGGTCGAGGCGGTGCCCGGCTGCCACCAACTTCGCGAACTCGTCGGGTCCGAGCTCGGTTCGGGCCTGCGTGAGGATCTCGTCGGGTTCGTCACCGACCCACACCAGTGCTCGACCGGGTGGAATGGCGTGGTGAAGGATGACGGCCTCATCGTGCAGGCCGGCCGAGGCGAGAACTGGGACGAGCCGGTGCATCCAGCCCCAGGCCATGAACCACGATCCGGTCGCGGCGTCGTCCTCGATGGCGTCGAGGAGTCGACGGGCCGCCTGTCCGGGTCGACCGGCTGTGGTATCGATGCGGGCCAGGTATCCCCGCATCCGACTGGTCATTCCCGGCATCCCGAGCTCGATGCTCTTGTCGAATGCTTCTTCCAGGATGGGCCGGGCGGCCTCGGGGTCGACCTCGGCCAGCGCACCGGCCGCGTTCGCGGCAATGACCCGCATCGCCTCGGATTCCTGCCGGGCCACGAGACGCTCGAACTCGGTCCAGTACCGCCGAAATTCGTCGAGGTCGCCGTCGACCGGGTTCGCGAGGAAGAACAGGATGGGGGCAATCATCATCAGCTGATGGAGCGGTTTTTCGCTCAGCTCGAACGCCCGCAGTGCCATCGTCCAGGACAGCCCGATCATTGCCTCGTCCGGTGGGGTCGTACGGAATGCGAGGGCTCGATAGATGGGGCCGAGATAGCCCATGAGGGCGGGATCCTCTCGTACTGCCATGCCTCGTTCGACCAGGACCACGCATGGTTCGAGCTCACCGGCTCCGAAGAGCTGGGCAGCCACGCCGACCACGGCGTCGACGAATCCCGGTTGCTCGTCAGCTCCGGGCAGCCCGACGATCGGGACCAGCCACTCGGCTGCGTCGAACCGATCGCCGGCCGCAAGGAGGTTCCCGATCGGCGCCAGACGAAGGGCGGTGTCGAGGTCTTCGTTCGCGGTCGCCCATTCGGCAGCCAGACGTAGATTGGGGATCTCGGCCACCACCGATCGACGGACGGGGCCGGCCTGCGGACCAAACGCCGTTCGGGATACCTCGCTCACCCATTCTGCGTAGTAGTCGGCGTGACGATTCCTCCATTCGGATGTTCCGCCTGTGGCGGCGAGTCGTGCCAGTCCGAAGGCGCGGGTCGTGTCGAGGACGCGAAAGCGACGCCCGAGCCGGCTGTCGTCGATCGTGGTCACCATCGATTTGTCGACCAGACGTTCGAGAACGTCGATCACGTCGTGCTCCAACACGACGAGGTCGTCGCAACAGACCTTCTCCGCAGCTTGCAGGTTGAATCCACCGAGGAAGGTGCTGAGGCGGTCGAACAACGACTGCTCGGCGGGGTCGAGCAGGTCATGGGACCAGGCGATCGTGGCCTCCAGCGTCCGGTGTCGTTCGACCCGTCCCCGACCCGAGCCCCGGACCACCCGGAACACGTCACCGAGCCGGGCCTCGAGCGTTGCCGGGTCGAGTGTCGCTGTCCGCGCCGCCACCAACTCGATGGCCAGGGGAATCCCGTCGAGCTGAACACAGATTCGTTCGACCGAAGGCCGAACGTCGTCGGTCAGCTCGAACCCGCCTCTCGTCGCCTGCGCCCGCGCCTCGAACAGCTCAACGGCGTCGACACCGAGCGAGTCGACCGAACGGGCGACCGACGACGGTGAGGACAGCACTTCGCGGCTCGTCGCAACGAGGGTGAGCTGCGGGCAGCGACCGATCAGGAACTCGGCCAGATCCGAGACGGCGTCGATGATGTGTTCGCACGTGTCGAGCACGATGACCACGGGTGAGAATCCGAGCGCGTCAACAAGGATCTCGCGTGTCGTCCGGTTCTGTCCGTATTGCAGCCCGAGTGTCCCGATGATGGCATCCTCGATCCGCGCCGGGTCATCGATCTGCCAGAGATCGACCACCCACACGCCCCCTTCGAAACGGTCCGATACCCGTGCGGCCAGCTCCAGGGCGAGCCTGGTCTTGCCCGCTCCGCCCACACCGACCAGAGCGAGCAGCCGAACGGTCTCGGTCAGGTGTTCCAGTTCGTCCAGCTCGTCCCGGCGGCCAACGAAGCTGGTCGTTGGTACCGGGAGATTCCCCCGGACCGAGTCCACCGTTCGCAACGGTGGGAACTGATCGAGCCCTCCTGGCACCCGGGCCTGCCAGATTCGCTCGGTACGGGAAAGGTCTTTCAGCCGGTGTTCACCCAGATCGACCAGATCGGCGAAGTCGTCGATGACGAGCGCAGCCGAGACCGCAGACATCAGGATCTGGCCACCGTGACCGGCCGACATCAGTCGGGCTGCCCGGTTCACCTCGGTTCCGAAGAAGTCACCGTCGCGCTCGTCGGCCACGCCGGTGTGGATTCCCATTCGCATGCTGAAGCCGTCCTCGACCGACCAGTCCTGCGATCCGACGGCGACCTGCGCCTCGACCGCGGTCCGCACCGCGTCGGTCGCCGCACCGAACACCGCCATCACACCATCGCCCGTCGACTTCACCAGCAACCCACTGCGAGCCCGTATCAAACCCGCCATCAGGTCGTCGTGGCGCGCCATGGCCTTGGCCATCGCCCCCGGCTCCCGCTCCCAGCGCCGCGTGGAACCGACCACATCGCTGAACAGGAAGGTGACGGTCCCAGTCGGCAGAAGACCCATCTGACCATCGTTCCACGAACCATCATGCTCTGCCGCGGCTGGGCCCAATGGGTCGTCACCACGGCGTGACGTCCATCCCGGCTCTCTGATTCCTGGCTGTTCTTCCGGTGTCGCCGAGTCCGTCGACTGGACTCGGTGGGGACCTCCGGCGCCCCGGTCGTGATGCCATGGAGCAGGTGTTGGGCACGAGACTGTTGGGCAGGAGACACAGACGGGCAGGAGACAGAGCGGTCGGACCGATGCCAGGATCGTGACGGGTGTGGTGACTCCGGGTCAGCCGTCGTGCAGTTTGCGGTACGTCCACCGCCCGTAGTGCCAGATGGTGTCACCACCGTGATCCACGAGAATCTTGCCCGCCTCCTCGGCCCGATCGCCGACGTCGATGACGCGGATCAGGTCGTCACCCATCGACAGACGACTGCGGAAGTGTTCGAGAGTGTCCCGCTCCTCCCCGAATTGGAGGAAGCGCACGATCTTCGCTGCGATGCCGGCGCCGTCGACGTCGATCCGGTTGACGTCGGTCGGGCCTTCCATTACTTCGATGTCGAAACCGGCATTGGTGAGCGCCGAAGCGATCTCGTCCCGGGAACGAGCGGGAGCGACACCGACCACTTCGTCGCTCTGGAATGGATTGTTGATCTCAGCCATACCGCCGTTGTTCCCAGGCCTCGACGCGCCAAACAAGCGCTGCCCGGTCGTTGCGCAAGGGTCACGACCGGTTCCCGACGCTTCCGGAATGGTCGAGCCGGTCCGAACCGGCGGGCCCGCAAGGTCGTCCTCGCACCGGAGCCGGCAGCCGAGCTGGTCGATCTGTTGGCCGATACCCCCGGGGAGGCCGACGAATCGCTTCTCGACGTCGCACTGGAGGCGCTGCTCGAACCGACCAACCGGATCCCCGGTCCGCTGCAGTCGCGGATCGGCGCGGGTCAACTCATCGCGCTCCAGATCGAACCGGAGGAACTCGCGGCTGCCCGCCACCTGATCGAGAGCGATCAGGTCGTGGCCGAATCGACCGTCCGCCGACTGTCGGACCGTCTGCGAGCACGACTCGACCGCGCCCGTCGCCGCCGCAATCGCCGCCGCCGTCGCTGACGATGATCCTCCGCCATCGATGAAGCCTTTCGGACCTGTCCCTCGCTGCGATGTACGTTGGCCCCGTGAAAGCGTCTGAATCCACTGCTCTCAGCCTGTTCGACCAAGGCGTCGACACCGTCTTCGGAGTCCTGGGAGATGCCAATCTGTTCATGGGCGATCACCTGATTCGCCAGCTCGGGACCAGATACGTCGGCGCGACACACGAGACGATCGCGGTGAGCATGGCGCTCGGTTTCTCGCGAACATCCGGTCGGCTCGGCGTGGCCACCGTGACCCACGGCCCCGGTCTGACGAACACCATCACTGCGCTCGTCGACGGAGTCCGATCCCGCACACCCATGCTGTTGGTCGCCGGTGACACATCCGCCGAGGAACCCGACCACCCGCAGCAGATCGATCAGGCCGCGCTCGTCGCCGCCACCGGTGCCGGGTGGGCTCCGGTTCGCTCGGCGGCCACCGTGCCTGCCGACGTGGCTACGGCGATTCGGCGAGCGTCCACCGAACAACGACCGATCGTGCTCAACGTTCCCGTCGACATCTCGCGCCAGGAAACCGAGTACCGCAAGGCTCCGGTGGTCGCTCCGCTGGAGCGAGCCGTCGGGGCCGACCCCGATGCCCTGGACCGAGCCGTCGGGCTCATCGCCTCCTCCGCACGCCCACTGGTCCTGGCCGGCCGAGGAGCGGTCCTCGCCGATGCTGGTGCCGACATCGTGGCGCTCGCCGAACAACTCGGTGCACCGCTGTGCACCACCGTCCTGGGCTCGGGGCTCTTCGACGACGACCCGTTCAATCTGGGCATCCACGGCACGCTCGCGCACGACATCGCGCTCGGCACCATCGGCGAGGCCGACTGTGTCCTCGTGCTCGGCGCCGCCTTGAATCGCCATACGACCGACCGAGGCGCTCTCCTTCGCGGCAAGCGCATCGTCCAGGTCGACATCGACCCCGCTCAGATCGGCGTCCACGTCGATGTCGACGTCGCCGTGGTCGGTGACGTCCGGCGGGTGGTTCGATCGATGGCGGACATGCTGCGATCCGTCGATCACCGTCCCGCGTCCTTCCGTTCGCCGACCCTCCGAACGCAGCTGAGCAACAACACCACCGACTGTGCCGACCTGAGCACCGACACGCACCTCGACCCGCGCGCTGCGCTGAGGCATCTCGACCGTGTCCTCCCCGTCGAGCGAACCGTCGCGGTCGACACCGGCCGTTTCATGCGTCAAGCACTGACCATGCCGGTTCCCGAGCCGACAGCCTTGGTGACGAGTCATGCCTTCGGATCGATCGGACTCGGCATGGGGAACGCAATCGGGGCAGCCGTTGCGCGGCCGGATCGTCCGACCGTGCTGCTCACGGGAGATGGTGGTTTCATGATGGGTGGAATCGCCGAGTTGCACACAGCGGTCGAACACGAGTTGGACCTCATCGTGGTCATCTTCGACGACGGGAGCTACGGAGCCGAGCACGTGCAACTGTTCCGGCTCGGCATGGACCCGTCGGTGTCCGAGCACCACTGGCCGGACTTCTGCGAGGTCGGCGCAGCCATGGGCTACGACGCCATCCGCGTCACGAACACGGCTGGGTTCGACGTCGTGGCAGAACGGGTGGCCACGCGCCAGGCGGGCCGTCCGCTGCTGATCGACGTGGCGATCGACCCCGTGGTCGCGTCGCGCATCCAGACTTGAACCCGAGCACGGATGATGCCTCCACCGATCGGGCAAGCGAGTCGGTGACCGTGGCCCCGGGCCGGATGTAGGGTTGGCCGTGGTCACCTACGACGTTCTCATTCGCGGCGGGCTCGTGATCGACGGCAGCGGCAGCCCCGGTTCGGTCAATGACGTCGGGATCGTCGGCGGGCGGATCGCGGCGATCGACGATCTGTCGAATGCCCGCGCCGACCGCGAGATCGATGCGACCGGTCGGATCGTTGCTCCCGGGTTCATCGATATTCACACCCACAGCGACCTGTCCCACTTCGTCGACCCTCGGGCCGAGAGCCAGATCCGCCAGGGGGTGACCACCGAGGCGATCGGCCAGTGCGGAATCAGCCTGGCTCCCTGCACCCCCGAGCACCGCACTGCGCTCTTCCAGTCGACGGGTTCGAAGGAACGCGGGCACTGGCAGACCTACGGTGAACTGCTCGCGGCGATGGACGAGGCCCACATCGCCACCAACGTGGTGGGCATGGTCGGCCACGGCGCGCTCCGCACCGCGGTCATGGGGCCCAACGCTCCCCGCCCTGCGACCGATGCCGAGGTCGCCGCCATGGTGGTCCTCCTGCGCCAGTCGCTGGAGGAGGGGGCGTTCGGGTTCACGACCGGGTTGGAGTATCACCCGGGCAAGACCGCATCGTTCGACGAGTTGGCGGCGTTGTGCGCAGCGGTCGCCGACGTCGATGCGCTCTACGCGACCCATTCCCGCGATCGCGATCGCCGCTACTTCGTCGGGTTCGGCGAAGCACTCGACCTCGCCCGCGACACCGGGGTCAGACTGCAGATCTCTCACATCAATCCCAAGTACGGCCGACCCGAGCACGCGATGCGCAACACCCTCCAGATGGTCGAGTGGACCAGGGAGGAGGGCATCGACGTTGCCATGGACATGATGCCCACCAACTGGAACCACACCGCCGCAACGGCGATGTTTCCGGCCTGGGCGTTCGGGCTCTCCAACGAGGATCTGATCGCGCTGCTCATGACCACCGACGGACGCCGTCGGTTGCGGAACAATCCGTTGCCGATGTGGCAGCTGGTCGTGGAGGAGCGGTGGGACCGGGTGAGGTTGTTGACGTCATCGGCGAACCGCTCGCTGGTGGGCCGCACGATCGCCGATCTGACTGCCGAGCGGAACACCGCCGGTGGCTGGGACACCATCTGCGAGCTGCTGATCGAGGAGGGTCCGCGTCTCAGGGGGATGATGCTCACCAGCGAGGCCTTCGCCGAAGAGGACAACCGGATGGTCCTCGAGCACCCGCTCTGCTCGGTGGAGTCCGACACGATGGCGTTGGCCAACGACGGCCCGTTGGCGGGCCAGGTCTTCGGCCTGCTCGGCTACAACTGGGTTCCCAGGTTCCTCGCCCACTACGTGCGGGACGAACGCGTGCTCGGCATCGAAGACGGGGTCCGGCGGCTGACCGGTCTGCCGGCCGATCGAATCGGCTTGTCCGATCGTGGCTACCTGCGCAATGGGTTCGCGGCCGATGTCGTCGTGTTCGACCTCGAAGCGATACGCGACAACTCCTCGTTCTCGGACCCAACGGTCTACGCCGGTGGCATCGACCGGGTTCTGGTCAACGGTCTGGTTGTCCTCGACGAGGGTGGTCGAACGGATGCGACCGGCGGCCAGATCTTACGCCGCAACGCGTGACACGATCCGACCGACCGAGCCGCTCCCGAACGTTCCGGCTACCTCGGTTGAATCGACGTCGCTAGGGTGACAGTCGGCACCGGTCGCCGAACCTTGCGTGATCCAGGTGCCGAACCAGGGGGTTCGATGCACATGACGAGGACGGAACGACAGCCGACCAGGATCAACGACGAGGCCGCACTGGCAGACGAGGCACTGACAGACGAGGCCGCACTGACGATGGCAGCGTCGGCAATGAAGGCGAACCGACCATGAGCAAGGTACCGCCGACCGGACCTTCCCTGCCGTTCCCACCTGCCCCGTCGGCGAGCCGGCCGGGCCGCAGCCTCGGAAAATCGGAACACATGTGGCGGGAGACCCCGGCGCGGTTGCCGGAGAAGGCGCCCAACATCGTCATCTTCATGACCGACGATGCCGGTTGCGCCAACGGCTCACCGTTCGGCGGACCGATTCGACTGCCGACCATGGAACGGGTCCTGAGCAGAGGGGTCGGATACAACCGCTTCCACACGACCGCCATGTGTTCACCCACCCGAGCCTGCGTGTTGACCGGACGGAACCACCACGCCGTCGGATTCGGTCAGATCCCCGAGTACGCAACGGACTTCGATGGGTACGTCGGGGCGATTCCCCCGTCGGCCGCCACGGTCGCCGAGGTGCTGCAAGCCCATGGCTACGGCACCGCCGCGTTCGGGAAGTGGCACAACACCCCGGTCGACCACGTCAATCGGAACGGCCCGTTCGGTCGGTGGCCGACCGGGCACGGGTTCGACTACTTCTACGGATTCGTAGCCGCCGAGACATCACAGTACGAGCCTCGCCTGTTCGAGAACACCACGCCGATCGAACCTCCCGACGAGCCGGGCTATCACCTGACCGAGGACATGGCGGCCAAGGCGATCGCCTACCTGCACCGGCGACGGAACACCACACCCGACGCACCGGTGCTGATCTACTTCACCCCTGGCGCGGTGCACGGGCCCCATCACATTCCCAAGGAGTGGGCGGATCGCTACGCCGGCGTCTTCGACGACGGGTGGGAGGCGCTACGCGAGCGCACCTTTGCCGCACAGCGAGAACTGGGCTGGATCCCGCCGGACGCGGAGCTGACTCCCATCGACCCCACCATGCAACGCTGGGCCGACGTTCCCGAGGAGCATCGACGGTTCCAGTCGAGATTGATGGAGGTCTACGCAGGCTTCGCCGAGCACACCGACCACCAGTACGGCAAGGTGCTCGACGAACTCGAGGCGCTCGGTCAACTCGACAACACCCTCGTCTTCTACGTCAACTCCGACAACGGAGCATCGGCCGAGGGTCTCTTCGGTTCGATCGCCGAAATTCTGTGCCACAACGGGCTCCTGGTTCCCGTCGACGAACAGATCGAGATCCTCGACCGCGACTACGGCGGCATCGCCGCGCTCGGGACCGAGATGGTCGACAACCACTACCACGCGGGCTGGGCCTGGGCCACCGACACGCCGTTCAAATCGACGAAGTTGGTCGCGGCACACTTCGGCGGCACCCGCACTCCACTGGCCGTTGCGTGGCCCGAGGGCTTCGATCACGATCCGACGCCGCGGGACCAGTTCCATCACGTCATCGACATTGCCGCGACGGTCTACGACGTGCTCGGGATCGACCCTCCGGCCGAGTTCAACGGCGTGCCGCAGAAGCCGATCGACGGGGTCTCCCTGGCGCCGTCGTTCCGCGACGCCACCGCGGCCTCGGGGCACAGGACGCAGTACTTCGAGATCATGGGCAGCCGCGGGATCTATCACGATGGCTGGTTCGCCGCCGCGTTCGGGCCCCGCAACCCATGGGACCCGAAATACAACCGATTCCGCGGCTGGGATCCCGACGAGGACCAATGGGAGCTGTACGACCTCGAGAACGACTACAGCCAGGCCACCGATCTCGCCGACGAACAACCAGCGAAGCTGGCCGAGCTTCGGGCGCTGTTCGACGAGCACGCCGAGGCCAATCAGGTGTTCCCCATCGGCGGGGGGCTGCTCACCTCGGTCTTCCGCCCCGATCTGATGCGCTCCAGCAGCCTTTCGAGCTGGGTGTTCGACGCCGACGACGACCGCATCGCCGAGTCCATGGCACCGAAGTTCCTCAGCGGCCATTCGAGCCGGTCGCAGGTGAGATTCACCGCGGGCCCCGACGACAGCGGTGTCCTGTTCTGCGTCGGTGGCATCACCGGCGGATTCACGGTCTACGTCGACGCCGGGGTACTGACGGCCGAGTACAACACCAGCGGGGTCGAACGGACCGTCGCCAAGGCACCGTCGCCGATGGAACGCGGCGACCACGAGGCCGTCATCGAACTGGTGATGGACAGCGACCGGTACCGCACTCCAGCCACCTTGACCATCGACCTCGATGGTCAACGAGTGGCCACCGAACGGGTCGAACGAACCGTGCCCTCCATGTTCAGCTTCTCGGAGACCTTCGACGTCGGCAAGGACCTCGGCTCGCCCGTGTCGTTGGCCTACGCCAAGCGCAAGCCGTTCGCGTTCAGCGGCACCATCGAGTCGGTGCAGTGCCGCTACCTCGACAACGGATGAAACGACCTCGCCTCACAGCACTGCTCCACATCACACAATGGCACCGACCACACCCACCCGACGTCGAGATCGTCGACGTGAGGGGTCTCCCGGTTGCGGGCGATTGACTGTCAGCCCCAGCGGTCGTAACGGACCAGCTCGTCCAGCACGACACGCGGCCGCTTCAGTGGGCTGTCGGGATGATCCTCCACCGGGTAGCCGAAGGTGATCACCATGGGCATCACCCAATCGTCGGGGAGACCCACCGCCGCTCGGGCACGGTCGGCGTGGTGCAGGGTGACCGGGCAACTACTGACGCCCTCGGCATGCGCTGCGATCATCATGTTCTGCGCCTGACGACCGACGTCGAACATCCGCAGTTGTTCCTCGGGTGACGCGAGCCCGATCACGACGGGCGACGAGCCGATCCACGACGAGAAATCACCCGCCTCGGCCAGCGCGTCCTGCACCGCCTGATCGGTGACCACGATGAGCCGGTTCGACTCGAGGTTCTTGGCACTGCCCGCCATCCGCCCCGCCTGAAGGATGCGGTACATCAGGTCCTCGGGGATGGGTCGATCGAGGTAGCTCCGAAGGTCTCGCTTGCCGACAATGGCTTCGTACGGGGTCATGGCCGCAGTGTCCCACAGTCGAGGGGCCGAGGTGGGAGAGCGAGGCCTCACGCCACCGGAGGGAGTGCATTCGGCGGCCAAGCGTGGGCAGCGGAGGCCCTTCGGTCCACCGCTGATCGCCCCGGTCGATGTGCCCAACGGCTTCCCACCGCTCGGTGTCGGTCGGTACTGTCCGTTCGGTGTTCGTCGCAGCTTCGCGATCGTCGACACCAAACCCCACCCATGCGCCGCTTCTTCGTCTTCCTCGTGGTCTGTTCCACGCTCCTGCTCCTCTCGCCGACCGCGGCCGGCGCGCACTCGGGCAAGCAGAGCTACGTCTACGTCTCGATCTTCTCCGATTCCATGGAGGGACGAGTCGAGTACCCGGTGCTCGATCTCGCGACCGCGTTGGGGATCACCGACATCGTCGAACGGGCAGGGGGCATCGACGATCCTTCGGCGACTCCGATGCTGTCGGAGGCCGAGACCAGGGCATTCGTCGATACCTACCAGGAACAGATCAGGGCCTACACCGCTGAACACCTCGCACTCGGCGACGGCACCACCCAGTGGGACCTCGAGTTCGGCGACCTCGTGGTGCTGGTGATCGAGCCATCGAACTACGTCCAGGTCCACTATCGGGTGACCCAGACATTCGACACCACACCCCGGTCGTTCGTGGTCACCTACGACGGCATCATCCACCAGAACCCCGAGAAGGACGCGCTCGTGATCATCGAGAACGACTGGGACTCGGGCACCTTCGGCAACGAGGCCAACCCCATCGCGGGGCTCTCGGTCGGGCAGACGATGCAGACCATCGAGCTCGGATCGGTCTCGACCGTCCGATCGATGACCGACGTCGGCCAGACGACCCTCCGGATCACGCGGTTGCGGGCCGATTTCATCTGGTTCGTGATCGCACTGCTGCTACCGGTGGCGTTGGTGGCGAAGGGCCATGCCATCTCGGACCCTGCACCCACCATCCGGGGAGCCGGCCGTCGTCTCGGCGGTCTCTTGATCGCGTTCACACTCGGACTCGTGGTGCCCCTGTGGTCGATCGGATTCGGTGTGTTCGAAGTATCGGAACGAACCGCCTCCATCGGCGTTGCCGCGGCACTCCTCATGATGGCGGTCTACGGCCTGCGTCGAGCCGCAGACGTGGAACCCATCGTGGTGGCTGCTCTCGGAGTGCTCCAGGGCCTCGGTCTGGGATTCGTCTTCACCCAGCTGAAACTGGAACGCAGCCACACCCTGCTGTCGCTCATGGCGTTCACCCTCGGCACCGAACTCGCCATCGCGGTCATCGTCGGGGCCACCTTCCCGCTCGTGCTCTGGGCCCGACGCACGTCACTCGCAGGCCCGATCCTTGCGGTCGGCACCGTCGTGATGACGGTCTTCGCCCTCGTGTATCTCTATGAGCGCATCGGCGAGACCACCGTGCGATTGGCCGAACTCCCGTATCGCCTGGTGGTCCTCCCACGGGCACTGATCGGGCTCGTCGCAGCCGCGGCCGTGATCGGCGCAGCCCATCGCCTCGCCACCCAACGGAACACACTTCGACCACTGATCGCCAACGAACCGAGGAAACAACCATGACCACGAGACCGCGGCACCGCCTTCCTCGCCGCCGATCGAAGCTCGGCCGGCGCCGTTTCGGGATCGCCGGGCTGGTCGCCATCATGGCCTTTCTGGCGGCAACGCCGAGTGCTCTGGCCCATGAGTTCGGTCCGTTCGCCATCAATCGCTATGCCGCGCTGCTGATCGGGCCCGACGGCATCGAGTTGGACTACGTCGTCGACCTCGCCGAGACGCCCACCCAGGCCGACGGCGACCGCGTCGAGGCCGACCCGATCGGCTTCTGCCTCGAGATGCTCGACAACATCACGTTCACCATCGAGGGCACCGCCGTGGAACTCGGCACACCGACGGCGTCGGCGACGCGCTTCGACGGCGACGGTGGCCTGACCACGTTGCGGGTCGAATGCAACTGGACGACAGAAGAGGGAGCAGGACCCGAGAGCCGATCGGCGACCTTCACCGACGTGAACTATCGCGAACGGGTCGGCTGGCGCGAGATCCTGGTCGTCGGCGATCGAACCGTCATCGATGGAGACGTCACCGATCGATCCGTGACCGATCGCCTCACCGACTTCCCCGGTGCCGACGAGAACCCCGACGCCGTCTCGGTGGAGTTCTCGTTCACCGCTTCTGCGGACGCCCCGGCTGCGACACTCGACAAGACCGAGCCCGGCGACGACAACAATGGCGACGCGTTCGCCGGCCTGATCACCCGTGCCGACGACGGCGCCCTGTCGATGATCGGCGCGCTGGCGTTCGCCGCACTGCTCGGTGCCCTGCACTCGCTGGCACCCGGGCACGGCAAGACGGTCATCGGTGCCTACCTCGTCGGCACCAAGGGCACCAAGCTGCAGGCGTTCGTGCTCGCCATCGCCGTTGCGCTCTCCCATACGCTCGGTGTGCTGATCCTCGGCATCGTCACCTACGCCGCGGGCTCGGCATTCGCTCCGGAACGGGTCTATCCGTGGCTGCAGGCCGTGTCGGCACTCATCGTGTTCGGCATCGGCATCTGGCTCGTGGTGACGGCGTTCCGCGAACGCAGGGCCCGCCAACTCGGGACCGAACCACCGCACCATCACCAACTCCATGCCCACGGGCACTTCCAGGAGGAGCACGACCACCGACACGACGAGGCGAGCGACCTCGACCACGTCCCTCCCCTCGTGACCTCGGCTGCCGTCGCCGTCGCCACCGGTTCGGTCGCCGTGCTTCCCCACGACCACCCCCACAGCGACCACAGCCACGGCGACCACGACCACCCCCACAGCGACCACGACCACCCCCACGACCACCCCCACAGCGACCACGACCACCCCCACGACCACCCCCACAGCGACCACGACCACGACCACGACCACAGCGACCACGACCACGGCGACCACGACCACGACCACCCCACGACCACGCGACCACGACCACGACCACCCCCACGACCACGCCCACAGCGACCCACGACCACGACCACCCCCACAGCGACCACGACCACAGCGACCACGACCACGGCGACCACGACCACGACCACAGCGACCACGACCACCCCCACGATGCCGGATGGCATCGGCACGGGATCTTCCCGCACACGCACCGCTTCGACCTCGATGCGATGGACTTGTCGGGGAAAGTCAGCTGGAAGACGCTGGGTGTGCTCGGTCTCTCGGGAGGACTGGTTCCGTCAACCTCGGCGATCATCGTGCTGCTCGGAGCCATCCAACTCAACCGCATTGCCTTCGGTGGCGTCCTGATCCTGGCGTTCGGACTCGGGATGGCCATCGCCCTCGTCAGCGTCGGGCTCGGTATGGTCGCCCTCCGCGACCGGGCGTTCGGGGCGATGGAAGGCAACCACATCATCGACACCGCACGAGCCGTCGTCGTTCCTGCTGCCGCCATCGCCGTTCTCCTCATCGGCTCGTTCCTCTTGGTCAGGGCCGGCATCAACCTGTCCGATCTCTGACCGACGGCGGAACACAGTCGATTCGTCGACCGGACCGGGGGCGCTTGTTCCCGCCATGGATCCGGTGGACACTGTTCAGATGACCGCCACGATCCCGCTGTCCAGTGATGAGTTCTCCCGTCTCAAGAGGCTCAACCTGCTCGCTGCGCTCCTCCATACCGTCTCCGGTACAGCGATGGTCGTGCTCGGGAATTCCTTCAAACTCCCGGTCACGCTCTTCAACCTCCAGGGCCCGCCGGGGACACCGCTCGCCGACGGCGCGCTCGAGAAGGTCTTCGACATCCCGCTGGCCCCACTCACGGCCGCCTTCATGTTCCTCTCGGCCTTCTTCCACCTGCTGGTGGCCTCACCCCTCGGAGCCAAGGGTTACCGGTCCGAACTCGAACATGGCCGGAACCGGTTTCGATGGGTGGAATACGCCTTCTCGTCGACGCTCATGATCGTGCTGATCGCCCTGGTCGTCTCGATCTCCGACATCGCCGCTCTGATCGGCATCGCGGTCGCCAACGTCTCGATGATCCTTTTCGGCTGGATCATGGAAGTCGCGAACCCACCTGGGCAGAAGGTGTGGTGGTCCCCGTTCTGGTTCGGTTGCATCGCCGGCATCGCGCCCTGGCTGGCACTCGTCTCCTACCTCGTGTTCGCCTCGGGGGGCGATGGTCCGCCGGGATTCGTCTACGGGATCCTCGTCAGCATCTTCGTCTTCTTCAATTGTTTCGCCATCAACCAGTGGCTCCAATACAAGGGCGTCGGGCGGTGGTCCGACTACCTGTTCGGCGAGAGGATCTACATCGCTCTGAGTTTCATCGCCAAGAGCGCTCTGGCGTGGCAGGTCTTCGCCAACACCCTCATCGACTGACCCAGACCGGTCGACATGAGCCAACATCATTCCGGTGGAGCCATCGTGCTTCGTCTGCGGCGCCTGGGCGAACAGTTTCGCCAGAGCCTGTTCTTCCTGCCTTCGGGCTTCGTCGCCGCGTCGTTGGTGCTGGCCACGGGGTTGACCGAACTCGACCGATCGCTCGAGCCCGACGCCCTCCCGTCACTGTTCGACACCACGGTCGACAACGCTCGCTCGATCCTGTCGACAGTGGCCGCCGGGACGATCGGCGCGGCGTCCGTGGTCTTCTCGCTGACGCTCGTGGCCGTTCAGTTGGCCTCGACCCAGTACTCGCCACGAGTTGTCCGCGGCTTCCTGCGTGACCGGTTCCAACAAGTGGCGATGGGCTCCGTGGTCGGAACCTTCACCTACAGCCTCGTCGTGCTTCGTGCAGTCCGCTCCCCGCTCGACGACACCGGCGAGACACTTGCGTTTCAACCCAGGCTCTCGGTCCTGTTCGCTGTGATCCTCGGTGTCACCTCGCTCGTCGCCGTCCTCGGCTCGATCGATCACACGGCCAAGGCCCTTCGGGTCGGGTCGATCATCAACCGCATCACCGATGAGACGATCGCCGTGATCCACGAGCAGTTCCCCCGGCTCGACCAGGTCAGTCCGTCGATCGGCCCACTGGGAGTCGACCGCCCGGCGTCGACACCCGCACCCGGTCCGGCCTCCTCGAGCGGCGGAGAGCCGGCGAACCTCGACCCACCCGATGATGCGCTGGTCGTTCGCTGTTCGACCGCCGGGTGGGTCACGCAGGTGTCCACCGACGGATTGATCGACGCAATGCCGTCCGGTTCCACCCTGTCGCTTCACTCATCGGTGGGGACCTACCTGCTCGCCAATACGCCCCTGGCCTCGTTGTGGCCCGTCGACGACGACCGTCGCGAGCACGTCAGCGAACGGATCCGCAGCTCGATCGAGCTACGGCCGATGCGCACGATGCAACAGGATCCGGGCTTCGGGCTACTGCAACTGGTCGACATCGCACTCCGTGCACTGTCGCCAGGCGTGAACGACCCCAACACGGCGAACGATGTCGTGGTCCGGGTCGGCTCGGTTCTCGTCGAGCTGTTGTCGAGGCAGGTGCCTGATCGACTCGCGATCATCGACGACAGGGTCGTGGTTCGCGCTTCTGACAACTCCCATGCCGACTACGTCGATCTGGTCATCGATCCCATCCGGCGCCACGCTCGGACCGAGCCCGGCGTCTTGGCCACGCTGGTGCGCACGCTCCAGAACGTGGCGCAGCGAACAGAGGAGAACGGCGGTGACATCTCCGCTCTGACCGACCAGCTGGCGAGTCTGGAGGCCGACCTCTACCTGCTCGAGACCGATGGCGACCGTCGTATGGTCGAACGAGCACTGAGCCGACGGTCTTCCTGACCCGAGGCTCCGGGCCGGCTGGGGTGTGACACCCGGCAGCACTGGCAGTCATTCGTTCCCCACGCTCCCGGGCACGTCGACCGGTCCAATGAGGCGGTCCAATGAGGCGGTCCAATGAGGATTGTGTCTCTGAACGACCATCTGAGAGCATGCGGCGGTGACCACACTCGAACAACAGCCCCGGGCTTCGGCCGGCAGCGCGCTCGGCAACCGGGACTTCCGCTTCCTGTGGTTCAACAACATCGCCTTCTTCCTGGTCGCCAACGCCGAGCGATTCGTCTTCAGCTGGCTCGTGCTCGACGGCCTCGGCCGGAGCGAAGGGGCACAGGGCGTCGTCGTCTTCACCCTCGGGCTGCCGGCTGCGCTGATCACCCTCCACGCCGGCGTCTGGGCCGACCGGCTCGATCGTCGGCGCCTGTTGATGGCAACCCAATTGGCGGGAGCCGCGATCATGGCCGGAACGGCGATCCTGGTCGGATCGGGTCATGCGTCGATGGGCTGGATCATTGCGGCAACGCTGGTGGCCGGAACGGCGTCGGCTCTCGGTTCACCGGTCAGGGCGTCGCTCGTCCCGGCGCTGGTCCCGAGACAGCAGTTGTTCAGTGCCATCGCCATCAACGCGCTCGCCATGACGGCGTCGATGATCATGGGACCGGTCCTCGCCCGTGCCGCGGGCAACCGCTTCGGGTTCGAAGGAGCGTTCTGGTTCCAGTCCGGGCTGATGCTCGTCGGGGTGGGCTTCCTCCTCTTCCTCCGGGTCCCGCCCCACGAGCCGAGGGTGAAGCAGACCTCGGTGGTCTCCGAAGCCGCTGAAGCCATCCGGCATGTCTGGAACGACTCCTCGCTACGAACCCTGTTCGGACTGCTGGTGGTGGCGAGCCTGACCGTGAACCCCGCGGTGATGGTGACGGCTCAGGCCCACGTGAAGGAAGCGCTCGGTCGTGATTCGGGCGACACCGCCATTCCCTTTGCGCTGATGGGCCTCGGCATCGCGATCTCGTCGATCGTGGTGATCCGACGAGGCGACATGCCGAACAAGGGAATGCTGTTCCAACGCGCCGTGATCGTCGGATCGACCATGACTTTCCTCATCGGCCGGTCGACCAACTTCGCGGTCATGATCGGCTTCTCGTTCCTCATGGGGTTGGCCGGCGGGTTCTACATCAACATGAACCAAGGCTTGATCCAGGCCAACACCCCGCAGCCGATGATGGGGCGCGTCATGTCGCTCTATGCGCTGTGCCAGGCGGGCCTGATGCCGATCGGAGCGCTGGGGCTCGGTGCCCTGGCCGGCGTCGTGGGCACCGGCAACGCGATCAGTGGGGTGGCTGCCGTCGCCTTCTGCATCTTCGTGTCGGTGTACGTTCGCAATGCCGACCTCCGACGCCTCGGCTGAGGGGTCGGCTGCCCAGGGCGCCATGATGTCCCGATGTTGGTCGACGCAGTCTGGTACCGAGATGGTTCACGAGCAGGCACCGGGCCGCTGACCGAGTTGAACGAACGGGCTCGCTCTGACGGTGGGTTCGTGTGGGTCGGTCTCCACGATCCCGATCCGGCCGAACTCCACGATCTGGGATCGACGCTCGACCTGCATCCACTCGCGGTCGAGGACCTCATCAAGGCCAACCAACGGCCCAAGGTCGAACGGTACGGCGAGTGGCTCTTCGTCGACTTCCGCACGGCCCGCTACCTCGACGAGCCCGAGTCGGTCGAGTTCGGCGAGATCCAGATCCTGTGCTGCGAGCACGCGGTCGTGGTCGTACGCCGGGGCGAGCCGACTCCGCTCGCACCGGTTCGGCGCCGGCTCGAGAACGACGAACGAGCACTGCGGCGCGGACCGATCGAAATCCTGCACGCCGTCCTCGACGAGGTGGTCGACGGCTACCAGGTCGTGCTCGACGGGATCGACGACGATGTCAGCGAGGTCGAGCTCCAGGTCTTCTCCGACGACGAACGGGACCGCAGCGGTCGTACGGTGGCCCGGATCTACTTCTTGCAGCGGGAGGTGCTCCAGCTGCATCGGGCCTTCCATCCGCTGATCAATTCGCTGTCGGTCCTCCGCTCGGACCCCCTCATCGAGGCCGACCCGGGCTGGGACGCCTACTTCCGCGACATCAGTGACCATTTGATGCGTCAGGCCGACCAGTTGCAGACCCTGCGGGAGCTCATCCTGGCCTCGCTCTCGGCCAATTCGGCCCGGGTGAGCCTGCGCCAGAACGACGACATGCGGAAGATCTCGGCGTGGGTTGCGATCGCAGCCGTCCCGACCATGATCGCCGGAATCTACGGCATGAACTTCTCGCACATGCCGGAACTCGACTCGAACTATGGCTACCCGGCCGTGCTGGTCGTCATCGTCGTCGCGTGCCTCGGCCTCTACCGGGCATTTCGCCGCAGCGAGTGGCTCTGAGAGCCGACCGGCTGCGATCCGTCAGGCCGGGCGACGCTCAGACCTGGATCCATCCCAGCCGTCGGCGAGCCAGGTTGCGCACTGGTGTCCGGACCTTCTCGACGGCCAGATAGAAGACCGGGAAGGCCACGAGGACCAGGACGGTCGAGCTGAGCAGACCACCGATCAGGGTGAAGCTGAGCGCCTCCCAGAACGGATCGCTGAGTGCCAGCGGAAGCAACCCCACCACGGTCGTGAGGGTCGTTGCGATCAAGGGGCGGAAGCGCCCCGAGACGGCCCGGGCGATCGCGAGTCCGGGCCGCAGGCCGTCCCGTCGACCCTGGTTCGCGGCATCGACCAACAAGATGGTGTTGTTGACCACGACCCCGATGAGCGCGATGAAGCCGACGGCGACGAAGAAGCTGATCGGATTGCCGCTGAGCTTGAGGGCGGTGAAGACCCCGAAGAAACTGAAGGGTATGGCCAGCAGGACGAGCAACGGTTGCACCACTGATCGGAACTGGGCGACGAGCAGCACGAACATCAGGACGAGAGCGATCATCATGGCCCGACCGAGTGAGGCAAAGTCCTCCTGGTTGTCGGACTCCTGGCCGTAATCGAACACGAACGCATCGGACGGTAGGCCTCTGGCCTCGAGTTCGGCGGGATCGAACCGGTCCCGGACCGCCGCCTCGGTGGCCTCGAGATTGGCCGTCAGGTCATCGTTGCCGAAGCTGGCACGAACCTCGATCTCCCGCTGACCGTCCACCCGGAGGATCTGGCCTTCGGTCGACACGAGAGCATCGACGATGGTCGTGGGGTCACCGGTGGCTTTGTCGAGTTCGAGGCCGACCAACGAGTCTCGGAGTTCGATCGCCAGGGCTTCGGCCGGCTCGACCTGATCGTCCTCCACCACGATCTGTACGGCGAAGGGAAACTCCTCGACCGGCGGACCGTTTTCGAGGGTTCCGACCGAAACCCGAGCACCCTCGAGATCATCGACCTGTTCCTGGATGCGTTCGACATAGACGGGAGCCTTGGTGTCACGAGCGTCGAACGGCACCAGATCGACGAAGGTCGACACGCCTCGCTCGGAGCCCGTGATGTACTGCGACCGCAGGAGATCATCACCGAGGGTCGACAGCACGATCGCATCGACCTCGGCCGAGAGCACCTGTGCCTCCTCGATGGTCGTGCCGGGGTCGAAATCGATCGAGACGGACAGCGCGTCGGCGTCATCGCCGGGTGGAAAGATGTTGAAACCGAGCGAAGCGGCGATGCCGAACGAACCGACGATGACGGCGGCCGCCGACGCCACGATTCCGAGGCCGACCACCACCCCCCGGGCGCCATGACTGGACGGATACTCGGCCAGGCGTCCGAGCGCTCGGCCCACGGCCTTCTCGACGCGGACGATGGGATTGCTGACCGGTTTGCCCCGGAGGAGGAATGGCCCGGCCGCAGCCGGGATGAACACGATCGAGAAGAAGAACGAGACGAGCAGTGTGAGGATCACGGTTGCCGGAATGGCCCGGATGAACTCGCCGAGCACACCGCTGACGAACAGCATGGGTCCGAACACGAGCACCGTGGTGAGGGTGCCGGCGAACGATGCACTCCCGACCCGGTTGAGCGACGTCCGCACGACACCGATCGGGCCATCGGCTTCGTTGCGGTTGGCGTCGAGTGATTCCGAGATGACCACGGCATCGTCGACCAGGAGGCCCAGGGTCAAGATGAGCCCGAACAACGTGATCGTGTTCAACGAGTAGCCGAGCAACCACAGTCCGCCCAGGGCGGCGAGCATGACGGTGGCCATGAAGACCCCGGTGACCACCGCTGCTCGCCAACCGATCAAGAGGAGGCTGATGAACGCCACGGCGAGCAATCCGGTGAGCAGATTGCCCGTGAGCGAATCGATCTGGGTCCGGATCGAGGTCGCGAAGTCGGCCGTGACATCGGCTCGGTACCCCTCCTCCAACGGCGTTCCCTGGGCCAGTCGGTCGTTGACCGCGTCACTGAATCCCAGGGTGTCGAGCCCTGCCGTCTCGGCGCGGACCAGACCGACAACGACCGCGTCGCGGTAGCCCTCGTCGGCGCTCAACGCCACACGGACGAAACGGGTTCGGCGGACTTCGGCCTCGCCGGTGGCCGGGTCGATTCCCTCGGTGAAGAGGGGTTGGACCTCGGCCCGCTCGACGGCCGGGTCGGCGGCGAGATGGGCCTCGACCCGTTCGGCCTGTGCCTGGATCTCCTCGGCGGTTGCATCGGCCGGTCCCGTCACGGCGACCAGCACGTCGAACACCTCGAGGAATTTCGTGGCGTCGATGGGGCGAACGGTGGCCACGGCCTCGGCCGGAAGCGCGGCCTGCGGCACGGCGGCCTCGAGCAGCGTGGCCCCGTCGGACGACGTGAAGGAGTCGTCGAACTCGACAACGACGGCGAAGGAGTTGTCGAGCGCGAAGGACCGGACCTCGACGACCCCCTCGATTGCGCCGAACGAGGCCTCGAGCGGCACGGCGACGTCGCGATCGACGGTGTCCACGTCGTCGACGAAGTACGTCCCGTCGACGACAACGATCGGCAGGTTGACCGGTGGAAACCCTTCCCGCGCCAATCCCCCCAGATAGGCCGACCCGCCGATGACCGCCACCACCACCCAAAGACCGAGCGTGGTCAACCGACGCGGTCGACGCAAGGACGCCCAGCCGGGTGATCAAGGACCGGCTCCGGCGTGTGTCGTCGTGGCGAACGGTGTCGCGATCGGCATCGGCCGCGAAGGTGCGGTCATCTCGGGTGTCCATGGCCGGCGAGGGTAACGATCACCGTCACCCGGCGGTACATCAGGCGCCCGACGGGCAACGCTCGGTCGCCGGTGGCAGCCCGACGTCGACTGCACGCCCACCGGAACCGGCGGTTTGACCCAAGGCAACGAGTGGACCTCGTGGCATACCCTCGGCCTCACCACAGCGAAGGAACGTCAAGACCGCCATGTCGTTCAGGCTCGAACCCCCTCGATCCATCGAATTCCAGATCCGTCTTGCCACAACCGGTCGCGTCGACGACGCCATTTGCCGGCTCGAGCGGCTGACGGTCGAGGATCATGCGGCGGTCGTCCAGGCGGTTCACACCGTGCGCCGCCGATCCAAACAGGCGAGGGCGGTCGCACGTCTGGCTCGCTGCGCTTTGGGCCCCGACTTCACGCTCGTCAATCGGTCCCTGCGAGATGCGTCACGGGCGCTGGCCCCGTTGCGTTCGGCCCACGTTCGGTCGTCACTGGTATCCGACTCTCCGATCGACCTCGTCCCGGATCGGCCAGACCGGTCGAAGGGCTCGGGGAACGAGCGATCGAAGAAGAAGCGGGTGATGGTCGCGAACCCGGTCCCACCACCGAACGATCCATCGCCGACCGCTGGTCACGATGCCATCGAACTCGCGGTTGACGAGGCGCTGACGGCGCTGTACGTGGCGAGGGCGGGCATCGATCGATGGCAGATTCCCGACGACTTCGACCTGATCGCCGCCGGCCTGCGCCGCACCTACACCCGTGGTCGCCGCAACCTCCGGCGATCGATGGCCGATCCGAACGACGACCAGTTCCACGAGTGGCGCAAGGACGTCAAAGCACTGTGGTACCAGGTACGAATGGTGCAAGCCTGCGCCCCCCGTGTCCTCGACGCGCTCGTCGCAGACCTCGACGAGATCGGCCGCCTCCTCGGGCGCGATCAAGATCTTCGACTTCTTCCCGTCGAGTCCGACCTGACGATCGCCGCGGCTGCGGGAGAACGGGCCAGGCTCCGGTCGCGGTCGATCCGGCTGGGCACCATCGTCTTCGCCGAGTCGCCGGAGTGTTTCGGCTCCCGCCTGAGCGCCTATTGGGCAGCCGATCAGGAGTTCGGGCCCATTCGATGAACCTGGCGACCCTCAGCCGGCCGAGAACATCCGATTCAACGCCGAGGCCGCTTCGGGCGAGCCGTCGATCACGAGGGCCTGGTTGTCGAGGAGTTCGTCGACCCTGATCCGCCCCTGCCGGTAGCGGGTCAGCTCGGCGAACGTGCCACGGACGCGCACATCGGGATCACCGTCGGCCCGACCGTCGACGACCGTCACGCGGTGCGACGGTCGGATCCCGTTGCCGCCGGGAGCGATCCGCACCGTGTGGACCCGTTCGTCGAGATGGAGTTCGATCACCATCCCGTGTTCGGGCAACTCCTCTTCGCGGATCATGAACCCGAGCTTGGCCCGGGCGAAGAAGTCCGACTCCGACTCGCCATCGGATCGATCGTCGAGCAGTTCGACACCCCAGCGACCGATCTCGTTGATGACATCGACGAGTCCGGCTCCCCGTTCGGTCAGCTGGTAGCGCGACCCGACCCGTTCGACGATCCCGTGGCCGGTGAGCGACCGCAGCCGACTCGACAGCAGGCTCGGGCTGATCCCGACCAACTCGGCCTGGAGATCCGAGAAACGCCTCACACCGAAGCAGAGGTCTCGAACGATGAGCAGCGTCCAACGATCACCGATCACGTCGAGGGCACGTGACACCGGGCACCACTGCGCATAGGTCCTGTTCGCCACGGGCACATTCTGCCAGAAGCGCCGCGGTAGTAGCACTTTCTCGTCGCACATCAGGGGCCGGCCCCGTCGAGACGCATGGCCGTTGCGAACAACCGGGGATGCCACGCTGCGACTCGGCGGTTACACTCGCTCACGCACCGGGAGAGGTGACAGAGTCCGGCCGAATGTGCCTCCCTGCTAAGGAGGTGTGGGTTCACGCCCACCGTGGGTTCAAATCCCACCCTCTCCGCTCATGATGCCGGCTCGCCTCACCTCGAGGCGGGCGGGCATCGTTTCGTTCGGGTCGCGCTCGATTCGTCGGGACGAGCGTCAGGGATTCGTCGAGGTCTCAACCGGCGAGGTCGTGGAAGGCAGCCGGGATTCGAAGACCTCGGCGATCGAACGCTGATCCACGGTCGTGGTGATCCGGGCCGGGACGGTGGTCGGGGCCTGATCCACGACCTCCGCACCCGCCGTGGCGCCATCGACGGAGGTGTTGGTGGCGGAATCGAATTCCGGCGGCTGATCCACGATCTGGCCATCGGGTCGGGCGAAGGGATCGCGCGTCACCGGTGGTGCCGACCACGTCGTCGCCGTGGTCGTCTGACCGGCGTCGACGAACGACAGCGGAAACGACGGTCCGGGTACCGGATCGAGGCCGGTCGAACGGTTGTAGAGCATGGCGCCTGCGCCGAGCGCGACCGAGGCCAGCAGCGCCGCCTTCAGCGGCTTCGAGATCGTACTCATTCCGACACCACCGCCTCGAGCGTCGCGTCGCCTTCCCCGGAGCCGACCGACTCGTCGAAGGCGAGCACGTCGCTGGGCTCGGTCGCTGCGGTTCCGGCGGTGGTCGAGCTGAACACCTCGATGGTCAAGGTGACCTCGAGCCTTCCCGTGACTCGGCCGCCTTCGAGACCGAGCGACTTCACCATCACGAATCGTTCGTTGGTCGTCAGACCATGAACGAAGGCGATGAGCTCCGAGTACGTCGCTGAGCCGGTCACCTCCACGTCGATCGATCCGACTCCCGTGAATGACCCGGTGATCGAGCCTTCCTCGTCGGGAGACTCCTCCTGGGCCCGAGCCTGGGGCGACACCAACGCCACCGACATCCCGCTCTCCTCCGCCTCGCGATCGATCAGACGAACGATCCCGGCGAGGTCGACCGTCTCGGGGACGGCCTGCTCCAGCGCCGTGCGTTCGGCCTGTAAGCCGGCGATCTCCGCTTCGAGTTCTTGCGTGGCCGCAATGGTTGACGACAGGTTCTGGACGTCGGCGTCGACGACCTCCAGACGCCGGTCGAGATCCGCTGCCTCGGAACCGGACGGAACCACCACGACGGCGAACCACCCGAGTGCAACGGCGAGGGTGGGCAGGATGGCGAGCCCGACCGAACGATGTCTCATGATCGTTCCTCCGAGAGCGGCCCGAGCGTGATCGAACGGGCGGCGGCACCGGCTGTGCCGATGGTGGCGTCCACACTGAAGAGCGCAACGATCTGGGAATCGGCCGCATAGGGACCGCTCACCACCTGGCGCAGCCACAGATCCTCGACGAGGCCCAGACTGGCGACGGAGTCGACCCAGCGACCCACACCGTCGAGATCCGGTGCCGTTCCGTCGATCGAGACGACGGCGAGACCGTCCTCGCGTCCTTGCGATCCGACGGCCATCTCGAGTCCTGGTTCGGTCCTGGTGACCCGCATCGCCGTGATCGACGTGTCCGCAGGCATTGCCTCGGCGATCTGTCCGAACACCGCAGCGACGTCCACATCCCCGACGACCAATCGTGCGAGCTGCTCCCGGCGTCGCTCCACCTCGGCCGAGACCGTTCGGACATCTGCAGTCGTTGCAGCCTGACCGCGAAGGCGACCGAGCTGCTGCTCCGCTGCGGTGACCGTGTCGAGCCGCTCGGCGTTGTCGTCGCTCCGCCGGCCGGCATCGACCGCGGCGAGCCCGGCCACGACGAGCGCCACCATCGCACCGGCGGCCAGAACCCGACGATCACGACGTCGTTCGACGACCGCTCGGGGAACCAGCGAGAGCCGACGATTCGGGGTGGTGGGTTCGACCACCAGTCGGGCGATGCCGAAGGCGACATCGAACCGTTCGGGACTGTCGGTCGTCGGCCAGCCGGCTCGGTCGAGGGGGCGTATGTCGATGGGACCCGGAAGCGACTCGGTCAGCCGCTCCACCAAACCATTGGCCCGGCTTCGAGGCCCGCACAGGACCAAGCTCGAGAACGGTCGACGGTCGATGTCGGACGAGTAGTAGTGGAGTGTGCGACGAACACCCTCGACGACCACGCCGACCCCGGGGGCTTCGGCCTCGGCAGTCGGGTCGGCGGAGGAATCGTTCACCTTGCCGGCACGAAGGTTCTCGAGTTCGGCAAGTTGGCTTTCGAGTTCGTGCGACAACGAGGCGGTTGCCCCGACTCCAGCAGTGACCACGCGAGCGAACAGCAGCCCGTGCTCGTCGTGGACCGAAATCGACGTGGTCTGTTCACCAACGGCAACGACCGCACCGAGCGATCCGGCGGACAGATCGAGGTCGTTCAAGAGTGCCACGCCGGCGGCCGGCCCGAGTTCGGCCCGAGACCAGCGCAGACCGGCCCGCAGCACGCACCGCCGCAACCCCTCGATGACCTCGGCGCGAACGGCGACCACGAGCGCATCGGTCTCGACGTCGGTTTGCCGGGCCTCGGAATCGACAGCACTCGGATCGAGGGCGACCGATTCGATCACGGCATGGTCGATGACGGCTTCGTCGGTCGGATAGCCGAGCACGTTGGCGATGTCGTACATCACGGCTTCGGCGATCTCGTTCGGGGCCAGTGGGGGCAAGGTGATCCGTCGCAGCATCGCCGCTTCGGCCTCGATGCCGACCGCCACTCGCTTGCCGGAGAACCCGGCTGTTTGCCACAACTCCTTCAGGGCCGCTGCGAAGACCCCTTCGTCGGCGATCACTCCCTGCTCGACCACACCGGGTTCGAGGGCGAGCTCTCCGAAGCGGATCGGTACGTCGTCGGCGATCTCGACGGCACGCAACCACCCATCGGAGAAGGTGACCCCGACGGTCTTCCGCTTCATCGCCGACCTCCGGTCGACGAGGATCGGCGCTGGGCCGGAGCGGGAGGAGTCCGGTGAGTACCCACCGGGACGCGGAGTGACTCGTCGTCGAGTCGTGGTGTGGATCGAAGCACGTGCATCCATCGGACACTCGGTGTTGCTGTTTAGACAAACATGCCCAATCTGCTCAGCTGGTTGTCGAAGAAGCCGAAACAGAGGAGGTGCACCCGCGTCCCCGAGCGCCCCGGTCAGCGAACCGAAGCGCCACCAACCGATCATCGCGCGATTCCGGCGTGACCGTCACGGAGATGCTGGTCGCGCTCATGGTGCTGACGATCGGCGCGCTCGGGATGTACCGCGCCTTCGCCACGACGGCGACCACCACGGCATCGGCCGCGACGCGAGTGACCGCCCAACAGCTGGCGAGCGCCGAACTCGAATCCATCCGGGCCCTCCCGTACAGCTCGATCTCGATGACCTCCACGAACGTCGACAACACGATGTTCGACACGCTCACGCTCGTCGGCCCCACGAGTGAGTCGAAGGTCGATCCCCAGAGCGGAGTCATGCGGAACGGGGTCGACTTCACCGTGTGGCGCAAGGTCGGCTGGAAGCCGGTGACCGTGGGCAGTACGACGTACTCCCGCACCGTGAAGCTCGTGACCGTGGTGGTGACGTGGAACGAACGCGGCGTGACGCAGCAGCGACGGGTGTCGACCGCCGTGACCGGAGCGCAGACCAATGGCTGAACGGGCTCGTGCGCAAGACCGGCAGCGCGGGATCACGGTCGTCGAGACCCTGGTCGTCTTGGCGCTGATGGCCATCGTCTCGATCCCGATTCTGCAGGTCCTCCAGAGCGGGCTGCGAAACGAGCGACAGGCCACCACCCGCATCGATGCACTGGCCGAAGGGGCCAGTGCCCTCGAGTGGATCACCGCAGACGTGCGGTCGGTGACAGAGCTCTCCCGGGTCTCGGTCGGGGTCCCCGCCGGTTCGGCGCTCGTCCTCCGGACGACGTCGAGTGGTCGGGAGCAGCTGATCGAATGGCGCTTCACCGGTGGTCAGTTGATCCGGATGGAGCTGGACAACGCAGGGCAACCGATCAGCAAGGCCCTGGTACTCGGGGGTCTGGCCGCCGACGCAGCATCGTCGTCGGTCCAGCTGCTCGACCTCGACCGACGCGTCTTGGACACCTCGGCGACCTCGCGGATCGACCTGACACAGTGCACCTCGCTCGTCCGGCTCCAGATCGTGCAGCAGGTGAACGGCTCGAGACGTGTCCAGAGCACCGATGTCGCCATACGCAACTCGCGCCAGAAGGGAGCCTCATGTTGAACGCGGTCCCCGTCATCGACCAAACCCGGACCGGCGAAGGTGAACGGGGCTCGGTCGTCATGGCCATGCTCGTCATGATGGTCCTGGCCGGGCTCACGGCGGCGCTGATGGCGTACTCGCAGTCGTCCTTGCGGAACACGGCGTATCGAGCTCTCCAGGACGAGGCGCTCGGTGGCGTCGACGTCGCCATGGCCGAGGCCACGGCTCGGATCGAGCTGGGGGAATCCGGGTCGTTCACCGGTGCCGGGACACTGAACAACGTCCGCTACCAGTACACCACGACGAAGGAAACCCCGTATCGCTGGACCGTCTACGCCGATGCCACCGCCGCCCGTGGCACGAATTCGGCAGCGACGGCGGTGACTGCAACCATCGTGGGCACCAGTGGCGGAACCGATCCGTATGCGCTGTTCGTCGTCGATGCCATGGATCTCAACAGCGACAACGTTGCCATCTCCGAACCGATCGGCACCAACGGCAGGGTGAAGGTCAAGAAGAGTCAGGCGGACATCCTGATCCATCTGTACGAACCGGACGGCTCCTGCAACGGCTGCACTCGAACCGAGACCAGATCACCGGCCTACCCCATCGTTCAACCGACGACCCCGTCACCGGCGAGGTCCTGCCCACTGGCCACCCTGACTCAGTCGAACGGCGTCCGGTCCACCGTCTACGGCTTTCTCGGCACCGTCGACGGTCAGAACGGTGTCCCCTACCGGTGCCGATTCGATGACCGCAACGACCCGTTGGGCCACCGTCCGGCCATCATCTACCAGACGATCACCATCAGAAACCCGCCGCTGATCATCCATGTCGACGAGGACGTGACGCTCTGGTTCCTCCGAGCGAATGTCAACCCCGGCGGCAAGGCGAGCGACTTCATCGTCGAGGCAGTCGGCGGACCGTCCAGGCGGGGCAAGTACGAGTACGGCCAACTCTGGGACGACGGGCTGGGCATGGTCGGGGTCCTCGATGCGCCGATGCGGGAGATCGATGTCAACAGTGTCGACCTGACAGGGCGCATGACCATCGGGAACCTCGACATCAAGAAGGGAAGCTTCTCGGTGATCGCCGATCCATCGGTCGTCGACTCGAGGATCACGTGGACGATCCAGGACTGGCAGCGCGTGACCGTGCGATGACGGCCGATGTCTGGATGGCGTATTTCCCACTCGCCGCGACCGCGCCGGCGTTGTACGCCGTTGCGGCCATCGACGCTCGGACGTTCCGAATCCCAGACCGATGGTCGTATCCCATGTTCCTTGCCACGCTGGGAGGCATGCTGCTGCTCGGGTCGACCATCGGATCGTTCGCCGACCTCATCGGGGCGGTCGCCGGCAGCATCCTGTTCACTGGCACCCTCGGAGGATTGCATTTGGTGCGTCCCGACGGTCTCGGTCTGGGCGACGTGAAACTCGCCGCCACCCTGGGGCTCCTCGCCGGATGGGGCCGATCGTCGGTGATCGATGCCGCACTCGTCGTCGTCTGGGCGCTGATGCTGGCCAGCACCCTCGGCCTGACCGTCCTGGCGGTTCGCCGGGCCCGGGGATTGGCCGTCGATCGGTCGACCGCCCTTCCCTTCGGTCCACCCCTGTGCGCAGGAACGGTCGTCGCCGTGGCCGCGTTCGGGTTGATCGGCTGACCCGGAGTCGGGCAACGACCAACCCACGGGGCGTGCCGGCTCAGGCCGTGACGCGGTACAGCTCCTCGAGTGTCGTGTAGCCCAGCAGCACCTTGCGGAGGCCGTCGTCGCGCAGCGAGATCATTCCCTCGTCGAGGGCGAGACGATGCACCTCTTCTGCACTGGCCCGGTTCAGGATCGCCGTGCGCAAGCCATCGGTGATCGTCATCACCTCGTGGATCGCGAACCGACCCTTGTAGCCGGTGTGGCTGCAGGCCTCGCAGCCATTCGCAACGAAGACCGAGATCGACTCGTCCTCGCTCAGGGAGGCCGGGAGGGGATCGAGGTGGAGCAGTTCGAGCGGCACGATCTTCGGCTGCTTGCACCGATCGCAGAGTCGCCGGGCCAGGCGCTGGGCGACGACCGCGGTGAGGGCCGAGGTGACGAGGAACGGCTCGACGCCCATTTCGATGAGTCGCATCGGGGTTGCGGCCGCATTGTTGGTGTGCAGCGTCGACAGGACCAGGTGACCGGTCAACGATGCCTCCACGGCAATCGTGGCGGTCTCGCCGTCTCGGATCTCGCCGACCAGCATGACATCGGGATCGGCACGCAGGAACGACCGCAACGCTCGGGCGAACGTCATCCCGGCCTTGTTGTTGACCTGGACCTGCTTGATGCCGTCGATCTTGTACTCCACCGGGTCCTCGGCCGTGATGATGTTGCGACTCGGGTCCTTGATCGCCTCGAGCGCTCCGTACAGCGTCGTCGACTTGCCCGAACCGGTCGGCCCGGTCACGAGAATGGCTCCCCAGGGGCGCCGATAGGCCTTGGCGAAACGCTCGAGCTGCTCGGGCAGGAAACCCAGATCGTCCAGGACGATCCGCTCGGCCCCGCTGCGCAGGATACGAAGAACGGCGGCCTCTCCGTAGATGGTGGGGATGGTCGCAACGCGGATGTCGACGTTCGTGTCGCCCACCCGGGTGCTGAGGCGACCGTCCTGGGCGATGCGACGTTCGGCGATGTCGATGTCGGCCATCACCTTGATCCGGCTGATGATCCCGGCCTGCAACGATCTCGGCGGGGACATCGCCTCGTGCAGGACCCCGTCGACTCGGAAACGAATCCGCAGGTCACCCTTTCCGGGCTCGATGTGGATGTCCGACGCACGCTCCTGGATGGCCTTCGACAACAGCAGATCGACGAATGCGACGATCGGTGCTCGTTCCTCGCCTTGGGTGTCGAGGCTGGCGACCTCGGTCACCTCGGCTGGTTCGGACTCGACGACCGCTGCCTGGATGGCCTCCTGCACCCGAGAGTCGCTGAGCCCCAGACGGGCAATGGCGGCCATGATCTGTTCGACGTCGGCCATGACGGGCAGGACCGGTCGCCGGAGCGCGTCACGGATGTCGTCGAGCGCCAACACGTCGACCGGGTTGGCCATGGCGACGACGATCTTGCCGTCGCGCCGCCAGACCGGCAGGGCGCGGTGGTGGCGAGCCAACTGGGCCGGTATCTGTTGGGCCAGCTCGAGGTCGAGTGGGTGCTCGGTGAGGTCGACGAACTCCAGGTCGAACTGGGCCGCCAACGCTCGGAGCAGGTCGCGAGGCTGCACGAGCCCCTCCGAGAGGAGCACGTCACCGAGCTTCTTGCCGGTGCTTCGCTGCAGCTCGAGTGCACGGGAGACATCGCTCTCGCCGACGATCTCGAGTTCGACCAGGATCTCGCCGATGCGGCGACGAGTAGGCGTGGGAGTCTTCACCGTCCTCTGGTCGGCCATCATCCCCACCTGTTAAGACAAGCAACCAAAACCTTGTGGATGCCCGTGGGTCGACCGAAGCTGCCCGGGTGACCCGCCACACCGAGCACGACAATTGGTCAGACCTGGACGAGGAGAGTCGAGACTTCCTCAGTCGAACGCTGGGATCGACCAACGACTTCGGCGAGGCGGCCGAAGACCTCTCGTCGATCGTCGGCCTGACCCAGGCATCGAACACGACCCTGGGCCCGGGCCTCGACGAATTGCTCACGACGACGGTGCAGGCCGGAGCCTCCGATCTCCATCTCGCCGCTCGTCAACCGCCGCACGTGCGAGTGCAGGGGGTCTTGCGGCCGGTGAGCGGAACGCCTCCGCTGACGAAACAGGATCTCGAGACCATGCTGGTCTCCCGGCTCGACGCCGAACAGCGACAGCAGCTCGTTGCGCGAGGTGACCTCGAGGTCGCGTTGAGCGTCGGGCGGCATCGCTTCCGGGCCGCGATCTTCCGCCAGTCGGACTCGCTGGCCGCGGCCCTCCGACTCATACCTTCCACCACCCCCGATCTCGATCGTCTCGGTCTCCCCTCTGCCTTTCGTCGCTTCGCCGAGCACGCCAGCGGACTCGTCCTGGTGACGGGACGGACCGGCTCGGGGAAGTCGACCACCTTGGCCGCGGGCATCGAGTTCATCAACGCCACCAGGCCCGCTCACATCATCACCATCGAGGACCCCATCGAGTATCGGTACACCCCGAAGCAGGCCGTGATCCAGCAACGGGAAGTCGGCACCGACACGGTGTCGTTCGCCGCCGCGCTCCGCCATGCACTGCGGCAGGACCCCGACGTCATCCTGCTCGGCGAGTTGCGAGACCTCGAGACCATCAGCACCGCACTCACCGCAGCCGAGACCGGGCACCTCGTGTTCGCCACCCTGCACAGTTCCGATGCCACCGGTTCGGTCACTCGAATCGTCGACGCCTTCCCCGAAGGGCAGCAGCCTCAGGTTCGGGCCCAACTCGCGCTGTCGATCCGCGGCTGCCTGAGTCAACAGCTCGTCCCCGACGTCGACGGTCGCCTGGTCCTGGTGAGCGAGGTGATGACAGCGACCAGCGGCATCCGCTCGATGATCCGCGACCAGAAGGTGCACCAGTTGCACGCCGCACTCGAAACCGGCGGAGCCGAAGGCATGCACACCTTCGATCAATCCCTGGCGGCCGCGGTGCGCAGCGGCCGCATCTCCCTCGACGTCGCCCGATCCGTTTCCCACCGGCCCTCCAGCCTCGACCACCTCCTCCGCTGATGCCTCCTTCCACGCTCACATCCACGCGTTCGACCTCGTCCGGCGCGCCGGGCGAGACCTCGGTGACGTCCGGCGTTGCGTCACGAACGCAGCGGGCACTGGCAGCACGGCAAGGCAGCCGAGCCTCGTCCCTCACCGCGTATCACTACCTGGCCGTTGACAGTCGCGGCCAACGTGTCGAGGGCAAGCTGGTCGCGAGCTCGAAGTCCGAGGCAATCGAGCGGGTTCGCCGTCAGCAACTGCGGCTGCTCCATCTCGACAGGACCCGCACCTCGATCCTGTCGGCCGAACTCTCGATTCCCGGTATCGGCGAGCGGGTCAAGGGCAGCGAGCTCGCATCGTTCACCCGGCAGTTCGCGACAATGGTCGGGTCGGGTATCCCCCTGATCCGCACCCTGACGGTCCTGAGTGAACAGAGCACCAATGCGGTCCTGGGCAAGGCCTTGACCCAGATCCGCTTCGACGTCGAGAGTGGGGATTCGCTCAGCCGCGCCATCAGCCGCCACCCGGGCGTCTTCGACCACCTCTATTGCTCGATGGTGGCCGCCGGCGAGGAGTCCGGAGCCCTGGACGCGGTCCTGGTCCAGCTTGCGGCGACGCAGGAGCGATCCGTGGCGGTGCGGCGCAAGCTGCGGTCGGCCATGTCGTATCCGCTGGCCGTGCTCGTGATGGTGATCGGCGTCGTTGCCGTCATGCTCCGCTTCGTCGTTCCCCGATTCAGCGCGATCTATGTCGATCTGGGCGGCACCCTTCCGCTCCCGACTCGGATCCTGGTCGGGGCCTCCGATCTCGTCGTCGGCAACTCGCTGTTGTTGCTGGTGGGCTTCGGTGGAGTCGTCGTGGCGGTTCGCCAGTGGCATCGAACCGATCGCGGTCGCTACCTGTGGGATCGGACCAAACTCGAACTCCCGTTGATCGGTTCGCTCATCCATCGAACGGTCCTGGCCCGTTTCGGTCGGACCATGGCGGTGCTGACCGCCGCCGGCGTTCCCGTCCTCGACACGTTCGCCATCGCCTCGGAAACCGTCGGGAACCGAGCCGTCGAACAGGCCTTGGATCGGATTCGCGACGCCGTGCAACGGGGTGAGGCGATCGGAACGACGATGCTCACCGAACCCATCTTCCCGGCGACCATGGTGCAGTTGATCAGCGTCGGCGAGGAGTCGGGGACACTCGACCAGATGCTCGCCATCGTGGCCGACACGTTCGAAGACGAGGTCTCGGCCTCGGTCGATGGGTTCTCGTCACTGATCGAGCCGCTCCTGATGGCCCTGATCGGTCTGGTCGTCGGGGCGATGGTCATCTCGCTGTATCTGCCGATGTTCCGGATCATCGACTACGTCCAGTGATCCGGACGCCGCGTAGCGCCCAGGATTTCTCGATCCGATCCTCACACCGGCGAACCGGCATCCGAGACTTCGATCGACATGTGTGGTGGGAGAGCCCGCCAGATCCCGATGCCCGCAATGGGAAGGACGTCCAATGCAAACCGAACTCCAGGAACCCGACACCACTCCGACGGTTGGCCGGAAGAACCGTGAAGGTGGCTTCACCCTCATCGAAGTGATGGTGGTGGTGCTCATCATCGGCATCCTCCTCGCGATCGGTGTCCCCACGTTCCTCGGGGCCCGCACCCGGGCCCAGGACCGCGCCGCCCAGACCTCGCTGCGCATCGCCCAGAGCTCGGCGATGGTGCTGTTCACCGACAACGGCAGTTTCGCCACGGCGACCAACACCAACCTGGCTGCGGCCGAACCGGGCATCACCTGGACCACCGCCGCAGTCGCTTCCACCAAGCCGACCGAGGTCAGCGTGCTCCCCGACACCGCAGCCCGGTGGTACGGAGCCGCGATGTCGGCATCGGGAACCTGCTTCACCATTCACCTGGATGCGAACGGTGCCATCGGTTATGGCAAGGCTGCCACCTGCACGGCAACGGCGGCCAAGGCCGCCGGCGCCACCAGCTGGTGAACGCCTCGGTCGTGCTCATCGGGTGAACCGGTGAGCACGACCAGCCGATGCGTTGGTCCGTGATCGCAGTTGCACAGATTCACCCGGGCTCCGGTCGGTTCGGGCTCCGGTCGTTCGGGCTCCGGCCGTTCGAGTTCGGGCCGTTCGGGCTCACAGCACGCTTCCCGTTAACGTGAGGCCATGACTGTCGCCACCCGTCGGCTGTCGGAGCTGCGAGCATCCGACCTGGCCGACCACATCCGGGTCGACTCGATCCTGATCCTCCCAGTCGGTGCCGTCGAGCAGCACGGACCCCATCTGCCGTTCAACACCGACCTCGTCATCGCCCAGGCCTGTGCCGAGGCCGTCGTCGACCGAGCCGGCGACGAACTCGATCTGTGGCTCCTCGAGCCGCTGGCGTACACCAAGTCCAACGAGCACGCCGGCACTCCGGGCACCGTGTGGCTCGGGCCCCAGACGATGCTGGCGGTCCTCGACGACATCGGCCGGTCCCTGGCGACGACACCGGCTCGGAAACTGGCGTTCCTCAACGGGCACGGCGGCAATTCCTCATTGCTCAACGTCGCCTGTCGGGAGCTCCGTCTGCACCACGGACTCGAGACGTTCCTGCTCCATCCGAGCATCCCGCCGGACCAGGGCGGTCCATCGGCGGCCGAGGAGTCCGGCATGGGGGTACACGGCGGCGTCGACGAGACCTCGCTGATGTTGCACCTGCGGCCCGACCTGGTGCGCATGGACCTCGCGAGCCGGCGCGTGCCCGAGCACCTCGCCAACAACGAACAGGTGCGTTTCGGAGGCGCGGTGTCGTTCGGTTGGCTGGCGTCGGACTTCGGACCCGGCGGCCACATCGGCGACCCCACGCTCGCCAGCGCCGAACGGGGCGCCTCAGCCCATGCAGCAACGATCGATCGCTTGATCCGAGCCTTCGGCGAGATCAAGCGCTTCACGTTCGAGGCCTGATCGGGTCAGGACCTCACGGTCGACGTCGACGACACCACCACTCCCCCGCGCACGACGACCCGATCGAGTGGCGCCGAAGCAATGGCCTCGCGAAGCGACGCGGCACGAATGGCGAGCAGATCACCCGACGGGTCGAGCCCCATCACCGACCGCGCACCGCTCGAAACGGCGTCGTAGGCCTGCTCGGGCGTGAGATGGGCTGCCATCACCAGCAGCGCGGCCGTTTCGAGCGGGTCGGCTCGCCCGACGAGGCAGAACGGGTCTTGCAGATTGTCGGCGCCGGCGGCCACCCTCACGCCGGCCTCGGCCAGCGTGGCCAAGGCCGTCAGGCCCCGCGCCGGTGCCATCCGATCGCCGCGGGCCTGGAGGAACAGGTTGGTCTGAGGGAGCGCAACCACCCCGATACCGGCCGCGGCCACCTTGTCGGCGACCCGACTCTGGACGTCGAGCGGTTGGATCCCGAGACTGACGCAGTGACTGGCAACGACCGGGTGGGGAAACCCCGACGCCGTCACGATCTCGGCCAGGTACTCCAGATCGAGCGAGTCAGGCCGGAGATTCTCGTCGGTATGGAGGTCGAGGGGAAGCCCTCGGTCACCGGCGACGTCGAACAGCCAGTCGGTTGCAGCCCTCGGGTCGTCGTCGAGGTGCGGAGCTCCCCCGACCACATCGATGCCGAGGTCGATCGCCTCGAGCAACGCCGAGCGGTTCCCGGCGCCTGCCGCACCCGAGGTGGGCAGACCGATCAAGCCGACCACTTGCAGATCGACGCGGCCGGCCAGCGCTTCTCTGACTTCGATGATCGCCTCGACCGCGGTCGGGCCGCCATCGGCACCGATGTCGACGTGGGTCCGGACCGAGGTGCTCCCGTTGGCCAGGCCCATGAGCGACGCCCGGGTCGCCCGTTCGACGAAGTCGGCCTTGGTGATCGACGGGCGATGAGCCGTCCAGGCCCGGATCGCGCCATCGAGATCACCCGCGGGGTTGTCGACCCGGTCGGCGGTGAGCGCCTTGTCGAGATGGGCGTGCGGCTCGGCCGGAGCCGGCAGTACCAGATAGCCCTCGGCGACGAGGTCCGCCCGATCGGCGGGCGCTCCGATCATCGGAGCGCGGCTCATAGGTGGGGCATCACCTGTTCGGCGAAGCGGGTCATCTGCTCGGCGGTCTTCGAGTACGGGTCACCGAGCATGTTGGGGAAGATGACGAGATCTTCGAGTCCGCCGAGTGCCTCGTCGTAGGACTTGATCCCCTCGATGACGTCGTCGGCGGTGCCGACGATCCAGGTCTTGTTGTCGATCGATTCTTCCAGCGTCGGGATCAGACCGGGTTCGGCCGGCTTGCCGTCGGGGCCCATGTAGCCACGGCTCCAGCCGTAGGGGCCGAGGAACTTCCAGAACTCGTCGTGGCCGTTCCGGACCGATGCCTTGGCGGCTTCGTAGGAGTCCTCGAGACAGACGTTGAGCACCAACAGGCGCTTCTCCCCCGGCTCGAGGTCACGCCCGTGCGCTTCGGCATAGGTCGCGGCGTACTTCTCCCACCATTGGCGGGTGAACTCGTGGTGTTTCAGCCAGAACACGCCACCCCACCCGTTGCGGGGAACGGCGTCGAGGGATGGAGGCGAGGTGATGGCCTGCCAGGTCTCGAACGGGTAGAGCGGCCGAGGAACCAGGGTGAGTGTTTCGACGAATCCGCCCCGATCGGGGATTCCACGCGGTGGAAACTCGAAGATCTCGCCCTTGAACGAGAACTCCTCCTTGGTCATCGCCAGCATCATCACCTGCATGGCCTCGTCGAACTGCTTGCGATTCAGCAAGTCGGCGGCGGCGGAGTCGGGGTTGTCGAAACTCCCGATGTCGGTGCCCAGGGTGCGGGCTTCACGGGGCACCGTCCCGCGACCGACGCCGAAGATCCCCCGGCCGCCAGAGATGTTGTGCAGGATCGAGAAGTCCTCGGCCAACTTCAGCGGGTGCCACTGCCCGACGACGTTGAACATCGCGCCGATGCGCAGCTTCTCGGTGCGTTCGGCCAGGATCGAACTGAACAGCATGCCGTTGGGCACGACCTCGTAACCCTCGTATTGGAAGTGGTGCTCGGTCAGCCAGTAGCTGTCGTATCCCAGCTGGTCGGAGAGAACGCCCATCTCGAGCAGCTGCTCGGTGGCGCGCCACATTTCCTCGTTGCTGTAACGACGATCGGTCGGGGCCGGCGGGCCGGCTCCGGCGTCGTCCATCTCGACGCCACCGAACATGAACACTCCGACTCGCATGGCGTGAAGCTAGCGCCTCGGTTCAGGATGCGACCAAGCGCTCGGGAGCGTTCACACGGACGTGACGTCGGGGCGGGCGCACCGTAGGTTTGGGCGCCATGTCTCCCGATGCCGTCCCGCCCGCGATCACCACCGCCCGCCTCGACATCGCGACCCGTGACGGCGACGGCCCACCAACCCTGGTCTTCACCCACGGCTGGGCCGACGATCGGTCGAGCTGGGATGGCGTGATCGACGGCATCGGCGGTCGTTTCCCCTGTGTGAGCTGGTCGCTCCGGGCCCACGGTTCATCGGAGGTGACGGCACCGGGCAGCTACACGAGAGCCCACGCCCTGGCCGATTTCGATGCGGTCCTCGAACGGGTCGACGGACCGGTGGTGCTCGTCGGGCACAGTTTGGGCGGCTACCTCTCGCTCGCCCAGACGCTGCGTCATCCCGAGCGCGTGACCGCGCTCGTGCTCGTCGGCGCCGGTCCGGGATTCCGCAAGGACACCGCCCGGCAGCGGTGGAACGAGAACGTTGCGGCCCAAGCCGCGAAGCTCGGTGTGCCCCCGGGCAGCGAGACCCTCTCCATGCACGAGGATTCGTGGGTGATCGACGAACTCGGAACCATCGAGCAGCCCACGCTGGTGATCCTGGGCGAGCGGGACTCGGCGTTCGCCGCATCGGCCGCCGTCTTCGAGAAGCAACTCGACGTCCGACGCACGCTCGTCGTACCCGATGCCGGCCATTCGGTCCACGCCAAACGGCCCGAGCCGGTGGCCGCGGCGATCGTCGAATTCGTTTCCGCTCTGGCCGACTGACAAGGGGTGGACTCAGGCCCGGAATGCTCTAGAGTCGGTGGCTGCAAGCGCTCGTAGCTCAATTGGATAGAGCATCTGACTACGGATCAGAAGGTTGGGGTTTCGAGTACCTCCGAGCGCGCTACATATCCCCAGGTCAGCGGCCGATTCTTCGGAACCGGACATCGCAGATAGGGCCCCGTGAGAACACGGAATTGAGAACATCCAGGCGGGTGTTCTCAATTCCGTGTTCTCACGGAGGCGGCGGTGCCAAAGGTTGCAGGGGTCTATCGAGACGGCAAGGGCGGCTGGTACTTCAAGGTCCGCACGTCCAAGGACGTCACCACCGGCAAGTGGAAACAGGTCACGCGGCGAGGCTTCAAAACGGCCAGCGAGGCCGGGCGGGAACGCCAGCTCGTCCTCGACGAGCTCGAGGCGGCGCCATCCAAGCCACAAACAACGCTGAGCGTCACCGAACTGGTGTCGCACTACCTCGACGACGCTGCCGCCACCGGCAAGTTCTCGGCGAAGACACTGTTCGACTACCGCCACTACCTCGTCGACTACATCGATCCCTGGATCGGCGACCTTCCCATCGTCGACCTCGACGCGCGGACCGTCGTCGAATGGCAGAGAAACCTCGCCACCTCCGGGCGGGTCAAGTCGGGGAAGGGGCTCGCCCCGAACACGATTCGGCTTGCACGCTCGCCGCTCAACGGCGCAGTGAAGCAAGCGGTCACCATGGGCATCCTTCCGATCAATCCACTCCTCTCTGTTCCCCGACCAACACCAAAGCGGTCGATACCAAGGCATTGGTCACCTGAGCAGGCACGAGAGTTCATCTCGCTACATGAGGACGACCGCCTGCTTCCGCTCTGGGTGTTCCTTCTCAGCTCTGGGCTCCGAATCGGTGAGGTCGTTGCACTGCGTTGGCCGAACGTCGACCTCGACTCCCGTCACGTTCGGGTCAACGAGTTCGCCACCGTGCTGGGCTACGAGGTCCAATCGTCGACCGGAAAGAGCACTGACGCAGTTCGCACGGTCGATATCGACGATCACTTGATCCGGCTCCTTCGCACCCACCGCAAGGTGCAGGCCGAGGAGCAACTCGCCGTCGCCGACTATGACGTCACCGACTACGTCTTCACGAAACCCGCCGGCGGCGCCTACCACCCCCAGTTCTTGTCGAGGCTTCTTGGAACGATCAGCGTCGAGGTCGGGCTACCGCGCCTCACGGCTCACGGATTGCGCCACACCAGCGCCACGCTGATGCTGGCCCGTGGCGTTCGACATCGCCGTCATCGACACCGGTATCGCACCGGTTCCGGCGCTCAGCGACCCGAACAAGATCGCCGCCGTGGTCGACCTCTCACTCGAAGCTGACGTGCCCGAGGCCCGCTATCTCGACACCTACGGTCACGGCACCCACATGGCTGGCATCGCCGCCGGTCGTTCACCTGGTGCCGACCTGCGAACCGAACACGGCTTCTTGGGTGTCGCACCCGACGCGCGGATCGTTTCGATCAAGGTCGCTGACAACACCGGCGCCGTCGACGTCACCCAGGTCATCGCCGGGATCGACTGGGTGGTGCAACACCGCAACGAGGGCGACCTGAACATCAGGGTGCTCAACCTCTCCTACGGGACCGACTCAAAACAGGGATACCAGATCGATCCGCTCGCCGCTGCGGTGGAGCGTGCCTGGGATGCCGGCATCGTCGTCGTCGTCGCAGCCGGGAACGACGGAGAACCCGGTCGGGCATGATGACACCGGCAAACGATCCGTTCGTGATCGCCGTCGGCGCAGCCGAAGTCACCGACTGGGGAGTCACGATCCCATCGTGGTCCGGCAACGGCGAATGGTCTACCAACGGCACCAAAGTCAAGAAGAACGGCACCACAACCGGCTACACCGGACGCACCCCCGATGTGATCGCTCCCGGCGTCAGCATCGAAAGCCTGCGAGTGCCGAACTCCCGGATCGATATTGAGCACCCGTCGGCGGTGGTCAACACCGAGCTGCTCCGAGGATCCGGTTCATCACAGGCCACCGCGGTGGTGTCGGGTGCCGCAGCACTCCTGCTCGACGCCCGTCCCGACATGACACCCGACCAGGTCAAGGCGGCTCTCATGGCCACAGCCCATCCGGTACAGGGATTCAGTGTCGTGTTCCAAGGCGCAGGCGTCATCGACGTGCAAGCCGCCCTGGCCGCCCCGCCGACCGCCGTCGTCCAGAACCATCCCCGATCGAGCGGCCTCGGCTCGATCGAAGCCAGCCGCGGAACCCAGCACATCGTCGTCGACGGCGTCACGATCAAGGGCGAAGTCACAGCCTGGGGTGGTGCCTGGGACGGTGCAGCCGTCATAGCCAACGCCCAACAAAGGGCCTCGTGGACCGGCGCTTCGTGGACCGGTGCCTCCTGGACCGGTGCCTCCTGGACCGGTGCCTCCTGGACCGGTGCCTCCTGGACCGGTGCCTCCTGGACCGGCGCTTCGTGGACCGGCGCTTCGTGGACCGGCGCTTCGTGGACCGGCGCTTCGTGGACCGGCGCTTCCTGGACCGGCGCTTCCTGGACCGGCGCTTCCTGGACCGGTGCCTCCTGGACCGGCGCTTCCTGGACCGGCGCTTCCTGGACCGGTACAGGCTGGTGTTGAGCCCCGACCCGGCCCAAGCCACCGGCATCCTGACACGATCTTGTGGTGCCGAGCGCGGCCGCGTCGACGACCGATGAGTCGGTGCGTTCGAATTGTCGGTAAGGGTTCCTGCGGAGCGTTGAGGTGGTCAGACCGTGCGGCCCTTCTCAGCCCGCTGCCCATCAATTGCTTCTCTCATCAAGCCAGTCAGATGAGGCGACTCTGGAGTCCTCGGGAGGCATCCCCTACCACTCGCATGCCAAGCAGTCGGACCTGCCCCCCGATCGCCGGTTCTGCAGGTCAATCGACTGCCAGCCGTTCGACAGGTTGGCCGGTGATCTCCGCGATGAGTTCGAAGTCTTTGTCGAGATGAAGCACCGTGAGCTCAGCCAGCTCGGCAGTTGCTGCGATCAACAGATCGGGAATCGACGGCGCTCGATGCTGACCACGCGCGGCGAGAACCGATTGCACCTCGACGGCACGGTCCTCGATCCTCGGCGTGAGGTACTCGACCGGCATCGAAGAAAGCGGAGCCCCGGCCAGCAACGACCGGTGATCCGGCGCTGAACGAGCCGAGAACCCAACCTCGAGACGAGTGACCGTCGAGATCCTGACGAGTCCTCGCTCGATTCGCACGGCCCACTCGGTGGCATCGGCCGAAAGATGGAGTCGGCCGATCGCTGACTTGTCGATGAGCCAGGTGCTCACGACCAGGCGTCGGACATGACATCGGGATCGTCGAGATCCTGTGTGAGATCGGCGAACCGCTTGAGCTGCTCGACGTTGACCGGTCCGGTGGTCGGTGTGCTTTCGCGCTCCAATGTTCGCCTGAGGAATTCGGTCCTCGACAGGCCCATGCGCTTCGCTTTGGCATCGATCGCTGTCAGCACGTTGTCGGGAACGTCTCGGATCAGAATGTCGGTCATGGTCACCTCCGGCGATATCTGACGATATCACCGGAGCCCCTGACTGTCACCTATCGCTTACGGCCGAGGCGACGGAGACCGTCCCACAACGCCGGTCCTGGGTCGCAACGAAGCGACGTCATCGAGCGCCGATTTCGCCGAAGTTTCTTGCGCCGCAGGGGCCCGACCGCGTTCGCCAGTGCGAGGCAAGTCACCAAGGCGGGACGACACTTCGAACGTGATACGCACGGAATCCCTTGCACTCGACGCCTACACCAGGCACGCTGCAGATGTGCTGGACACGATCAGGGAAGACGCCGACGGCTGGACGCTGTTTCGCCATCCACTTCGAATCGACCAGATCCAACTCGATTTTCGGTTCAGCCTGATGCTCGAAGATGGCACGCTGATCATCATCGAGAGTCCGTTCGTCGCAACGATTGACGGTGTCGCCGCAACCGTTACGCCCGAGACACTGCAGCATGTCGAGCATGCACTTGCGGTACTCCACGGCCACGTAGCGGAGCTC
Source organism: uncultured Acidimicrobiales bacterium (assembly GCA_963700755.1). Taxonomy (GTDB): domain Bacteria; phylum Actinomycetota; class Acidimicrobiia; order Acidimicrobiales; family SZUA-35; genus JBBQUN01. The sequence goes on from CAVOYW010000004.1 coordinate 57,459, forward strand.
CGAGCTTCACGCTCGGGCGCCCTCCGAGTAGCACTGACCGATAGCGGGAGCATCGAGGTTCCTCCGGGGGACGGCTACGAGAACTGGAACGTGATCCTTCCGGACGGATCGCAGTTCATTGGCCTCCCCGACGGCGACGTCGCAACCTTCGGTCCGACACGTGACGTCCACGACCCGCTGCGTAGCCCATAAGACGCGACGGCCAGAGTCGAACCATCGCCCCTGATCGCCGGTTCTGCGGGTCAGTTGGCCGGGGTCGAGAAAACGCTGCCGACGGACGGCGTACGAGTCCTAGAGTCGCTCAAATGTTGAGGATTCTCGCGATCGGCGGTGGTGAGATCGGCCGGCCGGGGTATCCGGTGGAGACCACCGAGATCGATTCCGAGGTCGTTCACCTCGTCGGCAAGCGGCGTCCCCGGGTGCTGTTCGTGGGGACCGCGACCCAGGACGATCCCGGCTACCTGGCCGTCGTCGAGGAGCACTACGGCAAACGCCTCGGCTGCGACGTGTCGGCCCTGAATCTGTACGACAGGGCGTGGCGTCCCGAAGAGGGTGTCGACCAGATCCGGCGGGCCGACATTGTCTATGTCGGTGGCGGGAACACGCTACGAATGATGATGCTTTGGCGACGTCGTGGTGTCGATCGGGCGCTCGTCGATGCTGCCGAGTCGGGGACGGTGATGGCGAGGGTGAGTGCCGGGGCGATCTGTTGGGCGGCGAAGGGTGTCAGCGATTCGCGTTCGTACTCGACGTTGTCGGGCGAGTGGCCGTTCATCGCAGTCCGGGGCCTCGGGCTGATCGACATCTTGCTGTGCCCGCACCACGAGCCAGACGGCCGGCGTGGTGTCGAGTTGGCGAGAATGGCCGTGAGGGACAAGATCGTCGGGCTCGGCCTGCCAGACTGCACTGCGCTCGAGGTGATCGGCGACGAGTGGCGGATCCTTTCGTGCCGCGACGGCGCGGTCGGCCATCGGATCGGCCTCGGTGGCGAACCGGTCGACCTCGCGCCGTCTGACCGGTTCGAGAAGATCACCACACTCGTCGACATCGAACGGAAACTCCAGGCGGGACAACAGACCGGTTGCTCCACCCAGCGACCCCTGGGTGTCGGGCATCGCCGGCGTTGACGGGGACTAGGGTCGGCCGATGGCCGAGACCCCGGTGGAGCCCCTCATGCATCGGTGGGAGATCGAGGACCGAGAGATTCGCCGTCACGAGCAACGGCGGGGTAGGCGTCACGCATTCGAACACATCAACCCTCGACACACGGCACTGATCGTGATCGACCTGGTGCCGTTCTTCGTGGCTGGGAGTAGCTACGTGCGTGGCATCATTCCTCGGGTCAACGAGACCGCGGCATTACTCCGGTCGCTGGGCGGAACCGTTGCCTGGGTCGTCCCGGCAAGGAGTTCGCCATCGCAACTCGACGAGGAGTTCTACGGCCCGGACGTCGCAGCGAACTACAGCCAGTCGGGAGGCGTCGGCCCGCTGCAGGATCGTCTGTGGCACGAGCTACAGGTCGGGACCGATGACGTGATGGTGGAGAAGAGCGCTCCCAGCGCGTTCTTTCCCGGTCGCTGCAGTCTGCAGGACGAGCTCGCCGCCCGGCAGGTCGATTCGGTCCTGATTGCCGGCACTGTCGCCAACGTCTGCTGCGAGTCGACAGTTCGAGATGCCCGAACCCTCGGCTACCGAGTCGTGATGCTCGCCGACGCCAATGCCGCACCCACCGACGCCATGCTCAACGCAACCCTTCGGACGGTCTACCGATCGTTCGAAGATGTTCGACCCACCAGTGAAATTCGGCGACTCCTCAGTGACCGGTCTGTCAGCTGAAGGATGCCAGTTGCAGCCAAGGCCAGCGTCCCGATTGGGTCGGCCTGGGCGGGCCGGTGACCGCCGTCTCGGAGATGACCCCTACCGTGCAAAGGCTAGACCGCATGACCATCCCAGACCGCCGGTTGATGGTCAGTGGATGCCTCGTCGCCGCACCCTGGCGGAGTGATCGCTCACTCGATTGGTGGAGGCTCTGGGGGCGGGTCCAAGGGCCGCAAAGATGTGGTTGTGGAGAAACATCAGCTCTCGCTTTCTTTGTGAGCGCAACAGCCCCACTGGAGAGCGAGTCACGCGAATGGGATCATCGGGTCGTGAGCGCATCGCAGGAGCCTTCGAGGTTCGAGCTGTTGGCCGAGGTCGAGGAGCTGCGGGCCGAGGTGGCGCGGCTTCGCGATCTTCTCGGGCTTGGCGGTAGGACCGGCGAGGAGCACCGCGAAGCCTGGGCGCCGACCTTGTTCGGTGGAGCAGAGCCGGTGGCTGAGGTGACGTTGTCGTCATCGCCAGCGGCCAAGATCGATCTGATTCGGTCGTTGTTCGGGGCACGATCCGACGTCTACGCACAACGATGGGAGAACCCGAACACCAACAAGTCCGGGTGGTCACCGGCCGTCCGGGGCGGCTGGTCGAACAAGACCCGCAAACCCGCCGACTACCTGCCATTGACCGACGAGGTGATCGCTTCGCACCTGCGGGGCGATGCCACGATCGGGATCTACCCGCTCCTCCGCGGCGACACCTGCACGCTGTTGGCGTGCGATTTCGACGACGGGTCCTGGGCCCTCGACGCGCTCGCTTTCATGGACCAGTGCCACGCAGCCGGTGTTCCCGCGGTCTTGGAGCGATCACGATCAGGCGATGGGGCACATGTCTGGGTGTTCTTCAGCCAACCCGTGCCGGCGACCGCCGCCCGGGCGATGGGTATGGGGCTGCTCCGCCAGGCGATGACGATGCGGGCCGAACTTGATCTCGCCAGCTACGACCGGTTCTTCCCGTCCCAGGACTTCATGCCCAAAGGCTCGTTCGGCAACCTGATCGCCCTCCCACTCCACGGCGAACGCGCCGCTCAGGGCTGCACGGTGTTCCTTGACCCGACCAGGATGGAACCTTGGCCCGATCAGTGGGCCTTCCTGTCGACGGTGTCACGTTTGAGTCCCGACGCCGTTGTTGCTCTGGCGGACACGGTCCGACCGGTCGCTGCCGGACCTGGCCTGTCGCTCGCTGATCTGGCCAAGGTCGACGGACCCAAGCCGCCGCCAGTCATCGACGCACAAGTCGGCGGGATGCTGTCGATCCGGCGAGCCGGGCTCCCACCCGCCATGGTCGCAGCCTTGAAACATCTCGCATCACTCGCGAACCCGGAGTTCCACGAGAAGGAACGCATGCGGTTCTCCACCTGGGACACGCCCCGGTTCATCCGCTGCTACCGCGAAGACCTCGAATGGCTCCACCTCCCCCGAGGGCTCCACGACCAAGTCATCGAACTCGTCGAAGCGGCCGGAAGCCGACTCGAGATCACCGACCATCGGCCCGACCACTCACGTATCGAGCTGCAGCTCGTGACCGCACTGCGGCCACATCAACAGGCCGCAGCCGACGCAGTCGTGGACCACGACCTCTCGGTGATCGTCGCTCCACCCGGATCCGGCAAGACCGTCACCGCCTGTGCGGTGATCGCACACCATCAGCAACCGACGCTGATCCTGGTCGACCGCAAACCGCTCCTGGCTCAATGGCGTGACCGGCTCCACGAACATCTTGGACTCATCGACGACCAGATCGGCGTCATTGGGGGCGGCAAGGACAAACCGACAGGGATTATCGACGTTGCGATGATCCAAAGTCTCGCCCGGCATGAACGCCCCGAAGAGTTGTTCGCCAACTACGGCCTCGTCATCGTCGACGAATGCCACCACCTGCCGGCAGTCTCGTTCGAGTCCTGCGTCCGCACCGCGCCAACACGCCGGTGGGTCGGCCTCACCGCTACCCCATACCGGCGTGACGGGCTCGAAGGAATCATCGCACTGCAATGCGGGCCGACTCGCCACGAAACGAAACCCGGCGAAATCACCGAGACAGCCCTCGTTCAACGGCGGCTCATCGTCCACGCCACCAACTTCGCGACCGACGACGACACCGCTTCCATCCAAGCGATCTTCGGCGCCCTCGCCGAGGACGATCATCGGACCGAACAGATCTGCAGCGACGTCGCCACTGCCGCCAGCGCCGGGCGTACGTGTCTTGTTCTCACCCAGCGAACCAACCACATCGACGCCATCGTGGAGCGGCTGGCCACAGCAGGGCACGAGGCCCACGTCCTCAAGGGCGGGCTCGGCAAGAAGGCGCTCACCGCCGTCCACGAAGCAATGGCCGCCCCGAAAGACGCCCAGGGGATCGTGGTTGTGGCCACCGGCTCCTACCTCGGTGAGGGATTCGATTGGCCAGAGCTCGATACCTTGTTCCTTGCGTTCCCCATAGCGTTCAAGGGCCGGGTTGTTCAATACGTTGGCCGGCTCCTACGAGCACACGGCACCAAATACGACGTCGAGCTGCATGACTACCTCGACCACCACGTCACGGTCCTCGACCGTATGCACACCAAACGACTCCCCGCCTACAAGACTCTCGGATTCGACAGCCCGACCCGCAGGACAACCCCACTCGCGAGTACTGACGATGCATTCTGACCCGACCACCACACCATCGAAGAACACCGAATTCAGCACTCCCCGGTCTTCGAGCGTCCTGGAAGGTGACCGGCGTAGCGTGCCGAAAGGCCCGTCGGCGACCTGCCCAAGTCCCAGACGCGCGGTTGCACGGGTGATCCAGCTTCTGGGCTGATGGCCAGGGCCTTGTGTGCCGCGTTGTCGGCCCGTTCGTCCGAATCGAGTCGTGGGGGTGTCCCTCGTTGGCATGACGAATCTCATGCGAGCGGAGACCACGATGACCATCAGCAACATCGGACACAGCCTTGGCGAGTCCTCCGCCGCTGAACCGCTACATGGTGCGATGCTCACCATCCCCCAAGCGGCAGCCCGGCTCGGTGTGGGTGAGCGGTTCGTCCGACGCCTCATCCACGAGCGCCGTATCCCTCATCACAAGCTCGGCAAGTACATCCGCTTCGAGCCTGCCGACCTCGATGATTGGATCATGCGACATCGAGTACCAGCAATCGACCCAAGGTCGGACTCTGCGTGACACCCTCTGAAGAAGTGACTGCAGTAGACGAGCCAACCGATAGGCGACGTCACGTGCGTCGATCCGAGGCGATCGTCAAGGCGGCGAGTCGATCGAGCTCAGCGACGGCATTGCGACACTGAGGCTTCGAAGCGTCTCGGCGAAGGTCCGAGTCGGGTTGCGGAACCGCCGGCTCATTGCCGTGATCGCGGCAACAATATCATCGGGCGACTCGTCCACGAGACCTGCGGCAAGCTCATCGGCTGAGACCGCACCACGGAGCGACACCGACTCTCCTGCCTGACCAAGCCAGGTCTCGATCTCGCGACGGAGCCGAGCATCATTGCTGACCACGAACTCGACGTCGTGATGGAGCGCTGCGCTCAGCACGTGCCGGTCCTTCGGGTTCACCAGCGAGATCCCCGGCCATTCCTCCAACGTTTCACCGTGTCCGTCGGTGACGGCTCGAACGTTGGCGAATCGGCGACCGATCTGTTCTTCGCTGAGATCGGGCCGATCAGCACCAACGTTTCGTTGCGCCTCGAGCAGGATCATGTCGCTCACCACCGGCCGAGCAAGCAGACGAACCGAGCTGGCCGTGAGCACGAAGTCGCAGACGCGAATCGGGTACAACACGTCGGCATCGAGCAGCACGAGCGCGCCCTTGAATCGTTGAGCGCTCATCGCGCGTTCGGCGCGGCCCGCCGGCAGCCGAGTTCACTCATCGAAGAAGCCAAACTCCTCTGCATCGGCAGCGAGCGCATCGAGGGCCTGGTGACGGCGAGCGAGATCGGCTCGAAGATAGTCGAGTGCCGCTCGCCGACTGATGCGCCGATGCCCATGCTCTCCGTGAGTTCTTCGGTACGCGATCGCTCCCGAGTCGAGCAGGCGAATGAGGGTGGGTCGAGAAACACCGATCAGCTTGGCTGCCTCGGCAGTCGTCAGATCGTTTGCTTCGTGTGCCAGCATCTCGGCGACGGCGGTGGCGAACGCTTCGACGACGTCGCTCGACAGTGCGACCTCGTGACCGCTGCGATCGATCAGACGGACGTCCCCATCGAGAAGACTCATTAGCGCTTCGAGCTGTTCGGTATCGGCCATCTGCTGATCATACGCCAAATCGAACAACTCGCAAGGCACGCATGTTTCGTGCATATTGAGCGCTTGCCGGGGGGGCCACGGTTCGCGCAGCTCCCTCACGGGGCCGAGACCTGCCCTTCGCCAGCGCATCGAGCACCGGACTCCGTGAGAACATTTTGAGAACATCACGCAGACAAAGGGGTGCTGCAGCGGTTTCGAGCGGTCGGTTGGCCTGATCTGTTTCCGCAGTTCACGGTCCTCTGCGGGCTCGAATGGAACGGTCCGGAACACAGCGGAAAATGGGTCGTCTACACCTACGGATCAGAAGGTTGGGGTTTCGAGTACCTCCGAGCGCGCTGGGTATCTACAGGCCAGAGCCGCTTTTCGAGGTGGCTCTACTGTTCACCTGGCCTCCGTGACAAGATTTCGAGAAGACGAGATCTTCTCAGGAAGTCGAGCGGTGCCGAAGTTCAGCACAAGCTCGCCACTGAGGGCGGCACCAAGAGCGGCCGTGGCCTGTCGCCGAACACGATTGGTCTGGCGCGGGCACCGCTCAACGGCGCGCTCGAGCAAGCCGTGTCCATGGGCCTGTTGCCGGCGAACCCCCTGGCGTCTGTCCCCCGCCCGAAGCCGCGGCGGACCGTGCCCAAGCACTGGTCGCCCGACGAGGCCCGCCACTTCCTGGCGCTGCACGAGGGTGACCGCCCGCGGCCGGTGTGGGCCTTCCTGTCACCCTCGCCGTGAGGTTCGAGTCCACTGCCGCCCGCAAGGCACCAAGCCGCCCCGAAATGCCACACATCCGAACCGAGGTCGGTGCAGAACTCGGTGCAGCCCGTCGAGAGAATGCGATCGACCGACCGGTGCTCTAGATCCGCTCCACGATGAGGAGGAAGTCGATCTTGCGCGTCGCCCCATAGATCTGTGCAAGAGTCGTCTTCTTGACGTTGGGGATGATCGAGACGACCTCTCCGTCGAGCTGATTCAGGAACGTCTCCAACTTGGCCGGATCGGCTTCCATGTCGATGTCGAGACGATGCACTTTGTAGCCCAAGACGTACCTCCCATCGGTGTTCGATCGATATCTCTCGAACCGAACCCGTTTCTGCTCTGGGCCGCCATCATCAACCCCCGACCAGATGGCGGGACAGAGGCCAAAGCCTCCCAGCGTGGACCATCGCGTCACGGTGTCGGACTTGGTGGTGGTCGAACTTGCGGGTGCGCCCCGGGGATGAACGTGAAGACACGACGGATGAGTGTGGTTGGGCTTGTTGCGATCGGCCTCGTCCTCGGGCTCGGCGCGCAAGCAGCGGCTCAGGACGGGCCCTCGGTTTCTGTCGACCCTTCCGGCGTCGACGCACCCGGTCAGGTCGAGATCACCATCACGGGTTCGGGATGGAGCGGCGTCCGCTGACATCCGTCACCATACCTGACCTGCGCAAACGCCCCGCCGCCGTCCGCCGAAACCCGCCTGACCAGCGTTGCGGGTTCGAGCGCGAAGGCATCCTACGAGCGTGGGAGCCGATTACGGATCGACAACCCGACGTTGTGATGTACAGCCGACTCACCACCGATACGTGCTGCCGCACGAGAGTGAGTAACTGCCACCTCTGTGTAAAGAGGACTCGAGATCCTGTCGGCGCGTCTCAAGATGTCGTGTAGAGCGCCACTGGACAGCAAACGGCCCGGCGGCCGGTCATCAGAGCCCAAGGTCCTTTTCCATGTGGAAGTTGTGGATCTCGACTCCATGTCGTTCCGACGAACGACACGAAACCCCTTCCGTTCGAACAGGCGACGGGCAGCCTCTGACGCCTCCACGAACAGCAGCTGCATGCCTCTGGCTCGCGCTTCACCCTCGATCGCTTCGTACAACGCCGAACCGACACCGCGACCGATCCATGATGGCCGGCAGTACAGGTGATCGATGTGCCCGTCGTTCTCGAGGTCGGCGTAGGCGATGACACGGTCGTTCGTGTCGACTGCCACGAGGAGGATCCTGCCGTCCTCGGCGCGATCGGCGAAGGTCGATGGGTGGGGGCGCTCGGTCGCCCACGCTCGAACCTGTTCTTCGCTGGAGTCGTCGCGGCCTGCCTCGCGCACCGACGTGAAGAAGACCTCGGCGAGTGCGTGCTCGTCTCCCTGTCGGTACGGCCGAATCCGAACACCTTCCATGAGCGCAAGATACCTGCGCTGCCGTGGACGCTTCACGCTCTTCGGACTTCGATCCCGCCGTGATCGCGGCAGCGGCCTCATCGGGCGCTCGTCACAGCGACTTGCGGCAAGGTCATCGGCTGAGACCGCGGCGCGGAGCGAACCCACTCCCCAGCCTGACCGAGCCAGGTCTCGATTTCGTCTCGGTTGTCCACTGGTCGAATGCTTCGCGATGTGCTGAGGTTGTGCCATGGGTCAACTCGACGGAACGATCGCCCTCGTCACCGGCGCAAGTCGCGGGATCGGCGCGGCAATCGCCGAGCTGTTCGCCGCCGAGGGTGCGGCGGTGGCCATCACCGCTCGGACGGTCGACGACGGCGACAGTCGATTCGAGGGTTCGCTGAACGGAACGGCAACTCGGATCCGAAACGCCGGCGGCATTGCCCATCCGATCGCTGCCGATCTGTCCCGTCCGGCCGATCGAGCCCGATTGGTCGACGAGGTGACCTCCGAGCTCGGCCCGATCGACATCCTGGTCAACAACGGGGCCGTCACGTTCTTCGAACCGGTCTCGGCGTTCTCCGAGAAACGGTGGCGGCTGATGTTCGAAGTCCAGGTCCGCGCCCCCTTCGAACTGGCCCAGTTGGTCATCCCCGGCATGCAAGCGCGTGGTTCGGGTTCGATTCTGAACATCTCTTCGAAGGCTGCGCTGCATCCCGAACCCGACGCGGTCACTTCCGGGGGCGCAGGTTCCGGGGGCACGGTGTACGGCATGGTCAAGGCGGCTCTGGAACGGTTCTCCACCGGCCTGGCCGCTGAGCTGGCACCAGATGGGATCACCGTCAACGCGCTGTCCCCCACGTCGGTGGTCGCCACCCCGGGCGTGGTCCATCACCAGTTGATCACCCCCGACCGCGAACAGTTCGTCGAAGACGAATCCATGATGGCGAGAGCTGCCCTCGCCCTGGTGTCGGGCGACCACACCGGTCGGGTGGCCTACAGCCATCAGCTCCTGGCCGAACTCGGGTTGGAGGAACCTCCACCCGACTGGCTCTTGGTGGCCGACCATCCTCGGGCGAGGCGAGCGCCGTAGGCAACGTGCGATGACGTGACCATCGCTCGACCGTGGTCGTGCCCGGCTCGTTCCTCGCCGAGGTCGGAGCGAGACGACCTCCGGCTGTAACCATCGAGACCGGTCATCGTCTTGCGGTGAACGAACCACGATGGAGGAGACAACGATGGAAATCACCCCCGACGACGCCCGTTCCCTGGTCGGGAAACTCGCAGCACTGGAACTGTCGGACGGAGAACGGGCACTGCTCGACACGGTCTTCGTGTCCGCCGGCGGTGACGAGGTGGCCGGGTTCCTCGACAAGTCCTCCCCCAAGAACTCGCTCGGCTATACCGAGGTCGAATGGACGTACCTCAAGTCGATCGACGGCCTCATGGGTGGCTCGTCCGGACGACCGGGGACCAAGGGGTGGATCATCATCGAGTCGTGAGCGCGCCCTGAGGCCGGGGTCAACGACCGGAGCACTCAGCGCCGTCGACCCAATCGGCGCCGACACGGGGGTTCCTCGGTCACGTCGTCCTGACCTCCAGGATCTGGCCGGTCGTCGGGATTGCCGAAATCGGTCTGTTCGAGCTGGCCGGCAGCAAGGGTTCCGAGCCGGTCGGCCACTTCGGCCATCGACGGTGGTCGATGCGACGGTTCCCGTGCCAGACAGCGATCGATCAGGTCGACCAGGGCGGGCGGGACGGTGGTACCGCCAGCAGCAGCCGAGGGTGCGTCGGTGGTCAGCCGGTTCCGCAGATAGCGCCCGATGGGAACGTCCTGGGAATAGGGCGGATGCCCGGTCAGAAGACGGTGGAGGAGCTCCCCCAAGGCATAGACGTCACCGAGCGGCGTGGGCGGCTTTCCGGCGAGGATCTCGGGCGCCACGTGTCCGAGATACGTGGGATCGAGCGCCGCGGTCGAGGTCGGTGACGGGGTACCGAGGGCCTCGGCCAGGCCCAGGTCGTGAATCACAACACCACGATCGTCCACCGACACGGTGCCGGCAGCCAGGTCGCCATGGGCGATTCCCGCAGCATGGGCCGCCTGGAGCGGAACGGCGATCCCGAGTCCGATATCGACGACCCGGTCGGGCGGCGTCGGTCGGGGTGACTCGATCGATGATCGTCGGCGTTCGCTCACGGTCCCGAGCCACGGACGGTCGACGACCTCGAACACCTGGGCCAGTCCCGGATGCTCGATCGACCCGACCCGGCTCATCGCTGCACGCAGTTCGGTGGCAGCCGAGGCAGGGTCGCGCTCGGCCGGATCCAGTTGATGGATCTGCACCTCAGCCCCGTCATCGGTCCGAGTGGCCCTCCAGGTCGTCCCCCATCGAGTCTGGCGCCCGAGATCGAGGAGCCGGTAGCCATCGGGGGCCGAGACCGAATCGGCGTCAACTTGGGTGCCCGGCCTGTTGCCGGCGAAGAAGACCGTCGTCCGGCGGCCGGCCGGCTCGATCGCCGAGGACTCCCGAACGTTGGCCGAAGTGGCCCAGAGCGCGGCCTTGATCTGAAAGGGCCGAAGGTCCGGATGCTTCGACTTGACCAGAGCAGCGAACGCCGCGATATGCGGCGCCGCGAAGGAGTTCCCGGTGATCGTGGTCATGCCACCGTCGATCCAGGGAACCTCGATCTCGATCCCCCGAGCGAGGAACTCGGTCGGCGGCTGGGGATTGGCATGAAACCGCAGCGGGTCGGTCGACGTGTTGCAGGCAACGCTCGCAACCGATGCGAAGAGCGAGGGGTAGCTCGCCCGCTGGACATTGTTGGCCGCAGTGACGACGAACGTGTTTCCGAAGTAGGCACGGTCGCACACCTCGTGGAAGGCGAGAGCCCACTCGCTCCGCGTCGTCCCGAGCGACAGGTTGACGACGTCGAACCCTTCGTCGACCGCCCACGACAAACCCGCATGAAACGACGCCGCCTTGCCGCTGAGGTTCGGGCCGAGCACACGAACGCTGGTGATCCGCGCCTCGGGCGCCAACGTGTGGATGATCCCGGCAACCGCGGTTCCGTGGCCGAACTGGTCTCCGTGCGGTCCGACGGTGGAGACCACCGCACCGTCACCGTCGACACTGAAGTCGATGGCACTTTCCTGGTCGACGCAGTCACCGAGCATCGGGTGGTCGGCGTCGATTCCGCTGTCGATCACCGCGACCCGCACACCGGATCCCGTCGATCCGCCGAACACCCACTCCGGGGTCAGGTCCTGCGACTCGGCAGGGCCCGAGAGCCGGAGTGCGATCGAGTCGTGAGCCCAGGCGGGGCGAGGCCGATCGCTCACGGGGTCGTATCGAGGAGACCACGCAGCAGCGCCGCAACCTCCCGGTAACGGCGCAGGTCACGTCCCGCGAGGTCGCTCAGTTCCGCGGCAAGGAGAGCCGGGGTGGGTACGTCGATCATCTCGTCGCGCTGTTCGCTGATCGCGACTGCGGCGACCTGGGCCAGCGATGCCACCGCATCGATGTCGTCGAAGGTGAAGCCCGTACCGTCGCGTTTCGCCGCCACCTCGAGGAGGACCGAGCCGTCGCCGGCCTCGGCGACGACGAAACTCGGCGGGACACCGGGATAGCCGCCGACCCCCTCATCGCTGTGGTCGTCGGGGCGCGGCATCAGCGCCGCCGGCTGACCGGACGCAAGCGTGTAGCCACGTGCTCCCTTGACCGGCACCCGCGCCCCGAGCTCGAGCAGCGGTGTCACGCCGCTACTCCCGATGGCAACGACGACGAAGCCATCGGCGGCGCTGTTGAGTAACCATCCACATTGAGCGCCGCTCGTTGCGAGCGCCTCGTCGACGATGGTCTGCAGGAGCGGTCGGGCGACTTGGGTCATTGGTTGATCTCCTCGGAACCCAGTGGTTGATCGACGATTTCGCGAAGGCGCTTCCGGGCTCGATGCAGCACGACCTTGGCGTTGCCGGACGTGATTCCCAGGGCCTCACTGATCTCGGACGGGCCGAAACCAAAATGCACGGCAAGCGAGATCGCCGTCGCGTCACGTTTCGACAGGCCCTGCAACCCCTCGTGGACCGATTGCGCCAGGTCCCTCAACTCGACGAGGTCATCGGTGCTCGGCGACTCCGAGGGATGCAGGGAGAGGGCCAGATCGTCGTCGTTGGTGAGCGGCGGACGACGGGCGTTGTGCCGGTAGTGGTCGACGACGGCCCGCCGAGCGATCTGGAGGAGCCAAGGTCGAAACAGGCCGGGCTCGCGCAGGGTCGAGACCTTCAGCCACGCTCGGGCGAAGACCTCCTGGGTGATGTCATCGACGTCGGCCTGCCCACGGGCCTGGGCCCGCACGACACCGGTGACCAACGGCTCGTATCGACGATGGAGCAGGTCGAACGCGCGCTGGTCGCCGCCACCGGCCGCGCAGACGAGATCATCGTCGTTGGTGGCGTCCGGCCTCATCACGAACCACCCGTGATGGCACGGCGAGCCGCCGAGCCCGGCGACCCGAAGGCCACGAACCCGCCAACGCAGCTGAACAGCAAGAGCGTGCTGGCCGTGGCCGGACCCGAGGATCGACCCGACACCGGTTCGACGACCATGAGATCGACCTCCAGGACCGTGTCGTCGCCGCACGACACGACGACGAGGTGATCGCCGACGCCAAGCGTCAGGGTGTCGACGACGCCGTCAACGATCTCGAGGTCGACATCGCCGGCCCGCGCCGCAAGAGGTTCTGAACAACTCACCCGAACCTCGATCGGAGCGCCGCGGGCGATCGTGGCCGCGTCGAGCTGGAGAGCCGTCGTCGGCACCGCGGTGGTCGGGGCTGTCGTGGTCGGGGCTGTCGTGGTCGGGGCTGTCGTGGTCGGGGCTGTCGTGGTCGGGGCTGTCGTGACGACGACTGCTGCGCGCAATGGCGTGGTCGGAACCGTGGTCGTGGTCGGAGCCGTCGTCGTCGTGGTCGACACCGTCGTGGTGGTGGTCGGCACGGTCGTCGACGTCGTGGTGGTCGGAACCGTGGTCGTGGTGGCCGGAACCGCGGTTGTCGGGACCGTCGTGGTCGGCACCGTCGTGGTCGTGGTCGGAACCGTCGTCGTCGTGGTCGGAACCGCCGTCGTGGTCGGAACCGTTGTCGTGGTGGTCGGAACCGTCGTGGTCGACACCGTCGTGGTGGTGGTCGGCACGGTCGTCGACGTCGTGGTGGTCGGAACCGTGGTCGTGGTGGTCGGAACCGTCGTCGTCGGAGCCGTTGTCGTGGTGGTCGGAACCGCGGTTGTCGGGACCGTCGTGGTCGGAACCGTCGTGGTCGTGGTCGGAACCGCGGTTGTCGGGACCGTCGTGGTCGGCACCGTCGTGGTCGTGGTCGGAACCGTCGTGGTCGGAGCCGTTGTCGTGGTGGTCGGCACCGTCGTGGTCGTGGTCGTGGTCGGCACCGTCGTCGTCGTGGTCGTGGTCGGAACCGTCGTGGTCGGAGCCGTTGTCGTGGTGGTCGGAGCCGTTGTCGTGGTGGTCGGAACCGTCGTCGTCGGAGCCGTTGTCGTGGTGGTCGGAACCGTCGTCGTCGTGGTCGACACCGTCGTGGTGGTGGTCGGCACGGTCGTCGACGTCGTGGTGGTCGGCACCGTCGTCGTCGTGGTCGTGGTCGGCACCGTCGTCGTCGTCGTCGTGGTCGTGGTCGGAACCGTCGTCGTCGTGGTCGTGGTCGGAACCGTCGTCGTCGTGGTCGTGGTCGGAACCGTCGTCGTCGTGGTCGTGGTCGGAACCGTCGTGGTCGGAGCCGTTGTCGTGGTGGTCGGAACCGTCGTCGTCGTGGTCGTGGTCGGTGGGCCGCCTGCGTTCGTGAACTCGCAGTAGAACCACTTCGCGCCGAGATCGTTGGCGAACGAGACGCCGAACGTTCCGGCAACCGGAGGAGCCGGAGCGAGCGCGATCTCGACGCTCACCTCACCGTCGAAACTCTTGTAGCACCGTGCGGATGCGCTCTGATCGGTGATCTCCCGGATCACGAAGTTGCCGGGAGACTCGTCGACGGTGTATTCGACCTGCTGGAAGTGCGAGAGCGAGAACGATTCGGACAGCCCACCACCGATGAGCGTGAAGTCGAACGGACCTCCGCCGGGCGGATCAGTACGCTTCTCGATCCGGATGTAGGCCGCCTCCTCTGAGATGTAGCAGTACGCGTCGGAGTCGAGCATGGTGAAGCTTCCACCGTCGACGAAGTCGCCCCCTCCGACGTCGCATTGGATGCTCAGGCGATACGCCCCGGTCGATCCCAGCCGCTCGACCGAAACGCTGTCACCTTCGATCAACGACAGGCTCGTGAAGTCCGAGGAACCAAGCGTGACGTCGGTGACCTCGACCGCTCCCGTTCCGAACCGGGTCCGCGTGACCCGGATCGTTGCAGCGCCATTGTCGGGGAAGGCGTACCGATCCAGGGAGAGCGTCCTCTCGGTCACCCCGGGGGTCGCTGATGCACCGCTGAGTTGCCATGGCAACAGCGCAGCAACGAGGATCAGCAAAGCAAGCGTCACGAGCCTCCGCCGGTTCGTTCCCTCCTGCATGCGAACTCCCTCAAGTCACGACAAGCAAGGTCACCGTAGGAAACCGCCGCTAACGGCGCGTTAACCAGCTTTCGGTCCGACCGATCGCGAACGACATGTAACCGAGAGGCCTCCGCGACGTCTGGGCCCGGAGCCATCGATCTGGCCCGAGAGGATCCGCGTGAATGCCAACAGCCCATCGAGGATCGCCGACCTCCTTCCCGACTACGAGGTCGGGCCGGAGATCGGTCGAGGCGCGATGGGGGTCGTCCACCTCGGCCGACATCGACACCTCCATCGAGACGTGGCGATCAAGGAGCTCCCGCTCGGGCTCGTCGACGACGCCGAGGTGCGCTCGCGGTTCCTGACCGAGGCACGAACGCTGGCACGACTCGATCATCCGAACATCGTCCCGGTCTACGATTTCGTCGACCGCGACGGCCATTGCCTCCTGGTGATGGAGGCCCTGCGAGGGGGAACGTTGTGGGACCGCTTCACTCGTGACGGCCTCACCATCGAGGACTCGGTGGCGGTCGCCATCGACACGTCGCTCGGGGTGGAGCACGCACATCGAAACGGGGTGCTCCACCGCGACATCAAACCCGAGAACCTCCTCTTCTCTGCACCCGATCACCTCAAGGTCACCGACTTCGGGATCGCCAAGGTCATCAACGGCGACCACACGATGGCCACCATCGACGGCAGTGTGCTCGGAACCCCCGCCTACATGGCGCCCGAGCAGGCCGAAGGGGCCGAGGTCGGTCCGGCGGCCGATGTCTACGCCATCGGTGCCGTGCTCTTCGAGCTGGTGTCGGGCCGGCTGCCCTTCGAGGGCGACTCCCCCATGGCATTGCTCGTCGAGCGAATCATGAACGAGGCACCCGACGTTCGCTCGTTCGCCCCCGATTTGCCCGAACCGATCGCTTCGGTGATCGCCGCGGCGCTGGTCCGAGATCCAGCGGATCGGATCGAGTCCGCCGGGGCGCTGGCCTCCCGGCTCGAGCGAGCGGCCGAAGAAGCATGGGGATCCGCGTGGCGCGAGACCGGTGCCATCCACATCGATGACCGATCCACCGCGGGATCGGAACCCCATACCCCGGCCGATCGGGCGGGACCTGCGGACCGCGACGAAACCAGATCCGATCCAACCATCGCCCCGGTCGGACGAGGTGCGAGCGAGACGGTTCCCCCACGTGGCCAACGCCTCACCGTCAAACCACTGGCCGTCCACGCCCCCGTCGAACCGATCGCCTCCATCGACCGTGGTCAGCTGGTCGACATCGCCACGCTGGTGAAGAAGCCGGGGAAGACCTGGCCGTTCTGGATCGTCGCCGGTTTGGCCATCGCGTTGACGCTCCTCCTCGTCGTCCGTGCACCCCAGCCGTCACCGTCGGAGTTCGGCTCGGGAGCTGCGCCCACGATCGATGGCCTTGCGATCTCCGCCACCGAGGTGAACGACGTCGCCCTGGACGACATCATGCGAATCGGGCCGGTCGACGGCGAATCCGTCGTGGCCAGTCTCGACTACGCCGGACTCACCGTCTGGTCCCGTGAGCTCGAGACCAGCAGTGGTTTCGTCGACGTCGACCTTGGTCCGCTCGGCTACGTGCTCTCGGGGCCGATGCTCCTCCGAATCGAAGACCCGGCAGGATCAGCCGAAACGGTGATCGCCGTTCGATCGACGAGGCGATGGTTCGAGACCCTGCAGCTGCCTGCTCTGATCGGCATCGTGCTGCTCGCCGGCTCGATGTTGGAGTTCCGCCTCCGATCGTTCCGGAAGGGCTCGATCCGCCTCACCATGATGGTGGGAGCGGGCATCGCGGCCGCCGTGCTCGCAGCTGCGGCCACCATGATCCTCGCCCAACGATCGGTCGAGTTCGTGACGACGGACCGGCTCGTGACCGCAGCGGTCTCGGCGGCAGCGGCCGCCGTGCTCAGCGCCCTCGCCCGGGCCCGGTTCGCACGGGCCCGACGCAGAAGACGAATCCGTTTGAACCAGTCCCACGCCCGCCAGTAGGAGAACCCGATGACAAACCCACGGATGCTGCTGATCGTGTTGCTGGTCGCCGTTGCGTCAGCATGCGGTGGCACCAGTGAACGCAAGGCACTCGAGATCGACTCCACGATCGACTCGGTAGCGGTGTCCAACGCGAACGCCTCGAACCCGCTCCGGTTCGACCCACGGGAAGAAGGCCTTCTCCGCCTCACCATCACCAATCCCACGGACTCGCCGGTCGAGGTCCGTCGGGTCCGCATCGAGGGCGAACTGCTCGGGCTCAACTTCTTGACCTACGACGCTCGTGTGCAACTCACCGTCGATCCAGGAGCGACCCGCGAGGTCGAGATCCCCCTCGACTTCTTCGAACTGGAGCGCCAGGCGAGCGGCTACCTGCGGGCCTTCGTCCGCGTCTACGACCAGGACGGCACACGCGTCGCCAGCCAGCCCTTCGCGCTCGATATCCGTGGCAATGCGACCTCGATGATGGCCTTGTTCTCGATGGGACTCTTTCTGGTCACGGTGATCACGGCGGTGCTCAACGTTCGAGACCTGCGAACCAACCAGCTGCCCGAGCAACGCTTTGCTCGCGGCATCCGCTTCCTCGTGCCAGGTCTGGGACTCGGTCTGTTGCTCTCCGTCGCGTTCTCGGTGCTCCGCATCTTCCCGCTGCCGGCCACGGGTTGGGTGCCCCTCACCGTGATCCCGACCATCGCCGGATTCGCGATCGGCTACTTCGTCGTGCCGGAGCCCGGTGTCGGAGACGATGCAGAGGACGACGACGACGAATTCGACGACCCGGACCATCTCGTCATCGAGGCCGAGGACCTCGCCGACACCCCCAACGACTGATGCCGCGATGACCGATCCCGGGCGAACCCGGATCGACCCCCGGCGAGTGTCGCGCTACGGTCCTCACCAGGTGAGACGTCCAGTCCGGTGTCTCGCCGGCTGCCGCCGGAGGGATTCGCGAATCAACACGCTCGTCGTCATTCAGGGTCTCGGAGCCGGTCGGCATACGAGGGCGTCCTCATGACTTCTCGTCGCGCCTCGTCCATCCGGCATCAGGCCCCGACGCCGGCCGCGAACCTCGTCACCCGACCGCGGCTGATTCGACTGCTTCGGCGGCGGTTCGAAGAGCGACTCACGATCGTGACGGCCGGCGCCGGATTCGGCAAGACCACGCTGCTGGCCCAGGCGGTTCAGGAGAACCGACTCGAGCAGTTCGGCCAGGACTATTGGCTCCGGGCCGGCGCGCTCGACCAGGACCCCGAGCGCCTGCTCGTTGGACTGTTCCAGTCGATCACCGGACTCCCCGGTCGGCCCTCGGTCACCACCGACGACATCGCCGAGCTCGTGTGGATGCGGTCGCCCGATTCGGTGGCCCTGATCATCGACGAGCTGCACGTGCTCGATGACGCGACCGAGACCTGGCAGACCATTACACGGTTGGCCGACGAGCTCCCCGACAATGCGCACCTGGTCCTGTCAGGACGTTCGACCCCCAACATCGGCGTCGAACGTCGCCAGCTCCACGACGACATCGTGCTCGTCACCGAGACGTCGCTCGAGTTCGACGACAACGAGATCGCCCAGCTCGGTTTCACCGACTCCGCCATGTTTCCCAGCAACGACCCGGTCCTTCGTTGGCCGGCCCTGGCCGTGTTGTCGCACACCCTTGGACGGGATGCGTCTGCGGAGTTCATGCGAGAGGAGGTGGTCGCAACACTCCATCCCGAACGCGCCCGCCTTCTCGGACTCCTCACTCCGTTCGGGGCCATCGACGACGTGCTGGTGGGTGCCGTCGGCGGTACCAGCGCCTGGTCGGCGAAGATGGTGCTGGGCGGACTCCCGCTCGTCGAGCGGTTCGACAACGACCGCTACGAGATGCATCCGCTCTGGGTCGACGCCCTGGCCGGCCTGATCGACCGTGACGAATGGGAGGACTCGCTGCGCTGGGGGGCCCGGCGATTGCTCGAACACGGCGAGTACCTGCGGGCGGCAAAGGCAGCAGCCGCAGCACACGATCTCGATTGCCTCGACGTGGCCGTTCAGCACTACTGCCGTCAGCCCCTTCTCTCGATCGATTCGGGCGAGGTCCTCGAGCTCCAGGCGATGCTGCCGGCCTCGCACGGGGTGGGACCGACCGGTCTGGTGCTCGACGGTGTCCGGCAGCTGGCGTCGAGTGAACATCTCGCCGCCGCCATCTTCGAGCGAGCGGCGGAGGCTGCCCGCTCGGTGGGCGATCTGGGTGTCGAGGCGCTTGCCCACTGGCGGCTGGCGCACCTCCACTATCTCCACGATCACTCTCGACTGGTGGTCGACGAACACCTCTCCGAGCTGGTGCGAGCGAAGGTACCCCTGGCCCAGGCCACCGAGGCGTTCATCGATTCGGTGACGGCCCAGATCGCCGGGAACGTCGATGAGGCGATGGCCGCCACGAAGACGCTCGCGGTCCTCGACCCCGAACAACGCCGGGTGACCATCGCCGAGAGGCTCGTCGACCTTGGACACCCCGAACAAGTGGTCGCCTCCCTCGAATCGGTGGTCGGCGCCGACCACATCGACGTATTCGGAGCCCAGGCCTTCTGGCTGAGAGGCGAGATCGATCCGAACGTGGCGTGGGAACTCGCGTCGGATTTCCCCGGCATCGTCGGCCGGCGGGGTATGGCTCACGAAATCGTCTCCGTGCAAGGGGTCGTGGCCACGGTCGCCGTGGCGGCCGGCGCCTTCGACGAGGCTCGACGTCTGGTGCGCGACGCCCGCCGTTCGAGGACGTCGGTCGGTGACCATGTCAACCTGCTGGTCGATGTGGCCGAGGTGCTGGTCACCTTGTGCACCGAGGGGGAGGACACGGCTCGCCAACTCCTGCGGGAGGTCCTCGAACGGATCCCACTCGGTCGGTGGCCGGCTCGGGGCTATCTGCACGGTTTGGCCGCCCTCCGGGCCCTGATACCCGAAACCGGTCCGATCCTCGATTCGTGCACCCTGGGCCCGGCCCTGAGGACCGCCGTCGAGGCGGGAGCCGCGATCGAAGCCCTCAGGATGAACGCCGACCCGGGACCGGCCCGCGCGCTTCCCTGGCACGAGCCGAACCTCCTCCGGGCGCATGTCCCGCCCCCTCTGCTCACCGAACTCGCCGTTCCACTGGCGGCCGACGATCGGCGTGTGAGGCAGCTCCTGATCGACACACCGGGTGTCGGTGACTGGCTCGAGCGGATCATCGAGAACGCCGAGAAGCCCGTTGCGACGCAAGCGGCCGGACTGCTGGCCGAGCTGCCGATCGCACCGCCCTATCGATTGCAGGTCCGGACGCTGGGCGAACTGTGCGTCACCAGGAGCGATGGTGGTGAACTCGGTCGACACTGGCACCGTCGACAACGGGTCCAGGATCTGTTCGTCTACCTCCTGACCCATCCGAACGTGTCACGCCGTGCCGCCGCCGGCGCGCTGTGGCCCGGTCTCCCCGACACGAAGGCCGCCGCCAACCTGCGCGTGAACCTCACGCATCTCCTGTCCGCCCTCGAACCCGAACGCACCGCCGGATCCCGTGCCTTTTTCGTCGCGGCCACCTCGACGAACCTGCGTCTTGCCATCGACACGATCGACCTGGACGTCGACCGGTTCGACCGGTTGGTCGAGCAGGCGGCGACAGCAGAAGCCGACGGCGTACCGAGCCTTGCCGTGGAAGCGTATGCCGCCGCCACGGACCTCTACACGGGCGATTACCTCGAGCACATCGATGACGACTGGGTGACCCCTGAGCGACTCCGACTCCGGTCCCTCGTGCACGCCGCCGCCTGTCGACACGGCGAACTCGTCCTGGCCAGCGGCGAACCCGAACAAGCCATGACGTCGGCCGTCCGCGCCCTTCAGCTCGATTCGCTCTCGGAGCGGGCCCATCGGTTGTTCATTCGGTGCCATCTCGCACTCGGATCCGACTCGGCTGCCCGATC
This sequence comes from uncultured Acidimicrobiales bacterium, assembly GCA_963700755.1. Taxonomy (GTDB): domain Bacteria; phylum Actinomycetota; class Acidimicrobiia; order Acidimicrobiales; family SZUA-35; genus JBBQUN01. The sequence continues at coordinate 78,196 of CAVOYW010000004.1, forward strand.
GGCCTGCCGTTCGCTTTCGGAACGACTCGAGAGCCACGGGCTCACACCCGACGAGGAGACCCGACAGCTGCTGGCTCGACTGGAGGGATCGTGAGCTGCCACTGACCGCTACCGGTCAGCGGCGCGCCGCTCGCGCCGCGGCGACCCGGGCCGCGACATCGTCGGTCGTGATCGCCCGCTGCGTGGCGCCGACCGTCGAACGAGCACCCGGGGTCGCTCCGGGACCGATCGTGGCGCGAGCCAGCATTCGTCCGACCGGGCGAGGAGCCATGGTGGACCGACCGGCGGCCGCCTCCTCGATCTCTGCGTTCGACCGGCGAAGATCGCCGAGCGCGGCCTCGGTCAAGGTCCACAGCGTCGTCGGCTCACTCACCCGAAGGAGGGCGTGGGTCGGATCGCCGAGCATGGCGTTCAAACCGAAGACCTCGCCCGCACCGATGGAGCGTGGGATCACGGTGCCCTGATCGTCGGTCGGTTCGACGTCGCCCCGACCGCGCTCGATGATGACGAGCTGACCCCCTTCGCTCACGATCGACCCCGGCTCGACCATGGTCCGTGTGAACCGGGCCGCAAGCGCCGGCAGCTCCCCGGCCGGCACGTCGACGAAGAGCGGCAGCGTCGACAGAACGGCTTCGAGATCGAAAGGAGCGGGTTCGACCACCATTTCGCCGGTCTGCTCGGCCCACAGCCGGGCGTACAGGCCACCCGGTGCGAGCAGCTCGTCGTGGGTTCCCTGCTCGACGATACGTCCGTCGTCGACGACGACGATCTGGTCGTAGTCGACGACGGAGGTCAGGCGGTGGGTCACGGCGATGACCACGGTGCCTGCCCCGGCTGCGCTCGAGGGTCGTCGGTGATCTGGCGTTCGGTCCCGGGATCGAGCGCCGAGGTCGCCTCGTCGAGCACCAGGATCGACGGGTTCGCCGACCAGGGCACGGGCGATGGCGACCCGCTGGCGCTGACCACCCGAGAGGTTGCAGCCGCCCTCGCCGACGAGCGTGTCGTAGCCTCGCGGCGAGGTTGCCGATGAAGCGCGTCGACCTCGGCGGCATCCGAGCAGCCGAGAGCATGTCGGCGTCGGTGCGACCCGACCGATGCCGAGGGCGATGTTCTCGCGAACGGTCGCGTCGAAGAGGAACGAGTCCTGGAACACGACGCCGATCTGGGCACGCAGCGAGTCCAGCGAACGCTCGCGCACGTCGACGCCGTCGATCAGGATCCGTCCCTCGTCGGGTTCGTACAGTCGCATGAGGACCCGCAGGACGGTGGACTTGCCCGAGCCGGACGGCCCGACGAAGGCCACACGCGGCTGCCGGCTGGAATGGTGACGTCGACCCGGTCGAGGGCGCGCCGCTCGGGCGTGTAGGACAGCGCGACACCGTCGAGGCGGATCTCGTCGCGCGAGCGGGCCAGGGCGGGCAGGTCCTCACCGTCGGGCTCGGGTTCGGCGTCGACGACCTCGTCGATGCGGATGAGGCGCCCATCGACGCCTGGATCGACTGGCCCAGCGAGATCAGACCGTCACCGGCGACAGCACCTCGCCCATGATCCCGAGGAAGGCGACGAGGCCGCCGAGGGTGAAGTTGCCCCTCGAAGATCAGCCAGGCGCCGAGGCCGAGGACGACGAGGCGCAGGATCGTGACGATCGGGTTGACGGAGATGCCGAACAGGCCCCCCGAACAGACTCAGTCGCATCTGGGAGCGGAACAGTCGGTCCGAGGTGCGGCGAAGCGTCGGCCCTCTCGTGACGCCCAGACCGAACATCTTGACGACGGGGTTGGCCGGGTAGTTCTCGGCGGCCACGGTCACGAGCGGAGCTGCTTCTCCTGGACGGCGATGATCGCTCGTCAGCGCCCCGGCGGACATGCGCCGGTACACGATGCCGCCACGATCGGCGCCGCCAGACGAGCACGATCAGCCCGAGCCAGAAGTTGATCGTCAACATGATGATGGTCGCCGACCACCAGCGAAACATCTGGAAGATGCCCTCGCTCGATGGCGGTCGAGAGCCCCGCCTCGACGCGACCGACGTCGGTGATCAGCCGCGACAGCACGTCGCCCTGGGGGTGGTCGTGGTACCACGAGTCGGGAACGTCTGGAGACGCCCGAAGATGCTCCTCGCGTAGGTCACGACGACCGACGCCGAGATCCAGGCGGTCTGGTAGGTCTGGCGAACGCCGGCGATCAGCGAGATCAGCGAAGGCGACACCGAGCGCGATCCAGCAGCGTGAGCACCTGGGAGAACTCGCCACTCGGGAGGGCGCCGTCGAACAGACGCTGGGTCACGAACGGGTACGCGACCGTGAAGGCCAGGCTCAGCAGCATGTACCCGAAGATCTCGGCCTGGCGGAGCTGGTAGGGACGCAGGTAGCGCAACGACAGCCGCAGGAAGTCCGTGGTGGAGACGCTGGGCGGAGCGTTCTCGTGGTCGTCTCGCCACGAAGCCTCGAGGACCTGCCCCGAGCGGCCGTACAACTCCTTCCAGGCTTCTGACACATGACCGCTGGGGGTGGTCAGCAGTCGCCGGAAAACGTCGTCGCCTTCCCGGGCGATCAGGTATCGGACGAAGGACGCAACGAGGGGGCCTCGTGTGGTCGGGTCGAGGTCCTCGAGCGCGGCGGGCAGCGCGACGACGGTTTCGGGTTCGGGTTCGGGCACCCCGGCCAGGTGGATGCCGTAGCCCTCGATCAGGTGATCGAGGTCGCCGGCACAGGGAAGTGCCGCCCCGAACAGGAGTGCGAGTGCTCGATGGGGACTCTCGGGAGGCGACTCGGGTGTGACGACCAGCCAGATCGTGTTGGCCTCGGCATCGACCGTGGCGCCCCCGGTGACGAGGTGGGTCGGATCGTCGGGGTGTGGGAACGGGTCGACGACGTTGATGGTGACGACCGCCCCCCACGGCTCGGACCCGAAGCCGGACAGAGCCGATCTCGCCCGTTTCGCCGTGTCGTGCACCGACGCCGCCACCGAGGCGCCCACGGTCCCGGGAACGAAGTTGACCGTGATCAGATCACCCTCGATCGCCGTGAACGCCCGCTGGGGTGGACGGGGTGTGGCCACAGCCTGTGCCCGGGCCGAGACGGGTGCAACGGTCTCGCGCCCCGACGGTCCCGTCACGGTTTCGGGGGGTGAGACCTCGCGGATCCGGAACACCGTGTCACCGGCAAGGATGCTCGCCCCGTCGCTCACCAGCGCGGTGCCCCGGAGTGCAACCCCGTCGATCGTCGTGCCGTTCGCACTCCCGAGGTCCTCGACCTCGACACCCTCGGGCACGGGGCGCAGCACCAGGTGCCGACGACTGATGGCGGGGTCGTCGACGACCAGACCGGCGGTCTCCCGACCGATCTCGATTGGGTCCGAGAGCGGAACGACGCCACTCGTACCGTCTGGATAGTTGATCTCGACCTCGAATCGCACGGTCCTCCTTCGCCAGGGGACGGACGACTTCGGTGCCACTCGGTTACAGAGTCAGGTCGAATTTTCGTGAGGTCGGCTCCGGTACCGTTGCGATCGCCTGCACCCGAAACGTAACCCTTCGACCCGCGAGGCGTCCTGTGTTCCGAGTCGGTCGCCGCGACTCAAGATTCGGAGAGCAATCGATGACCGAAACGACCAGAGCCGAGGGCGGCACTGCTGAGTCCCTCATCGACAAACTGAGGGATTTCGCGTCATCACTCGACACCACCGAGCGAGAGCTGCTGGCGGCGCTGCTCGCCCCAGGGATCAACGCGGCCTGGCAGGACGACGACGAGGTCACGGGGTTCACCGTCGACTGGTCCGCCAGCCGGTTGCCCGGACATCTCGGTGAGGTCATCCGGTCGCGCGAACTGCGAATCGAGGGGTGGTGAGGTCGCAGGCCGTCGCAGTGTCCGACCCGGTCGATCGTTCGCGCTCCGGCCGCGACGGGTGACCCGCCCTACCCTGGCCGGGTGACCGAGCCGCTGAAGAACCAGATCGATGCACCCCTCGTCCGAGACCTGGGTCAGCGCTTCGCCGCGATCGAGCCGACCTTTGACACCGCCGGATTCGAACATCGGGTCCTCCAACGTCTCGACGACCGGGAACTCAAGGCTCGCGTCGACCTGATCGCCGACGAGGTCCGAATGGCCCTCTCACTCCCGTACCCCGAAGCCCTGCCGGTCGTGGTCGCGGTCGCGTCGGGAGTCGAGGGATTCGCGGCCTGGCCACTCTGCTCGTTCGTCGAACGACATGGACTCGGACATCCGCACGAGTCACTGATCGCCATGGACACCCTGACCCGCCGCATGAGCTGCGAGTTCGCCATCCGGCCCTTTCTCGACCAGCACCTCGACATCACGCTGGCCCACCTCCGGCGCAACACCACCCACCCCGACGAACGAGTCCGCCGACTGACCTCGGAGGGGACGAGACCCCATTTGCCCTGGGGTACCAAGGTCGACGTCCTGCTCGACGATCCCTCGATCGGTCTGGACCTGGTCGAACACCTGCGTCACGATCCCTCGCCGATCGTCCGGCGGTCGGTGGCCAATCACCTCAACGACGTCGCCCGGAATCATCCGGATCGGGTCATCGAAATCGTGACACGTTGGCAGGGAGAGGATCCCCCCGTCGACGAGGCCATGGTCCGGCACGCTCTACGCTCCCTGATCAAGAAGGGACACCCCGCAGCCATGGCAGCCCTCGGGTTCACGACCGAGCCCGAAATCGGAGTGATCGAGTTCACTGTCGACCCGGCGTCGATCCACCTCGGTGATTCGGTGCAACTCCGGGCCGAAATCCGATCGAAGAGTCCCCGGCCGCAGCGACTCGTCGTCGACTTCGTCGTCCATCACCGTGGCCGATCGTCCAACACGGCGCCGAAGGTCTTCAAGTGGACGTCGATCGATCTGGAGCCCGGGGAGGTGCGCTCGTTGACCAAGCGTCGCCTGATCCAGACCGCCTCCACCCGCCGCTACCGGGCCGGCTGGCATCGAATCGACCTGCAGATCGCGGGCGCCGTGGCGGCCACAGCGGGTTTCGAGTTGCTCAACGACAGCCCCGACTGACTCAGACCTGCTCCTCGGGTGGTCGGACTGCTCCGAACGAGCGAAGGAGCAGCAGGTCGTAGCCGATCTTGATCGACCCTGCGATGACGAGCGGCCAGCCGAAGGTGGTCCGGGCCAACAGGGCACCGGTGAGGGCCGGCCCGGCGACGGCGGCCAGGCTGCGGGGCACGTTGGTGATCGCCGAGGCCGCGGCCCGGCGTTCGGGGGGCACCACCGCCATCACATAGCTGGTTCGGGCCGGAACGTCCATCGTTGCGAACACCGAGCGGACCATCAGACAACCGACGGCCAACCAGGCGTTGGGCATGAAGGCGGCGGCGATCAGGAACAGATTGGCCGGAATGTGGGTGAACACCATGGTGCGGACCAGACCGATCCGGGCGGCCAGCCACGGTGAAACGAGCATCGATCCGGCCGTGAACAATCCAGTCCAGAAGAACACCAGTCCGGTGAGACCGACCGAGAGGTCGAATCGAAGGAACAGCCACAGCGCCAGCATCGACTGGACCGTGAAGCCGCCGGCGAACGAATCGAGGCTGAACAGCGCCGCGAGCCGCAGGACGATCGAGCGGCTCGATCCCAGAGCTCCGGGCTCGACCGCGACGGGAGGCTCGGAGCCCGGACCCAGCCGTCGGTAGGCGAAGAAGGAACCCACCCCGACCAGGGCATACGCCAGGAAGGGCAGTCGCATGGCGCCGAGTTCCGACAGCCAACCCCGGTGATACAGCGCAATGACGACGCCGACGCTCAGCGATCCGAACGCGGCCAACAGCGAGCCAACGAGCGAATACCGGGCGAACAGGACGGTGCGCTCGGCGTCGGGCACCGTCTGCGGAAGCATCGAGTGTTCGATCGGCTGGAACACGCTGACGTCACCCGACGACGGATTCAGTGTTCCGACCACGGCGATGACGGCGAGCAGCCAGAACGCCGAGGCCAGTCCAAACGCGACGCCGGTGAATGCCATCAGCACCGACGAGGCAACCAGCAGTTGCCGGCGCGGCCACCCCCGCCCGAACCAGGCGATGGCCAGGGTCGCCGCCGCCGAGCCCAGCATGGTGAGGGTTGCGATGATCCCGACCCGCCCGACGTCGAGCCCGACCAGGGCCAGGTAGGCCGGCAACGCCACGCTCGCCGCTCCATCGACGAATCCTCGCGCCCCTCGAACCACCAGCACCCGGCGGGCATCGCCGTTCACGTGGCTCGATCGAACTCACGAACAAGCGGAAGGTTCACCTCGCAGACGCTAGTACGCCGCATGGCCGGGGCAGCAGGCGTCGAGGCAGCTCCCGCTCGATTCGATCAGAGCCGGGCGGCGATGGGCACCAGAACGACGTTGATCCCGATGATCACGAGGAACACCGAGAGGTCGAGTCCCCCCATCGGGGGCAGGATCCGTCGAATCGGCACGATGACCGGATCGGTCACCTGGTGGATCAGCCGCCAGACCGGGTAGAAGCTCGACCCCGGTCGAATCGGGAACCAGCTCAGCAACGCCCGGGCGAGGAACACCAGTGACGCCAGCTGCAGCAAGGGAACCAGGACACCGGACATCTTCACTCCTCGATCGATCGGGTTCAGGGTACTGGCCCCTCGCCACGGTCGACGGGTCGGGCCGCCCCCACCCGTGTCGTTGCCGCACGTTCACCGGTCGTTCGCCCGTCCGCCGTCCACGTGTCACCGTCGGTGGCGAACCGGCCGGAACCGGGAATGATCGGGAAAAGTCGACGAACCATCATTTCCACAAAGGCCACAGACTTATCCACAGCTCAGGAGGCTGAATATCCAGCGCTCGGCGAAGTTTTCCCCGGTGAACTTCATCGCTGTCATTCTCGCGCCGGACGTGTGGAGGCAACCGCGTCGGGTAGTGGCTCTCGGTCGCCATCACCTCAGGGGGCCGGTCTCGACCGCGGTACCGCGCGCAGCCGAGTGTCCTCAGGGACCCGAAGGTCGGGTAACCGAGGCATCCACCCCGGTGGGCCCGGTCGAGCCGCCGACCGCGGAGCCCACGACCGCCCCAGCCGCAGGTGCGGGCGGTGCCGGAGGTGCGGGCGGTGCCGGCTGGGCGGCACGGGCGGTCCGTCGAGCCGCCCGACGGGGACTCAACACCTTGCGCCACAGCCACCACAACAGCAGCGGCAGCCAGATGAGCGGGAGCGAGAACCCAACCGCCAGCACGATGGCGGAAACGATGCTCACCACGACCGCCAGCCCGGCGCTGAAACCGTCGAGAAAGCCCGGAAGGGACGTGTCGGGTTCGACGGTCAGCCGGGCCTGCCCGGCGGCGGTCACGAGACCCTGCCGCAGGTCGTTGCCCGCCTCGTCGACCGCACGGCCCGAGGCCCGACTCTCACTCGACCTCGTTTCGACCGCCTCGACCTCGGCGAAGAACCGCACCTGCCCTCCGGGGGCGACGATCTCGTCCTCCCCGACCCGGGTGATGTCGTCGGCATCGAGACCGAAGGTGGCATCGACGACCTCGATGTCGTCGAGATGGGTGTCACCGGTGTTCGTGACGACGTAGCAAACCGTGACGGCATCGCCTTCGTCGACGGCCAGGTCGTCACTTCCCTGGCATGCCGCGCCGTCGTCATGACCGACGTAGAACGTGGTCGTCAGGTCGAGCTCGGGGCCGGGAACCTGCTGGGTCAGCGACACGGTGATCGTGGCCAGGTCGACCTGGGCCTGCACGGTCCGCAATTGACCCCGCAGCAACTCGAGATCGGTCTCCCGTTGCAGAAGCTCTGCTTCGAGTTGGGCGATGTCGGCGAGGGAGGTCGCACCCTCGAGGAACCCCCGCAGCCGATCCACGCTCGCCTGGGCCGTGATGATCCGGCTTTCGAGATCCACCACCCGCTCGGTGACGTCGTCGGTCGTGATGTTCTGGGAGCGCAACACACCGACCTCACCGAGTTTCGCCACCGCGGTCTGAAAGTCCTCGGGGCGGACCTTGAACGTCAGGGTCGACCGGGGAATGCCGTCGTCGACCGTGCTCTGCCCGAACACGAAGCCTCCGAGACCTTGAATCACCGCAACGGCCTCCGCCGAAGCCGCGGCGACGTCCGCGACCTCGACCTCGATCGAGGCGGTGAAGATGATGTCTCGTCCGATGTCGACCTGGGTCAGCGGGCCGGCACCGGTACCGCCCGATCCGAGCGTCGACCCCTCCCCCGCCGGCGTGGACTCCCGAGCGGGGTCGGGCGAGGCTTCGGCGAGGTCATCGGCAAGGGCATCACTCGCCGTCACGGACCCGGCGCCGGTCATCGAACCCGAGTCGGCGTCGAATTCCTCGGCCACGGCCCGACCGGCCTCGTTCGAGCTCTCGTCGCCGTTGGCACTGCAGCCCCCACCAGCCAGAGCGAGGCACGTCATCAGCACCAGCAGTCGCCGTCGTCCGCTTCGGGCGAAGGTGCGTCGAATCGTGGTCATGATTGGCCTCCCGAGGTCATTCGTCGGTCATCGGACGGCCACATGGACGGATCGGTTCCCGTCGTCATCGAATCGACGCATTCGCCTGGTGACGGCCAACTGCGCCCCCAGGGTGCAGTAGCGTCGCCTCGGTGATCGACGAAACCGACCGGGAGTGGCTTCGTGCCCAGGCCGACGCCAGACCATCGAGTGAATCCGCTGTGGTCGCGGACGGTGTCGTTGCGGGCGGTGTGGTCGAGCGCGTGGTCGAGCGCGTGGTCGAACTCGCTCATCGGACGCCGGCCTGGACCGAGTGCCATCGATCGATCCTCACCCGCCTGGCCGGCTCGGCTCCGGAGCTGTCGGCGATGATTTCTGCTGCCCAGCAGACGCTCGACCACCTGTCGCAGGCCTGTCCCCAGGTCGTCGACGTCGACGTGCCGAACATCGCGCTCCAGCGGGCCGAATGGAGGGACGGCAGCCTGCTCCTGACCGTGCATGCCGCGGAACCCGATCCCACGAAGATCACCACGCTGCGTCTGGTCGGTGCCGAACCAAGGCTCTGGTACCTGACCGGCATCGTCGGGGCCACAACCGACGTCGGCCAGCACTCGATGCTCGTGATGTTCCCCGCGGTGAGTGGGGTCCTCGAGTTCGTGCCTGGGAGCTATTGACCGACGTCGGCCCCGGCGACCGAGCGGCCACGCTCCCCCATCGCCGTGGCACCCCCCTGCAGGTCCCTGGTCAACGCCTGCCACCAACCCTGGGCAGACCTTGAGCACCGTACACCACCCGCACCCGACCAACCGATCTTGCCCAGGGTGATCACCGGCCATTTCAGCAGTTCAGAGCCAGGCGAAGGAGCCTTGATCTACGCTGCACAGTCACGTGTGCAGACGGTCCCGTCTGCATACCGCGGTCCACACCGGGCGGGTTCTGCACCGTTCGGGGCTCGGCCCAATGACCGGACCGCACCGGGTCACCGGACCGCGCCGGTGCGCCAGGTGGGGCACGCGCAGGCGGTCGGTCGGGATCCACGGCGTCGCGTCGTGCCGGCGGCGCCGGGCGCCGAAGACACTCCCCGGAAGGCTGGGCACCCGTCTCCGCGAACCCTGGGCACCTCGTCGCCGTGCGACGACCGACCCAACTCGCGTCGCCGTGCGGCGTCCCAGCCGATCGGTCGGCGCTCGGAACCGGTCGATCGGATCGGAGGTGACTGCGCTGGGAGCGCATCGGCATGCCCACGCGGTGCATACTGGTGACCCTCGGCGTGGTGCTCGTGATCCGGCGCCGCTCTCGACCCCCAATTCGGCCTCCCACCCTGGAGCGAACACGATGCCCGATGACCGCGTTCTCCTGCGAGAGGCAGCCGATCTGCTGGGTGTCTCGACCGACACCCTCCGCCGGCGGATCGCCGCGAACAGGCTGCCCGAGGTCGAAACGGTCGACACGCCCCACGGCAATGCATATGCAATCCCCACCGCAGCCCTCCGCGACATCGCCGACCGGGAAGGCTGGGCACTCGACCTGCGGGACGACACGCCGGCTCCCACCCCTGACCCGGCAACGCTCACCGAACTGCTCATGGTCACCCGTCGCGAAGCCGACGCCGAGGCCGAGGCTCGGATCGCCCGCCTCGAGGCCGAACAGGCAACGGCCGCGGCCACCCAGACCAAACGGCGCCTCGACCAACTCGTCGGGGATCTCGAAGCGGAGCGAGCCGAGCAGTCCCGCCTCAAGGCCGAGCTGGCCCTGACGCGTCAATCGTTGGCCGTTGCCGAAGCCGAACGGGCCCGGGCCGATGACGCGACTCGGCGTGAGCGGGAACTGCTGGCCGAGGTCGAGCAGCGAGCCGCCGACGAACGGATTCGACTGGAGGCCGAACGAGCCCGGGCCGAATCGCTCGCCCTCGAGCTCGAGGCGGCGAAAGCATCCTTCGGGTGGCGCGGACGCAGGCGCTACGCAAGACTCCGCAACCCCTCTGCATGACCCTGAGCAGTGCGGCTACGTTCACCCGTCCGGTTCGACCACGTTGGCCGATTTCCCTGTTCAGACGACGCAGGGAGTGACCATCCGGTCGGTGCACGGCGAGTCGAGTTGCCCCTGGGCGGTGCAGCCTGCTGCATGGGCACGAGGGTGGTGTTAGCGTCCGGTCATGCAGCTCGACCGAGATCGATCGGACCTGGCCTCACGTCGACTGGAGGCGGCACGGGCCGCCTATGTGACGAAACGACCTCGCTCGGCCGCGTTGGCGGCCGAGGCCGTGGCCGTCCTACCCGGTGGCCACACGAGGACGGTGCTGCACTTCGATCCATTTCCCTTCCGGGTGGCTGCAGCCCACGATGCGACTCTGATCGACGTCGACGGGCACCAGATGCTCGACCTGCTCGGGAACTACACGGCCGGTCTCGCCGGGCACACACCGTCGGTCGTCGCCGAAGCGGTGACGGCGGCCATGGCCAACGGCTGGACGCTCGGCGCCACGCACCCGAACGAGATCCGATTCGCCCAGCTGATGGTGCAGCGGTTCCCGGCGCTCGAACAGGTGCGTTTCACCAATTCCGGAACCGAGGCCAACCTCATGGCGATCGCAACGGCACGCCACGTGACCAGGCGAAACGCCATCATCGTCTTTGGAGGCGGGTACCACGGTGGCGTCCTGACCTACGGCTCGCACGGACGCGGCATCAACGTACCCTTCGACGTCGAGATCGCCACCTTCAACGACCTTGAGTCGGTCCGGGCAATCGTCGAACGACGGGGGAGTGAGGTCGCCGCCATCCTGGTCGAGCCGATGCTCGGCTCGGCAGGGTGCCTACCCGGCGAGCCCGACTTCCTCGGAGGCCTCCGCTCCATCTGTGACACCAACGGCTCCTTGCTGATCTTCGACGAGGTGATGACCTCGCGGCTCAGCAGTGGGGGAGCGCAGCTGCTCTACGGAGTGCTCCCTGACCTGGCGACCTTCGGCAAGTATCTGGCCGGGGGCATGAGCTTCGGGGCCTTCGGCGGACGGGCCGACGTGTTGTCGGTCTTCGACACCGGCGCCGTCCGAACCGACGGTCTCGAACCGCTCGGTCACGCCGGGACCTTCAACAACAACGTGCTCACGATGGCCGCCGGGATCGCGACCCTGGAGCACACCCTCACCTCGGACGCCGTGGCAACGCTGAACGAGCGGGGGGAGCGGCTCCGCGTCCGTCTCAACGACTCGTTCGTCGAGTCGGGGCTCCCCATGTCGGTGACCGGTCTCGGGTCGTTGATGAACGTACATCCCGTCCCCGGGCCCGTACGTTGTCCGAACGACCTGGTCGGAGGAGACGAAGCCTTGCGCGAACTCTTCTTCTTCGACATGCTCGACGCAGGCTTCTATCTGGCTCGGCGGGGCTTCATCGCGTTGTCGATCCCGATCGACGACCAAGACCTCGATGCGTTCGCCCTCGCCGTCGAGGACTGGTGTCGTTCCTGGTGAACGGACGGCTCGACGTCAGCCGGCGTTGGCCAGGAACCAGGCCTCGGCCGCCTGGGCCAACGGCATCGTCGCCCGATCGCGTTCCCACTTCGCGATCTCCTCGTCGGTCGGTGCCCGCCCGTCGAAGAGGGCCGTCAAACCCACCAGCTCACTGCGAAGCGAGGTCCGCGCGATCAACTCGGCCCCCTCGGTGAAGTTGACGACGATGTTGCCCTTGGTGACCTTCTTGCGCTCCAGCAGGTCGAGCCAGTAGGCCTTGCCCGACTCGTCGGGCGTTCGACCGAGCACGTCGAGATAGAGCTGATCGAGGAACTGTCCGAATTCGAGGGTGCCGTACCGAGCCCGGAACTCGTCGCCGGCAGCGAACGAGTCGGCGATCTGGGTGAGGGTGACACCCCGGCCCTTGGTGTCGATCCAGTACCGGATCCCGTCGAAGTCGGGTCGGCGCAGGAAGTACGCCACGTACAACCGGTCGATTTGCGCAGCCGAGGAGTTCGATGAGACGTACGGCTCGATGGCAGCGGCCAACCCGCTCGAGCTGACGAGGCGAGCGAGCGCCGCCGCCTCGGTGACGCTCGGTGAACGCCCCTGCAACGTGGCGAACACATCGGTGGTCAGTGCCGCCGCGTTCCCGTACGGACCGAGCTTGTCGAGCGGGATCGGCGGAAGGGTCAGCGCAACCTTCGCGGCGTCGACACTGGCTGTCGGGTTGATCGGCGTTCCGCTCGGGTCCTCGATCTCGAAATGGAGGTGCGAACCGGCGCTCTCGGCGTTGCCCGAGTCACCCAGTAGGCAACGACCTGTCCGGCCACGACCACGCGACCCCGTGCGATACCCGGCGCGAACGCGAACTCGAGCAGATTGGCACCGTCGTCGGTCCCGGGCGTGTCGTTGTTGATGTGGACGTAGTGGTACGTCCAGCCCTCGGCGTCGGTGATGTCGAGGTTGTTGCCGCTCGACCGCATCGTGACGGAACCAGGTGACCGTGCCGCTGGCCGCTGCCACCAACGGAGTCATCTTCGGCCCCATCATGTCGACCCCGATGTGACACCGACCCCCGCTCCGTGCGCTCCGAAGGTGTCGGTCCAGATACACGTTGGCTCACGTGTCCGGGGTGAATCGGCAGGGTGATCGGCCGAACGACGACCCCATCGGCCGCCGAGGCGACCGATGGCATAGCTACCACCGTCGACGCCAAGAGGGAGGCGAGGACACCGCCGACGACGACCAGGCGTGACGCCACCGAACGATCGGCCCTTGCTCGGGTACTGCTTGTTCATGGAACTGGCTCCTTCACGGACATGCGTCGGAAACCGAGGTTGCCGACCTTTCGCCCTGAACGGGTTTCGTCACCGTATCGACACATTCGCCCCCGACCTCCGTAGGTCATTCGACTCATCCGTGCCGAGAGCGGGCTCACCGGACCGGTTCGGTTGCGGCTCGGCGCCGTGGGCCCTGATGTCAACCGCGCCCGACGAGGGCCGGTTCCCGATCTCGGCGGATCCGCCGAGCGGGGTGGCGCAGACCCTCCAGCCCGCTACCCTTTGTGACCAGTCGATTCGAGCCAGTGTGGAGGTCCGCCATGTCGATGGTCTGCCAGGTCACCGGCCGCAAGCCAAGCTTCGGTAACAGCATTTCCCACTCACACCGCGTCACCAAGCGTCGGTGGGATCCGAACATCCAGCACCAGCGCTTCTGGCTGCCCAGCGAGAAGCGCTGGATCAAGCTCACCGTCAGCGCCAAGGGCATCAAGACGATCAACAAGAAGGGCATCGAGGTGGTCGTCGCCGACCTTCGTCGCCAGGGAGTGAAGATCTGATGGCCAAGTCAACCGACAAGCGACCCATCATCAAGTTGCGCTCGACCGCCGGTACCGGCTTCACCTACGTCACCAAGAAGAACAAGACGAACACCCGGGAGCGCCTCGAACTGCGCAAGTACGACCCGGTCGTTCGCCAGCACGTGATCTTCAAAGAAGAGCGCTGACGCCTCCCGTCGGCGCCGGCCTGATCGACGCCCGGTATGCATCCTCATCGAATCGTCGGAACGGCGCACCCCGCGGTGCGTCGTTTCGCGTTCTGCGACACCGTCCACCGGATGGCGGCCCACGGCCAGAACGTCATCCGTTGAGGTCGCGCCCGTGACTCGTCTCCTCCGACGCTGCGTCACCATCCCTGCGGCATTCATCGCCGTGCCGCTGTGGTTCGTCCTCAGCCCCGTGGTGATCCCCGCCCTCGTGGTGATCGATCTCCTGACCGGCCGGTTCCCGCTGCCCTCGGTCCGGCTCTGGCTCTTCGGGCTGATCTTCTGCCTCCACGAATGGGTGGGCATTGCCTGTGCAGCCTGGCTCTGGCTCGTCGGCGGTTGCGGTCGACGGCTCGACTTCGAGGCCAATGCTCGGGTCCAACGATGGTGGGCGAGTTCGCTGCTCGAATGGGCCCGCCGCCTGCTCCGTGTGGTCATCGACCTCGACGACGCTCCCGTGCCCACCGGCCGAGTGATCGTGCTGAGTCGGCATGCGAGCATGGTCGACGCCGTCATCCCGGCCCATCTCTTCAACGACCACCTGCGCCGTCCGGTCCACTACGTGCTCAAACGCGAACTCCAGAACCTGCCCAACATCGACATCTACGGACACCGACTCGGCAACCACTTCGTGACCCGCGGAGGCGACACCGGCACCGAAGTGGCCCAGATCGCCCGGCTGGCCGACGAGGCACGCCCCGAAGCCGGACTGGTCATCTTCCCCGAGGGAACCTATGCAACGCCGGCGGCGAAGGCCCGGGTCGGCGCGTCGCTTCGACGACGAGGAGACGACGCCACCGCAGACCTCAACGACGAACTGCACTTCCTCCTGCCGCCGAAGCCGGGCGGGACACTCGCACTGCTCGAGCACCAACCCGAGGCCGCCATCATGATCCTGGCCCACACCGGGCTCGAAGGGGTGGCCGAACTACGAGGCCTTCGACGCGGCCTTCCCCTGCGATCGCCCGTCGTGGTTCGCTGGTGGGAGGTCGATCGGTCGACCCTTCCCGCCGATCCGGCCGATCGAGTCGACTGGCTCAACGACCGCTGGCGTGAGCTCGACGACTGGGTCGGCCAACACCGAGACTGATCGGCAACCACCCCGATCATCGGCCACACCGATCAGCACCGATACCCGCGGCGGCAGTCGATGGCCGGTGGTCCGACCGTGACCATCGTCGAGGTGCGACAATGCCGTCATGTCTGCGTTGTCGTCCTCTGAGTACCTCCGCCTCCTGCGAGAGGAGTCGTCACGGCTTCGCTCCGTCCGTCCCGACGATCTGGGGCTCACGATCCCACACATCGAAGGCTGGACCGTTGGTGCGGTCATCGGCCACACCGGCTGGGTCGCCCGCTACGTGGCCCTCGCGCTCGCCGCGTCGCCCGACCAGCCCCCACGACGAGGTGACGTCCCCGAACCCCCCATCGGCGAGGAGGTCATCGATTGGTTCGCCGAGGGGATCGATCGTCTGCTCGAGATCTTCGAGACCTTCGACCCCACGATCGTGGTTCCGACGTTCACCGGACCACAACCCGGCGGCTGGTGGCTCCGCCGGCTGTCCCAGGAAGTGTCCATGCACCGCTGGGACGTCGAGTCGGCGAGCGGATCACCGCGGCCGATCGACCAGGCCCTCGCCGTCGACGGGATCGACGAAGTGTTCGAGACGTTCGCTCCCACCCGTCTCAGCTTCGAAACCCTGGCCGGGAACGGCGAGGTGATGCACCTGCACGCCACCGACGTCGAAGAAGGGGAGTGGTTGGTCACCTTCGAACCAACCGAAATCAGTTGGACCAGGGGACACGACAAGGGGGCGGTCGCCGCACGAGGCCCGGTCTCGGACCTGCTCCTCCTTCTGTGGAGCCGGCTGCCACCCAGTCGCCTGGAGCTCTTCGGTGACGCAGGCCTACTCGATCGCTGGCAGGCTGCGGCGACCTTCTAGACGGGCCCGGCCAGTCGACGATTCGTGGTCACCGAATTCCGAGGGCGACGACCGGCAGCAGGGGCTCCTCGGGGACATCGTATTCGCGGTCCCAGCGGCCAAGGCGGTTCTTCCAGTTCGATTCTTCGCACACCGCGTCGGCGTAGGCAGCCTGGCGCTTGGCCACCCGACCGGACGGCTCCTCGCGGTCATCGTCGTCGTACTGAGCCTCGATGCCCATCTTCAGGTTGCGCAACGCCTCGGACCGCAGCTGACTGACCCGGGACTCGGTGACACCCAGGAAACGAGCCAGTTCCTCCGAGGTGCGGCCCTCGAGAAAGTAGCCCACGATGACGAACCGCTGCCGCTCGGGAAGCAGGCCAACGGCGTCACGCAGGTAGGAGTGCAGTTCTCGGGTCTCGAGTTCCTCGAGCGGCTCGACCGAGCTCCGGTCCTGCAACACGTCGACGAGGGTGAGTTCTTCATCACCTTCGTCACTGGTCTCGTGATCGAGGGCGAGCACGACCGAGCGGAACAGGCGGTCCTGGAGCTTGGTCAGCTCATCGAGGGACACACCGAGCTCGGTGGCCATCTCGCCCAGCGAGGGAACCCGACCCAGCTCGGAGGCCAACTGCTGTTCGGTCGCCTCGAGACGGCGGGCCAGCAGCCGAACCGAGCGGGGGGCCCAGTCGGCGGCCCGGACCGAGTCCAGGATCGCTCCACGGATGCGCTGGGCGGCGAAACGCTCGAACGGCACGCCCCGGCTCTCGTCGTAACGACGGGAAGCCTCGACCAAGCCGAGCGCACCGGCTCGAGCCAGATCTTCCCGGTCGACGTGGCGGGGGAAGTGCACCGCCACCTGGAACACGACGTGTTTCACCAGCGGCAGATTGGCTTCGATTCGGTGGTTGATTTCGGCTTTGGTCATTTCGCCCATGATGTTCATCTCCCTGTTGTCCTCCGTGCCGCAATGTTCTCGGCAGGGTCAGGGCAGAACTTGAGCAGAAATTCCGAATAATTCCCTCAACGGTGTCATCGACCACGAAGCGTGGGAACTTGAGCAAATATCTCGACGGAGCGTGTCACTCCCGGTGGGTTCCACCTCGATCAGAGTCCGGAGCCCTCGTAGGTCGAGGCCCGGATGCCCCGTCGATACAGGTCTCGGAGCAACCGTTTGGGATTGGCGAGTTCACCCAACCCAAAGGCACCGGATGGGATCGGATCGGGGTCCGGCCGGTCGACCAGGAGAAGGGCAACGACGGCCGCAACCGTTCCGGCCGCGACCGAGGGACGCTCGGCGACCCCGTAGACGATGGTCTCCACCCGGCCGTCCCGGCGACCCCGCACCTCCACACGAATCGCCCCCGGGCCACCATCGGCGTGCGGCGGACGCAACATCGGCAACCGTGAGGTCAGCCGGTCTCGCCGTGTCGCCGACACCCGGGACGTGATCCGATCGGCATCCGGAAAGACACGGGCCAGCAGGATCGGGGTGGGAAGGTCGGCTCGATAGCAGTCCTTGGCACCGATCGGGTCGGGGAACCACGCCAGCTCTCGGCCCGAACCGCCGGCTCGGATCAGCCACTGCCCATGGTGGTATTCGTGGCCGGGTTGGGACAGGGCTCGATGATGTTCCCGGGCGCAGGCCGGCCCACCGGTGCCGGACTTTGCCACCGACACCTCTTCCACCTCGTCCAGGCGGTCGGCACCATGCCGGGCCAGCAGACAACTCAGGCCGGGCACGAACCCGGCACCCATCACGATGGTCCGACCACCGGACCGGGCGGCACCGTCGAGGTCGATCAGTCCGTGGATGTCACTCGGAGCGTCGCTGATCGACACCACGTGGCGGCCCTCGGCAATGATGCGACGGGCCAGACGGGCGTGCGTGCCGGCCGGTGTTGCAAGCACCACGACGTCGGCCTCGTCACCGAGCGGCCCACCGACACCGATCCGGCGGCCCGGATCGTGGATGACCCGACCGGACCCCACCGACAACGTGTCACGGAGAGCCCGTGCGTGGACGAGATCGAGGTCGTACAGCGAGAGCTCACCGATCGCCGACGAGGCCAGGAGCCGCGCCGTTTGCGTCCCCGCCGATCCCAGACCGACCACGGCTATTCGCCGCGCCGGCGTGCCGGCCATCAACGGAGTTCGTCGGCCGAGACTTCTCGCCACCCGCCGCTCCGGGGAGGCGTACCGCCGGTTCCACGAAGACGGAAGAAGGCGGCCACGATACCCGCCATCGACAGCGCCGCCGCCACTCTGCGAACCAAGGTGATCATGGGTCGAGACTAACAACGACCGGAGCCGCCCATGGAGGCGGCTCCGGCCTCGTTCGTTTCGATCGCTTCGTGGGGCTAGTTGGAGTTGAACCAACGACCTCACCCTTATCAGGGGTGCGCTCTAACCAACTGAGCTATAGCCCCGAGGCGAACGGCAACGATACCGCTCGACGCTCGATCCAACTACTTCGCCGTCGGCCGGGCCTGGTCGTTGGCCGGTACCCGGACGGTCTCTTCCTCGATGACCGTGACCCGGATGCCGCCGATGAGGTCGGAGATGAGGTTGAAGACCACGGTGAGCAGAACCACCAACACCGACGAAGCCAGCGTGAGCATCCCCGCGATCACGACCGCCGCCTTGAAGACCTGGTCGCTATTGATCTGGAACGTCTCGTAGTCGGCGAGTTCCCGGATGAAGTTCTCGATGTTCTCGATGGTCCCTGCAGCCACTGCCGCGTTCCACACCAGGACGCCGGCCAGCAGGAGCGAGGCGAAGAACACCAGGTGGAAGATGATCGAGAACGTGAGCACCGACCATGGATCGATGTGGCGGATCACCCGGCGTGACTTCCGGGCCCGCAACTTCTTGGCTCGACGAACCGGCGACGGGGTCGCCCCCGGTGAACCGGCGAGGACCGTTCCGGCCGCGATCGCAGACGGTCCGGCCGTCGGCGGTTCCCCGACCACGACGTCGTTGGTCACGGTGCGCCCGTAGCGCTCATCGGCGTCGAGATCGATCGTTTCCGTGCCGAACGTCGACGAACCGAAACCCATTCCGGCTCGCCCGGATCGACCCCAACGGTTCCATCGGGAGCGACGGCGTCGCCGGAACCGAGGGCCTCATCCGAAACCGGCTCGCCAGGGCGAGCGGCCTCATCGGAACCGACTGGCTCATCCGAAACGACGGCCTCGCCGGAGAGGACAGCCTCGCCGGAGAGGACAGCCTCATCCGAGACGACGGGCTCGGCGGGCAGGACAACCTCGCCCGGAACAGCCCCGACGACACCGGCGCCGACCTGGTCGAACGGTGGTGGGGGAGGATCGTCGGAAACGGCGTCGTTTCCCGGAACGGCCGGAGGCATCTCGTCGTCGAGGTCACGGGAGGCACCGGGAGACTCGGCATCCAGATCGACCTCGTCGATGGTCGACTCTCGGGCCCGGACCCGCTCCGCAGCAAAGAGGTCGGCCGTCGAACCACCAGCGCTCAGATCGGCGATCACCGCATCGTCGTCGATCGACGACTCGGCCTGACGAGAGAACAGCCCCCTCACGCCGAAGCGACCGCGCCCACCACCGGACGTCGATGGAGCCGGCACCTCGTCGTCATCGTCGACGGTCACCCGATCGTCGACGTCGTCGTCGATCACCGATACGTCGTCGGCTTCGCCGACGATCAACTCGCCACCGATCACGTCGGACGATCCGTCTTCGGTCGAGGATGTCGCCGATTCGGCGTCGTCGGTTGCGGTGTGATTCGTCATGGTGTCGTCCTCTCGGCCGTCCGGATCGGCAACCGGGCTCGGGTCGGCGCCGCGGTCGATCTCATCGGCCTCGAGATCCGGCGCTCCGAGCGCCGGACTGTGCCCATTGTGTGATGCATCGACGTCATCGTCGTCGACCACTGGTTCGAATCCGAGCGCCGCCACGAGGTCAGCGCCGAGAACGACGGAGTCCTTCGCCGAGGGATCGTCAACAGACATACGAATCGGAGTCTACGACCAAGTCCGGGTCATCCGTGATCACCCGTGAGGATCGAGCGCCAGCCGCCGTTCGGCCCGGGCGCGGGCCGTGGTCCCTCGGTCGGTCCGAATCTCGACGACCACCGTGCTGCCCTCGCTCTGGTAGCCGACGAGGTCGGCGTCGTTGGCCGACGCCAGCAGCGCCGCCGCCACACGACCGTCGGCGGCACCCGCCAATGCGGCGGCGTCGGCCGCCGCCTGCGCTCGGGCCCGATCGTGGACTCGGGTGAGGACGCCACCGAGAAGCAGGGCCATCAGCATCACACTCGCCAGACCAAACGCCATCAAGGGCAGAACGCTGCCCCGATCCCGTCGTCGTTCCACGACCGTCTCCCGTTCGTCTCGATTCAGCGGGGGAAGGTGGGGCGAGGTCGAACGCCGCGATCACTCGTCGCCGTCGTCGTCCTCTTCGGGATCGAATTCGGACTCCTCCGTCGCCCCCCCATCGGCGCTCCCGTCGTCGGCCATCGCAGGGAGAACTGCTGCGTCTTCGATGGCCAGCACTCGGGCAACCGCGGAAACACGATCGCCCGGACCCAAGTTCATGACCGACACGCCGGTGGCGTCGCGTCCTTGCTGGGACACCGCCGACACTGCGGTGCGGATGATCACCCCATTCGAAGAGATCAACAGGATCTCGTCGTCGTGGGCGACGAACATCGCACCGACAACGCGACCCTTCTTCTCGTTGACCCTCACGCACCGCACACCGAGTCCGGCACGGCCCTTGGCGCTGAACAGCTCGGGTTCGGTCCGTTTTCCGAACCCTTCGTCGGTGACCACCAGCAGCTCGGTATCGGGCTGCATGACGTCCATGCTGACCAACTCGTCTCCCGGGCGGAACTTCATGCCCCGGACTCCGGCCGCAGTTCGACCCATCGGGCGAACCTGGTCCTCGGGGAATCGCAGGGCCTGACCCTGACGAGACACCATGAAGATGTCATGTACACCGTTGGTGGCCACGACCGACACCAACTCGTCGCCCTCGTTGAGGTTGATGGCGATCAGACCGGCTCGGAGCGACGAGTCATAGGCATTGAACAGAGTCTTCTTCACCCGTCCTTGCCGTGTGGCGAAGAAGAGGAACCGGTTCGTCTCGTAGTCGCGGGTGTCGATGATCGCCTGGATCTTCTCTTCCGGCTGGAGCTGGAGCAGGTTGACCAGGGCCATACCCCGGGACGAACGGCTGGTGACCGGTATCTCGTGAGCCTTGATCCGGTACACCCGGCCACGATTGGAGAAGAACAGCAGATAGGCGTGCGCCGAGGTCTGCAGGAGATGGGCGATGATGTCGTCGTCGTCACCTTTGAGCTTGGCTGCGCTCACCCCGCGTCCCCCGCGGCCCTGGGTGCGGAACTCATCGATCGACACCGACTTGATGTAGCCGGTGGTCGAAAGCGTGACGACGAGCGCCTCGTCGTCGATGAGGTCTTCGATGTCGAGTTCACCCGGATCGGAGACCAGCTCGGTGCGCCGGGGGCTCCCGAACGTCGATCGGATCTCGGCCAGCTCGTCCTTGATGACCTGATCGAGCCTGTCCTGGTCGGCCAGGATCGCCTCGAGCTCGGCGATGGTTTCGCGGAGCTCGGCCACTTCGTTGTCGATCTCGATTCGGGCGAGCCGGGTGAGACGACCCAGGTTCATGTCGAGGATGTAGCTCGCCTGCACCTCGGAGAACTCGAACGGTTCCGCCATCAGTCGCCCGCGGGCGTCGGGTCGGTCCTCCGACGCCCGGATGGTGGCGATGATCTCGTCGATGACGTCGAGGGCCTTGATGAGACCCTCGAGGATGTGTTCGCGGGCTTGGCCTTGTCGAGCCGATACTGGCTCCGACGGGTGACGACCTCACGTTGATGACCGACGTAGCTGACCAACGCATCGCGTAGGTTGAGCGTTCGGGGGATGTCATCGACCAGGGCCACCATGTTCACGCTGAACGTGGACTGCATCGGCGTGTACTTGAAGAGATTGTTCAGGACCACCAACGCCGTGGCGTCTCGCTTGAGCTCGAACACCAGCTTGAGTTTGCCCTTTGCCGACTCGTTGCGGATCTCGCGAATCCCGACGAGATCACCCTTCTCGACCAGCTCGGCGGTCTTGCGGGCGATCTGGTCGACCGAGGTCTGATAGGGAACCTCGGTGACGACGATCTGATCGTTGGTGCGTCCCTCGACGATCTCGGCGACGGCTCGCATCCGAACCGAACCGCGTCCGGTGCGATAGGCATCGCGGATACCCACCCGTCCCAGGATCTGGGCCCCGGTGGGGAAGTCGGGTCCTTTCACGAAGCCCATGAGCTCTTCGACCGTGGCGTCGGCGTGATCGATCAGGTGCACGACGGCGTCGACGACCTCTTCGAGGTTGTGCGGCGGGATGTTGGTGGCCATGCCGACGGCGATGCCCTGACTGCCGTTGACCAACAGGTTCGGGAATCGTGAGGGGAGCACGACCGGCTCCCGGTGCTTGCCGTCGAAGTTGTCGCGGAAGTCGACGGTGTCCTCGTCGATGTCGGCGAGCAGTTCCATGGCGAGCGGCATCAAGCGACACTCGGTGTAGCGGTAGGCGGCCGGCGGATCGTCGGGTGAACCGAAGTTGCCGTGAGGGTCGATCAGCGGGTTCCGCAGCGAGAACGACTGACCCATACGCACCAAGGAGTCGTAGATCGCCTGGTCACCGTGGGGGTGGTACTTGCCGATGACGTCACCAACGACGGTGGCGCACTTGACGTGGCTGCGATCGGGTCGGTGGCCGGCGTCGAACATCGACCACAGGATGCGGCGATGCACCGGCTTGAGTCCGTCTCGGGCGTCGGGCAAGGCCCGCGAGATGATGACCGACATGGCGTACTCGAGGAACGACTGTTCCATTTCGGCCTGGATCTCGATCGGCTCGACGTTGTCCCTCGGGCCGCCGTTCGCCGTGCCACCGTCACTCGGGTCGTTGCCTCCCGGGCCGCCGTTTCCGGGCCCGTTGTCGCGTCCGCCGGGTCCTTCGGTCGTGGTGTCGGGTGGGAGATCGCTCATGGAGTCAGCTCTTCCGGATCAGATGTCGAGGAAACGAACGTCATCGGCGTTGGTCTGGATGAAGTGCTTGCGGCTCTCGACGTCGTCGCCCATCAAGACCGAGAAGACCTCGTCGGCGATGGCGGCCTGCTCGACGGTGACCTGCAGCAGGGTGCGGGTGTCGGGGTCCATCGTGGTGGCCCACAGTTCCTCGGCGTCCATCTCGCCCAGACCCTTCAGACGCTGGAACTCCGCATTGGGATGCTCGACCACATATCCATTCCGGGCGATGTCGTCCTTCAGATAGACCTTCGACTTGCCGACCTCGGTGGAATAGAGAGGCGGCTGGGCGATGTAGACGTAGCCCGCCTCGACCATCGGCCGCATCTGGCGGAAGAAGAACGTGAGGAGCAGGGTGCGGATGTGGCTGCCGTCGACATCGGCGTCGGCCAGCAGGATCACCTTGTGATAGCGGGCCTTGTCGACGTCGAATTCTTCGCCGAGGCCGGCGCCGATGGCCTGGATGAGGGACACGATCTCGGTGTTCTTGAGCATCCGGTCGGGGCGTGCTCGTTCGACGTTGAGGATCTTCCCCCGAATGGGCAAGATGGCCATGGTGGCGGAGTCACGGGCCTCCTTGGCCGAGCCACCGGCCGAGTTGCCCTCGACGATGTAGAGCTCGGATTCGGCCGGATCCTTGCTCCGGCAGTCGGCCAGTTTGCCCGGGAGTCCGGCGCCATCGAGAGCCGACTTGCGCCGGATGGTCTGACGGGCCTGAGTGGCGGCGATGCGCGCCTTGGCCGCCTGCGAGGCCTTGATGACCATCGCCCGACCTTCTCGGGGGTGTTCCTCGAACCATTCGCGAAGCTTTTCGTTGGTGGCCTTCTCGACCAGCGAACGCACCGACACGTTGCCCAACTTGGACTTCGTCTGACCTTCGAACTGTGGCTCCTGCAAGCGGACCGAGATGATCGCCGTCAGTCCTTCTCGGATGTCCTCGCCCTGGAGGTTCTCTTCCTTTTCCTTGAGGAATCCCTTGTCGCGGGCGTAGTTGTTGACCGTGCGGGTCAGCGCCGTGCGGAAGCCCTGCTCGTGCATCCCGCCCTCGATCGTCGAGATGCCGTTGGCGAAGCTGTGGATGCCGTCGGTCTGGTATCCGGTGTTCCAGCTGAAGGCGATCTCGACCTCTTCGGCGGCGTCGATCTCCTCGTACCAGCCGACGTCGTCGAACAACGCTTCCTTGGAGCCGTTCAGGTGGCGGACGAAGTCACGGATTCCACCGTCGTAGCGGTGGACGGTCATCGGCGCCGACGGATCGCGCAGATCGCGGACCCGGAACTCGAGCCCGGCATTGAGGAACGCCATGATCTGGAATCGTTCGATCAGGGTCTGGGTGCGGAACTCGGTGCCTTCTTTGAAGATCGTCGGGTCGGGCCAGAAACGAACGGTGGTGCCCGTCCGCGGGGCTGCCGTCGTCCCGGAGTGGCGAATCACCCATCGTGAAGAGGGACACGTCGGGCAGGCCACCGTCCTGGAAGGACATGAAATGGCGTTGGCCGTCGCGATCGATCTCGACCTCGACCCGGCTCGACAGGGCATTCACCACCGAGATGCCGACGCCGTGGAGACCGCCCGAGACCTTGTAACCCTCACCGCCGAACTTGCCGCCGGCGTGCAAGACGGTGAGCACCACCTCGGCTGCGCGTCATCTCGTATTTCTCGTGGAGGTCGACCGGAATGCCACGACCGTCGTCGCGCACCTCGACCCCTCCGTCGGCGAGGACGTCGACCTCGATCAGGGCGGCAGTGACCGGCCATGGCCTCGTCGACCGAGTTGTCGACGACTTCCCACACGAGATGGTGCAGACCGGTCGAGCCGGTCGAACCGATGTACATGCCGGGTCGCTTGCGAACGGCTTCGAGACCCTCGAGGACCTGAATGTCCTTGGCGCCGTAGCTGGCATTGCCGGTGGCGGCTCCCGACGAGGCGGGCGACTCGTTCGGGCTGGTCGGAGTGTTGTCGGTCGTGGAATCAGTCATGCAGAGAGTCGCTTTTCGAGCGAAGTGAGCGTAGCAGTCGAACGGGAGGAACCGGGGAGCATCATGTGGCCACACCTGCTCTGATGGTGTGGAGTTCGGTGTCGCCGAACCGGTCGCGGAATTGTTGCTTGATCTGGGCATCCATCCAGCGAATCTGAGACACCCAGGCCGGATCGTCGCAGTGCACCACGAGGACGCCGTCCAGCAGGCCGGCCGGCCGGCTGTGATCACACAGGCCAGGTCCGACGATCTCGGCCCACTGACCGCCCAGTTCGGCAACCGTTTGAACCGGTGGCGCACCCAGATGCCCGAAGAACTGTTCGAGTGCGGCGCCGAGATGCTGGGGTTCCGCCACGCTCACTCCCGCGGGTCGCCATGGTCGGTCTCAGGTCCGGGATCGGACGAAGCCACCATCGTGCCCGGGCGTGGTGACGTACTGCAGGATTGTATCGGGCTCGGTGGCGTCCGGGAGTCCCGCAGCACTGGTGATGACGGTTTGTCCGGGGGCAGGGTCGACAGCAGCGCATGGGCACGTCCGGGATCGAGTTCGGACAGCACGTCGTCGAGCAACAGCAGCGGTGGTTCACCGATCCGGTCGGCAACCAGCCGATGACCGGCGAGCCGGAGCGCCAGCGCCAACGTGCGTTGCTCGCCCTGCGACGCCTCGGTACGGCTGGCGAATCCGTCGATACGAAAGGCGATCTCGTCGCGGTGAGGACCGACGGTCGAGACCTGGCGGCGCACATCGTCGGCACGGCTGGTGTCGAGGGCCTCGAGGAGCGACGGCTGCGACCACGAGGTCAGATAGTCGGCGGTCACCTCGGACCCATCGGTGGCCAGGCTCCGGTAGCTGTCGGCGGCCAAGGGGACCAGGTCCTGGAGGAGCGCATAGCGTCGTTCCAGCACGATCGACCCGAGCGTGGCCAACTGCTCGTCCCAGACGTCGAGGGTCATCGAAGCCGACTCGTCGAGACGACCACCGGCTGTTCGGAGCAAGGCGTTGCGCTGACGCAGGGCCCGATCGAAGTCGTGATGGGTGCGGTCGAGCGCCGGATCGAGCGAGACGGCCAGATCGTCGACGAACTCGCGGCGGACAGCGGGGCCGTCCTTGACCAGCGAGAGGTCGTCGGGAGCGAACACGGTGACTCGAAGCGCGCCGAGCAGATCGCGGGTTCGCTGCAGCTTCTGCCGATTGATCTGCGCCCGGGTCTTGCCCGGGCTCAGTTCGAGTTCGATGAGCACGGGTCGACCATCGCGTTCGCCCTCGGCTCGGATGACGGCCGAGTCGGCACCTCGACGGATCAGACTGTCGGTGGGTGCCCCCCGGAACGACTTCAGCGTGGCCAAGAGCCCGATGGCCTCGAGCAGGTTGGTCTTGCCGATCCCGTTCGGGCCGAGGATCGCCGTCAGACCGTCGTCGAGTTCGAGCTCGAACTGCTCGTAGGAACGAAAATCAGTCAGCCAGAGCCGGTGGAGTTTCATCCCGACGCTCCCGGGTGCCGATCGGACGCCATCGGCCGGCGTCACGGAAGCAACGACGGTCGGCTCAGGAGACCCGCACCGGCATCAGCAGGTAGAGGAAGTCGTCGCTTCCCGGCATTCGCACGATGGCCGGTCGGAGCTCGTCCATGGTCGACAGAACGATCTCGTCGCCGGTGGTGACCTCGACACCTTCGAGGAGGTACTGCGGGTTGAAGGCCACGGTCAGATCGGTGCCTTCGTAGGTGCCCTCGAGCTGCTCGCGAGCCGTCCCGACGTCCTGGGTCACTGCGGCCAGTTCGAGCCCCTCCGACGACATCTCGAGTCGGACCGGCGTGGCCTCACGGGCCAGGAGCTTCACGCGCCGCAGGGCGTCGAGCAAGGCGTCACGCGAAACGGTGAGCGAGTTGGCGTGGCTGTCGGGAATCAGTCCGCGGTAATTCGGGAAGTCGGCCTCGATCAAACGGGTGATGAGATCGACCGAACCGACGTGGAACGACGCATCACGCTCACCGAGACGCAACTCGACGTTCTCGGCCGAACCGAGGATCCGATTGAGTTCGGACAGCGCGCGGGACGGAATCAGCACGCTCTGACCTTCGGGGAGCACCGACACCCCGGGTACATCACGCATGGCGAGACGGTACGAGTCGGTGGCAACCAGTCGGAGGCCGCCGCTCTCGGCGGCGAAGAGCACCCCCGTCAGCGGCGGTCGGGAATCGTCGTTGCTGGCGGCAGGAACCACCTGCTTGAGGGCTTCGGCGAGCTGTGCCGATTTCAGTGTCACCGGATCACCGGCGATCGGTTCGATCTGCGGGAATTCGTCTCCGGCGATGAGCCGGATCGAGAACTGACTGCGGCCGGCGCTGATCAGCAGTTCGTCGCCGTCGGCTGCGACCGAGACCGCACCGGGGGACAAGGACCGAACGATGTCGGATGCCAGTCGAGCCGGGATGATGGCGACCCCATCACGTTCGCCCGACACCGTCACCGCGATCGTGATGGTCAGGTCGAGATCACTGCCGGTCAGGCGGAGCGCATCACCCACCAGCTGCGGCCCGCACGCCGGACAGACCGGGCAGGGTCCCGCGACCGCTGACCGCGCGTCCGGCCGTGGCCAGCGCTTCGACCAATACATCTCGTTCGCAACGGAACTTCACCGGGGGCTCCCTTGTCCTCAACTACTAGACGAATGTGTTGTTCATAGAGGGAAGTGGTAGTAGGTGCTGTGGATTGTGGACAACGACCGTGGTTGCCTGGTCAGGTGGTCTGCGGTTGTCCCGAGGTGGTCGGGCGTCGTCCCCAAGTTGAGCACGAGTGCACGGTAGTCCTGGGGATGACCGACGCGTTGTCCACCGATGGTCCTCCCCTTGTCCACGGTGTCGTCCGCAGGGTCGTCCCCAGAGAGCCAGAGAGAGGGTCGTCCCCAAAGAGAGGGTCGAGGTCAGTCGTTGGCACACGGTCAGTCGTTGGCACGGGCCGTCGAGCGAACGGTACGTTCCAGGGCCACGACCTTCTCGTAGATCTGAGAGCGCTCGGTCATCTGGCGGGTGATCTTCTCGCAGGCGTGCATGACCGTGGTGTGATCTCGACCGCCGAATTCGTGGGCGATCAGCGGGAAGCTGAGGTCGGTGAGTTCGCGTGTCACGAACATGGCGATCTGGCGGGCCTCGACGAGCGGCCGACGGCGGGATCGGCCCGTCAGTTCGCTGAGGTCGAAGCCGAACTGAGCCGAGGTGGCATCGAGGATCATCGCCGACGGTGATCGGTCGGGGTTGTCGGTCGGCGATGAAGTCTCGCAGCGTCTGCTCGGCCAGGTCGCGTGTCATCGGCTGGCGGTTCAGGTTGGCGTAGGCGGTGACCTTGGTCAGCGCGCCTTCGAGTTCGCGGATGTTGCTCGTGATGTTGGTGGCGATGAATTCGCTGACCTCGTTGGGGATGAAGTACCCGTCGCGGTCGGCCTTCTTGCGCAGGATGGCCATACGCGTCTCGACGTCGGGGGGTTGGATGTCGGTGAGGAGGCCCATCATGAAGCGGCTGCGAAGACGATCCTCGAGCGTCGGAATGGCGTCGGGAGGTCGATCGGACGACAGCACGATCTGCCGGCCCGAGCCATAGAGCTCGTTGAAGGTGTGGAAGAACTCCTCCTGGAGCCCGTCCTTGCCTGCGATGAACTGGATGTCGTCGACGAGCAGGACATCGATCTGGCGATAGCGACGCTTGAACTCGTTGTTCGACGAGTTCTTGATGGCGTCGACGAACTCGTTGAGGAACTGCTCGGTCGAGATGTACAACACCCGGAGGTCGGGGTAGACGTCGTTGACATAGTGCTCGATCGCACGCAGCAGATGCGTCTTGCCGAGACCCGCCGCTCCGTAGATGAACAGCGGGTTGTAGGACTCGCCGGGTCGTTCCCCCACCGAAAGCGCGGCGGCGTGGGCGAAACGATTGGACGGCCCGATGACGAATCCCTCGAAGGTGTATCGCTTGGCCCCGTCGAGCGATGGGGCCGGGCGATAGGGACCCTCGTCGGTCGCCGTCGGTCGGCCGTCGAGTCGATCTCTCACGTCGAGGGCCTCGACGTGGCTGGGTTCGATCGGTCGGTCGACGGTGGGGCCGATGTCGTCGGAAAGGGAATCGAACAGCGTTGGCGGGCGCAGGTCGATCTGCACGGTCAAGGTGGTGTCGCAAGCCTGCGCCACCGCGGCTTCGACGAGGCCGCGGTAGGTGCCTTCGAGTTTCTCGCGTACGATACTGTTCGGGACAGAAAGAACAATGATGTCATTTACCAGGTCGATGGCCTTGACCTGGGAGAATGTCGATTGCCAGACGCCGTCGGCAACCATCTCCTTGAGTTGGTTGGCCACCTGGCCCCAGACCTCGTCGGCGCCTACCACACTGACCCCATCATCCGCTCTCCCCACGACACACAACCTGTTCTCCCCACGACGCACAACTTTTTCCACAACCGAGCACATTCGTTTGCTCGAGTCGTCGATCCGATGGGCTCGTCCATGATTCGGCTTCCGGTCGATCCGGCCAACCAACGGGTTGCACCCGAGTCCGAACCGTGGGCATGGGACCGTAGCAGTGCCCCCCGGCACGCCGCACCCGAGCCTGTGGAAAAGGCTGGTTGGTGTCGCGTTCACCGGGCTCTACCCTGGCGTTCGCTCGATTGGCGCAATTCGTCATGCCCGAGCGGGTCCTGTTCGATCCTCTGATCGCCGCCCCGGCAACGCTCCCGGTCCTGTTGGGCCGGACTCGCTCCGTGGGTCCCCGGCCGATCCCGATCGCACGGATGCTCAGACGGGTGTCCTCGTTCGAGGATCGTCCCGGTCGGTCTTCCTCGAGGAGTTCGCGTGAAGCGCACATTCCAACCAAACAACACGAAGCGGTCTCGAAAGCACGGGTTCCGGGCTCGGATGGCCACCCGCGGAGGGCGAGCCGTCCTGCGGTCTCGCCGTCTCAAGGGTCGTCGCAAGCTGAGTGCGTGATTCGTTCCGTCACCGCTCGGTCGTCGTTCGTGGCGCTGAGGAGTGATGGTGTCCGATTTCGATCGGGTCCGGTGAGCCTTCGGTTCGCTCCGGTCGAGGACGAGCCCGCTCTGGCGTTCGCAATCGGCAAGAAGTTCGGTACCGCGGTCGAGCGGAATCGGGCTCGCCGCCGCATGCGAGCGGCATTCGTCGAGTCATCGGCGCACGAACGACTTCCGGCCGGTGCATATCAGCTCAGCGCTTCTCGTCACGTGTTGACCATCGACTACACCCGACTCGTGGATTCGATCGACGAGTGCCGCCGCCGGGTCATCGCTCACGTCGATCAACGGGTGGCATCGTGAAGCGATTCCTGCTCTGGATCATCGGCCTCTACCAGTCGACCTCGTCGGTTCGACGCTCTCGCTGTCGGTACATCCCCACCTGTTCCCAATACGCGGCCGAAGCCGTCGAGACCCACGGCGCCGGCCGAGGGTCGTGGTTGGCAGTGAAACGCCTCGGGCGTTGTCACCCGTTTGGTTCCTACGGCTTCGACCCGGTTCCCGATCCGGAGAGGTAAATGGCGATCTTCAACAACCTGATCGACTTCGTTGCGCAGATCCTGGCGGGCTTCTACGCCCTGCCGGTGGTCGGTGGAAGCTACGGCTTCGCGATCATCATGCTGACCGGTGCGGTGATGATCGTGCTGATGCCGCTCACCCTCAAGGCGACGCGCAGCACGATCAAGATGCAGGCGATCCAACCCGAGCTGCGTCGCCTGCAGAAAGAGCACAAGGGCGACCGAGAGAAGATGAACGCCGAGCTCATGGCGCTCTACTCCGAGAACGGGATCAACCCGGTGGGTGGCTGTCTGCCGATGCTGGCTCAGCTCCCCGTCTTCCTCGTGCTGTTCCGAGTGCTGCAGGGCATCACGACCCACACCGCCGATGCTCCCTTCTTCGACCTGATGAACCAGGTCCGGGTGAGCAAGGGTCTCTCGCTCGACGACGGGACCACGATCACCCCGTTCCACATCGATCACAGCTCGAAGATGTACGCCGATCTGAGCCGCGACACCGAGATGGGATTCCTCGGTCTGTTCGACCTGGCGGCCCAGGCCGGTGAGGTGATCCGCGACAACTTCGTGAAGGGACTTCCCTACATCGTGTTGATCGCGTTCGTCGTCGGGACGAGCTACTACCAGCAGAAGCAGGTCTCGGCCCGACGCAAGGACGGAGACGTCTCGCCGATGAATCAGCAGCAACAGATGCTGCTGAAGTTCCTGCCCCTGATGTCGGGTGTCTGGTCCTTCTTCTTCCCGGCGGGGCTCGTGCTCTACTGGGCGACGTCCAATGTGTTCCGTATCGGTCAGCAGGCCTACATCACGCATCAGATCTACGGCAAGGAAATGGCCGAGGGCGGCAAACTCGCCACGCCACCGAAGAAGCCGTCGGTCGACTCGGCCGGCAACGGTGACGACTCGGCCGGCAGCAAGGGCAAGGCCGCGAAGGACAAGGGCAAGGCCGGGAGTGACGGGGTCGAGACCGATGATTCCGATCGCGGGGACCGAGACAACTCGACTCCATCGAGTCGTTCGAATCGAGCGGCCGAATGGGAACGGCGTCGCCAGGCCAAAGCCAAGACCACATCGAAGAAGACGACCGTGACCTCGGACCGAGTGACCCCCAAGGGAACTCGCCCTCGAGCCAGCGGCACAGCGAAGAAGAACCGGAAGAGGTAACGCATCGTGGAATGGGTCGAAACAACGGGGAAGTCGGTCGACGACGCCAAGGATCAAGCGCTCGACAAGCTCGGCGTCGATGAAGCCGAGGCCGAGTTCGAGGTGTTGGAAGAACCCCGCCAGGGGCTCTTCGGTCGGGTGCGCGGCGAGGCTCGAGTTCGTGCTCGGGTTCGCCCCAAGGCACCACGGGCCAAAGACGACAGCAAGCGACGCCGACGCACCAAGTCGTCCGATGACTCGGCCAAGGCCGACAAGCCCCAGCGGGCGAAGGCACCGGCGAAGAAGTCGGCCAAGGTCGCCGTCGTCGACGCCGCTGATGCCCCCGACTCGGCGGATTCCGAGATCGCCGACGTGCCGGCAACGGCACGGCCGGCGCGCGACCAGGGCAGCCGATCCGGCCGAGATGGCGGCAAACGTCAACGCTCGGGTAACGACAGCATGCGCCCTGCGCAGGAGGACAGTCCCGTGGAAGAAGTGACCAGCACCGTGGAGTCGTTCTTGACCGGCTTGACCGAGGCGTTCGGGGTCGAGGCACCCGTGACCGTCGCGGTCGACGATGGCCAGCTGCTCGCCACCATCGAGGGCAAGCATGGTCTGCTGCTCGGCCCCAAGGCCGTCACCCTCGATGCGATTCAGGAACTCACCCGGGTCACGGCCCAGCGCAGCGCGCCCTCGTCGATGCGGATCAAGGTCGACGTCGGTGGATACCGCGAGGCGCGTCGACAGGCGCTCGTCGGATTCGCCCGAACGGCGGCCGAGCGCGGACTCGACGAAGGCGTCGAGGTGGTTCTCGAGCCCATGAACGCCGCCGACCGCAAGACGGTTCACGATGCGATCAACGAGATCGATGGCGTCGTCACCCGGTCGGCCGGAGCCGAGCCTCGGCGTCGCGTGGTGGTCGGACCCGATCCGGACTCCGCCGGGTCGACTCCGGCCAAGGGCGAGGAAGAGGAGTGATGACGAGGGGCGATCGGCTACCCCGACCCCTGAGGTGAACGCTCGTCTCGAAGCGGTGCTCGATCGGGCCCGGACCGTGGGTTTCCTCGGTCCGGGCCCGATTCGCGCCCACATCGAACACGCCGACCGGTATGTCTCGGCCATGCCCGACACGGTGGAGCGCCTCCTCGACCTCGGGTCGGGTGGTGGTGTTCCCGGCTTGCCGATGCTGCTGGCCCGACCCGACCTGGCCGGCGTCTTGCTCGATGCTGCGGCGAAACGAGGCGCCTTTCTCACCTGGGCCGTGGTCGAGCTGGGTCTGGCCGACCGCGTCGAGGTCGTCATCGGCCGAGCCGAGGTCCTGGCCCACCGGAATGACCTGCGGGCCGGCTTCGACCTGGTCGTTGCCCGGGGCTTCGGCCCGCCGGCCATCACCCTCGAGAACGCCCGAGGCTATCTGGGGCCGTCGGGTCGACTCATCATCAGTGAGCCGCCGGGAGGTCGTCGTTGGCCGGCCGCGGTGCTCGAGCGGCTGGGACTCGAAGACGTGCCGAGTGCACCCGACGTGGCCGTCTTCACCGCACGCGGGGACGTACCGGCCGACATCCCTCGTCCCCACAAGACACAGCAGCGGTCCCCGTTGTTCTGATTCGGCGAGGTCGGGCGGCTCGGTCGGTGCCGGTGCTTGTCACGGAAGGAACACCGCTTTGGGCTAGCTTGATGGCGGATGCGGTGAGGTCGATGTCGTTTCACGTGAAACGGCCCTGATCGAAATCCGCCATGGCGAGGAGGCATTGGTGTCGGATTTCATTCCCTGGCGGCGAGCAACGGAACCATCCGAGGATCGCCCGGCTCCAGCGGCAGACGCGTCGGACTCCGAACGGGGTTCCGAAGGCGTACCCGCCCAGGGGCATGCTCAGGGATCACCCCCGGCAGTCGACCACGATCGAGACGATGACCGGCCTGCCTCGACCGTGCCCGGGGCGCCGGCCCCCGACTCCGAATCGCTTCCGCAGCCGAACCCGTTGCCGCCGCTCTCATCACCGCCCTCATCGCCGCTGCCCTTGGCAGCACCCCCGGCAGTGCCCCCAGCAGCACCCTCGGCTGCACCCCCGGCAGCACCGGTACGCCTGCCGATCGACGAGGCCTCAGCGCCTCGCCGGGCCGAGGTCATCGGCACGGCCGACGACATGCAGGCCGAGATCCGTCGGGTCGACCGGGGCTGGGGGAATCGTCCCGAGCCCGCACCGGCGCCGGCGCCGCGCGGTGACGAGCGCTCGGGACCGCGAATCGTTGCCATCGCCAATCAGAAGGGTGGGGTCGGCAAGACGACCACCACGGTCAACCTCGGTGCCGCGGTCGCCGAACTCGGTCACCGAGTGTTGATCATCGACCTGGATCCGCAGGGCAACGCCAGTACGGGCCTCGGCATCAATCCCCGGAGTCTCCAGGCCTCGATGTACGACGTCCTGCTCCACGACGTCCCACTCGATGACGCCATCGAGGCGGCTGCAGTCCGCAACCTCTTCGTTGCCCCGGCCAACCTCGATCTTGCCGGCGCCGAGATCGAACTGGTTCCGGCCTTCAGCCGCGAGATGCGACTCAAGAATGCCATCAATACCGTCGCCGACGACTTCGATCTCGTCCTGATCGATTGTCCACCGTCGCTCGGACTCCTGACGGTGAATGCGTTTGCCGCGGCCAACGAGGTTCTCGTCCCGATCCAATGCGAGTACTACGCCCTCGAAGGGCTTGGCCAGTTGCTGCGCAACGTCGATCTGGTGAAACGTAATCTGAACGCGGCACTCGACCTGTCGGCGATCGTGCTGGTGATGTACGACGCTCGCACCAACCTGGCTGCTCAGGTCGCCTCGGAGGTCCGTGAGCACTTCGGCTCCAAGGTCTGTCGGTCGGTGATCCCGAGAACGGTCCGACTCTCCGAGGCGCCCAGTTTCGGCCAACCGATCACCGTCTTCGACCCGACCTCTCGCGGAGCACTGGCCTACCGGGATCTCGCAATGGAGTTCGTCGGTGAACCGACGTAGCGGGCTGGGGCGAGGACTCGAATCCCTGATTCCGACCGATCAGGTGTCGCACCCCGACGCGGTCTTCGTCGAGGTCCCGGTGTCGGCGATCGCCGCCAACGAGTACCAGCCGCGGAGTCGTTTCGACGAAGAGGCCCTGGTCGCCCTGACCGAGTCGATTCGTGAGCTCGGGGTCCTGCAACCGCTGTTGGTGCGCCAGTCCGGGCCCGATCGATACGAACTCATCGCCGGGGAGCGACGATGGCGGGCGGCTCGACGGGCGGGCCTGTTCCTCGTCCCGGTCGTGATCCGTGACGTCGACGACAAGACGTCACTCGAGCACGCGTTGGTCGAGAACCTCCACCGTGAGGACCTCAATGCCATCGAAGAAGCGGCGGCCTACCAACAGCTCATCGACGACTTCTCGCTGACCCAGGAGCAGGTCGCCACCAGAGTGGGGAAGAGTCGGTCTGCAGTCGCCAACACGCTTCGTCTGTTCCAGCTCCCTGCTTCGGTACAGAAGCAGGTCGCCACCGGAGAGCTCACGGCCGGGCATGCTCGTGCCATCCTGGCGCTTCCGGACCGGACTCGGCAGGAGGCGATGGCCCAGCGTTGCGTCGTCGATGGCCTGAATGTCCGGCAGGTGGAGGAGCTCGTTCGACAGGCCACGGCGACGCCGGCCGAGGTTCCGATCCCGGACCGCTCGTCCTTGGTCGATCACGAGCCTCGGATCGAGCCGGGGCGGACGGGATCGGCGGCGCTGCTCGAGGTCGAGCATCTGTTGGCCGATCATCTCGACACCCGGGTCGTCGTGTCGATGAGCCGGTCGAAGGGTCGAGTGACCATCGACTTCGCCGACCTGGTCGATCTCGATCGGATCTATCAGGTGATCGTGGCCGGCCGGCCGGTGGATCCAGACTGAACGACTCCAGGCCCGTGACCAGGGAAGATCGGTTACGCAGAGGCTCTGCAGACCTTGTGCATAGGTAGTGCCAACCGTCTGCATAGGGTGGCTCGGCCGTGTCGCAGGCGGTTGGCGTCGGGGGCCGCGGCCGGCAGCGGTGCGCTGAGTCGAACCCTGAATCCCAGCGGCGTCATTTCACTCGAGGGTCTCGACGGGTTGCCCACAGCCTGTGGACAAAGATGTGCGTAAGCTCCACCACAGCGAGAGGCTCGACCGCTGCTGCGGGGTGCGTTGGGCCGGTCCCGAACGCGACGAAGGCCACCGTGGAATGCGGTGGCCTTCGATCTCGAGACGGCTGATCAGCCTCGGAATGGGCGAGTCCGTGTGGGGGCACGGGTGCGCCGGGGCACGCCCGGTGGCCGGCAGGTCAGGAGAGGCCCATCTCTTCCAGTAGCTGCATCTTGCCCTTGGCACCGACGATCCGTCGGTCGACCTCGCCGTTGCGGAACACCAGGAGGGTCGGAATGCTCATCACCCCGAAGCGCTGGGCGATCGAGGGATTCTCGTCGACGTTGAGTTTGGTGACCTTCAGGGAGCCAACCTGTTCGGACGCGATCTCGTCGAGCACCGGAGCGATCATCTTGCAGGGACCGCACCATTCCGCCCAGAAGTCGACGACGACGGGCTCGGCGCTGGCATTGACGACCTCATCGAAGGTGGCGTCGGTGAGCGTGGTGACATGTTCGGACATCAGGTGGTGCCTTCCGGGGGATCGTGGTGATCGGTGAGTGCTGCAACCAGGGTTGGCGACGGTTCTATTCCCGCCGCCGTGGTCAGTCGATGTGTTGGGACTCGAGCCACCGTTCGGCGTCGATCGCCGCAGTGCAGCCGGATCCGGCCGCAGTGATGGCCTGGCGGTAGGTGTCGTCTTGGACGTCACCGCAGGCGAAGACGCCCTCGACACTGGTTCGTGCGCTCGGCGCCTCGGTGATCAGGTACCCGTTGTCCTTGAGCGCCAGCTGTCCCTCGAACAGACCGGTGTTCGGACGATGCCCGATGGCCACGAAGAGTCCGGTCACGGCGAGTTCGCCGTCTTCGCCGGTGAGGGTGTCCCGGGTGAGCAGCTTCTCGACGGTCTGGTCACCGACGACGTCGGTGACCACCGTGTTCCACAGGAACCGGATCTTGGGATTCGCCCGGGCACGGTCCTGCATGATCTTGGAGGCCCGGAGTTCGTCTCGGCGGTGCACGATCGTCACCGAGCGAGCGAACTTGGTGAGGAACGTGGCCTCTTCGAGTGCGGAGTCGCCGCCGCCGACAACGGCGATGTCGTGGTCGCGAAAGAAGAAGCCGTCGCACGTTGCGCAGGTGGACACGCCATGGCCGATGAGTCGTTGCTCGTTGGGGAGGTCGAGCATCAGCGCCGTGGCCCCGGTCGAGACGATCACGCTGTTGGCCCGGTAGGTGGGTTCCGTAGCGGTGGGGTCACCGATCCACACCTTGAAGGGGCGTTCCGAGAAATCGACCTTTGTCGCCTTCTCGGTGCGGATGTCGGCTCCGAACCGCGCTGCCTGCTCACGGAAGCCCATCATCAGCTCGGGGCCCATGATGCCGGTGGGGAATCCGGGAAAATTCTCGACCTCGGTCGTGAGCATGAGCTGCCCACCGGGCTGGTCACCAGTCGACGAGGGCTCACCTTCGATCACCAGTGGCTGAAGGCTGGCACGAGCGGTGTAGATGGCGGCTGTGAGCCCTGCGGGTCCGCTCCCGAGGATGAGGACGTCGTGAACGCTCTGGTCGGACGATGATGATGTTGACACTGCTGCTCCGCTCATTGACGGGTAGGGGATCGGGGCGTTGGGAACTGCCACGCCGACGGCGTCGCCCACTCTGGCATCGACAACCCCGGATCAGGCGTCCTTCTTCCTCCAGAGCACCATGCCGATGAGCGTGAACACGGAGCCGATGAACAGGTAGGTGAACCACACCTCGCCCTGATCGACGAAGGGGAGGGCAGCCGCCGAGGCCACGACCAGTAGCCGGACCAGCAGGATCAGCGACATGATGGCGACGATCATGGCGATCAGGGCGATGGCCAGGAAGTAGACCAGGTAGCGAGATACGACGAGGGCCCTGCCGGTGGTTGCCGAGCGGACCGTGTCGACATGGCCGACCAAGGTTGCCGTGAGCCGGGACGGCCATTCGTCGGCATCGGAGGTGACGGTGGTGGAGGGGTCTACGTCGGACATCGGCCATGAGCCTAGTCAACCGGTGGCGGGGTTGCCGTGACCGGTGGTCGGGCTCTCCTCGCTCTCGACCGAGCGCAAGCCGCCGGCCGAGGGCGTGACGTGCGGCAGCCCAAGGTGCCGCTCGGCGACTTGGCGCACCGGCGCATGTGCTCACCAGGGCATGTGCTCACCAGGGCATGTGCGCTTCTGAGTACGTGCGCACGTGCGCACGTGGCACGACATCACCGTACCGCTCGAACGGGTGCCGGACGAGGTCAGCCGACGACGTCGACCAGGACCGCACACGAACGGTCGAACACGACGACGCGATCGGGAGCCGAGGTGGTTCGTACCACCACGGCCGGCACCCGGTCATAGGTGATGAAGGCAGAGGAGATCGCACGGTCGATTCCGATGACGCCGACGCACTCGTTCGTGATCGTCTCGAGTTCGCCGTCGGGTGCGGCATGCGAGGGCCCCGCTTTGGTCAGGCCCACCGCGGCGGCGATCTCGAAAGGGTCGTCGGCAGCGGTGAACGAACGATCGGTTGGCGCCGTGGTCGTGAGCTGCGAGAGCGAGTCGGCCGCCATCGCGTCGTCCTCGGCCTGATCGGGGGCAGCTTCATCGGCGAGGGCGCCAACGGCATCGGACTCGGCGCGAGCAGCCTCGGCGGTGACCGGACCGGCCAGGGGCGACTCGGCAGCTCCGCTCGCATCGGAGGCCACGGCTTCGGTG
The DNA here is from genome assembly GCA_963700755.1 of uncultured Acidimicrobiales bacterium. GTDB lineage: Bacteria > Actinomycetota > Acidimicrobiia > Acidimicrobiales > SZUA-35 > JBBQUN01. The sequence continues at coordinate 116,630 of CAVOYW010000004.1, forward strand.
GCCTCACGGTCGCTGCGATCGCCGAGGCGATCGACCGCGAACCCCAGCCCGGCGACGACGACGAGTGCGGCGGCAGCCGAAGCCGCCCAGGCCGAGCGGGCACGACGGCGCAGCGGGACCACGGGGGCATTCGGTGTCGGGGTGGGAACGGCCCCCGCGTCGATCGGGGCGAGCTCGCCGAGGGCACCGAGATCGTCGAAGAGTTCGAGCGCCCGGTCGATCTGTCTCGTCTTCAGGTCGGCCGGCGGGGATGGTGGTTCGGCGTTCCGGCGGGCGACCTCGCGAAATTGCTCGACCCGATCCAGCAGCTCCGGGGTCGACTCGACCTCTGCCACCTCGTCGGGTGTTGCCTCTCGGTCGAGATACGCCGACGCCAGTTCGTCCCGGGGTTCGCTCATGACATCAGTTCTGACGTTCGTCGCTGGGTGTTTGGTTCCCGAGATGTCGCGCGAGATGTCGCCGGCCCCGGGCGATTCGTGAACGAACCGTGCCCGGCGGGAGTGACAACACCTGGGCGATCTCGCCGTAGTCCATCCCGAGCACGTCGCGCAGCACGACGGGTGCCCGGAACTCCTCGGGAATCCGCAGCCACAGGTCGTCGAGCGTGACTCGGTCGGCGACCTGCTGGTCGAGCGCAGGTGCGTCGTCGTGGCGCTCGTGGTCGTCGACCAGAGACAGAGGTCGGCGCGAGCGTCGGCGGAGTTCGTCGAGACAGGCGTTCGTGGCAACTCGGAAGCTCCAGGTTCGAAAGCTGGATCGGCCGTCGAAGCGGGGCAGGCCCCGAACGACGGCCATCAGGGCCTCCTGGCAGGCGTCGGCAGCGTCGGCGTCATTGCCGGCGAGCCGCCGACACACGGCGTAGAGCCGGTCATAGTGGCGCGACAACAACGATTCCATTGCCGAGCGATCGCCCCCCTGGGCGGCGCGAACGAGATCGTCGTCGGATCGTTCGATGGGGGTGATCCTATTGGGCCGATCCGGTCGCCTCGTCGATGCTCGCCTGTAGCTGCGGTCGGCGCGGTGAGGCATCGGGCAGTTGCGCATGTGCGACTCATGTCATTTGCTCATGTGCGCACATGCGCAAATGAGCACGACCGAATGAACGCGACTGCGAGCGGTCCCGGGGGGTTCAGGAAACCACGACCTCGGCCAGCTCGAACCGAACGTCGTCGAGATCATCGGGGTCGCCCCGATCCGGCGCCAGGCCGGGGTCGGTGATCCAGATCATGATCTGCGTTCCCCGGGCGCCGGCGAGATCGAACGACTCACGGCCGTCGCCGTAGCGTTGCCCACCGGCCAGCGGTTCGCCCCACGACTCGACCGGTCCGCTGAAATCGTCGCCGACGAAGAAGGTGGCCGACCAACCCTCGCTCTCGGTGGTGAGCTCGATCTCGTCGACCTGGGCCCGGCCGCCGAGATCGACGATCAGGCCGATGCCGGGTTTGAGCCCGCCGAAGGGACGCGACGCATAGGTGTCGGACCGCCACACGGTGTCGGGGTCTCCATCATGAGCCAGCGGGAGCTGATCGTCGTTCTCGGAGCCATCGCCCCCGAGTTCCACGCGATCGACCGACTGCAATCGGGCGACCCCCGGATCGATCAGCTCGTCGAATGGCACGAGGGAGACGCCGTCGTTCGTGCGGGGAGCGTCGGCGCTGGGCTCGGCGGTTGGCTGTTGGGTGAACAGCACCGCGGCCAGGCCCAGGGCGCCGGCGAGGAGGCCGAGGATCATGGTGGGCACGATCCAGGCCCGTTCGGAGCGGAGGAATCCCTCATCGTCGAGTTCGTGGTCGAGCTCGGGATCTGGACGGGATCCGGTCACCCGCTCGACCGATGTCGGTTCGCTCGGGGGAGCCGAGGTGTGGAGCGATCGAGTGGGGTCGTTGGGTACGAAGGTTGCCGAGCCGCCCGGCAACGCGATGGCGGCCAGCGCAACTCGCACGTCGACCGCCTGCCGCGGGCGATCGTCGCGGTTTCGGGCCAACAGCCGCTCCACGATCGTGACGAGTTCCGGAGGCAGGTCGGATCGGTACTCGGTCAGTGGGCGGGGATTCTGATGGAGTCGGGCCAGGGCCGTCGCCGCATCGGTCTCGGCCCGGAACGGGGGCCGACCCGCGAGAGCTTCGTAGAGCACGACTCCGAAGGAATACAGGTCCGAGCGCGGGTCGACGTCGTCGCCGAGGACCTGTTCGGGCGACAGGTACTTCGCCGTACCGAGCAGGGTCCCCGTGACCGTCAGATCGGTGTCCTCACCGGCCTTGGCGATGCCGAAGTCGGTGACCATCACCCGACGAGCGGGACAGAGCAGGATGTTGGACGGTTTGATGTTCGCGGTGAACCACACCGCCACGATGGGCCTCGGCCAGCGCTTCGGCGATCTGGATGCCGATCTCGATGACGTCGCCGAGAGGCAGGGGTCCGCTCTGATCGAGCACGGCACGCATCGTGCGTCCCTCACCGAGTTCCATGATGATCGCCTCGACGTTGCCATCGGACACGGTGTCGAAGATGGCGACGATCGATCGATGGGAAAGCCGGGCCGCGGCGATCGCTTCGCGTCGGAATCTCAGCAGGAACGCCTGGTCGGCGGCCAGATGGGGATGGAGCACCTTGGCCGCAACGAGGCGGCCGAGGACGGTGTCCTCGGCCCGCCACACCTGAGCCATGCCGCCGTTTGCGATCGGCGCCAGCAACCGGTATCGGCCGGCAAGGAGATCACCGGCGCGGACCTGGCCGGTACCGAACGGTGTCTCGGGGCTTGGCGCGCTCGTCGTCGGCGGAGAGGCGATTCGGTCAGGATTCATGGGACGCTTCGTTGGCAGAGGACGGTTGGGCGACGACGTTAACCGGTTCGTCGGCACGGACGGCGTCGTGCCCCGGGGACCGGACGCCGGACAACTCGGCGCCGTCGGCCGCCCCGGATCCGAGGTCGCCCACACGGGCGTCGGAGGACTCCCGAGCCGCGGTCGCAGCCTTGTCGGCTCGAGATCGTGCGATGGAGAGAACCCACCAGCAGATCAGGAACGTGAGCGCAGCTCCCGACAACAACAGCCCCAGGCCCGGGATGGCCGTGGAACGAACCTGGAGTCTCGTCTCTGACAGCAGGCGTGCTCCATCGGGTGTCGATGCGGTCACCCCGAGCGGTGACAGACCCAGCGACCGGGCCTCGACCGTGATGTCGAGCGTCGTGACGCCGGGCGCAAGCGTGATGATCGTCCCGTCCTCGTCGACCTCGACCTTGTCGCTGTCGAACGCGAGACGGATCGCACGATCACCGTCGGAGTTGTTGGCGATCGTCAGGGGAATCGAGAGACGCTGGGCCGTGAGTGTGACCGATTGGTCGTTCCGGAACTCGATCACCGCGAAGGCGGCGCTGAGCTGTTCCTGGATCTGCGCAACCGATCGCAAGCGGTCGCTGGGGTTGCGATCACGGCCGAGTGCCGAGAGAAGTCCGTTCTCGAACCACGAGGGGTGGGAGTGGCCCGCCGGCATGGAAGGAGCGGTAGTCCTCGATCAGCGTCAGCGTCTGATCGAGGAGTGGCGTGATCGGACCCAGGTCCTGGCTCGGGCTCTCGATCGGCCGGAGCGGTACCGCCGGGCCGGCCGCTGCGAAGTCGACCAGCGGCAGCGCTCGGAGGAGCGCGCCGCGATCGAGCGCACCGAGGAAGACTTCGATCCCGGCCGGTGTCGTGCGGTCCAGGGCCGGACCGCCGATGAGTACGGGTGCCGTGGTGTCCTCGTTGCGCAGCGCGAGTCGGGCCAACAACTGGTGCGCGGTGCGCGCCGGCTCCTGCTCGTCGGTCAACAACGCGGTCAGCCCTTCATCGACCGAAACCACCCGCAGCCCGCCGGAGTCGGTCGCGATACGGCCGCTCGCCTCACCGCTCAGATCGAACACGGTCTCGATGCCCAGGGACCGGAGGAGGTCGGCGCCCTCGCCGGTCAGGGGCGCAGAGAGCGCAACGACGGTGGCGGGTTGGCTCAGGCCGAGCTCCCGCGAGAGACGCATTCGTTGCGGCCAGCGCCTCGGCGTAGAACCCGCCGTGCCCGACCTTGGCCAGGGCCGACGGATCGAGGTCGAACACCGGGTTCACGATCACTTCCCGTGTTCCCAGCGCAGCACGGAAGCGCTCGGTGGTCGCAGGGTCGTCGAGGAGCAGGGGCACGACCCCGGTTTCGAACAGCACCGTGATGGGCGTCTGGGGGTGCGCCTCGAGCAAGGCCGTCGCATCGTCGATCCCGATGCCGTCGGCGACGCTCACCGGAACGACGGTGGCGATGTCGAGCAGGTCTGCCTCGGCGAGCTCGGTCGGCAGCCGGATGAGATTCGTGGGGAGCGACACGACCGGGCCGAAGGCGTCGCGGATCTCGATGTCGACGGGGTAGACGCCCGGTTGATCGATCCAGACCCGGTTCTCGCCCGGTCTCCCCGGCGAATAGCTGCGGATGGGCAGGGTCACCAGCAACGAGCCGTCGGGCTGCACGACCGAGGGCAGGGGAACGGGTTGGCTGCGATTCAACACGCTCGTGGTGGCGTCGAGTTGTCCTTCTCGGCTGATCCGGCCCCGCACGATGACCGACACCGTCAACTCCTCGGTCACCGGTCCCGTCCAGCTCAGCACCGCGCCGAACTCGCCGTCGGCGACGACGTAGTCGGATTGGGCGAGGAGTTGGAGTGCACCCCCGGCGGGAACGGTGTCGGGCGGCGCGGCGGGAACGGTGTCGGGCGGCGACTCGGGTGTGGTCGTGTCATCGGTGCTCTGTGCGCCGGCGCCGTTCGGGGTGGTGGCGGCCAGTGCGAGGAGCGGACCGAGAACCAGTGCGATCGTGAGCAACATCGCGCCCGGGCGGCGATGGGGGACGCTCGATCGAAGGCGACCGTGACGACCACTCATGCAGCGTCCCAGGTGAGGACGATCAGACCGGGGTCCTGGCGCTCGAAACCCAGGTGTTCGTAGAGGCTCAGGGCTCGCTGGTTGTGTTCCTGGGTGTTGACCATGACCGTGGTGACCCCGCGTGGTGCAAGCCAGGCGAAACCGTCTTGGACGAGCGCCGTTCCGATTCCCTGGCCCTTGGCGTGAGGGGCGACGGCCAGGCGTTGAAGATACCCGCGATCACCGGCCCGCCCGGTCACGGCGTAGCCGACGACGTCGCCGTGGTGCATCGCCACCCGAAAGCGGCTCTTCGGCGTGGCCTGCCGGGCCTCGCGCAGCGAGACCCGGTCGAACTGCCAGAACGGTTCGAAGGCTGCGGCATCGACCGACAGGACCTTGCCGAGATGCCAGCGCCGCCCCGGTCGAAGGGGGCGTGCGGGTGAGGTTTCGGAACGGTTCAGACGACGAGCGAGGAGGTGGAGGTGTTCGTGCAGCAGAAAGCCCGCTTCGAAGAACGGTTGGGCATCGAAGTGGTTCAACGCCGGGGTGATGGCCCGGACGACCCCGCGGCTTCGGAGCTCGTCGAGGCAGAAGGCGATGTCCTTGACCGTGGGCCGCCGCCCGTCGCGCCGGGGACCGACGAGGCCGATGTGGGGGTCGCCACGCCACGCGACGCACCCGGAGTCCGTTGAAGGAAACGGGATGTGTCCAGGATCGGTGCAGGCCCGGTCCGCTCGGGGTTGGATGTAGGTGGTCCACCAGTACCGCAGGCTATTCGTTCGTCGGCGACGCCGGACCGCTCGGGTGTCGTCGCCGGTCGCCCAGGGTCCGACCGGCTTCCCGGTGACGAAGCGGCGAAGTAGCCTGGACACCATGTCGCTGTTGCTTGCCACCCATGATCTGTGCCGGCTGCACAACCCGGGCCCCGGTCATCCCGAGCGCCCGGATCGTCTCGCCGCGTTCGAGAAGGGCATCAGCGAAGCGGGTCTGCAGGGAGCCGTCGAATGGATCGAGGCCACCGAAGCGCCCCGCGCCCTGCTCGAGCGAGTGCACCCGGGCGCGCTGATCGACGGACTCGAATCCCTCTGTGCCGCCGGTGGGGGAGAGATCGACCCGGACACCTGGGTCTCGCCCGATTCCTACGGCGCTGCACTTCGGGCGGCCGGAGCCGGTCTCGATCTCGTTGCGGCACTCGATGCCGGTCGGGCCGACGTCGGCTGGTCGGTCGTGCGTCCCCCGGGCCACCATGCGCTCGCCGACACCCAGATGGGTTTCTGTCTCGTCAACAACGTGGCCGTGACGGCCCGAATGCTGGCCGATCGGGGTGAACGGGTGGCCATCGTCGACATCGATGCGCATCATGGCAACGGCACCCAGGCGATCTTCTACGAGGACCCCGACGTCCTCTTCATCAGCTTGCATCAGTTCCCCTGGTACCCCTACACGGGTCGCCTCGACGAAGTCGGCGAGGGTGCCGGGAGCGGGACCAACATCAACATCCCGCTCCCCACGTTCGCCACCGGCGACGTCCTGCGTCATGCGTTCGACACCGTGATCGGGCCGGCCGTCGAGCGACACAAGACGACGTGGCTCCTGATCTCGGCGGGATTCGACGGCCACCGAACCGATCCGCTGACCGAACTGGCCTTCACCTCGACCGACTACGCCGAACTCGTCGTCGAGATGCTGCCCTTGGTGCCGGCCGGCAAGCGGCTGCTGTTCCTCGAGGGTGGCTACGACCTGCAGGCGCTCGCCGACTGCGCCCGCGCGGTGGCCGGCGCCGCGGTCGGACAGGCGATCAGACCCGAGGAAACGACCGGCGGCGGCCCCGGCTTCGACATCGTCGACGTGGTGCGCAGCCTGCACTTCCGATACTGACGCGTCGGCTCGATCGCCGTGCCAGAACCCGGACCTCCCGCACCCCTGCCGGCAGGATTCGATCCGACCATCGAGGCCCTACGGCCCGTGACCGCGGCGTTCGTCGACGCCGGCCACGAACTCTTCCTGGTGGGTGGAATCGTCCGCGACACCCTGCTCGGGCTCGGCGATGCAGTCGACGTCGACTGTACGACGCCGGCCAGACCGGACACGATCAAGGAAGTGCTCGGTCCACTGGCCGACGTGCTGTGGACCCAGGGGGAACGGTTCGGCACCATCGGCGCACGGTTCGCGGGACTCGACCTCGAGATCACCACCTATCGGGCGGAGCGGTACGACCCCGACAGTCGCAAACCCGTGGTTGCGTTCGGCGACGAACTGCGGGCCGACCTCGCCCGCCGGGACTTCACCATCAATGCCATGGCCGTCTCCCTGGCCGATCGGCGGCTCCACGATCCGTTCGAGGGACAGGCCGATCTCCGAGACCAGGTGCTGCGCACCCCGCTCGACCCGTCTGTCTCGTTCGGTGACGATCCCTTGCGAATGCTGAGGGCGGCGCGCTTCCTGCCTCGGTTCGACTTGACCGCCGGCGCCGATCTGATCGATGCGGCTCGCCGTTACGCCGACCGGCTCGGGATCGTGTCGCGCGAGCGAGTCCACGACGAGATCGAACGCTTGCTGGCCGTCGTCGATCCTGGGGCGGGATTCGACTTCCTGGTCGAGACCGGTCTGCTCGAACAGGTCTTCGGATTCGAGCCTGCGATCGACCAGCGGGGCATGGCCTTCGCCGCCGTGGCGGCGACCGAGGGCCGTCGTCGTCGTCGCATGGGTCTGCTGGCGCCGTTCGGAGTCGACGTCGCACGCCGTGTCCTGGTTCGTCTGAAGTACTCCATCCAGGATCGAGATGACACGTTGCGGGGTATCGCCCTGGTCGAACGAATCGGCAAGGCTGCGGTCACCGATTCCACCGTCCGACAGTTGGTCGTCGACGCACGGGGCGATCAAGCGCTGCTCGCCGACGCCTTCGCCGTCGGCGAGGCGCTGTCGGCGATCGATCCCGGCAGGGGTGATCCCCGTCCTCTCCACGATCGATGGGTCGAGCTGGCACAGCGAGAGGATCTCGACGCGCTCGAATCGCCCCTCGACGGCCAGACCGTCATGACGGTGCTCGGTCTCCCCGAGGGCCCGGCCGTCGGAGCGGCGATGGCGCACCTCCGGCGGCTGCGGATCGAGAACGGGCCCCTGTCCTCGGACTCCGCGATCCACGCACTGCGGACCTGGTTCGCCACGGTCTCGTCCTCGCCCTGACACCTCGTCGTTGCTGTCTCGTCCTGGCGTGCCCGACACCGGCGAAGCCACCGCGCCGGACCGATCGATGCAGCGCTGGCTAGTCTGTTCGGCCATGCCCCGATGGCGAACCTCGGACAACGACGGCGTCGTGAGTTATCGACTTGCTCGCGAGCGCACGGTGACGGCGTTCCGAGAGGGTCGTCGCACGACCACCGACGTGTGCGATGCGCAACCCGAGCTTCGTCGGGTCGCCCACCATCACGCCGATCCCCTCGGCGAAGCCTGTCCCATCTGCGACGACGGGGAACTCGTGTCGGTCACCTTTGCGTTCGGCGTCGGGCTCCCCAAAGGTGGTCGGCTGATCGCCGACGCCAACGACATGAATCGGCTCCGGCGCCGTGGGCGATCGTCGACCTGCTACGCACTCGAGATCTGCTGCCAGTGCTGGTGGAACCACCTGCGTGAGTCGTTCGCCGTTCGCGGCGACGAGACCGCTTCCGCGTTGCGCTGAACGCCGGCTCCCTCCATGGCGAACTCCCCGAAACGTCCCGATGCCTCGGTCCCCGGCGCCGCCACGAGTCGTTCGCACGATCGCGGTCTGCTGGCCGGCCCGCAGCCCGGACCGGACCGCGAACGTCGTCTGCTGTGGCGCCTGCGGCGCGTCCTCTTCCTTTTCGGGCTGTTCGTGTTGGGGGGTTTCCTGCTGGCCGTGGCGGCACTGTCCCGCATCGAGCTCCCCGACGACGATTTCGCCGCACTGGCCCAGACCACCTTCGTTTGCTCGGCGGAGGTCACCCGCACCGACGGTGCGGTCTGCGGGCCGGATCAGGCGATGGTGCAGTTCTCGGCCGGTGAGGATCGGATCGTGGTGACCTACGACCAGATCCCGCAGGTGATGATCGACGCCGTCGTCGCCACCGAGGACAAGGACTTCTTCGACCACGAAGGTGTCGATCCGATCGGCATCGCCCGCGCCCTGTACCAGGACATTCGCGAACGATCGGCGGCTCAGGGTGGCTCGACGATCACCCAACAATACGTGAAACTCACCTACGAGGGCAGTGATCGAACGCTGATCCGAAAGGTGCGCGAAGCCACGCTCGCCATCAAGCTCGAGCGAGAACTGGCCGATGAATACGACGGCATCGGTGCCAAACAGGAGATCCTGCGCCGGTACCTGAATCGCATCTATTTCGGGAGAGGCGCCTACGGCATCGAGGCGGCGGCCCGGAACTACTTCGGCAAGAACATCGAACGGATCACCCTGCCCGAGGCGGCCTTCCTGGCCGGCCTGATTCGTTCGCCCAACAGCGCCGATCCCGGGACCGATCCGGCCGAGGCGCAGCGCCGTATGAACGTGACGCTCGACCGAATGGTCGCCGACGGGTATCTCACCCCTGCCGAAGCCCAGGCCGCCGCGACCACCGATCTGGCCGCCATCACCCGCGCCCCAACGGATCGGTCGGGACTGGGTGAGGTGCGCGGTGCCGAGTACGGCACGGAGTACTTCGTCGAGGCCGTGCGTCGAGAGCTGGCCGAGCTCTACCCCGACGGAGAGCTCTACACCAAGGGATTGCGGGTCTACACCACACTCGACCCGGGGTTGCAGGAGGCGGCGTTCACGAGCGTCACCGAGGTCGTGGATCCGCGAACCGACCCCGACGATCCGTCGGCGTCGCTGGTGGCGATCGACGGACAGGGCCGGGTCGTCGCCATGATGGGTGGCTACGACTTCGGGACCTCGCAGGTGAACCTGGCGCTCGGCACGGACGGTGGCGGGTCGGGGCGACAGCCGGGTTCGTCGTTCAAGCCCTTCGCACTCGCGGCGGCCATCGAGAACGGCATCTCGGCCGACTCGTACTTCCCCGCTCCCTCGACCGTCACGCTCGAGGGCGCCAACAATGGTGAGGACTGGGTGGTGTCCGGAGGCGGAGCGAGCGATGGCTACCGGTCGCTGGCCGACGCTCTGCGGGTGTCGTCGAACGTGGTCTTCGCCCAGCTGATGGTCGAATTGGGTCCCGACAAGGTGGTCGACGTGGCCAAGCGACTCGGCGTCACGGCCGATCTCGTCCCGGTCAACGCGCTCGTGCTGGGTTCGGGCGAAGTGTCGGTGCTCGACATGGCTGCTGCGTACTCGACCCTCGAGGGGCAGGGTGATCGCTACGACCCGGTCCTGATCGAGCGGATCGAGGCCCCCGACGGAACGGTCTGCTGGTATCCGCACGACGGTCGCTGCAGCGACGGCCCGGGCCGGATCCCCGATCTCGCCGGAGCGATCGACGATTCGATCGCCCGGCAGGTCACCTACGCGATGAGCCAGGTGATCGAATCGGGAACGGGGCGTCGTGCTGCATTCGGGCGGGACGCGGCCGGGAAGACCGGAACGACCCAAGACGCACGCGACGCCTGGTTCGTCGGTTACACCTGCGACCTCACCGCGGCTGTCTGGATGGGATACGCCGGTGCGCCGGGCGAACCGGTTCGGACGATGCAGAACGTGCGGGGTATCGAGGTCCACGGCGGTGATTTCCCGGCCGAGATCTGGTCGGCGTTCATGGCTCGGGCCACCGAGGGCGCGGCACCCTGCGAGCTGCCCATGGACCGCACCTTCACCGGTGAGCAGCTCAACGTCGACCTGTCGACGACGACGACCCTGCCGACGTGCGAACCGGTCGAGGCTCCGGTCGACGGCGTGGACCCGCCGCCCGACACCGAGCCCTGTGTTCCGCCGACGACCTCCGAGCCACCCACCACGGTCGCGGGTGACCCGGCCACCTCGACGACGGCCGCGCCCGGAGGAACCGGACCCCCGTCGACACCGACCACGGTCTTGCCGGTTCCCACCACCATTCCGCCGGTACCGTCGACGACCATCCCACCGGCAACGGCGGAAGCGGCGGCGGAATGACGCAGCCCGCCGGGCCACCGGCCCGCGGGCGAGTGGGGGACGGGCGAGGCGGCGCTAGCATCACGAGGTCATTCGTCGGTGGATACCGACCAGACCCTGCCCCGAAAGCCGGGGCCCCGGGCCAGCCCCCGGGTCCAGAGGGAGAGATGCTTGCCATGCGAGCGTATGAATTGATGATCATCTTCACGGCCGACACCGAGGAATCGGCCGTGCAGACCACCGCCAACAACCTCGCCAAGATGGCCGAGGACGCCGGCGGGTCGCTCGAGAAGATCGACAAGTGGGGCGTACGCCGCTTCGCCTACGAGATGAAGCATCGGACCGAGGGTTTCTACCTCGTCCTCGAGTTCCTCGCTCCCAATGCGCTCACCGAGGTCGATCGCACCCTGGGCCTCGCGGACGAAGTGATCCGCCACAAGTTCATCCGCTTGCCGGTGACCGAGGCCCATCGTCGAGGCCTCGCCGCCGCAACGGCCTAGCCGAGGAGATCCTCATGGCTGTCGACAACAGCGTCACCATCACCGGGAACACCGGTCGCGAACCCGAGCTCCGTTTCACCCCCAGCGGTCAACCCGTCGCCAACTTCGGCGTTGCGGTGTCGCGACGCTGGCAGAATCGCCAGACCCAGGAATGGGAAGAGGCGACCTCGTGGATCGACGTCACCTGCTGGGGACAACTCGCCGAGAACGTCGCCGAATCCGTCGCCCGGGGAACTCGGGTCACGGTCACCGGCCGGCTCGATCAGCGCTCGTGGGAAACCCCCGAGGGCGACAAGCGCTCGAAGGTCGAGATCGTCGCCGACGACGTGGCCCTCAGCCTTCGTTGGGCGACGGCCACGGCAACCAAGAACGAGCGCCGCGACAGTGCGGGCGGCGCCCCTGCCGGCGGTGCCGGCGGCGGTCGGTCATTCGGCGGACCGCAGAAACAACAGCAACCAGCTGCCTACCAGCCCGATGAGGAGCCCTTCTGATGGCAAAGACCAAGAGCCCCCGCCGGGCCAAGCCCAAGGATTCCGGCCGTCGTGGGAAGAAGAAGATCAGCCCACTGAGCAGCGACAAGATCGACTACGTCGATTACAAAGACGTCGATCTGCTGCGCCGCTTCGTCTCGGACCGGGCCAAGATCCGCGGTCGTCGGATCACCGGCAACGACGTCCAGCAGCAGCGGCTCATCAACAACGGCATCAAGAATGCCCGCGAGATGGGACTGCTCCCATACACGAGTCGGGTCACCACGCAGCGTCGCACCCGCCCCGAACGTGGCGATCGTCCCGAACGGGGCGATCGTGGGGATCGTGGCGATCGTCGTCCGTCCAACGAGTCGGAGCCGACGAGTCGAGAACACCGAGAACGTCGATGACGTGGTCTCGACCGAGGAGGACTGATGCGCATCGTTCTGCATGATCAGGTTGCCGGCCTCGGCAACCGCGGCGATGTCGTCGAGGTCTCCGACGGGTATGCCGCGGAACTATCTGATCCCGCAAGGCAAGGCCCGCCAGGCCAGCGCCGGTGTCGAGATCGAGGCCCAGGCCATGAAGAAGGCCTGGACCGTTCGCAACAGCCGGGAGCGTGAGGCGGCCGAAGAGGTGGCCAAGGTCCTGGTGTCACGGCCGATCAGCATCTCGATGCGAGCGGGCGCCGAGGGCAAGCTGTTCGGGTCGGTCACCTCGGCCGACATCGCCGCAGCCATCACCGAGCAGACCGGAGTCGAGGTCGATCGCAAGATGATCGACCTCGCCGACGGAATCCGTAGCCTCGGAGCCCACAGTGTCACCGTGCATCCTCACGCCGAGGTGCAGTTCCCCGTGACGGTCGAGGTCGTTCCGGTCTGAGCGGCCGACCCTGAACCAGCGTCGACGAGCGGCGAAGTCGACTCGTCGATCCCGTCTCGGGACGACTTTCGTGGAGAGGGTTGTCGGAGGAGGTTGCAACAGAAGCATCCTCCTCCACAGCCGCGTCCCGATTTCCCCAGAGTTGTCCCCATCCGATGAGGATTTCCACAGGTGGTCCACACCGTGTCGGGCGATATCCCCAGGATGAGACCTCTGGTGATCCACAGCGAATCTGAGCGAGGATGTGTGCATGTACGACGACGGTCCCTCGGCCCCGCGACCGCCGCGACTCCCACCCAACAACGTGGCGGCCGAGGCCGCAGTGCTCGGAGCCATGCTCCTCAGCCGCGAGGCGATCGCCGACGCGGTCGAGGTACTCGAACCCGAGCACTTCTATCGGCCGGCTCACGGCCACGTCTACGAGGCCATTCTCAGTCTCTACTCGGCGGGCGAGCCCATCGATGCCGTCACCGTCGCCGAGGAGTTGGCACGGGCGAACCTGCTCGAGGCCATCGGCGGCCCGGCCCTGCTCATCGATCTCCAAGCGGGCACCCCGGCGATCGGCAACGCCGCCCACTACGCCCGGATCGTCGAGGAACACGCGCTGCTGCGCCGACTGATCGGGGTCAGCAACGAGATCGCCGAGATGGCCTACGGTCTTCCCGATGACGTCGTCAAGGCCGTCGACGACGCCGAAGCCAGGATGTTCGACGTCGCCCAGCGCCGGGTGGCGAACACGACCGTGCCGATCAAGGACCTGCTGGCCACGAATCTCGATCGTCTCGAGCAGCTCTACGAACGTGGCGACGCGATCACCGGGGTCGAGACGGGCTACACCGATCTCGACGAGCTGCTGTCGGGCCTGCAGCCCAATGCGTTCTATGTCGTCGGGGCTCGACCGGCCATGGGCAAGACGGCGTTCGCTCTCGGGATGGCCACCAATGCGGCCATGCAGCACTGGTAAGCCGGTGCTGTTCTTCTCGCTCGAGATGGGACAGATCGAACTCTCACAGCGGATCCTGTGTTCCGACGCCCGGGTCGACGCCAATCGGGTCAAGACCGGCCGGCTCGACGAAGCCGACTGGAATCGGATCTCGCATTCGGTCGGTCGACTGGCCGAAGCACCCATCTACATCGACGACAACGCCGCATACGTCGGTCATGGAGATCCGGGCCAAGGCCCGTCGCCTGCAGAGCCGGGTCGGCCCGCTCGGCATGGTCGTGGTGGACTACATCCAGCTGATGCAGGGCCGCTCCAACGCCGAGAGCCGCCAGGTCGAGGTGGCCGAGATCTCCCGGAACCTCAAGATCCTCGCTCGTGAACTCGAAGCACCGGTGGTGGCCCTCGCCCAGCTCAACCGGGGGTTGGAGCAACGCCAGGACAAGCGGCCGATGCTGTCGGATCTTCGCGAGTCGGGCGCTCTCGAGCAGGACGCCGACGTGGTGATGTTCCTCTATCGGGACGAGATCTACAACAGCGAGAGCGACCAGCGGGGCATCGCCGAAGTGATCGTGGCCAAGCACCGCAACGGCCCGACGGCGAGCGTCCGGTTGGCGTTTCTCGGTCAGTACACACGATTCGAGAACATGGCCCGGAGCAGCAACGCCCCTCGCGGCGAGTTCTAGCGCGACGAGGTCCGGGACGCAGTGTCCCAGGGCGGCCAGTTGCCGGGCGGCGAGTTGCCGGGCGGCGGACTCGGGAACGAAGGGCGACCGGACCCGTGGGTCGAGTGCTCAGCCCTCGTTGACGAACATGGCCGGCGGTGCCGAGTCGACACCTCGTCGGTCGAAGGTGTCGGGACGTTGGGCCTGGTGGATCACCGCGATCAGCGACAGGGTTGCAGCGAAGAACAGCACCACGTCGAACACGATGCCCGTGGCGTCCGAAGGCTTGGAACCCTCGAGCCGGGCCGGATCGGCGTGACGGGTGGCCAGACGGCTGGCTGCACCGGCCGACCGCAAGGCCATCGTTCGGCCCGTGGTCATGGTTCCGGTGGAGGGTTCGGTGTCTTCGGTGATGGTCTTCAACGTCGCGGCCCTTCGTCATGATTGCTATCGGCCGGATCCCTGGTCGGGTTGAGCCCCTGGGCAGTTCATCCCCGTGACGGCGATGCGGCGCGAGCGGGCCGCGTCAGGACAACAGGGGCGTCAGGACATACAGGGGCGTCAGGACAACAGGGTTGCCAGTGCCCAGGCACTGGCAACGAAACCGATGATCATCTGGACGATGCTTCGGCCCAGGGGAGCCTTGGCCAGGCTTCCCTCCTCGACGGTCTGAGGCGGCCGGAACAGGGCCAAGGTGGTCCCGACGAACAGCGCCCCGCCGATCGACAGCATGAGCCAGGCCAGCAGGTTGTCGCCGAGGAAGAGCGTCGGATCGGTTTCTTGGGCGAAGATCATGAAAGTTCTCCGAATCCGGCCTCAAGTCGGGGGCTTGGCCTACCGATGATAGGACCACACCGGTGGTCATCGCCCACACCGGTATCGGGATCCGAGCGGGAGCCACCACTCCCTCCACACGCATCGCCGCCAGGGCCCTCGGGCTCTGGAAGCACCCGGTGGCTCTCGCTCGCCCCATCCGAACAGCCGTCAGCCCCTCACGGGTTCGGGGGAGCGAGGTCCGCATCGTCGACTTCGGCGGTGATCGTGTTTGCCACGAAGGTCCGGACGCCATTGGTTGCACTGGTGATCTGACGGACGATGGCTCCGGTTTCGGGGTCGAAGCAGATGGTCGTCGACTGACCCCACAGGGTCGGTGCCGGGCTCGACGTCGCAACGAGCTGCCAACAGTTCGGTTCGTCGTCGTAGAGCAGGTAGTCGGGTTCGTCTCCTTCGAACAGTGCGGCCAGGGCGGCGACCGTTTCGGCAACGGGAGCCGCATCGGTGATGGCCCCGCACACCGTTTCGGCACCGGGCAGCACCTCGCAGCTCTGTTGTCGACCATCGACGGTGACCAGCTGTGAAGTGCCCGTGATCTCGATGGCATCGCGGCCGCGGCGGACGTGGGTGACGTCGAGGGACGAACCGGCTTCGACGCCGGGCTCGGTGATCTCGAGCCGCCCATCGATCTTGTAGGTTCCGGTCCGGCTGGCTTCGAAGGCGTCGAGGAAGGGCTGGAGGGCAGCCTGTTCACGCAAGGGGATGGTCGTCGTCACGACGGATGCCGCCGTTTCGGACGGCTCGGACGATGGCGCCGGTCGAAAGATCCACCAGACGAGGAGGACCGCGGCAGCACCGACCGTGAAGGCCAGTGCCACCTGGATGTCTCGTTGCCGCATGTCGTCACGGTAATCCCGTTCGGGCCCGTCCCGAGAGAGCGCTTCGAGCGTCGCGACGTTCTCGTTGGTGAACGGGGTCGTTTCGTTTCTGGCCGACACGATGGCTAGGTTGGGCCCGATGTCCCACACCGCCGATGACGCCGACGACGCCGAGTTGATCTCGGCAGCCACGGTGTTGTTGCTGCGAGATTCGGCCGATGGCCCCGAAGTGCTGATGTTGAAGCGGAACTCGAAGATCGCGTTCGGGGGCGCCTGGGTGTTTCCGGGCGGGCGAGTCGATCCCGGCGATGCGTCGGGCGTGTTCGACCGTGGCGCCGACGACGCCGAACTGGCAACCGCTCGCCGAGCTGCCGCCCGAGAGTGTCGGGAGGAGGCCGGTCTCGACCTCCGTCCCGACGACCTCGTGACCTGGTCTCATTGGCAGCCCCCGGCTGCGCCGGCCATGGTCAGTGCCGGTCCCCGTCGTCGGTTCTCGACGTGGTTCTTCGCCGGCCTGGCCCCCGACGGGGAGGTGCGGGTCGACGGCGGCGAGATCCACGAACACCGTTGGTTGACCCCGACTGCCGCCATGAGTCTCCACCGCGCCGGTGAGATCGAGCTGATTCCGCCCACGTGGGTCACGCTCCTCCAACTCGGTGCCCATCGCCGGGCCCTCGACGCGCTCGGCTGGGCCCGGGATCGGACACCGCCCCGTTTCCACACCAAGCACCTCCCGGCGTCGCCGCCGATCCTGACCTGGTACCCCGACGTCTTCCACGGCGGCGGAGGCCCCGATGACGAGGGTCCGCGTCATCGCCTGACGATGGATCCCGGGGGGTGGATCTACGAGCACCGATGAGCGGACCGGGGTCGTCGACAGTCCCCGCGTCCCGCAGACGGGTTGGGGACTGTTGCGGCAGGCGATCCTCGAGCAGCGGGTCGGTCTGTTGCTGGGGATGTTCGTCGCGCTCACCTGGACCGCCGGACGAGTGGCGGTTCCGCGCCTCATCCAGCTCGCCATCGATCGGGGCATCGAGGGCGATGATCCGCTGTTGCCGTGGTCACTGGCGGTCGCCGGTGCCGGTGTGGTGTCGGGCGTTGCGCTGGGGGCACGGCGGTTCGTGGCCTTCCGGAACGCGAGAGTGATCGAGGCCCGATACCGCGACCGCCTCTTCGCTCACATCCAGCGACTCCACATCGCCTACCACGACGTGACGGCCACCGGCGAACTGATGAGCCGGGCGAACACCGACCTCCAGCAGTTCCAGAACGTCGTGACCGTGGTTCCCATCACGCTCGGCAACTTCCTGATCGTCGCGGCGTCGGTGGTGATCATGTTGCTCCTCCACCCGTCACTCGCGGTCCTGGCCCTCGTCGGACTGCCCATCGTGAACGTCCTGGGTCACCGCTTCTCGAAGCGACTCCACCCGGCCGTCCTCGCCGTTCAACAGGAATCGGCCCAGTTGGCGGGCGTGGTCGAGCAGACGGTGTCGGGCATCCGCGTGGTGAAGGGCTTCGGTTCCGAGGACCTCCAGGCGGCCAAACTCGCGGTCGAAGCCGACGACGTCTACGACGTGTCGATGGAAACGGCCCGGGTGCGAGGCACCTATCTTCCGGCCATCGAGCTGCTGCCGAACCTCGGCCTGGTGTTGGTCTTGGCCTATGGGGGCCATCTGGTCATCCAGGGAGACCTCACGGTCGGTGAATTGGTCGGCTTCAACCTCTACGTCCTGATGCTCATCCAGCCGCTGCGGTCGCTGGGGCAGGTCGTCGCCCAGGCGCAGCGCGCGGCTTCGGCCGGCGATCGCATCGCCGAGGTCCTGTCGACGGCCCCGCTCATCGTCGACCCGGCACACCCGAAGTCGCTTCCCCATCGAGATGGCGGCGGTGCGGTCGAGTTCCGGTCGGTCGAGTTCGGCTATCACGGCGGCGACGTTCCGGTCCTGCACGATTTCGACCTGGTGATCGAGGCCGGCGAGTCGGTGGCCCTGGTCGGGATGACCGGGTGCGGCAAGTCCACGGTCGCTCGGTTGTTGCCGCGTTTCTACGACGTCGATGCCGGGTCGATCACGCTCGACGGCGTCGATCTCCGCCAGCTACGACGCCAGGAACTCCGCAAGGCGGTCTCGCTGGTGTTCGAGGAGACCTTCCTCTTCAGCGGGTCGATCCGGGACAACCTGTCGTTCGCCGATCCGTCGGCGAGCGACGCCGTGATCCGGCGGGCGGCGGGGTTGGCCGGTGCCGCCGACTTCATCGAGGCGTTGCCCGACGGCTACGAAACCCTGCTCGGTGAGCGGGGGTTCTCTCTGTCGGGTGGGCAACGCCAGCGATTGTCGATCGCCCGGGCCATCGTTGCCGATCCTCGGGTCCTCATCCTCGACGACGCCACCTCGGCGGTCGATCCGACCAAGGAGCACGAGATCCGTGACGCCATGGCCGAGGTCATGGGAGGGCGGACCACCATCGTGATCGCCCACCGCCCGGCCACCATTGCTCTGGCCGATCGGGTCGTGTTGCTCGACGAGGGCCGAATCGTGGCGGAGGGCACGCATCAGCAGCTGCTGGCCACCAACGCCCGCTACCAGGAGGTCCTGGCCAGTGGCGCCGACCCGACCGCCGACGACGAGGCCAGCGAGGTGGTTCCCTGATGGCGGGTTGGATGCAGGGTGGGGTCAGCGCCGACGAGCAACTCGATCTCGATCAGACCCAGAAGGTGCTGGGCCGGGCCTTTGCCTTGCTCGGCCCGTATCGCCGGCGTGGTGTGCAGGCCTTCGTGTTGTTGGTCGCCTGGACCGGCACCACGATCGCCGGCCCTTTGCTGGTTCGCGACGCCATCGACTCGGGTATTCGCCCCCAGAACGACCAGCGTCTCTACGTTGCCGTTGCGGGGTACCTGGTCGTCGCCGTCCTCGGCTACTTCCTCTACCGGGCGGCCATCGTCACGCTCGCCTGGGTGGGTGAGAACTTCCTGCGTGATCTTCGTCGTCGGGTCTTCCGCAAACTCCTCGACCAGTCTCTGGCCTACTACGACCGCAACAAGGCGGGTGTCCTGGTTTCGAGGATGACCGCCGATGTCGATTCGTTGTCGGAACTCGTCCAGTTCGGGCTGCTGATGTTCACGGCGGCCGCGCTGCAGCTGATCGGAACGGTCATCGTGCTGTCGTTCCTGAGCTGGCAGCTGATGCTGGTCTGTCTTGTCACCGTCCCCCTCGTGGCGCTTGCTTCGGTCAAGTTCCAGCGGGATTCCAACGTTGCCTATCTCGCCGTACGTGACAACATCGGGTCGACGCTGTCGGCGTTGCAGGAAGGCATCAGCGGGGTTCGACTCGTGCAGGCGTTCGGGCGGGAACAGGTGCAGGCGCGCCAGTTCTCGCAGACGAACCGGGACCTGATGCAATCGCACATGAACTCGGTGAAGGTCGCGGCCTGGTATCTGCCGATCATCGAGTTCGCGGCCACCGCAACGACGGCGCTGACCATCGGGGTCGGGGGCTACCTCTCGCATCAGGGGACGCTCACGATCGGCACCGTGATCGCGTTCATCCTGCTGTTGCAGGGATTGTTCGAGCCGGTTCAGCAGCTGAGTCAGTTGTTCAACCTGGTGCAGTCGGCGACCGCATCACTCGACAAGCTGTTCGGGCTGCTCGACGAGGACATCGATCTGATCGAGCCGACCCAGCCGAAGGAGTTCCCGGCCACGGGTGCGATCGAGGTGTCGAATCTCGGCTTCACCTATCACGGCACCGACGAGCCGGTGCTGTCGGGAATCGATCTCACGATCGGTGAAGGTGAGCGGATCGCCCTGGTCGGTCCGACCGGGGCCGGGAAGTCCACGCTGGCCAAGTTGATCGCTCGGCTCTACGACCCGACGGTCGGTTCGATCCGGTTCGGTGGCGTCGACCTCCGGGAGGGGTCGGTGCACGAACTCCGACGCCGCGTGTTGGTGGTGCCCCAGGAGGGATACCTCTTCGACGGGACGATCGCCGACAACATCCGCATCGCCTCGCCCGACGTCGACGACGACGAGGTTCGGCGGGCGCTCGAACGAATCGGGATGTGGGAGCGGATCGAGGTCCTCCCGGGAGGTTTGGCCACCGAAGTGCAGGAACGCGGGAGCCGCCTCTCGGCGGGGGAGCGGCAACTGGTGTCCCTCGCTCGGGCGGCCCTGGTCGACCCTGCGGTGTTGGTCCTCGACGAGGCCACCTCGTCGCTGGACCCCGGCACCGAGAAGATCGTCGAGGCCGCGCTCGAACACCTCATGACCGGACGCACCGTGATCGCCATCGCCCACCGCCTCACGACCGCTTCACGCTGCGATCGGATCGCCGTGGTCGCCGACGGCGGGATCGCCGAGATCGGGCCGCACGACGAGCTCGTTGCGCAGGGAGGGCACTACGCCGCGCTCTACGGTGCCTGGGTCGATGGGCTGTCCCGCGGGCCGGTCGCCTGACGCCGGTTCCGACAGCCCGTGGCGGGTCAGCGCAGTTGGTCGAGTGCGGCGTTGAGGATCTTGGGGTCTTTCCGGGCCAGGAGCAGCAGCCCGCGAACGATCGCCGTGGCGTTGGTGTCGTTCTGGGCGGCGGTCACCCGGACCCACTTGAACTCGTCGGCCGGGAGTTCGGCCGAGAGTTTCTTGACGTTGGGGCGGTAGCCGTCGGCCGACGTCGAGGACGGAGGTTTCGTCGGTGGCCCCGGGGCCGGTGCCCGGTCGGCCCCGGCTGCCGGGTCGGGGGTGCGTTGCCGATTCTCGGACGTCCGGTTCTGGGACTGCTTCTTGAGTTGATCGGCGAGGTTGCTCATGCCCACCCGCTCACCGCGCACCCTGCAGCGCGCTGATCGCGCCGTAGGTCTCGGCGAAGACCAGTTCGTAGCCGTGGAGCTTGCGGGGCCTCGTTCCGTGGGCCGCCGCGATCTCTTCGCGGAGCGGGATGGCGGTGGAGATACTCGCGATCTCGGCCTCGTCGAGCCCGTCGAGCAACACCGTTCGCGACCTGGTCGGTCGAACCCGCACGGCGAGCACCGCCGCTCGGACGCCGACGTCGGCGAGAAGGGCGAAGGTCGCGTCGAGCTGATCCACCTCGATGGGAGAGGGCGACATCGGCACCAGCGCCAGATCGGCGACGCCGGCGGAAGCCCGGACGAGTTGATGGTCGGCGTTGTCGGCCGGCGGGCAGTCGATGATCACGACGTCGGCGCCGTCGATGGTGCCGGCGAAGGCGGCGCCGTAGTCGGCGGCGGCATCGAGACTGACCACCCGGAACGGCAGCTCGTCGTCGGCGGCCGCAGCCGCCTGGGCCCATTTGTGAGCGGAGTGCTGAGGGTCGGCCGAGACCACGACGGTGTCGTGACCAGCCCGGGCGGCGGCTTCGGCCAGGTATACGGCCGAGGTGGTCTTGCCCACCCCGCCCTTGAGCGCCACGACGGCAATGATCTTGACCATTGGCCAGAGGGTAACGGATGAACGCACACGCGCCTTCTCGCATGTGCGCACACGCGCACGTGCGAGAAACGACGCAGGCCGACCGCCGGTGTCAGACTCGCCCCATGTGTCGCAACATCACCGAACTCCGCGGCCTCGAGCCCCCGGCCACCGAGGACGAGATCCAGGCCGCTGCCCGTCAGTACATCCGCAAGGTCAGTGGTATCCGGCATCCCAACCCGGCGACCATCGAGGCCTTCGAGGCGGCCGTCGATGCGGTGGCAGCCGCAACGAGCGAGCTGTTGACCCGGGTCCCGGCACGGCGCCGCCCCCCACCCACGGTTCCGCCGCTGAGACGGCCCGGCATCGCCCGGCTCTGAGCCGGCTCCAACGGTTGTCACATCGGGAGACGGTGCTCGAGGCGCTACCCTGGGTGACTTCTTGCTCGTGCCCATTTCGGGGGCTTGGGCACCAAACGGAAGCAACACCCCCATGACCACCTCTTTTGCCGATCTCGGCCTCCCGGCCGATCTCGTCGACGTGCTGGCACGCCAGCGCATCACCACCCCGTTCGAGATCCAGATCGCCACCATTCCCGATGCCCTGGCCGGGCGAGACGTGCTCGGCCGGGCGCCGACCGGTTCGGGCAAGACCCTGGCGTTCGGCCTTCCGCTCGTCGTGCGGCTCGAGCAGGCCAAGCCCCGGCGGCCCAAGGCGCTGATCCTGTCGCCGACACGAGAGCTCGCCGAGCAGATCCGAGCCGAGCTCGAACCCCTGCTCCGTGAACGCGGCCGCTCCGGAGTCGCCGTCTACGGTGGCGTGGGATTTCGTGACCAGACCCGGGCCTTGCGCAATGGCGTCGATCTCCTGGTGGCCTGCCCCGGCCGATTGATCGATCTGATCGAGCAGGGTGAGGTCAGCCTGAACGAGGTCAACCAGGTCGTGATCGACGAGGCCGATCGCATGGCCGACATGGGGTTCCTGCCGCCGGTTCGCAAACTGCTCGACATGACCTCTCCTGATCGCCAGACCACGCTCTTCTCGGCGACACTCGATCGTGACGTGCAGGTGATCGTCGACTCGTACCAGAACGATCCGGTCCGGCACGAGTTCGGTCCGGCGCGCCAGACGCTCGATGAACGGGCAACCCACCGGTTCATCAAGACCCAACAGAACCTCAAGGTGTCGTTGGCGGCCGACGTGATCACCAGCACCGGCACGACGATCGTGTTCTGCCGCACCCGCCATGGCGTCGATCGTGTGGCTCGCCAACTGAAGAACGCCGGCGTCAAAGCCGGTTGGATCCACGGTGGCCGCTCGCAGAACCAGCGCGACGCCGCGCTCGATGCCTTCGTATCCGGACGGGTGGGTGCACTCGTCGCCACCGACGTCGCGGCTCGTGGCATTCATGTCGACGATGTCGCCGGCGTGATCCACTTCGATCCGCCGGAGGATGCGAAGACCTATATCCACCGATCGGGTCGCACGGCCCGGGCCGGTGCCGGAGGTGTGGTCGTTTCGTTCGTCAACGCCGACCAGCACAAGACGATGCAGAAGATGCAGAAGGAACTGGGCCTGGTCCATGGCTTCGAGGAGACCCCGGAACTCACCGATCCCCAGGATCGGCCTGCTCCGATTCGAGACGAGCCCGCAGCCAAGTCCGCGGGCCAGGGCCGTGGCCCGGGCCGAGGAGGCGCAGGGACGGGGTGCTCAGCGTCGAGGTCCGCAGGGTCGGGGTGTGGGTCAGGGTGGTCAGGGTCAGGGCCGGGGCGGCCGCTCCGATGGTGGCGCCGCTCGCAGCAATCGGTCCACCGACGCCGGATCCACCGAGGGTGCACGCCCGAGCGACGGTGCTCGCGCCGGCGGTGCACGACCGGGATCTGCGGGACGTCCGTCGATTGGCGGCCGACCCGGCAGTGCCGGAACCCGACCGGCATCACGCTCGGCCTCGGGTGGTCGACCAGGAACGGCGAACGGCGCCGCGAGCGGATCCAAGGCCGACAAGCCGAAGCGCTCGGGGAACCCACGGCCGAAGAACAAGCGCAGTGGTACGACCGGCAAGACCGGTCGCGGCCGAGCCTGACCGCCCACGGCCGGTGCCTCGGGTTCGGACCCTTCGGCCCGGGGCTCAGGTGGTGAGCAAGACCTTGCCGGTGGTCATTCGACCCTCGAGCCGGCGATGGGCCTCGGCCGCCTCGGGTAGCGGGAGACGGTCGCCGATCCGGACATCGAGCCGGCCTTCGGCGATCCAGGCGAACAGATCGTCGGTGCGACCGATCAACTCCTCGCGGGTCTGTGTGTAGTTCCCGAGCGACGGCCGGGTCAGATACAGCGAACCGTTGGTCGACAGCGTGAGCGGTGACACCGGATCGACCGGGCCCGAGGCGTTTCCGAATGTCGCCATCAGCCCCCGAGGTCGCAGGACCCGAAGGCCACCCTCGAACGTGGACTTGCCGACACCGTCGTAGACCACGTCGAGCGGACGCGGCCCGGCAAGGTGCTCGATGGCCTCGGCGAAGTCGGCCTCGGCGTAGTTGATCACGTGGTCGGCTCCGGCCCCCCGGGCCAATTCGGCCTTCTCGTCGGTGCTGACCGTGGTGAAGACCTCGGCGCCGATCATCTTGGCCATCTGGATCGCCAGGAGCCCGACGCCGCCGGCCCCGGCATGGATCAGGCAACGCTCCCCGGCGCGGCAGCGGCCAGGTGTCGGTGACGAGATAGTGGGCGGTGAGCCCCTGGAGCATGACGGCAGCTGCGACCTCGAGCGGCACGTCGTCGGGAACCGGGACGACCACGGCGGCCGGGAGGCAGGCGGCCGTGGCGTACGAGCCCTGACCCATGGCCCATGCCACCCGTTGACCCACGGCCAAGTCGGTGACCCCGTCACCGACTGCGCTGATGACGCCGGCCCCCTCGAGCCCCAGACGGGCCGGAAGGGGCATCGGATAGAGGCCGGACCGTTGGTAGGTGTCGATGAAGTTCACACCGGCGGCGGCGATGTCGACCCGGACCTGGCCCGATCCCGGCGATTCGTCTTCGAGTCGGTCGTAGGACAGGACCTCGGGTCCACCGGTCGTTGCGAAGCGAATGGCATCCATACGCGTCAGTCTGTCACCGCTCGGGCCCGGCCGACAGTGTGGACCGGGACCTGCCGATTCGGACCGATGCCCCTTCCCGGGCCAACCCCGTGGAGGCGGTCGGCGTCAGAGAGCGAACCCGCCGAGCTTGGTCTCGAGGTACTCGGCGATGCCCTCGGCACCGCCCTCGCGACCCAACCCCGAGTCCTTCATGCCCCCGAACGGCGCGCCGGCCGAGGTGGGGTTGACGTCGTTGATCCCGACGATGCCGAACCGGAGCCCCTCGAAGGCTCGGATCGCCGTCGACAGATCGGCGGTGTAGACGTAGGCGGCGAGACCGAAGTTGGTGTCGTTCGCGAGATCGATCACGGTGTCGACGTCGTCGTAGACGATCACCGGAGCCACCGGGCCGAAGGTCTCTTCGCGGTAGATGCTCATCTGGTCGGTCACACCCGACAGGAGTGTCGGCGCATAGAAGTGCCCGTTGGCCAGCGGACCGTCGTCGAGACGGTGTCCGCCGACAAGGGCCACGGCGCCCTTGGCGGTTGCGTCGTCGACCTGTCGCGCCACCTTCGCCACGGCCGCCTCGTTGACCAGAGGCCCGCAGCCGATGCCGTCGTCGAGCCCGTTGCCCGTCCGCACCTTGCCCACCCGCTCGATCAAGGTGTCGACGAAGGCGTCGGCAGCGCTGCGATGAACGTAGAGACGATTCGGGCTGATGCAGGCCTGGCCGGTGTTGAGGAATTTCAGGGCCGCCGCACCCTTGGCCGCGCGAACCGGGTCGGCATCGGGGAACACGATGAACGGGGCATGACCGCCGAGTTCGACCGACACGCGCTTGAGATTCGACCCGGCTGCTCCGGCAAGCAGGCGGCCGACGGCAGTCGATCCCGTGAAGGTGAGCTTGGCCACCTTCGGGTGGCCGGTGAACACGTCACCGATCGGCTTGGGATCGAGCGCGGTGACCAGGTTGACGACACCGGTCGGAACCCCGGCGTCGTGGAACAATTCGAAGACCGCTTTCGCGCACAGCGGCGTGGCCTCGGCCGGCTTGAGAACGATCGTGCACCCCGCGGCCAGGGCCGGTCCCATCTTTCGGGTGAGCATCGAGATCGGATAGTTCCAGGGCGTGATGGCCGCGACCACGCCGACGGCCTGTCGAATGCTGAGGAAGCGCTGTTCGGGCCGGGCCGACGGCAGCCATGATCCGGTCACCCGGGTGGCCTCTTCGGCGTAGTACAGCAAGAAGTCGGCTCCGTACTTGACCTCGGCCCGAGCGGCCTTGAGTGGCTTGCCCTGCTCGGCGGTCATCAGCCGAGCCAGATCCTCGGCACGATCCACCATGAGCCCATGGGCCCGCCGCAGGAGTGCTGCCCGTTCGTGTGCCGTCGTGGTCGACCACGAACCGAAGGCCTCGGCGGCAGCTTCGATGGCCCGCTCTGCGTCGTCGGCGCCGCCGGCGGGCATCGCCCCGATGACCTCGCCCGTTGCCGGATTGGTGACCTCGAACGTGGCGCCATCGAGGGCCTCGGTCCATTCGCCGTTGATGTACATCATGCTCCTTCACACCGGCGCGGGTTCACACCGGCGCAGGCCGCTCGTCGGTCAGCGCAACCTAACAACTCCGAGCCGCCGTCGGCGCCGAGTCGGACGTCCCCGCTCCAGCGCCGGCCGGGACCCGGGCGGTCAAACCGCCATCAACGACGGAGCCCGCCACGCTCGTTCGGCCACCGGCGATCGTCGAATCGAGACGATGTCGGCCGTGCGGTACGAGGCGATCCGGATCGACCATGAGTCGATCGTGCCTCGGCCCGAACCGGTGGCGAAGAACGTGGTCATCGGGCCTTCGGGTTGGTAGGCGTTGGCGCCAACGACCGTGATGGTGTCGCCCGAGGACAGCGTGACGAGGTGCTCGGTGTCGTCCCTCTCGGTCGGAATCCGGAGATCGATCGCCGTGTTCGACGAGTCATCGGGGTCGACGAGCGAGCCTCGATCGTCGAATCGGAACTCGGTGATGATGGGTGCAGTGGTCATGGCGTCCTCCCGTTCGTACACGCACCGACGAGTATGCGAATGGCGTGTGACAATTGCCTTGGTCGGCTTGCGCCTCCCGGCCTTGGGCCATCCGGGTCGTGGTTTCGAGTGGGCTCCCGGCCTTGGGCCATCCGGGTCGTGGTTTCGAGTGGGCTCCCGGCCTTGGGCCATCCGGGTCGTGGTTTCGAGTGGGCTCCCGGCCTTGGGCCATCCGGGTCGTGGTTTCGAGTGGGCTCCCGGCCAGGGACCTCTGAGTCAGGTCGGTGGCCGAGGGACCAGGGCCAACTGGCGGGACAGGGCGACGAGGCGACCCGCTGAGTCCCACATCTCGGAGTCCTCCTCGAGTACGCCGTCGGACACGAACCGCGTCGAGAACCGACAACGGATCCACCCTGGTGCCGGGACCGCACGGACGTGGACGGTCAGTTCGAGCGTCGGGACCCAGGCCACGGGGAGATTCGTGTTGAAGATGGTTGGCGGGAACGCATCACTCGCCTGGAGCAGGGCGATGCCGTCGATCGGTTCGTCGTCGTGGAGCCGGAAGTATCCCCGAACCAGTGACCGTCCGGAGCGCAGCCCATCCAGCGACGGAGTGTCGTCGGGATGCAGACGCAGGTCGACCCGGTGCATGAACGGGGTGGGTGGACCGCCCTGCGTGTTCTGTCGCCTCGGCGCACAGTCGCCGATCGGGGGGAGGTCGGGCGGCGCTCCGTCGACCAGCGGCGCATCACCGGACGGGGCGAGCCCGGTGAATGCTCCCAACAATTGCAGAACCGGCCGACCTCCCGAGCGCATCGTGGCGGTGACGGTGACGTAGGACTTGCCCCGCTTGACGACGTCGGTGTCGATGGTCACCGGACCCGGCTTGCCCGGCGACAGGTAGTGCGCCGTGATCGTGGCGGGACGGTGTCGACCTGCAGCCTCGGCCATGGCTCGGCCGGCGATCCCGATCAGGTAGCCGCCGTTCGCATTCCCGGAGATGTCCCAGCCTTCGTGGATCACACCGTGGAAGCGGCCCGGTTCGCCGGTAGCCGGTTCGACCGCCGTTGCCTCGTCGAATCTCATCGCAGCGGATCGTAGGAGTCGAGGTGCTCGAAAGCGAACGAGACCGGATCGGCGGATCCCGTGTTGCCTGTCAGTCCCCCGAGTACGTCAGCAGGGTGAAGACATCGAGTCCCGCGGCGGCAAGGGCGGTGGATCCGCCGAGATCGGGGAGATCGATGAGGGCCATGGCCCCCACCACCGATGCCCCGAGACGATCGATCAGGCGATGTGCTGCGAGCATCGTGCCGCCCGTCGCGATCAGGTCGTCGACCATCGCGACCCGCATCCCGCTCTCGAGGGCGTCGACGTGGAGTTCGACCGCCGCCGACCCGTACTCGAGGTCGTATCGCTCGGTGATCGTTTCGGACGGCAGCTTGCCCTCCTTGCGAACCGGCACGAATCCGAGGCCCAGTTCGAGCGCCATCGCGGCGCCGACGATGAATCCCCGGGCATCGATGCCGACGACCGCCTGGGCGCGGCGCCGCTCGGCCGCTTGACACAGCACCTCGACGAGGGCCCGGAAGGTCTCGGCGTTTGCGAACAACGGGGTGACGTCCCGGAACCGCACACCGTCGTTCGGCCAGTCGGGAACGGTCCGCACGATCGCTCGGACGTGGCGTTCGAGATCTGCATCGAGCGGGGTGGTCATGTCAACAGCGTGCCAGGTCGACCGACCGGTCCGGAGCGGAAACGACCGGGCGGACCGCCGACGCGGCAATGCCACCCTTTCGCAAGCGGTCGATCGAGAAATTCTCGGATTTCTTTTCGGGCCGCGAAGAACGAGCCGGAGGAGCGAATCGTGGTCGCTGCGCCGGCTCGTGCCTCCCTCGATCCCCGCAGATTCGAGACGGCCGCCGCCACGATCTGTCGTCTCGAATCCTCGACGAGGTCGAGGCACACGATGCTCGGCCAGGGCCGCCATCAGGCGAAACAGGCCGCCACGGTGCTGGAATGTCCCGGTTTCGAACGCGAAGCTCGGGCCCGTCGTGAGAATGTCAGCCAGCCCCCGACGAGATCGGGGCAACCCGCCGACCGTGCGGGATCAGCCGCCGATCGAGATCCCGGCGACGATCGAACTGAGGCCGAGCGTGGCCGACGCGATGGCGGAAGCGGCGATGATGGTGGCGAACTTGACCTTGCTCATGGTTGTCTTTCCTTTGGGTGCGTTGAGTTCTCGTCGAAAGAGAGGGCCGTTCTCGGTGTTTGATTCGAGAAATCCGGAAAATTCTTTGGGAGGGGTCGCGGTCCTCGATGCGCCGCTCAGGCTCGTGTCACGACGGCGATCGCTCGACCGTTGGTCGAACGCCGAACTCGTCGAGGCAGCCGCCGCCGGTGATCGGCGAGCATGGGACGAACTGGTCGACCGCTACGCCGGCCTGGTCGAGGCGGTCGGTGTTCGGCACCGGCTCGACCGACACGACATCAACGACGTCTCCCAGGTCACCTGGTTGCGTCTCACCCAGCATCTCCATCGGCTGCACGACCCCGAACGGGTTGGGTTGTGGCTCCACACGACCGCCAGGCGCGAGTGCCTGGCGCTGCTGGCCCGTTCCGGCCGGTCGGTTCCGACCGATCAGGAACTGGGCCCGGCCGTGGACGATGGCCCGGAGGAACTCCTGGCCCGGGCCGAACAGGCCCACCACATCCGAAACGCGTTGCGCCGATTGCCCGAACCGTGCCGCAGACTGCTCGAGTTGATCCTGGTGCAGGATCCCCCGGCCCCCTACGCCGAGGTCAGCGAGAAGTGCCACATCGCGGTGGGCACGATCGGGCCCCGGCGCCAGCGCTGTCTGGCCCACCTGCGGCGACTCTACGCCGAGATTCATCCTGGCATCGACGAAGGAAGTGACCGGTGAACACTCCGGATGACACGACGATCGTGCGACAGCTGCGTGAACTGCTGCGATCCCAGCAACTCCCAGCCGATGACCTGCTCGACACGGCGCGTTCGGTCTTCGACCATCGTTCGATCGACGACGAGATCGGCGAGCTGGTGACCGACACCTTCGAACAGCTGCCCGCTGGTGTCCGTCGGCGCTTCTCGCTCGAACGCGACCTCACCTTCGGATTCGGCAACTGCGATCTCACCCTCCGACTCGATGGCCCCGACCTGCTGGGGCAGTTGATGGGGGCCGAGATGGTGTCGGCGACGCTGGTCGGCACGGTCGATTCCATCGACCTCGAAGTCGATGAGACGAGTGGCTTCGTGACCGACCGGCCCGAAGCCGGGCCGGTCCGCTTCGTGGTGGTCACCCGGTGCGGTCGTCGATTGTCGACCGAATGGATCCGACTCTGAACGTGGTCGGTCAGCCGAACGAGGCGACGATCCGAGACCTCGACCACGCTGCGATCCTGCGCAGAATCGAGGAGGCGAAGGGTTCGGGTGACCACGGCATCACCGTGGCGCAGCTGGAGGATCGACTGTCTGACGGCGACGGCGGTTCCCCCGAGCTCAGCTGTGCCATGGGTCTGCTGTTGCGAGAGCAGGGCCGGCTGGAATCGGCCGCAGACTGGCTCGAGCAGTCGATCCGCCAGACCACCGCACGGTCCCGTTCGATCGCCGGCGCAGCTGCGATCTATCTGTCGAGCGTCTGTTGCCAACTCGGTCGGTTCGCCGAGGCCGAGGCCCACCTTCGTGCGGCGCGAGACATCGCCGAGCCCCACCTGCTTCCCACGCTGGAGTTGAACTGGGGGTTCCTGTTCGAACGCAGCGAGCGGCTCGAGGAGGCCATCGTGGCCTACGAGCGCTCGGCGGCCGCAGCCATGGCCGCCGGCGACGAACACGTGTGGTCGGTGTCGATCAACAATCGAGCACTGACGTTGATGTCACTGGGTCGGCTGGCCGAGGCCGAGGTCGACCTACGAATGCTCGTCGCACGCTCGGAAACCTCGACGCGAGTGGCGGCGGTCGGCCAGCACAACCTCGGCCAGCTCCTCGGTCGGCGGGGCGCGATTCGCGAAGGTCTCGAACGGATCGACCGAGCCTCCGAGGCGCTCGCCGAGCTCCACCTCGATCGGCGACAGGCTGTGGTTGCCGAGGTCGAGATCCTGATCGAGGCTCGACTCCACGACGAGGCCCTCGGCGTTGCGCTCACGGCCCTCGACTCGCTGGCGCACGACGCTGTCGTCGTTGGAGTATCCCGAAGTCCTGTTCCTGATCGGTCGTATCGCTGTTGCCCAGGGTCGACTGAGCGATGGGGCGGCGTCGTACCGCCGCGCCGAGGCGGTGTTCGCGGCTCAGGGTCGTGAGCCCAGTCGTCGGCAGGCCGGCACGGTGGCCGACCTGCTCGAGCGTGTGGATCTGCCCCACCTCGCTCCCGACGACCCCGGGGCCGATGCGGTCTTCGAGACACTCGTCGCCGTTGCCGATCATCGGCCCGACGACGCTGCGGTCGCGTTGGCTGCCGCCGCGACGGCAATCGCATCCGAGCGTGCACCACTGCGGATTCTCGGTTACTACGCCGACGCTCGTCGTCGCCTCCTCCACGGCGACGTCGACCAGGCCCGAGCGAGTGCCCGCCAGCTGCTGGCCGAGCTGGCGGCCAACAGCGCCGAGATCAACTCGATCGAGCTGCGGGCCTCGCAGGTCTTCCATGCCGTGGACCTCGAACGTCTCGCCATCGGGTTGGGCCGAGCCGGAGATCCGATCGATCTGCTCCGAGTGATCGACCGGGCGGCGGCGGTGGTTCACGCGTCGGCGCCGCTCGATCGTTCCGACACCGAGTTCGTCAGCCGACTCGAGGAACTCCGGGGGACACTGGCCGTCCTTTCGCCGAGCCAGGTTCGCCCAGGTGAGCTGTTCTCGCTCGAGAATCGACTTCGGTCCCTGGCCCGCCGTTCCGAGCGTGCTGCTCAGACGCCGCCCGATGGCGATCCCTGCGAACGGCTCGGACCCTCGGCGGGCAGTCGGATGCTGATCATGTATGCCGTCGGGGAGGATCGACTGTGGAGGCTCGCCTGCCGCGGCGGAGAAGGGTCGCGGTTGGACGATCTCGGGCCCTTCGTCGATGTGGCCCGGGCCGTCCGACAGATTCGGTTCGCTGCTGCCTTGCTGGCCCGGCCGTCCCGCAGCGATCCTGCGCTCGGCATCGCCAAGCTCGACCAGGCGGCCGCGATCCTCGAGGGGTTGTTGCTGACCGGAGTCGACGTCGATGCGTCGACCATCGTGACCCTGGCACCGGGACGGCACCTGACGAGCGTTCCTTGGCGATTGTTGCCATCGGCTCGTCGGTGGAGCATCGGGATCAATGCCGGGACCCCCCTTGGATCGGCCGAGGACCCGAAGGATCGACCTCGGAGTGTTCTCGCCGTCGCCGGGCCCGGCCTCGGCGAGCAGGTGGCTCGGGAACTCGAGCTCGTTGCCGCCGCCTATCCGGTGGCCCACGTCCTCGCCGGTTCCGATGCAACGGTCGCCGCCGTGCTGTCGGCCATGGCCGAGTTCGACGTCCTCCATCTCGCCGGTCATGGAGCACTGCACCCGACCGACCCGCTCCTCAGCACCATCGACCTGGCCGACGGGCCGCTGACGGCGTACGACATCGAGATGCTGCCTCGGAGTCCCGCCACGGTCGTGCTCGCCTCCTGCGACGTCGGAACGGTCGGCAAGACGGGGAGCGACGTCAACTACAGCCTCGCCAGCGTGCTCGCCTCGCGCGGTTCGACCCAGATCGTGATCTCGCCCCTCGAACTCCACGATGAGCAGACCGCAGTGGTCATGCCGGTCCTGCACCGGTCTCTCGCGCGGGGATCATCGGGTCGCGAGGCACTGCGGAACCTGTCGTTCGACCGCCTTCCGCTCCAGCGGGCAGGCGACAGCCTGCTGTCGATCGAGGCGTCGGCCGGCTCGCTCGGGCAGTCGGTCTGAGGCCATGACCGGCGGTATCGGCTGCGTGGTCTGGGTGAGGTCGCCCATGGTCAACGGTTCAAGAGTGGCCGGCATCGTGTCGTTGTAGATCGTATGAAATCGCATCGCTTCGTCACCATGGCGGCCGTCGTCACCACATCCGTCCTCGCCGCAACCGTCCTCCCCGTGTTGCCCGCATCGGCTCAGGATGCGAGCCAGCCGAGCATGCTCGGCGGTACCCAGATCAACGTCGTCGAAGGGAGCGAGTCCTTCGTGCCGATCACCTGGACGGCCCCGGTCGAGATGCAGAACTTCCGGATGACGGTCACGCCCAGTGGGAAGGGCGTTTCGGTGGCCTATGCGAACGGCCGCAGCTCGGCCGGGCTGGTGAACGACGACGTGTTGTCGGCGGGCGAGATCGACTCCGCCAACTTCATCCTGAAGACGAGTGTGAATTCGCCCGACAAGTTCACGCTGCAGGCGGTCGCCGAGTGGGACGTCGACGGCCAGACGCTTCGTTCGGCGCCGATCACCCTGGACGTGCGGTCCGAGAAGTACAAGGGCGATCGCTTCGCCGTGCTGACCGAGTCGGCCACCGTGTCGAGCACCGGTGACGGAAGCGACAATTGGGTCGAGATCGACTTCCTGGGCTTGTCGCCCCTGACCGAGGGGATCCGCCTCGAGTTCGACAGCAAGGACGTGATCCCGTACTACCCGCAGGGGACCTACACCAGCCTGCACCACGACGACCGCCTCCACGGTGACGAGACCGACGTGGCACGGGTGTGGTTCGATCCCGCCACCCTCGAGCCCGGCACCTACAAGATGAAGCTCGACGTCACCTTCCTCGAGGGCAAGGCCGGAAGCGACGAGACCAAGGACGAGGACTTCTCGTTCACCCTCACCGTCGAATAGCTCCGGCTTCGACAGCCTCGGATTTCGAGAGCCTCGGCGACAGATTCGTCGCTGAGGCTCTCGAAATCGACCGTCGGGGATGAGCGACATCTGTCCGCCGGGTGACAGACGGGCGAGTTCTGTCTGCCGGAAGACGTCAGCGGATCTCGGGGGGCTGCGCCGCACGGGCAATGCGTTCGGCGACGACGGCGACGTCGGACCGCAATCCGGCTGTCGTGACCCGGATGAACTGATCGGTGATGGCAACCCGGAAGGGCTCGCCCGGTGCCACGCCGATGCCCTGGGCCGCAAGTGACACCGTGGCCAGCGATTCCCGGGCCACCGGGATCCACAGGTTCAACCCGTGTCGTTCGCCGAGATCGATGCCACGGGTGGCGAGTTCGGCAATGAGGTCTTCTCGGCGGTGGCGGTAGACGTTCGCCGCGGCTGCAACCTGGGCTGCGGCCTCGGGGCTGCGCAGCATCTCGAGCAGGATCCGCTGCAGGAGTCGACTCGTCCAGCCGGGTCCGAGCTGGCGGCGCCGCTCGATGTCGGCGATGCCCTCGGCCGGACCGGACAGCGCGGCAATGCGCAGGTCGGGCCCGTGACTCTTCGAGAAACTGTGGATCCGGTAGACCTGCTGAGGCAGTCGATCCCCGAGGCTGACTCCCGGGCGGGCACCGTCGGAGATGCCGTCGTGATCGTCTTCGATGACCGTGATCGCCCGGGGGGACGCCCGGCCGGTCGCAGCGCCGGCCAGTGCGATCAGATCGGTGCGGGCCACGAGCCGCGCAAGGTCGTCGGCCCGACGTTGGCTGAGGGCGACACCCGTGGGATTCTGCGGCCCGGTCTGCAGAACCACGGCCGATGGTGAACGATCCAGCGCAGCTTCGAACTGATCGAGTCGAGGGCCTTCGTCGTCGAGTTCGATCCCGACGATGTCGGCGCCGGCTGCTTCGAGCAGATCGAGCAACAACGGGTAGGTCGGGTCCTCGACGATCACGACGTCTCCGAGTCGGACGACCGAGTGGATGACCCGGTCGAGCCCGTCGTTGGCGCCGTCGACCACCGACATTGCCGGGGGGTCATAGGGCCACCGATCACGGAGCTCGCTCTCGAGTTCGGCGAGCACCGGTGGCTCGAGGTAGGAACCGACGTCGAGCTCGGTGTGGATTCCGGCCAGGATCGGGCCCAGCCGGGGCAACAGCCGCGGGTCGGGTGTTCCGGCACTGAGGTCGAGCTGGAGCGTGCCCGGTTCCATCGGCACCCGCCAGTAGCGACTGCGACCGTGTCCGGGGAACGCCCGGACCGTTGTCCCGCGGCGCCGATCGGTCTCGATCAGCCCGTGGCTGCGCAGCGTGTTCCAGGCTTCGGACACCGTGGCCGTGCTGACACCGAGCGTCTTGGCCACCGAACGGATGGGCGGGAGCTTGTCGCCGGCCTCGATCGTGCCGTCGGTGATCAGCGCGCTGATCCGGCGGGCGATCGTCGAGGCGTCACGATCGGGGAGATCGTGGGCCACCCGCTCCAGAACTTTTGTGAACAACAAAGACCTTCTTGTCGGGGTTCAAGTCGAACAATAGTGTCGGAGCATGACCGAGACCGCCACCCGTGCATCGACCGCCGATCTCCTCGACCGGTATCGGCGATCCCTGCCCTCGTTCCTCAGCCCGTACTACGCCCAGCCGATCGCCATCGACCGAGGTCAGGGCAGCTACGTCTGGGATCTCGACGACCATCGGTACCTCGACTTCTTCGGCGGTGTCCTCACCACGATGGTCGGCCACAACAATCCCGTGGTCACCGCGGCGGTCCAGGCGCAGGCGTCGAAGGTGGTGCACACCTCGACGCTGTATCTGTCGGAGCCGATGATCGCGCTGGCCGAGAGGATCGCCGAGTTGTCGGGCATCCCCGACGCCCGGGTATTCCTCACGCCGTCGGGGACCGAAGCCAACGACACCGCGATCTTGTTGGCCACGTCGTACCGGAAGTCCAACCAGGTGCTGGCGATGCGCAACAGCTACCACGGCCGGTCGTTCACCACCCAGGCCATCACCTCGCACAGCTCGTGGTCGTCCACCAGCCTGTCGGGTCTGGCGGTCACCTTCGTGCAGGGCCCCTACCGACTGCGCAGCCCCTTCCGCGGGCTCGACGACGAGGCCTTCACCCAGGCCGGCGTCGACGACCTGAACCAGCTGCTGGCCATGACATCGGCCGGTGATGTCGCGGCACTCATCGCCGAGCCGATCCAGGGTGTCGGCGGCTTTGCCACACCTCCCGACGGCTTCTTCGGTTCCATGAAGAAGGAACTCGACAACAAGGGGATCCTCTACATCTCCGACGAGGTGCAGACAGGCTGGGGTCGAACCGGTGATCACTTCTGGGGCTATCAGGCGCACGGGATCGTTCCCGACATGCTGACCTTCGCCAAGGGAGTCGGCAACGGCATCACCCTCGCCGGCATCGTTGCCCGGGCCGACATCATGGACACCGTGAAGGTGCTGAACTTCTCGACCTTCGGCGGCAATCCGTTGTCGGCCGCAGCCGGCCTGGCCACCATCGACTACGTACTCGACAACGACCTGCAGCACAACGCCAAGATCATGGGTGATCGATTCCGGGCCGGGCTCGACGCGCTTGCCGCCGACACGTCCTGGATGGTCGAGGTGCGGGGTCGAGGCCTGATGCAGGCCTTCGAGACGGCTGTCCCCGACACCTTCGAACCGCTGCCCGGTCAGGCCACCGCAATGCTCGAAGCGACCAAAGATCAGAAGCTCTTGGTTGGCAAAGGCGGTTTGTATGGCAACGTGATCCGTATGGCGCCGATGCTGAACGTCTCGGCCGACGAGATCGACGAGGGACTCGAGGCACTCCGGGCCGCTGCGGCGACCATCGAGTGATTGCCGTTCGAGTCGCCCCGGACGGGAGCACGACATGACGATCCTCATCAAGGGTGGCCTGGTGATCGGAGCCACCGGCGCAGCGAACAACGACGTGTTGATCGATGGCGAGACGATCGTCGCCGTGCTGTCCCCGGGTACCGAACTCGGCCGTTCGGCCGAGGCCTCGGCCGAACGGGTGATCGACGCAACGGGTCGCTACGTCATCCCGGGTGGCGTCGACGTCCACACGCACATGGAATTGCCCATGAAGCTCACGACGTCGTCCGACACCTTCGAGACGGGCACACGTGCCGCGGCCTGGGGCGGCACCACCACGATCATCGACTTCGCGACCCAGCCCATCGGTGGGTCGCTGGCCGAGGGCCTCGATGCCTGGCACGCCAAGGCCGACGGGAACTGCGCCATCGACTACGGATTCCACATGGCGATGTCCGACGTCAACGCCTCGTCGCTGAACGAGATGGACGGGCTCGTCGACCAGGGGATTTCGAGCTTCAAACTCTTCATGGCCTATCCGGGGGTCATGTATTCCGACGACGGTCAGATCCTGCGGGCCATGCAACAGGCCTCGGGCAACGGCGGGTTGGTCATGATGCACGCCGAGAACGGGATTGCCATCGACGTGCTGGCCGAGCAGGCCGTAGAACGCGGTGAGACCGCACCCATCCACCACGGTTACGCCCGGCGCGAAGCGCTCGAGAGCGAGGCCGTACATCGGGCCATCAAGTTGGCCAAGGTCGGGGCGGCACCGCTCTACATCGTGCACCTCTCGGCATCCGAGGCGCTCGACGAGGTCGTGCGTGCCCGCGACGCCGGCGCCAACGTCTTCGCCGAGACCTGCCCCCACTACCTGTATCTCACACTCGAAGACCATCTCGGACGGCCGGGTTTCGACGGGGCCGGTTACGTCTGCTCGACCCCTCTTCGGTCCAAGCACGAGCACCACGCTCGAGATCTGTGGAAAGGGCTGCGCACCGACGACCTGTCGGTGGTGTCGACCGATCACTGTCCGTTCTGCATGAAAGACCAGAAGGAACTGGGCCGAGACGATTTCCGGTTGATTCCGAACGGGATCGGCGGGGTCGAGCATCGGATGGACCTGATCCATCAGGGTGTCGTCGCCGGTGAGATCTCGCTGGCGCGTTGGGTCGAGCTCTGTTCCACCACGCCGGCCCGCATGTTCGGCCTCTACCCCCGCAAGGGTGTGATCCAGCCCGGCGCCGATGCCGACATCGTGCTCTACGACCCCCGGGCGACCTGGACCATCAGCGTCGAGAACCACCACATGAACCTCGACTACTCGGCCTACGAGGGTTTCGAGTTGCAGGGGCGGGTCGACACCGTCGTGGCCCGAGGCCGCGTGATCGTCGAGTCGGGCTCCTATCTCGGCCGACCCGGCGATGGTCGCTTCCTCGCTCGTGGCCTGTCGGACTTCCTGCGCTGATCCACCCGGCCGCTCCACCTCAGACCCGCCCGCCCTCACCAGACGAACACTCCGTCCTGCGAAACGAGAACACCATGCAACACATCCATCACCTGATCGACGGCCGTTCGGTCGAAGCGACCTCGGGCCGGACCTCGCCGGTCTTCGATCCGGCCACCGGCGCCCAGACCGGTCTCCTCGGTCTGGCCTCCGAGGCCGACGTCGACTCGGCCGTCGCTGCGGCGGCCCGTGCATTCGAGGAGTGGCGAGGGGTCAGCGTCGCCCGGCGAACCAAGCTGATGTACGCCTTCCGCAACCTGGTGGAGTCCAACCAGCACGAGATCGCCGTTCGGCTGTCGGCCGAGCACGGCAAGGTGATCAGCGACGCGGAGGGCGAGGTGGCCCGGGGCCTCGAGAACATCGAGTACGCCTGCGGCATCGCCGAGATGCTCAAGGGTGCCTACAACGAGAACGCTTCGTCGGGCGTCGACGTCTACACCGTGCGCCAGCCGTTGGGTGTCGTGGCCGGGATCACACCGTTCAACTTCCCGGCCATGGTCCCGTTGTGGACGATCCCCAATGCGATCGCCGCCGGGAACACCTACATTCTCAAGCCGTCCGAACGTGACCCGTCGGCCCCCACGTTCATCGCCGAACTCTTCCACGAGGCCGGATTCCCCGACGGTGTCCTGAACGTCTTGCACGGTGACAAGGTCGCCGTCGACCGTCTGCTCGAGCACCCAGACGTGAAGGCGCTGTCGTTCGTCGGATCGACCCCGATCGCCCGATACGTCTACGAGACCGGGACCAGGAACGGCAAGCGGATCCAGGCTCTCGGCGGGGCGAAGAATCACATGATCGTGCTCCCCGACGCCGACCTCGACCTCGCTGCCGACTCGGCCGTTTCGGCCGCGTTCGGGTCGGCCGGCGAGCGGTGCATGGCGATCTCGGTGCTGGTGGCGGTCGGTTCGGTCGCCGATCCGCTGGTCGAGGCCATTGCGGCCCGGATGTCCAAACTCAGGGTCGGCCCGGGCCAGGACCCCGATTCCGAGATGGGTCCGCTCATCACGTCCGAACACCGCGACCGGGTGGCGGGCTATGTGGGTCAGGGCGCCGACGCCGGGGCCACCGTGGTGGTCGACGGTCGCGACGCCCACTTCGACGGAGCCGGCTTCTTCCTGGCCCCGAGTCTGGTCGACCACGTCACGACCGACATGTCGGTCTACACCGACGAGATCTTCGGTCCGGTGCTCAGTGTGGTGCGGGTCGATTCCTACGCCGAGGCGATGAAGCTGATCGCCGACAACCCGTGGGGCAATGGCGCCGCCATCTTCACCCGCGACGGGGGAGCGGCCCGGGCCTTCCAGGAACAGGTCGAGGCGGGCATGGTCGGGATCAACGTCCCGATCCCGGTGCCGGTCGGCTACCACAGCTTCGGGGGCTGGAACGACTCGCTGTTCGGCGACACCACGATGTACGGGCCTGAAGGGGTGCGCTTCTTCACCCGACCGAAGGTGATCACGTCTCGTTGGCCCGACCCGTCGACGAGTTCGGTCGATCTGGGCTTCCCCACCAACGGTTGACGAGGCGGGTCGTCAGGCCACCCACTGTCCCCATTCGGGGTGGTGTTCGGCCCGGCTGGCGAGGATCTCGTGCAGCATCGGGGGCCGAGGTTGCGACTTCAGCTTCCAACCGACCTCGGCGAGGGTGCGGTTGGATTTGTGTTGATTCATGCGAGTGCACATGAGTGCGGTGTTGGTCCAACTCGCGGCCTCGCCGCCTCTCGAAACCGGCTGGAGATGGTCGATCGAGTTGCCCGGTCGGTCGCATCCCACGACCTGGCATTCGCCTCGGTCGCGGATGCGGAGGTTGGTCCGGGTCCAGGGAACCGGGCGGTTCCGGGCTGATGGCACCATTCGTCGGCAGCGGACGACGGCGGGGTGGGCGAGTTCGAGTCCGCCGGCCGAGCGAACCATCCGACCGGAGCTGTCGGCCTCGATCAGGTCGACCACGCCCGAGACCATCAGCACGATGGCGCGGCGCCAGTCGATGACACCGACCGGTTCATAGGTTGCGTTCAGTACCAACACGGCCATGGGCCGATACCTCTCGTAGGTCGTTGCTTCGGACGAACCCGCACGATTGTTGCACCTGGAGCGGTCCGATGGCAGGGCATTCCCCTGCTGTTCACCCGGTGGGCGCGTCGGGGGAGGGACCCGTGGTGTCCGTCGGGTCGAGTCGTCTCCTGCCGCAGCGGCTGGAGCACCGGATCCGTCCGCTACTCTCGGTCCCGGAGAGATGGCAGAGCGGACGATTGCGTCGGTCTTGAAAACCGTTGAGGCCGCAAGGTCTCCGGGGGTTCGAATCCCCCTCTCTCCGCCAAGCAACACCTGCCGGCGTGGCACCACGAGTCGACGGCTCGACGTAACGGGGGTGGCGGGATGACCGCTCGAATCGAAGCAATGCCACTGTGGTGCCACTGGCAAAGGCTCGCGGGGTGCGCCGTGGCATCCAGTGGCACGAACGTGGGGCTGCCTCGTGCAGCTCGACCGATGGCCGGTTCGATCGTCGACGGTCGGCACGATGAGGCAGCGCGTCCAGGTGTTCTCGTTGAAGGCGCCGCCGGCGGGCACGGCGAAGGACAAGCGTCGCTGGCGGCTGAAGTGGCGCATCGACGGTCGTGACTTCAGTCGATCGTTCAAGTCGAAGGCCGAGGGCGATCGGCTTCGCTCGCAGTTGCTGGTGGCGATCAATGAAGGGTCTCGCTTCGATCCGGCGAACGGTCTGCCGGTCGAGTGGATCCGCTCCGATGCGACGTGGTGGACGTGGAGCAGCGAGTGGTTGGGTTCGAAGTGGCCGAGGTGGGTCGGGAAGACCCGGAGCACCGCCGTCGAGACGCTCGTTGCGTTGACCCCGCACCTGGTTCGGCCCGGCGCACCTGAACCACCGGAGTCGCTCGGCGAGTGGTTGCGGGCCTCGGGCTATCGACCCGACCAGGAGCCGGCAGCGGCGTCGGCGGAGTTGTCGTGGCTCGATCGATGGTCGGTGCCGCTCGAGGATCTTGGCCCCGGGCTGCTCGAGTCGGCGTTGACAGCAGCGACCACGAAGCTCGACGGCAAAGCGATGTCGACGCCGGTGATTCGGCGGCGTCGCAACTCGCTGAAGACCGTGCTCGCTGCTGCCGTGCGGCGAGGGATCATCGATGCCAATCCGATGGACCGCATGGAATGGGACATGCCGCAGCAGTCCCTCCAGGTCGATGTCTCGACCGTTCCCTCGGTGAGCGATGTCGACCGCATCGTCGAGGTCGTTGCCGCGCTCCCGACCGGCGGTGCTCGCTTTGCCGCCTTCTTCGCCGTCATTGGGTTGGCTGGTCTGCGATCCGTCGGAGGTTGCGGCGCTGACGCCGGCCGATCTGGACTTGCCGGCGACGGGTTGGGGATCGGCTCGTCTGCGAGGAGCGATCACGTCGCCCGGCGCTCGGTACACCGCCGATGGCGAGGCCCTCGAACACAAGGGACTCAAGCACCGACCGG
This sequence comes from uncultured Acidimicrobiales bacterium, assembly GCA_963700755.1. Classification (GTDB taxonomy): domain Bacteria; phylum Actinomycetota; class Acidimicrobiia; order Acidimicrobiales; family SZUA-35; genus JBBQUN01. The sequence goes on from CAVOYW010000004.1 coordinate 157,841, forward strand.
CGGAGGCGACACGAGAGGTTCCGCTGCCGCCCGATCTCGTCGCCCTCGTGCGATCGCACATGTCGTGCGCTTTCCCTCGGAGGCTGCCGCAGGTCTTCACCAACGCAAGTGGGCGTCCAGTGGCAGTGAGCAACTACAGCCCAGTGTGGAGTCGAGCACGGGCGCAGTTGTGGCCCGAGGGTCATGCGCTGTCGAAGACGACGGTGTACGACCTTCGCCACACGGCGGCGACGACGATGCTGCGTTCCGGCGTGATGCCCTCGGAGGTGGCCCGTCGTCTCGGCCACTCGGTCGATGTGTTGATGCGTGTCTACGCCGGTGTCTTCCAGGACGAGCGTGACCGCTCGAATGTGTTGATCGAGGCGGAGATGGCGGCACAGCGGGACGAGGCTGACCGGCCGAGTGAAGGAGCGACGGTCAGGCAGGGTGTGGGCGTCGACTCGTTGTTGCTGGACCCAGTCGTCGAGCTCGTCCCGGTCGAAGCGGACGAACTTTCCGATCTTCAAGTAGTTGACGCGTCGCTGGGCGACGAGGCGTCGTATGAAGCGTGGGCTGACGTTGAGATGGTCGGCGGCACCGTCGATGTCGAGAAGGGTCATGTACGGGGAAGGCGTCAGCGGATCGCCAAACGCGACGCCCGTGGAGGGAACTGCAGGCAGCCGCCGGGACGGCGCAGCTCGCCGGCTCGTGCCCTGACTCGCCGTCGAACGACCCAAGTCCGTTCGTTGTCGATCCAACCCTGACCGACGACGCGGACGCTCAGCAGCGTGATCCAGCGCTTGATCACCGCTGCACCAGTTCGCGCTCCGATATTCGGCACAGACTTGCCCCTTCCGCCTGGCGGCGGAAACGGCGTTCGGCTGCCACTCATGTTCTCAGCCCATCGAGCTGGGCAGCTACCCGACGAGGTCGGGTGGCGCCGGATCCGAGTTCTCGGGAGTGGCGGTGCTCCCGCTACCTCCGCCGTTGGCGGAAGTAGCAAGTCTGTGCCGGGCATTTCGGATGTGCTGGTGCACCAGACTCGGACATCGCAAGGGGCGAGCGACGCCCTGGGCACTTGGGCGTCTGTTCGCTCGATTCGGAGGATGTCGTCGGTGTGCCGTCGTGTTCGAGGAAGGCGACCTGGAGACGGCCAGGGGCGGTGATCGGTCACTGTGGCTAGGGCTCCTCGTCGACGCCCGGTGCGAGGCCGAGCCGTCTGGGGAGCCACCGGTCGTCCGCTACGAAGCCCGGGCGGCGGTCGCTGGACTCGCACTCCACCTCGAAGCGCCGTGGCGTTGCTTGGGCTGCGCGCTCCTGCGCCGCCGGTGCAGTGGTCGGTGCAGTCGTTGGTGCAGAGCTCTGTCGCTGGTGCAGCGGTTGGTGCAGCCATCCGTGGTGGGTGGTGACGTGCCTCCGGCTAGGTCGTATGGCGGACGGAGGTGCCAACCACGATGCCGGTGCGCCTGATCAACCCACGAACATGCCGTCATGCCCATCGGTCACGGTGATATCAAACCGTCCCCGAACGGCACCAGTGGGGCATGGCTCTTCGGGATATGGGCCGCGCGTTATGGGATATGCCGAAGCCGGTGGAGCGCCAGGTCTGCTCGGCCAGATGCTCGTTCCGACGACGCGATTATCGGGCACTGCAGTAGGGCCGAAGTGTTGTGGTCGCTGGAGGGCCGGAGTCGTGAATACTGCGGCGAAGTGTGCGCCCTGGCGACATTTCCGATCACGAAGTATGCTGGCATACATGCGGCGAACGACGGTGAAACTCCCTGACGAACTGGACGCACGCCTTCGACACGAAGCCGAACGCCGAGGAAGCACGGTGTCGGACCTGACCCGCGAAGCAATCGAAACGTTCCTCGGCACCCAACAAGGCAGACGGCGGCTTCTCGCCGCTGGCGCTGGAGCGAGCGGCCGCGACGACATTTCTGAACGCATCGAGGAGATCCTCGCCACCGAGGTGCAGTCATCGCTCTGATCGTCGATGCTGGCCCGCTCTACGCCTACGTCGACCGCGACGACCGCCATCACGCCTCTTGTCTCGATCTGCTCGAGACTCACCCGGGACCTCTCATCGTCCCTGCGCTCGTCATCACCGAAGTCACTTACCTCATCGGCACTCGCCTTGGCGCAGATGCCGAGGTCCGATTTCTGGGCGACCTGGCAGCAGGCAACCTCCTCGCCGAACACGTCCACGCAGGCGACTGGATGCGGATCGCTGAACTTGTTGCCCAGTACCGAGACCTTCCCCTGGGCACCGCTGACGCTTCGGTCATCGCAGCTGCAGAACGACTCGGCATCTCTGAGATCGCCACACTCGACCGACGACACTTCACGATTGTGCGCTCCAAGCTTGGCGATCTCAGCCTTCTGCCCTGATCCGGCAGTCGTCAAGCAGGGCAGCGGGCGGGTATGAGCCGATGCGTTCGTCTACGGAGGAGCCGATGAGGCTGTGACCATGCGGCGCCGCACCGGGGCCGAAGTCGAGTGGTCGTTGTTCGGGCGGAACGGTGATTCTGCGTGGCGCAGTGTGCGGCTCGGGTGTCGCCGTGCCACCTCTGCCGAGCTCATGGCTGAGCCGATGCTCGGTGGAGAGCGGCGCTGCGCGCACGGGTGATGAGTTGTGGCGTCAGTCTCGATGCCCACGCGCACCGGCCGGTGTGTTCAGGTTCTGCTGTCGGTGTCGAAGGAACGATCGTTTCGATTGGTTGGTGCTGCACTCGATTGCACGGTCCAAGGCGATGGCTGTGTCATCGAGGCGTGCCGGTGTCTCGTTGATGCGAGGATGTTGGGCATGTGTGAGGAGGAGGTGTTGCACGGTGGAGTCGCCAACGCTGGCGCAGTGGTGCGGGTCGGCGATCATGTGCTTCGCCCGTCGAATCCGCACTCGGAGTCGATTCATCGATACCTCGGTGCGCTGCGTTGGTCGGGCTTCACCGGCGTGTCAGAGCCCGTGGGGATCGATCCGGACGGACGCGAGCGTCCCGGGTTCATTCCCGGCGATGTCGCCATCCCGCCTTACCCGATGTGGGTCCAGGCTGACTCAGCTCTGGGTTCGATCGCTCGGCTGATGCGTCAGTTGCATGATGCGTCGGTCGGTCTCGATCTCGGCGAGGTCACCTGGAGCGACGAGATGGCTGATCCGGTTGACGGCGAGGTGATGTGCCACAACGACGTCTGCTTTGAGAACGTCGTGTTCCGCGACGGTGAGGCGGTCGCGTTGTTGGACTTTGACTTCGCCGCACCAGGTCGCCGCGAGTTCGATCTGGCGGCGTTCGCACGGATGTGTGTACCGATCGACGACGACACCAACGCCGACATGCTCGGCTGGCGAGCGCCGGACCGACCCGCACGGCTGCGACTCGTCTGCGACGAGTACGGGCTCGACCGAGGTGGCCGGATGGCGCTGCTTGATTGCTTGTCGGACGCGATCGCCCGTGGTGGCGAGTTCGTCCGCAGACGAGTCGAAGCCGGCGAGGTCGCCTTCATCGAGATGTGGAACAACATGGGCGGCCAGGAGCGGTTCGACCGCCGACGTCAATGGTGGTCCGACAACCACCAGAGCTTCGCCGACGCGCTTCGGTGATCGAGCTCACGGTCTCGTACGTGCCGGGACTATCTCTCGTGGCAGTTGGGCCCTTATCGCACACCTCCGGGTGGTTGACAGGCCCGATCATGCGTGTCGAAGTGTGCCCGCTTGGTTGCCTGGGTTTGTGTGAAGGCCCTCTGGCTCAGTGCGCTGCGTTCAGCCGATGCCCGAACGCGGTCTCGGTGCCCTCGGCGCGTACCCGTCCCAGCGGTGACCATCCCGTGGCCCGATAGAACGCCGCCCCGCGTTCATAGCCAGTGACGGTCCACAGGATCGCTGAGTCATACTGCAGCGAGAGCTGATCGAGGGTACGTTGCATCAGCGCTCGACCGACTCCTCGACGCCAGTACGACGGGTCGACAGCGATGGTCTGGAGTTCGCCGACTGCGGGGTTCAGAGGGTCACGGCTCGGCCCGAATCCTGAATACCCGGCGATGACACCGCCGAGCTCTGCGACCGTCCACTTGACCGTCGAGTCGCGGAGATCCCGTCGCCACCGCTCCAGCCGCTCGGGGGTGTTCGTCCGGTAGCCGATGAGGTCACCGAAGCCGATGTTCCACGAGTCGGTGTAGATCCGCGCGATCTCGTCGACATCGGCATCGCTGACGTCTCGGAGTTCCACCATCTCGACAGTCTGCTCGCTGCGTCACCCACTCGGGAGCAATACCCGTGTGTGTCGTGCCCCGAACGCCGTGTTGTCGATGCGATCACCGAGCACTCGACTTGGGCCGTCACCGAGTGCCCGCACGCGGGTCGATTCGGTGGTTCCGAGCGGCTCTATGGAGGACATGTCACCGGCAGGTGATCTTGCAGCGAGGGACGCTACCGTGTCGCCGAGGAGGTAGAGGCCGCCCTGGCCGTCCACGCACAGCAACGTCATACTCTGGACGTGTCCGAACTCGATCGCTTCGAGCAGCCGCGCGAGCGCGGGTGGGAGCGGCGCCCGTACCCGTCGCACCGTGGCTTTGTGGTCGGCTCGCTGCGGGCCGGGCGCCGAAGCTTCCCGGTGCACGGGCTGCTCGAACTCGACGTGACCGACGCCGTGGCGGTCCTGGACAGCCGGCCCGAACCGTTGTCGTTCACGGCGTTCGTGGTTGCGGCGACCGCTCGCGCAGTGGCGGCGCATCCCGAAGTGCACGCCTACCGCGATTGGAGGGGTCGCCTCGTGGTCGCCCGGCATGTCGACGTGGCCACGTTGGTCGAGGTCGCCGACCAGGGCACGACGTTCCCGCTCGCCCATCTGATCCGAGACGCCGACGTCCGACCCGTTCGCGATCTCTCGGCCGAGCTGCGCAACGTTCAGGCCGACGTCGCCCGGAGCGACTCCGGACGCCTCCTGCGCAGGGGGACGGCGTGGGTCGGACGGATCCCCGGGCTGGCGACGCTCCTCTTCAGCGTCGCCAAGCGCTCGCCTCGACTCCGAGAGCGATCCGGCACCGTCGCCGTCACTTCGGTGGGAATGTTCGGCAAGACCGGTGGCACCGGCATCGGACAGCCGACCATCATGACCCTCTCAGTCCTGGTCGGCGGACGCAGCATGCGGCCCCGTGTCGTCGAGGGGCAGATCACGGCCAGGCTCGTCCTCGACCTGACCATCAGCGTCGACCATGCAATCGTCGACGGCGCGCCGCGGCGCGGTTCGCTGCCACTCTGACCGATCTCATCGAGCATCCCACTTGGTTCGACGACTCCAACCCAGCCCCCTCCTGACACTTCTGCTGACCTCTCCAAGTCGTGGAGAGCCACCCGGCACGGGATCTGTCGGCAGGACCGCTTCCGAGATCGCGAAATCCGTTCCCAGCCCGAACGACACGCACATATCGCCCCCGGGACTGCCTCTGCCCGGACCCACCCTGGTTCGGCACTTTCGATCGGTCGAGCGGCTTGACGGACCCGACGCGATGATCACTGACCAGAACGCTCCAGACCGCGACGCGCTTCCGGCGAGGCCGCTCGGCGAAGTCCAGGATCATCGGGTGCTCGGCTTGGGCCGGACCGGCCTCGACCAGCCATCACACCCATGTCGCCCCGGAGCGCATGATCTGACGGCTCAGGAACGGGAGGTAGCGGTTCGGATGGATCGACATCGCATTCCTCCGGCTACTTGGGGCCCAGTGCTTCGATGGTGCCGACACCGGTGAGCGTCGAGCTCACTGCGGGCTCGCCGTAGTAGCGGACGGTGCCGACTCCGGTGACCGACACGTAGAGCTCGGTGGTGGCCCACACCGTGGTCATGCCGACGCCGAGCGATTCGACCGAGGCAGTGCCGGCGCGGAGATCTCCGCCGTCGAAGTCGCCGGCGCCGGCGAGGACGACATCGAGCCGGTCGGTCCGGCCGGTGGCGACGATGTTGCCTGCTCCGGGGAGTCAGGCCCGTAGTGTCGAGACGTCGAGATCGGGTGCGATGATCGTTCCCGCTCCGGGAAGGTCGATCTGGAGCTGATCCATCGTGGCGCAGCCGGCCAGGTCGATGGTGCCAGCTCCGGAGAGGACGACGGCGGTGATCACCGGACAGCCGAGCCGATAGATGACGTCGAAGGTGGGATCGATGTCGACCCCCGGCTCGGTCGAGATCGTGAGGGTGTCTCCGGAGGCGTCGGTTCGGATGTGGATGAGCAGGTTGTCGTCGGTCTCGACTTCGACGAGTCCGTCCGAGCCGGTGCCGAACTGAACAACGCCCTCGCCGGCGAGCACGACGCGCTCGAACTCGGCGATCGACCGGGCCTCCATGGTCAGCTCCCCGGATCCGCGGACACGGTCGCTGCCCGTGACGACGTCGTTACAGGCGACCAGGAGCAGGCCGAGCACTACCACCATCGCCGCCAGACGACGGGAGGCAACGTTCGGGTTCCTGTCGGTCGTCGCTCGCACGACATGACACCTCCAGCCCCATCATCCGTGATGGCGGTCGTTGCCTCCAGGGCACAAGGCCACAACGACGGCGGGGCTGGGAATGCGACCCTCGTCGCCGACACCAGCCCCGACCGCAACGTGTAGGACCACGTGCCGCGTCGCCGATTTCGCGGAACCGGATCGGGCCCTTCTCCCCTGCCGCGCAGCGGACCCAGAGCCACGATGAACACGAGAAGGGGAATGGGCACATGATCTGGCTGGGGGTCGCCGCCGGCACCGCCGAGGGTCCGTCGCCGTGTGACACGACCCGAGGAGCCTCTCTCAACCACTCGGCAATCGTGTCCCGTGACGTACCGACTCCCACTCGGGAACCGGCCGAAGTGGCACGCCCTCATCGCTGCGGGAACCACTGCAGAATCGCGTGCTTCCAACGGAACGAGACCAAGCAGTGAGGTATCCCCTACCGGTCACGGCCTCAGCCACGGAAACCTGCTCCAGACCGCCGGAATCGAGACGCTGCGGAGGCGGAGCGCCTGGAACATGCCCTGCTCGGTGAGGCTTTCCTTCGGCCAAACGAACCGCATGTGCGGAGCCGAACGCCCGCGGGCGTAGGTCGGTGGGCGTGCCTGGCTGAGCCAACCAACCATCAGTTCTCGTTCCACTGGGGTTACACCGACTCGCTATGTATAGAGTCTCTAGGTATGGCCAGGGAGCAGCTGCACGGATACATGAACATGTTGCTCCTCGCCGTGCTCGCCTCGGGTCCAGCCCACGGCTACGCCTTGAGCGCAGAACTTCGCCGCCGCAGCTCCGATGCACTGCGGATCGTCGAGGGGACGCTCTACCGAGCACTGCATCGACTCGAAGCCGCCGGTTTGGTCGCAAGCACGTCGGAGGTAGCCGAGGGTCGACGTCGTCGCGTTTATCAGATCACGGCCGACGGCAAAGACGCTCTCGAAGAAGAGAAGAACTCCTGGAAGGAGTTTCAAACATGCATCGACCAGGTACTCCACCAAACCCCGTGACCGACCAGGGCGAGTTCAACGCCTACATGAAACGGGTCGCCACCTCCCTGGGCAACCACAACCCACAACGTGCCCGCGCCCTCGAGGAGATCGAGAACCACCTCATCGATGCCACCGCCGAGCACATGCGCCGAGGCGTTTCTCGCTTCCAAGCCGAAACGCTCGCAATCGAAGAACTCGGACCCCCCGAGACCGTTGGCGCCGCATTCGCCGCCGAAGACAGCCCGATCGAGAAGCGAACTGGTGTGGTCCGGTGGCTGCCCATGGCACTTCCAATCGGATTGCTCGCCATCACGATCGTGGCCGCCCTGACGATCGTGATCTCGTCACGAGGTGGCTGGACCGTCGGTGACGGAGTGGCGCTCAGAGCCTCGCTACTCCTGGCCGTCATCGCGGCCGTGGTTGCCTTGGGGAGCTTCCTGGCCATCCAACGAGCAGACCAGGATCGGAACTGGCGATGGGTGGCCTGGGCGGGATCCGGTGCCGTGATTGCCTACTTCGTCCTCAGATGAGACGGCCGGGGCTACTCGAAACGCCACGCAGATTCCGCGTCGATGCACGAGTTCGAGAGCGGCACCTACCCGAGCGCTGACATGACCCATCATGCTCCGCGCCGAAGCCCCTACTGCCGGTGATGAACGCGCCCTGCGCCGCGGTCTCGCGTCAGTCGTCGGGACACTCGGGTTCGAACTGATGGATTAACTCACGACGCGCTGCGATTGCATCTCGACCAGTGGGGCAACTGCTCACCCCAGGTCTCGGCTTCATCGCAGAACGAGTCGACGCTCTCCGGTTCTGTCTCGAACGCGTCCCGGTCCGGTCGGCAAGCTCCCCTCGAACCGCTGCGGCCGGGCCGTGCCGGCGTGTTTGGCTGCTGGCACGGTCAGTCCGGATCGAGTCGAGCCCGCAACCGACGAGTTGGTGCCACCATGGGGTCGATGATCGATCGGATCGAAGCGCTTCGGCGCCGAGTTGAAGGGCTGTTCGGTCGCCACCACCGTGCGGCGCGCCACCTGCACGGAACCGAGGCTGCCTCCGCCGACGGGCAGCCCGGCTTGCTCATGATCCAGATCGACGGACTCGGTTTCGATGTGCTCGGACGGGCGCTGGCCGAGGGGCGGATGCCCAACCTCGATCGCCTGATCCAGAGCGAGTCCTACGTGCTGCGACCCTCGTATGCCGGTGTGCCATCGTCGACGCCGGCGTTCCAGGCTGAGCTGTTCTACGGCCAGCGCACTGCGGTTCCGGCCTACAGCTTCGTGCATCGGGCCACCGACCAGATCTTCCGCATGTCGAATCGGGTCGCCGCGGGGACGATCGAGGCCGGTCTGGCTGGACGGGGAGTGCTCGAGGGCGGTAGCTCGTACGGCAACATCTATCACGGCGGGGCCAGCGTCTCCCGCTTCTCCATGGCGTCCCTCGGTTGGGGCGACCTGATCCATTCGTCTCGGCCACGAGCACTGCCCCGGGCGACGCTGGTCCATTCCGTCGACCTGTTCCGGGCCATCGCGCTCAGCGCCACCGAGGCCATGCGCGGCCTCCCGGATCTGGTGACGGCGGTCCGATCCGGCGAGCCTCTTCGGGTCGAGTTCCACTTCCTCCAATCACGGGTGGCCGTGGTCGTCGTCCTGCGCGAGGCCCTGGCCGCCCTGGCCTCGATCGATCTCGCTCGGGGCCTGCCGGTCGTGCACCTCGATCTCCTCGGTTACGACGAGTGGGCGCACCGCCGTGGCCCGGACTCCGCCGAGGCCGTGCGGTCGCTCCGGGGGATCGACACCGTCGTCGGGCGTCTCACCCGGGTGGCCCACCGTTCCCATCGGCGGCACTACGACATCTGGATCTTCTCCGACCATGGCCAGGAGGCGACCGAGCCCTACATCGAACGGTATGGACGCCCGGTCGCGACGGCGGTGGGTGAGGTTCTCCGGCGCCACGGCATCGAACACCAGGACGTTCCGGAGGCACCTCGTGGCGTTCAGGGCCAGCGGGTCGCCATGATGGGCACGCGCCTGGCCGAGATCCTGGTGCCCGGGCTCGAGATCACACCCCGCCACCGGGATCCCTCGCTTGCCGTCACGACCGCCTTGGGTCCGCTCGGTCACGTCTACCTCCCGGTCCGACCCGGGCAGGACGACCTCGCCGACATCGCGGCCGAGCTGGTTGCCGACGCCCATGTGCCCTTGGTGCTCTGCACCGATGGCCCGAACGGTGCGTTCGCGTGGACCCCGGCCGGCCGCTTCCGGCTTCCGAACGACGCCGCAGCCATTCTGGGGCCTCGGCACCCGTTCCTCGACGAAGCGGCCCGCGACCTGGTCCGAGTGTGTCAGCATCGCGACGCCGGTGACCTCGTGCTCTCGGGGTGGCGCCGCAACGGTCTGCCGTTGAGCTTTCCGCACGAGAACGGCTCCCATGCCGGCCCGGGTCCCTCGGAGACCAAGGCCTTCGTCTGCGCCCCTGCAGACGCACCCATCGACTGGTCGAGACGAGCCGTCGATGCATCCGAGTTGCGCACCGCCGCGCTCTCCGTGCTCGAGGGCTCCAGTCAACGCCCCAGCGCTCGTTGGACCCGCTCACCCGACGTCGCCTCCCTGCGTTTGCTCACCTACAACGTGCACGGCTGTGTCGGGCTCGACGGATTGCTGTCCGTCGACCGAATCGCCCGGGTCATCGCCCGCTACGAGCCCGATGTCGTTGCGCTCCAGGAGATCGACGTCGGGCGCTCCCGCAGTGGCGGCATCGACCAGGCTCGTGAGATCGCCGACCGTCTGGGACTGCTCATGCAGTTCCACCCGACCTTCGAGGCGGAACGCGAGCAGTTCGGCGACGCAGTCCTCAGCCGCGTTCCCATGGAGAAGGTCCGCCTCGGACCGTTGCCCCGGTTGCCCGGTCATCCCGAACTGGAACCCCGGGGCGTCATGTGGGTCGACGTGGAAGCCGGCGACGCCGTGTTCCACGTCCTCAACACCCATCTCAGTGTTCACCCACGCGAGCGACGGCTCCAGGTGAACGCATTGATGGGTCCCGACTGGCTCGGCGGCCTCGAAGCGGATGCCAACGTGGTGCTGTGCGGAGACTTCAATGCGGGGCCCGGCTTCCCGACCTGCCGCACGATCGGTCGGACGCTGGCCGACGTGCAGGTCGGACTGGACGGGCACCGGCCCCGCCGAACGTGGGGCGGACGCTATCCGTTGGCCCGTATCGACCACATCTTCCTCGGTCGTCGCCTCGAGGTCGTCCACGTCGACGTCCCGAGTACGCACCTCACCCGTACCGCCTCCGATCACCTCCCCCTGCTCGCCGACATCCGCCGGCGATCGCAAGGGTGAGGCCCTGCCGGCTCGGATCGGCGGGTCTCCTCCATCTCGTCCCGGTCGTTGCCTCCACCTCGTGCCGGTCGTTGCCATTCGGCCTTGAGTTCGGGCGGCGATCTGTGATTGGTTTGGCGGCGACCCCGACGTTCGATGAGGACCGCCATGCCTGATGCTTCCGAGATCGCCATTGCCCGCCGTCAGGGCATCGCGGACCTGCTGCGGCGTACCGCTGCTCGGCGTCCCGATCACCGCGCCCTCGTGTGGGGCGATCGAGCGGACACCTATGCCGACCTCGATCGGACGGTCACCCGAGTTGCCCATGGGATCGCGGCCCGAGGCGTCGGCAAGGGCGATCGGGTGGTGATGTTCGCGCACAATTCCCGTGACTTCGTCGTCTACTACTTCGCCTTGGCCCGGCTCGGTGCGATCTCGGTTCCGGCCAACTTCATGCTCAACGCCGACGAGCTGTCCTACATCGTCGACCACTCCCAACCGGTCGGTTTCCTGGTCGAGGACCAACTGGCCGACACCCTGCACTCTGCATGGTCGATCGCGATGGGAGACCGCGAGCCACTCCTTCGGGGCTGGATCGACGGCGACGGTTCGATTGCCCGTCCCGAGGATCACGTCGACCTCGCGATGTTGGAAGCGGCCGGCCGGGACGATCCGATCGAGGTCGACATCGCCGACGACGATCCGATCCAGATCATGTACACCAGCGGCACCGAGTCCCGGCCCAAGGGGGCGACGTTGACGAGTCGGGCCCTGATCGCCCAGTACGTCAGCTGCGTGGTCGACGGTGGGATGACGAAGGACGACGTCGAGATCCACTCGCTGCCCTTCTACCACTGCGCCCAACTCCACTGTTTCCTGACCCCCGACGTCTATGTCGGGGCGACCAGCGTGATCCTGCCGAATCCCGATCCCGAGTCGATCTGCGCTGCCATCGAGCGCGAAGGAGCCACCAAACTCTTCTGTCCTCCCACGGTGTGGATCTCGATCCTTCGGTCCGAGGCCTTCGAGACCTACGACCTGTCCTCGCTCCGCAAGGGCTATTACGGAGCGTCGATCATGCCGGTCGAGGTCTTGCGCGAGATCGGTGAACGGCTCCCGAACGTCGACCTGTGGAACTTCTACGGCCAGACCGAGATGGCCCCCGTGGCCACGATCCTGCAGCCCGAGGATCAGGTCACACGGGCCGGCTCGGCCGGAGTGGCCTGTCTCAATGTCGAGACCAGGGTGGTCGACGACGACGACGTGGCCGTACCGGCCGGTGAGATCGGCGAGATCGTCCACCGCAGCCCGCAGGCCATGGTCGGATACTGGAACGATCCGGAGAAGACGGCAGACACGTTCCGCAACGGCTGGTTCCATTCGGGTGACCTCGGGATCCTGGATGCCGACGGCTACCTGACGGTGGTCGATCGCAAGAAGGACATGATCAAGAGCGGGGGTGAGAACGTCGCCAGCAAGGAGGTGGAGGAGTGTCTGTTCCAGCACCCGGCCGTGGCCGAGGTGGCGGTGTTCGGGGTTCCCGACGACCACTGGATCGAGGCCGTCGCCGCCTGCGTGGTCCTGAGAGCCGGAGCGGAGGCCACACCGGACGAACTGACCGCGTTCGCCCGTGAGCGTCTGGCCGGTTACAAGACCCCGAAGAAGATGTTCGTGGTGGCCCAGTTGCCGAAGAACCCGAGCGGCAAGATCCTGAAGCGCGACCTTCGCGTGCAATTCGCCGAGTAGCCGATGACGAGTGGCCCCGGGGCACCCACGCTCCGAACTCGCACCGTGGGGTTCGCACGCCCCATTCGGTTCGTCGGGCGCCGACGGGTCGAACGGGATCCTCGCGGCTCCGTGTGCCGGAGCGTACGCTGGCCGACGCCGGCCGTGACCGATGTGGCCGAGCGTTGACACGACAAAGGCGGTGGATGACGTGATCTTCGGAGTGGACCATCTGGTTCTGTGTGTTGCCGACGTCGAGCGCTCGGTCGCCTGGTATGGCGAGCACCTCGGCCTGCGGGCCGAGCGATTGGATCGATGGCGGGCCGGCGAAGTGCCGTTCGTTTCCTTGCGGGTGAACGAGCACATGCTGATCGACCTGCTGGCCGCGACTCCCGAGGGTCGCAACGTCGACCACGTGGCCTACACCACCGATCGTGCGGGCTTCGATGCGTTCGTCGAGGCGCACGTGGGTTCGATCGAGATGGGTCCGGCCGATCTGTTCGGGGCCAAGGGTGTCGGTCGTGGCGTCTACGTTCGAGATCCCGACGGGCACCGTGTCGAGGTACGCACCTACGACTGACACGGGAGCGCACCCACCCTCGTTCTGGCGTGTACCCACTCTCGTTCTGGCGGGCTCGCGTTCCCGGCCGGGGACGCAGGCTCGCCAAAACGGGATCGAGGGACGCCGGCCCGCCGGGACGCCGGCCCGCCGGGTCGGGGTCCCGGCTGGCGTCGGGGTCGGGTCGCGTCGGAGGCGGCACGACGGCGCACGGGGCTGGAGCGCCGATCGGCGGTGACCTAACGTCGCCGTCGTCAGGATGTCTCGACAGACGGAGAACACGAATGACCGATGATCTCGCCGAACGCCCCGGCACCGGTCGGCTCGAGGGACAGATCGCCATCGTCGTCGGGGCTGGTCAATCACCCGGAAGTGGTCCCGACGACACCACGATCGGCAACGGACGTGCCACGGCACTCCTCTTCGCCCGCGAGGGCGCTCGGGTGCTCGCCGTCGATCGTGATCTGGCCTCGGCGGCCGAGACGGTCGCCCTGATCGAGGACGCCGGCGGCACCGCCGTGGCCTTCGAGGCCGACATCACCGACGAGGACTCGATCATGAAGGTTCCCGTGGCCTGCCTCGATCACTTCGGTGCCCCGACGATCCTCCACAACAACGTCGGGATCGGGACGGGTGATGGCGGCGTCACGGGAATGGAACGCGGCGTCTGGGAGCGGATCTTCGATGTCAACGTGACCGGCATCATGCTCACGTGCAAGCACGTGATCCCGCCGATGCGGGCCGGCGGTGGTGGATCCATCACCAGCGTTTCGTCGGTTGCGGCCGTTGCCTCGACGCCCCTGGCCGCCTACAAGAGCTCGAAGGCCGCACTCAACGCCCTGACCCATCACCTCGCCACGGCGAACTTCAAGTACGGCATCCGGGTCAACGCGATCATGCCGGGTCTCATGGACACGCCCATGGCGATCGGCGGTCACTCGGCGGCCCAGGGGATCGACCCCGACGAGCTGCGAGCGAAGCGGAACCAGATGGTGCCCTTCGGTCGACAGCAGGGCACCGGCTGGGACACCGCCTATGCCGCGTTGTACCTCAGCTCCCCGGAGGCCCGGTTCGTGACCGGTGTGATCCTTCCCGTCGACGGTGGCCAGATGGCGCGGATCGGCTGATCGTTCCCGACCGATCACCACGGAACGTGGCCGCAGAGGACTCGGGTCCCGGCGGCCTCGTTGCTCGGCTCTCGCCGACGTGTCACCATGTGCCACCGGTATCCCAACATGGTGTGGGCGACGTGGTGTGGGCGGAGTGGAGATCGAATGGTGAACGTAATGGGGTCTGAACGCGAACCGTGGTGGTCGCACAAGTCTCTCTGGCTGGGGGCGCTCATCCTGCTCAACGTCGGCGCGCTCGTCGGAATCGACTGGCGGTCGCGCTCGACCGGCGATGAGCAGATCGAACGATCGGCTGTGACCTCGAGGCCCTTCGGTTCCGACAACCGTACGGGTTCCGACCTCGACACCGATCTCGGTTCGGCCGCTTCCACGTCGGCCCCTCCAACGACGCCACTGGCGACAACGGCACCCGAGCCCAGTGCCGCTCCGCTCCCTCCTGCGCCGCGGGCCGACATCGTGGAGGCGCCCGTCGTGACCTCGCCGCCGGCGCCCCCGGTCCAGGCGGCGGACGAGGCAGCCGCACCGCTCACCACGCCGGTGTCGGCCACCGAGCTCGGCGAGGAATCCCGGCAACCGCAGCTCGACGACCGAGGGCGCCCATCCGACGAGGAGCGCGCCGAGCGTGCGGCGCGTCGTGCCGATGAAGGGCGTGGTGATGAGCGTCGGTCGGACGAGGAGCGCGCCGAGCGTGCGGCGCGTCGTGCCGATGAAGGGCGTGGTGATGAGCGTCGGTCGGACGAGGAGCGCGCCGAGCGTGCGGCGCGTGCTGCCGATGAACGGCGTCGCGATGAGCGCGGGTCGGACGAGGAGCGCGTCGATGAGCGGCGTGGCGGTGAGCGCAACGAGGATCGGCGTGATGACCGCGACGACGATTGATCCGAGGCTGTCGGCTCGGAGTCGGGTTCAGTCCAAGAAGCCGGTCACGAGGAACTCGACGCGCCGGTTCGCCTGACGGCCTTCGGGCGTGTCGTTCGACGCCACCGGCTCGGCTTCGCCCCGGCCTTGTGTCGTGAGCCGACTCGGGTCGATGCCGTGGTTCTCGATTGCCAACGCCGTTGCCTGTGCTCGCTCGATCGAGAGGGCGAGGTTGGTGGCTTCGTCGCCGGTGGCGTCGGTGTGGCCGATGATCGTGAGCGACAACTGCGAGCGGGCTGCGAGCATCTCGACCGCCAGGTCGATCAAGGACGCATACTGCTCGCCGACGTCGGCACCGCCGGGCGGGAACTGGACGGTCTCGGCCACGGTCAGGCGTACCGGCTGCTCGGGGTCGAACACGGCTTCGATGTCGATTCGGAAGTTGTTGACCACCCGCTCTTCACCCAGCAGGTCTTCGGCTGCCGTCTCGAACGCATCCGAGACCTCCTGGCTGGGCACCGATCCCTCGAGATAGACGTCATCGCCGTCGACGACGAGCTGCTGCGTCGGCTCGTCGAGCGAGGCCGACAACGGTGCGGGTTCGGGGGTCGCGGAAAAGAAGCCCTCGATGGTGGGCCAGGCGAGGAGCCCGGCCAGCGTCGCTCCGGCGATCAGCGGCGTCCAGGCCGCAACCCGGACGAACGTGGAGGTGAGTGTCCGGACCGGGCGGAGGGCTTGGCGTCGGTCCGACCTCGACTTCTTGCCGTCGTGTTCGCGGTTCGGGTGGAACGGGACTCGGGGCGTAGAGGGTGGGGACGACCGTGTGGTCGGTCGAGACCTGTTCACCAACCCAACCATCGGTCATCGTCATGGTGGTCACCCCCCCGACGGACGAACTCGGACAGCTGGTAGGCCACCTCGAGCGCGAAGAGGGACGAGACCCCGACGGGCGTCACCCCCTCGGCGGCGAAGCCGTCGAACCGGTCGATGATCGTTGCCGTGTCGGATCGGACATCGAGGACCACCCCCACCGACTCCGGCAGGTCCTGGCCCCGATCGAGCAGGACGACCGCCCCGGTTCCGGGGACCGCCGTCGGTGCCGACTCGTCGATGATCCGTACGTGGAGTGGGTTGGCGACCGTTGGTGTCATCGTCGGCAACGAGGCGAACCACGCCCAGTCATTGTGCCGGTTACCCGTCTGCAGGTCGACGACGAGGCTGCCACGCCGTGACTGGGCACACAGCGAGAGCGCGACCCATGACGCGATGGGTCGGGTTGCCGACCGGGTTCCGACGAGTGCGATCGAATGGGACCCGAGGTCGACACCGATCGGGGCCGAGGGCAGCGAACCGATCGCCTCCAGTTCGTGAAGGGTGGCCGGGTTGAGATCGGACAGATCCCCCGGGAAGGCGAACGGGAAGTCCGTGAGAGCCATCACGACCCGGCCGAAGCTGGTCTGGCCCGGGGCTGCGGCGAACAGTCCGGTGCCACCCGATGCCACGACCTGCCGGACGTCGTAGGGATTCAGCGCCGCCTTGCGCCGATCTCGGGCCGCCACGCTCCGGGTGGCCATTCCCCACTCGAGAACCGAAGGATCGACCGAGCGTCCTCGGCGCCGAGACGGTGCGAGCAGCGGGATCGACGTCGTCCGTCGATCCCGGTTCTCGAGCCGTGGGTCGGCGGTCGCCACGACGAATCGGGCCGAGCCGGCGTCGATCACCTGGCCGAGGCCCACGGGCGTCGGTGACAGGACCGTGAATCCGTCCAGGCGAATGCCTCCGGGCGGCGGAATCAGGGTGACCGTGCCGGAAGGGTCGATCGTGAGGCCGAACCGCGGTGTCGTCGGCTCCCCCGCAGCAAGGGCCGACGGTGATGAACGATGGCCGAAACGATATGACCCGACCGACAGCGGATAGGTTCCACCGGCATGGATGCCGGCGATCTGGCGCAGTTCCAGGGAGTCCGGCGGTGCCGGTTCCTCGATCGGATCGACCGGGTGGAACGTCGCTCGGTCGATGCCGAGGACCGGTCCCCGATCATGGTGGCGTTGTTGGAGGTCGGAGGCGAGTTCTGCACGCATAGGTAGGACCTAGGCATCGACGTTCCTCGAAAAAATCTTGAAGGTCCTTGAGGAAAACTTCACGGTCCGAATCAGGTCGAACGGACCAGGACCGCTCCGAAGTGGTCGTTGCGGCGACCGGGGTCGAGGGCCAGTCGTATCACGATGACCGCTGCCATGAGGGTGCTTCCTCCGCCGCCGATGACGAGTGCCCAGTCTCGGAGGGTGACGCCGTAGAGCAGCCAGATGAGTGCCTCGACCAATCCCATCGTCCACGTGGTTCCGGAGATGCCGGCCGTCCCGACGGCGCGGACGGCCGTGGCGGCCGCCGGTGCGAACTGCGCACCGTAGGAGAGCCCGATGGCCAGCCCCGCTCCGGGAAGACCCCCGACGACCAGTGCGATCAGCGGAACCGAGCCGAACAGGCACAGCCCGATCATCAAGGGCCTGAGTCCGGCCGCCCCGGCAATGGTCACGACGTACCAGGCCATCACCAGGTAGAGGCCGGCGGCGATCGAGGACACGGGAAGGAGACCCCAGAGTTCGTTCGGGAGCGCGTAGGCGATCCACCACAGGTTCATGGCGATCCCGACGCCGACCCAGGTTGCGGAGACCCCGTCGAGGGTCCGCGCGAGCCGTAGGCGATTGACCTGGGGCAGGATCATGCCGGCACCGAAGACATTGGCGACGATGAGGAGGATGGGCATCACGGCGGTGGCCATCGCGGTCATGGGCAACATGTGTCTTCCGATCCGAAGTGTAACGAGTGAAATCAGGATAGATCCTGACAAGTAAGGGTCTATCGGCACTTAGCAAGTGACAGCAACCTCGCCGATAGACTTTTTCCGTGTACATGGCGTCGCCCAACCAGTCCGAGATCCGTCTGACTCTCGAAACGACCGTCGAGTTGGTGAATGCGTCGGTGGCCGCCGACTTCGATCCTCGATCGACGCTCGAAGCCGCCGGCTTCACGAGAGCCGACAGGGCATCGGAGGCATCGATCCAGCGGCTCCGATCCCGGATCGCCGGATTGTCCGCCATCGTCCGAGCGCTGCCCGACCTCGATGTTGCCGATGCCTCGGCGCTGGTCAACGAGCAGCTCACCGAGCTCCCGATCCGGCCGTCGATCGTCGACCACGGTGGGGTCGGGCCGCACCTCCACTGGACTCCGGCCACCGCCACCTTCGACGATCAGGTGATCTCCGACATCGCCATGGCCCTGGCGTCGGAGCTGTGCGACAACGGCACGTCTCGGTTCGGCGTCTGTGCTGCAGACGGATGCGACCGGATGTTCTACGACAGCACCCGGAATCGCTCGAAGCGCTTCTGCACCGACCCCCGCTGCGCCAGTCGCACGCACACCGCAGATCATCGAGCCCGGCGACGGCGTTGATGGCCGCCGGCCGGTCTCAGCGACGGCTGATGGTGTTGAGGTAGCTGTAGAGCGTCACCTTGCTGACGCCCATCCAGTTGGCCACGTCTTCGACGGCACCGCGCAGCAGGAAGGCTCCCTGTTCGTCGAGCCGGCGAACCGCCACCTGCTTCTGTTCTCGTGTCATGTCGACCAGGCGGGCGCCGAGTTCCCGCTCGATGATCGAGACGAACCGCTCGAGCGCGCCACGGAGCTCAGGCGGTCGGAGGTAGGCGACGACGTCGCCCTGCCACAGAATCGGTCGATCACCCGGTCGTGCAGCCTGCTCGGACACGACCCCGGCCCCCAATGATTCGACCACCGGGCGAAGTGCCGACAGGAAGTCGGTCGGATCGGTCACACCACCTCGACTCGGATCTGGATCGCGGTGGCCCCTCGTGCAAACCCGGCAGCGAGCGCCGGTCCCAGCGCGGCCAGGAGGGCTTCGAGCTCGGCCTCGGCCGACGTGGCGAAGGGCCCCATGTCGGGGCCGAGTCCATGTGCATCGAGCGACTGGACGACGGCGTGCACGTGCGGACCGGGCTCGTTCTCCTTGAATGGCTCCACCAGCACTTCGAGTCGACCACGCGGCATGGCGCCGACCCTAGTCCGAGGGACGGGGCGGATCTCGACCGACAAGAACGGCAGGTGAGGCGATGATCCGCCCATGTGGTTGACGGGCCGTTCACACTCCTGTCACTGTTTCGACGCCCGCTGCCGGGTAGCTTCCGGGTCGTGACGTCAGCCGGTTCGAAGCGTCCATGGGAGGCGACCTCAACGTGACCGCGACGGCGAACGCACAGCGCCCGAGTCCTACGCCGACGACCGACTCCTCGCGTCTGCGGTCCGGGCTGCGGCCCTTCGTCGGCCTGGTCGTGCCCCTGCTCGCCGTGCTGGCCGCTCTCTTGGTCGGCGCCGTCATGCTGCTGGCACTCGGCGCCAATCCCTTGACCGGTTACGTCGCACTGGTGAAGGGCGCCGTCGGTGGCCGCGACGAGCTGGCCGACACGGCCATCAAGTCCATGCCGCTGCTGCTCGTCGGAGTGGGGATCTCGATCGCCTTTCGGGCCGGGGTGATCAACATCGGCGGTGAAGGACAGATCGTTGCCGGAGCCATCCTGTCGACGATCCTGGCCC
This sequence comes from uncultured Acidimicrobiales bacterium, assembly GCA_963700755.1. Lineage (GTDB taxonomy): Bacteria > Actinomycetota > Acidimicrobiia > Acidimicrobiales > SZUA-35 > JBBQUN01. The sequence goes on from CAVOYW010000004.1 coordinate 177,481, forward strand.
TGGCCGTGCCGGCGACTCCTCGTGTCCTGCTCGTGCCGCTCGTGCTCGTTGCCGGTGCGGTGGGTGGTGGGATCTGGGGCGCGATCCCGGGAGCGTTGAAGGCCTACGCCGGGGTCAACGAGATCCTGTCGACCATCATGATGAACATCGTTGCCGCTCAGCTCCTCAGCTTCCTGCTCCAGGATCTGCTGATCGAGAAGGGGGCCATCAGGATCCAGCAGACCAAGCGGCTGTCCGAAAACGCCGACCTCCCGCTGCTGCCGGGGGGAACCCGACTGCATCTGGGGTTCGTGATCGCACTCCTGATCGCCGTTCTCGGATACGTACTCCTGTTTCGCAGCGCCTTGGGGGTCCGGCTTCGAGCCGTGGGGCACAATCCGCACGCCTCCCGGTACGCAGGAATGCCCGTGCCGCGAAGCGTCGTGCAGGCCATGGCCCTGAGCGGCGCCTGTGCCGGCATCGCCGGCGCCGTGTTGGTGTTCGGGAGCGAATCGCATCGACTCATCGGTGAGGGAGGTATCGGAGGCTTCACGGGCAACGCCGGGTTCAACGGAATCGTCGCGGCTCTGTTCGGTGGCCTGCATCCGCTCTACACGATTCCCGCTTCGTTCCTCTTCGGTGGCATGTTGACCGGCGGAATCGAACTCCAACGCGAACTCCAGGTCCCGGCGGCCTTGATCGTCGCGCTCAACGGTGTCGTCGTCGTCTTCGTCGTCAGCAGCCTTCGACTCAAGGCCCGACTCGAACGCTGGGTCGACGCCGGCGCCCGGAGCGAGGGGCCGAGATGAGCGAGTTCTTCACGGTGTCGGTCATCGTCGCGACGTTGGCCTCCGGTATTCGGTTGGCGACCCCGTTCCTGCTCGCAGCGCTCGGTGAGACCCTCGGCCAACGGAGCGGTGTCCTGAACCTCGGAGTCGAGGGGGTGATGCTGCTCGGGGCCTACGCGGCCTACTACACGGCCCTCAAGTCGGATCAGGCATGGTTCGGCGTACTGGCCGCGCTCGCGGTCGGGCTGATCATGGGTTTGATCTATTCGCTCGTCACGATCGGGTTCCGCGCCGAGCAGGGCATCAGCGGCATCGGGATCTACCTGTTCGGACTCGGCTTCACCGATCTGCTCTTCCAGAAGCAGGTCGGAACGCCTCTGCCGATCGATGGTCTCGGCCGGATCGCCATTCCGGTCCTGAGCGACATCCCCGAGATCGGCACGCTGCTGTTCGACCACAGCGCCCTCGTCTATGTCGCCTTCGCCCTCGTTCCGGTCATGTGGTTCGTCGTCAACCGGACCACCTTCGGGCTCAACGTACGGGCGGTCGGTGAGACCCCCGAGGCCGCAGACACCCTCGGCGTGAGTGTCAACCGGATCCGGATCGCAACGATCTGCATCGGAAACACCTTGGCCGGGCTCGCCGGCGCCGCGCTGGCGCTCGAAGTCGGCGTGTTCCAGCAGAATCTCACCTCGGGTCAGGGCTTCATCGCCATTGCACTCGTCTACTTCGGGGCCTGGCGAATGGTCGGCGCCATGACCGGGGCGCTCCTGTTCGGCATCGTGTCCGCCACCGTCCTCCAGTGGAAGACACTCGGCATCGTCTCGGGGTCGGCCTCGAGTCTCACCGCCATGGCGCCCGCCATTCTCACGATCGTGGTTCTGGTCGCCGTCAGTCGGCGGATCGGTGCCCCGGCAGCTCTGACCCGGCCCTTCGACCGAAACGCCTGACCGGTGTCGGAACACCCACCAATCCCGGTGGGTGGACCAAGAGAGGAAGACAACATGATCAAGCACAAACGCTCCGGAGTACTACTCGCCCTCCTCGCCGTACTCGCCGTACTCGCTGCGAGTTGCGGCGGGTCCGACTCCGCCGGATCCGACGGCGCGACCGAGGAAACCACGACGACGGCCGCCGAAACCGGCGATGACGGGGCAACGGCCGACGATGACGCACCTGCCGACGACGCGATGGCCGACGACGGTGAGCCCTTCCGGATCGCCATCGTCAGCCCGAGTGCCAAGAACGACCTCGCCTTCAGTCAGAGCATCTTCGACGCGGTCGCCGTCATCGGCGAGACCCGCAACATCGAGGTCGCCTCGACCGACAACACCTTCGTCGTCGAAGACGCCGCCGCCGCCATTCGTGGCTATGCCGAAGACGGCTATGACCTCGTGATCGCCCATGGATCACAATTCGGCGGTCCCCTGGCCGAGATCGCACCGGACTTCCCCGAAGTCGCCTTCGCCTGGGGGACGGCCGCCGACACGTTCGGCGAGCCGAATGTCTTCGCCTACGAGGTCCGCTCCGACGAGGGTGGCTACGTGATGGGCACCATCGCCGCGCAGATCTCGGCGGCTGGGAACATCGGCGTCGTCGGTCCCGTCGAGGTGGGCGATGCGAAGCTCTACATCGACGGCTTCAGGGCCGGAGCCGAGGCCCAGACCCCCGGCATCACGGTGAACGTCAACTACATCGACTCCTTCAGTGACGTCGCCCTCGCTTCCGAGGCTGCGACCTCGTTGATCGGCGCCGGCGCCGACGTGTTGACCGGCAGTGCCCAGATGGTCGTCGGGGCGACCGGTGTCGCCCGTGAGGACGGCATTCCGTGGTTCGGGACCCAGTCGAATCAGACCAGTCTGGGCGAAGACATCGTCGTCGCCTCGCAGGTCTATCACTGGGAGGTCGCCCTGGCCGAGATGATCGCCGCCATCGAGGCGGGCACGCTCGGCGGAGAGACCTTCACCCTCACGCTGGCCAACGACGGCCTCGTGATCGAGTACAACGACGGCTACGCGCTCGATCCCGCCATCCGGACCGCAGCCGACGAAACGGCGGCCGGGATCGCCGACGGTTCGATCTCGACCGGCCAGTAGGAGAGGGCGACACGACGTGCAGACCGATCGGATTCGACCCATGCTCGAAATGCGGGGGATCACGAAACGATTCCCCGGCGTCGTCGCCAACGACGACATCGACCTGACGGTCGAATCCGGTCAGGTCCACACACTGTTGGGTGAGAACGGGGCGGGCAAGAGCACGCTCATGAAGATCCTCTACGGGCTGTACAAGCCCGACGAGGGCTCGATCCATCTGAACGGCGAGGAGGTGCGAATCGCGTCGCCGAACGACGCGATTCGACGGGGGATCGGCATGATCCACCAGCACTTCATGCTCGTACCGACCCTGACCGTGGCCGAGAACGTGGCGCTCGGACTCGGGAGCAACTTCAGCCTCTCCGACATGGAACCGGTCAGGGTGCGGCTCCGGGAGGTGTCGGAGCGCTACGGCCTCCAGGTCAATCCCGACGCGCTGGTGTGGCAACTCGCCGTTGGCGAACGACAGCGGGCCGAGATCCTCAAGGCGCTCTACCGTGAGGCCAACCTGCTGGTCCTGGACGAACCGACCGCGGTGCTGACCCCACCCGAGGTCGACGACCTGTTCGCCACGTTGCGACAGATGACCGCCGACGGCAAGGGCCTCATCTTCATCTCGCACAAATTGCACGAGGTGATGGACCTGTCGGACCAGATCACGGTGCTCCGGGACGGCCGAGTGTCGGGCCACACGACGCCCTCGCAGTCGACCCGTGAGTCGCTGGCCGAACTGATGGTGGGGCGACCGGTCGAACTCACCCGGACCGTGGCCCCCCGGGAACCGGGTTCCGAGAGACTCGTCATCGAGGATCTGGTCGTCATGGGTGATCGCGGAAACGCCGCGGTCGACGGACTCTCGCTGATGGTGCGCGAAGGCGAGATCGTCGGCTTGGCCGGGGTGTCCGGCAATGGTCAGCGAGAACTGGCCGAGGCCATCTTCGGGCTGCGGCCGGTGCTGTCCGGCACGATCCGACACGATGGCGAGCCGGCGGCCGGGACGCCGAAGTCGATTCGTGCCGGGGGGCTGTCGTACGTCCCCGAAGAACGGATGCGTGACGGTGCCATCGGTGAGTTCACCGTCGCCGAGAATCTCATGCTCGTCGACTACGGCCGGGCGCCCTACACCCGTCGCGGTCTGCTCAATCGTTCTGCCATCGTCGAGCGCTGCACCGACCTCGTCGATCGGTATCGGGTCAAGACGCCCGACATCGACACCCCGACCCGGAACCTCTCGGGCGGCAACATCCAGAAGGTCGTGATCGCCCGAGAATTCACCTGTGGCGCCGACGTCCTGGTGGTGTCCCAGCCGACCCGTGGCGTCGACATCGGTGCCGCCGAATACATCCACGAACAGCTCCTCCTGCAACGGTCGGAGGGGCGTGCCATCCTGCTGATCTCGGAAGACCTCGACGAGGTCCTCCAGCTCTCCGATCGGATCGTCGTAGTGCTCGAGGGCCGGGTCATGGGCGAGGTCGACCGAGCCGATGCCGACGCCCGGAGCATCGGCCTGCTGATGTCCGGGGTCCAGGCCACGACAGACCGCTGAGGCTGCCCGCACCTTCTCGGTTCCAGGCCTTACAGAATGTTAAGAAGGGAGCTACCGTTTGGCTGTGCAGCATCTGACCCCCACCGTTCTCGGGCCGCAGCCCGAACTCCGCGTCGAGATCGATCGACTCTCCTCGCGCCTCGGGGTGCTGGCGTCGATCGGCGCCATCGAAGGCACCGAGGGCTGCGCTCGACTGGCGTTGACCGATGCCGATCGATTCGGACGCAACCTCGTTGTCACCTGGATGCAGGATCTCGGACTCGACGTGACGATCGACGGGATCGGCAACGTGATCGCCGTCATGCCCGGGTTCGAGCGTGCTCCGGTCATGACCGGTTCGCACATCGACACGGTGCGCACCGGCGGTCGCTACGACGGCAACCTGGGTGTCCTGGCGGGACTCGAGGTCATCGAGACGGTGATGGCGGCGGGCGTCGAGCTCGATCGACCCTTGGCCGTGGGCTTCTTCACCAACGAGGAAGGGGCACGATTCGCCCCCGACATGCTGGGCAGTCTCGTCTACGTCGGTGGTCTCGCGCTCGAGGACGCACTCGACATCGAGGCCATCGACGGCGCCATCCTGGGCGACGAGCTGACGAGAATCGGCTACGACGGTCCGGGTCCGGTTCCGGGTCCGGTCCCGCACGCCTTCGTCGAACTGCACATCGAACAGGGCCCGGTGCTCGAGGTCGAAGGCATCACCATCGGCGCGGTCAGCGGTGTACAGGGCATCAGCTGGCAGGAGATCACGGTCATCGGGCAGAGCAATCACGCCGGCACGACCCCAATCCGCCTTCGGCGTGACCCGGGCTACGTGGCTGCAGCCTGTGTCGCGTTCGCCCGTGACCTCGCGCTCGAACTCGGCGAGCCGCAGGTTGCAACGGTCGGCCGCATCGAGCTCCGACCCAACCTCGTCAACGTCGTTGCCGCCGAGGCGACGTTCACCATCGACCTCCGCAACACCGATGACGACACCCTGGTCGAGGCCGAGCGCCGGTTCGCCGAGTTCGTCGCGGCGGCGGCCGTTGCCGAGCACTGCACGGTCGAGGTGCGTCGATTGGCCCGGTTCGAGCCGGTCGTGTTCGATCCGACCATGGTCGACCGGGTCGAGGCAACGGCCATGGCCCTCGGGCACTCGGTGAGGCGTCTGCCGTCGGGGGCCGGTCACGACGCCCAGATGTTCGCTCGGGTTTGTCCGACCTCGATGATCTTCACGAAATCCCGAGGCGGGATCAGTCACAATCCGGCCGAGTACACCGCCCCCGAAGACCTCGAAGCGGGCGCCAACGTTCTGCTGCACACCATGCTCGCCCTCGCCCAGGAAGAACCCGACCATGGCTGACGACACACCCCCGCTCACACCCATGTCCCTGGGCACGCTGCTCGGCCGCATCGACCACGAGTGGCACACGAGCGAAGAAGGTGTTCGATCTTCCGAACGCCCGGATCTGGAAACCCGATCCCGAGATCGACCTCGGGTTCGAGTTCCTGGGTCGTCGGTGCGCCACACCGATCGGTCCCGCCGCCGGGCCCCACAGCCAACTGGCCGAGAACATCGTGCTCGCCTGGCTCGGGGGGTCGCGCCTCTTCGAGCTGAAGACCGTGCAGATCCTCGACGATCTCGTGATCAACCGGCCGTGCATCGACATGCAGACGATCGGCTACAACATCGAGTGGAGCCAGGAACTCACGGTTCCGCAGAGCCTCACCGAGTACGTGAAGGCCTCGATGCTCATCGACATCCTGCGCCGATGGGAACCACTCGCCGACTTCATCGGCCCCGACCCGGGCCCTCACGTCTTCGACATGAGCGTCGGCTACGACCTGGCCGGCATCTCGAGCCCGAAGGTCGCCGCCTTCATCGACGGCATGCGCGATGCGACGGCCGAGATCGAGCGATTGCGGGCCGAGATCGGCGGGCCGTTCGCCGAGTTCGCCGACCTCGAGTTCGATCCGCACGTCTCCGACACTCTCACGCTCTCGACCTTCCACGGCTGCCCGCCCGACGAGATCGAGTCGATCACCAAGCACCTGATCGATGACCACGATCTCGACGTGATCGTGAAGCTCAACCCGACCCTGCTCGGCTACGAGACCGTCGCCCGGATCGTCAACGACGACCTGGGCTACGCCGACGTCACGGTGAAGGAATCGGCGTTCGCCGACGACCTCTCAGTTCGACCGTGGCATCGAACTGATCGAGGAACTCAACGCCTACGCCAAGGATCGCGGCCGCCGGTTCGGCATCAAGCTCACCAACACCCTGGTGGTCGAGAACACGAAGGGCTGGATGCCCGACGACACCATGTACCTCTCGGGACCCCCGCTGCACGTGCTGGCCATGACCCTGCTCGACCGTCTCTCGACCGCCCTCCCCGGTCGGTTCGACATCCCCGGGTCGACGACGGCGATACGACATCATGGTCAGCTTCTCGGCCGGCATCACCAAGGACAATCTCGCCGAGTCGCATCGCCACCGGGGTCAACCCCGCCACGGTCTGCTCCGACCTGCTGAAGCCCGGCGGCTACGGGCGACTCGCCCCGATGCTCAAGGCGCTGACGGCCGAGCTCGCGAGCGTCGGGCCACACGGCGCTCGCCGGCCGTGGAAGGCGATGAAGCAGGCCGAGGCCGAGGAGGCCGGCTATCCGAGCGTGGCGGCGCGTCACGTCGCCCACGTGCTCGGCGAAGGCATCGAGACCTATCACCACCGGCGGCAACGAAAAGCTGCCCCGAGCCGTCGATCACGACCTCGAGATGTTCGGCTGCGTTGCCTGCAATTTCTGCGTGACGGTCTGCCCGAACGATGCGTTCTTCAACATCAAGAGCCTCGACTCGATGGACAGGCCGGCAGCAGTACTTCGTGTTCGCCGAGTTGTGCAACGAGTGCGGCAACTGCATGACCTTCTGTCCCGAGACCGGCGACCCGGCGGTCATCAAACCACGGCTCTACACCGACGCCGGCTTGTTCGCGGCTCGGACCGGACAGGGTTTCCTGATCGACGACGGCCGGATCGTTGCCAACCGCGGAGCCGACGACGATCGGCCCGATCCGGTGGCAGCCGATCTCGTCCAGCAGCTGCTCGACACCGAGACGGGCAATCCGCTCGCCACGACCACCCCACCGGCATCATGATCCGGATCGTCGTCGTGACCGAAGGAACCCGGTGACCCGCTTCCTGACCATCGGGGCCGCGCAGCTCGGGCCGATCCAGAAGGACCACACCCGGGCCGACGTGGTCGAACGGCTGCTCGCCCTGCTGCGCCAGGGCGCTGCCGTCGGCTGCGAGCTCGTCGTGTTCCCCGAACTGGCGCTCACCACGTTCTTCCCCCGTTGGTACACCGACGACCCCGGAGGCCACGACCACTACTACGAGACGTCGATGCCGAATGCCCCGAGACGCAGCCGTTGTTCGACGAGGCCCGGCGGCTCGGCGTCGGGTTCTCCTTCGGGTACGCCGAGCTGACCGAGCCCGACGACACCGGTTTGCGCCATCGCTACAACACCACCGTTCTGGTCGAGCGCGACGGATCGATCGTGGGCAAGTATCGCAAGGTCCACATCCCGGGTCACGCGAACGACGAACCGTGGCGTCCGTTCCAGCACCTCGAACGGCGCTACTTCGAGGAATCGCCCGACGGGTTCGGTGTCTGGCGGGCATTCGGCGGTCTGGTCGGTATGGCCACCTGCAACGATCGGCGCTGGCCCGAGACCTACCGAGAGATGGGCCTCCAGGGCGTCGAGCTGATCCTCATCGGCTACAACACACCGATCCACTACGCCCCCGACCCCGGCCAGAACGCGCTGCAGGGCTTCCACAACCACCTCGTCATGCAGGCCGGTGCCTACCAGAACGGCACGTGGGTGGTCGGCGTGGCCAAGGGCGGCATCGAGGAAGGCGTCGAGTCGCTCGCCCAGTCGGCGATCATCGCACCCTCCGGGCAGATCGTGGCCCAGGCGGTCACCAGCGGTGACGAACTCATCACGGCCCGGGCCGACCTCGACTGGTGCGCCCATTACAAGGAGACGCTCTTCGACTTCGACCAGCTACCGTCGCCCCGAGATCTACCAGCGCATCACGACCCAGAAGGGCGTGATCGAACCATCGCTCGGGCCAACGCCCGACAACCGACCGACGACACCGCCGCCCACCACCCTCGGAGCCACATCATGACCGAGTTCCTCCTCAACGGTGTACCCGCCGTAGCCGCCGACTCGCACGAGCATCTGCTCGCCGCCCTCCGCGACGAGCTCGGCGTGTTCTCGCCCAAAGACGGTTGCTCCCCGACCGGCCAGTGCGGCTGCTGCACGGTCATCGTCGATGGCAAGGCCCGGGTCGCCTGTCAGACCGACATGGACAAGGTGGCCGGCTCCGAGGTCCTGACGCTCGAAGGCGTCGACCCCGACGAACGTCGTCGCTACGCCGAGGCATTCGCCGCCCACGGAGCGCTCCAGTGCGGCTTCTGCACGCCGGGCATCGTCATGCGGACCAAGTCGATGCTCGACAAGAAGGCCAACGGCGACGGCACCAGCGACGTGACCCGAGATGGTGCGGCCCGGCTCCTCGGAGCACATCTGTGCCGATGCACCGGCTACACGAAGATCCTCGATGCCGTCGAGGCGCTGGCCGCCGGCGAGACCCCGGTGATGGTCACCCCCGGCGGTGTCGGTTCCCGTGGGCGTCAAGTACGAAGCGGCCGAGTTGAGCCTCGGCGATCGTCCCTTCATCGACGACATGGTCCCCGAGGGTCTGCTGCACGCCGCCGTCCACCTGACCGACCACGCCCGTGCCGACATCCTCGGCATCGACACGGAGGCGGCCGAGGCGGTCGAAGGTGTGGTCGCCGTCTTCACCGCTGCCGACGTGCCGGGTGAGTTGCGGGGCGGCCTCATCCACAAGGACTGGCCGATCTTCATCCCGGTCGGTGGTCGGACCAGCTATCTCGGCGACGTGCTGGCCCTCGTCGTCGCCATCGATCGGCCGACGGCCCGACGGGCCGCTTCGCTGGTCGAGGTCGACTACGACGTCCACCCGCCGATCACCAATCCGGCCGAGGCGATCGTCAGTGCCGAGAACGCCGTGTGGGAACTCGACGGCAACGTGCTGTCGACCAGTACGTACCGACGAGGTGATCCCGACGCGGCGCTGGCCTCGGCCGCTCACGTGATCCGGGAGACGTTTCAGACCCAGCGGGTCGATCACGCCTTCGTCGAGCCCGAATCCACGCTCGCGGTCCCGGTTCCCGCGGGCGAGCCGCTGCCTCTGACCAACGCCCCGACCGGTGGCGACGCCGTCGACTTCGACCGGCTGATGGTCTATTCGGGTGGCCAGGGCATCTGGGACGATCGCAACGACATCGCCGCCATCCTCGATGTTCCGATCGAGACGATCGTGACCGAGTTGGTCAGCAACGGCGGTGCGTTCGGCGGCAAGGAGGACATGTCGAACCAGGGTCAGACGGCGCTGGCGGCCTGGTTGCTGCAGCGCCCGGTGAAGACCACGTTCTCACGGGAGGAGTCGTTCCTGGTCCACACCAAGCGGCACCCGATCCGGATGGAATACGACGCCGGCTGCGACGCCGACGGCAGGCTCGTCGGCCTGCGCGTGCGAATGCTCGGCGACTCCGGACCGTATGCGTCGGTCGGCATGAAGGTGCTCGAACGGGCGGCCGGCCACGCGTCGGGTCCCTACGTGGTGCCCAACATCGACGTCGAGGCGATCGCCGCCCGCACCAACAACTCGGTGTGCGGGGCCTTCCGCGGGTTCGGAGCCAACCAGGCCCAATTCGCGATGGAAGGGGTGATGGATCGCCTCGCCGCCGCCGTGGGGATCAGCGGCTGGGAGATGCGTTCCCGCAACGTCGTCACCCCCGGCGTGGTCTGGGGCCCCGGGCAGATCCTCGACGACGGCTGCCTCGGTGCTCGGGCCTGTCTCGATGCGGTGAAGCCGGCCTACGACGAAGCGGTGACCGCCGGAAGGGCCGTCGGTCTCGGTCTCGGACTCAAGAACTCCGGGCTGGGCAACGGATTCAAGGAGATCGCCCGTGCCGTGGTGCATTTCCGACCCGATGGCAGGGTCGAGGTCCGCCACTGCTGGACCGAGATGGGTCAGGGTGTCCACACGGTCGCCCTGCAGGTGGCGGTCGAGGAACTCGGCATCGCGGCCGACCGCATCGAGGTCATCGTCGATTCCACTCGTGAACTCGGCGCCGGTCAGACCACCGGGAGTCGGGGAACGCTCATGGGCGCCGGATCGGTCGCCGAAGCCTGCCGGGCGGCCAGAGCCGACGGTTGCCGGGTGGGCGTCGACTACGAGGGTGAGTACCGGGTCGACTGGACCAACTCGCTCAGTGAGGGTCTGGCCAATCCGGTGATCCACTCCACGTTCGGTTACGCCGCCCAGATGGTGATCATCGATCGCGAGACCGGTCTCATCGAGCGTGTCGTGGCGGCCCACGATGTCGGTCGGGCCGTGAACCCGCTGCTCTGCGAGGGCCAGATCCAGGGCTCGGTCCACATGGGCCTCGGCTATGCGCTGTCCGAAGGATTCCCGTGCGACGAAGACGGCCGCCCGCTCAACACCACGCTGCGCAGCCTCGACATCATCCGCCCCAAGGACATGCCCCCGGTCGACGTGATCCTCGTCGAGTCGGCCGAACCGGGCTCGCCCTACGGCATCAAGGGTGTGGGCGAGATCGGGCTGGTTCCCACGTCGGGCGCGGTCGCCGCGGCCATGACCGACCACGACGGCATCTGGCGCAACGAGCTCCCGCTCGTCAACGAGGCCAACCGTGAACGGGCCTCGGCCTGGTCCTGACCCGTCGAACCCGTTCTGAATCCCAACCTCTTCGTCCAACAGCACAGGTGCACCCATGACCGCCCCCATCACCCATCACGACACCGACACAGCCACCGACACGGCGCGGCCCGGCTCGGGCCTCGCGATCTTCGGGGAGTTCGACCCGAACGGACGAACGTCGTACGACAACGCCGTCAAGCGTTTCCGCGACAACAACATCGTGCTGCCGACCTTTGCCCAGCTCGCCGACCCATCGACGATCCCCGACGACATCCGTGCCTCGCTGGCCGGCGTCGAGAAGGACGCCCCCGATCCGAGGAACCTCTTCCGGGTCCACTGGTTCAACGAACACGCCGATGCGCCGGGTGAGAACTTCCCGGGTTTCGTCGACGTCCCGACCCACATCGAACTCCCCCGGGAGCTGACCGGGGTCGACGCCCGCATCGTGTTGGCGTTCGGCAACCGTTTCCCGATGATCCGGGCCCACAAGGTACTGGCCGCCTATTCGTGCCTGGTGGCCCGTCTGGTGACGGGTCGCTTCGATCCGACCCGGCACCGGGCGATCTGGCCGTCGACGGGGAACTACGCCCGAGGCGGCATCGCGATCTCGAAGATCATGGGGTGTCGCGGCGTCGCGATCCTCCCGGAGGGAATGAGCCGGGAGCGGTTCGAATGGCTCGAACGGTGGACCACCGATCCCGATGAGGACGTGATCAAGACCTTCGGCACCGAGAGCAACGTCAAGGAGATCTACGACGCCTGTAATCGACTCGCCCTGGATCCCGAGAACGTGATCCTCAACCAGTTCTCGGAGTTCTCGAACCACATGGGTCACTACTCGGTGACCGGCCCGGCGCTTTCGAAGGTCTTCGAGCACGTGACGGTCTCGCGCCCGGGGCGCCTCGCCGCGTTCGTGTCGGCGTCGGGTTCGGCGGGCACCCTGGGCGCCGGCGACTATCTCAAGGACCATCACGGATCGAGGATCGTGGCCGTCGAGGCGCTCGAGTGTCCGACCATGCTCTACAACGGGTTCGGCGACCACAACATCCAGGGCATCGGTGACAAGCACGTGCCGCTCATCCACAACGTGACCAACACCGACCTGGTTGTTGCCATCAGCGATCAGGCCACCAACAAGCTCGACGTGCTGTTCAACACGCCGGCCGGAAAGCGGTTGCTCGTCGATCGGGGGATCGATCCGGCGCTGGTCGACATGCTCGTCGACTTCGGTTACTCCTCGATCTGCAACACGCTGGCCGCCATCACGACGGCGGAGCAGTGGGGACTCGGGCCCGACGACGTGATCGTGTCGGTGGCGACCGACGGCAGCGATCTGTACGACTCCGACCGTGCGCGCATCATGGCGAGCGACTTCCCCGATGGGTTCGACGACACCGCCGCGGCCTCGGTGTTCGACGAGTTCATGGCTCCGTCGGCGCACCGTCTCGAGATGGGTCCGGTCGAACGCAACCGGGTGTTCAACCTCGGCTATTTCACCTGGGTCGAGCAGCAGGGAGTCGAGATCGCCGACTTCGAGGTTCGTCGGAGCCAGGACTTCTGGAACGGTCTGCGTCCGCTGACCGCCGTCTGGGACGGCATGATCGAGGAGTTCAACGACGCCACCGGCGCCGCTCACTGATCGACACGAGCGTCAGGTTCGCAGCAGTGCGCGTGCCGCTTCGATGGCCACCTCGATGGCGATCCGTTCGACGCCCGCAGCGGCCTCCTCGATCGGGGCCTCCTGCTGGGTCCGGTTGACGATGACCCCGGCGACCCCGCCGGCACGCCAGCCATTGGCCGAGCACATGGTGTAGAGCGTCGCCGTTTCCATCTCGTAGTTGAGCACCCCGAGTTCGGTCCACTCTTCGCGGCTTCCTCGCAGGCTGCGGATGACCCGACCCGACACCGTGTCGTAGCGCTCCTGGCCCGGGTAGAAGGTGTCGGAGGCAGCGGTGATGCCGACGTGATAGTCGGCTGCGCTGGCCTCGGCCGCGTCGACCAGGGCTCGGGTGACCGCGAAATTCGACACCGCCGGGTATTCCGGCGGGGCGAAGTGGAAGCTCGCCCCGTCGAGGCGTACCGAGGCGTTCATCACGATGAGGTCGCCGACCTCGATGAACGGTTGGATCGCTCCGGTCGTCCCGATCCGGATGAACGTGTCGATCCCGAGTTGGGCCAGTTCCTCGACCGCCACCGACACCGATGGTCCGCCGATTCCGGTCGAGCAGACGACGACCGGCGTGTCGTCGATGTGTGCCAGCCGGCTGGTGAATTCGCGATTGACGGCGAGCGGGGTGTTCGGGCCGATGGCATCGGCGATACGCGGCACCCGACCGGGGTCGCCGGGAACGAAGGCGAGGGTCGCGCCCTGGAGATCGCCACGATTGATGCCGAGGTGGAACACGTCTGCCATGGCGCCGACGCTAACACCGGTCCGCCGGGCTCCGGGAGGGTCGAAGGTCGACTCCGGAACGGCTCGCCGCTCGGGTTCGGGGAAGGGGACGGGCTCGCCACTACTGTCGGATCGTGACCCCGACCGGACCCATGGAACCGAACGACCCGGGCGCCGCGACGGCCGCCTCGTTTCGCAACGAGTCCGTCGTCCTGACCGAACGCCCCCGACTCGACGACCACGACTTTCGGCCGCTCGATCCCCGGCTCCTCCGGTTGCGCACGGTGATCGCCCTCGTGACCGGGCTCGCGTTCGCGCTCGTGGGGCTGGTCCTGGCGGCGGCGATCGAGCCGGCCCGATGGATCGGCGTCCTCATCACCTCGGCAGCCGTGGTGATCACGGCTCTGTCGGTGGCCGGGACCCGGATCAGCTTCCGATTCTGGGGCTACGCCGTGCGGGAGCGCGACATCACGGTTCGCCACGGCGTCGTGCTGCGATCGGTGACCTCGGTGCCGTTCAATCGGGTGCAGCACGTGTCGGTCAACAGCGGTCCCGTCGAGCGCTGGCTCGGACTGGCCACGATCAAGGTGTTCACCGCCGGTGGGGTCGGTGCCGACCTCTCGATCGAGGGCCTGGTCGCTTCCGAGGCCGCCACCTTGCAGGATCTGATCCTCGCCAATGTGGCCGAGGCCGGGGCGAGTACGTCCAACTCGCCGGTTTCACGCTGACACCGTGACCCCGAGGACCGACATGGACGACCTGCTGGCCACTCCCCGGCGCCAACCGCCCATCGCCATGGTGGCGCAGTTGCTGAGTCTCCAGATGCTCCGCCAGTTCGGCGAGACGCTGCTGCCCCTGGTGGTCATCGGCATCGCGTCACGGGGACCGCTGTTGTACGTGGCCATCCCCGGCGCGCTCGTCGTCGTGGTGATCAACGTGATCCTTCGGTGGTGGAGGACGACGTTCTGGGCCGACGACGACGAGTTCATCCTCGAGAAGGGGGTGTTGACCCGGACCCGGATTCAGGTGCCCTTCGACCGGATCCAGCAGATCAGCACCGAGCAGGGGATCGTCCAGCAGATCTTCGGGGTTCGGCGGGTGGCCATCGACACGGCCGGGTCTTCGGGCGCCGAGCTGTCGTTCGCCGCGCTCACCGACGACGTCGTCGACGCCCTCCGGTCCCGTCTGGTCGGGATCGATGCAGGACCGAGCACGGTCCCGGGACCGGAGGGCGTCGACGAACCCGGCGTTCGCGGCCCGGTCGTCGCCGGTGACGAAGCACCTCTGGCCCCACCCCGACCCGATCTGCACCCCATCCCGCCACCACCCGTCGTCGCCCTGTCACGCGGGGGATCGGCCGTGCTCCGATACACCGTGGGCGATCTCCTGTGGGTCGGGATCGCCAATCCCGGACTTCAGGCCCTGGGCGGGGTCCTCGCCCTGTCGGGGCTCGGCCTCGGTCGGGCCTTCGATCGATTCGTCCAGGACAACGCCACCAGCGCGGCCGGGTCGATCCTTCTCGTTGCCGCGCTGCTCGGTGGGTTCTTGGCCGTGCTGATCGGCAGTTCGGTGGTGCGCGACTTCGATCTCACGGTCTGGCGAGGCGAGCAGGGTCTTCGCCTCTCGGCCGGCCTGTTCAACAAGCGGGAGCTCTTCGCCCGCCCCGAGCGGGTCCAGATGGTACGACAGCGGGCGAACCTGCTGGAACGCCGGCTCGGCCGTACCTCGCTGTCGTTCCCGCAGGCGTCGGCCGTGGTGGGATCCGACGGATCAGGCGGCGGCCGGACACGGCTGTTCGCGGTTCCCGGTGTCCCCGATCCGCGAGTCCCCGACCTGACTGCACTGTTCGTCGCCGGCGTCCGGCCCGAGGCGATGCAATCAATCGATCGGCTGGCCATTCGTCGCTGGACGTCGTGGGGAATCGGTGTGCCGTCGGGTTCGATGTTCGTGCTGGCCGTCGCGTTGAGATTCGTCGGCTCGATGCCGGGGACCGTCTCGGTGGTGCTCGTGGTCGGGGCTGCGGTGCTCGCCGTGGTGGGGATCCCCTTGGCCGGGGTGGTCTGGCGACGCTGGGCCTGGGCCCTCGACGGGGGCGTCGTCTCGGTGCGCCACGGGTTGGTCGTCGCTCATCGTGTCGACGTCGCCGCCCGCAAGATCCAGTCGGTGGAGGTGTCGCAGTCGTGGTGGCAGCGGCGCCACCGACTGGCCTCGGTGCGTTGCCGGACGGCGGGTGGCTCGTTCTCGATTCCGCACCTCTCCCTGACGTCCGCCCTGGCGCTGCGAGACGATGTGCTGTTCCTCGTCGAGAGCGACACCGGTCCCTGGATGTGACGGTGACGGGCGAACGGGGCGCCCGTAGGATCGTGCGCCATGGACGCCGACGAGCCCACGGCCGAAGCGGGGACGGATTCCTCGGAACCGGCGACCGCCGATCGCGGCCCTCACGGGGAGGGACTCGACCACGGTCACGGTCACGGCCACATCCACGGCCACGGCATCGAGGGGGGCTGGTCGACGTGGCGCTCGCATCGGGTCCTCCGGCTCGTCCTGGGGTCGATGATCCTGTGCGCCCTGGCCACGCTGGCCGGGGTCTGGGCGCTCTGGCCCGATGGGGCGGGGCAGGCCGAAGCGCTCGCTGAGGCCCGTACGCTCGGGTTGGCCTCGGAGCGGCTGTCGGCCACGGTCGACTCGATCACCGAGGGACCCTGCAGCTATCAGGGGACCGCCGAACCGATGACCTGCCGAACGGTCACGGTGCTCATG
Source organism: uncultured Acidimicrobiales bacterium (assembly GCA_963700755.1). Taxonomy (GTDB): domain Bacteria; phylum Actinomycetota; class Acidimicrobiia; order Acidimicrobiales; family SZUA-35; genus JBBQUN01. The sequence continues at coordinate 193,843 of CAVOYW010000004.1, forward strand.
GGCGAGGGGCCCGACTCCGGCGCCATCGTCGTGCTCCCGGAGTTCAACCTCGCCCAGCCCGGTGTCCAGACCAACTTCGGTGTCGGCGACCAGGTCATCATCGGCTACGAGCCCGACGTCGATTTCTACTTCTTCGCCGATCGGGATCGTCGTACGCCGCTCGTGTGGTTGACGGTCGGTTTCGCGGCGGTCGTGATTGCCCTCGGTCGGCTTCGGGGTGTCCTGGCCCTCTCGGCGATGGCGATCACCGTGGTGATCCTGGTCGGCTTCGTTGCGCCATCGGTGCTCGATGGCAACGACCCGCTTCTCGTGTGCCTCGTTGCCGCCTCGTCGATTGCGTTCGTGAGCCTCTATCTCACACACGGCTTCAACCCCACGACCACGGTGGCCCTGGCGGGGACGCTCGGCGCCCTCCTCTTCACCCTTGCGATCTCGTCATTGGTGTTCGCCGTCGCCCGGTTCTCCGGGGTGGCGTCCGAAGAGGGCCTCACGCTGCCCTTCGTCAGCGGCGACCTCGACCTGGTCGGGCTCCTCCTGGGCGGAGCCATGATCGGTGCCCTGGGCGCACTCGACGACGTGACGGTCACGCAGGTGGCCACCGTGGCCGAGCTCCGTCAACGGAGCCCCGAACTCGGCCGGGCGGATCTGGTGACGTCGGGAATCCGAGTCGGCCGTGAGCACATCGCCTCGACGGTCAACACGCTCCTCCTCGCCTATGCCGGGGCGTCGATGCCACTCCTGTTGTTGTTCGCCCTGTCCGACCAGTCACTCGGAATGATCGCCAACTCCGAGGTCGTCGCACTCGAGATCGTGCGCACGTTGTGCGGTTCGATCGGCCTCGTCGCGGCGACGCCGATCACGACGCTCCTGGCGGCCGTCGTGGTTGCCTCGTCCCCCACCGGGGGTCGCGCGCCTGGCCCGGGGCTCGAACCGGTGTCGCCTGCTCGACGCTTCGGCCGGCCCGGCCCGGCGACCGCCTCGGTTCCGACCGCGGCGGCCGGGGAGGCCGCGGGGCCCGAGCAAGGCGCCGGGTCCGGGCGCGCTGCGCCACAGTGGGACGATTTCGCCCCCCGTGGCGACCTCGAGTTCTGAGGCCGCGTTGGTGTAGTGAGACTGATTCTCAGTATCATCCTCACGATGCGGCTCCTCCCTACGCCACTTCGCCCCCTCCGATCGCTGGTCGTTGCGATCGCGCTCGCCGCGACGGCCTGCGGCTCGTCGTCGACGCTCGTGGAGCCGGCGGCCGATTCGAACCCGACCATCGTCGCGACGACCGGCGTCTGGGCCGACGTGACCTCGGCCCTGGACTGCAACGACGAGGCCCGGATCGCGGCCCTGATCCCGCCCGGCGGAGACCCTCACGCCTTCGAACCCTCGTTGGCCGACCGGGGCGAACTCGAAGGGGCCTCACTCGTCGTAGCAAACGGTCTCGGGCTCGAGGAAGGGCTCGACGACACCATCGCCTCGGTCGAGGACGGCGGGACACCGGTGTTCCGCGTCGGCGAACACCTCGACGTGATCGATGCCGACCACGACTCCGGAGCCGACCACGACGACGACACACCCGATGGTGAGTCCGAACACGACACCCACGCACACGACGGCGCCGACCCCCACGTGTGGCTCGATCCCGTGCGGGTGTCGCAGGCCCTCCCCGACCTGGCTGCGGCGCTGGTCGATCAGGCTGGGCTCGATGCCGATCAAGTGGACCAATGCCTGGTTGCGTACCGAGAGGAACTGGCCGCGCTCGACGCCGAGATCCAGGCGATGGTCGACGAGATTCCGCGGTCGGATCGCAAACTCGTCACCAACCACGATTCCCTGGCCTACTTCGCCGATCGCTACGGCTTCGAAGTGATCGGAACGGTCATCCCGTCGACGTCGTCGCTTGCCGAACCGAGCACCGCCGGACTCGAGGAGCTCGCGGCGGTCGTCGAGGAGTCCGGCGTCCCGGCGATCTTCGCCGAGGCGCAGGAGTCGAGCGACGTAGCCACGGCCCTCGCCGACCGGATCGATGACGTCGAGGTGGTCACGCTCTACACCGGTTCGTTGGGTGAGCCGGGCAGCGGGGCCGACACCTATGTGGGATTCCTCCGGTCGAACGCGGCGCTGATCACTGCGGCGCTTTCGTGAACGGGGTCGGCTCCGTGACCAGACTGCCGTCATGACCCGAACCGGGGCCCGATGACCTTCATGACCGATCCCTATGACTGGTGGATCGAGCCGTTCTTCGTCGACGGCAATCGGGCTGCACTCTGGGCCGGTCTCCTGGCTGTTCTGGCCACCTCGGTGGTCGGGACCTGGGTCGTGCTCCGCGGACTCAGCTTTCTCGGTGATGCCTTGGCCCACGGCATCCTTCCCGGGGTGGCGATCGCGTTCGTCACGGGCCAGAACCTCACGCTGGGTGCGATGCTCGCGGCGTTGGCCATGGTGGGCGGGGTCAACATCATCCGGAGTCATTCGCCGCTCCCCGAGGACACCTCGATCGGCGTCCTGTTCGTCGGGTTCCTGGCACTCGCCGTCGTCATCATGTCGACGAGCTCCGGAGGCTACAGCGGTGACCTCAACCGGTTCCTCTTCGGTTCGATCACCGGCGTGACCACACGCGACCTCGTCGTTCAGGCGATCGCGGCGGGCATCTCGGTCGCCGGTGTGGTGGTCTTCCACCGGGCGTTCCTGGTGATGACCTTCAACGAGACACAGGCCCGACTCCTCGGGTTGCGGCCCCGCATGGCTCATGCTGCGCTGTTGGTCTTGCTGGCGGTCTCGATCGTCTCGTCGTTTCAGGCCGTCGGCAACTTGCTCGTCTTCGCCTTCCTGGTGGCGCCCCCGGCGACCGCCACCCTGCTCGTTCGCCGGGTCCCGATGATCATGGGGGCCGCCGTCGTCATCGGCTCGGTCTCGGTCGTGATCGGCATCCTCGTCAGCTACCACGAGGGCACCTCGGCCGGGGCGACCATGGCCCTCGTTGCCGTGTGCTTCTTCCTCGTTGCCCTGTTCGGTCGATCGTTCGTCTCGACCCGGTCGGCCGGTCGGGTCACCCCCCTCGGTGGTCGGTGAGGCCGAGCCTCGCCATCGTGCCAGATGGCACCGAGCACTCACCTCACGTCGAGCACGATCTTGCTGGCGCGACCGGCGATGAGTGAGGCGAAGGCGTCGTCGAACCGTTCGAGCGGGAAGCGGTGGCTGATGACCGGTGAGACGTCCAGGCCCGATTCGAGCATCGCGACGGCCTTGTACCAGGTGCCGAACATCTCACGACCGTAGATTCCCTTGATCGTCAGGCCCTTGAAGATGGCCTGGTTCAGGTCGACCAGCGCCGGCTGCGAGAACAGTCCCAGGAGGGCGACACGGCCACCATGGTTCACGGCATCGAGTAGGTCGTGGACGGCCGCCGGGCTTCCCGACATCTCGAAGCAGACGTCGAACCCCTCGGTCATCCCGAGTTCGGTCATGACGCTGCGGAGTGACTCGCGGGTCACGTCGACCGTTCGTGAGGCCCCCATGCGGGTGGCGACCTCGAGTCGACGGGGTTCGAGGTCGGTGACGACCACGTGCCGGGCGCCGATGTGGCGAGCGATGGCGCAGGCCATCAGACCGATCGGGCCCGCCCCCGTGATGAGCACGTCCTCGCCGACGATGTCGAACGACAGGACGGTGTGGACGGCGTTGCCGAGTGGATCGAGGATGGCCGCGATCTCGTCGGGGACCGAGTCGGGGATCGGATAGGCATTGCCGGCGGGAATGGCGACGTAGTCGGCGAAACCGCCGTCGCGTTGGATTCCGACGCTGATCGTGTTCCGGCAGAGGTGGCCATGCCCTGCCCGACAGTTTCGACAGCGTCCGCACACGACGTGACCTTCGCCGGCCACACGCGTGCCGACATCGACGTTGGTCACCTGTGACCCGATCTCGATCACCCGCCCGACGAACTCGTGGCCGATGGTGACCGGAGGGGTGACGGCGGACTTGGCCCAGTCGTTCCATTCCCAGATGTGCAGATCGGTACCGCAGATCGCCGCATGGGACACCTCGATGAGCACCTCGTTCGGACCGGGTGCGGGCCGGGTCACGTCGAGGAGCCGCAGGCCGGGGCCGGGTTCGGTCTTGACCAGGGCCCTCATGGGACCAGTTCGAGGTCGCGGCCGACGGCAACGAACGCATCGACGGCGCGGTCGATGTCGGCTTCGGTGTGCGCCGCGTTCATCTGAGTGCGGATTCGAGCCGTTCCGTGCGGCACGACGGGGAACGAGAAGGCGGTCACGTACACCCCGCGGTCGAGCAGTCGATCGGCCATCTCGGCGGCGAGCACGGCCTCGCCGATCATGACCGGGATGATGGGATGGCCCGAACCGGAGAGCCGGAATCCGGCGTCGGTCATGGCCGCCCGAAAGTGGGTGGTGTTGGACTCGAGCCGCGAACGACGGTCGTTCCCGTCGCGGGCGAGTCGAAGTCCCGCGATCGCGCCACCGACGAGCCCGGGGGCCAGTGCGTTCGAGAACAGGTACGGGCGGGCCCGTTGCCGGAGCAGGTCGACCACGTTCTGACGGGCCGCGACGAAGCCACCCATGCCGCCGCCCAGCGCCTTGCCGAGGGTGCTGGTGACGATGTCGATGCGATCGACCAGCCCGTGCAGCGCCGGGGTGCCGCGACCCTCGGGTCCGATGAGCCCGGTGGCGTGGCAGTCGTCGACCATCACCAGCGCATCGAATCGTTCGGCCAGATCGCAGATGCCCGGGAGGTCGGCCAGGTAGCCGTCCATGGAGAAGACACCGTCGGTGACGATCAGCACCGTGTCGGCGCCGCCATCCCGGGCTGCGATCAACTGGCGCTCGAGGTCGGCCAGATCGCGTGTTCCGAAACGGAAACGCCGGGCCTTGCAGAGACGGATGCCGTCGATGATCGATGCGTGGTTCAGGGAGTCCGAGACGACCGCGTCGCTTTCGCCCAGGAGTGGCTCGAACACCGCTGCGTTGGCATCGAAGCATGCAGCGAACGTGATGGCGTCGTCGGTCCCGAGGTAGTCGGCGATCTGGTGCTCGAGTTCGCGGTGGAGATCGAGGGTTCCACAGATGAACCGGACCGAGGCCATGCCGTAGCCGTATCGGGACATGGCCTCGCCCGCCGCCTCGATGAGTGCCGGGTGGTCGGCCAGCCCGAGGTAGTTGTTGGCGCAGAGGTTCAGGACGGAGCCGACCCCGGACGTGGTGACCCGGCCACCCTGGGGTGACACGATGGTTCGTTCCCGTTTGGTGAGCCCATCGTCGTCGATCTGGCGCAGCGTGGCGTCGATCCGTTGGTAGAAGTCGGAGCGGGTCATCGCGCAAGCATGTCAGAGTCTGTCGGTTGCGGTACCGGGACCGACACGGTCCACGGCGACCGCGAAGCGGGGGATGGTCGTCTTCTTCGCCGCGTCGATCGGTTCGCCGCAGGCGGGAACGGGGACGGGAGCGCCCCGCGACACCGTGACCTCGAACGCCGCATGGTCGTTGCCGATCTCGACGATCACCGCAGAACCCGGCACGGTGTTTCCCGGCACGGTGTCGGCCGACGCGGTCCGGATTCGAGTGGATCGTTCCGAGGCCAACCAGTCCCACCCCGAGGCGGCGAGGGCCAGCGAGTCGGCGACCTGCGACTCGGGGTCGGCAAACCCCATACAGCCGCGATTCTTGTCGATCAACGTGTCGGGCTCGAGGCCGTGGTCGAGGATCCCGAGGATGTCGGCGCTCGTGATCCGGCCCCAGGTGTAGCCGTCGGGAAAGGTGAGCGCAATGGGAGCGAATCGATGGCCCCCGGTGTGGCTCGTTCGCCAGAACCGGGCATGGTCGAGATCGCTGGCGGCCAGTTCGAGGAACAGTCGGGCCCCTTCCTGTCCACAACAGCGATCACGGGTGCCGTGGGTGCAGATCAACACGTCGGTCAGGCCGTCGTCACCGAGATCGAGATCGCCGAGGTCGCCGGCGAGGACGTCGCTGATCACTCCACCGAGGTCCGCTCGCCGAACGAACCCCTCGTACCGATCGAAGTGGGAGAACCTCGTGCCATCACCACCTCGGTAGGAGATCAGGCGGTGCACCGGCCCGCCATGGGGATCCACCGAGGGCGGTTGGTCCGACAGGATGGCCAGGATCCGGGTCGAACCCGACGACGTCGAGACCCGATCGAGTACCACCCCGGACAGGAGCGGGTGCTCTTCGATCGACTTGGGCCACGGCAGGGGAAGCTCGACCAGGAGATAGTGCTGGTCGTGGCCGGCGGTGCCGAGCAACGAGTCACCGACCTCGGCCGACTGGGTCGAACAACGGAGGTCGAGTCCGCGGGCCGGGGTGATGCCGTCAGTCATCGGTCTGGATCTGGCGACGCAGGCCGTCCATCCATTCGGCGGCGGCCCTCCAGGCCTCGGCCGCCTCGGCCCGCACCGCGGTCGAACCCTTGGTGGCCGCCGGGTAGGAGCCGAGGAACTTCACATCGGCGTGCTTGGCCTGGACGGCCTGGAGGCAGCTGGCGACGAGATCGTCGGCGATGTGACCGTGGAGGTCGACGATGAAGTGGTAGTTGCCGAGCGAGGTCTTGGCCGGGCGCGAGATCAGCAACGACATGTTGATTCCTCGGGCGGCGAACTCCTGCAGGATCGTGACCAATGATCCCGGTTTGTCCTCGCGCTGGGTGAGCATGACCGTCGTGCGGTCGTGACCGGTGGGTGCGGGGATCCCGGTTGGTGCGACCACCAGGAAGCGGGTCTGGTTGTCGGGATGATCGGCGATGTTGGCGACCAGCGTGTCGAGTCCGTACTGCTCGCCGGCAATGGCCGGTCCGATGGCTGCCATGCCCGGGGTCTCGGCGGCCAGTCGCGCCGCCTCGGCGGTCGACGACGCCGATCTCGACGGGAAGATCGGGCAGCTTCGCCCGGAGGAATCCGCGACACTGGGCACTGGCCACCGGGTGGGAGGCCAAGGTGGTGAGATCCTCGATCGTGGTTCCCGGTCGGGCCATCAGCATCATCTCGATGTCGAGGACGACCTCACGCTGGATCAACAACGTCGTATCGAACACCAACGTGTCCATGGTCACGTTGACGGTGCCCTCGATCGCGTTCTCGATGGCAACGAACCCCAGGTCGATCTCACCGTCCTGGGTCGCCATGAGGATGTCGATGAAGGTGCGCATCGGCACCAGTTCCTCGGTCGCGAGGTCGGGTTGGCTGCGGAGGGCCTGCTCGGTGAAGGTGCCGAAGGGTCCCAGGAAACCGATGCGCCGGCGGGTCGAAGTCACGAGACCCAGCATAGGGGCGGGCACGGAACCCCGGGAACGGGGTTGCCGCTCGAGTGGACCTCGGTGGCGGTGGCGGCGACGGTGACGGTGGCGAGTCGGCCGCGGGCACCGCTACGGTCGAAGGATGCAGGATCGTCTCTATTTCCGTCAGTTGCTGTCCGGTCGAGACTTCGCAACCAAGGATCCGATCGCCCATCAGATGGTCAACTTCAGCTACCTGATCGGTGACCGTGAGACGAACGAGGCGGTCGTGGTCGATCCGGCCTACGACGTCGACTCGCTGCTCGACGTGCTCGCCGCCGACGACATGACGCCTCACCGGGGTCCTCGCGACCCACTATCACGCCGATCACGTCGGCGGGCTCGATGATGGGCCATTCGATCGCCGGTGTCGGCCAACTGCTCGAACGGGTCGACGTGCCGGTCCACGTCCAGGCACCCGAGGTCGAGTTCGTCACGAAGGTCACCGGAGTCGCCGACGAGCTGGTTGCCCATGCTTCCGGCGACCTCGTCACCGTCGGGCTCGATCGACATCGAACTGATCCACACGCCCGGTCACACGCCGGGAAGTCAGTGTTTCCTCGTTCAGCGACTCGCCTCGTGTCGGGCGACACGCTCTTCCTCGACGGCTGCGGCCGCACCGACCTCCCGGGCGGCAACCCCGAGGAGCTCTATCGGTCACTCACCGACCGGCTCGCCAAGGTGCCCGACCAGGCGATCCTCTACCCGGGCCACCAGTACTCGCATGAGCCGTCGAAATCCATGGGCGCCACGCGGCGCGAGAACATCGTCTACAAGCCGGGTTCGATCGAGCAGTGGCTCATGATGTTCGGCCACTGACCCGACAGTCGAACTGGGCCGAATGCCTCGACATCCCGAGTTCTCCGTCCGAAGGAGTGGAGAACCGCGAGGAGGTGTGATGCCGCAATCGGAATTCGAGTCGACCGAGCTCGACGCGCTGCGCCACAAGGTGACGCAGTACGAAGCCGCACTTCGTTCTGCGGCGCCCCGACTGGCCGCCTTCAAGCGACTCGAACAGCTCGCTCGAGCCGAAGGGACGTCGCCTGACGCGATCGCGTCCCAGGCATCGGTCGAGGTGATGAAGCGAGAGAAGGATGCTCTCGTGACCCTGCTCGCCGGCCTGGCCACCGAGCGGGATCAGCTCAAAGGAGAAGTGGCGATGCTCTTGATCAACAAGACCGAGGCCTCGAAAGCGGTCGACGGTTTGCGCACCAAGCACGACGAGCTCAATCTCGGCGTGGCCGAACTGGTCGAGGACCTGGGTCGGATTCGTGGTGAGGCGGCCCGGCTCGTTGCCGAGAGGGCTGCGCTCAGCTCCGAGGTCGAGGCACTCCGGGCCGAGGTTCGGGCCCTGGAGGAGGTCTGTCTGATCCTCGAGTCGGAGGCAGCCGAACACGCAGCCAGGACGCCCCGGGTCGGCGAGAACCGGCGAGCCGAGGATGTCGGAATCGAGGAGGCAATACCCCGCTCCGGCGCCGTCAACGGGAACGACCAGGCCGACGGGAAGCACCAGGCCGACGACCCCGACGTCGATCCGTCCGAGAAGCTGACCCCGAGGCGCACGACGGCCAATTCGATCGACGCCGACGCCGAGACCGAGGAACTCGAATCCCAGCGGTTCGACGCCTTCTTCCATGCCGAGATCGACCACGACAAGGCCCGCGACTGGATCCTGGGCTAGAGCCTGCGAGTCGGGGCAGCCACCGTTGCGGTCGAGCACGAAAGGAATGGTTCGGCGCGGGCGGTGGTCCGGGCTTCTCGGGCGGCCGCGCCATTTTGGCCCGCCATCATGGGAGACTGACGGCGATGCTGTCGTTGCGTTCGTCCGTACTCCTGATCGGAGCGGTCCTGTCGGTCCTCCTGGCGATCGTGGGTGGCACGCCCGCTGCGGCCGAGTCGCCGGCATCGGCGGTGGAGGGCCTGGTCGATGGCGTCTACGTTGCACCGGGGATCGGCATCGACGCGGCGCCCATGCAGTCCGTGGTCGACCGGGCCCGATCCGAGGGCATCACGATGGTGATCGTTGCCCCCAGCGATCCGCAACCGACCACATCCGCCTATGCCCTGCGTGTCCGTCAACTGACCGAGGCCGACGTGGTCCTGGTGTTCGGGCCCGAGGGCGACGTCGAGGGTTCGGTCACCGACGACTACTTCGACGGCTTCACCCGGGCCGAGAACCAGGCACGCCTCGAGGCCGACCCGGGAACCGCGGCCGGGCGTTTCGTCGACGAGTTGCTCCGGGAACCGAGCGGCGGTCTGCCCCCGATCGTCGGCGACCTGATCCGGGTGGTGATCGGGCTCGTCGCCATCATCGGGTTGGCGACGGTGGGGGAGTACGTCCTTCGGAGTCGTCGTCGGCAGCGCCGTATCGACCTCGCCGCGGGACGCTGACGCGTCGGCGTCCGATGCCGACGGCCCGACTCATGACGACGGCGGGTGGAGGAGCCGACCGTCACGCGTCGTGGCCGGACCTCTCGGGAGTCGTTCGGACATGGTGAGACGTCTTCGCGCCGCTCCGGCCCTCCTGAGCAGCCGTCCGCTGTTGCAGATGGCATGGCTGGGTGCACTGATCCTGTTCGTTGCCCTGCTGTTCGGCGGCCTTCCCCGATCATCGGAGGTTCGTCGCCGCGAGGCAAGGTCGGAACTGGTGTCGTCGGGGCGGCGTGACCTCGTTCCGACGACCACGACGTCGACGACGGTCCCCGACATCGCCGACCCCCGAGCGGTCAGCGAGGCGCTCGAGGCGGCCGGATTCCCCGGCGTCGACGTGATGGGCGACGGATCCTCGATCGTGCTCGGTGGCACCGTGCCCGACGAGGCCTCGCGCCGTGTCGTGGTCGCGGTGGCATCTGCCGTACCGGGAGTCGGCACCGTCGTCGACCGCACGACCGTCGAGGCGGTGCCGGTCGCCGGTGACGTGACCATCGAGGCCACGGAGCGGACGGTGCGCATCTCGGGCCGGGTGCCCGACCGGCCAACGGCCGATGCCGTGCTCGACGCGATTCGTTCGGTCTACCCGAGCGAACAGGTGGAGGGCACCGTCGAGGTCGAGCCGACGACAATCGGCCCGGTGCGGATCACCGGACGGGTCGAGGCCACTCGGGCCGAGGTCCCCGATCTCTTGATGGCGGCGCTGGCGGCGATCGAACCGACACTGGCCACCAGCGAGGTCGAGGTCGAACGCACACCGCGGTCGCGGGTCGAGACCGAACTGGCCGAGGTGCTGGCCATCTCGACCATCGGGTTCGCCTCGGGATCGGCGGTCATCGATCGCGAATCGCAGTTCACGCTCGATGTGATCGCCGCCGTGCTGTCGGAGTTTCCCGAGGCGGCACTCGAGGTCGGGGGGCACACCGATGATGTCGGCGACGCCACCGGCAATCTGGCCTTGAGCCGCGACCGAGCGGTGGCCGTGGTCGATGCGTTACGCGAACGCAGTGTCGAGAACGATCTGGAACCCGTCGGCTACGGCGAACTGAGACCGCGATCCGATTCGGCGGATCGGGCGGCAAACCGGCGGATCGAGTTCAGCCTGATCCTCCCGTGATCCCGCGACGCTTCAGGCGTCGGGCGGCGACGTCTGCCGCGTGATCCGGGCGTGCTGCCGGATCCAGGTGTGCATGGCGATACCCGACGCGACGCCGGCGTTGATCGACCGAGTCGAGCCGAACTGGGCGATCGAACGGGTCTGGTCGAGGTGAGGTCGGATGGCCTCCGAGAGTCCGGGACCTTCCTGGCCGAACACGAGCACACACGCCAGTGGGAGCTCGCCGACCTCGATCGGGGTCGCACCCGGGAGGTTGTCGATGCCGATCAGCGGAAGGTCCGCCTCGGATGCCCAGCCGGCCAGGTCCGAGGGCGTGGGGTGGTGTCGGATGTGCTGGTAGCGGTCGGTGACCATGGCCCCCCGACGGTTCCACCGCTTCTTGCCGACGATGTGGATTTCGGCGGCCAGGAAGGCGTTGGCGGTCCGGACGACCGTTCCGATGTTGAGGTCGTGCTGCCAGTTCTCGATGGCGACATGAAAGGGATGTCGACGCCGGTCGAGATCGGCGACGATCGCGTCGAGCCGCCAGTAGCGAAAGCGGTCGACCACGTTGCGGCGGTCGCCCGCGGCCAGGAGCTCGGGATCCAGGTGGGGATCGGTCGGCCATGGCCGAGGATGTGGGCCGACGCCGATCCCGTCTCCCGGCCCCGGATCGCGGGAAACGGTCACCGCTGGACGAAGTCGGCCAGGGTGGCGTCGGACAAGCGCTGCAGGGCCTCGGGAACGATCGAGAAGACGTGACGTGGGGTCCCCGCAGCGGCCCAGACCTCGGCGAAGGTCATGAGGTGCGGGTCGATCCAGGTGGGCACCGGATGCTCGTGTCCGAACGGTGGTACGCCGCCGATGGCGAAACCCGTCACCGAGCGAACCTGGGCGGCGTCGGCCCGGCGGCACCGGTCGACGCCGACCAACGCCGCCAGCTTGGTTCCGTCGACCAGGTGCGTCCCGCTGGTGAGCGCCAGCACCAGCTGCCCACCGGCGTCGAAGATCATCGACTTGACGATCTGATCGAGGGCACAGCCGACGGCGCGGGCGGCATCCTCGGCGCTGCGGGTGCCGGCGGGGTATTCGATGACCTCGATCGTGTGACCACCGGTGGCGGCGGCATCGGCGACTCGGCGTGCGCCGGCGGGAAGGTCGGTCATTCGGTCGATGCCTTTCGCGGTGGGATCGGTGGCCGGCGTGCCGGCGTTGGGATCGTGGAGGATCGGCGTCATTCGGTGCCGACGGCCGGGATCCCGAGATCGGTGTAGTCGGCGAGCGGAAGGAACCGGACGCCCACGTCGGCGAAGGTCGCGGCCGGCTGATCGGAACGGGCGACGAGCGTGGAGGCCAGCACGACCCGTCCCCCTTCGGCTTCGATGCGTTCCTTGGCGATCAGGCTCGACCCGCCCGTGGTGATCACGTCGTCGACGAGCAGAACCCGCTTGCCCTCGAGTGACGCGCCCTCGACGAACTTGTCGGTGCCGCGACCCTTGGATTCCTTCCGGACCACGAACCACTCCTTGTCGCCGACCACCGCGACCCCGTGGGCGAACTGGTCGGCACCGAGTGTCAGGCCCCCGACCGCGTCGAAGTCGATGCCGTGTTCCTCGGCCAGGTCGAGAAGGCACCGGCAGGCGAGGGCGAGGTCCGAACCTTGGGCCAGGGCCTTCTTCCCGTCGAGGAAGAAGCGGCTTCGGGCCCCGGATGACAGGGTGACCGGCTCGTCGAGTTCGATCAGACCCTTCGTCTTCAAGATGACCAGCAGTGCCTCTCGGCGGGCCTGGGGTGTGCTGTCGGGAGCGGTGGTGACCGAGACGTGGTTCATCGCCGAACGACACTACCGGTTGTCGCACGGATGCGGATCGACACGGTCAGAGGCGATTCGGGGCACAATCAGGCCCATGGCGAAGCAGAAGCTGGAGATCGGCTGGCGCGAGTGGGTTGGTCTACCTCAGCTCGGCGTCCCGGCCGTCAAGGCGAAGGTCGACACCGGGGCCCGGACCTCGGCGATCCACGCCTTCGGCGTTCAGCCCTTCGCGGTCGGCGACCAGACCTGGGTCCGGTTCCAGCTCCATCCCCGCCAACGGGCTCGGCGCCCGACGATCACCTGCGAAGCACCGGTCTTCGATCATCGACCGATCCGATCGTCGAGTGGCGAGGTCCAGGAGCGGTACGTGATCCTCACCGATCTCGAGATGGCCGGTCAGACCTGGTCGATCGAGCTGTCCCTGGCGTCACGGGACAACCTGGGCTTTCGCATGTTGCTCGGTCGCCGGGGTCTTCGTCGTCATGTCGTCATCGACCCGGCCCGCTCCTACGTCACCGGCAAGCGCTCCATCGATCAGCGATGATGCCCGTCGACGACGACGCTCGCCTGAGGCAGATCGCCACGGCGCTCGCCGACGGGATCGAGGAGCATCTCGGGCCCTGGATCGGTCGGCTCATGGTCGAACGCGCCGGTGGCCGGATCGATCCGCACCTCGTCGAGCAGGCGGTGGCCGAGGTGGTGTCGGTGGCGATGCCCTCCGTTCGGGCGCTGCTCGACACCGACATCGACCGGCAACGATCGACCCCGCTGGCGGTCATCCGTTCGTCGCTCGGCCCGGCCACCCGGGCCCTTCGGATCGCGGGGATCGAGCCGATCGCACGCGATCCGTTCCGCGAATCGTCGTTTCCCGACGACGAGTTCGATCTCTCGCCGACCGGATTCGCCGACATTGCCTCGGAACTCCACGAGCCGGGCCTCACGTGGGGAGCGGCCAAGGCCCACGTGCACCTGGCCCGCCGTCGGGCCGAAGGACTGCGCTGATCATCGGGTTCGGCCGTCGGTCGGGGAGTCGTGCGTGAGGGGCGGTCCTGCGTCAGAGGAGCGCGGCAGCGGCCTCGAAATCGTGTGCCTCGAGGGTCGACAGCGCCGTTCGGCCGAGGCGGTGGACGTCGCCGATGTCGGCGAGTCGCAGTGCCTGACGATTGATCGCCTGTTCGAACAGGGTTCGGGAATAGCGGGCGTTGCCGAACCCTTCGTTGCGGACCGCCTTCTCGAAGATGATCCCGAGGGACTCGTGGACACCCCCGCCGAGCGTGTAGTCCGCGTCGAGTGCGATCTTCTCGGTGATGGCGATGAGTTCGTCGGTCGAGTAGTCGTTGAACGGGATCTCCCGGGCGAACCGGGACCGGAGACCCGGGTTCGAATCGAGGAACTGCCGCATCAGGGCCGGGTAGCCGGCCACGATCACCACCAACCGGTCACGGTGGTCTTCCATTCGCTTGATGAGCGTTTCGATGGCCTCGGCGCCGAAGTCGTTGGTCTTGGGGCCCGCAGGCGACAAGGCGTAGGCCTCGTCGATGAAGAGCACACCATCGAGAGCCCTCTTGATCGCCCGGTTGGTCTTCGACGCCGTGTGCCCGACGTACTGCCCGACCAGACCGGCTCGGTCGACCTCGACCAGGTGACCCTTCTTCAGGAGTCCGATGGATCCGTACATCTCGGCGATCAGTCGGGCGACCGTGGTCTTTCCGGTGCCCGGATTGCCGAGGAAGACCAGGTGCTGGCTCGTCGGCACATCGGTGAGGCCGTGGACGCGACGCTGCTGTTGGACCTGGAGGAACGCGATCAAGGTCTTGACCTGATCCTTCACCGACTCGAGCCCGACGAGCGCATCGAGGTCGGCCTGGATCTCGGCCAGTCGACGTGGTGGGGCGACCCGCCCGGCAGGCATCGACCCCAGTCGCTCCTCGACCCGACGATCGGCCTGTCGCTTGACCTGTTCGCCGGCCTCCTTCAATCTCTTGCGGATCTGGTCGGGGCGCCTCACCATGCCCCGACGCTAGCGGGAACACCGGGGATTCTCCGTGACGCCTACCCTGGGCTGCGATGCGACGATCAGTCAGGATTCGGGTATGACCCCAGAGCGGCGCGACCGCTACCTGCGTCGGATCGGCCTCACTGATCGGCCCGAACCCACGTTCGCCGACTTGTGCCGGCTCCACCGTTCCCACCTCGAGACGGTGCCCTTCGAGAACCTCGACATCCATCTCGGGGTGCCCATCGTGCTCGACCCCGAGCGGTTGCTCGACAAGATCGTCGATCGGCGGCGGGGTGGCTTCTGCTACGAACTGAACACGGTGTTCGGGCTCCTGCTCGAGTCACTGGGCTTCTCGGTCACCGTCGTCGAAGCCAGGGTCGGCCCCGCCGAGCCCGGTGTTCGGTTCGATCATCTCTGTCTCGACGTGGTGGCCGTGGACGACCCGATTCCCCGCCTCGTCGACGTCGGCTTCGGAGCGGCCTTCGACGAGCCCCTGCGCATCGAGATCGGCATCGACCAAGACGACCCCGGCGGTCGGTTCCGCCTCGAACAACGTCCCGGCGGCTGGATCGGTCTCCTTCGTGATGGTGAGCTCCAGTACCGTTTCAACCGTCAACCGCGGTCGTTCGCCGATTTCGAACCGGGCTGCCTGCACCATCAGACCTCGATCGAATCGGCGTTCCCCGAGCAGCCGATCTGCACCCTCCGCACTGCCGATGGGCGGGTGACCGTTCGGGGTCGCACCCTGATCGAGAAGACCGATGACCGGCGAATCGAACACCAGCTGACGGCCGAGGACCTCGGAACGGTCCTGCGTCAGCGATTCGGAGTCGACCTGTCCGAGGCCGACATCCATCTGTTGGCTCGGGCATCGTCGACGGGATGGGGGCTCTTCGAGTCGCCGCTCGGACCGCTCGGGGTGGCCTGGCGGGGAACCCACGTCGTCGCGGTTTCGTTGCCCGAGCGATCCCCCGGGGCAACGGCTCGGCGGATGGTCGACCGGGTGGGTGGCGACGAGGCCGGGCCCCCCGCCCGGGTGCGGATGGCGATCGACGACATGATCGACCTGCTGTCAGGAGGCCGGCAGACGCTCACCGACGTCCGGATCGATCTGGACGGGGTCCCCGAGTTCGATCGAGCCGTCTACGAGGTCGCCCGTACGGTTCCACCCGGAGCGGTGCTGACCTACGGTGCGGTGGCGCGGCGAATCGGTCGGCCCGGAGCGGCCCAGGCCGTCGGTCGAGCCCTCGGCCGCAATCCGCTGCCGCTCGTCGTGCCCTGCCACCGAATCGTGGCCGCCGACGGTGAGCTCGGCGGCTTCTCGGCCCGTGGTGGTGTCGTGACCAAGCGAAGGCTGCTCGAGATCGAAGGCGCCCCGATCGATCGATCGCTGTTCGGGAGCGCCGAACCGTGGGACCGGGGCGGATCGTGAGTCGTGCGCGAGGGGGGACTTGAACCCCCACGTCCTTTCGAACACTGGAACCTGAATCCAGCGCGTCTGCCAATTCCGCCACTCGCGCAAGTGGGAAACGGCAGCGTAGCAACCTTCGCGCCCGCGTGCGACCGCAGACCGTGCCGAACCTCGGGTCCGGCGGGCCTCCGGTAGCGTTGGGCCATGGTGTTGCGCAGTCTCGAGGAGCGCCTGGAGCGAGCGGTCGAAGGAATGTTCGCTCGCGTCTTCCGGTCGGGGCTGCAGCCGATCGAGGTCGCTCGGCGGCTCGTCAAGGACCTCGATGCGAATCGGGGTGTCGATGCGGCCGGGCGTGCGATCGGCCCGAATCACTTCGAGGTGCAACTCGCCAGCGCCGATCACGCGCGGTTCGAGCTGGTCTCGGAGTCGCTGCGTCGGGAGTTCGCAACGGCGATCCGGGAACACGCCAAGGAGGAGTCGCTCCGCTTCCTGGGTCGTGTCGTGGTGGATCTGGTGGAGGCGCCGTCGCTGGTGGTCGGTCGCTGCCGCGTGCGGTCCTGGTTCGACGAGTCGAGCGCGCTGGGCGCGAGTCCGGCCTACCTCGAGCTGCCCGACGGCTCCGAACTCGAGCTCGACGACAGCGTCGTGACCATCGGACGTCTGGCCGACCGGACGATCGTGTTGGCCGACCCGAACGCCTCGCGCCACCACGCCGACCTCGCCCCCGAGGGCGACAGCTTCGTCCTGATCGACCTCGGTTCGACCAACGGAACCAAGGTCAATGGCCGGCCGATCACCCGTGCCCTGCTCGCCGACGGAGACGAACTGACCTTCGGAACGATCACCATCCGTTTCCACCTGCGTTGACCGTCGGACGCGGCGATTTTCCCGTGACCGCGAGGACCGGTCCGTCGCTGAGTACTGTGGCCCGGTCGTGTCCGATGCTCTTCTCACCGTGCTGCAGTGGTGCCTCCTGGCACTGATCTACCTCTTCTTCCTTCGCGTCCTGCAGGCCACGTGGTTCGGAGCCATGGCCCCATCCCGGCGAACCACGGGCTCCGCGGCGACCGACTCACCCCGACGAGCGTCGAGACGCCGGCAACGGACGCCGGCCAAGGGTTCCGGCAGCGGACATGCCACGACGGTCGGCGCCACATCGCCACCGGCGAGACCACGGCCGATCCTGGCGGTCATCGCACCCCCCGAGGAATCGGGGGTCACGTTCGATCTGGCTCCCGAGGCCACCATCGGGCGGGCCGCAGGTTGTGAGATCACGCTCGACGACACCTACGCTTCCCAGGTGCATGCCCGCCTTCGGCTCACCAGCGATGGTGTCATCCTCGAGGATCTCGGTTCGACCAACGGCACCTATCACAATCGGCAGCGTCTCACGGCGCCGGCCCTGATTCGACCGGGCGATCTGATTCAGATCGGTGGCACGATCATGGAGCTCCGTTGATGCGTCTCGTCACGGCCAGTGCCTCCCATGTCGGGCAGGTGCGAGAGATCAATCAAGATCGTTCGTTGGTCACCGGCACGCTGGGTGCCGTCGCCGACGGCATGGGCGGTCACGTCGGTGGCGAAAAGGCGGCCGCCCTGGCGATCGCCGAACTCAGCGGCGTCCGCGGGGTGATCTCCTCGCAGCGGTTGGTCGACGTCGCCCAGGCCGCGAACCGGCGGGTCTTCGAGGCCTCGCAAGCCCCCGAGTTGCGGGGGATGGGCACGACCCTCGTGGTGGCGTCGTTCGATCCCGACACCGGGATCGTCACCATTGCCAACGTCGGTGACAGCCGTGGATACCTCTTCCGAGGCGGCGAGATCGAACAGGTCACCCTCGACCATTCGCTGGTCGAGGAGTTGCTCCGGCAGGGTCGATTGAGTGAGGACGAGGCCCGCAACCATCCCCAGCGCAACATGGTCACCCGGGCCCTCGGCATCGGTCCCGAGATCGAGGTGGACGTGTTCAGTCTCACCGTCGAGCCCGGCGACCGCGTCCTGCTCTGCAGCGACGGGCTCAGCAACGAGGTCTCCGACGACGAGGTGGCCGTTGTCCTGGGCGAGGTGGTCGATCCGCGTGAGGCGGCGCAACAGCTGGTCGATCGGGCCGTTCGACACGGCGGGCGTGACAACGTGACGGTCGTGATCCTCGCCCTCGACGCCGACGGAGGTGGGGGCAACCCGCCCGGGGGCGCGACCGACGCCGAAACCCACGCCGACGCCGACGACAGCGCCCCTCTTTCCCCAGCCCGAGACCTGTCGTCGGATCCGTTGGCCGACACCAAGCGGCCGGCCAAGCGGCGCCGACTTCCGTTTCGCGGTCTCGTCTTCGTGGGTTCGGTGATCGGGGTCCTGGCCGCCGCGTTGTCGGCCACGATCTGGTATGCCCGTTCGGCCTGGTACGTCGACGAGATCGACGGTCAGGTGGTCATCATGCGAGGCCGCCCCGATGGGGTGCTGTGGCTCGATCCGACCCAGGTCGAGGTCCTCGACCTGACCGTCGACGAACTCGATGGTGCCTCACAGCAGCGGGTCGAGGACCGGCCGGTCCTCGGATCCCTCGACGAGGCGAGAGTGCTCGTCGACAACCTCGTGGTCGTCGGCACCAGCGAGGGCTGAGGTGCGTCCCCGCACCGTCGAACTCGGGTTGCTCGTCCTCGCGAGCCTCATCACGGCTGCGGCCTATGGGCTCACGAGTCTGGGACGGGCGGCGACGCTGCCCGCCGACATCGTGCCGTTCCTCGGCATCGTGATCGCCCTCCTCATGCTGGGTCACCTGCTGGTTCGCTGGTTCGCCCCCGCCGCCGACGGTCTGCTCCTTCCGCTCGCGGCATTGCTCAACGGCATCGGCTACGTCATGATCGCCCGACTCAACCCGGGTCTGGCCGACAGTCAGTCGGCCTGGACCTTCCTCGGACTCCTCGCCTTCGGCGTGACGCTGATGGTCCTCGACGACCCTCGCCGGCTCCAGCCCTATCGGTACACCCTCGCTCTGCTGGGCGTGATCATGTTGATGCTCCCCCTGATCCCAGGGCTCGGTGTCGAGATCAACGGGGCCAGGATCTGGTTGCACATCGGCCCCTTCAGCATCCAGCCCGGCGAGTTCGCGAAGATCCTGCTCGCCGCGTTCCTGGCCGGCTACCTGGTCGACATGCGCGAACTCCTCACCATGTCGAATCGGCGGCTGGGTCCGCTCCATCTGCCCGATCTGAAACACTTCGGTCCTCTGCTGTTGGCCTGGGGTGTGGCCTTGGTCGTGATGGTGGCGCAGCGAGACCTCGGTTCGTCGTTGCTGTTCTTCACCCTGTTCATCGTCATGATCTACCTGGCGACCAATCGGGTCGCCTACGTGCTCGGCGGCGTGTTCCTGTTCGGGACGGGAGCGACGATCGCGTACCGGATGTTCGATCACGTGCAGCGCCGGGTCGAGATCTGGCGGAATCCCTTCGCCGATGCCAAGGACTCCGGGTTCCAGATCGTCGAAGCGGCGTTCGCCCTGGCCGATGGTGGCCTCACCGGTACCGGACTCGGGCGAGGCACGCCCAACAAGATCCCCTATGCGCCGTCCGACATGATCTTCGCCGCCATCGGCGAAGAACTGGGCTTCGTCGGGGCGACCGCCGTCCTGGTCATCTTCTTGTTCCTGATCGCGGCCGGCTTCCGAGTGGCGATCCAGGCGGCCAGCACGTTCGAACAGTTGTTGGCCGGCGGGCTCACGGCGCTGCTCGGCTTTCAGGCGTTCGTGATCATCGGCGGGGTCATTCGCGTCCTGCCGCTCACGGGTGTGACGCTCCCGTTCGTCTCGTACGGCGGGTCGTCGTTGATCTCGAACTACGTGGTGCTCGCCATCCTGATCCGGATCTCCCACCGATCCAACGCACTCCCGCGTCATCAGTCGGTCGACGCCGACATGGTGCCGGCGTGATCGACCGAGGGCTTCGTCACGTCCTTGCGGTGCTCATGCTGTGTTTCGGGGTTCTCTTCGTTCAGCTCAGCCGGATCCAGTTCTTCCAGGCCGAGAGCTTGCGGGAGAACCCGGCGAACACCCGAACCGTGCAACGCGATTTCGCACGCGAACGAGGACCGATCTCGACCGCCGACGGGCAGGTGGTGGCGATCTCGATCGACGTCGCCGGCCCTCTCGAGCGGCAGCGGGTCTACCCCGAAGGCGACCTCTACGCCCACACCGTCGGATACCTGTCGTTCAATCTCGGCGCCGAGGGTGTCGAGCGGGCCTACAACGACGACCTGGTGGGGACGATCCCGGCGCTCCAACTGAACGATTTCGGCAGCATCTTCGGTGGTGAACAACCCATCGGCGAGGTCGTGCTGTCGCTTCGTCACGACCTCCAGTCCCAGGCCCGAGCACTGCTCGGTGAACGCAAGGGCTCGGTCGTGGCGCTCGACCCGAGGACCGGGGCGATCCTCGCCCTGTGGAGCTGGCCCAGCTTCGACCCCAACGTGCTCGCCGGTCTCGATGGCGCTGCCGTCAACGCCGCCTATGCCGATCTGGTGGCCGCCGACGGCAATCCGCTTCGAGCGAAGGCCTACCGCGACATCTTCTTCCCGGGATCGACGTTCAAGGTCGTGACGGCGGCCGCGGCGCTCGCCAACGGGGTTGCCACGCTGGACAGTCCCGTGTTCGAACGGTCCAATGCCTATCAGCCGCCGCTCACCAATCGGCCCCTCACCAATTTCGGCGGGAGCACCTGCGGTGGCAACCTGCTCGAGCTTCTCGCCGTGTCGTGCAACACCGGATTCGCCGAGCTGGGAGCCGAGTGGATCGGACCGAGCCGCATGATCGACACGGCCCGCGGCTTCGGCTTCGAGTCGGTTCCCCCCCTCGACATCGCCGGCACCGTGGCCAGCCGGTTCCCGACCGACTTCGGCGCCCAACTCCAGGCTCCCACCCCCGAGGTCCCGGCCGGTGTCTACGAGAACACCCCGGCCCTGGCCCAGGCCTCGATCGGCCAGAACGACGTCTCGGCGACGCCGCTCCAGATGGCGCTGGTGGCCGCGGCGATCGCCAACAACGGTGAGATCATGGAGCCGCACGTGGTTTCGCAGGTGAAGGACCGCAAGGGATCGGTGGTCGTGACCATCGGGACCGACTCGTGGCGACGGGCCGTCGACAGCGACGTGGCCCTCGACCTGCGCGATGCCATGGTCAACGTGGTCGAGACCGGGACGGCCCGGGGCGTGGCCGTCCCCGGCCTCGAGGTGGGGGCCAAGACCGGCACGGCGCAGCTCGGAACCGAACCGCCCAAGTCGCACGCGTGGATGATCGCCTTCGCCGGACAACCGGGACGCACGCCCGAGATCGCCGTCGCCGTGATCGTCGAGGGAACCGAGGGGGCGTCGGAGCAAACCGGCGGCAGAGAAGCCGGTCCGATCGTGCGTGCCCTGATCCAGACGTACTTCGGGTCGTGACGATGGAGCGCGCCGGGGGCGACCGGGCAAAACGCCGTGTTGCGGTCAAGCTTGTGAGCCATGAACGCAGTTCGGGCCCGCAACGTCACTAACCTTTGCACGCTGTGAGTGAATCCTCTTCACCCCGTCCCGTGCTGAACGGTCGATACGAGCTGCATCGCCGTCTCGCCCGGGGCGGTATGGCCGACGTCTTCCTGGCCCGCGACCAGCTCCTCGACCGGCCCGTCGCCGTGAAGGTCCTGTTCCCTCAGTTCGCCGCAGAACCGTCCTTCGTCGAACGCTTCCGCCGCGAAGCCCAGGCCGCGGCGAACCTCAACCATCCCAGCATCGTCGCCGTGTACGACTGGGGCGAGCACGACAACACCTACTTCATCGTCATGGAGTACGTCGAGGGTCGGAGCCTGGCCGACATCATCAAGGCCGAGGGCACGCTCCATCCCGATCGAGCGGCCGAGATCGCCGCCGACACGGCCGCCGCGCTCGGCTTCGCCCATCGCAACGGCACCGTTCACCGGGACGTGAAGGGCGGGAACATCCTCATCACCCCGACCGGTCAAGTGAAGGTCACCGACTTCGGGATCGCCCGAGCGTTCGGGGGCGGCGACGAACTCACCCAGACCGGGTCGGTCATGGGTACCGCAACCTATTTCTCGCCGGAGCAGGCGCAGGGCAAGCCCGTCGACCCCCGCAGCGACCTCTATTCGTTGGGTGTCGTGTTGTTCGAGATGCTCACCGGTCGGCCGCCGTTCATCGGCGACTCGCCCGTGGCCATCGCCTACAAGCACGTGCAGGAGATGCCGCCTCGGCCGACATCGATCAATCCGGCGATTCCCAAGGTGCTCGAGGTCGTCATCGCCCGACTGCTGGCGAAGAACCCCGACCAGCGCTATCCATCGGCCGAAGAGGTTCGGGCCGACCTCCGACGGTTCCGCGAAGGGCAGCCGCTGGCCAGTGCTGCGGCACCCGCGGCCTCGCCGCCCCGCGCCGCCGACACCGGAACCAGCCGAGCGGTGATCGACGCCACCCGGGCGATACCGGCTGCGGTGGCGGCCCAGGCGTCGCCGATCGTCGAGGACGACTACTACGAACCGCCGAGTCGCAACGGCTTCTTCCTCGTGGCCCTGGCCGTCTTGATCCTGGCGCTCGGCGCCCTGGCGGTCTACATCGCCGACACCCTCGGTGGCGGCGGCGACACCCTTGCGAACGCCGTCGAGGTGCCGAACCTGATCGAACAGACCGAGGCCGATGCCCGGACCATCCTCACCGATCTGGGTCTCGTCGCCGACGTCGTGTTCGAGGACAACGCCGAGGTCGAGCCGGGCATCGTCTTCGCCCAGGACCCCGCCGCCGGCGGACAGGTCGAGGCCGGTGGCAGCGTGGAACTCACGGTGTCGAAGGCAGCCGAGTCGATCTTCCTGCCCAATGTCGTGGGATTGAGCGAGGCCGAGGCAACGGCCATCCTCCAGGGCGCAGGCCTGCGAGTGGTTCCCAAGTCCGAACCGAGTGAAGACGTGCCCGAAGGCATCGTCATCTCGATGACGCCCGATCCCGATCAGGAGGTCAACAAGGACACCCTGGTGACCCTGGCCATCTCGAGTGGTCCGGCCGAGGTCGAGGTTCCCGTGCTCCAGGGTCTCACCATCGAGGAGGCGTCGAACCAGCTGGCCCAGCGCAACCTCCCCGATCCCGATGTCCGGCTGGAGCCGTCGTCGACGGTCGCCCGGGGCACGATCATTCGCACGGATCCACCCGCCGGGACCCCGGTTGCCATCGACCGCCGGGTCACGCTCTACGTGTCCGATGGTCCCGAGACGGCCCAGGTCCCGCCCGTGGTCGGACTCACCCAGGGGGCGGCCGAGCAAGCGATCATCAACAAGGGCTTCATCCCCGTGGTGGTGCGGGTCGACGTCCCGGCCGGGTCCAACGACGCAGGCAAGGTGATCAGCCAGGACCCCGGCGCCAACGCCAAGCAGGAAAAGGGCACCGAGGTCCGGATCAGCGTCGGTGTTGCTGCGGCGACGACCACGACGGTGCCGACGACCACCACCACGACCACGGCGGCACCGACCACCACTGCGGCCACCACGACCTCGACGCCCTGACCGTTGCGGGGTGCCCCCGGCGCGCTCCGGGGTGCGGGCCGGCGCGCTGTCCGGTCAGTCGGGGGCCGAGCAACGTCGCACGAAGGTGGCGAGTAGGTCCTTGCCCGCCGTGGTGAGCACCGACTCGGGGTGGAACTGTACCCCCTCGACGTCGAGCCCACGATGACGCAACCCCATGATCAGGCCGTCTCGGGTCGTTGCCGTGATCTCGAGAACCTCGGGCAGGGTGGCCCGTTCGACGATCAAGGAGTGATAGCGGGTGGCCTCGAGCGGGTTCGGGAGTCCTTCGAACACGCCGGTTCCCTCATGGAGGATCACCGACGTCTTGCCGTGCATGAGCTCGGGGGCGCGAACCACATCGCCGCCGTAGAGCTGGCCGATGCATTGATGACCGAGGCAGACTCCCAGGACCGGTACGCGGCCGGCGAAGGCTTCGATGATCTCGATCGACAGGCCGGCCTGATCCGGAGTGCCCGGTCCCGGTGAGATCAGGACGCCGTCGGGCTCCATGGCGAGCAGCTCGCCGATGGTCCGTTCGTCGTTTCGGACCACGATCGGATCGGCGCCCAGCTCGCCCAGGTACTGGACCTGGATGTACACGAACGAGTCGTAGTTGTCGATGACGAGGATCCTGGGGCCCACCTGCGCAGCGTACCGGTCACGGGGCTCGCCGGTTCCAGGGTCGTCACGGGCGACGGTGCCGAGTGCCGGTCGGGGCGGTGAGGTCATTAAGCTGTGCGACGATGGCACGCCACGATCCGAAGAAGAGCCGGGTGACCCCCAAGGGAACGCAGTCGACTCCGCCGCAGGGCGACGACGTCGGAGTGGCACGACCGGGTGGTCCTGCCAATCGTATTCCCGTCGGTGTACCCGGCCCCTCGCCGGCCTGGGTTCCGGTTCTCATGTTCACCCTGCTCGGCCTGGGCGTGTTGATGATCCTGCTCAACTACCTGAGCGTGCTCCCCTGCGGCACCGTCGAACTGGTACTTGCTGGGAGGTCTCGGCCTGGTGCTCGGCGGGATCTTTGCCGCCACCCAGTATCGCTGAGCGGCCCGTCTCGCGCCGAGCCCCGCAGGCCTGACCCCCCGAACCGTCGACGACTCCTCCGAACCGTCGACGAGCATGGTGGTCGGGGTCCAGTCGGTGGCGACGTCAGAGTTCGTCGACCGAGGTCAGCAGATCCATTTCGTCGGCGCAGTGGCGTGGTGGCTGCGGGACCTGATCGTTGGCAAGGGTCATCCGCAACTCGGCGCCACAGGACGAGCACCGGTAGACCAGCTTGACCCGTCGCAGTTCGCCCGGTGGGGGTGGTTCTGGTATCGGACGGGCGAAGGCACCGAGAATGGCCAGGCCGATCCGCACGATCAGATAGAAGCTGATCATGGCGATGATGACCCGGATCGGATCGAAGCCGAAGCCGATCAGCCCGGCGGTGAGCGCCACGACGGTGAGCTGCAGGACCTGCCGACGCCGGCGCTGAATGGTGGCGTCGCGGGCGGATGCCGCGGATTCGATCGGGGTGTCGTCGGCGTCGATCGATCCCGGAAAGTCGGTTGTCGGCTCGAAATCATTCATGTCGCGCCCTCCCTCGCTCGCCGATCGGAACGAGCCCGGCCTCCATCGTAGAGGGTTCGCCGATCCGGCGGCTGACCGACTGCGATGGGGACGCCGTCGGGTTGAGACGGGACATCGTTCGATCCCGCGTTTACAGCTCAAGATTCTTGAGATAGCTTGCTTGTTCCTCCTTCGACATGCACAGATGCCGCATGATCGGAATCCGGGGCCGGCGACACCAACGACCCCGCCGAGCCCTTTGGTCCGAGACGAGGCATCGTCCCGACGATCGGAATTCGACTTGCCGCAGCTCAAGAACTCGACTGTCGAGCACGGTGCCGTGGCCCTGTCGAGCAGCCGACCCAGGTTCAGCGCCGAACGGGCCTGGATCGGTGCCATCGTCGGCTACAGCGTGCTGCGGTTCGTGATCGCTTGGGGCGCCATGGGCGAGTACGGGGTGAACCCCTGGGTGTTCGGCGTCATCGACGTCGGAACGGCGTGGCCCTATGCAAAGTCGACCGCGGGCATGGTCAAGGCCGGCTGGGGTGGCCGCTGGGTGTTGCTGGCGCAGTGGTCGGTGGTGGCGCTGGTGACGTTCTTCGCCCCCTACCTGTACCTCTGGATCGCCGGGAACGGGATGCCCGACTCACTCGAATACGGCCTTGGTCTCGTCGTCGGCCTGCTCTTCCTGGCCGCCGCGCTCGGGATCGTCCGCAAGATCAAGAGCGGGCCCAGCTCATGATGTCACTGCTCTCATGATGTCACTGCTCTCATGATGTCACTGCTCTCATGATGTCACTGCGCCGAGCCATCGCCACCGAGATCGACGTCACGGTGGGAGCAGCCGATCATCCGGCGATCGCCGAGGCCCGGCGGCTCCATGCCCGGACCTACATCGACCGCGGTTTCGTCGATGGTCGATCGAACTGGCTCGACCTCGACACCGGACTGGTCGAGGACCCCTACGTCGCCCGTTCGATCTATCTCTCGGCCCGATACGACGGCACGGTCGTCGGCGTCGCCCGGCTGATCCTTCCCGGTCCGCAGGGGCTCCCCGCCTTCCATCACTTCACGTTCGATCCCGATGTCTTCGTTCCTCCGCAGGACCAGTGCCTCGAGGTCTCGTCGCTCTGCATCGATGGTGGGAGCGAGGTTCGTGCGGCCGTGTTCGTCCACATGGTCCGGGCCTTTGCGGCCATGAGCCATCGGCGGCCCGAGCACTTCTGGATCGCCATCGTCGAACGGCCGCTCCTCATCGCGATGAATCGCTTCTACGGACTGAAGTTCCGACCCATCGGCCAGGCACGCCGGTATCTGGGCGGCGAAACCCTTCCGGTCCTCCTCGACGTACCGGACTACCTGGGTGGGCTCACGGGAATCGAGCGTGACTTCATCGACGACCGGAGCGCGGTCATCGACCTCCGGCACGAATCGGTTCCTGCTCGCCACTGATCGAGATGATGGCCTCGATGGCCGCGTCGGTGCCCATGCCGAGCGTGCGATCGACGCCGACGCAGATCGCGGTCGATCGTTAACGATGCTCCACCCGCATCCGAAGCTGATCCCGTGCAGGCAGCGTGGAAACGAGTCCTCCTGGGTGGTTCGACGATCGTCGTCGCCCTTGGCATCGCTGCTCCCGCGACCCTCCCCGCGGTCCGGATCCTCCTTGCCCTCACCTATCTCGGGGTGGCCCGGTCAGTCCTGCGGCGCACCAAGGGCAAGGCGCCGCACATCCGCTTGTTCGGATATGGCCTGGTCAGCGCCGTTGCCGGAGCGATCGTGCGCCTCGTTCACGGTTACGTCGTCGGCGAGGACTACCCGTTTCCCTCACCGGCGGACCTGCTCGGCTACCTCTTCTACGTCTACCTGATCCTCGGAGCCGGTGCCCTGGTCCGGGCCCGGAGCCGCGAGCGACGGTTCGACGACGCCATCGATGCCGCGCTGGTGGGTGTCCTGGCCTTCTCGTTGCAGTACTGCGTGGTTCTCGACCGATATCTCACCGATGTCGGTGAACCATTGGGGGAACGGCTGGTCAACGGCGGATTCGCCGTCGCCACGACGCTGCTCGTCGTGATGTGCGCCCGTATCTCGTTCGGACCGGGAACCCGAAACGGCAGCTACTACCTCCTTGCCGCGGCGGTGACGATCGCAGTCGTCAACGACACGGGCCTGCAATTGCAGGCTGCGGATCGGCTCGACCTGGCCTGGCTCACCGGCGTGCTGGCTCCGCTGGGACTGGTCGTGACGACCGCCGCCATCCTGCACCCCGAGTCCGGGTTCCTCGCCGATCGCCCGTCACTGGTGGAGGACGAGCTGAGCCCGCTTCGCCAGGCGTTCCTGTTCGTCTCGGCGCTCTACGGCATCGGTGCCGTGGTCTGGATGGCCCGCCGCGGGTCCGACCTGGGCCTGGTGGTCGCGACCGTCAGCACCGTCGCGGCCTTTGCGCTGTCGATCGTCCGGATGACGTTGATGGTGACCGAGCAGCGAGCCTCGCTGTCGACGGAGAAACGACTGCGAGTCTTCACGTCTGCCTCCTCGACGGCGATGACCAGTGCCGAACTCGAGCGGCGGGCGGCCGATTTCTTGATGGACGTCGCTCGCGACGTCCTTCCCGGCCGGGTCGTCATCGGGCGAGGTCCGGATCCCGAGGCGTCGCTGTGGTCGGTCGATCCCGACCCGGTCGTTGCCGACCTCCTGATCGAGGACAACGGCGAGTGGCAGGATCGCCTCGAACGGGGCCTGGGAATGTTCGTCGACGACGTGGCCCTCGAGGCCCTCGACGGTGCTCCCGGTTCGATCGCCGTGGTGACCGCTCCGGCCCGGGCCGGCGGCACCATCGCTCTCTACGTGGAATCGTCGATCCTGGTGACGAGACGGCGAAAGGCCCTGCTCGAATCCTTCGTGGTGCAGCTCTCGCTGTTGTTCGACAGCGTCGAGTCGGCCGCCGAACTGCACCGCAAGAAGTCCGACGAACGATTCCGGACCCTGGTGCAGGATTCCAACGACATCGTGTGCCTGGTCGAACGGGAGTCGCTGGCCGTCACCTTCATCGGTCCGACGCTGGACCGCCTCCTCGGCTACGCCGAAGAGCGGGCGCTGGGAGTCTCGCCGCTCACGATCATGCATCCCGACGACCGGACCCATGTCGAGGCCGAGATCGTCGCCGCGAGCGGCTCGGACGGCGATGCGATCGAACTGGCCCCGGTCGACGTTCGACTTCGGCATCGCAACGGTCACCACCTGTGGTTCTCCCTGTCGATACGTGATCTGGCGCACGAGACGGACGTTGACGGCCTGCTGTTCAGCTTCGCCGACATCCACGAACGCAAGATGGCCGAGATCCAGTTGTCCTCGGCCGAGGCCCGCTACCGAGCGCTGGTCACCAACTCCAACGACGTCATGACGCTCGTGAAGGACGGCACGATCACGTACGTGACCCCGAACGTCGAGCGCATGTTCGGCATGTCCGCAGCGGATCTGATCGGCGCCCAGGCCATGGCCTTCCTGAACGAACGGACCGAACGGGAGATCGACGAGCTGTTCGAACAGGGAATGCTCACCCGGTTCGGGACCGTGATGGAGACCGAACTCGCGACGGCGTCGGGGGCCAGCCGGATCGTGGAGCTCACCTTCTCGGACCCGGCTCTCGGCGACGACCACGTCATGGTCACCATTCGTGACGTGACGGAGCGTCAGCGACTCGAGGCCAGCCTTCGGGATCAGGCGTTGTACGACCGGCTGACCGGCATGTTCAACCGCGCTTCGATCCACCCCGAACTGCAGCGAGGCCTGCAGGGGCTCGAACCCGGGCAGCAGATCGGTGTCCTCCACCTCGACGTCAC
This sequence comes from uncultured Acidimicrobiales bacterium, assembly GCA_963700755.1. Lineage (GTDB taxonomy): Bacteria > Actinomycetota > Acidimicrobiia > Acidimicrobiales > SZUA-35 > JBBQUN01. The sequence goes on from CAVOYW010000004.1 coordinate 222,810, forward strand.
CGATTTCAAGTCGATCAACGACAGCCTCGGCTTCGAGATGGGCGACGCCCTGCTGGTGGAGATCGCGACCAGGCTTCGGGCCGCGCTGCGCCGGAGCGACACGATTGCCCGCCTGAACGGCGACGAATTCGCCATCGTCACCATCGAGCCGACGACCGAACGGGTCACCAGCCTCGCTGTTCGACTCCGTCATCTGTTCGACGAACCGTTCGAACTCGGTGTCCACTCGATCAAGGTCGGCGTCTCGATCGGGATCGTCATCACCGACGATCGGTCCGAAGTCGCGACGCGCCTGCTCGAGTCGGCCGGCCTGGCGCTGCGATCGGCCAAGACCGACCCGGGCGGCGTCGTCGTCTACGAGGCCTGGATGCGTGACGCTGCCGCCGAGCGGTTCGAATTGGCGGCCGGGTTGCTCGACGGGATCGAGCGAGGCGAGTTCTTCCTCGTCTACCAGCCGCTGTTCGACCTCGCCTCGCAGAAGGTGACCAGCACCGAGGCCCTGCTCCGTTGGCGGCATCCGACCCGTGGCTACGTCTCGCCCGGGGTCTTCATCCCGATGGCCGAACAGACGGGTGCGATCGTCGAACTCGGTCGCTTCGTCCTCGACCGTGCCTGTCGTCAGTTGGCCCGTTGGCACCAGGAGCTCCCGGACGGTCGCGGCCTGTCGATGAGCATCAACGTGTCGGCCCGCCAACTCGAGGTTCCCGGTGAGGTCGAGCGCCTCAAGGAGATCATCGTGGCCAGTGGCGCCGACGCCCGCTCGATCATCATCGAGCTCACCGAGTCGATGATGCTCGACGATGCCCATCACGTACGCGTCGATCTCGAGGTCTTCCGGGCGATGGGGATCCGGATCGCCGTCGACGACTTCGGCACCGGAGCGGCCGGCCTGGGACACCTTCGCGACGTACCGCTCGACGTGATCAAGATCGACAAGAGTTACATCGACGGCCTGGGGCAGTCACCCGAGGCACACAACCTGATCACCGGCGTGATCGAATTGGCGCACGGCATGGGGGCCAAGATCGTGGCCGAGGGAATCGAGACCCCCGACCAGGCCCGGCTTCTCCGATCCATGCGCTGCGATTTCGGGCAGGGGTTCTATCTCGGCCGCCCGATGGAGGTGGCACCGATCGAGGAATGGTTCGCCGAGGGTCGCGCCGGCTCGGCGGCAGCATCGATCGCGCCACCGGTCGAAGCGGCGAATGGGTCGGGTGGAGGCCGCCGTCGGCGGTAGCGTCCCGTTGGTGCAACCGTGCCGGACCTCGCTGCGATCGTCGAGACGCCGGCCCGGCGTGTGGTCGGTACTGTTCGTGTCCGGCTCGGTGCTCGGGCTGGTGGGCTGTGGGGGTGAGGAGAGCCGACTCTCCGAAGAGCTGGTGGCGCCGATCTCGGTCCTGGTCGCCGAGCAGGCGTCGTCGGCCGGGGTCGATCTGGGTCCCGCCGACGCCGAGTGCGCCGCCCGTCGCCTGGGTGACGACGAGGCCGTCGCGCTCACCGATGCAATGGCCGCCGATCTCGCGGTCGACGCCGACTTGGCCACACGACTCGCCGCAGCGATCCTCGACTGCGTCGATTCCGATCTGCTCGCCCGATCGGCGCTGGCCCCGTTCACCAGTGGGGTCGGAGAGGCCTCGGTCGCCTGCACCGCCGACGAACTCGACGACGAACTGCTGGGCGCGATGATCGCCGCCAATCTCCGGGGTGTGCCGATGCCGTCGGCCCAGGTCGAGCTCCAGGTGGCCACCGCGCTGGCCCTTTGCCTCGAACCCGATGAACTCCTGAATCGGGGATGAAGCGGGCCTTCGTCGGTCAATACCCGAGGGATCGGTCCACGACGTTCTCGAGGGGCGCCCCGCGGTCGAGCGCCGCCAGATTGTCGGCCAGCGTGGCCGCCCAGCGTGCCACGTAGCCTCTCGAGAGGCCGGCGACGTGCGGGGTGACCAACAGGTTGGGAACATCCCACAGTGGCGAGTCCTCCGGCAGTGGTTCGGTGTCGAACACGTCGACCGCCGCGGCCGAAAGCCGACCGGAGCCGAGTGCGTCGACCAGCGCAGCGACGTCGGTCACGCCCCCTCGTGAGACATCGACGAGCAGGGCTCCGGGGGTCAGGGCGGCCAGTTCCTGCGATCCGATGAGCCCACGGGTCTCGTCGGTGAGCGGGGTGATCACGACCAGGACGTCGGCGCCGGTGATGACGTCGAGCCGGTCGGCCATCGAAACGACGTGCTCGACCCCCTCGACCGGTCGACCCGACCGACGGACTCCGGTGACGGTCAGACCCAGTGCTGCTGCCCTTCTTGCCACGCTCTGACCGATGGTGCCCAGACCGACGACGCAGAGGCGTCGTCCCGACAGCGAGCGGGGCATGTGTTGACGCCAGCGGTGGTTGCGCTGATGTTCGACGTAGTCCGGGACCCGATACGCCAGGGCGAAGGCCATGGCAATCACGAACTCCGGCATCTCGGGGTCGTGGCTCCCGCTGGCGTTGGTGATGACCACCGAGTCGGCCAGACCGGTTGCCGGGAGGAGGCCGTCGGCACCGGCGCCGCTGATCTGGATGAGACGAAGCCGCGTTGCCGGCGTCCAGTCGACGGGTTCGGTCGAGGCCCACACCAGGAATTCGATCTCGGGCAGCACCGCGTCGAGGTCGTCGACGAACACCACGTCGTGGTCGGGGAGCGCCTCGACGATGGGTGCGAAGAAGTCCCGGTAGGCGGCGGGATAGACGTGGACGGCCGGTTTCGAGGTCATGATCGTTGGTACCGTCCGGCCTCGACCTCGGTCGCCTCGCCCCGTCGGAGCATGCGCTGGAGGTGCAGATCTGCGGTGCGCCGTTCGACGGCGTCGACGATGGTCGATTCCACGTGGGGTCGATAGACGAATCGATGGGCGACGAGATCGTCGAGCGATCGGGGTTCGACGAGGTAGTCGAGCATGGCCTCGTGTCGTCGACCGATCACCGCATGGAAATCGTCGAGCATGGTGAGGAATCGTTGGCGACCCTCGATGATCCCCTTGTGGTGGAAGGTCACGTAGAAGCGGGCCTCCTCGTCGCGCACCCGAATCAACGACGCCTCGAAATCCTCGAGATCGGACCAGACGTCGCCGTAGTAGGGACCGAATCCGGTGAGATCGATGTCGGAGAGGAAGAAGACCCCACCACTGATCCGGAATCCACTGTGGCCCCGGGTGTGCCCGGGAAGGTGCACGGCCTCGACGGTCACCCCTCCGAGGTCGAAGACGTGCCCGTCGCCGAACCCCTGGGCGTCCGGGCGCGGGGTGTAGTGGAACTCGTCGATCACCTGCCGGGAGAAATCGGCCCTGGTCTGACCGGTGAGTCCGTAGACGGCCATCAGACCGTCGATGCTCTGCGCTCCCGGCAGGTCGTCTTCGTGGATGTGGACGCGGGCGTCGGCGAAGAAGCCGTTCGCCGGCATGTGGTCTTCGTGGCTGTGCGAGTTCACCACGGCATCGACCGGCACCGGCGCGCCTCCTCTCGCCACGACCGTGACCGACGGATCGATCACGATGGTCTCGGCCCGACCGGTGACGAGGACCGAATTCCCCGACGGATAGGCGCCGTTGTCGGCACCCTCGAGAACCGACACGGCGTCGGTCAGTCTCCGTTGCGCGTCGCCCCAGTCTGCGATCATCGGCTGACCTTATGTGATCGGACGTCCCGCGTTCGAGTCCACGGTCGGGTGTGAACCGAATCGGGCCCGGGACTGCGCAAGCGGCCGGGAACTGCGCGAAGGTGACAGCAGTGTCCGAGCTGATCTGGAACGACTCCCCGCCGCTGCGCCGACCCCTCCTGCTCATCGCGTTCCAAGGGCTCTTCGATGCGGCCGGGGCCTCCACCGATGCCCTCGACTGGATCCGTGAGCGCAACGACTCCCGTGTCGTTGCCAAGATCGATGGCGAAGCCTTCTACAACTTCTGTGAGGTCCGGCCACTGGTCCGGATCGGTCCCGACGGGAGGCGGATCATCGAGTGGCCGGGGGCCACGGTTTGGGCCTGTCACACCGACTCGGTTCGAGACCTGCTGGTGATGACCGGTGTCGAGCCGCATCTTCGCTGGGGGACCTTCGCCGATCTCATTCTCGACACCGCCCGACGCACCGGCGCCGAGATGGCGGTGACCGTTGGGTCGATGGTGTCGATGGTGCCGCACACCCGACCGTTCCCCATCACCGGCAGCGCAGCCAACGCGGAACTCGCCCGGCGTCTGGGACTGGGAACCCCGAGCTACGAGGGTCCCACGGGAATCGCCGGTGTGATCAACGAGCGGCTCGATCGATCCGGTCTGCCGGTCATGTCCCTACGGGTCGCGATCCCGCATTACGTCCCGACGCCCCCCAACCCCAAGGCCACCCGGGCCCTGCTGCGGCGCATCCAGAAGACCACGGGCGTGCCCACCGGATACGAGGAACTCGACGGTGCGGTCACCGAGTGGCAGCAACGGGTCGATCAGGCCGTCACCTCCGACGGCGAGACGTCGAGCTACGTGAAGCGACTCGAGCATCAGGTGGACTCCAACGAGGAGCTCCTGCCTTCGGGCGACGACCTCGCCGGCGAACTCGAGGCGTTCCTGCGTGACCATCAGGACGGTGGCGACGCCTGACCCACCGGTCGCTCTCGGTCAGCGGGGCAGGATCTCGATGGCCTGCTGGCGAAGCGTGTGGTCGGCCAGGACCAGCAGCGCCATGGCTTCGACCAACGGAACGGCCCGGGGAAGCACGCATGGGTCGTGACGGCCCTTTGCCGCAAGGGTGGTGAGCTCGTTCGTGGTCGTCACGGTCTTCTGTTCCGACGCGATCGTCGCCGTCGGTTTGAAGGCCACCCGGCCGACGATGTTCGCTCCGGTGGTCATGCCGCCCTGGACCCCGCCCGAGCGGTTCGATGGTGGTGACCGGCCGCCCGCCGGGCCCCGGTTCGAAGGGGTCGTTGTGCGACAACCCGGTCAATCGGGTGCCGGCGAAACCGCTGCCGATCTCGAACCCCTTGGCGGCCGGGAGGGAGATCATGGCCTTGGCGAGGTCGGCGTCGAGCTTGTCGAAGACCGGCTCGCCCAGCCCCGGCGGGACGTTGCGGGCGACGAAGGTGACCACGCCACCCAGCGAGTCGCCGTCGCGTCGAGCCCGCTCGATCGCAGCCGTCATGGCCTCGGCCGCCCCGGGGTCCGGGCAGCGGGTGGCGTCGGCTTCGACCATGTCGAGCGTGACCGTGTCGGGATCGAGGTCGGTGTCGATGGCGTGGACCGAACTCACCCAGGCCAGAACCTCGATCCCGGCGACCGTGGCCAGCAGCTTCCGGGCGACGGCACCGGCGGCGACCCGCCCGATGGTCTCACGGGCCGAGGCCCGGCCGCCTCCCCGATGGTCGCGGATGCCGTACTTGGCGTCGTAGGTGTAGTCGGCGTGGCTCGGTCGGTAGACGTCCTTGAGATGGTCGTAGGCGCCCGAGTTCTGGTCTTGGTTTCGCACCATCAACGCCAGCGCGGTGCCGGTGGTCCGCCCCTCGAAGACTCCCGAGAGGATCTCGACCCGGTCGGCCTCGTACCGCTGGGTGACCAGCCGACTCTGCCCGGGGCGCCGGCGGTCGAGGTCGAATTGGATCTCGTCGGCGGTGATGGGAAGCCGTGCGGGGCAACCGTCGAGGATCACGCCGACGGCCGGGCCGTGCGACTCCCCGAACGTCGTGATGCTGAAGAGATGCCCGAAGCGACTGGTCACGGCACGAGGCTATCGGGAACCCGGTCCGCCCTCGGGATCGTCGGCGTTCGACGGTGACGATTCGCCGTGGGCCACCGCCCGCTCCGGTGCAGCCGGAAAGGCCCTCGCCGGTACCATCGACGCTGTGGACATGGACCGACTCGGTGTGCTGAAGGTGTGGATCGACCAGGACCTGTGCACCGGCGACGGCATCTGCACCGACCATGCGCCCGAGGTGTTCACGATCCTCGAAGATGGCATCGCCTACTGCCAGGAGGGCGACAGGATCTTCAACGATCCCGGTGGCTCGGCCGAACTGGCCGTCGTCCCCTCGTCCCGTGAGGTCGACGTGATCGACGCCGCTGCGGAGTGCCCCGGTGAATGCATCTTCATCGAGTTCGACGAGCAGATGCCGGCCCAGCTCGAGGCGTGATCGGGTCGGCGAGTTGTGGCCCCCGTCACCGGGATCTACAACGGTGCGGTGACCACCGTGCAACTGCGAGTCGGCATCAGCTCGCCCTGGAACCTCCTCGAGCTCGGCCCCTGAACGACGCCGGGACCAGCTCGGTGACATCGCCGACGCCGGCCTCGATCATCTGTTCATGGCGGACCACGTCAGCTTCCGGGGAGGATCGGGCAACGACGTGATGGTCCATCTCGCAGCCCTGTCGGGCATCGAACCCCGGCTCGGCCTCTACGCCGGCGTCTTCCTCCTCGCCTTGCGCCATCCGATGGTCGCGGCCCGTCAGATCGCCTCGCTCGCGTCGGTCGCCCCCGGGCGCCTGGTGATGGGGATCGGGGTCGGAGGTGAGGACCGCCACGAGTTCGAGGTCTGTGGCATCGACCCGGCAACCCGTGGTCGGCGCACCGATGCCGAACTCGACATCGTGCGTCGCCTGCTCGACGGGGAGACACTCGACCGGTCCGACGAGTTCTTCGAACTGGCGGCGGCCGAGATCCGTCCCGTGCCGTCCCCGCGGTTCCCTTCGTGGTCGGTGGGCGGAGCGCGGCGGCCATCCGGCGAGCCGGGCGCCTGGGTGACGGTTGGCTGGCGGCATGGACCACGGCCGACCGGTTCGCAGCCGGTGTGGAGCAGGCCGCCGAGGTGGCCGAACAGGAGGGTCGTTCTCCGCAGTGGCGTCACGGCTACCAGATCTGGGTCGGAGTCGGGAGCGATCCCGACGACGGGCGCACGCACGTGGCCGAGGCCATGCAGCGCTTCTACCGGATGCCGTTCGAGCCGTTCGCCCGGTTCACGCCCTGCGGGACGGCCGAACAGATCGCCGCCGTCCTCGCGCCCTTCGTCTCGGCCGGGGCCGTCGATCTGAACATCACACCGTGCGGCGCGAATCGGCTCGCCGAGCTCGAGGCCGTTGCCGAGATCAAGCGTCTCCTGAGTTCGGTCTGAGCCCGGTCCACCGGTCGGCCTGACCCGTGTCGAGCGGCCCACTAGATTGCTCGGGTCCCTCCGGCGTCGCTCGAGTCCTGTTCGTTCGGCGACCGCATCACCCACGATGCGGTCGTCGACCACTCGGCGTCGTCGATCACCCCGATTCACGGAAGTCCCAACCATGGCCGAGTTCACCAAGATCCTGCTCGACGAATCCGAGATGCCCACACAGTGGTACAACATCATTCCCGACCTGCCGACACCGCCACCGCCACCGCTGCACCCGGGCACCCACGAGCCGGTCGGCCCCGAGGATCTCCTGCCGTTGTTCCCGATGGGGCTGATCATGCAGGAGGTCTCGACCGATTCCTACATCGACATTCCCCAGGAGGTGCAGGACATCTACAAGCTGTGGAGGCCGTCTCCGCTCTATCGGGCCCGTCGTCTCGAGAAGCTGCTCGATACACCGGCCCGCATCTACTACAAGTACGAAGGTGTCAGTCCCGCCGGCTCGCACAAGCCGAACACGGCAGTCCCCCAGGTCTATTACAACGCCATCGAAGGCGTGAAGAAGCTCACGACCGAGACCGGGGCCGGTCAATGGGGAACGGCGCTCGCCTTCGCCTGTTCACTGTTCGGGATCGAGTGCGAGGTCTGGCAGGTGGCCGCCAGCTACCAGGCCAAACCTTACCGGAAGGCCATGATCGAGACCTTCGGTGGCACGATCCACTCGAGCCCGTCCGACCTGACCGAGGCCGGGCGGGCGATCCTGGCGGCCGATCCGGACTCGCCCGGCAGCCTCGGGATCGCCATTTCCGAGGCGGTCGAGGTGGCGGCCAAGGACCCGGAGACCCGGTACGCGCTCGGGAGTGTCCTCAATCACGTGCTGCTGCATCAGACGATCATCGGTGAGGAGGCGCTGCTCCAGCTGGCCAAGGTCGACGAACGCCCCGATTTGATCGTCGGGTGCACCGGCGGCGGTTCGAACTTCGCCGGGCTCGCCTTCCCCTTCCTGCGCGAGAAGTTGGCCGGGAACATGAACCCGATCCTCCGGGCGGTCGAGCCGGCCGCCTGCCCGTCACTGACCAAGGGCATCTACGCCTACGACTTCGGTGACACGGCCGGTCTCACCCCCCTCATGAAGATGCACACGCTCGGCCACGACTTCATTCCCGACCCCATCCACGCCGGCGGGCTGCGCTACCACGGCATGGCGCCGTTGATCTCGCACATCTACGAACTCGGGCTCATCGAGGCGATCTCCATTCCCCAATCCGAGTGCTTCGACGCCGGCGTGACCTTCGCCCGCAACGAGGGCATCGTTCCCGCCCCCGAACCGACCCATGCGCTCGCAGCGGCGATTCGAGAGGCGAAACGAGCGAAGGAGACGGGCGAGGAAACGGTCATCCTCACGGCCCTGTGTGGTCACGGCCACTTCGACATGGCCGCCTACGACCGCTACTTCGCCGGCGACGTGGTCGACTACGACTATCCCGAGGACAAGGTGGCCGAGGCCCTGACCCACCTTCCGCAGGGCGTCTGAGCGCACCGGCCGGGCGACACCGATCACGAGACGATCAGAGGACGACGATGCCGAACGACGAAGAACCCCAGGAGCCCGGAGGTGCCGGGCCCGAAGGGGCGGGCAACGAAGCAGCGAACGGCGTTGACAACCGCAACTCGCCTCCTGCCCGGGTGGACGACGTGCCGCCGGAGGGCCTTCCGGACGACACCGTCACCGCCGACGTCGTTGCCGCCGGCAGCACCGCCCGAGGGACAGCAGCGGGCGCCGTCGGCGACGAGAAGCACGGAGTCAGCCGCCCCGGGCTCGCGGCCTACGGGTGGACCTACCTCATCGTGTTGTTCGTCGGGTTCGTGGCCCTGGCCCTCCTGGCGTTCTCCTGCGACGAGGACACTCCGACCACGCTCGCGCCGGTCGAGACCAGCACCACGAGTCTCGTCGACGAAGCCGAGGGAACGCCCGTCGTCGTTGGTGCCATCGTCGATGGGGGCACCGTTGCCCTGACGGGCGCGGTGCCCGACGACGGGGCGCGAGAACAGCTGGTTGCACTCGCCGAGGCCCAATACGGCGAGGGCAACGTCGTCGACGACCTCACCGTCGATGCCGCCACCACCCTCCGCGGGGGCACCTTCTCGATCGGCGGGATCGCCGCCGAGGGCGACGCTCGACCCGGTGCGCTCCAGGCCGCGGTGGCCGCGGCCCTCGGCCTCGGCGACGGTGGCTTCGATGTCACCTTCGAGGAGGTGACGTTCGAGCCGGTCGACGTCGAGGCGGCGATCGCCTCCGGGGCGGTCGTGCTCGGGGGCGTCCTTCCCGATCAGGGATCGGTCGACTCGCTGATCGCATTGTCCGAAGGGGTGTGGGGCGCCGGCAACGTGGATGGAGCCGGCCTGGGTGTGGGCGACGTGACGTGGGATGGCGGAAGGGTTCGGCTGACCGGCACGATCGACGCCGGCGACACCCGTGGTGATGCCTACTCGGCGGCGCTGGCGGGACTGGCGCCCGGTGTCGGGGTCGATGCCGCAGCGCTCGTGCTCGACAGCAGCGCCGAGGCGTTGGCCCGATCCGAGGAACGCCTGCGATCGGCGCTCGAGGCGACGCCGATCCTCTTCGCCGTCAACTCCTCCGAGATCGACCCGGCCAGTGAGGAGATCCTGGCGCAGGCGGCGGCCGCCATCAATGCGGCGCCGGGCATCGCCGTCGAGATCGTGGGTCACACCGACGACTCGGGAAGCGCAGAACTCAATCAGACCCTGTCGGCGGCGAGGGCCGAGTCGGTACTGAACCGACTCGTCGAGCTCGGCGTCTCGGCCGACCGCCTCACCTCTCGGGGAGCGGGCGAAGACGAGCCGATCGCCGACAACACGACCGAGGAGGGCAAGGCCGCCAATCGGCGGATCGCCTTCGAGTTCCAGGGAGCAGCATGAAGATCGCACGATTCCGTTCGAGGCCAGACGCGCCGGCGCAGTTGGGTGCGGTCGAGGGTGGGCTGATCCGCTCGTTGTCCCGACTCGGCCTGGGCGACGACGTCGTCGCGGCTGCGAACACCGACCCCGATCGTCGCCGGCAGGCACTGGAGGGCGCCGAAACCCATCTTCTGGCCGACGTGTCCCTGCTGGCGCCGGTGGCGCGTCCCCCCAAGTTCCTGGCCATCGGTCTGAACTATCTCGACCACATCGCCGAGGGCAACCGACCGGTGCCGGAGTTCCCGGTCTTCTTCAACAAGCAGTCGACGTGTGTCAACGATCCCGGGGCCGATGTGCCGATCCCGCCGGAGTCACCCGATCAGGTCGACTACGAGGGTGAACTGGGTCTGGTCATCGGTCGACGCTGTCGTCGGGTGTCGCGCGACGAGGCCCCTTCGGTGGTGGCCGGCTACTGCATCGTGAACGACGTCTCGGTGCGTGACTGGCAGCGCAAGTCCCCGACCATGTGGCTCGGCAAGTCCTGGGACGGGCACGGACCCTTCGGACCGTGGCTCGTCACGACCGACGAACTGCCGGACCCGCACGGTCTGACCATGCAGACCTTCGTCAACGGCGAACTCCGACAGGACACCACGACCGACCAGATGGTATTCGACGTCTGGCACCAGATCGAGACCCTGTCGACGGTGTGCACGCTCGAGGTCGGCGACGTCCTGGCCACCGGCACCAGTTCGGGCGTTGCCGCCTATTTCGATCCGCCACGGTTCCTCGGTCATGGCGACGTCGTGCGGATCGACATCGAGGGGATCGGTTCGCTCGAGAACCGCTTCGTGCTCGAGGTGCCCTGAGATCGGACCTCAGGCGGTGTTGATCTTGCGGAAGCCCTCGGCATAACGATCGTCACCGAAACCGGCGGCGATGGCCACTTGCCGCCCCCATTCACGGATGCGTTCGGGCATCGCATCGGGCATCCGCATCTGCGAGTGATGGCACAGCAGCGCCTCGATCTTGGCGTCGATGGTGTCGGTGATGTCGACGTAGTGATCCGAGTCGGGGCCGGCCATCATCCAGACCTCGGGAACCGTGTGCGGCTCGAGGCCCTCGTTGGCCAGCAGGTCGGGGAACGCGAACTCGTTGCGGGCATCGGGATAGACCGCGCACATGGTGGCCTCGCCCGATGCCAGGTGATCGGGGTGGCTGGCGTAGATCCGGTCGAAGTTCCGCTCGGGTGACTGGGTGAGCACCAGATCGGGCTTGACCTGCCGGATCACACGCGTGATGGCCTTGCGAAGCTCGAGGTCGGCAACGACCCGGCCGTCGGGATAGCCGAGGAAGTGCAATTCGGTGACGCCGACGACCTTGGCCGCCGCCGTCTGCTCTCGCGACGCAACTCGGCCATGCGAGGCCGCGTGATGGTGTTGTCGAACCCGCCGGCGTCGCCGTCGGTCACGAGGCAGTAGATCACCTCGTCGCCGGAGGCAACGAGGGAGGCCGTCGTTCCGGCGGCGCCGAAATCGAGGTCGTCGGGATGGGCAGCGATGGCAAGCACACGTCGAGTCACTTCCCCAACCTAGCCATCTCGGGCCATGATGGCCGTATGGGAATCATGACGAAGTCGGAACGCGAAGCGTTCCTGGCCATGCCGCACATCGGTGTCATCAGCATCGAGGCCGGGGATCGGGGTCCGCTGACCGTTCCGATCTGGTACGCCTATGAGCCCGGCGGCAACGTCAAGATCCTGACCGGGGTTTCGTCCCGGAAGGCCAAGCTCATCCAGGCGGCGGGCCGCTTCAGCCTGTGTGTCCAGCGCGAGCGCCTGCCGTATCGCTACGTCTCGGTCGAGGGTCCGGTCGTGGCCTCCCGCCCGGCCGAGACCGAACTCGACGCCAGGCCGATGGCCCACCGCTACCTCGGCAAGAACGCCGGCGACGAGTACATCGGCGACGGCCAGGACGACAGCCTGGTGTTCGAGATGGCGCCCCAGCGGTGGAGTTCGGTCGACTACGGCAAAGGCGACGAGTGAACGATCTGGCGACGACGGACTTCAATGTCGTTCTGCTGGTCTTCCGAGTGCTCTTCGGGCTGACCTTCGCCGCTCACGGCTACGCAAAACGATTCCAGGGAGGCCGGCTCGCCGGAACGGCCAAGTGGTTCGACAGCATGGGGATGCGCCCCGGTCGGATCCATGCCGAGATCGCGTCGTTGGCCGAAATCGGCGCCGGACTGGGACTGGCGCTCGGCCTCTTCACGCCGTTGGCGGCCGCCGCCTGCGTCGGCGTCATGGTCGTTGCCGGCTACACGGTGCATCGGGGGAAGTTCTTCATCGTCAAGGACGGCTGGGAGTACACCTTCGTCGTGGCGCTCATCGCGGTCACGATCGCCGGTCTCGGCCCGGGCGAACTGGTCCCTCGACCACGCACTTGGTCTGGTCGATTCGTTCAACGGTCTCACCGGCGCAGCGATCGCGCTCGGCCTCGGCGTGCTCGGCGGTGTCGGACAGATCCTCGTGTTCTACCGGCCTCCGACCACGTCCTGAGTCGACCGGATGGTCAGGGTTCGGTCGTGGTCGTCGTCGGCTCGAGTCGGATCCGCTCGAAGAAGTAGACGTCGACGGTCGCGGGGTCGGGTGACCCGCTGATCTCGAGCACGGAGTCGATCAGCGTGGTCGGGTCGGGCGGTGTCACGCCGGCCAGCTCGATCAGCACCCGCTGACCGTCGAAGTCGAAACGTTGGAGCGCGACCTCGTTGGCGGCTGCGAAGGCCGTGATCGCAGCCGCCATCTGATCGCGTTGGATCTCGATCGGATTGGGGACCGTGGTGCCGGGCTGGGCCACCTCTCGCCGGATCCAGGTGACATCCAGTTCGAGCTCGGTCTCGGGCAGTTGATCGGTCAGGAGGTCGGCGAGATCGTTGACCGACGGAGGGTCACCACTGCCGATGACGTCGACCCGGAGAGCCCGTCCGTTCAGGAACACGCCCTGGACCTCGTAGCCGTTGCCGTTGTCCTCGAAGACGAGCCACTCGTCGACCAACGGTTCGATCCGGTCGAGCAGCAACTCTTCCTCGGTCACGGCCAGCGTCGTGACGGGCAGGGTCGTGGTTGTCGTTGCCTCCTCGGTCTTGACCCACTGCACGCTCAGCAACACGTCGCCGAGGATGGGGTCGATCAGGGGCCGGAGCGCTTCTCTGTCGGGCGGCTGAAGGGGCCCCGACACCTCGAGCGACAGCCGGTTCCCGGAACGGTCGAAGTCGGTGATGCGCAGTTCGGGTGACTGACCGAGCCAGATCTGGATCGCCTCGTTCACCCGCTGGTTCTCCTGGGCCTGTTCGGTGGCACTGCGGGTGGCGGCGAGCAACACCGTCGCGATGGCGGCGAACGCAACGGCCGAGATGAACACACTGAAGGCCAGGCGCTTGGTGGTCTTGGCCAGGCGCCGCGGAGGGACGAACCCGGTCACGACGAACACCGCCAGACCGACGAGCACGATGCCAACGAGGTTGGTGACGTACAGGAGGAAGGCGCCCTGGGCCTGTTCGACCCGGCCCGCTTCGAGCGAGATGCCGACGGTGCCCAGCGGCGGGACGAGGGCAACCGCAACGGCGACACCGGGGAGGGCGGCCGAAGTGTCGGCCCGAACGGTGGCGTAGGCCCCGGCCAGACCGGCGGCCAGCGCCACGATGAGATCCTTGATGTCGGGGCTGGTTCGGCTCAGCACCTCGCCGGTGACCGGGCCGTTGGACGGGATGAGCGCCGACATGGCGTACGCGACGCCGATGCACCAGATGGTCGAAACGGCGACGCGCGATCCCTGGGCGACGATCTTGTTCGGCAGTCCCATGGCCAGCGCGGCGGCCAGCCCCAGGACGGGGACCATCAGCGGGGCGAGCAGCATGGCGCCGATGACCACGGCGGCCGAATCGGCGAGCAGGCCCATGACGGCGACCACGACGGCCAACGTCAGCATCACCGTGAACCGGAACGTCCAGCTCGGCCGGGCGCTGAGGGCCAGCTCGGCCATTACCCGACGGCGCTCCTCCGGCTCGAGATGGCGATGCCACCAGACCCGTCGCGGGCCGGTGGTGGCCAGGTCGTTCGGTGCGGGGGTGGTCAGCGGGAATCAGCTCCGAGGGCGTGGTCGCGGTCGGGGTTCGACCGCCAGCAAGCTAGCCCAGGAAGGCCCACGATGCGGATCATCGAGTCGGGCCCCGGCCGGGCCGGCATGGGTCGGCGCCGATCGTTGTCGACGGCAGGGCGGTACGGTTTCGCTTTCGCTTCGACCATGGGATGGCTCGCATGCTTCGTCCTCATCAAGCCCGTTTCGTTGCGGTCGTCGTCGCCGGATCACTCGCCGCCGCATCGTGCACCGGTGCCGATCCCGCGCCACTGTCGTCGGAGGCACTGTCGTCGGAGGCACTGTCGTCGGAGGCACTGTCGTCGGAGGCACTGTCGACACCGTCCACGGAGGCAGGTGGCGGAACCGGCGCGGAGACGACGTCGACACTCGCTGCGCCGACCGACGAACCGACCGCAGGGGTGTTCGATTGGACGACGGTCGATCCGGGCGACCCGAGAGTCGAGGAAGGCGTGCTCGAGGTGCCGCTCGATCACGACGACCCGAACCTCGGCACGATCGACCTGTACGTGGTTCGCCATCGGGCGACCGATCCGGCGAACCGGATCGGTGCCCTGTTGGTGAATCCGGGCGGTCCCGGATTGGGCGGGAGCTTCCTGGCTCAGTACGCCGACCAGATCTACGGCCGCGATCTGCTCGAACGGTTCGACATCATCGGCTGGGATCCTCGCGGCACCGGGCTCTCCGAGCCGTTCATCGACTGCGTCGATGATCTCGACCCGTACTTCACGCTCGACGCCAGTCCCGACACGCCCGAAGAGGAGTTGCTGCTGGTCACGGCCCTCGGTGAATTCACCGAGGGCTGCGCCGATCGGTCGGGTGACCTGCTCGAACACATCACCACCGTCGACGCGGCCCGAGACATGGACGACATCCGTCGGGCCTTGGGTGAGGACCGGCTCTCGTACTTCGGCTGGAGCTATGGCACCAAGCTGGGTGCGGTCTGGGCGACCCTGTTCCCCGGAACCGTGCGGGCCGCCGTTCTCGACGGTGCCATGGACCCCACGGTCGGCCGGATCGACGGGTTGGTCGACCAGGCCGCCGGGTTCGAGTCCACGTTCGAATCATTCCTCGCCGACTGTGCCGCCGATGCGGCCTGCCCCATCAACAACGGCGGTGATCCCGAGGCACGGGTCGCCGAGCTGCTCACCCGGATCGAGACCGAGGTGATCCCGACGTCCCCGGGTCGTCCCGATCTCACCTCGGGAATCGCCGAGACGGGGATCGCCAATGCGCTCTACCGCGAGGATGCCTGGCCCTCGTTGGCGCAGGCATTGGCCGATGCACTCGGCGGGGACGGTGCCGGCCTCCTGGCCCAGTTCGACCAGTACATGGTCCGCCTGCCCGACGGGTCCTACAGCAATGACCTCGAGGCGTATTTCGCCATCTCGTGTGTCGATGATCCCGACACCGCCGGGATCGAGGCCGCCGTCGCCGCCCGCGAACGATTCACGTCGGTGGCGCCCCTGGTCGGCTCGACGATCGCGGCCGAGGCGCTGGTGTGCGCGCAGTGGCCTTCCCTCGACCCGGTGGTCACCGAGATGACCGGCGTGGGTGCCGGACCCATCGTCGTCGTCGGCAACACCGGCGACCCGGCCACCCCGTTCGAGGGGAGCCGAAGGATGGCCGAGGCGCTCGACGGCGGCGTGTTCGTCGCCGTCGAGGCCGACTCGCACACCGCCTACGGCCTCAACCCCTGCATCGACAGCCTGATCGAGGCCTACCTGGTCGACCTCGACATCCCGGCCGAGGGAACCACCTGTTGACGGGTTCACTACGATCGGGTATCCGACCCCACCGATACAACGCTCCAGGGAGAATCCCCGATGAAGATCCTCGATTTCGAAAACGAACAGACGCTCGAGCGTGAGGAGGTGGCCCGTCTCCTGCACGAGTTCGCCGAGACCCTCGGGCGCAACAACCAGCTCGCGTTCGAGCGCGAGGGGCGCAAATACAAGGTTGCCGTGCCCAAGGAGATCGCCATGGAGATCGAGATCGAGATCGGCGAAGACGGCACGAGCGTCGAGATCGAACTCAGCTGGTAGCCCCGATGGTGGCCAGGCCCGGCAGCGGGTTCAAGTCGTTCGCCCGGCGGGCCGATGAAGAAGCCATGACGGACATCAGCGAATCGCCGGTCACCGACCCGGGAATCGCTGCGGCGCGAGACGGCGTCGATGCCAAGCGTCTCGAACGCAAGGGCCGGCGCTGGCTGCTCTGGTCGTTCGTGTTCTGCCCGTGTCATCTGCCGCTCACGATGGCCGTGTTGGCCTCGATCTTCGGCGGTACCGCCTTCGGTACCCTCATCGATCGCAACACCCTCGGGACCGGACTGGTGTTCGGGGCGATCTATGCCACGGGTGTCGCCATCGGATTCCGTCACCTGCGGCGGGCGACGGCCGCGATCGACTGCAGCGACGGTTCCTGCACCCTGCCCTGAAGGGGTCCAGCGGCTGCGCCGGTCAGAGGATCTGGCTGAGGAACAGTTTGGTTCGTTCTTCCTGCGGGTTGGTGAAGAAGTGCTCGGGGGAACCCACCTCGACGATCGTTCCATCGGCCATGAAGACCACGCGGTCGCCGACCTCTCGGGCGAAGCCCATCTCGTGGGTGACGCAGATCATCGTCATGCCGTCGTTGGCGAGGTCCTTCATGGTGTCGAGGACCTCCTTCACCATCTCGGGGTCGAGGGCCGATGTCGGTTCGTCGAAGAGCACCACCTTCGGCTTCATTGCCAGCGTGCGGGCAATGGCGACACGCTGCTGCTGCCCGCCCGACAGCTGTCCGGGATACTTGTTGGCCTGCTGTGGGATCTTGACCCGCTCGAGCAACTCCATGGCACTCGCTTCGGCCGCAGCTTTGGGAATACCACGGACGTTCCGAGGCGCGAGCGTGATGTTGTCGAGCACGGTGAGGTGCGGAAAGAGGTTGAACGACTGGAAGACCATGCCGGTCTCACGCCGGATCTCCTGGATGTTGCGGATGTCGTCGGACAGTTCGATGCCGTCGACGATGATCGTGCCGCGATCATGCCGCTCGAGGCGGTTGATGCAGCGAATGAGGGTCGACTTCCCCGACCCCGACGGTCCGATGACGACGACGACCTCTTGTTTGCCGACGACGAGGTCGATGCTCGTGAGCGCATGGAAATCACCGAAGTATTTGTCCATCGACCGGATCTCGATGACCGGTTCGCCGGTACCACCCATGATCTGGGTGGCGTCGGAGTTGATCGTGGCGTTGGTCATGGCTTCATGCTCCTGGTCAGGCGAGCGGGGCGGGGTGGACGGTCTTCGATGCGGTCATCGGGTGCCGACGCCGAGGCGTCGTTCGAGGCGGCGGCTCTCCTTCGACATGGTGAAGGCGAAGGCCCAGAAGCCAACGGCGACGAAGAGGTAGGTGATGGGCGCCAGGCCCTTGCCGAGGAACTGAGGCTGGTTGTTCGCGATCGCGGCGGCATCGAGGAACTCGAGTACCGCGACCGTGGTGAGCAGCGTGGTGTCCTTGAAGAGCGCAATGAACTGGCCGACCATCGCCGGGATCACGGCCCGCAGCGCCTGGGGCAGCACGATGAGGCGCTGCATCGACCCGGGTGACAGACCGAGCGCCTGGGCGGCCTCGGTCTGGCCCCGAGGCACCGCCTGGAGGCCTCCGCGCACGATCTCGGCGACGTAGGCCGCGCTGAACCCCATGATCACGACGATCGCGAGGGTGAGTGCGGTCGGCCGCTCCATGTCGATCGGGAGGAACAACGGGAGCAGCAGCTTGGAGAACAGCAGCAGCGAGATCAGGGGAACGCCACGGACGAATTCGATGTAGAGCACCGATGTCGTTTGCACGACCGGCAGCTTCGATTGTCGGCCGAGCGCCAACAGGATCCCGAAGGGCATCCCGAGCGTGATGCCGACCACCGCGGTGAAGAGGTTGACGTGGAGACCCCCCCAGTCCTCCCAGCCGTAGCCCTCGAATCCGATGGCGGAGACGATCGCACCGACGATCACGGCGGCGACGAGCGGTGCCACCCATCGGAGGATCCGGCCGCCTCGAACGGTGGTGAGATCCCGTCGACCCAGCTCGCTGAGGGCCCAGAAGAACACAACGAGCCCGAGGGCGAATCCACCGAGTCGGGAGGTGCCCGAGACCACGAGCATCGAGACAACGACGGCGGCGGCACAGAGGTAGGTCGCACGGGCCCGCAACGATCTCGGCGCCATCCAAGCGAGCTGCCGGACGATGAACACCAACGCCAGCGCCCCCACGATGCCGATCATCGGCAGCCAGGTGCGGGCGAAGGAGGCGAACAGGATCAGGATGGCCATGATCGGCCAGAAGCGCCGTGCGACGAGGAGGGCCCCGTTCGGCTCGGGGACGAGTCCCTGGTCGACGGCCAGATCATGGCTGTTGCGGGCCAGCGAACCGGACAGGAGACCGATCGAGGCCATCAGGATGTAGCCCCCCACCCAGAGCCGCCACAGTTCGTCGTCGGGGAACTGGCCGATCATGAAGATCCGGAGGGTGTCTCGGATGATCGTGAAGTCGGCGGAGACCAACCAGGCGATCGCCTGCCAGGTCAGGTAGGCACCGATCGCTGCGGTGACGACCGTGACGATCGAGTTGGCGACACTGTCGAACAGGTTGGCCCGCATCCAGTCTCGGGGGCTGAGGGCCTGGTCCCGACGTGGTTCTTCGTCGAGCACGATCGGATCATCGAGGATCAGGTCGGTCATGTCAGCGCCCCACGATCTGGAGTTTGCGGTTGATGAGGTTGCCGATCCCCGAGAGCAGCAGCGACAACACCAGATAGAGCAGCATCAGGATGAAGATGAGCTGGGGTGCGGGCTGGGATTGTCCGGCGAGGTTGTTGATGATCGAGGTCACCTCGCCGAATCCGATCAGCAGGGCAAGTGATGAGTTCTTCGAGAAGTTGAGGAACTGGTTGATCAGGGGAGGGAAGGCGATCCTCATGGCCTGGGGCAGGATCACGAAGCGGTATCGCTGGAAGGCGCTCAACGCCAGGGCCTCGGACGCCTCGACCTGTCCTTTGTTGACGGCTTGGATGCTGCCTCGGACGATCTCGGAGATGTGTGTGGCCGTGTAGAGCACGAGTGCCGTCACCATCGCGGCGTACGGCATCTGCATCGTGATCCCGCCCTCGTAGATGCGACCGGCCTCGTCGACGGTCGGTCGTGAGATGGTGACCGGACCGCCGAGGGCGAAGTAGGCGACGACACCGATCGAGACGAAGGTGCCGAGACCCCACAGGATGCGGTGGTGCGGGGCGCCGGTGTTGGTGAAGACCCGGGTTCGCCAGTACGCAACGCCGACGGCCGCGATGAGTGCGGCCAACATGATCAGGCGGAACGCCGGAAAGTTGTCGAGTCCCTCGATCGAGGGGAATCCGAATTTGGCGTTGTTGAAGACGAACCAGTCGAGTGGTCGCCACGATTCGGTGGATCGGGGAAAGGCGGTGAGGTAGACGCCTGACCAGATGAACACGATCACGACCAGCGGCGGGATGTTCCGGAAGAACTCGACGTAGCCGGTGGCCAGTTTGCGGAGCAGCCAGTTGTTCGACAGCCGGGCGATCCCCACGAGCGTTCCCAGGAGGACGGCGAGGGGGATGCCGACGATGATGATGCGGATCGTGTTGAGGAACCCGGCGGTGATCGCCTCGCCCACGGTGTCGGCCGGGGTGAGGGGGTTGTCGGCAATCGTGATCCCAGCCGGTTGATCGAGGAAGTCGAAGGTCAGCTTCAGGCCGATGGCATCGGTGCGGTTCTGGAAGTTGCCCCACAGGTACCACAGGATCCCCCCGACGACGGTGGCGAAGGCGACCTGGGCGATGATGGCGAGGACCTTGGCGTCACGCCAGGGTGGTGCGAGCTGTCCGACCGACTTGTCGTATTGCCGTTGCTTGATCGCGCCCCACGTGTCGTACACGAGTCTTCCGGCCACATAGGCCAGCGTTGCGATCAGGCCGATCGCTACGATCCAGAGCAGGACCATGATCATTGGTTACCCCCAGTACCCACATGATGGTGGACCGTTGTGGGGACCGAACACGGTTTCGGTCCCCACAACGGTGTCGACGTCGATCAGCGGAATGGCGGGGTGTACATCAGACCACCGTTCGTCCACAGGTCGTTGGGGCTGCCGGCGAGGGTGAGTCCGATCGGAGCGAGGTTCCGCTCGAAGATCTCCTCGTAGTTGCCGACCTGCTTGATCACCTGATAGGCGAAGTCGTTGGGCAGGCCGAGGCCGAGATCCTTGACGGCCTCGTTGCCTTGGTCGTCGGTCACCGGCTGGCCGAGGAAGGTCAGGATGTTGCTGTCCTCGCTGGTGAGGAAGCTGTCGACGTTCTCGGAGGTGATGCCCCACTCCCAGGCCTGAATGGTCGCCATGGTGGTCCAGTCGACGATCTGCGCCCACTGGCTGTCACCGTCGGCGACGGCCGGGCCGAGTGGCTCCTTCGAGATGATGTCGGGGAGGATGAACGTCTCGAGTTCCATACCGTCGGCGAACGAGGCCAGCTGGGAGGCATCAGAGGTCCAGACCTCGCACTGGCCCGCCTGGAAGGCCGGGTTGAGTTCGTCGTTGGACGCGAATTCGAGCGGAGTGAACGGGATGCCTCGATCGGCGAAGGTCGCGTTCAGATTGGTGAGCGTCGTGGTTCCGGTCTGCACACAGATCGTTGCGTTGGCCATCCCCTCGAGCGTGGTGATCCCGCTGTCGGCGGCGACCATGAAGCCCTGACCGTCGTAGAAGTTGGTGTGCAGGAACGTCGCCTGTTCGGATCCGTCACGGCTGGCGGTCCAGGTGGTGTTGCGGATCAGGACGTCGATCTCGCCCGATTGCAGGGTCGGGAATCGTTCGGCCGCTTCCAGCGGTCTGATGTCGATCTTGGTTGCGTCGCCGAACACGGCCGCGCCCAGAGCACGACAGAAGTCGATGTCGAAGCCCGAAGCCTCACCGGTGGCGGCGTCGACGCTGCCGAAGCCGGCGAGGCCGTTGTTGCCGCCGCAGTTGACCACACCTCGGGCTTGGACGGCGCCGAGCACGCCGCCACTCTGTTGGGCCGCGGTCTCGGTCTCGCCCGTCGTCTCATCGGTTGCACCGTCGCCGGCGCTGTCGCTGCTGCTGCAGGCTCCGACGAGCAGCGCGAAGGCGGTGAGCGCACCGGCCGTCGCGTACCATCGCCGCGTTGTGGTCGTTCGGAACATTCGAATCCTCCTGCAGGGTCGTGCCTGCTGCTTGGTCCTCCGCCGGCTCGAGAACCTCTCGATCCGGCGGGTGCACCCGTCTGTGCGGTGACACCGCGATGAATTCATCGGAATCGTCGCGTGACTTCGGTCACCCTAGCACGCCGGCGTGAACGGGGTGTTGCCGACGAGTCACGGGTCGGCCACATCGATCACTTTCCCTGGAGATCCGAGAGAGAAGCTCGTTGGACGATCGGTTGCGCAGGCCGGATTCGAGATCGTCGCCATCTGAGGCCGGGCGACGCCGTTGGCGTCGGCCGGCGGTCCGGCCGGTTGACGAAGCGAACGACGTGGAGCTGAGGGGAATCGAACCCCTGACCCCCTGCATGCAAAGCAGGTGCTCTAGCCAACTGAGCTACAGCCCCAGGACGGGGTGATCGTAGCGTGTCGGCTGGACGACCCCCCACCACCACGGGGTAGCGTCGCCGCCGTGACCATCACCGCTGGGCCACCGCCGGGCAGAACCGGCGGGATCTTCTACGGCTGGGCCGTCGTCGCGGCCATCTTCTTCATGCTGATGGTGACCGCCGGGCTCGGCTTCTACAACGCTTCGGTCATCCTGTCGGCGGCGACCGACGAACTCGGCATCAAGGTGGGCACGGCATCCTTCGGCCCGACGATCTTCTTCGGCATCAGCGGGATCACGGGGTTCGTGCTCTCGAAACGGATGGAACTGGTCGACCTGCGCTGGTTCTACGTGATCGGGGGCGTGATCGGCGCCGTGGCCCTCTTCGGCCTGCGCTGGGTCGACTCGGTCATCGGCCTCTACCTGTTCTTCGCGCTGTTCGGCATCGGCTTCTCGCTCGCCGGCCTGGTTCCGTCGACCACGCTCATCGCCCGTTGGTTCTCGGCCCGCCGTTCGGTCGCCCTGTCGATCGGGTCGACTGGGCTGTCGGTCGGCGGGATCGCCCTCACACCGGTTGCCGCTCGTTTCATCGAGCGCCACAGCCTGGCAACGGCCGGCCCCTGGATGGGACTCGCCTGGTTGGTGGGTGTGGTGCCGGTCGCAGTCCTCGTGATCCGGTCCTACCCGGCCGACAAGGGCCTCGAGCCCGACGGGGCACCGGTTCCCGACACCCCGACCGTGCTTCGGGGAGCCACCCTCGACGAGGCGTTGCACACCCGCTTCTTCCAGTTCCTGTGCCTGACCTACGCCATGATCTTCCTGGCCCAGGTGGGCGGCATCGCCCAGTTGTTCAACCTGGCCAAGGAGCGCACCGACTCGGGTACCGCCGGCGCGGTCCTGTCGACGATGGCCCTGTCGAGCGTGATCGGTCGACTGGCCGGTGGCGTCGTGGTCCTGCGTCTGTCGACCAAGACGATGACGGCCGCGCTGACCATCGTCCAGGCGATCGCGCTCACCCTGATCGCGTTCGCCGATACTCGACCGGCCCTGTTGCTCTCGGCCGCGATCTTCGGACTGAGTGTCGGCAACCTGCTGATGCTGCAGCCCCTGTTGATCGCCGAGGCCTTCGGGGTCAAGGAATACAGCCGCGTGTACTCACTCAATCAGCTCTTCGGAACGATCGGTGTCGGTCTCGGACCCTTCGCCCTCGGACTGATCCACGACCTGTCGGATTACCGGAGCGCCTTCATGTTCGGCGCCGCGGCCAACGTGGTCGGAATGGTGGCGCTGGTGCTGGCCGGCTCGACCTCGGCCGCCCAGGCGACATGGAGCGCCGATCCCGTCGCCGGTGATCACGCCCTCGCGAACTGAGGGGTCACCGAACCGAGGGGCCACCGAACGGTTTCTCCAGAACGGAGGGGCCTGCGTACGGCCTTGGCAACGGAGGCTCCACGATTGTTCCGGAAGCGACGGTGACGCCCCGGTTGGCCTCGGTGGTCGGGTCCGAGCGAATCGACCGTCGACTCAGGACTCGCCGATGGCGTAGAACGTGCCGTTGCGGCTGCCGACGAACAGACGGCCGTCCCAGACCGCCGGCGTCGATTCGATGCACCCCTCGGCCAGTTGCAGCGACCATCGTTCGACCGGGTCGGCGCTGGTGTCGGAGATGTCGTACGCATGGAGCCCACCGAGGCAGTCACCCTGGATCAGGACATCGTCGACCACGACCGGGCTCTGCCACAACGGACCGGGATGACGCAGAACCCAACGCTCGTCTCCGGTGGCCCGATCGAGCCCCAGGACCCGACCATCGTCGGTCGGCACGATCACCAGATCCTCGTAGAGCGCCGGTGTGGCCCACACGCCGGTGTCGAGTCCGGAGTTCGCCTCTCGGCTCCACACCACGGGGTCGTCGGGCTTCGAGGGGTCGAGCTTCATGATCTGGCCGAGTTGTTGGGCCCGGGCGTTGCCCCGCTCGTATTCGCTGCCGACGTAGAGCATGCCCTCGTCGTCGATGACGATCGATGCGTCGGTGTCGTCACCGGTCCAGAAGCGGAAGACCCGGGTCGGATCGACGCCCGTCGATGAGGCCCGCTGAGGTCCCAGCCCTGCACCAGACCCGCCCGAGTTGGCGAAGTACACGGTGTCGCCGCTGATCGCCACCGAGTTCTCGATCGAGACGTCGTCGCCGACGGCGTCGAGCAGCTCGGCGTCCCAGCCGTCGGTCGAGAAGACGATCTGGGGATCGACCGTCACCAGGCCGTCGGCGTCGTAGCCCCGGTTGAGCTTCACGATGAAGAATCGGGAGTTCTCGCCGCCCTTCGAACAGGTAGTCGTCGATGACCAGTCCCGAGCCGTCCCAGTCGTTGTTCCACAGCGTCGGCTGCACAGCATCGGCCGGCGAGCTTCCACAGGGCACGACCGGCTCGGGCCGATCGAGGGCGACGACGTGGTAGTTGTTGTCGCGACTGCCGGTGTAGAGGAGCGGGATAGCCGTCGGGGTCGATGGTGATGGTTCCCTTGATGATGTCGTCGGTGGCGTAGGCGGGGTAGGCCTCGGCGCCGGTCGTCGGGATCGAGGAAGTTGACCTTGCGGTTGTAGCCGCCGAACGCTACCCACCAGTTCTCGTCGTCGCCGGGCGGATGGAACACCGCCGGCTGGCCGGTCCACCCCGACCCGCACCACGTGCTTGTTCTCGCCGCCGACACTGCGAGTTCGAACAGCCGATGTCGAACGTCCACTCCACGGCCGGGTTCTGCGGGCACCGGGCCCGTCCCGTACCACGAGCGCGTCGGATTGCCCCGGAAGGTGAGCAGCCCCTCGACCGCACCGAGGCTCGACCAGGGCAGGCCCGACGATGCCGGGTCGACCCAACCGTCGAATGGGAGCGAGCGTGGTCGGGGTCTCCATCGTGGTGGTGGTCGTCTCGGGCGGCGTGGGCTCCGTGGTCGTGCTGTCGTGGTCGCGATCCGTCGTTGGCGATCGTCCCCGGGGCCGGATCCTGGTTCAGCAATTCGTCGGCGCCGCCGGTGCAGGCCGACGCCAGCGTGGAGCCCGACGGCGACCAGCACGAGCATCCGGCGGCGGATCGTCGACCCGGCCCGACGACACCGTTGGGCAACCATGGCGGACCGGAGGCGATCAACCCAGGCCGCCTTCGGCGACCATGCGTTCGAGCGTGAGCTCGGGATGGTCGGCGGAGGACACGATCCATCCAGTAGCGGCTCTCGAACACGGCCAAGCGGGTGCCGTCGGCTCGTTCGAGCACGTCGACGCCCTGCATCGCCCGCAGAGCAGGGGTGCTGGCGGCGTCGGTGCGTCGGGCGATGGTGTAGCGGCGTGCTCGTCAGTTCGATCTCGGCGCCCCGAACTCGTTGTCCAGCCGGTGGCTCGCCACCTCGAACTGCATGGGACCGACAGCGGCGAGGATCGGAGCCTGGTCGCCGAGATCCCGCTCACGCAGTACCTGGACGGTGCCCTCTTCGTCGAGCTGGGCGATGCCCTTGCGGAACTGCTTGAACTTCGAGGTGTCCTTCACCCGGGCTCGCATGAAGTGCTCGGGGGCGAACGCCGGGAGCGGGGGGAACTCGACGGCTCGATCGACGATAGACGGCGTCGCCGACGCGGAGTCGTTGGCGTTGACCAGCCCGAGCACGTCGCCCGGCCACGCCACGTTCGACCGTCTCGCGATCCTGGCCGAACATGGTCTGGGCGTACTTGGTCGAGAACTGACGACCGGAGCGTCCGGAGGTGACGATCATGCCCACGCTCGAACCGGCCCGAGCACACTCGGACGAAGGCGATGCGGTCGCGGTGAGCCTTGTCCATGCCGGCTTGGACCTTGAACACCAGGCCCGAGAAGGGATCGTCCAGCGACCGGCGGCTCCCGTCGGCCAGGAGGCGGGGTGCAGGGCAGGGGACGAGGTCGACCACGCCGTCGAGCAGGAACCGCACGCCGAAGTTGGTCAGCGCCGAGCCGAAGAACACCGGCGTCGATTCGCAGGCAAGGAACGTCTTGCGGTCGACGACCCGACCCAGCTCGGTGAGCAGCTGCGCTTCTTCGAGTGCCGTTGTCCCAGGACTCGCCCTCCTCGACGGGCGGCCCGCTCGACGTCGATGACTTCTTCGGGGGCAATGGTGGAACCGCGAGCGGTGCGCTCGAAGCGGGTGTACTCGCCGGTTCCTTGGTGGATGACCCCTCGAAAGTCGCCCGGTATCCCAACCGGCCAGGTGACCGGCGTCGGCTCGACGACCAGGGTCTCCTCGATCTGGTCGAGCAGCTCGAGGGGCACCCTGACCCGGCCGATCGAACTTGTTGATGAAGGTGAGGAACGGGATCTCCCGCTCGCGGCAGACCTCGAAGAGCTTGAGCGTCTGTGGTTCGATGCCCTTGGCGGCGTCGATGCACCATGACGGCGGCGTCGGCTGCGGCCAGCACCCGATAGGTGTCCTCGGAGAAGTCGCGGTGGCCGGGGGTGTCGAGCAGGTTGATGATGCAGTCGCGGTAGGGGAACTGCAGCACCGTCGAGGTGATCGAGATGCCCCGCTGCTGCTCCAGCTCCATCCAGTCCGACGTGGCCGACCGGCGGCCTTCGCGGGCCTTGACCGTGCCGGCCTCCTTGCCGAGCGCGCCGCCGTAGAGCAGGAACTTCTCGGTCAGCGTGGTCTTGCCCGCGTCGGGGTGCGAGATGATGGCGAAGGTTCGTCGCCGGTTGGCCTCGGATCGAGCGGAAGTCACCGACGCAACGCTACCGCCGACACCGTGCGCCAGGATGGGCAACCCGCACGGCCGTCCCTCACCCCGCCGGAACCAGTGCGGTACCACCGCCAGCCGGCGGTTATCGTCGCCGCCGTGGGCATGAACGACGTCGCCGCCAACGAAGATTCGGTGATTCCCTATCCGGGAGCCCGCCGACCCGACCGGTCGTGGACGGTCGACAGTCATGGACTGTCGATCGCGGCGTACCAGTGGGGTGACGACGCGGCCCCGCCGCTCTTCATCGCCCACGGCGGGTTCGACTTCGCCGGGACCCTCGACGGCTTCGCCCCCCTGATCGCGGACGCCGGGTGGCGGGTCGTCAGCTGGGACCAGCGAGGACACGGTGACTCCGAACACGCTGCGCTCTACAGCTGGGATGCCGACCTCCGAGACAGCGTCGCGGTGATCCGATCGGTGACCACGGCGGCGGCGCCGATGCTTGGTCACTCGAAGGGTGGTGGCCTGATGATGGCGCTCAGCGAGATCCGACCCGATCTGGTCACCCATCTGGTCAATCTCGACGGCCTGCCGTCGCGGCGAACGATGCCCGACATCGCCGACCGGGAACGGACCCGCATGATGGCCGACGAACTGGTCGATCGCCTCGATCATCGTCGGACGGCCCATCGCAACGAGCGCAAACCCGGCACCCTCGACGAGCTGGCCGCACGCCGAGCTCGGATGAACCCGCGCCTCGACCACGAATGGCTGCGGCGGCTGGTGTCGATCGGGGCGCGTCACGATCCCGACGGCTGGCGCTGGAAGATCGATCCGTCGATGCGTTTCGGCGGTTTCGGCCCCAACCGGCCCGAATGGGCCCTCAATCGACTGCCCGGGCTCGGTGTCCCACTGCTCGCCGTGCTCGGTCTGGAACTCGAGGAAATGGGGTGGGGCACCCAGATCGGCGACGTCGAACCGTGGCTCCCGCCCGAGGCGAGATTCGTTCCCCTCGAAGGCGTCGGCCACTTCGTACACATCGAGCGGCCGCGCCAGGTTGCCGACCTCATTCTGGAGTTCCTGTCGTGACCACCCGGCTGATGCACAACAAGGTCGAGTTGGCGCTCCACGAACTCCGATCCATCGACGGGCGACCGCTCCTGATCCTGCACGGCCTCGGCGAACGAACCCGGGCGTCGGTCCCGACACCGTGGCATCGCTGGCCCGGACCGGTGTGGGGTCTCGACTTCACCGGTCACGGCGCCAGCACGGTTCCTCACGGAGGCGGCTACACGTGCGAGATCCTGGCCAGTGACGTCGACATCGCACTGGGTCACGTGGTCGAGGTGAGCGGGCAGCCAACGACCATCGTCGGTCGTGGACTCGGGGCCTACGTGGGGCTCATGGCCGCAGCCGCACGCCACGACCTGGTCCACGGATTGGTGCTCGCCGACGGTCCGGGCCTGGCCGGAGGTAGCGACGGACCCGGCTCCGGGTCGTGGTTCGACCCGGCCGACGCCGATGGAGCGAGCCCCGACCCGTTCGCCCTGTTCGAGTTGTCGACCGACATCCGACCGGCGGACTACGCGATGGGCTTCCTCCGCCTGTTGCTGGCCCGTTCGGCGCTGCAGGCTCCGGTGGTGGTGACGGCCAAGGTGTTGCCGCCCTGGTTGGCGGCCGTCGTCAACGAACCGGGTGTGGTTCGCTCGTCACTCGACGAGGCTTGCACCCGCTACGCAACCGACTGATCGTTCGGAATCGCTCAGTCCTCGTCGTCGCCGTGGTGCAGGTCGATGATGCCCAGTCGGACCGCTCCGAGGACGGCGTGGGTGAGGCTCTGGGCGTCGAGCTTGCGATAGATGGCGTTGAGATGATTGTGTACGGTCTTCGTGGTGATGCCGAGATAGCGCCCGGCCTGCTTGGTGCTCATGCCATCGGCGATCGCCTGGAGGATCTCGACCTGACGATCCGACAGCAGGTCGTCGTTGTTGTGCTGATCGGCGGCGGTGGTCAACATGGCCCCGGCGAGTGCCGGCGACAGAACGGTCTCGCCATCGGCCACCCGCAGGACGGTGTCACGAACCTCGGCGAACGAGGTGCCCTTGCTCAGGTAGGCGCTGGCTCCGGCGGCGATGGCGTCGCGGGTCCGACCCAGGTCGTCGTGCATCGTGAGCACGGCGATCCGGCAGGATGGGACGGCGTCACGAATCAGCCGGGTGGCCTCGATGCCATCCATGATCGGCATCGACAGGTCCATCAGGACCACCTCGGGGACGAGCGCCTTGGCCAATGCAACCGCTTCTTCACCGGTCGAGGCTTCACCCACCACCGTGTCACCGGCCGCTTCGAAGGAACGACGCAGCCCGTCTCGCAAGAGGGCGTGGTCATCGGCGAGCAGAATCTTGATCATGTGGGGGTCCTTCTCAGGCGGGTGGGCTTGTCAGAACCGTGATGAGCGTTCCCTGATCGGGTTCGCTCGTCACTTCCAGAATGGCTCCGACCGACGCGGCGCGTTCCCTCATACCCACAAGACCGTAGGCGGTGCCTCGGATGCCCTTGCTGGGCTCGAAACCTCGTCCGTTGTCCTGCACGACAAGCACACCTCGTCCGTTCTCGATCGACCAACCCAAATGGACATGAGTGGCCTTGGCATGCTTTTCGACATTTGTGAGCGCCTCTTGAGCGATCCGGAGAAGCTCGTTCTCGACCACCGGCGCCAGATGGAGCGATCGATCGTCGGGAAGACTGATCGAGATGTCGACCTCGCTGCGTTTCGCGAACCGGTCGACGACCTCGCCGATGACGACGCTGAACGGCCGTCCGGGCTGAACGGCAGCGCGCAGTTCCACCAGGGTGTCGCGGAGGTCGGCGATGGCGCCCTGGACGTCCCCGTGGAGTTGTTTGAGTTCGAGTGACGGCTCGACCGCGGCACCGTTGATGCGTTCGAGTTCGAGGCCGATGTAGGTGAGCCACTGGCCCAGGCGGTCATGCAGATCGCGGGCGATGCGTCCTCGCTCGTCGGCGGCCGCAAGTGATCGCAGATGTTGGAAGGAGCGGGCATTGGCGACCGTGAGCGAGAGCATCTGGGCCAGCCCCTCGAGCAGTTCGGCATCGCCGGGCCCGAACTGGTTCGGGAGCTCGCGTTCGACGGCAACGAGGCCGGTGTCCTTGCCGTTGACGATGAGGCGGCGGTACAGCCCACATCCGGTCCGTCCGGTGCCCGCCGTGCCGAGGTCGTCGACACGAAGCACGGTCGGGAGGGTCGCAGCCTCGAGCATCGGCTGCGGGAGCTTGGCCGAGGTGAACGTCGGTGGAAGGTCGAATCCCTCCTGGAGCTGCGGTGACCACACGGTGTCGTCGTAGGCCAGGATGATCAGGCGGTCGGCGGCGAAGGATTCGACGAGCTGGGTCCGAGCGGCCCGGAGGACGTCGGCGAGGTCGAGCGACGAGGGCAGGGAGATGGCCAGCTCGTGCAGGGCCTCGAGCAGCTGGTTGGTCTCGCCCAGGGCCGTCGCTCGGTCGTAGGTGGCCCGCCGGCGATCCTCGAGCTGGAGGAGGCGTTGCTGGGCGATGCCGGGGAAGGCGCAGGCGCCGAGGACGGCCATCACGCCGGCCGGGCTGGGAAGTGTGAACCCGAGGGTGAAGACGGCGGCAACGCTCGTCGACACGATCAGGGCGGTGGCCGCCGCCCAGGCGCCGAGCCGCAGCCCCCAGCCGAAGGCGACGACGGCGACGGCGACGATGACCGCGCCGACGAACGGGTTGCTCAGGCCGTCGTCGATGCCGACCGCAGCGGCGAGGATGGCGACGTCGGTCAGGGCCAGTGCCTGCTGGGTCTGGGAGTCCGTGCCGAGCCGAATCGGTCGGATCGTGCGCCACGAGGCCAAGAACACCACGATCGAGAGCGTGACGACGATGGAGACCTCACCACCGGCGGCTCGGGTGGCGGCCCAGCCGACACCGGCCATGACGGCACCCCATCGCAGTGCGGCGAGCACGGCCGACAGCGATCCGGCAACCGACGGACCGAGTTCGAGTGCCCGGGCGGCGTCGTCGAGTCCTCCGTGTCGAAGGGCGCGCAGGGCCAGCGTCACCTCACCAGCCGGAGATCTGCCGGATGGTGAGCGAGCCTCCTTGGTGTGCCCCCGACTCCTTGTCACATGGCTCCCATCGGCACGAATCCCGTCAGTTCAACCACCGTCGTCGAACGGTCGCCATCAGTGATTTCGTGCCGCCGCATACGTGGCGAAGTCCACGAGTGTCTGCCGAACTTCGTCTGCGAATGGTAGGCGAATCGACTCATCGATCGCATCCCGGAGCAGCAGATCGATGCGTTCCTCGATGTCGGCGATGGCTCCCGTGTCGTGGAGGACGTCCAGGATGTCGGAAATGTCCTGGTCAGAGAGGTCGGGTCTGCCGATTGTTGCGAGTGTGTTGCGTTGCGCGGTCGTGGCGCGATCCAGGGCCACGGCGACGAGTTCGGTGGGCTTGGCCTCGCGTAGATCGCCACCGACGGGCTTGCCCAACCGGTCGGGGTGACCGAGCACGCCGAGGAGGTCGTCGCGCAGCTGGAAGGCCTGGCCCACGGGCCTTCCGAATGCGTCGAGACGTTCGAGGAGCTCGGGATCGGCCTTCCCGTCGAGCGCCGCTCCGACCTGCAGCGGCCGGACGATCGTGTAGAGCGCCGACTTGAACAGGGCGACGCGGCGAGCGGTGACTCGAGTGACCTCCCCCGACGCCGCCGTCCGCATGTCGAGGTACTGACCGAGGTTCAGCTCGACCCGGAGCCGGTCCCAGATGCCGAGTGCATCGCGGTGCGCCCCGGACATGCACCGATCGGCGTACACGTGCCCGAGATCGCCGGCCAGGATCGCCACGCCCTCGCCGTAGCGACGCGGTTCCCCGCGCCAGCCCGACTGGGTCAGGCGATGCGCTTGGCGAACGTGAATGGTCTGGTGGCTGCGGCGTGTGTCGGCGTCGTCCATGACGTCGTCGTGGATCAGGGCGAAGACCTGCAGCAGCTCGAACGCTGCGCCGGCGTCGATGATCCGGGTCTGGTCGGTGTCCATCCCGTTGACGCCGACCCAGGCCCAGAAGCAGAAGCCGGCCCGGAGCCGCTTTCCGCCTCCCGTCATCCGAGCCAGTTCGTCGATCACCTCGACGAGGCGGGGATCGACCTCGCGCCAGACGGCACGTTCGGCGTCGAAGAGGGCCTCGACTCGGGCATCGACCCTGGTGGCGACCTCTCGAAGACCGGGCGGGACCTCAGTCATCGCCATCGATGTCGATGTGCGACGAGTCGGCCAGGACCCGGTCGACCTGCGAACGCACGGTGACCAGCCGGCGACGGCAGTGGTCGATCAGCTGGGTGGCCCGGGCGACCTGGGTCGCGAGCGCATCGATGTCGACGCTGGAGGCTTCGAGCGAGGCGAGGATGGCTTCGAGCTCGGCCACGGCGTCGGCGTAGGGCAGCGGGTTGCCGGCCCCATCGGAGAGTGTGGGGTCGGTCCCCTCGGGTTCGGCGGTGTGCTCGGCGTGATCAGTCATCGGCTCCTCCGGATCGGCTCGTGATCGTGCCCTTGGCGAGTGTCGTCACCAGCAGTGTGCCGTCGGGAGCGTCGCTCGGCTCTCGAACCAGCGCACCGTCGGCTCGCCGGGTGATCGACCAGCCCCGGGCCAGGATCACGGCCGGATCGAGGGCGGCGGCACGCAGCGCATTGCGATCGAGCCGAGCCTCGAGCCGCTCGAACCGCCGGCCGATCGCCTCGGTGCGACGATGGGCGAGCAGTGCCAGACGCGATCGCTCCCGTTCGACACCGGTGGAAGCCAGCTGACCGATCCGCGCCGCCGCCTCGTCGAGCCTGCGGTCCGATCGGTCGAGCGCCGTGTGGGTCACGGCGTCGAGACGTTCCTCGGCATGGTCGATCCGACCGATGAAGGTCCGGACCAGATCGACGATCGCGGTGGCGCACGCCGTCGGTGTCTTGACCGAACGGTGGGCCACGATGTCGGCCACCGACTGATCGATCTCGTGACCGATCCCGACGAACACGGGGATTCGGGAACCGATGATCGCCCGGGCCACGTCTTCGTGGTCGAAGGCCATCAGGTCGGTTCGAGCCCCGCCACCCCGAACGATCGCGATCAGGTCGGGGTCGTGATCGGCAGCCTCCGCCACCGCCGAAACCAGCATGTCGACGGCGTCATCACCCTGGACCCGACTGTGGATGATGGTCAGATCGAACGGGAATCCGCTCAGGTCGAGTTCGTTGACGAAATCGGCCTCGGCTGCGCTCGACACGCTGGTGATCAGGACGACACGGAGCGGCAGCAGGGGGCGTGGAAGTCGCCGGTTGGCCTCGAGGACGCCCTCGGCTGCGAGCGCGGACAGCAGCCGAGTCCGGGCGATTTCGAGTTTCCCGATCGTGAAGGCCGGGTCGATCAGCGACATCACCAGCTGCACCCGACTCTGGCGGCCGTAGTAGGCGAGACGGCCGCGAACGCGGATCTCGATGCCGTCGACCATCCGCATCGAGCCGGCCCGCTTCAAGATGGCATTCACCCGGAACTTCGACGACGCGAAGAGGGCGACCGGCAGGGTGGCATCGGGCCGATTGCCGAGTTCGCCGGGTTCGACCAGATCGAAGTAGACGTGCTCGCCGGAACGGTTCAGTCCCGAGATCGCGCCCTGCACCCAGATCTCGTCGGCGAAGCGGTCGGCGAACACTCGCTCGATCGAGTCGCAGACCTCGCGTACGGTCCAGGTCCCCGGTCGCTCGCGTCCGCTCGGTTCTGTCGGCTCGCGTCCGCTCGGTTCTGTCGGCTCGCGTCCGCTCGATGTCTCCGACACCACCGAGACGCTACTGTCGACCGAGTCTCCTTCACGACGCTCCCGGCGTCCCGGGACACCGATGCCCGCGTCGGTGACCATCCCCGAGAACACGGAGCGTGATGACTAACGTCCAACCCGACCCGTCCGGGGTGGACCACCGCCCGCCCCCAACGTCGCCACCGAGCCCGCATTGCCCGATCCTTTCCCCACCTCCGCTCCGCCGCTGCCCTTCGATCCGCCCCTGATCTCCGAATCCGAGATCGGGACCCTCATCGATCTGACCGGTGAACCACAGTCCGATTCACCGATCCACGGCATCGCTGTGTCTGCCGTCGACCCGACGACGGGTCTGGGCCACATCGTCTACGCCAGCGAGAACCTGCTGAAGCTGCTGGGCTATGAAGCCCGAGAGATCCTGGGTGCCAATCCCGGCCTGCTCTTCGCCTCGACGACGCCGCCGGCTCAGCTCGATGCCATTGCCGATCTGGTCGAGAACGGGCACCAGGCCGTGGTCAACCTGCGCCTCGAGCGGTCCGATGGCGCCTCGGTCGCCGTCCGGGCCTCGTTCCTGCGCCTACCGGCCATGGCCACCGACTGGCCGTACTACGTCTCGATCTTCCGGGACACGACCAGCCGGGTGACCCACGAGGCCCTGCTCGAGGACTCGAACGACATCCTCGACGCACTCGTCGACGGCCACGACGTGTCGGACCTGCTCCTGAGCATCGCCGATCGGGTCAACCAGCATGTGAGCGGGGGTACCTGTTGGCTCGCGTTGGCCGATTCGGTCGGGGGACTCGAACCGGTGATCAGTGGCCGGCACCCGATCGGCCTCTTTGCCAAGACCCTCCACGTGGTCACCGACAGTGGTCGACTGACTGCGGAGTCCTTCGTGCGGGTCTCCGACCTCGATGACGATCTGGCCGGTCTGCTCCAGTCCGGTGACGTCGAGGCACTTTGGATCCTGCCGCTCTGGGGACCCAACGGCGAGCGCCGTGGGGTCATGATGGTGGCCCACGTGGCCCGTCTCCGGCCGACGGGCGACGAAGCCGTGGCACTCGCCTACCTGAAGCGGCTCGCCACGCTTGCGGTCGAGCGAAGCGTGGCCGAAGCCCATCTCGCCCACAAGGTGCTCCATGACCGGCTGACGATGCTGCCGAATCGGATGCTGATCGCAGACCGCCTCGAACAGGCGGTTGCCCGTCTCGGGCGTGAACGGGCTCGCCTGGCCGTGCTGCTCGTCGACGTCGACCGCTTCAAGCTCATCAACGATGCCTGGGGTCCCGAGATCGGTGACGAGGTGCTGATCGAAGTCTCGCGCCGGCTCCGTCAGTCGGTTCGGCTCGGCGACACGGTCGGCCGGATCAGCGGTGACCAATTCATGGTGCTCTGCGTCGCGCTCACGAGCGACGGCGACGTGCAGGCGATGGCCGAGCGGATCGTGGAGGGAATCGGCGAGCCCTTCCGCGTCGGTCGGGGTGACGTCGAGCTGCGCATCTCGGCCTCGGTCGGCGTGGTGCTCGTCGAGGAACCGGGTCAGTCGCCGAACGTCATCATCTCGTGCGCCGAATCGGCGTTGGCCCAGGCGGTGGCCGATGGGCGATCCCGCTATGCCATCTTCGAGAAGGGCGCAACGAACCCGGTCCTGGTCCGACTCGAGATCGAGAAGGCGCTCGAGGTGGCGCTCACCGAGGACGAGCTGGTGGTTCATTATCAGCCACTCGTCGACATCGCCACGGGCCGGATGGTCGGAGCCGAGGCGCTCGTTCGCTGGGATCGTCCGGGCAAGGGGCTGTTGCCGCCCTCGGAGTTCATCGAGATCGCCGAGGTGAGCGGATTGATCGTGCCGCTCGGGGCGTGGGTCATCGACGAGGTCTGCCGCCAGATCGCACGCTGGCCACGATCACCCGACGGGGCCAAGCCCGTGATCTCGGTCAACCTCTCCGCCCGCCAACTGGCCGATCCCGGGCTGATTCCGGTCATCTTCGCCGCACTCGACCGGCACCAGGTGCCCACGTCCTACCTCGGATTCGAGGTGACCGAGTCGATGAAGGTCGACGACGTCGATGGTGCGTCGGCCACGCTTCGCCAGTTGGCCGCGCTGGGCTGCAAGTTGTCGATCGACGACTTCGGCATCGGCTACGCGACCCTCGACTACCTCCGTCGGTTCTCGATGGCCGACACGATCAAGATCGATCGCTCGTTCATCAGCGGGCTCGGCGTGTCACGCGAAGACTCCGCCATCGTCGCCACGTCGACATCGCTGGCCGCCCAGCTCGGCCTGTCGGTCGTCGCCGAAGGGGTCGAGACCTACGACCAGTTCGCCGAGCTGGCCAAACTCGGTTGTGACCTGGCCCAGGGGTACCTCCTCAGCCCGCCGGTCCCGCTCGAGCGAGCGGTTCAGCTGTGGGAGCAGCGAGAACTGATCGCCCCGCCCGGCTGACCATCGTTGGGCCGATTCGGACAGACTTGGCC
This sequence comes from uncultured Acidimicrobiales bacterium, assembly GCA_963700755.1. GTDB lineage: Bacteria > Actinomycetota > Acidimicrobiia > Acidimicrobiales > SZUA-35 > JBBQUN01. The sequence continues at coordinate 258,599 of CAVOYW010000004.1, forward strand.
CATGGTGCTCAAGCAGATCGGCCCCAGGCCCGATCACTCCTCGGTGAATCCTCGTCCGCCGATGACGCCGCACGCCCCGAGGGGGGTGGTGCCGTCGGAACCCGCACCAGCGGCGCCACCGATGCGCTCCGAGGTCACCGGAGAGATCTGGTATCCGGCCCCGCCTCCACCGGCTCCCGACCGGGGTGGTCCTGCGTCTCCCGCACCGGTGGGGCGGTCGACCGGTGAGCGGATCCGCCCGTGGTGGGGGCTCGGCGACGCCCTGGCCGCTGTGCCGGTCATCGTGCTGGCGTCGTCGCTCCTGGCGATCGCTTCGTTGATCATCGGTGTGGCCGTCGGTGCGTTCGACCTGGACACGGTCCTCGATGAGGAGACGGTGGCGATTCCGGCTGGGGTGATCGCCGCCGGACTGGTCGGCCAGCAGCTGGCCCAGGGTCTGTGGCCGTGGCTCGTGTCACGGCGCAAGGGACGGGGGATGGCCTCGGACTGGGGTTGGGCGATCAGGCCGATCGACTTCGCCATCGGCCCGGCTGCGGCATTCGTCGCTCTGGTGTTGGCGGCGGTGGTCGGGACGACGATCGCCCAGCTGGTCGGTGTCGAGCAGGGTGTCGACAACACCCAGTTCGTTCGTGATGCCGACGGCACGATCGCCTATTGGGTGCTCATCGCATCGGTGCTGATCGGCGCGCCGCTGTCCGAGGAATTGTTGTTCCGCGGCCTGATCCTGCGGGCCTTCGAGAAGCGTGGCGGGCCGGTGTTGGCCGTTGTCGGCTCGACCCTGGCGTTCACCGTGCCCCACTACATCGCTGCCGACCCGGCCGAGCTTGCGGTGCTGCTCGGCGCGATCGGTTCGGTCGGACTCGTTCTGGGTGTGGTCGCCGTCCGAACCCGACGACTCGGCCCGACGATCATCGCCCACGTGCTGTTCAACGCGGTCGCGGTCACGCCACTGGTCTTCGGCTGAGTGTCGGGCCGGTCATCGGGGCGGCCCGATCCGGCTCAGCCCTGCGGCCATCCGGGGACACCGTCGTCGAGCTGCACGCCGAAGCTGTTCAGGAAGCCCGAGACCAGCCGATAGAAGCCGGCGATGATGACCAGCTCGACCCGCTCGGCGTCGTTCCAGCGACCGAGCGCCGCCCAGGTCGCATCGCTGACCACGTCGTCTCGGCACAGGTCGTCGGCCAGATCGATCAGCGCCTGGTCGTCGGGGCTCCAGTCACGGGTTCCGCCTGCCAGGGCGACGATCTCGTCGTCGGTCAGGCCGGCCTGCCTCCCGATCAGCGTGTGTTGACCGAACTCATAGACCGCATGCGCATTCCAACCGACTCGAAGGATCACGATCTCGCGTTCGCGTGCCGGGAGCAGGCCCTTGTTGAGCAGGAATCCGCCGAGCAGATTGAAGCGCTTCAACAGTTTCGGGTGATGACCCATGGTGCCGAAGATGTTGAGGGGTGAACCGTCGACGGTGAGGGCATTCTGGAGGATCTCGGCCAATTCGCCTTCGATCTCGGTGATGGGGTTGACGCGTGGTGCGCTCGGGCGGGGTGCGGTCATGTCGACCTCCTGATGCTCGGATGACGGGGCTCGTGGATCGGTGCGAGTCTGGAGCGGATCTTCACCGCTGGCGAATCCGCCGGAGCAGACCCTCTTGGGCGACCGTGGCCACGAGGATTCCGTCGGCGGTGTGGACCGTGCCGTGGGCAACGCCGCGCGAGCCCTGCAACGACTGCAGTCGCATGTCGTAGAGCTGCCACTCGTCGGCTCGTGCGTTGCGGTGGATCCAAACCGAGTGATCGAGGCTGGCCCCCATGTAGGTGCCGTCGTCGTGGCTTCCGGCAGCATCGGGATTGCCGTTCCAGATCGCATCCATCGGGATGTGATCGCTGGCGTAGACCATCGCCGCCGTGTGGAACCACGGGTCGTCCGGCAACCGGTCGGGCAGCGCGTTGCGGATCCAGGCGATGGCTCGCCCCGGTTCGGTTCCGGGGACCGTGCGGACGTCGGAGACGTCGTCCCAGTCCTCGTGTACGCACTCGTCGGGCGGCGGAACGGCGAGGTCGGCCACCGGGCGGGCGAACTCGACATCGGGCTCGGCGGTGTGGAACGAGCACGACAGGTTGAAGATGGCACCGCTGCGCTGTCGGGCGACGACCCGCCGAGTGGTGAACGAACGGCCATCGCGGATCAGGTCGACGTCGAACACGATGGGGAGGGATTCGTCGCCGGCTCGGATGAAATAGCCGTGCAGGCTGTGGATCTCGTGGGCGGCGGGGACCGTCGAACGGGCCGCCGTGAGGGCCTGGGCGACGACCTGGCCCCCGTAGACCCGTTGGCGTCCCTTGGCCGGGCTGTGACCGATGAAGAGTCCGGCGGCGACCTGCTCGAGTTCGAGGACCTCGACCAGGTCGACCGGGTTCGTCATTGCCTATTCCTGGACGAGTTCGATGAGTGTCCCGAAGCTTCCCTTGGGATGAACGAAGGCCACGGTCGTACCCCGGGAGCCGGGCCGAGGGGCCTTGTCGATCGCCGTCGCTCCGGCGGCCACCATCTGTTCGAGGGCCTCGGCGCAGTCGTCGACGCGGTAGCCCACGTGGTGCAGGCCTTCGCCCCGCTTCTCGATGGCCTTGGCGATCGGGGAGTCGGGGCGGGTCGCGGCCGTGAGTTGGATGTACGACTCACCCACCTTGACGAGGGCTTCCTCGACTCCGTCGCTCTCGACGATTTCACGATGGTGGACCTCGGCCCCGAAGGCCGCCGCGTAGTACTCGATGGCGGCGTCGAGGTCTCGCACGGCGATGGCGATGTGATCGATGGCGGTCAGTTGCATGATGTCCTCGTGATCGTGTCGTTCAGGTGATCGTGTCGTTCAGGTGATCGTGTCGTTCAGGTGATCGTGTCGTTCAGGTGACGTGTCGTCACTTCCGGAGTGACTCGGCGTGGCGGCGGAACATGGTGATCTTGTCCTCGCCGATGCGCTCGCGCTTGGCCGGGTCGGTGATGCCCTGGCCTTCACCACTGGCCAGGCACAGCACACCCAGTTTGCCCTCGTGCTCGTTGTGGTGCACCGAGAGCGACGCCTCGCCGACCTCGTCGAGCGTGTGAACCGCAGACAGGATCGGCTGGATGGCGCCCCGGTCGATCAGCTTGTTCATCTCCCAGGCCTCGGCGTAGTTGGCGAAGTGGCTCGACACGATGCGCTTGAGCTTCATCCAGAGATGACGGTTGTCGTATTCGATCATGTAGCCCGAGGTGGCCGCGCAGGTGACCACGGTTCCACCCCGCTTGGCGGCGAAGACCGAGGCGCCCATCGTCTGGCGCCCGGGATGTTCGAAGATGATGTCGGGATCGTCGCCTGCGACCTCGCGGATCTTCTTGCCGAAACGACGCCACTCGGACTCGTCCTGGGTGTGGGGGTCGGACCAGAACTGGTAGTTCTCGGCTCGGCGATCGATCACGGCCTCGCAGCCCATCTGGTGCAGCAACTCGGCCTTGTCGGGCGAGGAAACCACGCCGATCGGATACCCGCCGCCGTTGAGGACGAGCTGGATGGCATACCCGCCGATGCCGCCGGTGGCCCCCCAGACCAGGACCGTGTCGCCCTGCTTCATCCCGGCCGCAGCCCGGGAAACGAGCATGCGATAGCTCGTCGATGCGCAGAGTGCGTTGACCGCGGTCTCCTCCCAGCTCAGATGTGCTGGTTTCGGCATGAGCTGGTTGGCCTTGACCACGGTGAGGTCGGCGAGGCCGCCGAAGTTGGTCTCGAAACCCCAGATCTTCTGGTTGGCGGCGTGCATCGAATCGCGATGGGCATCGGGGTCTTGGTCGTCGACGTAGTTGCAGTGGATGGCAACCCGGTCGCCGACCTTCCAGTTGCGGACCGCCGATCCGGTGCGCACGATGACACCCGATCCATCGGACCCGATCACGTGGTGGTCGAGCGCATGGCGGGCGCCCCAGCGGCTGTCCCGGCCCAGGCGGTCGAGGAACCCGAAGGTCGGCAGGGGTTCGAAGATCGACGTCCAGACGGTGTTGAAGTTGATCGAGCTGGCCATCACGGCCACGTAGACCTCGTCGGGGGCGAGCTCGGGTGTCGGGACGTCGCCGACGTGGATGGATTTTCGTGGATCCTTGTCCCAGGACTCGACTCCTTCGAACATCCCTGCGTCACTGCGCTTCACGTAGGCGGCGCGGTAGGACTCGGGAATCGGAATAGCGGCCAGTTCGTCGGGGCCGGCATGGTTCTCGATGGCTTCTCGGAAGGCGTGCATCGGGGCACGTTAGCGGCGGTCCACCTTCTGGCTCAAAGGCAAAGGTCCCTTCTTGGGGTCGAGTTGTGGTCGGAACCGACCCACGCTCGGCCGGTTGGTCGAGTATTTCTTGAGGAACGCTCAGCGCCGGGGCCCTCGTGCCGATTCGGTACCCTGAGCGAGGAGGATTCGTCCGTGGTATTGCGTCCCGAAGACATCGAGCAACGCGAGTTCGGCTCGGCCCTGCGTGGGTTCGACAAGTCCGAGGTCAGGGCGTTCCTGCGCCGTGTGGCCGGTGAGATCCGTTTCCTCGAGTCCGAGGTCGAAGCGGCGCGTGCCGATGCCCCGGCCGTGACGACCGGTTCGGACGGCGCCGAGGCCAAGCCCGAACCCGGTGCGGAGCCCGCCGATCGGGTGGTTCCTCCGATGCCTGGGCCCGATCACCACGCCGTCGCCGGCGAGGCGGCCCAGGAGGACGGACCGAGCGGAAGCCCGTCGCCCGGACCAGTGACCGAGACCGACATCGATCGGTTCGGCGCACTGGGCGACCGGATCGCGAGTCTCCTGCGCAATGCGCAGGAGACGGGCGAGCAGCTGAGGGCGCAGGCCGAGGCCGATACCGCCGCCCTGCGGGCCGAGGCCGACACCTACGCAGCCGAAACGCGTGCCGAGGCTGACCAGGTTCTGGTCGTTGCCCAGGAAGAAGCGGCCGAGATTCGAGCCAGTGCCGAGGCCGAGGCCGAGGCGATGCGGGCGAACGCCGGCCAGGAGCTGGACGAGGCACGGTCCCAGGCCGCCGATCTCAAGCAGGAGGCGATCGCCGATGGCATCGCCAGCCTGACCAGCCGCGAAGCCGAGATCGCCCGACTCGAGGCCGAGGTATCGGCCGAACGCGAGCGAGCGATGGCCGAACTGAGCGATGCTCGCGGTCAGGTGTCGCAGCTCCTCCAGGAGGCTCGGGCCCAGTCCGAGTTCATTCGCCAGGAGTCCGAAGAGATCATTCGCACCAAGGTGCGGGCGAACCTGGAGCAGGCCCAACGGCGCATCGACGTGCTCCGCACGACCGAGATCGCGTCGAAGGATCGTATCGCGGCCGGCGCGGCTCGAACTCGAGGGTGCCCTGGCCCGCCTCGAGTCCGAACCGGCTCCGGGCTTGCTGGAAGGGACCGAGGATCTCGTTCTCGAAGAGGCGCGGGAGCGAGCCGCTTCGGCCGCACCCCCGGTGTTGCACGACGGCGACGTCATCGACGTCGGCTCGGCTCCGGTCGTCGAGTCGGTCGACGATCACGGGCCCGACACCGAAGATGCCGGTGATTCGACCCCCGAGGGGGTCGAGCCCGCCGGCGTCGACGGGACCGGGTTCGGCGTGGGTCGCGACACCGCTGCTTCTGAGGACGCTGCCGCTTCCGACGACACCGCGGCTTCCGAGGACTCTGCTGCCTTCGAGGACTCTGTTGCTCTCCAGGACTCTGCTGCCTTCGAGGACTCTGTTGCTCTCCAGGACTCTGCTGCCTTCGAGGACTCTGTTGCTCTCCAGGACTCTGCTGCCTTCGAGGACTCTGCGGCGCAGTTCGGCTTCGATGCGATCGACGAGACGGCTGCAGGCCCCGACGGGGCTCTTGCCGACTTCGAGCCGTCAGACGCCGACTCGGTCTCGACCATCGCCGACTCGGCCGTCACCGACCCCGAGCCGTCACCCGGTGCCTCGTCGTCGGACCGTTTGAGCTTCGAACACCGAGAGCCGAGCCCGGTCGAACCCACCGTCGGTGCGTTCGACTTCGCCCAGCCAGGGGCCGGCTCGGTCGAATCCGGCCCCGGAACCTTCGACTTCGCGTCCACTCCGGCCGAGACGATCGCCCCCCCGGCCGGCGAGGGCAGCAAAGCGACACCGCACGACGCTGATGACACTGCGCCCGACAACGAAGATGCCTTGGCGAAGCTGGTGCGCGAAGCGATGCAGCGGGCGGTCGACGCCGCCCGAGGCAACGACAGCTGAGATCCGCGTTTAGTAGGGTCGGGACTCGAAGGCGGTGCCGTTCGATGGTGCCCCAGCGAGGAGCGCTCTCATGACCGACCAGGATCGAACCGGTTCGTACATCGTCGCTGGTGCCCGAACGCCCATCGGCAGGCTGAGTGGTTCACTGGCGGCGTTCTCGGCCACCGAACTCGGCGGTATCGCCATCGCGGCCGCCCTCGAACGGGCCGGAATCGCGGGGTCGGAGGTCGACTACGTCTACATGGGCCAGGTGCTCCAGGCCGGAGCCGGACAGATCACGGCCCGGCGGGCCGCGGTGAACGCCGGCATCCCGATGTCGGTGCCGGCGTCGACCATCAACAAGGTCTGCCTGTCCGGCCTCAACACGATCTTCCTGGCCGATCAGTTGACTCGGCTCGGCCTGGCCGATGTCGTCGTCGCCGGCGGCATGGAGTCGATGACCAACGCCCCGTACCTGCTGCCCGGGGCGAGAGCGGGTTATCGGGCCGGTGACCAGACCGTGGTCGACTCGATGATGTACGACGGTCTGTTCTGTGCCTTCGACGCTGTGCGCCATGGGTGCGGGCACCGAGAAGTGACGCAGCGTCGGCCGGGATGGCACGTGAGGCCGCAGGACGCGCTCTCCGCCCAGTCGCACGAGCGGGCCGGCGACCGCCCACAAGGATGGTCGCTTCGATGACGAATTGGTGACGGTCGAGGTTCCCCAGCGCACGGGTGATCCGCTCGCTGGCGTCGATCCGACGAGGGGATCCGGCCCGGACACGACCGTCGAGAGCCTGGCCGGACTCCGGCCGGCGTTCGACGCCGCGGGGAACGTCACCGCCGGCAATGCGTCCCAGATCACCGATGGGGCATCGGCGCTGGTCCTCATGAGTCAGCAAGGCCAAGGCCGAGCGCTGGGCGTGACCCCGCTGGGCGAGGTCATCGGCTACGGCCAGATGGCCGGTCCCGACACGTCGTTGCTCACCCAGCCGTCACGAGCGATCCGCCAGGCGCTCGCACGTACCGGCTGATCGGTTTCCGACGTCGACCTGTTCGAGACTGAACGAGGCGTTCGCTGCGGTGAGCCTGGCCGCCATGGACGATCTCGGTGTGACCGACGACGTCGTCAACGTCAACGGAGGAGCGGTCGCTCTCGGGCATCCGATCGGGGCCTCGGGCAATCGGCTGGCGCTGACGCTGCTGCACGAAATGCGGCGATCCGATGTCGATCTCGGTGCGGTGCGGCCTCTGTGGCGGCGGTGGTCAGGGTGACGGACTACTGCTCGTCTGCGGTCAGATGACGGTGATGGAGGAAAAGCCCAGGAAAAACATCGGTAAACGATCACCGTCCGACTTGTCAACGGGACCTTCAGTGTCGTAACGTAATTGACACAAGACGTAGCGCGCCGACCTTGCTCAGGTCGAAGTGGTACGGCCTCTGCAGTCGCATGACTCCCGGGTCGGTGACTCCTCTCCCCGCCGACCCGGTTGTCGCGTCCGTCCAGGAGTCCCAGGGCGTGCCGACGGTCGGGGAGGATGCCCTCAGGTGTAGGTTCGTCGCCCCTCGATGGCTCGGCCGAGGGTCAGTTCGTCGGCGTACTCGAGGTCGCCACCCACCGGGCAGACCCGAGGCCAGTCTGGTGACGGTGATCTCGAACGGCTGCAGGATCTTCGTGGCGATGAACGCCGGCAGTCGTCTCGCCCTCGATGTTGGGGTTCATGCACAGGATGACCTCGGTGATGTCCTCACTCGCAACGCGCAACGCCAGTTCCTGGATGCGCAGCTGCTCGGGTCCGATGCCCTCGAGCATGTTGATGACTCCCTGGAGCACGTGATAGCGGCCCTCGGAACGCCCCGGTCTTCTCGATGGCGGCGATGTCCTTGGGTTCCTCGACGACGCAGAGCACCTGCTTGTTCACGTCGATCGTCGGTGCAGATCTCGCAGCTCGGGCCTTCGGCGACGTTGAAGCAACGCTCGCAGAAGGACACGTGTTCCTTCATGGTGATGATGGCGTCGGCCAGCCGTCGGGCGTCGACCTGATCGGCCTTGAGCAGGTGAAAGGCGATGCGCTGGGCCGACTTCGGTCCGATGCCAGGCAGTCGTCCGAGCTCGTCGATGAGAATCTCGACCGGGCTGGGCGTAGACGCTCACTGGCCACCGAGCAGGCCGCCCAGCCTCCCGAGGTCGAGGCCCGCCCATGCCCTGCTGCTGGAGCTCGACGACCTGGGCGGCGGCATCGCGCAGCGCAGCCAGCACGAGGTCCTCGAGCAATTCGACGTCGTCGGGGTCGACGACGTCGGGTGCGATGGTCACCGAGCGGAACTCGCCGGCGCCGGTCATCTCGATGATGACCTTGCCGCCGCCGGCGCGTACCGGTGACGATCTGCGTGGCCTGCGCTTCCTGAGCCGCCATCATCTGCTCTTGCATGGCCTGGGCCTGTTGCAGCAGGGCTTGAGGTCGAGACCACCGGTTCGCTGTGTCGCTCACGAGCGTCTCTGTGGGAAGGGGAGGAAAGGCCCAGGCTAATCCGGTGGCCCGTGACCGCGTTGGTTCCGACGGCGATGTGTGGTGCCGTTCTGCAGTCGGGCCGCGGGTGTCGACCCGTCGATGATCGGGAGCCGGGAAAGGCCTTGGTGAGTCGATCGATTCCCGCTGGACGCGACGTCGGTGGCGTTCTCGAGTTCGGCCACGTCGCTGATGTCGATGTGGTCTTCGCGCTGGGGACGGACTCGTCGACCGGTTCGGGTCCGTCGGGCCGAGGTGGTGCGACGGTCGATGGCGCCGACGGGGCCGAGTCGACGACGAGTCGCGACGGTCAGGGGGCGACCGAAACGCTGATGACAAGGCTCGTTCGAGATCGCCCCGCACCTCTTCGCAGCGAGGGACGTACGTGGGCGTTGGGCACGGCAAAGGTTGCGAGGTCGAGGCCCGTCGACCGAGACGAAGTGTGCCGAGTCGGAAGCGAGCGCGGACCCGCTGTTCGAGTTCGTCGAGGAACCCGGCGGCGAAGGCGGCGGTCAGCTGCTCGATGCGTGACCGGCGAGCGCCTTGCGTCACCGGCTGGGCGCCGCGCTCGCGGCGGGTCGGATCCGGCGGTTGTGGTGATGATCGGGGTGGCGTCGACGCCTCGGTGCGGCGTGGCGGTCGGGGGCGGACCGGGACACCGGCGTTCTGCGGGTCGGGGAGGATCGTCGACGGGCGGCCGCGAGCGGGATCGGCGGCGACGGGGGCCGGGCCGGAGGTGGTTCGGGGTGGCAGCGCGGCGCGTCGACGACCGGTGTCGGTGGCGGTTCGATCGTGGACCGGCACCGACGGTCGGCTGAGTCCGGTGCGGCGAGGCTGCGGTCGTCGGCGGCTGTGGGCGGGAGAGGCGGTGAGCCAGGCCGCCCTGCGACGAGTGCCGAGATCTGCTGCTCGAGGCGCTTCGATGCGTTGGAGGAGGGCGCTGAGGTCGTTGCCCTCTCGGCGGGCCAGACGAAGCACGGTGACCTCGAGCGGGACCCGGGGATCGGGCGCCTGGCGCATGTCCACCAGTGCCTGCCCGAGTTGTTCGAGTGACCGGGTGATGGTGGCCGCGCCCGAGTGAGCTCGAGCCAGCTCGGCGGCCCGTTGACGAGACCGCGTCGTTGAGGTGTGCCAGGGGTGCGCCCATCGCCGCCAGGAAGGCGTCTCGCAGCAACGCGAGCGTGTCCTCGCCGATGACACGGGGCTCACGGCCGGCCTCGAGCGCTCGTTGGATCGAGGTGAGCGCTGGCCCCGGGTCGCCCGAGCCGATCGCCTTGGCCAGCTCGTAGCCGACGTCCGATGTGGTCGGCACCCCACCGGCCGCGGCGACCAGGTCGAGCGCGGACAAGGTGTCGCGAGCCGATCCACCGCCCTGTCGCAGGGCGTACTCGATGCCGGCGTCGTCGACTTCGAGGCCGGCATCGTCGATGACCCAGCGGACGTGGTCGGCCAGCTCGTCACCCGGCAGCAGGTGGAACTCGAAGTGCTGTGTGCGGCTCCGAATGGTGGGGACCACCTTGTGGGGTTCGGTGGTGGCCAGACACGAACACGACGTGGGGTGGGGGCTCTTCGAGGGTCTTCAGCAGGGCGTTCTCGGCGCCGGGTGTGAGCATGTGGACCTCGTCGAGGATGTACACCTTGGTGCGCCCAGGCGAACCAAGTGACACCTTGGCGATGAGATCGCGAATGTCGTCGACCTTGTTGTTGGAGGCCGCGTCGAGCTCGTGGAGATCGAACGACCGTCCGTGCTCGATGTCGACACAGCTCTTGCAGGTTCCGCAGGGTTCGCCGTCGCTGAGGTTCTCGCAGTTGAGGGCCTTGGCCAGGACCCGGGCCGTGCTCGTCTTGCCCGTGCCCCGTGGCCCGCTGAAGAGGTAGGCGTGACCGTGCCGTCCTTCGGCCACGGCGGCCTGCAGTGCCTGGGTGACGTGGGGCTGGCCCTTGATCTCGGCAAAGGTCTGGGACCGGTACCGCCGGTAGAGGGATTGATACGCCACGGTTCCGATCCTACCGACGCCCGGTGATGCGGTCGTCTGGTCGGCCGTGCCGGCGTCGGGCCGGAACCCGGGGCCGAAAACGAGCGCCGCCTGTCCTCGCAAGTGGCGGCCAGACGATCTGCGGCGCTCCGAAGGATCCGCTGAGAGCTGCTGCCTTCCGGCCCTGACTCGGTTCACGGTCTTCGGACGCACAGGGTCCGACCGCCACCTGCCAGAACAGGCGGCGAACCGGTATCCTAGCGGGTTCATCGCCGACCACTCCCTGGTGGTCGTCTTTGGAGGAGTGCGAGAGCGGCCGAATCGGCACGCTTGGAAAGCGTGTGAAGGGAGACCTTCCGTGGGTTCGAATCCCACCTCCTCCGCCACGTGGTCCCGGCCACCGCCATTCGGGAGACCGGGGCGGTGGTCGGCTCGCGCCGATCGGGCGGAGTGCGATCGGGTCAGTGCGATCGGGTCGGTGCGAGGCGGTCTGGCATCGGCGACGGCCCGTGCCCTAGCCTGCCCCGGTGACTGACATGCCGGGAACTGCCGCCGACTGGTTCGGTGCCTCCGACGAGCACGTTCGCTGGATGCGGCTGGCGCTGGCCGAGGCCGAACGTGCGCTCGAACATGGTGACGTGCCGGTCGGGGCGCTCGTGTTCCACGACGGCGTCCTGATCGCGTTCGTGCCACAACGAGCGCGAGTCGACCGGTGACCCGACGGCCCATGCCGAGATCCTGGCGTTGCGAGACGCCGCGGAACGGCTCGGGACCTGGCGCCTGGCCGACTGCACGATGGTGGTGACGCTCGAGCCCTGCCTGATGTGTGCCGGAGCGCTCGTGAACAGCCGGATCACCGGCCTGGTCTACGGAGCCGCCGACCTGAAGGCCGGCGCCTGCCTGAGCCTCTACAACGCCTGTGACGACCCTCGCCTGAACCATCGCATCGAAACCGTGCCCGGCGTGCTCGAATCGGAGTGCGCCGAACGATTGTCGGCCTTCTTCGTCTCGCAACGCTGACTCGGCGGACCCGGGTTCGGCGCGGTTCGGGTTCACGGGGCGGCGTGTTCACCGATGTTTGAGTGCCTCGCGGCGGGTCAGCCCCGACAACTCCTCGGCGTGGCTGTCGACGAAGGCCCAGACGGCTTCGGGATCGACTCGTGCGTATTGGCGAAGCGCCCAGCCGATGGCCTTGCGCATGAAGAAGTCCTGGTGTCCCGCTTGGAGGCTGGCGTATTCGAAGAGCCGGTCGGGATCGGTGTCGTCCTTCCACATGAGCTGATGCAGCATGGCCGTCCGCGCGATCCAGAGGTTCTCGTCGACGATCCAGCGGTCCATGTCGGCCACGAGCGCCGGGTTGGCTCGAACCAGGGGCCCGACGACGTGAGCGGCAAGTGCGTCGACGGTGTCCCACCACGACTTGTGCTCGATCAGACGGCGCAGGTCGGGTAACGATCCAGGCTCGAGCGATGCGGCTCTCTTGCGCAGTACGTCGACGGCCACGTACTGGAGTTCGCGGTCGGGTGCCTGCCAGCAGCGATCGGCGAACTCGATCAGGTCGGCGCTCGATGCCGTTGCGCTGGCGTCGAGGGTCGAGCGCTGCAGGCGGCGTCGCTCGGGCGTCTTGACCCCGAAGAACACGAAATGGTCCTTCATGTAGGCCCCCATGTCGAGCGCCTGCCGAGGGTCCCCGGCTTCTTCGAGGGCGGAGCGGAGCGGTTCGAAGCACCCAGCGATCGAAGGCATGTCCCGTCTCTAGCAGGTCCAGCGGATGGGCGGGCGCCGGAGCTCGACGCTGGGCCGGTACCCCTCCTGCCGTGACCGCTCCCATGAAGCACTCGGGGGGCGCGACCTGCCACAATCGAACGGATGCGGACACTGCCTGCACTCATGATGTCGGGTCTGTTGTTGGTCGGGTGTTCCTCAACGGGCGACAGCGCGGGAACCACAGCCGAGTCGACGACACCCACCGAGTCGACCACCACGACCGTCGTCGAGTCGGCCGATGACGAGCCCCTGACGTCCGATCAGGCGCTGGCGCTGACGCTTGGGTGGTTCAACGGCAAGACCTTGACGGCCCAGGACTACGAGCGATCCTTCGATGACGAGTTCCGGTCGGCGGTCTCGTTCGACGAGTTCGAGTCGATCCGCTCCCAGTTGACGAGCGACGGGCCGTGGTCGCTCGGGGCACCGGTCGACCTGCCCGACCTGCCGCCCCGTGTCGGGGCCTGGGAGATCGTCAGTGCCAACGGTGGTCCCGGCGCCTGGATCATCCTCGGTGTCGGCGACACCGGAGCGATTTCGACGCTCCTGGTGCAACCGATTCCCGAGTTCGTCGAACCCGCCGGGACCTCGGCAGCCATCGAGCGTCTGCAATCGCTGGGCAACCTACGCCTGCTGGTGGCCGACGTTCGAGACGGCTCGTGCGTCCCGTTGCTCGACGAGTCGGGCGATGAGGTCATGCCCCTCGGTTCGGTCTTCAAGCTCTACGTGCTGGGTGCCGTCGTCCGGTCGATCCAGTCGGGAACGATCACCTGGGACACGCCGGTGGTGATCGACGACGCGCTCGACAGCCTTCCGAGCGGGACCACCCAGGATGTCGACCCGGGCACCGAGCTCACGGTGCGACAGCTGGCCTTCCTGATGATCTCGGAGTCCGACAACACCGCAACCGATCACCTGATCGACCTCGTCGGTCGAGAAGCGATCGAGGATGCGCTTGGTCCGATGGGCAACGACGCCATCGGCCAGAACCGGCCGTTCCTCACCACCCGCGAGATGTTCATCATCAAGTGGGGCATCGACGGGCTGGCCGAGCGCTACGTCGAATCCGACGAGTCGGATCGCCGGGAGCTCCTGGTCGACGAGGTCGCCGGGGCCGATCTCCCCGAACTCCTCGAGGTCGAGTTGGCGACGCCGATCCTGGTCGAGCTCCTCGAGTGGTTCGCTTCCCCCGAGGCGATCTGCGAGGCCTGGCTCTTCCTTGCCGGCGATCCCGACGCGCTGGCGATCCTGTCGGACAACCCCGGCGTTCCGGGCCCGGCCGGCACATGGACCGACATCGCCTTCAAGGGTGGGTCCGAACCGGGGGTGCTGGCGCTGTCCTGGTTGGTCGAAGACGCCGACGGTGGCCGCTATGTGGTGGCCGGTGGCCTGAGCAATCCGTCCGAAGCGATCGACGAGCACGAAGCCGTCAACCTGTTCGCCTACATCCGTGATCGGACACCGAGTTCGGACTAGTCCGACGATCGTGGTCGGAGCCGTCGCCGGCAACCGCTAGCCTCGCCTGCGGAAGGTTGCCAGAGCGGACGAATGGGGCGGCCTCGAAAGCCGTTGAGGTGCTTCGCATCTCCGGGGGTTCGAATCCCCCACCTTCCGCCATCAAGGCCCTGGTCAGGTATGGTTTCTCATGAAGCCGAACCGACCGGGGCCTTCGACGTTTTCGGCCTTCAGAGAGGCGGATAACACTGTGGTAACACTGGCAATGGACAAGGGCGGTCCTGAAGCTGCTCGAATGGTCCCCGACGGTCGCTGGTCTGGCCGGGAGACATGACGCCCCAGAAGGTGCAGGTCTTCGCCCTCGGGAAGTCGAGGGGCGACAAGCCGAAGGATCAGCGTCGTGTGTACGTGCGGTGGCGGGTCGACGGCCGCGATCGGATGCGGTCGTTCAAGACCAAGGGTGAAGCCGAGCGGTTGCGTGCTCGGCTGCAAACCGCCGTGATGGCGGGCCAGTCCTTCGACGTTGCGTCGGGCCTGCCCGATGACTGGGTGTCGAAAGGCGAGACGTGGTTCGAGTGGAGCCGTGAGTGGCTACGTCTGAAGTGGCCGGGTTGGTCGGGGAACTCTCGGCGCAGTTCTGTCGAGTCGTTGGTGTCGTTGACGCCGTTCATGGTTCGCCCAGGGGCACCGAAGCCACCGCTCGAACTGGCCCGCTGGCTCAGGGCCGAGGGCTTCGCCATTCGGGCCGACCCCGATGCGGCGAGCGATGTTGCCAGGTGGTTGGCCAAGAACTCGATTCGGTTGGTCGATCTCAGTGCCCCGATCCTCGAGACCGCATTGACCGGGGCAACGACCCGGGTCGATGGCAAAGCGATGTCGGCCGAAGTGATCCGTCGACGGCGAACCACGCTGAACGCGGTTTTGAAGTTGGCGGTGAGGCGTGGTCAGCTCGATGCCAACCCAATGGACAAGGTCGAGTGGAAGGTGCCCGATCGCTCGCTCGCCGTGGACATCTCCACCGTGCCGTCGTTCAAGGACATCGCAGCCTTGATCGAGTTCACCTGGGCCGGACCGCCGGTGTCTCGTCGCTACGCCGCCCTCTTTGCCTGTGTGGGCATTGCCGGAATGCGCCCCTCCGAGGCAATGGCGCTGCGGGTGGAAGACGTTTCGTTGCCAACGAGTGGATGGGGAATGGCGATTCTTCGGGGCGCGACGACCGCTCCCGGGTTCCGATACACCGACAATGAGGGGGTCCACGAAGACAAGCAACTCAAGCAGCGTGCGGTGGGAGCCGTGCGGCAGGTGCCGTTGGCGCCGGATCTCGTTCGCCACCTTCGAGCGCATCTGGCGGAGTTCCCGGCTGTTGGCAATCGTGTGTTCACGACGTCGAAGGGCACGCCGATGAGTACAACGAGCTACAGCGCAGCCTGGCATCGGGCCCGGGCCGATCGATGGCCCGCGTCGTCGGTGCTCGCCGACGTGACGCTTTACGATCTTCGCCACTCTGCAGCCACGTTGATGCTTGCGGCTGGCGTCATGCCCGCCGAGGTCGCTCGTCGCCTTGGCCACTCCGTCGACGTGCTCATGCGAACCTATGCCGGTGTGCTCGACGACGAGGCCGAGCGTTCCAATCTCATCATCGAGCAGGAGCAGCAGCGTCAACTCAATGACTGAGCCGGACTCATGGGTGGGCGTCGATGCGCTGCTCATCGATCCACTCATCGAGTTCGACTGGGTCGAAGCGTACGAACTTGCCGATCTTCAGGTGCGGGACGCGGCGTTCTTGGACCATGCGCCGAATGAATCGCTCGGTGACGTTGAGGCGGCTGGCAGCCGCCTCGATGTCGAGCAGGGGTCCTTTCATGGTGCCTCGGGGATCTGGTCGGGGTGAGTGGGTTCTCGTCGTCGTTGACGGTGACGAGAGTGTGAGCGTGGCCGAGGGCGATGGCCGTAACTGCGAGGCTCGATCTGTCGGCTGGTAGGTCACGTTGAAGGAAGGCGACCGCGGGACCGCCAACGCGTACAACGTGGGCATAGTTTTGTTGCGTCCGGCACCGAGGGTCGCGGCGCCAGTTGAGGGGTGGTGGTGACTGGTCCATTCCCCCGTCTCTTCCGCCGGTAGGCGGAAGGGGCAAGTCTGTGCCTGACATTTCGGGGTGGTTTGGTGCAGTGGGCAACGAGCGGATCGCTGGAGCGCGCCGGGTGCTTCTTTGAGCTGACCGAGGCGGGCTGGTGATGATCATCTGGGCCATGTGGGCGGCGGCATTCTGGCTCGTTGCGATGGCTGGGACGCGGCGGGTTGCTCAGCCGAGCGGCTCCACCAGCGGCTCGCACCATCCGACTGGGCTCGCGTGGACTCGGCTCGCCGGCGCGGCGAATCTGGTTCGCGAATCCTGGTGCAGTGATTGGTGCAGTGCTCGTTGTCCGCTGGTTGCACCGCATGCGTGCGAGCGTTGATGATCAGAGCGGCTGGCCGGCACCGACTCGCTGTTGCTGGGCCCACTCGTCGAGCTCGTCTTGGTCGAAGCGGATGAACTTGCCGATCTTCAGGTAGGTGATCCGTCGTTGTGCGACGAGACGCCGGATGAATCGTGGGCTGACGTTGAGGTAGTCGGCGGCGCCGTCGATGTTGAGGAGGCTCTGGGTCATCGGTCGTCGGAACTTCGAGGAATCTGGCGGGTCTTGGTCATGCCCATAGAGAGCGCTCGGCCGCTCGGAACGCGACATGCGAACGAGCGGGTGCGTTCGGGGGGTGCAGCGAGCCGACGCACTCCCGGGCGCACGTTTCGGCGCACGCATGGAGCGGTTCGTGCTGATCACGAGCTTCGAGCCACGCACGCTCATCGGGCGTCGTGGAACCAACGGTCAGACTGGTTCGAGAGATCCATGTCATCGATCGTCGACTTGGTGACAGCGTTGGTGGTTGCGCTCGCACAGGACGACAGGAGTTGCTTCGGTGACCCAGGTCGCCACTCGAGAGGGGGTGCTTGCGGGGACAAAACCCGGTCGTTCTCATCATGGTGTTCTGTCCGGCTCGCCTGGATGCGTGCGTCCGCACTCTGGAGGTTCCAGCGGAACCTCACCGATGTGTCTCGATTTCGTGTCAGGTCGCGAGATGCGTTCGACCGTGCTCGAGGATGCGTCACCGGGCGCTGTGGCTGCCCGGCAGGCGGCCATGGTTGGATCGATGTGGCGAGGATGTTCTCGGTGGAGTCGGTGAACGCCAAGGGGAAGTTCAAGGTGGTCATTCCTCGGCCCATTTCGCGAGCCAGAAGTCTCGTCGGTCGCTCTCGGCAGTTCTGCCGAGGGTTTGCGGGACATCGCGTCGATCGCCGATGCGTCCCGCGGGCTCGGCTTGGGGGTGATCGGTTGATTGACGTTGACGAGGCCGCGCCGAGTGCCGGGTGTCGCCGGTCGTTCACCGCAGCATCTTCAGGTCCTCGACCTGGGTGACTTGGACCGGTCAAGCTCCACGGTTCCCGCACCCGACACGGCGCCCTCGGTTGGCGTCGCAGGGTGAGCCGGATGGCGCTGAGATATGGGTCGTTTGCCTCAAGATCTGTTGGGTGTTGTGCCGATGGGCGACTTATGTCGCTGGTTCGTGGTGTCGGTGGTCGGTTGTTGGTGGTTGTTTTGGCGTGGGTGTCGTTGTTGGGGGTGGTGGTGCCGGTGTCGGGTGCGCAGGTCCCGCCGGACACGGTTCCGCCGTCGACGGTGGTCGTGGACCCGGGCCCGGTCGAGGATGTCCCTGCTGACCCGGTTGATGATGGGGTTGTCGGGGTGCCGTCGGTGGGGGAGTCGGAGCGGTTGATGTTGGAGGCGGAGCCTCCGTTGTTTGTTGAGGGGTTGACGCCGTTGGAGTTGCCGGGCGCTGACGCGGTGATCGGGGAGGTGGCGTTGCCGGTGTCGTCGCCGGGGACCCGTGTTGGTGAGCGTGTCGACCCGGTCCGGGTCCCGGCGGATGGTGTGGCGGTGGCGCCGGTGGTGTCGTTCGACGGGGTCGGGTTGTCGGAGCCGGTGCGGGCGGCCGGAGCGGTGTTGGATGGGCCGGTGGACGGCCGTCGGGTGGCGTTCGAGGGGACCCCGTTCGGGTTGTTGGTCCCGGCGGGTGGTTCGGGTGCGGGTCGGAGTGTGTCGTTGTCGCCGGTCGAGATGGGGTTGGCCCGGGAGTTGTCGCCGTTGGCGGCGGTGACGGAGCTGCGGTTCGACGGGTTCGGGAAGTCGACCGGGCCGGGGGTGGCGGAGATGGTTGAGCGTGGCGATCTGGGTCCGGGGTCGGGTTGGGTGTTCGAGGCCGACCCTGGGCTGCTGGGTGTGGTGCCGGCGGAGATGGCGGGCCGGTTGTCGGTGTTTGTTTGGGCGGGGTGTCGTGGCTCGTCGTGTCTGGTGGTGCAGGAGTTGGCGACGACGTTCGATCCGGGGTCGGGGTTGTTGCGGGCGGAGTTGCCGGGGTCGTTGGTGGCTGATCTTGGCGGTTTGGCGTTCCCGGGGGTCGGGATGGCCGGTACGGGTGTGTTTGGTCAGGGTGCTGGCGGGTCGTCGGCGTATACGGGGATCGCGCCGGGTGTCGCCGGGGCGACGGGGACGTATGCGGCGTCGGGTTCGGGTTCGTTGTTGTCGTGGCAGGTCGGCACCCACACGGGTTACGCCGAGTCGTCCTATGGGATCCCGGTGCCGCCGTCACCGGGTCCGGTCCCGACGGTCGGGGTGTCGTATTCGTCGGGGTCGGTGGACGGGATGAACTCGTCGACCAACAACCAGCCCGGTCTGGTCGGGTTGGGTTGGGGGTTGACCCAGCCGGTGATTCGCCGTCAGACCCGTACTTGTGCCGGCGGGTCGGTTGACTCGTCGGGCCGTTACACCGGGAATCCGTGTCTGATGACCACCGATCCTGACACCGGGTTCGTGTTGAGCATGTCGGGGGTGAGTGGCCGATTGGTCAAGACCGGTGCGTCGGGGGCCCATCCCCGGTATCCGGGGGCGACCTATGTTGGTTATGAACTCGAGACCGTGAACGACATGCGGATCTGGAAGGTCACCGCAGCGGCGGCGAAGGGGACCGGTCCGGGCGGGACCGATGGGTTGCGGGGCGAGTGGTGGGAGGTCACCACCGGGGATGGGACGTTGTTCGTGTTCGGCCGGAGCTATGATGAGAACGGGTGGGGTCGCGACGTCGACCCCGTTGGCGCAGGACCGTACGGTGGACACTTCGGTGAAGTTGGGGTCGACCCAGATCGTGCCGGTCCGGGTGCCGGGGATGTCGGGGACGGGCTGTAACGGTGAGGTCTGCCCGATCGAGGTGGCCTGGTACCTGGACTCGACGATCGACACCAGCGGCAACATGTCGGTGCAGGGGTATTGGAAGGATCAGAACTACTACAAGTCGAAGAATCTGGGCACCAACCTGTATTTGTTGTACGACAAGTCGGTGCAGCCCTGGTTCATTGACTACGGGATCATGTTCGGGTCGGCAATCCAGCCCGGGACCGCTGCGGCGTCCCGGTTCCGGGTCCAGTTCGACTACGCCTGGCGCAACGCCGCGAACTCGGACACGGCCCCGGTGGCGGAGTGGTATGACACGCCGCTGGATTTGATGTGCACGTCGACGTCGTGCGCGCATACATCGCCGTCGTTTTTCACCCATTACCGGCTGGCTGTGATCTCGACGTGGGCCGGCCCGGCGATGGCGCACCAGTTCGGGTTCGCCGCCACGTGGACCGCACCACCCGACGGGTCGACCCCGAAAATGTGGTTGGCGTCCATCCAACAGTTCGACGCCGCGGCGACGTCGTTCCTGCCGCCGATCACCTTCGCTGCGGAGATGAAACCGAACCGGGTGAACGCCCCGGCGGGGGTGTCACCGATGTCGATGCCCCGGATCAAGACCATCACCAACGAACTCGGCGGGAAAGTGACCTTCACCTACGGTCAGCCCTACCCGCCCATCCCGGGTGGCACCGCGCGCAGCCGTGCTCGGCGGGAGCGACCCCGACCGCTGGGTATGTGCGCCTGCCGTGCAGCATGTTCCCGGCCTATGACCCTGTCACCGGTGGTGGGGGTTGGGTGTTGTGGAACTCGTGGGTGGTGACCAGTGAACGCCGCGACCCGGTGCATGGGTCGGGGAACCAGTACGAGCAGTTGACCTACACCTACAACACCCCACCGGACTGGGCGTACACCGGGCAGTGGGGGTTCAGCGAATACGACTCGGGGCAATGCAAAACCGGGTGGGGGTGTAACCATTGGAGCGACTACCGGGGGCACCGCCAGGTCACGGTCACCGACCGGGTCGGCCATCAGACCGAGGTCCGCTTTTTCACCGGCATGTACGACGACCGGTACTCGATCGCCAACACCGGCCGTCTGGGTGACGTGACACCAACCGGGGCGGCCATCGTGACCGACCCGGCCGGGGTGGTCCGTAACAACGAGGGCTGGCTGGTCGGTTCCCCGCTGGGCAGCATCGAGAAAACCTCGACCGGTGCGGTCATGACCAAAGCGGTGTCGTACGCGTCGGCCACAGTGTCCACCTCGGCCTATCCGACCTCGGTCCGTATGACCGACTCGACCAGCATCAACCAGATCTGGGACTCCACCAGCAACACCATGGACGGTTCCCGGACCGTGGTCAGCGTGTATGACACGATGGCCCGCCTGGCCCGGGTCGATGATTACGGGTCGACGGCGGCGGGGACGAAACAACGACGTTCACCAGTTACATCGCCAACAGCACCGATTGGATCGTGTCGCTCCCGAACCTGGTTTCGACCCGTGCCGGCCTGACCGCCACCAACCCGTGGGGTGGGTGGCTGCAGGCCCGTGCCCTGTCCTATGACGGTCAAGGGTTCGGGGCCGCACCGATCAGAGGGCTCGTGACCGCTGATCAGTCCCAGGCCCGCCAAGACGCCGGTGGCGGGCCGGTGTGGAAGACGTTCACCCGTTCCTACAACACCCGTGGCCTGCTCGAGGTGGACAACGAATGGTTCGCCGGGGTCACCAGCTACGCCTACGACCCGACCTGGGGGTACCCAACAGCATCGATGGGCCGTTGCCGGGACGTCGGACACCACATCGTCGTGACCCGAGGTGGGTCAACCAGTCACCCCCCAACCCGCCGCGGGGCCGATGGCGGGCGCCCGGGGCCCAATTGTTCCACACGCTGGCCCAGGACCACTCCACACCGGCCCGGGTGACCAGCAGCCAGCTCCGTCAACCCAATGCCGTCGACGAGTACGTCCATTCCTATGACTACCTCGACGGGTTCGGACGCAACATCCAAACCCAGACCTTCACCCTCAACGGCGTCAACACGGCGCTGGTGTCCTCCCAGACCTACGCCGAGAACGGCGCCCCCCAAACCAGCATGCGACCCACGGTCATGTCGGGGGCCCCGTGGGCCTACAAACCGTGGAACGGTTCCTTCGTCGATCGGAGCGTGTCGATCTATGACTCGGCCGGCAAAGTCACCACCCACGCCTACGACGCCGCCAACGTGTGGCGGGGCACGACCTGGACCATGCCCGAAGGTCTCGACACCGTCACCGTCGATCAAAACAATCGGCTGACCCGGACCCGGACGAACATGTTCGCCAACGTGGTCTCCAGCACCAACCCGGCCAACGCCACCACCACGTTCGAGTACGACCTGTTGGGCCGCAACACCAGAAATCGTTGACCCGGCCGGGAACCAGATCCTCAACGTCTACGCCGCCTGGTCGGTGTCACCGACCCAGCTCGTGGATCCCGACCTCGGGACCATCGACTACACCTATGACGCTGCGGGCCGGCTCGCCACCCAAACCGACGGCCGCGGGAAACGTTGACCGTGGCCTACAACCCCGATTCTCAGCCGGCCACCATCAGCTACGGCGCCACCACCGTGTCGGCGTGGACCTACACCCCGTCCGGTCAGGTGTCGGCCTCGACCCACTACAACCTCGACGCCGCCGGCACTTCGCAGGGGACGGTGACCAAGGCGTTCAGCTACGACACCCAGGGCCGTCCCCTCACTACGGGGTGGACGATCCCGGGTTTGGCCGGAACCCAAACGATCGCCACCACGTATCGTGAAGCGGGCGGGACCGAAACCGTCACCTACCCCGGCGCCCACACCGTGACCACGACCTACGATCCGTTGGAACAGCCCAACGCCATGGTTTCCAACCAGGCCGGGACCACGGTGGCCGGCACCGCGTACACCGCCGACGGGCAGGTATCGGTCATCACCCGCGGCGGCCAGAACTGGCCGGTCACCAACCACGCCCTCATCAACACCCGCTACGACTACCAGCCCTGGTCGGGTCGGCTCACCGGGATCACCAGCAACGGGCTCGACGTCGCCGACGCGGTCGGTGACGAAATCACCCGCCTGTACCGGGCCGCCTATGGCCGTAACCCCGACCCGGTCGGCTACAACCACAGCCTGTATCAGGCCGCCAACGCCACCCCCACCGCGAACATCGCCCAAACCTTCGCCGAATCGGCCGAGTTCACAACGAAATGGGCGGGCTATGTCGACCCGTGGGACGCAACCCCGCATGATGTGGCCACCAACACCGGGTTCATGAACTGGGCCCACGGTCACATCCTGGGCTGGGCCCCGGCGCAACGAACCTACATCGGGGTCTGGATCGGCCGGCTCGACAACGGGTCATGGACCCGGGGTCAGGTCCTGTCCTACTTCGCGAACTACGCTGACGCCCTCACCAACCCCAACATTGGTGGCAGTCGACGCCACCACCGCACCGGTGGCGGTCACGAATGCGACCGTCGACGTGGTCCAAGACCTCGAATACCAGTGGGACCCGGTGGGGAACCTGGCCAAGATCGGTGACACCTCCCAAGGGATCAACCAGTGGCAATGTTTCACCTATGACAGCCTCGATCGGTACCGGTGGGGATACACCTGGGCCGACAACACCTGCGGTGCCGGGAACTGGGTGGTCGGCCCTGACCCGTACTGGACCGATTTTCAGTATGACTCGATCGGGAACATCACCCAAGCGGTCGGGACCGGCACCGTCGCCGGGACCTACACCATCATCCGACCAAGAAACACGCTGTCACCGCCGCCGGTGCCAACACCTACAGCTACGACCCGGCAGGGAACATGACCACCCGCAGCACCGGCACCGGTACCCAAACATTGGTGTACGACATCCAGAACCGGTTACAGGCCATCACCGGTGCCGGGGCTGATCTGAACGCCCTGTACGACGCCGAGGGGAACCGGGTGAAACGGGTCCTCGATGGTGACGCCACCTACTACCTCGGCGACACCTACGAACAAGACATCCCCGCGACCGGGCCCCAACACGTCACCGTCCATTTCACCCACTCCGGGATGACCGTCGGGTCCAGCATCGACGGGACCCTGTGGGTCACCGCCGCGGATCATCTCGGCTCCAGCAACATCACCCGCAACACCGCCGGCACCACCAGCCAGCAACGCTACACACCCCACGGGACACGACGAGGCGGAGGCGGCAACACCCTCCCCGTCGACCGGACCTACACCGGACAAACCGACGACCCCGGTACCGGACTCATCGACTACAACGCCCGACACTACGACCCGACCCTCGGACGGTTCACCCAACCCGACACCATCCTCGACGGCCTCAACCGCTACACCTACGTACACAACAACCCACTCAACCACACCGACCCCACCGGACACTGCGTCAATCCCGACCTCACGATCATGCCGTACGCCGAGTGCATGGTGGGCAGGGACGGCAGCGGAACAAGCTTTGGCGAGGCAGGGATGCGTCCCGCCGGCGGGGGCGTCATCCAACCGATCCCCGTGACCACGTCATCCGGCGCAGTAGGCGAGTTCATGTTCGGGTACTTCTGGTCCCCGTTCACAATGACGGGAAATCTCGTGAACATGGCAGCGCACCCGGTCGAAACGACCAAGGGGCTCGCCATGATCGCACTGGACCCCGACGCGGCGATCATCGCGGCGTTCAACGAGTGCTTCCGCTCCGGCGCCGAAGCACTCGGCCGATGCTCAGGGGAGGCCACCCTGTTCGCGTGGGCCAGCCGGGGTGCGCTCGCCACAAGCGGAGCCCCAACATCAGCACTCGATGACGCTGCCCGGTTGTGCCGTTCGTTCAGTGCAGATACCGAGGTGCTGATGGCCGACGGTACGACCAAGCCGATCAGCGAGATCGAGGTCGGCGACGTGGTCGAGGCAGCTGACCCTGTCACCGGCGTTAGGCGTGGCGAGGAGGTCCTAGCGGTGTTCGTCCATGACGACACGACGATCGACTTCGCGACGTCATCCGGAGTTGTGACGACTACTGAGGATCACCACTTCTGGAGTGTCACTGATCGTGCGTGGCAAGAGACCCAGCTCGTCGATGCTGGTGATCTACTCCTCGCTGGCGGGAAGGGGAAGGTGATCGCTCTCGGTCTGGACTGGACGACCTCGCAGTACGAACGCGTGTACAACCTTGATGTTGATTCGTTGGATTCGTACTTCGTGGTTGTCGGCGACAACTCAGTCTTGGTTCACAACGACGACCTCATCAGAACCCCGGCGACGCACCCTGAGGATTTCGAGTCGGTCCGAGGCTCGCGAGCCGTCCGAAACAAGGCGACCGGAGAGATTTGGGAGCTCGACATGCTTCATCGTGATCACTACGAGGTGTACAAGAACAAGAAGCAGTGGGAGAACGGAAACCGTGTGCGTGATGTCTGGTCTGACGGGCGACCAAAGGGCTGCTTCTGATGGGCCAGCGGGGAACACCCGATGCGATCGCCGGAGCGCAGACTCGTAGCGCTGGGTTACACGTTCGTGTCGTCCCATCGCAGGACGAGCTCGAGGACTTCGTCCTGGTCGAGGGTTCCCGGGAAGCACTGAGATTTCTAGCTGAGATCATCTTGGCGCTAGCTGAGAGCGATACGTTGCCTGCGCACTTCTCGATGTCACCGTCTTCAGCGGGTCGTTTCCATCTCGCCGACACGGCTACCGAGGCCCTCTACATCAACTGCGTCGACAACCATTCCAAAGAGGCTGCTGCTAGGGATGGGGAGCAATCAGCCGGCTGATCGGATTCGTCACGGCGTTGCTTGTCAGCTTCGCCGCCTTGGGTCAGCCGGTTACAGGCCATCACTGGTGCCGGGGCTGATCTGAACGCCCTGTACGACGCGGAGGGGAACCGGGTGAAACGGGTCCTTGATGGTGACGCCACCTACTACCTCGGCGACACCTACGAACAAGACATCCCCGCTACCGGGGCGTCCCAGACCACGATCCATTTCACCCACTCCGGAATGACTGTCGGTTCCAGTATCGACGGGACCCTGTGGGTCACCGCGGCGGATCATCTCGGCTCCAGCAACATCACCCGCAACACCGCCGGCACCACCAGCCAGCAACGCTACACACCACACGGGACACGACGAGGCGGAGGCGGCAACACCCTCCCCGTCGACCGGACCTACACCGGACAAACCGACGATCCCGGTACCGGACTCATCGACTACAACGCCCGAAACTACGACCCCACCCTCGGACGATTCACCCAACCCGACACCATCCTCGACGGCCTCAACCGCTACACCTACGTACACAACAACCCACTCAACCACACCGACCCCAGCGGACACTGTGTGAACGATCTTCAGGTCGGCGACGGCTACGTCACCTATGTTCCAATGAGAGGATCCGAATGTTTCGCCGGGGACTCCTCATCCAACCGCCAAACCGACGGCAACGGCAGATACAGGGCTGACGCCGAAGACCGCTACTACGCTTATACGCGAATACCTGGAAAACCCTCCTCATTCCGGGCGTACGACAAGGTGCGGCGGCCCGACTGGAGAACTTCGTTTGGGGGATCGAGCAAGGATCATCCCTCCTGGCAGCTGGATGCGCAGCCTTCGCATGGACAGGTGCCGGTCTTGCGTGTGCTGGAGCCGCAGATGTTGTCCAACTTGGTGCAGCGGCCACAGGGACAGTCATCACCTGTGGCCGGGATTGGGGTGGCCAATGTGCTCGAAACACAGGATACCTAGTGTCTTGTCAGGCTGATTCGGTGGATATGTCGGTTGTGGTGACTTGGGTGCAGTAGCCGGCGAGTCGTTCCAGGATTTCGTCGGCGGTTTTGTGCCAGACGAACGGTTTCGGGTCGAGGTTCCATTGCTTGATCCAGGCGTTGATATCGGCGGTGAGCTCGTCGACCGAATCATGGGTGCCGCGTTGGAGTTGTTTGGTGGTGAGCGCCGAGAACCAGCGTTCGACCAGGTTCATCCATGACCCATAGGTCGGGGTGAAATGCATGTGGAACCGTCGATGGCGAAGGAGCCAGCGTTGCACGAGTGGCGTCTTGTGGGCCGACAGGTTGTCCAACACGATGTGGACATCCAACTCGTCGCCGACGTTGCGGTTGATCTTGTTCAAAAACCTCACGAAGTCTTTCGAGGTGTGGGTGTGGCGCAGATCCGAGATCACTTCACCGGTGGCGAGGTTCAACGCGGCGAACAAGTCGATGGTGCCGTTGCGCTTATAGTCATGGGTCGCCCGACGTGGGGTGGTTGGCAGCATCGGCAAGGTCGGTGCGGTCCGGTTCAACGCCTGGATCTGTGGTTTCTCATCGACACAGAACACTGCGGCCGATACCGGCGGCGACATGTACAGGCCGACGATGTCGCGGATCTTGTCGACCAACAGCGGATCGGGCGAGATCTTGAACTCGTCCTGCCGCCACGGTTGCAGACCGAACGCTTTCCAGATCTGGGAGATCGTCTCATGGGACAGGCCATGCTTGGCCGCCAGGCTACGCGTGGACCAATGGGTCGCATCGGGTGGTGTGGTCTCCAACGTGTCGATGACGATCGCTTCGACCTGATCATCGGTGATCGTGCGGGCCGCGCCCGGCCGTGGCGCATCCAACAATCCATCGAGACGGTCAGCCACGAAACGGTTCCGCCACTTCCCGACCGTGACTGGATGACAGCCGACATTGGCTGCGATCTGTTTGTTGGTTGCCCCGTCGGCTGCTTGCAACACGATCTTGGACCGCAACGCCAACGCCTGGGCGGTGGACTGGCGCCGCGCCCACGACGTCAACGTCTTCCGCTCACTGCCTGTCAGTTCAATGACCGCTACCGGTCGTCCACGCTGTGCCATCTCAGTCTCCAATGCTGGTCCAACAACACTGGAGAACACGCCTCATCAACGAAAATTCCGGAACTCAACAAATATTTAGATAAACAACCTGACAGGACACTAGGTCAGTCCATCGTCACCTTCGCTGGAACTCGTGCTATGTCGGCGGCGGCGTCAGAAACAGGTCAAATCCGAGACCCGAGCACTGAGAAGGGTTGGCGCGACGCAGCTGAAGGTGAGCTACCTGACATGGCAGGGTTCCAGACGGGCGTGAACGCTGCTGCTAGCGTGTTATCTGTGGCAACCGGGGGCTTCTGGGAAGCCGGTCCGCTCCAAGCAGATAAAATATCTATGCCCGCGGTCGACCCTCAATACCGCGTGAGTTGGGGGTAGCCATGGCCGCCGTACGAATGCTCCTTTCGCTAAGTTCGATTTTCTTCATGGCTGCGATAATGGCGGTGCTAATGGATCGGAAAGAGGTTCACAAATATGAACAGGGCTACTTCGACCAGGTACCTTTCGGTATTGGCTGGGGAGGAGCGATTTTTCCTTACGTGGGGTGGAGAAACTGGTTTCGAGCGTCCCTGGCGTCGATGATGATGGCCGGGCTCATCTACCTGATCGCATAATTCATTAGCCCGTGGTTAGTACAGCTGGACCGATAACACTTTGCGGTGCCGGGAACTGGGTGGTCGGCCCTGACCCGTATTGGACCGATTTCCAGTATGACTCGATCGGGAACATCACCCAAGCGGTCGGGACCGGCACCGTCGCCGGGACCTACACCTACCATCCGACCAAGAAACACGCTGTCACCGCCGCCGGTGCCAACACCTACAGCTACGACCCGGCAGGGAACATGACCACCCGCAGCACCGGCACCGGTACCCAAACATTGGTGTACGACATCCAGAACCGGTTACAGGCCATCACCGGTGCCGGGGCTGATCTGAACGCCCTGTACGACGCGGAGGGGAACCGGGTGAAACGGGTCCTTGATGGTGACGCCACCTACTACCTCGGCGACACCTACGAACAAGACATCCCCGCGACCGGGCCCCAACACGTCACCGTCCATTTCACCCACTCCGGAATGACTGTCGGGTCCAGCATCGACGGGACCCTGTGGGTCACCGCCGCGGATCATCTCGGTTCCACCAACATCACCCGCAACACCGCCGGCACCACCAGCCAGCAACGCTACACACCCCACGGGACACGACGAGGCGGAGGCGGCAACACCCTCCCCGTCGACCGGACCTACACCGGACAAACCGACGACCCCGGTACCGGACTCATCGACTACAACGCCCGACACTACGACCCGGCCCTCGGACGATTCACCCAACCCGACACCATCCTCGACGGCCTCAACCGTTACACCTACACACGAAATAACCCACTCAACGCCACCGACCCCACCGGGCACTGCACGACCTTTGACACCACGACGAGAGAGTGCATCTTCCAAGGAAGTGACTGGCGATTTGTTCAGGACACCGACGATATCGAGCAAGAGGGGCAGCTTTCGCTCGGTGGGGGCGCACGGCTCGACATCTACGGAGACGATTACCGCCGAGTCGACCTAGTGTCGTGAGTTTTTAGTTCGCTGGAATTTTGGTGTTGGCGTCCGTGTTGTTGTCAATATCGACGACGATGGGGAGCGGTGATGGCACGACGTGGACGACCGGTAGCGGAGATCATTCTTACCGACGAAGAACGCGAGACCCTCCAGCGGTGGGCGCGTCGGCCCAAGACGGCACAAGCGTTGGCGTTGCGGTGTCGGATCGTGCTCGCTGCCGAGTCGGGTGTCACGAACCAGCAGATCGCGAAAGAGGTGGGCTGCAACCCGGTCACCGTCGGGAAGTGGCGGACCCGGTTCGCTGCGAAACGTTTGGATGGCCTGATCGACGAACCGCGGCCGGGTCAGCCACGCAAGATCACCGATGAGATGGTCGAGCAGGTGATCGTGGCCACGCTCGAGACGACGCCCGATGACGGATCGACGCATTGGTCGACACGATCGATGGCGGCCAAGGTCGGCTTGAACCAGACCGCGATCAGCCGGATCTGGCGCACGTTCGGCCTCAAGCCGCACCGGATCGATGACTTCAAGTTGTCGACCGATCCGCAGTTCATCGACAAGGTCCGCGACATCGTGGGCCTCTACCTGAACCCGCCCGACGCCGCCGTGGTGTTGTGTGTCGACGAAAAGACCCAGGTCCAGGCGCTGGACCGCACTGCGCCGGTGCTGCCGATGGTCCCGGGCGTGCCGGCACGCCAGAGCTACACCTATGTGCGTAACGGCACCTCGGACCTCTACGCAGCACTCGATATCGCGTCCGGCAAGGTGATCACCAAGATGACCGATCAGCACCGGGCCATCGAGTTTCGAGCCTTCTTGAACCAGATCAACCGCACCGTCCCCGACAACTTGGCCGTGCACGTAATCTGCGACAACGCATCGACTCACAAGGCCCCAGAGATCCAACGCTGGCTGAAGCGCCACCGACGGTTCACGCTCCACTACACCCCGACCTACAGTTCCTGGCTCAACCAGGTCGAACGCTGGTTCTCCGAGCTCACCACCAAAAAGCTCCGCCGGTCCACACATCACTCAGTCGCTGAACTCCGCCGAGACATCGACGATTGGGTCGGCCATTGGAACGAGAACCCCCGGCCATTCATTTGGCGCAAGACCGCCGACGAAATCCTCGACAACCTCGCCTCATATCTTCAACGAATCAACGCCTCAGGACACTAGGCAAGGGTGTAGTTCGCGGAGGAAGTGGCTGGGAACCGAATCAACTACCCGGCTCAATGCACCTCCACTACCAGAGAGGTGACGATCTACTGTTGCCGACGGGTTCACCGAAGCCTCCTCTGCGTTTCGGGTTGTATGCCGGAGGGGACGCCTATGTTGGCGGAGGCGGATCGGCTACCTACTGCGTGTGGAACTTCGATGGCAATTCGGTCCAGACCATAAGTCTGGCAGGTGGCGGGGGCGTCGAGCTCGGCGCTGGGCCGATGCTCGTTTCGACCAACGCCCTCAATCCCTCCGACTTGGCGGGATTCTCAGGTTGCATGGGTGCCGGGTATCTGGCCGCCAGCTTCGAGTGGTGTATGGGCGGCAGAGCTATAAGTGTAGTTGGCGTTTCGGGAGTCATTGCTGGCTTGCCCGGAGTTAATGCAGGACTTCATGGATCCATTTCGCACACGTGGGTTCTTTCTAACGGAGGATATCGCAATCGGTGACTGGCCATGATCCGACCTCCTGCCGGTTTCGTGAGGGCCGAACATACCTTTCCTTTAACCCGCGATTCCCCTGATTTCGCCTCTGGTGCTGCTTCCGAGCCCTTTGCCAATAACGGCACGAGTCATCCTTATGTTGACGATATCAATCGCATCCATTCTACTCGGAAGGAGAATCTATGTAGAAGTGAGTCCCGGTCGAATAGGTATATCGAACCTAGTTGTCTACAGGGAGTACGACCTGAACTCGACGAACACGTGGGTGTGCATGCCTCGTCGGTTCGGACCTCTTGGGCACTCTCCGCTGAGGGTCGGTGATCAACATAGTCGGATAGCTGCTCAGGGTTTCATTCCTGTCGATCAGTTTAGACCGTTCGATATGTCTAAGATCGACCGACTTCGCGCCTGCCTCGAATCCAGTGGGGACAGTTTCAGGTTCGTCGATTACTACTGACGCTCTCGAGTATTCACTTGCGCCACGCTTCAGCCACTCCCCGGAGGGCCCGACGCGCTCTCGGTCGACGGGATCTACTGGCGATCTGCGCGTTAGATAACCCGCGTGCAACCTCACCTCAATACTTCCGACGTGGACGAACTGCTGATCGAGGTCATCGTCGACGCCGGCGGCGACCATGGAGTCCGCTTCGTAGTCGCGTTGCCGGTCAAACAGGAATCCGATTCTGAGTACTCGTTTCCGGACGGGCCGATCCTGATCAGCGGCGACCGCTGCCCCCCGTCGTGACCAACCCCGACATCAGTGGCAGCGACGCCACCACGGCCCCGGTGGCGGTTACGAATGCGACCGCTGACGTGGTCCAAGACCTCGAGTACCAGTGGGATCCGGTGGGGAACCTAGCGAAGATCGGTGACACCTCCCAAGGGATCAACCAGTGGCAATGTTTCACCTATGACAGCCTCGATCGGTACCGGTGGGGATACACCTGGGCCGACAATACTTGTGGCGCCGGGAACTGGCAGGTCGGCCCCGACCCGTATCTCGGCGCGGCCTCATACGCATCGTAGTTTCAGTCGCCGGTGACGTCTGTGATGATCTTCGTGTCGACGCGTTCTTGTGTCCCGTCGGAGAACCGTTGGGTGGCCGTGATCCTGCGAAAGAATCCGGATCCATAGTCGTACTGACCGACGATGAGATTCTCGATCTCAAAGGAGTTGAGGGCCGTTCCCAGTTCTTCCTCCGTCGTGGTGGCCGGGAAGGACTGGCGGAGGGTTTCCATGAGGATGGGGACAAAATCTTCGGAGTCCGGAACGACGCGCATTCGGATGGCTACGCAGCCGTCGCCGTCGATAAGGTCGACAACCTCGATGGTCGTCGTCGCAGGGAATGGTTCTCCACCCAAGGCGTTCGGCAGCAGATCACGGAACTCGAGAACCTCGTCGACAGCGAGTTCGAGTCCCTCCAACGAGTGCAGCAATTGGGGCTCTTCAGAGAAGATCTGCCCGAGGTTCTCATCGGGCATCGTTGCGAAGAGTTGTCGAGTCTGTTCGAGGGCCGGAACCTCAGTGGGAAGGATATTGCCGAGGATGTCCACCGTGTCGAGCGCAGCTTGGCGGATCTCTTCTGGGTTGTCGACTCCGAGCCAGGTCCGGTTTTCGCTCAACCGATAGCGGATCAGCTGTTGGGGAACCTCTGCGAGCAGCGGTGCCGCTTGGTCCAGGAGTTGCGGCGGAATCGCCAGGTCGTCGACCAACGTTGGCTCAGCTGCCCAGAGGAAACTCCAGCCACCGTCGGCGCTTTCTTCGGTGGTGAGCTGTACCGGCGTCCGGCTGAGGCCAGTCGAAATCTGTTGACGGCTGT
Source organism: uncultured Acidimicrobiales bacterium (assembly GCA_963700755.1). Lineage (GTDB taxonomy): Bacteria > Actinomycetota > Acidimicrobiia > Acidimicrobiales > SZUA-35 > JBBQUN01. The sequence goes on from CAVOYW010000004.1 coordinate 290,712, forward strand.
CCTCGCGACCGATCTGCAGCTCGATGGCCCGTTCGACACCGTCGGACCAAGGAGGCAGGGCGACTACAGAGTCGGTCGATTCTGGCGCAGCGGCGCAGAAGACTGCCCCGGATTCTCCTGTGGCGCCGGAGCTGTCCTCGGCTGTCCCGCTGCCGTCGGCCCCTTGCGATTGCGTCTCCTCGGCAGTCGCCACTTCGTCGACCGTCGTTGTAGTCGACGTGGCTGTAGTGGGTGTTGCAGACCGGGTTTCGCTGCTTCCGCAGGCGGCGACCCCAAGTGACAGGAGTACGACAAGACGGGCCAGTGGAATGGGGCGCAAGCGGGACCTCGGTGACAGCGAATCTTCTGGCAGCCCCCATCGCTGGAGCAGGCCTTGTAGGCCCAATCGTACCGGCATGTGTACACCTGTAGCGCCATGGATGTCACCCTCTCGGCCCGCTTGGTGCCATCGGGCGATGGGCGGTGGCGTGCGGGGCGTGAGCAGAGAATGTGTAGATGCTCGTCCTCGGGCTGTCGAGCGCCGGATCGGTCTCGATTTCGTGTCAGGTCGATTGCGTTCGACTGCGTTCGAGATGCGTCATCGGGCGCTGTGGCTGCCCAGCATGGAGTCATGGTTGGGTCGATGTGGCGAGGATGTTCTCGGTGGAGTTGGTGAACGCCAGGAGGAGGTTCAAGGTGGTCATTCCTCGGCCCATTTCGCCGAGCCAGAAGTTTCGTCCTTCACTGTCTGCGGATCTGCCGAGAACGTTGCGGTACATCGCGTCGACCAGGTCAGCTGGGCTCGGGTTGTTGCCGTAGCGCTGCACGAACTCGGCCGAGGCAACGAAGCCCCCGGCGACGTCTCTGATGGTCGTGCCGTTGTCGCGCACGGCCATCCAGTAGCGGAAACCGTCGGGATCAGCGAAGCGGCCGAAGACGGCCTGGTAGAGGCGAAGCAGTTCGCCCTCGCTGGAGCGTTGGGGACGACTGGTGCCAGTCCGGCTGACGTTCTCGGCCGAGTCGGCGAACTCGATGAGCAGGTCGGTGCGCCCCGTACCTGCGGCGAGCTGGGCGAGCCAGAAGTCTCGGCCGCCGGTGTCGGGCTCCCGGTCGAGCACGTTCCGGTAGAGCCGAGCCACGAACTCGTTGTTGGTCGTTGCCGACCCGTAGAGCGCAGTCGATTCACCCGACGCGAGGAACGCCGATGCTATTGCAGCCCTGTTGGTCCCGGTGGCTCGCAGATGCACCCAGTAGCCCAATCCGTCGGTGTCGCTTTCGCGCCCGAACGATGCTCGATAGATACGACGGACCTCATCGATCAGTGGCGTCTGACTCTCGCTCCAGATCAGTTCGGCGGTCCGAGGGAGCCCGGTGGTGACGATCAGGGCGCGTGAGGGCTGGGAACAGATCGACTCGCAGAGTCCGACGATGACTCGCAGGTGCCCGCCGTTGGTCGCCCACTCAGCCGGGGAGAACTGGACTTCTCGACCGCCGGTCGGTAGGCGGTAGGTCAGAGGCACGGGGATGACACGTTGGAGGAGGAGGTCGACGATCGCGGTGCGGCGTCGGGTGTATCCGCTCGGTGCGGTCGAGGCAATGTCGAGCGCTGCGTATCGGCCGTCGACCGAAACGAGGACGGACCCGTAGGCGTCGAGGCCGTCGATCTGGCTCGTGAGATTTTCCGAATCGAGGTCGAGACGGTAGAGGGCGAGTCCGTTGGGGGCGCCGCCGGTCATTCCGGCCGGTCCCCGGTAGAACAGGACCGAGCCGTCGCCGGTGAGTTGGCTACGGCCGACCCACTCGCCTTGGGCGACTGGTAAGGCCTGCCCGGTGTCGATGTCGTAGACGAAGAGCGCGCTCGACACGGAGTTGGACTGGGTGCCGACGGCGATTCGATCAGCGTGGGCTGAGATCGACTGATTCCGCAGGTTTCCCGGTGAGCTGGGCCAGTCGACCATGAGTAGTTGGTTGTTGGTGAGGTCCAGCCGGTACGTGGCATATTGCAGGCCGGGCGGTCTCACCGCTGCGCCGTCGAACAGGAACGGGCGGTTGGTGTTGAACACCAGGACGCTGCCGTCGGTGGACAGCATGGGTTGTTGGAAATCCGGGACGATGCCCGTAGTCGCGAGACGAACGACCGGGCCGCTCGCCTCTGACCATGTCGAGAGTCCGGCGGGGGTGGCGAAGACGACGACGGTGCCATCTTCGGAGACGTCGATCTGTCCGATCACCTGGTTGTCGAACGATGCGAGCACCTGACGCGCCCCGGAGGACCGGTCGTGTCGCACCAGTTGCTCGCCGCCGCTCGACGTGACGGTGAGTCCGACCACGATTTGGCCGTTCCCGCTCATTGCCGCGTCGCGAGTGAACCGCGGGACCACATCGAGTGTGAGAGGTGGCGAGATGGTGAAATCACCGGCCCCGACCGGCGGCTCCTGAGCGCCGACGGATTCGGTCCAGCTCGGTCCGACCGATGCGAAGACGATGGCGATGAACACAACGAGTCCGGTTCGGATGCACACCATGGCTTCCTCGAAATCGATCGGCGATGCGGTGAAGCGGGCAGGCTATCGGCTCTTACCACCTCGATGTGGGCCTGGACATGAGCATTGATGCCGCCTGGTCAGTGTCGCCGAGCCAGCTCGTCGACCCCGATGACGGGACCGTCAACGACAGCTACCCCAACCAACGGCGGTTGGCCGTGATCCCAACCGACGACCGCAGCAAACCTGACCGTGGCCTGCAACTGCGATTCCTCGGCCATGGGTAGCGTGCTCAGCCCGAACAGGTGTCGTTAGCGCTGATTGGGGAGAGTGCGCTGCGTGCTGCGGTGTCGGGGTATGGGTGCCGGTCGATGAACTCTGGGTTTGCGGCAACCCAGCGGACCACGCCTCCACGGCTCAGGCCACGGTTCATCTCGCCGAGCCAGTAGGCGAAGCCGTCGGGGTCAGGGGAGCGGTCCAGCACGTTGGTGTAGACGATCGAGAGGAACTCCTCGTTGGTCGTGGCGCCGAACTTCAGTCGGAATTCGTCGGAGTCGGCGAAGTTCGCAGCGATTCCGTCCAGGCTCAGTCCGCCGGACGAGATTTTCAGCCAGTATTTCGCTCCCCCCAGGTCGGGGTCGCGTTTGAAGAACGCCCAGTACAGCCGGAGCGTGTCGGCATCCCGGCTCTGGAAGCCGGGCAGGTAGGTGAGTTCCAGCACCGACCCGGCCTGGGCCCGGGTTGGTACTGGCCCGTCCCATGGCGCCTGCCAGAAGAAGTTGTCGGTCCCGACGAAACCGCCATCGGCGACGAAGTTCACGACCTGGCCGTCTCGGTACCAGTGCCCGGCGGTGGTGGGGCAGAAGGAGCTGACCGACTGTCCACAGCGGATGAAACGGTCGACGCCGGCGGTCAGGGCCCCGGCCGGGCAGGCGTCGGGGGCGTCGGAACAGATCCGGTCCGTGCCGACAACGACGTAGAAGCCCTCGGCGTCTAGCGAGATTCGGTCGACGATTTGAGCGTTCGGTCCACCGTTGTCGCAGACCCACACGTTCGGAAGCTCGTCCTGGGCGGCTACGGAGGAGACCGAGGTCGCGAGACTGGCCGCGATCACGATGACAACACAAAACACACGCTTCATGACACTCCCATCAGGGCTTGCCAACTCCACCCGAGCGAATGGCAGCGTACCTACAACGAACAACAAGGAGACCCGGGTCTCCAGGTGGCGCAATGCCACCGGCAGGGATGGTGTTTGAATTGCGGCTTCCGGTGCAGCGGCACCGGCAACGGACGCAACGAATCAGGTGAACTGTGCACGCCCTGGCGCTGGTGGAGGCACTGAACCGCTACCGGTTCCGAGACGCCGGTTGTGGTCTGGCTACGGCCGATTGGCCGCCGTGCTCCCGGTCGCACTGGACACCGACCTACGACCAGCCGTTCAGAGTCCGAGATAGCTCGAGGGTGGGTCGGTGAAGAGTTCGGCGTCTTCGATGTGGGCTGGAGGCCTTTGGTGGTGGGGCAAATGGCAGGTGACCGACCAAACCCGTTTCGTTGTCTCCGCTGCCGACATCGGTTTCCTCTCCGAGACCGATGAAGTTTGCGCAGCGCTTGCCACAATTCATCACACCCTATTGAACGAACACTTCTCCTGCGTCGGGCTCTGACCGCTGTGAGATTCCAGCCATTTGACGTTTGGCGGCCTAGTCCGAGCCTCTGCTCCCTGCCGCTACCCCCTCCTGAGCTCACAAAGGAGCTGTGTGCGGGCCGACGCAGCCAGGCGGACCGGCTCGAAGAGCCACCTACCCACATGTGTTACACGCGTATACAATCGGGGCATGTCCAACATCCTCACCGCCAGGCTCAACGACAGCGAAGAAGAAGACGTTCAAGCCATCCTACGCGTGATGCCGATGCTGGCCAGCACCCGCTCCGACGCTGCCCGCCTCGCCCTCGCCCGTCTCGGCGCCGAAGCCCGAATGCTCGAGACACGACAACAACTGCTCGAAGAGTGGGCACAACGAACAGGCCGCCAACCCGACCCCGACGTCATGGCCGACATGGTCGAGCACTACAATCTGTGATCCTCGACGCCGGCATCTTGATCTCGATCGACCGCGACGAACACCGAGCCCAGGACTTCATCGCCGCAGCAACCAGCAAACGCACACTGCTGCGAGTGACCGAACCCGTCCTGGCACAGGTCTGGCGCGGCGACCCGAAACAGCACCACCTCGCCAAGTTCATCGCCACCCTGGACATCCACCCCTTCTCCGATTGGAAACAAGTAGGCAGCCTGCTCACCGGCTCGACATCACCCGATGTCGTCGATGCCCACATGGTGGTCCTCGCCATCAAGCTCGGAGACAACATCCTGACCGGCGACCCCGACGACCTCAACAACATCACTGGAACCCTCGGCCGCATCGCCCCTGTGATCTACGAATGGTGACCCAACACCACACTCAGGGACAAAGAAGTCATTTGCGTCGATAGCAGTCCAGGCGCTCTTGGTGACTCCGCCGATCAGCGGCAGTGGTCGTGTCCGACGAATGAGTGAATCGAGCAACAGCCGTTACGCCTGCACCGAACAACTTGCTTTGAGATATGGGTGGATGCCTGCATTGGGTTGTCAAGCATTCAATCGGCTCGGACAAAGCGATGCTCATTAGCCGTGCAAGGGCGTGACCCAAGCCCGATGAGAGCTCGTTCTCTCGACGGTTGTCGAGAACAGTCCGAGATCGCGTCGCCTCTCGAGGCAGCGGCGGCTACCGCGGGCGCACGCTTCGCCGAGCAGGCGATGTACGGGGCCGGTCGCGCCGCACCGCACCGGCCGTCACGAGGCTGATGGGCCGACGTTCGATAACACTGTGGTAACACTGGCAGAGGTTTCCAGGGGACAACAGCGGAGGACGTCGGGCCCCTGCTCGGCCGTCGGCAAGCCGCTGACCTGCGAAAACGCTGGTAGGCGTGATCTGCCAGATCGCGTGGGCCAGGCCTCGAAAGCCGTTGAGGTGCTTCGCATCTCCGGGGGTTCGAATCCCCCACCTTCCGCCATCGAGGTGAACGAAACACACGAAGCCCTCGAACCCTGGTTCGGGGGCTTCGTCGTCGTTCATCCGGTGCCAGCTGGTGGGGGGTTGCGCAGGGGAAGGGCCCGGATCGCCAGCTCGAGGACCAGTCGTTGGTCGGGTATGCGGGGGGAGTAGCCGGTCAGTTCGGCGATGCGGTCGATCCGGTACGCCACCGATCGGGGGCCGAGATCGAGCTCGCGAGCGGTTTCGGCCATGTTGCCGCCGTGATCGACGAGCGCACGCAGGGTCGGGATCAGCGAGCCGCGCGGTGCCCGTTCGAGTGGTTCGATGACCCGTTCGAACAGTGAGGTGGCAACGGCTCGATCGGCGCTGAGCAACCGGGCAAGGATCAGATCATCGAAGACCGCCACCGGCGACACACCAAAGAGCCGGCCCAGCCGAATCGCCTGCACGGCCTCGGTGTAGGACTCGCTGACGCCTTCGAGGCCCGACCGGCGACCGCCGACGCCGATCCTCCACTCGCCGGGTTCGGCCGCCTGGATCGCCGATCCGATGACGTCGAGGCCGTTTGGATCGCTGTCGGCGGCCACCACCACGAGCTGACCGGCCCGGGTGAAGACCTCGAAGGATCGTTCCGGAGCCCGCGCCGCCAACTCGCGCCCCATCCTCGTGTGGACCGGGCCACTGTCGGAGACGTGCCGCTCGCCCTCGACGACCACCACCACGTAGGTGGAGGCAACGGCGAACCCCACGAGCATCGCCCGTTCGGTCAACCCGGGTGCCCCACCGATTCCGGCCAGGAGATCGTCGACGAATTCTCGCCGGATCGCCACCTCGGCTCGGATCGATCGCCGCTGGGCTGCTTCGAATCCGGCCGCGAGCCCGGTGACGGCCTGCTCCGAAACCCGTCGGAGCGCTCGCCCGAGGGGGATGGCCTGGTCGGCCGGGGCCGTACCGAGCACACCCTCCCAGAGTTGTCCGGTACCGCCGAAGTAGGCCTCGACCAGCCCGCTCAGCGACAGCCCGATGTCGAACCCGGCCCCGCCGACCTCGACGAAGAGGTCGGTCTCCGCCGTGGTGAGTTCGCGTTGGTCAGCGGCCGCATCGAGCACGGTTTCGAACAGCTGGGCCAGTCCGGGGACACTGGGTGAGCGATCGGACGAGGCGACGGACACGGGCACACCGTAGGCCACGGCCAACGATGATCGGCGGGCGGTCGGACCCTGGGCGGTGGGCCCGACCGCCCGCGCCTCATGGGAGACGATCGACGGTCGGCGCCGGTCCCGGCAACGGATTCTGCCGAAGGAGCGAGAGGATTTCGTCGGCGAGTGCTCGTGACCGCTGAACCTCGGAGTGATCGGGGACCAGGATCGTGGTCGCCCCGGCGGACCGAGCGGCCTCCACGACCGATCGTGCCTCTCGCCGCAGCTGGCGCCGACGGAACAGCGACGCCGCGAACGGTGCCGTCACGGTCCGGTGCGAGTGCTTCGACGTCCGCAGTCGATCGGACACGCGTTCGAGATTGGCACGCATGGCGGCCTCGACACACTCCTGGTGAGCACGCATCTCGGCATAGGTGAGCAGGACCACCTCGCCCATGCCGCAGGCGGGTAGGGATGACGCCGGTTCCAGGAGCCTGGGGTGGATCAGCACGATCTCGGTGTCGGCGGGTACGGCGTCGATCCAGGCCGTGCCGTCCAGGCGTCCATCGGTGTCGAGCACGACGGCCACGACTCCTTGACCCGGCGAACTCGGTGACACCGGGGGCGAAGGTCGGGGGCGCACGCTCATGGCCATGGGAGGCAGCATGACGGATGGTCGGTCCGGGCTCCATGACGAGCACGGCGATAATCGTCTGTGGATTTTGCCGAATCGGCGAAATGGGGCGACGACCCGGGATCAGCGGCGGCTCGAGCTGAGCAGGGCGTCGACGATGTCGCGGATCGACACGATGCCGATTCGATCGTCGTCGGTGACGATGAGGTGACGAACACCCGAGACCATCATCAGCTCGGCGGCATCGTCGATCGACTGGTCGGCGGCCACGGTGATCACCGGCATCGAGGCCAGGGCGGCCGCAGCCAGGTCGGTGGTACCGGCGGCTACCGTGTGCACGACGTCTCGTTCGGTCACGATCCCGAGCTGCCCGTCGGTCATGCGTACCGGGAGTGCGCTGCAACCGAACTCGGTCATGCGGGAAGCGATCGAGTGGAGCGAATCGGCGGGCGAACCCTCGTGCACCGTGAACGCAGTCAACGACCGCACGGGATCGGTCAGGCCTTCCGGCATCGAGAACGAGAATCCGACCATGACGGCCTCCTGCGGTTGCTGGGATCGCTGACTTGATGAAAACGCACCGGGGCCCGGGGCGCCAGGGTCGTCGGACCCTGCCGTCCGTCAGGTCTCCGGTTCGACCGGAACCGTCCAGACGAGGTCGGACCCACCGTCGGCGATGCGACTGATCCGCATGTCTCCGCCGAGCTGGGCCGCCCGGTCGCGAAGGTTGTTGAGTCCGAAACCGGGCGGCGATGCCGGATCGAAACCGATCCCGTCATCGATGACCCGCAGTTCGAGCGTCTGACCCGACGACAACCCGATCGACACCGACACCGAGTCGGCCCGGGCGTGACGCACGACGTTGGCCAACGCCTCGTTGAGGGTGGGGAGCAGCTGCTCCGCCAGTTCGGGGGTAGCGAGTCGATGCGCTCGTCGACCTCGAGAGCGACCGAACACTGGACACTGACGTCGTGTCGGTCGATCAATGATCGGATCTGGCTCGTGAGTGCGGCGTTCGAGTGGGTCAGGTGGAAGATGGCGTCGCGGATCACCGAGATCGTCTCGTCGAGCTCGTTGATGGTGGACCCGGCCCGTTCCCGGAGTCGCTCGGGATCGTTGAGTGCCGACTGCAGTCGCATCCCGGCGGCAAACAGTCGCTGGATGACCAGATCGTGGAGATCGCGCGCGATCCGGTCGCGGTCTTCGACCACGGCGAGCCGTTGTCGCATCAGGCTCTGTTCCCGGGCGGCACGCATCTTTTCGGTGACGTTGCGAACGACAGCCATCACGTAGCGTTGGCCATCGATGGCCACGGGACTCAGGGCGATCTCGACCGGCACGAGCGAACCGTCGGACCGCAGAGCCGACACCTGCGAGTGCGGGTCGGCCATCTGGCGAATACGCGGGGCGTCGTGATAGGTACGACGTTGTTCGCCATGACCGGCGCGGCTGGCTGCGGGAACGAGATCGTCGATGGAGCGTCGGAGCAGTTCCCTACGTTCGTAGCCGAACAGCTCGAAGGCTTGTTGGTTGGCGATTCGGATGCCGCCATCGGGGTCGACGACGACGATCGCATCGGGTGCCGCGTTCAGGAACTCCTCAGAGAACGACACGGCGCCGGTCTCGGTGATCGATTCGGATTCGCGGCATGGAAGAAGACCGATCCAGAGCTGTGAGGGATTCCGGTCAAGCGTAGTGCCGCAAGACTGATCGGCCGAAAATCCTGATCAGTGGACTCGGTCACGAATCACTCGTAGCGAGTCCGTCGCCGCTCGTCGAGTCGAGCGGCGAAGGCGGCGGCCTCGGTGCGGCGGTGCATGCCCAGTTTGGCGAGCAGGTTCGACACGTAGTTCTTCACGGTCTTCTCGGCCAGGAAGAGCTCGTCGGCGATTTGTCGGTTGGAGCAGCCTTCACCGATCAGGTCGAAGATCCGCCGTTCCTGAGGCGTCAGCGCGTCGAGCGGTCCCTCCTCGGATTCTCGGAGCCGTTTCATTCCCATCCGGGTGGTGGCGTTGTCGAGCAGCTTGGCGCCGGCGGCGACCTTGCGGATTGACTCCACCAGATCGTTGCCCCGGATCTGTTTGAGCACGTAGCCGGCGGCCCCGGCCTCGGCCGCGTCGATCAGGGCGCGGTCATCGGCGAAGGAGGTCAGGATGAGGCAGATCGTCTCGGGATGGCGAGCTCGGATCGTGCGGCACACCTCGATGCCGTTGCTGTCGCCTCCCAATCGGACATCGAGCACGGCCACATCGGGCTGGAGCGAGTCGACCAGGCGGAGGGCCTCGGACGCGTCGCCGGCCTGTCCAACGACGGCCATGTCGGGTTCGGACTCGATCAGTTCGCAGAGTCCGAGCCGTACGATTTCGTGGTCGTCGAGCAGGAACACGCGGATCGTCTGGGCTTGCGTGGTCACGTGAAGAACTACCTCGGAGTGAACGTCGAGCCAGTCAGGATGAGGGCTCTCGAACAACGATCCTAGGGACGAAAGTCACGGGCCGGGGATTGGGACAATTCTCGGATCAGGCGATCCAGCACAGCGATCGCCGACTCGAGGCGTTGCCGATCATCGGCCCGGGTGTCCTCGTCGAGGCACAGTTGCAGGCTCAGACCGGCGGCATACAGGTGCTGGACGATGTGCTCACTCCGCTCATCGAGGTCCCAGCGTTCAACGGCCATTGAAGGATCGTGACGGTCGGATTCGGCTCGAACGAGGGCATTTGGTCACAACGTCATGATTCGCCGACCCGGACGCCGCTATGTGTCGAGGTTCTTCGGGCGGATCGTGAGGATGGGAACCTCGGCCGTCCTGGTCACGGCGCTGGTCGTGCTGCCGGCGGTCAGCCGTGCCAGGCCCGTCGCGCCGTGGGTGGCCATTGCGATCACCGACACGTTCTCGGGTGCTGCCCGTTCCACGATGGCCGGGGCGGGATGCCAGAAGTGGAGGACGTCGTACTCGACGCTCGCCGAGGTCTTGGCCCGGAGTCGGTCGGCCAGTCGATGCAGGCCCGCCGTCTCGCTGAGATCGCCGTGCGATTGCTCGGCCAGCGATGCCGCCGCCGGATCCAGGACGCTCAGCAACATCATCGGTGCCGAGAAGGCATCGGCCCACGCGATCGCGGCGGGAAGGATGCCCTCGGAGGTTCCGCTGTCGTCGGAGGCCACCACCACCGAGCGCGTGGGATCGAAGGCCTCGACCCGGCAGGACGGGCCGACCAACAGGACCGGGCGACCACTCTTGCGGACCACTTCGTTGGCCACGCTCCCCGCGAACAGCTCCGATCGGCCGCGGCCCCGGGTCGACAGGACCAGGAGTGCATCCGAGGCATCGGGACCGTCGACCTCACCGACCAGGTCGAGTAGATGATCGGCAATCCGGCCCGTGGGCTCCTCGATCGTGATCCGGACATCGAGGTCTCCGAGGTCGCGAGCCCCGAGCGAGGCGCGAACGTCGAGTTCGGTCTGGGCGACATAGTGCCGATCGACGTAGCTGACGGCGCGGAGCGGCACCTTCAGGTGCTTGGCCATCGGTACGGCGATGTCGAGGGCCCGTTCGGACTCGACCGAACCATCCAGGGGGACGACGATTGCTCCGAACATCGCGATTCCTTCCTTCCGGGACCGGGCCAACCCGTTCTGTGGCCTTCCCCACCCACACCATCGCGTGGTGGCCGAACTCGGGGCAGGGCCGTTCGTCACTCGGCTTCGACTCCGGTCAACGTCGGCGGGGACCACCCAAGTAGCCTGACGCTCGATGATGGCGATGCACTCCATGTGGCCCCGTGACCGTGACTCGGTGAAGGGAGCCAGGATCACGAAGGAGTCGGCGGCGCGAGTTTGGCGCTTCGCCCAGCCCTATCGATCGATGGTGATCGGATTCCTCATCACGGTCACCGCCCAGGCCGCATTGGGGCTGGTGCCTCCGCATCCTCTTCGGTCGGATCATCGACGATGCCATTCCGAACGCCGACCGGCGCCTGCTCGTGGTGTTCGCGGCACTCATCGTCGGCGCCTCGCTGGCCGAGGGCATGCTGGCTCTCTTCGAGCGTTACCAGTCCTCTCGCATCGGCGAGGGCGTCATCTACGACCTTCGGTCCGCCCTGTTCGACCATGTGCAGCGGCTGCCGATCGCCTTCTTCACCCGCACCCAGACCGGCACCCTCACCAACCGCCTCAACAACGACGTGATCGGCGCCCAGCGAGCCCTCACGGCCACCTTGGGCACGGTGGTGTCGAACGTGATCACCCTCGTCACGACTCTCATCGCCATGTTCATCTTCGAGTGGCGCCTGACGATCCTCGCCCTCATCCTGACGCCGTTCTTCGTACTCCCGTATCGCAAGATCGGCGCCGTTCAGCAGAGCATCACCCGTGAATCCATGGATCTGAACGCGGCCATGAACTCGACGATGACCGAACGGTTCAACGTGTCCGGTGCACTGCTCACCAAACTCTTCGGGCGCCATGACGAAGAGGTTCGGCTCTTCTCGAGTCGGGCCGAACGAGTTCGCGACATCGGTATCCGGTCCGCGCTGTTCACCCGAGCCTTCATGATCATGCTCGGCCTGCTGGGCTCGATCGGCACGGCGCTCGTCTACGGACTCGGCGGGCTCATGGCCATCAACGGCAGTTTCAGTGTCGGCGACCTGGCGGCGATGGGTCTGCTCGTCGGCCGCATCTACTCGCCGCTCACCGGGCTCACCAACGCCCGCATCGACGTGCTCACCGCGCTGGTGAGTTTCGACCGGGTCTTCGAGGTGCTCGACGCCCCGATCCCGCTCGACGATGCGCCCGACGCCATCGAACTCCGCGATCCCGAGGGTCGCATCGAGTTCCGCGACGTCACCTTCCGCTATCCGTTGTCGAACGAGACCATCATCCCGTCACTCGAGACGCCGTCATCGATGTTGTCCGATGCCGATGCCCGCCCGGTCATCGAACACCTCGATCTGACGATCGAACCGGGAAAGCTGGTGGCGCTCGTCGGACCGTCGGGTGCGGGCAAGACCACGATCACCAACCTGGTGCCCCGTCTCTACGACGTGACCGAGGGAGCGATCGTGGTCGACGGGCACGACGTTCGCGAATACACCCAGGAATCGCTTCGTCGAGCGATCGGGGTGGTGGTGCAGGACCCGCACCTGTTCCACGAGTCGATCGCCGACAACCTCCGCTACGCCAAGCCCGATGCCACCGACGCCGAAATGTCGAGCAGCATGCGAAGCTGCCCAGATCCACGAGGTCATCGCCCGGCTGCCCGGCGGGCTACGACACGGTGGTCGGCGAGCGCGGCTATCGGTTCTCGGGTGGCGAGAAGCAGCGCCTGTCGATCGCCCGCATGCTGCTCAAGGATCCCGCCGTCGTCATCCTCGACGAGGCGACGAGCCATCTCGATTCCGAGAACGAAGCCCTCGTTCAGGAGGCCCTGGCCAAGGCTCTGGCCGGTCGAACCGCGCTGGTCATCGCCCACCGGCTGTCGACGATCACCGAAGCCGATCGAATCGTGGTGCTCGACGAGGGTCGGGTCGTCCAGACCGGGCACGCACGACGAGCTGATCGCACAGGGTGGTCTCTACAACGATCTCTATCAGTTGTTCGTCCGCTGACGGTGCGGCCCACGCCTCGCCGATCGGATGAGGCTCGGGCCGACTCGAGTCTGCTGCGTCACGAATCGCTCACCGGCAACGGTCACCCGGCTGGGCCATGATGGATCGGTGACCGACCTCACCGACCTGAGCGCCGTCGAACAGGCAGGCGTGCTGCGAGCGGGGCAGGTGTCGGCCCGCGAACTCCTCGATGCCCACCTGGCCCGGGTGGGCGAACTCAATCCCCGGCTGAACGCGATCGTCGCCCTCGATCCGGAACCGGCACGGGCGAGGGCGGTGGCGATCGACGACGATCTCGCCTCCGGTCGCCCGGTCGGGCCGTTGGCCGGGCTGGTGACCGCTCACAAGGACCTGATCGACACCGCAGACTTCCCGACCACCTATGGGTCGCCGCTCTTCGCCGGCCATCGTCCGGCGGTCGACAATGCGCTGGTAGAGCGTCTGAAGCTGGCCGGCGCCCTGGCGATCGGCAAGACGAACACACCCGAGTTCGGGGCCGGGTCCCACACGCACAACCCGGTCTACGGGGTCACCCGCAATCCGTGGGATCCCGAGAGATCGTGCGGCGGTTCGTCCGGTGGCGCCGCCGTCGGGCTGGCCACCGGAATGTTGGCCCTGGCCGACGGCAGCGACGCCGGCGGTTCGTTGCGCAACCCAGCCGGCTGGAACAACGTGGTCGGCTTCCGGTCCTCGTCCCGGCTGTCGCCCGCCGTGGGTCCCGGCAACGCCTTCCTGCCCTATTCCGTCGAGGGTCCGATGGCCCGTACCGTCGACGACCTGGTCCTGTTGTTGCGGGTCATGTCGGCACCCGACCGGCGCGATCCGCTCCAGCGGGTGCTGGATCACGATGTCGTGGCCGCCGCCGTCGACCGTCCCCTGAGGGTGGCCTTCAGCCCGAGCTTGGGCGGGTTACCCGTCGAAACCGACGTGGCGTCGGTGCTCGCCACCGTCCCCGGGTGGGTCGAAGGTCTGGGTTGGAGCGTCGCCGAGGACGAGCCCGACTTCGAAGGGGCCGACGAGTGTTTCGAGACCATTCGAGCCTGGTCGTTCGCCAACGGACCACTCGGTTCGCTCGGAGAACGGCTCGGTGGGGCGAAGGCCGTGCTCGGCGAAGAGGTTGCCCGCGGCCGCGCGCTCGGGGCCGGCGAGGTGTGGGCGGCCATGGCCCACCTGAGCGTCCTGTGGCGCCGGGGTGTCCGCTTCTTCGAGCGTCACGATCTGCTCCTCGCTCCGGTGAGTCAGGTCTCCCCGTTTCCGATCGATCGGGAATGGCCGACCGAGGTGGCGGGCAGCCCGATGGGTCGATACATCGAGTGGATGCGGTCGTGTTCGCGGATCACGGTGATGGGCCTCCCCACGCTGTCGCTGCCGGCGGGATTCACCGACGACGGCCTTCCCGTCGGTGTGCAGGTGATCGGTTCGCCGCTCGGCGATGCTTCGTTGTTGGCCGCCGCCCGCATGCTCGAAGCAGCGAGGCCGCAGCATCAGATCCGGCCGCCGCGCTCGAGAGGTCTCGGCTCGGGCGGCAGCGGCGAACTGCATTCCGATGTCGACCACGTCGGTCATGGCGCCGACGGCGATCAGGACCAGCTCGGTTGCGGACGGGACCAGCGTCGAGCCTCGATCGGCCGGTCTTGGTGTCAGGGACCAACGTCGACCGACGACCTGGAGGATTCGAGGATCGGGCTCGCCGGCCAGGCGCACCGTGCCCTTGGCTCTGACGATCTCGGCCGGCAGCCGATCGAGCGCCTCGCCCAATCGGACCAGGTCCCAGGGTTCTGGATCGGTGACGACGGTCGAGACGAATCGATCGGCCGCGGTCGCGCGGGCCGTGGACTCGACCGGCGCCGAGCCCTTCTCCATGGGCGTGTCCCGTTCCCGGTTCGGGCTCGCGTGATCCAGGAGTCGACCGGTCGCCGGGTCGTCGGTCCACAGTTCACCGGGCACGACGCCCTGCTGGGTGGTGATGGTCACCGCATCGGCTCCGACGGTGGGCAACCATCGGCGGATCTCGTCGATCCGCCCGGCTGCGACGAGGTCGACCTTGTTCAACACGACGACGTCGGCAGCCCGGAGTTGGCGAACGACGAGATCGCCGACGTACGGATCGGCGGCTCGGTCCTGCACGGTTTCGGCATCGACCACCACCACC
This sequence comes from uncultured Acidimicrobiales bacterium, assembly GCA_963700755.1. Taxonomy (GTDB): domain Bacteria; phylum Actinomycetota; class Acidimicrobiia; order Acidimicrobiales; family SZUA-35; genus JBBQUN01. The sequence goes on from CAVOYW010000004.1 coordinate 305,740, forward strand.
ACACCTCGGAGCTGCGTGCCGTGGTGCCGATTGGAGTAGGCGCCGAATCGTGACGGTTCGGCGACCCCGGATGCCTCGAAGAAGATGGCCTCGGGAGGGTCGGCGAGCTCGGCGATCTCGAGTAGCGTCGAGCCGAGGTCGTCGCCGATCGAGCAACAGACACAGCCGTTCGTGAGGGCATAGGTGTTGCCGTCGTGTGACTCGATCAGTTCTGCATCGATGTTGAGAGCCCCGAAGTCGTTGACGATCACGGCGATCCGCCGGTCATGATCAGCGGTCAGCAGATGATTGAGCAGCGTGGTCTTCCCGGCCCCGAGGTAGCCGGCGATCACGGTCATCGGGATCGACGTGGTCATCGGCTTCGGTGAACGCTCAGGAGGGGATCTGGCCGACGACCGAGGTCGGGGTGAAGCGAACCAACAATCGGCCGTCGTCCACCATCGCCGACCGGTACTCGTCCCAATCCGGATGGGGCTTCCCCGCGACACGCTCGTAGTAGTCGACGAGTCGGTCGACGATGGCGTCGTCGGGGGAGGCCGCGACGGGCGACAGCTCGACGGTTCCGTCGAACGACAGGTAGGCCCAGGACGACGGCTCGGTCAGGTGGAGCACGACTCTCGGGTCCCTCCGCATGTTGGCGGTCTTGGCCCGGCTCGCCGTGACCGAGATGAGGAACGATCGGTCGTCGACGACGTAGCTGATGTCGGAGGACTGGGGACGACCGTCACGCCGGATCGTGATCAGCACGGCGTTGGTCCGTTCGGCCGACCAGGCGAGGGCACGGGAGAGTTCCATCGTTCGAGCCTACGACAACACGGCGCAGTGGGGCGGCGCAGTCGGGCGGCGCAGTGGGGCGGCACAGCGCAGCAAACCGCGGCGGGGCGGGGCCGACACCGGCCGGGAAACCGACGGGACCTGCCGATACGGTTTCGGGATGATCCGACACTGCGTCTTCCTGCGATTCCGGGCCGAAGTAGGCGACGACGAGAAGCACACGATCTACCGGGGTCTCGAATCGTTGCGAGACCGGATCCCCGGCTTCGGCTCGATGGCGTTCGGTGTGAACTCGAGCCCGGAAGGATTGTCGCAGGGCTACGACGACGGTTTCGTGATCGAGTTCGCCGAGGCCTCGGCCCGTGACGCCTACCTGATCGACGACGGACACGTCGAGCTCGGGACCCGGCTCGTCGGGCTCCTCGACGGCGGAGTCGACGGACTCGTGGTGTTCGACCTCGAGGACTGAGGCCCGGATCGACCTGCCCTCAGGCCCCCAGCGCAACCGTCGTCCGGGCGGTGCCCGCCCGTTGGTGCCGCACGACCACGTCGACGGTTTGGCCGGCCGGTCCGTTCACCAGCCAGGTTGCCAACACCCGGTTCGGCGTGCCGTCGTTGTGGTCGGCGAAGCGGGCCTGGCTGTAGCCGGCCAGTTGGCCGAGCGGTCGTCGATTCGGCTCGCTGCCGAGGATCGACACCGCCGATCCCAGTTCGAGCTCGGCGATGACGGGGCGGACCAGATCGTGTTTGGCCGCCCACCGGGTCACGTTCGTCGGAAGGTAGCCCGTGTTGGCGATCCCGGCCGAGAGGCGCCAGGTGTCGTTCCCGAGGGGGGTGACGTCGACCTGCTCGATCTCGAGGCGGGGCGACGCCAGGGCCTGGAACACGGCGAAGTCGGCGTGCGGAGCCACCTCGGCCTCGAGCGCGGCGGCGGGGGGGTTGATCCAGCTTCGCAGCGTGTCCCACCCACCGATCTCGACCGGCCCGAGCTGGGGATGATCGAAGGCTGTCCAGTCGTGGTAGTGGTCGGGATGATGACGGTCGAACCAGCGGAGAACGGCCAGCTCGACATCTGGCTCGAGCGTCACGTACCAGATCGACGTCGGTGACCGCTCGCCCGTGGCGGCGTGGATGGCGTCCCAGAACTCGGTGGTCCAGGCGAACACCCCGAGGTGTTCGTAGGCCCAGTCGTCGGCTGCACCGGACATCGTGTCGGAGCGGTCCCAGGTGAAGTCCTCGAACGTCGAGTGCACCGGGTAGGTGGACAGCTCGGTGCAGCGGGCGCCCAGAGTCTTGAACATCCAGACGTCGTCGGGTGGGAGGGCGGAGTCGGCCAGGGTCGATGACGGACGGAGCAGGACGCCACCACTGGTGTGATATGCGTTGGCCCCGCAGATGTTCGGCCGGTCGGTCATGGCCTTCATCAGCGCGTGGATCTCGGGTTCGCTGCCGGGGAAGTCACCCGAGCCCGGCACCGAGGTGCCCCACCCCGACGCGAAGTTCCGGTTGAAGTCGAGTCCCTGGACCGGTCTGGGCCTCGGGATCGTGTAGCCGTCGAAATCGTCGATACGGCCCTCGTCGAGCATCCGGTACCGCGGGCCGTGGGTGACGGCGTCGGGTGGGACGGGAACCATCAGCCGTGCGTCGTCTGGATGGGTCGTCCAGGCGCCGGTCGGGTCCTCGATCCGCATGCTGAGGATGAGGCCGTCGCCGTTGACGTCACCCCGATGCAGTCCGGGTTGGGCCCAGCGATCGGTCCAGGGCCACGGACGCACGCCCGAGCGGATGAACGTCGGCTGCTCGGCCAGCGCCAGTTCGGCCCCGTCGGGGTTGACCCGTGGCAACACGTAGAAGGTGCGGGTGGCCAGGGCGTTGCGAACCGTGTCGTCGTCGTGGTGGCCCGTCACGAGCCGGCGCAGCAGGCCGATGGCCGCGACGCTCGCGGTCAGTTCGGTGGCGTGGATGTTGGCGTCGACCCACATCGCCGGCTTGTCGGTGTGCGGCCCGGTCGCGCTGTCGGTCACCGTCGCCAGCCACAGCTCTCGTCCTTCGTGAGAGCGGCCGATCGATTCGACGCCGACGAGGTCGGGGTGGGCTGCAGCGAGGTCGTGCAGGAAGGCTGTCAGCTCGTCGTGACGGCAGAAGTGATCGAGAGGGAAATCCATCGGGCGTGTCGCAATCAGTGGGCCAGCGGGGTTCCGGATGTGGGGCCGGGCGTCGGTCGGACCGACGCAGCGTACGGCCGGCCGGCATTCGGCGTACAACAGCGAAGCGACGATCGTGGCCAACGGGCATCGACCGATTCGAGCAGGCATGATGGCTGCCGTGATCGTGCACCTGGTCGACGGAACCTACGAGCTCTTCCGCCAGTTCTTCGGACGGCCCGGGCATCTCAATGCCGCCGGCGAAGAGGTCGGGGCCACCCGGTCGGTGTTCGCGCGACCTGCTCTTCATGCTGGAGGACGGGGCCACCCACATCGGGGTCGCAACCGATCATGTCATCACCTCGTTCCGCAACGACCTGTACGAGGGCTACAAGGACGGCGAAGGTCTCGACCCGCTCATCCTGGCCCAGTTCCAGCCGCTGGAAGATGGAATCCGGGCGTTGGGTGTTGCCCTTTTCGCCATGGTCGAGCACGAGGCCGACGACGCCATGGGCGCCGCCGCCGTGATCGCCGCCGCCGATCCCGCCGTCGATCGGGTCCTGATCTGTACACCCGACAAGGATCTGGCCCAGGTGGTCGGTGGCCGCATCGTCCAGTTCGATCGCCGCCGTGACACCATCTACGACGCCCACGCCGTGATCGAGAAATTCGGGGTTCCGCCCGAATCGATCCCCGATTGGCTCGGGCTCGTCGGCGACTCCGCCGATGGATTCCCGGGTTTGAAGGGATGGGGCGCGAAGTCCGCCGCCGCGGTACTCACTCGCTACGGCCACATCGAGAACATTCCCCTCGCCGCCGGGCAGTGGGACATCACGGTGCGGGGTGGAGCCAAGCTCGCCGCCACCCTGGCCGAACATCTCGACGAGGCTCTGTTGTTCCGGCGCATCGCCACGCTCGATCTCGACGCTCCGACGATCGACTCGGTCGAGGAGCTGCGGTGGGTCGGACCGACCGACACCCTGTCGGCCGTGGCCGAGCGGCTCGACGCTCCCGATCTGGTCACCCGAGCCGAGGCTCTGGCCGCGAAGCGTCGGGGCGGCACGGGCGGCGCCGAGACGCCGACATGATTCGAGGGACTCGGGCATGATCCGCGACGCCACGCCCGACGATCACGACTCACTGATCGCGCTCAACGCCGCCAACGTTCCCGAGGTCGGTCCGATGGACGACCACAAGCTGGCCGAGTTCCTGCAGCGGGCGCCCTACCTGAAGGTCGTCGAGCGGGATCGGGTGGTCGTCGGCATGCTCGTCGGGCTGACCGAAGCCGACTCCTGGTATGCCTCGCTCAACTACGGCTGGTTTGCCGATCGCCATGACTCGTTCGCGTACGTCGACCGTGTCGCCCTGGCCGAATCGGCGCGGCGGACAGGGCTGGGGCCCGGCGCTCTACCACGACTTCGAACGATGGGCTCGGGAACAGGGTCGGTCGGTGCTCGCTGCCGAGGTCAACACCGAACCGCCCAATCCCCGGTCGCTCCGCTTCCACCGGCGATTCGGCTTCATCGAGGTCGCACGATTTCGCCCCTACGGTCCCGATGCCGAGGAGGCCATGCTGGTCAAGCATCTCGGCGCCGATCGAACCGACCGTGAACCACCCGAGGCCGAGGAGGCTGTGTCATGAGCGGACGTGTCATGAGCGGAAGGCTGTCATGAGCGAAGAAACGACGATCTACCGAGCCAGGTTGGTGCGCACCGTCGATCCGGCCCGACCGACCGCCGAGGCGGTCGCCGTGCGCGACGGTCGGATCCTCGGAGTCGGAACCATCGAGGAGCTGTCGGTGTGGGGTCCCTGGACCATCGACGACACGTTCGTCGACGCCGTGTTGGTGCCCGGATTCATCGAGGCGCACAGCCACGTTCTCGAGGGCGGACTGTGGGCCTTCGAGTACGTCGGCTACTTCGACCGGATGGGAGCCGACGGTGTCCTGCGCCCGGGGTCCCAGTCGATCGACGCCGTGCTCGACCGGCTACGCGAGATCGATGCGGCCGAACCCGGAGCCACCGAGCCCCTCATCGCCTGGGGTCTCGACCCGCTCTACTTCACCGGCGAGGAACGACTGCTGGCCAAGCACCTCGACTCGGTCAGCGAGACCCGTCCGATCTTCGTGTTCCATGCCAGTGGTCATCTGGCCACGGTGAACTCCACGCTCATGGAACGTGAGGGCATCACCCGGGGGATCGACGTCGAGGGTGTCCCGGTCGACGACGACGGGATGCCGCTGGGTGAACTCCAGGAGCCTGCCGCGTACGCGTTGGCCCGCGAAGCCGTGAAGCGCCTCGGGGCCGCGATCGCAGAGCCCGAGGCGATCGAGCGATTCGGGCAGAGCGCCCGATTGGCGGGCTGCACCACGGTGACCGACCTCGGCACGACCCGGCTCGATTGGCCGACGACCTACGACAACTGGTCGTCGGTGGTCGAAGATCCATCGTTCCCGGTTCGGGTGTCGCTGTTCTACAATCCGGGCTCGGTGACCGGAACGGCCGGCGAGATCGCAGCCGAGGTCAAGGCGCTCGCCTCTCGTTCGACCGACAAGCTCCGTTTCGGCCACGTGAAGCTCGTGCTCGACGGGTCGATCCAGGGTTTCACCGCGCGACTCAATTGGCCCGGCTATCTGAACGGGGCCACCGGGATCTGGCTGTACGACCCGGTTCGGTTCCGGGAGCTCGTGATGGCCTTTCACGAGGCCGGCATCACGATCCACACCCACTGCAACGGCGACCAGGCGGTCGACCTGTTCCTCGATGCCGTTGCCGAGGCCGACCGGGCGCACCCCTGGCGGGACCACCGTCACACCGTTCAGCACTGTCAACTCACGACGCCGGCCCAGTACCGGCGGATGGCTGCGTTGGGGATGTGCGCGAACATCTTCGCCAACCACATCTGGTATTGGGGCGACCAGCACCACGACCTCACCGTCGGACCCGATCGGGCCAAGCGTATGGATGCCTGCGCCACCGCCGAACGCAACGGCATCAGCTTCTCGATCCACTCCGACGCATCGATCACCCCGATCGGTCAGCTCCACACGATGTGGTGCGCGGTCAACCGGGTCACACCGTCGGGTCGGGTGCTCGGTGAGGACGAACGGATCTCAGCGGCGTCGGCGCTGGAGTCGGTGACCATCGGTGCGGCCCATCAGCTCCACCTCGATCACGAGATCGGCTCGATCGAGCCGGGCAAGCGGGCCGACTTCACCGCGTTGAGTGATGACCCGCTGACCATCGATCCCATGGAGATCCGCGACATCGAGATCCGCGGCACCGTTGTCGGCGGCGTCGCCTTTCCGGCGGGGTGAACCAACCGACGGGTTCGACCGGGCCTCGGCCCCGCCGGTACGTTGAGCCGATGGTGAACCCTGTTACCGAGCCGAAGGCGAGCCCTGTTACCGAGCCGAAGGCGAGCCCTGTTACCGAGCCGAAGGCGAGCCCTGTTACCGAGCCGAAGGCGAGCCCAGCGGCCGAGGCCCAGGCGTTCATCGACGAGCACTGGGATCCCGACGGTGACGAAGACCTCTGGCTGGGCGCGGTCGTCGACGCCGGCTGGGCTGCTCCCCGCTGGCCGGTCGAGTGGTACGGACGGGGCCTGACGAATGATCAGGCCAAAGAGGTCGAAGCGGTCTTCGCCGCCGCCGGAGCGCCAGGACCGGGTCACGACCGTACGAACCTGTGGGCGGGCACGCTGGTCGGTCATGGGTCGGACGAACTCAAGCGCCGATTCCTGCGACCGCTGCTGCTCGGCGAGGTCGCGATGTGTCTGCTCTACTCCGAACCCGGAGCCGGTTCCGACCTGGCCGGGCTGCGCACATCGGCGGTGCGAGACGGCGACGAATGGGTCGTCAACGGGCAGAAGGTGTGGACATCGGGCGCCCGTGGCGCCGACTTCGGCATGCTGATCGCCCGCACCGATTGGGATGTCCCCAAGCATCGAGGCATCAGCTTCTTCTGGTTCCCGATGCGGCAGGAAGGCGTCGAGGTCAGACCGCTGCGCCAGATGACCGGCGACGCCCGCTTCAACGAGGTCTTCATCACTGAGGCCCGGGTGCCCCACGACCACATCGTTGGTGGGCTGAACAACGGCTGGGGCGTGCTGCAGGGAGCGTTGGCCTACGAGCGTGCGGCGATGGGTCGCCCCGGCGGCGGACCGGGGGCCGGTGGTCGGTCGAGGCGGATCGATCGCACGGCCGAGGCGATGGGCCCCATCCCCACACCCGACCTGTCACTGGTCGGTTTGGCCAATGATCTCGGCCGCAACACCGATCCGGTCGTCCGCCAGCGCCTCGCCCGCCTGCATGCCATGCGCAAGGTGGCCGAATGGAACGGTGACCGGGCCAAGGCAGAACTCAAGATGGGTGGCTCGTCCCCGTTGTTCTCGCTGGGCAAGCTGGCGATGTCGGGCCTCCTGCACGAAGCGGGCCGAGCCCAGGGATGGCTGCTCGGACCGGAGGGGGCCCTCGACGGAGACCAGAACCCGCGGGCCCGCGACGCCAACTATTCACAGCTCAATGCCTACTTCACCTCGATCGGAGGCGGCACCGATCAGATCCAGCGCAACATCATCGGCGAACGGATCCTGGGCCTGCCACGCGAACCCGAACCCGAACGCGACCGCGCCTTCCGAGACGTCCCCGCCAACGGCTGACGGCAACGGCTGACGGCAACGGCTGACGGCAACGCCGGTCAGCGTCGATTGGCTTGGATCCACGAGACGGCGAAGTCGACGATCGCCCGCTGCCGGCACAGCCGGCCCTCACCGGCGCCGACCCTCGATCGGCGCTCGGCTCCCGTCGACGCGAAGTCCTCGCCCATGGAGCCGAAGTCGGACTCGTCGAGGTCGAGGTCGTCGTAGACGTGCCATCGCCTGGCGCCGTCGACGAACAGCGGTACACCCACTCGGGTGTTGGACTTGCCCGGCCAAACGGCCCGGTGCTCGGCCAGGTGGAGCGAGGTGTCGTTGGCGTGATCGACACCGAGCAGCAAGACCTTGGCGTCGAGTTCGTAGAGACGACCCAGCGGTGACGGGTCACCGAGGCCGGGGGTCAGGGGGTGCTCGGCGACGATGACGTCGGCCGCGGGCCCGTTGGCAGCGAACGACAGTGTCGGATGACGGCTCCGGTGGGTGGCAGGAAGGTGGCGAAAGCACTCGACGACCGAACCCATCGCCCGTGTCATGGTGAGATCGGGGTCGAACACGGGCATCTCGGCCCGGATGCGCTCGTGCCAATCGATGGGAACCGGTGGATCGGACCAGTCGGCCGGGTCGCTCACGTGACCCGACTGGGTCGGCATCACGATCGTGCCGTCGGTGCCGACGGCGGCCCGGAGCGACTCGACGACTGCCTGGGCCCCGCCGATGATCCAACCCAGCGCCGACATCGAGCTGTGCACGATCACGATGTCACCCGGCTCGAGGCCGAGCGCAACGAGGTCGGCGGTCAGCGACGGTACGCTCGCTGGCTCGTCGACCGAGTCGATCGCCTCGCGCTCGGTGCCCATGGCGGCGTCAGTCTTCCTGACGGGCCCGACTGGGGGAGACCCGTGGCGGCTCGTTGGGCTGTTTGGGGTAGACGGGTGGCCACGGCGCGTCCATCAGTCCGGCGTCCATGTCGGCCACCGACATGGCGAGCAGCGGCTCGATCGACTGAGGGTCGTCGTTGATCCCGGCCCACGCATCACCGTGCTCGGCGAGCCGTTGCGGAACCGTGGCGATCGTCAGGTCGTCGGGGGCGATGGTGGGGACGTCGTCCCACCGGATCGGTGTCGAGACCTGTGCCCCCACCCGAGGCCGCACCGACCAGGTTCCGAACACCGTCTTGTGCGGGGCGTTCTGGTTGAAGTCGACGAAGATCCGCTCGCCTCGCTCCTCCTTCCACCAGGCCGCAGTCAGCAGATCGGTCCGTCGGCGTTCGAGTTCACGGGCCAGGGCCACGGCCGCCGCCCGAACCTCGTAGCTGTCCCATCGAGGAAGCAGGCGGCAGTAGACGTGCAACCCCTTCGATCCGCTCGTCTTGACGAGCGAGCGGATCCCGAGCTCGTCGAGCAGAGCTCGCACCTCGAGCGCCGCCTCGCGAACCTGGTCGAATGTCGTCCCCGGCGAAGGGTCGAGGTCGATCCGGAGCTCGTCGGCGTGATCGGGATCCGAGGCGAGATAGGGCCAGGGATGGAAGCCCAGGCAACCCAGATTGACCGCCCAGGCGACGTGGGCGATGTCGGCGGCGACGAGCGCGTTGGACGTGGTCCCGTTCGGGGTCGACACCTCGGTGGTCTGGAGCCAGTCGGGTGCGCCCTTGGGGACTCGCTTCTGGAAGAAGGACTTGCCCGAAGCGCCGTCGGGGAAGCGCTGCATGAGCGTCGGTCGCCCTCCCATCGTTGCCATCAGGGGGCCGGCGACGGCCTCGTAGTAGCGGACCAGATCGAGCTTGGTCTCGCCGCGCTTGGTGAAGAAGACCTTGTCCGGGCTCGAGATCGTCACCTCCCGACCGGCCAACTCGAGGACGACGTTCTCACGGGGTGCCACCCGCGAACCGTAGCGTCGGCGCTCGGCCGCGGAAAGGGCGACGCCCCGATGGTCGGGCCGCAGGTGTCGTGCTCGAGAGAAAGCGTGGTGCTAGAGAGAGGGAATGCCCTTCTTCGAGCGCAACGATGCCCGCCTTCACTACACCGTCACCGGGGATCCCGACGGGTTCCCGGTCCTCGCCATCGCCCCCGGGGGCATGAAGTCCGCCGATGCGTTGTGGGCCACGATGCCCTGGAACCCCCATGTCCGTCTGGGTGAGGGATATCGCGTGATCGGTATGGACCAACGCAATGCCGGTGCGTCGACCGCGCCGGTCTCGGCCGACGACGGATGGGGCACCTACACCGCCGACCAGATCGCGCTGTTGGACCATCTCGGTATCGGTCGGTTCGCCGTCGTCGGGATGTGCATCGGTGGCCCCTACGTGATGGGCATCATCAGATCAGCCGCCGAGCGAGTACAGGCCGCCATCATGCTCCAACCGATCGGGCTCGATGACAACCGGCAGGCCTTCTACGACATGTTCGATGCCTGGGCCGCCGACATTCGAGGTGACCACCCCGAGGCCGACGACGCCGCCTGGATGTCCTTTCGTTCCACCATGTACGACGGCGACTTCCTGTTCAACACCACACCCGACGAGGTGTCCGCCTGTACGACACCGTTGCTGGTGGCCATGGGGAACGACCTCTATCACCCACAGTCGACCTCACGCCAGATCGCCGAGCTGGCCCCCAACGCGACCCTGGTCGAGCAATGGAAGGACGACGCGAGCCTGCCCGCTGCCGATCAGGCCTTCCGAGACTTCCTCGATCGATTCTGCCGCTCGTAGGCGGGCCCGCCGACCACGAGCGTCCGACTACGAGCGTCGGCGCCGGGGCGACGGAGGCGGAACCCGCACCGGAATGAGTTGACGCGGGGGAACGCCGAGAAGTCGTTGCCACCAGGTCTGAGGCTCGTCGTGGACAGGGCCTCGGCGGATCTTCGGCTGGTTCGGATCGGTGCCCACGAGGACAAGTTCACCACACGAGACCGGGCCGCGCCCGGTCGGGGCACGATTTCGCGGTGTGGCAACCGTCTCGCAACCGTCTCGCAACCGTCTCGTCGTCCGCGGTCGCGCCGCTCTTCCCACTCAGGTGTCCGGGTCGAGGACCCGGTCGATCGATGTTGGTTCGGGTTCGTCGAGTTGATCGAACGTGCACTGACCGGGGGTCTTGTCGGGGCGCCACCGGAGCAGAGTCGTGACCTCGCGAAAGCGTCCGTTCAGCGTTGATCCGTACTTGACCTCGACGACCCGTTCGATGCGCAACGGCACCCATGAGTGATCCTTCTGGGCGCTCCATCGGTGTGGTGCCCCGGGCATCCGACCCTCTTCGTGAGCCTCGGCCTCGGCCCAGCCACGCCAGGGATGGGCCTCGACGGCACCGGCGGCGAGCGGCTGCAGTTCCTCGACGAGTTCCCGACGCCGCTTGGCGGTGAAACTGGCGCACACCCCGACGTGGTGGAGTTGGCCACCGTCGTCGTGGAGGCCGAGCAGGAGCGACCCGATACCTTCGCCGTCCTTGTGCCAGCGGAATCCGGCCACGACGGCGTCGGCGCTCCGTACGTGCTTGACCTTGAGTTGGCTCCGCTTGTTCTCGGCGTAGGGTTCGCCGGCGGGCTTGGCGATCAGGCCGTCGAGACCCGCTCCTTCGAACACCTCGAACCACCGGGCCGCAACGGTGGCGTCGGTGGTCGCTGCCGTCAGATGAACCGGCGGCGCAGCGTTGGCCAGGGCAGTCTCGAGCGCTGCCCGCCGCGCCGCGAAGGGCAGCGACCGCAGGTCGGCGTCGTCGAGCGCGAGGAGATCGAATGCGACGAACGAGACCGGTGTCGTCTCGGCGAGCATGTTGACCCGGCTCTCGGCCGGGTGGATGCGTTGCTGAAGGCCGTCGAAGTCCAGATGATCCCCCGAGATCAGGATGAGCTCGCCGTCGACCACACACCGGTCGGGGAGCGCGTCGCGTAGAGCCGGGACGATCTCGGGAAAGTAGCGAGTGAGGGGCTTTTCGTTCCGCGACCCGAGAACGACGTCGTTGCCGTCACGGAACACGATGCAACGGAAGCCGTCCCACTTGGGTTCGAAGATCAGGTCGTCGCGGTCGGGGATCCCGGCGACGGCCTTCGCCAGCATCGGTTTGACAGGCGGCATGACCGGGAGATCCATGGCGAAAGCGTAGTGGTCGGCCGATCCCCGGGCGGTGCGGCCGGTGGTCGGTCAGACGAGCAGCAGGTAGCCGTCCTCGAGGGTGGGCGGAACCGGCTGGGCCCCGACCGGCGGGGTGCCGAGGCAACGGTGCGAACCGTCGGGCTGCATCCACGATGCCCGGGCTCCGACCGGCGGTTCGGCCTGCTGCCAGGTGCGGCCGTTCGCCAGGGCGGCCAGTCGCGCCGGCGGTCCGACGAATCGCACGGCTCCGTCGGCCAACACGATGACGGTGTCGCAGTGTGCCGCCTCGTCGGTCAGGTGGGTCGAGATCACGACGGTCGATCGCAGTCGGCGCTCGGCGATCACGGCCCGCAGCCGGAGCCGTTCGTCGGGGTCCAGATTCGATGCCGGCTCGTCGAGGATCAGGAGCGACGGCGCCGCCAACAACGCCTGGGCCAGGCCGAGACGTTGACGCATCCCACCGGACAGGTCGTCGATCGGCGACGTCGCTCGATCGTCGAGCCCGACCCGGTCCAACGCGTCGAAGACCATGTGCCGGCGTCGCCGCTCGTCACCGCATTCCTTCAGGACCGCCAGGTAGTCCAGGGTGTCGAAGACCCGTTGTCGACCACGCAGACCGTGATCCTGCGGCAGATAGCCGACTCGGCGGCGGATCTCGATCCGGTCGCTCTCGAAACGTGGATCGAGCCCGTCGATGAGCAGGGACCCTTCATCGCTCCGAAGAACCGTGGCAAGACAGCGCAGCAGGGTCGACTTGCCTGCCCCGTTGGGGCCGAGCACGGCGGTCAACCCGCCTTGGAGCGAGAGGTCGACGCCGGCGAGCGCCCGCCGGCCACCGAAGTCCTTGGTGAGGCCGAAGGCCAGGACCTGAGCGCTCACGTCGCGCCGTCGATCACGTCGAGTCGGCTTCGGCGGGTGTGCAGGACCGAGATCGCGATGACCGTCGCGACGATTGCGCCGAGTTGGCCCTCGGGTCCGAAGGGCGCCAGACGGTCGGTTGCGATCGCTCCGGTGGCGGCGACGATCGCCAGCCACGACCCGGCGGCAACGGCCGTCGCCCGTCTCGGTGACAGCACGGTCATCAACGCCAGGGCGATCGAGGTCAGCCCGATCGACGGCACGACCCAGCCGAATGCCCGCCAACCGCCCGGCGAGGCGAGCGAGGCGATACCGAGCACGGTGGTGGCGACGACCTGCACCGTGAACGCCCGGGTCACGAGCAACCGGGCTCCCTTCATCGGCGTGGCCAGCCCGATCTCGTGAGCCGGGTCGGCCTCCGGGCCGTAGGTCATGGCGACACCCAGCAGCGCCGCCAGCGGCGCCAGGACGAGGAAGGCGTAGAGCCCGCCATCGGACCGGCTCGGGTCCTGGATGCCCAAGCCGACCACGGCGACCGCCGAGACCGCGATCAGCCAGGATCGGCGCAGGGCCGGTGTCGCCGCGATGACCCGAGTCATGTCCGATGGGAGTCCGACACGGCGAAGCATCCGCTCGAGTACCCCGGGTGCCGGGGCGTCGAGTTCGATGGTGATGGCCCGCCAGTTGCGGTCGATGCGGTGTTGATCGACGGAAATCATGCCAACAACTCCTGCATGGTCGAGCGGGCCCGCTGCAGTCGGGTCTTGACCGTTCCCTGCGGGATCCCGAGCACGGTTGCCGCCTCCTTCGTCGTCAGACCGTCGATGGCGGTGAGGATCAGAACGGCTCGCAGATCGGGGTCCAACCGATCCACGGCCGGGCCCAGCGCGCCGTGCAGCCCGCCCGTCGGTGACAGGCCACCGAGGAACGCATCCTCGAACGAGACCACCTCGCCCACGATGGCCTCGGGCGGGACCGGCACCGGCCTGCGTTTGCGCAGCTGATCCACGAGTCGACGGGCGGCGATTCCCCAGAGCCAGGCGCCGACATCGCCCTCGCCCCGGTACGTCCCGGCCGACTTCCACACCGAGACGAACGTGTCCTGCAGTGCCAGGTCGACCAGGTCGGGATCCGAACAGCGGGAGTGCAGGCGTTGGATCAGCCAGATCGCGTGACGTCGGTAGAGCTGTTCGAGCGCGCTTCGATCCCCCCGGGCGACCCGGGCGATCAGGGCGGCGTCCTCGCCACGACCCTCGATTTCGCCGACGTTCATCACGTTCCTGTCGGCCCGAACCCCTCGATCGGTTCACGTTCGCCGAGATTTCTCGACGCTGCGACACCAGACCACCCACCCCGCCGGGCGAACTGGCGGGGTTCGGTACCGTTCTGTCGAACTGGCGGGGCTGTGTCCCTCGCCAGGGACGTCGCCCCGCCAGTTCGGGGATGGGGTACGCCAGCTCGCCAGAACGGGGGCGGCCAGGGGGGCGGCCAGGGGGGCGGCCAGGGGGGCGGCGGGCCTGGGGGCGGCCGGCGTGGGCAGTCTGGGTGATCTCGCCCGGTCGTGAACCGGCGGCGGACCGACCAACGACAGGGGGGCATGACGACCTCCTTTCCCGATGAGACGGCCGAGGTGCCGTCGACTGCCTCACACACGCTCGATGCCCGGGGCCGGTCGGCAGACTGCTCGCCGATCGCACCACCGGTGCGTCCGGTATCGAGCCGCCTCGTTCCGGGTTCGCGGCCTCCGACCTCGCCTCCCCCTCTCTCGGGCCCGGGCCGGGGCCGCGTGGGCTGGCTTACCACGGCGATCGCAGCGGGGATCGTCCTTGCCTCGTTGGCCTTCGACCTGGGTGTCATCGGGATCGTCGTCGCTCTGTTCGTGATCGTGGTGCCGTTCGAGAAGCTGTTCCCCCGCCACCGGGGGCAGCGGATCCGGCGGCCCCAGCTGGGCACCGACATCGGATTCGCCCTGGCCGGTCCGATCCTCAACGTCGTCGGCGTGGCCGTCGCCATCGTGGTCGGCATCGTCACCCTGGCCTGGATCCCCGGGCTGCTGCTCCGTCCGATCGTCGCCATGATTCCGGCGGCCCTGATGCCGGTGGCCGGGATCGCGCTGTTCGACCTCACCATCTACTGGGTGCATCGTTGGTCGCACGAAGTCCCGCTCCTGTGGCGGTTCCATGCCATCCACCACTCGACCGAACACCTCGACTGGATCAGCGGCTTCCGGAGCCACCCGTTCGACGGGGCGCTCGTCGCCCCGCCGTTCTTCTTCCTCCTCGCCGCCGGGTTCAGCGCCGAGTTCAGCGGCGCCCTGGCCGTGATCCAGATCGTGGTGGGCATCTTCCTCCACGCCAATGTCCGCTGGCGACTGCGTCCGCTCCACCGCATCGTGATCACCCCCGAATTCCATCATTGGCACCACACGAACGAGGCCGACGCCATCAACACCAACTACTCGGTCTTCCTGCCGGCCTGGGACCTGTTGTTCGGGACGTACTTCATGCCCAAGGATCGCCGGCCGTCGGTGTACGGCGTGAACGAGTACGTCCCGACCGGCATGTGGCGCCAGCTCATGTACCCGTTCCGGGGCGTGGAACGGCCACTCGGATACCTTCGCCATCCCCGTCGCGGGTTCGGAGCGCTGGGACACCTCGTCGTCGAGATCGCCCGGGGTATCTCGGCCTCGACCACGCGTCCCACCCGGCCGACCCGCTGATGGGGAGCGTCGGCCGTCGCGGTCGGGACGTCAGCCTGCTCTGATCTTGCGGGACTTCTTCTCGACGTACATCGCGCCGTTCGCGGCCGCCAGCAGATCGTCGACCGAGTGGTCCGGTTGGGGGATGGCGTAGCCGATGCTCGCTCCCACCTCGACGAGATGTGGGCCGATGGTCATGGGGACCTCGATGGCGGCCGCCAGACGAAGTCGAAGGGCCTCGAGGTGTTCGGGGACCGTCGTGCCGACCGCAACGGCGAACTCGTCGCCGCCGAGGCGCGCAGCCAGGTCGCCAGGTCGCAGCTGTTGGCGCAGGCGTCGGGCCACCTCGACCAGGACGGCGTCGCCGATCTGATGACCCAGCTCGTCATTGATCGCCTTGAACCCGTCGAGGTCCACGAACAGCACCGACGTGTCGTCGGCGCCGAGCATCTGATCGATTCCCGATCGGAAGCCCACTCGGTTCGGCAGTCCGGTCAGCGCATCGTGCGCGGCAGCGAACCGGAGACGCCCGACCTCACGACCGCTGTGCAGGGCCGACAGGATCACCTCGGCGAAGAGCGCATGGAACTCGACCTGGTCGATGAGTGGCCGGTGCTCGCGATGGAAGAATCGGACCTCGCCGGCACCGGCACCGACCATGAGACGCGAGGCACTGCGGTAACCCATGGCGCAGGCCGAGGCCCACGGCCCCTGAGGATCATCGTCGGCCAATCGATCGAGCCGAGCCAGATGGTGGTGGCGGTCATCGTCGTCGGCGATCACGGGTGGCCATGCCGTCGGGACCGGGTCGCCACCGTCGAGCTCGATCATGCCGTCCTCGGCGGACAGCGCGAGTCGTCCGACCTGGTCGATCAGCTCGACCCGATCGAACTCGAAGTGCTCGGTGTAGTCGCCGAGGAGTCGCCCGAGCTCGAGCTCGATGTCGTGCGATCGTGCCCCCGACGACGACGACAGGGTCGTTGCCGAAACGATGAATCGGGCGATGGCGCGTTGTGCCGCGGCCTGGAGCCGGCGGTCGGTGATCGGCCTCGCCACCACCACGACCACGCCGTCCTCCCCGACGACCGAGGTCCAGCGGGCCTCGACGTCGACGGGGTGGCCATCGGACGCGGTCAGGGTCAGTTCGAACGTGATGTGGTCGTCGGGGAGATCGACGAACGCTCCCTCGGGCCGGACCGGCCACCCGAGAAGGTCCTGGGCGGCTGCGTTGACCCAGCAGATCCGGTTGCCCCGGCACACGACGACGAGATCGGGAAGCAGGTCGAACGGCTTCCAGGGCCCGTACGGGGGATCGTGTGCATCCGTGCTCACCCCGCCAGGTTCGGTTCCCGTCCCCGGGTCATGAGCACGGCGAGCGTCGGTCGCTCACCGTGCGTGATGGGACGGCGACCTCACCGAAACGGGAGCGGGTCCTACGCAGGCGCGAGTCGAGCACCCGGAGTCGGTCGGCGCCCGCTTGGGTGGCCGGGCCGTCGGCCCGAGGTGGTCGGATCAGCTCAGCGTGGCGAGGTCGATGGCATAGAGATCGGCGACGTTGCCGCCGAGGATCGCCCGGCGTTGTTCGTCGGTGAGCCCGGCTGCGTGTTCGGCCAACATCGCCTGCGACCACGGCCAGGTCGAATCGGAGTGCGGGAAGTCGTTGGCCCACATCAGTCGACGCCAGTTCATGTCGTTGGCCTGTTTGAACGCGGTCCAGTCGTCCTGGAAGGTCACGTAGATGTTCTCGGCGAAGTACTCCGACGGGGCCTTCGACAACGAGATCCCCGGCGCCATCCAGTTGCGATGCCGGTTGTAGGCATGGTCCATTCGGTACATGTAGTGAGGCACCCACCCGGCGTCGGCCTCGACGCAGACGACCTTCAGGTCGGGAAAGCGCTCGAACACACCGCCGAACACCAGGGTCCCCATGATGTCCTGGATCCCGCGGATGATGCCGAGGAAGCCGTTGAGACGCGAGCCGCGTGGCTTGCCACTGAACGCACTGTTGCGGGAGGTCAGGATGTGAAAGCTGAGGGGCAGGCCGAGATCGATGGCCGCCTGCCAGAACGGATCCCACGCCGGGTCGTCGTAATCCTCGGCCGTCCCCGGTTCTCCGGGCATCATCACGCCGCGGAGCCCGGCCGCCTTGATGGCGGCGATGTCGGCGATGCCCTCGTCGACACTGCGCAATGCGGTCTGACCACAACCGAGCAGGCGATCGGGCGCCTCGCTGCAATACTCGGCGATCCAGCGGTTGTAGGCGTCGAAACAGGCCTTCTTGAAGTCGGCGTCGTCGTGGTTGCAGATCACCATCCCGACCGTCGGGTAGATGATCTCGGCCGCCACCCCGTCGCGGTCCTGGTCGGCCAGGCGGTAGGCCGGATCCCAGCCCGACCGGTGCAACTCGTCGAACATCACACCGCTGACCGTGATCTCCTCGGGCAACTTGCCGGCGGCGGCGACGAGTCCCATCGAGATCGGGCGCATCCCCTCGACGATGAACTGGTCGCCGTGGTCGGGGTGCGTGACCATCCGGGGTGCCCGGTCCCGGAAGGCCGGATCGATGTGGGCCGTGTAGCAGTCGGGCGGCTCGGTGATGTGGGAGTCGGCACTGATGATCGGGAAGGTCGTCTGCACCGGGGGCGTCTCGAGCGTGGTCATGCCGACACCGCCTTCTGGGCACCGCGGATGAGTTTGCCCGGTGTGGCACCGGTGGCCTCGCCGTCGGTCATGATCTCGACACCGGCGACGAAGGTGTTGCGGTAGCCGTCGACCCGCTGCAGCAGGCGACGCCCGCCGGCCGGCAGGTCGTATGCCACCTCGGGTGCATGGAGCGCCAGATTGTCGAAGTCGATGACGTTGAGGTCGGCCCGGTAGCCGGGAGCGATCACTCCCCGGTCGAGGAGCCCGACGGTCTCGGCCGTCATCCGGCACTGCTTGGCGATGAGGGTCTCGACCGGGATCCGGCCGTAGGGCCGATCCCGACCCCACCACTGGAGCAGTGTGGTCGGGAAACTGACGTCGCAGATCGTGCCGACGTGGGCCCCTCCATCGGACAGGCCGGGCACCGCCGCCGGGTGCAGCAGCATCTCGCGAACGACGTCGAGGTTGCCGGCGGCCCAGTTGAGGCTGGGAATGTAGAGCATTGCCTTCCCCTCGTTCTCGAGCACCCAGTCGTAGGCGACCTCGGCGGGGGGACGACTCTCGCGTTCGGCGGTGGCGCCGACCGAGTCGGCGGGATCCGGCTCGTAGTTCGGCGGATCACCGAGCCGGAACATCTGGGGGAACGCATTGACGGCACGGCCGCCGAGCACACTGTTCTCGGTGTGGACCTGCTCGATGATCGCGGCCCGCACCTCGGGTCGGCGCATCCGCCCGACTCGCTCGGCCAGCGGGAGATCGGCCAGGTCCTTGTAGGCCGGCGAGAACATGAACGGGTTGAGGGTGGTCTGCAGACCGAGCAGCAGTCCGACGGCCCGGGCCCCGACCTGGCCTCGCATCGTGACCCCCTCGGCCGTCGCCTGGGCGAATCCGTCGAGGTGTCGTCGCCAGTCGTCGGGACGTTTCGGCGCCTGGGCGATCGAGATCGAGATGGGTCGTCCGGAACGTTCGGCCATGGCCCGGAAGATGGCTGTTTCGGCTTCGACGTCGATGAAGTCGCTCACCACCTGGAGGACGCCCTTGCCTGCTGCGCCGAGACCCTGGGAGATGCCGACCAGCTCGTCGATCTCGGCCTTCAGCGTGGGGGTCGGCTCACCCAGGCTGGTGCGGTGGTTGAGCGTACGGCTGGTCGTGAACCCGAGGGCTCCCTGCTCGACGGCCTGGCGCGCCAGTTCGGCCATCTCGGCGATGTCGTCGGGATTGGCCGGTTCCTGCCGGCCCCCTCGTTCGCCCATGACATGCAAGCGGAGTGCGCCGTGCGGCAGCTGGGCGCCGAGGTCGATGTCGCGTGGTCGGGTGTCGAGGTAGTCGAGGTATTCGCCGAAGGACTCCCACGCCCACGGCAGACCCTCGTGGAGGGCGGTGCCGGGGATGTCCTCGACCCCCTCCATCAACTGGATGAGGCGTTCGTGGTTATCGGCGCGGACTGGGGCGAAGCCGACGCCACAGTTGCCCATCACGACCGTCGTGACGCCATGCCAGCTCGACGGAGCGAGGTGCTGATCCCAGGTCGCCTGCCCGTCGTAGTGGGTGTGGATGTCGACGAATCCGGGCGTCACCAGATGCCCGTCGGCGTCGAGTTCGCGCGCGCCGGTGCCGTCGAGTCGGCCTCCGTCCTCGGCCCGGCCGACGTGTGTGATGATGCCGTTGCTCACGGCGACGTCGGCAACCGCTGCCGGTCGACCGGTGCCGTCGACGACGGTGCCGTTGCGGATGACGAGTTCGTGTTGGGCCACGATTCCCCCTCGTATGTGTCGGGTCGCTGCGGTCTCGGCGACCGGCGACGTACCGGCGACGCTACTCGGCGGTTGGCCCGGGGTGAAATACGCCGGTCACGACAAGCGGTCGAGGATGTTGGTGGTGATCTGCTCGACCTGCCGGTCTCGCTCGGCCAGACCGTGGGCCCAGTCGGTGCTCCCCGAGGTGATCACCGTGCCCCCACCAGGGGAGGTGTAGGTCCCGAGAACGGCGTGGCCGGCGGCGATGCGGGCGACGGAGGCCTCGTCTCGGGCGTCGAAGAGGCGCGACGCGATGAACTCGATCTCGGAGGGTTCGTCGGCTTTCGGCGGGCGGGCGGCCGTGGTCCGGGTGAAGTGCGCCGCCGGCGCCGTACCCAGGATTTCGAACGAACCGGGCGTGCCGTCGGATCCGGTGGGATAGGGGAGACCGTCGCGATAGGTGAAATCGCAGCCATCGCACTCGTATCCGACCAGCGTCGCAGCAGCACCGAGGACATCGCCGTAGCCGATGCCCGTGCCGTCGAAGATCCAGTGATCGGGCCGGTGGACCGTGTAGCCGCCGGCGCCGTTGGTGACCCGCTTGCCGATGCGGTGGTAGCCGCCACGGCTGAAGCTCACGCCGGTCATCTGGTTCTCGGGCCGTCCGATCAGGTGATCGGACCAGATGCTGGTGAGCTCACCGATTCGGTCGGTGCCGTACACCGGGTCCTTCTTGAACTGGCCCTTGTAACCGACCATGACCGACGCCGGTCCTTCGGGGCTCGGGTCCTCCATCCGCACCTGCCAGAATGCGGTGTTGCCCGAGAAGAACGCAACGTTTCCACCCCCGTCGATGAACGCTTCCACGGTGTCGCGCATCGGACCCGACCAGTATTCGTCGTGGCCGACCGAGAGCAGCAGGCGATGGCCGCCGACGATTCCCGGGTGCTCCTCGAGGTCGGCGTTCGTGCAGACGTCGATGCCGTATCCGTGTTGCTCGGCCCATTCGATGAACGGCAGCTCCCAGTCCGGCCAACCGGCCGAGCCGGCCCACGGCGACAGATGGTGGAAGCGGAGGTAGCCGACGTGGGCGTTCATGTCGGGGTCGGGGGGGCGGGTGGTGGTGACTCGCCGGCCTGCTCCCGGTGGCTTCCACAGGTAACCCCGCTCCATCGGCCGCTGGAGCGCCGAGCGCGTGGCCCCGGTGTACAGGTTGCGCCCGCCGAAGTCGTTGTAGGCGTACCAGGTGTTGGTGGCGAGGGCCAGGAGGATCGTGTTGGTCGACGCAGCCGTGGGTCGGACGACGAAGAACGCGTGGCTGGTTCGGGTCTTGCCGTCGACGTCGATCGTCATCACGGCCTCGTAGTACCCCGACCTCCAGTCCGTGCCGGTGGTGACGACCGTGGCTGCCGGCCAGTCACAGCCCTCGGTCGATGCCGTTCGTGGCGTGGCGTGGTCGGCGGCGGGCACGGTGTCGGACCAGACGATGTCGCGCGTGCCGCCCACCCGGGCGATCTCGACCGACACCGGACGGCCTCCCGCCGACGAGAGGTGCAGGCCGACGTGCTCGCCCGGCGCGACGGAGTGGGGCCAGCAGTATCCGGTGACGGTCTCGATCGGCATGGCGCCCAGCATGGCAGCTCGGTCGACGACGGGTCGACTCCCCGCCGGTTCCCGAGCACGAGGTCAGCGGGTGCGGAACTCCAGACCCTCGAAGGCCCCCGAACTCCGCCAGCCGTCGATGTATTCGAAGTAGGCGACGGGGCCGTCGGGGTAGCCGAGCCGATTGAGCAGTCCGGCCCGTCCCGAGTCCTGGCCTTCGTTGTTGTAGTAGCCGGGGGTACAGGTCGGGTCGGCGCCGAAGGTCCGCCCGCCCGCCTCGAGTCGGGCCACCCAGGCCGCCTCGGCCTCGGCGGTGACCTCGACCTCGTCGGCGCCGGTCTCGAGTGCGTGGGCGATGATCGACCCGATCGTGATCCCGGCCTCGGTCAGGTTGTGCGGAATGTTCGAGATCAGGTTGGCCCCCTGGGTCGGACCGACCACGAAGGCGTTGGGGAAGCCGTGCACATGGATCCCGTGCAGGCTCGTCATGCCCTCGGACCAGTGCTCCGACAGCTTCTCGCCGCCCCGTCCGACCATGTCGAAGCCGGCACGGCGGGTGAACTCGGTCCCCACCTCGAAACCCGACGCGTAGATGATGCAGTCGAGCGGGTAGTCGACGCCGCCCACCACCACGCCGGTCTCGGTGATGCGCTCGACGCCGCGCCCGTCGGTGTCGATCAGATGGGTTCCGGGCTCGTTGTAGGCGTCGAGGTACTCGTCGTGGAAACACGGCCGCTTGCACAGCTGACGGAACCACGGTTTGAGCGCTTCGGCCGTGTCGGGGTCCTTCACGATGGCATCGACCCGAGCCCGGATCTCGGCCATCTTCTCGTCGTCGGACTCGTGGTAGGCCGCCAGCATGGCCTCGGGTCCGAAGCCGTTCTCGGGGTGGGCGAGCACCTTGTCGCGAATGCGCTGCGAGATGTCGGTCCAACCGTCCATCACGAGGTCTTCGTCGGCGAAGCCACCGGTTTGAAGTGTCGTGAAGTTCATCAGCCACTTCTCCTGCCATCCTGGTTCGAGCGTCGCGAACCAGTCGGGGTCGGTCGGTTTGTTGTTGCGGATGTCGATCGACGACGGCGTGCGTTGGAAGACGAACAACTCGCCGCAGGACCGGGCCAGATGGGGGATGCACTGGACGGCCGTTGCTCCGGTTCCGATGATGCCCACTCGCTTGTCGGCCAGGCCGGTCATGGGGTCACCGTCGGGACTGCCACCGGTGTAGTCGTAGTCCCAGCGACTGGTGTGGAAGCTGTGGCCGGTGAAGGTCTCGATCCCGGGGATGCCGGGCAGTTTCGGCCGATGCAGCGGACCGGTGCCCATGGCAACGAACTTCGCCCGCATCTCGTCGCCCCGGTTGGTTCGGATGACCCAGCGCGACGAGGTGTCATCCCACTCGAGCCCGGTCACCTCGGTGGAGAGGCAGGCGTTGTCGTAGAGGCCGAAGTGGTTGGCGATCCGTCGGCAATGGTCGAGGATCTCGGGTGCGTGCGTGTACTTCTCGGTCGGCATGTGCCCGGTCTCCTCGAGCAACGGCAGGTAGATGAATGCCGCCGTGTCGCACTGCGCCCCCGGGTAGCGATTCCAATACCAGGTCCCGCCGAAGTCGCCGCCCTTCTCGATGATTCGGACGTCGTCGATACCGGCCGCCTTCAGCTTTGCGCCGGTGACCAGGCCGGCGAAGCCGCCGCCGATGAACGCCACGGTCACCTCGTCGAAGAGCGGTTCCCGTTCGACCGGCTCGACATAGGGGTCGTCGAGATAGTGGGCGAAGGCGCCGATCGGTTCGACGTACTGATCGTTGCCGTCGGGTCGGAGTCGCTTGTCGCGCTCCTCGGCGTACTTGGCCCGGATGGCGTCGAGGTCGAGTGGGGTTTCGGCGGTCGATGGGGTCACCCGACCAGGTTGACGCGAGACGAACCGGCGGTCAAAGGCGAGGCTCGACTACCGCAGGGTTCCGGTGCGCAGGATGAACTCGAGTGACTCGGAGAAGCCGGTCATGACCGCCCCACGCGATGTCGTTGCCAGCTGGCCGATCCAATACGCCTGCCCGGCCGAATCGGGGCTGCGGGTCAGCACGTTGTTGTAGACCAGTTCGACGAAGCGCAGATCGGTTCGTGATCCGTAGGTGGCGACGAACTCGGCCGACGACGCCATCTCCTGGGCGATCGTGGCCAGAGGTGTCCCGGTCCGGGCGACGCCGATCCAGAAGGCGAGACCCTCGGGATCCGGTTCCCGGAGGAAGAAGGCGAAGTAGAGGCGCGAGATCTGAGCTTCGAGCGAACTCGTGGGCGGCGCGGTTGCGGTCGAAGCGATGTGTTCGGGCGATTCGGCGAAGCCGAGCATCACATCACCCCGACTGCGGCCGGACCGCAACTGCGCAACCCAGTAGCTCCGACCCGGGCCATCGGCCGCCCGGCCGAGCACGTTGCGATACACGAGCTCGACGAACTCGGTGTCGTCGAGCTCGCCATAGCGGGCTCGGAACTCCGGGCTCGCTGCCAGTTCGGCCGACATCGCAACGAGCCTGGTCCCGATGGCGAGCTCGCGCATCCAGTAGGCGTAGCCGTCGGGGTCGGGCGATCGCTGGAAGTACGCAGCGAACATCCGACCGACCTGCCCATCGAGGGGGAGTGGTCGGACCAGGCCCGGCGCGATGCCGATCAGCAGGCTCGAACCCGGGGGCCCGCTCACACCGTTGCGGGTCGCGGTGACCCGGAACTGGTAGACCCCCTGCGCCAAGGGGGGCGTGTCGATGGCCGAGGCCGTCGTCTCGCCCAGGAGGCTCCAGGCGCCGCCGATGGTTCGCTGTTCGACCCGGTAGAGGTCCCCGACGGCCGCACCGAGGGGAGTCGTCCAGGTGATCGTCCGACCCGATCCGGATCCGGTGGCCGAGACGTGGAGAGGTTGGTTGGGGATCGACGGCATCGGGATCGACGTCGTTGCCGGGGAGCCGCTGGCCGTGCGCCCGGTCGGCGTGACCGAGACGTCGTAGGTGGTGCTGTTGTAGAGGCCACGCAGGGTGACGCCGGTCTGTCCGGCTGGTACCACGACCGATGCGTCGAGCTGACCGCCGCGCCACGCCGCGACGACGAACGAGACCGGGGCGGCGCCGAACCGATCGAGCCGGGGATCGATGTCGATCGTGATCTGGCCCGAGCCGCTCTGCCCGGACACTGCAGGGGTCACCGGCGGCGGGGCGATGACCCAACCCTGTTGGTCGAGGATGCCGAGCACCGCGGCGTCGATCGAACGTCGTACGGTCCCGCGTTCGAGTTGTGCGACCATCAACTCGCCGCCGGCTCCGTCACGAACCGCCGATTCGGCGAAGTGGGAGAAGCTACTGCCGTTCTTGAAGAATCCGGGCGAGTGCAGGTCGAAGAACCGACCGCCGCCCACGTCGATGGACAAGGGCCCCGACAGGTAGGCGTTCGGGTCGGCTCGGGTCAGGAGCGGGCCGTCGGGTGTCCGAACCAGGGAGTCGTAGCGGTAAGGGGGGTCGGCGAGCCGGGGCGACCAGGCACCGGGGTCGCGCCAGGCAGAGCCCAGGAATCCGAGTCCGTGCGCCACTTCGTGGACGACCACCGAACGCATGTCGAGTCGGTCGGGCGGCGGCGGGGTGTCGGCGGTGTGCCAGGTGCCGGTCGCGATCGAGCATGAGTTCGTCTCGGCCAGTTCGGCATTGAGCACGACCCGGAGCTCGGGTGCGCCACCGTTGAGGTCGATCCCGGTCAACGAGTTCGCCAGCGATGTCGGGTATCCGTAGGGGGTGGGGAGGTCGGGCCGTTGGTAGATCTCTCCGGCGCCGGCGTAACCGAGCACGCCGGCATCGCCGAGACAGACCCAGGAGACCTGGACGACGACGGGGACATTGGATCGGAGCGCCGCGCCCCACTGGGCCACCGACGACGCCACGGCCTCTCGGACCCCGGTCGGCACATTGGCGTCGAAGGCCGTGACGAATCCGGCCGTGGCCGCCGCTGTTCCCGGAAGGAGCTCGACCCGAGGATCGGTGGGTCGGTCCACCAGCTCGGCGTCGATCTGTTCGATCCGCTCGACGGTCTCGGGCGAGGTCGGCTCGAGCGATTCGATGACGATCGGGCCAGGAGCAACGGCCACCCATTCCTCGATGTCGGGCGGGGCGGTCCCGTCGGTTTGCTCGCTGTCGGGCGAAGAGGTCTCGTCGGTGACCGACATCGGCGGTGGCTCGGCGCCGGCAACCGTTGCTGCGACGCCGAAGCACACCACGAGAGCGAGCAGTGCTCGCGCCAGTCGTGCCCGCGCGGAGCGGAGCCCGTTCCCGGCCGACGTGACGACTGCGACGGTGGTCGGTTTCACGGATGCGGAGCTGCCAGGCTGGGGACTCACGTGTTCTCCTGCCGGCGACGGGGATCCGGCACCACCGCAGTGCCGTGATCGCGACGATCGTTCGCCGTGTGGGGTTCCCGATTGTGGATAGCAGCGTTTGCCGGAGATCGGACCGCCTCGAACCTCAACGGTGACACAATCCTCACATCGCAGGCCGAACGCTGGGGCGCGCCGAGCGAGGTCGGCGCACCGGTCGAACGGTCAGTCGGGTCCGACGTGTGGACCCTGGCTCGCTGCGCAGCACCGCTGCAGGAGCCGGTCAGCCACCCATGGCGGCTTCGCCGTCGGCGCTCGCCTTCGGGCCGGGGCACTCCTCGGGATTCTCGGCATCGCCGGTCGCTCCCGGTGTGTACTCCGGGTTGGCGCACGACAGGAGCATCGTCAAGACCTCGTCGGTGATCGCGGTGCTGGCGCCCGACTCGATCTTCTGGCGCAGTTCTTCTTCCCAGAGGACGTAGGCCTCGCTCGTTGCATCCTCACCGGCCAGGATCACCCGCTCGTGATAGATCACGAGTTCGAGGTGCTCGAGCGACAGACCGTTCTGGAGCGCGGGCATCACGCCGAGCTGACCGGCGACGTGCGCTCCGCCCTCACGGGCCGGGTCGCCGTATTGCTGGCCGGCGATGGCGGCCGAACCCCGGGCGACGTGCACCATCTGATCGATCGGCTCGGGGAACGTCTTGACCACTTCGCCATTGGAGAACTGATAGCCGGTACCGCCCCCGCCGCCGGCGCCGTGGCAGCCGGCACAGCCACCTTCGACGTTGTAGACCTCGGCCGCGTCGATGAAGAAGAAGTCCTCGACCGCCTGTTCCTGCATCGTGCCGGCGTAGATCCAGGCCCACAGCGGGAGCGCCGCCACCAGACCCATGGCCCAGATCGGCATCTTCTTCCGGGCGTTCGCCGCAGCGATGTAGGCCGGCACGGGCTTGGCCGGTGGCGGAGCCTTGTCGGGCCCGATCGCGGCTGCCGCCCGAGCGAGCGCCGCCGGTTGACCCGAGGCCGCCGGGGCTGCCGTGGCGGCCGGGGTGACGGCAGCCTCGCTGGCGGCGGGGGCTTCGTCGCCGCCGGTCTTGCCGGTCTTGGCGCTCTTGGAGCGCTTGAGGAGGTGTTCTGGGATCTCGGTCACAGGTCTGTCCGGGGGCTCCAGGGATCGGGGCGCGTCCAAGAGGACGGGGAAGGCGGCCAATAGTAGGGCCCTTCGGCCACGCCTGACCATTCTGGCGACATTCTTCTCGGCGGTGGCCGCGATCCCGATCGGCTCCCCCCGGTGTCGGCCGCGCTCTCGACCCCCGCATTCGATCCGCTCGCCGGCCTGCCCCGAGCCGGCCCGGCGTGCCGGCACCGACCGATCGACGATCAGAGGTCGCCATCGCCCGATTCCCGTGCTACACCATCGGTGCTCGTGTTCGCCTCCCGGTTTGCCGGTGGGCAGCGATCACGCGTTAGATTGTGCAGGCCTTCACAAGCAGCACTGGCAGCGGTTGATGCCGAGGCCACCGTTCGTAGTCCATCCAGGAGAGTCACATTGGTCGCCCTCGTGGTGTCGACATTGATCGCAGCCGTGATGAGCTACGGCATCTCGTGGTACGCCAGGCGGCGTCCCCAGGGGACCCGCACCACCTGGGGCGAGGCCACGGTCGGATCCATCTACGTCTTCTGCATCCTCTATCTGGTGTTCGGGGTCGTGCCCCACCAGTGGCTGACCCTCGCCGAGAACGAGTGGAGCTGGCGAGCCGACCGCATCTGGGATGCCTGGGGGCTCATCACGGCGCAGAGCCGGGGGGGCTGGTTCCCCTTCGAGATCACCTACCGGGTGCTCTCCGACACGATCGCGGCGCTGATCTACATCGTGTTCCTGGGCGCGATGACGAAGATGTGGATCGATTGGCAGGTCCGTGGCGACAAGTCGGCGCCGTCCACCGAGATCGAGAAGAGCACGTACGGTCGTCCCCTGGTGAAGCGGAGCTGATTGACGTGGCCACCACCGATGCCAACCCACCCCTCCCGGAATTCCGCGACGACTACGTCCTGGTCGAAGTCGACGCCGACTACCTGGCCAAGGCCGTCAAGCCGAAACAGTTCATCCACATCGACCAGTCCGAGTGCATTGCCTGCGAGGGATGTGTCGACATCTGCCCGTGGAAGTGCATCCACATGCAGCCCACCGAGGTCATCTCCGAGAGCTTCGGGATCGCGAAGCCCGGCGACGACCCCAACGATGCCTTCATCTTCACGATCGACGACGACGTCTGCACCCGCTGCGCGCTCTGCGTCGACCGCTGCCCGACCGGCGTGATCATCCTCGGCAAGATCGTCGAGCCCAACGCCACGGGCGACCTGCACCAGCGCATGCCGTCCTACGGCTACGGCTACGGCATGCGCCTGGCCTGACCGAACACCTCGCCCCGGGTTGCAGACGCAGCTCGGTGGTCGAACCCCCGTCCCCACCTCCGCACGAAACCACAGGATTCATCCCTCATGGCAAAGTCGATCCAAGACAAGCCCTCGTTCGCCGAGCGGGCCCAGGCCGGTCTGTCCGGCCTCGGCGAGTCGGTTCAGGGCTCCCAGGCCTGGAGCTCGATCTTCCGGCCGGGCTCGGTCTTCCGGAAGGGTTACACCGACAGCCCCCGCAACCGGTCCTACGTGATCATGAACAGTGTGCTCTACCACCTGCACCCGGTGAAGGTGAAGCGACACGCGGTCAAGGTGTCCTACACGCTCTGCCTGGGTGGGCTGAGCTTCTTCCTGTTCATCGTCCTCACCGTCACCGGCATCTTCTTGATGTTCTTCTACCGCCCGACGGCGGCGGCGGCCTGGACCGACATCCAGACGCTCCAGACCTCGGTGACCTTCGGTCTGCTCGTACGAAACATGCACCGATGGGGCGCTCACTTGATGGTGCTCTCGGTGTTCTTGCACATGGCCCGAGTCTTCTACCACGGTGCCTACAAGGCACCTCGGGAGTTCAACTGGGTGATCGGGACGATCCTGCTGCAGATGACCCTGCTGCTGTCGTTCACCGGCTATCTGCTGCCCTGGGACCAGCTCGCACTCTGGGCCGTCACGGTCGGTACCAACATGATGGGCTACACCCCCGTGTTCGGCGACCAGGTACGGTTCGTCCTGCTCGGGGGCAAGGTCATCGGTACCGACACCCTGCTGCGGTGGTACGTCCTCCACGTGCTGATGTTGCCCTTCGTCACCGTCATCTTCATGGCCATTCATTTCTGGCGAGTCCGAAAAGACGGCGGGATCTCCGGACCGCTCTGAGCGCCCGTCGAACCGCCAGGACCGTCACCCCGACTTGGAAGCGAAACCCGTATGACCGAAATCCCAGAACACCTTCGCAAGCGGGCCGAGGAAGCCCGCAAGAAGGCCGAGAGCGCGGCCCCGTCCGAGCCCGCGGCGAGTTCCGGTGACGATGCCGCCCCGACCGACCCGTCGGCGTCGAAGATCCCCGCGCACCTGCTCCAGCGGTCGAAATCGGCCAAATCGAAGGGTCCCGAGACCGCGGTTGCCGCGGCCGGCCCGGGTGTGGCCGTTGCCGCGGCAACAGCGGTCGCCGACGCACCCGTGATGAGCGGGCCCGGTGGCCATACCCAGCGCCTGCTGACCGTCGTGAAGTCGGGTTCGATCCAAGACATCAAGATGACGCCGCTCGACAAGGTCCACACGTGGCCTCACCTGATCGTGGTCGAGTTCGGCGCTGCGCTCTTCTGCCTCGGCTTCCTGACCTTCTTCTCGATCTGGTCGAACGCTCCGCTGCTGGAACTGGCCAACGTCAACCAGACTCCGAACCCGTCGAAGGCCCCGTGGTACTTCCTGGGCCTGCAGGAACTCCTCACCATGTTCCACCCGATGGTCGCCGGCGTGACCATCCCCGGCATCGGCCTGATCATCTTGACCATGGTCCCCTACATCGACAAGGGACCGTCCAACAAGCCCGAGGACCGCAAGTTCGCGGTGTCGATGTTCACGGTCTTCATGATGTTCTGGGCCGTCCTGGTCATCATCGGCTCGTTCTTCCGTGGTCCTGGCTTCAACTTCGTCTTCCCCTGGGTCGACGGACTCTTCTTCGAGCTCTGAGAAAGAGGTATCGATCGTGATTGGCATCATCATCGCCATCGTCGTCGTCCTGGCGATTCTGGCCGTCGTCGGTGTGGCGACCTCGCTACGGCGCAAGGACACCAACACCGCTCTCGGGCAGCTGTCGGGCGAGACCGTCAAGCGAGACCGCCCGGTCCACCTCGAGGAGTCCGCCGATGCGGCGCCTGCCGTTTCGGGCAAGGCCGTCGAGGCCATGGCCCGGGCCGAGCGCTCGGGTTCGCTCGTGGCCGCCACCCCCTCGGCTCCGGTGGCCTACGTCCCACCCGATCCCGAGACCCTCGGCGTCGCCCGCCGCCAGTTCCTCAACCGCGGCATCGTTGCCATGTTCGGCCTCGGTCTGTCGGGTTTCGGTGCCGCCTCGATCGCCTTCCTCTGGCCTCAGGGAGCGTCGGGTTTCGGCGCCAAGATCAACGTGGGCCGGATCCCCGACATCCAGGCCGCGATCCTCGCCGGTGGCGGGTTCTTCTACGTCCCCGAGGGCCGGATGTGGATCACCGAATATCCGGCGGCCGCGCTCGAGAAGGCGTCCACCCAGTACTCGTTCTTCCCTCAGGTCGAACAAGGTCTCGGGGCCGGGGTCGTTGCGCTCTACCAGACCTGCCCGCACCTCGGTTGCCGGGTGCCCAACTGCAATACGTCACAGTGGTTCGAGTGCCCCTGCCACGGGTCGCAGTACAACCGGGTCGGCGAGAAGAAGGGCGGGCCGGCGCCGCGGGGCATGGACCGCTTCCCCATGGAGGTCAACGCCTCCAACGAGCTGCTGGTCGACACCGGCGCCGTGATCCAGGGACCCCCGATCGGCACCAACACCACCGGGCAAGAAGCTGAGGGGCCCAACTGCATCGGGGCCTCGGAGGGACATTGATGAACACCTCGTTCCTGCTCGCGGCGAACTTTCGCGCCATCGGGCTCACCGTTGCGGTCCTGGTCTTCCTGGTCTACATCGCCCTGTTCGTCCGCAATGTGTTCCAGGCCAAGCCCGAGCTCGGATCCGAGATCGAGCTTGCGGCCAACCGCAAGGAGTACCTCTCCGACGAAGAGCTCGAAGGACCCAAGCTCGATCGGTCGCTGAGCTTTGCGCTGGTCTGTCTGGGGCTCGTCGCCATTGTCCTGCCCTTCTACTGGCTGGCCGAGCCCGGTCGCCAAGACGGTGCGGTCGAGGCCTACCGGATCCAGTTCGAAAGTCGGGGTGAAGACCTCTACTTGAACGGGGCCCAGTGCGTGAACTGTCACGGTGCCGCCGGTGTCGGTGGTGGCGCGGCCTATGTGCTCCAAGACGCCGATGGTCAGTTCGTCGGCAACGCCGTGTGGACCGCGCCGGCGCTCAACAACATCAATCATCGCTACAGCGATTCCGAGATCACCTACGTCCTCAATTACGGTCGTCCCGGCTCACCGATGGCCGCGTGGGGAACACCCGGCGGTGGCCCGCTCACCGAGCAGCAGGTCGAAGAGATCATCACCTACATGCGGACCTTCCAGGTTCCGTCCATCGATCCCATCGCGATCGCCGAATCCGATGATCCCGAGGCCGCCGGTGCCATGGCCGCCGAGATGGCCGATGCGATCCGCGAAGAGGTCCAGGCCTCGATCGACGCCGGCCAATTCGACAGTACGGGCGAGGCCGTCTTCAACCTCGGCCTGTTCTCGGGCTATCAGGCCGGCTCGCTCAGTTGCGGCCGCTGCCACACCGCCGGTTGGTCGCTCGGACCCGACATCGAACCGCGAATCCTCGACGAGGGCGTCGCCGCCTGTGGCGGAGGCAATCCCTCGGGTATCGGTTACAACCTGTGCGGGGGTGGGATCTATGAGCGATTCCCCGACGACACCTGGAAGCTCCCCGACACCGGCGACATCCACCGCATGGAGAGCAATGGACGAGAGATCCGACTCGACGGAGGCTGGCTGCCCGAGGGTGGCCTGACCGGGGAAGACGGCCGGAACTACCTGCTGGGCGCCGACGGCGAGACCCGGATCCAGCTCGATGCCAAGGGTGTCCCGATCACCGATCACAGCTCCGATGGTGAGCCCGATCCCTATCTGGTCCTCCCCAACGGTGACCTGGCCAATTGTCAGTTCGTTTCGGCCCTGTGGGAACCGGGCGGCATCGCCGCCAATGCCTATCCGTGGGACCAGCGAAACGCGCTGGTACCGGTGTCGGAGGACCCGGAGTCAACCGAACCCAGCACCGGTGGGTTCTTCGATCCTCCCCAACTCACCGAGCGGGATCTCGATGGCGAGGTCATCGTGCTCGGTGACGGGCGACTGGGCGGGGATTGTGCCGTGATCGAGATGCCGCCACGGACCAGTGAAGCCCACTACGACTTCATCTACAGCGGTGCCAACGCCGGGGCCGGATACGGTCGTGGCGGCCAGAGCCACGCCGGCATGATGCCGGCGTTCGGCGGTCTGCTGCCTCGTGACCTCATCCAGGCAGTCGTCGACTACGAGCGGGGTCTGTGATGCCCACCATGTTTGCCTCTCTCGACCTCGTCGCCGTGAACGGCCTGGCGTTCATCGAGGGCCTCGGTTTCGACCCCTTCATCCGAGGCCTGCTCTCGGTGATGGTCGGCGTCGTGGTGCTGATCGGCGGGACCTACCTGTTGGTGGCCACCAACTCGGGCAGCCGAACCGGTGGCCTGATCGCCGGTGCCGCGCTGTTCGGCTGGATGATGTTGATGGGCATCTTCTGGA
This sequence comes from uncultured Acidimicrobiales bacterium, assembly GCA_963700755.1. Lineage (GTDB taxonomy): Bacteria > Actinomycetota > Acidimicrobiia > Acidimicrobiales > SZUA-35 > JBBQUN01. The sequence goes on from CAVOYW010000004.1 coordinate 338,111, forward strand.
CGGCCTACGGCATCGGCTGGCGTGGCCAGCCGCCCACCTGGGAGCTGGTCGAGATCAACGCCGGTCACCTCGACCAGGCCGAGAACGAAAAGGCCCAGAGCTTGGGATTCGTGCTCGACGTTGCCGATCCGACCGACGGGGTGACGTCGGATGATCGCGACATCGCCCAGCAGGAGGCCGTCGACCACGTCCTCGACAACCAGGACGACTTCGACGGTTGGCGCTACCTCTCGACCTCGGACCCGATGCGCGGTGAGGCCCAGTCCTCGGCTGCGGAATACCTGGCCGAGCTGCAGATCTACGAGGCGCCCGGCGACTACCTGCCGCTCACCTTCGGCACCTTCAACACCGGAGGCAAACCCCTCCTCGACCCCGACATCGCCCGCGACGATCCCGACAAGAACGCGTGGGTCGAACTGTTCACGGACGCCCCCGCTCGGGCCCTCCACAAGCTCGACACGCTCACCCTCCACCTCATCCATCCCGAAGAACTGATGGTGGTGCAGGTCCAGGGCGTGGTCGAACAGGCGGCACTGCCCGGTGAGCCCCCACCGGTGGCTGCGATCGACGAGAGCAAAGAGGTCTACAGCGTCGTGATGCGCCGTGATCGTGGTGGCCCCGTGCCGTGGCTCTTCGGTGGTCTGCGCTTCACACCGGCAATGTTCACCATTTTCAACGGGATTCTCTTCGCCATCTTCGCCTGGTCCCTGCACAATCGAGACAAACGAGAAGCGGCGATTCGCGCCGCAGCCTGACTAACGTCGTCGTCTGGGCCACATCCCGTGGCCCAGGCCGTCGTACGAGCGGGGATCATCCCGAGCGTCGCGGCAACCGAGTTTCCCGTCATGACCTTGGTCTCTGGCGAGACCGCTCGGCTTCTTCGTAGAACTGATCCGAGAACGGAGGACCTCATGGCCCAATACCTGCCGATCCTGGTGCTGACGGTCCTGGCGGTGCTCTTCGCAGCCGGTAGCTTCGTGGTGTCGAAGCTGTTCGCCCCTCGGCGGCCCACGGTCGAGAAGTACGCCCCATACGAGTGCGGAATCGTGCCCGGACGCGAACCTCCGCAGCGGTTCCCCGTGCGCTTCTACCTGGTGGCGATGTTGTTCATCGTCTTCGACATCGAGATCATCTTCTTGTACCCCTGGGCCATGGTGCATCGCGAACTCGCCCTGCCCGGGCTGATCGCCATCCTGGTGTTCTCGGCGCTGGTGTTCGAGTCGTTCGTCTACCTGATCTCGAAGGGTGCGCTCGACTGGGGACCCCTCCAGGTCAACCGCCGACAGCTCGAGATGCGCTCGGCCGACCGCACGACCGCGACCACCGTGCGCCGGGTCGGCCTCGACGGCCGTCTCGACGAAGTCCGGGCGACGGCGTCGACCGGGTCCGAGGGAGCAGCCGCCTGATGGGAACCATCCGCGACATCCAGGAACACGGACTCGAGGGGATCGAGCACAACGTGCTCACCGGCCAGCTCGAGTCGTTCGTCAAATGGACCAGGGCCCGGTCGTCGTGGCCGGCCACCTTCGGGTTGGCCTGTTGCGCCATCGAGATGATGGCCGCCGGCGGAGCCCACTACGACATGGCCCGGCTCGGTATGGAGGTGTTCCGGGCCTCACCCCGGCAGGCCGACATCATGATCGTCGCCGGACGGGTCAGCCAGAAGATGGCTCCCGTTCTGCGCCAGGTCTACGACCAGATGATGGAACCGAAATGGGTGATCTCGATGGGTGTCTGCGCCTCGTCGGGCGGGATGTTCAACAACTACGCCATCGTGCAGGGCGTGGATCAGATCGTTCCGGTCGACGTCTACGCGCCGGGGTGCCCACCCGGTCCCGAGACGCTGATCCATGCGATCAACACCCTGCATCTCAAGATCGAGAACGGCGAGATCATGCGTCGGCGGGCCGCCAGCGGCGCCGGAGCGGGCGTGGTGATCGAAGAACGTGACATCGCCGGCGAGACCAAGCTGTTGACGGTGGGCCGGCGCTGATGTCCGACCTGGAAACCAACCCGACGCCGGAGTCCGAGGTGGTCGAGCACCCGTCCCGGTACGGCGTCGACGCCGATCTGACCGGTGAACGGATCGTCCTGCACCCTCGAATCGATCAATGGCTCGAACTCGGCGCAGCGTTGCTCGCCGACGGATACACCATGTGCCTCGACCTCACCGCGGTCGACTACCTGACCTATCGCGGAATCCGGCCGCTGCCCGACGGCATCGTCGGAGAGCGGTTCGAAGTGGTGGCGGCCTTCGCCGACATCGCCGGCAACCGTCGGCTCTGGGCCAAGGTCCAGGTCCCGGAATCGGACCCACGGCTCGATTCGCTCGTTGCCCTGTATCCCGGCGCCGACTTCCTCGAGCGCGAGGTCTTCGACATGTTCGGCATCGAATTCGTCGGCCATCCCGATCTCTCCCGGATCCTCATGCCCGAGACCTGGCAAGGGCATCCACTCCGCAAGGACTACGCGGTGGGTGCCATCCCCGTGCAATTCAAGGGCGCGCCCGGACCGCGCTAGGAGCGACGATGACGGTCACCGAACACGACACCTCTGCCGAGAGCGAGACGCCCGTCGGTCAGATGCACCTCCTGCCCCGGCGCCACGCCGTGCTGCGCATGTCCGAGGTCCAGATGGCCGAGGCGGCCGACCAGCCACTCGACGACGAGAACGACCAGACCATGTTGATCAACATGGGCCCGTCGCATCCCTCGACCCACGGGGTGCTCCGCCTCATGCTTGAGATGGACGGCGAGACGGTCATGCGCTCGAAGCCGGTCGTCGGCTACCTGCACACCGGCATGGAGAAGCAGGCCGAGAACCTCACCTACCTGCAGGGCTGTACCAACGTCACGCGTATGGACTACGCATCCCCACTCTTCACCGAGCTGGCGTTCTCCCTCGCCACCGAGAAGCTGCTCGGTGTCGAGGTCCCCGAACGGGCAACCTGGATCCGCATGCTCATGACCGAGATGAACCGGATCTCGTCGCACCTGCTGTTCATGGCGACCAACGGGATGGATCTCGGTGCGGTCTCGATGATGATCTACGGCTGGCGCGAACGCGAACAGGTACTGCGGTTCTTCGAGCAGGTGACCGGTCTACGGATGAACCACAACTACATCCGCCCGGGCGGCGTGGCCGCCGACCTCCACGACGGTTGGCGCACCGACGTCCTCCGCCTGCTCGAGATGCTGCCGCCCCGCCTGGCCGAGTACGACATCTTGATGACCGGTCAGCCGATCTGGCGTGACCGGCTGCAGGGCGTCGGGGTGATCTCGGCCGACGAGGCCATCGCGCTGTCGGCCACCGGGCCGGTACTCCGCTCGACCGGTGTACCCGCCGATCTGCGTCGCGATCAGCCCTACCTGGCCTACGACCAGGTCGACTTCGACGTCGTCGTCGGGACCTACGGTGATTCGTTCGATCGATTCGCCATCCGTCTCAACGAGATCCGCGAGTCGATTCGTATCCTCCACCAGGTGCTCGATCAGATGCCGACCGGTGACTACCGGGTGCAGGACACCAAGGTGACACCCCCACCGCGGGCCCGGATCGACGAGTCGATGGAGGCGTTGATCCACCACTTCAAGATCTTCACCGAGGGATTCAAGGTGCCCGAGGGCGAGGCGTACGCAGCGGTCGAGTCACCCCGCGGTGAACTGGGCTGCTACATCGTCAGCGACGGCTCGTCCAAGCCGTATCGCATGTCGATCCGACCCCCGAGCTTCATCAACCTGCAGGTCCTGCCCCACATGATGGCCGAGGGTCTCCTGGCCGATGCCGTTGCGGTGATCTCGTCGGTGGACCCGATCATGGGAGAGGTGGACCGATGAGTCGGCTGAACGCGACCAACGTCACGTTGGCGAAAGAGATCATCTCTCGCTACCCACGGCCCAAGTCGGCGCTCATCCCGTTGCTGCACCTGGCCCAGGAGCAGGACGGGTACGTGGCCGACGACGCCATGGAGCACCTGGCCGAACTCGTGGGGATCACCCCGGCCGAGGTGCTCGGCACCTGCTCGTTCTACGAGATGTTCGTCCGGCACCCGGTCGGAAAGTACAAGATCAACATCTGCACCAACCTCAGCTGCCAGCTGCTCGGCGGCGAGGAACTGCTCCACCACGCCGAGACGACACTGGGAATCCGGTCGGGGGGAACCACCGACGACGGCCTGATCACCATCGAAGACGTCGAGTGCATCGCCGCCTGCACCGAGGCGCCGTGTTTGAGCGTGAACTACCGCTACGAGAATCGGGTCACCACGGACGACTTCGATGCCCTCGTCGGTGACCTGCGGGCCGGGAAGCGAACCGACATCCCACCGCACGGGACCCTCGGCCTGACCCGCCAGCACATCCCAACGGACCGCCTCGGCGGGGTGCAACCACCCGAGCAAGCCGGCAAGCCCGACTGGTTCGCCAGCCGTGAGGCGACCGACGCCGCCCCGGAAAGAGCGTAAATGGCCACGAATTCCTACGTCCCCCACGCTCGCGGTTACGTCGACAACGACGGACCGAAGGTCGTCACGAGCCGGTTCCACTACGAGGACAGCTACACCCTCGAGCGGTTCACCGCCACCGACGGCTACACCGCGCTGAAGAAGGCGCTCACGATGTCGCCGGCCGAGGTGGCCGCCGAGGTCAAGGACGCCGTGCTCCTCGGGCGCGGTGGCGCAGGGTTCCCGGCGGGGATCAAGTGGGGGTTCATGCCCCCCGTGTGGCCCCGTTATCTGGTGGTCAACGGAGACGAGTCCGAGCCGGGTACCTACAAGGACCGGCTGCTGATGGAGCGTGATCCCCACCAGCTCATCGAGGGTTGCATGATCACCTGCTACGCCCTCGGCCTGAACCAGTGTTTCCTGTACGTCCGGGGCGAGATGGCTGTGGCACAGGAACGAATCGCCGTCGCACTCAACGAGGCCTACGCCGGCGGCTACGTCGGCAAGAACGTGATGGGGACCGACGTCTCGATCGACGTCATCCTCCACTGGGGCGCCGGCGCCTACATCGTCGGCGAGGAGACCGCTCTGATCGAGTCCCTCGAGGGCAACCGAGGCATGCCCCGGCTCAAGCCCCCGTTCTTCCCTGCGGCGAAGGGTCTCTACCTCAAGCCGACCATCGTGAACAACGTCGAGACCCTGGCCAACGTGCCGTGGATCGTCAACAACGGGGCCATCGAATACAAGAAGATGGGTTCCGAGGCCTCGCCGGGAACCCGGATGGTGGCCGTGAGCGGTCACGTGAACCGGCCCGGTGTCTACGAGGTCGAGCAGGGCGTCACGACGTTCCGAGACCTGTTCTACGACGACAACTTCGGTCAGGGTATTCGCGGCGGTAACGATCTCAAGGCGTTCGTTCCCGGTGGCGGCTCCGCACCCTGGTTCTTCCCCGAGCAACTCGACGTCCCGCTCGAGGGGCGAGTGGCCGGTGCCGAGGGTTCGATGTTGGGATCGGGAGCCATCATCGTGATGGACCACACCACCGATGCCGTCAAGGCGTGCCTGCGGCTGGTGCGCTTCTACGCACGAGAGTCCTGCGGCAAGTGCACCCCGTGCCGAGAGGGCACCAACTGGGAGGAGAAGGTCCTTCAGCGGATCCTCGACGGCCACGGTCGACCTGACGACATCGACCTGTTGTTGTCGATCGGCGAGAACATCAGCCCGGGCCCCTACCCGGTCGCCGCCCATCCCGAGGCCGGCCTCACTGCGGTTCCGTTCCCACCGAAACAGACCACGATCTGCCCGCTGGGTCCGTCGTCGGTGGCACCGATCACCTCGGCGATCCGGCGATTCCGGCATGAGTTCGAAGCCAAGATCGCGGCCAACCCCGATTCGGCGGCCGTCGCCGCAGGAGCGCATGCATGACTGCCACCGACCCCGCCGCGACGGAGGCGACCACGGGTGTGCCGTTCACGCTGAACGGAACCGCCTGTACGGCCAAGGACGGCGAACTGCTGATCGAGGCCGCCGAACGCAACGGCGTTCACATCCCACGATTCTGCTATCACCCCCGAATGACCCCGGTCGGCATGTGCCGGATGTGCCTCGTCGAGGTCGACACCGGGCGAGGTCCGGCCCTGCAGCCCAGCTGCATGTTGCCCGTCACGCCCGAGATGGCCGTCAACACCGAGACCGAACCGGCCAAGGCAGCGCAGGACGGTGTGCTCGAGCTGCTCCTGATCAACCACCCCCTCGACTGTCCCGTGTGCGACAAGGGCGGCGAGTGTCCCCTCCAGGACAACGCCTACGCTTTCGGACCCGGCGAGAGCCGCTTCGTCGAGGAGAAGCGGCACTACGAGAAGCCGATCCCGATCAGCGACCTGGTCTACCTCGACCGTGAGCGGTGCATCCTGTGTGATCGCTGCACACGTTTCTCCAAAGAGGTCGCCGGCGACCCGCTGATCCACTTCATCGGCCGCGGCGCCGACACCCAGGTCAACACCTTCCCCGATCATCCGTTCTCGTCCTACTTCAGTGGCAACACCGTGCAGATCTGCCCCGTCGGTGCGCTGACGGCGGAGCCCTACCGCTTCAAGGCCCGCCCCTGGGATCTGGCCGAGAACGAGTCGACCTCGACCGTCGACGCCACCGGGGCCCGGGTGGTGGTCCAATCGTCGCGGGACCGTCTCCTGCGGGTCCTCGGGGTCGACTCCGACGCCGTGAACTGGAGCTGGCTCTCCGACAAGGAACGCTTCGGCTACGAGGCGATCAATTCCGAAGACCGTCTTCGGACGCCTCTGTCGTTGACCGGTGGGGGTTCGTCCGACGCCACGCACGAACCCATTCGCTGGGCTGAAGCGGCTCGCCGTGTTGCCGGCGTGATCGAGGCCGATCCGTCCCGGGTCGCCGTGCTCGGCGGCGCCAGGTTGCCGGTCGAGGGCCAGTACGCATGGTCGAAGCTGCTCCGTGAGGTGGTCGGCATCCGCGCCATCGACGCCCAGCTCGGTGACGGCCTCCCCGACGTCGCCCTGTTGGCACTGCCCCGGGCCACGATCGCCGAAGCCGCCGCCCCCGGCGGGGTGGTCGTGCTCCTCGGCGCCGATCCGAAGGAAGAACTTCCGACGCTGTTCCTGCGGCTGCGCCACGCAGCGGTGGAAGACGGCGCCTCGATCATCGAGCTCACGCCCCGGGCCACGTCGCTGCTGCCCCATGCCGCGGCCTCGCTGCATCCACTGCCCGGTCAGGTGGCCCAGGTGGCCGAGGCCATCGCGGCCGGCGACGTCAACCGTGCGTTCACGGGCATCGACTCGGCCTCGCTGAGCCGTGCGGCAGCCCTGATCTCGAGTGGCCGTCCTGTCACCGTGGTGTTGGGCCGAGGCAATCTGGCCGAGCACCCGGTCTTCGCCATCGATGCCGTCCGCGCCCTGCGCCGGGTGGCGCCCGACCTCAAGGTGCTCCCGGCCCTGCGGCGCGGCAACGTGATGGGAGCGCTCGAACTCGGGCTCACCCCCGGTATCGGTCCCGACGGTTCGCTCCTCGCCAAACCCGGACCCGACGCAACCGGGATCTTGAAGGCCGCAACCGAAGGCAGGATCGACACACTCGTGCTGCTCGGCGCCGATCCGCTGGTCGATCATCCCGATCGGGCGCTCGTCGAGCGGGCGTTCGACGCCGTCACCAACGTCATCGCCGTCGATCTCTTCCTGACCGCCTCGTCGAAACGGGCCGATGTCGTGGTTCCGGCCGCAGGCTTCGGCGAGGTCGACGGAAGCTTCGTCAACATCGAGGGGCGGCTGAGCCCGCTCCAGGCGAAGGTGACGCCGCCCGGACAGGCCCGCGCCGACTGGATGATCGCCGTCGACGTTGCCGCGGCCATGGGTGCCGACCTCGGCTTCGGTACGTTGGACGAACTCCCAGCGATCAGCTGTCGGCGACGGTACCGGCGTTCGCCGGGGTCGATTGGGGAGCGCTCACGACCTCACCCGACGGTCCGCTGCTCACCCTCGACCGCGGTTGGGACGTTCCGGCGGGCCCATCCGTCGTCGCACCGCCGCTCGACGGCTACGGTCTGCGGTTGGTGGTCGATCGAAAGCTCTGGGATCTGGGAACCATGGTGCAGCAATCGCCGTCCTTGGCACATCTGGCCGAGCCGGCCCGATTGTCGTTGGCGCCCGCAGACTTCGAAGCCATCGGGGTCACACCCGGTTCCGAGGTCACGATCGAGTTCACCGGCACCGCCAAGACCCAGCGTGCAGCCATCTATCCGTCACCGGCCACCCCCAGGGGCACCGCGCACGTGGGGTTCCGACTCCCCGGTCTCGACCCCGGGACACTTCTGTCCTCCGATCAGGTGGTCGTCGATCTCCGAGTGGCGGCCCGGTGATGGGCCATCCCTTCCTCCGCGACGGCGTCGACTTCGGCGATGTCTTGCTCGTGATCGTGATGGTGGTGGCGTCGTTCGTCATCTGTCTCGTGGCGACCATGTTCATGGTCTGGTACGAGCGCAAGGTCGTCAGCCGCCTGCAGAATCGGATCGGCCCCAACGTGGCCGGACCCTTCGGCCTGTTCCAGACACTGGCCGATGGCACCAAGTTCTTCATGAAGGAAGACATCATCCCGACCAAGGCCGATCGGTTCGTCTTCCAGTTGGCTCCCTATCTGTCCCTGGTGCCGGCCTTCCTCACCTTCACGTTGGTTCCGTTCGCCGGAGACTTCTCCGACGGGAAGTCCGGAACGAGCACCGTGTTCGGACGCGAGTTCTTCTGGCAGGTGGCCGATGTCCCGGTCGGCATCCTGTTCTTCCTGGCCATGAGTTCGATCGGTATCTACGGCGTCATGCTGGCCGGCTGGTCATCCGGCTCGAAGTACCCGCTGCTCGGTTCGATTCGGGCCACGGCCCAGGCCATCTCCTACGAGGCGGCGCTGGGCTTCTCGCTGGCTGCGGTCATCATGGTCGCCGGCTCGCTGAGCACTCACGACATCGTGTTGTCGCAGGTCGGTGACTGAGGCGTGAACTGGCACGTCGTCGCCACCGGGTTGATGCCCTTCGTGGTCTTCCTGATCGCCGGTACCGCCGAACTCAATCGGCCGCCGTTCGACCTCGTCGAGGCCGAGCAGGAACTCGTCGGCGGGTTCCACACCGAGTACTCCTCGATTCGATTCGCACTCTTCTTCCTCGCCGAGTTCATGAACACCGTCACGATGTCGGCGATCATCGTCACCCTGTTCTTCGGTGGACCGAGCCCGTTGTTCGACATTCCGTTCGTCGACTTCTCGCTCGTGGTTCGGGGGCCTGCTCTGGTTCGTGTTCAAGCTGAACCTCTTCCTGTTCATGTTCGTCTGGTTCCGGGCCACGCTTCCCCGCATTCGCTACGACCAGCTGATGGATCTCGGCTGGAAGCTGCTCATTCCCCTGTCGCTCGGCTGGCTGCTCGTGCTCGGGGGCATCCGCGTCGCCCGCGACGGAAACCTCGGGGTCACCGACGATTCGATCGCCGACACGATCATCGTGATCATCGCCTCGGTCGTCGTCCTCGGTATCGGTGGGGCTCTGGTCATCAAGGCATCGAAGAACGCACGAGACGACCGACTGGCCGCTGCCGGGATGTCTGCGGTTCCGACCCACTGGGGATCTCCGAGCGGCCGGCACGGGAGCAGATCACTGATGGGATACCTCGAAGGATTCGGCGTCACGTTCAGGAAGTGGGGCGAGGGTGTCGTCACCAAGGAGTACCGCGGCGGAACCGGCAAGGGCCGCGGCGGGGTCAAGGATCAAAAAGCGCCCAAGCCGCCGCGGGTCCACGGTCGTCACGTCCTGAACCGCTACGAAGACGGTATGGAGAAGTGCATCGGCTGCGAGTTCTGCGCCGGTGTCTGTCCGGCGAAGTGCATCTACGTCCGAGGCGCCGACAATCCGGTCGACGAACCACGTTCGCCCGGTGAGCGGTTCGGCTTCATCTACGAGATCAACTACCTGCGTTGCATCCACTGCGATCTGTGCGTCGAGGCCTGCCCCACCCAGGCGATCACCGAGACCAAGCTCTTCGAGTTCTCGTTCACCAACCGGGCCGACGCGATCTACACCAAGGACGAGCTCCTCGTCGGCGACGACGGTCTACCCCAGCACCTGCCGTGGGAGGATTGGCGCCCCGGTGAGGATGCCGACACCTCGGGTTGGATGCGGGCGACGTCACCGTCGGGCAAGGCCTCCTACGAAGGTGTGGTCGGGTGGGCCGGAGAACTCGGCTACGGGGTTCGCCGCCCGAGGCCGATCAGGCCACGAAGGATGCCGAACCGGCTTCGTCCCACGGCGGCGCTCACGAGCACGCCGACCACGCAAGTGACGACGAACACGGACATGGGGGACACCACTGATGGTCGACGTCATCGTGTTCGCCATCGCCGCCCTGATCGTGATCAGCGGTGCGATCGGCGTGGTCGTCAATCCCAACCCGGTGCATGCCGCCCTGTCGCTGGTGGCCAGGTTCTTCGGCGTCGCGGTGCTCTTCGTGCTGCAGGAGGCCCACTTCCTGGCCCTGGTCCAGGTCGTGGTCTACGCCGGGGCGATCGTCGTGCTGTTCCTGTTCGTCATCATGTTGCTCGGCGTCGACAAGAGCGAAGACATCGCCGCCGAGCCGTTGGTCAATCAACGCCCTGCGGCGTTCGCTGCGGGCGCCTTCCTGCTGGCCGTGATCCTCGGGGGTCTGTTCCTCTCGGGTCCGGGCGGCGAGGACGGAGCGGTGGCCATCACCGGTCAGTCGTCGATGACTCGCGCTCGATGCTCCCAACCTGTCCGCCGAACTGTCGGGCAGCACGGCTGCGATCGAGACCGGCGAACCCGATTCGAACGTGGTCGCGCTCGCCCGTGACCTGTTCACCCGCAACCTGTTCGCGTTCGAGGCCACGGCCCTGCTGCTCACGATCGCCACCGTCGGTGCGGTCGTGCTGGTGCGCAATCAGGGTGGGCAGGACCTGGTCGTCGATGAGCCGGGAACGGCGAGCGATGACCGCCTCGAGGCCGAGACCGCGCGACATTCGCAAGAGCCGCTCCAAACGCACGACGATCGCAACCGAGGTTTTCCCATGGAGGTGACGCAGACCTGGTACCTGGTGCTGAGCGCCGTGTTGTTCACCATCGGCACCGTCGGGTTGCTGACCCGGCGCAATCCGCTGGTGATGTTCATGTGTATCGAGCTGATGCTCAACGCCGTCAACCTCAGTTTCGTTGCGTTCTCGAAGTCGCTCAATGACATCGCCGGCCAGACCGCCGTGTTCTTCGTCCTCGTGGTGGCGGCGGCCGAGGTCGTCGTCGGTCTGTCGATCGTGGTGGCCGTCTTGCGTCGACGCCCAACCGCGACCGCCGACGACATCGCCGCTCTGAGGGGTTGATCGACATGCTCGAAGCCGCATGGCTCATTCCCGCTCTGCCGCTCGCCGGGATGCTGACACTCATGGTGTTCGGCCGTCGGCTCGGGGAACCTCTCGCCGGGTGGCTCGCCACCGCCGCCGTCGGTGGCAGTTTCCTGGCCACCGTCGTGGTCTTCTTCGGACTGGTGGCCGAAAGCGCCGATGACCGGTTCTTCATCCAGCGGATCTTCACCTGGGTACCCGCCGGCTCGTTCGAGGTCGATCTGGCGTTCCTGGTCGATCCGCTGTCGGTCACGATGTGTCTCTTCGTCACCGGTGTCGGCACGCTGATCCACCTGTATTCGGTCGGCTACATGCACGGCGACGCCGACTTCTCGAAATTCTTCGTCTACCTCAATGCCTTCATCACCTCGATGCTGCTGCTGGTCCTGGGCGACAACCTGCTCCTCACGTTCCTGGGGTGGGAAGGTGTCGGGGCGTGCTCCTACCTGCTGATCTCGTTCTGGTTCACCGACGAGGCCAACGCCTCGGCCGGTAAGAAGGCGTTCGTCACCAACCGAATCGGTGACTTCGGGTTCATGCTGGCGTCGTTCGTGGTGTTCGGCGCGATCGGTTCGATCCGCTACGCCGACATCCTGACCTCGGAATTCGGCTCCGGCGCCGCAACCGCCGCCGTGGTGCTGTTCCTCGTTGCCGCGACGGGCAAGTCGGCCCAGATCCCCCTGTTCGTGTGGCTGCCCGATGCCATGGCCGGCCCGACCCCGGTCTCGGCACTGATCCACGCCGCCACCATGGTGACGTCGGGCGTCTACCTCCTCACCCGACTCAACCCGCTCCTGGCCCAGGCCGATCCCTGGGCGACGACCACCATCGCCTGGGTCGGTGCGGCCACGGCCCTGGTGGCTGCGTTGGCGGCCGTCGTCCAGACCGACATCAAGAAGGTGCTGGCCTACTCGACGGTCAGTCAGCTCGGCTATCTGTTCCTTGCCGTCGGGGTCGGTGGCTACGTCCCGGCCATCTTCCACATGGTGACCCATGCCTTCTTCAAGGCGCTGCTGTTCCTGGGCTCGGGTTCGGTCATCCACGGTCTGCACGGCGAACAGGACATGCGGCGCATGGGTGGTCTCTGGAAGCTCATGCCCATCACCGCCGGGACCTTCATCGTCGGCTGGCTGGCCATCGCCGGCGTGCCGCCGTTCAGCGGATTCTGGTCGAAGGACGAGATCCTTCTCTACGCCTGGAACGAGAGCCCGATCCTCTGGGCCATCGGTCTGGTCACGGCGCTGCTGACTGCGTTCTACATGACCCGTCAAGTGGTCCTGACCTTCTTCGGGCGCACCCGCTTCTTCGATGTTCACGACAACGAGATCGACTACGCCTTCGCCGGTGCCGTCGCATCGGCCGAAGCGGGAGTCGCGTCGGCCGATGAGGCCGTGGTCCAGGCGGCCGAGGCAGTCGTCAAGGCCGAGGCCGACGTGGTCAAGAAGGAAGAGGCGGTGTCCAAGGCCACCGAGGGACTCGCAGAGGCCCAGGCGGCCGTCGACGCTTCGTCACCCGACCGCGACGACCACGCCAAACTGGTCAAGGCTCTCGACAAGGCAGACAAGGCTGTGCCGAAGGCCGTGGCGGCACTCGAGAAGTCGCAGGCCAAGGTCGTCGAGCTCGCCGGGGCCGAGCAGGAGGCCCGCAGCGCCGTGATCGCGGCCGGCGATGCCATCCACGAGGCGAACCGGGCCCTGACCCAGGCCCCGCGCAACGATCGCCACGTCACCGCCCTCACGTCCGCGGTCGATGTCGAGGAATTCGCCGACGAGCTTCCGGATTCGTATCGGCAACGCCAGGAGTATCACCCGCACGAGTCACCCTGGACCATGACGGCACCGCTGGTCTTGCTCGCCGGCCTGGCGGCCGGAGGTGGACTGCTCAACCTCCCGTTCGCCGGCAATCTGCACTTCCTCGCCGACTGGCTCGAGCCGGCTCTGTTCGGCAACGAGGTGCATGTCGATGCCGGGGCCGGCACCAAGATCGTCTTGGCCGTGATTGCCGTGGCCGCCGGGCTCATCGCCATCGCCACGGCATTCGCGGTGTACCTGAAGGGCAAGGTCGACCCGGTCGCGATCGAACGCCCCGAACTCGGCCTGGCCGTTTCCTACGACCGAGCGCTGGCCTCTCTGATGGGAGGACCCGGCCGTGAGTCCTTCGAGCGGGCCAGCTGGTTCGATCGGACCTTCGTCGACGGAGCGGTCAACGGCGTCGCCACGCTCGCCCGAACCGCCGGCCGCTCCGCTCAATCACTCCAATCCGGCTTCGTTCGCAGCTATGCGTTCGGCATCGTGGCCGGTAGCGCCGTCGTGGTGCTCTGGTTCCTCGTGAGGCTCTGGTCATGATCCCTGTCCCCCTTCTCGCCGCCGAGGGAGTCGGCGAAGCTGCCGTCTCGTTCCCCCTTCTCCCCGCTCTGATCCTCGTTCCCCTGGCCACGGCCGTGGTGCTGGCGCTGATCCCGAAGCACCGCATCGCCGAACTCCGTCTGGTGGCGCTCGCCGGGTCGGTCATCGCCGGTGCGCTGTCGGTCTACCTGCTGTACAAGTTCGACGTCTCCGACGGCGGTCTGCAGTTCGTGAGCCAGCGCACGTGGTATGCCGACCTCGGGATGACCTGGTTCCTCGGTGTCGACGGCATCTCCCTTTTCCTGGTGGTGCTCGGCGGACTGTTGTTCCCCGTTGCGATCGTCGCCTGTGACCCTCATCACGACCACAAGCCCTACTACATCTGGTTGATGCTCCTGATGGCGGGGTCGACCGGCGTGTTCCTGGCCCTCGACCTGCTCCTGTTTTTCCTGTTCTTCGAGGTCGTGCTGGTTCCGATGTACTTCCTCATCGGCGGTTGGGGGCACGGCAACCGCGTCTATGCCGCCCTGAAGTTCTTCCTCTACACGATGGCCGGTGGCGCCCTGATGCTGGTCGGGATCGTGTCGCTGGCGGTGTTGACCGCTCGCGAGACCGGTGATCCGATCACGTTCGACGTGACCGTGCTGGCCGAGGCCCAGGCGCTCGGCACGACGGCCCAGCGGCTGGTGTTCTTGGCATTCGCCCTGGCCTTCGCCGTGAAGGTCCCGCTGTTCCCCCTGCACACGTGGCTCCCTGATGCCCACACCGAAGCGCCGACGGCGGGGTCGGTGATCCTGGCCGGCGTCATGCTCAAGCTGGGGACCTACGGGTTCGTGCGGTTCGGGATCTACCTGTTCCCGGCCGTTGCCGATGACTTCGCACCGTTGTTCATCACCCTCGGAGTGATCGGCATCGTCTACGGCGCCGCCGTTGCCACGATGCAGAAGGATCTGAAGCGACTGGTCGCCTACTCGTCGATCGCCCACCTCGGGTTCATCATCCTGGGGATCTTCGCCCTCAACAGCCAGGGTCTCGAGGGTGGTGTGTTGCAGATGGTCAACCACGGTCTGTCGACCGGAGCGCTGTTCATCCTCGTGGGTTGGCTCTACGAACGTCGTCACACCCGTGAGATCGCGGCCCTCTCCGGGTTGCAGAAGCCGGCCCCGATCTTCGCCGCCGTCTTCACCGTCGTGATGTTGTCGAGCATCGGGCTTCCCGGGCTCAACGGGTTCGTCGGCGAATACCTGATCTTGCTCGGTGGCTACAAGGCGGCGCAGTGGTGGACCGTCGTTGCCGTCACCGGCGTGATCCTCGCCGCCCTGTACCTGCTGTGGGCCTACCAGCGGGTCTTCCACGGCGTCGCCGAGGGCGACAACGCCGACATGCCCGATCTGAAGGCGGGTGAACTGATGGCGATCGCCCCCCTGCTCGTCCTGATCGTCTTCCTGGGTGTCTACCCGAAGCCGGCGCTCGATCGAATCGAGCCTGCCGTCGATGTGCTCATCGCCCACGTCGAGGCCAACGTCGACGGTTTCGTCGAGCCCGAGCCCGATGCCCCGGCGTCTCCGGCCGGGGCCGAAGAACTGAAGGTGGCGGCGGCTGCGGCCGCCGAGGAAGCCGAGCACGGTGACGGGGGCGAAGGCGACCACGACGAAGGCGGCACCGACGAAGGCAGCCACGACGGAAGCAGCCACGACGGAAGCAGCCACGACGGAAGCAGCCACGACGGAAGCAATGGCGGCGAAGAATCGCCCGACACGGGGGAGGAGGGCTGATGTCGCACATCCTGGCTCAGACCACACAGCTCGACATGCCCGGTGTCGAATGGTCGCTCCTGTGGCCGTTGACGATCCTGGCGCTCGGTTCGGTGCTTCTCGTCACCATCACCTCGCTCGTGCCGGTTCTGCGCACCAACAGCTTCCCGGCCCTGTTCTCGATCACCTGTGCGGTGGCGGCCGCGGCCTTCCTGCCCTACACCTCCGACCGGGTGAGCGATGCGCCCGGGCCCCTTCGGGTCATCGGCGGTGCCATGGTGGTCGACCACTTCACCGTGTTCGTCACGGGGGTGATCTGTCTGGCGGTGCTCGTCGCCGCGCTGGTACTCGACGACTACCTGCGGCGTGAAGGGTTCGACGGGCCCGAATGGTACGTGCTCATGCTGCTCTCGGCGTCGGGCGGCATCATCCTGGCATCGGCCAACGAGCTGATCGTCACCTTCCTCGGGCTCGAGATCCTCTCCATCGCCGTCTACGTCCTCGCTGCCCTCCATCTGCGTCGGGCCACCTCGCAGGAGGCCGGATTCAAGTACTTCGTACTCGGCGCCCTGTCGTCGGCGATCTTCCTCTACGGCATCGCCATGATCTACGGGGCCATCGGTTCGACCAACTACGACGCCATCGCCGACGCACTCGGTGCCGGGCTGTTCGGCCGTCCCAACGCCGCCGGGCTCTCGCCGGTGACCGAGTCATCGTTGCTCCTGGCCGGGATGGCCATGATCCTGGTCGGGTTCGCCTTCAAGGTCTCGGCCGCCCCGTTCCACCTGTGGACCCCCGACGTCTACCAGGGAGCGCCGACACCGATCGTGGGGTTCATGGCCTCGGCGGTGAAGGTCGCGGGTCTCGCCGGTATGGCCCGGGTGCTCGTGACGGCGTTCGGTGAGCGGGCCGACGACTGGCGACCGATCCTCGCTGCGCTCGCCATCTTCTCGCTCGTGATCGGGTCGTTCCTGGCCATCGTCCAGACCGACGTCAAACGGATGCTCGCGTATTCGTCCATCTCGCACGCCGGGTTCATGCTGATCGCCGTCCACGCGGCCGGGAGCGAGAACATCGACGTCGCTCTCAGTGGTGGCAAGGCGGTGCTGTTCTACATGCTGGCCTACGCCGGCATGGTCGTCGGCACCTTCGCCGTCGTCACCGCGGTCGGAGGCCGGGGTGACGGGGGCCATGATCTGTCGAACTACCGGGGGCTCTCCACCCGACGACCGGTGTTGGCCGTCCTCCTCGCCGTTCTGCTGTTCTCGCAGGCGGGGGTTCCGTTCACCTCGGGCTTCTTCGCCAAGTTCAGCGTGATCCTCGCAGCGGCCGACGGCGAGCAGTATGTCCTGGCCGGTATCGCCATGCTCGCCTCGGTGGTGGGTGCGTTCCTCTACCTCCGCATCATCGTCGCCATGTTCCTGGTCGGTGAGGCCCATACCGTGATCGAAGCCCACGCCGCCGACGACACGGCGCTCGACGAGCCAGCGGCCGACACCGAGCCCGATGCCCCCCCGGTCGAGGTGCCGGGCACGATCATGCTCGCCGCGTCCTTGGCGGTTGTCGTCACGATCCTGCTCGGGGTCTGGCCTTCGATCATCGACACCCCGCTGCTCGATGGTGCCCGCTCGCTGCTCGGACTGGCTCCCCTGCCCTAGCGGTCGCCCCGATCCCGGGGGTGGGCGAGCGCCGGGATCAAGCCGTCGCCTGTCGTGCCGATAGGTACGGCATGGAACCCGCAGCAACCGGTCCAACGGCCCACACCGTCGTGCTGGGTGTCGCCGATCCGATGGCGGCCGCGCATCTGCACCGCCAGCTCGTTCTCCACCCGCGCTTCGAGCTCGTCGCCACCGCCGACAATGCAGTGCAGACCCTCTACGCCGTCGAAGCGAAGAAGCCCTCGCTCGTGGTGATGGCCGATGACTCCCCGGGCCTGCGGGGCCGGGAGGTCCTGGCCGACATCGCCGCCGCCTCGCCGGACACCTATGTCATCATCACCACTCCCGGCGATCCACGGGTCCTCGCCGATGCGCCGGCCGTCGCCCGCGCCGTCTCCCACCATGACATCCCGGCGATTCACCAGGCCCTCGATCAGGTGGCCGACTTCCTCGATCAGCCGCCATCGTCGACCCGTGAACGGCGAAGTTCACACGACCGACGAGAGCACCAGGACTGGACCAAGGTCTTCGCCGAACGTCGCGCACAACCGCGCCGGCACTAGCGGACGTCGGGGTCCGCCCCCCGGTCAGGAGTCGAGGAGGAATCCGGCGATTCGTTCGCCGATCATCACGGCGGGGACGTTGGTGTTGCCACGCGGGATCTGGGGCATCAGCGACACGTCGGCGACCACCAGGTGGTCGAGCCCGTGGGGGCGACCCTGCGAATCACAGACCGACGTGGCCACGTCGAGACCCATCGGTGCCGTCCCGACCGGATGGTAGTAGTGGGCGACATCGTGTCGAATGGCGGTGTCGGATCGGTCGCGAGGCGGCTCGTCGACCAGGACCTCCCGAAGGGCCGGCTGGGCGAGGAGCTCCTCGGCCATCGCCAGGCCGTCGCGCAAGACCGTCAGATCGTGATCGTCGGGATCGGTGAGGTAGCGGTGGTCGATCCGGGGGTGAGCCTCGGGTTCGGGGCCCGAGGCGTGAATCCAGCCTCGACTCCGTGGGTTCATGCACGCCACCTCGACGAGCGCTCGACCGTTGGTGAGCTGGGTCTGGGTCGACGCGCACACCGGGAACAGGTGCAGATCGAAGATGCCGTCGTCGGAGCGTGACGACACCGCCTTTCCGAGGGTCTGCTCCTCGGGAAGGAACCCGGTGGCCGCGGCCCGATCCATGGCGTCGATCAGTTCGGGACCCATGGCCCGGCCGGCATTGATCATCGGGTGGTCGTGCAGGTTCGTGCCGACCAGCGGGAGGTCGTGGGTGGGTTCGATGCCGACCGAACGCAGTCGGTCGGGGTCACCGATCCCGGATCGTTCCAGGATCAGGGGAGTTCCGTACACGCCGGCAGCGAGGACGACCGTGCCGACGGACCGTTCGACCGGTCGGCCGTCGCGGACGGCCCGGATCCGGGCCCCGGAGCGGCCTATCTCGATGCGATCGACGAGGCACCGATCGAGGATCGACAATCCGGGATGGGAACGGACGGGATCGAGATAGGCAAAGGCGGTGTTCCAGCGAATGCCGTCGACGACGTTGACGGTCTCAAGCCCGAAGCTGGCGTTGGCGTCGAGGTCGCACAGATCCGACGCGATGGTCCATCCGGCCGATCGGGCCGCATCGAGGCAGCGGACGTGGAATGGGCCGGCTTCACGGGGCTCGTAGGCGCGGACCCGCATGGTGTCGAGTACACGGGCGAAGAGCGGCCGCAGGTCGTCGGTCTGCCAGCCGGGGAGCCCCCACCCGTCGTAGTCGACGGCGTGTCCGACCGCAGCGATGGCTCCGTTGTGAGCCGAGCAGCCGCCCAGGATTCTCGCCCGTTCGAAACGCAGCGGGGTGCGCCCTTCGAGGGGGCCCGATCCGTAGTCCCAGTCGTGAGTGGTGGCGAGCATCGTGGCGTCGAGGATCTCGGTCGGCCAGCCGCCGGCATCGAGTGGCCCGTAGTCGGGGCCGGCCTCGATCAGCAGGACCCTCTGCCCGGCCTCGACCAGCCGGGCAGCAACGGCCGCGCCGCTCGATCCGCCGCCGATGACGGCGACGTCGGGGGCGGTCACGGCCGGATCGTCGGACGCTGATCGGGCATTGGTCATCGTGGGCTCCTGTTCATGATCGAGAACCGGATCCAGCCCGCGGTGGCTCAGCCACCCGACGCGGCGGTGTCGGCATCGGCGTCGGCCGCGGCGTCGTCGTAGGGATCGTCGAGCCAGCGGTCGGGGAGCGCCACCACCTGAGGACCGCGGGTGTGGCCTCTGGCCACCCTCCGGTTCTCGTCGGGCAGGGCCGCGTCGGGCAGGGCACCCAGCAGGGCGTCGAGCTGATCCAGGCTGTCGAACCGACCGAGTCGGGCCCGGATCTCGCCGCCGACGGGGTAGCCCTTCAGATACCAGGCGGTGTGTTTGCGGAACTCTCGAACGCCCTTGCGTTCGCCGTGCCAATCGACGAGAAGCCTCGCGTGGCGGGTCATCACGGGCACGACCGCGGACAGGCGAGGTGGTTCGGGAATCGGGTCGCCAGCCAACGCGGCTTCGAGTTGGGCGAACAACCAGGGACGTCCGAGGCAGCCCCGACCGATGACGACGCCGTCGCATCCCGTCTGCTCCATCATGGCCAGGGCATCGGTGGCCTCCCAGATGTCGCCGTTTCCCAACACGGGGATCCCGGGGACCGCTTCCTTGAGTCTCCCGATGGCGGACCAGTCGGCGGTACCCGAATACAGCTGGGCGACGGTCCGAGCGTGGAGGGCCACCGCGGCGACGCCGAGATCGGCGGCGATGCGACCGGCATCGAGATAGGTGTGGTGTTCGTCGTCGATCCCGACCCGGAACTTGACGGTCACGGGCACCGCCCCGGCGTTCTCGACCGCGGCCTTGACCACTGCGGCGAAGAGGTGGCGCTTGTAGGGGAGTGCGCCGCCACCGCCGTGCCGGGTCACCTTGCGGACCGGACATCCGAAGTTCATGTCGAGATGGTCGATGCGGTCCTCGTCGACGAGCAGACGGACCGCTTCGCCCACGTACTGCGGGTCGACGCCGGCGATCTGCAGGCTCCGCGGGGTCTCGTCGTCGTCGAAACTGGCGAGCTTGTCGGTCTTGTCGTTTCGCTCACACAGTGCCCGGGCCGAGATCATCTCGCTGACGTAAAGTCCCCCACCGAACTCGCGGCACAAACGACGGAAGGGCGCGTTGGTCACGCCGGCCATCGGGGCCAGGACCACCGGTGTGGCGACGTCGATCGGACCGATCTTCACCGGTTCAGGATGCCAGCACCGGCATCATCCTGCGACGACTAGTCTGGCCGGCATGTCCATCGAGCCAGTCGTTGCCGTCGTCACGGGTGCCAATTCCGGAATCGGGCGCTCGGCTGCCGTCGATCTCGCCGCCAAGGGCTGGCGAGTCTTCGCCACCATGCGCAACCTCGACAAGGGGGCCAAGCTCGCAGCCATGGCGGCCGACGCCGGCGTCGAGGTCACCCCGATCGTCTGCGATGTCACCGACGACGCGCAGGTCGAGGCGGCAATGCAATCGGTGATCGATCAGGCCGGTCGGATCGACGTTCTGGTCAACAACGCCGGCGTGGGCGCGAACGGGGTGCTCGAGGAAACGACCCTCGACGTCTATCGCGACACGATGGACGTCAACGTCTACGGCATCGTGCGGTGCTGTCAGGCGGTCCTGCCGCAGATGCGGGCACAGGGGAGCGGGACGATCGTCAACATCTCCTCGGTTGCCGGTCGCATCGCCGCGCTGGCCCAGTCGGCCTACGTCGCGTCGAAGTGGGCGGTCGAGGGGCTCAGCGAGGGCCTGGCCCAGGAGGTCGCCCCGTTCGGCATCCGAGTCGCCATCGTCGAGCCCGGGGTGGTGAAGACGGCGATCCTGGCCAAGAACGTCGATGCCCCGAACACGACGGGCGCCTACGACATGGCCAATCGTCGGCTCTTCGGCTTCTACGCCGCCGGACTCAACAACCCGGGTCAGCCCTCCGAGGTCGCGAGTGTGATCCACGAGGCGGTCACCACCGATTCACCCCGGCTGCGGTGGACCTGTGGCTGGGGCGGCCCCGAGCTCACCGGCAATCGAGCTGCGATCAGCGACGACGATTGGGTCGCTCTCGGCTCCATCGACGACGACGAGGCCTACGCCGCTCGCTTCCAGGAACTCTTCGGCCTCGACATCCGACCATGAGCAACTTGATCCCCGACCAGGATCGTTGGCTCTTCAACGCCGGAGCCCATCATCGACTGTTCGACCTCCTTGGAGCACAACCGCTCACGACCTGGAGCGAGCCCGGACGCCGGTTCGCCGTCTGGGCCCCTAGCGCATCGGCGGTGTGGGTCGTCGGTGACTTCGACGGGTGGGAACCCACCGAGGCCCACCGGCTGGCACCCCAGGGATCCAGTGGGATCTGGGCCGGGGTCGTCCCCGAGGCCGCGATCGGCGACCGCTACAAGTACCGGATCCAGACCCGTGACGCCGGCACGGTCGAGCGGGCCGACCCGTTGGCGTTCGCCGCCGAACTCCCGCCGGCGTCGGCGTCGGTGGTCACCGATCTCACCTACCAGTGGTCCGACGATGACTGGTTGGCCGGCAGGCCGAAGCGGCAGAACGCCGACGCGCCGATCTCGATCTACGAGATGCATGTTGGATCGTGGCGCCACGCCGCGGCCCATCGCAGCCTGAACTGGTTGGAACTCGTCGAACCGTTGGCCGACCATCTCGACGCCTATGGCTTCACCCATGTCGAACTGCTTCCCGTCATGGAGCACCCGTTCTACGGCTCGTGGGGCTATCAAACCACCGGGTTCTTCGCCCCCACGGCTCGATACGGGCTCCCGACCGAGTTCATGGCGTTCGTCGACGGGCTCCACGCGCGAGGTCACGGGGTGATCCTCGATTGGGTGCCGTCTCATTTCCCTTCCGACGACTTCGCCCTCGGCAATTTCGACGGTACGCACCTCTATGAGCACGCCGACCCGAAGGAGGGCTGGCATCCCGACTGGAGGAGCTACATCTTCAACTACGGACGGCACGAGGTCCGGTCGTTCCTGGTTTCGAGCGCCCTGTCGTGGATCGAGCGGTTCCACGTCGATGGGATACGGGTCGACGCCGTTGCCTCCATGCTCTATCGGGACTATTCACGAGAAGACGGCGAGTGGGTCCCGAACGTCTACGGCGGGCGGGAGAACCTCGAGGCGATCGAGTTCCTGCGGGAGTTCAACTCGGCGATCGGGGCGGGTCACCCCGACGTCATCACGATCGCCGAGGAATCGACGGCGTTCCCCGGTGTGACCCGACCGGTCTCCGACGGCGGACTCGGCTTCCACTACAAGTGGGACATGGGCTGGATGCACGACACGCTCCAGTTCATGGAGCGCGACCCGATCCACCGGGGTTTCCATCACGACGAGATCACCTTCCGTGCTCTCTATGCATTCTCGGAGCACTACGTGCTGCCCCTCTCGCACGACGAGGTGACCCACGGAAAGGGCTCCATCCTGGCCAAGATGCCGGGCGACGATTGGCAGAAGTTCGCCAACCTCCGTGTCCTCTATGGCAATCAGTGGCTGAGCCCGGGCAAGAAGCTCCTCTTCATGGGGTCCGAATTCGGCCAGGGCCCCGAATGGCGGCACGACGAGCCCCTGGCCTGGGCGCAACTCGGAATCCCCTCGCACGCCGGTATCGCCGCCTGGGTGCACCGGCTGAACGAGCTCTACCGCACCGAGCCCTCGCTTCACCGGAACGAACAGAAACCGTCGAGTTTCTCGTGGGTCGTTCGCGACGACTCGGCCAACAGCGTGCTGGCCTGGATCCGGTCCGGCGGTGATGACGATCGACCCGTGCTGGTCGTTGCAAACCTCACGCCCGTCCCCCGCGACGGCTACCGACTCGGTGTGCCGGTGGCCGGTGCCTGGGAGGTGTTGGCCAACAGCGATGAGTCCCTCTACGGCGGCAGCGGCAGCCCGGTGAACAGCCGCTTCCCGACACAGACCACGCCGTCCCACGGACGGGTCCAGTCGATCGAATTGAGCGTGCCGCCCCTCGCCCTGGTGGTGTTGGCGCCGTCCACGCCCGCGTGACGAAACAAGTTTCGCCCGAAGCCGTGGTAGAGGGCTTGGGGTCGAGGGTCGTTCAGAGGTAGCATCGCCACCCGTGTCGGACTATTCGGACTTTCTCCGCGATTACCTGCTGGTCGGCCTGTTCGCCGTCACCGCTTTTGCGGTCGTCGGGGCCTTCATCGGTCTGTCCAGCCTGCTGCGCCCGGACCGGCCCTCGCTCGGCAAGCTCGAGAACTACGAGAGTGGTGTCGATCCGGTCGGCAGCGGCTGGTCACAGAGCCAGATCCGCTATTACATCTTCGCCCTGCTGTTCGTGATGTTCGACGTCGAGGCCGTGTTCATCTTTCCCTGGGCCACCCGGCTCGAGGCCTACGGATGGTTCGGCCTCATCGAAATGTCCATCTTCATCTTCATTCTTGCGCTCGGCCTGGGCTACGCCTGGCGCAAGGGTGTTCTTCGTTGGGTCTGAGGGTCTTCCTGTGACCGACGTTCTTCCTGCCGTTGTCGGCGGATTCTGAGAAAGGCACGTTCGCGTATGGGTCTCGTCGAATCCGGAAAGCTGCCCAAGCCGCTGACCACCCTGTTGAACACCAGCCGCAAGTACTCGCTCTGGGTCTACCAGTGGGGTCTGGCCTGTTGTGCGATCGAGATGGGTGCGGCCTTCGGCTCCCCCCGCTACGACGTGATGCGCCTGGGCGTGATCCCGCTGCCGGCCAGCCCCCGTCAGGCCGACCTCGTGGTGATCTCGGGAACCGTCACCGACAAGATGGCTCCCGCGATCCGCCGCCTCTACGAGCAGATGCCCGAACCCAAGTACGTGATTTCGATGGGGTCGTGCGCCAACTGCGGCGGGCCCTACTGGGACAGCTACTCGGTGACCAAGGGTGTCGATCAGATCATTCCCGTCGACGTCTACGTGCCCGGCTGCCCGCCGAGGCCCGAGGCTCTGCTCGAGGGCATCGTCTTGCTCCAGGAGAAGATCCAGCACGAAGACATGGCCGAGAAGTGGAAGGGTGATCCCCTTGCCGTCTGACACCTCCACCGAGGACACCACCGAGGCCCCGGTCGATCAGGCCCGGAGTGCCCTGCTCGATGCCATGACGGCCGATCTCGGCGACCTGGTCGTCGGGAGCCACCTCGATCCCGGCCGAGACCTGTGGTTGCGCGTCACCGGCGAAGGGTGGGGCGAGCTGGCCTCCTACCTGCGAGACGGCCAGCGCTTCCGGTTCTTCTCGTGGCTCTCGGTCATCGACTGGATGCCCTCGCCCTACGGCCGAAGCCTCGATTCCACGGTCGACACCGTCCTGGAGTCCGCAGCCGGACAGGCCGCCGATGCGGACGGATCGCCGGCCGAGATGGTCGCCGGTGTCACCGGCGGCGACACGCGGTTCCAGGTGATCGCCCGGGTCCACAACCTCTCGACCAACATCGGACTGACCGTCAAGGCCGACGTCCCCGACGATCACCTCACCGTCGGGACCTGGACCGGGGACTACCCGGGAGCCGAATGGCACGAACGCGAGGCGTGGGAGATGTTCGGCATCTCCTTCTCCGGACATCCCGGTCTCCGTCACCTCTACCTGCCCGGTGAGTTCGAGGGGTATCCGATGCGCAAGGACTTCCCGTTGCTGGCCCGGCTCATCAAGCCGTGGCCCGGCATCGTCGACGTCGAACCGATGCCGGGGGCCGATGAACCCAGCACCGACAACCCGGAAGCCTCGGAGGGTTCACCGTGACCGCGATCAGCGATCGTCGACAGCTCGCCTACATCGCAGCCCAGGCTGCCGATGCCCGGGTCAACATCGAACTCGAAGCCGAGGGCATGACCCTCAACATCGGGCCCCAGCACCCGGCCACACACGGCACCCTGCGCATCGTGGCGCGGCTCGACGGCGAACTCGTCATCAACGCCGAGCCGATCATGGGCTACATGCACCGCGGCTACGAGAAGCTGGCCGAGGTGCGGACCTATCCCCAGGTCACGACCCTTGTCAACCGGATCGACTGGCTCGGCAGCTTCGCCAACGAGGTGCCGTTCATCCTGGCGGCCGAGCGCCTCATGGACATCGAGGCACCGCCCCGGGCCCAGCACATTCGTACCATCCTGTTCGAACTGGCACGTATCGCCAACGTCACGCTGTTCCTGGGCGACATGGGCGTGCAGCTGGGCGCCGTGACCCCGATCTTCTACGCGTTCCGTGACCGTGAGCACATCCTCAACCAGATCGAGGCGGCCACCGGCGGTCGGTTCCACCCGAACTTCGACCGCATCGGTGGTGTGAAGGACGACCTCCCTGCCGGCTGGATCGGCGAGACGAAGATGTCGCTCGAGAAGATCCGGTCCTTCTGCGACGAGATGGAAGACCTCATCGTCGGCAACGAGATCTTCGAGGCCCGGACCCGTGGCATCGGTGTGATCCCGGCCGACGTCGCCCTGTCCTACGGTCTGACCGGTGCCAATGTCCGCGCCTCGGGTGTCGACTGGGACCTTCGTCGAGACAACCCCTGTGGCCTGGTCTACGACAAGGCCGACTGGAAGGTCATCACCCACCCCGACGGTGACTCGTTCGCCCGCTACTGGGTGCGGCTCCAAGAGGTTCGGGAGTCGTGCAAGATCGTCGAGCAGCTCCTCGACTCGATCCCCAGCGGACCGATCATGGCCAAGGTGCCCCGCATCATCAAGGTGCCCGAGGGCGAGGCCTACGCCGAGACCGAGAACCCGCTGGGTGTCATGGGTTACTACGTGGTGTCCAAGGGTGGGCTCGAACCGTTCCGGGTGAAGATCCGATCGGCCAGTTTCTCGAACATGTCGATCACCCCGTGGCTGCTCAAGGGCACCTACGTTCCCGACGTGATCACCATCCTCGCCTCCCTCTATTTCATCCTCGGAGACATCGATCGATGACCGTCTACGGGCTCGACCTCGTTTGGCCGATCAAGCTCCTCGCCGGCCTGGCCGTCGTACTGCTGCCGGCCGGCACCACCGTCTACCTCTATCTGTTCAAGATGGTCTCGTTCATGCAGAGTCGGCTCGGGCCGATGGAGGCCGGGCCATACGGTTCGATGCAGCTGTTGGCCGAAGTCGGCAAGTCGCTCCAGAAAGAAGACATCTTCCCGGCCAAGGCCGATCGCACGGTGTTCGCGATGGCTCCCTACGTGGTGCTGATGTCCACGTTCCTGCTTGCGGTGGTGGTCCCGTTCGGCCCCGATGCCTACTTCGTCGACCTCGACACGGGCATCTTCTTCGCCCTGGCGGTGAGTTCGGTTTCGGTGGTCGGCATTCTCATGGCCGGGTGGGGGTCGGCGTCGAAGTATTCGCTGCTCGGCGGGCTCCGCGCCGCCGGTCAGCTGGTGGCCTATGAACTGCCTCTCGTGTTGGCCGTGGTCGGCGTGGTCATCCAGGCCGGCACCCTGAATCTGCAGGGGATCATCTTCGCCCAGACCGAAGGCGAGATCTTCGGATTCGGTGCCATCGGCAACCCGTATTTCATCACCCAGTTCGTCGGTTTCCTGATCTTCCTCATCGCCGTGCAGGCCGAACTCACACAGGTGCCGTTCGACATGCCGATCGCCGAGTCCGAACTCGTATCGGGCTACATGACCGAGTACTCCGGCTTCCGGTTCCTGATGTTCTTCATCGGCGAATTCGCAACGGCGGCCATCTTCTCGTTCATCGGCTCGGTCCTGTTCCTGGGTGGATGGCAGATCCCACCGTTCGTTTCGGACCTGTTGAACCTCGACTACGACTCGAACTGGTTCAACCTCATCGGTCCGATCGTCATGGTGACCAAGATGCTGCTGCTCACCTTCGTGATCTACTGGGTCCGGTTCACCTATCCCCGATTCCGTGAGGACCAGCTCCAGACCTTCGCCTGGAAGTTCCTCATCCCGTTGTCGCTGCTCAACATCGCGGCCACCGGATTCTTCAAGGTGGTGTTCTGATGGGTGCGTTCCCGGGCTCGCTGGGCCAGACTGTGCGGCCGGTCCGCTCGGGTGATGACCAGGTCGATGTCGGATCGGCGACGAAGCAATCGTGGGGAGGTGTGTGCTGATGGGCTTGGTTCCCGGTTTGATCAAGGGCCTCGGGGTCACGTTCAAAGAGCTCACCAAGACGGTGGTCAACGGTGCCGAGACGGTGCAGTACCCCCACGAGAAGGAAGCACCGCCCACGCGGGCCCGCGGCGTCATTGCCCTCCACGAAGAGAACTGCACGGCGTGCATGCTCTGCGTGCGGGAGTGCCCCGACTGGTGCATCTACATCGAGGGTCACAAGGAACTGGCACCGCCCCGCCGGGCCGGCGGCAAACCGCGCCAGGTCAACAAGCTCGACCGATTCGACATCGACTACGGGCTCTGCATGTACTGCGGTATCTGTGTCGAGGTCTGCCCATTCGAGGC
This sequence comes from uncultured Acidimicrobiales bacterium, assembly GCA_963700755.1. Classification (GTDB taxonomy): domain Bacteria; phylum Actinomycetota; class Acidimicrobiia; order Acidimicrobiales; family SZUA-35; genus JBBQUN01. Next base: position 365,674 of record CAVOYW010000004.1, read on the forward strand.
CATCTTCTGGAGCCCGGAATACGAATACTCCGAGCCCCGGATCGCCGACCTGCTGCACGACAAGACCCGTCTCGGTCAGTGGATGCAGACCGTCCCCGAATTCGAACCCTACGAAACGGGTGCCGAGGTCAAGGCCAAGAAGGTGCCGCGATGATCGCTGCGCTGGCACCCTTGGTCGCCACCACCTCGTGGGCCCCCAACATCTTCTTCTGGATCATTGCGGTCGTGGCCACTGCGGCAGCGTTGAAGATGGTCACCACCGACAACGTGGTGCACGCCGCCCTGTACCTGCTCATCGTGCTGTCGGCCGTGGCTGCGGTCTATGTCATCCTCGGCGCCGAGTTCGCGGCCGCCACCCAGGTGATGGTCTACATCGGGGCGATCCTGGTGTTGCTGCTGTTCGGCGTGATGCTCACCCGAGCCAACATCGGTTCCGACGACGATCTCGACAACGAACAGCGCTGGATCGGCGGCCTGGTCGCCGTGTCCCTGTGCGCCGTCATGAGCTACTCGTTGTGGGAGGCCTTCGGTGACGACCAGATTCCCGACGATCGGGTGGTGCAGCGAACGGCCGACGTCGCCGACTCCATCTTCAGCACCTACATCGTGCCCTTCGAGGCCATCTCGGTGCTCCTCCTCGCTGCCTTGATCGGCGCCGTCGTCGTGGCCAGGAAGGACTGATCACCATGTGGCTCAACCAGTTCCTGTTCTTCGCAGCGGTGCTGTTCTGCATCGGGGTCTACGGCGTGCTCACCCGCAAGAATGCCGTGCTGGTCCTGATGTCGATCGAACTGATCCTGAACTCGGTCAACATCAACCTGGTCGCCTTCGGGTCCTTCAACCAGGACATCTCGGGCCAGGTCTTCGCCCTGTTCATCATCGCTGTTGCTGCTGCTGAGGTGGGCGTCGGTCTCGCCGTCGTCCTGCTCATCTATCGGAACCGTCGAAGTATCGACGTGTCCAAGGCCGATCTCCTCCAAGGCTGACCGAAGGTCCGAAACTGGTGTCTGTCGCATTGTTCGCAGCTGAAGCTGCTCCCACATTCGAAGTCTCGTCCTGGTTCTTCGAGAACGTCTGGCTCGTCCCCGCGCTCCCCGCGGCGTCGTTCCTGATCACGCTGTTCTTCGGGAAGCGGTTCGGCAAGCACGTCCATTTCATCGGGATCGCCGCCGTCGGAGCGGCACTGGTGCTGGCTCTGGCCACCGCCGGTGCATGGATCTCCCAGGTCGAGGGACACGACACCCACGGCGAAGAAGCCGCGCACGGCGTCGAGTACTCGAACGACAACTGCTACGCCGGCTACCAGGGTGAAGACACCGGCTACGGCGAAGATGCCGAATCCGATGGCGAGCACTCCGATGAGGAGGCCCTGGCCCCCGAGGCACTGGCCTACGCCGAGAGTGAGGAAGGCGTCGAGGAAGAGCACGCCAAACCTCTCCCGGTCGTCTGCTCCTACACCTGGTTCGACTCCGGCGGCCCGGCATCCGAGGGCGGCGCCACGATCACCTGGGGAACGTTGGTCGACGGCCAGTCGGTGATGATGCTCGTCGTCGTCACGCTCATCTCCTTCCTGGTCCACGTGTTCTCGACCGACTACGTCGCCGGCGATCGCCGCTACACCCATTACTTCGCCTTCCTGTCGCTGTTCACGTCGTCGATGCTGTTCTTCGTGATCTCCGCGTCGACTCTGCAGATGATCGTGGGCTGGGAACTGGTCGGGGTGTGTTCCTTCGCCTTGATCGGCCACTGGTGGGAGGAGAAGCCGAACTCCGACGCGGCGCTCAAGGCCTTCCTCACCAACCGTGTCGGTGACATCGGCCTGCTGGTCGGCATGATCATCTTGTTCTTCGCCGCCGGGAACACCTTCGACACCCTCAGCATCAACCACGCTGCGGTCACCGGGGCGATCGGTCACAACACCCTCCTGATCGCCAGCCTCTGTCTGCTGGCCGCCGTGATGTCGAAGTCGGGTCAGTTCGTGCTCCACACCTGGCTCCCCGACGCCATGGCGGGTCCGACGCCGGTGTCGGCGCTGATCCATGCCGCCACCATGGTCGTGGCCGGCATCTACATGGTCGCCCGGCTGTACCCGGTCTTCTGGGAAGGCCTGTCCATCCCGGGTTCTTCGATCAACGCCCTGGCCTTCGTCGGCGGGCTCACCTGTGTCGGGGGCGGCGCACTCGCCTTCGTGCAGCGTGACATCAAGAAGGTTCTGGCCTACTCGACGGTCTCGCAGCTCGGCTACATGGTGATGGCGCTCGGTGTCGGAGCCTGGACGGCGGGCATGTTCCACCTCTTCACCCACGCCATCTTCAAGGCCTGCCTGTTCCTGGGAGCCGGGTCGGTGAGCCATGCCTGCCACCACAGCTTCGACATGAAGGCCGACATGGGCGGGCTGCGCAAGTACATGCCCAAGACCTTCATCACGTTCGTGATCGCTTCCGGTGCGCTGGCCGGCATCCCGCCCCTGGCCGGGTTCTGGTCGAAGGACGAGATCCTGGTCGGCACGGGTGGTTTCCCCGGCACCGACGCCAACGGCACCTACTACGTGATCTTCGCCATGGGTCTGCTCACGGCGGCCATGACCGCCGCCTACATGACCCGGGCCATCTGGCTGACCTTCTTCGGCACCTACCGGGGCCATGCCCACCCGCACGAGTCCGGGCCTCGCATCACGATCCCGTTGCAGATCCTCGCCGGTCTCGCCGTCGTCGTCGGTTTCTTGAACGTCCCCAAGGAGCTCCCGCTCATCGGCGACTCGTTCGGTCTCAAGTTCGAGGAGTGGTTCGAGCCCGGCGGCGGCAGCACCTTCCCGGTGATCGGGCACGCCAAACCGAGCTTCGCCCTGGCCATCATCGCCACGGGGCTCGCGCTCTTCGCCGGGTTCGGGGTGTGGCAGTACTACAAACGGCTCTACGCCATCGATTCCAAGGCCACCGAGTACACGAATTCGTTCGTCGCCAACAACCGTCTCGTTCGAGCCGGTCACACGCTCCTCGTCGAGAAGTACTACCTCGATCATCTGTACACCGGGATCATCGCCGGTGGGGTCAAGGGCCCGATCGCCAGGGCGACCTACTGGTTCAACCAGAAGGTCCTCGACGGGATCATCGACAACACCGGCAAGGGCACCGTCGGGATCGGGCGCTTCGTGTACCGCTTCATCGACCAGGGGGCCATCGACGGTTCGGTCAATGCCAGCGGGGGCGCAGCGTCGGAGTCGGGCCAGATCCTGCGTCGTATCCAGTCCGGAAAGATTCGTCAGTACGCAACCCTGATGTTCGGTGCGGCCACCGTGTTGGCCGCCGTGTTCATCGTGGCCGTGTGATGCGGGCGCGAGCAGCGTTCGCCATGATCGTGGAACCAGTGAGGAATCGGAAATGACAGAGTTCTTGAACGACTGGGGAATCACCGTCATGGTCTTCCTGCCCCTCGTGGGGGCATTGATCATGATGATCATTCCTGCCGATCAGGAAGAGACCCACAAGCTCATCGCCTTGGCCTCCACGGTCGCCACGGCGGTGATCGGTGTGCTGATCCTGACCGAATTCGACTACGACAACTCGGGCACGTTGCAGTTCGTCGTCGACCGGTCCTGGATCGACATCGTGAACGCCCGGTACTCGGTCGGGATCGATGGCATCTCCCTCCCGTTGATCGCGCTGACCCTCCTGGTGGTGCCGCTGGTCATCATCTATTCGTGGGATCACATCCCGGAGCCCGGCAACCCCAAGGCCTTCCTCACCCTCATCCTGGTGCTGCACACCGGCATGATCGGGAGCTTCGTTGCCCAGGACCTCGTGCTCTTCTTCGTCTTCTTCGAAGTCGTCCTGCTGCCGATGTACTTCATGATCGGCGTGTGGGGTGGCGAGAAGCGGCTGTACGCCGCCATCAAGTTCTTCCTCTTCACCCTCTTCGGCTCGGCGCTCATGCTGGTCAGCTTCCTGGCCCTGTACTGGCTCACCGGTTCGCAGACGTTCAACATGACCGAGCTGGCCTCGGAGGTCGCGAGCGGCGACATCTCGAGCCGGGCCCAGTGGCTGATCTTCGGCGGCATGTTCATGGGCTTCGGGATCAAGGTTCCGATGTTCCCGTTCCACACCTGGCTGCCCGACGCCCACACACAGGCGCCAACCCAGGGTTCGGTGATCCTGGCGGCGGTGCTGCTGAAGCTCGGCACCTACGGTTTCGTTCGGATCGCGATCCCGATCCTGCCCGAGGCGGCTGTCGACTGGGCACCGATCATCGGCCTGCTCGCCGTCATCGGCATCATCTACGGTGCCCTCGGTTGCCTGGCCCAGACCGACATGAAGCGCCTGATCGCCTTCTCGTCGGTGGCCCACATGGGCTACGTCATGCTCGGCATCGCCACCCTCACACCGTTCGGTATCAATGCCGCCATCTTCGGCATGGTCGCTCACGGTCTCATCACCGGCATGTTGTTCTTCATCGCCGGGTCGGTGAAGGAGCGCTACCACACGCTCGAGATCGCTCGCCTCGGTGGCCTGCTCAAGCAGGCCCCCCGCATGGGTTGGGCCTTGGGCTTTTGCACCATGGCGTCGCTCGGTCTCCCGGGTCTGGCCGGGTTCTGGGGTGAGTTCCCCGCCATCCTGGCCGCCTACCAGCCGGCCGCCGGTGTCTCGACCAATCTGTTCCGGGTCTACATGGTCATCGCCGCCATCGGGACCGTCCTCGCGGCGGCCTATCTGCTGTGGCTGCTGCAGCGGACGGCGTTCGGTGAACCCAGCGAGGAGTTCGCCGACGACCCGCACATCCACGACGCGGGCACGTTCGAGTGGATCGCCTGGGCTCCGTTGCTGGTGCTCATCGTCCTGTTCGGGTTCGTTCCCGGCCTGATCTTCGACATCACCGACTCGGCCGTGGTGCAGAGCCTGTCCGCCCTCGGAGTCACTCCGTGATCCATTTCCTGGCCCAGATCCCCCAGGCGCCGTTCGAGCGCCCCGCGATCGACTGGCACGCGGCCGCTCCCGAACTCACCCTGCTCGCGGCCGGTGCGCTCATCACGCTCATCGATCTGATCTGGCTCGAGCGGGCTCGCAAGATCATCCCCACGCTGACCGCCTTCAGCTTCCTGGCGGCCCTGATCCCGGTGGCCACCCTGTGGGACAAGGGAGGCGAGCTGCCCCGGTCGATGTTCGACGGCGCCTACATCACCGACGACTACGCCCTGGTCCTGAAGGGCTTGTTCCTGCTCACGGGTTACGTCATCGTGTTGCTCTCGACGAACTACATGAGCGAGGGCGACTACTACGACAGTGAGTACTACCAGCTGATCTCGGCGTCGATCCTCGGCATGCTGGTCATGTCGTCGGCGCGAGATCTCATCACCATCTTCGTTGCCCTCGAACTCGTCTCGATCCCCGCCTACCTCTTGGCGGCTTGGCGCAAACGGGATCTGAAGTCCAACGAGGCCGGCCTCAAGTACATGCTCATGGGGGTCTTCGCCTCGGGAATCCTGCTCTACGGGATGTCCCTGCTCTACGGCGTCACCGGGAGCACCAAGCTGACCGACATCGGCGCCGCGATCTCCACCGGTGAATCCAGGCCGATCATCACGTTGGCCGTGGTGTTCACCATCATCGGCTTCGGGTTCAAGGTCTCGGCCGTCCCGTTCCACACCTGGGCCCCCGACACCTATGAAGGTGCGCCGACACCGCTCACCGCCTTCCTGGCGGTGGCCTCCAAGGCCGCCGGGTTCGTCGCCATGATCAACCTCGTGGTCTTCGCCTTCCCCGGACAGACCGATGTCGTCGAGCCGTTGCTGTGGGTCTTCGCCGCGCTGACCATGACCGTCGGCAACCTCATCGCACTTCGTCAGACCAACATCGTGCGGATGCTGGCCTACTCCGGCATCGCCCAGGCCGGCTACATCATGGCCCCGTTGGCCGTCATCGGCGGGCGCACCGACCAGGCCGTGTCGGCCATGGTGACCTACCTCGTGATCTATGCCGCCATGAACCTCGGCGCATTCGCCGTGGTCATCATCGCCGCTCGCAAGACCCGATCGGGAGAGATCTCGAGCTTCGGGGGCCTGTTCAACTATGCGCCGGGTCTCACCGTCGCCATGACCGCGTTCCTGTTCTCGCTGGCGGGGATCCCCCCGATGGGTGGCTGGTGGGGCAAGTTCGAGTTGTTCCGTGTGCTGACCAACGGCAGCAGTGCCGCCGGGGTCAGCCTGGCCGTCGTCCTGGCCGTCAACTCGGTCATCGCCGCCTACTACTACCTGAGCATCGCCAAGCAGATGTGGTTCATGCCGGCGCCCGATGGTGATCACAGCCGCATCGTGATCCCGCCCACGCTCCAGGTGGCGGTCGGCCTCACCCTGCTGGTCGCCCTGGCCACGGGCACGGTGCTCATCGATGCACTCAGCAACATGACCGACTTCACGAATCTGGTCGCTGCCCCCTGATCGGTCCCGTGATCACAGACCCTGCGTCGCGGTGAGCGGTCCCGAGCGCTTCGATCGATACATGCATCGCTGCCTGTACGGCCAGGGCGGCTTCTATGCATCGGGCGCCGGTGTCGCGGGCCGGCGGGGAGATTTCATCACCAGTCCCGAGGTCGGCCCGCTGTTCGGTGCCGTGCTGGCCCGATGGCTCGACGTGACCTGGACCGAACTCGGCCGTCCCGACCCTTTTCTCGTCGTCGACGCCGGAACCGGACCGGGCACCCTCCCGGCCGCGCTGGCCCGGGCCGCTCCCGAATGTGCGGCGGTGTGGCAGCTGGTTCCCGTCGACCCGGCCGACGGAACCGAGCTTCCCGAGCGGCTCGACGGTGGTGTGGTGATCGCCAATGAACTGCTGGACAACCTGGTCTTCCGCATCGTGGTCCGGGGCGACGCCGGGGGTTGGCACGAGGTGGCCGTGGTCGACGGAACCGAGCAGCTGATCCCCCTGGATCCGGCTCGGTTGCCGGCACCGATTCGGTCCCTGCCCCCCGGTTCTCGGGTCCCGTGGCACGAGGCGGCCACGAAATGGATCGACGACGTGATCGAACGGGGAGCGGCTCGGGTGCTCGTGTTCGACTACGGCACGACGACCACGGCCGAGCTCGCCGCCCGGGGTGGATGGTTGCGGACCTATCGACAGCATCGGCTCGGGACCGACCCCTACCTCGAGCCGGGTTCCTGCGACATCACGAGCGACATCGCCTTCGATCAGCTTCCGCCCCCCATACAGCTGATGACCCAGGCCGAGTTCCTCATCGAGAACGGAATCGAGGACCTCGTTGCCGAAGGGCGAGAGCATTGGGTGGCCCATGCCGCACGCCCCGATGTCACTGCGCTGATGATGCGGAGCCGGGTTCGTGAAGCTGACGCGCTGCTCGACCCGTCGGGACTCGGTGGCTGGCTCGTCGCCCGATGGGGTCGAGGTGCCGGCGAGACGCGGTCCGTGCCCGATGCGACATCGGGCGCGGCAGCGGGGGAGTCTCGATCTGCTGGGCGGGAGTAGCCTGGTGATGATGGAGCAGGTGGTTCGTACAGGTTTGAGCCGAGAACGGATCGCTTGCGCTGCTCTCGCCTTGATCGACGCCGAGGGGTTGCCGGCGCTCTCGATGCGCAAGTTGGGAGCCAGCCTGGGCGTCGAGGCGATGTCGCTCTACCACTACGTTGCCAACAAGGACGAGCTGCTCGACGCCGCCGTCGAACAGATCTATCTCGAGATCGATCTCCCCGACTTCCACGATCCTCGCGAGTGGGAGGGTGTGATCCGGGCCGGCGTCCGCTCCTTCCAGCAGGCTCTTGCTCGTCATCCGAACGCCCTGTCCCTGATCGTGTCACAGCCGGCGATCAGCCCGGGTGCCTTCATGAGATTCCGCGGCGCCTACGACCGTTTGGTCGACGCCGGTCTGGAACCGGCCGATGCCCACCACGTGCTGGGCATGCTCGTTGCCTACGTCTACGGTCACGTTGCGTTCAGCAATCCCACGTCGTCGGTCAACACACTCGAATTGATCGAGATCACCGACGACACCGACCCCGATCTCGCCACCTTCGTCCGCGCCGGCCGGGACATCGACACCGACAGCTCCTTCGAGCTCGGTCTCGACACCCTCATGGCCGGTCTTCGGGTTCGCTTCGACCTGCCCTGACCTTCGACGCCTTTGCCATGCCCGACTAGGCTCGCCCCGGGCGACCGACGACGCGTTGAGCGTCAGCGAACGACTCGGTACCCGGGTCGGCAACCCGACGGGTTGCCGAGCGAACGACGACGACAAGGAGCAGGGAGATGTCTGAGCCGACCATCGGTGTCTACGAGGTCGAAGGACGGGAGTTCCCGCCCTCGGCCGACTTCGCAGCCCATGCGCTGACCAACGACCGGTCGCTCTACGACGAGGCCGATGCCGACTTCGAGGCGTTCTGGGCTCGTCAGGCCCGCGAGCTGCTGACCTGGGACACACCCTTCACCCAGATCCTGGACTGGCAGCTCCCGTTCGCAACGTGGTTCGCCGATGGGAAGCTCAACGTGGCGGCCAACTGCCTGGATCGCCACGTCGAGGCCGGGCGAGGCGACAAGGTCGCCTACCACTGGGAGGGTGAGCCCGGCGACACCCGAACCATCACCTACGCCGAGCTCCTCACCGAGGTGAAGCGCTTCACCAACGTGCTCGAGAGTCTCGGAATCGAGAAGGGCGACCGGGTCGCCATCTACATGCCCATGATCCTGGAGCTGCCGATCGCCATGCTGGCCTGCGCTCGTCTGGGGGCGGCACACTCGGTGATCTTCGGCGGGTTCTCGGCCGACGCCATCAAGGATCGCTGCGACGACGCCGAGGCCAAGCTCATCGTCACCGCCGATGCCGGTTACCGTCGAGGTGCTCCGGCGCTTCTCAAGCCAACCGTCGATCAAGCCCTCGCCGACGGGACGTCGACCGTCACGAATGTCGTGGTGGTCAATCGTTGTGACACGGCGCCGGCGATGACGCCGGGTCGGGACCATTGGTGGCATGACCTCATGGCCGACGCCTCCGATGAGTGCCCGGCCGAGCCGATGGATGCCGAGCAGTTGCTCTACCTGCTCTACACGTCGGGTACCACGGCCAAGCCAAAGGGCATCATGCACACCACGGGTGGCTACCTCACGCAGGTCGCGTTCACCCACAAGTACACCTTCGACCTTCGCCCCGACACCGACGTCTACTGGTGTGCGGCCGACATCGGGTGGGTGACCGGCCACAGCTACATCGTCTATGGCCCGCTGGCCAACGGCGCGACGTCGGTGATGTACGAGGGCACGCCCGACACCCCGGGCAAGGACCGGCTGTGGGACATCATCGAGCGATACGGGGTCACGCAGCTCTACACCGCACCGACCGCCATCCGGATGTTCATGAAGTGGGGGGCTCAGGAACCGGCCGGGCACGATCTGTCGACCCTGCGGGTGATGGGAACCGTCGGCGAGCCGATCAACCCCGAGGCCTGGATGTGGTACCACGAACACATCGGCGGTGCGAAGACGCCGATCGTCGACACGTGGTGGCAGACCGAAACCGGCGCCCACATGATCTCACCCCTTCCGGGGGTCACCGTCACCAAGCCCGGTTCGGCCTGTCACCCCATCCCCGGCATCTTCACCGAATTGGTCGACGATGCCGGTGAGCCGGTGGCCGTCGGCGGTGGCTATCTGACCATCACCAGGCCGTGGCCGTCGATGTTGCGCGGCATCTGGGGCGACCCCCAGCGCTATCGCGACACCTACTGGAGCACCTACGAGGGCCGTTACTTCGCCGGTGACGGTGCCAAGATCGACGAAGACGGATACCTCTGGCTGCTCGGACGGGTCGATGACGTGATGAACGTGTCCGGCCACCGGATCTCGACCACCGAGGTCGAGTCCGCTCTCGTCGATCATCCCGCAGTGGCCGAAGCGGCGGTCGTTGGTGCCAACGACGCGCTGACCGGTCAGGCGATCGTGGGCTACGTGATCCTGCGTGGCACCCACGAGGCCTCCGCCGAACTCGGGGAGGAAATCCGTGAACACGTCGGAATCAAGCTCGGCAAGATCGCTCGTCCGAAGACGGTCGTGATCGTGCCGGACCTTCCCAAGACCCGCTCGGGCAAGATCATGCGGAGACTGCTGCGCGATGTCGCCGATGGCCGCGACCTCGGTGACACGACCACGCTGGCCGATCCGGGTGTCGTGTCCGAGATCGCGTCCCGGGCCGCCGAATCGTCCGAGGACTGATGGCCGAGCCCCGGCCGGCTCGTCGTCGGCGCGAGCCATGGTGAACGTGGCGTGCGGATGAGGATTTCTCGAGACGACCCGGTGTGGACCTGGCGGGCCGGCCGTGCCGCACCCCCCGGACCCACGGTGTGTGTCGACATCGACGGCGTGCTCGCCGACGCGACGCACCGGCAGTACCTGCTCGACTACTACGACTGGGACAGCTTCTTCCTGGCCGTCGGCGACGACGACCTGCTCGAACCGCAGGCCACGCTCTTGACCTCGCTGGGTGCCGATCACGTGATCTCACTGGTCACCTCGCGGCCTCAGTGGGTCGGCGACCTCACCACGACGTGGTTGGCCAAGCACGAGGTGCGCTGGGATCTGCTCATCATGCGGTCGAACGCCGACTACCGGCGCGCTCCGCAGGTCAAGGCCAATGCCGTCCAACAACTCCGGACCCAGGGTTTCGACCCCGTGCTCGCGTTCGACGATGATCAGCGCAACGTCGCGGCCTACCAACGACAGGGTGTTCCCTGCGTCTACATTCATTCGGGATACCACCCGCTCGACTGACCAGGCATCGCCTCGATGCCGGGTCGGCGAGTGACGACTGCCACCTCGATGTCCGGTTCGTCGGGGAACGCGGTGAGCACGAAGGGCGTTTCATCAACCATGAAGAACGGATTGAAGACCGCAGTACTGCTGGCGGCAATGGGCTCGCTCGTCATGCTGATCGGCGGAGCGCTGGGCGGGTCGTCGGGCCTGACCATCGGGTTCGTCATCGCCATCGCCATCACGGGGTTCTCGTACTGGAAGAGCGATACGATCGCGATCAAATCGGCCCGAGCCGTGCCCGTCACCGAACAACAACTGCCCCAGTACTACGCAATCATGCGGGAGCTGACCCAGCTCGCCGATGTCCCCATGCCCAAGCTCTACGTGTCGCAGGAACAGCAGCCCAACGCGTTCGCCACGGGCCGCAATCCCCACCACGCGGCCGTGTGTGTGACCGAGGGTCTGCTCCAGACACTGAGCTGGGACGAGATCCGTGGGGTCCTGGCCCACGAGCTGGCACACATCCGTAACCGTGACATTCTCACCGGATCGGTGGCGGCAGCGATCGCCATGGCGATCTCGTTCGTCGCCCGGATGGCGATGTGGGGTGCCATGTTCGGTGGTGGGCGTGATCGAGAGGGTGGGGGCAATGCGTTCGGTGCCTTGGCTGTCGCGATCTTCGCTCCGATGGCAGCGGGTCTGATCCAGATGGCGATCAGCCGAAGTCGTGAGTTCGAAGCCGACCGCAGCGCCGCCCGCCTGATCAACGACGGCGAGCCTCTGGCCCGGGCTCTCGAGAAGCTGAACGGCTATTCGTTGCGAGTACCGTCACATGTCGAGCCGGCTCAGGCGAGCAACTACATCGTCAACCCGCTCGCCGGACGGAAGCAGAACTTCACCAAGCTGTTCACCACCCACCCGCCGGCCGAGCAGCGGATCGCCAAGCTCCGGTCGGGCGACTGGCGCCAGGCGGGCTTCTAGATTCGGCCGCAGTGATCGGCTCCGCCCACCGGGGTCGGTCGGGTCCCGGTGGGCTGACCCGTTGTGCACGCCCGGTCGGGTCAGTCGCGGAAGTTCTGGAACTGGAGGGGAAGGTCGACGTCGGCCTCTTTGAGCGCGGCGATGACGCCCTGGAGATCGTCACGCTTCTTGCCGGTCACCCGAACCTGGTCGCCCTGGGTCTGGGACTGGATGCCCCTGAGCTTGAGATCCTTGATCGTGGTGTTGATGGTCTTGGCCATGTCCGACGAGATGCCCGCCTTCAGCGAGACCTTCACCCGGGCCCGGCCACCCGATGCTTCCTCGGTCTTGCCCCAGTCGAGGGTCTTGAGCGACACGTTGCGCTTCACGAACTTCTCTTCGAGGAGCTGGCGCACCGCACGGAGTTTGTCTTCGCTCGACGTCTCGATCGTGAGCGTCATGCCCTTGTCGTCGAGATCGATCGAGGAACCGGAGTCCTTGAAGTCGTAGCGATTGGCGATCTCGCGTGAGGCCTGATCGACGGCGTTGCGGACCTCTTGCATGTCGATTTCGGAGACAACGTCAAAGCTTGGCATGGATTGACGTTACACGGACGCTAACCTCAGATGCTTGCAAGGGTCGGTGCCCGAGTGGCCAAAGGGAACGGGCTGTAAACCCGTCGGCATCGCCTACGTAGGTTCAAATCCTACCCGGCCCACGTCGTTCGCTTCGCTCACTTACCGAGTTCTGGCCCCGGGGGGCCACAACTCGCGGTCGTGAAGCTGCAGCCTGCTCGCTGCGCTCGCAACGGCAGTCGTCTGGCCCTGGGGGGCCATCACTCGCAATCGTGAGGTCGCGTTTGCGTCTGCGGGTTCAGAGCAGGCGCTGGAGCAGGGCGACGTCCAGCCAGCGGCCGAACTTGCGCCCGACCTCACGCTCGACACCGACGAGCTGGAAACCGTGGCGAACGTGCAGGCGAAGGCTGGCCTCCTGGGCGTCGACGATCCGAGCGAACACGGCGTGGAACCCGTTGTCGGCGGCACGAGTCACGAGCCCACCGAGGAGTGCGTCTCCGATACCCCGGCGATGGTGGTCGGGGTGCACGTACACCGAGTTCTCCACCGATGTCCGGTAGCCGGGCCGATCGCGATAGAAGCTGAGTGCACCGAATCCGACGATCTCGCGACCGGTGGCATGGTCGGCTTCGGCCACCAGGACGGCCAGTCCGCCGGACCGTTCCCGGATGTAGGTCCGCTGATCGTCGATCGACCGCTCGACGAGATCGAACGTGTGGGTGCCTTCGAGCACCTCACGGTTGTAGATCGCTGCGATGGCTCCGGCATCGGCGAGCGTGGCGTCGCGAATCTGCACGTGGCGAGACTACCGCCGCAGACCTGGTCGTTTCGTTGGATCTCGTCGAGCAGAGCGGGTCGGGGAGGCACCGGAGATTCTGGACCGGGGTGGTTGGGGTCGACCGTCCGCCGTGGCAGACTTTCCGACGGTCCTTCGCGGCCCGACGCCTCCTTAGCTCAGTCGGTAGAGCGCTTCCATGGTAAGGAAGAGGTCAACAGTTCGATTCTGTTAGGAGGCTCCCGTTTCGGTCAACGCAGATCCTCGCGATGCGCAACCCGTGACCACGGCGACGTAGCTCAGTTGGTAAGAGTGCTCGACTCATAATCGAGAGGTCGTCGGTTCGAGCCCGACCGTCGCTACGCAGAGTCATCTGCCCTACACCTGCTCCCCTCATCTCCTGAGGAGTGCGTCGCCATGGCGAAAGCAAAGTTCGAGCGTAATAAGCCTCACGTGAATGTGGGGACGATGGGTCATATCGATCATGGTAAGACGACGTTGACGGCGGCGATTACGAAGGTTTTGGCTGATCGGGTTGCTGGTAATACGGCGACGGCGTTTGACAATATTGATAAGGCTCCTGAGGAACGGGAGCGTGGGATCACGATCAATGTGTCGCATGTGGAGTATGAGACGGCGAATCGTCATTATGCGCATGTTGATATGCCGGGTCACGCGGATTACATCAAGAACATGATCACGGGTGCGGCGCAGGTGGATGGCGCGATTTTGGTGGTGTCGGCGGCTGATGGTCCGATGCCGCAGACGCGTGAGCATGTGTTGTTGGCTCGGCAGGTTGGTGTGCCGGCGATCGTGGTGGCGTTGAACAAGGCTGACATGGTCGATGACGAGGAGTTGTTGGAGCTGGTCGAGTTGGAGGCTCGTGAGCTTCTGTCGGCGTATGAGTTCCCGGGTGATGATGTTCCGGTGGTGCATGTTTCGGCGTTGAAGGCGTTGGAGGGTGATGAGGCTGCTGGTGACAAGATCATGGAGTTGATGGATGCGGTGGATTCCTATATTCCGGAGCCGGCGCGTGATTTGGACAAGCCGTTCTTGATGCCGATCGAGGATGTGTTCTCGATTACGGGTCGTGGGACGGTGGTGACGGGGAAGATCGAGCAGGGTGTCGTCAATGTTGGCGATGCGTTGGAGATCGTTGGGATTCGTCCGACGCAGAAGACGACGTGTACGGGTGTGGAGATGTTCCGGAAGTTGTTGGATTCGGGGCAGGCTGGTGACAACGTTGGTGCGTTGTTGCGTGGGATCGAGAAGGATCAGGTGCAGCGGGGTCAGGTGTTGGCGAAGCCGGGTTCGATTACGCCGCACACCGATTTCGAGGCGCAGGTGTATGTGTTGTCGAAGGAGGAGGGTGGTCGTCATAAGCCGTTCTTCGGGAATTATCGGCCGCAGTTCTATTTCCGTACGACCGATATCACGGGGACGGTGACGTTGCCGGAGGGTACGGAGATGTGTATGCCGGGTGATAACACCGAGATGACGGTGGAGTTGATCAATCCGATTGCGATGGATGAGGGTTTGCGGTTCGCGATTCGTGAGGGTGGTCGTACGGTTGGTGCCGGGCGCGTCACCAAGATCATGAAGTAGGACCGATCGTTCGGGTGGCTGAGCCCGACCGCGACGAGAACCCCGGCGGCCGCCGGGGTTCTCGTCGTTTTCGGCGGCTCGCTCGCCCGACGTGGCGACGTGGCGATCGGCGCTAGCCTTGGCACGACCAGGAGGTCCGTAATGTCGATACCCGAGGGGCTGCCCGTCGAGTCGACGACTCCCGATCCGGAGCCCGCCGATCGCGCCACGATGCGACCACTTCTGTCCTCGGTGCCTCCGGTCCGTGCCGGTCTCGATGGCTTGGTCGACCAGGCCAGAGACGGTGATCCGCGTGCCTTCGAGGAGTTCGTGCGACGGACCTATGCCGACACCTACACCCTGGCCTTTCGGCTCACCGGTGACGAGGAAGATGCCCGCGACGTCGTCCAGGAAACCTACCTGCGGGTCCACAAGGGCCTCGCCCGCTTCCGTGGTGACGCTGCCAGTTCACCACCTGGCTCCATCGGGTGACGGCGAATTGCGCCAGCACCTTCCTGGGTCGTCGGGGCAAACACCGTCACGACCCGCTCCCCGACGACACGACGATCGTCGACGGTGAACCCGCAGGCCGACCCGGCCCACGCGCGCCGATGTCGGCCAGCTCCGGTCACAGCTCACCGATGCGTTGCGCTCGCTGCCGCCGAAGCTCCGAACGGTCGTGGTCCTGCGCGACATCTACGACCTGTCGCACGAGGCGATTGCCGCCGAACTCGGAATCACCGAGTCGGCGGCGAAGGTGCGGCTCCATCGGGCCCGGAAACGGTTGCGGGAGAAGCTTTACCCACTGCAGGGGGATGCTCCCGTCGACGCCCCCGACGACCCGGGATCCTCGGCTCCCGAATCCGCCGACGTACTCGTTGAGCCGACCGACTCTGCTGAACTGATCGAGGGAGCGGGGGTCGATCCCGAACCGGCACCATCGCCGGATGAATCGGGCACCCGTTCACGGGTTCGGGTGTTTCGGGGCCGAACCTCCGGGCGGACCGGGGGCGACGATGTCACCTGAGCTGGACGGTCGTTCCCAGATCGACGGTCGTTCCCAGATCGACGGTCGTTCCCAGATCGACGGTCGTTCTCAGATCGACTGCCGCTCGCTGAGCCTGCAACTCGCCAGCGTCGGGGATCTCGACACCGACGGTGTGCAGTCGATCCTGACCGGCCCGATCGGTGCCCATGTGGGCCGGTGCCTGCGTTGTCAGGCCGAGGTGGCCGCCTATCGCAAACTCCGTCGGGCCATGGTGTCGCTCGGCCCGGCCCGGATGGGCGTGGATGCCCAGTGGGTCGACGAGCTCCTGGCCGACTTCCGACCGCCGGCTCCGGTGCATCGACTCCGTTCGAGTGCCCGACGCCGCGCCCTGTTCGGCGGTGTCGCCGCAGCGGTCACGGCGGCAAGTGCCGGAGCCGTGGTCGTTGCCACCCGCCTCGCCGGTCGAGTGTCGTTGGCCGGGTGAGACGCGACGCCGGGGCCCGATCGGTCCGGGCCGGCCCGATCGGTGAGCGATACCCTGGGCCGCGGCCGCAGGCCGCCCGTGTCCCAAGTGCGCCGATGTCCTGCTAGCCTCGGACCGGCCCTAGGGCACTAGCTCAATTGGTAGAGCACCGGTCTCCAAAACCGGGGGTTGGGGGTTCGAGTCCCTCGTGCCCTGCACATCAGTCGGCGCTGGACGGGTTCGTCAAGGGCGTCGATTCACCACCGGAACCGACCGGACGAATCGGTCAACACTCGTTGACCGTTCGAACACTTCTCATGAGGCACCAGCTATGGCAATGAATCGGGAGCAGCGACGCTACCTGCAAAAGCAAGGGCAGCTCGACGCTGACGGCAATCCGATCGCCACGCCGCGCGAGGCGCGCCCGGCGGGCAAGCCAGAACCTCGTGTCGGACCCGCCCAGTACGTGCGTGAGGTCAAGACCGAGTTGCACCGGGTCCAGTGGCCCACACGAACCGAGGTCGTGAACTACACGATCGTGGTCATCGTGACCCTCATCATCATGACCGCCCTCATCGCCGCTTTCGACCTCGCTGTTCGGTGAAGGCGTGCTCAAACTCCTGGAGCTTGGCCAATGACCGAAACCGATCTCACCAACGACCAGCTGCCGGCGGCGAGTCGGCGGTCGACCCTGCCGAGGCGAGACCGGCGAGTCCGGCGAGGCGAGCCCGGCCTCGGTCGAGTCCGACGAGGTCGCGCTGTCCGGCCAATCTGCGAGCGCAGACGCCGGAGCCACCGAGACCGACAGCGCAGCCGATCGACCGACAGCACCGAGACCGACAGCACCGATACCGACCGTGCCGAGGCCACCACACCCGGCGCCGACGCCGGTGACACCCCGGCCTCCGACGAGGCCGACGGCGACGACATCGTCATCACCGAACAACCCGTCTCGCCCTACGACCGGCCCGGCCGCTGGTATGTCCTGCACACCCAGTCGGGCTACGAGAACAAGGTTCGCAAGAACATCGAGGCCCGCATCTCCTCCATGAACATGGAGGAGCGGATCTTCGAGGTCGTCATCCCGATGGAAGACGTCGTCGAGTTCAAGAACGGCAAGAAGGTCGTCGTCCAGAAGAAGGTCTTCCCCGGTTATCTCCTCTGTCGCATGAAGCTCAACGACGATTCCTGGTTCGTCGTTCGCAACACCCCCGGCGTCACCGGCTTCGTCGGTGCCGGCAACAAGCCATCACCGCTTGCCCCGCCGTGAGGTCGAGAACTTCCTGCAGGTCCCGGCCGAGGGCGAGGACCTGACCCGCAAGGGCAAGCCCCGTCTCGAATACGAAGAAGGCGAGACGGTTCGGGTCAAGGAAGGCCCCTTCGCCGATTTCCAGGGTCAGATCGTCGAGATCAACGAGGACCAGCTCAAGGTCAAGGTGCTCGTCAACATCTTCGGACGAGAGACCCCGGTCGAACTGGAATTCGCCCAGGTCGGCAAGTTGATAGAGTCACGCGCACCATGGCCGCGCGGCAAAGGTCGGTCGGCCCCGATACGCTCGTAGGTCGCTTTTCCGTCGTGCCTTTTCGGCCCACGTCACCCCGAGGCAGAGGTCAATGGCCAAGAAGAAAGTAATGGCAGTCGTCAAGATCCAGATTCCTGGTGGGCAGGCCTCGCCGGCGCCGCCCGTCGGTACCGCCCTCGGTCCCGTACGGCGTTGCCATCATGGACTTCTGCAAGGACTACAACGCTCGCACCGAGGCCCAGCGGGGCCAGGTCGTCCCGGCCGAGATCACGATCTTCGAGGATCGCTCGTTCAGCTTCGTCCTGAAGACGCCGCCGGCAGCCGAAGCTGATCAAGAAGGCGGCCAAGATCGACAAGGGTGCCGCCGATCCCAAGCGTGACCGGGCCGGAACCATCACCGATGCCCAGCTGACCGAGATCGCCCAGATCAAGATGCCCGACCTCAATGCCTACGACATCGAAGCGGCGAAGAAGCAGGTCGCCGGTACCGCCCGCAACATGGGCGTGCGGATCCGCTGAACCCGAGCCGGTCAAGCCAGCGAGCCTTCGGGGTCGTCGGCCCGGATCGGCATCGAGCCCGCGATTCGACCATCGGTCGGCTGACAGACCCAATCACATCGGCTCGGCGACAACACCTCGGTCGTCGGCCTCAACCAACGAGGGAGCCAAGACATGGCGCAAGGAAAGAAGATACGTCGACGCCACGCGTCGCTACGACCGTGATCACCTCCACGCTCCGACCGAGGCGATCGACCTGGTGAAGACGCTCGCCAGTGCGAAGTTCGACGAGTCGGTCGACTTCGTGGTCCGGCTCGGTGTCGATCCCCGCAAGGCCGATCAGATCGTCCGCGGCACCGTGGCCCTTCCGGCCGGCACCGGCAAGGATGTCCGGGTCGCGGTCTTCGCACCGGGCGACGCGGCAGCGGCGGCGTCGGCTGCCGGGGCCGAGTTCGTCGGAGCCGACGACCTCGTCGCCCAGGTCGAGGGGGGCATGCTCGACTTCGACGTTGCAATCGCCAGCCCCGAGATGATGCCCCAGGTCGGCAAGCTCGGCCGCGTTCTCGGCCCACGTGGCCTCATGCCCAACCCGAAGACCGGCACCGTGACGCCCGATGTCGCCAAGGCGGTCGAGGCCTTCAAGGGCGGCACCGTCGAGTACCGCACCGATCGGTACGGCAACATCCACGTCGTCGATCGGCAAGGTCAGCTTCGAGCCGAAGGCCCTGCAGTCGAACCTGGCCGCCATCGTCGAAGAACTGAATCGGGCCAAGCCTGCCTCGTCGAAGGGCCGCTACATGCTCAAGGCCTCGCTGTCGAGCACGATGGGTCCCGGGATCAAGATGGACCCGACCCGCTGCGTGAGGAGGCCGTCGCCGAGTGACTCGTCCGGGCGATGCGTCCAGGGTGACTGTCGTTCCAGGGTGACCGAATTCGTTCGACGCCGCTAGAGTCGGCGCCGCACAATCGAATACTCACGCCAAAGACATCGGGTGTGGACGAATCGAGTTCGTCCACCGAAGCGTCCCGACGAGGTGATCTCTTCTGACACGGGCACACCATCCGGGTGCGTTCTGGCTCGAGTCGGTGGTTGTTCGGCCTCTGAGTACGTCGAAGCCAACAACCAACCAGCAACAAGAAGCGAAAGGAGGTGTGATGGAGAACCCACGACCGGAAAAGGTCGCGATCGTCGACGAGGTGCGCGAACGGCTCGACCACAGCCGGCGCCGTGTACGTCACCGAGTACCGCGGTCTGAACGTCAGCGCCCTGTCGACACTGCGTCGAGAACTGCGACCCGCCGGCGGGTCGTACAAGGTGTACAAGAACACCCTCGTACGCCGGGCGGCCAACGAGGCCGGGATGGACATCGACGAGTTCCTCGTCGGTCCGACCGCGCTCGCGTTCGTCGAGCAGACACCCCGGAAGGGGAGCCTGGTGACGTCGTCACGGTGGCCAAGACACTTCGTGACTTCGCCAAGGCGAATCCGAACCTGATCGTCAAGGGCGGTGTCCTCGACAACAACGTCATCGACGCCGACGGCATGAAGGCCCTGGCCGATGTCGAACCCCGTGAGGTCCTGTTGGCCAAACTGGCCGGCGCCATGGCCGCACCGATGCAGCAGTTCGCGGAGTCTCTTGCAGGCCTTGCCCCGCAACCTCGCATACGGACTCCAGGCACTCATCGATCAGGGTGGTGCCTCAGGTTCCACCCCCGGTGATGCCCCCGCAGAAGCGGCTGCCCCGGCGGCCGACGACACCGAACCCACGGCAGAAGCGGCACCCGCCGCCGAGGCCGAGGCCGAAACCGCAGAAGAGACCACTCCGGCGCAAGCCGGCGAAGAGAACGAGAGCTAGAACATGGCAACCAAAGAAGAAATCCTCGAAGGCATCGCCAGCATGACCGTGCTGGAACTCTCCGAACTCCTGAAGGAATTCGAAGAGAAGTTCGGCGTGACCGCTGCGGCTCCCATGGCCGTCGCCGTCGCCGGTGGTGGCGCTGCCGCCGCCGAAGAGGTCGAGGAAAAGGACGAGTTCGATGTCGTGCTCGACCTCGGCCGGCGACAAGAAGATCCAGGTCATCAAGGCCGTGCGCGAGCTCACCGGCCTGGGTCTCAAAGAAGCCAAGGATCTCGTCGAGGCGGCACCCACCCCGGTGCTCGAGGCGGCGAAGAAAGAAGACGCCGAGGCCGCGAAGGCCAAGATCGAAGAGGCCGGTGGCGGCGTCGAACTGAAGTAGGACCTGGTCCGGACGTTTCTTCGTCCGGACCGACTCCCCGGCGAACGCTCCCCGCAACCATTCGGCTCCGGCCGTTTCGGTGGCGGGGAGTTCGTCGTTTCCCCTCCTCGATGCTTGACCTCGCGGCCGGCCAGCCTTACAGTCCGTCCCCATCGGTCATGGTCTGGTGTGTCCGATGGGTTCGGTCGATCGGGCACGGCGGCTGGATCGTCATCGGGCGGATCGTCTCGATTCGCCGCCGTCGGCCGAGGTCGGTACCGGCAGATCGCACAGGATCACGACAGCCGCCAGGTCCACCGGTCAGACCGGGATGGCACCGCGGCCAACTCTCGCCAGGCGGTGGTTGTGGACAAGGTTGCCACGCCATATGCTTGACCGTTGCCGTGCGTGCCCGCTCTTTTTCGCCGACCTCGACGTTGCAGACCTCCGGGTCGGTTGCGTTGACTCGGACATCGACCGAACCCAATGGGGTCGTTCATGAATCTGTGATCGCGCGCGCTGTGTCCTTTGGCCTCCCGTGCTACCCCAGGTGGTGTCCTTTGCCTGCACGTACCGTCGCTCGCGACCGTTACTCCTTCGGCAATCTCTCCGAGGCCCTCGAGCTTCCGGATCTGATTGCCATCCAGCGCGACTCGTTCCGCTGGTTCCTCGAAGAAGGCTTGTCCAATGCCTTCCGGGACATCAGTCCCATCAAGGACTTCACCGAGACGCTCCAGCTCGAGCTGGAGTTCGATCCTCACGACGAGGACCTCGAGCCCTATCCGAAGTTCTCCGTCGAGGAGTGCAAGGAAAAGGACATGACCTACGCCGCGCCGATCTTCGTGCGCGCCCGGTTCATCAACGCCAACACCGGTGAGATCAAGGAACAGACGGTCTTCATGGGTGACTTCCCCATGATGACCGACAAGGGCACGTTCATCATCAACGGCACCGAGCGCGTCGTGGTGTCGCAGCTCGTCCGTTCGCCCGGCGTCATCTTCCAGCCGGGTGAGCGCTTCCGACTGCGCAACATGTCGAAGCACCAGATGGTCACCGGCACCATCCACCCCTATCGCGGCGAATGGATCGAATTCGACGTCGAGCAGAAGCCGGGCAAAGACCCGACCGCCGGCGTCCGGGTGGCTCGCAAGCGTCGCCTGTCGCTGTTCACCATGCTGCGGGCCCTCGGATTCGACGAGGAGAACGCACCCGGATTCCTCGATGCCTTCGTCAAGCACTTCGACTTCCTCGAAGGCCAGTGGGAGAAGGATCGCGAGATCGCTCCGACACAGGACGAGGCGCTCGTCGAGATCTACAAGCGGGCCCGTCCGGGCGAGCCGCCCACGCTCGAGGCCGCTCGTTCCTACCTGCGCAACGCCTTCTTCGAGAGCCGCCGTTACGACCTGTCGCGGGTCGGTCGCTACAAGCTGAACCGCAAGCTCGGCCCCGAGATCGCCCGTCTCGAAGAGCAGTTCCCGATGCTCAAGGGCCTGCTCGACGTTCCCGAGATCGACCAGGGTGTGCTGTCGCGCTGCGAGGTCATGGCCGCCGCCACCTACCTCCTCAACCTCATGATCGCCGAGCCCGGCTACCGACTCGACGACCAGGACCACTTCGCCAACCGTCGGGTGCGCTCGGTCGGCGAGCTCATCCAGAACCAGGTCCGCATCGGCCTGTCCCGGATGGAGCGGGTCGTCCGCGAACGAATGACCACCCAGGACGTCGAGGCGATCACGCCACAGACGCTGATCAACATTCGTCCCGTGGTCGCCGCCATCAAGGAGTTCTTCGGAACCTCCCAGCTGTCGCAGTTCATGGACCAGGTCAACCCGCTGTCGGGTCTCACCCACCGTCGTCGTCTCTCGGCGCTCGGCCCCGGTGGTCTGTCGCGTGAACGAGCCGGGTTCGAGGTCCGAGACGTCCACTTCTCGCACTACGGCCGCATGTGCCCGATCGAGACGCCCGAGGGACCCAACATCGGTCTCATCGGCTACCTCGCGAGCTACGCCCGGGTCAACGAATTCGGCTTCCTCGAGACCCCGTATCGTCGGGTCGTCAACGGCGTTGCCACCGACGAACTGGTGTTCCTCACCGCCGACGAGGAAGAGGAATACGTCGTCGCCCAGGCCAACGCCAAGCTCAATCCCGACGGCACCTTCGTCGCCGAGAAGGTCCTGGCCCGTCGCTCGCCCCAGGCGGCGTCGCTCCGCGACCTCAAGCTGCAGCTCGAACGAGACATCTTCTTCGGCGCCACCACCG
This sequence comes from uncultured Acidimicrobiales bacterium, assembly GCA_963700755.1. GTDB lineage: Bacteria > Actinomycetota > Acidimicrobiia > Acidimicrobiales > SZUA-35 > JBBQUN01. The sequence continues at coordinate 388,257 of CAVOYW010000004.1, forward strand.
AGATCTCGCAGGTCCCGGGCATCGAAGTCGACATGATGGACATCTCGCCCAAGCAGATCGTCTCGATCGGCACCGGCCTGATCCCCTTCCTCGAGCACGACGACGCCAACCGCGCCCTCATGGGGGCCAACATGCAGCGTCAGGCCGTCCCGCTCCTCACCCCCGAGGCGCCCTACATCGGCACCGGCATCGAGAAGCGGGCGGCGCACGACGCCGCCGACACGCTCGTGTCCGAAGACGATGGTGTGGTCCTCGAGGTCGACGGCAAGCACATCACCGTCGAATACAAGACGATGGGCAAGAAGATCTACCGCTTGCTCAAGTTCGAGCGGTCCAACCAGGACACCTCGATCAACCAGAAGCCCCGCGTCATGCCGGGCGACACGTTCGTCAAGGGTCAGCTCCTGGCCGATGGTCCGTCCACCGACAACGGTGAGCTGGCGCTCGGCAAGAACCTCGTCGTGGCCTTCATGACCTGGGAGGGATACAACTTCGAGGACGCCATCATCCTCAATCAGCGCCTCGTTCGCGACGACGTGCTCACGTCGATCCATGTCAAGGAGCACGAGATCGATGCTCGTGACACCAAGCTCGGGCCCGAAGAGATCACCCGCGACATCCCGAACCTGAGTGAGGACGTGCTCGCCGATCTCGACGAGCGCGGCATCATCCGGGTCGGTGCCGAGGTCAACCCCGGTGACGTACTGGTCGGGAAGGTCACGCCCAAGGGCGAGACCGAACTCACCCCCGAAGAGCGCCTCCTGCGGGCCATCTTCGGCGAGAAGGCACGCGAGGTCCGTGACACCTCCCTGAAGGTGCCCCACGGCGAGGTCGGCAAGGTCATCGACGTCAAGGTCTTCAACCGCGACGACTCCCACGAGCTCCCGCCCGGTGTGAACCAACTGGTCCGGGTCTACGTTGCCCAGAAGCGCAAGATCTCCGTCGGCGACAAGCTGGCCGGGCGCCACGGCAACAAGGGCGTGATCTCGCGCATCCTTCCATCCGAGGACATGCCCCATCTGGCCGACGGCACGCCGGTCGACATCATCCTCAACCCGCTCGGCGTCCCGTCCCGCATGAACGTGGGTCAGGTGCTCGAATCCCATCTGGGATACGCCGCCCGCTGGGGTTGGACCATCGACGGGGAGCGAGTGGGTGAGGCGCCGGTCCGCGGCACCGAGAACAAGACCCGCCCGTTCACCACGCCGGCCACGCTCGTCGCCACCCCGGTGTTCGACGGTGCGAAGTGGGACGAAATCGAACTGGCCGGCAACAAGCCGACCATCAAGTCGATCTTCGAGAACCTCAACCCCGAGGCGGCCAACGGCACTCGGATGATCCAGCCCGACGGCAAGACCACGCTCTACGACGGTCGAACCGGCGAGCCCTTCGACAACCCGATCATGGTCGGGATCATGTACATCCTGAAGCTGTCCCACCTGGTCGACGACAAGATCCACGCCCGCTCGACCGGACCGTACTCCATGATCACCCAGCAGCCGCTCGGTGGTAAGGCCCAGTTCGGCGGTCAGCGCTTCGGCGAGATGGAGGTGTGGGCCCTCGAGGCCTACGGCGCGGCGTACTGCCTGCAGGAGCTGCTCACCATCAAGTCCGACGACGTGCTCGGCCGGGTGAAGGTCTACGAGGCCATCGTCAAGGGCGAAAACATTCCCGAACCCGGCATTCCCGAGTCCTTCAAGGTGCTCATCAAGGAAATGCAGTCGTTGTGCCTGAACGTCGAGGTGCTCTCGGCCGACGGTTCCGAGATCGAAATGCGCGAACTCGACGACGAATTGTTCCGGACCGCCGAGGAACTCGGCATCGACCTGTCTCGCCCCGAACGGGGCACCGATGAAGACGACGCCGCTCGCGCCGCCGGTCGTCGCTGATCATCTCAAGGGGATTTGACTACTGATGCTTGATGTCAACGATTTCGATCAGCTGAAGATCGGTCTGGCCACCGCGGACTCGATCCGCATGTGGTCCAACGGCGAGGTGAAGAAGCCCGAGACCATCAACTACCGCACGCTCAAGCCCGAGAAGGACGGCCTCTTCTGCGAGAAGATCTTCGGTCCGACCAAGGACTGGGAGTGCGCCTGCGGCAAGTACAAGCGGGTGCGGTTCAAGGGGATCATCTGCGAACGCTGCGGTGTCGAGGTCACCCGGTCCAAGGTCCGCCGCGAGCGGATGGGTCACATCGAACTCGCCGCTCCGTGTGTGCACATCTGGTACCTGCGCGGCACCCGATCATGGCTCGCCTATCTGCTCATGGGCACCGAGCCGCGCGAGGAACTCAAGGCCAAGCAACTCGAGAAGGTCATCTACTTCGCGGCGAGCCTGGTCACCTGGGTCGACGAAGAGCGTCGTGACGAAGACCTCCCGAACCTCGAAGCCGAGGTCATCGCCGAGCGCGAGACCATCATCAAGGAGATGGAACTCCGCCTGGCCGAGGAACACGAAGAGCTCGAAAAGGAGCTGGCCCAGATGGAGTCCGACGGCGCCAAGGACACCGAGATCCGCGCCCGTCAGCGATCCGCCGACAAGGACTTCGCCTCGACGCGCGAGCAGTACGAGATGGAACTCGACGTGCTCGATCGAGCCTGGGACGAGTTCAAGGGCCTGTTCAGCCGGCAGATCCTCGAAGACGAACTCCTGTGGCGCGAAATGGCCGACCGCTGGGGCGACTACTTCGAAGGTGGCATGGGCGCCGACGCCCTGGCCCAACTCATCGAGCGCATCGACTTCGACAACGAGGAGATCTTGCTCCGCGCCGCCATCGATCCGCCCGATGGGCAGAAACCCCTGTCGGCCCAGCGCAAGCAGAAGGCGATCAAGCGGCTCAAGATCGTCGCGGCCTTCAACCGCCGTGACGAGAATGGTCGCCGCATCAACGACCCTCGGGCCATGATCCTCGACGTCGTCCCGGTGATCCCACCCGAACTTCGCCCGATGGTGCAGCTCGATGGTGGTCGCTTCGCCACCTCCGATCTCAACGACCTCTACCGCCGCGTGATCAACCGGAACAACCGTCTCAAGCGGCTGCTCGACCTCGGCGCTCCCGAGATCATCGTCAACAACGAGAAGCGCATGCTGCAAGAAGCAGTCGACGCGCTGTTCGACAACGGTCGCCGCGGTCGGCCGGTCACGGGTCCCGGAAACCGGCCGCTCAAGAGCTTGTCCGACATGCTCAAGGGCAAGCAGGGTCGATTCCGTCAGAACCTCCTCGGCAAGCGGGTGGACTACTCGGGCCGTTCGGTCATCGTGGTCGGCCCGACACTCAAGTTCCATCAGTGCGGCCTGCCCAAGATCATGGCGCTCGAACTGTTCAAGCCGTTCGTCATGAAACGCCTGGTCGACCAGGAACTGGCGCAGAACATCAAGTCGGCCAAACGGATGGTCGAACGTCGCCGCCCCCAGGTGTGGGAAGTCCTCGAAGACGTCATCCAGGAACACCCGGTGATGCTCAACCGGGCACCGACCCTGCACCGTCTCGGTATCCAGGCCTTCGAGCCGGTGCTGGTCGAGGGCAAGGCGATCCAGATCCATCCGCTGGTCTGCACGGCATTCAACGCCGACTTCGATGGTGACCAGATGGCGGTGCACCTCCCGCTGTCGGCCGAGGCCCAGGCCGAGGCGCGTGTCCTCATGCTGAGCGCCAACAACGTGTTGTCGCCGGCTCACGGCCGTCCGCTGGTCACCCCGACCCAGGACATGGTCATCGGCTGCTACTACCTCACCGAGTTGGTCGAGAACCTGGTCACCGACACCAAGATCCCGTCGTTCCGTCACGCCTATCAGGTGCAGCGGGCCTACGAGGAGAAGTCGATCAAGCTGCATCAGCCGATCTACTTCCGCCACCCCGATCTGCTGCTCGAGCCGGCCAACGGCTCAGCGGCCACGTACGCGGTGACCACCCCGGGGCGGGTCCTGTTCAACGAGACGCTCCCCGAGGGCTTCTCGTTCGTCAACCACCTGATCGCCAAGCGAGACATCTCGGCGATCGTCGATGACCTCGCCAGCAACTACCCCAAGGCCGAGGTCGGAGCGACCCTCGACCGAATCAAGGCACTCGCGTTCCACTACGCCATGATGTCGGGCCTGACGGTCTCGATCGACGACGTGCAGACCCCGGCCGAGAAGAAGCAGATCCTCGACCTGCACGAGCTCGAAGCCGACAAGGTCGAGTCACAGTTCCGGCGAGGTGTCATCACCGACGGTGAGCGCCGCCAGAAAGAGGTCGAGATCTGGACCACGGCCACCGACGAGGTTCGGGCCGCGATGGAGATCAACCTCCGGTCGAAGCAGTTCAACCCGATCGAGATGATGGTGGGCTCCGGGGCCCGAGGCAACATGATGCAGGTCCGTCAGATCGCAGGCATGCGTGGCCTCGTCGCCAACCCCCGAGGCGACATGATCCCTCGCCCGATCAAGTCGAACTTCCGCGAAGGCCTGACGATGTTGGAGTACTTCATCGCCACGCCGGGTGCCCGCAAGGGTCTGGTCGACACCGCCCTGCGAACCGCCGACTCCGGCTACCTCACCCGCCGACTCGTCGACGTGGCCCAGGAAGTGATCATCAACGATCGCGACCCGTTCGCCGAGGGACGACCGGTTCGTGGCCTCGTGCTCGAGAACGTCAAGCCCGATGGGTACTACAACAAGATCACGGGCGAGCCCTCGGACCCGACCGATCCCGAAGCCACCCGCCAGGCCTTCTACCTCGAGACCCGGCTCTTCAGTCGCACCTTGGCCGACGATCAGGAACTCGCCAACGGCGTCACCCTGACCAAGGGCACGTTGGTCGGCGAAGAAGAGATGGCGCTCCTGCGTGACGACCCGAACATCACCGAGGTGCGAGTCCTGTCGCCCCTCACCGACGACTCCCCGGTCGGCATCTCGGCCGCCAGCTACGGCATCTCGTTGGCAACCGGCAAGCTCATCGAAGTCGGTGAAGCGGTCGGTGTCATCGCCGCCCAGTCGATCGGCGAGCCCGGAACGCAGCTCACGATGCGCACCTTCCACACCGGCGGTATCGCCGGGGGCACCGACATCGCCGGCGGTCTGCCCCGCGTGGTCGAACTCTTCGAGGCCCGTACCCCGAAGGGCAAGTCGACCCTCGCCCGGGTCTCGGGTGTGGTTCGTGTCGCCGAGGACGAGGGCAAGGGCAAGGTCATCACCATCGTCACCGACGACGGCGAGGAAGACTCCTACATCGTGCCCAGCATCGCTCGGCTCGAGGTTCGCGACGGTGACGAGATCACCGCAGGCGACGCAATCGTCGAAGGTCCCCGCGATCCGAAGGAACTGATGGAGATTCGCGGCATCCGCGAGACCCAACAGTACCTCGTGGGCGAGGTCCAGAAGGTCTACCGCGACCAGGGCGTGTCGATCCACGACAAGCACATCGAGTTGATCGTCCGGCAGATGACCCGCCGGGTCGGGATCCACGAACCGGGCGACTCGGACTTCCTGCCCGGCGAGCGAGTCGACCAGTGGCAGTTCGCGGCGGTCAACAAGAACCTGGTGCAGGAAGGGGTCAAGCCGGCCGAGGGTCGACCCGAGATCATGGGCATCACGAAGGCCTCGCTGGCCACCGACTCGTGGTTGTCTGCGGCATCGTTCCAGGAAACGACCCGGGTGCTCACCGAAGCCGCCATCGAGGGCAAGTCCGACTCGATGATCGGTCTGAAGGAGAACATCATCATCGGCAAGCTGATCCCGGCCGGGACCGGTCTCCCCCGTCACCGGGCGGCGGTGACCTACGCTCCCGACTACCAGCCGTTGTCGTTCTACAGCTCCGAGGGCGCCGAACAGGATCCGGCCGAATGGTTGGCCTCCCTCGGTCAGAACGCCGAGGCCGGCAGCGAAGGCGACGCCGTCATCGGCTAGGAGACGCCGCGCCGGCGACCGCAGTCCGACGAGGCCCGCTCCCCAGGGAGCGGGCCTCGTCGCGTCCGGCATCCGATGGGTTCGGCACCGACCAGCGCGCCGTGGGCAAGGTGTGCCAACATGCGACGTGACGGAGAACACACCGTTCTTCCGTTCCAGCGGCTTCGGAAAAGGGGGGTCATGTGCAGATCGACATGACGATCAACGGTCAGGCGTGTTCGGCAGATGTCGAACCTCGGATGCTTCTCGTGCACTACATCCGAGACGTCATCGGGCTCACGGGCACCAACGTCGGGTGCGACACCTCGTCGTGTGGTGCCTGCACGATTCACATCGATGGCGAGTCGGCCAAGTCCTGCACGATGCTGGCGGCCCAGGCGCGAGGGGCGAGCATCATCACGATCGAAGGCATGGCGTCAGCCGACGGCACCCTTCACCCCATGCAGGAGGCCTTTCGCCAGTGCCACGGGCTCCAGTGCGGCTACTGCACACCGGGCATGGTGATGGCGGCCACGTCGCTGTTGGCCGAGAACCCCGACCCGTCCGAGCACGAGGTCCGAGTAGGCCTCGAGGGCAATCTCTGCCGCTGCACGGGCTACCACAACATCGTGAAGGCCGTGCTCAGCGCGGCCGGTGCCACCAACGGAGGTGCGGCATGACCACCCTGGAAACCCCGCCGGCCGACCAGGTGGTCGGTACCCCCAGACTGCGCAAGGAGGATCCCCAACTCCTCACCGGCGAAGGCAAGTACATCGACGACATCCAGGTCGCCGGCCAACTCTGGATGGGGATGGTCCGTTCGACCATGGCCCACGCCGCGATCCGGTCGGTCGACACCGCGGCCGCAGCCGACATGCCCGGCGTACACGCCGTGTTCACCGGCAGCGAGCTCGCCGACATGGGTCTCTGGGCGGCACCGCTGCCGTGCGCCTGGCCGGTGACCCCCGACATGGTCAACCCGCCCCACTACCCGGCGGCGACCACCGAGGTCCATCACGTCGGTGAGATCATCGCGGTCGTCCTGGCCGACAGCCGCTATCGGGCCGTCGACGCGGCCGAGACGGTCGTGGTCGACTACGAGCCGCTCCCCGTGGTGGCCTCCATCGATGCGGCCGTTGCCGACGAACACCAGGCCCACTCCGACCTTCCGACCAACAAGGCCTATCACTGGGCCCTCGAACCCGACCCCGCCGCGGTCGACGCCGCGTTCGCCGGGGCTGCGCATCACGTCACGGCCAACTTCGTCCAGCAGCGGCTCATCCCGGCTGCCATGGAACCGCGGGGTGTCCTGGCCATTCCCTCGCCCCACGGGGGCGACATCACCCTCTATTCGTCGAGCCAGGTCCCACACATCCTCAAGGTGATGATCGCGGCGACGACGGGCCTTCCCGAACAGAAGCTGCGCATCATCGCCCCGTCGGTCGGTGGCGGATTCGGCGCGAAGCTCAACGTCAATCCCGACGAGATCCTCGCCGTGACGTTGGCCCATCGGTTGGGCCGCCCGGTTCGTTGGACCGAGACCCGTTCGGAGGCCGCGTTCTCGACGCATCAGGGTCGGGCCCAGCAGCAGAAGATCGAGCTGGCGGCCGATGCCGACGGCAAGTTGCTCGGCGTTCGCGTGCATCTCGACGCCGACATGGGCGCCTACATGATGCTCATCACCCCGGGGGTGCCGCTGCTCGGCAGCTTCTTGTACACCGGGGTCTACGACGTTCCGGCGTTCGGGTTCACCTGCGACGGCTACTTCACCAACCTCACCCCGACCGACGCCTATCGGGGCGCCGGTCGACCCGAGGCGAGCTACGCCATCGAGCGGGCCATGGACATGCTCGCCGCCGAGGTCGGCATCGGCCCCGACGAGATCCGGCGCCGCAACTACCTCGCCGGTGGCGAGGCGTTCACCGACCTCACCACGGCCTCGAGCCTGGTGTTCGATTCGGGCCACTACGCCCCGAATCTCGACATGGCCCTCGAGGTTTCCGGATACACCGCGCTTCGCGAAGAACAGGCCCGACGCCGCGCCGCCGGTGACACCAAGCATCTGGGCATCGGTCTGTGCACCTATGTCGAGATCTGCGGCCTGGCACCGAGTCGGGCCCTGGCCGGCCTGAACTACGGTGCCGGCGGGTGGGAGCATGCACTGATCCGGTTCCTCCCGACCGGCAAGGTCGAGGTCGTCTCCGGCTCGACGCCCCACGGACAGGGGCACGAGACCTCGTGGTCGATGATCGTTGCCGACAAGCTCGGAGTCGATCCCGACGACGTCGAGGTGCTGCATTCCGACACCGCGATCAGCCCTCTCGGGCTCGACACCTACGGGTCGCGTTCGCTCTCGGTCGGCGGGGTCGCGATCGCCATGGCCTGCGACAAGGTGGTCGACAAGGCTCGGCTCATCGCCGCTCACCAGCTCGAGGCCAATCCCGACGATCTCGAGTTCGCGTCGGGGACCTTCTCGGTCAAGGGCTCACCCGACAAGGCGCTCCCGATCCAGGCGATCGCCTTCGGGGCGTTCACGGCTCACGACCTTCCCGACGGCATGGAGCCGAACCTGCAGGAACAGGTGACGTTCGATCCACCCAACTTCGCCTTCCCGTTCGGCACACACGTGTGTGTGGTCGAGGTCGACGAGGTCACGGGCGATGTCGAGCTGCTGTCCTACACCGCCATCGACGACTGCGGGAACCAGGTCAACCCGATGATCGTCGAGGGCCAGATACACGGCGGAATCGTGCAGGGTGTGGCCCAAGCGCTGTGGGAAGGAGCGAGCTACGACGCCGACGGCAACTGCCACAACCCGTCGTTCCTCGATTACCTGGTGCCGTCGGCGGCCGAGGTGCCGAACATGACCACCGGTTTCACCGTCACCCCGAGCACCAGTAATCCGCTCGGCGTGAAGGGGGTGGGCGAAGCGGGCACGATCGGCTCCGCCGCAGCGACCATCAACGCCATTTGCGACGCACTCAGTCCTTACGGCATCACCGACATGGCGATGCCGGCTTCCCCACAACGTGTGTGGAAGACGATCCAGCAGGCCAAACAGGCAGGAGACGCCCGATGATCCCGGCAATGGTCGATTACCTCGAGGCCGACTCGGCCGACGCCGCACTCGCCGCATTGGCCGAACACGGCGACGAGGCGAAGCTCCTGGCCGGTGGGCACAGCCTGATCCCGTTGATGAAGTTCCGACTGGCGACGCCATCGATCCTGGTCGACATCGGACGACTGTCGGAGCTGTCGTACATCGACGACGCCGGCGACCACATCGCCATCGGTGCGCTGACCCGCCACCGAGCGCTCGAGACGAGCGAGCTCTTGGCCGCTCAGGCTCCGATCCTGGCCCACGTCGCCGGCCAGGTCGGCGATCCGGCCGTTCGCCATCGCGGCACGCTCGGCGGTTCCCTCGCCCACGGCGACCCTGCGTCGGATCTGCCGGCGGCGCTGCTGGCGCTCGGCGGCACCATGGTGATCCGCGGGCCGGGCGGCAGTCGCGACGTGGCTGCCGCGGACTTCTTCACCGGGTTCCTCGAGACCGCCCTGGCCCCCGACGAACTGCTCACCGAGATCCGTGTCCCCAAGGTCGGTGACGCGGGCTGGAGCTACCAGAAGTTCAATCGCCGGGCCCAGGACTGGGCGATCGTCGGTGTGGCGGCCGTTCTGGGCGACCATCCCGGAGTTGCCCTGGTCAACATGGCGTCGACCCCGATGCGATCGTCGGCGGTCGAAGCCGCGCTCGCATCGGGGGCATCCAACCAGGATGCGGCGGCCGTGGCCGCCGTTGGGACCGAACCTCCCGAAGACCTCAACGGCGACGTCGAGTATCGGACCCACCTCGCTCAGGTCCTGGTCGAGCGGGCACTCGTGGCCGCGGGTCGCTGAGCCCGTCGGCAGCCCTCCGCCGACCGTCACGGGCGCACGCCGAGCGTGCGCCCGTAACGCGTCGCAACCGATCGTCGGGAAGCAAAACACGGCGCTCACGGTTGATGGTGCATGCGTCGATCGTCGTCTCGTCCGCCCCTGGTCGTCGTCGCCGCGGCCGTGCTGTTCCTCGCAGCCTGTGGTGAATCATCGAGTCCGGTCGGTGATGGTGCGGGACCTCGGGCGACGATCGAGGACCGGCCGTCGCCGCCGATTGCGGTCGCAGAGCTCGATCCCGAGGTCGATCATGCGCTCGATCTCCTGATCGATCGAGTCCGGTACGAGGGGCCGAACGCCGCCGTCGACGTGGTCGAGGCGACGGGAGACGCCCGACTGGCCTGGATGATCGCCGATGTGCTCCGGTTCGCCTGGGACCCGGCGTTGGCCGAGCGGCTGACGACGGCCTACGCCACGCTGACCGGGGTCGAGGTGGATCCCGAACGGCCGTGGAGTTCTGCCGTCGATCAGCTGATGATCTGGGACATCCCGGCTCCGCCGTCGTACTTCGAGAAGAAGCGGCGCTTGTTCACCAGCGTCGACGAACGTTGGGCCCCGCTGTTCGATCCGAGCGCCGACATCGATTGGCGTTTCGTCGGCTGGGGTGGGGTGTTCATCGATGACCGCCCGCTGGGTGAGCTCGACAACTGCTTCCGCGGGTGCATTCCGGCTCTCGACGATCCCCCGGTCTCCGACGCCACGGGGGGCGACTGGTATCCCGATGACGCAGTGGTGTTCGGAGTCGAGATCGAGGGGGAGTATCGTGCGTACCCCAAGAACATCATGGAGATCCACGAGATGGTCAACGACACCGTTGGCGGTCGTCGGATCGGCCTGCCGTACTGCACGCTCTGCGGCTCGGCCCAGGTGTACTTCACCGATCGTGTCGATGGAAGGCCACTCGACGACCCGTTCGTGCTCCGTACCTCGGGTTTGTTGATCCGTTCCAACAAGATGATGTACGAGCTGGCATCGGGGTCGTACATCGACACCTTCACCGGGGAGGCGATCACGGGGGAGTTGCGCGACAACCGGGTCGTGCTCGAGCAGGCGTCGGTGGTGACCGCAACCTGGGGGGAATGGAGGGCCGCCCACCCCGAAACGACGATCGTCACCGCCGATGCCGGCCGCGGCCGGACCTACCCGCTCGACCCCCTACAGGGGCGCGACGACGACGGGCCCATCTTTCCGATCGGGTCGGTCGATCCCCGGCTCGACGAGCAGGAACCGGTCCTCGGCGTGATCGGCCGGAGCGGCCGGGCCGTCGCCTTTCCGGTGCGCGAGGTCCGAGCGGCACTCGATCGAGCCGAGACGGTTTCGCTGGACGGCATCGACGTGGTCGAGGACGCCGACGGCCTACGGGCACGTCGATCCGACGGCGGCGACGCATCGGGTCACCAGGCGTTCTGGTTTGCGTGGAGTCAGTTCCACCCCGACACGCTGCTCTGGTCGGGGTGAGCGGTGTGGCCGAGGTGGGCGATCAGCTGCGGACGAGTCGGCCCGGCAACTCACCGGTGAAGGCATCGTGCTCGCGGGTGACGACGCCGGCGACGATCGTCGCGACGTAACCGGAGGCGTCCTGGAGGAGGCGGGTCCCCCCGGCCGGCAGATCGGCGACCAGTCGGGGCTGACCGAGCTCGAGGTGCTCGAAATCGATGATGTTCAGGTCGGCCCGCTTCCCGACCTCGATGACACCGCGGTCGTCGAACCCGAAGAGGGACGCGGTGTCGAACGTCATCTTCTTGATGACGTAGGCCAGGTCGAGCCTTGGTCCCCTCGATCGGTCACGGGCCCAATGGGTGAGCATCCAGGTCGGGGTCGAGGCGTCACAGATGAAGTTGGCGTGGGCACCTCCGTCGGCCAGGCCCAGGACGGCGGCCGGGTGCGACAACATGTCGTAGAGGGCGTGTCCGTTGCCGTGGCTGTATCCGAGGAACGTCATGAGCAGGAACCCGCGTCCGCCGTCGGCGATGAGGCAGTCGTAGAACTCTTCGAGCGGGTCGATGCCGTGAGCCTCGGCCCGGCCGGCGATCGAGTCCTGCTGCGTGGGTTCGTAGTCCACCGGTGAACCCAGGACATAGGTTCGATCGAAGGCCCGATTCAGCATGGCCCGCATGGGGTTGTCGGCCTCGGCCGCAGCCTCGGCCGACCGGGCCTCGGCCAGGAGCGTGGCCTTGATGTTCGGCTCGGCCATGGCCTTGGCTCGCGCCCCGAGCGGTAGGTCGAGCAGGGGAGCGAAGCTCGGGAGCTCGAGGAATCGATGACGGATCTGGAGCCCGAGCAGCACCCCGAACGGGCGTCCGGCCACCTGCGGGATCACCTGGTGTCCCTTGGCCTGGACCTCTCGGGACAGTTCGAGGAACTCACGCCAGCCGTCGGGCTCGACGAGATTCTGCAGCATCAGCCACGTGACCGGTCGGCCGATCTCCTCGGCGAGGCGAATCATCCAGTCCATCTCGCGCTTCGGGGCCACCAGGTCCTCGCCCGCCAGCCCGGCCGGGGCGACCTCGAACAGACCCTTTCCCGATCGCTGGAGTGCTCGGCCGATGGCGAACAACTCGTCCTCGGCGGCGAACGTTCCGGGAACGGGCTCACCGCTCATCGCGCGATGACCGATGGTGCGGCTGGTGGAGAACCCCATGGCCCCGGCTTCCATCGCCGCTTCGACGATCGAAGCCATCGCCGCGATGTCATCGGAGCTTGCCGGCTCGTTGTCGGCGCCCCGTCGACCCATCACGTAGACCCGGACCGGACCATGGGCCACCAGGGCGGCAACGTCGGCGGCGAATCGGCGCCGGTCGAGGGCATCGAGGTACTCGGGGAAGGTCTCCCAGTCCCAGCTGAGGCCCTCGCTCAGGGCGGCACCCGGGATGTCCTCGACCCCCTCCATCAGCTGGATCAGCTCCTCGTGCTGGTCGGGTCGGGCCGGCGCGAACCCGACACCGCAGTTGCCCATCACGACCGTGGTGACCCCGTGCGGCGTCGACGGTTCGAGATAGGGGTCCCAAGTGGCCTGACCGTCGTAGTGGGTGTGGATGTCGACGAATCCCGGGGTCACGAGCAACCCGGTCGCGTCGATCTCCCGCCGGCCCGGCCCCAGCCCGGTCCCGACGGCGGTGATCACCGATCCGTCGACGGCGACATCGAGGCCTTGGCGAGGGGCATTGCCCGTGCCGTCGATCACCGTGCCGTTGCGAATCACCAGATCGTGCATGACGAATCCCCCGATCGATGGCCCGGTCGGTCCCTGCCGGCGCGACACCGAGGCCGCCCGTCAACCTAGCGAATCCCGGTGCCGGGGACCGAATGGCGCCGTCAGCGAGATGGGCGCCGTATGGCATAGCCTGCCCGGTGTGAGTCCTGCTGCTGCCATCCCGCCCATCTTCGCCATGCCGGAATCGGTCGACGACGTGTCGAAGGCGTTGGCCGATCACGACTATCTCGCCGATCGAGGACTGGCGACGTCGATCTTCCTGGCGCTGACGCTGCGCCGCCCGCTCTTCCTCGAAGGAGAGGCCGGGGTCGGCAAGACCGAAGTGGCCAAGGTGCTCAGTCGGTGGCTCGGCGGGCCGTTCATCCGGTTGCAGTGCTACGAGGGTATCGACGCCAACCAGGCCGTGTTCGAGTGGGATCATGCACGCCAGCTGCTGCATCTGCGAACGGCCGAGGCCACGGGCGAGATCGCCACGCAGGGCGCCTCGGCTCTCGAAGCCGAGCTCTACGACGAACGGTTCCTCATCCGTCGCCCTCTGCTCGAGGCGCTCACCCCGACCGCCGACGGGACCGTTCCCGTGCTGTTGATCGACGAGGTCGATCGGGCCGACGACGAGTTCGAGGCCTTCCTCCTCGAGGCCCTGTCGGACTATTCGGTGACGGTGCCGCAGCTGGGCACGATCGTCGCCGCCGTCCCGCCGATCGTGATCCTGACGTCGAATCGCACCCGTGACGTGCACGATGCGCTCAAGCGCCGTTGTCTCTACCACTGGGTCGAGCACCCCGATTTCGAGCGAGAGGTCGACATCGTTCGGCTACGGGCCCCCCAGGTCGGCGAGGCGTTGGCCCGCCAGGTGGCGGCCGCGACCGAGGCCGTGCGCAGCTATGGGCTCTACAAGCCGCCCGGGGTGGCCGAGACCATCGACTGGGCCATGTCGCTTGCCGCGCTGGGGCGGACCGAGCTCGACGAGGAGTCGGTCGGGTCCACCCTGGGCACGGTACTGAAGTACCGAGAAGACCTCGATCGGGTCGGTGAACGTGGTGTTCACGATCTCGTGCAGGTCGCGATGAAGCGCAGCAGGGGCTGACCGTGCCGCCGGCAACCGACGGCGGCGAACGGCTCGGCGTCGGCTTCGCCCAGGTGCTGCGACGGGCCGGTATGAAGGTCCCGGCCAGCGCGACGATCAACTACGCCGAGGCGCTGGGCGTGGTGGGGCTCGACCGGCCCGACGACGTCTACTGGGCCGGTCGGGCCACACTCGTCGGCCGGCCCGAGGACATCGCCCTGTACGACCAGGCGTTCGCCTCGTACTGGCGGCAGCGCCTGGGGAGTTCGATGCACATCGAGGGGGCGCAGCAGAGCGTGACCGTGGTGCTCGACGCCGACGATCCCGGTCCCGATGCCGACGATTCGGGTGAGGCCGATGACGAGCCGGGTGACATCGAGGCGGTTCGGTTCTCCCGGGTCGAGGTGCTCACCGAAAAGGATTTCGGCGACTGCACCGACGAGGAACTTGCCGAGTTGAGCGAACTCATGTCCAGGCTCCGGTTCACCTCACACCAACGGCAGAGTCGACGCCAGATCCCGACCAAGCAACGCACCGACCGTCACGATCTCCACCAGACGGTGCGACTGGCGCTCCGTCACCACGGCGAACCCATCCGCTGGGCCCACACCACGAACTCGGTCCGACCACGTCGCCTCGTCATGATCCTCGATGTTTCCGGATCGATGGAGAGCTACGCCCGGGCGCTGTTGCGGTTCGCCCATGCCGCCGTCGTCGCCCGGAACCGTGTCGAGGTCTTCACGCTCGGCACTCGGCTCACCCGCGTCACTCGGCAACTCGGCAATCGCGACCCCGACGCCGCCCTTCGAGCGGTGACTCCCGAAGTGCTCGACTGGTCGGGGGGTACGCGCCTGGGCGAGGTCGTACGCGAGTTCAACGATCGATGGGCGATCCGTGGGATGGCCCGGGGGAGCGTTGTCGTCATCCTCTCGGATGGTTGGGACCGAGGCGATGCCACCGTGCTCGGGGAACAGATGGAACGACTCCACCGGGTGACGCATGAACTCATCTGGGTCAACCCGCTGAAGGCCTCACCCGGCTACGCGCCGCTGGCGGCCGGCATGGCCGCCGCCCTACCTCACGTCGACACGTTCATCGCCGGCAACAACTACCGCCGGCTGGTCGACCTCGCCGCCGTCATCGCCGGAGCCGATCCCGGCCGTGGCTGACGTGCTCGGAGGCCCTCGAACGGTCGGAGCCCCACCGACGAGAGCCCTGACCGTGCCCGTGGTGCCCGACGCAGGGGCGGGGCCGCCGCCGCGACCCGGTGATCTGGTCGCCACGCTCGTCGCGGCGTGGTAGCGGTTGGCCGTACTCGGGTGGGGGATCCCCCGAGAAGTCGAAACCGGTCGCCGTTGTGATCGACCGACCTCGCCCGTAGCATGGTGCGTCGGCATTCGGGCCGTTTGTTCGTGTGCCCGTTCGGTCGTTCTTCGACCCGCCGCCACCTCGCTTCCGCACCCAGAGGTTCTCTGTGCCCACGATTCAGCAGTTGGTCCGCAAGGGCCGTCAGTCCAAATCCAAGAAGGGGAAGACCCCGGCTCTCGTCGGATCCCCCCAGCGTCGTGGCGTGTGCACTCGCGTCTACACCGCAACGCCGAAGAAGCCGAACTCGGCGCTGCGCAAGGTCGCCCGTG
Organism: uncultured Acidimicrobiales bacterium; assembly: GCA_963700755.1. Taxonomy (GTDB): domain Bacteria; phylum Actinomycetota; class Acidimicrobiia; order Acidimicrobiales; family SZUA-35; genus JBBQUN01. The sequence goes on from CAVOYW010000004.1 coordinate 403,975, forward strand.
TCCGCCTCACCAGCGGCATCGAGGTCACGGCCTACATCCCGGGCGAAGGGCACAACCTCCAGGAACACTCCATCGTGCTCGTGCGTGGCGGTCGTGTGAAGGATCTCCCCGGTGTTCGCTACAAGATCATCCGCGGCACGCTCGACACCGCCGGTGTCCGTGACCGCAAGCAAGCACGTTCGCGCTACGGCGTGAAGAAGGAAGGCTGACGATGCCTCGTAAGGGCCCCGCTCCCCGTCGTGAACTCGTGCCGGATCCCGTGCACGGCTCGGTGCTCGTCACCCAGGTCATCAACAAGGTCCTGCTCCACGGCAAGAAGACCACCGCCGAACGCATCGTCTACGGAGCGCTCGACATCGTCGCCGAGAAGACCGGCGGCGATCCCGTCGCCGCTCTGAAGCGAGCCGTCGACAACACCCGCCCCCAACTCGAGGTGCGTTCTCGTCGAGTCGGCGGCGCCACCTATCAGGTCCCCGTCGAGGTGCGTCCCCGCCGGGCCACCACGCTGGCCGTTCGCTGGCTCGTCAACTTCTCGCGGGCTCGCCGCGAGCGTTCGATCGCCGAACGACTGGCCAACGAGATCCTCGATGCCTCGAACGGCATCGGTGCCTCGGTGAAGCGCCGAGAGGATCTCCACAAGATGGCCGAGTCCAACAAGGCCTTCGCCCACTACCGCTGGTAGTCATCGTCGGCCAGGGTCCCCCCGGCCGCATCGGCCTCGCTTGCGAGGCCAGTCCCAGGCTCGCTGCACGTGCACGAACCTTCGTTCCCTTGACAATCGACCCGCACTGTTCCCCCCGAACGGACTGCCGAAGAGGCTCACTTCATGTCTTCGCGACCGACACCCCTGAACCGCTACCGCAACATCGGCATCATGGCGCACATCGATGCCGGCAAGACCACCACGACCGAGCGCATCCTCTACTACACCGGCAAGAACTACAAGATCGGTGAGGTCCACGACGGCGGCGCCACCATGGACTGGATGGAGCAGGAACAAGAGCGCGGCATCACGATCACCTCGGCTGCCACCACCTGCTTCTGGAACGATCACCGAATCAACATCATCGACACCCCGGGTCACGTCGACTTCACGGTCGAGGTCGAGCGGTCGTTGCGGGTCCTCGACGGTGCCGTCGCCGTGTTCGATGGCGTGGCCGGTGTCGAACCCCAGACCGAGACCGTGTGGCGTCAGGCCGACAAGTACGGGGTTCCCCGGATGTGCTTCGTCAACAAGCTCGACCGCACCGGTGGCGACTTCTACTTCGTGGTCGACACGATCAAGGAACGGCTGACACCCAACGTCGCCATCCTGCAGTTGCCGATCGGCATCGAGTCCGACTTCGCCGGCATCATCGACCTCGTCGAGATGAACGCGCTGGTGTACCACAACGAGGACCTCGGAGCCACGTGGGACGTGGTCGACATCCCGGCCGAGTACGCCGACAAGGCCGCCCAGTACCGCCTCGAACTGGTGGAGGCCATTGCGTCCACCAGCGAGGAACTGATGGAGTCCTACCTCGAGAACGAGGACCTCACCTCCGAGCAGTTGCACGCCGGCATCCGCCACGCCTGCATCACCGGTGAGCTCGTCCCGATCCTGTGCGGCTCGGCATTCAAGAACAAGGGCGTCCAGCCGCTGCTCGATGCCGTGGTCGACTATCTCCCCTCGCCGCTCGACCTTCCCCCGGTGCACGGCACGGCGCTCAAGGGCGGCGACGACATCGAGCGCTCACCGTCGGACGACGAACCGTTCTCGGCGTTGGCGTTCAAGATCATGACGGCTCCCAACGTCGGCAAGCTGACCTACTTCCGGGTCTACTCGGGCCGGCTCGAGAAGGGCAGCCAGGTGCTCAACACCCGGACCGGGAACAAGGAGCGCATGGGTCGCCTCCTCGAGATGCACGCCAACAAACAGGAAGACCGCGACGTCGCCATGACGGGCGACATCATGGCCGCCATCGGCATCAAGAACGTCCGAACCGGTGACACGCTCACCGATCCCGACAACGCGATCGTGCTCGAATCGCTCGTCTTCCCCGACCCGGTCATCCACGTTGCCGTGGAGCCCAAGACCAAGGCCGACCAGGAGAAGATGGGCAAGGCCCTGATGGCCCTGGCCGAAGAAGACCCCACGTTCACGGTCCGCACCGATGAAGAGACCGGACAGACCATCATCGCCGGCATGGGCGAACTCCATCTCGACATCCTGGTCGATCGCATGCTCCGCGAGTTCAAGGTCGACGCCAGTGTCGGCAAGCCGCAGGTCGCCTACCGCGAGACCATCAACGGCACGGTCGACAGCTACACCTACACCCACAAGAAGCAGACCGGCGGCACCGGCCAGTACGCCGAGGTCCAGATCTCGCTCGAGCCCACCGGGCCCGGTGGCGGCTACGAATTCGTCGACAAGATCACCGGCGGTCGTATTCCTCGTGAATACATCCCCTCGGTCGATGCCGGTGCCAAGGAAGCGATGACCAATGGTGTCCTGGCCGGTTTCCAGACCGTCGACATCCGGGTGACCCTGCTCGACGGCAAGTACCACGATGTCGACTCCTCCGAGATGGCCTTCAAGATCGCGGGCACCATGGCCTTCCGCGAAGCCGCTCGCAAGGCCCAACCCATTCTCCTCGAGCCGATCATGTCGGTCGAGGTCGTCACGCCCGAGGACTACATGGGCGATGTCATCGGCGACCTCAACTCCCGACGTGGTCGGGTCGGTCAGATGGAAGCTCGTGGCACCAACAAGGTCGTCACGGCCCAGGTTCCGCTGTCGGAGATGTTCGGCTATGTCAACGACCTCCGGTCGAAGACGCAGGGCCGGGCGAGCTACACCATGCAATTCGACAGCTATCAGCAAACGCCTGGAAACGTCCAGGAAGAGATCGTCAAGCGAGTCCGGGGCGAGTGACCCCAACACCTGAAAGGAACACGCCCCATGGCGAAAGCAAAGTTCGAGCGTAATAAGCCTCACGTGAATGTGGGGACGATGGGTCATATCGATCATGGTAAGACGACGTTGACGGCGGCGATTACGAAGGTTTTGGCTGATCGGGTTGCTGGTAATACGGCGACGGCGTTTGACAATATTGATAAGGCTCCTGAGGAACGGGAGCGTGGGATCACGATCAATGTGTCGCATGTGGAGTATGAGACGGCGAATCGTCATTATGCGCATGTTGATATGCCGGGTCACGCGGATTACATCAAGAACATGATCACGGGTGCGGCGCAGGTGGATGGCGCGATTTTGGTGGTGTCGGCGGCTGATGGTCCGATGCCGCAGACGCGTGAGCATGTGTTGTTGGCTCGGCAGGTTGGTGTGCCGGCGATCGTGGTGGCGTTGAACAAGGCTGACATGGTCGATGACGAGGAGTTGTTGGAGCTGGTCGAGTTGGAGGCGCGTGAGCTTCTGTCGGCGTATGAGTTCCCGGGTGATGATGTTCCGGTGGTGCATGTTTCGGCGTTGAAGGCGTTGGAGGGTGATGAGGCTGCTGGTGACAAGATCATGGAGTTGATGGATGCGGTGGATTCCTATATTCCGGAGCCGGCGCGTGATTTGGACAAGCCGTTCTTGATGCCGATCGAGGATGTGTTCTCGATTACGGGTCGTGGGACGGTGGTGACGGGGAAGATCGAGCAGGGTGTCGTCAATGTTGGCGATGCGTTGGAGATCGTTGGGATTCGTCCGACGCAGAAGACGACGTGTACGGGTGTGGAGATGTTCCGGAAGTTGTTGGATTCGGGGCAGGCGGGTGACAACGTTGGTGCGTTGTTGCGTGGGATCGAGAAGGATCAGGTGCAGCGGGGTCAGGTGTTGGCGAAGCCGGGTTCGATTACGCCGCACACCGATTTCGAGGCGCAGGTGTATGTGTTGTCGAAGGAGGAGGGTGGTCGTCATAAGCCGTTCTTCGGGAATTATCGGCCGCAGTTCTATTTCCGTACGACCGATATCACGGGGACGGTGACGTTGCCGGAGGGTACGGAGATGTGTATGCCGGGTGATAACACCGAGATGACGGTGGAGTTGATCAATCCGATTGCGATGGATGAGGGTTTGCGGTTCGCGATTCGTGAGGGTGGTCGTACGGTTGGTGCCGGGCGCGTCACCAAGATCTTGAAGTAGGACCGAGAACCATGGCTGCCAAACAGAAGATCCGCATCCGCCTCAAGGCGTACGATCACGAGGTGATCGACCAGTCGACGAAGAAGATCGTCGAAACGGTCGCCCGGACCAACGCCGAGTTCCGCGGACCCATCCCCCTGCCGACGGAGAAGCACAAGTTCTGTGTGATCCGTTCGCCGCACAAGGACAAAGACAGTCGCGAGCATTTCGAGATGCGGATTCACAAGCGGCTGATCGACATCCTCGAGCCCAACCCCAAGACCGTCGACTCGCTCCAGCGTCTCGAACTCCCGGCCGGGGTCGACATCGAGATCAAGATCCAGCAGCTGTAGGAGCCTTCGGGTTCGAACAGTCGTCGACGGACCCGGGGCACGGCCCCGGGTCCGTCGACGTTTTCGACCCCGCCATGACGCGCCGACGACCTGCCGATGATCGATGGGTTCCCGAGGTCGAGGGTGGAACCCAGGAGCACCCTCGGTAGTCTTGGTCGGCCTGAGTGGTTCCCCGCTCGGCAATCGAAGTCCGACCAGGTCTCGAAGGTCCTCTTGCAGGCCCCGCTCCCACCACGAGCACGGGAAACCCGTTGGCACAACCGAAATCTCGCTCCGCTCGGCCCCCTGCCCAGCGGAGCGTTCACGTGAACGGCCTCGGTCTCAACCCCGAGCTGGGGCCCGCTGACGGAAGTGGAAGGCATGACCAAGAAAGCGATTGTCGGCGAAAAGGTCGGCATGACACAGGTATGGGACGACGACAACCAGATCGTCCCCGTCACGGTGATCAAGGTGTCCCCCTGTCGGGTGGTCCAGATCAAGACCGTCGCCACCGACGGCTACGACGCCGTGCAGATCACCGTTGGTGACAAGGACGCATCCAAGCTGAACCGACCCGAGGCCGGGCACTTCGCCAAGCACGGTGTCGCAGCGGGAACGCAATTGGTCGAACTCCGACTGTCCGACGTCTCCGACTACGAGATCGGCCAGGAACTCACCGCCGAGCTGTTCGAGGCGGGTGACGTCGTCGACGCCATCGGCACCAGCAAGGGCAAGGGCTTCACCGGCGTCATGAAGCGGCACAATTTCAGCGGACAGAAGGCCACACACGGCACGCACCTCGTGCACCGCATGCCCGGCTCGATCGGGCAGTGCGCAACGCCGTCTCGCGTGTTCAAGGGCATGAAGATGGCCGGCCACTCCGGTAACGAGCGGGTCACCACACAGAACCTCAAGGTCGTCCAGTCCGACGCCGAGCAGAACCTGCTCCTCGTCAAGGGCGCCGTCCCCGGGCCCAAGGGCGGCACGGTCATCATCCGCAACGCCGTGAAAGTGAGTTCGTGATGGCAGTGGAGAAGACGATCGTCGAACTCGATCCGGCCGTGTTCGGACTCGAGCCCAACGTGGCGGTCATGCACCAGGTGGTGAACGCACAACTCGCCGCCCGCCGGGCTGGTACGCACAAGACCAAGACTCGTTCCGAGGTCCGCGGCGGTGGGGCCAAGCCCTGGAAGCAGAAGGGTACGGGCCGTGCCCGCGCCGGGTCGTCCCGTTCGCCGATCTGGATCGGTGGTGGCACCGTCCACGGACCCCGCCCCCGTGACTACGCCGAGCGGACCAACAAGAAGATGAAGCGTCTCGCGCTGCGGTCGGCCCTGTCGGATCGTGCCGCCGAGAGCAAGGTCGTCGTGGTCGCGAACTGGGGATTCGACGTTCCCAGCACCAAGGCGGCCAAGGCGGCGCTGTCCGATCTCGGGTGCAGCGGTCGGGTGCTGGTCGTCCTCGACCGCAACGACGAATTGGCCTGGAAGAGCATGCGCAACCTCCCCGAGGTGCACCTGCTCGCCGCCGATCAGCTCAACACCTACGACGTGCTCGTCAGCGACTACGTGGTCTTCACCACCGAGTCGCTGCCGACGAGCGCCCCGGCGACGGCCCAGGCCACGCCGGCACCAGCAACCGAGAGCCAGGAGGCCTGAGGTGAAGGATCCCCACGACATCATCATCCGACCGGTGGTCTCCGAGAAGACCTACATGCAGGTCGAGGCACTCAACTCCTACACCTTCGAAGTCGCCAAATCGGCCTCGAAGCCCGAGATCGCCGATGCCATCGAAGCCATCTTCGACGGTGTGCGAGTGAAGAACGTGAACACCATGAACCGCAAGGGCAAGCGAATCCGGAATCGCCGGAACGGTCGCTGGTCGAAGCGGGCCGACGTCAAGAGAGCCGTCGTCACCCTTTCCGAGGGCGACATCGAGCTCTTCGCGAGCTGAGGAAGCACTGATGGCGATTCGCAAACGCAAGCCCACGAGCCCCGGCCGCCGGTTCCAGACCACGTCCGACTTCTCCGACGTCACCCGGTCGACGCCCGAGAAGTCCCTGCTGGTCAAGCAGTCCAAGTCCGGTGGACGCAACGTCTACGGTCGCAAGACCGCCCGCCATCGCGGCGGCGGCCACAAGCGCCGCTACCGCGTCATCGACTTCCGTCGCAACAAAGACGGCGTTCCCGCCACGGTTGCCTCGATCGAGTACGACCCCAACCGCAACTGCCGGATCGCGCTGCTCCACTATCGCGACGGCGAGAAGCGATACATCCTGGCCCCTCGGGGTCTCGAGGTCGGTGCCACGCTCCAGTCCGGAGCAGGGTCGGACATTCGACCGGGCAATGCCCTGCCGATGCGCTACATCCCGGTCGGTACTGTCGTGCACAACGTCGAACTCAAGCCCGGGGCCGGTGCCAAGCTGGCACGGTCCGCCGGAACCAGCGTGCAGTTGGTGGCCAAGGAAGGCGACAACGCCACGTTGCGTCTGCCGAGCACCGAGATGCGCCGTGTCTCGATCGATTGCATCGCCACGGTGGGCGAGGTCGGCAACGCCGAATTCGAGCTCATCAAGGTGGGCAAGGCCGGACGTTCCCGCTGGAAGGGCAAGCGCCCCCAGACTCGTGGTGTGGCCATGAACCCGGTCGACCATCCCCACGGTGGTGGCGAGGGCAAGACCTCGGGTGGTCGCCATCCGGTGTCTCCATGGGGCCAGCCAGAAGGCCGGACCCGGAAGAAGGGCAAGAAATCTGATGACCAGATCATCCGCCGCCGGCGGACTCGTGGCGGACGGAGGTAAGCAATGCCGCGCAGCCTGAAGAAAGGTCCGTTCGTCGACGACCATCTGCTGAAGAAGGTCGACGAGCTCAACGACAAGAACGAAAAGCGTGTGATCAAGACCTGGTCCCGTCGCTCGACGATCATCCCCGACATGGTCGGCCACACGATCGCCGTCCACGACGGGCGCAAGCACGTGCCCGGTGTACATCACCGAGTCGATGGTCGGACACAAGCTCGGTGAGTTCTCGCCGACCCGGACGTTCCGCTACCACGCCGGCCAAGAGAAGTCGGGTCGCCGATGACCGGAACCAAGACCAACGAGCGTCCGGGTACCCGGGCCCAGGTCCGCTATCTGCGGATGTCGGCCTCCAAGGCCCGTGTCGTCCTCGACCTGATCCGCGACAAGCACGTGGGTGAGGCCAGTCCAGATCCTGTCGTTCTCCGAGCGGCTCGCGGCCGAGCACATTCTCAAGGTGCTCAACTCCGCCGTCGCGAACGCCGAGCACAACGACGACATCCCGGCCGAGGAGCTCTTCGTCTCGGCGTGCTACGCCGACGAGGGCCCGACGCTGAAGCGTTTCCGTCCCCGTGCCCGTGGCCGCGCCGGCCGGATCGCGAAACGAACCTGCCACATCACGGTGATCGTCAGCCGCCTGAGCGATGAGCAACTCGACCAGCTCCGCACCAAGGCCGAGTCGCGCGGCGGTTCCACCGATGCTGCTGCCGCCCGGCGTCGCCGTGTGGCCAAGTCGAAGGCCGACGCCGAGGCCAAGGCGGCCGAGGCCGAAGCCGCCGATTCCGAGGTCGAGGCATCGGCCGTGGCCGATCAGCCGGTCGACGACGGCGCAGCCGCCCCCGTGGTCGGTCCGTACGGCGAGGGAAGTCACGCATTGATCGACGACGATCCGACGATCACCCCCGACGGCTTCCCGGTCAAGGGCAACGCCGACTCGATGCTCTACCACAACGAATCGAGCCCCAGCTACGGCCGTACCAAGGCCGAGGTGTGGTTCGCCTCCGACGAAGCCGCCGAGGCGGCCGGGTTCTCGAAGCCGGCGTCGCAAGCGGCCGACGAACCGACCACCGACACCGAACCGACCACCGACGACGCTGCCGAGGGAGACGCCTGATGGGCCAGAAGATCCACCCGTACGGCTTCCGCCTCGGGATCACCACCGACTGGAAGTCACGCTGGTTCGCCGACCGCGACGAGTATCGCAAGTACCTTCACGAGGACTCGGCGATCCGCGACTACCTGATGAAGCAGCTGCCCAATGCGGCCATCTCTCGCATCGAGGTCGAGCGCACCACCGACAAGCTCCAGATCGATGTCCACACCGCCCGTCCGGGAATCGTCATCGGTCGCAAGGGCTCCGAGGCCGATCGTCTCCGTCAGGGCCTGACCAAGATCACCGGGAACGCCAGGGCGAAGCTCAACATCATCGAGATCAAGCATCCCGAACTCGACGCTGCGCTGATCGCACAGGGCGTGGCCGATCAGTTGGTCGGCCGTATGGCCTTTCGGCGGGCGATGAAGCGGGCCGTTCAGAACGCCATGAAGGCCGGGGCCAAGGGCATCCGGATCCAGTCATCGGGTCGACTCGGTGGGGCCGAGATGAGCCGGACCGAGTGGTATCGCGAAGGTCAGGTGCCGCTGCACACTCTCCGGGCCGACATCGACTACGGGCTTCGTGAGGCGCACACCACGGCCGGCCGAATCGGCGTGAAGGTCTGGCTCTACAAGGGCGACATCCTGCCCTACAAGCCCAGTCAGGACAAGGCGCTCGCCGAGGCGGCCATGGCCGTTGGCGACACCGCCAGCTCACCCGACGCCCCCAAGAAGGTCGTGTCGTCGAAGCGTCGGGCAACCAAACCGGCCGATGAGGCCACCGCCGAGAACGAGCCACTGGTGAAGCCGGCCGATCCCGAGTTCGAGCGTCTGCTCGCCGAGGAAGAGGCCATCGAAGCCAAGCTCGCCGACTCGCAGTCGGGCGATACGCCCCACTTCCGGCCGGAGGACGGCGACTGATGTTGATGCCAAGAAAGGTCAAGCACCGCAAGCAGCACCGCGGCCGCATGACGGGTAAAGCCAAGGGAGCCACCAGGGTCTCGTTCGGAGAGTACGGAATCCAGGTACTCGAACCGGGCTGGATCACCGCTCGCCAGATCGAAGCGGCTCGTATCGCGATGACCCGACACATCCGCCGCGGCGGAAAGGTCTGGATCAACGTGTTCCCCGACAAGCCCGTCACCGAGAAGCCTGCCGAGACTCGCATGGGTTCGGGCAAGGGCAACCCCGAGCGTTGGGTCGCCGTCGTGCGTCCCGGCCGGGTCATCTTCGAGCTGTCCTACCCCGACGAGGCGATCGCTCGCAGCGCCATGGAGCGAGCCATCCAGAAGCTGCCGGTGAAGGCACGAGTCATTGCCCGAGAGGAGGGGTTCGATGCCTGAGACATCCCCCGCTGCGGTGTTGCGCACCCAGTCGATGGACGAACTGATCGACGCATTCGCCGAGGCCAAGCGCGAACTGTTCAACCTGCGCTTCCAGCTGGCCACCGGCCAGCTCGAGAACACCGGCCGCATGAAACAGGTCAAACGCCAGGCGGCTCGAATCCGCACGGAAATGCGAGCCCGTGAGCTCGCCGGTCAGGAGTCGTGATGGCGGACGAAATCGTCAAGCCCCGAGGCGCACGCCGCAAGGTTCGTGAAGGACACGTGCGGTCGAGCCGGCATGGACAAGACCGTCGTGGTCGAAGTCATCCGCCGTTCCCGCCACCCCCAGTATTCCAAGACGGTGCAGAAGAGCCTCGCGTCTGTTCGTGCACGACGAGGACAACACCCTCAATCCGGGCGACCGGGTGCGCATCGTCGAAACCCGCCCGCTGTCGAAGAAGAAGCGCTGGCGCCTCCTCGAGATCATGGAGCGAGCACGATGATTCAGCAAGAGACCCGACTCCGGGTCGCCGACAACTCGGGTGCACGTGAGGTCCTGTGCATCAAGGTGCTCGGTGGATCCAAGCGCCGCTACGCCGGTATCGGTGACGTCTTCGTCGCTTCGGTCAAAGACGCCATTCCCGGCGCCGCCGTGAAGAAGGGCGACGTCGTCAAGTGTGTGGTCGTTCGCACCAAGAAGGAGCGCCGGCGTCCCGACGGGAGCTACATCCGCTTCGACGAGAACGCCGCGGTGTTGATCAACGACGCCCGCAACCCGCGTGGCACCCGCATCTTCGGTCCGGTCGGACGTGAACTGCGAGACAAGAAGTTCATGCGCATCGTGTCGCTCGCCCCGGAGGTCCTCTAGATGAAGATCCGAAAGGGAGACCGGGTCCTCGTCCTCGCCGGCAAGGATCGTGGTCGTGAAGGTGTCGTGAAGCAGGCGCTTCCCGACCGCAAGAAGGTCGTCGTCGAAGGCGTCAACATCGCCAAGCGACACACCAAGGCCCGCTCGGCCGAAGAAGCCGGCGGCATCTCGACAAGGAGATGCCGCTCGACGTCTCGAACGTGGCCGTGATCAGTCCGACCGACGGGAAACCGACGCGAGTCGGTTACCAGATCGGTGCCGACGGCACGAAGATCCGCGTGTGCCGCCGCAGCGGTCAGGAGATCCCGGAGGTGAACGAATGAGTCAGATCGCCACCATCGCACCTCGGATGAAGGTCAAGTTCAACGAGGAGATCCGGGCCCAGCTCCAGGCCGAACTCGAACTGCCCAACGTCATGATGGTTCCCCGCATGACCAAGATCGTCGTGAACATGGGCGTCGGAGAGGCACTCCAGAACTCCAAGACACTCGAGAGCGCCTCCAACGACCTCGCCCTGATCGCCGGCCAGAAGCCGGTCATCACCAAGGCCAAGAAGTCGCACGCCAGCTTCAAGCTCCGGCAGGGCAACGCCATCGGTACCAAGGTCACCCTGCGGGGCGACAAGATGTGGGAGTTCTTCGACCGTCTCGTGACGCTGTCGATTCCCCGCATCCGTGACTTCCGGGGACTCAATCCCCGCTCCTTCGACGGTCGAGGCAACTACACCTTCGGTCTCAACGAACAGCTGATGTTCCCCGAGATCGACTACGACACCGTCGACGTCGACCCGTGGCATGGACATCACCATCGTCACCACCGCCACATCCGATGCCGAGGGCCGGGCACTCCTGACCGCCTTCGGATTCCCGTTCCGACGCGAAGGGCAGGCCCAGTAATGGCGAAGAAGGCACTGAAGCTCAAGCAGCAGAAGAAGCCCAAGTTCAAGGTGCGCGGCTACACCCGGTGCCAGAAGTGCGGTCGGCCTAATGCGGTCTACAAGCGCTTCGGGCTCTGTCGCATCTGTCTTCGTGAGATGGCACACGCCGGCGAGATCCCCGGCGTGACGAAGTCGAGCTGGTGAGGAGGTAGCGAACGATGTCAATGACCGATCCGATCGCCGACATGCTCACCCGCATTCGCAACGCGAACATCGCGATGCACGACGAGGTGAGCGATGCCGTCATCGAAGCTGAAGGAAGCCCTCGCTGCCGTCCTCTACAAAGAGGGCTACATCGGGGAGTACACCGCAACCGACAACACGTCGGGACCAGGGCGTACGCTCAACATCAACATGAAGTACTCGCCCGAGCGCGAGCGCGTCATCAGCGGGATCAAGCGGGTGTCCAAGCCCGGCTTGCGGGTGTACTCGAAGTCCGATTCGATCCCACGAGTCCTCGGTGGACTCGGGGTCGCCGTTCTCTCCACCAGCAATGGACTCATCACCGACCGTGAGGCCCGCAAGGCCAAGGTCGGCGGCGAAGTCCTCTGCTACGTCTGGTAGGCCACCATGTCACGAATTGGCAAAGCTCCCATTCCCCTGCCGTCGGGCGTCGAGGTGACCGTGTCGGGTCAGGACGTGTCGGTGAAGGGCTCGAAGGGCTCGCTCTCACACACCGTTCCCGATGTGATCTCGGTCTCGGTCGACGACGGTGTGGTCAACGTCGTCCGCTCCAGTGACGAACGCTCGGCCCGGGCCCTGCACGGTCTCAGCCGGTCGCTGATCAACAACATGGTCATCGGTGTCAGTCAGGGTTTCCGCAAGGACCTCGAGATCGTCGGCGTGGGTTACCGGGCCGCGGCGAAGGGCACCGACAAACTGGAACTGTCGCTGGGCTTCAGCCATTCGGTCGAGGTCCAGGCCCCCGATGGCATCACCTTCGACGTGCCGGAACCGACCAAGATCGGCGTGATCGGCATCGACAAGCAGGCCGTCGGCCAGGTCGCGGCGGTCATCCGTTCGTATCGCAAGCCCGAGCCCTACAAGGGCAAGGGTGTCCGCTACGCCGGCGAGCGTGTCACGCGCAAGGCCGGAAAGGCAGGGAAGTGAATGGCGAAGACCCATGTCAAGGCCGCGGCCCGCAGCCGTCGTCAACGCCGAGTGCGCAAGAAGGTCGTCGGCACCAGCCGAGCGCCCTCGTCTGGCCGTGTTCCGGTCGAATCGCCACATCAGCGTTCAGCTGATCGACGACTCGGCGGGTCACACCATGGCTGCGGCGTCGAGTTACGAGGCCGAGCTTCGCAGCCCGCAGTTCGGGCAATGTGGCGACCGCCAGTGCGGTCGGCACGAAGATCGGCGAGCGAGCCAAGGCCGCCGGTGTCACCACGGTCGTGTTCGATCGTGGCGGTAACCGCTATCACGGCCGGGTCGCAGCGGTGGCCGATGCCGCCCGCGAAGCCGGGCTCGAGTTCTAGGAGTATCGATATGGCCAACGACGAATCGAAACGACCGCAGCGACCGCGGTGACGGCCGCGAATCGCGGGTCATCACCATCAACCGGGTCTGCCAAGGTCGTCAAGGGCGGCCGTCGTTTCGCCTTCACCGCGCTCGTCGTGTTGGGCGACGGTACCGGCCGGGTCGGTCTCGGTTACGGGAAGGCCAAGGAGGTGCCCCTCGCCATCCAGAAGGGCACCGAAGAGGCCCGCAAGCTGATGTTCGACGTGCCCATGGCCGGCGGCACGATCACCCATCCGATCATCGGCGAGCAGGGCGCGGGTCGGGTGCTGCTCAAGCCGGCCGCCCCCGGTACCGGCGTCATCGCCGGCGGCGCCGCCCGCGCCATTCTCGAAGAGGCCGGTATCCACGACGTGCTGTGCAAGTCGCTCGGATCGGCCAACCAGATCAACGTCGCCCGGGCCACCATCAATGCGCTCCAGGGACTCGAAGCGCCCCGATGAGGTCGCCCGACTCCGCGGTCTCGACGCCTCGGAGTTCACACCGAAGGGCCTGCTCGAGGCCTACAACGAGTCCCAGCGGGGCCGCCGGGCCCAAGCAGAGGTCAACTGATGGCGAGCTCAAGTCACGCAGGTCCGATCGGCCATCGGCACCAAGCCCAAGCAGCGGGGCACCCTCCGTGCGCTCGGGCTCCGGGCGCATCGGCAAGTCCAACACGCTTGCCCGACGGGCCGAGGTCCGTGGCATGATCGCACGCGTTCCCCATCTGGTGAAGCGTGGCCAAGAGGGAGATGACGCATGAAGATCCACGATCTCAAGCCGGCCGAGGGCTCCCGCAAGCGGGCCAAGCGGGTCGGACGCGGTATCGGCGGCAAGGGCGGCAAGACCGCCGGCCGTGGATCGCAAGGGCCAGCGAGCCCGCAACACCGTCCGCGTCGGTTTCGAAGGGGGCCAGCTTGCCCCTGCAGCAGCGTCTTGCCCAAGTTGCGGGGATTCAACAACCCCTTCCGGGTCGAATATCAGGCCATCAACCTCGACACGATCGCCGAAGCCGGTCTGGCCGAGGTGACGCCCGAGGCCCTGTTCGACAAGGGTCTCATCGGCAAGGGTGCGCTGGTCAAGGTGCTCGGCCGTGGCGAGCTCTCCGGTGCCGTCACCGTCCAGGCCCACGCCTTCTCGAAGTCGGCCGAGGCCGCGATCACCGGCGCCGGTGGATCGATCGAGACAGCTACCGCTGCCGTTCGCGGTCCGCCCTGCGGCGCAGGGCAACCAGCACGCCAATCGCTGATTCGATGCGGCGAACCCCTGCCCGTTCGAGGCGGGGGTTCGGTGCGTTTTGTCGAACACATCTCAGGAGAACGTCGTGAAAACCTTGAAGAACATCTTTGCCTCGGCGAGCTGCGCAACAAGATCCTGTTCACGCTGGCCATGATCATGCTCTACCGGCTCGGGGTCCAGATCCCCTCGCCGGGCGTGAATCTCGACGCCATCACAGGCGCTGTCGGACGCGTCGGGCGAGGCCAGCGGGGGCATCTTCGGCTACCTGCAGCCTCTTCTCCGGCGGTGGCTCGGCTCGCTGTCGTTCTTCGCCCTCGGGATCCTGCCGTACATCACGGCGTCGATCATCATCCAGATCCTGACCGTGGCCATCCCCAAGCTCGAGGAGTGGCAGAGCCAGGGAGCGGTCGGGTCAGCGCAAGATCACCCAGTGGACCCGCTATGTCTCGATGGTGCTCGCCCTGGTGCAGAGCACGAGCTTCGTGTTCCTCATCAGCGGCAACCCCGAAGGCTTCTTCGGCGTCGACATCGAACCTCTTTCCTCGTGACCAACCCCAGTGGGGCCTGAAGGTCCTCCTGGCGGTGACCTGCATGACCGTCGGGACGGCGATCGTGATGTGGATGGGCGAACTGATCGACCCAGAAGGGCATCGGCAACGGGATGTCGCTGATGATCTTCGCCTCGGTCGTGTCGCGGGCTTCCCGGCATCGGCGCTCCAGATCGAGGCCCTCCAGGGGTGGTTCGGTCTGGCCATCGCACTCGTCTTGCTCGTCGGTCTGATCGCCGGCATCATGTTCGTCGAACAGGGCCAGCGCCGCATCCCGGTCAACTTCGCCAAGCGGGTGGTCGGCCGTCGCCAGTACGGCGGCAACAACACCTACATCCCGCTCAAGGTCAATCAGGCCGGCGTGATCCCGGTGATCTTCGCCTCGTCGCTGCTCCAGCTCCCCAGTCTGCTGGTCAACGTCCTGCCGGCGAGCGGCTGGGGTCAGGAGCGTGCGCGAGCTTCGTCGATCCGACAACCTCTTCGCCCCGACAACATCGGCTACATCCTCGTCTTCGGTGCTACTGATCGTGGGCTTCGCCTACTTCTACAACTCGATCGCCTTCGATCCGGTGCGACGGGCCGACGAATTGCGCAAGTCGGGCGGATTCGTGCCGGGTATCCGGCCCGGTCCGTCAGACCGAGCGCCATCTGGCCAAGATCCTCAACCGGATCACCCTGCCCGGCGCAATCTTCCTGGCCGTGGTCGCCCTCATTCCCTCGGCTGCGTTGTCCCGAGCCCTCGGGGATTCGGGCGGCACGTCAGGTCGGCTTCTCGGGTGTGTCGATTCTGATCGCCGTCGGTGTGGCATTGGAGACCATGAAGCAGATCGACTCCCATCTGCTCAGCCAGAATTACGAGGGATTCCTGAAGTAGTGATGGCCGATCGCACACGATCCTCGGTTCGGGCTTTACAAGTGCGGCCATGTCTGGGACCTTGGCAGGCCACTGCCGACACCGGTGGAGCGACTGCTCGACCGGATCTGATGTCGAATCGCTCGGAATTCCGGGCATGCGAGAAGTGAGGCAACGAGTCGAGCCCCACACGACTGGTGATCTTCGGTCGCCAGGGCGCCGGAAAGGGCACACAGTGCCTCCGCCTGGTCGAGCAGTTCGGTGTCGTCCACATCTCCACCGGTGACATGCTCCGCGGCGCGGTGGCGGCCGGAACCGAGATGGGCCGCAAGGCGGCGAAGGCCGTCATGGATGCCGGCGACCTCGTCGGCGACGACATCATCATCGGGATCGTGCGCGAACGGCTGGCCGCCGACGACTGTCGAAGCCCGTGGTTTCGTGCTCGACGGCTACCCACGCACCATGGCTCAGGCCGAGGCGCTGGTCCAGATCCTCGGCACGAACGAGCCTCCATGCGGTCGTCGACCTCGACGTGCCGCTCGAAGAGGTCACCGCCCGGATGAAGGCCCGTGGCCGCGACGACGACACCGACGAGGGCATTGCCCGTCGGCTCGAGCTCTACGAGCAGGAGACCCGCCCGGTGCTCGACTGGTTCGCCGACCGGGGTCTGCTCGTCACCGTCGACGGCTTTGCGTCCGAAGCCGTCGTGACCGACCGCCTCGTGGCCGCAATCGAACAGGCGATGGCCGCCACCTGATCCCCGCCTTCCCCCGGCTCGCCCGGGTCGACACGGTCATGGGATCACGAGGTTCGTACGGGGGATCGTCGTGTCCCCACCTTGACGACGATCTCGGCTACAACGGTGTCGTCGACGACGTCGGGGCGCTGGTGGCGCCGACGTTGTGCGTTGTTGTGCCCTCCGGTGGTTGGAGCCGGGGTACGGCCCCACTAGCATGGTCGGTCGGCCATCGACGCGCCTCGCGGTCGCTCCGGTTGCCCCACTCTCCGACAGAAGTCACCCACACTCCGTGGATGATCGCTTTCGGTGAGAGTCCCGCTCGTCGAGGAGGAATGTCCTGCCAAAGTCCAAGGAAGATGCGATTGTCCTCGAGGGCACCATCGTCGAATCACTTCCGAACGCCATGTTCCGGGTCGAACTCGAGAACGGTCTGTCCGTCCTCGGTCACATCTCGGGCAAGATGCGTCGGCATTACATCCGAATTCTTCCGGGCGACCGGGTGCAGGTCGAGCTCACGCCCTATGACCTCACCCGAGGACGCATCACCTACCGCTACAAGTAGGCCCACGATTCCGACCCACCGGTCGACGAGCCCCCTCGTCCCGTCCGGTGACCTGCCGCTGTGTTCGTTCATCGAGTCAGCGTCACTCCGATCCGAAACCAGGTACCCCAACATGACTCGGGATGCACGATGAAAGTCCGACCCAGCGTCAAGAAGATGTGTGAGAACTGCAAGGTCATCCGCCGCCGTGGGCGCGTGTCATGGTGATCTGCGAGAACCCCCGTCACAAGCAGAGGCAAGGCTGATATGGCACGCATCGCCGGTGTGGACATTCCACGCGACAAGCAGGTCGGGCATCTCGCTCACCTACATATTCGGGGTGGGCCGCACTCGTGCCACCGAGATCCTCGATCGGACCGGCGTCGACGCAACGACCCGGGTGAAGGACCTGACCGAAGCCGAGATCATGTCCATTCGGGCCGACATCGACGCCAACGTCAAGACCGAGGGCGATCTGCGCCGCGAGGTCTCGCAGGACATCAAACGCAAGATGGAGATCGGCTGCCACCAGGGCATCCGACACCGCAAGGGCCTCCCGGTCCGCGGTCAGCGCACCCAGACCAATGCCCGCACCCGCAAGGGACCGAAGCGCACCGTCGCCGGCAAGAAGAAGGCAAAGTAGCAACCCATGGCCAAGCCAAGCACCGGAGGCCGGCGGCCTCGCAAGAAAGAGCGCAAGAACGTCACGTACGGGATCGCGCACATCAAGTCGAGCTTCAACAACACCATCGTCGCCATCACCGACCAGGACGGCAATGTCTTGTCGTGGGCATCGGCCGGCAACGTCGGGTTCAAGGGGTCGCGCAAGAGCACCCCGTACGCCGCCCAGACAGGCGGCCGAGGCTGCAGCCCGCCGGGCGATGGAGCATGGCGTCCGCAAGGTCGATGTGCAGGTGAAGGGTCCGGGCTCGGGTCGCGAGACCGCGATCCGCTCGATTCAGAACTCGGGTATCGAGGTGACGGGCATCAAGGACGTCACCCCGGTTCCCCACAACGGCTGCCGGCCGCCCAAGCGTCGGAGGGTTTGATCCATGTCGCGTTACACCGGGCCCCGCGCCCGCATCTCCCGTCGTCTCGGCACCAACATCTTCGACACCAAGGGTGAGGCGAATGCGCTCGAGAAGCGCCCGTACCCCCCCGGTGTCCACGGCCGCACCCGTCGCCGCGGCAACAACAACACCGAGTACCTGTTCCAGCTGCAGGAGAAGCAGAAGGCTCGCTTCGCCTACGGCCTGAACGAGCGGCAGTTCCGCAAGGTCTACGAAGAGGCGTCCCGACGCCCCGGCGTGACCGGCGAGAACATGCTGCGTTTCCTCGAACTGCGTCTCGACAACGTCGTGTATCGCGCCGGTCTCGGGGCCACCCGGGCTCAGGCCCGGCAGTTCGTCAGCCATGGCCACATCAAGGTCAACGGCAAGCGGGTCAACATCCCCTCCTATCGTGTCCGCAAGGGCGACGTGGTGGAGTTCAAGGAGAAGTCCCGCGACAACGCCATCGTTCAGTGGAACAAGGACGTGCTCGATCGCACCCCGCCCGCTTGGCTCGACCGCGGCGCCGACGGCCTGTCGGTCACCGTCTACAGCGAACCCCTGCGTGAGCAGATCGACGTTCCGCTGCGTGAGCAGCTCATCGTCGAGCTGTACTCCAAGTAATCCCTCGCCCGAGCCGGCCGGAAGGAATCCCACCATGCTGATCATTCAGCGCCCCACCGTGGAACAACTCGACGATGGAGAGACGAGCCTCGGTCGCTTTGCGATCGGACCGCTCGAGCCCGGCTTCGGCCACACGCTCGGCAACTCGCTCCGCCGTACCCTGTTGTCCTCGGTCCCCGGCGCCGCCATCACCACCGTTCGTTTCGACGATGCGCTGCACGAGTTCGACACCCTTCCGGGGGTGGTCGAGGACGTCACCGACGTGATCCTGAACCTCAAGGACATCGTGCTCACGAGCGAGAGTGACGAACCGGTCACGCTGCGCCTCGACGCACGTGGCCCCGGCGATGTCACCGCCGGCGACATCGCCTGCCCGCCCGAGGTCGAGATCCTCAACGGCGGAATCCATCTGGCCAAGCTCGACGGCAAGGGCCGTCTGGCCATCGACCTCACGGTCGAACGGGGCCGGGGCTGGATCGGTTCTGACCGACCGGTCAACAACTCGATCATCGGGGTCATCCCGATCGATGCCATCTTCAGCCCGATTCGCCGGGTGTCGATCACCGTCGAACCGACCCGTGTCGAGATGTCGACCGACTTCGACCGGCTCATCCTCGAGATCGAGACCGACGGCGCCATCTCCCCGCGCGAAGCGCTCGCCTCGGCCGGGGCCACGCTGCGGTCGTTGGTGCAACTCGTCGAGGAGATGAGCGACGAGCCCGAGGGTCTGACGCTGGGCGAGGCTCCGGCGGCAGCGTCGGGTTCGCCCGATCTCGACCTGCCGATCGAGGATCTCGACCTGTCGGAGCGGCCTCGCAACTGTCTCAAGCGGGCGCAGGTCAACAGTGTCGGCGAACTACTGACCAAGACCGAAGACGACTTGCTGGCCATCACGAACTTCGGCCAGAAGTCCCTCGACGAAGTGATCGCCAAGCTCGACGAGCGCGGCCTCTCACTCCGCGGATCCAGGAGCTGAAGCAATGCAGGGACGTCCACGCAAGGCCCGCCGGTTCGGCGGTTCCGCGCAACACCAGAAGTTGATGATGGCCAATCTCGTTGCGTCGCTGGTCGCCGCCGAGGGCATCGTCACCACCGAGGCGAAGGCAAAGGCCATGCGGCCCATCGCCGAGCGCATCATCACCAAGTCCAAGAAGGGCGGGCTCCACAACTACCGCCAGGTCCTGTCGTATCTGGGTGATGTCGAGATGACCACGAAACTCTTCGACGACGTCGGTCCCCGCTACGCCGACCGGCCGGGTGGCTACACCCGGATCCTCAAGATGGGTCCTCGGCACGGTGACAACGCGCCGATGGCAAAGATCGAACTCGTCTGAGCCGAGTCGGGCAATTGAGTCTCTTCGACGCAACGAGCGGGCCGACCGGCCCGCTCGTTCGCGTCGCGTTGCTCGTGGCCTATCACGGCGGAGGGTTTCGTGGCCTCGCTCCCAACCACGGGGTGCGAACCGTCGTGGGCGAGCTGGCCACTGTCCTGCGTCCCTATCTGGGATACGAGCCCGAAATCGTCATGTCCGGCCGGACCGACGCTGGCGTGCACGCCTGGGGTCAGGTGTTGTCGCTCGACATCAACGAGGCCAAGGCCGATCCGGATCGCCTCGCTCGCATCATCAACGTCGGTCTCCAACCCGAGGTCGTGTGTCGGGGGGCCCGGATCGTGGGCGACTCCTTCAGCGCCCGGCATTCCGCCACCGCCCGGCGCTACCGCTACCACGTCCTCAACACCCCGCGCCCGAGCCCGTTCCTGGCCGACACGACCTGGTGGGTTGCCGAACCCCTGCGACTTGCCGTGATGCGCCTGGCCTGTGACCCGCTCCTCGGTGAACACGACTTCTCGTCCTTCTGTCGCCGTCGCAAACGCCGCGACGACGATGAGGCATCGCTCGTGCGCCGGGTGACCGGGGCCCGCTGGACCGATCTTGGTGACGGGGTGATGCGTTTCGAGATCGAGGGGCCGGCCTTCTGCCACCAGATGGTCCGCTCGATCGTCGGCTTCCATGTCGCGGTGGGGCTGGGCCGTCGCTCTGCAGGCGAACTGATGGGGGTCCTGGCGGCCCGTGACCGCAACGCCGCCGGTTCGCCGGCGCCGCCCCACGGTCTCATGCTGTGGGCCGTCGACTACGACGACGATCCGTTCGCCGACTGAGAAGGCGGGCACAACCGGTTGGAGCCGGGATCGCGCGACCCTATGCTTGCCCTTCGGCCTCTGCGCCCCGCTGTCTGCTGCCCAAGCTCGGCACACACGACCCGAACAGGTTTCACCGTGAAGACGTACTCCCCCAAGAAATCCGAGATCGAGCGGCAGTGGTTCGTCGTCGATGCCGAAGGACTCACGTTGGGCCGTATGGCCACCGAGGTCGCTCGCATCCTGCGCGGCAAGCACAAGCCGACGTTCGCCCCGCACATGGACTCGGGGGACCACGTGATCGTCGTCAATGCGTCGAAGATCGTGCTCGTCGTCCGACAAGGCCTCGAAGAAGCAGGTCCATCACCACTCGGGTTATCCCGGCGGGCTGACCTCACGTTCGTACGCCGACGCCATGGCCCGCCGACCGGCCGACACCGTGCGCAAGTCGATCACCGGCATGCTCCCCAAGAACCGGCTCGGCCGCCAGATGGCCACCAAGTTGAAGGTCTACGCCGGGCCCGATCATCCCCACAGCGCGCAGGCGCCGACCGTTCTCGAGATTCCCGGCGCACGCCGCGAGGTGCAGTGATGTCGTTCCTTACCCAGACCACCGGTCGTCGCAAGCAGGCCATCGCCCGGGTTCGTTTCCGTGCCGGCAGCGGTCAGATCACCGCCAATGGCCGGGCCTTCGACGACTATTTCCCGTCGGCGGTCCACCGTCGGCTCATCACCGAGCCGTTGCGGGTCACCGATTCCGAGGAGTCGTTCGACATCGACGTCACCCTCGACGGGGGTGGTCTCTCGGGCCAGGCCGGCGCATTCCGGCTCGGGATCGCCCGGGCTCTGATCGAACTCGATCCCGAGCAGCGGCCGGCGGTGAAGGCCGAAGGTCTGCTCACCCGTGATCCTCGCAAGAAGGAATCGAAGAAGTACGGCCTCAAGAAGGCTCGTAAGGCTCCGCAGTATTCCAAGCGCTGATCCCGGCGCGGAAACGAACTCCATGGCGCTCCCTGCGTTCGGGACCGACGGTGTCCGTGGCGTCGCCAACATCGATCTGACCCCAGAGGTGGCACTGGCCCTCGGCCGTGCCGCGGCCGGCGTTCTGGTGCCGACACCGTCGGCCGCTGCGACCGGTGATGCCCGACCGAGGTTCGTGATCGGCCGGGACCCTCGACGGTCCGGCGCCATGCTCGAGGCTTCCCTGGCGGCCGGGTTGGCCTCCAGCGGCATCGACGTCGTCCTCCTGGGTGTGGTGCCGACCCCGACCGTGGCTTGGGTGTGCGCCCGAGACGGCCTGGCCGGAGCGATGATCTCGGCGTCACACAACCCCTTCGCCGACAACGGCATCAAGCTGTTCGCCGCCGGCGGGCTGAAGCTGTCCGATGAGGCCGAGACCGAGATCCAGCAGCGTCTTCACCAGGTCCTGGGGCGATCGTGGGTGTCGAGTCCATCCGAGGCGGGCCTTGCTGCGGTGTCGGGGGACGCCGTTGGCTCGATCGAACCACTCGATGTCACCGCGGATTGGATCGACTCGGTCGTCGCCACGATCGACGGCCGTCGGCTGGATGGCGTGTCGATCGTGCTCGACACGGCAAACGGCGCGGCGAGCGCAGTCGCTCCCGCCGTGTTCCGGCGGCTCGGCGCCCACGTCACCGTCCTGGCCGATCAGCCCGACGGCCTCAACATCAACGCCGATCGTGGATCCACCAGTCCGGGAGCCCTGGCCTCGGCCGTGGTCGGCACCGGCGGGGCATTCGGCCTCGCCTTCGATGGCGACGCCGATCGCCTGATCGCCGTGGATCACACCGGAACCATCGTCGACGGTGACCACATCCTGTGTCTGCTGGCCCAGGACTGGAAGGCCACCGGCCGCTTGGCCGACGACACCCTCGTCGTCACGGTCATGAGCAACCTGGGTCTCCACCTGGCCATGCGGGCCGCCGGCATCACCGTGCGACAGACCGGTGTCGGCGATCGGTACGTGCTGGCCGAGCTCCAGGCCGGCGGTTACTCGCTCGGCGGCGAGCAGTCGGGTCATGTGATCTGCCGCGACCTGGCCACCACCGGCGACGGCATCCTGGCCGGTGTCCAGCTGGCCGATGCGATCGTCCGCTCCGGACGCTCGCTGGCCGAACTGGCAAGTGAGGCCATGACCACGGTGCCGCAGATCCTCCGCAACGTTCGACTCTCGGTACCCGATCCGGGATTGCTCGATCGGATTCACCCCGAGATCGAATCGGCCGAGCGCGAACTCGGATCCGACGGCCGGGTCCTGGTCCGGGCGTCGGGGACCGAGCCCTTGATCCGCGTCATGGTCGAGCACCTCGATGACGCCACGGCGGTGCAGGTCTGCGATCGGCTCGTTCAGGTCGTCGAACGCACCGCCGTCCGATGACCATGTCCGAGGCTGGGGTCGATTGCCCAGGGCCGCTCAGCGGCAGCCGAATCCGACCGATCCATACTGGTGAGACCCTGACTGAGGAGGCCGAGCATGTGCGGCATCATCGCGATTGCCCGTCGACGCACCACACGGCCCACGCCATCGGCCGAGGAGGTGCTCGGGGTGTTGGCGGCTGCCACCGACGCCATGCCCGATGCCTCGAGCCCCGCCCTGGCCAAGCGTCTCTTGGCAACCGCCGAGGCGTTGGCCGAGGTCGATCGCCTGCTGCGTGGTGAAGCGGGCCTGAAGGCTCTGCTCGACCATCACGGTCTCGAGACGACCGTCCGAGTCGAGATCGAGCATCTGGCGTCCGAACTGGCGGTCGTCGAGCAATACCTCTTCGACAACGGCCACGAGTTCGACGACCTGGAGTCGATCAACTCGGGGATGATCGCCGCCAAGGATGCATCGTGGGCCATCGAACGCGATCGGCTCCGGACCGCCCGAGAGGTGGCCGCCCTGGCCGGGCCGAACCCGAGCGGGGCCGCAGTTGCCGCCTTCCTGAGCATCCAGCAGGCGCTCAGCTCGCTCGATCGCCTCGAGGTGCGTGGTCGTGACTCGGCGGGTGTCCACCTGCTGGTCCGCCATCACGGGCTCGACCTCGACGCGTCGTCGATCGAGGCACTGATCACGGGGCGCCTCGCCGATCCGCTGTTCACCAACGGTGCGGTGTGCACCCCCGAGGGACATCTCAGCCTGGTCTACAAGGCGGCGGCCGAGATCGGTGAGCTCGGTGACAACACCAAGGCGATGCGGGCGGCGATCGCGGCCGACGAGCTGCTGCGCGCCGCACTGGTCGACGAGGCGGCCGAGGTGACGGTGCTCGGGCACACTCGGTGGGCCTCGGTCGGGATCATCTCCGAGCCCAACGCCCATCCGGTCAATTCCGACGAGATCGGGGTGGTCGGTGCCCCGTACGTCACCGCGACCCTGAACGGAGACGTCGACAACTTCGCCGATCTCATCGCCGTCGAGAAACTGCGCATCGCCGGTGAGATCACGACCGATGCCAAGGTCATTCCGACCCTGGTCTCGAGGAGCCTGGCCGAGGGGCTCGATCTGGACGAGGCCGTGCGATCCACCGTGGCCCAGTTCGAGGGATCGGTGGCGATCGGTCTGTCGACCACCCTCGAGCCGGCCGACTTGCATCTTGCGCTCCGGGGCTCGGGCCAGGGCGTGTTCATCGGAATGGCCGAGGATGCGTTCGTCGTTGCCTCCGAGCCCTACGGCGTCGTCGAGGACGCCGCGCTCTATCTCCGGATGGACGGCGAGACGCCGGCCGATCCCGACAATCCCACGGGCAGCCAGGGTCAGATCATTCGGGTTCGGGGTGCTCTGGCCGGCGATCCGGCCGGTGTCACGCGGATGGCCTACGACGGCACCGAACTCCCGATCGCCGCACACGAGTGGAAGGCGCCCGAGGTCACCACACGAGACATCGACCGCGGCAACGCCGCGCACTTCCTGCTGAAGGAGATCTCCGAGTCGCCGAGTTCGTTCGCCAAGACCCTGCGGGGGCGCCTCGTCGAAACCGACGGGCATCTCGCGGTTCGACTCCCCGACGAGACCATCTCGTCCGAGGTGGCCGACCGTCTGCGTTCCGGCGGGATCCGTCGGGTCGAGGTGATCGGGCAGGGGACGGCCGCCGTCGCCGGTCAGGCCGTCGCCTCGGCGTTCGATTGGATGCTGGCCGGACTCGACGTGCCGGTGCGCGCCATCACGGCCACCGAGATGTCCGGGTTCCACCTGCTCGACGACATGTCCGACGTGTTGGTCGTGGCGATCAGTCAGTCCGGGACCACGACCGACACCAACCGCACCGTCGACCTGCTCCATGGCCGTGGCGCCGTCGTCCTGGCCATCGTCAATCGTCGGGGCAGCGATCTGGTCGACAAGTCCGACGGTGTGCTCTACACCTCCGACGGTCGAGACGTCGAGATGAGCGTGGCATCGACCAAGGCCTTCTACGCCCAGATCGCCGCCGGGTTCCTGCTGGCCGAGGGAGTCTCGAGGCTCATGGGCGCCTCGGGACGATCCGATGCCGAGCGCCAGGACCTGCTCGCCGGCCTTCGTGAACTGCCCGTCGCCATGCAGGCGACGCTGGCGAAGCGACCCGACATCGCCGCCGCAGCGGATCGTCACGCCCCCAGCCGCCGGTACTGGGCGATGGTCGGCAACGGGGCCAACGCCGTTGCCGCCCGTGAACTCCGGATCAAACTCTCCGAGCTCTGCTACAAGGCGATCGCCTGCGACATCACCGAGGACAAGAAGCACATCGACCTGTCGTCGGAGCCGATGATCCTGGTGTGTGCGGCCGGGCTGGTCGGGTCGAATGCCGATGACGTCGCCAAGGAGGTGGCCATCTTCCGAGCCCACAAGGCTGCTCCGATCGTCATCGCCACCGAAGGCGAGAATCGGTTCAACGGTGCGCTCGAGGTGATCGCCGTACCCGCCACCCATCCGCTGCTGGCGTTCGTGCTGTCCACCGTCGTCGGCCACCTGTTCGGGTACGAAGCGGCGCTGGCCATCGATGCCTCGGCCCGTCCACTCCGCGAGGCCCGGGGCATCATCGAGGGCTTCGTCGGCGAGTCGGGTGACCGCTGGTTCGATCGCTTCTCGGCCGAACTCGAACCACGGGCAACCCGGTTCTTCAGTGCCCTGCGAGAGGGTCGGTTCAACGGTCAGCTCGAGGCCTCGACGGCGGTTCGGCTCGCCTCGCTACTCCGATTCGCCGGGCAGACCATTCCCCTCGAGGCGTACCAGACCGAGTTCGGCAAGGTGGGCACGCCCGGGGTGGTCGTCGAAGACCTCGCCGCTGCGCTCACGGCCGGGATCGAGGAATTGACGCGTCCGGTCGATGCCATCAAGCACCAGGCGAAGACCGTCACGGTCGGCATCTCTCGGGCCGACGAGTCCCTCCTGCAATCCGATCTGATCCAGGCCGTGCTCGCGACCGGGTGCCCCCGGGATCGGCTCAGTTATCGCACGTTGCGGTCCCTGGCGGCCCTCGACCCGGCGATCGCCGAGGTCACCGGCTACACGCGCTATCGCATCGAAGGGCGACCCGACGACAACGCCGAGGTCTTCGTCGTCGACAAGAGCGGCTTGTCGGCCAACCTGACCTCTCGGGTGCAGAGCGACCCGACCCTTCGGGGTACCAAACACCGGGTGGCAGCCGACCGCGAGCTGATCGTGACCGTCGGCACCGACGGTCGGGTCGTCCTGATCGTGCCCGAGATCAAAGATGGCGACGCCACCGGGCTCACGCTGTGCCATCTCCGGCTCAACGAGGGACTCGATGCGGCAACGGCCCGCAACGTCCTGCAGGGCTATCACAAGCGCTATCGCCAGCTCGTCGACGTCGTCACCGAACGCGAGCCGACGTTCCGCGACGATCTCCTGGCGACGGTCCCCACGGTCGAGTTGCTCACGGCACCGATCAGCACGGTGGCGAGTCGCTGGATCGAGAACTGAGCAATCGGCGGTGCCACCCGGTCCGAGCGGGTGCCGCAACGATCGGGAACGGTCCGGTGACGTCATGGGCGGCCCGCTGATGGCAGGATTGTGTCCATGACCTCGCCCCCGATCCCGAAGCCGGTGCCGGGCCAGGTGCTGCACAACCAGCGCGTCACCGCGGCACTCGACGACGTGTGGTCCCGTTTCGGATCCCGGGATTCGCTGTTCCCGAATCTTGCGTTGGACGCCGTCCTGGTTCGGGCCGAGCACGGCGAGCTCCGGGCCTCGCTGCCGAGGATGCTCGAGTTGGCAACCCGACCACTGGGCGATCCCGAGGTCGCCGTGGCCGTCTTCGATCGGCTGGAGAACGCCGGTTGGTCCGACTGGGACGCGTCCGACCGTCGAACCATCGAGCGTGTCCTCGACCAGTGGTGGCTCACCGAACTGGCGCTGGAGCCCGGCGAGCCGGCACTCCACGACGTGCTCGCAGCGCTGGCCCGACTCGACATCGAGCTGATCCGATGGCTGGAACCCTGGTTGTGCGACCTCGACGGGCCGGGGGCCCGGCACCTGGCCCGGATGGTCGAGGACCAGCTGTCGTCGGCCCGCTGGCGGGAGATCCCCGATCGTCGGGGTCAGGTCCTCGCCTGGACCCGGTCCGAGCCGGTGGTGATGGGTCTGACCATCGTCGGCGGTGTGCATCTCGCCCCCGGCCAGCTCGGGGACGCCCTGGATCGGATGCTCTGACCATGCAGCCCGTGGTGACCCCGGCCGAGATGCGTTCGATCGACGCAGCCGCCACCGAGCCCGTCGAGGTGCTGATCGAGCGTGCCGGCTGGGCGAGCGCCGTTGCGGCGCGACGGCTGATGGGCGGTGTCTCCGGGACCCGGATCGTGGTGATCGCAGGTCCCGGCAACAACGGCGCCGACGGTCGGGCGGCGGCCCGACACCTGCGGCGTTGGGGTGCGTCGATCGTGATCGTCGAACCCGGCTCCCTCGATGGTCGCACGTTCACTCGAGCCGATCTGGTGATCGATTCCGCCTTCGGTACCGGGTTGCGAGACGGCTTCGACGGGCCCGACCTGTCGCGGCCCGACGGGTCCCGGCCGAGGGTGCTGGCGATCGACATCCCGAGCGGTCTCGACGGTCTCACCGGTGAGGCGCGAGGTGCGGTTCTTTCCGCCGACGCCACGGTCACCTTCGGAGCGTTGAAGCCCGGGCTGCTGTTCGACGCCGGACCGCGGCTGTGCGGCCCGATCACCGTCGCACCGATCGGTCTCGACTGTTCCGGGGCAACGTGTGAGCTGGTCGAGCCCATGGACGTGGCCCGATGGCCCGTGCGCGAACGCGACGCCCACAAGTGGCGATCGGCCGTGTGGGTCGTCGGGGGGAGTCCGGCCATGCCGGGGGCCCCCCGATTGTCGGCCCGGGGTGCCGCCCGGGCCGGGGCCGGGTATGTCCTGGTCTCGATCCCCGGACTGCGTGCTGCAGCGTTCCGGCTACCCGTCGAGGCCGTCGGTCGCGAACTGGCAGGCGACGGCGGCTCGGGGGAAGGTCCGGGCGGCGAGTGGGGCCGTTCGGTGCTCGAACGGCTCGATCGGGTTGCCGCTCTGATCCTCGGGCCCGGCCTGTCCACCGACGACCACACGGCGGTCGAGGTCCGCCGGGTCGTCGCCGAGGCGTCGATCCCGATCGTGATCGACGCCGGTGCCCTCGACGCCGTCGGCGCCGACCCGCAGTGCCTGCGTCGCCGTTCGATCCCCGCGGTGTTGACGCCCCACGATGGCGAGTTCGGCCGGCTGCTCGGGCACGGTCCCGGGCCCGATCGGGTGGCGGCGGCCCGCGAAGCAGCAGCGCACCTCGGCGCCGTCGTGCTGCTGAAGGGCCCGGCGACCGTGGTGGCCGACCCGTCCGGACGGGCCTTGATCTCGATCGGCGGTGACGAGCGACTGGCGACAGCCGGAACCGGCGACGTGCTGTCGGGGATCATCGGGGCCGGCCTGGCGCTGGGGCTCGAGCCGTTCGTGGCCGCAGCCCTCGGGGCCGAGGTCCACGGCCGGGCATCGCTCCTCGGGCCGTCGGTCGGACTGGTCGCCGGTGACATCCCGGAGCTCACTGCCCGCCTCCTCAGCGGGTGGGAGGCCCCATGAGCCGGGCCTGGTTGGACATCGATCTCGATGCGATCGCGCACAACGTCTCCATGCTCGGATCCGTGGCGTCGGGGAGCGAACTGTGCGCCGTGGTGAAAGCCGACGGCTATGGCCACGGTGCAGCCGAGATCGCCCGCACGGCACTGGGGGCGGGTGCCTCCCGGCTCGCGGTGGCACAGGTGGCCGAAGGTGTGGCCTTGCGCCGAGCCGGGATCGAGGCGCCGATCTGGTTGCTGTCGGAGCCGGCCCTGCGCGAGTATCCCGACGTCATCGCCCATCGACTCGAACCCGCCGTCTACACCGCCGAGGCCCTCGCTGCCATCGAGGACGCGGTTGCCCGGTTCGGCGGGAGTGGGACGGGGGACGGTCTCGTGACCGTGCATCTCAAGGTCGACACCGGAATGGGTCGGGTCGGCGCGACCTCGGCATCGGGGGTCGAACTGGCCAAGGCGATCATGGCCGGCGATTCCGTCGAACTCGGTTCGGTCTGGACCCACCTGGCCCGGGCCGACGAAGTGGGACATCCGCTCAACGGTCAGCAACTCGAGCGATTCGATGCTTTGCTCGAAGAGCTGTCGGCGGTCGGGATCGACCCGCCGCTGGTTCATGCGGCCAACACGGCGGCCACGCTGGTCCTGCCCGAAAGCCACTACGACCTCGTTCGCTGCGGAATCGGGATCTACGGCTGCCTTCCGGGGCCCGAACTCGAGGAGGTCTGTGATCTTCGGCCGGCGATGCGTCTCGTGTCGGAGGTCGCGTTCGTCAAGCGGGCCCGGGCCGGAACGGCCGTCAGCTACGGGCACCGACGTCGGCTCGCCGTCGACGCCACGCTGGCCACGATCCCGATCGGCTATGCCGATGGTGTCCCCCGGGCCTGGTGGGAATCGGGCGAGGTGCTGATCCGGGGTGAGCGACACCGATTCGCCGGGGTGATCACGATGGACCAGGTGATCGTCGATTGTGGGGACCGTGAGGTGCGGCCGGGCGACGAAGTCGTGCTCCTCGGAGCGCAGGGTGGCGACGAGATCACCGCCGAGGAATGGGCTGACGTGCTCGGCACCATCACCTACGAAGTGGTGTGCGGGTTCGGGCCTCGGCTCGACCGCCGGAATCGGAGACGTTCATGAATCGATGGTCCCTGGTGGCGGGCCTGGCCTCGGGCTGGCTCGGTGAGCGATGGCTGATGCGGCGAATCGACCGGGCCGGTTCGCCCTCGGTTGCCGTGACGATTCCGGCGACGGCGGTCGATCGGGTGATGGAGACACCCGACGGCGGCGAGGTCCACTGGATCGAGGCCGGCGTCGGTCGTCCAGTGGTGCTCCTGCACGGCGTCACGCTCGAGGCCCAGGCCTGGCATCACCAGTTCCGGTTGGCCGACCGGTGTCGGGTGATGGCCCTCGACCTGCGAGGCCACGGGCGGTCGCGTGCAGGAGCGAATGGGGCGGCGATCGGTGACAACGCCGCCGACCTGGTCCAGCTCCTGATCGACGAGGATCTCCACGATGTGGTGCTGGTCGGCCATTCGATGGGGGGCATGGTCATCGGTCGATTCCTGGCCACGGCCGATGCCGCGGTCGTGAACCGGGTGTCGGGCGTGGTCTTCGTCGACTCGGCCGTCCGAGCACCGGTTCCCCCCGCTCGGTTCCAGGAGTCGATCGATCGTGTCCTGCAGGCCGGTCCGCTGGCGGGCATCCTCGGAACCGTGCCCGACAACGACTTCGGGCGACTGGCCGTCATGTCGACCTTCGGTCGGCGGCCGAGTCTGGGTGATCTGCGGATCGTGGCCGAGAGCTTCGACCGACTGCCTCGCGAGGTCTACTGGAGCGCCTGGCCGTCGATCTTCGCCCATGACGTCCGGTCGGCGCTGGCAGCCCGCGACGACCTCGACCGGCTCGAGGTCGTGATCGTCGTCGGTGATCGGGATCGGCTCACGCCCATCCGGTGCGCCGATGAGCTCGTTGCCGCGTTCCCGGGCGCCGAGCGGATCGTGGTGCCCGATGTCGGACATCAGATGATGCTCGAGGATCCCGACGGCCTGAACGCCGTCCTCGAACGCCTCGTCGAGCCGACCGTCGACACCCGCCGCCGGTCCGTCGAGGGCCGTTCTTGACCGTCGGTCGGTCGACGTGACCCTTCGGGTCCTGATCGTCGAACCGTGGAACGGCGGCTCCCACCGCGCTGGTCCCAGGGCTATCGATCGGCCAGCCGACACGACGTGACGGTGCTCGGACTGGCTCCCGACCGATGGCGCTGGCGGCAGCGTGGCGGTGCCGCTCCCCTGGCCGATCGGGTTCGAGTCGAGGTCGAAACCAACGGGCGACCCGATGTGATGATCGTGTCGAGTCCCGTCGACGCGGCTCGTCTGTTGGGCCTGTTGCGAAACGACATCGGTCGGCTCCCGGTCGCGGTGTATCAGCACGAGTCCCAGCTGCTCTACCCCAACGTCCAGGGCGCCGCCGCCAACGACCGGAACGGGCTGATCGACTGGTTCTCGTGGTTGGCCGCCGACGTCGTGTTCTTCAACAGCGACTGGCATCGGCGCTGCGTCATCGATTCGCTCCGACCGTTCGTCGCCCGGTTTCCCGACACCGATCACGATCACCTGGTCCATGCGGTGATCGGGCGTTTCGAGACGCTGCCGCTCGGGCTCGATCTCTCGTGGGTCGATCCGTCGCCATCGGCGGGTTCGCCCCCGATCGTCCTGTGGCCTCACCGTTGGGAGCCCGACAAGGAGCCGTCGGTGTTCCTCCGGGCCGTCGATCGTCTGGTCGGCCAAGGCCTCGACGTCTCGTTGGTCCTCGCGGGTGAAGCAGGGCCACTGGGCGATCCGGTACGCCGGCAGATGCTCGACGCCCACGCCGACCGAGTGGTCGCCGTCGGTCCCTTTCCGCCGGCTGCGTACCGCGACTGGCTCGATCGAGCTGACGTCGTGGTGAGTTGCGCCGCGCCACGACTTCTTCGGTGCCGCCATCGCCGAGGCCGTCGCCGCCGGCGCGATCCCGGTGGTGCCCGATGCGCTGAACTACCCGGATCTCCTCGGTCCCGAGGGGGCGAGCTTCCTCTATCGGCCCGGGAGTTTCGGGACGAGGTTGGTCGAGGTGGTTTCCGACATCGATCTCTGGCGGGAACGGGCGGCGCCGCTGGCGGCGGGCCTGCAGCGGTTCGACTGGTCGGTGATGGGACCGATCTACGACGATCGACTGGTCGCGTTGGCCGCCACGTGACGACGGCCTTGCCCGCGACGGGCGGGCCTGCCACGCTGTTGCCGCATGTCCGACCCCGGTGACCGACGCAGCCGAGCCACCACCGCGAAGCCTGGGGGCTCGCGGAGCCCGGGACGCTCGTGAAGACCGGGACGATCGTGAGACCGGGACGGCGGCGTGCTGACCGATGTCCCCGGCGTCGAGGTCGGCCACTGGACCAGTGACGGCGGCGAGACCGGCTGCACGGTGGTCCTCCTGCCCGAGGCTACGGTCGCCTCCGGCGAGGTCCGGGGTGGCGCTCCGGCGACGCGCGAGTTCGCGCTGCTCGATCCGAGCCGGATGATGCAGCACGTGGATGCAGTCGTGCTGTCGGGCGGGTCGGCCTTCGGGTTGGCGACAGCCGACGGCGTGATGCGGCACCTGGCCGAGCAGGGTCGCGGCTTCCCGACGGCCGGCGGTGTCGTGCCGATCGTCGTCGGGCTGTGCATCTACGATCTGACCGAGGCGAGCGGTGTCGTTGGCGGGGTGCGACCCGGAGCTGCGGCCGGTCGGTCGGCCGCGTTGGCGGCATCGTCGGGTGCGGTCGCGGTCGGTCGGGTCGGTGGGGGAGCGGGGGCGACCTACCGCAAGTGGTGGGGCCGCGACGGCCGGCGTCCAGGAGGATTGGGAACGGCGACCCTTCGCGAGGGCGAGGTCGTGGTGAGTGCACTCGTGGTGGTCAATGCGCTGGGCGACATCGATCCCGGTGACGGCACGATTCCCGACCTGGTGCCACCCCGGGTGGTGGCCGGCGACGCCGACTTCGGCACCAACACCACGATCGGGATCATCGTCACCAACGCCGTGGTCGACAAGATGGGGTGCCACCTGTTGGCGCAGGCCGGGCACGACGGCATGGCCCGGGCGCTGGCCCCGGCTCACACCGCCGCCGATGGTGACGCCCTCGTTGCGGCCGCAACCGGTCGGGTCGACGCCGATCTCGCCAACCTCCGCACCATGGCCACCGCCGCGGTGGCCCGAGCCATCCGTTCGGTGCGCGACGCCTCCTGACCCTCGACGTCAGCGGGTCACGTTGGCGCCACAGACCACGACACCGAGGTCGGTGTGCCCAGGGTCGGGATCCCAATGACCGGACAACAGCGCAGCAACCGGGGTGGCGGCCGCCGGCTCGACCAGGATCCGCAGTTCGCGCCACAGCCATTGCTGAGCGCCGATCACGTCGTCGTCCGGGACGAGGACACTGCGGGCTCCGACCTCGGAGAGCGCCCCCCAGCCGATCGACCCCAGTCGGGTGGCTCCCAGGGCATCGGCGGCGACACCGGACACCGGCACGTCGACCGGACCGTGATGGTCCAGGGCCGCAGCGAAACTGGCCGTTCCCGGCGTCTCGCAGACCACCAGGTCGACCGCGTCGCCGAACCAGGTGGCCAGACCCCCGGCGAGCCCGCCGCCGCCACAGGCAACGAGCACGGCGTCGAGGCCGGGTACGGCCGAGGCGAGTTCCCGGCCGACGGTTCCGGCCCCGGCGACGACCTCGGGCTGGTCGTAGGCATGGATGGCGACGGCCCCGGTGGCGATCCGGTGGGCATCGGCCGCAGCGAGGGCCTCGGCGTAGACCGATCCGACCCGGTGAACGTCGGCGCCGAGATCCCGGAGCCGCTCGAGCTTGGCCTCGGCCGAGATCGTCGGCACGAAGATCGCGGCCGGGATCCCCAGATGCCGGGCCGCCCAGGCGACGGCGATGCCGTGGTTGCCGCCCGACGCCGCCACCAGGCCCCGGTTGCGCAACGCCGGGTCGGCGTCGGCGGCGCAGAGCGCAGCGTTCAGCGCCCCCCGCGCCTTGAAGCTGCCGGCGTGCTGGAGGAACTCCAGCTTGAGGTGGACCCGCACCGTTCGTCCCGACGGGCTCGAGCGACCGAACTCGGACAGATCGAGGGTGACGACCGGTGTGCTCCGGATCGCCCCGGCGAGCCGGGCTGCGACGCGTTCGATGTCGGGTCGGGTCGGGCGGATGGTCGGGGCAGTCACGGCTCGGACCGTAGTCCGGGCCTCGGCCCGGCGGCCGGAGCAGGGCCCCGAGGTGTCGGGCCCGGCCGTTAGCCTGACGGTCGTGTCCGACCACCCTGATCCCTCGACGCCACCACTGTCGCCCGACGCCGTGTGGTCGGTCGCCACCGCGTGCCCGGCGCAGACCAAATGGGTGGCCGAGGCGCTGGCCGACCTGCTCCACGACGGAGATCTGATCGTCCTGGCCGGGGATCTCGGTGCCGGGAAGACCTGCTTCACCCAGGGTCTCGGTGCCGGCCTCGGGATCGACGACCGCATCACCAGCCCGACCTTCACGCTCGCCAACCACTACGAGGGGCGCCTGGGCCTCGACCACCTCGACGTCTACCGGATCGACGATCTCGCCGAGACCCTCGACCTCGACCTGCCCGAGCTCCTGGAATCGGGGGTCACCGTGATCGAGTGGGGTGAGCAGATCGACCCCGTGCTGCCGACCGATCGGCTGACGATCCGCCTGTTGCTGGGCGCAGGCGACGACGATCGGGTCATGCGATTCGAGCCCGGCTCGGTCCGGTGGGCCGAACGGATCCGTCCCCTGGCCGAGTCGACCGACCGGCTACCACCGTGTTGATCCTGGCCGTCACCTCGGCAACGGCGAGTGTGGGCGTGGCCATCGTCGAGGCGGGCCCCGGGCTCGGCGAGGGGGTCCCGAGCGAAACGACCGTGCTCGCCGAGCACCAGGTCGCCACCGACCGACGCCACGCCGAGGAACTGACGCCCATGATCGCCCAGGCGCTGGACACGGCTTCGCAGGCCCGAGGAACCCCGGTTCGGCTCGGTGACATCGATCGGTTCGCCGTCGACGTCGGTCCCGGCCGGTTCACCGGTCTGCGAGTCGGGCTGGCCACGATTCGTACCCTGGCCCTGGCCACCTCGACCCCGGTCACCGGCGTGTCGAGCCTCGAGGCGCTCGCCGCCGAGCATCCCGGATGCACCGTCACGGCGATCATCGACGCCCGCAGGGCCGAGGTGTTCCAGCAGCGGTTCTCCGTCGACGCCGACGGCTCCCCGACCCCCCTCGGCGAACCGTTGGTCGGGGATCCGTCGGGGTTCGCCTCGGTCGTCGGTGCCGACGACGTCGTCGTCGGTGACGGTGGCGATCGCTATGCCGAGCTCTACGGGTTTCGGTTGCAGCCGGGTCGGGAGCCGTCACCGGTCACGATCGCTCTGCTGGCGTCGGGCCGGCCCGGTGTCGAGGGTTCCCGGGTCCTGCCTCGCTACCTACGCGATCCCGACGTTCAGATCAACATCAAGACCCGAGCGACGCCCAAGGGCCGGCAGCCGTCGTGATCCTCTCGCCGCTCACGGCCGATCATCTCGACGACGTCGCACTGCTCGAGGCCGAAGTGAGTCCCAAGCCGTGGCCCCGGGACCTCTTCGCCGGGGAACTCGACCTGTCACCGGCCCAGCGTCATTGGCTCGTCGCTCACGACGAGGGTTCGCTCTGCGGCTTCGGCGGCATGATGCTGGTCGGTGACGAGGCCCATCTGATGAACATCGCCGTGGCCCCCGCGCAACGTCGGCGGGGCGTGGCCCGGTTGCTCCTCAGCCGGCTGATCGGCGACGTCGTCGATCTCGGGGCCCGTCATCTGACGCTCGAGGTCCGGCCGGGGAACACCGCAGCGCTGTCGCTCTACCGCCACTTCGCCATGGTCGTTGCCGGTTCCCGCAAGGACTACTACGGACCGGGTGAGGACGCCCTGATCCTCTGGGCCCACGACATCCACCGTTCCGACCACCCGGGTCGCGCGGTGGCAGAACCCCGCACGACGACGATCCTCGGCGACGGCGATCACACCGGAGACCACCCATGACCGTGTTGCTGGCCATCGAGAGCAGTTGCGACGAGACCGCCGTCGCGATCGTGCGTGACGGTGTCGAGGTGCTGTCCAACGTCGTGTCGAGCCAGGTCGAACTCCACGTCGAGTTCGGTGGGGTGGTCCCCGAGGTTGCCAGTCGGGCACACCTCGACCTGCTCGAGCCGGTGCTGCTCCGGGCGCTGCACGACGCCGACGTCGATCCCTCGGCCATCGACGCCGTGGCCGCCACCCACGGCCCCGGCCTGATCGGTGCGCTCCTGATCGGGGTCAGCGCGGCGAAGGCCCTGGCGCTGGCGTGGGATGTCCCCTACGTCGGCGTCAACCACATGGAGGGCCACCTGTTCGCCACCACACTCGAGCGTCCCGATCTCGAATTCCCCCTCGTGGTGTTGCTGGTGTCGGGCGGCCACACGTTGCTCGTCCACGTCGTTGAACCCGGCCGCTACGTCATCCTCGGCTCCACGATCGACGACGCAGCGGGTGAGGCGTTCGACAAGGTGGCTCGATACCTGGGCCTCGGCTACCCGGGCGGGCCCCTGATCGATCGACTCTCGGCCCAGGGTGATCCGACGTCGATCGCCTTTCCCCGCGGGATGCTCAACGACGGCCTCGATTTCTCGTTCAGCGGAATGAAGACGTCGGTCGTGAACCATGTCCGCAAGCACCCCGACGTGGCCAACGCCGACGTCGCCGCATCGTTTCAGGCGGCCGTCGTGGACGTGCTCGTCGTGAAGGCGATGCGGGCCGCAGCGGCGGTTGGCGCTCGTTCGGTCTGTCTCGGGGGTGGGGTCGCGGCGAACTCGCTGCTGCGGCGCCGATTCGCCGAAGCAGCCGACGAGGCCGGTCTCGCCGCCCTGGTCCCCGACCGCCACTACTGCACCGACAACGCAGCCATGATCGCCGCGGCCGCCCACTGGCGACTCCTCAACGATGGACCGACGTCGCTCGATGACGGTGCCTACCCCACGCTGCGACTCGTCACCGATTGACCGGTCTGCGATCGGTCGGTGAACCTGCGTCGGTCAGGCCGGGCAGATCCGCAGGACGGCGCGGGCCACGCCGGTCCGGTCCTTGAAACGCCGGTGGTCGGGGTGCGCTTCGTCTGGTTCGGCCCACAGCAGCCCGTCGTCGGTGATGGCCGAGGCCACGGCCGTGCGCAGGGCGTCGTGGTCGAGAGCGGACGCCGCGATCGAGAGAACGACGCCCCCTTCGTCGAGGTCGGACTGCACGGTCACGAAGCCGTCGTCGGACGTCAGGTGCAGCCAATCCCCGGAAACGGTTCGGTCTGGCCGGTACCCGAGTCCGAGGAAGTGCCGCAGCAGGGGTGTCAGCAGCTGGCGTTCGGAGTCGTCGACGGCCAGCTCGACCCGCGCGGGACGTCCGGAGCGGAGGTCGAGGAGGAGGTCGGGATCATGCACCGGCGGTAGTCTTGCACCCCACCGGCCCTGGCCCAAGCGCCATCGGTGGGCGAAGCTGCCCGACGGCAACCGTTCCACCGGAGCTGAGTGCCTCCGACTCAGGTTTCCTGCGCGGTCGGCAGAAATTCGGTCATGGTTCCGCCTGGCGCGGGTTGGAGCGATCCCTCGGGCTGGCTAGTGTTGGCAGTCGCGAGCGTCGAGTGCTAATCGACCTGGTCGTGGTCGTCCCATCGGGACACGCGAGACCCAGGCGTGCAGCTGGCGCTCGTTCCCACCCTGATCCCATCCATCGAGATCACGCCGTACGGAGGCGAATCTGCATGAACCTGCAACCACTCGAGGACCGCATCGTCATCAAGCCCAAAGAGGCCGAAGCGACGACGAAGAGCGGACTCGTCATTCCTGATACCGCCAAAGAGAAGCCACAGCAGGGTGACGTCGTCGCCGTGGGTGCCGGCCGTCGATCCGACACCGGTGAACTCATTCCCATGGACGTGTCGGTGGGCGATGTCATCGTCTATTCGAAGTACGGAGGCACCGAGATCGCTCTCGAGGGTGTCGACTACCTCATCCTCAGTGCCCGTGACGTCCTCGCAATCGTGAAGTGAGAATCTGAACCATGTCGAAAATCATCAAGTTTGACGAAGAGGCCCGCCGCGCTCTCGAAGCCGGGGTGAACCAGCTCGCCGATGCGGTCAAGGTGACCCTCGGCCCGAAGGGACGCAACGTCGTCCTCGACAAGAAGTTCGGTGCCCCGACCATCACCAACGACGGTGTGTCGATCGCTCGGGAGATCGAGCTCGAAGACCCGTTCGAGAACATGGGTGCGCAGCTGGTCAAGGAAGTTGCCACCAAGACCAACGACGTTGCCGGTGACGGAACCACCACCGCCACCGTGCTGGCCCAGGCGTTGATCCGGAACGGCCTGCGCAACGTGGCCGCCGGGGCGAACCCGATGGGCCTCAAGCGAGGCATCGAGAAGGCCGTCGCCGCCGCGGTCGAAGCCATCGCCGATCAGTCCAAGGAGATCGACGACAAGGCCGAAATCGCCCAGGTCGCCGCCATCTCCGCTGCCGATCAGTCCGTCGGTGACGTCCTCGCCGAGGCCATCGACAAGGTCGGCAAGGACGGCGTCGTCACCATCGAAGAGTCGAACACCTTCGGCATCGAGCTCGAGTTCACCGAGGGCATGCAGTTCGACAAGGGCTACATCAGCCCCTACATGGTGACCGACCCCGAGCGCCAGGAAGCGGTCCTCGAGG
This sequence comes from uncultured Acidimicrobiales bacterium, assembly GCA_963700755.1. GTDB lineage: Bacteria > Actinomycetota > Acidimicrobiia > Acidimicrobiales > SZUA-35 > JBBQUN01. The sequence continues at coordinate 442,480 of CAVOYW010000004.1, forward strand.
ACCCCTACATCCTGTTCGTGCAGGGCAAGATCACCGCGGTGCAGGACCTCCTGCCCGTCCTCGAGAAGGTCATGCAGGCTTCGAAGCCGCTCGTGATCATCGCCGAGGACATCGAGGGTGAAGCCTTGGCCACGCTCGTGGTCAACAAGATCCGTGGCACCTTCTCGTCGGCCGCCGTCAAGGCGCCCGGCTTCGGCGAGCGTCGCAAGGCGATGCTGCAGGACATGGCCATCCTCACCGGTGGTCAGGTCATCGCCGAAGAGGTCGGGCTCAAGCTCGACGGTGTCACCGTCGACATGCTGGGCCAGGCCCGCAAGGTCGTCATCACCAAGGACAACACCACGATCATCGAGGGTGCGGGCGACAGCAATGATGTCGTCGGTCGGGTCTCGCAGATCAAGGCCGAGATCGAGAACACCGATTCGGACTGGGACCGTGAGAAGCTCCAGGAGCGCCTCGCCAAGCTGGCCGGCGGCGTTGCCGTCATCCAGGTCGGTGCAGCCACCGAGGTCGAGCTCAAGGAAAAGAAGCATCGCATCGAAGATGCACTGTCGGCTACCCGCGCCGCCCTCGAAGAGGGTGTCGTCGCCGGTGGCGGTACCGCACTGCTGCGGGCCCGTCCGGCGGTCCTGAAGGTCCTCGAGGGGCTCGAAGGCGACGAGGCCACCGGTGCTCGTTCGGTGTGGGAATGCCTCGAGGCCCCGGCTCGCCTGATCGCGATCAATGCCGGTCTCGAGGGCGCCATCATGGTGGCCAAGGTCGAAGAGGCCAAGGGCAATATCGGCCTCAACGCCGCCACCGGTGTCATCGAAGACCTCATGGCCGCCGGGATCACCGATCCGGCCAAGGTCACCCGGGCGGCGCTGCAGAACGCGGCGTCGATCGCAGCCCTGGTGTTGACCACCGAGGCGCTCGTCGCCGACAAGCCCGAGGAATCGAGCGGCGGCGGCATGCCCGACATGGGCGGCATGGGCGGCATGGGCGGCATGATGTGATCTGAGCCCCTGGGCTCGATTCGTCTGCTCGGTTCACGCCGAACGACTCGTCGAACGGGTCGGCACCTCCGGGTGCCGGCCCGTTCGTTTCCCGGTTGTCTTTCCGGTGATGCTGTCTTTCCGGTGATGCTGTCTTTCCGGTGATGCTGTCTTTCCGGTGATGCTGTCTTTCCGGTGATGCTGTCTTTCCGGTGATGCTGTCTTTCCGGTGATGCTGTCTTTCCGGTGATGCTGTCTTTCCGGTGATGCTGTCTTTCCGGTGATGCTGTCTTTCCGGTGATGCTGCCCATCGCTGGTCCAACCCTGGGTTCGGGATGCCGGTTACCGGTGTCCGGGCTCCAAAGAAGCGTTGGGGGTGGTGTCGGTGGGGGCTTCAGAGTCGGAGTGCGGCGTTGGGCGGGGTGAGGCGCACGGTGTTGGTGACCTGGGCGATCGCCCCCGCACCGGGCACGGGCACGGCATCGGTGTTGGCGCATCCGCCGTCCTCGTGACGTTGATAGCTGGTGATCATCGATCGGGGGGTGACCCGTGTCCCACCGGTGGTGACCGCAGAAGGGTCGGACCATTCGACTCGCACCCGGGGTGCGTCGCAGTCGGCGAAGACCTCGCTCCACATCACGACCTGAGCCAGGTGATCGGCCTCGACCCAGAGATCTCGGATCACGGTCGTGATCCCCGAGTCGGTGTCGGTGATCGACGCCCGCCAGCCACGTTCGGGCGAGCGGGCGATGGTGTAGCGATAGCGCACCCCCGGCTCCCAGCGATAGTCGCGGGTGTTCGGGTTGCCGAGCGACGATGGCAGGGCCGACACCGATCCGTCGAGTTCTCCACCCCCGTTGTGATAGCCGCCCCAGTTCACAGCCCCGCTGCCGGGGTGGCGAGGGTGGTGTTGGAGCCCCATGTGGGCGGCCCCGAGTGGGCGACCGCGACCGACGAAACCCACCTGGAGGGCCCAGAAGTACAGCGAGGCGACCACCGGCGGTTCGACCACCGTGAAGTCGACCCCGACCTCGACCAGCGGTGGCTCGCCGGGCAGATCCCAGCGCAGGTGCATCGAACTGGCCCCGTTCGACGAGGTCGGTCGCCCCGTCACCCGCCCGGTCCGGGCGCTCGCGCGAGCCGACCGGTGCCGTGCCGACCCGACGTCGGTGTCGTCGGGTGGCGACGTCGCCATCAGGCGGCGGAGGAAACGGGGGAGGAGCACGGTCGAAGTCTGGCAGAAGCGACGTGGCGGATCCGTCCTCGGGAACCGGCGGGTCGGGGTGCTCGTCACGAACGGCCGGTAGCCTCGGGCCTGTGTCTGACATCGAACGGCCCCCGCCCGATCCCACCAAACTCCTCGGTTTCTGGATGGAGTGGGAACGAGGCACCGACACCCCCGGAACGGTGTTGAAGAACCTGAAGAACGGTGGGATGAAGGAACTGCTCGAGTCCCTCGCCGCGGCACAGGAGCCGTCCTGACTCTCCGGCCTCCTCCCGGTCGAGGCGGCCCGCAGAACATTCCGCGCCCGCCGGGCGTGACCCGCGGCGAGCACGCCCCTTGGGCCGGACTCCCGCTGCCCACCGATCTCGAGCAGATCAGGTCGATCATCGCGGCGTCCTCGCCTCACCGTCCACCGGCCACCTCGGTCGACGGGCGCCCGCCGTCGGCCGTGCTCGTGCCCTTCGGCGACAGCGGAAGCGGTCCCGAACTGCTCTTCACCCGGCGCGCCTGGCATCTGCGTTCGCACCGGGGCGAGGTGTGCTTTCCGGGTGGTCGCCTCGAACCGCACGACGTCGACCTGGTGGCAACCGCCTTGCGTGAGACCAACGAGGAGATCGCGCTCCCTCCGGGGTCGGTCACCGTCATCGGCGAACTCGACCGGCTCACGACCGTGTCGAGCCCGTCCTACATCGTTCCCGTGGTGGGTGTGATCGACACCTGGCCCGAGCTTCGGCCCGATCCCGACGAGGTCGACGGCATCCTCACGCTGCCGCTGACCGAACTGGCCGACCCCGACATCTTCCGGGAGGAGATCTGGGTGCGCAACGGCGTCCCGATGAACATCTTCTTCTTCGAGCTGGTCGGAGACACCCTGTGGGGGGCGACCGCCCGCATGGTTCACAACCTGTTGACGCTCCTGACCCATCCCAGGTCGTGACTCCGCCGGCCCCGTCGGGCTCGTTGTCGATCGGGGCGGCCCGCCGCATCGCCCTCGGAGCCCAGGGCTTCACCGACCGCCGCCCCGCCGGGAACCCCGATGTCCGGCACTTCCGGCGGGTACTCGACCGGATGGCGGTGCTCCAGCTCGACTCGGTGAACGTCGTGGCCCGGTCCCATTTCCTCCCGGTGTTCTCCCGACTGGGCCCCTACGACCGCAGCCGTCTGGATCACTGGATCTGGCACTCGGGCGAGAACCACGAATACCTGGCCCACGAGGCGTCCATCACCTCGATCGACCTGCATCCGTTGCTGCGCTGGAGGATGGAGCGAGGTCGCTGGCAGGCTGGGCGGGAACTCGAGGCGAACCAGCCCGACTACCTCGCCGCCGTGCTCGACGAGATCCGCCGACACGGTCCCCGGTCGGTCCGGACGCTCGACGACCCCGGGGAGCGCACCGGCCCGTGGTGGGGGATGCCTCGAGGCAAGTTGGCCTTGGAGTGGCTGTATGTCACCGGCCGCCTGTCGATCCACCACCGCGATCACCAGTTCACCACGCACTACGACCTTCCCGAGCGGGTGGTGCCGCCTCACGTTCACCAGCGCCCGACACCGTCGACCGACGAGGCCGTCGCCGAGATGCTCGTGCTCGCGGCCCGGGCCCACGGCGTGGGAACCGCCGCCGACCTCGCCGACTACTTCCGGATCACGATGCCGGCGGCCCGTCCCCTTCTCGGGCGGTTGGTCGACGACGGTCGCCTGCTACCGGTCGAGGTCGAGGGCTGGTCCGAGACGGCCTACCTGCATCCTGATTCCCGACGGCCCCGTTCGATCGACGCGGCCACGGTCCTGAGCCCGTTCGACCCGGTGGTCTGGTTCCGGCCACGAGCCGAGCGACTGTTCGACTTCCGCTACCGCATCGAGATCTACGTCCCCGAGGCGAAGCGGGAGTTCGGTTACTACGTGCTGCCCTTCCTGCTCGGTGACCGCCTGGTGGGCCGGGTCGATCTGAAGGCCGACCGTGCCGCCGGCGTGTTGCGGGTCAAGGGTGCCTTCGTCGAACCGTGGGCCGAACCCGACGAGGTGGCCGAGACGTTGTCGACCCATCTCGTCGAGCTGGCGCAGTGGCTCGACCTCGTCTCGGTCGAGGTCCACCCCAACGGTGACCTCGCCCCGGCTCTCGAGGCCGCCCTGCGACGGGGCGTCGACCGATGAGTCGGGCGGCCCGCTCCGGCGAGTGGATCGGGTTGGTCGTCCTCGGGACCCTTTCGTCGCTGGCCTTCCTGGCTCCTTGGGTCCGGTCGGGCTCGGCCACCCGCAACAGTTTCCAGATGTTCCGGACGGCCCAGCGTCTCGATCTCGACGTGTTGACCCCCTATCGAGTGATCTGGTTCCTCGTGCCGGTGGTGGGCGCGGCCGGTCTGGTGTTGGTGATGCTCGGCCACCGGCGTTCGGCCGCGGTCGTGCTGTTCGCCGTGGGTCTGGTGATCGTGGTGGTCGCCTTGGCCGTTCTGGCGTCGCCGGTGCGCGCCGGCCCCGGGGTCGCCCTCGGTGCCTTGGCCGGGCTCGGTCATCTCGGGTTCTCGGCCTGGTTGGTCCGCCGACGTCGGCCGACTCGGCCAGCGGCGACGGACTAGGCTCCGCGGCATGGCTGAGCTGTCGTTCCAAGGTGAGACCCACGACGAGATCGTGCAGAAGGTGCGACGCTGGCTCGCCTCGGTCGACGGTCAGGACGCCCCGGCGTCGACCGTGGCCGACGTGGTCAGTCAATCGGCCGAGCTGACCAAGGACGCGTTGTCGATCATCGCCAAGTCCGCGCCCGGCCCCGTAGGCCAGAGCGACCTGATCAAAGCGCTGACCACCATGGGTTACCGAGCCACCGACGCCACTCGTGACGCGACCCTGTCGAGCCTCGACGCGATGGAAACGGCAACGGGTGGCTCGGTCGTGCGCAAGGTCACCGAACAAGGCAGCCAGGCGCTGTTCCAGATGAACGCACAGGTGGCCAAGGCGATCCTGAAGAGCCTCGTCAAGGACTGATCGCCGGCCGGAACCCCGAGGGTTGCCGCTAGTCTGACCGCTTCACTTTGGCGTGGTGGCGGGGTTCGGATCGACCGTTCTCGTCGGCCGGAGGGCGTTCCCTGGGGAGGATGGCGTGGCCGACATCGAGATCGGGATGGGCAAGTCGGGACGACGGTCCTATGGCTTGGACCAACTGGCGCTGCTGCCGTCGAAACGCACCCGCGATTCCGACCTGGTCGATCTCGGGTGGCAGATCGATGCCTACTCGCTCGACCTCCCGATCCTGAGCGCAGCCATGGATTCGGTGACCAGCCCGGCCACGGCGATCGACCTCGATCGGCTCGGTGGGATGGGCGTGCTCGATCTCGAGGGGCTCTGGACCCGACACCACGATCCCGACCCGCTGATGGCCGAACTCCAGGGCCTCTCGCACGACACCGCCCTGGCCCGGCTGCGCGAGCTCTACGCGGCGCCGGTCGACCCCGACCTGGTCACCCAGCGCATCCGCGATCTCCGCGCCGCCGGGGCCTACGCCGCCGGGGCGGTCTCGCCCCGGCGGGTGGCGGGGCTGGCGTCGACGTTGCTGAAGGCCGAGCTCGACCTTCTCGTGATCGAGGGCACGGTCATCTCGGCCGAGCACGTCTCGAGCAAGGAGGCCCCGCTCAACTTGAAGCAGTTCGTGCGAGAACTCGAGACGCCCGTGGTGGTCGGTGGTTGCGCCAGTTATCAGGCGGCCCTGCACCTGATGCGCACCGGCGCCGCCGGCGTGCTGGTCGGCATCGATGGTGGTCGCTCGGCCACCAGCAGCTCGGTCACCGGGCTCGGATCCGGGTTGGCCACGGCCATCGCCGACGTTCGCTCGGCCCGCATGCGCCACCTCGACGAGACCGGCGTGTACGTCCATGTGATCGCCGACGGGGGCTTGCGTTCGGGTGGCGACATCGCGAAGGCCGTTGCCTGTGGTGCCGACGCGGTGGTTCTGGGCACGACCCTGGCCGCGGCCACCGATGCCCCGGGCCGGGGTTGGCACTGGGGCCGGTCCACGATCCATCCCGAGCTGCCGCAGGCTCGTCTCCTCGAGGTCGATCCGGTCGGCACGCTCGAGCAGATCCTGTTCGGTCCGGCGCAGTCGCCCGACGGTCGGGTCAACATCGCCGGCGCCCTTCGGCAGTCGATGGCCACCCTCGGTTACGAATCGGTGAAGGGTCTCCAGAAGGCCGAACTGGTGGTGATGGAGCCGTGAGCACCGACGCCTCGGTTGCCGCCGCCAACGCCGCAACGGCGGTACCCGACCAGGTCGTACTGGTCGTCGACTTCGGAGCGCAGTACGCCCAGTTGATCGCCCGCCGGGTGCGTGAGCACCGCGTGTATTCCGAGATCGTGCCGCACACGATCAGTGCCGCTCAGGTCCGCGACCGGGCCCCGGCGGCGATCGTGCTGTCGGGTGGGCCGAAGAGCGTGAACGTCGAGGGTGCGCCCGAGCTCGACCCGGCCATCTACGACCTCGGCATCCCGATCCTCGGGATCTGCTATGGCGCCCAGCTGATCGCCAAACAGTTGGGCGGCACCGTCGGGCGCGACGATCGCGGTGAGTACGGCCGGACCAGTCTCCGGTTGGCGCCTGATTCGGCGTTGTTGGGCGGACTCCCGCTCGAACAGACCGTCTGGATGAGCCACTTCGACGCCGTCACCGAGGTGCCCGAGGGGTTCACCGCAACCGGGGTCACCCCGAACGCGCCGGTGGCGGCCTTCGAGCATCTCGATCGCAAGATCTTCGCCGTGCAGTATCACCCCGAGGTCGGTCACACCGAGCACGGGTTCGCCGTGATCGAGCGGTTCCTGCACCACCTGGCCGGGTGCGAGCCGAACTGGACGATGGGCTCGGTGATCGACGCCTCGGTCGATGCGATCCGGGCCCAGATCGGTGACGGACGGGCCATCTGCGGTCTGTCGGGCGGGGTCGACTCGGCGGTGGCGGCGGCGATCGTGCACAAGGCGATCGGCCACAAGCTCACCTGCGTCTACGTCGACACCGGCCTGATGCGCAAGGGTGAATCCGATCAGGTGGTCGAGACCTTCCAGCGTCACCAGGGCATCGAGCTCATCCACGTCCGTGCGGCCGACCGATTCTTCGACAAGCTTGCCGGGATCGACGATCCCGAGGTCAAGCGCAAGGCGATCGGCGAGACCTTCATTCGGGTCTTCGAGGAAGCGTCCGGCGGGATCGAAGACGCCACGTTCCTGGTGCAGGGCACGCTGTACCCCGACGTGATCGAGTCGGGCACGGGCAGTGCGGCCAAGATCAAGAGCCATCACAACGTCGGCGGGTTGCCCGAAGACCTCGACTTCGATCTGGTCGAACCGTTGCGCAACCTCTTCAAGGACGAGGTGCGGGCGGTCGGCACCGAACTCGGCCTGCCCGACGAGATCGTGTGGCGTCAGCCATTCCCCGGCCCCGGGCTCGGGGTCCGAATCATCGGTGAGGTCACACCCGAGAAGGTCGAGATCCTGCAGAACGCCGACTTCATCGTGCGAGAAGAGATCGCCGCCGCCGGTCTCGAGCGCGAGATCTGGCAGGCCTTCGCCGTCCTGGCCGACATCCGCACGGTGGGGGTGATGGGCGACGAGCGCACCTACGCCCACCCGATCATCATCCGCGCCGTCACCTCCGACGACGCCATGACCGCCGACTGGGCCCGCCTGCCCTACGACCTGCTCGAGAAGATGTCGAACCGCATCATCAACGAGGTCGACGGCGTCAACCGTGTCGCCTACGACATCACCTCCAAGCCGCCCGGCACGATCGAGTGGGAATGACCCGGGAGCCGGCCCGCGAAAACTAGGGTGAGTCGCTCGACCGCAGCGCGAGGGGTGAGACATGGCCGGTGGCCTCGTCGGATTACTTGATGACATCGCGGCCTTGGCCAAGTTGGCCGCGGCCTCGATCGACGACGTCGGTGCTGCCGCGGGCAAGGCCAGCGCCAAGGCAGCCGGTGTCGTTGTCGACGACACCGCCGTCACCCCCGCCTATGTCCAGGGACTGGCAGCCGAACGCGAACTGCCGATCATCAAGAAGATCGCGGTCGGCTCGCTTCGTAACAAGCTGCTGATCATCCTCCCCGTGGCGCTGCTCCTGAGCGCCGTGGCTCCCCTGTTGGTCGAGGTCATCCTCATGGCCGGCGGCACCTACCTGTGTTTCGAGGGCGTCGAGAAGATCCATCACCGGATCAAGGGCGACGATCACGACCACGACGTGCCGGCCGCGATGCTGGGGCCCGAGGCCGAGGCCAACACGATCGCCGGTGCGATCCGGACCGACCTCATCCTGTCGGCCGAGATCATGGTCATCGCCTTGAAGGAGGTGATCGACGAGGGCTTCGTGTCGCGGGCGCTCATCCTGGTCATCGTCGCCCTGGTGATCACCCTGATCGTGTATGGCGTGGTCGCCCTCATCGTGAAGATGGACGACATCGGGCTCTCGCTGGCTCGCCGCGACGCCGCGTCATCGCAACGAGTCGGCCGATTGATGGTCCTCGGCATGCCGGCGTTGCTGGAATGGCTGTCGATCATCGGGACGGCGGCCATGCTCTGGGTCGGTGGCCACATCATCCTGGTCGGGACCGACGAACTGGGTTGGCACGGCCCCTACGACCTCGTTCACGACCTCGAGGAATCGGTGCACGACGTCGGCGGCATCGGTGGCGTGCTGGCGTGGCTCGTGAACACGTCGATTTCGCTCGTGCTGGGCCTCGTCGTGGGCGCCATCGTGGTGGCGGTCGTCGCGCGACTCCCGATCGGCTCCCGCGAGCCCGAGCCCGCCACCCACTGAACCGGCACGACCGACCCCTGCGCCGCGTAGGGCGCGGTCAGTCGACCGGGCAGGGTCAGTCGATAGGGTGGGCTCAGTCGACGATGGCCTGATAGGTGAGGCTCCGGAAGTCACGGTCGGGAGACTCGACCCCGGTCATGTACTGGGTCATGAAGATGCCGATCAGGTCCTCGGCCGGGTCGACCCAGTAGTAGGTCTTCGCCGCTCCGGCCCACCCGTACTCGCCGTCGGACCCGGTGCCGCCGCTCGCGGGGGTGTCCACCATGACTCGTGAGCCCAGACCGAAGCCGTAGCCCGGTGCACCCCGGCCCATGATCTCGTAGGGCATCAGATCGGCGGCGAGATGATTGCGGTGCATCAGTTCGAGGGTCTTGCGCCCGAGGAGACGCGCATCGCCGGCCTGGCCGTTGCCGAGCAGCATGCCGGCGAAGCGGAGGTAATCGCCGGCGGTCGAGAACAGGCCGAGACCGCCCCGCTGGAAGACGTCGGGTGTGCCGGTCGGGTAGGTCTCGGACACGTCGATCCGCTCGTTGAACCCGCCGAGCGCCGCTTCGACCAGTTTGAATCCGTCGTAACCCGGGCCGATGAGGTCGGGCAGTCCGTACATGGCGGCCAAACGGTCGAGCCGGTCGTCGGCGACGCCGAACGCCGTGTCGGTCATCCCGAGCGGAGCGAAGATCCGTTCGTCCAGGAAATCGCCGAGCGGTTGATCGGCGAGGATCTCCACCAGCCGGGCGACGACGTCGATGCCCACGCTGTAGTGCCACCGCTCGCCGGGCTGTGACGCCAACGGGAGGGCGGCCAGGGCGTCGATCAGGTCGCCCAGTGAGCGGCTCGAGTCGTTCATGATCCGGGCATCGCGATACAGGCCGGCGACCGGGGTGTCGATCATGAAGTCGTAGGTCAGGCCACTGGTGTGGGTGAGGAGGTCCCGGATCTCCATCGGTCGCTGCTGGGCAACGAGCGATCCGTCGGCGGTGAGCACCTGGGTCGAACCGAACGCCGGCAGGTAGGTGGCAACGGGCTGCTCGAGCTGGAAGGCGCCCTCTTCGTGCAACATCATCAGGGCGGTCGACACGACGGGCTTGGTCATCGAGTAGATCCGGAAGATGGTGTCGTCGGTCATGGCCAGTCCGGCTTCGCGATCGCGGTGCCCGAACCGGGCCGAGTGGACGGTCTCGCCCCGTCGGCTGACCAACGTGGCGATACCGGCCACGACGCCCCGGTCGACATAGGACTGCATGACCGGCCCGATCCGCTCCAGGCGGCCACTGCTCATCCCCACGGACTCGGGTGAGGCAAGATCGCTGGTGATGTCGATGGTCATGGGTCCCCCTGGTGGCGTCCGATGATCATGTCGGCGCCGGCTGCCCCGATCAAGCTGGGAATCCGGGGACCTAGTTGTTGGGGGCGATGATGTTGTTCGGAGCGATGATCCCGTTCGTTCGGATGACGCCGCTGGACGTCGCGAAACGGGAGAGGCGGAATCGGGTCGCCGACAGGCGAGGGGTGGACTCGAACGATCCGGCGCGTAGGAACGCACCCCGTTCGTTGCCGTCGTTGTCGACCACCCACGCCGCCCAGACGCTGTCGGCCGCGGCGTCGGGGTCGTCGACCTCGTAGAGACCGGCCTCGCCGGTCGCCTCGACGGTGTCGAAGTCGTGGCCGACGCCCGCCGCATCGGTGAACCGACCACGGAAGGTCCCATCCACCAGTCGGACGGTCACGGCCGCTCCGGCGTCGTTGGTCAGCTCGAATTCGGTCGGGTCGTCGATCGGCTGGTCGAACCACTCGCGCAACCCGGTGTCACCGTCGCAGATGTAGACGACGGCCTCGTCGCTGTCGGTGTCGCTGTCGGCGACCAGGATCGAGACGAAGGCATCGGTGCCTTCCACGGTGCCGACGAACCCGAGTGATTCGGAGCCCTCGTCGTCATCGCTGCCGCAGCCGCTCATGACGAGGAGCAGGCCGACGGCGGCGACGGCTCGGATCGCCCGACGGCCGTTGGAGATCGAGCGTGGGCGGTCGTTGACGGCGATGGTGTGCATGGTGATCGGCCTTCGTTCGTGGATGCGTGTCGGTGACGAGGCGTCACAACCGCTGTCACGATGGAACAAGGGCACCGGTACCGGTGGTGATCGACACCCGGCCGTCGGCCCCGAAGACGAGCACTCGGTCGGCGAGCTTGTCGATGAAGAAGCGGTCGTGGCTCACCACGACCACGGCACCGGGGAAGTGGGCGAGTGCCCGTTCCATGACCTGGGCGCTGGTGATGTCGAGATGGTTGGTGGGTTCGTCGAGGATGATCACCGAGGATCCGGACAGTAGGCACTGGGCCAGCGCGACCCGGGCCCGCTGACCACCCGACAGGGTGTCGATCCTGGCCTTCAGGTCCATTTCGGAGAACTGCATCAGCGTGAGAAATCGGTTGACGCTCTTCTTGGTGGCGCTGAAGGCCAGGGAGTTCGGGGCGGCGCCGACGGCGTGGGAGACGGTATCACCCGGATCGAGTCGCTCGACCACCTGGTTGTACGAGATGAACCCGGCGCCCTTGATCCAGGTGACCCGACCGGAGTCGGGTTCGGTGTCGCCGCTGAGGACGTCCAGGAGTGTGGACTTGCCGGACCCGTTGGCGCCGACGATGGCCAGGCGGTCCCGTCGATGCAGGCCGAACGACAGCCCGTCGAACAGGGTTTGGTCGCCGTAGGACTTCGACAGGTCCTCGACCCGGCACAGGTCGTCGCTCACGTGGAGGTCGTCGTAGATGGTGGTGATGACCTGGTCGACCGGGCGGGACGTCTTGCGCTTCTTGACGCCGGCGAGGCGTTTCTCGAGCGCCCGGCTCGGGTTCTTCGCCGCCTCCCGTCGGTCGGTGATGGCTTCCTGCTCGTAGGCCAGCAGGGCCTCTTCGTGTTCGAAGAGCCGCTCGAGGGTCTTGAGCCGGGATTGTCGCTTGTTGACGTAGTACGTGTAATCGCCGTCGTATTCGTGGAGGCGGTGGTGTTCGACCTCGACGATCCGGGTGACCACGGAGTCCAGGAACGCTCGGTCGTGCGAGACGAGCAACACGGCGCCCCGGAACGACGACAACCAGTTCTCGATCCAGCGGACCCCGTCGAGGTCGAGGAAGTTGGTCGGCTCGTCGAGCAGCAGGATCTGCGGCGACTGCAGCAGCAGTTGGGCGAGCGCGGCACGGTTGCGCCAACCACCCGACAGGGCGTCGAGGGGAAGGTGGCGCCGTTCTTCGTTGAAGCCCAGCTTCGACAGCACCGTGTCGATCCGGTTCTCGTAGGTCCATCCGTCGAGGGCTTCCATCCGTTCGAACAGCTCGCCCTGCTCGTCGATCAGGGCCGTCATGGTGTCGGCGTCGGGGCCTTCGCCCATGACGGTTGCGATGTCGTCGAGGCGCCGCTGGGTGTCGTGCACGTCGGCGAACGCATCGGTGAGGATGTCGCCGATGCTCCGCTCGCCACTCAGTTCGGAGAACTGGGAGAAGTAGCCGATGTCGATGCCGTCGGTGACGTCGACGGTGCCCTCGGTCGGGTCGTCCCGACCGAGGATCAGCTCGAGGAGGGTCGACTTGCCGGACCCGTTGCGGCCGATCAGCCCGACCCGGTCGCCATCGGCCAGCTTGAAGTCGACGTCGCGCAGGGCGACGTTCGCGTCGAATCGTTTGGTGACGCCCCGAACGCGGACCCAGCTCACCGCAGTAGGCCGGTGCCGCGAGAACCGGCCCGGTCCGTGAACGATGGGCGTTGGCGGGGGTGGATCATCGGACCCTGTCTACCGGGCTGGGCGGTCGATCGTTCCGGGCCCGGTTTCGGGCCACCGACCCGGGGCTCGTAGTAGCTTCGCCCGATGGACATCGATGTGAACTCGGTCGACCACGCACTCTCGACCACGAGAGCTGTCCGGCTCCGCCTCGATCTGGAGCGGCCGGTCGACCACCAGATCCTGTTGGACTGCATCGACGTGGCCGAACAGGCGCCGTCGGGTGGCAACCAGGGCAGCCGGCGCTGGATCGTGGTGCGGGATCAGCGAACGAAGGATCGTCTGGCGGAGCTCTACCTGGCCTCGGCCGGTCAGTGGATGATCGACACCCGTGATCAGCTGGCCGGCACCGGCCATCCGCAGGAGCGGGTCATGAACTCGGCTGCCCACCTGGCCGAGCATCTGGCCGAGGTACCGGCCATCGTCATCCCCACCATCCTCGGCGTGCACGACGGCAGTGGCCGGCCGGGACTCTTCGACTCGGTGATCCAGTCGGTGTGGAGCTTCTGTGTTGCGCTGAGGGCCCGCGGCCTGGGGACGGCCTGGACGACCGCGATCCTGTTCGCGGCAGGACGACGTCGCCGAACTGTTGGGCATTCCCGAGGGCGTGACCCAGATCGCCATGATCCCGGTGGCGTGGACCAGGGGAACCGAGTTCAAGAAGGCACCCCGCCACCCGGCCCGGGCCGTCACCTGGGTCGATCGGTTCGGTCACACCTGGGAATCGGGCCCGAGTGACCCTCCCCGGCTGGCCGACGGTCCGGGTGGGGTGGTCGAGGTCGACATCGATGCACCGGCGTCGGCCGTGTGGCCCCATGTGGTCGACATCGGATTCGGCGCGGCGTTCAGTGAGGAGTTCGTGGGGGCACGGTGGGCCGACGGGGTCGACGGCCCGGCCCTGGGCGCGCAGTTCATCGGATCGAACAAGCACCCGGCGATCGGCGAGTGGGACGTTCCGTGCTTCGTGCATCGCTACGCCGAAGGGCGCGAGTTCGGATGGGTCACGTCGGACCCCGACAACCCCGGGGCGCAGTGGTGCTTCCAGCTCGAATCGATTGCCGGGGCGACCCGGCTGCGGTACTCGGTGATCATCGGACCCGGACCATCGGGGATCAATCGGGCCATCGACGCCATGCCCGACAAGGAGCCTCGGATCCTGTCGCGCCGGATCGACGAGCACCGCGCCAACATGGCGAAGGTGGCCGAGGGCATCAAGGCCGCGGCCGAAGCCGGCCGAGCGGACTCGTCGGGCTAGCTGTGGCCATAGGTGGAGCTAGGTCGTCGTGATGACGCGGACCGTTGCATGCTCGGGGTCGAGTTCGATGACGGCACCGTCGGGGATCGCCGTGAGGGCATCAACATAGCCGACGATGGCGGGGAGGTGGAGTTCTCGTGCCATGACGGCAGCGTGGCAGCTTGCTCCCCCCTCGCTGACGACGATGCCGGCGACGATGGGCAGGATGGAGTTGTAGGCGGGTGTCGTGGCGCCGGTGACGAGGATGTCGCCGGGGCCGATGCGGTCGATGGCGTCGCTCGCATCGGAGGCGACGACTGCCCGGCCCCGCGCCGTCGTGGTTCCGATCCCGATCGTTTCGTTCGTGTAGTTGAACTTGTCGGCCAGAAAGGCCGTGAGTGACGTCACCAGCTGGGCCACCGGGCGAGGGAAGAGGCCCGGGTCGGGGGGAGGACCGGCCGGCCCGTTGAGGTGTGGCGGTGGCGAGAGTTCGGCCTGGGCCATCCAGTCGGCGTGGCGCGCCTCGGCCTCGTCGGCCGTCAGTGGTGACCGCTGCTCGAGTAGTTCGACGATGTCGTCGAGTTCGAGGGCCCAGAGATGGTCGGGTGCGTGGAGTCGACCCCCATCGGTGAGGCGTTGTCCGACGACTCGGAGCACGTGTCCGGTCACTCCCGCCGGCCAGCTGGCGAGGATGCCGGAGTTGTCATCGAGCATCGTGTACGTGAGATGGGCATCTCGGGCCAACCGATCGAACTCGGCCCGGTCACCCTCGGGGACCCGGGTTCGGAGCAGGGCGAGCAACTCGGTTGTGTCGTCTGCGGCATCGGATCGCCGGTTCCGGGAGCGGATGGTGGCGACGATCGAACCGGGGAATGCGTTCACCGGTCGGCCGGTGAACGCGTCCTCGGTGGCCCACCAGCCGTGGTGGGCCAGGTAGTCGTCGAGCGCTTCGGCGGCCTCGGTGCTGTGTCGGCGGATGTCGTCGAGGTCCGAGAAGGCTGCATCGCCCAGTGCGCCGGCTATGCGATCGAGTCGTTCGGCCGCCTCGGTGTGGACCGGAGTTCCGTGCATGACGGCCTGCCGGACGTCGGCGGGATCGAGGCCCCATTGCGCCGCTCGGTGGAGCCATTCGCCAAGTGGAATGCATCCGGGAACGAGCTCGAAGTGGCGCTGCATGGCCGTGACGGCGAGGTCGGTGACGGCTCGGGTGTGGTCGGCCAACTGCTGGTCGGTGAGCTCGGCCAGGTCGTCGCGTTGGAGTTCGACGATGCGCTCGATCCAGCGATCGCGCTCGGCGAACCAGTCGTCGGTGAAGCGTTGAGCGCGTCGCTCGTCGATCGCGGCACGAGCGATCTTGGTCCGGCGCCGGAACCCAGGGTGAAGGCGGGCGATTGCCTTGAGTACGAAATCGGGCGGTGGATCGCCCGCCTTTCGAGGGACGTCGTGCAAGAAGAAGCTGACGTAGGGCCAGCCGTTCACGTGGCGGAGTTCGATGTGCGAGAGGGGCACGCCGAGAACGGCGAAGGACCGGCGGAACCCCTCGGCAAACGCCTCCTCGAACTGGTCGCGGAGTACGACGGGTGGGATGGCGGTGCCGTGGGCGTCTTCCAGCTCCCAGACGTCGGCGTCGGGCGCCTGCCAGGTGACTGGTGTCCGTGGTGTCGGTTCGGTCGTGGTCATGATTGATCCCCCTCGTGTCTTGTTTGTCTGCCTACTTCGGGAATGGGTCGTCGCCGTTCTCGAGCGCCTCTCGCATCACTGCGGTCACCCACCCGATCAGCGCGCCGGCTCGGTCGACGTCCAGTCCGTCCTGGGTCGTCAGACGTTCGAACACCGGAGCGCTGCTCATCGCGTGGAACACCGCGGCAAGCTCGTTTGCCTGGTCAGGACCGAGGTCGGGGCGGATCGTGCCGATCGCCTCGGCAAGGGCGGCGCGGCGCCGGCGGCGACTGTTCGAGATGCCGGTCGGATTCGATGCGGCGTCGATCTGGAGCACGGCCTGGAGGATCGTTCCCTGTGCCGCCCAGGTCCGCCAGACGGCCTGGATCATGTCGGGAAGGCGGTCGAGACCTTCGGGAACGAGGAAGCCGCCCTGTTCCAGCGTGAGCTCATCGGACCAGCGGCTGAGTTCGGTGAAGAGTGTCTCGCGGCTGTCGAAGTAGTTGTACAGCGTGCGCTTGGACACGCCCGCTCGTTCGGCGACGGCGGCCAGGGACAGCGACTCGAGGCCGCTTTCGGCGATCAGATCGGCGGCTGCCTGCAGCATCGCTTGTCGGGCCACCTGTTTCTGCCGGTCACGGAGTGATTGTACCACCCCGTCAATGTAGCACACGTCGAATACTTCTTGCACAACTCATGCAAAGAGAGTATGAAGTATGCAAGAGCGGTCGATCGGACCGCCTCACCGAGGAGACGAATCAGCCATGGCCATCACACTCACCAACTCATCTGCACCCGCCGAGCGTGGATCTCGTGCCGTCGCGGCACCGTCGCCCGCCGACGGCGATTTCCGGACCGCAGGTCTCGTGGCTCTCGCCGGTGTCGGGCTCTCGATCGTCGGCTCGGTACTCAACCAGGTCGTGGCCGATGTCGACGTGTTCGCCGCGATGGAGACGGCGTCTTCAGCCGAACGGGCGCAGTTGCTCACCCAGGTCGCCGACGCTCGAACGCCCCTCGTCGCCGGGTTCGCTCTCTGGATGATCGCCTTTCCCCTCACTGCCGCCGCGTCGCTCCATCTGGCACAGCTCGGACGCCAGTCGCGGCTCACCGCCATGACCCGATCGGTGGTCACAGCCGCGATCGGGGCGATCCTGGTGTTCCTGAGCATGTTCATCACGTTCGCAGTCGTCATTGCCCCCGCTCATGTTGCCGGTGAGAACGTGCTCACCCTCGCCCACGTCGTCGGATACACGGCCTCGACGATCGACTGGGTGGTGACCGCGATCGTGCTCGGTTTCGGCCCGATGGCGGCGGTCTACGCCGGTCGAGGGATCTGGGCTCCTCGTTGGCTGCTGGGTCTCGCTGCCATCACCGGTGTGTTCACCGCGGTGGCGCTCGGTGCGCTCATCGCCGACGAGCGGGGCCTCGCCTTTCCGTTGGTGCCGGTGGGAATGCTGCTCGTTGCCTGCGCCGGCATCAGCGCCATGCGCCATGCCGCCCGTCCGATGGCCCGGTAGTCGAAGCGGGCCCGGCCCTGCTGGAGCGTGATGGTGTCGCCGGGTCGGGTGACCCGCAGCGGGGAGATCTCCATGACGGGCAGACGCACGCCGGTCCCGGCCTGAGCCGCGCCGGGTCGTGGGATTCGGCCCTCGCTGTTCGGCGGGCCGTGCCCGGTGGGAACTAGACGATTGGTTCCAAGGGGTCAGTGGTCGTAGGCGGTGAGCGATCGGGCTGGGCCAGGCTGGTCGCTGGTTTCGTTGTGCCAGATCGCAGCGGTGAGCGCGAGGAGCCGTTGCAGGACCCGTGCGCAGACCCCGGGTTTGGTTCGACCGCCATGACGCTCGAGATCGAGTTGGGCTTTCAACGTCTGGTTGACCGACTCGATGATCTGACGAAACACCCGTAGATACTGGCCTCCAGAACGTTCGGCCTCCGATTTCAGGTTCGGCCGGATCAGGGTGACACCAGCAGCGTTGAGCTGAGTCTCGAAACTGGCCCGCCGGTAGCCCTTGTCAGCAATCAAGGTCTGGCCGCGAGTGTCGAGCCCGCCGAACGCGATCATCTCCAACGCCGTGTCACGCTCGTCGGTCTTCGCTCCAGCAAGCGCGAATGCGATCGGGAGCCCCGACGGTGTGGCGATCAGATGCAGACGCAAACCCCAGAAGAACCGGGAATGCGACGCGCAATAGCCGTAGGTCGCCCAGCCGGCCAGATCAGATCGCTTCGCTGTTTCCCGGCTACGACCACATTCGACAGGGGTCGAGTCGACCAGCCACAGATCGTCGGTCCATGACACACACGCCCGGCCCAGGGCAGCGATGAGGTGTTGCATGAGCTGGCCGGAATGGCGGAGGCGTTTGTTGTAGCCGGGCCGGTCCGGGAGATACCGGAACCACGGGCGCAGATGGGCATGAGCGTGGCGGATGAACTGGGCTTCGGAGGTGTAGCCGAGCAGGGCCTGGATCACAGCGAGTGTGCACAGTTCGGCGTCGGTGAGTTTGGGTGCGATACCGACCGCTGGCCGCTCGGGTGCCCACTCGGGATGGTCGATGATGAGGTCGTCGATGGTGACGTAGAGTCTTGTGGCGAGGGTGTCCAGGTCCGGGTTCATGCCATGTTCCTTCACGGTTCAGGGTTTGTGTAAGCCCCCTGATCGTGGACACCCTCGCCACTCAAGTGGTGGATGATCGCGCGGACCGCGCGAATCCCTTGGAACTACTCGTCTAGGTTCGCTTCCATGCGAACCGTGGTGCAGAACGGGAATGTGCTGGACACGTCAACGATGGAGTTCGGTGGGGAGAAGACCGTGGTCATCGACGATGGTGTGATCGTGGAGGTGGGCGACCACCACTCGGGGCCGGCAGATCGGGTCGTGGACGCTGCGGGGAGGTTCATCGTCCCGGGACTGATCGACGGGCATGTGCACTTCCGGCTGGCAACGATGGACTTCCGGTTGCTCGCCAGCCTCAGCGAGGTCGAGTTCGGGATCCGCATGGCGGTCCTGGCCCGCGACACCGTCGAGCGGGGGTTCACCACCGTTCGGGATCTGGGTGGCGAGGTCACCGGACTCGTTCGTGCCATCGCTCGGGGCACCACCGCCGGGCCTCGGATCGTTCGCGCCGGTCGAATGCTCAGTCAGACCGGTGGTCACGGCGACGCCGAGGGCGGTGACCGTGAGGTGCCCGGCTGCGCGTGCGCGATGCGAACCACGGCATTCGGGATCGTGGCCGATGGACCCGACGCCGTGCGAAAGGCCGCCCGCCACAATCTTCGCGACGGGAGCGACTTCTTGAAGGTCCACGTCTCCGGTGGGGTGGCGACGCCGTCGGATCCGCTCGAATCGGTGCAGTACACCCACGAGGAGATCTCGGTCGCGGTCGTCGAAGCCTCGCACCGGCAGACCTACGTGGCGGCCCATGCCTATTCCCCCGAGTCGATCGAGTTGGCCGTCGGCGCCGGCGTGCACTCCATCGAGCACGGCAACATGCTCGACGACCGATCGGCCAAGACCATGGCCGCTGCCGGTGCGGTGCTGGTGCCGACGCTGGCGACGTACGAGGCCATGGATCAGCTCGGTGAGAAGCTGGGGCTTCCCTCGTCGAATCGTGGGAAGACCACCAAGGTCTACAACGCCGGCCTGGCATCGCTCGAGGTCGCCCGTCGCCACGGGGTGACCATGGGGTTCGGCACCGATCTGATCGGAGAGACCCAGTCGAGGCAGAACCGGGAACTGGCCATCCGCAACGAGGTCGAGCCGGCCGCCGACATCCTGCGTTCGATGTGGATCACCAACGCGCAGCTGTGTCATCTGGAAGGCCGAATCGGAACGATCGTGCCGGGGGCGATCGGCGACGTGGTGGTGTCGCAGGTGAATCCGCTCGAGGATCTGGTGGCGTTCTCCGATCCGACGATGGCGTTCACCCATGTGATCCAGGCCGGCCGAGTGGTCGTCGATCGTTGACCCGGCGAGGCCGGGGCTTCCGGTGAGGCGGCGTGGCCGGCCTTGGAAGGCACCAGGAGTTCGGGTCGACGTTTCACGCTGCTGGGACAATTTCGCCGGACGTGTAACCGCGGGGAATCCTGCTCGTCCTGGCCTCGAGGACCCGACCCGACCCGACGCGGGACGCGAGGACGAAGGAGGTGGCCATGGGTGAGTTGAGAGCAGCGGTCGACGGCTGCGAGGTAGTGGTTCGCTTCACCGACGGTGAGGATTTGAATCCGGCATTGCGCGAGGCTCTCGCCGAGCTCGCCGAAGCGATGTACGAGCAGCAGATCGGTGAGGCCGAGGTACAGGGGTTCGGCCTGCAAATCGGCGATCTCGGGTTGCGGGACATGGCACCGGTCGCCAAGTCCGCAGCCAGCTGCTGGGGATACACCGAAGGTGGACACTGCACCTGGTACAGCGGGGAGGCCGGCCCGACCTCATGCACGATTCATAGCCGGGAGTCGAAATGAGCCGGTCGTCGATCGAGATCAATACCGAAGTTGGCTTCGACCCGCCGGATCGACTGCGAGCGGCCCTCGAGGCGGTCATCGATGCGTACAACGAGCAGCTGAGCGAGTCGACAGACGACGAGGTCGCCGGCTTCGCCGCTACGGCGCTGCAGATCGGGGATCTGCGCGGCGGAATGGGGACGGGCACTGTCCAGGGCTGGCGTGACGGCTGCTGGGGTTTCTACCCGGATGGCAAAGGTGGCGCCAGCTGCGGTTGGATGCAGAGCGGCGATACGTCCTGCGTCGGCTACAAGATATGACCGAGCAAGGACCATCGACATGTTGAAGTTCTCGCGCTACAACGTCTGGTCCGAACTGGACGGCCGTGCCGGTGTATTCAACGGCCTGACCGGATCCTTCACCGTGATGGACGCCGTCGATCGTCGCCGGATCGAGTCGTTCGTGCACGTGGGCGGGCCGGGGGATGGCGTCGAGGCGCTGTTGACCGACCTGGTCTCGAAACGGGTCATCGTCAATGCTGGTCACGATGAACTTGCCGAGCTCCGCCGGCGCTACGACGACACCCGATGGCGTAGCGATGCACTGGCGTACACCGTTGTGACAAGCCTGGGCTGCAACTTCGACTGTCCCTACTGCTTCGAATCCAAGCATCCCTCCCTACTCAAGCCCTTGGTCGCGGACGCTCTCGTCGACGTGCTGCGGGATTCACTCCCGAACATCGGACGTCTGTCGGTCACGTGGATGGGCGGGGAGCCGTTGCTCGGCTCGAATCAGTTGCTGGATCTCTCGGCCCGATTCATCGAGGTTTGTGCCGCCAGCGGCAAGGAGTATTCGGCATCGATCATCACCAATGGTTGGTACCTCGACTCAGGGATGGCGAGGGCGCTGACCGCGGCGAAGGTTTCCTCGGCGCAAGTCACGATCGACGGTCCTCCGGACGTCCACAACACCAATCGGCCCCACACCAGCGGCGGGCCGACGTTCGATCGGATCGTGCAGAATGTTGCCGACGCAGCCGACGAAATCGACATCCACATCAGGATCAACGTCGACACGAAGAACGCCCACCGCGTCGAGGAGCTGCTTGCGATGCTCGCCCGGTCTGGTCTCGCCGGCCGCGTTCGTGTCGGGCTGGGGAAGATCACCGATGCGGTCAGCAACGAGGCAGCACCGCTGGCGACCTATTCGAAATCGTGTCTCAACGGCCCCGAATTCGGTGCCTATGAGATGGCGTTCAACTCCGTTGCGGAGTCCTACGGTTTTGGATTCCCCGATCCTCCGAAGCCCATCGGAACGCCCTGCACCGCAGTGCGGTCAGGAGAAATCGTTGTCGGTGCGGACGGTGAAATGTGGAAGTGTTGGGACGACATCGGTGATTCGAGTCAGGTGATCGGCACGGTGTTCGATTACCGCACGACCAATGCAGAGCTGCACAAGTGGTTTCGCTATCACCCCGCTGACGATCCGCAGTGCTCCACCTGCATCGCCATGCCGGTGTGCATGGGCGGCTGTGCTCACCACGACTTCCACACCGACGACCGAGAAGCTCGGTGTGGAAGCTTCCGGCACAACCACGCCGAGCGGGTGACCGAGTACCTGCGCCGATCACTCGGTCTCGAGGCGGGGCCACTGCCTGAGCTCCCCCGATTTGGTGGGCGTCGTTCGCAGGCGACCATGCCCACCCCCGTGAGTCTGTCGCGTCGACGGTCTACAACACTGGATCCCCGTGGCACCACTCCGGTTGGCGACCCCCGAGCGCGGGTCTCGTAGCGATTCGTCAGTCCACCAGCGGACCGACGAAGCGGGCCGTTGTTCGATCGCTGACCCGGCGATTCCGAGCCTCCGGTGAAGCGGAGCCGGCGCGGTCAGCGGCAGCGCAGGATGTTGCCGGTGACGATCCGGCCCGCATCGGCGCAGAGCCAGGCGATGACCTCGGCCACCTCGGCCGGACTGGCGATGTGGTGGTGCTCGGCGTCGTTGGCAACGAAGGCTCGGACCTCGTCGGTGATCCAGCCGGTGTCGGTCACGGGGGGATAGACGACGTTTGCGGTGACGCCGTCGGACGCCATCTCGGCCGCCGCGGACAGCGTGTAGCTGATCAGCGCGGCCTTCGCAGCGCCGTAGGACACCTCTCCCGGGAAGGCCCGACCTTCTCCCGACGTCAGGGTGACGATGCGGCCCCAGTCGGCACCGGGCGCGATGCCGCTGGATGAACTCGGCCATGAGCAGGGCGCCGGCTCGTGCGTCGACGTGAAGTTGAGCGTCGATGGACTGCACGTCGACCATGTCGCCGAGACGTCCGACCGCGTCCGGTGCGCTCGGGGCGTAACTGTCCTTGCGCCAGCCGCTTGCGTTGTGCACGAGAACCGAGACCGGACCGAGCGCCGCTTCCACGTCGTCGAACAGTCTCTGAGGCGACCGTGGGTCGGCGAGATCGACCTCGATGCGGTGGGCTCGCCGACCGAGCGCTTCGACCGCAGCGATGGTTGCCGATCCGTCAGCTGCTCGTGCTGCGTTGTAAGCGTCGGCTGGGTCGGAAGGGTCGGCGGTTCGCAAGTAGCTGATCGCCACGTCGGCACCCCGTTCGGCCAGCGCAACGGCGGTGGCGGCACCGATGCCGTGATTGGCGCCGGTGACCAACGCAACCTTCCCCGAGAGGGGTCGGCTGGGCGCGGCAACGTCGGTTCGGTCCGGTTCGGCCATGGGCTCCCCTTCGCTCGGGGTCAACGTAGTCGATCGGCATCAGTCGAGTTCGGTGCCGTCGGGTCGGGTGATGATCCACTTCCCGGTGGGCCCGCGTCTGGATCGGTAGCCGTGCTGCTTGTGGCGATTGTGACGGCCGCAGAGCGGTGCCCCGTTCTCGGGGCACGTACAGCCGCCACCCGGATCACGTGCCGAGCCGGGGCTCCAGGGGACCGAATGGTCGATCTCGCAACGGCTGGTTCGCACTCCGCAACCGGGCCAGATGCAGCATTGATCCGGAATCTGGACCGCCAGCCTCGCGTGGCCGGTGAACAACCGAGCGCGGCGGCCCATGTCGATCACGACACCCTTGGCGTCGATCACGATCCGGCGGATGTCGCCCAGCAGTGCCGCCGCGACGGCCTCGCCCGGCTCGAGGTGCGCACCATCGATGGTCGAGCATCGGTAGCTCCGCCGCCACGGATCGTCGGGGCCGGGATCGATTCCGTGGAGCTTGTGGATCCAACGAGCGAACGTCAGCTCGTCGATGACGATGTTGGTCACCGTGGCCGGTTGCCCGGAACCGTTGACGTTGGCGGCGAGGCACATCTTGTGGAAGGCATCGGCTCGACGTTGCCGGTCGGTTCGAGCGAGATGCGACCGGTTCGCCTGCTCGCCGTGTCGGACAACCGCCTCGTCCCAGTCGATGCGGAACTCCGAGTCGATGTAGTTGGCGAAGATGGTGTCGATCTCGGCGCCCTGGAGCGCCGCGAACCCACCGTGCAGCGTCCACGACTCGTCGAAGTCGCGAAGCAGCGACACGTTGCGGGTTTCGTGTGAGCGCTGGATCCGATCGCACGTGCCGTCTTCGTCGGTGCGACGAACCCAGTCGGCGAGCATGCGGTCGACGTCGTCGTAGGTGGCGCCAACGGCTCGCCGGAGGATGTCGTGCTCGGCATCGATCAACGCCGAGCGCACTCGCACGTTGGCGTGGGCCCGAGCGATTCGACGAACCACGTCGGTGCTGATCTCGGCGGCGTCGTAGGCAGCTGCGACGGCCGGAAGGTCGTGCAGGGCCCGAACGGTGCGGTGTCGGGCCGACGCCTCGCGGCGCGAGGTGTGAGCGTGATGGGCGACGAACGACTTCGGGCTGAACCCGTCGATCGCATGGACCCCGGAGTCTTCGATCACCCCGGCGATCGTGGTTTGCAGGGCGTCGATGCGGGTGCCGAGCGCTTCGACCTGGCGAACCAGTGAGACGCCGGCCTTGGCATCGGAAGGCGAGAGCTCGACCGAACGGATTCGGTCGAGCGCCGAGTGAACGGCGCTGATTGCCTCAGTAAGATCTTGCTGTTGATCAACAGCTTCCATATTTCGAACACTAGTACGACCATGTGACAGTGGATCGGTCGATCCCGAGACATTGCGAGTGGTCGCGCACCCATCGCGTGCCAGACCGGCCCGGGTCGTGGACTCAGTAGGGGAGTGTCGGTGAGCGGATCAGCTCGGTGGCGGATTCGGGTTGCCGGTGATGGCGGCGAGGATCGTCTCGGTCGCCGAGCGGACGACCGGGGCCGAGCGGTCTCGTGACGCGACGAGTTCGGACACCCCGTTGAGCATGTGTCGGACCAGCATCGTATTGGTGTCGAGATCGAGGCCGGATCGGAACTCGCCGCTGGCGAGACCGGCGACCAAGGCTTGCCGGATCTGGTTCGCGAGCTCGTCGTCGAAGCCGGACAACTGGTGTCGGAGGTCGGGCGGGAGTCCGTGGTGGGTTTCGAGCGTGTGGCCGTGGCCGGAGGTGGCAGCCACGTAGCGAATGAGTTGTTCGATGGTCTCGGTCGGGGAATCCACGACGGCAAGCGTCTGACGGAGCCCGGCGATGGCCTGTTCGTTGTGACGTTCGGCAGCATCGGCGAGGATGCTGGGCACGTCGGGGTAGTGGTTGTAGAGCGTGGCGCGGGCGACACCCGCGGTGCGGGCCACGTCGATCATGGTGACCGCGCTCAGGCCCTTGACGGCGAGGAGTCCGAGGGTGGCCTGGATGAGGCGCTCTCTGGTGTCGGCCATGGTCAGGTGCGGTGTCGGTAGAGACGGACCGAGAGCGGCACGAAGACGACGAGCAGGCCGAGGATCCATGCCGTCGCCAACCCGAGGTCACCGGCTTCCGGTGTGCCGTCGCACAGGCCACGGACGGCATCGGCGGCAACGGAGATGGGCTGATAGGTGGCGAAGGGGCGGAGCCAGCCGGGCATCGGTTCCGCCGGCGTGAAGGCGGTGCTGGCCAACATGAGTGGGAACAGCCAGAACATCGACAGCATGCCGACCACATCGGGTTGTCGGACCTTGGCCGCAATGGCGGCACCCAGCCACGAGAAGCCGAAACCGACAGCGGTGGCGAGAGCGATCGCCGCGATCGCCCCCAACGCCGAGTCGAAGCGGTAGCCCATGACCAAGGCCAGGACGGCGACCAACACCAGCCCGATGAGGTTGCGGGCTGCATCCGCCAGTGTCCGGCCGGCGATCACCGCCACCTGGCTCATGGGTAGCGAACGGAACCGGTCGGTGACCCCTTCGGCGAGATCGGCGGCGAACCCCATGCTGGTCTGTTGCGCGCCCTGCAGGGCCGTGATGACGAAGACGCCCGGGACGAGGAACTGGAGGTAGTCCACCTCGGCCCCGGCGCCGATGGCCCCACCGAACACGTAATTGAACAGCACGAGGAAGAACACGCCCATGACGACGGCGAAGACGAGCATCTCGGGTTGGCGAGCAGTGCGGATGATGTCTCGCCACAACATGGTCACCGTGTCCTGCACGGCACACCGCAGCCGATCGCGGATGGTGGAGGAGTCGGCGGCCGGGAACGGTCGAGCGGGAGCGGTCATGGTCGGACCTCCTCGAGGGTGGTGGTGGGGGAGCCGGTGAGGGCGAGGAACACGTCGTCGAGCGTCGGTCGTCGGAGCCGGAAGTCGTCGATGGTCACGCCGGTGTCGTCGAGTCGTCGAAGCAGGTCGAGCGACTGCGCGGCACCATTGGTGATGGGCAGGTCGAGTTGACGGCGGCCGGTGTCGACCGACGATCCCGGGACGATGGACATGAGTTCGCGAGCCCGGTCCAGGTCGGCATCGGTGGGGACATGGATCTCGAGAACATCGCGACCAACCTCGGTCTTGAGGTGTTCGGGGGTGCCCGTGGCGACGGTGCGACCCTGGTCGATCACGAGGATCCGGTCGGCGAGATGGTCGGCCTCGTCGAGGTATTGGGTGGTGAGCAAAATGGCCGTACCGGTTGCAGTCAGCGCCCGCACCGAGTCCCAGACCCCGGCTCGGCTGCGAGGGTCGAGGCCGGTGGTCGGCTCATCGAGGAACAGTGCCAGGGGGTCCGCCACCAAGGCGGCAACGATGTCGAGGCGCCGCCGTTGCCCGCCCGAATAGGTCGAGGCCGGTCGATCGGCGAACGAACCCATGTCGAACCGCTCCACGAGTTCGTCGATGCGGGTGGGACGATGGCTGCGGGGCAGCTTGTACAGCCGAGAGAACAGCACGAGGTTCTCCCGGGCGGTCAACTTCTCGTCGATGGCCGCCGCCTGCCCGGCCAGACCGATCACCCGCCGAACCGACTCCGGTTCCCGCGAGACGTCGAATCCGGCAACGTGCGCGGATCCGCCGTCGATCGACAGCAGGGTCGTCAGCATCTTCACCACGGTGGTCTTGCCGGCCCCGTTCGGTCCGAGCAACCCCAGGACCTCGCCCGCACCAATGGAGAAGGTCACGCCATCGGCGGCCACGACCTCACCGAACCGCTTGGTCAACCCGTTCGCCTCGATCACCAGACTCGAAGTCGACATAGTGTCCAACGTATCAAGCAGAGTGTCCGCATGCTTGGCTTCTGTCCGCGCTTCGCGGACACCCGTACCCCGGGCACCGGGACTTCGTGGTCAGCGGCCGTCCGGCAGAACGAAGCTGGCGATCGAGCTGACCACGCTGATCACGATCGCGCCATCGGCCGCCGCCAGGAGCCGGGTGCCGAACCCGCCCTCGATGGTCAGCACGTCGGTGACGGCCACGGCGAGGAGCATCAGGCCGTTGACGACCAGCCCGAAGAGACCGAGCGTGACGATGGTGATGGGTAGCGTCAGCAATCTCTCCACCGGTCTCACCAATGCGTTCATCAGCCCGAACACCAGGGCCACCAAGGCCAGTTCGACGAGGCTGCCGTCGAAGACGAATCGCGGAAGCAGCTCTGCCGCTATCCACAGCGCCGCGGTATTGATGAACAGGCGGATGATGAACCTCATTGGCCGGCGTCTTCCCTTGGTCGTCGACGGG
The DNA here is from genome assembly GCA_963700755.1 of uncultured Acidimicrobiales bacterium. GTDB lineage: Bacteria > Actinomycetota > Acidimicrobiia > Acidimicrobiales > SZUA-35 > JBBQUN01. The sequence goes on from CAVOYW010000004.1 coordinate 469,598, forward strand.
CGTCACGTGATCGGACGCAGATACCGCGGGCGAACGCAGCGCCCCCCAGATCGGTGATCCGCAGCCGGAGGTATCCTTCACGCTCGCTCGGGTGGCCCTCGACGGGAACGTGCTCTGGGTCCACACGAGAGGCCGGTGACGGTGGCACCTTCGACGATGGGCCCGGTGCTGGAGCGTTGTTCGGTCGGGTGGATGAGTCGCTGGAGCGAGATCGTGCCCCGTGTGGCCATCACCCGGTAGACGCAGAGCCCGCTGCGAGGCGATCCTTCGGGATCGGCCCGTGCCGCCGATGTATCGGTGGCCATGGTCGGCGACAGTGCCACCAGCTGTGCCAGACCGGCGGGAAGTGGCCACTGCGCCCGGTGGGTGGCGTCGATCGTGTCGCCGAAGGCCGGGTCGAGCCGATGGCGGTGGCCGGCGAGGACGAGGTCGATGCCGGCGGTCGCCAACCGTTCGGCCACGTTGACGGCGTCGTCGAGGTGGCCGACGCCGAGGCGGTCGCGCAGGGTCAACGGCCGGTAGAAGTGCAGCGGGTGATGCATCACCGCGATGTTCAGGTCGTCGGGTCGGAGCCCGTAGCCGTCAACGACATCGAGGACCGAGGCAGGGGAGGGCGGGTGGCTCGACATCCGGCCGTAGGCGAAGATGCCGCCGCGTACTGCATGGGAGTTGACGGAGTTCAGGGGCACGAACACGATGTCGAGCCCCGTTGCCGAGGGGAAGCGGAGCGGCTCGAGGCGCGGGAGCGGACCCACCATGGCGACTGCGTCGGCCAGGGTTCGTTTCTGAGTGTCGTGGCGGGGACCGTTCAGGCCGAACAGCGCCACGCTGCCCGGCCACACGTCGTGATTCCCGTACACGGCGACGACGGAGTCGCCCATCCCGGCTTCATCGAGGATGCGGGCGAGATGCCCGAATCCTGGATAGGTGTGGGGCCCGCCCGGGGACCCGAAGGCCTCGGTGTCGCCGCTGTGTACGGCGACGAGTGGTGCGTCCGGTGGTAGCACCGATCGCTCGAGGTCAACCGCTCTGCGAAGTGCAAGCGAGAATCGCTCGGTCATGTCGGCCGACGCGAAGTCGAGGTCTTTCACCCCCAGGCGGGCCAGCGTTCGCACCAGGCGAGCGCGGGTGCTCGCGGCCAGCGCCTCGCCGTTGCGATCGACGAAGAAGTGGGTGTCGGTGATGTGCACGATCGATGCGAGATGGATCGGGGAGGTGTCCGACGCCGATGTCGGCCGATTCATGCGGCGTCTCCTTTCTGCGGGGTCTGGTCGCCGTGGCCTTCGGTGCAAGTGTGGCGTCGTCGTCTCCCTGAGCGATGCCACAGCACGGCAACCCTGCACACGAGGCGATCAGATCGGTTCGGCGCCGGGTGACGGAGTCCCCTGTGTCCGGATCCTGCTGGGCACGCGGATGACGGTCGAGGCGATGAGGGTGAGCGCGGCGATGACGACGGCGGACCCGACCGCGCGGCGGTTGGCGCGAGTTCATGAGTCGTCGGCGATGCGGTCGATGTCGTCGATCGTGAGCTCGGGGACCTCGGCCTGCAGAAGGACGACGAGTTGGTCCTCATCGAGGCGTTGCTCCGCGTCTTCGAGTTCGATGGCCAGAGCTCGTGCTTCGTCGGGGGTCAGTTCCTCCCCGATGGTGATTGCAGCGCTGTTCACGTAGAAGCCGAGGAACGAGGCGAGCATCGCCGTTCCGATGATGGCCGTGCCGAGCGACGTCCCGAGTTCCTTGCCTGTGTCGTACACGCCCGTCGCGCTTCCCCGCTCGCTGTCCGGCACTCCCGCCAGGGTGATGTTGGCCACCTGTGACAGGAGGGCGCCGATACCGGCGCCGATCACGGCGAACGGACTGATCAGGTCGACGCGAGTGAAGGTTCCGCCCGAGACCGATCGGTACCAGATGAGCCCCAGGGCGATCCCGACGGCGCCGATCTGGACGATGAGCTTCGGAGACACCAGCTCGCTCACCCTCGGAAGACCGAGCGCCGCCAACAAGATGACGAGCGAGAACGGGAGCAGGGCCACGCCGGCTTCGAGCGCCGTGTAGCCGCGACCGGATTGCAGGAAGACCGGAACGATGAAGAGGAGTCCGGCAATGAGCAGGGACTCGAGTGCGTCGGTGGTGATCCCCGCTCGATGACTCGCATCGTCGAACGTCCCGAACGAGAAGAGTGGCGCCTCGCCGTTCGCCAGTCGACGAAGCGACCAGTGACGAAACCGACAAGGATCACCAGGCCGACGAGCGCCAGGAGCGGTGTCGGAGAGAAGCCCCATGGTGTGAGGTCACGGCCCCAGATCATCACGGGGCGGCGCGCGTTCCAGCAGCCGTTGTAGCCAGCCAGCAACACCGCCAGCACGATGGTGATCAGGCCGCCGGCCCAAAGGATCATGCCGGCCCAGTCCAGTCGCTCATCGGGCCGTGCCGGTGCCCCGACGACCTGTTTGAGCAGCACGATCACACGAGCACCACGACGGCTTCGAATCCGAACGCCACCCGCCACGACAGGTTGGTGGCGAGGAACCCACCGACGATCGGTCCGGTTGCCGCCGCCACCGCCTGGAAGCCACCAACGATGCCGAATGCGGCGGCTCAGCGGGCGCCGTCGTAGTTGACCGAGATCATCGCGATCGAGAGCAGGATCAACGCAGCGGCGCCGATGCCTTCGAGGAACGACCACCCGAAGATGAGCACGGTCACGTTCGATCGCCGGCACCTCGTCGAACCGCGGTTCCGCCGGTCATCACGATCACCGATCCGGTGGGTCGTATGGCGACTACCATCGGTGCCGTGCCCGGCGCCGTCCATGTCGACAACCAGGACCCCGCGCAATGGGCGAAGACGGTGACCGCCGTCGGTCGGGTCGTGGTGGTCACCTCTGCTGTTGCCACGCTCGCTGCGCTCCTCCTGGTTCAACGACTCTCGTTGACCTACCGCGACGGGCTCGCCGTCACCCAGGCGTCGGCGGTCCTGGTGTCCGACTCGATCGAACCGATCCGAACGTTGGCGGATGACCTCGCCGAGCTGGCAGTGACGCTGGTCGAGAGCCTCCAGCTGGCCCAGTCGCTGGTCGACAGCACCGAGGCGACCCTGGCTGACCTCGGTGCCGCCTCGGCCACGAACCTGTCCGATACCGCGACCGCCGCAGCCGACATCGCCGACCGGCTGGCGGTCACCTTCGAAACGATCGAACGGCTCATTCCCGGCGACAGCGACAGCCTTGCCGAGGAACTGCGTGCGTTTGCCGATGGACTGGAGCCGGTGTCGGAACAGCTCCGGGCGATCGGCGATCGTTTCACCACGGTGGCAACCGAGCTGGGAGCCGGTCAAGCCACGCTGGCCGAGCTGGCAGCCCAGATCGATGTGATGGCAACCGACATCGGTGCACTCGGACCGACGTTCGACGCGCTCGATGCGACCGCTGCAGATCTCCGAATGCGGGCCGACGCAGCCGCGGACCGAATCGGCCCCGACCTCTGGTTAGGTCGGATCCTGATCGTTTCGTTGGGCGCCGTCTTCGCGGCGATCGGTGTCATCGCCGACCGATTCGGTCGGGCTTGGATCGCCGCCAATCCCGAGCCCGGTCGAGCTCAGTAGATCTCGGGCACCTTGTTGGCGAACGTCACGCTGTCGGGAATGCCGGCGCGACGGCGCCGCCGCTTGGGGAGCGGTGGCAACTCGAACGGCACCTGCTCGTAGGGGATCATGCTCAGCAGGTGAGCGATGCAGTTGAGCCGCGCCGATCGTTTGTCGTCGGCCTCGACCCGGTGTGGCGAAGCCCATCACCCGCTCGACGCAGGCGCGGTTGTACCAGCTTCGGTCGAAGAGCACGATCTCGCCTGCTGCCGGGAAGTGCGGCAGATAGCGCTGGGCCAGGAGCTGGTTCTTTTCCGCGCTCGGTCGGCGCCGGTAGGGCGACGACCCGGAACACCCGGGGGCTGACGCGCTCGGTGATGCGTTTGATGACCCCGCCCTTGCCGGGCGCGTCCCGACCTTCGAAGACGACGACCACCCGCAGACCTTCCTGGACGACTCAGGCTTGGAGCCTGGTGAGTTCGATCTGTAGCGCTTTGAGCTCACGGTCGAACGCCTTGCGCGACATCCGTTTCGTCTTCGGTGAAGCGGTGGGTGCCGTCTTGGTTTCGTCCGGCATGTTCGCTCCTCGGGCTGCTCTGGTTGCGGTGAGGTCAGCAACACGGTGGGACTACGTTACCTGTCGGTCGATCCTGCGGACCGCCCTTGGTCGCAGCGCGATTGGTCCCGTCGGTTCTTGTGACAATGCGGACCGAGGATCGGTGCGCGCGATACCGTTCGCCGGTCAACGATCGTCGAAACCTCGTCCTGCTCGGCGTGGGCATCATCGTCGTGGTCGGTGGCACGGTCAAGGAACTCACCATCCCCGGCCCCCAAACGTCGGTGCTGGTCCGCTGCGCAGGCGAGGGCCTCGCTCCGTTCTTCTTGGAGGATCAGGACGGTGGATCGGCTGCAAGAGCTGACGACCACCGCTGCCGATCCTCGCGTGTTCGGCGCCTCTCACGGCTTGACATCAGGCCTCACGACGTAGGCTACTCTCGGCCGGTGATTCACACCGGGTGCAGGGCTCCAGTGCCGCGATGACGACTCGTCATGTGCTCGACGGCGCGATCGGTTTGGTGGTTCTGGTCGTACTGACCTGGGCTCTGTACCGACCACAGGTGCAACGATCCGAGCGATACCAGTCCATGGTCGTCCCCTTGGCGAACATCATGGATGTCGGCTTCCTCGTCCTGTCGCCGATCATCATCGTGCTGGTCGGCTACGAGGCGCCGCTGTACATGCTTGGCATCTGTCTGGCCGCGATGGCCACCGGCTTCGTGATCTCCTACAACATCCGCCACTACGAGCCGCTGGTGGGCACGCCCGACCGCCTTCACTCGATTGCAGCGGCGGCCAACTGGTCGCTGTTCGGCGCTTCGATGGTCAACATCGCGTACTACACCCAGCTGCTGATGACCCTCGTGCTGCTCCCACTCGACGTGTACACCGCAGGCCGGGTCACGTCAACGTCGATCCTGTTGCTGATCGGGATCATCGTGGTCGGTTACCGGGGCCACCTCCCGCTGCTGAACCGTCTCGGCGATCGGACCACCGCGTTCAACCTCGCGGCGCTCGGTGCCGTGCTCGCGGCGTTTGCCGCCTACAACGTGTTGGAGGCGCTCGACGGCCGCTGGGACTTCCCCAGCTACGATCCGACGGTCGGATCCGACGACCTCCGCAAACTCTTGGGTCTGTTTGCCATGGTGCAGGGGTTCGAGGCGTCCCGCTACATCGGTGAGCGGTTCTCCGCGGAGGTGCGGGTCTCGACGATGCGTTGGGCGCAGGTCATCGCGACCGCAGTGTTCGTGGCCCTCATTGCCGTTGTGCTGCTGCCGGCTGGACAGTTCTTGCCGCCGGCCGACGCAACCGCCATCTTCGTGGTTTCCAAGGAAGTCAGCCCGTATCTCCCCTGGCTCATCCTCGTTGCGGCAATCGGCAGCCAGCTCTCGGCCATCACCAATGCCACCTCGTCGCGTAGTGATCTCCTGATGGAGGCGACCAGACAGACCGTGGCCCGCAAGTACACCTTCCCGATCCTGCTCGTGCCGGCGATCATGATCGTGGAATTCACCGACGTCACCGATGCCGTGGCCATTGCGTCGAGGGTCTTCGCCCTGTACTTCGTGCTCCAGGCAGTCATCGCCGTGATGCTCGCGTTCCGCAAGAGGAGCTGGCCCGGGGTAGCCGGCTTCTCGGCGATCTTCCTCATGATGGCCACGGTCGCGGTCTTCGGTATCCCCGTCTAGTGTCCTGAGGCGTTGATTCGTTGAAGATATGAGGCGAGGTTGTCGAGGATTTCGTCGGCGGTCTTGCGCCAAATGAATGGCCGGGGGTTCTCGTTCCAATGGCCGACCCAATCGTCGATGTCTCGGCGGAGTTCAGCGACTGAGTGATGTGTGGACCGGCGGAGCTTTTTGGTGGTGAGCTCGGAGAACCAGCGTTCGACCTGGTTGAGCCAGGAACTGTAGGTCGGGGTGTAGTGGAGCGTGAACCGTCGGTGGCGCTTCAGCCAGCGTTGGATCTCTGGGGCCTTGTGAGTCGATGCGTTGTCGCAGATTACGTGCACGGCCAAGTTGTCGGGGACGGTGCGGTTGATCTGGTTCAAGAAGGCTCGAAACTCGATGGCCCGGTGCTGATCGGTCATCTTGGTGATCACCTTGCCGGACGCGATATCGAGTGCTGCGTAGAGGTCCGAGGTGCCGTTACGCACATAGGTGTAGCTCTGGCGTGCCGGCACGCCCGGGACCATCGGCAGCACCGGCGCAGTGCGGTCCAGCGCCTGGACCTGGGTCTTTTCGTCGACACACAACACCACGGCGGCGTCGGGCGGGTTCAGGTAGAGGCCCACGATGTCGCGGACCTTGTCGATGAACTGCGGATCGGTCGACAACTTGAAGTCATCGATCCGGTGCGGCTTGAGGCCGAACGTGCGCCAGATCCGGCTGATCGCGGTCTGGTTCAAGCCGACCTTGGCCGCCATCGATCGTGTCGACCAATGCGTCGATCCGTCATCGGGCGTCGTCTCGAGCGTGGCCACGATCACCTGCTCGACCATCTCATCGGTGATCTTGCGTGGCTGACCCGGCCGCGGTTCGTCGATCAGGCCATCCAAACGTTTCGCAGCGAACCGGGTCCGCCACTTCCCGACGGTGACCGGGTTGCAGCCCACCTCTTTCGCGATCTGCTGGTTCGTGACACCCGATTCCGCAGCGAGCACGATCCGACACCGCAACACCAACGCTTGTGCCGTCTTGGGCCGACGCGCCCACCGCTGGAGGGTCTCGCGTTCTTCGTCGGTAAGAATGATCTCCGCTACCGGTCGTCCACGTCGTGCCATCACCGCTCCCCATCGTCGTCGATATTGACAACAACGCGGACGCCAACACCAAAATTCCAGCGAACTAAAAACTCACGACACCAGGAGGCCCGAAGCGAATGCGCAGCCAGGCGCGCCATCAGTGCCAAGATGAGACGGTGTCGACCGGCCAACGCAGCGATTCCCGGGTACGCACCTTCGTCGTGGTGCCGATGCCGGCCGCACTGGTTGCCTGGCAGATCGGCTTCGAGTTCGGCGCGTTCGGGGTGATCACCTACGGCCGCGTTTTCGCCGTGTTCGTTCTCAGCACGGTGATCTTCGTCGCGACGTTCATCGCCCCCGACCGTGGGTTCGCCACGACCGTCTGAAGCCGACTGATCCTGTCGCTGCCCCTCGTCTACATCGCCGCCGACGTCACCCTCCTCACCGAATCGACGCTCGTCACCAACCTGCTGAGTGCCGCGATTCTGCTCACGAGCCCATACATCCTGTGGGTGGCGGCACGGTCTCATGGGATTCGAGTTCTTCGCGTTGGAACGACGTGAACAAGCGGGCGCAATCCTCCTGGTGGTGACGATCGGCGTTCTCGGATGGTACGTCGGTCACAACAACAACCACTTCCTCACGTATCGCGACTTCGTCCGTATGGGCGACTTCCGGCCTGCGAACTGCGTCGGCTGACGGTTGCGGTGGAACGCACATCTCCGCACTAGCCTTCGGCAACTTCGTGTTCTCCGTTTCGGGCCGAGACGGCTCGACCACTGGGATTCGACCCTCGACAGGAAGCAACCATGTCCCAAGCGATGTCGGCGCCGATGAGCGTCAGTTCCGGAAACCCGGCGCTCAGCGAGTCGTTCTTCGAGACTCACCTCAGCGCCGCAGGAGCCGGGACGCGCGCCATGACCGTCGCCGGAGTCAGCATCAAGACGCTGATCTTCCTGGTGTTCGTGGTGGCCGGCGGTTCCTGGGGATGGGCATCGGCCACCCGTACCGTGCCGCTCGAACTCGGCGCGGGCTACGCCGACACCACGGTCACGATCCCCGGAGGGTTCTGGCTCGCCAGCCTCGGTGCGTTCTTCCTCGCCATCATGATCACCGTGGCACCGCGTCGGGCTGCGGTGCTCGGTGTCCTGTACGCGCTTGCCGAGGGATTCGTGCTCGGCGCGATCTCAGCGGCGTTCGACGCACAGACCGAGGGGATCGTCGGGGCCGCGGTGCTGTCGACTCTCTGTGTCTTCCTGGTCTCACTGGTCCTCTACGCGACGCGGATCGTGAAACCGACCCAGAAGCTGGCATTCGCGGTGATCGCGGGCATGGGCGGTCTGATGCTGCTGTACTTCGTCATGTTCGTGATGTCGATCTTCAACTGGAGTTGGCTCTATAGCGACAGTTTCCGCACGATCGGCCTCGTGATCACCATCATCAGCGTTGCGCTCGCCGCGCTCAGCCTCGTGCTCGACTTCGGCGCCATCGAGATGGGCGTCGAGACCGGTGCGCCGAGAGAACTCGAGTGGTACATGGCGTTCAGCCTGATGGTCACCCTGATCTGGCTGTACATCATGCTGTTGAAGCTGATCGCGTTACTCACCCGCGAGCGGTGACCGCGTGTCGGGGCGCTTCAGATGTCGCGTTCGGCGAGAATGACCCCGCTCTCGATCGCGTCGGCGTGCGCTGCGTGGTCGAACTCGTTCAGACGGGCATAGGCGCGGGAGAACTCGGCGATCGCTCGATCGAATCCGTCGGTTGTGCCGAGGTAGCCGGCAATCATCGACGCATCACCAGCGCGTGCGTGGGCGAGGGCAAGGGCGGCACCGCAGAAGCGGGCGTACCGTCGTAGCTCGGTGCCGCCCATCAAGTCGACCGCGATCGACCCTTTCCCATCCCAGAGCTGGCGGAAGTAGAAGTACTGGCGCTCGTCCGAATCGGCTTGTTTGTAGTGCGACCAGCCGAGGAGGATGTCGCCCGTCGTCTGCATCAGCCGCTGACCGACGACGACCCGCTCACCCGGTTCGAACCGGCTCGCGCCCACATGGGCTTCGAGCACCGAGGCCGTGGCCTCCTTGAATTGGATGAACAGCGGTTCATCGTCGCCACTCTCGAGCAGCACGATGAAACACCGGGTCCCGACGCTGCCGACACCGACCGCCTTGCGGGCGATGTCGACCAGCGCGTACCGCTCGAGCAGCCGTCTCCGATACTCGGGAAGCGTCGCCAGATAGCGGTCGAAGAAGTCGATCACCATGGGAATCTGGTCGGCGAGTTGCTCATCGACGCGAGTGACGAGCGGGGGATCGGGCACGATCGCCCGCTTCCCGTCGATCACGACGGTGAGCTTGTCGAGGGCGCGAAGGTGGTTCTTGCCCGAAGCCTTCCTGGACAGCTTCTCGACTCGGACCCGCTGCTTGTGGTTCCCGATCATCTCGATCACGCGGTCGACCTCGAGCCGGCGATAGTGCACCGCGAGCGGACCGAGGGCGGAGAGCTCGGTGATCGTCGTGCGGTAGGCCTCGACCGACGCCCGTACGGCCCGGTCGATCTTGTCCTGCGGCAGCTCGTTGTTGCGACCCGCGATCGCGACGCTGGCCGCGAGGCGTTTGACATCCCATTCGAACGGCCCGGGGTGGGTCTCGTCGAAGTCGTTCAGATCGAAGACGAGGCGACGATCCGGCCCGTTGAAGAGGCCGAAGTTCGACAGGTGGGCATCGCCACAGAGCTGGACGATGATGTCCGTGGTCGGCGTGGCCGCCAGATCGGCGGCCATGATCGCAGCGCCGCCCCGGTAGAACGTGAACGGGCTCGCACTCATACGCCCGTGACGGATCGGCACCAGCTCGGGGAGTCGACTTGCGTCTTGTGCGGTCAGGATCGCGATGGTGTCACCTCGATCGGATGCACTCGGAGTCATGGCGTGGGCGTCGTACGGTACGGCGGAGCGTCGCTCTCGTCCGATCTCGCGTCGCATCTTGCGGGCCAACGGGTGGGGTCGACCGAGCAAGCCGGTCCGCTCGTCGCTGTTCACGCGCTCACTCTCGCACACCCCGGGTCCGACGTCGCCCCGACCATCGGCGATGGTGTGTTCGGCGCCGCCGATCATCGGGGGGATGGGAGTGCTCAGATCGTCTGCTCGGCGACGAGCAGCGACGTCTCGAGATCGGCACGGTGCCGGTTCGCGATCTCGACCGCTTCTCGGGTGAGCTGATCGTCGACGTCGGGCGTCGAACGCATTCGTACGGCGGTGTCGAGTGACGCGGCGAGCGCCGAGACGGTTGTCGAGAGGTTGGTCCAGACTTCGGGATCCCGTTCGGCAGCCTGGACGCGTAGATCGATGGCCAGCTGATCGAGTCGATTGCGTTCGGTGCTCCACCGCTGTCGGGCGTCGTCGGCCGGCAGGCCGAGGACCTCGAGCGAGAACTGATCGTGGACCCACCGCGCCATTGAGATCAGTTGCGGACGACGATCGGGGATCGCGGTTGCGGCCGGCGGTCGGCGCCGCGTCAACGCCGCCGCGGCGACGAACAGGGCGGCGACACCGAGGAGGATCGCCACGATCACGGGCAGGTTCGAGCCGCCACCGTCGTCGGATTCGTCGACCTCGGGTGCGGTCTCGGGCGGTGCGGTCTCGGGCGGTGCGGTCTCGGGCGGTGCGGTCTCGGGCGGTGCGGTCTCGGGCGGTGCGGTCTCGGGGACCTCGCCCGACGGAGGCTCCGTCTCGGCCGGTCCGTCGGCCGGCAGCGTCGTTTCGATGGGAAGACGCTCGGCGATCCCATCACTTCCGCATGACGCCGAGACACCTGCGAGGAGGAGCGACACGACCAGGACAGCACGGGAGGAGCGGATCGGCATCCCGGGACGATATCGGCGAACTCCCCGGCCGAGGCCCGGGAGCGGCGTCCTCGGAGGCCGCTCGGGGGCCGGTCCCGATGCTCCGCTATGGTTTGGTCCCGTTCGACACCCAGCTTGGAGCCGATCATGGATCATGAAGTCGTCTTCCTCCACTACGAATCGATCGCCGCCGCCGAGCAGGCGATGGCAACGATCAACACGCTCGAGGCCGAGGGCTTTCTCCAGCTCGACGAGGCAGCGATCATCAGCCGCGCTGACGACGGTTGGGTGTCGGTCAAGCCGATCGGACGCTCCGGCGTCGCCAGCAAGGCCACGTTGGGCGGCGTTCTCGGGGTGATCGCCGGTGGGCTCATCGGTCTGCCGGTCATCGGCGCCGTGGCCGGGGCCGGTGTCGCGGCGAAGAGGTCCCTCGGCAGTGAACAGCTCGACGAGCTCATGGACTCCGTGGGAAGGGACATGTCAGCCGGCACGGCCGTGCTCGCCCTGACCGTTGCGGCGCTGAGCGATCCGGAGTTGGTGGTCGACCGCCTCGAGGTCCACCGGGATCGTCTGATCCGGGCCGACATCCCGCCGTCACTCCGAGATGCCATCGACGGGGCATCGGGAACCTGAGGGATCGATCAGGTCCGATCGGAGCAAGGTGCCGGTTCGTGGACGAACGATGGTCCGGTCAGGGACCCATCTGGTCGCTCGGCCAGTCTCCCCAGTCGGGTTCATTCGAGGACTCGGATGCGGCCAGCTCGCGGTCACGGGTCTTCCACCAGCTCGCGACCGCGATCACGACGGCCGACCCGACTGCGCTGAGCCACGTGATCACGACGCACCCCCTGCGGAGGTGCGCTCGGCAACCCACGCGAGAGCGTCCTCGTTGGCCCGCCCGACCGTCTCGCCGATGAAGGCGGTGCCGCGATACACGTTGTCGTTGCCGATCACGGCGATCTTGCCCGTTGCGTCGAGCTGGCGGATGACGTGTTCGTTGTCGGTGACGATCACGAGCTTGCTGTCGACCTCCCGCAATGAACGGGCATAATCGGCGAGCACGTCGAGCAGCGTTGCCCCGGCCTCGTCGGCGCCACGAATCCGCAGGATCACCACCGAGTTGCGGGTCTCGGGAGTGATTGCGGGCATCTGATCGAGCAACACCGCCGCCGTTGCGAAGAAGATCGCTCCGTAGGGCTGGAGGACGACGACCTCATCGGCGGGCAGCTCTGCCGGAGGCTCGGTTTCCATGCGGCGACCGTCGTCCTGGAAGACGATACGACGGGTGACCAGTCGCGATGACTGGCGGATCACGAACAACAGGACCGACATGCCGACGCCGACCAGCACCGCGAACTGGAGCGGGATGATCATCGTCAGCACGAGGGTGATCGACATGACCGCCAGCGGCACCGACCCCGTACGTCCGACCGCAAGGACCTTGGCCGGCTTCACCGTCCCGAATCCGACCACGATCAGCAGCGCTGCGAGCGCCGGCATCGCAACCAGCTCGACCACCGACCCGAAGACGATGATCATCAGCGCCATGACACCGGCGGCGTAGAGCATGGCGGAGCGTGTCCTCGCTCCCGCGCCGACCGACAGTGAGCTGGCCGACATCGAGCCACCGACGGGCATGCCCTGGAACAGTCCGGACGCGATGTTGCCGGCACCTTGGCCGATGAAGTCCTGCGAGGCGTCGGGGAGGGTGCCGTCACGGTTCGGGAACCCGGCCGAGACCCCGGCGCCCTGGACCAGCCCGACGAAGGCCAGGGAGACCGCCGGGATCAGCAGAGACGGGATCTCGCCGAACAGGGGTAGTCGGAGGAAGGGAAGGGAACGCGGGACGTCGGCGACATCGCGAACGAGAGCGATCTCGGAATCGAATGCGCCGAACACCGCCGCCACCGCTGAGCCGGCGAACACTGCGACGACGAGTCCGAGCGGACCCAAACGGGTGCGCTTCAGATAGACGATCAACACGATCGTCACGACACCCACGATCAGGGTGGGGAGATGAACGCGATTGGGATGGAGCAGCAGATCGACCGTGCGACCGAGACGACCTCGGCCGGTGGCGTCGTAGCCGGTGAAGTCGCCGAGTTGGCCGAGCACGATGTTGATCCCGACGGCAGTGACGAAACCGGTCATCACCGAGTTGGACACGAACCGCAGGAACGACCCCAGCTGAAGCAAACCGGCGATGATCATCACGAGTCCGGTCACGATCGACAAGGTGAACAGCGATCGTGCCGGGTCGTCTCGTTCGCCGAGACCGACATCGGCAACGATGATCGACATGGCGCCGGTCGCCTGCACCGCCATGAAGGATGTGCTCGTGAAGAGTGCACCGCCGGCCATCCCGAACAAGTAGCCGTACAGGCCGGCCACCGGGTTCACCCCGGCGAGCAGGCCGCTGGCGAGGCCGTCGGGAACACTCTCGACTCCCAGGACGAGTCCGGCCATCGCGTCGTCGCGGGCGGTCTTGCGGGAGAAGAGCGAGCGGGGACGTGTGATTGCGAACTTGATGTCGTCACCAGCCTGTACGCGTGCTCTGGCGACGCGGCCGGCCGCCGGATGGAACGATGACCCGCATGCGCTGGGCCGACAACGACGGTACCGGCGCCGCGATCGACCCACACCGACGTCGGATGATCGGTGTCGTGCGGCGGACGTCGAAGGGCTCGACGATGGCGCTACCGTACCGTCGTGCTTCTCTTGGGATTGATCCTGTTCGGGATGGTGGTCGGTGGTGCGGCCCAGCTGTTGTTGGGGCGAAACAGCCAGCGCATCGACTGGGGGATGGCGCTGGTCGCCGGTCTCGTCGGCTCGTTCGTCGGGGGCTTGCTGATCAGTCTCGTGGCCGGTGATGGCATCGATCTGCGCCCGAGCGGCATCATCGGTTCGATTCTGGGTGCCACGATCGTGAGCTTCGTCTGGTTGCGATTCGGTTCCGACAGACAGGCTGACGCGGGACACAACCGACAATTGTGAACGGGACGTTGGCCCGATGGGGCCGAGCGTGTTGGATGCTGATCGGCATCCTGGTGCTCTCGGCGATCGTGTACGCCGCACTGGCTGCATCGTGGGGTCGATCGCAATCGCCGTGAATGGCGTGATCGATCAGGGCGACGAGATCAGCAGCGCGCTCACCGCCGGGCTCGAGCGGGTTGGTTCCTGGCTCGACAGCCTCGACATCGACATCTGTGTGGCCGACGCGCGGCGGGCACAGGCCAAGCAGTTTGGTCTCGACCTCATCCCGGGCCTGGCATCGTGGTGACGGCCGTGCTGATCGGTGCGACGATGCTCGTCCTTGGCCTCCCCTTGGCCTTCACGGTTGCACTCGTGACCTTCGCGACGTCCTACATCCCCTACCTCGGCGCAATCTTCTCGGCCACCTTCGCGTGTCTCGTGGCCATCGGGTCGGGAAGCCTCACGCAGGCCTTCGTGTTGCTGGTGGTGATCCTCGTGGTGCAGAACGTGGTTCAGACGGTGATGTCGACCAAGCTGACCAGCGACCGGCTCTCGTTGCACCCGATCGCCAGTCTGGTCTCGACCATCGTGGGGGCATCCCTCGGCGGTCTGTTCGGGGCCCGTCGGCACCGGTGTTGGCGAGCGTCATCCAGATCAACCGCCGAACCCGGACACACGACGATGCGAGTCGTTCGGAGCGCTAGCCAGACTAGTCAGTCCCGGTCGGTCACGGTGACCGAGTCGACCGAGACCTCGACGAGTTCGTCGTCGCCGAAGCGTGGGATCTCGACGCCGCGACGATGCATGCGGACGCGATGGAGCCCGTACGCCGCTGCGCCGAGCGGGATCGGCAACCAGTAGGACACCAGTCGGTAGGCGAGCGTCGCGGTCGCGGCGTCGCCTGGACTCAGCCCGGCGAGGGTCAACGTGCCGGTCAAGCCGGCCTCGACGAAGCCGAGGCCACCCGGCGTGAACGGAATGCGCCCCAACAACGCGGCGGTGACGAAGGCCAGGAGCAACAGTGACGAGGTGTTGTCGTGGCCGACGCCCCGGACAGCCATGACCAGGGCGAGATAGTCGAAACCCCAGAATCCGAAACTCGCGAGGGCGACCCAGTACCAGCGATCAGTCAGGTAGGAGCGGATGAGGTCTCGGGACGAGATGAGACGATCGGCCTGGGGTGCGACGTCGTCGCGGTGCCGGCCCAGCCGCGCGGCGGCCCCGTCGATCGCACGCCCCAGTGCTCTGAGCGGGCGGTCCCAGAACAGGAACAGTGCACCGAGTATTGCGGCTGCGACGAAACAGATGGCGGCGGCGATCGCCCCGTTCAGGAGCGCCGAGCTGACGGTCGTTCCCGAGAGCAACGCCGGCACGGCGAGGACCGGCAAGGCGAACAGGACGGCGAAGTTCAGGACCGTGGCCACCGTCAGCCCGGTGGCCACCGTCTCCTTCTCGATGCCGCCGTCACGGAGCAGCCGATACTGGACCGCGGTTGCCGTTGCGGCCCCGCCGGGGACGATCCGTGCCACGGCCGACGACGAGAGTTGCGAACTCGCCATCAAGAGCCACTGCCGCGACCGCAGAACCGAGCCCTGCATGATCCAGAAACAGACCAGGCTGGCGAGCGTGAACACGCTCATGATCACAAGGGAACCGTCTCGCAACCGTTGGAGCTCGGGCCACGAGCTGAATGTCGCGATCACGCTCGGTATGACGAGGTAGATCGACACCGCGGTGACAGCGAGAATCGCCACCTGCTTGACGAACCGCTTCGGTCGCCTCATGGCTCGTCACGACCAGGATCGGACGGGTCGACCGACGAATCGGATTCCCTCGCCGGCAGGCCAAGGCTCTCATGCGGTCCGCCCTCCTGCGTGCCGTTCTCCTGGAGCTCCACCAGCCACGACTTGAACAGCTCATGGACCGACCCTGCACCGACCAATGGCTCGGTCGGTTGGACCAGCCCCGACGGAGCCAGGATGAACGGCTTGGTCTGCTTGCCGCCGAGTCCGCCGTGGAAACCGATGAGTTCCTCGAATGCCGCGCCCTCGTCGGTGACGGGATCGAAGAAGCTGTTCACGATGATGTCGGGACAGTTGGTGAATCCACTGGTCCGACGGAGATGCTGCGCGGCGTTGAGACCGAACGGCGCGAGCGGGTCGATGCCGTCGACCCGGTCGTCGTCGAGATGCCGAACACCTTGCCCGCCGATGACCAGATCACCGGCGACCTCGTCGCGGCCGAGCGCCACGGCGCCGTCGACGCTGCGGCTCCTGGTGGCCCGCGCCACCGTTCGGCCCAGACGGGAGTCGTCCTGCGCGGCATCGCTCAGCAACCCGTTCACGTTGTTCCATCCCTCGCCGGCCAGCAGTGGTGCCTGGACGGCGGAACCGGTCGCCAGAGTGCGCACGAGCTCATCGAACCTCTGACCGTAGCGTTGCTCGAACGTCGATCCCTGTGTCTGACCGTGATCGGAGAGCACGACGACGTGGTAGGGCCGCGGTGCCGCGGACAGCGTCGTCAGCAGTCGCCGGATCTGGTCGTCGATCCGGCGCAGTGTGTCGTGGGCCTCGGGAGCAGCGATGCCCGAGTGGTGGGCGACCTCGTCGTACCCGACCAGATCGACGTAGGCCGACGGAACCCCGCGAATGATGTCGGAGATCAACACGGCATGGGTGATCTCGGCGAGCACCACGGTGGTGGCGGCCAAAGGAGGGGATACGAGCCACCGCGGTGCATCCGTGGCTCGACCTTGCGTCGTCTGCCGCGGCGGGCACGGCGAGCGCATTGAGCACGAACGTGAAGAGCCCGACCGCTGCGGTGATGACCGGCATCGCGAGCTGGATCGCCAGTGGCCACACGACCGCATTGATCACGCCGAGCGCTGCGACGGCGAGGAGCGCGCTCGTGAACCCTGCCGGCTCGACGCCGTCGGACACGGCCGAAAGGACCACGAGCGCCGCTGCCTGTGCGATCCCGACCAGGACGATTCGCAGCGGTCGCCACGGCGTCGGTGTTGGCGTGATCGGGAGCGGTGCCGGCTCGGTCATGTGGCCTCGTGGTGGTTCGGGTGGCGATGTCGGTGTGGCGCCCTCACGTCGCTGCTCTCCGGTTCTGCTGCCTGTCGACTGGAACAACTCGCGCCACGGGTTCTCCCGGGCCGGTCGAACCTACCATCGAACGGTCGGTCGACTCCCGGCCCCGGTGCGATGTCGACCATCGCACAGGTGCCTGCCGACTTCGGACTCCGTGCCGGAGGCCGGCATCGCAACATGGTCTCTCCCCCACCACCTCGAGGCCCCAGGCCGACGCCTTGCCGTGCGCCTTGTCGCGACAGGTGGTGATCCGATCTCGTTGTGTGGAAGAGTTGCGCCGATGGAGGGACGGAGAAGCGCTCGACGTGGTCATCGTCGTGTGGGGCGGCAGGCCGGGCTGCGGTCCGATGTCTGAGCACCTGTGGCGAGAGGCCTCGGTCATGGCCCTCTACACGGGTGTCGTGGTGTTGGCCACGCTGATCGCACTACCCGAGGACGTCAGGTCCGGCGGCCTCGTCACCGGTCATCACGATCGATTCGTGGTGGCGCTCGTTTGGGGCCAGACCCTGGGCCTGGCATTGGCACACTGGTTCGCCTTCACGTTGGCGGCAGCCGGCTTTCGCAGGGGTGCCCCGTGGCGTCGCGACCTGATCCAGGGGGGCGTGGAGATCGGCGGTGCATGTCTCGTTGCGCTCGTCACCAGCGTGGCACTGCTGCTCGTCGACGAGCGCAACGACGTGGTCGTTGCGGCATACGCGTCCGGTTCCATCATTGCGTTGGCCGGTTACGGGACTGCCCGCAAGGCAGGACGCTCCGTCGTCGGGTCGCTCGTGTTCGCAGGCGTCGTCCTCGTCATCGGGCTCTCGGTGGCGACGCTGAAGGCGTGGTTGGGTCACTGACGGAGGAGCGCGTACCCGGATGATCGGATCCCCGAGCCCGAATCGAGCGTACGCTCACGAGTTGTGGCATCATCGCGCCTCGGTTATCAGCCGCACGCAGTCGAGCAAGGAGCGCACATGCCAGACGGAAGGCCGAACATCCTGGTGCTGTGGGGTGACGACATCGGGATCGCGAACCTGAGCTGCTACACCGACGGACTGATGGGGTACCGAACCCCCAACATCGATCGGATCGCCGCCGAGGGTGCTCGGTTCACCGACTACTACGGTGAACAGAGTTGCACCGCCGGCCGGGCCGCATTCATCACCGGTCAGAATCCGTACCGGACGGGTTTGACGAAAGTCGGTCTTCCGGGTGCCGACCTGGGGCTGCGCGACGAGGACCCGACGATCGCTACCGCGTTGAAGCAGCAGGGCTACACCACCGGTCAGTTCGGGAAGAATCACTTCGGTGATCGCGACGAGTTCCTGCCGACGAATCACGGGTTCGACGAGTTCTTCGGGAACCTCTACCACCTGAACGCCGAGGAGGAGCCCGAAGACGCCGACTATCCCGATCCGGATCGGTTCCCCAACTTCCGCGAACAGTTCGGTCCACGCGGGGTCATCCACAGCTGGGCCGACGGCCGCATCGAGGACACGGGGCCGCTGACGAAGAAGCGCATGGAGACGATCGACGACGAGATCATCGAGCCGGCACAGCGCTTCATCGCCGATGCCGTGGAGTCCGACACGCCGTTCTTCATGTGGTTCAACACGACCGGGATGCATTTCCGGACGCACATCGCAGACGAGATCCGGGGCCAGGCGGGTTATTGGCAGTCGGAGTACCACGATGCGATGGTCGAGCACGACAAGCGGATCGGCTCGATGCTCGATCAGCTCGACGAGCTCGGTATCGCCGACGACACGATCGTGATCTACTCGACCGACAACGGCGTTCACATGAACACCTGGCCCGATGGTGGCATGACGCCGTTCCGGAACGAGAAGAACTCGTGCTGGGAAGGTGCATTCCGGGTGCCGGCGATGGTGCGTTGGCCGGCCCACATCGAACCGGGCATCATCCTGAACGGGATCGTTTCGCACAACGACTGGTTCCCGACCTTGCTGGCCGCGGCCGGCAATGCGGACATCGCCGACCAGCTGAAGGCCGGGACCGAACTCGACCGCACGACGTACAAGGTGCATCTCGACGGTCACAACCAGTTGCCGTATCTCACCGGTGAGGTCGACGACAGTCCTCGCAACTACTTCTTCTATGTGTCCGACGACGGTGATCTGATGGCGTTGCGATTCGACAACTGGAAGATCGTGTTCCTCGAGCAGCGGGCCGCCGGCACGTTGCAGGTCTGGGCCGAACCCTTCACCGAACTTCGGGTCCCCAAGATCTTCAACCTGCGCACCGACCCCTACGAACGTGCCGACATCACCTCCAACACGTACTACGACTGGCTGATCTCCCACGCCTATCTGTTGGTGCCGGCCCAGGCGTTCGTGATGCAGATGGCCCGATCGCTCGAGGAGTTCCCGCCCCGCCAGGAATCCGCCAGCTTCACCGTTGGCTCGATGCTCGACAAACTCCAGGCCGGTATCGGGAGCTCGTGACCCGAGGCCGCATGGCAGACGTGGAGCTCGGCGGCGGTCTGGTCGCCGAGTTCTACGACCGTCATCCGTATCCACCACCGGTCGCCGATCTCGACGAATACGCGAGGGCGTGGCGCGGTCCGATCCGTCGTCGTGTCGAGCATCACCGGATCTGGCCCTCCATGCCGTATCGAGACGACCCCACGATCCTCGTCGCCGGTTGCGGGACTTCTCAGGCAGCGAGATACGCCATCTCGCATCCCGGAGCCCGCGTCGTCGGGATCGATGTGAGCACCGTGGGTCTGGCGCACCATGAGTCCCTGCGCCGGCGGTATCGATTGGACAATCTCGAGCTGAGGCAGTTGCCGATCGAGGAAGTGGCCGAACTCGACTCGGCGTTCGACCACATCGTGTGCACCGGCGTGCTCCATCACCTGGCCGATCCCGACGCCGGGCTCGCAGCGCTGCGTTCGGTGCTGGCCCCCCGGGGAGCGATCGTCATGATGGTGTACGCGCCGTACGGTCGAACGGGCGTCTACATGATCCAGGATTACTGTCGCCGCCTCGGTGTCGGTTCCTCGCCCGCCGAGATCGCCGATCTGGTTGCGTCATTGCGCGAGATCCCGCTCCATCACCCGCTCGGGCATCTCCTGCGCAACACACCGGACTTCCGGCACGACGACGCGTTGGCCGATGCCCTGCTCCATCCCCGTGATCGTGCCTATTCGGTGCCTCAGCTGTTCGACTGGTTGGACCGCAACGGGGTTCGTTTCGGTCGGTGGGTCCGTCAGGCGCCGTACGATTCGCGGTGTGGAGCACCCAGCGAGACACCGCACGGTGAACGGATGGCGTCTCTCGAACCGCAGGATCGGTACGCCGCAATGGAACTCTTCCGTGGCACGATCATCCGCCACAGCCTGATCGCCCACCGCGACGACGATCCGATCGACCCACAGCCGATCCGGTTCAGCGACGACGAGTGGAGAGGGTTCGTCCCGATCGTGGAACCGACCGTGATCGTCGTCGAGGACCGATTGCCCCCGGGAGCAGTGGCTGCGGTCCTCAATCGGGCGCACCAGGACTCCGATATCGTGCTGTTCGTGAACCGCCATGAGCGCAACGTCCTGGCCGAGATGGACGGTGTCCGCTCGGCCGGTGAACTCTGCCCGGACTCGCCCGATCTGCTCGAACGGCTGTGGCGTCATGACCTCGTCGTGTTCGATACGACCGCGTCGCCGGCGACGACGTGAGAACCGAGATGGCGCTGTCGCCACTGGTCGACATCCCCGGTGGCGAGTTCGTGATGGGCTCCGACGTCCACCAACCCGAGGAGGCGCCGGCGCACCGGGTGTGCATCGACGGCTTCTCGATCGAGCCCCATCCGGTGACCAATGCGCAGTACGCCGCGTTCGTCGAGGCGACCGGGTACCGCACGGTCGCCGAGCGTCCCCTCGACCCCGACGACTTCCCGGGTGCGCCACCGGAGAACCTGGTCGCGGGGTCGCTGGTGTTCACGCCGACGATTCGGCCGGTCGACCTGCGACACATGAGTCAGTGGTGGACCTGGACACCGGGAGCGTGTTGGCGTCGGCCCGAAGGGCCGAGCAGTGAGATCATCGGCCGGGGGGACCACCCCGTGGTGCACATCGCGTTCGAGGACGCCTCGGCATACGCACAGTGGTGCGGCCGGAGCATTCCGACCGAGGCCGAGTGGGAGCGGGCGGCCCGAGGCGGCGCCGACGGGCGGTCGTTCGTCTGGGGCGACGAGCCGCGGCCCGGTGGCCGCCGATTGGCCAAGTACTGGGAGGGTTCGTTTCCCTGGCGCAGCACCGCATCGGACGGCTACGAGCGCACGGCCCCGGTCGGTTCGTATCCGGCGAACGACTACGGCCTGTTCGACATGGTGGGAAACGTCTGGGAGTGGACAACCGACTGGTACGCCGACGGCCACCCGGCCGACGTCGACAAACCGTGCTGTGTCCCCGACAATCCGCGGGGTCCGTCGATCGAGGCCAGCTTCGATCCGGCACAACCGCAATTCAGGATCCCGCGTCGCGTGATCAAGGGCGGATCCTTCCTGTGCGCCGACGAGTACTGCCAGCGCTACCGCCCTGCAGCGCGACGACCGCAGATGATCGACACCGGTATGAGCCACATCGGCTTCCGGTGTGTCGAACGCCGAGAAGTCGAACGCAGAGAAGGAGCCCCATCATGACCATCGACGACCTCCTGCCTTCGTGGCGACCGGGCCCAACTCGTGAAGCAGTCCTCGAGTTCCTCGAGGCTTCCGTCGAGATCCCGCCCCACGATCGGGTCGCGGTGTTCGACAACGACGGCACGCTGTGGTGCGAGAAGCCCCGATACCCACAGCTCGATTTCTTCCTGGCCGAGCTGGCCGAGACGGTGTCGCGGCGGCCCGAGCTGGCCGAGGTCGTGGAGTATCGAGCCGTCTTGTCAGGTGATTCCTCGGCGGTGGCCGAACTCGGCCTCGAACGGGTCGCGTTCGCGCTGGTCGATCTGTTCACCGGGCTCGAGCCCGAGGAGTTCGACGCCCGGGTCCACAACTTCTTCGCCACGGCCCGCCACCCCGACCTCGATGTCCCCTACGGGGAAACCGTCTACCAGCCGATGCTCGAGCTGATCGACGCGCTTCGGAGTCGCGGGTTCCGGGTGTATCTCGTGACCGGTGGTGGCACCGAATTCGTTCGCGCCGTGAGTCGGCAGCTGTACGGGGTCGAGCCCGACGGTGTCGTCGGGAGCCTGGTCGCCTACGAGGTCGAGGCCGGTGATCGGGGACCACGTCTGGTGCGGTCGAACACGCTCTTCGGTGACGCGAACGAAGGCGAGGCGAAAGTGGCGAACATCCAGATGGCACTTGGTCGTCGACCCATCTTCGCCGCCGGTAACTCACACGGCGACGCCATGATGCTCGACTATGCGCGGGCCGCAAATGGCGGTCCGACGATGGCGATGTTGATCGATCATGATGACGACCAACGCGAGTACGCCTACGCGAGCGAAGCGGTCACGTTCGGTTCGGCCGAGCCCATCACGGCAGTCGCCGAACGGCGGGGATGGACCGTCGTCAGCATGCGACGGGACTGGACCCAGGTCTTTCCGAACCACCGGTGACCGAGTCGGCGATGATGATCAGGCCGTGGTCTCGGTCGGGTGCAGCCGGTGTGTGATCAGCAGGTTGGAGCCGATCAGGCTCACCCAGGTGGGGAAGAGCCAGATCAGCGGCGTCCGGGGTAATGGAGCGAGGGCCAACACCGACCGCTCAGGTATCCGAGCCAGATCAGCCAGGTCGGCAACGCCTTGGACAACCGGCCAACGGTGGTGGTCGAGTGACGAAGACGGCCTCCAGCCTGGTGCCCACGACCGTAGCCATCGACAGCCCTGCGGCTTGCCAGCGCCCGACGCTCTGCGAGTCCGGTACGACATCGAGCAGGTACCCGCTCATCACCGGTGTCGCGAGCAAGATTCCGGCGATCATCCGGATACCGGCGAGGAGCAGAGCGCTGCCGAGGAACACGGTTCCGAAACCGGGATCGGGATTCTCGCAGTCGCGATCATGACCGGGCCTCAGGCGAGGAGCTTGGCCTTGGCCGCCGAGAACTCGGCGTCGTCGAGGAGGCCGGCCGTCTTCATGTCGGCGAGCTGTTGGAGCTTCGACATGAGGTCGTCGCCGACGGGAGCAGCCGCTGGAGCCGGCGGTGGTGCCGCCTGCGGGGCCTGTACCGCCGCGAGCTGGGCCTGCATGTCGGCGAGTTCGGCTTGCGATTCGAATGCCGCCTGCTGGGCAGCTTGTTGCTGAGCGGCGCCCTGGGCCCTGGCGGCCTGGTTGCGGTTCATGGCCCCGACCGTTGCGTTGGCGGTGCCGGCGATCACCGCGGTGCGGGCCATGGTGCCGACCACTCCGGGTCGACCGACGCGTCGTCTTCTCATGTGCGTTGTCCTCTCGTTCGGGTCGTACAGGTCAGTCGACGGCGGTGAGCTCGTCGAGGAGCTGATCGACGACCAGCCCCGGAACGCGGAAGTTGGCAGCGAGCACGCCGCCCGAGGCAACGATGGCGTCTCGGAACGGTTTGACCCAGGTGTGCTCGAAGGCCAGTACTGCTGCTGAGGAGTTGGGCTCGAGACCGGCTGCGAGCTGGGCGATGTCCTCATCGGAGATCAGTGAGTCGAGCTGATCGATCAGGCCGGCCAGACGAGTGGCGTCTTCGTTCGCTCCGAGTTCGTCGAACTCGACGAACGTGACCTCGCCGTCGACATCCTTGACGACGAAGAGGCCGTCGATGACGCTGATCGTGCCGTTCTCGATGAGCCGCTCGAGTTCCGGGGTGATCTCGCCGTTGAACTGGTTGCCGGGGAAACCCACCACGATGATCTCGATCGGTCCGAGCGCCATCTACCACCTCCGAGGTTGCGTGTTCGATGTCGAACATGTTCGAGTCGCTGCGGGCAGGGTGCACCGGCACGACGGCCATCCGAACATAGTCCGGCTGCGGACCACCTGCCCAACCGCCGGGTTCTTCACGGGCCGTTCGGAGTCGGTGACGCAGCCCTTGACCACGCTCGAGCGCAATGCAATCCGTGCTCAGACCGCGGCAACCGGCTCGTCGAGTTGGGTTGCGTCGTGCTCCTCGGCGGCATCGCCGTAGAGAAGCGTGAGTGCAATGGCGGCCAGCGGCACGATGACGGCGTAGACGATCGACACGAGCCCCGAGAACAGCCAGAGCGGGATACCGCTCACCAGGACGAGCAGCAGCACCCCGACGACGGTCCCCGAGACCAGGAACAAGCCGGTCAGGGAGATGGACACGATGGCGGTATGGAACCAACGTCCTCGGATGAGCTCGGAGCTGCGGACGAGTGACTCGGGTCCGGTCCGGTCCTCGAGCGTCACGGCCTGGGCGACGAACTGGTAGCGCACCAGTTGACGGATGCCCCAAGGGATTCCGACCACCGACGTGAGGAGTGCGGCGACGATGAGATAGGACCGCACGAAGCCGCTCCCGATGGCCCCTCGTCGTTGCCAGGTCCGCTGCATCGAGGCCTTGGCGGTATCGAGACCGCCTTGCCCGGTGCGAAGGTGGTCGGCCACCATCGAGTTGACGACGACGAAGGCGGCGAGGTTGGCGCCGCTGCCGACCAACAGCGCGACGAACACGTTGGCGCCGCCGGTCGAGCCCGACAACGAAAGCAGGCTGCCGACGAACGGGATGAACTCGACCAACCACGCAAGGGTGCCGGAGACGATCGCCGCCGGGATGTAGACGAGACCGAACAACACGTAGGCCAAGGGTCCGGACCGATAGACCGCGGCGGCAGCGCGGATGATCTGGCCGGCCTGGCGGCGTTGCCGGATCGGCGTGGCGGCGACGGGGCTCCAATCGGTCCGCTTGACCAGGAACGAGATCGACCATGCAGCGATGATCAGGGTCACGGCCACCCGGACGGGAGAGACCGTGAGGTCGACCAGCGTCTTCGATCCACCTTCGACGACCGTACAGAACACCCCGATCACCGAAGCGGCCTGCGAATCCCCGGTCGGGATGACCACGCTCGAATTCCGGAGTTCGTCGAACCACGGCGCCGGTTCGAGCCACCGGGACTTGACATTGGGTCCGGTCGGTCCGTTGAAGGGTCCCTCTTGCCGTTCGCCCCACCGCCCGTTGAAGCCGAGCCAGGCGAGTGGATCATTTGGATCCGTGACCGAGTCGGGAAGCAGGACGACGTCGGGATCGAGGCGCTCGGACGGACCGGTCGTGTCGTCGCAACCGAATCCCTCGCTGGCGGCGCGTCCGAGGTAGAGCGCCGAGCCGAAGTAGCTGGCGTGCGATCCCGCCGATGAATAGACAACCGGACGATCGCCCTCACGCCCGAGTTTCGAATCGTCCCAGTTGGCCCGCTCGCCACCCTCGTGCTGCGAGAATCCCACCGCGACCGGCTCGGTGGCGAGGGCCTCCTGCACGGACGACGCCTCGAACTTGAGCGTGATGC
The DNA here is from genome assembly GCA_963700755.1 of uncultured Acidimicrobiales bacterium. GTDB lineage: Bacteria > Actinomycetota > Acidimicrobiia > Acidimicrobiales > SZUA-35 > JBBQUN01. The sequence goes on from CAVOYW010000004.1 coordinate 494,818, forward strand.
CTTCCCAGTCACTCTCGTGCTTGTTGTTCCAGTCGTTGTAATACCAGTAGAACCAGTACTGCACGAACACCAGGTCGGGCTCATCGGGCTGCTGCACGACATGGGCGTAGATCGTCGCCGGTCGATCGCCGGTGTACTTCCGGAAGTCGCGCTCGTAGATGCAGCCCGGGGTCAACGGGTTCCCGGGGAAGTCGAGGAAGAAGCCCTCCCCCAACCCGAACAGATCAGCTGCGCTCGGCGCTCGCATCACGACCGGATCGCTCCGGCCGACCTGGCGCAGTGCGATCTCGGGGTTGTCGAGCACGATGTCGATCGACCCGGGGCGGTACTGCTCTCCGTCGGTGCTGCACGCCTCTTCCTGCTGCTTCAGCATCATGATCGGGGCGAAACGCTCGGCCAGTTGCTGGCTCTGTTCGTCCGGCGAGGTCTGCTGTGCCGGCGCTTCGGCCGCGACGGTGCTCGTCGTGGCACCGAGCACCGCGACGGCGGCGACCGTCAACGCGACGATCGATCGCAGTATCCGCCGAGACTCAGCCATCGAGCCGGTCACGGGCAGTCCTGAATCTGCGAGCGCAAGGCACGACCCCGATGGTAGGAGGGCAAACGGGCGAACTCCGCTCACCATGTGGTGCGGAAGAGCGACGCGACGACATGGTAGGCACCGAGGAGGTCTCGGGGACTCACCCGATTCGGTGAACCCGGCTCTCGGCTCCACGGGCACTCGACGCCCGATCGTCGGCGATCACGGGCTCGACGTCCCTGATCGATCCACGGGTCGCACCTCGAACGCCTCGCTCTCGAGACCGATCACACCGTGCGATGACGCGTCGAACGGCGACACGACCCATCCGGCACCCCATCCCCTGGCGGCAGCGCCGAGCTCCTCGATCACCGAATGGTCGACGAGGATCTCGGCCGCTGCGTTCGCGCTGAGCTCGGTCGCCACGCCGACGCACTCACCCCAGATGCCGAACGATGCCTGCTGGCTCCCGAGTACGCCCGTCGCCACCTGCCCGGCGGTCATGCCGACATGTCCGCTCAACTCCACGCCGAGTTCGGCTCCCAACGAGGCGACCAGTTGGATCGCTGCGGTGGCGAACGCGAGCGCAGCATCGGCTCGCGGACCCGGCTCGCCAAGGCCCGAGACGAAGAGTTGTCGGTCGGATCCGACCCGAATGCGATCGACCTCGTGCTCGACGGCGAGCGAACGCAGCTCGTTCGCCAATCTGGTGGTCAGGTCCAGCACGGCGTCCTGTTCGGCACCGACCGGAACGGGCAGGCCCCGGATGGTCAACGAGACGACGGTCCCGGTGTCGATCTGGTCGATGATCTCGGGTTCACCGCCGCGGATCCGCGTGACCAGCGTCGGGGGGAGCACGCTCTCGAGCATCGAGGCGATGCGTTGTTCCTCGTGCTCGATCTCCTGTTCGTGATCGCGCAACTGCGAAGCGACGGTGCGGAGCTGTCGGCCGAGGTCTCCCAGCTCGTTGCGCCCGAGGTCGGGCACCTCGGAGTCCAGATCACCGGCTGCGATCCGTCCGGCGGCGTCGACCAGCGGGCCGACCGGCCGGGCCAGGATCCGAGCGAGGTACAGGCCGACGATCGCCAGGATCGGGAGCAGCAACGTCAGCACGAGGGCGATCGTGACCAGGAAACGCCCGATCTCGTCGTTGGTCTCGCGTGTCTGTTGCTCGGTGACCACCACCCAGTCGAGCCCGGGGAGGTCGAGAGGGGCCGCCGCGGCAAGGGTGCGCCTCCCCAGGTAGTTGTCGACGACACCAACGAAGTCCTCGCCGTCGAAGGCCTTCCGGACGGCTTCGTTTTCGACGGGCTGCAGCAGCACGGGTGAGCCGGTGAACTCGATCAGCTCGGCCGTGCGCTGGTCGCCGCCCTGGTCGGTGAAGCGGCGAATGTACCGGTTCGGATCGTCGAACCAGGATCGTGGAACCGTGCGGAGGCGGAGGTCCGGCCCGACCACATAGGCCTCACCGGTGTCACCGAGCCCCAGCAGATCCCATTGCTGATCAGCGGTGACGATGTCGGTGAGGGCCCCGATCGGGATCTCGACGACGATCGCTCCGATGACTCGTGTGTCGGCCCTGATCGTTGCCGCGATGTGGACGATCGGTGCCGACGAATCGGGCAGGTAGAAACGGCTGTCGACGATGACGGCGTCGGTGATGGCCGCCTGTTGGAGCCGGATGAGGGAGGTCCCGAGGCCGGTGTCGCGGAACGGCCCGGTTGACGTGTCGGCGCCGAGGTCGACGAGTTTGGAGGTCGAGTAGATGACGTCGTTGGTGGTCGCCCCCACGATCAGCAGATCGGTGGCACCGATGCTGTCCCGCAGGGAACGCAGGAACGGGTGGTAGTCGGCGTGGGCACGGCTGTAGGAGGACCCATCGCCGGCGTCGGTCAGTTGGTCGCGTTCATCGATGGGGAACGGGTTGGCGGCGACATAGTGGTATTGCAGATACCGGCCGGCCGGGGAGTCGGGCACGAGCGCCTCGACCGATGGGCGCTCGACGTCTGCTTCGTCGTACGGGGCCACCACGGCGTCGTAGGATGCGACGAGGTCGGCCTGTTGGGCCGGATCGAGCTCGTCGTCGATGGTCGAGTAGGCGCTGGCGAGATCCTCGGTGGCCTTGGCGACCCCGGGGTCACTCGCCATCACCGACACTCGGGCCAGAACCCCCTCGATCGTGTTCTCGATCGATTGCCTCCGGAGGTCACGCAGGGTCACGAGCTGGTCGTTCACGTTGGTGTCGATGAGCGTTCGCACCACGAGAAAGTTGACGCCGGCCAGCAGCAGGACCGACACGAGGCCGAGCCCAACGAGGGCGCGGCTCAGACGGGCCCGCAACGACGAGCCCCGAACAACACTCACGATTCGTCTCGCTCCTCGGACTTGGCCCCAGGGGTGAGCAGCTCTTGGTCCGGCGGGAGCTGTCGCGAGGCGACCCGCCGAGCTCGTCGCCGACGACTCATCGACAGCTGTTCGAGGGCGGCCGCCAGGGCCGGGGATCGCGCGATCACCCTGCCGACGACATCGGGTCGGAGGGCAACGACGTCACAATCGGTGACCGCAACGACCGCGAGACCGGCGAGGCCGGTGTCGTCGGCAGTGTCGAGCAGGCCGATCAGGTCGCCGGCATCGAGATCGAGCACCGTAACGTCGGGGGCGTCATCGAAGCGCAGGACGAGCTGTGCCTGGCCCCGTTCGAGCACGGCCAGCCCGCGAGCGAGGTCGACGTCGAGGATCGTCTCGTGCCTCGCGAATTGCTCGCGATTCGCCGTTTCGGCGAGTTCGTCGAGATCGTCGCCGTCGAGTTCCGCCAGTAGCGACGAGCGGCGCAGCCCCTGGAGCCGTGAGGCGTGGTCGGGATGGCTCTCCAACTCGACCTTGTTGCCATCCCAGAGGTACAGATCCTGCGCCGGACTGGGAAGCGGGACGTTCATTCGATTCGAGTAGTACCAGACCAACGACCCGAAATCGCTCTTGACCCTCGGTGCGATCGCGTAGTCGTCGATCCACAGGTGCACCTCGTATCCCATCAGCGGATCGTCGATCTGCACCACGCGGGCCTCCGGAACCGGATCGTTGAGCACGCCCGGCGTGGCCCGGGCGGCAGCGAGCAGCATGTCGACGGCCGCGGTCGGGGCGTTCCGGTAGGCCACCTGGAGCGATACCACGACGCGGTGCAACCGCGCCGGTTCGTCATGGTTGGTGATCGTTGCCTTGGCGAGCTGTCCGTTGGGCACGATCACGAGGTCGCCGTCACGGGTCAGGATTCGCGAGCTTCGCCAGTTGATGTCGACCACCTGCCCGTGTACGTCGCCGGCGGAGATCCAGTCCCCCGGCTGGAAGGGCTGATCGGCGAGCAGCGTGAATCCCGAGGCCAGCCCACCCAGGGTGTCCTGGAGTGCGAAGGACACGATCAGCGAGGTGACACCGAGGGCGGTGAGTGCCGCCGACAGATCGACGGCCCAGACGCCGGCAATCAGCGCCCAACCGGCGACCAACAGCACGATCAGCCGCGGCATGGCGAGCACCAGACGCGGGATCGAGCGCCGGCCTTCGGCTCGTGGGCGATCACGCAGCCGGCCGATCAGCACGGCGATGGCGGCAAGGGCCGCCGAGCTGGCTGCAATGACGAGTGCCGATGCAAGGGCCCGGACGATGATGTTGTCCGAGCCCGGGTCGAACAACACGGCAACGAGGGCCCACAGCGCCAGCAGCGGTACCACCCAGACGCGCAGGATCGACACCGATGGGCCCAGCGACGAGTCACGCTGTCGGAGCCGCTCCTCGACCTCGCCGATGCCGATGATCAGCAGCGGCAAGACGATGACGAGCAGAGCCGCCCACCCGGTGGCCGGATCTCGGAAGATGTCGCTCATCGTGATGCCTCCGATGAGACCGCTGCCGCCGACCGCGAGACCGCGACCGCCTCGCCCTCCCTGCCCGCCGTGGTGACCTCGACGTCTTCGGGCAGCCGGCTGCGGATCGTCGGCGAGACCATGATCGCTCCCGGAGCCGAGCGTCGAGCCAGGTCGGATGCGCCGCTCACTGCGGTTCCCCAGGCGTCGTAGACGAGGCCCCCTCGTCCGGTGAGCCCGACAGAGACCGGGCCGCTGTCGACGCCCCCGCTGACGTCGATGCCGTTGCCGAGTTCGGACGCCAGTTCGGTGACCAGTTGGCGCCCTTCGAGGGCGAAGGCAACCGAACGTTGCGCATGGTCGAGATACGGTCGGGTGACGCCACACACCGCGACGTAGCCGTCACCGTTGACCCGGACGCGCTCCAGACCGCAATCGCCTGCCAGTGCGTCGAGCTCATCCACCACGTCGGCCAGCACTTGGCGAACTCTCGCCACGTCGAGTTGATCGAGGAGTCGACCGAGCCCGTGGAGCGCAAGCACGACCACGGTTGCGTCGTTCACGTGGTCGAGGACGTCACCGGCCCCCCGTTCGCTGCGCTGGGCCACGGCCAGGGGAAGGAACTGACGGAGCAGAGCGGCGCGCTCGTCGGCACGAGCCGTGATGTCGGCCCGGCGATCGTCGAGCTGTCGCAGCATGTCGTCGATGATGTGCGACAGTGCCAGGTACTCGTCGGGGCTGGTCGACGGAAGCTCGAACTCGGTGCCGGCGGCATCCGAACCCGAGCGCACCACCCGAAGCCGACCGGCAATGATCCGTATGGGAGCGATGATCTTGTTCGCCCACCGAACGACGATGAACGTGACCACCACCACGAAGATCGCGATCGCGAACAGTAGATCACGGGCGTAGTCCTCGACCGGGAGCGCGCTCTCGTCGGCACCGACGTCGGTGAATACGACCCAATCGACACCGTCGATCTGCAGTGGGCGGTACGACGTCATCACGTCGAGGCCCTGGTAGTTGATCGTGGCGGCCACGCCGGGGCCGTCCGTTGCGGCCGTCAACACCCGCCGGTTCACGGTTTGCACGAGCGCTGTCGTGCCGGTGGCCCTCATGCGTCGGCGTTGCTCGTCGGTGAGGTTCGACGTCGTGCCCGAATCGGGATCTGGCTCGGCGAGGAACGCCGTGCGCTGTTCGACGAACGGCCGTGCGATGGTGCGCATCGTGCCATCCTGGCCGGCGAGATAGGTCTCGCCGGTGTCGCCGAGATCGGTGAACTTCGCGTCGGCGGTGACGATCGAGTCGAACGCGGTCGTCGAGAGCGCTCCCACCACGAACCCGACGAGCACACCGCCGGGCCCGATCACGGGGCTGGCCACGAACGCAAGCGGGCGATCGGCGAGCGGGGCGTAGGGGGCGAAGTCGACGAGCTGACTCGAGCCCGGCCGGGGGTCGTCGCCGACTGCCGAGACCAGGTTCGCCAACGCGGTGCCGCTGAGGGGGCCGACCTCGAGGTTGGTTCCGAAGTCGACCCGCTTGTTCACCGAATACACGACGCTGTTGTTGCGGGCATCGACGAGGAACAAGTCGTCGAGCCCGGACCGGAAGGCGATCGGGCCGTAGATGGGATGGACGGTGCTGTGGACCTCGGAGTAGGCCGACCCGTCGCCCGCGTCGACCACCAGGACCGGGTTGCTCGGCTGACCACGGATCCCCCGCTTCGGCACGCTGTACGCGGTCTGCAGGCGCACGGCCGCGGGTTGCGTTGGTAGCAGGGCCGAAACACCGACCCGGGTCCCGCGCACTGTCTCGAGCGCGGGAACCACGGTCTCGACGTAGTACTCGCTGAGGTCCGAGAACTCCGTTGTCGTGAGTGATGGCGTCGACAACCGGTCGTACGCAGACCCCAGTCGCTCGATCGCGTCGATGGCGCCGGGGCTCGCGGCCAGTCCGCTGATCTCGTTTCGTACGCTGGCGACGTAGCGCTCGATCTCGTCGCCTCGAGACGCGGAAATCGTGACCAGCCGGGACTCGATGAGGGAATCGGCGAGCTGATTGCCCCGTCGCAACCCGGCGACGGCCGCGACGCCGAGAGAGATCAACGTGACGAGCAACGCCACCAGCGCCAGCCGCGTCGCAATCGACACGTTCGCCAGGAACCGGGATCGTCTCATCGGCGCACCCGAGACATCACGACGAGCCCAACGGCCTGTCCGATGGTGCGGTTGCTGTCGCCATCGAGCCCGTTCCCTTCCGTCGTCGGGGCAACGCCGAGGCAGACCATAGCCACGATCGCCGGAGCCGCACAGCCCTGCAGTTGTCCGAACGGCAATCGAACGGGGATCATGTCGGCATGAGCCTCATTCGCGGGAGCGTCGCACGATTTCGAGCCGACCCGGCGTCGATCCGGCGGGCGACGGTGGCCATCAGCAGTTTGACGGTGGCGACCGTCGTGCTGGGGGCAGTCGTGATCAGGATCTTCGACCGCACGGAGTACCCGACCTTCGGCGAGGCGCTGTGGTTCACCCTGCAGACCATCACCACGGTCGGCTACGGCGATGCCACGCCGGAACGGCCGATCGGCCGGTTCGTCGCAGGGATCGTGATGGTCACCGCGATCGGGCTGATCACGGTCGTCTCGGCGGCGATCACCTCGGTCTTCATCGAGGCCGTGCAAACGGACCGATCGGGACGGACCGAGCAGACCGAGGCCTTCGTGCGAATCGAAGGGTCGCTGGGTGCGATCGTCGAACGACTGGACCGGCTGGAGTCCGCCGTCGGCGCGGAGCGCTCCGATTCGGACGGACGTGGTCACGAGGCCGCGGATCCGTGACCGGGCGGTGCCTCAGTGAGCCCAGGTCGATGGCACATCGCTGCCACCCTCGAGGGTGAATCGTCGGCCGCTCTTGAAGAGTAGGGGATCCGGTGCGATCTTGCCGGCGGCCAGTCCTTCGCCCAACCCGAAACCTGCGGCCCGAGCGACCAGTGACGTCGGAGCGTAGGAGAACGTTTCGCTCAGCGTGCGAATGTCGACGGCGGAGTTCATCTTCATCAACATCAGGTTGTCGCACTGCGACAGGACGTTCTGGTGCACCTTCGACGGTCGCTGGGTCGAGAGGAACAGATACAGGCCGTACTTGCGGCCTTCGCCGGCGATGCGCACCACATGCTCGGTCGCCAACGCCTGATTCGGGTCGATGGGGTTCTGCGGGCACACGTTGTGTGCTTCGTCGATCACGATGATCATCGGCTGCCGGTCCTGGCGGCGATCCCAGAGGTGCCCGAGCAGGGCCGCAGCGGCGACCGACATCTCCTGACGCGACGGGAGGCTCCCGACATCGGCAACGAGCATTCGCCAGTCATCGGGGAGCTGCTCGAGAACTCCTCGACCGGACCCGGCCCAGATCGACTGGTTGGCGATCCCGAGGTTGTCGATGCGGAGGCCGAGACGCCGGACATCGTCGTCGAACGACGCGCGGACGGCCCCGATCAGATCAGCGAGGCCATAGTCCGACGTTTCGATCGAGCGAACGGTGCGGAGAAAGGCGTTGTATTCCTCGGGATCGCGAACGGGGTCGATTCCGAGGACCATCGTCTGCTGCTCGAGCGACAACCGGCCGTAGCGCGCCGCAAGTCGTCGGGGTGAACCCTCCCCACCGAAGACATGGATGCGCCCGGCGATCGAAGCGTGTCGCTCGTTCAGGATCCGGTAGTCGTCGTCGTCGAGGCCCGTGTCGGCCTGAGGCCGAAGCGTCGCCAGGTTGACATAGTCCGAGTTGGGGTCGATCACGCCGATGCGGATGTCGGTCTCGAGCAGGAGCCGCTCGAGCACCACCCCGAGGGTGTAAGTCTTGCCCGAACCGGATTGCCCGCACAGGAATGTGTGCCGCCCGAACCCCGACGCACGCAGCCGGGCGGCTACGTCCGGCATCCGCTGGATCGCTCCGAGCTCGATCATTGCTCCCTTGCTCTGCGTTGCGGCGAAGTGGGCGCCGACCACAGCAGGATCCGCCGCCTCCAGCGTCGCCTCGCCGAAGACCGCCGTTCCGTCGACAGCCTCCGAACCGCCCTCGCTCAGTTGGGCCAGGAGAATGCCTCGCCCGGTGATCCTCGGCGGCCCGCCGGCGTCGGATCCCCGAGCGGCGGATTCCCCGACCACGGCTTCGTCGAGCAACTGGCCGAGAAACGCCTCGTGCCCGGTATCGAGCTGCACGTAGGAACCGATCGGCAGCGCTCCGCTCAGCGGTGCCGCGAACTCGAAGGTTCGTCCGTCGATCGAGTAGGCATTGCCCGTCATCGGTTCGTCCTCGCGGATCGCGGTCCGACGAAGGCGGTAGGGCCGGTCGACGAAGACGACGGAATCATGGTGGGGTGGACGACGTGCCTCATGAACGAGCCTCTCCGACGGTCGCCGAGTCCCCGACGAGGCCTCGCCTGCGAGGGACCATCGTCGGCGAACGTTCGATCGTGGTCAAGGCGAGAGCGACGCCGCATCGGGCAGGGTCGATGATTCCGGGGTCGGCGTTGCCGTCAACGTCGGCAACGCCGACCGCAGACGGGACTCACGGCACGTCGGGTCTGGTCGGCCGAGGCCGGATCGCCTACTGTTCGGCCTCGCACCCGGGACGGGGGTAGCCCGGACGAAGCAGCAGTTCGCTGTCCCCGGGCTGCACCCGTCGGCCGATTCGGTCGAGACGCCCGAGACCGTGGAAGGACCGATCCGATGACCGAAGTGTTCGCGGGCGACAAGAAGAAGGGCGCCTCGTTGCTCGGGCCGCTCGAGCGGCGGTTCATCGACTGGGGCATTCCCAAGATCCCGAAGCCGATCATGAGCCACCACCTGACCTACATCACGTTGTTCTGGTCGGTCGGCATCGTCGTCAGTGGCTGGCTCTCGATCGACCACCGAGGGTGGCTGCACGTGATCTCGGTGATGGTGTTCGGTCAGTGGTTGACCGACTCGTTCGATGGGTCCCTGGGCAAGTACCGAAAGCAGGGCCTGGTCAAGTGGGGATTCTTCATGGACCACATCCTCGATCTGCTGTTCGCCGGTTCGATCGTGATCGCCTATTCGTTCCTGGTGGACGCGAAATGGCTCGTGTTCCTCTTCATGATCCTGCTGCTCGTCACCTGCGCAACGATGGCCGTGTCGTTCCTGTCGTTCGCGGCGACCAATGAGTTCCAGATCGCCTACTACGGCATCGGACCGACCGAGATCCGGATCGGCTACATCGCACTGAACACCCTCGTCTACTTCACCGGAACCGAGATCTTCAGCTGGGGTGTTCCCGTCGTGGTCGCCTTGAACGTCGCCGCATTCGCCGTGATGGTGATCCGGGCCAGCCGGCACCTGTGGCAGATCGACTACGAGGCCAATGTCGATGGTGTTGCTCGGCGGTGACGTTCACGAGGCTGACGATCGTCTTTCGGGATCGTGCTGTCCTGCCGGGTGGTGCCACAGGCTTCGTTTGAGCGGACCGATCGGGCGGGTTGCGTCCTGCGACTCGAGCTCCAGCCTCTCGGGGCTGGCGGAGAACCAGCGCACGTATCGCTCGGTGAGCCACGGTGCCGTGACTCCGTGTGCGATGACACTGAGGAGCACGGTCGCCGTCGCGACCTGGACGATTCGCGACGTGCCGGCGAGGTTCGACTCCTCGACGATGGTGAGCATGAACACGATGGTGGCCAGCCCTCGGGGCCCGAACCATCCGGTGAACGCCATCGTCTGGAGCCCTGCGTCCGAGCCGACCAGTGACAACGCGACGGGAACCATCCTCACGACCGTGAGGCTGAGCACGGCGTACACCGCGGTCGATACGTCGAGGTCGACGATCCCCGCACCGATCACCACGGCGCCGAAGACGAAGAACGTCACGGCGCTGAGCAGGCCACCGAGCTCCTCCATGAGCTTCGTCGTTGCGTGCGCCGTAGTCGATCCCAGCAGTCGTCGGTAGCCGATGCCGGCAACGAAGGCTGCGATGAACCCGCTGCCGCCGAACTCGGTACAGGTCGTGTAGGCCGCCGCGACAGTGGCGAGCGGGACGACCTGGGCCCAGTGCTCGGCGATCCAGTCGCGGCGGTTCGCCCATGTGAACAGACCCGCGACTGCGGCGACGGTCGTCGCCCCGAGGCCGACGGCGATACCGACCTCCTTCAGCAGATCGATCAGGATCTCACCCTCGAACGAGGGGGCCTGTTGGAGTTCGGCGGCTGCGACTGCGGCGAAGAGCAACGGCACACACACGCCGTCATTCAGTCCGCTTTCGACGTTGAGGCCCTGGCGGAGCCGCGAAGGCAGCCGCCGATCCGAAACGACCAGCTGACCGAGGGCCGCATCGGTGGGTGCCAGCAGCACGGCCAGCACGACCGCCTCGAACAGGCCGAGCGAGGGGATCAGCCAGAACGCGGTCAGCGTTCCGACGACGATCGTGAGGGGCAACCCGACGGCGAGCAATCGCACCGGCAGATCCGCTTCGCGTGAGAGCAGCCTCGTGTCGAGCGTGGAGGCGTCGCTGAACAACACGAGGGCAAGAGTCACCTCGGCCAACGATCGGATGGTGGCGGTGTCGAGGCCGGATCCGATCACGTCGAATCCCTCGTTGCCAATGACGTAGCCGATGCCGACGAACACGATCGCCGGTGTGATCGCCGTGCCGCTCAGGCGGTTCGACACGACCGCGAACGCGATGAGAGCGATCGCGACCGAGGTGATGCCCCAGTCCACGGCGGACGTCACCGACCGATCGGGAGGGATGTGCGTGGCGACGGCACTCCGGGCACCATAGCGCGATCCCTCGGACCGGGTGGGTTTGTCGGAGTCGACGTCGGGCGGGTCCGGGCTCGGCGGCCCGAACCGGGTGTGAGGCGATCGATCCGATCATCGGCGACTTTCGTGGCCGATGTTGGCGCCATGGCCGGTGGACTGTACGTTGGCGCGAATTTCGACAAGAAGGCAGGTAATCGTTCATGGCAACTCTCACTGTTTGGGGATTCTCCGAACCCGACGCCGCCGACCGCGTGCGAGCCAAGCTCGTCGAGCTCCAGAAGCAGGAGCTGATCAAACTTCACGACGCTGCCGTCGTCACGTGGCCGGAAGACAAGAACAAGCCGAAGACGAAGCAGGCGTTCTCGACCGCCGGCGTTGGCGCGGCCGGCGGCGCGTTCTGGGGGCTGCTGTTCGGCATCATCTTCTTCGTGCCGTTCTTCGGAATGGCGTTCGGTGCGGCGATGGGCGCGTTGAGCGGTTCGATGCAGGACTTCGGTATCAACGACGACTTCATCAATACCGTCCGTGACCAGGTCACGCCGGGCACCTCGGCGTTGTTCCTGCTCTCCAGCGATGCGGTGGTCGACAAGGTCAAGGCGGCACTGGAAGGTGAGGAAATGAACCTGTTGACGACGAATCTCAGCGTCGAGGACGAGGCCCAACTCTCCGAGCTGTTCGCCGACTGATCGGTCGACGACCACCGTCCGGCGCTGCGAACGTTGTCGCGCCGGACGGTGGCCCCAGCCGCCGAGAGGAACGATCTTGGTGTCGTGCGGGCCCGGCCCCGAGAATGTCCACGGCGGTTCGACCACGGGGCTCGTAGCCGATCGGCCGGCCCCGAATGCACCGTGGCCGGTCGAACGCGGTGGTACGGTGCGCTGCCGCGAGTCTCACACGTGCACTCTCGAACCGAATCCGGCTCGATCCGGAGTTCCCTGGAGTAGATCCCGACGCTCATGACTGTTCCGACCCCACAGCGCGAACGTTCCGCCATGTCGTGGACCCAGCACGCGATCCTGTGGATCAGTCGAGCCGTCACGTTCCTGGTGTACCTCTACGTGCTCGCCGTCGAGATCATCCTGCTGCTGGGATTCGTGCTCCTGCTCGGCGGAGCGAACCCGTCGACGTCCTTCGTCCAGTGGGTGTACCGCAGCCTCGGTCGGACGATGCAGCCCTTCCGTGGCATCTTCGCCCCGATCGAACTCGGGATCACCGGCAACGACGTTCAGTCGATCTTCGAGACTTCGGTTGTGTTCGCGATGATCATCTACGGAATCGTGGCGCTCGCCGTGTCGGCCCTGCTGGGCTGGTTGAACGGCCAGGCGTTGCGCCTCGATCGCGAGGAAGCGGAACTCCGTCGTCAGCAGGCGATCGGGCAGGCGATCGAAGCGGTGCGGCCCACCGCGCAGCCAACCGCGGTGGCTGATCCTCGGGGCCCGATCGCATCCCCCTGACATCCTGAGCCACCGGCCCGGCGACGCCACGGTGGCCCCGTTGGGAGCCACCGGGCTTGGTTCGACGGTTGGCGCCCAACGGGGTTGGTGCCATCGATCACCACAGGGAAACGGTTGACCAACCGCCTACGTGGGCAGGTGTCGATCGTTGGCCTTCGCCGCCCTGTTCTCCTTCTTGGACTGGCGCTTTTCCTTCTTGGACTTGGCGGCGGGGGTCTTGGCGCTACGGCCACCCTTGTCTTTACCGGCCATGATGGCCTCTCTCCGACCGGGCTCGAACGCCGGCCAGAGCCCACTGTCCCACACATCGGGGTCCCCCACACGTGCGGTCCGCCGTTGCGGTCGTGATGACGCGACCTGGCTTCGTGGTGTCGGCGATTCCCTGGCGACCGAAACGTTCGGTGCCGTGGTTCACCGTCCTCCGCAGGCGATGGCGGATCGTTCGTGACCGGGTCTGGTGCCGAGCGTGTTCGGTGGCCCCACCAGGAACGGCTGGACTTGACGGGCCCGCATTCCGGTCGGTCGGGTGTGGTTGCCATCCACTACGGTGAGCGTTCCAACCGCAGCGCAACGGAAGAGGCACCGTGAGCCGATTCAACAGGACCTCGATCATCGGCATCGTCGCCAGCATCGCGATCGGCGCACTGATCGCCCTGGCCGGCAGCCAGGGCAGTGCCGAGGTCGGCGGCTTCCCGGTGTTCGCCCTGTCCGCGATCATCGCGTTCGGCATCCAGTTCGTCGTGTTCGTCCCGTCGTACCTGGCCCGCACCGAGCACTACTACGACCTCACGGGGAGCCTCACGTATCTGACCGTCACTGCCGTCGCGTTGTTGGCCTCGAAGGACCTCGATGCCCGGGCCGTGATCGCCGCCTTGCTCGTCGTGGTCTGGGCCGGTCGCCTGGGCACGTTCTTGTTCCGGCGGGTCAAACGTGAAGGGGGTGACGGTCGATTCGACCGGATCAAACACAACCCCCTGCGCTTCTTCATGATGTGGTCGATCCAGGGTCTCTGGGTCTTCCTCACCGTGGCGTGTGCACTGTCGATCATCACCGGGGCCGAACGGCAGTCGTTCGACGTGTTCGCCGCCGTGGGTCTGGTGGTCTGGCTCACCGGCTTCGCCATCGAGGTCACCGCCGACAATCAGAAGAGCGTCTTTCGGGCCGAACCGGCCAACCAGGGTCGGTTCATCGACGTCGGTCTGTGGGCGTGGTCGCGCCATCCCAACTACTTCGGTGAGATCGTGCTGTGGACCGGCGTTGCGATCATGGCGATCCCCATCCTCTCCGGCTGGCGTTGGGTGATGCTGATCTCACCGGTGTTCGTCTTCGTCTTGCTCACCCGGATCAGTGGCGTGCCGCTTCTCGAGGCACGGGGCGATGAGAAGTGGGGCGACGAGCCGGCTTATCAGGAGTACAAGCGCCGGACACCGTCGCTGCTGTTGCGACCGCCGAGAACCTCGGGCGTCCCATCCCGCACCTGATTCCGCGCAACCGGTCCCCATCAAAGGGCCCGCCGCTCGACTCGACCATCTGTGGGAGGATGGACCGAGCGATCGGCCCGCCGTCGGAACCTCCCGTGTCGGGACTCGCAGAACCGAGTCACACCGGGACGTTCGCCGAGGAGTCCGCTGCGCTCTGCTCCGACGGGCCGAGCTTCCGGGAGTTCGACGTCGTCGCGTCGTACGGCTCCTGAACGGCCCGATAGCGACCGGCCGGTAGGGGATGGGTGGTCTGACCCAGCACCACAACACGTTCCGATGGGTGGAGCACTCGCTCTCGTCATCGCTCATGATCGTGGTGATCCTGCAGCTCAACGGAACCGCCGACTACATCGCGCTCACCGGGATCTTCGCCGTGAACGCTTGCATGATCCTGTTCGGGTGGCTGCAGGAGCGCTACACCACTCCGGGCGACGGCGACTTCCTCCCGTTCATCTTCGGGTGTTTCGCCGGTGCCGTGCCCTGGATCGTGGTGGCGATCAACCTCGCCTCCCCCAAGGGTCCCCCCGAGTCGACGACCCCGGGCTTCGTCTATGGCATCATCATCTCGCTGTTCCTGTTGTTCAACTGCTTTGCCATCGTGCAGTGGAAGCAGTATCGGGCCAAGGGCAAGTGGGCCGACTACCTCTACGGCGAACGCCTCTACATCGTGCTGAGCCTGGTCGCGAAGTCCGCCCTGGCATGGCAGCTCTTCGCCGGCACCCTCGCCGGCGACTGACCTGTCGGCATCGACCCAACCGGTCAGGCGCACTGCGAAATCGACCCAGGTTCGAGGGACGGCGCGGGCCGTAGAGTGGCGTTCGAAGCGATACGGGCTCAATGCCAGCCTCGAACCGGAGCCGACCGTGATCCACATTCCGCACACCATCGACTTCGACGGAGCGACGACGCAGGGCTTCAAGGTCACCCACGACCTGGCCGACCATCCGCTCCTGACCGGTGCGGCGATTCGGTCGCTGGCCGAGAGGCTCCCTCCGGGGAGCGCCGAGATCGGGGGCGGCCATCTGGTCGCCGAAGGTGGACTCGACTTCGAGGCGAAGCCGCGGGTCGATGCCGGCCCGGCGCTCGACGCGCTGGAGGGGAAGAGCCAGTCGCTGTATCTCTACAACGTGGAACGCGACCCGGAGATGGCCGAGCTCATCTCGCAGGTCCTGGCCGATGTCTACCGTCGAACCGGAGTCGATCCGGCGAAGGTGACCAAGGAGGAGGGCTACCTGTTCCTGACCGGTGGGCCCACGATCACCAGTACCCACGTCGATCACGAATACAACTTCCTGCTCGTGCTCCGGGGCAGGAAGCGGGTGTTCCTCTCGGGGGTTCCGAGCATCGAGGCGGAACGTGCGCTCGAGAGGATGTACAGCGGTGGGTACGGAACCTGCGATCGGGTCCCTGCCGAGGGTGTCGTGTTCGACGTCGGCCCCGGGGAGGGCATCTTCATCCCGCCCCGGTCGGCCCACTACGTCGTCAACGCCGACGAACCGTGTGCCGCGCTGTCGGTTGTGTTCGGGACCGAAGCGCTCGAGCAGGAGTCGGCGGTGTACTGGGCGAACGCCAGACTACGAAGGATCGGGCTGCGGCCCGGACCCGTCGGCCGACATCGGACCCTCGACCGAGTCAAGGCGCAGGCCGTCACGCTGGCCAGGTATGTTCGGTCGCTCGTCTGACCCTGCCGCCCGTTCGACGACGAACAGGCGGCAGCTCGGTCAGTGAGGAGCGCCGACGCGGTGGAAGGCGAGGAGGACTCGCGGCCGGGCGGGAACAGCGTTGACGGCCTCGACCCCCCCGATCAGAGGGCGGGTCGAGACTTCGTCAGGACCGATCGCTCAGCGACGTACCAGGCTGCGAGGCCGGGCAATCACGCTGATGAGGAAGCCCGATGCCAGCAGGAACACACCGATGGAGACGAGCCCGCTGGCCGACGAGCCGGTGACGGGGAGCTGGGCTCCGACATCCGGGCCGCTCGTCGTCGGAGCTGTCGTGGGAGCCGTCGTCGGGGTGGTCGGGGTGGGTTGAGCCGGGATCACGGGTCCGGCTGGTACCGGCGTGGTCGTGGTCTCCTCGGGAATCGTGGGACCTCCGGGTGGAGGAGCGGTGGTCGTCTCGCAGGGTGCCTCGGCCGTTGGCACGCAGGCCGGAACGGTCGTGGTGGGGGAGCAGGGGACTTCGGCGGTGGGTACGCAGGCCGGAACGGTGGTGGCAGGCGTACACGGAGCTTCCGCAGTCGGCACGCAGGGTTCGGCGGGGCCGACCTCGTCGTCGCCGCAGATCACTCGCAGCCGGAAGCCTCCGCTGCTGATGCCGTCAGGGCCCAGTCTCACCGAAACGTCGATGGTCGGCCCGAGCGGGACCACCTCGCCCGAGTCGTAACTGACGAAGCCTTCGTTCTCGAAGTTGGCAATGGTGAGGACCTGTCCACCGGTCTCGATCAGCAGGTCGTTGGATTCGTGGATCGACTCCTGGTTCTCGGTCTGCCCGATCACCTGGCAGGTCTGGCCGATGTAATCAGCGGGGACGACCTCGCTGGAGACCTGGACCACGGTGCCCTCGGCGCCGCGGACCACGCCGCTGACCGGGATCGACAGGAAGTCGGCGGCCGACGCAACCGATGCGTTGGTCATGACGAGGAGGGGAAGGAGGGCAAACGCGAGCGCGAGTGTCCTTGTTCGGCGGGTTGTCGAGCGCATGAAGATGGTTCCCTATCGTGGTCGCGGTCGCAGACAGAGCACTGCAGAAGGTCCACTGTGTAATAGCTGCCACAACCGGCCAATGGCAACCTCGGATCACGATGTTCGCGCTGATCGGGGGGATCGTCCGGAGACTTTTCGGCATTCGACCGCAACGAGTCGTCGACGCGGCGCTCACGGTGGTCGCCGGCCCTGGTGAACGTGGCGGATGCGTCATGACCGGCGAGCGTCGTCGGTTGGAGCGCAGGAGGTCTTGGCGAGCGATGCGTTGGTGTAACGGTCGTCGCCCGTCACCTCGGTTCCGAACCACGCAGGCGGTCGAAACGCGTCCAGCGCGTCGTCGGTGTCGAACTCGACCTCGGCCAGAACGAGACCGTCCAGTGCACCGTGGAACACGTCGAGTTCGACGACATGACCGTCCAACGGTAGACGGTGACGCGTCTTGTGGATCCGCCGACCTCGAGTCCGTGGCCACGACTCGTCGAACTGCTCCCGGCTGAGTGGCCACTCGAGTTCGACGCGAACCGCGCCCAGCCCGGCCTTGACCGTGATGGTGCATCCCTCGGTGCCGGCATCGCGGACACGCACCGACACATCGTCGTCGATCGCCAGATAGCCCTGGCGGAGTTCGAGGCCGGGAGCGGTCAACTCGGGCAGCCGGGAGACCAGGAACTTGCGTTCGCGTTCGACGGTGCGAGCCGGATCGATCGTTGCATCGACCGGCAATGGTTGCCGACCACCGCTCAGTTGGGCGATTCCGCCGGTCGGCAGCTCGGGGCCCTCGGCGACCGTACTGACCCAGTAGGACCCCATCCTCCGGGTGAAGGCCTTCGGAGACTCCGCATAGACCGTCGACCCGAGCCGAAACGCCCGACGCCGCAGGTCGTCTTGCTGGGCCCGGGCCATACGTCGCGTCTGTCGGACCGGTCGTTTGCCGCCGAACCGATCCGGGTCGGCCTCGAGTCGCTCGACGAGCACCGCGAGATCATGATCGTCGCCGAGCGCCTCGCCGAGACCGTCCAGGGTGGCCGCCAGTGGCCCCAGCACGCTCGGCGCCGCCCGCTCGATCAGTCGAACGTGGTACCACAGGTGCTTCAGTGACTTGCGCCATTCGTGGAGGTGATCGTCGGTCGGTCGGTTCTTCGCCCGTCGAAAGGCTCTCCGGCCACGGCGGTAGGTCGCCTCGATGCCTTCGCCGAGGGCGTCGAAACCATCCGGAAGGTCCCAGTCCTCGACCTGCGCGTGGCCCGCGGTCAGCAGGGTTCGGGCCGTGGCGATCCGGGGGTCGTTGCCGCTCAGCCCCCGCGTGGCCTCTTCGACCAAGGCGACCTGTGCTGCTCGCACGACGTCGAGATCGGTATCGTCCTGCCGTCCATGGCTCGATCGCAGATCGTCGAAGGTCGCCAACATGGCGTGCGCATCACGAATCGGCGCGAGCGCGTCGGCGGCATCATGCACGGCGTCGTCGAATCGGTCGTACCGCTCTCCGAGCGCGGGACGCACCAGGCGGGCGATCGACCGAACCTCCTTGCACCGGCGGCGCACGGCATGGACCGCTTGCTCGATCTCGGCGGGGTCGGCGTCGTCCAGGTCGGCGAGCATGGCCAGTGCTTCGTCGAGACGTTTGCCGGTGAGCCGTCGGATCTCGCTGCTCGTCGGCGCCGTCGGTTTCAATGCGAACGCCATCACCACACCGTGCTCTCGATCGATTCTGCGGGTTTGTCGAAATCTGTCGGACGGCTCGATGTGTCCGGACGATCAGTGTGCATCAGCCGGCCGATGGCGTCGAGGCGAGACCCCGATCACGCCGCCGGCGGGTGATCGGCATCGGGGCCCGAACTCGCAGCGAGCAACCAGAGTGCGACGCCGGCGGCGACCGCGCCGGAGATCGTGAGTGGCAGTGTGCCGCTGCCGCTCAAGGCGAGGCCGGACCACAGGCCGGCGAAGAGCAGCGCGAGTCCCGTGACCGCGCCGTGCACCCCAAGGGCCCATGACCGCTGCTCGGCATCGACGACGTTGGCGATCCACGCCCGGCTGACGCCGTCGGTCAACGCGGTGAAGACGCCGTAGAACGGGAGCAGGAGCCAAACCGCCAGCGGCCCGGTCGCCTGGCCCAGGCCGATGTACGTGATCGCAAAGACGAAGAGTCCAACTGCATAGACCAGGCGGGGTGCAACGTGGTCGGCGAGCCGCCCTGCCGGATACCCGAGCGCGGCGTATACGACGTTGTAGGCGACGTAGGCGAGCACGATCTCGGTGACGTCGAGCCCGAGGTCGCTGGCTCGCTGCAGGAGCAGGGCGTCGGTGGAGTTCACCAGCGAAAAGAGTCCGAGTGGTGCCATCACGCGCCAGAAGCGAGGGGGGAGCGGCGTTCGGCGAATCACGCCGACGTCGGGTGCCGACCTCGTCTCGAGTTCCGGTGGCTCCCGAACGAGGGCGACGAGGGCCACGCTGATCACCGCGGGGATCAGGGCACACAGCAACACCGGACGGATGCGCTCGCCGACCACCTGGTACAGCCCGAGGCCGGCCAGTGGTCCGATCACCGCGCCGAGGCTGTCCAGCGAGCGGTGGAAGCCAAAGGCCCGACCCCGAGACGATTCGGGCACCGCGTCGGCGATCAACGCATCGCGTGGAACGCCTCGGATGCCCTTGCCGATTCGGTCGACGACTCGCCCGGCCAGCACCACCGGCCAGACCAGCGCCAGCACGACGACACTCTTGCCCACCACGGCGAGCCCGTAGCCGACGGCGATCCAGGGCCGGCGTCGACCGGTCGAGGTGAGCCTTCCGGCGATCAACTTCATGGCTGCCGCCGTGGCGTCGGCCAGTCCCTCGGCGAGGCCGACGGCCACCACGGGAGCACCGAGGACCCCGGTGATGAAGGTCGGCAGGAACGGGTAGAGCATCTCGGAACCGGCGTCCTGGGCCAGGCTCACCGCGCCCAGGACCCTCACGTTGCGCGGCAACGGCTCGGACTGGTCGGTCGACGCTGCAGTTCTCGGGCTCACGAGGCCATCGTCGGGTCGTCGTCGGTGCACCATGGCGTCGACGAGTCTGCCCGCTGGAGCCGTGTCCAGAACAGTGGAGTGTGAAGAACAGCGACGTGCGAAGACCGGTGGAGTGGGAATAGGAGGGCGTTGGGCGACGTTGGTCATATTGTCCGTACAATCAGACCAACGCCGGATCGACCGGCACCACGAACGAGAGGATCAGCAATGAGCCTGCATCTGGGCGACACCGCCCCTGACTTCACCGCCGACACCACCGATGGGGAGATGTCGTTTCACGATTGGAAGAAGGGGTTCTGGGCCGTTTTCTTCAGTCACCCCGCCGATTTCACGCCGGTGTGCACGACCGAACTCGGTCGGACCGCCGCCCTTCAGAGCGAGTTCGCCAAGCGCAACACCAAGGCGATGGCCCTGTCGATCGATTCGATCGAAGACCATCGGGGCTGGGCGCCCGACATCGGCGACGTGACCGGCACCCCACTCAACTTCCCGATCGTCGCCGACCCCGACCGCAAGGTCGCGGAGCTCTACGACATGATCCATCCGGGCGAGGGCGACACGTCGACGGTCCGGTCGGTGTTCATCATCGACCCCGACGACAAGCTGCGCTTGATGCTCACCTACCCGAAGTCGGTCGGTCGCAACTTCGACGAGATCGTGCGGGTGCTCGACGCCCTCCAGGCCACCGATCGTGACCCGATCGCCACCCCGGCGGATTGGCGTCCCGGTGACCGGGTGATCGTGTCCACCACCGTGTCCACCGAGGACGCCAAGGGCCGGTTCCAGAACGTGGAAGAGATCAAGCCCTACCTCCGGTACGCCGACGCCCCCTCGTCCTGACCAACCGCCCGGGCATCCTCACGGCTCTGCCGGCGGGGTCGGGGAGTGGCCTCGTCTCGCCCTCGGGGTTCTGCACGCCGGGCCGATCGAGGTGACGTCTGTGCTCAGCCCTGACCCATCTTGGCGAGCATGTGGTCCAGCACGAGTGTGTGTTCCTGTTGTGGACTGAACAGGATCACCTCGGCGTCGTCGGTGACGCGGACGCTGTGACCGGGCGGCCAGTAGAACAGATCGCCACCGTTGCACGTGTCTGCTGATCCGTCGGTGTAGTCGACGACAAGGCCTCCGGAGATGACGTAGCCCCAGTGCGGGGCCTGACAGGCGTCGTCGTCGAGCCCGTGGAGGAGCGGGGCGATGTCGGTTCCGGCGCCGAGTGAGAAGTACTCACCGCCGATCGCTCCGAACCCGGTGGCGTCGCCGAAGTCGGTCCGTTGCCGGGCGATGGCGCCGGGAACGTCGAACTTGACGGGGATGTCTTCCTTGGTGATGCGCATGGTCTCAGCTCTTTCTGGGTGTGGATGTGGGTGTGGTTCGTGGTGGGGTGTGGCCGGCGAGCGCTAGACTGTGCGGCCGCTGAAGGCCACGAGCTGACTCGAGCGGACTCGCACCGTCCGGGGCCACCGTGGCGAGGGCGAAGGTGTCCCCGATCCGCATGTCCGGGCCGATCGTCTCTCGGGCGAATGCATCCACCGCGGCCACGACGGCCGCCGGCGGGTCGTAGGGCTGGCCGGTGGCCGACGCGATGTCGTACCCGTGGATGAGGCCGTCGAAGGCGACGAATCGGGCGAAGACCGAACCCGGGACGTAGCCGAAGGGCGCGGTGATCGTTCGCTCCAGTGCACCGGGACTGTTCACCGCTGCAAGGAGGTCGGTCATCGCCTCGCGGAAGGCCGCGGCCGGAACGCCTTCGGAGGGCGGTGGCGGGCTGCCGTTGCTCGTCGATTCGCCGCGAAATGCGGGGACGAAGTTGGCGGCTCCGCCCATCATGTGCTCGAGCACGCCTCGGACGGTGAACTCGGCACACGGTGTCGACCGCTCGAGGTCGGCGGGCTCCAGCCGATCGACCAGATCGGTGAGAGCGGGGATGATGACGGCGAGTTGTTCGGTGGGTTCCATTGGTCTGCCTTTCGTCGGGTTCTGAACGGAGGGCGCGACAATCGGTGTCACACTGGGACAATGACCGATCGTGCTCGATACCGCGCCCACCATCGGCCCGGTGCCGGGCGGTCGTTGCGATGAATGACACGGCGGGCGAACACGACCCCCTGGCATCGGTGGTCGACGCCATCGCCCAGGCGGACTGGGACACCGCACTGCAGCTGCTCGACGCCGACCGGGCATCGCCGACTGCTGCCGGCCTGGAGCTACGGGCCGAGGCTGCATACGGCGCCGGTGATCCCGAGGGTTCGGTCGCGGCGTGGGAAGCCCTCTATTCGCTGCATCTCGCCCAGGACGACGCGGTGGCGGCGGCCAGGGCCGCATCCATGGTCGCCATGTACCTCATGATCGACACCGGTCTGATGTCGCCGATCCGGGGCTGGCTCCGTCGGGCCGAGCGGCTGATCGCCGACCGTGATGAGACTCCGGTCCACGCCGTCGTTGCCATGGTCCGCACCTACGAACGGCTCTGGTGCGGCGACATGGAAGGGGCGGGCATCAACGCCGCTCGTTCCATCGAGCTGGGCCGCCGGTTCGAGATTCCCCCATCGGTGCTCATCGGAACGGTGGCGACGGCCCGGCTGCGTATCTTCCAGGGCGACATCGGCGAGGGTCTCGAGATGCTCGACGACGTCGCGCTCACCCTGGCGTCGGGCGATGTCGACGCCATGACGTCCGGGATGGCCTACTGCGAACTGATCTGTGCGGTGCAGGGATTGCACATGTTCGAGCTGGCCGGGGAATGGACCCGGGCCATGGAACACTGGGGTCACACCTCGGCCTTCGGAGGATTCGGAGGACGCTGCCGGGTCCACCGGGCCGAACTGCTGCGACTCTCCGGGCCCTGTGATCTCGCCGAGGCAGCAGCGCTCGAGGCTTGCGAGGAGCTTCGGCCCTGGATGCGACGCGAATTCGGCTGGCCGCTGACCGAGCTCGGCACCATCCGCCTCCGAAAGGGCGACCTCGCCGGAGCGGAAGAGGCCTTTCTCGCCGCACACGAGAACTGCTGGACACCGCAGCCCGGGCTGGCCCTGCTGCGACTGGCCCAGGGCGATCTCGAGGCTGCGGCCTCCTCGATCGAAGACGCGCTCCTCAACCCGTTCGACGTGCCCTCGAAGGAGCGGCCGCCGCACGGCGGTCTGCGTCGGGCACCACTGCTCGACGCCCAGGTCGAGATCGCCGTGGCCGCAGGCGACGTCGAGACGGCCCGTCGTGCCGCCAACGAGCTCCAGGTGATCGCCGACACGTTCCAGAGCCGTGCGCTGTCGGCCGGAGCGGCGCTGGCTCAGGCCCGTGTGGCCCTCGCCGAGGACGATCCTTCGGAGGCGATCCGTGAGGGTGATCGTGCCCTCGCCGCATGGATCGAGGTCGGGGCGCCGTTCGAGGCGGCCGTGGTCCGGATGACGCTCGGGCTGGCCCGTGAGCGGTGCGGCAACGACGAGGGCGCACGAATGGAATGGCAGGCCGCGCACCGAGGCTTCGAGGCCTTCGGTGCGGTCCGGTGGGCCCAACGGGCTGCCGCTGCAGCCGCAGCCGTGACGGCCACGGCCGGTACGTCGCCGACACCGTCTCCCCGCCGCAGTACCTTCCGCCGTGACGGCGACACCCGAATGGTCACCTTCGACGGGGTCACGGTGCTGATCCATGACCTGAAGGGTTTTCCGGTATCTCGAACGACTCCTGGTCGAACCGAACCGGGAGTTCCACGCGCTCGACCTGGTGGCCGTCGAGCGAGGATCGTTGCCGACCACCATCCATCAGACCTCCATCCATCCGAGCGCCGGCGAAGACGTTCGACACGAAGGGGGTCATGCGGGCCCGCTCCTCGACGACCAGGCGCGTCAGGCCTACCAACGGCGTCTGCATGACATCGACGAGGACATCGAGGACGCCTCCCGGATGAACGATGTCGGCCGGATCGCCCTGGCTCAGTCCGACCGGGAGTACCTGATCAACGAGCTGGCTCGCGCCGTCGGGCTCGGAGGTCGGTCCCGATTCGCCGGAGCGACCTCGGAGCGGGCCCGGACCAGTGTCACCCGATCGCTGCGCTATGCCATGGCGCGCATCGCCGAACACCACGCCGCTCTGGGTGACCATCTTCGACGAACGGTGTCGACCGGCACGTACTGTGTCTACGAGCCTGATCCACGGGTCCCGACCGACTGGTCGGCCTGAGCCGGCGGCTCAGCGCCGATCGGCCGGGCCGAACAGTCGTGCCAGAGCGGTCGAGGCCTCGTCGGGTCGGCCCCGGAAGGCGATGTGTTGGTCGGGCCGAACGACCAGGCAGATGTCGGCATCGAGCTCGAACGTGTCGTCCCAGACCGCCGCCGGGACGGCCCGGACGACCGAAGGCACGGCCGGATCGAGCGGTGGGAGAAGACTGCCGGATCGGGTGAGCACGGTCGGGGCGAGCGGGTCGACCAGATCCAGCGTCGAGGTCGCCTCGCCGATCCAGGCATGAGGCAGACGGCCGCCCGGGCGAGTGCTCGGGACATAGTCTCGGGCCGGTTCGTCGAGCGGAACCGGGATCGAACCGTCGTCGATCACGAGGGGCCCGTCGTAGGTGTGTCCGAGCTGCAGGCCCAGGAGATCGAAGTGGATGGCCTGGTTGGCGATGGCCGTTTCGACGCCGGCTCGCCGGACCGGGTCGGCGAGCGTGTCGTGCATTGCCTGCACGGCCTGGTCGACGTCGGACGTGAACCCGAACGCGATCGGGATCTCGGTCAGCTTGAACGCGTTGTGGAGAGACTGGTCGCAATTGAACCGGGCCACGGGTCGGCGTTCGGCTTCGTAGGTGTCGAGCACCCCGACCGAGGCCCATGCGGCCTCGACGGCGGCGAGTTTCCAGATCAGATTGTGGACGTCGGCGACCCCGGTGTTGAGGCCCAGCCCCCCGGTGGGTGGGAACCGGTGGGCGGCGTCGCCGACCAGGAATGTCCGGCCTCGTCGGTAGGACTCGGCGATCTGTGCGCTCATGTGCCAGGTCGAGGAGGCGAGGATCTCGAACTCGATCTCGGGAACGGCGATCGCCGAGCGGACCATGGCCGAGCAGCGCTCGGGGGTGAACGCCTCGACGGGCTCGTCTTCGGGGTCCCACGGGTGCATGTAGGCCAACTCGCGATCGAGACCGTGCGAGACGAAGGTTCCCCCTGCCGTCGGGTCGACCACGAAGTACAGGACTCCCCGGGCATCGCCGACGAGCGCGGTGAAGTCGGCCGCCAGATGGACCATCAGGAATGACTGGATCGTGCGTGGCCCGACCATGTCGATGTCGAGCCAGCGGCGAACGGCACTGGCCGCGCCATCGGCACCGAGGAGGTAGGACGCCTCGATCGTCAGGGATTCGTCGGGGCCATCGACCTCGACGGTGACCCCGTCGTCGTGTTCGGTCGCCCCGGTCCAGGAGTGGCGGTACCGCACGTCGAGGTCGGGAGTCAGGAGCGCCGGTTCGAGGCGGTGCTGGCTGAGGTTGCGCAGCGGTGTCGGGGTGATCGTGAGCATCTCGTCGCCCTGGCGCTCGTAGGGCAGCGAACCGACGACCTTGCCGCCGAGCTTGGTGACCCAGTGGACCCAGCCGGCCTCGGCCGGTGGCAGGGCCTGGGCCAGGACCGCAGCCATCGGCACCCCGGACTGCCGCCAGATCTCGAAGGTCCTGGCGTTGATGGCGTGAGCCGCCGGTGCTCGTTGCGGGCCTTCGCGTCGCTCGATCACGACCGCCGAAAGCCCGAGTGTGTGACAGAGGTTGGCGGCGGTCAGTCCGGTCGGCCCGGCCCCGACGATGACGACGTCGACCCGCTCCGGCATCAGAACACGCCCTCGTAACTGCCACCATCGAGTTGGAGGTTCTGTCCGCTCAGATAGCCGGCCTGGGCCGAACACAGGAAGGCGAAGGCGTCACCGAGTTCGTCGGGTCGACCCAGCCGGCCTGCCTTGATCGACGCCACCTGCTCGGCCCGGGCCTCGGCGTGGGTGATGCCCTTGAACGCCATCACCACTTGCGCCATCTGCTCCTGCCGTCCAGTGTCGAAGCGTTCGGGCAACAACTGGTTGATCGTCACGTTGTGGCGGACGACGTCCTTCGACAGGCCCTTCAGGACGCCGGTCAAGCCGAGCCGGGGACCGTGCGACAGGCTCATCATCGGATTCGGCGACTTCACCATCGCCGAGCTGATCGCCACGATGCGGCCGAACCGCCGCTGCTGCATGCCGGGAAGCACGCGTTGGACGAACAGCAGGGGTCCGATGAGGGATTGGCGCAACGATGCCAGGAGCGCAGCCTCGTCGATGGCGGTGAACGCCCTGGGCGGCGGGCCCTCGCCGTTGAGGAGCACGATGTCGGGCTCGGGGCAGGCCGCGAGCAACGCGTCGTGCACCTCGGTCGTCGACGAATCGCCGACCACGCCGCGCACCGTCACCGCGTGGGCCGCCGAGAGCTCGGCAACGGCGGTCTCGACGTCGTCGGCGGTGCGGCCGTTCACGACGACGTGTACGCCCTCGCGGGCGAGGCTTTCGGCACAGGATCGTCCGAGACCTCGGCTGGATCCGAGGAGGATGGCCGTGCGGCCCGCGAGACCGAGATCCATGGCGGATCAGTCCAGCCCGAGTGCTTCGCGGGCGGCACCGATCTCGGCGAGATCGGGTTGGTTGAAGAAGATGTCGGGCGGATCCTTCGGGCCCCAGACCGAGAACCCCGCGGGGCCGTCGGATCCCTCCCAGTCGAGCTTGCGGTGCTCGTCGGCCCAGGCCTCGTCATCGACGATCTGGTCCATGTCGGCGAAGAACTCGAACATGTTCCCCGAGGGATCGGTCAGATACCAGAAGACGTTCGCCCCGAGGTTGTGGCGCCCCACGCCGACCACGCTCGCGTCCTCGCGCTCGGCGACGACCGCCGTCCCGGCCTTGCCGATGGCGTCGATGTCGTCGACCTCGAGCGCGTAGTGATTGAGATGACCCGTCGGTCCCGGGTGGATCAGGAGATTGTGATGGTCCGACTCGATCCGGGCGAACGTCGCCACGCCGTTGAGGATCTGATCCGAGATGCGGTAGCCCAGTCCATCCACGAAGAAGGTGGTGGCCTCGGCGAAGCGAGGCGTTCCGAACACGACGTGGCCGAGCCGCCGCGGCGCCCGGGGAGTGGGTTCGATCGTGGCCTCGGCCCGGTGATTCGAACGGGTCTTGTCGCCCGGCCCGTTGACGGTCCGTGGCACCGTCGGCGTCAGGGGCTGCGGCGCGCCGACGTCGATCAGGACACGATGCCCCAGAACGGGGTCGATGCAGCGAAGCGTGGTCCCGGCGATGGTCGAGTCGACTCCGAGCCCCTCCAGTCGGGCGGCGATGTCGGTCAGGTCGCTCTCGGCAGCGCAGCTGAGATGCAGCTCCGAGAGGTGGCGGTAGGTGCCGTCGACGATGCGGAGCTGGACGTCGCGGTCGGCGGTCCCGAGCACGCCATCGCCGGTGCGACGCATTCCCCGTCGTTCCCAGAACTCCATCAGCTCGGTGGGGTTGGGAACGCTCAACTCGATGTCGAGCATGCCATTGAGTGCCATCAGATCTCTCCTCGGTGGTCGGTGACACGTACGCAGCGATTGTTCATCGTTCCGATGCCGTCGATGGTGGTCGTGATCACGTCGCCGTCGGCCAGGAATCGGCCCTTTGCCGCCCCGATTCCCTCGGGGGTGCCGGTGAAGATGATGTCTCCGGTGACGAGCGTGGTGATGCGGGACAGGTAGCTGATCAGGGTTGGGATGTCGAAGATCATGTTGGCCGTGGTGTCGTCCTGACGAACCTCGCCGTTGACCGCGGTCACGATCCGAAGGTGGTTCGGGTCGGCGACCTCGTCGAGCGACACCAGCGCCGGCCCGGTCGGCCCGAATGTGTCGAAGGACTTGCCGAGATCGAAATGCGGCGGCTTGGCCGCGAACTGGGCCGGCCGATCCGAGATGTCCTGCCCGACCGTGAGCCCGACCACGTGGTCCCACGCGTCGGCCTTCGGGATGTCCTTGCCGCCACGGCCGATCACGACGACCAGTTCGCCTTCGTAATCGCAGCCATCGCTGCGCATCTCGATGTCGGCGGTGGGACCGACCAGGCAGGACGGAAACTTGGTGAAGATCAAGGGTGCGGCGGGCACGTCCATGCCTCCCTCGTCGGCGTGGGCTTGGTAGTTCAGGCCCACGGCGAAGGACTTCTGCGGTCGGGGCACGGGGGGGCCCAGCACCGCATCGGCGACCGCACCGGTCGCCGCATGGTCATCGAGCTCGCCCGCCAGTGCGTCGAGGCGCTCGGGTCGGGCGATCGCCTCCATCGGATCGGGGCCCAGGGCACCGCCGCTCACGGTTTCGAGGTCGTGGTAGCGGTCACCGGAGACGAGGGCGGCCCGCCCTGCCACGTTCACCAGTCGGAATCCCATACACGGTTCTCCTGTCGTCGATCCTCGATCATATAGGATCGACGATCGATGGCAAGTCGATCGTGTGGCACAATGACACGATGTCACGCAATGGAGTGAGGCCCCCCGACGACGCTGGGCCCCCCAACGACGCGAGGCGCCCCGACGCATCCGACGATCGCTCGTCGCCGAGCGATCATCGTCCACCGACTCGCACCGAATGGGCCGACCAGCAGCTCCGCAACGCGATCCTGAAGGGTCGGTTCGCACCCGGCGACCCAATCGTGATCTCCACCGTGGCCGACGAACTCGGGTTGTCCGCAACGCCCCTGCGCGAGGCGCTGCGCAACCTCGCGTCCGAGGGTCTCGTCGTGCTCCAGTCCCACGGCTCGGCCCGCGTCGCCGAGGTCGACCTGCACGAGGCCAACGAGATCTACGAACTCCGACTCCTGCTCGAGCCGATGGCGTTCGAGCGCTCCGTCGCCAAGGGCGACGACGGCTACCGGCGCGGTGTCGAGGCGGCCTGGTCGGCGCTGTGCGTCCGCCGTGTCGCCAGCCCTGCCGACCATGCCGCGTTCCATCGTGCACTGCTGTCGGCGTGCGACTCGTCATGGCTGCTCCGGATGGCCACCCTGCTCGCCGATCGCGCCAGCCTCATGATCACCGTGGGTCTGCCCGGTCGACCCTCCGACTACAGCACCGCCGAAGCCCATCGTCGACTGGTCGAGCTGGCCGTGGCCGGCGAGGCCGCCGCCGGCGCCGAGGAGCTCGCCCGACATCTGCGCGGCTCACTCGCGGCGCTGCACTCCGTCATCGGCGGATCCTCGGCGCTCTCGTCGGCGGAATGATGAGCGCAAGCGAGTCGTGATCGGCCCCCGCTCACCGAAGATCGGGGGCCGATCACGACTCCAGTTCGGTTCTCAGACGGTCCAACGCCTTGCGCAGTACCCGTGACACCTGCATTTGGCTGACGCCCACGCGCTCGGCGATATCGCTCTGGGACAGCCCGGCGTAGAAGCGGAGCTCCACGACGGTCCGCTGTTCGTCGGAGAGGTTTCTCAGCAGGGCCGGCGCCACGATTCGTGCGTCGACTCGATCCAGGTCGATCCCGCCGGCGACCGCTTCGGCCCGCCCAGGTGTGTCGAGTGGCTCGCTCCGGTAGGCCGTCGCCGCCTCGATGGCCATCGTCACGTCGACAACGTCCAGGCCGAGCTCGGCGGCGACCTCGGCCGGGGTCGGCGACCGGCCGAGGCGCTGGGTCAAGGTTCCGCCTGCGTCCTGCACGGCGGTCGCCAGCTGACGGAGACGACGGGGGACGTGCACGTCCCACGTCTTGTCACGGAAGTACTGCTTCAGGTCGCCCTCGATCGTGCGCGCGGCGAACGTCGAGAAACGGATCCCCCGTTCGGGGTCGAACCGGTCGACGGCTCGGACCAGACCTTCGAGCGCGACCTGCCTCAGATCCTCGGCGGCGACGCCGCGGTTGCGATAACGGCCGGCGAACGCGATGGCGAGACCCTGGTTGGCCTCGACCAACTCGTTGCGCAGGCGCCGTTCGCCCGTGCGAGCGAGTTCGATGAACCGAGGATCGATGGCGTCATCGCTCACGGCGTGTCTTCTCGAAGACGAAACGGGCTGCGTCCCCGTCGGGTTCGAGCGCATGACGGTCGACCACGGCGTCGAGAATCGTCGGGAGGTACTCGCCGGGGTCGATGGGGGCGGCCGTGGTCCACGGACGCTCGCCGGCGACGACGAGCCCGTCGTCGCTCAGATCGAACCGAACGATCAGATGGTCGGCTGCATCGGGAAGCGCCATCAACAACGCGGCGAATTCCTCGATGGCGATCTTCAGGTCCTCGATCTCGTCGATGGTGAAGATCTCGCCGGCGATACCGGCGACGTTCAGCCGCAGGAGCTGGAGGAACTCCGTTCGAGCCGGGACCGACACGGTCACATGATTGTGATTGGTGGGTGAGGACACGGTGCTCCCGCTCATGCATGAGGTCGATGCGACCGTAGTTCGTTTGGATTCGCTTCCGATGGGCAACAATGGCTTCGATGGGGTCGGAAATCGCGTCGTACACGGTGAAGATCCCATCCGGGAATCGGGCGTTGTCCGACGTTCGGATCGAATCGACCTCGTGGCTCGAGTCACGCCTGGCCGCCGGCGCGCGGCGAGCCGAGGTGATCGCCGACGCCGCCGTCGTTCTCACCGAACTCGCTTCGAACGTGATCGATCACACCAGCTCGGAATCCATCGAGTTGGGTATCGAGATCACGCCGACGGACGTGGTGATCGAGGTGGGCAATCATGGCGCTGCCGGCGGGCTTCCCGATGTGTCGCTCTGGGGCGTTCTCGAGCAGGGTGATCGTGGTCGTGGCCTGCGGATCGTGCGGGCCATCTGTCGTGACATCCAGATCAGCGGCAACGCGCAGTTCACGAGGATTCGGGCGTCGATCGATCGTCGCTGAGCCCGAGCAGGTCACGAAGACCCGACAGCTCGATCAGTCGGGTCACCGCTGGTGATGGAGACCGGACGACCAACGAACCGCCTGATGTGGTCAGCCGGCGTTGGGCCTTCAGGATCGTGCTCAATCCGGCTGACGAGACGAAGCTCGTTGCGGCCAGGTCGAGGACCAGGTGCGTGCCGGCGGCGACGAGGTCGAGTCGTTCATCGAGCCGGGGTGCGGTGTGCGTGTCGAGTTCGCCCGTGACGACGAGGACCGACGGTTCGTCGTCGAGCTGGTTGACGTGCAACTCGGCGGCCATGTCCGAACGCTAGCGGGTCGTTCGATCCCCGTGACGAATCAACCCGGTACGTCGGTGTCGCGGGCCGTTCTCTGGAGTGCGAGGACGGCAACGTCGTCCTCGGCCCGGTCGGAGAGGTCCCGGGTCAACCGATCGACCAGGTCGGTGAGACCGATGGTGAGGTCGAGCGACCGGCCGAGCCGATCGAGTCCCTCGCTGAGCGACTCGTCCCGACGCTCGACGAGCCCATCGGTGTACAGCAGGAGCCGGTGCCCGGGTTCCAGCACCAGCTCGGTCGGGGTGGGCTCGCACGCGGACATGAAACCGAGAGGCGGGGCCGGTCGAAGAGCGACCGCGGAGGCGCCACGTTCTCGGATCACGAAGGGCGGGAGATGTCCTGCCGACCAGATGACGACTCGACCCGTCGCCCGGTGGGCGTGCACGACGAGCATCGTCGCCAAGCGGCCTTCGGCCTCACAAATGCCGTCCAGGAGCGTCAAGACTGCTTCGACCGACGTCTCGCGGGCGAACTCGACCGACGCCAGCAGTCTGAGGCGACCCATCAAGGCAGCGGCGTCGACCCCGTTCCCACTGACGTCGCCGACCGAGAAGACGACGAAGCGCTCGGTCACCGTGACGTCGTACCAATCACCACCAACCGGTAGATCGAAGGCACCGGGCAGGTAGTCGGTGACGATCTCGAACCCGGGAGCCGAGAGCACCTCGGTCGGCAGGAGGTCGCGCTGCAGTCGAATGGCAGTCGAGCGCTGCCGCTCGTACTCGACGAAGGCTGCGAGCACCGCAGAGGCTCGGTCGGCGAAGCGCGTCAATCCGCCTCGATCGAGGAACGATTCCTCGGCCGGTGACAGGCCCTCGATGCGCAGGGTGCCCGTCAGGCGGCTCTGCGGCCGGGCGAACGGGAACCCGACCGATCGGCCGACCGCGGAGGTGGTGGTGGGCGGGGAGCGGTCGCTGCGTCCGTCGACGGTCAGCGACACCGAAGCCGAACCCACGGTGGCGATCGATTCTGCCCCGACGGTGACGGCCTCGACCAGCATCCGGAGCGACCCGGCCTCATCGATCCGAGCGGTGAGGGCGTCGGTCAGTGCGTCGTCGAGGCGTTGCTCGGCGGCCAGCAGCCGATCGGTTCGTCGACGATGCGTGACGTCTTCCTGGGTCGCGACGAAGTGTGTGGTCTCGCCGCCGGCATTGCGGACGTGGTCGATGCGCCAGTTGATGATGAACGGGGTTCCGTCGGCCCGGTAGTTGACCGTCTCGCCCTCGAACGGCCGTCCTGCCTCGAGTTCGGATCGCAGGCGATCGAGTTCACGTCGATCGGTGAGGGGCCCCTGCATGATCCGGGGTGTCGACCCGATCACGACGTCCTGATCGCGACCGGTCATCCGGCAGTAGGCCGGATTCACGTAGACGATCGTCGGACCGGGCCGGTCGAGATCTGCGGTGGTGATGCAGGCCGGCGAGCGCGTGTGCTCGAGTGCGGCGGACAGGAGCCGCGGCAATTCCTCGCTCGTGACATCACCGGGGATGCCGTGCCGATCGTGATTCACCGGGGTCCATGATCCGGTGTTCGCCGCGTCGGGCGCAATTCGCGGCCCGTGATGTGGCAGAGAGCACATCCCGGTCGGTTTGGGGATGTGCAGGCCGTCAACGCTCCGAACGTGGCCGTTCGAGGGCCACCCGAACCAAGGAGGCCTTGCCATGCTGGCAGCCATCGACTTCTCGCTGAGCGAGGGCCAATTCAACCTCGTCTTCAACGTGTTCTCACTCGTCACTGCAGCCATGGGAGCCGCTGCGATCGGCTTCCTCCTGGTTCGCAACCGAGTCGCTCCGAGCCACCGGCTGGCGTTGACGCTCTCGACGCTCGTCGTCGGCATCGCGGCATATCACTACGTGCGGATCACCGGAAGCTGGCACGATGCGTTCGCCTTCGACGGTGAACGGTACGTGCCGACCAACTCCCCGTTCAACGAGGGCTACCGCTATGCCGACTGGCTGCTGACGGTTCCGCTCCTGCTAGCCGAGCTCGTCATCGTTCTGTCCCTG
Organism: uncultured Acidimicrobiales bacterium; assembly: GCA_963700755.1. Lineage (GTDB taxonomy): Bacteria > Actinomycetota > Acidimicrobiia > Acidimicrobiales > SZUA-35 > JBBQUN01. Next base: position 527,811 of record CAVOYW010000004.1, read on the forward strand.
GCCAAGAGGTTGCAGAACCGCCTACTGGCAAAGCTCGTCGGTGCGGCTGTCCTGATGGTCGGCCTGGGCTACCCCGGCGAGGTGGCGAGCACCGATTCGTCGGCCAAGTGGATCTTCTTCGTCCTCGGAACGATCCCGTTCCTCTATCTCCTCTACGTGCTCTACGCCGAGATGGGTGAAGCGCTCGGTCGCCAGTCGGAGCGCGTTCGTCAGCTGTTCTCGGTGCTTCGCACGACCATCGTCGTCACCTGGATGGTGTATCCGCTCGCCTTCCTGGCCCCGTACCTGAGCCTGTCGGATGCCACGACCGAGGTCATGCGCCAGGTGGGCTACGGCCTGGCCGATCTGGTCGCCAAGCCCGCTTTCGGCATCGTGCTCTATGCGATCGCCCGCCAGAAGTCCATCGAGGAGGGCTACGACGCAGACAACGAGGGAGAGGCTCCGAGGGTGCTGTCGGCAGCCTGAGTTCGGTTGCTTCCCGCCGAGGCCGGCCCCTGCAGGGGTCGGCCTCGCCGCGTCTTCTGGTGACCGCCGGCCTGTGGTGTATGGCACGTTTCGGTGGTCGGCACCGGTCAAGACTTCGTACATGACCATCTCCACCGTTCCCACATCGGCCGATCTCGAATCGGCGCAGGCACTGATCGATGGCTGGATGAACCAGCTTGCTTCGGGGCTCGTGTCGAGGCGGGTCGTCATCGACCAGCTCCTGGATCTCCGAAACCTCCTCGACCGCGTACCAGGCGCCCTCAGCCCGATCGACGACGTGCTCGCCAACGTCCCGGGCATCACGGTCGTGGAGGGGGACTGGTGGAACGAGGAGCTCCTTCGGCTCCAGAAGTTGATCGACCAGATCGAGCGGGGCCGATCATGACCGCCGCCGATCTCGGGTCACCGCTCGATCTCGCTCACCCCGAACACGACGCCAAGCCGTTCTTCATCGAGACCCTGCAACTGCTCCGAGGCGTGAGGGATCACGACTTCGATTCGCTCGCCGATCTGTGCGACGACGATTTCGGCATCGTCGACATCGCTCCGGACGGCACCAACGTGGCGATTCGAACGCGCGCCGAGTGGGAGGATTGGTTCCACGGCCTGTTCGCCCAACTCGATGTGATGCACGCATCGACCGACAGTGAGGTCCTCGCCTACGACGCCGTCGAATCGGCCGACCTGGGCTTTTCGGTTCTCGAGTTCCGACAGTTCCTGTCGGTCGGCGACCTCGTCGCCACGTTCGACTGCATGACGACCATCGTGTGGAAACGAGACGGTGAACGCTGGCGTGAGGCACGCTGGCACGGTTCGGTGCTCGCCAGCGACGTCCCGGCGGCATTGCTCGAGGGCTGATCGCCGGCCGGTCACGCGTTCCGGAGGTTCAGGACGAGAACCGTCTGACCAGTTCTGCGATGTGCTCGGGATGCATACCGCAGCAACCGCCGACGATCGTGACCCCCTGCGCGATCCAGTCGCCGACGCAGTCGGCGTGTGTCTCGGGCGTGAGGTCGGCTCGGCGACCCAGGACCACCTCGTTGGCGGCGTACTCGTCGGGGCGTGGTGGGAAGGCGTTGGCGTAGACCCCGACGGGCAGGTCTCGGCCGGCATCGCGCAGCGTCGCAAACAGCTCGGGCAGCGCAACCGAGATCGATTCAGGTGTTGAGCAGTTGAAGAGGATCGCATCGGCGCCGGTGTCGAGCGCAGTCCGTACGGACTCGGCCACCGACTCGCCCGACCAGAGAACGGCCCGGTCGTCGAGCAGATCGTCGTCCAACGAGAACGACAGCCATCGTTCGCCGGAGACGCCCACCCGGTCGAGGGAGGCCATCACCGCTTCGGCCTCGGCCCGACAGCCGATCGTCTCGCCGATCCAGATGTCGACCGACGGTGCCTGCGCCCGCACGAGGACGTCGTAGAGCGCCGGGGCCGCTGCCCCGTCGAACCGATCGGGTTCGTAGGAGCCGAACAGCGGAGGAACCGACCCGGCCACTCGAACCGCATGGTCCGACGCATCGGCGGCGATTCGGGCAAGACTCCCGGCGAGTCGGGCCAGCTCTGCGCCACGGGCTTCGAACATCTCGCTGCCGATGTGGAACGGCACGACCGCATACGAGTTCGCGATGATCAGGTCGGCCCCGGCCTCGATGAAGTTTCGGTGGGCCCTGACCACCGAGTCGGGGTCTTCGATCAGCGCCAGGGCAGACCATTCGGGTTGCCGGAAGGGCGCGCCGATCCGAGCCAGTTCCTTGCCCATCCCGCCATCGAGGATCGTGATCACGAGCGAACCCTACGGCCTTCGGCGGCGTTGATGGTGCAGATGAATGGCCGCGGACTGTAGAGCCCGCAAAGGCTGCGGGTTGAACGGCTCGAGCGAGAAGATCGCGTCGACGGGCACCGCCGGCGCCGGTCGGACGCCGAGCATCACGAGGCAGGACGAACCAGTACCCGACGCAGTTCCCGATCGGCGCCGACCGCATCGGTGAGCACCCGCCGGTGGAGCACCATCCGGTTGTCGTAGACCACCAGATCGCCCCGGCGCCAGCGATGGGTCCAGACGTTGTCGGCGTCGACGATCCGTTCGTTGAGCACGTCCACCAACCGGATGGCTCGATCGTCGTCTCCCGTGGTCTTCCACGCGTGATCACCCAACCGGACGAAACGCTGACCGGTGTGCGGGTCGTGCTCCACGATCGTGTGTCGTGCTCCCGGAGGATCGACCGTCTCAGGGTTCCGGATCACGGCATCGCTTGGTGCCAGTCGGGCCCACACCATCGACCGGGCCCGGTCGGAGATCCGCTCGACCGGTCGACGTTTCCGGCCATGCGGCCGGTGGCCGTAGCGGATCTGGCGAGAGGCCTCGACGTGGTGATGGGCGTCGAGGCCGTCGATCTCACGCCGCATGGCCTCATCGAGTGCCTGATAGCCGATCGAGGTGTCGGCGAACTGGGTGGGGTCCGGGGATCCCTTGGCCCGCGTGCAGGCCAGGACGCTCACGACGTCGGGTTCGGTGCTCCACGATTGGTCGGCGTGCCAGAACTCGGTGAACGCACCCGGCCCACGCTCGATTCGCACAGCGGGCCGTCTCGATCCCGGCGGTGCACCGGTCACTCCGACGATGGTTCCCATGGCCGCGGCCAGGTGGAGTTGGGAGCGACACGAGAGGGGCAGATTCCGGATCAGCACGACCCGATGGCACCGAAGCGCCCCGATGATGTCGGCGGCGAGGTCCGGCCATCGCCGATGTCGTGCTTCGAGCCGAGCCCCGAAGCCGGGGTGCAGTCGGCCGACAACTGGATCGGATTCCTGGTCGATTGCCTCATCGTGCCACGGGATCGGTGGAAGTGGGCCAACGGTCATCGGTGGGTCTCGGTTCGAACGCTGCGACGACGATGGGCGGGCCGACGCCTGTATCACGGTGTTCGTCGCCGACGACAACCTGTTGGTCCGGGCTCATGGGCCCTAGTCCCCTGGATCGTCGGCTCCCGTCGGCGTAGCGTCGCCATGTCGGGGCCATGGGGTTCCACCTACGAGGAGGCGAGTCCATCGTGAAGTCGGTCAGAAACGTTGCGTTGGTCGGACACCACGGCAACGGCAAGACCAGCCTGGTCGAGGCGATGTTGTATCGCGCCGGACGGACGAACCGGCTGGGCCGGATCGACGACGGAACCACGGTCGGGGACTCCGACCCCGAAGAGCGTGAACGTCATCAGACGCTCTCGCTCTCGGCGGTGTCCTTCGACTGGGACGGTCACCAGGTCACGATCATCGACACACCGGGTTACCCCGACTTCGTTGGTGACGCGCTGCAGGCAATGCAGGTTGCCGAGCTGACGGTCTTCGTGATCGACGCCGTGTCGGGCGTTCACGCCCAGGACGTCGTGCTCTGGCGTCACGCCGCCCAGGCCGGCCGGCCCCGGATGGTCTTCGTGAACGGTCTCGATCGCGCCCATGCCTCATTCGAGACCACGCTCGCCGGAGTGCGCGCCGCGTTCGGTGGCGACACCGAACCGATCGAGTTGCCGATCGGCGAGGGGTCGAACTTCCACGGCATCGCCGATCTGCTCACCGATGACGCCTTCGTCTACGACTCGGGCCGAGCCGAGAACGTCGCCATCCCGACCGAGCTGGTCGATGTCGAGCGAGCCGGACACGACCACCTCGTCGAGGACATCGTCGAGGGCGACGACGCCGCGCTCGAGCAGTACCTCGAGGGCGTGGCGCCATCGGCCGAACAGCTCGAGCGCCTGCTCCACGACGCGGTCGACGCCGGAACGGTGTTCCCGGTGTTGTGTGGTTCGGCCACCGGACCCATCGGGGTCGATCATCTGCTCGACATCATCTGTCACGTCGGGCCGGCACCGGGTGATCTGGGGTCGACCGTGGTCTTCGCCGGCGAGGTGCCGATCGAGGTTCCCGTCGACCCCAACGGCGAGGCACTCGCCTACGTGTTCAAGACCCGGATCGACCAGTTCCTCGGGACCGTGTCGTATCTCAAGGTCCTGTCGGGCACGATCCGCACCGACGAGATCCTGGTGAACACCCGAACCAGAGCCCGCGAGCGTTGCCGTCAGTTGCTGTCGTTCGAGGGAGCCGACCTTCGGCCGGCGTCCGAGGTGGCGGCGGGGTCGATCGTCGCCGTTGCCAAACTCGGCGACACCGGAACGGGCGACACCCTGTCGGTGTCGGGATCGCCCGTGGTCGTTCGCGCACCCGAGGTGCCCGAGGCCGTCTACGGCATCGCCGTTCGGGCGGCAACACCGGCCGACGAGGATCGCCTGGCCACGGGTCTGGCCCGGTTGGTGACCGAAGACCCGAGTCTTCGCGTCAGCTTCGAACCGCTCACCCACCAGAGTGTGCTCTCCGGTGGTGGTGAGACCCACCTGCGGGTCGCACTGGCCCGATTGGCACGGATGGGCGTCGAGGTCGAGACCGACGACGTGAAGGTGGCCTACCTCGAGACCCTGGCCGGGCCGGTCGAGGTCACGGCCCGTCACAAGAAGCAGAGTGGTGGGCACGGTCAGTTCGCCGTCGCGACGGTCGGCTTCGAACCGCTCGAGCGAGATGCCGGGTTCGAGTTCGAGAGCCGAGTCACCGGGGGAGCGATCCCCAAGAACCTCGTCCCCGCCGTCGGAGCCGGAATCGAGGATGCGCTGAGCGACGCAGGCGCACATGGATTCCCCGTCGTCGATGTTCGAGCGGTGTGCCTCGATGGCCAGCACCATTCGGTCGATTCGTCGGAACTGGCGTTCAAGATGGCCGGGGCCCTGGCGCTCCGATCGGCCGTGCGAGAGGCGGGGACGGAGGTCCTCGAACCGGTCAGTGAGCTCGAGGTCCAGGTACCCGACGCGCTCATGGGTGATGTCCTCGGCGACCTCAGTGCTCGTCGGGCCCGGGTCCTCGGGACCGGACCGGCCGACGCCCCGGGGTTCGCCGAAGTCCGCGCCCTGGTCCCCACGGCCGAGATCGGCGACTATGCCGTTCATCTTCGGTCGATGACCTCGGGGGCCGGCGTGTTCCGCCGATCCCATCACGGCTACCAGATCCTGCCCGAAACGCTGGTGGCCGGACTCACCTCGGTCGAATGAGCGGATCGTCCGAGCCGAGGAGGCGGTCGTAGATCTCCCACGTCGTCCGGTCGAACGATACGAACCGGACGTCGGCGACCGCGGTCGGTGTCGAGCGGATGGTGGCGACGGCGATCGCAGCGGCTGCTTCGCGGGGGTAGCCGAACACGCCGGTCGATATTGCGGGGAAGGCGATGCTGGTCGCGCCCACCTGGTCGGCCAAACCGAGTGAACACCGGTAGCACGAGGCCAGGAGTTCGGGTTCGCCGGCGTCGCCACCGTGCCACACGGGGCCGACGGTGTGAACGATCCACCGGGCGGTCAACCCGAACCCCGGCGTCATCCTGGCCTGCCCGGTCGGACACCCGCCCAGTGTCCGGCAGTGATCGAGCAGTTCGGGGCCCGCAGCCCGGTGGATGGCGCCGTCGACACCGCCGCCACCGAGCAGTGATGAGTTGGCGGCGTTCACGACGACGTCGACGTCGAGGGTCGTGATGTCACCGAGCACCAGCGAGAGACGCGGCCCATCGCCGAGTCCCTCGTCGTCGGTCGTCGGTTCCCGGGCCACGGCCTCGAGCATGCCACGGCCACGGCGGCCAACGCGGCCACCGTGCTTCGGATGAGGTCGGCGTTCGGGTGAGGTCGGCGTTTCACTCGGGTCGGCGAACTCTGCGAACTCTGCGACCTGTGAGACGATGGGGCGATGAGCCCCGTCCCCGTGGTCGATGTGTCCGATCCGATTTCCACGTCGATGGACGCACTTGATGCCGCCTGTCGCTCCCACGGGTTCTTCCTGCTGTCCGGCACGGACAGGACGATCTGATCGATCGAACCTGGCACGAGACCGAGAGATTCTTCGATAGCGAGTCGAGGATGCTGGATGCTCTGCGCCGTGATGCCGACCGTCCGTTCGGCTACAACGACCGAGAATTGACCAAGCGCAGGCGTGACCACAAACAGGTCTTCGATTTCGGTGATCCACGGGTGCCGCAACTCGAGGCACTGAACCGGTGGCCCGTCGAACTCGACGGGTTCCGGGACACGATGCTCGAGTTCCATGAATCGATGGGCCGCTTCGTCGACCAGATCATGGCCTTGCTGCACGACACCCTCGACCTCTCGCCCGATGGTCGCCGGATGATGGCGGGCAACACCACCACGAGCACGGTTCGCCTGAACCACTATCCATTGGGTGACCCCGTTCCTGCCGATCAGCGCGCCGGCCTGGCCGAGCTCGGATCCGCCGCGCTCGGCCATCACACCGATCCGGGTGTGATCACCCTGCTCCTCCAGGACGACACGGGTGGCCTGCAGACCCGCACCCGTGACGGTGACTGGATCGATGTCGATCCTCGGCCGGGCACCGTCGTGGTCAACCTCGGAGACGCCATGCAGGTCTGGACCAACGACCGGTATCGGGCGGCCGTACACCGGGTCGTACCGATGACGCAGGGGCGTCGCTTCAGCATTCCGTATTTCTGCAATCCCGACCGGCACGCCCACATCGAGCCGCTGGCGGAACTGTCGCTCGACGGCGCTCGCTATCACCGCTTCGGCTGGATGGACTTCATGCGGTCCCGCAATGCCGACAACTATGCCGACGCCGGGGTTCGGGACGCACAGATCAGCGACTTCGCGATCGCCTGAGGGGCTCGACTCGCTGCGAAGCGACCGGGCCGGACCCGTTCGTCAGCGACACGATCGAGCCGGATGCTACCTTCTCTCAACCCGACGAAGGAGCCTTCCCATGTTCTGCCTCGCCGACATCAGTCGCAAACAAGCCGCCGAGCGACCCGACAAGCCGGCACTCATCTGCGACGACCGCACCCTCACGTACGCCGAGCTCGATGCCGAGAGCTGTCGAGTTGCGAACGCACTGATCGAGGCCGGTGTCGGCTCACAGGACCGTGTGGGTTTCGTCGGAAAGAACATTCCCGAGTACTTCACCCTCTTCTTCGGCGCGGCCAAGATCAACGCCGTCACGGTTGCGGTGAACTGGCGGCTCGCTCCGCCCGAGATGGCCTACATCCTCGACAATGCCGAGGCCAAGGTCGTGCTCGTCGAGGCCGAGTTCCTCGACCATCTCGAGAAGATGGAGCTGCCTCGCAACCCGCTCATCATCGTCGTCGGTGGTGATTCCGCCCACCGGTCGTACACCGACTGGATCGACGGACAATCGACCGACGACCCCAACTATCCGACGGCGCTCGACGACACCGGCGTTCAGCTCTACACCTCGGGAACCACGGGGCTCCCCAAGGGCGCCGAGCTGAGCAACCGCAACTTCGGTGCGATCGTCGGACCGATCAGCGAGATGATCGGGATGAACGCGGACAGCGTGGTGCTGCACGTGCTCCCGCTGTTCCACATCGGCGGCAGTGGCGTGGCGACGGTCGGCCTCTACAACGGCGCCACCAACGTCGTGCACCGTGATGTCGACCCCGGCCGAATCTTCGCCGACATTCCGGGTCACGGAGTCACGACCGCGTTCATGGTGCCGGCGCTGCTCCAGGTGCTGCCTATGATCCCGGGTGCTTCCGACGTCGACTTCTCGTCGCTGAAGACCATCTTCTACGGGGCGTCTCCGATCACCGAGGAGGTCCTCGTTGCGTCCATGGCCCTGCTCAAGTGCCCGCACGCCCAGGCCTACGGCCTGACCGAGACCACGGGTGTCGTCACCTGGCTCCCGCCCGAAGACCATGATCCCGCTGGTCCGCGGGCCAAGCTGCTCCGCTCGGCCGGCAAGCCGGTACCCGGTGTCGAGCTGCGAATCGTCGGCGACGACGGATCCGACGTGGCCGACGGTGAGGTCGGTGAGGTGTGGGTCCGAACCCAACAGAACATGAAGGGGTATTGGCGCAACGACGCGGCCACCGACGAGGTCTTCCCGGAGGGTCGCGATGCCGAGGGCCTCGGCTGGTTCCGAACCGGTGACGCCGGATTCCTCGAAGACGGCTACCTGTTCATCCACGACCGGGTGAAGGACATGATCGTTTCGGGGGGCGAGAACGTCTACCCGGCCGAGATCGAGAACGCGATCATGGCCCACCCTGCGATCGCCGACGTCGCCGTGATCGGCATTCCCAGCGATCGTTGGGGCGAGTCGCCGCTCGCGCTGATCATCCCGAAGCCGGGCGAAGACCCGACCGAGGCCGAGATCATCGCCCACTGTGCAGACCGGCTGGCCCGGTTCAAGCTGCCGGCCCGGGTGGAGCGCATCGACGCCATTCCGCGTAATCCTTCGGGGAAGATCCTGAAGGTCGAGTTGCGCAAGCCCTACTGGGAGGGCCGGGATCGGGCCGTGAACTGAGTCGCTGACGCAGCGGTGCTCGAAGCCGGGCCGTACGAGACGTCGAGCTTCGTGTTCGGGGGGACTCCCGACGCGGTTGGGGACGAGCGCTCGTTCAGGTCGCGTTGTAGAGCATCAGCGACGCCACGAAACCGATGACCGACACGAGGACGCACAGCCCGAACCCGATCTTGATCCGGTGTTCGGTGCGCCACTGGTCCTGGGCGGCCGATTTGAAGGGCTCGTCGAGTCCTCCGACCCGGACCTCGCGGAGCAGAATCGGTGTCGACAGTCCGACCGCCAGGGCAAGCAGGCCGACGAGCAGCGTGGCGACTGCGGTGACGATCAACGCCGGGGTGCGGGTGAGGGCCCAGTAGTTCACGGCTCGGCCCAGTCGCCACTGCTGGGTCGGGGTGATGCCGCCTTTGTGCTCGGCGGCGAGGAGGCAGTCGGTCGATTGGTCGAACCAGCCGAGGCCTGCGAACGCCGTTGCCAGGTCGACCCAGCCGGCCGCGGCTCCCGGATCCGACTCGATCGATTGGCGGGCGAAGCCGTCGGCGATCTGATAGCGGTGCTCGGCCAGGGCAGCCACGGCCTGGGCGTGATAGGACGAGGCGCTCTGCTCGTCGCGTTCGGCGATGCGAGCTGCTGCGGCCTTCATGACCGAACGGCGATGTCCGTGAGCTGCGGCGATCAGGGTGAGCTCGTCGATTGCGGGGTCGTCCGGCCGCAGCCGGACGGCCGACTCCAAGACCCGGAGCGCCGGCTTCCAGCGCCGCAACTCGATCAGCTGGACGGCCTCGGCGATGAGGGTCAGCCCGGCCTCGGGGTCGGCGGCGACCCGACGGGGCGGCGCCGCGAGGCTTTTCGCAGTGAGCACCTTCACACTCGTTCAATCGGCCCGTTCGCCGGAGCCATGAGCAGTTGGGCCATTCGACCCAACCCTCGCCCGCTGGTTCAGGAGCGGTCGCAATCGATCGACACAGCTCTGCTGATCGACACAGCGGTGTCGGTGGTGGCCCCTACAGTGGACGGGTGCCCAAAGAGAACATCCTCGACGGACTCAACCCGGCTCAGCTCGACGCCGTCACCCACACCGGTGGACCGCTGTTGGTGATGGCCGGCGCCGGCTCGGGCAAGACCCGGGTCCTCACCCGCCGCATCGCCCATTCGATCGATCAGGGTCAGTCGCCGTTCGAGATCCTGGCCATCACGTTCACCAACAAGGCCGCCAACGAGATGAAGCAGCGTGTTCAGGCACTGATCGGTCCCGTTGCCAACAAGATGTGGGTGTCGACCTTCCACTCGGCCTGTGTTCGGATCCTGCGCCGCGAGGCCTCGGCTCTGGGCTACCCCTCGAGCTTCACGATCTACGACCAGGCCGACGCCCGGCGGCTCACGGGCTACGTGATCCGTGACCTCGGCCTCGATCAGAAGCGGTTCCAGCCCCGGGCCATGCACGGTGCGATCAGTTCGGCCAAGAACGAGGGCCTGAGCCCCGAGCGGTATGCCGACCAGGCTGGCGCCGGGTTCGAACGCAAGGTGGCCGACATCTATCTCGAGTACCAGCGGCGCCTGGCCACCGCCGGAGCGATGGACTTCGACGACCTGTTGCTCAACGCGGCGTTGCTCTTCCGCAAGCATCCCGATGTCCTCGATCACTATCGGCGCCGGTTCACCATGCTGCTGGTCGACGAATACCAGGACACCAACAGCGTGCAGAACGAACTCGTGCTCGGGCTGGCGGCCGAGCATCGGGCCGTCACGGTGGTCGGCGACAACGACCAGGGGGTCTACGGGTTCCGTGGTGCCGACGTCCGAAACATCCTGCAGTTCGAAGATGCCTTTCCCGACACCACCGTCGTGTTGCTGGAGCAGAACTATCGATCGACCCAGACGATCCTCGACGCTGCCAACTCGGTGATCACCAACAACTTCAGCCGCAAGCCGAAGAACCTGTGGACCGAGGCGGGCGCCGGTGAACCGATCCTGCGGTTCCAGGCCGACGACGAGGTCGACGAGGCTCAGTTCGTCGCGAACGAACTGGCCCGACTCCACGATCGCGGCGACTACCGCTGGGGCGACATGGCGGTGTTCTACCGCACCAACGCCCAGTCCCGAGTGCTCGAGGAGTACTTCCTGCGGGTCGGCATCCCCTACAAGGTCGTCGGAGGCACTCGCTTCTATGACCGCAAGGAGATCAAGGACGCGCTCGCCTATCTGAAGGCCGTGGCGAATCCGGCCGACGAGGTGTCGGTGAAGCGGGTGTTGAACACGCCGAAACGGGGCGTCGGCGACACCTCGGTGGCCAAGGTCGACGCGTTCGCTCAGATGCACGGCTCCACGTTCACGCAGGGCCTCGAGCGGGCCGACGATGCCGGCGTGTCGGGAACCGCGGTGCGAGGAATCGCCCAATACCTGCAGCTGATGGCCGGTTTCGAGCTCGAACTCGACAAGGGTCCGGCCGTTGTCCTGGAGTCGATCCTGCGAGACACCGGATACCTGGCCGAGCTCGACGACGAGCGCTCGGTCGAGAGCGACGGCCGGGTCGAGAACCTCCAGGAGCTGATCGGGGTCGCTCGCCAGTTCGAAACCGTCGACGAGTTCCTCGAACAAGTCAGCCTGGTGGCCGACACCGACGAACTCGACGAAGAGGACTCTGCCGTCATCCTCATGACGCTGCATGGCGCCAAGGGGCTCGAGTTCCCGGTGGTGGTCATGCTCGGTATGGAAGACGGCATCTTCCCGCACCTGCGGGCGCTCACCGACCCCGACGAGCTCGAGGAGGAGCGGCGGCTCTGCTACGTCGGCATCACCCGAGCCGAGGAACGTCTCTACGTGACGCACGCCTGGAGCCGGATGCTGTTCGGCCAGAGCCAATACAACCCCCCGAGTCGCTTCCTCGACGAGATCCCCGAACAGCTCATGGCCGAGGCCGAGGGGTCGCGGGGGCGGCGCAAGCAATCGGGCGGTGTGTTCGGCGGCAGCGGCACGTCGACCCGATCGAGCCGTCAGGGGTCGGTCTTCGGAGGCCGGGACGAGATCGTCGACACCGCACTTCGGACCCGAACCCCGGGCCCGGCCAATGCCCTGGTCGGGGGCGGCTCCGGCCCGACGGGATCGGGTGCCGAGTCGCTCGACCTGCGCACCGGCGACGACGTGATGCACCGAAAATGGGGTGAAGGTGTGATCCTGTCGATCCGTGGCGGTGGGGACAAGGCCGAAGCCGTGGTCCGATTCCCCAGCGTGGGTGAGAAGACCCTCCTCCTCGCCTGGGCCCCCCTGCAGAAGCTCTGACTCCGTCGGGCCGACCCGCCCAGCCGACCCGCGCCCGCATCGCCCATTCGGTCCCACCCCTCTCGCACGACTCACTCGCTCCCGCACCGCCGACTCGCGCCCACTCCGGCCATTCCGATTTCGAGAGTCTGGGCGACGGTTTCGTCGTTCAGACTCTCGGAATCGCGGCGGGCACGCGGGAGTGAAGGGCACGAACGAGGTCGGCGATGATCTCGTCGGGACGCGTCGTGAGTTCGTCCCATCCATAACGCAACACGATCCACCCGTGGGATCGTGCCGTGCGGTCTCGTTGCCGGTCACGAGCCTGGTCCTGCATGAGCGAATGCCACCGGCGGCTGTCGAGTTCGACCACGGTCTGCGTCGCCGGGAATGCCACATCGACGATGCCACGACGGCCGTCGTACCAGGGTGGTCGATACTGCCAGACTGCGCCCTCGATCGAACGGTCGACGAGCAGATCGAGGAAGCGACGCTCGAGCTCGCTCGCCTGGATCGTCACGTCGTCGCCCAGCATGTCGATGGCCTCGCGGCGAACCGCCGACCCGGCCCGCCCCTGTCGGTGCAGCGAACGAGCGCAGGCCTGGACCTGGGCCCGGTCGCACAGTCCCTCCTTGATGGACCACTGCATCTGGTACTGCAGGCGATGGACGCCGATCACCTGGGCCAGGTCACAGAGTGTGCGAGCGACCGATGTCAGGCGCAGCCCGTCGACCATCGATCGGTCGATGGCAGGGAGGTACACGGTCTGGCGCACCGTGGCACCGATGGTGACTCGGTGGCGGCCGTGGCCAACGAGCACGTCGGGCCTCGCAGGGGGTTGTCCGATCGGCATGCCGTGCCGGTTGGCGGCCGAGCGATGCGACAGCACCCCGCCGTCGTGGGCGAGCAGGCATGCCGTTTCGAGTTGCCGGAGTGGATCGGGGGCATCACGCGGTCCGATCACGCCGTTGCCGAACGAGCGCAGGGAGCCGGCGGCGACCCGTCGGTCGATGGCGCGGGCCGAGATGCCGAGATCGACGAGGTCGGATCGCCGGGCCGCCCACCCCGACCGAGCGAACTGGGCTGTCATGTTGCGGTCGATGTCGTAGGCCACCGTGGCCCCTTTCCGATGGGGTTCCAACGGCGACACGACGTCGCGAACGAATCCGAAGCTAGCGACGGTGCACCTGCGTGACCACCCCCTTGGACCTCCCCCGACGATTTCGAGAGCCTGAGCGACAGAACTGGCGCTCAGGCTCTCGAAATCGGGGATGACTGTGGTCAGGCCCAATCGGGGTGGAAGGGTTCCTCGGCGGTATCGATGTAGCGGGTGTGGGCGATCCAGCCGTGCGCCGTTCGTCGATAGATCAAATAGCCGACCGGATCGTTCACCAGCATCAGATCGGACGTCTCGCTCGGATCGAAATTGATGGCAACGTGCTGAACCGTCGAGGGGCCGACCTGGGCGATCGTCCGCCCCACGGCCGCCGTGATCGGCCGGTGCAGGTGTCCACAGAGGATGCGGTCCACCGCCCGGCTGCTGACGATCTCGGCGAAACGGTCCATCCCGACGAAGCCGGAGCGATCCATCCAGCCGATCCCCGACAGGAAGGGCGGATGGTGCATGGCGAGCAGCGTCGAACCAGGTGTCTCGTCGGCCGCGGCGAGGGCCCGGTCGAGCCACTCGGCTCGTTCGTCGTCCAAGGCCGCACCCGGCCGGCCGGGGATCGTGGTGTCGAGCCCGATGACCGTGACATCGTGGTGGTGGATCGACCAGCTGGCATGCTCGGCGTCGGCCCACGGCAGGTCGGGGAAGACCGCCCGGAGGCGGTCACGGTCGTCGTGGTTCCCGGGAATCGCGAGGACGGGCGCCTGCAGCGGCTCGAGTAGCTCGGCCAGCATCTCGTATTCGGCGGCCAGGCCGTCGGCGACCAGATCGCCGGTGGCCAGGATTGCGCTCACGTCGGGTGATTCGGCGTTGATCGAGGCCACCGCGAGTCGGAGGCGCCGATTGGGGTCGCACAGGTGGTTGCGATCGAAGCCCGCCCGCTCGGCGTGATCGGCCGTGACGACGTGGGTGTCGGTCAACTGGACCAGGTGTAGCGGCTCGGGTGTCGGAACCGCGGTCATTCGTCGTCTCCCCCGCCGTCGGTGGTCGTCTGCCCCTCGACCACACTCTGCCCCTCGACCACACTCTGCCCCTCGACCACACTCTGCCCCTCGACCACACGCTGCCCCTCGACGACACTGCGGATGTCGACCGTGAGGAAGCCGTCGGCGTCGATGTCGATCGGATACGGAGGCAGGCCCTCGCCGTCGGCCGGATAGACGGTGCCGTCGCAGTTGTCGACGAAGGTCTCGGACTCGGCCTGCCACTCGACGTAGCAGTCCCGGGTCGCATCGAGAGGTCGCACGCCGAAGGCATACCATCCGGTCAGCTCGTCGTCGCCGATGTGCTGCAGGTAGACGTCGCGATCGCCACCCGAGACATCGCTCAGGAGCAGTGGGATGCCGAGCTTCTCGATGTCATCGGCCAGTCGGTCGACGTAGCCGGCGGCAAACACCTGGTCGCCGATGCTCACCTGCACGTTGGCGTTGCTGCCGCTGCCGCCGACCTGGGTGAACAACCACACCATGGCCACCACGCCCAGAACGGTCGCCGCCCCGAGCATGAGCAGCTGCTTTCCGCCGCGCTCACCTCGCTGCGCTATGGGCATGTCGTCGACGACGACCGGCGTCGCGATCCGAGGCGAGCGTCGGGGAACTTGGGTGCAGGCAGGTTCACCGCCCTAGTATCGCCTCAATTCACCCCCAACCACGAGGCGGAGGCCCCACACGTGGATCTTCTCGAGTACCAAGGCAAGCAGTTCTTCGCGACCTACGGCATCCCGGTGTCCGACGGCGCGGCGACCGACAACGTCGAGGAGGCCGTCGCCATTGCCGACCGGGTCGGCTATCCGGTCGTCGTGAAGGCCCAGGTTCACGTCGGAGGGCGGGGCAAGGCGGGGGGTGTGAAGCTGGCCGCCAATGCCGACGAATGCCGCGAACATGCGTCGAACATCCTCGGGCTCGACATCAAGGGCCACATCGTCAAGATCATCTGGATCGAGCACGCGTCCGACATCGCCGAGGAGTACTACGCGTCGTTCACGCTCGATCGGTCGGCCAAGAAATACCTGGGCATGTTGTCGGCCGAAGGCGGCGTCGAGATCGAAACGGTGGCCGAGACCAACCCCGATGCGATCGCCAAGATCCACGTCGATCCGGCCGAGGGCCTCAGCGAAGAGGCATGCCGTGCCTGGGTTGCGGCGGCCAAGCTCGACCCCGCCGCGACCGAGGGTGCGGTCGACATCCTCATGAAGCTCTACACGGCCTACGTCGAGGGCGACGCCGACCTGGTCGAGATCAACCCGTTGATCCTCACGCCCACCGGTGAGGTGCATGCGCTCGACGCCAAGGTGAGCCTCGACTCGAACGCGATCTACGAGCATCCCGACTACGAGCAGTACGACGCCACCCAGCCCCGGGACGAGCGCGAAGAAGCAGCGCACGCCAAGGGCCTGCAATACGTCGGTCTCGAGGGCCAGGTCGGGGTGATCGCCAACGGAGCCGGGCTCGCCATGAGCACGGTCGACGTCATCAACCAGGTCGGCGGCCATCCGGCCAACTTCCTCGACATCGGCGGTGGCGCCAATGCCGATGTCATGGCCGGTGCACTCGAGGTGATCAACAACGACCCCGACGTCAAGTCGATCTTCATCAACATCTTCGGGGGGATCACCCGCGGGGAGGAAGTGGCGAACGGCATCATCGAGGCGCTCGGCCGAGTGTCGATCGATGCGCCGATCGTGGTCCGCCTCGATGGCACGAACGCCGACGAAGGCCGAGCAATCCTCGCGCCAGCACTCACCGACAAGTTGATGATGGAACCCACCATGCTCGAGGCCGCTCGCAAGGCCGTCGAACTGGCGAAAGGCTGAGGGCGCACGACATGAGCATTTTCCTCGATGAGAACACGAAGGTCATCTATCAGGGACTGACCGGTTCCACCGGTCGGTACTACGGCAACCTCAACCGCGAATACGGAACCAAGGTGGTCGCCGGCACCCACCCCAAGAAGGCGGGGACCGACGTCGACGGGATTCCCGTGTTCGCGTCGGTCGCCGACGCCGCCGACGCAACCGGCGCCACGGCGACCTGCATCTTCGTCCCGGCTCCGGGGGTGAAGTCGGCCGTGCTCGAAGCGGCCGAAGCCGGGATGGAGCTGGTGGTGTGCATCACCGAAGGGGTTCCGGCACATGACGAAGCGCTCTTCTACAACATTTTGAAGCGTGATTTCCCCAACACCCGTCTGCTCGGTCCGAACTGTCCCGGGCTCATCTCGCCGGGGAAGGCGAACGTGGGCATCACGGCGGGCCACATCGCCAAGGCCGGCGGGCCGGTCGGCATCGTGAGCCGCTCGGGCACCCTCACCTACCAGGCACTCTATGAGCTCCAGCAGCAGGACATCGGCGTGACCACCTGTGTCGGCATCGGTGGCGATCCCGTTCCCGGCACCAGCTTCATCGACTGCCTCGCCGCATTCGAAGCCGATCCCGAAACCAAGGCCGTCATGATGATCGGCGAGATCGGCGGCTCGGCCGAGGAAGAGGCAGCCGAGTACATCGCCAACAACATGACCAAACCGGTGTCGGCCTACGTCGCCGGCGTCACGGCACCGCCGGGAAAGAAGATGGGCCACGCCGGGGCGATCGTGTCCGGAGGCAAGGGCACGGCGGCGGCCAAGATGGAAGCGCTGACCGCTGCCGGAGTGAAGGTCGGGCGCAACCCGACCGAGGCCGGCGAACTCATGGTCGAGATCGTGGCCGGCCTGTAGCCGTCACCGATCGATCGGATTCGTTCGACTGCCCCGCGGACCGCACCTGCTGCGGACCCGGGGCAGTTCGCGTTTTGTCGGGTCCCGACCACCCGGTTCGGGGCGAAGGGAGTTTGAATGAGGGGGTGTCCACGTTCGGTCGTCCCGCTGGGGCTACGCCTCGCACCGCCCTTCGACCCGAGTGGTCGGGACGCGCCCGGCGGTCCGGCGCAGCGATGGTGTGCTCCCTCGTGGTGGCGGCGTGCAGCCAGGTGTCGGCCGACCCGAACTCGAGCGGGGTGGGGACCACCCAGGACCTGAACCAGCCCGGAGCGTCGACCCCGTCCGATGACCGATCACCGGCCGAAGTCGAAGTCGGCGACAGCGACAGCAACTCGACTCCGGTGGCTCCCAACGACGCCCGGGCCCTGATCACCGCCACCGGAGTGGTCGTGAGCGTCGACCGATTCACCGGCACCGGGTTCGACATCGTGACCCCGTGCGGCGAATCGGCCTCGGTCTCGTGGGGGACACCGATCGCCGAGGCCGACGTGGTGCTCGACCCGGGCCACGGCGGCGAGGTCGAGACCGGAGCGGTCGGCAGCAACGGGCTCGTCGAACGCGACCTCAATCTCGCGGTCGCCCGTCGAACCTCGTTGGTGCTGGCCGAGCGGGGCATCACGGCGATTCTCACCCGGACCGCCGACTACCGCATGCCGCTGGCGACCAGGGCCGGGATCGCCAACCGGCTCGAGGCGCGGGCGATGGTGTCGATCCACCACAACGCCCCCCAGGGCAACCCCTCCACCGAGCCCGGAACCGAGGTCTTCGTCCAACAGGGCGACCCCGAGTCTCGCCGGCTGGGGGGGACGATCTACCGGGCCGTTTTCGAGGCACTCGATCGATTCGACGTCGACTGGCAGACCGCCCCCGACGCCGGTGTACTCGCCGTGGTCAACGACTCGGGTGAGGACAGCTACGGAATGATCCGCCGCCCCGAAATGCCGGCCGTCCTGGTGGAACTGGGTTATCTCGCCAATCCGGCCGAGGCCGAACTGTTCGCCACCGAGGCCTATCTCGAGGCGACATCGGTGGCACTGGCCGATGGCATCGAGTCCTGGTTGACGACCGACGACGCCGGTGTCGGGTTCGTTGACGAGGCCCGGGTCTTCACCCCGAACGGGCTCACCGGGGGCTCGACCGGATGTGTCGACCCGGCGCTGGAAGAACCGGCGCCCGACGGCCTCGGGCCGGCCGCCCGAACGACGACTGAATGACGCCGCGCCTCGGTGCGAGCCGAACGGCGGGGGTAGCCTCTGCCGGGTGCGTGCCCTCCTTTCTGTGTATGACAAGTCCGGTATCGTCGACCTTGCGAAGGCGCTCCACGAACTCGGAGTCGAACTGATCTCGTCGGGCGGGACCGCGGGGGTCATCTCCGAGGCCGGTGTGCCGGTGATCGATCTGGCCGACTTCACGGGGTTCCCGGCGATGCTCGGGCATCGGGTCGTGACCCTCCACCCGAGGATTCACGGCGGCATCCTGGCCGACCGGCGGGACCCCGAACACCTTCGTGACCTCGAGACCCACGAGATCGACCTGGTCGATCTCGTCGTGTCGAACCTCTATCCGTTCGGTGCCGACCCGGCGACCTTCGAGCACGGCTCGTCGACACGGGCCGAAGACCTCATCGACATCGGTGGCCCGACCCTGATGAGAGCGGCCGCCAAGAACCACGAATACGTCACCGTGTTGGTCGATCCGGCCGACTACGAGCCCGTTCTCGATCAGCTCCGCAACGGCGGAGCGACGTCACCCGCCCTGCGTCGGCAATTGGCTCGCAAGGCCTTCGCCCACACGGCCTCGTACGACGCGGCCATCGTGAGCTGGTTCGACCAGGCTTCGATCACGCCCGAGGTCCTGCCGCCCACGATCCATCTCTCGCTCGAACGGGCCCAAGATCTCCGCTACGGCGAGAACCCTCACCAGCAGGGTGCTCGCTATCGGGTGACGGGGCGACCCACGTGGTGGGACTCGGTGGTTCAGCACAGTGGACTCGACCTGAGCTATCTGAATCTGTTCGATGCCGACGCCGCATGGCGATTGGTGCACGATCTCGGGACCGGTCCGGCTGTCGCCATCATCAAACACGCCAACCCGTGTGGGGTGTCGGTGGCCGGCGATCTGGCCACCGCCTATGAACGTGCCTTTGCCTGTGACCCCCGGTCGGCCTTCGGAGGGATCGTCGCCCTGAACCAGGTCGTCGACGAGGAGACGGTGAAGGCCATCGAGGCTGCGGCCCAGGCCGATCTGATCATCGCTCCCGGCTTCGCGCCGGGTGTGGTCGAGCGTCTCGTCGCCAAACGCAAGAACACCCGGCTGCTCACCGCCCCTCCGCCCGAGATCCCGGCGCTCTCGATCCGGAGCCTGTCCGACGGGTTCCTGGTTCAGCAGAACCACCACGTCGCCGCGACACCCGACAGTTGGGCGGTCGTGACGCAACGCCAACCCAGCCCGACCGAGATGGCCGATGCCGAGTTGGCCTGGAAACTCTGCAGCTACGTGACGTCGAACGCGATCGTGCTCGTCAAGGACGGCACCGCCTGGGGCATCGGTGCCGGCCAGCAGAACCGGGTCGAGTCGGGACAGCTCGCGGCGAGCAAGGCGGCCGGCCGGGCCGTGGGCGGTGCCTGCGCCTCCGACGCCTTCTACCCGTTCCGCGACGGCATCGATGCCGCCGCCGATGCCGGTGTGACCGTGGTCATCCAGCCGGGAGGGTCGGTGAAGGACTCCGAGACCATCGCCGCGGCCGACGAACGTGGGATCACGATGCTGTTCACCGGTGAGCGCCAGTTCCGACACTGACCTCGGCCCCACCCCGGCACGATTCTCGAAGGGGCCGAGCGTCGGTCTCGTTCTCGAGATGTCTGCTCGACCGGACATGGGTTCATCGACTGACTTCCCAGGCCGATGGCAGGGGTGTACGATTTCACGACAACATCACGGTCACGGTCGCTGGTATGGCGATCGAGGGTGTCGGCGACGCTGATGAGCAGCTCGCCCGCTGACAGCACCGTGCAGGTGAACACGAGGAGGAGCCATCATGGCTTTGATCAGTGACCTGCTGGCCACTCGGCGAACGGTCAGCTTCGAATTCTTTCCGGCCAAGACTCCCGAGGCCCGCGCCCAACTCGACCAGACCTTGTTCGAGCTCGAAACGGTCTCCCCCGATTTCGTCAGCGTCACCTACGGCGCAGGGGGATCCGACCGGCACCGCACCCGCGACGTCGTGCTCGACATCCAAGAAGCCAAGGCCTATCCGGCGATGGCCCATCTGACCTGTCTGGGTCACACCCGACCCGAGGTCGACGAGCTCATCGTCGCGTACGAGGACGGCGGTGTCGGCAACATTCTGGCGCTCGGCGGCGACCCGCCCGCCGACGGCTCGCCGGCCCCGGCGGGTGATTTCCGGCATGCCATCGATCTGGTGGAGTACCTCCGCGAGCGGACGTCCTGTGCCATCGGTGTCGCCGCCCACCCCGAGGGCCATCCCCGCTCGTCCGACCTCGCGTCCGACCGGCGGCGACTGGCCGACAAGCTCGCGCTCGCCGATTTCGCCGTGACCCAGTTCTTCTTCGAGGCCGATCACTATCGGTCG
The DNA here is from genome assembly GCA_963700755.1 of uncultured Acidimicrobiales bacterium. Classification (GTDB taxonomy): domain Bacteria; phylum Actinomycetota; class Acidimicrobiia; order Acidimicrobiales; family SZUA-35; genus JBBQUN01. The sequence continues at coordinate 548,441 of CAVOYW010000004.1, forward strand.
ATGGTCGACGACCTGGCCTCGCTCGGCTGCACCAAGCCCGTGATCCCGGGGATCATCCCGATCACCAACGCCGCCCAGGTGCAGCGGTTCGCCACGATGGCCGGGGCCACCATCCCGAGGGGTCTCGCCGCACGCATCGAGGCCGTGGCCGATCAGCCGGCCGAGGTCCGCAAGATCGGTGTTGCCGTTGCCGTCGAGCTGTCGCAGGTCCTGCTCGACGCCGGGGCTCCCGGGCTGCACTTCTACACGCTCAACCGGGCCGAGGCCACGCTCGAGGTGATTGCCGAGCTCGGGATGACCCGCGTGTCCTGAGTCGGCTGGTCAGCCGACCGGAACGATCAGGTTGGACGACACCCACAGCAGGCCCTGCTCGGTCTGGACACCCCACCAGGCCCGACCTTCGGCATCGATCTCGCAGTGCTCGTTGGTCAACGCAACCGGCGTGAACGAGGGAAGCACGAGGACCGGAGGATCCTGCAAGCTGGGGCCGGACCGCGCGTTGGCGCCGCCGTCACGGTCGTCGGCGGCGATCTCCTTGATCTGGTAGCTCACGTTGGGATCAGGAATCCGATCATCGGGACAACCGGTCACGTTCACGAAGCCGGGCTCGGTCGAGGAGCCCGGCGCATCGGTTGCCTCGCTGGTCGCCTCGGTGGTCGTTGCCGTCGTGGTCGTTCCCGTGGCATCGGAACCCGAGCCGAGTTGATCGAACGCGCCGAGGGCCCACGCTGCTGCCCCCAGGAGCACGACCGTCATCAGGCCCATGAAGGCCAGCGCGACCGGTCCGAGACCGCGACGACGCGGGGGGCGGGCGACGGAGGTGGTTCGTGCCCCCGGATCGTTCTGCGGGTATGTCGACGGTGGCACCAGAACCGGCGTGGGCTGGGTGCCCCATCCGTCCGACGCCGGCGGGAAGCCGGTCGGAGTCACCGCCGGTGGGGGAGTGGCGGGTTCGCCGGGTCTTGGCGCCGGAACACGTGGCCGCCCGTGTTCCATGAACTCGGGAAGGCCCTCGGAGATGTGGGGCAACTCCTGGAACATGCCGCCGAGCGGCTGGCCCATTCCGCTCGGATCGGTCGGTGGGCCCGGAACGGCTCGGTCGTCGACGGTCGAACGAAGCGCTGTCTCACCGGCGTCGGTGGGCGTGGGCGGGACCGGTGATGCCCCGCGGCTCGGTGGCGAGACGGTGGGCATCGGCTGCGCCTGGAGCCTGGCCAGCCGGGCCGCCCCCAGCGCACACGAGTGCTTGGGATGGGCGTCGACGGCAATCGGGCGGCCGGTGTGGCTGGCCACCCGAGCGGCAACCAGCGGAATACGGCTCGAGCCTCCGACCAGCAACACCGCGTCGATCGCCTCGTAGGCGATCTCGGCTCCGGCCAATGTGGCATCGAAGGTCTCGAGCGAACGGGCGATGGCCGGGGCGATCAGGGCCTCGAATTCGCCCCGGGTGACCCGGACCTGCTGGCTCACGCCGGGCAGGAGGACCGACACGGTGGCGGAGGTGTCCGACGACAGGGTGTGCTTGACCTCGTTGCAGTCGGCCCGGAGCCGAGCAACGCCGGCCTGCGCAATCGGGTCGTCGTCGTCGAACGCGTCCAGGTCGACGTCGAGTTCGGCGACCACGTACTGGAACAGCGCCGTATCGAAATCGATACCCCCGAGGCGTTCGATCCCGCCGGGGCGGCCGATCAGTGTCCACCGATCACCGGTCTTCTTCAGGATGGCGATGTCGAGTGTGCCGCCGCCCAGATCGTAGACGGCGATCGTGGTGCCGTCGGCCACTCGTTCCTGGGAGGCGTAGTGAATGGCCGCCGCCTCCGGCTCGCTGATGAGTTCGTGCGGGGGGAGTGCCGTGCTGCGCAAGGTGTCCGACAGGAGGCTGACCTTGAAGGTTCCCCAGTTGGCCGGATGGCACACCACCATCCGTTCGGGCGGGCCCCCTTCGAGTCGTGTCGCCGCAGCCACGAGGTGTTTGGCCAGGAAGAGGGTCAGATCGTTGGCGGCGACCGGTGTGCCGTGGAGCAGCAGAGGCGTGGTATCGCCGAAACGGCGTTTGAACTCGCGGGCGACGCCGGCCGGATCGGACTCGGCCCGACGCACCGCCGGCCGCCCGACGGTGGCCGTGCCGTCGGCGCTCAGGTGCACGACCGATTCCATGATCGGTCCGTCCTCGCCGAGTGAGAGCATCCGGACTCCCTGCTCGTCCGCGACGGCGGCGGCTGAATTCGTGGTACCGAGGTCGAGCCCCAGCGAGTACGACACGTTGATCCTCCTCCCCGGAGGGTAGCGCCGCGGTTCGCCGCCCGACCGGACCGGCGGGACGACCCGATCTCGGCTTCGAGCCGACGTCCTGGCCGGGTAGCGTGTCGGGGCCGTTGTCGTCGGGGAAAGGCCGTGCGTTGTCGGATCGAACTGCACTCCGCCGCGGTCTCGGGCACGTGGTCGGCATGGTCCGTATGCACCCGGTGCCGTTCGTGGTGTCCGTGGTGGGAGCCGCGGTGTATGCCGGCGGGACGGTGCTGTCGACCGTGTTGTTGGGATGGATCACCGATGATCTGGTCCTGTCGACCTTCGAGACCGGTGAGCTCCCGTCCCGGTCACTCCGCCTCGGCATCATCGGTGTGATCGCCGTGACCGCCCTCCGGCTTTCCGGCGTGGTGACCCGTCGCTATTTCGCCGGTATGACCGCCGAGCGAGTGCAGGCAACCCTTCGTCGTCGGCTCAGCGATCAATACCTTGCGCTGCCCCTGGCCTGGCACCAGCAGATCCCGGCCGGCCAGTTGTTGGCCCATGCCGACAACGACGCCGAGGTCGCCGTCGAATCGTTGCATCCCCTGCCGTTCTCGCTCGGAGTTGCGTTCCTCGCCGTATTCTCGGCGGTGAGCATCGTGTTGGTCGACCCGCTCCTCGCCCTGATCGCGTTCCTGATCTTCCCTGCACTGACGGTGTTGAACCGTGTCTACTCGCATCGGGTCGAAGGTCCCGCGGCTCAGGTCCAGGCCGATGTCGGCGAGGTGTCGTCGATCGCCCACGAGAGCTTCGACGGTGCGCTCGTGGTGAAGACCCTGGGACGGGCCGACGAGGAGTCGGCCAGGTTCGCCCGTGCTGCTCTGCAATTGCGTGCCGATCGGGTGCGGGTCGGGTTCCTCCGAGCCGCCTTCGAAGCGGTGATGGACGCCCTGCCGAACGTCGGCATCATCGTCGTCCTGATCGTCGGGATCTACCGGGTCCAGGAGGGCGCGGTCGGCCCTGGTGACCTGGTGCAGGTGACGTCGTTGTTCACCGTGCTGGCGTTTCCGATGCGGGTCTTCGGGTTCTTCCTCGAGAGCATGCCGCCGTCGGTCGTTGCCCACGGCCGACTCGATGCGATCTTCGACGAGCCGCTCCCCGTACAGCCGACCAGCTATCGCCGCTTTCCGACCGGCCCGCTGTCGGTTTCGGCATCGGGCGTCACGTTCCGTTACCCCGACGGGACGAAGGTGCTCGACGACATCGGCCTCGAGATCAAGCCGGGAGAGGTCGTCGCCCTCGTCGGCCCGACCGGCGCCGGCAAGACGACCCTGTGCAACGTGATCTGTGGGTTGCTTCCACCGCAGGAGGGCCTGGTGCGCCTGGGTGGGGTCGACATGGCCGATCTCGATCCGATCCAACGGACCGACCACGTTGCCCTCGTGTTCCAGGAGTCCTTCCTGTTCGCCGACACGCTGCGGGCCAACATCGACCTCAGTGGCCGTGCGCCCGACGACACGGTGACCCGTGCCGCGTCGATCGCCCAGGTGAGCAGCTTCGTCGACGAGCTGCCGGCGCGATACGACACCGTGGTCGGCGAGCGGGGAGTGACCCTGTCGGGTGGGCAACGTCAACGGGTCGCCCTGGCGCGGGCGCTCGTGCAGTCACCCCGCTTCCTCGTCCTCGACGACGCAACCAGTGCCGTCGATGCTCGGATCGAACAGCAGATCCTTGCCGGGTTGGGAGCCGAACTCGACACCACGACGCTCATCGTGGCGCAGCGGGTGTCGACGATCATGCTCGCCGACCGGATCCTCTACATGCGTGGCGGCCGGATCGAGGCGTCGGGCCGACACCTCGATCTGCTGTCCCACCCTGGATACGCATCCCTCGTCAAGGCCTACGAGGAGGTGGCTCCGTGACCGTTCCGGCGATCGATGATGCGCACCGTCGCGAACCGGTCGAGGAGCGCGGAACGTCCGAGGGCGCGATCTCGGTCTTGCGACGTGGTCTGCGGCAGAGTCACGAACTGCGTCAGGGTCTTCCGGCCACGATCCTGATGGGCCTGTCGGTGGCGGCCGGGCGCCTGGCGACGCCCGTGTTGATCGAACGAACGATCAACGACGGCATCCTCGCCCCGGACGGGGTCGACCCCGGGGCCGTCGTTCGAGCGGCTCTGGTGATGGGGGTCGTCGTCGTCGTGGCGGCGGTCGTGTCCTGGCTCACCCAGCGGAGACTGGTGACACGGGCCGAGGCCGCCATCGCCAACCTTCGCGTCGCCGCATTCGACAAGGTGCACCGACTCTCGGTGGCCGACCACAACCAGACGAAACGTGGCGTGCTCGTCGCCCGCGTCACCGCCGACGCCGAGGCGCTGTCGCGCTTCGCTCAGTGGGGTCTCTACTCCTGGACGATCCATCCCACGGTCATTCTCGGAACCTTCGCCGTTCTGGCTTGGTATTCGCCGTGGCTGGCGTTGATCGTGTTCGTGTCGTACGCCCCGGTTGTCCCGATCATGCGTTGGCTGCAGGTTCGCCAGCTGGCGGCCTACGACCTGCTCCGCACCAGGATCGGCGACATGTTGGCGGCGTTCTCCGAGGCGGTGATGGGGGCGGCCGTGGTGCGGGCATACGGCGCCGAGCAGCGATCCCGCGAACAGCTCGAGGAGCGGATCGCCCACCGCTACCGGGCCCGTATCGAGGCCAACAAGTACATGGTCGGGGTGTTCATCGTCGGCGACATCTTCGGGGCCGTGGCACTGGTCGGAGTGCTCACCGCAGGGCTGACCCAACGAGACGCCTGGGGGATCGGTGCCGGAGATCTGGTGGCCTGCCTCTTCCTCACGACGCTGCTCAACGGTCCGATCGCCGAGCTGGGCGAGACCATGGACCAGACCCAGACTGCGGTCGCCGGTTGGCGCAAGATCCTCGATCTGCTCGACCATCCGATCGATGTTCCCGAGGCGGTTCCCGGGGTCGAGTTGCCCCTCGCAGCCGTCGAGGTGTCGGCCGCCGGGGTCGGGTTCGCCTACCGCGACGGCGGGCCGGTGCTCCACGACGTTTCGGTGACCATTCCCGCCGGCACCAACGTGGCGATCGTCGGCGAAACGGGTTCGGGCAAGACCACGTTCGCGAAGCTGCTCTGCCGCCTCGCCGATCCCACCGACGGCACGATCCGACTCAATGGCGTCGATCTCACCGAGCTCTCGCACGACTCGCGTCTCGCCACGGTCCGCATGGTGCCTCAGGACGGGTTCCTGTTCGACACCACGATCCGCGAGAACATCCGGTTCGGTCGTCCGTCCGCCGCCGACGACGACATCGATCACGCCTTCGATCGCCTCGGACTGGGTTGGTGGGTCGACCGCTTGCCGAACGGACTCGACACCGACGTGGGCGAGCGAGGCGACAACCTGTCGGTGGGTGAACGCCAGCTCGTTGCGCTGGCGAGGGCGGCCCTGGCTGATCCCGGTCTGCTGATCCTCGACGAGGCCACATCGGCCGTGGATCCCGAGACCGATCGGGCGCTGACCACTGCGATCACCCGGCTCGCCGCGGGACGGACCCTGGTGAGCATCGCGGATCGGCTGGCGACGGCCGAGGCTGCCGATCTGGTGCTGGTCTTCGATCGGGGCCGGCTCGTCGAGCAGGGATCACACGATCAGCTCGTCGAGGCCGACGGCATCTACGCCCGGCTCCACCGGGCCTGGATCGGTAACACCAGGCTCGGCGACTCGTAGCGCTGCCGGCCGGCAGGAACGGATCAGCGCGGGCGGCGTGGAGCAGCCGACGCTCGAGCCCACCGATGATGAGTTCGAGGCCGAGTTCGAATTCGGCGTCGCGGTCGTTTCCGGCGGCCAACGCCTCGGTGAGCACGGGGAGCCGTTCGGGCTCGAGTACCTCGCGAGATCGCACCAGGTCGTCGTCTCGTCCGTTGGAACCGCTCAGCTCGCCCAATTCGGTGAGGGCGTGCCCGTTGACGAAACTGACGATGACCAGCAGAACCCGGTTGGATTCGGCTGCCGAGAAGCCGACGCCGGTCAGTTCGGACAGCGTTCGTTCGGCGATCGCGAGAGCGGCGTCATGAACGATCGGCCTGACCGCGATGAACGGGGTCGCGTTGGGATGACGCAGGAGCGCCTGGCGGTAGCTGCGGCAGTACTCGCGGAGTCGGGCCGGCCAACTCTGGACCGGCGGGTCGAGGATCACCTGGGCATACACCGCGTCGCAGGCCAGGTCGATCAGGGCCTCGTCGTCGATCGCATGGTGACCGAGGTCGCTCGATCGGCAGCCGAGACGGGTGGCGACCGCGGTGCGGGTCAGGCCCTCGAGGCCGGCTTCGTCGAGGACGGCCAGGGCCGTTTGCGTGATCTGCGACCGAGTCGGGTCGGTGGCGACGCGTCGATCGTCGGAGCGGCCCGGAGACCGGTCGCCGACCACGATTGCGTCGGGCTCGGTCGTGGTTGACGCCATTTGCGTGGAAGGCATACGACACTCCGTCTGTTGGTTGGCCCCGAACGTTCTCCCACCTCCATGGTGACGCATCGATCGTCTCCGTGACCTGCAGTCGCAAGATTGCTTGCTGACCTCGGACGATGCGTGGCCTCGGGCGGCTGTCGGCAGAAGACCGGCCGCAGATGGGGGCTTCGGACCCGGGTCCGGACAGGGTGGGCCGGGTACGATGCGCCTTGCCCTGCTGCGTTGGCAGCAGAGCCCAGCGCGAGGCCCCGTGGTGGGGCCGACATCACAAGGAGCCCGTCGTGAGCAAAGCCCCCGTTCGTGTCGTCGTCACCGGAGCTGCCGGTCAGATCGGATACAGCCTGCTGTTCCGGATCGCATCCGGCGAGATGCTCGGTGCCGATCAGCCGGTGATCCTCCAGATGCTCGAGATCACCCCGGCACTGGGTGCACTCGAGGGTGTGGCGATGGAACTCGACGATTGTGCGTTCCCGTTGCTGGCCGGCACCGTCCGAACCGACGATGCCAACGTGGCGTTCGGGGACGCCGACTATGCGCTGCTCGTCGGGGCGATGCCCCGCAAGCAGGGAATGGAGCGAGCCGATCTGCTCCAGGCCAACGGCGGCATCTTCGGCCCGCAGGGCAAGGCGATCAACGAGAGCGCGAAGAAGGCCATCAAGGTCTTGACGGTCGGCAATCCGGCCAATACGAACGCACTGATCGCGATGTCGTCGGCTCCCGACATCGATCCGCGACAATTCCATGCGATGACCCGGCTCGACCACAACCGTGCCCTCAGCCAGCTCGGTGCCAAGTTGGGCGTGCCGATCACCGAGATCCACAAGATGACGATCTGGGGCAACCATTCCACGACGCAGTACCCCGACCTGTTCCACTGCCAGGTCAAGGGCCAGAACGCGGCCGACATGGTGAACGATCAGGCCTGGATCGAGAACGAGTTCATCCCGACCGTGGCCAAGCGCGGCGCCGCGATCATCGAGGCTCGTGGGGCATCGTCGGCGGCGTCGGCCGCCAATGCCGCCGTCGATCACATGCACGATTGGGCGCTTGGGACCCCCGACGGTGACTGGGTGTCGATGTCGGTGGTGTCCGACGGTTCCTATGGCGTGCCCGAGGGCATCATCTCGAGCTTCCCGGCCGTTTGCACCGGTGGTGACTTCTCGATCGTCCAGGGGCTCGAGATCAACGACTTCAGCCGGGCCCGGATCGACGCCTCGGCGCAGGAACTGGTGAGCGAACGCGACGCCGTCGCCGAACTCGGCCTGATCTGATCCCGGACCGCACGAACCGGGGATCCACGACTCACTTGAGGAACTTGCTGGTCGAGTTGTCGGCCAGCACCTTGCCTCCGGTCTGACGGGTCGGGCAGTAGTAGACGGTGTAGGCGCGGTAGTCGACCGTACGGATCGTGTCATCACAGTCGAAACAGGGTTGCCCCGCCCGGTTGTGAACCTTCGAGGGACGATCGGCGCTCGAGCCGATGTCATCGAGCATCCGTTCGTGGTCGAGTGCCGCCCGACAGACCGAGCTCAGGGCCGCGTGCAGTCGGTCCAATTCGTCGGCATCGAGTCTCGAGGCATTGACGAAGGGCGACAGGGCCGCTTCGTAGAGGATCTCGTTGGTGAGCATGCGTCCGAGCCCGGCGATCACGTTCTGGCTGCGAAGCAGTCCGTGCAGTCGGCGCGAGTGCGGGGTCAGGGCCGCAGCCAGCTCGTCACGATCGAGCGAGGTGGCCTCGGGTCCGAGATCCTCGATGGGGGGTTGGGTGAGCGGGTCGCCATCGACCACCCAGAGTCCGGCCTTGCGCTCGGTGCCGGCTTCGGTCAGAAGCCACGACGCCACCCACTCGGCGGAATCGGCGGTTCCGGGTCGGTCGAAGGTCCAACGCATGAGCCCGTTTCGTGGCTTGGCCGATTCCTTGGGATCGGGGCGGAGGCGACCTCCCTGCATGAGGTGGACGACGTGCGTGTGGCCGTTGTCGAACCCGATCAGCAGATACTTGCCTCGGCGGGTCACAGCCGTCACCGTGGCGCCGACGGCAGCATCGGGTGCCGGGGCGAAGGTCTTGAGCGAGGGAAACTTGAGGAGGCGATACCGAGCCAGACGAGCCCCGGCCAGGGCGGCGGTCATCCGTTCGGCATGCGCCTGGACCTCGGGCATCTCGGGCATACCGAGACCCTACCGGTGGTGTCGTTTCGATGTCAGTAGAGGGTGGCCGCCCGCAGCGACGCCAACCGGTCCTCGATCGAAACCAGAACAGCGGCCGATCCGAGCAGAGCGGTGACGTCGCCTCCCAGACGGATGGCCCCGTCGAGGAAGGCGCGCTGGGCACTGGCGGCGCCGGTGGCAATGGACACCGCATCTTGGTAGCGAAGGGTCAGCGTGACCTGGGTATCGGCCACGCCGGCTTCGAACCGAGGGCTCGGTCCGAGTTCGACCACGTAGGACCGGTCGCCCGACGGCCCGTCGAGAACCGTGTAGCCGATCCGTACCGGCGCCGACGTCGCATCGACCCGATCGTCGAGCCGGCTGGGGTCGGCCAGAGCTGCATTGGCGGCGGCGAGCCACTCGTCGCTGAGATACTGCACGTCGGCAGGCTAACGCTCGAGTCGATCCGGGCTGGCACCGGCCAGCCGGAGCTGGTCGACCAGCGCCGTCCGGGCGGCAACCTCGGCCCGGAGAGGCGCCAGCACCAGCTCCTCCGCGATCCGTTCGACCGACTCGGCCGCCTGCGACCGCACCGACCGAGCGCGCCGCACGGCACCGAGCCGCGCCAGGAATCGGGCCAGCAGCGCCAGTGACCACCCGCCGACGAGTCCGACGATCAGGAGCAGCGTCGGGAGCGGGACCCGCCACACGTTCGGCGTGTCGAACTCGGGCAGTTGGAGCCAGTTGTTGGCAGCCAGGGCGGTGAGCCACAGGCCTCCACCGAGGGCGACCAGAGCGAGGAGCATCTGGAGGACCCCGAAGAACGACCACCACGCAGCCGTCGTTCGTCGATCGGTCCGGACGGCCTCGGCAATGCCGAGGTCGAGGCGATCGTGAAGCGACCGCTGGTCGGGGGTGGCGGCTCTTCGATAAAGCGTGGGCCACGGTTCGGTCAGTCCGTCGGCGGCGGCCTCGGCGACGGCGCGGATCGCCGCCTGTGCCCGTGCCGTCTGCGCCCCCGACGGACTGGGCAGCGAGCTGCGACCGGCACTGGCCGGATCGAGATGCAACCGACGGAGTGGGTTCGGTCGGAGGCGGCGCACCCAGCGGGTCAGTGGCCAGCCGGTCCGTCGAGCAGCGTCGTGGCGATAGGCCGCCGCTGCGGCATCGGCAACGATCGCGACCCCCGACGCGTCGGCCAGATCGAGAGCCAGGTGCCGGGCCAGGGACTCATCGAAGGTCGCGGCCCGGCCGCTGCCCGATGCGGCCGCCAGCTCGTCGGCCGCCACCGCAACGTCGGCGGCAAGCCGCTCGGTCGCGGCTCGCTGCCGGCTCACCGATGCCTCGAGTTCTTCGTCGAGGGCGTCGACGCCCCTGCCCGTCGTTGCCGAGACGGGAAAGACCTTCGGTTCGGTGATGCCGTCGGAGGACATCAACCGTTCGAGGTCGGCAAGGCAGGCCTCGAGCTGCGGTTGATCGAGTCGATCGACCTTGTTGAGCACCATGAGTGTGACGGCGCCGTGGTGGTCGAGCAGGCGGAGGTATCGGTGCATGGCATCGTCGGCATACTTCTCGGGGTCGGTCACCCACAGCAGCAGGTCGGCATGGTTGGCGATGCGCTCCATTTCGAGTCGGTGACCGACGGCGACCGAATCGTGGTCGGGAACGTCGAGGAGCACCAGACCGTCGAGGCCGTTTCGATCGGTCGTCCCAAGAAGGTGGCGGTTCTCGACCTCGAGCCAGTCGAGCAGGGCGGTCGCATCGTCGGCTCCCCACACCATCGCCAAGGTCGACGAGGTGGTCGGCCGCCGGACCCCGATCGTTGCCGCGTCGGTGCGGCTGATCGCGTTCGCCAACGACGACTTTCCGCTGCCGGTGGCGCCCAGCAACGCGACCAGGGTGTGGGCCGTACCGTGCCGGAGTCGCGAGCGGGCCTTCTCGGCAACGGCTCGGGCGAACTCGACGTCGGCGCCGTCGAGACGGCCGTCGGCCAGGCGCACGGCGGCTTCGAGCGCATCGAGGCGGTCGGGTAGGTCGAGCGTCGCAGGCTCTCGACGGAAGGGTCGGAGGCTGATCATCGGCGCTTCCTTCGGTCGTTCGACAGTGCCTGATCGAAGCGCTCGATCGCCGCCTCGAGCGAGGCGCTCGCCTCGGGCGGCGGGAGGGCGTCCCAGAGCTGACGTCGGAATCGGTTGGCATCGAGTTCGAGGAGCGCTCCGATCCGCTCGATGAGGAGCGTTCGGGCCTGGCTGGCGAGATCACGGACGGCCTGTTCGCCGAAGAGCGCATTGAGCAGCGCCTGTGACACCCCGGCTGTTCCGGACGCAACGGCCACTTCTCCACCGGTCACGCCGCCCGTCGACGCGAACAGCACGATCATCAGCGCGACGCCGACACCGTTGACGCCGAACGCCAGGACCCGGGCGGTGTTGCGTTTGCCGGCCCCGACGGCGCGGACCAGTTCCAGCACGTCGTTCTGCCAGGCGCGGATCTCGGGTGCCAACGATGCCCGGAACGAGTCGGACACGTGCTCGAGCGGCCGGCTGTCGCCGAGGACCTGTTCGCCCCCGGGAAGGTGGCGCCACGCGGTCACGACCTCGAGCGCGGCGGCGTCGGCATGGTCGAGAACCAGGCGCTCCAGCGTCGAGGTGATCTCTCCCTGGACCTCGACGGTGGATGCCCCCCGACCTCGCAGCGCCGAACCGATCCGGTCTCGGAGCAACGAGATCCGGGACTGGATGGCACGCATCAGTTCCCCGGTTCCGATGAGTTCCTGCCAGCGATCGAGGACCTCGACCCGCAGCATCCGGCCATTGCTGAGATCGGCACGCACGTCGGCCATCGCGGCGGCGTAGGCCCGGTCGGCGGCATGACGCAGCTCGGCGGCCACGGCGTCCTGGGTTCGGGCGGCCCCGAGGACCTGGCCGGCTCGGCCCGCCACCGAAGCGAGCGCTCCATCGAGGGTGTTTCGCACGATCGCCGCCCGCTGCTCGGCGTCGTCGGTCAGGCTGGTGATCGCGCCGCGGAGTTCGGCAATGGCCGATTCGGGAAGCCGACCATCGACCAGGGCGCCCTCGTCGATGGTGAAGAGGGACACGTCGGGTAGTCCTCCGTCGCGAAGCATCTGATCGAGATGGGCCGTGATCTCGGCGGCGGCGCCGGCCGGAACCCGATTGATCACGATGGCGAGCGCCATGCCCCGCTCTCGGGCCCGCCCGAGAAACTGCCACGGAACGGCATCTGCGTAGCGCACGGCAGTGGTGACGAACAGCCAGAGATCGGCCGCGGCCAGGAGCTGGGCGGCAAGATCGCGATTGGCCAACTCCACCGAGTCGATGTCGGGAGCATCGATGATCGCCACACCGGGACCGATCGTGTCGGTGGGCTCGACCACGAGCACGTGGCCTGCGGCCGGGGTGTCGCGCTCAGTACGGACCCGGGGCAGGCCACCGAGGATGTCGGCCGTTGCGAACCAGTCGAGGTCGTCGGGGTGGCAGATCAGGACCGGGGCCCGCGTGGTTGGGCGGAGCACACCGGCCGGTGACACGTCGGCCCGGACCAGCGAGTTGGTGATCGTCGACTTCCCCGATCCGGTCGAGCCGCCGAGAACCGCCAGGAGCGGGGCATCGAGGCGTGTGATCCGCGGCAACAGATAGTCGGTGATCTGGTCGGACAGTTCGACCCCGACCGATCGGGCCTCGTCGACTCCGGGGAGGTGGAGGCGGAGGGGGAGACGGTCGAGTGCGGTGTCGAGCGCGCCCAGGGCCGCGACGAGCTCGTCGGTCGGTTCGTCGCTCGCGGGGCCGTGGGTCATCGTGCCGGAAAGAGTAGACGGCGAAGGGGCGGAGCCGGACCAGGGGTGGAGACGGCGAAGGGGCGGAGCCGGACCAGGGGTGGAGACGGCGAAGGGGCGGAGCCGGACCAGGGGTGGAGACGGCGAAGGGGCGGAGCCGGACCAGGGGTGGAGACGGCGCGGCCGGTAGGTTCTGGGGGTGCCGGTACAGCGATGACGGTCGACCCATCCGACGAGGGCCGCCAGGAGCCCGGTCGCGGTCGCTGGTTCGAGGGTCACCGGCTCGACGTGTGGGTCGCCCCCGACCAACCGTTGGGGCCGTTGGCGATCACGGCAGCCGTGACCGCCCAACCCTCGACCAGGAAAGCCAATGTGACCGCGGTCGTCCTCCGTGATCGAGCCAGCCCTCAGGTGATGACCGAAGACGATGCCGTGCTGCCGGCCAGGGGATGGGAACTTCGGGCCTCGGGGTTGTGGGTCGATCACGTTTGCGAGGCCCCACTCGAGCACTGGAGCTACGGGCTCGAGGCCTTCGCGCTCGCACTCGACGATCCGTCCGACCTCCTCGTCACCAACGTCGGTCACCGGGTGCCGCTCGGATGGGAACTCGAGTTCGAAGCACAGGCGCCGGCCGGCTGGATCGGTGAGGGCGAATATCGCCAGCTCGGGACGGCCCACGGGTTGCTGCTCGACGCCGACGGCCAACACGAGATCGAGGGGCGAGCCGTGCGGACGCACTGGTGGGGTCCGGAACCGCCGGAGCGTGTCGTGGTCGGCGACACGTCGGGAACGATCCGGAGTGAGGTCTGGGTGCCGACCAGGGCCGGCACGTGGCATCAGACCCTGTGGGGGGCAGGCGCCAGCTCGGTGCTGGTGTCGTCCTCGGCGTAGCGAACGATCACGAGCGTGATCACGAGGGCCGCCAGGGCGAGCCCGAATCCGCCGGCGGCCTGCCCGATCGTCGGCAGGGCCATGTCGGTTCCCTTGACCACCTCATCGGACTGATCCGAAACCACACCAACGCCGGCCGGCCAGGGCCACAGCACGCGGAACGATCCGAGCATCAGCCCGAGCAGGGCGGCCAGCACCGTCTGTTCGTGATACGCCAGCACCCAGTTGAGCAGCGAGGAGAACAGGGCCAGGCCCAGGACGGCGCCGACGCCGAAAACCAACAACTCGGTGGCCGTCCCCCCGATCACCGCGGCGTACATGCCCATCATCAGCATGATGAACGAGCCCGAGATGCCGGGCAGGATCATCGCACAGATGGCAATGCTCCCCGTGACGAAGAACATCCAGATCGCCGGATCGGCGATGGCGCCCGACTGGAAGCCGAGGAGGACGAAGGTCGAGGTCGTCACGAGCGCCAGAACACCGAGACGGAGCGGATCCCGAACCCGGATCTCACGCCAGACGAGCAGACAACTGGCGAGGACGAGGCCGGTGAACACGGCGGCCGTGCCCTCGGCATGATCGATGAGCAGGGTTTCCATCGGATGTCGCAGGATCAGGAAGGCTGTCAGGACGCCGGCGCCGAGCGGCACCAGGAACAGCCAGCTGACCGAAGCAAGGTCGTCGACGAAGCCCTTGGGGTCGCCTGTGACCAGGCGTTTCAGCGCATGGGCTCCACAGCGGACGTTCGCGATCAGTTCCTTGTAGATCCCCAGGATCAGCGCGACGGTGCCGCCGGAGACGCCGGGCACGATGTCGGCGGACCCCATGAAGAAGCCTCGGAGGTATTGCATTGCGATCTTGGTCACGATGCACGAAGGTAACCGCCGCAAGGCCCTCTGCAGCAGCATCGAATCACCCAGAGCCACCGGCGTGGACCACCCGAGAAGGCCCTCGCCGGTGCTCACCCCGCAGGATCGGCTTCGGTCCCCGTGTTGGCCGGCCAACCCCGTGTTGGCCGGCGAGATCGCTGGCCGGCGGATCAGTGCTGGCCGGCGAGATCAGTGCTGGCTGGCGAGCCTACGGTTCACCCGCTTGGACTTGATGTAGTCCCGGTTCATGTAGGCGATGAAGTCGAGGCTGATTTCCTTGGGGCAGGCATCGGCACACTCACCGTGGTTGGTGCACGACCCGAAGAACTGCTCCATGGTCTCGACCATGGCCTCGGTTCGGCGGAACCGTTCGGGCTGCCCCTGGGGCAACGCGTTCAGGTGCCAGAGTTTCGCCGCCGTGAAGAGCTGGCCGGCCGAGTTCGGACAGGCGGCGATGCAGGCGCCGCAACCGATACAGGCGGCGGCGTCCATGGCGGAGTCGGCCACCTCCTTCGGGATCGGGATCTCGTTGGCGTCGGGCGCGGTGCCGGTGGGGGCGCTGATGTAGCCGCCGGCCTCGACGATGCGATCCATGGCCGAGCGATCGACGATGAGGTCACGCAGCACCGGGAACGCGGCAGCACGCCATGGTTCGATGACGATCGTGTCGCCGTCGTTGAACTTGCGCATGTGCAACTGGCAGGTCGCGGTGGCCCGTTCGTGGCCATGGGCCCGACCGTTGATCATGACGCCGCAGGTTCCGCAGATCCCTTCACGGCAGTCGTGGGGGAACTCGATCGGGACATCGCCCTTCTCGATGAGGCGCTCGTTGACGATGTCGAGCATCTCGAGGAACGAGGCATCGTCGGGAATGCCGTTGGCCTCGTAGTTGGCGAAGGCCCCCTTGGCTCCCGGGCCGTCCTGGCGCCAGATCTGGAGGTGGAGGTTCAGGTGTTTGGTCATGGTGTCGATTCTCCGGCCCTACTTGTATGACCGCTGTGACGGCTTGACGTACTCGAAGGTGAGCTCTTCACGGTGCTTGGTCTGGGGGGTGTCGGCATCGTGCCACTCCCAGGCGGACACGTGGGAGTACTCGTCATCGCGGCGCTGGGCTTCACCCTCGGGAGTCTGGGACTCTTCCCGGAAGTGGCCGCCGCAACTCTCCTCGCGGTCGAGGGCGTCGCGGGCCATCAGCTCGGCGAGCTCGAAGAAGTCGGCCACCCGGCCCGCTTTCTCGAGGGAGGAGTTGATCGTGTCGCCGTTGCCGAGCACTCGGAGGTCCTTCCAGAACTCCTCGCGGAGGGCACGGATCTCGCTGATGGCCTTTTCGAGGCCGTTGCGATTCCGGGCCATGCCGATGTAGTCCCAGACGAGCTTGCCCAACTCACGGTGGAAGAATTCGGGGGACTTGGTACCGCCGATCGACAGGAAGGTGTGCAGACGTTCCCTGACCTCGGCCTCGGCCTGGACGAACACTGGATCGGTGGTGGGTACCGGCTGGGTTCCCAGTCGTGGCGCCAGATGATCACCGATCGTGTAGGGGAGCACGAAGTAGCCGTCGGCCAAGCCCTGCATGAGTGCCGAGGCGCCGAGACGGTTGGCGCCGTGATCGGAGAAGTTGGCCTCGCCGGCCGCGTACAACCCGGGGATGTTGGTCATCAGGTTGTAGTCGACCCACAGCCCGCCCATCGTGTAGTGGGTGGCCGGGTAGATCCGCATCGGCATCTCGTAGGGGTCTTCGCCGGTGATCCGTTCGTACATCTCGAACAGGTTGCCGTAGCGCTCCTCCACGGCGGCTCGGCCGTCGCGGTCGATGGCGTCGGCGAAGTCGAGATAGACGCCGTTCTTCTGCGGGCCGATGCCCAGCCCCTGGTCGACGACGGTCTTGGCATTTCGGGAGGCGACGTCGCGAGGTACCAGGTTGCCGAACGCGGGGTACTTCTCCTCGAGGTAGTAGTAGCGCTCGGCCTCGGGGATGTCCCTGGCCCGACGGGTCTCGTCGGGGCTCCGGGGAACCCAGATGCGGCCGTCGTTGCGCAGCGACTCCGACATCAGGGTCAGCTTCGACTGGAACTCGTCGGCCGAGGGAATGCAGGTGGGGTGGATCTGGGTGAAGCACGGGTTGGCGAAGAGCGCCCCCTTGCGGTGGGCCCGCCATGCCGCCGTGACATTGCAGGCCATGGCGTTCGTCGACAGGTAGAAGACGTTGCCGTAGCCGCCGGTGGCGAGCACGACCGCGTGAGCCGAATGGCTCTCCACCTTGCCGGTGACGAGGTCGCGGACGACGATGCCGCATGCTTCGCCGTCCTTCAGTACGACGTCGAGCATCTCCTTGCGGGTGTGCAGGGTGACCTTGCCCGCCTTCACCTGCGACATCATCTGCTGGTAGGCGCCGAGCAGCAGCTGCTGCCCGGTCTGGCCTCGGGCGTAGAACGTGCGGGAGACCTGGGC
Source organism: uncultured Acidimicrobiales bacterium (assembly GCA_963700755.1). GTDB lineage: Bacteria > Actinomycetota > Acidimicrobiia > Acidimicrobiales > SZUA-35 > JBBQUN01. The sequence goes on from CAVOYW010000004.1 coordinate 565,303, forward strand.
ACCGCCGAACGAGCGGTTGGCGAGGAGCCCGCCGTATTCGCGGGCGAAGGGCACACCCTGGGCCGTCATCTGGTCGATGATGTCGGTCGAGACCTGGGCGAGGCGGTAGACGTTGGACTCACGGCTGCGGAAGTCGCCGCCCTTGACCGTGTCGTAGAAGAGGCGGAAGGTGCTGTCGCCGTCGTTTCGGTAGTTCTTCGAGGCGTTGATGCCGCCCTGGGCCGCGATCGAGTGGGCCCGCCGAGGGGTGTCGTGGAACGTGAAGGCATCGACGTTGTAGCCGAGTTCGCCGAACGAGGCTGCCGCCGAGGCGCCGGCGAGCCCGGTGCCGACCACGATGATCTTGAACTTGCGTTTGTTGGCCGGGTTGACGAGCTTGATGTTGAACCGGTGGTTGTCCCACCGGTCCTCGATCGGGCCCTCGGGGATCTTGGAATCGAGAATCATCGGTGGAGGCTCCTACTTCACGTCGACGAGGCCGGAAAGGACAGCGATCGGGAAACTCACGTTCCCGACGAGGATCAGCAGTGCCATGGCACTGGCGAAGTATCGGCGGAGGTTGTTCCACCGAGGATTGTTGACGCCGAGCGTCTGGAACATGCTCCAGAGCCCGTGGTAGAGGTGCGCGGCGAGCAGCACGTTGGCCACGATGTAGAAGAGCGCGACGACGGGATTCGACAGGGAACCGACGACGTTCTCGTAGACGTGACCACGCTCCCAGTCGTACCCGGGAATCAGTCCCCATGTGAGATCGGCGAGATGAAAGAAGATGTAGCCGAGGACGATGATGCCGCTGACCCGCATCGTGCGGGAGGCGAAGTTGGCGGCGATGAAGTCGCGTTTGGACTGATACGGGTTGTTCGACTCGAGATTCATCCTGGTCAGCTGCACCGCCGAGAGGACGTGGAGGAGCCCTGCGCCGATGAGGCCGATCCTGAGTAGCCACAGCGTGTAGGTGCGGGGGAGGATCGGGACCAACAGTTCACGGAGGAACTCGGAGTAGATGTCGATGTCGTACTCCATGACCCCGTTGTGCTCGATCTGGCCGATGTAGAGCTTGAGGTTGCCGATCATGTGGACGAAGACGAACCCGAAGAGCATCAGTCCGGTGACCGCCATCACCCACTTCTTTCCGACGGCGGTCTGGTAGAGGTTGAGCGGGAAGGGAAGCTCTCGGGGCTTCTTTCGGATCGGCTGGGATCCTCGGGGTGACACCGTTGTCGTTGACGACGCAGCGTTCGATGACTTCGGGTCGAGGGTCGGTGTGGCCACCGTGTACCTCCGCTAGTGGGCGAGTGGATCGAACGCCGACCTACGGCATCCGTGGGCCTGGTCGGAGCGTGCGCACCGGGCCCCGGAAACCGTAGCCGCGCCGCGACCTCGAAACCCAACCTGGGGTCATTCCGGCCTGCGTCGTCGCACCGCCGGTAGCGACGGTCCTAGTGGCGGACCGCCGATCGGGTCGTGGCTTCCGACGGGGGTATGACCACGGTGTAGTAGCGGTTGGTGGCGGCACGGTCGGCGCCGAGCAGGCTGAAGTCGATCACCAGCTGGCCGTTGCGATCGGGCACCTCGAACTCGACGGTGCCGATGAGTTGGCACGAGTCGGCCGCGATGGATCCCCGCCACACCTGGGTGTGCGTCCACGTGTCGCACGTGGCGGTCGCCGTGACCGTGACGTCGTCGAGAGCGGTGCGCAGATCACTGACCGCGTGCACGTCGAGAGCCAGGTGCTCACCGGCGGAGGTCACCGCCGGCGGGGTGTCGGCGATGACCGCCACCGGACGGCATGCGTCGAGGACGGCATCGAACGCCGGTTTTCGGTGTCGCTCGAAGTCGAGGATCCCGAAGCCGCCGTCGGGATCGGGGTCGATCAGCGCCATCATGCAGAAGCCACCGGCCGGGTTGTACTTCAGCCGTCGGATCGTTTCGATGTGGTAGCGCAACAACTCGGCCTGATAGGCCCGGGTGGCCTGTGCCCAGGTCTCGCCATCGGCGTAGGCCCGTCGGGGGACATAGCGGTCGAAGGCGCCGACCTGTGCGGTTGGGAAGTCGGGAGCCGACTCGTACCAATCTCGAACCGCCACCGACTGTGCGCCGAACCCCCCGAGGAAGGCCGCGAGTCGGGGCCACTGGCGGATCAGGTGGGGGAGGTCCTCGAACGTTCCCGAATGCCAACCGAGCCAGAGATGCGGATCGGATGCCGACAGGTCGGTGAGCAGTGGCAGGCTGCCGGACCGGGTGATGACCGATCGGGATGGGTCGGCCGACTTCATCTCTCGACGGAGAAGGGGATCGAGGATCGACCGGTTCCAGCTCGGGAACACGTGTCGCCCCAGTCGTCGAACGGTCGGCGGTTCGACGTGGGAGTCGGGTTCGGGGAGCGGCGGTCCGTTCGGTTCGTCGTGGGCGCACCACACGGCCACGCTCGGATGGTGGCCGAGGTGGTCGACCACGTCACGGGCGATCCGTCGGGCCAGTTTGCGGGTGGAGGTCGCGTAGCCGCCGACGAGCGGCAGATCCTGCCAGAGCAAGAGACCCTGCCGATCGGCAGCCTCGTAGAGCTCGGGTCGGGCGACGTGGCCGTGGACGCGGACGAGATCGAGTCCGGCGTCATGGACCGAGCGCAGGTCGTCGGCCATCGTCGAGGTGTCCATGGCCCCCAGGAAGCGAGCCTGCGGCCCGAGACTGACTCCCTTCACGAAGAGGCGTTCGCCGTTGACTCGCCAGATCATGTTGTTGACCGACACGCGGCGCAGACCGGTTCGCCAATGTCGTCGATCGCTCACGTCGCCGTCGAGCGTTCGGACGGCGACACCGAGCTCGTAGAGCGGCTGGTTGCCGAGGGCGACCGGCCACCACCGCGCCGGCCGATCGATCTCGACCGTCCATTCGAGTCGGTTCTCGCCACCGGCCAGGGTGTGAACCGCCGAACCACCGGCGGCGGCCTCGCCGTCGGGACCCGTGACCGAGGAATCGATGCGAACGTCGTCGGCCGTCTGTGCGTCGAGGACCACACGTACCCGTAGGACTGCTCGCTCCGCTGTGGCCTCGGTGCAGATCACGCGGGCGAACCGGATGGCGACGGGACCGGTCTGCTCGATCCGTACCGGTTTCCAGATGCCACCCGGTGAGCCGGTCGGGGCGAGCGGACCCGACTGGAGTGATCCGGTCAGGGTTCGTTTCGCACTGCTGTCGCCCTGGTCCGGACACGCCACCTCGATGGCGAGGAGGTGTTCGGTCCGCTCGGTCAGGGTCTCGGTGATCTCGAACTGATGCGGAACGAAGTAGCCGAAGGTGTCGCCGACGAAGTGGCCGTCGAGCCAGATCTCGGATTGGGCCAACACCCCCTCGAGAGTCAGCCATGCCCGCTTGCCGGCCGGGGCCGGCTCCTGTTCGAACCGGCGGCGATACAGCAGGGGTCCGTTGGCATGGGCGAAGCGTGGGGTCTGGCCCCAGTGTCCGGGGACTTCGACCGCATGCCACTGCGAGTCATCGAGGTCGGGGTCTGCGCCCGAACGGTTCAGTTCGGCGTCGAGCGGCGCGGCCCGCCACGACCCAGAGAGATCCACCGAAGCGACAGTAGTCCAGGCAGCAGGGTCCAGGCAGCAGGGTCCAGGCAGCAGGGTCCAGGCAGCAGGGTCCAGGCAGCAGGGTCCAGGCAGCAGGGTCCGGGCAGCAGGGTCCGCCCCGATTGCCCAGCCGCCCGGCATGACGCTCGGCGCCACCGGCGTCTAGGGTCGACGCCGTGGCAAACCAACCTGACGTGGCAACCCTCGGACAGCTCCGCGAGTCGGGGTGGGTCTCTCGCTCCATCAAGGACGAGATCCGCCAGAACGCGCTGGCCCGCATGTCGGCGGGTGAGGACCTGTTCCCGTTCGTACACGGCTACGAGGACACCGTCATCCCGCAACTCGAACATGCCATCCTGGCCGGCCACGACATCGTGTTCCTCGGCGAGCGGGGCCAGGCCAAGACCCGGTTGATCCGGTCGCTGACGAACCTCCTCGACGAGTGGATGCCCATCGTCGCCGGGTCCGAGATCAACGATGATCCCTACAAACCGACATCGAGGATGGCCAAGGAACTGGTCGACATCGAGGGCGACTCGGCGCCGATCAGCTGGGTGCACCGTTCGGATCGATTCGGCGAGAAACTGGCGACCCCCGATACGTCGATCGCCGATCTCATCGGTGAGGTCGATCCGATCAAGGTGGCCGAAGGTCGCTACCTGTCCGACGAACTGACCCTGCATTACGGGCTGGTGCCCCGGACGAATCGTGGTGTGTTCGCGATCAACGAGCTTCCCGATCTCGCCGAGCGAATCCAGGTCGGGTTGCTGAACGTCCTCGAAGAGCGAGACGTGCAGGTCCGCGGCTACAAGGTCCGGCTACCGCTCGACGTGATGCTCGTTGCGTCCGCCAACCCCGAGGACTACACCAACCGGGGCCGGATGATCACACCGCTCAAGGATCGTTTCGGCGCCCAGATCCGCACGCATTACCCGCTCGACATCGAGACCGAGGTCGAGATCGCGTTGCAGGAGGCGAACATCCCGGCCGGTCCGCCGAAGGTGTTCATTCCCTCGTTCATGACCGACCTGGTCGCCATGTTCTCGCACGCGGCCCGGGCCAGTTCGCACATCAATCAGTCGTCGGGTGTCTCGGTGCGGCTCACGGTCTCGAATCTCGAGACCCTCGCGGCCGCCGCCGTGCGACGCTCGCTGCGGTTGGGTGAGGTGTCACTCGACGCCGGCGTCGCCGTGCCCCGCGTCCTCGACCTCGACGCCTTGATCTCGTCGACCGCAGGCAAGATCGAGATCGAGGCTCTGGAAGAGGGCCGCGACGCCGAGGTCATCGATCACCTGCTGCGGACCGTGATCGTCAACACGTTCAAGCAGCGGGTGTCGAGCGAGGGTGTACGTCAGGTGGCCGACGCTTTCGAGGACGACATCGTTGCCGCGACCGGCGACGACGTCCCGATCGCCGAGTACACCGCCTTGCTGGCCAAGGTGCCGGCCCTGGCGGTCCCGGTCGCCGAACTGCTCGGTGACGAGGTCGACGGTTTCGACGATGCGGGCAAGGCAGCCGCCCAAGCGTCGGCCATCGAGCTGATCCTCGAGGGCATGCACCTGTCGAAGCGACTCAACAAGGACGCGCTCGGCAGCCGCTCCAGCTATCGCTCGCGTTCGTAGGCGGCTGCGGCCGGTTTCGGCCGACGCTCGGCATCGATGATCCCGGGCCGGAGGGCATCTCCGGCCTCCCAGTGCCACGCGTCGATCGGGCTCGATTGGAACCAGCCGGCGGCCCCGAGGTCGGCGGCACCGTCGATCAGTTCGTCGAGGTAGTCGCGGCCGGAGTCGTCGGTGCCCCCGTGGCCGGCGAGGTCGGCGACGGCCACGAGGGGGCGTTCGCCGATGTGGTCCCGGATTCGGGACAGCCCCTCGACCATCCGCTCGAGCAGATGCGAGGTGGGGTGCGGTGCCCACTCACCGTCGGCGTCGAGCACGACAGGCGGGCGGAGCTGAACGAAGACCTGGTCGAAGGCGTCGCGCAACGAAGGAACATCTCGGCCCGGGAGATCACCGACGGTCAACCGACCGTCGACCAATGACTGGATCCAGGGTCGCAGGATCAGGTCGTCCCACTCACGGACCCGTCGCGCTGCGCGAACGTTCTCGTGCCCGCCGACGAAGACCCGAGCGGTCTGGTAGGTGGCCACCGGAGCCGAACCCCGGAGGATCTGCCATGCGCCGGCCTCGGCCAGAGCGAGATCACGAACGGCCTCGGCCCCCTTCACCGGACTGGTGCCGCCGGGCGGAGCGAGATCTCGCCATCGTGACCGGGCGGCCAGGTGGGCCGGCTCCCGGATCGGGATCCAGCCGTCGGCGAGCGGCCCGAACGTTTCGCCCACCCATTCGACGTGACGGGGCCAGAAGTGTTCACGGGCCCGCCGGTCGCCGAACCCGTGCTCGTCGTAGGTGAACCAGCCGGGAGCCGTTCCATCGAGCAGGCAAAGCCAGACAACGAGGCCCTCGGCGCGTGCTGACGTGATCACGTCGGTCACGAGCATGACGGCGGCGGGATCGTGCCGACCCGGTTCGGGTTCGAGGCGGGCCCATTCGGTCGTGATCACGACCTCACCGGCACCGAGGCTGCGCACCTCGGCGAAGTCGTCGACCCAGCGTTGGACGTCGATGCCGCGGTCCTCCGAGGCCGGGGCGCGGCCGACGGCGATCCAGTGGGCCCAGTCGGCTCGGTCACTCACGCCGTCGAGTTCGGCCGAGGTCATCACCACGCCGCGTCGTTCCGGAACGATGGCCATCAGCGGTCGAGGAGCCGGCGACGGATCTCGGCGACGGCCGCAGCGGTGTCGGTCCCGACCAGGACGGTTCCCATCCCGAGATCACGGGCGACCTCGAGATTGCGGTCCTGGTCGTCGATCACGAGCGTGGCGGACGGGTCGAGGTCGAACGTGTCGACGATCAGTCGGAAGTAGGCGGGATCGGGCTTCCGCATCCCCACCAGGGCCGAGTTCACGATGGCGGCGACCAGGCCGCTCTCGAGGTAGCGGCTGGCCAGCACGTCCTGTCCCGTGGCGAAGTTGTTGGTGGCCAGGACGACCAGGATGTCGGTTTCGGCCAGGTCGGTCAGCAGCTCGATCATCTCGGGCCGGTCGGCGGCGTGGAAGATCGACGGTGGTTCGGTGTCGAAGATCCGGCCGGCCCCCTCGGCGAACCCGTCGAGATGGGCCCGCAGTTCGTCGTCGTCGACCTCGCCCCGCTCGGCCCGGTGGAAGACCGAGTCGGGATCGTTGAGGTAACCGCTGAGTCCCTCCAGGGCCCGGGTGAGGTCCTCGGGGCCGAAGCCGAGTTCGGTCGTGATCGACAGGATCATGTCGAGCATCGACACCGTGACGGTGCCGGCCCAGTCGAGAATGACGGCGTCATAACCATCGACTTCGGAATCCGCCGGCGCATCAGGGTTCATCGGCTCAGCGTACGGGAACCCTCCGGATTCCTCGGGAGGTGCTCGAAGACACCCAGGGGCCGGCATACGCCCGAGACAGCCACGGGGTGATCTGCTACAACAGATGGGCGTCGGTGCTGCGTCGTCTGGAGGGACCCGTCAGCGACGCGGCGATGTGGCTGGAGGGCCCTTGAGCTACGCAATCGGGATCGATCTGGGGACCACGTTCACCGCTGCGGCGGTGTGCGAACGCGGCGTCGCCCCCCAGATGATGTCGTTGGGCTCGTCGGGCTACAGCGTGCCCTCGGTGCTCTACCTGCGAGAAGACGGCACGTTCCTGGCCGGAGAGGCCGCCGAACTGCGGGCGTCGGGTGACCCGACCCGGGTGGCTCGTCACTTCAAGCGTCGCCTCGGTGACGATGTTCCGATCCGGCTCGACGGGACACCGTTCGACGCACTCACCCTGACGCGCAAGCTGCTCGACTGGGTACTCGACCTGGCCACGTCCAGACGAGGTACGCCACCGGCGGTCGTCGTCTTGACCCATCCCGCCAACTGGGGCGACTTCCGCGTCGACCTCCTCGAGAAATCGGTCGACGTTCCCGGGGCCCCGACCATGCTGATCACCGAGCCCGCCGCTGCTGCCATGCACTACGTGCAGGGCGAGCGGGTAGAACCGGGTGAGCTCATCGGGGTCTACGACCTCGGTGGCGGCACCTTCGACGCGGTGGTGATGCGGCGCACCGAAGTCGGCTTCGAGCCCGCCGGCCGGGCCGGGGGTGTCGAGCGGCTCGGAGGCGTCGACTTCGACGACGCCATCTGGTCCTACGTCCTGAGTGAGGCCGAGGTCGAGATCGCCGACGACGAGGAGACCCTGGCGGCGGCCTACGACCTGCGCAACAACTGTGTGGCCGCCAAGCGGTTGCTCTCGGTCGACAACGTCGCCGACATTCGGGTGCCGATGCGGTCGGCGACGTCATCGGTTCGGCTGAATCGGGCCGAGTTCGAGCGCCGAATCCGGCCGCGATTGGCCGACTCGCTGAACGCGTTCGACGCCGTCCTGGCCGATGCCGACCTGACGGCGACCGACCTCAGTCGGATCCTGCTGGTCGGAGGTTCGAGTCGGATCCCCCTGGTCAGCGAGATGCTGTCTCAGCACTACGGCATCCGCATCGCGGTCGATTCGGACCCGAAGAACGCGGTTGCCCTCGGTGCCGCCGGGTTCGGTGGGTCGCTGCTGCCCGACCAGGGTGTGACGTCGTCGTTCCGGGCCCACGCCCGAGCAGCGTCGTCGAGTCCCGAGGCCCGGCGCCCGATGGTCGTTGCTCCTGCGCCATCGGGCCGTCCGTCGGCGCTCCCTCCGTTCCCGCCGGTCACGACTGCAACCGGCGAGCCATCGATCACGGTCGCGGCCGGCGAGCCCTCGGTCCCGCTGCTCGGCGGTTCGGCCGACGCCACCCCGGGCCCGGCAGCCCCACCCGCTCGTGCGCCCGACGCCGTTCACTCGACGCCGGCGCCGCCCGCACCGCCCGCGCCGGGGCCGGCGATCCCTCCGTTCCAGGATTCACCACCGACGATGTCGCCGAACCCGTCGACCGCGGCACCGCCACCGACACCGGCTCCGTCGCCCTCGTTCGCCCCACCGACGCCGACACCGGCTCCGTCGCCCTCGTTCGCCCCACCGACGCCGACACCGGCTCCGTCGCCCTCGTTCGCCCCACCGACGCCGACACCGGCTCCGTCGACGTCATCGTTCGAGCCGTCGGTCCCGACTGGGGCCCAACCAGCGACCCAACCCGGCGACGGTGTGCTCGCCGGCGTGTCGACCGAGTCGGGCCATCGTGTCCGAAAGCCGGTACCCCTCGACGAACCCGCAGTCGCCAGGTTCGAGACCGTCTCGGCGCAGGCCCAGCCGGTCGGCCGGTCACCGATGATGCTCGTCGCCGTCGCCCTGGCGGTGGCACTCGCTCTGGTCGTCGTGGTCGTCATGGTGACCAGGTGACCGCACCGGTGGTCGGTCGGTTCGCCGTTCGTTCACCATCACGACAGAGTCCGTCACAGGAGGGAAACCCATGAGTCTTCAGGTCGAGGCCAGCCAGGTCGAGGCGTTCCGCGAACGATTCGAGTCGATTCATCAGAACGTGTCTCGCGCCATCCGCGGCAAACCCGGTGAGATCCGACTGGCGCTGACCTGCATGCTTGCCGAAGGTCACCTCCTCATCGACGACGTGCCCGGCACCGGCAAGACGACGCTGGCCAAGGCCATCGCCGCATCGCTCGGATCCAGCATGCACCGGATCCAGTTCACGCCGGATCTGCTGCCGACCGACGTCACCGGGTCGCAGATCTACGATGCCAGCACCGGCAGTTTCCGGTTCCATCCGGGCGGGGTGTTCGCAAACGTCGTCCTCGCCGACGAGATCAACCGCGCCTCGCCCAAGACCCAGTCGGCGCTGCTCGAGGTCATGGAAGAACGTCAGGTCACCGTCGACAGCGTCCTGCACAAGGTGCCTCGCCCGTTCGTCGTGATCGCAACGCAGAATCCGGTCGAGTTCGACGGCACGTATCACCTGCCCGAGGCCCAGATCGATCGCTTCATGATGCGGATGGCAATGGGGTATCCCAGCCACGACGCCGAGGTCGAGGCGATCGCCGGTCGGCTCCACGGCGAGCGCCCCGAGGAACTGTCGCCGGCTGTGACGGCCGAGGGCTTCCAGTGGATGATTCAGGTGGCGTCGTCGGTCCATGTCGCGGAATCGCTGCAGCAGTACGCCGTGACGATCGCTGCCGCGACCCGACGCATGGACGAGCTCCGACTCGGGGTCTCGCCCCGCGGAAGCCTGGCCTTGGTCCGAGCCGGGCAGGCGTGGGCTGCAGCCAAGGGCCGAACCTTCGTCAATGCCGACGACCTCCGAGAACTGGCACCGTTCATCCTCGGTCACCGGATGCTGCTGTCGCCCGAGGCGGAACTGCAGGGCATCACCAGCGCGGCCCTGGTGCAACGCACGCTCGACGCCGTTCCGCTTCCCGAGATCCGCATCTGATGACCGGCAGCGGCCGTGGCGCCCTCGTGGTGGCCGTCTTCGTCCTCGTGCTCGGTGTGGTCACCGGCTACACGATGCTCCTCGCCCTGGCGGTGGCGCTGTTCGCAGCACTCGTCTTCGGTGCCGTCTACGTCGCCTGGAGGCCGACCATCGAGGCTCGCCAGGCGGTGTCGCCACCGGTTGTCGGGGCCGGTGAGGCGAGTTGGTCCAAGGTCACCGTGGTCAACACCGGACGCCGGCGTAGTGCTCCCGTCATCGCCGCCGACTGGGTGGCGGGGACCAAGTACTCGGTGGCGCTGCCCGCCCTCGCCCCGTCGGAGACTTATGTCGCCTCACTCCCGTTGCCGACCCATCGGCGTGGCCACTTCGAGGTCGGACCGCTCGAGATCGAACGGTCCGATCCGTTCGGTTTCTTCCGCGCCGCCACCCACCGGGGCTCGACGGCGCTCCTGGTCGTCCATCCCGCCGTTCACCCCATGTCACCGTTGCCGACCGGTCATCGACGTGAGTTCGAAGGCGCCGCCGCCGAGCAGCCCCACGAAGGGGGTATCTCCTTCCACAGCCTGCGTGACTACGAACTCGGTGACGATCTGCGTCTGGTGCACTGGCGATCGGTGGCCAAGACCGGTGTGCTCATGGTGCGCAAGAACATCATCACCAGCGAGCCTCGGTTGATGATCGTGCTCGACACCTGGTCGGGGTCCTATCAGGGCGACACCTTCGAAGATGCGGTGCGGGTCGCGGCATCGCTGGTGCAGGCCGGCTGCTCGTCGCGCTACCCGGTCATGTTCCGGACCACCAGCGGACTGAGTGCCGATGCCCTGGCCTCGGGCGAGGGCCGGATCGAGATCATGCGCATCCTCGCCGGCGTGCAGCCATCCGATGCCGATCCCGGCCTCAACGGGGTCGTCCGGTTCGCCGAGGGCGCCGAGGGTGTGTCACTCGGTGCGGTGACCGGGCAGCCGCCGGCGGAGCGGACGGTGGGGATCTCGCGGGTGCGACCGCGCTTCGACATGGTGACGGTGGTGCAGGTGGGCGAGACGTTCGATCGGCCACCGATGCGGATCCCGGGGGCGCTCACGATGAACGGGGCAACGAGTGCCGACGTCGCGGCCCGCTGGAAGGCGCGGTTCGGATGACCGTCGTCGACGACGCAGTGATCGACCTCACGGCGACCGACCCGCGGCTGCCGCGTCTCGGGGCTCGCGCCCCTCCGGCCCCTCGACCGAAAAGGCCGGCATGCGAGGGTTGCCCGGGTTGCCCGACCTGCTCGCCGTGGTTGCCATCACCGTCGCCGTTCTGCTGCCGACCGTGATCTGGGGTCGGTTGTTCGCCGATCGGGGCCATGTCGTCCCCATCGTGGTGGCCGGTGTCCTTGGCTCGGTCGCGGCCGTCGCAGCCGTGGCGTACCGCCTCCGTTGGTCGGGGGCGTTCGCCGGGTGGGCGATCGGCCTGTTCCTGGGCCTGGCCGCTTGGTACAACACCGCGATCAGCGACCTTCCCGGTGATCTGGTGTCGAGTTGGAAGGGCCTGGCATCGAGCGGGTTGTTGATCCCGACGACGGCCGAGTTCCTGGTTCCGCCCGTGGTCATCACGGCCGCGATGGCCTGGCTGGCGGCATCGTTGGTGCTGCGTGCCACCCCGAACGTCTATGCGGTCGTCCCCGTTGGTGCTGCCACCGCGTCGGCACTCGCCTACGCCGTCTCGCTCGGGGATCTGCCGGTTTGGTACGTCCCGGTCACGGTCGTCCTCGTGGCCACGGTGCTCGTCGGCAACGAGCTGCGACGACCGGCCGGAGTCGAGTTCGATGGCCTCGACGACCCCGCCGCCCGGCCGCGACGGTTCGCGCCTCGGCAGCTCGCCATCGCCGTCGGTCTCGTGGTCTCGCTCGGGATCGGGACGGCCGCGTTCTCGTCCTTGTTCGGAACCGTCGACGACGATGCCTTCGATCTGCGGGCACGCCTCGTGAAGCCGCTCGACATCTACGAGGCGGCGACCCCCCTGGCCAGCGTCAAGGCCGGGTTGATCGAGGACTCTCCCCAGACGGTGTTCACCGTCACGCTCGACGGTCTCACGAGCGACGAGTCGGTCTCGTTGCTGCCGGTGGCCACGCTGGACCTCTACGACGGTGCCATCTGGACGACATCGGCGCTGTTCGAGCCGGCCGGAGCGAGCCTTCCGCAACCGGAGCAGGCACCGGTACTCTCCGGTCGCGAGGTCCGTCAGACCATCGAACTCTCCGACGACTATCCGTTCCGCTTCTACCCGCGGGCCGGTACGGTCCGAGACCTCGACGGTTCGAACCTGGCTTGGGACGTCCGCTCGGGCACCGTCGCCTCGGTGGATCCCGACGCCACCGGCTATGAGGCCGTGATCGATCTCGCTCCGATGCGACCTGATCCGGTGCCCGACCCGGGTGGTGCCGATGGGGCGCTCGCCTATGCCGCCGAAGGCCCGGACTCGACCGAGGCCCAGTTCGAGATCCTCGCGGACTACGTCAACCGTGTTGCTGCGTCCGGGACGACGACGCAGGATCGGCTCGCGCTGGTCGAGGCCAACCTGCGATCGGCCGACTTCGGGTACAACGAAGAGGCTCCGGCCGGCCACAGCCTGGCCGCCCTCACGAGCTACCTGGCCCCGGCCTCGACGACCGACGACGGTCCGGTCGGCGGCCGCGTCGGCTTCGCCGAGCAGTCTGCGTCGGTCTTTGCCGTGATCGCTCGTGAACTCGGTCTTCCGTCTCGGGTGGTGGTGGGCTACCGACTCGAGACGCCGATCACCGCCGATGCTGCGACGGTGACGGTCGACGAGTCCCAGATCCATGCTTGGCCCGAGATCTGGGTCGACGGGATCGGCTGGGTCGGCTACGAACCGACCAACCCGGACAATCGCGCCGACGATCCCGCATCGCGGACACCGGCGGTGAGCTCTTCGGGTGATCAGGTCGCCGGCCAGGACCTCGCGGACCTTCAGGACCCGATTCTGCTGCCCGATGAAGACCTCGGCTCCGGGCGGTCGAACTGGTGGTGGCTGTTGGCCGTGCCGGCCCTCCCGGTGCTGTACGCCGGACTGATGCTGGTGGCGAAGGCCTTTCGGCGGACGCGCCGCCGGCGGGTCGTCGATCCCGATCGTCGCATCATCGGGGCGTGGCTCGAGACCCGTGATCGACTTCGTGATCTCGAACTCCCGGCCTTGTCCTCGTCCTCGGCGCTCGATCTGGCCGAGCACCTCGATGTGATCGACCTTCGTGAAGCCGCCGATTCCCTGGCGCAGTTGGCACCGGTGGTCGATCGGGCCCTGTATGCACCGGTGCCGTCCTCGGCCGACGACGCCGATCAGGCCTGGGCTCTGTCGAAGGCCACCGTGGCCGGAGTCCGCAAGTCCGTCGGCGCCCGGCAACGTTTGGCCGGGGCCCTCGACCCCTCCACCTTCTTCCGTCGCTGAATCCTGGTCCCCCAACCGGGGGGCCACCGTCGGTCGGCCGGACAACCGGGGGGCCACCGTCGGTCGCACGGAACGGTTCCCCCTCGGTTGTTCGGGGTTCGGACGCTGCCACCTCGGTACGGTCACCTCGGTTCGGTGAATCGTGGGTGGTCGCTTCCGGTGGGATTGGATCCGGTTGCGCAGTGAGGCTGGATCCAGTCGTCGGGTGAGGGCAGGATCTGTTTGCGCGGTGGGGCTGAGTCCGGTCGTCGTCGGACCCGGTGCCGGTCAGCCGAAGTTGACCCGAGTGCTGGCCGAGACCGGGCTACCGGTGGCGAGGTCGGTGGCGCTCAGGGTGACGTTGACCCCGCCGACCTCGTCGTACTGGAAACTCATCGTGGCCCCCGAAGGCCACCACTGCAGCGCCGATGGATTGTCGGGTCCGCTGGCCCAGTTGATGCCCGAGAAGTTGGCGGGATCACCGCTGAGCGAACACGAGGCAACCGATCCAGCGGTGTGGGGCCCGCTGCAGCTGATCCCGAAGGGTGAGGGGGTCGGTCCGGCCGTGGTGGTGGTCGTCGGTGTCGTGGTGGTCGTGGTGGTCGTGGTTGCTGGTGCGACGAAGCTCAGGGAGCGGGTGGCCGAGACCGGCTGGCCGGTTGCATTGTCGGTGCCGGTCAGGGTGACGGTCACCGTTCCGACCGCCGAATAGCCGATGTTCCAACCGACGGGGCTGCCCCAGGTGTTCAGGGCACTGGGGTTGGGCGCCGTGATGGCGTAGTTGAGTCCGGCGAAGTTGGCCGGGTCTCCCTGGAGCGTGCACCAGGCGATCTCGCTGCCATCACCCACGAGGGTGGAGGCGTTGCACGAGAGTCCGAACGGCGACGGGGTGGCGGCCGCGGTGAACGTGATGGTCCACGGTCCACCCGTGACCGGCGTCCCCGAAGCGATGTGGGTGGCGCTGGCGTTGATGGTCACCGTGCCCGGATCGAACGAGGCCACGTAGGACTCGCCGGGCGAGCCCCACTGGTTGAGCGACAGGCCCGAGGGGTTCGACACGCTGAAACTCAGCGACGAGAACTCCGACGCATTGCCGTCGGTCAGGCGGCACGTTGCGGCGCTCGTTCCGTTGGCGGGACGGCTGGTCGGGCCGCACGTGGGGTTGAACGTGACCGTCGGTGTCGCCGCCGTCACGGTGACGGTGCGGCGGGCCGTGTAGGTCCCGGCCCCGGTGAGCGTGGCCGACACCTCGTAGGTGCCGGGTGTGGTCCAGCGGATCGACGTGTTGGCGCTGGCCGGGCTGGAGATGGTGGGGTTGCCCTGGGCCGACCATGCGATGGAGTCGTAGTCCTGGCCGGTGAGCTGGTAGCTGCCGTTGGTGTTGACCTGGAGCGAACCCGGTCCTCCGATCGTGCCCGACGGCAGCACCCCGGCGGTGACCGGCGGAGAATCGGTGAACGTGATGGTGACCGTCTTGGTCACGGGATCGCCCGTTCCACGATCGGTTCCGCGGAGAGTCACCGATGCGGTACCGGCGACGGTGGACTGCACGGCGTAGCCGGTCGGTCCCGTGGGTCCGTACGTGGCGGTTCCCGGTGAGGGCACCGTGGCGCTCCATGAGAGGCCGCTGAAGTCGGCGGGATCACCGACCATGGAGCAGCTCGACGTCTCGCCCGCCGCCAGTGTCGTTGGGCCGCAGGTCAGATCGAAGGGCGACGGATCAGTGGTGGCCGGTTCGACCACGATGGTTCGGGTTGCGACGTCGGTCTCGCTTCCGCGACTGGCGGTGAGCGTGACGGTCTTGGTGCCCGGCGTCGACCAGGTGGCGGTCGGGTTCTGGTCGCTCGACGTCGCGGGGGATGCACCATCGAGCTGCCAGCGCCAGCCGCCCGGATCTCCCTGACTGGCGTCGGTGAGCTGTACGGGATCGCCGACCCTGGCCGTGGCCGGGGCCGTGAACGCCGCCCGCAGTTCGATCAGGTCGGGATTGGCAACGACATCGACGGCGATACGGGGGGTGTCGCAATTGCCCTGCGGATCGCAGGCCTCGATGGCGACGACGTATCGCCCGACGTCGTAGAAGGTGTACTCGAACGTGCCGAATATCCGGTACGGGGCCTGTCTGCCCGTGTTCGGGCTGACCTGGAGTTCCCAGAAGTTCGGTCTGCCGTTGACGGTCAGCGAGGTGAACTGGAGTGTCCCGCCGGCCGCGACTTGCGTCGCGCTGGCGCCGATCTGGATCTTCAGCGGCTGATCGGGCACGGTGGTCGTGGTCCCGGGGATCGTGGTGGTGCTCCCACCCTCGCCGGGACCGACCACGGGCTGGGTGCCGCCGGGGCCGTTCGGCTGGGTGGTCGCCGTCGGCTGCTCGGGGGCGGTGTTGGTCGGGGGTTGGGTGACCTCGGGTCCGGCTGGTGGCGTGGTCGGTTCGGTCTGGTTCGCGATCGGCGCCTGGTCGACGGCGGGATCCGGCGTGTCGGCACTCTGTTCGGTGCCGGCCACGGCAAGGGCGGCCTCGTCACCCTCGCCGAGCGGGGCGACGACGAAGCCATCGCTGCCCCCTTCGTCGTACTTGGTGACCGGAAGGGTGGTCCCGTCGCGCTGGATCAGGCCGGCTTTCGAGGACCGGGGGTCGTTGTACCAGACGGCGCCGTTCTCGGCGATCAGCTGGACGGCGGTGCCGGGCTGAACGCCTTCGAGTGGGCTGCGTCGCACGTCGTCGAGGGCGTCGAAGTCGATCACGACGACCTCGCCACTCCCGATGTCCTGCACGACTCCCCAACCGTCGGTCAGAACGGGACGGCCGTAGTTCCCGGAGCCCAGGGCCACGAAGTCGTCGTTGGTGGGGCACCCCGACTGCGAAGGGTCCCACAGGAACACCCCGCCGTCGGAGGAGACGACCATCAGGTGTTCGTCGGCTCCTCCGGCTCGGAGTTCGGCGTCTGCCGCGACCTCGAGCCGATCACAGACGGTGCCTCGATCGGCGATCCAGACCGAGTGATCGTCGAGATCGACGGCGGCTTCGACCGATCCGAGATCGGCCAACGCCGTCGGTCCGGTGAGCCCGTCGACATCGACCGGGTCGGAGCCGTCGAACGGAAACCGTCGGACCGGCGCGGTGGTGTCGTCGCTGGCGTAGAGGAGGTCGCCCTTCTCGGTGACGATCCCGTCGCTGAACGAGGCGCCGATGGGCGAGGGATTGGCCTGGGTCAGAGTTTCGAGGTCGAGCACGGACACGGTCCCCGCCTGGACGAGCCAGCCGACGTCGTGTCCGGCGACCACCGACAGGGCTTCACCGGGGTTACCGAACTTCACCCGACCGGTTTCGATCTCCCACGCAGCACCGTCGAGACGGGACACGGTGCCGTCGGACCGGTTGACGATGATCGCGTCGGAGGCCCACTGGACCACCTCGAGTTCGTCGTTGTTGCCGGCGACCTGGAGCGAGGTGGCGATCGAGCCGGAACCGCCGTCGAGCAGGCTGACGCCGCCGAGGGGGACCGAGGCCAACCACACGGCGCCGTCGGACAGGCGGACCCGGACTTCCGAGGGCGGCGTACTCGTGGTGACCATCCATGACGCGATCAGTACGGCGACGGCGCACAGGGCACCGAGCACCGTTCCGGTCAGCTGCTGTGGTCTACGGACGAATCCAGCGATCGTTCGTTGTGCGGACATCGGCCCTCCTCCGATGGGATCCGGGTGAACCCGGCGCCCCATGTGCATGACACCGAGGCGGTCTCACCCTAGTTGGGGCGAGGTGCGGTGTCGTCTCGGGTCAGCCTCGCGCCGGGGCCGGTTCGGGACATCGGGGATTTCCCCCTATCCGGGTCCGACCGGCACCGGGGTTGGTCGCCGATCACCCGAAGGGCTTCGTGCCGGTCCGGTGCACTAGGGTTCGACGATGGTCGGTCACAGGTTTCGCTATTCGCGATGGGACGGGACACAGAAGGGGTTCGAGCTCGACGCCTTCGATGTGATGGAGCAGCTCACCGACGACCTCCTCTATCACGGTGATCCGACCGCAGCGTTGCGCAAACTGCTGCAGGAGGGCTTCGAGGATCGCAACGGTGAACGTATCCAGGGCTTGCGCGAGATCATGGAGCGGCTGCGGCAGGAGCGTCAGCAGCGACTCGAGAACAACGATCTGGGTGGTGTCTACGACGAGATCAACGAGGCGCTGAACGAGGTGATGGATCTCGAGCGCCAGGGTCTGGCCGATCGCGAGGCGCTCGCCGACATGCAGTTGGCCGATCCCGACAGCTCCGATCCCGATCGGCGCAACGCCGAGCTCGCGAAGGAGACGACGGCCAACAAGCAGATGCATCTCGACCTGTTGCCCGACGATCTGGCCGGCAAGGTGCGATCGCTGCAGGAATACGACTTCGAATCGGCCGAGGCTCAGCAGCGTTTCGACGATCTCGTCGATCAACTGCGCAACGAACTCGTCAAGCAGCAGTTCAACTCGATGGCCCAGGGCATGGAGAACATCACACCCGAGGACATGGCCCGCATGAAGGACATGATGGCCGAGCTGAACCGCATGCTCGAACAACGGGCCAATGGCGAGGAGCCCGACTTCGAGAAGTTCATGGAGGACTACGGCGACTTCTTCCCGAACAACCCCGAGACCCTCGACGAACTGCTCGAGCAGATGGCACAGCAGATGGCGGCCATGCAGGCACTGCTGAACTCGATGACGCCCGAGCAGCGCCAACAGCTGATGGATCTGTCGAACCAACTCCTCGAAGACATGGATCTCAACTTCGAGATGAGTCGACTCGGCCAGAATCTTCAGCAGATGTTCCCGCAGATGGGTTGGGAGCAGAGCTACGACTTCAGCGGCTTCGATCCGCTCGGTCTCGCCGACGCGTCGCAGATGATGGCCGAGCTGGGCCAGCTCGATCAGCTGGAGCAGTTCCTGCGCAATCCGTCGTCGCCGGCGGCCCTGGCCGAGGTCGATCTCGAGCAGGTCCGACGTCTGATGGGCGAGGAATCGGCGGCCAGTCTCGAACGCATGAGCGAGCTGTCGAAGATGCTCGAGGATTCGGGTCTGGTGCAGAACAAGGAAGGCCGGCTCGAGCTGACCCCCCGTGGCCTTCGTCGTCTCGGTCAGCAGGCGTTGGGTGACCTGTTCTCGAAGATGTCACCCGACCGGATCGGCAAGCACGACACCAACCGTTCGGGCATCGGTCACGAGCGCAACTTCGACACCAAGCCCTACGAGTTCGGTGATCCCTTCAACCTGAACATCGAACGCACCGTGAGCAACGCCATCCGTCGCACCGGTGGTGGCACGCCGGTGAAACTGACACCCGAGGACTTCGAGATCGAACGGACCGAACGACAGGTGCGGTCGGCAACGGTCCTCATGCTCGATCTCTCGCTCTCGATGCCGATGCGTGACAACTTCCTTCCCGCCAAGAAGGTGGCGATGGCGCTGTATTCACTCATCTCGAGCCAGTACCCCACCGACTATCTCGGCATCGTCACGTTCTCCGAGATGGCGCACGAGCTCAAACCGGCCGATCTCCCCGAGGTGAGCTGGGACTACGTCTACGGCACGAACATGCATCACGCCTTCAAGCTGTCGCAGCGCATGCTGGCCAAGGAATCGGGCACCAAGCAGATCATCATGATCACCGATGGTGAACCGACGGCTCATCTGTTGGCCGACGGCACCCCCATCTTCAACTACCCGCCTCTGCGGGAAACGGTCGAGGCCACCTTCGCCGAGGTCATGCGGTGCACGAAGGCCGGCATCACGATCAACACCTTCATGCTCGATCCCGACTCGGGGCTGCGTGGTTTCGTCGAGCGACTGACCGAGATCAACCGAGGGCGCGCGTTCTACACCACGCCCCAGAATCTCGGGGACTACGTCTTGGTCGATTTCATCGAGCACAAGCGCAAGCTGCTGCGGGGCCGACGTACTGCCTGACCGCATCGCTTGGTCGCCACGCCCGGTCGCATCCCCTGAGCGGGCACGGCGCGACCGCTCCACGTTGAGCGGTCGGATGAACGCGTTGAGTGTGCTTCGGGGCTCCAGGTTCGGGGCCTGAGGGCGAAAATCGGTCAGAACAAGCCAAAAGCCACACATTTACCTTGTCAAACAAGGACGGGCGCGGCAGAATCGCAACGATGTAATTACATCGTACCCCTGGAGCGGCAACGGGTGGGGAATACCTCACCCGACGATGGGCGGAACCCTCTCCGCTCGGCCGCGCACAACCCGGACCTTGCATTCTCTCTCGACACCTTCCGCTCGAGGCCCGGGTAGGCGGAGGAGGCAGTTATGCGCACTGGGCGAAAACAATTGATGCTCGACACGACCTGGCAGAGTTCTTCCAACTGCCTCGGAGTCGACCCCGACCTGTTCTTCCCCGAGCGTGGGGCCTCGACTCGGGAAGCGAAAGAGGTGTGCCGGGGCTGTGTCGTTCGCATCGATTGTCTCGAGTACGCGCTGGCCAACGGTGAGAAGTTCGGGATCTGGGGCGGCATGAGCGAGCGTGAGCGCCGCCGCATCCGGCGCCAGCGTTCGCTCGAGCGGGAGGCCGGCCTGCCGGTTGTGGTGCCCGCCAACGCCTACGGCGCCGGAGGCGGCTGAGGTCGTCGTGCCGGAGGCGGCTGAGGTCGTCGTGCCGGAGCGGCTGAGGTCGTCGTGCCGGACGCGGCTGAGGTCGTCGTGCCGACTGCCGATTTTGCATGAGCAAAGAGCGGTACCGTTGCGGCCATGGCTGGCCTCAAACCTCAAGAACTTCTGATCATCCTGGTGATCCTGCTGGTGTTGTTCGGCGGTGCCAAACTGCCCCAGTTGGCGAAGAACCTCGGACGAGCGCAGAAGGAGTTCAAAGATGGACTCGCCGAAGGGCAAGCATCGGCGAGCGACAAGTCCGACGACGCGTAGTTTCTGGGCGTCGCCTGCGCCAGGAGCGGCTATTCGGCGCGGGCATCTTCCGCTCGATCGTTGCGTCACGGGAACTCCGGCCGGCCCTGCGTCGTTGTGACCACTGATCGGAAGGCGGGGCGGCGTGGCACGTCCCGTTCGAGTCGTTCCGATCAGGTCACCGTTCCCTCCTGGGAAGAGGTGGCCGTCACACACGGACGGTTCATCTACAGCGTCGCGTATCGCCTGACGGGCAATCATCACGACGCTCAGGACCTGGTGCAGGAGGTGCTCTTGCGAGTTCGACGAGGTTTGGCCACCTATCAGCCCGGCAATCTCGAGGGCTGGCTCGGGCGCATCACCACCAACGCGTTCCTCGATCGTGTGCGACGCGACAAGCGACGACCCACCGTGTCCCTTCCCGACGATGCCGAGCGGGTCGAGGGCTCGGCCGGCGTCGACGCCGAGCTGGCGGCCAGCGACCTGCCGCAGCACCTCCAGGATCTGCTGGCCGATCTCAGCCCCGAGTATCGGATCCCGGTCGTGATGAAGGACGTCTTCGGCTACCCCTACGAAGAGATCGCGGAGCGGCTCGACATCCCCATCGGAACCGTACGGTCCCGAATCCATCGGGGACGCAACCGGCTCAAGGAGGCGCTGGCGGCATGAGCGAAACCTGCGAACCACCCGATCTGTTCGACGAGGAGCCGTGGGAACTCGAGATCGCCGCCCTGTTGGCCGATCTCCCCGAGGTCGAGCCTCCGGACGGCTTCATCGAGGCAGCGATCGACCATCGACCGCTCCATGGAGGTCGAGCCGCCGTTGCCGTGACCGGGCTGTGTGCACTGGCTGTGTCACTGATCGGCATCATCGGGATCGCCGGCCCGGAGTCCGTCACCCCGTCGTTGGCTCAGCTTGCGACCCATCATCGGCTGGCTGCCGCGGCAACCGCGGCCATCGGCACGTCGCTCGACGAGAACCGCGATCCGGCAGTGCTCGATCCGGCAGTGCTCGATCCGGCAGTGCTCGATCCCGCAGTGGTCGAAGCCGTTCGCTCGGCCGCCGACTTCGATGGCGACACCGAGGTCGAGGTGATGCCCCCCGGTCCCGAGCCGCTCGATCTTCCGACCGACTTCCAGCACCAGGGTGACCTCATCGTCGACGACGTTCGTCAGTTGGTCTATGCCCACGGTGACGAGACCGTGTCGGTGTTCACGGTCGAAGGGCAGGCCGATTTCGGCGCGCTGGGCTCCGACGGTCTGCGACGCTTCGGAGACGTGGAGGGTTGGGTCGACGAGGCCGAGGGCGTCCTGATCGTCGAATCCGGTGATCGTGTGGTCACCATCGTGGGACTCGACCCCGGCGACATCGCTCAGGTTCTGGGCGATGCCCGTCCCGAGGCGGTCAACCGCTGGGAGGCCCTCGCGGGCGAACTCACCGCTCAGCTCGGATTCCCCGACTGAGGCGATGCCCAACCGGCCGATTCCCGATGCCGGCTCAGCCGGCGAAGTGATGCCCGGAACTCCCGGCGTCGATCTCGACCCGGCGTTCGGCGGCTCGGGCCCGGCGCTCCTTGAGCATCCGGCGCCGCTGGCGTTCGGAGGCTCCACCCCACACACCGTGGTCGATGCGCGCATCGAGCGCGTACTCGAGGCAACGTGGTTGGACCGGGCAGGTCGCGGAGATCTTCTTGGCGATCTCGACGCCGACACCATCGCTCGGGAAGAAGACCGAGGGAGGGTGGTTGTTGCAGTTGCCTTCGGCCATCCAGTTGGAGTCCATGTAGGTTCAGACGCTCTGATGGGTCGAATGGTTCCCTCCCGATCGAGAATTGTGCCCATGCCCACCCACCGTGGTCATCGAGGACGGCGAGTCGCAGGCGCCGGCGACCGAGCGAACCGCAGGCCGAGCCCACTGGGCGGTAGTCTCTCCGCATGTCTGATGTCGAGACGCTCGAAGAAGCGCCACCCCCGATCGCCCACGTGACGATCGTGTACACCGGCCCCGTGGCCCCGCACTGGGAACTCCACCGCCACTTCGGCGATGCCAAGCTGCTCGACGACTTCTGGACCAGGGTGACTGCTCGGCTCCTGCTGCTGCCTCGCCACGATCCGCAGTTCCGCCGCAATCGTGAGCGGGTGAATCGCGACGCCGAACGTGAGCTGATCCGGGTCGACTGGGATCTGGGCGACGAGTTGCCGGCCCGAGCCCCGCGGGCCTGAGCGCGAAGGATCGGCACGATGCGCGCTGTGGGAGTCGATCTCGGAGGAACCAAGATCCTGGCCCGGTTGGTCGACACCGAGACCGGGTGGTCCGAAGGACGCTCCAAGGCGCCGACACCGACCAGTGGCCCGGCCGGCGTGATCCAGAAGGTCGTCGATGTCGTGCGGTCCCTCGACGACTGGGACAGCGCCGAGTGCATCGGAATCGGCATGCCCGGCCTGGTCGGTTCGGATGGGGTCGTCGGGCCATGCCCGAACATCGTGGGCTGGGACAACCCGGTTGCGGTGTCGGCGACGCTGGCCGAGGCGCTCGGTCGGCCGGTGGCGGTCGGCAACGACGTCAACTGCGGGGCACTGGCCGAGCACCGAGTGGGTGCCGGACAGGGAGCCTCGGACATGCTGGCCGTTTTCGTCGGCACGGGTGTCGGTGGTGGCCTGATCCTGGATGGTCACGTCCGTTCCGGGGTTCGAGGCATGACCGGCGAGATCGGGCACCTCACGGTGGTCGACGGCGGGCGCCTCTGTGGTTGTGGCCAGCTGGGACACCTCGAGGCCTACGCCGGTCGAGCCGGGATCGAGGCCGAACTTCGTCGGCTGTCGGCCCAAGGGGTCACGTCGTCGCTGATCAGCCAGTCCGACGACGGCCCGATCAAGTCGCGACACCTCGAGCGAACATACGAGGCCGGCGACCCCATTGCGATCCGCCTCGTCCAGGAAGCGGCTGATGCCCTGGCCCAAGGGATCGGGAACGCCGCCACGATGCTCGACCTCGACCGAATCGTGCTGGGTGGCGGTGTGGTCGACAAGTTCGGCGAGCGGTTCCTCGATCTGATCCGATCGAGTGAGCATTTCGGAGGTTTCGGAGCATCGGTGTGCGAGCTGCGGTTGGCCGAGCGGCTCGACGACGCCGGTGTCGTTGGAGCGGCCCTACTCGCCGGCGATCGTTTCGGGCCGCGTCCCGACCTCCTCCCGGTTTGATGGTCATCGACCCCTGGTCCGTGCTGTCGTGATGTTCCCCAACGATCCCGCCCCCACGCAGCGACCCGAGACCGCCGACGACCTGGTCGATCCGTCGAACCGATTCTTCAACCGGGAACTGTCCTGGCTCGCCTTCAACGGTCGGGTCCTGGCTCGGGCCGAGGATCCAACGGTTCCCAGCCTCGAGCGATTGAAGTTCTGCGCGATCTATGCGTCCAACCTCGACGAGTTCTTCATGGTGCGCGTCGCCGGACTCAAGGATCAGGTTGCTGCGGGGGTGACCCGAACACCGCCCGACGGCTACACACCCCTGGCTCAGCTCCGTTCGATCAAGCGCCTCACCGACCAGCAGCTCCAGCGGCTGGAGCACGTGCATGTCGTGCAACTTCGCAAGACCCTGGCCGAGGCCGGTGTCGAGATCGTGGCGTGGGCCGACCTCGACGACGACGATCGCGAGTTCGCCGCAACCGAGTTCGATCAGCGGATCTTCCCGATTCTGACACCGCTTGCCGTCGATCCCGGGCATCCGTTTCCCTACATCTCGAATCTGTCGCTCAACTTGGCCGTTCAGGTCTTCGATCCGGCCATGGGGCGACAACGGTTCGCCCGGATCAAGGTGCCGCCGTCGATCGACCGCTTCCTGCTGATGCCCTCGGGCCGGTTCGTGCCCCTCGAGCAGGTCATCGCCGCCCAACTCGACGGCCTGTTCCCGGGATTCAACGTGACCGGGGCCTGGCCCTTCCGCGTGACCCGCAACGCCGACATCAGCCTCGAGGACGAAGGGGCCGAGGACCTGCTCGAAGCGGTCGAGATCGAGCTCCGACGTCGTCGCTTCGGCCGGGCCATCCGGCTCCAGGCCGATCACGAGATGCCACCCGATGTCCTCCGTCTGTTGATCCGCGAGCTCGATCTCGACATCGACGACGTCTACCACTACGAGGGGTTGATCGACTGCACCGGCTACTGGCAGTTGGTCGGCCTCGACCGGCCCGACCTCACCATCGACAGCTACACCGGCGTCGTTCCCCCGCCGTTGCAGGAGGTCGACGACCCGGCGGAGTTCTTCGCCCGGATCCGTCGGCGCGACATCCTGCTGCACCACCCCTACGAGTCGTTCAGTTCGTCGGTCAGCGAGTTCGTCCGCAGCGCTGCCGCCGACCCGATGGTTCGTGCCATCAAACTCACGATCTACCGAACCTCGGGTGACTCGCCGATCGTGCAATCGCTGATCCACGCCGCCGAACGTGGCAAGCAGGTCGCGGTTCTGGTCGAGGTGAAGGCCCGGTTCGACGAACAGGCCAACATCGAATGGGCTCGTCGTCTCGAGGAGGCCGGGGTGCATGTCGCCTACGGTCTCGTCGGGCTGAAGATCCACTGCAAGACGGCGTTGGTGGTTCGGGAGGAGGGCCGACATCTTCGGCGGTACTGCCACATCGGGAGCGGCAACTACAACCCGAAGACGGCAACCATCTACGAGGATCTGGGTCTGCTGACCGCCGATCCCACGATCGGCGACGACCTCACCCAGCTCTTCAACTTCCTCACCGGATACGGCAACACGGTGAGCTTCGACAATCTGCTCGTGGCTCCGTACACGTTGAGGAGCGGGATCTCCGAGCTGATCTCGAACGAGGCGGAGGCCCCGGCTGGTCGGGGTCGGATCGTGCTCAAGCTCAACAGCCTCGTCGACGCTGATCTGATCGACGGGCTCTATCGGGCCAGTCAGGCCGGGGTCGAGATCGATCTCATCGTGCGGGGAATCTGCTGCCTGCGGCCGGGTATCGCCGGTCTCTCCGACAACATCCGTGTGCGATCGATCGTCGGCCGCTACCTGGAGCACTCCCGCATCTTCTTCTTCGCCAACGGCGGGGGTCCGGGATTGCCCCGCTACTACATCGGTTCGGCCGACATGATGCCCCGCAACCTCGATCGCCGGGTCGAGGCCCTGGTGCGGGTCGATGATCCGGTCGCCCAACAGCGAATGCAGGAGATCATCGCTTACGTCCTCCGAGACGATGAACTGACCTGGGAACTCGATGCCAACGGTGACTACCGATTGCGGAACGAGCGGACCTTCCAAGTCCACGACGCATTCGAGAAGCTGGCTCACCGGGGAGCTCATCCGGAGCGACCACCCGACGACGTTTCGCTGCCCCGACCGATCGTGCGGAAACGACCCGTCGTCGACCGCCGAGACGACGCCGGGGAATCGCCATGAACGGGCGTTCGCGGGGCACCGTGCGCGCCGCGGGCTGCGTGGTCTGGACCGGCACGGGCGAGGTGTTGCGGTTCGCGGTCGTCCACCGACCGCGCTACGACGACTGGTCGTTCCCGAAGGGAAAGGTCGACGAGGGCGAGACCGAGTTGGCTTGTGCCATCCGCGAAGTGGCCGAGGAGACCGGGCTCGTCGGTGAGATCGGGCCCGAGCTGGCCACTCTGCGCTACGTCGATCACCGGGATCGGCCGAAGACCGTTCGGTATTGGCTGCTCGAACGAACCGGCGGCGACTTCGCCACCAACGACGAGGTCGACGAACTCCGCTGGCTGTTCGCAGCCGAGGCCCGTCCCCTGCTCACCTACGAACACGACCGTGACCTGCTCGACGTCGCGGTCGCGGAGCTGGCATCGAACGCTGACCGTGAGTCGGAGTAGCGGCCCCGGGACGCGAGCGCCGTTCCGGTGCGGCAGCCGACGTCGTGAGAACCGTGACGTGTTGAGATCTGTGACGTGGTGAGGTCTGGGACGTGGTGGGGGCATCGGGTGGATCCCGAACGATGGTTCACCCCAGACCAGCTCGCACGCTCGCGGCAGTACCATCGGCCACTTGCGATCGCAGCTCTGCTGCGGGGCCTGGCTCGCGCTGCAGGGCTGGTCCTCGTGTGGTCATCGATCCGTGGCACGGACGAGATCTCGCACCCGTCGGGGTTCGTCGCTGTTGGTGTGGCGGTCGCCATCGTGCTCTGGATCCCGGCCGCCGCTGTCGAGACCTGGTCGGCCTTGCGACACGAACCGAACCACGGTGCGGTTCGTGTCGAGCCGTCCCGTTTCGGGCAGTCGCTCGTCCTCGTCGGTGTCGTCGTCGTTGCCGGTTCGATCCCCTTGACGCTGCTGTTCCGGTGGCTCGTGAACGCGACGCCGTGGTGGCCGGCGGTGATGGTCATCGCCTCGATCGTCGCGACCCGGTCGTTCGGGCCGCGGATCCTCCGGGCGATGCATCGGTACGATCCGCTGCCGGACGAGCTCGACCGCGAACTGTCGTCGATCGCCGCCTCGTCCGGGATGAGCGACGTCCGGTTCGGTCGGCTCGGCCCCGGTCATGGCGAGCGTGGGCTCAATGCCCTGACGCTCGGGTTCGGCTCGTCGCCACTCGTGCTGTGCACCCCCGATCTGCTCGGGGCCGATGCCGAGTTGCGCGACTTCGTCGTGGCCCACGAGGTCGCCCATCTGCGACGACATCATCACCGCTCGGCCTTCGTCGTGTCCGCCGTCGGCTCGTCGTTCGAGCTCGGTGTGTTGTGGCTGGTGTCTGCCAAGGCACCAACGGATCGTTGGCTCGATCTGACCGACGCTCGATCGTTGCCGCTGGCCGTTGCGCTGGTCGGGCTGGCTGGTCTGGTGACCGGAGCCTTCGAGGCGTGGGTCTCCCGGGCGCACGAACGAATGGCCGACACCGACGCGCTCGCCGAGGTCGGGTCGCCTGGCGAGTCCCTGCTGCGCGTGCTGGTCCAGCACGACCACAGCGATCTGGCTCCGTCCCGGTTGGCCCGATGGTTCGCTCCGCACCCGTCGCCGGCCGAGCGTCTGGCGCAGGCGGCGAGTCGGTGACGGCCCGATCGAGGCGGCGATCTGTCGATCGGTGTTCACGTGCGCGCCATTTCGAGTCCCGTTCGATGACACCTGCAGTGCCTAGCCTCGGAGCGGCGCCGTACGGGTGACGTCGCTGTCGACCGAGTCCGGTGCCCCAGCAGATTCGACCACTCCCGAGGAATCGAGCAATTGTCCAACTGGCGAGAGCCGCGAGCAGGCGAGGTACGACGGACGATGCGACGCTCCTTCGACGACGAACTCGAGCAGCTCCGACTGCAGGTCGAAGTCATGTCGCTGCTGGTCGGCGAGGCCTTCGACAAGGCGATCACCGTCATCGCCACCGGCGATCCAGCGGTCGCCGCCGACTTGCTTGCCTCCGACGATGAGATCGACGCCATGCACGTCTCGCTCACCGAGCGCTGTTACGAGGTGCTTGTCCGCGAAGCGCCGAGGGCATCCGATCTCCGACTCGTGGTTTCGGTGATTCGGGTCCTGACCGAGCTGGAACGGATCGGCGACCTCTGCCTGCGAATTGCCAAGACCGTCCACAATCAGCCCCTACTGGCAGCCCATCCCGAAGTGTGCGCCGTGATCCGGGAACTCGCGGCCAACGTGCGGCGGCGTTTCCGGATCGTGGCCGAGGGCTGGGCGGCCAACTCGGTGGAACCGCTCGAGCGACTCCAGCGGTCCGATCCGCTCGACGACTTCGGTGACCCGCTCCTAGGGCGTATCCTCGAACTCGAGGGTCCCGACGCGGCCCGTGTCGCGGTCGCAGCCTTCGTCGTGGGTCGTTCGCTCGACCGGATCGGCGATCACACCCAGATCCTGGCCGCTCGCCTGCAATACTTGGTGACGGGCGACCCCTCCCATCTTGCCGACGAGGTCCTATGAAACCTGCCGAGAGAACCAGCCCACCTTCCGTCGACGAGGGGCGTGGTCGCGTCGACTACCGAAGCGCCTACCACCACCGCATCGATGAACTCGATGAGAGCCTGATCCGCCTCGGGGCGATGGTGTCGGAGGTCATCCCGAAGGGGACCGAGATCCTGCTCAGCGGAGAACTGGCCGACGCCCAGGAACTCATCGACGCCGACGACGAAATCGATCGCCTCAGCCTCGAGATCGAGGAACGGGTCTTTGCCATCATGGCCCTGCAGGCGCCGGTGGCCCGTGACCTCCGACATCTCACCACGATCCTGAAAGCCGTCGGCGAACTCGAGCGTTCGGCCGACCTGGTCGTGAATGTCTGCAAGGCAGCCCGTCGCATGTACGGGGCACCCCTGACTCCGAAGATCCGTGGAGTCGTCGATGCGATGAGTCAAGAGGCACGCAGGCTCGTGCAGCTCTCGATGGAAGCGTTCGCCGACGGCGACGAGGATCTCGCAGCGGCGCTCGATGACATCGACGATCAGCTCGACCAGCTGAATCGCGAGATGATCGAGGCGGTGTTCGCGGCGCACGCCGAGCAGGCGATCGATCTGGCCGCTGCCGTCCAGCTCGCGCTCGTTGCCCGCTACTACGAACGAATCGGCGATCATGCCGTCAACATCGGTCAGCGGGTGAACTACATGGTGACCGGCTGGCTGCCGGAGCACAACGGGCTGTTGCGTTCCCGAGCGCGGGCCCGAACGAGCCGAGGATTCGGCGTCGTCGGTGGAGCAGGCGATCCTCGACGATTCCCCGAGCGACTGACCCGCCTTGGTCATCGTCTGCATCCTTCTCACGGCGTTCGTCGCCTCGGTGGCCGGCTACCGGATCGGTCGCTCCCGGGTGGAGCAGGACGCTAGCGGGAACGAGTCCGCCCGGCCGATCTCGGGATCCGATGTCCGAGTCCTGCGGGCGGTCGAGACCCTGGCGCTCGGGTTCGTGCTGTACGGGAGCCGGGGTGGGCAGATATTCGAGAACTCCTCGGCGACTCGGCTGCGCGGCAACCGGCACCAGCGCCCCCTGGTCGATGCTGCGCTCGCCGATGTCTCGACCCTGGCCGGGGTCGAGGGTACGGCGACCCGAGTGCTCGATCTCTTCGGTCCGCCACGCCAGGTCCTCGAGTTCAAGGGTGAGTCGGTACGCGTCGACGGGCATCCCGTCGGCGTGGTCGTCATCGTCGAGGACATCACCGAGAAGCGGCGGGCGATCGATGTACGGCGAGACTTCGTCGCCAACGTGTCGCACGAACTGAAGACGCCCGTCGCTGCGCTGGGTCTCCTGGCCGAGGCCCTGATCGACAGCGACGATCCGGCTGTCACCGATCGCCTCTCGGGCCGGCTCCATGCCGAGGCGATCCGACTCGGGAACACGATCGACGATCTCCTGGCCCTCTCCGAACTGGAATCGGGGAGTCTGATCGACGCCGGAACCGGTGGCGGCATCGATCGTGGTCGCCGGAGCGCTCGAACGGTGCGCCGCGGCCGCCGAACTCCGCAACATCGACGTCGAAATCGACGTCCGGTCGCCGGTCCCGATCCTCGGTGACCGTCGCCAGCTCGTTGCTGCGGTCGGCAATCTGCTCGACAACGCCGTCAAGTACTCCGACCCGGGCAGCAGAGGTCAGGTTGGTGGTCGAGGCCCGTGGTTCGGGCGACGAACGGCGGGTCGTGATCGAGGTCGTCGATGCCGGAATCGGGATCCCGGCGTCGGATCGTGAACGAATCTTCGAGCGCTTCTACCGTGTCGATCCGGCCCGGAGTCGCAACACCGGTGGCACCGGTCTGGGACTGTCGATCGTCCGCCACATCGTGGCGAACCATGGCGGAACCCTCGAACTCGAGTCGGCCGAGGGTCAGGGGTCGACGTTCCGGATCGTACTCCCGACCACCGGTCTGGACGCTTCGGGGCCCGGAAGCGCAAGCGTCTCGCTCCCCGTAGAGGACGACATCGATCACGAGCCCGACCAGCACCCCGCGATCGCGCAAGGAAAGGAACCATGAGCATGTCGATGCCGTCCGTACTGGTGGTCGAAGACGAAGAGGCCATCCTCGATGCTCTGACCGTCGGGTTGGCCAAGGAGGGTTTCGAGGTCCGAGTCGCACGGGATGGGGCGGAGGCACTGGCCGCATTCGCCGAACGTGAGCCCGACCTGATCCTGCTCGACCTGATGTTGCCGCGGATATCGGGTGTCGACGTGTGCCGTCAGATCCGAACCAAGTCGAGGGTTCCGATCATCATGGTCACGGCAAAGTCGGCCGAGATCGACATCGTCGTCGGGCTCGAGGTCGGTGCCGATGACTACATCACCAAGCCCTATCGCATGCGCGAACTGATCGCCCGCATGCGTGCGGTCATGCGTCGTACCGACGAGAAGGGCGCCCCCGACGCCGATTTCGGCATCGAGGAGCTGGTGGTCGGCGATGTTCGGATGGACCTCGCCAGTCACGAGGTCTTCGTGAGGGGCGAGGTGGTGGCCCTGCCCCTGAAGGAGTTCGAGCTGCTGTCCCTGCTCCTCGAGAACGTCGGACGGGTCTTGCCTCGTGACACGCTGATCGATCGGGCGTGGGGACACGATTATGTGGGCGACACCAAGACACTCGATGTGCACATCAAACGACTGCGGTCGAAGATCGAAGACGATCCGGGTCACCCGACCCGAATCGTCACAGTCCGAGGGGTGGGCTACAAGTTCGAGCGACCAGGTCGAGACCTGCCGTCGACCGAACAAACGACTCCTCCGCTGACCGCATAACATCGATCACGTGCCACGACGGGAGCCCAACGAGCCACCCGACGACGTTCCTGGTGATCGGTCGCGCAAGTCGCCGAGAGGTGATGGCGGCGACCGGACTCGCGCCGGTGGATTCGCCGGGATGCTCGGCCGGTCGCGTACCGCCCGATCGAAGGATTGGAACGAGGGTGTTTCGGTCGATCCCAATCGAGGTGCAGCACGATTCTCGGTGTCGCCCTTTGCCCGATTCGCTCGGGCCCACGGGATGTCGGTTGCCGGCGACGCGTTGGTGGCGATCGCCCTGGCCGACTCGTTCTTCTTCGCCATCGATCCCAACGACGCTCGTTGGCAGGTGGGTCTGTATCTGCTCCTGACCGTTGCCCCCTTCGGTGTGGTGGCCCCCTGGCTCGGCCCGGCCATGGACCGGCTGAAGGGGGGTCATCGCAACATGGTGATCCTGTCGGCGCTGGTTCGTGCGGTGCTCGCCGTCTTCATGGCCATGAACATCGACAACCTGCTGGTGTTCCCCCTGGCTTTCGGCATGCTCGTGATGGGGAAGACCTATCACGTCGCCAAATCGGCGCTCGTCCCGACCCTGGTCCAGGACGAGACCCGGCTGGTGCTCACCAACTCCCGATTGTCGATCATCTCGTCGATCTCGGCCGGAGTGGTCGGGATCCCCGGCATCCTGCTGCTCACGCTGGGCGATGCGTCGTGGACGTTGTGGTTCGATGCCTTCGTGTTCCTCGGAGCGGCCTTCCTGGCCTCACGCATCCCGGCGACGAAGGTGGCCTCGGCCCCGGCCGGCGAGGTCGAGCGCCACGAACTGCGCGGCAGCGGGATCGTGCTGGCGGCCAGTGCGATGGGCTACGTCCGAGCCGTCGTCGGATTCCTCACCATGCTCCTGGCCTTCGAGTTGCGGGGCGGTGTCGATCCGGGACCGACCTCGACGGGAGTCGAGATCGGTCACCGCGTTCGCGAGGCCATGGGCCTGGACCGGCTCAACCTGGCGTCGGGGGGAGCGCCGACGTGGCACTTCGGACTGGTCCTGGTGGCCACGGGCATCGGGGGTGTGGGAGGCGCGATCGGTTCCCCCCGGCTCCGGGCCGTGGTTCGTGAGGAGAAGATCCTTGCCGGCTCGTTGGCAGCCGTCGGCATCGCCGGCCTGTTGGCTGCGCTCGCCGGGGGTCTGACCGGGGCCGTGGTCATGGCCTTGACCGTGGCCATGGCCGGGGCGATGGGCAAGCAGTCGTTCGACGCCATCGTCCAGCGTGACGCGCCCGAGGCGAATCTCGGGCGCTCGTTCGCCCGGTTCGAGAGCCGGTTCCAGCTGCTGTGGGTGTTCGGCGCCGTCATTCCGGTCGTGATCCCGATCCCGGCTCGAATCGGCTTCGTGTTGTTGGCGGTGACCGCCGGATTCGCCGCGCTCAGCTACCACCTCGGGCGCGACCCGGCCGTTGCCCCCCGGCGGATGGTTCCGAACGGCGGCCGGCTCCGTCGGGTACGCGACCGGGGCACAGGTCCCGAGTCGAAGCCACCGACCGCCTCCCGACGACCTCGGCGTCCCGGGGGCCGGCGTCGCACGGCTGCGGGTTCCGACGGTGACGATCACGATGGTTCGGTGCGGGTGCCTCGGACCGAGCCGATGTCGTCGATCGACCTCGACGCGCTTCTGGCCGAGGAGTCCCACGAACCCACCCGCGAGTATCAGCTGCCCCCGAGCCCACCGCCGACCGGACCACCGATGCGCGACTGACTGACGCTGTCGTTCGGTGTGGGGCGGGTCGTTCGGTGTGGCTGTCGTTCGGTCGTTCGGTGTGGCGTCGTTCGGTGTGGCTGTCGTTCGGTGTGGCTGTCGTTCGGTGTGGCGTCGTTCGGTGGCGTCTCGGTGTGGCGGTCAGAGATCGTCGAGGCCCGAGAGATCGTCGGGGATGTCGAGCTCGGGCATTTCCATGTCGGGATCGAGCCCGATACGGGCCAACCAGAGACCGGGAGCGTCGATCTCGGCTGCAGTCGGGAGGTCGAGGTCGTCGGCCCACAACCGAGCGACGCCTTCGTCGCCGACCCGCTCGATCACCCCGTCGACGAAGGCCCGACCGTGGTCGAGGGTGTCCTCGGTGATCGTGATTCCGAGCAGTTGTTCCATGAACCGATCGGCCGGGGTGACGTCGAGGAGGCGGTCGCGCATGTGCTGACGGATCACGGCGTGGTTCGGGACGAGCGTCAGGCAGACCCGCTCGACGGCGAGGTCGACCGTGCCGAGGATGGCAGCCACGAGCGCATCGAGCTGGGGCATCAACAGATCGTGGGCTCTGGTTCGCATCATGCCCAACACGACATCGGGGTCGTTGAACTCACCGGCGAGTTCCTGCAGGCGGGTCAGGTCGTCGAGGGACCCGATCTCACCGAAACGATCCTGGAGCTTCTCGGGATCGAGCCGAAAGGCCGTGGCGAAGTCGATGAGCAGCGCGTCGAGGCGCTGGCGAGACATGGGGGATCGACAGGATGGCGTGGGTGGCCAGCTCGTGAACGAGCACCCACATCCGGAGTTCATCGATCGGGACGCCCCAGTCCTGCGCCGCCTCGTCGAGGGCCGACGAAACGATGAGGACCTCGTTGGTCGAGCGAGGTACGGGAAGGTCGTATTGGCCCAGGGAGTGCTGACCGAGGTGGCCGATCATCGCACCGGCCGACGCCGCGACCATCATCGGCGCAAGATTCGAGAACATCGTTCCGAACAGGGCCGCGAACGGGTCGTCGGGATGGGGCTCGATCGCGGCGTCCCTGCCGATCGCCTCACCGAACCGTTCGAAGAACGGGCGGTAGGCCTGAATCGACTCGGTGGTCCACTGGGAGCGGGTGACGGTCTTGATCCTCGCCTCGCTGCGCATGGTGGGCGACGCGGAGACACCCGGAACCTCGGTGAGATAGAGCAGAGCCACCCGGGCCAGGTCTTCGATGGCCAGGCGTACCTTGGGCTCGACGTTGGGCTCGCTCTCGCCCTCGGACGCCACGGCCTGGGCGATCTGCGCTGCCTGCTGCCAGGGGTCGGCGTTGCCGAACGCCCCGAACAGTTTGCTCAGGTCGCCGAAGGGAAAGTCGCCTCCACCGAGTGGATCGGAACCGGTCACAAGGGCATCGTAGAGCGGTGAACGCAATCGCGGTGACCGGGGCAGCCGGAGCAGTCGGTCATCGGACGATTCGCCAGTTGGCCTCGGAACCCACCGTCGACCGTGTGGTCGCCATCGACCGGGTCGGTCAGACCTCCCCGAACTCCAAGGTCGATGCCGTGCGGCTCGATCTCCGACGGGGCTCGCTGGCCGAGGTATTCGAGGGTTGTGGCACGATCCTGCACCTGGCCGAGGAGCCCGGTCGTCCCGATGACTCGCAGGCCACCCTGTCGATGCTCGACCGAGTGCTCGACGGGGCGACGCAGGCCGGAGTCGAGCGGCTGATCGTCCTTTCGTCGGCCATGGTCTACGGCGCCTCGGCCGACAATCCGATCCCGATGTCGGAAACCCAGCCACTGTGCCCGGCTCCCGACCTGGCCTACGCCGTGGCCAAGCAAGACCTCGAAGAGGCAGCCTCGGCCTGGGCCGCGGCCGACCCGTGCCGCCGTCTCACGATCCTGCGCCCGACCACGACGCTCTCGGAGAAGGGGTCGGCATGGGTGGCCAAGGCACTGCGTTCGGCGATGATCGTACGACCCGACCGCGTCGACCCGCCGCTGCAGTTCCTGCACTACGACGACCTTGCGTCGGCCCTGACCTTCGTCATCGTCAACGAACTCGATGGTGTCTACAACGTGGCCCCCGACGGCTGGCTCGGCCCGGAGGTGTTCCGGGAACTGGTCGGCGGCGTGCAGTTCCGGGTGCCGGAGCGAGTCAACGATCGGCTGCTCGAGGCCGGTCGTCGTCTCGGGCTGCGTCCGACCCCTCCGGGAATCGAGGCGTACGTTCGGCATCCCTGGGTCGTTGCCAACGACCGGCTGCGTCGGGCCGGGTGGACGCCGACCTTCTCGAACAGCGAAGCCTTCGTGCTCGGCACGCCACCGCCACCGTGGACGGTCACTGCGCAGGAACGCCAGGAGATCGCGCTGGCCGTTGCCGGTGTGGGCATCGCCGGGGCCGTGGCCGTGGCCGCAGGATTGGCCCGGCGGCTCCTTCGCTGACCGCCGGAACTCGGCCGTCAGGTCCGAGACCCGATGACGACGTCGACGGTCACCAGCTCGTCGTCGCGTTCGATCGTGAACGAAAGCGTTGCCCCCGGTCCGGCCCTGCGGATGGCCCGGATCAGTTCCGACATCTGCTCGACCGGTTCGCCTC
The DNA here is from genome assembly GCA_963700755.1 of uncultured Acidimicrobiales bacterium. Taxonomy (GTDB): domain Bacteria; phylum Actinomycetota; class Acidimicrobiia; order Acidimicrobiales; family SZUA-35; genus JBBQUN01. Next base: position 600,614 of record CAVOYW010000004.1, read on the forward strand.
CGATCCTGACGACGACGTCTCCGGCGATGATCCCCGAGTTCTCGGCCGGACCGTCGGCCTCGACATCGATGATCGTGACTCCGTCGTCGGAGCCCTCACCGGTGAGACCGAGCCAGCCGGCGTGCGCCCATCCGGTCTCGAGGATCGACGCGGCCGTGGCTCGAAGGACGGAGATCGGCACGGCATTGGCGAAGTACTCGTCGCATGCGACGACCATGCCCAGGATCGTGCCCTGTTCGTCGAGCAGGGCCCCTCCGGCTCCGATGGTTGGCATGACGATGCTCGTCGCCATGGCATCGAAGACGGGATGCCCGTCGCTCGTTGCGATGTCCTGCGCCAGCGCGACGATCGTTCCGGGAAAGGCCGACGGCGGTCGAACACCATCGGCAACGACCAGCCAAACCGGTGTCCCCGGGGTTGGGCCGGCGGTCGACGTCGATCCGGACGTGGGGGGTGACCCCGGCGGTACGGCCTCGTTGGCCAGGCCGGCCCGAGCGATCGAGGTGGCGGTCGTCTCGGTGCCGTCGTCGGGCGAACCCAGCGAGGAGCCATCGGAAGCCACCAGCACCGCGAGGTCGGAGAACGGATCGATGCCACGGACCTCGGCGGCCGTCCGCTGATCGGCGCCGAGTTCGATCTCGATGGCAGTGCGGCCGCGGAGGGCCTGTGCGCTCGTGAGCACGACGCCGTCGACGAGGATGCCCGACGCGGCTTGGCGGGTGCTTCCGGGCTCGAAGATCGAGACCACGGGGCTCGGTCCGGCGTCGAGCCAGGTCGGTCGCTGCGCCACGTCGGGCGCCGGGATTCGGGTGCCCTCGGTCCGGTCGGGTGCAGTGGTCGTGGTCGAGTCGCCCGGTGGGCGGGCGTCGGAATCGACGCTCGGACTCGACGGGTCGGAGGTGGCGATCGACACCGAGGTGAGGATCGTCGCCTGCTGGGCCAGACCACCCGGGACCGAACTCGAGGCTCGGACGGCCGAGAGGGCGGCGAGCAGGCCGATCACACCGATCGCGGTTCCGGCCAGGAGTAGCCGGGACGAAGGTGCCGACCGTGAAGCGGTCGGGGTGTGGCCGTCCGGGGGAAGGGCCCGTTGGGCCGCGGCGTTGGCCGAGGCGATCTCGGACGGATGGCGCCACTGGCGAACGGATGGATCGGGCGGCGGCCCGATCGGGGCGTCATCATCGTCTCCGTCTTCGACTGCCACGGCTCCAGACAGTACAAGTGGGAGCGAACGGAACTTCCGCGCCCCGTGAGATTGCCGGTGCGTGGGGCTTACGATGGGGGTCCTGTGACTGCGCCCACCCCATTCGCTCCGCCTGTGTCCGGCGACACATGGGTCGGCCTGTCGGCCTCGACCCTGCCTGTCGAGCAGGCCTCGGCGTGGGTCGTTCGCCCCGATTGTGGGGCCGTGGTCGTATTCAGCGGAACGGCCCGCGATCACTCCGACGGACGCAGCGAGGTCGATCGTCTCGAGTACGAGGCCTACGAAGAACAGGTCGTCGTTCGGCTCGGGGCGATCGCCGACGCGGCACGGACCAGTTGGCCCGACCTGGGGCGGATCGTGCTGATCCATCGGGTCGGCCTCGTTCCGATCACCGAGTCGGCGGTCATCGTCGCCGTGTCGGCACCGCACCGTGATGCGGCGTTCGAGGCGGCCCGTTTCGGGATCGACACCATCAAGGCGACGGTGCCGATCTGGAAGAAGGAACGGTGGGCCGACGGAGAGAGCTGGGGACTCGAGGCCCAGCACCTGGTCGAGGTCGACGACGTTCACCGGGCCGGCGGGGATGGCCCGGTCGAGGGAAGTCGCCGATGAGCCGCGACCTCGCCATCGATCTCGGAACGGCCAACACGCTCGTCTATGCCCGAGGCGAGGGCATCGTCCTCAACGAGCCGTCGGTCATCGCCTTGAACACGAAGAGCGGCGACGTGCTCGCCATCGGCCGAGATGCCTGGCGAATGATCGGTCGCACGCCCAGCCACATCGTGGCGGTCCGTCCGCTCCGCAAGGGTGCGATCACTGATTTCGAGATCACCGAACGGATGATCCGCCTCGTCCTGCACCGAGCCGGCGTGAGCCGCTTCAATCGTCCGCGGGTCATCATCTGCGTCCCGTCGGCCATCACTGCGGTCGAGCAGCGTGCCGTGCGTGAGGCCGCTCGTCGGGCCGGTGCCGCCGAGGCCCATCTGCTCGAACAGCCCATGGCTGCGGCCATCGGTGCCGGTCTGCCCATCGAGCAGCCGGTCGGGTCGATGGTGGTCGACATCGGGGGCGGCACCACCGAGACGGCCCTGATCTCTCTGGGCGGCGTGGTTGCGCTCGAAGCGGTCCGCGTCGGGAGCTTCGACATCGACAACGCGATCCAGACCTTCGTCCGTCGGGAGCACGGGATCGCGGTCGGTGAACAGACCGCCGAGCAGATCAAGCTGGCCGTGGGATCGGCATGGCCGACCGAGGCCGACGAGTGGGGAGCCGAGGTTCGCGGCCGCGAGCTGATGAGCGGCCTACCCCGAACCGTCACGTTGACCGCCGAGGAGGTCCGGGCCGCCATCGAGGAACCCGTTTCGGCGATGGTCGACTCGGTGGTGTCGTGCCTGGGCTCGGCCCCACCCGAACTGGCGCAGGACCTGATCGTTCGGGGGATCCACCTCGTCGGTGGTGGCGGAATGCTGCGAGGCATGGACACCCGCATCGGCAACGCGGCCAAGGTCGAGGTCAACCTGGTGAAACAGCCCCTCGAGTCGGTTGTTCTGGGAGCCGGTCGCTGCATCGAGTCGTTCGACGAGGTGGGCGACATGTTCATGACGAGCCGCACCCGCCGCTGAGATTCGATCGGGAATCGGGTCAACGGGTGCCCGGCGGGCTCGGGCACTAGCGTCGTCGGGATGGAACGTGAGACCACCCTGACCAACGTCGTCGTGTCGATGTCCGAGACCAAGACCGGAGATGTCGCCACCATCACGATGAACCGGCCGGAGCGACGCAACGCGCTGTCGCTCGATCACATGCACGACCTGATGACGGCCTTCCGAATGGTGGCCGACACCGACGCCGTCGGCGTGGTCGTCGCCGGGAACGGTCCGGCGTTCAGCGCCGGGCACGACTTCGCCGACATGGTCGGCGCCGACTATGCGTTCACGCGAGCGCTCCTGTCGACCTGCACCGATCTCATGCTGCTCATCCAGGACGTCCCGCAAGTGGTGCTGGCCCGGGTCCACGGCATCGCCACGGCCGCAGGATGCCAACTGGTGGCCTCGGCCGATCTGGCGATCGCCGCCGAGACCGCGACGTTCGCGGCGCCGGGTGGCAAGGGTGGCTGGTTCTGCCACACACCCATGGTCGGCATCAGCCGCAACATCGGACGCAAACGGGCCATGGAGCTGTCGCTCACCGGTGACGCCATCGATGCCAGAACGGCGCTGGAGTGGGGATTGCTGAACGAGGTCGTGCCGGCCGACCAGCTCGACGACGCCGTGAGCACCTTGATGCACCGAGCGACCCGCGGCAGCCGGGCATCGAAGGCCATCGGCAAGCAGACGCTGCACCGGCACCTCGACCTCAATCTGCCCGAGGCGTATCGCCATGCCGTCGAAGTGATGGCCGCTACCAGCCAGACCCACGATGCCCAGGAGGGGATGGCGAGCTTCGTCGAGAAGCGGCCGGCCGAGTGGCGGCATCGCTGAACAGGGATCAGGCCTGATCGGGCCGGTCCCGGTCGGCAGCGGCGGAATCTCAGGATCGGGTCGACTCGTCCGTGTCGGGATCGGGATCGGGATCGGGATCGGGATCGGGATCCGGGTCCGGGTCGTCGGGCGGCGTCAGGAGGTCTTCGGCAGCTTGACGAACCTGCCAGTCGCGATCCTCCAGGGCCCGTTGGAGCGCGGCGTCGATGTCGGGACCCTCGAACGGGGCCAGCGCGATCACCGCCCGGCGACGCACGGTTGCCTTGTCGCCGAGCGCCGCCAGGATCGTGGCTCGACCTCGATGCAGCGCTCCCAGCGCGGCGATGGCCGACTCGCGACACAGGGCGTCGTCGTGGGCCCGTGCCTGGCGCTCGAGGGCCGCAACGGTTTGGTCGTCGGTGTCGCCCAGTTCTCCCAGCACGAAGGCAGCCAGTTCGGCCTGGCGGTCGTCGCCGTCGAGCAGGGTGATCACCTCGGCAACCAGTTCCGAGGCGTCGGGCTGGCGGGCCGTGAGCTCGAGTGCCCGTCGGCGCACCGATGGCGCCGAGTCGTTCAGCGCCGTTCGGAGGCGATCGATGGTCAGCATCGCCGTTCGGTCCAGGGCGCCCAGTGCCGCGACGCGGCACATCGGGATCGTCGGCGCCGAACGCCGCTTCGATGATCTCGGTCTCACCGCGGTGACCTGCGATGACGACGCGTTCGGGACCAATCAATCGACGGGGAGGGTGGTGATCTGCCACGCGATCTGGAATGCTAGTGCGGTCAACTCAACCGAGATGGCCAAGCCTGCACGAGCCCGCATGATTCTGGGCAGGACGAAGGAGTTCAGAAGTATGTCTCACATGGTCATCTATCGAGGGACCGACGGCAAGCCCGCCTATCACGAAGTCGAGGAGATCCACGACGCAGTTGCGTTCGTCGAGCAACTGCGCAACGAGCAGGGTGTCGAGCACGCCACCATCCATCGCATGGAGCAGGTCACCTTCGAATACCGCCCCTACTTCCGGGTCGAACTCCGGGGTGCCAACCAGTTGAACTCAGCACCGGCACCCGCACCCGCGGCTGTTGCTGCCGCTCCTGCCGCCCCCATGGCACCGCCCCCCGAGGTTTCGGCCCCTCCCGCCGTCGAACCGGTGAGCCCGACGCCCGAGGTGATCAACACCACTCCGCCGTCGAGCACCGAAACCGCGGATGCCGGCGAGGCCGACGGCGTCGGCGCCCGCCGGGGTCTGTTCGGTCGCTGACCCAACGGCGTCGACACACGACGCCGTGCCACGAATTCGAAGGTGACCTTGCGGGGTGACGACCGGGCGGGCCGGTCGTCACCCCGCAGCGCGTTCCAACAGGAGCAGGGTCAAGAGGAACCCGATTCCGATGGCGAACGCCACCGTGATACCGATGATCACGACCAGCGACCCTAAGCTGATCAGTGCCGTGAATCGCCGCCACAGGGGCGTGCGGGCACGATTGGTCGTAGACGCCGACGTTGGTGAGGTCGAGTTGGTTGCCGGTGCTGTTTCGTTCACGGTGTCCCCGTCCATGATGTGGACGACTGGGTCGGTGACCGACCTGGTCGGCCCTTCACGAACTTGGTTCTACCCGATGATGCTGCCGAATCCTGCCATACCGCCGATGGAGGGATCGTGAACCACGATCACATCCCGGCCCCTGGTGGTGTCGATGACTCGCTCCGCTCCGGTGTCGATGACTCGCTCCGCTCCGGTGTCGATGACTCGCTCCGCTCCGGTGTCGATGACTCGCTCCGCTCCGGTGTCGATGACTCGCTCCGCTCCGGTGTCGATGACTCGCTCCGCTCCGGTGTCGATGACTCGCTCCGCTCGTTGCGCCGGCGATCTTTCCAGGCTGTCGCCATCGGGTTCGTCTTCATGCTCGGGGTCATCTCGGCGATCGGTTTCGTGATTCGCCCCGACTACGTTGCCATCGTTCCCGGGTCCGCACGCGACACCGAGCCGCTGGTCATGGTCGACGGGACCACCTACTACCCGAGCGACGGCGAATTGCTCTACACCACGATCCGGCTCCGACAAGACATGGATCTGTGGACCTATCTGTGGACCAAATGGCAGGGCGACAGCGAGTTCATCCCCACCGACACCTACTTCGGCAACCAGACCCCCGATCAGAGCCGCCAGGCCAACCTCGAGCGAATGACGAACTCGAAGGACATCGCCGTGGCCGTCGCCCTCGATCACCTCGGCTACGAGACGATCACCGACGCCGGTGTGGTCGTGGCGAACGTCGTCGCCGGCAGCCCGGCCGACGGCCGGCTCGAGCGGGGCGACGTGTTCGACGCCATCGACGGAGCGCCTGTCACCAGCGATGTGCAGTTGCTCGACCTGCTCGGCGACTACGCACCCGGCGACACCGTCGAATTCGACGTCACCAGGGCGGCCGACGGTTCACGTGAGATCGTGCGGATCACGTTGGCCGAGAATCCCGAGCGGGAGGGTGTCGGTTTCATCGGAATCGGTCCGGTGACACTGGCCGACCTCATCGAGCCGCCCTTCGCCGTCGACATCGACAGCGGTTCGGTCGGCGGCCCCTCGGCCGGTCTGGCGTTCACGCTCGCCATCCTCGATGCGCTCACCCCGGGTGAGCTGTCGGGTGGTGCGACGATCGCGATCACGGGCACGATGGGGGTCGACGGGCGGGTCGGTGCGATCGGCGGGATCGAGCAGAAGGCCGTGGCCGTCCGCAAGGCCGGCGCAACGGTCTTCCTCGTTCCGAGTGCCCAGACCCCCGAGGAGCTCGCCGTCGTGCGGGAACGGGTGGGAGACGACGTCGAGGTCATCCCGGTCGCCGACCTCGACGGTGCACTCGACGCCCTGCGGGCCATCGGTGGCGATGTCGACGCCGTGGAGGAGTTCGCGCTCGCCCAGAACTAGTTCGTTCATCCACGACGGGGTCGGCGCACCGCCCGTCCCCACCCGGGCAGCGCGAATTCCGCTCGCTGGCTTCGGAGGGTGGCCCTGGGGATCTAGCATCGGCCCATGGCCAATGATCGCGACCAGGAACTGGACCCGACCACGATCGCCGGTCGAGAGTTCTCATCGTCCTTTCGCGGTTATGACCCCGACGAGGTTCGCCGGTTCCTGCGTGATCTGGCCGAGCAGTACCAAACAGCCTCGGCCCTCCGCCCGGAACTCGAGCGAAGCAAGGCGCGGCTCGGTGACCTCCAGACGGCGAACGAAGCCCTCGAGACCCGAATCGTCGAACTCGAGACCGAACTGGCGCGACGGTCGAACCTGATCGAGTCGCTCACCCGTCGGGCTGAGCGGGCCGAGGCCCTTTCCGATCCGAGTGCTTGGGACGACACGCAGATCGACGCGTTGGTCGGCGCCGAGACCGCGCACGTCCTCGAGGCGGCTCGCACCGCCGCGGCCACGATCCGGTCGCGGGCCGAAGCCGATGCCGCGGCCCGGCTGGCCGTGGTCGAGGAACGGCAACGAACCACCGAAGCCGAGATCGCTGAGCGACGGCAGACGACCCTCGACGAGCTCTCGGCACTGCGAGCCGAGGCCGAGAAGCACGCCGCCGAGCTCGAGGAATCGAGCGAGGCGGCTGCAGCGGCCCTCGAGGAATCGAGTAAGGCCGAGGCCGAGGAGCGGCTGGCAAAAGCCGATCGAATCGCCACCGAGCTCAAGCGGTCGACGACGAAGGCGGCATCGGATCTCCGGGCCCAGAGCGAGCGAGCCGCCGCCGAGCGGAAGACCTCGAGCGAGGCCGAGGCGTTGCGGGTCACGACCGAAGCAGCCGAGGCTGCCGAGGCCGTGCGACAGGCGGCCGACGACGAGGCCAGGCGGGTGACCGCCGAGGCCACCGAGTTGGCCTCGGCCATGCGGGTCGAAGCCGAAGCCGACCTGCTGGCGGCCCGGGAACGAGCTCGGGAAGAAACCCAGCAGATGCTCGCCGAAGCCAATGCGGCACGGGAGAAGGTGCTCGCCGACCTCGTGAGACGGCGCCGAGCCGGTCGCACACAACTCGATCAAATCAAGGCCGCCCGGGACCGCATGGCCCGATCTCTTGCCCTGGTGCAACGAGATCTGGGGGAGGCCATCGAGGAGCTGGTGAATTCGATTCCCGACGCGAAGGCCGCCATGGAACAGGTGGGCCGAACCGTCGACGAGCGTCCCGATGATCTGTCGGTCGAACAGCTCGCTGCCGAACTCGACCGGGACCGGATGGGTCGCAATGCCTTCGACGACGCCGTGGCCGTTGGCGGTTCGAGTTCTGTTCCGTCCCATTCCCACCGGGTCCCCGGATCCGGGTCTTCCGATGATGGCCAGACGATTCGGGAGCAGGAGGGTCCGATCCGGGTGTCGGACCACAGCCGGACCGTCGTTCGTCGCTCGGCGCCGAGTCGGCGGGGCTCGGTCGTGGAACGAGCGTTGACCGGTGACGGCGCCGGGATGACGGCAGGCGAAGAGAAGATGGGCGTCCTGTTCGCCCATGCCCCGGCGGGTGACGACCCCGACGACGAGATCGAGCACATCGCGGGCGAACTCGACGACGCCGTCGAGCTCCCGGTGATGATCGAAGAGCGCGACAAGGCGCTGGCCCGGTTCGGCCCGAACCTTCGCCGGCAACTCAAACGGGCGTTGGCCGACGATCAGAGCGACATCCTCGACCGGGTGCGGCGAGCCAGGAAGGCTGTGACACTCGACGACCTTCCTCCGATCGAACGCCAGGTCCTCACGTTTCTCGACGCCATCGCCGACAGCGTGGTCGGCGCGGCGTCGGCCGGAGCACTCGCCGCCGGCGGATCGTTGGATGACCATCGAGTGGCCGAGGTCATCGATCGACTGGCGCGGGCGATCGCCACGCCGTTGCGGGCCCGGATCGAGCGGGCGATCAACGAGACCGGCGGCGACAAGGACGAGGTGCTCGACCCGATTCGGGCCAACTATCGAGATGCCCGAACGACAGAGATCCCACAGCTGGCCGACGCCGCCTTGATCGAGGCCTTTGCGATCGGTGCCTACGAGGCGCTGCCCGATGGGAGCACGGTGCGTTGGCTGGTCGATCCACGTCACGACCCGGGTCCCGACTGCGTTGCCAATGCCGCTGCCGGGTCGCTCACGAAACCGGCGACCTTCCCGGGCGGACAACACCGTCCGGAGGCCGGCTGTCATTGCCTCGTCGTTGCGGTTTCCTAGCCCGAGCGGCCACGAGATCGGACCGCCCCGATCTCCCCGTCGAGGCGAACTCCGGTACCCTCGGCGCCAATGCGTCCCGTCCGTGCTTCGTCGTCGAGAGGTGGAAGATCGCCTCGATTCAGGGTTCCGATCGCCATCGGGCTCGCTCTGCTGTTCACCCTCTTCCTCTCGGCCAGCGGGATCGCCCGCCTGTTCACCGAATACCTGTGGTTCGATGCCCTTGGTCGATCGTCGGTCTGGCAGACACTGTTCAGCACCCAGATCGCCCTGGCCGCCTTCTTCACGACGGTGTTCTTCGCGCTGCTTTGGACCAACCTCTACGTGGCCGACCGGATGGCTCCGCCGCTGCGGCTCGAGGGCCCCGAAGACGACCTGATCGAGCGCTATCACCAGCTCGTCGGTCCGCATGCCGGCAAGCTCCGGATCGGGATCGCGCTCTTCTTCGCCGGGTTCGCCGGGCTCCAGACCGGTCAGCAGTGGGAGACCTGGGTCCTGTTCCGCAACGGCGGTGACGTCGGGTTCGACGATCCGGTCTTCGGTCGGGACGCCGGGTTCTACATGTTCCGGCTGCCCTTCTGGACCTTCCTGATCGACTGGTTCTTCGCCGCGCTGGTGTTCTGCCTGATCCTGGTGACGATCGCCCACTACCTCAACGGCGGGATTCGAGCGGCCACGGCCGGCCAACGGATGACCCCGGGGGTCAAACTCCACCTGTCGGTGTTGCTGGCGACCCTCGCCGTACTTCGGGCCGGTGCCTACTGGTTCGACCGGTTCGAGCTGTTGACCGGTACCCGAAGCCTCTACACGGGGGCGTTCGCCACCGACGTCGAGATCCAACTGCCGGCACTCAACCTGTTGATCCTCGTGTCGCTGTTCGGCGCCGGCCTCATCATCTACAACATCCGACGCAAGGGATTCGGGCTGCCGCTCGCGGCGGTCGGCATCTGGCTGCTCGTTCACATCGTCGTCGGGAGCATCTTCCCGTCGCTCTACCAGCGGCTTCGGGTCGAACCCCAGCTGTCGTCGCAGGAAGCCCCCTTCATCGCCCGCAACATCGAGGCCACCCGGTTCGCCTACGGACTGGGCGAGAGTTCGCTCACCCGTGAGGACTACGCGTACGAGAGTGGGATCACCGCCGAAGAGGTCGAAGCCAACGGCGACGTGTTCGACCGAGTCCAGATCCTCGATCCGACCCTGGTCGACGAGACGATCACCAAGGACGAGGCCCAACGCAAGGAATACAACTTCTCGATCCCGCTCGATGTTGGCCGGTACGACATCGACGGCGAGGTGGAGCCCGTCGTGTTGTCGGCTCGACTCCTCGACCTCGGCCAGGCCGACAGCGGGTGGGAGAACCAGCACCTTGCCTACACCCACGGCTATGCGGCCGTCATCGCTTCGGCCAGCCAGACCCGGCGGCAGCGATCCGGTCTACCTGATGCAGGGCACCAATCCCGGTCCGGATCGACGACGAGCCTCGGCGTGTCGCTCGATCGCCCGCAGGTGTACTTCTCGGACGGGCTGGGCGGCTTCGCCGTGGTCGGTGCCCGCCGTGACGAGATCGATTTCCCCGGGGGCAACGGGGCCGCCAACGCCACGACCCGATACGAGGGTGAGGGCGGCGTCCCGATGGGTTCGGTGCTGCGACGGTTGGCGTTCTCGCTGCGATTCCAGGACCTGAGCACCTTGATCTCGGGCGAACTGACCTCGGAATCGAAGGTGATCTTCAACCGCGACGTCACCGAACGGGCCCGGACACTGGCCCCGTTCCTCGACTACGACGCCGATCCCTACCCGATCGTGGCCGAAGGCCGCATCCAATGGATCGTCGACGCCTACACGACCAGCAACGAGTTCCCCTACTCCCAGGGCAACCGGGTCCGCTCGCTCGTCCCGGGAGCCGATCTCGCCAGCAACTTCAACTACGTGCGCAACTCCGTCAAGGTCGTCGTCGACGCCTACGACGGCGACGTGAGCTTCTACATCGTCGATGACCAGGACCCGGTGGTTGCGGCCTACGCGAAGGCCTTCCCCAATATCTTCACCCCGGTATCAGAGGCGCCGGCCGAGATCTCGCAGCACTTCCGATATCCCACCGACCTGTTCAAGGTCCAGTCCGAGATGTACACGACCTATCACGTCGACGACCCTCGGCAGTTCCTCCAGGACGACAAGTCCTGGGCGGTGGCGCTCGAACCCCTGCGGTTCGCCGAGTCGTCGACGACCCGGGTCGACCAGTTGATGCCGCCGCAGTACCGGTTGACCCGGCTCCCGGGTGAGAACGAGCCGGAATACGTGATCCAGCGGCCGTTCGTTCCGAGTTCGGGATCCGACTCGGAGTCGTCCCGGCCCGAACTCACCGCCGTGTTCGTCGGGCGTTCGGAGGGCGAGAACGCCGGCAAGTTGGTGGTGTACGACCTCCCGACCAACGTCGTGTCGGATCCCGGTTTGATCGACACCGACATCCGGCAGGACGAAGCGGTCTTCGACTTCACCAAGCCACTCGACTCCACGCCGGGTGGTGCCGTTGCCAACTGGGGCGAGATGCAGCTCGTGATGGTGGCCGACACCATCGTCTACGTGCGTCCTCTCTATGTGGCCGGTGACGGCGGCTCTCGGGTTCCGGTGTTGACACAGGTGATTGCCGTAAGCGGAGAGCGGATCGGCATGGCACCGACGCTGGACGCGGCATTGGCCAAGGTGGTCACCGATCCCGACAACGTCGAGGGGGTCGACACAGACGGTATGGCCCCGACCACCCCGACGACCCCCACCACACCGCCTACCCCGACGACCCCCACCACACCGACGACTCCGAGCATTCCGGCGGGCGATCTCGAGGGGAGGAGCGCGGCAGAACTCCTGGGCATGGTCGAGGAATTTCTCGACACCGCCAATCGTTTACAGGACACGGACCCGGAACAGGCCTCGGCACTGCGGGCCCAAGCCCAACAGGCCCTCGACCAGTTGGCCTTGATCCTTGGAGTCGAGCCGTCGCCGGTCATCGAGACGGGCGAGGCCTGATCCCACCCACCGGGCGCCGTGCCGTCCGAGCGTCATCACGTTCCCGCCCCAATCGATTGAAAGCGGAACCATGATCTTCCGTATGAACCGCCCCACCACCGTCCCCACCCCCGAGCAGTGCCTACCCGGCCGGGATCGGACCATGCCCGTGCCCGCTCGCCATTTCGTGCTCGATGCGTCCCTCGTCGGACCCTACCCAGATCACCTCGACACCATCGTTTTCGGCATGGGCTGCTTCTGGGGGGCCGAGCGGTTCTTCTGGCAGGTGCCGGGGGTCTACACCACCGCAGTCGGCTACGCCGGAGGAACGACGCCCAACCCCACCTACGAGGAGACCTGTACGGGGATGACCGGCCATACCGAGGCCGTGCTCGTCGTGTTCGATCCCACGCTCGTCAGTCTCGACGACCTGTTCAAGGTCTTCTGGGAGAACCACGATCCGACCCAGCACATGGGCCAGGGCAACGACATCGGAACCCAGTACCGGTCGGCGATCCTCACCAACTCCGATGAGCAACTGGCGGCGGCCCGGGCCAGCCGAGAGGTCTATCAGCAGCAGCTGTCGTCGGCCGGGTACGGCGAGATCACCACCGAGATCGCCCCGGTCGGGCCCTTCTACTACGCCGAGGAGTACCACCAGCAGTACCTGGCCAAGAACCCGGGTGGTTACTGCAACCACGGATTCTGCCAGCTGGCCTATGCCGGCGCCACTGGCTGACGCTTCGATCGCCCGCGATCACGAAGCGTGTAACCGGGGTCTGGTCGGGTTCAGAACCTGGCCCACATCAGAATGCGTTTGAAGGTGAACAGATAGGGCTGTCGGATCCCTTCGGTGACGAGCAGGCGCTGCCGGTAGGCCTCGCAGAACTCGGCGAATCGCTCCTCGCCGTCACCCTCGGGACGTTGTGCGAGGGCAGCGCGGAACGGGTTGAGTGTCGTTCCCGAGAGCCACTCGACGACGTCTCCGGTTCGGTCGAGTTCATGGGTGAACACGCGCAGGGCAACGTGTTGGCGTTTCGCTCCGAGTCCGTGGAGGATCGTGGCGTAGTGCTCGGGTGTGTGCACCGTGGTCGAAGGCAGGTCGGGCAACCCATCCGGGAACCAGTCGGCGAGTTCGGCGGAGGCGGGGCAAGGGGTAGGCCGGGTGATCATGGTTGGTGGGGACCTGCACGGCGAGTTGTCCGCCCGGCGCGAGTGTGCGTCGCCACCGGTCGAGGACCTGATGGTGATGGTCCACCCAATGCAGAGCTGCGTTGGAGAAGACGAGCGACGGGGGAGCGTCGGGCTCGAAGGTTGCCAGGTCGCCGACTTCGAAGGCGAGGTCGGTTCGATTCTCGGCCAGGGGGCGGGCCTTGGAGAGCATGGCCTCGCTCGAGTCGACACCGATCACCCTCGAGGCCCCGAGTCGTTCCGGGAGTTCTGCGGTGAGCGTGCCCGGACCGCAGCCGAGGTCGTAGACGATGCCATCGCCGGAGATGGGCTCGCAGAGCGAAACGAGCTCGTCGAAGGGGAGACGTCGTTCGGCGGCGAACCGCTCGTAGGTTTCGGCGTTCCAGACGTCGTTGGCCATGGCAGCAGTCTCGCGCAGCTCACCGGAACGGCGGGTTCCTTTGGTCGGCTCCCTCGGGTGTTCTAGGGTGCGGTCATGTCTGAGACTGCACCGCTCGATGCCCTGCCCGTCACCTATCTCGGCCGGCTCACCGCCGACACCCGGACGGTGGCACCGGTGTCGATGCCCGGTGGTCCACTCGGGACTCGGGTCGTGGCGACGGTGACGAGCGCCGACTTCGTCGGCCCGAGCATCACGGCGTCGATGCCGGCCGGCACCGCCGCCGGCGACTGGTTGACGGTGCGAGACGACGGGAGCATGGCGCTCGACGTTCGGCTCTGCCTTCGGACCGATGACGGCGCCGACCTGTACATCACCTACTACGGGGTCGGGACCACGGTCGACGGCGTTTCGACGATCCGTACCGCGCCGAGATTCGAGACGGGTGACGAGCGCTACGCCTGGTTGAACAACGTGATGGCAGTCGGTCTCGGGCAACGGACCGAGACCGGCGTCGCCTACGAGCTGTATCAAGTGGACTGAGGACTCGCCATGACCATGACCCCGACCCCCGCCGGGCACGCACCCGCCACCATCCACCGCGGAACCGGCGACCTGCCGTTCGTGTCGCTGCCCAACGGCACCAAGCTGCAGGTGACCCAGGTCGATCTCGCCACCGGGATCTGGGTGGTGCGCACCAGCTTCGGGCCGGGCACGACCCTGCAACGGCATCGCCACACCGGGCAGGTGTACGCCTTCACCGAGACCGGCAGCTGGTGGTACCTGGAGTCGCCCGACGAGCGGAACAGCGCCGGCTCGTACCTGTTCGAACCGGCCGGTTCGGTCCACACGCTGCATGTGCCCGAATCGAACTCCGGCCCCACGCTGGTGTCGTTCGTGATCTGGGGAGCCAACCTCAACCTCGACGACGATGATGCCGTGATCAGCGTGACCGATGCCGCGTCGATCCTGGCCACCTACCGGGGTCTGTGTCGGGAGCAGCACGGCATCGACGGGGCCCCGGTGATCGTCGTCGACGCCTGATGGGGGCGGGGTGACGTGAGTCATCGGAGTGTGCGTTGCCGTGCTCGGCGCGCGCCGGTAGTGTGACATTCCACTCAGCGCGGGGTGGAGCAGTCAGGTAGCTCGTCGGGCTCATAACCCGAAGGTCGCAGGTTCAAATCCTGCCCCCGCCACCACATAATCCCTGGTCACAGCACTGCTGAGGCCAGGGCTTTCTCGTTTTCGGCGAGCGAGGTAACGGACAGGTAACACGAGGCGGGGTGAGCTGGCCGATGGGGTCGTGCTGGCTTGCCGGGGGTACGCGCAGAGAGTGGTTGCCGGGTGGAGCTCCCGCTTGCTTTTGCGGTCGATGCTCGAACTAGATGTCTGGGCGTGGGTTGCCCGGAAGGATCGACCTGAGGCTCGTTCCGGATGGTGAGCTCCGCTGATGCGGTGGTTTGGCGCCACTCTCGGCTACGGGCGGTGCCTCTGCAGCGCAGCGTCGATTTCGACGCGGTGGTCGAGCATCCACGCTGCGGCTCGGGCGCGCCACGAGACGGCCCAGAGCGTGGGGAACCCATCGTCGGCCGGACTCGCTGTGTGAGGAGTGACGCCATGGGTGAGAGCTTCATCTCGTGCACTGCGAATGGCGAACTCGATCATCTTGTCGGTGAAACCCGAGCGGTGCACCGTAGGGAGTTCGTAACCGTCGAGGATCAGGGCTGCCTGGCGGATGCGGGCCGCTGGGCTCGGAAAGTCATTGAGATCGGCGACGTCGTCGTCATGGAGTTGAGCGTTCAACCAGACCACCTGTGCGAGCTCCCAGTGAGCATCGACAGGGCCGGCGCTGTCCCAGTCGATGAAGGCGACCGGGAGTCCGTCGCGGGCGAGGATGTTCCAGGGGCCGAGGTCGCCGTGCCCGATCACAGGATGCTCGCCCGGCAGTGAGCGGGCGAACGTAGGGAGCCAGATGGGTTCGAAGCCCGGGTCGAAGTCGACGGTCGCGAGATGAAGACGCCGGACGAGCGCGCCGATCTGCCATGCAGCGTCGTCCGTCCAGGGGTGGGGTTGGGGGCTGGAACCTTCGATGAAGGAGAGTTGTTCTCGGCTGTCGGTAGCGAAGCCGGTGCCCACTGGCCGAGGGGCGGCGTCGAAGCCATTCGTTTCGAGGTGCTGGAGCAAGCGCATGACCGTGGAGCTTTGAGAACCTGCTGCGCGGAGTACGAGGTCGCCTTGTCGGTGCACCTGGGTCTGCCAACCGCCTTCGAGAGGTTCCTCGGACGGGTCTTCTCGATTCTGCCTCTTGGCCACTTGGCGCTGTTCCCAAACGAGCAGTTCACCGCGTTCGTCTTCGATGGTTCCCGTGTGCACGAGACCGATTCGAGCGGCGACGGCGAGGGAGCGCTCGTTGGTCGGCCGGATCGTCGCGACGACTTCGAGCCCAGCAGCGAGAGCTGCGCTGACTGCTGCCCCAGCGGCCTCGGTTGCGTAGCCCTCGCCCCACTGGTCGGCGTGGATGACGTAGCCGAGTTCGATCCGAGACCGACGATCGGTGGCGAAGTACCCACACAGTCCGACGAGTGTGTCGCTGCCGAGCAACTGGACGGCCCACATGCTGTAGCCGAGATCGTCCTCGTCGCGGATCCGCCGGGAGATGTAGCCCTCGGTCTGGTTGCTGGTGGCATGGCCGAATGACACGTTGGCGACGGTGGGCTCGTGCCCGAGAATCGCGAACACCGCTTCGGTGTCATCGGCAGTGAGTGCACGCAAGACGAGTCGGTCTGTGTGGATCGGAGCGAGTGGCACCCGGTGATCCTTCCATGAGCTGCCGAACTCGTCTGTCAATTGCCGTTCTGGCGAGCGATTGTCCTGCTCAGCTACCAATGACTCTTGAGGTCGACGCAGGGCGACCCGAGGCCAGGAATTCAGTTGCAGGCAAAGCTAGGGGCCCGTCCGGACCGATTGTGGGAGGTCCCGGCTTCTTGCCCGCCGGTGTGGTGTCCTGATGGGGTGTCACGAGGGGCAATGGCAGAGGTCAGAACGGCTTGGTTCGAAGCCGTTGAATGCGGCTGGGCGGTCCTTGGCGTCGGCGTCGACGAGGTTGCCGCAGCAGTCCAGGGCTGCGCCACGGTCGTACCCACGCGGGCGGGAGACGCTCCAGTTGGTCGACTCCGCTCGGCCCCGGCCGAAACGGTGTCGCGGCCCTCGTTTAGCAGGATGTTCGGTCTCGGCCAGTTCCCGCTCCACACCGATGGTGCCCACCTACGACTACCGCCAGATGCCGTGTTTCTCGAGTTCGACCGCGATACGGGTGCGGCCCCGACCTTGGTCCACCGGCTCGTGTCCGAACGTGTTGAGGAACCCATGCGTTCGGCACTGAGTCACGGGATCTTCGAGATCGGCTTCGGCCGTTCCGCTTTTCTGGGAGTCATCGCTACACCTGGCGGAGTGCGATTTGATCCCGTTGCGATGCGGCCGCGAGATCAGCTTGCGGCGCTCGCGACCGAGTACCTCCGAGAGTGCCTTGAAAGGTCGAAGTCGGTGCCACTTCCCGGCCCGGGAACGACACTCGTACTTGACAACCGCAGGACCCTTCACGGGCGTGCACCCGTTGCAGCTGCAGAGCCTCGGGAAGGGCGGCGGCTGATGCTTCGGTGGAGGTCGTGATGGAGGGTCCACACAATTACGAGGCAATTTGGTCGAAGGCCAAGCTGTTCGTCAATAGAAGCTTCGATGCCCTCGATGCGGATGACACTCCGCTGGCAATGCTCTGGGCCGCCATTTCGCTCGAGCTTCTTGCGAAGTCGGCACTCTGTCTTATCAACCCGTTGTTGGTGGCGGATCCGAGCGACGACGGAAAGAGCCTCCTCCTCGCTGCTGGTCTGCCCGGCGACGCGACCAGATACAGGAGCATCCCCGCCAAAGCCCTGTTCAGTCGCTGCGATCGAGCGTTCCGCACATTCGATGCCAAGACAGCCCAGTCGATAGCGGCTGAGCGCAATGCCGAGCTGCATTCGGGTGCGTTGCCCTACGGCTTGATCGGCGATCCAGAACATTGGTGGGAGCGGTTCTGGGCGACCGCAGAGGTCCTGGTCGTCAGCCAACACCGCTCGCTTGCGGAACTCATCGGTTCGCTTCGTCTCGACGCCGTGCAGGCGCACCTCGATAGGAACGAGGAGAGCGTTCGACGACGAGTGGACTCGCTGCTACACGCTGCGCGCCAGCGTCTTGAGTTGGGCCAAACGCCTACGGCGACGATCATTGCGTCAGCATTTTCGGTCGAGGTCGATTGTCCTGCGTGTGGCAACTCTGCGTCTATTCTCGGCGATGACGTGGCCGATAGCGAGGTCGTCAACGGTGGTGACGAAGAGGATCCGTGGCCGCTTGAAGTCGTCACCGTCTGGACGGACTCATTCTCGTGCCCAACGTGTGGTCTGTTCATTGAGGGCGAGGCCTACCTCACAGCTGTTGGATTCCCAGAATCGTTCGAGGACGAACGAGAGTACGAACCCGACTACGGCGACTACTACGGAAACGATTAGCCGGAAGCGTCAGGCGTACGCACAGCTCATCGCTTCAAACTTCGGAGTTCCCCCAGACGCTGGGGGCGGGCATTCGTCCAACGGGTGCCGAGTGCTTGGTCGAGTCGGGCCTCGATGGCGGGGAACAGGTGTCCGAGGGTGACGTTGGTGGTGGACTGACCCATGCGTTCCCTGATCGATCGGGGGTGAGCTCCTTCAGCGATGAGGAAAGCCGCGTAGGTGTGTCTGACAAAGTTTTGTTGGAGAGATGGACCTTGGCGTAGCAGATCCGCTCGAGCGCCGATGGCACAGCCATCGCTTCGAAGATCTGGCGCTCGGGCCGAGACCGGGATCGGGCGTGATCAGGTTGGCTGCGTGAGTTCGACGATGTTGCCATCGGGGTCCCGGTAGCGGGCGGACCGGCCCCACGGTTGATCCTTCGGGGGGTGGACGACGCCTGCGCCGGCGCCGAGCGCTCGCCGATGCGATTTCTCGAGATCGTGGACCCGGAACGCGACCTGGCCACCAGTGGTGTGAGTTCCGTTCTTTGACTCGTAGAGGGCGAAGTGGATGAACTCGCCGGTTGTCCACGAGATAGCGGCGTGGCGGCCGCTTGTCCAGGGGTCGTCGCCGTCGTGGTCGTCGACGTGGAGATCCAGCCCGAACGCGTTCGAGTACAGATCGACGGATCGGTCGAGGTCGGACACCACGAAGACAACGGTGACGAGTCTTGCGTCATTGCTCATGGTGAGAGTTTGCCTCGGTGGCCGCCGCAGCACCGGTGTTCGACGACGATCGCTGATCCCGAGGTGAGCGGCGCCGGGAAGCTCGGGCTATGTTCGCTTTCTGGGTGCCGTATCGGTCCTCCGTCGACAGGAGGACGAGATGGATGCGAGCGGCCGGGGCGGCGAGTTCTACGAGGCGGATGGCGTGCGTGACGCGTACCTGCGTCATCGCCACGACGGGGTGCAGAGCCCCAACACTGTGATGGAGGAGCCAGCGTTCATCGACACGCTGGGATCCGTTGCGGGGTGTCGGGTTCTGGATCTGGGGTGTGGCGATGGATCGACCGTGGGGCTGATCCGCGCCAGCGGCGCAGCCTCGTATGTGGGGTTGGACGGCTCTGCGGGGATGATCGATAGTGCCCGTCGTGGCTCGGTCGATGATCGGGTGAGGTTCGTTCACGGTGACATCGAGGAGTTCGACCTCGCTCCGGGCGAGTTCGATGTGGTGATCTCGCGGATGGCGTTGCACTACGTCGAACAGCTCGAGCCCGTGTTCCAGCGGGTGCACCGGGGTTTGAGCGAGGACGGGCGGCTGGTGTTCTCGGTGGTGCATCCAGTGATCACGAGTCACGACAACCCCGGCGATGGTCCTCGTACCTCGTGGATGGTGGACGGCTACTTCGAGCGGGGCCCGAGAGAACGCGCCTGGTTCGGGTCATCCGTGGTGTGGCAGCACCGCACCATCGAGGACTATGTCCGCTTGGTCACCGATCACGGGTTCCGGTTGGACTCGTTGAGCGAGTGCGAACCGAGCGCCGAGCTCCTTGCCGGAGACGCCGACGAGCTGGCCCGACGCCGCCGGGTGCCGCTGATGCTCCTGATCGGGGCAACCCGGCAGTAGCGGCGGAGCCGGCTCGTCGAACCGAGTCCGGCCCGGATAGGTTTGGAGCCGGCGCACCCAGAATTGACGACGTCGGGATCGTTGGCGGCGATTGGCGCTCGTGTGGCACTCGGGCCTACCGGGACGAAGTGGACACGATTCTCGAGCCCGGTGTTGGCAGGTGCAACGTGATCATCGGGGCTGTGGTTTCGGCTGGTTCGCGTGGGCCGGAGAACGGGGCCGCATCGGTGCTGGGGTCGAGGTGTCGACCAAGAGCGAGCATCGACCAGTGCGGTCTGAATGGCCAGCGAGGCGACGTGACCGGATGGGATCTCGCACTCGACCTGCGGGGCGCTCGCACCACTCGTTCGACGAGTTCGGATCCCGCGAGCACGACGTGCGTGACCTCGACCGATCCCCGTCGCGACAGGGCCGACGCACTCGGCGGTAGGGTCGCGGTGTTTTCCGTCGGCATCCGACACAGCGCGACCGACCACCCAGTCGGCATCGTCGTCGGTGAACGTGTCGTGGCTGGGTCGCAGGAGGACGAGCGGACCCCGTCGAGGGCGGAGCGGGTGCGGAACTGGTGCGTCGTGGTCGTTGTCGCCACCCACGGTGCACGAAGCACGGTGACGCGATCCTTGACCTCCTGCCATTCGGTCTCGGGCTGTGTCCGGCGTGGTGCCGATCGACACGTCGAGTGGGGTCCGACGGCGCTGAAGCGGTGGCAGCGCGCCGAACTGGCCGACGACTCGCATCGGGCCACCATGGTTTCGGCCTGCTCGTCCGGGCAAGCAAGCCCGCCGAATAGCGACGAAGCGCCGACCGCCGGCATTGCTCGTGGTTCGGGCACCATCGGTGCCTGGTCCCGGTGCTCTTGACCCTTTCTCGGGTGAGGCTGTCATGGTGTGGTCGTGGCCGATGAACGTGACCGTTTCCAGATTGGCGAGTTCGCTGAACTCGTCGGGTTGAGTATCCCGCAGCTACGCCGGTATGACCGGTTGCGTCTGCTTGCCCCGGAGGGGCGGACGGCGTCGGGCTACCGGGTGTACGGGTCCGGCCAGACGGGCGCGGCCCGGGTGATCGCACTGTTGCGGTCGATGGACATGCCCTTGGCCGACATCCGCCGAGTCCTGGCCGGGATCGGCGAGGCCGAGCGCCAGGAGTTGTTCGCCGAGCACCGTGCTCGGCTCGAGGCCCGTCTCGATGAAGTCCGCAGCCTGCTCGACGCCGTCGACCAGCTCACCATGAAAGGCACCGACACCATGTCCGCACCAACTGCTTCTCCGACCGAGCTGTCGTCGTGGCTCCACTACATGCCGCATCTCACGGTGAGCGACATCGACGCGTCGGTCGCCTACTACGAGGAGGCGCTCGGGTTCCGGGTCGCGTGGCAAACCACCGACCGCAAGCTCACCGCACTGGCGAGCGGACCGATCGAGATGCTGCTCCTGGTGCCGTGGGAGGGCGAGGGCCCACCGCCGGCCCAGTCGGCGTATGTCTATGTGGAGGACCCCGACGCACTGTGTGCGGAGTACGGAGAGGCCGGTGCCACGATCGTCGAACCGGTCGCGACCCGCCCGTATGGGATGCGGGACTTCGTGGTGAGTGATCCAGACGGGCACCGCTTCACCCTTGGCCGGGGTGACGACGCTCTTCGGGACGTCGCCGACTACTACGGCCTGGAGCGTGACCAGATTGCGGTCGACCCGGACTGGCTGCGAAACCGGGGACCAGCGACCGGTCGCTGAGGCTCACGCCACCGGGTTCAGGTCGCCGTGGCTGCGGCGCGGGCTCGGGCGATGAAGCGGATGATCGCGTCGCGGTCTTTGTGGCCCGGAGCGGTTTCGACACCGGTGGCGACGTCGACACCCCAGGGGCCGACTTGGCGGACGGCGTCGGCGACGTTGCCGGGTGTGAGGCCACCGGCCAGCAGGATCCGGTGGCGGGCGGTGAGATCGCCGACGGTGGACCAGTCGAAGGTGTCGCCGCTGCCTGACTCCGGCCCGTCGAGCATGACGACGCAAGCCGGGTGCGCATCGAGGGACCGGACCGAAAGCTCCTCGACTGTCATGGCCAAGATCAGCAGTCGGGCATCGGCAGCGACAACGGTCGTCGTCTCGGGAGGGTGATGGCCGTGGAGCTGGACGCCATCGAGGGCCAGGGCGTCAACGACGCTGAGGACCTCGGCGGTCGAATGGTTCCGGAACACTCCGACGCGCATCACGCCGGTAGGTGTGGCGTCGACGATTGCTCGGGCTGTGGCGGCGTCGATGCGGCGCCGCGATTCGGGCACGAAGTTGAGGCCGATCGCGTCGGCACCGGCGTCGCTGGCCGCTATGGCGTCGGCCGGGCGGGTGATGCCGCAGATCTTGACGAACACCACCTTGACGGTAGTGGTCTACCGTGCACGCTCCCCGATGATTCGCGAGCGCCCTTGCTGACCGAATGATCCCGTGCCAGTCCTGCAGGACGGGCAGAATGGGCGGGTGGCTCCTCCCGATGACATCCGCCTCTCGTTCAACGAGGCGGCCGAGATCTACGACCGGGTCCGACCGTCGTACCCCGGCGAGATGTTCAAGGCGCTGTTCGACCTGCTTCCTGACGCTCCGGAGATCATCGAGGTCGGTCCCGGTACCGGTCAGGCCACCAGAGATCTTCTCGGCCGCGGAGCGCTGGTGCACGCCATTGAGATCGGGCCGGCGATGGCAGCCCGACTGGGCGCGAACTTAGGATCGGATCGATTGCGGATCTCGGTCGGCGATTTCGAGACGGTGCCCCTCGCACCGGCGAGCGCGGACGCCGTGTTCTCAGCCACCGCGTATCACTGGGTCTCACCGGCGGTGCAGACCGATCGACCCGCCGTCGTGCTCCGGGCGGGCGGGGTGTTAGCGGTGGTGGACCTGATCCAGGTCCGCTCGGATGCCGATCGAGGGTTCTTCGCTGCGTGCGACCCGATCTACCGGCGGTTCGGGCAGGGCCATGTCGGGCCTCCGGCTCCGACCCGCAGCGAGGTCGACCCGCCGATCCGGCGGCTGCTGGAAGCCGACGCTCGGTTCGGCACCGTGACCGTCTCGGCCTACGACTGGGATCAGACCTACTCAGCCGCGAAGTATCGGGACCTGATGCTCTCGTACTCGGGCACCCAGATGATGGAGCCGTCGGAGCGGCTCGGCCTGCTCGACGCCATCGAAGCTCTCATCGGAGACGACTTCGGTGGCGTCGTGACCCGGCCACTCGTCGTCACTCTCACCACCGCAGCGGTGCGCTGACCCCTCGGCTGCTTCGATCTCTTCGTGCGGCAGAATGGGCGTGTGCGAGTGTCGATCGTCGGGGTGAACCTTCCCGGCCGGGAGTTCTGCCGGCCTGACGGGTCGCCGATGTCCAACGTCCACGTTGGTGTCCAGGTCCGACGTGAGCCCGTCGATCTCGCCAGAGCTGACGCCGCAGAGGCGCGATGGGGCATCGACGTCGATGTGGTCGACCACGACGGGGACCTGGACTTTCGTGGTCCGGTCGTGCAGGGCCGGCGTGGCGAACGGTTCGTCTATCTCACGTGGGGCGAAGTCCACCCTGGTGGCGGGTTCGAGATGTTCCGTCGAGCCAAGCTGATGCTCAACCGCATCGATCCAGGCCTGGTGCGAGCAGCGCTGGGAGCCGACGGGCTCGAGGCATGCGTGGACCTGACCGGCAGTGACGGTGGTCCACGATGCGCCCGGGTCGACCCTCCCGCGATCGTCTGGTCTGCACCCAGCGGTTGACCCTGGCGAGCGATCCCGAGCCTCGGCTCCTCTTCGAGCGAGATGCCTGCTATTGCCGCTGGGTCGAGCCCCGGTTCAGGTTCGGGAACGTGGAGATCTCGGCGTCTGTGGTGGGCCGGGCCTTGTTCCAGCGATCGCCGAGGGCGGCGTCGAGTTGGGCGTCGATGGCGGGGAAGAGGTGGCCGTAGGTGCCGAGGGTGACGTTGATCGTGGAGTGGCCCATGCGTTCCATGATCGCTCGGGGGTGAGCGCCTTCGGCGATGAGGAACGCGGCGTAGGTGTGCCTCAGGTCGTGGAAGCGGGTGCCGTGGGGAAGTCCGGCGCGGATGACGGCGGGCTGGAAGTGCCGGGGGTACCAGTTCGAGTGGCGGAGTGGTCCGCCGTCGGGGCCTTCGAAGACGAGGTCGTTCTGCTTCTTCGTGGCGAGGTACGGGGTGAGCTCGGCGACGAGTGGTTCGGGTAGCCCGACCGAGCGCCGTGAGTAGGTCTTGGTCGGGCCGATGTTGAATTTGCCGTAGGCCTCGTCGGCGGATTCGGAGACCTCGACGCGGCGGCGCATGAGGTTGATCCTCGAGACGCGTAGGGCGCCGATCTCGCCGGCGCGGAGTCCGGTGTAGGCGGCGAAGCGGACGAGGAGCGCGTAGTCGGGGTAGCCGCCCTCTCGGTGGGTGGCGCCGCGCTGGAGCGGCGGTGGGTCCTGGATCTCCTCGGCCAGGGCCATGACCTGGTCGTCGGTGAGGAAGATCATCTCCTGCTTGACCGCTCGGGGTGCCTTGATGTCCATGACCGGGTTGTTCTTCAGCACGCCGGAGCGGACGGCGAGCTTGAACACGAGTCGCATGACGTCGCGGATGTTGCGGACGGTGCCGGCGCCCTTGCCTTCGGCGGAGAGCGCGGGCGAGGAAGGTGAGCACTTCGGGGTGGTCGATCGAGCCGATGGCTCGGTCGCCGAACTCGGGGATGAGGTGGTTGCGCAGGATCGAGTCGTAGCTCTCACGGGTCTTGGGCTTGAGGTGGGCGGTGGTCTCGATCCACTTCTCGGCCCACTCGCCGAAGGGCTGTCGGCCGCGTTGGGGGTCGACCCAGTCGTGGCGGACGATGTCGGCTTCGACGGTGTTGGCGTAGCGCTGGGCGTCGACCTTGCGCTTGTAGGTCTTCTTGCGCTGCTTGCCGTCCGGGCCGCGGTAGTAGACGTCCCATCGGCGTTCGCCCGATGGCGTGGTGCGTGGCTGGATGCTGGCCATGACGGTGTCCTCCCGGTCGGGTCTGTGGTGACGCTACGTCGGGGGTGTGACGCGAATCGGTGGCGTCAGTCGAAGTGCTTCTGGGGGACGGTGCGGGCGTCGATCCAGTCGTCGACGTCGGCGCGGCGGAACATCACGTACTTGCCGACCTTGATGAACGAGATGCGGTTCTCCTCGACGAGGCGTCGCACGAATCGTTCGGATCGGCCGAGGAGGGTGGCGACGTCGCCGATGTCGATGAGGCCTTGGTTGAGTTCGTCGATGGTGCTCATGGGTGTTCCTTTCATGGTGTGGTGGTGCGGGCGAGGGCGTGGTCGAGCCAGGTCGGCCAGTCGGTGGCGGGTCCGGGGTGGTAGCAGCCGCTCGTGGGCGCGGCGGTCGGCGGGATCGGTGTGCCACGCAGGATGGCGAGCAGGAGCGGTTGGGGGCAGACGGACTGTCCGTAGACGCGGATGCCGAGGTGGAGGTGGGGGCCGGTGGTGTTGCCGGCGCCGGGGGCGCCGGGTTGGCCGCCGCTGAGGCCGATGGCCTGTCCGGCGGTGACGTCGTCGCCGGCCGCGACGGCGACCGTGGAGAGGTGGCAGTAGGTGTAGGTGGCGCCGTCGGTCCCGGCGATGATGACGGTGTTGCCGCATCGGCCGCCGCTGGCCGGGTAGACGCCGGCGTTCCCGATCGCGGTGGTGACTCGTGCCGTCGACCATCGCGAACAGCGGAGTACCGACCGGCATGCCGATGTCGTGGGCCGGGTAGTCGTGGTGGCTGCGGATGGCGATCGCCTCGGTGGCGTAGGCGGCTGGGGCGGGGTAGGCGTAGCCGGCGACGACGGGCCCGATCGACGGCGAGGGGGCCGGTGTAGCGGGCGGCCCACTCGAGGACGAGGTCGACGTAGGCGCGTGAGCGGTTGTAGGCGAAGATCGCTGCTTCGATGTCGTCGACCCGGCCGTGAGGGCAGAGGTGGGCGACCGCGGCGGGGACGGCGTCGTGGACGTTGTTGGGATCGCGGACGCCGTCGCGGTTGCCGTCCTGGCCGAAGATCGCCCACGACGAGGGGATGAACTGGAACGGCCCGACCGCTCGGTCCCAGATGGTGTCGCCGTCGTAGCGACCGTCGTCGGTGTCGGGGATGCGGGCGGTGCCGTTGGTGCCGTCGAGCGGGATGCCGATGATGGCGGGGCTGATGGTCCCATCGGGCTGGAGCGTGGCGCCGCCGAATCGACCGTGGTCGGACTCGACCTTGCCGATCCCGGCGACGACCTGCCACGGCAACCCGGGGCAGGCCGTCGACTGGGCGGCGTAGAGCTGCAGCAGCAGCGGCGGGATGTCGGTGACGGCGTCTTCGGACGGGTCGAAAAGGGCATGACCCTCCGACGCTGATGCGTTGGCCGTCCCGGCAGCGAGGGCAGCGAGTCCGAACAGCGCTGCCAGGGGCGATGCCAGGACGACGAGCCCAGCTGCGGTCAGCCTGGCGATCACGTGACTGGTTCCGGGAACACTACTCGTTGCCGGTTGGCTACGGAATCGCAGGTCGCCGCCCGAGACGCGCTGGTCGCGCAGCGCCTCGCCGGTTCAGTGCGGAGTTTGGAGAGTCCGAGCCGGCATGCGGAAGTGAAGTTGCAGTGTCGCATGCCCCATCTGTGGCCCGACGAGCTCCGGGAATTGGGACAACCAACGTCCGAACCCGAGTTCTCCGAGCAGCTGCGGGGACCGATCGAAGCCGGATTCGGGTTGCGGCGAGGGTGGCCTTTCCCGAGAGGGCGGGCGCTACCCTCGAGCTGTGGCCGCACGACGTCATCGCTGCCGGGCCGATGCGCCGACGAAGGACCGCCCTCGATTCGCTCAAGGACTTGGGCGAGCTGTTCCCCTGCCTGCACTCGCATTGCCTGACGCAGCGGAAGAGCAGTGCTCGAGAGTGAAGGCCCGGCGGGTAGTCGGGTGAGACTCGCCCGCATCAAGTTCGCGAACTATCGCTGCCTGCGCGATGTCGAGGTCGCGTTCGATCAACGCACGGTGCTCATCGGTGCGAATGGGGCCGGCAAGACGTCGATCCTTGACGCTCTCGACAAGACCTTCGGATCCGGTAGGCGCGGCTACGGCTTCCGCGAGAGCGACCTAAGCGACCCCGACCTGGAACTTGTCGTCGAGTACACGCTGGTACCCAACGACGGCGATACGTTCACCGCGGACGAGCACGCCCTGTTCGAGACCCACGTGGATGTTGTGGGTGACGTCGAGGTAGTGCTGGTGAGGGTTGTAGCGGGCCACGAGGAAGATGGGGTCTTCCGCTCTCGCGGGTACTTCCTCAAGAGCGACGGTGAGGAAGACGGTGCCTTCGACGTCGCGACTCGGTCGGCCATCGGGTTCTTTTTCCTTGGAGCATCCCGTGACTCGCAACGAGAGTTCGATGACCGGGGCGGACTATGGGCCCGGCTGTCGTCGCTGCTGGAAGCGGCCCACGATCCGGAAGCCGTCGAGTCTCTGACGGCCGATGCGGGACGACAACTCGTCGAGGCTGTATTGGGTGAACACCGGCTTGGCGAACTTGCCGAGACCGTCGAACGGTTCGTGGCGGTTCTACCGACTGAGGTGGCGCTCTCGGCCGAGCTACGTGCAACGTCGGTCGACTTTCGAAGCCTGCTGCGGGGCACGTCGCTTGTCGTCGGCGCGGGAGACGAGCTGCTCCCATTGCGGGACCATTCGACGGGGCTCCAGAGTCTTGCCCTCTTCGGTCTATTTCGGGCATTCCTCCAGACCACTGGCGGCGGCCTGCTCGCTGTCGGACTTGAGGAACCCGAGATCCATCTAGCTCCGCATGTAGGTCGTTCGCTCGTAGCGCTAGCCAGCGAACCCGGCTATCAGGTGATCTTCACCTCCCATGCACCGTCCATCACGGACGCGGTCGAGCTGCGAGAGATACGCGTCCTGCGGGGCACGAGCGCAGGAACCGAGGTCCGGGCGGTTGGCGACGGCCTTTTCGACATCGAGGAGCTCGCTCGCCTCAACCGCGAGTTGCGACTTGCTGGAACGGAGTTTCTTTTCGCTCGCGCCGTCCTGCTGTGCGAGGGCGCAAGTGAACTCGGTGCGCTGCCGGAGTTCGCACGAAAACTCGCGTGTGATCTTGACCGAAGCGGCATCTCGGTGCTTCCGGTCGGAGGCGGAGGCTTTGAGCCGTTCTTGAAGCTGCTTGGGCCCGAAGGTTTCGATATTCCGCACTGCGTTGTTTGCGACAACGACCAGACGTTCGGCACGCTGCGCAAGGTGCTCGACCGACTCGACCGGCTGCCGAAGGGCGTGGCCGCGAAGGGTCCCCTCGATGCCGAGGGCCTGGAGCGAATGGCGAGGGCTGGTTTGTTCACGTATCCCTCCGGTGACATCGAGTCGGTGATGGTTGCCGCAGACGGCTACGACAGCTTCGTCGCCGCAGCTGATTTGCTCTACGGCCAGGGGACGCTGGAGGCGTTCCGGCTCCGGCACGTCAGCGATGGAGGCGATGACGACGATGCGACAGTCGTGCAACAGTTCGGCAAGAAGCGGGGGATTCGCAAGCCAGAGTTGGCGGCCGAAGCAGCGAGCCGCATGAGCAGTGTGCCCGACGAACTTGCGGCGGTCATCAAACACACGATCGATCTCGCCCGCCACAGGCCGGCATGACCCTGTCATCAGATGCGGTGCTCGAATCTCAACTCGACGCCGAACAACTTGGGGTTGCTGTCACTGAGGGAAACCTGCTGGTCCTTGCACCACCGGGGAGTGGCAAGACTCGCGTCCTAGTTAATGCTGCTGCCACGGAATTCGGAATGGCGAAGCCATCACCGGGCGTCGACACACCGCGTCATGTGCCTCACTTTCGGGACTGATGCTGCCAGCGAGATGAAGCAGCGGCTAGGGCGGCGCCCGCTCTCCATCCCGTCGCATCGGCTGTGGGTATCGAACTACCACGGTGTGTGTGCATTGCTGTTGCGCCGCTACGGGCACCTGACCGGCTGGCCCCGAAACGCCGGCATTGCCGGCACCGTCGAGACTCAGGGTGTGCTCGCAGAGGCCATCAGCGACCTCGGAATCCGCAACCTCAACGCAGGTGCCGTCACAACTGCGATCAGCCACCTCAAGGGCGGCCGAAGTGACGAACTTCCAAGCGACCGCCTGCAAGCGCTACGGGCCCGCTACGACGGGCTTCTCGCGGAACGCAACGTGCGCGACTTCGACGATCTCGTCGCGCATGCGTGTCAACTTCTAGCCGAGCAAGATCGAATTCGCCGCGTCCTCCACGACGCCTATCCGTTCGTGTTCGTCGATGAGCTCCAGGACACGAACGTGGCTCAACTCGAACTCCTGAGTCATCTCGTGGGCCCGGATACCACCGTGTTCGGCGTAGCTGACGACGACCAGATGATCTACGGCTGGCGCGACGCACACCCCGAGAACCTCCACGCCTTCCTCAACATGTTCGGCGCCGCTGAGCAGCCACTGGTGGGAAACTACCGCTGTCCGCCTGCCATCGTCGCTGCCGCCAACCGGATCATCAGTGAAAACCCCGACCGGCGCAAGGACGCGATGGAGTCGCGTGTCACGACACGCCATGGAGAACTCATCGTGATGACTGCATCCACGGTTTCCGAGCCGGACGCCATCGTTACCGCTATCGAGCGGAGCCTGAGTGATGGCTACGAGCTTGGCGACATAGCGATCCTTGCCCCGCACACCTTCAAGTTCGACGAAGTCGCCGACGCACTGGACCATGCCGGGATCACGCACATTCGTGTTGGACGCGGCGCTCGAACGATCGCGGACAATCCCACGATCCGACTTCTCGCCCAGTGCCTCCGACACCTGGCCGGTGCCGCCCTCACTCCCGGCGAACTGGTTGATCTGGGGGACTCTACTCCCGACGAGTTGATCACCAAGATCGTCCAAGTCTGCTCCAAGGTGGCCGCAGGTACCCCGCGCGGTGCCGTCAACAGGCTGCTGCGGGAGTTCGATCTCGGCACAACCTCGTATCCAAAGCGGTCGGCCGACGAGGTCAAGGTGCTCGCTGCTATGGCCCGGAAGGCCAACGACGACCAGGGTCCGGCATCCGTCTCCCAACTCGCCGAACTCGTCATACGCGGACTGGGACCGGCTTGAACGCGCTGCCCTTGAGTCCGCTGCTGCCGTCAAGCTAATGACCAGCTTTGCCGCCAAGGGATCGGAGTTCCCCGTCGTGATTCTTCCATACCTCAACGAGGGACTTGTTCCGTAGCAAGCGCCGCAACGAGGACATCGACTGGCCAGAAGCGCGTCGCCTCTTCTATGTGGCGCTCACGAGAACCGAACACCGTGCCGTCTTGATCCATGATGGCGGCCTCGATCCATCTGCCTTCCTTGACGCGGTCTTCGTCGACGCGACCGAGGCGATCGTCCTCTGATCTGAACTGCGCAGTGCTCCAGCGCACAGGAAGGGCTGGCTCAACGACAAGCCGACCTTCTCCGGATCGCAGCGGAATTCTGTTGCCCAGGACGGTCGAATTCTGAGGGATTGCTGAGTTGATGTCCCAATGTCCGATTCGGACGGGCCACAGATGGGGCATGCACGTTGGGCGATTCGCACCAGATCCCTTGACAGTGACCGGCGTCACCTGGTTCCGTGGTTATCCACAGGCGGAATCGCGCGGAGAGCGCGAATCGGTGGCGGATCGGGCGATGCAAGGGGGAGGTGCGGCGGTGACGGATGGCTGTCACGACGGGTTTGTACCGTCGACGACACCAGCTGAACTTGCGAGGTTCGGCCGCGCCGGCTGCTTCTCGATCGTCGCGGGCACGGGCCTCGTCTCCTCGAGGAGTGCACCGTGCACCTGACCCGCCCCGTCGTCTTGGCCGTTCTCGCCGCTTCGCTCCTTGCTGCCTGCAGCAGTAGCGACGACAGCATCGCCGAACCCACCGCCGACGCCGTCCCGGCGAGCGAGCCGACCACCGTTCCGACGTCCACGGAACCGACCAGCACCCCGCCACCACCGCGGCTCCCGACCCCGCCGGTGCCACCGAGGCCTGGCTTCAGCTCTGGACCGGGGCCGAGAAGCTCGTGACAGATCCGGACGCCGCATCGGAAGAGATGCTGGCCGTTGCGAGCCCCGTCGTCGTCGATCAACTCGCCACCATCTACAACCCGACGGTGGCGTCGGATGCCGCCAGCACTCCGAGGACGTTCGACAACAACCCGATCACGGAGGTCCAGGCGGACGGAACGGTCGCCATCAGTGACTGCATCTTCGAGAGCCCGAAGGCCGGCAACGCGACGATCTGGTACTCGGGTGTAGCCGAGGCGGTCGACGGCGTGTGGACGATCAGCTCCGTCACGCTCAACTCGGAGATCGGGTGCGTACCGGCGACGATCGCCGCCGACGCCATCGCCGGCTACGAGGCGTACTGGGATGCACGGGTCGAGTTCTGGGACCCGGCCGACCCGTCGAACCCGCTGGTCGGCCAGACCATGACCGGGGCACAGCTCGACCTGATCGCGGGTCTGCTTGCGGACCACGCCAACCGAGGTCTCGCGCTTGCGGGGGCGGGCGACGACGCATCCGGAGATCATCGAGGTCCGCTCTCCGGCCGAGGTCGCGATCCTCGACTGCAGCGAGCAGGACCCAGGCCGAGGCCTTTTCGTGATCGAGACCGGTGAGCGGCTCGACGACATCCCGGCCGTGCGAGACGGCCAACTCGACCTCACCTCGGCGGTGATGGTGCTGGAGGACGGAGCCTGGAAGGTCTCCGACGTTCAAGGACAGGCGGACGTGTCATGCGATACGGCACCGACCCCACAGGGCTTGCCAGTCGTGTAGCCGCCGCGCTCGCGGCGGTCACGACGACGCTGATCCTTGTCGCCGCGCCCGTCGCCGCACAGCCGACACCCCCGGATCCCGGGCCGCCAGCGCCGCTCAATCCGCTACCGATCACCCCGGCATGCCCCGACACCAGCGGGGCCGGCGCTGCCATCGACCAGCTCGGCGGCGCCGTCCTCGGCACCTGTTGGGGCAACACCCCTGGCTCCGGGCCCGACATCACGATCTCGTCGGCGCTTGTCTGGAACTGGTATGGCTGTGACCAGTGGCGGCCCTACTCACCGGGATCGACCGTCTCGGCAGTCATCCCGCAGGGCGAGCTCCTGCTCGAGGACATCACCGCCCGCGGTCTGGATCCGACGGTCACCTACGTCTGGCACACCGTCGAGTGCACCCACGTCCAGCAGGCCGCAGGAGCCGACGGCGCAGACATCGTCGAGGTGTGGGGATGGGGCTTGCTCGTCATCGGCACCACGCCACCGGTCGATCCGCTGACGTTGCGCGACATCGCGGCGGCGAGGATCGACCCGCAACCACCGACTCCGGCAACGGCGCCCATGTGGGGCGAGGTGCCCTCGGTGGTCAACATGTCCACCTGGCTCTGGATCACCGACGACTGGGAACCGGTCGAGGAGGAGGAGTCCCAGGGGTTCGTCACCGTCGTCGTGCAGGCCCGCCCGGTCGAAACCTCGTGGCAGACCGGTGATGGCGCAGTGGTCGTCTGCCCGAACGGTCCCGGCGTCCCGTGGGCGCCCGGCATGGCCGACGGCGACACCTACTGCTCGCACACCTTCACCTCCGCCGCCACCGGGCTCGCCGGGTCGGCCTCGACCTCGTGGACCTTCCGGTGGTGGCTCAACGGCAACGACATGGGGGACTTCGGCGACTTCACCCGGACCACCCCGATCTCGTTCGACGTGACCGAGATCCAAGCAATCGAGAGCGGCAGATAGGAAGACCATGACCACGACACTCCGTCCCAGGCCGAAGCCGAGCAGCAATGGCTCATCGCCGCCGACGCGCTTCGACATCGAGCCGCCCGCTCACGGGTCAGCACGCAGCAAGTGGCCGGAGATCACCGTCGGTCTCCTGGTCGTGGCGCTCTTCGCCCTCGTCGGAACGTGGTTCTACTCCTCCACGTCGGATCGTGAGCCCGTGGTCGCGGTCCGCAACCCGATCGAGCGGGGGCAACAGATCACCGCCGCCGACCTGATGGTCGTCGACGTCGCGAGCGAACAGGCGATCAACGCGATTCCGAGCGACCAGTCGGGCCAGATCCTCGGACGCAATGCGCTCGTGGATCTTGCTCCCGGCACTCTCGTGTCGAGCGACTTGTTCGCCGAACAGGCGCTGATCGCCGACGGCGACGGGGTCGTGGGCCTCGCCCTCGATCCTGGTGAGTACCCCACGCTCACCCTCGCTCCCGGCGATCGCGTCCGCATCGTCGAGACCCCGAAGGGAACCGACGGCACCACCGAGGTCGTCCTCGTCGAGGGCGCCGAGGTCATCGACGTCACCCCGATCGGTGTTCAGAACCAGCTGTTCGTCTCGGTCTCGATGGCAGCCACCGAAGCAGACGCAGTCGTCGCTGCCGCCTCGCAGGATCGGGTCCGGCTCGTGCAAGTGGCGGGATCCTGACATGGCGCTCATCTGCTTCGCCTCCGCCAAGGGATCCCCGGGCACGACGCTCACTGCGCTCTCGGTTGCGGCTGCTTGGCCGACCTCGGGTACGCGCCGCAAGCTCTTGCTCGAAGCCGACGCCTCGGGCGGAACCCTCGCCCTCCGGTACGGACTCGGGCTGGAGCCGGGGCTGGTCACCTTCGCTGTCGCAGCCCAACGGCATCTCGATCCGGACGCGGTGTGGGGACATGCGCAGGAGCTCCCGGGCGGGCTCGCTGTGATCGTCGGGCCCGACAATCCTGACCGAGCGGCATCGGTACTCGCCCGAAGCGCCGGCAAGGTCGCCACCTGGCTCGCCGGTCAACGCGACCTCGATGTGATCGTCGACCTCGGCCGCCTCGCCACCGAACCGCCCGGCATGGATCTCCTTCGAGCAGCCGATCTGACCCTGATGGTTGCTCGACCCACGGTCGAACAGCTCCAGCCGGCGGCCCACCGTATGCGCTCGCTTCCGGTGCCCTCCGAGCGGCTGGGCTGGGTCCTCGTCGGCGAGTCACCCCACACTGCGGCCGAGGTTCGCGAAGCGTTCGGCTACGACGTCGCAGGAGTCATCGCCGACGACCGGCGCGGAGTCGCCGCTCTCGAAGGCGGCGCTGCGGGCGGCCGGCTTCGCCGCTCGGCCCTGGCCCGGAGTGCGACCGCCCTGGCCGAGACGCTTGCCGATCGCGTCGACCCTCTCGCTCGGGAGATTGCCGAGGCGGAAGCCGCCGTGGACGCAGACAAGCGAATCAGCCGGGCGACCTTGGAGATGTTGATGAGCGGAGCCTCCGATGGCCGCTGACCGTGTCCGGGTCGCCGAACTCCGACGGAGGGTTGGCGACGAGATCAGCCGACAGGTTGCCGATGCCGAACAGCGAAGCGGATCCGTCATCGGGAGCGACGACCGCCGCATGCTGGCCCACAACATCATCGCTCGACAGATCGACGCCCTCGACACAGAGGCGATGAACAGCGGGCGACCCCTCGCTACGGACGCCGAGCGAGACGAACTCACCCGCTCTGTCCTGAACGACCTCTTCGCTCTGGGCCGCATCCAGCAGTACATCGACGACCCGAACATCACCGACATCGTGATCAACGGCCACGACACGGTGTGGCTGACCGACCGCCGAGGCATCAAGTTCCGCGGCGAGCCCGTGGCCGACAGCGACGATCACCTCATCGAGATCATTCAGACTGCTGCGCGCCGCGGCCGATCCGAGCATCGCTGGGATCCGGCCAGCCCTCGCCTCGACCTGCAACTCCCGTCGGGTGATCGACTGAACGCCATCGCCTGGCTGGCCAACCGGCCGGCGATCTCGATCCGACGGCACGACTTCGACATCAACCGGCTCAAGCAGCTCATCGATCTCGGCACCATCAACGAACCCCTCCACCATCTGCTCAAGGCGATGGTGCTGGCCAGGTTCAACATCATCATCGCCGGGGGCACGGGCGCCGGAAAGACGACCTTCATGCGGTGCCTCATCAACGAGATCCCGGGCGATGAGCGACTCATCACCGTCGAGGACTCCCTCGAGGTCGGACTCCACCACTTCGCCGACCTGCACCCGGACCACGTCGAGCTCGAGGCCCGACCGGCCAACGTGGAGGGCGTCGGCGAGGTGACCATGAACGACCTCGCCATCAACGCGTTGCGCATGAACCCCGACCGGCTCATCGTCGGGGAAGTACGTGGCGAGGAGTCGCTCACCCTCCTGCTCGCCTGCACGCAGGGCAACGACGGTTCGCTCTGCACCGTTCACGCCGACTCGTCGGAAGGTGTGTTCGGGCGGCTCCAGATGTACCTGGCGATGACACGAGAACGATTCGATCCGGCCGCCACGAACATGCTCGTGGCCCAGGGGATCGATGCCATCGTCCACGTCGCGCGTATCGCGGGCAACCGCCGCGTCGTCACCTCCATCCGGGAGGTGACGGGCGCCGATCGAGACCTCGTGTCGACCAACGAGATCTACGGCCCCGACGAGACCGGCCGAGCTGCGCCTCGCTACACGTTCAGCCCCGCTCGACTTGAACGACTCGAGCAAGCCGGGTTCGACCGGCGCTGGCTGAACGCACCGGGAAGGTGGGAGCGCTGATGGCTGCGTTCGTGTTCGCTGCGCTGTCTGCCGGAGCTGGGACTCGGAGTCCTGCTCATCGTGCAAGGCCTCCGTGGCCGGAGGTCCTCCCGCCATCCGTGCTCGGGTGGCGCAACGTGGCCACCGGAGAGCGCCTCTCCTGGATCGCCGGAGCGGGCGCAGTCGGACTGGTCGTCCTCGCTATCACCGGGTGGCCAGTGGCAGGTGCGGCTGGGTTCGCGCTCGTGCTCTCGGCGCCACGCCTTCTCGGCGGCAAGCAGAGCCGCGACGTGGGCATCGCCCGCACCCAAGCCATCGCCACCTGGACCGAGACGATCCGGGACAACATGGCCGGTGCCGCAGGCCTCGAGCAGGCACTCCTTGCCACCGCCGCTGTTGCACCGGCGGCGATCGCCCCCGAGGTCCGACGCTTCGTTCATCGCCTCGACGACATGACGCTCGCCGAGGCGCTCGCCCGACTCGGCGACGATCTCGACCATCCGTCGGCCGACCTGGTGGTTGCCGCGCTCACGAACGCAGTTCGCATGGAGAGCCGCGATCTCGGCCCGCTCCTCACGAGACTCGCTGAGTCGATCCGAGGCGACGTGCGGATGCGACTCCGAGTGGAGGTGGGTCGAGCCCGAATCCGGACGTCTGCCCGCATCGTCACCGGCGTCACCGTGTTCGTCGTGATCTTCCTCTTCCTGTTCTCACGCCCACTGCTCGACGTCTACGACACCGCTGTTGGTCAGCTGTGGCTGGCGCTGGTCCTGTCGATCTTCGTCGGCGGAGCCTGGCTGATGAACCACTACAGCCAGATCGAGATGCCCGAACGATTCTCGGCCCGCCATCGAGACGACCACCGCACCGCCGGGAGCCAGCCATGAACGGTCCCCTGTTCGCTGCGCTCATCGGCGCCGGCCTCGGCGCAGGCTGCCTGCTGATCATCCGAGCGCTTCGGCCCCGCCCGTTGCCGTTGTCGGTTGCCATCCGTGCATTGGAGTATCCCGGACGTCCGATCAGCACTCCGCTCGAGCGTGACCGCGGCGACCTGCGCCAGAGGCTCGGCCGCTCGGGCGCCCGAGTGATGGCTGCCTTCGGGCTCGCCGACAGCGGAGCGCTCGCCGAGCAGCTTCGCGTGCTCGACAAGCCGATCGAACGTCACGCCTACGAGAAGCTGCTCGCGGCGGCGGCCGGGTTCGCACTCCCGATGTTCGTCTACGCCGGACTCACCGCTGGTGGGGTGAACGTCTCGCCGGTTGCCGCCGTCGTCGCTGCGGTTGTCCTCGCCACCGGCGGGATTCCTCTATCCGGACCTACCGCTGGCCGAGCAGGTCGAGCAACGCCGGCAGGGGTTCCGGCACGCCCTGTCGAGTTGGCTCGACCTCGTCACCATCATCCTCGCCGGCGGAGGTGGAATCGAGACGGCACTCACCGGCGCCGCGAACGCGGGCGGCGGCTGGGCGTTCGACGAGATCCGCCTCGCACTGCGTCGAGCCGAACTGACCGGCCGACCGCCATGGGACCTCCTCGACGAACTCGGGTCCACCCTCGGCGTCACCGAACTGCAGGAGCTCGCCGCGTCGGTCCGACTCGCCGGCGGACAGGGAGCGAAGATCCGCCAATCGCTCGCGGCGAAGGCGGACGCCCTTCGAGCCCAGCAGGCCGCCGACATCGAGACCAGCGCCGAGACACGCACCGAGAAGATGATCGTCCCGGTCACCGTGATGGTCCTCGGTCTCACGCTCTTCATCGGGTTCGGCGCCATCGACGCCATCAGCACCGACGGCGGCGCCACCACGTTCGCCCCGACCGTGGGCCAGCCGTGACCCTCGCTCTTCTACTCACCCATCAACCAACCAACTGACCCAACACCAGAGAGGACCGATCCCATGGATCTGCTCAAGGCACACGTCGAGTTCCTGCGATTCGGCATCGAGTACAACCTGACCAAGGCCGGCGTCAACGTGCGCGACGAACGAGGAGCGATCTCGACCGAGATGGCCGTCGTCATGGCGGGCATGATTGCCATCGCCGTCGTGGTCGTCGGAATCCTGATGTCGAAGGCGCAGTCCAACGCCAACAACATCCCCGACACCGTCCAGGGTCCCTGAGCCGACCATGACGACCAGGGCAGCCACAGTCGATGGCGGCGCGCCGCCGATTCGGCGGAGAAGCGGGAGTGACCTCGACCGAGATCGCCATCGTCATGCCCGTGATGCTCATCGTCGTGATGCTGGTGTTCCAGGTCGCGTTGTTCTGGCACGCCAAGCAAGCGGCCGACACGGCGGCCGAGGAAGCAGTCGACGCCGCCCAGCTCGCGACGGCGACCGATGCCGACGGCTACGCCGGAGCGGACACGATCCTCTCCCAGGCCGGCAACCTGCGAGACGTCCAGGTCGAGCGTCACCCGAGACCTCGCCAGTGGCCTTGTCACCGTGACCGTCACCGGTCGGGCGCCGTCGATCATCCCGTTCGGGTCGTGGAACGTGGCGGCGCAAGCCCAGGGTTCGATCGAGCGATTCATACCTGCGGACGAGCGATGACCCGGCCGACAGTGTGGCGCAACGACGAGCGAGGCTCGGTCGCAACCGAGTTCGCCATCGTGATGGCCGCAGTCCTGCTCGGCTTCGTTGCGCTCGCCGTCTACGGAGGGCGGGTCGTGCAGGCCGAGAACGACGTCCGCAGCGCGGCCCAAGAGGCAGCAAGAGCGGCCAGCCTCGAGGGCAGCCCGGAAGGCGCCGACGCAGCGGCACGATCCGTTGCCGTCGCCAACCTGTCCCGTTCCGGCGTCTCGTGCCCGACGCCGCAGATCGCTGTCGATCTCGCTCGCTTCGGACCAGGCGGTGAGGTGACCGTGACCATCACTTGCACGGCGTCCTTCGGCGACGTCGGCAGCCTCGGCGTTGCCGAGTCCAGAGCATTCAGCGCGTCGGCCACCGAAGTGGTCGACCGGTACCGAGGTGGCGCATGACTGGCCGTACCCGTCCGTCTCGGCCGAGCCACCCGACGCTGGCGGGCGAACGTGGCACAGCGTCGATCCTGTTCGCCGTGCTCGGCGTCGCCCTGTTGATGGCCACCGGACTCGCCGTCGACGGCGGCCGCAAGCTCGGCGCTCTCAGCGAGGCACGCGACATCGCCGACAACGCAGCCCGTGCGGGAGCCCAGATGATCGACGAAGACACCTACCGATCCAGCGGCATCGCTGCGATCGACCCGGCCGCCGCCACCCAACGGGCACAGGCCTACCTCGCCGCTCACGGCCACAACGGCTTCGTCACCGTCACGGGAGCCGACGTCACGGTCACCGTCACGATCACGATCGACCCCACCTTCCTTCCGGGACTCATGACCGTGTCGGCCACTGAGTCCGCCACCGCAACCACCGGCACGTAGAGGACGCCATGCACCGAATCACCGATTTCATCAAAGGCCTCGCCGGCCTCGCCCTCACGCTCGGGCTTCTCCTCGGCCTACCGGTCGGGTTGGCCACCGTCGTGGGTTGGCCCCTCCCGACCTCGTGGCCCGGGCTCGACATCATCGGGCGACACCTCAGCGACGGCGACATCCCCGACGCGTTCCTGCTCAAGCTCATCGCCCTCATCGTGTGGGCAGCGTGGGCGCAGATCACTCTTGCGACGCTCGTCGAGTACGTCACGATCATCCGGGGCAAAGCAGCGCGCCGGAGCCCGGCTTTGCCCGCCGTCCGCTTGCTTGCGGCGAAGCTCGCCACGTGGACCACGTTGCTCGTCAGCGCAGTCGGCCCGATCCGCCCGGCGATGGCGGCACCGCTGACCCCGATACCCGTCGCTGCAGCCGAGGTCGAGCTCCCCACCGCTCACCGCTACCGAGCGCGCTGCCGACACGCCTGCTGGCGAGGGGCAGGAGGTCGCTGCGCAGCGGTACCGGACGGGCCAAGGCGACACCTGGTGGTCGATCGCCGAAGAGCTGCTCGACGACGGGCTGCGATGGAGAGACATCCGGGCCATGAACCTCGACAGCCGCATGGCCGACGGCACCGTGATCACAGCGTCCACCGACATGGTTCGGCCCGGATGGGTCCTTGCCGTGCCACGAGATGCTGTGCTCCCTGCGGCTGCAACGACGGCCACCGACGACGCACCTGGGGAGGTCGTGGTCGAGAAGGGCGACCACTTCTGGGCAATCGCGGACGAGGCACTGACCGAGGCGTGGGGCCGGGCCCCGACCGACGTCGAGCTCACTCCCTACTGGGCGGAAGTCGTGGCAGCGAACGAGGATCGCCTACTCCCGCCGGAAGACCCGAACCTCATCTACCCGGATCAGCGCTTCGTCCTGCCGGCACCGCCGGCCAACCCGGACATCGCACCCGACCTGAATGGGAGCACTCCGATCGTCCCCAGCGAGGTCGCACCGCCACAGGACCAGGCCCCTCCTGACGTCGTGACCCCGCCTGAACCGGTCGACCAGAGTGTGCCTGAGGTCGAGCTGCCGACGGTCCTGCCGACAGCGCCGGCGCCGACCTTGCCCAGCGTCCCGGTTGCTGCTGCGGACGCTCCGGTCAGTGGGGAGAGCACGATCGATCGAGCGCTCGACACGGTGAAGCCGGTCGCGGCCGTTGCGGGAGGGATCGCATTGGTCGGCGGCATGCTGCTGTTCACCCTTCGGCGCCTACGCCGCATCCAGGCAGCGCGACGGCGGCCGGGTACGACCATCGATCCTCCCGATCCCGAGGCCGCAGCGTTCGAGCGACGGCTCCGTTCCATCAGCGTCGACGGTGAAGACGTTCGATACCTGGCTGCGGTCAACCGCTACCTGAGCCACCAGCTCGAGAACGCAGACACCGCCATCCCTGCCATCGTCGCCGCCCGAGCCGGCCAGTTCGGACTCGAACTGCTTCTCGACGACCCATGCGAGCCGGTCGCCGGGTTCATCGTCTCGACCCCCGACAAGTCCGCCTGGCAGCTCGATCCGGATCTCGATGCTCGCATGATGGAGGCAGCGTTCGGCGACGACGCGCACCCCTTCGCTCCCGCCCTTTGCCCGGTGGGCGCAACGGATGCCGGGAACCTGCTGGTCGACTTCGAACAGCTCGGGTCGACGGCGATCGAGGGTTCGGTTGACGAGGTCGCCGCCTTCGAGCGAGGTCTCCTCGCCGCCATGTGCGCGGCCCCGTGGGCGACCGAGTGTGAGATCGTCGCCGTCGGAATCGACGGGCTCTCCAACGACGAACTCAGCCGGGTGACGGTGCCTGCCGACCCGATCGCCTGGGCCACCGAGACAGGCGAGCGAATGAAGCAGATCGCCTCGTCGCTCCAGCGGAGCCCCTACGAAGAGCGTGTGGCTCACGGCGAGGTCTACCACCCGACTGTGGTGGTCGTCGGGCCTTCGCCCGAGCTGGCTGGGATTGCGCAGCATCTGGCACCCGTTGCCGACCTGGCGTACTCGCCCCTCGCCGTCATCTCGGCGCACCCGCTCGCCGGTGAGCATCGCATCGCCCTCGAAGCCGGCACGGGAACGATCGAGCCGCTTGGCATCAGCTTCGTGCCGGTCTCGCTCGCGGCGGCAGAGCTTCACGCCGTCGACCACCTGATCGCCAACGCGTCCGACACATCGACGAGCCCACCGGCCGACGAGTGGGCCGACGAGATCCGAAGCGCCGACCATGCAGACTCATCGAACGGTGCGAGCAACGGCTCGGGTCCGGCCGTCATCGACCTCAGAACGGAAGGAGCCGCCGACGAAGGTGAGTCGTTCCGGGGTGTCCCAGGAGGCGCTCGATCGGATCGCCCAGATCATGGAACCCCGGCCGGTCGAAGTCAGCATCCTCGGCCGCAAGCCGACGGTCGAGGGACTGACCGACTCGGCCTCGGCCAAGCTCGAGGCGATCATCGTCTACCTCACCTTCCACCGCAGCGTGTCGAGCGAGCGCTTCCGGGACGAGTTCTGGCCACGGTCCAACAGTCGGGCTGCCGGTGACAACGCCATCACCAAGGTGCGGACCCTCCTGGGCATCGACGCCGATGGCAACGCCACGGCTCGACTCGGCTCGCAACAGCGGAACGTACGCCGTCAGCGAAGAGGTCGGCATGGACTGGCACCGGGTCGAGGCTCTCGTCGCAGCCGCAAAGGGAGCGTCGCCGGCCGATGAGATCGCCTATCTCAAGGCAGCCTGCGAGCTGATCGACGGGCACATCGCAGCCGACGCCCCGCCAAGCGCCTACGCCTGGCTGCTCCGGGAGCCGACGATCTACACGTTGATCGAGACGACCCTCGTCGACGCTGCGCATCGCTGCGGTGAACTCGCCCTCGCCGCCGGCGACTGCGACCTCGCCCGATGGGCCGCCCGCAAGGGCCTCACGATCGTCGAGGGCCAGGAGTCGCTCTACCGGATGCGCATGCAGGCCGCCTACGACGCCGGCGACCGCGACGGCATCGTCCAGGCCTTCCAGGAGGCCCAGCGAGCAGCGGAGTCCTACGGCTACGCCGAGGAGGTCCAGCCCGAGACGCAGGCACTGTTCGACCAGCTGACGGCAGCGCCGGGACGCGGCCGGGACACCGCCGACACCTGAGCCCTCCGTGAATATCGGTCACCCTGCCGTGCTCAGCAGGATTGCCGGTTCCAGGACGGGGGCTGGGCCGTCGCAGCGTCGCGAATACCGAGCACCCCAGTGGGGTAATGGTTGAGCTGCGGACAGCGAGGTCGGCTGGTGGCTGTCCTGGGCATGTCGGGCCGTCGGTCGTCTCCGGTGCGCGACTTCACCACTGGTCATACTGAGAGGATGGAAGGAGCACGTGAACGCAAGCGGACCCAACGCCGTGAG
Source organism: uncultured Acidimicrobiales bacterium (assembly GCA_963700755.1). Lineage (GTDB taxonomy): Bacteria > Actinomycetota > Acidimicrobiia > Acidimicrobiales > SZUA-35 > JBBQUN01. The sequence continues at coordinate 642,536 of CAVOYW010000004.1, forward strand.
TAGTCGCGTCGTTGTCACCGGCATGGCGGGAGCGGGGAAGAGCACGTTCTCGCGTCGGCTGGCGGCAAGATCTGGCCTTCCCTTGGTCCATCTCGATCTGCACAGTTGGGCACCTGGCTGGGTTCGAGTGCCTGACGACGAGTTCATCGAGACGCAACGAACCTTGCTCGCCGGCGAGCGGTGGATCGTCGACAGCAATGACGTCGACGACGATCTCTTGGTTGCGCACGCTGACACTCTCGTGGTCATCGCGACTCCGTGGTGGGTTTGCTCATGGCGGGCGTTTCGGCGTGGGCTCCGCAGACCTGCAGGGACGCAGCTGCCCGAGGGCTGCGAAGAGTCCTTCTCACAGCGCATCGGCGACGAGTGGGGCATCGCCTGGCGAAACTGGCGCAACCGGAAGACGGTTG
>CAVOYW010000005.1:0-813166 GCA_963700755.1 uncultured Acidimicrobiales bacterium
CGAATGTCTGAGATCCGATGAGCAGGTCGGTCATCCGAGCAGGTTAGGCCGTGGGTCGGATCTCGGCGATCGCCACCGAGACACGCTTCGGGCATGGACGTCGTTGCACGCAACGCCGAGCTGTTCGAGCACCACTCCACCCAGAGATCGACGGGCTCACCGATCTCTTCGCTGTCGGCGTTGCAGTGCGTCAGAGCCGACACAGACGCGGCCTCGTCCCGGGTCGGTGCCCGGCGTTGCTCCGGTTGTTCCCTCGCCGTTCCACCGGTGTCCTCCCAGCGTGTTTCGTGATCTTCTTCTTGCCCGTTGGATTGGGTCGGCGAGATGTTCGGCGGCGGCTGCGGCGTGGGCCCGGATGCCGGGCAGAACGTGCTGGTGGGTCTGCCGTGTGAGGGCGATGTGGGCGTGACGGAACCGCTCGGACACGACCTCGACGGGGACGCCTTTCTTGATGAGCAGGCTCCGGCCGGCGTGACGCAGGTCGTCGAAATGCATGGCGGGAACGCCGGCGTTTGCCGACGCCTTGCCGCGAGCCGCTGATGCCTATCGGAGGTGAGCGTGCCTACCTGATGCGGAGTTGACCCGCCTCGTCAGGGGTCGGTGCTGGTGCCTGGGTCGGCGGAGCCGGGTTTGACGATGCCGATCTCGTAGGCCAGGACGACGGCTTGGACGCGGTCTCGGACGCCGAGCTTGGTGAGGAGCCGGCTGACGTGGGTCTTCGCGGTCGCTTCCCCCACGAACATCTCGGCGGCGATTTCGCGGTTGCTCATGCCTCGGGCGAGCAGCCGGAGCGCCTCGTGCTCGCGTTCGGTGAGATCGTCAGGAAGCACCGCGTTGGACGTGGTCGCCTCGGGCTGTTTTGCGAACTCCTCGATGAGACGCTTGGTCACGGTCGGGGCCAACAACGCGTTGCCTTCGGCGATGACCCGCACTGCGGCCGCGAGCTCCTTGGCCGGGGTGTCTTTGAGGAGGAAGCCGCTGGCGCCGGCCCGCATGGCGCCATAGACGTACTCGTCGAGGTCGAACGTGGTGAGCACCAGGACCTTGGTGTCGATCGCTGGATCGTTGGTGATGAGTCGGGTTGCCTCGATGCCGTCCATCTCGGGCATCCGGATGTCCATGAGCGCGACGTCGGGGTTGGTGCGACGGCAGAGCTCGAGCCCGGTGCGGCCGTTGTCGGCGTCGCCGACGACCTCGAGATCTGGTTGGGCGTCGAGAATCATGGTGAACGCATCGCGGATCAGGGCCTGATCGTCGATGACGGCAACCCGGATACTCATGCCGGTGCCGTCCGTTCGGGTTCTGCGGAGACAACGGCTGGCCGGACCGTGGCGGTATTGGTCGGTAGGGAGGCGTCGACCCGGTAGCCGCCGCCTGGCCGTGGCCCGGCGGCGAGTTGCCCGTTGTAGATGTCGACGCGTTCGCGCATCCCGATGAGGCCGTGGCCGCCTCCGGTATGGGTGAGCTGCGACACGGCCCCGCGGCCCGTGTCGTTGATGGTGATGTGGAGGGCGTCGGTGTCGTAGCGCAGCTCGACGGTGGCGGTTGCAGCTTCGCCGCCGTGTTTGACGACGTTGGTGAGGGCTTCTTGCACGATCCGGAACGCCGCGAGTTCGATTCCCGGAGGTAGGGGCCGTTCGTCTCCGCTGATGACCAGCTCGGTCGGTGTGCCTGCTTGGGTGCAGTGGGCGATGGTGGTGCCGAGGTCGGCGAGTGATGGTTGGGGTGCCAGCGCGCCGCGAGTGGCGGCGGCTTCGGATGGATCGTTGTTGCGGAGTACGCCGAGCATGCGGCGCATCTCGGCGAGGGCGTCGCGCCCGGTGGTCTCGACGCTGTGCATGAGGCGGGCGGCGTCGTCGGGGCGGGTGTGAGCGATCTCCTGGGCTGCGGCCGCTTGGAGGGTGATCAGGCTCATCCCGTGGGCGACGACATCGTGCATCTCGCGCGCAATCCGGAGGCGCTCCTCGATGACGGCTCGCTCGGCTTCGGCTTGACGGTCGGCTTCGGCTCGCTCGGCTCGCTTCTTGGTGTCGGCGAAGATCTCTTCCTTGTTCCGAATGACCGCTCCGGCGAGGACCGTGGCCCCGATCGAGAGGATCATGCTGAGAGCGTTGGACCAGCGATAGCCGTCGATGCCATCCAACAAGGTGAAGCTCGCGACGCCGAACAGGACTGCGAAGCCGGCGCCGAGCGCGATCCATGCCCTTCGTCGATCGTGCTCGTGGGCCGTGACTGCGTAGAGGGCGGCGAGCCCGACCGGGGCCATGTATGCGCCGTAGTCGCGGGCGTAGAACACGCACGTCACGGCGATGACGAACACCATGACCGCGATGGGTGCGTCCCGCCGCCAGATGAGTGCCGTCGCTGCGACCACAACGAGGAGGAAGCCCACGGCGTCGGCATCCCGGGTGCTGTTGGCGATCACGTCACCGGACAGGTCGGCCAACGCCAGCAGCGCCATCAGACCAGAGACGAGAACATCGACCAATCGGGGACGCGAACGTAGCCACTCCTGGGATCGACGGGCCAGCGTGATCATGGTCTGGGCAGCCGAACTCATGTGTCGACCGTAGTGCCCCGTTTTCTGGGAGACGTCCGCCATCGGTTGGTCGATGACTACGCCAAAGGGATGAGTCGGCGTGGCGGCCTCTCCGCACATCGGCGGGCGCGGCCGGTCACCGAAAGGTATCGGCCTCCGTCGATGTGGTGACGGTCGAGGTCGGCTGATCAGCCGTTGTCGGGAGTGCGGATCATGACTTCGCCCGACGACGGTTGGGCGTCGATTTCTTAGGTTCGAACCACACACCGAATCCATCGAGAAGCCCAAGCACCCAGACGGAAGAAGCTCATGACACTCACCCTCGACCTCCCATCCATCACGACCGTTGCTGCTTCCGCCCGTGGGGCGACCAAGGTCTACGGAACCGGCGATACCGAAGTCACTGCCCTCGACAACGTCGACGTCGACTTCGCCGCCGGCTGCTTCACTGCCATCATGGGCCCATCGGGTTCGGGCAAGTCGACGCTCATGCATTGCATGGCCGGGCTCGACCGCCTCAGCAGCGGCTCCGCGTTCGTTGGCGATGTCGACATCGCCGCCGCCAACGAGAAACAGCTCACGCTCTTGCGGCGCAACAGTCTGGGCTTCGTCTTCCAGGCGTTCAACCTGGTCCCGACGCTGACCGCCATCGAGAACATCACCTTGCCCATGGATCTCGCCGGGACCAAGCCGGACGAGGCCTGGCTCGAGAACGTGGTGCAGACGGTCGGCCTTGCCGATCGTTTGAACCACCGACCCGGCGAGCTCTCCGGTGGTCAGCAGCAGCGTGTTGCGGTGGCCCGGGCATTGGCGAGCCGCCCGGCGATCATCTTTGCCGACGAACCGACCGGCAACCTCGATTCGACGACCGGCGGGGAAATCCTCGCCTTCATGCGCCACGCCGTCCGCGAGCTCGGGCAGACGATCGTCATGGTCACCCACGACCCGGTCGCGGCGTCCTACTCGGACCGAGTGGTGTTCCTCGCCGACGGCCGGATCACCGACGAACTCCACCAGCCCACACCCGACTCCGTGCTCGACCGCATGCGTCGGCTCGGCAACTGATCCCGGCAACACCGCACCCAAAGGAAACCGTCATGTTGCGACTCACCCTCAAGAACCTACGGGCCAACAAGGTCCGCTTTGCTCTCACCACCTTCGGCGTCATGCTCGCCGTCAGCTTCGTCGTCTCGGCCTTCGTCCTGGGAGACGGCCTCCGCAGCACCTTCGGCGGCGTCGCCGACGAGACCACCACCGGCATCGACCTGCAGGTCCGCCCTATCGCTGACTTCGGTGACCCGCCACCGCTCTCGGCAGACCTGGTCGACGTCGTCGCCGACGTCGACGGCGTCACCGACGCGGTACCCGGGATCGAGGCCGGGTGGGACGTCGTCCAGCTCCTCGGCGACGACGGCAAACCCGTTTCGACCGGCGGGCCCCCACACATCGCCTTCGCATGGTCGGACAACACCCAACTCAGCGCGTTCACCCTGGTGGACGGGGCACCGCCGGGCATCGACGACTTCGTGATCGATGTCGACTCAGCCGCCAGGTACGACTTGGGGATCGGTGACCGCTACGAGCTCACCACACCGGTGGGCCGGGTGCACCTGACCCTGTCGGGCACGTCGTCGTTCGGGGCCGACAACGAAACCGTCGGTGCCGTGCTCATGCAGATGAACGCCGACCAAGCCGGTGACCTGTTCGGCATCGACGGCGTCAACACGATCAGCATCCAGGTCGACGACGACGCCGACATCGCGGTCGCGCAAGCAGCCGTGCAGGCGGCGGTGCCCCAGGCCGACGTCGTCGACAACGCCGTCGTCGCCGCCGACGCCAACGACGACATGACCGGCGACATCGACATCGTCGGCAACATCCTGCTCGGCTTCGGTGGCGTGGCCCTGTTCGTGTCGATCTTCATCATCTACAACACCTTCGCCATCGTGTTGGGCCAACGCACGCAGGAACTGGCACTCCTGCGGACCATCGGTGCCGACGCCGGCCAGATCCGGCGATCGGTCCTCGGCGAGGCGCTGGTCATCGGACTGTTGGCCTCCGGCGGAGGAATCGCGGGCGGCGTTGGTGTCTCGAAGGGACTCCGGGCCCTGTTCAACGCCACCGGAGGCAGCCTGCCGAACTCGCCAACCATCATCGCCACCCGCACCATCGTTGCTGCCCTGGTCATCGGTGTCGGTGTCACGATGCTGGCCGCGATCGGCCCCGCCCGCCGAGCCGGGACGGTGCCGGCCATCGCGGCCCTGCGTGACGGCGCCGATGCTGCGGCACCCGGCAGCCGAACCCGGATCGCGTCCGGCACCGGCTTGTTCGCAGCGGGCCTGGTGACTGGTGCGCTCGGTCTGAGCGGAGCCGGAGGCACAACTGCCACGGTTGCGCTCATGGCGGGCGGCGCCATCGGGATCTTCCTCGGCGTCACGCTCCTCAGCCCGATGGCGGTCGGCGTGATCACCCGTGTCATCGGCTGGCCGCTGACCAGGATCAGCGGTGTGGCGGGCCACCTGGCTCAGCAGAACGCCGCCCGAAACCCACGTCGCACCGCCACGACGGCGGCGGCGTTGATGATCGGCCTGGCACTGGTTTCCACGGCCCTGGTCGTCGGGCAGTCGATCAAGGCCAGCATCGGTACCACCCTCGAGAACTCGGCAACCGCCGACTACTACCTCACCGACCAGCTCGACGAGGTCACCTTCCCACTCGGGCTCCCCGCCGACCTGCAAGCCAACGACCTGTTCGACTCCGTCAGCGGGTTCCGTTACGTCGAGACCCGGGTCGACGGTGAGATCGGCACCAGCGTCGCGGCCGACTTCGTTCAACTCCCCCCGTTGTTGAACGCCGATCTGAGCGACGGTGGCTACGACCTCACGGTGACCAATCCGGTCCTGATCGCATCGAAGCACGCCGAGTCGACAGGACTCGTTGTCGGAGACCGCGTCACGACCGAATTCGCCAACGGCGCCTCGGTCGAAGCGACGATCACCGGCGTGTTCGACGATGAGGCACTCATCACCGCCGACTACCTCTTCGACGAGTCCGTCTTCGACGCCGGAGGCGACCGGACCGGCTACGAATGGATTGCCATCTCGGTCGCCGACGGCGTCGACCAAGCCGCCGTTGAAGCAGCCATCGCTGCCGTGTCGAGCGAGTTCCCCGCCGCCGATGTCGAGACGACCCAGGAGTTCCGAGACCGAGCCGCCGGAACGGTCGACGACATCCTCGCCATGGTCAACATCATGGTCGCTCTCGCCGTGATCATCGCCCTCATCGGTATCGCCAACACCCTCGCCCTGTCGGTCTTCGAACGCACCCGAGAACTCGGCCTCGTCCGAGCTGTCGGCATGACCCGTCGCCAACTGCGGCGCATGGTCCGATTCGAAGCGGCCCTCGTCGCCACGTTCGGCGCCGTCCTCGGCGTGTCGATCGGGCTCTTGTTCGGATGGGGGGTCGTCCAGGCACTCCCCGCCGGCTTCGCTTCGACCCTCGTCGTCCCGGTCCAGTCGATCGTCGAGCTGATGATCGTCGCCGCGACCGCGGGGGTGCTCGCCGCGGTCCTGCCGGCACGGCGGGCCGGACGACTCGACGTCCTCGACGCCATCTCCCGATGAGCAACACGACGGGGCGGACCCGCCGTCCAAGCCGGCTACGTCGGCAACGCCCGGGCGCAGCGTGCCGGCCTGACACCTCGGACTCGTTGTCCGGCTGAATCGATCCAGGCCTGTCTCCTCGACCTGGGCGCTCATGAGGCGAGCGAACGAAACGGAGCGACAGGTCACGGTCGCAGTGGACATGAGGCCAGGCGAGGGCGCACTCGAGCGAATCGAGGTCGATGCCGATCCGATGACCCGAATGGCGCAGGTGGGTAGGGAACCACCCGAGTTCGACCACCGCGATCGGGCACAGCCGGCAGCGATCGACGAGCTCGGTCGCTTCCTCTTCGAAGTCGACATCCGAGTGGACCTCACGACCGAAGGTCCGGTCTCCCTCGGGCTTCACGTCTACGACGTCAAACGCTACTTCCGGGATCCCAAGCAATACCTGCGGCGGATCACCATCGAGTGCCCACGGTCCGAGGGCGGCTACCGAATTCGCCTGCGTGTCTCGACCAACATCTACGTGGTCGAAATCGAATCCCCATTCGGCGTCCTTCATCGCGAGGTGGTCCCGTTCACGACCGGCGACCTTTCGTTCATGGTCTCGGCGGACGTGCTCGTCGCCGTGGCCTCGGAGCTTTCCACGTCGCGATCGGCGCGCCGCTGATCGAGGAGCTTTCGACAGTGGAAGCGCAATGTGATCGCGATCACCAGGGAGTCATGAGTACTTCCGTGGCGATCCCATGCGGTGCTGAACCCTCGGGATTCTTGGGTCTCCTCCTTGTTGGGTTGGGGGGTCTCCGGCTTTCACATAGGGGCTCGTGTGGGGTCCCGCGACCCAGGGCCGGGCCTGCTCAGGAGATGCCGGATCTGGAGCGGCAGGCATGGCGGCGGAGTCAGCATTCTGATCCGTGTCGCAGTGCCGGTTGGTGTCTTCGAAGGGTCGTTCGTCAGCTCGCCTGGCTCGCACTGATGCGAGATGTTCGGGCGAAGTGTTTGTGGATCTCAAGAACGATCAGCAGTCCGAGGCCGAGGCCGGCACAGATTGTGAGATCGATCGCCCCGAGGGGGTCGAGGTCGAGGAAATCGTTGAGTGGCGTGTAGAGAGCGGCGAGTTGGAACGCCGCGACGAATGAGGCGATGGCGAGCATCACCCGGTTACTGGTGAACCCGATGGTCCGGAGTGATTCGGTGCGTGATCGGGTGCCGAAGGCTTGGAAGATTTGCATGAACGCGAGGGTGGTGAAGATCATGGTCTGCCATTCGGCTTGACCGGTCTCTCGATAGATGAAGCCGATGCCGAGTGAGGCGACGCCGATGACCGCTCCGATCCATACCGTTTGGCGTCCCAGCCCGTCTGCCCAGAGACTGGCCCCAGGTCGGTGTGGTGCTCGTTGCATGACGCGGCGTTCGGCGGGCTCAACGCCCATCGACAGGCCGAGGAGGCCGTCGGTCATCAGGTTGAGCCACAGGAGTTGGAGGGGGAGGAGCGCAACGGCGGCGTCGAGTTCGCCTCCGGCGAGCAGGTACGGGATGGGCCAGCCGAGCATGACGATGATCTTGCCGAGGTTGCCGGCCACGGCGAAGCTGACGAAGCGGCGCAGGTTGTCGTAGATCACCCGGCCTTCTTCGACTGCGGCGACGATGGTCGCGAAGTTGTCGTCGCGGAGCACCATGTCGGAGGCTTCCTTGGTGACGTCGGTGCCGGTGATGCCCATGGCCACACCGATATCGGCCTGCTTGAGTGCCGGTGCGTCGTTGACACCGTCTCCGGTCATCGCAACGACCTGATTTTGTTGTTGGAGCGATCCGACGATGCGGAGCTTGTGTTCGGGCGACACTCGGGCGAACACCGAGACTTCCGAGGCGGCTGCGTCGAACTCGGCGTCGCTCAGCCGATCGAGATCAACGCCGGTCAGCACCCGCTCATCGGTGGCGATCCCGAGTTGTTCGGCGATGGCCTTGGCGGTGAGCGGATGGTCTCCGGTGATCATCACCGGCCGGATGCCTGCGGTGCGGCACACGGCGACGGCATCCCGTACTTCGCTGCGCGGGGGGTCGATGATGCCGACGAGGCCAATGATCGTGAGCGAGGTCTCGGCGTCGGCGACCATGTCGGTCGTTGCTGCAGTCGGGTCGGTGAAGTCGCGGTAGGCGACGCCGAGTACACGGAGCCCGGCAGCTGCCATCTCGTCGTTCGCTTCGAGCACCGACGCTCGCTGCTGGTCGTTCAAGGGGACGATCCCGTCGGCGGTTCGGATGTGGTCGGCGTGGGCAATGAGACCATCGATCGCGCCCTTGGTGAACGCGAACGAGCGGCCGGTGTCGATGTCGACGAACACCGTGTCGATGAGGGGCGCCGAAGCGACCGGCCCATGAACCGTGCTCATGCGTTTGCGGCCCGAGTCGAACGGGTTCTCGCCGAGTCTCGGAACGGCCGAACGAAGGGCCCTCACGTCGAGGCCGGCGTTTGCCGCGAGTTGGAGGAGCGCGGTCTCGGTCGGGTCGCCGATCATCGACCACGTGCCGTCGTCCGAGCGTTCGGCCTCGCCGTCGTTGCACAAGGCGACCGCAGCGACCAGCAGACGTTGCGAGCTGGTCCAGCTCGCGAGGTCGATCGCTGCTTCAGGCTCGACGGTCGTGCGCACGCCCTCGACATGCAGTGTCGTCACCGCCATCTTGTTCTGGGTGAGCGTGCCGGTCTTGTCCGAGCAGATCACCGTCACCGAACCAAGGGTTTCGACTGCAGGGAGCTTGCGGATCAGCGCGTTGCGTCGCAGCATGCGTTGCGATCCGATCGCGAGCGTGAAGGTGACCACGGCGGGCAGACCCTCCGGAATCACCGCAACCGCGACACTGATGGCGGTGAGTATCAGGTCCGACGCAGACTCGCCCCCCAACGCGCCCATCGCCACGACGAGAGCGGCGACAACCATCCCGACGAGGGCGAGCTGTTTGCCGACGCGATCGAGCCGCTCCTGGAGCGGGGTCGCCTCGACCTTGACGCTCTGCAGCAACGCGGCGATCCGGCCGAGTTCGGTCCTCATCCCGGTGGCGACCACCAGCCCGAGTCCGCGCCCTGCCGAGACCTGTGTCCCACTGAACGCCAAGCATCGACGATCGCCGAGAGCGAGATCAGTTCGGTCGATCAGGTCGGTCTGCTTGTCGACCGGTTCAGACTCGCCAGTGAGCGTGGCTTCTTCGATCCGAAGGTTCGCAGCCTCGATGAGGCGGAGATCGGCCGGCACCACGGTGCCGGCGTCGAGGTGCACGATGTCTCCGGGTACGAGTTCCGCGGCCGGAATCTCAACCGTGCGCCCTGCCCGGCGCGCCTTGACCACCGGAACCGACATCTGTCGCAATGCTGCAATAGCCCGTTCGGCCCGGTAATCCTGGAAGAAACCCAGCAGGGTGAACAACACGACGATCGCGCCGATAGCCCCCGCTTCGAGGTACTTGCCGAGTACCAGCGACAACAACGCTGCGCCGATGAGGATCAACACCATCACCGCTGACACCTGTTGCCAGATGATCTTCAGCGGATGGTTCGAGCCGTTGCCGACCAGCTCGTTCGAACCGAACTCGACCAAGCGTCTTTCGGCTTCATCCGGGGAAAGCCCATCGAACGACGACCGCTGGGCCTCGACGGCGGTAACGACCGACACTCGATGCCAGTCGAGTTCCGCGCTGACGCTGGCGTTCACTGCGGGGGTGGGAACCGCTGTTGCGTTCATCGACGACCTGCGACTGCAGGAGCGTGGGCAAGCAGTGCTGCGATGCGTGCCTCGGTCGGCGGGTGTGTGAGAAACAGGTTGGAAAACCTCACGTTTCGCCCGGTCAACGGATTGACGATGTAGGCCGTGGCCTGGGCTGGTGTGACCTCCATCGGCACCGAGTGGGCGGCTCGATCGAGCCTTGCAAGCGCCGACGCCAAGGGCCGCGGGTCACCAACGAGTTCAGCACCAAGTCGATCCGCTTCGAACTCGCGTGAGCGTGACAGTGCCATCTGCATCACGGTGGCTGCCACGGGAGCAACGAGCGCGAGCACCAAGACGACCAACGGGTTCGACGCATCGTCCTCGTCGGATCCGCCTCCGAACATCGAAGCGAACATCGCCATGTTGGCCAGCATCGAAATGCCGGTTGCCACCGCCGCAGCGATCGATCCGATGAGGATGTCACGGTGGCGCACATGCGCAACCTCATGCGCCACCACACCGCGCACCTCGTCACGATCCAGCACCGCGAGCAACCCCTCGGTGACACACACGACGGCAGTGCGCTCGTTGCGACCCGTCGCGAACGCGTTCGGTTGAGCATCAGGCGACAAGAACAGCCGCGGCGTCACCATCCCAGCACGCTCGGCGAGTACAGCCAGATCGGATCGCAGCCAATCCAACTGGCCGGGTGGGACTTCTACCGCCCGGGCCGATCGAACAGCGAGACGATCGGAGAACCAGTACGAACCACCCACCAACCCGAAACCGAAGACGGCACCGATCACGAGGCCCGTCGTACCGCCGAGCAGCGAGCCGAGCAGGATGAACGCACCGGCGAGGCCGGCGAGCAGAGTGAAGGTCTTGAGAGTGTTCTTGAACACGGGACTCCTTTCAGCACACGACAAAGTTGACGATGCTGAAAGTCTCCCCGCCCGGTTTCTCGGACTGGCCACGCCGGCCCTTCGCGGGACGTCTTGACGACTGGCCTCGAGGGGTACTCCCCTTCAGTAGCCGAGATGATATAGGGCGCGAATCACCTCACACACGAAACGCCAATAAACTCACACCCATCAAGATGACGCCGGTTGGTGCCCAGGGTTCTCCGTCTTTTTCGAAGAAGCCGAGGCGTGCGGGTGCCGGATACTCGGTCGTGGCTGTTCAGGCGGCCCTAGACGCCGACGACGCGGAAGAGCCAGTCGGCGAGGTGGCGATTGACATCGGTCGGACGCTCCTGGGCCATCCAGTGGCCCGTGTCGACGATGTGTTCGGTCAGATTCGAGCACTGCTCGCGCATCGGTTCGGCCAGGTGCGACTCGACGGTCTCGCACGTGTAGTCGTATCGGGCGTGGAGGAACAGCACCGGCATGTCGAGCCGACCGTCGTTGATGGCCTCACGGCCGTACTCCGCGTTGGCCTCGTGATTCATGTACCAGGCGTCGGGTCCGAAGAAGCCATTCCTGTCGAGCCCTGCGGCATAGAACCGCAGGTCGGCTTCGGTGACGACGTCGGGGTCCATCGGGAGGTCGGGGAACTCGTCGGCACCTCCGATCCAGCCGCCGCCGGCCCGGATGCCCGCAGTCGTCGCCGGTTTGCCGACGCCGTCCGGGTCACCCTTGCGGAACAGTGCCTTGACCGTGTTGTAGGTGTTGGCGCCGAGGACTTCCCCGGCTCGTTCGAAGTTGTCCCGATAGTAGAGCATGTAGTCCCACTGCCCGACCGGGTACTCATCCTCCGGGTAGACGTCACGGTCGACCAACTCCACGAGAGCGTCGAAGCCGTGTTCGAGGACGCCGTACGGAACGCACAGGCTGGCGACCGCTCGGCAGCGATCCGGATGATGGCTGGCGATGTTCCACACGACCGGGCTGCCCCAGTCATGGCCGACCCAGATCGCATCCCGAGCAGGACCGCCGAGATGGTCGTGAAGCTCGAGCATGTCCGCGACGATCTCGCGCTGGCAGAACGCGTCGAGTTGGTCGAACGTCGACGATCGGCCGTAGCCCCGCATGTCCGGCGCGATCACCCGGAAACCCAGACCGGCGAACACCGGAATCTGGTGTCGCCACGAGATCGACAGCTCGGGCCAGCCGTGGACGAAGAACAGCAGCGGCCCGTCGACCGGACCGGCGGCCAGATAGCCGGTCGTGTGCCGGTCGGTCTTCAGCGTGTGTTCGGTGACTTCGACGCTCATCGGCCAAACCTACAACACCTCGCCGACCTCGCTGTGTGCCCCGTCGACCGGCTCGGCGACCCGAAACACCGTCGCCGAGCGATCTCGGTCACCGTGTCGTCGTGACCAGCCCATCGTCGACGGTTGACGTCGCCATCAGCTCGTGTGTGCGCGCTGCATCGCACCGACGACGGGGTCGTCATGCGGGTGATCGTCGTGGACATCGTCGGCGACGAGGCCGCCCGCGACCAGACGGCCGAGCTGCGTCACGAACTCCTCAGCGGCGATGACCACCAGATCGTCACCCGGTCCTGGAGACTGCACTGGTTCGAGCAGGCGCAGTTCGCCGGCATGGCCGCCGACGCCGGCCTGGCGACGCGCTCGGTCCACCAATCGAACAAGAGCCCAGCGACGAGTCACGACACCGCATTCACCTTCGTCGTCGGACCGCACAGAACCTGAACACGCCCGGCACCCCCCAACCGAAGCGAACGATCTGCATGGACGGCAGGCGCCGGCGTCGCCTCTGGCCGAGCGACCATCAGGATGCGATGCTGGCGGAGTGCGAGCCGCACCTTCCTTGACGAGCGTCACGATTCCGTCGCAGCGGAGCGGACTGGGCGGCCATCTCGCACACCCCGAAGGTGATGGCCCGAGGCCAGGGGTGGTCACCTGTTTGTTCTCCACCCGCGCCCCGATCGGTCCGTCGAGGCGGGGGTGATGTCGTGAGGCGATCAACGGCGTCGGCGGCCGCTCTGGTGGCGGTTGCCGCGGCCGCGTCCGGATGGCATCGCCGGGTCACGCCCTGGCACCGGCGGTGGGGTGCCGGCGACGAGGAGGTCGCCATGGCGTTACCGGGTGACGATCTGGTCGCCGAACCGGCCGAGCAGATCACGCGGGCCCTCACCATCGACGCCGAGCCCGATGCGGTCTGGCCGTGGATCGTCCAGATCGGCGCGGACCGTGGCGGCTTCTATTTCTACGAGTGGCTGGAGAACCTCTTCGGGCTCGGCATCCACAACAGCGACGTACTCGTACCGGCGTGGCAGCACCGTGAGGTCGGGGACCTGGTCTTCGCGGACGCCAAGGGGTCGGGCGGCTGGTACGTGATGGACATCCAGCCGGGTCGCGCGCTCGTCCTGCTGGTCGGCGACGTCCGAACCGGGCGTCCGCTGCGCCGCGATGAGCAACTGCGTTGGGAGTTCTGCTGGAGCTTCGTGCTCCTGCCGCTCTCGAGCGGACGGTGCCGGCTGCTGGTGCGCGAGCGCACGGCCTTCGGCCATCCACTGACGCGGGCGTTGATGTCGCCGATCGGTATCGTCAGCTTCGTGATGACCCGTCAGATGCTGCGCGGCATCAAGCGACGGGTCGAGTCGGTCGCTCCCGGTGAGGGAGTTCCGACCGGGCGTTGACCCCGACCACGGTGCACGTGGCCAGCCGTCGGTGCACTGGAACGCGTCGCCCGAGACCCTCGGACATGTCCCACTCGACCGCACGCAATGCGGCGGCGAGCCGTGCAGGTGGTGCGGCGTCATCTGGGAACGAGCGGCTCTCCGTCATGTCCCTGAGGCTCGGCGTCGGCAGGGTGTGCGCCGGAGCCGGCGGAGCGTGAACCAGGCCACGAAGCCGATCGCGCCGACGGCGAGGCCGATGTTGATCCAATGCGACACCGACGCGGTGGCGCCGTAACGGTCGCCGAGCCACCATCCGGCAGTCATCAGGGCCGCGTTCCACAGCGCCGAACCGGCGGCGGTCAGCGCAAGGAATCGGCCAAGCGGCATGCGCTGTGCTCCCGCAGGAATCGATACCAGGCTGCGCACACCGGGCACGAGCCGCCCCCAGAACACGGCGGGCTGGCTCCAGCGATCGAACACTGCCCAGGCCCGCTCCACGTCGCCAGCCGACATCAACGGGAGGCGTTCGGCGATGCGGCCGAGGCGGACCTCACCCAAGGCCGCGCCCGCCCAGTACAGCGCGAGTGCTCCAGCGACGCTCCCGACCGTGGCCCACACCAACGTTGCGGCGAAGCCGAGGTCGCCGGCGGCAGCGAGATAACCCGCTGCGGGCAGCACGGCCTCGCTCGGGATGGGCGGAAAGACGGTTTCGAGCAGGATGATCAGGCCGACCCCGGCCGGGCCGAGCGCGCCGATCAATGACGCCATCCAGCCGGCGACACCCTCGAGGTTGCTGCCGGACGCGGCCATGAACGCCGATGGGATCATGGCGTGAGTTTGCATGACGCCGGCTGAAGCGGGCCTGAAGCAGCTTCATCCTCCGCGACATCTCTGGTGGCGGGGGGCATTTCAGTCGGGAACCTCGGTAGCACCGGCGGCGGTGAAGTCGGCGGGGGGTGGGTGCAGTGGCCCACGGTCAGGTGGTGCCCGACGTTTGCCGATGACCTGAGTTCGATCAGGTCATTTCCCGGCGCCAACGGCGGCACTGTCGCGGTACTCCTCCCATGCTCTGGAGGCGCCGGAGTGGCCGGCGTCGATGATCGACAGCATCGCGATCACCGCGGTGCCGGCGGCGAGAGCCGACAATACGGGACGCACCCAGGGTCGACCCAGCACGCTGCTCCGTGCGTGGTCGGGGCTTTGCCGTTGGCCTCGACGGTCGATGAACACGGGATGATGACGTGAGCGGCGAGGGCCATGTACGAGCAGCGGGTGGGCCGGAAGCCCGGAGATGTGGTCCATTGATGACACTTCGGGAAGCCAGGGGATCCGCGAGGGGCCGGTGCTGGCCGAGAGCCCGGCGCGACGTATCGTCGATGCGTGGAGCTCGACGGCCATCGATTCGAGGTGTTCCTGGAGGTGTACGGGACACTTCCTCGCTCCGGGCCGGGTGGCGATGTGCACACCCTTCGTGCTCTCGGATTGGTTCCGGGACCTGCGCCGGAGGCGGTGCTCGACCTGGGTTGTGGCCCGGGTCCGCAGACGGTGGCGCTCGCGTCGGCGTTACCCGAGGCCCGGTTGGTGGCGGTGGACGTGTTGTCGTCGATGGTGGAGGAAGCCAATCGCCGGTTCACTGCAGCCGGATTCGGGGACCGTGCAATGGCCGTCGTGGGTGACATGGCCGCGCCGCCGGTTGGCCCGGGGAGTCAGGATCTGATCTGGTGCGAGGGCGCGATCTACAACCTCGGTGTCACCGAGGCTCTCGGCGCCTGGAGGCCCCTGCTCCGCTCCGGCGGCAGCGTGGCGTTCACCGAGCCGGTCTGGCTGGTGGAGTCGCCGCCGAAGGAGATCCGCGAGTGGTGGACCTCGGAGTATCCGGCGATCTCGGACCGAGCCGGTGTCGAGGCGAGGATCGAGGCGGCGTCGTATTGCACGGTCGGCTCGTTCGTGCTGCCGGCCTCGGCGTGGTGGGATGAGTACTACGAGCCGATGCAGGAACGTGTCGCCAGTCTCAGGGCGCGGCTGCCCGATGATCCGATCGCGGGCGAGGTGGCGGCGGCGGCCGAGGCCGAGATCGACTACTTCCGCCGCTTCTCGGATTGCTACTCCTATGAGTTCTTCATCGTCGAGCCCACAGGTCGACCGATGCGATCAGGTACCGACCGGTCGGGTTGAGGAGCCCTGGGCCGGGGACGGCGTGCCTTCAGGGGTCTCGTTCGCAGACTGTCACGGAGAATTCAGGCCGACCTCACCTCGATGTGGTCGCCGCGTCGATTGAGTCGGCGAGCCTGCGGTTGGCCCCGGCAACGGCCTGGGGCGGACCAAGCCAGAGAGAGGCATCACACATGAGACGACTCGCAAAGTTGTCCCTGGGCGTCACGGCAGCGACAACGCTGTTGGCGCCCACGGCGGCACTGGCGGCCAAGAAGACGACCGAGGACCCCATGGTCGTCCCGGTCGCCTCGGGATGGGAGAACATTCCGATCTCGACGGTGGGCGAGACGATCAAGGGCTACACGCCCCCGGGCATCCTCGACGGCATGAGCGTCCATGCCGGCCGGGGCCGGGGCGTGATGAGCGCCTTCGTGAACCACGAGCTGACCGATGGCGCGGGCTACGCCTACGAGCTCGCCAACGGCACGGAGCTGACCGGAGCGCGGATCACCCGCTACGACATCCAGACAAAGACCCTGAAGGTGGTCGATGCCGAACCGGCCTACGACACCATGTACGACGTCGACGGCAACCTGGTGACCGACCCCGACCAGCTGAATCCGGTCTTCGTCGGTGAGAGCGGCATCGGTCGCCTGTGCTCGGGCCGCGGGGTCAGCGCGGGCGAGTACGGCTTCGTCGACGACATCCACCTCGCCGGCGAAGAACAGTCCAATGGCGTGTTGTGGGCTCTGGACATCGCCAACGAAACGATGTGGGCTGTCCCCGAAGCGGGCCTGTTGGCGTGGGAGAACGTGTCGCCCGTCGACACCGGCGACCCGGAGACGGTCGCGCTGTTGATCGGTGACGACCGCGAGGCCGCACCGCTGTGGCTGTACGTGGGTGAGAAGGACCCCGCGGGTAACTTCTTGGAGCGCAATGGCCTCGCCAGTGGTCAGCTCTACGTGTGGGTGGCCGACGCCAACGACCCGGCCGGGAGCTTCGACAGCCCGGCGGAGTTCTTCGGCAACGGCACGACGGCTGACGGCTCGTGGGTGGCGGTGGACGGCCGGAACCCCGACGGCAGCCTCCGCACCACCGCCGAGCTGGATGCCGCGGCCGACGCCGTCGATCACTTCCAGTTCAGCCGTCCCGAGGACGTGCACGACAACCCGGCCGATGGCCAGCAGCTCGTGCTCGCCTCGACCGGCCGCACCAGTTGGGACGGGGCCTCGGACCGCTACGGCACCACCTACCTCGTCGATCTCGAGTTCGACGACGGTGCCCCAACGACGGCCGAACTCACCATCCTCTACGACGGTGGCGTCGCCTACGGGTCCGTCGGACCCGATGCCATGCTGCGCTCGCCCGACAACCTGGTGTGGGCCAGCGACGGCTCCATCTACGTGCAGGAGGACCGCGCCACAGGTGCCGACTGGGGCACCGAGGAGGCCTCGATCTGGAAGCTCGACCCGGCGATGCCTGGCTACGCTGAGCGCATCGCCCAGGTCGAGCGCGCCGCCGTTCCCGACGATCAGGTCGACACCGATGTCCCGCCGAGTGTGGGCACGTGGGAGACCTCGGGGATCGTTGATGTCACCCGTCTGGTGAAAACCGACGCTGGTGTGGCGCTGCTCTACAACGTGCAGGCCCACTCCATCACCGGCGGAACGATTGCCGACAATGGCCTCGTCGAGGGTGGTCAGCTGGGCCTGCTCATCAACTGACCCAGCGTCGCGACCGGATCACCCGGCAGCGGAAGAGACTTCCACCCACGCATGGGCCCCCGGGGTCGCGGCCCGGGGGTCCATCGCGCTTGTCCATACGTTGCAGCGGCGTCGAGGACGAAGGCGGCAATGATCGAGATTCGTCGTGGTTTCCTCAGCAGGGGCGTAGCCGTGTACCCAGTGGTTGCCGTGAAGACGCCGATTTCGTGGTCGAGGCGATCGAGTTCGACATCGTCACCCAGTCTCACACCACCACCCTCGACCACAGCTCCCTCCCCACCCGCCTGTCGACCCGGACGCAGCGAACCTGCGCTTCCAGCCTCACCAGGACCTCGTCGGCATCCGGGCATCGTGGCGCGTGGCCCGAGACCAACCCGCATCCGGGTCAGCGGATCGCGGTGAGGATGGCGGCGGCCACACGGGCGTCGTGGACACCCTCGGCCAGTGGGTAGAACTCGGTGCCGTGTGCCACGTACGCCGCCATCTTGCCAAGCACGGTGGCCACCGCGATCTCGTCGTCGCTCCATCGCGTGGTGGGGAACGGGTTGCGGTAGACCCATTCGTCCCCGAGGAGGTAGCCCCGATGGCCCGGCGCCTCGAGGTTGCCAACGAGGCCGGTGTCCCAGCGGTGCAAGGTCTGTTCGACGGGGTCACCGGCATCGTCCAGGTACCGGACGGTGTCGCCGTCGATCTCGCCGCGTTCGCCCCGGACGACGAACCGGAGCGCTCTGATCCACGAGAAGTACTGGTCGTCGGTCCAGTCGTACACGCCGAGCCGGCCGTCGAAGTCGATCGTCGCGACGACCTCGGTCGAGGGCACGAGCTCGTCGACGTGGGGCGGGCCCGTGCGATCGGGCCCCCGCGTGATCGACGAGTGGTGGGCGTGGCCCTGCGCCGAGAACGCACCGACGCCGACCCCGAGCGCGGCCCGCAGCAAGGCGACACCGTGGTACTCGTGGGCGACCGACACCCGCGCCGACGTGATCGGCCCCAACCGACCGGACCGGATGATCGCCAGGCGCGCTGCGAGCAGCGGCTGGAACTGGTACTGCTCGGCGACCTGCACCCGGGCACCGGTCGCGGCGAGCCCGTCGAGACGATCGAACTGGGCGTCCTCGACGCCGGCCGGGGTCTCGAGGAGCACGGCGTGGCCCCGGCGCGCAAGCCGTTCGCACACGTCGGTGTTGGTCGTGGCCGAGGTGGCGACCACGACGAAGTCTGGTGCGAGCTCGTCGATCCGCTCCGGGTCGGTGACAGCAGAGAGCCCGTGTGCGGATGCGACCCGATCCACCTCCGCGTCGCGGCGCACGAGCACGCCGGGGATCTCGAAGAGGTCAGGCCGCGCCGCAGCGACCCGGAAGAAGTACTCCGCCCGCCAGCCCGACCCGACGACGGCGAACCGGACGGGACTCACCCGTCGAAGAAGCCGGCCGGGTGGAGCCCGACGACGGTCCGCTCGCGTTCGGTGCCGGCCCGGGCGATGGCGGCCTCGCTCAGGTGGTTGACGCGATCGGTCGGGCGGAGGCGCTGGGCGATGTCGCGACGACCGTACTGCATCTGCAGGAAGAGGCGACCGCTGTCGTCGGGGCCGGTCGGCATCCGGCGATGCCAGACGTCGGAGACGAAGAACACCACGTCGCCTGCTACGCCGAGTGGGGTGACCGGACCTCGGCCCTCGTAGAAGATCGCGCCGTTCTCGTCCGGTTCGGGCGGGAGCCGGCCCGACGTGTGGCTCCGGGGCACGAAACCGGTCGGGCCCGAGCCGATCGGGCAGTCCTGCAGGAGGACGTGGCAGCCGATCATGAAGACCGGGTAGGGGATCCTGTCGTCCCAGGGGATGCCCTCGGCCCGCGGCACGTGCGGACCGCCGTCGACGTGCCACGGGTTGCCGACGTCGAACGGCGCCTTCTCCCGCTGGGGCTGGTTCCACCAGGCGGTGTTTGATACGACGTGGCAGTCCTCGCCGAGGAGTGGCTCGATGACCTCGAGAATGCCGGGATGGGCGACCATCCGCTGCGCGGCGGGCGAGGAGTTCAGCGCCTCGTAGCGGAAGTCGGCGTAGTCGTCCTCGGTGCTGCCGGCCATGCGGGGTTCGGGCCGGGTGGTCTCGAACAGGTCGATGAGTTCGCAGCGGAGATCGGCGACGTCGGACTCCGAGACCAGCTCTGGAACCATCACGAACCCGTCGCGTTCCAGATCGACGCTGGCCCGTGGGGTGGGTGCCTCGCGGAGCCGGAGGTTGCCGCCCCGTCGGAGGTAGTGGCGCGTGATCATGCGCGCATCATCCCACTCCACGTGCTGCTGTGCGCTGGCGCGCCGGGCTGGCCGCCGGTCGGCGTCGTTCGAAGACGAATCCGTCGAAGCCTTCGGCGGCGATCTCGTCGAGCCGGTCGAAGTACCGTGACCCCATCGTGTGCGCCAGGAACTGCCGAGGCTTCCCGGGGATGTTGGCGCCCGTGTACCACGAGTTGGTGCGGGGGTAGAGGGTCCGGTTCGCCAGGTCGCTGATCTCCTGGTCCCAATCCGTTTCGGCGTTCTCGGTTGCCTCGATGGCGCCCAGATCGTGCTCGTCGAGGTGGCGGATGCAGGCCTCGATCCAGGCGACGTGCCGTTCGCCGCCGAGGGGCATCGTGTACAGCACGCCGGGCGACTGCGGACCGTGGATCATGAACAGGTTGGGGAAGCCGGAGATCGTCATGCCGAGGTAGGTGTCGAACCGCGTGTTCCACTTCTCGCCGAGGCGCACGCCACCCCGGCCCTGTGGGTCGAGTTGCAGCATCGAGCCGCTGACGGCGTCGTACCCGGTGGCGAGCACCAGCATGTCGATGGGGTGCTCGCCGTGCTCGGTCTGCACGCTCGTCGCCGTGAACGTCTTGATCGGGTCTTCGCGCAGGTCGACCAGTGACACGTTGTCGCGGTTGTACGTTTCGAAGTAGCCGTTGTCGAGGATCAGTCGCTTCGTTCCGAAGAGGTAGTCGGGTGTGAGCTTGCGGGCCGTATCGGGGTCGTGGACGATCTCGTGGATCTTGCCCCGCACGAACTCGCCGACTTCCTTGTTCAGGTCTTCGTCGGCCATCACCCCGACGTAGCTGTTGATCGAGAGGTGCATGCCGCCCTCGGCCCACATCTCCTCGTAGCGGGCATGGCGCTCCTCGGGCGTGTGGTCCCACGCCTTCAGAGCGGGTGGTGGGGAACGGCCAGCCACCACGGCGATACATCGACTCTCTCAGGTTCGCCCAGTCGTCGCGGAACGCCTGGAGCTCCTCGGCGCTCAGCGGCCGGTTCCGGGCCGGGAGCGCGTACTCCGCGGTCCGCTGGAACACGGTGACGTGGTCGGCCGTCTTGGCGATCTCGGGGATCGCCTGCACGCCCGACGAGCCCGTCCCGATGACCCCGACGCGCTTGCCCTCGAACGAGACCGACTCGTGCGGCCAACGGCCGGTGTGGTGCATGGGGCCGGCGAAGTCGTCGATGCCGGGATAGTCGGGCTTGTTGGCGATGAACAACGCGCCGGTCGCACAGATCAGGAACCGGGCCGACGCCTTCTCACCGTGCGCTGTTTCGATGGTCCAGCGTTGGGTTTCCTCGTCCCAACGCGCGTCCTCGACCCGGGTGTCGAACTGGATGTCCTTCCGCAGGTCGAACCGGTCGGCGACGTGTTCGAGATAGGCCAGGACATCGGGACCCGCGGTCTGGGTCTCGGTCCACTCCCACTCGTCGACCAGTTCCTTGCTGAAGGTGTAGGCGTAGAACGGACTGCTCGGCGCGTCCACTCTGGCGCCCGGGTAGCGGTTGTACCACCAGGTGCCACCCACACCGCCGGCGCCGTCGAATGCCCGGACCGACAGCCCCATCGCGTCGCGCAGGCGGTGGAGGGCGTAGAGCCCACCGAAGCCTGCTCCGATGACAATGGCGTCGTAGTGCGTCGGAGGTGTGTCGCTCATCTGCTGCTCCCCGGGTTCGGTGGTGACGGTCTCGGCTGCTGCCGAGTCGTCCACGGACACCATCTTCGCGTCGAGACCACTCCACCGCGCCAATTGGGTCGCAACATCGCGCGTCGTTCCCGACACCCTCGACCACGCCGCCCAGGCGGCCTGAGACAGCGTCGGAGACGCTCACAGAGGTCTCCCGGATGGTTGGGAGGCGGTGGTGGAGAAGCGGGGAACACCGGTCACCTCGCAAGCCGTTCGCCGTCGGGCTGCCGTATGTGCTCGGCCACCCGCACCCCGTTTCGTCCGCAGGAGGGACGTCATGAGATCACTGATTCGTTGGACGGCTGGCCTGATCGTGGTCATCCACGGCTTCATTCACCTGATGGGTGTGGTGAAGGGGTTCGGGTGGGGCGACGTGTCGCAGCTCGCCGAGCCGATCAGTACCTCGATGGGTGTCGCCTGGCTGGTGGCCGCGGTCGTGGTGGTCGTCGCCGGTGTGATGTTGCTGGCCGGGCTTCGCTGGTGGTGGGCGGTTGCCGCACTTGCTGCGGTCGTCTCTCAGGTGGTGATCGTCACGTCGTGGACCGACGCCAGGGCGGGCACTGCTGCCAACGTGCTGCTGGCGCTCGCTGCGGTGTACGGGTTCTCCGCGAACGGTCCGACCAGTTTCCGGGCCAGGTCACGGCGTCTGGCCGATGAATCGGTCCGGTCCGTGCTGTCGGCCGCCGGTCCTTGCGGCTCGCTGGTGACCGACTCGGATCTGGCCCATCTGCCGCAGCCGGTGGCCGGGTACGTGCGGGCCGTCGGGGCGGTCGGGCGGCCTCATGTGGTCGGGTTTCGTGCCGCGATCAGCGGTCGTATCCGTGCAGGAGCGGACGACCCGTGGATGCGGTGGATCGGGGAGCAGACCAACACGTTCGGATCTTCGCCGAGCCGAGTGTTCTTCATGGACGCGACCATGAAGGGGCTGCCCACCGACGTGCTTCACGCCTATGTGGGGCCGACGGCGACCATGCAGGTCAGAGTCGCATCGCTGAAGACCGTCATCGATGCCCATGGCCCGGAGATGGACCAGGCCGAGACGGTGACGCTGCTCAACGACCTGTGTGTGCTGGCGCCTGCTGCGCTCGTCGACGCGCCGATCGAGTGGACATCCATCGACGATCGCCACGTGAGTGCCACGTTCACCAATGCCGGCCACACGGTGAGGGCGGTGCTCACGTTCAACGATGAGTTCGAACTCATCGACTTCGTCTCCGACGACCGGCTTGTCGCGTCGCCCGACGGCCGCACGTTCACGCCGAGAACCTGGTCCACCCCGATCACCGACTATCGCAGCTTCGACGGCCGGCGCCTCGGTGTGCTCGGTCACGGCCGGTGGCATCCCGCCGACGGGCCCAGCTTCGACTACCTCGAGTTCCACGTGGACCGGATCAGCTACCTCGAGCCCGGCGATTCGGGGCGCACCAGGCTCGATGCACGGGAAGCCGTGGGGTCGTGATGAGCAGGCACACGCAGCGGTTGCGGCAGGTCGGCGAGGTGCTTGTCGACCTGCCGGTGTTCTTGACCTCACCGATCTACCGACGGTGGCACCTGCACTGGGGTGCCACGCCGGACGAGGCTCGGGCACCCATGGTGGGCGACGAACGATTCCCGACGGCGCAGTTCCGCGCTGCTGATGGAGTTCGGCGACTTCGCGATGAACCGCCGGATGATGCGCGGTATCAAGACCCGAGCAAAGTCCCTCGTCGGTGAACGCGGGGAATGACGAGATGACCGAGCCGACGCTCCACACGTCGGCGCGCCGGCCATGGTTGGCCGGCTTCGCCGCGTTCAACGCGTTCGGCGCGTGGGCTGGCGCTGTTGGCCTGGTTACGGGTGGCATGGACTTCGGTGGGTCGATCAACGATCGTCTGCCGTTCGACAGTTTGGTGCTCGCTGGGCTGGCGCTCGGCATCATCGTGGGTGTCCCTCTGACCGTGCTCACCTGGTCGGCCTGGGTCGGTGGGCCGAGGACCGGTGACCTGGCGCTCGCCGTCGGGCTGACGCTCATCGGGTGGATCGTCGTCCAAGTCGCCGTGATCCGGGCGTTCTCGTTGTTCCAGCCGGCCTACCTGGCCGTCGGCGCTGCCTTCGTTGCCGCCTCGCATCGCGTCAGCCTGAGCCCTCACCGACGCGGGGTCCTCTTCCTCGCCGTCGGTTCGGTCCTCGCCGCGGTCGGTGTCGGTCTGCTGCCGCATCCGATCAAGAACGGTCTCACCACAATGTCGGTGGTGACGGTCGCACTGCTGCTGTCAGGAATCGCCCTGGTCGGCTTCGGTGCGGTGTACGCATTCCGCGGTCGGCGCCTCCCTGGCACGTGTGCGGGCGGCGCAGTCGTGCTGCTCGTGCTCGCCGCGACGGTGTCGATCATCGCGCCGGCCGTGGCCGCCACGAACGTGCCGACGACGCAGATCACCTCGACACCGTCCGCGTGGGGGCTGGAGTACGAGTCCGTGACGGTCACCACCACCGACGGCGTGCAGCTCGCCGCCTGGTACATGCCGGGAACCAACGGTGCCGGCGTGGTGATCATGCACGGCGCCGGCTCGACCCGGTCCGACGTGCTCGACCAGGCAGCAGTGCTGGCCCGCAGCGAGTACACAGTGGTGCTCATCGACGCCCGTGGCCACGGCGACAGCGGCGGCACGGCGATGGATTTCGGCTGGTACGGCGACCTGGACATCGCCGCCGCCACCGGGTTCCTGGCATCCCGTCCCGAGGTCGACCCCGGCCGGATCGGCGTCGTCGGCTTCTCGATGGGCGGTGAGGAGGCCATCGGCGCTGCCGCAGCCGACCCCCGGATCCGGGCCGTGGTGGCCGAAGGGGCGACCACGCGCCAGGCGGCCGACAAGGCCTGGCTCTCCGTCGTCTACGGCTGGCGCGGCTGGTTGCAGGAGCAGGTCGAGAAGGCCCAGGACCGCATCACGGCCTACCTCACCGAAGCGTCACCGCCCATCGCCTTGCGATCGGCGGTGGCCCGGTCTCCCGGCACCCGCTTCCTGCTGATCACAGCCGGCAAGGCGGAAGACGAAGGCCACGCCGCCTCCTCCATCCAGGCAGCAGCGAGCGACCGGGTGACGGTGTGGAACGTCGATGGCGCCGATCACACCGGCGGCCATGACACACAACCGCACGAATGGGAACAGCGAGTCGTCGGGTTCCTCGACGAGAGTCTGAAGTGAGAGAAGGGAGTCCCGCGTGTTGAGGAAATGGCGTTGGGCCGCTGCCCTATTCGGTGCCATCGCGCTCGGTGAGGCCGCACTGATCCATCTCGGTCGGACCTACGGGTCCACCGACGAGGAGCGAGCCAACTGTTCCCGGCCCATGGACCGAGTGCCGACCGGATCATCCCCGAACTCCAAGACATCCACGTCGGCACATTCATCCCCGATGGCCCGCCCCACACCGAGTGCGGTCTCATCGTCGAGGAGATCGACCGCGAACGGGCACTGATCATGCACTCCAACAGCCACCTGCCCATGAGTTGGCGCGAGCATGCAACACTCGACTGGTCGTGGGCCTTCGTGCTGACACCGTTCGACGGCGGTCGCCGCACGCGATTCCACTTCCGTTCGCGGTGGACGTCCAGCCCGTGGTGGCTGACCCTCGGGGGCTGGGCGGGGATCGTTCCTGCCGACTTCATCATGTCTCGGGACATGCTCCGAGGAGTGCGGACGCGCTCCGAGCGCGCCTCGCTCGGGCCGGCTGCGGTAGATCATCGGCACCCCTCCGCAGCGACCGAGACATCCACCGGCGAGTAGTGCGCCGCTCGCTTGACGAGTGCTCGCCCATGCTCGCTCCACGCCGGACCCGGGCGGCTCCAAGCCTGTTGGCGGTCTGAACTCGTCGTGACGAGCCCGCCCGGTCGACGCTACGTCCCGACCAGGCGGGTCGCGTATGCGATCGTGCCCTGTGTGAGGGCGCGGCGACGGCGGAAGTTGTCGGTCGCCTCGGACGTGGGCTGACGCGAGGTCTGCCACGAGTCGAAGCCGTCGTACCAGGTGACCAGCAGCATCACGCCGTGCGGGTCGGAGCGATCGACCTGGGCGAACAGTCCTTGGGCCTGGGCGGCGTAGGCGTCGGTGGTTTCGAAGCTGGCCCAGGCCTCGCTCGAGAGTCGAGCGATCTCGTCGACGTCTTCGTGGGCAACGTCGAAGAAGCGGAAGACGTAGAGGCCGGGCCGGGTGAGCGGCTCGAACCTGTCGGGCCGGACCGTGGGCATGAGTACGTGCGAGTCGACTACCTCGAAGCCCGACTTCGTCAGGGCCCGGATCGGGGTTCCGTCCTCGGTGTGCAGGACGAGCACCAGTTCGTTCGAACCGATGCCGAAGAGGCCGTAGAACGCACCCCAGATCTCGGCCCCCTGTGGATCGATCTCTCGGAAGCGTGCGAAGTGGTCGGTCCAGCCGCGGCCCGTGGCACGGATCCGGAGCCAGTGATAGGTCCCCATCGCGGCACGCTAGGCCGCGGCGAGCCCACACGGCAACGGCTGAGACCGGCTCTCCGACTCGAGCCCAGGGGAGGCCGGCCAGGATGTAGCCGACGATCGCGTCGAGGTCGGCGCGGGTCGGATTGGTTCGGGAAACGGCCAAGAGTGCGGCGAACTGGCCAAGGATGAACTGGACGACCGTCGTTGGTGATGTGGTCGGCTGGAGTTCGCCACCTTCGATGGACTGCAGCGACCGTGCCGGAGGGGTCAGCCCGAAGAGCCTGGTGTGCGGCCCCGGCCCATCAGGGGGGCCAGGCTCTGGCCGTCGATGTCGATATCGAAGCCGACGGACACCTCCACGCCGGTCAGTCCTGCGGCGTCCAGTGCGGTGGCGATCTCGTCTCGGGTGAGACCGTGATCATCGCCGGGGGTCCGTTCCCAGTCCCATTGGACGAACAGGCCTCCGGGTTCGAGACGGGCCACGAGGTCGGCGACCGTGGCGGGGTAGTCGTCGAGGAATGCGCACACCGACGAGCAGACCACGACACGAAACGCCTGCGTCGACGGGGGAAGGTGGGAGTCGACGATGACGCGTCCGGATGCGAGGAGGCGGTGTTTGGAGCGGAGGACGTCGAGCATGGCGGTCGAGGTGTCGATGGCGTGGACCGTGGCCCCCGCGTCGGTGAGGCGCTCGGTCAACAACCCCGTCCCGCATCCGAAGTCGAGCACATGGGCGCCGTCGAGGGCGACGTCCTCACGTTGCAGCAGTTGCTCGAGCGACTCGAACGCTGCGGTGGCGTAGGCCCGGGCCGTCGGGTCGTCGTCCCAATCTGGTGCGTGGGCATCCCAGTCGTTGTCGACATCGACGCGGTAGGTCATCGATCCGCCGTCGCGGTCGACGACGTGGAAGCCGGACCGCTCGAGCACACGGATCGACGCCCCATTGCTCGGGTCGGCCCCGCCGGTCACCGACACGATGCCTGGATCGCGTCGGGCCCGGTCGACCAGTCCCGCCACGAGTTCCGTGGCAATTCCTCGGCCCCACCACGTCTCCTTGATCACATACCCGACCCGCAGATCCGCTCGGGCGCCATTGGGGGGTACGGCGGTCAGGATGACCAGCCCGATGGGTTCGTGGTTCGGCTTGTCGGTCACGAGCAGCGTGGTCGAGTGTGCCTCCCGTTCTTCGATCCACGCTCGGGCGCGTTCGACGGTGAACTCGCCGTGCCAGGCCGGTGGGAGCCCTGCCGTCGTTGCCGGGGTCAACAGGCTGGCAACGATCGACGACAGGTCGGCTCCGATCTGTCGGGCCTCGTCGATCCACGGGCCACACCGCAGCCGCTCGGTCTCGAATGCGAATCCGTCCCGGTCGATCCCCACCCCGTCATCCTCGCACCGAGCCGTCCTCGGCGCAGGGAGGTGTTGCCCGTCGTGACCGAATGAAGCCGGCGACCGGGAAGCTGTGGGCACTGCAGAACCAGCACGACGGCGACTGGCGCCGTCTGTTCACCGCCGTGGCTGGGCGCATCCGAGTATCACGAGTGCTCCATCCAGGTTCGTTCGTCGACCTGGCCACCTCGTTCGTCGGTGGACGGGGATCGGCGATGGTCCGGATTCCTCCGGGCGAGGGAGCCGAGGTGGCCGCTCTCGGTATCCTTGCCTCATGGAGTCCATCGTGGTTCCCGTTGACGATTCCTTGGACCCGCACCTGGCCCTGCGGGCCGCGTTCTCCATCGGAGCGCGCACCGGGCGCACCGTGACACTGGTGAGGTCGTGCCCAGCCGACCAAGCAGGCGACACCGGCCGGTCGCTCGAGGCTGCCGGCGCACGTTTCGTCGACGTTGCGCCGTTCTCCACACAGATCCTCGATGGCCCACCCGTCGATGCGATCCTCGACGCAGCGCCGGAGGGTCAGGCACTCGTCTGTTTGCCGACCCACGCCCGCGCCGGGCTCTCACGCCTGATCTTCGGAAGCGTGGCCGAAGACCTGATCCGACGATCGACAAGGCCGGTCCTGTGTATCGGCCCGGCCGTCACCGATGTCCCCCTCCCGAACGAGAGACTCGAGCTCCTGGTCTGCACCGACGACTCGTCGGCCACCGACGCCGTACTCAGCAGCGCCGCCATGTTCGCCGAACTGCTCGACGCGAGCTGCATCGTGGCCCAAGCGATTGGCCCCGACGAGGACATCTCCACTGATGGCGGCCCGCCACCCCGCCCGATCCGTGACCAGGCCCAGCGCCACTGCCAACAGTCCGCCGACCGCCTCGCAGCCGACGGGGTCTCCGCGACGTCGCAGGTGCTACACGGTCATCCACCCGGCACGCTCGTGCAGTACGCCGCGACCCGAAGGTCTTCCTTCATCGTCGTCGGGACTTCCGGGCGGACCGGTTTGGCCCGGCACACCCTCGGCAGTGTCGCCGCCGGCGTCCTGCGCCACGCTCACTGTCCCGTGCTCGTCGTGCCCACGATCGACCGTACGGACTGAGCCCCGTGAGCGACGGTTCCGACGCCAGGAATCGGTGGCTCGTCGGAGTCGATGGCTCACCAACCTCGCATCATGCGTTGCACTGGGCACTGGCGCACGCCGCTCACCGGGACGTGATCGTCACGGCGATCCAATGCTGGGAACCCCTTCAGGGGAGCCCCGATGACCCTCGCCCGGACGAGCAACTCCGCGCCGTGGAGCAACGACTCGATGACCTCCGATCCGAGCTGGGCCCTGCAGCAGCGGAGCTCGGGACTTCAGCCGCCTACGGCAACCCGGTCTCGGTCCTGCTCGACCACGCCGAGGACGGCGGGTTGCTGGTGCTCGGGACCAGGGGGAAGGGGGGCTTCCAACGGCTGCTGGTGGGCTCGGTCAGCCTGCAAACCGCGACCCACGCACCGGTCCCCGTCGCCATCATCCCGCCCTCGGCACGCCTTGACGGAGCGCTCGACCGCATCGTGGTCGGCGTGGACGGCTCCCCGAACTCCCGCGCCGCACTCGCCTGGGCGCTGGCGTTCGCAACAGTTGGGACCACCATCGAGGCCGTCGGTGTATGGGAGCGGTCGGTCCGTGCGATCAGCGCCGACGCCGTGCACGTCGACGAACTCTCGGCGAGCCGGCGCGAAGCATTCCATCGATCAGTGGGCGACGTTGTCGCCGCCGACGCATCACGTGCCGGCAACGTCGAAATCTCGTTCGAATACGCCAGGCCGGCGGACGCCCTCGTCCAACACGCCGCTGGGGCGGACCTGCTCGTCGTCGGGGCTCGAGGACGCGGTGCGTTTGCCTCGGCCATCCTCGGTTCGGTGACCAACACGGTGCTGCGCCAGTCACCATGCCCGATCGTCGTCGTGCCCAGACCCTGACCGAGCGGGCCCAGCCCGAGAGGGCCCTTCGTCTCTACACGCCACGATCGAGGCGGCTCAAGCTTGGCAGGAACAGCGGCACCGGACGATCCCGGGGCGCAAGAAGAAGAAGCGAGCCATCACGCTGCGCTCGACGAGCTGCTGTCCTTGACGGGTCTCGGCGATGAGCCCTGGCAGATCCACCTCGACAAGGGACGAGCATCCGAAGTGATACCGGAGACCGTGGCCAAGCACCGCATCAATCTGCTGGTCATGGGAACCGTCGCCCGCACCGGCGTCAGCGGGCTGATCATCGGGAACACGGCCGAGTCGGTCCTCGACAAGGTGCGGTGCTCGGTCATCGCCGTCAAGCCGCCCGGATTCGTCACCCCGGTGCACTTGACCGACGGCTGAATCAACCGCCCGTGCCCCCTGACTGCCGGCATTCGGGTAACACTCGCCCGAACGGGCGACGAACTGGCCCGGCCGCGAAGCCCGTCGCGGATCGATGTGGTGTTCGGCGACCGAGGCAGCTGGGTTGACCGGGATGAAGCTGGCCGTTCCGGCGGGCGAGCGTTAGATTCCGCCCATCATCTCACGAAGCAACCAAGCCCTGGCCGTTGCCGCGACGGCCATGCTCTTGGCTTCGTTCGTCGGTACGGCGTCGAACATCGCCGTTCCCGTGTTGGAAGACGCGTTCCCCGACGCGAGTCTCACCACCATCTCGTGGGTGATCTCGGGCTTCAACGTCACGCAGGTGACCTTCATGCTGCTCGGAGGTCGTCTGGCCGACCGGATGGGTCGGCGCACGGTGTTCCTGCGGGGCCTCGGCGTGTTCGCCGTCGGTGCGGCCTTGTCGGGATTCGCCCCCACGATTCTGCTGGTGATCGCCGCCCGGGTCTTACAGGCCATCGGTGTCGCGCTGATGCTCCCGTCCTCGCTGGCGGCGGTGCTCCCCGAATTCCCTTCCGAGCGCCATGGCACGATCGTGTCCCTCTGGTCATCGATGGGGGTGCTCGGTGCAGCCGTGGCGCCGACGATCGCTGCGGGCATCCTGCAGGTCTCGAGTTGGCGGGCTGTGTTCTTGTCGGCCATCCCGATTGCACTCGCGGCGATCATCGTCGGGCGACGGGTGCTCCCCGCCGGTCCGCCGCTTCCTGACCCCGCTCCACTCGACCTCGTGGGGGCCAGTTCGGGCACCCTCGCGATCGCCGGGCTCACGAGCGCCATCGTGCAGGGGCGATCCTGGGGCTGGACCGACCCTCGCATCCTGCTGGCCGTTGCCGTGTCATTCGTCGCAGCGGGGGTGTTCGTCCGAAGCTCCCGCACCCACGCCGAGCCGCTGCTCGACTTCGCCTTGTTCGACATCCGCACCCTGCGGGTGGTGACCGTTGCCGGCGGGCTCCTGTCGACATCGACGGCTGCGACGTGGTTCCTCTACCCACTGTTCATGACCGAGGTATGGGGCTACTCGATCTTCCAGGTCGGCATGGCGATGACTCCGGGTCCGATGGCGCTGGTGTTGCTCGCCCCGGTTGCCGGCCGCGTCGCCGATCGCTTCGGATACCGCGAACTCCTGATCTTCGGGGCAACGATGGCGACGCTCGGTACCGCCTGGATGGCTTGGCGGCTGCAACCCGACGAGACCTATCTGCGCGCCTTCCTCCCTGGCACGCTGGGTATCGGGATCGGGATGGCGGCCATGCTCGGTCCGGCCAACGCGGCGGCGCTCCGGGACGTCCCCGGCCATCAGCTCGGCGCAGCGAACGCCGCCTACAACACGGTCCGGATGGCCGGTGGCGCGCTGGGTGTTGCGATCACGGCAGCGATCATCGGTGACACCGCGGCCGGGGAGCGACTCGATGCGTTCCGCACCGGATGGTGGGTGATGGTGGTGATCATGGGTGTGAGCCCGTTGATCCTGCTGTTCCGCTACCCCGCAGACCGTGCTCGGCCGACGTTGTTCGTCGGGCCGAGCCGTGGAAAGCTCGAGCATGAGATGCTCGATGAGAGGAAGTCGTTGTGAGTCGAATCGATCTCGTTCCGCTGTCACCGGTGTTCGGTGCCGAGGTCCGTGGCGTGAATCTGGCCGAAGGCATCGACGACGAGACCTTTGCCGAGGTTCATCAGGCGTTCCTCGATCATGGCGTCTTGTTCTTCAAGGACCAGCCCGAGCCGATGTCCGAAGCGGTCCAGATGGCGTTCGGGCGACGGTTGGGTCCGCTCCACATCCATCCGGCGGCTCCCGGTTCGGGTGAAGAAGATGCCATCTTCGTGATCCATGCTCACCGCGATTCCAAGGTGGCGAACGGCAATGGTTGGCACAGTGACGTCTCGTGCGATGATCGGCCGCCGATGGCCACCATGTTGCAGCTGCGGCTGCTGCCCGAGGGCGGCGGGGGCGACACGATGTTCGCCAACATGGAGGCGGCCTACGCGGTGCTGCCCGAGCCCGACCGTGACTTCCTGAAGGGGCTGAGCGCTCACCACACCTCAGAGCACATCTTCCGCGGACGCTACTCGGACCGAGGTGTCGACGACGCCGATCGTGCGTCCTACCCGGCGGCCATCCACCCGATCGTGCGCACGCATCCCGAAACGGGTCGGCCCAGCATCTACGTCAACCGGGCCTTCACCACGGGCATCGTCGGGATGGACAACGAAGAAGGTCATCGCCTGCTGCGGCGACTCCTCAGCCACGTCGAGCGGCCCGAGTTCCAGATCCGTTTCCGTTGGGACCTCAACGACGTGGCACTGTGGGACAACCGCTTGCTCCAGCACTACGCACTCTGGGACTACTGGCCGCACGAGCGGATGGGTCACCGAGTCACCGTGCTCGGCGACCGACCGACCTTCGACCCGGCAGCACCCGACGCCGAGCCGTCATCGATCAAGATCCGGGTTCAGCCACTGGCACCCCGAGCGGTGACCGTCTGATCGGAGCGATGCTGGGCGTCGGCTGAGGTAGCGATCGGTCAGTCGACGGGAAACCGACAGAGCGCATGCGTCATGTGCGTGATGCGCTCCTCGATCTCGCTGACGCGCTCCGGATCGCTCGGATCGAAGGTGAGCCCACCCACGGATTGGCCCACGCCGAAGACGAAGCTGATGGCGCCGACGACGAGATTCCACACCACCACGGGGTCGAAGTCGACTGCCGCCTCTCGTTCGAGCTTGCGGGTGAACCGAGACCACTGGCGCTGGGACGCCGTGCCGACGATGTCCCGGGCCTCGTCACCTGCCAGTGCCTCGCGCAACACCAGGCGCGCTGCGCCCGGGTGTGCCGCTGCGAACCTGACCATCGCTGCACTCATTCGGCCCAGCCGCTCCGGTAGCGGACCGTCGTGGTGGAGTTCTTGGCTCACCTCGTCGAGCATCGGGGTGAACATCCGGTCCAGAACGGCTTCGTAGAGCGCTCGCTTCGACGGGTAGTGGTACAGGATGGCGCTGCCCTGCACGCCGGCGCGATCGCCGATGACGCTCAGTGGGGTTGCGTCGAAACCTCGCTCGGAGAAGAGCTCCTCGGCCGCGTCCAACATCGCCGTTCGCGTCTTCTCCGACTTCGACAACGTTGCGTTGGAATCGATGGTCATCCTGATGCCCGACTCCCCTTCGTCGGCGAGTGTGGTCCGGCGCTTGCACCGGCGACAATTTTGAGTATACGTTCAAAACTGAATGCAGGTTCAAATACGTCCTGAGGGGGATCCAGGTGGCCATCACGAGTGGTGTCGAACTGATTGCGCCGGTGCCGTACGCCGAGAACGGCCCACCGCACGAGATCTGGTCCCGGCTTCGCGCCGAGTCACCGGTCCACTGGTGCGAGCCAGACGGCTACGAGCCGTTCTGGGCCATCACGAAACACGCCGACATCACCGAGATCTCGACCCAGCCCGACCGGTTCATCTCCGAGCCGGGCATCAATGTCCTCCAACGGCGCGACCGTGAGGCTCTCGAGGCCAGTGCCTTCGGTGCCATGCGGGTCGTGATCACCATGGACCCGCCGGAGCACGGCAAGGTCCGCAAGGTGGCGAGCCCCGGTTCACGCCCAGAGCGATACGAGCGCTCGACGAGCAGATCGAACGCAGCGCCCGTGAACTCGTGGATGGTCTCGCCGGGTCGAGCGGCGAGGGGGAGTGCGACTTCGCCACCGATGTCGCCGCCGCCCATCCGCTGCGGATCCTGTCGCACATGCTCGGCGTTCCCCGTGAGCAGGAACCCGACATCCTTCGCCTCACCAATCAGCTCTTCGCGTTCGAAGACCCCGAGCTGTCGCGCGATGCCGAGAACCGTCAAGAGGCGTTGATGGAACTCGGCATGGAGCTGTACGCCATGTTCGACGCCATCATCCAGGACCGGCGAGCCAACCCGCGCGACGACCTGGCCAGCGTCCTGGCCAATGCAACCATCGATGGTGAGCCGATGGGCCCCATGGAAACCGTGGGCTACTACCTGATCACCTTCAGCGCAGGTCATGACACCACGAAGAACGCACTGGCCGGCGGGATGCAGGCGTTCCTCGACAACCCGGGCGAATTCGACAGGCTGCGCAAGAACCCCGACCTGATCGATCGAGCGGTCGAGGAGATCGGCCGATGGACCTCTCCGGTGAACTACATGAAGCGGACAGCGGCCACCGACAGCGTGCTGCGGGGCCAGGAGATCGCTGCGGGGGACGCGCTCGTGTTGTTCTACGCGTCGGCCAACCGAGACGAGGAGGTCTTCGACGATCCGTTCCGGTTCCGCATCGATCGCGAGGCCAATCGGCACCTCGGCTTCGGCATCGGCGAACACTTCTGCCTCGGCGCCAACATGGCTCGGCGGTCGATGCGGGCGCTCTGGCTGGAACTCGCCGGAAGACTGGAATCGATCGAGCAGATCGGTGAAGCGGAACGAATCCACTCGGCCTTCGTCGTGGGGCTCAAACATCTGCCCGTGCGCTACCGGCTTCGTCCGGCGCAGGACTGAGGATGGCACGTCTCGGTGTCATCGCCTCCATCGGCAAGGACTGGAAGGCGTCGGTCGAGCGTGTGCGCATTGCCGAAGAACTCGGCTATGAGCATGCGGCTGTCGGCGAGGCGTGGGGTGCGTCGGCCATTCCCTTCCTTGCGTTGCTCGGGGCGGGCACGCAACGGATCACGCTGGGAACATCGATTCTCAACTGCTTCTCCCGAACGCCGGCGGTGCTCGCTCAGGAGTTCGCGGTCCTCGACCTGATCTCGGGTGGGAGGACCGTGTTGGGCATCGGATCGTCGGGTGCGAACGTCATCGAGCACTTCCACGGAATCTCGTTCGAGCGGCCGCTCCAGCGAATCAGGGAGACCGTCGAGATCTTCCGCACCCTGATCAGCGGGGGACCAGCTCGACCACGACGGAGAGATCTTTCAGCTACGGCGAGGATTCCAGCTCGACGCAGGCCAGCCCCGGGACAGAATCCCGGTCTGGATCGCCGCACTCACCCCGAAGTCGATTCGCCAGACAGGCGAGATCGCCGACGGCATCATCCCGATCCACTGGCCCCGGCAGCACTTCGAGGCGCTTCGAACCGACTTGGCGTCGGCGGCCGCCGAGGCCGGGCGAACAACGCCTCGTTCACCATCGCCCCGTTCACCACGGTCAACGTGCTCGACGGCGTCGACGACGAAGCGAAGTGGCTCGACGCTCGGCAGATCCTGTGGTTCTACATCAACCGCATGGGAGTCTTCTACTGGCAGATGCTCGTCGAGCGAGGCTACGAGGAGGAGGTCGCAGCGTGTCGCTCGGCCTATGCCCGTCGCGACTACTCGGCTGCTCTCGCCGCCGTTTCCGAACGGATGGTCCGTGACCTGCAGTGCATCGGTTCCATCGAAGAGGTCCGCGAGCAGCTGAGCGAACACGCCGCTGCAGGGGCCGACCTGCAACTCATCTACATGCCTCGAGGTGACGTCGCCCAGACGGCGCGCCAACTCGAGGCGCTGATCACTTGAGCGATCCACGAACCCGACCAGAGGTGAACCATGACCACGTACGACGGAGCGATCTTCGACGCCGACAATCACTACTACGAGGGGGCCGACGCATTCACCCGCCATGTTCCCAAACCGATGCGGGCCCGTTGCGTCGACTGGGTCCAGATGGACGACGGACGGCGCTACCAGACCGTCGGTGGCCGGATCAACCGGTCGCTCGGCAACCCGACGTTCGACCCGATCTCCAAGCCCGGCGTGCTCCGCGAATTCTTCAACGGCAACCCTCGCGGTGTCACGAGCATGGAGCTGATGACCGGATCGCTCGAACCCATGCCGCCCGAGTACATGGACCGTGACGCCCGGATTGCCCGGCTCGAGGAACAGGGGCTCGCCGGAGCATGGCTGTTCCCCACCGCCGGAGTCCTCTACGAAGAACCCCTTCAGCACGACATCCCAGCGCTCACCACGACCTTCTCGGCATTCAACCGATGGTTGGACGAGGACTGGGGACTCACGTATCAGGACCGTCTCTTTGCTGCGCCGTACATCACGTTGGCCGATGTCGGCTGGGCCTGCGAGCAGCTGGAGTGGGCACTCGATCGTGACGCTCGCATTCTCGTGATGCGCCCGAGCGCCGTCTTCACCCGCGACGGCGCTCGCAATCCCGGCCACCCCGACTTCGACCCGTTCTGGGCTCGGGTCAACGAGGCCGGCATCACGGTCGTCACGCACATCGGGGCCACGAAGCACAGCAGCAACGGCTACGACGAGCGCAGCACCGACGTGCTGGGGTTGGGGCGTCGCCCCACGATCGCGAACTTCCATCGCACGAGGAACATCAACGACTTCCTGGCCAGCATGGTCTTCGACAGACTGTTCGAACGATTCCCGAACCTTCGGATCGCATCGGTCGAGAACGGCGGCGAATTCCTCGGCGACCTGCTCCGTGTGTTGGGCACGACGAAGGAGCGGATGCCGGGCTACTTCCGGGAGGACCCCGTCGAGACCTTCCGCAACCATGTGTGGATCAACCCCTTCTGGGAGGACGACATCGCCCTCGTCATCGAGCAGATGGGTGCCGATCGGGTGATCCTCGGGTCCGACTGGCCGCACATGGAGGGCCTGGCCGAGCCCCGAGATCTGCTCGCAGAACTCGGCAACGTCGACGAGGGTCACCTGTCGAAGATCCTGTTCGAGAACACGGCGTTCCTCAACGAGCGTCAACCCGCCCGAGTGAAGTGAGAACGGAGACCGAGATGAGCTACCAGGACATCCGCTACGAAGTCGAGAACGGTCGCGCACGGATCACCCTCAACCGGCCCGACAGTCACAATGCGATCACCTCCACGATGCTGCAGGAGATGGAGCAGGCGTTGTGGGAGGCCGACGACGACACGTCGGTGCACTGCATCATCCTGCGCGGCGAGGGTCGCTCGTTCTCCTCGGGCTACGACCTGACGGATCTCGGCCGTCCCAAGGAGGAGG
Organism: uncultured Acidimicrobiales bacterium; assembly: GCA_963700755.1. Taxonomy (GTDB): domain Bacteria; phylum Actinomycetota; class Acidimicrobiia; order Acidimicrobiales; family SZUA-35; genus JBBQUN01. Next base: position 36,475 of record CAVOYW010000005.1, read on the forward strand.
GTCGGCGAACCGGACGGATGCAAGACGACGACATCTGGCTGATCGAGCAGAACAACCGCAGGGTCCGAGCGATCTGGGAGATCCACAAGCCCGCCATCGCCCAGGTGCACGGCAACTGCCTCGCCGGTGGAACCGATCTGGCCCTCGCATGCGACATGGTCATCGCCGCCGACGACGCTCGCATCGGGTTCCCCGCCGCCCGATCGATGGGGGCTCTGCCGAACAACCTCTGGATGTACCACTGCGGTCCGCAGTGGGCGAAACGGCTCCAACTCACCGGTGACAGTGTCACCGGAACCGATGCGGCGGCGATCGGCCTCGTGATGAAGTCGGTGGCCGCCGATCTCCTGCAGGACGAGGTGGAGGGCCTGGCCGATCGTCTGGCCCTCATCGACCCCGACCTGCTGGCTGCCAACAAACGGATCACCAATCTCGCCCTCGAGCTGATGGGGGCCCAGACGCTGCAACGCCTCGCCGCCGAGAACGACGCCCGGGCCCACCGTTCCCAGGCGGTACGAGAGTACGGACGGTCGATCCGGGACCACGGCCTGAAGGAGACGCTCCGCCGTCGCGACGAACCCTTCGGCGACGGGTTCGCCCGAGTGAGCCGAGCCGAGGGCAGGCTCGAGGCAGGCTCGGACGGGTGAACTTCGACGACGAACCGAACGACGCGTTGTGGCGTGCCGAATGCGCTGCGTGGATCGACGAGCATCTCGAGGCACTTCGATCGATCGACGTCGGTTCGATCGAACGGGCCAGGCGCTGGCAAGCCATGAAGTTCGATGCTGGGCTGGCCAAGATCGTGTGGGGTCCGGATGAGGGCGGCAGGAACGGAACCGAGATCCAGCAGATCATCTTCGACCAGGAACAGGCCACGCGTCGGACGCCCCCGAACGTGCTCCAGTTGGGGCTCGACCTCGTTGCCCCGACCATCCGTGCCCACGGCACGGAGAACCAGCGCGCGACCTATCTGCGCTCCGCGCTTCGGGGCGACCACATCTGGTGCCAGATGTTCAGTGAGCCCGATGCCGGCTCCGATGTTGCGGGTCTCGCCACGACGGCCGTCCGAGACGGGGACGAATGGGTCCTCAACGGGCAGAAGGTGTGGACCACGGGCGCACAGATCGCCGACTACGGCGAGGTGCTCTGTCGGACCGACCCCGATGCGCCCAAACACCGAGGCATCACGGCCTTCATCCTCGACATGCGCACCCCTGGCGTGACCGTCCGCCCCCTCAGGCAGATGACCGGTACCGCAGAGTTCAACGAGATCTTCCTCGAGGAGGTACGAGTGCCGCACGCCAACGTGCTGGGCGCCCCGGGCGACGGATGGCACGTGGCCGTGACCACCCTGATGAACGAACGGAGAACCATCGGTGCCGGCGGGGCGAATCGCCGGAGTTCGATCCCGAGACGGCTGGCCGACCTCGCCCGACGAACCGACAGCCTCGACGCCGTCACCCGGCAGCGCATCGTCGACATCCACATCCGATCCGAACTCCTTCGATTCGTCGGCCTCCGAACACTCACCGCGGCGATGCAGGGGCGCCGACCCGGTCCCGAGGGTTCGATCGCCAAGCTGGCCTCCGCAGGTCTCAACGTCGACATCGGTTCCCTGGGCATGGACATCCTCGGGGCCGCCGCGATGGCCGCCGACGCCGACGATGCCCGCTGGGTGACACGGTTCCTGTGGGGGCCAGGTCACCGGCTGGGTGGCGGTACCGACGAGGTCAACCGCAACATCGTCGCCGAGCGCGTACTGGGGCTACCCGGCGAGCCTCGCAACGACGACACCCTCCCGTGGCGCGAGACCAGGAGTTCACGATGAGCGACGATCCACATGACCTGTTGCGTAGGCACGGGGATCGGCCCGCGGTGGTGATGGCAGGCTCCGGGCACATCGTCAGCTACGCCGAGCTCGACGATCGGTCCACCCGACTGGCACGAGCGTTCGACGAGGCGGGCCTCGGGCCGGGGGATCACGTCGCGCTGATGGTCGGCAACCAGCCCGAGTTCTTCGACGTGCTCTGGGCGGCGTTCCGGGCGGGGCTGTACGTGACGCCGATCAACTGGCATCTCGGGACCGACGAGGCGGCGTACATCATCGAGGACTGCGGTGCGCGGGCGTTCGTCACGTCAGCCGATCTGGCCGATGTGGCCGCGCAGCTGTTGTCGCGCACCCCGAACGTAGCCACCAGGCTGATGATCGGCGATCCCATCGATGGCTATCAGGATTTCGAGGCAACGCTGGCGGGAACTCCGCCCGAGCCACGGGCCGCCGAACGCTCCGGTGCGCTCATGATGTACTCCTCGGGAACCACCGGCTACCCGAAGGGCATTCTGCGCCCGCTCCCCTCCAAACCGTTCGGGGCGACGACTGACGCCATCACCCTGATGATGTCGCATCGCTACGGCGCCGACGAGCGCTCGGTCTACCTGACCCCGGCCCCGCTGTATCACTCGGCACCGGTCGGGTTCTCGTCGGCGGTCCAGCGGATCGGGGCGACCGTGGTGGTGATGGAACGCTTCGACGCCGAAACGGCACTCCGCACGATCGAGGAGCGCGCCGTCACCCACGCGCAGTTCGTGCCCACTCACTTCATTCGGATGCTTCATCTTCCCGACGAGGTGAGGGCGCGGTACGACCTGTCCTCTCTCGAGTGTGTCATCCATGCCGCAGCACCCTGTCCGGTGCCGACGAAGCAACGCATGATCGAGTGGTTCGGACCGATCATCGAGGAGTACTACGCCGGTTCCGAGGCGGTGGGTGTCACCCTGATCTCCTCCGACGAATGGCTCGAACACCCGGGGTCGGTCGGACGACCGGCCAGCGACGTCGTGCACGTTCTCGACGACGACGGCCAGGAGCTCCCCGCCGGCGGAACCGGGCACATCTGGTTCGAAGCCACGAGCCGGTTCACCTACAACAACGACCCGGTCAAGACGAACCAGGCGCAGGACGCCCGCGGGTGGGCCACCTACGGCGACATCGGTCATCTCGATGACGACGGCTATCTCTATCTGACCGATCGGGCCTCGAACATGATCATCTCGGGCGGGGTGAACATCTACCCGCAGGAGGCCGAGATGGTTCTCAGCGCTCACCCCGCGATCCACGACGTCGCCGTTCTCGGTGTTCCCGACGCCGAGATGGGTGAGCTCGTCAAGGCGTTCGTGCAGCTTCGCGACGGGGCCGCCGCTTCCGAGGAGGTCGCCTCCGAGCTGATCGCATACTGCCGGGAGCGGCTTGCGCACTACAAGTGCCCACGGCAGGTGGCGTTCGTCGATGAGCTACCGCGTCTCGAGACCGGCAAGCTCGTCAAGCGCAAGCTGCTCGATCAACAGCACGAATCCTCGGGTGCCGGTGAGGGCGAGCGGTGATCCTCGAGGGCGTCAAGGCATCCGCCTCGGTTGCTCCGGGTTGCCCGGTGTGATCGCAAGGACCGTGGCCTGGTCGAAGGGTCGACCGCCCTCGGGTGGCGGAGTCGTGCCGATCTCGATATCGACGAATCCGGCATCCTGCATCTCTTCGGCGATCGTCGCGGGAAACAGTTCGTAGGCCGTGATGACCTTGTGGTCGAACGGGGTGCCGTGAGTTTCGATCGAGGTCGAACCGAAGAACGAAACGAGCACGGGCGCTCCGGGCTCGAGCACCCGCATCCATTCGCTGAACACGTCGCGAAGCCGAGCGGGGGGCAGGTGGATGAGCGAGTATCGGGAGACGATCCCCCCGAGCGATGAGTCGGCAACGTCGAGTGCGGTGAGGTCTCCCACCTCGAAATGCGAGTCCGGGAATGTGTTTCTGGCTTCGGCGATCTGGCCCGGTGACACGTCGTAGCCGATGGCGCTCAGGCCGAGTTCGCCGAGGTGATCGACGACGAGGCCCGGTCCGCATCCAAGATCGGCGACCATGCCCGTTCGGGGAGCTGCCAGTCTCGCGAAGGTCTCGAGCCAATGCCGTGCGTTCGTGTCCCTCTCGAGATCATCGAGGAACAGCGCCGCGTAGAGCGAGGCCACCGCATCGTAGGAAGATCGAACCTCATCGCTCACGCTCGCATTGTGCCGGGACCCGTCTCGAAGATGCTTGCGGCCTACTCGACGCCGTCGACCAGTTCACGACCAAGGAACGACACGATGTCTTCCACCTCTGCTCCGGCGGAACTCGTTGGCGGCTTCGTGCGCATCGTTGCACGATGGCACGGTGCACGACGACGAGGTGACCATCGGCTTCGATCAGGTGGCCGCGTTGATCGCCGATCAGGTTCCACCGCTGGCCGGTCTCCACATCGGCCGGCCCGGTCACGGCTGTCCGATGCCGTGGTCGACCCAGACGTGGCTACCGGGCTCGACGGCCACCCCGACCTCGGACGCGCACTCGACCGGTCTGGCCGACGACCTCGTCCGGCTCGTGCAGGACCTCCGTGCCGTCGACACCCAGGGCCGCCGATTTCGTGGCGGGGGGCGGGGTGGGACGCTCACCGATCACGACGCCTGGGTCGAGGAGTGCATTCGACGCAGCGCGGACTTGGTCGACACCGTCGCCATGCGGGCGGCGTGGGCCAGGTTCCGCCGGCTCCCGGCCGCCGACGGCGACGTCATGTGTCACGGTGACCTGTTCCCGTCGAACCTGGTGGTGGAAGGCGGATGCCTGACCGGGGTGCTCGACACGGGGGGGTTCGCAGCAGCCGATCCCGCGTTGGATCTCGTTGCCCTGGCATCTGCTGGCCGATGGCCCCCGCGAACGGTTCCGGGTCGGCTTGGGGTGTGGCGATCTGCAGTGGGAACGGGGAAAGGCGTGGGCGTTCCAGCAGGCTGCGGGTGCGTACTGGTACTGCCGGGATTCCAACCCGGCGATGGCGGACATGGGGCGAACCACACTGGAACGAATCCTCGATACCGATCGGTGACCGGTTCGCTGGGCACTCGACGTCCCACCTTCCGAGCCCGGGTGTTCCTAGATTGGGAACGTGACCGCTGACCCGATCGTGATCGTCGGCTACGACGAGAGCTGGCCGGCTGCCTTCGACGTGGCTGCGGCGGAGCTACGAGTCGTCCTCGAGCCGTGGATCGTCGACATCGAGCACATCGGAAGCACGGCAGTTCCGGGCCTCGCCGCCAAGCCGGTCATCGACATCCAAGTCGGTGTGGAGAGCCTGAGGGCCACGCCGCAGATCGTGGCTGCGATCGAAGGACTCGGCTATGAGTACGTGGCCGACTTCGAACGCGAACTGCCGAATCGGCGCTACTTCCGTCGCTCATCAGGAACCGGCGTCAGTACCCATCACATCCACCTCGTGGAGCGCTCCGATCACGGGTGGTGGGATGGACACATTCTCTTCCGTGACTGGTTGCGTGCTCATGTGGCCGACCGGGATCGGTACGCCGAGCTAAAGCGGTCGTTGGCAGTCGACTACCGCGACGACAGGGCAGGCTACACCGACGCCAAGTCGGCGTTCATCACCGGAATCGTCGAACGAGCCAGCGCCGCGACGTGACCAGCCGCCGCTCCCCAGCCACGCCCGGTGTGTCTCAGGACTCATCGTTCGAGGATTGGCGCTTCGGGTGTCGGATCGCTTCAGCGCCGATGCGCCGGCCGATCGGATCAGGACTTCGTGTACGTGGTGGCGTCGTGGCTGAAGTGGGTTCGGTCGGGTCGTAGGGTGCGGAGGCGCGCGAGGGACTCGATGCCGGTGGTGTGCCAGTCGGGTGTGTGCATGTCGGTCGATGTGACGGTGCCGGTTCGATACTCGGCGCAGGTGTAGCAGGCTTGGCCGACGATGATCTCGAGGCCGGCCTCGGTGTTGACGGTGACCGAGAGGTGCCCGGGGCTGTGTCCTGGGGTGTGGAGGATCGTGACCCCATCGGCGATGGTTTCTCCGTCGGCCGCCAGGCGGAGACGGCCGGGTTCGATCGTGGCCCACTCGGGCACGGTGTAGAACTCACTCGTCGACACCTCGAGCTCGTCCCGGGTGATCCAAACCGGGGCGTGGCCGAGGAGGTGGTTCTGGCCGCAGTGGTCGAAGTGGAGGTGGGTGTTGACCACGGCGGCGACGTCTCGCTCGTCGATCTCGACGGCGTGGAGGGCGTCGATGATCGAGATGACCTCGGGTGCGTAGAGCTCGTCGATGATGGGGTGCCCGGCCCGTGGTCCGGTGTCGACGACGATCACTCCGCCGGGGAGGTCGATGGCGTAGCAGTGGATCTCGCACACGCGCTCGGCGGCTCGCGGGTGGCTGTCGGGGAGGCGGACCTGCCCGAGGCGGAGCTGGTGGATCCGGGTCATGGCCGGTCACCGATGAGGTCGGCGGCCATCGGGGCGTCGAGGGCGACCGATGGATCGGCGTGCTTGGTGGCGATACCGACGGCGCGTGTCTCCCAGCCGGGTCCGGCGAAGGACTCCCAGTCGTTGCGCGCCACGCCGGACATGGCGTCGTACAGGAGGAACCAGGTTGCCATGGTCAGGATCCCACCGGGTCGCAGGAGTCCGCTGGCGTGGTCGAGGTGGCGAACCGAATCGAAGGGGTCCCCGCCGGTCGACTCCAGCAAGCGGTCGTTCAGGGGCCGGTCATCCACGTCGTGAGTGTGTCACCGCTGCCCACGCGGCGGCGGGCATTTCGCCAGCTCCGCATGCGCTGAGCAGACTCTTCTGATCATCAAGAGACCTCGTGGATCCTGAGTTCGTGCCGCAGTTGTGGTTCGAGGAAGCGGTCGCCCTCTGTCGTCGGCCATGATGCGGGCATGACGATTGCGTATGACGTGGTGTGGCCCCGGTCTCCGCGGGGCATCCAGCAGCGGCGACGTGCTGACCGGCTCGACACCCTCGACGGCAAGCGTGTCGCGTTCCTGTGGGACTACCTGTTCCGCGGCGACGAGCTCTTCCCGGTCCTGGCGACCGAGCTGACCCGGCGGTACCGGGCAGTCGAGATCATCGACTTCGCCGAGTTCGGCAACCTGCACGGCTCCGACGAGAAGGAACGAGTCGGCCGGCTCGGCGACGACCTGCGTGACCGTGGAGTCGACGCAGTGGTGTCGGGGATGGGTTGTTGAGGAAGCTGTACGCCCGCCGTGATGCGGGCATCCATCGCCGCTGAAATCGCCGGCATCCCCTCGGTCTCGATCATCTGCGACGGGTTCGCGGGTCAGGCCCGGGCCACCGCTCGTGGCCTTGGCTACGACGAGCTTCCGTTGGCGGTCACGGTCGGGCACGTCGACACCCAGTCCTACGAGGTGATGCACCGGAACTTCCTCGAGTCGACCGTCGACCAGGTCGTGCGGGGGTTGACAAGCGACGAGACGGCGCCGTCGTCGGGCAACACCGAACCGGCGGCGCTCGACATCGTGTTCTCCGGATCGGTCGACGAGGTCAACGACGACTTCGTGCGGCGCGGCTGGAGCGACGGGAACCCGGTCATTCCGCCGACGATCGACCGCGTCGAGCAGGTCCTCGCCGGCTCCGGCCACGACCCGTGGAAGACGCTCGGTGTGGCGGCCTCGACGGGACGCGATCTCACGATCTGGTCGATCGCCGTCAATGCCGTGATGGCGGGGTGTCGGGCCGAGCATCTTCCGGTGCTCGTCGCCTTGACCGAGATCCTGGCCGACCCGGCCTACGGTGCCGAGCACTCCGGGAACACGACCGGCGCCGACGCCCTCATCATCATCGATGGCCCGAACACCGCCGGTCTCGGCTTCGGCTCGGGTCCGGGGGCGATGCGAGAGGGCCGCCATGCCAACACCAGCGTCGGGCGTTGGCTGCGCCTCTATCTCCGCAACGTGTTCGGTTTCACCGTCGATGAACACGACAAGGCCACGTTCGGGAACCCGACCCGCCCGGTGTTGTGCGAGGACCGGGACTGTCTCACCGACATCGGCTGGCCCTCGATCGCCGAACAGCTCGGCTTCGGTCGGAACGACGATGTGGTGTCGATGGCCCGGACGAACAGCGGCGTGATCATCGGCAGCGTGTTCGGTTCTTCCCCGCCCGAGATCGTTCCGTACCTGGCCAATGGTCTGGTGCGCGTCTCGAGCTGGGACCTGACCCATGTCCATGGTCTCGGCCATGACCAGTACCAGCCGATACTCGTGGTCTCCCCATTGCTTGCCCGCACCTTCGCCGCCGCCGGCTGGGATCTCGAACGGGTCCGGGCTGCACTGTTCCACCACGCACGCATCGAGGCCGCCCAGTTCGAGCGGTTCATCGGCGAGTGGAGCAACCTCACCGTGGGACGCCCCCGAGTTTCCGACCTCGTTGCCGAAGGGCATCTCCCTGCGGTGTTCGCCGAGAGCGACGACCCGCACCGACCGGTACCGATCGTCACCCGCCCGGAACGAATCCTGGTCGCGGTGGCGGGCGACCCGACGCGGGCCAACGCCTACGCACTGAGCAACGATGGGCCGCATGGTTGGTGGACGGCGAAACGAATCCACCACACGCCGGCAAGCGATCTCCATTGCAGCATCGGCGGCACCTGTGGACCGGTGCTCTGATTGCAGTCCCTGCAGCAGGTCCCCGATCCCGGAAGCGTTCGGCCGTCGACGTCATCGTCGGCGGCGGGCCAGCCCGGCCCCGATCCGGACCTCCGACACGGTGCGGCGGGTCACGCCCGGCGAGGACGTGGGCGCGATTTCAGAGGGCCTCGGCGAGCAGGAGCCCGGCGAAGGCGAAGAACGCAACGGCGGCGCCGATCTTGATGGCTCGGTCGGGCAGCCGCGCACCGAGTTGGCGGCCGACGACGATGGCAAGAGCGTCTGCGGCGACCATGCCGACGGTGGATCCGGCCCAGGTGCCGACCAGACCTTCCTTGGTGGCCAGGGTGATGGTGGCGAACATGGTCTTGTCGCCGAGTTCGGCGAGGAAGAACACGGTGCCGACGGCCCAGACGGCGTGGCGGCCCGAGACCGTTGCGGCTCGAGCCTGGTCTTCTTCGGTGAGCTCATCACCACGCAGCGTCCACAGCCCGAACCCGATGAAGGCGATGGCGGCGGCGATGCTGATGGGTCGGGTGGGGATGGCGGCCCCGAGCGACGCACCAACGATGACCGAGATGGCATGCACGATGGCGGTGGCGACCGTGATGCCGATCAGCACCGGGGCGGTCTTGAAGCGGGTGGCGAAGGTGAGGGCCATGAGCTGGCTCTTGTCGCCGAGCTCGGCGATGAAGATCACCGCGGTGCTGATGAGGAATGCGTCCACGGGTGATCTCCTGACTCGGCGTGTGGTCCGAATCGGAGCGGTTCCGTGGGGAGACGCCTTCGACTCGGCGCACACGGGTGCACCTGTCGAAGGTCTCGCCCGCCCGCCGGAGCGGGCCCGGCCGACCGGACCTCTTGGCCAGTATGTCGATCGACCGGTTGGGGGCTACTCCCCTTCGTCTGGGCAGGATAGCGGGCTGCCGGCGGATGATGGAACCGCGGCCGTGGGTCCGTGTGGCCAGGTCGGGGCGACCGGGATCGGCGAGGTGCGGCCTACGGGTTCGGTGGTGCCCGCCTGATCGTCGTCTCGACGAGGGTGCGCATCCTGCTCTGTTGGGCAAGGGCGTTGCGTTTGAACAAGACGGCGCTGAGGGCGGCGACGACTCGGCCACCGAGTCCGGTCGGAACGAACTCCATCGACCACGTGTACAGCGTGCCGTCGTCGCACGTGTCGAAGTGGTGGGTGGCGACACCGATCGCTGGACGCGCCGGCTTGATCGATCGGAAGGCCATTCGTTTCCCCGGCTCCCACTCGATCGTCTCACTCACCACGTTCAGCGGGATGCCCAGCATCTTCAGGCGAATGGTGTTCCGGACTCCGAGTCCCATGGTCCCGCCCTCGGGTTCGTAGCTGAGGACTGCTGGGTCGATGACCGGTGCGGTCGATGGTTCGGCAAGGAACCTGAACACCTCCGAAGGAGTTGCTCGGATTCGCGTCGTCACCGAGAATCCGCGTTTCACCGTCGCCTCCTCACCATGTCGCTGGTTTCGGGCGATGGTGGCCTGAGGGTTGGGCCGGCGGTCCAGAGAGCGGCGGCATAGGTTGCGGCGAACAAGGCGAACCCGGCGATGACGCCGGGTTCACGAAGGCCTTCGAGTTCGTCCTCACTGAGGGTCAGGCCAACGACTCCGATCATGTTCGCAGCGGCAAGTGCGGCCAGCGTGGTTCGCACGAGGTGATGCCAGGTGGTTCGCCACAGTGCGAGCGCTCCGAACCACAGGAACGGCATCATCAGGGTTCCGGCGCCGCCACCGAGCATGAGGTACGAGAGGCCGCCCGCGAGGCGGGCGGGGACGGTGATCCACGTCCGAGTCGTTCGGCCGGTGATTGCGGCGACCACACCCTGGACGGTGCCGAACACGACGAACAACCCAACGATGAGGATGGTGCCCGACCACGTGAACTCGGGATCGACGGTCAGGAGTCGCATGAAGCCTCGCGCTGCCACGCCGAGACCGAGACCGGTGATCAGCCCGAGGCCGAGGTGTGCGGCCAGCGAACGGCGATGCACCGGCGAGCCGATCTGGTCGGGCTGGCTGCGGGACGGGTCTTGACGATGCACGACGAGTCTGCTCATACCCCACGGACGGTTTGGTCGACCGGTTCGGGTGACATCAAGTACGAGCGGGGATACCCGATCTCTGGTCCCTGATGTCTGCCAACGGTGCCTCATCGTCGGAGCCCGTGTGTTGTCACCCGGTGCCGTCGGACGAAACGTCTGTATGGGTACGGAAATGGAATCGGGTGCCCGACCGTCGGGTGCCCGTCATCGGACAGGAGTAAGTCATGGCCTCGAGAAGCAAGCGAGTGGTGACGGTCTGGTTCGCGGCGCTGGTTGCCGCCGGAGCGGGGATGGCCGGTTCGGCCTCGGCGGGTACCAAGCCCACCAGTTCCGTTCACGGGGTGTTCACCGAGACGCCGGCGGGTTCGGCGGCCGGCTACGACATCCATGGCTCGGCGAAGATGACGATCGGCCCGGCGGGGACGGTGGTCAAGGTGAATGTGTCCGGCCTGGATTCGGACAAGGTGTACGGGTCGCATCTGCACAACGGCACCTGTGCGTCGGGTGGTGGCGGCCACTACCAGGACAAGGAGGGTGGGGCGACGGTTCCGCCGAACGAGTTGTGGCTGAGCTCGGACGGCGCCGGTCTGGTCCCGAACCCCGGTGGGGTCGCGCACGGCACGGGCGAGGCTTCGTGGATGGCCCGTGTCTCGAGCCTCTCGACCAACGCTCGATCGGTCGTGGTCCACGAGCCCGGCAGCGGTGCCAGGATCGCGTGCGCAGACCTGCAGTGAGCCGTGTGATCGAGCCAGGGCTTCGTGGCGCGACCCTCGAGGACGGCATCTCCTCTGTCCACTCCGGTGATCACATCCTGGTCGATCCACACCCGCAGCTCAGCCATCGATCACCGTGGCGCAGCTCGTGATCGGCTTCGGGGGGCCGTCGGATCCGTAGAGGCAGTCGAGGAGCTCACCCGGCTTCGTCGTCGTGGCGGCGGCATCGATGACGTGGGTGAGCGCAGCCCAGTCCGACTCGGCGTCGCTGAGTCTCGTGGTCTGGAGGAGGTCGGCCTGGACTGCGGCAGCTGCACCGGGGACCGAGAGCCAGTCGGGCGCTGGCGTGGCGAAGGTGGCGGCGATTTTCCACGCCTCGAGGAGGAGCGGGAGCTCGCTCCAGTACTCGGCGTTGACGCCGTTCGATGGTGCGCCGGCGTTCGATGGGAACAGGTCGGTCATCTGGTGGAACGCGGCCTGCTGATCGTCGTCGAGGAGCCATGCCGCGAACGCGTTCGCCGCCTTGGTCTGGGCGGGGTCGGCCCGGGCGCCGAGGACCCAGACGTCGCGGCCGATCGGGACGAACGGGTCGGTCGACCCGGGGATGGCCGCGACGCCGAGCTCCATCGAAGAGGGTCCTGCGGCCAGTTCTGCCGTGTATCCCCAGAGCTCGGATTGGTTGACGATGTGGATGGTGGAGGTGCCGTCGAGCAGCGGCGGGGCCTCGGTCATCGGGTCGGGGGTGATCAAGAGGTGATCGACGAGCAACCTCGAGAACATCGTGGCTCCCCGAGGCGGGTCGTCGTCGAGCTCGTTCTGGTCCCACAGGTTGACGATCGGGGTCAGGCCGGCGACGGGGCTTTCGGGTCCCTCGTTGTCGCGGATCGTCCTGGCTGCTGCCTCGAACTCGGTCAGGGTCGACGGCGGTTTGGTCGGGTCGAGTCCGGCTCGCCGAAATGCGGCGCGGTCGAACGCCATCACCTTGAGGTCGAGATTGCCGCTGATGCCGTAGCGCTCGCCGTCGACCAAGCCCACGGATCGAGCGGCCGGGATCTGGTCCTCGATCACGCCCTGGAGGCATTCGTCGAAGGGTTGGATCAACCCCGCGGTCGAAAGCGCGGGTACGGCATCGACCGGACGCAGAGCCTGCGAATTCGTCACTCGTGATCGCCGGCTTGGGGCTGGTCGAAGTCGCGGTCGCTGAGGTCGCGGTTGGCGGCTTCTCGCATCTGTTGGTCGAGTCGGCGGTTGAGGGTGAGGAGTCGACCGATGATCGGTAGGACGAGCAGGTTGATCCCGTGCAGGAGCCCGATGATCAACAGGATCCCGCCGACGCGGACGATGGTGTGTTCGATCTGCTCGGCTCCGACGGTGGGCGACCATTCGCCGGGCCGGTCGATGGTGGTGGTGAACAGGATGTAGGCGGAGAAGATGAGGTAGTAGGCGAAGTCGGTGAGGACGATGAAGCTCTTGCCGGTGGACGGGTTCGATCGGAACACATCGGCGGCGTAGCTGCGTCCGAACCGTTTGATGAACGGCCCGAGGATCAGGGCGATGGCGGCGAGGAGGGCGAAAGCGGCGAGTTCGAGGATCCACCAGGTCATGTGAGGTTCTCCTTGTCGGTAAACGAGTGCGGTGAGCGTGCCGGCAGCGACGGCGGTGGCTGTTCCGGCGCCGATGAGGCGGCGGCGCCGCTTGCGTCGGCGTTGCCGGTCGTCGTCGATGCCGATTCTGATCCGGGCGAACAGGTCGGGGGACGGTTCGACGTGGGTGCCGGCGTCGTGGAGGGCGTCGGTGAGGAGGCGTTCGAGGCGGCTCGTCATCGGTCCTCCTCGATCAGTGCGGTGAGGTCGGGGATCTGGCGGAGCGACGCGAGGCCACGCTTGAGGTGGGTCTTCACCGAGTTGGGGGACAGGGCGAGTGTGTCGGCGATGTCGGCGACGGGAAGCTCGAGGAGGTAGTGGAGTGCGAGGCAGTCGCGTTGGCGGCGGGGGAGTGCCCGCAGGGCGGTGAGGACTCGTTGGTGATCGTCGCGGGTGGTGATGGTCTCGTCGACTCCGGTGGGGTCGAGGTCGATGGGCCGCTGGGCGTGTCGTAGCGACAGCAGACCGCGCCGGTTGTGGTCTCGGGCCAGGTTCAACACGATCGACCGCAGGTACGCGGCAGCCTTGGAGGGGTCGTCGATGCGATGCAGGGACCGCGAGAGACGGATGAAGGCTTCCTGGACGACGTCTTCGGCCGCGTCGCGGTGATCGACGAACAGGCGGGCCAGACCGACGAGTGAGCGCGTGTGCTCGGCGTACATCGCGGCGATGACCGCATCGGGATCCGGCCATTCAGCCGTCGTCCACTCCCTGCATCACACGAGTCTCCTTCAGCCACTCCAACCGCGCTCTCGGGACCACGATCGTCAGCGACATCCAGACCCTCGCCGTGGCCACGAATCGATCGCGGCTTCGGTCAATTTTGCGCCTCCCATGTCGGTCGATGGAGAGACGGACATCTCCGCCAATGCGGGTGACAGATCGACGCATGTTCTTCGTGAATTGCTTCCTGCCGCACACGCAGCCGGCATCACCAGCAAGCGGCATCACAGGCAACCGGCCTGCGCTCCACGACCTGGTTCGTGGGTCGATGGCGCGGTCTTCGAGTGCCTGTGAAACGGCGCTGAAGTCCCCTGCCGGAGGACGCCACCACCGCCGACCAATGGCGGGCATGGGTCCCTCTCTCGGTCGACCAACGCGCGACGACGTGAAGGTGTAGCGTGCGCGCGCCCCATCTCGGGGCGTCGGCGAGATCCGACAAGGGGACCGAGAGCGGAAGTCGGTAGAGCTCCAGGCCTCGTTTGCCGCGCCCGAACTACCCAATCTGGGGAGACACGATGACGTGGATCAAGAAAGCAACGGGGGGTATCGCTGTCATTTCGATGGTGCTGCTCCTGGGCAGTGTGGCGATGGCCGCAGCGGGCGGCAGCCAGTGGAACTCGGCAGGGGGCGACGAACAGAACACCCGGTACCAAGCCACCGAACACACGCTCGGGGTCGACAATGTTGCCGACCTGGGAGTCAAGTGGAGTTTCGTCACCGATGGCGATGTTTCGGCCACCCCCGCAGTGGACGGCACGACCGTGTACGTGCCGGATTGGGCGGGGAACCTCTACGCCGTCGACAAGGTGACCGGTGAGCAGCTGTGGAAGGTGAGCATCGCCGCTGCTTCCGGCGTCCCAGGTGACAAGGCCCGAGCCACCCCGGCGCTGGTCGGTAACAAGGTCATCATCGGTACCCAGGGCTCGATCCTGACCCCCGCCGGTGGGATCGGAGCGAAGGTCCTGGCGTTCGACAAGAACACCGGTGCGCTGTTGTGGAGCACCGAGGCGGACTCCCATCCGGCTGCGGTGATCACCCAGTCGGCGACGGTGCACGGCAATCGCGTCTATGTCGGCGTGGCCTCGCAGGAAGAAGCTCTCGCCGGCATCGTTCCCGGCTATCCGTGCTGCTCGTTCCGGGGCAGCATGCTGGCCCTCGACGTGAACACGGGTGCCATCGTGTGGAAGACTTTCATGGCCCCGGAGGGCTACAGCGGCAACGCGGTCTGGGGTAGCTCACCCGCCATCGACACCAAGCGCGCCCAGCTCTATGTGGCGACCGGGAACAACTACTCGGTGCCGCCGGACGTGCTCGCCTGCGTCGGTGAAGCAGCGGGAGATGCCGACGCCCAAAGGGCCTGCCTCGCACCCGATGATCACTTCGATTCGATTCTGGCACTCGACCTGAAGACCGGCGCGGTGCGGTGGGCCACGGAGGCGATTCCATTCGATGCCTGGACCACCGATTGCATCTTCGGCCAAACCAACAACAACTGTCCCGAGCCTGCCGGACCCGACTACGACTTCGGCCAGGCACCGTCCCTGTTCACCGTGAAACCGGGCGGCAAGGGCAAGCCCATCGATGTGGTCGGCGCCGGCCAGAAGAGCGGCCAGTACTGGGCCCTCGACCCGGCCAGCGGAGCCGTCCGGTGGATCACCGAGGCTGGACCCGGTGGCACTGCCGGCGGCCTGCAGTGGGGCTCGGCCGTGGATGGCACCAGCGTCTACACCGCAAACGCCAACTCCAATCACTAGATCACCCCCTCGACCCCCAATGGCGACGGAGTGTGGAGTGCCCTGGATGCGGTTACGGGCGAAGTGCTCTGGCAGACCACGCCGTCATCTGGCGGCAGCACCTCCGGTCCCGTCACCACGGCCAACGGAGTCGTCTACGGCTGTGCGCTCGACGACGCCGGCCACATGTACGCACTCGATGCCGCAACCGGTGAGGAACTCTGGAGCTTCGCCAGTGGCGGCACCACCGAAGGGTCCTGCCTCTCGGGAGCCGCCATCTCCGACGGCACCATCTTCTGGGGCACGGGCTACGGCAACTTCTTCAACGCCTTCGGCAAACCCAAAGCCGCCGGCGCACCCGGCCTCTACGCCTTCGGACTGGCGAACTGACCACCGGCGAACCGACAACCGGCGAACGGTCGGCCCGGCGGACCACCGCCCGGGCCGACCGTCCGTCGCCACCGGTCGCGAACGAACGCGACCCAACCAGGCCCCGGTCGAAGCCACGACCCCGTCGATGGGCTCGATGGGGAAGCGGGCGGACTCATCCCGGGCAAGCGTTGCTCAGGGACGGTCGTGAACGTTCTCGAGGTGGGTGAGGACGGCGAGGACTCGGCGGTGGTTGTCCTCTCCGTCGGGGAGGTCGAGTTTCATGAGGATGTGGCGGACGTGGGCTTCGATGGTTCGTTCGCTGAGGACGAACCGGTTGGCGATCCCGGCGTTGGTGAGACCTTGCGCCATCAGTTCGAGCACGCTTCGCTCGCGTGGGGACAGGTTGGCGAGGGGACCGGTCGTCGATGACGGCGAGACGAGCTTGGCGATCACCTGGGGATCGAGGGCCGATCCGCCTTGGGCAATGCGTCGGGCGGTGGCCAGGAACTCGCTGACGTCGAGGACGCGATCCTTGAGGAGATAGCCGAAGCCACCCTGGGTCACGAGGGAAAGGACCTGGCTGGTCTCGATGTGTTGAGACAGCACCAGTACCCCCACTTCAGGATGTTGGTCCTTGATCGCCTGAGCCGCCCTTGCTCCTTCGTCGGTGTAGGTCGGTGGCATGCGGACGTCGACGACCACCAGGTCGGGAGCGTGCTCGGCAACGGCGACGAGAAGCCCCTCGGCATCGCCGAGGAGGGCGACCACTTCGTGCTCCTCGTCGACGAACAGTCTTGCCAGACCTTCGCGGAGCAGCACCTGGTCTTCGGCAATCACGACGCGCATGGCAGCTCCGCAGTGAGCCGTGTGCCGGACCCGGTTGGGGACTCGATGTGGAATCGTCCACCTTGGGCAGCGACGCGGTCGGCCAGACCGGTCAGTCCCGAACCGGTGCGAGGGATCGCGCCGCCGACACCGTCGTCGCTGATCGAGACGACGAGGAGGTCGGCGATGTGTTCGACGTTGACGACGACAGCGTGTGCCTTGGCGTGCTTGACGGCATTGGTGAGGCCTTCGCAGGCGATGAAGTAGGCGGCGGTTTCGAGCTCGTCGGGGAACCGTTCGGTGGTCGAGAGCACCTGGACCGCCAACGTGGACTGGTGGGCGAGTTCGCGGAGTGCAGCGGCGAGTCCTGCGTCGAGCAGAGCCGGGCGGATGCCGCGAGCGAGTTCGCGTAGTTCGTTGATCGTCACGCCGATCTCGTCGACTGCGTGGTCGAGGGTCAGGTGGGCGCCCGGTGTGATCTGGGGGTCGAGCTCATGCTGCACGTGGCGGAGGGCGAGACCGATCGAGACGAGACGTTGTTGGGCGCCGTCGTGGAGATTCCGCTCGATTCGTCGGCGTTCATGGTTGCCGGCGGCGACGATTCTGGCTCGGGATGCGTCGACCTCGTCGAGTTGGCGCCGCAACTCGACGCGCAACCGGGTGATCTCGATGGCGAGGCTGCCGGCCTCGACGACTTCGACGAGAAGGCCTTGATCAGCCGTCGTCGAAGCAGAACTGACGACGATGCCCACGGTGGCACCGGCACGCACGATGGGTGTCCGCGCACGGTCGTCGGACGCGGGATCGGCAACGGGGAGGCCGTCGGTCGTCACGAGGATCTGGCTACCCGGCAGCGGGAACCAAAGTCGGAGGTCCGGGTCGGAGAGGATGTCGCGCAGGACGCCCTCGATCGCTTCGGGCGCGACGCGGTCGGACCGGAGATCTTCCAGGAAGAGTCTCATCCGGTCGAGCGCGTCGTAGCGAGCCCGGTTGAAGTGGAAGTCGACGATGTCCTGGACGTGAAGGCGGAGCGGGCGGAAGCAGGCCGCGATCACCAGGGTTGCGCCCGCCGTCACCATCGAGGAATCTCGCCCGAGCACGACCCCCAGGCCCACGGCGCTGGCCGCATAGGCGGCGGCGAGAAGAACGGACACCGTGCCGTACACGAGTGTCCGGTTGATCACGACGTCGATGTCGTAGAGGCGGTAGCAGACGATGGCGATACCCGCAGCGATCGGCAGTGCCGTCAACGCGATCGCTGCGAGTGGCCGCACGATCGGCGCCACGTCCCAGAGTGCGAAGGACAGCGGCAAGAGGATCCCCGCCATGAAGGCGGCGAAAGCGAACCACTTGAGTTGGAGCCGTTCGACCCCATGTGCTCGCCGGAACCGCAGAGCGAGGGCGACGACGGATGCCACCAACGCCGACAGGAACAGCGACATCCCGACCGCCAGCACGCTCCCGCCCGCGAACCGCTCCGAGGCGACCGGGTTCCGTCCGCCGGCGAAGTAGCTCCCCGAGGTCGGCGCGAGCGCATATCCGGGCACGGCGAGCAGCGTGCCGACGATGCCCCACCAGGCCACCAGTCGCCAACGTCGACTCGGGAAGTGTCCATCGGGGAACAGCAGGAACGTCAGGATCCACCCCAGGCCGCTCGGCAGCCAGCTCCAGTACGCGACCCACTCGCCGGCCGGACCCGCCGGCCATCCCAGTTCGGCGGCACGCAGACCCCAACCTTGTGCGGCGTCGGACGTCACGGCGTTCAACAGCGCGAACCCGCTGAACAACCACCCGATGGCATGGCGTGGATACCGCCAGATGACCGCAGTGCCTGCGCCTGCCATGCAGACGGCGTAGGCGGCGTACATCGCCGTGTCGTAGCCGGGCTCCAGACCCCATGACAGAAGCACGGCAGCAATCTCGCACGCCACCGTCCCGACCAAGAGCGACACTGCCAGGAACCTGAGCTGTCGGTGTCGCATCGATCGCGATTCTCCCAGTCGAGGGTTCGGCCCACAACCGTGCCGGCGCGTGTCGGCGGATAGGTGCTGCCACTGATCCGGGTTCTGTCCCAGCGCTGATGACCGGCCGCCACAGTTTCCGTACGGTCGGAACGTGTCAACCTCCTCGACGAACGGACAACTCCGATGACGAACTCGAACGATCGATTCATCCGCACCGCCGCCGCGATCGGCATGCTCGGCGCGGGACTCACTGCAGCGACCGGTGCCATCATCCAGCTGGTCGTACTCCCTTCCACCAGCGTCTCGGACGACATGTGGAGCTACCCGTTGTCGAGTCGAGCACTCGTCCCCATGTCGGTGCTGTACGCAGCGATCCACGTGCTGGTGATCGTGGGGATCGTCGGTGTCGAGCGCAGCGGGATGGCCGGACCCAGCAAAGCAGCTCACCGCGGACTCGACGTCGCCCTGGCCGGGACGACGCTGCTGCTCGTCGGTGAATTGGCCTCGATCCCGATCCGAACCGATCGCGTCGACGACACGGGCGCCGTGATCGTGGGGGTCGTCTTCGGTCTCGGAATCCTGCTGTCTGCGCTTGGTTTCCTCACCGCCGGTTGGGCGGCCCGTTCAACCGGCAGGTGGACCGATTGGCGCCGGTCCACACTCCTGATCGTCGGGGTCCTGTCGGCGGCAATCGTTCCGCTCCAGCTCGGTGGGGCACTCTCGGCGGGTGTTGCCGTCTACGGCCTCGGGCTGCTGGCGCTCACCGTTGCGCTGTACACACAGCCCACCATCGCCATGGTCGCGACACCGGATCTCATGCCGGCAGCATGAGGCCCCGCCTGTCGGGCATCGTGGTCCACCGGTGACCGAAGCACTTCATGGCGGTCTGCGATGCGTGGCCGTGGCAAGGTTGGTCAGGCCCGCCAGAGGTGGGCGACGGGAAGGACCATGCGTTCGGGTTCGGGTGGCGGGTCGTCGCCGAAGACGTCGGCGAGGAGCGCGCCGAGTGCGGGGTGAAGCCGGTCGGCGACGAAGCGGTCGCAGTCGGCTTCGGTCTCCCAGACATCGACGTAGCGCAGACCGCCCTCGGGGCGCTCCAGGGCCAGGTGGCTGATCAACCCCGGGGGGAGGTCCGGGCCGAGTGCCTCCACCAACCGATCGTGGAAGGCAGCGTCGATGGGCACATCCTGGGTGAACGCATAGGTCATGGCTGCACCATTTCTCTCGAGCGTCCCGCTCAATTTGATCGGAACCATCTTCCGACTAAAGTACGCCCGATGCAGGACCCGGTCAAGCGCCGCCGCTACGACACCACCGGTCGGCGCCGGCAGTCCGCCGAAACCCGCCGGCGCATTCTCGATGCCGCCCGCGCCCGCATCGTCGAGCATGGCTACCGGGCCAGTCCCATCCGGGCCATCGCAGCCGATGCCGAGGTCAGCGTGGCCACCGTCTACGAGCTCGTCGGCCGGAAGCCGGACATCGTGCGCGAGTTGGTGGAGCTGGCGCTGTCGGGCGCCGAGCGGCCGGTGCCCGGCTCGGAACGCGATTATGTGGCGGCCATGCGAGCGGAGGTGGACGCTTCGGCGCAGCTCGACATCTACGCCGCTGCCATCACGGCCATCCAGGGGCGGCTGGCACCGCTGTTCCTGGCGCTGCGCGATGCGGCGACGACCGAGCCCGAGGCCGCAGAGGTGTGGGCCACCGTCAGCCGGCGCCGTGCCGACAACATGACCCATGTCGCAGCCGACCTCGCGGCCACCGGCCAACTTCGGCCCGACCTCACCATCGATGGGGTGGCCGACACCCTGTGGGCGCTCAACAGCCCCGAGATGTACGTGCTGCTCACCACCGAGCGCGGGTGGACCCCGGAGCGGTTCCGGCATTGGCTGGCCGATACCTGGCAGCACGTGCTCCTCGCCCGCTGAACCGAGGCTGCGCACAAGGCCACGGTGAAACACGCCCCTGCCCTGGAGGTGTCCGACTCCGGGCCGTCGGGTGAGCGCGTCGTCCCGGACAACCTAACGAGGAGGGCCGGCCCGGACCTGAGCTCGAGCGTCGGCCAGTGGGGTCTCGGGGCCGAACGAGAGACAGAGCCAACTCACGCCTGCTGCTCGATAGTCGGCTGCGAACTCCGGCGGACCGTGAAGGCAGACGTCGAAGTCGGAGCCGACTCCAAGATCTGCCCGGAGTGAGGCGATGTCGGTCGGAGCGATCGGCCCCATCGGGCTGAAGGGCATCATGCCCTGGCACCGGATCGCTCGGCGACGGGGGCCGCTTCGCAGCGGCCAGAGCGCCGCGGCCCAGATGGGGATCGAGGGTGACTGAAGAGGGGTGGGGAGGAAGCGGGCGTTCGTGATCGACGACCGGGGACTCTGGAAGCTGAACGTCTCACCCGACCAGAGGCCCTGGAGAATCGTGATGCCGTCGTCGGCGAACCCGGCCCTGATCTTGTCGTCTGTCGCCGGTTCGTCGAAGGCGGAGTACTCACGCCAGAAGTCGATCCCGAGACCCACTCCGAGCGTGAGCCGGCCGTTCGACAGGTGGTCCAGGGTGACCGCCTGTCGAGCGAGCAGCCACGGACGCCGCCGAGGTATCGGCGTGACGAGCGGACCGAGCCGAAGGCTCGATGTGTGACACGCCAGGGCGGCCAGGGCGATCCAGGTGTCGACGAGATCGACATCGTCGGCGTAGAGGATGTGGTCCCACAGGAAGAACCCGTCCCAGCCCGCTTCCTCGGCCTGCTGAGCCAGTTCGATCAGGACCTCGACGTCACCGAACGATCCGAAGGGCGGCAGGTGGATCGCGTGGCGCACGCGAACAAGCTAGAACCCCCAGACCGAGGCCGCTCACCGAGCGGAGCGGGAACGCTCCCACGATCGTCACGATCACGCCGGTCGGTGCCTACACGCTGAACACCTGCGCGGCGGCCAGGAGATCGCCGGCGAGCTGTTCGTCGCCTTCGATCGTGGTATCGAGAGAGGTGATCGAGATCCGCTTGGCGGCCAAACGGCAGTAGTCGACGACATCGACCACGATCAGGCTGGCGCGCCGGAGCGGATCGCCGAGGTCGAACGTGCCGCCACCGGCACCGGTCAACACCACTCTGGCCCCGGTGAACTCGGCCTGGGGAGCGACGAGCGGCAGGACGAACGGCAACGTACGGACCGAGAAGCCCGACATCGTGCGCAGCTCCGCAGCCTCGGGCACCCTCGGGGCAACACCGATGGCCCGGCGAGTGTCATCGGCGTGGGTCCAGACCTCGAACGAACGAGCAACCAGTGCCGTCGTCGTCGTGAACGGCCACCCGTGCAGCTCCACCGGCGCGTCCAGAGCCGCTCCGCGCCCCGCTCGAAGCCCGTCGGCCGTCGCGATCACGGCGCTCGTGCCACGCGGTCATGGTCTCGATCGGCGCTCGGCCGGCCTCGGAAGCGATGACATCGGCACCCATGGCGAGGTGGCCGGCCTTCTCGGGCACCGTGCCACGGACGGCGTTGCCGGCCAACCCGAGCTGCTCCGCGGTGTACCCCTCGATGACCAGGAGATGGGCGACCAACTCGTGCACCGTCCACGCATAGGGCCGTGCTCGGCGGTGCCACTGCTGCGGCGTCAAGGACGCCAACAGCTCCCGCAGCTTCTCGACCTGGCTCGTGAACAGGTCGATGACGTCGGCTCGTGGTTCGAGCGCACGAGGCCTCCCAGCGGCGGCGTCGAGAATTCTCGGTCGGACGTAGGCGGGCGGCGCCGCCGCGTCGCTCCCGTGGAGACCGGCGACGACGTCTTCCAGTCGCCGTGCCCGAGCCGCGAGCTCCGGATCGAGCGAGATCAGCCGGTCGACGCACGCGGACGTGTCGCGGTCGAGCGCGTCGAGAGCCCAGGCGCCGAGCAGCTCGTCCAGCTCCGACGGTGTCATGTCCATTCCTTGATCCCGGTTCCTTCGGCTCGTACCAGTTCTCGAGCGAGTCGGCCCAGCCCCAGCCGCAGGCGGGACTTGGCGGTTCCTTCGGACGCACCGGTCGCCGCAGCGACGTCCTTGAACGTGAGGCCCTCGTAGTATGCCAACTCGATGGCCCGGGCCTGTTCCGGCGGGAGGTGACGCACCGCCTTCTTCAGACGGCTGGCAGAGACGAGCGCCATCGCGGCTTCCTCGACGTTCGGAGGTGGCACCGGCTGGGCGACCGCCCGCTGCTCGCGACGAGTGCGCCGACCGGTTCGGCGGAGCGCGTCGATCGCCCGCCGGCGGGCCATGATCGCCAGGTAGGTGCGAAGGCTGCCGATGTCGGGATCGAAGGCGGTCGGGTGCTCCCACAGCGCGACGAACACCTCCTGGGTGATGTCCGCCGCGGTGTCGGAGCCAACGAGCCGGGCTGCGATCCCGTGGACCAGCGCGCCGTACTGATCGAAGATCGGACCGAGCGCAGAATCATCGCCTGCGACGAGGCGGGCCATGATCTTGCGATCCCACGTCGAGGGCGGCGGCGGCCCCATGGTTCGCGACGCTACCGACCGGGAGCGGTCCCCGCCAGGGGACCGCTCCGGCGGTCGCCGAGGCCCGGTCGCCGACCCGAGATCGGCGGTGGCGCACGGGCAGTCGTCGGGAGCCTGGAGCTGCCCCCGGCTCAGGGGCAGGATGGGGTCACCACCGTTCCCACGCAACGAAGCTGTCGAGTGGCTTGCGGGCGCCCGGTTTGAAATCGGTGCCGATCGTGTGGGCGACCGGGATGAGTGCCGCCTGGGTGACCTCGTCGTGGTCGATGCCCAGCAGCTCGGCGGCTTCCTCTTCGAAGAAGAGGTGGAGACTGGTCCAGACCGTGCCCAGTCCTCGACTCCGGGCGGCGAGCATGAAGCTCCACGCCGCCGGTGCGATCGAGCCCCACCAGGCAGAGTCGAACGGATTGCCGGGGAGCGGCTGCCGTCCGATGCACGGGACGACGTGCACCGGCACCTCGTGCAGGTGCTCGACGAGATGGCCGAGCGATCCGAGAATTCGTTCGTTGGTGGCGTCGGTGGCGGCATCGCCGGTCGGTGCCGAGACGGCGAACGGGAGTTTCAGGTATTCCTGGAGGCCACGGCGGAACAATGATGCGAGTTCGCCCCGAGTTTCGGGATCGGTGACGACGACGAATCGCCAGTTCTGCATGTTCGACTGCGTCGGCGCCTGCTGGGCGATCTGCAAGCACTCCTCGAGCAGGTGCCGCTCCACCGGTCGGGTCAGGTCGAGGCGCTTGCGGACGGCGCGGGTCGTGGTGAGGAGCTCGTCCACGTTGAGCATCGTTGCGGCTGCCATGGGAGCAACTCAGCGTCTCGCGGCCGTGGCCGAGGTCGCTGATGCGGCCTTCTCGTGCGCGGCCAGATCGAGGACGTGACGGAAGGAACTCACCTTGCCGTCGGCACCGAACCGCCAGATGTGCACGGAGAGATCGTCCGGGATCGGGGCGCCGGTCAGGAGGTTTCGGCCCGCCTCTCGTACCGCGACCATCACCGTGTCGGCCGCTGTACACGGGGTTTGCGGCTCGAAGGTGGTGAACTCGAGGTTCTCGGCGAGGGCCCCGAAGAAGTCCACGACGGCTGCCTTGCCCCGTCGCGGCTGCAGGTATGGCAGGTCGGTCTGGCGAATCCCCTCGTCCCAGGAGACGTCGTCGCCCAGTTGACCGAGGATGTGCTCGACGTCGCCTCGACCGAACGCTTCGTAGATGCCGAGGATGGTGCCGGTGTTGTCTTGCATGACTGCTCCTTTGTGTCGATGTAGTCATGGTTCGCCGCCGACGCCGAAACGGATCACCGTTCTTGGACGACCGCGGCTCTTGGATGACCGCGGTTCTTCGATGACCGCGGCGAACTCGTCGTCGTACGAGAACGGTGCGATGATCGGAACCATGGCGCTCCACGCCCAGCGCATCAGCTTCGAGGACCAGGCGTCGCTGCAGGAGCATTTCCACGCCCAAGGCTGGACCGATGGACTCCCGGTCGTTCCCCCGACCGCCGAGGCGGTGACGGCATGCCTGGAGTGGGCGCTCCTACCGCCGGACCATCTGATCGGCGTCGAGCCCGTCCGGCAACGGGCCATCACCGCGGAGAAGGTCGCCATCAACGCGGTCATGGCCGGGTGCCTGCCGATGCACTTCCCGGTCGTGGTGACCGCGGTGACGGCAATGCTGGCCGAGCCCTTCCTGCTCCACGGTGCCACGGCCAGTACCGGCGGCTGCGGGGTGCTGGTGATCGTCAACGGCCCGATCCGTCTCGAGATCGGCATGGACGCAACGTTCAACGCCGTCGGACCGAGCGATCGGGCCGGCACCTGCATCGGTCGGGCCGTTCGGCTGGTGCTGGGGAACCTGCTCGATGTCCGGCCCGGCGAACTCGACCGCTCCACGCTCGGTCATCCCGGCAAGATCAGCTTCTGCATCGCCGAGGACGAAGAGCACACTCCCTGGTCGTCGATCTCGGCCGAACGCCTCGGCGATCCGAATGCCTCGGCCGTGACCGTCATGGCCGCCATGGGGCCCCGCCAGATCATGAACGAGTGGACAACCGACCCCAGCGAGATACTCGACACCTACATCGCCGAGATGCGCGCGAACATGCGGAACTACTCGATCTGGGCCGGCAACTACGCCATCGTCGTTCCTCCCCAGCTCCGCGAACACTTCGATCGTGCCGGATGGTCGAAGGCCGACATCCGGGAATACGTGTTCGAGCACGCACGTGTCCACCGTCGTGAGTGGGCCGATGTCGGCAAGGTCAACGCCGTCGCCGACAAGGGTGACCGCGAGTACGCAGCCCTCACCGAGCCCGAGGATCTCCTGGTGATCGCGGCCGGGGGGCCGGCGGGAGGCTTCGGGGTCGTCATCCCGCCGTGGCTCGGAGCGAAATCCCGAGCCGTCACCGTACCTGTCGGCGCCTGCATCGACTGCTGAAGCCCTGCCCGGAAGGACCGCCATGACCATCGATGTCCTCGTCCCCACCTACGACGAAGCCCCGACAGCGTTCCGCCTCGCCGAACGGCCCGACGGCATCGCCGGTCTCACCGTGGGCATCATCTCGAACGGGAAACACGGCACCGGGCCGTTCTTCGACGCGTTCGCCGACGAACTCCGCGACCGCCACGGCGTTGCCGAGGTCGTGCGTGTCATCAAACCGAATTACAGCGCCCCGGCCGGCGGCGACCTGTTGGGCGAGGCCCGACACTGGCATGCCCTCGTGGCCGGGATCGGTGATTGAGGCAGCTGCTCGTCGTGCAGTTTGCACGATGCCGTCTCGGGCGAACTCGCCGGAATCCCCTCGGTCGGGATCATGACCGACCAGTTCGTGTCTGCCGCCGAACTCATGGCCCGAACCCTCGGCGCTCCCGACTACCGATTCGTCACCATCGCCCATCCCATCAGCAGCGCTCATCCCGATCGGCTTGCCGCCGAGGCACGCGCGAGCCGCAGCCGCTTGTGTCACCCTCCTCACCTCGACGCCTCGGCGAGGGTCCGCATGATGGGCGGCAGAAGAACGGTGGGGACACGGCATGACCCGCCGAACCGTTCCGCTCAGCGCAACTCTGCGAGGATGTGTCCAAGCGTCGACAGATCGTCGTCGTTCGCAACGGGAGTGGAGAACTCGATGCGATCGACTCGTCCGCGGTAGCGATGGTTGAGTTTGGCGGCGATCTCGTCGTAGGTGGCAATCGTGGCCACGGTGTGGAGCATCTCCTCGCTCACCAGACCGGGAAGCTCATCCCAGCGCTTCGCCCTCGAGAGTTCCGATGCCTGCCTGGCGATGTCGCCCCAGCCGTGGAGTTCGAATGTTCGTCGATACGACGGGGTCGAGAGATAGAACGACACCCGAGCTCGTACGGTCTCGGTGACGGGAGCGAGGCGCTCGGCGGTCGGAGCCGTTCCGACCAGCGGTTTCATGCAGATCTCGACCTCGTCGGTGTGGCGGTCGCCGCGAGCTGCGCCCCTCGCCACGTTCGGCAGTACTTCTTCGTCGATGTACTTCGCCGTACAGACCGGATGCAGGCGGACGCCGTCAGCCACCTCGCCGGCGACCGCGCACATGTTCGGACCGATCGCAGAGAGATGGATGGGGATCCGTGGATGTTCGATCGGTCCGGGATCGAACAGCGGGACCATCACGTTCAGGTTGTAGTGATTACTGCGGAAATCGAGCGGGGTGCCGTTCTGCCAACAGTCCCACACGGCTCGGATCGCGTGGACGTAGTCGCGCATCCACGGAGCGGGAGCTGACCATGCGATGCCGTAGCGGCGTTCGACGTGGGCGCGAACCTGCGTGCCGAGGCCGAGCATGAAGCGGCCCCCCGACAGCTTCTGCAGCGACCACGCCGACATCGCCGTGACCGTGGGACTTCGTGGCGTTGCGATGGCAACCGACGTACCGAGTTGAATCGTCGTGGTCTTGGCGGCAGCAAGAGCGAGGAGCTGAAACGGATCGTCCTTGGTTTCCTCGACCAGCACGGCAGCGAGTCCGGCGCGCTCGGCCACCTGCGCAAGACGACCGAACTCGCGGATGTCGAGCGGCGTCTCGGGCTCCCGCAGGCCAGGGTCCAGCTAGCCGAGAGGAAGCAGCGATTCGACGATCATGAAGGCTCCAGTCGTGGTGCAGGTCGGTTGCCGACCTGTCTCATCCTGGCTCAGAACGGTCGCCTCACGCGGAGCCCCTTCGACACGAGCCCCGACCCCGACCTCGACCCCGTCCCCGACCGGGTCGCCGCCTCGGATGCGCTTGCCGTTCGGATCAGACCGGACGGACCATGGCCCAGACCGGCTGGTGATCGCTGGCGCTGGCCGACCCGGCCACGCCGGTGTCGATCAGGTCGAGACCACGTCCGTAGATGTGATCGAGGGCGAAGGGGCGACCGAACCGCCCGAAGGTCGGATCGGCGGTCGTGAGCCGACCGAAGCCGTAGCCCCGGAGGGTCTCGTCGAAGGCGGTCACGCTGCGCTTGGATGCGGAGTTGAAGTCGCCTCCGATCACTGCGGGTGCCGTGGACCGGGAGCTGGTGGCGTGTTGGCCGACCGTCTGCACCTGGCGACGGCGCCGACGGAGTTCGAGGAGGACCGTCTCGATGTGGACGCTGTAGGCCACGACCTCGAGACCGTCGATCGTGACCGTGGCCGAGGTGGCGGCTCGGATCTGGCCCTGGACCGGAGCGGTGTGGGGCAGTCGAATCTCCGTGGTCTCGGTCAGGTGCCACCGCGACAATACGGCATTTCCGAAGGGACGGTCGGTCTTGGTGTGATGGGCGGGAGCCGAGTAGCGGAACTCCATACCCAGCGCATCGGCGAGGTCGCGAACGCTCTCCGGGCTCATCTCCTGAACGAGGAGGACATCGGGGTCCCTGAGCTCGGGGATGACGGTCAGGTCCTCCGCCGCAGTGTCGATCCCCTTGCCCAGTTCGATGTTCCAGGAGACCACCTTGATCAGCGGCCGCCGGGGATCCTGGTCGTCGGGTTCGCCTGGGGCAGAGCTCATCGACACACCGGGAGGTCAGAGATAGTCTCGGCCGGTCAGCCACCGGGTGGTGAAGAACCCGAACACCGGCGGGAGATAGGAGGTCACCATCCGGTGGGACAGGGCGGCGGCGAACGCAGCGGATTCGGGGACTCCGACCAGGGTGAGCCCGGCGGTGAGTGCGGCCTCGCCGACACCGATCCCCCCGGGGACCGGCATCAGCCCGACGAAGAGTCCCACCGCGCTGTTGACGAAGACGGCCTCGGTGAAGCTGATCGAGCCGCCGAAGGCGCTCACCGAGGCACTCAGGGTGGCGGCGAACAGGAGCCGGCCCATCAGGGCACCGCCGAGGATCCGCATGAGGCGTTCAGGATCACGAATCGAATCCCACACACCGGACAGCGCGCTGGCGATCGGGGGAACGACCTTGTCGCGGATCGCAGGCACCGTCAGCGTGACCACCGTCCCGATCACGAAGAGAACGATCACCAGCACCACGAGGCGCACGATCGGGCCCCGGTCGAAGTCGTCCAACGTGATGGATTCGCCGATGACCCGACCGGCGAGGAGCAGCAGGATGATGTCCATCCCCTTGGACACGACGGTCAACAGCGGTCCCTGTGCGACCGCTGCGGGCGCCGGGACACCGAGCTTGCGCATGTATCGGATGTTCATGGCGATGGCGCCGGCCTCGGAGGGGACGGCCAGCGACACGAACGAGAGCGAGTAGCGGAACAGGATCGTCGGGCCGAACGGCACCGGCCGGCTGACCATCCCCACCAGACTCACGTACTCCGCGACGTTGGTGAACTGGGCGAGGACGAACGCGGTCACCAACCAGGACCACCGGGCATCGGCGAATTGGTCGGCGATCGTGTCCAGCCCGACGTCGGTGAGTGATGTGATGAGCGCCGAGGCGGCGAAGAGGGTCAGCACGACCATGGCCACGTTGCTCCACGTGACCCGACGGAGCTGGGTCAGCTCCGGGGCCGACTCGACCCCCATTGCGTCGGCGAGCTCTTCCCGGATCGCCTTCAGATCGACCTCGGCCCTCCGCGCCTGGGCGTTGAGGCGACTGGAGAGGACGCTGGCCTGGATCAGCGGCAGGGCGTCGAGGAGTCGATCGGGCTCGAGGGCCGAGCGAGCAGCGGCGACGGCACGCCCGGTGCCGGCCACCGCCGCGGTCGTCACGAGCATCTGGGCGATGTCGGCGGCGCGGGTGAGGGACGTCGGCGATGCGGTGGCGCCGGAGAGATCCCGCAGGATGACCGAGTCACCGTCGACGATCACCCGGTCGGCGTCGATCTGACGGTGGGCCAATCCGCCCCGGTGGAACCGGTCGATCGCGGCCCAACAACCGGCGAGGACCGAGTCGTCGATCCCGTCGGCCGTGAGGTCGGCCAGCGTGCGACCCGGTGGCCATGCGGTCGCGACGAACGCGTCGCCCTCCGAGCCACGACCCCAGCCGACCAACCGGTTCACCGGGAGGCCTCGCCGATCGCCCTCGAGCAGCATGAGGCTCTCGTGCTCCACCTGCTGGAGGCCGGTCGCGGTCAGGGAGCGGTCGAGATCGGTGTACCACATCGTGCGCCACAGGCGTGACGCCAACGCGGCCTCGCCTGCGTCACGGCCGTAGACCTTGACCAGGACCGATCCATGGTCGGGTGTTTCGGCTCGAAGCAGGGTGGTGCCGATCGGCTGCTCATCGAGGTAGTCGAGGGTGTCGACGTCGATGTCGTTCAGAGCCAACGCATCGGCGATGCGGCTCTTGCTCGGGATGCCGACCCCGGACCCGAAGACCAGCCGGATGACGGCGGCCGAGCCGATACCCGCGGCCACACCTCCGACGACCGCCGACACCGTGCCGTAGCCGAGCAACACCGCCGCAACGGCCATGGCCACGAGGATACGCCGACCCACGGTCCGCATCGGCACGGTGAGATACGGACCGGCGACCGTGATCAGCGCGAACGAGATCGAGAGCCGGACCACCGGATAGCTGGGGAAGCCGTCCCGCGCTGCGAGCTCGGGGAGAAACTGGGGCCATCGCCCGTCGGCAAGTCGGGATGCGACGACGGCGACGGTGAAGCCCAAGGCCACGGCCAGGAACATGTCCCGTGCCACCGCCCGCCGACCTTGCCCGAAAACGGCGATGGCAGCCATGAGGCCAAGTGAATAGAGGGCTCCGAGAGCGAACGAGAAGACCAGGGTCCCCGACAGCCAGCCGGGAAGGCGCTCGGCAAAGGTCTCGAGCACGCGGCGGTCGAGGTCGCTGTCCCCCTGATGGGTCCACCCGGCCAACAGGACGAGGGCCACGGAGAGGCCGAGCACGAGGGCATCGGCCGGTCGCCGGGCCCGAGGATCCTCAGCGGGGGCTGCGAAGACGGGTACGCCCTTCATCGCCGGCCGAGCCTCGCGTCGCGCCAGGTCGCAGTGTGCACGTTCGGGTGGATATCAGTCAGTCGATACATGGCTTCTCGAACGGCAGTCGGCGTGTCGGGTCTCGTCCGGTCGGAGGCTTGGGCCCGACGCAACGCTCCGCCCGGGGTCGGTGGACACCATAGGCCACCGCGCCCAGCTGAATCGGAACCACAACGACATGCGGCGGTACGCCAGGGTCACGATGCCGGCGTCGCCGGTCGCCCATGCCGCGCCGGCCTGCAAGATCGCCGAGGCCGGCTACCTGGTGGTCGTGCCCCAACTCACCCTCGACCTGGCGGGCTCGACGACTCCCGCGACCGCTTGCCGGCCTCCACCGCCTTCGTGTCGATCGAAGGGGGGTTCTCTTCGATCGTTCCCCACCGACTACGGTTCCGGCCGTGCGGACAGCAACGCATTGGGGTGTGTACGAGGTCGAGGTCGCCAACGAGCGGATCAGCTCGGTGACGCCGATCGATGGCGATCCCGATCCGTCACCGATCGGCCAGGCGCTCGTCGACGGCGTCCAGTCGCTGCGGGTCGAGCGTCCGGCGATCCGCCGAGGATGGCTGGAGGACGAACTCGATCGGGCCCGCGACCGTCGAGGCTCCGAGCCGTTCGTCGAGGTCGATTGGGACGTCGCGCTCGGGGCTCGCCGCCGACGAGATCGGTCGAGTCGTCGAAGAGCACGGAAACAAGGCGATCTACGGCGGTTCGTATGGGTGGGCGAGCGCCGGCCGGTTCCACCACGCCCAGTCGCAGTTGCATCGCTTCATGAACTGCATCGGGGGATGCACGCGGTCTGTCGGGTCGTACAGCACCGCCGCCGCGCAGGTGCTCCTGCCGCACGTGGTCCACGACTGGCACACGATGGAACTCGAGCAGACGACGTGGAGCGAGATCGCCGAAGCCGCAGAGTTGGTCGTCAGCTTCGGCGGTCTTCCGCTGCGCAACAGCCAGGTTGCCTACGGCGGGATCACGCGCCACGAGACGCGGTCGGGACTCCAGCGGGCGACCGACCGCGGTGTCAGGTTCGTGACGATCGGGCCCCAGCTCGACGACACGCCCGGGTTCACCGGCCACCGCTGGATCCCGATCCGGCCGGGGACCGACGTGGCGTTGATGCTGGCGGTCGCCAATGTGCTCGACTCGCAGGACCTCGTCGATCGGGAGTTCATTGCCCGTTGCACCGTGGGCTACGACCGCTTCATCCCGTACGTTCGCGGCGACCTCGACGACCGGCCGAAGACGCCGGCCTGGGCGTCGGAGATCTGTGGGGTCTCGGCGGAAACGATCACGGGGCTCGCTCTCGAGATGGCGAGGGCGCGGACGCTGATCAACGCGTCGTGGGCGCTCCAGCGGGCGCATCACGGGGAGCAGCCGTACTGGATGGTCGTCGTGCTCGCCTGCATGCTCGGCGACATCGGTCTGACCGGTGGCGGGTTCGGCTTCGGGCACTGCAATGAAGGCCACATCGGTAGCGACGGCAGACGGTTTCGTTGGGCGGCGTTGCCGCAAGGGGTCAACCCGGTTTCGGGTGTGATTCCCGTCGCCCGGATCGCCGACATGATGCTGGGTCCCGGCACCCGATTCGAGTTCGGCGGCGCCCGATCGACCTACCCCGACATCCGCCTCGTGTACTGGGCGGGCGGAAACCCGTTTCATCACCACCAGGATCTCAACCGCCTGGTTCGGGCGTGGCGGTGCCCCGACACGGTCATCGTGCACGAGCCGTGGTGGACACCCGCCGCTCGGTATGCCGACATCGTGCTCCCCGCCACGACTGCGCAGGAGCGCCTCGATGTGTGCATGTCGAGCCACGACCCGTTCGCTCACGTGATGGAGCGGGTGATCGAACCGCAGGGTGAGGCGAGATCGGATTTCGAGATCTTCGCCTCGATTGCCGAACGTCTCGATCGTGGCGGCGAGTTCACCGAGGGACGCGACGAGCGGGAGTGGATCCGACATCTGTGGGATCGCTCACGCGAGCGAGCGATCGAGGAGGGCTTCGAGCTTCCCGAGTTCGAGGAGTTCTGGGAGGCCGGCGTCTACGAGCTCCCGGCGCCCGATGGGCGGCGATCGTGGCTCACCGATTTCCGTCTCGACCCGGAGCGCCATCCGCTTGCCACTCCGTCGGGTCGGATCGAGATCTTCTCCGAGACCATCGCCGGCTTCGGCTACACCGACTGTCCGGGACATCCGGTGTGGCTCGAACCGTTCGAACGGCTCGGCGGGGCGGGCGCCGATCGGCATCCGCTCCACCTCGTCAGTCACCAACCGGCAACTCGGCTGCACAGTCAACTCGACCACAGCGCCCACAGCCGGAGCCACAAGGTCGCCGGCCGTGAGGTCGTCCGCATCCATCCGACCACCGCTGCGGCGCGTCGGATCGCCGACGGGGACACCGTGAGGGTGTTCAACGATCGTGGGGCCTGCTTGGCGGGGGCCCGGCTCGACGATGGCCTCATGCCCGACGTGATCGCGATGCCGACCGGAGCCTGGTTCGATCCGCTCGAGCCCGGTGGACTGGAGTTGGCCGGCAACCCCAACGTCGTGACCCGCGACGTGGGAACCTCGTCGCTCGCCCAGGGGCCGAGCGCCCACACCTGCCTCGTCGACATCGAACGCTACGACGGCGACGCCCCAGCGCCCCGGGTGTATGAACCGCCGTCGCTCACGACCCCGATGTCATAGGCCAGACTCCGGAGCCCCCACGGGAACGAAGGCCCGAGGGCTCCACCGGTTCGGCTCGCCTCGCCGAGGTGGACGGTTGCCCACCGGTCTCGGGTCTCCTCGACACCTGGCACGACGGAGCGCGGCGACGCGGCCCGGGCAAGGGACATAGGGCTCTGGTCGGCGCCGGTTCTTCGGGGGATCGTCGAGGGGTAGGACGACCATGGAGGTGGACCTGGTGATCGACGTCATCGTGAATGACGACATGCGGGCGCTCGTTGCGGTCGAGGCGCCGCACTGTGTGTCGCTCTACCTGCCGACACACCCCTCAGGTCCTGGCGTCGCGGGGGATCCGATCCGTTTGAAGAACCTGATTGCGGCAGCGAAGAACGAACTCGAAGCCATCGGGATGAGGACGAGCGAAGCAACAGACTTGCTCGGCCCGGTCGAGTCGATGATCGACGACAAGTGGTTCTGGGAACACTCCACCGAGGGCCTTGCGATCTTCGTCACGTCCGACGGCGTGCGGCGGTTCAGGCTCGCAGGATCGGTGGAAGAGGCCGTTGTCGTTGCCGACCGCCTTTGGATCGCGCCGCTGATCCCCTTCGTGTCGACGGGCCGTGCGTTCTATGTGTTGGCGCTGAGTGAGAACCGGGTCCGACTGCTGCGGGGGAGCCGATACGAGGTGACCGAACTCGATCGGGGGGCCATCCCGGCCAGCAAGGACGAGGCCTTGCGGTTTGACGACCGGGAGTCCCAACTGCACAGCCACGGAGCGAGTCGCGTCGGCTCGGGCGCCGTGTCGGCAACGTTCCATGGCCAAGGCGTGGCCAACGACTTCGACGATGTCGACCAGACCCGCTTCCTCCATGCGGTCGACCGCGGCCTGGCGGGCGTCGTCGCCGACACGACGGCCCCGCTGGTGTTGGCCGGTGTCGAAGAGATCGTGTCACGGTTCCAGAAGCTGAGTCGCCACGGCAACATCGCCGAGTCGTTCGTCGCCGGCAACCCCGAACGGCTTTCGCCCGCGGAACTCCACCGAGAAGCGGTGCCGCTGGTGGCATCCCACTTCGACGCCGACCGGACTCGGGTGCTCGAGGCCTTCGGCTCGCCGTCGACCCCACGAGCCGACTCCCTTCCCGATGTGCTCGACGCAGCAGCGATCGGACGGGTGGCGGAACTGCTCGTCCTCGCTGGTCACCACGTCTGGGGTTCCTACGACCCCGACACTCGCAGGGTCGACCAGCGCGCCGAACGTCAACACGGAGACCGCGACCTGATCGATTCGGCGGCTCGGGAAACTATCGCTCATGGCGGTGTGGTCATCGCCGCCGACGCGTCGGCGATGCTCACCGAATCCGGTCTGGCGGCACTGTTGCGATACTGATCGGACGGTTGTTGGCGCCCCGTTGGTCGCCACCTTCGAGTTCGACTCGGTGTGGGGGAGCGGCACAGTGACCTCCGCAGCGGCTGCGGCCCGCTGCGCGGTCGCCTGATCCGGGGTTGGGCTGGGAGCCGGGCTCTCGACGATGCACAGCGGGCACAAGTCGGTATCGGGGGCCAGGACGCCGACCTCACGTTTCCCGGAAGCCGGGATCGGGGCCGAGCGTTCCGGTGCGGATGGGTCATCCGGCCCGTTTTCCTCCGGCAGGATCGTCATTCCTCCTGATCGACAGGGTCGATGCCGATCCTGCAGGTGGCGAAGGAGTCCCATGCCTGTCTCGACGGACAATCGAACACAACGCTCGGCACCGCGGGGAAACGCCGCGAAGCTGCTCGTGTCCGCAGCGGTGGTTCTCGTTGGTGTTGCCACCGTCACGGTCACCTCATTGGCACTGTTCACCGACTCGGCGTCGGTTGGTGCCAATGCGTTCACGACCGGCACGGTCGACATCAATGCCGTTCCGGCGAGCGCCGTTGTCACGATGACCGCCATGACACCCGGTGACCAAGTCACCGCACCCCTCACCGTGAGCAATGCCGGGACTCTCGCGCTGCGCTACGCGGTCGAGTCGACAACGACCGAAGATGTGCTTGCCGGTGAGCTGGTGCTCACCGTGAAGACCGGCGTGACGACCTGTGACGATGCGAACTGGGCTTCCGACGGAACCACCTTGTATGCCGGGCAGCTGGGCAGCACGGGTACCGACGCCATCGTCGGCCTGGCCGCGGCCGGCAACGATGTCGGCGACCGGGTGCTGTTGGCCTCGACCAACGAAGTGCTCTGCCTCAACGTGACGCTTCCGTTGGCCTCGACTGCCGGCCAAGGCGCAACGACATCGGCGACCTTCGACTTCCTGGCTGAGCAGACCGCAAACAACCCGTAGACGACTGGCATGTCCTTCCTGTCGGCCGACCGTCGATCGAGCCGGCTTGCCGCGTCGGCCGTGGCGCTGACGCTGCTCGGATCCATCGTTGCGTCCGTCCCGCTGCTCCCGGTCGACGCCGCCACCGGCGATTCGTCTCCCATGGCCATTTGGCGACGGAGCGGTCAGTCGACACCCTTCACTGCAACCTGGGATGGTACGAACTTCGGTTCCACGCTGGCCTCGGCTTCGGTCGGTGACTTCCGGATCATGCAGGGAGCCGAGGCGCCGACCCGTGACGAGGCGATCGTGGTCGGTGTCGATGCTTCCGGCACCATCGCCGGTGAACGATGGGACGGTACGACCTGGTCCACCCTTCCGACGCTGGGGGCGACGAGCCAGACGTTCTGGTGGGGCGCCGAGGTGGCCTACGAGGCGTCGAGCGGCGAAGCGCTCGTCGTCTATGTCGACGGTGCGGCTCTCAACTATCGAACCTGGGACGGCTCGACATGGTCGGCAGAGGGTCCGGTTCCCGAACCACCGGGAGGTACCCCTCGCCAGCTTCGACTCGCGGCCCATCCGTCATCGGACGAGATGACCCTCGTTGTCAGCAATGACGCGAGCCATGACTACGCCGTCGTGTGGGACGGCGCGGCATGGGGCAATGGGATCACGCTCGAGGCCACCGGTAGCGGCAACGACCGGACCGACGTGTTCGTGACCTACGAGCAACAGAGTGGCGAAGCCCTCGTCGTCTACGGGTCGGGGAGCGGCGACATCCATCATCGCACCTGGAACGGCGCGAGCTGGGAGAGCGAATCGATCCTGGCCGGCATCGGGGGCGGCTACGCGAGGTGGACCACGCTGGGGGCCGATCCGACCAGCGATCGGATCGGACTCGGTGTGCTCACCAACGATGCCGACGTGTGGTTCGCGATCTGGGATGGAACCGGGTGGATCGACCAGGTCACGGCAACGACGACGAGCACCGGGACCACCGAGCTGCCGATGGCGGTCGCCTTCGAATCGGCATCGGGCCAGGCCGTTGCCAGCTACGGCGAGACAGGCAACCAGCTCCTCTACCGCACGTGGGCCTCGGGCAGTGGCTGGTCCGGATCGGCGAAGATCGTGGAGATCGGGGCGACGACGAACTCGATGGTGCTCGAGCCCGATCCCGCCTCCGACGCAGCGATGCTGGTCGTGCAGGACGACAACTCCGATCTCCACTGGATCCCCTGGAGTGGCTCGGCCTGGGGCGCCGACAACGTGCTCGAGACGAGCTCAGGCGAGACGAAGAACCAGCCGTTCCTTCACCTGTGGAACTCGGCCGAGCCCGCCACGGGCAGCCTCGATTCGGTGATCCTCGATGACGTCCAGTCCGGTACGGCGATCCTGGCCGACGGGTCCTCGACGACGACCGTGACGATCGCGGCGGTCGATCCGTCACGGTCGATGTTGACCTATTCGTTGCGGGGCAGCGACTCAGCTCCGTCGAACCTGTCGATCAACGGTGTGTTGAGCGACCCCACGACGGTGACGTTCAGCCGAATCGGCACGAGCAGCGCCGCCATCCTCGAGTGGTCGGTCGTCGAATTCGTCTCGGGTGTGACCGTGCAGCGCGGTACCGAATACATCCCCAACGGGGGCCCGATCGACCTGGCCATCGCGCCGGTCGACCTCTCCCGCAGCTTCGTGCTCGCCAACGTCACGGGCGAGGGCAACGCCTTCGGCGTCGACGACTTCGTGATCGCCTCGTTGACTTCGTCGACCAATCTGCGACTCGATCTGGGGAACGGACTCGGGAGCAACGTTGCGTGGCAGGTCGTGCAGTACAACGACGCAGTCGTTCAGCGCGGGACGAACAGTCTCGCGTCGGGAGACGCGTCACGCACTGCCACCGTCACCACGGTGGATCTCGCCAAGTCGTGGCTGGTCTACAGCTACAGTACGGTCGACGGCGACCCGAACGACATCGGTCAGAAATTGGTTCGCGGGTTGGTCAGTGACCCAACGACCTTGACGTTCGACCGGTCGAGCACGGGTCAGACGGTGGACCTGTCGTGGGAGTTGGTCGAGTTCACCGACGACACCATCGTTCGCCACGCCAGCGCGGCGTTCTCCGGCACCGACTCGGTGAGGGACGTGACCATCGCCGCCGTCAACCCGGCTCGATCGATCGCCGTCGGCGGCACCACGCTCTTCGGCGGCCGCTCGTCGTACACGAGCAACGACAACCCCGGGGTCGGCTGGTTCACCACCGAGCTCACATCCTCGACCAACCTCCGCATCCGCCGCGGTGCTGCCCTCGCCCCCGCCGACCTCGGCTGGTTCGTGATCCACTGGCCTGTCGCCTGCGTCGACTCCGACGACGACGGGTTGTGCGATCTCGAGGAAGACGCCGACATCGACGCCGACGGTGATCCGGCGACCAACCCCGGCCCCGACACCGACGGTGACCTCTCTCCCGACTACCTCGATCCTGACGACGACGGCGACGGCATACCGACGGCCGGCGAGAACGCCGACCCGAATTTCGACGGCGACCCTCGCGACGCATCCGACACCGACCGAGACGGTGAGCCGGACTATCTCGACGACCCGACCGTCGCCACGGTCGGCACGGTCGCCGGCGAACAGAAGATCAGCGACACGGCCGGTGGGTTCACCCCGAACCTTGCAGACGGCGCAGAGTTCGGGCGAACGGTGGAGTCCATCGGCGACATCGACGGTGACGGAGTGGTCGATCTCGCAGCCGGCGTCTGGTCCGACAACGACGGTGGCCCTGGCCGCGGCGCGGTCTACGTCCTGTTCATGAACACGAACGGCACGGTCAAGTCCCAGCAGAAGATCAGCGACACCAGCGGCGGCCTTGCCGCCGGGCTCGACGATGGCGACCAGTTCGGACACGCCTTGGCCGGACTCGGTGATCTCGACGGTGACGGCACCCCCGACCTCGCAGCCTCGGCACTGCGTGACGATGACGGCGGCACCGACCGTGGTGCGGTCCACATCCTGTTCCTCAACCCGGACGGCACGGTCAAGGCCCAGCAGAAGATCAGTGATATCAGCGGCGGTCTGTCGGCCATTCTCGACAACGACGATCAGTTCGGGCATGCACTGGGCGCAGTCGGCGACGTGGACGGCGACGGACTGCCCGATCTGGTCGCCGGAGCGCGACTCGACGACGACGGCGGTGCCGACCGAGGAGCGATCTATGTTCTCCTCCTCGGAGCCGACGGCACCGTCAGAGCAGAAGGCAAGATCAGCGACACAGCGGGCGGTTTCGTCCCATCGCTGGACAACGGGGATCGCTTCGGTATGAACGTCGACGGTCTCGGCGACATGGACCACGACGGAGTACCCGACCTGGTGGTCGGCGCTGCCGGCGATGACGACGGCGGTGCCGACCGTGGAGCGATCTACGTCGTACTCCTCCAAGCCGACGGCACGGTGAAGGACGCCCGGAAGACCAGTTCGACGACCGGCGGGATCAGCCCCGGTCTCGCCGACAGCGATGAGTTCGGCTTCGCCGTTGCCGGTGTGGGCGACCTCGATCTCGACGGCGTCCCCGATGCCGCCATCGGTACCCGCTCTCACGATGCCGGTGGCCCGGACCGTGGCGCGGTCTGGGTTGCTCTTCTGAGCAGCGACGGCACGGTGAAGTCGACCACCCAGATCGCTCATGGCACCGGCGGCCTGATTGCATCGCTCGATGACGGCGACGGGTTCGGCGCCGCACTGACCAGTGT
Organism: uncultured Acidimicrobiales bacterium; assembly: GCA_963700755.1. Lineage (GTDB taxonomy): Bacteria > Actinomycetota > Acidimicrobiia > Acidimicrobiales > SZUA-35 > JBBQUN01. Next base: position 75,585 of record CAVOYW010000005.1, read on the forward strand.
CGGCGATCTCGACGGGGACGGCACCGTCGGTCTGGCCGTCGGTGCGGGTGGCGACGACGACGGCGGCAGCGGCCGAGGCGCCATCTACGTGCTCGATCTCGATCCTGTCCGCTCCACGATTTCGGGCACCGTCTTCGAAGACATCGCAGGCGACCTGTTGACCGATGGCGCAATCGGCAGCGCCGCAGATCCCGGTTCCGTCGGTGTCGATGTGCACCTCTGGGACGGAACCAACTCGCTCATCGCCTCGACGGTCACCGATGGATCGGGCAACTACTCGTTCACCGGCTTGGCCGACGGCGACTACACGGTGTTCGTCGACTCGAGAACCGTGCCGTCTGCTCAGGACCCCGGCGCTCTGCAGGGTGACATCTGGGCCGAGCAGACCTACGGTCCGACGAACGCTCCCTGCGCCAACGGACTGGGACTCTCGAATCCGAACGCCGGCGCCGGCAGCTGCTACGCCGGGATCACGTCGATGACCTCGGACAGCATCGCAGTTCCGCTTCATCGGGTGGTCATTCCGCTCAGCGGTGCCGATGTGAGTGACGTCGACTTCGGATTCTCGTTCAACGTGGTCACCAACAGCCGGGGCGGCGACGCCACCGACGACGACGGCACGGCCAATCGGACGGTGCAGGGCTCGCTCCGGCAATTCGTTCAGAATGCGAACGCGATCGCCGGGCCGAACGCCATGCGGTTCGTACCGACGGAGCCAAGCGAGGCATCCCTTGGCGCCGATGAGTGGTGGCGGATCGCCGTCACCAACCCGCTCCCGGTGGTGAGCGCAGCCGATACGACGATCGACGGCACGGCCCTGAGGCTCGACGACGGAACAACGCTGGTCGACACGAACTCCCTCGGACCCGAGTTCGAGCTCGACGGCACCGGCTCGGCGGTGGGCGATGACGGCCTGTTGGTCACGGGTGGCACGGCCACGATTCGTGGTCTGGCCATCAACCGGTTCGGGCGGGATGGCATCCGCATCACGACGACGGGATCGAACACCATCGTCGGCAACTACATCGGCACCGACGCGATCGGCGCTGCCGATGCCGGCAATGGCGGCGACGGTCTCCGGATCATCAGCACCGGCGACAACCAGATCGGCGGCACGAATATGGCCGACCGCAACGTGATCTCGGGTAACACGAACGGGGTGTTGATCGACGGCGCGGCCGCGATCGGCAACATCGTCGAGGGCAACCTCATCGGTACGAATGCCATCGGTGACGGCCCGGTTCCCAACGCAACGGGTGTCGCGATCTCCGGTGGAGCCAACACGAACACGATCGGCGGCACCTCGGCGTCTGCTCGCAACGTCATATCGGGCAACACCGGCTATGGGATCGACATCAACGGTGCCGGTTCGGACCTCAACACCGTCTCTGCCAACCACATCGGCACCGACGTGGCCGGCACCTCCGACCTCGGCAACCTCAGCGACGGCGTGGCCATCCGATCCGGCTCTCGGGGCAACACCATCGGCGGCCCGACCGCGGGCGAACGGAACACGATCGCCGGCAACGACAACGACGGCGTCTGGATCACCGGTATCGGCACCGACGACAACACGGTCGCCGGCAACTGGATCGGTTTCGGGCCCGATGGCAGCAACATCGGCAACTCCTACCACGGCGTGGCCATCGAGAATGGTGCGGCCGGCAATCTCGTCGGCGGTGATGGGCCTGCAGACCAGAACCGAATCGGCAACTCGGGGTGGGATGGTGTCACCGTCGCCGGAGGTGGCACCGGGAATGCCATTGTGGGGAACTCGATCGTGGCGAACGGCGATCTCGGTATCGACCTCGCCGGCGGCATCGAGGACAGCTTCGGCGTGACGGCCAACGGGACCGGGGTCACGAATCATCCTGTCGTCACGGCCGCCACCGAAGCGGCAGGAACCGTCACCATCGACTTCGATCTCGATGCACCCGCAGGCGGCTACCGGGTCGAGGTATTCACCAATGCATCAGGCTTCGACCCGTCGGGTTACGGCGAGGGAGAAGCGTTCCAGAGCGCTGCGACGATCAACCACACCGGCAGCGGGGTCGAGTCGTTCCAGATCGTCTACGCCGGGAGCCCGGGCGACCTGATCGCATTGACGACGACCGACGAAGCAGCCGGGCCGCTGTATGGAACGACATCGGAGTTCTCCGCCGGGTTCACCGTTGCCGGGACACCGAACAGCACGATCTCGGGATCGGTCGTGGAGGACGTGGACGGTGACGGCGACATCCTCGATGACGGCACAGGAGTGGTCGGTGTGCAGGTCTGGGTATTCGCCGATCAGGGCAACGGTGAGCCCGATGCCGGTGATCCCGTTGCCAGGACGACGGTCACCGACGGCTCGGGTGATTGGTCCGTGACCGTCGATACCGATGGTACCTACTGGGTGGCGGTCGACTCGACCGACATCGAGCCGGCTGCGGGCTACAACGTCACCTTCTCGCGTGACGATGTGTGGGCCGATCAGACCTATGGCTCCTCCGGGGCTGTGACCTACGACGGGACTTCCTTCTCGTTCGAGCCGACAACCGGGCCGCTCTTCGGTGGGAAGCAAGCGGCAGCGGTCGACGGGTTCCCATCGCTGGCCAAGGCCGAACATCTGCACCGGGTCGTCGTTTCGGGCGCTGATGTCACCGGAGTCGACTCGGGCTTCTCGTTCCAGGTGGTCACGAACACCACCGACGAGTTGGACCCCGGAACGTTCGCCACCGCGGCCACCTGGGACGCCTATGACCCGGGGGCGAACGGTGTCGGCACCGACCCCGACGGCTACCGTGGTCTCGCGGATGACGGCCGCTATCTCTACTTCGCTCCCTACGGCGACGGCGTCACCTACCGCGGTGAGGTACTTCGCTACGACACCACCGGTGCGTTCTACCTCGGCCGGTTCCTGGTCGACGTTCGACCCGGGATCCAACGGCGTCGGCGCCACACCCATCGGCTACGCCGGAGCCCTGTTCGACGGCCGATACATCTTCTTCTCCCCCTACGGAAGTCGTCATGGTGAGGTGCTCCGATACGACACCCAGGCACCGTTTGCCACCACCGGGTCGTGGTCGACGTTCGACCCGGGATCCAACGGTGTCGGCACCGATCCCGATGGCTACCTCGGGCTCACGTGGGACGGGCGCTTCGTGTACTTCTCGCCGTACAACAACGGCTCGATGAACCACGGCGAGGTGTTGCGCTACGACACGCAGGCAACGTTCGCTGCCACCGGCTCGTGGGAGACGTTCGATCCGGGCGCCAATGGTGTCGGCACCGATCCCGACGGATTCGTCGGTGCAGGCTTCGACGGTCGGTACGTCTACTTCGTCCCCTTCCACAACGGCACGGCCAGCGATGGAGAGGTGCTGCGCTACGACACGCAGGCAACGTTCGCTGCCACCGGTTCGTGGGAGACGTTCGATCCGGGCGCCAATGGTGTCGGCACGGCGCCGGACGGATTCGCGGGCGCGGTATTCGACGGCCGCTACCTCTATTTCGTGCCGAGCGAGAATGCGGGTGGCCGCCACGGTGAGGTGTTGCGATACGACGTCGAGGCGACGTTTTCCTCGGCGGGTTCGTGGGAGACGTTCGATCCGGGCGCCAACGGCGTCGGCGTCGATCCTGATGGATTCCGGGGCGCGACCTACGACGGCCGCTATGTCTATTTCGTCCCGTTCGACAATGGGTCCGGTCGACACGGCGAGGTGTTGCGCTATGACACCGCTGCTTCCTTCGACACCGCAGCCTCGTGGTCGACGTTCGACGCCGGCGCCAACGGGGTCGGCATCGACCCTGACGGCTATTCGGGAGCGGTGTTCACCGGACGCCACGTGTTCTTCGGTCCGACCGACAACGGAACCGGTGCCCACGGCGAAGTGCTGCGCTACGACACCGGGCGAACAGGCCAAGGTTCGATGCGCCAATTCATCGAGAACAGCGAAGCGGTCGCCGGTAGCCAAGCGAGTCGATTCTCGATTCCGACCGACGATCCCGGGTACACCGCGTCTCCGCTCGCCTACACCATCCGATCCAATGGAGCGCTCCCCACCATCAGCGACACGGTCACGATCGACGGCACGACGCAACCCGGCTTCCCCGGTACTCCGATCATCGAGCTCGATGGCTCGTTGACCCCCACGGCCACGGCTCTCACGCTGACGTCCCCGGCCAGCACCATTCGGGGTCTCGTGATCAACCGGTTCGCCACGGGAATCGACGTTCTCGACGGGAGCGCCAACGTCATCGCCGGCAACTTCATCGGCACCGACGTGACGGGTTCGATCGGCCAGGTCGGCAACACGACCCAGGGCATCTACGTGTACGGCGCAACGGGCACCATCATCGGCGGCACCGATCCGGGGAACCGAAACGTGATCTCGGGCAACCGCCTGCGGGGAGTGCTGATCGACGACCTCAGTGACGGACCGTCGGCCATCTCGAGCGGGACGCGGGTGATCGGCAACTACATCGGTACCAATGCCAGTGGCGCCGGGCCGTTGCCCTTCAACGGCATCGGTGGTGTGCAGCAGATCGGTGTCTACGTCTTGGACAGTCCGGCCAACGACATCGGAGGCCCGGGGCCCGAAGGCAACGTGATCTCGGGCAACGACTGGAACGGTGTCTACGTCTGGGGGCCCAATGCAACGGGAAACACGATCCAGGGAAACATCATCGGCCTCGACGAGAGTGGCACGTTCGCCGTCGGCAACGGTGCCGACAATCCGGCAACCCGTTCGGGGGTGACGCTGTCGAACGCCCCGGGGAACCTCGTTGGGGGAAGCGGAGCCGGCGAAGCCAACACGATCGCCGGAAATGACGCCAAGGGTGTGATCGTCGGGGCTCCGGGCGCGGTCGACAATGCGATCGTGGCCAACCGGATCCACTCCAACGCCGGTATCGGCATCGATCTCGCCGGTGGCGCCGAGAACAGCTTCGGCGTCACCAGCAACGACACCGGCGACAGCGGCCCGAACGGACTCCTCGACTATCCGGTGATCACGTCGGCCACGGCCTCGGGTCCGATCGTCACCGTCCGCGGGACGTTCGATGTGCCGGCCGGGAGCTATCGCTTCGACTTCTTCACCAACCCGTCGGGTGGCGACCCTTCGGGGTACGGCGAGGGTGAGGTGCTGGTGGGGACCGCGACATTGAGTCACAGCGGAGCAGGTCCTCAAGCGTTCGGCGGAGCGTTCATCGGATCGGTGGGCGACGAGGTCAGCGTGACGATCACCGAGGAATCGGTCGGTCCGGTGTTCGGCTCCACCTCGGAGTTCTCGGCGACCGTGACCGTTGTCGAGGCCGGCGGGACCGCCATGGATTCGAGCGGTCGGCGTAGCGACGTGGTCGGTCGTGGCGGAGTCGATCTCGACACTGCGGCCACCGGTCTGATCGCGAACGGGTTCGATCTTGCCGGTGGTCCCGAGCGCCTCGTCGGGCCGGCGACCGACATGCTGGCCTCGGAGCTGACCCTGAGCGGTTGGGTCCGGCTCGACGCTGCCGGTGTCGCTCCCCGCATCGTTGCGAAGGCCGCGAATGATGGGTCCGCCATCTACGAGCTCCTCATCGACGATGGCACTGGCGAAGCCGTCGCCCGGATGAACATCGGGGGAAGCACGGTCGAGGCGAGAGGCGGCGCGGTCCCGACGGGTTCGTGGCACCAACTGGCAGCCACGTGGGACGGCTCGACCGTGGTTCTCTATGTCGATGGTTCGCAGGTCGACACCGCTGCCGGCGCCGGAGCGCTCGGCACGGACCTCACGGTGCCCTTGGTCATCGGCAACATCGCGTCGGCCGACCGAGGCGTCGACGGTCGGTTGGACCAGATCGAGGTGGATCACGTCGCTCGATCCAGCGACCGGATCGCGACGTCGTATGCGAACCTGTCGAACCCGGCAGCCTTCGTGTCGATGGGAGCAGTTCAGGTGGCGGCTCCACGAGCGTGGACCGTCTCGACCTCGCTCGGACGAACCGGTTCGAACTCGCTGTCTGCGCCAGAGACCGCTCCGGGTGCCGACGCGTGGGCCACGGCCATCGGGATCGATGAGCCGGGAGTCGAGTTCGTGTCGTGGTGGTACATCAGCGATCCGAGTGTCGTCACCGTTGCCGGCGGTTCGCGTACCGGTGTCGACCCGACCGATCAGAACGAGACCGCCCTCTCGGCTGCCGGATTCGATCTGGCCACGATCGTCGGACCCGCCAGGACACAGGAGGCGACCTCGCCCTCGGTGGTCGGTGGTGGGATCTGGGCCGAGGTCACCCTGCGAACCGACCAGCTCGGTGTCAGCTCGGTCTGGCTCGATGGCTTCGAGATCCTCGGCCCGACTGCGCACACTGGTGGAGCTGCAACGGGGTCGGTCGGTCTTCGCACCGGAGGGATCCCCGTCGGGGAGAGGTGGAACATCGACGACGTCAGACTGCGTCGATTCGTCAGTGACGAGCCGCTTGCCACACTGGGCCCGCTCGACAGGAACTGAATCGACGATGGTCACCAATGCTGCGGCCGAACCTCTCTGCTCGTGCCCCCAGGATCGACGCCGCGCCACCCGATGGACGTTCGGCTAGTGGCCGGGATCGTGCTCGACACGAGGGGTGAGCTGAATCAGTAGTCCCCCGGCGTCTTTGGGGTGGATCATCACATGATGATCCGTTCGCAGAAGGCGAATCGACTGCGATTCGAGGCGGCTCATCGCGGGAGCGAGATCGCCGGCCGGCATGGCGAGGGTCACCGGCCCGTCGCCGTAGGTCGCCAATCTGCGAGCGACGGAGGAATCAACGCCGGGCAGGGGACTGATCAGCTCGATCATTTGTGCACCGAGCACGATCCGGCTCGCCCGGAAACCCCCGTTGGATGCCGGGTGTACCCCCATCGCCCCCACGGGTTCGCCGAGGAATCGCGACCACTGTTCTTCGGCCGCCTCCAGGTCGGCAACGACGATGGCCACATGGTCGATTCGGGTTTGCCCCTCGGCGATCGGTGAGTCGACGAGGGGACTCGCCCCGACACGTTCGACGATCGATACGGCCAGACCGCTCATTTGGTGCTCGGACCCTGGTGACGACGGGAGAGGCCCGACTGGAGCCTTGGTGTCTCGACACGAAGTCGATGCCGACGATTCCTCGTGGTTCTCCGCTGTCGAATTCCAGCGAGGTCTCGCCGAGTGTGACGACGAGGCGTGAAGAGCCGACGGTCACGGCATCGGCCCCGACCGCTTCGAACAAGCCGGCGAGCGAAGACGGGTCAGCGGTGACGCATCGAACCCGGTCGAGCGTGACGCCGTGCGACGGGGGCGGCGCAGGGAGAGGTTCACCGACCGACATGGCCCTCGCCCTCGACGCTGCGATGCTCACTGGTCCCGGTCATGTCAACCCCTTCGGTCTCCGGCGGTCCGAACTCGACGCTCACTCGTCTAGCACGTATCGAGATCTTCCCGACACCGAGGCCGTCGTCCACCTCGCGGGGACGCCGGCGATTCGTTGAGACACGTCTGCGGTGTGGGCGTCGATCTCGATCTGCCCTTGCCGCCCGGAGGCGGCATGCGGTTCGTTGGCCGCTCAGCCACTTCGGCCGCCCGGAGGAGCGAATGCACCGGGGTCGGGCGTCAGGACGTGACCTTGACGACGGCTTTGGCGACGAGCGTGCCGGCTTCCATCGCTTCGATCGCCCGGGGTACCTCATCGAGCTCGAACTGTTGGCCGATCTCGGCCTTGACGGACCCGTCGGCGAGGTGCGCGGCGAGCGCTTCGATGGAGTCGAGCGACTCCGGGCTCACGAAGAACGTGAGCCGTTGCTTGACGAACGGGGACAGCAGTGCGGCACGGAGTTGGCGTCCGATGCCACCGGTCAGACGGTCACCGTCTTCACCGCCGACGATCACGAGCGTGCCGGTCGGGGTGAGGGCCCGTCGGAGGCGGGAGAGCTCGTTGCGTCCGCCGGTGTCGATGATGAGGTCGTATCGCTGTTCGCCGTCGTCGATGTGCTGCTTGGTGTAGTCGATGACGTGGTCGGCTCCGAGGGAGCGGACGGCGTCGAGCTTGCTGGTGCTGGCGACCCCGGTGACGGTGGCCCCGAGGGCCTTGGCCAGTTGCACGGTGAACGAGCCGACTCCGCCGGAGGCGCCGATCACCAGAACGTGCCGGCCTGGTTCGAGTCGGCCGATGGTGGTCAGCGCCTGGAGGGCGGTGATGCCCGAGATCGTCGACACTGCGGCCTGTTCGAAGGTGATGGTGTCGGGCTTGTTGACCAGCTTCGATTCCTTGGCTGCGGCGAACTCGGCGAAGGTGCCGGTGCCGATCCCGAAGACCTCGTCGCCGACAGCGAACCGGGTGACGTTGCGTCCGATCTCGGCGACGCGGCCGGCCACGTCCATGCCCGGCACCGGGTTCTTGGGCTTGGTGAGGCCGTAACCCATGATCCGGACCAGGTAGGGCAGGCCGGTCATGAGGTGCCAGACACCGCGGTCCAGCCCGGCCGCTTCGACCTCGATCAGCACCTCGTCGTCGGCGATGGTCGGCCGTCGATCGTGGTGACGTCGAGACGTCGGCGGATCCGTAGGCCGTTGGGTGACCGCCCGCATCGTGGTCTCCTCGTTGCTCGGTGGCCGGTCGTTCAGGTCCGCATCGTGTTCTCCAGTGTCGTACTTTGTACCGCCAGGTTGTGACCATACCCGTACTAAGTACCATCGCGACCCGAAGAGCGGTGCACGGCGGACACGAAGAAGGCCGACACGAAGAAGCAGCGGCTCAACGTCGACCGGGTGCTCGACGGCGCCATGATGCTCGCGGACCGGATCGGCGTCGACGCGTTCACGATCCGCAAGCTCGCCGATGCGCTCGACACCAAGCCGATGACGATCTACCACCATGTCCCGAGCAAGGAAGCCATCCTGGACGGCATGGTCGACCGGGTCTTCGCCGAGATCGACCGCCCTCCCACCGATCTGGAATGGAAGCCGGCCATCCGCCACCGCTGCATGTCGGCCCGGGCGGTGCTGAGCCGGCACACGTGGGCCGCGCCCCTCATGGAGTCCCGAACCAACCCCGGCCCCGAGACGCTCGGGCACCACGACGCCGTGCTCGGCTGCCTGCGCCGCGGCGGACTGTCGCTCGAGATGACGGGGCACGCCTACGCACTCGTCGACAGCTACGTCTACGGCTTCGCCCTCCAAGAAGCCAACCTCCCCGCGACCGGCGGTTCGGACATGGCCGAACTGGCCGAGACCATCATCGAACCCCTCCCGGAGGGCACCTACCCGCATCTGACCGAGTTCGCCGTTGGGCACGTCCTCCAGCCCGGCTACGATTTCCGAGCCGAATTCGAATTCGGACTCGACCTCATCCTCGACGCACTCGAGCGGTTGGTCTGACACCCCACCGCTCTCAGCATCGACGTCTGCGGGGCACCCGTAGGTGGCGAATCCACCTCAACGCTCGATCGGGTCGACGATGAGCGTGCGCGGACCACGGAACGACACGTTCGGATGGAAGTGCAGCTCCTGTTCGGGCAGCCCGAGCCGGGGGAACCGCTTGCTCAGTTCTTCCAGCATGACCGCCACCTCGACCTTGGCGAGCGGTGCGCCGAGGCAGTAGTGCTTGCCGAGACCGAGCGAGAGGTGGCGGTTCGAGTTCGCTCGATCGGGTCGGAACGAGTCGGGGTCGTCGAACACCGCCGGATCCCTGTTGGCGGCCCCGAGGAGCAGGAGGACCTTCGCCCCCGCTTCGAGCCGTGAACCTCCGATCGTCACGGGGCGGGTCGTGATCCGTCGCCATGCGATCACGCTCGAGTCATGTCGGAGCGCCTCCTCGACGACCCCGGGGATGATCGAGGTGTCGGTCCCGATTCGTTGCCAGAGGCCGTCGACCTGGAGGACGTGTCGCATCGTGTTCGACATCAGATTGGTGGTCGTCTCGTGGCCGGCGAAGCTGAGCCCGTAGATCACGTGGGTGATCTCGTGCAGGGTGAGCGTGTCGGGGTCCGCGAGGTGGATCTCGAGGAGATCGCTCGTGAAGTCGTCGGCGGGCTCGTTCAGTCTGCGTTCGACGTGGTCTTCGCAATACCGCCAGTAGCTGACCATGTCGTGTGCGATCGCTTCCTGGGCCTCGGGCGTCGGCTGTCCCCAGCTGAACGACATCCGATCGCCGCACCACGACTTGAGCAGTGCGGTGTCCTGGGGTGGGAAGCCGAGGAGGGAGAAGATGATCGACGCCGGCATCGGATGGGTGAGCGCGGCAACGATGTCGAAGGCCTCGTCGCCTGGGATCGCCGCGATCAGTTCGCGACACGTGGCGCGAACGACCGGTTCCATCGCACGCAGGCGCTTTGGACTGAAGCCGACTTGGTTGTGCCTGCGGATCCGGGAGTGCTCGGGGCCGTCCAGGTTGGACATGGTGCGGATCGGACGGAAGCCCTCGGCCAGCACGGCGACGGCCGAGGGCGCCAACTCGAACAATGGATCCTGGGCGTTGGCGGCCGAGAACGTCTCCGGGTCCCGAAAGGCCGCTTCGACATCGGCGTGGCGGCTGAGGACCCACATGCCGAGTTCGGTGCTGTACGCCGGCGGTTCCCCTCGCAGCATGGCGAAGACCGGGTACGGATCGGCGAGATACTCGTGTCCGAACGGTGCAAATGCTCGGGGACACGTCGGACGGTCGAGATCGGTCATGCGGGGCTCCTGGTCGATTCGTGCCTCGCTCATCCTCGGTCCGGGCCAGTCAGATCGTCCAGTCATGGTTCCTGCGCGTGGCGTGAGTTCACCATTCGAGACCACGGCGACCGGCATCTCGACGACGTCGACCGAACAGCGCTTCGCAAGAGGTTCGTGCCGGCGATCCTGTCTCGCCTCGAACAGTGCGAACGGCTCCACGGCATCGAGAGCGGTCAGGATTCAGAGCGGTCAGGTCGTGGCCACGAGGTTGTAGCGAGAGCCGACGACACTCGGCCCGTAGCGGCCGGGGGAGAAGGTGTCGGCCAGCGCGGCCTTGGCCCGCCAGCCGGTGCAGTGCCCGGGGGCCACGATCCGCGGGTCGATGAGATCCAGCAGATCCCGCACGGTGTCGGGGATCCGGCGCTCCATCGGCCCGCCGGCGAGGTGGTACCCCCCGAGGACCACGTCGATCGGTGTGTCGGGAACGAGCTTCTTGGCACCCAGGCATGCATTGACGACTCCAGCATGGGAGCACGCAGAGAGGACCGAGACTCCTCGTCCTCGGACGTGAGCGGCGAGAAACCGCTCGTCCATGATCAGCGGGTCCGGCCATCCCTCATCGCCGCGCCAGGTGTGGTGGCCGGCGAGGCCGGTCTCGTAGGTCGTGATCCGATCGATCGCTCCGCTGGCGACGAACAGGTTGGCCACCGTGTGTGGCTGATCGTGCAGTTCGATCTGGCCGCCGGCCAGTTGCAGCTCGTCGAGCGTCGGCTCCGGCGGGAGAAGCGCAAACGCTCCGGTGGGCAGCTGCACGCCACGTTGATCGGGTCGGTCCGGATGGAGATCGACGATCGGAGGGGCGAGGCCCGCCTTCGAGCGTGCATCGGCGATGGCACCGATGACGGCGGGGAAGCCACCCGAGTGATCGGCATGCCAGTGGGAGAGGAAGACCCACTCGATCTCGGTGAGGTCGATGTCGAGGCGGTCGGCGTTGTCGAGCCAGACGTCGCCGTACGGGCCGACATCGAACAATGCCGTCCGCGTCTGCTCGCGCTGGGTGCCGCGAACCAGGGCCGAGAACCCGTGACAGGCAACACAGAGGTGGTCGAAGACCGACACGCCGGGATGCCCGTCGTGTTGCCGGCTCGGCGGAAGCCGGCCGAGCAACGAGGCGATCTCGGGGATCTGATCGACCCCGGAGTCGACGCTCGACAAGGTGTCGGTCTCGTTGTCCACCACGACGAGGAGCTCCAGGGAGTCGAGAATCGGGACGTCGAATTCGGACATCTCGAGATCCTGACACAGCACTCCTGACACAGCACTCCTGAGACAGCACGCGGTGGTCCTGTGGTCGAATCGTGCTGCGTCGATGCGGCGAGCTTCCCTCAGCCCAACGGCGGGCCGTCGAGCTGTGAGTCGTGCTCGGCGAACAGCGCCTCCATGGCTTCGCGGCTCCGGGACCCTTCGGGCATGCGGACGATGAGGTCGAGTGCTTCGGGTGTGGTCACCACGAGCAGGTGAGCCGGATCGGATGACGGGTTTCGGAAGGCGTGGGTTGCGCCGCGCGGGACGTAGGCCATCGAACCGGCGGGGACCCGTGCGGTTTCGCCGTCGACGCAGAACTCCATCTCACCGCTCAGAACGTAGAACGCCTCGTCATAGGAATTGTGGTGATGGGCCGGTGGGCCCCCGCCCATCGGCGGGAAGTGGTTCACGAACACCGCGAACCCCGAGGCGCGGCCCGGTCCCAGGAACACATCCAGGAGGGCAACACCGTTGTCGATGCCCGCACCGGCTTGCGGTGAGATCACGAACGAGGCGCCCGCGGGCGCCCCCTGGTCGTTGGTTGCATGTTCGGTGGACATGGACTCCGCTCCAAGCGCTGATCGAGGTGGCACCCTTTCGTGGAGTCACCGTTTTGTAGAGCCACACTTTCATAGAGCCGCTCGTTTATAAAGTCATACTCTATGAAGTTAGGCTGGCATCGATGCGAAAGCCTGTCAAGGGAACAACTGCGGCGGGTCGCCGTCGTGAGCAGCGGGCCCACCGCACCCGGGAACGAATCGTGAATGCAGCCCACGACCTGTTCCTCAAGCACGGGTACCACGCGACGACGGTCGAATCGATCGCCCGCCGAGCGAGTGTGGCGCCGGCCACGGTCTACCAAGCGTTCGGTACCAAGCAGGCCATCCTTTCCCGTGTCCTCGACGTCGAGATCGCCGGCGACACTGCGACCGTCTCGATCTTGGAACGGGACTGGGTGCGCCAGGCCGCCGAAGAGGTCGACGGGCGTCGACGCCTGGCGTCGATCGTCGCCGGCGCCGCCACGATCGCAGCACGAACTGCTCCCATCAAGGAAGTGATGCGTGATGCAGCAGCGACGGATCGCGCCGCCGCCGAACTCATCGAACAGGACACCGCACGACGCTTCGCCACCCAGCGGGTCCTCGTCGACGTCATCCTCGACGGGCAGCCGCTCCGCCCCGGGATCGACCGCGACACGGCAGTGGCGACGTTCTTCGCGTTGGTGAACAGCGACACCCATCGGTTGCTGGTCGGCCGTCTGGGCTGGACGACCGAGCAGTGGACCCGATGGTTGCAGACCACGCTCGAAAACCAGCTGCTCGACCCCAACGCACCCTGAGGTTTGGGCACCGGAGACGGGCACCGGAGCTGTGCCGAACGACTCCGGATGCGGTCTTCGCGTCGTCATCGGCGTCGGGTGGCGAGACTCACATGGCCCGACCTCGTCGGGCCGATGGATCTCAGTCGAGGGGGAGCAGCGCTCGTATGCGTGACCCGCCGCCATTCGACGTGATGTCGATGGATCCGCCGATCTCGGCCGCCCGCTCGCGCATGGAGGACAGTCCGACGCCGGGAACCCAGGCAGCATCTGACGCGCCGGCGTCGCGGACGGTGACGACGAGCTGGTCGTGCTCGTGGCTGATCCGCGAGCCAGACCTGGTCGGTGCCGCTGTGACGAGCCGAGTTCGTCACGGCCTCGGTCGCGATCCGGATAGGCCGCGACCTCGACCGATGCCGGCAGCGGTGGGCAGCTCGTCTGCCTCCACGACGACGTGCATCGGGGCGCCCGGTCGGGGTCCGCGTGACGTGCCGACCTGCTGGCGCAGCGCGGCGACGAGACCGAGTTCGTCCAGCGCCGGCGGACGCATGTCGTAGACGAGTCGGCGGATCTCGCGCGACGGCTGCGGCGGCGTCGGAGCGGAGTCCCTGCAGGAGGGCGTCCGCGGCGGCCGGATCGGTGGCGAGCGTGTTGCGTGCCGCCGCCGCGGTGTGGGCGATGCCCGACAGGGTCGGTCCCAGTCCGTCGTGGAGATCGCGGCGGAGCCGCCGTCGTTCTTCCTCGATCGCGGCGATCGCGGCGATCCGCGACTCCTGGAGATCGAGCGCGAGCGTCCGAGCGCGCAGCGTCTGGGCCAGCGAGCGGGCCGACGATGCGCAGCACCTGCTCGTCCTCGGCCGACAGGGTCAGCTGCGCCGGGCCGGAGACCCGACCACGATCTCACCCACGAGTGTCGTCGCCGCGCAGCAGCGGCATCCGTCGGGTCTCGGTGACGGCGGTTCCGGACGTGGCGAGCTCGACGCCGTCGAGCGAGATGCCGGCGTAGGGAAGCACCAGCGCCTCACGGATCGCGCGCAGGGCGACCAGCGGTTCGTCGCCGATGCGGTCGGCGACGGCGGTGGCGGCGAGGAGCGGGTCGGGACGGTCGACCGAACAGCAGTTCGTCGATGAGGCCCCGGAGCACGACCGCGAGGGGGTGGTACCCGACGGCGAGCACCAACCCGAGCGACGGCGAAGAACGGCGCCGTCGGATCCTCGACACCGAACGCCTCGAGGCCGGCCGTGATCCCGATGAAGACCGACATGTAGCAGAGGGCCACGACGGCGAACACGACGACGGAGACGACGAGTGACCGGATGTCGGTCGAACCCGGGCCGGCGGACACCGATCGACCATGGCCGGCCCGACGACCGCCGCGGTGACGATCGCTGGTGACGCGGCGCCCTGCGACGCCGAACTGGGCGGACAGGATCACGCCGATCGAGCGCCGCCACCAGGCACGCGAGCCCGAGCCAGAGCACCGCGTCCTGATCGCGGTCGTCGCCGGTCTCGAGCACCCACCAGCCGTGCCCGATCAAGGCGAGAGCCACGATCGGGCCGAGCGTCGCCGCATCTGGCGGTGGCGGACGAGGCGAGCGACCGTCGCGATCGACCCGGCGGCCCCGGCCGTCACCCAGAGGCAGAACTCGACCCAGTGGCGCAGGCTCGGGCGCGGGTACGCCAGCACGGCGAACGCGCCGGGCAGCAGCAGCGCAGCCGGTCCGACGTACGACGCCAGCGTCGTCCGATCGGCGGCGTGCGCGAGCAGGGCTGCAGCGAGCCCCGATCGAGGCGATCACCAAGAGGATGCCGGTGAGTCGACTGCGGGTCCGGAGGAGTCCGATGCCGCCGGCACCCAGCGACACGATCGGCACGATGAGCCTCGCGATCCCGAGCGCGAGCTCGCTCACTTCGACGTGCCCAACCCGCCCTCTCGGGCGCGGACGATCGCCTCACCCCGGCCGGCAACCTGAAGCTTGGCGAAGATCGACGTGAGGTGGTTGCTGACCGTCTTGGTCGACAGGTACGGCTCGGACTGCGATCTCGGCGTTGCGCCTGCCCTGGGCCAGCAGATCGAGGATCGATCCGCTCGCGATCGGTCAGCTCGGGGAACGGCTCCTCGGACCCGGCCGGCGCCGGGGGCTCCGCGAAGTAGCCGAGCACCCGCGTCGCGACACCCGGGACCGAAGATGGCCTCACCGGCGACGACCGCGTGGACTGCTCGGACGATGTCGTCCTGCTCGGCCTCCTTGAGGAGATAGCCCTGCGCGCCCGCCTTCATCGCGGTGAACACGGTGGTGTCGTCGTCGTGCATCGTCAGGATCAGCACCCGGCAGCCCGGTGCCCGCTCCCGGATCCTGCGGGTGGCCTCGATGCCGTCGATGCCCGGCATCCGGACGTCCATCAGCACCACGTCGGGCTCGTGATCGGCGACGGCCCGCACCGCCGTCGTCACCGTCTGCCGCCTCGCCGACGACCTCGAGGCCGGGCATCGTGCGCAGCAGCGCGACGAGCCCGTTCCGCACGACCGGATGATCGTCGGCCACGACGATCGTGATGGGCGGCTCGTCGACACGACCTCATCATGCCAGTGGCGCCCGCCACGGACTCGGGACGAACCTCCCGACTTCTTCCCGATGCTCCCATCGGGACGACATCGGGGGATTCGCCTCTGGGCAGGGACATCCGCTGGTTCGATGCTGCAATCCAACGAACACAGGAGGCAACAATGACAACCATCACCACACCACCGAACCACTCACCGACCACCACACCGACCGTTCGGGCGGGCCTCGCGCTGTCCGCCATCATCGGACTCGGCGAATCTCCCCTTCCTCGCTCCCGAGATCGACTGGGGGGCTGAGGCACCGCCGTTTGCGCTCCTGTTGCTGAACGCAGCGATCGGCATGGTGTCGGTCGTGTGCGCCGTCGTCGCCTGGAATTCGGGCAACCGCAAGGCGATCCGCATCAACGCCGCCGCGCTGATCTTCAACGCCCTGATGGTCCTGCCCGGGCTCTTCGTCGAGACGACGGCGTTCATCACGTCATCTCCGCCGTGATCGTCGTCACCACGGTCGTCGCCGTCGTCCTCACGATGCGTCGCGAGCAGACACCTGTCCGAGTGTTCGACTGAAGCCGTTGTCCCGGCACCACGACCGCGATCGTCGGTCCCGGGTGGGGATCTCAGGCCGGGGTGAGGAGGACGAGGGGAATCCGACGCTCGGTCTTCTTCTGGTAGCCGGCGTAGTTCTCGTACTTCTCGGCGATGATCGGCCACATCCGATCACGTTCCTCGTCGCCGGCGATGGTGGCCGTCATGGTTTGGGGATCGCCGCCCTTCCACGTGACCGTCACCTCCGGGTTGTCCCGGAGATTCAGGAACCAAGCCGGGTGGCGGTCGTCGCCGCCACGGGAGGCGACGATCACGATCGTGTCATCCTCTTGAAGGGGTGACGTCAACATGGTGGCTCGTTCCCGTCCACTCTTGCGGCCGATCGTGACGAGTTCGAGCACCGGCATGTTGCCCGCTGTCCAGCCGATCTTCCCACCGCTGACCTTCAGGATCGTCCGATGGACGTTGTTCATGGTCTTGAGTACGAGATCGTGCATTCGGTCACGCTACCGCCACGGCCGAGTGTCGGCCCGGCTGGGAGGTCGGACCTTCTCGTGCCCGGGATCGACGTGTCGCTCCGGCGTCCTCAGGTTCTCTCGGCATGCCGGCGGAACCAGCCCACGGTGGCAGCGATGGCGTCGGGGAGGGGCGTCGGCGTGATTCCCAATCGGGTCTCGGCCTTGGTGGTGTCGGTGACGAACGGCTGTGTGAACTCGTACAGCATCTCGTCGAGCTCGCGCACGGTCTTGTTGAACACACCCAGCGCCCGCAGCAACAGGCGCGGCGTGACACTGACCTTGATCGGCGTACCGAGGTCGGCGGCAATCAGGTCGATG
The DNA here is from genome assembly GCA_963700755.1 of uncultured Acidimicrobiales bacterium. Classification (GTDB taxonomy): domain Bacteria; phylum Actinomycetota; class Acidimicrobiia; order Acidimicrobiales; family SZUA-35; genus JBBQUN01. Next base: position 92,794 of record CAVOYW010000005.1, read on the forward strand.
ATCTGGTTCGTCGTCATCGCCGGCGCATTGGGCACCAGGAACACCTCACCGAGTACGTCGTTGCGGGTGCCGAGCGCCGCCAGCGTGCGACCGGCATCGACGGTATAGGTGTAGCTGTGGGGCTGATCGGGTTTGCCGATCACCCTGGCGGGCTTGCCCTTCAGCGCCGATCCGATCACCAGCTCGCCGAGCGGCGACTGCTCGAGTCCGCCCGGGCCGAAGTAGTCCGACGCCCGTGCCGTCACGACCTGCAGCTCTCCACGGGCTTGGAGCTGTTGGAGCTGTCGGGCCATCTCCTGCCGAACTCTGCCCTTGCGGGTGTGGGGTTTCTCGGGCGTGGCCTCATCGATGAGGGCGCCGTGCGTGTCGCCGTACATGTAGAGGTTCTCGAACGACACCAGGCGGGCACCGGCGGCTCGGGCACCCGTGATCACGCTGTTCTGCAGCCCGGGGAACACCGTGGGCCATTCGTGGTATTCGGGGTTCAAACACTGATACACGGCGCCGGCCCCGGCTGCCGCCTTGGTGGCGAAGGTCTCGTCAGCGGCGTCGCCTGCCAGCACCTGGACCCCTTCGGGCACATCGGCTCTTCCGGACCGATTGACGACTCGGACCTCATGGCCTCCAGCCGTCAGCTCGTCGACCAGTGCCCGACCGATCGGGCCCGTACCGAACACAACGTGCAGATCGCTCATGTCCGCTCCCCCTGGATCGCTGGTTTCGTGACTCGAACCGTACGCGTTGCTCGACCGGGCTTCCTCCACCCACGGCCCTCGATCTGTCTCCTCCTGCGGGAGGAGGGGCCAACGAGCTCCCAGGGTCGCCTACGCGAACAGCTCACCGGTCAGGTACTTCGTTCCGCTGTCGCAACCGAGCGTGACGATGTGCGACCCCGGTCCTCGCTCGCTGGCGAGTTCGATGGCGGCGCAGACGTTGAGGCCGGTGGAAGTGCCGCACAACAGTCCCTCCTCGACCGCCAACCGTCGCGCCATCTGCATCGCCTGCTCCTGGTCGACGGTACGGATGTCGTCGCACCGACCGCGATCGAGGAACGGCGGTTCGAATCCGACACCGACTCCCTCGACGCGGTGAGGTCCACCGACCCCGGTGGTGAGCAGAGGGGACTGGGCCGGTTCCAGTGCGACGACATCGGGCTCGACCCCCATGTCGTCGAGTCCGTCGACTGCACCCATCAGGGCCCCACCGGTGCCGAATCCGGCACAGATGACATCGACCCGACCATCGGTCTGCTCGGCGATCTCGACTCCCATCGGCCGGTAGCCGGCACGGACATCGGGGGAACCGAACTGGTCGGCATAGAAACTGCCCGGCTCTCGGGAGAGCTCCATCGCTCGGGCACGCATGCGACCGATCAACTCGGGAGTGATCGCACCACCATCGCTGGGCTCGACGATCACGTCGGCGCCATAGGCCCGCATGGCACGGAGTTTGGTGTCGGAGAACGCATCGGACGACACCGCAACGAAATCGACCGACGACCTGGCGGCAACGAAGGCGAGTGCGGTGCCGGTGCTCCCTCCGGTGTACTCCACCACTCGGTGACCGGGGAGCAGATCGCCTCGCTCCATCGCGTTGACGATGACCGACAGTGCCATTCGATCCTTGTAGCTCCCGGTCGGGTTCCCCGACTCGAGCTTCAGCCAGACCGTCCCGCAGCCATCGGGAACGACACGCCGGAGTCGGACCAGCGGAGTGCCCCCGATCGCGAGATGGAGGAAATCGTCCTGTTCGGCCATGAGCCCGAGCCTAGGTCGGGAGCCGCGACGAGTCCGGCGAACCCGATGATCTCGGACCGGGACGTCGTGTTCGGTATTCGCTCAGGATGGTCCTCGCCCGCCGCCGGGCGGTCGCACCGGTGGATGGACGTCGGCCCGATATGTCGACAGGGAGATGAGGTCGAACCAGGCGTGGTGCGGCGTTCGTCCTCCGACCGGTGACTGTGCCACCATCAGTCCGGTGATCTCGGTCGGGCCATCATCGTGCTGAAGTCGCTCGGTTCGACCGTTGCCCAGGTCACGGCGCGATTCGGGCCGCAGCGCGGTGCCGAGCATCCTGCGGAACGCTCCATGCTGGTGGCCAGCCGGGCTCAGCGCCGCCGTCAGCTGAAGACCCTGATGGTGTTGGGCATCGTGTTCGTCGCCATGGTGGCTGCGTTCAGTGCGGTGTTCCACTCGCTGATGGATCGCGAGGGTCGGGCGTACTCGTGGGCCACCAGCGTGTACTGGACCCTCACCACGATGACCACGCTCGGCTTCGGCGACATCACCTTCGAATCCGACGCGGGCCGCGTCTTCTCGATCGTCGTGTTGCTGTCGGGCTCCACCTTCCTGCTCGTGGTGTTGCCGTTCGTCTTCATCCAGTTCGTCTTCATGCCGTGGATGAACGAGCGGGAGCGGCGGCGGACCCCCGCGAGGCGCCCTCCACGATCCGCGATCACGTGCTCCTCACGGCGATGGGCCCGGTCGAGCTGGCGTTGGTCGAGCGGGCGGTCCAGGCGGAGGTGGACTATCTCGTGATCGTCGACGATCCGATCGAGGCCGGACAGCTCCACGACGAGGGGATCTCGGTGATGCTCGGTGCGCTCGACGACCCCGGCACCTATCGGCGCGCACGCGTCGAGCATGCGGCGCTCGTGGTGGCGACCCGAAACGACCCGACCAACACCAACATCGCGTTCACCGTGCGAGAGATCGCCCCCGACGTCGACATCGTCGCCAGCGCCAACTCCCCGGCCTCGGTCGACATCCTGGAGATCGCGGGGGCGAATCAGGTGTTGCAGCTCGGCGAGATCCTCGGATCGGCCATGGCGACTCGCACACTCGGGTTGGCGGGACGGAGCAACGTGATCGGTGAGATCGCCGGGCTGCTCATCGCGGAGGCCGGTGCCGGGGGATCGGGTCTGGTCGGCCAGACGCTTGCCCAGGCGCGACTCCGCGAACGGCTCGGTGTCGGCATCGTCGGTGTGTGGAATCGCGGCCGATTCGAGATCGCGACCCGCGACACGACGATCGACGCGTCGACGATGCTGCTGTTCGCCGGAACCGCCGAGCAACTGGCGGCGTACGACGAGCACTACGCCGCAGAAGGGGATCAGGACCACCAACACAAGGTGATCATCGGCGGTGGGCGTGTCGGCCGGGCGGCAGGGGCGGCGTTCTCGGCCGAAGGCATCTCGTACACGATCGTCGAACAGATCGCGGACCGCGAGCGACCGAACGTGCACTACGTGATCGGCGACGCAGCAGACCGCTCGGTCCTCGAAGCGGCGGGAGTCGATGACGCGAGCGCGGTGCTGATCACCACACACGACGATGACATCAACGTCTATCTCACCCGGTACATCCGTGGCCTGCGACCGGACGTTCGGCTGGTTTCGCGGGCTCGACTCGATCGCAACGTGACGACGCTCTACCGGGCCGGGGCGGACTCGGTGCTGTCCTACGCGGCCACCGGATCGGCGGCGATCTGGAACCACTTCCGCGGTATCGAGACCGTGCTGGTTTCGGAGGGGCTGAACGTCTTCCGTACCCCGGTGCCGCGTCAACTCGCCGGCAAGACGCTGGCGGACGCGCACGTGTACCGGCGCACGGGATGCAACGTGGTCGCCGTCGACCGAGGTGGCAGCATCGAGGGCAATCCCGACCCGACACGGCCCTTGCCGGCCGATGGGGAGCTGGTCCTCGTGGCCACCGACGAGGCCGAAGCCCGCTTCTCCGAGCAGTATCCACGTGCCCGGCGTCGGCTGCTGCGAATCGAGGAGTCACGTCGACGCTGACGTCCGCGTCCCCGGTCGGTGACGACCTCGCTCGCTTCAGGTCGCGCCGCCGGAAACCTCGATGTCGAAAGCCGTGATGTAGGACGCGCCGTCCGAGAGCAGGAACTCGACGACGGCCGCCACCTCCTCCAACGATCCGTACCGGCGGAGGGGAACAGACTCGATCATCTGCGCCGCGACGTCATCGGGTCGGTCCGAGAAGTACTGGCTCGGCGTTTCTGCCTGCAGCCTCACCTGACGCTCCCACATCTCGCCCGGTCCGATGAAGGCAGGACTGACCGAGTTGACGCGGATCGAGTGATGAGCGAGGTCTTTCGCCGCCGTCTTGGTGAGCGCGATGACCGCGGCCTTGGAGGCACTGTAGGCGACCATGTTCGGAGCTCCGCCGTGGGCCATCGAGGCCGTGTTCACGATCGCACCTGGCCGGCCTGCCGCGATGAGGCTCGTTGCGAATCGTTGCAGGACCAGGAAGACGCCGGTGACGTTGATCTCGAGCACTCGTCGGAAGTCGACTGCGTCGTAGTCCACGATGTTGCCGATCTGGCCCTGATAGCCGGCGTTGTTGAAGAGGAGGTCGGCGGTGATGCCCCGGGCCGTGAGGTCGTCGAACGCACGATGGACATCGGTGTCGCTGGTGACGTCGAACACGGCCGTGACGGGATCGACACCCGTGTTCGCGGCGGCGCATCGCTCGGCCACCGATGTCACCTCGTTCGAGAGATCGGCGAGCACGACCCGCGCTCCCGCGGCAGCGAGGCGAACGGCCGTTGTGCTGCCGATGTCGCCGGCCGCTCCGGTGACCATGACGGTCCGTCCGGCGAAGGCCCGATGACCGGTGTCGGGTCGTGCGTGAGTCGCTTCCGGGGGTGTGTTCATCGCGGATCCTGGTCGTGAGCGGGGCGACGATTCAACTCGACGATGGCCGACGCGTCACGGGCGATGGCGAGTTCTTCGTCGGTGGGCACGACCAGGACGGAGGTGGGAGCACCGGCGGGTGAGATCACCCGTTCACCCCCGCCGGTGGTGTTGATGGCGTGGTCGATGCGAAGACCGAGGAAATCCAGGCCGTCGACGACCCTTGCCCGGATCGCGGCGTCGTTCTCGCCGACACCGGCCGTGAAGGTCAACGCGTCGAGACCACCCATCACCGCGGCGTACGCACCGATGTAGTGCTTGATGCGGCGCACGTAGACGTCGAGAGCGAGGAGGGCCGAAGCGTCGCCGGCATCGGCGGCGGCGTGGACGTCGCGCAGGTCGTTGTGCCCGGTCAGGCCCACCAGCCCGCTGCGTCGGTTGAGCAGGGTGTCGACATCGTCGATCGACAGACCGGCTGCTCGCTGGAGGTAGAGGACGATGGAGGGATCGAGGTCGCCCGAACGGGTGCCCATCACCAAGCCTTCGAGTGGGGTGAGGCCCATGGTGGTGGCCACCGGTCGCCGGCTGACCACCGCTGCAGCCGATGCCCCGTTGCCCAGGTGCAGCACGATCTGGCGCAGATCGTCGCGACCCAGCAGGGCCGCGACCCGGCCCGACACGTAGCGGTGCGACGTGCCGTGGAAGCCGTATCGCCGGATGCCGTGCTCCGCCGCCACCCGGCGGTCGATGGCATAGGTCGTGGCCTGTTCGGGGAGGGCCCGGAAGAACGCCGTGTCGAAGACCGCGATGTGCGGCGTTCGGGGCATCACAGCCCGGGCCACGCGGATCCCGACCAGATTGGCCGGGTTGTGAAGCGGGGCCAGCGGCGAGAGTCGTTCGATGACGGCCTCGACCGTGTCGTCGATCACCGTCGGCGCCGAGAACTCCACCCCGCCCATGACCACTCGATGGCCGACCGCGAGCACGGCCGAGTCGTCCAGAGCCGGACCATGGGCTTCGAAGGCGCCCAGGACGTGCGCCATCGCCTGGCCGTGATCCGACGCATCGACCGGCTGGTCGACGTCGAGTCCTCCGCTCGTGTGGCGCTGGCTGGCCCCGGCCCCGCCGATTCGCTCGACGGCTCCACGAGCCCGGCGCCGTCCCGTGCCCGGCTCGACCAGCTCGTACTTGATCGAGGACGATCCGCAGTTCAAGACCAGGACGGTGCCGTCGGCGGTCACGCCGATCCTGCCCGATCCGACGGCGCGGCCTGGGCTGCGGTGATCGCGACCGTGTTCACGATGTCGCGTACGGTTGCGCCCCGGGAGAGGTCGTTGACCGGCTTGGCCAAGCCCTGGAGCACCGGTCCGATGGCGACGGCACCGGCCGAGCGCTGGACCGCCTTGTACGTGTTGTTGCCGGTGTTCAGGTCGGGGAAGACGAACACCGTCGCCCGACCGGCCACCTCCGAGCCGGGCATCTTCGACGCCGCGACATCGGCGTCGATCGCCGCGTCGTATTGGACCGGCCCCTCGACCTTGAGGTCGGGGCGTCGGCGGCGCACCAGCTGGGTGGCGGCCCGGACCTTGTCGACATCGGCGCCCGATCCCGATTCGCCGGTCGAGTACGACAGCATGGCGATCCGAGGCTCGACGCCGAATCGGGCCGCGGTGGTGGCCGACGCGATCGCGATGTCGGCGAGCTCGTCGACCGTCGGTTCGGGAATGACGGCGCAGTCCCCGTAGACCAGGACCCGGTCGGACAGACACATGAAGAACACCGAGGACACCACGTCGACACCGGGTGCGGTCTTGATGATCTCGAACGCGGGCGTGATGGTGTGGGCCGTCGAGTGGGCTGCACCCGAAACCATGCCGTCGGCGTGTCCCAGGTGGACCATCATCGTCCCGAAGTACGAAACGTCTCGCATGATGTCGAGGGCCGGTTCGAGGGTCATGCCCCGGTGAGCGCGGAGCTCGGTGTAGACCCGGGCGTACTCCTCCCGGCGGTCACTGGTCGCCGGGTTGAGGATCTCGACATCGTCGAGCCGGAGTCCGAGGGCGGCGGCCCGCGACCGCACGGCTGCCGGGTCTCCCAGAATCGTGAGGCGGGCCACGTTCCGAGTCCGCAGCGTGGCGGCGGCCCGGAGCACGCGGTCGTCGTCGCCCTCGGCGAGAACGATGTGTCGACCGGCGGCACGGGCGAGCTCGATCAGTTGCAGCTCGAACATCAGGGGAGTGACGGCGTTGGTGCGGGGGATGCCCCGCAGGACATCGACGATGTCGGTGCCCAGGTGGTCCTCGAACGTGGTCAGGGCCCGGTCGACCTTGCGGGTCGAGTCGCGTGACAGTCGTCCGTTGGTGGACGCGATCGCGGTGGCGGTGTCGAACGAGTCGAGTTCGGTGGAGATGATGGGGAGGTGCGCATCGATGCCGGCGATCAGGCGGGCCACGTTGGCATCGGGTACGAAGCCGCCACTGAGCACGACCGCCGCCACCGAGGGGGCTTCGGCCGAGGCGCAACTGGCGGCCAGGGCCAACAGCATGTCGGACCGGTCACCGGCGACGATGCAGAGCTGGCCGTCCGCGAGGTAGCTCAGCGCGTGCTCCACGTTCATGGCACAGATCAGGGTGTCGGTGTAGAGGCGGTCGAGGAGGTGGTCGTCGCCGGCGATGAGCGTGCCGCCGACTGCGTTCAGGGCGTCGACGATCTGAGGCGCGGCGACCAGCGGGTCCTCGGGGACGACCCAGACCCGTACCGGTACCTCGCCACCGGTGTGGTGGTGATCGAAGTGTTCCCGTACAGAAGGAACCGCATCGGGGTCGAGCCGGTTGGCGACCACGGCGAGCACGGTCGCGTGGGCATGGCGCAGTTCGTTGACGGTGAGGTCGACGAGGTGAACGATGCTGTCGAGGTGGCGGTTCTTGCCGCTGACCACCGCGACCACGGGTACCCCCAGGTTTGCAGCGATCTTGCCGTTCACGCCCAGCTCGATGGGGCTGGCCACCTCGCTGTAGTCGGAGCCGACGACGACAACGGCATCGCAGCGGTCGGCGAGATGGTGATAGCCCTCGACGATCGACGCCATCGCGGCGTCGGGGTCGCGATGTACGTCGTCGTAGGTGACCCCGACTGCTGACGGGAACGGGTGATCCGTTCGGTGGGTCAGGAGATCGATCAGCTCATCGGGGGCATCGGCGTGGTTCACGACGGGGCGGAACACGCCGACCACGCCGACCCGTCGGGCCATGGCGTCGAACAGGCCGAGCGCGATCAACGACTTGCCGCTCTGGCCCTCGGCAGCGATGACGAAGAGCGCGTTCGATGGGGTGGCAACCATTGGCGACGACGGTAGTGCGTCGATCGTGCTCGGTGTTCGCTCGGTGTCCAGACCGGTTCAGGTCTCCTCGGGTCGTTGGCGTCATCCCTGTAGCGCTCCACCATGGCCGAAGCTTCGTGATGCTTCTCGATCAAGGAGGCAGCGCCCCATCGGGGGACTCTCGATATCCCGCAACCTTGGAGCCGGCATGCCGGTAACCGGCATGCCGTCTCCAAAGTTGCCGGGATGTCGGTCGTGACGCAGCGCCAGAACGGTCGATCCAGGTCGGGCTCGGTCAGCCCCTCGTGTCGACGGTGAACGATTCGACCAGTTCGAGGTAGGTGCCGTCGGGATCGCGGAAGCAGAAGAAGCGGGTGCCGCTCGTCTCGCTCGTCATCACGGTGGCGGGAGGAGAGACGATCTCGACGCCCTCGGCCTCGAGGGTCGCGTAGTCGGCTGCGAGGTCGGTCGTTCGCATCGCCAGCCGAGCCAGCCCGGGCCGGTACAGGTTCGGGTAGGGGTCGGACTCGTCACGCGGTGACACCCACTCCAGCAGGTCGATGACCATCGGCGGGTCGGCCTCGGGAATGGCCATGATGGCGCCTCGGACCCGGTAGGGCGGCATGCCGACGGCGGCCGCCACCTCGGCGGTGTTGGTCTCGGGAACCGTCCAGACCTCACGGAAGCCCAGACGCTCGTAGAAGCGACGGGAGCGTTCGTAATTGCGGCAGTTGATGTTGACGTGAACCATCCCTGAGACATGCATGCCGGGCTCCTTGGATCAGGCGATGACGGTGTCGCCGTTGTCGATCACCAGTTCTGCCCCATTGACGTGCTTGGACTCGTCGGAGACCAGGTAGACGACGAGATGCGCCACATCGGACGGCTCACCGACACCGAGTTTGCGTCGCAGGCCCTCCCGATCGGAGGACCCGGCCAGGTCGATTCCCATCAGCGTGTCGAGCGCCTGGTGGACCATGGGCGTGTCGATGCTCCCGGGGTGGACCGAGTTGCAGCGGATGCCGAGCTGGTTGTGGCGGGCGTGCGCCGCGACCGCCTTGGTGAGGGAGCGGATGCCGCCCTTCGCCGCCGAATAGGCCAGGTACGGGCCGATTCCGGTGAGCGCGGCGGTCGAGGACATGTTGACGATGGATCCGCCGCCGGCCGCACGCATGAGGGGGATCGCGGCCCGACACCCGAAGAAGGTGCCATCGAGGTGGATGGCCAGGGTGCGGCGCCATGTCTCGGTCGAGGTGTGTTCGATGTCGGCGATCGGGGCGATCCCAGCGTTGTTGACCAGGGCATCGAGTCGTCCGAACCGGCGTTCCACCTCGGCCATCACTGCGGTCCATGCGACCTCGTCGCTCACGTCGTGTGCCAGGAAGACGGCTCCCAGTTCGTCGGCCAGCGCTGCTCCGGCGTCGACGTCGATGTCGGTCAGCACCACCTGGGCACCCTCGGCGACCAGGGCCCGAGCGTCGGCCGCTCCGAGTCCGGACGCGGCGCCGGTGACGACCACGATCTTGTCTGCGACCCGGCTCATGTCGTGCACGCTAGTCGGCGATCACGAGGTGATCGCTCGTCGCCGGCACCCGAGCATCCGTGGTCACGCACGGCGCTGGGGCCGGCGAGGCAGGCGGCCACGCAGTTTTCACGGAGTGAACCGAGGTGATAGGACTCCGGTGGTCCGACCCGATGGAGACGATCATGACCCAAACCTCTTCGCGACGAGCCCCGGCGGTCGACATCACGCATCGACCCAACGGCGAACTCGTGCTTCGCTGCCCCGTTCCGCCCGCCCCGATGCCGTCGAACATGATCGAGTTGTTCCTGGCCCGGGCGTCCGAGCTCGGCGACCGTACCGTGGTCGCCGAGCGCGACGGCGACGGTCGGTGGCAGCACCTGACCTATGCCGAAGCAGTGGACGGCTGCCGGAGTGTCGCCCAGTGGCTCCTCGATCGCGGCGCCTCGATCGAGCGACCCCTCGTCATCCTCTCGCCCAGCTCGCGTCAGCACTTCCTCATGGCCTGGGGTGCACAGATGGCCCGGGTGCCCTACTGCCCGGTCAGTGTGCCCTACTCGACCGTGACCGGTGCCTTCCCGAAGCTGCGATGGGTACTGGAACGAGTCGGGCCCGGATTCGTGTTCGCCGAGGATCCTGCGGTTCATCGCAGGGCTCTCGACACCATCGGCCCCGACTCCGATCTCGGACGCGTGTTGGGTCAGGCCGCCTTCATCACCGGTGCCGGTGCCGACGGCACGATCGCCATGGCGGAGTTGCTGGCGACCGAGCCGACCCCCGACGTCGACGCATCGATCGCCGGGATCGATCACGACACCATCACGCGGTACATGTTCACCTCGGGGTCGACCGGGATGCCGAAGGGCGTCATCCAGACCCAGGGGATGCATGCCGCGTTCCTCGGGGCGATGAGAGCCTTCGACGAGGGGGCGGCCCGGGCCGACGAGGTTCGGGTTCTCGACTGGATGCCGTGGAGTCACACGGGGGCCGGTGTGATGCGGATCAATTCGATCGTTGCCGACGGCGGATCGGTCTATCTCGACACCGGTCGACCGCTGCCGGGCCAGTTCGATGCGACGGTGCGGAACATGGCGGAGGTCCGTCCGACCTCCTACAGCGGTTCGCCCCTCGGTTGGTCGGTTCTGATCGACGCGCTCGAAGCCGACGAGGAGCTGGCCGCCAGGTTCTTCGCCGACGTGACTTCGTTCGCCTTCGGGTCCGCAGCCATGCCCGACGCGCTCGCGGCCCGAGTCCAGCGTCTGGCCGTTCGTCACACCGGTGCACCCGTGTTCCTCACCACGAGCCTGCTGTCGACCGAGGTCTCTGCAGGCCTCATGCGATGGTGGCCGACCGACGACCACGACGTGATCGGCCTGCCGGCCCCTGGGGCCGACATCAAGCTGATTCCCGTTGGCGACAATCGTTTCGAGATCCGCGCCCGAGGGGTCGGGGTCACGCCAGGGTACGTCGGAGACCCGGCGGCGAGTCGGGCCGCGTTCGACGAAGAGGGCTACTTCCGAATGGGCGATGCCGTACGGTTCGCCGATCCCGACGACCCGATTCGTGGTCTCTGCTTCGCCGGTCGGGTGGCCGAGGACTTCAAACTGATCTCGGGCACCTGGGTTCAGGCCGGGGCACTGCGATCGCAGGTGGTGGCGGCAACCTCGCCGTACGTGCGTGACGTCGTCGTGTGCGGACTCAACGAGGCAGACGTCACCCTGCTGATCTGGCCGAACCTGGAGCAGTGCGGTCCTCTCGCCGGCGACCGTCACCCGGCGGCCTCCGACGAGGTGAGGGCTGCGATCGCAACGGGGCTGGCACGGCACAACGAGGCCAATCCGGCTTCGTCGACCCGTATCGCACGGTTCCTCCTGCTGGAGGACCCGCCCGAGGCGGGCGCGCACGAGATCACCGACAAGGGATACGTGAACCAGCGGGCCGTGCAGGACCATCGAAGCGCGGAGGTGGCCCGCCTCTACGCCCAACGACCGGACTCGGCCGTCTTCGTCGTGCCCCCGCCGGACGACCTGCGCAATCCCGCCTCGGCGTGAGACAGCCACGCCGTGGCTGCCGGCTCAGGCCAGTCCGAGGACGGCGGGCAGGTCGGCGATGGAGTCGATGACGACGTCGGGAGTGCCGGCTCGGGTCTGGGCCTCGGGCCGGTACTTGCCCGTCTTGACCAGGATTCCGGTGAGTCCGATGGCCTGGGCAGCGAGGACGTCGTTGTCGATGTCATCGCCGATCATCACGATCTGATCGACTTCGAGGTCGAGCGCTTGCCGCGCCGATTCGAAGAATCGAGCTGCGGGCTTTCCGAGCACGGTGGCGTGTACCCCCGATGCGTGCTCGAGCGCGACCAGGTAGGCGCCCGTGTCGAGTTGGAAGCCCGCCGCCGTTCGCCAGTACAGGTTGCGGTGCATGCCCACCAGGGATGCGCCATCGAGCAGGAGTCCCAGCGCGTGGTTCATCTGGGTGTACGAGAACTCGTCGCCGGCTCCACCCAACACGACGACCTCGGCCGGCTGATCGGGCCCCACCAGGTGGATGCCGGCGAGGTCGTCCCCCAGGTCGCCGCTGTTGATGAGGTAGCAGCGGGCCCCGGGGTGCTCGCTGTTCAGCCACGCTGCCGTCGCCGCCGGAGCGGACATGATCTCCTCGACAGCGACCTCGATTCCTGCTGCATCGAGACGGTCGGCGATCTCTGCCCGCGACGCCGACGTGGTATTGGTCAGCAGGCGCAGCCGCATCCCCGCCGCGCGACAGGCCGACAGTGCATCGGCAGCGCCGGCGATGGGCCGCCACGACACCACCAGCACTCCGTCGATGTCGATGAGGAGTCCCTTCGGCGACGGATGCTGTCCGAGCGACGTACGGCTCATCGGATCATCGTCGCGCGCGATCGAGGAGGACGCCCTGCAAGGCAGGGGAGAACCGGTTCGCGTCGCCTCGTGCGACGAACGCCGAGGCCTACTGATCGATCAACGCGTTCTCGGCTTCGACGGCCGCTGCGGCTCGGAGGTCGGCGCGGTCGTCGTCGAGTTCGTAGTCGATGGCGTGGAGCGCACCACTGAACGAGAAGGGCGCCTGGTAGGTGGGTGTGACCGTCGACCCCTGGTCGCGGCCCACGTCCATGCCATAGAGCGACTGCCGCCACGGCAACGTCTCGAGTTCGGTCGAGCCGGCCTCCATGCCATCGACCAGGAGCGTCAGGGTTCCTCGATGCTCGCCGGTCTTGGCGAACGAGGCGGTCAACTCGATCGTGCCCGTCGGCAGATCGGTGGTGGACTCGACCTCGGTGATCTTCGCCAGGAAATTGTAGGCGAAGACGGCCCGTCTGTCCTTGACGAAGAAGCTGTAGCCACCGGTGCGGGCCCCGCAAGCCACGAGCACACCCTCGTCGCCTTCGTCGATGGTGATCGAAGCCGTGATCCGCCACGAACGGTTGCGCACGTCGGGCATGGCGAACCGTTCGATGTGCGGGGTCCCGGGCAGGAGCCGTTTCCGGTTCCCGGCCAGGTCGGAATCGGGTCGGCGCATGGCGAACAGTTCCATGGAACGGTCGTCGAGCGGCAGCACGTCGAAGCGGCCGGCCTCCCGCCACCATCGCTCCCGCATCTCGGCCAGCTTCTCCGGATGGCTGTCGGCCAGGTCGTGGATCTCGGCGAAGTCCTCGGCCACGTGATAGAGATGCCAGACGTCGTCGTCGAAGGGTGTGCCCTGGCGGTGGAGCGTCACGGCCTTCCAGCCCTCGTGGTAAATGGCCCGATGACCGAGCATCTCGTAGTACTGGGTCGTTCGCCGGCTCGGAGCGTCGGGGTCGTCGAAGGTGTAGGAGAGGCTGGTTCCCTGGACCGGCATCTGCTCGATTCCCTTGTAGTTGTCGGGGGGCTCGACACCGACGCAGTCCAACACGGTGGGCATCACGTCGATCACGTGCTGGTACTGCGAGCGGATCCCGCCTCCGGCTCCGATCCGACGGGGCCAGTGGATGATCAACGGGTCGCGGATACCGCCCTCGTAGGTGTTCTGCTTGTAGAAGCGGAGCGGGCAGTTGCCGACCTGCGACCATCCCTTGGGGTAGTTGTTGTAGTGGTTCGGCCCGCCGATCTCGTCGATGTGGTCGATCATGTCCTCGACCCGTTGGGGGATGCGATTGAAGAACGTGAGCTCGTTGAGCACGCCGTGAGATCCGCCCTCCTGGCTGGCACCGTTGTCGGACATCACCACGATGAGGGTGTTGTCGAGTTCTCCCGTTTGTTCGAGGTGCTCGACGAACCGACCGATCTGCGCGTCGGTGTGGGCGAGGAAGGCAGCGAACGTCTCCTGCATGCGGGCGAAGAGCCGGCGTTCGTCGTCGGACAGGTCGTCCCAGGCCGGGATGCCCGGGTTGCGGGGCGAGAGCTCGGTGCCGGGAGGCACGATGCCCAGCTCGATCTGGCGATCGAACCACTCCTGACGGACGACGTCCCATCCCCGCTCGTAACGGCCACGGTAGGCGTCGAGCCATTCCGGCGGCGCCTGATGCGGACTGTGGGTCGCCCCGAAGGCCATGTAGGTGAAGAACGGGCGAGTGGTGGTGGCGCGCTGGGCCGTGATCATCGAGATGGCCTCGTCGACCATGGCCTCGGAGATGTGGTAGCCGGGCTCGCTGGGCGGATCAACCGGCCGGTTGTCGATCACGAGTTCCGGCGAGAACTGATCGGTCGCCCCACCCAGGAACCCGTAGAAGCGATCGAACCCGCGACCGAGTGGCCAATGGTTCATCGGTCCGGCCGGGGCACAGTCCTCCATGTTGGCCAGGTGCCACTTGCCGAGGGCGAACGTGGAGTAGCCGGCGGCCTGCAGCACCTCGGCCATCGTCGCGGCCTTCGGCGTGATGACACCCCGGCAGTTCGAGAACCCGGTGTCGACGTTCGACAGGAACCGCATCCCGACCGAGTGGTGGTTGCGGCCCGACAGCAGGCAGGCCCGGGTCGGCGAACACAGCGCGGTGGTGTGGAAGTTCGTGTAACGCAGACCACCGGCCGCCAGGCGGTCGATGGCCGGTGTCTCGATGTCGGAGCCGTAGCAGCCGAAGTGCCCGAAGCCGGTGTCGTCGAGGACGATCACGACCACATTGGGGGCATCCGGGCCAGGTCGGGAGCGAGGTTCCCAGGACGGCTCGGACTCGGTGATCGTCGACCCGACGACGGGTCGCGCTGTCTGGCTCATGGAGGTTCCTTCGGTTCGTGTTCCCGAGGGACCCTACGGGTTCTGAAAGGTGCTTTCAAGAAGAGGGGTGCATTGGCGAGGAGCGGACGACCCTACGACGGTTCCGCGGTGGAGCGGGCCAGGACGAAGGCACCGATGACCGATGCGGCGAGTGCCCCCGCGATCAGGAGGACCGCGGTCGTGTCGATCGGCTCGAGCCCGAGCACGGTGCGCAGGCCCGGGATCGTGACGGTGGCGAATTGGAGCAGAACGCTGAGCACCACGATCCAGTTCAGCACCCGGTTGGTGAGAGGCTTGGCGCTGATGAGGCGGGCCGGGTAGACGAACGCCAACTGGGCCAGCGATTCGTAGAGGAAGACGGCGGTGCGGGTCTCGTCGCCGCTGTAATCGAGTGCGGGCAGGAGGAAGAACAGTCCGAGTCCGAGCGCGGCCTTGAGGACACCGCTGATCACGATGAAGCGCAGCCCTGCTCGAGTGAGGAGGGGAGCGGACGGCGAGCGGGGACGGCGCTTCATGACGCCGGGATTGCGGTCGAGGCCGAGCGCCAGCGCCGGGGGTCCGTCGGCAATCACGTTGATCCACAGGAGCTGGGCCGCGGTCAGGGGAACGAGGAGGTCGCCCGCGTCGTCGCGCAGGTCACCGATGGCGGCTCCGACCACGCCGATGGCGATGAGCAGGACCAGGGCGACGTTGGTGGAGAACAGGAAACGGAGGAACTTCTGGATGTTGTCGTAGATGCCCCGGCCTTCCTCGACGGCGGCGGCGATGGTTGCGAAGTTGTCGTCGAGGAGGACCAGGTCGGCGACCTCGCGGCTCACATCGCTCCCGCGCTGACCCATGGCAACGCCGACGTCGGATCGTTTGAGGGCGGGGGCATCGTTGACACCGTCGCCGGTCATCGCGACGATCTCGCCCTGCGCCTTGAGGGAGTCGACCAGCGCGAGCTTGTGTTCGGGGCTGACCCGGGCGAAGACACTGACGTCGGTGACCGCCTCGCTGCGTTGGGCGTCGTCGAGGTCGTCGAGGTCGTCGCCGGTGAGCGCCCGTTCGGCCGGGATACCCAGTTGGCCGGCGATGGCGAGCGCGGTCGCGGGATGATCGCCGGTGATCATGAGCACCCGGATCCCGGCATCGTGGGCGGCTGCGATGGCCGCGGGAACCTCGGGCCTCGGTGGGTCCCACAGCCACGCCGCCCCGAGCCAGGTCAGGTCCTCTTCGCGGTTGTCGGGTGACCAGGCGAATCCGAGAATCCGGTAGCCCTCGGCTGCTGCCGTCTCGATGCGCTCGTGCCAGTCCTGTTTCGCCGCCGCGTCGAGGGTGCTGCGATCGAGGAGGACCTCGGCTGCGCCCTTGAGGTAGGCGACGGTCTTGCCTTGCTCGGTGACGCTGACCCGCATGAACCGCCACACCGAGTCGAAGGGCCGTGCCGCCTGGCGGGTGAACTCCATGCGCATCGTGAGCGGGTCGTACCCGTTGGCCTCGGCGTAACGATAGAGGCCGATCTCGAGGGGATCACCGGTACGGCCGTCGGGTTCGGCGTCGGCAGCCAACACCATGGCCCGAAAGGCCCGGGCCGGATCGGGGGAGTCGAGGTTGCGGACCGTCATCGTGTTCTCGGTCAGGGTGCCGGTCTTGTCGGTGGCGATGACGGTGACCGAACCCAGCGCTTCGACCGCCGACAGCCTCCGGATGACGGCCTTCCGCACACTCATCCGCTCGGTTCCGAGCGCAAGGGTCAGGGTGAGTACGGCCGGCAGCCCCTCCGGTACGGCGGCCACGGCGACGGCGACGGCGAACAGCAGAGCCTCGTCGAAGTGATCGATCCCCTCGACCCCGATCCCTCCGATGGTCAGCACGACGGCGAGGACGGCGATCCAACGGGCAATGCGATGACCGAAGTGCTCCATCCGCCGTTCGAGCGGCGAGCGTTCGGCCTCGACCGAGGCGAGCATCGTGGCGATCCGGCCCATGGCCGAGTCGGGACCGGTTCGAGTGATCTCGAGCCAGGCCAGTCCCCGGACGGCGAGCGTGCCCGACAGCGCCTCGTCGCCGATCGCTCGTTCCACGGGCACCGACTCGCCGGTGAGGAGCGACTCGTCGACCTGGAGGCCTTGCTCGCCGGTCAGGACGCCGTCGGCCGGTATGCGATCACCGGCCTCGACCCGCACCAGGTCGCCGGGGACCAGGTGCGCAGCGTCGATCTCGGTGAGATGGCCGTCTCGGAGCACCCGGACGCGCGGAGCGGCCAGGTCCTGGAGTCGTTTGAGGGCATCCTCGGCGCGGTATTCCTGCCAAACGCCCATGACCGTGTTGAACGCCAGGATCGTTGCGATCGCCAGGGACTCGAACGGCCACTCGTCGGTGCCCTCGGAGAACCAGACCACGAGGTCGAACGCCAACGCGAACAGGAGGATGTAGATGATCGAACTCTGCAATTGGCGGGCGACCCTCGCCCACCACGGCACCGGCTTGGCGGGAGGCAGGGCGTTCGGGCCGTGAGTTTCGAGGAGTGCCTGGGCGCGTGCGGAGGTCAGACCGCCGGGGGTCGACGGCGTCGTCGCTGCGGACATACCGCACAGTTTCGTGGTTTCGCCGTGTCGGGGGCAGGGTCCAAGGTCCGTCCCCGCCCCCTGCGTTCAGGTGACCGCGTCGACGACCTGCCAGGTTGCCAAGGCGATCGACGACGTGGCGCCGACGAGTCCGACCGCTCGGAATCGGCCGATGGTGGTTCCCGGTCGGCGACGGCCGACGAGGAAGAGGGACACGTTGACCATCGTGAACACGCCGAGCGTGACCAGGCTCGTCAGCCGGGCCAGCTCGACGAGGGGGAAGAGCAGGATCAGGACGATCATCGCCGTGGCGA
Organism: uncultured Acidimicrobiales bacterium; assembly: GCA_963700755.1. GTDB lineage: Bacteria > Actinomycetota > Acidimicrobiia > Acidimicrobiales > SZUA-35 > JBBQUN01. The sequence goes on from CAVOYW010000005.1 coordinate 110,360, forward strand.
CCAGTGCGGTCGCGCGGCCCGGTGTGTGGCGGACCTCATCGACGTGACCCAGGATCGCAGGCACCAGTCCCTGGTTCGCCATGCCGTAGAGGACACGGGCCGCCATCACGATCTGGATCAGAATGCCGTTGATCATTGCCAACGAGGCAGCCACGGCGACGGGATCGGAGCCGCGTCCGCTGACTTCCTCGAAGAGCGTGGCCATGGGGGCCGATGATTCCGTGATGACCGCCCGGTTCGGGATGGCGACGGCCACCAACGACAACAGCACGTAGATCGCGATGCTCACACCGAGGACGATGGAGATGGCCAAGGGCCCGGTTCGCCTGGGTTCGATCGTTTCCTCGGCCATGTTCGCGATGTTCTCGAAACCGACGAACGCGAAGAACGCGAGCACCACACCGGCGAGGATCGGTGAGATCACCGCAGAGTCGACGGACGGCACGAACGAGTCACGCACCAGGCCCGGAGTGGCGAACAGATCCAGGCCGAAGGCGATGACAACGAGGAGTGTGCCCACCTCGATCACGGTGACCACGGCAGCCAGGATCACGCTCTCGCGTACGCCCCACCAGGCCACGACACCCAACCCCAGCACCACGGCGACTGCGGCCAGTGGTTCTGGAATCGAGATCAGCGAGGCGAGGTAGCCGGCGAAGGCAAGAGCGACGACTGCGCCGGTGATGATCCCGATGACGACGACCGCCAGACCGGTCACTCGCGCCGCTGCCGATCCGAGGCCTTGCCCGACGTAGGCCGCCTCGGCTCCTGCTTGTGGGAACGCCCGAACCAACAACATGTAGGAGACGGCGGTGAAGGACGCCAGCAGCCCGGCGAGGAGGAACGAAAGTGGGGCATGGTCGCCGGCGACCCCGACGATCTCGCCCAACAGGGCGAAGATCCCGGCTCCCACCGTCACGCCGAGGCCGTAGAAAACCAGTCCCGGGAGGGAGATCGTTCGATCGAGTGACGGCCCTTCCGCCTCGGTCTTCTCGATTCCTGCCCTCATCAGACCATCGTCGTCCCGGTCGCCGGGGTCGGACAGAGCCGAACGTCATGTGCGTTGGCGGCATCGGCCGTTCGGGGATCTCCCGATCGGTCGGGTCATCGGACTTTGCCGCGGCACGGCACGGGCGGCGATGGTTGGGGGGTGAATCCGTCGGAGCCACCCCGTGTCGCTTGTGGCCAGTGCCGCGCGGCGGCTCTCCTGGCCTGGCTCGACCAAACGACGTTCGTCTCGTTGTGGTGCCTATGGGCCGCGGTCGGCAGTGCGGCCATTGCCGCCCACCTGCGATCGGCCGAGCGACCCGTCGATGCGGTCGGCGGGCTCGTGAGCCCGGCCCACGGCGGAGGGCGCGTGACCCGCACGGGAGAATCGTCGCCGGATCAGCCGATCTCGTCGCGAAGCTTGAACTTCTGGATCTTTCCCGACGGCGTGGTCGGCATGGCGTCGACGACGACCAGCTTCTCGGGCAGGTAGTTCTTGGCGATTCGCGCCTGGGAGAGATGGGCGATCATGTCGTCGAAGGTGATCGATTCCCCGGGCTTGGTCACGACCACCGCACATGCGCGCTCGCCCAGGCGATCGTCGGGAGTCGCCACGATCGCCACCTGTGCCACGGCGGGATGACCGTAGAGAAGGTTCTCGATCTCGACGACCGGGATGTTCTCGCCGCCGCGAATGATCACGTCCTTGGATCGTCCGGTGATGCGGACGTAGCCGTGTTCGTCGAGTCGAGCGAGGTCACCGGTGTCGAACCAACCGTTTTCGTCGGTTGCGTTGAGTTGTGGGCGCTTGAGGTAGCCACCGAAGTTGGAGCAGGACCGGACGAGGAGCCGACCGGTCTCACCGACCGGCCGTTCGGCTCCGTCGAAATCGACGACCTTGACCTCGGCCCCCGGGAGGGGACATCCGTCGGTGTCGATCGATCGACGCGGGTCGTCGTCGAGCAGGGTCGTCGTGACGGCGCCGTTCTCGCTCATTCCCCACGCCGACACGATGTTCGCGACGAGCACTCGTTGGGCCCGCTCGACGAGTGGGCCGGGGATGGGTGCGCCGGCGCACAGGAACGTGCGAAACGACGGCATCGCCACCCCAGCCGTCTCGACCCGGTCGGCGAGATCGCTCAGGAAGGGTGTGGAGGCCATGGTGAAGGTGACCCCGAGTTCGGTGATCAGGTCGACGGCGCGGGTCGGGTCCCACACGTCGAGCAGGACGGCTGGACAACCCAGGATGACCGGCATCATCAGCCCATACATGAATCCGGTCTGATGGGCCATGGGCGAGGCCATCAACACGGTGTCGTCGGCGCCGAGCCCCAGCCGCTCGGCGTAGGGGAGGATGTTCGAATACAGCGTGTTCGAGCTGTGCATCACGCCTTTCGGTTCGCCGGTGGTGCCCGAGGTGTAGATCAGCTGGGTGATGTCGTCGGGCCCGGGCCTGGTTGCCGACAGGATCTCGTCGGCGCCCGGCTCGTCCTCCCACGCCGTGCCGGTGAGGCGCGCCTCGAAGCCATCGGACCCGTCGTCGTCGACGGCGATCACGTGCTGGAGGTGGGGGAGCCCGGAGCGGAGATCCTCGTACATCGCTCGGTAGTCGTGGCCGCGGAACGTCGATGGGATGATCGCGACCGATGCCTCGCCGTGCCCGAGCATGAACGCCAGTTCGCGTTCGCGAAAGATGTGCATCAGCGGGTTCATCACAGCACCGAGTCGGGCGCAGGCGAGGTAGGTCACCGTGAACTCCCACCAGTTCGGGAGTTGCACGGCGACGACGTCGCTCGACCGGACCCCGAGTCGATGCAGTCCCAGCGCAACGCGGTCGGCGACCCCGGCGAGTTCGCGATAGGTGAACGACACGGTGCTCGCCCTCGAGACGCACCGCGGTGAGCGCGGTCCGGTCCGCATGCGCGGCCACCGCGTCATCGAGCGAGTCGTTGATCGTCCGGTCGGGCCACAGGCCCGCCTCGACCATCGCCGCTCGGCGGACCTGGATGTTGTCGGCGTCGAATTGCATGTCGATCCCCTCGGCGTTCGTGTGGTGGTTGTGGAACTCGGCGGTGCCCGGAGCGATCGGTGGTTCGTGTGCCGGATCGGATCAGGCCGGAACGTTGGCACGACCGACCCGATCGCGGGCGATGACGGTCTTCATGATCTGGGCTGTTCCGTCGCCGATCTGGAAGCCGAGGACGTCGCGTAGCCGCTGTTCCATGATGCCCCGGTCGTAGCCACCGTGCCCGAACACGAGCAGGCACTCGTGAACGGTGTCGTAGGCGAGCTTGGGCGCCCACCACTTGCACATGGCCGCCTCCGCGGTGTGTGGGAGTCCGCGGTCGGCGGCCCAGAGCGCCTGGTAGCAGAGGAGGCGAGCCGCCTCGACCTGGGTGTCGAGCTCGGCGAGTCGGTGCGAAACGCCCTGGAACGCAGACAGCGGTTGGCCGAAGGCGGTCCGCTCGGTCGAGTAGGCCCAGGCATCGTCGAGTGCTGCTCGTGCGACCGCGAGGACCTGGAGCCCGATGAGCGCACGGGAGAAGTCGAAGCCCTGCATCACCTGGACGAAGCCTCCGCCCTCGTCGCCGAGTCGATGGCTGCTCGGCACCCGAACCCTGTCGAAGAAGATCGACCCTCGTCCGATCGCCCGCTGTCCGTGGCAGTCGAAGCGTGTCGTGGTGACACCGGGCAGGTCCATTGGAACGAGCACGGCCGTGATGCCGCGAGCACCGGGGCCGCCGGTGCGCCCGAACACGACCGAGATCTGGGCCTGGTCGGCGGCGGAGATCGACGTCTTCTCGCCTTCGAGGACGTAGTGGTCGCCGTCTCGGGTGATCGTGAGCGCGAGCTGTGCTGCGTCGGACCCGCCGCGTGGTTCGGTGAGGCCGAGCGAGGCGATCACGCGTCCGGCGGTGATCTCGTGGAGCCACGGTCCGACGATGTCGATGTCTCCGTGGTCGGCGAGGATCTGAGCGTTGAGCGATCCGAGCAGATTGATGTACGAGATCGACAGGTCGGCGGCTGCGATCTGCTCGTGGATCACGCCGGCCGCCACCCTCGAGGCCCCCTGGCCGCCCAGATGCTCGGGCAGTTCCGGCGCGATCAGACCGAGATCGCCCATTTCGGACGAGAGCACCCGGTCGAGGACCCGCGACTCGTCGCGTTCGACGAAGCCGGGGGCGATCCGGTCCTCGGCGAACCGGCCGGCCATCTCGGCCAGTGCCAGCAGATCGTCGTCCAGGTAGGGGTTCGGGTGGACCTTCACGTCGCGAACTCCCGGAAGTTCGGCTGCCGCTTCTCCTTCAGGGCGTTGACGCCGCCGTGGGACTCGTCGGTCTCGTCGTAGAGGCGAAGGGTGCACGTCCCCATCCCGGCGATGCCCGCCCGATGTGCGGTGTCGATGTTGCCTCCGCCGGTGCAGTGCGCCCGGTCGCCGGCACCGGCGAGCACGATGGCGCCGATGTCGCGGTCGTGGCCGGACCGATGGAGTGCGTGGATGAGTTCATCGCACGTCCGGCCCCGGAATGCGTTCATCGTGCCCGGTCGTTTGATCGTGATGTGGGCAACATGGTTGCGGTGTTCGACGATGATGTGGGTGAAGTCCATGACGGAATCCTCTTCGTGAGTGCGGGATCGGGTCGGAGCTCGGTAGGCGGGAGGCCCGGTCATCCGGCCATCGTCAGACCGCCGGACACGCTCAGGACCTGACCGGTGACGAACGCGGCGCCGTCGCTCGCGAAGAACAGGACCGCACCGACGAGGTCGTCGGGCTGACCGAGGCGGCCCAGCGGAATGGACCGCCGGAACGCCTCACGCAACTTCTCGGGGTTCGGGGCTGCGTCGGTGACGGTCGCGAGCAGGGCGGTGTCGGTCGGGCCCGGGCACACGACGTTGAACGTGATGCCGTTGCGAGACTGCTCGCGAGCCAAGGTCTTCGAGAATGCGACAAGTCCCGCCTTGCACGCCGCATAGACGGCCTCTGCCGGAGGAGCCCACCCGGGCGGCATCCGACGCAATGTTCACGACCCGTCCGCGACCCCGTTCGACCATGCCCGGCAGGATCGCGTGATGCATGTTGAGTGCCCCGACCAAGTTGATGTCGATGAGGCGGGTCCAGTCCTCGGGTGCCGTGTCGAGGAACGGCACGAACAGATCCCAGCCGGCATTGTTGACCAGCACGTCGATCGGCCCGAGCTGCTCGGTCACCGTGGCCACCGCGGCGTCGACGGAGGCTCGTTCCGTGATGTCGCAGACGACCGCCAGGGAAGCGGCGGCCTGCGGGCCGATGGCGCCGGCCACCTTCGATGCTGCTGCCCCGTCGCGGTCGAGCACCGCCACTCGCGCCCCCTCCGCAGCAAAGCCGCGACAGAGCGCACTGCCGATCCCGCCGCCACCGCCGGTCACCACCACGGTTGTGTTCTCGAATCGTGCCATCGGTTCCCCCTCGTTGCCGTCAGCTGTTCATAACATGATCTTGATATATATGTCGAGAAGAAGTTCGGGCTGTTAGCATGGGTCGCCATGTCGAAGGACGCCGAAGGCGATCAGATAATCCGCTCGATGAGTGGAGAATCCGACGACGAGAGTCAGGTTCGAGCTGGCCAATCGTCTCTTCTTTCGCCTCTATCAATGTGCCAATATGCTGCACAAAACCGGAACACGTGCGGTCGAGAGCGAGGGGCTGACCACACAACGATGGGCCGTGCTCGGGGCGTTGTCGCGACCGGAGACGATGGCAGGGATGTCGGTCGGTGACCTCGCCCGGTATCTCGAGGTCAGCCGGCAGAGCCTCGCCGGGGTGGTCAGCCGGCTCGAGAGCGACGGGCTCGTGGTCGCGGGGCCGGACCCGTCCGATGGGCGAGCCCGTCTGCTGCGCCTCACCGAGCATGGCCGCGTCGTGTGGAACGATCGCGCCCTTCCACTCATCCGCGACTTCTACGACCAGGCGGTCGCCGGGCTCTCGGTGGAGGACATGAGCCACGCGTTGCACTACGTCGTGCGGCTGCTTCAGAACATGTCGTCGATCGACGACCCGGCCGACGCCGACTGACCTCGCCCCGACGATGGCTGTTGCCGATCGTGGTGTGGCGGGGTCGCGTTCACGAGCGCGGCCCGGTGCCGAGCCCGAGGAGTCGAGGTCTGCGCCGCGGTTCAGTGCTTGCCGGTCAACGTCGGAAGGAGGGCTCGCGCCACCTCGGCCGGGCGTTCTTCGTGGGAGAACAGCCCGGCGCCTTCGATGATCTCGAGTGTCGCGTTCGGGAATTGATCGACCATCTTCCGGGCTTCGTCGACCGGGAAGAATGGATCGCGATCGCCCCAGACGAGCTGGACGGGAACGTCGATTCGACGGTGAATGCCCGGGAGGTCGGTGACGAGGTGCATGTCGAAGCTTTGGAGGAGTTTGGCGGCGGCGTCACGTCGGACCGGGATCTCGTGGAGTGGCTCGAAGAAGAACTCGTCGAACTCGCCGTCGAGCAGGGACCGATCGGCGAAGGCATCACCGAAGACGAGCCGGAGTCGGCGGACCCGGCGGCTGCCGGCAATCCACCCGAGTCCGGCGCTCAGGCCCGGAAGGCGCCGAGCGGCGATGAACGCCTTGAACCGCCAGCTGGGTTCGGGTGGTTCGGTGTTGATCAGGCCCATGGCGCTCAGGCGGGGATCGCCGGCCAGGGCGTGGCGGGCGATCAGGCCCCCGCTGTCGTGGCCGACGACGGCCACTCGCTCCAGTTCGAGGAGGTCGACCAACCGGCGCGTGGTCTCGATGTGCTGGTCGATCGACATCGGCGTGTCGGCGTCGAATCGGCTGGATCCAGCGGATGGGAAGTCGACGAGATGGCAGGTCACGTGATCGACCAGGTGGGGAAGGAGTTGGCGGAAGGTCGCCGAACTCACCGGCCAGCCGTGAACGAACAGGACGTCGGGTCCGGTGCCGACGCAGCGATACGCGGCTTCCCCGGCTCCGACATCGAGGAACCGATCGGGATCCCGCCGGAAGAGGTCGGACGCTTCGGATTGAGTCAGGGTCATGCGTTGTTCCTCGAGCGTTTGTAGTGATCGCTGCGAACACTAGTCAAAGTCCACGCGTCGTTCAAGGCCCTCGGCGACACGCGAGCGCTGAGACCTCGTGGTCTCGTTCAGGTGGAAGCGGCGGCGAGGAGCACCCGGTCGATTGCCGTTCGGGCTTGGGTCAGGACTCCCGGGTCGTCGTGCAGGATGAATGCAGTGTTCGCGGCGATGACCAACGCGTTGAGCTCGAAGACCAGCGTTGCGACGTCGGTATCGCCTCGCAATTCGCCGCGGGAGACTGCGACATCGGCGGCGTCGGTGAGGAGGCCGATCCAGTCCTTCTGGTTCGCAGCCACGCGTTCACGCAGGGGCCCGGGGCGACCGCCGAGTTCAGCTGCTGCTGCGGCAAAGAAGCAACCACCGGGAAGCGTGTGATTCTCCACGTAGGTGATGAACGCCTCGCACAAGGCGCAGAGACGGTCGAGTCCTTCCTGCTGGAGAGCGGGAACGACAACGACATCGATGAAGAGGACGCGGGCGTTGTCGACGGTGGCGAGCTGGAGCGCCTCCTTGGAATCGAAATGTGCGTACACGCCGCTCTTGCTGAGATCGGTGGCGCGGGCGAGCGTACCGATACTCAGCCCGTCGAGACCTTCGATGGTGGCCAGGCGAACCGCCGTGTCGAGGATGAGTTGCCGCGTGCGTTCGCCGTCGGAGCGGGTCCGCCGCTTGGCACCTACCCGGGGTTTGGTCATCCCTTGACAAGATAGCACGATCGGTCATAGTGGTAGATAGCACGATCGATCGTGCTATCTACCGAAAGACGGACCGATGACCCGATCAACAACGACGGCCACGACCAACGAATCGGGTCCGGACCGCTGGATCGATGCAGGGCGGGGCTGGGGAGCACGGGCCACCGACTGGGCGTATCTGTTCGAGCCCTATGCGCTCCGCGCCAACCAGTTGGTCTTCGATCGGTTGGGCGTCGGGTCTTCCACCCGCTACCTCGACGTCGCCTGCGGGTCCGGATTCGCAGCCAACCTGGCATCCGGCCGCGGCGCAGCGGTCAGCGGCCTCGACGCATCCGAGGCCCTGATCGACATTGCCCGGGCCCGCACGCCCGACGGAGACTTCCGCGTCGGCGACATGTTTGCGCTCCCGTTCGACGAGGGCGCATTCGACGTTGCGACGAGCTTCAACGGCATCTGGAACGGATGCGACGACGCGCTCGACCAGGCGCGAACCGTGCTGACCGACGACGGACTGCTCGGTTTGACGTATTGGGGCGCGTACGAGCGTATGGGCCTCATGCCGTACTTTCTCACGGTCCTCGAACACTCCCCCGCGAGCCATCAGGAGGCGAACATCAAGCTCGGTGAAACCAGTGGTGTGATCCTCGACATGCTCCGAACCACCGCCTTCGACGTGCTCGACCAGGGAACGGTCGAGGTGGTCAACGAGTGGCCGGATGTCGACACCGCCGTCCGGGCGCTCGCAGCGGCCGGGCCGTCGGTCCCGGCCATCGAATCCGTCGGCTACGACCGCTTCTGTGGCGCATTGCACGACGTCGTTGCCCAGATGTTCGACCGAGGCGAGCGATCCGGCATACGCGTGTCATCGGAGTTGGGATGGGTGACGGCCCGACCGAGGTGAAGCCACGGTCTTGTCCCTCGGCGCCAGTCGGCCATTCGCTCTGGTCGCGTGTTGTGATCTCCTGCCGGGACAGCCGCAGAGGAGACGGGTACCTCCGCGGGTTCGGAGGACCTTTGCCTCTCGCGCAATGCCGATCGGGTCGATGAGTATCGGCTGCATGAGGAGATCGAAGTGGGTCGCCGGATCGGTTGCGGTCACGGCCGCTGTGTTGATGTCCACCTGTGGCGGCTCCGACGGGGTCGAAGCGAACGGCCAGGGCGCAGAGCAGTCGGAGTCGAAAGGTACGGGGGTCTTGACGGTCGACGGCGTCGACTACGGATTCGACGTGCTCACGTGCGAGCTCGACGGCTACGAGAACGAGGGTGTTGCCTTCGACTTCGACGTTGCCGGGACCGGATCCAGCGGCGGTCGGTCCTACAACGTGTTTGCGCGACGGAGCTATCACGCCGACACCGACTGGTGGATCGAGGTGATCGACCTCGACTACGCGGACGGTGCTGACGGCCTCCACGCCCTCCACGGGTTCTCCGCCGAGACGTCCGAGCCCTTCATCTTCGACGTGGGTTCCTCTGGGGTCCAGGTCGATGGTCCGGTCGAATTCGTGAGCGATCTGGTCGATGAGACACCGGCTGGAGAGGGCACCATCGTGGTCGACTGCCGGCCCTGACCGAACTCGGGGCCTTCTTCGTATGGCGCCGCCCACGGGTCCCGTACGTCGACGAGGCAGGAACCGGAACGACTGACTTTCGCCCCTGGAGTGATCGCCGAACGGGTCGGACGATGGACGAATGGTGATCGGACTGGATCGGGCGGCGCAGGTGGACGCTCGTGCCGGGCACGAGGGAAGGCGAATCGACCTCGACGACGTGTCCAAGCGCTATCGGATCGGCGATGTCGAGGTCGTTGCGCTGGACGGGATCAACCTGCACGTCGACGAGGCCGCCTTCGTCGTGATCCTGGGACCGTCCGGATGCGGGAAGACCACGTTGTTGAACATGATCGGGGCGCTCGATACGCCGACGTCGGGATCGGTACGTGTCGGCGGGGTCGACCTGACCGGCGCCGGATCATCGGCGCGGGCTGCGCTGCGGCGCCGCACCGTCAGTTTCGTGTTCCAGACCTTCAACCTCTTCCCCGGGCTCACGGCGTTGGAGAACGTGCGGTTCGGCGCCGACGCAGCGCAGCGCGCCGACGCAGCCGCCCGAGCGGTCGATGCGCTGGGGCGGGTCGGTCTCTCCGACCGCCAGCACCATTTTCCGCATCAACTGTCGGGCGGGGAGCAGCAGCGGGTTGCGATCGCCCGGGCGCTGGCCTCGGGGAACCCCGTCATGCTGGCCGACGAACCGACCGGCGAGCTCGATTTCCGAACCGGTGTGCAGATTCTCGGTGTTCTCGAGGAGCAGGCTCGGGCCGGGATGACGGTCCTGGTCGTGACCCACAACCGCGAGATCGCCCGTGTCGCCGATCGGGTCATCGAGCTGTCGAGTGGCCGGATCGTCGCCGACGGCGGGCCGCCGGGCGGCAGAGCCGACATCACCGATCTCCAATGGTGACGCAACGAGGGTCCGGCGGGTTGGGGTGGGTGTGGTTCCGATGGTCGCGACGGGACCTGAGGCAGCGTTGGGTCTCGGTGGTCGCGATCGCCGCCGTGCTGGCCATTGGATCGGGGGTCTATGCGGGTCTGGGCAGCACGGCCACGTGGCGGCGCGAATCCAACGATGCGAGCTTCGCCGCCCTGTCGATGCACGACCTGCGAGTCGAGCTGAGTCCGGGGACCTTTGTCGACCAGGGCGCCCTCGTCGATGCGGCCCGCTCGATCGCTTCGTCCGATGCCGTCGATCGGGTTCGCGAGCGGCTGGTGGTGCCGAGCCAGGTGGACTCGAGCGTCATGGGCGGCGTGGATCCGGTGTTGGTGGCGGCACGGCTCGTCGGCATGAGTTTCGACTCGGACTCCCCGGTTGATTCGGTGTGGCTGAGGGACGGTTCGCTACCCGAAGCGGATGACGTCGGTGCGGGGGTGTTGGAGGCGAAGTTCGCCGATGACCGCGGCCTCCCGGACCGGGGCCGATTCTCGATTGCGGGCGGAGGCATCGTCGAATACACCGGCCTGGGAATCGCCCCCGAGGACTTCTACTCCGAGGGTCCCGAGGGCACGATCCTGGCCCAGGGCGAGCTGGCCGTGATCTATCTTCCGTTGCCGGACGTCCAAAATCTGGTCGGGCGACGCGGTCTGGTGAACGATCTCGTTCTCACGGTGAGCGAGCCGGGACGGCGTGACGCGGTCGAGCGAGAACTGGAGGAGATCCTGGGTGAGCGGGGGATCGGCGCCACCGTTTCGACACGCGAAGAAGCCGAAGCGGTCCGGGTGTTGTACGAGGACATCGACAACGACCAACGATTCTGGAACGCACTGTCCGGTCTCGTCATGGGGGCCGCGGCGCTTGCGGCGTTCAACTTGATCAGCCGGATCGTCGAGGCGCAGCGACGGGAGATCGGGATCGGAATGGCCTTGGGGGTGCCCCGCCGGCAGCTGGCAATTCGCCCCTTGCTCGTCGGAATCCAGGTTGCAATTCTCGGCACCATCGCGGGAATCGTGGTCGGCCTGGCCGTCGGCGCCGCGTTCGGGAACCTCCTCGAGGAGTTGCTGCCCCTGCCGATCCATCGGACCCCGTTCCAGTTCGGGGTCTTCGCCCGGGGGGCGGTCCTGGGGCTGGTGGTCCCGATCGTCGGCAGCGCCCTCCCCGTCTGGAGGGCCGTGCGGGTCGAGCCGGTCGACGCCATCCGAACGGGGCACCTCACGGCCAAATCGAACCGGCTCACCGACTGGACGAGACACCTACGCCTTCCGGGTTCGTCTCTGGACCAGATGCCGGTACGCAATGTCTTGCGGACGCCGCGTCGAACACTCCTCACCGCGCTCGGTGTCGCCGCCGCGATCACGGCGCTCGTCGCGGTGCTGGGGATGCTCGACAGCTTCGGCCGGACGCTCGGTCAGGCCGACGGTGAGCTCACGCGGGGGAATCGGGACCGGGTCATCGTCCAGCTCGACACCTTCTACCCATCTGACTCTGCGGTCGTCAAGGCGATCGCAGAGAACCCGGAAGTCGGTCGGATCGACGCCGGGCTGCGGCTCCCGGCCACCGCTCTGGGGGCCGACGACACCGGCATCGAACTGCTCGTCGAAGCCCTCGACTTCGATGGCGCAGTCTGGACACCGACTCGCAACCAGCGGGTCGAAACGACGAACCCCGGTATCGTCCTCGCCGACAAGGCGGCCACCGATCTCGGCGTCGTACCCGGGGACACGGTGACCCTGCGACACCCCGAACGCCTTCCCGACGGCACCTTCACCATCACCGACTCGGACCTGACCGTCACGGCGATCCACGGGAACCCGATGCGCTCGTTCGCGTTCGTCGACCTGTCCGACACCGCAGTGTTCGGTTTGTCCGGAACGACCAACCTGGTCCAGGCCTATCCGCCCGAGGGTGGATCCCCGGCTCGACTCCAACGCTCGATCTTCGACCTCCCCGGCGTCACGTCGAGCCAGGCGGTCGCCCGAATCAGCCAGGCCATCGACGAAGCCCTCGACCAATTCGTGGGTTTCCTCTACGTCACCGCCGGCGCCGTGCTGGGCCTTGCAGTCCTGATCGCCTTCAACGCGACCCGTATCACCATCGAGGAACGTCAACGTGAACACGCCACGATGCGGGCCTTCGGTATCCCCCTGCGCACCGTGATCGGGGTCGTGATCAAGGAGAGTGTCCTCGTCGGCGCCATCGCAACCGTGCTCGGTCTGGCGGCCGGCACGCTGTTCCTCCGGTGGATGCTGTCGTCACTGGCTCAGACCACGCTCCCCGATGTCGGTATCGGCGCCTACGTGTCGACGGCGACGGTCGCCATCGCGGCCGGCGTCGGAATCGTAGCCGTCGCCGCTTCGCCGCTGTTCCTGCTCGGTCGACTACGCCACATGAATCTGCCGGACACCCTCCGTGTCGTTGAGTGACCGCGGCACCGTTCGCCCGAATCGGGCTGCCCGGATCAGGGCGACGCAGGAGGGATGATGAGGATGGGAGCCCCGAGGTGATGAACCGCGTAGGTGGTGACCGATCCGAGGAGGAGACCCCGGAAACCACCCAGCCCCCGTGATCCGAGGACGACCAGCTCGGCCGACGTGCCGTCGGGGCGGTGTGCCGCCCGGATGATCTCGTCTCCGTGGTGCCCGACCGCCACCGACCCGCGTACGTCGACCGGGAATCCGTCTTCGTGGGCATCAGCGAGGATGGCCAGTTCGGACTCCAGGAAACGCTCACCGGCCCGGCGCAACACGTCGAGATCCACCCGAGATCGAAAATCCGCCCCCGGAGCGACCGGTGAGGCGACGACGTGTATCGCAACCAGGTCGACCTGTCGCCAGGTCGCCTCACGAATGGCTTCGGTGAAGGCCAACCGTGACGTTGGCGAGCCGTCCAGCCCAACCAGGATGTAGCCCATGATGCTCCTCAGCTCGGTTGACGGTCGTCGGTGGCGGGGGTGTGGAACCCCCGCTTGAACGGTTCGGACCACAGTGTCGTGACGGCGGCGACCGCGATCGCAATCGCCCAGGCGCCGGTCGGGAAGGATGCGAGGTGTAACAGATCGGCGAGGGCGTCGACGTAGACGATGGACACGGTGACGATCACGATCGAGGCGACGGCCATGAGGAACTGCGGTGTCACTCGGAGTCCCGCACGCCACAGCGGCACGTTCGGTGCTCGTTCGACAGCGATGAGGAAGGGCTGGCTGCACAACAGGGTGACGAACCCGAGCGACCGTGCTTCCTCGACGGGCCAGCCACGATCGAGTGCGACGAGGTAGACACCGACGATCCCGGCGGCGAGCGTGAGGCCGATCAGATAGGGCTGCGTCATCGCGGCAACGCCCAGGCCGCTGGCAGCAGACCGGGGTGGGCGGTCCATGATGTCGGGGTCGGCCGGGTCGGCCTGGAAGACGACGGACACGACGGGATGCAACACGAGCTCGAGCAGGACCAGGTGGGCGGGCAGCAGGAGGAGTGGCTTGTCGAGCAGCGGGATGATCAGCGCGGCGAGCATCAGCGGAGGATGGAACGCGATCAGGTACGCGAACGCCCGGGTCAGGTTGTCGTAGATCCGTCGACCGTTGCGGATGGCGGTCACGATGGTGGCGAAGTTGTCGTCGAGCAAGACGATCGTCGACGCAGCCCTGGCCACCTCGGTCCCGCGTTCGCCCATCCCGATGCCGATGTGGGCCGACTGCAAGGCCGCAGCGTCGTTCACGCCGTCACCGGTCATGGCAACGACCTCCCCCCGACGTCGGAGCGCTCCGACCAGGCGATGTTTCTGGTCGGGTCGGGTCCTGGCGAAGATGTTCGTCTCGCCGACCATCGCATCGAGCTCGTTGTCGGACGCGGCATCGATGTCGTCACCGGTGGCGATCCGATCGCCGTCGGGGCCATCGTGGGGAAGGCCGAGACTTTCGGCGATCGCATGGGCCGTGGCGGGGTGGTCCCCGGTGATCATGACCACCCGTACGCCCGCCGTCCGGCACTCGTCGAGGGCCCCGCCGACACCGTCTCGCACCGGATCGCTGAACGCCACCAGGCCGGCGAACTCCAGGGGGAGCTCATCGGTGGCCCGTTCCCGGGAGGGGCCCGGGGACCGTCCGGTGGCCACCGCGATCACCCGCATCCCGTCGGCTGCCATGGCCTCGTTCGAGTTGCGGGCCGACGCCACCACCTCGGGGCCGGTGCGGCAGGTACGCAGGATCCCGTCCAGCGCGCCCTTGGCAACGACCCGATACGCCCCCCCGGGAAGCGCCCACACATGGGTGAGGTACTTCTCGGAGGGGTCGAACGGCCAATCGGCGACCAGATCCCAGCCATGGAGCTCGTCGACATCGACGCCGGCGGCTCGTGCATGGTCGACGATCGCCACGTCGAGCGGATCGAACGGATCGGGCTCGCTGGCCAGGACCGCCGCCCGTAGCAGTGCTGCCTCCGACCGTGGTGACGCGTCGGTTCGTCGGTCGACATCGGGTTCGGCGTCGCGGTCGATGGCGGGGACCAGCGCGGTCACGGCAAGCGAGCCCTCGGTCAGCGTTCCGGTCTTGTCCGTGCAGATGACCGTGGTCGACCCGAGTGTTTCCACGCCGGGGAGCCGCCGCACCAGAGCCCGGTCCTTCGACAGCTGCCATGCGCCGAGCGCCAAGTACAGCGCATAGACCACCGAGAACTCCTCGGGAATCGCCGCGATCCCGAGACTCACGCCGGCGATCACGGCGCTCCCCCAACCGTTGCCTCGGAGGACCTCCGTCGCAACCACCGCCGCGCAGAACACCGCGGCAACGACGGCCAGCACCTTCACCAACCTGGCAAGGGCCTCCTGCAACGGCGTCGCCGACGGTCGGGTCGCGCCGACCAACGAACCGATCTGCCCGTACCGGGACCTCGGACCCGTCGCCGTCAACCGCACCACGGCTCGGCCGGACAACACCGTGGTACCCGCCCACACCGAGCGGCCTTCTCCGACGCCGTCGACGTCTTTCGTCACCGGCAGCGACTCACCGGTCAGTGCCGCCTCGTTCACGGTCAACTCGGTGAGGTCGAGGATCTCGGCATCGGCCGGCACCACGTCGCCCTCGTGCAGGATCACCACATCGCCCACCACCAATTCCTGTGTGCGTACCGTGACCGTGTTTCCATCGCGACGCACGAAGGTTGTCGGGGCCGTGAGGTCTCGCAGCCGGTCGAGCGTGCGCTGCGCCCGCGCCTCGAGAAGCCATCCCACCCCGGCCACCGGCACCAGGGCAGCCAGCGCGAGGAGCGCATCCACGGTCTCGCCGATCAACGCATAGGTCGGAGCAGCGATCATCAGGAGCGCCACCATCGGATCGGCGAACGGTCCGAGCAGTCGGCGCCATCGGTTCACACCGGCTGCAGCGGCGATTTCGTTCGGCCCGTCGGCGGCCAACCGATGCTCGGCCTCGAGCGAACTCAGGCCACGATCGGTCGAGGACGTGCCGTCCGAGAACACGTCGTGGACGGTCATGGTCGCACCCGAGGAGTCGTCGCGGCGCAACGCCGGCGGGCACGGCGATCAAGGATCGAAGTCGAAGGCCGCGCCACGACGAACGCAGAAACGGAGACCACATCGAGATCGTCCACCGAACGACCGGTGCGAGAAAGAGTCGAACGTCATGCGGTTGCCGCAGTTCGAGCCGACCGGGGTGCTGCCGGATCAGCGGTGAGTCGCTGCGGTCGCTTCGGCACCGGCGAACAGTTCCTCCACGGTGCCGGCGCCGACTCCGGACCGAAGTCGATCGCGGCACGCTTCGCAGGCCTGGGCGAGATGCCTGCCCCATGCCCTCGCGCTGCTCGCCGCAGCGATGTCGAGTAGCGCGGTCGCGGCGCCTCTCATGTCGTCGTTCTCGAGCCCCTCCGCGGTGGCGAGGGCCCACGGATCGGGGAGCATGCGACAGGCGGCCATCGCCTCGTCGCCGGCTCGGGCGTCGGTGAGCAGGGTCCACACTGCGGCGATTGCGGCAGCCCGGCCGGCTGCCGGCACCGCATCGATCATGCGGAGCTCGAGATAGCCGCGGGGGCGCAACGGAGGGAAGAGGGTCGTGACGTGCAGGGCGAGATCATCGGCCGATGGTGGCTCGTCATCGGCCAGCCATTCGCCGAAGGACCGTGACCCGGGGAAGCGCTCGATGCCGCCTGCCCCCTCGCGCAGCATCACCCGGGCGTTCAGCAGGTAGGGCAGCCAGTCCTCGGTCCGGGCCCCGACCGGTCGGGTCCGCGACGGGTCCGTCCAAGCCCAGACCCGCAGCCGGTGGGACACCGGACGGAACTGCGAACCGTCGGTCGTCGGCGAGTTGGCGAAGGCGGCGGCGAGCACCGGTGCAAGGGCGTGGGCGTGTTCCCACGTCGTGGCCGGGTCGGGTCCGAAGTCGATGTTGAGCTGGAGCGACGCCGTGAGGCTCATCATGTGGAGACCGGCGGGCGAGACCTCGGCGAAGTACCGGGCCATGGCCTCGTAGCGGGGTCGATCGAGGGTCCGTCGGGGAGAGCGGATCGGGTCGAGTCCGAGCGGAACCAGGAGGAGATCGTGCTCGGCGAACCGCCGGGCCAGGACGGCGGTGTCGGATTCGATGGAGTCGATCAGGCTGGCCGGGTCGGAAGCCGGAGCGGTGACGAGCTCGACCTGACCGCCGGGTTCGATCGTCACCGTGCTCCCCGATGGAAGTGTTCCGGACGCGATCGCCGCCGTTTCCGGAGCGGTCACCGGACGCGTGGGATCGGTACGGTGATAGACGAGCCACTCGACCTCTGCTCCCATGCGCACCCGGTCGGTCGCGACGAACGAGGCCGCGGCTCGTCGGGCCACATCGGCCGTGGTCACACATTGCCCGGGCACGGCCGGCTCAACCGGCGGTTCGTTCGAGCCAGGTGATCACGTCGAGGTCGGGACGAGTGCCCGCGAGGTTCGCCAACTGGCGCAGGCCGGTCGGGCTCGTGACGTTGACCTCCGACAGACGACCCTCGATCACGTCGATCCCGACGAAGTGGAGCCCGTCGGCGCGCAACGCGGGGCGGATCCGGTCGATGATGCGGCGGTCGGCGTCGTCGAGCTCGGCGGCGGTGACGGAACCCCCGACGCAGATGTTGGCCCGGAAGTCGTCGGCGGTCGGGAGGCGCAGGATGGCTCCCAGTGGGTCACCGTCGAGCAGGAGGATGCGCTTGTCGCCTTCGGTGACGCCGGTCAGGAATCGCTGAGCGATGACCGGGACCCGACCACGTGACGTCATGGTGTCGATGATCGAGGGTGCGTTGGCGTCGCCGGGGCGGATCACCATGACGCCGCGCCCCCCGTGCCCTTCGATGGGTTTCACCACTGCAGCCCCGTGCTCGCCGGCGAACGCCGTGATCCGGGCGGCATCGCCGGTCACGATCGTCGGCGGTGTGACGTCGGGGAACCGGCAGGCGTAGAGCTTCTCGTTGGCGTCGCGGAGGCCTCGCGGGGAGTTGGCGACGAGCGTGGTGCCCACGAGGTGGTCGAGCACCAGCGTGAGGTGGAGATAGCCGAGGTCGAACGGCGGGTCGGTGCGGACGAGCACGGCATCGACGTCGCTGAGGTCGAGGTCTTCCGGCTCACCCAGCCGCAGCGGGGGCTCGGCCGACTCGTCGGCCGCCGCCGCCCGGGCCCGGGCCCGAACCCGACCGTCGACGAACTCGACGTGGTGGGCGAAGCAGTGCCAGATCCGGTGTCCTCGCTCCTGTGCGGCAAGCATCAGCGCGAACGAGGTGTCGGTGGCGGGGTCGACGGTCTCGGGTCCGTCCATGATGACGACGATCCGCATCAGCGTCGGCGCTGCTTGCGTCGGAAGGCCTCGAAGCGGCCGACGAACTCGTCGGTCTGGTCGTCGGTCCACGCCACCGCATCCCACCCGTGCAAGCGGGTGCAGCGGGTGCGGTGGTCGTCGACCGGCCCGGGGACCGGGTGGTCGAACCCGAGCCGGTGAAGACCGTCGAGGCGGACGTGGAAGGGGATCATGACGGCCTCGGCCAGGGTCGGTTCGTTGCCGGCGAGCCAGCCGTCTTCGTCGATCCATCGGCTCAGCCGGGCGAGGGACGCGGCCAGCGCCCCGGCGGCACGGTCGATCTCGGCCGGATCGACCCCGTAGTACACGCCGATCATCGACCGGAACAGGCTCCGATCGATCCACGTCATGCGCTCGCGGACGAGTTCGCGTCGGGCCGGTGTCCGGGGGAGCAGGGGCGGCGCGTCGATCCGGACTTCGAGCCACTCGAGGATCGGGATCGAGTCGGCGAGGTGGTCGTCGCCGATGCGGACCATCGGGATCTCGAGCTTGGGGCTGTGCCGGACGAACTCGGGCGGCAGGACGAAGTCGACGCCTCGCACAGCCGACGGTGGCACGTCGACGAGCTCGTGCTCGATTCCTCGCTGAGCGAGCGCGAACCGGACCCGGGTCGCGAACGGACAGATCCAGTGGCCGTAGAGCGCGACCTCGGGGTGGTCAGGCATCGGGTGCCCACCGGCCGACCGGTCGATCCCCGGTCATGCGAACAGGGCCTCGCAACCGGTCCCGGCGAGGACGCCATCGACTCGGCCCCGATCGGGTTCGTCGAGCTCTGCGTGCGCCTCGCGGAGCCACCGAAGGCACTTTCCCTGGTAGGCGAAGGGAGCCTGCCGGTATTCGCGGTGACTCCCCGAGCGGGGATCCTCGATCTCACACACGACCTCGTCGGCTCCCGACTGCAGCGCCTGGGCGTTGGCGGTCATGAACGGTGCGTAGGTCCGGCCGATCTCGCCCAGCAGCTCGGTGGTGGCGGGATCGAGGGATTCGAGCGTCCCCCAATCGTCGTCGCCGACCTCGAGCCACGAGAGGTCGTCCATCCGCTCGACCCAATTGAGCACCTTCGGGGCCCGGTCGGTCGCAACGGCCATGGGTGTCGGATCCCACCGGACGAGTTGGCTCAGCTGCCCGAACAGACCGAAGTCACCCCGACCCGGGCGATCGCCGAGCAGGAAGTCGCGGGTCGAGAGCTGGGCCTGGAGGATGTCGAGGATTCGCTCGTAGGACCCCTCGATGATCGGGGTGTTCCACTCGGTCGAGCCGACGAGCGCCCGTCGTCCGATCTGGCGCTGGATGATGAAGTCGTACATCTGTTGGGAGCGGTCGGAGTCGAGCTGGAGGTCCTGGGAGAGCGGGAGCAGTCTGCCGGCTTTCTCGATGTCGGGCTCGTAGGCCCATCGATAGTGATACATCGCCTTGGTCAACCACTCGTCGGCGAAGTCCTCGATCAGCATGTCGATGAAGGCGAGTGCCGGGTCGGGCGGCACGATGGTGCGGCCTGCGAATTCTGCCTCGAGCCGCATGATCTGGGGAGACGAGTCGACCATGATCTCGCGGTGACCGCCGGCCTCGTCGGGGAACGCGATGGCCGGGATGATGCGTACCGGGACCTCGGGCAGGTCGTCCCACTTCGAGTCGCGCAGCACCCAGCGGAACGGGATGCGGCGGTAGCGCAGCACGGCCCGCATCTTGAGCGTGTACGGGGAGCCATACTGTCCGGCCAGCACCAGTGGGTGGCTCATCGCCGGTGTCCTTCGTCCATCGCCGGACCCTACCGGAGCGTCGGAACAATTGCCAGTTGGACGAGCAGTAGCCTGGGTCGGCGGGATGCGCCACGGACCACGGAACGACGCTCGCCGGGCCTCGGCGTTCGGCGACACCCGGGCATTGCGCTGATGGATCCGGATGCGTCATCGCACGACGCGCCGGTCGATGGTCGCGTCGAACGTCGCCGACGCAACCGCGATGCCGTGCCCGAACGTCTGCGGGTCACCGCACTCGAAGCCGGGTGAGGCCCACGGTCGAAACCATCGGCCTGACCGGCGGGCCGGCCCGGCACGATTCGGTCAGGTCACTTGCGGGTGACCTCGACCGGCAGGCGCGTGTAGCCCTTCACGAACGACGACAGGGTGCGGCTCGGCTCTTGCTGCACGGTGATCCGCTCGAAGCGCCGGAGGATCTCCTCCCACAGAACCCGGAGCTGGAGTTCGGCGAGGCGGCTGCCCATGCAGAAGTGGATGCCGTATCCGAAGGAGAGGTGGCGATCGGCGTTGTGACGCTCGATGTTGATCGAGTCGGCGTCGTCGAAGACGTCTTCGTCACGGTTCGCCGACACGTACCACATGAGCACCTGGTCGTTCTTCCGGATCTGCTTGCCGCCGAGTTCGGTGTCGTGGTTGGCCGTTCTCCTCATGTAGGAAAGCGGGGTCTGCCAGCGGATGATCTCGGGCACCATCGACGGAACGAGATCGGGATCGGCGATCAGTTTGTCGTATTGGTCGGGGAAGGTGTTGAGCCCGTACACGCTTCCCGACATCGTGTTGCGGGTCGTGTCGTTGCCACCGACGATGAGCAACAGCAGGTTGCCCAGGTGCGCGATCGTCGGCATGTCCTTGGTGGCGGCGCCGTGTACGAGCATGGAAACCAGGTCGTCGCCGGGATGCTCCCGGCGAAGATCCCAGAGCTTCTCGAAGTACCGAACGCACTCCAGGAGCTCGTCGCGCTTCTGCTCCTGCGACTCGACGATGCCTCCCGGCTCGGGGATCGCGAACACGATGTCGGACCAGCGGGTGAGTTTGCGTCGATCCTCGAACGGGAAGTCGAACAGGGTCGCCAGCATCATCGTGGTCAGCTCGATCGACACGGTGTCGACCCAGTCGAAGGTCTCGCCGTCGGGGAGGGACTCCAGGATCGCGATCGTCCGTTCGCGGATGAGTGGCTCGAGGTTTCGCAGGTTCTTGGGCGCGGCCACGGACCGCACCGTGTTGCGTTGCTCACCATGGCGCGGCGGGTCCATGGAGATGAACGAGGTCATCGACACGGCGCCCTCGGGCCGTTCGGCAACGGGTGGGCCCAGGGTGATACCGCCGGCCGACGAGAAGGTCTTCCAGTTGCCGTCGACGTGACGGACGTCGTCGTACTTCGTGACCGACCAGTACCGTCCGGCGGCCGGGATCTCGTTGAAGTGGACCGGGTCTTCCTTGCGCAACCGCTGGAAGTGACCCTGCCAACGGTTCTCGGCGAACAGATGGGCATTGAGCGGGTTGATGTCGTCGATCGCGAGCTGGTCGGCATCGGGGACGTTCGCCCCGATCGCCGCCTGCTCCTGCTCGGGGCTGCGGAACTCACCGGGCGGCCACGGCATCGAAGCCGTCGAGGTCTCGGTCATGGTTTGTTCTCCTTCGCGATCGTCACGCCGAGGTGTCTTGCCCCACCATCGGCGAGAATCGAGCCGGCCGGCTCGCTGGTCCGATCGATCCTCCCATGGGCTCTCGGCCCGGGCAAAGCCCGACGGGACGCCGGCGCCGAAGTCGGCGGTGATCACTCCTTCGGTCGGTGCCCCGCCGGCGAGTGGCGCCCGAGGCGATCGCCGGCCCACTCGGGCGGGCCCGGGCCGGATTCGAAGGAGTCGGCGGGGGATGCGATCATCGCCCGGATGGTTCTCGTCGTCCCGATCCCCGCTCACTCCACCGATCGACCGGCTCCCGTTGAAACAGGAGCGAGCCGATGACCGACCGGATCCCGAGCAAATTCGTGCTGGTCCGGACCACCGCCGTGTTCGACAACGAGTCGGTCCCGGCCGGGCTGCTGCGGGCCCACCGTGTCGCCGACGGCGTTTGGGGGAGACTGGTCGTCCACACCGGGCAGGTCGGCTTCGTGTTCGAGGATGATCCACACACCCCCATCGTCATCGCCGCCGGCGACGGCGTCGTCATCCCCCCGGGGCGCCTCCATCACGTCGAACTCGACGAGCCGGCCACCTTCGTCGTCGAGTTCCATCGGGCACCCTCGGCGGGTTCGCCGGTGGAAGCCGGCGCCGAGAGTTCGGGCCTCACCGACTGAGCCTCGCGAGGCACACGGTCGGCCGTGTGTCACGGGTTCGATCACGAGCGCCGAGCCCACTAGGTTCGGCCGGATGCGATTCGGCATCTTCTACGAACACCAACTCCCGAAGCCCTGGGCCGACGGCGACGAGGAGCAGCTTCTCGCCGACGCCGTCGAGCAGGTGGTCCTGGCCGACCGGCTCGGCATCGACCATGTCTGGGCCGTCGAGCACCACTTCCTCGAGGAGTACTCCCATTGCTCGGCCCCCGAAGTCTTCCTCGCCGCGTGCGCCGCTCGCACCGAGCGCATTCGGATCGGCCATGGGATCAAGCACACGCCGGCCAACTACAACCACCCGGCAAGGGTCGCAGAAGAGATCGCCACGCTCGATCTCATTTCCCGCGGCCGGGTCGAGTTCGGCATCGGTGAGGGCGCCACCCGGATGGAACTGGGCGGATTCGGGATTCCGGCAAAACAGAAGCGGGCGATGAGCATCGAGGCCGGCGAGCAGATCGCCAACATGATGGCCCTGACCCCGTACCCGGGCTACGAGGGCGAGTCGTTCTCGTTCCCGTGTCGCAACGTCGTCCCGAAGCCGAGCCAGAAGCCGCACCCACCGATGTGGATCGCCTGCACCAACCGCTCGACCATCGAACTGGCGGCCGAACTCGGCATCGGTGCGCTTGCCTTCTCGTTCGTCGATCCCGACGAAGCAGCCCACTGGGTGAGGTCGTACTACGACATCATCAAGAGCGAGCGCTGTGTGCCGATCGGCCACACCGTCAATGCCAACATCGCGCTGGTCACCGGGTTCTCGCTGCACGAGGAACGAGACGAGGCCATCCGACGGGGTCGCGAGGGTTTCGAGTTCTTCAGCTACGCCATCAGTGCCATGGTGACCCAGGACAGCGTCCCGGGCCGCACCGACCTGTGGGCCGATTTCCAGGCGATGCGTGGCCCCGGTGCGACCGACGCCTACATCGAGAAGGCTCGCAGCTATGGCGATGCCTATTCCTCGGCCATCGGTACCCCGGCCGATGCGAGACGCCACATCCGTGAGCTCGAGGCGATCGGTGTCGATCAGCTGATCTTCATCCAGCAGGCGGGGCGCAACCGGCACGAGGACATCTGCGACTCACTCGAGATGTTCGCTTCGCAGGTCATGCCCGAGTTCCACGCGAACGAGGCCGAGCGTCTGGCGCAGAAGGAGGCCGAGCTGGCGCCCTACGTCGAGGCCGCGCTGGCGCGGAAGAACTGGATGCAGCCGATCGCCGACGAGGACATCCCGATCGTTCCCGCCGCGGTGAAACGGGCCCAGGTACCCGACGCCGAATCGGCAACCGTCTGATCGCTGCGGTCGCAGGGGTTCGACTCGGTTCCCAATGCTCTCGTTCGATCGATCGCCGGGTCTGCGGACGAGCTGCTCCCCTTGCGATCGATGAAACGAGACCGACCATGAGCGAGACCGAATTGAACGTTGGCGTCCTGGGGTGTGGGCAGATCGCCCAGGCCGCTCATCTCGAGAGCTGCACCAAGGCTCGTAACGCACGGCTTCACGCGATCTGCGACGTTGCCGATGATCTTCGTGAACGGATGGCCTGCACGCACGCCCCCGACAGGAGCTACGCCGACTACGACGAGATGCTGGCCGATCCCGATCTCGACGCCGTGATCATCGCGACGGCAGACGCCTTCCACGTGCCGGCGTCGATCCGGGCGCTCGAGTCCGGCAAGCACGTGCTGTGCGAGAAGCCGGTCGCCACCGGTCTCGACGAGGTCGAAGCCCTGGCCGCCGTGGTGCGAGACACGGGCAAGGTCTTCCAGATCGGGCACATGAAGCGGTACGACATCGGGATTCAGGAGGCTCGGCGGTTCATCGTCGAGGAGATGGGCGATCTGGTGGCGTTGAAGGCCTGGTACTGCGACAGCAGCCATCGTTATGCGATGACCGACGCGGTGCAACCGTTGATCGTCCGCTCATCGAATGCGAGGCATCCCCAAGCCCCATCGAAGGCGGACCTGCGGCGCTACTACATGCTGGCGCACGGAAGTCATCTTCTCGACACGGCGAGGTTCCTGGGGGGTGACATCGCCTCGGTGCGAGCACGATTGTCGGATGGTCGTGGCATGCACTGTTGGCTGGTCGAGGTGGAGTTCCGCAGCGGCGCCATCGGTCAGTTGGACCTCACGGTTGCGGTCCGGATGGGATGGCACGAGGGCTTTCAGATCTACGGTCGCAACGGGTCGGTCATCGGCAAGACCAGCAACCCCTGGTACTTCACCACGTCCGAGGTCGACATCTTCCGCGAGGACTCGGCCACGTCGTATCGACCGCTCGGCGCGGACGGGCACTTCTTCCGACGACAGCTCGAGGGCTTCGCCGACACGGTCCTGCATGGCACTCCCACATCGGGAGCCGACATCGACGACGGGGTGGCTTGCGTTCGCGGGATGCTCGCCATTGCGAGGTCGGTCGAAACCGGTGAATCCGTGGCCCTGGACGACGTCACCGGATCGCTGTGATGCAATCGCTGTGATGCAATCGCTGTGATGCAATTGGGTATCTTCGCGAGGACGTTCTCGGCGTGTGACCCCGACACCGTGTTCGGAGCGGCCGTCGAGGCGGGTTTCACCGTCGTGCACTACAACATGGTCTGCTCGGGTCTGTCACCACTGCCCGACACGATTCCCCCTGACGTCGTTGCTGCGATCTCGTTGGCCGCTGCGGCGAAGGAGGTTCGGCTGTGTGGCGTGTCGGGCACCTTCAACATGATCCATCCCGATGCTCGTGTCCGACGACGGGGCCTGGCATCGCTCGACGTGCTCGCCCGATCGGCATCCGCCATGGGTACGGACCTGATCACCTTGTGCACCGGCACCCGGGACACCACCGACATGTGGCGCGGCCATCCCGACAACTCGACCCCATCGGCATGGAGAGATCTGTGTGGCGCCATGGAGACAGCGCTCGAAATCGCCGAGACCCATGACGTCCGACTCGGCATCGAGCCCGAACTCGGCAACGTCGTCAGCTCCGCTGCTCGGGCCAGGGACCTGATCGACCAGATGCAAAGTGATCGGATTCGGGTCGTGCTCGACCCCGCAAACCTGTTCGACGTCGCCGACCTCGACCGCCAGCGCCAGATCGTCTCCGAAGCGATCGCCTTGCTCGCCGATCGCATCACCGTCGCTCACGCGAAGGATCGCCGACCGGACGGCAGCGTCACCGCCGCCGGGTCGGGCATCCTGGACTACGACCACTATCTGGGGGAACTGGTGGGTATCGGGTTTCGTGGCCCGATCGTGGCCCATGGTCTCGCCGCCGACGAGGCATCGACCGTCGCCCGACTTCTTCGCCGGCGACTCGACCGTCTCCTGCTCGAGGGGTGAACACCGGGAGCGGTTGGAACCCGGAACCAGAGGCTCGGAAGGGGAATGATGATCCGCATCCGATGGTTCCCGTGGAATGACGAGGTTCCGAGCGCTCGGTGTGATGGCGGCCATGGCACTGACGGCGGGATCCTGTGCGGCTGACGATCCGGTCGGAGAGGGTGGGTCCACCGGATCGGCCGGCGACACGGCCGCCGTCTCCTCGACCTCGATCGTCGCTCGCACGCCCCGAACACCGGTTGTGGCCCATGATGTCCATGAGCTTCGGGATCCCGATGTTCCCGCTCTCCCGTTCGACGACAATCCCGATCCTGATCAGTGCGGGATCCCGACCGTGTGGGGACCGGGCGGCCAGGCCTGGCTCACCGGGATCTGGGACGGTGAATTGATCGAGCCCGAGGTGCTGCTGTACGACAGCCACCAGCGGCTGAGCATCTCGGGTCGGGGTGATCACGGAGCCGAGGTCGAGATCGTCCTGTATCAGGGGAATCCCGTGCTCGACTTCTACATGGTCGAGGTCGCGGCCACGGGGGAGAGCGGTTGGGTTCCCGCTCCATTCCTGTCGTTCGAGCCCGTGGTCGGGTCGGCCGGCTGATCTGCGGCTGACCCCGCGCGTGGCGATGCTACGGTCGCCGTCGTGGCCACCAGGGATCCGAAGGGAGCAAAGGACCGAGAAGGCACCCGTCGGTGGTTCGCGATCGGTCTGGCGACGGTGTTCATGTTCATGAGCTACACGATGCTCATCTTCGGGTTCGCGGCCGCCTCCGAGGACGAGATCGGGTTCGGCGGCGGGCTCATCGGGATCGCCTTCGGTCTGGTGCCGGGCGTGTTCGGGATCACGGCAGGAGTCTCCAACCACGAACACTCGATTCGGGCCACGCTGGTCGCGACCGCCCTCTGGGTCGTGGTCGGGCTCCCGATCGCGATCTTCGACCTTCCCACCGGCCTGGTCGCCGGCTTCGGGGCCGGCGGCATCGTGGCCTTCCATCGGTCCCCTCGTCACTCGCTTCGCTACCGGATGGTCGCCGTGGTGATCTGCGTCGCCTACACGTTCATCGTGCAACGGATATCGCCGGCCGCCGGCCTCATGGTGGGATCGGTTTCACCACTGTTCGCGATCGCGGGAGCCGACGCGCTGCGAGAACGCGAAGTCGAGGCCTCGGCGGCCGTGGCCGATTGAGCCGGCCGATCAGCCCTTCACGGCGCCGGCGGTGAGACCACCGATGATGCGGCGCTGGAAAATGAGGACCAACACGATCAGCGGGAGCGTCACGATCACCGCCGCGGCCATGATCTCGCCGAAGGGCTCCTGACGGGCGATCTGGCCGGAGAACAAGCTGATCGCCACCGGCACCGTTCTGGCGTTGGGCTCGATGGTCGTGAACGTCAACGCGAACAGGTACTCGTTGAAGGCGGCGATGAAGGCCAGGAGGCCGGTGGTGACCAAGGCGGGCGCGGTCAGGGGAAACAGGATCAGCCGGAAGGCCTGGAACGGCGTCGCCCCGTCGACCTGGGCCGATTGCAGGAGTTCGTCGGGCAGTGCCTGGAAGAACGCGGTGAGCACCCATGCGGTGAACGGCAGCGTGAACAGCATGTAGGTGAAGATCATGCTGGGCATGGCCGATGCGCCGACGTTGCGGACGATCGCATACAACCCGGTCAGCACGGCGATCTGGGGGAACATGGTCATCGAGAGGATCACGTAGAGCGACGGTGTCCGACCCCGGAAGCGCAGCTTGCCGAGGGCGAACCCGGCGAACGAGCCGATGACAAGGGCCAGGAACGTGACGCTGGTGGCCACGATGGCGCTGTTGCGAAGGCTGCGGATGAACGAGTCGTTCTGAAAGACCGCCCGGTAATTCTGCCACGAGATCGAAATGCCGTTGCTCTGGGGATCGCGGGGGATGAACGTGCCCGGCGTCATTCGGAGCTGAGCCTCGGTCTTGAGTGAGGAGTTGATGGCCCAGTAGAACGGGAACAGCAGGAAGATCGCGATCAGCACGATCAGGAACCAGAAGCCGACCTTGTTCCAGGTGACCCTGCGTTTCTTGGGTCGGATGATGGTCCGGGTGGAGGCGGCAGCCGTTCCGGACGGGGCGTCTTGAGCCAGATCAGTCATTGGTGATCCCCAGGAGTCGGATGTACATGAAGGCGAAGACCGTGATGATGAAGAAGATGATCACCGAGGCCGCCGACGAATAGCCCGCCGCTTGGGAATCGATCAACTGGTAGTACGCGAAGCTCGCCATCGAGTAGCGCCGCTGGGCGAACACGATCTGGAAGAGGTCGAAGACCCGGAGCGCATCGAGGGTCCGGAAGACCAGGGCGACGGCCAGGGTCGGTTTGACGAGCGGGATGGTGATCTTCCGGAACTGCTGCCATGCCGTGGCACCGTCGACCGACGCCGCCTCGTAGTAGTCGGACGGAATCAGAGCCAGACCGGCCAAGAGGAGGAGCGCGATGAATGGCGTGGTCTTCCACACATCGATCGCGATCGCAGCCGGTAGCTGGTACTTGCTGTCGGCCAACCAGGGAATCGGCTCGTCGATGATGTGCGCTTTTTCGAGCACGATGTTGAACAGTCCGGCCCGAGTGTCCCGGAACATCCATTCCCATATTCGTGACGAGACGGCCGTGAGGATCGCCCAGGGGACGAGCATCGCGGCGCGGCATGACTCCTCGCCCGGGGAAGGCCACGTTGAGTGTCATCGCGATCGCGAAACCCAGGATGACCTCGAAGAACAGTGTGGTCACGGTGAAGATCAGGGTGTCGACGACGGCCTTGATGAAGTTCGGGTCGGTTGCCCCGAGAACGTATTTGTTGCCGAAGATGCCGAACTGATAGGCCTCGCGGTAGCGCCTGGGCTCGCGGGGAAGAGCCGATACCGACGACTGGTATTCCTGTTCCCCGGTGTCGGGGTCGATCACCGGTTGACCGGCATCGTCGACCTCGGGCTTGAGTTCGACGATCGTGAGACTCAGGAGGTCCTTGTAGTTGCGCAGGCCGACCCAATCCGTGGGCTGGGCGCTGGCAAAGCTGTCGTTGGTGAAGCTCTTGTAGAACACCGAGCCGAGGGGATAGATGGCGATGGTGACCAGGATGAGCATGGTCGGGAGCAGGAGCAGATAGGCCAGTCGTCGCTCGCCCTTGAGGAGTCCACCGCCACCCTTGTTGCTCTTGGGCTTGACGGCGGTGCCGTTGTCGGACGTCTCCGATGCGTCGGTCGTTGTCACTCGGTGTCCCCCATTTCGCAGCGAGTCGTGGCGTTCGGTGCACGATCGCACTCTCAATCCGGTGCTCCAGGGCAAGCCCTGGAGCACCGGCTTCAGAGAACGACGTTTGCGGGGTCAGGGTGTGTCCCGGACCCCGAAGCGTCAGGGAGTTCCGACCGTGAAGTCGGGGTGCAGGTCCTGCAGATCGAGCTCGAGCAGCTCGAATGCATCGTCGACGTTCTCCTCACCGGTCAGCACGCTGTGCACCGAGTTGAAGAACAGCTTGGACGTGTCGGCGTAGTCCGGAGCGGAGACCGTCGAGGGACGGGCAACGGCCTGGGTGAACACGTCGAGCAGCGAGCCGAAGAACGGGTTGGCCGCCAGAACGTCGGCATCCTCGTAGAGCGCGGGGATGGTCGGGTTCAACGAGGCGTCGATGGCCCGGATCTTCTGCTCCTCGGGTGAGGCCATGAAGAGCGCCAACTTGGCGGCCTCTTCGGGGTGCGCAGAATACTTCGAGACCGCGAGCTGCCAACCGCCGAGCGTCGCCGCCCCTTCACCGGGGGCTCCACCGGGCAGTGGCGAAACGTCGAAGAGACCGACGATCTCGCTGTCGTCGCCGTTGCCGAGCGAGTAGGCGTATGGCCAGTTGCGCATGAAGGCGGCGTTACCGGCCTGCCAGACGCCACGGGCATCTTCCTCGGCGTACGCCGTCACGCCCGGAGGCGAGATCGTGCCGACCCAACCGGCGGCCTGTGAGACGATCGCCTTGGCGTTGTCGTTGTTGATCGTGATGGTGCCATCGGGCTCGATGATCGAACCGCCACCGACCGACGCCACCCATTCCAGTGCGTCGCAGGTGAGGCCCTCATAGGCGTTGCCCTGGAACACGAAACCCCAGAAGTCCGGGTTTTCGGCCCGCTCACCGTCTTGGATGGTCTGGGCGGAAGCTTCGAGCTCGTCCCACGTCGTCGGCGGGTCGAGGTTGTACTTCTCGAGGAGGTCGGTCCGGTAGTAGAGGAGGCCGGCGTCGGTGAACCACGGAATCCCGACGAGCTTGCCGTCGACCGTGTTGTTCTCGACGATGGCCGGGAAGTGCTGGGCTGCCGCCTCGGCTCCACCGTATTCGTTGAGGTCGAGGAAGTGCTCGGCCAGGTCGCCCGGCCAGATCACGTCGATCTGGAACACGTCACCCTCGGAGGACTGGGCCTCGAAGAGCTGCAGGTAGGTGCCCAGGCGGTCCTCGACGAGGTCACCCGTCTCGATCACCTCGACGGTCACGCCGGGGTTCGCGTCCATGTATCGCTGAGCGGTGTTCTGGGCGAGTTCGAGCTCGTTACCGACCGCACCGGCGAAGATGCGAAGGGTGATGTCCTCGCCGCCGCCGGTGTCGGCTGCCGTGGTTGCGGTGTCGTCGCCGCTGTCGGCGGCCGTCGTCGTCGTTTCGTCGCCGGTGTCATCGGCCGCGTTGTCGTCGCTGCTCCCACCGCACGAACTGGCAATCAGGGCGACGGCGAAGATCGCCGCCAACCATCGTAGTTTCGTCATGTGTCTCTCCCGTTGATTGAGTGTCGGTTGCAACCGGCTTCTCATTCTCACGAGGCGGCTCGTCGAGCTTCGCTCGTGCGACCGGTGGCGACCGAGACAAGACGCTAGCCCACCGGGATCGGCCGCGCCACGGGCCAAAGTCCCGAGACGGCAGCGCGGCCTCGACGCCACGCTGGTTTTCACGCCACTGCGGCCGCAGGCACGAGCGACCTGTTCCGACGACGGCTTTTCACCGATCGAAGGTGTTCATCGCCCTCGGGTGAGGTTGGCCTCGATCACGGTCAGGATGATGGTGGTCGTCAGGTCGGCTGCTTCCTCGACCGACTGTGCGAGGTCGAGAACGAGCGAGTGGGTCGAGTAGCTCGAGACGGCCATGGCCATGACCTCGGCCACCACGGCCGGAGGTTCGCCGCTTCCCCCGGCTGCTTCCCAGGCCTGGTTCGTCAACCGAGCGGTCACCCGGCGTCGCATGGCCCGTCGACGCCGGGTCACCTCACGGAACTCGGGAGCGAGCTCGTCGTCGGCGGTGCTGGACAGCTGCCAGATGGCGAGTCCCGCGGCGAGGTGGCTGCGGTGTGTGTGCTCGATGACCCTCGTGAGCCACTCGGACGGTGCGCCCTCGACCTGGCTCGCGGCAATGAGCTGCTGCTCGTAGCGGGCCACGGCGGCATCGAGCGCTTCTCGGACGAGCAGGTCTCGGGACTCGAAGTGGCGGAAGAGTGATCTCCGGCTGATCCCCGACCGCTCGGCGATCTGGTCCATGGTCACGGAGAGGCCGTGCGTCGCCAGGAGTGTCTGCGTTGCTCGCAGGGCCTGCGAGCGGACGAAGTCGTTCCGCGTCTGGGGGCGATCCGTTGCGGTCATCTCGGTCACCGTAGCAGTCTGGTGCCCTCTCGGCACTTGACAGTGTCGAAGTGGCACCATACGATGCCACAACCTTGCCAGGCGATCGGATTCCATCGGGCAATCGGATCGGGTCGGGCAGCGAGCTGAGTGCGACGAAGGGGACCAGCGATGACCGAGAGCAAGACCGCCGAGATGAGGCTGACGCCGATCGATTCGCCGGCGGCGTGGTATGGCCGTGATCTGCAGGGAACCCTGTCGTGGACCGAGCATCTGACCGATACCGAGGTCGATGAACTCCTCGCCGCCCTGGCCGCGGTCGAGCGAAGGGGCATCCGCATGCTCGACACGCGTCGTGAGGATTTCCCCCTCCCGACCCTTTCCGGACGGCTCCAGGGCCTGGCCACCGAACTCGATCGCGGCCGTGGCTTCTGGCTGCTGCGGGGCTTGCCGATCGAGGACCTGTCCCTGCACGAGGCCGCCGTGGCCTACTGGGCGATCGGTCTGCACCTGGGTATTCCGGTTTCGCAGAACTCCCGCGGCCATCTGCTCGGCCACGTGACCGACGAGGGTGTCGATATCCGCGAACCCGGCTCCCGTGGGTATCAGACCCGGGTCCGGCTCCCCTATCACACCGACAGCTCCGACACGGTCGGACTCCTGTGCCTCCAGCCCTCGAAGTCGGGTGGCCTCAGTTCCATCGTGTCATCGACCACGGTCTTCAACGAAACACTCCGCCGCCGGCCCGACCTCGCCCATCTGTGGTTCCAGGACTGGTACTACGACCGCCGCAACGAGGAGCGACCGGGCGAGGATCCGTTCTTCACCACACCTCTGGCCTGTTGGCACGAGGGCCTGCTCTCGATCCGCTACGTCCGCTCGTTTCTCGACACGGCCCTGCGCCACGATGCGGTGCCGCGGCGAACCGATGACGAGTCGGCCTTCCTCGACCTGATCGACGCGATCACGGTCGAAGACGGCATCGCCCTCCACATGGATTTCCAACCCGGCGACATCCAGTTCCTCTGCAACTATTCGATGATGCATTCGCGCACCGAGTACGAGGACTGGCCCGAGCCCGAGCGCAAACGTCATCTGCTGCGGCTCTGGATCAGCCTCGACGATGGCCGGCCGCTGCCGGAGTATTTCGGTCGCGGCGTCACGGCGGGTCTCGCCGGTCGTGGGGGGATTCCGCCCGTTCCCGGCTTGGCCGATCCGATGGCCGGCACCGATATCTGACCGCGAGGAACACATGAACATCGCCGATGCCAGGCTGGTCGACCTGGTTGCAGCCCGGTTCGCCAGCCCATCGGCCGTCGCGTGGGTCGGTGAGTTGGCCGAGATCGACACCACGACGATCGAGATGATCCTCGCGCACCGGACGTGCCGCCGTTTCTCCGACCGGCCGGTCGACGACGTGATGCTCGATGCGGTCCTGGCCGCGACGTCGAGCACGCCGTCGAAGAGCGATCTGCAGCAGTGGTCGGTCGTCGTCGTCGATGATCCGACGATTCGCTCGGCCATCGCCGAGCTGATTCCGACGATGCCCTGGGTCGCCCAGGCTCCCCGATTCCTCGTCTTCTGCGGTGACAGTCGACGGATCCGACGGATTGCGAGCGACGCCGGATCCGAGTTCGCGAACGACCACCTCGACGCCTTCCTCAACGCGGCATCCGACGCCTCGATGCATCTGTCGACCTTCATCTGGGCTGCCGAGTCGCTCGGTCTCGGAACCTGTCCGATCAGTGTGGTGCGAAACCACATCGACGAGGTGTCGACGCTCCTGGGTCTGCCCGAGCACGTGTTCCCGCTCGCCGGGATGTGCCTGGGATGGCCCGATCGGTTCGAGCCGCTGTCGCCCCGGCTGGGGCACGACCTGACGGTGCATCGGAATCGCTACGACGATCACGACGCTTCGGCCAGGATCGCCGACTACGACCGGCGCCGGCTTGCTGCTCGTCCTCCGGGAGGCGTCTGGTCGACGGCGAAGGCCGCGATGGTCGCCCGATCCGAACGCGGCCAGCTCGCCCGCTTCCTCCGGTCGAAGGGCTTCCGCCTCGACTGATGCTCAGCCCCGCGGTTCTCTGGGCAGGCCGAGACTGCGTTCGCCCAGGATGTTGCGCATGACCTCCGACGTACCGCCCATGATGGTGTAGGACGGCGCCTGGAGGAGCGCTCGGGAGTGGGCGGAGTCGAGCATCGCGTCTGCCCCGAGCACCTGGGCGGCGAAGTCGGCGACCCGGCGCTCGTGCTCGGTACAGAAACACTTGATCGTGGTGCTGTAGCCCGACGGGGCCTGACCGAGCGCGTGGCGGTACACCATCAACCGACCGAGGGTGTACCCGGTTTCGAGCGCAGCGACCTGCTGGCGGAGTCGCGGATCGGATCGGTCGACCTGCGCAACGGCGTCGTCGAAGAGCGGTCGGTTCGAGACGAGGCGATCGATCCCACCACGCTCGTGCTCGAGTTGGGCCATCGTCTGACGGAACGCGTTCCCTTCGACCCCGACCAGATTCTCGATCGGCACCTGGACCTCGTCGAAGAAGACCTCGCAGAAGTGATGGTTCCCGACCATGTCGGCAATGGTCCTGATCTCGATCCCGGGGGTGTCCATCGGCACGATGATCTCGCTGACGCCACGATGCGGTGGACCCTCGCCCGACGTCCGGCAGATGAGGTAGCAATAGTCCGCCAGGCGAGCCATGGATGTCCAGATCTTCTGGCCGTTGATGACCCAGACATCGCCCTGGCGGCGGGCGGAGGTCGTGACCGATGCGAGATCGGACCCGGCGTCGGGCTCGCTCATGCCGATACACCACGTCTGTTCGCCCGTCAGGATCCCCGGCAGGAATTCGGCCTGGTGGTCAGCGGTCCCGAAGCGGATGATCGACGGCCCCATCTGGCGGTCCGACACCCAGCCCGCGGCGATCGGCGCACCGGCGCTGATCATCTCGTCGGCCATGACGATCCGCTCGATGTCGGGTCGACCGTGACCGCCATGCTCGATCGGCCAGGTCATCCCGACCCAGCCCTCGGCGGCCATCACGCTCGAGAACTCCTTCGAGTGACCGTTGATCCAGGAGTCATGGAAACGGCCATACCTCGCCACTCCGGCGGCGGCGACCGCTCGAGCTCGCTCGCGGAGTTCGTCGAGCTCGGGACCGAGAGCGAAGTCGAGGCCGGCTGCCGGCGTTCTCTCGGCGTGGAGGTTGGTGGTCATCGTCGGGGTCCTCGTCGTGCGTCGTGGTCGGTCTCCGGTGTCAGCGACGGGGGAACACGACCGGGACGGATCGCGGTCCTCGGATCTGGCCGCCGGCCCACGTGACCGCAGCGGGGTCTTCGAGCTCGAATTCGGGGATCGCCGAGAGCCATTCCTCGAGCGCAACGCGGAGCTCCATCCGGGCCAGGTTCGACCCGGCGCAGCGGTGGATGCCGACCCCGAAGGCGAGATGCCGATTCTGGGCCCGATCGATCACGAACCGATCGGCGTCGTCGAAGTGGTCCTCGTCACGATTGGCGGCTGGGAAGCTGAGGAGCACGCGCTCGCCGGCGCTGACGGGGCAACCGGCGATCTCGGTGTCGGCCGTTGCGATGCGGGCCATCGTGACCGGTGCGTAGAAGCGAAGGAACTCCTCGATCGCCAGGGGCCAGACCTCGGGGTCGTCGACCATGCGTCGTCGGTCGTCGGGATGTGACGCGAGGTGGAACAACGAGGAACCGATGGCGCTCCAGGTGGTGTCGACGCCGGCGACGAGGAGGAGGGCGGCCTCGCCGACGATCAACGCGTCGTCGATCGGCTCGCCGTCGTGCTGGCTGGTCGCCATGTGGCTGATCAGATCGGTACCGGGGTTGGCGCGCCGGTCGGCGATCTCGCCCCGGAGGAACTCGGCCAACTCGGCGGTCGCTTTCGCTCGGCGTTCCGCGTCGGCCGCGAACTCGATGATCGATCGGACCCACCCGACGAAGCGATCACTTTCGTGTTCGGGGACTCCGAGCAGTGCGCCGATGACCCGCACCGGCAGTTGCTGTGCGTAGTCGGCTGCCGCATCGGCCCGGCCCCGGTCGATGAAGGACTCGATGAGGGAGCGACAGAGCTTTCGAGTGCCGGCCTCGTATGACAGAACGGCCGCCGGTGACATCGCCGGCAGCATCAGGCGCCGGGTCCACGTGTGCAGCGGGGGATCGGCATCGATCGGGGGGCTGCCCTGGGTGAGCGTCGCTCGGCGCTCGGGGACCTCGATCACGCTCACGCCCTTCGATGAGGTGAAGGTGTCGACGTCGCGGGCGATCGCGGTCACGTCGTCGTAGCGCGATGGGAGCCACGAGCCGCCGTGGCTGTCGGAGTGCGCCATGGGGCATTCCTTCCGGAACCGTTGCCAGACCGGCGCCGGGTCAGCGATGTAGGCAGGGTCGAAGAGCTCGTAGTCGTTCTGCGTCATGGTGGTCCTCGTGCCGAGTCGCGTGCTCACGGGCGGGTGGTTGGGTCGGACCGGGTGAGCGACGGGTTCGTTCGGCATCCTATAGTGCCACTACGGCACTGTCTAGTGCCAACACCAGACCCCATCGGAACGGCAGACCCGATCGGATCGAACCCGACGTGGACACGCCGCGGCATCGGTCACTCGGGCGGGCCCGCAGTGGAACCGCTCCCGGCGACATGGGTATGGTCACGCCGTGCTGTTGGGGATCCCGGACCGGGGCCAGTCGGAGGTGAAGCGGTGATGGCCGCAACGGAGCGACGCGAGGTCGTGGTCATCGGGGCGGGAGTGTCCGGAATCTACGAGATCAAACGCCTCACCGATCTCGGCATCGACGCCGTCCTGCTCGAGGCCGACGACGACCTGGGTGGCACCTGGTATCGCAATCGGTACCCGGGGGCGCGCTTCGATTCCGAGAGCTACACCTACGGGTACTCGTTCTCGAAGGAACTGCTCGACGAGTGGCACTGGAAGGAACGCTTCTCGGCCCAGCCCGAGAACCTCCGCTACCTGAACCATGTTGCCGACAAGTTCGATCTGCGGCGCCACATGCGGTTCGACGCTCGGGTCGAGACGATGACCTGGGACGAAGACGAGCGGGTCTGGCAACTCGGCTTGGAGAGCGGCGAGACCTACGTCGCCCGATTCGTCGTCACCAGTCTGGGCCCGCTGTCGATACCGACCCTGCCCAGCTACGAGGGCATGGACGAGTTCGCGGGCGATGCATTCCACACCTATTGGTGGCCGAAGGAACCGGTCGCACTCGAGGGCCGCCGCGTCGGGGTCATCGGGACCGGGGCGACCGGCATCCAGGTCATCAGCGAGATCGCCGACCAGGTGGGGGACCTGACGGTCTTCCAGCGTCGGCCCAACTGGAGCACGCCGCTGAACAACTCGCCCATCTCCAACGAGGAGATGGAGGCGATCCGGGGCCGGTACGACGAGATCTTCGCCAACTGCGCCAGTTCACCCGGTGGATTCGAGCACGTTCCCCGGCGCGGTTTCTGGGACCTCACGGCCGAGGAGCGCCGAGCGGTCTGGGACGAGCTCTACGACCAGCCCGGATTTGCGATCCTGGCCGGCAACTTCGCGGAGATCTTCTTCGACGAGGCCGCCAACCGGGAGATGTCGGAGTACGTGGCCGACCGCATCCGGCAACGGGTGCACGATCCCGAACTCGCCGAGAAGCTCATCCCCCGTGACCACGGATTCGGGATGCAGCGCCTGCCCCTCGAGACCCGTTACTTCGAGGCCTACAACCGCGACAACGTGCACCTGGTCGACCTCTCCGAGACCCCGATCGAGCGCTTCACCCCAACCGGTATCCAGACGACCGACGCCCACCACGACCTCGACCTGATCGTCTTCGCCACCGGCTTCGACGCCATCACGGGTGGCTACGACCGCATCGAGATCCGCGGCGTCGACGGCCAGACCCTGGCCGACAAGTGGAGGGACAGCCCGAGCACCTATCTCGGCGTCCTCACCCATGGGTTCCCCAACATGTTCATGGTGGCCGGCCCCCAGAGCGTTTCGGGGTCGACCAACTTCCCCCGCGCCATCGAGACCGGGGTCGATTGGCTGACGGCGCTCCTCGAACATGCCATCGATCGAGGCTGCACTCGGATCGAGGCCCGGCTCGAGGCCGAGGAGGAGTGGGTGGAGGAAGTCGTCCGGGCCCACGAGCGCCTGTTGCTGCGCAACAGCAAGGGCTGGTTCACCGGCTACAACTCGAACGTCGCCGGACACCGCGAAGGCACGGTTCGCTACCAGGCCTACTTCGGTGGGGCCCCACAGTACGCGGCGAAGGTCGACGAGGTTGCAGCCGGTGGATACGTCGGCATCGACCTGAGCTGAACGCTCCCGCCGCGTGGGGCGCAGCGCCGGTCGCGTCGTGCGCGTCGGCCGGGTACGAGGACGCAGCGATCGTTCGTGGTGGCTCAGTCGGCGGTCACACCACTGACGCGGGCGAAGTCGTGGGCCTGGTGTTCGTGACCGGCGACGGCCTTGATCGCCCGGCCGGTCCGACCCGAGGTGGCCGCGTCGAGGTGGGCGTGCGCGATGTGGCGCGGGTCGGCCATGTCCCGGGGCACCGAGCCGTCGGTGATGCCGGTCATCGGGGTGGCGACGCCGCCGGGGCAGATGGCGTTGATGGTGATGTTCTTGGCCCGCAGCGGGGTGGCCGAGGCCCGCACCAGCCCGACGACGGCCCATTTGGTCATCGAGTACACCGGATCGGGTGACCAGGGGATGAGCCCGGCCAGGCTTGCCGTTGCCGTGATGGCTCCGCCCCCTCCGGCTTCGAGGATCGGGACGAGCGTCCGGAGGCCGAAGGCAACGCCGTTGATGTTGACCCCGACGGCCCGTTGATAGGCATCGAGGTCCCAGGTGCCGGGATCGTCGGGGGTCGTCATGAAGTCCTCGGGTCGGCGAAAGACGACGCCGGCATTGAGCACGGCGATGTCGAGGCCATCGAGCGAACCGGCCAGCGTGGCCCAGTCGTCCGGTCTGCTGACGTCGCACGCGACGAACCGGGCACCGATCTCGTTCGCCAGGGCCGGGCCTGCGCTGCCGGGAAGATCGACCATGATGACCGAGGCGCCGTCGCCCGCGGCCAGTCGTGCCACCGCGGCCCCGATGCCCGACGCTCCGCCGGTCACCAGGAGTTGTTTGCCATCGAGTCCCCATGAATTGGTCATGGCCGAGATCGTAGGTCAGGGGGGCGAGATGTCGAGCACGAGGGGGGCGTGGTCGGATGGCCTGGGCCCACCCCGCTCCCGGGTGTCGATCCATACGGCCTCGGTCCGCCGCGCCACCGATGCCGAGGTCAGTGCGAGGTCGATGCGCAGGCCTCGGTTCGCCTCGAACTGTCCCGGGCGATAGCTCCACCAGGTGTAGACCGCGGGTGCGGGCAGGTGTCGGCGGGTCACGTCGACCAAACCCGTGTCGAGGATGGCCTCGATCGCGGCCCGCTCCGGCGGCGAGGCGTGTGTCCTGCGTCGCCAGCGGGATGGGTCGTAGATGTCGATGTCGGCCGGCGCCACGTTGAAGTCACCGAGCAGGACGGTGGTGCACCTGGTGGTGTCGACCTCGGATCGGAGACGTTCCAGCCACACGAGTTTGGTCAGGTAGTGGGGGCTGTCGAGCTCACGACCGTTGGGGACGTACACGGAGCTGACCCGAATGGTGTCGGTGTCGGGCCCGCAGGTCGCGGTGAGGAGGCGAGCTTCGTCGTACGGCGGCCGGTTCACACCCCGAAATCCCCGTTGGGCGTCCCGGAGGCCGACCCGGCTGAGGATGGCCACCCCGTTCCGGTGGTCGTTGCCCCAGTGGAGCCAGTCATATCCCAGCGGCTCGTAGTCCTCGGCCAACTCGGCGAAGGTGTCATCGGTGCACTTCGTCTCCTGGAGGGCGATCACCTCGGGTCGATGACGTTCGAGCCAGGCCAGTACTCGCGGATGCCGAGCTCGGATGGAGTTGACGTTCCAGGTCGCGATGCGCATGGTGCCTCCTGCGAGCCGACCGCAGAGTAGCCCCGGCCCGCCCGAGCCCGTTCGACGAGGGACGGCCGAGGCGCCGACCGGTCAAACCCACCACCTGTCGTCCGACAGGACCAGGAGAACGACCAGGGGAAGGCGAAGAAGCGTGGGACTGTTCTCGAAGAAACATCAAGAGCCACTGATCCATCCCGAGGTCCGCCGCTCGATCCTCGTTCCTGGCGGACTCGACGATGTGCTCGGCCGACTGGGTGGCTATTCCGACCTCCAGTCGCCCAAGCATGCAACCGCCCACACGGTGCTGGTCGCAGAATCCGAGGGCTGGACGATTATCCAGCTCCCGCCGGCCCTGCACCCGTGGGTGTTCCACAACCTCGGCTTCTGGTTGCTCGAAGCCCGACCGGGGGGCGAACGCACGATCCTCCGATCGGCGGCGGGACCCACGCATCCTGCGTACTGCCTCGTCGACGATCCCGAGCTCGACGACTGCCTCTGCGGTGTCGACGAACATGGGGAGGGCTGGACGGTGTCGGTGCCGACGAACGACATCGTGCGCCCCGAAGCGGTCCCGGCTCGTGCCGATCTCCCCGTCGTCGATCCGCCCGCAGGCCATCGGTCGGTCGAGATCCTGTTGGAGGATCCCGGCCGACACCTGAACCCGACCAACGAGGCCACCGCACGATCGCGCCGACGACTGGCCCGGTCGGCCGACGACGTGACCTCGATCTTCTAGGGATCGACAGAGTCGGTCCGCTCCACATCGCTCCGAGGCCGGGCTTCGGGCAGTCCGAGCTCGCACGTCCAACCGAGCTTCGAACCGATGGAGGTGATGTCGGTTCGGGAGGGTGCACCCGTTGGCCGTGACGCGTCCGGTCATGCGGCCGCCCCTGCCAACCGAGATGCTGGGAGCGCTCCCAGCGCCGTGCGGCCCCGGGCTGTCTGCGGCACCGGGCGGAGCTGCTCGACAGTTGACGTGGCAATTCGGCCCGCTCTAGTGTGAGAGCGCTCCCAGGATTCTGGGACCGCCCTCACGACTCATTTCGAGTTGGAGAGCTGCCATCGAGGGAATCGCTTGATCGCATCGTCGACAGACCGGGTCATAGGGTCGACCACCCACATGGCTTGCGCGCGCCCCGGGCACCCGGGCACCGCCCCCCGGCTCAGATTCAACCATCTCAGATCAACACCACCAAAGGGAGAGTCAACATGAGAAGCAGGAAGTTAAGGATCCTATCGATGCTGCTCGCGACCGCACTGGCGCTGGCAGCCTGCGGAAGCGACTCGGCCGACGATTCGGCAGCCGACGATACCGGCGGCGACGACACGACATCCGACACGACGGCATCCGACGGAGCAGCCAGTGACCTGGAAGGGACGCTGCGTGTCCTGATCCACCAGAACCCCGCAGGCGTCGAGTTCTTCGAGAACTTCAACGACGAGTTCCAGGCGGCCAACCCGGGGGTCGAAATCGACCTGTCGATCGTCGAGGCCGACGCACTCTCCACCACCAACCAGACTCGCCTGACGGCCAAGGACATCGACGTCACCACGATCAGTCTGAGTGGCTTCGACAAGGCAGTGCAGGACTACATGACCGATGCCGATCCGCCGGCCTGGCAGCAGCTCATCGATGCCGGGCTGATCAAGGACCTCACCGGCGAGTCGTTCCTTGCGAATTACGACGATGCGGCCATCGAGAGCTCGTCCTACAACGGCAGCGTCTACGCCGTCGCTCTCGGCCGCACGACCTACAGCGGGATGTTCGTGAACGATGATCTGCTCGCCGAGGTCGGTGTCGAAACGCCGACGACGTTCGACGAGCTCGTTGCCGCGTGCCCCGTCATCGAGGATGCCGGCAAGAAGTGCATGATCGTCGGCGGTCAGGACGGCTGGCCCGTCCACGTCGGTAGCTACGGTCTGCTGGGTGCGCTCTATCCCGACCAGCAGGGTCTCGTCGAGGGCCTCTGGACCGGTGCGGCCAAGTGGAACGACGAAAAGGGTCTCGACCTGTTCGAGCGGTACGCCACCTACGCCTCGCTGCTCGACGCGGAATCGGCCGGCCTCACCGGCGACTCGGCGGCGTCCCGCTGGACCGTCGGTGATGTCGCCTTCGGTCCGATGGGTGGCTGGAACGCCGGCACGATCGAGGATGCCGACTTCGCGTGGTCCTACGTCCCGTTCCCGGGCAGCGACGATCCTGCCGACAACCAGACCCTGTTCGGCAAGGTCGACATGAGCCTTGCGGTTGCGGCCGACACCCCGGTGCCCGAGCTGGCGTCGGCGTATCTCGCCGCCTTCTCCGAGCCCGACAACTACAACGCCTTCGCCAACGCCACGGGTTACATCCCGACCCAGCCAACGGCGGTGCTCGACAACACCCTCGGTGCGTCGATCTCACCGATCCTCCAGGCGGGGAACTTCACCGTCGGGCTCGAGCAGTGGATGGTCCTGCCGAAGGGCGCCGGCCAGTGGGCCAACGGCTGGGAAGCCGCCCGCTGGCTGTACCTCGGCGACTTCGACGATCCGGTCGAGGCGGCCAACCAGGCCCAGGCCGACTGGGAGTCCGGCCTCTGATCGGGACGGTCCACTGAAATGACCCGAGGGTGTGCGGCCCGGCCCGCTTGAGTCGGGCCGCACACCCTCACTACCGTCCACGTCGACTTCACACGTCGGCTCGACGCAGAGCTCGCGAGATCGAGACGCAGAACTCGCGAGGTGAATTCGAGAATCGACCAGAGGGGGACGTTGATGGCAGCAAAGACCCGGTACTTGTTCGGGGGATCACGACTCGCAGGGATGGCCCCGTGGCTGCTTCTGTTGCCCGGACTCGGCTTCTACTTCCTCATCGGAGTCGGGCCATCGTTGGCCACCTTCGTCTACTCGTTCACCGATGCGACCGGCATCCGTGGCCTCCCGATCAGCTGGGTCGGCTTCGACAACTTCGACGAGTTCCTCTTCCAGGGTGCCCGATCGCGCGACAACCTCGACGCCCTCAAGCGGACCCTGATCTTCATGGTCCTGGTGACCACGATCCAGTTCGGCATCGGTCTGCTGATGGCCTTGCTCGTCAACCAGAAACTGCGGGGCCGCCTGGTCTTCCGGACCCTCTTCTTCGTTCCGGTGATCCTCGGCGTTGCCGTCCAGGGCCTGATGTGGAAGCTGTTCCTCCGGCCCGGCGGCGGTCCGATGGACTCGATCTTCGGATGGTTCGGAATGGAATCCCAGTTCCTGAACGGTTCGAACGCGTTCTACTGGGTGATCGTCGTCCAGATCTGGGCCAACGCCGGGTTCACGATGGTCATCTTCCTGGCCGGCATGCAGACCATTTCGGCCGATCTCTACGAGGCGGCGGCGGTCGACGGCGCCACCGGCTGGCAGCTCTTCAAGAACATCACCTGGCCGCAGCTCACGCCCGCCATCAACACCAACTTCTTGCTGAACATCGTCGGTTCGCTGCAGGCGTGGATGCTGTTCCTCGTGCTGACCGGTTACAAGAACGGCACCCAGGTGCTCGGGTACGTCGTCTACGCCGAGGCGTTCGGCGGGACCGGTAGTGGGTCGTTCCGCCAGGGCTATGCCGCCGCAGCATCGATCGTGCTGTTCGCTCTCGTGTTGGTACTCGGTATGGCCGCCAACGCCATCGTCGGACGACGTGAAAGGAAGTACATGTCATGAGCGTCATCACCGAACCCATGATCGAACCGGTGCGCGACGACGGTGGAGCGAAGCGGCGCCGCATCCTCGGCAAGGTCGGCTCCTATTCGATCCTGTTGCTCTTCGCGGCGTTCTACGTCAGCCCGTTGCTGATGCTCATCTTTGCGTCGATGAAGTCGCTGCCGGAGTTCTTCGCGAACCCGACCGGTCTCCCCGAGAGCTTCGAACTGGCCAACTATGGCGATGCCTGGGAGCTCGCCAACTTCCCCCGCTTCCTGGTGAACTCGCTGATCTACACGGTGGTCGGGACGGCCTTGTTCGTGATCATGTCGGTCTTCGTTGCGTTCCCGATCGCCCGCGGGTACGTGAGGGGTTCCGGCGCCCTGCTCACCTTGTACGTCGTGGCGCTGTTCCTGCCGCCGGCCCTGATCCCACAGTTCCAGCTGATCCTCAACCTCGGCCTCTTCAACACCCGGCAGGGCTACATCCTGCTCTTCCTGATCAACCCGATCGCCTTGATCATCATGGTCAACTACATCAAATCGATCCCGATCGAACTCGACGAGTCGGCGGCGATGGACGGCTGTGGTTACGCCCGGTTCGTCTGGTCGATCCTGATCCCACTGATCCGGCCTGCGATCGCGACGGTCACGGTGATCCACGCAATCGGGATCTGGAACGAACTGATCCTCGCCAACGTCTATCTGACCAACGAGGATCTCTATCCCATCACCAAGGGTCTGATCGTCTTCGAAGGCGTGTACGGGAGCGACTGGCCCAAGCTGGCGGCCGCCGTGTTGATGCTGATGTTCCCGATGCTCGTGTTGTTCATGTTCCTGCAGCGCTACATCATCTCGGGTCTGACATCGGGAGCGGTCAAGGGTTAGTGACCCGAACGCAGAGGGAGTCGTCGTGAAGCACAGGTACAGGGCGTCGGGCCGCGTCGCCCGAATCGTGCCCGTGGCCGCCCTGATCGTCCTCGGCGCTTGTGGTTCCGGGGACTCCCAGGGGGACGCGGCGAATGCCACGTCCGCCGATCCGTCGGCGACAGCCGCCAACGATACGACGACAGCCGCGACTGGCACGGTGGCGCCGACCACAGAACCGGCGCCGACGACCGAAGGCCCGACGACGACCATTCGAACGCCGGAGCCGGTTCCGATCGAACCTCCCGAGGGCATGACCCTGGTCTGGAGCGACGAGTTCGACGGTGACGAGATCGACCTGACGAACTGGACCTATGACATCGGCGGTTGGGGCTGGGGCAACGGCGAGGCGCAGTACTACACCGATCGGCCCGAGAACGCCCGGACCCAGAACGGGCTGCTGGTGATCGAACTCCGGCAGGAGGACTACGAGGGGTCGAACTACACCTCGGCTCGGCTCAAGAGCCAGGGCCTGCAGGAGTTCCAGTACGGTCGGATGGAGGCCCGCATCAAGGTTCCGAGCGGCGTTGGAACCTGGCCGGCGTTCTGGATGCTGGGTGCCGACTTCGACAGCGAGTCCGACGACCCGACCGAGCAGTGGCCCAACGTCGGTGAGATCGACATCATGGAATACGTCGGGCGCGACCCCGATCTCGTGATCGGCACCATCCACGGCCCGGGATATGCCGGCGCCGGCGGACGGTCGCGGTGGAATCGGCAGGAGTTCGAGATCGCCGACGATTTCCACACCTTCGCGGTCGACTGGGACGCCGAGGGGATCCGCTGGTTCTTCGACGGCGAGATGTACTTCGAAGTCGGCCCCGAAGACCTGAAGGGCCGCGAGTGGGTGTTCGATCGGCCGTTCTTCTTCATCCTCAACCTGGCCCTCGGAGGCACCTTGGGCGGCCCCATTGCACTCGACCTCGAGTACCCGATCCAGTACTACGTCGACTACGTGCGCGTGTATCAGCCGATCTCGGGCGGCTGACGACGTCGTGTGCCCCGTCGTCGAGGCGCAACACCTGCGCAGTCTCGTCGGGCTACGCCGGCGCCGGTGACCGCCTCGACGTCTTCAGCTGAAGTGACCGGTCGGAATCCAGAATTCGACCGTGGTTCCCTTGCCG
This sequence comes from uncultured Acidimicrobiales bacterium, assembly GCA_963700755.1. GTDB lineage: Bacteria > Actinomycetota > Acidimicrobiia > Acidimicrobiales > SZUA-35 > JBBQUN01. Next base: position 155,125 of record CAVOYW010000005.1, read on the forward strand.
GGAGCGCTCTCGATCCTCCAGCGGCCCGACGCCCGCCGGGCGAGATGACGTGAGCTGACCGTTCCGAGGTGACCGGCCCGGCCGTGGAGGGCCTGCTCGATGTCGCAGCCCACACCATCGTCGACCACGCGCACGTGGATTCCGTTGTCGCCGCTCTCGAGTGTCACGTCGGTGTGTCGAGCCCGAGAGTGATGCGCAACGTTCGACAGTGCCTCTCGGGTCAGCCGGTAGGCCAGCGATGCCGTCGCCGGCGTGGGTTCGGTGTCGAGATGGTCGTGGAGTTCCCAGGCGATGCCCAGTGGATCGATGCGTTCGTAGAGGTACAGCTCGACCGCCGATGCCAGACCTTCGTCATCGAGCGTGGGAGGATGCAGCTCGAACAGCATCGAACGCATTCGGGCAACGGCGTCGGCCAGCGCTCCCTGGATCTCGATCAGCTGGGCCCGTTGATCGGGACTCGCCGAGTTGAGCAGACGCTGCACCTGCAGGCTCGCCGCCGTGACTGCCTGGATGGGATCGTCGTGCAGGTCCTGGGCGATGGCGCGCCGTTCGTCGGCGAGCAGCTGTGACACCGACTGTTGATGGCGATACCGCTCGATCACGAGGGCACTGATGCGCGTGAACTGGCCCATGAGCCACTCTTGGTCGGGACTCGGCGTTGCCGGTTGGGGCCAGATGACGGCGAGCACGCCGAGGAGCTGGTCGTCGGACCCGATGAGCGGGCTGGACCACACAGCCCGCATGCCCTCGGCCAGAGCCCCTTGCCGCCAGTGCGTCCAGAGTGGGTCGGTCGTGAGGTCTGTGGTGATCACGGTCTCGCGACGGAAGGCCGCCGTTCCCGATGTGCCCGAGCCTTCGGCGATGGGAATGAGACGGTCGGACTCCTCGATCGTCGCGCCGAAGTCGAGGCCCAGGCCGGCGATGAGGGCCGTTCCGTCCTCGGTCGGCAGCAGGATCGACACCGACGATCCGGGCATCTGGCGGTCGTACAACTCGCAGATCCTGATGAGGAACTCCTCGAATGGGACGTTGGGAGCGAGGAGTTCGATGATGGTGGCCTGCGCCTCGACGAGTCGCCGCAGGTCGTTCTCGGACGCATGGAAGTCTCGATCCATTGGCGGTTTCTCTTCCCCTTTCGACCGAGGGCAACCTATCCGGATGAGCACTCGCCGCCCTTCCGGGCCGAGACACCACCCACTGCTCGTGCCCGTGATCATGGGGCCCCTCGACCAGAATGGCCCCGACGCTGAGAGGAGGACGCAGTGCGAGTTGCGCTCGAGGTCTGGTCGAGTCGGTACGACGAGGTCGAGGCAACGTGCAGGTTGGCCGAGTCGCTCGGGATCGATGCGTTCTACTACGGGGAGTCACCACACGATCTCAACCTCGATTGTTGGACGACGTTGGGTGCGCTGGCGGCGTCGACCGAGCGGATCCGGATCGGGCCGGTGATCACCAATGTGTTGCCGGCCTATCGGAGCCCGGTCCTGCTTGCGAAACAGGCCGCAACGGTTGCCGTCGTCTCCCGGGGTCGGCTCGACCTGCGGACCGGGGTCGGGGCTTCGGCGACGTTCGCCCGACGCTGGTGGGAGCCGTTCGGCATCGACTACCCCGACTACGACCGCCGCCTCGCCGACCTTCGGAACGCGCTCGAGGCCCTTCCCGGTCTGTGGGCCGGTGAACGCCGCGACGCGGCGGGTGGGCCGATCACGATGCTCGGGACCCGACCCCCGACCATCCCGGTGACGATTGCCGCCCGGGGTGACCGCGCCATGCACCTCGCCGCGGATCATGGCGACGTCTGGGAGACGTCGTTCTGCACCCCGGCGGAGTTTCGGATCCGGCAGTCTCGGATGCTCGAAATCCTCGCTGGACGGGAGATCACCCGTTCGTTGGAGATCGACGGGTTCGTTTCGACGACTCCACCGGCGCTCGATCGACTCCTTCGCCGAGTGCGGACCGAGCGCGGCCGGGGCGAGGATCTCGATCCCATCCTCGAGCGGGCCCTGCTCGGCGTGCCGGAGGAGGCGGCCCAGCAGTTGCTCGAGCTTGCCGACGCCGGAGTCGATCAGGTGGTGGTCGCACTGCACGACCCGCACGACGTGGATGCCGTCGAGGCCATCGCCGAAGCGGCGCGCATCGTGCGTGACCTCGACTGCTCTGCCTGACTGCTACGGTCGCTTCGTGCATGCATCGGCTCCACGATCCAATCCGGACACTCAGCCCAGTCCGGTCACTCAGCCCAGCGAGGTGCCGTTCCCCTTTCGCGAGCTGCTGGGTTTCGACGTCGAGAAGGGTGACGGAACGGGCGTGGCCACCATCACGGTGGCCGAGCGCCACCTCAACCCCAATGGTGTGGTTCACGGAGCCGTGCCCTACGCCCTGATCGACACCGCCATGGGTGCCGCCACCATGAGCGTCCTGGGCGACGACCTGATGTGTGCCACCATCGAGATCCACACCCGCTACCTCGCCCCCTGTTTCGGCGGCCGGCTCACGGCAACCGCCACGGTCCGCAAGCCCGGACGGCGCATCGTCCACCTCGATGCCAGCGTCGTCGACGAGAAGGGGAAGGAGATCGTCGCGGCTTCCGGATCGTTTGCGGTCATGCCCCGACCTTCGGGCGACTCCCGGTGACCCACTGACCGCTGTCGCGTCCGAGCCGACGATCGGCTCGGGATCACGGTGGTCCACGGGTGACCGACTGCATGCCAAGCGGAGGTTGCGTCGCCCGGTCCCGGTCGAACTAGGTTCACCCTGCATGGGGAACGAAGATTCGCTGACTCGTCAGTGGTTCGAATCGTCAGGTGCGGTCCGTGTCGTCACGCTCAATCGGCCCGAGCGTCGGAACGCACTGAACGCGGCCATGCTCGAACAGCTCCGTGCGGCCTTCGCCGTCGAGCCGCCACCCGATGAGCGGGTGACCGTGATCCGGGCCGAGGGCACCGTGTTCTGCTCCGGAGTCGATCTGAAGGAACGCGAGCACAACGGCATGGCCGAGAGTGCGTCCGCGATCGAGGCGATGCTGGCGACGGTCGAGCGATATCCGCTCCCGGTGGTCGCTGTTGTCCAGGGTGACGCGATCGCCGGGGGGAACGAGCTCGCGCTGCACTGCGATTTCGTCGTCGCTGCCGACTCGGCGCGATTCGGGATGTCGCTGGCCCAGATCGGTCTGGCCTCAACCTGGTTCCTGGCCAAGCGGCTGATGGAGGTCGGTGGACCGGTCTTCGCTCGGCAGATGTTGCTCCTGGGTGACCCGATTCCCTCGACACAGATGGCCGACCTCGGGTTGATCCATGCTGCGGTTGCCCCAGACCAACTCGACGAGGCAACCGCGATGGTGGTCGACCGCCTGGCCGCCAATGCACCGTTGAGCCTGCGGGCGATGAAGGCGGTGCTCCTGCGGCAGATGACCTTCCGTGACGGGCTGGAGCACGACGACGTCGATGTCCTGGTCGAACGAGCCCGGCGCAGTGACGACGCCCGAGAGGGCATCGCGGCTCGGCTCGATCGGCGCTCCCCCCATTTCACGGGGGCCTGAGATGACGGGTCTCCGCATCGATCGGCCCTGGGTCGCCCTGACCGCGGAAGCGATCGATGACCTGCCGGCGCAGCTCGGCGTCTACGAGATCGGCGACGCCACGGGTGCGATCGTCCGGATCGGCTACGCCGGCGGGCGCTCGGCGTTCGGGATGCGATCGGAACTCCACGACCAGTTGGCGGCGGGAACCGGAACCCGGTTCCGTCACGAATTCACCCACGGATACCTGTCCCGGTTCGAAGAACTGCTGATGGTGTACGTGGCCGAGCACGGCGAGCTGCCGCCGGGCAATGCCGATCACCGGCGCCCGGTCGGGCACTTGCACGTCGCACCGATCACCGGCAACCAAGGGAGTTGAGTCGTGGACTATCGACCGACCGACGAGCAGCAGATGATCATCGAGACCGTTCGGCGGTTCGTTGCCGACGAGATCGTTCCCTTGGAGCCCGGTCTCGATCCCGACGCCGGGGCGCTCCATCCCGCCGACCACGAGCGGCTGGTCGGCATGACCAAGGCGATGGGGTTCTTCGGCTTCGACATCCCCGAGGAGTTCGGTGGCCCCGGGCTCGATGTGACCACACGCGCACTCATGGCCATCGAGATGAGCCAGCACCGAGCCGGTCTCTACAACCCGTGCTACGGAACCCTCGGCGGCGCCGGTCTGGCCCAGCTCTACGAAGCCACCGACGAACAGAAGGATCGCTACCTCTATCCCCTGCTCCGAGGGGAGAAGAAGGGCTGCTTCGCGCTGACCGAACCGTCGGGGGGCAGCGATCCGGCCCGGGCCATCCACACCCGGGCCCAACCCGACGGCGACCAGTGGATCATCAACGGTTCCAAGCTGTACATCTCGGGCGCCGACAAGGCCGATTTCGCCCTGGTCTTCGCCCGCACCTCGGACGACCCGGGCCGCAACGGCGTCACGGCGTTCATCGTCGACACCGACACACCCGGGTTCAACGTGATGCGGGTCGTCCACACCCTGCGATCCACCCACTACGCAACCGAGATCTCCTTCGACGAGGTGCGGGTTTCGTCGGGCCAGATCCTGGGTGAGGTGAACCGGGGATTCGCCATCGCCAACGATCGGCTGAGTCGTCAACGGATCCCGTACGCCGCCGGTTGCATCGGTGTGGCCATCAAGGCCCAGGAGATGGCGATCGATTGGGCCCGCAGCCGCGAGACCTTCGGCGGCCCCCTGGCCGAGAAACAGGCGATCCAGTGGATGATCGTCGACAACGAGATCGACATCCGTCACGCTCGCTACTGCGTCCTCGAAGCGGCGCAACGCGCCGATCGGGGGGAGCGGTTCCGCACCGAGGCGGCCATGGCCAAGCTCGTTGCCACCGAGGCATCGGGGCGAGTGGTCGACCGAGCGATGCAGATCCACGGCGGCCTCGGGATGACGAAGGACCTGCCGCTGGAACGGTGGTATCGGGAGCTGCGGATTCGCCGAGTGGGGGAGGGGCCGAGCGAGGTGCAGCGCCTGATCATGGCCCGCGAACTGATCGGGGGAAGCTTCAAGTGAGCCGCCCGCTTCCTCTCGACGGGATCACCGTCCTCGACCTCGGACAGATCTATCAGGGTCCGTACGCCGGGTTCCTCCTGGCGATGTCGGGTGCCCGCGTGATCAAGGTCGAACCCCCGGCCGGGGAGTCATTACGAGGTCGCGGACCTTCGCTCCCGTTGGCCATGCTCAACTCCTGCAAGGAGTCGGTGGTCATCGACCTCAAGCAAGACGATGGCCTGACGCTGTTCCACCGTCTGGTCGGCGCGGCCGACGTGGTGCTCGTCAACTATGCACCCGGGGTGCCCGAACGACTGGGGATCGGGTTCGAGCAGTTGCGCGAACACAACCCGACGCTGATCTACGCCCACGGATCCGGTTTCGGGGTGCGCGACCTCGACGGGTCGCTGCTGGCCGATGCCGTGCCGGCCATGGACATCACGGTGCAGGCCCACACCGGCGCCATGAGCCTCACCGGCAACGAAGGCGAGCCTCCGCTGAAGGCGGGGGTGGCCTATGTCGATTTCCTCGGTGGCGCTCACCTCTATGGCGCCATCACGACCGCACTGTTCGAACGGGAGCGGACGGGCCTCGCCCGGTCGGTCGAGACGTCGATGGCCGACGCCGCATACTTCACCTTGGCCAGCGCGTTGGGACAATGGGCCGCGACGGGGACCACCTTGCGTACCGGCAACCGGCACGCAGCCCTCGGTCTCGCTCCCTACAACGTCTATCGCTGCGCCGACGGCCACGTGGCCCTGATCGCGGTGACCGACCGCCACTGGCGCTCGGTCCTCGACGTGATCGAGCGCTCCGATCTCCGGCGAGAGGATCGCTACCGTCGCCACGCCGGTCGGGCGCAGTTGATGGAAGAGGTCGACGGGTTGGTGGAGTCCTGGACCTCGGGACGGCCTCGGGCCGAGGTGGTGGCCGCCCTGCAGGGCGCGCACGTGCCGGCGGCGGCGGTGCGCATGGTCGACGAGGTGGTGCACGATGTCGCCCAACACCGACGACGCGCTCTGCAGTGGCTCGATCACCCCGATCTGGGGACGATCCCCGCACCGCACAGCCCGATCCGATGGCACGGCAGCGATCTCGTCGAGCTCGAGGCGAGTCCGGCACTGGGCGCCGACAACGCCCGGGTCTTTGCCGAACTCGCCGGGCTCGACGCGGCGACCATCGCCGACTTCGACGAACGACTGATCACGCGGCCACGGCCACCCGCCTGAGCTCGGAGCCGGACGGTCGGCGCGCAGGAGCAGGCACCGTGGGCGGCCGATTACGGTACGACCCATGGACGCCATCGAAGCTCTTCGTCAATCAAGCCGCGAATTCGAAACCCGCCTCCGTCAGGTGAGCGACGATCAGTGGGATCTGCCGACACCATGCGCTGAATGGACCGTGCGCGACCTGACCAACCACGTGCTCCTCGGGACTCGGATGAGCGTGCAGCTCCTGGACGGTTGGTCGCAGGCGGAGGTCATCGCCGGTCTCGGCGACGACCTCATGGTCGATGGTCGTGATCCGGTGGCCGACTTCGTCGATCTGGCCGGCCAGATGCAGGAGGCGTTCGCCGGTCCGAGCGGGCTCGAGGGCACCGTCGATCACCCCATGGGCGAGATCCCGCGCTCGATGTTCGTGGGGTTCCGCATCATGGACAACGGCACGCATGCCTGGGACCTGGCCCGCGCCATCGGCGTCGACGAGACGCTCGACGCCGACATGGTGCGCTACATGTGGGACGACATCCAGCCCATGGCCGGCGGTCTGAAGGGGCTGGGGATCTTCGGGGACAGCGCGTCGGGAGACGTCGGAGACGATGCGCCACTCCAGACCCGCTTCCTCGACCTGGTGGGTCGTCGGCCGTAGGTCGGTCACCCCCGGCCCGTCTCCACGACGGAGTGCCGGGCCTGCGCGGTCACCCTCGGGCTTCTCCTGGACCTGTGGTAGAAGGACTCCATGTCAGACGCAGAAATGGTGTCGCTGGAACCGCCGAGTGTGTTGTCGATGAGCGTCGGGGAGGCGATGTTCACCCAGAGGGCGATTCGCCGTTTCGATCCCGATCGAGCACTCGACGATGCAGACATCGAGGTGATCATGGACGCCGCTTCGAAGGCACCGACCGGCGGCAACGTGCAACCGGTTCGCATGCTGGTCGTGCGGGATCGAGATCGTATCGAGGCGTTTGGCCGGCTGTATCACGAGGCGTGGTGGGCCAAGCGAGCCGACGAGTTGGGCTGGGTCGTGGATCAGGAGATCCCGTCGGATTCTCCCTACGCCATGCCGGCCCTGCTGGCGTCCGAGATGGGCGCGGCACCCGCGGTGGTGCTGGTGTTCTCCCGGTCGGCGCCCGCCGTCTCGGTCCTGCCGGCCGTGCAGAACCTCATGCTGGCGGCACGGGCGCTCGGAATCGGCTCGGTGCTGACCACCCTGCATCCCGTCGTGCTCGACCGCCTGGCCGAGATGTTCGACGTGCCCGACCACGCCACGTTCCACTGCTGCGTCCCCCTGGGCTATCCCCGAGGCAACTTCGGTCCGACCCGGCGGCGGCCGACCTCGGCCACCACCTACTGGGACTCATGGGGTTGCGCTCCCCCCTGGTGACTCGGTGTGATCAGCGGTCCCGGAACCGGGGCGGTCGCTTCTCGAGAAACGCGGCCTGCCCCTCGCGATAGTCCTCCGAGGTGAAGCAGGCCTCGGTCAGGGCGGCCACCCGGTTCAGATCACGGCGATCCGGATCCTTTCCGACCTCGCCGATCGCCGCCTTGATCGACCGGATGGTCATCGGCGCATTGGCGGCGATGACCGTGGCCAGATCGACGACGGCACGTTCGAGCTCGGCGACGGGAACGGCCCGGTTGATCAGTCCGATCTGTGCCGCTTCGTGCGCCGGGTAGCGGCGGGCCGTGTACAGGATCTCGGCCGCCACCGCCTTGCCGACGAGCTCGACCAGGGCTTCGACGCCGGCGTAGCCGTATCCCAGGCCGAGCTTGGCGGCCGGGACGGCGAACTGGGCGGTGTCGCCGGCGATCCTGATGTCGGCCTTCATGGCGGTCAGGACGCCGCCTCCCATGCAGAAGCCCTCGATCATGGCGATCAGCGGTTTGTCGACCTTGGCCAGGGCCCGCTGCGCGGCGCCGGCGATGGCGTCGTAGTTCCGGCGGGCGTCGGCCGCGGTTCGGTGTTCTCCGAACTCGGAGATGTCGGCTCCCGAGACGAAGGCCCGGCCGCCCGCTCCCTTCATCACGATCACCCGAACCGATGAATCCTCGGCGAAGGCGTCGATGATGACCGGGATGGCGCGGTTCATCTCGGTCGACATCGCATTGTGGCGGGCCGGGTTGTTGAACGTCATCCAGCCGATGCCGTCGCTGACCTCGGCCGTCATCTTGTCGGTTTCCAGGCTGATCGTCATGGGGGGTTCTCACCTCGGGTGTGGTCGTCTCGGCCGCGGGCCGTCTCGGTGCCGGCTGCGGTTCGGGCGGCGTCGGTGACGACTCGAGCCGCAGCCAGTTGCTCGACTTCGTCGTCCCGGAAGCCGAACTGGGTCAGGATCTGCCGGGTGTGTTCCCCGGCCAGCGGGCTCGGACGCCGAATCGCGCTCGGGACGCCTCGCAGGGTGGTGGCGTTGCGGATGATCTCGATGTCGCCCGCAGTCGGGTGGTTGACCGGTGACGCGACCTCGAGGTGGCGTACCTGGGCGTCGGCGAACGTCTGGGCCAGATCGTTGACGGGCCCGGCGGGGACGCCGACCTGGTTCAGGGCCTCGACCCATTCGGCGGTCGTCCGTGTGCTCAGCGCCGCAGTGAGGATCGCGGTGAGTTGGTCGTGATTCGCCATCCGGCCGGCCGGTCGTGCGAATCGTTCGTCGGTGGGTAGGTCGGGCCGGCCGATGACGTCGCAGAACGCACGCCAGAGCTGGCCCCAGGCCGCCGCGACGTTCAGGTGACCGTCCTTGGTGGGGTAGAGCCCCATGGGTCGCAGGGTCGGGTGGTCGTTGCCCGATTGGGGTGGGATCTCCCCCTCGACCGTCCAGCGGGCCGCCTGGAAGTCGAGCATGCCGATCATCGACTCGAGCAACGAGGTCTGGACCCACCGTCCGGTGCCCGTACGGTCTCGCTGGTGGATCGCCACCAGCACGCCGATCGCCAGCTGCAGACCGGCGGCGATGTCGGAGATGGCCGCTCCGGCCCGGACCGGCCCCTGCCCGGGGAGTCCGGTCACGCTCATCATGCCCGACATACCCTGGGCGATCTGGTCGACACCGCCGCGCTCGGCGTACGGCCCGGTCTGACCGAACCCCGAGATCGACCCCATCACCAGACGCGGATTGAGGGCCGACAGCGTCTCCCAGTCGAAGCCGAGCTTGAACTTGACGGCGGGGCGCATGTTCTCGACGAGGATGTCGCTCTGACCGACGAGGCGATGGAGCACGGCCCGGCCGGCCTCGGACTTGAGATCGAGTGTCAGGCTCCGCTTGTTTCGATGCAGGTTGAGGTAGTCGGGCGTGGTCTGTGCGTCGATTGCCGTCTCGGTCGACTCGATCCGAATCACGTCGGCGCCCCAGTCGGCCAGCTGCCTCACGGCTGTCGGTCCCGCTCGGGCCACCGTGAGATCGAGGACGACGAGATCGGCCAGCGGCAACGCTTCGGCTCCGGATTCCTCACCTGCCCGGACGCTTTTCATGCGACGACCTCCCCTCGGGTGTACTGGCTAGCAGGTGGTCGGGACGAATGGCCAGTGGGTTCGGGTTCGGTGGGCCTCAGCCGCCGTCGAGATGGTGCTGGAGGGCGGGGGCAACCGCCGCGATGATGTCGTCGAGGCTGCGCTCGGCGAGCGCCGGGAGTGCGAGCAATTCCCGGTTGAACACGATGCCGATCATGTGGCTGCTGATCAGCGCCACACGGAGCTCGGCGTCGGGACCGGCGACGAGACCGATCCCGTGGTCGTGGAGCGTTTCGTCGACGAACTCCCGGATCATCGCCGCGGCGTCGTCGTTGGTTGCCGCGGCCCGCAGGAGCGAGAGGGCCGGTGATCCCGGACCGGCGAAGACGGCCAGGAATCCCCTGGCGATCGCGGCGCCGCGCTGGTCGGCCGGGAGGAGCCCCACCTGCTCGAGGATCTCGGCCGGGTTGGCGGGGAGCTCGTGGGCCGCGACGAAGAGTTGTTGCTTGGTGCGGAAGTGATGGATGACGAGGGCCGGGTCGACGTCGGCATCGGCGGCGATGGAGCGGATGGTGCTTCGTTCGTATCCGCGGGCGGCGAACTGCCGGCGTGCCGCGTCGAGGATGTCGCGACGGGTGTCGGCCGGATCACCGGGGCGCCGGCCCATCGGTCGGTGGCTCATGCGCTGAGCTCCACGATCGTTTCGTCGAGGGTGGCCGGCTCGACCCGGATGTCGGCGTCGACACCGGCGGCGGCGAAGTGGTCGGTCAGGGCCCGAAGCTCGCCGGGGTCGTGCAGCGGCACACGGAGACGGCGACCGGCCAACACGACGGTGTACCCGGCGTGGTCGAGGAGACCGAAGGCATCGTGCCAATGATCGGCCTCGACCACCATCGTTCTACGGTCGCCGATGATCTCGTCGACCGATCCGGCGGCGACGACGCGGCCACGAGTCATCACGATGAGTCGGTCGGCCTGGACCGCCTCGTCCATGTAGTGGGTCGACACGAGGACGGCGGCGCCCCGATCGGCCTCGCTCCGGATGAGGTCCCACAGCTCGCTTCGGGCCAGCGGTGAGACTCCCGACGTGGGTTCGTCGAGGATCAGGAGATCCGGAACGTGCTGGATCGCAGCCCGAAAGGCGATCTCGCGTTGTCGACCGATGGGAAGATGGCCGACCAGCCGATGGTCGGAAGCACCCGAGCCCGACCCGGCGGGGATCCTGGCTCCGAAGACGTTGGCCCGGAACTCGAGGTTCTCGGCGCCGGTGAGGTCGGGGTAGAGCCCGAGGTTCTGTGGGACGTAGCCGATCCGTCGGCGCTGTTCGGCGCTCTGCCGTTCGCCGAACAGCGAGATTTGGCCCGTTGACGGCAGGAGGAGACCGAGCAGCATCTTCAGGACGGTCGTCTTCCCCGCTCCGTTCGCACCGAGCAAACCGACCACCTCACCGGTATGGAGGTCGAGGTGGAGGTCGGATACCGCGGTGAAGTCACCGAAGCGGCGGGTGAGCCGGCGAGCTTCGACGACGGTCATCGCCGCGACCGTCGGGCGTCGAGTTCGAGGACGATGGCCGCATCTTCGAGCGATGGTCGGCGATCGCCTCGGGTGACGGCCCCGGGATGCCACTGCCGCCATCGTCGGCCGCGTCGCCAGGCGACCGCCCGATCGGTCGGGGACTCTTCCTCGGTGATCTCGCCCGGGACGGCGTCGATGATGTCATCGGGTGAGCCCGAGGCGAGCAACCGGCCGTCGTGGAGCAGTTCGACTCGGTTCGCCCGCTCGGCCTCGTCGAGGTAAGAGGTCGCTGCGATCACTGCAGCCCCGGCGGCGGCGCTGCCGGCCATGAGTCGCCACAGCTCCAGACGGCTGACCGGGTCGACGCCGGTCGTGACCTCGTCGAGGACCAGCAGATCCGGTTCGGCGAGCACGGCCATCGACCCCGCCAGCTTCCGGCGCTGCCCACCGGAGAGCTCCGCTGCCAGCCGGTCGCCGAACGACGCGATCCCGGCCCGTTCGAGCAGCATCGACGCCCGCGGTCGCCAAGACCGCAGCCGGTGAGCGGCGGCGACGAACTCGATGTTCTCGTCGACCGTGAGGTCGCCGAAGACGCCGCCCCGCGACGGCACGTATCCGATGCGATCCTGAGCGGGGAGGCGCACCGCACCGCGGTGTTGGAGCCCGAGGCCGGCCAAGACACGCAGGAGCGTCGACTTGCCGGCTCCGTCGCCACCGATCACGGCATGGACGGCCCCCGGTTCGACGAGAACGGTGACCGAATCCAGCGCGACGGTCGACCCGAACGCGACAGTGAGATCCTCGACCGACCAGGTCATGCCGAAACGACCTCGGCTCGCTTCGGCGCGAGGTCACGCCGGAAACGAATCATCGCGATGCCGAACACGGCGAGTGCCATGAGGGTGAGGATCGCCAGGGGCTCGGCCTGCGACGAGAAGTCGGCCGCCTTCAGGAATTCGCCACGGGCCCCCTTGATGAACCAGGTCAGGGGGAGCAGGTAGCCGATCCAGCGGACCCCGGCGGCCATGGAGTCCAGCGGGAAGATCATCCCCGACAGCATGATCTGGGGAAGCATCGTCATGATTGCCAGCTGAACGGCTTCGCCCTGACTCTGGGAGACCGTCGAAATCGCAACACCGACACCGAGAACCACGACGAGGAAGACGAAACCGAACATCGAGAAGACGAGCCATGAACCGTTGAACGGGACGTCGAAGAGCAGGAGGCCGGCCACAGTGACGATGATCATGTCGATCAGGGCAACGAGGAAGTAGGGCGCGATCTTGCCGACGATCACATCGATCGGACGAAGGGGCATCACCGCCAACTGCTCCAGTGTTCCCTGCTCGCGTTCGCGGACGACGCCGAGGCTCGTCACGACCGTTCCGATGAACAACAGGATGAGTCCGATGAGTGCGGGGACCATCACCGGGGCGGTGTCGAGGTCGGGATTGAACAGTACGTCGGGCCTGACGCCGGTCGGGATACGGCGCAGTGCAGATTGGGCGACGAACAGGTCGGCACCGTCGATCATCATCGTCGGCGGACCGTCGCCGGTGTCGATCGCGACACTGGTGTGGGAGTTTCGCATCGCCTGCTCGGCGGTCGCCGCCGTGCCCGCCGGGTCGGTCTTCACGACTTGGAAGACCGGATCGAGTGATCCTGCGACCTGCTGGGCCTGGGGCCCGACGACCCAGGTGTCGATGGTGGTGACATCGAAGCGAGCGGCGTAGCCGAAGACGACGAGCAACATGACCGGGAGACCGATCATCAATCCCATCGCCCGCCGGTCGCGTCGCATCTGCCGGAATTCCTTCAGGATCATCGCACGCATGGGAAACCTCGATTTCCACAAGTGTTGAGTTCATGAGCCTAGGGCCGACCGAACGCCGTGCGGGGCGGCTCGGCGACGCCTCGACCGTGTCGATCGCTCCGACGCATGTCGCGCCGCTTCGACGCAGGGGCGGACGACGGTCTCGATCGAGCCACGGTCACCGGGTCACCGCTACGGTGCCCGCATGACCAAGACGATTCTCATCACCGGCGCCGGCTCGGGGTTCGGCAAGGGGGCCGCCATCGAGTTGGCATCCCGCGGACACCGGGTCTTCGCAACCACCGAGACCGCGGCTCAGGCCGAGGCCCTGGGGTCCGAGCATCCCGAGCTGACGGCGCTCAAACTCGACGTCACCGATCCCGCCGATGTCGCCCAGGTCGGTGACATCGATCCCGACGTCCTCATCAACAACGCCGGCTTCGGGGTGATGGCCCCCCTCTCCCACGTGCCGCTCGAACGGCTCAAGGCCGGGTTCGAGGTCAACGTCTTCGGGATGGTCGCGATGAGCCAGGCCGCCATTCCCGGCATGAAGGCCAAAGGTGCCGGGCGCATCATCAACATGTCATCGGTCGCCGGGGTGTTGTCCGGTCCCATGACGGCGCCCTACGCCATGACCAAGCACGCCGTCGAGGCCTTCACGGTGGCGCTGCGGGCCGAGCTGGCGGCCTACGGCATCGATGTCACCAAGCTCAACCCGGGTCCGTACGACACGGGGTTCAACGACACGATGGTCAACGGGATCGCCGGCTACATCGAAGAGGGCGACGCCCCGGCTGTGGCAGCCGAGGAGTTCGTGCGGGCGATCGTGCTCACCGGTCAACTCGACCCCGACGAGGTCGTCCAGGCGATGGCCGATCTGGCCGAGGCCGACGAGACTCCCGTCGAGACCTTCCTCCCGCCCGGCATCAAGGAGCTGCTCCAGGCCAGCCTGGACTGACGATCGACGGAGTCGTCGGCCCGGAGCCGTGCACCGAGAACCAGGGGTTCACAGCATCTCGACGCTCCAGGTCGATGGGTCGACGAGCTGACCCAGGTGCACGTGGAGGCGCAGCCGTTCTCGATCGCCGAGTTCCCGGTCGAGACGGAACAGGCGGTTGCCCCAGCTGGTGTTGGGGGCCAGGGGAGAGGTGGTGAGTGTGGTCTCGTCGTCGAAGACCGCCTCGAACCACACGCAGGCGCCGTCGACGATCGTGTCGGCCGATGCGGTTCGCTCGACGACGTGATCGACGACCAGTTCGTCCGGGTCCTGGAGCGTCATGAGGTCGAACTCCAGGATCGGCCGGGGAACATCGAGGCTGGAGGAGACCGAGCCCGGTCGAGCCCAGATCTGATCCATCCGGCCGGTGTCGAAACGGGCCGCCACCGCAGACCGTTCCATGGCGCCGAGGTCGATGGCATCGGGCAGTTCGATGTTCCAGAAGCGACGGACGCGCATCGACTCGTGCATCGAGACCGGTTCGACGAACAGTCGGAACCGGGAGGGCAGGATGCGTCCGCCGGGGCGCAGGACCCGGTCGCGGAGATCGAGCAGGTTCATCAGCATGTTCTCGTTGAACAGTTCGTCGCCCATCTGCTCGTGGAGTACGACGTCGATCGGCTCGGGCGGGGTGAATTCGCGGCTGTTCGCCTGAACGAATTCGATGTTGGTGAAGCCGTTGAGCTTCGCGATCTCCCGGGCGACCTCGATGAAGTCGGAGTGTTCGACGGCATACACCTTCTTCGCTCCGGCCCTGCTGGCCATGAAGGCCAGCAGGCCGGTGCCCGTGCCGAGGTCCAGGACGACGTCGCCGGGCTCGACATTGCGTCGGATACCCCGGTGATAGGCGTCGACGCGAACCGAGTCGCTGAGCATCTCCTCGTGCTCGGAGAGCCCGGCGAAGTTGGTCTCGTTCACGAGGTCGTACACGACGTGCATCAGTCGATCGTTCGACGCCACTCTGGTCGCGCCGAACCGGAGGGTCGATCGAACCAACCTGGTGGCGACCTGCCGCGCACGATTCCTCATGCGGGAAGGCTAGGGCTCGGAGCAGGCGAGACCGGCGACGGCCCGGTCGGCGCCGTCCGTCAACGGAGTGCCGGTAGGACCTCGGTCGACAGGCGGGATCGGGCGGCTTCGGCCTCGGTTCGGTCGCCGGCGAACGAGCCCATCACGAAGATCTTCTGCAGTCCCATCTCGATCAGCTCGCTCAATCGCTCGACACACAACGGCGACGGACCGGCGATGCCGAAGCGGTCGATGACCTCGTCGGTGAGGAAGGCCGACTGGGGCGATCCCTGGGAGAAATGGCGACCCATGTCGTAGTTGGCATGGACGGCCTCGAGGCTCTGCCGTTGCCGGTCGTTCACGGGGCCGGCGACCGATCCGTGCATCACCGAGAACCGGGCGAACGAGGCGACCCCACCCGAGATGAGTTCTCGGGCCCGGACCTGATCGGGGTGGGGATGGACGGGGACGTACGCTCCGAACACGATCTCGTCGGGATCTCGACCGGCGTCGGCGGCCGCCTGCCGCGCGACGCCCATCGCCCAGCCGAGTCGCTCGACGTCGGCCCCGACCGCAAACGTGATCCGATCGGCGTGACGGGCCGCGGCGGCGATCACCTTCGGACCCGTGGCCGCCACGTCGACCGGGACCTTCACGAACCCGTCCCGCAACCATCGCAGACGGCTGCTGGTCGGCCCGCCGGCCAGATGGAGCGAGTCGACGGCCTTGACCTCACCCGAACCGTCGTGTTCGACGTCGAATGGCACCTCGTCGCCCCGCAGGTAGCACTGCAGCCGATCGAGATAGCGCTCGAAGCTCGCGACCGGCGCCGGAGCAAGACCCAGATGAGCCAGCGCAGAGTCACCCCGCCCGATGCCGAGCACGGCTCGGCCGCCGCTCTCGGCCTGGACGGTGGCAATCGCCGTTGCCATCGCGGCCGGATGCCGGGTGACCGGATTCGTGACGGCCGTTGCCAGCCGAATCGTGGTCGTCGCGTGCGCCGCCAGTGCCATCTCGACGTAGGGGTCGCCGGCGAGGTTCTGCGAATCGACGAAGCCGATGCCATCCCATCCCTCGCCTTCGGCCCGCTGCGCCTGCCTGACCGCAGAATGAGGCATGCCGACGCCCGAGGTCCAGAACTCGATGGTTCTCGTCGATTGCATTCGCATGACCGAGACATTACCCAGTCTCTGTGGCCGGGCAGCATGCCTAAGCTCCGGGAAGACGCAGTTCGTGATCGGTTCGTCTGTGACCTCGCCCCCGTCCGGGGACGATCCTCATCGCTCGTACGGCCCAGGAGGTTTGGCATGACCGAGATCCGGTCGGAGGTCCAGCGACCGCCGGTGAACGAGACGTCGAGCTTCCGTGATCCGGTCATCGACGTCCTCCGCGGGATCTGCCTGGTGTCGATGGTGACCTCACATCTGACCCTGGGCGTCGGTGGCAGGTCGGTGATCAACGATGTGATCCATCTGCCGCTCTTCGTCGACGGTGCTGCCGGGTTCATCTTCCTTTCGGGAGTCTCCGTGTCACTCGCCGACGGTGGGCGAATCCGGCGAGGTGTGGGGCGGGCACGCCGAAACCGGTGGTTCCTCGAACGCATGATGTTCATCTACATCCTGCACGTGGCGATGACGGTCGGGGCGATCGCTCTGTTCCTCCGGACATCCTGGCCGGAATGGGCCGGGCCGTCGACGTTCTCGCCGGGCGACCTTGTCGACGTCTTGAGCCTCCGGAGGGTCGTTCCGTACATGGACGTTCTTCCGATCTATGTGATCTGCCTTGCGATCACTCCTCTTGCGCTCTGGTCGCGATCTCGCTCTGCGCTCGTTCGCGTTTCGGCCATCTCGGGTGCGGTCTACGTGTGCAGCCTGGGATTCCCGGAGCTCACTGCGATCGACAACAGTTCGAACGGAGAGCCGATCTGGGTGATCGGAGCATGGCAGGTCCTGTACTTCGGAGGAATCGTCGCCGGAGTCAAATGGTTCGAGATCCGCCGTTTGCTGACCGACGACCGACGAATGGTGGCGGCGCTCACCGGAGCCGCGGCCGCCCTGATCATGTTCGCCTACCGGGTCATGACCGAAGTCGCCGAGACGACCCAGGACACGCTTCTCACCGATTGGCGTCGGTCGATCGACGAGAATGTCGTGCTTCGGAAGGCCTATCTCCCGGCGCCGAACCTTCTTGCCGCCGTGGCCCTTGGCATCGGTGTCTACGTCCTGCTGGACTGGGGGATCCGCAAGCACCGCTCGTGGTTCGTCCCGCTCGAAATGCTCGGTCGGCGCAGCCTTCGTGTCTACCTGGGGTCGTGTGTCCTCGTCGCCGTCGTCTGGCTCGTCCTCGGCTCGTCCCCCGACCTCGTCGTGATCGAATTGACCAACCTGTGCGGCGTGGCCGTTCTGGTCGGTTTGTCGGCGTTGCCTGCGATCGGAGAGAGGAAGGCATGGTCGATCTGAGTGTCCAGAGAAGGGGGCCGAGCGAACTCGAGCAACCTCGGGAAGTCGTACGCCAGGTCGTTTCGCTCGGCTGGCTGATCGCACTCTGCGTCGATCGGCTCTCGTTTCCCCAGTTCATGGAAACACCGGCGGGTGTCCTCTCGCTCGCGCTTGCCGTCCTTGCGCTCGGTCGACGGCGAGACTGGTTGATCATGGGCACCATCGCGGCCGACGCTGTCGTTCTGCTGTCCTTCATGCCAGACCTGGGAAACCACATGGTCTTTCGGGTCCTCGTCGATGGCCTCCTCCTCACGTGGTTCGCGACGAAACGGTTCTCACCTCTCCCGTCGATTCGGGTTCTGGTCATCTCGATGTACGTGCTGGCCGTGGTGCACAAGCTCAACTCGTCGTTCCTCGATCCAGGGGTGAGCTGCGCAGGCTTCATCGTCGACACCACGCTCGCAGAGGTCGGGGCCGGACCGGCGGGGGTGGCCGTGACGTGGATCGGTATCGGGTCCACGTTCCTCTTCGAGGCCGGAATTCCGCTTCTTCTCGTGGTGCCCCGCACCAGAACGATCGGGTTGCTCGTCGGTACCGGATTCCACACGGCCCTGGCCATCGTGCCCATCGGCGGGGTGGCGAGTTTCTCGGCATTCATGTTCGCCGGATACCTCGCCTTCGTGCCACCCGCGATTCTCGGCCGACTCGATCGCTGGCTCACGTCCGCGTTCGTGGTGCCGGCGGCCCGGCTCGGTCGTCTGTTCCTTCCGGCGGTGCTCGTCGGCACCGCGTTGTTCGCCGTTGCCGCTGACGTCGGTCCCGGAGTCGTCCTGCGTCTTGCCCGATTCGCAGGACTGGTACTCGGGCTCGTGGTGTTGGCCTTGTACGCCGCGGGTGACCGCAAGCAGGCGTCGTTGCCGAGTTCGCCGTCCCGTCCCAGTTCCTGGGTCTCCCTCGGACTGATTCCGATTCTCCTGGTTGCCGGTCTCTCCCCCTACGCCGGGGCCCGAACACAGGCGGCGCTCTCGATGTTCAGCAATCTCCGAACCGAAACCGAGCCCAATCACCTGTTCCTGCGGCTACCGACCTGGTTCGGCTATCAGGAGGACCTCATCGACATCGACGAAGCGGAGTCCACGGTGCTGACATCGCTTGGTGCGGGCGATCTGGTGACCCCCGGCTACGAGGTTCGGCGCCAACTCGCCGACGTCGACGGAGACGGGTTCCTGGTCTTCGATGATCAGAGCGGACGCCACCGTCTCACCCTGACCGAGGCCAGGATCCGGTTTCCGCCACCGAATCGGCTCGAACGATTCCTCTTCCGGATGAAACAGGTTCGATCGACAGGTCCGAACGTCTGCTCTCACTGAGCCTCGGGGCTCGAGGAAGGCGAGTACCGGCGGTGCCGGCATCTCTCGTACTCTTGACCGATGCTCGGGATCCCAGCTCCGCTCAACTTGGACGACCAGAAGGCGGCCGCCGACTTCGCCTATCTACTCGATGCGTTCCGTGATGTGCTCGTCGACCTCGGGGAGTCGACGATCGCCGTCGCGTTGCCCTGGGGTGATCGGCACGACCCCGGCGTCGTCCCCGAAGACCAGGATCGGTTCACCCAGGCGCTGTCGATCGCCTTCCGCCTCGCGACGCTGTCGGAGGAGAATGCCTCGGCCCAGTATCGGCGGAGCGAGGAGTCCGCGGCCGGTCCGGCGTCGATCTCGGGCTCCTGGGGTCGAATCCTGTCGGACCTCCACGACGCAGGCCACGAACCCGAGGCCCTCGCGGCACAACTCGGTGACATCGTGGTCGAGCCTGTCCTCACCGCTCACCCGACCGAGGCCAAGCGGGCCACCGTTCTCGAGCAGCATCGCGAGCTCTACCTGCTCCTGGTGTCCCGCGAGAACCAGATGTGGACGCCACAGGAGCAGGCCGGTCTCGACGCCGACCTCCGCGCGATGCTGGAACGACTGTGGAGGACCGGAGAGATCTTCCTCGAGCGGCCTGACATCGCCGACGAGTTCCGAAACGTCACGCATTACCTGGCCCGGGTCTTCCCACGGGTCGTCCCACGCCTCGACGGCAGGCTCCGGTCGGCGTGGGTGGCTGCCGGCTTCGTCCCGGACCTCCTCGACGATGCGGTACTCCCCCGACTCCGATTCGGCACGTGGGTGGGCGGCGACCGCGACGGTCATCCGTTCGTCACGGCCGAGGTCACCGAGCGCTCGCTGCATTCGTTGCGGGAGCAGGCCCTGGAACTCCTCGACGGCCAACTCTCCGGACTCGCCGTTCATCTCAGCCTGTCCGACCTCATCCAACCGGCCCCCGGGGAGTTGACGTCCTGGATCGACGCCACCGCCGAACTGCTCGGGCCTGCGGGTGCAGCCGCCGTGGCCCGGAACGCCGACGAGCCCTGGCGCCAGGCGGTCAATCTCATGCGGGCCCGCCTCCCCCGTGGTGCCATCGTCGGCGCCGACCCGTCGAGCGGCCGGTACACCGATGCCCGCGAAGTGGTCCATGATCTGCAGCTGCTCGGTCGGTTGCTCCATGAGATCGGCGCCGGGAGGCTGGCCGATCATGACGTGATCCCGGTTCTTCGTGTTGCCGAGACGTTCGGGTTCCACCTGGCTGTTCTCGACATTCGCCAGAACAGTCGGTTCCATGACCTCGCGGTGGCCCAGCTGCTGGCCGCCGCCGGGGTTCCCGACGGGGACCGGTTCCCCGACTGGGACGAGACCGAACGTCTCGCCCTCCTCGAGCGGGAGCTCACTTCACCCCGTCCGCTCGCTGCGGCCGACGCCGTCGTCGGTCCCGAGGCCGACGCCGTGTTGAGCGTCTACCGGGTGCTTCGCGACGAGATCCGCAGCCACGGAGCCGCCGGTATCGGTGGCCTGATCGTGTCCATGACCCGCGACGTTTCGGATCTTCTCGTGGTCTACCTGCTGGCCAAGGAAGCCGGGCTGTTGACGACCGCCGGCGGCGAGACTCGATGCCTGCTCCCGGTCGTCCCCCTCTTCGAGACGATCGATGACCTCGAACGCAGCCCCGACGATCCTCCGGGCGTTCCTCGAGCACCCGATCACCGACGTCACCCTGAGGTCACGGGCCGCCGACGGGCACCCACCGATCCAGCAGGTGATGGTCGGCTACAGCGACTCCAACAAGGACGGTGGCATCCTGGCCAGTCTGTGGGGGCTCTACCGTGCCGAGGAAACCCTCGCCGCGGTGGGCCGCGGCATGGGTGTCGGGATCAGCTTCTTCCACGGTCGGGGAGGCACGATCAGCCGAGGCGCGGGACCGACCCACCGCTTCTTGCGTGCGCTGCCTCCCGACTCGCTCAGCGGAACACTGCGCCTCACCGAGCAGGGCGAGACGATCTCGCAGAAGTACGCCAACGGGATCACCGCCGAGCACAACCTGGAACTCCTGCTGGCCGGCACCGCCGGCGCTCACATCGGGACGCCGGCGGCCCGCAGGTCCGAACACGATCATCTCGAGCCCTTGATGGACGAGATGGCCGCCGCGAGTCGGGTGGCATACGGGGATCTGTTGCACACCGAGGGCTTCATCGAGTTCTTCCGGCAGGCGACACCGATCGACGTGATCGAGCACAGCCGAATCGGGTCTCGGCCGGCGAGGCGCACCGGGCGTCCCAGCATCGCCGACCTTCGGGCGATCCCCTGGGTGTTCGCCTGGGGCCAGTCGCGCTACCTGCTGTCGGGCTGGTTCGGTCTCGGGACGGCTCTGGGCGGTCTCCGATCGTCCGACGAGGTCCGATTCCGCGGTCTCGTGCAGCAGGCCTTCGACTGGCCCCCACTCCACTACATCGTGTCGAACGCCGCCACCGCCGCAGCCACGGCGGATTCCGAGATCATGGGTTGGTACGCGGCCATGGTCGACGATCACGACCTTCGAGTCCGGTTCCTCGACCGGATCCGAGCCGAGCACGCCCGCACCGTCGACGTGCTCGAGGAGATCTACGGCGGACCGCTCGACGAACGCCGGCCCAATGTCGCCCGGACCCTGCGGCAGCGGGACCCGGCGTTGCGTTCGTTGCATCGGCGCCAGATCGAGGTCGTCACCGAGTGGCGGGGTCTCCAGACCGAGGATCCCGAGGCGGCCGAGTCCATGCTGCCCCGGTTGCTGGTCACGGTGAACGCCATCGCCAGCGGCCTGGGAACCACCGGGTGACCGTCGGCGGGGCCTACTCGTCGAAACCGACGAAGCTGACGAAGTCGTCGTTCTCCGCTCGCCGCGACACCACGTGGTTGGCGACGAAGTCGTCGTCGGGGTAGCCCATGGCCACGCAGGTCATGATCACTTCGTCTTCGGGGATGTTGGCGTGCTCGCGAACCACCGAGGACTGCATGATGCCCTGGCCGTTGATGACGCAGCCCAGGCCCTTCGAGGTGGCCGCCAGCACGAGGCCATAGGTGGCGGCGCCGCAGTCGAAATGGGCGACGGTGTCGTCGGCGAGTTCACGGTCGATCGTGACCACCACCGAGACTGGCACGTCGAACTGGCGGAACCCGCGCATGACCCAGTCCTGGCGCCGGGCCTTGTCGTCACGCTCGATGCCCATCGCCTCGAAGAGCTGGACGGCGATCTCGACCTGACGTTCACGATGTACACCCTGATAGCCGTGGCCGGCCATCTTGATTTCGCGGTCGACCGAAGCGCCGGCGAGCATGCGTTCGGTGTTGCCCTCACGGATCGCCTCGAGCGGCGCGCCGGTGATCACGTGGAAGTTCCACGGCTGAGTGTTCATCGACGATGGTGCCCGCTTGGCGATCTCGACGATCTCGGCCAGGAGCGCCTGCGGTACGGGGTCGGGCTTGTAGCCACGGGTACTCCGGCGGTGAGCAACGAGCGTCTCGAAATCCATCGCGGAACCCTAACGTCTGGGTGGCTTCCCGCTCCAGCCTGCAAACGGCCCTATTGTCTCGGCTCGTGAGTACCGAAGGACACCGGTTCGACCGGGAGACCGCGATCCGACGGGTCGCCGACGACCTGGGTCTCGACGACCTGGGTCTCGACGACCCGGGTCTCGACGACTCTGTGCGTTTCGACACCGACCTCTCGGCGAGCTGGAACATCGGGGACAACCCGAACGGTGGCTACCTCGCTGCCGGCACGCTTCGGGCCATGACCGAGGTCGCGGGGCAGCCCGATCCACTTTCGGTGACGATGCACTTCCTCCGACCGGGGACCCCGGGGGAGTCGGCCGAGATCCGCACGAGGCTCGTTCGGCCCGGACGACGAGTGACCACGGTCGCCGCCGAACTCCATCAGCAGGGACGACAGCGACTCCAGATGATCGGGGCGTTCGGCGATCTCGGCGATCCGAACCCGGCGGACGTTTCGCATCCCGAACTCACGCTCGAGCCGGTCGACCTTCCCGACCCCGACGAGTGCGTTGATCGTCGTTCGTTGGAGCAGGGTGTCGACCTGCCGATTCTCGATCGGCTCGATGTCCGCATCGATCCCCGATGGGCGGTGGCCGGAGCGAGTGATCGAGCGCAGGTCTCCGGGTGGATCCGCTTCTCCGATGGGCGTCCGGTCGATGCGATGGCCCTGCCGCTGTTCGCCGACGCCTTTCCCCCTTCGGTGTTCAGCTTGCTCGGTTCGATCGGCTGGGTTCCGACACTCGAGCTCACCGTGCACGTCCGCCGACGACCCGAGCCCGGCTGGATTCGCGCCCGCTTCACCACCCAGGACCTGTCGAACGGGATGCTCGTCGAGAACGGCGACCTGTGGGACTCGTCGGGTCGTCTCGTCGCCCGAGCGAGGCAACTCGCGCTTCTGTTGACGTAGCCCGCGAGGGAGCCTCTAGGTTCTGGGTTCGTACTCCTCGATGGCGAGGCCGATGGCGGGTGACCAGAACCCGCGAGGGCACAACAACTCGTCGATCAGATACTCCAGCGGTGGCGCGAATCGGTTGCGGATCGTCGTGGCGCGCACGATCGCCTCGTCATAGGGCACGAGTTGGAAACCGTGATCGCTCAGTCGTTCGTAGAGCTCACGGAACAATCGGTCGTCGCCTGCACGGCGCTCGGCCGGATCGACGGCGAAGTGTTGGTACGCCGAGAGATCGACGCCGCGAGTGAGTTCCTCGAACAGGGCGATCGAGCGTCTGAGGAACCAGTACGACTCGGTGCGGCCCGCGCATCCGACGATGATCTGGGCGTGTACGGCAGCGTCGCTCAACAAGCCCAGGGCCGTCACCCAGTTCTGTCGCCGGTCATGTGACCGGAACAGCCGGAGGAGCGGGAGGGTGGAGTGTGTCTCGAGCACGGAGCTGACCCAGTGCTCCCATTCGCCGAACCGCGTGTTGAGCCGTGCGATGTCGGCGTCGGGGGCCCAGGCGATGACCAGGTGCGTCGGTGTGATTCGATCATCGGAACCATCGTCGAGTGTCATCAACTTCTGTTCGCGTGCGCGAGTAGGCCCCGTACAGCGACGGGAGGTACCCGATCACGAGCGCCGACGTGGTGACTCCTGCGAAGGCTTCGGCCAGCGCGCCGAACCGGGCGAGACCGTCCGAGGGAAGCACCTCACCGAAGCCGAGGGTGAAGTAGACGACTCCCGAGTAGTACACCGCGTCGAGGAACGTGGAGGCACCCTGGATCCCTCCCACCGCCCACCAGATGCAGCCGAACCCCACGATCTGCATGGTGGCCCACATCGCCAGGAGCGTGAGGACCAGGAGCGGAGCGAAGAGCGAGAGCAGTCGCTCCCGGAGCCACGAGTCCTCGCGCATCCGCGCGGTGACGAGGCGCAGCACGTCGAAGGCGCGATATCCCACGAGTCGAGACGGCCACCATCGCCATGGTGACGTCGAGGTGGTGACCAACGTGTTCATCAGATCGGCCAGCGCGACGACGATCAGCACGAGGCCCACGATGATGGCCAGCGTGCTCATCGGTCGACCGGCAACATCGTGCAACCGTACCGTGACCGAGATGGTCGGGAGCCGGCCAACGAACGAGATCGTCGCCGGCCGGCTACTGGGCCGACGTCACGAGATGCGGGGGGCGTCGGAGCCGATGAACTGGTCTCTGAGCTCTCGCTTGAGCACTTTGCCGGTGGCGTTGCGCGGGAGCTGGTCGACAATGGCGATGTCGTTCGGGATCTTGAATTTCGCGAGCCGGCTCACACAGTGCTCGACGACCCTGGCGCGATCGATCGTCGCCCCCGGCTTGAGAGCGATCACGGCCAGGCCCACCTCACCCCAGCGGTCATTCGGGACACCGATGATGGCGGCCTCGGCGATCTCGGGAAGTTGATAGAGGACGTTCTCGACCTCGGCCGGGTAGACGTTCTCCCCTCCCGAGATGTACATGTCCTTCCAACGATCGACGATGAAGACGAAACCCTCGTCGTCCATTCGAGCGGCGTCGCCGGTCTTGAGCCAGCGACCCTCGAACGCGTCGGCTGTTGCGTCGGGACGGTTCCAGTAGCCCGGGGTGATGTTCGGGCCCGCAACCCACAGTTCACCCACCTCGTCGGGTCCGCAGTCGGAACCGTCTTCGGCGACGATGCGGAATTCGGTGTGGAGCAGTGCCTTGCCGGTCGAGCCGATCTTGCGCAACGCGTCGCCGGGATCGAGAAAGATGCACGCCGGACTGGTCTCGGTCATGCCGAACCCCTGGGCCAACAGAACGCCTCGCTCGGTCCAGCCTTCCATGATCGTCAGGGCACACGGTGCACCCCCGACCCCGGCGATGCGCAGGCGTGACAGGTCCGTCGCTTCGAAGTCGGGGTGCTGCATCATGAACTGGTACGGCGCCGGAACCGCGAAGAAGTGGGTGATGCCCTGGGCCGGGTCGCCGAGCACGCGCAGGGTCTCGGCCGGGTCGAAGGTCTTCAGGATGACGACGGTTCCGCCGGCGTGGAGCACCGGGTTGCTGTAGCAGTTCAACCCTCCGGTGTGGAACAGCGGCAACACGTTCAGATGTACCGTGTCGAGCCCGACCCCGGCCGGGATGCCCAGGTTGACGGCATTCCAGAAGTTCATGCCGTGCGTGATCATGGCCCCCTTGGGTAGGCCGGTGGTTCCCGATGTGTACATGATCGTGATCACGTCGTCGTGGGTGAGTGCCGCCCGCCCGGCATCCTGGCCGTCGAATCGGGCGATCACGCCCTCGTAGGGGCTCGCTTGGGTGCCGGCGTCGATGGCCAGCAGCTCGCCGATCGCACAGCGTTTCTGGAGGTCGAGGGCGGACTCGGCGAACTCGACGTCGTGCACGAGCAGGGCCGGCGCGCTGTCGTTGAGGATGTACTCGAGCTCGGTCACGGTGAGCCGCCAGTTCAGCAGGACACAGATCGAACCCGTTCGGGCGCAGGCGAACTGGATGTCGAAGAACTCCACCCCGTTGTGAGCCAGGACGGCCACCCGATCACCCCGCCCGATCCCGAGTGACGCGAAGTACGCCGCCATCGCGTCGACACGACGGTCGAGATCGGCATAGCTGAAGGTCCGGTTCGTGCCGAGATCACGGATCGCTTCCCTGCCCGGTCGGTGGTCGGCATGATGGGCGATCCAGTCGTACACCCTGACCGGTCCGTGGCCGGCGGGCCGGGATGTGGTCATCGATGCGATCGCTTCGGGATCCGAGACGAAGTCCTCGGTCGTTTCAGGTGTGGTCGGCATGGATCCTCCTGGTGGATGGTCGATGAAGCTAGCAGGACCCTGCCTGCAGGGCCCGGCTCGCCCGATGCCGACGAGTGGGCCGGGACCGGGCCCGGGAACACCAACTCCGGGCGAGCGGGCTCTAGGGTTGGTCATCGTGCGTATCGTCGTCCTTCGCGAAGCCCCGGAAGGTGAGCGGCGCGTGGCGCTCACCCCGCAGGGGGCCGCCGAACTCGTCGAGGCCGGCCACTCGGTCGTCGTCGAATCCGGGGCCGGTGAGCGGTCGGGATTCCTCGACGAGCCCTACCGCTCGGTGGGCGCCACGGTCGTCGATCGAGAGACCGCGCTGGGTGATCACGGTGTCGTGCTCGCAATCGACGGTCACGTCGACGGCCTCTCCGACCGGCACGCCGTCATCGGATTGGTCGACCCGCTGTGGAGGCCCGAAGCCGTCGAGCAACTGGCCCGGAGTGGTGCCACGATCATCTCCCTCGAACTGATTCCGAGGACCACCCGGGCCCAGACCATGGATGTCCTGTCGTCGATGGCCACGGTCACCGGCACCGAAGCGGTTCTCTTGGCGGCTCGCAGGCTTCCCAAGATGTTCCCGCTCATGATCACCGCCGCCGGCACCGTCCCCCCGGCGCGGGTCCTCGTCCTCGGGGCCGGTGTCGCCGGGCTCCAGGCGATCGCAACGGCGAAGCGCCTCGGCGCAGTCGTCGAGGGCTACGACGTCCGGCCGGCCGCCGCCGAGCAGATCCGGTCGCTGGGGGCCAGAGCGGTGGAACTCGACGTCGATACCGCCGACAGCGAGGACACCGGTGGGTACGCCAGGCAGCAGGATGCCGACACGGCCGCCCGCCAGCGCGAACTGCTGTCTCGACATGTCGCGCAGGCCGACGTCGTGATCACCACGGCAGCCATTCCCGGTGCCGCCAGTCCGCTGCTCGTCACCACCGAGATGGTCGAGGCCATGGCCCCGGGATCGGTGATCGTCGACCTGGCGGCCGAACGGGGTGGCAACTGCGAGCTGACCCGCCTCGACGAGTCGGTCGTTCACCACGGTGTCTCCGTTCTCGGACCGTCGGACCTCGCCTCCGGCTCGTCGGCGACGGCCAGCCACATGTTCACGAACAACGTGATCGCACTGCTCGGCCACCTGGCCGACGAAGGCGACATCGAACTCGACCTCGACGACGAGATCACCGCAGCGGTCCTGGTTGCCCGAGGGGGCGACGTGGTTCACCCCCGCGTGGTGGAGAGATTGACATGAGCTTCTTGATCGCACTGACCCTGTTCGCCCTCGCCGTGTTCCTCGGAGTCGAGTTGATCTCGAAGGTGCCGCCGACGTTGCACACGCCGTTGCTGTCGGGATCCAACGCGGTCAGTGGCATCACGCTGATCGGGGCGCTCGTCTCGGCCGGGAGCGAACACTCGACGACGACCTCGATTCTCGGATTTCTCGCCGTGACCCTGGCCACGATCAACGTCGTCGGCGGGTTCCTGGTCACCAACCGCATGCTGATGATGTTCCGCACCAAGCGCCCCGATCGAGCGGGTGGCGATCGCTGATGTCGAACCTCGTCCAGGCCGGGTATCTCGTCTCGGCCGTCCTGTTCGTCCTCGGCCTCAAGGGCTTGGCCCGCCCTCGCACGGCCGTGCGGGGCAACCTCCTGAGCGCACTCGGGATGCTCGTCGCCGTGCTCGTGACGCTCACCAGCGAGTCCATCGTCAGTTACTGGGTGCTGCTCGCCGGTGTGGTCGTCGGCAGCGCAATCGGTGCGTTGCTCGCGTTGAAGGTGCAGATGACCGGTATGCCGGAACTCGTCGCACTGTTCAACGGTGTGGGTGGCCTGGCGTCGGCGCTCGTCGTCGCGGCCTCGTATCTGGAATCGACCGACCTGGCCCTCGACGACAACGCGTTCATCGGTGCCGTCGGGATCGGTGCGATGATCGGCCCGACGACCTTCAGCGGCAGCGTCCTCGCCTTCGGCAAGCTCCGGGAATCGATCGGCACCGTGCGTTCGAGGGCCCTCCCCGTGATCAACGCCGCGCTGCTGGTCGTCACGCTGGCCGCCCTCCTCGGCCTCTTCCTCCAGCCGGACAGCATCGGGTGGTTGATCGCCATCATCGTCTTGAGCACGATTGCCGGTGTGGCCCTGGTGCTCCCCATCGGTGGGGCGGACATGCCCGTCGTGATCGCCTTCCTCAACTCCCTGTCCGGGTTGGCGGCGGCGTCAACCGGCTTCGCCCTCGACAACAGCCTGCTCATCATCGCCGGCTCACTGGTCGGCGCCAGCGGGCTCGTGCTCACCCAGGTGATGTGTGTCGCCATGAACCGGACGCTGGCCAACGTGCTGTTCGGTTCGATCTCGGCGGAACGAACGATCGATCCCGATGACGTCTACGAGGGCAGGATCCGTTCGACATCGGCCGACGACGTTGCGCTCATCCTCGATGCTGCGAGCAGTGTCATCATCGTTCCCGGCTACGGTCTCGCCGTTGCCCAGGCCCAGCACGCCGTACGGGATCTGTCTCGTGCGCTCGAAAAGCGTGGGACATCGGTGACCTTTGCGATCCACCCCGTCGCCGGGCGAATGCCGGGGCACATGAACGTGCTCTTGGCCGAGGCCGAGATCGACTACGCCGACCTGATCGAGATGGCCGAGGCCAACCCGGCCTTCGCCCAGACCGACGTTGCCATCGTGCTGGGCGCCAACGACGTGGTGAACCCGGTCGCCCGTGAGCCCGACAGTGCCATCGCCGGCATGCCGATCCTCGACGTCGACAAGGCTCGAACGGTCGTGGTGATCAAGCGATCGCTTTCCCCGGGATTCGCCGGAATCCCCAACCCACTCTTCGCGAACGAGAACGCCCTGATGCTCTTCGCCGATGCCAAGAAGGCCGTCACCGACATCACGAAGGCGCTCGACGAGCTCTGACCGCGCCTGCCCTCGAGTCGGCGGCCAGGATGGCACCGGCTCGGCATGGAGCCCCCGGCGGTCCGACCACTAGGGTTCGAAGAGGTCGAGGGTCACGGCGGCGATGTCGCCGTTGTCGTCGAGGAAGAAGTCGACGGTCCACCACTCCAGACAACTCGTTGCCGTCGTTGGTTGGATGCTGATCCTCCGGAGGTCGGCGAAGCCCTCGGGCGCCGGTTCGGGTGGTGCGGCACAGCGTGCATGGGTGCCCACGGTGATCGTGATCGGCGGTGCCGCGAGGTCGAGGGCCGAGAACGGCCCAGCCCACGCACGGAACTCCTCGCGATCGATCGTCCACGCTCCAGGGCCGACCAGGTCGGCGGCGTTTCGGGTGGTCACGATGTCGGGTCCGAGGCCGAGTGCCACGTCGGCGGCCAGCGGCAGTGCGGTCACCGTGTCGGTTCCGGGCGCCTCGGCGAAGGCCAGGAAGGCATCGACCAGCGCCTGGTCGGCCGGGCTGGGCTCGACCGAAGCCGATGCGGGGTCGACGATGAGTCGGTCGCCGTCGAAACGTACGGCGACATCGACCCGATTCGACGTCCATCGCACCCCCTGCGCCTCCTCGAGGCCGACATCGAGCTTCTCGGGGTCGGCGATCACGATCCACAACCAACCGCACTGCGGCGGATAGGACTCCATGAGTGTCTCGCACAGTCGGGCCGAGGTCTGGTCCCACACCACGAACCCGGAAACGGTCGCGTCGCGAGGACCTTC
This sequence comes from uncultured Acidimicrobiales bacterium, assembly GCA_963700755.1. GTDB lineage: Bacteria > Actinomycetota > Acidimicrobiia > Acidimicrobiales > SZUA-35 > JBBQUN01. The sequence goes on from CAVOYW010000005.1 coordinate 184,927, forward strand.
TCCGTCGAACAACGCCGACAACTCGATCGACTCTTCCGACGAATCGGGCGCCGATACGGTCGTCGTGGCCGGCGGCTCGGCGTCGGAGCCTTCCGGCGGCCACGGCGCTCCGTCGACGCGGACGATGAACTCGACGATGCGCTCCGGGACCGGCGGGTCGTCGAACGGACGGAGGTACTCGAAACGCAGGATGCCCGCTCCCGAACCGGTCGCCTCGAACTCGAAGACCTGCGTGCCGGCCGCGCCGACGAGGTCGGTGTCGGGTTCCTCGAAGGTCGTGGAGCCCACCTCGATCAGGCCCTCCAGGGTGGCCAGGTCGACCTGCCATTCGTAGCCCGTGCTGGGATTCGACTCGAGCCGGACCTCGAACGACTCGCCGGTGGCGACCGAGATCTCCGAGCCCGAGTCGGCATCGGTCATCACGATCGGCGTCTCGTCACCCCCGGCCTCGTCACCCCCGCTGTCGTCGCTCCCGCACGACGTGAGAAGCAGAACCACCAACGCAGTCGACGCGAACCATCTCATGAGTCGATCATGGGTGATCGAGTCGGGACCCGAACAGGTCCCAAAGACCCCTGCACACTGCGCCGACGTGCCTTGGCCGGTCGAGCGAGGCCGCGGTCTCCCTAACGTCGGGAATCGGGGACGACCATCACCGGGATGTCGGTGAATTCGAGCACGTGCTCGGTCTGGCTGCCGACATAGGGGCGGCCCGGGCGGCGCTTGTCGGATTGGCCCATCACGATGAGTTCGGCATCCCACCGATGGGCCTCCTCGAGCAACGCCTCGAACGGTTGGTCGCCGTGCAGCGGGCGCAGCGTGGCCACGATCCCAGCCTGAGTTGCCTGCTCGCCGACGTGCCGGAGCAGGGTGTCGCTGTTGAAGCCGGGTTCGGCGACGGCCGAGAAGTTGAGTTCGGCCGACCAGGCACGAGCGAGGCGAATGGCGAGGCCGGCTGCGCTCAGAGCGGTTGGTGAGTCGTCGACAGCGACCAGAATACGGTTCATCATGGCTGGCTCACTCACGTCGTTGGGTGGCGAGCCGGACCCGGAGGCCCTCCTCGCGGTCTTGTTCGTCGAGATGGAGCTCGAGGTCGTGGAGTTCGGCTTCGAGCCGGGGCAACAGTCGCTCTTCGATGGCCCGCCGGCGGCGTCGGGTGTCGGCGAGTTCGGCATCCAGGCGCTGCAGTGCCGCACTCGTCGCCGCCTGTTGGGCGGCTGCCTCGAGCGCTCGACGATAGGCGTCGGTGGTCGGGGCCAAGGCCGCCGTCGAGACCACCGGCGGCGCGGGTGCCGGCACGCAATCGACGCTTCCGGGATAGGTGATCCCCATCGAACGTTGCCATTGGGCATCGATCGTTGCCGCGGCGACGGGGTGTCGAGCCAACGCGGCCAGATCGCCGCTGGCCCCCATCATGCGGGCTCGGAGCAGCCAGGTGGTGGCGTCGAGGCACTGCCGTTTCCAGTTCTGATCAGCTCGCACGGCGTGACCCTCGAGCCGGACGCGCTCTCGTTCCAACGCGGTTTCCTTGCTGTGCAGCAGGTCGGCCGCATGCCGGGCGAGTTCGGCCCGCCCGAGGAGCCTCAGACGTTCGGCTCGGGAGCGTGTCGACGTGGTGAGGGTCATGTCCGACCCCCCGTTGGGTTCTGGTCGTCCACGGGGGCAGGCATCCGGTCACGGATCTGCTGGGCGGTCACCATGGTGAGCTCGCGGCTCGGGAGAATGGCGGCGACCTGCCAGGCCCGGGCGAGCGTGTCCTCGAGCGAGCGGGAGCCGTGGGATCCCTGATCGACGAAGTCGGTCTCGAAACGCTTGGCGAAGTCCAGATAGCGGCGCTCGGTGATCGACAGCGCATCGAGGCCGATCAGTGCGGACAGTTCCTCGGCCTGGCGGGCCTGGGCGAGGAGGGCGAGGAGCTGGGCGGAGATCGCGAGGTGGTCGTCGCGGGTTCGGCCGGGCCCGGCGCCGCGACGCATGAGGCGGGACAGCGAGGAGAGGGCGTCGATCGGAGGGGAGATCTCCCTGGCCCAGATGTCGGCCGAGAGAACGATCTGACCCTCGGTGATGTAGCCGGTGAGATCGGGGACCGGATGGGTGATGTCTCCGGCGGGCATCGTGAGGATCGGCAGTTCGGTGATGGACCCGGGCCGCTCCTTCAGCCGCCCACATCGCTCGTAGATGCCCGCGAGATCGCTGAACAGATAGCCGGGGTAACCCCGGCGGCTGGGGACCTCGCCCCGGGCGGCGGAGAGTTCACGCACGGCATCGCAGTAGCTCGTCATGTCGGTCAACACCACGAGCACGTGCCGGCCGAGGTCGAAGGCGAGGTGCTCGGCGACGGTGAGTGCGAGACGGGGTGTGAGGATGCGTTCGATCGTCGGGTCGTCCGCCGTATTCAGGAACAGCGCTGCTTCGCCGGCCCGTACCCGGTCGCTCAGTCCCTCGGTGATGAGGTCGGCATCGGCGTTGGTGATCCCCATTCCGGCGAAGATCACCCGGAACTCGGCGCCCTCGACCGTGGCCTGAGCGGCGATCTGGATGGCGAGTTCGAGGTGGGGAAGGCCGCCGATCGAGAACACCGGCAGCTTCTGTCCGCGGACGAGGGTGGCCAGGCCGTCGATGGCGGAGATGCCGGTGAGGACGGGATCGCGGGGCACGTCGCGTCGGGCCGGGTTGATCACCGAACCCGAGACGGGCCGGACCCGTGATCCGGTGATCGGTGGGCCCCCGTCGAGTGGCTGTCCCCGTCCGTTGGTCACCCGTCCGAGCCAGCGGTCCGTGACGGGGATGTGGAGTGGTGACCCGGTGAAGGCCACCACGTTGCCGGCCGTGCCGATGCCGTCGGTCCCCTCGAACACTTCGACGATGGCCAGATCGTGATCGACGTCGACGACGACCCCGTGCCGGATTCGACCGTCGCCGAATCGGATCTCGACGTACTCGTCCCAGCCGACCTGCTCGGTTCCGGTCACGAACAGCAGCGGTCCGTCGACCCGGTCGACGGTGGTCATCTCGATGGGAGCGATCAGCCCCTCGTGAACGGGTACGCCGGATCGGCTCATGAGGTGACCCCGTTCAACTCGGTGCAGATGCGGGTGGCGATGGCGGTCGACACCGCTCGCGTCATCGGGAGCGGTGTCGTCCTTGGCCCGGATGAGCGGGCTGAAGTCGAAGGTCTCGATGACCGCAGCGGGTGTGCCCGCCCGTCCGAGCACGACGGCGGTGTCGTAGACGTCGAGCACGGCCTGCGCGAGCGCGGCCTGCTTGGTCGTCGCAGCAGAAGCCGTCGTTGTCGCTGAGCGCGCTCTGCTGCAGGATCCCCTCGCGTGCCAGTCGGGCCGCGAGCAGAACCAGGCGTTCCTCGGTCGGAAGTGCGGTCAGGCCGACCAGGTCGGCGATGCCTTGCAGCCGTGCCGCTTCGTTGAGCAACGATTGCAGACGCGAACGGCGGACCGCCCAGTCCGGATCGCCGTTGGCGGCATGCCAACGGGCAACGGCGACGCTGTCGCGGGAGAACGAACGGGTCCAGCTCACGGCGGGGTAGTGGCGGGCGTAGGCGAGTTCGCGATCGAGGGCCCACATGGCCTGGACGAAGCGTTGGGTATGCGCCGCGACCGGCTCGGTCGGATCGCCGCCCGGTGGTGAGACCGAGGTGACGATGGTGACGGTCCCATCGAGCCCCCCGGTCGTGGTGACGTGACCGGCCCGTTGGTAGAACGCCGCCAGTGAGGACGGCAGATCGGCCGGATAGCCCTGTTCGGCCGGGATGGCCCCGGTACGGCCGGCGAGTTCGCGCCTCGCCTCGGCCCAGCGTGATGTCGAGTCGGCGATGATCACGGCGTGAAGGCCCATGTCCCGGTAGTACTCGGCCAGGGTCACGGCGGTGTAGATGCTGGCCTCGCGTGCCATCACGGGCATGTTGGAGGTGTTGGCCAGGATGATCGTGCGTTCCAGGAGCCGCCGCCCGTTCCGGGGATCGACCAGCTGGGACAGCTCCTCGATGAGGTCGGCCAGTTCGTTGCCTCGTTCGCCGCACCCCACGTAGATGATGATGTCGGCATCACCCCATTTGGCCAGCTGTTCGAGCAGCATGGTCTTTCCCTCACCGAAACCGCCGATCACGGTGGCGCTGCTGCCCTTGGCGATGGGTTCGAGGGTGTCGAGCACCCGTTGCCCGGTGAGGAAGGGCTTCCGTTCGGTCAGACGACGGAGGTAGGGACGAGGTTTGCGGACGGCCACTGGCCGGTGAGGGCGATCGGTGTGCCGCCGACGATGGCGATGGTGGCGGTGGTGTCGTAGCGCCCGGCGGTGACCAGGTGGTCGAGGGACCCGCCGACGCCCGGCGGCACGACCACGAGGTGGTCGAACGCGGTCGTCGACGTGACCGAACCGAGCACGTCGCCCGATCGGACCTCGGTGCCGGCGACGGCCGATGGCACGAACTCGTGGGTGGAGGCTGCGGCTCGGGTGAGACCGCGGGGAGGGAGGAAATCGGGCGCCTCGTCGAGTGGGCGAAGGAGGCCGTCATAGATCCCGCCGAGGAGACCGGGACCCAATTCGACGGTCAGCGGGTGCCCGGATGTCCAGGCCGGTTCACCGACTTCCAGCCCCCCCGTGTACTCGTAGAGCTGGGCGACGACGCGGTCGAGGTCGAGCGCGATGATCTCCCCGGGCAGGCGGTCGTGTCCGACCTCGACGTACTCGAACCGGGTCACGTCGCCGAGGCCGCCGAGGTGCACGACGGGGCCGTTGACCCGTTCCACTCGTCCGGTGCCGGTGCTCAGGTCCACAGCGTCGCCACCTGGTCGGCCAGGACATCCAGGGCTCGGTCGGCCAGCGCCGGGAGCGTGTAGTCGACCTGGCGGCGGCCCGATGTCGCCCTCACCCCACCGGCGGGGTCGGGATCGCGTTCGATCACGGCGCCGGTGCCGAGCTGGGCTCGGACGATGGCCTCGAGGCGATCGAGCAGGTCGGGATACCGGGTATCGTGTCGCATGGCCAGGGCGGCGGCGTGGACGTCGTCGACCAGGCGGTCCCGCAGTTCGGACCGTGTCGACAGCACACGATCGTGGGCCTCGGTCCTGGCCCGGGCGAGTTCCTGGTCGACTCGGGCCTGCGCCGCCTGCTCCTGGCGCCGACGGGCCCGGTCGAGTTCGACTTCGGCTTCCCGCTCGGCCTGGGCAATGCGTTCCTCGGCGGCGTGGTTCGCTTCGGCCAGGATTCGTCGGGCCTCGGACCTGGCGTCGTCGAGGAGGGCGGCGCCCGCCGGCAGCAGGGAGTCCAGGAGGACGCCCGACCGGGTGCCCGATGCGATCCCGGTGGTCATGGCATCACGACCGTGAGGACGTCGGGCCGATCACCCAGGTCGGCCCGCAGGATCCGGGCCGCGCCGGCCGACAGGATCACCAGGCCCACGTCGGTATCCAGGTCTCGCCAGGCGGCGCGGACGTCGTCGTCGGTGGTCGTCATGATGACGGACGCGCCGACGAGGGCGAATCCCTCGAGCTCGTGGCGCTCGCCGAGTGCGACGACGGTGCTCACGGCACCTTGCCCAGGATGAGGACCGCCACGATCAGCCCGTAGATGGCGATGCCTTCGGCAAGACCGACGACGACCATGGCCCGGCCGAACAGGTCGGGTTGCTCGCTCACGGTCGCCAATGCGGCCGATCCGGTGTAGGCGACGGCGATGCCGGCCCCGATGGCCGATGCGGCGACGGCGATGCCGGCACCGAGGAACGCCGAGCCGGTGTCGATGGTGGTGGTCGTCTGCGTGCCGGTGGACGGGGTCTGGGTCTGGGTCACGGCGGCCGGAAGTCCGGCGTCGGTGGCGCTGCTGTCGGTGGCGGTGAAGGCGAGCAGAAGGACCGCCCCGGCCAGAACGAGCGTCAGCATGAGGGACCCGGCGAGGAAGCGGCGCAGGGTCTCGGGACCCGGCCGCCGGGCGAACGAGAAGGCGAGGCCGAATGGTGCGAGCAGGAACAGGGCGAGCAACCAGGGATTCATGGGAGGTCCGATCGTTTCAGGGGGATGTGCCAGGGTTCGAAGGGCCGGCCGGGGGTCGTGAACAGCCGCGAGAAGAGTTCGTAGTACTCGAGTCGCAGCGCCTGGATCGCTCCGACGAGCGCTCCGAGGGCGAAGCCGGCGACGTTGCCGGCAGCGAACAGGATCACGGCGGCGAGTCCGGTGAGGATCGTCGAACGGTCCCAGAGGCTCACCGTGCCGTTCCACACCACCTCGGAGATCACGGCGTGGGTCAACCCGAAGGCGGCCAGACGGGTGAATGACACCACGTTCGATCCCAGGCGCAGCACGGTGTCGAACATCTCGACCACGGCCTGGGCGGCTCCCGCTGCACCCGGCCCGGCCTGGACGAACAGTCCGATGAAGGTCAGGGCACCGCCCAAGGATGCAACGACGATGCCGGCAGTGGTCAACCAACCGGTGGTGATGAGCCGACCTCCGACGAACAGCACCGCACCACTGAAGAGGAGCGCCCCGCCGATACCCGACGCGTCGTACAGCGCAACCGCCGGGCCCGACTCCCGCCATCGGTTCACCGTCCCCAACACGAAGGTCGTTGCCAGGAGACAGGAGCCGATCACGAGTCCGGCGACGAGCAGGGTCTGCGGATCATCGAGTGGACGCAACCACAGCGTCGGCACCAGGCCCGTCGGGCCGAAGGCCTCGCCGTAGAGCAGGCCGAACCCCGTGGCGGCGGCTCCGGCGCCGATCAGGAAGGGCGCGGCGGCTCGGACGGCGTGGAGCCGTCCGGTGCGGGCCCGGCGGACCAGGAGCCCGAACCCGACCAAGGCGAGGCCGTGGGCGACGTCACCGAACATCATCCCGAACATGACCATGTAGGCAACGGCGGCGAACAGGGTGGGATCGAGGTCTCGGTAGGGGACCGTGGCATAGGTGTTGACGAGCGGTCGGAGTGATCCGCCGACCGCGGAATCGTCATGGGCCGTTGGTGGCATCACGCCGCGACGGGGCGTCAGATCGCTGAGTGCACCACCCAGCGGAGCGATACGGGATCGCAACGGTTCGACGTCGCGGGTCGGGATCCAACCGGGCAGTGCGGCGAACCGCCCCAGTGTGGTGGTCGTCAGCCATTCGCCGTTCGAGCTCCGCCTCGCCCGCAAGCAGGCCCAGGTCGCCGGCATCGGCCAATGCCTCGGGGTCGACCGGATCGGGAGCCAGCCGGGTCTCGACCTCGAGCGCGCCTCCGCCGGCACGCTGCCACGCAACCGCCGCCGGACCATCCACGATCGCCACGGGTGCATCGGGCTCGAAGACCCCGGTGTCGGCGACCTCGACGAGCACGCGGCGGAGCCGGTTGCGGCGGCGAGACGATCGCCATCCGTCGCATCGGCGCCGGAGCGAGTTGTTCACGCCACGACATCGAAGACCCCCTGCGGTGAGCGACCGGCGACCTCGATCGCCGCGGTGACCAGCCAGAGATCGACCAGGAGCAGGGCCATGATCGCCATCACGGTGTTCCGGGTGTAGCGCCCGGTCGTTGCCATCTTCATGGCGTCGGTGCCGACCCGCCGAACGACGGCGAGTTCGGCTTCCCAGAGATTCTCGGGGGACGGGCTCGGTCCGAGCGGCCAGGCAGCCGATTTCGGCAGCTGATCGACCAGATCGGAAAGGGTCGTCGCCCGTTCCCAGCGGGTGCCCAGCAGTGCGTCGACCTCGTGGCTGGTTCGATCGCCGATCGTGCGGTCGAACGCGAACCGCTCGCGGGCGATGAGCACGGCCGTCGCCCCCCGAGCCCAGTCGCCGGCATCGGGAACTTGTCGAACGATGCGGCGAGCCCAGGCCACACGAAGACCCAGTCCGATGGCCAGGGGATCGCTTCCGCCTGGGTCTCCCCACGCCGAACGGGCGAGCATGTCCCGAATCTGTTCCGCCGAGTTGGCCCCGCCGATTCGGGCACCGGCCACCGCCAGCGAACCGAGCGGAATGGACGCAACGGGATCGTCGCCCGCCAGCTGCCCGAGTCGTTGCTCGATGTTCGCGATCTCCAACGGACCGGCGAAGAGTCGGGCCAGTCCACTGGCCGCCGGTGGGAGCCAGCCGGCCAGGACCCGCAGCTGCCAGGCCGTGGCGGTGGCGGCGTTGCGACGGGCCGTGGCGCGATCGGCGTCGGTCGGAAGGTCGGTGCCGTAGACGGTCGTCCGGAGTTGCGTCGTGGTGTCAGCCCACGATTCGCTCTCGGCGAGCGCTCGGGCGCCGCTGGTCCCGACCAGTCGTCCGAGGAGCGCCCGTCCACGAGTGGCGGCAGCGACCCAACCTGCGGTCACGATGGATCCTCACGGTCGACGGCGCCGGACTGGCCGAGTTGGGCCCAGATCACGTCGATCACCGCATCGACCGTGGCCGGCGTCATGTCCCGGGCCGTTTGCCGCAGCCGCTCGACGGTCTGGGCGGTGTCGGCTTCCAGTCGAGATCGTTCGTCATCACCGAGTTCGTTGCGGTTCCCGGTCGTTTCCGCCCCGGCCTTGGCCAGACGGTCGGGCAGCTCGGCTCGGATCCGACTCTCCCGCCGTTCGGCCTCGGTTCGGACCCGTTCGGCGTCGGCCCGTGCCGCAGCCACGACGCCGTCTGCTTCATCCTCGAAGGCCTGCAGGATCCGAGCGACGTCGGCCAATTCTCGTGCGTAGATCGCTTCCTGGTGCGGCTGTTCGCCCTCGGTCGGCGCGCCAGGTGTTCCCGCCGGCCGGATTCGTTCGAGGAGTTCGCTGAGGCGAGGGGGCACGGGACCGCCTCAGCTGCGGTTGGGATGATGGTCGGTCGGGTCGGCCGAAACCACGGTTTGCATCACGGCCGCCAAGATTCGCCTCATGGATGCTCCCTTCGCTTCGAATGGGCTGGTCCGTTCCGCTGTCAGCATCGCATCGACCCGGAGTTCCCAGCGAGAGTCCTAGGTCCCTGCGCCGTCCTCGACTCGTCCCGAAGTCTCCGACGAGCGGCACGGCCGACCTGACCGGCCGGGCCCTTGCCGGCCGGTGGTCGAACCCCTATGTTGTGCGAGTGGAGCTGGCACAAGATTCCGACCGAGATGGGGACCCAGGCATGAACGACGAACCGATCCCGAACCTGTTGCAGGATTCGCTCTATCGGCGGATGCGCACGATGCACTCGCTCTACTACCAGGCCGTCGACACGATGGACCTCGACCACGTGAACCACTTCGAACGCGAAGGCGTGGTCCCGATCGCCTTCTCGCTCTTCCACTACACCAACATGCAGGATGCGACCTTCATGGTGATCACGGGCGAGCTTCCGATCTGGAACGCCGAGTGGCAGGATCGGGTCCAGATGGCGGTCGACGACCACGGAAAGGAGCGGACCGTCGACGAGATGGTGCACCAACGCATCGGCGACTACGAGGCCTTCAAGGACTACCAACGCTCGGTGTTCTCTCGTACCGAGGAGCACCTCGCCACGATGGATGCGGCCGACTTCGGTCGGGTGATCATCGCTCCGCCCTACCCGCCCCAGGTGGCCAGCACCTACAGCGCGATGTGCGCCGGACCGCAGGGGATCACGGTGCTCGATGCGTTCGAGTGCTGGCACTACCAACACGGTCTGCGCCACATGGGTGAGATCGAGATGGCCCGCGGACTCGTGGGGCTCGGCGGGATGACCTCATGACGAGATCGACTCCGGACGCGGTCTCGCCGAAGACAGATCATGACGAAAGGATTCCCATGAACACGCCGAGCGTCGACCAGATCCCGGTGGCGTACACGCCGACCGGAGGCTGGAAAGACTGGCCGGCCGCCGATCCTGGTCGGCTGTGGCGATCCCCTTCCGGAGGGGGCACCGGACCTGGATGGTTGGTGGCAGATCATCGAGGTGACCGTCGACGACGACGTCGCCCCCGAGCACCCGATGATGGGGCACGTCTCGCGCATCGAGCAGGCCGGTAACCGAGTGATCGTTGCCGCAAGCGGCGTCATCCACGACATGCGCTGCGACGGCACGCTCGACAACGGGGTCCACGACGTGGCCGAGTTCGACAAGACCACCGAGATCACGGTGGCTGCGAGCTACGAGGACGGTGTTCACGTGCTCCGCCCTCGGGGGCTGCCCATCGAGGTCCGCCGGTGGCGCGATGGCGAACACCTCATGTGGCAGTACGTGGGATTCATCGCTCGTCTGCAACGCCTTGCCCCGTCCGATGCCGATCCGGTCGAGGTGATGGCCTCGATCGGGCGATGAACGAGGGGCTGGAGGCGACGCGATGTGTTCGTCGCTCGCCTTGCCGCCTCGAATCGTCAGGCGGCGGCTTCCTCCTGATCCTCGAACGTCGCGAGCGCAGCCTCGAGCCGTGCGACGAGTTCCGGATCGGTCAGCGTGGCCGTCTCCGGGTCGAAGTTCTGGCCGAAGCTCGGAATCGACAGGCTGGCGAGGACCTCGTTGCCGAAGAACGGGGCCGACGCCACGGCGGTCTGCAACACGTTGCCGCCGCCGCGAGGCCCCATCGAGGTCGACAGCATCACCGTCGGCTTGTCCTGGTAGACGCGCATGTCGATGCGAGACGTCCAGTCGAAGAGGTTCTTGTAGGCGGCGGTGTAGAGCCCGTTGTGCTCGGCGAACGAGATCAGCAGGGCGTCGGCGGAGCCGATCTTGGCGTAGAAGTCGTGGGCGGCTTGAGGGATGCCACCCTCGTTCTGGCGATCGATGCTGTAGATCGGCATCTCGTAGTCGTTCAGGTCGATGGTCTCGATCTCGACGTCGTCGACCGATCGGGCTTCGAGGATCGTCGCGGCGAAGCGAATGAGTTGCTTGTTGATGGAATTGCGGCTGCTGGTGGCAGCGAAGGCGAGGATCTTCATGAGCGATGGTTGCTTTCTCGGGTCGAGGAGAAGGTGGTGAAGTAATTCAGATTTCGATCATCCTCGCGGAGTCCGCAACGGATCGCAAAGTCCGGAGAGCCGAACCTGCTGCGGCCCACTCGTCCACGCGGTGTCGAGATCCCACTGTCGGGATCCCACTGTCGGGACCCCATAGTCGGGACCCCAGGTCGAGCGTCGGTGGGCCGGAGCCCCGAGACCGACTCCCCGGCGGTCGGGCCGACGGCAGGACAAGTGACCTTGGGCTCTCACGACGAAGCCGGGGTCGGCGCGACGCTGCAGCCGAGGAGCACCAGCAGCGGAACACTGCAGGAGAGGAACACCCTCGCCGAGGAACGTCGATGTGCACATGGTCAGGAGCCCCGTCGGTCGCCACGACGTCCCCGACACGTCGAAGGCAATCCATGAGATACCGGTGATGAGTCGATGAGGGCACCGACCCCGCGGCTGCCGAGACGTCTCGCTTCGCGAAGCGAGAGCGAGGACGCCCGGTTGGCGCACCTGCGCGACTCGCTGCGCACCGGCTTGTGGTTCGTGCCGAGCCTGTTCGTCGTGGGCGCGTTCGTTCTCTCGGTGGCGACGATCGCGCTGGATCGGCGGCTCGGCGGTGAACCCAGCTGGCTCTCGTTCAGCGGCGGGCCGACGAGTGCCCAACAGATCCTCACCACGATCGCGACCTCGATGATGACGTTCACCGGGCTCGTGTTCTCGATCACGATCGTCGCGCTGCAGCTGGCCAGCAGTCAGTTCTCGCCCCGGGTGTTGCGTGCCTTTCTCCGAGACCGTGGCAGTCAGGGTGCGCTCGGGGTGTTCACTGCCACGTTCGCCTTCGCCTTGTCCACGCTCGTCCAGGTGCGCACCGGGACCGTCGGGACCGTGTTCGTCCCCGGGTTGTCGGTCAGCCTGGCCATCGCCTTCATGGTGGTGAGCCTGCTCACCTTCGTGTACTACGTGAACCACGTCGCACAGTCGATTCGGGTGGTCAACATCATCGAGGCCGTCGCGGCCGAGACCCGGTTGGCGATCGACGAGGTGTATCCCGCCGCTGGTGGTGAGGGTGGCCCGCCGGTCGTCGCTCCGGTCTTCACCGAGCCTCGGCAGCGAATCGAGCTTTCCGGCCGTGGCGGCGCCGTCGTCGCGGGGCTCGATGTCGCCGGGCTGGTCGAGATCGGTCGTCACTACGGTTGCGTCCTGCGCCTCGTGCCCGACCTCGGCGATTTCGTTGCCGAGGGGGCGCTGCTGGTCGAGGTTCATGGCGGTGATCGGACCGTGCCCGCCGGGCTCGTCCGTCGGCAGCTCGAGCTCGGGCGCGAACGAAGTATGCGCCAGGATCCGGCGTACGGCTTTCGTCAGCTGGTCGACATCGCCGAGAAGGCGTTGTCCCCGTCGCTGAACGACCCGACCACCGCCGTCCAGGCGCTGGATCGGATCCACGACCTGCTGCGGAGGGTGATGTCGCGACCCCAGCCCGTCGGGGTGTACCACGACGGCGACGGCGAGGTTCGATTCGTTCGCAAGGTGACGTCCTGGGCCGGCCTGGTCGTCCTGGCCTTCGAGGAGGTTCGTGAGTACGGCGGCTCGTCGATCCAGGTCCACCGTCGATTGCGAGCCTCACTCGAGGAGCTGCTCGAGGTCGCACCTCCCGAACGACGTGAACCCCTGCTGCGTCAGCTTCGGCTGCAAGAACAGAGCGCCGCCCGGTACTTCCCCGAGCCCGAGGAACGTCATCTGGCCGAGGAGGCCGACGAATCGGGGCTCGGGAGCGACGACGACGGGGACGACCCCGCTGGGTGAGTGGCGGAGTCAGAGGCGTGACCACCGGCGGCGCACCACGTCGGTGGCGACCTCGACATCGACTCCGAGCTGGCGCGCGGCGATGACGTAGGCATCGGCCGCCTCGGCCAGAGCAGTGGCGGGCGAGTCGGTGTCGAGCGTGATTCCGGCGGGGTCGAGGACGAAGCTTCCCTTGTGGCCGCGAGTCTCGAGCACTCGGTGTTCCTCGAGGAGCGAGTAGGCCTTTGCCACCGTGCCCTTGGCCAGCTGCAGGTCGTTGGCGAGCTGGCGAATCGTGGGCATCCGCGTCCCGGGCTCGAGTGTCCCGGACACGACCATGCGAACCACCTGCTCCCGAATCTGCTCGTACACCGGGAGCGCCAGATTGGCGTCGACTCGCAACATCATGGGCGAACAGCCGACAGCAGGTTGGAGCGACTCTGGCGGCTCGATACGTACCACGCCAACGCTGCGACCCACAGGACGGCAGCGCCTGCGCCGTAGCCGGTACCCGTGCCGAGCTCGCTCAACGCCCGGGCCAGGAGTGCAACGCCGAGCGCGATCGACGGCCTGGTGAAGCCCTGCGTGGCGGCCAGTCGGCGCAGGAGGTCATCGGCCGATCGAAGATCCGGGGGAAGGGCGGGGCGGTGACGCAACACCACCGATCGCTGGAGCCCGGCGGCCGCCGACACGGCGACCGTTGCACCGATGCTGCTCACCATGGCGACGGTTCGGCCGTCGGCCGAGGAGCGGACGGAGGCAACGGTGAAGATGATGGCGAGGCCTCCCACCACGATCAGCGCCAGCAGGTCGGTGTGCGACACATAGTCAGCCGTTCGTCTCACCAGGAGCTCCGCACTCCGGCGCGCACCGGAGCGGCGTCGGACAACGTGGATCTCGGCCAGTCCTCCGCCCACGGCAACTCCGGCCAGTATCCAACAGAGCAGGGTGAGCAGGCTTCCATCCAGGAAACCGATTCCCAGGACGCAGCCCACGGTGCCGCCGACGAAGCGGAAGTACTTGGATCGCCGCAACCATCGGGCCAGGAGTTCCTGTGACGCCCCATCGGACACCAGCACCGCAGCACGTTCCTCGGCATCGGGATCGTGGCCGGCGAGGTTCAATCCGAGAGTCAGCACGAACGCGGTCAGGGTGAGCGCGACGGCCATGATGAGCCACAGCGGCCCGCCCCCTCCGTCGCTCGAGACGGCGACGAGGGGGATCATGGTCGCCACCGACCCGAGGAGGAAGAGCGGCCAACGACGACGACCGAGCATGTCGAGCAGGCGCCTCATCGTGCGACCTCGCAGGCAACGTCGAGGGGGTGCGCTCCGGTGACGAGCTCGTCACCGATCAGAATCGAACTCTCCACGCCGTTCTCCCCGATCGGGTCCTGATCGAGGCGGAGCCAGCGAGACAGGGGCGGGAAGGCGCCATCGCCGAAGTCGAGCCGCACGTCGGCCACGCCCCACGTCCTTCCTTCGCCCTCCCACCGATCGGCCTCGGGTGCGTTCGAACAGTCGAGCGGATCGAACCAGAGGGCCAGGAAGGCCGTTTCTCCGGGTTGGACCGTCACGGGGAGGGCAGCCGCCGTGTCGAGCTCCGATTCGTCGACCGGCGTGGCGGCCGATGTGTCGACGCCGCCGGCCTCCCCTGCCGAATACCCTCGGTCCTCACGCGCCGGCGTCCCACCACGACGGTCGAGGGGTGGCTCGATCAGCACCCGAACCTCGACGAGTTCGGCGCCGGGAGCATCGAGTGCGACGTCGGTGATCCGGATCGCTCGCCCGCTGTTGTTCGGCAACATGACGCGAGCCACGGTGACGCCTCGTTCCCCATCGGCTTCGAGAAGGCGTCCGGAGCTGTAGCTGGTTCCGGCGGTCGGTCTGGGCCACAGGTAGCCGCCGAAGTTGAGGAAGGTGAATCCGGCAGCGAGCACGACGAGGCTCGTGCCGGCCAGCAGCTTGCGTCCTTCGGACATCGGGGGCGGAATCAGCTGATCGAGGCGGTCGCCGAGTTCGTCGGGAGATTCGGTGAGGATGACGGACATCGTCGATGGTGCTCCTGGTGCGCCTCGCCGTTCGAGGCTTGTCTCATGACTATGAGACAAACTCTTGTCACAGTCAACTGATACAACGGTTCGGATCCGGATATTCACTCACTGTTCACTGAGTCAATTGGATCTGAGTGAATAGGATCGTCGGAATGAACGAGATCCTCGAGCAGCGGGCTGCCCTGCATGCGGCACTGGGCGAGCCGATTCGCCTGGCCATCGTCGAGGACCTCGCCCACAGCGACCGTTCCCCGATCGAACTGATCCACCGGTACGGCTTGGCGTCGAACCTCCTCGCCCACCACCTCGACGTTCTCGAGTCGGCCGGGCTGATCGAGCGGTTCGTTTCCGAAGGCGACCGTCGTCGTCGCTACGTCCGCCTCGTTCGTTCACCCCTCGCCGACCTCGGTATCCGCACGGCCCGACCCCCGGGTCGTGTCCTCTTCGTCTGTTCGCACAACTCGGCACGGTCCCAGTTGGCAGCAGCTCTGTGGAAACGGCGCACCGGTGCGGAGGCCTCGTCGGCCGGGACCCACCCGGCCCCCCGGGTCCATCCCGGCGCGATCGCAGCCGGACGTCGGGCCGGCCTCGATCTGCGTGCTCAGGTGCCCCGAGTGCTTCGGCCCGACGAGACCGCCGAGCTGGTCGTCACGGTCTGCGACCGAGCCCACGAGGAGCTCGACCCCGACGACTCGTGGTGGCACTGGTCGATTCCCGATCCCGTCGCCATCGGCACCCCGCCGGCGTTCGACGAAGCACTCGCCGATCTCGACGCTCGCATCACCGCAGTCACCGACCCAGAAGGAGCAACGGCAACGATGGAGAACGAAGACATGACGACACCCTCCGGTCGCGATCGGGGCGTGGGCCGATGACCATCCGAATCGGGATCAACGGATTCGGCCGGATCGGCCGCCTGGTCGTGCGGTCCCTGCGCGATCGGCGCGATCTGCAGCTCGTCCACGTGAACGAGCTCTCGGGCGATGTGGCGACCGCAGCGCATCTGCTCGAGTTCGACACGGTGCATGGTCGCTTTGCCGGCACGGTGGGGACCGACGGTGTGTCGCTCGTCGTCGACGGCGAAACCGTCACCTACTCCTCGAAGAGCTCCCCGGCCGAGGTGCCGTGGAACGACCACGGGGTCGACCTCGTGCTCGAGTGCAGCGGAGCCTTCAAGACGACCGAGACCCTGGCGCCCTATTTCGACCGGGGTGTTCGCAAGGTGATCGTCGCCGCGCCGGTGAAGAGCGAGGGTGTCCTCAACATCGTCATGGGCTGCAACGACGATCTCTACGACCCCGCCACCGACCACGTGGTGACCGCCGCGTCGTGCACCACGAACTGCCTGGCGCCGGTCGTCAAGGTCCTCCACGAACGGATCGGGATCGAGCGGGGTGTCATCACGACGATCCACGACGTGACCAACACCCAGGTCATCGTGGATGCGCCCCACCGAGATCTCCGGCGGGCCCGGTCGGCTCTGAACTCATTGATCCCCACCAGCACGGGTTCGGCAACGGCGATCACCCTGATCTATCCGGAACTGGAGGGGAAGCTCAACGGACTCGCCGTTCGGGTTCCCCTCCTCAATGCATCCCTGACCGACGCGGTGTTCACCATGTCGCGCGACGTGACCGTCGACGAGGTCAACGCTCACCTGCGGGCCGCGGCCGAGGGCGACCTCGCCGGCATCCTCGGTTTCGAGGATCGACCGCTCGTGTCGGCCGACTACACCAACGACACCCGGTCCGGCATCGTCGACGGACCCTCGACGATGGTGATCGACGACCGAATGGTCAAGGTTCTCATCTGGTACGACAACGAGTACGGCTACGCCTTCCGCATGGCCGACCTCGCAGCCAAGGTCGCGGCCGGCCTCTCGCCACGATGAAGGTCCGGAACTATGTGTTGGTCACCGCCGGATACTGGGCCTTCACGCTCACCGACGGTGCGCTCCGAATGCTGGTGCTGCTCTACTTCCACGAGCTCGGCTACTCGCCGGTGGCGATCGCCTTCCTCTTCCTGCTCTACGAGTTCATGGGGATCGTCACCAACCTGATCGGCGGTTGGGTCGGCGCCCGGTCGGGGCTGAATCGAACGTTGCTCGCCGGACTGTCCCTCCAGATCGTTGCATTGGTCGCCCTGACGTTCCACGAACCCAGCTGGCGGGAGTGGGTGTCGGTCGGCTTCGTGATGGGAGCCCAGGCGCTGTCGGGGGTGGCCAAGGACCTCACCAAGATGAGTTCGAAGAGCGCCGTCAAGTTCGTCGTCGGTGACGGCGACGGCGCCCTGTTCCGGATGGTCGCCCTGCTGACCGGATCGAAGAACGCGTTGAAGGGCGTCGGGTTCTTCATCGGCGCCGCCCTGCTCTCGTGGGTCGGCTACGACGCGGCGTTGTGGACCATGGCCGCTCTCATCACCGCAGCCCTGATCGCGGTGGCGGTGCTACTCGACGAGGACATCGGCAAGGCCAAGAAGAAGCCACCGCTTCGTTCGATCCTCTCGAAGTCGACCGCCATCAACCGCCTCTCGGCGGCCCGGTTCTTCCTGTTCGGGTCGCGCGACATCTGGTTCGTCGTCGCACTCCCGGTCTTCCTCGACGACGTCCTCGGCTGGTCCTACGAGGGCATCGGCGCCTTTCTCGCCGCCTGGGTCATCGGCTACGGCATCGTGCAATCGGCCGCGCCACGGCTGCTGCGTCGATCCACCGGAGGGATCTCGGCCGAGATCGGGGCCGCCCGGGTCTGGGCGCTCGTGCTCGCCGGAGTCTCCGGCACGATCGCGGTTGCCGTCGCGTTCGACTTCGAGACCACCACCGCCATCGTTGGCGGGCTGATCGTGTTCGGGGTGGTGTTCGCCCTCAACTCGTCGCTCCACTCGTATCTGATCCTCGCGTACGCCGAGGGCGACGACGTCTCTCTCGACGTGGGCTTCTACTACTCGGCCAACGCCATGGGACGGCTCGTCGGCACCCTGTTGTCGGGTACGCTCTATCTGTGGGGTGGGCTCGAGGCCGCGCTCTGGGGATCGACTGCCTTCGTTGCCATCACCTGGGTCCTCACCCTTCGCCTGCCGCCGCTCGTGCCTGCACCGAAGAGCGGTCGCGGGGTCATGCCGGCGGCGGGCTCTGCGGGTAGTAGCGCCCTCGGGCCCACAGGGCCACGTACACCAGGCCGACCAGCACCGGGACCTCGATGAGCGGTCCGACGACGCCGGCCAGCGCCTGACCCGAGGTGACGCCGAAGACCCCGATGGCGACGGCGATCGCCAGCTCGAAGTTGTTGCCGGCAGCGGTGAACGCGAGCGTGGCGTTCTTCTCGTAGCCCAGTCCCAGACGAAGCCCGAGCGCGAACGACGAGGCCCACATGATCCCGAAGTAGGCGAGGAGTGGCAGGGCGATCCGCGCCACGTCGGCCGGTTTGTCGGTGATGGTCTCGCCCTGCAGCGCGAACAGGATCACGATCGTGAACAGCAGTCCGTACAGGGCCACCGGACCGATTCGGGGCAGGAACGTGTTCTCGTACCAGTCGACCCCTCGGCTGGCTTCGCCCCAGCGCCGCGTGAGGTAACCGGCAGCGAGCGGGATGCCCAGGAAGACGAGCACGATCTTGGCGATCTCCCACATCGAGACGTCCAGCTCTGCGGTGTCGAGACCGAGCCAGCCGGGCAGGAGCTCGAGATAGAACCAGCCGAGCACGGCGTAGGCCAGGATCTGGAACACCGAGTTGAGTGCCACCAGCACCGCAGCCGCCTCACGATCCCCGCAGGCCAGGTCGTTCCAGATCAACACCATGGCGATGCAGCGGGCCAGGCCCACGATGATGAGACCGGTGCGGTACTCGGGGAGGTCCGGGAGCAGGATCCACGCCAGCGTGAACATCAGCGCCGGGCCGACCAGCCAGTTCATCACCAGCGAACCGATCATCAGGCCTCGGTCGGCGGCGACCTCGTCGATCTTGGAGTACCGAACCTTGGCCAGCACCGGATACATCATGGCCAGAAGGCCGATGGCGATCGGCAGCGACACCGTCCCGATCTTGACGCTGTCGAGCCAGTCGTTCAGATCCGGGATGAGGCGACCCAAGCCGATTCCCAGACCCATGGCGGCGATGATCCAGACCGGCAGGAATCGATCGAGCATCGACAAGCGTTCGAGCACCGGGGTATCGATTGCCGTTTCGGTCATTGTGCGTCCCGTTCATCGGCGAGGGATGATCAGACCGATCTTGCCCGAGTTCTCACGGTTTCCCGCACGAGATCCGACTTCAGAAAGCCCGGTATGGCCACCCCGACGACACCACCCGACTCCGATCCAGCCTACGACATCGAGTTCTTCTGGGATCCGGTCTGTCCCTTCGCCTGGATCACCTCCCGCTGGGTCGAGAAGGTCGCGGCCCAGACCGACTACGCCGTCGACTGGCGATTCATCTCGCTCCGGCTGCTGAACAAGGACAAGGACTACGCCACCGAGTTCCCGCCCGAATACGAACGCGGCCACACCGCCGGGCTGCGGATGCTCCGGGTGGCCGCCGCCGTCCGCAACGACCTCGGCCGAGCACCGATGGGCGATCTCGTCACCGCCTACGGCCAGAGCTACTGGGACCGGCCCCGGGGTTCGGGCATGCGAGACAGGCTGAGCTCGACCGAACACGTCGTCGAGGTCCTCGCTGCGGCCGGGATCGACACCGGATACGCCGATGCACTCGACGACACGTCGTGGGACGAGCTCCTCGACGCCGAGACCGAGTTGGCGCTCGAGCGAACCGGCCGCGATGTCGGCACGCCGATCATCACGTTCCGACCACCGGACGGCTTGTCGTTCTTCGGTCCCGTCATCTCCCGGGTGCCGAGCGACGCCGAGGCCGTTCCGCTCTGGAATGCCGTCACCACGCTGGCGGCGTTTCCCGGTTTCGCCGAGATGAAACGCAGCCTGCGCGAGGTCCCGCAACTCACCATCCTCGGTGCCTCACCCGAATCGGCGCCGGCCCGAGAAGACTGGAAGGGTGGCCATCGAGTGGGCCACCTCGCCTCCGACCGGGCCACTGCGGGCGGAGCGAACGACTGACCGAGCACTCGTCGGGCGTTGTCGGCGGTCAGGTCCGGCGGCGCATCGACATCGCCCGTTCGACCCGACTCCGGGCAACGACCATGGCAGCTGCTCTCGGGGTCACGCCGTCGTGTGCGCTACGTTCGAGAACTTCGGCGGTGTTCGCCCGGATCCGATCGTCGATGGTCTCGAAGGCCTGGGAACGAGTTCCGTGCGCATACTCGACCGCCCCGCAGATCACCCCGCCCGCGTTCGCGATGAAGTCGGGGACCGAGATGATGCCTCGCTCGTGGAGGCGTTGTTCGGCCTCGAGTGTGGCCGGGATGTTGGCCCCCTGCAGGACCAGCTTGGCCTGCAGACGATCGACGTTGTCGATGCGCAGCACATCGGGCCCTGCGGCCGGGATCCAGATGTCGCATTCGACATCGATGACGTCGTCTCCGGTCAGTTTCGTGCCCGGGTGCTCGGCGACCGAGAGCCCGGCGGCCTTCAGTTCGTCGAGTCGATCGAGGTCGAGTCCGCCGGCGTCGGCCACACCACCTCGGGAATCGACGGCGGCGACCACGACCGCGCCCCGCTCGGTCAGGAACCGTGCGGCCGGTCGACCCACATTGCCGTAGCCCTGGATGACCACCCGGGCCCCGTCGAGGTCGAGGCCGATCCGAGCCGCGGCCACATCACCGGCGGAAGCCACCCCGAACCCGGTGGCGCCCAGCTGATCGAGAGGCAGGCCGCCGAGTTCGGCCGGCAGGCCGACGGCGCGGCCGATCTGATCCAGCACCCAACTCATGGCGGTCTCGTCGGTCCCCATGTCGGGACCCGGGATGTACTCGACGAGATCTCGAATCCCATCTGCGTAGGCTCGGATCAGCTCCTCCTTCCGCTCGACGGGCATTCGAGGATCGGCCACGATCCCGGACTTGGCACCCCCGTGGCGCAGGCCGGCCATGGCGTTCTTGAGGGTCATGGCCCGAGCCAGGCGGAAGCACACCTCCATCGACATGTCGGGGGCCATGCGCAGCCCGCCGATCGCGGGACCGGCCGCGACGTTGTCGATCACGACCATCGCCCGCAGGCCGGTTCGGCGTTCGGTGATCGCCACCACCTTGGCCGGGCCGAGATCGTCGGTGAACAGGAAGGGATCGTGCGCGGTCATGTCGGCTGCTCCAGGTCGTCGAGAAGGCTGGTGAGGAATCGGGCAGCCTCGCTGCCCATCACCACCCGATGGTCGAAGGTGATCGAGATCGGCAGGATCGGCCGGACGACGGGTTGCCCATCCCGGGCAACGACGGCCGGGCGGATCCGGCCGGCCCCGACGATGGCCACCTGAGGGGGAACGACGACGAGCGCGGCATGCCGTCCGCCGAAGACCCCGAAGTTCGACAGGGTGATGGTCTGGCCCCGGAGGTCTCCAGGTGGAATGGATCGGGCGATGACGTCGCGTTTCATCGCATCGATCGCCGACCGGAGGTCGGCGGCCGAGCGGTCGACGATGTCGGTGAGGACGGGAACGAAGAGCCCGTCGGGGGTGTCGACGGCCATGCCCAGATCGACCGCGGTGTTCGTGCTGCGCCCTCGATCCGGTCCGTGGAACGACATGTTGAGGGCGGGTTCGGCCCGGCAGGCCACGCCGATGGCGCGTACCAGGCGGAGGGTGGCGTCCTCGGAGGCCGCCCATTCGCCGACATCGGCATCGTCGGTCACGGTGGCGGGCACCACCTCGGCGTGGGCCCGGGCCATGTTGGCCGCCATCGCCCTTCGCACCCCTCGCAGTGGTTCGATTCGAGCTGCCGGGCCGGGGGTCGACGCCGCCTCCACATCGGCCATCGTGACCGTCCCATCGGTCCCGGTGGCCGTGACGGTCGACAGGTCGACGCCGAGTGCTCGGGCCCGGGCCCGCACCGCCGGCATCGCCCGGACCCCCGGCGTGCCGGCTGCCGGCGGCAGGGAGTCGGGACGGGGCGTCGTCGCCGGCGTCGCGGGGGGTCCGAGGTCGCCGACGATCGCGCCGACGTCGATGGCGTCACCGTCGGCGAAGTCGACCAGGACGTCGCCCACCCGGATCAGGTCGCCGGCCTCGCCGTGCCGTTGCTCGATCCGGCCCGACTGTGGGGAGGGGATCTCGACCACGGCCTTGTCGGTCTCGACCGACACCAGGGGTTGGTCGGCGACCACGTGATCGCCGGGTCCGACATGCCACGCCACGATCTCGGCCTCGTGCAGGCCTTCGCCGACATCGGGGAGACGGAAGGCGGTCATCGGACGGCGGTCATCGGAAGGACATGACGTGGTGGGCGGCGTCGAGGACCTGCGGAACGCCCGGCAGGTACTCGTGTTCGAGCCGGTAGAGCGGCATGACGGTGTCGGGGCCGGTGACCCGGGTGACGGGGGCCAGGAGGCTGGCCAGCGCCACCTCGGCGAGCCCGGCGGCGATCTCGGCGCCGAGTCCGCCGCTTCTGGGTGCCTCGTGGACGATCACGCAGCGCCCGGTCCGCTCGACCGACGCCGCGATGGTTTCGAGGTCGAGGGGTTTCACCGTGGACACATCGACGACGTCGGCCTCGATGCCTTCGGTGGCCAGGACGTCGGCCGCCTCGCGTATCTCCATCATCGATGCGCCCCAGCCCACGATGGTCAGGTCCCGGCCCGACCGCTCGACCACACAGATGTCGAGCGGGAGCGCGACGCCGTCGTCGTCGACGTCGTCGACCAGCGCCCGGTAGGCCCGTTTCGGCTCGAGGAAGACCACCGGGTCGGGGTCGGCGATGGCGGCCAGCAGCAGGCCGTAGGCCCGGGCCGGCGTGGACGGGATCACGACCCGGAGACCGGGGACATGGGCCAGCATCGACTCGAAGCTCTCGGAATGATGTTCGGGTGCGTGCACGCCGCCGCCATAGGGGGCGCGGACGACGAGCGGACAGCTGAGCCGGCCCCGGGTCCGGTTGCGGAGCCGACTTGCGTGGTTGGCCAGCTGATCGATGCCCGGATACAGGAAGCCCATGAATTGGTACTCGACGACGGGGCGCATGCCCTGCGCCGACAGCCCGACGGCGAGCCCGGTGAACATCGACTCCGAGATCGGCAGGTCGAGGACACGGTCGGGACCGAAGCGCGCCAGCAGACCGTCGGTGGCGCGGAACACCCCGCCGTCGATGCCAACGTCCTCGCCCAGGATCAGCACACGGTCGTCGTCGGTCATGGCCCGGGCCAGGGCCAGGCGCACGGCTTCGACGAGGCTGACCTCAGCCATGTCCGTGGGCCCCCCGCTCGACGACCGCGGCCCGTTGGGCGGCCATGGCCCGCGGAAGCGTTGCGTACAGATGATCGAACATGCTCGCCGGCTCGCGCGGCTCGGTGGCGAGGTAGGCGTCGGCTGCCTCCTCGATCCGTGCGTGACAGTCGGCCTGCAACCGTTCCTCGTCGTCGCGTCCCCAGTGTCCGGTTTCGACGAGGTGGGCGCGGAGCCGGGCGATCGGATCGAGCGCCCACTGCGCACTCACCTCGCGATCGTCGCGGTAGCGGCTGGCGTCGTCGGCGGTCGTGTGATCGGCGAGGCGGTAGGTGAGCGCTTCGATCAAGGTCGGACCTTCGCCGTTGCGTGCTCGCTCGACCGCCCGCTCGACGACGGCCCGCACAGCGACGATGTCGTTGCCGTCGACCTGCTCGGCGGCGATCCCGGCGGCGATGCCTTTCTGGGCCAGGGTCTCGGCCGCCGACTGGTTCGACCGGGGCACCGAGATCGCCCACTGGTTGTCGTTCACCACGAACACCAGTGGTAGCCGTCGTACGCCGGCGTAGTTGATGGCCTCGTAGACGTCGCCCCGTGACGTCGCCCCGTCGCCCATCACGCACACGGCGACCCGGTCCTCACCCCGCAGCTGGAAGGCGAGGGCAACACCGGCGGCGTGGGGTACATGGGTCCCGATCGGCACACAGATGGGGAAGTCCTCGCGGGGGCCGGCGAAGTCACTGCCCCGCTCGTCGCCTCCCCAGTAGAGGAGGAGCTCGACCGGAGTCACGCCCCGCAGCAACTGCGCCCCCTGCTCGCGGAACGACGGGACGAGGACATCGTCGATCCGCATGGCCGAGCCCACCCCCACCGCCACCGCCTCCTGGCCGAGTGACGACGCGAACGTTCCGAGCCGTCCGGTGCGTTGGAGCGACACGGCCTTGGCGTCGAAGGTCCGGGTGAGCCACATGGCGCGGTACAGCTCGATCAGCGTGTCGGGGTCTCGGGCGAAGCCGGGGAGTTCGCCACGAGCAGAACCGTCGGGGTCGACATAGGCGGTACGCCGGACCACGAACGACGCAACGTCGGCCGAGACCGCAGAGCCAGCCGAGACCGCAGAGCCATCGTTCCCCTGGTCGGACACGGTTCCATGGTGAGAGAAGCGAACGGATCGGCCAAGGGGCGAAGGTCACCGGAGAGGCCATGGCGATCCGCTCGGCCGGTCGAGGTCGGCCACCAGGGACACCATGCTCTCGAGAATCCCCACGCCCATGGTCATCTTGCGAAAGAACGATGTGGTGTGGGGGATCAGCGTGAACCGGGGGTGGGGCATCCACAGTTCTCGCAGTCGTTGATCCAGTGCGATGGCCTGCTCGTGCGACTCGGTGCGGTAGCGGTTCTCGCTCTCGAAGCCGTGACCGCCCCGTGCTGCGGTCTCGAAGAAGATCACGGCGTCGTAGCGGTCGAGTTCGGCCTGATGACTCGAACCGACCGAGGCGAAGAAACCGTCGGCACCGTCGGGCCAGTAGGCGCCCCCGTCGACCGTTCCCCGGTCGCAGAGGAGGATCCGGTCGGGGAACCGCTTGGCCTGGACGTCTTCGAGATTGCGTTGGACGCTGTAGATCGCAGCTTGCACGCTTCGTGTTGCTTCGGCTTCGGAAGGGCGGGGGAACCCACCGGTGAAGAGCAGGGTCGCTGCCTCGGGAACCACGGTCACGCGGTCACCGATCTCGCGTCGGAACAGATCGGCTGCGGTGGTCTTGCCCCCTCCGGGGCCGCCGGTGAGGACGACCCGAAATGGTCCCCGGTGGTCGGAGTCGGCTTGGGTGGGTCTGGCGGAATCGGTCATGTCACCTCGTCGCGGTGCTGTTTCGTTCCCGTGCACCTTGCACGCGGCGACGCTCGTGCTCACTGCCCGGGATCGTCACCGGCATCATGTCAGATTCCGGTCCTGCGTCGGTACGGACCGTTGGGAAGCAGATCGAGGATGGCGGCGTGCTGAACGTGGTCGTCGACGCCGACGGTGCTGATCCTCACCGTGTCGCCACCGAGCTCCAGGGCAACCTGGAGACACGCCCCACAGGGCCAGGTCAGGCCGTTGTCGGTGCTCGGGGCCTCGAGTAGGACGTGCGCCGGTCGGGCTCCGGAGGTTGCGCAGTTGAAGAGCGCCACCCGCTCGGCGCACATGGCGAGTCCCAGGGAGATGTTCTCGACGATGGCTCCGGTGTGGATGGTGCCGTCGGTGGCGAGCACCGCCGCCCCGGCATCGAATTTCGTGTACGGGGCGTAGGCCCGGCTGCGGGCCGCCCGGGCCGCAGCACGAAGTTCGTGGTCGATCGAGTCGTCAGGCATCGGGGTCCCTTCGGGTGGGAGGTCGGGAGGAAGCCGACCGACCGCTGGCCCCGATACAAGCGCTCGGGGGGTCCCTGATCAAGTCCGGTGAGTCGGCGGGGCGTGCCCGCGCCGCCGAGTGCGGACAACCGGGACGGCACGAATCGGCATGGCTCGCACGATTCAGGGTAGGAACAGGGCATGTGCTTCATCACCCGACCCACCGCCCGGTTTCGACATGGCTGCTGATCTCGGTCTCATCGGTTTGGCCGTGATGGGCCAGAACCTCGTGCTCAACATGGCCGACCATGGCTTCTCGGTCGCCGTGCACAATCGCACCGCCGAGACCACTCGAGAGTTCGTCGAGGGTCCGGCGGCCGATCACGCCGCCGCCGGGCGGATCGTTGCGACCGGCAGCCTTCCCGATCTGGTCGCGGCGGTGGCGCGGCCCCGTCGGATCATGTTGATGGTCAAGGCCGGGTCCGTCGTCGACGCGGTCATCGACGAGTTGGCGCCGTTGCTCGATGCGGGCGACCTGATCATCGATGGCGGGAACTCTCTCTACACCGACACCGAACGCCGCACCGAGACCCTGTCGGGGCAACGGCTCCACTACGTCGGCGCGGGCGTTTCCGGCGGGGAGGAGGGAGCCCGGCACGGCCCGTCGATCATGCCCGGTGGGTCTCCCGAGGTCCGGGACCTGATCCAGCCCGTCTTCGAGGCGATTGCGGCGAGGGCCGACGACGGGCAGCCCTGCACCACGTGGCTCGGGCCCGGCGGGAGCGGCCATTTCGTGAAGATGGTGCACAACGGCATCGAGTACGGCGACATGCAGGTCCTGGCCGAGGCGTATTCGCTGTTGAAGGCCAGGGGTCTGAGCAACGCCGAGATGGCGTCGGTCTTCGATCGATGGCGCTCGGGTGTGTTGTCGTCCTACCTGGTCGACATCACGGCCGAGATCCTCGGTACCACCGACTCCACCGGTGCTGCCGTGATCGATCAGATCCTCGACGCCGCCGGTCAGAAGGGCACCGGTCGGTGGACCGTGGTCACCTCACTCGAACTGGGCCAACCACTGACCTTGATCGGCGAAGCCGTCATGGCCCGACAGTTGTCGGCCGCTGTCGACCAACGTTCCCGGGCCTCCACCGTGCTGTCGGGACCCGACGTCGGACTCGACGACGCCCTGTCGATCGACGACATCGAGCTCGCGGCGTACGGATCGAAGATCATCTCGTACACGCAAGGCTTCATGCTGCTGTCCGATGCCTCCACCGAGTTCGGCTGGGATCTCGATCTCGGTGCGGTGGCCTCGATCTGGCGAGCCGGCTGCATCATCCGCGCCGGCTTCCTCGACGACATCACCCGGGCCCATGCGGCCACGCCCGGTCTCGAGAACCTGCTGTTCGCGCCGTTCTTCGGCGACGCGATGGCGAGGGCACATCCGGCCATGCGCCGGGTCGTTGCGGCGGCCGTCGGCGCCGGGATCCCGGTTCCGGCCTATGGCTCGGCCCTGGCCTTCTACGACGGGTTCCGAAGCGAGCGGCTGCCGGCCAACCTGATCCAAGCCCAACGCGACTACTTCGGGGCTCACACCTACGAGCGAGTCGACCGACCCCGGGGCGAGTTCTTCCACACCGACTGGACCGGATCGGGTGGAGCGGCGACGTCCAACGCCTACGAGGCCTGAGAGATCGATGGACCGCCACGTCGTGATCACCGGCTCGATGGGCGTCGGGAAGTCGACCACGGCACAGGCCGTCGTCGCCGTGACCGGGCTCGCCTGGCGCGACTCCGATGCCGACCTCGAGTGGCACGACCTTCGGCTCGATGCGACCCAGCCTCCGGAGTCGCTCGCAATGACGATCGTCGAGGCCCTGACCGGCTGACAGCGACGGGCGGCGCGGTTCATACTGTCGCCATGGATCAGTTGACGCCACTTCCCGAGGACTGGCACCGAGGACTGGCGGTGGTCGCCCACCCCGACGACATGGAATACGGAGCGGCCAGCGCCGTCGCCCGTTGGACGCAGCAGGGCAAGGACATCCACTACGTGCTCGTGACCGCCGGCGAGGCGGGCATCTCCGACCTGGCCCCGGCCGAGGTGGCACCGCTGCGCCGGTCCGAACAGGTTGCGAGCTGCGCCGTGGTCGGTGTCGGTCAACCCGAGTTCCTCGGCTACCCCGACGGCCTCGTGATGGCCGACCTGGCTCTTCGCCGTGACCTGGCCGCCGTGATTCGCCGGCACCGGCCGGAGGTGGTCCTGTCGATCAACTTCCGGGACAGTTGGGGTGGACCGAGCTGGAACCACGTCGACCATCGCAACGTGGGGCTGGCGCTGCTCGACGCCGTGCGAGATGCCGCCAACCCGTGGATCTTCCCCGACGCCGGTGGGGCCTGGCCGGGTGTGCGGTTCGCCGCGTTCGCCGGTTCCCCGCAGAGCACCCACGGTGTCGACATCACCGACACCATCGAGGCCGGAGTCGCCTCGCTCTCGTGTCACCGGCTGTACCTCGAGCACCTCGACGAGCCAACCGACCCCGACGCGTTCCTCCGCGAGTCGGCCGAAGCCACCGGACCGCGACTGGGTGTGGCACTGGCCGCGGCGTTCGAGCTGATCTTCCCCTGATCTCGGCACGTCCGCCGATTCGGCGATTGGCCCACCACGGTTCGACGATCACCCGTGTCGTCGATCCGCCGAAGTCCTCGGCCCTCACCCCTGAGACGCGGGCACGCCCGGGATGCAGGCTCCCGACCCGGAAGCCCTAGGTCCGGCGGCGCAGGATCACCAGGCTGACGCACACCGAGATGATGCCGGCGAGGACCTGGGCCCCATGGGCGAGGCGGTCGACGTCGATGGTCGGCTTCCATTTCAGGGCACCGTCGCGAATCTCGTAGACCCCGACAGGTCGGGCCCCGAGACCGAACCCGGTTCCGAAGCCGCGACCACCCTCGTCGTCGGGGCCGGTTCCCTCGCCACCACCGCCCCCGGCACCACCGGCCACACGGGCGACAGGGATGATCGTCACCCCGTCGGCGGTGATCGGATCTCCGAACACTCGCCGAACCGAGAGCGCGTCGCGCGTGTCCCTCGGATGTCGTCGAAGATGGCGATCTCGGAGGGGTCGGTCGTGTTCGTGTTCATGGGGGTGGTCATCGTGGGGCTCCTTACTGAATGGCTGAACGATGGTGAGTGGGTGAACGGTGGACGTCGGTGGATGTGTCGATCCTTGCCTGGCGCAGGTGCTCGGTGCTCGCCGACGTGAACATCGGCCGGTAGAGCCAGTCTGCGCCGAAGGTGAACACGGTGGCGGCCACCACGAACAGGATGGTGGCAGCGGTCGTTGCGTTCGGATCGTCCCGGAGCTGCATGACCACGGCCATGGCAGCAACGGCGGCCGGCACGAGGGCGAACCATCCGATGATCGCGTAGGCGGCCGTCCGCGCCCAGCGCCGATGGCGGCGGAGGGCGATGGCGGCAGCGAGCCACTCCGATTCCCGATCGTCGTTCGCTGCGGTCTGGAGGGTGGCGTCGGCGGCGGTGTCTCGGATGGCGGTACGCATGGCGGGTTCCTCTCGATCGTCAGCCGGCAGGAGTGGTCCGGGTCAGCACCACGTCGGTCATGTAGGCGACGAACTCGTCCGGCTGCTCCCACAGGGGCCGGTGACCGGACGTGTCGAAGACGACCACGTCCTTGTTCGGAGCATCGACCATCGGGTACCAGTCGGCGAAGGGCTCGGCCCTCCCCGGCGCCTCGTTGAGGCCCTGCACGAAGAACATCGGGATCTCGAACTCGGTGGCGGTCCGGCGGAAGTCGATCGCCTGCAGTTGGGGATACATCACACTGAAGGTGTCGACGAACGCACCGAGCAGGTGGACCTGGTCGATCAGCGCATACTCGGAGACGAGGAAGTTCTCGGAGAACCCGCCCTCGCCCTCGGAGTTGGCCGAATGGTCGTAGGGGTAGATCTCGTGTTCGTAGGACAGCGCCGTCTCGTAGTCGAGCATCCGCTCGTACGGGGGTGGGCCGATCGCCTCCAACCGATCGACCAGCCCGCCGTCGCCGTTGGCCCTCGCCCAGACGAGGGTGTCGTCGTAGAAGATCCGGTCGGTTGCCAGTTGGCTCACCATCTGACCGACACCGATGAACGCCACGAAGCGGTCGGGCTGCTCCTGCACGGCGAGAACCCCGAGTGTCGATCCCCACGACTGGCCGGCGAGGTAGATCCGCTCCTGGCCGAAGCGCTCACGCAGATGGTCGGTCACGGTGATGACATCGTCGATGGCGTTGTCGAGGGTGAGGGTGTCGGCCGGATCGAGTTGGGAGTAGGACTTCCCGGTGCCGCGTTGATCGAGGGTGACGACCGTGAAGCGCTCTTCGAGTTCAGGAAGATGGTTTCGCATGGCGCCCATCTCGGAGCCACCCGGTCCCCCGGCCAGGAACAGCAGGACCGGGTTGTCGACGTCGTGGCCCCGGATCAGCAGGGCCAGATCGTGGCCGCCGGCCTCGACCGTGGTGAGCTCGGCAACGCTGTCGGCCAACGGCCGGCCGTCGGCGTCGACGATCGGGTCGGTGGAGGCCGGACGGGCCAGGCCCACGACGAACGCGATCAGTCCCAATGCCGCGAGAATCGCCACGCCGCGAGGGGCCCGGCGTGTGACGGTCCGATCGTCGGGCTCCCGGGTGAGGATGCGAGCCGTCCCGGCCCCGACGGCGGCGCCGAACACGAGTGGGAAGAGCGAGAGCAGGGCGTGGAACCCCCGACCGACCACGAAGGCGAGGATGCCATAGGTCGTGAACACGAAGCCGTCGACGGTCGGGCCGTCGGTGCCCCGGCGCACGAACTCGAACATGACGGCGAAGGCCATCGGCGCGACCAGCATGGCCCACCGAGATCGCAGGACGAGACCGGCCGTGGCACCGACCAGCAGGCTGATGACGATCGACCAGAGCGCCTGCCCCGTCGTGAGCGGGCTGCGGGGTGTCCATCGGCCGGCAACGAATCCCCACAGCAACGCCGTGCCGAGCGCCGTGGCGTAGCCGATCCGGCGGTCCCGCCAGAGGGGCTCGAGTGCCGTTGCCGACCGGTCACCGGCCCTTTGGAGTCGACGGCGCCGGCTCGCCCCGGGCTGGTCGGTGAGGATCACGATCTCGTCGGACGGCGCGGGACCGGTTTCGAATTCGGCCCCGGGAGAGCGGTCGGTGCCCGTCGTCGTCATCGCACGGACTCCGGACTCGGTTCGCTCGCCGGTCGGAGGTCGAGGGGCGGGGCCGGCGGGCCTGCGTCGGGTGCCGGCGGAATCGCCGGTTCGTCACCACCTTGGTCGAGCCGGAACGGCGGGTACTCGTCGGTCATGAGCGCCACGTAGGCGATGACCCGGTAGATCCAACGGTTCAGACCGACGATCAGATCGAACAGTGACCGGGGGTAGTCGCCCGGGAAGAGCAGGACGATGCCGGCGACCAGGACGAGCAGACCGAGCAGGCCGCCACCGCCGCTCGGGTCGAACCGGACCCGGTCGCCACTGACCGTCAGCCAGCGGACCGACGAGCCGGTCAGCAGGGCCACGATGATCAGGTGGGGATCGCCAGGAACCACTTGACGAACACCAGACCACGGGACAGCTGCTCGGGATAGGCGATGTCGAGGTGGGCCGGGTCGTCGGGCTCGGCCTGCGAGGCTGAACGGGGGATACCGGTCGGTGCCGATGCCACCGGTCGAGGCGTAGTGGGTGACCCGCCACGTCCAGCGCAGGACGCCGACGTTGAAGTCGAAGATGCCCTTCGGGTACCGACCGGTGAACACGATCGGCGACCGCCGCGACCAGCGTCAGGATCACGAAGGCCAGACCCAGGAACGCGAGGACGATGAAGTGCGGAATGGCCAGGAACCACTTGACCAACCAGAGCCAGCGCGAGAGACCGGGGTCGAGTGTCGCGGTGAGGACGACCGGGTGCTCCTGGGTCGGGTTGGCCATCGGGCCGGGCCGCATGCTCGGGGCCGCCGGCGTCTCACCGGGGGCGTGGGCCGCCCCGACCGCCCCGACCACGATCAGGACGATCGCCGCCGTGGTCGACACGGCCCCGACGCCGAGCATGGTCAGCGCCAGGGGCAGGACGAACGAGGGGTTGACGCCGACGTTCACGTCGGCCGCGACACCCGGTGAGCCGGCGGCGTTCATCACGACCGCCGACCAGCGACCGCTGGTGGCCTCCCACACGACCTCCTGGGTTCCCGGTCCGGTGGCCGACGCCACCCAGAATCCCTGCTCGGTGGGCGGAGCGATCTCGTCGTCACCGGGCTGCGAGCGATACACGGGCTCGAGGCCATCGGCGAGTTCGATCAGTTCGTCGTGCGCCGTGCCGGCCAGATAGGCGGACACGTCCGACTCGCGGCCGATGCCGACGAAAACCGGGCGCTCGTTGTCGGCCCCGGTCACGCGCAGGCGCACGTCGGCGTCGAGTGCGTCGACGATCCAATCGGGCGAACCCGGTTCGGCGGCGAACGTGAGGTCCTCGGCCGTGATGGCCACGGTCGGCGTGTCGAGCCGGTCGAGCGTGGCCTCGAAGTAGCCCTCGTCGTCTCGGCCGAAAGCGTGGCCCAAACCGAGCGCCCCTCCTCCGAGCAAGAGGGCGAACGACGGGATGATCAGCAGGCATCCGACGACGAGCGCGGCAACCCGGCCTGGCTTCATCACGGTCTCCTTCCTTCGGGCGACGGCGTCGACCGTCGAGACCCGTGGACCGAACGAGGGATCGTCCGGTCGACGATCGGCGGTCTCGCTCCTTCGATTCTGCGCCCGCACCGGTCGGGTCCCAAGGGACCAATGTCCCCCCGGTCCGGCGCGGGAGGGACCTCGGTCTCTATGCCGTCACCGATCGCGGTCGCAGGATCGGAGTGAGAGCTCCGGCGCGTGCGCTGTCGCCGAAAGGAAGGGAGGCATTCGGTGGATCTCGATCGGGTCTCGTCGACCAATCCCGACTTCGTGCCCTCCGAGGCGACGTCGGCCGTCGATCTCTTCTGGATCCCACTCGGCGCCGGTTCGCCGATCGTGCAGGCGAGTGGCCGGGTGTTCGAGGCGATCGCGGCACGGCGTGACCGGCGACCCCGCTGCGATCTGTACCACGCTGCGCTCGAGCTGCGAACCCCCGAGGGTCGCTTCGCCATCGAACAGGCACCGGTTCCCGACCACGATGGTGCGAGCCGGGGGGTGGTCGCCGCCGGTCCGGTCGGCCTGCGCTCGGCCGGTCGATTGCGCATCTTCCGCTACGAGGTCCGTTGCTGGCGGGACGGCTCGATCCCCGACATCGGTGCCGCCGTCGACAGTCCTGTTCGGCTGTCCACCGACCCGGCGGTCGGTTCGCACATCCTCGAGGTGTTGCCCGGCGTGCCGACGCCGGTCTGGGGGAGGGACGAGGCCGGTCTCGGCGACATGTGGAACTCGAACTCGGTGATCTCCTGGGTCCTCACGAGGAGCGGTCTCGACCTCGACGGGGTCGAACCTCCTCGAAGCGGCCGGGCGCCCGGATGGCTCGCCGGGCGGAAGCGGGCCGAGACACCCACCGGTCATCCGATCTCCGCCGATCCATCGCACACCGGGGTCGCAGACGTCGTTGCGTCTCCGACCAGAGCAAGGCAGGAATCATGAACACCACATCCCTCGTCGGCGAGGACGTTCGCTCGTCTCCGACCTCATCGAGTCCGTCTGCCGAAGGCCATGCGCTGGTGGTCGATCATGTCACCAAGCGCTACGGCGGCCACACCGTCGTCGACGACCTCAGCTTCACCGTGCCGCCCGGCCGGGTCACCGGGTTCCTCGGCCCGAACGGTTCGGGCAAGTCGACGACCATGAAGATCATGCTCGACCTGGCGTCGGCCGATCGTGGGCGGGCCTCGATCGGCGGCCACCGCTACCGCGAGCTGCCCGACCCGGCCCGCACGGTGGGTGCCATCATCGAATCCGACGCCTTCCACCCCGGCCGCAGCGGTCGCAACCATCTGCGGATCCTGGCCGACGCCACCGGAATCGCCCGGGGCAGAGTCGACGAGATCCTCGAGCAGGTCGGTCTGGCCGACGCCGCCGATCGTCGAGCCGGCGCCTACTCGCTCGGCATGCGTCAGCGGCTCGGGCTGGCTGCCGCCCTGCTCGGCGAACCGCCGGTGCTCGTGCTCGACGAACCCGGCAACGGTCTCGATCCGCAGGGCATCCGGACGCTGCGCGATCTGCTCCGTGCCCACGCCGCGAACGGGGGGCACCGTCTTCGTGTCGAGTCACCTGCTCTCCGAGGTCGAACACCTCGCCGATGACGTCATCGTCGATCAATCAGGGTCGCCTCGTCGACCCAGGGCTCCCTGGCCGACGCTCCAGCAGGCGGCCTCGCTCGTCCGCACGCGCCGATGGCGGCCCGGCTCGGCGTGGCGCTCGAACAGGCCGGGGCGACCGCCCAGGTCCGAGGGCCCCGACGGGCTCGTCGTTCGGGGTATGCCGATCGACGAGATCGGTGAACGCGCCTTCGCCGCCGGGCTCGCGCTCCACGAGCTGTCACCCCACGCCGGGTCGCTCGAGGAACTGTTCCTGAACTGGACCACCGACCCATCGACCGAGGAGGTCATCGAGCTGTGACCATGTCCCGACTCATCCGAGCCGAGCTCCGCAAGCTCACCAGCACCAAGATGCCGTGGGCCTTCCTCGGGGTGCTCGTTGCGATCGCGGCCATCAACGCGTTCGCCGTGGTCGCCGGGACCGACATGGACGGCAGCAAGACGTTCATCTCGACCGAGGCCGACCAGCAGTCGCTCATGGCGTTCGCGGCCAACGCGTTCATGGGCGCCGGGCTGTTCGGCGCGATCGCCGTCGCCCGTGAATACGGGCATCACACCGTCGTTCCGACCTTCCTGGCCTCTCCTCGGCGCCACCGGGCCGTGCTGGCCCAGCTCGTCGCCGTCGCGATCGGGGGCGCGGTCCTCAGCGTCGTCGGGGCCGGTCTGACGGTGGCTCGCGGTTGCGTTGTCACTGCCGACCACCGAGTACGGCTTCCTCGTCTCGATCGGCACGTCGTGCAGATCGTCGCCGCGTCGGGGTTCGCCGGTGCCGCCGGCGCCGTGCTCGGTGCGGGGATCGGCGCCGTGGTGCGCAACGTCGGCGGCGCGGTGACCACCACGGTGCTCGCGCTGATCGTCGCGCCGCCGCTGATCGTGCAACTGGCCAATGGCACCGCTTCGTGGATGCCGAACGTGCTCGCGAACGTGCTCGCCGGGGTCGGCACCGAGGTCGGTCAGGCGGCGGCGATCGGTGCACTTGCCCTGTGGGCCCTGGTCCCGGCGCTCATCGGCCTCGTCCTCGTTCAGCGTCGCGACGTCGTCTGACACGGGGCCGATCGCCCGGTCGATGGGTCCGACGCGGGCCGGCGGTGTGACGGCGGCGATTCGCCGGCCGATCAGTCCTCGAACAGCGACGGGGGGAACCCGCCCTTGCTCACCGGTCCCCATCGGGTCGGTGTGATGCGGATGATCGACTTGCCCTGGTCGGCCATCGCCTGTCGGTACTCGTCCCAATCGGGATGTTCACCCTTGATGCAACGGAAGTACTCGACGAGCCCATCGGCGGCGTCGGGCATGTCGAGTACCACCGCATCGCCGTCGATCTGGACCCAGGACGCATCGAAGTCGTCGCCCATGACCGCCACCGACACGAGCGGGTTGCGCCGGATGTTGCGGGCCTTGACCCGGGTCGGGTAGGTCGAGATCAACAGGTCTCCTTCGGGGGTGATGGTGCCGGTCACCAGGCTCATCTGCGGGCGACCGTCGGCCCGGGTGGTCGACAGCACCCACCGGTTCCGGCCGGTGACGAATTCGATCAGACCGGCCCGGTCGACCTCGACGTCACTCGACATGTACTGGGCTCGGCGGTCGTCTCTCGGGATCTTCTTCATCAGACGATGGGGAGGAGTCGTGAGTCTTCGAGGGCCGCGGTTCGGTGACCGATACCGGCCAGATACCCCGGATTCGACGCGAAGGCGAAGAAGTCGTCGAGGGATCGCTGACGAACGAGGAGCACGTGATCCCATCGCTCGTCGCCGGGTCCGATGAAGAAGGTGCCGCCGGTACCGTCGAGGATCACCTCGCCCCCGCTCTCGACGAGGAAGGGCATCGTGTGATCGGCGTAGCGACGGTAGGCCTCGGCGCCCGAGATCGGGTGAGCGGGTTCGAGCTCGGGGCTGCCCGAGTAGTCCGCCACCTCGCGGAAGCGAAGCAGGTTGAGCATCGTGATCGGTCCGTCGATGCTGCGGGCGATGAGGCTCTGGGCACTCTCTGGGGTGGGATCGAAATAGGGCACCGGAGCATTGTGGCATCCGTGGGTGGTGGCCATCGGGTCGTTCAGCGTTTCGGAGGAGCACCGGTGCGCACGAACGCGATGGCCTCGGCGACGTTTCGAGCGACGAATCGTTCCAATCGGGGGGCAGCCGCGAACCGGGCGGCGGCGGCCAGCGGAAGGCTCGAGCCGATCGTCAGGGCCTCGCGGCGGGCTGCTTCGGCCATCTTCACGATGTGAACGGTGACGATGAACGAGCCGGACCGGTCGCACATCGATGCCCGGCCGATGGCGTCGGCGACGGTCACGGGGTCGCCGGCGAGGCTGTGGGCGACGGCGTCGTCGGGGCGACGCTCGAGAATGGCGGCCTCGACGTCGCCCGGGCGGGGCTCTGGGACCGAGAGCACCGGGTCGTATCGTCGTGCTCGCTCGGCTCGACCGGTGTCGTGGGCCAGGAAGACCGTGAACAGGGCGAGGCGAGCCGTTGCCGCCGACGGGTGCTGCCGCCACGCCCACCGAGCGGCGTTGGCATAGGTCAGCCCGTGGGTGATGTCCAGCCACCCGAAGTCGTTCGTCGGGTCGAAATCCGTTGTCGAGTCGTACCGCAGCAGCCGTTCGCTCACGGCGAGCGAGACCGTGTCGAGCAACCCCTCGATTCCGGCTCCGGCCACGACCGCGGCGGCCGCGGGCGCGATCGCCGCTTCGGGCTCGTCGAGCAGCGCCCGTCGCAGTTCGCCGTCATCGGCCCAGCCGGTCCGGCGCCGGTCTGCGGCACCGGCGAGGGCATCGAGGTCGGTGGCATCGATCATCCGCATCGCGGCCTTCATGTACGGCAACGTGTCCTCCCGGGTCGAGTGGGTGAGCGTCATGGCGAGCCACGGCAGAACCGCCGACGCATGATCGGTCCCGATCGCGTCGAGGAGTTCGAAGACCTTCTGGGTGTAGATGGCGCCGTGGCCGTAGCCGAGATGGTGTGCCGACGCTGCCTCGATCAGCTCGGCTCGAACCGAGACGAAGCCATCGCCGACCTCGAGCCGGCCGAGCACGGATGCCATGGCGCCGTCGGTGTCCTGGGCCTCGATCGCGGTGTTGAGATCGATGGTTGCATCCGGCTCGGGCAGGACCTGTCTGGGCCGGTCGCGTGCCGTTTCGGCGATTCCGGCGAGCGCCTGGGTCACCGGCAGTGTGGACTCGAGCCCGTCCCAGAGGTGGCCGAGCGCGAGGCAGTCGGCCGCCATGGCGAGCTCGTGACCGGGCCCGTATTCGATCCGGGGGAGCGCGTGGATCGCGGCAGCGGCGACGATCTGGCTGGGACCGGCGCCGGCCTCGAGCAGCCGGGCGGTGTCGCGGGCGATCTGCCCCGGGTAGTCCCGATCCACTCCTCGCAGGAGACTCGGCCACAGTCGTTCCCGCCGCTCGGCGCTCGTCGCCTCGGTGATGGTGACAAGGACCTCACCGTCGACGACCTCGACCCCGTGGCAGGTGACGTCTTCCTCGCCGACCAGGCACCGACCGTCCTCGACGCGGTACCTCCAGTTGTGCCACCGGCAGGTCAGTACCTCACCCTCGAGGGTTCCCCGCACGAGTCCGTAGCCCTGGTGCGGGCAGGCGTTGTCGATCGCATGGAAACCCGATTCGGTTCGTACGAGCGCGACGGGGCGATTGCCGACCCGGACCATGCGTATCGATCCCACGGGGTGGGAGTCGGCGGTGCCGACGGATTCGGTCACGGTCGTCGCACGATCGGCGGCGGGCGTTGAGGTCGTCATGACGTCATGTCTACAATCTCAAGTAATGTTGAGGTCAAGGGATGCGTGACGATGTGACGAGTCCGGAGCCGGCCGAGCCGATGCTGGCCATCGGCCAGGTCGCGGAGCGAACCGGGCTCGCGGTCTCGGCGATTCGGTTCTACGAGGATCGTGGTCTGGTGCGGTCCGAGCGTTCGTCCTCGGGACATCGTCGATTCGGTCGCTCGGTGATCCGGCGCCTGTCCTTCATCATGGTCGCTCAACGCCTCGGCTACCGACTCGACGAGATCGCCACCCAACTCGACACCCTGCCCTCGTCGACGGCGCCGACCGACCAGGACTGGGAGCGACTCGCCACCGGATTCGAAGCCGAGTTGACCGCTCGCATCGAGGCACTCGTCGAATTGCGCGACAAGCTCGATGGGTGCATCGGCTGCGGCTGCCTCTCACTCAGCCACTGCGCGCTCTACAACGACAGCGATCGAGCGGCCGAGCGAGGTCCCGGCCCGCGCTACCTTCTGGGTGACCGGCCGCCGACCGTGGGGTCGGAGCGCCGGATCACGACTGAAGCAGGAGAACGATGAGCAACCGAACCCCGATCATTCCCGACGGCCACGAAGCCCACTATGACCGGTTCCACTTCGCCCCGGCCTTCCGGGTCGGCGACACCATCCACGTTTCGGGCATCATCGGAACCGGAGCCGACGGTCGGGTTCCCGCCGAGCCGAGCGACGAATTCGCCGCCGTGTTCACACAGATGCAGGCGACGCTCGAGGCGGCTGGGGCTTCGCTCGACGATGTCGTCGAGCTCACGTCGTTCCATGTCGACCTCACGCAAATCGGTGCCTTCATGAAGGCCAAGGACGCCGCGATCGGCGAGCCGTACCCGGCCTGGACGGCCATCGGTTGCACCGGTCTGGTCGACCCGAAGGCGACCGTCGAGGTGAAGGCCACGGCGGTCGTCCACGGCTCTGCGAGGTAGGTGTCGCCCACCTGGGCCGGTGCTCGGCCGGCGGCGATCGTCGGGTCAGCTGCCGGGCTGGACCACCCCCGTGTCGAAGGCGTAGACGATCGCTGCCGCCCGATCACGGACCCCGAGCTTGGCGAAGATCGACCCGACGTGGGTCTTGACGGTCGTCTCGGCAACGAAGAGCGAGCCGGCGATCTCGGTATTGGTTGCGCCGCGGGCCATGAGGCGGAGGACGTCCAGTTCTCGATCCGTCAACGCCTGCAGCTTCACCGCCGCTCGTTGCTGGGGAACGGCGATGGATCGGTACGACTCGAGGATCGGTCCGAGCAGGGAGCCGTCGATCCATGATCCACCGCCGGCCACCGTACGAACGGCCTCCACCAGGTTCTCCGGTGTCGCCGATTTGAGTTCGAAGCCGTTGGCGCCCGCTTCCACTGCGGCCCAGAGGATCTCGTCCTCTCCGAACGTGGTCAGGACCAGCACGGGCGGCCCGTCCGCAGCGCGGAGCTCGGCAGTCGCTCGAATCCCGTCGACACCCGGCATTCGGACGTCCATGCAGACGAGGTCCGGGCGATGTTCGGTCACCGCGGCCCCGACCTCGGCGCCGTCGTCACATTCGGCGACGACCTCGATGTCGGGCTGCGCCCCGAGGATCATCTTCAGTCCGGCCCGAATGAGCGGTTGGTCGTCGACCAGGATGACACGGATCGATCCGCTCACGTTCGGACACCGCCTCCGGCCCCGGTGAGCACACTGGGGAGTTGCGCTTCGAGGACCCAGAGCCTTCCGACCACTGCGCCGCGGATGGAACCCCCGACCGCTTCGACCCGTTGCCGGAGCCCGTCGAGCCCCTGTCCCTGTGCCGTGCTCGTGATCGACGGTTGTGACCGGACCTCGTTCTCGATCCGCAGACTGACGTCGTCGCTGTCGATCGTCAAGGTGATCGATGCCCACGGTCGTGCTGCGTGTTTGGCCACGTTGGTGAGCGCCTCTCGCACGATGTCGTGCACGACGATTCCCGGACCCGAGTGCAATGATTCGATGGCGCCGTCGACGGTCAGATCGACCTGCATGCCGGCGTCGGTGTAGGTCTGGACGAGTCGTGCGAGTCCGCCCGCTTCGACCGGAACCAAGGTCACGGCGTCGGTTCGCATGAGGAGCAGGGCCTGGCGGAGGTCGTCCATGCCCCGGCGTCCGACCTCTTCGGCCTTCCGCAGCGCAGCGGCGGCTTCGACCTCCGACGGGCCCAGCATCGCCCGCGCCCCTCCGAGATGGAGCAGGACCACGCTGAAACTGTGCCCGACGAGATCATGGAGCTCGCGGGCGATCCGCTGGCGTTCGTCCATCACGGCAGCTCGAGCGAGCAGGGATCGGCTTTCCTCGAGCTGGTCGATGAGGCCCCACTGTTGGCCGACGATGGCACCGAAGAGCCAGCCGAGGGCGATGCCGGCCATCCAGGTCCAGGGGCCGAGTTCCACGTAGTCGGGAACCCGGACCGCCCACAGCACGAGGGGGCTGACCAGGATCGTCGCCATGGCGAGATTGTCGCCGGTCGTCGGTCCATTGGCCGCAACGATCACCATGGCGACGATCACGACGAAATAGGCGTTCGTGGAGACATCGTTCGCTTCGCCGATCACCGTCGGAATCCCGACCCAGGCGAGGAGCACGAGTGCCGGCATCGTCCGCCAGACCGCCCGCAGCCCCATGGCCGGGAGGATCGCCAGCGCCGGGATCCAACCCCACCCGCTCACCGTGGCGAGATTCAAGATGCCGAACGCCGTGGCCAGGATTGCGGCACCGAACAGGAACTCGTCGCGATCTCGGAACACCGGGAGCATCCCGACACTGTAAATCGCGGGTCGGCGACGTGGCATCCGACGTCGGGGTCATCGCGTCCTCCTCCCGGGGGAGGAGCCGGCCGACCCGCTTGGGCCTCGGGTCCGACCTCGGGAAGGTCCTGTCCTCCGACGACGAGGTCGACCTCGATTCCTACCGTCGACACCAGGCAATCGGGACGGTCCCGAGCCCAGAAAGGCAGTCATGTTCACGAGACTCGGAGAGACGATCGTCCGGCGGACGAGGATGGTGCTGTTCGGATCCGTGGTGGCCTTGGTCCTCACCGCCACCCTCGGTGTGGGTGTCTTCGGGGTGTTGGCCGGAGGGGGCTTCGACGACCCGTCGTCGGAGTCGAGTACCGCGCAGCGAGTGCTCGAAGAGGAGTTCGGTGCCGGTACGTCGAACCTCGTCCTGCTCGTGACGGCGATCTCGGGTGACATCGACGACCCCGGGACGGTCGAGGCGGGGCTGGCCCTCACCGAGGAACTCGCCGCCGTGGACGGGGTGGAGGACGTGGGTTCGTACTGGAGGTTCGGATCCCCGCCGAGCCTGAGGTCCGAGGACGGGACCGCGGCGTTGGTGTTCGCCCGGACGGTCGGAGACGAGGACGCCCAGGAGGAGACGACGTCGTGGGTCGTCGAGGAATTCGCCGGCGAGCGCGACGGCTTCACCGTCGAGGTGGGAGGGGTGGGTGCCGTCTACGCCGGCATCGGCCAGACCGTCGAGGAGGATCTCGCCCTGGCCGAGATGATCGCCATTCCGCTGACCCTCGTTCTGCTCGTGATCGTGTTCCGCGGCGTCGTCGCCGCCCTCCTTCCGCTCGCCGTCGGCGTCTCGGCGATCTTCGGTGCGTTCTTCGTGCTCTGGGCGATTGCGCAGTTCACCGACGTGTCGATCTTCTCGATCAACCTGGTCACCGCCCTCGGCCTGGGCCTCGCCATCGACTACAGCCTGCTGATCGTCTCCCGTTTCCGGGAGGAGCTCGACGCCGGGCGCTCCGTCGAGGAGGCCACGGTACGCACCGTCGAGACCGCCGGGCGCACGGTCGCCTTCTCGGGTCTGACCGTCGCCGTGTCGCTCGTTGCGCTGGTTGCCTTTCCGCTGTACTTCCTTCGGTCGTTCGCCTACGCCGGAGTCGGGGTGCTCCTGGTGGCGATGGTGTCGTCGGTGGTCACGCTTCCCGCCCTGCTCCGTGTCCTGGGCCCTCGGGTCAACGCCTGGTCGCTGAAGGGGGGCCGCGGACGTGGATCGGAATCGGCGATGTGGGCCCGCGCCGCCGAGCTGGTCCTGCGTCGCCCGGCCGTGGTTGCGGTGGCTGTCGTCGGCATCCTCGTGTTCGTCGGCGCACCGTTCCTGCGGGTCACCTTCGGCAACAGCGACGAGCGTGTTCTCCCGGCGAACCATCCCGCTCGGGTCGCCACCGAGAACATCCAGCGCCAGTTCGCCTCCGACGAGTCCGCGGCCTTCCCGATCGTGGTGACCGAGGAAGCTCCCGGCGCCGTTCTCGACGACTATGCAGCCCGGGTGTCCATGGTCGACGGTGTCGCCCGGGTGACCATGGTCAACGGGACGTGGGTCGATGGGGCACGAGTCGCACCGGCCGATTCGACGTCGGCGCAGTACGCCGCCGAGTCGGGAACCTGGATGAGCGTGATCCCCGAGGA
This sequence comes from uncultured Acidimicrobiales bacterium, assembly GCA_963700755.1. Lineage (GTDB taxonomy): Bacteria > Actinomycetota > Acidimicrobiia > Acidimicrobiales > SZUA-35 > JBBQUN01. Next base: position 226,763 of record CAVOYW010000005.1, read on the forward strand.
CCATCCGATGTCGACCGAGGCGCAGGCCGCCGTGACCGAGATCCGTGCGATCGACACCCCCCTCGATGCCGCCGTCGCCGGCGAGACGGCCCAGCTGATCGACACCAAGACGGCGATCTTCTCGGTGGCCCCGTGGGCCGGGGCGTGGATCGCCGGAGCCACGTTCGTGCTCCTGTTCCTCATGTTCGGAAGCTTCCTGGTGCCGTTGAAGGCGATCATCCTCAACAGCCTGAGCCTCACGGCCACCTTCGGGGCCATGGTCTGGATCTTCCAGGACGGCAACTTCTCGGGTCTGCTCGACTTCACCGCCACCGGCCTCACCGACGTCTCGATGCCGATCCTGATGTTCGCCATCGCCTTCGGCCTGTCGATGGACTACGAGGTGTTCCTGCTGGCCCGCATGAAGGAGGAGTACGACCGCACCGGTGACAACCACGCGGCGATCGTCGCCGGCCTGGCCAAGACCGGCCGGATCGTGACCGCGGCGGCCCTCGTCCTGTCGGTCACGTTCTTCGCCTTCGCCAGCGGTGGGATCACGTTCATGAAGCTCTTCGGCCTCGGCTTGGGCATCGCCGTCCTGGTCGATGCATTCCTGGTTCGGGCCACCCTGGTCCCGGCGCTGATGCAGATGGCCGGCTCGGCGAACTGGTGGGCTCCGGCATGGGCCCGGCAGATCCACGACCGCTTCGGCATCGACGAGAGCGGCCGTGACGCCGACCCGTCGGCCGAGGACCGACCCGCGGAGGTCGGCGAGGTCGTGGAGGTCAGGGAGCCGGTGCTCACTCGCTAGTTGGTCGACCGGCAGAAAGCCCGCCCCCGAGACCGGGGGCGGGCCTTCGTCGCGCCGGTTGCCGGACCGGTCGGGTCACTCGGACCAGGCTTTGATCTTCTCGATCGTTTCGAGCGGGTTCTCACCGGCCGGATTGATGTTGAGGTACGTGACGCCGACCTCTTTGTAGACGGCCAACCGTTCCCGGACGTGTGCCTCGTCGCCGCAGAGCATCGACAGATCGAGGTATTCGTCGGGAATGGCCGCCGTGGCCTCGGCCCGCTTGCCCGACAGGAAGAGATCCTGCACCTTCTCGGCCTCTTCCTCCCAGCCGTATCGCTTGAACAGGTCGTTGTAGTAGTTCTTGTTCTTGGCCCCCATCCCGCCGACGTAGAAGGCGATGTGGGCCCGGGCCGCCTCACGGGCCTCCTCGACGTGGGGACCGTCACCGAGTGCGACGACGCCGCCGGCGATCATCTCGAGCGGGGGTAGATCGGGGGAGCGCTTGGCCTTGCCCGCCTCGAGCGCGTCTCCCCAGACCTTCTCGAACCGGTCGGGGACGAAGTGGATCGGCTGCCAGCCGTTCGCCAGCTCGGCGGTCATCTCGACGTTCTTGGGGCCGATCGATGCGATCACGATCGGGATGTCACGGGTCGGGGGGCGGTTCATGAACTTGAGCGGCTTGCCGAGCCCGGTGCCCTGCCCTGCCGGCAGCGGAAGGCTGAAGGCGCGGCCGTCGTGGGTGACCTTGTCGCCGCTCCACACCTTGCGGCAGATGTCGATGGTGTCGCGGGTGCGAGCCAGCGGCTTGTCGAACGGGAAGCCATGCCACCCCTCGATGACCTGAGCCCCGGAGGAACCGAGTCCGAGAATGAACCGTCCTCCCGACAGGGCGTCGAGGGTGGCCGCAGTCTGGGCGATCAGGGCCGGGCTGCGTGAATAGATGGGAATGATCCCGGTCATGAGCTCGAGGGTCGTGGTCTGGCCGGCGAGGAAGCCCAGGGTCGAAACCAGGTCGTAGCCGTAGATCTCACCGCCCCAGACCATGTCGACCCCCGCGGCTTCGAGGTCCTTGGCGTGTCGGGCGAGCTTCTGGGGGTCGCCGTCGAAGCCGATGGTGGTACTGAGTTTCATGGGTCGAGTCCTTGTCGTCGTTGCTTCGAGAGCTTGCTGAACTCCCAGCGGTGTGTCCAGTCCCATCGATGGCGAGTGGTTGCTGACTAGTCTTGGAGTGTGAGACTGGAGGTGACCCGGAAGAGCGATCTCGCCGTCCGCTCGCTGCTGGCGCTCGCCGGGTCGGGGGACGCGGGTCGGGGGGACGCGGGTCGGGGGAACGGATGAAAGGTCCCGAGCTCGCCGATGCTGTTGGGAGCACCTCGGGGTTCGTGTCGCAGGTGTTGACTCCGCTCGTTCGAGCCGGATGGGTTCGCTCCGACCCGGGACCGTCCGGTGGGTACTCGCTCGTGGTCGATCTCGACGAGTTGTCGGTCCTGGCGGTGATCGAGACGATCGAAGGGCCGACCGACTCGGGACGTTGTGTGCTGGCCGACCGCCCGTGCGACGTGGGTGGTTTCTGCGCGCTCCACCTGCCCTGGGTCCGGGCCCGTGCCCAGTTGTTGGCCCAGCTCGATGACACACCGGTGTCGGCCGCCGGTCCGGCAGAGGAGACCTTGCAGTGAGCATCGGCTCCGCCGACCGCGGCAGGGGTTCGACCCGAGACCTCCCGGCCGAGCGACCGGCGAGACCTCGTCCCTCGTGGCGCTCGGTCGCCCTGCCAGCCGAGCACGGCGGCTGGAGCCTCACCGCCGAGCCGGTCCTGCTCGGCCTGATCGTGGCCTGGTCGCTTCCCGGCCTGGCCCTCGGCCTGGCGGCGATGGTGGCGTTCGTCGCCCGGACTCCGATCAAGCTGGTGCTGGTCGATCGGTTTCGGCATCGACGCCTCGATCGCACGAGACTCGCCACGAGGATTGCCGCAGTGGAACTCCTGGTTCTGGTCGCCCTCGTCATCGTGGCGGTGACGACCGCGGCGTCGGGATTCTGGGCTCCGCTGATCGTCGCAGCCCCGCTGATCGTGCTCGAGCTCTGGTACGACATGCGGAGCAGGAGCCGACGACTCATTCCCGAGTTGGCGGGGTCCATCGGCATCGGTTCGATGGCAACGGCCATCGCGTTGGCCGATGGTGCTCCGACTCGTGTGGCCTGGGGGCTATGGGTCGTCATCGGTGCTCGCTCGCTCGCTGCCATCCCGTACGTCCGAACCCAGATCCTGCGCACGCGATCGCATCCGGGTCCGACGTGGCACAGCGACCTGGCCCAGGTCTCGGCTGTCGTGGTCGCCGGCGGGGCCTGGAGTGTCGATCTCGTCCCCTTCGCCACCTGGATGGCGCTCGTCGTCCTCGCGGTGGTCGACCTGGCGGCAGTCCGGATGCGACCCCGCCCCGCCGTCGTGATCGGCATCCAACAGACGGTCGTCGGTCTCGGTGTCATCGTCGTGACCGGAATGGCCATCCACCTCACCTGAATCTCCGACCGAGGAAGCCCCGACACCGTGACCCTGACACCATGACCCCGACACCATGACCCCGACACCATGACCCGACACCATGACCCCGACACCATGACCCCGACACCACCCCGACACGAACCACCCCGACACCGATCACGGGCGACATCAGCCCGCCGGACATGATGGCCGGGATGGGTGGCCCAACTGCGTTCGACACCGTGTCGATCCGGGCCAATGGTTTCTCGTTCACCGCCGACGTCGGTGGTCCACCCGACGCCGAGCTGGTGCTCTTCCTCCACGGCTTCCCACAGACCCGTCACACCTGGCGGGCCGAGCTCGCCGCCGTTGCCCATGCCGGGTACCGCTCGTGCGCCCCCGATCAGCGCGGCTATTCGCCCGGTGCCCGACCGGTCGGGATCGAGCCGTACCGGCTCGAGTTCCTCGTCGCCGATGCGGTTACGATCGTCGATGGCCTCGGGGCCGAACGATTCCATCTCGTCGGGCACGACTGGGGTGGGCAGCTGGCCTGGGTGATCGCTGCGCTCCACCCCGACCGGGTGCAGACCCTGTCGGTGATCTCGCGACCGCATCCCGGCTCCTTCGCGCAGGCCATGGCGAACGACGCCGAGCAGGGGAGTCGTTCGGGGCATCACCGCAGCTTCCTTCGACCCGAGGCGACCGATGAACTGCTCGCCGACGGTGCGGCTCGGCTCCGAGCGGTCTACCAACGCAGCGGTGTCCCCGAGGCCGATGCCGACACCTACCTGGCCACCCTCAACGATCACGCCGCCCTCGACGCCGCCATCAACTGGTACCGCGCCGCCGGCGACTCGTCGATCCGGACGGCCGACCTGCCGGCGGTGACGGCGCCCACGATGTACGTGTGGGGCAACGCTGACGCAACGGTGGGGCGACCGGCGGCCGAGGGCGTCGCTGCCTTCGTCACCGGTCCCTACCGCTTCGTCGAGCTCGACGGTCTCGGTCACTTCGTCACCGACGAGCAACCCGGAGTGTTCCCACCCCTCCTCCTCGAACACCTCCTCCTCGAACACCTCGGTCAGAGCGTCTGACCCGGCCCGGCAACAACGGGCAGATCGCGTCGTTCGTTCTCGGGGGGCGAGCCGCACGGAGCGTGGATGTGCTCGAATGGTGTCCCGACCGTTCGACGGAGGCATCCGATGACCCACCTGCATCCACGGGGCGTGAACCATCTCGCCCTGTCGACCACCGACATGAAACGTCAGCTCGAGTTCTGGTGTGACGCGCTCGGCCTCCCGCTCAAGGCGCTGTACTGGATGCACGGCGTGCAGGGGGCCTACCACGGCTTCGTCGAACTGGCGCCCGACAGCTACGTCGCCTTCGTCCAGCATCCCGACAACGGCAAAGAGGTCGACTTCGGTGTCAGCCATGCCGACGGTCCGGGCGGCGCCATCCGGGGCGGAACGATGCAGCATGTCGCCTTCCACGTCGACACGCTCGACGAGGTGCTCGAAATGCGCGACCGGCTTCGTTCGAAGGGGGTGCAGGTGCTGGGCCCGATCGATCACGGGTTCATCCAGTCCATCTACTTCGAGGGTCCGGAGGGTCTGAACCTCGAGGTCTGCTGCGGCCACGACATCGACGAGCGGGCGTGGATCGACCCCGAGGTCACCGGACTGTGCGGGATCACCACCGACGAACTCGAACGGATGAAGAACCCCGAGCCGTTCCGACGGCCGACCGACGCCGTGGCCCAGCCGACCGAGCCGCACCCCGACAACGTGCGGGCCCAACGTCAACCGGCCCGGCACGCCAAGACCATGGCGCTCCCCGACGACGTCGTGTGGAGCAGCTTCAGCGAGACCACCCCACCGGTCGATGTCGAAGGTGGCCGATGACGAGCGACAACAAGACCACGGTGACCGACGTCGACCCGGTCGAGTTCGTTGCCGCCGTCGAGCACCCGGCCAGACGGGCCGATGCCGAGGTCCTCCTCGACCTGATGCGGCGAGTGACCGACTGCGAGCCACGAATGTGGGGTCCGTCGATCGTCGGATTCGGTCGCTACCGCTATCGCTACGAGTCCGGTCGGGAGGGCGAGTTCATGCTCACCGGGTTCTCGCCTCGGAAGGCCAACCTGGTGGTCTACGTGCTACCCGGTTACGACGACATCGCCGACGATCTCGCTCGGCTCGGCAAGCACCGGATCGGCAAGAGCTGCCTCTACATCAACAAGCTCGCCGACATCGATCTCACCGTTCTGGAACAGATCGTGAGCGACGGTGTCGCTCGCATGCGCGAGAGCTACGAGATTCTCGCCGACTGACCGTTGGACGGCCTCGCTCGCGATCCTTGCCCGTCGAGGCGCTCGGCTGCGGCGCAGCCGACTCGGCTGCCTCGGCGATCATGAATCGGCTCGGGTGAGCCGCAGCTCGAGGAGGTCCCGAACCCGGTGCCCGATCGGTGATGCGAGCGCCGTGCGGATTCGCTCGGTGTCGGCCCCGGTGTCGTAGTAGAGATCCTGGGTCTCGAGCACCGAGATCGTGTCGACGGCCCGGTGATGAGCGAGCGGCATGCCCGGGGTCACCGACCCCTCGTCGATCACCCGACAGTAGACCCCGGGTCGTCGAGCCTCGCGGAACCGGCGCTGCCAGTCGGATTCGTTCACCTTGTGCTGGAAGACGGCGCACGGAATGCGGGCGCCGGTTGCCTCGATGACCGTGTCGCCCAGCGTGAATCGGTCACCGACCCGGACCTCCGCCGAACTGACGCCCTCGATCGTCAGGTTCTCACCGAACGTTCCGCCGGGTACGTGGCGGCCGAGGATCTCTTCCCACCAGAGGTAGTCGTCCCGGGTGTAGACGTAGACGGCCTGGTCCGGGCCGCCGTGGTGCTCGGTGTCGGCCACCACGTCGCCGACGAGCCCGAGCCGCGTGATGCGGGCCGACTCGACGGCGGACTTGTTGATGCCGGTGGTCCCGAGGCGTCCGACCGGTGAGGGTTCGGAGCGGCCGATCTGGATGGAGTCGAGGCGCATACGGACGAGTACAGCAGGTTCGTGCCAACCGAGTGATTCGGTACGGGCCTGCTAGACCTGGGACATGGGCAGAGCTTTCGACACGATCACCCACGCCATGGCGAGCTTCATCGGTGCCCAGCACGTCTTCTTCGTGGCGACGGCACCGGCGAGCGGAGCGGCCGTGTGAACCTGTCGCCCAAGGGGTACGACTCGTTCACGTTCTCGACGACTCATCGGGTCGCCTACCTCGATTTCACCGGCAGCGGGGCGGAGACCATCGCCCATGTCCGCCAGAACGGGCGGATCACGTTCATGTTCTGCGCCTTCAACGGCAAGGCGAACATCGTGCGCCTCTACGGCACCGGCACGGTGGTGACGCCCGAAGACGCGGTTCGCAACCTTGCGGCCTTGGTTCGACGCCCCGGACCGTCCGATCGATCATCGTCGCCGACATCGACCGCACGTCGAACTCGTGCGGCTATTCGGTGCCGTTCATGGACTTCGTCGCCGATCGCCCGACGCTCGACGCGTGGGCCGACAACAAGTCCGACCACGAGCTCGAGGTCTACCGGTCCGAGAAGAACGCCAAATCGATCGACGGCCTTCCGGCCCTCGGAGCCTGACGACCCCGACCCCCCCGGTCCATTTCGAGAGAGTCTGAGCGACGAATCTGTCGCTCAGACTCTCGAAATCGAGGGAAAGAGGGGGTCGAGGTCCCGACCGGATGCCGGTTGCGCTCGGTAGGTTGTGCCACCGTCTCGAACACGAAGCGACTCCGATGTCCCAGCGCCGCCCCACCGACCATGCCCCTCGGATCTCGATGCGAATGGACCGATGACCTGGTGGGAAGTGGCCCTCCTCCTCGGCGGCGGGCTCGTCGCCGGGATCATCAACGCCGTTGCCGGCGGTGGGTCGACGCTCACCGTGCCCCTCCTCGTCCTGGCCGGTGTTCCCGGGACGAGTGCCAACGGATCGAACCGCATCGGGATCCTGACCTCCAATCTCGCCGCGGCGACCTCGTTCCGGCGGCTCGGGGTCGACGGTCTGTCGAAGTCGTCCAGCATCCTCGGACCTGTCGTCGCCGGTTCGCTCATCGGTTCCCTGGCGATCTCGAACCTGACCGACGACGCCTTCGAGACCGTGTTCGGTCTCCTGATGATCCCCCTGATCCTGCTGTCGATCCGCAAGCCACGGGTTCGCACCGACAGGGAGCCGTGGAGTCGCGGTGTCACCCTGGTCGTCTTCTTCCTGATCGGCATCTACGGCGGTGCGATCCAGGCCGGCGTCGGCCTGGTGCTGCTGGCCGCCCTCACCCGGGCCGGATTCGACCTCGTGACGGCCGACAGCATCAAGGTGCTGGTCACGTTCTCGGTCACCCTCGTCGCGCTCCCGGTCTTCATCTGGAACGGTCAGGTCGATTGGATCCCGGCCCTGGTACTCGCTGCCGGTTTCACGGCGGGAGGCTGGGCCGGTGCCCATGTGGCGGTCCGCGGCGGCGAGCAAGTCATCAGGATCGCCATGGTGCTCGCCGCCCTCGTGCTGGCGGCGAGTCTCCTCGGTGCCTTCGGCTGAGTGCAGGCGATCGCTCAGGTGGAGAGCAGCCTGGTCAAGGCCGTGGTCCACGCTCGGCGCAGCTGGTTGGCCGAGCGGCCGTGGTCGTGGCGGGCCTGGTCCCACGACTCGAACGAGGTCATGGTGGCGATCACGGCCACCAGATCGTCGCGGGCCGCCCGGCCGAGCGTGGCCAGGTCCTCGTCGAAGTGGCGGCGGACCTGATCGGCGCGGGTCGCCCGCACACGGTGGATCAGGTCGTCGGCCTGTGCGAGCTCGGGGGCCCGGAGTCGCACGAGCCGGGCCATCGGTTCGTTGGTCTCATACAGGTCGATGCGTGACGAGACCAGGCTCGCGATCCGTTCCGTGGTCGTGCCCTGGCCGAGGTTCGGGATCTCGAACAGGTGGGCATAGCGCTCGAAGTACACCGCGGTGGTGGCCTGCCGCAGATCATCGAGTGTCTCGAAGTACCGGAAGATGGAGGCCACCGAGACACCGGCTCGCTCGGCCACCTGGTCGGCCGTCGGGGGGATGTTGCCCTCCATCACCAGGGCGATCATGGCGTCGGTGACCGCGACTCGACCACGTTCGCGACGGGCCCGTCGACCGTCGATCACCGGCCGCTCGTCCTCGGTTACCTTCGTCATGGACGCCAACGCTAGCACGGTCCAAACTTTTGACAGCGCAACTCGCACTTTGTCTTGATGTCTCGGACCATCGTCGCTAGTCTTCCCGGCGAAGGGGGTACTCGTGACACAACGCGTGTGGCAGGGCGGTCGGTTCGAGGGTGTGATCGGCAAGACGGTCGGCGAGTCGCAGCCATGGTTCGCCGAACCGCCTCATCCTGGTGACGACGCCCCCAACGTGGTGCTCGTCCTGCTCGACGACACCGGTTTCGCCCAGTTCGGGTGCTACGGCTCCGACATCGACACGCCGAACATCGACGCCCTTGCGGCCCGCGGGCTCCAGTTCACGAACTTCCACGTGACCCCGCTGTGCTCGCCGACCCGAGCCTCGTTGCTCACCGGGCGGTCACAGCACGCCGTCGGCATGCGGGCGGTCTCGAACTTCCAAACCGGCTTCCCCAACCAGCTCGGTCACATCAGCAACCACGCCGCAACCGTGGCCGAGGTGCTCCGGGCCGAGGGATACGCCACCTTCTGCGTCGGGAAGTGGCACCTGGCTCCGATGGAGCAGTGCTCGGCGGCCGGTCCCTTCGACCAGTGGCCCCTGGCCCGTGGCTTCGACCGCTTCTACGGCTTCCTCGAGGGCGAGACCGACCAGTTCCATCCGGAACTGGTCTGCGACAACCATCCGATCGAGCCGCCGGGCAAGCCCGAAGACGGCTACCACGTCTCCGAAGACCTGATCGACCAGCTGCTGAAGATGGTTTCCGACAGCAAGGGTGTCCGGCCCGATCGACCCTTCTTCGCCTACGTGCCGTTCGGCGCGACCCACGCTCCCCATCAGGCACCGCAGGCCTACCTCGACAAGTACCGGGGCCGGTTCGACGAGGGTTGGGACGTGGTGCGCGAACGCTGGTTCCGTCGCCAGCTCGAGATGGGCGTCATTCCCGAAGGCACCCAGCTCGCACCCAGGAACCCCGGGGTCGATGCCTGGGACGACCTGCCCCACAACCAGCAGCGGCTGGCCTGCCGGTTGCAGGAGGCGTTCGCCGCCTTCCTCGACCACACCGACGACCAGATCGGGCGGCTGGTCGACGGTCTGCGCGATCTCGGTCAACTCGACAACACGATCCTGGTCGTGCTCGCCGACAACGGCGCATCACAGGAGGGTGGTCCGTACGGCGTCATGCACGAGATGAAGTTCTTCAACGGCATCTTCGAGACGCCCGACGAGGCGATCGGCCGCATCGACGACATCGGCGGCCCGCACAGCCACACCAACTATCCCTGGGGCTGGGCCCAGTGCGGCAACTCGCCCTTCAAGTGGTACAAGCAGAACACGCACGAGGGAGGGGTCCACGTGCCGATGATCCTGCACGCTCCCGCACACATCGATCCCGCCCAGGCCGGCACGAAGCGGCAGCAGTTCGTGAACGTCTCCGACATCGTGCCGACCGTCTACGAACTGATCGGCGTGACACCGCCGACGGTCTACCGGGGGCTCGAGCAGCTACCGGTGACCGGCCATTCGTTCGCCTCGGCCCTCGCCTCCCCCGATGCACCGGCCACGAACACGCTCCAATACTTCGAGATGGGAGGCAGCCGGGCGTTGGTGGCCGGCGAGCCGCACGGAACGGAGGGGGGCCCGGTCGACCTGTGGAAGGCGGTCTGCAAACACACCCAGGGCGCCGACTACGACACCGAACCGTGGGAGCTCTACCACCTCACCGAGGACTGGTCGGAGTGCAACGACCTGGCCGAGGCCCAACCGGAGAAGCTGGCCGAGCTGATCGACCTGTGGTGGCAGGAAGCCGAACGCCATGGGGTGTTCCCGATCGACGACCGCATGTTCGAGCTCTTCGGCGCCCGGTTCCGGCCGAGGTCGCCCCACCCCGAAGACCGCCGATACGTCTATCGGCCACCGATGTCACCGATGCCGGGCCAGGCGGCGGCCGCGATCGGCGGACGCAGCTTCGATCTGACGGCCACGGTCACCCGCGAGGCCGGCGACGACGGGGTGCTCTACGCAACGGGCACCGAGAACTCGGGGGTGTCGATCTTCGTGCAGAACGATCGGTTGGTCGTCGACTACAACGCGTTCGACGACCACACGATCGTCGAGTCCGACATCGACATCCCGACCGGCGAGTCGACCCTGGTGGTCAAGGTTCGACGTGGTGACGGTCGATCCGGGACCGTCGACCTCGAGATCGACGGCCGGGCCTGTGGCTCGGTCGAGCTTCCCCTGTTCATGCGCATGATGTCGTCGGTCGGTCCGAGCGTGGCCTACGACCACGGGTCGGCGGTGTCGAACCGCTATCGGGCGCCCTTCCCCTTCACCGGCAAACTCCACGAGGTGGTCATCCAATTGCTCTCGAAACAGGATCTCGATTCCCAGGCGGCCGAGGCCGCGGCCGAGATGAGCCGGCAGTGATCACGATCACGCTGCTGGGCACCGGCAGCCCGATGCCGAGCGCCGACCGAGCCGGACCGTCCACGCTGATCAGTGCCGGGAGCGGCGACCAGGCCGAGCACTACCTGGTCGACGCCGGACGGGGCGTCCTGATGCGGCTGGCCGCACTGGGCCTCGGTGCCCCCAATCTGTCGGCGGTCTTGATCACACATCTTCACAGCGACCACATCACCGACCTCAACGACGTCATCACCACGCGCTGGATCATGACGTTCGTGCCGACCCCGCTCACGATCGTGGGCCCGGTCGGGACCAAGGCCGTCGTCGATCACATCATGGCCTCGCTCGAGCCCGACGTGGCCTATCGCATCGCGCACCATGAGGATCTCGAAGGGCCACCCCAGGTCGACGTGATCGAGGTCGACGACGGACCGGTCGAGCTCCCGGGGGCGATGTCGATTCGCTGTGCTCCCACTGATCACAAGCCGGTCGAGCCCAGCGTCGGGTACCGGTTCGAGGCTGCGGGGGCGGCGGTCGTGGTTGCCGGGGACACCGTGCCGTGTGCCGGACTCGATTCCCTGTGCGAGGGGGCCCAGGCGTTGGTCCACACGGTGATCCGCAAGGACATCATCGAGAACATCCCGCTGCAACGGATGAAGGACACCCTCGACTACCACTCATCTCCGGGAGAAGCGGCCCAGACCGCGGCCCGAGCCGGTCTCGGCACCCTGGTGCTCACCCACTACGTGCCGCCGATCCCGACCGGGGGCGACGGAGCAGACTGGCGGGCGCTGGCAGCCGAGCACTTCGGGGGCACCGTCGAACTCGGCGATGACCTTCACCGCATCGACGTCGGAGGATCCTGACCATGCAGACCCTGCGCACCCCCGACGAACGGTTCGTCGGTCTGCCCGACTACGACTTCGCCCCGCACTACGTCGAGATCTCGGATCAAGACGGCGGAACCCTGCGCGTGCACTACGTCGACGAGGGGCCGAGCGATGCCACGCCGATCCTGTGCCTGCACGGAGAACCGTCGTGGAGCTACCTGTATCGCCACATGATCCCGTTGCTCGTCGCCGCCGGTCATCGGGTCATCGCCCCCGATCTGGTCGGATTCGGCAGGAGCGACAAGCCGACACAGAAGCGTGACTACACCTACGCCCGCCATGTCGCCTGGATGCAGGAGGCCATCATCGACCACCTCGATCTTCGCAACGCAACGTTCTTCGGACAGGACTGGGGTGGTCTGGTCGGATTGCGGCTGGTCGCCGAGAATCCCGATCGGTTCGCCCGAGTCGTGATCGGCAACACCGGGCTGCCGACCGGCGAACACCCGCCGTCCGACGCCTTCATGGCGTGGCAGAAGTTCAGCCAGACCACACCGGTGTTCGACATCGGGTCGCTGATCAACCGGGCCACCATCACCGAACTGAGCGAGGCCGAGATCGCCGCCTACGACGCGCCGTTCCCGGACGACTCCTACAAGGAGGGGGCACGGATCTTCCCGTCGCTGGTACCGACGAACGCCGACGATCCGGCAGCCGCGGCCAACAAGGCCGCATGGGATGTGTTCCGCCGGTGGGACAAACCGTTCGTGCTGTGTTTCAGCGACAGCGATCCGGTGACGGCCGGTGGTGAGAAGCCCTTCCTCGCCCTCGTGCCGGGTACGGCCGGTCAGCCCCACGTCACCGTGGCGAACGCCGGTCACTTCTTCCAGGAGGATGCCGGCCCCCAACTCGCCCAACTGATCATCGACGTCAGTGGCCGCTGACGTGTCCGTCTCGGTCGTTCGTGAGCTTCGAGTCGACGCTTCGCCGGAACGGGTCTGGGCCGTGCTGGCCCACTTCGACGCCATCAGTTCCTGGGCCCCGAACGTCGACCATTCGTGCCTGCTGTCCGATGCGACTGCCGGCGTCGGCATGTCCCGACGGATCCAGACCGGGCGGACGACCGTGGTCGAGACCGTCACCACCTGGGAACCGATCGCGGCGGTGGGCTACACCATCAGCGGTCTTCCTCCGGTGATCCGGTCGATCACCAACACCTGGCGCCTCCGACCCGACGGTCGGGCAACGACGGTGTCGCTCAGCACCGAGATCGATGCGGGTTCCCGCCGACCCCAACGGCTCGTCGCCCGAGCCGTCGGCCGGAAACTGGCGCAGACCTCCGACCAGATGTTGGCCGGCCTCGCCGAACACGTCGACCAGAAAGGATCGCGCCCATGACCCGACCCGATGTGATCGTGATCATGACCGACGAGGAGCGGGCTGCTCCCCCCTACGAATCCGACGACGTGGCGGCGTGGCGGCGAGCAACCCTCACCGGACGGGCCTGGTTCGACGACCACGCCGTGTCATTCGGTCGGCACTACACCGGATCGCTGGCCTGCGTTCCCAGCAGGCCCACGATCTTCACCGGTCAGTATCCCGACCTGCACGGCGTCACCCAGACCGACGGCCTCGGCAAGATGGCCGACGATTCCCGCCTCCGGTGGCTCCCGGTCGGTGAGGTTCCGACCCTCGGTCACTGGTTCCGGGCCGCCGGCTACGACACGCACTACGACGGCAAGTGGCACCTCTCGCATGCCGACCTGCACGACGCCGACGGAACCCGGGTCACGACCAACGACGCCGAGGGCAACGTCGACCGGGCCGCCGTGCAGCGCTATCTCGATGCCGACCCGCTCGCGCCCTACGGCTTCTCGGGGTGGGTCGGACCAGAACCGCACGGCGGCTCGCTGGCCGATGCCGGTGTTCGACGGGACCCCCTGATCGCCGCTCGGGTCGTGGCCTGGTTGGAGGACCGCTACGCCCGACGACAGGCCGGCGATCCTGATGCGCTCCGGCCGTTCCTGCTGGTCGCCAGCTTCGTCAACCCGCACGACATCGTGTTGTTCCCGGCCTGGGCCCGGCGTGGCACCCCGATCGAACCCTCGCCGCTCGACCCGCCCTCGATCGCGGCGCCACCGACCGCCGACGAGGACCTGGCATCCAAACCGGCGGCGCAGATCGCCTACCGCGAGGCCTACCCGAGCGGCTACGGACCCGTTCGGATGGTTGCGGGGACCTACCGGCGCAAGGCCCAGGAATACCGTGACCTCTACTACCGGCTCCACGCCGAGGTCGACGGCCCGCTCGACCGGGTCCGTCGAGCCGTGACCGACGGTCATGACGCCACGCCCGGTTCGGTCGAGGCCGTGATCGTTCGCACGTCGGACCACGGCGACCTCCTCGGAGCCCACGGTGGGCTGCACCAGAAGTGGTTCAACCTCTACGACGAGGCGACCCGCATTCCGTTCTCGATCGCCCGGATCGGGGATCGGGCCACAACGGGCACCGTGGTCGACGGGGCCCCCACCTCTCATGTCGACCTCGTGCCGACCTTGCTGGCGGCCGCCGGGATCAACGAGGCCGAAACGGCTGATGCCCTGCGGGAGTCGTTCTCCGAGGTCCACCCGCTCCCGGGTCGGAACCTCATGCCCATCGTCGACGAACCGTCGAACGCCGACCGCAACCGGGCCGTCTACCTCATGACGCGTGACAACATGCTCGAGGGTGACACAGGGGCCTCGGGCCTGGCCCGTCGACTCGGCCGTACCAACCCGCCGCCCGCTCCGTTGCGCATCCAGGTCCCGGCCCACGTCGCCGCCAACTTCGAGGGTCTCGTCGCTCGCGTCGACGATGCCCAGGCGACCGGCGGCCGGGGACACCTCTGGAAGCTGGTCCGCACCTTCGACGACCCCGCCACCTGGACCGAGCCCGGGGTTCGCCACCTCGCTGCCAACGGCCCCGGCGGCGAGCAGTACCGCACCGCCACCCTGCCCGATCAGTGGGAGCTCTACGACCTCGACGACGATCCGATCGAGGCGGTCAACCGCTGGCACGACGATGCACTGTCGACCGTCTTCGATCACCTCCGTGAGGTCTTGAAGGACGTCCGTGCCCAGTCCGTCCCCGAGCGCCATCACCCGTGGCCCTACGCCGTCCGCCGACCCAACGGAGCCTCCGCCAAGGCGGCGACGCCGCCCCCGCCGGCTCGCCTGCTGCGCAAGCTCGTCCAGAGGATCGGGATGCATCCCGACGACCGTGTCGAGGCCACGTTCGACCTCGCCGGCAGACGGGCCCTCATCGTGGCCACCAACACCGCGGTGATGGACATCGCCAAGCCGACGGGTGTGTTTGCCAGCGAGATGACCGTTCCCTATTACGCGTTCCTCGACGCGGGGATGGACGTCGACGTCGCCAGCCCCGGCGGCGGTGTCATCCCGGTCGATCCGCAGTCGGTGAAGCCCGTCCTGCGGACCCCCGAAGACGACCGGTTCCTCGTCGATCCGGTGTTCCGGGCCAAGGTCACCGAGTCCTTGGCCATCGGTGATCTCGACATGGCCGACTACGACCTCGTTTTCCTGGCCGGCGGCTGGGGCGCAGCCTTCGACTTCGGTTTCTCCGAAGCCCTCGGGGCCAAGATCACCGAGGCCAACGCCGCCGGCCGGATCATCGGAGGTGTCTGTCACGGGCCGCTCGGTCTGCTCAACGCGAAGGCCGTCGATGGTCGACCACTCGTCGAAGGACGTCGTATCTCGGCGGTCACCGACAAGCAGGTCCGCGAACTCGGGATCGAGTCGACCCCTCACCACCCGGAACGAGAATTGCGTGGTGCGGGCGCCGAGTTCGAGAGCGAGACCCGATTCCGGGATCCCTTCGCCAATCACTGGGTGGTCGACGGCAACCTCGTCACCGGGCAGAACCAGAACGCCGGTCCGATGGTGGCACGCGAAATGATGCAACTGCTGAGCAGGGAGAACCACACCTCATGAGCACGAACAGTCCTCGCTACGGCCAGGTCGACCGCGACTACGGCCTCCGCCTGGCCACCACGCCCCCGGCCGAGGACGGCCCGGTGTGGATGGTCAACCTCATGAAGTATCGCGAGGTCGCCGAGTACGCCGACGGACGGGAATCCGAGATCAGCGGCCGGGAGGCCGACGACCGATATGCGCCGCTCGGACCGCTGGCCGCGGTCGGGGCCGAGGTGGTGTTCGTCGGCGACGTCGACCAGCAACTCCTCGGTGACGACACGGTGTGGGACCGCATCGGTGTGGTCAAGTACCCGACGCGTCGGGCCTTCATCGACATGCAGTCGCGACCCGACTTCCAGGAAAAGCATCAGCACAAGGACGCGGGGATGGCATCGACCATCGTGATGGGGTGCCAGCCCATGGACCGGATGGATCCGCCCGATGGGTCGGTGTCGGTCGATTGGGCCGATGTTCCCCACCCGCCGTCCGACGACGACGGCCCGGTCGTCGTGCTGCACGTCATCCGTTTCGAAGACGCCGAGGCCCCGGATCGAACCCCCGCCCACATGGAGGCCTACCAGACCGCCGCAGCCAAGGCGGCGCTGGAACACGGTGTGGTGATCTCGGGCTGGTTCTCGGTCGAGGGCACCATCGTCGGTGATGGTCGGTCGTGGCACCAGGTTCGGTTCAACCTGTTTCCCAGCAAGGCGGCGTTCATGGCCGTGGTCGCCGACCCGGATCGTCTGGCCGCGCAGGCCGACCACCGCGAGGTGGCAATCGCCGACACCTACGCCATGATCGTGCGCCCTCGCATCAACGAACTCGCCCGGTCGACGCAGGCCTGACACGCATCCAGATGCAGGCCTGACACCCATCCAACCGCCAACTCTGGAGCCAAGACACCGGATTCCGGGGCGTGAGGTCCAAAGTTGGTCGGAGGGAGTCGGTCGGAGTAGAGAATGTCGATGGAACGAATGACCACCGAGGCCTTTCTCGGGCTCGAACGAGTCGACGACCACCGCTGGAAGCTGCCCGTGGTCGATCGAGTGTGTGGGGGAGGGCGCGGTTCGTTGTTCGGTGGTGCCGGTCTCGCCGCCGGGGTCGTCGCCCTCGAGCGTGCGGCCGAGCGTCCCGTCGTGTGGGCCACCGGCCAGTACGTGTCGGTCACCGGATCCGGTGACGTGATCGACCTCGAGGTGCAGCTGCCGGCGGTCGGTCGGACGGTGACCCAGGGGCGGGTGATCGGTCACGTCGGCGACCGCGAGATCGTGACGGTGCTCGGCGCGGTCGGCCGACGGGTCGAGGTCTTCCGAGGCGTGTGGGACACCATGCCCGATGCCGGGCGACCCGATGAGTCCCGACTCGTCGTTCGCGAGGCCGACGGCGAGAACGTGCACCACCACATCGAGGTGCGCATGGCCCGGGGGATGTTCGGCTTCGCCGACGACGGGGGCGAGCCGAGTGGCGACCAGCGGACGCTGCTCTGGGTCCGGATGCGTGACGTCCACCTCGACGCGGCCGCGCTGGCGATGGTCGCCGACTACATGCCGTCGGCCCTGGGCAATGCGCTCGGACGCCGCGTGAACTGCACCTCGCTCGACAACACCATTCGCTTCGCCACCCGCCTCGACGACATCGACGCCGACGGTTGGGTGCTGTGCGACAACCGCATCGAGTACGTGGGCAACGGCTTCGCCCACGGCTCGTGCTTCATGTGGAGCGAGCACGGCGCCATGCTGGCAACGGCCAGCCAGTCCGTTCTCGTCGTCCCACCCCAGCCGTGACCGACCCTTCCGGCAACCCTTCTCGTCGCAACCCTTCTCGTAGCAACCCTTCTCGTAGCAACACTGCCTCCAGGAAGTCGCCATGACCGAGTTCGTACGAACCGATGACACCCATTTCGATGCCCTCGACGACTGGCCGTATGCGCCGAGGTATCACCCGTGGAAGGACCTACGAGTCCACTACATCGACGAGGGGCCGACCGACGGACCGGTGGCGCTCCTCCTCCACGGCATGCCCACCTGGGGCTACCTGTATCGGACCATGATTCCGGCGTTGGTCGACGCCGGCTATCGATGCATCGCTCCCGATCACCTGGGTTTCGGGCGCAGCGACAAGCCGACCGACCCGAACTGGTATTCGATCACGCGGCACACCGAGGTGCTGACGTCACTCATCACGGCGCTCGACCTGACCGACATCACGCTCGTGTGTCAGGACTGGGGTGGTCCGATCGGCCTCGCTCAAGCGGCGACGATGCCGGAACGTTTCGGCCGACTCATCATCATGAACACCTGGCTCCATCATCCCGAGTACGAATACAGCGAGGGCATCCGGAACTGGATCTCGAACTGGCACGAGGGTGGTCTGTTCCATCGGGAGTCACCCAATCTCGCTCTGATCCTGCTGCTCAGTGGTCGGCTGGTCGAACCGCCTGTGGTGTTCGGGGCGCTCACGACGGGGAGTGAGCCCGAACTCGACGGTGAGGCGGCACGGGTCTACCGGGGGTTCGCCGCCCCGTTCCGGGGTCTGGGCGACGAGGCCTACAACGGCGCCCGCTGGTTCCCGCTGTCGATCCCGCTCAACGACTACGACAGCGGAAACGGCGCGGCCCAGACCATGCACCACCGGATGCTGCTCGATTGGGACAAGCCGGTGCAC
Organism: uncultured Acidimicrobiales bacterium; assembly: GCA_963700755.1. GTDB lineage: Bacteria > Actinomycetota > Acidimicrobiia > Acidimicrobiales > SZUA-35 > JBBQUN01. The sequence goes on from CAVOYW010000005.1 coordinate 245,091, forward strand.
TTCGTGTGGGGCGGTGCCGACAACGTGTTCACCGAAGCCTGGGGCCGGACCTGGGCCGAGCAGATGGGGGCCGGGATCGACGTCATCGGCGATGCAAACCACTTCCTCCAGAACTCGCACGGTCCGCTCGTCGTCGAGCACATCCTGCACAGCATCGGCGGCGATTGATCCGCGACCGTCGTTCTGAACCGTCGTGAGCGGGCCGGGCGCCCGTCAGAGAATGTCGGCGTCGGCCAGGGAACGGCGAATATCGACGTCGGCCTTCGGAACCACGTCGGGGCAGAACCGAAGCGACGCCAGCTCGAGCGCGTCGCGGACTTCCTCGACCAGCATCGGCGCATCGTCGAGCGAGGTCTCGATCACGATCGAGTCGTGCACGGTCTGGACCGGAACGGCGCCGGGATAGCGCCGTAGGCGTTGATGGAGGTCGGCGTACGCCGCCAACATGATGTCGGCAACGCCGCCCTGGATCGGGGCGTTCCGCCAGGCATTGACCATGGCACCGACCCGCTCCTTTGCCGCTCGCCGTAGGAAGGCGTGGGCGACGGCGTCGCCCAGGTCGGCTGCGACGGCCTCGATGTAGCGTCGCCGGAGATCACGCTCCTCGAAGACCCGGGTCAGCTCGGCGTCGTTCGGAGGGCTGACGAGATCGTGGAGAACCAGCGAGTGTTCGAGCTCGAAACGCCGCCGCACGGCGATGAGTTCGGAGGACTCGGTCCGGATGGCGTCGATCGCGGCCTGGAGGAACAGCCGATCGAGGTGCAGGTTGAATTGCTGCCGACGGCCCGACAGCGTGCGACTGGAGAAGGTGAACGGTTCGCCGTCGCCCAGCAGCGCAACGGGCGCCGAGTAGCGGCCGAGCCATTCGACGGCCTCGTTGATCGTCGCCCCCGACTCGAACTCGGTGGCCGTGCGGTCGGGGTGGAGATCGGCGATCTCGTCGTTCGAGGGCCATCGTCCCTGCGCTTTTCGGAAGGTGCGTCGAATCGATGCCACCTCACCGTAACCACGGGCCAGGCGCAGGCTGAGGTCCCAATCGATCGCCACCGTCCGTTCGCGAATGTCCTGGATCTCGGCGATTCGGGCCTCGGCCCAGGACGCGGTGCCCGGGTAGGTCTGGCGGTACTGGGCCAGCAACTGCGCCGCCTCGTCGCGGGTGGTCGGCGAGCCCTCGGCCGTGAGCGACCGGGCGAGGGCCGAAGCGCCCGTGCCGTAGGCGATTCCGAAGTTGAGGGCCTTGGCGATCTGGCGGAGGTGTCCGAAGCGGGCCGGATCGTCGGTGCGGAGGACGTCGGGGTCGAAACCGAACATGCTCGCCGCCGTGCTCACGTGCACGTCGTCACCCCGAGCGAACGCCCGGCGCAGCGGCTCGTCTTCGGCCACCTGGGCCAGGAACCGCAACTCGGCCTGACTCAGGTCGGCGTGTACGAAGACGCGATCGGCCGTCTTCGGCCGGAAATACGGCTTCATCTTCGGGCTGAAGTTCTGGGCATTGGGGTTGCGGCTCGCCAGTCGCCCGGTGTTGGTTCCGACCACCTGGAGGTACTGCGGTCGCAGCCGGCCGTCGTCGTGGAGGTGCTCGTGGATCGACTCTCCGTAGGTGCCGAGGATCTTGGATCGGTTCCGAAAGGCGAGCAGGGTTTCGCAGAGTTCGCCGCCGATCTCGCGAAGGACCGATGCCGTGACCGAGTCGGTCTCGGTCAGTGGACGAGGAGCACCGAAGCGGTGTTGGGTCCAGGCATGGACACGATCGGCGGCCCACTCGTTCAGCGCCACACGAACCTGGCGGTCTGATGCCGGGTTCCAGGTCGGTTCGACCACGTCGTCGAAGAGGTTTCCTTGGCCACCCCCGGTGAGGACGGCGAGGCGCCCGACGATCTCACGGTGCTGGGCCTCGATGGCAACGAGTTCGCCCTGCCAGCCGTCCCAGTCGAACGGCAGACCGGACCGCTCCATCTGGTCGAGGAAGGGTCGGGCCGCCATCTCGATGTCGGCGATCTGCTCGAGACCGGCCGCTCGCAGCTCGGCTCGAATGGCATCGGCGACCCAGAGGGTCTCGATGGCATCGGCCGCGGCGTACGAGATCTGCCGGTCGGTCAGATCGTCGACGGCGGTGTAGGAGAGCTGGATGGTTCCCTTCCCCTCGGCCTCGATGCCCAGGTAGTGCTCGGTGGCCCATGCCAGTCCGTGATACCAGGTGACACCACTGCGACCCTGATGGATCAAGGCGTCGGCGAGCTGGGCATCCCACCAGGTCAGGCCCGGAGTCGTGTCGGCCGAGCCCCACACGGCGGCGTCGACGACCCGGGCATCGAAATCCGCGTTCCAGGCATCGGCCGTCACGCCGGTGAGGATCGGGCCGAGACGTCGCGGGTCGAGGTCGCGGACGTCGATCACGAAGACCGATTCACCACCGTCGGGGGAGCGGACGGCGATCGACATCACCCGCATCTCGCCGGCTCGGGGCCCGTCGATCGGCACCTCGGTGTCGATGGCGACCCGGTCGGCGGTCCGGACCGCCTCGGCCAGGACCGGGAGCCCCGTCGGGTCGTTCACGTAGGTGCAGCGCACCTGGCCGGGATCGCGGGTCACCACGTCGACACTACCCACCCCGGAGGCCGGGGGCCGGGGTGGACGTGCCCCGGGGCAGCGGCCCTCGACCGGCGGACGCCGACGTTCCATCGTCTGCACCCCGGTGGTTCGATCCAGCGGCTCGATTAGATCGGCTCGGCCGCCTTGGCGAAGCGGCGAATCGCCCCGGCGAGCACATCACGGATCTCCACACTCGACGGGAGGACGTCGACCGCGCCCGGAGAGGTGTGTGTATGTCCCATGGCGCGATGGTGCTCCACCTCGTTGCCGGCCGCGGTCAGCGCCTCGGCGTAGGCCGCACCCTCGTCCCGCAGAGGATCGAACTCGGCGGTAACGATCAGGGTCGGTGGGAGCCCGGAGAGGTCGTCGGTTCGCAACGGCGAGGCCAGGGGATCGCTGCGGTCACCCTCGGCCTCGGGGAGGTAGTGATCCCAGAACCACGCCATCAACGCAGCGGTCAGCACGTACCCCTCGGCGTTCTCGCGTTGCGAGGCGTAGGTCCGGGCACCATCGGTGGCCGGGGTGAGCAGGACCTGTCCGGCCAGGTCGATCTCGCCCCGGACGTGCTGGGCCACCACGGCGGCCAGATTGCCGCCCGCACTCCAGCCCGCAACCAGCAGGCGGGCGGGATCACCGCCCAGCTCCTCGGCGTGCGCCACAGCCCACCGGGTGGCGGCGAGTGCATCCTCGACCGCTGCCGGGAATCGGTTCTCCGGAGCGTGCCGGTAGTCGACCGAGAGGATGGCAGCACCGGATCGGACGCACAGATCCCGACAGAGCGGTTCATCGGAGGTGGCATGGCCCAGGACCCATCCACCGCCGTGGAAGTAGATCACGAGCGGGTGCGGGCCGGGGCCGTCCGGCCGGTACAGCCGGTAGTCCAGCTCGCCCGCCGCCCCGGGCAAGGTGCCGTCGACGATCTCGCCCACCTCCGGCCCCGGCGGTCGCTGCTCGGCGGCGGCCTCCATGAAGGCCCGAGCCTGCTCGGGCGACAGTGACTCGATCGGGGGCAGGTCGAGGGCCGCCATGGTCTCGAGCAGGATCTCCACGTCGGGCTTGAGGCGGCACACGACGCCGTCGTTGCACGCCTCGGCGTCGTCGCCCCGGAGTCGGAAGCCCAGGTAGTCCTCGGCAACGACCCGGTCGCAGATCCTGCGGTACCGATCGACCCCGCCGACATAGGGCAGGAACATCCGGGGCTTGCCCGGCACGTTCGCTCCCATGTACCACGAGTTCGCCTTGGGAAACAGCGTGATCTCGGCGTACTCGGTCACGTGCCGGGCCCAGCCCTCCTCGGCGGTCGGGGTCGGTTCGATCGTGTCGAGTCCCCGCTGTCGCAGATGATCGAGGGTGTCGGTGATCCACTCGACGTGCTGTTCGATCGACACCACCATGTTCGACAGGACCGAGGGGCTTCCCGGACCGGTCACCATGAACAGGTTGGGAAATCCGACCGACATCAAACCGAGGTACGTCCGGGGTCCCTGGGCCCAGGCATCGGCCAGCGTGAGGTCGTCCCGACCCCGGATGTCGACCGACACGAGTGCACCGGTCATGGCGTCGAAGCCGGTGGCAAAGACGATGTCGTCGAACTCGTGGGAACACGCGTCGGTGTCGATCCCGGTCTCGGTGATGGTCGTGATCGGTTCGGCCCGCAGATCGACCAGGTGGACGTGATCCTGGTTGTAGGTGGCGAAGTAGTCGTCGTCGAGGCAGGGACGCTTGGTGCCGTAGGGATAGTCCGTGGGGCAGAGTTTGTCGGCGGTCTCGGGGTCGTCGACGATGTCGCGAATCTTGCTCCGGATGAACTCGGCCACGGTGTCGTTGGCGGCCTGATTGGCGCCGAGATCGTTGAAGCATCGAGAAAGCGAGAACAAACCGCCCTGGGCCCAGGCTTCCTCGTAGGCGGCCCTCCGTTCCTCGTCCGACACCGCCAGGGCGCTGATCTCGGGTTGGGGACCGGGCACGCCGGTTCGGCTCTGGCGGGCACGCTCTCGGTAGGCCGCCCGGTCGGCTTCGATCTCGGCCTTCTTCGCCGCGTCGACCGGACCGTTGTGGGCCGGGATCGAGAAGTTCGGGGTCCGCTGGAAGACGGTCAGCTCGGCGGCCTGCGATGCGATGAGCGGGATCGACTGGATCGCCGACGAGCCGGTCCCGATCACGGCCACCCGTCGCCCGGTGAAGTCGACGCCCTCGTGGGGCCACGTGCCGGTGGAGTAGGTCGGACCGGTGAACCGCTCGACCCCGGGGATGTCGGGGATCTTGGGGACCGACAGGCACCCGCTCGCCATCACGTACCAGCGGCAGGTGATGGTGTCGCCCCGATCGGTGGTGACCTGCCACCGTCGGGCGTCGTCGTCCCACTCGGCCCGGTCGACCCGGGTCGAGAAGCGCACGTGCCGACGGAGGTCGTGACGGTCGGCCACGTAGCCGAGGTACTCGAGGATCTCCGGTTGGGTGGCGTAGCGCTCGGACCATTCCCATTCGGCGTCGAGCTCGGGATCGAAGCTGTAGGAGTAGTCGAGGCTCTCGACATCACAGCGGGCACCGGGGTAGCGGTTCCAATACCAGGTTCCCCCCACGTCGTCGGCAGCGTCGAACCCCAGGTGGGAGTACCCGAGTTCCCGGAGTCGGTCGTGCAGGTAGAGCCCGGCGAACCCTGCCCCGACGACGACGACGTCGACCTCTTCGGGCAGGGGCCCGCTCGCTGACTCGCTCGGTGTCCGATCCGGTGGTGTGGCCGTGGCCATCTGCTTCCCCCTGTGCAGTCTCGGGTTCCTCCCCGAGAATCTCCCACGCCCGCACCACCCGAACCAATCGCTCTCGTTGCGCTCGTCGCGGATCCCTTGGGGGTTGGTGATCGTCAGCCGACCGGCGTCCGGCGGAAGGCCTCCTCGGCCATGGCGATGGTCCGGTCGATGTCGTCGATGGTGTGGGCCGCGCTCAGGAACCAATTCAGCACCGGGTGCAGGATCACGCCCAGCCCGGCCGCCTCGCGCGAGAACCGGCGTCCCCGCTCGAGCTGTGGGTCGTCGACGAACAACAGCGTGGGCATCGCCGGAGGACCGCTGTAGTCGACCGAGTGACCGGTTGTCGTCGCCGCCGAGACGATGCCGTCCCGGAGTCGGGTCCCGATGGTCTGGAGGTGGTCGAAGACGTCGTCGCGGTCGTACAGCTCGAGAGTGGCGATGGCCGCCCGCATCGGTGGCGCCTCGAACATGTAGGTCGAGGTGAACAGGATCTTGCGTGCGGCCCGGCGCAGCGGTTCCCGACCGAGCAGGGCCGCGATCGAGTACCCGTTGCCGAGGCCCTTGCCCAGCGTGAGGAGGTCGGGCTCGATCCCGAGCCGTCGGTGTGAGCCACCGGGGTGGATGCGGAAGCCGTGACGCACGTCGTCGAGGACGAGCTGCACGCCGAACCGGTCACGAACCGATTCGATGGCGCGGATGAAGTCGGCCGTGGGCTCGGTGGTCGGGACCAGGGGACGCTGATCAACCGGGTTGAGCATGATGGCCGCCAGCTCGTCACCCCGGGAATCGGCCAGATCGAGCAGCGCCCCGGGATCGTTCCAGGGAAGCCGCACGATGTCCTGCGTGGCCTCGGTGAGCACGCCCGGCGGGGGAGCCGACGCCAGCTCCGGATCGTTGCCGTGATAGGCGCCGGCGAACGCGACGACGAACCGACGTTGGGTGTGCTGCCGGGCGACCCGGAGGGCCAGGGCGACGACCTCGGACCCGTTCTTCGACACCACACCCCAGGACATCGGATCGAATCGGGCGACGAGTCGTTCGACGACCTCGACCAGGGCATCGGGGAAGAGGCTGGCGCTCGTGAGCACCTCGGCCTGTGCGCGGGCGGCGGCTTCGACCTCGGGATGGCGGTAGCCGAGGAGGTTCGGGCCGTTCGCACAGAGGTAGTCGAGGTAGATCCGGCCGTCGGGATCGGTGACGCGGCAGCCTTCGGCGCCGACGATGAAGCCCGGGATCACACCACGACCGGCCATGTCGGCGCTGCGGGAGCGGTAGATCCCGCCGCCGGGCAGGACACGGTCGGCCCGGGCCCAGAGCGCCCGACCGAGCGGTCCGTCGATGGGGTCGTCGATCATGCGGGCCACCCCGGCATCCTCGCTCCGGGGGCCACTCGGGCGCAACCGGCGCCTCCGACCGGTCGGCCGTAGAATCCTGGCGTGCGCATCCCCGATTCGGTCCTCCGATCGATCAGCGACGAGGGCTATGCCGTCGTCGAGGGTTTCCTCTCGCCCGACGAGCTGGCGCTGGCGCAGGCGGCGGTCTTCGAGGAATTCCCTCGCCCGGAGACCTACTTCGCCGATCCGGGATCCCACGAACACCTCGTCCGACACCAGTTCTCGGGCCTTCGGGTCGGACCGTTCCCGTCGTGGGACCTGACCCGCCTCGCCTTCCACCCCGAACTCGTCGACGCCGCCGAACGCTTCTGTGGGACCACCGACCTCGATCTCTACAAGATCGAGCTGTGGGGCAAGTACTCGGGCACCGTCGACTACGACCAGACACATCATCGAGACTTCGGGAACCACAGCCTGGTGGTGCCCCGGGCCGACGGTCGCTGGCCCCAGCTCACGACGTTCACGCTGCTGTCCGATGTCACCGAAGCAGACGGCCCCACCAAGGTCGTGCCCCGTTCGGTCGGTGACCAGTACGGGCTCAGCCCGCTGCACCTCGCGGTCGGCGAGCTCCACGAGCACGAGCGTTCGGTGATCGGCCCGGCCGGGTCGCTGTTCCTCTACACCAGCGACGTCCTGCACCGGGGCTCGGCCATGACCGGGCACGAGCGCAGCCGATTCGTACTGCTCGCCGACTACTCGGCTCGGGGCAACCCCTGGATGGGGAAGGTCAGTTGGCCGGGGCGGGCGCTGCATCCGGGGTTCGCCGAGTTGATGGTCCGGGCGACTCCTCGGCAACGTGATCTCTTCGGGTTCCCGCCGATCGGCCACGAGTACTGGAACGAGCAGACCCTGCCGCGACGTCGCAGCTCGCTGGCCGGGCATCGACCTGACTCCCTATGCCTCGGAACGGTCCGCCGACGGGTAGCTCCGAGTTCCGTCGAGGCTTCGGTGCACTGGCAGCCGTGCGGCGATCTGGTCTAGGAAATCCTCCATGACCGCTTCCTCCGCCCACCTCCCCGGCGCCACGTACACCCAGGTGGTGGCGAACGCCCTGCGTCGCTTCCCCGAACGCGACGCCTTCGTCGACAGCCACCGCACCTGGAGCTACGCCGAGACCGCCGACGAGTTGTCGCGCTGGATCACGCTGCTCCGACAGCGCGGCCTCGGCCACAACGAAGGCGTGGGGGTGTTGTCGCCCAATCGGACCGAGGTCTGGTTCGCCCAGACCGCCCCGGCCTTCGCCGGTGGCCGCTACACCGCCATGCATCCGCTCGGCTCGCTCGACGATCATGTCTATGCCTGCGACGAGGCGGAGCTCCGCTTCCTCTTCGTCGACCCGGCCTACGCCGAACGGGGAGCGGCGCTCCTCGAGCGCTGCCCCTCCGTCGAGCAGGTGTTCTGGCTCGGGCCCACCAACCAGATGGCAGGCGAGGAACTGTCGATGGCGTTGACCGGGATCGAGCCCGGCCCGCTCGATCCGGGTCCGCACGGGCCCGACGACATCGCCTGGCTGCTCTACACCGGAGGGACCACCGGCGTCCCGAAGGCGGCCATGCTCACCGAACGAGGCCTGGCCCAGATGACCTTCAGCGTGTCGGTCGGTTGGGATCTGCCGGCCGAGCGTCGCTACCTCGCCGTCGCCCCGATCAGCCACGCTGCGGGGATGTTGGTGGTACCGACCATGCTCGCCGGTGGCACCTCGTTCCTGCAGGCCGGGTTCAATCCTGCCGACTGGCTCGCAGCCATCGCCGAACAACGCATCACCCTGAGTCTGTTGGTGCCCACGATGATCTACGCGGTGCTGGACCACCCCGATCTCGGTGACGCCGACCTCGGCTCGTTGCAGACGGTCATGTACGGGGCCTCGCCGATGTCGCCCAGCCGACTGATCGAGGCGATCGAACGGATCGGTCCGGTCTTCTCCCAGCTCTACGGCCAGACCGAGTGCACCGGTGTCGCAACGGCCCTGTGGCGCAGCCAACACGACGTCGACGACGTGGCGCGCCTCACCTCGTGCGGTCAACCGATGCCGGGCAATCGGGTCGAGGTGCTCGATGAGGATCATCGACCCGTGGCGCCGGGTGAGGCCGGCGAGATCTGCGTGCAGGGCCCAACCGTGATGCTCGGGTACTGGAAGCAACCGGAATTGACCGCGGAGACCGTCATCGACGGCTGGCTCCACACCGGCGACATGGCCACGGTCGACGAACAGGGTTTCGTCACGATCGTCGACCGGAAGAAGGACATGATCGTGTCGGGTGGGTTCAACGTGTTCCCGCGCGAGATCGAAGACGTGCTGACCACCGATCCGGCCGTGTCGATGGCGGCGGTGATCGGCGTGCCCGACGACAAGTGGGGTGAGGCCGTCACCGCATTGGTGGTTGCCAAACCCGGGGCAACGGTCGACGTCTCGCGGTTGATCGACCTGGTGAAGGAGCGCAAGGGCCCGGTGTACGCACCCAAGTCCGTCGAGGTCGTCGAATCGATCCCGGTGACCGCGGTCGGCAAGGCCGACAAGAAGGCGCTTCGGGCCCGGTACTGGGCCGACACCGGACGCGGCGTGAACTGATCGTGCATCGGCCGGGCGACGACGCCGTTTCGGCGCGATGATGGCGCATGGCCAACGCACCCGTGCTCCCCGGCAAGCTGGGCTCGCCCGGCATGGACCTCCGGGACGACCCCCGAGCCGACCCGCGAATGGTCGCCGCCATGGAACCGTTCGGCCTCGGGGCCCGACCCGCGGCGGCGCCGGTCGATGGCAGCTCCCCGGTGGACGCCGTCGTCGAGTTCTGCAACGCCGCCGAGGAAGGCTTCGCCGGCCTGTTCGACGTGCTGGCCGGCAGCCTGGCACCGGTCGCCGGTGTCACCCGCAGCGTCGAGGTGATCCGGGGGGTCGATGGCAACGACATCACCCTGTATCTGCACCGGCCCACCGACCAAACGGGGCCGCCTTCCCGGCCTGCTGCATACTGCACGGCGGCGGGATGGTCATCCTGCGAAGCGGCCGGCGCCGGCTACATGCGCTGGCGCGACGCGCTCGGCCGCTGTCGGGAATGAGCGTAGTCGGCGTCGAGTTCCGCAACGGCGCCGGCAAGCACGGCCCGTTCCCGTTCCCGGCCGGGCTGAACGATTGCACCTCGGCGCTCCAATGGGTCATCGACAACAAGGCCAGACTCGCCATGTCAAAGCTGGTGGTGTCCGGCGAGTCCGGCGGCGGCAACCTGACGTTGGCCACGACGCTCAAAGCGAAGCAGGACGGCAACCTGACCGGCATCGACGGGGTGTATGCGCAGTGCCCGTACATCTCAGGCCTGTACGCCACGAAGGCACCCACGCTGGTGTCGCTGTACGAGAACGACGACTACTTCCTCGATTGCTCGATGATGGGCCCATGGCCAGGCGTACGATCCCGAGCCGCGGACAACGCCACCAATCCGCTGGCCTGGCCCTACCACGCCACCGACGGCCGATCTGGCCGGGTTGCCGCCCCACGTGATCTCCGTCAACCAGCTCGATCCGCTCCGCGATGAGGGCCTGGCCTATTTCGCGCAAGCTGCTGGCCGCCGGGGTCAGCGCGGTCGAGCCGTACCGTCAACGGCACGTGCCATGCCGGTGACTGCATCTTCCGCGACGCCATGCCCGAGGTCTACCTGGGGACCGTCCGCGACATCAGCGGGTTCGCCCGCTCACTCTGACCCGGGTTCGCCCACTCACTCTGACCCGGGCTCGCCCACTCACTGTGACCCGGGTTCGCCCGCTCACTGTGACCCGGGTTCGCCCACTCACTGGGCACTCTGACCCGGGTTCGCCCGCTCACTGTGACCCGCCGGCTCAGCCGGCGGGCGGGCACGAGAACTCGAACGAACCGGCGATCGGCTCGAGCATGGTTCCGGCGAGCATCTCGTTGAGCTCGATGAACATGGCCTCACCTCGGACGCTCTGACCATCATCGGCGATGTCGTAGGACGTGATGTCGAGCATCGTCGGATCGAGTCCACCGGGCAGGTTGAGCCCCTCGAACGAACTCTGGCCCGTCTCCCACAGGAAGTAGGGCTCATCGCTGTCGAGACCGATGTCGCCATCCTCGCTCCACCCCTCGGACGCATCGCGCTCCTGCCAGCCCTCGGGTGAGAACGTGAACGACGCCTGGAGATTGCCCGGGTCGACGGCACCGACCGCGTCACCGCCGAGCGCTCCGGCCATCGTGATGCACCGGGTCACGGTGAGGTCGAACTGCTGGTCGCCGATCTGGATCAGCCCGGCACCGCTCCCTCCCGACGATCCGGTGTCGTCTTCGTCCGATGCGGCTTCGTCGGCGGGTGCCGCATCGGAATCGGCGCCGTCGACCTCTCCGGCGGAATCGGGCACCGCCGCCGCGGCAGTCGTCGCCGAATCGCCCGACGACGTCGAGCCGTCGCTCCCTCCGCACGCCGACGAGCGCAACGACGAACACCAGCACCACGCCCAACCCGACACCGCTTCGCATGGTCTGCTCCCGAGATCGTCCTGGCCAGGACCCATGCCCCGGCGGTGGGCGATCGTAAACCTGGCCCAACCCTCCCGACAAGACGAGTCGAGCCAGGCCTACCGGTCGGTCGAGTCGCTCGACCGCTTCTTGCCCGCCCGCTTGGTGGAAGCCGACTTGGCGGGCCGCTTCCCGGCCGGAGCCGTCGCCTTGGCCGGACGTTTCGCCGTGGCCGCCGTCTTGGCCGGGCGCTTCTTGGCCCCGGTCGAGGCGGTGGCCTTCTTGGTGGTCGCCGACTTGGTGTTCTTCCTGGTCGGCGAGGACTTCCGGGCCGACGATCGAGCGGTCCGCTCGATGGCGGCCTGCGACCGGGGCGCGACCGGCTCGACACCGTCGCCGCCCACGCGCATCGACGGCGGCAGCGGATCCTCGGCCCACTCGGCCCCCGTGGCCTCGAAGAGTCGGTGGATCTCGTCGATGTGCAGGTCGACCAGATGCCACAGATCGGGGATCAGCTCACGATCGGAGATCAGACCGAAGTCCATGCGGTCGCCGTAGCTGTGAACGGTGATGTTGAGCCCGACGCCATCGGTGATGGTCGACACCGGGATGTAGGCGTCGAGCTTGGCACCGGCGAAGTACAGCGGTTCCCGCGGACCGGGCACGTTCGAGATGACCACGTTGATCGGCATGTTCACCCGGTCGGCCAACTTCAATCGCGACACGAGCCGCAGGGCCGATGCAGCGATCACCGGTGAGGTGTACTGGGTTGCCTCGGACAGGGCATCGGCCGGCACGAGATCGAACTGACGCTTCGCCTCGAGCATGGCCGCTCGGCACAGCGCCACCCGCTCGAGTGGGTCATCGCAGTTGGTGGGCAGCTCGGCGACGATGCCCGAGACGCGATTGGTCCACGGGTCCTCCTCGTCGCCGGTGCGGATCGACACCGGCACCATGGCCCGCAGCGGCTGCTCGGGAAGCGCATCGTGTTCGATGAGATATTCGCGAAGGGCTCCGGTGCAGATGGCCATGACCACGTCGTTGAGGGTCCCGCCGGTTGCCTCCTTCAGTCGCTTCAGGTTCGACAGCTGCATCGAGCGCATGGCGAATCGCCGGTGTGCGGTGACGGTGGCGTTCCACGGCGTCGGAGGAGCCGGCGTGATCGGAAGACTCACGGTGGAGGCCCGATCGGATTCGGGACGGTTGCGTCGGGCGATGGCACCGATCGCGTTCCGGGCCTGGGACAGGGCACCGCTCACGCTGTCGATCCCGGCCGCATCGGCCAGGTTGCGGGTGATCCCGAGACCGAGCCGAGTGGCCCGCAAGGGATTGAGTGCGAGGTTGACCGCCGCCTTCTGCAAGAGCTCGTTCGGGTTCGGTGGTTGTTCGCCTTCCCACGGCACCGGCTCGTATCCCCACACCGCATCGGGGCTGTCGTCGGTGAACATCTTGAGCATGATCACACCCGAGGCACCGTCGATCGTGGCGTGGTGGGTCTTCTGGAGCAGTGCCCAGCGGCCGTCGGCCAGGCCCTCGATGACGTAGGCCTCCCACAGCGGCCGTGACCGGTCCATCTTGCGGCCGACGATGCGCGCCACCTGCTCGGCCAGCTGGTCGGCGGCTCCCGGGGGCGCCAAACCGAGGTGCCGGACATGGAAGTCGATGTCGAAGTCCGGGTCGTCGATCCAATAGGGTCGGTCGAGCGAGAAGGGCACCTCGACCAACTTGCGTCGCAGCGGTTCGAGGTGGCCGACCATGATCTCGAGCCGTTTCCGCACGGCGGTGAAGGGATCGAAGTCGGGCGACGGACGCTCGTAGATGCTGAGCCCGTTGACGTGGCCGTAGGTGTTGGCGGTTTCCATCAACAAGAAGCTGACATCGACTCCACTGAGCTGTTTCATTCCACGTCCCGTCGTTTTCGCGCGAGCCTTCCGCACGTCGGCCCATCATGCACGATCCGGCGCGCCGATGCCCGGTCTCGCCGGCTGCCCGGTTGCCGTGCGACCGGGAAATCGGATCTGCCGATCGCCGAGGCGGTCCACTAGGGTCGGGACTCGCTCGATCGATGCGATCGATCCCGGGCCGAGAAACGAAGCGAATGGAGCGTTCCCATGGCCGTCGTCGAAGAGGTGTTCGGGCAGGCGAAGGACTGGGTGGTCGGCCATCGTGAGACCGACCTCCCGTCGCCCCGTCTCACCCCGAGCCTGGCCGTGAAATGGATGATCGACGAACTCACCCTGCAGACCGAGACCGCCAACAGTCGGATGCGGTATCCAACCGGTGGATTCCGCCGTCGCCTGCGAGACGAACTCGGCGATGGTGTCGAGATGTTCAACTCGATGGGCTGGGTCGACGATCCCCGGTCCTACCACCTCGATCCGCCGACACCCGAACGGGTGATGATGGTGGATCGATCGGCTCGTGGTCTGCGCTACGAGCACCTGTCGGTCGAGAGTGGTTATGAACCCCACCCCGACGAGCCGGGTCGCGATCGGTGGTTGGGATACGACGACAACCGCACCGCCCATGCCTGGATCCTGCGCCACGATGACCATCCGCGGCCCTGGCTGCTGTGTGTCAACGGCTACCGAACCGGTACGCCGGCGGTGGATTTCCTGGCCTTCAATGCCCGTCGCCTCCATGTCGAATACGGGCTGAACCTCGCCTTTCCGGTCTCGCCCCTGCATGGTCCGAGGGCCGAGGGGGCGTCCGGCGATCGGGTCCTGACCGGTGGTGCCATGAACACGGTCCACACGGCCGCCCAGGCGTTGTGGGACATTCGGCGGCTCAAGAGCTGGATCGCCGACACCCAGGATCCGGTCTCGGTCGGGGCCTGGGGGATCTCCCTCGGCGGCTACTTCGCGTCGTTGTTGGCCTGTTTCGAGGGTGACCTCGCGTGTGTGATCGCCGGAGTGCCCGAGCCCGATCTCGTCCGGGGCATGCGCCGGAACGTGGAGGCACTCCTTCCCCCGTTCTACGAGCAGTGGGGTCTCAGCTGGCGCTCGCTCGAACGGCTCAACCGCGTGGTGTCACCGCTGGCGATGGAGCCGATGGTTCCGAAGGAGGCACGGTTCATCTTCGGCGGACTGGTCGACCGTTGGGTGCGGCCGGGCAACGTTCGGGCCCTGTGGGACCACTGGGACCAGCCCGCCATCTGTTGGTATTCGGGGAGCCACCTGTCCTTCCCGTTCGAACCCAGTGTCCAACGGTTCGTGAGCGATGCACTGGCCGACCGATTGGGAGCCGACGTTCCGCATCGCGTTCGAAGCTGACCGTCGGACGGGCCCTCAGAGCGACGCGAGGACGGAACGAAGTCGGCCGGCGATGTCGTCGGCGATGGTCTCGATGACGGCCACGGTGTCGGTGTCGTGGACGGCCGGATCCCGCAGGATCGAGGCCACGACGGCCGAGGGGTCCATGGCCCGAACCATGGTCTGGTCGCCTTCGACCGAAACGACCACGTTGCACGGGAGCAGGACACCCATGGCCGGCAGGGCTTCGACGAGTTGATGGGCGCTGGGCGGGTGGCACGCCCCGAGGATCAGGTAGGGGCTTCCTTCAACGCCCAGCTTGGCCTGGAGTGTCGCCGCCAGGTCGATTTCGGTGAGCACGCCGAACCCGGCTGCGGCGAGCGCCTCTCGGCAGGCGGCGACCGTTTCGTCGAAACCGAGGGCCGAGGTCGCCTCGATCGCCATGCGTCCAGCAGCATCGGAGGGATGTCGGTCGTTCATCGGGCAACTCCTTGGGTCGAGGGCGGGCCGAACCGTTCGGCGGGATGCCGACCGGCGTGGCCGACCGAGGCCTACGTCTCCAGTATCCGAGGGACGGGGTGGCAGGTCGAGGGACCAATGCCCCTTAACATCCTCGGCCCTCGTGCCGATTCTGAAACCATGACCACACCCTTGGATCCCGAGGGCGCCGAACGATCCCCGTCGTCGGAGCCAGCCGAGCGCAGCATTCCCATCCTCGCCCTGATCGCCGCCGTCGTCGCCATCGTCATTGCCGTGATCGCCCTCGTGCTGGTCATCGGCAACGACGGTGACGACGTCGAGACCGTCGACACCACCACCACCCTCGAGACCACCACCACCGTCGAGACCACCACCACCGAGTCGACAACGACCACCGAGCCGACAACGACCGAATCGACGACAACGATCGAAGCGACGACCACGACGGCAGACATCGACCCCGAGGCCTACCGGACGGCGGTTTGGCCCTGGTTCGAAGCCGCGTCCGGGCCCGGGGCCGAGCGTTACCAGGACCCCATCGACGCCGCGACCGCGTTCGCCACCGAGTTCGTCGGATTCACCGACCCGGTCGTCGGCGAGTACATGGCCGGCGACAGCCGCTCGGGCGAGATCGAGATCCGCAACCGTGCCGATGGGCCGGCCACGACGGTGTTCGTCCGCCAACTCGGCCCCGACGACACCTGGTGGGTGCTGGGCGCCGTGACCGAGAACATCGAGATCGTCAGCCCCGAGGCCCTCGGGGTGCTCGGTGCGGAGATGGTCGTCGAGGGGCAGGCTCGGACGTTCGAAGGCAACGTCGAGGTCATCCTCCGGGCCGATGGCCGCAGCGATCCGATCCTGGTCGAGGCCGTCACCGGCCGCGGCGACGGCACGTTCGGTCCCTTCGACGAGACGTTCCCCATCGATCCCGGTACGGCGAAGAACGGCGCCGCCGTGTTCCTGTCACGCAGCGCCGAGGACGGATCGGTCTGGGAGGCCGTGGTGGTCCGGGTCTACTTCGTCGAGTGACCGGACGGTTCCGACCGCAGGCGACCGATGGCCACCTGCTGGTCGGTGGTGACACCGATCGCCGAGGCGAAGGAGCCCACATCGTGGTGGCGTGATCGCAGGACCGCCAGCGTGGCTTCCATGGTGGAGCGGTCGGCGCGCATCATGTGGTGGGCAACGGCCGGGTCGATGCCCATCTGGGCCGCCTTCTCGGCGTGTGACTCGCCCCGCTCCTGCTCGTACCAGCGGCTCATCCGTTCGACGCCGGCGGCCGACGCGTGGAAGTCGTCGATGATCTCGGTGTCGTCGACACCGGCCAGTCCGAGGAGCAGGGCGGCGAGCAGGCCGGTGCGATCCTTGCCGGCGGTGCAGTGGAAGGCGATCGGCAGCCCGTCGGCGATCGAGTCGGCGACGATGCCGATGGCCCGGGCGATCTCGACGGGGTTGTCGTCGAGCATGCTGACGTAGTGGCTGAGCAGAGGGTCATCGCCCCCGGCGTTGATCTGTCGGCCGACATCGGTGCTGTCGGCGACGAGCGGGGCGCCGATCGTCTCGACGTCGGGATGGTGGAACATGCCCTCACGGGACTGTTCCGACAGGCTTCGCAGGTCCATGACGCGGCGAACGCCGAGCGCCGCGATCGCGTCCCCGCCCGCCCGGTCGGTGCGGTGGAGACCGTCGGACCGGTAGACCAAGCGTCGTCGCAGCGTCGGGGATGCCGATCCCAGATCACGGAAGTTGAACACGCCGTGGACGTGGAGCTCGGTGGGCATCGTCGCAACCTAGCGCGGGCAGGTCCGGCGCCGGACTGCCTAGGCTTCGGTGGTGCACGAGACCGAGTCCGATCTGGCCGAACTCCAGCAGCTGCTCGACGAGAGCCACGAGCGGGGCGGGGCCCATCTTCGAGAGGTCATCACCCCGGATCGACGACTCGATGCCGGGACCCTCGCCTCGATGCTCGACGGGATGCGCCTGCTCGTGCTGGCCACGTCGACCGCCGACGGGCGTCCGATCGCCGGCCCGGTCGACGGCATCTTCTACCGGGGCAGCTTCCACTTCGGTTCGTCACCCGACTCGGTCCGGTTCCGCCACATCGCCAAGCGCCCGGCCGTCAGTGCGAGCCACCTGCCGGGTGAACACCTGGCGGTGACCGTGCACGGTGTCGCCGAACCGATCGACGTCGCCGCTCCTGAGCACGCCGGGTTCCGGCAGGCACTCCTCGACATCTACGTCCCCCGGTTCGGTGAGGAGTGGGCGACCTTCCTCGATCCGGGGGCGGTCTACGCGTGGATCCGAGCCGAGAAGATCTTCACGTTCTGGATGCCATCGGACTGACGGACTGAGGGACTGACGGGCTGCCGGTCGGAAGTTCGGACGACATCGACCGAGTACCGTCGCCCGGATGGATCCCGGAGTGAGCACTGCGGTCGACACGACCATCACCCGTCAGGCCTGGTTGGCGCTCGCCGTCACGACCCTCGTGACCTTCCTCGTCGTCATCGACATCTCGGCGGTGAACGTTGCCTTCCCCTCGATCGAGGACGACTTCGACACCACACGGGGCACGCTGAGCTGGATCATCTCGGGCTACAACATCATGGTCGGAGCCTTGCTCCTGGCGGCCGGTCGGCTGGCCGACAGCGTCGGCCGGCGCAAGGTGTTCGTCCCCGGGGTCGCCCTGTTCATGGTGGGGTCGCTCCTGTGCGGGTTGGCCGGATCGGTCGGCCTGCTGATCGGCGCCCGACTCATCCAGGGTGTCGGCGGCGCCGTGGTCGCGGCCTCGTCGTTCGCCGTGATGCTGCCCGAGTTCCCGCCGACCCGTCGGAGCACGGCCATCGGTATCGCCGGTGCCACCGGAGCGCTCGGGGCCGTCGTCGGCCCGGCCCTGGGCTCGGTCCTCATCGATGCCTTCAGCTGGCGGGCGATCTTCCTCATCAACGTTCCGCTCTCGACCCTGGTGCTCGTGCTGGCGCCCCGATTCCTGCGCGAATCCAAGGATCCGAGTGCGACGGGTCGGATCGACGGAATCGGTGTCGCCATCGGAACGGTCTCGGTCGCGATGGTGATGTTCGGGATCGTGCAGAGTGAGCAGTGGGGCCTCGCCGATCCGCGGATCTGGGTCCTGATCGTGATGGGGGCGGCCCTTCTGCCCGTCCTCATCCGCCGGTCCCGGATCCACCCCGAGCCGCTCCTCGACCTCGACCTCTTCGCCTTCCGCTCGTTCGCCAGCACCAGTGCCGGTGTTGCCTTCTACGGCTTCGCTTTCACGTCGGGTGCGCTCGTGAACTCCATCGTGTTGCAGGATCTGTGGCAGCAAGATCTCGCCGTGGTGGGTGCCGCCTTCGTACCCGGGCCGTTGCTGGCGTCGGTGATCAGCCCTCTGACGGGGTCCGCGGCCGACCGGATCGGCCACCGCTGGGTACTCGCCGTCGGCTGTGTGCTCTGCGCGGCGGGGTATTTGGCCCTGGTGCTGGTCATCGGGTCCGAGCCCACGGTGTGGAGTCGGTTCGTCCCCCTGAGCCTCATCACCGGCGTCGGTATCGGGCTGACGGTTGCCACGTGGTCGAGCGCCGGGTTGTCCGACATCCCCCCGGCCAAGTTCGGTGTCGCCGGCGCCACGGTCAACACGATTCGCCAGGCGGCCTATGCGCTCGGGATCTCCGTCACCATTGCGTTGCTGGCCACCGGAGTCGACGAGTTCGACCTGTCGGCCTATCGCTGGGCGTGGACCTGGATCGCAGCGTGTTACCTCGTTGCCGCTCTGATCGTGATGGTCACCTTCCCCTCCGGGAACAGCCAGGACCGAGCCCGCTGAATGGTCGTCGCCGACCCCAGGCGAGATGACGGTGTAACCGGGTCGGGCGCCGGGCGTCGTCTCCGGCATGACCACACCGATCAACCCCGACCAACTTCGAGTTTCCATCGAGATGGGTGACGACTACCAGCCGTCGGATCGCGTCGCTGCCGCGCTCACCGAGCTCACGGCCGCCCTCCAAGAGGATGAGAGTGAGGTGCGCGGCTTCAACAACTTCGAGGAGGTCAAGGTCACCCGGACGCTGAGCTTCGACTCGTTGCTGCCCGTCGGCTCGAGGTACATCACCGTCGACCCCAAGACCGGCGACACGAAAGGTGGCAAGTGGAAGATCTGAGCTGAATCGTGCCGCTTCTTCCCGTGCCCATCGCTGCGAACCGTGCCGACGACCTGCTCCCCGCGGCACGGGTGCTCGTCGATGCGATCTCGAACGCCTTCATCGCCGACCCCACGGTCGGTGTGTCGTGCGCGGCAGCGTGCACCGCCTGCTGCCATCACCCCGTGCCGGTCACCCCCGCCGAAGTCCGCTCGATCGTCGACGCAATCGAACGGCTCCCGACCCGACGACGTGAGGACATCGAGCAACGGATCGCCGAGACCGCAGCGGGACTGGCCGACGCGGGCCTCTCCGCCGCAGGCTTCGCTGACGTCAGTTCCGACGGAGCGGCCCGCCACCGGTTGGCGACGCGGTACTTCGGGCTCGGTGTCGCATGCCCACTCCTGCACGACGGCGTCTGTTCGATCCGCGACGATCGCCCCCTCGTGTGTCGCGAATATCTCGTCACCTCCGACCCCCGCCACTGCGCCGAGCCCGGGCAGGGGCGCGAGCAGGTCGTCCGCATCCGCTCCGACGCCAATGTCCTCGGTGGCTTCGCGGGACGTGTCCGGGCATTTCGGCGAACCCCGGTATCTGATCCTGGCCCTCGCCCTGGCGGCCGAACCACCCGAACCACCGCCCTGTGATCCGGCCTCGGGCCCGTGGCTCGCATCACGGCTCACCCCCACCCGAGGCTGAGGGGCCGGAACACCATCGGTCAGTCGAAGACGAACACCGGCGGGAGCGGCCGGCCGGCATCGGCGACCAGGACCAGCAAGGTTGCGGTCCATTCGACGGCGTTGATCACCCGGGCGACCTCGGGGGCGAGGCCCAGGGCTTCGGTCTGCAGGCGCAGCACGTGGTGCTCGTCGATGTTGAAGGCGCTGTCACCGGCTCGCACGAGGGCATCGGTGTCGAGCGTCGTGTCGGGCCGCCGGTTGACGATGAGCGCCGACTCGTGGTGCGTCCCCGTGAGGAGCTCGGTGGTGCCGTCGTGTTCCTCGAGCAGCTCGACCAGGCGGGAACCCCGGGGGAGGAGCGATGGGTTGTCGCAAACATCGTGATGGAGGCGGCGATAGGCGTCGACCACGGCCTCGAAGCACCGTCGGTCGTGGTCGTCGATCGTTCCGGCTCCCAGGACGGCGTTGACGATGACGTCGAAGGCCGGCGTCGTCGCCACTCGTTGGATGATCTGCGCCCGGTTGTCGGCGAACCCGCAGCCGCTCTCGCCTTCGGGATGCGGGTTCAGGTCACGATGATCACCGACGTCGAATCCTCGGGAATGGAGCGCCTCGACGGTCCGCTCGATCGCCGTGGCGAACGGGGTGGGGTGGCCATCGAGATAGTCCTGGATCTGCAGCGAGGCCGCCGCACCGAGCGAACCACCGAAGTTCTGGGTCGCAAGCATCGGCTGCCCGAGATCGTCGCCGTGCTGGACGATGCGGACGCAGGCCCGACCGTCGCTGCAGGTGTGGTGGGCGTGTCGAGCGTCGAGCGGTCGGAGGAACGTCTCGAACCACGCCCGGCGGGAATCGTCGGCGCCCGGTTCGACCGCTTGCTGTGCGGCCACGTCGTTCCCGAGGGGCTCCTCCTCGACTGCATGCTGTTCGGCAGGCCGTGACTCCATGCTTCCAGCATGGCGGTGGCCGGTCCCGCTTCGTCGGGCCGAACGTCAGATCGTCGCGGCGAGCCGCCGGTACGATCGGTTGGTGATGGGCCGTGTTCTTGGGT
This sequence comes from uncultured Acidimicrobiales bacterium, assembly GCA_963700755.1. Lineage (GTDB taxonomy): Bacteria > Actinomycetota > Acidimicrobiia > Acidimicrobiales > SZUA-35 > JBBQUN01. The sequence goes on from CAVOYW010000005.1 coordinate 265,890, forward strand.
ACGTCACGGCCGATCGTGCGGCCCGGCCGATTCTTTCTCGCGAAATCCGCGACAAGTCGGGTTCCCGGTCGATCGGACTCTCATGACAGTGGACGATGGGCATCACCGGGGACTTCGGTGATGCAGACGAGCAGCGGGCAGGACGTCGTGAGCAACGGGCGGGACACGGTGAGAGAGGTCCCGGCGACGCTTCGAAGTCTCGGAGATGGTCGGCGGGAGCTCGGGTCCTGGCTCGGCCAGTTCCCGGGGCTGTCGGCCGGTCGGTGCGAAGAGATCACCCTGGTCTTCGTCGAACTACTCGCGAATGCCGTCGAAGCCTCCTATCCGACCGACCTCGTTCGCTATGCGTTCGACCGACGCGGCAGCGAGCTCTCGTTGCGCGTCGAGAACGACAACCCCTTCGGTCGTTCGGTCGAGTTGCACTCGATGCCCGACCCGTTCGCCGTCGAGGGACGGGGCCTCGCCCTGGCCCAGCAGCTCGCGGATCGGGTCGAGATCAACGCCCTGGGTTCGTCGGTGATCGTCTCGGCCCACTTCGGGGTCGACGAACGGAGCTGAGCACGATCGGATCACGGTCGAGCATGATCGGTTCGCTGCTGCGCTCGACGGCGCCGGCGTCGAGTTCTGGACCCGACCGAATGGGTGCCACCCGAAATCGACGACTCTCCGATAGGTTATTTGAAAGAGACCTTTTGTGATGCGGTGATTGATCGCCGTCGAAACGGGGTACGCCGAAGCCATGTTCACGACGAACCACACGCTCCCCGCGGAGCCGCTGACAACGCTCGGAGACTTCCGGGCCACCGGGGGCATGGCGGGGCTCGCGGCAGCGATCGCCGCCGGTCCCGACGCCACGATCGAGCAGATCGGCGCCGCAGGTGTACGCGGCCGTGGTGGGGCCGGTTTCCCGACCGCGACCAAGTGGGCCGGAGTGCGCGCCGCACTCGGGCCCCACGACCGGGGGATCGTGGTCGTCAACGCCGCCGAGGGCGAACCGGGCACCTTCAAGGACCGCACCCTCCTGCGACGCAACCCCTATCTGGTCATCGAGGGAGCACTGATCGCGGCCCGGACACTCGGGGTCGCCACGGTCGTGATCGCCACGAAGGCTCGCTTCACCGACGAACTGGCCAGGCTCCGTTCCGCGGTGGCCGAGATCAGCGAGGGCGGCTGGTCCGATGGTCTCGACTTCGTGATCGTCGAGGGGCCCGACCACTACCTGTTCGGTGAGGAAACCGGGATGTTGGAGGTCATCGAGGGCGAGGACCCCCTGCCCCGCCATCTCCCGCCGTACCAGTACGGCCTGTTCACCACGTCGCCACAACTGGGTTGGTCCGCCGGGGCCGACGCGTCGTCGGGCTCGGCCCTCGACGAGCGATCGAACGCCTCGCTCGTCAACAACGTCGAGACCTACGCCCACGTCGCGCTCGTGATGCGTCACGGAGCCGAGTGGTACTCGGCCCTCGGTACGGCCGAATCGCCGGGCCCGACGATCGTCACCATCTCCGGTGACGTCCGCCGCCCCGTGGTGGCCGAGATCGAGCTCGGTCAACCACTCGGCCAGGTGATCGAGGAGTTGGCCGGAGGCGTCGCCCGAGGTCGGACCATCAAGGCCGTTCTGTCGGGCGTGTCGAACCCTGTGCTGACCGCCGCCGAGGTGATGACACCGATCTCGTATGAAGACCTCGGAGCGGCCGGCGGTGGTCTCGGGTCGGCCGGCTTCATCGTCTACGACGATCGCCGGAACATGATCGACGTCGCCTACCAGGTCCTGCGCTTCCTGCACGTCGAGTCCTGCGGCCAGTGCAACCCGTGCAAGACCGGGACGGGCGATCTCGCCATCGCCCTCGAGCAACTCGTCGCCGGCAACGGCTCGGCCGACGAGATCGTGAACACGATCGGCCGACGACTGGCCACGGTGACCGACGGCAGCCGCTGCTTCCTCCCGGCCCAGGCCCGCGGGCTCCTGTCGAGTCTCCTGCAGCGATTCCCCGACGATCTCGCCGTCCGTCTCGCCGGGGTACCGGGTGATGATTCCGTCATCCTGCCCAAACTCATCGACCTCGTCGACGGTGCCGCCGTCGTCGATCTCGGACAGCGGCGCAAACGGCCCGACTGGACCTACAGCGACACGCCCGTGCGAATCGGGAGTCGCTGAACGACGTCAGCGCGTCGTCCGAGCGACCAGGACGATCCCCGTTCCGGCAACGGCGATCGCGCAGACGACGAGCGCAAGACCAGGCCCTGCGAACAGATCGAGTTGGAAGAAGTGGCGGGTGAAGGGCACCGCCATCAGCACCGCATAGCCACCGGCCATGCCGGCAGCGAGAACGAGCTTCCAGATCTGGAGCGGCCGACTGGCCACGAGCAGCACGACGAGGCCGATGCCGAGCAGGGTGATCGTGGTGAGGGACCGTGTCTCGTCTTCGCTCAGGTCGGTATGCCGCCGGGCCAGCTCGTAGGCGGCCAGGGTGACCGTTCCGGCGATCACACCCGCAGGCACCGAGAACCGCAGCACCCGGCCCAGGAAGCCGTCACGCACTCGCCCGACCTCGGGCGCCAGGGCCAGGAAGAACCCCGGGACACCGATACTGAACGTCCCGACCAGCGTGAGTTGACGGGGCAACAGGGGGAACGGGCTGCTCAGGATGCCGATGCCGAGGGTGAGCAGCACGGCGTAGACCGCCTTGGTCACGAACAGGTTGGCGACCCGTTCGACGTTGTTGATCACCTTGCGGCCCTCGGTGACCACGACCGGGAGGGAAGCGAACGAATCGTCGGTCAGCACCAGGTCGGCCACGGATCGGGTGGCCGCGCTGCCCGATCCCATGGCGATACCGAGGTCGGCGTCCTTGAGAGCGAGCACGTCGTTCACCCCGTCGCCGGTCATGGCGACCACATGGCCCTGTCGTTGCAGGGCATGGACCATGGCCTGTTTCTGGCGCGGTGCGACCCGGCCGAACACGTCGTTGTCGGCAAGCGCTGCGGCGAGAGCATCGTCATCGGGGAGTGTCCGGGCGTCCACGGGAAGGCCCCGAGCCTCGAGTCCGGCCCGCTGGGCGATGGCGAACACGGTGTCGGGACTGTCACCCGAGATGACCTTGATCGTGACCCCCTGATCGGCGAAGTAGGCGAGGATCTCACCGGCGTCGGGACGAATCTCGTCTCGGAGCTCGACGATCGCGATCGGTGTGAGATCGGCTGGGCCCTGGTCCCCGTCTGGTCCGGAGCGGCTGGAGCCGATGGCCAGCAACCGCTGCCCGGCAGCGCTCAACCGATGCACGAGATCGAGACTCGACGGGTCGTCGGCCAGCAGGATGTCCGGGGCCCCGAGATAGAACCAGCCCCGTTCGCCGAACTGGGCCGCCGACCACTTCCGAACGCTCGAGAAGGGCTCGGTGGCCGTGGCCCGCCAATCCGAGTCGGATCCCAGAGCTTTCGCGATGGCCATCATGGTCGGGTTGGGGGCCTCGTCGTTGCCGGCCAGTGCGGTCAGCACCGCCCGCCCCTCCTCGATCGGACGGCCCCCGAGGGGATGGAGATCGGCGAACGCAATGGCCCCCGTCGTGATCGTGCCGGTCTTGTCGAGACACAGCACGTCGACGCGGGCGAGGACCTCGACCGTCGAGAGCTGACGGGCCAACGCATTACGCCGTGACAACTCGAGGACACCGGCAACGAAGGCCAGGCTCGTCAACAACACCAGTCCGTCGGGGACCATCGCCACGGCCGCCGCGACCGTGCCCTGGATCGCATCCTGCCAGCGGGGCTCGGCGTCGAGCAACGACAGGAGCAGCAGGACCGACGAGATCGGGATCGCGATCGTGAGCCACCCGAGGATGCGATCGATGGCCCGCCGCAATTCACTCTGGGCCGCGTCGAACACCTTGGCCTCGCTTGCCAGGTCGTTGGCGTAGCTGTCGGCCCCGACCGCCGTCGCCACGATGCGCCCCGACCCGCTCACCACGAAGCTCCCCGAGAGCACGTCGCCACCGACGGCCTTCACGACCGCCTCGGACTCACCGGTCAGCATCGACTCGTCGAGCCGGAGACCGGTCGCCGACACGACCCGACCGTCGACCGGCACCTGGCCGCCAGGGGCGAGGACAACGAGATCGTCGAGTACGACATCGTTCCGATCGATCTCGGTGGTTCGGCCGTCGCGTACGACCGTCGCCGTCGGTTCGGTGATGACCTGGAGTTCGGCCAGCGCCCGCCGTGCCCGATACTCCTGCGTCACCCCGACGATCGTGTTCGACAACACGACCCCCACGAAGAGGCCGTCGCGCCAGTTGCCCGAGATCATGATGAGCGCGAAGAGGGTCAGCATGATCCCGTTGACCCGGGTCAGCGCGTTGGCCCGGACGATCTGGCCGATGGTACGGCCGGTCGGGTCCTCGGCTCGGTTGACCCGACCGTCGGCAACTCGTTCGGCGACCTCGCGTGACGTCAGCCCCTCGGTCAACCCGCGACCTCTCGCCGGTCGAAGAGGGCAACGGCGGCCAACAGGCTCAGCATCGTCGCCGCCGCGAGGACCGCAAGGGCGCCGAGGTCGAGGCCGTCGTAGAGCGGTTGGTTGTCGGTCGCATAGTGCCAGGGAAAGATGACGGTGAAGCGATCGAGACTCGCTCGAAGGGCGAACAACCAGTTCGCGAAGTAGCTGACGACGACCACGGCCAACGACACCCGGAGGGCCGTGCTCTTGTCGAAGGCGGCGCCGGTGGTGAGTGTGAAGACGCCGAAGAACACCCCGAGCATGCCCTGGTGGACCATGGCGGCAGCGAGTTTCGCCGAACTCACGTCGAGACCGGCCAACACCGATCCGAGGACCAGCCCGACCCAGGTCACCGAGGAGAGCAGGGCCACGGCCACGACGAGCGCAGCCGCCGACTCGAGCACGAGACGGGATCTGCTCATCGGTGTTGCGAGGACGAGGCCGAGCGTTCGGCGCGCGTCTTCGCCGGCGATGGCGTTCAGGCCGATGGTCATGCCGACTGCGACGATGGCCATCGGTGTCATGATCGACAGGAGTTCACCCTGGATCCAACCGGTTGGCGTGCTCATGTCGGCCGATCCGAGGAGTTCGTCGAAGGCAGCCGGGAGGGCGTCGGTCAGGCCGGCCAGCGAGTCCTTGATGCCGTGGTACATCGCGCTGACCGTGACCGCCATGACCACCATGGAGAAACCGATCACGGTCAGGAGTGTCACCCGGTCGGTGAGGGTCTTCGCGAACACCGTCCCGATCCGGGGCCGCATGAACCGCCCCAGAGCGGGGATGGCGATGCGGTGCGCCATTCGGCCCGATCGGATGTCCCGGTGTTCCACCACCCACCAGGCGAACCCGTAGGCCGCCGCGGCGAGAGCGGCCAGTGCTGCGAGATCACCGACCGCAACCCCGTTGGCGAGGGGCTGGGAGCCGTTGAACCAGTACCAGGGGGACACGCTGGCCCAACCCTCGGCACCCTCGACGAGCGGGACGAGTCCGGCAACGAGGTTGGCAACGACCGCCAGGCCGACGGTGACGCCGAGGCCGGCCGGCCCGGAACCGGTCAGGTTGGACACGGCCAGCGCGATCATCCCGAACGCCAGCCCGAGGAAGAACACATGGACCGTTGCTGCCACGGCCCCGGCAACGTCGAGGCCGACCACGTCGACCATCGAGGCGCCGACGAGGCTCCCCGCGAGGAGCAGGCAGCAGGTCATGAGCAGGTCACCGACCATGACGGTCGCCTTCGAGCGGACCACACCCCGCCGGGTGACCGGCTGGGTCAGCAGGAGGTCGGCGGTCCGACCGTCTTCTTCCCGGGCCAGGGCGTTGGTCCCGGCCGAGATCGCGACGACGAGAACCGCGATCGGGGCCAACAATCCGAAGAGTTCACTGACCACATAGTTGGAGCCTGCCCCGCCCATGATCGAGCTGAGCGCCTCGGGGAGATCGGCAGTCAGTTGCGTCAGTTCTTCCTCGAGGCTGGCGGCCAGCACGGCGAACAGGATGGCCAGGACGGCGAGCCCGGCTCCGATCATGAACGCCAGCGGCGTGCGGTCTCGCACCGTCTTCGTCGTGACGTCAGTCAGCAACACGGGAGCCCACCTCGGTTTCGGGTGCATTCGAGTTCGAGTCCGGGCGGGATGTCTGGGGCTCGTCTCGGTAGAACGTGAGGAAGATCTCCTCGAGGTCGGCGTCGTGGCTCGTCAACCCCACGATGCCCAGCCGGGTGGCCTCGATCAGGATGGCGTCGATCGGTCCGTCGTAGGACACACTGACCTGTCGCCCGACACCGGTGACCTCACGAACGCCGGCCACCGCTTCCAGCCGGCCAGGGTCGACAGGGGCCGCGAACTCGAAGTCGAGCCGGCGGATGGCCATCGCCTTGAGGTCGGCAACCGAGGCGACCTCGATGAGCCGACCGTGACGAATGATGCCGACCCGATCGGCGACCCGTTCGACCTCGGACAGGGTGTGGCTCGACAAGAAGACCGTGCGGCCCTCGGCTCGGATCTCGGACAGCAACTGATGCAGTTGTTGTTGGACGAGCGGATCGAGGCCCGAGCTCGGCTCGTCGAGCACGGCCAGGTCGGGACGATGCATGAACGCCTGGATGAGACCGATCTTCTGACGGTTGCCCGACGAGTACTCACGACAGCGCTTGGAGAGGTCGGCGTCGAACCGATCGGCCAGCGAGTCGATCATGGTCGGGTCGACACCGCCTCGGAGATTGGCGAAGTACTCCAGGACCTCGCGGCCGGTGAGCTTGCCGTACAGCGCCAGATCGCCGGGGAGGTAGCCGACGATCTGATGGATTCGCTGGGACTGGCGGCGGCTGTCGAAGCCGAGCACCTCGGCGGTTCCGCTCGTCGGCCGCGACAGGTCGAGCAGGCAACGGATCGTGGTCGACTTGCCGGCACCGTTCGGTCCGAGGAACCCGAAGACCTCGCCCTGGTGGACGACGAGGTCGAGGGAGTCGACGGCGGTCACCTCACCGAATCGTTTGGTCAGCCGGTGCGTCGCGATGGCCGGGATCAAGGCGGCGATCCCTGTGGTTCGGTCGACTGGACCGTGGTCCGATGCAGCAGGCGGCGATCGAAGCGAACGATCCGCGGGGTGAGGTATCGGGACAGGGCGAGACCGAACAGGGCAAGAGCGGCACCGAGGACGCCGTCGATGACGTAGTGATTGGCGGTGAGGACCACGGCGACGGCCATGAGAATCGGATGGATCACGGCGAAGACCTTCAGCGCCGCGTTGCGGGAACAGCGGTAGATCGAGATCCCGACGAGGAGATTCCAGCCGACGTGCAGGCTCGGTACGGCGGCGTACTGGTTGACCAGGGACGGCGGTTGCAGGATCCGGTAGGAGTTGGAGTGCTGGGTGACGGTGTCGGCCAGTCCGACGTCGAGCAGCCGTGGCGGCGCAACGGCGTAGGTGGCGAAGATGACCAGACCGATCGCACCCGAGATGAACATGGCGTTTCGGAGCAGGAGATACTCGACCCGATGGCTGTGGTGCAGCCAGAGCAGGGTCGCCACGATGACCGGCCAATGGCCCCAGATGTAGATCCAGTTGAATGCCGTGACGAGCGCCTGGTGTCCGATGATCAGGTCCTGGGTCCGCTGTTCGACGTCGACCCCCAACCGACGTTCGAACGCGAGGACGTCGAGCCCGTTCTGGATGGCGACGTCGACGTTTCCCTGGGTGAGACCCCGAACCCCGAAATACAGCAGTACCGAACCGAGCACCAGCACGAACTGGCGAAGGAACTCCTGGCGAGGGCTGAGGTCGACGGGTTCGATCGCGTCGGACCGCTGGCGCTCGCCGCCGCTCTCCGGACTGCTGCCACCTGGCGACATCGTGTCCATCGATCACCTCGACTTCACGCTACCCACCTTTTGCCCGGGTGACCCGAGACCTTCGTCCTTCAACCTCGCCGTGGCTCGGGCGCTGGATCGAGTGCGATGGTCGCCTGGCGCCAGACCTTGACGAATCGCTGGATCGAGGTGGCGAGCGTCAGTACGAGCATGATCCAGAGCATCGGTTCGAGAGTGGCCGGGATGGCCAGGCCGATGCCGAGGGCGATGATGCGCTCGGCCCGCTCCATGACACCGCCCTTGGCGTCGAATCCGAGCGACTCGGCCTTGGCCCGTTGGTAGGACACGAGCCACGAGGCGGCCATGATCGCCACCCCCAGCATGGCGATGTGACCTTCGGAGTCCATGAGGTGCCAGGTGACGCCGGCCAGCAGCAACGAATCGGTGACCCGATCGGCGGTCGAATCGAAGAAGGCCCCCCGCAAGGACGGCGGCCCGGCCGCCTTCGCCACCGGACCGTCGAAGAGGTCGGGCACGGCCGCGATCACCAGGAACACGAAGCCGAGTTGCAGGCGACCCGAGCCGATCACGACGGCGGCCAGCCCGGCGGTGACCACCCCGACGACGGTCAGCACGTTGGCAGTGACCCCGATCCGGTGCAGCTTCCGGCCGAGCGGGTCGACGACCCGCTCGACCGGACCTCGCCAGTAGCCATCGAACATGGGGAACCTCCTGGACCGGGATTGGCCTCGCCCGATCGTCTCAGATCGTTCGGCAGAACCGGGCGATGCTCGCCGCCGTCTCGTGGGACACGTCGGGACACGCGATCGAGAAGATCTCGGTTCCGTGCACGGTGCCCATGACCTGCCGGCACTGAGCGGTCACGCCGGCCCGGACGAGCAGCCGATAGAACTCGATGCCCTCGTCACGGAGGGGGTCGCACTCGTTCACGCTGATGAACGTCGGCGGCAGACCGGCGACGTCGGCTTCGGTGGCGAACGACGGCCAGGCCAGGGGATTGCGGCCCTCGAGGTGCTCGATGCCGTAGGCCATCGCGCCACGGTTGGTCGACAGATCCAGCAGGATCCCGGCGTTCTCCGTCGAGGAGGGGAGGCGGTCCTGCGGCCACGAGCCGGCGATGTAGGGGCAGAGGGCGTAGAGGCCTCGAATCAGGCCGACGTCGCCGTCTCGGAGCAGTCGCAGTCCGGTGGCCAGGGTGAGGTTCCCGCCGCCGCTCTCACCCGAGACGATGAGGTGACCGGGATCGATGCCGAGTTCGTCGGCATGCTCGAACACATGACGCAGTCCCGAAACACAGTCGTTCAGACCGGCCGGGAAGGGCTCGACCTCGGGGGCCGACGACGGGGTCAGGGCATTGCGGAAATCCACCATGGCAACGGCGACACCCTGATTGGCCAGGATGCGACCCCAAGACCGATACAGCCCGTTGAAGCACGACATCGTCTGCATGCCGCCGCCGTGGATGTAGTAGACGCAGGGCAGTGGACCGTCGGACTCCGGCCGGATGAGTTGGATCTTGACGGTATTGCCGTCGGGCTGCGAGGTGAACTCGATGGTCGAGACGTCGAGGCCGGCCGACGGAGCGATGGTTTCGTTGTCGACCATCTCGAACAGTGCATCGGCCTGGGCCCGTTGGGCGAGCGCTTCCGGGGTGCTGACCTGGGCCAGCAGGGTGTCCCGATCGGGGACGTCGGACTGAGGCACCATCGGCAGGGCACCCATGAGCGCCTTGATCCGTGGATCGATCCTGGGGTCGGTGGCGATCTTGTTCACGATCCTTCTTTCGATGGCCCATGGCCTGGGCGATTGGGGTGAGAGACGACGGGGGACGACGGACAAGCCTGTCAGCTCAGCGACAGTCCGTCGAAGTCGCCCTGCTCACGCCAACGGCGCAGGATGTCGAAGAAGGCGATGGCGCCACCTCCGTAGGACGTGTTCTGGGCCGCCCGGTCCGACGGCTGGCCCTCGTTGTTGTAGTAGCCGGGCGTGCAGCTCTCGAGGAAGCTGGCCGACTGGCGTGCCTTCGAGACGATCGTGTCGATCCAGGCGTCCTCGGCCTCGGCAGTTGCTTCGACGACCTCGATCCCCGTGGTCAGGGCATGGCGGATGATCCAGGCCAGGTGCGTGGCCACCTCGGCCAACATGTGCGGGTAGTTCACGGTGAACCCGCCCTGGGTCTGGCTGATCACGAAGTTGTTGGGAAAGCCTTCGCTGTGGATGCCGTGAACGGTTCGCACACCGCCGTCCCAATGCTCGGTCAACGTCTTGCCGTTTCGGCCCGTGATCTCGTAGCCGGCACGCCTCGAGTAGCCGGTGCCGACCTCGAAACCGGTGGCGAAGACGATGCAGTCGAGTTCGTGGTGGACCCCATTGGCGACGATGCCCGACTCGGTGATCCGATCGATGCCACGACCGTCGGTGTCGACGAGGGTCACATTGGGGCGAGTGAAGGTCTGGAGGTATTCGTCGTGGAAACACGGCCGCTTGCAGAACTGGCGGTAGTACGGCTTGAGTGCTTCGGCCACCGCTGCGTCGCCGACGATCGTCTCCACCCGGGCCCGGATCTCGTTCATCTTCTCGAGGTCGGCCAATTCGAGCAGGAGACCGATGTTGTCGGCGTCGACCCCGTGCTCGTCCGACCCGGCCATCTGCATGAGCTTGCCGATGATGTCGGTCCAACCGTCGTCGACCAGGTCGACCGGCTGGGGCAGACCTGATACGAGTGCGTTGAAGTTGTCCATCCGTTCCTGCTGCCAACCGGGCTCCAGGCCGGCTGCCCACTCGGGGTCGGTCGGGCGGTTGTCGCGCACGTCGACCGATGACGGGGTTCGCTGGAAGACGAACAGCGCCTCGGCGTGCTCGCCCAGATGAGGCACACACTGGACCGCCGTGGCCCCGGTTCCGATGATCCCGACTCGCTTGCCGGCCAGGTTGGTCAGCCCTCCGTCGGGCCCGCCACCGGTGTATGCGTAGTCCCACCGACTGGTGTGGAAGGTGTGCCCCCGGTAGTCGTTGATACCCGGGATGCCGGGCAGCTTGGGCCGGTGCAGGGGTCCGTTGGCCATGGCGACGAACCGGGCCCGGATGGCGTCACCGCGGTCGGTCGACACGATCCAACGTCGGGCGTCGTCGTCCCAGCGAGTGCCGGTGACCTCGGTCTGGAAGAGGGCCCGGTCGTAGAGGTCGTAGTGTCGCCCGATGGCTCGGCTGTGTGCCAGGATCTCGCGGGCCTTCACGTATTTCTCGCTCGGGACGTAGTCGACCTCTTCGAGCAGAGGGAGATAGATGTAGGACTCGACGTCGCACATCGCACCCGGGTAGCGATTCCAGTACCAGGTGCCGCCGAAGTCGCCGCCCTTCTCGATCACCCGTAGGTCGTCGACGCCCGCGTCGCGCAGCCGGGCCGCCGTGAGCAGGCCGCCGAAGCCGCCGCCGATCACGACCACGTCGACCTCGTCGGTCGATGGCTCACGCTCGATGGGCTCGTCGAGGTAGGGGTCCTCGACGAAACTCGAGAACTCACCGGTCACCTCGATGTATTGGGCGTTGCCGTCGGCCCGTACCCGTTTGTCGCGTTCGAGCCGGTACTTGTCTCGAATGGTCTCGAGTTCGGCCTCGAGGCCGTTCGGTCGTTCCGTCGTCGTCATCGCGCTCCCCTTGCCTGCGTCGTGGACGTCGATCGGGGAGTCCATCGGGTGGTCTCCACGGTCATGGCGCTCGACGCTAGGTTTGCGCCGCCACCGGGGTCGAATCGTGGCACCGAACGAAGCAGTCCGGCCGGCCGCTCGGTCACCCCAGGGTCAGTCACCAGGAGTTCATGCGGCCGGTCACCGAGCGAGGAGACGGTGCATGACCGAGGCCTGGTCGGCGGTGACGTCGGGACCGTAGGGGAGGAGGAGGGTCCCACCCATTCGTCGCTGCCCATCGGCTGCGCGTCATCGCATCTGGTACCGTCTGTCCTCTGCTGGGCCTCGCGATCAAAGAGCGCAACGAGGCGACCGACGACCGCCGAGGATCGCATGAGCGAGCAGGGTGACAACGCCGCCGTTGCCGATGACTCCGAACCGGCGTCTCCCACTCGTGGTACGACGGGCTCTCCTGGTACGACGGGCTCTCCTGGTACGACGGGCTCTCCTGGTACGACGGGCTCTCCTGGTACGACGCTGTTGGCCTACGCCGACCGGCTGGGCGGAACCATCGACGGTCTGGCTGCGGTCCTCGACGGTCCGCTTTCGGCCTTCTCCGGCGTTCACCTCCTGCCCTTCTTCACGCCGTTCGATGGCGCCGACGCCGGCTTCGACCCGATCGACCACACCGAGGTCGACCCCCGCCTGGGTGATTGGTCATCGATTCGTCGGCTCGGTGCCGGACGAGCGGTCACCGCCGACGTGATCGTGAACCACGTCTCGGCCGAGTCGGTCGAGTTCATCGACTGGCTCGAACGCGGCACCGAGTCCGAGCACGACGGGATGTTCCTCACCTTCGACACGGTCTTCACCGAGGGCGCCACCGAACAGCAGATCGTGTCGATCTACCGACCTCGGCCCGGTCTGCCCTTCACGGCCTATCGCGGGGCCGACGGCAGCCGACACCTGATCTGGACCACCTTCATGCCGAGCCAGGTCGACCTCGATGTCGAGCATCCGACAGCCCGGCGCTACCTCGATCGAGTGGTGTCGACCCTGGCCGAGGCCGGGGTGACGACGGTCCGCCTCGACGCCGTTGGCTATGCGGTCAAGACCCCGGGCACCGACAGCTTCATGACGTCGGAGACACTCGATTTCGTCTCGCGTTTCACCGAGTCGATCCGAGCAGCGGGGATGCGAGTCCTGGTCGAGATGCACGGCCATCACACCCAACAGCTCGCAATCGCTCCATTGGTCGATCTCGTCTACGACTTCGCGTTGGCTCCGCTGATTCTCGATGCCTGGGTGCAGGGCCGGGTCGACGTCATCGCTCACTGGCTCGCGATCCGACCCGAGAATGCCATCACCGTGCTGGACACCCATGATGGCATCGGGATCATCGATGCCGGCCCGAGCGAGACGCGGCCCGGACTGATCGACTTCGACGACATGGCCGCGATCTTCCGACGGGCCGAGGAGACGACCGATGGCCACTCGGCGATTGCGTCGATCACCCCGCAGTGGTTCGAGCTCCCTCATCAGATCAATGCCACGTACTTCAACGTCCTCGGCGCCGACACCGACCGCTACCTGGCGGCCCGTGCGCTCCAGCTGTTCGTGCCGGGTGAACCGCAGATCTATTACGTGGGACTGCTCGGGGGGCTCGACGACCGTGCGTTGTTCGCGAAGACCGGAAACGGCCGCGACGTCAATCGGCACGTCTACACCGACGCCGAGTTGGCCGCCGCGCTCGAGTCCGAGGTCACCCGGTCGATCCTGGGGTTGGTCGGGCTTCGTGCGAACCACCGGGCCTTCCGTGGTGTCTTCTCGTTCGAGACGATCTCGGATCGTTCGTTGTCGTTGCGTTGGGTGCACGAGCGCGCGTCGGCGACCCTGGTGTTCGGGGTCGAAGGCGGAGACCTGGGTTTCCGGATCGAGCTGGTCGACGGTGATCGAATCGAGGTTCACTCGAGCGCCGCCGATCTGGCCGTCTCACGGTTCGTCTCGCCCTCCTGACCTCTGGTTGGCGGTCCCTCGGGCATGCTCGGTCTCGGGAAGGTGGACGTCGGTCTGGTCGGCCGGGAGCGGCGTGTTGCCGAGGATGAGATCGGCAGCCTTTTCTGCCACCATCATGGTCGGTGCGTAGATGTTGCCGTTCGTCACGATCGGCAGGACGGAAGCATCGACGACGCGTAGGCCCTCGGTGCCGTGGACTCGCATCGACAACGGATCGACCACGGCCCGATCATCGGTCCCCATGCGGGCCGTACATGATGGGTGCAACGCCGTCTCGGCGTCTCGGGCGACCCAGTCCATGATCTCCTGGTCGGTCCGGACAGACGGACCGGGTGAGATCTCGCCCCCGTTGAACCGATCGAACGCGGGTTGTTCGAGAATGCGGCGAGCGGTGCGTACGGCTTCGATCCATTCCCGGCGGTCACGTTCGGTCGACAGGTAGTTGAATCGGATCGCCGGTTTCTGCCGGGGATCGCGGGACGTGATGCGAACGCTGCCGCGCGAGTCCGAGAACATCGGTCCCACGTGCACCTGATAGCCGTGACCGTTCCGACCGAGGGGCAGGGCGGGGGCCGACCCGTCGTAGCGGATGGCGATCGGCAGGAAGTGGAACATCAGGTTCGGGTAGGGCTCGGTCGGGTTGGACCGGACGAATGCCCCGGCCTCGAAGTGATTGGTGGTGGCCGGGCCCCGGTGGAACAACCATTGCAGCCCGATCCACGGCGCCCGCCACGGGGCCAGGTGGGGTTGCATCGAGACCGGTTCGCGGCAGACGTATTGGATGTAGACCTCGAGGTGGTCCTGGAGGTCCTCGCCGACGCCCGGTCGTGCGCTGACGACGTCGATCCCGAGGCTTCGGAGGTGGTCGGGGTCGCCGATGCCGGACAGTTGGAGGAGCTGCGGTGTGTTGAAGGCGCCACCGCAGGAGATCACCTCGTCGGAGCGGGCGCTCAGCACCCGCCGACCCTTGCGATACTCGACGCCGACGCATCGATTGCCGTCGAACAGCAGCCGATCGGCCATGGCGCCGGTGACGAGCGTGAGGTTCGCGCGGTCGAGCACCGGGTGGAGGTAGGCCCGGGCGGCGCTGAGCCGCCGACCGTTCACGACGTTCTTGTCGAAGGCCGCGAAACCCTCCTGGCGAAACCCGTTGACGTCGTCGGTCCGACGGAAGCCGGCCTGCGGGCCGGCCTCGAGCCAGGCCTCGAAGAGGGGCGACACGGCCGGGCCCCGTTCGAGCACCAGCGGACCGCCGTCGCCCCGCCATGGGTCACCGCCGGCCAGGCAGTGTTCCATCCTCTTGAAATAGGGCAGGCAGTGGGCGTAATCCCAGTCGCCCATGCCGGGTCGCGCCGCCCACTTCTGGTAGTCGGCCGGATTGCCCCGCTGGAAGATCATGCCGTTGATGCTCGAACTCCCGCCGAGGACCTTGCCCCGTGCGTGATAGATGCGACGTCCGCCCATGTGTGGCTCGGGTTCGCTCTCGTACTTCCAGTCGTAGAACCGGTTGCCGATGGGATGGGCCAGTGCCGCCGGCATGTGGATGAAGACGTCCCATTTCCAGTCGGGACGACCCGCTTCGAGCACGAGGACCCGGTTCGACGGGTCTGCGCTCAGGCGGTTCGCCAGGGCACAGCCGGCCGATCCGCCCCCGACGATGATGAAGTCGTAGCTCGTCGCGCCCATCGGTCGATCCTAGGTCGGCTTTCTCGGTCGATCGGCGGCTAGGCGTGGTGGCCGATCCAGCCCGGTGGGGTGGCGACGATCATCACACTCGACGGACACGATTCGAGGAGATGCGTGGCAACCGGGCCCAGGTGGGTTCGGTCACCGCTCCTTGTCGGTGTCGTGCCGACGATCACGACGTCGGTCTCGTACTCGAGGCTGAGGCGCAGCAGTTCGGCCGCCGCCGAATCCGCGGCCCGGGACACCGTGGTGACGCGCCCACTACCGGCGATCCGGGCCGTCTCGGTGGCCTGGGCCAACAACGGTCCGGCGACGTCGGTGGCGCGGGTCATCACGTCGGTGGTGTAGAGCATCGGGAGGGAGTCGACGTGGGCCAGTACCAGTTCGGTGCCCAGCGAAGCCGACATCGCGATGGCCAGTTCCTGGGCGGCCCGGCTGTTGACCGACCCGGTGATCGGCACCAGGGCGCGGGCGAAGGCCTGGGGTAGTGCCCGTCCGCTGATGCGCTCCGAACGCACCATCACGACCGGTCGGGTGGTGCCGGCGAGGATCGCCTCGACGAGCGGTGACAGCGGCGGGCCGCTCGGTCGGTCGGTCAGCCCGAGCACGATGGTGCCGTGTCCCTTCCCTGCTTCGGCCAACACGGCGCCCGCCGCTTCGCCATTGCCTCGAACGACGGTGCGAAGCGATCGGTCGTGCAGCACGTTGCGGATGGTCGTCAGATCGACGCCGTCGTCGGTGATCACGGTCACCGACGAGGACGGTGGCCAACACAGCTCGATCAGTTGCGCGGCGACGATCGAGGGTGGTTGGCCCCGGGTGAGCAGCAGCGGTGGCCGTTCCGAGAGCACGATCCGGTTCCTGGCTGCGTCTTCGGCCCTCAGCCGCTTCTGTTCGGCCTCGGTGCCGGTCCAGTCGGCCAGGATCAGTCTCAGCAGGGGTGGTGCCGACAGCGACGTCGCGATGGCCATGACGACGATGGCTCCGTAGGACGCGTCGTTGAGGACGCCGATGCTCAGGCCGATCGAGGCGATGACGATCTCGAGTGCTCCTCGGGCGTTGAGGGCCACCCCCAGGGCATAGCCCTCGCGGCGGGGCAATCGCCCGGCTCGGGCCCCCACGATCGCTCCGGCGAACTTCGTGACGCTGGCAACGGCGATGATGATCAGGCTCCAGATCGCGACGGTTGCGTCGGTGAACACGGCGAGATCGATGCGGAGGCCCGCTGTCGCGAAGAACAGTGGTGCCAGGATCCCGTGGGCATTCGTTTCGATCAGGCGGAGCGCCTGCTCGTCTCGCCAGGCCGATCGCCCGACGACCAGACCGGCCACGAAGGCCCCGAGCACGGCCTCGACGCCCATCCACTGGGTCAGGGCTCCCGCAGCCAGCACCAGCAGAATGACCGTGACCACCGGTGTGGTCGAATTGGCCGAGCTGGTCGCCACCGATCGGAGCAGTCTGTCGGTGACCTTCTGGCCGACCGACAGGGTCAGCCCGAGGAAAAGTGCGACGCCGGCGACGGTGACGACCAAGTCGAGGGCGTCGACGCCCTCGGGTTCGGCCAGGCCGGCCACCACGCCGAGCAGGATCCAACCCACGACGTCGTTGGCGACCGCGACGGCCAGGATCAACTGCCCGACGTTGCGGCGAACGAGCCCGAGCTCGGCCAGGACCCTCGCCACGACGGGCAGCGACGAGATACTGAGGGCAACCGCCAGGAACGCCGCGAAGCCCAGGGTGGTGGCATCGGGGCCGAGCAGGTCGTCTGGCACCACCCATCCCAGGGCCAACCCGCCGGCCAGTGGCACGAGGAGGCTGCCCATGGTGACGAGCACGGCCGGCCGACCGAGCTGTCGGATGACCCCGAGATCGGACTCGAATCCGGTTGCGGCAAGGAGGAAGAGCAGCCCCAGCCAGGCCAGCCCGTAGAGCATGCCACCCTGGACTGCGTCGTCGGGGAACAACCAGTCGAAGCCGTCGGGCCAGGCCCGTCCCAGCAGCGACGGGCCGAGGAGGACGCCCGCGAGCAGCTCGCCGATGACCGCAGGCTGGCCGATCCGATTCATGAGGGACCCGAGGCCGCGAGCCACCACGAGCAAGGCGACGACCTGGCAGAGGAAGACGAGGACCGCGTGCTCGTCCGGTGCCAGCACGGCGACCATCGAGACGGCGAGGTCGGCCGATCCGAAATCCATGCGGCAAGCTAACACCGACCGTTCCGGCCACGTTGGTCGAACGCCTCAGCCGATGTCGAACCCGTAGCCGGCCAGGATCGACTGCCCGCGTTCGTCGAGCACGAACGACACGAAGGCCGCCGCGCCACGGGGATTGGGGGCCGAGGCCAAACTCGCAATGGGGTAGTCGGCCACCACGTTCAGCGCCGACGGGATGTCGAGGCCGTCGACGAGCTCGTTGCCCGATCGGACGTCGGTGACGTAGGTGATCCCGGCATCGAGCTCACCCGCTCCGAGCTTGGTGAGCAAAGCCCGGACATCAGGCTCGTTGGTGTCGAGCGAGGGCTCGACGCCGGCGAGGGCCAGCGACTCTCGGGCGAACCGACCGCACGGAACGTCCTCGGCGCACAATCCGATGAGGAGTTCACTTCGGGCGAAGTCCTCGAGCCCGGTGATACCGGCCGGGTTTCCGGCGGGAACGGCGATCTGCAGGCGATTCCGGACGAAGACGCGTGGGGGAGCGGCCGTGCCCTCGCCCGCGGCCACCTGGGCCATGTTCGACTGGTCGGCCGAGGCGAAGACGTCGGCGGGTGCCCCCTCGAGGATCTGCTCACGCAGCCCGGAACTCCCGGCCAGATTGAGCTGGACATCGCTGGCGGGATACTCGGTTTCGAAGGCCCGTTCGATGTCGGCGAACGCGTCGGTCAACGAGGCGGCCGCGAAGACGAGGATGGTGCCCTCGACGGACCCGGCGCCCAGGTCGGGGTCGATCGTGGCTGCGGTGGCGGTCGTTCCGTCCGAATCGGGGCCCCCGCCGCATCCGGTCAGCAACACCAGGGCGAACGAGGCGGCGAGCAACGCTCGCCGCGTGGCCGGGTGAGCGACTCGACGGGGGAGATGCCCTCGGCGGGTGAGATGCCCTCGACGGGGGAGATGCAGTCGACAGGGGTAATGCAGTCGTGTGGTCAGGGTGGCTCCGTGGACGTGGCGACGGTTCGCTGGAACCTATCCCCCCGACCCGATCGGAACCCACCCGGGAGTCCACCGCTTGCCCACCGTCCTCGGCCGCGGACATGATCGCCGTCGTGACGACCATCCGCCGAGCCGGTGCCGACGATCGAGCGGTGTTGTTGGAACTGATCGCCGAGTTCTGTGCCGTCGATCGCCACGAGTTCGATCCGGTTCGTGTCGGGAACGGACTCGGGCCGCTGCTCGACGATGACCGGCACGGACAAGTCTGGATCGTCGATGACGATCGGGGGCGGCCCGCGGGCTATGCCATCGTCACCTGGAGCTGGTCGATCGAGTCGGGTGGACGCGATGCCCTGCTCGACGAGATCTACGTGCGCAAGCGAGGAAAGGGTTCGGGTGCCGTGCTGCTCGATCACGCCAAGAAGGAAGCCCGCCGGGCCGGTGCCGCGGTCATGGCCCTCGAGACCGAGGCCCACAACCACGATGCCCGCCGCTTCTACACTCGGCACGGATTCGCAACGGAGGACTCGGTCTGGATGCTCGGCGGACTGGACTGAGCGACCTCGGGTCGGCGAAGCGTCAGTTCTCCATCGTGATGATCAGGTACGAGTCCCCCTTCTCGGCCTCCTCGACCTTCCACCGGGCGGGCAGGGGGTCGAGCACCTTGCTGCGAACGGTCCATTCGACCTCGGTATAGCCGAACCCTGCGACCTCGGCGTCGTCACGCAGGAGCACGGCGAGCAGTGCGCCCTCTTCGTCGGACAGCTCCAGCGCAGCGAGTTTCCCGCCGAGCGTGGTTGCGGTTTCCGGAGTGATCTTCATGTCGGGTCTCCCTGGAGCGTCGGTGTCCGACAGAAGACGGCTCGAGGGGCCGTGGGTTACACCGGCCCGCGACGAAACCACGAAGCCCGCCCACGTTCCGGCAACGACGGGCGATTGGGTCCATCGTCCCTGGCCGGTTCGCCGGTGCCGATGCATCATGGCGCTGACGAGCGAGAGGTGTGCCCGATGGGACCATCGACGACCAAGACCTCGGACACGAGGCCGAACCCACCGCCGTGCTTCTGTGACGATCCGGAACCGGCGTCGACGCTCGGGCTCGACGAGTACGACCCCGAGTGCATCGCTCGTGTCGCCCGGGGCCTCGCCAATCCGTCCCGAGCGGCGATCGTCACGATGTTCGACGATGGGACCCCGAAGATGACCGGCGACATCGTTGCCGCGTCCGGCCTCGCCCAGTCCACGGTGTCGGAACACCTTCGCATCCTGCGCGATGCCGGGATCGTCGTCGCGCTCCACGACGGTCCGAGAGTCTGGTACTGCCTCCGCCGATCGGTGCTGAAGGCGTTGGCTGAGCGGATCGCCGAACAGGCCCGGCGCCCCTGACGCGTTCGTCGGGTGATCGCGCTCGAACAGGACCTTCTTCCCTATCGGTGATCGCCGATCGGCGAAATCATCATCAATAGAGATTCGCCAACAGGTCCCGATCTGAGAAACAGAACTCGGAGGCGAGGGACGTAGAAGAAGGAAGCAGAACCATGAGAAAACGACTGTCGATGCTCGGCTACTCACTCCTGGTCGTCGGGATGATCTTCGTGGTCGCCGGCGGCGTCGCCTACACCAAGGTCCAGGACGGCTACGGCTCGCTCCAAGCCTTCAGCGAGGCGCAGAACGTCGAGCTGTCCTACAACGAAGACGGCCAGTTGGTCGACCGGGGCCAGACCGAAGGGGCCGAGGCGATCATGTCGCTCCTGGTCGATGACTGGAAGTACCCGGTCGTCGAGTCGGACTTCGATCCCGCCGATCCCCTGGTCAACACCGGTTCGGAATACATGTACCAGATGGCGACCGTGACCTTCCACGTGCTGCACGGCACCCAGACCGTCACCCTGGCCGAGGACACCGAATACAACGGCGAGATCTTCCCCGCCGGTGACTACGACTTCGATGTCGACGGCAAGTACTGGACCGACTTCGACCGCTCGCACCCCATCGAGGGCCCGGCCCGGGAGCTGGCCTGGACCGGCACCGTGCACGGTCTGGTCGGTGAACTCGGTGTCGGCACCGTCACCCACTCCACCCTGCAGATGGGCCTTGCCCTGAGCGGACTCTTCGGTGGCCTGGGACTGACCTTCCTGCTCGTCGGAGCGGGCATGGTCTGGGCCATGCGGGCCAAGGATCCGCTGGCCTTCCCGGACACGGTCCCCGAGGCCTTCACGGTCGAGACCAAGACGCCGGTCGACGTCGGCTGATCTCGGATCCGCCCGGTCCACGGGCGCACCACTCCACTCGATCCCCTCCTTCCGAGGAGGGGATCGACGCCGTCCGCGGCGAGCTCGGTGCGACCCCGGACGGCGAACGGTCGGGGGGTCAGGTCACGGACCAGACCAGGGGAAATCGATCGTCGTCGGCCGGGTGCTCCCCGGCGGCGACGGTCACGTGGTCCTGGGTGACGGTCGGGTCGCAGCCGGGATGCGGTGACCAGCGGGCGTCGTCGCCGAGCCACCGGGTCGAGAACGCCGCTCGTCGGGACGGTCCGGCGTTGCCACGTGCCCCGTGGACCATCGACGCGTTGAACACGAGTGCGTCCCCCGGTTCGACGTCGAATCCGACGATGTCGTACTCGTGTCGGGCAGCCTCGATGTCGGGCACCCGTTCACCGTCGAACTCCGAGGTCCAATCGGAGGTCTGGTCGAAGCTCTCGGGTGCATAGGAGGCACCCCACCGATGCGAGCCGCGTACGAACTCGAGTGAGCTCTCCTCGACGCTCGCCGCCGTCAGGGCAACCCACGCCGATCCGATCCGATGGCCGAGGAACGGCCAGTAAGGAAGGTCCTGATGCCAAGGGGTCGGGGCGGTGGTTGCCGGCTCCTTCACCAGCGTGTGGTCGAAGTAGAAGCGAAGCTCCGACGTCTGCATCAGACGACCGACCAAGCCGGCGATCCCGGATTCGAAGACGAAGTCTCGGATCAGCGGCTCGTGACGCCACAGGTAGCGCGTCGTGAACAGCCGGTCGATCGAGGCCCCCGGGTTGGTGTCGGTCACCCACGGCCCGGGCGAGCGGAGCTCGCGGTCGGCGAGGATCAGCAGACGGTCGACCCAGTCCGAACCGACGGCGGCCGGAATCTTCACCACCCCGTCCCGATCGAACGTCTCGATCTGCCGGTCCGAAGGTGGCGGGTCGGGGTGCGCAGCCATTGTGGCGATGGTAGGACGCGGTGACCATCGCACCAAGCCGACAGCCGGGAGGCAATCTTCGGCTGACCCCGGTTGGCACCCGGGTGGCTGCGTAGTCTGGGTCACCCGAGCGGATGGGCCACTCATCATGGAAGCCGCACAACCGAAAGAGCGAGCGTGAACAAGAGGACCAAGAGCTATCACTCGTCGCTCGATCCGGGCCCTCCGACCACCGTGGTGCTGTTCGGCGCCACCGGCGACCTGTCGAAGCGCAAGTTGCTTCCCGGACTCTTCCACCTGCTGTGCTGCGGCCTCCTTCCCCACGTTCGCATCGTCGGGACGTCGCTCGAGGATCACACCCGCGAATCCTTCACCGCGTTCGCTCGGGAGTCGTTGGCGACCTTCGAAGGCGAGGTCACCGCCGAGGAGTGGGAGAACTTCGCCAAGCGTCTCTACTGGGCGCCGGGGGGAACGGCCGAGTCGTTGCGTACCGCGATCGCCGAGGCCGAAGCCGGCCTCGAGGGTCCCCAGCAGCGCCTCCACTACCTGTCGGTGCCGCCCAAGGGGGCGCTCGCCGTCGTGAACACACTCCGCGACGCCGGACTGGTCGAGAACTCCCGGGTCATCATGGAGAAACCGTTCGGTATCGACCTCGCCAGTGCCAAGGCCCTCAACGACTCGGTGCACGAGTCGTTCGCCGAATCCCAGGTCTATCGGATCGATCACTTCCTCGGGAAGGAGGCCGCGCTCAACATCCTGGCCTTCCGGTTCGCCAACGGTCTCTTCGAACCCATCTGGCACCGCAACATGATCGATCACATCCAGATCGACGTCCCCGAGAAACTGGGTCTCGAGCAGCGGGCCGACTTCTACGAGTCGACCGGGGCCTACCGCGACATGGTGGTCACCCATCTCTTCCAGGTCATGGCGTTCACCGCCATGGAGGCGCCGACGTCACTCGATCCGGCCGCCATCACCGAGGAGAAGAACAAGGTCTTCCGCTCGATGCTCCCCATCGGTCCCGACGACGTGGTGCGGGGCCAGTACATCGGCTACCGCGACGAACCGGGAGTCGATCCCGAATCCGAGACCGAGACGTTCATCGCCCTGCGGTGTTTCGTCGACAACTGGCGTTGGGCCGGCGTGCCGTTCTATCTGCGGACCGGCAAGAACATGGCCGACGGTCAACGCATCATCTCGATCGCGTTCAAGGAGCCGCCGAAGTCCATGTTCCCTCACGGCTCCGGTGTCGGGCAGCTCGGACCCGACCATCTCACCTTCGACCTCGCCGACGAATCGAAGATGTCGTTGTCGTTCTACGGCAAGCGACCCGGACCGGGTTTTCGTCTCGACAAGCTGTCGATGCAGTTCTCGATGGACGAGACCGATGCGTCGGCCGATGTCCTCGAGGCCTACGAACGGCTGATCCTGGACGCCGTCCGCGGCGACCGCACCCTGTTCACGACGGCGGAGGGGGTGGAGCGGTTGTGGGAGTTGTCCGAGAGCCTGCTCGGCCACCCGCCGCCGGTGCGCCCGTACGCCAAGGGCACGTGGGGTCCGAACCAGATCCATCAACTGATCGCTCCCCGGGCGTGGCGGCTGCCGTTCGAGCGCACCTGGCGAGGGCCGGCGACGAACCCGACCGCGTGACCGTACGGCGCCGGTGGATTCGTCAGTCGGTGCCGCTGCGGAGGCCGCGGATCCGGTCGACAACCGCCCGGGGTACCGATGTGAGCGACGGGATCGAGGCTCCTGCGCCATCCGGATCAGGCGTTCGCGTCGAGCGGTGTACGGCGGATACAGGAGCCCGTGGTCGGGGCGAACGGACTGGTCGTGGACCGCCTTCAGGTGGCTGAACGTGTCGAAGCCCGCCTGCCCGTGATACGCCCCCATTCCGCTCGGGCCGACGCCGCCGAACGGGAGGTCGGGGACGGCAAGGTGGACCACGGTGCCGTTGACACAGACCCGCCCGACGAGGTCCGGGCGATCGTGTCGTCGATGACGGTCTCGTCCTTCGAGAAGACGTACAACGCGAGCGGCTTCGGTCGTTCGTTGACGAAGCGCAGCGCATCGTCGAACGAATCCACGGCGATCACGGGGAGGATCGGTCCGAAGATCTCCTCCTGCATGATGGCCGAGTCGGGGTCGACATCGACCAACACGGTGGGCGGGAAGTAGCCGATGTCGGGCACGGGCTCGCCTCCATGGGCGATGGTGCCACAGCCCTTCCCCAGCAGCCCGGTCAGTCGGCGTAGGTGGTGCTCGTTGACGATGCGGCCCAGATCGGGGCTGTTCAGCGGGTCGCCCCCGTAGAAGGTGTGGATGGCAGCTCCGAGCAGCTCGACCAGTCGGTCGTGGTTGTCGCGGGTCACCAGCACGTAGTCGGGAGCGACACAGGTCTGCCCGGCGTTGAGGTACTTGCCCAACGCCAGACGGCGGGCGGTGACCTCGGGGTCGGCATCGGGGGCGACGATGGCGGGGCTCTTTCCCCCGAGCTCGAGTGTCACCGGCGTCAGGTGTTCGGCCGCGGCTCGCATGACGATGCGCCCCACGTGTGTGCTCCCCGTGAAGAAGATGTGATCGAACGGTTCGGCCAGGAGGCGTGTCGATTCCTCGACGCCACCCCCGACCATGGCGATCGTGTCGGGATCGAGGTACCGGCCGGCGAGATCGATCAGCACCTCGGTGGTCGCCGGTGCCAGTTCCGACGGCTTGGCGACCACGGCATTCCCGGCCGCGATCGCGGCGGCGACCGGCGACAGCGTGAGTTGCACCGGGTAGTTCCAGGGGGCGATCACGAGGACGACACCCTTGGGCTCGGGGACGATTCGTGACCGTCCGGGCTGGAGCGTCAGCGGGACCTTCACCCGTCGGGGCTTGGCCCAGCCGTCGAGGTGGGAACGGATGTGGGCGATGTCGTTGAGCACGAAGCCGATCTCGGTCGTCCACGCCTCCATCGACGACTTCCCCAGATCCTCGGCCAGCGCTGCGGTCAGCCGGGGCTCGCCGTCGCGCATCATGGCTTCGAGGGCGTCGAGCTGGGCGTGTCGCCACTCCCTGGATCGAGTCGCACCCTTCGCATGGCCGGCACGGACCCGGGCCAATGCCGAGATCGGATCGGTCTGCGGTGTGGCGGTGGTAGCCCGAAGAGGACGAAGGTCCATTCCCGGCGGTGCCCGACCACCGCCATCATCGTCGGGGACCATGGTCGATGACGACGATGGCGGAACGAAGGATGGTCGATGCGCGCACCACAGCGGATTCTCGTGCCAACCGATTTCTCGGAGCGTTCGTTCGAGGGCATCCGCTACGCCGGCCTGTTGGCTCGCCCGGCCGGGGCTTCGCTCGTGCTGATGTCGACGGCAACCGGACCCGAGCGTCACGCCTTCGATCGCTACGTCGCAGCCGAACAGATGGCCATCGAGGATGGGATTCGGCTGCAGCTCGAGGTCCAGGCCGAACGACTCGTGCCCGATCTCGACGTCACGACCGTGGTCGACTTCCACGACGACGCGGCAGCCGGCGTCCTCGAGGTGGCTGCGGCCGAGGCCGTCGACCTGATCGTGATCGCCAGCCATGGGCGATCGGGGATGAGCCGCTGGCTGCTCGGCAGCGTCGCGGCAAAGGTGGTCAGTGGTGCCGACGTGCCGGTCGTGGTCGTTCCGGTGCGGTCCTCGGAATCGTCCGAGCGCCACCGAGCCGAGCCGGGGAATTGACCCTCCGTTGATGGCCGAGCGATCCGAGGTCGAAGTCGGTCGGTCATGTTGGGGGCATGACCGAGACCCAGCGTTGCATGTCAGCGGTGGCGCCGATCAAGGTCTTCGTGCTCGACGACCATGAACTGGTTCGGCGGGGCATGGCCGAGATGATCGGGGCCCACGACGACCTGGTCGTGGTGGGCGAAGCGGCGACTGCCGACGAGGCCGTTCGCGGGATTCGGGCGACCGAACCCGATGTGGCCGTCCTCGATCTTCGCCTCCGCCACGGTTGCGGCCTCGATGTCTGCCGCCAGATCACCTGCGAGATGCCGTCGGTGGCGTCGCTCATCTTCACGGCGGTGACCGACGAACGGGCGATGGTCGAGGCGGCTGCAGCCGGGGCCAGGGCCTTCACGACGAAGTCGATTCGCTCGAACGAACTGGTCGATCACATCCGGGCGCTCGCCTCGGGCACCGATCTGCTCGACGGGCAACGGCTCGATGCCGCTGCGGCCATGGTCTGGAACCGTTCCGAACGGCAGGTCGAACGGCTGTCGGAGCAGGAGCGGCGAATCGTCGAGCTCATCGGCTGCGGCTGGTCGAACCGGGAAATCGGGCGGGAACTGATCCTTGCCGAGAAGACCGTGAAGAACTATGTCTCACGAATCCTGGCCAAACTGGCGATGTCGAGTCGGACCGAGATCGCTGTGCTGGCGGCTCGCCAGGACGAGCGGGAGAACCGCTGGTGCGAGCTGACCAATCGGACCGGTGTGTCCGCCTCGAGCGCGGTGTGACCCTGGCCGGCCGAGGGTCGAACGGTCGTCGTCGAGCTCGATTGGTACCCTGACCGACGTGATGATGCCCTCGGTGACCGAACACCCGACGTGGCGCGGCTGGCTGCACACGGCGGCCTTCGCCCTGGCCGTCCCCTCGGGTGCGGTCCTCATTCTGCAGACGCAGGGAGCGATGGCGCGTGTGGCCGCCGCCATCTACGTCGCGTCGCTGCTCGCCCTCTTCGGTACGTCGGCGGCCTATCACCGTCTCGCCCGTTCGCCGAAGGTGCGAGCCGTCATGCGGCGGATCGATCATTCGATGATCTACCTGCTCATCGCCGGCACGTATGTGCCCATGTGTCTGGTCGCCCTGCCCCTGACGTGGGGGATTCCGGTGCTTTCGGTCGTCGCCGGGTGTGGGTTGATCGGCATGATCCTCAAGCTCACGGCGTTCGAGCGGGCCCGATGGGTGTCGTATTCGCTCTACCCGGTGATGGGTTGGGCCATCGTGGCCGCCGGTCCGGTGTTCATCGCCAGCGTGACCCCCTGGCAGTTCGTGCTCATGGCCGCCGGCGGGGTGCTGTACACCGTCGGGTTCCCCATCCTGCTGATCCAACGACCCGACCCCTGGCCGAAGACCTTCGGTTACCACGAGGTCTGGCACTCGTTCACCATCGTGGCCGCCGCACTCCATTTCCTGGCCATCCGGTCGGTTCTGGTATGACCGAATCCGGCGCCGCTCCGGCGCTTCCGCCCGCCGTTGCCGAAACCCACATCTCGACGGTCTTCTTCGCCGGGGATCGCGCCTACAAGCTGCTCAAGCCGATCCGCACGTCGTTCCTCGATTTCTCGACGACGGAACGACGACTGAAGGCGGTCGACGACGAACTCGAGCTCAACCGCCGGATGGCCCCATCGGTCTACCTGGGCTCGGCCGACGTGATCGAGAACGGTTCCGTGGTCGATCGTCTGCTCGTGATGCGACGGCTGCCGGCCGATCGTCGACTCACCGAACTCATCGAGCGGGCCGGGGCCGATGCCATCCAGGACTGCGTGCGCTCCATCGCCCGAACGGTTGCGGTGTTCCACGCCGCGCAGGAGCCGCTGCTCGACGCCCATGCCATTGCCGGGGTCGAGGCCCTCGCCCGCAACTG
Organism: uncultured Acidimicrobiales bacterium; assembly: GCA_963700755.1. GTDB lineage: Bacteria > Actinomycetota > Acidimicrobiia > Acidimicrobiales > SZUA-35 > JBBQUN01. The sequence continues at coordinate 292,993 of CAVOYW010000005.1, forward strand.
GCGGGACAACCACGACGACATGGCACCACTGGTCGGTCCCGTCCTTTCCCCCGTCGAGGTCGATCGTGTTCGTACTCTCGTCGCTCGGTTCCTCGATCACCGTTCGGCGCTGTTCGACCGGCGAATCGCCGAGGGGTTCGTTCGCGACGGTCATGGTGACCTGACGGCGCAGGACATCTTCTGCCTGCCCGACGGTCCGCAGATCCTCGACTGTCTCGCCTTCGACCCGGCGTTGCGGATCTCCGACGTCCTGCTCGACGTGGCCTTCCTGGCCATGGATCTCGACCGTCTGGCCGGGTCGAAGACCTCGGCGGCGTTCCTCCGCTGGTATCGGGAGTTCTCCAACGAACACCATCCGGCGGCACTGGCCCACCACTACGTCGCCTACCGGGCCCACGTGCGGGCCAAGGTGGCCGGCATCCGATACCGCCAAGGCGACCTCGGCGCCGCAGCCGAGGTACGGGCCTACCATTCGTTGTGTCTGCAGCACCTCGAACGGGGGAGCCTCAGCGTGTTCCTCGTCGGCGGCACACCCGGCACCGGCAAGTCGACGTTGTCCAGAGGGCTGTCCGACGCGTTCGGGGCCATGGTTCTCGGAACCGACGAACTCCGCAAGGACCTGGCCGGTCGCGGCCACCTCGACCACGAGGTGGCCGGCACCGACGAGGGGATCTACCGACCCGAACTCAGTGATCGCACCTACGAGGTGCTGCTCGAACACGCCGGCGCCGTGCTGGATCGGGCCGAATCGGTGGTGCTCGATGCCTCGTGGAACCGGGCCGACCATCGCCACGCGGCCCGGTCCCTCGCTGCGGCCAAGGGAGCCGATGTCTTCGAGATCCATTGCGTTCTCGACGCCGAGACGGCCAAGGACCGCGTCCGTCGACGACTCGCCGCCGGAAACGATCCTTCCGACGCCCGGCCCGAGCTCCTCGACGAACTCCGGGCCCGCCACGAGCCGTGGCCGACCGCAATGGCCGTCGACACCGGCCAGGCTCCCGACGCCGTCGTGCGTCAGGTGATCGCGGCCCTCGAACACCGGTCATGAATCGACCGGACGACGGCACCCGACATCCCACGGTGCCGTGGTGGTGGCAGTCGGCCGGGTATGCGCTGTATCTCCGATCGTTCGCCGATTCCGACGGTGACGGCGTCGGCGATCTCGATGGCGTGACCGCTCACCTCGATCACCTGGTCGATCTCGGGATCGATCTCGTCTGGCTGACCCCGTTCTACCCATCACCGATGGCCGACTTCGGGTACGACGTGACCGACCACTGCGCCGTCGACCCGACCTTCGGCGACTTCACCCGATTCGATCACCTGCTCTCCGCGGCGCATGACCGGGGCCTTCGGATCGTCATCGACCTCGTTGCCAACCACACCAGCGTCGAACATCGCTGGTTCCGTTCGGCGCTCACCGGGCGCAGCTCGCCCCACCGGGATCACTACGTGTGGTCCGACCCGGCACCCGGCGGGGGTCCACCGAACAACTGGGTGAGCTATTTCGGCGGTTCGGCCTGGACCTTGGATCCGGGCAGCGGCCAGTACTACCTCCATCTCTTCCTCGCCGATCAGCCGGATCTCAACTGGCGCCATCCGGCCGTACGGGCCGAGTTCGATCGGATCCTGGAGTTCTGGCTCGAACGAGGGGTCGACGGTTTCCGGGTCGATGTCGCCCAGGGCCTGGTCAAGGACGTCGCGCTGCGATCCAACCCCGAGGTCGGCCGGTGGGACCCCCGGTCACCCCGTCTCGACCAGTGGGCGGCGTTCGACCATCGGTACGAGATCCTCCAGCCGGAGTCGCTCGAGGTGTTCGCGGGCTGGAAGGCGATTTGTCGCCGATACGACGCGGTGCTGATCGGCGAGGCATCGGTCGAACGTCCCGAAGCGCTCGCTCGCCTGCTCCGGGGGGACGGCCTCGACGTCGGGCTGTGGCTCGAGACGATGCACGTGGACTGGGACGCCGAAGCGCTGCGTTCGGTCATCGACGAACCCCTGCGGTCGGTCGGCGGTCCGGCGTCGATCGGTTGGTCGGGATCAAGCCTCGACGAGGTCAGAGCCGTCACCCGGTTCGGCGGAGGTGAACAAGGCCGACGGCGGGCGCTCGCACTGACCACGTTGCTCGCCATGCTGCCCGGAATCGTCTTCGTCTACCAGGGCGAAGAGCTCGGCCTGGGCGACGCCGTCATCCCACCCGATCGCCGGGCCGATCCGGTGGGCGCCGACGTCTCCTCGAGTCGAGACGGATGCCGGGCCCCGATGCCGTGGGCGCCCGGGCCCTCGCTGGGGTTTTCCTCGTCGATCGACCTCTGGCTCCCCAACGACGGTTATGGCGATGCCGACACCGTGCAGGTGCAGCGTCGGCTCGAGGCCAGCTGCCTCCAGCGCCACCAGACGTTGTTGCGGCTGCGGCGGTGCCTGGTCGACCGAGAGCGCACGTCGCCGGAGCCGTGGCCCACGGAATGGCTCCAGCCCGCCGACCAGGTCATCGGGGTTCGTCGGGGACCGATGACGGTGCTCGTGAACGTCGGGGATCGTCCGGCTCGGGTGCCCGCAGGCGGTTCGGTGGCCTTCTGCTCTCACGGATCGGCACCAGCGGCCGATTCTCAACTCGTGGTCGAACCCGACCAAGCGGTGATCGTCGTGGATACGATCTCCCCCGGCGTCTGATGAAAGGTCGAGATCGTTCGTGCAGACATCTCTCGTCATACCCGGACCACGGGCCGTGCTCCGGCACTCGATGCCCAACGTGATCCTGGGCAAGGTGATCCCCCTGCTGGTGTTCCTCGGGTTCCTCCAGGTGGCCGGTACGGTCGGTGCCCTGTTGGCCGCTCTCGGCTGGTCGGTCGGTGTGGTGATCTACCGCCGAGCCACCGGGCGCTCCGTTCCGGGACTCGTGATCGTCAGCACGATCGGTCTCGTTGCGAAGACCATCCTCGCGCTGGCCACCGGGAGCCTCGTCGTCTACTTCCTCCAGCCAACGATCAGCACGGCGCTGGTCGGACTGGCCTTCCTCGTCTCGGTGCCGATGGGTCGACCCCTGGCCGAACGGCTGGCCAGTGACTTCTGCCCGTTCGATCCCGACACGGCCGAACACCCGATGCTCCGGCTGTTCTTCACCCGGCTGTCGCTGCTGTGGGCCTTCACCAGCCTCACCAACGCCGCCGTGACGCTGTGGTTGCTGTTCACCCAGTCCGTGACGACCTTCATGATCATCAAGTCGTTCATGGGGCCTGCCTTCACGGCGGTCACCCTGGGCATTGCGGTCGGCTGGTTCCGATTCCGGATCCGTCGCCACGGCCTACGGCTCGAGTTCGCACCGACGATGCGCCCCGCTCCGGCGGTCTGACCGACCGGTCGTGGAATACGTCGCCCACCGAGCGGGCAACGATCTCGACCAGCTCCGAGAACTCGAGACCCGGGCCGATCTGATCGAGGTCGATGTCCATCTGGGACCGCGACGTGACGGCGAGGCCCGTCACGCCAAGTCCCTGTGGGGGACCGGTCGGTATTGGGAACGGTGGTTCCTGATCGAGCCCGGAGTGCAGTGGCCGACCCTGTCCGACGTGATCGGCAGCGCTCGACCCGATACCGCCCTCTGGCTCGATCTCAAGGGCGTCAGCCCGCGGCTCGCCGATCTCGCCAACGACACGATCGGACAGGGCCGCCCGATCGTGGTCTCGACCAAGTCGTGGTGGCTGTTGGGACGGATTCGCCGAATCGACGGGGTCCGGACCTTTCGATCGGCCGGCAACCGGTTCGAGTTGGCGCTGCTGTCGTGGCTGCCGACGAGGGTACGCACCGACGGTGCGGTCGTTCACCGTCGCCTGCTCAGCGATCGGGTGATTCGCCGCCTGCGCCGCCGCGGCGCCCTGTTCACCTGGAACGTCCACGACCAGGCCACGATCGATCGACTGGAACGACTTGGTGTCGACGGCGTGATCCTCGACGACGCCGGACTCCTTCCCGACCGGTGACCCTTGGCTCGGTTGGTCAATCGGGAACGGTCTCGTGGTTCACTCGTTCCGAGCCGGCGTGCCGCGGTACTGACCGTCGCACCCTGCTGGACCCCGATCACACAGGAGAACACCCATGGCCCGCTACAAGGTGACCGTCGAGACACCGATGACGCCGGAGGATGCCTTCGACTACATGGCCGATCTGCGCAATTTCGGAGAATGGGACCCCGGGGTGAGTTCGGCCAAGCTCGTGAAGGGAGACGGTCCCGGTCTCGGAGCCGCCTATGCGCTTCGGGCCAGCGGCGCCGACCTGACGTACGAGACCAAGGAGTTCCGCCCGCCCGAGGAGACCTACCTGGTGGCCAAGACCAGGTTCTTCTCGTCGTACGACCGGATCACGGTGGTGGCCAAGGGCACCGGCGCCCAGGTCACCTACGATGCCGAGCTCAAGCTCAACGGCCCCCTCGGCCTCTTCGATCCCGCGCTCGGCCTGCTCTTCAACCGCATCGGCGACAAGGCAGCCACCGGCCTCGAACGGGTTCTGGAAGGCCGGCGGGTCTGACCAACCCCGGAGGCGTCCCGTCCCCGCCCCTGCCATCACGTGCCCGCTGCTCTGCCATCACGTGCCCGCCCCCTGCCCTCACGTCGATTTCGAGAGCCGGAGCGACGAAATCGTCGCTCCGGCTCTCTGAATCGGGCTGTCAGCGGGGGTGTTGCCACCGGATGATGCCGCCGATGGCGGTGGCGACGCAGCGGCCTTCTGCCGACTCGACGAGCCGACGTTCCACGTTGTCGGTGTCGACCGGGCCGTCGAGCCCGAACCAGGCCAGGTCGGCCCGTTTGCCCGGCTCGAGTGACCCGATCCGGTCGTCGAGGCCGATTGCCGTCGCTCCGCCGAGGGTGGCTGCTGCGAGGAGTCGGCGGTCGAGGTCGGGTCGGCGGTAGCCGCCGTCGACGGCCAATCGTCGCAGGAGGGCGACATCGGCCATGAGGTCGAGCGAGGACGTCGACCCCAACGAATCGGTGCCGACGGCGAAGGGCACGCGCTCGTGCAGGTAGTCGGCCACCGGGGGTGGGTCGATTCCGACCGTGAGGTTCGAGCGGGACAGAGCGCAACGACGGTCCCGTTGGCGGCCATGATCGCCCGACCCTCGGCTCCGAGATAGACGCCGTGGGCGATGTGGCACGTCGGCCCCAGGAGGCCGAGTGCCTCGGTGAGTGCCGCAGTGCCGAGCCCGGTGCCGCCCCGCTCGAGGATGCCCACCTTGCGGGTCGCGACGATTCGCACCCGTTCGGCCAGGGCGCCGGTGCCGGTGCGGTAGTACTCGTCTTCGGCATCGGATTCGCCGACATGGATGTGGAGGCGGACACCGAGGTGCCGGGCCAGGTCGGCCATCGCCGTGAGCACGGGCTCGTCGACGCTGTAGGGGGCATGGGGCGAGATCCCCACGCTGGTGACGTCGCTGGTCGGGGCGGACTCGACCGCAGCCATCAGCCTCTCGCCGACCCCGGAGCGCCAGTCGTCGTCGTCGACTCCGATCAGCTCGAGGTAGGCGACGCCGGGTATCCCGAGTGCGTGGAGGACGTCACGCACCTCGAAGTCGGTGACCACATCGGCGATGGCCGTGATCCCGGCGGCGAGCATGAGGTCGACGCCGCGCCGGGCCGCGGCCGACCAGTCCTCGGTCGGCCGGGCGTCGTATTCGTCGACGAAGGCGATCGACCAGGCCGTGTAGTCGGCGTGGCGGTCGGCCCCGACCGACTCGAACGAGGTGTATTGGAGGTGGGTGTGCGCGTTGACGAGGCCGGGCATCAGCACCGCGTCTCGGAACGAGACGGTTGCGCCCGGATGGGCGGCAACGACGGTGTCGGCCGGGCCGATGTCGACGATCGTGCCGTCGACGACGGCAAGGGCACCGTCGGCGATCGGGTGCCCCGACGATCGGGACGACGACCGTGGCCGCGCAGGGTCGTTCCGGTTGGCAGGGCCGTTCCGGTTGGCAGGGTCGTTCCGGTTGGCAGGGTCGTTCCGGCTGGCAGGGTTGTTCGGCTGGCAGGTCACCATCGACGGGCGGCCTCGATCTGGGCGTCGGTGGCCTGGTCGATGGTCACCCCGGCGGCACGGAGCTGACTGGCCGCCACCTCGTCGTCGATCGACTTGGGGAGCAGGTGGACCCCGGGGGCCAGGTCGGTGGCCGCCAGGTAGTCCAGGGCCCTCAACTGGAGTGCGAGCGAGAGGTCCATGATCTCGATCGGGTTGCCCTCGCCGGCGGAGGTGTTGGCGCAGTAGCCGTCGGCGATCACGAACACGGTCGGTCCGCCGGGCGCCCGGAGTTCACGGATGTTCGGTCGTACCGTGTCGCCCCAGGTGAGTTCGACGCCCATCGTGGGGTCGAATTCGGGCGGTCCGGCGCCACCGACGGCGATGACGGCTCCGTCTCGCATGATGGCGACGTGGTCGGCGATGAGCGAGTGCCCGATGCCGGTGGCGGTGATGACGAAATCGGCGTCGGGGAGCGCGTCGAACAGTCGGGCAACGGCGTAGCCGTCGTGGTGGGCGGCCAGGGCTTCGACCGGATCGATCTCGGTGACGATGACCCGTGATCCCAGACCACGGGCAACCGAGGCGATGCCGCGTCCGACCTTGCCGTAGCCGACAACGACGGTGACCTTGCCCTGCATCTGCATGTTGGTGGCATCGAGCAGGGCCATCACGACGGACTGGCCCGTGCCGTAGACGTTGTCGAACGCCAATTTGGTCCGGGCGTCGTTGACGGCGACGCAGGGGACCTCGAGCCGTCCCTCGGCCTCCATGGTGCGCAGGGGTCGTACGCCGCTGGTGGTTTCCTCGGCGACGCCTTCGAGCGTGTCGAGCGCATCACGCCGTTCACGATGCACGAAACGAACGTTCCCGGCTCCGTCATCGGCCAGGAGCTGGGGTCGGGTGTCGATGAAGGCGTGACGGAGCTCGACCGAACGTGCCGGTGTCGACCCGGCCTCGGCGAACACGGCGACGCCCCGATCGGCCAGTGCCCGCGCCACGGCCGGCTTGGTGGAGTTCGACGACCCGAGGACGGCGACCTCGGCGCCGAGCGAGGCGATGGCCTCGACCAGGCAGGCGGTCTTCGGTTCGAGTGTGAGCGCCACCCCCACGCGTCGACCGTCCAGCCGGCCCCCGGCGTGTACGTGCTCGGTGGCGGCGGCGAGGGCCGGCATGAAATCGGCGGCGAAGTCGATCAGGTCACGCCCCAGGGCGCCGTCTCGTTCGTTGCTCATCGGTTCCCCCGGGACTGGCTCATCGGTTTCCCCAGGTGTGGAACGTGTCGGCCTCGAGGATGTCGCTGAGCGTGTCGGTCTGGTCGTCGCCGAGGTGATCGATGGTGATCCCCCGGCTCGCGAGCTTGGCGGTGGCGATCGCCCGGTCGAGTTCGGCGGGGAATCGATGGACGCCGGGCTCGAGATCGTTGGAGGCGAGGTGATGGCACCCGAGGGCCTGCACCGAGAACGACAGGTCCATGATCTCGACCGGGTGGCCGAGACCGCCCGCGATGTTGACCAGCGCACCTTCGGACAGGACGAACACGGGTTTGGTCCCCAGCTGGTAACGGGTGATACCGGGGCGGACCTCGGTGATCGAATCGGCTTCGGAGACCAGCGCCGGAACGTCGATCTCGTGGTCGTGATGACCGGCATTGGCCAGGATCGCCTTGGGCTTGAGCGACCCGAAGTGTCGGGTCGTGACCGCCCGGATGCCGCCGGTCGCCGTGATCACCATGTCGGCCGTCGACAGGGCCGTGTTCAGGTCGGCGACGTCGTGCCCATCGGTGTGGGCCTCGAGCGCCCGGATCGGGTCGACCTCGACGGCCGTGACACGACCGCCCAGCGCGTGGACGTAGGTGGCGATGCCCCGACCGACCCAGCCGTAACCGACGATGGCGACCCGCTTGCCGGGGAGGCGCAGATTGGTCAGAGCCAGGATGGCCTGCACGGTGGACTGACCCGTGCCGTACCGGTTGTCGAACAGGTGCTTGAGTGCGGCATCGTTGGCGGCGATCACGGGCATCGGGAGCCGGCCCAGCCGCTCGAGTTCACGCAGGCGAGCGACACCGGTGGTCGTCTCTTCGGAAACGCCGCGCAGCCGGGTGTAGTTGGTCGGCCGGTCGCGGGCCATCCGGATCGTCAGCTCGCCGCCGTCGTCGATGACGTACTGGGGGTCGGAGTCGGCCACGCGCAGCAGGTCGGCCTCCCACACCTCGGTGGTCGAGCCGCGGCTCGAGTGCACCTCGATGCCCCGTTCGACGAGCGCCGCCGCCACGTCGTCTCGCGTCGACCACGGGTTGGATCCGGCAGCGACCACGTGTGCCCCGGCGTCGGCCAGCACCGTGGCCAGGAAGGCGGTCTTCGCCTCGAGATGGACGACGACGGCGACCCGCTTGCCCTTCAGGGCGCCGTCGGCCAATCGGGTCCGGACGAATCCGTCGAGCACCGGGGAGCGGCGGCGGGCCCACTCGATCGCCTGATGGCCCGACGGGGCACGTGAGGGATCGGCGATGCGGGAGCGTTCGGCCACGGCTTCGGCCGATCCCGGGTGGTCGGGGGTGGTCCGGTCGTCGGTCACAGGCGGCCTGCTTCGATGATGCGTTGGAGGAATTGCCCGGTGCGTTCCTCTCGGGGATCGGAGAAGAGCTGTTCGGGCGGGGCTTCTTCGACGATGCTCCCGGAGTCGAGGAAGCACACGCGGTCGGCGACGTCACGGGCGAACCCCATTTCGTGGGTGACGATGACCATCGTCATCCCCTGGTCCTTGAGGTCCTTGATGACGGCGAGGACGCCGCCGATGAGCTCGGGGTCGAGTGCCGCCGTGATCTCGTCGAGCAGCAGCACGTCGGGGTTGGTGGCCATGGCCCGAACGATGGCCACTCGCTGTTGCTGGCCGCCCGAGAGACGGTCGGGGTAGGCATCGGCGAAGCCGGTCATTCCGAACAGGTCGAGGAGTTCGGTGGCCTTCGTCTCGGCCTCGGCCCGGCCGACACCGTGGACCTTGCGGGGCGCCAGGGTGACGTTGTCGAGCACGTTCATGGTTGGGAACAGGTTGTAGGACTGGAACACGATCCCGACCCGCTTGCGCAGTTTCGCCTCGGTCATGTCGGGCGATTCGATGTCGACCCCGTCGAGCAGGATCCGGCCGTGGTCGTAGGGAACGAGCCGGCCGATGCAACGCAGCAGCGTCGACTTCCCCGAACCCGAGGCGCCGATCAGGCAGACCACCTCGTGCGACCCGACGGCCAGGTCGATCGAGCGCAGTACCAGCGCCGACCCGTAGTACTTGGTCAACGCCTCGACCTGGATCTTGGGCCGGAGGCGACCCGGCTCGTCGGTGGCGGTCTTGTCGGCGGCGGTCATACGGTGCGCTGCAGTCGTCGATCCTGGTCGCGTCGGGCGTACCAGTCGGTGAATCGGGCCAGCGGGATACTGGCCAGGAGGAACAGCCCGGCCGCCACCACCAGGGACGAATAGTTGAAGGTTCGAGCCGTGTAGATCTGCGCCTCGCGGACGGCGTCACGGACGCCGATGACGCTGAGCAGGGCAACGTCCTTCTGCAACGACACGGCGCCGTTGAGCAGGGCCGGGGACACGTTGCGCACTGCCTGCGGCACGATGGCGTAGCGCAGCGTCTGCCACTGGGTCAGACCCAGAGCCTTGGCCGCCGCCCGCTGGCCGTCGTGGACGGCCTCGATGCCGGCGCGGTAGACCTCGGCGGTGTACGCGGCAGTAGCCGGCCACCAGGGCCACGGTGCCCCAGAACTCGGCGCCTCTGGGCAGACCGGGAAGCTGGAGGGCGGGAACGCCGAACCCGAGCAGCAGGATCGAGCAGGAGCGCCGGAATGCCGCGAAGCGTATCGATGTAGACGACGGCGGCGAATCGGAACGGTGCGGCGATGGGCCCGGTGAAGGACCGCATCATCGCCAGGACGAGCGAGACGATCAGGATCAGGATCTCGGCGTACACCCAGATCTTCATGTTGAGCCAGAACCCGTTGAGGACGTCGGGGAACGAGGCTCGCATCTTGTCCAGCGAGAAGAACTGCTTCTGGACGAGTGGCCACTGCTCCGAGGAACCGATGATCCACACGAGCAGACCGAGCACGATGCCGGTGCTGATCACACTGATCAGCACCGGCGTGTAGCGCTCGCGCGCACTCAGTGTCTTGGGCGCCGGGGGAGGCGCCGACACCGGGTGCGGGGACGTCATGACCGGACTACTCGGTGATGGCCGGGATCTCGCCGTCACCCTGGAGCCATTCGACGGCCAGGGCGTCGAGGGTGCCGTCGTCGGTCAGGGCCTGGAGGGCCACGTCGACACAGGAGACCAGCGGGCTGCCGTCGGTGAAGAGAAGACCCATGCCGTCGCCTTCGCTGTCGGCGGTGGCGGTCGGCAACACTCCCACGATCGTGCTGCCGTCGATCTCGGCCGCCGTCAGGTACAACGCCGTCGGCAGCGAGACCACCGTGGCGTCGATCTGTCCGGCCAGCATGGCGGCGACCACGTCGGCCTGGGTGTCATAGACGGCGACGTCGTCGATCCCCAGGGTGTTCTCGATGTAGTCGAGGTCGGTGGTGCCGATGGTGGCGCCCCAGGTGCCGGCGGCGAGGCCGGCGAAGTCGGTGGCGTCGGCGGCCGGTGTGCCGACGAGGGCGATCACCGATTTCTGGCCGACGTAGTACGGGATCGAGAAGTCGACGACCTCGTCACGTTCGGCGGTGATCGAGTACTGCTGCATGTTGAAGTCGTAGGGCTTGTCGCCGGGGGCGATGGCCTCGTCGAAGTCGCTGCGGGTCCAGACGACGTCGTCGTCCGAGAATCCCATCTGCTCGGCCAGTGCGTAGGCCACCGAACCCTCGAATCCCTGCCCGTTGCTGGGGTCGTCGTCGACCATCCACGGCTCGAACGCCGGCTCGCCGGTGGCGATGGTCAACTTGCCCGGCTCGACCAGTGTCAGGTTCTCGACCGCGCAGTCACCACCGTCGGCGGATTCGTCGTCCTCCATCTCGTCGGTGTCGTCGGTGGCGGTCGTGTCGTCGGTGGCTTCGGTGGTGTCCGAAGCCGTCGTCTCGGTCGTGTCTCCGGTGTCGGCCTCGCTGTCGGACCCGCAGGCCGCGGCAAGAAGGGTCAGGGCGAAGAGCAGGGCAAGGAGTTGTGTCAGTCGGGATCGCATGGACCCTCCAGGTCGAAGTTGATATGAGCGTTGGGCATTCTGGCAGCGAACGTCGGCATTCGGCACAACGTCACACGCTCGTCACGGGCCCGTTCGACGGCCGACCATCGACAGCGTGACCCTTGCCACAGCTTAGTCGTATGACTAAGCTGTCGTTCCATGACCTACGAACTCGACGCGCAAGAACTCCCGCCGGTCACCGACTGGCTCAACGACTGGGACTGGCTCGACGACCAGTGGGGGCCCAACGCCATCGACATCTGGAATCAGGTCCGAGAACAGCGCCCCATGGCAACGACCGAGCGCTACGGCCGGGCCCACATGCCCGTCACGATGGAGGCCGTGCAGGCCATCGCCCACGACACCGAACACTTCTCGTCGGTCTGGGTCAACGTCTCCCGGCCCGACGCCGTCCGCACGCCCGCTCCGCCGATCACGTCGGATCCGCCCGACCACATGGCGCACCGTCGTCTCCTGCTCCCGTCGTTCGCACCGAAGGTGATCGCGCCGATGGAAGACGACATGCGTGCGTTCTGCCGTGGCCTCATCGCCGACCTCGACGGCTCCGACGACGCCGACGCCGCCGTCCAGTACGCCCAGCACATCCCCGTGCACGGAATCTGTGCGCTGCTCGGTGTCCCCGAGGACGACGCCGACATGTTCCGTGACTGGATCTTCCGCAACTTCCAGCTCGCACCACGCGACAACGCCGTTCGCGAACAGGTCCGCGTCGAGATGGACGACTACATCTCGAAGTTGTTGGCGGCACGGGCCGAGCAGCCCGAGAACGACCTGGCCACGTTGATCACCACGGCCGAGATCGATGGTGAACCGATCGGCATGGATCTCAAGCTCGGCTACGTCAAGCTGATGATCATCGCCGGAATCGACACCACCTGGAGCGCGCTTGCGTCGGGGTTGTGGCACTTCGCCCAGCATCCCGAGGAGGTGGCCCGACTGGTCGCCGTCGACGACGACGATCCGCTGTGGATCACGGCCAGTGAAGAGGTCCTGCGCTACTACGCCCCCGTCACCATGGGCCGCAAGGTGATCGCCGACACCGAGGTCGCCGGTTGCCCGGTCCATGCCGGCGACCAGACCTTGCTCACGTTCCCGGCGGCCAATCACGACCCGGCGGCGTTCGAGAACGCCCACGAGTTCCAGCTCGACCGGGCCAAGAACCGTCACATCGCCTTCGGTCTCGGTATCCACCGCTGCCTCGGCTCCAACCTGGCGCGAATGGAACTGTTGGTGGGCCTCCAGGAATGGCTTCGGGCGTTCCCGAACTACTCGCTCGACGAATCGAAGGAAACGACCTGGGCCAACGGTCAGGTCCGGGGTCCGCGGGCCATCCCGGTGCACCTGAACCGATGACCTCGACCACGGTCGGCCGTCCCAGGCACCGATGATCGCCGAACCGGTCCTTCCCGATGGGGCCCCCAGCGGGCGCCCCGTCGGCCGGGAGGCGGTGATGCAGGCGCTGATCGAGGCCACCATCGAGTTCATCGTCGAGGAGGGACTCGACGTGCCGGTCCGGCGGATCGCCGACCGTGCCGGGGTCAATCACGGACTGGTGCACGCCTACTTCGAGAACAAGCAAGGTCTCCTGTCGGCGGCGGCCGACACCATCAACCACCGCGCCAGCCTCGACGCCGACATCGACGGCTTTCCACCACCCGACCTGGCTTCGCGTCGTGGTGGCGAGCTGGCGAAGGCCGTGGCCCGGATCCAGCTCGACGGAGGCACGGACCTGTTCTCGTCCAATCCGATCTCGACGGCGTGGCGCGCCGCGCTGGCCCGAACCCGATCCGACCTCGACGGCGACGAGATCGACGCCATGGTGGCCATGGCCTCGACGCTGGGTCTCGGTTGGGCCCTCTTCTCGGACCATCTCACCAACCTCCTCGATCTCGATCCCGTCCGCCGTCACGAACTCGACGCCCGTGTGGCCGCCCTCGTCGCCGAACTGGGCGGCCTGCCGGTCGACCGATCGGCCTCGACCGGACGTCCGACCGGACCGACGACGGGCCGCCGATCGGGCGGTCAGACCGAGTCGGGCAGCCAACCCTCGTAGCCATCCGCATCGGCGGGGAGCGGTAGGTCGACGCTTCGGCCGGAGCGGGCGGCAGCGTAGATGGCGGTGATCAATTCGATCGAGGAACGGGCGTCGGCCAGCGACACCGGTGGGGCTGCACCATCGACGATCGCGGCGTGGGTCAGAGCAAGCTGCCGGGCGAAGCCCTCGTCGTGATCGACGTGGTCGTCGACGACCTCGTCGATCGCGGCCTGCGCCGAGCGCCTCCGGGCCTGGAAGGTCCAGGGCGACGTGCCGGGGTTGTAGGGGTCGAGGCTGCTCTCGGCGGTCAGGTCCGCGAAGCAGAACCGAAGCCGGGACTGGTCGCGGGCGCTTCCGAGCGTCACCGAGGACGTCACCAGCGCACCGCTCGCCATCGTGAAGCCCAGAGCGGCACAGTCCTCGACCTCGATCTCGTTGACCCTGGTGTCGAGCATCGCCTGCACCCGGGCGATCGGCCCCAGCACACGAACGACGAGATCGTGGACGTGGATCGCATGACCGACCACGGCACCGCCCAGCTCGGTGTCCCAGCGCCCTCGCCAGGCCACGTCGTAGTAGGCCGCCCGACGATTCCAATGGGTCTCGAGTGTTGCGACCAGGGCCCGTCCGGTCAGTCCGGCGTCGACGAGGCCGAGCAGTCGGCCGATCCCGTTCCCGAAGCGGTACTGGAAGATGGGGATCACGAGCCGATCGGCAGCGATCGACGCCGCCTCGATGACGTCGACGTCGGCCAGCGACGCAGCGAGCGGCTTCTCGCAGATCACGTGCTTGCCGACCGCCAGGGCATCGAGGATCGTGGCCTTGTGGAGCCGGGGCGGCAGGCAGACGTCCACGACATCGACGTCGGTTCGACCGATCGCCTCGGCGATCGACGAGGTGTGTTCGGCGCCGGTTCGTTCGAGCAGCGGCGCGGCGCGGTCGGCATCGAGGTCACAGATCACGGCAACGTCGAAACGGTCGGGGTTGGCCAGGTATCCCTCGACGTGCTCACGCCCGATCCCGGCGCCGAGGACCGCGACGCGGAGACGGGTCACGTCAGGGCCCCGAGGCGAACGGCGTCGCGCTGGGCGATCAGCGCCAGTTCCATCACCCGGAAACAATGCTCCTGGGGCATGGCCGTCTCGGTGCGATGCTCGATGTCGTCGACGAGCCGCCGGTAGTAGGGGAGCGGTTGGCCCGAACAGTCGAGGTACTCGAGGTCGGCGCCGTTGACGACGAACAGGTGGTTCGTGCCCGGTCGGCCGGCGACATCGACGTACTTGCGGAGTTCGATGTAGCCCTCGGTGCCGAGGATCGTGAGGCGACCGTCGCCCCAGGTCGGCAGGGCATCGGGGGTGTACCAGTCGACCCGGATGTAGCCGTGCCCTCGATCGCTGCGCAGCACGATCTCGCCGAAGTCCTGGAGTCCCGGGTCATCGGGGTTCGCGTAGTTGGCCACGGTCGACGAGGCCACGGTGGCGTCGGCCGATCCGGTGAAGTGGAGGAACTGGTCGATCTGGTGGCTCGCGATGTCGGTGAGGATCCCGCCGTAGGCCTCCGGTCGGAAGAACCATTCGGGACGGTGGGCCCGGTTGAGACGGTGGGGGCCGACACCGAGTGTCTGGACGACGCGTCCGATGCGGCCCTCGGCGACCAGTTCCGATGCGCGCTGCACCGCCGGCACCTCGAAGCGCTCCGAGAAGTTCACCGACCAGATCCGGTCGTTGGCGGTGGCGGCGGCGCGGATGCGCTCGAGATCGTCCAGGGTCGTGCAGCCGGGCTTGTCGGTCATGACGTCCTTGCCCGACTCCATGGCCCGCACGGCGACGTCGGCGCGGTCGCACGGAATGGCCGCCGTGACGACGAGATCGATGTCGGCCCGTTCGTAGAGCTCGTCGGGGCGGTCGAATCGGCGCAGGTGGGGATAGCGCTTCACGAAGCCCCGGAGCGGTTCGGGTTCGCCGTCGGTCCAGTAGCCGGCGCAGTCACATCCGAGCTCGAGCAATCGACCGACCTGTTCGTAGATGTGTCGGTGGTCGAGTCCGATGGCGGCGAACGTGATCATGAACGGTCGATCCCCACTCGGCGGCCCTCGGCGGCCGATCGTGTGATGGCGTCGATGAGCCGGTGGACGTCGAGGGCCGCCCGTCCGGTGACGCCGGGCGGACGCCCGGTGTCGAGCGCGTCGAGGAAGTCCTCGATCACCCGTTGGTGAGCGTCGTGCGGGAAGTCCATGGGGTCGGCGCCGCCTCCGCTGGTCGATGTCTCGCCGACGTGATCCCGCCGGCCGTCGCGGTACTCGATCGTGAGCTCACCACCGGTCAGGGTGGCCGTACCGAGTTCGCCCATGACGACCAGATGCTCGTTGCGACCGGGGAACGACGCCGTGGTCGCGGTCACCGAGCCGAGCGCTCCGGAGGCGAAGCGGAGGCCGGCCGAGACGAAGTCCTCGCTCTCCATCGAGTGGAGGCGGGTGGTCCCGGCCATGGCGGTCGTCTCGACGGCGGGGCCGATGAGGCTGAGCATCAGATCGAGTCCGTGGATGGCCTGATTCATCATCACGCCACCGCCGTCACGCTCGTAGGTGCCGCGCCCGGGAACGTCGTAGTACGACTGCGGGCGCCACCACGGGACGGCAAGTTCGACCGCCCCGATCATGCCCAACGACCCGTCCTCGAGGTGGGCACGGAGGGCAACGGCCGCGTCGCGGAAGCGGTGTTGGAACACCACGCCCAGGGTCACACCGGCCGACTCGCAGCATTCGACGATCTCGGTGGCGGCGGAGGTGGTCCGCTCCAACGGCTTCTCGATGAGGATGTGCTTTCCTCGCCGGGCGAGCTCGGCGACCGGTTCGAGGCGGGCATTCGGCGGGGTGAGCAGCAGGACCGCGTCGATGGTGTCGTCGTCGAGGATCCGGTCGACCGAATCCACCGTGGGGAATCGGTACTCGGCGGCGAAGCGATCTCGCCGCTCCTCGGTCGGGCTGAAGGCACCGACCACCGTGACCCGGCCGGCGAGGGACCGCAGGCTGCGGGCATGGGGACCGACCGCCATCCCCAGTCCGATGATCCCGACCCGGTGCACGCCGCGAACCTAGTTCCTCGCTCGGTGACCGAGCGACACCCGTGCCCGTTTCCGAGAGCCTGAGCGACGGAATCGTCGCTCAGGCTCTCGAAATCGCCTCGGGGCCGGGCGACCAGCCATCATGGCGGCATGGATCTCCAGGAACTCACGGCTCGGGTCGACGACGGTTCGATCGACACCGTCGTCGTCGGGTTCACCGACCACTACGGGCGCCTGATGGGAAAGCGTCTCGATGCCCGCTTCTTCCTCGACCGGATCGACGAGGGAACCCATGCCTGTGACTACCTGCTCACCGTCGACATGGACATGGAGCCCGTGGCCGGATACGCCTCGGCCGGTTGGGAGCAGGGCTACGGCGACTTCCACCTCGTCCCCGACCTGACGACGCTACGGCCGGCGGCCTGGCTCGACGGGACGGCTCTGGTGCTGTGCGACGTCGAGGACGACCGCACCCACACGCCGGTGTTGGTGGCGCCCCGCTCGATCCTGAACACCCAGGTGGCACGACTGGCGGAGGCCGGATTCCAGGCTGCAGCGGCATCGGAGATCGAGTTCTTCGTGTTCCGCAACAGCTATCGCGAAGCCAACCGTCTGGGTCATCGCGATCTCGAGGCCGCCGGATGGTACGTGGAGGACTACCACCTCCTCCAGAGCGCCCGGGTCGAGGACTTCATGCGGCCGGCCCGTCGGGCCATGACCGACTCGGAGATCCCGGTCGAGAGCTCCAAGGGCGAGGCGGCCATCGGGCAGCACGAGCTCAACGTCCGCTACTCCGACGTTCGGGTCATGGCCGATCGCCACACGATCATGAAGCACGGCCTGAAGGTGTTGGCCGACTCGATGGGGCTGAGCGTGACCTTCATGGCCAAACCCGACGCCGCCCAGCCCGGTAGCAGCAGCCACCTCCACCTGAGCCTGTGGCGTGACGGGATCAACGTGTTCGCCGATGACGATTCGGCCGACGGTCGCAGCGACGTCTTCCGCTGGTTCCTCGGGGGCTGGATGCGCCACACCCCCGATCTCATGCTGTGTTACGCACCGACCGTCAACGCCTACAAGCGCTACCAGGACCAGTCGTGGGCTCCGACACGGATCGCGTGGTCGACCGACAACCGTACGGTGGGTTTCCGGGTCGTCGGTTCTGGGTCGTCCCTTCGGATCGAGTGCCGACTGCCCGGCGCCGATGTCAATCCCTACCTCGCCTTCGCCGCTGCGATCGCCAGCGGCCTCGACGGCATCGAACAGAAGACGGAGCCGCCCCCCGAGCATCGCGGCGACGGCTATCGGGCCGACGAACTCCCGAACCTGCCTCGCACCCTGGCCGCGGCGGCCGAGCGGTTCGGATCGAGCGCTGCCGCCCGCCGGTTGCTGGGCGACGAGGTGGTCGATCACTACCTGCACTTCGCCCGGAGCGAAGCGGCTGCCTATGACCGGGCGGTCACCGACTGGGAGATGCAGCGCTACTTCGAACGGATCTGACGCCGCCAGTCTCAGCCATGGGTGCCGGCGTCGATCCACGGACCGACCCCGCTGATCCGCTCGATCGCCACCCGGACCACGACACTGGTCGGTGAGTCGCGCATCGCCAGGGGGTGACGTCTGAGCCCCGTGTACTTCAGGGCGAGCGCGTCCATGAGGTCGGGATCACCGGGCTCGATGGTGGCGGTCCCCCGAATGACGAGATGTCGCTGGAAGCCCCGCTCGTTGCGTTCGACGTCCTCGATCGACAGGATGACGTTCGGGTTCGCGGCGAGATTCCTCGCCTTGCGACTCTTGGCGTCGGTTCCGAACAGGATCTCGTCGCCCTGGGCGATCACCCAGACCACCGACACCTGCGGCGAACCGTCCGGGTTGCACGTCCAGCAATGGGCGACGGCATCGGAGCCCAGCAGTGCCTGGGTCGGGGCTGAAATCGTCTGCATGACCGATCCCCTCTCTGTCACGTCTTCGTGTCACCACCGTCCCACTCAATGCCGTCGGTCGCAAGGGCTACGGTTCGGCGATGAGCCGACTCACACCGCTACGCAAGGACCGACTCGACGAACCCGGGGTTGCGCTCTGGGACCGCATCACCGAGACACGCGGCGACAACATGGTCGACGCCGCGGGCGGACTGGCCGGACCGTTCAACGCCTGGTTGCACGGAGTCGATGTCGGCAACGCGATGTCGCGACTGGGTGGAGTCCTTCGTTTCGGGACCTCGATCGATCGCCGTCTCGTGGAGCTGGCGATCATCACCGTCGGTGCCCGCTGGCAGTCGGAGTTCGAATGGTATGCCCACGCCCGGATGGCCCGTGACTTCGGTGTCGCCGACGACGTGATCGCCGCCATCGGCACCGGCGCCGAGCCGAACCTCGTGCTCGGCGACGAACGGTCGGTGTACACCATCGCGCACCAACTGGTGCGCGACGGCCGCCTCGACGAGGCCCGCTACCGGGCCGGCGTCGACGTGCTCGGAGAACGGGGCATGGTCGAACTCGTCACCCTCTGCGGCTATTACACCCTGATCTCGTTCACCCTGAATGCCTTCGAGGTCGGGTTGCCCGTCGGGGTCGAGCGGCAATGGCCCGACACCCCGGGGGTGCAGTAGCGTCGGCCGCGTCCGGAGGAGGCACTCGATGGCACAACTGGCCGACCAGATCGACGGATCCCGCATCACGTCGATGGCGGGGATGGACATCCCCTGGATGATCGACCAGTGGGTGCAACGAACGCCCGACAAGCCCGCCGTGATCTGGGAACCGTTCGGCGGTGAGCGTGAGTCGCTCACCTACCGGGAGCTGAAGGGCCGGGCCCGACGGCTCGCCGCCGGGCTCCACCAGCGGGGCGTGCGCGCCGGTGACTTCGTCATCGTGCATCTCGACAACTCGATCGACTTCGTCATCGCCTGGTACGGCTGCGCCGAACTCGGGGCGGTCGCGGTGTCGACCAACACCCATTCGGTGGCGCGCGATCTCCGCTACTTCGCCGAGCATGTCTCGGCCGTGTGCGCCATCACCCAACCCCAGTTCGCAACGTTGGTCAACGACAGCTGCCCCGACCTGCGCTTCGTTGCCGTCACCGACAACGACGCCGGTGAGCCGGCGCCCACATCGCAAGACTTCGACGCGGTGCCCTTCGCCGAGCTGCTGATCGACGCCGAACCGCCCGAGCTGGCAACCGACCCGTTGCGCAACCTGAGCGTGCAGTTCACGTCCGGAACCACCTCTCGCCCGAAAGCCGTGCTCTGGACCCATGCCAACGGATTGTGGGCCGGCAA
This sequence comes from uncultured Acidimicrobiales bacterium, assembly GCA_963700755.1. Taxonomy (GTDB): domain Bacteria; phylum Actinomycetota; class Acidimicrobiia; order Acidimicrobiales; family SZUA-35; genus JBBQUN01. The sequence goes on from CAVOYW010000005.1 coordinate 312,571, forward strand.
GATCTCGGCCAATCACATGCGGCTCCGCAACGACGACGTCACGCTGTGCTTCCTGCCCCTGTTCCACACCAACGCCCAGGGCTACTCGATGCTCGCCACCCACTGGTCGGGGGGCACGATGGTGCTGCAACCCAAGTTCTCCGGTTCACGGTTCTGGGACGTCTCCTTGGCTCACCGGGTGACGTGGTGCTCGACCATTCCCTTCGCCTTCAAGGCGATTGCCGCCCTACCGGTTCCCGAGCACCAGTACCGCCTCTGGGGTACGGCGGCCCACCTGCCCGGGATCGGTCAGCACTTCGGCGTCCACGTGATGGGCTGGTGGGGGATGACCGAAACACTCACCCAGGGGATCGTCACCGACCCCGATCAGCCCGGCCCGCACGGCACCATCGGCCGGGTGGCGCCCGAGTACGAGATCGAGATCCGCGACGCCGACGGAACCTGCGTTGGCCCGGGCGACAAGGGCAAGCTGTTCATCCGAGGCGTGCGCGGGGTGTCGCTCTTCAAGGAGTACTACCGCAGTCCCGAGGCCAATGACGCCGCCTTCGACGACAACGGCTGGTTCGACACCGGCGACATCATCCGGATCGACGACGACGGTTGGCTGTTCTTCAGCGACCGTGACAAGGACATGCTCAAGGTCGGGGCCGAGAACGTCGCCGCGTCCGAGATCGAGAGCGTGATCATGATGACCGGCCTGGTCGACGAGTGCGCCGTCGTCGCCCAGAAACACTCCATGCTCGACGAGGTCCCGGTCGTGTTCGTCATCCCGCGTCCCGATGCCGACATCGACACCATCGTCGACACCATCGTCGAGTTCTGCCGAGCGAACCTGGCCGACTTCAAGGTCGTGCGAGACGTGTTCGTCGTTGACGAGCTGCCCCGGTCGATGCTCAACAAGGTCGCCAAGGCCGAGCTCCGTTCCCGCCTCGCCCCGATCGAGGTCTGAGCGTCGGCGTACTACGCCAGCCGACGCCGGAGCTCGACGAACACCCCGACGCCGACCATCGTCTCGAGCTCTTCGGCCAGGCTGTCGACGACCCGGCGGTCACCGACGTAGGCCTCGGGTTCCTCGGTGCAGCACCAGGCCATCGTCTCCCCGGTCGACCCCCAGTCGGTGCGCCGCCAGCGGCGGACGGTCGCGGTCTCGGCGTCGTCGCCGGTCCGTTCCCAATCGACGTGGATCGGCAACTGCCAGCAGACGCCAGGCTTCCAGTCGATCGGTGAGTCGCCCTGAGCGATCGCCTCGTGGTGCAGGGAGCAGCCGGCACCGCCGGCGAAGCCAGGCCGGTTGAGGAAGACGCAGGCGCCCTCGACCACTCGGGTGTGCCATCCCAGGGCCTCACCCGAACCGGCGGCGAAGATCGACGTGGCCGCCTCGGCATGGAACTCGAACCGTGCCGGGTCGATCATCGGTGCGAGGGCCGACAGCTGACGCGCCTCGTCGCCGTCGAGTTCGGCCCCGAGGCTGCAGCAGCCCTGCCGGAGTTCCTCGGTCGGCTCGTCGAGGATGCCCTTGCAGCCCCGATCCCAGACACAGGTCCAGTTCGATTCGAGAAACGATCGCTCGAAGCGCCACGTCGTTCCGTCGTCGTGGATGATGATCGGCTCGTCGCCTGTCGGATCGTCGGTCACTGGGTCAGCGTGCCATGCCCGTTGGCATTGCGGCAGGTCGTCGGGCAAAGATGCGACATGACCACGTTCGTCGCCGCTTCCAAGCCCATGCACGAAACCCACCGGGTGGCCGTCGACGGGGCCGTCGACGCCGATGGGCACATCCTCGAGCCACCAACCCTGTGGGAGGACTACATCGACCCCGCCTTCCGCGATCGTGCGCTGCGAATCGTCGTCGACGAGAACGGTCTCGAAGAACTCGAGATCGACGGTCGTCGCTCCGCGATGTCACGACGGGGTTTCCCCTCGACGCTCGGTGCCATGGGCTACCCCGATCTGCCGGCGTTGCAGAAGGACCCCGCTCGGACGTACCTCCGAGAGGCCCCCTACGGCACGATGCACGCCGAGGAACGGCTCGACGTGCTCGATGCCGAGAACATCGACACGGCGATCCTGTACACCACCGTCGGACTGCTGTGGGAGGCCGAAGTCACCGATCCGGCGCTGGCGCAGGCCTACACCAAGGCCTACAACCGGTGGATCACCGAGTTCTGCGCCGACACCCCTCGCCTGGTTCCGACCGCGCACCTGTCGTTGAGCGACCCGATCGCCGCCGCTGCGGAACTGGAGCGGGCGGTCGCCGACGGGGCCAGGGGAGCGTACGTCTGCCCCTTCACCCACGACGCCAAGCCCTTGGGACATCCGGACCACGACGTCGTGTTCGCCGCGGCCCAGGACCTCGACGTGCCGTTCGCCATCCATCCGACCTTCGAGCCGCAGTGGACCAAGGGGCAGCGCATGGGCAACTGGGAGAACGTCAAGCAGCTCCGGCTACTGGCCTCGGTCACCGCCTCCGACGGGGTGCGCCAGCAGTTCACGACCCTGTTCGACTATGGCGTGTTCGACAAGTTCCCGCAGCTCAAGGTGCTCGTTCTCGAGTCGGGCGGCGGGTGGATCGGGTACTGGCTCGACCGGATCGACGCCGTCTACGGGCACACCTTCATCGGCGAGCGCGTGCCGCTGCGGCACAAGCCCAGCGACTACTTCCGCGATCGGATCTGGATCAGCTGCGACCCCGACGAGCGGACCATTCCCGCCCTGGCCGAACGGTTCGGTGTCGAGCGGTTCCTCTGGGCCTCGGACTTCCCACACGCCGATCACACGCCCGAGTACGTCCACGACCTGAACGAGCTGGTGGCGCTGTTCCCGGTCGACGATCAGGCCAAGTTCATCGGCGGCAACGCCCGCACCCTGTTCGGGCTCGACCGAACCTGATCCCGCCCGCGGTTCATCGCAGCCACCGTTGGGGCCTCCGTCGATCTGACATACTCTCGGCCATGGACATCGGCATCTTCTCAGGAGCAGCGGGCGCACTCGGACTCGAGGGGTTGGTCGCCGACGTGAGCGCGGCAGCCGAGAGCGGTTTCCACACCTACTGGTTGCCGCAGATCGTCGGTCGGGCCGAGGCCATGAACCTCATCGGGGTCGTGGCCCAGCAGGTTCCCCGGATTCGTTTCGGAACGTCGGTGGTCCCGACCTATCCGAGGCACCCGATGGTGATGGCCGAGCAGGCGCTCACGACGAGCCTGCTCACCGACGGTCGGTTCACACTCGGCATCGGGCTGTCGCACCAACCGGTGGTCGAGGGCATGTGGGGGCTGTCGTTCGAGAAGCCGGTCCGGCACGCTCGTGAATACCTCGACGCCCTGATGCCGCTGCTCGCCGGCGAGACCACATCGGTGTCGGGCGAGACCATCACCGCCCGGGGCAAGCTCGAGATCGAGGCCGAGGTGCCGCCGGTGATGGTCGCGGCACTGGGACCGCAGATGCTCAAGCTGACCGGTGCTCGCTGTGACGGAACGATCACCTGGATGACCGGTGCCGCCACCATCGCCGACCTCACGGCGCCGACGATCAACGCCGCGGCCGAGGCCGCCGGACGGCCCTCGCCCCAGATCGTCGCCGGCATGCCGATCTGGGTGACCGACGACGCCGCTGCTGCCCGGGCCAATGCGGCCAAGACCTTCCAGATCTACGGCCAGCTGCCGTCCTACCGGGCGATGCTCGACCGGGAGGGTTGCGCCGGCCCCGCCGACCTCGCCATCATCGGCGACGAGGCGGCCTGCGGGGCACGAGTCGACGAGCTCGCCGAGTCGGGCGTCACCCACTTCGCGGCATCGGAATTCGCAACCAACGACGAGGATCGAGCCCGGACCCGTTCCTTCCTCGCCGGGCGGCTCTGAAGGCTGTCGACTAGCGTCGCCAGCATGACCACACAGCCGCTCCAGCAAGCCATTGCGAGCACCCGATCGGTTCTCGCCAACGTCACCGCCGACCAGATGGACAACGAAACCCCGTGCGCCTCATGGAAGGTGTCCGATCTGATCAACCACATCGTCGGTGGACAGCAGTTCTTCCTGGCCGCGCTCAACGGCGAGCCCCCCGGTGGCGAGGCCGACCATTCCGCCGGGGACTTCCTGGCCTCCTACGACGACGCTTCGGGGAAGGTCATCGAGGGGTTCGGGGTCGAGGGCGTGCTCGAGAAGATGTTCACGCTCCCCTTCGGAACCATGCCCGGCTCGGCCCTGATGGGGCTCGTCATGACCGACACCTTCCAACACGGCTGGGACCTGGCCAGGGCCACCGGGCAGCCGACCGACCTCGCGCCCGAACTCGCTGCTGCCATCCTCGCTCAGTCCCGCCAAGCCATCCAGGACGGCTTCCGCGGCCCCGAGGGCGCACCGTTCGGTCCGGAGCAGGTGGCCGGCGACGACGCATCGAATGCCGACCGGCTGGCCGCGTTCCTCGGTCGGACCGTTTGATCGGCCGGGCTCGGTTGCTCCCGGTCGCTCCGGTGACCTCGGCCGGTGATCAGCTCGCGGCGATGAGCGCCACGGCCCCGAGGTCGACCGCGTCGACCTTGGCCTCGAACGAATTGGCCGAGTTGGTGGTGTAGAGCATCGTGCCGTCGGCATCGGTGACGATCACCCGCAGCGAGTACTTGTAGGTCGGGTCGAGCTCGGCCCGGTCGACCACGACCTCGAACGGCAGGGGGGAGGTCTGGTCGGTGATCTCGATGGTGCTCTCGGAAACCAGCGCCTGGTCGGGGTCGACCACGGTGAGATCGTTGACCCGGATGACGATCACGTTGCCGGCGGTGAAGGCGGCGGCATCGGCCTCGATCTCACCCATGATGGGCAGCATCGTTGCGGTGTCGACATCGGCGCTGTCCGCCATCTGATCGCCGGTCTCCTCGGAGCCCGGTTCGTCGGCCGGGGTGGCGTTGCCGGCGTCCGCAGTCGTGGTGTCACTCCCGGCGTCGGTGGCCTCGTCGGAGCTGCCGCAGGATGCGGCACCGATGGTGAGGGCGAGGGCGGCGAGGAGGCTCAGGAACTTGGTCATGGATGGCCCGTCCTTTCGTGAAACGGTCGAAGTGGCTCGTGTTCGAGCACCAACGACCTGTGTATCGACCCGCTGAACTGGTCGAACGTGAAATCGGTCATGTCCGAACCCGCCTCGTGGCGGTGGTGGGGCCGGCGATCGACGTTCCTGTGACCGATTTCATGATCGACCGTCGGGCCGGAATCTGGGGTGGTCGAGCCCGTGAGCGAACCGATCGGTCGAGCCGACCGACGCCGCCGAATCGAGGCGTCGGCCTGGCATGCTGACACCGATGTCTGCCCCCGGCTCCCGATTGAGCGACGACCTCTACAGTCTCTATCTGGCCGGTATCGCGTGGTTGCTGCTCCCGGTCTACGGCAATGGTCTCGCCGTGGTCCTCCCGAGCGATGTCGGCGGCTTCGCCCGAACGCTCGATCTCCTCGCCGCCGGTGCCGTCCTTGCGGCGGCATGGATCGGGTACCGAGGCGGACCCTTCCTGGTGAATCGGGCCGGCGTGATCCACGAGCTCGGTTCACCCCGATCGAGACGCTCCACGATGCTGCCGAGACTCCTGCGCCAGGGTGTCGCGTATGCGGCCCTGGCCGCGATCGCGGTCACCGTGCTGCTCGCGATGAGCGATGCCGAGTCGTTCGGGTTCGCCGAGGCCGGCAAGACGTCGGTCGTTGCCGTCGCAGCCATGCTCATCGCCGTCGCGCAGGCCGAGTGTTGGCTGATCCTGTGGAAGGGTGCCGATCCGCCGAAAGGGGCGATCATCGGGATCAATCTCGCGGTTTCCGGGGGAATCGTCGCGTTGGTGGCCTCGGGGCAATCGCTCGAGACGCTGCCCGGTGCAATCGTCCTCGCGGTGGGTCTCGCCGTCTCGGGAACGGCAGCGATCCTGCTGTTGGAACAGGTTCCCGTCGATCACCTGTGGAAGCGCGCCTCGGCTCTGGAGGACATGCGTTCGGCGATGCTGAGCTTCGACTTCCAACAGGTCTTGGTCAATCTTCGGCGGGCCGTGGATCATTCCGAGGGCCGGCGGGTGCGGATCCGCCTCGCCCGGCGCTGGATGCCGCTGCAGCTCTGGCGCTACCTCGCCTCGATCGAGCATGGGATCGTGGCTCGGCTGGGGCAGTTCGTGGTCTCGGGGCTCGCCGTCGTGGCGTTCCTGGTCTTCGCCGATCCGGCCGACGGGGTCGTGGCCCTGGCCATCGCCGGCATCGGGTTCGTGGTCGGCATCGAGTTGTCGGCACCGGTGGCGTCCACGGCCGGGCAGTCGGTCTTCGTGGTGCACTACCCGCGAACGTCCATTCCCGTCCTTCGCCGACAGGTGGCGACGGCCACCATCCTCGCCGCCGTGCTCGCGTCACTGGCCGTCGGCTGGAAGATCGTGATCGATCCCACGGTCGGGCTCGCGATCCTCGGACTGTTGGCGTTCGGCACGCTGGCCGCCGCGGCCCAGGGACGCCTCGGTTCGCCCGACGTCGCCCAGATGGCATCGATCCTCGGGCCGGGCGGCATCGGACCGGCGCTGTGGGCTCGCGCCCTGCTCGGACCCATCCTGACCTTGGGCCTCACCATCGTCGTCTCGCATGGCTGGCTCCATCCCGACCCGACTCGAGGGCCGTGGCCGTCGCTGGTGCTCACCCTCGTCGTCGTCACGGCCGTGGTGGCCACCTACCCGATGGAGAAACGACGCACATGATCGTCATCGACCGACTCCGGCAGGATTACGGCAAGACCACGGCGTTGGCCGTCGATCACTGTGTGATCGAGCGGGGAACGACGGCGCTGGTCGGCCACAACGGTGCCGGGAAGTCGACGCTGCTCATGATCACGGCCGGCCTGATCCGCCCGACCAGTGGCACCGTGGCCATCGACGGCAATGGCGCCGGCGGCCGGGACGCCCGGGCGCTGGTGAGCTTCGTGCCCGATCAGCCGGCGCTGTTCGACGACCTGACGCTCTGGGACCAGATGGTCTACGTCGCCCGGCTGCACCATCGGTCCGAACCCGACGAGCAGTCGACCCGCCTGGTCGAGATCCTCGACGCGTTCGACCTGCTCGAACGGTTCCCCAATGCGATGAGCAAGGGCCAGCGCCAGAAGGCGAGCCTGCTCGTGGCAACGGCCCGGCCCTGCACGGTTCTGCTGGCCGACGAGCCGACGACCGGGCTCGACGCGTCGTCCAAGGCCGCGTTCATCAGTGCTCTGGGTGAACTCGTTGCCGGTGGCATGTCGGTGATCTCGAGCACCCACGACGACGACCTCATCGAGACGTGCGACCGTTCGCTCCACCTCCGGGGGGGTCGGATCGTCGATGGGCCGTCGGGCGCGGCGACCGACGCTCCGGTGGCCGGCGAGACCGACGAGGACGACACCGACGAGAACGATTCGTCGTCGACGCTCAAGCCCGGACAGCGTCCCGATCGATGGTCCCGCCGGGGTTCGTCCCGAGCCCCGAGCGACTGATCGACCGATTCGGCTCGTTCCCGTGGTGAGCCGGGCTGGACGTTCGGTCGGAGTGCCCACAGACTGCCAGGCATGTCGATGCCAAACGATCTGATCGGTCTGACCCTCGCCCTCGATGACGGTGTTGCGGAACTCCTCATCGATCACCCGCCGATCAACCTCATCGATGTCGATCTCTACCGATCGTTGCGAGTGGCCATCGACTGGACGGCAACGGAGAGCGACGTGAGGGTCGTCGTTCTGCGCAGTGCCAACCCCGAGTTCTTCATCGCCCATTTCGACGTCGAGTCGATCCTGACGTTTCCGGTCGACCGGCCGGCCGAACGATCGGCAGAACTGAATGCTTTTCACCAGATGGCCGAGCTCCTGAGAACGATGCCCAAGCCGACGATTGCCGAGATCGGCGGTCGTGTCGGGGGCGGTGGTGGCGAGCTGGCCGCTTCGTGCGACCTCCGTTTCGGAGACATCGATCGAGCGATCCTGTGTCAGATGGAGGTGCCGCTCGGCATCCTGCCCGGTGGATCGGGAACCCAGCGGCTCCCCGGGCTCGTCGGACGCGGTCCGGCGATGGAGATCATCCTCGGTGGCGACGACATCGACGCCGTCACACTGGAGCGTTGGGGCTGGCTCAACCGGGCGATGCAGGCCTCGGAACTGACCGCCTTCGTCGATCGGCTGGCCCGGCGAGTGGCGGGATTCCCACCCGACGCCGTGGCCCGGGCCAAGGCTTCGGCGCTCGGGGCCGAACCCGACCCGGTGCCCGGCCTCCTCGACGAGGCATTCCTGTTCCAGGAGACCCTGCGCTCGCCGCTGGCCCCGGTCCGGATGCGGGCCTTCCTCGAACGGGGTGGACAGACCGTCGAGGGTGAGCGTCGGGTCGGCGCACTCGGTGGTGAGCTGGCCTAGCGCTCGGCTCGGCGAGTGGTCGATCGGGTCAGGACCGGCGGCGCCGACGGGCATCGATCCGACGGGCGTCTTTCACCAGGGTTGCGATCGAATCGTCGATGTCGTCGGGCCGGTCGGGTCCCGGCAGCAAACGCCGGCTGATGACCTCGAGCAGGGCGCTGACCGTCACGCCGTGTTCGGTGGCGAACTCGTGCCACTGCTCGTGGGCGTCGGCGCTGACGTAGGCGTGGATGGCTCTGCGATTGGGGGTGTCCATGACGGTGTTGTTCCTGGGGCGATGGGGCGTCGACGGGCGACTTTCGGCAGACACGCTCCTTTGACGTCGGATGCGGCCGTAAGTCGCGAATTCTCGTTCATCCCGGCCGGATCTTCAACGCGAACCGATCGACGAGGAGTTCCACGGTTCGGGATCGTTCGTCGGGATGCACCGTGGCCAGGACGAGCGCCTGCTCCGAGAGGAGCCAGGTCGGGTCATCGACCTCGGGCCGCCGAACCCGGATCGTCGGGAGTCCGGCCGATCGGTAACCCTCGACGATGACGATGTCGACGGTCGGGAAGAAGAGCCGGACCAGATCCTGCAGCGGAGGTGGTTCGCCATCGTCGCTCATCCAGGCCACCTGATTCGCCCCGACGAGCAAGCTCTCTGCTCCGGCGGCGCGATGGCGCCAGGAGTCCTTGCCCTCGGTGTCGAGCTCGATGCGGTGGGCGTCGTGCTTGACTGCTCCGACCCGCAGCCCCCGGACGATCAAGTCACCGATCACGGCCGAGACGAGCGTGGTCTTTCCCGTGCCCGACGGTGCGACGAACGAAACCATCGGCGGGAGGAGGTGGTCCATCGTCGGATCGACCGGGGCGGGAACCGGGTGAGGGTTGGGTGCTTCGGGTGATGGCATGGCCAGTGGGTTCTACTACGTGCACCGCAGCCCGGCGAGTGACACCGGCGGCGACGTCGCCTCATGACAAAGCATCCGACGTCGAAGCTGCAGCTCATGCGAGGTGCTCGGCCGGCCATCGAGGATGACCAGACGACGTCGAGTGCAGGCTCATCGGCCGGCACGGGCAGGACCGCGCCCGCCCTCCCGGAGTCGATCGGTCGAGGAAGGCTCCTCGACCGGTCCCTGCAGGCCGAACTCTCGACCATCGAGCGATTCCAACGCCTCGTGCACGACATCCTCGTCGAGTTCGAGCATCTCGATGTCGAGTCGATCGGTGTCGGTGTCGACCGCGCGCTGGATCGGCTCGGCGAGTTCCTCGAGGTCGACCGCTGCAGTCTGTACGAATTCGGTGGTGGCGCGATCCGGATCACCCACGAGTGGTGCGCCGCGGGCCTGCTTCCCACGGTCCCCTCGCCGGGATCCATCGACATCGACGACCTCGGGCCCTGGTTCGCGGCATTCGAACGAGACGAGGAGGTCGTCATCGACCGTGTCTGCGAGCTGGGCGACGACCAGTCGGAGCAACGCTCCTGGCTCACGACGCTCGGCATCCAGTCCCTGCTCGCGGTTCCACTTCGTGCCCAACATGCCACCCACGGGTTTCTCGGGTTCCACTCCGTCCGGACGTCCCGCAGCTTCTCGCCGATCGAGGTCGGACTGATCCGCTCCCTGGCGGGCGCGATCACGTCGGCCGTCATTCGCCAGCGGGCACACCGCGACCGCCGACGGGCCGAGGCCCGTCTGAGCGCCCTCACCCGTCATGCCCGCGACCATGCGTTGTTGATGGACGGAGCCGGTCATGTCTCGTACGCCAGCGAATCGTGGTCCTCGCTCGATCTTGCACCGGATCAGCTGATGGGACACCGCTGGATGGACCGACTCAGTGAGACGGGTCGCACCAACCTGGTGTTGATGATCGACCGCATCGTGTCGAGCCGGCCGGGCACGCCGAGTTCCGACACACTCGACGTGGAGGTCATGACCGACCTCGGTCAGACCCTGTGGCTCGAGGTGGCCGTCCATGACCAACGCGACGATCCCGAGATCGATGCGCTCGTGTTGCACGGTCGGGATGTGACCGACCGAAAGCTGGCCGAGGAGGACCGGGTCGTTGCATCGTTCACCGACCCGGTGACCGGCCTCGGGAACCGTTCCTACCTCGAGGCCAAACTGGCAGAGAGCCTGTCGACCGCACGGGGACAGAGGCGCCGGGTCGCGCTGCTGTTCCTCGACCTCGATCGTTTCAAACTGATCAACGACAGCCATGGTCACACGATCGGCGACCTGGTGTTGGCCCGGGTCGGCCAGCGGCTGAACCGGCTCGTGCGCAGCGATGACCTCGTCGCCCGATTCGGGGGCGACGAGTTCGTCGTGCTCGTCAACGACGTCGAATCGATGACGGCCCTCGAAGCCATTGCCGATCGAATCCGGCTTGCCCTGAGCGAGCCCATGGAACTCGACACGATGACGGTGCGTCTGTCGGTCTCGGTCGGCATCGCAACCGCCGACGAACGTTCGACCGAGTCGGCGGCGTTGCTGCGTGACGCCGACATCGCGATGTACCGGGCGAAGGATCGGGGCCGCAATCGACTGGCGACGTTCGACCACCAGGCCCGTCGCGAGGTCAGCCGACGGCACGACGTGCTGCAGCGACTGCCCAGCGCGGTCGACGAGGGACTGATCGTTCCCCATCTCCAGCCCATCGTGGAGCTCACCAATGGTTCGGTGATCGGAGCGGAGGCTCTTGCCCGCTGGGACGACCCGGTGATCGGCCCTGTTTCACCCGACGAGTTCATCTCGGTGGCCGAGGAGACCGGACTGATCGTGCCCCTCGGACTCTCGATGCTCGAACGCTCGCTTCAGGCGGCGACCACGTGGCCGAGCCGATTCACCGTCTCGGTCAACCTCTCGCCGGGTCAGCTGGTCGAACCGGCTCTGGCCGGACAGGTTGCCGCCCTGCTCGACCGCTACGGGTTCGACCCGGCTCGGCTCTGTCTCGAGGTCACCGAGAGTTCGTTGATGGCGAATCTCGATCGGGGCGTGGAACTCCTCCATCGTCTCCGGTCTCTCGGCGTGACGCTCGCCATGGACGACTTCGGTACGGGATTTTCGTCGCTGTCGATGCTGCGGCGGCTCCCGGTCGACATCCTCAAGATCGATCGTGCGTTCGTCAGCGGTCGTCGCGGCGATGTAGGCGGTGATGCCCGCCTGGTCCGTGCCGTGATCGGACTGGCCGAGGAGTTCGGGATGACGACGCTCGCCGAGGGCATCGAGACCGACGCCCAGCGCTTCGAGTTGCGTCGCGAGGGCTGTCGACGAGGCCAGGGATACCTCTTCGGCCGGGCCGTCCCACCCGAGGTGTTCGCCGCATCGATCGGTGTGGCGGCGGTCCGCACCGCCTGAACGGCTCAAGTTTCGGCGTCGACAGGCCGTTATCGAGGACAGTGGAAACCATGCCTTCACCCTCGACACGGCGACGGTCCGGACGGGTCGCCAGCCGGGATGGCGTCGATCGGATCGAGGTCTGCACCGCGGATGGTCGACCGCCTGGCGGTCGCTGGCCCGAGCTCGTCGATCTCGAGAGCCCATGGGAGTTGACGAAGATCGCCGGTTCGGTCGGCTTCATCGTCGCCTCGACGTCGGTCCTCGGGATTCCGATGATCGGGCTGGGCGCTGCGCTGGCTGCGGTGACCCTCGGCGTCGGGCAGGCTGTCAGTGAACGACGGCACCCTCGGATCGATGCGGCGCTGAATCCGCGGGCCAAGGCGAGCGGCGAGGCGGTGATCCGTAGTCGCGGGGACTGGTGTGTGGTGCGGGTCGACGGCCGGGGTTCGGTTGCCTGGCGGGCGACGGTCGTGCGGTTCCGGGCCCAACCGTTGACCGGCGAGCGAAGCGTCGGCCGGCACGACGTGACCGGTCGGGCCATCTGGCATCGTGATCTGGCGCACGGCGCGAACACCATCGGGCTCGAGATCGGTCAGGACCTGCCTGCGACGGGCGCCGACGGGATGTCGTCGACCTGGTACGAGCTGCGGGTGCACACCGTCGATGGCCGCCGCCTCGCCGCGCGGCGTGTGGTGGTGGTGCGGTCCTGACCCGGTCGAGGTGGCAAGATGCGACCCAGTTCGTCCGCCGCCACGTCCCAGGAGGATTCACCATGACCACGCTCACTTCGTCCGACGGCCACCGCTTCGACGCCTACGAGGTCGGTGACGGCCCTCGGGGCATCGTCGTCGTCCAGGAGATCTTCGGGGTGAACCCGCACATCCGGTCGGTGGCCGATGGGTATGCGGCAGCCGGCTATCGGGCCATTGCGCCGGCCTTCTTCGACCGGGTCGAGTCAGGCGTCGAGCTCGGCTACGACGCCGACGGCATGCAGGCCGGTATCGGCTACGCCTCGAAGCTCGACTGGGACAACACGATGGCCGACATCGGTGCGGCCGTCGGCCACCTGCATGAGCAGGGTGCGTCCCGGGTGGGAATCGTCGGGTATTGCTGGGGCGGGACGGCCGCCTGGCTGGCGGCGAGCCGGGTCCCGGTCGACGCGGCCGTCGGGTATTACGGCGGTGGCGTGATCGGCAACATCGGCGAAACACCCCGCGTGCCCACGATGCTGCACTTCGGAGCGCTCGACTCCCACATCCCCTTGAGCGGTGTCCGCGAGGTTGCCGCGGCCCACCCATCGGTGCCGGTCCACGTCTACGACGAAGCCGATCACGGGTTCAACTGCGACGCACGCGCCTCGTATCACGAGCCCTCGGCCAGCCTGGCACTCGAGCGCACCCTGGCCTTCTTCGACGAGAACCTCTGACCCTGCAGCCGGCCGGACCGGGCCGGTCAGGCCTCGGTGTCGGCCGCCGCCATGACGTCGAGTCCGGCGAAGCGACCCGAAGGATCGGCTACCTCGACGACCCGGTCGTCGACGTCGTCGTACTCGAGCCGTAGGGCCTTGGTCATCGTGGCGTGCATGGCGTAGGTGCACGTGATGTAGGTGAATTCGAGGATCTCCTCTTCGCTCAGCAGGGCCTTGAGTTGATCGAACAGCGCCTCGGGGACCCGACCGTGTTCGAGCACGAGGCAATCGGTGTAGGCGAGCAGGGCCCGTTCGGTGGGGTTCCAGCAGTCGGCGATCGACCAATTGGGAATGGCCGCCACCTGCTCGTCGGTGTAGCCGGCGTCTCGCATGGCCTTGCAGTGCTGACTGAAGACGAACTGGCTGCCGACGGTGTAGCCGGCGCGGATCTGGCCGAGTTCGCGGTGGCGGGCCGACAGGGCCCGATCCGGTGACCGGTAGAACTGGAAGCCGGCGGTGGTGTGGTCGAAGGCGTCGGGGACCAGCGCGAACACGGTCCACCAGTTGCCGGGCGTCCCGCTGGCCGTGCCCGGCTCGGCGACCGGGTCACGCTCGCCGAAGAGCGAGCGATAGACGGCTCGCGCGAAGGGGTGGGTGTCGGCGGCGGGGACTTGGCGAAGACGGGGCATGTCAGGCTCCGGCCGATCCGCTCGCTTGGGCGGCTTCGATGATGGGATCGACGCTCAAGAGGCGGGTGGCCTCGGCCGGATCCGGTTCGAAGCCCGGGGTGTCGCGGCAGAGTTCGACCATGATTCCGTTGGGGTCTCGGAAATAGAGCGAGTGGCACCAACCGTGGTCCTGCTCCATCAGCGGATCGATCCCGGCCTCGGTCATGCGGGCCCGAACGGCATCCTGTTGCTCGGCCGTGGCCTGGAACGCGGCGTGGTTGATCCAGACCGGCAGGCCGACGCCGTCGGAGAGGTCGGTGGTGTACTCGGGGCGCTCGCCGACGGCGTGGAACTGGAAGAAGGCGATGCATTCACCGCCGCCGGTGTCGTAGAAGACGTGCCGGATCCAGCTCTCGCCGTGGGCCTGCACCTCGGTGTGCACCAGCGGGAAACCCATGAGGTCTTCGTAGAACCGCGTCGTTGCTTCGACGTCTCGGGTGGCATAGGCAACGTGATGAAAGGGCATCGCCAACCCTATGTCCGCGGTCGAGCGACACGCCAGGGCCACCACGTCGACTCTGTTCGAGCAGCCGGGGGCTGTGCTGGAGCAGCCGGGGGCTGTGCTGGAGCAGCCGGGGGCTGTGCTGGAGCAGCCGGGGGCTGTGTTCGAGCAGCCGGGGGCTGTGCTGGAGCAGCCGGGGCTGTGCTCGAGCAAACGAGGCGCTGGAGCAGCCGAGGCGAGGGGGCCGCGTCGGTTTCGGCGCATTCGAGAGGGCACCGTTGCTCGGCGCGTACGGTGGCCCCTCAGTTGTGCGGTGGGGGGTCGAGGGCGAGGCCTTCGACGACCTCGGCCCCGGGATGGAGCAGCAGGCTTTCCGGCGGGACCAGGAGTTTGCGATCGCGAGTGCCGCCGCCGATGATCACCCGCTCGCGATCCATGACTCGGGCATCGATCCAGAGGGGGAGCGGCGTGGTGGTGCCGAAGGGGGTGACCCCGCCGATCTGCATGGCGGTGAGTTCGATGGTCTCGTCGGCCCCGGCGAACGAGGCCTTTCGGGTGCCGAGACGTTTTCGGACGACCCGATTCACATCGAGTCGGCTGTTCGCCAGGACCAGGCACATGGCGTAGATCGGTGGATCGGCCTTGCCCACCACGACGATCGCGTTGGCCGAGTCCTCCGGCGCGTAGCCGTAGGCCTCGCAGAACGCCGCCGTGTCGGCCAACGCAGGATCGCAGGCCACCACCTCGTGGTCGGCGCCGAGTGCGACGAGCTGCTCCAGGACGGGGTCGGACATCGCCCCAGGGTAGGCCGGAACCGGTTGCCGGCCCGACCATCCGATTCCCTCCCGGCCACTCGGCCCCTGCTCCACGATCTCGGGCGTGCTCGACCGTTCGGCGCCTGCTCTAGCATGCGGCGATGGAGCGGATCTTCGACGACGACATCACCTTCTGGGACGACATCGAGGGCTATTGCGGGTCGCTCAGCTACCGACAGGGTGACGAGCTCGACCTGCACGTCTCGTGCAAGGCCGCAACGTATTCGATCGAGATCGAACGTTGGGGCGCCCGTCGCGAGCGGGTCTGGTCGACCACCGGTGTCGCCGGCTCCTACACCCCACCGCCCGCCGATGCCGACGCCGCCGGCTGTCGTTGGCCCATCTCGGTCACGGTTTCGATCCCCGACACCTGGGCCAGCGGGTTCTACCTGGTCACCTTGACGGCCGATGGTGCACCGGCCGGTCACGATGTCGCCCATGCCGGCTTCGTTGTCCGGCCTCGACGTCGGTCGTCGTCGGTGCTGCTCGTCCTGGCCACCAACACGTGGAACGCGTACAACACCTGGGGAGGGGCCAGCCTGTACACGGGGGGGTCGCAGGTGTCCTACCGGCGACCGTTCGGTCGGGGCATGCTGTGTCGCCCGTCGGTGGATCGCGACGATCGCAAGGCGCGGCCCACTCGTTGGGGCGAGGAACCCGATATCGACGGCAGGATCTTCCAGCAGTACCGGTTCGCCAACGCCTACCCGGCGGCGATCGGATCGTCGGGCTGGTTCAGCCTCGAACGCCGCTTCGTCGAGTGGGCCGAAGGCGAGGGCTTCGAGTTCGACTACGCCATCTCATCGGACCTCGAACACGAACCCGACGCCCTCGACGACCATGACCTCGTCCTCGGTGTCGGACACGACGAGTACTGGTCCGCCGGTCAGCGCGACACGGTCGAAGCGTTCGTCGAACGCGGTGGTGACTACGCCAGCTTCTCCGGCAACACGATGTTCTGGCAGGTGCGGGTCGAGGGCGAGGGACCCGACACCACGATGGTGTGTCACAAGTACTCCGCCCACGACACCGACCCGGTCATGGCCGACGACCCGAGACGAATGTCGGGGATGTGGGCCGATCCGGTCGTCGCCCGGCCCGAGGCCTCGTTTCTCGGTGCGGGCTCGGCGTGGGGGCTCTACAACCGGTTCGGCCAGGCGACGCCGCGCGGATCGGGTGCCTTCACCGTGTACCGGAGCGACCACTGGCTCCTCGACCGGACCGGGCTTCGCTACGGAGACCTCCTCGGCGCCAAACACGGGGTGGTCGGCTACGAGACCCTCGGGTGCCGGATCCAATTCGACCACGAGCAACTCCCCGTCCGGGCCGGCGGTGACGACACGCCCGACGGGCTCGAGATCGTGGCCTTCACACCATCGTCGAATCTCGGGGTCGGGGAATACCCGGCATCGATCTCGGCCCTCGACGATCAGGGCGACATCGAGTTCATCGCCACCCGCCTGTTCGGCGGCACCGACGACGCCTCGCTCCGCAGGGCCCGGCACGGCAACGCGGTGATGGTCGTTGCCCGTCCGTTCGGCGACCGAGGCGGCGAGGTCGTCACGATCGGCACCACCGACTGGGTGTTCGGACTCGCCGACGACCCGGCCGTGGCCCAGGTCACCCGGAACGTGCTGAGCCGGCCCCGATGACCGGGCCCCACAAATGGACGAGCGGGCGCGAGGAGTTCGGGTCGGGGGGTACCGTGCTGCACCGGGGCCGCCGTCCGGGTTGCCCCGTGTCGAGCACCTGATCGTGGAGAGCACCGTGAACACGCCAGTCGAACAACTCGGGATCAACGTGATCCGTGGACTTGCGCTCGACGGGCCGCACGCTGCCAGGTCGGGTCATCAGGGGACCGCCATGGCCCTGGCGCCCCTGGCCCACGTCCTGTTCACGAGGGTCCTGCGCTATGACGCCGCCGACACCACCTGGCCTGATCGTGACCGGTTCGTGCTGTCGGCCGGGCACGCCTCGATTCTTCTCTACTCCATGCTCTATCTCACCGGGTCGGGTTCGCCCGATCAGCCCGGGCTCGAGCTCGACGACCTCGAGGCATTCCGCCAGTTCGATTCGGCCACACCCGGGCATCCCGAGGCCGGTCACACCGCCGGAGTCGAGGTCACGACCGGCCCACTCGGCCAGGGTCTGGCCAACGCGGTCGGTATGGCGATCGCTGAACGCAATCTGCGGGCCCGATTCGGTGCCGAACTCACCGATCACCACACCTTCGCCATCGCCGGCGACGGTTGCCTGTCCGAAGGCATCAGTCACGAGGCAGCCTCGCTGGCCGGGCACCTCGGACTGGGTCGCCTCGTCGTCATCTACGACGACAATCACATCACGATCGACGGACCGACCGAGCTGGCCCTGGGTGACAACGCGTCCGAGCGGTTCGAGGCCTATGGCTGGCACGTCATCGAGGCCGGGGAGATCGGCGAGGACGTCGATGCCCTGGAGCGTGTGCTCAACGAGGCCAAGGCCGAGACCGAGCGGCCCACACTGATCCGCCTTCGCACCCACATCGGCTACCCGTCGCCCTCGTTGACCGATCATCACGAGGCCCACGGTCTTGCGTTCGGTGCCGCCGAGATCGCCGAGGTCAAGGCGGTCATGGGTCTTCCCGACGAGCCGTTCCACGTGCCGGCCGAGGTGCTCGACCTGTACCGGACCGCCGGCGCCCGTGGAGCCGGCGCCCGCGCCGAATGGCTGGCTCGGCTCGACGCAGCCGGCGACCACCGGGCCGCATGGGACGCCTCGTGGTCCGCCACCGGACTCCCCGGCTGGGACGAGGCGCTCCCCGAGTTCGAGCGGGGGACGATGATGGCCACCCGCAAGGCCTCGCAGAAGGTGCTCGACGCCCTGATGCCCCTGGTGCCCGGGTTCATCGGTGGTGCGGCCGATCTGACCGGCAACACCGGAACCGTGCTGGCCGGGCAGTCGGTCCAGAGTGCTGCCGACCCGGGCGGCCGCCAGATCTACTTCGGTGTCCGCGAACACGCCATGGGGGCCGCGCTGGTCGGGCTGGCCAAACACGGGGGCATGATCCCGTTCGGCGGCACGTTCCTCGTCTTCAGCGACTACATGCGCCCGGCCGTTCGCCTTGCCGCGCTGTCGGGAGCCAAGTGCGTCTTCGTGTGGACCCACGATTCCCTCGGGGTTGGCGAAGACGGACCGACCCACCAACCGGTCGAGCACATCATGTCGCTGCGGCTCATCCCCGGCCTCCAGGTGATCCGCCCCGCCGACGCGGTCGAGACGGCCGGTGCGTGGCGTTCGGCCCTCGACTACGACGGCCCGACGGCCATCATCCTCAGCCGTCAGGATCTGCCGATCCTCGAGTTCTCCTCGATCGACGGCGTGCCCCAGGGCGCCTACCTCGTTGCCGACCACGACGATCCCCAGATCACCCTGATCGGCACCGGGAGCGAGGTGTCGCTGTGTCTCGACGCCGCCGATGCGCTCGACGAGCGGGGTATCGGTGCCCGGGTGGTGTCGATGCCGTGCTGGGATGCCTTCGATGTGCTCGACCCCGACGAGCAGGACGAGATCCTGCTTCCCGACCTGCCGAGCATCTCGGTCGAGGCCGGCGTCACCATCGGTTGGGAACGCTGGGCCGATCTCGCGATCGGGATCGACCGTTTCGGCGCGTCGGCTCCCGGGGACATCGCCCTCCGCAATCTCGGCATGAACGTCGACAACATCATCGGCGCCGTCATCGAACTGCTCGAGGCCGGCGACTGACCGAGCACCGGTCCGCCACCGCACCGATCCTCCACCGCACCGATCCGCCACCGCACCGACAAGGAAGAGACCATGGCCCGCCTCCACGATCTGTACACCCAGCAAGGACAGAGCCCCTGGCTCGACAACCTCCGACGGGACTGGATCCACTCGGGCGAACTCCAGGCCTGGCTCGACCGTGGTGTACGCGGTATCACGTCGAACCCGTCGATCTTCGCGAAGGCGATGACCGACAGCGACGACTACGACGCCGATCTGGCGTCGCTGGTCGAGGCGGGCTCGTCGGTGGTCGACGCGTACTGGGAACTGGTCGTCGACGACATCGACCGAGCGCTCGGGATCCTGCGCCCGGTGTTCGACCGGTCCGACGGCGAGGACGGCTACGTCTCGGTCGAGGTCTCACCGGCTCTGGCCGAGGACGAGGCGGGCACGGTGGCTGCCGCCCGAGAGCTCCACGACCGCATCGCGGCCCCCAACCTCTACGTGAAGGTGCCGGCCACGGTCGAGGGAGTCGCCGCCATCGAGACCCTCGTCGGCGAGGGTCGTTCGATCAACGTGACGCTGATCTTCTCGTTGTCGCGCTATGCCGATGTCATGAACGCCTACCTGAGCGGGCTCGAAGCCTTCGGGGGCGACCGCTCGACCGTGTCGTCGGTGGCCTCGTTCTTCATCAGTCGGGTCGACGTCGAAGTCGACAAGCGACTCGAGGCGATCGGATCCGACGAGGCACTCGCCCTTCTCGGCAAGGCCGCCGTTGCCCAGGGTGTGTTGGCCTACGAGATGTTCCGGCAGACCTTCTCGGGGGAGCGCTGGGATGCCCTGGCCGCCACCGGTGCCCGCTTCCAGCGACCGTTGTGGGCATCGACGTCGACCAAGAGCCCGGCCTACCCGGACACGCTCTACATCGACTCGCTGATCGGGCCGGACACCGTCAACACCATCCCCGACGCCACCCTTGCGGCCTTCGAAGACCACGGGACCGTCGAACGAACCATCGACGCCGACGTCGCCGGTGCCCATCAGGTGGTCGCCGACCTCGCCGGGCTCGGTATCGACCTCGAAGAGGTGGCGGTCCAACTCGAGCGCGAGGGTGTCGACTCGTTCGCCAAGTCGTTCGACGACGTGCTCGCAACGCTCGCCGGCCGGGCCGCCGAGTTCACGGCATAGCGTCGAGCGCCTGGTCGTCGAACCCACTCAGGACGGCAGCGACGTTCTCGCCGATGGCGTCGACCGCATAGCCGCCCTCCAGGATGAGGGCAGTTGGCAGGTCGGCCTGGGCCAGACGCCGGCCGACGGTGTCGAAGTCTCGGGTGGTGAGCGCGAAGGTCGAGATCGGATCGTGCTCGAAGGTGTCGACGCCGAGGGAGACCACCAGGGCGTCACAGTGGCGTTCGGTGACCAGGCTCAGGCACCGGTCGAGAGCCCTCGACCAGGTGTCGAACCCCGTCCCCGCCGGAAGGGGGAGGTTCAGGTTCCATCCGGACCCGGATCCGGTTCCGGTCTCGTCGGCGAATCCGGTGAAGTACGGGAACTCGCTCTCGGGGTCGCCGTGGATCGACAGGTAGAACACGTCGGCCCGGTCGTAGAAGATGTCCTGCGTCCCGTTGCCGTGGTGGTAGTCGACGTCGAGCACGGCAACACGTTCCGAGCCCGCCTGCCGGAAGCGCTCGGCGGCGATCGCGGCGTTGTTGAGGTAGCAGTAGCCGCCGAACTGGTCGCGGGTGGCGTGGTGGCCAGGTGGTCGACAGAGCCCGAAGGCGGCACGCTCGCCGGCGATCACCGCCAGCGACGCCGAGTCGGCAATGGCCGCGGCACCGAGGGCCGCCGTCCACGTTCCGGCCGTGACACCACAGTCGGCGGCGAAACTGTGGTGGCCGACGAGCCCGCGGACCGAGGTGGGTCGATGGTGCGACATCCGTCGTGTCGGCCAGGACAGACCCATCGCGGTCGACCCCGGTGCCCCCTCGGCCTCCCACCGGTCCCAGATCGTCTCGAGGAAGTCGACGTACTCGGGAGCATGGACCCGCTCGATCAGCGAACGATCAGCGCCCTGCGGCATCGCGAACCGATGGCCCCGGTTCACCAGGGCAGTTCGGACGAGGTCGGCCCGCGGCGGACACTCCCACGAGTCGATGAGGGTGCCGCCGTCGAGCTCGAGGCTGTGGTGTCGACGGTGGTCGTCGGAGGCGTAGACGAGCACGACCACGAACGTAGCGGGTTGTGAACGTACCGAGAAGAAACCGACGAGTCCCTTGCGCCGCGAGGTTCGGCATGGAACCCTTCCTCCTGCCATCAAGGGCGAGTCGAGTGCCAGAAGGGGAGATCTGTGCAAGAGGATGGTTGTCGAACGTGGTGAGCGGAGACGACCTCCAGCCGAGTGACGTCATTCGGCTGGAGAACGTGCGCAAGGCCTTCGGCGACTTCGTCGCCGTCGAGCGCGCCGACTTCGGGATCCGCGAGGGCGAGTTCTTCGCGATGCTCGGGCCGTCGGGCTGTGGCAAGACGACGACCCTGAAAATGATCGCCGGTTTCGAGCAGCCGACCTCGGGACGGGTCATGCTCAACGGCGAAGACGTGAGCCGGGTGCCGCCCTACAAACGCAACGTCAACACGGTGTTCCAGCAGTACGCCCTCTTCCCCCACATGACCGTGGCCGACAATGTCCGCTTCGGTCCCAAGTCCAAGAAGATCCCCAAGACCAAGTACGAAGCCGACGTGCTCGAGATGCTCGAAGTCGTGCGGTTGACCGACTTCGCGAATCGCAAGCCGTCCCAACTGTCCGGCGGACAGCAACAGCGGGTCGCCCTGGCCCGAGCCCTGGTCAACTTCCCCAGCGCACTCCTGCTCGACGAGCCACTGGCCGCCCTCGACCTGAAGCTCCGCGAAGCCATGCAGTTCGAGCTCAAGCGGATCCAGCGTGAGGTCGGCATCACCTTCGTGTTCGTCACCCACGACCAGGGTGAGGCCCTCACGATGAGCGATCGGATCGCCGTGATGAGCGAAGGCAACGTCGAACAGATCGGATCGCCGAAGGAGATCTACGACAGCCCGTCGTCGTTGTTCGTCGCCGGTTTCATCGGTTCGGCCAACCTGCTTCCCGGTGAGACCGTCGGGCAGGACGGTGACGACACCGTCGTCGCCCTGGTCAGTGGGGCCACGATTCGGGCCCGTACGGGGACGGAACGGCCCAAGGGTTCGAAGGTCTCGGTGATGCTCCGGCCCGAACGCCTCATCGCCACCGTCGAATCGATCTCCGACGGCCGATCGATCGATGGTCTGGTCACCGACCTGGTCTTCCAGGGGGCAACGGCTCGCCTCGGTCTGAAACTGGGCGACGGCAGCGAGATCATCGCCAATGTGGCCAGCGCCGCCGATCTGCCATTCCTGCTCCCCGGAGCCAGGGTGCACCTGACGTGGCAGGCCGGCGCGGCCTTCGTCCTGAGCGGCTGGCCCAGCCGTGCCGGAGCGACTGCAAGTGACCTCGACACCCTGGAGGCACAGGTGGCCGGCTGATCCTTCTTCCCCCACATCGAGACCCTGCTCACCAAGACCGTCATCACCAGACCGTCATCACCAGACCGTCATCACCAGACCGTCATCACCAGACCGTGCGAACTCGTCATGAGTTCCCCCGACGAAAAGGTCATTTCCCTCCATGACTCGACGCAAGACCACGACCCCGCCGATGCTCTCCGGGTCGGCCCTCACCCGACGACAACTCCTCCAGCGAGCCGGCGTACTCGGCGTCGGCCTCTCGCTGCCGACCCTCCTGGCTGCCTGCGGTGGAAGCAGCAGCGACACGGCGGCGTCCGGCGATGGGGGTGAGGGTGGTGGCAACTCGCTGCTCTTCGAGAACTGGCCCGAGTACATCGATCCCACCGAGGACGGCGTTCCGGGAACCGTCGATCGGTTCAAGGAGGCCACCGGGATCGACCTGACCTACAGCGAGACCTACAACGACAACGTCGAGTACTTCGCGAAGATCCAGCCGTTGCTGGGAACCGGCAAGACCATCGACCCCGACATCATCGCTCCCACCTCGTGGCTCGTCGGTCGACTGATCAGCCTGGGCTGGCTCGACAAACTGCCCGTCGACCAGGTGCCGAACGCCGCGAACCTCCGGACCGACCTCCAGAACCCGGCGTGGGATCCGACCGGCGAATACTCGCTGCCGTGGCAGACCGGGTTCGCGGGCATCGCCTACAACATCGAGGCCACGGGACGCGAACTGAACAGCGTCAACGACCTGTTCGACCCAGCCTTCAAGGGAAAGGTCGGCTTCCTGACCGAGATGCGTGACTCGATGGGCCTGCTCATGATGGCCGACGGTGTCGACATCTCGACGGTCTCGACCTTCGATCAGGCCGCAGCGGCGTTCGACCGACTCGAGGCGGCGAAGAACGACGGCCAGATCCGGCGGTTCACCGGCAACGACTACCTCAGCGACCTCAGCAGCGGAAACTTCGCCTGTTGCGTCGGTTGGTCGGGAGACATCGTGCAGCTGTCGCGCGACAACCCCAGCGTTCGTTTCGTGATCCCCGAGGAAGGCGGGACCAGCTGGGCCGACGCGATGGTGTTGCCCAAGGGAGCCGCCAACCGCGATTCGGCGGCCAAGTGGATGGACTTCGTCTACGACCCGGTCCAGGCGGCCCAGATCACCGCCTGGGTGCAGTACGTCTCACCGGTCGCCGGCGTCCGCGATGAGTTGGTCAAGCTCGATCCCGATCTCGCCGAGAGTCCCTTGCTGTTCCCCGACGACGAGACGTTGGCCCGCACGAAGTCGTTCGCCAACCTCAGCGAAGACGTCGAGGCCGAGTACGACGCTCGGTTCTCCGAGATCGTCGGGGCGTAGGTCGCGGGCCCGACGATGACCGGCACGACTCCGACGACACCCACGGGGACGGCACGGCGCTGGTGGGTTCGCCATCCCGAATGGCTCGGGCTCGGTGCGCTCACCGTCGCCGGGGCTCTGCTGGTTGCCGTCGGGACGCGACTGTTCACCGGGCCCCTGGCCGTGGTCGCCCTCTCACTGGTACTGGCCGGTGTCGTCGGGCTCGTCATGGCGGCGATCGTCGGAGGCCCCGACGTCCGCCGCCAGCTGGCACCGTACGGCTTGTTGAAACCGGGCATGCTCTGGCTGGCCCTGTTCTACCTGGCCCCCTTGGTCACCTTGTTGCGCAATTCGTTGTCGACCCTGCCCAGTCGGTTCGCGGTCAAGGCCGACTTCGACTGGAATTTCGGCAACTACGCGACGGCGTTCAGCGATTTCGGTCCACAGTTCCAACGGGCCTTCCTCTATGCCGGGATCGCAACGGTGCTGACGATCCTGATCGGTTACCCGCTCGCCTACGTGATCGCCTTCCGGGGCGGTCGCTACCGGTCGATCCTGCTCGGACTGATCATCATCCCGTTCTTCACGTCGTATCTGATCCGCACGATCGCGTGGCGCAGCCTGCTCGCCGACACCGGGCCCATTCCGAGCTTCCTCGGCGCGGTCGGTCTGCAGGGGATCCTGGACGCCGTCGGGATCATGGACGGCGACCAGATCCTGAACACGCCCGCAGCGGTGATCGGCGGGCTCACCTACAACTTCCTGCCCTTCATGGCCCTGCCGATCTACGTCAGCCTCGAAAAGATCGACATTCGGCTGATCGATGCTGCGCAGGACCTGTACTCCACATCGGTCAAGGCCTTCTGGAAGGTGATCTTCCCGCTGTCTCTGCCCGGGGTGTTCGCCGGCACCCTGCTGACGTTCATCCCGGCCAGCGGCGACTTCGTCAACCAGCTGTACCTCGGCAATCCGAACACCACGATGATCGGCA
Organism: uncultured Acidimicrobiales bacterium; assembly: GCA_963700755.1. Taxonomy (GTDB): domain Bacteria; phylum Actinomycetota; class Acidimicrobiia; order Acidimicrobiales; family SZUA-35; genus JBBQUN01. Next base: position 337,220 of record CAVOYW010000005.1, read on the forward strand.
ACTCGATCCAGGACCAGTTCCTCGTGCAGAACAACCTCCCGGTGGCGTCCGCGATGTCGTTCGTCCTCATGTTCATCATCACCATCGGTGTGCTGGTCTACAGCCGCTTCTTCGGCACCGAGGACCTCGCGTAGCGCGCCGGCCACCATCAGAGGCTCGATTGCCAAGTGGGCGCTCAACGTCTACGCCGCGCTGGCGCTGTTCTACTTGTTCATTCCGATCATCTGGATCGTCTGGTTCTCGTTCAACAAGCCGAAGGGCAAGTTCAACATCGCGTGGCAGGAGTTCACCTTCGACAACTGGGCCGATCCCCTGCAGGACCAGGGGCTCACCGACGCGCTCTTCGAGAGCCTTCGTATCGCCGCCGTCTCGACGCTCATCGCCACCGTGCTCGGCTCGCTGATCGCCATCGCCCTGGCCCGGTACCGGTTCAAGGGAAGTGCCCCGCTCGACTTCTTGTTGGTCCTGCCGTTGACCACCCCCGAGATCGTGATCGGCTCGTCGTTGGCCACCCTGTTCCTCGATCAGGACATCGAGCGGGGGCTGGTCACCGTCATCATCGCCCACGTCATGTTCCAGATCAGCTTCGTCGCCCTGACGGTGCGGGCTCGGGTGCGGGGCTTCGACTGGACGCTCGAGCAGGCCGCTCAGGATCTCGGTGCATCGCCGATGCGCACGTTCTGGAGAGTGACGTTCCCCTTGATCCTGCCGGGGATCCTGGCCGCCTCCCTGCTCTCGTTCGCCCTGTCGATCGACGACTTCATCATCACGCTCTTCAACGCCGGTTCGGTCAGCACGTTCCCGCTGTTCATCAATGCCAGCTTCAAGAACTCCTTCTCGCCGCAGATCAACGTGCTGGCCACGATCGTGCTGTTCGTGTCGATCCTGCTCATGGTGTCGGGAACCGTGATCGGTCTGGTGCGCGAGCGTCGCACCGCTCGTTCCTGAGTCGCGTACGCTCGGTCCCATGACCGACGATCGTCCCGAACCGCATCGCGTGTTGCCACCGGGATACGCCGAGCAGCTCGGTCGGGGGCTGGCCACGTTCGCCGAGCGTCCGATGCTGACCGATGCGTCCCAGCTCGATGCCTGGCAGCCCGATGTTGCGATCGTCGGCGCCCCGCTCGACGTGAACGTCACCAATCGAGCCGGTGCGAAGTTCGGGCCCCGGGCGATCCGGGCTGCCGCCCATCACCCCGGCACCTACCACCTCGATCTGGGCATCGAGATCTTCGACCATCTCGAGGTCGTCGACTACGGCGACGCGTACTGTCCGCATGCCGACTCGACCGTGAGCTTCGCCAACATCCGCCAACGCGTCGGCGAGATCGCAGGACGCGGCATCGTCCCGATCGTCATCGGTGGCGATCACTCGATCACCTATCCGTCGGCCTCCGCGGTGGCCGAAGCGCACGGCTGGGGCAAGATCGGACTCGTCCACTTCGATGCCCACGCCGACACTGCCGACATCATCGAGGGCAACCTCGTCTCGCACGGCACGCCGATGCGCAGACTCATCGAGTCCGGTGCCGTACTCGGCCGGAACTTCGTGCAGATCGGGCTCCGTGGCTACTGGCCACCGGCCGACACCTTCGCCTGGATGCAGGAGCAGGGGATGCGATGGCACCTGATGCACGAGATCTGGGAGCGGGGGATCGCGGCGGTCATGGCCGATGCGGTGGCCGAGGCGATGGACGGCTGCGACGCGCTGTATCTGTCGGTCGACATCGACGTGCTCGACCCCGGCTTCGCGCCCGGGACCGGCACCCCCGAACCCGGCGGGATGAACCCCGCCGATCTCCTCCGGGCGGTGCGCCAGGTTGCGTTGGAGACGAACCTCGTTGCTATGGACGTGGTCGAGGTCTCACCGGCCTACGACCATGCCGACAACACGGTCAACAACGCCCACCGGATCGTCTTCGAGGCTCTGGCGGGGCTCTCGGTCCGCAAGCGCGACCGACACGGCGGGTAGCCGGGCGTGACCGGTCCCAACCGCTGGTCGAGCGTCGATCCGGGGCCCGTGCCAGACTCCCTCCATGACTGTCGTAACCGCCGCCACTGCCTCGAGCGTCCCGGGTGCCGATCTCCTCGATGCCGCCCACGGATTCGACGACCACACCGTCGAACTCCGACGGGCCATCCACGCCGATCCGGAACTCGGGCTCGATCTCCCGAACACCCAGCGCCGAATCGTCGAGTCCTTGACCGGCCTGGGTCTCGACATCATCCTCGGTGAGTCGACCACGTCGGTCGTTGCCGAGCTCGATTCGGGAAGGCCCGGGCCGACCGTGCTGCTGCGCGGCGACATGGACGCTCTGCCGCTCCAGGAGGACCACGAGACCGATTTCCAGTCCCGTCACGAGGGTCGGATGCACGCCTGCGGTCACGATGCGCATGTTGCGATGCTGTCCAGCGCCGCTCGTCTGCTGAGCGAGAACCGTTCGGAGTTCGCCGGGAAGATCCGGTTCATGTTCCAGCCTGGAGAGGAGGGCTACGGGGGCGCCAAGCTCATGATCGACGAAGGGGTCACCAACGGGGTCGATCGGGCGTTCGCCATCCATGTCATCTCGAACATGCCAAACGGCATGGTGTTCACCAAGGGTGGTTCGCTGATGGCCAGCGCCGACACCTTCGAGATCACCATCCACGGCAGCGGCGGCCACGCCTCGGCTCCGCATCACGCGATCGATCCCATTCCGGCGGCCGCGGCCACCGTGCTCGGACTGCACACCATGGTCGGTCGCACCATCGACCCGGTCCGGTCCGGCCTGATCACGGTTGGCCATCTCTCGGCCGGGACGACCAGCAACGTCATTCCGCCGTCGGCGTTCATGGAGGGGACGATTCGCGCCCTCGACGAATCGACCCGGGCGCAGATCCACGAAGGGATCGATCGGGTGGCGAACGGGACCGCGGCCGCCCACGGCTGTTCCTGCAGCTGTACGGTGACGCCCGGTTACCCGGTGACGGTCAACGACGCCGAGCAGGCGGCGCTCACCGGCGTGGTGGCCTCGAGCGTGCTCGGTGAGGGCAACTTCCACGAAATGCCTCGCGCCGTGCTGGGCGCCGAGGACTGGAGCTACGTGCTGCAGCAGGTGCCGGGATCGATGGCGTTCCTGGGTGTCACCCCCGACGACCTCGATCCGGCGAAAGCCGCTCCCAATCACTCGAACCTGATGCGCATCAGCGAGTCGAAGCTGGCCAACGGCGTTGCGCTCTACGCTGCGATGGCCCTGGTGCGCTGACCCGACACGTCATCGGGACGCCCTCGTCGTCGCGTGCCGGGCGAGGCTCGGACGGCCGAATGTCCCGAACCCCTTCTGAATGGGCGTCCGCGTGCCGATGTTGCTCGTGTGGGCAACACGGCCGACTTCGACATCCAGAAAGGTGGGCGGCACCACAGCGGGCCGCGTGTGGCGGTTCTGCTCGTCGCGCTCGCCCTCGTTCCGCTTCTGGGCGCGGCATGGTTCGCCGGTCGCGAGTTGCTCGCGGTTCGGGCCGCCGGCGAGAACGCCGAGGATGTCGAGGTCGACACCCGGGATCTGGTCCTGATCACCGCCCTGCGCGCCAGTGTGCTCGACGAGCGGAACTGGGTCGCTGCCGTCATCGGCGCCGAGTCGATCGGCCTCGATCCGCGCTTCATCGCCGCATTCACCGGGATCGACCTGCTCGGGGAGCAGCAGGCGGCAACCGAGCGTGTCGACGCCCTGGTCGAGGAGATGGGCGACCCCGAGATGCAACAGCGGTTCGAAGCCGTCCGCAGCTCCGGCGAGGTGGATCTCAAGGCCCTGTCGGCGGAGTACGGACAGATCGAGGAGGACCTGGCGCAGCGAGGCGATCGCAGCCTGACCCACCTCCTCGCGCTGGCCGGTGAGGTTCCCGACGGGGCCGACCTCATCCTCCTGTCCAGGATCCTCGACTCGGCGGCCACGGCTCGCCAGAGTGTCGCCTCGCAGCTGTCGAGCTATTTCAGCGCCCAGTTCTCCGGGTCGGTCACGGCCCGGGAGGAAGTCATCGTCCTGATCCAGCAACAGGCCATCTACGATCGGGCGATCGCACAGATCAACCGGTTGGCCGGGCCCGAGTCGAATGTGCGAGCCCAGCTCGATGTCATCGCAGACCTGGACAGCGTGGACCGGTTCCGGGCCGAGCTCGTCGCGCTGACCCTGCTCGAACCCGGCGCGGTCGGCCAGGACGACGACGGTGGCTCCCTGGACTTCGTCCTCGGCGACGTCACCGGGGCAGCGCGGACCTTCGAAGCCGGCAAGGACTCGTCGACGGCCCATCTCGTCCTGGTCAATGCCGCCGGGCAGGACGTGCTCGATGCCAGCCGGGCCATGACCGAGCGGGCCGACGATCGCAGTCGCCAGGCCCTCGTGCTGATCGGCACCGTCTTCGTTCTCTCGATGGCCCTGGCCGTGATCCTGGCGCGATTCATCGCTCGTCCGATGATGCGGCTGGCCGCTGCGGCCCAGGGCTTGCGAGACGGGACGACGAAGGGCTCCTTGGCTCCGAGCGGTCCCTTCGAGGTCCGGGCAGCGACCGTTGCCTTGAACGAAGCCGGAGCGCATCTCGAATTGGCCGAGCGGCAGGCGAATGCCCTGGCCGCTGGTGACCTCGACCATCCGGCACTCACCGAGACCGCCCCGGGTTCGCTCGGAGCGTCGCTCCAGACGGCAGTTCGTACGCTCGCCGACTCGCTCAACGAACGCGAGGAATTCCGCCGCCGCCTGGCGCACGAGGCGAATCACGACGGGTTGACCCGACTGCCGAACCGCAAGGCCTGTCTGGCCCAGCTCCATCGCGGTCTGGCCCGTACGGGAAGGACCGAAGCCACCCTGGCCGTGCTGTTCATCGACCTCGACGGCTTCAAGGACGTCAATGATCGATTCGGGCATCCGGCCGGCGACGAGGTGCTCCGAGCCACGGCGCAGCGATTGGTGACCAATGTCCGCGAGGGCGATCACGTCGGTCGGTTGGGCGGCGACGAGTTCGTGGTCATCGCCGAGCCGGTGTCGGACGCCGCGGAGGCCTTCGAGCTGGCCGAGCGTCTGCTGATCAAGCTCTGCGAACCGGTGCAGGTCGGAAGCCTCACCGTCCGGATCGGCGCCAGCATCGGCGTGGCCGTCGCGGACGATCACGGCCTGACCGCCGACGAACTCCTCCGGGATGCCGATCTGGCGGTCTATCAGGCGAAGGCCGACGGTCGGAATCGGGTCCAGTTGTGCGACGAGTCGCTCCGTGAGGACATGGTGGCCCAGGCCGATCTCGAGCTGGCGCTGCGAGCGGCCATCGTCGACGACGAGTTCTCGCTCTACTACCAGCCCATCGTCGACCCGACGTCGGGTCGATCGGTCGGAATGGAGGCGCTCATCCGGTGGCACCGATCCGACGGCGTCGTCGTGTCGCCCGATGACTTCATTCCCTTCGCCGAGCGATCCAACCTGATCGTCGACATCGACTGCTGGGTGGTTCGACGGGTGGCCCAGCAGATGGCCCACTGGCAGGAGGTCGATCGCAAGCCTTCGTTCCCGGTGTCGATCAACATCTCGGGCCGGCATCTCGCTGTCGACACCTTCGTCGAGAACGTCCTGCGTCCACTCCGGGAATTCGGCGTCGACCCACGGTCGATCGTGATCGAGGTGACCGAGAGCGCCCTGCTCGACGACCTCACCAGCGCCGCAGTCAAGCTCCAGGAGCTGAGGACCCACGGGATCAAGGTGGCGATCGACGACTTCGGTACCGGCTACACGTCCTTGGCCCACCTCAAGACGTTGCCGATCGACGTCCTCAAGATCGACCGGAGCTTCACCGGAGACGAGAGCTCCCGGTCCCTGGTGAAGCTCATCATCGACACCGGTCACCTCCTGGGAGCGACCATCACCGCCGAGGGAATCGAGACCGAGGAGCAGGCCGATCAGCTCGCCGCCCTCGGCACCGACGAGTTCCAGGGGTACCTCTACGGTCGACCGTGCCCGCCCGAGGATCTTTCGCCCGACCGCGGTCTATCGGCCGGCGTCACGTCTGGGGTGACGCCGGAACCTCGTTGAGGAGTCCCGTGGTGACGTCGTAGACGTAGCCCCGGATGTGGTCCTTGTACTTGACGAACGGGGTCATGACGAGCCGCTGTATCGATTGGGCGACGTCGGCGTAGGGGTCGACGAACGACTCGAGGGCCCACCAGGGTTTGATCCCGATCTCGGCTTCGAGTTCGGCCCGGAAGGCGTCCTCGGTCACCCGTTGCAGCCCGCAGTCGGTGTGGTGGACCAGGATGATCTCCTTCGTGCCGAGGTAGCGCTGCGACAGGCACAGCGACCGGATCACGTCGTCGGTGATGACACCGCCGGCGTTGCGGATGATGTGGGCCTCACCGTTGCCGAGTCCGAGCAGCTGGAAGATGTCCATTCGTGAGTCCATACAGGTCACGATGGCCAGATGGCGTTGAGGACTGACCTCGAGTTCGGCGTCGTGGAACTGCTCGGCGTAGTGGGCGTTGTTCTCGGCGAGCTGATCGGCGTTCGGGGAGAAGTCGGGGAGCGTCATCGGCGGCAAGCGTATTCCGAAGCGGATCCCCGACCACGGTTCCCCGGGCCGGGGTCAGCTGAAGTACTGGGGACGACTCACATGGGTCTCGCTCACGAAGAACACGCCATGATGGTCCTCGAGGAGTTGTCGGATGCCGGCGATCACCGTCTCGACCCGGTCGAGCGGGGCCACCGAGATGAGCAGCGACAGACTGGCCCGGTCGTTGAACAACAGCCGACCCTGGTGATGCCCGTGGTGGCCGAAGCCCGAGACGCCGGTCACTGCGGTGTAGCCCGTGGCCCCGGCGGCGAGCAGGAGGTCTCGGACCGCCGGGACGTCGTCACCGTCGACGACGACCTCGATCTTGGCCATCTTGGTGAGGGTGTTCCATTCGGTCATCGGAGCTCCAGGCTGATTGCGGTCGGTTCGTGCGTCGTGGTTGCAGCATGCCAGGTCTCCCAGGTGCCTTCGGGGCTCCGGATCGACCAGTCCTCGTGGCTGTGGGACCGGCCGGCCATGGTGATCCACTGGTTCTCGACCAGCTGCCGTAGACCACTGTTGCGGAGGATGATCGCCTCGACCTGCTCCAAGGGCGCCTGGACCACGGCGAGGAGTCTCAGGGGGTCGTGGGCCCGCTGGGCGCCGACCGAAACCGACTGGAGCGGCAGCCCGGTGGCCAGATCGCCACCCTGGCCCAGGACCACACCCAGGGTCGACCCGATCGGATTGTGGAGCATCTTGTCCCCTGCCCCGAATCGAACGGGATCGATCGACGAGAAGTAGTACTGCGACGAGATCCACTGGGCGACGACCAGGGGTGCCGTGAGGATGGTCTCGAGGGCGACGGCGTCGGGGTCGACCGACGGCTCGTAGCTGTGCAGGAACACCCGACCGGCCAGGTCGAGCTCACGGGTGATCGACCGGGGCCCGACGACGAAGGCCGCGTTGCCGGCGAGGCCCCATTCGGGACGAACCTGGGCCCAGTCCCGACCACGGGAGCGAACCCGTTGCGGATTCCCCGGCAGGCGCCGAGACCGGACACCCGCCTGGCCCGCTCCGGCCGTTGCGAGGTCGCGGTCGAGCTGGTCGAGGCGTCCGATGTGGGAATCGGGGACGAGGTGACGATCGAGCAGGGTGACGGTGTCGGAGGCCGTTTCGTGCTCGCCGGCGATGAACACGGTCTCATCGGGGATGTCGATCCCGAGCGGGCGAAGTCGAGCGCGGACCTCGTGGTCGTTGAGCACGGCCGCAGCCACTCGGGCGCTGGGCCCGCCGGGGGCGCCACCGCAGGCCCCGCAGTCGAGCGACGACGCGTGGGGGTTGTTGGTGGTGTGGCTGGCGTGTCCGCAGAACATCACGATCGGAGCGAAGCGGGTGAACCCGATGGTCTTGACGATCGCCTCCGCGAACAGCGCCCGCTCGTCGAGCGTGAAGCCGGCGACGTCGTGGTCGGCGGCATCGATGACCACTTCGGTGTCGGGTCGGTCGGAACCGAGGGCTTTCACCGAACGGCCCGGGGCGAAGGTGCGGGCCGCGGCCAGGGGACCCGTGAGCCAGCCGGCCGCCTCGGCGAGGGCGAAGGGTGAGCCGAGGCCCTTCTTCGTGTCGTGGAGCGCCTCGTGTGCCGCGCCCCGGCCCGCCTCGCGGGCCAGGAACCGGTCCGGGTTCTCGAGCGGACGCTCGGTGACCTCGTGGCGAGGCGACACCAGGACCGGGCAACGAGCCTGCGCCTCATGGCTGCCGAGGGTCCGCCAGCGCAGCGGGATCCCGAAGAAGCCGGCGAACCCGAAGGTCTCGTAGGGGCCGACGGCCTCGAGATGCCGTCGCAGGCCTTCGGATCGGACGTCGATGCACATGACGACCTGGGCCTGTGACGGGGTCGCGGCCGCGCCCGGATCGGGCCGTTGGAGCAGGCCCAGCAGGCGATTCCGGAAGTTGGTCTCATGGGCCCGCAGCCACCGATCGGCTCGCTGCTCGGTGGGGAGCCGATCGAGGACGGTGGCGAGGGCGAGCTGCTGATCCGCATCGACGTCGCCCTCGGCGAATCGCTCGATGACCGACTGCCGGCGCTCCCGCTCGACGTCCGGACCCGGCGTGACCGGGCGTGACGGCCGGCTCCCGGCTGCGGCGTGGAGCGAAGCCAACACGGCGACGACGTCGAGGACACTCAGCCTCACGCCGTCGTAGGTCGGGGGCGCCCACTCGTCGCACCAGCGGGCGTAGCCGACCCACCCCGGCAGTGACAGCACATGATCTCCGAGGTAGTCGATGCGATCCTGTTCGCCGGTACCCGAGCGAACCGTCGCGGCATCGAGCGCCTCGAGGGCGGAGGCCGGGAGATCCCGGATCCACCGTGCGCCTTCTCGGCCGACGAGGCGGGCGAGCCGCCGGTCGTCGACGGCGAGATCCTTCCAGGCGGCGAAGAACCCGCGGCTCGCGTCCCGGCATCGTCCACGACGCCGCACCGGTGTCGGCGTAGACCGCGCACCACGACGCCACGTACTCGGCGATCGGGTCCGGTCGTGAGGGGGTGGGGATTCGACGCTGCCGGTCGTCGGGCCCGTGGAGCAGATCGTGGCGCAGGACGTCGATGACGCCGACCCGAGCCGTGCCGAGGACGACGTCGGGTGCCGTGGTCACCAGCGGATCGGCGGTGACGATGGCCAGATCGAGATCGGCGTCGGCGATGGCGCCGCGCCGGTGCTCGGCCCGGAAGCCGGTGAGGGTGAGATGGGTCGAGGCCCCGGTCCGACTGCGGACGTGCGCCGCCGCCTCGTCGAACGGGAGGTGCTCGAGTCCGCCGAGCGGGTTGACGGCAACGAAGGTCTCGAGCGGCCACGAGGGGGCAACGATCGTGACGGCTCTCGAGACGTCGGCCCGGAGGCGTGCCCGTCGGGCCGTGTCGACCTCGCGGCCGGCGGCCGGATCCGAGGTGGTGGGGTTGGCCAGATCGGTCATGGGGTGGTTCCTTCCTTGGCGATCGCGATGCCGTAGGCGGCCGTCGGGGCCGCATCGAACGGTTCGGGGCAGGCGTGACAGCACCGATCCGGTGTCGGGGTGATGCCCGGCCATGCTGGTCGAGCTCGAAGCGAGCAGGTTGACGTAGAGCCGGCGGCGCCAGCGATCGGCCCCTGGCCGGGGGCGAACCGGACGGCGGCGCCGAGGAGCGCGACCAGGGCCAGGGTCGGAACGAGCAGGCCCACGCCGACGACGTTCGGAGCGTCGTAGGGCACGGTGTCGGCGACGAAGGACTCGAAGAGGGTGAGGCCGCCGACGTAGCCGAGCACACTGAGCGCCGAGACCGCGATCCCGGTGGCCACCGAGGTCGTTGCCGACCACGGGGCCGTGCGTAGCCAGCTGTTCAGCGCCGTTGCCGCCGAAGCCCACCCGAAGACGGCGACCATCACCGTGGAGCTCGCCGTCAGGTGCGGATCGAAGACAGCCAGTCCGGCGGCCAGCGCCGCGGCCGGAACGGCGGCCGCAATTGCCAAGCGTGCCCCGGTCCCGATGGGGCGATCACCGTGGGGAAGGAAGCGATGGTCGGCGGCCGAGACGATGGAACCGCCGGCACCGAGGAACAGCGCAGCCTTGTACATGGCATGACCGACGATGTGGAACAGGGCCGCGGCAAAGGCCCCCACGGCGATCTGGATGACCATGAAGCCCATCTGGCCCGACGTCGACCAGACCAGCGAGCCCTTCACGTCGGCTCGAACGGCCATCGTGGCGGTGGCCCAGACCGCCGTGGCGACGCCGAGGGCGAATGCAACGAGAACGGCCAACCGTGAGGTCACGAACACCGGGGCGAACCGGATGAGCAAGACGCCTGCGCCGTTGATGACCCCGGCGTGGAGCATGGCCGAGACCGGCGTCGGGGCGGCGAGGGTTGTCGGTAGCCACCGGTGGAAGGGGAGCAGCGCCGATCGTGAGGTGCCGGCGACGACCAGCAGGAGGGCGACCGCCCCGTCGGCTCCGATCTCGAACGGCCCGAGGCCCAATCGATGGGTGCCCAGATCGACCGCCGCCTGGGACATCGCCCGCATGTCGACGTCACCGATGGTGGCCATGACGATGACCAGCGCGGCAGCCAATGCCGTGTCGCCGAGGGCGAACGTGGCCCGGGTGCGTCGGACCGCGTGATCGGCAGGGGCCCAGCCGCCGTTGTGCCCGATCATCGCCGTGAGGACGAGGCCGGTCGCCAACCACCCCAACGCAGCGATGAGTGCCGTGGACCCGATCGCCATGAGGACGGTCGAGGCGCAGAGCAAGGGGGCCAGGGCGAAGAATCGAGGTGCTCGGGGATCACCGTGCAATGACCGGCGGGCGAACGCGGTGACGGTCAGACCGACGAGCACGATCATGGTGGCGAGAACGGCTCCACTGCGATCGGCGACCACCCCGAGGTCCGGTCCATCGGATCGTTCCACGGTGAGGCTCAGCGCCGTACTGTCGCTCGCGGTCGCGAACCAGCGTGGCCACCGCCCCGATCGCGGCGGCCAGGCAGCCGGCGACCCCGATGCTCGCCGCCCGCTCTCCACTCGGACGTCGAGCGATGATGACGACGGTCGAGAGGGCAGGGGCGGCGACCAGAATCAGGAGCATCCATTGCATAAGTAGAATTCTTATACCGGAAATAGAATTCATGCAATGGGAAATGTCAGATTTTCCGGACCGATTTCGGGAGTGTGCGAATCTGCTACCGATCGTCGCCGCCGAACGGCGTCATCACGTCCAGGAGTTCACCGACCTCGTGCCCCCGCTCCACCTGATGGCGCATGGGGCGTCCGGCGTCGATCTCGTAGCGATTGCGCCGACCGATCCGGATGCGTTCCAGGTAGCCGCCGGCCTCGAGCTCACCGATGACCTTCGAGACGGCCCGGTCGGTGATGCCGACCAGCTCGGCCAGATCCCGCAGACGGAGCTCGGGGTCGCGGGCCAGACAGATCAGGACGTGGGAGTGGTTGGTGAGGAACGTCCACGACGCGTCGTCACCGACCGGCTCATCGGATCCTCCGGGCTTGACCGTGTTCGTCATCACCGCAACGTAGCAAGGACGGGCGTGTGAGAGAGTGGCCGGGTGCTCCTGCCCCTCGCCGATCGATGGTTCGAGCGTCGCCGGATCGACGATGCCGTGACCCTGCTCTGGGAACCCCATGTCGTCCCGTTGATGCGATGCAACATCTGGCATGTTCGCGGTCGGGACCGCGATCTGGTCATCGACACCGGGCTGGGCGTGGCGAGCCTGACCGATGCAGCGGCCGATCTGTTCGGGAAATCGGTGATCGCCGTCGCCACACACGGCCACGGTGACCACATCGGCTCGCATCACGAGTTCACCGAGGTCCTGGCCCACCGGGCCGAGGCATCCCAGGTCGAGCGACCGTCGATGATCTCGCTGGATCCGTGGATCGCCTGGGGCGCCGAGGTGATGGAGTCGCTCACCCGATCGGGATACGAGGTCACCGATCCGTACTTCGTGACCGCGCTGCCGGCCGGCGTGACGATCGAGACCTTCCGGCAGAAGCCGGCGCGAGTGTCCCGGCTCGTCGACGACGGCGACCTGATCGACCTGGGCGATCGCCGATTCGAGGTCCTGCACCTCCCGGGGCACTCACCGGGCTCGATCGGGCTCTGGGAGCCGGCCACCGGCACCCTGTTCTCCGGCGACGCCATCTACGACGGTCCGCTCCTCGACGAGTTGCCGGGATCGAACATCGCCGACTATCGGCGCACGATGGAACGCCTCATCGACCTCCCGGTGTCGGTGGTACACGGCGGTCACGATCCGAGCTTCGGCCGAGAGCGACTGCACGAGCTGGCTCGGGGCTATCTCGGTCGCCGCGGCCCGACCGGTTGAACCGATCTCGCACCCCTGCGATGTCGGCCGGGGACGGTGGCATGTGAGCGATCGCCGCAGAATTCTTCGCCTTTGATCTCAAGGTCGGGCCCGCGGCGTCCGTAGCAATGGGGGCGGCAGGCACATCTGCCCAATGCAGACCTTTCCCGCCGGTTCTGCCGATCCGTCGCCATCGAAAGGCCAACGAATGCCGTCTGTGTCCCAGCTTCGACGCGCTCTGCTGACTTCGACCATCGTCACCTCGACCCTGATGGTCGCCCTCGTGGCACCGGTGCAGGCAACCGGGACCCCCGTCGAGGTCCGGTCCAACGGTTTCGATCGGGCCACGGTTCACCGCAGCTACTGGAACGAGTTCACGCAGGGGGTGTCGAGCCCCAACTGGAACGGCGACGTGGCCGGCTGCAACCCCGGCAGCATCAGCGTGCCGTATCAGCAGGACCAGGTCGACCGGGTCAATTGGTATCGGTCGCTGGCTGGCCTCGACCACCCGGTGAGCCTCGACACCACGGCCAGCCAGACCGCCCAGGCGGCCGCACTCATGATCGGAGCCCGCGGCGCGGTCAGTCACACCGCAACGCCCGATTGGGCCTGCTACACCGCGACCGGGGCCGACGGTCTCCGCTATTCGAACATCTACACCCGGACCGGTCTCGGAGCCATCGACGGCTACATGGTCGACTACGGTTCGTCGAACGCCTCGGTGGGTCATCGCAACTGGATCCTGTTGCCCCAGCAGCGTTCGGTGGGGATCGGCGAGGTTCCCGGCTCCGGCTCGCAGAACCTCGGGGGCCACGCGATGTACGTGTTCTCCGGGATCGACTTCGGCCACAACGCCGAACAGGACGTGGTCGTGTGGCCGCCATCGGGACAGGTACCCGAGGAGGTCGTTCCACCGCGATGGTCGCTGTCGATCGACAACGCCGACTTCACCGGGGCTTCGGTGGCCGTGCGGCGGAACGGCGTACCGATCGACGCTCCGGTGATCCATCGGGGTTCCAACGCGAACACCTACCCCAACCCGGTACTGGTGTTCGAGCTCTCCGAGGGCGCCCTGCCCGCGGACACCGCCGACACGGTCTACGACGTCACCGTGACGGGCGTGAACTCCCGGGCCGGCAGCAGCTTCCACTGGACCACCACGACGTTCGACGGTGACGTCGCCCCGGGAACGATCGGGTCGTCGTCGACCCCCAATCCGGCGAATGCGACGGCCGGAGGCAGCCGCACCATCGTGCGTTCCCTGTTCGTCGATCTGCTGCGCCGGGAGCCACAGCCGACCGAACTCGACCGTTGGAGCTCGGTCGTTGCCGCCCACGGGACCGGCGTGATGACCGAACAGCTGGTCGGTTCGGATCAGTGGGTCGGCTCGGTCGTCGAGAAGATGTACCAGGACACGCTCGGACGAAGCGGTGACGCCGCCGGCATGGCGTTCTGGGTCGGGTTGATCCAGAACCGGAAGGCCCCGGTTCGTGACGTGGCGGCGGCGTTCTACGGGTCGGCCGAGTACCGGGCCGGGTTCGGATCGGACGAGGCCTGGGTCGCCGATCTGTACCGGAGCCTGCTCGGGGTCGAGGGCGATCCGGCCGGGATCCGATACTGGGCCGATTCGAGTTCGGGACAGCGCTACGGCGATGTCGCCCGCGATCTCTATCAGTCCGAGCCGTCACGCCTGCGTCGCGTCGATGCCCTGTACCAGCAGCTGCTCGGTCGGGCCCCCGACGCCGCCGGTCGTACGTACTGGTCGGGGATCCTCGCCGGCGAAGACGACATCCGGCTGGCCCTCAACCTGGTCAACTCCGCGGAGTACCAGATCCGCAAGTCCTGACCGGAAAGCCGGACGGCACCCGGCCTTTTCGACCCAACCGTGATGGTGGGTAGGATCGGGCATGGCTCAAACCACATCGGAGTCCGTGGACGTTCGACCGGTCAGCATCGAGGCCGACGGTGAGGTCGTCGTTCTCCGCCTCATCGATCACGACAATCGGTTCAATCGCCGCTCCCTCGACGCCATCAACGCCGGCCTCGACCGGATCGACGACACCCAGGATCCGAAGGCGTTGGTCGTCGTCGGCACCGGGAAGTTCTTCTCGAACGGCCTCGATCTCGATTGGCTCGGCACCGGCGAGGAGGACATGGTCGGCTTCATCGCCGATGTGATGGCGATGTGGGCCAGGATCCTGGCCGCCCCGTATCCGACCGTGGCCGCGGTCAACGGGCATGCCTTCGCCGGAGGGGCCATGTTCGCACTCGCCTTCGACCAACGGGTGATGCGGGTCGACCGCGGATTCTGGTGCGTGAACGAGCTCCTGCTCGGCATGGACCTCCCGCCGGGCATGGCGGCGATCGTGCAGGCCAAGCTCCCGGCCCCGGTGGCGCACAAGGCCGTGACCACCGCGCACCGATTCTCGGCCGACGAAGCGCTGCGTGCCGGGTTCGTCGACGCCACGGCCGACGAGACCACCGTCCTCCCCGTCGCCATCGAGCGGGCCGCGGCGCTGACCGCCACGTCCGGCCCGACGCTGGGGGCCTTGAAACGTCGGCTCTACGGGCCGACGATCGCCCTGCTCGAGGACGGGGCCCGACCATGACGCTCGATCTGCTCCGACTCAGTGGCACCACCGGCGCCGAGGTGCGAGGAGTCGATCTGGCCCAGCCGCTCGACGCCACCACGATCGCCGACATCAAGGCCGCGTTCCTCGATCATCACGTCCTGGTCTTTCGTGAACAGGAACTCTCGCCCGAGCAACAGATGTCGTTCGGCCGGTTGTTCGGCGAGCTCGACACCCATCCCTTCGTCGAGGGCAGCGCCTCGCACCCCGAGGTGCTCGACATCGTGACCGAGCCCGACGACCGTGCCAACTTCGGTGGTGGCTGGCACACCGATCTCACCTTCCTCGACGAACCCGATCTGGGCTCGATCCTCTACGCGGTCGATGTCCCCGCGGTCGGGGGTGACACCCTGTTCGCCAATCAGCACGCCGCCTACGAGGGATTGAGCTCGACCATGCGGTCGATGATCGACGGGCTGGTCGCCGTGCACTCGGCGGCACCCCAGTACGGAGTCGGCGGGTACTCGACCCGTTCGAAGGCCATGACCACCCGGGATCAGGATCTCGTCGATCGCACGGTCGAACACCCGGTGGTCCGTACCCATCCCGAGACCGGGCGGAAGGGGCTCTACGTGAACCCGGCTTTCACGGTTGCGATCCGGGGACTGCGGCGTGACGAGTCGAGCGCCCTGCTCGACCTCCTGAACCGCGCTGCGGTCAAGGAGCCGTTCACGGCGCGGGTGCGCTGGGAGCCGGGCACGCTCACCATGTGGGACAACCGCAGTGTGCAGCATTTCGCCCTGCACGACTATCGAGGAGAGCGCCGACACATGCGCCGGGTCACGGTGAAGGGGGACCGTCCGTTCTGAGCGGTCGTTGCGGCTCCGACGCAACCAGCGCGAAGAACACCGCCGCGATCCCGATCAGTGCGGCGTTGGCCCCGATGGCCACCCGGTTCGAGGTGGCATCGGCCAGCAACCCGCTCAGGACGGGTGACCCGACGACGCCGATGTCGCCGAAGGTCCGGTACATGCCCATGGCCGCGCCGCGCTGATCGGCGGACACCAGGTCGGCGACGAAGGCCGCCGGCGCCGGTCCCGTGATGCTCGACCCGACCGCGGCGACGGCCAGCCCGCCGACGAAGACGGTCAGCGAGTCGGCCAGTGCCACCAGGCCCATGCCGAACGAGATCATCAGCGCGGTCGGAACGATGAGGACCTTGCGACCGAGTCGGTCGGCGGCCCATCCCGCCGGCCAGATCAGGACGATCCCGATCACACCCAGTGAGGTGAACAGCACTCCCAGGTCGGCGACATCGAGCCCGAAGGACTCGCTCAACTCCAACGGCACCAGGGTCTGGCGGACCCCGGCCCGGATCGAGAACACGCCGACGGCAACGAAACCGACGGCCAGGAAGTCGAGCGACCGCAGCAGATCCCAACGCGACGATGCCGGGCGGTCCTGATCGACCGGCGACGGTGCAACCAGCGTCTCGGGAAGTCTGAGGTAGCCGTAGAGGGCGGTGACGAAGGCGGCGACGGCAACGAGGACGAATGGGGACTCGAGTCCGTAGGCCCCGGCCATGAACCCGCCGAGGGCCGGTCCGGCACTGACCCCGACCAGGAGCGCTCCCTGGTTGGTGGCGATGAACCTCCCGCGTTCATCGGGTCCGGCGATGTCGAGCAGATAGATCTGCGCCCCGGTCATGTAGAGGCCGGAACCGAGACCGGCGACGAATCGGAAGACGAGCAGGATCCAGATCGACGGCGAGAGCCCGGAACCCAGCATGCCGATACCGGTGATGATGGGACCACCAACGAGCAGGAATCGGCGCCCACGTCGGTCGGCGAAGGTCCCGGCCGGGATGTTGACGAGCAGTCGAGCCAGCCCGAACGCGGTGATCGTCGCCCCGACCATGGCCGTGCTGACCCCGAAGCTGTCGGCATAGAGCGGGAGCACCGGACTGATGACGCCCTGCCCTGCCATGACCAGCACGGTCGACACGCAGATCGCGATCAGCCGTTCGTAGCGCAAGGCCACGACCCTAGTGCGGGGTCTTCTGGCCGCGTTGCCCAGCGGACCGGCGCCGTTTCGTGCCTATCGTGGCGGGTTGCTGCAAGGAGCGCGCAATGAGTGAGCACGAAACGATCGAGAACTCGGTGGGAGCCGAACCGTCACCCGCCGACGACCCCGATGACGGGTTCGCAGCCCTGGGATTGCGAACCGAGCTGCTCGAGGCCTTGTCCGCACTGGGCTACGAGGAACCGACACCCATCCAGAACGAGACGATCCCGTTGCTCCTGGCCGGCAAGGACCTGCTGGGGCAGGCCGCCACCGGTACCGGCAAGACGGCCGCCTTCGCCCTGCCGGTGCTGCATCGGATCGGACCGAACGCGGCGCCGATTCCCACGGTGCTGGTCCTGGTGCCCACCCGGGAACTCGCAGTCCAGGTCAGCGAGGCCATGTTCAAGTACGGACGCGGAACCTCGGCATCCGCGTGGTGCCGATCTACGGCGGGCAGCCCATCGGCCGTCAGCTGGGGGCGTTGGACCGGGGCGTCCACGTGGTGGTCGCCACTCCGGGACGAGCGCTCGACCACATCAAGCGGGGTTCGCTCCAGCTCGACCAGATCCGCACGGTGATCCTCGACGAAGCCGACGAGATGCTCGACATGGGTTTCACCGAGGACATCGAGACGATCCTCGAGCAGACGCCGTCCGATCGGCAGACCGTGCTGTTCTCGGCCACCATGCCGCCCCGTATCAACTCGATCGCCAGGCGCTACCAGCATGATCCGGTGCGCATCCAGATCGCGAAGGCCGATGCCGACGCGGCCCGGGCGTTGGTCCGCCAGACCGTCTACGTGGTGCAGCGCTCGCACAAGGCCTCGGCCCTGGGCCGGATCCTCGACATCGAGGCACCGACGTCGGCCATCGTCTTCTGCCGAACCCGTCACGAGGTCGACGAACTCACCGAAACCATGAACGGTCGGGGGTATCGGGCCGAAGCGCTGCATGGCGGCATGGACCAGCACCAGCGAGACCGGGTCATGGGTCGCCTTCGTGACGGCACGGCGGAGTTGCTCGTCGCCACCGACGTCGCGGCCCGCGGCCTCGACATCGACACCTTGACCCACGTGGTCAACTACGACGTGCCGTCGGCGGCCGAGAGCTACGTGCATCGGATCGGCCGGGTCGGACGAGCCGGTCGTGAAGGCGTGGCGATCACGTTGGCCGAACCCCGCGAGCAGCGGCTGCTGAAGAACATCGAGCGCCTCACCAAGCAGACCATCTCGGTTTCGAAGGTGCCGAGCATCGCCGACCTCCGGGCTCGTCAGGTCGAGCTGACCGTGGACTCGATCCGCGAAGCTCTGGCCTCCGACGATCTCGAGGACTACAACACGGTGCTCCATGCGCTGGCCGGCGAGGACAGCGACCGGAACATCGCCCTGGCCGCGATCAAGCTGGCTCACGCCGCCGGGGGAGCGACGGTCGACGAGGTCGAGATCCCCGACGCCTCACACCGGATGGCGAAGGATTCCGGCCGCGACGGTGGGGGTCGCGGTCGCCCTGATCGTGGTGAACGAGGGGGCGCCGGCGATCGGGGGGCGCGGTCATCGGGGGGTCGAGGGGCGAAATCCGGGCCGACGGCGTCGATCTATGTCGGTGTCGGTCGCAAGGGAGGCATGCGTCCCGGCGACCTCGTCGGAGCCATCGCCAACGAGGCCGGCTTGCCCGGCAGCCAGATCGGCCCGATTCGGATCAGTGATCACTTCTCGGTGGTCGGGGTGCCCGAGGCCGACGCCGAACGGGTCATCCAAGCGATCAACAACACCTCGATTCGGGGCAAGCGGGCCAAGGTGCGTCGCTACACCGAATGAGTCCGGGGCCGTCCCCACCACGGTCGGCGCTACCACTCGCATCGTCGATCGTGCCATGATCGACCCATGACGTTGGCCATCGTGACCGGGGGATCGACGGGCATCGGTCTGGCCATCGTTCGGGCGCTCCTCGACCAGGGCGTCGCCGACGAGGTCGTCGTGTGGGATCTGCGACCGAATCCGAGCGAGCCACTCCTCGACGGCATCGCGCAGGTCACCTGTGACGTGACCGACGAGGACTCGGTCCGGCGGGCTTTTGCCGAGCTGGGCCGTGGCCCCGACATCCTGGTCAACAACGCCGGTGGCGATCCGGCCCCGCCCGGTGAACGACCCGGCGGCCTCGCCGGTCCCGATCCGTTCGGGTCGGTCGACGAATTCCGCTCGATGGTCGAACTCAACTTCGTGTCGGCGCATCTCGTCACCAGCGTCGTCGGACCCTCCATGCCCCAGGGGTCGGCGATCTGCAACACGGCATCGATCGCCGGACAACTGGCCGGTGGGCTGTTCGCCTACGGCGCCGCCAAGGCGGCGCTCATCCACTGGACCAAGTCGATGGCCCTGTACCTCGCCGGTCGGGGCATCCGCGTCAATGCGGTGGCACCGGGCATCGTCCGGACCCGACTGTGGGAGCAGATGGCGCCCGAACTCGAGGCCTACGACGCGCTGATCGATCAACTGATGCCGCTCGGGTCCGATCAGTCGCCGGCCGATATCGCCGATTCGGTGGCCTTTCTCTGCTCGTCGCGAGCGGCCCAGGTGACCGGTCAGGTGATCGCCATCGATGGCGGTATGACCCTGGGCCGACCACCGATCCGGTAGGTGGGCCACGAAGGTGGGACTCGACCGGTGATCACCCGAATCCGGTTGACCCTCGGCGGGGTGGTCCAGGGCGTGGGCTTCCGCCCGTTCGTCCATCGGCTCGCCACCGAGCTCGGACTCGACGGCTGGGTCGGCAACGACTCGGCCGGAGTCGTGATCGACGTGCAGGGCCCGGCGGAGTCCATCGATGCGCTCGCCCGTCGCGTCGTCGCCGACGCCCCACCACTGGCCATGATCGAAACCGTTCGGCGTGTCGAGGCTCCGCCGGTCGATCGACCCGACGGGTTCGCCATCGCCCCCAGCCGGACCCGACCCGGGGCCAGCCCGACCCTGGTGTCCCCCGACCGACCGACCTGTGCCGACTGCCTGGCCGAGTTGTTCGACCCCACCGATCGACGCTTCGGTCATCCGTTCATCAACTGCACCAACTGCGGACCCCGGCTCACGATCACGCGAGGTCTGCCCTACGACCGACCGGCGACGACGATGGCCGGATTCGCGCTGTGCTCCGCGTGCGACGCCGAATACCACGATCCGACCGACCGCCGGTTCCACGCCCAACCCATCGCCTGCCACGAATGCGGGCCGGGCCTGCAGTTCTCGGGTCCGGGCTCCGCTCCGGCCGAGGCGGCCGGTGACCCCGACTCGGCGCTCGCCGACGCCATCGAGGTGCTCGTCGACGGGGGAATCGTCGCCGTGAAGGGCCTCGGCGGCTTCCACCTCGTGTGTGACGCAACCAACGATGCGGCGGTGTCCACCCTTCGGTCGCGCAAACACCGCCCCGACAAGCCGCTGGCCGTGATGGTCGCGGATCTGTCGATGGCGGAACGGCTGGCGCACGTCGGACCGGCCGAAGCCGAGATCCTCGGCTCCGGCATCGGACCCATCATGTTGCTTCGGGCCCGCTCCGACGGTGCGCTGCCACCGGTGTCGGCCGGGGTCGCCCCCGGCAATCCGCTGATCGGTGTGATGCTGCCCTACACCCCCATCCACCATCTGCTCCTCGCCGATCGCCGGCTCGACGTGCTGGTGATGACCAGCGCCAACCTCGCCGGTGAGCCGCTCGTGCATCGAGACGAAGACGTCGGTCCGCGACTCGGTGGTCTCGTCGACGCCGTTCTGGGCCACGACCGACCGATCCACACCCCGTGCGACGACTCGGTCGCTCGGCTGGTCGAGCAACGGATGCTGCCGATCCGCCGGGCCCGCGGCGTGGCGCCACTGCCGATCACGCTCGATGTCTCCGGCCCCTCGGTCCTGGCAGTCGGTGGCGAACTCAAGAGCACCTTCGCCGTCGGCCGGCCGATCGAGGCGTCCGAGCCCGGTGGGACGGGGTCGACTCGCCTGTGGGTGTCCCAACACATCGGCGACATGGAGAACCTGGCCACCCAGCAGGCGTTCGAGACCGGTGTCGATCAGTGGTTCGAGCTCTACGGGATCGACCCCGAGCTCGTCGTCGTCGACGCCCATCCCGGGTACCGGTCCGCCCGTTGGGCCCGGAAGCGATTCGGTGATCGAGTCGTCGCCGTCCAGCATCACGAAGCCCACGTGGCCTCGGTCATCGCCGACAATCACCATCCGATCGACCGCCCCGTCATCGGGTTCGCCTTCGACGGCACCGGCTTCGGACACGACGGGACGATCTGGGGCGGTGAGGTCTTCACCGGGACGGTCGCAGCCCTGGAGCGAGTGGCCCATCTCGCCCCGGTCCCGCTTCCTGGCGGTGACCAGGCGATCCGGCATCCCTTCCGGGTGGCGCTCGCCCACCTGTGGCAGGCCGGAATCGACTGGGACGACGCCCCGGATGCATCCGGTCGTCTCGACGTCGGCGAGCAGGCGCTGCTCCGGTGCCAGCTCGAACGGGCGGTCGCCTGCGTCCCGACCACGAGCATGGGGCGGCTGTTCGATGCGGTTGCGTCGCTGATCGGGCTCCGGCACTCGATCAGCTTCGAGGCCCAGGCCGCCATCGACCTCGAGCTGTGCGCCGCCGGGTGTTCCGTCGCCCGTGCATACCGCTTCGATGTTGCTTCGGCCTCCCTGTCCGAACCCTGGGTGTTCGATCCGGCGCCGGTCCTGCGGGCGGTGGTCGCCGACCGCCGGGCGGGCATCGATCGCAGCGAGATCGCACTCGGATTCCACGAGGCCGTGGTCGACGTCATGATGGTCGTTGCCGGCCGGCTCCGAATCCAGCGGGGGATCGACACGGTTGCCCTGTCGGGTGGCGTGTTCCAGAACGCCCTCCTCGTCGATCGGGCCCGTCGCCGACTCGAGCACGAAGGCTTCGCCGTCCTCACCCACCGGATGTTTCCCGCCAACGACGGCGGACTCGCGCTCGGGCAGGCCATGCTGGGACTGGCCCGCCATCGGGCACCCCACGAGGAGAACTGACATGTGTCTCGCCGTTCCCGGCCGCATCCTGGAAGTCCGTCACGATCGGGGCACGCGCATGGCCACGATCGACTTCGATGGCATCCACAAGGAGATCTGTCTGGCCTACCTGCCCGACCTCGACGTCGGTGACTATGCCATCGTGCACGTGGGCTTTGCGATCTCGAAGGTCGACGAGGCGCAGGCACTCGAGACCCTGGCACTGTTCCGCGAACTCGGCCGGCTCGAAGACGAGCTGGGTGTCGACCGGGAGGAGGCGTGAAATACCTGAGCGAGTTCTCCGATCCCGATCTCGCCGCCGGCTTGTTCGACGAGATCGAACGGGTGACCACGCGGCCCTGGGCCATCATGGAGATCTGCGGTGGTCAGACGCACTCGATCATCCGCAACGGGATCGACCAATTGCTGCCCGAGTCGATCGAGCTGATCCACGGACCGGGCTGCCCGGTGTGCGTGACCCCCCTGGGCATGATCGACAAGGCGCTCGAGATCGCCGGTCGGCCCGGGGTGGTCTTCTGCTCGTTCGGCGACATGCTCCGTGTTCCCGGGAGCGGCCGTGACCTGTTCGGGGTACGGGCCGCGGGTGGCGACGTACGCGTGGTCTACTCACCCCTCGACGCCGTGGCCCTGGCCGAGCAGAACCCCGATCGCCAGGTCGTCTTCTTCGCCATCGGCTTCGAGACCACGGCACCGGCCAACGCCATGGCCGTTCACCTCGCGTACCAGCGCGGACTGACCAACTTCTCGGTCCTGGTGAGTCACGTCCTGGTGCCTCCGGCAATCGAGGCGATCCTCGGGTCTGCGGCCAGTCGGGTCGACGGGTTCCTGGCTGCCGGTCATGTGTGTTCGGTGATGGGCACGTGGCAGTACGAACCGCTGGTCGAGCGTCATGGGGTCCCGATCGTGGTCACCGGGTTCGAACCGCTCGATGTGCTCGATGGGATCCGTCGGGTGGTCGTCCAGCTCGAGGGGGGCGAAGCCCGGGTCGAGAACGCCTACCCGCGAGTCGTCAGTGCCCAGGGGAACCGGCCGGCGCAGGACATGCTGGCCGACGTCTTCACCGTCTGCGATCGGCAGTGGCGGGGGATCGGGGAGATCCCGGCCAGCGGTTGGAGACTCGCCGACCGCTACGCCGACTTCGATGCGGATCGCCGATTCGACGTGCTCGACGTCGATGCCCCGGAGTCCACGCGGTGCCGGGCCGGCGAGGTGCTGCAGGGGGTCATCAAACCCAACGAGTGCGAAGCCTTCGGACGCGAGTGCACGCCGCGTACCCCGCTCGGAGCGACGATGGTGTCGAGCGAGGGGGCATGTGCCGCCTACTTCCAGTACCGGCGTCTCGACGGCTCGCCGGTCGGGGTCGGTGGAGCCGATGGCTGACGTCGAGGCCTGGTCGTGCCCGATCCCGCTGCGCGACACCGATCGGATCGTCATGGGTCACGGCGGCGGCGGGCAGTTGTCGACCGAACTCATCGAGCACCTGTTCCTGCCGGCCTTCGCTCCGGGCCCCGGGTCGGGCGCCGACCCGGGCCCGCTCGCCGCCGACGGTGTGCGCCTGGTCGAGACCGGCATGCACGATTCGGCGCAGCTCGACCTCCCACCGGGACGGCTGGCGTTCTCGACCGACTCCTATGTGGTGCGACCCCTGTTCTTCCCCGGGGGATGCATCGGTGATCTGGCCGTCAACGGCACGGTCAACGACGTGGCCATGAGCGGGGCCCGACCGGTGGCGCTCAGCGCCGGATTCATCCTCGAGGAGGGCCTGGAACTCGCCGTACTCGGGCGGGTGGCCGAGGCCATGGGCCTGGCCGCCCGTGAGGCGGGTGTTCGCCTCGTCACGGGTGACACCAAGGTGGTCGACGCCGGCAAGGCCGACGGCTTGTACATCAACACCGCCGGCATCGGGATCATCCCCGACGGAGTCGACATCCGTCCGACCCGCGCCGCGGCCGGCGACGTGATCGTGGTGAGCGGACCGATCGGCTCACACGGGATCGCGGTGATGTCGCAACGCGAGGGGCTCCGGTTCGGCACCGAACTGGAAACCGACTCGGCGCCGCTCAACGGGCTGGTGGCCGCGATGCTCGAGGCCCATCGTGATCTCCACGTACTGCGTGACCCGACCCGGGGTGGGGTCACGGCGTCGCTCTGCGAAATCGCCGCGACCGCCGGCGTCGGCATCGTCTACGAGGAGTCGTTGGTGCCCGTCCCCCCCGCCGTTGCCGCCGCCTGTGCGTTCCTCGGACTCGATCCGATGTCGATCGCCAACGAGGGCCGACTCCTGGCCTTCGTTCCGCCCGGTGGTCTCGACGCCGTGATGAACGCGATGCACGCCCACCCGAACGGCACCGGTGCCACCGTCATCGGCCGGGTCGTCGATACGCACCCCGGAGTCGTCGTTGCCAAGACCGCGATCGGTGCTCATCGTGTGGTCGACCTCCCCCTGGGTGAACTGCTCCCCAGGATCTGCTGACGCCTCGTCGGCGGCAGGGTCGGGCCGGCGCTGTTCAGAGACTCCGGAGACCGGCGTCGAGGGCCCGGCGAAGGTCGGCGACGATGTCGGCCCGGTCCTCGATACCGACCGACAGCCGAACCAGGTCGGCCGGGACCTCGAGCGGTGAGCCGGCCGCCGAGGCGTGGGTCATCACCCCGGGGTGCTCGATCAACGACTCGACGGCCCCGAGGGACTCGGCCAGCGTGAAGATCTCGGTGGCCTCGACGATGGTGGTGGCTCCCTGCTGACCCCCCTTGGCCCGGAAACTCACCATGCCGCCGAAGCCCCGCATCTGCCGAGTGGCGACGTCGTGACCGGGATGGGTTGGCAACCCGGGGTAGAGCACCGAGTCGACCACGTCGTGGCTCATGAGCAGATCGACAACGGCGGCCGCGTTCTCGCAATGACGGTCCATGCGCAGCGCCAGCGTCTTCGCCCCGCGCAGGGTGAGGTAGGTGTCCCACGGCCCGGGAACGGCGCCGACGGCGTTCTGGATGTAGCGCAGGTGGGCCTCGATCTCGGCCGAATTGGTGGCAACGAAGCCGCCGACGACATCGGAGTGGCCACCGAGGTACTTCGTGGTCGAGTGCACCACGATGTCGGCGCCGTGGTGCAGCGGCGTCTGGAGGTAGGGGCTGGCGAAGGTGTTGTCGACGACGAGCAGCGCATCGTGGCGATGGGCGATCGCAGCCACCGCGGCGATGTCCACCACCGACAGCAGGGGATTGGTCGGGGTCTCGACCCACACCATGGCGGTGTCGGCGGGCCAGTCGGCTTCGAGCGTCGACAGGTCGGTCAGGTCGTGGGCCGACCAGCCGATACCGGCCCTGGCGAACACGGTCGAGATCAACCGGAAGGTGCCGCCGTAGGCGTCGTTGCCCATGAGGACGTGCTGGCCCGGCGACAACAACCGCAGGATGGCGTCTTCGGCGGCGAGCCCGGACGCGAAGGCAACCCCGGCCGAGGCCTCTTCGAGCGAGGCAAGGGCCCGTTCGAGTGCGGTGCGGGTCGGATTGCCGGTGCGGGCGTACTCGTAGCCACGATGCTTGCCCACGCCGTCCTGGGCGAACGTCGAGGTCTGGAACACCGGCACCGTGACGGCCCCGGTGACCGGCTCCGGGTCCTGGCCGGCATGGATGGCGCGGGTGGCAAAGCCCCACTGTTCGTGCTGATCGTCGATCGGGTCCATGTCGGTCAGCCTTTCTTCGCCGTCGAGGCGTCGGACAGGAAGGTCAGCACGTCGGTGCGAGCCACCACGGTGCAGGGGCGGCCGCCATCGAGCACGAGCAGGGCGGGGGCCCGGTCGAGCAGTGCCACCGCGTGGTCGATCGTCTGACCGATACCGACGGTCGGGAGCTTCGGACCCATGACCTCCTCGACGGTGACGTCGAGGATCGAGCTGGACCGGAAGGCCTTCTCCATCAGTTGGAGCTCGTCCACCGATCCCATCACCTCGGCCGCGGCCAACGGCATCTCGCCCTTCGCCACGGGAAGCTGTGACAGTCCGTGCGAGCGCATGAGGTTGACGGCGTGGCGCACCGAGTCCTGGGGTTGGACGTAGGCGAGCGGCGGGAGCTGGCCGTCACGGGCGGCGATGACGTCGGCGACGACCGAGCCCTCGGACCGCAGGAAACCGAAGCCGGCCATCCAGTCGTCGTTGTAGACCCGGGACAGGTAGCCCCGGCCACTGTCGGGCAGCAGGACGACGATGAGGTCGTCGGGGGTTCCCTCCTCGGCCAGGTGCAGGGCGGCGGCGACCGCCGTTCCGCAGGATCCACCGATCAGCAGCCCTTCTTCCTGGGTGACCCGGCGGGCCATGAGGAACGAGTCGCGATCGGAGATGGCGATCACCCGGTCGACGGTGCTGGGATCGTAGGTGGTCGGCCAGAAGTCCTCGCCGACACCCTCGACCAGGTAGGGGCGACCCGAGCCCCCGGAGTACACCGATCCCTCGGGGTCGGCGGCCACGATCTGGACATCGGGGTTCATCGATTTCAGGTAGCGGCCGACGCCCGAGATCGTGCCGCCCGTACCGGCTCCGGCAACGAAGTGCGTGATCCTGCCGTCGGTCTGCGCCCAGATCTCGGGTCCGGTGGTGAGTTCGTGCGCCTCGGGGTTGTGGGGGTTGGCGTACTGGTTCGGTCGGAAGGCACCCGGCGTCTCCCGGAACACCCGCTCGGCCGTCGAGTAGTACGACGCCGGGTCGTCGGGGGCGACGGCGACCGGGCACACGATCACCTTGCCGCCGTAGGCCCGCAGCAGGTCGATCTTCTCGGGAGCCACCTTGTCGGTGACCACGAAGATGCAGTCGTAGCCGCGCTGGGCGGCAACGATGGCCAGGCCGACCCCGGTGTTCCCCGAGGTCGGTTCGACGATCGTGCCTCCGGGTTTCAGGAGCCCGTCTCGTTCGGCAGCGTCGATCATCGTGACGGCGGGCCGATCCTTGACGCTGCCGCCCGGGTTGGTCGCCTCGACCTTGGCAACGATCGTCGTGGGGAGGCCGGCGCTCACCCGACCGAGGCGAACCATGGGTGTGTTGCCGATCAGATCGAGCACGGAGTCTGCGATGTCCATCGCCAGACCCTACTCAGCGAGGGTGGCGTGCACGGAGTCCGATCGATTTTCGGTCCGTCACGCCGGGGGCAACTACGGTCCCCGACATGCAGATCTCGTCAACCACCATCACCCTGACCGGACCGACCCGAGCACCCAAACAGATGCTCGCCGAGCAGAGCTACGAGGGCCACAAGAGCGTCCACGACGACGAGACGGCCGAGAAGTTGGGCCTGCCGGGGGCGCCGATCGAGGGACCGACCCACTTCAGCCAGTTCGACCCCCTGCTGGCGTCGTTGTGGGGTGAACGATGGTTCACCAACGGGATCCTCAGCTCACACTTCCTGACCATGGTCGTCGAAGGCGAGGAGGTCACGGCCAACGTCACCATCGACGGGCCGGGAGCGACGACCGCCCGGATCTACGCCCAGAAGATCGACGGCACGCCGGTGCTCGAAGGGACCGCCTCGATCGACGGCGATCTGTCGGCGACCGCGCTGGCTCCCCGCCTGGCCAAGGCACAAGCCAATCCGCCCGGGGAGTTGTTCATCATCGACCAGATGCGGGTCGGGCAGAAGGGCGCCGAGCCCGAGACCATCACCGTCGACTTCGACGACCACCTCGGCAACCTCTATCCCTTCACGCTCCGCCAGAAGCTCGAGCGCATCACCGAGCCGATCACCTGGTACGAGAATGCCGACAACCCCTGGGGTCGGCCCATCATCCCGATCGAGATGCTGAGTGTCATCACCAACACCGGATCCAAGAAGGTGGGGTTCGTCGCCCGCCAACCCTCGGTCGGGTTGTTCATCGACCTCGAGGTCCGGCTGCTCGCCGGTCCGGTGTTCGTCGGCCGGCCCTACCGGATCGATCGCGAGATCGTGGCCATGGGTCAGAGTCGTCGGACCGAGTCGTATTGGACGCTCACCACCCTGACCGACGACGAAACCGACGTCCCGACGGCGCAGGTGCTCCTGCACCAGGGTGTCTTCAAGGATTCCTACGCCGGCTACCCGAAAGGCTGACCAGCTCGACGAGTCCGATGCCGGACTCACCGCCGAACGCGTAGAGCAGCAGGTCCTCGAACACGGCGGGGTCGCGGAGCTGGTTGACCAGGCCGTACGACACGCTCCGCCGTGATGGTTCGACCGGTGCCATCGCACCTTCCCATGGCTCCTGCGGTCGCAGCACCTCGACGGCGGGACCGTCGACCCATTCGGTCCACGGGCCCGTGGTGTCGATCGTCGAGCGAAGGATGCGCTCGGGGGCGTCGCCGACTCGGGTCCAGTAGACCTCGATCTCGGCGTCGAGCACCCGGACGGCCCCGTGGCGCATGTCGGGTTCGAAGAGCATCGGACCGACCTCGGCCTCATCGAGTCGGCCGTCGGGGAGCCGGTAGAGCTGACCCGGCATGGCCAGGCCGTAGGTCACGCCGTCGACGTCGAACACCCGGAGATAGGTGCGCTCGAGGATCGCCGGCTCGGCGACGAAGTGAATGCCGTCGGTCGACGTCGCCCGCCGGGTCACCTGCCGGGCCAGCCCTTCCAACCCGTGGAAGTACATGACGATCTCGGCGTCGCGAACGTGGACGTCAGGCGATGCGATGTGGGGTGTGGTCACCTCGGTGCGGACATCGTGCAGGAGCCGCAGCGGGGCGTAGGCCCGTTCGATGGCGGCGAACTGCTCCTCGGTCGCGGTCGGTGGATCGACGGGGAACCGCGAGTCCCGGAGCTGGAGCGATCCCGGGGGATGAACCGTCCAGGGCCCGGTCGGATCATCGGCGAACGCCAGCCGGATGTAGGAACCCTTGTGATCGGCGAAGTAGAGGTAATACGCACCCAGCGGGTCGTCGACCCAGTCGGGTACCCGGATCATCGACGGTCCCTGGATGTTCGGGCCGAGGCTGGGATGGGTGGACGAGTCGATCAGTCGATGTCGTGTCGGGCCGGTCTGTTGCACCCCACCATCCTTGCTCAAGTCGTCGAAGTAGGGTCGAGAGATGCCCGAGCCCGACTTCCTCCGATTCGACACGCTGAGTCTCCATGCCGGGCAGAGGCCCGACCCGACCACGGGCGCCCGCGCCGTTCCCATCTACTTCACGACGTCGTATTCGTTCACCGACACCGATCAGGCTGCGGCCCTGTTCAATCTCGAGTCTCCCGGTCACCTGTACAGCCGGATCTCGAACCCCACGGTTGCGGTGCTCGAGGAACGCATCGCCGCGCTCGAAGGCGGTGTCGGTGCGGTCTGCACGGCGAGCGGCACGGCAGCCCTGCATCTGGCCGTTGCCTCCCTGCTGAGCGCCGGGGACCACATCGTTGCCTCGCGAAACCTCTACGGCGGCTCGTTCAACATGCTGAACCTGACCCTGCCCCGGTTCGGTATCACCACCACGTTCGTCGATCCCCGCGACCCCGATGCCTTCGCCGCCGCCATTCGGGACGACACCAAGCTCGTCTTTGCCGAGACGCTCGGGAACCCGGGCATCGAGGTGCTCGACATCGCCACCATCGCCGCGGTGGCCCACGAACACGGTCTGCCGTTGATGGTCGACTCGACGTTCTCGACGCCCTACCTGATCCGACCGATCGAGTACGGGGCCGACATCGTGATGCACTCGATCACGAAGTTCCTCGGCGGGCACGGGGTGGCGCTGGGCGGCGTGCTGGTCGATGGTGGCCGCTTCGACTGGTCGGCCTCCGACAAGTTCCCGACGATGACCGAGCCGTACGCCGGGTACCACGGCGTGGTCTTCGCCGAGGAATTCGGGCCGTCGGCCCTCGGGATGCGGGCCCGAGCCGAGGGGCTTCGCGACTTCGGAGCGTGCCTGAGCCCTGCCAACGCCTTCCAACTGTTGCAGGGAATCGAGACCCTGCCGCTGAGAATGCAGCGGCACGTCTCGAACACCGATGCCGTGATCGACATGCTGATGGCCCACGATGCGGTCAGCTGGGTCCGCCACCCCCGGGTGCCCGATCACCCCGATCACGAACTGGCCAAGGCGCTCTACCCGAAAGGCGCCGGCGCGATCCTGAGTTTCGGGGTCAAGGGGGGCCGGGCCGCCGGGAGGGCGTTCATCGAGGCCGTCCAGTTGGCCTCGCATCTCGCCAACGTCGGAGACGCCAAGACGCTCGTGATCCATCCCGGTTCGACGACCCACGGTCAGATGAGCCCCGATGAGATGGCGATGGCCGGAATCGGCGAAGACCTGATTCGTCTCTCGGTGGGCTTGGAGGATCCGGACGACATCACCGACGATCTGTCCCGCGCCCTGAAGGCGAGTCAGCGATGATCGTGGTCGTCGATGGTCACCATGCCCATGCCGCGACGGGTGGTGTCGAGCTCACCGGTGACGATCCCGTGGTCGTCCTCGTTCACGGGGCCGGCATGGACTCGACGGTCTGGCAGCTCCAGACCCGCTATCTGGCCCACCGCAAGCTCCGAGCGGTGGCCGTCGACCTCCCCGGTCATGGTCGCAGCGACGGTGAGGCGCTGCGGTCGATCAGCGAGATGGCCGGATGGCTCGGCCGGTTCGTCGACGCCGCCGGCTTCGAAACGGTGCACCTGGTCGGCCACTCGATGGGCACCTTCGTGGCGCTCGAGCTCGCAGCGTCACGGCCGGAATCGGTCGAATCGGTCGTGCTGCTCGGCACGGCGACCACGATGCCGGTACACCCCGATCTGATCGACAAGGCCGGGCACGACCTCCCGGCTGCTGCTGCGCTGATGGCGGCCTGGGCTCACGCCAAACCGGCCCACCTCGGACACCATCCGACCCCCGGGCTCTGGATGACCGGTGGGGCCCGGGCGCTGGTCGAGCGCAGCCGACCGGGGGTGCTCGTCACCGACTTCGAGGCCTGCGCCGCCTACACCTGGGATTCCACGATCGCCTGTCCGGCAACGGTGGTCATCGGCCTCGGCGACAAGATGACGCCACCCAAGGCGGGCCGGATGCTGGCTTCCACCCTCGATCCGGTCACCGTGGTCGAACTGGCCGACACCGGTCATTCGATGATGACCGAGAACCCCGACGCGGTGAAACGGGTCGTGCTCGACTCCGTTCAGTCCTCCGGCGGGAGCGGGTGGTAGGCGCCATCGAGGCCCAGGTACTCGCCGTCGCGATAGAACGACGCAACGCCCGCGTCGCGGAGCACGGCCAGCATCGCCGGCACGTCGCAGCCTTCGGCCTCGATTCGCTCGATCACGCGGGCGGGACCGAGGTGATCGAGCATCTCGAAGGGACCCTTCACCCAGTTGAATCCCCAGCGAATGGCCCGGTCGACGTTGACGATGTCGTCGGCGATCTCGGGCACGAGGTCGGCGGCGTAGCGCAAGGTGCCGCCGAACACCTGCCAGGCGAGCTCACCCTCGTTGGAGTCGTCGAAGACGACGGCACCGAGTTCGGAGGGC
Organism: uncultured Acidimicrobiales bacterium; assembly: GCA_963700755.1. Classification (GTDB taxonomy): domain Bacteria; phylum Actinomycetota; class Acidimicrobiia; order Acidimicrobiales; family SZUA-35; genus JBBQUN01. The sequence goes on from CAVOYW010000005.1 coordinate 368,695, forward strand.
ACGTTCGTCAGGTCGGGCTCGATCGACTCACGCCACTCGGCGACCCGTAGGTCGAAGGTCTCCCGGGTCTTGGTGCCGTCGTCGAGCATCTTCACCCGGCTGAACCCGCCGAGATCGCGGGCCTTGCGACCGAGCTGCCCTCGTCGGAGCATCTGCTGCTCGATGCCCGGGAGCTCGGTGTAGGAGCGTCCGATGTCGTCGACGGGCAGATTCACGGCGAGGTTCCTGCCGACGAGATCCATCACGTCGAGTCCGATCAGATCGATCAGTCCGAACAGCCCCGTCGGTGGGAGTCCGACCGGCCGACCCAGGACGCCGTCGATGGTCTCCTGCGTCATACCCGACATGAAGAAGGGTTTGGCCAGGTGCAGGCCGCTGAGCATGAAGAAGCAACCGATCCGATTGCCGATGAAGTTGACGGTGTCCTTGGCGTTGACCACGCCCTTGCCCAGCTTGGACCGCCCGAATTCGGCGAAGGCCTCGATCACGTCGTCGGTGGTCTGCTCTCCCGGCACCAGCTCGAAGAGCTTCATCACCGGCACCGGATTGAAGAAGTGTGTGATGGCGACGTCGCGCCGGAAACGTTCGGGCATCCCGGCGGCGATGTCTCGCAGCGGGATACCCGAGGTGTTGGAACTGATGACCGAGCCATCACGCCGAAGCGGTTCGACTTCGGCGAACAACGACCGTTTGACGTCCAGGTCCTCGACGATTGCCTCGCAGATCCAGTCGTAGTCGGCCACCCGGCCGAGATCGGTACCGAACGTGCCGGTCTCGACGAGTGCGAGGTGTTCGTCGGCCACCTGAGCCAAGCCCTGGGCGACGGCTTCGGTCGTGCGGTCGAGCATGAGCACCCGGCACCCGGCAGCGGCACTGGAGGCGGCGATACCGGCCCCCATGGTGCCGCAACCGAGAACGGCGACGGATTCGATTCGGCGAGTCATACCCGCCAGTGTGCCCGATCGGGCTCGATCAGTGGCCGGCCGGCGACGCGGTCACGCCGTGGATTCCGCAGGCTCCATCGGTCACGCCGTGGATTCCGCAGGCTCCATCCATGCCGAGTAGCCGCCGATGATGTCGGACACGTCGTGGAACCCGGCCTGGCGCAGGACACTGGCCGCCACCGACGATCGATAGCCACCGGCGCAGAACACCACCGTCGGGCGGCTCGCATCGAGTTGGCCGGCCAGGCTGGGGAGCTGGCCGACCGGGATCAGCGTCGCCCCTTCGAGTGTGCCCAGCGCATGCTCGCCCGGGTTGCGAACATCGACGACCTGGAGATCGGGAAGGTCGGCGACCCGTTGTTCGTACTCGGTGCGGGTGAGGCGTGACGCCTTCTCGACCATGCCGGGGTTCTCGACCATCACCTGCAGAGGATTGGCCAGGAAACCGACGACCTTGTCGAACCCGATGCGGGCCAGGCGGTTCCGGGCCTCGATTTCGAATCCGTCGTCGACGACCAGCACGATTTCGGCGTCGCTCGGGATCACCGATCCGGCGAACTCGGCGTAGCGGCCTCCGAGTCCGACGTTGATCGATCCGGCCAGGTGGCCTCGGGCGAACTCCTCGGGATCGCGACCGTCGAGGAGCATGGCGCCGGTCGAGACCTTCCGCTCGACATCGGCCAGAGTCAGCGCGTTCGGCATCGAGTTCTCGTCGAGGAGGTCACGATCCTGGCGGTTCAGGATGGCATCGAACACGAAGTATTCGGGGGCCGGAGGCTGACCTTCGGTGACGAGGTCGATGAAGGTCTTCTTGTCGGGGGCCATGAGGGCGTAGTTGTTGACTCGCTGATCGCCGATGGTCGATGAGGTCTCGGTCGACAGGTTCTTCCCGCAGGCCGAGCCGGCGCCGTGTCCCGGAAACACTCGAGTGGCGTCGGGCAGCGGTAGCAGCTTGTTGTGGATGCTGTCGTAGAGCTTGTCGGCCAGTTCGTCGCGGGTGAACCCGATGGAGGCGAGCAGGTCGGGACGCCCGACGTCGCCGATGAAGAGCGTGTCGCCGGTCAGGACACCGTAGGGCGTTGCGTCGTCGGCGTGTTCGTACACCACGATGCTGATGGATTCCGGCGTGTGTCCGGGCGTGTGGAGGATCTCGAGCTGGACCTCACCGAGGTCGATCCGTTCTCCGTCGGTCAACGGTCGGAAGTCGAACTCCGGTGAGGCAACCGACGAGAAGCCGATCTGGGCTCCGGTGGCGGCCGCCAGTTCGAGGTGGCCCGACAAGAAGTCGGCGTGGAAGTGCGTTTCGAGGATCAGCTCGATCGTGAGACCGGCCTCGGTGGCATCACGAACGTACTCGTCGATGTCTCGACGGGGGTCGACGACCACGGCCCGTCCCGTCGTCTCGTCGCCGATCAGGTAGGAGGCCTGCGACAGGCAGTCGAGGTAGTACTGCGTGAACTTCATGGTTCGCTCCGAGATCGTTCGAATAATGTACGGACAATTATACCCCGGGGGGTATCGATGTCAACCGGCTAGGATGGTGGCATGCAGTTTCCCGAAGCGACGAGCAACGATGTCGTCCTGCGGCTCCGCCGACTCGAAGGCCAGATCCGCGGCATCCAGCGCATGATCGAGGGGGGCGAGGAGTGCAAGAGCATCGTGACCCAACTGGCGGCGGCGCGGGGCGCGCTGGATCGGGTCGGATTCAAGCTCATGGCCGCGGCTCTGGTCGACCAGGGCCCCGACGCCGACATGGACGAACTCGAGAAGCTGTTCCTCAAGCTGAGCTGACCACTCGTCGAAACTCCTCTTCGATCTCGGCCATGGCTTCGAGGGTCTCGTCGGTGAGGCCCGCGGGCAGGCCGAGTCGTTCGTGACCGAAGGCCGTGAAGGCCGCAACGAGTTCGGGCAGTCCGGCGAGGTCCGACGCCGGCATCACCAACTTGCGAGGGGCCCAGTCGAGGAGGAATCCGGCGATGGTGTCGGGGCTCCAGCGGTAGGGATCGCACCGTCCGTAGCCACCCTTGTAGGTCAGCATCGTGTCGAGCAGTTCGAGCGTGGCCGGTGCCAGCGCGCCGGCATGGGGCGAGGCCAGGAACGCGGCGCGGATCGACGCCTTCTCGACCTGGGTGATGGGTTCGAAGGTCGGGGCCGTTCCGCCCCCGGGCAGCCTTCGGATGAGCCACTCCACCAGGGGGCGACTATCGGGCCACGTCTCGGTTTCGAACGGCGGCATGACCTGGAAACCCAGGTCGATCGCCTCGAGCAACCGGGCCCGGGCATCGGCTCGATCCAGCGCGGCAACGGTCGAGTACGGGTCGTCGGCGTCGTCGACCATCTGTCGGTACTCGTCGATGGTGATGGGCGCCACGAACCCGTCGATCACGACACCACCCTCGTTGTTGTCGACGAGGATCACGGCGACCAGGTGCCGACCGTCGGCGAAGATCGCTTCGACGGCAATCTGGTCGGCGTCGCCCAGCAGGTGCGACACCTCGACGATCTCGCCCACGGTGACGTCGTCGATGGCGCCGAGCCACGTCGGCAGCCACGATGGATCGGCGATCGCAGCCCGCACCGTCGGAACGGCCGTCTCGTCGTCGAGCAGCGCGGCGACCGCCAGGGCCAGCGCGTCGGTTTCGCGTCCGCCGATCGAGGCCATCTCGACCAGATCGGCGAGCGTCTCGTCGGGGTCGGGTGCCTCGTCGAGGAACGAGCCGGACCGGGGATCGACCGAGTCGACGAAGGTCGACGCCAGGCCCAGCAGCGAGATCGGGTGCTCGTCGACCGCAGCCTGGATCGCCTCGAAGAGCTCGAGGTCGGCATCGGGGATGGGGTCCGGATCGAAATCGTTCTGCGGTTGTGGGTCGGTGCGGTTCGATCCCGTTCCCTTGGGCGTGGTTCGACCACCGGTCTTCTTGCGTGCCATCGGGCCTCCCCGCTGCGAGATCGGGTGCGCGAACCTACCCCAAAAAGGAGACACCCCCGTTCGTGTCCACCGAAGCGGTCACGATTGGGGGTGTCGAGACGGTCAGAGATCCACCAACAGCGATCCGTCCGGTAGTACCGTGCTTCTCGTTGTCATCACTCCCCGTCGGACTCGAGAGTCCGGCGGGGAGTTCGCTTTTCCACCTGCCTCGCCGGCCCCTCTGCGACCGTTCCCCCGGGTTTCCCCGAGATCGAGCCGAGCGGTGATGCCGACGTTTGCCGGTGAAGGAACCGACCCCAGTGGCGGCGGAGCCTCCAGTGGAACCGGTGTGGATCTCTTCCCTCGGCTTCGGTTTCCCTTGGCCGTGCATGCATCATGAACCGTGGTTTGTCCCCTGGTCAAGGGGTTTTTCGCAATCCTCAGGGTTATCCGCAGAACTTCTCGGTTGTCCTCAGATGAGGGGTGGTTGTGCACCGGTTGTGCACCGGTTCATCCACAGGCCGAACACGGATCACGGCAGGTCTGCGAGGCCCGCGGCGACCGCATCGCGGTAGCGAGCGACCGCGGCCGCCTTGACGGAGTCGAAGCCCCGGACCATGTCGGGGAGTTCGGCGATGGCGGCGAGATCCTCGTAGCGATCCACCGAGAGGTGATCGACGAGATGGTCGACCAACGCCTCGTATTCGGCGATCAGCGCGCGCTCGGTTCGGCGCTCCTCGGTTCGGCCGAAAGGGTCGAGCCGAGTTCCACGCAGACGCCTGCTTCGAACCAGGGCCCGGAACATCGCTCGCCCGGCGGCTTCGGGAACCGCGATCTTGCGGTCGAAGCCGAGGGCTCTGAGCGTGGGCGGCTCGAGCTGGTAGTGCATCGTGGCGTTCGGGCCGAATCGGGCGACATCGGCTCGCAGGGCCAGGCGAGCCACTTCGTATTCATCCTTGTAGGCCATGAACTTGTAGAGCGAGCGGGCAACGGCACAGCTGAACTCGGTTCGTTCGCCCACCACCGCTTGTTCGGCGACCCGGACCCGGTCGACGACCTCGACGTAGCGTCGGGCGTACGCGGCGTCCTGCCATTCGGTGAGTTCGGGAACTCGTCGGGCCACGATCGATTCCAGCGTTTCCGGGATCTCCCGATCGGCGTCGTCGTCGAGGCCCAAGGTCTGGATCAATGACGGATCGGCGGCCAGTCGTCGCCCCAGCCGGAACGCCTCCAGGTTCGTGTCGACTGCGACTCCGTTGAGTTCGATCGCCCGCTCGATCGATGCCGAGGTGAGGGGCAGGGCCCCCCGCTGATGGGCGAGACCGACGACGAGGACGTTGGCGGCCGGCTGTGAGCCCCAGACCGCTCGGGCGATCCCGGCGGTGTCGAGCCAGATGCTGTCTTCGGTGCAGGCTTCGAACACCCGGCGGAATTCCGACAGAGCCGGGAATCGTTCGTCGGCCCGGCCCGAGACCATGGCACCGGTGGGGATCAGCCCGGTGGACACGACGGCCGTGGTCCGATCGGCGCTCGCCCGATCGAGGTTCTGCGAGGCCGCCACCGGATCGAACACCAACATGACGTCGGCGGCGCCAACGCGGTTCGACGTTGCAGCCGGTTGGCGACCGATCCGGACGTTCGAGACGACCGGTCCGCCTTTCTGGGCCAGACCGGTCTGGTCGAGGCCGTTCGAGTACTTGCCGTCGAGCAGTGCCGCCGTCGCCAGGATCTGACTGATCGTGACGACACCGGTTCCGCCGATCCCGATGAGCACGAGATCGGCCTCGTCGGGGGCGGCCGGATCGGCGGGAAGCGGCCCATCGGGTAGACGGATCCGGTGCTGGGTCGGACGGTACTCCGGGTCGATCTCGACGGTCATGAAGGCCGGGCAGTTCCCCCGCAGGCAGGTCAGGTCGTAGTTGCACGACTCCTGATGGATCTGGGTCTTGCGCCCGAACGGCGTCTGCACCGGATGGACACTGGCGCAGTTCGACACCTCACCACAGTCGCCGCACCCCTCGCAGATGTCTTCGTTGATGACGACTCGGGTCGTCGGCGTGGCGATGAGGCCCCGCTTGCGGTCGCGACGGAGCTCGGCCGCGCAACCCTGGTCGTAGATGAGCACGGTCACCCCCGGGAGTCCCCGCAGTTCTCGCTGGACCTCGTCGAGTCGGTCCCGGTGAACGACCCGCACTCCTCGGGCGAAGTCGTCGTCGTACTGCTTCGGATCATCGGTGACCACGACCGTCTTCGCGACACCCTCGGCCTCGAGCGCCCGGGTGAGCGCCGGGACCGGGAGGTCGCCGGCGGCATCTTGCCCGCCGGTCATCGCCACGGTGCCGTTGTAGAGGATCTTGTAGGTGATCGTGGTCCCGGCCGAGATCGACTGGCGGATCGCCAGGTACCCGGAGTGTGCGAGCGTGCCGTCGCCGAGGTTCTGGAAGCGGTGTGTGTCGGACACGAACGGCGCCATGCCGACCCACTGTGTTCCCTCGCCCCCCATGTGGGTCACGCCGTGGACGTTCCGGTCCATGTAGAGCGACATCGAATGGCAACCGATGCCGCCATGGGTGATCGAGCCCTCGGGAACGAGGGTCGAACGATTGTGCGGGCAGCCCGAACAGAAGTGAGCGGTTCGGCCGGGGAGGTCGATACCGGCGGCAACGACGGTGATCCGGGATCGTTCCCTCTTCAACCGGTCCTCGTCGACGAAGCGGGTGATCCGCGATCGAAGGGGGGCGATCAGGTCGTCGGCCAGGAGACCACCATGGCTGGGCAGGAAGGGTCGGCCGTCGACCGATTTCCCGATGACCGACGGCGCACCGGTGCGGCCGTAGAGGAGATCGCGGATCTGTGTCTCGAGGAAGGCTCGCTTCTCCTCGATCACGACGATCTCGGGCAGTCCGTCGGCGAAGGCCCGCAGGCCCGTCGGCTCGAGTGGCCAGATCATGGCCGGCTTGTAGAGCCGGATGCCGGCGACGGAGAGGTCGGAGTCGTGTTCGAAGCCGAGTCGCGTCAGGGCCTCACGCACTTCGCCGTACATGGCGCCGGCGGCGACGATTCCGAGTTCGGCCGGTCCGGTGGCACCAACCGGTCGGTCGATGCCCTGGGCGGCGACGAACGCCTTGGCGGCATCGAGTCGGGGGCCCATCATCTCTCGCTCGAGTTCGAGCGAGAACGGGGCGATCAGTGTGGTGCTCTGCGAGTGACGCCAGGGACTGCCGTCGACCAGGAACTCGACCGGGGCGACGGTGAGCCTCGCCGGGTCGGGATCGACGGTGGCGAATGCGTCGGCCACGTTGGTCACGAGCTTGATGCCGACCCAGGCCCCGGAGAACCGTGAGAGTTCGTAGCCGAAGCGGCCGAAATCGAGCACGTCCTGGACCGAACCGGGATAGAGGGTCGGCATGGCCAGGTCGGCCAGCGCCCACTCCGAGGCCGAGGCGATGGTCGACGACTTGCACGACGGGTCGTCGCCGGCGATGGCGAGGACGCCGCCGTGGTGGTCGACACCCGAGGTGTTGGCATGACGCAACGCGTCACCGGAACGATCGACGCCGGGGCCCTTCCCGTACCAGAGCCCGAGGACACCGTCGAAACGTTTCGACGTCTCCATGGCGGCCTGCTGGCTGCCCCACACGATCGTGGCGCCGAGGTCCTCGTTGACCCCGCTGATGAAGCGGACGTCGTTGGCCTCGAGCACTGCCCGGTCGGCCTCGTAGGCGCTGTCCATGCCGCCGACCGGGGAGCCCCGGTAGCCCGAGATCATGGCTGCGGTGCGCTGCCCCCGTGCGGCGTCGGCCCGCACCTGATCGAGCGGGACCCGGATGACGGCCTGGATTCCGCTCATCGCCACGGTTCGATCCGTCGCCTCGATTCGGTCCTGCAACGAATAGTCGACGTTGGGTGCCTCGGTCATGGCGCGACAGTAGTGCGCGGTCTCGGGCGCACGACAGGCTCGATCAGCCCAGGGACGTGCCGTCGGGTCGGGTGACCGTCCAGGATCCTCCGGGGTCTCGAGCGGTTCGATACCCTGCGTTTGTGTCGGTTGTGCCTGGCGCACAGTGGGGCACCGGTTTCCAGGGATCGTCGCCGGTCGGTGCCGGTGGCTCGCCGACCACGGGATGGCGTGGTCGACGTTGGCGGCGGGCGGGGCGGACGGTGCAGCCGGGCCAGATGCAGTGGGGGTGTGGGACTTGGGCGGCGAGGCGGGCGTGGCCGGTGAACAGGCGGCTCGTTCGGCTCGACGGTCGATCACGAGCGCTCTTCGCATCGACGACGACTGGCGGATTTCGTTAGCAGCTGTGACAATCCCGAACGGTGGACGAGCCCCGCACCCGTCGGCGGCCACGAGCTCCGTAGGCTGCTCGCATGGCCGAACAGAACGCGTGGCGCAAGCTCACCACCGAGAACCCGGATCACTCCAACTGGTACATCGAGCGGTTCCGCACCATGGCAGCCGAAGGCAAGGACCTCGACGGCGAGGCCCGGCTGGTCGATGCGATGGTGGCCCGGGGAAGCCGGATCCTCGATGCGGGTTGCGGACCGGGTCGGGTCGGGGCGCGCCTCGCCGCGCTCGGGCACGACGTCGTCGGTGTCGACCTCGACCCGGTCCTCATCGAGGCTGCGGTGGCGGAACACATCGGGCCCTCGTGGATCGTCGCCGATCTGGCCGAGCTCGATCTCGCCCATCACGGGATCACCGAGCGTTTCGATCTCATCGTGAGTGCCGGCAACGTCATGACGTTCCTGGCGCCCGACACCCGGCGCCCCGTCCTGCGCTGCCTGCGTGATCATCTGGCCGACGACGGCCGGATGCTGATCGGTTTCGGAGCCGGACGCGAGTATGCGTTCGACGACTTCTTCGCCGATGCGACCGCCGTCGGCCTGCGTGCCGAGCTGAACCTCGCCACCTGGGACGTACGCCCGTTCACGGCCGACTCGGACTTCCTGGTCTCGGTGCTGGTCCAGGCCTGAGGCCCGACCGGCAACCGGTCAGGTCAGTTCGAGGCCGGCGAGGATCATGTTGATCTCATCGACGAACGACGCCCGGGACAGGTGGCTGCCGACGACGATGTAGAGCGCGAACGCCCGACCGTTCACGTGGAAGAACTTCTGTGCTCCCGATTGCCCGACGATCGGCCGTTGCATCCCGTCGGTTGCGAAGTCGTCGGCCGTGATCCGGGGAATCCCCTCGACGTCGAACAACCGTGATCCGATGACCTCGGGCGACTCCTCGAGGAGGCAGATCAGGACATCACCGCCGACCATACGCTCGACGGCACCGCTGCCGAAATCGCCGCGCACCGGCGGCAGCGCGAAATTGGCCAGATGGACGCGCGGCGTTGCCAGGGCGACGGACTCCTCCTCGGCCTGGCCGGAACCGGAGTCGATCTCGGCCTCCCAGCCGGGCGGAAGGACGAGGCGGATCCCCTCGGCGTCGATGGTCATCATGTCGGGCTCGATCGTCCTCTCTCGGCGGTGGGGCGGTGTCGTCGGCGGCACGTTCACCGGGTCGCACCGTAGCGACATCGCCGGCACGGGAGCGGTCGGCCCCGACCCGTCATTCGGTGATGGCCAGGAAGCCGGCGGCCACGACGAGAAAGCCCAGCGACACCGATCCGATCCGGGCCACCGTGGGCGCCGAGCGTTGCAGGGCTCGGTGGAACTCGACCAATCGGGCCGGTGAGTCGATCCGGCGGGCGGCGAGGATCGAGAGTCCGCGAACCAGCCCGAACGTGGCCCCGATCACCACCGAGCTCATCAACGAGCCGCTGAACGCCATCGTGGCCAACCACACCGCCACCGCGGTCGAGGTGATGTAGGTCGTGACCCCGGCGCCGAGCTGGACCCCGAAGCCGAAGCCATAGACCCAGCCGCGGAATTCCGTCAACCAGTCCTCGTTCACCTGTCGGTGGACCGACGGCAGCCGGTGCCCGGTCAGATCGAACACCAACGCGACCGCGCCCACCGTCGCGACCACGGTCAGTGACGTCGCGGGGCGGGGATCGGCAGCGCCGAGGATGGCCGGCAACCGACCGACCCCACCGACGACGACGCCGGTCGTCGTCCCGCCGACGAGCGAACCGACCACGAACGCGGTCGCCGTCGTTGCGAATCGATGTCCTCTCCCACGCTCACCGAGCGGGTGGATGCTCGAGAGCATCGACTCACCTCACGGCGACCAGGTCGACCGGATGGCGCCGATGACCGCCGCGACCATGCCGATCGCCACGATCGAGACGATCATCGCTGCGTCACGGTTCGCGCCGGGCGGGCGGATGGTAGAGCCGCGGGTCCCCCGGGACGATGCCCGCATCGAGGAGGTCCTGATCGACCCGCTTGGCCCGGTTCCGGCCGAGCAGGACATCGCGCCGACGGACCTGTCCCTCGGCGTAGCCGGCATCGGCCAGGGCCCGTTCCAGGAGCTGCAGGACCAGATCCCAGCTGTGGGCCGCCCCCTCGCCGACGATCACGCCCCGGCGGCCGTCGACCAGCACGAAGTAGGGGGCGACCGGGATGCGATAGTCGTCCCAGGCCTCGCTCGACGCCAGGGTCACCACCCCGGCCGGGGCCAGGGCGGCGACGTCGGCCGGGCTCTCCTCGTTGCCGCCCTTGGTGACGATCACGAGTCGGGTGTCACCGGGCAGCCGGACGCCATCGGCGAAGGCGTTCCAGAACGCGGCACAGGTCGAACAGCCCGTGGTGAGGAACGCCAACAGGGTGGCGCCCCGTCCATGCACCGAAACAGCACGGGTGCCGCCGGTGGGCGTCGTGCCGTGCAGGTCGGTGGCCCGCTGCCCCGTGATCTCGGCCGGTGCGGCCACCCCGGGCACCGTTCGGATGTCGGGCGGGGTGTCGGTGACGACCTCGGTGGTCGGTCGCAGGGATCGGTCGACCACCGATCGGGCGCCTCCGGGCCGGGGTCGATCGGTCAGATCGACGGTGGGTTCGACCGCCGAACGGTCGGGGTCGAGATCGATGCCGGCATCGTGCAGGGCCCGGATGATCACGGCATGACTCCGCAAGAGCCCGACCACGAGCATCGTGAGCGCACCCACCATGGCCACCAGGAGCCAGGTCACAACCGTCATCATGCGAACCTCCGCTGGGCCGACTGGAGGTACTCGTCGCTCCCCGACAGGAACGTCGCCAACGCCAGGTCGTCGTCGCCGAGGAGACGGTCCGACCAGAAGTCCAGCCCGTCTTCGTCGGAGGCTCGTTGCAGGAAGCGCTGGTAGAGGCCGATCACCCGCTTGCGGCGGGATTCGATCGAACCGTAGAACGACGTCGTGATCCCGGAACGGTCGGTCGACCGGTTCACCTGGTCGACCCAGTACGAGAGGCCGTCGGCGTCGGGATCGCGTTCGAGGATCTCGCGGTAGAGGCGGGTGACGAACCCTTCGGGACCCCCGGACGCGGCGAAGAATTCCGGTGAGGCGTAGAGCAGCGCGGCGACCTGCGCCGGTGTCGTTCCCCGCTGGATCACGCCGATCCAGTACGAGAGGCCGTCGGCGTCGGCCGGGCGGCCGAACACGGAGAGATAGAGCGCATCGACGAAGCTCCCGATGTAGGTCGACGTCCGGGACAACGAGACCGAGACGTCGGTGCGGTTCTCTCCCGCGGTGACCCGGCTCGCGTACTCGGCCGCCTCGTCCGTACCGGGTTCGCGTCCGAGGTAGTCGGTGAAAACGGCGCGAGCCCACGCGAGCGCCTCGGCCGTCGGCTCGATCGGCGCCTCGAGACAGGGGCGATGGTGCAGCGCCGTCGCCGGGTCGGTGCGAGCCACGGTGGAACAACCCGGGTCGATCTCCCATGGCTTGGAGCAGGTGACGACGCGGCACATGATGGGGCCGACGCACGTGACGTCGTTGTTGCAGTTGCCGTACCGGAACATGGTGCAGCCGTCGGCCCGATTGGTGCACGAGCGGCACTGGCAGGTGGTGTCGGGTGCCCGGCAGACTCCACGCGAGGAGCAGGCACACGGCGGGTTCGCCTGGTTGCAGTCCATGTAGTAGCGAGCCGCCCCGTCGCAGAACGACGAGTTGTCGACCTTCCACCAACCAGCCAGGAGCGTGTTCGTGGGGCAGGAATTCCGGCCGTAGATCTGACAGCAGAACTCGGTGTACCCGTCGCAGCACAGGTCGCTGCACCCGCACGATCGGGCGGTGTCGGGGCCGGCCTGGCGCGGGCAGCGGCAGATCGAGGCATAGGCGGTGCCGGGCCGAAGGACATAGCCGGTCCCGCTGACGGCGATGGCACTGCCGACCAGAGCCGAGCGTCCGACGAATCCGCGACGACTCGTGCGCTTCTCGACCAGCCGGGCGGCGCGGTCGGTCAGGGTCATGGCGAGACTCACGGCTGCCACTCCCGGTCGACGGCGAAGGTGCGCACCCGATGGGCCGGATCGGGCCCGCCGCGGCGGGCCGCCGCCAGGTCGGCCAGGAGCGACGGCGCCAGCAGGAAGAGCAGCGCGGCGCCCCACACCGTGGCCACGTAGGGCAACCACACGGTCGGGCCGCGGTCGGTCACCGCCGACAGGTGCGGTCCGGCATCGGTCACGATGGCGACGATTGCGGTCGTGACCGCAACGGCAACCGCCGCGAGGTTGGCCCGTCGATGGGCCGGTCCGGGGGGAGCGGAGGACGGGCCGAAGCAACCGCAGCCGGCGGTCGCATCGATCGACGCCAGACGAGTGACGAACCACACGAAGCCGGCGAACACCACGCCGACCCACAGCACACCGGCGATCGCCCGGGGACCCGAACTCGGGCCGAAGGCGACCCCCACGGCCGTGACCACCTCGATGGCGCCCAGGCACCGGGCGAGGAATCGGCTCCTCCCGACTCGACGGGCGGCCGGCCCGGGAACGAGGCGGGCGGCACGCAGGGCCTCGGACGCTCGGTCCGGGCGCAGGATCTTGTCGGTGCCGCTGAGCAGCAGCACGAACAGCAGGGTGTGGAACACACCGATCAGAGGGTCCATGTCGTGCGAAACTCTAGCGATCGCGTCGCAGCCCGCGGGGTACCGGGAGCGAGGTACCCCGTGTGAGCCGAGGCGGAGCGACGCGTCGGTGGCGCGGAGCAGGGCACGGCGATCGCCTAGGTTGAGGCCATGTCCATGACCGGGGTCCCATCGGCCGTACTCGAGGTCGAGCAGTTCATCGATGCCAACCGGATCGACCTGGCCGAGGGGCAGGTGTCGTGGCGTCGTACCCCGTCCGACGAGGGATCACCGCCGCACAGCCTCTATCACGGCAGCGCCGGAATCGCCCTGTTCTACCTCGAACTCCACCGGGCGACCGGTGAGACCCGATTCCTCGAACGGGCCGTTGCCGCCGGCGACGAGCTGCTCGGATATCTCTCGGGGCGCGAGCGCCTCACCGTCGGCTTCTACAGCGGCTGGCCGGGCTACGTCTTCGTGCTCGAACAGCTTGGTGTCGCCGCCGAAACCGATCGATTCCGCGACGGCGCGAGGCAGGCGCTCGAAGCGATGATGGCCCAGTCCGAGCCACGGGGATCGGGCATCGGCTGGATCGAGCCGATGCCCTTCTCGGACATCACCGGCATGACCGGCGACCGCGAGGTACTCGATCTGAGCATCGGCGCGGCCGGTGCCGGACTCATCCTGCTGCATGCCCACCGGGTCGGTCTCGACGATCGGGCGCTGGATTGGGCCAGGCAGACCGCCGATCGACTGCTCGAGATGTCGGTCGAGACCGCCGACGGCCCCACCTGGCTGATGATGGCCGACATGCCGTTCCCGTTCACGGCCCCGAACTTCGCCCATGGGGCGGCCGGCGTGGCCTATTTCCTGGCCGATCTCCATCGCGAGACCGGCGACGACACCTACCTGGACACCGCACTGGCCGCCGCCCGGTATGTCCAGCGACGGGCGGTTCCCCACGGAGCCGACGGACTGCTCGTCCGCCACACCGAGGAGCAGGATCCACCGATCTTCTACCTCGGTGTCTGCCACGGCCCGGCCGGTACCGGCCGGCTCATGTACCTGCTCCACCAGATCACCGGTGACGACCAGTGGATGGACTGGATCCACGCCAGCATGCGGGGACTGGTTGCCACGGGAGCGCCCGAGTCACGCTCCGACGGGTTGTGGCAGAACTACGGCCAGTGTTGCGGCGACGTCGGGATCGGGGATTTCGCGCTCTGGCTCCACCGGGCAACGGGCCGGGTCGACTACCTCGAACTCGCCCGACGGATCGAGACCGAGGTGCTCGCGCACGGGCACGTCCACGACGGATCCCGATCCTGGGAGCAGGCCGAACACCGCAACCGGCCCCGCTTCGTCGAGACCCAGACGGGCTACATGCAGGGCGCAGCCGGGATCGGGAGCTTCCTGCTCCATCTGGCGACCATCGAGCGGGACCGCTCCTCGAAGATCCCGCTTCCCGACACGCCCTTCGAGTGATCAGGCCGCCGTGACGGTCACCGGCACACCGTTGAGGGCGACGTTCCCACTCACCGGATCGACGAACGCCTCGTCGGTCAAGACATTGGTGTTCACCCCTCGATAGTCGCTGGCCACCCGGAGTTCCACCCCGTCCATGGCCTGCCCGAAGCCGTGCGGGATGCTCACCACACCGGGCCGGATGATGTCGGTGACCTCGGCGACGGCGACCACCTCGCCGACCCTCGAACGGACTCGGGCCGACCCCCCGTCGACGACACCGAGTCGGGTGGCGTCGTCGGGGTGGATCTGCATGGTGCAGCGGTTGCGTCCCTTGGTCAACGTCTTGATGTTGTGCATCCAGGAGTTGTTCGACCGGACGTGACGGCGCCCGATGAGCACCATCTGGGCGTCCCAGTCGCGCGCCAACGACTCGGCGAGCCGTCCGAGGTCGGCGGCCATCGGTTCGGGGAAGGCCTCGATGCGGCCGCTGGGTGTCCGGAGCAGGTCGGGAACCCGGGACGGCTGGAGCGGGCCGAGGTCGACACCATGCGGGTGGTCCTCGAGCACACCCAGGGTCAGACCACCTGGCACCGCACCGAATCCGTCGCCGTAGGGCCCGGTGCGGAGCATGATGTCGAGCAGTCGTTCCGGTCCGACCCGGTCGCCGACCATGGCCAGGATCTCGTCGACATCTCGATCGGCCACCAGGCCGAAGGAGTCTCTGACCGCCGACGAGGCGATGGCCCGGGCGATGGCGTCGTCGGTGACGCTGATGTCGGCGTTGCTGCCCTCACCGGCCAACAGTGCGGCCAAGCGCAGCATCGTCACCCATTCGGGCAGCATCCCGTCGGCCGGCTCGAGCACCGCCGGCGAGTAATTGGCGACGTTGTGCACGGCGAAGTTGAGCAGAGCGAGGTCGTAGTGCGACTTCTCGAGCGCCGACGGCACGGGCAGGATCACGTCGGCATGGCGGGTGGTCTCGTTGATGTAGCAATCGATCGAGACCATGAACTCGAGGCTCGCCAACGCCGCATCGAGGCGACCGGAGTTCGGATTCGACGAAATCGGGTTGCCGGCCACCGTGATCAGTGCCCGGACCTGCCCCTCGCCGGGAGTCTCGATCTCCTCGGGCAGCGCGCTCACCGGGAATTCACCGAACGCCTCGAGCCAACCGCCGACACGGCTCCGGGCCCGTCCGGTCTTGAGCCCGCGTCCGGTTCCGGGTTGGCCCTTGGTCGACGGTTGACCGACGGCACCCTTGGCGAACATCGCCCCACCCTCTGCGTCGAGATTGCCCGAGAGCAGATTCACCACGTCGACCAGCCAGGAGGCCAGCGTGCCGAATTCCTGGGTGCAGGTGCCGATCCGTCCGTAGACGGCGGCGGTGGGGGCCGCGGCCAGATCTCTGGCCAGGGTGAGGATCTCGATCTCGGTCAGCCCGCAGACCGGTGCCACGGTTGCCGCGGTATAGGGGGCCAGCGCGTCGGGCAGATCGTCGAGACCGTTGGTGTACTCGGCCAGGCGACCGGGGTCGGCGAGACCCTCGAGGATCATCGTGTTGGCGATGGCGGCGAGCAGGTGGGCATCGGTGCCGGGTCGGATGGCCACGTGCTGGTCGGCCTTGGCCGCAGTCTCGCTTCGGCGGGGATCGACGACCACCACCCGTCCACCCCGTTCCTGGATCCGTTCGAGCCGCCCGGGGAAGTCGGGGGCCGTACACAGGGAACCGTTGGAGGCGTAGGGATTGGCGCCGAGCATGAGCAGATGGTCGGTCCGGTCGAGGTCGGGTACCGGTACCGAGACCGAACCGAACATCATGGCGGCCGACAGTTCCTTGGGACGCTGGTCGACCGTCGAGGCCGAGAACCGGTTGCGGGTGCCCAGGGCCAGGATCAGCGTGCGGTTGTAGAGCATCGGCGCGAGGTTGTGCGCCCCCGGGTTCCCGAGGTAGATGGCACTGGCGTCGCGCCCGTACTGATCGAGCAGGGGCAGGAGACCGGCTTCGATGGTGGCAAAGGCCTCGTCCCAGTCGACCTCGACGAAGACCCCGTCTCGTTTCACGACGGGTCGACGGAGCCGGTCGGGGTCATCGTGCAGGTGTCCGAGTGTGGTGCCCTTGGGGCAGAGGAATCCGCCCGAGAAGACGTCGTCGGCGTCACCCCGGATTCGGGTGACCGCTCCGTCGGTGAGCGTGAGTTCCAATCCACAGCCGGCCTCGCACAGCGGACAGGTGCGAATCGCCGTGGTGATCGTTGCGTCGCTGCTCGTCGTCGCTGTCGCTGTCGTTGCTGTCGCTGTTGTTGCTGCCGCTGTCGTTGTCGTGGCGCCGGCCATGGGGTCCCCTTCGTTCGAAGGCTCCATCATGGTGCCGGCAGGTCCACGAAGCGAACACCGAACTCAGGTGGCCACCAGGCCCCGGTCGGCGATGGCCGGGTGGTCCAGCACGGCCTGCTTGGTGGCGACGCGGATCCAGGTTCGTGCATGGTCGAGATCACGGAACGGGCGAGGATCGTCGAATCGGGCCATGACCGCCTCGGCAACGAGTGAGGCGTTCGGTCCGGCCCCGTCCCGGAGGGCAGTGGTCACGGCCAACTGCTCGAGGTCGGTTCGTTCGGTCTCGGTGAGATCGGCGGGATGCATGATCCCATCTTCGGCCGGATGCGGTTTGGCATGACCGTGGGTTCAGACTTCTCGCCCCACGTCGTTGCGAACCCGGAGGGCCCGGGCCACCGCCACCTGCTCGGTCGACAGGCCGGCCCGGACGAGTCGGTTCTCGAGCCGCTCGAGCGACGGCTCGTCCATCCCGCTCAGCACGGCATCGAGCAGGCCGCGTTGACGGAGTGCCACCACGGCGGGGAGCACCTCGGGCGAGTCGAGCGCCGTTGCGAACAAGGGACCGAAGGCGGGGGCCCGGCCCGTATCGAGCGACGTCACCGCGCCGAGCATCGGGGTCGCCGCCGACGACGTCACCTGACGATTCAGCACGGCCTGCCAGGCCCGGATCCGGGCCACGTCGTGAAGCAGGCTCGGGTCGGCGCTCATGGTGGCCATCAAGGGTTCGAATCGCGCCACACTGCCGGCGACCAGCTCACGGTAGGCCTCGTCGACGAACTCGGCGCCTGCCGGCCGATCGGTTCGGTCCGGTCCGTCGGTTCGGCGTCGCTGCCCGCTCGCGATTCGGTCGTGGGCGGTGACGCCCTGGTACACCACGTAACCGATGAGGATCATGGCGAACGTGTACCCGGAGATGTAGGCGAGGTAGGCCAGCGGAACACCAATGGCGAGAGCGACGATCTTGGTCGTGCGCCACGCGTGCTGCGGGGAGCGCACGGTCAGCGACCGATACAGCACCTGCCCCCCGTCGAGCGGGTAGAGGGGGAGAAGATTGACGAGCGACCACCCGACGTTGACGAGCACCATGAGATCGAGCAGCCAACCGGCGTCTCCGGTGGGTCGGAGGAGCCACCAGGCGGTGAACGAGGGGATGCCGAGGAGGACGAACTGCGTGATCGGCCCCGCGAGCGAGACGGTGATGTGCTGGCGATCGGTCAGGTGTTCGGCGTTCTGGGACATGGTCATGCCTCCGAACCCGTGGAGGACGATGCTCGGGGAGCAGCCGTAGCGTCGGAAGGCGACGGCGTGGCCCAGTTCGTGGACGAGCACCGATCCGACGAACACGGCGACCAATCCGGCGGCGAGAGCCGGGGCGCCCACGTTGGCCATGGCGAGGACCACCACGATCAGGATCGTCGGCCCGAACCGGATCGGGATCCCGAACAGGACCAGGTGGGCCTTCATCGACCGTGCGGAGGTGAGGGCTCGAGCATGTATCCATTGTGCAGGGTCGGACTACGTTTGCCCCATGAGTGAACCGTCACCGGCCGATCCGATCCTCGACGGCGTGGTCGTGGTCGACCTCTCGCAGTACCTGGCCGGACCGACCTGCACCCGGATGCTGGTGGAACTGGGCGCCGACGTGATCAAGATCGAGGTTCCGCCCTACGGCGATCCCGGACGGTCGTTCGCACCCCGGAGGAACCAGCGGGCCGGTTTCCACGTTCAGCAGAACCGGGGCAAACGCTCGGTGTGCGTCGACCTCACGAGGCCCGAGGGTTTGGCCGCCGTGCGGCGGGTGATCGCCAACGCCGACGTCGTCGTCGAGAACTTCAGCCCGGGGGTGATGGCCCGGCGGGGTCTGTCCTACGAGTCGTTGTCGGCCGATCATCCGGGATTGATCATGGTGTCGATCTCGGGCTTCGGGCAGACCGGTCCGGAGTCGGACCGTCCGGCCTTCGACTTCATCGCCCAGGCCTACTCGGGCGTGATGCACATGACCGGTGAACCCGATGGTCCACCGCTGTTCACCGGGATCGGCCTGGCCGACGTCAACGCCGGTGTCCATGCGTTCGCCGCCCTGGGGTACGCCCTGTTCCGTCGGGCCCGCACCGGGGTGGGTGCCCACCTCGACATCTCGATGGTCGATGCGCTGGTGCACATGCACGAGACCGGCATCTATGCGCCGTCGATGACCGACGGTGGCTACGAGCCGATGCGCCAGGGCCGCTTCTACCAGCCGGCCCAGCCCGGCGGCGTCTATCGGGGGCCGCAGGGCTGGATCGTGATCTTCTGCACCCAGGGTCAGCTGCCCGGACTGTGGACCGCGATGGGCCGACCCGACTTCGCGGTCGACGAACGGTTCGTCAACAACGAGGCGCGGTTGGCGAACCGTGACGCCCTGACCGAGGCCATCGAGTCGTGGATGTCGGGTTTCGAGACCGACGACGCCGTGCTCGAGGTGCTGGGTGCCCACCGGGTACCGGCGAGTCGGGTCAACAGCCCGGCCGATCTGGCCGCAAACGAGCATCTTCGTTTCCGCGACGCCGTGCGAACGGTTCCCGACCCGCGTCTGGGCCCGATCGACACGCCTGGCTTCCCGCTGCACTTCGACGGTCCCCAGGCCCCGGCCCGACTCCCGCTCGACGTGGTCGCCCCCGACCTCGGCCAGCACAACCACGCCGTGCTGTCCACCCTGGGTGGCTACGGCGACGACGAGATCGAGGCACTCGAGGCAGCCGGCATCCTGGCGTCCAAGGACCGCTGAACCGAGGCTCAGCGATCGAACGGAGCGGCGTCCGGGGTCTCGGCGATGCTCGAGCCTCGCTGATCGTCGGCGCCGGCGAACGACGACTGCCGCCAGGCCTCGTAGGTCACGATCGCCACGGCATTGGCGAGGTTGAGGCTGCGGTTGTCCGGCCGCATCGGAATGCTCAGACGGTGGCGCCGGTCGAATCGGGCCAGTGCCGTCGGTGTCAGACCGGCTCGTTCGGACCCGAACACCAACACGTCGTCATCTCGGTACTCGACCTCGGTGTAGCGACGGGTCGCCGACCCGGTGAACGCGAACCAGCGCCCGCGCAACCGCGTCGCCACGTCGTCGAGGTGGTCGTACACGTCGACGACGGCACGATCCCGATAGTCCAGCCCGGCCCGCCGCAGCAGCCGATCGTCGAGCGAGAAGCCGAGCGGCCGGACCAGATGCAGGGTGGAACCGGTGATCGCACACAGTCGGATGATGTTGCCGGTGTTCGGGGCGATCTCGGGTTGGACCAGGACGACGTGCACGTCACGCTCCCGGGCGACCGAAGGACTGCGAGGCGGCGACGTTGCCCGAGGGATCGAGCAGGAACGCCGTGTCGCCGCCGTTGTTCCAGATTGCCGAGCCCTTCTGGCACCAGAAGACCTCGTCGGCCCTGTTGGTTCCGCAGCCCGAGCGGAGGACGATGCTCGCCCCCGGTTCCACCGTCGTGCCGGGGGCGAACACGTACCGATGCGAGGACGATTCGTCCCTGACCGTCCAGCCACCCAGATCGGCCCGTTCGGGGCCCACGTTGGTCAGCGTCACCCACTCGCCGTTGAGATCGAGCAGGTCATCGCCGGGTGGGTCGGCGACGATCTCGCCGAATTCGAGGCGGGCGGGGTCGGCCTCCCCGCAGGCGTCGGCAGCCCAGAGCCCTCGGGCCTGCGCCTGGGCCGGTGCCTGCGCGGCCTCGAGGCGTTCGGCCCGGGCGGTGTCGGGCTCGTAGCGACGGGCGATCGCGTGTCCGTCGACGACCATCGCCTCGTTGACGAAGACGTCACCGATCCACGCGTAGCGCAGCAGACGACCGTATTGGTCGGTGTCGCTGATGTCGCGCTCGAGCCGGAGCGGTCCGGTTCCCAGGAGGTTCGTCAACGCCTCCGTCGCCGGCCCCGACCAGCACTCCCCGCTCTCGGGTGCGTTGATGCCGATCAGGCGCACCTCGGAGATCGAACCGGCGATCGAGACCGTGAAGGTGTCGCCGTCGATGACGCGAACGAGCTCGACGCCGCTCGATCCGTCGGGACCGTCCGCCGTCGACGATCGAGGTTCACCGGTGGTCGGGGCCGGCGGACTCGATGGGTTCGTGGTCACTGTTGGAGCCGATCGGTCGGCGGAGCCGCATCCGGCGGCGAACAGGGCGGCCACGACGGCGGCGACGACCACGGGCGAGGCGACGGCAACCCGGTTGCGCCGGGTGAGCGTCGACCGCGAACCGAACATGACGGTCGATCGTACTTCGCGGGTGGGTCGCATCGCGGTCCGCTCTCGGCGCGCCGCCGCCGGTCGATCCGGGTCGGCGGGCCACGTCCGACCCCTGACGGAGAGGACCGAGAGAAGACGGGACCGGTCGAAGACGGGACCGGGAGAAATGGTGCCAGGTGTCGATGCATCCGAACGCGGGTGTGACACGCTTCCGCTCCATGACCTACGTCGTCCTGGTGCTCGGACTGGTGTTCCTCGTCGCCGGGGCCGAGTTGCTCGTTCGGGGTGCCTCGGCGGTTGCGGTTCGGACCGGCCTGTCGCCGATCGTCATCGGGCTCACGGTGGTGGCATTCGGCACCAGCACGCCGGAACTGGCGGTGAGCGTGGGGGCCGGTCGCGGCGATCAGGCCGGACTGGCTCTCGGCAACGTCGTCGGGAGCAACATCTTCAACGTTCTCGCCGTTCTGGGGATCTCGGCATTCGTCGGCGGCGGATTGGTCGTCGCCCAGAAGATCGTCCGCATCGACGTGCCCCTCATGATCCTGGCGTCGATCCTCCTCCTGGGACTGGCGGCCGACGGCTCGTTGGGGCGAGGCGACGGGTTGGTGCTGGTTGCCGGGATCGTGGTGTACACCGTCTGGACGGTGCGAACGGCCCGTTCCGACAGCGCCGCGGTGTCGGCCGAGTACGACGAAGCCTTCGGCTCACCTCCTCGGCGGCCCCTGGCAGTCGACGTGGGGTTCGTCATCGGCGGCATCGCTCTCCTCGTACTCGGTTCGGAGTGGATGGTCGGTGCGGCCAGTGACATCGCCGCCGACTTCGGGGTCTCCGACCTCGTGATCGGCCTCACCGTCGTCGCTGCCGGGACCAGTACGCCGGAACTGGCGACATCGGTGGTCGCCGCCCTCCGGGGTGAGCGGGACATCGCCGTCGGCAACGTCGTCGGCTCGAACCTGTTCAACATCCTCGCCGTGCTCGGGGTGTCGTCGATCGTGTCGCCCGACGGCCTCCCCGTCGGCGATACGGCCCTGCGGTCCGACCTTCCGATCATGGTGGCGGTGGCCGTCGCCTGCCTCCCGGTCTTCTTCAACGGCTATGCCGTCAAGCGGTGGGAGGGCGCTGTGTTCGCCCTGTACTACGTGGCCTATGTGACGTTCCTGATCCTGGACCAGACCGGCAGTTCGTGGCGCGACGATTACGCGGCGGCCATGCTCGGGTTCGTCGCTCCGCTGACGATCCTCACGCTGGCCGTCGTGACGGTTCGGGCCGTTCGTGCTCGTTCGAGCCGCTGATCCCGGCCCCCGGTGGCCGGACGGGTCAGTCGACCAGCGTGGCGAGGAGTTCGTCGATGGTGTGGTTCTGCTCCAGCGGGTGGCGCAGCGGGATTCCCGTCACGATCTCGTAGCGGTTCCGACGCCCGACCCGTTCACGGTGGATGAATCCGCCTTCCTCGAGATCGTCGAGGATCCGCTGGACCGCGCCCTGGGTGATCCCGACGACCTGGGAGATGTCGCGTTGACGGAGCTCCCGGTTCCGACTGATGGCGATCAGGACGTGTGCGTGATTGGTGAGAAAGGTCCAACCGTGTCGCGGTGGGTCGGACTCGAGAGATGCCATGGCCCGATCATAGGCATTGGAAATGGTGTGTTCTGGTTCGTTCATGTCGGTCTCGCTCACGTCGGGCTCGCTCATGTCGTTCATTGCCTGGATCCTCGGAGGCGGTCGGACATCTCGGCGTCGGACAGGTCGTCGACGACGAAGTGGTCACCGCCCGCCGTTCGATGTGTCGCCCGGAACAACAGGTGCACACCGATCGGCAGCGTGAGCACCATGGCGGCGGTCGCCACCGCCAAGCGGGCGGCTGAGCCCCAACCCAATTCGAGGGAGGCACCGATGGCGACCAGGAGGAAGGCCACGGGGCTGGCCTTGCCCGCCGCGTGGAAGCGGGCGTAGGGCGTCGAGAAGCGCATCAGACCGACGCCGGCGACCAGCGCCAGGGTGGCGCCGCCGAGTAGGAAAAGATCTCGGACGACGGTCATCGTGGTACTCCGGGGGAACGGTCGGCTTCGTGTTCGATGAAGCGGCTGGCGGCCACGGTGGCGGTGAAACCGACCACGGCGATCACGATGAGCAGGTCGAGGTTGGTGGTCGTCCCCGAGATGGCCGCATCGGTGGCGATCGCGCTCATCAACGAGACGAGCATGACGTCCATCGCTGCGACCCGGTCGGCGAGGCTCGGGCCGCGAACGATTCGGATGGCTGCACACCCGCCGGCGACGAGGAAGGCAGTGGAGGCAATCGCGAGGATCATCGGGTCACTCCGATCGGGGTCGATTCGCCGGGGGGCGGCGTGGGGTCGGGGCCGACCGGGAGTGCCGCACAGGCGAGTTGGGCGAGGTGGGTGACGTGGGCGACCGTGGCGTCCCGGCGCTTGTCGTGGAGGAGATGGAGATAGAGCGTGCCGGTGTCGGGATCGGCATCGACGACGGCCGTGCCGGGGGTGACGGTGATGGCGACGACGAGCAGCATCAGGTGGGCCCTGGTCTCGTTCGGGAGTGGCACGGCCACGATGGACTCCTCGGTTCGGTCGGTGGGGGTGAGGACCTCCCACAGCACGGCGACGGTCGAGGTGACCAGATCGACGAGCACGGTTCCGATGAATCGGGCGAGGGGGACCAACCGAACGCCACCCCGCCCCTCGGAGCCGATGCCGAGGGAAACCACGCCGATGGCAACGACGAGTCCCGAGGCGACGTTGGCCACGCTGATCGTGCCCCAGAGGGCGCACCAGACGAACACGAGGGTCGAGACCGTTGCGATGTGGCGGACGCCGAGGAGGGTTCCGAGGTTCATGGCCAGACCGCCTCGATGTAGGGCCGCCCGTCGAGCAGTTCGGTCGCCGCCCTCTCGCTCATGTTCCACAACGGACCGGCCGCCAGAGCGATGCCCATCGTTCCGGTGATGGCCAGCGCCGTCGCACCGTTCATGATGCGTCGGCCACCGACCGAGACCGGTGCCGTCGATGGTTCGCTGGGCTCACCCCAGAAGGCACCGAGCCAGATCTTCGTCATCGACAGGAGGGTGAAGATGCTGACGATCAACGAGACGGCGACGATGGCGACCGAGTCGGCATCGATTCCGGCATCGACGAGCGACAGCTTGGCGACGAATCCCGAGAACGGCGGGAGCCCGGCCAGGTTCATCGCCGGGAGCGCGAACAGGAGGGCGATGATCGGGCGACGGGTGGCGAGACCCCTGACCTTGGTCAGCGAGCTCGTCCCCTGGTCGTCCTCGATGAGGCCACCGACCAGGAAGAGCACGGTCTTGACGGGCATGTGGTGCACCAGGAAGAGAATCGCTCCGGCGATTCCGGCCACCGAGAACAGGCCCAGACCCATCAGCATGTAGCCGATCTGGCTGATGACGTGGAACGACAGGATGCGCTTCACGTCGTCCTGTGCGAGGGCTCCGGCCACGCCGATGAGCATCGTGGCTCCGGCGAGCACGAGGATCACCGGTCCGAGTTCGTCCATGCCCGTGAGGACCTGGAAGCGGATCATGACGTAGACGCCGATCTTGCTGAGCAGACCGGCGAAGACGGCCGTGATCGTGGTCGGTGCCGTCGGATACGAGTCGGGGAGCCACGAGAACAGCGGGAACATGGCGGCCTTCGTGCCGAAGACGACGAGGAACCAGGCCCCGATCCCCAGTCGGGTGGCGTCGGGCAGTTCGGGGATCCGTTCGGCCAGCAGCGCGATGTTGACGGTTCCGGTGGCGGCGTAGACATAGGCCAGGCCGAAGAGGAAGAAGGTGGAGGCCAGCAGGTTGATCACGACGTAGGTCATGCCCGCGTGGATCTGGCTGCGTTCCCCCTGGTGGGTGAGCAGGACGTAGCTGGCAACGAGGATCATCTCGAACGCCACGAAAAGGGTGAAGAGGTCGCCGGTCAGGATCGACAACGACACGCCGGCCGTGAGGACGAGCAGCAACGGACTCACCACCGCCGGATCGGCCGCGGCAGCCGATCGCCGTTGCCCGATGGCGAAGAGTTCGACCACCAGGATCGTGGAGAGCGAAACGAGGAGGATCAGCACGGCGAAGCGGTCGGCGACGAGGACGATGCCCAGGTCGGGTCGCCACGCCCCGACCCGCAGGACGTGGGTTCCCCGATCGGCGACGTCGAAGGCGAGGATGGCGGCCATGAGGGCCGCGCCCAACAGGGTCGCGAGCGTGATCGTGTCTCGGACGACGCCCCGAATCCAGGGGAGCGCGACGAGACCGGCGGCGAGGAGCGGCGCCACGATGACGAGGGCCATGAGGTCGGTCATGGGGCGTCCTGCTCTTCGAGGTGGGCGACGCGCTGGTCCTCGAGGTCGTCCTCGACGAGGTCGTCGCCGGTGAGGACCTGCTGCCGCCGGGCCAGCGCCAGCAGGAAGAGCGTGAGACCGAACGAGATGACGATCGCCGTGAGTGCCAACGCCTGGGGGAGGGGGTTGGCCGCATCCTCGACCGAGTTCTGGTCGGCCAGTGGGGCTTCTCCGGCCGGCCCACCGGCCGCCAGGAGCGCGATCACGGTGGCGTGCCCGAACAGGGAGAAGCCGAGCACGATGCGGCTCAACGATCGGGCCGTGATGAGATACGTGCCGATGGCGGTGAGGCCACCGACGACGAAGATCAGGGCTCCGCTCATGGATGGATCCCTTCGCCCGTCGATGGGCCCGTGCGCGCGGTCGGCGCTTCGGAGCTGTCGGAAGAATGTCGACGGTCGTCGGCCAGAGCGGTTGCTCCGAGGCCATCGAGCACGGCGACGACCAGGCCGACGACGATGAGGGTCACCCCGAGGTCGAAGACCAGGGCCGATCCGGCCTTGACCGTGCCGAGCAGGGGGAGCGAGGTCTTCACGACCACCTGGTCCAGGAGCGCGTTGCCGACCACCATCGGGGCAAGGGACACGAGAGCGGCGATGATCACGCCCGAGCCGAGCAGGATCGTGGGGTTGGATGCCCGCTGCATCCCGACCACCGTGCGCAGGGCGACCACGGCGCCGAGGAGCAGGCCGGCGGCGAACCCGCCGCCGGGGCGATTGTGGCCGGCGAAGAAGAGGAACACGGCGGTGACGACGGCCAACGGGCTGGCCGCCCGGACGCCGAGTCGCGCGATGGGGGAATGGGCGGAGATCATGCGGTCTCCTTCGGGCGGGCCAGGGCGAGGACACCCAGCGCAACCACGGCGAGCACCACGACTTCACCGACGGTGTCGAGGGCGCGCACATCGGTGAGGATCACGTTCACGATGTTGTTACCTCCGCCGTCGTCGACGGCCGCCTGCGTGAGTTCGGCGGTCGGTGGGGAACCGACGGGGCGAGCAGCGCTGGCTGCCAGCGCCCCGGCCACGCCGAGCCCGACCATGATCGAGACGACGATCCGGGCCGTCTTCCAGATCTGGCCGACCGGGGGAAAGCTCCGGGCGAGGTGTCCGAGACCGACCACGAAGCCGACGACGACGACCGTCTCGACGAGCAACTGGGTGAGGACCAGGTCGGGAGCACCCTGCACCACGAAGAGGCCGGTGACGCCGATGCCCACACTGCCCAAGGCCAGGGCCGCACCGAGTCGGGAGTTCACGATCAGGGTGCCGGCTGCGGCACCGACCACGACGAGGGCCAGGGCGCCCTGTGCCGGCCGGTCCCACCAGTGCAGCGCGTCGAGGTCGATGGACCACAGGAACGGAATCGTCGCCAGCGTCGCGGTCGCCACCATCGTGACGACGTAGGTGGGGAGCGATCCATGCTGGACCCGACCGGCGATCCGTCGGGCCACGACGATCACGAGATCCAGGCCGCGATCGACGACCTGCTCTCCGACCGGCCTCGGGACGGTGCCGATGATCGGAATCCGGCGGCGGGTAACGGCGAACCCGAGCACCGTGCCGCCGACGACGACCAGGGCCGACACCACGAACCCGGTGGTCAGACCGGGCCAGCGCAGGAGCGAGTACACCTCGGCCTTGGGGTCGATCTGCTCTGCGGCAGGCTTGACGATGTCGTTGATCGCCCCGAGGAAGACGAAACCGAGCACGCTGATGGCACCCAGCGCGGCCGCCGGAGCGGTCATCGCCCAGCGCCGAGGCGCAACCGGGGTGGGCCCCGCTTGCCCATCGTCGGATGCCGGACCGAACACCCCGACGAGGAACCGGAGTGTGTAGGCCACGGTGAGGACCGAACCACCGATCACGATGGCGCCGACGGCGACCCGTTCGAAGCCGCTCAGCTGGAGCACCGCCTCGATCGCCGCCTCCTTGGCCGTGAATCCCAGCAGCGGAGGCACCCCGGCCATCGACAGACCCGCGACGAGGCCGATGGCGAACGTGACGGGCATCGATCGACGAAGCCCCGAAAGCCGATCGATGTCCCGTGTTCCGGTGCGCACGTCGATCTCGCCGACGATCATGAACAGCGGCGCCTTGAAGCAGGCGTGAGCGAACAGCAGGGACATGGCGGCGAACGAGGCCTTCGCCGTGCCGAGGGACAGCAGTGCGACCATGAGTCCGAGCTGCGAGACCGTTCCCCAGGCGAGGATGAGCTTTGCATCGGTGTGTCGCAGCGCTCCGATCGCACCCCACAGCATCGAGGCGCCACCGAAGGCCAGCCCGAGCGGTTTCCAGATCGTGGCGTCGGACAACACCGGTGATGCAATGGCCATCAGCAGGACACCGGCCTTGACCATGGTGGCCGAATGCAGGTAGGCGCTGACCGGTGTGGGGGCCGCCATGGCCCCCGGTAGCCAGACATGGAACGGCACCTGTGCCGATTTCGTTGCCGCGGCGACGACGACCAGCAGGGCGGCGACGGTGGCCGACGCGCCGCCGACCGTCGAGGGATCCATGAGGCTCAGACGGGCGGTGCCGGTGGCATCGACCAGGACGACGAGACCGGCCAGGAGCGCCAGCCCGCCCATAACGGTGATGACGAGGGCTCGACGCGCGGCGCTGCGGACGGCCGCGTCGGCGTTCTTGTGCCCGACGAGCAGGAACGAGGTGATCGACGTGAGTTCCCAGAACACGAACAAGGTCCAGACCGAGTCGGCCAGGACCAGCCCGAGCATGGCCGTGGTGAAGGCCATGAGCGTGGCCCCGAAGCGGCCCAGTGCCTTCGCTCCGTCGGAGAAGTAGCCGGCGGCATAGACGAACACGGCAGCGCCGATACCGGCGACGAGCAGAGCCATCAGCGCTGCGACGGGCGCGGCCCGGAAGGCGAACGAGAGGTCGAGCGCCTCGACCCAGGTGACCTCGGTGTCGACCGGGTTCGATGATCCGAGCTGGGTCAGCGCCCAGATCGCCGCGGCCGTGGTGGGAATGGCACCGATGGCGAGCGCGATCCGGCCGATCCGCGGACCGGCGAGCGCAATCGCCGGGATGGCGACCAGGTGGGCGGCGAGGAGCAACCAGATCATTGGCCCGATCCTACAGGCGCTGCAAAAGATACACAACATAATAGATGGCTTTTGAAATGCATATTGAGATGATTGTCGGCCCCCATTGGGCTCGGTCCATGAGCGAGCACCCGGCCAATTGGTACCCGGACCCGATGGGCCGAAACGAGTACCGGTACCACGACGGCACCGCGTGGACCGATCATGTGAGCAACCGGGGCGTCGTCTCGTCCGATTCGCTCGCTCGGGGGACCGACGGGCTCGACCGCCTCGACGCGGCGTCGACCGTCGGCAACGAAGCCGCCCGGATCGGCATCGCCCCACCCATCGGGAATTGGTGACCCAGGATGCCGAAAGCGGTGCTCGTGGCTACCGGTTCGGCGGTCGGGGGCGTTGGGTCGGGGTCGGTCCTACGCTGGCCGACGATGGGGGATGAGAGCCGGGAGCTGCGGGAGTACTACGAAGAGGAGGCCCGGCTCGGTCGACGGAGCGCACCGACGGGCAGGCGACTTCGGTTCCGCGACGACTTCGTTGCCAAGCTCCGACGAGAGGGTCGTCGGTCCGTACTCGACCTGGGTGCCGGACCGGCGAGCGACGGGCCCGGTTTCGTGAAGCACGGAATCGACTACATCGGCCTCGATCTGGCCCGACGAAACGCATCGCTCGCCGCCGAGCGGGGCCTGACGGTGGTCCAGGGGTCGATGGCGGCACCTCCGTTCCAGCCGCACTGCTTCGATGCCGGCTGGTCGATGAGTGCGCTGATGCACGTCCCCGAAGACGAGGTGGCCACCACGGTCACGGCGATGACCCGGCCGCTGCGCCGCGGGTCACCCCTGGCCGTGGGGCTCTGGGGTGGCGACCGGCGAGACGAGGTCGAGGCAACGAGCCTCCCGGGCCGGCAACGGCTGTTCAGCCTTCGCCCGTTCGAGCGCAACCGCGAGCTGCTGTCGGTCGGTGGGGCAATCGAGCGGGCCGAGGTGTGGGAGATCGGGCCCGAGTCCTGGCAGTATCACGCCTTCGTGGTTCGAGTGGCGGGTCGAGCGATCTAGCGAAGATCGGGATCGAGGGCGATGAGTGCCGCGTTCACCACGTGATCGGTCGAGATGCCGGTGACCCGGTGGAGGTCGGCAATCGTTCCCGACTCGCCGAATCGGTCGACGCCGAGGGCGCTCTGGCGGGTGTGGAGAGCCGACCCCAGCCACGACAGCGAGTGGCTTGCCCCGTCGTGCACGCTCACCACGGGTCGGCTCCGCTCGTGGATCGGGACCAGCTGATGCAGGTGGCAGGGTGGGCCACCGGCCGCCACCGAGCGGCGTTGCCACGAACGGTAGACACGATCGGGGCTCGTGAGCAGGAGCACGGTCGAGTCGACGCCCTCGTCGTCGAGGATGGCAGCGGCTTCGAGCGCTTCGACCACCATCACGCCGGTGGTCGCCACGGTGATCCCCGGTCGGCCGCTCGGCTCCGACTCTCGGAGTCGGTAGCCACCGGCCAACACCTGACGCCGCAGTTCGGCCTCGCCGAGGCGGGTGAGCACATCGGCGAAGGGCGTCTGATCGATGGGCCGGGTGCTGAGTCGGAGATACGAACTCGAACCGTCCGGTTCACCGAGCTCGGCCAGGGCGTGGCACAACAGCCAGTCGACCTCGGTGGCGAACGCAGGCTCGGACGCCACGAGGTTGGGCAGCTCGAGTCCGACCGAGGGTGTGATGGTGGATTGATGGGCTCCGCCCTCGGGCGCCAGCGTCACCCCCGACGGCGTGCCGGCGACGACGAACCGGGCATCGTTGTACAGGGAGTAGACGAAGGCATCGAGACCGCGAAGCACGAACGGGTCGTACACCGTGCCGATCGGCAGCAAGTGGTGCCCGTGGTGGTCGTTGGCCAATCCCAGCTGTCCGAGGAGCATGAACAGGTTCATCTCGGAGATCCCGAGTTCGATGTGTTGTCCGCTCGGGTCGGGCGCCCAGCGCAGCCTCCGGTCACGCCCGCCGTGGTCCTCGCCGGCCGTCGGCGAATAGACCCCTCGCTTGTTGATCCAGCCTCCGAGGTTGGTCGAGATCGACACGTCGGGCGCCGTCGTGACGATGCGTGGTCCGACGTCGTCGATGTCGGCCAGACGGGCCAGGACGCGCCCGAAGGCCTCCTGGGTCGAGAGCCGACCCCTCACCGTGGCCGGGCCGGCCGCGATCGGGATCGGCAGGACCGGACGCGCCGCGGGGGTGGTGGGGTTGTTGATCTCCGCCCCGACGGCGGCGCAGCGTCGGCCTTCGGGACTGTCGGGATCGAACCGGTCGAACTCGGTCGTCGGGTCGAGTCCGAGTTCGGATCGGAACGTGTCGATCTGCTCGGGCGTGAGGAGTGCTGCGTGGTTCATCGGATCGCCCGCGATCGGAAGGCCCCAGCCCTTGATCGTGTAGGCGAACACGACGCTGGGCCGATCCGGTTCGTCGTCGCAGCGGCGGAACGTGTCGATGAGGAGCCCGAGGTCATGACCGCCGAGATCGGTGACGATCCCGGCCAGGTCGTCGTCGCAGAGGTGGGAGGCGAGACGACGGACCGCACTGTCGGCGCCGGTGAGGAACTTGGCTCGCAGCGCAGCCGGCTCGAGCGCGAACAGCGACTGGTAGGCCTCGTTGGACATCGCATCGATGTGGGCCCGGACCGCGTCACCGTAGGGCTCGCAGAACAGAGCCGAGAGGCGTCGACCGTACTTCGCCTCGGCCACGTGCCAGCCGGCCTCGGCGAAGAAGCGTTGGAGCCGAACGGCGGCGACTCCGGGGATGACCCGGTCGAGGCTCTGCCGATTGAGATCGACGACCATGGTGAAGTTCCCGAGCCCGTGGGTGACCGGGTCGGCGATCGCCTCCCAGACGTTGCCCTCGTCGAGTTCGGCGTCACCGACCGTGGCGATGAACCGAGCGGGCTCACTCGGTCCGGCGTGGGTTTCGAGGTACCGCCGGGCGAGGGCGGAGAACAGCGGGGCGACCGCTCCCAGGCCGACGGATCCGGTCGAGAAGTCGGCGACATCGGGATCCTTGGTCCGGGACGGATAGGCCTGCAGACCCCCGAGCTCGCGCAGCCGGGTGAGGTACGACCGGTCGAGTTCGCCGGTGAGGTACTTGATGGCGTGGTAGACGGGCGAAGCGTGCGGCTTGACGGCCACCTTGTCGTTGCCGTTGATATGGGCGAACCACAGGGCCGTCATGATCGAGACCATCGACGCCGACGACGCCTGGTGGCCGCCGACCTTGATCGATCCCGGTCCGGAGTCTCGGCGATTGGCGATGTCGATGATCCGCGTGGCGATCCACAGGACACGCCGCTCGATCCGTTCGAGTACCTCCAGATCGCCGCCGTTCCCGCTGGTCACCTCGGAAATCATCGCATCCGAGGGTGGGGTGTCAAGGAGCAGGATTCTTCGGCGGCCGCTCTGACTGCGCCTGCGGGTGGCTCAGAGACCGGCGGCGAGGCTCAGCTCACGGGTCCGCTCGGCCGAAACCGGGATCCCGGCGCGGCGTTCGTCGAACGTGGTCAGCAGTTCGTGGCCCTCGGGGCAGCGCACGAGCCCGACCGGGCCTTCGCTGGTGTTGTGGAGCGACACGATGCTTCTGTTGCCCATGAGGTGGGTGAGTTGGCAGGTGGGGCAGTGGAGCGCGTACATGTCTCCATCATCGGCACCCCGACCATCCAACAAAAGCGATGGTTTCTACCGTTCACCATTCACGTTTGCTAACGAATCAAGGGATGGTCACCGATAGGATCGATGCCGTTGGTCCGCCTCCCGGCGCCCGCGGCAGCCGATCGGAGCCCCATGGATCTCACCATTCAACAACTGAGGATGCTGCGGGCAGTCGCCGGCACGGGAACGATCGCCGCTGCCGCGCAGACCCTCGGCTACACGCCCTCGGCGGTGTCTCAGCAGCTGGGTACGATCGAGAAGACGACCGGAGTCGCCGTGCTCGAGCGTGTCGGTCGAAACGTGCAGCTCACCGACGCCGGACGGGAACTGGTGCATCACGCCGACGTGGTGCTGGCCCAGCTGGAGGAGGCATCTGCCGCACTCGAGCGGGTGCAGACCGAGGTCGCGGGCACGATCCGGGTCGGGATCGTCGAATCGGTGGCGGCCACCCTGCTGCCCCGGGTCATGCGCCAGCTGCGCGAGCAACACCCTCGACTCGACCTACGGACGCTGCAAACCGAATCGATCGAGGCCGTGCGCACCGGCGAACTCGATGTCACCTTCGTGATCGACTATCCCCGGCAGGTACTCGACGTCGGCGCAACGATCACCCGGAGCCTGGTGTGCCGGGACTGGTACCGTGCGATCGTCCCCGAGGACTGGGTGTCGCCGGCCGATCCGCTGCCCATGACGGTCTTGGTTGGCGAAACGCTCATCGCCTCGCCCCCGCACATGAGTTGTGGCCGGTGTATGCAGTTGGCGTTCGCAGCCGAACAGCTCGAACTCGACATCACGCACCAGATCGACGACTACCAGACCATCCTGCACCTCGTCGCCGCCGGTGCCGGAATCGGGCTGGTGCCCGACCTCGGCCTGTGGAACATGCCCCGTGGCGTCCGTCAGATCGATCTGGCGCCGGCAACCCACCGCCGCGTCGAGCTGGCGTATCGCACGTCGAGTGCGGCTCGCCCTGCGATCAGGGCCTTCGTCGCCGCCGTGACCGACGCCGCCACCGAACTGGGACTCGATCGGGGCTGACCGGATCGGGCTGTCCGGGTCAAGGCTCGGGGGGCACGTTCGACGCGGGTGGTGTTCGATGCTGGTAACCGCAAGCTGGTTGCGGCAAGCTGACGGTGTCATCGGACGAGGAGGGACTTTCTGATGCCTGTTTCCATCAACGCTGCGGTTCTGCGTTCGGCCAACGAGCCGATGCTGATCGAATCGATCTCGATCGACGAGCCGGCAGCCGACGAGGCCCGAGTGCGGGTGGTCGGTTCGGGTCTGTGCCACAGCGACCTGCACGTGATAACCGGCGACCTTCCGTATCCGCTCCCCGCCGTGCTCGGTCACGAGGCGGCCGGAGTGGTCGAGGCGGTCGGGAGCGGGGTCAGCGGTCTCTCGGTCGGTGACCATGTCATCGCCTGCCTCACCCAGCACTGCGGCACGTGTCATTGGTGTGTCCGGGGGCGCACGTGGCTGTGCGAGAGCCGCAACTTCGGTGCCCGATCCACCGATCAACCGCGGCTGAGTTCGGGGAACGAGGTGCTCAACCAGATGGCGGGCGTCGGCGCGTTCGCCGAGCAGATGCTGGTCCACCGATCCGGTCTCGTGGTCATCGACCCCGACATGCCCCTCGATCGGGCCGCACTGATCGGCTGTGCCGTGGTCACCGGGGTGGGCGCCGCGATCAACGAGGCCCGGATCCGTCCGGGCGAGACCTGTGTCGTGATCGGTTGTGGCGGCATCGGATTGAACGTGATCCAGGGCGCGGCGCTGGCCGGTGCCGGCCGGATCATCGCCGTCGACCTCCAGCCGGCCAAGCTCGAACTGGCTCAGCGTTTCGGGGCCACCGACGTGGTCGATGCCGGCGACGGCGACGCCGTCGAAGCCGTCCGGGCGTTGACCGGCGGCCGTGGTGTCGACCATGCCTTCGAGGCGATCGGTCTCAAGGCCACGGCCCAACAGGCGCTCGACATGATCTCGAGCGGCGGTGGTGCCTATCTGATCGGGATCCTGCCGGCGGGCACCAATGTCGAGGTGGCGGCCACCGGATTCGCGCTCGCGGGGAAGAAGCTGCAGGGCGTTCGCATGGGTTCGTCGAACATCGCGGCCGACTTCCCCCGGATGGTCGAGCTCTATCAGCAGGGTCGACTGCTGCTCGACGAACTCGTGGCCGAGCGCATCGGTCTCGACGAGGTCAACGAGGGCTACGAACGAATGCGTGGCGGTGAGCATGCCCGCTCGGTCATCGTGTTCGATGTCTGAGCCGGCCGACGATCGGCAACGGGGCCGGTCATGAGCCATCGAGGGGGGCGCTCACAGCGTGACCTGTCGGCTCACAATCGTTCGCTCGTGCTGCATCACCTCTTCGACGAACCGATGAGCCGAGCCGAACTCGCCCGAGCGACCGGTCTCTCGTCACCGACCGTGACCCGAATCGTGACCCATCTGCTCGGCACCGGTCAGCTGGTTGCGGCCGGGACGGCCCAGGGCGCCACGGGTCGGCCGAGCGAGGTGGTGGCCTACAACCCGTCCTTCGGTGCACTGGTCGGGATCCACATCTGTCTGACCGCCGTGACCGTCGTCGTCGCCGACGCCTGTGGCGTGATCCGGTGCCGCCGACGGCTCGACACCGTCGACCCGACCGTCCCGGTGCGGGGTGAGACTGCGCTCGACCTCGCCGATCGAGCAATCCGGCTCGCCGTCGCCGAGGCCGCCGTCCTCGGCCTCGACATTCGGGTCGTCACCGTTTCGGTGCCGGGCATGGTGGATGTGGAGCGCGGCATCGTCATCGATTCGCCGTCTCTGGACTGGGCCGACCTGGAGCTGGGGGCCCTCCTCGCGAAGACCCTGTCGGCGAGAACACGGTCGGCGAAGACCCTGTCGCCAACGGGCACATCCAACGAGCTCGACGACCCGACCCCGGAGTCGTGGGAACGCCCGCTCGTGATCATCGACAACGAGGCCGCGCTCGAGGCGATCGCTCACCGTTGGGTCGGGCAGGCCCAGGGGCTCGACGACTTCGTGCTGCTGAGTCTGGGTGACACCGTGCGTTCGGCCGTGGTTTCGGGAGGCACGCTCTTGCGCGGTCGCAATGGCGGTGCCGGGTCGGTGGGGCGCCTGATCACCGACATCGAACTCATCCATCCCCTGCGACCGGGAGACCGTGGCGCACTCGAGCGGCGGCTCGACGAAGCCGGGATCGTCGAGCGGTACCGCAACCACGGCGATCGTCGCGAGCACCGTTCGGCCGGCCCGACGACGGCTCGAGACGTGTTCGACGCAGCGGTGTCGGGCGATGCCGCGGCTCGAGATGTCGTCGACGACACGATCGACCACGTGATCTCGTGCCTCGTTGCCGTCAGTGCGCTGCTCGATCCCGACCGAATCGTGCTCGAGGGCCCGACGGCGAGATGGCTCGAGCCCTACGGTCGATGCCTGATCGACGGCCTCCGGCGCAATCTGCGCGTTCATCCCGAGCTGGTCTTCTCGAAGCTGCACGACAAGGCAGACCAACTCGGGCCGATTCGGGCCGGAACGTTGGCGCTCCTCGGGCCGGCCCGGTCGCCGGCATCGCCGGCCGACCGCCCGGACGACGGTTGGTGAGGCAAAACGACCATCGGCCACGCCCGAAGGCGTGGCCGATGGCGGTTGCTGCAGTGGAGATCAGGAAGGCAGGAGCACCGAGTCGATGACGTGGATCACGCCATTGCTGCCGACGAGGTCGGTGGCGATGACGGTGGCGTCGTTCACCATGACGGTGTCACCGTCGACGGTGATCGTGACCTCGGCGCCGTTCACGGTGGCCACCGATTGGCCGTCGAGACCGACCACATCGGCCGCCATCACGGTACCCGGCACGACGTGGTAGGTGAGGATGTCACCCAGGTCATCGCGGGCGAGCAGGTCTTCGGCAGTGATGTCGAGGTCGGCCAGGGCCTTCTCGAAGGCCGCATTGTTCGGAGCGAACACGGTGAAGGGCCCATCTCCGCTCAGCGTCCCGACCAGGTCGGCCTGGGTCAGTGCCGTCACCAGGATGCTGAAGTCGGGATTGCCGGCAGCGATGTCGACGATGGTCTCGGAGGCGGCGTCGTCTTCCATGGCGTCGTCTTCCATGGTGTCGTCGGTGGCGGCGGCCGTGGTGGTCGTTTCCTCGGCAGCCGGCTCGTCGTCGGAGCTGCATGCAGCAGCGAACAGCGAGATGGCAAAGATGAGGGCGAGCAAGCCCTTGAATGAACGCATGTTGGTCTCTCCAGGTTTCGTGGGGGGAATACCTGCGACTTCGCTGCGATCGGAGACCTGGATGCACCGATGGAGGATTTTCTTCAGCCGGTTGCGTCGGCGGTCGCCGCCACCTTGGGGAACACCTTGACGAAGTTGTCACGGTAGAAGCGGTCTCGGACCGAGTCGGGTCGTGAACCCAGGGAGGTCTCGAATCGCCCGATCGGATCTCGGCCCCCCTCGACGTGCGGGTAGTCGCTCGAGAACAGGTAGAGGTCGTCGTACGACTGATCGATGAGCATCCCGACGTTCTCGAACACGAACGGCGTGAAGGCCATCTGGGCCCGAAGCGTCTCGGTCGGGGTGCGTTCGAGTGTCGCCAGGTACTGATCCACCCGGCTCCAGGATCGCACCACCCAATCGAGCCGCTCGAGCATCGCCGGCACCCAACCGGCGCCGAGTTCCACACTGGCACCACGCAATCCCGGGAACATCTCGAACACGCCATCCATCACGAGCATGGAGAGGAAGGTCTCGGGCCCGTGGTGCATCACGGCCATGTCCTTGCTCCGCACGTTCTCACCACCGCCCATCCAGTCCCGGGCCGCAGGGCGGCCCGTGCTCGCCCAGCGGGGGTCGAGCTGCAAGGGGGCACCGCCGACGTGCAACACGAACGGTGTCTGTGACTCGGCGAGCAGCCGCCAGAACGGGTGGAGGTCGACGTGGCCGGGGGAGTGCTCACCGGCGGGATGATGGGGGACCCAGATGGCCTCGAGCCCGGACTCGATGGCGAACATCGCCTCGGCGAGAGCCAGTTCGGGATCGTCGAGCGGAACGACGGCCACGCCCATCAGCCGATCGTCGTCGGCGCAGAAGTCGGTCATGGCCCGGTTGTGCGCCCGGGCCGAGCCATAACGGAGATCATCGGGCATGGTGGTGCTGGCGGAGAACGGCGTGGCCACGCTGTGGGTGGCGAAGACGAGCTGGCGAGCGAACCCGAGCAGGTCGAGCGCCGTACTGCGATCGGCCCGATCGAACGCGCCGAGCGCCTGGATCTCCTTCGATTCGGCGATCAGGCGATCGCCCAGGGCGATCTGGGCCTCGATGTGTTCGGGCGTGTGGCGCCCACCGTTGGCCACGATCACCTCGACCTCTTCGTCGGTGACCAGCGAGGCCGAGTAGCTGACGGGCCGCAGCCGATCCTTGATGGAGGGATCGGCATAGTCGATCAGGAAGTTCGGGAGCTCCATGATGTGGCTGTCTGCATCGTGGAAGACCCGGTCGGCCGGCGCGTATGTCATGGGCGGCACGCTAGTCGGGCGGATCGAACGGATTCCTTTTCGTGGGCGTCGACCCGCGTACTAGCGTCGGCCCATGGCTGACGAAACGGTGTTGTGGCAACGTTCGGCAACCGAACTGGCAGCGCTGATCGCTGCCCGCACGGTCAAGAGCCGCGAAGTGGTCGACGCCCACCTCGACCGCATCGCCGAGGTCAACCCACGGCTCAACGCGATCACCGTGGTCCTCGCCGAAAGCGCCCGGGTGGCCTCCGATGCAGCCGACGATGCCGTCGCCGCCGGCCGGCCCCTGGGCCCGCTGCACGGCGTGCCGTTCACGATCAAGGAGAACATCGACCTCGCCGGATCGGCGACCACCAACGGGGTCGCCGCACTCGCCGATGCCATCCCGTCGATCGATTCGGTCACGGTCGAACGGATGAAGGCGGCGGGAGCCATCCCGCTCGGCCGTACCAACATGCCCGAGTTCGGGCTCCGCGTCTCCACCGACAACGCCTTCCGGGGCCTGACCCGCAACCCCTGGCACCACGACCGCACGGCCGGCGGGTCGAGCGGAGGTGAGGGCTCGACCATCGCCTCGGGGATGAGCCCCCTGGGACTGGGCAACGACATCGGTGGCTCGATCCGGAACCCGGCCCTGTGTTGCGGGGCCGTCGGCCTCAAGCCCACACCCGGCCGCGTCCCGGCGATGAGCGTGATCCCACCGGTCGATCCGGGAATCTCGGGTCAGCTGATGTCGGTCGAGGGACCCCTGGCCCGTACCGTCGCCGACCTGCGGGCCGCCATCGGCATCATGGCGGGCGCCCACCACCGCGACGTGCGCTCGGTCCCGGCGAGCCTCACGGGACCGCCGGCGCCGCAGCGGGCCGGCATCGTCCGGCACGTCCCCGGAGTCGAGATGGACCCCGGAGCGCGAGCTGCGATCGATGACGCCGAGTCGGCGCTCGTCGACGCCGGGTGGGAGGTCGAGCCGGTCGATCCGCCGGAACTCGAGCGTGTGGCCGATCTGTGGAAACATCTGCTCGCCTTCGACCTCGGGCTGTCCATCCCCCTCCTGGCCCAAATGATGGGACCGGCCGAGATCGGTCTGCTGCAGGAACTGGTCGACTCCTGCGATCTGGGCGCCCTGCCACCCCAGTTGCTGTTCATCGAACGACGGCGTCTGATGCGTGAGTGGAACGACATGTTCGAACGGCTGCCCGTGCTCGTCGGCCCGGGCTGGACCAAGGGTCCGTTCGACCACGGGGCCGATGTCCTCCCGGGCCGAGGCGTCGCCGTACTGACCGACCATCTCGGATTCGTCGTCCCGGCCAATCTCCTCGGACTGCCCGTCGCCGCCGTCGCCAACGGAGTCACCGACGGCATGCCGTACGGCGTTCAGGTCTATGCCGCCCCCTGGCGTGAAGACCTCTGCCTGGATGCCGCCGAGGTGGTGCAGCAGGCGAGTGGCGTACTCGGCCCGAAGGATCCGGTGTGGTGACCGTCGACGGCGGCGAAGCGGTGCCCGATCCGTACCACAGCCACACGTTCGCCGAGCTGTGCTCCCTCGACACGGTGTACCGCGACGGTCTCTTCGACGGTCAGGTGGTGTTGATCACCGGAGGTGCCGGTGGGATCGGCACGGCGATGGCGGTGTTGTTCGGTCGACTCGGAGCGACGATCGTCGCCACCGGACGCACCCAGGTGTCGCTCGACCGGTTGGCCGATGATCTGGCCACGATCGACGTTCCGTGTCACACGGTGGCGATGACGATCCGCGATCCCGAACAGGTGACCGACCTGATCGACGAGGTCTGGGAGCGGCATGGTCGGCTCGATCACGTCATCAACAACGCCGGTGGTCAGTTCGCCGCTCCATCGCTCGACATCACGCCCAAGGGCTGGCACGCCGTGGTCGAGACCAACCTCTATGGCACCTGGTACATGATGCAGGCCGCAGCCCGACGATGGGTCGACGCGGCGACCCCGGGTGACATCGTGAACATCTCGACGATCCAGGGGAGGGCCGGTGTCGGAATCGCCCACACCGCCGCGGCCCGGGCCGGCGGAGTGGCCCTGACCCGCACCCTGGCCGTCGAATGGGCGCCCAACGACATCCGGGTCAACTCGATCGCCGTCGGGGTCATCGCCAGCGAGGGCCTCCGCAACTATCCCGACGAGGCCAAGGCCAGCTTCGGGCACAACCCGATGCGACACCTCGGTGACGTGTGGGACATCGCCCAGGGCGCCGTCTACCTGGCCGGGCCGACCGGCGCCTTCGTGACCGGCACCCACCTCGAGATCACCGGCGGCGAGCACATCTGGGGCGAGTACTGGCCGCTCGGCAAGCCCGACTACTTCCGCACCCCGAACGACTGACCCCCCGAACGGCCCCGACCCCGAACGACCCCGACCAGGGAGCACCCATGAACGAAACCCGTGTCGATTCCACCCGGCTCCAGCACCTCGCCCGGGCCTACACCCAGTCGGCGGTGTTCTATGCCGCCATCGATCTCGAGGTCTTCACGCATGTGTCGCGTGGGGCCGATTCGCTCGCCACCCTGACCGCGGCCACGGGCATGAGTCCACTCAACACCGAACGCCTGGTGACGGTACTGTTGGCCATGGATCTCCTCGAGTACGGGCCCGGCCGGCGCCTCGTCAACGCCGCCGACTGCGAGAAGTTCCTCGTGAGCGGCACCGAACGATATGCGGGGGCCTGGATGAACTTCACCCGACCCGAGGTGCCGTCGTGGTTCGCCATGACCGACAAGCTGACCGACCCGACGCCACCCCGTGAGCTCGGCATCTACGACGATCTCACCGTCGAGCGGGCCCGGGCCTATCACGCGGCCACCTACAGCATCGGCATGGGTGCCGGTCGCCGGTTCTGTCGGCAGGTCGATCTGACCGGCCGTCGTCGGATGATGGACCTCGGCGGCGGATCGGGGGCGTATTCGATCAACGCCGTGCAGACCTTCGACGGGCTCGAGGCGATCGTGTTCGACCTACCACCCGTCACCGTCGTCACCCGGGAATACCTCGAACGCAATGGCGTCGCCGATCGGGTGTCGACGCAGGGTGGGGACTTCATCAACGACGAGTTGCCGACCGGTTGCGACGTGGCCGTCATGGCTTCGAATCTGCCCATCTACGACAGCGCCAACATCGGCAAGGTCGTACGCAAGGCATACGACGCCCTCGAACCAGGCGGCGAGATGCACCTCGTCGGCGAGACGCTCAACGCCGACGGGGTCGGCCCGCTCGACGCGGCCTTGTGGGGGCTGGCCGAACTGAACTACGGGAGCGGTGGCCGTGCCCATTCGGTGACCGAGTGCATCGGGTACTTCGAGGCGGCGGGGTTCGTCGATGTCGCCAACACCGACTTCGTGCCCGGGACCCTCACCCGCACGTACGGCCGCAAGCCGGGTTGACCCCGCCCCCGGTCAGCGGATGGGATTCTTGTAGGTGTCGAGGTAGGTGATCTCCTCGACCGGGGGCCGTTCGGCCGGCTTGAAGTCGGTGCCCTTCGTGTAGGCCACCGGCAACAGACCGGCCTGGCTGAGGTGGTCGGGAATCCCCAGCAGTGCGGCGGCCTCGGCCTCGGCCCCGAGGTGCAGGGTGGTGTAGCAGCTGCCGAGGCCACGGCTGCGCAGGGCGAGCTGGAAGCTCCACATGGCCGGGATGATCGAGCCGAACAACCCGGCCGCCGAATTGGTGGAGTCGTCGTCGAGCCGGCCGATGATGAGCGGAATCACCATGACCGGGACCCGACCGAGGTTCTCGGCCAGGAAGTTGGCCGAATCCATCACGCGGCCCGTCTGGGTGCCGGCATCGGCGGTCTTGGCCGCCTCGGCCAGATAGGCACCGCCGACCCGTCGGTAGATCTCGGCCAGTGCCTCCTTCTTGTCGGGGTCGCGCACCACCATCCAGCGCCAGCCCTGGCGGTTCGACCCGGTCGGCGCCTGGACGGCGAGTTGCAGGCATTCGAGCAGGACGTCGTCGGGTACTTCACGATCGAAGTCGAGCCGTTTGCGAACTGCCCGGGTGGTCGAGAGCAGGGCGTCGGTCTGGGCGAGGTCGAATTCCATCCCGGGAGTCTCCCGTGACTGATGGCGTGATCCAAATCCACGGCCCCGGATCAACTGGACAATCCCGTCGTTGCGGGCGAGGCTCGAATCCAATCGAGCAGCGGTGTTCGGCCCGAAGCGGCGTTCACCCGAGGAGTGTGTCCATGTCCGGTGACGATCTCATGCGAATGTTCGGCGACGGACTTCCGGTCCCGACCTTCGACGACCCGGCCTGGGTCACGGCCAAACCGTTGTCGGAATCGACGGTGGCCATCGTGACCTCGGCCGCCCTGCACCGGGCCGGCGACACCGGCTTCGAGGCCGGCGACACCGAGTACCGACTGCTGCCCGCCGACGCCCGAGACCTCGTGCTCGGCCATTGGAGTCCCAACTTCGACCGCACCGGGTTGGCCATCGACCTGAACGTCGTCTACCCGATCGATCGGCTCGAGGAGCTCGCGGCTCAGGGTGTCATCGGCGCTGTCGCCCCCCGCCACGCGTCCTTCGCCGGCAACCAACCCGACGACGTCGCCACCATCCGACTCGACTCGGGGCCCCGGGCCGCGGCCGAATTGCGCGCCGACGGCGTCGACGTGGTGTTGCTCACACCCGTCTGACCGCTGTGTTCGCGTACCGTGAGTACGCTCGCCCACGTCTTCGAAGCCGCCGGTATCGCCACCGTGACCCTGATCTCGACCCGCTCGGTCGCCGAGCGCATGGCGCCGCCCCGTGCCCTCTACGGCAACTTCCCACTCGGTCGCCCGCTGGGGCGGCCCGGTGACGCCGAGTTCCAACACGACGTCCTGCGTCGGGCGTTCGCGTTGCTCGAGGCCCCGGAAGGACCCGTCCTGGTCGACCACCCCGAGGTGATCGCGGCCGAGGAGGTGCCGATGAGCTGCACGCTCCCGCCTCGCTTCGACCCCGACCTCCCTCCGGCGGTCGACGAGGCGAAGGGCTTGGCCAAGGCCTACGCCCGGGCCGTGGAGCGTCGGGGTGTGAGCGGTGTCGGTCGGGTGATCGGTGCCGACGAGGTGCCGGCTGCGTTGCAGGTCCTGCACGACATCGCCGACGGTGCCGACTGGAAGTCGGTCGAGATCCCGGGGCGCAACACGACGGCGCTGTGTCATGACATCCGCACGTACTACGAAGAGGCGGCGCTCGAACTGATCGACGGCCCTGCCCCCGAGGGCCGGGCCGTCGAGGCCTGGTACTTCGAGGAGACCGAGGCCGGCAAGCTCGTGCTGGCAGCCCGCGCTGCCATCAAGGAGCAGGGCGGACCCCACCCCGCCTGGTTCTACATGACGCCGGGGCACCGCTGACACGACCCGGGCACCGCTCGATGGTGCCGCTCGTGGAATCGCCCCGCCCCGATTCGGCGAGTAGAAAGCGGGAATGACCAACGTCAGCGCACCCGCTCCGGCCGCGGCACCGGTGATCAGTCGGGAGGCCTGGCTCGCGTTGATCATCGCAACGCTCGTGTTCTTCCTGGTCGTCGTCGACGTGTCGGCGGTCAACGTTGCCTTCCCCTCGATCGGGAAGGACTTCTCGGTCCCCGAGACCAAACTCAGCTGGATCATCTCCGGCTACAACGTGACCGTCGCCGCCCTGCTGATGCTGAGCGGCCGGCTCGCCGACAGCCTGGGTCGCAAGAAGATGTTCATCCCGGGTGTCGCCGTCTTCATGCTCGGCTCGCTGCTCTCGGGTCTGGCGCCGTCGGCCGACTTCCTGATCGCTGCTCGGGTGATCCAGGCGATCGGTGGTGCCATCGTGTCGCCGACCGCCATCGCCGTGGTGCTGCCGGAGTTCCCGGTGGCCAAACGCAGCATGGCCATCGGTATCACCGGGGCCACGGCCGGCCTGGGTGGCGTGTTCGGGCCGGCCCTGGGGTCGTTCATCATCGACATCTGGTCGTGGCGCGGAATCTTCTGGATCAACGTGCCGGTCTGCCTGCTGGTCCTGGCTCTGAGCCCTCGTCTGCTTCGGGAATCGAAGAACCCCGCCGCGACCGGTCGCATCGATCTGCTCGGGGTGGTGCTCGGAACCCTGGCGGTCTCGCTGATCATGTTCGCGATCGTCGGCAGCGAGACCCGAGGCATCCTCGATGCCCGGGTGCTGGCCATGTTCGTGATCGGGCTGACCCTGGTT
Source organism: uncultured Acidimicrobiales bacterium (assembly GCA_963700755.1). Lineage (GTDB taxonomy): Bacteria > Actinomycetota > Acidimicrobiia > Acidimicrobiales > SZUA-35 > JBBQUN01. The sequence continues at coordinate 412,344 of CAVOYW010000005.1, forward strand.
CCACTCATCATCCGGCGGTCGGCCCGGCACCCCGAGCCGCTGATCGAACTGAGCCTGTTCCGCAAACGATCGTTCTCGAGCACCAACGCCGGTCTCTCGTTCTACTCGATGGCCTTCACCTCGGGGTTCCTGGTGAACTCGCTGCTGCTCCAGGACCTCTGGGATCAGTCGATCACCACCACGGGCAAGGCCCTGGTCTTCTCGGCCGGCATCTCGGCGGTCCTGTCTCCGATCGCCGGGCGCATGGCCGATCGGATCGGACACCGTTGGATCCTCACGGCCGGCTCGTTGATGTGTGGGAGCGCCTTCCTGCTGTTCCAGTTCCTGCTCGACGAAGAGCCCCACGTCTTCGACCGATACGTGCCGATCAGCCTGCTGCTCGGCATCGGCGTCGGCACGTCGATCTCGACCTGGTCGAGCGCGGGCCTGAGCGACGTCGATCCGGCCCAGTTCGGAACGGCCAACGCGACCATCCGCACGACCCAGCAGGTGTTCTATGCCCTCGGGATCTCGGTGGTGATCACCCTGCTCGCCTCCCGGGCCGGCCTGACCGGGTTCCGCTTCGCCTGGGCCTGGGTGAGCGCCCTGTATCTCCTCAGCGCCTTGGTGATCGCCCTGACGTTCCCGTCGGGTTCGAGTGCCGGGCGAGGCCAGGTCAAGTGACATCGGCTCCGCGATCGCGATGCTTCACCCGGCCCCGACCACGCCGATACTGAACCGGTGACCTTCGCCGACGATCGCCTCGAACTCGATCCGGTCCGGCCCGGCGTGCTGGTCCGGACCCTGGGGGTCGTGATCCCGGGTGTGCGACGGACCGGGGAACAGATCGAGTCCTTCGCCCGGGCCTGGCACGACCGCAATCTTCGAGCCCTCGATTCGGGCCTGCCGATCGTGGTCTCGCTCGGCGACTCGTTGGCCCAGGGCATCGGGGCCACGTCGATCGATCATGGGTATGTCGGACGACTGGCCGAGGAATTCGCCGGCCGGGTCGGCGTGGTCAACCTGTCGAAGTCGGGAGCCAAGATCGGCGACGTCATCGACCGGCAACTCCCGGCGCTCGAACGTCTGGGAATCGAGCCGGTCGCGCTCACCTGCACCGTGGGCAGCAATGATCTCCTGCGCGGGGTCAGTCCCTCGGCCCCCCGCAGGGCCATGCGTTCCCTGATTGCCGAGTTGCCCCCCGGCACCGTGATGGGAACGCTGCCCGATCAGGGTTCGATGATGGCCCGTCGGCTCAACACCGTGGTTCGGGCGCAGGTCGAACAGCGGGATTTGCTCCTGGCCGACGTGTCCGCCGAGATGGATGGCTGGCGGGGCCGGTCGGCGCCCGACGGGTTCCACCCCAACGACCGTGGTTACGACACGTGGGTCCGGGCCTTCGTCCCGGTCCTCAGACGGCGACTGGAGCAGGTTCCGCGCTGATCGCCCGATCCCGGGTGACCCAGGCGAATCCGACCAGGCTGACCAGGCCGAGCGAGGCGGCACCGATGAACGCCAGACGGTGGTGGCCGTTGCTGTAGACCGGGACCCACAGCAGTGGCCCGATGCCGTGCCCGAGGAAGCGGAATGCGAGGACCGACGACAGCGCGCCTCCCCGGTTGGCCGGCACGGCGATGGCGGCGACGTGGGTGAGCGCAACCACGACGGCGGGAACCAGGCAGGCGCCGATGAACCACACGATGGTCAGGGCCGGGATCGACTCGGCGAATCCGAGCGTGGCGACGACCAGGCTGGCCACCGCCGTGCCCGTGATCGAGAATCGGCGGATCCCGACGCGGTCGAGCAGGCGACCCCAGCGGGGACCCATGAGTGCGGCTCCGGCCCCGGCACACAGGAGCAGGACACCGCTCTGGGTCGACGAGGCGCCGAGGCCGTCCCGGCTGGCCACTCCGACCACGACGCCGATGCCGATGGGGCCGGTCGCTGCGGCGAATCCGATGAGCCACAGGACCGCCATGCGGCGGGTCAGCAACGGTCGGATGGGCGGCGCCGAGGCGTCGGGACGTGGCTCGCCGGGTGGCGGTCGGAAGCTGAGGAGGAACGCCGTGACGGCGATGACCCCGAAGGCGATGCGCCAGTCGTAGTTGGCGGCGAAGCCGCCGGCGATCGGCGACAGGGCGCCGCCGGCCGCCTGGAAGCTGGCGTAGATGCCCATGGCCTGGCCGAGCTGTTTCGGGGCGGTGATGTCGGCCAGGCCGGCCAGCATCAGTGGGGTGAAGAAGGCGTTGCCGACCCCTTGCAGCACCCGTGCGGCGATGAACCAGCCGAGCGACGGGGCGAGGATGGCGAGGATCGACGCGGCGGCGTAGCCGAGGTAGGTGATGCGCATCACCCGGGCCCGGCCGAACCGTTCGCCGATGGTTCCCGACACCAGCATCATCAGTGCCATCGGGAAGAAGTAGCCACTGAAGCCCCAGGTGATGGCACCGGACGAGGCGTTGAAGGTCTCCCGCAGCTCGGGGTAGATCGGGGTCACGACGAGCGTGCCGAAGGGTCCGAGGAAGCCGCCCAGGTAGAACGGGAGTGTCGCGAACGACAGCAGGGCGACCGGTTTGACCCCGCGATCGGCCCTGGTTCTCACCGGACCCAGACTCCGGGTGCATCGGTCCGGAATCCCAGGCACCGGTAGGTGGCATCGATGAGCGATTGACCCCGGTCGTTGAGCAGGATGCCGGCTCCCTGCTGGTTCATCGCATAGCCGAAGGCCAGATCGACGTCGGGGTCGGCGAAACCGATCGAACCCCCCGCCCCGACATGGCCGAAGGCGGCGCGGCCCAGGATGGCCGACTCGCGTTGGCCGACCGGGGCCCGACGATTGTCCATGGAACGCATCACCCCGAGACCGAAGCGGGTCGGGATCCGCAGTGTGGCGTCGATGGCACTGGCCCCGGCCACTTCGGCCATCCGGACGACGGTGTCGGGCGACAGCAGTTCGCCCTCGCCGGCGGCCAGCGGCCGGTAGAACGCGGCGAGCCCACGAGCCGAGGCGGTGCCGTTGGCGGCACCGATCTCGGCCGACCACACGGCCGGATCGTTGGCGTTGAAGCCGCCCGAATTGAGCAGCGCCTTGGCCGACAGGCCGTCTCGGTCGGCAACGACCTGATCGGTGAAGGCCGAGACCCAGTCGGGACTCGGCCGCCAGGCCGAGACCCGGGCCATCCGATGGTGCTGGTCCTCGGGCAGTCCGATGTGGAAGTCGGCTCCGAGGGGTTCGGCGATCCGGGTTCGGAAGAACTCGCCGAGACCGAGGCCCGATACCCGACGAACGATCTCACCCACCGTCCAGCCGAAGGTGAGCATGTGGTAGCCGTTCATGGTGCCGGGTTCCCACCACGGTTCGGTGGCCTCGAGCGCGCGGATCATCGTGTCCCAGTCGGTGCAATCGCCGGGTTGCAGCGGATCGCGAACGGCCGGGAGCCCGAGCGAGTGGTCGAGGGCCATACGAACGGTGGCCGGCTGACGTCCCGGTGTGGGTGTGGCCGCTTGCAGTTCGGGCCAGATCTCGGCCAGCGGCGCGTCGAGTTCGACCTCACCCTGCTCGGCGAGGAGGTGCAGGCAGGCGGCCGTGGCGGCCTTGGTGCAGGAGAAGACGGTGACGAGCGTGTCGGCGGTCCACGGAGAACCGCCCTTCGCTGCCGTGGTTCCCGCCCACAGGTCGACCACGGTCTCCCCGCCGACCATCACGACCACCGAGGCGCCGAGTTCGCCACGATCGGTGAAGTTGGCGGCAAATTCCGCAGCCACGGCTTCGAAGTCGGGACGAACGCTTCCCTCGACCGTGAGGTCCCGGCCGATGATCGTCGGTTCGTCGTTCATTGCCGCACCCTATGCGCCCGTGCGGTTCGGTCTCCAAATGGGATCGGCAGGCTGGGATCTCGTCCGCTTCGGTCGATCGAGTGACCAGCAGGCCCTGGTGAACGCAGACGTCGCCTGATCGGCACCTGATGTTCATCTCGGCACGACGGCGGGTTCACCTCGGGCCCCTACCTTGCACGGCGACAACACATTCCCGTTGACATCCCGCGGTCTGACCGCGAACCAGGAGAGGTTCCCTCATGTTGAACTCGAGTGCCCGTCGTGGGCGCTTTGTGAAACTCACGTCGCTGCTCGCAGCGCTGACCCTGACAGCCGCAGCGTGCGGCGGTAGCGACGACACGTCCACCGATGACACCGGCACCGACGAGACGACCACGACGGCTGCCGGTGGCGACGCCATGGGCGACCTCTCGGGCACCCTCATCGGCGCCGGCGCCTCGTCGCAGGCCGCCGCCATGCAGGGGTGGCGGGCCGGGTTCCAGACGGCCAACCCCGACGTCACCGTCGAGTACGACCCGGTCGGCTCGGGCGGCGGCCGCGAGGCCTTCCTGTCGGGCGGCGCGTCGTTCGCCGGCTCCGACCGGGCGCTCAACGACGAGGAATTGGCCCAGTCGGTCGATCGGTGCGCCGGTGACCAGGGCGCGGTGAACCTGCCCCACTACATCTCGCCGATCGCGGTTGCCTACAACCTGCCGGGCGTCGACAGCCTCAACCTGACCACGGCCGCACTGGCCGGGATCTTCGCCGGCACCATCACGAACTGGAACGATCCGGCGATCGCCGAGGGCAACGACGGTGTCGAGCTACCCGACCTGACCATCAACCCCGTCCACCGTTCCGACGAATCGGGCACCAGCGCCAACTTCACCGACTACCTCTCGGCTGTCGAGCCCGACATCTGGACCTACGGTGACATCGAGGTGTGGCCCGAGGTCGGCGGTGAGGGCGCCCAAGGCACCTCGGGTGTCGTCGCCGCCATCGGCGCCGGTGAAGGATCGATCGGCTACGCCGACGCCTCACAGGTCGGCAGCCTGGGGACGGCCGCCGTCCAGGTCGGCGATGACTTTGTGCCCTACAGCCCCGAGGCCGCGGCCAAGATCATGGACGTCTCGGAACGGGTCGCGGGTGGCGAGTACGACTACGCCTATTCGCTCGTTCGTGACACCACCGAGTCGGGTACCTACCCGATCGTCCTCGTCTCGTACCACATCGTGTGCCTCGAGTACGCCGATGCGGCCGAGGCCGAACTCGTGAAGGCATTCATGGACTACATCGGCTCGGCCGAAGGCCAGGATGCGGCGGCCGCAGCCGCCGGTTCCGCCCCCATCTCCGAAACCTTGCGAGGCGAACTCGCCAAGGCCGTGGCCCAGATCAAGGGCGCCTGATCACCAACCGAAGCGAGGCCTGGTGAGCCGCCACCGGCTCACCGGGCCTCGACGTTTCCGCACCGTTCGAACCCACGACGACCCAAGGCAAGCCCGAGAACACCCCCGCAAGAAGGCCCGACTCCTTGACAACGACCCTTCCATCCGATCCGAACGACGCACCGGGACTCGATCAGGTCTCCCGACGGGGCGACCGCATCTTCGGCGGGGTGTCGCTCGGAGCCGGCGTGTTGATCCTGGTCACGTTGGCCGCCGTCGCCACGTTCCTCTTCTTGGAAGCCTGGCCGGCCCTCACCGGCGACACGACCCAACTCGATGGCAACAAGACGCTCTTCGAGTACACCTACCCGTTGGTGTTCGGCACGATCTGGGCCGCCGGCCTGGCGCTCCTGATCGCCACCCCGATGGCGGTTGCCGTCGCCCTGTTCCTCAGCCACTACGCACCGAAGCGCCTGGCCGCCACGCTCGGCTACTTCGTCGATCTGCTCGCCGCGATCCCGAGCGTGGTGTACGGCCTGTGGGGGATCGGCGTCCTCGCCCCGCTGCTCGGCAAGCACGTGTTCCCATGGCTCGAGGACAACGCCGGCTTCATCCCGTTGTTCAAGGGTCCGGCGGCGTCGAGCGGTCGATCGGCCATGACGATCGCCATCGTGCTCGCCGTGATGATCCTCCCGATCATCACGGCCATCTCCCGTGAGGTCTTCATGCAGACGCCCCGGTTGCACGAGGAGGCGTCGCTGGCCCTCGGCGCAACTCGGTGGGAAATGATCCGCATGGCGGTGATTCCGTACGGCCGCTCCGGCGTGATCAGTGGTGCGATGCTCGGCCTCGGTCGGGCCCTCGGTGAGACGATGGCCGTCGCGATCATCTTGTCGCCGACGCCCGGCCTGATCACCACCAACCTCATCTCGGTGTCGAACTCGAACACGATCGCGTCGAACATCGCACTCAAGTTCCCCGAGTCGTCGGGTCTCGAGGTCAACCGCCTGATCGCCACCGGGCTGGTGCTGTTCGCCATCACCTTCGCCGTCAACTTCCTGGCCCGACGGGTCGCCAACGCCGGATTCTCTGGAGCCGCAGGATGAGCACCACCATCGACCCCGGGCGGGCCGCGACCGGACTCGCAGCGACCGCACTCGACGCCGGTCGACTTCCCCGGGGTGCTGCTCTCGGCATCGGCGCCGTCTCGATCGCGCTGGCCTCGCTGCTCGCCGTGGCGCTGGGGGGTTTCCATCCGGTCAAGGCCGGGGCCATCGCGCTGCCGACCTATCTGGTGCTGACCTACGTGGCCGCCAACGCCGTCGAGGGAGCCCGCAAGGCCAAGGACCGGGTGGCCACCGCGGTGGTGACCGGAGCCTTCGGACTCGTGTTGATCCCCCTGGTATCGCTCGTGTGGACCGTGGTCTCGCGCGGCTCCACGCGCATGGACGTCACCTTCTTCACCGAAACGATGCGCAACGTGGTCGGTGAGGGCGGGGGGATCCAGCATGCACTGATCGGCACGCTTCTCGTGACCGGCATGGCAACGCTGATCTCGGTGCCCTTCGGGTTGTTCACCGCCATCTACCTGGTCGAGTACGCCGACAATTCGCGGCTCTCGCGTTGGATCACCAACATGGTCGACGTGATGACCGGGATCCCGTCGATCGTGGCCGGCCTCTTCGCCGTTGCGCTCTTCGTGGTCTTCCAGGGCGCCGGCGCCCGCTCCGGATTCGCCGGTTCGGTCGCGCTCGCCGTGCTGATGACACCGGTCGTCGTGCGCTCGTCGGAAGAGATGCTCCGGCTGGTGCAGAACGAGCTGCGTGAAGCGTCGCTGGCGCTCGGGGTCCCCAAGTGGAAGACCATCTACAAGGTCGTGCTGCCGACGGCCATCGGCGGCATCCTCACCGGTGTCACGTTGGCCATCGCCCGGGTCATCGGAGAGACCGCCCCGTTGCTCGTCACCGCCGGCCTGGCCCAGGACACGAACTGGAGCCTGTTCGAGGGGCGGATGACCACGCTGCCGGTGCAGGCCTACTACAGCTACACCCAGCCGACGTTGCCGCCCGAGTTCTCGATCGACCGGGCCTGGGGCGCGGCGATGGTCTTGATCATCGTCGTCGCCGTGCTCTTCACCATCGCCCGAATCATGGCTACCGTGCTCAAACCCAAGGGACTCCGATGAATCTCGATCACCAACTCACGCAGGAGCACACGATGTCGGAGACCTCAGCCGACAGCTCGATCCGGGTTCTGCCCGACCTGGCCGACGATCACCGGATCGATGTCTCGTCACTCGACATCTACTACGGCGCGTTCAAGGCGGTCGAGGGCGTCGACATGGCGATCGAAGGACGCTCGATCACGGCCATGATCGGGCCCTCGGGCTGCGGGAAGTCGACCGTGTCCTGCGTTCCATCAATCGGATGAACGACCTGATCCCGTCGGCCCGGGTGGAGGGAACCGTCAACTACCACGGTGTCGATCTCTACGACCCAGGGTCGACGCCGTCGAGGTCCGTCGCCGGATCGGCATGGTGTTCCAGAAGCCCAATCCGTTCCCCAAGTCGATCTACGACAACATCGTCTACGGGCCCGGATCGCCGGGGTGGCCAAGTCCGAGTTCGACGACATCGTGGAGTCCTCGCTCCGGAAGGCGACGCTGTGGGACGAGGCCAAGGACCGGCTGAAGGACTCCGCTCTCGGACTGTCCGGCGGTCAACAACAGCGACTCTGCATCGCCCGGGCCATCGCCACCAACCCCGAGGTACTCCTGATGGACGAGCCGTGTTCGGCTCTCGACCCCATCGCAACGAGTCGCATCGAGGACCTGATGCAGGAGATCAAGAGCGAAGTACACGATCGTCATCGTGACGCACAACATGCAGCAGGCGGCCCGGGTCAGTGACCGGACGGCGTTCTTCACCGCCGAGGTCGACTCCGAGAACGATCGGCGCACGGGGCTCCTGGTCGAATACGACTACACCAGCGACATCTTCTCGCACCCGGCCGACGAGCGAACCGAGAACTACGTGACGGGCCGCTTCGGCTGATCCTGCCGGTGACCGGCCCGGCGGACGCAGCCGTCGCTCGGCGACGACATCGGGAGCGAACGCTGCTCCGGTGCGTGGTCGTGCCACGACAGATGGTGTTCGTCGTACCCATACCTCTTGCCGATCAGGACCTTCGGACCATTTACGGTTGGCACGATTCGTGGTTCACTGAAGACCTGCCCGGGCGAGCCTGGGTCGACACAGAGAACCGCAAGTACCCAAATCAGAAGGTGAGATCCCCGGACAGTTCCCGTCGACGTGGTCGCCAGCGAACACCCGGGGCCGGACATGCCTGGTGCATCGCTGGGCAGGAAGGAACCATCCTGTGAGTACACGCCATCGGTCAGACGCCCTGCTGTCGGAGCGGGCGGACGAGATCCTCCTCCGCCCCGACAAGGTCCTCCGAGCCAAGGAGCACCGCAGGATCCGTCACCGGGCCAGTCAAGAGATGCACGTCGTCGATGACCCCGAAGCCGTTGTGTTCACCAGGCCGAAATTCGATCATCCACCACGAGTCGCCAAGAAGAGCACCAAACGCAAACGACACTGGAAGATGAAGGCGTGGAAACGCCGCAACGTCGAGCGCCGCCGTCGCAACCTCGAGCGCCAGAGACTGCTCCAAGAAGCAGCCTGAACGAGGTCGAACGGATCGACGCACCCGATCACCCCGTCTCGGATCCCGAGGCGGGGTGATCGGTTTTTGCATCGCCCGCCCCGCCTCCGCCGGGCGTGAGTCAGGAAGGCGTGGAGCCCGGACGGCTCCGGGCCGCCCGCTCGTCGGCCAAGATGGTGAGCAACCCGGCCACGGCCTCGGGGTCGGCGACGCGGAAGCGAGCGAGGGTGTCGCCGTCGCCGACCTTCACACTCACGTCGGTCGGGCCGAGGGCCGCGAACCCGTCTTCGTCGGTGACATCGTCACCGAAGTAGATGGTGGCCGTCGGCTCGGTGTCGGCTCGAAGCGCCGTCAGGGCCGTGCCCTTGGTTGCGTCGAAGACGGCCAGTTCGATCACCATCTTGCCCGGCTTGACCTCGACCCCTGGCATCGAGCCGGGTCCGTCGAGGATGGTCGAACGAAGCTCATGGACCTGAGCCGGGTCGACCAGGCGATAGTGGAAGGCGACACTGCCCACCTTGGTCTCGACCGACGCCCCGTCGGTGTGTTCGGCGAGGTGGCGGAGGTCGGTCGTGATGCGGCTCAGCAGGTTGCGTTGCGATGGGGTGAGTTCGCCGGCTTCGCGGTGGCCGAGTTCGGCACCGTGGCTACCGGCCAGCCAGACGTCGTCGGGCAACCAGGCGAGTGATTGCAGGAAGTCGAGCGAGCGACCCGACACCAGGGCGACCTCGGTCTCGGCCATTCGGGCCAGTCGACCGAGCGCCGCGATCGTTGCCGGGAGCCCGACGACCGCCGTCGGGTCGTCGACGATCGGGGCGATCACACCGTCGAAATCGGAGGCAACGAGGAGTCGGCGAGTGCCGGCGAGTCGGGCCAGTGCCGCCCCCAGGGTCTCGTCGAGCGTCATGGCTTCTGTCTATCGGTTGCGACCGGAGCGGCCTACGTCCGTGGCAAACGGCTCAGCGCCCCCAATCCGATCACCGACAGCAGGGTGAACGCGAGATAGCTGATCGTGAAACTGCCGACACGATCGGCGAGCGCTCCGGCCGCGATCGGCGCCGGCACGGCGGCCAACCCGTAGAAGATGGTCATGGTCCCATAGGCCGTTCCGAAGACACGGTCGTCGAGGTGATCCCGAACGTAGGTCGCCGTCAGGGTCGGGTAGCTGGCCCACATGCCGCCGAGGGCGGTGGCCACCACGATCAACAGTGGGCCCGTGGCGAGCGCGACCGTGATCGACACCAGCCCGATCAAGGCCATCACCGTCATCAGGGCGTTGCGTCGGCCGACCCGGTCCGACACCCAGCCCATCAGTGGCGCGCCGACGAGTGAGCTGAAGCCGAGACCGATGTAGATGTTGGCGACACCGTTGCGGCTCACGCCACCGTCTTCTTCGAGCGCCTCGGCCAGGAACGAGCTGTAGCCCGCGGCAATGGTTCCGAACATCACGTAGGCCGCTGTGACCGGCAGCCAACCGGGCACCTGTGCCAGACCGTCCAGACTGATTCGGCCACCCCGGGTCCGAACCGTCGATCGAGCCCGGACGAGCCCGACGACGAGGCCGAGGATGGTGAACGTGACGAGGGCTTCGATCAGGTAGACCGGTCGCCACAGTTCGGCGTCGTCGGTCGCCGATCGAGCGAGGCGGGTGCCGAGTGCGACCATCGAGGTCGCGAACCCGATCGAGCCGGTGAGGAAGCCGATCACGATGCCCCGTCGGTTGGGGGGTACCCCCTCGGTGGCCAGGAGCGGGGCGGTGATCCAGATGCCCGCACCTCCGGTGCTCGAGAGCACGAGACCGATCAGCATCACCGTGAAGGTCGGCGCCAACCAGGTGAGGGCCAGCCCACAGCCCGAGACGACGAGACCCACACGGAGGATGGTGAGCGGTTCGAGCGCCCCGGCAACCAGGGTGACGGCCAGCACACCGATCAGGTAGGCGACGTAGATCGCGGTCCCGCCGACCCCGGCCGCCGTGTTGGTCAGGGTCAGGTCGTCCTTGATGGCGGGGAGCAGGAGGGGATAGGTCGACCGGCCGAACGAATGGGAGACGACGGTCGTGAGTGGGATGACCACCGCCGCCGTCGTGAGTCCGGCCGCCGTGACGCGGGCGGAGAACGGCGTGGCGGGAAGCACCCGCTCACACTGGTGGGAGCGGACCGATCGGTCAAGACGAGCGCCGACGAGGCCGGGCGCGTCCGGTCCGGCTCCCGACCGAGCCCCAGCCCGGTCCCGAGCGAGGGGACTCCGTCGTTTTCCGGTGATCCAAGCGGGCTCCGTCGCCCCCGGCGTACGGAGCCGCCCCGGTTGTCGGGAATCGGACGGTGGCCCCCAGGATCGAGACCCTTTCTTCGGGTCGGCAGCCGATGTGGGAAGCTGGCCGACATGATCGAACAGTTCTTCGACATCGAGACCGCCGACGGATCCATGAACACGTTCTCGGTCCATCCCGATGGGGTGGATCCGACCGGCCCCTTCCCCGTGGTGGTGTTCTTGATGGATGCTCCGGGTATGCGCGAGGAGCTGCGAGACATGTCGCGCCGGATCGCCAGCAACGGCTACTACGTCATCGCCCCGCAGCTCTACTACCGCAAGGTGCGCGAGTTCAACCTCTTCGAGACCGAGGACCGGGACACGATGACGGCATTGATGGACTCGCTGTCGAACTCGATGGTCGACGCCGACGTCGGCGCCTGCCTGGATCACGCCGCCGCCGATCCCGCCGCCGACGCCTCGCGGGTGGGCACGGTCGGCTACTGCATGAGCGGTCCGTTCGCCATCAACGCGGCTGCGGCCCATGCCGACCGGGTGAAGGCTGCTGCGTCGATCCACGGTGTCCGCCTCGCCACCGATCGAGACGATTCACCCCACCGCCGGCTCGCCGCCACCGAGGCCGAGGTCTACGTCGGCGCCGCCGAGGTGGACCGCTGGGCGCCGCCCGAGCTGATCGCCGAGTTCGAGGCGGCCATGGCCGAAAATGGCACCCGGGGTCGGGTCGAGTGGTATCCGGGCACCGAACACGGCTTCGCCTTCCGCGAACGCCCGTCCTACGACCGAGCCTCGTCCGAACGGCACTGGGAGCGCATCAATGCGCTGTTTGATCGCAATCTGAAATTCTGAGAACCGACTTCCGAGAGGAACCACCATGACCGTCACCGTGAACCCCACCCAGCAGTCGGCCATCGGATCGGCCATCGACGACATCCGACGGATCGAAGCCGAACTCGGTGTCACCCGGGCCGGCGTCGAGGCGATACGCGATCGGCTGGTCGAGCTGACCGCAGACCGGTCACTGTTCTCGCTCGACGACTTCCCGGCGCCGGGCTCCGACGACGACGCCCGGAGCCGGCTCTACCGCATCGCCCAGGACGACGACGACCGGTTCGTGCTGTATGCCAACGCCAGCCGGGGTTCGGTGTCGAGTCCTCCCCATGACCACACCACCTGGGCCGTGGTGGTCGGCTTCGAGGGGCAGGAGCTCAATCGGTTCTACGACCGGACCGCCGACGGCGTCGAACAGGTGGCCGAGGTCATGGTCGAGGCCGGCACCGGGGTTGCCATGCTCCCCGATGAGGTCCACTCGATCCACCTCGACGGACCGGCCCTCAACTTCCACTGTTACGGCCTGGCTCTCGAACGGCTCGATCGCCGCACGTTCTACTCGGCCCGCACCGGCGAATGGCGGGTTTTCCCGGCGCATTCCGACATCGTCGAAGCCCGCCCCTCATGAGCTCGGCCGTGCAGGTCGTCGATCCGGCGACCCTGCGAGCCTGGCTGACCGACGGGGCCGAGCTGGCGCTGCTCGATGCCAGGGAAGAAGGCGTGTTCTTCGATTCGCATCTCTTCCATGCGGTCAACGTGCCGCTGTCGAGGCTGGAGTTGCTGCTCGACGACCTCGTCCCACGGGCCGACACTCGCGTCGTGTGGTGTGACGCGGGCTCCGACGGGCTGGCCGCCCGGGCCGCCGGCCGGGCCGCCGAACTGGGGTGGCGCAACCAGTTCCTCCTCATGGGTGGGACCGCGGCCTGGGCCGCTGCCGGCGGCGAGCTCTACGGGGGGATCAACGTGCCCTCGAAGGCGTTCGGCGAATTCGTGGAGCACACCTACCGCACGCCGCGCCTGAGCGCGTCCGAGGTGGCTGCGCTCCTGGAGCGGCAGGCCGATGTGGTGATCCTCGACTCCAGGCCGCTCAACGAGTTCCGCCGCATGTCGATCCCGAGCGGGATCGACTGCCCGGGCGCGGAGTTGGTGCATCGGGTCAAGGAGCTGGCCCCCGACCCCGACACCCTCGTCGTGGTGAACTGCGCCGGCCGAACCCGCAGCATCATCGGCGCCCAGTCGCTGATCAACGCCGGGCTCGAGAACCACGTCGTTGCGCTCGAGAACGGGACCATGGGTTGGCAGCTGGCCGGGTTCGACGTTGCTTCGGGAGCAGAAGCGACGGCACCGGCTCCGACCGAGGAGACCCGTGCCTGGGCCGTCGAACGTGCCGCGACCGTTCGCCAACGCTTCGGCGTGGACGTCGTCGACGAGACCCAGCTCGCCGACTGGCTCGCCGACCCCGAGCGAACCACCTACGTGCTCGACGTCCGCTCTCCCGAGGAGTTCTTGGCCGACCATCGGCCGGGAACCCGGAACGCGCCCGGTGGGCAGCTCGTGCAGGCCACCGACACCTACGTGGGGACCCGGAACGCCCGGCTGGTCCTGGTCGACGACGACGGGGTGCGGGCGTCGATGACGGCATCGTGGCTGCGGCAGATGGGGTGGGACGACGCGGTCGTTCTGACGCCGGCTCCGCGGTCCGGTGAGGTCGGTCGGCCGCCCGCGAGTCGAGAACTGCCCATTCCGCCCTCGTCGATCACCGCCGCCGAGTTGTTGGCGTCACCCCGACCGGGCGCGGTCGTGCTCGACCTCGCCACCAGCCTCTTCCACCGGCGCCGGGGTCATGTGCCCGGCGCGTCTTGGGCGGTCCGGAGCCGTCTGGGTCGGGCGAAGCGGGTCATCGGTGAGGCGGCGGAGCTGATCGTGACGTCCGAAGACGGCGTGCTGGCCACCGTGGCTGCGGCCGACGTCCAGGCCACCTGGCCCGCCGCCACCGTGACCGTGCTGGCCGGTGGCACGCGAGCATGGATCGAAGCCGGTGGAGAGGTCGAGACAGGGCTCACGTTGCCAACGACCGAACCCGACGACATCTGGTACAAACCCTACGACCACGACGACGGCGAGCCGGAACGACACATGCGCGACTACCTCACCTGGGAGGTCGCGTTGGTCGAACAGCTCGAACGAGACCCGACGGTCCGGTTCGCCGCCTGGTGAGCGGACCGTTGTGGTTGTCACACCAGGCCGCAACACTGGGAACCATGGCGTTCGGACAACCAACAGGACCCCCGGCTTCGCGCCAGCAACTCGCCGAGCTGACCTCACTGCTCGAAGCTGCCGGGCACGTCGACTTTCGTGATGCCCGCGGGCCGATGGGCTTCACCCAACGTCAGGCCAACGGAAAGTTCACCCGAGACGAAGCCGATGCCTTCATCGCCCAGCTCCAGGAAGAGGCCGAGTCCTCCGAGCCGGAAGACCCGTCGTCCACCCAGGAACCGGTGGACGCAGCGCCGATTGCCCGCCCGAAGCAATCGGCCACGCTCACTGCGGCCGAGCAACGCCTTCGCCGCATCCCCGATCACCAACTGGCGGCCGAGCTCCAGCGCCGGGGCTGGATCGTGGTCGAGCCCTAGTCGACGACCGTCGGATCGGGAACCAGATCCTTCGCCAACCACTGGAAGAGTCGCCACCCGACCTCCGGTGGCGACAACGTGGTGGCGGCAACGGCGGCGGATTCACGGGAGATCGCCCGGGCGGCCGGTGACTTCACGTGGACTTCGGCGACCCGCTCGGCCATCACGAAGAAACCGACGGCCGCTTCGACCGTTGGGGCGACGGTGAGCAGACCGTGGTTGCGCAGGATGCAGAGCTTGTTGTCCCCGAGTGCAGTCGCGATGCGCTTGCCCCCGTCGGTCGACAACACCTCGACTTCTTCGTCGTCGAAGAGTGCCTGGTCGAACACGAAGGCGCACGATTCCTGGCTGATCGCCCGGAACGGTTCGACATTGGCCGACCACGGGGTGCCGTAGCCGGTGTGGGTGTGGGCGGCGCTGACGACGTCGGGCCGGGCCGCGAGCAGCGGCGCGTGGATGTTGTAGCCGGCGGTGTTGACCGCTCCGGTCGGACGGCCTTCGGCATCACTGACCGATCCGTCCGGTCCGACCAGCACCAGATCGCCCACGGTCGCGGCCCGGAACGGAATACCCCAGTCGAGGACCCAGAAGTGGTCGTTCCGCTCGGGGTCGCGTGCGCTGATGTGCCCGTCGCCGAGTTGTCCCCAGCGAAGTGCGCCGAAGATCCGGTACCCGACGGCACACATCCGCTTGCGGTGCGCCCGTTCCTGGTTGAGGGAGCGGACCGTGTCGATCGGATCGACGCCGGGGAACGGGGGATAGGGGCTGTGGGCCATGGACCCCAGCGTAGGTCAGGCCTCGAGCATGCTGCGGAGCATCCAGGCCGTCTTCTCGTGAACCTGGAGACGTTGGGTCAGGAGATCGGCCGTCGGTTCGTCGCTGGACTTCTCGACGATCGGGAAGACACTCCGGGCCGTTCGGGCCACGGCCTCGTGGCCCTTGACCAGTCGCCGGATCATCTCGGTGGCGTCGGGGTGGTCGTCGTCCTCGCCGATGCTCGACAGTGCAAGGAACTCACGGTAGGTCGCCGGTGCCGGCTCGCCGAGCGAGCGGATGCGCTCGGCGATGAGATCAACGGCCAGGGCCAGTTCGTTGTAGTGCGTCTCGAACATGAGATGCAGGGTGTTGAACATCGGCCCGACCACGTTCCAGTGGTAGTTGTGCGTCTTCAGATAGAGCGTGTAGCTGTCGGCGAGGAGACGCGACAGCCCCTCGGCGATCTCCTGGCGGTCGCCTTCGCTGATACCGATGTCGATGGTGAGTGAGTCCGACATGATGACCTCCGGTCGGTTCGATTACCTGCTGAAACACGAGTGTCGCAGCCCTCGGTTCCGAACGGCGACTCCGACACGGTGTCGCACGCGGCGGGGCGAGGGCCGAGCTTCGTCGATGAGCCGTGCACCGACCGGGGCCGGGCCACCCACCGGAGCCAGTCTGCCACCGAACCACGGCGACGCGTCCGGGCTCACGAATCGGTCGGCATCTCGGCGGCGATTCGGTCGGCCTCGGTCTGGTATTGCGGTCGTTCGCTGCGTTCGGTCCGAGTGTCGGCGATGCCGCCCGAACGACGCTCCGACACGAATCCCCGGTCTTCGAGCCTGCGTGACCACGCCGAGCGGATCGGCCCGCCAGGTGTCATTGGGCCAGCGGTATCCGGAGTCGCTGATCGTGCCCGAGGGCAGGCCGAGCCAGGGCAGGCCGAGCGCCATCTCGACGATGCCGCGTCCGACCACGGGCTCGTTGGGGGGCCCGGCCGTATGGCCGAGCGGGGCGTCGACGAGCAGCGAGCGGGGCGGCTTGACCCGTTCGGTGATCGAGAGCGCGGAGGTGAGGGTGACGGTGACGAAGCCGGCGGCTTCGATCGCTCGTGCGGCCAGACCGACCGACTGATGGCACACCGGTCAGACGGGCACCAGCAGGACGAGGTCGGGCTCCTGGGCCGCACAGGCATCGACGAGCAACGGGACGGTCTCGGCCTCGAACCGACGGACCGAGTAGATCCCACCCATGAACGAGGCGGACTGCGCTGTGAGACCGGCGATCACGGCGTCGGCGGCCAGCTCCCGGAGGCGATCGAGGGGAAAGACGCAGTTCGGGTCGTTGCGCGCGTCGGTCTGGTCGTAGGCGAAGTGGGCGGTGCGGAGGTCGGTCGATGGAGTGTCGGTGTCGATCAGGCGGATCGAGGTGTCGTCCTTGGTCGCGAAGGCGACCTGCCCGTGCCGGTAGATCCCGCCCGAGCCGATCAGGAACACGCGCGACTCGGCGAGCGACGCCGCCGGCTCGACGAGTGGTACCGGCTCGTCTCGTTCGGCCCACCGGTAGGGCGTGTATCCGAGGCGGTCGTAGAGCGAGCGAGTTGCCGCGAGGTAGTCGGCCGGAGACGGATCGGGGAGCACCATGACCCCAGTTCAGTCCATTTCGGCGCTCGAGGAAACCGCTTCGGTCAACCGGCGGTCGAACAGGCTTCGAGGGCCGCGTTCAACTCGTTCGATGCGCCGGCCGCTGCGGGGTCGTCGAATTCGGGGTACGACGACAGGAAATCGAAACGCAAGGCGAGTACGAAGTCCTCGTTGTCGAACCCGCTCAG
Organism: uncultured Acidimicrobiales bacterium; assembly: GCA_963700755.1. Classification (GTDB taxonomy): domain Bacteria; phylum Actinomycetota; class Acidimicrobiia; order Acidimicrobiales; family SZUA-35; genus JBBQUN01. Next base: position 429,511 of record CAVOYW010000005.1, read on the forward strand.
ATCACAATCGGGAGCCTGGGCCGAGAACACACGCACAAGATCGAGGCACCCGGACAGAGCCGTGACAGCCAGCTCCTGGACCTCGAAGTCGTCGGGGAGCAGGGTGTCGTCGGGATTGGCGGCCGTGATCCCGTATCCCGCCAGTTGCTCGACACCCAATGCCGAGACGAGGCGCTCGTTCGCGCACTGTACCTCTGGTTCGGTGAACAGGTCGCCGATCGAGTCGGCACTGGCCCCGGTGAGGGCATCGGCCAGCGCCTGGCCCTCGGCGTCGAGATCGGCGGTGCCCGATCCTTCGACGGCACCGGATTCGTCGCCGTCCGATTCGGTTCCGGCTTCGTCGTCGCTGCCGGTCTCGTCTTCGTTCCCGGAGTCTTCGCTGGCGGTCGCTGTGTCGCTCGATGCGGTGTGGTCGCTGGTCTCGGTGTCGCTGGTCTCGGTGTCGCTGGTCTCGGTGTCGCTGCCGCCACAGGCCGACAGAGCCAGGACGAGCGCGAACAAGACGGCGAACAGGTGCTTCATGGTGGGTTCCCTCCCGTGGTGACCGGCCAGATCCTAGCCGAGTCCCAGTCGTTCCAACTGCTCGCTCGGAGCCTCGAGCTGGCCGAGGGCGCCTCGCAGCAGCTCGATGAGTTCGGCCTCGGCCCTGTCCCCGAGCCGGTTCTCCTGCTCATCGGGGTCGCGGTCGAGGTCGTAGAGGTGATGCTTGCCGATGATGCCCGGACCGCCGGCCCACATCGGGAGCCGGTCACCGGCGGCGAAGGGCTGGCGGAGGACCGGGACGTCCGAGCCGGGCATCGTGGCCAGCCACGCCCGCTGGTCGGGGGGTGGTAGCGCCTCGAAACCGGGGATGTGGATCGGCATGCTCGACCAGCGGTTCGAGAACATCGAGATCGGCGCATTCGCCTCGACCGGTGCCCGAGCGTACTTGTGCCGACCATCGGTGATCTGGACCCAGTTGCCCCACACCCCGCCGATGGCCCAGTCGCGGATCGACGTCGCCGAGCCGTCGAGCAGCGGAACGAGCGAGCGACCGTGTGTCCGGTGCTCCACACTCACGTCGAAGATGTCGGTCAGCGTCGCGAAGAGGTCGACATTGGTGGTGAGCACGTCGATCGTGGTGTTCGCCTGGGCCCCCGGCCAGTGGATCAGCAAGGGGGTGTGTCCGAGCGGTTCGAACTGGGGCACGCCCGGTTTGCCCCAGATGTCGTGGCCGTCACGCACCTCACCGAGATAGTGCCCGTGATCGGTGCACACGATCAGCGCCGTGTCGTCCCAGAGGCCCGCCGCGTCGAAGGCGTCGAGGATGCGACCGAACCAGTGGTCGATCATCGACAACTTCGACCCGTAGTTGGCCCTCAGGTGCCGGGCCTGGCGGTCGGTGAGATGGCCCTTCGTGATCCCGCCCTGCACATAGGGCGGCCAGATCATGTACTCGTCGTCCCAGGAGCCACCCTCTTGGTACTTGGAGGCCCACGGTTCCGGGGTGTCGAACGGTTCGTGGGGATCGAACTCGTCGACGAAACAGAACCAACGCTCGTGATGCGGCGTGGCCTCGTTCAGGAAGCGGGCTGCCTCTTTCATGGTCTTGGGCCCGGGGTAGTCGGCCTCGTCACGGAACCAGGTTCGGCTGTCGTCGTAGGCTCGACCGCCGATGTCGGTGCCGAACAGCTTGGAGTAGAACCAGCCGCCCCGGTTCGCCGGCAGCGCCGGCCGCTCGGGATTGCCGATCCATGACGGGTCGGGGTGAGTTCGCCACGGGTCGCCCTCGTGGCCGCGTACGTAGTCCCAGGCCGAGAAGTCGGTGTGATAGTTCTCCCCGCCGGTCTCGAACAGGTGTGGATGGTCCGTTGCGAGATAGCTGGTGACCCCGTGGTGGCGAAGGGCCCGGGTGATTGGTTGCTCCCAGACCTCGATCGATCCCCACGGCTTCCACAGGAAGTCGAGTGCCCCGACGAGGATGTCGTGGCGGGCCGGCATGCAGGGGAGCGAGCCCGTGACGTGGTTGGTGAACCGGACCGCACGGTCGCGGGCGAAGCGGTCGAGGTTCGGCGTCTCGAATTCCTCGCACGATCTCACCGCGGTCCCGCGTGCGTCCGGCACGTACGCGCCGAGCATGTGCCGGTTCAGCGAATCGAGCAGGACGACACAGACGTTGGTCGGCTTCATTGCTGCGACGGTAGTACGGCCTGGGGCGGGGGTGGCCTCTTGCCTCGTCCGATGGTCGGTCGTACGTTTCCCTCGATGACGAGACCCAATCTGGTGTTGTTCATGCCCGACCAGTTCCGCGCCGACACACTCGGCTGCTTCGGCAGCGAGGTCGTCCACACCCCCAACGTCGACGCGCTGGCGGCCCGGGGTACCCGGTTCACATCGGCCTGGAGCCAGCACTCGGTGTGTGGCCCGAGCCGGGTCTCGATGATGACGGGGTGGTATCCCCACACCCGAGGCCACCGCACGCTCGATCATCTGCTCGACGAGCACGAACCCAACCTGCTGCGGCTGCTGAAGGACGCCGGGTACAACGTCGCCATGGCCGGCGCACGGGGCGACGTCTTCGCTCCGGGCGTGACCGAGGCCAGCACCGATTTCTGTGGCTACCTGGTGCCTCCGGGCAAGGCCGAGATGAGCCAACTGCGGTCATCCCTCTCGGCCGACCGATCCGATGAGCTCATGTGGCGGGCGTTCTATGACGGTGACGCCCGAGCCGACGGGTCACCCACGGATCCCTACGTCGATCTCGACGAGGCTGCGATCCTGACCTCCGAGCAGTGGTTGGCCGAGGGCACCGGCGATGGCCGGCCGTGGGCCCTCTGGATCCCGCTCATCTACCCGCACCCGCCCTTCGTCGTTCCGGAGCCGTGGTTCTCGATGCACGATCGATCGGCGGTGCCACCACCGATTCCGGCATCATCGGCCGCCGGCAAGCCCGGCTTCATCGACGGTCTGCCGCGAGGCCCACGACTGGGGAGGGCTCACGGCCGACGACTTCGCCGAGATCACCGCCACCTACTACGGCATGATCAGCCGAGTCGACGATCAGCTCGGCCGCATCGTGGCCGCCGTCGAGCGGATCGGCGCCGCCGACGACACCGGCTACGTCTTCTTCACCGATCACGGCGAGTACCTCGGCGACTACGGCCTGGTCGAGAAGTGGCCCTCGGGGCTCGACCCCCAACTCACCGCCAACCCGCTCATCATCTCCATGCCCGGCCGGGCCGAAGGTGCGGTGTGCGAGTCCCACGTCGAGATGGTCGATCTGCTCCCCACGGTGCTGGAGCTCGCCGAGACCGAGGCCCATCACACGCATTTCGGTCGGAGCCTGGTCCCCCTGCTGGACGACGCAGCATTGCCGCATCGAGATGCGGCCTTCTGTGAGGGCGGCTTTCGACCGAGCGACCTCGACCGGTTCGAGTCGCTCAATCGGGGGCGCTATGGGCCGAAGACGGCGCTGCAACGCGAACGGCCGGATCTCGTCGGTCTGGCCCTGTGCGTGCGAACCGACGACTGGAGCTTCGTGCACCGCCGTGAAGAGGGCGACGAGCTCTACGACCGCAGGACCGACCCCTACGAGACGACCAACCTGCTCTCGCTCACCGATCGGACCGCTGTCGTCGACGACGTGGTGGCCGAGATGCGGGCGCGCCTCCTCGGGTGGCTGGCCGATACCAGCGACGTCATCCCCTGGGAACGCCACCCCCGAAATCCACCGATCCCGCACGGGTGGCGCTGACCGGATCCACCCCGAGACGTGCCGCCACCGCAGATCGGGGCCCTGATCGACCCTTCGGTGCGGAACCCCTGCGACCACCCAACCGAGGAGCCGGCGTCCGATCGCCGGCTAGCTCGGCGGCTCCGTTCGCCCTGGCGAACGGTGCCTCCTCGGATCTTCGGGCAACGACGGTGGCCCCTCGGATGGGGGTGGTTGATGGTTGATCGTCGGTGGCCCCTCGGTTGGGGATGGTCGGTGGTTGCGGTCGGTGGTTGCGGAGGGCTGGCGGCAGGCTGTCGGTGTCGGGCGGTTTGCCGAGGTCAGTCGTCGACGAGGTCGGGGGCCACGGGGGCCGACTCGACCAGGGCGTTGAGCGCCGCGATGTGTCGTTGGATGGCCGAGCGACCCGTCTTGGTGATCCGGAACCAGGTCTGCCGGTCGCGCCCCCGCCCCGTCTTCTTCACCGTCACGTAGTCGGCTTCGGCCAGCGCGCTCATCTGCTTCGACAGGTCCGAGTCGCTGACTGCCAGCACCTCCCGGAGGAATGCGAACTCGGTGTGCTTGGAGTTGGCGAGCACGCCGAGCGCCGCCAGGCGCTTGGGCTGAGTGAGGAGTGGATCGAGATCGTCGAGGCTCATCGGCGGCCTCGTGTGCCCGGGGGCCCGAAGGCCTCGGCCTCGATGCGGCGGGCGGCTTCGTGCATGAGGCGCCGATTGGCCAGGTCGCCGACGACCCCGACCCCGAACCCGGCGATGGCCACGGCCCACCATGGGAACACCGGCCAGAGCAGCCAGAGCAGAGCGAAGCCGACCGCCATGATCGGAACGAGCGCGAAGCCCCACCACCCCAACGCTCTCAGCATCTGTGCTCCATCCGGCGTTGCGCCGGCGCGACGCCGCTGCCAGAGCGCACCGCCTGCGGACACGAACACGAACACCGGGAGCGCGGCCGCCTTCTGGCGCTCGGGCAGCGCGTAGAGGCTCACGAGCACTGCGACGACCACGCCGGCCAGCAGCGTCGGCCCCGGTCGATCGATCGTGTGGGTGTAGGTCAGGACCTCGGCTCGGCGGAGTTCGGCCAGCTGGATGGCCTCCGCCGACGGCGGAGGGGGTGGTGACGGGTTGGTCTCGGTGTTCATTCGTCGATCCCGGCGAGCTGTTCGGCGGCGACGGGTGAGGTTGCAGATTCCATGGTGGAAAGCTATCTTTCACTTTCTGGTCTGTCAACTGAAAAGGTTCGACGCCGTCGGCTAGTGTCGGGCCATGGACCTTCGTGGCGTGCACCATGTCTCACTGAACGTGAGTGATCTCGACCGAACCGTGGCGTTCTACACCGACGTGCTCGGGCTCGAGGTGCTCGATCGTCCCGACGACGCCATCTCGGTTCCCGGAGCCTGGCTCGGATGCCCCGACGGGCGGCAGATCCACCTTCTGCTCAACGAGGTACCCGACGGCAAGGGGCAGCATTTCGCCTTCGAGGTCGCAGATGTGAGCGCCACGATCGCCGAGCTCGAGTCGAAGGGCGTCAAGCCCGGTCGGCCGTCGACCATGGACGGCATCTGCGTCCAGACCTTCTGCCAGGACCCATCGGGCAACCTGGTCGAGTTCAACCAACGTCTCTGAGGCAGACCTCAGGCCTCGGCTCGGATCACGTCGAGACCGCTCGGATCGACGAGTGAGTCGAACAGGCGCATGTTGTGATTGTGGCCGACGTGGTGCAGTCCGAACGCCGACTGGATCGCGGTGTACATGCCCATGGCATCGAGCGTGTTGTTGACGCTCTGCTTCGCGAGCGTCAACCCGATCATCGGCCGCTTGGCGATGTGGGCCGCCATCTCGAGCGTTGCCGATTCGAGTTCGTCTCGGGGCACGACCTTGGTCACCATGCCGTGCCGGTAGGCCTCGTCGGCGGTGAGTGCCCGACCCGTGAACAGCATCTCCTTGGCCAGTCGGGCGCCGACCTCGTAGGGGTGGGTGAAGTACTCGTGTCCGTTGACACCGAAGGCGACGACCGGGTCGGAGAACGTGGCGTCGTCGGAGCAGACGATGAGGTCCATCGGCCACACGAGCATGAGACCGCCGGCGATGACCTTGCCCTGGACCTGGGCGATGGTCGGCTTGGGGATGTTGCGCCAGCGCCAGCACAGGCCGATGTACATCTCGGCTTCACGGGCCATGTATCCCTCGGCGCCGGGGGCGTCGAAGTGGCACTGGGTGCCGACGATCGGGAGGTCGTTGATGTCGGTGGTGTCGCGCAGGTCGTGGCCCGACGAGAAGTGTTTGCCGTCGGCGGCCAGCACGATGACCCGGACGTGTTCGGCCCTCGCCGCGACGTCGAATGCCTCGTTGAGTTCGCTCAGCATCTGGTAGCCCTGGGCGTTGGCGGCCTCGGCCCGAGCCAGGGTGATGCGCCCGACGCCGGGGGCGGGCTCGTCGTAGCGGACCTGTGTCCAGGATCGCTCGTTGCTGGTCGTTGCTGGATCGGCGCTCATCGCCACGGTCTACCACTGTGGTGTGACCGATGCGAAGTGTCGACTCGACCGGCTCGGTCATAGTCTCAGGTCGTGGTCGCCTCGTTCCATGGCCGTCGAGCCGAGCTGATCGACCGCCTGCGGGAGCAGGGCACCTATCGCCGCTGGGTGCTCATCACCTGCCTCTTCGGCGTGTTCGCCACGTCGTTCCCGGTCACCATTCTCACGGTCTCGCTCGGTGACATCGCCGCCGACTTCGGCACGACCGAGACCATCATCGCCTGGGTCGTCTCGGCCCCGATGCTGGCCGGCGCCGTCGCCCTCCCGATGCTCGGCCGGTTCGGCGACGTGTTCGGCCAACGAAGGGTGTTCCTCATCGGGTTCGCCCTCTCGGGGATCACCGCAGCACTCACGGCCCTGGCCTGGGGGCCGCTGTCGCTGATCGGCCTCCGCACCCTGTCGCAGGTGATCGGAGCGGCCACCGGACCGACCTCGATGGCTCTCATCATGCGCGAGATCCACCGCGAGGACCGGGTCAAGGCCATGGGATGGTGGTCGCTGGTCGGAGCCGGTGCACCCGCGATCGGGCTGGCCGTCGGCGGCCCGCTGGTCGACGCCATCGGCTGGCGGCCGGTGTTCGTGGCCCAGGCCGTGTTCTCGCTCTTCCCGGTCATCGCCGCCTGGTTCGTGTTGCAGGAATCGAAGCTCGATACCGAGGTGCGCCACTTCGACGTCGCCGGGGCGTCGACCCTTGCGGTATCGGCCGGCAGCATCATGTTCGCCCTCACCCAGGGCCGATCCTGGGGCTGGGGCCATCCGGCCGTCGTGGTCGCCGCGCTCCTCGCGCCCCTTGCCGCCACCCTGTTCGTGTTCGTGGAGCGGCGGTCACCGTCACCGCTCCTGCCGCTGACGCTGCTGAACCGCAAACGGTTCGTACTGCCGTTGGGCGCCGAATTCTTCTCGGGTGCCGCCTACATGGGGGCGTTCGTGCTCACCCCGCTCTTCCTGCGAGGGGTCCTCGGCTGGTCGGTGGCGTCGGTCGCCTACCTGATGCTGATCCGTCCGGCGGCCCTGAGCCTGTCGTCGCCGGTTGCGGGCCATGTGGCGGCCAAGATCGGTGAGCAGCGAACGGCGTTGATCGGACTCATGATCCTCACCACGTCCATGGTCCTGTTCAGCATCGCCGCCCTGTCGGAGATCGTCGTGGTGGTCGCCATCGCCCTGCTGCTCCAGGGCGTCGGGGTCGGCAGTTACGGACCCCCGATCGGGGCGATCTACCTGAACTCGGTCGACGACGATGCGATCGGCATGGCGACCGCCACCCGCAGCATGGTCCAGCAGATCGGCAACGCGCTCGGTATCTCGCTCCTCGTTTCGGTCTACGGAGGTGTGGCCACGGATCTGGCCTTCGGACGGGCCTATCTCGTCGCCGTCGGGGTTGCGGCGATCAGCGTGGTGATCGTCTTGGCCATCGGTCGTACGGGTCCTCTGCGCGGACCCGACCGGATGGTCAGGCGGACAGGGATCGCAACCAGGCCCAGCACTCGGCCACCTGTGACCGCAGCGCTGCCTCATCACCGTCGTTGACGATGACCCGGTCGGCGACTTCCCGGCGCTCGTCCTCGGACGCCTGACGCTCGACACGGCGGCGGGCATCGTCTTCGTCCATCCCTCGTTCGACGGCCCGTCTGATCCTGAGGTCGACGGGGGCTTCGACCGTGACGACGCGCGTGTATCCGTAGGGTGGGTCCAGTCGCCCGAGCCGGCTCTCGACCAGGATCGCCATGTCGAGGACGACGACGTCGGCGTCGCTGGTGCGCAACCGGGCCTCGAGTTCGGCGTTCATCGCCGGGTGGCTGATGCCGTTGAGGCGGGAGAGCGCGTCGGGGTCACCGAAGACCACCGAGCCGAGCGCCGGGCGGCTGATCGTCCCGTCCTCGGCGACGATGCCGGGACCGAACTCGGTGATCAGCGGGGCATGGGCCCGACCGCCCGGGGCGAGTACCTCGTGACCCAGCACGTCCATGTCGACCACCTGCGCACCGTGAGCCGCGAGCCGCGGGCGACGGTCGACTTGCCGGCACCGATTCCTCCGGTCAACCCCACGATCAGCATGGCGGTCGAGGCTAGACGGCTCCGGCCGGAGTGGCGACCGGGGGATCGGTCGTGAGGGGACGGCTGACGACCATGGCGCCGAGGAGAATGACGATGATGATGGCGATCGGGGTCGTGCGGCCGCTGGTGGCGTCGGCGACGAGCCCGGCCGCGGGTGGGCCGATCAGTCCACCCAGCCCGAAACTCAGGAACAGCATCCCCATCTTCGTGCCGAGCGCCTCCATCCCGACGGTGTCGATGAGGACCTCGGGCGAAACGGCGACGAAACCCCCGTACGACACCCCGAGGGCCAGGGCGAACAGCACCAGGAGGGGATAGTTCCCGCCCGCCACCAACCAGATCCCATAGGCGATGGGCTGGATGCCCAGGGCGAACTGGTAGACCCGAGCTGCGCCGAACCGGGTCGTCGCGTTGGTCAGCACGAGCCGACCGACGATGCTCGACAGCCCGATCAGGGCAACCAGCCGGGCCGCGGCGACCGACGTCACGCCCTGTTCCTTGGCGAAGGGGCCGACGAACACGAAGGCCACGAAGAGTCCGATCGACATGAGGAGCCCCGAGAAGAACAGCGCCCGGAAGGCGGGCTTGCGGGCGAAGCCGAGGTCGGGTCGGGTGACGCTCGTCGCCGGAGAGGACGCACCGCGGACCCGGATGGCCGGGTAGGCGGCGGTGAAGATCACCCCTCCCACGATCGCCAGGGTGAGATAGGCCGAACGCCAGCCATTGTCGTCGATCAGGCGTGCCGAGAGGGGGGTGAGGATCAGCGTGCCCAGCCCATTGCCCGTGGCCACGACCCCCAGGGCGAGAGCTCGCCGGGCGACGAAGAGCTGGCCGACCAGGGCCGTGAGCGGGGCGACGAAGCAACCCGAACCCAGCCCGACGCCCACGCCGTAGGTGAGATGCCCGACCGCGAGGTCATCGACCTGGGAGGTGAGCGCGAGCCCGGCAACGAACAGGGTTCCACCGATGGCCAGCATGCGATGGTGGCCGAACCGGTCCGACAGCGGACCCGACACGATCCCGAACCCGAAGAAGAACAGCAGGGTGAGTCCGAACAGCAACGCCGTCGATCCCCGCTCGGTGCCGAACTCGTCGGCCATCGAGTCGAAGAACGTGCCGAACGTGTAGGCGGTACCGAATGCGGTGCCGTTCGCGACGGCTGCCGCCGTTGCCGCGATCCAGGCTCTCGTCGAGTCGGGTTCGATCGAACGGAGCGGCATCTCGTGACCCTAGTTGCCCCCTACCGGGTCATCGACCTCCGACGAGCCTCAACGGGCGGCGATGATCTGCGCCATCGCGTCGGCATCGTGTTCGAACATCGTCAGGTAGGTCACGCCCCATCGCTCTCGCATCTCGTGGAGCTGGTCGATGATCTGGGGCACCGTTCCCAACAGCAGGAACGGTGCATTCAGCGCGGTGTCGAGATCGAGTGATTCGTTGCGGTCGACGAACGCCTGAGCGGCCCGACGACGGTCACCGGTGATCACGATGCCTTGGATGTGCACACCGATCTCGAGGGAACGAGATCGCTCACAGGTCGCCGCGGTCCGGTGGATCAGGTCGAATCTCGACTCGATGCTGGTCGAATCCCAGAGGACGTCGTGGTGGGAACCGTCGGGCCTGGTGCGTCCGAGGCCGCTCACGTTGACGATGTCGGCGTGGCGCGCCGCGATCTGCAGCAGGTGGCGTCCGTTGCCACCCACCATGATCGGCACCCGGTGCGCCGGTCTCGGATGCGAGACCATCTCGTCGAGCGTGTAGTGCGGCCCGGTGTGGCTGACCGGTTCGCCGTCGAGGAGCCGACGCAGCAGCGGGATCGCTTCACCCAGGCGATCGACCCGGACCGATGCGTCGTCGAACGGGCGTCCGACCCGGCGGTATTCGTGGTGGGAGTGGCCGGCCCCGAGACCGAGCTCGAGCCGACCGTGGCTGATCAGGTCGACGAATCCCGCCTCTCGGGCGAGGTGGGCCGGATGGTGGAAGTCGTTGTTGAGGACCATCGTGCCCAGCCGGATCGTCGACGTGGCGCCGGCCAGCGCGGCCAGGGTGACCATCGGTGGTGGGAGCTCACCGACGTGGTCGGGAACCAGCACCGTGGAGAAACCCTGCGCCTCGCGGCGCCGAGCCCGCGTGGTCAGGTCGTCGAGCGAGGACGCACCGAGCAGTTCGACACCGAACCGAAAGGGGATGACCATGCCGTCAGTATGGCCCCACCCGCCACGTCCGTCAGGGCAGGGGATCAAGGGGAACGGCGGGTCCGGTCGGCGAGGTTGAGAAGCTGACGCCGCACCATGATCCCGTCGCCGGGTCCGAGGAACCAGCGCTCGACGATCCGGCCGAAGGGGAGGTGGATCGACGAGCGGACCCGGGTGACGAGCCGGGTGCCGGTCGCGGTCGGGCGGAGCTCGAAGGCCAGCGTGAAGTCGATCCGACGGAGGACGCGCCCGGTTGGTGGAAGCCGCAGGACGAACGCCGTGGGCTCGTCCACGATGGTGGCCTCGAAGGCGATCGGCCCGCCCGGGATCGGGTCGCCGCTCCCGACGTCCTGCCATTCGGGGTGGATGCGGTCGGCGCTCCGGCGCCCCAGGTTGTCGATCCAGTCGTAGCTGTACCAGCCGGCTCGGCCGAAGCCGATCTGTCTCAACCAGGGGAACACCACATCGGGCGGAGACTCCAGGTCGATCGACCGGGTGGCGACCAACCCGGCCTCGGGCACCAGGTGATCACCGACGACAGGTCCGTCGATCTCGTCCCGGGTCGCACCCCAGTGTTGGAAGAGCATGCCGTCCAGCGTGGCCGCGTCCGACACGCAACGAGAACCCGGGTGGGTTGACGACCGGAGGTGGGACGACCAGGATCCGGGGATGGAGCTAGCCGGGCGGGTCGCGGTGGTCACGGGGGGAGCGTCCGGACTGGGCGCCGCGACGGCGCGGGAGCTGGCGTCGGCGGGGGCCCGGGTGGCCGTTCTCGACCAGAATCGCGACCTCGGGACCACGGTCGCCGCCGAGATCGACGGTCTGTTCATCCCGTGCGACGTCGCCTCGGCCGACGCTGCGGTCGCGGCCATGGAGGAGATCAGCGGCGAACTCGGCGTGCCTCGAGTACTCGTGTGCTGCGCCGGAGTCGGGTCGGGGCGGCGGATGATCGGCCGCGGGCTCCCGCACGATCTCGAGTCGTTCGAGCGTGTCGTTCGGATCAACCTGACCGGCACGTTCAACCTCTGTCGGCTCGTGGCGTGGGAACTGCGCGACGCCGAACCGCTCGGTGATGACGGTGAGCGGGGTGTGCTGATCACCACGTCCTCGATCGCCGCGTTCGACGGTGTCGATGGCGGGGTCGCCTATTCGGCATCGAAGGGTGGTGTGGTCGGGATGACCCTGCCGATGGCGCGCGACCTGGCCCCGCATGGGATCCGGGTCGTGTCGATCGCCCCGGGATCGTTCGACACGCCGCTCGTCCAGGGGATGCCGAGCGCTTTCGCCGAGGCCATGGCCGACAGCACGCCGTTCCCGCCCCGCTTCGGTCGCCCACCCGAGTACGCGCTGCTGGTCCGGCACATCGTCGAGAACCCGATGCTCAACGGCGAGGTCATCCGACTCGACGGAGGGGTGCGGATGTCACCATCTCGCCTGCGATGAGGAGCGTCGCGTGATCGACCTGCTCGCGCCCGAGTGCATCGAGCGGCCCTACGAGTATCTGGGGCCGATCCGTGACCGCGATCCGATCGCATGGAGCGAGCGGCATCGGGCCTGGGTCATCACCGGCCATCCCGAGCTCGAGTCGGCGTTCGCCGATCGGCGGCTCTCGACCGAACGAATGGAGGGCTTCCGGTCCCGCCTACACGGTCGTCGTGCCGAGGCGCTCGAGGGTGCGATCCGACTGCTCGAGGGCTGGATGCTGTTCCACGAACCTCCCGACCACACCCGCCTGCGGACACCGCTGTCACGGTCGTTCACGCCCCGGGCGGTCGCCCCGCTGGCAGCGGCGGTCGAACGGCACGTCGATCGACTGCTCGAGGGTCTCGCTGGCGCCTTGGCCGGCGGTGCGGTCGTCGACCTGGTCGAGGCCTTCACCCATCAACTGCCGTCTGCGGTGATCGCCGACCTCTTCGGCGTGCCCGCCGACGAGGCGGACTGGCTCGGCGACTGGTCGGAGAAGTTCGGCGTGGTGGTGTTCGGGGCGACCCAGCGACCCGACTACGACGACCTCGCCCGGGCGGCCGGCGCCGAACTCGAGATCAACCTGGGCGGGTTGATCGATCGATATCGGCGTTCGCCGGGCGACAACCTGCTGTCGCTGCTGCTCGAGACCGAGAACCGGCCCGACGGCCTCACCACGGCCGAGATGCTCGGTGCCTGCTCGCTGCTGCTCTTCGCCGGTCACGACACCACGACGTCGCATCTCGGCTCGGCGACGCTCGCGCTGATGGAGGATCGGTCGGCGGCCGAGGCCCTGCGCCGAGCAGGGGTCGGCGTCGACTCGGCGGTCGAGGAACTCCTTCGGTTCGAGAGCCCGGCCAAGGCGATGATGCGGACGGTCGCCGCGTCCCATGATCGTGACGGCCACGCCTTCGAAGCGGGCCAGGCGGTCTTCTTCACGATCCTGGCGGCCAATCGTGACCCGCGGGTCTTCGCCGACCCCGATCGGCTCGATCTGAACCGCGATCCGAATCCCCACCTGGCGTTCGGCAGGGGGCACCACTTCTGTCTCGGCGCCTCGTTGGCCCGGCTCGAGTCCCGAGTCGCCCTTCCTGCGCTGCTGGAGCGGATCCCCGACCTCCGACTCGGCGGCACCGTCGAGTGGAAGGCGACGATCAGCGATCGTTCGGCACGCCGGATCCCCGTCGTCGCCGGATAGCCGCCGGCCTCGACGCTCGATTAGGTTGGACCGGCTGTGTCGCTCCTCTCTCCCATCGACCTCGCCGGAACGACGGTGCGGAACCGACTCGTCTTCGGACCCCACGAGACCAACCTGTGCCAGGGTCGGTCGATCGGTGACCGGCACGCTGCCTACTACCGACGCCGCGCCCTCGGTGGTGCCGGGATCATCGTCACCGAAACGGCTTCGGTCCATCACCTCGATTGGCCCTACGAGCGGGCTCCCCTGGCCGAGGCTTGCGGCCCGGGGTGGGCGACCGTCGCCGAACAGTGTCGCGGCCTCGGGGCGGTGGTCGTCGCCTCGATCGGCCATGCCGGACTCCAGGGATCGAGCGCCCACTCCCAGCGCGAGCTCTGGGCCCCATCCCGGGTTCCCGACGCCGTGACTCGGGAGCTCGCCAAGGAGATGGAAGCCACCGACATCAGCGAGGTGCTCGACGGCTTCGAGCGGGCCGCGTCCATCGCCCGGCGGGCCGGTGTCGACGGGGTCGAGATCAATGCGGGTCAATTCAGCCTCGTTCGTCAGTTCCTGTCCGGGCTCACCAACCAGCGGGGCGACGAATGGGGACTGGGCGAAGACGGCTCCAACCGGCTGGCGTTCGCCCGGGCCGTCATCGAACGGGTGCGACGGGCCGGCGGGATCGTCGGTCTTCGGCTGTCGTGCGACGAACTCGCACCCTGGGCGGGCCTCACGCCCGACTCGGCCGCCGAGGTCGCGTCGGAACTGGCGACCTCGGTCGACTACCTGGTGGTCGTCCGGGGATCCATCTACTCCGCCGATGCCACGCGACCCGACAGCCATGTTCCTGCCGGTTTCAACCTGGAGCTCACCGGACGGATCCGGTCGGCCGTCGCCGGCACCACCGCGGTGGTCGCTCAGGGTTCGATCGTCGACGTCGGCCAGGCCCAGTGGGCGCTCGACGACGGCCGGGCCGATCTGGTCGAGATGACCAGGGCGATGATCGCCGATCCCGACGTCGCAGTGAAGGCCGCCGTCGACCCGACCCGGATCCGACCCTGCCTGCTGTGCAACCAGCGATGTCGGGTTCGCGACGGCCGGAACCCGATCGTGTCCTGCGTGGTCAACCCCACGACGGGTTACGAGGCGACCGAGCCCGACACCGCTGCGCTGTCGGCCCTGTCGGGCGAGACGGTCCATGTGGTCGGGGCCGGACCGGCCGGGCTCGAAGCGGCCCGAGTGGCGGCATCGGCCGGCGCCGACGTGCACGTGTGGGAGGCGACATCGGAGACGTGCGGGGTGGTGCGAACGTGGTCCGAGGCCCTCGGTCGTGAGCCCCTCGGGCGGATCGTCGACTGGCTCGAGCTCGAATGCGTCGTGGCCGGGGTCGAGTTCCACTTCGACCAGGCGATCGTGCCCGATCAGGTCGCCGACTGGCGCTCGGCCGGGACCACGGTGCTGGTGTGCACCGGCGGTCGACGCCGGAAACCCGACTACGACATCGATCCGTCGGCCCGGGTCCTCGAGGCGCTCGACGTGCTGGCCGGTACCGAACTGCCCGACGGACCGATCGTCATCTGGGATCCGATCGGCGGACCGATCGGGATCTCGGTGGCCGAGACCCTCGCCGAAGACCCGCGCACCGCCGAGCGGTCGATCACCCTGGTCACCCCCGACCAGATCGCCGGCACCCTGCTGTCGTTGACGGGTGACCTCGCCTCGGCATCGTCCCGCCTGCTGCAGAAAGGGGTGGCGATCGTCAAGCACCGCGAGGTGCGCGCGGTCTCGGCGGGCTCGGTCGAGGTCGTCGATCCGCTGACGGGTCTCGTCGACACGCTTCCCGCCGCCGTCGTGATCGATGCCGGACACCGGATCCCCGACCACTCGGCCGGTCCCGGCGACGCCGGCGACGCCGTGGCCCCACGCACGATCTACGAGGCCATCCTCGAGGGACGTCGCGTGGCGATCGGGGCGGCCGGGGGAACCCTGCGGGCCGGAGCAGCCACATGAGGGTCGGTCGCTACCCCCGCTTGTTCCAGCCGATGACGATCGGGCCGGTGACGGTGCCGAACCGGATCATCTTCTCGGCCCACCTCACGAACTATGCCGAGAACGGGCGGCCGACGGCCCAGCACGTCGCGTACTACGAGGCCCGGGCCGCCGGTGGCACCGGACTCATCATCACCGAGGAGCACTCGGTGCACGCCACCGACTGGCCCTACGAGAAGATGATCCACGGGTTTCATCCCGAGGTCATCGACGGCTACCGGGCCATCACCGAGGCCGTCCACCGTCACGGCACCCCGATCTTCGCCCAGATCAACCACAACGGCGGCCAGGCCTCGTCGATGTACACCCGTCTCCCGGTGTGGGGCCCGAGCCCGGTGCCCGATCCGCTCTTCCGGGAAGTCCCGAAGGCGCTGACCGTCGAGGAGATCGCCGAGGTCGTCGAGGGCTACGCCATCGTTGCCCGGCACTGCCGTGCCGGGGGGTTCGACGGGGTCGAGCTGCAGTGCTCGCACAGTTCGATCGTTCGTGGGTTCCTGTCCGGGGCGACCAACCAGCGCACCGACGAGTACGGGGGCCCGATCGGCAACCGGGCCCGCATCCTGGTCGAGATCGTCGATGCTGTCCGGGAGGCCATCGGACCGGAACTCGCCCTGGGCGTTCGTCTGTGCGGCGACGAGCTGCTCCGAGACGGGATCACGATCGACCAGGCCGTCGAGACCGCCAGGATCGTCGAGGCCACCGGGAAGGTCGACTACATCAACACCTCGATCGGCGTGGCGACCGCCACCCTGTTCGTGATCGAGGCGTCGATGCACATCCCGCCCGGCTACGCCCTGTTCATTCCGTCGGCCATCCGCGAGGCCGTCGATCTGCCGGTCGTCGGCGTCGGCCGGTTCAAGGATCCGCTGCAGGGCGAACGGGCCCTCGAGGACGGTGTCTGCGACCTGATCGGCGTGGTCCGGGGTCAGATCGCCGACCCGGACTTCGCGGCCAAGGCCCGGGCCGGTCATGTCGACGACATCCGCCTGTGTCTGTCCTGCAACCAGGAGTGTGTCGGCCGGATGGGCCTCAACCGCTGGCTCGGGTGTATCGAGAACCCCCACGCCGGACGAGAGGCGCTCGTCGGGGTCCCCCAACCGGTGCGCCGCAATCGGGTGCTGGTGGTCGGGGCCGGACCGGGTGGTCTGCAGACGGCGATCGCCGCCGCCCGGGCCGGACACCAGGTCACCGTCTACGAGGCCGCGTCCGAAGCGGGTGGTCAGGTCCGGTTGGCGGCGAGCGTTGCCCAACCGGGCCGAGTTCGGCGACATGATCCGCAACCAGCTCGCCGAGAGCGCACGCCTGGGTGTGACGATCCACTACGACACCAAGGTCGATCTCGGGTTCCTCCGAGATCGGTCGGTCGACGAGGTCGTCATCGCCACGGGGGCGACACCGATGCGACCGTGGTTCGCTGCCGGTGAACACGACTGCGGGATCGCCGATGTGCGTGAGGTGCTCGACGGCACCCACACCCCGACCGGCTCCGTCGTGGTGTTCGACGAGCTGGGCTTCCACCAGGCGACCTCGGTGGCCGAACTCCTGGCCGATCGGGGCTGCAACGTCGAGGTGATCACACCGGGCATGGTCGTCGGTCAGGACCTCGGGATCACGCTCGACATGGAGGGCTGGCGGTTGCGTTCCGCCGCGAAGGGCATCCGCTCGACGACCGACACGCTGGTGAGCGGCATCGACGGCCGGAGCCTCCAACTCGTCCACCACCCCACCGGGGTGGCCGACACCCGCGAGGTCGACTGGCTCGTCCTGGCGGTTCACCAGAACCCGAACGATGCCCTCTATCACGAGTGCGTGGCCGCCGGGATCCCGGTTCATCGGGTCGGCGACGCCGTGGTGCCCCGCCGGGCCCACGCCGCGGTCATCGACGGTCAGCGGGTCGGCTCGTCGCTCGGAACCCGAGTGCCGGCCACGTCGGTCCCGACGGGGAGCACCCGATGAGCGCTCTGGTCGCGGTCGTGCCCGTCGATGCGGGCGAGCTCGCCGTCGGCGGCGACGAAGTGATCGCCGAGGCCGGCGGTCGCTGCGTGCTGATCGGATCGGGTGTCGAGTCCGCCGTCGCTGCCGTTGCCGGGTTGGCAACCGAGGTCGTGCCGATCGAGATCGGCCCGTTCCTCCCGGCGAGCTGGGCCGACGCCTTGGCCGGCGTCCTCGATCACGAGGAGGCCACGCTGGTGCTCCCCGGCTCGCCCGACGGCCGCGATCTCGCCCCCCGGTTGGCGCATCTGCTCGACCGTCCACTCGTCTCGGGAGCGGTGCGGGTCGACGACCGGCGGGCCGTGGTCGTCGCGCACGGCGGCGTCGAGCGAGACGTCGTGCTGCGTCGGCCGGCAGTGGTCGTGATGCTCACCGGCGTTCGGGCCGTCGAGTTCGGCGACGACCTCGACCTGATCTCGATCGACGTCTCCTTCTCGGTGAGCGACGACGTGACCGACGCCGAGATCCTCGAGATCCTTCCGGCCGACCCGGCGACCATCGATCTGGCCGAGGCCCGTCGGGTCGTCGCCGGGGGTGCCGGACTGGGGTCGGCGGCCGCCCTCGATCGGCTCGGCGAGGTCGGACTGGCGTTGGGTGCCAGCCTCGGTGCCACCCGGGTGCTCACCGATGCCGGCTGGATCGCGCACACGCGCCAGATCGGCACCACCGGGGTCGAGATCGACCCCGTCTTCTATCTGGCGGTCGGCATCTCGGGTGCGGTACAGCACCTCATGGGCATCGGAGATCCCGAACACGTGATCGCGGTGAACACCGACCCCAGTTGCCCCATGATGAACCGCGCCGACCTGGCCTTGGTCACCGACGCTCCGGCGTTCGTCGAGGCCCTGGCCCAGCTCCTCCTCGCCGAGATCGAGCCATGATCGACTTCGATGTCATCGTGGTCGGCGCCGGACCGGCCGGCTCTGCCGCCGCCCTGGTCGCAGCCCGGTCGGGCCGCCGGGTGGCCCTGATCGAACGGGGCCCGTTCCCCGGATCGAAGAACATGTACGGCGGCGTGATCTATGGCCGCATCCTCGACCAGTTGATCCCGAACTGGTGGGAACACGCGCCGACACAGCGCTGGATCGTGCGCCGCGGCACCATGCTCGCAACCCCGACCCAGAGCGTCACGATCGACGTTCGGACCACGGCCTGGGGTGAGGCGCCCTACAACGGGGCAACCGCCCTGCGTCCCGAGTTCGACCATTGGCTGGCCGAGCAGGCGGTGGCGGCGGGGGCGGTCCTGATCACCTCGACCACGGTGACGTCGTTGCTGTGGGCCGGTCGTCAGATCGTCGGAGTGCGTACCGATCGCCCCGACGGTGACCTCTCGGCGAAGGTGGTGATCGCCTGCGACGGTGTGAACTCGTTCCTGGCCAAGGAAGCCGGGATCCATCACCACACCGGGGCCGAGCACTACACCCTCGGCGTCAAGGAGGTCCATCGACTCGGGGTCGACGAGATCAACAAGCGGTTCAACGTCGAGACCGGTCAGGGCGTCGACTACGAGATCGTGGGGTTGACCGAAGGTATCCCGGGCGGAGGGTTCGTCTACACGAACGCCGACACCGTGGCCATCGGCGCCGTCCTGCAGCTGCCGGCCCTCGGCGCGTCCGGGCGGCGGCCCGAGGACATCATCCGGACCATGAAGGAACACCCGGCCCTGTCTCCCCTCGTCGCCGGTGGCGAACTGGTCGAGTACTCGGCTCACCTCATCCCCGAGGGCGGCTACGACGCCATGCCCGATCACGTCACCAATGGCATGCTGGTCGCCGGTGACGCCGGCGGCATGTGCCTGGCTGCGGGGATCTGGCTCGAAGGTGTCAACTACGCCATCGGGTCGGGCATGATCGCCGCACAGGTTGCCGGCGAGGCCATCGATCGGGGCGATGTCAGTGCCAGGGGCCTGGCCCCGTATCGCACCCGGCTCGAGGCCTCGTGGGTGTTGACCGACCACAAGCGGCTCCGCCGGGTCCCCGAGCTGATCATGTCGGACGGCTTCCAGGTCCGATATCCGCAGCTCGTGTGCTCGCTGGCCGAGGAGGCCTTCACCGTTCGCAATCCCCGACCCAAGCCCCGCTTCGGGGCGTTGGCCAAGGCCGAGGTGGCCAGGCAAGGACTGAAGATGCGTGATCTCGCCAAGGACGGACTGACCGCGTTGAGGTCGTTCGGATGACGGCCCGGCACGAGTGGCCCGAGATGGAGTTCTCGGATCGGATGGCCACCGTCGAGTTCGACGTCGGTGCCACGGCCCACATCGTGGTCGAGACCGAGGTCTGTCGCAGTTGCACGACCCGTGCGTGCGTGTCGGCCTGCCCGGCCAACCTGTTCGCCCCGACCGCCGACGGGGGGATCCTGTTCAACTACGAGAACTGCTTCGAGTGCGGCACGTGCTACCTGCTGTGCAACAACGAGGGCGCGATCACCTGGAACTATCCCGAGGGTGGCCACGGTGTCATCTTCGCCCGATCATGAGGGTCGGGGTCGGGGTGCGTGAGGTGCGACGCGTGAGGTGCTGGTCGTGAGGGTGGCGGCGTGAAGATCACCGTCTGCCTGAAGTGGGTACCCCGTCGGATCGTCGTCGATCCGTTGACGGCGTCGTTCGAGATCGACCCCCGGAGCTACGGTCCGTCGCCGGCCGACGAGGCGGCACTCGAGCTCGCACTCGCAACCGGGGCCGAGGTGACCGTCGCCTGCGCCGGGCCCGGGGCGGCCGATTCGATGCTGCGGGACGCACTCGCTGCCGGCGCCGCTCGCGCCGTGCGCTGCGACGCCGACGGCGGGCCGACTTCGGCCTCCGTGGCCGAGGCGCTCGCCGCAGTGTGCCGAGACGCCGATGTCGTGTTGTGCGGCGACTACAGCACCGACCGGGGCTCGGGGTCGGTCCCGGCCTTCCTTGCCGCCGAACTGGGCGCCGCACAGATGCTGGGCTCGGTGTCGGTCTCCATCGACGGCTCCGGCGTCACGGCGGAGCGTCGACTCGACCGTGGCCGGCGTTCGGTCCTGCGCGCCGGGTTCCCTGCGGTGGTGTCGGTCGAGGGGAGTGTCGCCGATCTCCGGCGGGCCCCGTTGTCGGCCGTGCTCGCCGCACGTGGTGCAGCCATCGAGGTCGGCCCGTTCGTGCGACCCGGCGGCGAGCTCCCGACCAGTGCCGCCCGCCCCCACCGACCCCGGACCAAGCCTCGGCCGGTTCCTTCGGACGCCCCGCCCCATGTCCGGATTCTCGACATCACCAAGGCCACCGAGGAGCGGACCCCGCCGAGAACGCTGCACCTTGCCCCGACCGCTGCGGCCGAGGCAACGATCGAAGCGTTGCGAGAATGGGGCTACTTCGACAGCCCAGGGCCGAAGGGGGCGGCGGCGGCGGTCCCACCGGGGCGGGATCGGCGATAGATCACGGCGGCGAGGCGTCCGCCGAGGTGGTCACACGGCCCGCGATGCGTTCACTATGGTCGGGGCATGTCGACGACTCCGGCCGGTTGGTATCCCGATCCCGCAGGTGATCCTGCCATGACCCGCTACTGGGACGGTGCCCAGTGGACCGAGCACCTGCAGCCGGCCGCCGCGGCGACCCCACCACCTCCTCCCGCCCCAGAACCGGCGCCGCCTGCTCCGACTCCCGCCCCTTCGCCGCCGACCGGAGCCGGCGGTCTCGGCGGTATCCGATCCGAGCTGCTCGACGATCGGTTCGCCGAGGTCGGCTCGGGTCAACGAGTGGTCCGCCAGAACACCAAGATGCTCAAGGTCACCCTGGGCGACGACGTGTTGGCCCGCCAGGGTTCGATGGTCGCCTTCCAGGGATCGGTCGACTTCGACCACGAGGGTTCCGGCGGCATGGGCAAGTACCTGAAGAAGGCCATGACCGGCGAGGGCGTACCCCTCATGCGCTGCTCCGGAACCGGGGAACTGTTCCTGGCCAACGAATCCGACCAGGTCCACATCCTCTACCTCGAAGGAGCGGCCGTCACGGTCAACGGCAAGAACATCCTGGCGTTCGAACCGTCGTTGCAGTGGGACATCGTCCGTGTGCAGGGCGCCGGCATGATGGCGGGAGGCATGTTCAACACGCAGATCTCGGGGCACGGATGGGTGGCCATCACCACCAAGGGCGAGCCGGTCGTACTCAAGACCGACCAACCGACCTTCGCCGACCCCGATGCCGCCGTTGCGTGGAGCTCGTCGCTCACCACCTCGCTCAATCGCACCGTCAAGGCGAAGGCCATGATCGGGCGAGGATCGGGCGAGGCTTTTCAGCTCGCCTTCTCGGGCCAGGGACTCGTGGTCGTGCAGCCGGCCGAGTCCGGGGTGGCGCCCCACAGCCACGGCGGATGACGGGCGGCGACATCAGGTAGCGGTGATCGATCGCCCGGGAGGCCACGTCGTGACCAGGGCGACCGGAGTGCGTGGATCCTTCGACCGGAACGTGGCCCATCTGACGGGCTCCCGTCCCGGACGTGAACGATGACGCGCTCTCACAGCGAGGCTGCACCAGCCGATGGTTCCCATGAGGCTTCTGCGCGATCGGAAGGTCTAGGCTCGCCCGAGAAGGTGGAGGAACGATGTCGGAGTCATCCGAACAGGTGAAGATCGATCTGATCGACGCCGTCGTCGAGTTGGCTCAACGCCGCTACCGGGGCGAGGACCCGGACGAGAGCGAGCGGGTCATGCGGATGTACTACCACCGCATCCCTTCCCAGGACGTTGCCGGCAAGACGCCGCTCGAGCTCTACGCCGCCGCGGTTCGACATCTCGAACTGGCCCACCGTCGCGCTCCTCGCGAGATCCTCATCAGTGTCTACAATCCCCGGGCCGAGGTCGACGGCTGGTCGAGCAGCCACACGGTGATCGACCTGGTCACCGAGGACATGCCCTTCATCGTCGACTCGGTCCTGGCGCTGTTGGAGCGACTCGATCTGCGGGTCCACCTGTTGGCGCACCCGATGGCCCGCATCGAACGTGACGGCAACGGCGAGATCGTTCGAATCGAACGCACGGTCGACGGTGAACCCAGTGAGTCACTCGTCCACATCGAGGTCGACCGGGTCTCGGAGTCCAGCGGTGTCGCCGAACTCCATGATGCGGTCGCATCGGTCATGGCCGATGTCCGAGCCGCGGTCGAGGACTGGGCGCCGATGCGGGCCCAGGCCGAGCGACTGGCCCAGGAGCTCGAACAATGGGACATCGAGGCGAAGTCCGGGCACCCTCGGTTCGAGGTCAACCTCGGCACGGTGCCGCTCGAGTCGGCCGCCTTCCTGCGGTGGATGGCCGAGGGCTTCTTCACGTTCATCGGCTACCGCGAGTACGACTTCGTCGACGACGAGTCCGGGTCCCGGATCGTGTCACGGCCGTCGACCGGACTGGGAGTCCTGCGCGAGAATGAGCCATCGATGCTCGACATGAGCCGGCTCCCTCCCCAGATCGCCGAGATCGCACGACGCCCGACGATCCTGAACCTCACGAAGGCCAACTCGTACTCGACGGTCCACCGCTCGGTTCCGCTCGACTACATCGGCGTGAAGGAACTCGACCCCACCGGTCGGGTGACCGGAGAACGTCGATTCATCGGGTTGTTCACGTCGACCGTCTACACCGGTCGGGTGGTCGACATCCCGGTGGTGCGTCGCCGGGTCGCTGCCGTGCTCGAACGGGTGAGGTTCCCGGCGGGGAGCCATGACCGCAGCCGCCTGCTCAACATCCTCCAGACCTACCCGCGTGACGAGCTCTTCCAGAGCGACGTCGACAACATCGAGCGAATGGCACTCGAGATGCTCGACTTGCGCGACCGACGCCAGGTCAGCCTTCTCCTGCGTCGCGACGACTTCGGACGCTTCCTGGTCTGCCTGGTCTTCGTGCCACGCGATCGGCACAGCACCGATGTTCGGCTCGAGATCCAGAAGATCCTGATGGATGCCTACCGGGGAACGAGCTGCCGGTACTCGACCGAGATCACCGATGCCCCGCTGGCCCGGCTCCAACTGGTCATCTACACCGATCCGGCCGACACCGCTCCGCTGCCCGACACCGAGATCCTCCAGAGTCGACTCAATCGGGTCATCCGCAACTGGGACGACGACCTTCGCTCGGCCCTGATCGAGACCCACGGTGAGGATCTCGGGCTCTCGCTCAACGCTCGCTATCGGCACGTCTTCGACGACACCTACCGCAGCGACGTGCTGGCCGAGGCGGCCGTGTTCGACGTCGAGCGGCTGGAGGCCCTCGGCGAGGACGACCTGGACGTGTGGTTGGCCCGTCCGCTCGAGGCCCGAAACGGCGACATGCGGTGCAAGCTCTACCGCAGCTCGGCCGCCATCACGCTGTCGCAGTTCATCCCCCTGCTCCACGATCTGGGCGCCATCGTCACCGACGAGCGGCCCTACGAATTCTCGATTCCCGACGCCGGGCCGCACTTCATCTACGACATCGGTGTCCGGTTCCCGCACAGCCTCGACGCCGAGGGTCGGCGCCGCTTCCGCGACGCCCTGCTCGCCGTTCACAACGGTGCCGCCGAGAGCGACGCCCTCAACCGACTGATCACGAGCGCCGGCATCGACTGGCGGAGCGTCGCGATCCTGCGGGCCTACACCCGATATCTGACCCAGCTCGGCGGTCGGTTCAGCCCCAGCTACGTGCGCGAGATCGTGGTTCAGCATGCGCCGATCGCCCGGAATCTCTGGGAGCTGTTCTCGGCCCGTTTCGATCCGGAGAGCCACGACGAGGGTCGGGCCGTCGTGGTCCGGTCCGAGCTCTACGAGGGCATCGATCAGGTGCCGAGCCTCGACGCCGATCGCGTTCTGCGGGCGTTGGTCTCGCTGATCGACGCGACCGAGCGCACCAACGCCTGGCAACCCCACGCACCGACCCGTGCCCTGGCGTTCAAGTTCGATCCGGCCCTGATCGACGAGATTCCCCGGCCGGTCCCGGCTCACGAGATCTTCGTCTACAACCCCCGAACCGAGGGGGTGCATCTCCGGGCGGGCGACGTCGCCCGGGGCGGGTTGCGCTGGTCGGATCGAATGGAGGACTACCGGACCGAGGTCCTCGGGCTGATGAAGGCGCAATCGGTGAAGAACTCGGTCATCGTGCCGGTCGGGGCCAAGGGAGGATTCGTCGCCCGCCACCTGCCCGACGGAGATCGGTCGGCGGTGATGGCCGAGGTCGTCGCCTGTTATCAGATGTTCGTTTCTGCACTGCTCGACGTGACCGACAACCTCGACGGCACCGTGGTCGTTCCCCCGATCGACACCGTTCGCCACGACGGTGACGACACCTATCTCGTGGTTGCCGCCGACAAGGGAACGGCGACGTTCTCCGACATCGCCAACGAGATCGCGATCGACCGCGGGTTCTGGCTGCAGGACGCCTTCGCCTCGGGGGGTTCGGCCGGCTACGACCACAAGGCGCTCGCGATCACCGCCCGCGGGGCGTGGTGCTCGGTCGAGGCCCACTTCCGCCAGCTCGACATCGATCCGGCGACGACGAGGTTCACGGTGGTCGGGGTCGGTGACATGTCGGGCGACGTGTTCGGCAACGGCATGTTGCGCAGCGAGAACATCGCGCTGGTGGCCGCCTTCGACCATCGGCACGTCTTCATCGATCCGACTCCTGACCCGGCGACGTCGTTCGCCGAGCGGAAGCGCCTGTTCGAACTGCCGCAATCGTCGTGGGACGACTACGACCGCTCCCTGATCTCCGAAGGTGGTGGCGTCTTCGCCCGATCACTGAAGTCGATACCGGTGACCGAATCCATGGCCTCCGCGTTGGGCCTCGCCCATGCCGAAACCGCGATGAGTCCCAACGAGCTGATCCGAGCCGTGTTGCGGGCTCCGGTCGATCTCCTCTGGAACGGCGGTATCGGGACCTACGTGAAGGCGTCGTCGCAGACCGATGCCGATGTCGGCGACCGGGCGAACGACGCCGTTCGTGTCGACGCCGTCGACCTTCGATGCCCGCGTGGTCGCAGAGGGTGGAAACCTCGGATTGACCCAGCGAGCCCGCATCGAGTTCGCCCGGAACGGTGGCCGGATCAACACCGATGCCATCGACAACTCGGCCGGGGTCGACTGTTCCGACCACGAGGTCAATCTCAAGGTCCTCCTGTCATCGGTCGTTGCCAACGGCGATCTCACACAGAAACAGCGTGACCAGCTCCTCGAGTCGATGGCCGACGAGGTCTGCGAGTTGGTCCTCGACAACAACGTGGTGCAGAACCAGACGCTCGATGTCGCCGAAGTCCAGGCGCCGGGGATGGTCGACGTCCACCTGCGCCTGCTCGACTGGCTGACCGAACGAGCCGGGCTCGACCGAGAGCTCGAGGCGCTCCCGACCGACACCGAGCTGGCCCGACGCCTGACCGACGGACAGGGGCTGACCCGGCCTGAGTTGGCGGTGCTTCTCGCGTACGCGAAGAACCTGGTCACCGCCGACCTCGTTGCGTCCGACCTCCCGGATGAGCCCTGGCTCGAGCGGCGCCTGCTCGCGTACTTCCCCGAAGCGGTCCGCACCACGTATCCAGGCCTGATTGCCGGGCATCCGCTGCGGCGGCAGCTGATGGCCATGTTGGTGGCCAACGACGTGGTCAATCACGGTGGGATCTCGATGATCCACCGGTTGATCAACGAGACGTCGGCTTCGACCGCCGACGTGGCGAGAGCCCACCTCGCCGCGTGGGACATCTACGATCTCGATCAGCTCCAGTCCGAACTCGACGATGTCGGATCGGACGTCTCGTCCCCGGTTCGTATCGCCATGGAACAGGAGACCAAGCGACTGGCCGAGCGGGCAACCCGCTGGCTGCTGCGCAACGAGGCGCAGCCCATCGACATCCCGACGGTGATCGACAAGTACCGGGACCCGGTACGGGTCCTCGGCCAGATCGTCTCGAACCGCATGGCCGGTACCGTCTACACCGATGCCGGAGTCGACGAGGCACTCGCCCGACGGGTTGCCGCCCTCGGTGCTGCATACGGGTTCCTCGACCTCTCGATGGTCGCGGCCCGGACCGGCCGAGCGCTCGAGCATGTTGCCGCCGTCTATGCCACCCTCGACGCCGAACTCGATCTCTCGTGGCTCCGGTCTCGTATCACGGCGCTTCCCCGTACCGATCACTGGGAGTCCATGGCTCGCAGCGCGTTGCGGGACGATTTCTTTCGGGAACACGCCGAATTGACCGCAACCGTCGTCTCGAGGGCACAGCGGTCCGACGACGGCGAGCCGCCCGACCTGGTCGGGGAGTGGATGAAACGGAATGTGATGGCGGTCGAACGCTGCCACCGGACCTTCGACAGCATTCGTCGGGACCCGGCCCGTGATCTGGCTCGGGTCTCGGTGGCCGTCCAGGCGCTGAGTCAGCTGAGTCGCACCGTCTGAGACGGCCATCGAGACCGTCGGAGACGGCGAGGGTGTAGGACGGTCGAGGTGATCGTTGGCATGATGGCACCGTGGCGTTACCGCGACCTGCCGGACTGACGAGCCTCAAGGGGATGCGTCGTTCGGACGTCTTCGGCGACCTGGTCGCCGGAGTCGTCATCACGGCGTTCCTGGTCCCCGTCGGCATGGGCTACAGCCAGGCGGCGGGGCTGCCTCCGGTCCATGGGCTGTATGCGACCGTTCTCCCGCTGCTGGCCTATGCCGTGTTCGGACCGTCGCGCATCCTCGTGCTGGGTCCTGATTCGTCGCTGGCCCCGCTGATCGCCGCCTCCATTCTCCCCCTCGCCAGCGGCGATCCGGCCCGGGCGGTGGCCCTGGCCGGCGCCCTGGCGATCGGCAGTGGCATCCTCGCCCTGGCGGCGGGATTCGCCCGATTCGGCTTCGTGACCGAGCTGCTGTCGATGCCGGTCCGGATCGGCTATCTCAACGGCATCGCCGTGGTGGTGATCCTCGGGCCAGTTGCCCGAAGCTGCTCGGGGTGTCGGCTCCGCACGACGCACCGATCGGCCGGTTCGTCGATCTGGTTCGAGCGGCGGGCGACATCGACCGGGCGACGGCCTCATTCGGCGTCGGCTCGCTGCTCGTCCTCGGTCTGCTCCGGGTGATGGTGCCCACGATTGCCACGATCGCTGGTGGTCGTCGTCGCCAGCATCGTCGTGGTCGAGGTCTCCGGGCCGTTCGACGGACTCGTCCTGGTCGGCGCTCTGCCATCGGGGTTTCCCGTCCCGTCGGTGCCCCGCCTGCAGTGGGGCGATCTCGATGCGCTGGTCGTCGGCTCGCTCACCATCGCCCTGGTGTCGTTCGCCGACACGAGTGTCCTGTCGAAGGCGTACGGCGAACGCACGGCGCAGACCGGTCGATCCCGATGCCGAGTTCATCGGGCTCGGCGCGGCCAACCTCGGCGCCGGGTTCTTCCAGGGCTTCCCGATCAGTGCCAGTTCGTCACGCACGCCGGTGGCCGAAGCGGCAGGAGCCAAGACACAGCTCACCGGCGTCGTCGCCGCGTTCCTCATCGTGGTGTTGCTGGTCGCCGCCCCCGGTCTGTCTGGCCTCGCTGCCGATCGCCACGCTTGCCGCCATCGTGATCGTCGCAGTCATCGATCTCGTCGACGTGGGTGCGGTGTCGCGGTTGGCCCGGTGGCGTCGCCGCGAGTTCCTGCTCGTCGATGATCGCGTTCGTCGGCGTGGTGGCGGCCGGGGTCGTGTGGGGCATCGGTCTGGCCGTCGTGGTGTCGCTGCTGTCGTTCGTGAACCAGGCGTGGAGGCCACATGTGACGGCGCTCGTCCGCATCGAAGGGGTGAGCGGCTACCACGACATCGACCGTCACCCCGAGGGAACCGAGATCGACGGTCTCTTGCTGTTCCGTTTCGATGCACCGCTGTTCTTCGCCAACGCCGATTCGTTCCGCTCCGAGGTGCTCGACCGGGTGCGTGAAGCACCGGGCCCGGTTCGCTGGGTGGTGATCACGGCCGAGCCGATCACCGACATCGATGCCACGGCCGAAGCGATGCTGGTGCGACTCCACGACGATCTCGCGGCCCAGGGCATCACGCTTGCCTTCGCCGAGCTCAAGGGCGTCGTCAAGGATCGGATCACGCCGTCGGGCACGCTCGCCCTGATCGGTGAACATCGGCTGTTCCCGACCATCGGCGAGGCTGTGGCCGCCTACGTCGCCGAATCCGGCATTGCCTGGCTCGACTGGAAGAAGCGTGCCGGCGACCGGTGATCAGGCCTGGGGCGTGATGAGGAATTTCTGGCCGGTTGCCTGTTGGGCGTAGGCCATGACCTTGGCCGGGTCGAGAACCTCGGCCAGCGACAGTTCGTCGGTGTAGTGGCTGGCGAACGTCGTGTGCATCTCGTGCACGACCCGCCGGCGGAGTCCGTCGGCCACTTCGGGGCCCACGGCGTTGATGAAGTTCGTGAGCAGCCAACCGCCGATGCTCCAGGACATGCCGAAGTTCCGATTGAACTCGGTCGGGCTGCGGTCGAGCCCGCCGTAGATGTAGACCTGCTTGTGCGTGGTCGAGCCGTAGCGGCTGAAGCCACCGGGCTGACGGGCGACCGCAGCGGCCTCCATGGCGGCGAGGATCTGACCGGCCAACCGTCCGCCTCCGGTGGCGTCGAAACAGATCGTGGCACCGGTCTCGGTCAGTGCGGCAACGAGATCGTCGCGGAACGAGTCGAGGCTCGAGTTCACGACGTGGCCGGCACCGATCGAGCGCAGCAGTTCGACCTGGCTCTCCTTGCGCACCACGTTGACCAGCTCGATGCCATCGGCGATGCAGATCTTGTTGAGCATCTGACCGAGATTGGAGGCGGCCGCGGTGTGCACCAGCGCCGTGTGCCCCTCGCGACGCATGGTCTCGGTCATGCCCAGGGCCGTGAGCGGATTGACGAACATGGAGGCGCCGTCTCGGGGATCGGTGCCGTCGGGCAGGCGGAGGGCGGCCGCCACCGGGACGGCCCGATAGTGGGCGTACATCGCACCGCCGAGGATGGCGACGGTTGCCCCCATCAGCGCCTGTGCGGCGTCGGACGACCCGGCGGCAACGACGACCCCGGCTCCCTCGTTGCCAACGGGCATGGACTGCCCGACCCGCCCGGCCATGGCGGCCGCGACCGCAGGTGGCAACTCGGCGGTGATGGCGGCCGGACCCGATGTCGCGAGCGTCGACAGGTCGGCGCCGGCCAACAACAAGCCGAGATCGGACGGGTTGATGGGCGACGCCTCGACCCGGACCAGCACTTCGTCGGGACCGGGCTCGGGAACGGGAACGTCGACGAGCGACACCTCGATCGTTCCCGCGTCGGTCACCAGGGACCGGATCTGGCTCATCGTCGTTGGCAGGGGCATTCGATCCTCAGATCTGTTCGGCGGCTGTGGCCAATTCTTCGTCGGCTTCGGTTCCGGCGGCAAGACGGTCGAAGATCGACGGGGGTTCGCGCCACGGGTCGATCGGCGAACCGGCCCGAGCCGCCGTGATGTGGCGCCACACGGTCTCGGGTGTGCACGGCATGTCGATGTGGCGGATCCCGAGGTGTGCCACGGCATCGATCACGGCGTTCTGGACCGCGGGGGTGGCGCCGACCGTGCTGGCCTCGCCGATCCCCTTCGAACCCAGCGGATTCAGATGGGTCGGGGTTTCGGTGTGCGAGACCTCGAAGCTCGAGAACTCCGCCGCCGACGGGAACGTGTAGGTCATGAAGTTCGAGGTGATGGGATTTCCATCGGGGTCATAGACCACCTGCTCGTACAGCGCCTGCGATGCGCCCTGGGCCACCCCGCCCTGCTGCTGCCCCTCGAACACCACCGGATTCACGACGAACCCGGCGTCGTCGACGGCGATGTGGCGCAGCATGGTGACGTGGCCGGTCTCGGTGTCGACCTCGACCACCGAGATGTGGGTCCCGAACGGGAAGGTGCCGTCGTCCTGCTTGAAGTCGAGCTGGGCCGCGAGTCCGAGGGTCTCGTCGCTGTGGTCGACCACGCCGTCGGGGGCATCGGCCGCCGCGGCGGCCAGTTCGCCCCAGCCCATGGCCTTGGCCGGCACCCCGGCCACCCCGACCGTGGCGGCGGCGGTGTCGATCACGATGTCGTCGGGAGCCGCCTCGAGCAGATGGGCGGCCAGGCTGCGGGCCTTGTCGACGAGGGCCTCGGTGGCCTCGTGCACGGCCGAACCCCCGAGCTGGAGTGAACGGGCGCCGCCGGTTCCGCCGCCGGTTCGGACCAGGTCGGTGTCGGACTGGATGAGGTGGATGCGGTCGACCGGGATCCCGGTGCGGTCGGCGACGATCATGGCGTAGGTGGTCTCGTGACCCTGCCCATGGGCCGATGTGCCGGCCTTCATGGTGGCCGAGCCGTCGGGATGCACCTCGACGGATGCGTACTCGCTGCCGCCGCCTCCCGAGGTGACCTCGATGTAGGACGCAACGCCGATGCCGAGCTGGAGCCGGTCACCGGCCGCCCGTCGGGCGGCCTGCTCGGCCCGCAGGTCGTCGTAGCCTGCGATCCGGGCCGCTTCGTCGAGGGCCTTGCCGTAGTCGCCGGAGTCGTAGGTGACACCGGTGAGCGTGGTGAACGGGAACACGTCGTTCGCCAGGAAGTTGCGCCGACGCATGTCCAGCGGATCGATCCCGAGCTCGAGGGCGGCCTGGTCGACGATTCGCTCGATCAACGACGCCGCTTCGGGCCGACCGGCGCCTCGATAGGCCCCGGTCGGTGTGGTGTTGGTGACGGCGACTGCGATGTCGAAGCGGAGCTTGGGGAGCGCGTACGTGCCGTTCGACATGCGGCGGGTTCCGGCCGGCAGGAGCGCTCCGATGTTGGGGTAGGCCCCGCCGTCACCGACCAGGCGGACCCGGAGCCCGGTGATCGTGCCGTCGTTCTTCACACCGAGTTCGACGTATTGGACCTGGGCCCGGGAGTGGGCCAGCGACACCATGCTCTCGCTTCGGGTCTCGGTCCAGGTGACCGGTCGACCGGTCAGCTGCGAGGCCCGGGCGACGACACCGTGCTCGGCGTAGAGCCCGGCCTTGGCACCGAACCCGCCACCGACATGGGGCGCGATCACGTGGACGTCGTGCCGGGAGATGCCCAGCGCACCGGCCAGTTGCCGCTGCATCAGGTGGGGCATCTGGGTTGCCGCGTAGAACGTGAGCCGGCCGTCGTCGGCCGGCATGGCCGTCACCGAGTTCGGCTCCATCGGTGCACCGGCCACCCGCTGGTTCACGAACCGACCGCGGATCACGCGGTCGGCATCGGACAGGACGTCGTCGGCGGGATCGGTCGACATCGTGGCCAGGTTGTCGCCCTTGGCGGGCCAGACGATCGGTGCATCGTCGTCGAAGGCCCGTTCGGGATCGATGACGGCGGGAAGGGGATCGATGTCGAGGACCACCAACTCGGCGGCATCGACTCCCTGGGAGAAGGTCTCGGCGATCACGACGGCGACCGGGTCGCCGACGAACCGGACCCGATCGGTGGCGAGTGGTGAGCGGGCGAAGGCATCGTCGACCTTGACGAAGCCGTGGTGTGGTTCGATCCCGAGGTCGGCGGCGGTGTAGACGGCGATGACACCTGGCGCCGACAGGGCTTCGGTGGTGTCGATGGATCGGATCTCGCCATGGGCGTGAATCGAGCGGACGAAGACCGCGTGCGTGGTCGACTCGTCGTTGAAGTCGTAGACGTAACGGGCTGCTCCGGTGAGCAGCGCAGGGTCTTCGGTGCGTTGCACCCGGTTTCCGAGAATCGATCCAGCCATCAGGGCAGCATGGCACCCGGCAGTTCGGAAGGAAACCTCGGGCTGGCGTAGTGTCGTGCGGCATGACCGAGAAGAAGATCGTCACCGTGCTCGAACCGAGCGACGAGTACTGCCATGAGCCCGATGAGGCGACCAACTACAACGAGTCCATGTATCTCAACGCCTTCGACCTCGACCAGGAGGTCGGCGGATGGTTCCGGCTCGGGAACCGGGTCAACGAGGGGTACGCCGAGATGACCGTGTGCGTGTACCTGCCGGGCGGCCGGGTCGGGTTCGTGTATGCCCGGCCCGAGATCACCGAGAACACGCAGATGAGCGCGGGCGGTCTCACGATCGACGTGGTCGAACCGTTCGAGCACCTCACCGTGACCTACCGGGGCAAGGTCTGTCTGCTCGACGATCCCTCTCAGATGGCCGAGCCGCGTGTGGCGTTCAAGGAGAACCCCTGGGTCGAGTGCGAGATCGACCTCGACTTCCGGGGTGTGTCACCGATGTACGGCGGCAAGCCGATGTACGACGACGGAACCGAGATCGAGGTCGAGGCCGAGAAGAGTTTCGCCAAGGCCCACTACGAACAGCACGGCTCGATGAAGGGAACGATCCGGGTCGGTGACGAGATCATCGATCTCGACGGTTTCGGTCTGCGTGACAAGTCGTGGGGGCCTCGTTACTGGCAGGCCATCTCGTGGTATCGCTGGCTGCCCTTCGTCTTCGGAGCCGACTTCGCCATGATGGTGTCGAACGTCGGCGGGCGCAGCGGTGGCATGGTGCTCAAGGACGGCGAGTACCACCTGATCCGGAACGCAACGATCGAATCGACCTGGGATGACGACCGCTACCAGACGGCCATGACGTGTCACGTCGAGACCGACACCGACTCCTACGAGGTGACCGGCGAGGTGATCTCGCTGATCCCCCTGCGCAACCGTCGTCCCGACGCCGACGGCAATCAGCTCGTGACCCGGATCACCGAGGCCATGACCCGCTACGAGTGCCAGGGCCGCAAGGGCATCGGAATGAGCGAGTACCTCGACCAGATCGTCGATGGGGAACCGGTCGGTCCGGACGTGAACTGACCACCACCCGAAGGGTTCCCGTCAACTGACGACGATGGCCAGGATCCCGGCCAGGATCAGTCCGGCAGCCAGGTATTCCCGGATCCGATGGTGCTCGTGGTGCACGGCGACCCCGACCACGAAGGCCAGGACCAACTCGATCTGACCGAGGGTGCGGACCTTGGTGGGGCCCTCGATGGCGATGGCCCACGCCCAGCAGGCCGAGCCCCCGAGCGAGAGCATGCCCACCGGCACGGCACTGCGCCACGCACTCGCGACCCGGGTGACCGATTCGCCGGGAACGAGGGCCAGTCCCACACCGTTGATCGCAACCTGGGTGGCGAGCATCGCCGTGAGGGTGATCAAGGCCCGCTCGAAGTCGCCCCCTCCGTCGATCGAGCCCGACGCCGAGCGGATGCCGATCGAGGTCAGGGCGAACAACCCGCCGGCGGCGAGACCGAGCAGTGCCGCCGGGTCGAGTCGAACGAGCGGTTCGTCACCGATCGGCAGTCGCTGGCCGGCCAGCCACACGATTCCGACGAAGACCACGGCGACACCGGCCCACCCGAGCGGGCTCGGTACCTCGTCGATCAGGATGGCCGAGGCGATGGCCACCAGGATCACCTCGGCCTTGGCGTAGATCGTGCCGATGGCGAAGTCGCGCACCCGGAACGATTGCAGCAGACAGACCGTCCCGAGGATCTGTGCGACCCCGGCCGCCGCCACGATCGGGAGGAAGCGAGCCGGGACCGACGGCGTGGTGGTCCAGGTGAGCGAAACGAGCAGCAGGGCAACGATCGCGAACGGCAAGGCATAGAGATAGCGGACGTACCCGGCTTCGGTCACCGACAGGACCGAGCGCAGACGATGCTGCTCCGAGGTTCGCAGGATCTGGAACGTGGTCGCACCGAGGGTGATCAGGATCCACATGGCGGCGGCCCGGTCACGTCGGGGTGTACCGATGGTGTGTTCCGGGGACGGGAGGCGACCATCCGATCCGGGTCTTCACACGTCCTGGATCGCTCGCCACACCCGCTGCGGGGTCAGCGGCAGATCGAGATGGGTGATCCCGAGGTGCGTCAAGGCGTCGATCACGGCGTTCTGCACGGCCGGAACACCGCCGATGGTTCCCGACTCGGCGATGCCCTTGGCCCCGAGCACGTTCCCCGGGGCGGGATGCTCGGTGACATGGGACTCGAAGGTCGGGAACTCGGCCGCGGACGGAACGGCGTAGTCCATGAAGTTCGAGGTGAGCGGATTGCCCGCCTCGTCGTAGACGAACTCCTCGTAGAGCGCCTGGGCGATGCCTTGAGCCAGACCACCATGGATCTGCCCCACCACGATCGCCGGATGGATCATCGTGCCCGCGTCGTCGACGGTCACGATGCGCCTGAGCTCGACGTCACCGGTTTCGGTGTCGACTTCGACCACCGCGGCGTACATGCCGTAGGGGACCGTTGGTGTCGCCTGGTCGTAGTCGGTCTCGCATCGGAAGCCGAAGTCGTCGGGGTCGGCTGCGGGGTCGACTTCGGCCGCGGCGATGTCGGCCCAGCCGACCGTGGCCGCAGCCGGGGAACCGGCCACACCGAACCGCCCCGATGCCGTGTCGAGCACGATGTCGCCCTCGGCCGCTTCCAGCAGATCGGCGGCAGCCCGGCGGGCCCGGTCGACCAAGAGGTCGGTGGCCACCGCCACCGCGGACCCGGCTTTCTGGGCCGAACGGGATCCACCGGTGATCCCACCGCGGGGCACGATGTCGGTGTCGCCGTGGACCACCTCGACCTGATCGATCGAACAGCCCGTGCGCTCGGCGACCAGCATGGCCCAGGTGGTGTGATGGCCCTGCCCGTAGGGCGACGATCCGGTGAGAACCCGGAATCGACCATCGGCCAGCAGCTCGAGTGATCCGTACTCGGTGCCGGGTACGCCGGCGGTCCGGTCGATGAACGACGAGAGCCCGATCCCGAGGAGCTTGGTGTCGCCGGCCGCCTGTCGCTTGACCTGCTCGTGTCGGACGGCTTCGTAGTCGACGGCCCGGGCCATGATCTCGAGGGCCTCGGGATAGTCGCCGGAGTCGTAGAGCACACCGGTGGGGTTGGTCCACGGCATCTGGTCGGGGGTCAGGAGGTTGATGCGCCGGACATCGAGCGGGTCGAGTCCGACGTCGGCGGCGAAGAGGTCGACGGCCCGGTCGACCATGGCACCACCTTCGGGACGACCGGCGCCCCGATAGGCGACGGTCGGGGTGGTGTTGGTGACCACCGCCCGTGTCGTCCAGCGGACCTGGCTGACGTCGAGCGGGCCGGGCATCACCATGCCGGCGTTCTTCGCCAGTATCGGCCCGGCGACCGGGTAGGCACCGCAGTCGACCTCGATGTAGGCCTCCATGGCCTTGATACGGCCGTAGCGGTCGCCGCCGATTCGGATGTACTGGCGCTGGGCCCGGGAATGGCCGAGACCGGTCATGTCCTGGGAGCGGCTCGGAACCCATCGAACCGGGCGCCCGGCCCGGCGGGCCAGAAACGGCAGAAGGAGGTCTTCGCCGTAGAAACGAGCCTTGGACCCGAAGCTGCCCCCGACGTCGGCGGTGATGACCCGCACGGCGCCGAGGTCGAGGCCGTAGACCGCAGCCAGTCCCTTCTGGATCGGATGGACACCCTGGCAGCTGGCGTAGTGGGTCAGCCGACCGTCGTCGCCCCACACCGATGCCGCCACCCGCGTCTCGAGTGGGCACGGCGCCAGGCGTTGGTTGAGGAAGCAGGCCTCGACAACGTGCTCGCAGTCGCCGAAGTCGGGTGACTCCGCCAGGCCGCCCTCGGCCTGGTGCATGACGTTCGTGCCGACCGATTCGAACAGCAGGGTGTCGTCGGCCAGCGCGGCGTCGAAGCCGATCACGGCCGGGAGCGGCTCGTAGTCGACGACGACCAGCTCGGCCGCATCGGCGGCCTGGGCCGCGGTCTCGGCCACGATGGCGACGATCGGTTCACCGACGAACCGGACCCGATCGATCGCCAGCAGCGGGCGGGCCGTGCCCTCGGGATAGTCGGGCGAGGCACCGGGCATCAGGCCGAGATCGTGATCGGCGGCGGTGACCACGTCGACCACCCCGGGGGCCTGGCGGGCGGCCTCGGTGTCGAGACCCGTGATCAGGGCATGGGCCTCGATCGAGGTGACGAAATGGGCGTGGAGGCACCCGGGCAGATCGAGGTTGGCGACGAAGGTGGTGTCGCCGGTCAGCAGGTGACGGTCTTCGACCCGGGCGGGTCCGGTGCTCGTCGTCACGCTCAGGATCCCGTGAACTTGGCCGGTCGCTTCTCGAAGTAGGAGTCGATGCCTTCTTTGAAGTCGTTGGACCTGAACAGGTGCATCACCTGCAGCAGCACGTGATGGCTGTGGCTCTCGAAATCCTCGGTCCAGGCGTGACGATAGAGACGTTTCATGGCTTGGATCGCCAACGGGGCGTTGGCGGCGATCTCGGCAGCCCAGTCACGGGCGATGTCGGCGAGCTGATCGTCGTCGACCACGAGGTTGACGAGCCCGTAGTCGGCCGACTCCTCGGCGGTGAGGTTTCGTCCGAGGAAGCCGATCTCGGCGGCCTTGGCGTGGCCGATCAGACGCGGCAGGTACCAGGTGCCGCCGCTCTCGGGGACGACGCCCCGTTTGGCGAACCCGGGAACGATCTTGGCCGATCGAGCGGCCAGACGGATGTCGCAGCCGAGGGCCAGGTCGAGCCCGTAGCCGGCGGCGGCGCCGTTCAGCGCGCAGATGGTCGGCTTGTCGATGTTGAACAAGATGTTGGTCGGCAGGGTGCGGGTGCTCTGGTGTCGCATGCCCTTCATCGCCTGGTCGCCGCCGATGCCCGAACCCTCGGCCGCGTCGACCAGGTCGAGTCCCGAGCAGAACCCCTTGCCTGCCCCGGTGATGATGATGCAGCGAACATCGCGGTCGTCGTCGGCCCGTTCGAGCAGTTCGCCCAACGTCGTGAGCATCTTGGTCGAGATGGCGTTGAGGCGATGAGGCCGATTCAGTGTGATGGTTGCGATGTGATCGGAGACCTCGTAGAGGACTTCGGGGGTGGAGTCGGTCATGATGCGTTTCTAGTGCGCTTCGGCGTAGTGGACGAACTCGACCCAGTTGCCGTCGGGGTCCTCGACCATGGCGATCGTGACCCCCGGACGGATCTCGGTCGGGGGCACGGGGATCGGAGCTCCGGCCGCCTCACAGGCGGCCGCCATCTCGGCCACGTTCGAGCAGTTGATCGTGAAGTACCGGTAGCCGCCGGCGCCGGCCGGGCCTCCCGGCGCGGCCGTCGCCGCCGGGTTCAGCGAGTGCTTGACGAGCTTGATCATCGAGTCGCCGCACATCAGCCGGTGCATGGTGCCGCCTCCGGGCATCGGCGTGTCGGCCGTGTGCTCGAGGCCGAGGGTGTCCCGGTAGAACGCCAGCGACCGTTCGCTGTCGGTGATCACGATGCCGAGATCGATGGCGGACTTGGTGAAGGCGATTCCCATGGGCCCGACGCTACACCGAGCCCGTTCGGTCAGCGGAGGACGTCGCTGACCAGGGCTCGGGCCGCCGCTTGTACCTCGGCCAGGTGTTCGGGCCCCCGGAAGCTCTCGGCATAGATCTTGTAGACGTCCTCGGTTCCCGACGGTCGGGCGGCGAACCAGGCGTTGGCGGTCGTGACCTTCAGCCCGCCGATCGCCGCGCCGTTGCCCGGGGCCTCGGTGAGCCTGGCGGTGATGGGCTCCCCGGCCAGTTCCGTGGCGGTCACCTGGTCGGCGGACAGGCCCTTGAGCACCGCCTTCTGCTCCCGGGTGGCCGGCGCATCGATCCGGGCATACGACGGGTCGCCGAACCGTTCGGTGAGTGCCTGGTATCGGCGGCTCGGGCTCGACCCGGTGACGGCCTGGATCTCGGCGGCGAGCAGGCAGAGCAGCAGGCCGTCCTTGTCGGTGGTCCAGGTCGTGCCGTCGGTGCGGAGGAACGACGCCCCGGCCGACTCCTCGCCGCCGAAACCGACCGAGCCGTCGAGGAGTCCGGGCACGAACCACTTGAACCCGACCGGGACCTCGACCAGGGTGCGCCCGACGTCGGCGGCGACCCGATCGATCATCGATGACGAGACCAGGGTCTTGCCGATCCCGGCGTCGACCGCCCAGCCCGGCCGGTGCGAGAACAGGTACTCGATGGCGACGGCCAGGAAGTGATTGGGGTTCATCAGCCCACCGTCGGGTGTGACGATGCCGTGGCGATCGGCGTCGGCGTCGTTTCCGGTCGAGACGTCGAAGGCGTCCCGGTTGGCGATCAGCGACGCCATGGCATCGGGCGACGAGCAGTCCATCCGGATCTTGCCGTCCCAGTCGAGCGTCATGAACCGCCAGGTCGGATCGACCAGGGGATTGACCACGGTGAGGTCGAGCCCGTGCCGGTCGGCGACGGCCCCCCAATAATCGACGCTGGCCCCACCGAGCGGGTCGGCCCCGATGCGGATCCCGGCGGAACGAATGGCCTCGAGATCGAGCACGGTGCCGAGATCGCCGACATAGGAGGAGCGATAGTCGAAGGCGTGGGTGGTGTCGGCGGCGGATGCCGCAGCCAGCGGCACGCGGGTCACCCCGCGGTTGCCCTCGGCCATCAGGGCGTTGGCCCGGTCGGCGATCCAACCCGTGGCATCGGTGTCGGCCGGGCCCCCGTGGGGCGGGTTGTACTTGAATCCGCCATCGGTCGGTGGATTGTGTGACGGGGTGACCACGATCCCATCGGCTCGGGCCGAGTCGGCGGAGGACCGGCCCCGGTTGTGGCCGAGAATCGCATGCGAGATCGCGGGCGTCGGGGTGTATCGACCGTCGACGTCGATCATCGTCGTGACCCGGTTTCCGGCCAGGACCTCGAGCGCGGTGATCTGTGCCGGCTCCGACAGGGCGTGGGTGTCCTTGCCGAGGAACAGCGGCCCGGCGATGCCCTGCGACGCCCGATACTCGCAGATGGCCTGAGTGGTGGCGGCGATGTGAGCCTCGTTGAAGGAGCCGTTCAGGCTGGTGCCGCGATGGCCGGAGGTGCCGAACACGACCCGCTGGTCGGGATCGGTCGCATCGGGCGACGTCGTGAAGTAGGCGGTGACGAGGGCTGCGACGTCGACGAGGTCTTCGGGCGACGCGGGTTGGCCGGCACGGGGATGAGACATGTCGTCGATCGTATTGGGCTCAGCCCATGACGGCGGCGAGTGACTCGGCCAGCGTGTCGGCGGAGTCGCGGAGAGCCTGGAGCTCGTCGGTCGACAACGGCGGGGCCAGGATGCCCATGGCGCCGTCTCGACCGACCCTCGTCGGCAGGCTGAGGCAGACCGACGGAAGGTCACCCACGCCACCCGCACCGGACTGGACCAGTCCACCCACCGGCACCGACACGGGCACGACGGCTCGCTCGTCACGGACGATCGTCGTGACCAGACTGTCGATGACGGCGCCGATGGCCCAGTTGGTGTAGCCCTTGCGTTCGATGATCTCGTAGGCAGCCCTCGCCACCCGGTGCGCCAGTTCGTGCATGGTCGCGGCGTCCCAGGCGACCCCCAGGATCTCGTTGCCGACGAGCGGCGTTCCACCGATCGCGGCAAGGCTCCAGGCCACGAATTCCGAATCGCCGTGCTCGCCCAGCACGTAGGCGTGGACCGATTGGGGATCGACGCCGTAATGGTCTCCGAGGAGTGCCCGGAGGCGGGCCGAATCGAGCACGGTGCCGGTGCCGATCACGTGGGTTGCCGGTCGCTGCGAGGCACGGTGGAACACCGCGGTCATGATGTCGACCGGGTTGGTCGCGACCACCACGATCGCCTCGGGGGCGTGGGCGTCGAGTTCGGCGACGATCTGGTCGAACACGGCGACGTTGCGTTCGAGCAACGCCAGCCGAGACTCACCCTCCTTCTGACTCACCCCGGCCGTGACCACGACCACGTCGGCCCCGGCCAATTGGTCGTAGCCGGCGGCCCGAACCACACAGGGGCCGACCAGTGCCTGTCCGTGCATGAGGTCCATGGCCTGACCTTCGGCGCTGCGCCGGTTCAGGTCGACCAGGACGATCTCGGAGACGTGTTGGCCCTGGAACAGCGCAGCGGCCGCAGCCATGCCGACATGACCGGTTCCGACGATTCCGATGTGAGCCATGCGAGAAGCGTAGGGTCGGGGGATGCGCATCGTCGTTGCCGGAGCCGGAATCGGGGGTCTCGTTGCGGCGATGAAGCTGCACGACCGAGGACACGACGTGGTCGTTCACGAATCGGTACGCGAACTCGCACCACTCGGGGTCGGGATCAACATCCTGCCCCACGCCATGGCCGTCCTCGACACGCTCGGATTGGTCGAGACCCTGCTCGACCTGGGGGTGGCAACCGCCGAGCTGGCGTTCTTCAACCGTCACGGTCAGCTGATCTGGCGGGAGCCCCACGTGGCGCGAAGCCGGCTACCCGGTGCCTCAGATCTCGATCCATCGAGGCCGACTGCAACTGGCGTTGTTCGAAGCCGCCCGAGCCCGGTTGGGTGACGACGCCATCCGCCTGGGCCACGCACTGACCGGATTCGAGCAGGACCGCGCCGCCGGTCGTGTCACGGTCGAGTTCGACGACCGGATCGGTGATCGCATCGTGACCGATCAGGCCGACCTCCTGGTCGGCGCCGACGGCATCCATTCGACGGTCCGTCGACACTTCGCCCCCGACGAAGGACCACCGGCGTGGAGTGGCAACATGCTGTGGCGGTCGACCACGGTGCACGAGCCGTTCCTCACCGGGCGGTCGATGTTCATGGCGGGCCACCGCCGGCACAAGTTCGTCGCCTATCCGATCACCATGCCCGACCCCGACGGTCGGCAGGTCATCAACTGGATCGCCGAACTCGACTGGACGGTGCAGGCGGCCGCTGCCGGTGGCCTCGCCGGTCGGGAGAGCTGGAACCGGGTCGTCGACCGCTCGTTGTTCGATCGGCGCTTCGCCGAGTGGCGCTTCGACTGGCTCGACATCCCGGCGTTGATCGCCGACTCCGACGACGTGCTCGAGTTCCCGATGGTCGACCGGGATCCGCTTCCGTCGTGGGTCGATGGACGGGTCACGTTGCTCGGCGACGCCGCCCACCCCATGTATCCCATCGGGTCGAACGGGGCTTCCCAGGCGATCCTGGATGCGCAGGCACTCGCCGACGCACTCAGCGAGCGCCCGATCGGCGAGGCCCTCGAGTCCTACGACTCCGAGCGGCGCACCGCAACGGGAGCCATCGTGTTGGCCAATCGGGGCCACGGCCCCGAGATCGTCATGGACTGGGCCGAGGAGCGGGCGCCAGGCGGGTTCGGCGACGTGAGCGAGGTCTTCGCCGCAGGCGAACTCGACGCGGTGAGCGACCGCTACAAGCGAGTTGCGGGGTTCACCGCACCCCAACGCTGAACCGGAACCGAGCTCGACGCCGGATCCGTCCCTTCCGTCGAGGTGCCGAGGTCGGCGTCAGCGACGTTCGACGATGGCGAAGGCCGCTTCGACCGAGGCGAGCGCACCGAGTACGACGTCGTCGAGGTCGAGCCCGGCGAATCCACGGGGGCCGCATCCGAGCGACCGCAGGTCGTCGAGCACGTCGGCAACGAGCGCCTTGAGCTGGACATGATCGGTGGCCTGGTGCAGATCGAGCAGCCAATCGATGCAGCGATCGAGTGACAGGGAGGCGCCGGGGGCGCCTTCGAGTGCGACGGCCCAGAAGGCGTCGGTGGTGAAGTGTTCGAGGCTCTCGGTGTCGAGATCGAGATCGGAATCGATGATGGTCATGGCACGCTTCCTTCGTTGGTGCCCGTCGCGGGCTGGTTGGGATGAGACGACCGTACGACGGGTCCCGATTCGCCGAATCGGGGAGTTCCCCCGCGTCGCCGACGGGGTCCTGGGGGTCGGGGTTCGGGGGTCTGCGTGTTCCCGGGCCGGGTCCGACCACCTTCGAGGCATGGCCCCGGGTCGTTGCCGACGAACCGGTCACCGGATCGTCGCCAGTGATCATTTCGGCGTGCTGGTCGACATCGTCTGGCCCGACCGTCCCGATCACGCATAGGTTGCCGGCATGGCCGAGCACGCAACCATCGAGTGGTTCGGATGCGCCACGTTCCGTCTTCGGGTCGCCGGACTCACGATCTTCCTCGACGCCTACATCGACCGCGTCGAGGGAGCAGCCGGTCCTGGGCTCACGGCCGACGTCGTCGACGAGTGCGACTGGATCCTGATCGGCCACTCCCACTTCGACCACCTGTACGGCGCCGAGCGGATCATGGCCAACACCGACGCCACGCTGGTGGGGAGCTACGAGACGATTCGGGTGATGGAGTCCGCCGGGGTCCCGCTCGATCGGATGATCGTCGTCAGCGGTGGCGAGCGGGTCGATCTGGGTCACGGGGTCACCGCATCGGTCTACCCCAGCCTGCATTCGTGCGTGTGGTCCCAGGACGGCGAGATGCGCCAGCCCGACGCGGAATGTCTGGGGGATCTGGGTCTGACGCTACAGGAACAGGCGGCTCGGATGGCGGTGATGGCGCGGTACCTGGCCACGGGTCTGGGTTCGGCGGCCGCCGAACATCTTGCCGCCGGCCGGGTCGGTCACAGCACGCGGGGCGATGGGGGAGCGCTGGTCTGGTTGATCGAGACACCGGTCGGATCGCTCTTCTACCAGGACACCAGCGGCCGCTGGTCGGGGGTGGTCAACGGGCTGCGGCCCGACGTCGCCATCGTGGCTGCCGCGGGACGGGGCAACATCGACGGCGAGCCGATCCAGGGATCACTGGCCCAGTTCGTCGCCGGTCAGGTCGACCTCCTTCGACCCCGATCGGTGATTCTCGGCCACCACGACAACTGGCTACCCGGTTTCTCGGTCCCGACCGATGTCGAACCGATTCGTGCCGTGCTCGCCAACTCGGCACCCGAGACCGAGCTCGTCGAACTCGGCTACGTCGATCCGGTCGTCATCCTGCGCCGCGACGCCTGATCCGGCACTGGCCGATCTCCCCAAGTCCCTGCACCGTTGGCAGAATGGGGCACATGGCTTCTCTCCGCATCGTCGCGGTCACGGTGCTGCTCGTCACCGGGATGCTCGGTTCGGTCCCTCGAGCGGCGGGGGCGATCGACGCGCCGGACCCGATCATGATGGTGGCCGTTGGGGACATGGCGCCCTGCAGCGGCGGGAATCCCGAACGCGTGGGCGCCCTGCTCGACGTCCTCCCCGGCGAGATCCTGGGTCTGGGCGACTACGCGTATCCCAACGGGACCGCAGCCGAGTTCCGGGATTGTTTCGATCCCCACTTCGGGCGGAACAAGCAGCGATTCCTGCCGGCCGTCGGGAATCACGAGTACGGATCGCCGGGTGCTCGCCCCTACGCCGATTACTTCGGCGCCGCAGCCGGTGACCCGGCGACCTTCTATTACGAACAGCGCCGGGGCAACTGGCAGATCATCGTTCTGAACTCCAACTGCGGCCAGGTTGGTGGGTGCGGTCCGGGCTCGGCCCAGTACCGCTGGCTCGAGACGACCCTGGCCTCGGCGCCGCCGGCGTCGTGCCGCATCGTGACCATGCACCATCCCCGCTGGTCTTCGTACTCCACCTACGGCACGCAGTCATACCTCGAGCCGATGCTGTCCCTGGTCGAGGCAGCGGGGACCGATCTGGTGCTCACCGGTCACTCCCACCACTACGAGCGATTCGCTCCACAGACGGCGAGCGGCGTTCGATCCGATCGGGGTTTCGTCCAGATCACGGTTGGTACCGGCGGCGTCGCCCTCCGTCAGCCCGACATCGTTGCCGAGAACTCGCTCGTGCGGCGCAAGGCTCACGGCGCCCTGTCGCTGACGCTCCGGGAATCGAGCTATGACCTGTCGTTCATCGGAGCCGACGGCGATGTGCTCGATCGGTCCTCGGGCCCGTGTCTCGACGCCGGCACCGACGACCTCGCCGTGCAACCCGACCAGGCCGCCCTGGTCCGGCTCTACGAAGCCGTGTTCCTCCGTGCGCCGGACCGGGCGGGACTGGAGTACTGGACGTCGATCCAGCGTGGAGGGACCCTGCTCGGTCAGATCGCCGGATTCTTCGCCGACAGCGACGAGTTCCGGAACCGGTACGCCGCTCTCGACGACCCCGGGTTCATCGACCTGTTGTACCGCAACACCCTCGGACGATCCTCCGACGTCGAGGGTCGTGCCTACTGGCTCGCCGAGATGCGTCGGGGTGTCCCGAGAGGCGCCATCGTGATCGCCTTCAGTGAGGCCCCCGAATTCGTGTCCAAACACCCGTTCTGAGTTTCGTGCCGCTCACCGTGGGGCCGTGCTCGACCGCCGGATGCCACTCGAGGGCGTCCGAGAGCATCAGCGCGCCGCGGGTCCGTTCCAGCGGTGCGACATCGCCACGTACTCGATCGTGAGACCGCCCGCGATCATCACGGCTCCGGCGACGATGCCGAGCACGGTGAACGAACCGGTGGCCACGAGCACACCGCCGATCGTGGGCCCGATCACCCGCCCCATGGCCATGATGGCCTGGGCGTCACCGATGCGATCGGCCGGGTGGGCCGATCGTTCCGCCAGGAGATTGTAGGTCTCGGGCACGGCGGCCCAGAAGGCCAGACCCCACACGGCAACGGCGGCGAAGAA
Source organism: uncultured Acidimicrobiales bacterium (assembly GCA_963700755.1). GTDB lineage: Bacteria > Actinomycetota > Acidimicrobiia > Acidimicrobiales > SZUA-35 > JBBQUN01. Next base: position 474,084 of record CAVOYW010000005.1, read on the forward strand.
CACCGGGGTGCTGTCGGCGATCGTCAGGAAGAAGGCGCACAACCCGGTGATGACGATGAAGATCCCCGGAAAACGCCGTCGACCGGCGTAGCGGGCGGTCGGAATCCCGGCGAGCGCGTTGAGACTCAGCGCCACCGACAGGGTCAGATTCGACATCCCGATGTTGTCGCGGGCGATGACGCCGACGAAGACGAAGACGGCGGAGCCACCAAGGGTGAGGGCACTCATGCCGAGCAGGACCGGAACGACTCCCCGAGCCTCGATCGGTCGACGTCCACGACTGATCGCCGCTTCGACGGTGATGGGCAACGCGAGGCAGAGCAGGGACACGAGGGCCAACGTGGCGTAGATGGCGTCGAGCCCACCGATCTTGACCGCCCCGGCGATGAGGGGCGCCGCCACGGCCGACGACAGTGGCCCGATGGCGGCGATCTGACCACGGCGGGTCTCGTCGGCGGCACTGTCGGCCCAGGCGATCCAGATCAGCAGCCCCATGGCCAGACCCGACACGAAACGCAAACCGATGAGCACGGCCAGGGTCGGAGCGAACACCGAGGCCAGATTCACGACCACCATGGTGGCCAGGGATCCGCGGGCGAGTGCTGCCGTCGGGTGGAGTCGCCGCCCCCCGACGAGGTTCGTCAGGGTGAATCCGCCGACCTGGGCGGTCGAGATCAGGACGGCCGATCCGGCGCCGACGCCGAAGTCGTCGATCACCTCGGGGACGGCGAACGACGTGGCGACGAAGACCGTCGAGATGGCGGCCGACCCGAAGAGCAGGCCCGGAGAGGCCTTCGGCCGGAGTCGGTCGGCAACTCGAACCGGGGCGGCGAACGTCATCGGGACAGGCTAAGGACGTCGACACGCGGAGTGAGCAGGTCATGGTGGTACCGGCGATTGTCCGCTGATGTCACCGACGAGTCGGACGTCCCTCGGCCGGCCGGGCCCGGTAGACACGAGGGATGGATTGGTGGTTGGCGCAGAGCGAAGTCGACATCGAGACATTGGCCAACGAGGTGGATCTGGGCGGGCTCGAACTGAGGGACTATCTCATCGCGCTCGGGAATCGTGATCGGGTCGCTCGTGATCGGCCGCATCGTCCGCATCGTCCTCACGCGCGTGCTGGAGCGGGGGCAGGCCGATCGCTTCATCGCCGAGCTGGTCGGCCGGTTCGTCAGCTACATGATCGGGTTGATGGGCCTGGTCTACGGGCTCGACTCGTTGGGTGTCGCCATCGGCCCGGTTCTCGGTGCGCTCGGAATCTTCGGCATCGCCGTGGCCTTCGCGGTCCAGGACATGCTCGAGAACTTCGTTGCCGGGATTCTCCTGCAGCTCCGTCGACCCTTCACCGCGGGGGACGAGGTCGAAACGGCCGATCACGAGGGAACGGTGGTTCGGGTGGATTCCCGATCGGTGGTGATCCACACCCCGTCGGGTGAAACGGTGCGGATACCGTCGGCCCTGGTCATCAAGCAGCCGATCGTGAACCTCACGGCGACGCCGGGCCCGCCGGACCACGGTCGAGGTCGGGGTGGCCTACGGCACCAGCCTGGCGGAGGTGACCCGGGTGCTGGTCGATGCGGTCCGGGCCACCGACGGGGTGATGACCTCGCCGGCCCCCGACGTCCTGGCCACCGAGTTCGGTGACTCGTCGATCAACTTCGCGGTCCGGTACTGGCACGATCCTTCGATCGCCGGAATGTGGCGGGTCCGCCACGCCGTGGTCCTGGCCATCGACGAGGCGCTCGCGTCCGCCGGGATCACCATTCCGTTCCCCCAGCGGGTGCTGCACCTGGCCGACCGCCCCGAATCGTCCGGTCGGGCCGACCGGCCTACAGCGCCGTGATGAGGTCGGCGCCGACTCGACGGATCACGTCGTACCGAGGCTCGAGCGGCGGAAGGATCATCACCTGATCGAGTCCGGCCGCGTCGAGGTCGGCCAGCCGGTCACGCAGCTGCTCGGCCGTTCCGATCATGCACGACGACGCCATGAGATCGGTCGTCACGAACGGGACCTCCTCGGGGACGACCCAGCAGTTGTGGCCTTCGTGAATGCGCTGATGGCGGTGCGATTCGGGGACACGCTCGACCACCGCCACGTAGTCGTCCCACACCTCGAGCATGGCCGGGCTGCTCGGCCGACGGCCGAAGTTCCGCCACTGCTCGTAGGCGTAGTGGAGGCCGGCGACGGCGAAGGCGCCGCACTGTTCGAACACACGTGGCGATTCGATGGTCTCGTCGTCGTCGAGCACCACGATCGTGGTGAGGGTGCAGGTGTGGAACCGCTCGCGGTCGATGGTCCGCCCGGCTGCGCTCGCCCCGGCCTCGATGGCCCGCCACACCCGTTCCATCGCTTCGGGCTGCGGGGGGATCGACAGCACGGCGCCATCGCCGTGTGCACCGGCCAGCGCCAACGAGCGCGGTCCGAAGCCGGACACGTAGAGCGGGATTCGAGGCTCGAAGGCCACGAACCCTGCGTCGGGCATGATGTGGCGGACCGGTGAGGTGACCCCCCGCCAGGTGACCGGTGCCTCCTCGCCCCTCATCAGGGGGCCGAGTGCTCGCAGGTAGTCGTCGAACTCGGTGATACGCATCGGTGGATGGCCCATGATGCGCATGGCCGTGTTGCCGGTTCCGATACCCAGGAATGTGCGGCCCGGCGCCAGCTCGTTGATCGTGGCGATGGCGGCGGCCGTCACTCCGACGGGTCGGGTGGCGGCGACCGCCACGCCGGTTCCCAGGCGGATGGTCGAGGTGCGCTCGGCCGCGACGGCCAACGACGCATACACGTCGCTCCAGATCATCTGGCTGTCGGCCAGCCAGGCGTGGGTGAAACCAAGGCGTTCGGCCTCGACCACGTAGTCGAGGTCGTCGATCTTCGAGGCGACGCAGATGCCGAGTTCCATGGGTGCTCCGGTTCGATCGTCGGTGGGTGGAGGGGTCAGTTCGAGGAGGCGGGGGGACGGCGCATGCCGGTGAGCCGTGGCCCGCCCTCGGGCGCGAACTCGGCCGTGATCTCGAACCCGGCCCGCCGGTAGAACGGAACGCTGCGGGGGCTCGACGCCTCGAGGTAGGCGGGCAGGCCGTTGCGATCGCAGATGTCGAGGACCGGTTGCAGCACCTCGATGCCGTGCCCCCGGCCCTGCTGGTCGGGGTGCACGCCGATGAACGGGAGGTAGAAGTGCGGCTCCACGATGTGGTGGGCCCGCATGAGTTCGCCCAGTTCGCGTTGGCCGGCGGGTACCCGGTCCCGACTTCGCGCCCGATCAGTTCGCCGATCTCGGCGCCGTGCTCGGGGTCGAACATGTTCGTGGTGCCCGGGGGTGTCCAGTAGGAAACCGCTTCCCAGCCGCTCGATCGGTACGTGTGACCTCGCTGCAGTCCGTTGTGTACGGCGATGGTGAAGAACTCCCCGAGAACCCGTCGCCGATCGTCGCAGGCTGCCAGCAGCCAACACATCACGGGGTCGTCGAGGAAGGCGTCCGCCAGGACCGACGCCGCTCGATCGATCTGGCCGGGTAGCACGTGGAACGCGGAGGTCACGGTGACCAACCTAGGGGACGGTGTCGATGCCATCGAGTCTGCCGAATTCACCCGGTCCCGGCCGAATTGCCCGAGGACTGATGGATGCCCGATCCCGACCGATGCTGATGGGGTGCGTGGATCCCGCCTCGTCGTCCCTTTGCTCCTTCTCTGGCTGTCGATCGTCGTCGCGCTGCCCACTGCGGTGTCGGCCGCCGAGCCCGAGGCCGATCCGGTGGCCGCCGCCATCACCCATCTGCGCGAAACCGGGGCCGCCATCGAGGCCGGCCGCGATCCGGAGATGTTCGCCGACGATGGTGCGGCGATCCTCGATGACCTGGCGGGTCTCGATCTCCCGCCTCTCACGCTGATGGTGCTCGCCGGTCGCTTGGAGTCGTCGGACCGTGATGCGGAGGTGGCCCTGTACGAATCGGCGGCGACGCTCCTGGAGGACGCATTCGCCGCCCCGGCACCAGTGGCCGCACCGGTCTCGGGCAGCGGCGGGTCACGCGGTGGTATGGGTGTCCCGCTCTGGGTGGGATTGTTGTCGATGGCGAGCATCACCGTCCTGTCGCTGGCCGTCGGTTGGTATCGCCGGTACTCGTCCCGACTCGAGAAGCTCGCACTCGTCGATCCTCTCACCGGGCTCGCCAATCGTCGCCGACTCGATCAGGATCTCGCCCACCTCGAAGCAGCCCGCCGGGCGGCCCGCGAGGCCGTCAGTGTCGCGATGGTCGACGTCGACTTCTTCAAGCGTTTCAACGACGCCTTCGGCCACCAGGAGGGTGACCGAGCCCTCCGGTCCGTCGGTTCGACCATTGCCGCTGCGGTCCGGCCCGGTGATGTCGTGTACCGGTACGGGGGTGAGGAGTTCTTGGTGCTCATGACCAATGCTCCCCAGTCCGAGGCCCAGGACGTCTGTGAGGGAATCCGGATCTCGGTCGCCGGCCTGAACCTGTCGCTGACCGTGTCGGTCGGCGTGGCAACCGGAATCCGGGAGCCTCTGCCGACCTTGACCGTTGCGGCCGACGAGGCGCTCTTCCGGGCCAAGGAAGAGGGGCGGAACCGGGTGGTTGCCACGACGATCGCCAATCTGGCCGGGGCCCGGGTCTCGCCGCTGTAGGCGTCCACCCATCGCGTCCGTGGCTTTACTCGCGGCGTGACCTGGTCCACCATTCCCCCCGTGATGATCGACTACTTGAACGCTGCCCGTGATGCCTTGATGGCCGAAGGGTCGCCATTCGCCACCACCGAGATCGAGGTTCGGGGTATCCCGATGCGGGTCTTCTCCCAGGCTCCGCCGACGATGCGGTCGGTGTGGGAGCTCGCTGCCTTCCACGGCGACAAGGATTACGTGGTGTTCGAGGACGAGCGATACACCTTCGCCGAGATCGACGCGCAGATCCGTTCGCTCGCTCACCTGCTGCGCAACGAGTACGGCGTCGGATCGGGCGATCGGGTTGCGGTCTCGATGCGCAACTATCCCGAATGGGTGGTCAGCTACTGGGCCACGATCTCGGTCGGTGCCGCCCTGGTCGGGCTGAATGCCTGGTGGACGACTCCCGAGATGGAGTTCGGACTGAAGGACAGTACCCCCAAGGTGTTGATCGTCGACGACGAGCGGCTCGAACGGGTGCTCCCGATCCTGGACTCGCTGCGGGCCGACTTCCCGATGCACGTGATCTCGGTTCGCTCCGATCGGGACCTGCCCGAGGGGGCCAGCCGCTGGAATGACGTGGTCGACGGCTCGACGGCCCCGCCGGCGCTGCCCGACGCCGACATCGACCCCGACGACGATGCCACGATCTTCTACACCTCGGGAACGACGGGCTTCCCCAAGGGGGCCCAGCTGACGCATCGCGGTTCGGTGCACAACCTCATGCACATCGCCTACATGCCGCGCTGGCTCGGACTTGCCGTCGCCATGGAAGAGGGCAAGGCGGCGGAGTGGCAGGCCGAGCAGGGTGCCGAGCAGCCGCAACTGGTCTTCATGGGGCCGACACCGCTGTTCCACGTCACGGCCTGCAACTGCATCATGCACCCCGCCACCCTGGTCGGCGCCAAGCTCGTCCTGATGTACAAGTGGGATGCCGCTCGGGCGATCGAGCTGATCGAACGCGAAGGTGTCACCAACTTCTCGGGTGTCCCCACGATGAGCCGAGAAATGCTCATGCACCCCGATTGGGAGAAGCGTGACACCTCCACCCTGCTCGGCATGGGAGGCGGTGGCGCACCGCTGCATCCCGATCTCGTCCACAAGATCGATCGATCGCTGAAGCGGGAAAAGGCCAGCCCTTCGACGGGATACGGCCTGACCGAGACCCACGGCATCGTCACGGCGAACTCAGCCCGGACCTACCTCGAGAAACCCGAATCCTGCGGTCCTCTGGTCCCGACCCTCGATGCCAAGCTCGTCGATGATCTCGGCAACGACCTGCCGTCCGGTCCCGACACCGTCGGTCAGCTGTGTGTCCGCGGTTCGGTCGTGATCAAGGGCTACCTGAACCGGCCCGAGGCGACGGCAGAAGCGATCCGCGACGGCTGGTTCAACACCGGCGACATCGCCCGGATCGACGAGGATGGGTTCGTCTACATCGTCGACCGGGCGAAGGACATGGTCCTGCGAGGGGGCGAGAACGTCTACTGCTCCGAAGTCGAGACGGCGATCTACCAGCACCCGGCCGTTTCCGAAGCGGCCGTGTTCGGTGTCCCCGACGACCGCCTCGGCGAGGACGTCGCCTGCGCCATCGTGGTCCGACCAGGCCATCGGCTCGACGAGGCCGAGCTGCGAGAGTACCTGGCCCCGATGTTGGCCAAGCACAAGATCCCGGGACACATCTGGTTCCGCACCGATCCTCTGCCTCAGAACGCCAATGGCAAGTTCCTCAAGCGCGAGCTGCGCGACGAGATCCTCGCCGGGAACTGATCGGAGTCTCGTGTCGGTCCGCCCGCTCGAAGACGCCAGCCGGGTCATCGATCTCGATGGCGATGTCCACCTCTGGGATTTCGGCGGCGACGGGCCGCTGATCGTGATGATCCACGGACTCGGTGGCTCCCGATCGAACTGGGTCGGCGTGATCGATGCGTTCTCCCGACATGGCCGAGTGGTCGTTCCCGACCTGGTCGGGTTCGGTGACACCCCACCGCTGGGTCGGTCCAGCGAGGTCGATCATCAGGTCGAGCTGATCGCGACCCTCATCGCCCATCTCGACGCCGGCCCGGCGATCGTCGTCGGCAACTCGATGGGTGGGCTGATCGCGTTGCTGCTCGCCGCCCGCCATCCCGAGATCGTCGACCGGGTCGTCCTGGTTTCGGCCGCCCTGCCGAATGCCGATGTCCGGATCCGTCCTTCGGCCGCTGCCTGGCTCGGTCTTCCGTTGTTGCCGGGCCTCGGCCCGAAGGTGCTCGAGATCCTCGGTCAACGCCGCTCACCGGAACGGTCGGTCGATGCGTCGATGGGACTCGTGCTCGCCGACCCGTCGCGCCTTGCCGCTGCCGACCGGGAGGTACTGGTCGAGTTCGCCCGACGCCGGGCGAAGATGCCGTGGGCGACTCGGGCCTTCGCCGATGCGGCGCGTTCGATCGCCCGGATCCTGGTTTCGACCCGGCGATTCGAGCGGTCCGTGCAGCGGGTGCAGGCCCCCGTGCTGATCCTGCAGGGCACCGACGACATCATCGTTCGGCCGGCATCGGCCCGCTGGCTGGCCGAGCGGCGACCGGAATGGCCACTCGAACTCATCGAAGGCGTCGGGCACTGCCCGCAACTCGAGGTTCCCGACGAATTCTGTGCCGTCGTGTTCGACTGGCTCGGTTGGGACCGCTGATCGGCCCCCTCGCTTCCCCAACCACCGAGGAGGCTGTGTAGTCGGTGCCGTACGGCGGCTGCCCGGAACTCCGGCTCAGGGCCACGTCGAGGATCGCCGAACGACCACGGCGGCGACGATGCGGTCGTCGACCACGAGCGAGCGGACCCGAACCGGATCGTCGACCACGCCGGTGAGCGGACCCCCGGCCACGAGGCGGATTCGGGTCCCGTCGGAATCGAGCTCGGCATCGTGGAAGCCGAGCCAGGCCCCGGTGAGCGGGAACTGCGCCTTGTAGAGCGCCTCTTTGGCGCTGAAGGCCAGAGCGACGAATCGATCCCGTTCTCCGGGTGGAAGTCGTTCCACGAGGAGTCGTTCGTCGTCGGTCAGGATCCGTCGGGTCAGATCGGACGTGACCCGGCCCAGCAACTCGGCATCGATCCCGATCCCGGTGTTCCCCGGGTCGGGGGCGAGCGCCGTGTAGGCGACGATCGACTCGAACCGGCCCCGTTGCTGGGTGTGCGTGATCGAACCGATCAGTCCCGACGGCCACAGGGGTTCCCGTGTCGGTCCGACCAGGACCGGCACCGGCGTCCGGTCGAGCAGCTCCATGGCGTGGGCTGCCCCGATCCGGCCGGCGGCGAAGGTTGCCCGACGATGACCCTGCATGACCGACATGAGGGCCGCTTCGGCCTGGTGGGGGGGAGCCGATGACGGCTCGGGTCGAACCTCGATCACCACGGCTCGAGGAATGTCGAAGAGTTCCTCGAGCGAGGTTGCGCGACGGACGGACACGGGAGCAGTCTGCCTCGGGTCGAACGATGACACGATCGACGGGTCACGATCGATGCACGGACATGGCGGAAGGGTCGAACATGACAGACGGTGACCGACGACCGTCGGGGGCATCCGACGAATGGATGGGGCTGCGGCGCCGGCGTGAGGTGCTCGGCCGGGCCGCGAGCGGCGAACCGATCGAGGCCGAGGTGATCGAGGCTCCGGCGTCGAGTTGGGGCGCCGATCATCGAGTTCGACTGCTGCGGACCGCCGGCGCGAAGGGACTCGTGCCCACGATGGCCGTCGAACGGGTCGACGGGACCCTCCAGGCATATCAGCTCCCGGCTCGTGGTGAGCGGCTGTCGGACTTGGCCGATCAGACCCGGTTCACCCGGTGGCGAGAGCGGGCTGCGGTCGTCGAGGCATCGGCTCGAGCCGTTCACGAGGGGCATCTTCTCGGGTTGCATCATGGTGCGTTGAGCGAGGACGAGATCCACATCGCCGGGCGGCGTCTGGCCGTGGCCGGTATGGGCCTGACGCGGGGGGCTCGCCTCCCCGATGACCCGGCCATCGTGGCACCCGAGGTGCGCGCCGGGGCGGCACCGACGCCTCGTTCCGACGTCTTCAGTCTGGGGATGGTGCTCGATCGGGGCGTCGCCGCCGACCGAGGGGCCCTGCCGGCGGCCGTCGCCGCCGAGATCGAGATCGCCACGTCGCCTGATCCGGCTCGGCGCCATCCCACGACGCTGGCCCTGGCCGACGCCATTCGCTCCGCCGGCGGTCCGTCCCTGCCGACGTACGAACTGGCGGCTCTCGGCTCGTCGGATCGGGGCCGCGCCTTCGCCGCCGCCCTGGCCGGCGGTGTCGCTGGGGCAGGCGGTGCTGCTGCGGCAGGCGGTGTCGCTGGGGCAGGCGGTGCTGCTGCGGCAGGCGCCCCTGCTGGGGATGCGACGGCCGACGATGCCGGTGGCGCCGTCGGGCGGTCAGGTGAAGACGCGAGCCCCACCCCGGGTTCAGCTGCTTCCGGGGCCGCAGGTGCCGCCGAGACCACCACCCCTGCCGGTCCCGGTCGCCGCGGCGCCCTGCTCGCGGCGGCTGCCCTGGTTGCGGTGGCGGGTCTCGGTTTGTGGGCGAGCAGCGGGAACGACTCGGTCGACGAGGCCTCGGTCAGCTCGACGACGACGGCTCCCTCGACCACGGCTCGGGCCACGACGACGGCTCCCTCGACCACGGCTCCGGCCACGACGGTGGCCCGACCACGGCTCCGGCCACGACGGTGGCGCCGACCACGGCTCCGGCCACGACGGTGGCGCCGACCACGGCTCCGGCCACGACGGTGGACGACGGGGCGCCGACCACGGCTCCGGCCACGACGGCTCCGCCGACCACGGCTCCGGCCACGACGGCTCCCTCGACCGTGGTGGCGTCAGCCGAGGCGCAGACGGCGACGGATGCGGCGATGGGCTACGAGATCCTGCATGCCCTGCCCGACTCCGTCGTCGACGTCTACCTCGACGGCGAGCTCTCGGCTGCCGGTTTCGCTCCCGGCATGCTGGCCGGACCCCTGTTGTTCGCCGACGATGTCTCGTCCCTGTCGCTGTTCCCCACCATGGACGATCCGCCGATTCTCGCTGCGGCTCGGGCCGACGAGTCCCTGCTCGACGTTCCGCTCGACCAGGATCGGCCCGGGACACTGGTGATCACGCTCGACGGTGAACAGCCCGTCGCCGAATTCTTCACCGACGATCTGTCGCCGGTGCCCGCCGGCCAGGGACGGTTGACGCTCGTGCCCGTCGGCGACACCGTCGGCTCGCCGACCATCGACGGTGTCGCCCTGACCTCACCCCCGGAGCCGGTCCTGCTACCGGCCGGGCCCCACGAGGTGGTGGTCTCGAGCCCGAGCGGCGATGTGGTGTTCTCGGCAACGGTCGACGTGCCCGAAGGGGCTCTCACCACGGGCTTCATCCGACCGACGGGCGGAGTGGGTGCACCCGGGTCGGGCAACGAACCGGTGGCGTTGGCCATACGACGGGTCACGGGCCTGGTGTCGGCCCCCACCGGGATCCCGAGTGGCGATGGTGGATTGCTGGGCGAACGAGGTACCGATGGGCTCGGTCCGGCGCTCGTCATGATGACGCTCCTCGGGCTGGCCGGGCTCGTGGTCCAGCGTCGTCGGGTCCTTCGCCCCGACGAGCGGTGAACCCGTGCGATCCACGTTGCTCGTCCTGACCGCATCGTTGGTGACGCTGGTCGGTCTGACCTGGCTCGGGCTCGTCGGGCCCGACGAGGCGATGGTGCGGGCACCGGCCGTCGTCGCCCCGGACCCCATCGATGATCGGTCCGCCCTCGTCGGCCCGTCCCCCCTCGTCGGGCCGCGGCTGCCCGGTGCCCCACGGTTGCGTCTCTCCTCGGCCGAGACGCCGACCGTCGAACCGGGTCGGGCCCGTTCCCTCCCGGCGAGGCTGCGGGTCGACGAGGTCGCAATCGACGCGCCGATCGTGGCCGTCGGCGTCGATGGCTCGGGGAACTTCGACGTCCCGGGTCCCGACGACGTGGGCTGGTACGAGCATGGCCCGGTTCCCGGCTCGACCGGCTCGGCGGTCCTCGCGGCGCATGTCGACCTCGGCCATCGGCGAGCGGTCTTCTTCCGGCTCGACACGGTCGAACCCGGGGACCGGATCGACATCGACTTCGACGACGGTTCGACGCGGAGCTTCGAGGTGGTCGACAACGTGCTCTACGACAAGACGGCGTTGCCTTCCGAGATCCTCTTTCGCCGCGGTGGGTCCCCGGCCCTCCGACTGGTCACCTGTGGCGGCCGGTACGACCCGGCGATCCATCATTACCTCGGGAACCGGGTCGTGTCGGCGGTTCCGCTCGGCTGAAGCGGCCACCGTCGGTCTCGTCTCGGTTCGATTCCTGGAGCGGCGGGTGGCATGATCGACACGTTCGCTCCAGCAGCGGCACCCCGAGACCGTCGAACCAAGAAGAGGACCGCATGCCGGCTAACCCATTGAACATGGACGACTTCGGTGGCGAGATGTATCAGCTCGCCATGTCCCCCGAGGCGCAGCCGCTCCTCGCCGCGGTGAAGAAGTTCATCGCCGAAGAGGTCGATCCCTGGACCCAGGAGTTCCACGAACTCCAGGGAAGCCAGGAAGACCCCTGGACCTACCACCCGAAGGCACTCGAACTCCTCGAGGCGGCCAAGGCCAAGGCGAAGTCGCAGGGACTGTGGAACTTCTTCCTGCCCAACGCCGAGACCGGCGAAGGTCTGTCCAATCTCGATTACGCCTACATCGCCCAGGAGTTGGGCAAGAACTCGTTGGCCTCGGAGTGCCTCAACTGTGCCGCTCCCGACACGGGCAACATGGAAGTGATCGAACGGGTCGGCACTCCGGAACAGAAGAAGCAGTGGCTCGAGCCACTGCTGGCCGGCGAGATCCGTTCCTGCTTCGGGATGACCGAACCCGAGGTCGCGTCCGTCCGACGCCAAGAACGTGTCCACCATGGCGGTCCTCGATGGCGACGAGTGGGTGATCAACGGCGAGAAGTACTACATCTCCGGCGCCGGTGATCCCCGCTGCAAGATCATGATCTGCATGGTCAAGACCAACCCCGACGCCGCCCCCCACCTGCAGCAGTCGCAGATCCTGGTCCCCATGGACTCACCCGGTCTCACCATCGTGGGTCCGATGCACGTCTTCGGCAACATGGATGCACCTCACGGCCACATGCACCTCAAACTCGAAGACGTTCGGGTGCCGAAGGAGAACATGCTCCTCGGCGAAGGGCGCGGCTTCGAGATCTCGCAGCTGCGTCTCGGCCCCGGGCGAATCCACCACTGCATGCGCTCGATCGGTGCGGCCGAGCGAGCCCTCGAGCTGATGGTCACCCGCGGTCTCACCCGCAAGGCGTTCGGCAAGCCGCTCGTCCAGCTCGGTGGCAATCTCGAGATGATCGCCAAGGCCCGGATCGAGATCGAGGCCATGCGTCTGATGGTGCTGCGCGCCGCCAAGGCCATGGACCTGCTCGGCAACGCCGAAGCCCGTGTGTGGGTCTCGGCGGTGAAGGCCATGGTGCCCATCCGCGTCTGCCAGATCGTCGATCAGGCGATCCAGATGCACGGTGCCACGGGTGTCTCACAGTGGACGCCGCTGCCCCAGATCTACCATTCACAGCGCACGCTCCGTCTCGCCGACGGGCCCGACGAGGTGCATTGGATGGTCGTGGGCCGGGCCGAAGTCGCCCGCTACCCGTCGCCGAAGGATCAGGCAATGGATCGCCGTGCCGAGAGCATCGGCGGACTGGTGGCCGGTCCCGCGTAGCGGACCGAACGAACGGGGCCCGGGATCTCAGGATCCCGGGCCCCGTGTCGCGTCAGGGCCGATCGCCGAACTCGGGACGCTCGGTACGGGTGCGCTTGAGCTCCCAGAACCCCTTGATGCTCATCATGGTGACGAGCGCATCCCACATGGCCAGGGAATCCTCGGTCGGCGGGACGGCGGTGATGACGGGCCCGAAGTAGGCCTGTTTCACACCGTCTCGATCCTCGAAGGCGATGATCGGTGTTCCGACGTCCTGACCGGTGAGTTCGAGGCCGGCATCCATTCGAGTGCGAATCTCGGCATCCCAGACCTCGTTCTCGGCCTCGGCGGCCAGGGCCGGGTCGAGCCCCACCGCCGTGAGCGCATCGGCGAGATCGAAGTCCCGGTCCTTGTCGTGATGGATCCGGCGGCCGTATTCCCAGTAGAGGTCACCGAGCGGGCCTTCGCCCTCGGCCGCCCGGACCGCCTCGAACACCCGCAGCATCTTGTGGGTCTGCAGGACGGGCGCGTAGTAGTCGGAATCCTCAGCCGGCTCGTTCTTGAAGAACAGACTGATCGGTTGCCATGTGATGTTCAGCCCACGGGCAGGTTTCACCTCGTCGACGACCCAACGGGCCGTCACCCAGCACCACGGTCATATCGGGTCGATCCAGAATTCGATGTCGGTCGTCTCACTCATGCACCGCAGTCTTGCAGCTCTGATTCGATTTTGAAGAAATGGGCCCGCCCGCGGGTTCGCATTGCGGGCTCCGCCCCTTCGCCCGCGGTCTGGAATTGCGGGCTCCGCCCCTTCGCCCGCGGTCTGGAATTGCGGGCTCCGCCCCTTCGCCCGCGGTCTGGAATTCGGGCTCCGCCCCTTCGCCCGCGGTCTGGAATTCGGGCTCCGCCCCTTCGCCCTCTAGGGTCATCGACGATGGACCTGGTCACCGACGCAACCGAGCTCGACCGCGAGCTCGAGTCCCGTGCCTTCGAACCAGTGGCGATCACCCGCACCCATCCCGCATCGAAGGCCCGAGTCGATCCCGACCAGAGTCTGGGCTGGATCCGGCGGATGCTGCCGATCGTGCTCGAGCACCGCCTCGCCTACTTCGGCACCCTGGCTCTGGCCGCGGTGGCGATGGTGCTGCAGGTTGCACTCCCGGCGGTGATCCGTTCGGCCATCGACCAAGCGCTCACGGCTCGCAGCGCGAGCCTGAACCGATTCGTCGTCCTCGTCCTCGTCCTCGGGCTGACCCGGGCGGCCCTCACCTTGACCTACCGCTACCTGCTGTACCGCGGCGCGTTCCAGATCGACACCGATCTGCGGATCCTGCTCTACAACCACCTGACCCGCCTGTCCTTCGGCTTCTACGATCGCACCCAGTCGGGTCAGGTGATCTCGCGGGCCAACTCCGACATCCGGTCGGTCCAGATGTTCCTGACGTTCGCCCCGCTCATCTCGATGACCACGCTGATGTTCGGTGTCGCCATCGTGTTCATGTTGTCGGTGCACGTACCCCTGACGCTCGTGGCCATCGCTCCGCTGCCGGGTGTCTACTGGATGGGGGTCCGTCTGCGGAATCAGGTCTTCCCGCTGTCGTGGATCGTGCAGGCCCGGTTGGCCGAGGTGGCCACGACCGTCGACGAGAACATCAATGGTGTTCGGGTCATCCGATCCTTCGCCGCCGAGGAGGAACAGGTCGAGGAACTGGCGGTTGCCGCCCAGCGGGTTCGTTGGGCGAACATCCGCACCGCCGACGCCCAGGCCCGCCACAATCCCTTCATCGAGAACCTCCCCCGAGTCGGCACCCTGCTCGTGCTGGTCTATGGCGGTTGGTTGGTGATCGACGGCCAGGTCTCCGAGGGCACGCTGTTCGCCTTCACGGCCTACGTCACGATGCTCCAGGCTCCTTTCCGCATGCTCGGGATGTTCCTGATGCTCGGCCAGCGGGCCAAGGCATCGGCCGAGCGCATCTTCGAGATCCTCGACGAGGAGCCCGACATCGTCGACCGGCCCGACGCCGCCCCCCTCACCGAGGTTCGAGGAAGCATCGAGTTCGACTCGGTTCGTTTCTCCTACGGCGATGGGGCGCCGGTGCTCGATGACTGCTCGTTCCGGATCGAGCCGGGCGAGACCGTTGCCCTCGTCGGGCGAACGGGCTCGGGGAAGTCCACCGTCGCCCGGTTGCTGGGGCGCTACTACGACGTCGACTCGGGCGCCGTGCGGATCGACGGCAACGATGTCCGTGATGTCACCCAGGTCAGTCTTCGGTCGCACATCGGGACGGTGGCCGACGACCCGTTCCTGTTCTCGATCAGCCTGGCCGACAACATCGCCTACGGTCGGCCCGATGCCGATCGGGCCGACGTGGTCGCCGCAGCAACCGCGGCCATGGCGCACGACTTCATCGTGGCCCTGCCCGAGGGCTACGACACCATCGTCGGCGAGCGCGGCTACACCCTGTCTGGCGGGCAGCGCCAGCGCATCGCCATCGCCCGGACGCTCCTGGTCAACCCGCCGATCCTCGTGCTCGACGATGCGACGAGTGCCATCGACGTGCACGTCGAGGAGCGGATCCACCAGGCCCTGACCGAGCAGCGACGGGTCCGGACCACGATCGTGATCGCCCACCGCCTCTCGACGATCGCCCTGGCCGATCGGGTGTTGTTGCTCGATGCAGGACGGGTCGTCGCCTCGGGTACGCATCGCGAGCTGATGGACACCGATGCCCGCTATGCCTCGGTGTTGGCTCATCTGGCCGATGGCGACCCGTCCGAGCGGGAGGACGCATGAGCTTCGGCCCTCCTGCCGGATCGCCGTTCGGCGGACCCTCCGCGTCGCAGACCGCGGCCCGCAACGGGTTACCGTTCGCCGGTGTCCCCTCGGAGCTGGCCGAGCGGGCCCAGGCGATCCTCGACACCGAGCCCGAACACCCGGCACCCGGCATCCGGTTCTCACCGATCGGGGCCGAGACCGAACCGTTCACACTCCGCCGGTTCCTGGGAACGCACCGCTGGCGTCTGGCCCTCGCTGCCGTGCTCGTTGTCGTCGAGACGGTGGCGCTCCAGGCCGGCCCGCTCCTCACGCAGCTGGGCATCGACCGGGCGATCGTGCCCCGCGATGCCCAGATGTTGTGGTGGATCGGACTGGCCTACGCCGCATCGATCCTGGTGAACGTGCTGGCCGCCACGATCCGGATCGGTTTCACGGCCCGACTGGGCGAACGGCTCATGTACGAGTTGCGCATCCGGGTGTTCTCCCACCTCCAGCGTCAGTCACTCGATTTCTTCACCGGGTCCAAGACCGGGGTCCTCATGACCCGGATGACGAGCGACATCGATGCGCTCAGCGTGCTGTTCCAGGATGGGCTCGTGAACCTGGCGGTCCAGGGCCTGACACTGATCCTCATCACCGGAGTGATGTTCGCGCTCAACGCCCAGCTGGCGGCCATCATGCTGATCGCCGTGGTGCCGGCGATGCTGGCCCTGTCGATCTGGTTCAAGCGGGCATCGGAACGCAACTATGCACTGGTGCGGGACAAGATCGCCCTGGTCCTGTCCGATCTGTCCGAGAGCCTCGCCGGCGTTCGGATCATCACGGCCCACAACCGTCGCCGTCACAACAACATTCACCACGCCAACGTGGTGAACGAGCACCGCGACGCCAACATCGCCGCCTCGACGATCGGGGCGATCTACGGACCGGCCAACGAGGCGATCGGCGTCATCGGCCAGGCCCTGCTGCTCCTGATCGGTGGGCGCATGGTGCTCGACGGGAGCCTGACGGTCGGCGAGCTGTTCGCCTTCCTCCTCTATCTCACCGCTTTCTTCGCTCCGATCCAGCAGCTCGTTCAGCTCTACAACTCCTACCAGCAGGGTCAGTCGGCCGTCACGAAGATCCGTGGCCTGTTGGCGACGGTGCCGTCGGTGGTCGAGCGACCCGGTGCGCTCGTGCTGCCCGAGATCGAGGGGCGGATCGAACTACGCGGCGTGACCTTCGGCTACGACCCGACCGAACCCGTGCTGCACGACCTCGACCTCGTGATCGAGCCGGGCGAGACCATGGCCGTGGTCGGCCCGACCGGGGCCGGCAAATCGACCGTCGCCAAGCTCGTCACCCGGTTCTACGATCCCGTTGCCGGCTCGGTGCTGCTCGACGGACACGACCTGCGCGACATCACGCTGCATTCGCTGAGATCGCAGCTCGGGGTCGTTCCCCAGGAACCGTTCCTGTTCAACGGGACGATCGGCGACAACGTCGCCTTCGCCCGTCCCGATGCGACTCCCGAGGAGATCCAGGATGCGTGCGACCGTGTGGGCCTGACCGCTCTGGTCGACCGGCTCCCCGACGGGATCGACACCGTGGTCCACGAACGGGGCTCGTCGTTGTCGAGTGGGGAACGACAGCTGTTGGCCCTGGCCCGGGCCTTCATGGCCAGACCTCGGGTGCTGGTGCTCGACGAGGCGACCTCGAATCTCGACCTCGCGTCGGAGACCATCATCGAACGGGCGCTCGACGTGGTGCTCGAGGGTCGGACGGCCATCGTGATCGCCCACCGCCTGGCCACGGCCATGCGGGCCGACCGGATCGCCGTCATCGACGCCGGCCGCCTGGTCGAGCTGGGCACACACGACGAGCTGGTTGCGGCCGGCGGGCACTACGCCGCCATGTTCGCCACCTGGGATTCGCACCAGTAGGGGCGGTCTCTGGCCCAGCCAGAGGCATCGGTGCCTAGGGTGAGGATCCGAACGACCGGAGGACCCTCATGACCAGACTCGGCTACCAGATCCCCAACTTCACCTATCCCGGCGGTAGCAACGCCACCGTCTTCGAAACCGTGGCCGCCCAAGCCGAGGCCGCCGATGCATCCGGCTTCGACTCCGTGGTCGTGATGGACCACCTCTATCAGTTGGCCGGGCTGGGGGACCCCGATCAGATCATGATGGAGTGCTACACCCTGCTCGCGGCACTGTCGCAGCGGACCAAGACGGCCAGGCTCGGGGCCATGGTCACCGGCAACACCTACCGGAACCCGGGCCTGCTGGCCAAGATCGTCACCACCCTCGACGTCGTGTCCGGTGGCCGGGCGATGTGCAACATCGGCGCAGGATGGTTCGAGCGCGAACACGTCGACTTCGGATTCGAATTCGGGACCTTCACCGACCGCTTCGAGAAACTCGAGGAGGCGCTGCAGATCATCGTGCCGATGTTGCGAGGCGAGCAGCCCAGCCTCGACGGCAAGCACTACCGTGCGGTGTCGATCATGAACAACCCGGCGCCCATCAGCCGGATTCCGGTGATGATCGGCGGCAACGGAGAACGCAAGACGTTGCGAATGGTGGCTCAGTACGCCGACGAGTCCAACCTCACGTGCGGCAAGGCCGATGTGCCCCGCAAGGTCGAGGCGCTGGCCGCCCACTGCGACCGACTGGGACGCGATCGCTCCGAGATCACCCTGTCGTGGTTGCGCCGAGCCCACATCGCCCCGACCATGGAACAGGCCCGCGACGAGATGGCGGCCTTCCTCGCTCCTCGGGGCGTCGACTACGCCGGGATGAGCGAGGCCGACAAGGTGGCGTTCGAGGCCGACTGGGTGTTCGGCGACCCCGACACGGTGGCCCAGATCCTGCACGACGACCTGGCCCTCGGGGTCGAGGGATACGTCTTGTCGCTGGTGGCCAACGGCCACCTTCCCGAGCGAGTCTCGCTCCTGGGCGAAACGGCAACGAAGGCCCTGGCCTAGCTTCCTCGCCCCGGGCCCGTGCGCCCGATTCCCCTCGATTTCGAGAGTCTGAGCGACGATTCCGTCGTTCAGGCTCTCGAAATCGGGGCTCGAGGGCCGGGGGAGGGGGCCGGGGGGAGCGGGGAGGGGAGTGGCGGGTCAGTCGGGGTCGTGGTCGTGACCGTGGTCGTCGAGCACGAGCAGGTGGGTGTCGTGCTGATGGGTGGCATGGTCGCCCAGCACCCGCCCACCGAACACCAGCCTGAGGGTGTCCTCGGCCAGCACCTCGTCGGGCGGGCCCAGGGCGACCAGTCGTCCGGCCAGCAGGGCGACGTTGTCGCAGTGACGGGCCTCGTCGAGGTGGTGTGTCGTGATCACGACCGTGGTCCCGCGCTCGGTCTCGGCCTCGATCAGGTCGAGAATCGAACGCTGGCTGGTGAGGTCGAGACCGGTGATCGGCTCGTCCATCAGCAGGATGCGGGGCTCCTGAGCCAGGGCCTGGGCAACGAGCACCCGCTGACGCTGGCCGCCCGACAGGGTGTCGAAGGTCTGGTCGAGAAGATCGGCCACGCTCATGCGCTCGGCCGCGGCAGCCATGATGGCGCGATCGGTGGAGCCGAGCCGACCGAACAACCCGTGCTTGTGGAACCGACCCATCCGAAGCACTTCCCGCGCCGTCAACGGCAACCAGTGGGCACGGTGGTGGTGTTGCAGGACATAGGCGACCGCCGGGATCGGTCGAGGGCCGACGGTTCCCGACGTCGGCACGACCAACCCGGCGATGACGTTCAGCAGCGTCGACTTGCCCGAGCCGTTCGGACCGATCAATGCCAGGGAGCGGCCGGCCGGTATCGACATCGTCACGTGATCGAGCGCCCGCTTGTCGCCGTAGACCACCGAGACGTCGTCGAGTCGGATCAGGGGAGCATCGTTCACACCACGAGTATGCCCAGCGGCGGAGGTCCCGAGCCGAGATGGCGGTTCAGCGCGGCGGTTCGAGGCGTCTCGGACGCGGCCCCCCGAACAGCCGGGCCAGTACCAATACGACCACGGCCCCGAAGACCGATCCGAAGAAACCGCTGCTTGCGACCTCGAACCCGTCGCCGCTGAGCACGTTGAGCATCGTGCCGCCGACGACCGACCCGATCATGCCCAGCGCGACCGTGCCGACGCAGCCGAGTGGATGGGGGCCGGCCACCAGGAAGCGGGCGAAGACGCCGATCAAGAAGCCCGTGATGATCCAGCCGAGGAGACCCATACGGTCACTGTGCCACATCGGGGTTGGAGAACGCACTCGGTTCGCCCAGGCTGTGAAGGCGAGCGCAGCGTCCCGGGTGCGGGACCAGGGCGCTCGGCAGCCGATCGAACCGACGTCGATCGACGGACGACTCGTTCGACGCAAGACTCGGTCAAAGGAACCACATGTCCCGATTCGAAGCCGCCGCCATCTGTACGCCAGGGCTCGAAGCGGTCTGCGAGAGCGAACTCCGTGCGCTGGGTATCAAGCCGAAGCCGGGCGCCCATGGCGTGGTCGAGTTCCGGGCAACGACCCGCCAGCTCTACGCCGCGAACCTCTGGTTGCGTACCGCATCGAGGGTCTTGATCCGCATCGCCAAGTTCCGGGCCACCGACTTCGCCCACCTGCAGGCCCGGGCGGCCGAGGTCGACTGGAGCCCCTGGATCGCCAACGACTACGCCCCCCAGTTCCGGGTCACCGCCCACAAGTCGGCGCTGTATCACACCGACGCCATCGCCCAACGACTGCATCAGGTGGTCGGTCCTCCGTCGATCGGTGAACCCGAGCAACCGTTCGTCGTCCGGCTCGACCACGACATCGTCACGGTCAGCGTCGACAGCGGCGGTACCCCGTTGCACCGCCGTGGCTGGCGGGTCGACATCGGCATGGCCCCGTTGCGCCCGACCATGGCGTCGGCCCTGCTCGTCCTCGCAGGCTGGGACGGAACGGTGCCATTGGCCGATCCGTTCTGTGGATCGGGAACGATCGCCATCGAGGCCGCGCTGATCGCCCGCAACCTGCCACCCAGCGGGCCCCGGCGCTACGCCTTCCAGACCTGGGCCGACTTCGAGCCGGGGACCTGGGCCAGTGTGAACGGCGGGGCCGCGTCGCTGGCCCGTCCGGTCGACTTCGTCATCGAGGCATCCGATCGTGACGCAACCGCCGTCGAATCCACCAGGGCCAACGCCGAGCGGGCCGGGGTCGGCGACCTGGTGACCGTCGAACAGAAGGTGGTGTCGCACCTCACCGGCCACAGCGGGACCGGACTGGTGGCTTCGAACCCGCCGTACGGCAAACGAGTGGGCGACGGCGACCTGGGAGGTCTCTACCGTCGCTTCGGAGCCGTCGTCCGCGAGCGCCGACCGGGTTGGGGCCTGGCCCTGGTGGCATCGGACCCGCGGCTGGCCCGGCGGGCCGACCGGGCTCTGGAACCGCTCACGGCTCTGGGCCACGGAGGCATCCGTGTCGAATTCCTGGCTCGTCCGCCGATCCCGGCCGACGATGCCACCGTCGACGACGCGGTCCCCGCCACCCTCGGCGACACGGTCATCGCCGAGGGCTCGGCGAGCGTCGGCCCGGGACCAACGCTCGACGCCGACGCGTGATCGCATCAGCGGCCTGGACGGACCCGTCAGCCGCGGCGCGGGTGATCAGCGAGCCCGTTCGAGAACCAGTGAGGTGTCGGGACCGGCGAGCTCGAGCCGATCGCCGCTGATGGTCCAGGAGTCGACGGTCGAGACGGCGGTGAGGAACGTGGCGTCGAGGTCGGCCAACCAGGGTTCGGCTCCGCCGCAATCGCCTTTCGTGCCCGGCAGGGTGAAACCGGCCCGGCCGTCGTCGGCGAGCGTGTAGGAACCGAGAAGGGTCCGGCATCCGGTCTCGACGGTGACGGCCGCGATCCGGGTGTCGATGTCGACCAGGATGTTCGCCGACTCGAGATCGACCGGATCACCCTCGGCGGTCATGTCCTCGACGATCCAGGTGGCGTCGAAACGGCCATCCGGGTCGGCCAGGTACCCGGTGCGGGAACAGCCGACGGCTGTCGTCGTGAGGAGCGCCACCACGGCGACCATCGACCGGATCGTCGCAACCCGACCTGGGAAGCAGCGAGTCCGGGGCGCGGTCATGGCCAGCGACGGTACCCGACGATCGTCGAGGTTCGAGCGCCGGGGTCGATGGCGCGCTGTGCCGTTCATGGAGCCGTCACGCATCGACGTTGACATTCGACCGATCGCTCGGCACGCTCCTCGGTATGCACCCACCGACCTCGATCACCATCGATCTGCCCGAATGGGTCTGGCAGCGCGTCGGTGACCGGCCGGTTCTCGCCACGGTCGACGAACGAATGGCGCTCGTCATCGATCTGGCCGCCGGCAATGTTGCCGACGGCGGAGGCCCGTTCGCCGCAGCCGTGTTCGACGAAGCGGGCAGGCTGATCGCCCCCGGCGTGAACCGGGTGATTCCCTCCTCGGCACCGATCGCCCATGCCGAGATCGTTGCCATCGCCATGGCCGGCCAGACTCTGCGCACCTGGGATCTCGCCTCGGCCGGTGCCTACGAGCTGGTCACCTCGACCGAGCCGTCCGCGATGTGCCTCGGTGCCATCCCCTGGTCGGGGGTCCGGCGCCTGGTCTGCGGAGCCCGAGACGAGGATGCCCGCGCCGTCGGATTCGACGAGGGACACAAACCCCACGACTGGGTCGCGCACCTCGAAGCGGCCGGCATCGAGGTACGACGAGATGTTCGACGACGGGAAGCCGCCGCGGTGCTGAGGAGCTACGTCGATCATGGCGGCTCGATCTACAACGGGAGCGGAGGTGCCACCGATGCATGAGGTCCAGCTGCCGGGCATCGAACCCGGCCGATATGTCGCCCCGATCTCGCTCGAGGCGGTGCTCGACCTGCTCGAGGTCCACGGCGAGCGTGCCCGGGTGGTCGCGGGAGGCACGGATCTGATGGTCGAACTCGACCGTCGGGTCGGTGGCCCGGTCGATGTCCTGATCGACCTGACGCGGGTCGACGGGCTCGATGCGATCTACCGATCACCGAAGGGTCTGCATCTCGGCCCGCTCGTGACCCACAACGCCGTCGTGACCTCGCCGCTGTTGGTGCAGCGGGCTCTCCCGTTGGCCCAGGCCTGTGTCGAGGTCGGGTCTCCCGCACTGCGCAACCGGGCGACGGTGGTCGGCAATGTCGTCACGGCGAGCCCGGCGAACGACACGATCAGTGCGTTGCGGGCCCTGGGCTGCGAGGTGTCACTGGCCTCGAAACGGGGAATTCGCCAAATTGCGCTCGACGATTTCCACACCGGTGTTCGGCGCACGGTCATGGCCCCCGACGAGCTCGTGACCGGGCTGACGGTGACCCCGATGGCCGACAACGAACGGGGTCTGTTCCTCAAGCTGGGGTTGCGCCGGGCGCAGGCGATCTCGGTCGTCCACATCGCCGTCGTCATCGGATTCGATGGCCCCGACGTGAGCTCGGCCCGTATCGCCCTCGGCTCGGTGGCGCCCACCATCGTCCGAGCCGTCGAGGCCGAATCGGCACTGATCGGATCACCGCTTCGAGCCTCGTCGATCGCTGCGGCGTCGGCGGCTGCCGCCTCTGCGGTGTCCCCGATCGATGACGGCCGTGCCCCTGCCCGTTATCGATCCGAGCTGATACCGGTGATGCTCACCCGCATGTTGGGATCGATCGCCCGAGCCGAGGAACGGGCCAGCTGGCCCTCACGCATACCGGTTCTCGGCGGACCGACGGTGGCACCGCTCACACCGGCCACATCCGTCGATTTCGAAGACGGCGACGTCATCGTCTCGAACGTGAACGGTCACTCGGTGTCGGCACCGTGGATCCCGTCGAGTCTGCTCGACTGGCTGCGAGAATCGGTCGGGTTGACCGGGACCAAGGAAGGTTGTGCCGAAGGCGAATGCGGATCGTGCACGGTGCATCTCGACGGGACCTCGGTCTTGAGCTGCCTGGTCCCCGCCGGCCGGGCTCAGCAGGCATCGGTCACCACGATCGAGGGACTGGCCCCGTCGGTCGATGCTCTGCACCCACTGCAACAGGCGTTCGTCGACCACGCGGCGGTGCAGTGCGGGTATTGCATCCCGGGTTTCCTGATGGCCGGTGAGCGCCTTGCGGCCGAGTGTCCCGACCCGTCCGATCACGACATCACGATGGGCTTGTCGGGCAACCTGTGTCGTTGCACGGGTTACTACAAGATCGTCGAGGCCCAGGTCTCACTGGCCCGGGAATCGGTCACGACGGCATCGAACCCGGGAACACGGCCATGACCGGTTCGGGCGTCGGCAACAGCGTGAGTCGTCTGGACGCCGTGGCGAAGACCACCGGTGACGCCGCGTACCCGGGGGATCGCTGGCCGGCGGGGATGCTGCATGCGGTGATCGTGTTCACCGATCAACCCCATGCCCGGATCACCCGCCTCGACACCTCGGCGGCCGAGGCAGCCGATGGTGTGGTGTTGGTGCTGACCGCAGCCGATGTGCCGGTCAACGAATACGGGCTGACGATGGCCGATCAGCCGGTCTTGGTCGGCCCGGTCGATTCGGGGCGTTCGGCGGTACCGGCCGACGTGTCGCGCTGGGAAGCCGATCAGCTGGCTGTCGTCGTCGCCGAGTCCGATCGCCAGGCCCGAGCGGCGGCGATGCTGATCGAAGCCGACTGGGAACCGCTGCCGATCCTGGCCGACATCGATGCGGCGCTGGCCCCCGACGCCCCGGTGCTGCATCCCGAGAACCCGTCGGGCTCCAACGCCTACTACCACCTGGTGATCCGGAAGGGCGACGTCGACGAGGCCTTCGCCCGGGCCGACGTGATCGTCGAGGGCTCCTACGAGATGCCCCACCAGGAGCACGCCTATCTGCAGCCCGAGGCGTGTCTGGCCTATGTCGATCGCCGAGGGTCGACCGACCGTCGAGATCGCGGGGCAGTGGACCCACGAGGACCGCGAACAGATCGCCCATGCCCTGGGCCTCGACGACGACGCGGTGCGGGTCATCTATCCGGCCATCGGCGGGGCCTTCGGCGGGCGCGAAGACATGAGCATGCAGATCGTCATGGCGCTCACGGCGCAACGGCTCTGGGCCGAGGGGATCGAGCGACCGGTGCGCTCGCAGTGGAGCCGGGAGGAGTCGGTCGTCGGCCATCACAAGCGGCACCGGGGCCGGGCCCACACTCGGTGGGCCGCCACGAAGGACGGCCAGATCCTGGCGATCGAAGCCGACGGCTATCTCGACGCCGGGTCCTACAACTACACCTCGAACAAGGTGCTCGGGAACATGCACCTCAGCATCGGTGGGCCCTACGACGTGCCGAATGCCCGCGTCGATTCGTATGCCGTCTACACCAACGCGGTGCCCGGCGGAGCCTTCCGTGGATTCGGTGGACCGCAGGGCTGCTTCGTCGCCGAGAGTCAGATGAACAAGCTGGCCGAGGCAACCGGGATCGATCCGGTCGAGATCCGTCGCCGCAACGTGCTCGGTGAGGGGTCGATCGGGATCACCGGCACCGAGATGCCTCCCGGGGTGTCGTTGCCCGAGGTCATCGAGGCGTGCGCCGACGCGGCCAACTGGGACGACGATCCCGCACCCGTCGCTCCCGTGCGGTCGTTCGCCTCGTTGCTCCCCAGCGCCGGCGCCGTCAGACGGGGCCGGGGATTCGCCTGTGCCTACAAGAACGTCGGGTTCTCCTTCGGCTTCCCCGAACGGTCCGAGGCCACGATCGTGCTGCACGGCGACGGTGAACGGCCCGATGGGGCCGAGGTCTTCCTCGCCGGGGCCGAGGTCGGTCAGGGCTCACACACGGCGTTCGTGCAGATGGCGGCCGAGGCGACCGGTCTACCGTTCGATTCGATCCGGCCGGTCTTCTCCGACACCGCGACCACGGGAGACTCGGGTTCGGCGTCGGCATCGCGTCTGTCGTTCATGACCGGCAACGCGATTCTCGGTGCCGCCGAGGAAGCGGCGAAGTCGTGGCAGAACGGTGAACGCCCGGCATCGGGCTCCTTCCGGTTCGTGCCGCCGCCGACCGAACCGCTCGACCCCGAGGGCCGGCCCAGCACCCCGAACTTCGCCTACGGCTACGTTGCCGAGGCGGTCGACCTGTCCGTCGACATCGAGACCGGGCACATCGTCGTGCACGACGTGGTGTGTGCCGTCGACGCCGGCCGGGTGATCAATCCCCAGCTCGCCGTCGGGCAGGTCGAGGGTGCGATCGTGCAGGCTCACGGCTACGCACTGTCGGAGGATCTCCGGGTCGCCGAGGGGCGGATCCTGAATCCGAGGTTCAGCGGCTACCTGATCCCCGGGATCGGCGACATCCCCGAGCGAGTCCATTCGGTGCTGGTCGAACACCCCGACCCTCGGGGGCCCTTCGGCGTCCGCGGGATCGCCGAGATGCCGTTCATCCCGTATGCCCCGGCCCTCGTCGCGGCGCTCCACGACGCCACCGGGGTGTGGTTCGACGACTTCCCGCTGACCCCGCCCAAGGTCCGGGCCCGGCTCGAGGCGGTGCGAGCTCGGGGCTGAGGCCGGTCGCCGGTCGGTCGCGAGCGCCCGGAATTGGTGTCGGTCGACGCCGTTCCCGGCACGCGTGGCCACCGATTCGCGGGGCGATGCGCCGTCGGGGTCGATCTGGTGCCGGCGGGCGCCGGTTTCGGCACCGGTGGCCACCCCTTCGTCGATATCGGTTCGGGTCGGATCCTTCCGGAAGGTGCTCAGGGACGAGGGGGCGAGCCCGATCCGGGCTCGGTGGCGGTACTGACGGCGATGGCGACGGCGGTCAGCGAGACGAAGGCGCCGCCGAGGGTGACATAGGACCAGCGTGACGAGATCAGCAGGCCGGTCATCCCCGCCAAGACCACGGTCCAGCCGGCGCCGACCCAGATCGCCACCACTCGCTCGAGGGGCATGCGGCGCGTCGGGACTTCCTCGATCGCAGCGGCGATGCGCCGCTCGGCTTCCTCGAGGCTCGGCGGTCCGACGGGCATGTCTTCGAAGCGCGGACCGGCCATGACCAACGAGATCGGCTGTCGATCGCCTGGGCTTGAGTCCGACCGAGTCGAACGGGATCCGATCGGCGGGCTCGGGCACTAGCGTCAGGGGATGGCTGATCACGGTGTCACCCCCGGGCTCGTCTGCTCGCACCACCACCTCTACTCGGCATTGGTTCGAGGTATGCCGGCCCCACCCAAGACGCCGACCAACTTCATCGAGATCCTCGAACAGGTGTGGTGGCGGGTCGACACCGCACTCGACCTCGAGATGCTCGAGTGGTCGGCCAAGCTGGGTGCGCTCGAGGCGCTGCAGTCGGGGTGCACGGCGATCATCGACCACCACGAGTCACCCCACGCCATCGACGGCAGCTTGAGCGTCATCGCCGATGCCTGCGCCGAGGTCGGTGTGCTCGTCAACTGCTCGTACGGCGTCACCGACCGTCACGGTGACGCCGGGGCGAAGGCCGGGCTGGCCGAGAACCATCGATTCCTGTCCGAGGGGGGACTCGGCATGGTCGGGCTCCACGCCGCGTTCACCTGCCACCCCAAGACCATCGATGCCGCCCTCGCGCTCGCCGACGAACACGGAGTCGGTGTTCACGTCCACGTCGCCGAGGGGGTGGTCGACACCGGTCCTGGCATCGAACTGGCACGTCGGGCCGATGTCGACTGGTTGCTCGTCCATGGCGTCAATCTGCCCGACGGCGTGGCGTTCGGGGGCACGATCGTTCACAATCCCCGATCCAACATGAACAACGCCGTTGGCTACTCCCACCCGTCCCGCTTCACCGGGCCGGTCGCGTTGGGCACCGACGGCATCGGGGCCGACATGATCGCCGAGTTCCAACTGGCCTTCGTCAAACAACGTGAGGTCGACGTGACCTCGACTCCCGACGCCGCCTGGGGTTGGCTCGAAACCGGCTGGGATCTCATGCCGGCCGCCCGTGACCACGTGGTCACGTGGAGCTATCCGACCATGGATCCATGGCACCTGGCCTACACGCCCGGTGTCCGCCCGATCGACGTCATCATCGATGGCAAGAAGGTCGTCGACAACGGCGAGGTCACCACGGTCGATGCCGCCGAGATCCGGGCCAAAGCAGCGGAACAGGCCCAGCGTCTGTTCGCCAAGCTGTAGCCGGAGCATGCTCTCGTCCGAAGACGACCGGCGGCGGGCCGCCGACCTGCGCCGCATGAAGGCCCTGGCCACCGGCCTGCTCGTCTTCGTCGCGGTCGTGTTCGTGGTCGCCCGGTGGCTCGAGGTCGACCACCACCGTTTCGGCTATCTGAGGGCGACGGCGGAAGCGGCCATGGTCGGTGCACTCGCCGACTGGTTCGCCGTCACCGCCCTGTTCCGCCACCCCCTGGGACTACCCATTCCCCACACGGCGATCATCCAGAAACGCAAGGACCAGATCGGCGAGAGCCTCGGCGGTTTCGTTCGCGACAACTTCCTGACCCGCGAGGTGCTGACCGAGCGCCTCGAACATGCCGAGCTGGGTCGCCGGGTGGGGGAGTGGTTGGCCCAACCCGAGCACGCCCGCGCCGTGGGTGATCAGAGCGCGGCCGTCGTTCGGGGCATCACCGAGGTGTTGTCCGACGACTCGGTCCAGGCCGGGTTGGAGGAACTGGTCGAGCATCGGGTTCGGGCCATTCCGGTGACGCCGATCGTCGGCAAGGCCATCGACGTCGCCATCGAGGGCGGGCATCACGAGGTCGTGCTCGAGAGCACGCTGGCCGGGCTGCACAAGTTCCTGCTCGACACCAAGGTCCCCTTTCGGCAGCGGCTGGCCACCGAGTCCCCGTGGTGGGTGCCCGAGCAGATCGACGACCGCATCTTCGAGAAGATCTACGACGCCGTCGGCCGTTTCCTGAGTGATCTGGGCTCGCAGCCCGACCACGAACTGCGTCGGGAGATCGACGCCCGGACCCGGGACTTCGCCGAACGCCTCAAGACGAGCCCCGAGCTGATCGCCCGCGGTGAGGAGCTCAAAGAGGAGCTGCTGGCTCATCCCGTGGTTCGCGAGTGGTCGTCGTCGCTGTGGGACCGTCTCAAGTCGGGCACGATCGAGGCGGCCGAGGACCCCGACAGCGAACTGCGGGTGCGGATCGAGGAGGGACTCGTCGATGCCGGTCGGTCGATCGTCGCCGACCCGTCGCTCCAGGCCAAGATCGACGACTGGGTCAGCGGGGCGGTCGGCTATGTGGCCGAACAGTTCCGCGACGAGGTGTCCGACCTCATCGCCACCACCGTCCAGCGGTGGGACACCGAGGAGACGGCCGCACGGCTCGAGCTCCAGGTCGGGCGGGATCTGCAGTTCATTCGGATCAACGGCACCGTGGTCGGTGGGATCGCCGGGTTTGCCATCTACACGGTGTCGGAACTCCTCCTCTAGTTCTTCTGTCCGGATGTTGAGGTTGCAGGTCCCGGAGTCGAGGGGCCTGGTGGGAGGGATCGGTGCGCCTCTCGATCGAAGAGATGGGGGCCGGCACCCGAGCGGCCGATTCGGCAAGCCCGACGGACGATGAGCAGCCGATCTCGTCGTCGCTGCGCTGCCGAGCACGGTTCCGCCGGACGGGCGGCCGCGGGATAGCGTCGGCGTCATGTCACATCCTCTCGCCGCCGCCTACCGGCAGATGCGAAGCCGGGTCCTGGAACTCGGACGACGGCTCGACGACGAGGCTGCGGAGCGCGTGGTCCCCTGTTGTCCGGCCTGGAGCGTCCGCGAGTTGTTCGCCCACCTGGCCGGCGTACCGGCCGACATCGTGGACGGCCGCCTGGATGGCGTCACCACGGACCCGTGGACCCAGGCCCAGGTCGACGCCCGAGCCGGCGATTCCCTTGCGGCCATCCTCGACGAACTCGAGGCCAAGGGAGCGGTGCTCGACGGCATCCTGGCCGATGGGGCCGGTGCCTTCCCGCCCCCGTTCTTCCTCGATGCCTGGACCCACGAGTGGGACCTTCGTCAGGCCGTCGGCGCCACCGCCCGACCCGATTTGAGTCTTCTCGACGGCCCATTCGAGGCGCTTCTCGAGTCGACCGCCGGGCGGCTCGACACGGCCGGACTCGGTCCCCTCGATCTTCAGCTCGATGGGACGGTCGTCCGGTTGGGCTCGGGCACGATGTCTGCGGAGCGGCACGGAACGAAGGAGAGCCGTTCGACGGTCGGGCTCAGCACGACACGTTTCGAGTTCGCTCGGCTGGCCCTGGGTCGACGCAGCCGCGATCAGATCGGCTCGCTCGATTGGTGGGGCGACCCCGCTCCGTTCGTCGATGCGCTCGTGGTGTTCTCGGCCAGTGAGCACGACGTCATCGATCCCGTGGTGCCGGCGGATGCCTGAAGGGCACGTCCTCCACCGCGCCGCTCGGCTCCAGGGCAGACGATTCCGGGGCAAGACGGTTCGCGTGTCTTCACCCCAGGGGCGCTTTCGCGACGGTGCCCAGGCCGTCGATGGTCACCGGATCGAGCGGATCCATGCGTACGGCAAGCACCTCTTCTACGACTTCGAGACGGGCGACTCCGTCCACGTCCATCTCGGCCTCTTCGGCAAGTTCCGGGTGAGTTCGCTTCCCGTCGAGCGGGACCCGTCGCCGAACTGCCGGTTGCTCATGGAATCCGAGACGGATCAGTTGCATCTCGCCGGACCGACGGTCTGTGAGGTCCTCGATCCCGACGGGGTCCAGGCCGTGATCGATCGGCTGGGGCCCGACCCCATCGTTCGCCCTGCCGACGGCGCCGATCGGTTCTCGTCACGGCTCGCCCGGCGGCGCATCCCGATCGGGGCCGCGCTGCTCGACCAGAAGGTGATCGCCGGGGTCGGCAACGTCTACCGGGCCGAATTCCTGCACATGCTGGGCATTCACCCGTTCACGCCGGCCAACGAGGTGGAGCGGACCCGAAGCGATGCGCTGTGGTCGCTGGCGGTCGACGAGCTGACCGCGGGCGAGAAGCTCGGCCGCATCGTGACGGTCGACCCCGCCGAGGTCGGCTTCACCCGGCGACGGGACCTTCCCCGAGGCGAGCGCCTCTACGCCTACAAACGTCACGGGGAGCCGTGTCGTCGGTGTGGTACACCCATCGTCAGGACCGACATCGACGGACGGTCGATCTGGTGGTGCCCACCCTGCCAACCCGCCTGAACGGCGCCCCGACCTCGCGCCCGCGCCGTGGCGAACCCTGGGGGCCGCGTCGGCTGCGGCCGGTGACCCGATCCGGCACCAGCCGCACCGAACCGTGGGGCCTGCGTCGGTTCTCGAACGACCGCGGGGGCCCCGCAGCCGCTGCCCTACGCTGGCCCCGCAGAAGTTCGGGTTCGGACGGGGCCCCACGGTTCGGCAGGGGTTTTGACGGCGGGGTGCAGGCCTCTAGGTTGACGCTCCATGTCGTCGAATCCGTCTGTGTCGTCGAATCCGTCTGTGTCGTCGAATCCGTCTGTCGTCGAATCCGTCTGTCTGATCGAATCCGTCTGTGTCGTCGAGCACGGCTCTGCCTCCCGACCCCGGCACCCTTCCGGCGGCGACGGGAACCCTCGTTCATCAGCGGGCCTACGACGTCAAGGCCTATCACGTCGCTCCCGATCGGCTGCGGTTGCGTGGGAGCGTGCACGACGTCAAGCCGCCGGGGATGTACATCGAGGACGACCCCGATCCGCTGTCGGTCCATCACATGGAGGTCGACCTGCTGCTCGAGTTCCCCTCACTCACGATCGTCGAAGCGGCGGTGGCCATGAACGTCACGCCCCACATGGGCTGCAACACGATCGAACCCGATTACCAGACACTGGTCGGGCTCTCCATCGCCCGCGGGTTCTCCCGCCAGGTCAAGGATCTCTTCGGTGGACCGAACGGCTGCACCCACATCGGGGCGCTGCTCCAGGCGATGGCGCCGGTGGCCATCCAATCGGGTTGGTCGATGCGAACCCTGGCCTCGCGGGCGCACCCTGACGGAGACGCCAACAGCTTCGGCCCCGAGGAGCGCAAACAGGCCCTGGCCTTCAACCTCAACACCTGTCACATCTGGGACGAGAACGGGGCCCAGGTCGCCGGGATGCTCGCTGGCGCCGAGATGGAGATCCCGGTCTGGGCCGTGAAACGCCTGGAAGCGATGGGACGATCACCCGAAGAATGGCGTCGCCCCTCCTGAGTCGGCTCGGTTGGGCATCACCGGGAACCGGGCTGTAGCAATGGCCGGGTGTTTCCCCGCTCCATCACGCTGCCCATCGAGGCCGGTGCCGCCATCCGCGAGACGCTGGGCATCCTCGGTGATCACGAGCAATCCGAGGACCAGCTCCGAGCGTTGATGCTCGAACAGCGTGTCTGGGATGCCTGGTCGCCCGAGGAGTGGGAGTCGATGCAGGGTGCCGATCGGCCCATCGATTTCGAGCTGGAGGATGCAGCCATCATCCTCCAGGGGCTCGCCTTCACCGAGATCATGAGTGTCGAGCTGCCCTGGTTCCCGATGGTGCAGTGGACGGTGGACTTCATGACCGCCGAACTGCGTCCGGCCTGGACCGACGACGAATGGCGGCGGCTCACCCCCTGAGCCGAATCGGAGGGCCGGGTCGGGTCGGACACCACGTGGTCGATCCGAGGTGGTCTTCGGAGTCGCCCTGGACGGATGGCTGGGCCAAACTGTGGCATGGCCTACATCTCGGATCGCATCGTCCACGACGCCGATGCCCACATCATGGAAACGCCCGACTGGCTGCGTGACTACGCCGATCCCGACATTCGTGACCGACTGTCCCGACCCGAATACTCGAACGAGCTCAAGCAGTTCGGCAATCTGGTCGGCGTCGACGATCTCGATGGCGCCTTCGACGCCATCCTGGCCAAACACCGATCGAGCGAGTTCCTCGAAGACGAGGCGGTCGAGATCATGAACCGCAAGAACTTCGCCGCCACCGGCTCGTTCATCGCCGACGATCGACCCCGGGTCCTCGACCTGATCGGGGTGCGTTCCCAGCTCATGTTCAACACCTTCCACAACGCCCGTCTCTACCAGTGGGAGCACCAGCCCGATCTCGACCTGGCGTACGGCGCGGCGAGGGCCCACAACCGGGGCATGATCGAGTTCTGCTCGGTCGACGACCGACTCCTGCCCACGTGCTACGTGCCTCTGGCCGATTTCGGTCGGGCCGAGGCCATGGCCAACGAGGCCATCGAGGCCGGAGCCGCCGCACTGCTCATCGCCTCCGGTTGCCCCGCCGGGCATTCCCCCAGCCATCTCGCCCTCGACCCCGTGTGGCGGGCGGCGGCCGAAGCCGGCATCCCGGTGGTGTTCCATGTCGGTGGCACCGGCGAACTCATCGACCCGAACTACTTCGAGAACGGCTTGCCAATCCCGACCGACTTCCACGGCGGCGACGAGAACTTCCGATCCGTCGACTACATGGGGATCCCGGGGCCGCCGATGCAGACCATGGCCACGCTCATCTTCGATGGTGTGCTCGACCGGTTCCCCCAGCTCCGTTGGGGAGTCATCGAGCAGGGCGCCATCTGGCTTCCGAGCTGGATGAAGCAGATGGAGTCCGCCTTCGACGCCTTCCATCGCCACGAGGAACGCCTCCAGTCGCTCGAACTACGTCCGAGCGACTACGTCGAACGTCAGGTCCGGGTCACCCCCTATCCCACCGAGGACATCGGCTGGGTGACCGAACAGATCGGACCGAACGTACTGCTGTTCAACACCGACTATCCCCATGTCGAGGGTGGCCGCCGCCCCTACGAGCGCTTCGAACGGAGTCTGGGCGACGTGAGCGAGACCGTGAAGCGGCGGTTCTACGCCGACAACTTCATCGATTTGATGGGCAGCGCGGTCGCCGCCCTGGTCTGAGGACCTCAGAGAAGCTCGGGCGTCGGCTTGACGATCCGGAGGCTCGATCGGTCGGTGCTCAACACCTTCTCGTAGCTGTGGTCCACCCCGGCCAGCGCCAGCAGGTCGTCGGCCGGGATGGCGGGCGAGAACAGGAAGCCCTGGCCGAACCACACGCCGAGCGCTCGAAGGGCGTCGGCCTGCGGTCTCGTCTCGACACCCTCGGCGATGACCTCGTAGCCCAGGTCTCGGCCGATGTCGGCGATGGCCGACACGATGGTTCGTGACGTATGGTCGTGCAGGAGATCCCGGGTGAACTGTCGATCGATCTTGACCGCATCGAGTGGGATCTGGGTGAGCAGCGACAGCGATGACTGACCCCGTCCGAAGTCGTCGAGCCAGATCGAGGCCCCTCGACGGCGCATCTCCTGGAGTCGTTCGGCCGCCTGCTTCAGGTCGGCGATGACGCCGGTCTCGGTGATCTCGAGTGTCATACCGGTCAGGTCGGATTCGTCGGCCAACAGATCGAGCATGTCCATCAGGTGGGCCGGAGGGAGATTGAACCCGACGTCGATCGGGCTTCCCATCGTCCGCAGTGTCCACCTGAGACGGCGGGACTCGCCCAGGACGACGCGGGTGAGGGCAGCGTCGAGTCCGGTCTCGATGGCCAACTCGATGAACGTGCCGGCATCTCGTACACCAGATTCGTGGTGCCACCGGGCGAGCCCTTCGACGCTCGTGACCTGCCCCGACCGGAGATCGACGATGGGCTGGAACCAACCCTTCATGTCACCGGCAAGGAGTGCTGCCCGCAGCTCGGCCTCGTCGTCGACCCGCCGGTCCATCCGTTCCCGCATCGAGGTGTCGAAGGTGGCAGCGCGGGCGCGGCCGTCCTCCTTGGCCTGGTAGAGCGCCGCGTCGGCCAATCGCAGCACATCGACTGCTGTCGAGGCATCGGGGCCGGCGCAGGCAACGCCGATGCTCGCGGTCACCGGCATCGTCCGGCCTGCGATGGCAAACGACTCCCGGAACGCCAGCATCACCCGACGTGCCACACCCTCGACGTCCTCGATGCCGTGAACCCTCGAAACCAGGATGGTGAACTCGTCGCCGCCGAGCCGGGCGAGCAGATCGTTCGGCCGCAGCACCCCGGCGATCCTGGCGGCCACGTCTCGCAGCAACTCGTCGCCGGCTTCGTGGCCCAGCGAGTCGTTGACGATCTTGAACCGGTCCAGGTCGAGAAAGAGGACACCGACGGTCAGCCCCAGTCGCTGTGCCTCGGTCATCGCGAGGTCGAGACGGCGGGCGAACTCGCTCCGGTTGGCCAGACCGGTGAGCGAATCGTGGCTGGCTTCGCGGGCCAGGCGTTCGTTGGTGAGCGACAACTGGTCGGCGACCCGTTCACGCCGGAGCGCGAAGTAGCTTGCGGCTTGATCACTACGCAGCTTGACGATCGACAGGACAGCGCTGAACGGCACCGTGTAGATCAGGATCATGATGGTCGCCGTGGAGGTCTCGTTGCCCATCTTGAAGAACCCGAACGATGCGGTGGCAACGATGGTGAGTTGAAATCCCCAGAACAGCTGGGGAACCGACGACGAGAACATGATGTTTGCGGCGACCGGACCCAGGATCAGCATCGCCATGAACGACTGCCAGGTCGGTTCGGGCGGTGCTGCGACGAGCGGTAGCGATCCCCATGTGAGTCCCGACGTCAGCATGGTGCCGATGAGGTAGGCGGGAGCTCGGTCGGTCGTGGCGTCTCGTCGCACCAGCGTCGCGCTCAGGGCGGACGCCAGGGCCGTTGCCGTGACCAGGGAGGCCCAGATCTGGAGCGAACCGCGATCGGCGTGCTGCCGGAGCAGCAGGTAGTAGCCCGCAACAGTGGGGGTCGTCAGCAGGGCGACCATCTGGAGGAGATGGCAGGCCTGGGCCAGCAAACGGCGCCGCACGTCGAGCGCGAGTGCGTCACCGTGGTCGAAGATCTTGGTGGGGAGTATCCACTCCAAGGCGCGGCGCGCCGGTGCACTCATGGCGTGAGTGTCGGCCGCAAACGGGCCGGCGAAAGAGCGGCGGCCCCGGCGGCCGCCGCTTCGTTCTCGGCACGAGTTCGATGGTCGGCTCAGCCGTTGGACACCGATTGCAGCGCCCCACCCTCGGCGGCGAGCTTGGCCAACAAGGGCGACAACGTCCAGTGGTCGCCGCCCAGTTGCTCGGAATACGCCGAGATCTTGGCTGCGATCTCGGGGAGTCCGACGGTGTCGGCCCAGAACATGGGGCCGCCGCGGTAGACGGGCCATCCGTAGCCATTCACCCAGACGACGTCGATGTCGCTGCCCCGGATGGCGATCTTCTCGTCGAGGATCTTGGCGCCCTCGTTGACCATGGGGTAGAGACAGCGCTCCAACACCTCGGCATCGGTGACCTCTCGTTGCTCGATGCCCTGACCGGAAGCGAAGTCGCGGATCATCTGCTCGACCTCGGGGTCGGGGGTGGACGCCCGGGTCTCGGGGTCGTAGGTGTAGTAACCGCGGCCGTTCTTCTGACCCCGTCGGCCGCTCTCACACATGAGTTCCCGCACCGTCGAACTCGTCGAGGTCTCGGCCTTCCAGCCGATGTCGAGTCCGGCGAGGTCGCTCATGGCGAACGGTCCCATGGGGAAGCCGAAGTCGTAGAGCACCCGATCGACCTGGGCCGGCGTCGCTCCCTCGAGGATGATCTTGTTCGCCTCGATACTCCGCATGAACAGCATGCGGTTTCCGACGAAGCCGTGACAGACCCCGACGAGCACGGCGATCTTGTTGATCTTCTTGGCGATGGCCATCGAGGTGGCGACCGTGGTGTCGGAACTCTTGTCTCCACGAACCACTTCGAGGAGCTTCATGACGTTGGCCGGTGAGAAGAAGTGCATGCCGATCACACTCTCGGGTCGGCTGGTTGCCGACGCGATCTCGTTGACATCGAGCGCCGAGGTGTTCGAGGCCATGATCGCGCCCGGCTTACAGATCTGGTCGAGCTCGGCGAAGATGGACTTCTTCAGCCCCATGTCCTCGAAGACGGCTTCGATGACCATGTCGCAGTCGGCGAAGTCGCGCTTCTCGGTGGAACCGGTGATCAGTGCCATCCGTTCGTCGACCTGCGCCGGTGTGATCGACGACGAGCGCTCGTAGTTCTTTCGCACGACGGCAAGACCTCGATCGAGGCTGTCCTGATCGCGCTCGACGATGGTGACGGGGATACCGACATTGGCGAAGTTCATCGCAATGCCGCCGCCCATGGTGCCGGCCCCCAGCACGCCGCACCGCCGGACGTCGACCAGCGGGGTGTCCTTGTCGATACCGGGGACCTTGTTTGCCGCTCGCTCGGCGAAGAAGTAGTAGCGCTGGGCCGCCGACTGGGTGTCTCGCATCAACTCACCGAAGAGCCGGCCCTCGACGGCCAGGCCCTCCTCGAAGGGCAGGTTCACCGCGGCCTCGATGCACTGGATGTTGTATTCGGGGGCCAGGAAGCCCCGGGTCTTGCGGGCAATTCGCTTGCGGACATCGGCGAAGACCGAGGGGTCGGCCTTGGCCTCGGTCAGCTTGTCGTTGCGGTCTCGGATACGGGTGAGGCCGGCCCCTTCGTCGGCGGCCCGGGCGGCGAAGGCCACGGCCCCGGCGCGTAGGTCGGGGGTGATCTCGTCGATGAGCCCGCACGCGAGTGCCTCGTCGGTTCCGATCTGGTCTCCGCTCGTCACCATGTCGAGCGCCTTGGCCACGCCGGTCACTCGGGGGAGCCGCTGGGTGCCGCCGGCCCCGGGAAGCAGGCCCAGCTTGACCTCGGGCAGGCCGAAACGGGCGTTGGGGTCGGCCACACGGAAGTGAGCGCACAGAGCGACTTCGAGTCCGCCGCCGAGGGCCGTGCCGTGGATGGCGGCAACGACGGGCTTGCTGCAATTCTCCATGGCCTCTTGGACGGCCTGGAGCGACGGTCCCTTGGGGGCGCCGCCGAACTCGGTGATGTCGGCACCGGCGATGAAGGTGCGGCCGGCGCAGATCACGACGATGGCCTTTGCGTCGCTGGCCTCGGCCTGGGTCACACCATCGAGGATGCCCTGGCGGACATGGTGGCTGAGGGCGTTCACAGGTGGGTTGTCGATGACGACGAGGGCGACCTCGCCTTCGTGTTCGAGTTGGACGGATTCAGTCAGCTGGCTCATGCCGGCCAGTCAAGCACCCCCTCACCCACCGGAGAAATTGCCGCTCGGCGGCGACCCGACCGGGCCGGGCCCCGTCAGGTCGCAGGGTCGAGGTCGGGTCGGTCCTCGAAGCCGATCAGTCGTTCCATGGCGGCCATCAGGCCCAGCACCCCGACTTCGTCGCGGTGGCGGCCGATGACCTGGAGCCCGATCGGCAGGCCCCGGGAATCCAGGCCCGTGCAGACCGACCCGGCCGGGTTGCGGGTCATGTTGATTCCATACGTGAACTGCACCCAGCCCTGGGTCTCGACACCGTCGACGGTGCCGTCGTGGCCGAGGACCGGGACCTGGCCGGCGGTCGTTGGGCTCAGGATGAACGGCGCCCGTTCGAAGGCGTCCTCCAGCCTCCAGTTCAATTCGAAACAGGCGTCCTGGGCTCGGGCGTGGTCGAGGGCGGTCATCTTCGAGCCGAGCATGATCTGGGGCTTGATCGATTCACTGAGCCGGTCGAACTCGGGTGTCCCGATCAGGTGGCCCTGGGCCTTGAACCGGCTGACCGCCCAGAGCACGATCCAGGCCTCCACCGGGTCGGTGCCGAACACCTCGTCGACCTCGATGATCTCGGTGCCGGCGTCGGCCAGACGATCGACCGCAGCGCGACACGATGCCGCCACCTCGGCGTCGACCGTCGCGAACCCGAACGTTGGCGTCCAGACCACCCGTTCAGGTGTGGTGCCGCGCTCGATGGCCCGGTCGACGGCGTCGGCGAACGACGAGGCCGGGGCGGGGAGCGACAGCGGATCACGGCTGTCGGGTCCGACGACCGAATCGAGCGCGACCGCGGTGTCGAGCGCGGTGCGGCCCATCGGGCCGTTGGCGCTCAGCAGTCCCGAACCCGGCATGGTCCGGCCCGGGATCGGGATCCGCCCGGTGGTGGGCTTGAGGCCCGACAGGGCACACATCGCGGCCGGGATCCGGATCGAGCCGCCTCCGTCGGAACCGGTGCCCAGGGGGATCATGCCCGAGGCGATCGCCGCGGCCGTTCCGCCCGAAGACCCTCCGGGGGAGTGCGCCGCCGACCAGGGATTCGAGGTGGCCCCGAAGGGCACGTTGTCGGTTGCGCCCTTGTGCCCGTATTCGGGCGTGTTGGTCTTTCCGAGGATGACGGCGCCGGCCGCCCGGTAGCGGGAAACGTGCACCGAATCGGCCTGCGCCGGGGCATCGGCAGCGTGGAGGTCCGATCCGAACGAGGTGACGAAGCCCTCGACCGCCTCGAGGTC
The DNA here is from genome assembly GCA_963700755.1 of uncultured Acidimicrobiales bacterium. GTDB lineage: Bacteria > Actinomycetota > Acidimicrobiia > Acidimicrobiales > SZUA-35 > JBBQUN01. The sequence goes on from CAVOYW010000005.1 coordinate 512,518, forward strand.
CTTCACCCCCATCGGGACGCCGGCCAGTGGGCCCACGTCCTCTCCGGCGGCGACGCGCCGGTCGATGGCGTCGGCCTGGGCCAGCGCCCGTTCGCCGTCGCAGGCCACGAAGGCGTTGATGGTCGGGTTGAGCGACTCGATCCGGTCGAGGGCGAGCTGGGTGATCTCGCGGGCCGACTGTTCCTTCGCCCTCACCCGGGCGGCGATCGAGCGAACCGAATCGTTGAGGAAACCGCGGTCGTTGGTCATGGCCGGACCCTATGGGTTCGCCGCCGTCGGGTCCAGAGGCCGGCTCAGGCCAGGCAACGCAGCGGCTTGCCACCGTTGTAGGCGATCATGTCGCCGATGGCGGCGGGGATGTTCATCGGGCCCCCCGGCTCGTTGCCGTCGAGTTCGTAGAGCGCCCGATGCAGGTTGCCGACGATGCGTTCGGGGTCGCTGAGTTCGGCGAATTCACCCAGGTCGAGATCGCGAGCCGCGTCGAGGGCGCTGACCCCGGCAGACCGGATGTCGACGGCGGTGGCCTGGAGGAACTCGTAGTAGCGAACCATGCGATCGAGAACGGACAGATCGCACACGGGTCCGTGACCGGGAACCACGATGTCGGCGTCGAAGGAACGAACCCGCTGGGCCGCGGCGAGCGAGCCCGACACCGAGCCCATCAGCACGAACGGGGTCCCGCCGTTGAAGACGAGGTCGCCGGCGAAGAGCACCCGTTGGTCGGGGAGGAAGGCGACGATGTCGTTGGTGGTGTGTGCGGGCGTGCCGATGTAGTGCAGTTCGGTGCGGATGTCGCCGGTCCACACCGTGAGGTGATCGTCGAAGGTCACGAACGGGGGAGCGATCTCGATCTCGCCCCAGTCGGGTCCGTCGAACACGCCCTCGAAGTGGGGGGTGCCCGAGGCGATCACCAGTTCGCGGCACCGCACGTGGCCGATGATGGTCGCCGGGTGGGTGAGATAGTTGCCGTGTGTGTGGTCGCCGTGGTGATGGGTGTTGATCACCACACGGATCGGTGCGGAGGTCACGTCGGCAACGGTGTCGAGGAAGGCCCGTGTCCGCCGCTCGGTCGAGCAGGTGTCGATGGCCGTGACTCCGTCGTCGGCCACGATGAAGCCGGTGTTGTTGATCCACCACGTGCCGTCGGGCTGCACGTAGGCGTAGACGTCGTCGGCGACTTCGACCAGTTGCGGGGGATCGAGCGGTTCGTGGTCGTGTCCGTGGTGGGCGCTCATGGTCGTACTCCTTGATCGGTCCGCCCGAGGACGTGGTCAGACGGCCCGGGCGGCGTTGACGGCGATCGCCCCGGCGATCTCGGCTCGTCGGGTCTTCGGGAGATCGTGGCCCATGTCGGGGAACATCAAAAGCCGGGATCCCGGAATGGCCCGCGCGGTCGCCGCTCCGCCGCTCGGTTTCACCAGTCGATCCTGGAGTCCGTGGACGACCAGCGTCGGCGCCTTCACCGCCCGGAGCGCTTCGGTGCGGTCGGGGCCGGCGGCGATCGTGGCGGCCTGGCGTTCGACGCCCTTGGGCCGGTAGCTGCGTTCGATGGAGAGTCTGGCGTTGGCCAGATGCTCGTCGCGGTCCCAGCTCGAACCGGCCCACAGGGCGTACATCTCCGTGCCTTCTTCGGCGGCGGTGGCCTTGGTGGGTGGCTTCATCCGAATCAGCTTGGCCATCACCCGTTTGCTGATGCCACCGTGTTTGCGGTCACCGGTGTTCGACATGATCGACGTCAGGGACAGGACCCGATCGGGGTGGGCGATGGCCAGGGACTGACTGATCATGCCCCCCATCGACGCCCCGACGACGTGGGCCCGGTCGATTCCGAGCACGTCGAGCAGAGCGGCTGCGTCGTCGGCCATGTCGGACAGCCGATAGCCGACGTCGAGCGGTCGTTTGCCCACCATCGCCGCCAGCGTCCGTCGCCGGGACGGCGGCTCCCAGTCGAATTCGGCGCTGAGGCCGGCATCACGATTGTCGAGACGGATCACCCGGAAGTCGCGACCGGTGAGTTCGTCGACGAAGTCCTGCTGCCAATCGATCAACTGGCCCCCCAGGCCCATGATGAGCAGCAGCGGATCCCCGGCTCCCTCTTCCTCGTAGTACAGGCTGATTCCATTCGCTTCGACATGAGGCATGACGGCGAGCCTATGACGGCGACGGGGGCCGTCGGGTCCCATCCATTCGACTTCGGGGTGTGACCGTGGCCACGTCCTGTGCGAGAATCCGCCTCATGCACGAGCTCGTGATCACACAGGGAACCGTCGTCGATGGCACCGGGGCCGCACCGTTCGTGGCCGACGTCGCGATCGACGGTGACCGCATCGTCGCCGTTGGCACCGATCTCGGCCCCGCCCGCCGCACGATCGACGCCACCGGGTTGTTGGTCACACCGGGCTGGGTCGACATCCACACCCACTACGACGGTCAACTCACCTGGGACCCCGATCTCGCCCCGTCGTCGATCAACGGGGTGACGTCGCTCGTGGTCGGCAACTGCGGGGTCGGGTTCGCTCCGGCCCGGCCCGACCGCCGGTCGTACCTGATCGAGTTGCTCGAAGGGGTCGAAGACATCCCGGGGGCGGCTCTGGTCGAGGGCATGCAATGGGAATGGGAGAGTTTTCCCGAGTTCCTCGATGCGCTCGATCGCCGCAGCTGGCCCATGGACGTGGGCACGCAGGTGCCGCACGCTGCGCTTCGCTACTACGTAATGGGCGACGACGGTGCCGATCTCGAGATCGTGGCCGACGCCGACCAGATCGCCACCATGGCGCTGCTGTGCGAGGAAGCGATCGCGGCGGGGGCCATGGGTTTCACCACCTCGCGGACGATCGCCCACCGCACCAGCACCGGGCGCAGGATCGGCACGCTGAAGGCCTCGGCCGACGAAGTGATGGGCATCGCCTCGGCCCTGGGCAAGCTCGACCGCGGCGTCATCCAACTCATCTCCGACGCGTACCAGTCCGACGACGACGACCTGGTCGCCAACGAGATCGAACTGCTCGGGCGACTCGCCACCCAGATCGGCCGGCCGATCAGTTTCACCGTCCAGCAGAACGACGAGACACCGAACCGGTTCCGCGAACTGCTCGGTGCCATCGAGGGCTGGAACGCCGCCGGGGCCACGGCCCGAGCCCAGGTCGCCGTGCGGCCGATCGGGGTGTTGATCGGCATGAACGCCTCGGCCAATCCACTGAACTTCAGCCCCACCTATCTGGGCCTGGCCGACCTGCCCCTGCCGGAGCGTTTGGCCGAGATGCGCCGCCCCGAGGTGCGCGACCGAATCCTGGCCGAACACGCCCAGGCCCGGCCGAAGAGCTTCGCCAAGGTGATCCACTCGGCATACGACCGGATGTATCCGATGGCCGACGTGCCGGACTACGAGCCGACACCCGATGGCTCGGTGGCCGGAATCGCCGCCCGCTCGGGTCGTGACGCCAACGCCGTCCTCTACGACCTGCTCCTCGAGAACGATGGAACCCGGTTGCTCTACGTGCCGCTGATGAACTATGCGAGCGGCGACCTCGACGACCTGCGAGAGATGATGACCTCGCCGAACTCGATCTTCGGACTGTCCGACGCCGGTGCTCACTGCAACGCCATCTCCGACGGTTCGTTCCCGACCACGGCCCTCACGCACTGGACCCGCGACCGTTCGCGTGGGCTCCGGATCCCCATCGAAGACGTCGTACATCGTCAGACCCAGGCCACGGCCAGCCATGTCGGCTGGCTCGATCGTGGTGTGGTGGCCCCGGGCATGCTGGCCGATCTCAACGTGATCGATCACGACCGACTCCGGGTGATGGCGCCCCACATCGTCGCCGATCTGCCCGCCGGCGGCACGCGTCTGATGCAGCAGGTCGAGGGATACCGCTACACGATCAAGCGGGGTGTGATCACCGTCGAGGACGACCGCCTGACCGGGGAGCGCCCAGGTCGTCTCCAGCGCTCCTGAACGGGGAGACGACCTTCACGACGAGGTCGTTTCCGACGGTCGCCGATGGGTGGCCTCAGCGACTGGCGATGCAGGTGTTGGTGCCGCTGTCGAGGACCCGACCGTCGACGGCGACGAACCGCCACGAGTAGTCGTGTTCTCGGAGATCGAGATCGAGCACGCCCCAGGCATCGGTGATCCGAACCTGTGACGAGGGAATGGGCGAGAGACCGCTGCGCAGCGGCACGCCACCGGTCCCGACGATGATGTTGGTGACCCCGCGTGCGTTGTCGACGACACCGGCCGGGGTCATCGGTGCCAGCCGTTCGTAGTGGTGGGCGTGCCCGGTGAGGACGAGGTCGGTGCCCGCGGCGTAGAGCAGCTGATGGATCGGGTCGAGATAGGGCAGATCGGCGTAGGCGGGGTAGGAGGAGCGACGAGGATGGTGCATCGTCGCGATGCGGCAGACTCCGGCCGGCGCTGCGGCGAGGCGTTGGCTCAACCACTGGCCCTGCGGGCTGTTGGCCGTGCACCCACCCACCTCGGCGCAGTTGGTGTTGAGGGCCAGGATCTGCCAGTTCCCGACCACGATTTCGTAGTAGCCCGTGGCGGGGTCGCCGGCGGCGGCCCCGAAGTACTCGAAGTAGGGCAAGGCGCCGGGGGTGAGGTACTCGTGATTACCCGGAACCGGGTCGAACCGGGCCTTGTGCCGACCGAGGATCGGGTCGAAGCAGGTGTCGAACTCGAGCGTGCTGCCGGACTGGTAGACGAAGTCACCCAGTCCGAGAATCCGGCCCGGGACCTGATCGAGCAGGGCCGCGACCCGGGTTGCCCCGATGCCCCCACACTCCACCATGTCGCCGACGGCGACGAGTTCGATGGTGTCGGGGTCGGGAACGGGCGCTGTGCAGGGGGTGGGGGTGGAGCGTTCGCCGGTGGGTGATTTGGCGACGACGGTGTAGGCGAGGGTGGCGGCGAGGTCGGTGTCGGTGAAGGTGAGGTCGGGGGTGCGGCCTCGCCAGTGGTCGGGTCCGCCGTTGACGTTGCGGTAGATGATGTAGTCGGCGGCGCCGGGGGTGGTGGGCCAGGAGATCTGGAGTGTGCCCGGGGTGGGGGCGGTGACGGTGCAGCTGGCGGGGGCTTGGAGTGGGGTGGTGGTTCGTTCGTCGGTGCAGGGGGTGGGGGTGGAGCGTTCGCCGGTGGGTGATTTGGCGACGACGGTGTAGGCGAGGGTGGCGGCGAGGTCGGTGTCGGTGAAGGTGAGGTCGGGGGTGCGGCCTCGCCAGTGGTCGGGTCCGCCGTTGACGTTGCGGTAGATGATGTAGTCGGCGGCGCCGGGGGTGGTGGGCCAGGAGATCTGGAGTGTGCCCGGGGTGGGGGCGGTGACGGTGCAGCTGGCGGGGGCTTGGAGTGGGGTGGTGGTTCGTTCGTCGGTGCAGGGGGTGGGGGTGGAGCGTTCGCCGGTGGGTGATTTGGCGACGACGGTGTAGGCGAGGGTGGCGGCGAGGTCGGTGTCGGTGAAGGTGAGGTCGGGGGTGCGGCCTCGCCAGTGGTCGGGTCCGCCGTTGACGTTGCGGTAGATGATGTAGTCGGCGGCGCCGGGGGTGGTGGGCCAGGAGATCTGGAGTGTGCCCGGGGTGGGGGCGGTCACCGAACACGAGGCCGGCGCCGAGGGGGCGGCCGCACCGCTGGTGCCGACGGCGGCCAGGAGTCCGGCCAGGAGGAACACCACGGTCGTGACCGCTGCTCGTCGGCTGATTCGTTTCGATTGCATCACACCCGCCCGTCGTGGTCAGCCCCTCAGACTTTCCGGGCCTCCAGGGTAGGCACACGATCGGAGTCGAGCCAGTGAGTCGAGATGCTCTCGAGTGCGTCGAGCCGGTGCTCGAGCGAGTGGGCGACCGGGTACAACATGAGTTCGTTGGCCCCGGTTCGGTCGCGGAGCCGTTCGAGCCCGGCGATGACGGTGTCGGCCGTTCCGACCAGGGAGTTGGTCGGCATCGATGCCGCAGTCGGGTAGTTCGGATGGGCCAGCGCCTCGTCGGGTCCGACGAGTTCGACGGGCTGCCCGGTTCGGAGGGCGAAGCGGCGGAGCCTGCTCGGGGCAGCCAGGTAGTCGGCTTCGTCGTCGGTGCCGCCGACCACGACGGTGGCCGACACCATGAGATGCGGAGCGTCGAGCACCGGGGACGGCTCGAAATGGTCGAGGTAGATCTGCGCTGCCTGCTCGGTGCCGCCCATGTCGAAGTGGTTGGCGAAGGCGAACCGCAACCCGAGGATCCCGGCCAACTGTGCGCTGAAGCCGCTCGACCCGAGCAGCCAGATCTGTGGCGATGAGGTCGCGACCGGCGTCGCCGAGAAGTGTTTGAACAGTCCCTCCTCGGTTCGCTCGTCGCCCAGCAGGCCCATCACGTCGAGGAGGTGGCGGGGGAAGTCCTCGTCGAGACCCTGGACCGAGCGGCGCAGTGCCGCCGCCGTCGCTCGATCGGTGCCGGGCGCCCGGCCCAGGCCGAGATCGATCCGTTCGGGGTGGAGGGCCTCGAGCAGGGCGAACTGTTCGGCGACCACCAGCGGGGCGTGGTTGGGCAGCATGACCCCGCCCGAACCCACGCGGATGCGTTCGCTGTTGGCGGCGAGATGTGCGATCAGGACCGGGGGGTTCGTCGACGCGACGGTTGCCATGTTGTGATGCTCGGCCACCCAGAACCGGCGATAGCCCAGGCGGTCGGCGGCCCGGACCATCTCGGTGGCCTCGCGCAACGCCTCACCCGACGTGGAACCCTTGGCCACGATCGCGAGGTCGAGGACCGACAGCGGCAGAGGTTGCGTCGCAGTGGCTTGGGGCACGGTGGATCACGCTTTCGTCGTCGGGGGCAGGACCGGGGTCGGCCGTCGTCTCGGTGTCGACAACCCCGCTGCGGTGCCGACTATGCCATGGCTGGATCGGATGGCTTCATTCGATGAGACTGCGGTCATGTCCACGCCCCACCCCGCTGAGCCCTCACCGTTCCCCGCCTTCGACCCCGAGGCCGTCCGCCACCACGCGGTCGACGCGCTCGGCACCCGGATTCACGTCGCTGAGATGGGTGAGGGCCCGTTGGTGCTGTTCGTTCACGGATTCCCCGAATCGTGGTATTCGTGGCGCCATCAGCTGCCGGCCGTTGCCGCAGCCGGATTCCGGGCCGCCGCCATCGACGTCCGCGGGTACGGCCGCTCGTCGAAGCCTCGCACGGTCGAGGACTACCGCATGGTCCGCCACGTCGCCGACAACATCGGTGTCGTGCGGGCGCTCGGCGAGGAGCAGGCGACGATCGTCGGACACGACTGGGGTGCACCCATCGCCGCCAACTCGGCTCTGCTGCGACCTGACGTCTTCACGGCCCTCGGGTTGTTGAGCGTTCCCTACAACCCCCGAGGGGCCCTGTCGCCCACGGACGCGTTTCGTCTGCTCGGGGGCGACGAGGAGTTCTACATCGAGTACTTCCAGGAACCCGGTCGAGCCGAGGCCGAGATCGACGCCGACCTGGCCGACTGGTTGCTCGGCTTCTATTACTCGGCGTCGGGCGATGCGCCACCGATGGTCCCGGGCACCGGCTCGATGGCAACCGTCGGTCCCGGCGGCACGCTCCGGGAACGCTTCCGTTGGCCCGAGCACGGCATGCCGTCGTGGATGACCGAGCACGATTTCGATCACTACCGCAACGAGTTCGAGCGGTCCGGGATCACCGGTGGCTTGAACCGCTACCGCAACGTCCAGCGAGACTGGCACGACCTCGCCGCCTTCGATGGGGCGCCCATTCGCCAACCGTCGATCTTCATCGGCGGCGAGAAGGATGGTCCGACGATCTGGGGCGCGGCGGCGATCGACCGCTTCGGGGAGACCATGCCGAATCTCACGAAGGCGATGATCGTCCCGGGTGCCGGTCATTGGGTGCAGCAGGAGGCGGCGGGCATCGTCAGCACCGAACTCGTCGCGTTCCTCCGAAGCCTGTGACACTGGGGCCATGAGCCCTGTCTCCGTGATCGCCGTCCACGGCAATGGTGGCGGCGGTTTCCGATGGGAGCGGCTGCCCGATCCGCTGGCCGACGGCGTGGGCCTCGACGGGATCACCTTGCCGGGATTCGCCGGACGTCCGCTCCCTGCCGGCCCGGTCTCGATGGCGACGTTCACCGATGCCATCGCCGAGCACGTCGAGGCGCACGACCACCCGCGTGTGCTCCTCGGCCACGGCATCGGTGGGGCACTCGCACTCGATGCGGCGTCGCATCGCCCCGACCTGGTCGACGGACTGATCCTCCATGCTCCCGTCGGGGCGAACCTCGACGAACGCCTCTTCCCCCGAATCATGTCGGCCCGACCGATCCGCCGGCTGGCCCAGAGCGTGGTCGGTGCTCGCCTCACCGCAGCGCTCGCCGGTCCCCGCCTCTTCGATGGCGTGCCGGCCGAGTACGGACGTCGGTTCCTGTCCGAATACCGCCGGGCCGAGGCCTTCGGCGTGATGTTCGACCTGCTGACCGCCGAGTGGTTCGACGCCCTGCCGGCCACTGCCGTGCCCACCACGATCCTCTGGGGTGATCGGGACCGGGTGCTCCGGGTCGGGCAGGCCGATGATCTCGCCGCTCGGCTGTCGGTGGTGGATCGGCGGATCGTGACCGGTTGGGGTCACTACCCGATGATCGAGCAGCCCGATGACTATGCCCGCGTCGTTGCCGAGGTGGCCCGAGCGCTCGTCGGCCGATGAGGAACCCGTGGCCGGTCACTCGGTCCACCCGAGGATCGGCCGGGAATCCGTGGGTTCTCGGGCGAGGCAGGCTCGCTGCCGAGGGTGTCGGAGGCAAGGCGGCCAACCTCGACCGGGCGGCTGCCGCCGGGATCCCCGTACCTCCCGGGTTCGTGATCCCGCACGGTCGATCACTCGACGTCGCGCCGTCGGATCTGGTGCCGCTCGGCCCGGGTCCGCTGGCGGTGCGGTCCGCCTTCTCGGTCGAAGACCGGCCCGACTCGTCGCTGGCAGGCTACTTCGCCACCCATCTCGACGTGATGGCTTCGGCCGGCGCGGTGCGAACGGCCGCCGAGTCGGTACGGGCCTCCGCCTCCGGCCGCGGCCTCGTCGAGGGTTCCCCCCGTCTCGACGTCCTCGTGATGCGGCAGATCGCGCCGAGGTTCGCCGGCGTGGTGTTCACCCAGGCCCAGTTCGAGGACGACCTCGTCAACGCCACGGCCGGGCTCGCCGATCGGCTGGTCTCGGGTCGCGACCCCGGCGAGACCTTCACGTTGGCCAAGCGTCGCCGATTCGATCGGGTCGATCGTTCGCTCCCCGACTGGCAGCAGCGCCTGGCGACCCTCCTGCGATCGGTCCGCTCGACCTTCGCAGAACGCGACTGGGACATCGAATGGGCCGACGACGGTGAGACCTGCTGGCTGATCCAGATCCGTCCGATCACGGCACCACCTCGTCGCAACGAGACGTTCACGATCGCCAATCACAAGGAGATCCTGCCCGAGCTCCCGTCGGTCCTGATGACGTCGGTCGTGCAATCGTGTGCCTTCGATCTGATGGACCACTATCGGGCCGCCGGCCCCCACCTACCCGTCGACCGTCCCTTCATCGAGACCTTCGCCGGTCGTCCATACATCAATCTGTCGCAGCTGACCGACCTGCTGCGACGCCTGGGACTTCCGACTGCGCTGCTCTCGTCGTCACTCGGCGGCGATCCCGAGATCGTGATCGGACTCCGACCCCACCGGGTCCTCGCTGCGACCCCGGTGTTCGTCCGCCTCGGCCTGGCCCAGCTGACCGCCGTCGGTCATGCCCGCCGGACCGAAGCCCGGATCGATGCCCTTGCTCGGCAGCCGATGGCCGATTTCGGCTCGACCGTCGCCGCACTTCGTGCCACCTACATCCTTCTCGTCACCGAGATGTCGGCGCTGGCGACGGCGATGGCCGGTCCGGTGTCGATCGTGCGTTCGCTCGGATCGCTCGATGCTCACATCGCCCGGCAGCGCACACCGGGGACGGCGATGCTCGACGACCTCGAACCCATGATGGACCTGGCCGCCGACAACCCGTCCATCCGATCCGAACTCCGTGCCGGTCGGGTCCCCGAAGACCCGAGGTTCATCGCCCTGTGGCTGCGCTGGCTCGAACGACACGGTCATCGTGGCGTCTTCGAGAGCGACATCGCCCGGCCCCGATTCGCCGAGCGCCCGGCTCCGATCCTCGTTGCGATCGCACAGGGTCGGCGGACGGTCTCTGGCCGATCGGGCCTGGGGGGGACCGAGTTCGGTCGACTGCTCACCTCGCCGCTGTGGTTCGCGGCCCGGCGCCCGATGGCCGCCCGGGAACGGATTCGCTGGCACACGATGCAGGCCTTCGCCATCGTCCGGGCCCGGCTCCTCGAACTCGCCGAACGAGCGGTCGTCGACGGTCTCCTTCCCGAGGCCGACGCGGTGTTCGACCTGACCATCGACGAGTTGGCGGCCTTGGATCGGGGCGAGGCGTTCTCCGCCTCGCGACTCGTCGAGCGTCGGGCCGAGCGGGAGCTGCTCGAGGCGCTCCGACTGCCCGACCTGGTGCACCGATTCGACGACCTGGAGGAACTGGCCTCCTCGTCGGCGCCAAACGATCGCGTCACCGGCGGGGTCGCCCGCGGTGTGCCGCTCACCCGGGGCCGGGTCGAGGGCATCGCCCTGCGGTGCAGCGAACCCCCGCCGGGCCTGCCCGAGGGCTTCGATGCCGCCACCACCGTCCTGCTGGCCCGGAGCGTGGACGCGGGCTGGGTTCCGATCTTCGGTTCTGTGGCGGCCGTAGCGGTCGAGATCGGCGGCGATCTGTCGCACGGTTCGATCATCCTGCGTGAGCTCGGTGTCCCCGCCGTGACCAATCTCGGGCCCCTCACCGGGTTCTCGACCGGTGACCGAGTGGTGCTCGACGCCACCAGCGGCCGGCTCCGCAGGCTCGACTCGGTCGATCAGGCGCCGGGACCCGAGGTTTCCCCGGCCGGCTGAGCATCAGTTCGCTCCGAAGGACCGGGTTCGGCAGCAGGGTCGGGCCCGACGGGAGTCCGCCGACGATGATTGATCCGGTCCTCGATCAGTCGCCGCTGCCGGTCGTTGAGCGGCCGGGTCGAACGGTAGGTGACGTCGATCGTGCCATCGGGCAGGGGCACGGCGGCGATCTCGGGAAGCAGCAACACGTCGGTCAATCCGAGATCATGGGAGGCGGCGTTGAGATCGCGGCCGATCATCGTCTCGTCGAGTTCGGCCCAGACGTCGGGTTCGATCGTGACGTGGTTCTGTACCAGCTGCTGCGATCGGTTGGTCACCGACTCGAGCGCACCGTGCCCGGCGTGCCACGTCGTGCCGTCGGCCAGTCGGAGTCGGAGTCCCACCCCGCTCAGGGTCTCGACCGTTCCGGACACCTCGTTGCCGCCGATCGTCACCGACACCTGGTCTCCGACGGCATATCGGTCCTCGAGCAGCACCATCAAGCCGGTCAGCCAGTCCTTGATCAGGGCCTGGCCGCCGATGGCGATTCCGGCGCCGATGAACCCGGCGGACGAAACCAGCACCACCGGATCGACCCGAAGAACATGGGAGATGATGATCACCGCGATCACGGCGACGACCAGCGCGAAGATCCTGGACATCATGTGAGCGGCAGCATCGGCCCGCTGCAGCCGTCGCTGTTCGACGCCGTTTCCATCGTCAGGTCGGGGAAGCCGGACGCGCCACACGCCCTTGCCGGCCAGTGCTCGACGAACGGCCCGGCGGGTGACGAACCGCAGGGTGACACGGATGATCGCGGTGAGCACGTAGGCGCCGACGACGACGGCCACGATGGCGCCGGCCCGCAGCAGATCGTCGGAGGCATCGATCTGGGGAACGTCGGGCATGACCGCATCGTAGGAGCCACCGCGTCCGCTCCGGTTCCTGGCCGAGTCTTCGCTCGGTCCCGGTCGACGGCGCTCGCCGGCGACTGCAAGACTTCGGTCCATGACGATCGAGCACCTCGCCAAGACCGCCACACCCGAAGACGTCGCCTCGGTGCTGGGCCGTGATGGCTGTGTGGTCATCGACCGGCTCGCCGATCCGGCGGCGATCGAGCAGATGTTGGCCGAACTCGAACCGTTCCTGTCGAGCACGGCCGCCGGTCGCGACGAGTTCAGCGGCCGGAACACCCGGCGGACCGGTGGTCTGATCGCCCGTTCGGAGACCGCACGCGACTTCGTGATGAACCCGCTCGTGCTCGACACCGCCCGGGCCGTCCTGTCCTACGCCAGCAGCATCCAGCTGCATCTCACCCAGGTGATCGCCATCGGGGCCGGCGAGCCGGCACAGACGATCCACCGAGACCAGTGGGCCTTCGACTTCTTCCCGTTCCCGGCCGAGTTCGAGGTCCAGTGCAACACGATGTGGGCCATCGACGACTTCACCGAGGCCAACGGGGCGACGAGGGTGATCGTCGGCAGCAATCACCACGACGACCGACTTCGCTACGAACTCGCCGACACCGAACCGGCCGAGATGGAGGCCGGCTCGGTGTTGCTCTACACCGGTCGTCTCTACCACGGCGGTGGAGCCAACCGCACCGATGCCACTCGCCACGGTCTCAACATCACCTACAACGTGTCGTGGCTCCGGCAGGAGGAGAATCAGTACCTGTCGGTCCCACCCGAGGTCGCCGTCGGGCTCGACGACGATCTGCTCCGTCTGATGGGGTATGCGCGTGGGGCCTACGCCCTCGGTTACGTCGACGACCTGCGGGATCCCCTCGACGTACTGCGAGGGCGTACGGGCGGCGCGGGCTTCGAGGCAACGCCGGCGTCGACCGGTTGACCCCGACCGGCTTCCCGGTCGAGTCCGAGGACTTCTGCCCGTGACCACCCGCCGTTACGGTCGATAGCTTGCCGATGGTGGTCTCCTCGTTCTTTCCCGTTCGTCCATCCGTGGCAGCCCAGTTCGCTCGACTGACCTTGGGTCGCGGCCGTCGTCGCCGCTTCGAGGTCGCACCACTCGACGACGTGCCGACGCGGTACCGAGCAGGAATCGACTGGCTGGTCCGGGCTCAGGACGAAGCTGCTTCGGGTGGTGTTCCGGGCGGGATCTCCTATGGCTATTCGCTCCGCGGCGGCTGGCGGAAGGCGTACCCCGAGACGACCGGATACATCGCCCCGACACTGTGGGATGCCGCCGTGCGCCTCGACCGGCCGGAACTCGCCGGTCGGGCGGCAGCGGCGGTCGAGTGGCTCCTCACGGTCCAGCACGACAACGGCTCCATTCCGAATCCGCTGCTGGGGCTCGATGACGGGGTCGTGTTCGACACCGGACAGGTGCTGTTCGGCTTCACCCGGGCCTTCGCCGAGACCGGCGACGAACGGTTCGCTGCGGCAGCCCGTCGAGCACGACGGTGGTTGGTGACCATCGCCGACGACGACGGTCGCTGGACTCGCAACACGTTCAACGGGATTGCGCATGCCTACAACGCCCGAACGGCCTGGGCCGTGGTCGAGTCGTGCCAGGCCGACCCCGATCCCGACGCGCTCGGCGGTTGCCCAGGTCAACCTCGGCTGGGCTCGGTCCCTCGAACACGATGGGTGGTTCGAACAGGCGGCGTTCGAGTCGGGCGCAACGGCGTTCACCCATACCATCGCCTACACGATTCGTGGTCTGCTCGAAAGCGGGCGTTTGCTCGGGGACGCGGCGATGATCGAGGTCGCTCGGCGAGCGGCGATCACGGTGGCAGCCGAGGTGGCAGACGACGGTTTCTTGGCCGGTCGATTCGATTCGGCCGGCGTCCCGACCGATTCGTTCTGTTGCTTGACGGGTAACGCCGCAGATGGCGATCATCTGGTATCGGCTCTCCAACGAGGGTTCGGATGAACTGGCCGTCACGGCCGATCGAGCCATGTCCTATGTTGCCGGAACCCAAGAAGTGAGCGGTCGCTCTCGAATCGGTGAGGCGGCGAATCATCGCGGCGCAATCAGGGGATCCCAGCCGATCTGGGGCCAGTACTCGCCCTTCACCTACCCGAATTGGGCGACGAAGTTCTTCGTCGATGCGCTCGCCGATCGAATGGACCTTCACGACACGCCGCCAAGTGCCGACGAGACATGATGTGAACGCTGCTCCGGGCGAAGAACCCCTCAGGGCCCGCCCCTGCCAATGCCCCAACGACGAAACGCGCCTGACGGTGGCGCTGTTGGGGGTCGACGTCGATTGTGTCGATTTCGACCAGGCAGCCGACCGGATCATGGTTCGCCTCGATCGCCGTCAGGGAGGGTGGGTGTGCACACTCAACGTGGCCATCCTGATGTCGCTACACCACATGGTCGCCCTGAAACGATTCGTCGACGACGCTGCGATCGTGGTGGCCGATGGCGCCCCGCTGGTGTGGTTCTCGAGACTCAAGGGGCGTCCGCTTCCCGAACGGGTCGCGGGTGTCGATCTCGTCGAGTCGCTGCTCGGTCGTTGCGAACTCGAACAGCGATCCGTCTACTTCCTGGGCAGTACCGATCAGGTCATGGACATGTTCGTCTCGTGGTGCACTCAGAAGTTCCCACGACTCGTGATCGCCGGCCACGCCAACGGTTACTTCGACGAGGCCGAAGCCGACCGCCGAGCGGCCGCCGTTGGCGAATCCGGAGCAGACCTCCTGCTGGTCGGCATGGGGGTCCCACGTCAGGAGCGGTTCGTCCTCGACCACGCCGGTTCGTTCCCCGGCGTCGTTGCGATCGGTGTCGGTGGGAGTTTCGATGTCCTGTCCGGAGCACGGCGTCGGGCACCCGTGTGGATGCAGACCCTCGGTCTGGAGTGGCTCTTCCGACTCATGCAGGAACCGCGACGGCTCTGGCGTCGCTACCTCGTGACGAATTGTCGATTCGTCGTCATTGCCGCCCGGGACCTCTTCCGACGCTGACCTTCGAGGTCCGGCAACGTGCACGACGGCGGGAGGTATCGCCGGGGGCATTCCCTCGCACCGCAGTAGGGTGATGCCGTGACACCGCCCGATCCGAGCCCGCCCGTTGGATCGATATCGGTCGACTCGATGCCCGCTGGGTCGCCGCCCTCGTCATACCCGCAGCCGACGCCGCAGCATGACGAGTTCCTCCAGGGCGCCAAGATCCTGGGGGCTCTGGCTCGGACGGTGGCACGGCTCGACCTCCCCGACACCCTGGGCCTGGTCTCGAACCGGCCGATGCTGTTCGCCGGCAATCATCGAAGCCTGTTCGACATGGTCGCCACCCTTGCCATCTTCGACAAGTTCGGGCTGTCGTGCCGGATCATGCTGCGCGGCGATCTGATGGAGAAGGGGCCGGGTGCGGCGTTCCTGCACCGGATCGGCTGCATTCCGACGTCGAAACACCATCGGGAGGAGGCCGAGGCCACGGCCATCGCTGCGCTCCTTCGTGGTGAGCTCGTGGCCATGATGCCCGAAGGGCGACTGATCCCGCCCGACCAGTGGGTCGATGGTGTCGGTGCGCCGAGGCCCGGGGTCAGTCGGATTGCCCGGGAGACCGGTGCGGTCATCATCCCGGTGGCCTTCTCGGGAACCGAGGTCCTGTGGCCGAGAGGCAGGCCGCCCCGTCCTCGGATTCCGCGGCCCGAGGTTCGGCTTCGGATCGGCCCGCCCCTTGAACTCCATGGCGACGATCACCCCGCCAACGCGGCCCTCGTCATGGCGGCCATCGCGTCGCTGTTGCGTCAACCCTGAACAGCAGGGGCCTCGGCCCCGAACTGCCTGGGCCCTCGGCGCTCACTGCGAGCATCGTTTCGCCGATGGTGCATGACCGGTGGGTAGCCGCGACTTGTCATTCCTCGGCAGTGACCTCTATCCTTGTTACTCGCTGGTAACTTATCCGTCCGTTCGCCCACAGGAGGCCAGTCGTGGCCGAGTTCTCGCTCGCACTCAACGAAGACCAGGTTCAGCTCCAGAAGTGGGTCCACGGCTTCGCCGAAGACGTCATGCGGCCTCAGGCCGAGGAATGGGACGAGCGGGAGGAGTTCCCGTGGTCGTTCGTCGAAGAGGCGGCTTCGATCGGGCTCTACGGCTGGGAGTTCATGGCCGAGATGATGATGAACGACCCCACCGGTCAGTCGATGATGGTCGCACTCGAGGAACTGTTCTGGGGCGACGCCGGACTGGGCATGGCGATCATGGGATCGGGTCTTGCCGCAGCCGGGATCGCGGCCAGCGGCACCAGCGAACAGGTGATGGAGTGGGTGCCGCAGTGCTACGGCACGGCCGACGACGTGAAGGTCGGCGCTTTCTGCGCCTCCGAGCCCGATGCGGGTTCCGACGTGAACGCCTATCGCCTGCGGGCCAAGTACGAAGAGGCCACCGACGAATGGGTCCTCAATGGCACCAAGGCCTGGATCACCAACGGTGGTATCGCCAACATCCACGTGGTGGTGGCCGTGGTCGATCCCGCTCTGGGCTCGAAGGGTCACGCCAGCTTCATCATCCCGCCGAACACGCCGGGTCTTTCGATGGGGCAGAAGTACAAGAAGCACGGGATCCGGGCGTCGCACACCGCCGAGGTGGTGCTCGACGACTGCCGGATTCCCGGTCGCTGCCTCCTGGGTGGCAAGGACAAGCTCGACGAACGTCTCGCCCGGGTCCGCGAAGGTCAGTCCGGCAACTCGCAGGCCGCGATGCAGACCTTCGAGGCCACCCGGCCGGCCGTGGGTGCGCAGGCACTCGGTATCGCCCGTGCGGCCTACGAGTACTCGCTGCAGTACGCCAAGGAACGCCAGGCGTTCGGCCGACCGATCATCATGAATCAGTCGATCGCCTTCATGCTGGCCGACATGGCCACCGAGATCGACGCAGCCCGACTGCTGGTGCGTCGGGCGGCCTGGCTCGGCAAGCAGAAGCAGTTCAAGAACGCCGAGGGCTCGATGGCCAAGCTGAAAGCCGGCCGAGTTGCGGTGCACACCACCGAGCGGGCCATCCAGATCCTGGGCGGCTACGGGTACACCCGTGAGTATCCGGTCGAGCGTTGGCACCGTGACGCCAAGATCTTCGACATCTTCGAAGGCACCGAGCAGATCCAGCAGCTGGTCATCAGTCGAGCGATCTCGGGCCTGCGGATCGTGTAGCCCGACGAGGGTGAACGTCTGCACCGGTCGTCCTCGAAGTCATCTCGCAGTACGTGATAGTCGAACGCAGACAGCGGTCATCCCTACTTTCATCCCTACTTTTCCGAGCCGACTCTGACTACGGTCGCCGTGGCGGCCATCCGGAAGTGGGCAACCAGGTGTGGGAGGTCGGGGTCTTCGCCGGGCGTGACTCGTCGGGAAAATCCGAACAGGTCTCCAAGACGGTCCGGGGTTCCAGGCGCGACGTCGAACGAGAAGCGGCCACGCTGACGTTGGCACCGCAGCGTCAGCCGGGTTCGCATACCGTGAGTGAGCTGCTCGACGAGTGGATCGAGGTCAAGGCAGCTGGCTTCCCATCGGCCCAAGATCCTCGTAGGGCACGTACGAACCTGGCCCGAGATCTGCGTCAACTGCCAGGACAGGCGTCCGGCGTCAGGGCGAAGTTCGTTCACGCCGGAGTCTGCAACCCGATCAGAACGTTCAGCTCGGGCCATGACCGGCGACCGACAGATCGGCACGTCCGCGCTCGGCTCGACGCCCGGGAATCGTCCGCTGGTTCAGTAGACGATGTCGAGCGCGTAGCGCAGGGCTTGGTCGAGGAGTGCTCTGGTGACTTCGTCGAGGTGGCCGACTGGTTCGTCGTCGAGGTCGTCGAGTGGGATCGTGATCACGTTGTCGCAGCTGATGACACACGCCTCGGGGAGCCCGTGGTCGGGGCCGAGCTCGACTTCTGACCGGATGCCGCGAACGGTGCGTGTGATCGGAGCGCAGGTGACTGCGGTGAGGACTTCGATCGCGGCGTCGCGGGTCAGCACGCACACTGGCCGGTGCCCGGCGGGCGGTCCGAGGTCGGCCCAGTAGATGTCGTTGCGTGCTACCACGCCGGGGCGGCTTCGGCCGCCAGTCTGCGCGCCGATCGGACGAGCGCGGGGTCGGCAGGCTGGCGGCGATAGGCCTGTCGGAGTTCGTTGTCGGCGGCCGCGAGCGCTTCGGCGTCGAGGATCGCCTGGGCGCCACGCCGGAGGAGTTCGGAGCGGTTGGTGCCGAGCTCGGCAGCCAGCGCATCGAGTTGCTCGACGAGATCGTCGTCGAGTTGAACGAGTACTTCACGTCGAGCCATGACCATATGCTATCCCATATGGTCACGGCTCGGGAACGTCCAAGCAAGGTGGATCGAGAATCCGTCCTGGATCGAAGCCTCTTTGTGTCAAGAGGTGATCTCGGGCGGCTTCGGGGCGCGGCCGGTCGGCCCCTTGCCGGTGGCGTGGGAGCGGTCGTAGGGTCGTTGTCGGGTCCGGGAAGTGACTTGTCCGAAGAGCCGGTGTTCAGGATGTTGAGCCGGTCACGCTGGACTACGCAGTCGTTCCTGAGTGTCCTCCCGGGCCCACCGTTTTCAGCCGGCTGACCTTCGAGCGTCGGCGACGAGGTGGCGGTAGACGCGGTCGGAGATCCGTCGTTTCAGTGCTCGGACGGCGTCCTTGGATGATTGCCCTCCGCGAGTTTGCGGTCGTAGTAGCCGCGGCCTTCGGTGTCGTGGCGGAGCTGTGAGATCGCGGCGATGTGGATCGCGTGGTTGAGATTGCGGTTGCCTCGCGGGTTCAATCGGTGCCGGACCTTGCCGCCCGAGGATGCCTCGATTGGGGCGGTCGCGTTGCAGGTCGCGAAGTGATGCTTGGACTCGCAGCGGCTGACATCACCGGTGAACCCGATGATGATCGCCGCGCAGATCGGCCCGATCCCGACGATGTCAGTCAGCGTCGTTCCCGACGCCGTGACGGCTTTGGCGACGCGTTTCTTCGATGCCTTCAACGCCGCGTCGAGCCGGGCGATGTCATCGATGAGTTCGGAGGCGATCAAGACCCGGCAACGCGTCACCGCGTCACAGATCTCGACTTGGGCAAGGAGCTGGTTGGCCTTGACAACAGTGATCTCCGAACCGACTCCACCCGCTTCGAGCTCGAGCAACAACGCGTGCAGTCTCGTGCAGTGTTTGTTGCGCAGACGGGCCATGTCCCGGTGCCGTTTCGCCAACAACCGCAGCACCCGAGCATGGTCATCGGGGCGAACCTGGGCGAGCCGATCAGATCGCAGCGCGGCGATCGCGACCGAGCGGGCATCGTTGGGATCGTTCTCCTGCGAACGCCCCGACCCCATGAGCCGAACCCGCGACGCGAGCACCGGCAGCACGTCGAACACCGTCTCACCCGCGGCCACCAACTGCTGAGCGAGCAGGTAGCCGAGCCCGTTCGCGGACTCGACCGCTCACTCCCGTTTCTCGAACCCAGCAGCCCACTCGCGCAGCCGTGCAGCCTGGACTGTTGAGGCTCGGAGCTTGAACTCGTCGAGTACCTGCTCGTTGTCGTCGACAGCGACAGCGGTGTGGGTTGCTTTGTGTGGATCGATTCCGATCATCGTCATTTGGGTGCCTCCGTAGTTGATGGTGAACCGAGGTGGGCACTCCTGATTTGGGTCGATGTGCTCGCGCCTCTCTCGAGCCACACCACGGTCGAGAGATCCGACCGGCAAGCAGTTCGTTACAAAGCCAACCCAACAGGCGGCAGGCACTTCGAGAGCCCGCCGGCCGGAGCCCCAACGCTACGAATCAACCGCAACGCCGTCCCGATCATCAATCAGGCACTTCCGATCGCTCGAGCACCTGTCCGAGACCGCTTTCGACCCACTGCCCGACTTCGCGCACCGCTATCACCGGTTCGGCGAACGGGCCGGGTTCGAGGACCTCGTCATCTTTGCCGAGTACCTCGACGGGGACACGGGTCGGGCCTGGGCGCGACTCACCCGGGGTGGACAGGGCTGGTGGCGGATCTCATCATCCGATCATGAGTGCTCCCTTCGATCTCCCGCGCCGGTTCTGCGACATCCACGACTTGGAGGACCTCGAATCGGAGCAGGCCCGGCTCGCCTCGCTCGACCCCGAGCCCTGGCGGCCCGGTCCCGATTCGATCCTGGCCGCTGGTGTGTTCGTGGCGTTCGCCCGAGGGCAGCAAGGGCCCGGAGCCGCCGGCGACGCGGCGTTCGTCGGAGCAGCGGCGACCAGGGACACGACGGCGGTCGGGGGCGTGGTCGTGGAGGGCAGAGCCGGGGCGCCCTATCGGCCGGGATACCTGGCGGCTCGAGAGGGTGCACTGATCGAGGCGGCGCTGCGGGAGCTGCTGGCCATCGGCGTCACGCCGGATGTGGTCCTGGTCGATGCGACCGGACGCGACCATCACCGTCGTGCCGGTCTCGCGCTCCACGTCGGGGCTGTCCTCGACGTGCCGACCGTTGGCGTCACCCACCGACCGCTCCTGGCCACCGGGCCCGAGCCTCCGGACGTCGCGGGTGCCGAGACCGAGCTGAGTATCGACGGCGTGGTCGTCGGTCGATGGCTGCGGGTGCATCGCCACGTGAGGCCCGTCGCCGTTCACGCCGCCTGGCGCACCGATGACCTGGTCGCGGTCGACGTCGTTCGTCGTGTCACCGCCGGGGCCAGGACCCCGGAGCCGCTCCGGCTCGCCCGGATGGTCGCCCGAGAGACCCGCGCCGGGGTGGACGGACGAGATCCGCTGCGCGCTCGCACCCGGTCGGACGACCGGCCACGATGAACCGATGAGTTGGTGGCGAAATGTCGTCCCGAAGGCCATTTGCACGGGTGCATCCGAGCCGTCGCGCCCGTGGTGCATCCCACATCCACCCACCTGGTCGGTGCCCTTGCCGTACTGTTCATCGTCGCCGGCCTGACCCTGACTCGGCCCCTCACGGTCTTCATCTGATCGTCCCGACCCTTGCTCGATGAAGCGCGATGGAAGGCCAATGGAACGACTCCGGCTCGGGCCGGATTCTCCGCTGCGGGCCGACGTCGTTGGTCGTCGGGCGGCCGGGTCGTCGAGGTGTCCCGCTGTTCTGGATCGTCGCCAACTTCCGCGACTTCGGCGCGGCCGGCACGGTCGGGTGGGCCATCGGCCTGTTCTTCGGCTCGGTCTTCCTGGCGTGGTTGGTTGGCGCCGCCCGAGGGTCGGTGCTCGTGGTGGCGCTCTGGCACACCGCCTACAACTTCGCCACGGCGACCGAGGCAAGCGAAGGGAGTGTGGCCGCAGTCGCGACGGTGGTGGTCGTGCTGGCGACGGTGTGGATCATGCGGGCCGGCGGCGGTGCGCCACCCGCGAGTGCGCCGAGAGGATGAGCATCGAATGCGACGTGGTCCCGACGAAGCTCTCGATCAGGAGCGAGCCGATCGTGCCGCGGTGCGTCGGGAGCTGCATCGGCGTGCGCTCGCCCTCGTCGAGACGGACGGCGCGTGGGCGGTGGGCTTCCGGCCTCCCGCGGCGCGGTCTGCGATACTCCACTGGTGCGCCGGATGGGCTCGACGACCTGTTGGGTTCTGTGGGCGCACCGATGGGAGCGGAGCAATGGCCGACGATCGTCCGGTTGTGAGCATGATCGGTCTGGGGAGTATGGGGTCGGCACTCGCCACGGCAATCGTTTCCGCCGGCCACGACCTCACGGTGTGGAACCGGTCCGAAGAGAAATCCCGGGCAATGGCCGAGCGCGGGGCCGCGATCGCCACCTCGGTCGGTGATGCCGTTTCGAGGTCCGAGGTGATCGCAGTTTGTGTTCGCGGGTACGACGCCGCCGCCTCCCTGTTTCGGGCTCCGGGCGTTGCGCCGCTGCTGAGGGGCAAGACGGTGATCCAGTTGGGGAACGGCGTTCCCACCGAAGTGGCCGAAGCCGCCGTTTGGTTCGCTGAGCAAGGCGCGGCGTACCTGGACGGTTCGATCATGAGGTTCCCGGACGCCGTCGGATCGGCCGAGTGCCAGGTGTTGGTGTCGGGTGACCCGGCTGCCTTCCGGCGGTGCGCTTCGGTCTTCGATGCAATCGGCGGAGACATCCGGTTCCTCGGCGCCGATCCCACGGCTTCTGCGGTGATCAACACGAGCGGGCTCGCCTTCGTCTACGTCGCCGCACACGCCTTCGTCAGCGCAGCTGCCATGTGCGATGCGTCTGGCGCCCCACTTGATCTGCTTGCCGATGTCGTCGGAACCTTTTCTTCGCAGATGCCCGCCATGTTCGATGAGTACGTCGAGATGATCGCCGCCGGGAGCTATGAGAGCACGAGCTTGCGCCTCGCAAGCGGTGCCGAGAACCTCCGGGCGATCGCCGAGTTCGGACGAGGGAGCCGAGTCGACACGAGGTTGTTCGAGACGGCGCTCGAGACGTTCCAAGATGCTGCACGGGACGGACATGGGGTCAACCTCGCCGCGATCTTCGAGATCCTCAAGCAGCCATCAGGCTGAGCCGGCTCGGCGCCGAGCCCGACAGCCTGCTCGCAGCGCACCGCACGTCGATCGGACCGAGCACGGCCCCAACCGGCAGGTCACCGCTCATGCGGCGACGGCATAGATCACCCAGTTGGACTCGTAGCTTCGCTCGGAACGGTCGAACTCGCCGCCGCAGGTCACCAGCCGAAGCGTTGGCATGACACTCGCCCCGTACACCCGCTCGGTCGGGAACGACGTCTTGTCGTAGAGGCCCTTGTCGACCACCGTGAACGTCTGCTCGCGACCGAGGTCATCGATCACGATGATCGCGTCGCCCGGCTCGAGTTCGCGCAACCGGAAGAAGACTGCGGGCCCGCTGTGGTCGTCGACGTGGCCGACGATGACGGTCGGCCCCACTTCGTCGGCCACGCTCCCACCGGCCCACCATCCGGCCACATCGAAGTCGGCCGGCGTCTCGAGAGCCCCATCGGCGGTGAGGCCCAGATCGATGATCGGGGCATCGACACCGATCGAGGGAATCACGACCTGGCGCGGGGGTGCCGCAATCGATTTCGACACCGGCATGTCCGGCGCCTCGGTGAGCGGGAACACCGCGCCTCCGACTCCGGCCGTCAGACCGGGCTCGTCGCCCTTGCCGGACGACGTCCGGGGCGACGGCACGGTCGTCGGCGGCGCCTCGGCTGTTGCGGGACGATCCGTCTTCGAACAACCGACCGGACACAGAGCGGCCGCCACGAGAACCGAGACGGCCGCTCGACGGTGCGCCGAAGGGGTCACGCCTTGCGTCGACGCACACCCGTGGCGACGGCGAGAACGCCGGCACCCGCGGCAACCACCCACAGTGCCGAGGAGGAACCCGCTGCCGCAGAGCTGTCCGCCGCCGTACCACCGGCTCCTGCAGCCACTGCTCCCGCCGGCGTCATCCCGGCAGCGACCAGCGTGGCGCAGCCGGCGGGAATGGTGGCTTCGAGGGGGAGCGACGGGTCGAGGGAGCTCGGAGCGTCACCGTCGTATTCACCGCTGCCGTCCAGATCGATCCCGTGCACGACGACGATCATGTTCGCCATGTTGTCGGCGAGTTCCTGGGGTACCTCGATCGTGCGGTTGTACTCGTAGCTGCCGCCGCTGGCGACGGGAAAGGCCGCGATCGCGAGGGCATACGACTCGTCCGTCGGACCTTCTGTCACCAATGAGGCCTTCACGTTGCCATAGGAAGGCACACCCTCGACCGTGCTCACCAGTCCGTCACCGTCGACGTCGAGGTCGTCGGTCGGGCACGAGTTCTCGGCCCCGTACTCGCCGTGGAAGTGCTGTGCGTGCACCAGGTCGACCACGCCGGCCACGTTGAGGGTGACCTCGGCGCTGGTGCCGGTGAGTGACACGTTCACCTCGCCGGTGAGTCCAGAGTCGTTGAGTTGGCCGAAGGTTCCCGTGAACTCCTCGGCGTCCTGGGCCGCTGCCGGCAGGGCAACGACCAGAGTGAGCCCAGCTCCGGCGGCGAGGCAGCGGAAGATGTCGCGACGAAGCGAAAACGGTGCGGTGTGCATGATGAGTTCCCTCTCTTCGAGACGACCACGGTTGCGGCCGTCGCCATTTCTCCCGTTCAACCTAGGGCAATGAGCGGCAGGCGGCGAGCGGCCGACCCCACCACCATCCTCCAACGGTGCCAAACCCGTTGTCCGAGCGTCCCACACCGCGCACCTGCTCGGGTGGCGACGGGCTTCCCGACCCCGGCTCGGGTCGCCGCCGGCGTTGCCCCGTCGGGTCACGCTCACGTCCGAAGGGCACGCGGCAAGAACGTGGCCGGCGCCTTCGCCGCCGCCGCTCCCCGGCACACGAGGGGCCTGGCGGTGTAGCGTCGATTTTCGGGCGACACCAACAAACGACGGACAACGAAGGGGACCACAATGCTGTTTGCAACCAAATACACGTTCAAGGGTGACCAATCACCCGAATCGGTGAAGGAAATGCTCGCCGTGTTCGCGGAACTGGGTGCACAGGAGGGCGAAGTCGCCCACTATGTCGCCACCAACGGTCGCGGCGGCCTCATCATCAGCGAGGCCGACTCGATGGAGGAGGGCTACGAACGTATTCTCCGCTTCTCGCAGTGGATGGACTTCGACACCACGCCGATCCTGCCCATCGATGTTGCGATGGGCACGGTGATGAAGGTCTTCGGCTGAGCAACGTCAGGGACCTCGCCCCGTTGCCGTGCGCCGAGGGGGCGAGGTCGACCTGAGTGCGAGAGTCGACGCACTGCAGGGGCCCACACCGTGCCGTCGTCGACCGATTCGCCGCAGCAGCGACGTCCGTCACCTCGCCTGCGACACTCACGAGCCGATCGTCACGCTCCTCCTGATTCAGGCGGTCGCGCGTGTCGTCTGGGTCGTTCGTGTCGTCTTGCGTTGGCTCAGCACCAGAATCACGGTGAGGAAGGCGACGATGTTGATCGACGCGAGCATGCCCATCCGGTACCAGACGTTCCCGGTGTCGGACCCGGCCTGGATGCCGTGAAGCGTGGCAAAGGCGTACAGCCCGAAGCTCGCTCGATGGACCTGACGCCAAAGGGTCCGGGGCAGGCGCTTCATGAGGAGCGATGTGATCTCGACGGCGAGCAGGAGCCAGAAGGCGATGACCCCCCAGGCCACCGCTGTCGGTTTCCACTCCGATGCCCAGGGCACGAGAACATCGAGCCAGCCGAACTCGACGTAGCTGTCACCGACGAGGCCGATGATGTGGACCGCCGTGAACGTCACCGACAAACCTCCGAGGAAACGGTGCAGGTCCAGGAGCCGGGCAGGCTGGGTCGCCTTGGCGGCAGCCTTGGTCGAGAGGAAGAGCCCCCAGCACACCGACAGGGTCACCAACGCCCAGGCGACGATGCCGCCGGAGCGGGCGACGAACCACCAGATCTGTTCGTTCACGTGCGAGCCCCCTCGGTTGCGTGGCCGGTCAGGACCGGAGCCGGGGCGACATCGGTCGAGTACACGAATCCATCGGCAGTGACGGCGATTCCTGGAGTCCCCAGTGATCGCAGCACCTCGACCGCGCTCTCGGATCCGGCCATCAGCGCAACCTTGGCGGCGACCTCGGCCCACCAGGCCGAGGCCGCGCACGTCGTGACCGACACCAGATCGGTGGTCGCCGATCTGCCGGTCCTCGAATCGAGCAGGTGGTGACGGGTCTCGTCGTCGGCCATCCAACGTCGTCGGAGTGTGCTGCTGGTGGCAACTGCTCCGGCCGTTGTCGAGAACGCCGCGATCTCGGCGCGATCGTCGAACGGGTTGGCGACCTGGATCCGCCAGTCGGGTCCGAACCAGGGCCGACCGCTGAACCGCAGGTCCCCACCGAGTTCCACCGACGTGCAGGTGGCTCCGTTCGCAACCAGGAATTCGGTCACGAGATCGGCGGCGAGGCCCTTGCCGATCCCGCCCGGGTCGAAGGCGGTGCCGGCGGGGATGCGCACGGCGCTCACCGGGGCGAGCAGGTCGATCGGTTCGGTCGATCCGGGCTGGATGCTCGCCGCGCCCCGTCGGCTCCCCATCGCAGACGTGTCGTCGACCGACGCCCGGTCCTGCCACGACACGTCGTAGCCCAGTTGCCGAAGCTGATCGAGCATCAGCGGGTTGTACCGCCCGGCGGTGAGCGTGCGGGCCTCGACCGCTCGGGCAGACCAGTTCGAACGTCTCGGGTGAGACGATGCTCAGGTCGCCGGCGTCGCGATTGAGTCTGGAGATCTCGCTGTCGGGCAGGAAACGGCTCCATCGCCGTTCCAGGATCGTGATCAGTTCGTGGGCGCGGGTGACCAGTTCATCGGGGCCACCGTCGACGACCAGGCGGCACGGACTGCCCATGGCGCGGAACTCGAGGCTTTGCACGTCAGCCGCTTGCCTGACTGCGGGGCGGCGGAGTCGTTGCCGGTGCCGTGGTCGGCGCGGCCGTGGGTGGTGGAGCCGTGGTCGTCGGCGCTGTCACCGGTGCTGCGGTGGGCAACGGCGCGGCGGGTGCCGGCGCTGGGGCTGCAGCCGGGGCCGGTGCGACGGCGGCCGGAGCGGCCGTTGTCGCCGTGCCGGCTGGGGTCGGGGCCGGGGCCGGTGGGGCGGCGGTGCGCCCGGCCGACGGGGTGGTCCCCGGTGTTGCCGCGGTCGATCCCGGTGTGGCGGCGGCCGACGGTGGAGGTGTCCCCGCAGCGTCGACGGCGCCGACCACCGTCGGCTCGGCGAGGGTTCGATCGATGCTCGTCGGATCGGTGACGAATGCCAGCTCCTCGGGTGTCAGCGGCGTTCCGTCGGGATGGACGTAGTTCGGAACCACCTCGATCACGACCTCGGTCGGTGTCGGGACCACGCTCGAGCTCAGTTCGCCGGTGACGGGCTCCGGCGGCTCGTCGTTCTGGGAGGCCTCGGCCGTCAGCGGTCCCATGGCGACGACCATGGCGACGAACGACACCAGCGAGGTCCCGGTCGTTGCCACTCTGGTCATCGATGGCTTCGTGAGCCTGGCCGACCGGACCGTTGCCGCGACGGGTTCCGGTTCGGCCGTCGGAGCCGATTGGGCTCGCCGGGCCGCGAGTGCGGCCAATCGATCCTGGGTGGACGTTTCGGTCATTTCAGCGCTCCGTCTTCACGTCGAGTCGTCCGTTTCGACGGATCAGTTCGAACTTGGCTTCGCCTTCTCCGCCGGAGATCCTCCGGAACTTGAGCTCGACGACATCGGCCCGGTCCTTCTCGACCACGTAGGCCCAACCAGGCACCGGGGTCGCCGACCAGAACTCGAGGCGCTGCCCGTCGTGGTAGGCCACCACGATCTCGGCGACCCCTTCGAAGGTGTAGGAGAGGTACTCGGTGTTGGGTCCGGACGTCGTCGTGACCGGCGTGGTCGGTGCCGCCGTCGAGGCGGACGCTGCGGTCGTCGGCGGGGGCGACGCCGGCGCCGACGTGACGACCGGTGCGGGGGCCGCGGTGGTCACGGCCGAACCAGCCTGATTCGATGGTGCAGCCGGTGTCGGCGCTGTCGTGGGCGGAGCCACTGCAGCCATCGTTGCGGCCGATGTGGGAGGAGCGACGGCCGGAGGCAGGGACGATGTCTGGTCGTCCGACGCGGGCGGCAGCGCCGATTCGCCGGGCTGCATCCCGGTGGTGGCGCCGGGAACGGGAACGTCGACGACGACCTGCCGAACGTCGGGTCCGTCGGCCATGAACGGAAGGGTCGCCATCGAATCGTCGGACTCGGCCGCCTTGGCCCCGAGACTCATGACGCTGAGATTGAGCCCGGCCGCAGCGGCGATCACGCCGAAGAGCAGGAATCCGGATTTCACCGAGATCGGGGGTGAGACGGCCACGGTGGCCTCCTTTCGTTGCCTACACGCCGCAGGGGTGCGCCGAGGTTTGGGGAGTTCGAGAAAAGTCGTGTCATCAGTGTCATCAGTGTCATCAGTGTCATCAGTGTCATTCGGCGTCGACGTCGGTCCAGATCTGCCCATCACGCACCTCGGCCCGTATCTCGCAGTGCCCGGACGGACCTTCGAACGACACCTCGATCGACTCGGGGCCGTCGTCCTTCTCGTCGGTCTCGTAGCCGACGTTCGGCCGAGACTCGACCAGCGTGATGCGGTCGCCATCGGTGAACACCACGACCGAACCACAGGGACTGCCGATCGTCGATCGTCCCGACGGAGCGGTGGTCGTCGAGGAGGGAATCGTGGTCGGGTCGGGTGGAGGGGTCGAGGTGGTCGTGATGGTTCCGGGGGCAGTGGTCGAGGCAACCGGAACCGACGAGCCGTGTTCGACGGTCGTGGCCGTTGCGATCTCGGTGTTCGCCAGTGCGGTCGTTCCGTCGAGGTCGTCGTCGACCCGGGGCGGCGATGACGTGGTGTCGCGCATCGGGTCGGTCGCCGAGGTGGTGCTCGGCGGGTCGGTCGTCGGTGCTTGGGTGATGGGTGAGGGCGACACCGCCACGATCGTCGTCCCGCCGTCCGGAGCGTCGTCGACGAAGGCTGCAGCGGCGCCGGTGGTCATGACGACGGCCGCCGCTCCCGCCAGCCCGGTCCTGAGGCGCCGGGTGCGTCGGGCGCTGCGGAGCGAGGGAGCGAGGCCGAGCAGGGTCGAATGGGCATCAGCGGCGTTGGGGACGGCGGTGTTGATTCGATCCCGGAGTCGATCGTCGAACGACTCAGCCATGTCGGGCCTCCTGCCTCTCGAGCACGGCCGAGAGGTTGCTCCGGGCCTTGTTCAGGTGGAACTTCACGGCTCCGCTCGTCACGCCCAGGCTGTCGGCGATCTCGGCGATCGGCAGGTCTTCGACGTAGAACAGCGCGGCAACCGCCCGCTGCTGGGGGCTGAGGTGTCCGAGCAGCTCGGCCAGCCCCAGGTGATCGATCACCAGGTCGAGGGGCATGGTGCCGGCGAGATCGCGTGGAACACGGTCTTCGCGTCGGCGGCGGCGATCGTCGGAACGATGCCGGTCTCGACTGAGATTGATGGCGACTCTGCGGACCCAGGTTGCCGGGTTGTCATAGCGCCGGACCCGTCGCCACCGGGCGTAAGCCCGGATGAAGGCTTCCTGCACGCAGTCATCGGCGATCTCCCGATCCCCCGTCATGGCCGTCAGACCACGGACCAAGCGGTCGTAGTGGTCGATGAAGAACCGGTCGAATTCCGCGTCGCTCGAGGTCATCGACTCTCGCCGGTCATCCCAGGTTGTCCAGGTGTCGACGAGGCTCGAACACTCGATGACGCTCATGCCGATCACACGTCACCGCGCCCGCTCGAGGTTTGGCCGATCGGCGAATCACGTCTCTCTCATCGGACGAAACGCCCGCCGACTGAAACCTCGAGAAGGGCAGGCCCGACGGGTGATCCGGAGCCGATCGGGCCTCGGTGAGTGAACGACGGCCACCGGGGGTGTTTTCCCCAGTGACGGATCGACGTCGGTGACGTACGATTCCGATCGACCACGGCGGAAGTGGAGTGCATGCAGACGAGGGTCCTCAGAGCGCGTGACATCACCGACATGGCGAGCCGACTGGGTTTCGACGCGCTCATGGATCGTATGATCGAGCGCCTGCGGGGCGCATTCGTCGACTACGACCCGGCCGCAGTCGACATCCCGGTCCGAGAGGGGTTCAACTACGAAAAACCCGCTCTGGGGCTGGTCGAGTGGATGCCCGTCCACCAGCGGGGCGGTCCGGTCGTGATCAAGATGGTCGGCTACCACCCGACCAACCCGGTCCAGCGGTCGATTCCCAGCGTGCTCGCGACGAGCTCGATGTGGGACACCGAGACCGGTCACCTCGTTGCGGTGTCCGATGCGACCCTCCTGACCGCGCTGCGCACCGGAGCGGCGTCGGCGATCGCCACCGACTTCCTGGCGATCGACGAACCGATCACGCTCGGCGTCATCGGGCTGGGCGCCCAGTCGGTCACGCAGGTGCATGCGATCAGCCGGGTCCGCAAGATCGACCGGGTGATCGGCTACGACGCCGACGATCTCGTTGCGGCGTCCTTCGCAACGAGGCTCTCCTTCCTCGACCCCGAGTCCAGCACCGTCGAGACCGTCGAGATCGACGGACTCCCCGGCCTCGTGGCGGCCGCCGACGTGCTCTGCACCTGCACGTCGGTCGACATCGGGGCGGGCCCGGTCATCCCGGAGTCGGATCATCGACCGTGGCTCCACGTGAATGCCGTCGGCGCCGACTTCCCAGGCAAGACCGAGATCCCGAGGGGCCTGCTCGAACGGGCACTCGTGGTGCCCGACTCGAGGGACCAGTGCCGGGTCGAGGGCGAGTGTCAACAGCTCGATGACGACGGAATCGGTCCGTCGTTGGCCTACGTCGCCGCCAATGCCTCGCACTTCGAGCCGAGCCGGAACCAGCTCACCGTCTTCGACTCCACCGGTTGGGCCATCGAGGACGAGGTCGCACTGCGCTTGGCGCTCGACATCGCCGATGAACTCGGATTGGGGCAGTCGATCGGTCTCGAGGCGATCGGCCTCGATCCCTACGACCCGTACGGGGAACTCCGCTAGAGCACGACCCTGACCCGTTTGGAGCCGCGGTCGGACCAGGCCACACTCTCGGGATGACCCTGACTTTCCCCGAGGCCTGTGCGGCCGTCTGTGCACCCGGAACACCCTTCGAGATCATCGAGACCGACGTCCGGGGCATCACCACCAAGGTCTTCGCCTCGGCGCCGCCGAACATCCGCCACTTGTTCGCGGCGGCGGCCGTTCGTGACGACGACTTCATCGTCTACGACGGTGAGGTCGAGGAACGATGGTCGATGCCACGAGTGCTGACTCAGGCCGGGCAGATCGGCCAAGCGCTCGTCACCGAATTCGGCATCACCAAGGGGGATCGGGTGGCGATCGCCATGCGGAACTACCCGGAATGGATCACCAGCTACGTGGCCATCACCTCGATCGGTGCGATCGTGGTCCCGCTCAACGCCTGGTGGCAGAGCGAGGAACTCCACTATGCGCTCGTCGATTCCGGAGCCCGCGTGGTCCTGGTCGACGCCGAACGGCTCGAACGGCTCGAGTCGGCACCGCCGTTCGACGCCCGGATCGTCACGGTCCGCACGGCCGAAGGTCGCCATCCCCGGCTCGAGGATGCGCTCGTCGAAGGAGCGGCGATGCCCGAGGTCGACATCGATCCCGACGACGACATCAGCATCCTCTACACGTCGGGAACGACCGGCCATCCCAAGGGTGCCGTCAGCACCCATCGGGCCGTACTCAACTCGCTGCTCGCCTTTGCCGCCCGGGGTGCCGTCGGTGCCCTGCTCGAACCGGTCGAGCCGGGACCGCCGTCGTGCTTCATCCTCGCCGTGCCGCTCTTCCACGTCACCGGGCTGGTGCCGGTGATGCTGGGGTCCTTCGTCGGCGGTTCGAAGCTCGTGATCATGCATCGGTGGGATCCGGGTCGAGCGCTCGAGCTGATCGAGGCCGAGGGGGTCACGAACTTCGTGGGCGTCCCGACCATGAGCTGGGATCTCCTCGAGCACCCCTCGTTCCCCGAGCGCGACACTTCGACACTGCGTTCGGTCGGTGGTGGCGGGGCGCCGATGCCTCCCGAACTGGTCAAGCGGATCGAGGACAGCTTTCCCAACGCCCGACCGGGCCTCGGATACGGCATGACCGAGACCAACGCCTACGGTCCGCAGAACTCGGGCGACGCCTTCGTCGCCCACCCCACGTCGACCGGTCGGCCCGTCCCGATCATGGACGTCCGGGTCACCGACCCCGAAGGCCACCCGTTGCCAACGGGGGAGACAGGCGAGATCTGGTTCCGCGGACCCATGCTGATCCGCGGCTACTGGAATCGCCCGGAGGCCACGGCCAACACGATCGTCGACGGCTGGCTCCGCTCGGGTGACATCGGCCGGATCGACGACGAGGGTTTCGTCTACGTGAGCGACCGGGCCAAGGACATGGTGCTGCGGGCCGGTGAGAACATCTATTCAGCCGAAGTCGAGGCTGCCATCTACGAGCACCCGGCGGTCTACGAGGCGGCGGTCTACGGCCTCCCTCACGAACGGCTGGGCGAAGAGGTCGCAGCCCACATCATGGTCAAGGAGCCGGTGACGGTCGAGGAGATCCAGCACTTCCTGGGTCAACGGCTGGCCCGGTTCAAGGTGCCGACCCACATCACGATCGTCGACCAGCCGCTCCCCCGGAACGCCTCGGGCAAGATCCTCAAACGCGAGTTGCGGGACTCGGTCGAATCCGGCTGAAGGGCGATCAGGTCCAGAACGATTCGAGGCGGTCGACGAACCGATCCGGGTCGACCAGGTGCGGATAGTGGCCGTGGTCGTCCCACACCTCGACCCGGGCACCGTCGATCTTCGCCGAGAGCCACTCGGCGTAGCCCTCGCCGGGATCGATGCCGAACAACGACAGGTAGGGCACGGTCCGGCCCGCATAGCCGGCGAGCGCCCCATCGACGACCGAGGCGATCTCGGTGTCGGTCATCGTGAACATCATCTCCCACACACCGAGCACCACGGCCTGTTCGGCTCGGCGGAGGGCCCCGATCCGAGCTCTCTCGGCGTCGGACAGCAGTGGCCCCGACATCTGGTCGAACAGCGAATCGATGACCGTCTGGAACGCCATCGGATCGCGCAGCAGCGCCTCCACCGGGACCAGCCCGGCCTTGAAGCTGCCGAGTTGCAGCGACTGGTCGACGTTGACGACCGATGCCACCGGGTGCCCCGCTCCGACGGCCGAGACCACGGCACCACCCAGCGAATGGCCGACGAGATGCGGCCGATCGAGCCCGCAGGCCGAGGCCACCGCGATGACGTCGCCGGCCATCGCCTCGAGGTCGTACCGCGGCGCGGTGTCCGAGGCGCCATGGCCCCGGAGGTCGAGAGCGATCACTCGGTGATCGCCGGCGAGTCGGTCGATCACCGGTCGCCAACTCTCGGCCCGCTCGGTGATGCCATGGACGAGAACGACCGCCGATCCCGAACCACCCGAATCCGAATAGACGATTCGTGTTCCGTCCGCTGCGTTCGTCTGCGCCATCGGGACAGAGTCGCACAGGTCGTCGCCCGTCGTCACGGCGCAAGCCGGTCGTCACGGCGCAAGCCGGTCGTGAGTCCTGGGCGATCCGTCGGGCGGCGACTCCGGTGTTCAGTCGAGGAGGCCGGTGATGACGAATTCGACCCGTCGGTTGGCCACTTCGGCTTCCTCGGTGGCCACCAGGAGATCGCTCTCGCCCCGGGCATCGACTCGGATCCGGGCCGGGTCAACACCTCGGCTCGTCCAGTAGGCGGCGACGGTCTCGCCCCGGCGTTGCGACAACTCGAGGTTCATGTCGGCGTCACCCACGGCGTCGGTGTGGGCAACCACCGTAATCGTGACTTGGGGGAACGTATTGAGGAGGGCGGTACCGAGATCGAGCAGAGGGACGAACTCGGGGTTGATCCTCGTGGACCCGGACGAGAAGAGCACCCGATCCTCCACCACGAGGGGCCCGCTGTTGAGGTAGGGGATCGTCGGATCGATCGTGTAGTTGTTGATCACGTTCTCGGCGCCGAGGATCGCGGCAGCCCGGGCTTCGGTTTCACGGCCGATCTCCTCACTGGGCACGACCCCCTCGAGGGTCAGCACCCCTCCCCTGAGCCGGGCCACCCGGTTGCCGGCGACCTCGGGCGATTCGGCCGGTGGAGGATCCACGGCCGGGGCCTCGGTGGTCGGCGACTCGGTGGTCGGTGACTCGGTCGTCGTGGGTGGCTCGGTGGTGGTGGGGGCCTCGGTGGTGGCGAGGGCGGGTGCGGTGGTCGTGGTCGTTTCGGAGATCGCGCCGTCGATCTCGGACCGCAGGCCGCCTTCGGCGGTCGTCTCGTTCCCTCCGCCGGATCCCCCGGCCAGCGTGGCGATGATCCCGATGGCACCGGCCAGGAGGATCCCGGCGCCGATCGTGGCGATCAGCCGAGTCCGACGCTCGTCGGGTATCCGGGCCGAGGCCGCGACGGGGTCGACGTCGGTCGATGCGGTACGTGGTGAGGGTTCGTTCGTGGAGGGCACGACACCAGCTAACCGTATCGAATCGTCGAATGCCGGAGCCGAACGACCTGTCGGCAGGTGGGCAAAACCGCTCGGCTGGGTGGGGCTGGGACGGCGTCCGGTGCGGCGCGATGGGAGCGTAGGGCGACCGGAGGACCAACGCCCCTACCCACCGCCGTAGGGCTGTCGTAGGTTCGAATTCGGTCCTGAACTGCGTGGAATCACCCCGAACCGGGGCCCACCGATGAAGGGGGAGTCGTGGACGAACCGGGCAACAGAGTCCTCTCGCTCCAGAATCTCGAGGTCGTGTACAGCGACGTGATCCTGGCACTCCGAGGCGTGAGCCTCGAGGTACCCAGCGGTGCCATCGTCGCTCTGCTCGGCGCGAACGGCGCCGGCAAGACAACCGTGCTGCGTGCGATCAGCGGACTGCTCCCCACCCATCGTGGCCGGATCACCAAGGGATCGATCCGACTCGACGGCGAGGACATCGATGATCGCAGCGCGGCCAGCATCGTCGGCCATGGCATGGCCCAGGTCATGGAGGGTCGTCGGGTGTTCGCCGACCTCACCGTCCAGGAGAACCTACGCGCCGGTGCCATCGTCCGGCGACCGAGTCGGGAGGAGCTGCAGTCCTCCTACGACGAGGTGGTCCAGCTCTTCCCGATCCTGAAGGAACGGTGGGATGGCGCCGCCGGCTACCTGTCCGGCGGTGAGCAGCAGATGCTGGCCATCGGTCAGGCGCTCATGGCGAGACCGCGGCTGCTCCTCCTCGACGAGCCGTCGTTGGGACTGGCGCCGCGGATCATCGAGCAGATCCGCGATGTCATCGTCGACATCAATCGGCGGGGCACCGGGGTGCTCCTGATCGAGCAGAACGCGCAGATGGCCCTGTCGATCGCCGACCACGCCTACATCCTCGAGAACGGCAAGGTGGCCAAGGCCGGCTCGGGCGAAGAATTGCGCAACGACAAAGACATCCAGGAGTTCTACCTGGGGATGGGCGAGAGCGGCCGTACCCGTCTCGATCAGGTGAAGAGCTACCGCCGCCAGAAGAGCTGGAGTTCGTGATGGAGCCGAGACCCGACGTGTTGCTGAAGATGCACGACGTGTCGCTGTCGTTCGGTGGTGTGGATGCGCTGAGGCACGTCAGTTGTGACGTCGCCGACGGCGAGTTGTTCGCCGTCATCGGACCCAACGGAGCCGGGAAGACCTCGATCCTCAACTGCCTGAACTCGGTGTATCGGCCCCAGACCGGCAGCATTCGGCTCGACGGCATCGAGTTGATCGGGCTTCGCCCGGCCGACACCGCCGAGATGGGAATCGCGAGGACGTTCCAGAACCTCGCACTCTTCACGAACCTCTCGGTGATCGACAATCTCATGCTCGGCCGCCATCACCTCCTGCGAGCCGGCCCGATATCGGGACCACTCTGGTTCGGGAAGGCCCGCCGCGAGGAGGCGATGCAGCGCCGTCGATGCGCCGAGATCGCCGACTTCCTCGATCTCGCCGACTTCGGGAGCATGCCGGTGGGCGCGCTGCCCTACGGGGTTCAGAAGCGCATCGAACTCGGTCGGGCGCTGGCCATGGAACCCCGGTTGCTGCTGCTCGACGAACCCGTGGCGGGCATGAACCAGGAGGAAACCGAGCAGACCGCCCACTACATCATCCAGATCCGGCGTGAGCTGCGCATCGCCACGATTCTCGTCGAACACCAGATGGACCTGGTCATGGACTTGGCCGACCGCATCATGGTGCTCGACTTCGGATCGGTCGTCGCCACGGGGACCCCAACCGACATCCAGCAGAACGAACGGGTCCACCAGGTCTACCTCGGTGGGGCAGTCCAATGACCGCCATCGAGACACTCGTCCCGTCGGGCGTTGCGGGCTCATCGCCGGCAACGCTGCCGGCGATGCTGATCGCCCGAGCCGGCGAGATGGGGAGGCGTACCGCGCTGCGCCATCATCGGCTCGGGGTGTGGGAGCCCTTCACCTGGAACGACTATCTGACGAGGTCGGCACGCGTCGGCGCAGCCCTGCTCGAGTTGGGGGTCCGGAAGGGGGATCGCATCGCGATCCACAGTGTGAACCGGCCGGAATGGCTCTTCTCCGACATCGGGGGTCAGGGCGTCGGTGCGGTGCCGGTCGGCATCTACCCGACCTCGCCGGCGTCCGAGGTCGAATACCTGATCGGCCACAGCGAGGCGGTCGTCCTGATCGCCGAGGACGAAGAACAGCTCGACAAGGTGCTGGCCGTTCGGGATCGTCTCCCCAGCCTGCGACACATCGTCGTCATCGACTCCCAGACCGTGCTCCAATATCTCGACGATCCCCAGATCATGACCTTCGCCGAACTCGAGGATCTCGGTCGGGGTGCAGAACGCAAGTGGTTCGAAACCGTCGAGACCCTCGACCCCGAGGCGATGGCCCTCATCGTGTACACGTCGGGGACGACCGGCCCGCCGAAGGGAGCGATGCTGAGTCATCGCAACCTCGTCGCCGCCGCCGAGACGTTCAGCAGTGCCTTCGAGGCAACCGACCGCGACGAGGTCCTCTCCTACCTGCCGCTGTGCCACATCGCCGAGCGTCTGAGTTCGGCCATCAACGCCCTGTATGTCGGCTATGTGGTCAACTTCGGTCGGGGTGGCGAAGGATTTGCCAAGGACCTGCGTGACGTCCAACCCACGATCTTCCTCGGCGTACCCCGGGTCTGGGAGAAAATGGCCGCAACGGTCGAGATCCGCATGAGCGATGCATCGCACCTCAAGCGCACGCTCTACCACTGGTCGCTCCACCGAGGGAGGCAGCAGGCCCGGGATCGTATGGATGGCCGGACCAGCGTGGGCAGTCGGGTCCTGATGTTCCTGACGTGGCTCCTGGTCTTCCGGGCGCTGCGCGACAAACTGGGGCTTCGGCGGACCCGCCTCGCCCTGTCCGGCGCCGCCCCCATCGCGCCACAGTTGCTGGAGTTCTTCTGGGCGATGGGCGTTCCGGTGCGCGAGGGGTACGGTCAGACGGAGAACACCGCCGTTGCCACCTACACGCCGGCGAATGACGTGCGACTGGGCAAGGTGGGCAAGGCACTTCCCGGTGTCGAGCTGCAGATCGCCGAGAGCGGCGAGATCCTGACCCGGTCGGCCGCGAACTTCATGGGTTACCTCAAGAATCCCGAGGCAACGGCGTCGACCATCGACGCCGACGGATGGCTGCATACCGGCGATGTCGGTGAGATCGATGCCGCCGGGTTCCTGACGATCACCGATCGGATGAAGGACCTCATCATCACGGCCGGGGGCAAGAACGTCTCGCCCAGCGAGATCGAGAACCAGTTGAAGGTCTCGCCGTTCGTCCGTGAAGCCCTCGTGATCGGCGATCAGCGAAAGTATCTGGTGGCCCTGATCGGTATCGAGTTCGACACCGTCGGCGACTGGGCTTCGCGTCGCGAACTCGGTTACACCACCTACGCCGATCTCTCGTCGAAGCCCGAGGTCACGGCGCTGATCGGTGAATGGGTCGATCACGTCAACCGAGACCTGGCACGGGTCGAGCAGATCAAGGCGTTCCGGTTGATGGATCGCGAGCTCGACCATGAAGGCGGCGAGCTCACGGCGACCCAGAAGGTCAAGCGTCGGGCGGTCGCCGAGGAGTTCGACGACCTCGTTCGGGAGATGTACCGATGAACGACTTCCTGCAACTCTGCTTCGCCGGGATGGCCCTGGGTGCTCGGTATGCGCTGGTGGCCCTGGGGTTCGTCGTGATCCACCGGGCCACCGGTGTCATCAACTTCGCCCAGGGTTCGATCGTCGCCCTCGGTGCCTACTTCGTCTTCAATGCCCACCAGACCTGGGGTCTGCCGTTCTGGATCTCGGGGCTGATCGCGATCATCGGGTGTGCTGCCGTCGGTGTGCTCGTCGAACGGTTCCTGCTCCGCCGCATGGCCGCCCAGCCCGTGTTCTCGGTGATCATGGTCACGATCGGACTGTTGTTCGTGATCGATCAGGTGATCACCATGATCTGGGGGCAGGACGCACAGAATCTGGGCGATCCGTGGGGTATCGACACCGTGACGGTCGGCGAGATCGTGTTGGCCGTGGTCGACCTGTGGGCGATCGGACTCGCCTTCGTCGTGGTCGCAGCGTTCTTCGTGTTCTTCCGCTATAGCGCAACCGGGCTCGCCATGCGCGCCGTCGCCATCGACGAAGAGGCGGCCATGGCCCGAGGGATCTCGGTGCGACGGGTCGTCGCGACGGCGTGGGCGATCGCCGGTGCGGTCGCCGCCATCGCCGGGATCACCCTGGCGGCCGGTCCGGCGGCGTTGCGTCCGTCGATCGGTCTGATCGCCCTGGCTGCGTTCCCGGCCATGATCCTCGGTGGCCTCGATTCGCCGTTCGGTGCGGTGCTCGGCGGTTTCGTGATCGGCATCACCCAGACCCTGACGGCCGGCTACCAGCCGAGGCACGCCGCGTGGCTCGGTCAGGACTTCCAGTCGGTCACGCCCTACGTGGTCATGATCCTGATCCTCATGATTCGTCCCCACGGACTGTTCGGTACCAAGGAGGTGGAGCGGCTGTGACGACCCTCGTGCAACGTCGCGATTCGGCCAACGGCGCCATGCTGCAGGACCCGCTCGACGCGGTTGCCCTGTGGCGATCGGGGTGGAGACGTTTCGGCCTGGTGCTGGGGGTCGTCGTCTATCTCCTGGCCCCGATGCAGTTGTCGGACTTCCAGCTCTCGATCGTCGACTACGCCGGGGTGGCAGCCATCGGCGCGATCGGCCTCAACGTGCTCACCGGCTATACCGGTCAGATCTCGTTGGGCCACGGGTTCTTCCTGGGTGCCGGTGCCTACACCGCGGCCTACGTCGGCGGGCAGCAGGACCTTCCGCTGCCCGTGTGGCTCCTGGCCGCTGCGCTCGTCGGGGCATTGGTCGGTCTGGTCATCGGCCCGTTCGCCCTCCGGCTCAAGGGCAGCTACCTGGCGATCATCACGCTCGGTCTGGTCTTCATCGGTCAGCACGTCTTCGAGAACTGGACCTCGGTGACCGGTGGTCTGTCGGGCACCGCCGTGACCGCTGCCGGTGAAGCTCGGCCCGGTCGACTTCGCCGCCCTCGAGGTCTTCGGCAAGACGTTCTCTCGCGAGGCCGGCTACTTCTACCTCATCTGGGCCGTGGTGGCACTCGTTGCCCTGCTGGTCAAGAACCTGATGCGCACTCGTCTGGGGCGGGCCTTCCAGGCCGTACGAGACCGCGACGCGGCAGCCGAGGTGATCGGTGTCCGCCTCGCTCCGACCAAGGTGATGGCATTCGTCGTCTCGAGCTCGCTGGCGGCGGTGGCCGGGGCGCTCTACGGATCGTTCCAACGGTTCGTGAATCCCGAGGAGTTCGGGCTCTTCCTGTCGATCGAATACGTCGCCATGATCGTGATCGGCGGTGTGGCCACGATCTACGGGCCCGTGCTCGGTGCCCTCTTCATCACGGCGGTGCCGTTCCTGATCGAGGAGTGGAGCGATCGGATCCCGGGCGTCGCCACCGAGGCGGGGGAGTCGGGTATCACCGTCTTCGCCCTGAACCAGGCCCTGTTCGGTGTCCTGATCATCGCCTTCCTCGTGATCGAGCCACGGGGGCTCGCCGCGCTCTGGATGCGGATCAAGGTCTATTTCCTGGCCTGGCCGTTCTCGTACTGACCCGATCGATCGACCACCGACAACAAACACTCGCCAACGAGACCACAGATCAACTGACCACCAAAAGGAGAGGCTGAACGACATGCGAACAACGACACGCAATCGCTGGATTGCCCTGGTGATGGGCTTCCTGCTGCTCGCCGCATCATGCGGCGGCAGCGATGACACCGAGGCGACATCGGAGGGCGACGAGGTGACGACCACGGCGGCGACCGACGAGGGAACCGACACCACCGATGACACGACCGAGGACACGACCGAGGACTCCGGCGGGGGTGAACTCACGGCCGGTCCCGGCTTCGACGGCACGACGATCCAGGTCGGGGTGATCTCGGCACTCAGTGGGCCGGCTGCCGTGATCGGCACCCAACTCGCCGCCGGTCAACAGGTGTACTTCGACTACCTCAACGCCGAACTCGGTGGCGTCGCCGGTCAATACCCGGTCGAGATCCTGCTCGAGGACCACCAGTACGACACCGCCGGCACGGTGCAGAAGTACGGCAAGATCAAGAACGACGTGGTGATGTTCTCGCAGATCATGGGGACGGCTCAGGTGTTCGCCACGCTGCCGTTGCTGGCCGAGGACAACATGGTCG
This sequence comes from uncultured Acidimicrobiales bacterium, assembly GCA_963700755.1. Classification (GTDB taxonomy): domain Bacteria; phylum Actinomycetota; class Acidimicrobiia; order Acidimicrobiales; family SZUA-35; genus JBBQUN01. The sequence goes on from CAVOYW010000005.1 coordinate 552,623, forward strand.
CCGCCCCGGCGTCGCAGGATGCCTTCTGGGTCCGGGAACAGAACCTGTTCCCCGTGATCGAGCCGTATCAGGTCGACGTGATCAACGGCATGGAGTACTACCTCGGCGACGGTGGTGGTTCGGTCGACGACACGATCTGCGCCGTGATCCAGAACGATCTCTATGGTGAGGCCGGGCTCGAGGGCCTCGAATTCGCGGCCGAGAACATGGGCTTCGAGATCGCCACGGTCACCCGCTACGGCTCGGGTGATCAGGACTTCACCGCACAGATCACCGAGCTCGTGAACACCGACTGCGACATGGTCTGGGCGACGGCATTGCCGACCGAATTCGGTGGCCTGCTCGGCACGGCCGCCCAGTCGGGATTCACGCCTCGCTGGATCGCCCAGTCGCCGGCGTGGATCGACGTCCTGGCACTCGGTGCGCTGGCCGACTACCTCGAGGCCAACGTCTGGGTGGTTGCCCTCGGACGGGAATGGGGCGATCCCGCTTCGGCAACCATGACCGAGATGGTCGAACGGGTGGCCAAGTACAAGCCGGACCAGGCCCCCAGCTACTACTTCACGTTCGGCTACGTCCAGGCCTGGGCGACCCATCAGTTGCTCGAGGCGGCGGTCGCCAACGGTGACCTGAGCCGTCAGGGAATCATCGACGCCATGAACGGTCTGTCCCAGTTGGAGTTCGGCGACCTCAGCGATCCGTTCCAGTACGGTCCGCCCGAGGATCGCAACCCGCCGAGGACGAGCACGATGTTCGCCGTCGATGTCGAAAAGCCCTTCGCGCTGGCGGCGCTCTCGGACCCGATCACCTCACCGGTGGCCGAGGCCTACGAATTCCCGGCTGCCGGCTGATATCCAGCGGCGGTCGGCGCTGATGGCCGTGGCCGGGCTGAGCCCCGGCCACGGCCATACCGGTTGATCGTCGATTCATGGCTGCGAAACGAGGCCGAAACAGTAGGTGGCCATGATGACAACGGCGTCGAGGTCACGTCGGCATGGTGGCGGCGTTCCCGGTCGGCCCGAGGAGCAGGTCATGTCGAACGTACCAACACGTCTCTCCCCCCAGCGGCGTCACGCCCAGCCGGCGTTGGACCGTCTCCACCGGGCCAACGCCGGCAGGCCGGAGCCCCAGGTCCAGCGGGCTCTTCGCAACGAGTTCACCCGTCTGGGCTGGAGAGCCGGCCCGTCGACGATGCAGCAGTATGCCCGGCAGATCGAGGTCGGTCGGCGGGTGACCTATCGGGCCGGTGAACTCGCCGGCTGATCGCGGTTCGACCGAAGCGGTGAGCGCAACCAGCGGGCTCACCCCGACTATCGTCCTTCGGCGCCGACGACCGGATCGGCAGGAAGGGCACCGAGGATGGATCGATCCGCAGATGTCGATGGGTCGCAGCGTCGCGCCAGGCGGTGTGTGGTATCGGCCTGGCTGATCGGAGCGGTGCTCCTCGTCGGGTGCGGCGGCGCGTCCGATGCCGACGGCGTCCTGGTCGTCGACGGCACCACGACGACGCCGGTGTCGACGACCGCAGTCGTCGGAGCAACCACCGCATCCTCCACGTCGTCGACCACGACCACGAGCAGCACGACGACGACCAGCACCACGACGACCAGCACCACTGCAACGACCGCGAGCATCACCACGGATCCGCCCGAGCCGACCCTGGCGCTCGGTTTCGAGGGCCTCGTCCTGGTCGATCCGTCGGGCTCCACCACGCGGCTCGACCTGGGGACCAACGGTGATCTCGTGATCGGTTCGGTGAACTCCCTCTTCGGCAATCCGACCTCGACGGTGCGCAGCGAGTGCCCGTCGGGGCCGCTGCAACAGCTCACCTATGCCAACGGTTTCGTGCTCAACAGCGCCGACGACGTGATCGTCGGGTGGTCGATCCGGTCCTCGACCCCCTCCGCCGACCTGACGACGATCGGGGGCATCGGCATCGGATCGACGCTGGCCGAGATGCGGTTGTCGAACCAGGTCGAGGTGACCGAGGACTCACTCGGACCCGAGTTCCGGATCGGGTCGCTGTTCGGGCTCCTCAGCTCGACCGGTCCCGAGGGCGTGGTCGAGGCGATGTGGGGTGGCGACGCCTGCGTCTTCCGCTGAGAGCGCGGCCACCAACGCCGGGGTTCGCGAACCTCAGACTCGGTGGAGCTCGGCTCGAAGGTGATGCTGTAGCTCGAGCCCGACCGCGGCCATCTCGAGGTCATAGGTCAAGGTGTCGGCCCGGACGGTGACGATCCGTCGAACCGCAATGACCGACTTGGCCGTCGGCGTGGTCGCCACGGTGAGCGACGACAGGTCGAGAACCTGGTCGATGATCGACCCGGCGTCGACCTCGACGATGCCCGACGGCTGGGCGATGACCCACTCGACCCGCCCGGAGCCGGCCGGTCGCAGGTAGCCCGATTCGGCATGGAGCGGGAGATCGCTCGTTGCGTCGCGGGTTCGTTGCGAATAGGCGAGGAAGGGCTTTCCGACGTGCCCGAAGGTGACCTCCTCGACGTAGCCGAACGGATCGATGGTCGGGTAGTGGCCCTCGCCGCGGCCCCGCCACGTTCCGAGCAGGAAAGCGAGCGGTTCGAGATCGGGGTGCAGTGCGGGTTCCATGGCGCCATGATGCCAGCTCGAACCAGACGAGCCTGCAGTTCAGAGCAACTGGCCGTACTCGGACTCGAGCTGATCGAAGTCGAGTTCGCGCAGGAAGCGGCTGAACGCGATCTGGGCGGTCAGTGCCTCGAGGTCCCGGAAGGGCTCGGGCAGGAAGGCGGGCGGATCGAGCAGTCCCTCGTCGAAGAGGTGGTTGACCAGACCCATGGCCTGAAGGTCGACCTTGCCGCAGAACAGCATGGGGATCCGGTCGGGCCGTCCCTGCCGGAGGGCCAACCGAACGTAGACGTACGACAACACGAGTCCCTTGCCGTAGGCCAGGTCCTTGGTGAACGGCGGGCCGGTGGGTGTGCTGCCCCGGAAGATCCGGGCGGCGATGGTCCACGACTCGTCTTCGTCGAGCCCGGCCACGCGGAAGTATTCGAACAGCTCGATGAACGTGGCGCCCTCGAGCACCATGCCCACGCCCTTGACCCGATTGGCGATACGGCGGAGTCGACCGGGATGACTGCGCAAGGCGAACATCTCGGTGAGAGTGGCCAAGCCTTCCTGGGTCACCGTGGCCGGCGGGGCCGCCTTGCCGAGGAAATTGCAGACCGGCTGGGCCAGCCCGTTGCGTGTGGTGCCGACGTGCACCCAGCCCTCGTGCGCCTCGAGGGTGGCGAGGTCCTGGGGACTGAACGTCGCGTCGGATCGCAGCTTGATGTAGGTGGAGCCTGCCGCGGCATCGGCCACCAGACCGTCGTCGAGGCGAACGTCGACGGCCCCCGGTCCCATCGACTCGTCGAGTCGGGCCTGCAGGTGCTCGACCGCCGACGGACCGTCGAGATCGTGCTCGGACCGGTCGGTGAGGAGCGAGGGCTCGAGCGCCGAGAGTGAGGTCTCGAGCGAGTCCGCCAGGTCTCGCACCGTCGGCCCGCCCGAGTGGAAGACCTCATCGGGGGTTCCGTAGAGCAGCGTGGCGTAGCTCCCGAAGGCCGGTGTGCCGCGGGCCTCGAGCAGATCGATGGTGAGACGGTACTGTTCGCAGGTGCGGCGGAGCAGTTGCGAGGCCGCCGTTGCCGATCCGAGCTGGGTGGCGACCTCGGTCTCCAGATCGATGAATCGGCCCCGGACCTCGGTGGCATCGAACTTCAGCGGGTTTCGCTCGTAGTAGTCACGATCGACCTTCGGCTGTTCCCTGAACTTCGACGCGAAGAAGTCCGCCTTCACGTCGTCGGTCCACTTCACCGCATCCAGCACCCGGATCTCGGCCTGGGCTGCGATCAACCGGTCGGACAACTCGTGGATGGTGGCTCGATGGTCGGATTGTCCGGGCATGGCATCAGTCAACAGGGGGAAGGGGTCGTGGCGGTGGACATCGGCCACGAATGTGACCGAGTTCTGCATGAGCTCGAAGGAGATCTCGTGGCTACTGTCGTTCGCCTTGGCCGACTCGAGTTCGATCGGTCTGGTCCCGGCCACCGGGATCGGGGTTCTCCTGGCCCTTCCGATCGCTCGATTGCGTTCGCGTCCTGGCAGGCTGTCGTCGTGTCAGGCGAACGTCACCAACGAGAGATCCGGATCGGGCTGGTGCTCGGGGCCGGAGGGGTTCCGGGAGGCGCCTATGTCCGCGCCGCCATGACCGAGATCGAGGCCCTGACCGGATGGGCGCCGGCCACGGCAACCACGATCGTCGGTACCTCCGTGGGTGCTCTCAACGCAGCGCGCCTGCCGGGCCCCGATTCACTCGGCCCCGTCGATCCGGCTCAGCTCGATGCCCTGGCGACACTGGGCCGGGTCCTGGCCCCGCCCCGTCCCGCTCGGTTCGCGGACCTGGTTGTGCGCAGTCGTCGACTCGCCGGAACGATGCTGGCCCGTCTCGCTCCGGCCGGTCGGCACGACGCCGACTATGACGTGGCCCAAGGGCCGTATCACCCGGGTGTGCACGTCGTTTCGGTCGTCCGGCGACGCGGTCGAACCGGGGGAACGAGGCGCGTCACCCGGCTGATCGAGGCAACCTCGCCCGCAGCTGAGCTGTACGCCTCGGCGGCGGTTCCCGGATTTGCCCGACCGGTCGACCTCGACGGCGTCGAACACATCGACGGTGCGGTGTACTCGACGACCAACGCCGATCTGGTCGACGCAGCGACCCACGATGCCCTGGTGGTGATCGCCCCGATGGTGCCGCGCGAAGGCGGGAGCTTCATCGCGCGGAGTCACGGCGCCCTCCTGATCGACGAACTCCGATCATGGCGCCACTCGGCCAAACCCGTCGTCGTGGTGAGCCCGACGGGTCATGAACAGCTCATCCGCTCGGATCGTGAGCGGTTTGCCGAGGCGGCTCGTTCTCGGATCCGCGACGCCGCTCTCTTCCTCTGAGGTCCGATGGCGTCGCCCGACGTCCCATGCCGTGATCGTCACCAGGGTTCGGTCGTTCGGGGTCCGTGAGCGCTGCCGGTGATGACGGTGAGGTGGCTCCGTGGGAGTCCGAGCGGGGCCCTTCCTCCCACGGAGCACGTGACCGACGGGCGAAATCGGTCAACCTCGGCGCACCGCCGCGGCGCGCACAACCCGACGATAGGTCGGATTGTGCCGACCTGCCGATTCCGATGGCCGATTGCCCGAGATATTCGTCACATCCCGATCCGCCGACGCTCTCACTGGTGTCTTACGTTGCGAGCAGCTCGTTCTCGGCCCGTTCGGGCCGATGAGCGAGGAAGTGAACGCCCGATCCCACTGCGAGGTATCCCTGTGACCGAACCGACCAAGGTCCCCACCACCAGCCAGGACCGAGGACCGGTCAGCGATTGGGCCACCGATTTCGATCACATCTCGGCCGAGTACGCGACCCGAGCCCCCGAGATCTGGGACGAACTGCGAGCCACCTGCCCCGTGGCGCACACCGATCGGTTCGGCGGTGCCTGGCTTCCGACTCGTCACGACGACGTCGAGGCGATCGCCCGCGACACCGAGCACTTCACCTCCCGCGGGGTGATCGTCTTCGATGGCCGTCCCGACGAACCGGCGCCGATCGGCTACGCCCCCCCGATCACGTCGGATCCGCCGTTCCACGGGTTCGCCCGCCGACTGCTCCTGCCGGCCTTCAGCCCCAAGGCGGTCGACGTCTGGGAGCAGTTGACCCGCGAATCGTGCCGAGAACTCGTCGACGAGATCCTCTCCCGTGGTCGGGACGAGGCCGATGCCGCGGTCGACTATGCCCAACACATTCCGGTCCGAGTGATCGCCGGCATGCTCGGGGTTCCCGAGCAGGACGGCCCTCGCTTCCGGGAATTCATCCATCGCATCATCGAGGATCCCGGCGTCGGCGCCGACATCGCGCCCGAGGACACGCTCGATCACTACCTCCAGGGTGTCGTCGACGATCATCTCGAGAACCCGCGTGACGACCTGGTCGGCTACCTCCTCGCACTCGAAATCGACGGACGACCCTTGTCGCGTGAGCACGTCACCGGGACCATCGCGCTGCTGATCATCGCAGGGATCGACACCACCTGGTCGGCCATCGGGGCCAGCCTCCATCACCTCGCCACGAATCCGGCCGACCGTCAGCGGCTGCTCGACGAGCCCGAACTCATCGACACCGCCGTCGAGGAGTTCCTCCGGTTCTACGCTCCGGTCACGATGGCCCGACTCGTTGCGCAGGACGTCGAGATCGGCGGCTGTCCCATGAAGCAGGACGATTGGGTCCTGCTGTCGTTCCCGTCGGCGAACCGCGACCCCGATCAGTTCGACGATGCCGGATCGTTCGTCGTCGACCGTGCCCGCAACCGCCACGCGGCCTTCGGCCTGGGGATCCACCGCTGCATCGGGTCCAATCTGGCCCGAATGGAACTCAAGGTGGCGATCCAGGAATGGTTGGCTCGAGTGCCCCACTTCGAACTGTCGGACCCAGCGGCGGTTCGCTGGTCGGCCGGTCAGGTTCGAGGTCCGCGCCAACTCCCGGTGCGCATCCTCAACTGAGACAGTCGGGCTCCGCCCCTTCGCCCTGGTCTGTCTGTCGGGCTCCGCCCCTTCGCCCTGGTCTGTCTGTCGGGCTCCGCCCCTTCGCCCTGGTCTGTCTGTCGGGCTCCGCCCCTTCGCCCTGGTCTGTCTGTCGGGCTCCGCCCCTTCGCCCTCTAGGGTGACCGCCGATGACACGACGCCCGCCCCTGTGGTTCATCTTCTCGGTGACCGTGGCCGGGATCCTGGCCAACACCCTTCTCAGCCCCAACATCCCCGACATCCTGGCCGCCTTCGATCAGCCCGAATCACGGGCCGGGGTCCTGGTGGCGAGTGGACCGCTCCCCGGCGTGATCGTCGCCCCCATCATCGGCGTGGTCGCCGACCGCATCGGTCGGCGTGCCGTGCTGCTGCCCTGCCTCGTTCTGTTCGGTCTGGCCGGTCTCGCAGCCGCGGCCGCCCCCACCTTCGGCTTTCTGCTGGGAGCGCGAGTGGTGCAGGGGATCGGTGGCGCAGGCCTCATCAATCTCGCCGTGGTCATGATCGGGGACTTCTGGTCGGGGCCCGAGCGGACGAATCTCATCGGCAAGAACTCCGCGGTGCTCACGGTCTGCCTGGCCCTCATGCCGTCATTCTCGGGTCTGCTGGCGTCGCTCACCAGCTGGCGCTGGTCCCTCGCGTTCGCGTCCCTGGCTCTCCCCGTGGCCGCCGCAGGGTTCGTGCTCATGCCCAGAGTCGACACCGTCGCCACCCGCACCATCGGCGAGCAACTCCGAGGCACCGCCGTGCTGGTTCGTCAACCGGTGATCCTGGCCGTCGTGGTCGCGTCGTTCCTGCTGTTCGTGGTGGTGTTCGGGGTCTTCCTCACGACGTTGCCGTTGCATCTCGAAAAGGAGTTCGGCCTCGGACCGGGAGCTCGGGGCCTCATGCTCTCGGCCCCGGCGATCGGGTCGACGCTGGTTGCGTTCAACCTGGGTCGGATTCGGGCTCGGGTCGTGGTCCGCACCGTGCTGGTCGCCTCGAGCGCGCTCATCGCCATCGCCGCCTTCGCCATCGGCGTGGCCCCCGCCATCGGGCTGATCGTGGTGGCATCGATCGTCTACGGCCTGGGTGACGGATTGGCCATCCCCACCCTGCAGGACGTCACGGCCAGTGCCGCACCCGACGGACAACGGGCGTCGATCATGGCCGGCTTCGTTTCGGCGACCCGGTTGGGTCAGGCAGTCGGACCGGTCGGGGCATCGGCGATCTTCGCGGCCACGTCGACCTCGACGGCCATGATCGTCGGGGCGGCGATCTTCGCCCTGGTGGCGGTCGGGTTCGCGGTCGGCCCGATCGACGAGCAGGCCATTCGGCGCTCGGCGGCGTCGGCCTGACCTCGGTCGGCGCCGGCTCGCTGTGACGGAGACGTCGGACCACGGGCCGACTCGGCCCGCCGACGCTCAGCCGGGGAGGTCGGCCGGCACCCAGGGCATCGTGGCCGACAGCTGCCGAGCCTGGGCCAGCAGCCGTCCATCGCTCGACCAGGCCTCGGTCTCGGTGTCGACGTAGCCGTCGGCGGACACCGTCGACCGGTTCGTCATCGCCACCCAGTCGTCGTACGGGTCCTCGAGTGTGTCGAACAGGTGGAACGTGATGTCGATGGTGCGGGCCATGGTCAGCGGCTCACCGAGCATCATGATCGGCGGTGGCCAGGCGTCACACAAGGCCACCAGCTGGGGCAGACCGATCGCCGTGCGGTCGACGGGGCGGATCCAACCCGAGACCTCTGCGCTTGCCGGCTCCGACGGTGGCGGGAACCCGCCGACCACATAGCGAGTGTCGTAGCGCGACCGGATCATGTTCGGGTCGGGCCAGCGCTCGGCGGCGAGCGAATCGGGATCGGGGAAGTCGGGGGCCGGACGGACATGCCAGCGTGGCCCCTCCCGATCGGCGGCGATGACTCCGCGGGCGACCGCCATCACGGCACCCTCTCGCCCCAGGGTCGCGTCGATGACCGTTGCCGAACGGCCCGAACGGAGGATGCTGGTCACGAGCTGCGCCGGACCCGGCGTGTTCGGCGCCAGCAGGTGCACGGTCATCGACCGCAGATGGCGGTGTCCGGTGTCGAACGAACCGGCTGCGTTCGTCGCAGCACCCTCGATCGTCGCTGCACCCTCGATCAGGGCCTTGGCGAGGAGGCCGGCCACATAGCCACCGTTGGCTCCCGGGCCGACCGACCAACGGGGCGACACGTCGGTGTCGAAGGCTCCGGGCGTCGTGGGGATCAGTCGGGTGTCGGCGTCGAACTCTGAGGCGCTCATCGAACGATGATCAGAGCGCACCGGTGCCCAGGGCGGCAAATGCCGCGATCCCGATCACGATCCGGTACCAACCGAAGATCTCGAATCCCCGCTCGTTGAGCCACGTGACCATCCACTTCACGGCCAACAACGCCGACACGAACGCCACGATCAGCCCGATCAGGGGATTGGTGACACCGAACTGGTCGATCAGCTCCGGTCCGTTCTGGAGTGCCTCGAGTGCGGTTGCCGCGGTGAGCGTGAGGAGGCCCAGCAGGAAACTGAACTCCACGGCCGCCCTCAGCGACAACCCGATGAAGACGCCGGCCAGGATCGTCGTGAAGCTGCGACTGGTGCCCGGCCACATCGCAATCGTCTGCAGCCCACCGATGACCAGGGCCTGATTCATCGTGATCGAGCCGAGTTCACGGCCGGGCCGACCCAGGTAGCCGATCCGGTCGAGGACCAAGATGACGACCCCGCCGGCGATCCACGAGGCGGCGATGGGCCAGACGCCGAAGAGTTGTTCCCGCACGAAGTCCTGGATGAAGTAGCCGATGAAGGCGGTCGGCACGAAAGCCGTGACCACGGCGATCAGGATGTGCCGGCCTTCCTCACTGCGGCCGAAGAGGCCATCGAGCATCTGGCGGATCCGACCCCAGTAGAGGAAGAGCACCGCCAGGATGGCACCGGCCTGGATGCAGATGGCGTAGGTCTCGAGCGCGAGATCGGCCGGTCCGTCGTCGCCACCCAGACCGAGGATCTTGTTCGTCACCAGCAGGTGGCCGGTCGAGCTGATGGGCAGATATTCGGTGATCCCCTCGACCAGTCCGAGGATGACCGCGTCCAGCGCCGACAGGGTGACGACGGCACCGTCGCCGGCGGCTCGGGCCGCGCCGGCGGGATGCCCCGACAGCACCAGGGCGATGGCCGCCGTCGTGATGAACAGGGTCCGGCCGACGCGTCGAGTCACGGGCCGGAACCGTAGACGGTCACGAGCCGGATTCGGCGTAGGACCCGTGGGTCATTCCCTGCGGCGTGGGCCGTCGTTCCTTCGCAGGACCGACGAGACTGTCCATCGGGCGGCCGGACGAGCCTGCTTGGAGGCAGAGGGCTCAGGGCCGGCAGAGAACCAGGCGATGCTCGCCCTTGGTCTCGCCGAAGCGGATCGACGGGCCGTCGCCGATCACACCGAGCACGATGTAGCGATCAGGGTCGAGCGCCTCGCCGTTGGACCGATCACCGTTCATCAGTTCGATGCTGGCGCCCTCGGCGACCATCGTGTCGAACGACTCCGATCCGAGGTTTCCGAACGCCGGTCGGCTCTTGATGCTGGCACCGACGCCACCGGGTTTGGGGGCATCGGCCAGGGAGTAGATGTTGGCCCGGCCGACGTGGTGCGCCAGCCGTGTCGTCACGGCGGTGGCCAGCTCGGTGCGGTCCGACAGAACGAGTACGGTCCCGACCCCGATCGCGTCGGCGGCCTCCTCGGGTTCCTCGCTCTGCAGGTCGCCGTCGAAGGCCAGGATCGTTCGCTGGCGGGCCCGCCTCCGTTCGATCTCGCGATCGGTGAACACGATGGCGGGGATGCCGACCTCCTGGAGCCGCTCTGCCAGCTGGAGGTGCCAGTTCGACCCGCCGACGATGGCGACGGCGCGGTCGGGTGGCCGTGCCAGTCGCAGGAAACGGGCAGCCGGTGTCGCGCCGAATCCGTAGATCACCACGGTTGCGACGATCACGATGAACGTCGCCGGAGCCAGCGGGCCCGGATCGATTCCGGCTGCTTCGAGCTCGAGGGCGAAGACGGCCGACACGGCGGCGGCCACGATGCCCCGTGGCGCCACCGACACCAGGAACCAGCGCTCGCGGGCCGTGAGTCCCGAGCGCACGGTCGATGTCCAAACCGTGAGGGGTCGGGCCACGATCACGAGCACCGCCGTGAAGACCAGTGAGGGCACGATCACGTCGGTGAGTTCGGATGGTTCGATCCTCGCCCCGAGCACCAGGAAGAGCGCCCCGAGCACCAGGTATCCGACATCTTCCTGGAACTCCAGGATGTGCCGGACCGGAGCCAGCCTCTGGTTCGCCAGCACGACCCCGATCACCGTGGTGGCCATCAGGCCGGCTTCGGGCCTCAGGACGTCGGCGATCGCAAAGGCACCGACCGCCACGGCCAGCGCCATGGGGTTGTGGAGGTGATCGGGGACGAGATGAAGGTGGAAGACCAGGAGGAGTAGCGCACCGGCCGCCGTGCCGAGGGTCAGACCGATCCCGAGCGTGGACGCGACATGTATGGCGCTGGCCATGGGGCCGTCATCCTCGATGACGGCATCGAGGATGACGACACCGAGGGTTGCTCCCACCGGGTCGATCACGATGCCCTCCCACCGAAGCACCTCGGCCACCGAACGGCGAGGTCGGGCCAGCCGGAGCAACGGGATCACGACGGTCGGTCCCGAGACCACACACACGGCGCCGATGAGCGCAGCGATCCCGCGGCTGACGTCGAAGATGACGTAGGCGGCAAAGCCGCCGATCACCCAGGTGACGAAGGCGCCCAGGGTCACGAGACGGAACACGACGCTGCGGACCTCGGTGGTTCGCTCCCAACGGAGGTTGAGTCCACCTTCGAAGAGCAACAGTCCGACGCCGAGCGAGATCAACGGGAAGAGCAGGTCACCGAACTGCTCGTCGGGGTCGATCAGGCCGAGCACGGGTCCGGCCAGGATGCCCGACGGCAGGAGCAGCAGAATCGACGGGACGTTGAGGCGGGACGCAAGCCACAGGGCACCCACGCCGAGGCCGATGATGACGGCGATCGTCGTCGTGGGGCCCGTGGAACTGGCGACGATGGAGGTCGACCACGAGGTGATCGACACCGTGGGTTCTCCGAGGGGGTTGAGCTGCTGCAAGGAGCCCAACGTAGAGGCTTCCGGGCCGCGATGGCGGATGATCGCCCCACCAGGGTTCGAGGTCCGCGCCGTGGTGTGACAGTCGCCTCACCTTCGCGTCCCGGCCACCGGTCGGCCGACAGGAACCGATACCGTTCCGTAGCGTTATCGACCGGCCCGCGCGCCCAGGAGTCTTGCCATGTTCGTTCGTCTCGGCCGGTGGTGCTTCCGCCACCACTGGGAAACCGTCGGCCTGTGGGTCGTCCTCATCGTTGGCATGTCGGTTGTCGGTCAGGGCATCGTCGGTGCCTCCTACAACGGCGAGTTCTCGATCCCCGCCTCGGAGAGCTCCGATGGTTTCGATGTGCTGGCCGAGTACTTCCCGGGCCAGGGCTCGGGTGGTCAGGTCGGCAGCATCGTGTACCGGGCCGAGCAGGGTGTCAACGAACCGAGCGTGGTCGAACCCATGACCGAGCTGTTCGACGAGGTCGCGGCCATCGAGGGCGTGTCCCTCACCAGTCCGTACGCGCCGCAGGGGGCCGGTCAGATCAACGCCGACCAGACCGTCGCCTACGCCCAGCTCAACCTGGCCGCTGACATCGACCAGACCGAGTCGGCCGAGATCGGCGCCGAGATCGCCGACATCCTCCCGACCATCGACGGTGTGACGATCGAGATCGGTGGGGCGGCACTCGGTGAGTTCGAACCGCCCGAATCGGAACTGATCGGCCTGGCCTTCGCCATCGTGGTCCTGATCCTGTCGTTCGGTTCGGTGCTCGCCATGGGTCTCCCCATCGGCGTTGCCCTCTTCGGCGTCGGCACCGGCGCCGGCGTCATCGCCCTGGTTTCGAACCTGACGACCATGCCCGACTTCGCGCCGACCCTCGGGGCGATGATCGGTCTCGGGGTCGGCATCGACTACGCGCTCTTCATCGTGACGCGATACCGCGAAGGCACTCGGGCCGGTCTGTCGCCCGAAGACGCCACCGTTCGGGCCATGGACACCGCCGGTCGGGCCGTCACCTTCGCCGGGATCACCGTGGTCGTCTCGCTCCTCGGCATGCTCCTGATCGGTCTGGCCTTCGTCTCCGGACTCGGGATCGGCGCGGCGATCGTCGTCGCTGTCACCCTTGCCGCGTCGCTGACCCTGCTCCCCGCCATGCTGGGTATCGCCGGGCACCGGGTCGAGGTGACCCGCTATCGGGGCCTGATCGCTGCCGGGTTCGTCGCTCTCGCCCTGCTCGGCGTCGGCCTGGGCATCCGTGCGTTGCTCATCGGGGCCCCCATCGCACTCGTCGTGTTGCTCCTCGGGGCCATTCCCGGCGTGCCGTTCCTCGGTCGAGAGGTCCCCAAGCGACGTCAGAAGCCGGTCCGCGAGACCTTCTCGTATCGCTGGGCCCACCTGGTCCAGGATCATCCGATCATCTCGCTGCTCGTCGGCGGCGGACTCCTCGTGTTGTTGGCGGTTCCGGTCTTCAGCCTTCAGCTCGGGTTCTCCGACGAAGGCAACTTCTCCGAGGACACCACGACCCGCCGCGCCTACGACCTCCTGGCCGAGGGCTTCGGGCCCGGATTCAACGGGCCGTTCGTGGTCGTCGCCGAGGTCGGATCGCCCCAGGATTTCCCGGCGCTGCAGGGTCTGGCCGACACGATTGCGGCCGACCCCGGTGTGGCCTTCGTCTCGCCCCCGTTCCCGAACGACCTCGACGACCCGGCGTCGTCGCAGGCGGCACTCATGCAGGTCATCCCGACCACATCACCCCAAGACGTCGAGACGTCCGATCTCGTGACGCACCTCCGAGACGACATCATCCCCGCGGCGATCTCGGGAACCACACTCGACGTCCACGTGACGGGATCGGTCCCGGCGTCGATCGACTTCACCTCGTATCTGTCCCAGCGCATCCTGCTCTTCTTCGGGGTGGTGTTGGCGCTGTCGTTCCTGCTCCTGATGATGGTGTTCCGCTCTCTGCTCGTGCCGTTGAAGGCCGTCATCATGAACATGCTGTCGATCGCGTCGGCCTACGGTGTCGCCGTCGCCATCTTCCAGTGGGGCTGGGGCTCATCGCTGTTCGGGGTGGAGCCAGCGCCCATCGAGCCCTTCGTGCCGATGATGCTGTTCGCCATCGTGTTCGGTCTGTCGATGGACTACGAGGTGTTCCTGCTGTCGCGGGTGAAGGAGGAGTTCGACCACTCCGGTGACCCGGTGAACTCCGTCGCCGACGGTCTCGCGGCGACGGCGCGGGTGATCACCGCGGCCGCCGCGATCATGGTCGTGGTGTTCGGCAGCTTCCTGTTCGAGGACACCCGCATCATCAAGTTGTTCGGAACCGGCCTCGCCGTCGCAGTCCTGCTCGACGCGTCACTGGTCCGCATGCTGCTCGTTCCGGCCACGATGCGCCTGCTCGGCGCCAAGAACTGGTGGCTACCGGGTTGGCTCGACCGGATCCTGCCGTCACTGAACGTCGAGGGTCCGGTCGACGAGCAGGAAACCCACGCCGGAGACGACGACCCTCGCTCCGACGACCTGGACCGGCAACCCGTGGCCGCCGGCTGACCGACGCCGCCGGGCGCCAGTAGCCTCTTCGCTCATGCGTTGGTCCCAGCTGTTCGTCCCCACTCTTCGCGACGCCCCCAACGACGCCGTGGCCCCGAGCCACGCGTTGTTGGTGCGGGGCGGATTCATCCGCCAACTCCATGCCGGGCACTACTCGATGCTCCCGATGGGATGGCGGGTGCATCAAAAGGTGGCCGACATCGTCCGACAGGAGATCAACGCCATCGGTGGACAGGAGTTCTCCCTGCCCATCATGCACCCGGCGGCCATCTGGCAGCAGTCCGGGCGCTGGGACACCATGGGCGAGATCATGTTCCGGTTGACCGATCGGCGAGACAACTCGCTGGCGCTCGGGATCACCCACGAGGAGATCTTCGCCACCGTGGCCGGGGAGCTGAGCTCCTACAAGCAACTGCCCCAGCTGTGGTACCACATCCAGACCAAGTTCCGAGACGAAGCCCGCCCCAAGTCGGGCCTGCTCCGGGTGCGTGAGTTCGCCATGAAGGACTCGTACAGCTTCGACATCGACGAAGCCGGCCTCGAGACCCAGTTCCAGGCCCACGACCGGGCCTACCGACGGATCTTCGAGCGCCTCGGGATCCCGGCGTTCGGTGTCGAGGCCAGCTCGGGGGCGATGGGAGGCAACAGCTCGGTCGAGTTCATGACGCCGTCGGATGCCGGCGAGGACGACGTCGCCCGCTGTTCGTGCGGGTATGCGGCCAACATCGAGAAGGCCACCTCACAGGTGGCCCCGATCGTCGACGATGCACCGCCCTCGGCTCCCGAGAAGTTCGCGACCCCCGGTGTGAGGACCATCGTCGCCCTCGAGGAATTCGACGGCGGTGCCCCCGCCGATCGCCAACTGAAGACCCTCGTGATGGTGGCCGACGGGGCAACCATCCTGGCCGTCGTACGGGGCGACCATCAGCTCAACGTGCAGAAACTGCTCGATGTCACCGGTGCCATCACCATTCGTCCGGCCGAATCCGACGAGGCCTTCGCCGCCCTGGGCGCCCATCCGGGCAGCCTCGGTGCGGTCGGTGTGACCGACCTTCGTGTCGTCGTCGACGAGGCACTGAGAGGTCGGACCAACATGACCACGGGCGCGAACGAGGACGACTTCCACTATCGGGGGGTCGACGTCGCACGCGATCTGCACGTCACCCAGTGGGCCGACCTTCGTGAGGTGTCCGCCGGTGAACCGTGCGTGCAGTGTGGTGAACCGATCGAGATCGTGCGCTGCATCGAGATCGGTCACATCTTCAAACTGGGCACCGTCTACGCCGAGAAGTTCGGGGTGACCGTGTCGGACACCGACGGGACACCGGCTCCGGTGGTCATGGGGAGCTACGGGATCGGGATCGGTCGCAACATGGCCGCGGTGATCGAGGCCCACCACGACGATCGGGGCATGGTCTGGCCGGTGTCGGTCGCGCCGTTCGAGGTGGTGGTCACGCTGATGCGTCTCGACGACGACACCCGGGCGGCCGGTGAGCGGCTCTACGCCGAGCTCCGGGCGGCCGGCGTCGACGCACTCATCGACGACCGTGACGCCCGGGCCGGTGTGAAGTTCGCCGACGCCGAACTGGTCGGCATCCCCTATCGCCTCACCGTCGGACCGAAGGGTCTGGCGGCCGGTGAGATCGAGTTCACCGGCCGGCGGACCGGCGAGACGGTGAGCCTGCCCCTGGACGAGGTGGTCGCCACGGTCGCCGCCAGGGTCGCCGCCGAGCGCTGAGGCCTGCAGCCCCGGGTCAGCCGCCCTGAGCGTTGCGAGCCCGGGTGAGTTGGGCGACGAGCACCTGTTCGGTGGCGGGGTCGGTCTCGCCGGGGCGATCCTGGAGGACGGCCAGTCGGGCCAGGGCGGCGTGAACGGCGTCGAACTGGCGACGCTGGGGCTTGGTGAGCTGCTTGCGCATCGACAGCATCGTGCGGAAGTTGGCGAACGCGGCGATCTCGGCCGCGGGAATGCCATAGCGCTGAGCGAGCCAGGGAACGAGTTGCACGAAGCGGCGCTCCTCCCGTCGTCGCACCCGGTAGAGCACGACGACGAACGTGAAGAACAAGATCATGAAGCCGACGATTCCGACCAGCGCCACCAGCGCACCGGAGTCGCCCCAGTGATCGGCAGCGCTGAGCGATCCGTTCCAGGCCGCGTGCGACAGCACCGACAGCCCGAAGCCCCACAGCGCGACAGGGAACGGCCGTTGGCCTCGGGCGACGGCGCGTCCGATGGCCATCCCGGTCCATGCCGTGAACAGCGGGTGGGCGAACGGCGAGAACAGGGCCCGGACGACGAACACGGAGGCGAGCGAGGCCGCGTCGTCCTGGGCGACGAAGTAGGTCACGTCCTCGATCACGGCGAATCCGAGGCCGACCCAACCGGCATACACGATGCCGTCCATGATTCCGTCGATCTCGTGTCGCCGGAGCGCCCAGAGGATCCCGGCCCCCTTCATGGCCTCCTCGATCAATGGTGCCGAGATCACGGCGCCGATCGTTTCGTTGGTGGCCACCGTGACGATGCTGTTGACCGTGCCGGCCACGAGAACCGAGATGGTGGCGCCCCAGAGGAAGGCGTGGACCAGAGCCGCCTTGGGCTCGGGCTCCACGCGATCGAGCCAGAGCATCACGGGGAGCACGATCATGATCGGGACGACGCTCAATCCGATGGCGAGTGGGGCGGTGATCGCAATGACGACCAGGACGGGAACGACGAGCACAGCGGCGGTCAGAACCGGGACGCTCAGCCAGTCGGGGAGCCTGGGTTTGCGCTCGCCGCCGGCGACATGAATGGTCCACTGCGCACCGTCCCACCAACGCCACTGCGCCACATCCCATGGATCGGGCAGCCACCCCGGGGGAGTGGGTGCCCGGGCCGGCGGAGGAGGGGAGACGGACACCCCGTCCATTGTGGCGGTTCGGTTCAGGTCAGGGCCAACAGGATCCAGAAGACACTCATGCCGCCGGTCACGGTCACGATGAGGTTGCGGCTCCACCAGGCCAGGGGACCGGCGACGGCCAGGCCGGCCAGCTCGGGCAGCGAGACACCCACGTTGGCGGCCCCGGGATCGGCGATCAGCGACACCACGAGGGCAGAGAGCACGGCCGGTGCCACGTTGCGTAGGGCTCGGGTGACCAGGACCGGGATCGTGCGATCGGCGAGGACCAGGATCAGTCCGGCCCGCAGGGCGTACGTGATGGCGCCGACCACTGCGATCAGGACCAGCGAGCTCGTGATGCTCATCGTGTCGTCCGGTCGGGGTCGGTGCGCAGGTCGACGACGAGGCCTGCGATCACGCCGCACGATCCGCCGATCAGGAGCCCGATCCGATTGGGGAGCCCGATCGTCGCAAAGCAGACCGCAGCGCCGACCACAGCTGCGGCAATGGCGGGGTTCCGCACGATCAGGCTTCGTACGCCCATCACCACCAGGCCGGTGAACATGACGGCCGGTGCGTAGCCCAGCTGCCAGCCCGGTGGGACGAAGGAACCGAAGAAGTACCCGGCGATGGTGGCCGCCATCCATCCGGCCAGGAAGATGACGGCGGTCACCAGGTAGTACCGCCGGAAGAGATCGGGGTGGTCGCGCGAGCGGGGTTCGGTGAGCGCGAAGACCTGGTCGATGAGCATCGTGGGAGCGACCAGCCGGAACCATCGGGGCTGAGCGGTGAACGCCGGTGCCATGGCGGCGGAATACATGACGTGCCGAGTGTTGATGACGACGGCGGCCAGCCCGGCGGCCCATGCCGACGCCGTGCCCAGCAGGGTCACCATGGCCAGTTGAGCGGCGCCGGCGAAGATGACGAGCGACGACAGCAGTCCGACGCCATCGGGGATCGGTGAGTCCCGCACGGCGAGGCCGAACACGAAGCCGAAGGGAATGGCCGGAATCAGGAGGGGTACGGCGTTGGCGGTCGCCGAACGGGCGGCCCGGCGCAGTGCGGCCGGGGTGGGTTCGTCGGACGGCGGTTCGTGGGGTGTCGATCGGTCGGGGATCGGTCCGGGAGGAGAGTCCACCGGGGGAACCTAGCGGCCCGGTTCACGCCGCCACCGTTGTGACCCCAACGATTCGTGGACTGTTCGGGGCCCTGGATCCCGAGCGGGCGACGACGGTCGAGCGAGGGAAGAGATCCCGCCGTTGCCGGGTTCCAAGCTCAGGTGGGCGCGCGGCGCCCCGAACGCCTGGCCCACAGGTACCCACGGGCCGAAGGATCGATGATGAACCAACCGATGTCCGAGACGGTCGATCCCGGTCGTTGGCGACGGCGAGCCCGGACCGTTCCCACCGTGGTCGGCGCCACGATCCTCGGTTTCGCCACCGCTCCGGTGTCGATTCCGGTGTTGGCCCTGGTCGACCTGGTACGCGGCCGCCCTCGGTTGCCGATGGTGCGCACGGTGCGATTCGCCCTGCGCTATCTGGCCAATGACACCGCCGAGATCCTGCTGGCCCCGCTGCTCTGGGTCGGAGCGAGACTCGACGGTCACGCCGGGACCGAGCGCTATCGACGGGTGCAGTCGTGGTCGATCCGGACCCTGGCCGAGGCGTCGGAACGCCGGCTCGGGATTCGGATCGACCCCGGAGCGGAGCCCCCGGCGGAGGCCGGGTCGGGTCCTCTCATCGTCCTCACCCGCCATGTCAGCCTGCTCGACAGCGGGCTTCCGTCGCTGCTGTTCGGACTCGATTCGGCCTGGAAGGTCCGGGGGGTCGTGATGCGTGAAGCGCTCGCCGACCCGGGCTTCGATCTGATGTATCGACCACTGGGGTCGGTGTTCATCGACCGGGACGCCGGCCCGTCCGCCCGACAGGCTCTCGCCACGCTGAGCGAGGCCGACGGGGTCGACGACGTGGTCACGATCTACCCCGAGGGGCGATTGTTCCGCCAAGACCTGCTCGAACGCAGCCTGGCCCGACTGGCCCAGACCGACCCGTCGAGAGCCGGACGTCTGTCCGGTCTGCGTCATGTCCTGCCGCCGCGGCCCGGGGGCGTCCTCGCCCTGCTCGATGCCCTGCCCGGTGCCGACGTGGTCGTGATCGGCCATGTCGGCTTCGAGCGGGCCGCCTCGTCGGTCGATCTGTTCCGCCGGGCTCCGCTCGACGTCGCCGTGCGGGTCATGACCCGCCGGTTCGCCCGAGCCGACATCCCGATCGAGCACGACGACCGGATCCGTTGGCTGGACGAACGATGGTTGGAACTCGACACCTGGATCGACCAACAGGTCGACGGACGTGGCCCCGCAGCTGTCTGACCCACGTGGCCCCGATGGTCGCACGGCGGGATCCGGCGCCTACGGTGAACCCGATGACGAGGCCACGATCCGATCGACCCCGGCTCCGTCGTGCTGTTGCCGTGGTGCCCGCCTTGATGCTCCTGGCACCGATGATGACGGGCTGTGGCGATTCGTCGCCGGAGGCCGATGGTCCGTTGCGCCCCGAAGCAGCCGGGACGGGGCCCGTCGCGCTCGGACCATCGTCGGGTTGTGGTCGAGGAGTGACCGACGAGCTTCCCGACCAACTCGTGACCACCGACGGGCTCCGTCGCACCTTCCGGGTCCAACTCCCCGACGGGTACGACGCCGACGTGCCCGCACCGCTGGTTCTCGACTTCCACGGCCTGGGCAGCGATGCCCTCCAACAGACGCTCATCACCTCGTCGCCGGCGGTGGCGGCCCGACGGGGCTACGTCTCGGTCGTGCCCGAGGGGGCACGCAACGATCTGCTCGGCGCCCGCCTCTGGAACCTGGCCGGACCGGGTACCGAGGTGGATGGGCTCGAAGCCGCCGGTGTTGCGCTGGCCGACGACGTGGCGTTCACCGCTGAGCTGCTCGACCTGCTCGAGTCCGAGCTCTGCATCGACACCGGGCGCGTGTTCTCGATGGGAATGTCGAACGGTGGCTTCTTCTCGGCCGTGCTCGCCTGTGAGATGTCCGATCGGATCGCTGCCATCGCCACGGTCGCCGGTATCACGCATCCGGAGGACTGCGATCCCGCTCGCCCCGTCCCGGTGCTCCACGTCCACGGAACCGCCGACACCGTGGTGCCCTTCGACGGTGGCGAGTCGTCGCTCCTCGGCGACGCCGGTCCTGCCGCCCTGGGCATCGATCCGTCGATCGTCGAGGGACTGGCCGCCCAGCTCTTCGTGCCGATCGACGACGAGGTCGCGGAATGGGCCGTCACCAACGGCTGTGATCCGGTGCCGAGGGCGACGGCAACCACGCCGGCGGTCGAGGAACGCACCTATGTCGATTGCGGGCCCGGAGGAGCGGTCGAGTTCTACGTGATCGATGGTGGCGGCCACACCTGGCCCGGTTCCCTCGTCATGTCGATCATCCCGGCGCTCGGGCTCACCAGCTTCGACATCGACGCCACCGCCCTGGCCTTCGAGTGGTTCGACGACCATCCGATGCCCGGGGCCTGAGGCCGGGTGACCACCCGTTCCCGGATCTTGTCGTTGTCGAGCAGTTCGGCGCGGAACGTGCCCGGCAGGTTGACCTGGTAGGTGTCCCCGTCCGCGATCAGGGTGCGGGCGGCATCGACCCGTCGACGGGTCGCCGGCGATGGCTCGGTGGGCGTGGAGGAGGGGAGGGGGCATGGGCGGTCGGGAACTCGAGCGGGGGCGTGATGTCATCGGTCAGGATGCCGTCCGGAGATCGGCATCGGGTCGAAGCGCCACGATCGAACCGATCGGTCCCACCCGTTAGCCTCCCCTTCCATGTCCGCTCCGTTCGACCCGACCCGACACCTCGACGAGGTCACCGCCATGGTCCGCGATGCGAGCCGACGGTCGCTCGAGTGGTTCCGACGGCCGATGGACGTCATCAACAAGCTCGACGCCGTCGCGGTGTCGACCGAGGGAGACCGCGCCGCTCCGTTCGATCCCGTCACGGCGGCCGATCGGGCCGTGGAGGACACCCTCCGGTCGGCGCTCGGCCGTCGGTTCGCCGATCACGAGATCCTGGGAGAGGAGCGTGGCCTCAGCGGGCACGGCGAGTGGCGCTGGATCATCGATCCGATCGACGGAACCAGGGCGTTCATCACCGGTCAGCCCCTCTGGGGCACGCTGCTCGGGTTGCGCCATGGCGACACGATGGTCGCCGGGTGGCTCCACAATCCGGTGCTCGACCAGACCTACGTCGGTTCGGCTCTGGGATCGTCGCTGATCGAACGAGGGGTGACGTCGTCCATTCGGACCCGGGCCGGGGTCGTCCTGGCCGAGGCGATCGTGTTGTGCACCCATCCCGACATGTTCGCGCCCGGCGACGAGGCCGAGCGGTTCGGTCGTCTCGATCGGGCCACCCGGATGATCCGGTACAGCGGCGACTGCATGAACTATGCCCTGTTGGCTTCGGGGTTCGCCGATCTGGTCGTCGAGAACCGACTGCAGTCCTACGACGTCGCGGCGTTGATCCCCATCGTCGAGCGGGCCGGCGGGGTGATCACCGGGCTCGACGGCGCCAGCCCGATCGAGGGGGGTTTCGTGGTCGCCGCCGCCACGGCGGATCTCCACGCCGCCGCGCTCGCCGTTCTCCGAGCCTGAACACCGATCCACCGTCGGTCCGCGCCGGGCGGCCCGACACGCGACACTGGACATCACGCCACCGACCGGTGCCCTGGGGACCGGGGCCGGTCGAACACAACGAGGGGGTTGTCATGTCCGTCCACGCCGTGTCACCGGCACTGTCGGTGCGAGTTCGATCGGAGGTCGGGCCGTGCAGGTAGCCGACATCCTGACCAGGAAGGGATCCGACGTGGCAACCGTGTTGCCGA
Organism: uncultured Acidimicrobiales bacterium; assembly: GCA_963700755.1. Classification (GTDB taxonomy): domain Bacteria; phylum Actinomycetota; class Acidimicrobiia; order Acidimicrobiales; family SZUA-35; genus JBBQUN01. The sequence continues at coordinate 574,670 of CAVOYW010000005.1, forward strand.
CGCTGTCGGTCCGAGAGGTCGTCGCCGCGTTGGCCACACACGGTGTCGGGGCTCTGGTCGTATCGGGCGACGGGACCTCGATCGACGGCATCGTGTCGGAACGGGACATCGTCCGACGCCTTGCCAGCGACGGCGAGGCCCTGCTGGATCTCCCCGTCGACCAGATCATGACCCGCGACGTGGTCACCTGTGCTGCCGCCGATCGGGCCGATCAACTGCTCGGGCTCATGACGTCCCGTCGGATCCGACACCTGCCGGTGGCGACCGACGGTGAACTGTCGGGCATCGTCAGTATCGGCGACGTGGTGAAGAGTCGGCTCGACGAGCTGGTCGAAGAGACGCGAGCGCTCGAGGGCTACATCCAGAATTCCTGGTGAGCGCTACCGGGTCCGCCTGGCGATGCCGTTGATGGCATCGGCGATCTGAGGGACCAGGATCGGCGGCAGGTCGTGGCCCATCTGGGCCAGGACCAGCAGGTCGGCATCGGGTACGGCGTCGGCCGTGGCCAGCCCGCCCGACACGTCGATCAGGTCGTCGGCCTTCCCGTGGATCACGAGGAAGGGGAGATCGACCTGGGCCAGGTTTGGGGTGCGGTCGCCCGAGGCGAAGATCGCCGCCAGCTGGAACGCTGCGCCCACGGGGTGGAACGCACGGTCGTAGGCGGCCGCCGTTCGAATCGCCGCCGTTTCCCGATTCCAGAGCGGTCCCGAGATGACGCGCGAACCCTCGATCCCCTGAGCGATCGTGGCCTCCCGTCCTTGGGGCGGGGGAGCGAGGAGTGCACCCATCGCCTCCGGTTTCGCCTGGCCGACCTGTCGGTCGCCGGTCGTCGACATGATCGAGGTCACCGAACGCAGCCTGGTCGGGTGTTCGAAGGCCAGGTGCTGCACGATCATCCCGCCCATGGACGCCCCGACCACGTGGGCCGATTCGATGTCGAGGTGGTCGAGCAGCCCGACGGCGTCGGCGGCCATGTCGGACAGGGTGTAGGGCACCTCGTCGGTGATGTCGCCGCCTTCGAGCGCCTGGGCCATCAGGGCCAGCGCGTCGGGGGGCGGTCCGGGTGACTTCCACGACAGGCCGCAGTCTCGGTTGTCGTGCCGGATCACGTAGTAGCCCAGGCCGGTGAGTGCGTCGATCAGTTCGTCGGGCCAGGCGATGAGCTGTGCGGTGAATCCCATGACGAGCAGCAGCGGCTCGTCGGCCGGGTCGCCGTGGGTTTCGTAGTAGAGGTCGATTCCGTTCGCGGGAGCAGTGGGCACGGCGGAAATCCTGGCACGCCCGACGGACAGGTGCCAGGCCGGGTCGCTTCGGGTCAGGCCCCCCCGAGGCCGCGCAGGCCACCCCAGGCCAGGGTCGACAGGTCGCTGGCCAGGTCGGTCAGGTCGGTTTCGGCCGGCGAATCGGCCATCCAGTGACGTACCATGCCCTCGGCCAGGCCGACGACACCGTGGGCCATCGAGATCCGCCGCACGGTGGAGAGCCCGGGTACGTCGATGAGTTCGGCGATCGACTGCGAGATCGACCGTTCGACCCGTTGCGTGATCATCACCCACTCGTCGTCCTCCCGGCTCGTTCCGCCGAAGAGGAGTCGGAAACCGTCGGCGTCGGCCTCGACGAACGACAGGTAGGCGGCGAAACCGCGCTGCACCTGCTCCCGGGGCGTGCCGCCCTCGGCGGCGGCCTTGATGATGCCCGTCTCGAGCCGGTGACCGACGTCCTCGAGCACGGCTCGGTAGAGGTCGCGTTTCGACGCGAAATGCTGATAGAGGACGGGCTTGGTGACACCGGCCTCGGCCGCCACCTTGTTCATGGACGTCTCGTGGTAGCCGGCCTGGGCGAAGACCTGTCGTGCGATGTCGAGCAGCTGCTCTCGGCGTTGTGGGCCGGGGAGCCGTTCTCCTGCGGTCACCACGAGTTGTCCCGGTCGGCTCGCTCGGCGGCTTTGACGCCGTACTTGAAGACCAACGCCGGAGCCAGGAGTGCCGACCCGATCACCATCGTGACGACGATGACGATCACCGCCGGACGGGTGAAACCGGTCATGAAGGCGGCGAAGAACACGACACTGGCGAAGACGTAGAAGGCACTCCCGAGCCGGATGCCCTTCGAGACGAGGTCGGCGACCTTGGCCCGTTGGGCTCGGATCGGGTCGATCGGCGGATTCATGGCCGCCAGCCTGCCTGATCCAGGACGTATTGCAACCGTGCGATCAGACGGTCCTGGCCCAGTTCTCGCACGGCGACACGACGATTGTGCTCGAGGCGGACCCGGTCGGGGTCGTCGAGGGCCCGGCGGGCCTCGGCCAGCAGTGCCGGATCGGGCACGGCATGACGGTGCCCGACCGAATCGGCGTCGGGCCACCGCAACCGGGGCCAGTCGAAGCCCAGCGCCCTCAATTCGTCGGCAACGGGGTAGTTCCCGACGAGCACGGGGCGTCGATGGATGGCCGCCTCGATCGGCGGATTCCCGAAACCCTCCCAATGCGAGGGGAACACGACCAGGTCGGCAGCGGCGTAGAGGTCCGACGGGGACGATGCCGACCGGTGGATCACCCGGGTCGAAGCGCCGGCCATCAGCTGTTCGAACTCGGGAGCGAAGTCTTCCTCGACGGCGCCGGTGATCCAGTAGGTCGCCCCGACCGCTTCGGCCACCGCCAACGCGGCGGCGAGGTTCTTCCTCGCGATCGCCCGTACCGGGTGCACGATCAACGGCTCGGCATCGGCGACGCCCAGGGCCGCACGCATCGGCGCACGATGCCCGGTCGGTGGGTTCACGTCGAAGCCGTTGTAGATCGTCGTCGCCTCGATGTCACGGTCGGCGAGCTGGCGACGGGTGAGATCGTTGATGGTCACGTGCCGCCAGGCCGGGTCGTCGGGCGGGAGCTCGGTCACGTTGGCGAAGCGTTCTCGTTGCCACGCCGGGTCGTGATGATGCAGGATCGTCGGCCGGCCACGCAGGGCGGCGGCCACGATCCGGCTCGCCGGCAGGTTCATCGGAATCGTCAGCAGGTTCTCGACCACCACCAGATCGGCGTCGTCCGTTGCATCCTCGAAGGCCCGAGCACTGGGTGGTTCGAGTGCATCGAGTTCGAGGCCCGGGACGAGCCGGTCGACCGGCCCTTCGCCGGCGACGAGGACCGTCGACCACCCCAGCGCCGCGAACGCCCGAGACCAGGTTTCGGCGACGATCGAGACGCCATCGGTCAGGCCGAGTCGAAACGACACGATCGCCACCCGGCCCATCGTTGCGACGATAGCCGGGCTTCCTACCCTGAGAGCATGACCTCCGGACACGATCTACGAGTGCGAGTCCGGCGGTTGGTCGACGACGCCTGGCGACCATCGGGTTTCTGTGTGCCGAATGGTTCGGTCTATCCGTTCCAGTGGCTCTGGGACTCCTGTTTCCATGCGGTGGTCCTGGCCGAACTGGGTGACGATCGGGCGATGGTCGAGGTGGCTTCGGCGTTGGCCCACCAAGACCCGGAGTCCGGGGCGGTGGCTCACCTCACCTACTGGGGCGATCCCGACCATCACGGCGACTTCTGGGGTCGATCGATGACCTCGTCGATCACCCAGCCCCCGATGTACGGTCACGCCCTGGCGGTCCTGCACGACCGGGGGTTCGCCGGGCGGATCGATCCGGAGCTGGGACAGCGAGCCCGACGCGGGTTGGCTGCCCTGCTCGACCGACGTCGATCCGACGACGTGCTGGTCCCGATTCTGCATCCCTGGGAGAGCGGCTGCGACGACTCACCCCGCTGGGACGACTGGATCGGTTTCGATCGTGGCGACTGGACGCCCGCCGGCTGGAGGGACGCCAAGGGTGACCTCGTGTCCGCCCTGGTCCTCGACACCCGCGGTATGGCGGTCGATTCGACCCGGTTCCGCGTCGCCTCGTGCGGTTTCAACGCGCTCGTCGCCTGGAACATCGACGAGCTGGCGCGCGTCGGCCAGGCCGATCGAACGTTGGTCGACGCCTCGGCGAGGATCGCTTCGGCCCTCCGGGACCAATGGGACCCGACGCTCGTCACCTGGGTCGATCGAGTCGAATCCCCCGTTCCATTCTCCAGCGGGCTTCGTCGCGGCGAATCCTCCGATCGGGATCGGGCCGAGGCGTCATCGTCGCGAGTCCGGACGGTCGACGCCATGCTGACCCTGCTGGTCGATCCGAGGCCCGAGGCGATCGAGGCGCTCGTCGATCCCGCCGCCTACCTGGGTCGAAACGGGCTCCGCGGTGTCCACCCCGACGAGCCGAGCTATGACCCGTCGACCTACTGGCGAGGACCGTCGTGGCCTCAGCTGAACTACCTGCTGTGGTTGGCGCTCGAGCGGGCCGGGGCAACCGACCAGGCCGGGCTGGTGGCCGAGGCGTCGGTGCGGGGCGCCCTGGCGTCGGATTGGTCGGAATACTGGCATCCCGACACCGGTGACGGGGGTGGCGCCCGTCCCCAGACCTGGGCCGGTCTGGCCCTCGTGACCGGTTGAGCGCAATCGGGTCGGCGGTGTGCTCGCGCCCCTGCCCGTCTGCCGGTGCCCGTGTTCGGGTGCCGGCGCTCAGGCCTCGGGCGAGTCGTCGGCCGGGACCTCGTCGAAGAGCGCCTGCCGGACGTCGTGGTCACCGGGTCGATCCCGGACGACCACCACGGCATCACGAAGATCGATGTCGGCACCATCGAGATCGGTGTCGATGATCGCGTCGCGGGGGATGCCGGCCAGACCCGGTTCCTCGGGATCGACACCGAACAGGTCGTCGACCTCGATACCCGGCCGCCGGCCCTGGAGGACGATGTTCATGGCCAGCACCAGGAGGCCGGCCAGCATGATCAGGTCGCCGAACGAGATCGTCGTGTCGAGCACGGGCACGGGCACGATGTCGCCCAGGAAGGCCAAGGACGTGGAGTCGTCCTCGAGCTGCCACAGCCCGGTCGGACTCGCCGCCGGGTTGATGGCCACATCGTTGCCGAAGGCGGTGAGGGCCTCGAACCGGACGGGGATGTGGCCGTTCACGAGCAGCACGGCCAGGTTGAGGGAGATCCCGATGCCGCTGATGGCGGCGCCCGGTATGTGGATGTTCTGGGTGGCCACGACCACGAGGCAGAGCAGCCCCAGCATCACGATGGCCGCTCGGCCCGGGAGGTCGAAGCTCTCGCCGAGTGTCTGCAGCACGATTCCGGCCGCCAGGAGCGGCCACATGGCGACCCGGCTCCGGAGAACCGCGTCGATTCGTCCGCCTCGGATCAGGCCGATCACCAGTCCGATTCCGATGACGAGGGGGGTCAGCACCATGTCGCTCTCCAGTCGAGGCACGATCATAGTCACGCAGCGTGACGTTCGGCTCGACCCTCGACGGGCAGATCGACCCGGTCAGGATTCCGGCGGGGTCGTCGTCGACGGGGCCGACGGCAAGGTTGCGTCGGCGTCGGCGTCGGCCGCCGGAGCGCCGGCGAGGCAGACCACTCGCCGGTCGTCGCGGTTCCAGAGCGGTTCGGTCGGCACGAACTCCTCGGCCCGGCGCGTCGAGGTGGCGTAGGGCTCTGCGAAGACCTGCTCGAACCGCTGCAGGCAGATGCGAGCGGCAGCTCGGCGAATGGTGCGATCGCCGGGATAGGTCAGATCGAGCGCGCCGGGGCACGACGTCGCCGTGAGGTCCTCGGGGTCGGTCTCGTGGGGCCCGAGGCAGAACGTTGCGAACACGATTCCGTCGTAGGAGCCCGTGCAGTCGACGATCGCAACGGCCTCGGGACGGGGGACGAGTGTCGTCGTGGCCGCCAGCGTGGGCGGGGCGGTCTCGGCGGTGGTGACATCGCTCTGCTCCACGACGGTGGTCGGCGACTCGGGTGTGGTCGGCGGTGGCAGCCGGGCGTAACACTGATCCTCGACCAGGTCGAGGTTGGGCGCCAGCGACAGGATCCGTGGGGGAGCGGTGGTCGTCTCGGCCGGGATCTCGGAGGACGTCGGGGCGCCGGCTCCGGCTCCGGCGGAGTCCCCGGCGGATGAGCAGGCCGCCGAGAGCCAGATGACGGCGACCAGTCCGATGATGCGCGTCCCCGTGGTCACAGGGCAGGGAGCAGTTTGTCGAGGTGCGTGAACGTTCCCCACAGGCCCCAGAGGACCAGCGGTGACGAGAGCACATAGGCCGGCCAGCGCTTCCAGACCCTTGCGAACAGCCACCCGGCCAGCGCGAACAGCCCGGTGGCCACGGCCCACAGCACACTCGGGGCTGTCTCCTCGGTGTTCCATCCCAGCGACTCGTCGAGCACGTTCGCTTCCGGAGCCGGTTCGGCGATGCCGGCGTCGCCCGGGTCGTCTTGTCGCTCGGGTGAGGTGGTCGTGGTGGGGAGCTCGGGGGCAGGCGGCGAGACCAGGAGCGCCGACACCACGATCCGCTGCGCCGCCGAGTACTTCGGATGGCAGGCGGTGAGCGTGAGACGGTTGTCGCCCTGGTCCTCGACGACCTCGACCGCGGAATCGTCGACGATGAAGTGCCCGGCCTCGTCGCCGTTCTCGTCGATCTGGGGAATCACCTCGTAGTAGAAGGTGCCGAAGACCGTCTCGACGATGATCTGGTCACCGGGCTGGACGAGGTCGAGGTCGCCGAACGGGGCGCCGTAGGTCGTCCGATGGCCGGCGATCGCGGCGTTGCCGGCCTGTCCCGGGAAGGGGGTCGATGGATAGTGACCAGGACCCTTGCGGAGATCGTCACGGCTGGTGCCCTCGATGATCTGTTTGTCGACGCCGATCGAGGGGATCTGGATGGATCCCAGGACCTCACCCCGTTCGGGCACGAGTTCCTCGGCGATGGCCTGGAGCACCTCGGGGGACAACGTGGTCGGAACGGCCGTGGTGGTGGTCTCCCCGCTGATCGTCGGACCGGGGGTCGTCGTGGCGGCCAACTCCGGGGCGATCGCCGCCAGCGCCGCCCGCTGCTCGGCGAACTCGTCTTCGAGCGCGGACTGGTTGCGGGCCTCCTGCCAGGACGTGCCCCAGAGCTGGAATGCCGCGAACGCCAGCACCAGAAGGCCCAAGGTGATGAGCGCGCGCCCGATGCCGCCGATGATCGACGCCGTTCGCGGGGTCATGAAGCGGGGTGGAACACGGACGACATGAACCCGACAGGGTAGGGCCGACGATGACGCTCTGGGCGTCATCGATCGTGTTGCGCCGGGCACCGTCGGGCGCACCCGACGACCCCGGGCCGTATCGTTGCACGCTGTGACCGTGTCGCCACCCTCGCTCGACCCGTCACCCGCTCCCGTGGTCTCCTTGCGTGGAGCGGTGTCGTTGCTCGGCCAGTTTCCCGCCCTCGCCGGCGTCGATCTCGACATCGCCGGTGGTGAAGTTGCGGTCCTCGAGGGCCCGAACGGGGCGGGCAAATCGACCCTGCTACGCCTCTGCGCAGGACTGGCTCCGCTCCATGGCGGATCGGGTCTCGTCCTCGGACACGACATCGCCCGGCGCGGCGAGCGGCGGTCGCTGCGTCGCGACGTGGGTCTCCTCGGGCATGCCACGGCGCTTTACGACGAATTGTCCGTCGAACAGAACGTGGCCTTCTGGGCCAAGGCCCATGGTGCCACCGATGCCGAGATCGTGCCGGCCATGGCTGCACTCGGACTCGATGGTCGGCTCCGAACGGTTCCGGTGGCGGGGTTGTCGGCCGGTCAGCGTCGCCGGACCGCCATGGCCGTCCTCGTGTGCCGACGTCCCAGGCTGTGGCTGCTCGACGAACCCCACGCAGGACTCGATCGGGCCGGGCGAGACCTCATCGACGACCTGATCCGACGGGCGGTGTCGTCCGGTGCCACGGTCATGCTGGCGTCGCACGAGGCCGACCGGGCCGACGAGCTGGCCACCCTGCGGGTCTCGGTGATCGGCGGCCACACGGAGACGACCCCCGCCGTTCCTCGGCGGCGCCCCGATCGGTCGACGGTGGTGGACGATGCTGACTGACGCCTGGCTGGTCGCCAGGAAGGACCTCCTGATCGAGGCTCGGTCCCGAGTCCTGACCACGCAGCTCCTGCCCTTCGGCATGATCGTGCTCATCCTCTTCGCCTTCGGTCTGTCCCCCGATCGCCGGGTTGCCGCCGAGCAGGGTGTGAGCCGCACCGTGTTGGCACAGGTCGCTCCCGGCTTGTTCTGGCTCGCGGTGCTCTTCTCGGCGCTGCTGGCGTTCGCCCGGGCCTTCGCCGTCGAGGCCACCGACGGAAACCTCGACGCCCTGCGTCTGACCGGGCTCGACCCGGCCGGGATCTTCCTGGGCAAGGGTCTCGCCGTCGCCGTCGAACTCGTGGTGCTCGAACTGGTGCTCGGGGCGGGGTCGTTCCTGCTGTACGGACCCGGTCTGGTCGATCCGCTGCTGCTGGCGGCAACGGTCGCCACGACCACGCTCGCTCTCGCCTCCGCGGGTACTCTCTATGCAGCGCTGGCATCGGGAATGCGGGTGCGAGACACCCTCGTCCCGCTCCTGGTCCTGCCGGCGCTGTCGCCGGTCCTGCTCGGCGCCTCCATTGCGACCGAAGCCGCACTGTTCGGGCCGACGTCGGATGGTTGGCCTTGGGCCGGCTTGCTCGGAGCTTTCGCCCTGCTTTACCTGGGGGCGGGAATCCTCTCGTTCGGACGTGTCCTGGAGGAAGCGTGACCCCAACCGACATTCCGGCCCACACCGGGTCACGACTGACCCGGCTGCTCGGTGTCGCCACCGGCATCAGCATCGTCGTCTTCTTGGCCATGGCGCTGTTCATCTCGCCGCCGGAGGTCTCCCAACGCGACGCCGTCCGCCTCTTCTATCTCCACGTGCCCTCCGCCATCGTGGCCTTCTACTACTCGTTCGGGGTGGTTGCGCTCGGCAGCGTGATGTACCTGTGGAAGAAGTCCACGTTCTGGGATCTCGTCGCCGGCGCGGCGGCCGAGATCGGCGTGATCTTCTGCGCGTTCACCCTGGTCACCGGCATGCTGTGGGGTCGCCCCACCTGGGGTGTGTACTGGACCTGGGATCCGCGCCTGACGATGACGACGATCTCGTTCGTGTTGTTCTGCGGCTACCTGGCCGTGAGGCGTCTCGACATGGATCCCACCATCCGGTCGCAGCGGGCCGCCGTCCTGGGACTGATCGGATTCGCGAACAGCTTCCTCGTTCGGTACTCGGTCGAGATCTGGCGGGGACTGCACCAGGGGACGACGCTGACCCCGATCGACACCAAGATGCAGGGGACGATGCTCGGCTCGTTCTTCCTCGGGCTGCTGACGATGTCGCTGCTCTTCGTGTGGCTGCTCGTCCACCGCTTCCGGGTGGCATGGCTCGAACACCAGATTCAGACGGCGGGTCTGGCCGACGCGATCGCCCGGCGGCGAGCCGACCGGATCGTCGACGACCCGACCGGGGCCGACCGGATCGCGGTCGAATCGTCACCGGCCGGGTCCACCGGAGAGGGCGCCTGATGCACTGGCAGTACGTGATTCCCGGGTATCTGATCGTGTTCGTGACGCTGGCGGCGTACGCCGGATACCTCGTCCGAAGGGGTCGACGGCTCGCCGAACAGGTCCCGCCGGAAAAGAGGCGATTCCTTGACTGATCTCGATCTCACCCCACGCTCCGGCGACGACTCGGCCGGTCGCCCCCGTCGCCGGGTCCGGAACTGGGCGATCATGGGCACGCTCACCGCCGTGCTCGGCTTTGTGTTGTTCCAGGCCCTCACCAGTGCCAGCGTGTACTACTACAACGTCGACGAGGCCGTTGCCCAGCGGGCCGAACTGGCCGACCGCACGTTCCGTATGCAGGGCACGGTGGTGTCCGAACCCGTGACCGGCGTCGACGGGGCCATCACCTTCGACGTCGCGTTCAACGACACCACGGCCACGGTCCGCCACATCGGTGAGGAACCGACCGACCTGTTCGAGTTGGCGATCCCGGTCGTGGCCGAGGGCCACTGGGACGGACCGGTCTTCGTGTCCCGTCTGTTGCAGGTGAAGCACTCCGAGTCCTACGTCGCCGACAACCCCGACCGCGTCGACCCCGAGGTCGAAGAGCGGCTCGACAGCCCGTGAACTCGATCCTCGGATTCGCGTTCACCATGCTCGGCCTGACCACGTCGGTGGCCGGTGCCCTCGTCGGCGTGTATGCCCTCGTCACCCGCCAGCCGAGGCTGCTGGCAGCCGTCCGCCCGTGGACCTGGTTCCTGCCGGTCGCCGGGATCGGTGCGTTCGTGGTGATGCAGGTCGCTCTGTTCCAGCGTGACTACACGGTCAGCTATGTGCAGAAGGTCGGCAGCGAGACCACACCGGCGCTGTTCAACTTCGCGGCGCTGTGGTCGGCCCTGGAGGGCTCGCTCATCCTGTGGGTGCTGATCCTGACCCTCTACATCGCGGCGATCCTGGTCAAGTTCCGGTCCCGGGCGGCCGACCCGCTGTTCGGCTGGGCCCTCGTCGTGATGCTCGTCATCAGCGCCTTCTTCTTCTCGCTGATGGCCGGTCCGGCCAACCCGTTCACCCCGGCGCAGGTTCCGCTCGGGTTCACCGGTCCGGGTCCCAATCCATTGCTCCAGAACCACATCCTCGTGGCCTTCCACCCGCCGATGCTCTATCTCGGATACGTCGGCTTCTCGGTGCCCTTCGCCTTCGCCATCGCCGCACTCATCACCGGTCGGGTCGGCGAGGGTTGGCTGGTCGAGACCCGGCGCTGGACCGTGATCGCATGGGGGTTCCTCACTGCCGGAATCGTCCTCGGCGCCTGGTGGAGCTATGAGGTCCTCGGCTGGGGCGGGTACTGGGCGTGGGACCCGGTCGAGAACGCGTCGCTGCTGCCCTGGTTGACGGGTACCGCCTACCTGCATTCGGTGATGGTGCAGGAACGACGAGGCATGCTCCGAGTCTGGAACCTGTCGTTGCTCTGCGCCACGTTCAGTCTCACCATCCTCGGCACGTTCCTCACCCGATCGGGCGTGGTCAACTCCGTCCATGCCTTCTCCGAAGGTGCGGTCGGCCCGTGGCTGCTGGTCTTCTTCACCGTCGTCGCGCTCACCTCGGTGGGTCTGATCGGGTGGCGTGGCGATCGGCTCCGGTCGCCGGGGGCCATCGATTCCGCGCTGTCGCGGGAAGCGTCGTTCCTGGCCAACAACGTGGCGTTCGGCGCGCTGGCCTTCGTGGTGTTGCTGGGAACGGTCTTTCCCCTCCTGGCCGAGGCCTACGACGACAGCCGGCTGTCGATCGGTCGCCCCTATTTCGACTCGCTCGGCCGGCCGATCGCCTTCGTGATGCTCTTCCTGATGGCATCCGCCCCGGTCCTGCCGTGGCGGAAGGCATCGACCGAGTTGTTGGCCGAGCGCCTGTTCTGGCCCAGTGTCGCCGCCGTCGGATCGATGCTGCTCGCGGTTGGGCTCGGGGCCCGGGGCCTCTACCCGATGATCACCTTCGGTCTCGGTGGTTTCGCCGGTGGTGCCGCGGTTCGACAGGTGGCCCTGGCCACCCGGCGTCAGGGTTGGCGGGGGTTCGTCGGGCGGACCAACGGCGGGATGATCGTGCACATCGGCGTGGTCCTGATCGCCGTCGGGATCGCTTCGAGCGAGGCCTACAAGACCGACCGGACCGCCACGTTGTTGCCCGGTGAGTCGATCACCGCCGCCGGTCACGAGTTCACCTATCTCGGTGTCGGCGCCGACACCAATGACCGCCGTGATCGTGTCTGGGCCGACATCCAGATCGACGGTGGAGACATCTACGCACCGGCTCAGACCCGGTATCGGCTGCAGGGGATGCAGGTTCCGACGCCGTCGGTCCGAGCCGGTTTCACCGAGGACCTGTTCCTCGTGCTCGACCAGTCTCCCGACCGGACCGACGGACCGATCCGTCTCCGGGTGATCGTGCGGCCGATGATCAGTTGGCTCTGGGCCGGGGGTGCCCTGATGGCCCTGGGCACCTTGCTCGCGGTCTTCCCCGGCAATCGACGTCGAGGTACCGAAGCGGTGTCGGCCCGGCTCGGCCGACCCCACAGCGGTGGGGCATCCACGAGTTCGGATCCCCGGCCGTCGCCGTCCGACGATGACGACCCGGTGGGCGATCTCGACCGACCGGTGGTGAATGCATGACCGACCTCGACGACAGCCGCTCATCCGATCACGACTCCACGGTCGGGTTCGACGACGAGGTCCTTGCGCGAGCGCCTTCGCATGCGGCCCGCAATGCCGCCTCGGTCGTCGGTGTCCTGGTCGTTGCCCTCATCGCGCTGCTGGCTCTGGGGGGTCGTGGGACCGACGCCACCTCGAGTCGGCTGATCGACAAGCGGGTACCCGACGTCTCGGGTGCGACCATCGACGGCGGCACCTACGACATCGACGCCGCGCGCGGCCGTTGGGTGCTGGTGAACTTCTTCGCCACCTGGTGTGCCGGCTGCATCGACGAGCATCCCGAGCTCGTCGAACTGGAGCGCTATGGCGCCGAGACCGGAGACATCGAGATCGTCTCGGTGGTGTTCCAGGACCGGCCCGAGGACGTGGCTGCCCTGTTCGATCAGCTGGGAGGGAGTTGGCCCGTGCTCGGCGACTCGTCGCTTGCGGTCACCTTCCAGGTGGCGCAGATCCCCGAGAGTTTCCTGGTCGATCCGAGCGGGGTCGTCGTTGCCCACGCCGTCGGTGGCGTGCAAGCCGACGACATCAAGCGAGCGATCGGCGGAGCATGACCCTGACCCGTCGGATCCTCTGGCTGGTCCTGGTCGTTCTCGGGGTCGGGGCCCTGAGCGTTGCCGCGCTCGACACCGATGCCGAGACATCGGGTGAACGTATTCAGCGCTTGTCGGATTCCTACGCCTGCCCCACCTGCAAGGGCCAGACGGTCGCCGATTCGAACGCGGCGGCGGCGGTCACGGTGCGTGACTACATCCGCACGCGGGTCGACGAGGGTGCGACCGACGCCGAGATCCGAGACGAACTCGTCCAGGCGTACGGGGGCCAGGTGTTGCTGACCCCGCGTTCGGATGGCGTGTCGGCGCTGATCTGGATCCTGCCGGCCATGGTCGCCGTCGGCGGCTCGGCCGCCGTGATCGCCTCGCTGCGTCGGTCCCCCCCGACCAGCCGACGTGCCAGCGACGCCGATCGTGAGCTGGTGTCGCAGGCCCGGGCGCGCTCGGCCCCGTCCGACGACGGTGCCGAGGTCTGACATGGCCGACGCCTCACCGAGCTCGTATCCGAAACCGTCACCGGTGGAGACCTCGACCGCAGGGCGAGCGCCGGCTTCGCGCCGCCGCCTCGACCCCGATCGGCTCGCCGCCATGGAAGAGGAACGGGACTTCCTGCTGCGCTCCCTCGACGATCTCGACGCCGAACACGAAGCCGGTGACCTCGACGACGACGACTACCGGGAGCTGCGCGACGACTACACCGTTCGGGCCGCTGCCGTGATCCGGGCCATCGACGAACACCGAGATGCGCTGGCCGAAGCCCGGGCCCGACGGTCGGGCTCGAGGACCCGTCGTCTCGCCTGGATCGTCGGGGTGGCGGCGGCCGCCGTCCTGGCCGGAGTGCTGCTCGCCCAGGCCGCCGGTGAGCGGGGGGTCGGCGACTCACTCACGGGATCGATCGACGAGTCGCTACGAGATCGGGTACTGGAGTGCCAGCAACTGGGTCAGGGCGGAGCCGACGGCCTCGAAGCGTCACTGCAGTGTTTCGACGACGTGCTCGATCAGGATCCCAACAACGTCGAGGCGTTGACCTATCGGGGTTGGTATGTCGGTCTGGTGGCCGCGTCGGCCCGAGACCAGGGCCTGGTCGACCAGGCCGATCAGCTCTATGAGGTGGCCGAGGCGTTCGTCCAGCAGGCGATCGACATCGATCCGACCTACCCCGATGCCCGTGCTTTTCGTGCGGTCATCGCCGATCGACGGGGTGACCCCGAGCGGGCCTGCAGCGAGCTGGCCGCGCTGGCCGGTCTCGACGCTCCGCCGATGATGTCCCAACTCACGGCCAGCATCGACGAACGTCTCTCCTGCCCCTGACCTGCCCCACCCGGATCGTTCTGGCGGGCCACCGAACCACCCGGATCGTTCTGGCGGGCCACCGAACCACCCGGATCGTTCTGGCGGGCCACCGGCCCGGCCGGATCGTTCTGGCGGGCCTGCGTCGCTTGTGAGGAACGGAGGCTCGCCAGAACGTTGGTGGAGGTACGCAGGCTCGCCGGAGCGTGCTGCCGGCTCCGGTGTTCAGGCGAGCGTGGTGGCCTTCTTGTCGACCTTGCGGGCCCCGGTCCAGCGTTTGCCGTCGTGGCTGAGAATCCAGATCGACCCCTTCTCGCACCCGTGGCCCCGGACCGGAACACCGGTCGCCCCCAGGTGATCGACGAGTTCGGGAATGATGTCGCCGTGTGAGCACGCGATCAGATGGGCGCCGTCGTCGGCTCCCTCGACATAGCCCAGCAGCAGATCGAGGACGTCACCGAGCAACGAGCCCTCCCACAGGGTGTCGTCCTCCTCGACCTCGAGCCCCCGGGCCGAGGCGATCGGTTCGACGGTCTGCACACATCGGGTGGCCGAACTCGAGACGATACGCGTGACGGGCACGCCGTCGAGCAGGTCGACGATCCTGAGTGCCCGGTCCCGACCCTTGTCGCTGAGTTGACGGTATTTGTCACGGGTGTCGGCGGTGCGGCTCCCGGCGTGTGCGTGGCGGATCAGGTAGACGTCCATGGCGGAGGCGAAGCGTAGTCGGGTGCAGGGGCTGCGAACAGTGACTCAGATCCCGGGATCGAGCGAGATCACCGTGACCCGGCCGGTCGAGCCGTCGACCTCGATCAGCGCGCCGTCCGGGATCCGATGCGTGGCGTTCGTGACCGACACCGCGCACGGGATCCCGAGTTCCCGACTGACGATGACCGCGTGACTCATGACGGCGCCGACGTCGACCACCACGGCCTCGGCCGGCACGAACAGCGGCGTCCACGACGGATCGGTGATCGGGGCGATCAGGACGTCACCCGGCTCGAGACCACGAGGATCGCCGGGGTCGGTCACCACCCGCGCCCGACCGCGGGCGATCCCGGGGCAACCGGGCAGTCCGACGATCGACTCGCCGACCTCGATCGTCCCGCGGAGGTCGGTCTTGCGTTCCCAGGTGTCGAGCGGTGGCGGTTCGCCCGAGAACGCGAACGGTGGGATCCGGGCATCGAGCTCGGCGTGCATCCGGCGACGTTCGGCGATGGTCGGCGCAAAGCTCCCCGGGTCGGCCACATAGGCATCGAGCTCGTCGTTGACGACGAACCAGAGATCGCCGGGCAGTCCGCCGGAGCGGGCGACGATTCGCCGGTCGAGTTCCTTGGCCCGGAGCCGTGATCCATGGATGGCGAGAACGACCGTGGTCTTGGATCGCTCTCGACCGCGGCTCCACATGCGGGCCGATCGCAGGACGTGGTCGAAGATCGGCCGGATCGGCCGCTTCAACCGGCTGCGGGTCGTTCGTTCGAGCTCGGTCGCCTCGGCGGCCAGGCGGCTGATCTGGGTGTGCGGATCGTGGCTCTCGTCGGCACCCCGCATGCGGTCGACCAGGACCAGCGCCAGTTCCGGTTTGGTCTCCCAGGTGTCGAATGCGGTGTCCCACTCGTTCGGTCCGCGCGAACCGAAGCGGGCGAGGAAGGCGCGGAACGCCGACACGAACTCGGTGGCCTGCGGATCGTCCTGCAACGACGGCCAGAGTGCGCCGTCGACGCCGGCGTCGAAGCGGGCAGCGAGGTGCGGGTCGCCGGCGACCAGACGACCGAGGTCCCACAGGGCCAGCGACGGAGCAGCCGAGTCGACGCCGCCCAGTCCGGCCAGGAGTCGCACGGCGAGGTTGGGATCGCCCAGCTGTTTGTCACAGATCTGCGTGAGGAGGCCGACCGTCGTGCTGGCGGCTGCGGTGACCTCGAGGTGGTGCTGGAACAGCTCGCCGAACATCGCCATCAATTCCTCGGTCGCGGCGTCGGCCAGTTCGGCATCGGTGGCCTGGGCCGGGTCGCCGAGCGAATCGAGGTACCTCGCCACCTTGGTTTGGTCCTCGGCCAGGATCGGGATGTCCTTGGCCCGCACGACCCGCAGCGCGTAACGCAACCCGCCGATCCCGGCCCGGAGGTTCTTCTCACCGTCGATGGGGACGTGGGGAGGGATCTCCTGTCCGACACCGAAGATGGTCACATCGGCGTCGTCGGCCTTGCCGCCGGGAACCCGAGCGGACAGGAGCCGCTGAACCGACAGGTTGAGGTACGCATATCCGCCGAAGACCCCGTTGGCGATCCCGGTGCTCAGGGGCACACCGGCCAATTCCGACGGTCGGATCAATCCGGTCTTGGTGATGGCGTTGCGCATCGCCTGCTCGCCCACCTCGGATGCGATCGAGAAGCTGAGCGGGGTGAAGACGTTCGGGTAGACCTCGCCGGCATTGCCCCTGGTGTAGACCGGGAACCGCTCGCTGACATCACTCCCGACCCATTCGCCGTCTCCGATGCGCTTCCAGATTCCCATGGCGAAGGTTTCTAGCATCCGACGGACGGTCCCGCTGACGACTCCGGTCGGTTCCCGGTCGCCGGACCGGCCGCAGTGGGATGGCTCCACCGATCAGATGGCGGTCCAGCCCCCGTCGACGAACAGGGTCTGACCGGTGACGTAGGACGAAGCGTCCGACGCCAGGAACAGCAGGGCTCCATCGAGCTCACCCAGACGGCCCGGACGGCCCATCGGGGTGTTGTCGGTGATGTAGCGAGTCCCGCCCTCGGTGGCGAACATGTCCTCGTTCATCTCCGTTTCGAACCACCCCGGCCCGATCGCGTTGCAGCGAACACCCTTGCGGGCCCACTGCGAGCCCAGTTCGCGGGTCAGGTTGTGCAGGCCCCCCTTGGCCGCCGCATACCCGGGCACCTTGAGCCGCCCACCACCGCCGTGACCGAGGACCGAGCCGATGTTGACGATCGAACCGGACCGGCCTTCGGCCAGCATCCAACGCGCCGCGGTTCGGGCCAGTTCGTAGGGGGCGACCAGATCGATCTCGATCTCGTGACGGAACTCGTCGAGATCGTCGTCGACCGCTGCGATGACTCGAGAGATCCCGGCGTTGTTGACCACGATGTCGACCTGTCCGAAGTGGTCGAGCGCGGCGGCAACCAGACCGGCGGGAGCACCGGGAGCGGTGATGTCACAGGGGAAAGCGACCGTGTTGGCGATGCCGGCGACCAGTCCGTCGAGCCGCTCGGCCCGTCGAGCGGCGAGCACGACACCCGCCCCGGCCGCCGACAGGGTGTGTGCGAACCGTTCGCCCAGGCCCGAGCTGGCGCCGGTGAGGATGGCGACCTTTCCGTCGAGTCGAAAGAGGTCGGTGACGGCGTCCCCGGTGGGGGTCGTGGTCGGAGAAGTCATGGGATTGGTCATCGCGCTCATCGTGGCACGGGTCGCCTCACCCGTGCCCCTCGTCGAGCACGAGGACCGAGCGCCGCGCGAGCATGGCTGCATGAACCGTGAACTCAGCCCGGCCGGAATGGCCGCCCCCGCGGCCAACTATGCACACGCCATGTTGTCCGAGGTCGGCGCCGCCGCCCGGATGCTCCACACCTCGGGTGTGGTACCGACCCAACCCGATGGCACGGTTCCCGAATCGCTGGCTGATCAGGCCGGCGCAGTCTGGGCCAGTCTGTCGGCCCTGCTCGCCGAGGCCGGCATGTCCTCGACCGACATCGTCTCGGTCACGACCTATGTCGTCGCCGGCGAAGACCTCGGCACGGTGATGGCGGCGCGTGACGCTGCGCTCGGCCACCATCGGGCGGCGTCGACATTGGTGGCGGTGCCGGCTCTGGCCCGCCCGGAGTGGCGGCTGGAGGTGGCGGTCGTGGCCATCAGCCAGACATGACATCGAGACCGGCACCGAGACCGGGCACCGAGACTTGGACATTTCGGTGCTCGGACACTCCGATACCAAGCTGTCGGGCGCATGGTCGTGGGGCCGTTCCCGACACCACACCGAAAATTCCTGCATCCAACCGGGTCTTCGGCACGAAAGGGCAGCAAGGCAACAAACCCAATCAAGGAGAATTCGATGAGAAGCGTTCGGCGAGCAGCAGCGGCCATGGCCCTGGTCATGGGTGCAACGATGGGAGTCGCCGGTACGGCGGGAGCCCAGGACACCAGCGAGGTGTATGTGGTGCACGGCATTCCGGGCGTGGATGTCGACGTCTATGTCGACGACGCCCTGACCCTCGAGGGGTTCGCTCCCAAGGACATCGCCGGGCCGCTCACGCTGCCGGCCGCCACCTACGACATCAAGGTCTTCGCCGCGGCGGATGACCCGGCAGCCACGGCTGCCGAGCGCACCGATGACGCCGTGATCGACGTCGCTCCGGCCGTGCCGGGTGGGGCCAACCTGAGTGTGATCGCCCACCTCGACGGCGAGGGCACGCCGACCCTGTCGGCCTTCGCGAACGATCTGACCCCAACCGGTGCCGGTGAAGGGCGTCTGACCATTCGTCATACCGCAGCGGCCCCCGCGGTCGACATCGTCGCCGGTGGCGCAGCCGTCGCGCCGTTCACGAACCTGGCCAACGGCGACGAAGCCAAGGCCGACCTCCCGGCCGACGACTATCCCACCGGGATCGCCGCCACCGGGACCACCGATGCGCTCGTCGAAGCCCCCGTCACGGTGACCGAGGGTACGAACCTCGTCGTGTATGCCATCGGCGACTTCGCCGGCGGTACGTTCGAGCTCCTCACCCAGTCCTTCGACGGGCTCCACTCGGCCCCGGCCGTGATCAACGCCGGCAACAGTGGTCTGCTCGCCGATCAGGGGTCCGGCTCCTCGGCCCTTCTCGTGGCCGGCCTGCTGGGCTTCGGTCTGATCTCGGGTGGCACGCTGGTCGCCGCCCGCCGTCGGGTCTGATCCCGAGCATTCGGTAGCGGATCCGGCCATGCACGCCTCCGAACCCTCCACGCTCATCGGGCGGGGAAACCGTGAACACTCGGGCCACTCGGTCCGACGGTTCCGGGGCCCCCTCCTCGGCGCCGGATTGTTCGTGGTCGCCGTGCTGGCCGGCTCCTGCGGTTCGTCGACGTCTCTCCCCTCGGCCGATCGAACCGCTCTCCAGCCGACCGGCGGGGCCCCCGTGGCCCCGTCGGTCGGTGGTCCCCCCGGAGCCCACGAGTTCGGCGTCGTGGTCGGATCGGGCGATCCAACCCGGCCGATCGGCGACTCGCCCCCGGTGGAGTCGCCGGCGCTCCCTCCGATCGAGGTCCGGTCGGCCGTCACCCTGGATCGGCTGGCAATGTCGGAACCGGCGGTCGGACCGACTGCGCTGCGGATCGAATCGGTCGGCATCGAGGCCCCGGTCCGCCCGGTCGGGATCGACGCCGCCGGAGAGTACGAGCTGCCACCGGGTTCCGAGATCGGTTGGTACCGGTTCGGCCCGACACCGGGCGACGCCGGGTCGTCGGTGCTCGCGGCGCACGTCGACTGGAACGGACGGCCGGGTGCGTTCTTCGAACTCCAGGACGCCCAGATCGGCGACCGGGTGACCGTGTCGTACGACGATCGTTCCGAGGCCTCGTTCGTGATCGTCGACGTGAACCGCTACGCCAAGTCCGAACTCCCGCTCGACTCGCTCTTCGAGCGCTCCGGCGAACCCCGACTCACCCTGATCACCTGCGGTGGCGACTTCAACCCGGGCCTGCGGAGCTACGAGGACAACATCGTGGTGATCGCCGAACCGGTGTCGTGACGCCGAGCACTCATTCGGTCGGGGGCGCCTCGGCGGTGGCCTCGACCCAGTCGCGCACGTTCGGTCGGATCTCGACGGGAACCTCGATGCGGAAGCTGGACCCACCGATCGTCTCGACGGCGAGATAGCGGTGTCCGAGGTCGGCCCGGAAGGCGCCGGCCGGGGCCACCACCGTTCGGCCGAGACGGCGATAGGTGATCGCCGTTGCCTCGAGGACACAACGGCGATAGGCGATGGCGGCTGCGGCCCCGAACAGGACGATGGCGGACGGAAGGGGCCAGCCGATCACGTCGTCCCGCCAGACCACCACGATGACCACCGCCGTCGCCGCCAGGATCAGGGCTTGCAGATGGCTCCCACCGATCACGATCGGTGCGCCATCGAAACGATTGACCGAGTCGTTGGTTCGCTCGATCACGGCGCTCCCGGTCGAGCGGCCCTGGGCTCGAGCCGACCTCCGGCGAGAACGAGGGCGACGAGTTGATCGGGCAGGATGGCCACGCCGGTAACGTTCACGACTCCCAGTCTGGCGGCTCCGTTCGGCGATCGGGCTGGTCGATGATCTGGTCGAGGGGTCCTCGGATTCTCAGTCCACGGCGGATGTGCTTCGATGGGCACCACGAATGGAGTCCGCAATGATCCGCTACGGCGTCATCGGCACCGGCATGATGGGTGTCGAACACATCGAGAACATCCTGGCCATCGACGGGGCCGAGGTCGCCGCCATCTCCGACCCCGATGAGACCTCCCGGACCCGGGGTCTGGCCGCAGCCCGGCGCAACGATCACGACGGCGCCAGATCCGAGGTCGCCGTCTTCACCGACCATCGAGACCTGCTCGAACGCGACGTCGTCGATGCAGTCGTCGTCGCCAGTCCGAACCACACACACCTCGAGGTGATGGACGACGTCCTCGACGCCGGCGTGCACGTGCTGTGTGAGAAGCCGTTGTGCACCACGGTCCCCGACGTCCGGACGCTGATCGCCAAGGCCGATCGGACCGGCGGAACCGATGGCGACCGCAAGGTCTGGGTCGGGCTCGAATACCGATACATGCCGGCGGTCGCCGAGCTGGTCGGCGACGTCCGCAAGGGAATCGTCGGGACACCCAGGATGGTGGCGATCCGTGAGCACCGCTTCCCGTTCCTGGTGAAGGTCGACAATTGGAACCGGTTCAGCGAGAACACCGGCGGCACCCTGGTCGAGAAGTGCTGCCACTTCTTCGACCTGATGAACCTCCTGCTCGACGAACGGCCCACCCGGGTGACGGCCTCGGGCGCCCAGGACGTCAATCACCTCGACGAGGTCTACGACGGCCGCCGGGCCGACATCCTCGACAACGCGTTCGTGATCGTCGATTACCCGAGCGGCGCCCGCGCCCTGCTCGACCTGTGCATGTTCGCCGAGGCCACGCGACACCAGGAGGAGGTGTCGGTCATCGGGCCCCAGGGCAAGATCGAGGCCATCATGCCCGACAACGTGATCCGCACCGGGATCCGCGGCCGGCACTGGATCGGCTCGGTCGACGAACGCCACGCCGACGAGTCACACATCTCCCACCAGGGCCTGCACCATGGGTCGAGCTATGTCGAGCACCTCAGGTTCTTCGATGCGATCCAGGGCAAGGGCCCGGTCGAGGTGACGCTCGACGACGGCCTGTGGTCGGTCGCCGTCGGCGTGGCCGCCCACCGCAGCATCGACACCGGCCAACCCGTTTCCCTGTCCGACGTCATGTCATGAACGCTGCTCCCGGCCCCGAACGACCCGCCGTCGAGATGGCGTGGTTCAGTGCTCTGTGCGATGACGACTACGAGTTCCTCGGTGTGCCCGACCCGTTGCTCGCCAGCTCGTTCGAGCACTGTCGCAACATCACGCTGAGCGCCGATCGCTACGGCTTCGACAACATCCTGCTGCCCTCGGGCTACGGGCTCGGCATCGACAACACGGCGTTCGCGGCGGCCATGGGCCCGATGACCCGTCTCCGCATGCTGTTGGCCGTTCGGTGTGGTGAACTCGTGATCCCCCAGCTCGCACGGCAATTGGCCACCATCGACCAGATCCTCGACGGCCGCCTGGCCATCAACATCATCTCCAGCGCCGTGCCGGGGGAGGAGCTCGAATCCGAACCCCGCTACCGTCGGTCGACCGAGACCATGTACTGCCTGCGAGAACTGCTCGACGGACGGGGCGTCGACTTCCACGGCGAATTCGTCGACCTCACGATCGAACCCCCGCGGGCCCGCACCGTCACCGGACGGAGCCCGCTGTTCTACTTCGGCGGTCTCTCGCCGGGGGCCCGCGACTGTGCCACGGCGGCAGCCGACGTCTTCTTGATGTGGCCCGCCGTCACGGCCACGGTGCTCGAGGTGAAATCCGACATGGACACCCGGGCCGCAGCCAAGGGCCGGAGCCTCCGCTACGGCTGGCGCTCGCACGTCATCGTGCGGGAGACCGAGGACGAAGCGAGGGCTGCTGCCCGCCGGCTGCTGTCGAAACTCGATGCCGAAACGGGCGAAACGATCCGGAGGCAGTCGCTCGACTCGGCCTCGGCCGGCGTCGCGGCACAAACCGCCCTGCGGGAGGGAGCCGACGACGAGGGCTACGCCGAGCGCCACCTGTGGACCGGGGTCGGGCGAGCCCGGTCCGGCGCCGGAGCGGCCATCGTCGGTGACCCGGATCAGGTGTTGGCCAAGATCGGCGAACTGACCGACGCCGGTATCGAGGCGTTCATCCTCTCGGGCTATCCGCATGCGGCCGAGTGTGATCTGTTCGCTCGGCACGTGCTGCCCCACATCCGGCACGCTCGGCTCGACTTCGAGCCTCATCCGGTGGCCCTCACCTGACCGCCACCACACGCTCGATCGTGAACCGGGGCCGGGCGATTGCGCCCGGCCTGGGGTTGGTCGCGGCCCTGGCGTTCGCGGCGACCCTGATCACCGACCGCATCGAGGCCGTCTCGGCCCTCGTCGGCGGAGTCGTCCTCGGTGCTCTGCTCGTCAACCTGGTTCCCCTTCCGACCTCGTTGCAGCCCGGCATCACGTTCTCGGCCAAGAAGCTCCTGCGGATCGGGATCGTTCTGCTCGGATTCCGCCTGTCGCTGTCGGATCTGGGAGACCTCGGGGCCCGTGGTCTCGTCGTCGTTTCCATGGTCGTCGCCGCAACGTTCTTCGGCACCCAATGGCTGGGCCGCCGCATGGGGCTCTCCCACGATCTGTCGTTACTGGTCGCGACCGGCTACTCGATCTGTGGGGCATCGGCGGTGGCCGCGATGGACGGTGTGATCGAGGCCGACGAGGAGGAGACGGCCTACGCCGTGGCCCTGGTGACGCTCTGCGGCAGTCTGTCGATCGGCGTGCTGCCCCTGATCGGCCATCTGCTCGGACTCGAGGGAGTCACCTTCGGTACCTGGGTCGGAGCGGCCGTTCACGATGTGGCCCAGGTCGTCGCCACGGCCTCCACCGACGGCTCCGAGGCGCTGGCGGCAGCCACGGTCGTCAAACTCACCCGCGTCGTGCTGCTGGCACCGATGGTCGCGTTGGTGGCGCTGCATCGGCGACGCCAGGGGCTCGACTCGCACGTCGAGGGCAAACGCCCACCGCTGGTTCCCCTGTTCGTCGCCGGGTTCCTGCTCGCAATCGTCGTCCGGAGCACCGACGTGTTGTCGGCCGACACGCTCGCCTCGGTGAAGGATGCCGAGAAACTGCTCCTGACCCTGGCCTTGGTTGGGCTCGGGATGGGCGTGAGATTCGACCGGCTCCGCAAGCTCGGGGGTCGACCGCTGGTCCTCGGGCTGACCTCATGGGTGATCGTGGCCGGGGTGGCACTGGCCGGGGTCGGGTTGATCAACCTCTGAGCCGGCGCCGCCCCACCGGCAACGGGTCACCGAGCTGGCAAGATGGTCGAGTGACCTCTCGCCTGCTGTGCCACCGTCCCGAATCCGGTGTGCTCGCCGTGCACCCCGTCGAGGAGATGGACCACGTGCTCGAGGCCAGGCACCTGCTCTGGCTCGACGTGATCACCCAGGACCCCGAAGAACTCGACCGACTGGGCGAGCGTTTCGGGTTCGACTCGAGCGCCATCGAGGACATCCTCGACGTCGAGCAGCTCCCCAAGTTCGACGACTATGGCGATCACGTCTTCGTCGTCATCCACGGGCTCAGCTCCGAGGGTGAGCGCGTCGACACCCGAGAGGTCGACTGCTTCATCGGTGACAAGTTGTTCGTGACCGTCCACGCCGAACCGGTGGTGGGGATCGACTGGTTGTGGGACGCCGTGCAACGGCACGAACACCTCGTCGGGGATTCCTCCGACGAACTCTTCGGCCAACTGGCCGAGGTGGTGGGGCGCCGCTACATCGAGATCGCCAGCGCCATCGAGTCCCGCATCGACGACCTGGCCGAGGCCGCGCTCGACGCCGATCCGATGGTGCTCCAGGAAGTGCAGGTGTTGCGGCGCGAAGAGGCCACCGTTCGCAAGATGCTGCGACCGCAGTTGCTGGTGATCCGAGACCTGCGCAAGCGCAACATGACGATGATCGGCGAGGACGCCGCCCGCCTGCTGGGCGATGCCTACGACGTGCATCGTCAGGTCGTCGAGTCGTTGGCGGCCGCCCGGGGGTTGCTGTCGGACACCCTCGACACGTATCGGGGCGCCTCGGCCGACAAGCAGGCCCGAGCGACGACACTGTTGGCCGTCTACTCGGCCGTCCTCCTGCCGCTGACGCTGATCACGGGTTGGTACGGCATGAACGTCGCCGACCTGCCCGCAGCCGACCAGGACCACGCCTGGTGGACGGTGACGCTGGTCATGTTCGCGATCTTCCTGGTGAGCATGGTCGTGTTCGTCCGGATCGGACTGATCCGGGTGCCCCGGGCTCGGCCCGGCCGGATCACGTCCGGTCTCGCCACCGCGGCGAGGGCCCCGGTCAAGCCGTTCACGATGCTGAAGAAGCCGGTGGCGTCGAGTGGCAAGACCCTGGCGGCGGGTGCCCGCCGTGCAGCCACTCGACGCCCGGCTCCTACCCGACCCGGTGAGACCCGATCCCGATCGTGAGGCCCGGCCACACGAGAGCCGGTTCGAGCCTGCCGCGCCGGCCTCGGTGTGACTCGGCCACTCGGTGCGCCTCAGCGAACGACCACCGAGCCGGCCGGGGCGAGCGCGACCCAGGTCTCGCCCGGTGTGAGCAGCAGCTCCCGGCCGTCGAGGTCGCGCAGCACGATGCGATCCGTGGCCGCCGATCGTGACCAGGTGCCCGAGATCCGGACACCCTCGCTGAACACCTCGATGGGACCGGTGCCGACCGTGACGGCTTCGGGCGACTCGGCGTCGGCGATGCTGACGGCGTAGTCGACGATCATCACCACCACGTTCTCGGGGGCAACGGCGGCGCCCCCGGCGTCGGTGTGGACGATGCCGTCCTGGGTGCGGACCCAGCCCCGGCGCACCGGACTCCATCGGTACCGGACCGACGTCCGACCGAACTCGATGTCGACCCCGGTAGTGGGAATCGTGGGGCTCGTGATCGCAGCGCCCGACGACCGGTACCGGAACGGCGCGTCGGGCGCCGAACCCGGGTTGGGCGCCGAGGCATACAGGTCGGTGGTTCTGGCAAACAGATTGTGCGGGCTCGGGCGGGTGGGCTCCCGATAGTAGGCACCTCCGGCGACCAGGGCATTCACGTTCTGGACGGGTGCGCCCTCGAGGAGTTGCAGGATGGTGCGGTTGGCCCCGGAGGCGGCCAGCATCGGGTGGGCGAAGGCGGCCAGGATGTCGAAGTCGGTGGTACGGATCGAGCGCACCGGTCCGATCACGGAAGGAACATCGGAGTGGAACATCGCGATGAGCCGTGTCAGGTCGCCCTCGACCTTCTCCTCGAAGACGAGGTCGGCCTGGTTGAGCCCGACCTGTGGCCTGGCTCGGGGCACGTTGTCGATCTTGACCGCGAGCACCGTACGGGTCGCTGCGGCCCGTGTGGCCTCGCCGGTCAGCGGCTGTCGGTCGGGGAGCAGTGCCATCAGGCGAAGCCGATACTCCGCCGAATCGAAGAACCCGGTGATGATGTCGCGGTAGGGCACCCTCGCGTCGATGAGCGAGGCCCAGTACGCCTGTCCGGCCGGGTCGGGTGCTCGGCGCAGCATCCCCAGGTAGAGCATCGTCGCTCGCACGGTTCCGAACGTCGCCCGTTGGTTCTCGTCGGATTCGGAGAACGCCGTCATGACGTCGCCCCGGTCGGTTCCCCGACGCATCTGTCCGAGCCAATAGTCACGGCCGCCGGCATCGGCCGAGCGTCCGAGCACGTTTCGGTAGACGAGGTCGACGAAGGCCCCGTCGTCGAGCGCACCGTAGGTGATGACGAACTCGCGGGAACCGGCGAAGTTCTCCGATACCGAAGCGATGTCCTGTCCGGCCCGGAGGCGTCCGGACCAGAACACCAGCCCGTCGAAGTCGGGGGCTCGCCGGAAGTAGGCGAGATAGAGCCGGACCAACGGAGCGGTGATCTGTTCGAACTCGGGCTGCTCGGCCATGGACTGGATGAGCGCCGGCGCCGGCACGCCGTTGTCGAGCTGGCGCATCCAGTACTCGAGACCGCCGGGATCGGGTGGTCGGGCCAGGAAGTCCTGGTATTGCTGGGTGACGAGGTCTTCGGCGGCCGGTGCCGCCACCCCGTCGGCTGCGCCGGCCGGAACGCTCGACGCTGTGGCCAGGCCCGTCACGATCAGACCGAACGTGATCATCACGGCGAGGCAGAGACGTCGACGGTGGCCCATGGACGGGAACCATAGTTGCCGGGCCGGGCCCGTTGGCCCGAGCCGAGGGGGGCTGCTCAGCTCAGCATCAGCCGGGCCTCGATGTCGCCTCCGAGCGATCGGCCGGTCGGAACGAATCCGCACGTCCGATACAGGGGTCCCGGTGACCCCCGTCCCTCGCGCCAGTACACCCGGACCGAGGCGGCGCCCATGGCCCGGCACTCGTCGATCGCCAGCTCGATGACGCGGCGCCCGATGCCACGTCGCTGATGGCGGCGATCGATGAGGAGACGCCACAGAGCCGGCTCCCGATGATGTTCGGTGACGACCGCGAGCATCACGAAGCCGACGAGATCACCGTCGACGACCACGGCTCGTGGCCAGGGCCGGGCCGGGGCCGTGTCGTAGATCGGTGGGATCAGTGCCGAAGCCAGCGAATCGTCGACCGACGACACGAAACGTTCCTGTGTCCGATGGGTCACGAGGCGTCGGACTGCGGCCACGTTGGACCTCGTGATCTCGATCAACTCGACCGAGGTCGGGGCCGAGCGTGGCCGGGAGCGCCAGTCGGTCCAGTCTTCCCGAGTCATGCCGTAGAGCCAGTCGTCGGAGTTGACCTCGCCCACCCAGTACGAGTTGCGGGTATGGCCTTCGAACCGGAACCCGGTGCGTTCGAGCACCATGGCCGAGGGCGTGTTGTCGGGGTGCAGTGTGGCATGCACCCGAGTCAGCGAGGGTTCGGTCCAGAGCCAGGCGAGCAACATGTCGAGCGCCTCGGTGGCGTAGCCGTTCCCCCACGCCGCCCGGTCGAGTGAGTAGCCGACCTCGGCCGCCCGTCCCGACCAGGTGGGGCGAACGACGAGGTCGCCCAACACGGTGCGATCGTCGGCGTCGGCCAGCGTCGCCATCCACCACTGGTCATCGGTCGGCCCCGAGAGCCCCATCGAATCGGCAATGAGCGCTTCGGCCCGATCGGGTGCGAAGGGCAGTGACCACGACTGCCACTCGGCGACACGGGGATCGTTCCGCCGCCGATGGAGCGCCGCCGCGTCGCCGGGCCTCACCGGTCGCAGCATGAGCCTCGGCGACCGCAGCGACTCGAATCTCATGGCGTGGTGTGGTCGGTCACGAGCGCAGCGCCCGGAGGTCGTCGATGATGCGGGGGAGCGCGGCGAGCGCAGCGTCGATGTCGGCGTCGGTGGTCGACCACCCGACCGACAATCTCAGGGACCGATGGGCATCGACCCCCATGGCCTCGAGTACCGGCGAGGGCTCGAGACCCTCCGACGCACAGGCCGATCCGGAATGGGCGGCGATTCCGGCCCGGTCGAGGCCGAGGATCACGGCCTGCGGCTCGATGTCGGTGATCCCGACGCACACCAGATGGGGGAGTCGTTCGGTCCGATGTCCGTATTCGATGACGCCGTCGATGGTGGACAGCCCGGCTCGGAGTCGATCGGTGAGTCGCCGGGCTTCGGCGGACTCGGCGGGCATCGTCTGCTCGACTTCGGCGCAGGCCGCACCGAAGGCGACGGCGGCCGGCATGTTCTCGAGCCCGGCTCGGCGGGCCCGCTCCTGCTCCCCCCCGACCATCAAGGGGGGTACCCGAACCCCTCGACGCACGAGCAGGGCCCCCGATCCGGCCGGGCCGCCGAGCTTGTGGCCCGAGACGGCGAGGAAGTCGACGCCCAGCTCCCGTACGTCGATCGGGATCCGGCCGGCCGCTTGCGCGGCATCGACGAGGGTGCGAGCGCCACGGGCCTTCGCGAGGGCGACGACCTCGCCTGCCGGCTGGATGGTCCCCACTTCGTGGTTCCCGAGTTGGCATGCGACGAGCGACACGTCGTGGCCTCGACGCAGCTCGTCGTCGATGGCGTCGGCGACGGCCTGGGGATCCACCCGACCGGTCCGGTCGACGGCGACGATGCGGAGCCGACCGGTTCGTTCGGCCGCGGCGCGGACTGCGGAATGTTCGACCGCGGTCGCGACGACGGTGCCCGACGTGGCGGCGACACACCCCCAGACTGCGGTGACGAGCGCCTCGGTGGCCGACGCCGTGAACACCACTTCACCGGCTCGCGACCCGAACAGCGACGCGACGGAGGCGCGAGCCAGCTCCAGGGCCTCCCGGGTGATCAACCCCTCCTGATGCAATCGACCCGGGTCGGCGGCAGGGAGCCCGAGTGCCTCGAGCAGGGCCGCTCGAGCCGTGGGCCGGAGCGGAACGGTCGACGCGTGATCGAGGTAGTGGCGGGTCACGGCGATCGATGGCCCCGACGGCGTCAGCCGACGTCGTGGACGTCGGTGATGCAGGCGTCGTCGCCCCGGGCCACCGAGCCCTGGAGCGCCACCTCGGTCTCACCGTAGAGCGACCCCAACAGACCCTTCACCATGCCTCGGTCGACGGCACAGATGACGGGGTGTTCGATGGCAACATCGCCGAAGGGACAGTGGCCCGACACGATCCGGAGTTCGTCGCCGTGGCGTTCGGCGTGAGCGGCGAAGCCGTGGGCCGAGAGCGCGTCGGCGACGACGTGCAGGGCCGACCGGAACGACCGCTGGCCCACCTCGTTGGCCTGACGCCCGCCGAGATTGGCGGCCATCTGTCTGCCGAACTCGATCCCGACCTCCTCGGCCAGAGCGGCGGCCTCACCCTCGGGGAGGCGGGACAATGCCTTGCCCAGCAGGGTGACCAGGATGTCGTCGTGGCCGACGTCGAACTCGAGGTGGAGTTCGGGCTCGGTGGCCCGATAGACCTTCGCCGGCCGGCCGGCCTTGGCGCTCGTCCGTTGGGTCACCTCGAGATAGCTGCCATTGACCAGTTTGTCGAGGTGGTGACGGGCCACGTTGGCGTGCAGTCCGGTCGCCTCGGCGACCTCGCCGGCGGTCAGTCCGTCGGGATGCTCGTGCAACAGGAGGTAGATGTCGCGTCGCGTCGGGTCACCGAAGGCCGAGGTGATGGCGTTGACGAGGCTGGCGAATTCGGTCGGCTTCAGCGAGCGAGTTGGGTTGAGGGCGCGGCCGGACACCTCGCTAGTCTACAAAAAGAATTCCCCTATGTGGGTAGGAGAAATCCCGACCCCCCGAGGAGCCCCGGTGAGCCCCAGCCAAGTGTCCGTGACCGAAGCGATGGTGATCGACGCCCTGCGTCCGGTCCACGATCCCGAGCTGCACCGGTCGATCGTCGATCTGGGCATGGTGCGCCGGGTCGACATCACGTTGCCGACCGTCACGGTCGCCATCGATCTGACCATCGCCGGCTGCCCCCTGCGAGCCGAGATCGACCGTCGGGTCACCGAGGCCGTCACCGCCCTCGACGGTGCCGACGACGTTGCCATCGAGTTCGGCGTGATGACCGACGAGCAGCGTGCCGCCCTGCGCAAGGAGCTTCACGGAGACCCGGGAGCCACGGCCGGGTCCCAACAGGCGCACGGCCATGCCGAGGGCCGGGCCATCCCGTTCGCCGATCCCGACAACCGCACCCGTGTGCTGCTCGTCGCATCGGGCAAGGGCGGTGTCGGGAAGAGTTCGGTCACGACCAACCTCGCCGTCGCCCTGGCCGGTATCGGCAAGAAGGTCGCCATCGTCGACGCCGACGTGTGGGGCTTCTCGATCCCGCGCATGCTGGGGGTCGACCGAGACCCCACCATCATCGACGAGATGATCGTTCCCCCCGAGGCCTACGGCGTTCGCTGTATCTCGATGGGGTTCTTCGTCGAGGAGGCGCAGCCGGTCATCTGGAGGGGTCCGATGCTGCACAAGGCGCTGGAGCAGTTCCTCACCGACGTGTTCTGGGACGACCCCGACTACCTGCTGGTCGACCTGCCCCCGGGCACGGGCGACATCTCGCTGTCGATCTCCCAGTTCCTTCCCCGGGCCGAACTGATCGTGGTCACGACGCCGCAGCCGGCGGCGCAGAAGGTCGCCCAGCGGGCCGCCTACATGGCGCACAAGGTCAACATCAACGTCGCCGGCGTGATCGAGAACATGAGCTGGTTCACCGGCGATGACGGCAAACGCTACGAGTTGTTCGGTTCCGGTGGCGGGGCCGAGTTGGCCGACCAGCTCGGTGTCCCGCTGCTCGGCAACATCCCGCTCGTTCCCGAGCTGCGCGAGGGGGGCGACGACGGCCACCCCATCGCTGCCAAGCCCGAGACCGAGGCCGGGGCCATGTTCATCGCCCTGGCCGAGCGGCTCGACACCGAACTGGCTCCCAAGCGCCGCTACCGCTCCGAGCTGCGCGTCATCTGAGCGAAGCAGATAGGTTCAACCGCGGTCACGTAGGCTTTGGAGGCTTGTTCATGGACATCCGCATCGGCATCGCCCA
Organism: uncultured Acidimicrobiales bacterium; assembly: GCA_963700755.1. Classification (GTDB taxonomy): domain Bacteria; phylum Actinomycetota; class Acidimicrobiia; order Acidimicrobiales; family SZUA-35; genus JBBQUN01. The sequence goes on from CAVOYW010000005.1 coordinate 605,448, forward strand.
GAGCGCGTCGGTCATCGAACTCGAGATGGGCGACACCGCCGATCGCGAAGCGTTGAAGACCCAGATCGACACGGCGCTCGGTCAGGAGCAGGGCGTGCTCTGGCTCACCGACAGGCGTGGCAAGGATGTCGCCATTCCGGTAGCCCGCGTGGCGTTCGTCGAGATCGGCAAGGACGACCCTGAGCGTCGCATCGGCTTCGGCGCCTGACTTCGACCGTCCGCTGCTGATCGTCGCCGGAAAGGGTGGGGTCGGCCGGTCCAGCGTCGCCGCCGCGCTCGCTCGCTTTCGGGCTCGTCAGGGTGGCCGAGTGCTCGCCGTCGACGCGGTCAACGACGGTGGGCTCGCCGCGGCCTTCGCGTCGTCGGGCGAGCGACTGCCACGCGGCATCGAACTCCTCGAACTCAGCACCGAGGAAGCACTCGACGAGTACCTGAAGATCTACCTGCGGTTCCCGATTCCGCCCAGTCGCCTGGGTCCGCTGGCTCGTATCTTCGACTACGTGGCAACGGCCGCTCCCGGTGTGCGCGAGATCCTGACCATCGGCAAGATCGCCTGGGAGGTCCGCGAAGGGGGTTGGGACGCCGTCATCGTCGACGCTCCGGCCACCGGCCATCTGGTCGAATTGCTCGACGCTCCGGCCAATCTCAACGAGTTGATCGGAATCGGCCCGTTGGCGCAGCAGACCCGCTGGGTGGCCGATCTGCTGGCCGATCCCGAGATCACGGGTGTGGTGCTCGCCACCACGCCCGAGGAACTGCCGGTCAACGAGCTGTTGTCGTTGCAGGCGCGGCTGCTCGCCGAGACCGACATCGAATCCGTTGCCGTCGTCGTCAACCGGATGCCGCCCACCCTGCTCGGACCGGCCGTTGCCGAAGCCCGCCGCCTCGACGGCACGGTGGGTGTGGCCGCGGCCGTCGTCGCCGAACGGTCGACCGAGGCGGTCTCGGAGCGATCCCGACTCGACTCCCTGGGACTTCCCATCCTCACGGTGCCCGAGAGTCCCACCCCCGTCGACACGATCCTCGACGTCGTTGCCGCTGCGGTCGACTCGTCCATGCCGCACGCCGAGGGCCCGTGATGCATCCTCCGGTCACCGGTATCTTCTGCAACCGGACGCTGAACCTCCGTTCGGTCAAGGCCATCGGCTACGACATGGACTACACGCTCGTGCACTATCGGGTCGACGAGTGGGAGCGCTCGGCCTTCGAACATGCCCGCCGGCGCCTCGAGGCCCGCGGCTGGCCGGTCGGCGGTATCCGGTTCGAGCCCGACCGCTTCACCCTCGGACTGGTTTTCGACCTGGCCCGAGGGAACCTCGTGAAGGCCACCCGCTTCGGGTACGTCGTCAAGGCCTTCCATGGGAACCAACCACTCGGGTTCGAGCAGCAGCGCCAGGTGTATGCCGAAACCGTCGTCGAACTCTCCGATGACCGCTTCCAGTTCATGAACACGTTGTTCGAGCTGAGCCGGGCCGCGCTCTTCACCCAGCTCGTCGACGAGTACGACCGCTCCAACCTGCCCGAGGTCCGCAGTTACGAGGACCTCTACTGGCAGATCGACGACGCACTCGGACGAGCCCATGCCGAGGGAGCACTGAAAGCCGAGATCATCGCCGATCCCGATCGATTCATCGACGCCAATCCCGACCTGGTGCCGACCCTGGTCGACCAGCGTCTGGCGGGCAAGAAGCTCGTGTTGATCACCAACTCCGACTGGGCCTACACCCGAGAACTCATGGCCCGGGTCATCGACCCCTACTGTGACGACGGGACGACCTGGCGGGATCTGTTCCACCTGGTCATCGTTTCGGCCAACAAACCCCGCTTCTTCGCCGACACCGACCCGATCTATCGGGTCGTCGACGAGGAACGATCGTTGCTCCAACCCCACGTCGGTCCACTGCTCGAGGGACATGTGTACTTCGGTGGCAACGCCAGGATGGTCGAAGCGAGCCTCGGTCTTTCACCGGCGCAGGTGTTGTATGTCGGGGACCACCTCTTCGGTGATGTCCATGTCACCAAGGACATCACCCGCTGGCGCACGGCGCTCGTGGCGCGCGAACTCGAAGCCGAGGTGGCCGATGCCCTGACCTTCGCTCCGAGCGAAGCCAGGCTCATCGAGTTGATGGCCGACAAGGTCCGGGTCGAGCATCGCCAAGCCGAACTCCGCCTGGCCCGCCAGCGCAACCAGGCCGCTGGGCTGCCGATCGTCGACATCGAACGAGACCTGGCGGGCGTGGCGATCGAAGCCGCGCAGATCGATGCCGATGTGGCGCCGCTGGCCCGGGCCGCCTCGCAGCTCGGCAACCGCACGTGGGGTCCCCTGATGCGGGCCGGGAACGACAAGAGCCTCTTCGCCCGGCAGGTCGAACGCTACGCCGACGTCTACCTGTCCCGGGTGTCGAATCTTCTGGCGGCCACGCCCTACGCCTATCTTCGGGCGGCCCGGGGTTCGTTGCCCCACGATGCCGGCTCGATGCTCGACGACGACGGGGCGCACTGATGGAAGCCGGGGAGCTGGATGCCGGGGAGCTGGATGCCGGGCGGCGGGGGGCGATGGCGTCCTCACCGATCGACGATCTCCTCTCCTCGGCCCGTGTGCTCGTCGTGGTCGGACCGGGTGGCGTGGGAAAGACGACGCTGGCCGCGGCGATGGCGGCACGGGCCGCTCTCGAACACCGACGGCGCGCGCTGGTCGTCACCGTGGATCCGGCCCGACGGCTGGCCGATGCACTCGGGATCGGATCCCTTCCCGAGGAGCCGGTTCTGGTGCCCCTGGGTCGCGGGGCCGAGGGGCGGATGTGGGCGCTGATGGTCGACATGGAGCAGAGCTGGGATCGCCTCGTCCGGCGGCACTCACCCGACGACGCCACCCGTGACGGACTCCTGGCCAACGAGCTCTACCAGACGCTGACCACCCGTTTCGTCCAGAGTCACGACTACATCGCGCTCGATCGGCTCGTCGATCTGGCCGAGGAGGACCGGTACGACCTCGTCGTGATCGACACCCCGCCCTCGATCCATGCACTCGACGTGCTCGATGCCCCGGATCGAATGCTCGACTTCTTCGCCAGTCGGCTCCTGACCTGGCTCACCGCGCCCTACCGGACCTCGGTGGTTCGGCTGGCCGCCAAACCGTTCCTGGCCGTGGCGGAACGCCTCCTCGGCGGTCCGTTCCTGGCGCAGATCGCCGAGTTCTTCTGGTTGTTCTCGAGTCTGCAGCCGGGGTTCGCGAAGCGGGCGCGGGCCGTGAAGCGACGGTTGTCGGACCCCACGACCCGCTACGTCGTCGTGCAGACGCCCGAGCCGATTCCTCGCCAGCGGGGCGAGGAACTCACCGCCGAACTCGTGCGCCGTGGTCATCCGCCGGCGCTCACGATCGTCAATCGGGCACTCGATCACACGATTGCGACCATCGGCGCCGACGAACTCGACGCCGTGAGCGATCCGTCGTTGCGGGACGCCATCACCCAGCTCCGGGATTCCTCGTTGACCGATGCCGCCACCGCCCGGTCAGCAGGCGCGGTCGCCGCCGGGCCAACGCAGGCCGTCCTGTGGACCGGCGGAACGCTCACCAGTGCGGCCGATCTCGCCGCGCTCTTCGAGTAGGCCCGCGGTCGCCTCCCGCTTCGTCATCGGAGCCCCGTGGGCGGCGTCGTCTCGTCCGTCGCCCCGACGCGACGGGGTCGTCGCTCAGCCGTTCGCCAGCCGGCGAGCCATTTCTGCCTCGGCCCGGGCCATGCTACGGGGCACCCGCGTGACCGCTTCCAGGAAGACCGGACCGTCGAGGACGAACGTGGACAGCCCGGCGGCGCCGGCATGCACATCGGCGGTACGGGTCGAGCCCCGGAGCAGGGCGATCTCGCCGAGGTAGGTTCCGGCCCCGCGTTCGAGGGTCGTGCCGTCCGCCAGCCGGATCACGGCATGTCCGCCGGCGATCACGTAGAGGCAGTCGCCGGGTTCGCCCCGCCGGATGACCGTTTCGCCCGCCTCGAACCGGAGCGGCTTCAGGTTGGCCGCCAGCTGTTCGATCACGTAGGGCGGCAACGCCGCGAACGTCGGAACGGATCGGATGCTGGCCAGCACCGTGGGATCGACCGGGACCCGCGCGCCGTCGATCCGTGAGAGTCCCCGCGCCCACAGCGCCACGAGCACCGCTGCCGCCAGCCCGAGGGACGCGAGTGCCGTCGGGAGGCCGAACGACGTGGCGAGCCGCGAAACGACGAGACCGCCGACGGCGAGGCCGGTCATCTTCAGGCCCTCGAGCACACCGAAGATCCGGGCCAGCGTGTCGTCCGGCGACAGTCCCTGCAGCATGGTCTGGCAGCCCACGCTGGTCATCATCAGTCCGGCGCCGGCCAGGACCAGTGCCACCGCGGTGAGGGTGATCGAACTCGACTGGCCGGTCGCCGCGATCGTTGCTGCGGTGAGCAGACTGCTCACGATCACGCCGCGGCTGAGACGCTGACGACCGTTGACGAACACGAGGCTGAACAAGGATCCGAGCAGCGCTCCGACCCCGAGCGACGTGGCCAGAACGCTGACCGACGCCTCGCTCCGGCCGAGCAGCTCGACGACGATGGCAACGATGCCGACATCGAGGGCGCCCTCCACGACGGACGTGAGCGACATCATTCCGACGAGCGTTCGGAGGTGCCGCTGTCGGGCCAACTGGCGCAGACCGCCGGTGAACGAGCCGATGATCGATTCGCTGACATCGTCGGGATGGGTCGAGGCCAGCGATTCCTGACCCATCGTGAGCGCCGACGACACGAGGGTCGCCACGGCGGCGAAGACGAGCACGTGCCCGACGTCGCCGATGATCAGGATCAGCCCGGCGAGGGCCGGACCGGCGAGATGTCCGAGCGTCGTGACCAGGCCCAGGCTCGCATTGGCGGCGACCAACTGGTCGGAACCGGTCGCGAGTCGGGGGATCTGGGCCACGACGGCCGGGACGCCGAAGACGAGTGACAGATTGAGGAGTCCGCCCAATCCGTAGACGACGAATCGGTCGGCGTCTCCCAACATCGTGATCGCGACCGCAAGTTCGAGTCCGGCGGTGAGGGCGAACCCGACGGTCAGGACCCCGAGACGAGGCACACGATCGGGCAACACGGCGATGAACGGAGCTCCGAGGGCAGCCGGGACCAGCAGGGCCGAGGCAACGGCGCCGGTTTCGGCGATCCCGCCCTGTTGATAGGCGTAGAGCATGAGCGCCAGCCAGCTCGCCTGTTCGCCGATGCTGAACCCTGCGTAGCCGAGCAGGACCCGGCGCAGCACGGTGTCGGCGAGCACGGTTCGAACCACCGCCAAGGTCCCGAACCTGGTCATCACGGCGGCGAGGCTACTCGGTGTCGTCGTCTCGGTCCTCTTCGTCGACGATGGACACCTCCATCACCATCGCAACGAAGGCGTCGAGGAAGGCAGCGAATGCCGAGTGGGACGGCTCGGGGCCCCCTGCGAGCAGGATCGGCCGGGCGAGTCGTCCGAGCAGGGCGGTCGTGGTCCTGCCCTGGTGGAACTGGTTCTCGGGAACGGTCGGCCAGACGACCACCGGGATCGACAGGGACGTCAACTCGTCATCGGTGACGCCGCGCAAGGTCGTTCCATGCGCCGGGCTCGCTCCCCGGAGGAGCGCCTTTGCGGCATCGGTTGATCCCAGCTCCTCGATCATGGTGGAGGTCAACGAGTCGACGACCTCGTCGCCGGTCGTCACCGGCCAGGCCAGGACGAGCCGGGCCACCAGCGTCGGATGGTCGATCGCCAGCCGTACCGCGGCCGAGCATCCGTCCGAGGCCGCGACGATCGCGACGCGCTCCCAGCCCTCGGCCTCGATGGCGGCCGCCAGGGCCGCCGACTCCTGGAACCAGTCGGCGGGTCGGTGGGGCCGCCGGGGCATGCGGTAGCTGATGATCCGTTGATCGAGGGCCGGTCCGATCCCGCTCGACACCCAGTACTCGTCGGGGGTCGTCTCGTCGTACAGACCTCCGTGGACCAGGATCACCGGGAGTCGTTCGACGGGGCCGGTCGAGGGCGGGGGCGGGCGGTGCGGGTCGATCACGGGGTCGACGGTACCCTCCAGCTGTGGCCAGCCTCAGTGATCTCGCCCGGCAGTACACCTCACTCGGGCCGGACGAGCGAACCCATCTTCGGCGTCTGGTCGCCTCGTGGGGTCTGCTCGCCGACCTCAGCTTCGCCGACCTGTTGTTGTTCGGGGTCGCCGAAGGAGCCGAGGAACGGTTCGTGGTGCTCGGCCAGATCCGCCCGACGACGGCCCAGACGCTCTACCGAGACGACCTCGTCGGTCGCTTCATCTCGGCCGAGCATCGACCGTTGGTGGCCGAAGCGGCATCCACCGGTGCCATCGTCGAGTCCGAGATCGACCTGCCACTCGCCGGCCGGCGCGCCTCGGTCAAGGCGGTCCCGGTCATGTTCGGCGGCCGGGTCATCGCGGTCCTCACCAGCGAGACACCGCGGCTCGGGGCCCGGATGCCGGGGGAACTCGAGCACACCTACCTCAGCGTCTTCCACAAGTTCGTCGGGATGATCCGGGCCGGTGACTTCCCGTTCGCCTACGAAGACGCCGAGACCGAGGAATCGCCACGAGTCGGCGATGGCGTGATCGTGGTCGATGCCCGGGGCCGGATCAGCTTCACCTCGCCCAACGCCGTGTCGGCCCTGCACCGCATCGGTTTCCATGCCAACGCCGTCGGACGCGACCTCGAAGACGTGGGATTCCACGCCGATGCGCTGCGGACAGCCGTCCGGCTCCGGGTGCCGGTCACCGAGGACATCGAACGGGGACCGTCGGTGTCGATGCTCGCCCGCGTGCTCCCCCTGACGATGGACGGCGAGGTCGACGGAGCCATCGTCCTGATTCGTGACGTGTCGGAGCTGCGGCGTCAGGAACGCCTGCTCGTCTCGATGGACGCCACGATCCGGGAGATCCACCACCGAGTGAAGAACAACCTCCAGACGGTGTCGTCACTGCTGCGGCTCCAAGGGAGGCGCATGGAATCGACCGAGGCGAAAGCGGCGATCGAGGAATCGGTTCGACGGATTCGTTCGATTGCTCTCGTGCACGAGATCCTCGCCCGGAAGGGCGGCGACGACGTGTCGTTCGGTGAGGTCGTTCGCCCGATCGTGTCGATGGTCGAACAGGCGCTGGTTGCCCCCGATCGTCCGATCTCGTTCACGGTCGTCGGCGATGGCCCGACCCTGCCCGCGAGCACGGTCAGTTCACTGGCGGTGATCCTCACCGAGTTGCTGCAGAATGCCGTCGAGCACGGCTACCCGCCCGGAACCAGCGGTGGCCGGGTGGTGGTCGAACTCGAGACCGGACCGAACCGATTGGTGGTGCGGGTGCACGACGACGGGGTTGGCCTGGCCGAGGGGTTCGACCTCGATGCGCAGACCGGACTCGGCTTGACGATCGTGCGTACGCTCGCCTCGGGCGAACTCAACGGCGACGTGTCGATCCGTCCGGCCATCGGCGGCGGGAAAGGGGCAGTAGCCCAGCTCGAGGTCTCGTTCGCCGAGATCGAATGATGGTCGGCGGCAGTGCTCAGACCCGAGTGCGACGCCGACCGAGATAGGTTCGGCGCAGGTGACGGCGCTCCTCTTCGGAGGTACCGCCCCAGACACCGGAGTCCTGGTTGCTGCGAAGGGCGAACTCGAGGCAGGGGAGCTGAGCCGGGCAGCCGAGGCAGACCTGTTTCGCCTCCTCGATCTGGGTGATGGCCAGTCCGGTCGTTCCGACCGGGAAGAACAGGTCGGGATCGGTGTCCTTGCACGAGGCAACGGCACGCCAACTGACGTCGGTGGCGGCACCGGGGCGCTCGGCGACCTTCCGCGCCACCCGTTCGAACATCGAGGGCTCCGACGTATGGCCCTCCCACGTCTCGACGATCGCCACTGCTCCTCCTCTGGCGTCTGCCGACGTCGTCGTCGGCGCTGGACGCAACCTAGCGAATACTTAGAGGCTCGTAAAGAGTTTGTTAACGATGATTTCCTCCCTGTGACGTTTCCGCAGTTGCCGGCCCCGGAGGCCGTGAGAAAATCCTGTTCGACGACACGGGCCGCTCCGGTTGGGCAAGACTGCCCACCATGGCCTCCGAGGATCCGCTCCCTGATCGCCCCGTTCCACGACCACCGGCACGGCGACGGCCGATGGTTCTCGGCCATCGCGGCGCTTCGAGCACGCATCGTGAGAACACCATCGAGGCGTTCACCGCCTGTGCCCGACTGGGCGCCGATGGTGTCGAGCTCGACGTGCGGCGCTCGGCCGACGATGTGCTGGTGGTCATCCACGACGCGGTCCTTCCCGACGGCCGGGTCGTCCGCACGGTGCCGGCGGCCGAGCTTCCCGAGTGGATCCCGCTCTTGGCCGATGCCCTCGAGGCCACCGAAGGCCAGTTCGTCAACATCGAGATCAAGAACCATCCGTCCGATCCCGACTACGACGCCGAGTTCGGGATCTCGGTGGCGGTGGCCGGCCTGGTGGCGGCCTTCGGCGTCCGCGATCGGGTGATCATCTCGTCGTTCGACATGGACACGATCCTCCGGATTCGCCAGGCCGATCCCGACCTCCCGATCGGCTGGCTTTCCTTCGGCCAGGCCGATCCCCGTCAGATCATCGGCCGGGCCGAGGCGCACGGGCTCCAGGCCATTCACCCTCACGATCATCTCGTCGATCCCACGTTCGTCGAGCGGGCGCATGCCGTGGGGCTCGACGTGAACACCTGGACCGTCGACCAGCCCGATCGAATTCGCGAGCTGGCGGCGATGGGCGTCGATGCGATCATCACGAACGACCCGGCCGGTGCGGTCGCGGCCCTGTCCCGTTGAGCGGACTCAGCCCGACGTCGGAACGACGAACCGGACGGCGGCTGCTCGGTTCTCGAGGCGAAGGCTGGTGACCGCAGGCATCGGCTCGCCGTCGAGTTGGTAGACGAACGGGCGAGCCGACGTGAGGTAGGCCCCCGGGACGTCGGTCCAGTGGGCGAAGACGCCGCGGTCGGGAAGGCCGCGCCCGTCGGGTCCGAGCGTCTTCGTCAGCGCGGGGATGACCCGGCGCAACGACAGCGAGGTCGTTGCGACGAGGGACAGCATCCGGTCGAGGCCGGCCTCGGGGGCGAGGTCGATCGAACGGTTGCCGAGGTAGGTGTAGGGGTTGACGTTGAGCGCAACGGCCATCTTCGCTCCGCTCACGAGGCGACCGTCGTCGTCTCGGACCGCCATGGCCAGAGAGCGCTGTTCGGCCGATCCCAGGGTCGCCAGGGCGCAGGCGATGAACCACGGATGCCCGGCGTACTTCTTCAGCGGCCCGCGCCGTTCGACCCGGGTCACGACGGCGGCATCGAATCCGGCGCCGACGTGGAACACGAACGCCCGATCGTTGGCCATCCCGATGCTGCCCGGTCGGATCGAGCCGGCGTCGAGTGCGTCGAGCAGCACCTGGGTGGCCTGTACGGCGTCGTTGGGATAGCCGATCGACCGAGCGAAGACGTTGGTCGATCCGCCGGGCAGGGGCGCCACGGCCGTGGTGGTCCCGATCAGGCCGTTCACGGCCTCGTTGACCGTGCCATCGCCGCCGAGGACGACCACGACCTCGGCCCCCTCCTTCATGGACCGGTGGGCGAGTCGGGTGGCATGGCCCGACCGTGTGGTCTCGCGAACGGTGACGTCGTGCTGCAGCGACAGACCTTTCGTGATGATGACCCGGTTCCTGGCCGACACCGCCGACGCCGCCGGGTTGATGATGAGCGCCAATCGCACGGGGCCCAGTGTGGGGCATCCGGCGTTCGAAACCGCGTCTCGTCGGTCGCCCGGTGCGGTCGACCGACGTCACACGCCATGGACTTGACCGGCTGGTCAAGACTTCGCCTACGATGTCGGCCATGAAGGTTGTCGTCTGTGTCAAGCAGATCCCCGACCCCGCAGATCCGGGTGCGTTGGATCCTGAAACCCGAACACTCAAGCGGGATGTGAAGCTCATCCTCGACGAGTCCGACAGTTACGGCGTCGAAATGGCGCTCCAGCTGGTCGATGCCGCCGGAGAGGGTGAGGTCACGCTCGTGTCCATGGCTCCCAACGGCGAGCGCTCCGGACTGGCAACGGCACTGGCCATGGGTGCGGCGTCGGCCACGCTCGTGAGCGATCCCGGTCTGGTCGGCTCCGATGCCCTGACCACTGCGAAGATCCTGGCCGCCGCCATCCGCGACCAGTCGCCTGATCTGGTGATCGCCGGATCCGAGAGTTCCGACGGCTACACCGGGACGGTTCCCGAGCAGATCGCTGCACTGCTCGACCTGCCGTCGGTCACCGCCGCCAAGTCGGTCGAGGTCGACGGGAGTTCGATCAAGGTGCAGCGCCAGACCAACGCCGGCTACGACGACGTCGAGTGTCCGATGCCCGCCGTCATCAGTGTGACGGCCGGCGTGGTCGAGCCCCGCTACCCATCGTTCAAGGGCATCATGGCCGCCAAGTCCAAGCCGGTCGACGAGAAGTCGGCGTCCGATCTCGGCTTCGATGCCGATTCGGTGGGGTGGGCCGGTTCCGGTCAGGAGATCGTCGACATCACCGAGGCCCCCCAGCGCGAGGCCGGCGAAATCATCGAAGACGACGGAGAGGGCTACCTGAAGATCGTGGCCTTCCTCGAGTCCCTCAAAGTCCTCTAGGAGCTGACATGACACTCGATTCCATCTGGGTCTACGCCGAAGCGGTCGACGGAGTCGTCGACACGGCCACCCTCGAAAACCTCTCCAAGGCCCGCGAACTGGCCGACACGGTGTCGTGCTTCGTCGCCGGTGATGCCGACGATCTCGCCGATGTGCTGGGCGAGTACGGAGCCGAAACGGTCTACTCGGTCGATGTCGACGATTCGCTCGTCGGTGTGCCCGTCGCTGCGGCCCTGGCCGCCGCCGTCGAGGCCGGCGACGGACCCGACGCCTTCATGTTCCCCACCACCTACGACGGTCGCGACATCGCGGCCCGTCTGTCGGTCAAGCTCGACCGGACCGTGCTCACCAACACCATCGGCATCGAAGTCGATGACGACACGCTGGTGTGCACCGCCACCATCTTCGGCGGCCAGACGGACATCAAGACCAAGTTCTCCGGCGAGGGCCCCTACCTCGTGGTCTCCCGGCCCAAGTCCTATCCGGCCGAATCGGTCGGTGGTGACTCGGCGTCGGTCGAGGAACTCGACGTTCCCGATCTCGGGAGCGCCGCCGGTGCCACGGTGACCGACCGCTTCGTCGAGGAGTCCGAAGGACCCAAGCTCGACGAAGCGGCGATCGTGGTCGCGGGCGGTCGAGGCCTGGGCGAAGCCGAGAAGTTCGCCATGGTCGCCGACCTGGCCAAGCGGCTCAAGGGCGCCGCCGGCGCCTCTCGGGCCATCGTCGACGCCGGTTGGGTGCCCTACTCCCAGCAGGTTGGACAGACCGGCAAGGTCGTGAAACCCGATGTCTACATCGCCTGCGGGATCTCGGGCGCCACACAACACCTCGTCGGCATGAAGGGCTCGAAGCACATCATCGCCATCAACAAAGATGCCGAGGCACCGATTTTCGGGATCGCCGACCTCGGCATCGTCGGCGATGTGCACAAGGTGATGCCGGCACTCCTCGAGGCACTCGCCAGCCGCTAGCCATCGCCGGTCTCGGCCATCCGGCACGGTCTCGGACCATCCGGTGGGGTTAGTCTGAGCCGATGGCCATCGACGAATCCACGCTCGACCGTCTCACTCATGAGACGGTCGAGCTGCTGCAGGCCCTCATCCGCAATCAGTGCGTGAACGACGGCAGCCCCGAGTCGGGGCACGAAGACGTGTCGGCCCGTTTGTTGGCGGACCGGCTCGACGGCAGCGGTGTCGATGTGGCCCTGTACGAGCCGACGCCGGGTCGGACCTCGCTCGTCGCCCGGTATCCGGGGACCGACCCGACCGCGCCCTCGCTGTGCCTGATGGGCCACACCGACGTCGTCCCCGTGTCCGCCGACGGCTGGTTGCACGACCCCTTCGGCGGTGAGCTGATCGATGGCGAGGTATGGGGACGTGGGGCCGTCGACATGCTCAATCTGACCGCCTCGATGACGGTGGCATTCGACCAGATCGTCCGGAGTGGCCGACGGCTGCCCGGCGATCTCGTCTACTTCGCCGTCGCCGACGAGGAAGCCGGTGGGGTCCATGGCGCTCAGGTCCTCGTTGATCAGGCCTGGGACCTGCTCCACTGCGACTACCTGCTGACCGAATTCGGTGGCTTCCCGGTGCACAGCCCGAAGGGCACGTCACTGCTCATCACCACCGGCGAGAAGGGCATCGGGTGGACCCGTCTGCGGGTCAAGGGATCACCCGGACACGGCTCGGCCCCGTACGCCACCGACAATGCCCTGGTGAAAGCAGCCGAGGTCGTGCGGCGGATCACGGCCTATCGGCCCGCGCCCCGCCTCGACGAGCTGTGGGCCGCCCGGGTGAACGCGTTGGGACTCGACGACGACCTGACCCGGAAGCTGCTCGATCCGGGCGCACTCGACGAGGCGCTGGCTCAACTTCCGCCGGAGGTGGCCCGAACGATGCATTCGTGCTCGCACACCACGTTCAGTCCCAATGTGGTCCATGGAGGCGTCAAGACCAACGTGATCCCCGATCTGGTCGAGCTCGAGATCGACATCCGTTCGCTTCCCGGCGAGACGACCGCCGACGTGATCGATCACCTGCACCTCGCGCTCGGAGACGCCGTCGCCTACACCGAGATCGAGGTCCTGCAGGAGAGCCCATCGACGGCGTCCCCGATCGACAATCCGCTCTGGGACGCGCTCTCGGACTCGGTTCGGGTGGGCTACCCGAATGCGGCGGTCGTTCCGAGTCTCGTGACCGGGGGCACCGACAGCCGGTTCTTTCGCGAAAAGGGGACGATCGCCTACGGCGCCGGACTGCTCAGTCCCTCACTCGACAGCGGTGAGTTCTTCCGTCGTTTCCACGGTCACAACGAGCGCATCGACGTGGCCTCGCTGCGTCTGACTACGCAGCTGTGGTTTGACGTGATCGATCGTCTCTGGCGTTGACCAGCTCGATCGGACGCCGACCGAGGGCCTGCACCGCAACGACGTTGCCGGCACCGGTCACGGGCCAGGCCACCGAGAAGGTCAGTGGGCGGACACCCTGATCACCGAGGACGAGCACCCGGCCGTCGGACAACGCTCGGATCGTGACGGCGCCGGTCAGGTCGCCGGGCATCGCGATGCCGTCGGCGACCATCGACCCGATCGTGATGGGTACGGCCCGACCGTCGGGGTCGACGAGCGAGAGGGTGGCACCCCGCTCGACATGGGTGTCGATGTCTCCGACGAGGGCCACCGAGCCGGCGGGTCGCACGATGTCGTCATTCATGGCGATCGACAGGGTCGGCCAACCGGCCGACCAGTTGTCGAGTGCGGCAAGGCTGATGAGGCCATACGCAACGACCTCGCTGGGGTCGGTGAGAATCGGATCTCGAACGACGGCGGATGCCGGCAGCAGTCGGGTGATGATGTCGAGGAACGAGGGGTGGTCGCACATGCTGCCCGAGACCGAGATCTCGCTGACGGTCGACGAGATACTCGACCAGTCATCGGATCGAACCAGTTCGTGGTGGGCGTGGAGGCGGTCGAGTTCACGAACGGCGATTCGCAATCGTTCGACGATCAGGTCGGATGGTTCGTCGGGACCCGGCGACAGGGGCACGGTGAAGAGGAGGCGGCGTGCGTCGGCGTCGACGGCCAGCATCGACAGCTGTCCGCCGTCGTTGTCGAGCAGGACGAACGGTCCGGTCGGGTCGGGCCGGCCCAACCGGTGCCGGTGATCGAGAAGAGCGGCGAAGGCTGCGATCGGCCGCTCAATGAGATGGGTGGCCGGGATCGGCGTGCCGCCGGCAGCGAACCCGTCGACCATGGCCGAACGACACGATGGTCCGAACGCGGACGGGATGGAGACGAAGGGAGCGCTCGGCGTCGCCTCGGGGAACACGCATGCGGCGACGGCGGCCATCGCTTCGACGGCGTGGGACTGATGCAGGCCGGCGTTGTCGAGCACCCAGTCGCCGATCCGATGGCGACGGCCGGCTCGATCGACCCAGCGCAACATGAGGCCGGGACGGCTCTCGGCCAGCGGAATCCTGCGACGATCACCGTCGATGTCGGCCACGCAAAGTGCTCGATGCCTCGCAAGATCGAGGCCGATCACGAGATCCGGTGTCGTCGCGGTGGGAGGCGGCAGAGGCGTTATCAACGTGGTGATCCAACGGTGTGGGATGGCAGAAGATGCTCATCAGGCGGGTGTCGACGACGGTAGCTCAGATCGGCGGCCCCGGCACCGGTCGTGGGTCGCTCTTCCCAGGAAACTCGGGGCCGGGTGAACAGGCAACCACGTTCGGTGAGATCGCCTCCATGGGTGGGTCCGTGGATAGCCTCGACGGCGTTCCTCGGCAAGGAGTGATCCATGATCCGATCCCAGGGCGTTCGGGCCGCCGCGTGGCGACGGTGGGCGGTGGCGGGGATCCTCGTCGGATCAGGCAGCGTCGCCGCCTGCTCGTCGGATGCGTCGATGACGAGCCTCGACCCGGGCGCGACCGGGGTCGGCGCCCCGACGGTGATCGCGACGTTGGACGAACCGACTTCGTCGACGGTCCCCGCGTCCACGCTGCCGTCTTCCACGCTGCCGTCTTCCACGCTGCCGTCTTCCACGGTCCCGTCGACACTGCCTCCCAAGGAGCCGATCGTGTTGGGGTTCGCCGGTGACACCTCGTTCACCGACGGTCTGGAAGAACGAGACCCCTTCGGTGCGGTGATCGAGCTGTTGTCGGAGCCCGACCTCATGATGGTCAACCTCGAGACCGCCGTTGCCGACCCCGATGTCGGGCGTGTCGCCGTCGACAAACCATTCCTGTTCAAGTCGCCGCCATCGTCGCTGGGCTTGTTGGTCGAAGCCGGCATCGACGTGGTGGGCCTCGCCAACAATCACACCCTCGACTTCGGTCCCGATGCCGTTGCGCAGACGTTGGCCGAGGTCGATGCCGTTGGTCTGTACCGAGTCGGTGCGGGGAACGACGAGGCCGAGGCGTATCGACCGTTGATCGTCGAGGTCGGGGACTGGCGAGTCGGTCTGGTCGCCCTGTCACGGGTCCCCTGTGACTGGTCCTGGTTCGGCGAGAACGTCCGGCCCCAGGTGGCGTGGGCCTGTGCTCCGTTCCTCGATCGTGTCGATGCCATGGTGGCCGCAACCGTGACCGATGCCGATGTCACCGTCGCCATGGTCCACGGAGGGGCCGAGGGTGTGCTGTGTCCCTCTGAGTTCATGGTCGAGATCACCGGACATCTGGCCGAACTCGGGGTCGATGCGGTCGTCAACGGACACCCCCACGTCGTGCAGGGCCTTGCCTCGGCCGGCGACACCATCGTGGCTCGATCGAGCGGCAACTTCGCCTTCCCCTCGGCGAGGGGGATCACCGCCAACTCCGCCGTCTTCCTGTTCGACGTCAGGGAAGGTGTCGACGGTGGGCCCGAGCTGGGACTCCGCATCGAACCAGTCCGGACCGATGGTGGCGTTGTTCGGCCACCGAGCGAGGACGAGCGAGCGGCGATCCTCGATCAGATCGCTCGGCACTCATCGGGCTGGGTCGTCGGGGTCGACGGCGTGGCCGAAGCGGACCCGATACAACGCGGTCGGTGCGACGGCTCGTGAGCGGTCCTGGCCGACCTGCTGTCCGTGTCGACGTTGCCCGAGGTGGCTCAGTCGACGAGAGAGCGACCGCACCCGGCGCAGGGCGTCGGGCCGAAGTGCGTGACGTGCTCGGTCCAGTCGCGGCCCGAGTGGTATCGCATGCGGTGGAGTCCGAAGGGGTCGTCGTGCCACCCGGCCTCGACGGTCTGCCGGCCGTTCGTCGTCGTCGTCGGCTCGAACGTTGTCATGGTCACCTGTCATCTCCGTTGATGTGGTGATGTACCGAGGTGTCCCCCGGCCCCCTGCGGTTCCGAGGAGCTCCTTCGGACTGTCGGCCCGAGGAGAGGGAGCCTTGAGGATTAGGCCTGTGCAATCGTGCCCAAGGTGGGCGGAACGTCCTAGGAACCGGCCCCGATGAGGGCTCGACCGGGGGCGTGGAGGTGCAGGATTCCTTCGTCGTGTCGCCGCTGGAGCTCGGCCCGGCCTTCGTCGCATCGGGCTGCGAACGGACACCAGCCGCAGAGCACCCCGGGCTTGGCCTCGAAGGTGTCGGTCGTGCAGGCCGAGCCGATACCCGCCCACGTGTCGGCCAGCTTGGCCGTGACCTCGTCGAGGCGGTCGTCGGTGACCTCGATGTCGATGACCTCCTGGCCGAGGTAGAGGAGGCGTGAGCGGTCGGGGCGCTCGCCGTCGGCGGCGGTGACGGCCGCCGCATACAGCAGGACCTGCTGGATCTTCTCGTCTCGGTAACGGAGGTGGGGGGCCTGACCGGACTTGTAGTCGCTGATGATGAGTTTGCCGTCGATCCGCTCGATGCGGTCGACGATGCCGAGGAAGGGGACATCGGCCAGCGTGGCCTCGACCTTGCGTTCGGTGGCCACGACGTCGACCGTGGCCGGGTCTTCGAGTTTCCAGAGCCCCGCGATCGCCGTCCAGGCCTTCCAGCGGAACGCCCGGGCTGCGTCGTCGTCGAGACCGAGCTCGACGAAATCGGTGTGCGACTCGACGTCGGGCCAACACCGGCGAGCCAGGGCCTTGGCCTCGTCGAGCGTGCGGCGAGCCGGATCGAGGCCACAGAGTCGTTCGAGCACCAGGTGGGCGAAGGTGCCGACCACAGCCGACTGACCCGATGGTTCGCGCAGGCCGTCGACGTACTTGAACTTCCAGCGGCGCGGGCAGCCGTCGAAGGATGAGGCCGACGAGGGGGACAGGTGCGGGGGGATCTCGGCCATGGACTCATCATGGCAAGCGACTGTGACATTGGTGGTGACCCGGCGGCGAAAACTGGGGCGAGGCGGCGACGGGCGGCTCGCTCAGCGGCGGCCGCCCGAGCGGCCCCGGGTGTTCCCGGTGCGACGGCCGCCCGATCGACTGCGACCCGTTCGACTGCCGCCCGTTCGACTGCCGCCCGATCGACTGCGGCCCCAGGGCGATCCGAGGCCGGAACCCCCGCCCCGTCGTGTCGAAGGCGAGACGGGCCCGGGCAGGGACACACCCGACGAAGCCCTGCCCGACGAAGCCGGTCGGGGTTGTGACCACCGCTGCCGGCTACGACGGCTCACGGATCGGGGGCGCCCGGCCTGACCGAGCAGGATGCCGATGAGGATGTTGCTCAGACCGCCGCCCAGACCGCCGCCCGGACTGCCGCCGGACGGCAGGTCTTGGCGTTGGTTCGATCGACGGGAGGGGGCCGGGACACCACGTTTCGTCGGACCCGATCGATCGGGTTGCCCATCGAAGACCGATTCGTCGCGGCCGAGAGCCGGACGGTCCGAGGGTGGGGGAGGGGCGCTGTCGCGCGCGACCTCGTCGGGAGAGCGGGGATCGGGTTTGCCCGCGAGCCGAGCCTCGATCACGGCGAGCTGCCATTCGGCACGATCGATCCGGTCGTCGAGGGAGTCGATCTCGGCCGCCGTCGTCGCCTCGGCCAGGCCGAGCGACACCTCCTGATAGGTCGTGCTCGCCTCCTCGTAGAGCGAGATCAGTTCGGGATCGCGTGAGGCGATGACCGGGTCCCCGAGATCGATCACGCGGTCGGCGTTGGATCGGAGCTGCTCACGGATCTCGGTCCGGTCGAGCTCGATCTCGGCCTGCTCGGCCGCCCGGCGCTTCCTGCGTCCGGCGAAGAACCGGAAGGCAACGAAACCGAGGACCGCGAACAGGATCAAGGCCAGCCAGGGAACCCCGCCCCCCGAGTCGGAGCCGTTTCCGGCTCCCGACGATTCCCCGGTGTCCGCCCGTTGGGTCGTTGCCGTCGAGCCGACGGTGGCCCCGGTGACCTCGGCGACGAATCCGTCGATCGCAGCAGCATTGCCTCCGGTTTCGAAACCGGCGTTGAAGCCGGCAATGCCGCGATCGATGTCGGCCACCGACGCCGCCTCGATGTCGGCTTCGATGGCGACGTCGTCGAAGGCGAGAACCGACGTCAAATCGGCGTCCTCCGCGACGAGACGGTCGACCACCTCGCCCACCAGCGCAGCCACATCGGCGTCGCCGGTCGTGATGATCACCGCAATGTCCGCAGCATTGGCCCGGTCGATGGCCGACTCGACATCGGGGCCGCGTTCGGCCGCGGCCAGGGCTGGGTCGACGAATCGCCCGGAACGCTCGATCGATCCCACGATCTGGTCGACATCGACGCCGGCCACCTGGGTCGGCCGAGCCGCCACCGCCGTGGGGGCGACGAACACCGTGGCCAGGGCGGCAACCAGCAGAACGAGCTGCCACGTCGGGAACCGGTTCAGTCGTCGCACGGGCGCACTCTACTCGTCGCACCCGAATCGGACCGTCTGCGGCCCTGACGATCGGCGTGGTGTTCTACCGTGCTTTCCGTGGACACGATTCCCATCTCGTTCGGATTGACCCGGCCACTCCTGGTGGCCATCGGGTTCCTCGAGCGATGGTGTTGGCTGCGGGTGGGGCCACACGATCTCGTCGTGCAGATGAGCTACGGGTTCCGGGCCACGATCCCGCGATCGTCGATCCGATCCGTCGCGCCCTGGACGGGGTTCCCGTTGGGGATCGGTGTGCACGGGTGGAGGGGCCGATGGCTCGTCAACGGCGCCACTCGGGAACTCGTCGCCGTCGACATCGAGCCCGCCGGCCGAGCCCGAGTGCTGGGATTCCCGGTGCGCCTGTCGCAGCTGATCGTGAGTGTCGACGACGCTGATCGTCTCGTGGCCGCCCTCGACCCCGACGTTGCGGTCACGTCACCCCACGGAGATGGGAACACCTCATGAGTGGCAAGGAGCGCAACCCGATCGAGGGTCGTCGCGGGCCGGCCGAGTTCGAGAGTGTCGCGGCCCGGGATCCCCGGTCGGATCGCGTCCTGGGACAGGTCGTCGGTCGCCGCGAGGTCCTGGCCGGAGCTGCGGCACTGGCACTCATCGGTCGGTCCGTCCCGGCCGGCGGATCGTCGCCACCGGAACGCGCACCGGCGGTGGCCATGCCACCCATCCTGCCCCGCTCGACCTGGGACCTCGGGGTGGGGCCGACCGGGCCGCTCGAAGCCGAGGACGTCCGGTTCCTGCTCATCCACCACACGGCCGAACCCGGCAACGACTACGGCGAGAACGACGTGGTCGGGTTGCTGCAGGCCATCCGCCGGTTCCACACCGGGGCCGACAAGGGGTGGCCCGACATCGCCTACAACTTCATGGTCGACCGGTTCGGGCGGATCCACGAGGCGCGAACCGGGAGCATCGACGGTCCGGTGCGTGGCTCGGCCACCGGGGGGAACCAGGGGTATTCGCAGCTCTGCTGCTTCCTCGGCAACTTCGCCTCCGAGCCGCCGACCGCCGAGGCACAGTCGGCCATGATCGAGCTGCTGACCTGGTTGGCCGACCGCTATCGGGTACCGGTCGGCCCCGGCTCGGTGGTCGAGTTCTCGTCGCTCGGGTCCGATCGCTGGCCCGCCGGGCAGACGGTCCGGGTCGATCCGATCGCCGCGCACCGTGACGTGTCCGAGACGTCGTGCCCCGGAGACGCCTGCATCGAGCTGGTGAGGGCGACGTTTCCCGCCGCGGTCGCGGCCCGCTTGGCGCCCGCCGGCCCGGCCCCGACGTCGAGTGTGCCGAGCTCGACTTCCCCGACGTCGAGTGTTCCGAGATCGAGCGCCCCGACGTCGAGCACCCCGAGATCGAGTGCCCCGGGTTCGAGCGCCCCGATGTCGACCGGGGTTCCCGGCCCGAGCGCTCCCGGTCGGGATTCGGCCGTCACGACCGCTGGCGGAGGTGAAGCCGCCGACCTCACGACGCCCCACGTCTCTGCGGGCGGCGGTCTCGGGTTCGGGTTTCCGGCGATCGTCGCGGCCGCAGTGGTCGGAGTGGCGGGCGTCGTGGCCGGCGTGCTCCGGCGGCGGCAACCGGACCGCTCGGATCACGACACCTGATCTCGTCCGTTCTGGCGAGCCTGCGTACCGATCTCCCGAATTGGCGGCTCGACGTCCCCGGAACGGAACGCAGACCCGCCAGTTCGGGTGGAATGGCGTTGCGGTGACGTCTGGGGAAGACTCTGACCGACGTGACCGTCGTCATGCTCGACATCCCGTCGTCCGTACCGTTCTGGGGGAACCATGGACCTGCTCTCTGCTCATGCTGCGGCCACACCCGACAAGGTCGCCGTGATCGACGATCGACCGGGCGAACCGGCCCGGTCGATGACGTTCGCCGAGTTCAACCACTGTGCCAATCGGTTGGCCAACGGTCTCGTCGACGCAGGCGTGACACCGGGATCCAAGGTCATGTGGCTCGGTCAGAACTCGCTCGAGGTCCTGGCCTTCACCCATGCCGCCCGCAAGGCGGGCACCATCTCGGTGCCGTTGAACTACCGGCTCAGCGATCCCGAGTCGGTCTACGTGATCAACAACTCCGACTCGGTGGTCGTCTACGCCGATGCCGAATTCGCCCCCATGCTGCACCGCATCCGAGATCAGATACCGGCCATCGACCACGTCGTGGTCTTCGGCGGCGAACCACTCGCTGGGCAGCGGTCCGAGCAGGATTTCTGCGGATCCGACGACGAGATCGAACTCGACCAGTCAACGTCGGGGACGATGATCTACACGTCGGGCACCACCGGCAACCCCAAGGGGGCCGTTCGTCACACCACGTCCTCTCCCGAACAATCGATGGGGCTCCTCCAGCTGATCGGCTACGGACCGGGCGACATCTACATCACCTGCGGGCCGCTCTACCACAGCGGTCCGGGTGGCTTCGCCGGGATCGCTCACGTGCTCGGCAACACGGTCGTGCTCCAGCACAAGTTCGACCCCGAGGACTGGCTGCGTCTGATCGACACCTACCGTTGCTCGTCGACCTTCTCGGCTCCGACCCCGATCCGGATGGTGGTCAACCTGCCCGCCGAGGTGAAGGCCAGATACGACACGTCGAGCATGAAGATCATGATCGCCAATGCGGCTCCCTGGCCTCATGCGCTGAAGCAGGCCTACGTCGAAGACTTCCCGCCCGAGTCGCTCTGGGAGGTCTACGGCTCGACCGAGATGGGCGTCAACACCGTGCTCGCCCCCCAGGACCAGATGCGCAAACCGGGCTCGTGTGGCAAGCCGGCCCCGCTGGTCGACATCGCCCTGTTCGACGACGATGGGAACATCATCGACGAGCCGAACGTGCCCGGTGAGCTGTTCGTCCGGGCCTCGTCGGTGTTCGACACGTACTACAAGGCCGAAGACAAGTACGCCGCCGACGATCGCGACGGCTGGCACACCGTCGGCGACATCGCCTACCGCGACGACGAGGGGTACTACTTCATCTGCGATCGCAAGAAGGACATGATCATCTCGGGCGGGATGAACATCTATCCGGCCGAGATCGAAGCGGCACTCGAACAGCACCCGGGGATCTTCGAAGTCGCGGTCATCGGGGTCGAGAGCGAGCAGTGGGGTGAGACCGTGTTGGCGATCGTGGTGCCGTCCGACGACGCCCTCGACGTCGACGAGATCAATCGCTTCGCCCGCCAGCAGCTCGCGAGCTACAAGGTGCCGCGGCTGATCGAACTGGTCGACGAGATCCCCAAGACGGGGTCGAACAAGATCCTCAAGCGAGACCTGCGCGAACGGTTCGCCCACCTCGGAGGAGCCTGAGCCCGAGCCGCCCGGCGGTACCGCACCGGACGACTCAGAGGTTGCGTCGATCGGCGGTGGAGCGTCGCCGTGACCACTCGGAGGCAACGGTGCGCGCCTCGATCTCGGCCGGGATGTTGCGATAGGCCGCATGCCATCGCCGGTACCGGGCGAGATTGGCGGCGAAGGCCCGTACGTAACGAAACGCGAATCGGACGCGACCGTCCTCGGACCACTGGCGGACGTGGACCAGCTCGTGGGCGATCAGGACACTCGAACCGTCGGCGGGCTCGTCGGTGGCGAGCAGCACGAAGGTGCCCAGGGTGATCCCGAGGTAGCGACCGGGCAGGGCCGGGATCCCGACCAGACGGACACGACGAGCCAGGTCGCGGTCAAGATGGTCGTACGAGTCGATCTCGACGGACCGAAGGCGTCTGATCACGGGTCGGTCGGCGCCGCCCGCAAGGCCGCACCATCGTCGGTCCGCCAGGTGGCGGCGTCGATCCCGAACACGTCGACCCAACGGCCGGTTGCCGGAACGATGGTGCGACGGCCTCGGGTCATCCCGAGCTTCATCGCGACCTTGATCGAGGCGCTGTTGTCGGTGGCGACGATCGAAACGAGTTCGTCGACGTCCAGGGTGCCGAACGTCCAGTCGACGACGGCGGCGGCGGCCTCGGTGGCGAAGCCCTGTCCCCACTGATCCGAGCGGAGCCGCCAGCCCACCTCGAGCGTCGGGAGGATCTCGGGGAGGAACGTCGGTGCCCGTACGCCGGCGAAGCCGATGAAGCGGCCATCGTCGAGGCGTTCGAGGGCGAACAGACCGTGACCCTCACGATCCCAATCGTCTCGGAACTCCTCGAACGACCGCCTGGCCTCGTCGGCCCCCTTCGGCTGTCCGTCGCCGAGGAACCGCATGACCGCGGGATCGGCGCACATGGAGGTGAACGGTTCGAGATCCGAGTCGAGCCACATCCTCAACAACAACCGGGGCGTAGCCAGGCAGATCATGGCCCCACGGTAGAGCCTGCGAGTGGACCCGCGGGAGGTTTCGGCCCGAACCGTGTGGGCACGGTGGGCTGTTGCCGGTGGCGATCTCGTAGCCTCGGGGTATGACCAAACGGGTGGGATTCGCCCTTGCCGGACTGGCCGTGATCGCACTCGGACTCCGGGCTCGGCTCATGACGCCCAACGATCGGGTGGTGTTCGGCCATCGTATGGCGGCGCGCAACCTCCGGCTCGCTCGATTGGGGTTCCGAGGGGGCCGACGCTACGCCGCCCATCGGGCCCGGAGAACGTTCGCCTCGGCCGAACGGCAGAGCGACCTCGACCTGGCGTTCCAGATGCAGACCGCGGCCGACGTCACGGCCGAGCTCGGCAACATGAAGGGGGCGATGATGAAACTCGGTCAGATGGCCAGCTACATCGATACCGGTCTTCCTGACCACGTCCGTCAGACGTTGGCGTCGCTGCAGCACGACGCACCGCCGATGAGCCCGGGACTCTCCACCGCCACGATCGAGGCCGAACTCGGGGCCCCGCCCGATGAGCTGTTCGCCGAGTGGGACCCGATTCCGATTGCTGCGGCGTCGATCGGGCAGGTCCATCGGGCGATCACGCGTGATGGGGTCGCCGTGGCAGTCAAGGTGCAGTACCCGGGGGTGGCCGACGCCGTCCGCTCGGATCTCGGTAATGCGAACTGGATCTTCGGTGCGCTCGGCGCGATGTTCCCCGGGCTCGAACCCGGTCCGGTGATCGACGAGATCAAGGACCGGTTGAGTGAGGAACTCGACTACGAAGCCGAGGCACGCAATCAACGGTATTTCGCGGCGTTCTTCGACGGGCACCCGTTCATCTCGGTGCCCAAGGTGATCGACGAGCTGTCGGGCCCCCGCGTCCTCACCAGCGAGCTCGCCACCGGGCACCGGTTCGACGAGGTCCTGACCTGGGACCAGCACGAGAAGAATCTCGCCGCCGAGACGATCTTCCGATTCTCGTTCGGTTCGATCTATCGGCTGCATGCCTTCAACGGTGACCCTCACCCCGGCAACTACCTGTTCGATCGGGGTGGTCGGGTCACGTTCCTCGACTTCGGTCTGGTGAAACGGTTCACACCCGAGGAGACCTCGCTGTTCCAGTCGCTCATCACCAAGATGGTCCTCGAGCGTGATGCCGCCGGGTTCCGTCGTCTGATCGAGAACGCGGGGCTGCTCCAACCCGGGAAACCCTTCACCGACGACGAGGTCGAGGACTATTTCCGCTTCTACTATCGCTACGTCTCGGAACCCCGGGTGATCACCATCGACAGCGATTACGCAGCCAGCGGTGTGGCCCAGCTCTTCGACGTGTCGGGCGAGCACGGCGACCTGATGAAGACCCTCAACATCCCGCCGTCGTTCGTCGTCCTACAGCGGATCACGCTCGGCCTCGTCGGGATCCTGGCCCAGCTCGAGGCAACGGCGAACTTCCGAGCCATCGCCGAGGAACTGTGGCCGTTCGTCGCCGGTCCACCGTCGACCGACATGGGCCGCACGATCGAGCAGTGGCGCCGATCGCGCCATGAGTCGGGCCACGGACTCTAGGTTCCTGCGGGGGCCGAAACGTTCAGTGACGCCGGGCCGTCAACTCGATCTCGATGTCGGAGCCCAACGGGAGCGAGACCACACCGATCGTGGTGCGGGCCGGGAACGGCTCGTCGAATCGGCGGGCATAGACCTCGTTCATGGCGGCGAAATCGTTCAGGTCGGTCAGATACACGTTGACCTTGACGACATCGGGCGGTCCGAGCCCGGCCACCGCCAGCACCGCGAAGAGGTTGTCGAAACACTGATCGGTCCGCGATCCGATCCCGCCCTCGACCAGGCGACCGGTGACGGGGTCGAGGGGTGTCTGACCGGAGCAGAACACGAAGGGATCGCTGTCGATGCCGTGGCTGTAGGGCCCGACAGCCGACGCGGTCGCCGAGGTGATGGGGATGCGCATCGGGCAACGGTAGCGGGGTTCACCCGGTCGGCCGGTTCGTGTTCATGCCGCCGGCCGCGGCGCCGATGATGCAGGTGTGAACCGGGCAGGATCGAGCAGATGTCGTCGCCTGGCGATCGGTGCGGTCCTGTCGGGTCTCGGCGTGGTCGTCGCGATGGCCTCGATGAGACCCGCCGACCCGGAGTTCGCGTCGCCGCTGGTCGCGCTCGACGCCTCGCCCGTTGCGACCGCCGATTCGGCGCTCCGTGGGCCGGGTCGGCCGTTGACGACATTGGTCGGCAACGCCGACGCCGTGCTGGTCGGTGCCTGGATCGCGAACGGGACCGTCGTCGAGGGTGGCTGGCGATTCGATGCCCCTGCCTCGTCGGTGTCGCTCGAGCGGGTGGCACTGGCGGCATCGCAGGTCGGGTCGACCTACGAGCGACACGACGATGCCGTCTTCGTTGGTGGCGAACCGCCCTCCGTCGGTCGCCTCACCTCCGATGATCAGCGACGCGAAGCACTGGCCCTGATCGTGGAGCTCACCGGTGGCGTCCATGGACGCCTGGCCCGCGTGCCCGAGATCCATCGGTCGGCTGTGCTGGGTTTGGCCCGGGCACAGGGCCTGACGCCCACCAGCGACGATCAGGGTGGGATGAGCGAACTCCAGCTCGATCGTCTCGCTGACCGTGTCGTGGTCGCAGGCTGGTCGTACGGCTGTTTCGAACGGGTGCCGCTCGTCGGAGGTCGTGGATGCGCAGGCCCACGCATCACCACGAAAGCCCCCGATGCCCTCGCGGCGGTTGATCGGTCGGTCCTCGACGCGGGCTGGCGTGCTGCAACCACGGATTCACCGGTGCCGGGGGCCGACCGGCTTCCGGCCGAGTCGGGGGGAGTCTCCTGGAACAACCAGGAAGCACAGGCCTATCGGCCCGCCGGGGTCGACATCGACGCCACGGGGATCGTCCTCACGGCCACCGCCCGGTCCGTGCCCGACATCGACGAACTGCCGTTCGAGTCCGGCATGGTCGTCTCGGAGTCGACCTACCGATGGGGTCGGATCGAGGTCGACGCCGCCTTCCCGTCTGGTTCGGGACTGTGGCCTGCCATCTGGCTGCTCGATGCCGACGCCTGCGAAGGACCGGGTCGATGCCCGGGGTACCGGACCATCGACTATCACGAGATCGATCTGATCGAGACAACCGGTGACGAGACGGCGGTCTCCACGGTGCACTGGTTCGAGTCCGTCGGCGAGACGGGTCGCTTCCGGTCGCTGGGCGACCGTCGACTCGTCCCGGGTCTCACCGATGGCGCCCTGCATACCGTTGCCCTCGATCGGCGACCCGGACTGCTGGTGTGGTCGGTCGACGGCATCGAGATCGACCGCGTGGCCGGGCCGGCGACCGCAGCGGAGGGCCCGCACCGAGCGGGGCCGATGCGCCTGGTCATGAACCTGGCGGTCGGCGGCTCGTTCGCCGGCGACCGGCTGGTCGGGCGCAACGGAGGCTGGTGGGGCGATGCCCGGGTACCGGCCGGCTACCCCGACCACCAGTGGTCGCAGGCGTCGCTGATCGTGGGCGATGTCCGGTTCACCCCGTTGGACGAGGTCGTACTCCAGCGCTGACCGGCCGTCCGACCGGGGCGAGGCAGTGCCCGTCGGGACAACGATCGGGCCACGGCCCGTCACTCCCGAGCGACAGCCTCGGACGATCGTCGAGCCGTTCCTCGACGAGCTCGCGGATCATGCCGACGAATCGCGGCGCCGTTCCGACGGTCTCGGCCCGCTCCATCCGGATTCCGAGGTCGTCAGCGATTCCCGCGGCCTGGGTGTCGAGGTCGTAGAGGACCTCCATGTGGTCACTGGTGAAGCCGAGCGGGCAGATCGCGACCGCGTCGACGCCGTCGGCGGCGAGCGCTCGCAGGTGGTCACCGATGTCGGGTTCGAGCCACGGGACCTGAGGTGGTCCGCTGCGGGACTGGAACACCAGGTCCCAGGGTCGATCATGGCCGGCGGCGGCCGCAACGAGGGCCGCGGTGCCCTCGAGCTGCGACACGTAGTCGCAGCTCGCCGCCATCGATTCCGGGATCGAGTGGGCGGTGAAGACCAGGTGAGGGGGACGGTCGAATCGGGCCAGGGTCTCGGCCACCTTGGCCGCCGCCGGTTCGATGAAGCCGGGGTGGTTGTAGTAGAGCCGAAGCTTGTCGAGTGTCGGGGACCGTTCGCCGACCGTCGCCGCTGCCGCCTCGAGGTTCTCACGGTATTGGCGACAACCGGAGTACGAACCGAACGCCGAGGTGACGAAGACCAGCGCATGACGAATGCCATCGGCGGCCATCTCGGCGACGGTGTCGTCGAGAAGGGGATGCCAGTTCCGATTGCCCCAGTAGACGGGCAGCGTGATGCCGTGCTCGGCGAACTCGGCTTCGATGGCCGCCTTCAGCGCTCGGCACTGGTCGTTGATCGGTGAGACACCCCCGAAGAGCCGGTATTGCTCGGCCACCTCGGCGAGACGCTCATCGGGGACGTTGCGGCCGCGGGTCACGTTGCGCAAGAAGGGCATCACGTCGTCGGGACCCTCGGGGCCGCCGAACGACAGGAGAAGGAGGGCGTCGTACACGCCGGGCAACCGTACCGGTATCGGCAGGGTCAGCCGACCGACACGGAATCGAAATCGCCGTGCAGCCGATCGAGACGGGTCTCGGTGGCAACCCCATCTCGGACCACGTCGTCGCGTCGGGAGGAGTCGGGCCGGAGGTCGGCGGAACGTTCGTCGGGTTCCCGGTCGTTGCCACGCCGGGACCGATCACGGGCTTCGATGACCGAGCGGCGACTGGGCGAACGGGGCGCATACCCCGCTGCCGCTCGCTGCTCATCGGTCTCGCCGCCCCAGAACCCGTGTTCATGGTTGAGTCGGGCGTTTCGCCGGCAGGGCAGGATGACCGGACACGAGAGGCAGTAGGACATGGCCAGTGCCTCCCGTTCGACCCGGCGCTCCGGGCGCTCGGCGGCTGGGCCGAAGAAGACGTGAGTCATGCCCTTGCAGGCCGCGAGATCCTGCCAGGCGACATCGGTGTCGGGGTGGAGTGAGAACTCGGTGTCCATGGGAACCTCTCGGTCGTCCTGCGGGAACGAACTTCCCGCCGTCGCCTGATACAAACGATTTCGCCCGCACGATTCGTCTGGATGCGCGACGTCACGATTTTCTCGGTGAGCCGGGACCGGGAATCCGGACCAGGGAAAACACGACGATCGATGAAAGGAGCCCCATGAGGGTGATGACCTGGAATCTCTGGTGGCGTTTCGGTCCGTGGCGTGAACGCCAACCGGCTATTGCTGCGGAGTTGTCGGAGGTCGATGCCGATGTGGTGCTGCTCCAGGAGGTCTTCGCCGATCCAACCGAGGACGTCGACCAGGCTCGTGACCTGGCCGACGGGCGCGGCTTCGATTGGGTCGGATCCGTGGCCGGCCGGGCCGACGACCCCTCGGCCGTGTTCCGAGCCCGATTCGGAAATGCCATCCTGAGCCGCTGGCCGATTCTGACCAGCGCCCAACTGGCCCTACCGGGTCCCGACGGCCGGCCGTCGACCCGTACGGCCTTGTGGGCCGTGCTCGACCACCCGGCCGGGCCACAGCCGGTCGTGACCACACACCTCGACTGGCGCTACGACGCCTCGCTCGTCCGGCAGCGCCAACTGGACGCACTCGTGCGGTGGATCGCCGACCGATGGTCCGAGCTCGGCGTCGACGTCGAGACGGCCCAACCGGTCGTGCTGGGTGGTGATCTGAACGCTGTCCCCGAGTCCGACGAACTGCGCCGGCTCACCGGACTCGCCGCCCCCTACGGCGATCCTCCCCACGACGTCGCGCCCGGTCGACCAGGGATCGACGCTGCCCCCATCGCGAGCTCGGCCGGGCCTCGGGTCTACACCGACGCCTGGGCGGCTTGTGGCGACGGCCCCGGCCACACCTGGACCCGGGACAACCCGCATTCCGAGGACGCCCAGTGGCCGAGGCGGCGACTCGACTACCTGCTGGTGTCATGGCCTCGACCCAAGCCGACGGGGAATCCCCGACGATGTTGGCTCGCCGGGGTCGAACCCCGCCGGGGCGTCATACCATCGGACCACGCTGCGGTCGTTGCCGAGTTCGACGATCGCCCTCCCTTCCCGACGCTGTGAGCAGACCCGTGCCCGAAACACCTCCGCCGCCGCTGGACCCCCCGTCGTTCGGCCCACCTCCCTCCGGCCCGCCGTCCATGCCGCCACCACCGGAGCTGCCCGCTCCCACGCTCCTGCGCCCGGTTCCGGTCTGGCTCTCGGAATCGTTCCGGCTCTGTGTCGATCGTGCCGGCCATCTCTTCACGATCATCGTCGTCGTGTCGTTCCCGATCGACCTGCTGGCCGCCGGGGCCACCTGGATGGGTCTGCGCGATCTCGTCATCACGATCACCGACGACAACGCCGTGTCCGCCGACGGGGCCACGCCCTGGCTCGGCGTGGCCGCCGTTGCCCTGCTCGCCGGCCTGTTCACCAAGGCGATCGTCGGGATCGCCGCGGCCCGCCATGTCCTCGCCGCCCGGACGGGTGTACCCGAGGTGTGGTCCGACACGATGCGATTCGTCGCCCTTCGGACCCCGCGGATCGCCGGTGCCGTGCTGCTGTTCGCGCTCGCCTTCCTCGGCTTCTACCTGGTCGTCGCCGTGGCCCTCGCCGCGCTCGGGGCCGTGGTCCCCCTGCTCGGTGTCGTTGGCTTCTTCGCTGCGGTGTTCGCGCTCCTCGCGTTCCTGGGGCGGATCGGTCTCGGTCCGATTGCCGCCGGCGTGGCTCCCCCCGGTTTCGGGGGATTGCGGCGCAGCCTGAATCTGACGCAGGGTCTCACGCGTCCGCTCGCCGCACGCCTCGCCATGCTGGCCATGATCGGGCTCACCATGGTCCTGATCGCCAGCTTCTTCACCGCACCGTTCCTCGGCGGCGAGGCGATCACCCTCGACGAACGGCCCCTGATCCTTTCCGACCTGGCCGGTTCCAATGCAGCCGGGTTCGTCACCGGTCAAGTCATCTCGTCGCTGGTCCTCGGTGCGTTCGCCGCACTGGCCGGAGGAGCATTCGGCCTGCTGTTCGCCGACCTCGGTGGACCGCTCGACCCTTCCATCACCGACGTCGATCCCGAGGGTGTCGAGCCGGCCTGGCCCGAGCTGGGGCCGTCGTGATCCCCGAGGTGTCCGGGCCCGACCTGGACGCCGAGCAGTCGGTGATCGATCGCGCCTACGACTGTCTCGTGGCCATGCAGGCCCGGGCCGCTGCCGCTCGTGAAGCGACCGATCGGGCGGTTCGAGACGAGAAGACCGTCGATGCGCGCATCGCCCAATGGCACCTTCGCAAACGCGAAGCCGAACTGGCGGCCGGCTCGGGCCCGCTGACCTTCGGCCGGATCGAGGAGGAACCGCTGAGGGCGGGCCTCGTCGGCGACCGCTGGTATGTCGGGCGGCGCCATGTCGAGGATCCCGACGGCAACCCGGTCGTCGTCGACTGGCGGGCGCCGGTTTCGGCCCCGTTCTACCGGGCGACGAGCGTCGACCCCTGCGGATTGGTGGCTCGCCGAAGGTTCAGCCTCGACGATCGCACGCTCGTGGCGATCTTCGACGAGGACCTCACCGATCCGGACGGCGACGGTCATGGCGGATTGCCCGATCCGCTGCTGGCCGAACTGGAACGGGCCCGCAGTGGCCAGATGCGCGACATCGTGGCCACGATCGCAGCCGAACAGGACGAGATCATCCGCGCCGACCTCGACGAGCTGTTGATCGTCCAGGGTGGCCCGGGCACCGGGAAGACGGCGGTCGGGCTGCATCGTGCCGCGTTCCTGCTGTTCCAGCATCGTCACCATCTCGAGGACCGCAAGATCCTCGTGGTCGGCCCGAACACCGTCTTCCTGCGCTACATCGCCGAGGTCCTGCCGTCGCTCGGTGAATCGGCTGTCGTGCAGGCGACGGTGCCCGGCCTGATGGCGGCGCGGTTCCCGGTGCGCGCCGTCGACGACGATCCGACGACGGTGGTGAAGGGCGACCGCCGGATGGCCGATCTGGTCGACCGGTTCCTGAGCGCCAAGATCTCCGTGCCGGCGACCGGTCTCGACGTTCGTGCCGGTGTCGCCATCGTGCGTTTCGATGCGACCGACATCGAGACGTTGCAGGCGACGGCCCTCGCTCGCCACCTCCCGCTCAACCAGGCACGGGACGTCTTCCGCCAGTTGATCGTCCAAGAGGCGTGGCGCCGCCACGGTGACCGGCCCGGCGTCGATCCCGGTGGTCAGCCCGAGTTCGCCGCGGCCATCAACCGTGACCCGGTGTTCCGCAAGGACCTCGATCGATGCTGGCCGGCCTTCTCGGCCCCGGCCATCGTGAGAGAGCTGTACGGCTCGCCCCGCAAACTGGCGTTGGCCGCACGCGACCTCTTCGAACCGGACGAGTGGGCGTTGCTGTCGCGTTCGCCGACGAAGAAGGTCGTCGACGAACGCTGGACCGCCGCCGATCTCGGCGTCGTCGACGAGATCGTCGACCGCGTCCAGGGTGTGCCGACGACATACGGGCACGTGGTCGTCGACGAGGCCCAGGACCACTCGGCCATGAACCTTCGCCTGCTCGCCCGCCGGGCCGAGCGGGGTTCGATGACCGTGCTCGGTGATCTGGCCCAGGCCACGAGCCCGGTGGCGTTGCGCCGCTGGGATCGCACCGTCGAGACCCTGACCGAGCAGCGCATGGTCACCCGGGCCGACGGTTCCCCCGAGGCGCGGGCCCGCGTCGTGGAGCTCACGGTCGGCTACCGGGTACCGGCCGCCATCCTCGATCTCGCCAACCGACTGCTGCCGTTCGCCGCGCCCGAGATCACTCCGACCCTCTCGATCCGTCCCGGGGGAACCACCCCGCTCATCGTTGCGACCGACGCTGGTTCCCTGGCTGCCACCGTGGTCGCCGAGGTCGAGGCCCTCCGCGCCCAGACCGAGAGCTTGGCCGTCGTCGCGGTCGAATCCCAGCTCGACTCGATCGAGTCCGCGCTGGCCGAGGCCGGCCTGCCCCATCATCGAGTCGGCCGGGGAGGACTGCCCGGCGCGTCGGCCGTGGCCATCATCGACCCCGATCAGGTCAAGGGCCTCGAGTTCGACGCCGTCATCGTGGTCGAACCGGCCGCGATCGCCGAGCTCGACTCCGGGCTGCTCCGCCTCTACGTGGCGCTGACCAGACCGGTGCACCACCTCGGGATCGTGCACACCCGACCGCTACCCGAGCCGCTTCGAGCCTGAGGCTTTCGACCGGGGGGGGTCACCCAGGCCCTCGACCGAGGAGACGACGGACTTCTCGGGGAGATGGTGCTGGTACGAGACCGGGCAATGAGATACTGGCGGAATGGTCTCTGGTTCGACGATCCTTGCTGCCGATTCGTCGAGAGCCGACAACTTCGTCGACATCGATGTCACCACGACCGCATGGATCACGTTGGCGGTGGTGGTGGTCTCGATGCTGGCCATCGATCTGTACCGCCATCGTGAGGCGCACGCCCCGACCCAACGTGAAGCACTCACCGAGTCGATCGTCTGGGTCCTCACCGCCCTGACGTTCGGGGCCGGGGTTTTCGCCGCCTATGGCGGCGAGGCGTTCGGCGAATACATCAGCGGCTATCTGATCGAGAAGTCGCTGAGCGTCGACAACGTGTTCGTGTGGTCGCTCATGTTCACCACCATGTCGATCCCGATCCGCTACCAGCATCGTGTTCTGTTCTGGGGTATCTTCGGCGCCCTCACCCTCCGAGGGATCTTCATCCTGGCCGGCAGCGCCCTGATCGCACAGTTCTGGTGGGTGTTGCTCGTGTTCGGTCTCTTCCTCGTCTTCACCGGGTTCAAGATCATCCGGCACACCGAGGACGAGGGTGAGGGTGCTTCGGTGCGTGGGATGGCAACCCTCGAACGCATCATGCCGGTCAGCCACGAACTCGACGGCCAGAGGTTCTTCACCCGGGTCAGCGGCAAGCGAGCTGCCACTCCGCTGCTCGCTGCGCTGGTGGTGATCGAGGTCACCGACGTGATCTTCGCGGTCGACTCGGTGCCTGCCATTCTCGCCGTCTCGAACGAGCCCTATCTGGTGTTCGCCTCGAACGCCTTCGCCATCCTGGGATTGCGGGCCATGTACTTCCTGCTGGCCAACGCACGCGAGAAGTTCCACTACCTGTCGCATGGGCTGGGCGCCATTCTGATCTTCGTCGGGGTCAAGATGACCGTTTCGCACTGGTACCACCTGAACACCTACGTGTCGCTCGCGGTCATCGCTGCGCTCTTGGTGGCGGCTATCGTGTTCAGCCTGCGCAAGGCCCGTGAACTCGGAGTCCCGCCCGAACTACTCCACGAGGCCCACGACCACTGAGCCCGTCGAGTGCGCAACGCAGTGAGCAGGGGTCGAATTTTGGGCTCGGGTTCGAGGCAATTTCGCCTCAGACGTCGAGGAGGCTGCGATCGATCAGGTCGGAGTTGCCGATGATGTAGTCCTTGCGGGTGGCGACGTCGGATCCCATCAGGACGCTGAAGAGCTCGGCGGCGTGGACCGCTTCTTCCCCGTGGTGCATGTTCATGCGCTTGAGGACCCGGGTGGACGGATTCAGGGTGGTCTCGGCCAGTTCGTCGACGTTCATCTCGCCCAGGCCCTTGAATCGCTGCCAACGGCCGGGGTCGATGTTCTTCTCGGCACCGATCCGGTCGCGTTCTGCCTCGTCGAAGGCATAGATCTGCTCTCCACGCCACTTGACCCCGAACAAGGGCGGTTGGGCGGCGTAGACCATGCCGTGCTCGAGCAGGGGCCGCATGTGGTGGTAGATCAACGTGAGCAGCAGACACCGGATGTGGCTGCCGTCGACGTCGGCGTCGCAGAGGATGATGATGCGGCCGTATCGGGCGGCAGCGAGGTCGAAGTCGCGACCGCTTCCGGCACCGATCGCCGTGATGAGGGCCTGCGCCTCGGCGTTGTCGAGGACCTGCTTCAGCGAGGCCTTTCCGGCGTTGACGACCTTTCCCCGAAGGGGGAGCACCGCCATGGTCTCGGCGTCGCGTCCTGCCTTGGCCGGCCCGGCCGCCGAGTTGCCCTCGACGATGAGGAGCTCGGAATCGGGTCCGTGGTTGCGGCAGTCGGCGAGCTTGTCGGGGAGGCCGTTGTTGCCGAGGTTCGCAGCCTTGCGGCGGGTCTCGAGCTGCTGCTTGGCCAGTACCCGGTTGAGGACGGCCTGGGTCATCTTGTCTTTGAGTGCCGTGATCTGGATCCTCTTGCCGCCCCCCTCGGCCCAGTCGCCGAACCCGTTCTTGACCGACTCGTACACGATCGATTGCGCGGCCGGAGTGCCGAGCTCCTGTTTCGTCTGGCCCTTGAATTGTGGCTCGGGGAAGGTGATCTTCACCGCCGCCACGAGCCCTTCCTGGACGTCGCCCGGTGTCGCCTTGTCGTTGTTGTCCTTGGCGAACTTCTTCAGTTTCTTGGCGTCGTTGAGCAGCAGATCGTTGGCGATCTTCGACAGCGCCCGTTCGAAACCCTTCACGTGGGTTCCGCCATCGGAGGTGGGGATCGTGTTGACGAAACTGACGATGGTGGTGTCGTAGCCCTTGACCCAGCGCATGGCGACGTCGACCGTGCAGTGTCGAGAGACCGACGTGATCTTGCCGTCGACCGGGACCTTCTCCTCGAAGGAGGACTCGTCGTGGATGGTGATGATGTCGGTGACCGATTCGCCGATCGAGAGGTAATCGACGTAATCGGCCAAACCGCCGGCTGCGACGAACTCCTCGGGCTCACGGCCCTGCCCCCGCCGGTCGTGCAGCGTGACGTGCAGTCCGGGAACCAGGAAGCACACCCGGGCCACGTGGTCGCGGATCCGTTCGTATTCGAGTTCGGCCTCGGGATCGAAGATGTCGAGGTCGGGCCAGTAGCGAACGCGCGTGCCGGTGCGATTCTTCGGGACCTGCTTGATCTTGGCCAGCGTCGAACCCGGTTTGAAGGCCCCCGACTTGAGGTAATTGCCGGGAACCCGCTCCTGGAAGCAGAGTCGCCACGTGGTGCCGTCGCGATCGACCTCGGCGACGAGCTTGGCCGCCAGCGCGTTGACCACCGAGGCCCCCACGCCGTGCAGTCCGCCCGACGAGCTGTAGGCCCCCGAACCGAACTTGCCGCCGGCGTGGAGTTCGGTGAAGACGACCTCGAGTGCGGTGCGTCCGTCGGCCTTCCGGTCGATCGGGATTCCGCGTCCGTCGTCGGTGACCTCGATGGATCCGTCACGGTGGAGCACGACGTCGATGTGCGAAGCGTGCCCGGCCGCCGCTTCGTCGACCCCGTTGTCGATGATCTCCCACACCAGGTGGTGGAGACCTTCGGTGCCGGTGCCACCGATGTACATGCCCGGACGTTTGCGTACGGCGTCGAGTCCTTCGAGGACCTGGATGTGCTCGGCGTTGTAGTCGGGTTTGTTCTTGGCCATGGGACTGCCTCTCACCAACGAAGGGTGCCGATGTCGAGGATGCGACGGGGTGTGGCACTGCTGAATCCGTCGCGCCGGGTCGGTCGCATGCCGATCGACTCGGGGGTGTTGTCGGGCTTGGTCGGCACGTCGGTCTGGCCGACGATGGCGACGATGCGATCGGGCACGCCGATCCAGGCGTAGTCGAGGCGTTTCTCGTCCTTGAACCTGGTGAGGCGGACGCCACCGGTGCCACGGCCCTTGGTCGGTACCTCCTCGACCGAGGTGGACTTGCCGCTGCCGGTGTCGGTGATCGAGATGATCACGGCGTCGGATCCGGCCAGACCGGCGGCGAGAACCCGGGCGTTCCCCTTGAGCGCCATGGCGGCCACGCCCTTGGCTGCCGGGCCCTGGTTGGCGATCGAATCGACCGGGGTGCGCAGGACCTGGGCATCGGAGGTCACGATCACCAGCTCGTCGTCGTCAGCCGCCGGGAGCACGGCAACCACCCGGTCCCGGTCTTCGAGCTTCATGACCAGCCGACCGGCGGTGACATCGGCGACGGCGCTCTGGTCGATGCGCTTGGCCCGTCCCTGGGCGGTCACGAGGATCAACGGCGGATCGACCGGCGGACCCGACGGTACCCCGGACACCAGACCGACGATGGTCTCGTTGCGATCGGCGCCGAAGATCTCGCCGGCTTCGCGGCCCCGACTTCGTCCGCCCACCTCGGGGAGGTCGTTGGCGATCGTCGACAGGACCCGCCCGTTCGACGTGATGGCCAGCACCGGGGAACGCCGCGTCGTGGTGAGTGATCGGGTGACGACGTCGTGGCGACTGGGCGAGAACGACTTGGACGTCCCGATCGAGTCTCGGCCGATCAGTCCGGAGGCCGACAGCGTGACGACACACGGATCGTCGTTGATGTCGGCGACGACCGCTTCGACCAGTTCGTCGAGATCGGGAACGGCCTCGACGCCGATGATGCGGGTGCGGCGGGGACGTCCGTACTTCTCGGCGACCTCGGCCAGTTCTTTCAGGACGATCGTTCGGCGGCGCTGCTCGGACCCGAGGATCTTCTCGAGCTCGGCGATGGTGGTGGCCAGTTCGACCTTCTCGGCGACGATCTCGTCGTAGGCCAGGGCCGTGAGCCTGCGCAGTCGGAGCTCGAGGATCCAGTCGGCCTGCTCGGTGCTGAGATCGAGCTGGGCCATGAGACGCTCACGCGCCTCCTGGGTGCTCGAGGACGAGCGGATGATCGACACGACGAGGTCGATGTTGTCGATCGCGATGATCAGACCCTCGATGATGTGGAGTCGTTCCGTGGCCTGTCGGAGCCGGAATTCGGAGCGCTTCACCACCACGTCGAGGCGGTGATCGATGTAGTGCTGACAGAGCTCGTAGAGCCCGACCGTGGTGGGGACGCCGTCGACCAGGACGACGTTGTTGACACCGAAGGTCTCTTCGAGCGGTGTGAGGCGGTAGAGCTGTTCGAGGAGCAGATCGGGGCGGACGCCGGCCTTGCATTCGACGATGAGTCGGAGACCGGACTTGCGGTCGGACAGGTTCTTCACGTCGGCGATGCCGTTGAGCTTCCCGGTGTTGACGAGTTCCTTGATCTTCGTGATGACCCGCTCGATGCCCACCAGGTAGGGCAGCTCGGTGAAGGTGAGGCCCTGCCGGGCCCGGGTGATGTCGACCACCTCGGCCGTTGCCCGTATCCGGATCGAACCCCGTCCGGTCTCGTAGGCGGTGTGCAGGTCATCGTCGATGACGATGCCACCCGTCGGGAAGTCCGGTCCCGGCAGCACCGCGAGCAGCTCGGCGGTGGTCGGTTTCGGTCGTCGCTGGGTCATGACCAACTTGATGGCTTCGTAGACCTCGACGAGGTTGTGCGTCGGCATGTTGGTTGCCATGCCGACGGCAATGCCCGACGTTCCGTTGACCAGCAGGTTCGGCAGGAGCCCGGGGAGGTAGGCCGGTTCCTGTGTCTCGCCGTCGTAGGTGGACCGGAACTCGACGGTCTCTTCGTCGATCTCGCTGATCAGATCGACCGCCGCATCGGTCAGCTTGCACTCGGTGTACCGTTGCGCGGCCGGCGGGTCGTCGAGGCTGCCGAAGTTGCCCTGAGGATCGACCAGCATGACGGGTTTGGCGAAGTCCTGGCCCAGCCGGACCAGCGCGTCGTAGATGGCAGAGTCGCCATGCGGATGGAACTTGCCCATGACGTCGCCGACCACGTGGGCGCACTTGCGGTGTGATCCGGCGGGGAGCAGGCGCATCCGGTACATCGAGAACAGGATCCGGCGTTGCACCGGCTTGAGGCCGTCCCGGACGTCGGGAATGGCTCGAGACGTGATGACCGAGAGGGAATAGGCCAGGAAGGATTCTCCGAGTTCGTCGGAGACGGGGACGTCGATGACCTCACGAGCGAAGGGAAGGAGTTCACCTTGCACCGATCATGGTCCTTTCGGGGGTGGCGGGAACGAGCGGGGGGGGAGGGATCGAGCATAGGGCGGTCGGTGGACCGCAGCGTGTGATGACCCGGGAACGACGGCTGGAAGTCCCGTCGACTCTAGCGAACACCTGTTCGTTTCGGGCGAACGCGACGAAACCGCCGGATCCGGCGGGGAGGGTTCGAATGGGGGAGGGGCCCGACGAACGTCGGGGTGAGGGGAGTGAACCGGTGGTCGAGTGATGCTTCCGGGGCCCAGTCCGGATGCGACGCCCGACGTGCGGTGGTGTCGGTCAGCGTCGCCGGCGCCGGCGTTCGGCGTCGATACGCCGTGCCGCCTTGATGACGGTGTCGAGACGTTCGCTGAGTTTTTCGTCGGCCTCGTCGTCTTCGGTCAGCAGCTCCGGCGCCAAGGCCTCGAGGATGGCACTGACGCTCACACCCTGCTCGGCGGCGAAGCCGTGCCACTGGTCGTGGGCGTCGTCACTGACGTACGCATGTAGTGCTTTTCTTCCGTTGTCTTGCGACACGGTTGTCTCCGATGTGCTTGGTTGCGGCGGTGTACCCATCGGCCACATCCGTGATCCGGTGAGTCTGACGAGCTTATTACACGATCAGGCTGTGGGAACACCCTTGGCCCAGCGTAATGGATCAGCGCCGCCGGGCCGGGTCGGGGGGCCCCGCCTCGTGGCGTTGCGCGAAAGACCTGTTCGAGCTCGTTGCGTTTCCTGCCGAACCCGGTTCGCAGTGATCGTGCACCTCCTCAATCGAGCCAGCCGGCGACCTCGCTGCGGACGGCTTCGATGACTTCGTCGGCCGACGGGTTCACCAGGGAAATGCGTCCGACGACCACGGTCGGCACCGTCTCGTTTCCGTTCGCGATCCCACGGACGGTGGCCGCTGCGACCGGGTCGTCCCAGATGTTCCGCTTGTCGAGGGGCAGCCCGGACGGTGCCAACGAACGCTCGAGCATCGAGCAGAACGGGCACCCGGGACGCCAGTAGAACTCGACGAGCGGCAACGGCGACGAGGGGGTGGGCGAGGTGTTCATACGCCGGTCAACCCATCGTCGTCGGGGTCTGTTCCCGACTCGTCGGTCGACCCGATCACCCGATCGGGCACGGTGGCGGGACCTCGATCGGTCGATCGTCGGAGGAAGCCGCCCGTCGCCGCATCGCTCGCGACCGATGGGGTCTCGATGACCTCGTGTCGAGCGATGTAGGCCGTCGAGAAGCCGGTGAGCGTCGCAACGACGGGAAGCGCCAGCAGGGCACCCCCCGCGCCGAACAGGCTGGTGCCGGCGAGGACGGCGCCGATGGCGACGGCCGGGTGCATGTCGAGGGTCTGCGCCGTGACCCTCGGCTGGAGGAGGTAGTTCTCGATCTGCTGGTAGACGATGACCAGAGCCAGGACCCAGAGCGACTTGGCCGGGTCGATCCCGAGCGCAACGAGCATCGGGAGGATGCCGGCGATGTAGGTGCCGATGGTCGGGATGAACTGGGAGATCAGTCCGACCCAGATGGCCATGGCCACGGCCGACGGGAGCCCGAGGATGCTGAAGAAAACCCAGTGGAACATGGCCGAGACGATGGCGAGAATGACGCGTGAGGAGATGTAGGCGCCGGTCTTGTTGACCGCCAGTTCCCATACCCGAAGGATCTCCGGTTGACGGGTCGGTGGAAACAGTGAACAGACGAGGCGCCGCAGCTTGGGCCCGTCGGCCGCCAGGTAGAACGTGAAGATCATCACGGTCAGGAGCTGGAACAAGACGTTGACGATCGTGGTCCCGAAGCCCACGAGGTTTCCGGCGACATCGGAGGCGTAGCGGCTCGCTTCGCCTCCGGGTTGGAGTTGGTTGGTGAGATCGTCGGCACTGATGTCGAGGCCGAAGGTGTCGTTCAGCCAGGCCTGCGCACTCTCGATGTATCCAGGCAGATCGTCGACCAACTGGTTGAGCTGGTCGGCGATCAGGGTTCCCATGGCGGCGATGAAGCCGATGAAGGTCACGAGGATGAGCAGGATCGAAACGATCGCGCCGACACCGCGCCGGTAACCGCGGCGTTCGAAGGCGTCCACCAGCGGTTCGATGGCGAACGACAGGAACAGGGCCAGCGCCAGCTGCATGAGAATGCTGCGGAGTTGCTGAGCCAGGGAAAAGGCGAGCCAGATTCCGACGCCGGTTCCCCACCAGATGAGGATGGCGCGACGGACCCATGGTGGTGGTCGGTTCCCGAGCCCCTCGACGGGAGTGGTCACGAGGGGATCGTAGTGCTCGGCACCGCTCCGTTCGGTGACGTGATCAGGCCCGGGGGCGGCGGTGCCGTCGCCCGGGCCGGGGTTCGGTCTCGGCCCCACCAGTCAGGCGGGGCCAGGAGTTGCAGGATCTGCTGGTCGCTGACGGTGCCGATGGCCCGCTGGGTTCGCTCGTCGTGGACGACCACCACGACGGGGAGCTGGACGTCGAGACGGTCGAGGATCGCCGACACCGACTCGGAATTCCAGGCCCGAGGTGCGAGATGGGCCGGCAACATCACCGATCCGATCGAGGTCCAGCTGCGTGA
Source organism: uncultured Acidimicrobiales bacterium (assembly GCA_963700755.1). Taxonomy (GTDB): domain Bacteria; phylum Actinomycetota; class Acidimicrobiia; order Acidimicrobiales; family SZUA-35; genus JBBQUN01. Next base: position 645,686 of record CAVOYW010000005.1, read on the forward strand.
CACCGGATCGACCCGGTGGGCGATCGAGGGTGTCACATAGCCGAGCGGTTCGTTGTCCCACCGTGTCACCGGTGTGGCCAGTGGAGCCGGCTGGAGGGCCGACCAGTCGATGAATTGCGCCACGGTGGCGCCGTCGGGAACCGGATGTGGGTGCCGGGTCATGATGGTGTCGAGCCGGGTGGCGTCGAGCCGACCTCGGACAGCCGCCCCGGCAATGTCGCCGCGGGCCGCACCGGCGATGAACAGTCCGATCAGGATCGTCCACCAGCCCGTGTTCTGACCGAACCAGAGTGCTTCGAACAGCCCGGCGGTGACCACGACGAAACCGAGCACGACTCCGGCCCGGGCGGCGATCAGACGGGCCCGCTCGGCCGACCGACCCCGGCGCCACAGGATGGCGGCCAGGACCCGGCCACCGTCGAGGGGTGAGCCGGGAGCGAGGTTGGTCACGCCGAGAAGGAGGTTCACCGCGGTCAGCCAGATGCAGACTCCACCGATCAACCGCCAGTCATCGGTGTCGTAGAGTCCCCATGCCGCCAACCCGAAGACGCCGGCACAGGCGAAGTTGGCGAGGGGACCAGCGGCGGCGATCTGGAACTCGGCCCGCGGTGTCGGGGCCTGACGAGTCAGCTTGGCGACCCCGCCGAGGACCCAGAGGGTGAGGCCGATCACTCCGACATCGTGTCGGCGGGCCACGACCGCGTGCCCGAACTCGTGGGCCAGGAGCGAACCGAAGAACGCCAGCATGCCCGCCGCGGCGGCGAGCCACAGAGCGGCGGTGCCGGCATCGGGGTCGACGTCGGGCAGGATCCGAAGACCGAGTAGTACGGTCACGATCACTCCGACGAGCAGGGCGCTCCAATGGACGCCCACGGGGATCCCTGCCACTCGACCCAGCCGAATCGTGTCGTTCACCGGCCCATTGTGGCGGAAATCCTGCCGATCGCCAGATCGGGCGGTCCGACGGGGTCGGCGTTCAGTCGTCCTGACGGAACGACACCAGGCCGCCACCGTCGAGCACGATCCGCTGTCCGGTCATCCAGCTCCCGGCGTCGCTCGCCAGGTAGAGCGCGGCGGCGGCGATGTCCTCGGGTTCGCCCAGTCGCTTGAGCGGATACATCTGGGCCACCTCGTCGCCTCGTTCGCCCTCCCACAGCATCCGGGCGAAGTCGGTCTTGATCAGCCCGGGACAGATCGCGTTCACGCGGACCTTGGGGCCGAGCTCGGCCCCCAACTGTTCGGTCATGTGCAAGAGCGCAGCCTTGGTCAGGTCGTAGACCCCGATCGATGGGCTGGTCGAGAGGCCGCCGACCGACGAGATGTTGATGACCACGCCCCCGTGTTCCTTCATCGCCTTGTTCCACGCCAGCTGCGTCCACCGCAACGGTGCGGTGAGGTTGACCTGGATCGTCTTGTCCCAACGAGGAAGGTCGACGTCGATCATGGGGCCGGCGTAGGGGTTGGTGGCTGCGTTGTTCACCAGGATGTCGAGACCACCGAATCGTGCGATGGTCTCGTCGATGGCCCGCTCGGCCGCCTCGGCGTCACCGGTGTGGGCCGCGATCCAGCCGCAGCCCTCGCCGATCTCGGCCGCTGTGGCCTCGAGGGTCTCGGCCTTGCGGGACACGATCATCACGCGGGCGCCGGCCTGGGCATAGGCCGTGGCGATCGCCTTGCCGATCCCTCGGGAGCCGCCGGTCACCAATGCCACTTTGTCGTCGAGTCGGAAGTCCATGGCGGCCGACAGTAGTACGCAGCTCGCTGCTGCACCGCAAGCGGCCCTGGGTCGGCGATGGGTGCCGGTAGCTTCACGTCCATGCCTGCTGTCCGCCCCATGGCCATCCCCGTCGACGGGGGAGATCTGGCCGTCGACCTGACGGGACCCGGACCCGCATCGGCGGAATCGGTGGTGCTCCTGGTTCACGATCTGACCGGGAACGCCGCGGTCTGGCAACTCGTGACCTCGCGGCTGCCCTCGACCGTGGCGGCGATCGCGGTCGACCTACGCGGTCGCGGAGGGAGCGCCGACCTTCCCGGGCCGTACGGCCTGCGTTGGCACGCCATCGATCTCGCCGCCGTGCTCGATGCACTGGACGTCGAGGTCGTCGCGGTCGTGGGGCACGGGGCGGGTGCGTTCGTTGCCGGCCTGTTCGCCGATCGGTACCCGAGGCGGGTTCGATCGGTGGTCCTGGTCGATGGCGGTGTCCGGCAACGATCGACGGTCGCAACCCTTGGCGGCGGAAGGCCGGGACGAACCGGCCAGGACCGCTTCGGCGACGACGCCGTGCTCGCCGACATCGACGAACTCCTCGACGACCCCGATCTCGAGCCGGCCATCGAGCGCATCGTCGCACCGGTGGAACTGCTGAGGGCCGAGCAGGGCCCCGGGCCCACATCGCCACCGGTCATCGCTCCCGAGGTCGCACGAGCGCTCCGGGGAACCATCGGGCACCTGCAGATCGTGACCGTTCCGGGCGTGGATCACCAGACGATCGTGACCCTCCCCCGGGGCGCCGACGCCGTCGCCGCCGCGATCGGGCGAGCGATCAGAGCTGGGCCAGCAGGACCATGACCACGAGCATGACGGCGATGAAGCCGACGAACAGCCATTCGACCCGGGCCCGGGTGACGCGTTCGTTCTCGATCGTCGAGAGCAGTGCCGACGTGGCACCACGCTGCTCGATGAGCTCCTGTTCGAGCTGGGTCAGGCGCAGCTGTTTGCCCGCCGAGGCCTTCCGGCTGACGTCGAGTTGCTGCTTCATCGTGTCGAGCTGGGACTGCAACTCGAGGAAGGCGCCCTCGGTCTCGCCGAGCTGGGAACGGAGGCCGACGACGTCGATCGTCGACTCCTCGCCGGAGCCGTCGTCACCGGTCGTCGGGTTCTTGAGGCGGCTGCGAAGATGGCGAAGCCGGCCGACCGGATCGGGATCGACGGGGGACAGGATCCGCTCGATGGCCAGGAGGATCCGGTCGAGATAGGCGGTGTCGTCGGGCAGATTGAAGTGGGCCCAGAGGTTGCGGGCCTCGACCAACTGCCCGATCAGGCCCCGCAGGTCGTGCCCGAAGAACTCGGCGAAGACCGGGGACCAGAAGCGCCGCATGACCAGGAGCTGGAACAGCGGGTCGGCAGCGCCGTGTTCGCTGGCCCGACCCATCCGGTTGGCGGCCGCGTCCTCCCACGACGGATCCTCGGCGAAGTAGTCCGACATCCGTCCATCGATGAAGGGTCCCATCCCCGCGGCGAAGATCTCGAAGGCCTCGGCCATCTGGGCATGGCGACTGACCGCCAGATTCGGCGTGCGGGGACGTTCGGTCGGCATGTCGGTCTGCGTGCTCCTTCCGTGACGTCAGGATGCGTGGTGGTCGGGTGTCGGTGTTCGAGGGTGGAATCGCAGGTCGCGGCGGTGCCGATGATCCCTGTGTGCTTCGAGTATCGGCAGGTCGTGCCCCGACCTGAGCGCTCAACTCCGTGGCGATTCGGCCGATCTACCAGAGGTGTACGACCGAAGAGTGGCCCTGTCCCCGGGCATCGTCATCGGCTGTGGCCTCTCGGCTGCGGTCGTGTGGCTCACGACGCTCTTCGTCGTCTCCGATCTGTCCCAGTCCTCGCTGGTCATCGCCGGCGCGTCGGGAGCGTTCGGAGCCATCGGCGGCGGCATCGGAGCCATGTGGCAGAACTGGACCCAGCGACACACCAGTGAGTCGTTGGTCCGGGCCGAGCACGAGGCCCAGCACGACGCCCTGACGGGCCTCTACAACCGCACGGCGCTCTTCGCCCAACTCGAACTCGCGGCCGAGCGGGCCCGGAAGAACGACAGTGTGCTCGGGGTCCTGTTCCTCGATCTCGACCGATTCAAGGTCATCAACGATTCGATGGGTCACGAGGCCGGCGACGAGCTCCTGCGGATCGTCGCCAGCCGCTTGAAAGGTGCCGTTCGGGGCAGCGATCTCGTCGCCCGTTTCGGCGGCGACGAGTTCGTCGTCGTCTGTCGTGACCTGCTGTCGGAGAAGTCGGTCCTCAACGTTGCCGAGCAGATCATCAAATCGTTCAAACAGCCGGTGTCGTTGAACGGCGCAGCTCAGGTTGTGTCGACGTCGATCGGCGTCGCGATCGCCCTCCCGAGCGACCCTCGCAAGCCCGAGGACCTCGTCCGCGACGCCGATGCGGCGATGTACAAGGCCAAGAAGAGCCGGAGTGGGTTCGCCGTGTTCGACGAGGCCCATCGTTTGATGGTCATGAATCGCCTCGACATCGAGCGGGACCTCGTGCGCGCCATCGACGAAGGACAGTTCGTCGTCTACTACCAGCCGCTCATCGACGTCCCCCGTCGTCAGCTCTACGGGTTCGAGGCACTCGTCCGGTGGAATCATCCGACCCGCGGTCATCATCGGACCGTCCGAGTTCCTGGCCGTCGCCGAGGAGACCGGGATGATGGCCCGCATCGGTGAGACCGTGCTCCGCGAGGCCTGCGCCCAGGCCGCAGTCTGGAATCACCTGGCCCCCAACGCCCGAAACATCCGGATGGCGGTGAACATCGCCGAGCAGCAGCTGCTCGATTCGAACATGCCACAGAAGGTGGCCGAGATCCTGGATTGGAGCGGTCTACCGCCCGAACAGCTCGTGCTGGAGATCATCGAGGACGTCATCGTCGATCACCTCGATGGGCTCACGATGCTGCGCGACATCCGGAACATGGGCGTCAACCTGGCGATCGACGACTTCGGGACCGGGCAGTCGTCGCTGAGCTACGCCAAGCAGTTCGACATGGTCACGACCCTGAAGATCGACAAGTCGTTCGTCGACTCGATGGATCACGGCACGTCGAACCGGGCGATCATCGAGGCCATCGTCGCCATGGCAAAGGCCCTCGGTATGTCGATCGTTGCCGAGGGGGTCGAGACCGAGAAGCAGGTGAAACAGTTGCTCGAACTCGGGGTCGCGGTCATGCAGGGGTATCTCTTCAACAAGCCCGTGAACGGCTCGGTCATCGATCCGGCCGTCTGGTTCAAGCCGCGAGCCGAAGGCGGTGCCGCACACCCGGGCATGACCCCGCTCGAGGTCAGTCGAGCGCTCGCCGACGGGCGATCCATGGAGGCGGGCATCGCCGACGCCGTGGTCACCCGACCGCCACGCCGAGGCTGAGGCCCGCACCCGCTGCCGGCTCAGTCGGCCGTCGGCGGGGCCACGAAGTCGATGAGCTGCTCGACCGCGCCGACGAGGCCGGGTTCGAGATCCCGGTAGGTGGACACCCGGGCCAGGATACGTTTCCACAGAGCGCCGGGCTCCCCGTCGAAACCGAATTCGGCACAGACGCCACGTTTCCAATCGGTTCCCCGGGGGATGTCGGGCCACCGTTCGATACCCAGCACACCGGGACGGACCGCTTGCCAGATGTCCACGTAGGGATGCCCGGTGATGAGGACGTCGGGATGGTCGACGCGCTCGGCGATTCGGGTCTCCTTGGTGCCGTCGACGAGGTGATCGAGGAGAACGCCGAGGCGGCGGCCCGGTCGAGGTCCGAAGGAACGAACGACCTCGGCCAGGTCATCGGCTCCATGGAGGGGTTGGACGACCACCCCCTCGATCCGGAGATCGGCGCCCCAGACCTTCTCGACGAGTTCGGCGTCGTGCAGACCCTCGACGAGGATCCGGCTGGGCTGGGCCACCCGTGCGGCCATGCCGTCGACGGCGATCGAACCGGATGCCGTGACGGTGGACGGTTTGGCCTCCTTGGGTGGCGCCACCAGGACGACCGTCTTGCCCTCGTGCGAGAACGCACCCCGGTCGTTGCGGAGCAGGTGTTCGCGACCCTGTTGGTCGCGCAAGGTGATCCAGTCGGGCGTGAACCGCATGAGATGACCCACGTAGCCGGTCGTGCGGTGCCGGAGCACGATGCCTCGGCGAGCGGGTAACGACGGCCAGGTGGGACGGCGCCGGGCGGACTCGTGCATGTCGAGAGGGTCGCCGAGGATGCCGGACATGGACGCGAGAGTAACCGCCGAGAGGGTAAGCCGGGTGCCCGTCCGTAACCTGCGTCGGTGATCCTGATCGATGCCGATGCCGTCACCATGTCCCGTCCCGACCGTGACCTGTTCCGCGACGTGTCGGTGACGGTCCGCACCGGTGATCGGCTCGGGGTGGTCGGAATCAACGGGACCGGCAAGTCCACGTTGCTCCGGGTGTTGGCCGGCCGGCAGCAGCCGGAGTCGGGGACCGTGGTGTTCGGTCGTGGTGTGCGGGTGTCGATGCTCGACCAGGACGCGCCGCTCCCCTCGGGTACCGTGCTCGACGCCGTGCTCGGCGCCGGGCACCGAGACGGTGGCCAGATCGAGCCATGGGAAGCCGAGTCGGTGCTCACCCGCCTGGGTCTCGGAGGGCACCTCGGGCGTTCGACCGAAACCCTTTCCGGAGGAGAGATGAAACGGGTGGGTCTGGCCTCGGCCCTCGTCGCGCCCAGTGACCTGCTGATCCTCGACGAACCAACGAATCACCTCGATCTGGACGGGATCGAGTGGCTCGAGGACTGGCTCGCCGCGTATCGGGGTGCACTCCTGCTCGTCACCCACGATCGTCATGTGCTCGACCGGGTCACCACTCGAATGCTCGAGCTGGACCGCGGGTCGGCCCACGTCCACGAAGGGAACTACGCCGACTATCTCGAGGCCAAGGGTGTTCGCGACGAGCAGGCCGCCTCGGCCGATGCGATCCGCCGCAACCTCGCTCGCAGCGAACTCGAATGGTTGCGCCGGGGGGCCAAGGCGCGAACGTCGAAGCCGAAGTATCGGGTGGAGGCGGCGAAGGCGCTCATCGGTCAGAAGCTCGAAGGTCCGGCCCGACCAGCCCAGCTCCACATGGAGTTCGGAACTCCTCGGCTCGGTGACGTCGTGATCGAGCTGACCGACGTCGGTGCCGTCACCCCCGACGGTCGTGTGCTGTTCGAACACGTCGAGCTGAAGCTCGATCCACGGGAACGACTCGGGATCGTCGGGCCGAACGGCGCCGGCAAGACCACCCTGCTCGACTTCATGGCCCGTCGCCGGGAGCCGTCCGCCGGCTCGGTCACCTGGGGTACCACGGTTCAGCTGGGCTACTACACCCAGCAGACCGAGCGCCTCGACCCGAACGCCCGGGTCCGCGAGGTGATCGCCGGTCCGAATCGGCAGCCGGACTGGACCGACGCCCGTTTGCTGGAATCGTTCTGGTTCGACTCCGATGCCCAGTGGGCCGAGGTGCACACGTTGTCCGGTGGTGAGCGACGCCGACTGCAGCTGCTCACGATCCTGGCTTCCAAGCCGAACGTGCTCCTGCTCGACGAACCCACCAACGACCTCGATCTCGAGACACTCCGGGCGCTGGAGGACTTCCTCGAGGACTGGCCCGGCGCCGTCGTCGTCGTGTCGCACGACCGCGCCTTCCTGGAACGAGTCGTCGCCGACGCGCTGATCGTCGACGGCGAGGGTGGCGCCGGTCGCTATCCCGGCGGGTACAACGCCTGGGACGAGCACCGTCGAGCGACGACTCGTTCGGGCGGCTCCACCTCGGGTGGCAGTCGCCCCCCGGCGCAGAAGGCGGCGGCCCCGGGGGCGACCTCACCGAAGGGCGACAGCAGACCGCAGAAATCGGGGGGTCGTTCCGACAGCACACTCGGTCATCTGATCCGCGAGACCGAGAAGGCGATCGCCAAGCTCGACCGTCAGCGGTCCAAGCTCCAGGACGACCTGGCGGCGGCCGGCGCCGACCACGTCAAGCTCGCCGAGATCGGTGTTGCACTCGCCGCCGTCGAAGGTGAACTGGCGGAGACCGAGGAGCGGTGGCTAGAACTCTCGGAGGAACGCGAGAACGGTTGATCGGCCTCGGTTCCCGATTCGGCCCTCCGGCGTCCGCCGGCGGGCCGGCCGGAAGAGAACCGGCCAACCCAACCCACGAACAGAGGGACCGACACATGCCCGAGCAACGAGTGGCCATCGTGACCGGAGGGGGGCGAGGCATCGGGCGGGGAATCTCGTTGGGTCTCGCCGAGGACGGATTCGACGTCGCCGTCACCTATCGCAGCGACGCCGACGCCGCAGCCGAGGTGGTGGCGGCCATCGAGGGCCTGGGTCGTCAGGCCATCGCCATCGCCGCCGATGTGTCGGTCCCCGAGGACAACGTCAAGACGGTGGTCGACACCATCGCCCATTTCGGTCGGCTCGACGCCTTGGTCTCGAACGGTGGGATCGCCAGCCGCGGCCGAGCCGTGGCCGACACCAAGCCCGACGAACTGCAGCGGGTCATGGCCACTCACGCCCTCGGACCACACCACCTGTGTTCGGTGGCAATCCCCCACCTGCGGGCGGCTGCCGCCGAGCGCGGACGGGCCGACATCGTTGCCATCTCGTCGGTGGCAACGTTGAGCCACGGCGCCAATGGTGCGCCGTATTCGATGGGCAAGGCGGCCCTCGAATCGTTGGCGATGACGCTGGCCAAGGAGGAGCGGGCCAACGGTATCCACGTCAACATCGTGGCCCCCGGCCTCGTCGAGACCGAGATGGGTCGTCGTCTGGTCAAGGGCGCAGCGGGAATCGACGACATCCGCGAGCTCGATGCCACGATGCCGTTCGGACGGGTGTGCCAGCCCGAGGACATCGCCGACGCCGTCCGCTACTTCCTGTCCGACCGGGCGTCCTACGTCACGGGCGAGAAGTTGAACGTCCACGGTGGTGGGCAGGCATGGCGTTAGACGCTCGGGGCAGCGACACCCCGACGCCGATCGGCGCTGACGTCGAGCTCGAGATCTCACTCGATCGTCTCCGTTCGCTGCAGGGCAGCAAATGGTCGCGGTACGGGCCCGATGCCTGGCCTGCGTGGGTCGCCGACACCGACATCACCCCGCCTCAGGTCGCGACCGATGCCGTGATGGCCCTCGCCGAGAAGTCGGACTTCGGTTACGGCCGGCCGCCGGCCGATGAACTGGGTCTGGCGTTCGCCGAGTTCGTTGAATCCGAGCACGGATGGCGACCCGACCTGGAACGCCTGCAGCCGTTCAGCAACGTGCTCCAGGCCATCGAGATGACCCTGTGGCTCCACACCCGACCGGGCGACGGGGTCGTGTTGTTCACCCCGATCTATCCGCCGTTCATCGCCGCCGTCGAGAGCGGTGGTCGCCGAGTGGTCGATTGTCGCCTCGACCCCGACGGGTATCGCCTCGACCCCGACCGTTTGGCTGCGGTGATCGATCCCGGCACCAAGGTCGTGCTCCTCTGCAACCCCCACAACCCGACCGGGCGGATCTTCGACCGATCCGAACTCGAAGCCATCGCCGAGGTGGCCGAGGCCCACGATCTGCTCGTGATCTCCGACGAGGTCTGGTCGGGGCTGACCCATCCGGGACCCAGCCATGTCCCGTTCCCGACGATCGGTGACGAGGCAGCGGCCCGGACGGTCACCATCGGAAGTGGGTCGAAGTCGTTCAACCTCGCCGGTCTCCGGTGCGCGGTCGCCCATCTCGGGCATCAGGGTGTCCGAGACGAACTCGCTCGGTTGCCGACGCACATCCTCGGCGGGATCAACGTCTTCGGCGCAGCGGCCACCATCGCCGTCTGGAACGAGGGACTTCCCTACCTGCGCGCCGTTCGTTCGCACCTGACGGTCGTCCGGGACCATCTGGCCCAGCGGGTGGCCGACGATCTCCCTGGGGTCGACTGGCAGCTCCCCGAGGCCACCTACCTGGCCTGGCTCGATTTCCGGGACACCGGCCTCGGACCCGATCCGGCCGCTGTGCTGCAGGACCGGGCCGGCGTGATCCTGTCGCCCGGCCCGAACTTCGGTGTCCACGGCGACGGTTTCGCCCGGTTCAACTTCGCCACCTCGATCGAGATCGTCGACACGTTGGTCGATCGAATCGCCACGGCTCTCTCCTGAACGACTCCCGGTCCTGAACGACTCCCGGTCCTGAACGACTCCCGGTCCTGAACGACTCCCGGTCCTGAACGACTCCCGGTCCTGAACGACTCCCGGTCCTGAACGACTCCCGGTCCTGAACGACTCCCGGTCCTGAACGACCGCGCCACGTCCCGGCCATGACCCGAGGTACCGAGCGGGCCGTCGGTGGGGACCGGTCCCCACCGACGGCGGCGAGTCGGGTCGCTACGGTCGCCGCGGTGGAGCTCATCGTCAACGAACAGGGCCGGCGTCGCTCGGTCCGACTCGATCTGGGCCGGGATCGCCCCGGCACACTGGCCGACCTGCGGCGGGCTCTGGGTCTTGCGTTCCGGGACGAGCACGCCGGGCGCTCGTTGGCCGACCTCGACCTGCATCGGGCCATGGAGTTCGGGGACGATCCGGACGCGCTCGACTGCATCAGTCGCCACCTCGCTGCCGGTTGGCGCCCCGACCGGCGGGGCCGTTTCGTCGTCGGCCGTCCACCCGATCGTGGCCCCGGAACTCGGCCGACGGGACCGGATCGGCCCGAGGCTCCGATCGGCCCGGACCCGCTCCCTCCGATCCCCTGGTCGATCGCGGTTCCCGGTTTGATCGTCGCCGGCGTGATCGGTGTCGTCTGGTCGCCGCTGTTCGCGATGATCGGCGCGGCCTCGTCGCTGGCCCCGCTGCTGCGATCGCTTGCACCACGGATCCTACGTCGCCGAACGATCCGGCGACACGGCGAGGCGTTGGCTGCACACGCCGCGGCCGTGGCCGACGTCGAAGGGGCCTGGGCCGAGAAGATGGCGGAGTGGCTCGAGGAGCGGGTGCTGAGCCCGGGAACGCTCGATCGGGGAGTGGAGTCGGGGACGATCCGTCCGTGGAGCCGACGACTTCGGGCCGGGGAACCGTTGGCGGTCGCGGTCGGACGGGGTCGGTACCGATGCCGGCTCGAGCCCGATCCCGGCAGCCCGGTTGGCACCGGTACGACCCCGATGTCGACGCCCGAGCAGGATCGGGTCCTCGTCGATGTGCCGTTGGTCATCGATCTCGAGACAGGGCTGGCCATCGGCGGTGATCGGGCCGATGTGCTCGACCTGGCCCGCTGGATCGTGATCGAGACGGCATTCCGACACGGCCCTGCGGACCTGCTGGCCACGCTCGTGACCACGGCCGATCGGGTGGTCGACTGGGAGTGGTTACGGTGGATTCCCTCCCTGCGGGGGGTCGCGGTCGAGCCCGACGAGGTCGTGCGCCTCCTCGAGCCGCTGTGCTCCGACGGATCGGGTGTGACCCATCTGGTCCTGGTCGACGGCGTGACCCCGGATGGACCCGGCCCGCTGGCTCGGGTGTTGGCCGGTCGGTGTCGGGACGTTCGAGTGCTGTGGATGGGTCAGCGGGGCGACGGCCCGGCCGCGTGCGATCGAACGGTGCGGGTGACCGCCGACGGCTTCGTTCGTTCCGGTGACCCGACCGAACCGGAGCCGCTGGCCGGGCCGGCGTCCCATGCCGGATGGACTTGGCGGTTGAGTGCCGACGAGGCCGAGGAATTCGGGTCGTTCCTTGCCCCGTTCGACGATCCCGAGGTCGACGTCGGTGTCGTCGAGCTCCCCTCCGTCGTTCCCCTCGATCAGCTCTGCAGCCAGGTCACGGCCGGGCATCGCGTCGATGTCGACCGATGGGATGAGCGCTGGGGCGCGCCGAGCCGCATCGCCTTCTGATGCCGCTGGGCGTTGGCGTCGAGGGAGCCGTGACGATCGACCTCGTCGCCGCCGGCCCCCACGCCCTCGTTGCGGGGACCACCGGTGCCGGCAAGAGCGAGTTGTTGCGCACCCTCGTGCTCGGTGCTGCGATCGAACAACCGCCCGAGGCGGTGACGTTCGTCCTGATCGACTTCAAGGGCGGTGGGGCGTTCGATTCGGTGGCGGGGCTTCCGCACGTGGCGGCGGTGGTGACCGATCTCGATTCGGCCGAGGCCGGTCGAGCCCTTCGCAGCCTGCGGGCCGAGCTGCGTGATCGGGAACTCGTGCTCCGAGCAGCCGGCGTGTCCGATCTGTCCGATCTGGCCTCGGCTCGGTCCGCCGACCGGGCGACCCGTTCTCGACCTCGCCTGGTGATCGTGATCGACGAGTTCGCGGCGCTGGCCGAGGAACTCCCCGAGTTCCTCGCCGGACTGGTCGATGTGGCCCGGCGGGGTCGGTCTCTCGGCGTCCACCTGGTACTGGCCACGCAGCGACCGTCGGGTGTGGTGACGGCCGAGATCCGATCGAACACGAACCTGCGGCTGTGTCTGCGGGTGCGTGATGTGGCCGACAGCATCGACGTCGTCGGGACGGCCGACGCCGCAGTGCTGCCGCCGATCCCCGGACGGGCGGTCCTGTCGATCGGCGGCGAGCCGCCCCACCGGATTCAGGTCGCCTACCCGGCGGGCCGTCGTTCCCTCGATCCGCGGGCGTTCGTGTTGCGTCCCATGGATTCAGATCCTCGAACCGATCCGGGTTGGGTGGGTGAGGTGACCACGACGATGCGCCGACTGCGTCCGTCGGGGGCCGTTGCGCCCTGGCTGGCACCCCTGCCCCGACGACTTCCGGCCGAGCGGCTCTGGGCTGTCCCGGCGGGCGCGATCGAACGACCGGGGCCGCCGTCTGCGGGCCCGAGCCCTCTCGGGGCACTCGACGATCCCGATCGCAGGGTGCGGGTTCCGCTGCATTGGGATCCCTCCGCCGGCGGGCTCGTCGTCGCCGGGGCGGACGGAACGACCTTGGCCACCACGGTCTGTACCGCCATCACGGCACTGGCGCTCGACCAACCGGATCGTCCGGTCCTCGTCCTCGACGGCGGCAACGGCGGCGGCAAGGGCGGCGGCAAGGCGGCGGCGGCAAGGGCGGCGACAATGGCGTGGAACGCCTGGGCATCCTGGGCTCGGTGGCCGACGTCGTGAGCCATCGTGATCACGATCGCCTGGCCGGTGTGCTTCGCGCAATCGAACGGCTGCGACGTTCGGGGGGCCGTCCGATCGTGCTCGTGGTCCATCGCTGGGGTCCCGTCGTCGGTGCGCTGGCCGAGGCATGCGGGAACGACGCCGTCGACGACCTCGCTCGTGCCTTCACCGATGGCACGGCCGTCCCGCTGATCTCGGTCTCGTCGGACCGGGAGCTTCCTGGCCGGGTGCTCGCTCCGATCCGGAGTCGGCTGGTCCATCGCCTGGCCGAGCCGGCGGGAGCGTTCTCGTTCGGCCTCCCACCCCGAGTCGGGCCGATCGCCGGTGGCAACGGGATGGTCGACGTGGAGTCGGGCCTGCACGGTGTGGTTGCGTTCGTCGACGACCACCTGCTGGCCCAGGTCGCCGTGACCTCGGTGCCGGCGCGGCGACCGGCGCCGATCACCGTCGTGGGTGACCGGGTCGACCGCAGCGAACTCGACGAACCGGCGTGTGTCTCCGGCGGCTGGCGGGTGTCGATCGGGCTCGACGAGGACTGTTCGACCGTGGCCGTCGACGTGTCGTGTCGTCGCCCGCTGCTGATCGTGGGCCACCCGGGTTCGGGCCGGACGGTCACCTTGGCGACCATCGCCGACGGTCTCGGTCGATTGGGGATTGCCGACCACTCCTATCTGTTGCTCGACGATGCCGACCGGATCGAGGATTCCGAGATCCGCTCGATGCTCGACTCGGCGCGCCGCCGGAGCCTCCCGTTGGTCGTGTCGGTCACGACGGCGAGCATCCGCGGCTTCGGGAGTTGGGCTGGGCCCCTTCTGCCCGACTCGACGGTCGTCCTGCTCAATCCGAGCCGGGCCGACGGCGAACTCGTCCGGGCCCGGGTTCCCGATCTCGCCCGACGAGCGCCGGGCCGGGCGGTGGTCTTCGATCGGGGCCGCGCCACGGTGGTGCAGGTCGCGGTCTGACCCCGGTCGGTCCGCCCGGTGGGGATCAGTCGAACAACCGGCCGAGGCCCTGGTCGCCGAACAGATCGGCGAGGTCGTCGATGATGGGCGCCGGTTCGATGATCGGGTAGAGCGGTTCCAGCGGCCACCAGGGTCCTCGGGGATCGGCGGCGAGCCCCCGACCGGTCTCGACACCCCAATCCCAGACGTCGTCGAGGGCCTCGGCGATGTCGTCGGCGTGCTCATCGACGGTGTCCCAGACCTCGAGGGTTGCGTCCTGGGTCGCGCCGCCGATCAGGGGTGCGGCGACCAGACACACCGCGCCTGCGGCAACGGGGCCGCCGATCTCGAGTGCCGCCGCTCCGCCGTGGCTGCAGACGCCGGCTTCGGCGACCGCTCCCGCACCACTTCCGACTGCGGTGCGGGCCAGCGCGAGCACCGTGGTCATGACGTCGCCGTGGGAGCCGTCGTCGTAGCGGTCGCGGCTCTCGGCGTAGAGCTCGGCGATGCCCATGAGGGTGCCAACGACTCCGAGCGGGCGGGCCAGGTCGTCGAGTGCCTCGAACCAGTCGTCGAGCGGGACCTTCCCGATCGGAATGCCACCGAGGGTCAGGTCGTCGAGGGTCGGCGGGGAGCGCCGGGAGCCGAGGAACCCAGCACCATCGACGGCGTCACTGCGGTCGCTGAGGATGCCCGCCAGCATGCGAACGGTGCCGACCAGTGCTCGCAGTGCGGTCTGACCCGACTCGGGGAGCGACGCCAGCGTCGTGGCGGCGGCGATGGTCGCTGCGGTGTCCTCGCCACGGTCGCCCATGGTTCGAAGACGACCGGCGGCGACTCGGGCCCGGTCGGTGTCGATGAAGAGGAGTTCGGTCATCGGGTGCTCCGGTCGTTGCGGTGACAGGTCGCGAACGGGGCGGGCATCGTTCGGGGCGGGGTCGTCGGGGGAGGTGTCGTCGGGGGAGGGGTGTCGATTCGGGGAGGGGTGTCGTTCGGGGGAGGGTGCGGGGAGGGGTCGTCGGGGGAAGGGTGTCGCTCAGGTCATGAACGGGGGGCGAACAGGACGAACCGGCCGCGGTGGCAGACCGGCCGACCCGGAGACGGTGGCCCGTGGGGAACCGGTGCCGTCGGCCAGTCGGGCCAGGTGTTGCCGCCACGTTCGCTCGGCCGCCTCGTAGTCGGCGAGCGCCGCCTCGTAGGCACGGCATCGCACGGCGAGTCGACGGCAGTGTTCGGCACGGTCGGTGAGCACCGCGACCAGCGTTGCCGCCGTGGCCTCGACCGCTCGGGCCACCTCGACGCAGGCAGCCGAGAGGGCGCCACCTCGCACCGTGTCGTCGCCGAGGTCGGTGGTGACGTCGCCGGGCCAGGAGCCGATCGCGTCGGCCGCTCGCGCGAACTGCTCCGCGGCGGTGTCGAACTCGGTTGCCGTCGCCATGTCAGAGGCTCACGCCGGTGTTCATCACCTGGTCGAGATTGACCGCCTGCTGGTGGACGGCCTGGGACATCTGATGGGTCGAGGATTCGGCATCGGTCAACGCCGCCCCGAGCTGGGTGGCATAGGCATCGAGGGTCTCCGACAACAGGCCGATGGTCTGGCGGAACTGGGCGAAGGTGTCGGTCGTCGTGCGCTGAGCGACGAGCATGGAGGCCTGGAACTGTTGAGATGCATCTCGGAACCGGTCGGCGTTGGTGCCGGTCCAGGTCACGGTGCCCGCCTCGGTCACCGAGGCTGCGACCCCCTGCCCGAGCTGATCCATGTGGGCCATGATCTGGTCGAGCGCGGCCTGGGCGGCGTCCTGCACGCCCGACACGACCTGGGCCGTCGTACGGATCGCTCCGTTGCGAGACTCGCCGACGTCACCCGCGGTGGACGTCAGTCGTTGGCTGAGGCGGAAGAGGTCGTCGAGTTGTGCGCCGAGCATGGTCATGGCTTGATCCTTCGTCGTTCATGACTTCTGTTGAGGTCATATGAATGTTGATAAACGTATTCAACACTATTCAGATGTCGTTTGGCAACCGATTCGCTCGATGTCCACCAGCCGATGTCGTGGCGTCGCCGTCGATGCCGCCACCTCGAAGGTGCGGTCAATACACTCCTCACATCGGTCGTCGTGCTATTCATCCGCTCCTTCCTGCGATGCTGCTCGGGCTCGCCGGCACCACCACCCTGGTGGTCGGAGGCGCGCTCTCGGGCGCGGCAACCCACGCCGGCGGTGGCCGCTGGTGGTCGGTGCCGACGGTCCCGGTGCGACCGTCGGTCGACGTGCTGGCGGCTCTGTTCGTGTTCTATGCCGGTCTGGTCGTGCTGGCCTGTGCCTGGGTCAAGTTGCGACGCGACGTCCACGCCCACGCAACGTCGATCGCCGCAATCGTCGCCGTCATCGTGGTGTGGAGCATCCCGCTCCTCCTCGGGCCACCCCTGGGTAGCCGGGACGTCTATGCGTATGCCGCCCAGGGTCGATTGGCCGACGAGGGCTTCGACCCCTACGTCGAGGGCCCCTCGGCCCTCGGGGACGATCCCATCCTGGCCTCGGTCGACCCCCTGTATCTCGACGCGCCGGCGGTCTACGGACCGATCTTCATCGCCGTTTCGTCGCAGGTCAGCGCGGCCAGTACCGATCTGGTGCTGGTCGTCCTGGTGTTCCGGGCGCTCGCCGTTGCCGCACTGGTGGTGACGGCGTTCGCCGTCCACGACATCGCTCGCGGTCTGGGTCGCAACCCGGCCGACGCGCTCGTGTTGACGATGGCCAACCCGCTCGTGCTGCTTCATCTGGTCTCGGGAGCCCACAACGAGTCGCTCATGCTGGCCTTCCTCGTCAGCGGAGTCGCCGTCGGACGACGGCCTCGCCTCCGACTGCTCGGGGTCGCCCTGTGTGCCTTCGCCGCGGCGATCAAGATGCCCGCGATCCTGGGTGTGGCCTTCGTGGCCTGGCCCTGGATCACCCAGGCGGCCTTCCTGGCCCAACGCGTCGTCCGAGCCGTGGTTGCCGGGGCGTTGGCGTTCCTGGTGATCGGCCTCGCCGGTCATTTCACGGGCTGGGGCTGGGGTTGGGTCGACGCGATCACGGGGGCCAAGCCGGTCGACGCCTACCTGAGCCTGACCCGGCTGGTCGGTGGTGCGGTGCAGGTGCTCACCGGGGTCGAGGGCGACGAAGTCCTCGTCCTGTTCCGACTGGGTGGGTTGGCGTTCGCCGGGCTCGCGGCGGCCTGGCTGCTGCTCCGTGAGAGCCACCGTTCCCCCCGGGCGCTCGCCGGCGCCCTGTTGGTCCTCGCCGTGTTCCACCCAACGACCCAACCCTGGTACCTGACCTGGGGTCTCGTTCTGTGGGCGGCCGCATCGGCCGGCAACGACAACCGTGCCTACATCGGGTTGTGCATCGCTGCGGCCTTCACGGTGCTGCCCATGGGGCCACGGCTCGGGGACGTGGTGCTCGATGACCGATCAACGACCTCGATCGTGATGGTCGGCGCTGCGCTGAGTCTGCTCGCGCTGGTGGCGATGCGCCTCTCGGTCAGCCAGCCGTCGTCGTCACCGGCGTTGCTCGCCCGGGTCCCAACCTCTGAATCGACCGAGCACAGCTGACGACCAGGGCAACGAGCGCCACATCTCGGAGCAACAGGAGCGATGCCGCCAGCGGCCGATCGAGATCGGGCGGACCGAAGGCGGCCAGGACGACCGAGGTCAGTGCCATGGCCGATGCGGTCAGAACGATCTCGGGCCGGCGGAGGTCGGATCGGTCGTCGACGACGAGCGCGGCGAACGGTGCGAGCCAGAGCAGGAACTGGGGGGAGAGCAGGGGAGCGGTCACCAGGAGCGCGGCGAGTGAGCCGAGCATCATCAACACGGCGGCCTGCCCTCGTCGGGCCGGAATGCATCGGCCGGCCAGCCAGGCCAGGGCCAGCAGTATCGCGAGGAAACCGATCCGGCCGGCCAGAACGAGCCGGGTGTCGAGCGTGCCGATCCGATAGGCGTTGGCCTCGAGTCGGGGGGGATCGTCGGACACGAGGGCAACGATCGAGCCGGGAATCGACTCGAGATGCCAGCCGGTCGCTCCCCGGAGCGAGATGACCTGATCGATCGCGTCGATCCCGCCGAAAGCCACCCAGGCGCCGACGGCGACGAGGGATGCCGCCATCGACGCAAGCGCTGCCCGCAACGAGCGAATGCCGATCGCCACGGGAATCAGGAGTGCGGGGAACACCTTGATGAGCCAACCGATGGTCACCGACACGGCGAAGACGATCGTCTGCCTCGTTCCGGGCCGGGGGTCGTCGCCGACGCCCGATGGCGCGGAGCTGCGGCCTCGGACCCCGACCAGCTCGATCATCGCGACCGTGGCGGCGAAGGCGGCCCACAGATCGAGCCGGAGCAGTCCCATCGGGATCATCAGCGTCCCGAGAGCCAGATAGGTCACGGCCTGCCGGTGCCCGACCCGGATCGCGAGCAGGCCGGCGAGGGCCAGATCGACGACGAGAGAAGCGAACACGAGGCGGCGGTTGGTGTCGACCACGTCGTCGGAGCCGAGGGTCAGCATCTCGGCGATGAAGACCGTCCCCGGGGGGTACTCGACGTCGTGGTCGACCCACGGGCGGCCCGGTTCCGTGGCGATCTCGTGGAATCGGGCCCCATCCCACCCCTGGAGCTCGGCCGGCGAGTCGGTGGCGGGGCCGAGCCCGAGGACGAGAGTGGCGCCGACACGAAGGGCGATCATCACGATCACGAGTCGACGCATCCGGATCACGCTAGTTCGCAGCATCGCACGTTCCGAGCGTGGGGTCGGCGGGTGTGGTGTTCCCTCTGTGGGTGTTTCGGGGTGTGTGGCGTCTGTTGGTCGGAGTGCGCGTCCAGCGAGGTAGGAAGCCCGATCCCGTGCGTCTCGTGCGGTCGGTTGGTCGGCGCTATCGTCGTCATCAGTCCGTCGGCACAGGAGCCAAGATGACCGACCCGTCCGATCCCGGCCAGGAGCCCTCGCCGCCGTTCCCCGAACCCCCCAGGCGGCCGGGGCCGCCACAATCTCCCGCCGGATCCCCGCCACCGGCAGGGCCATCCACCCCGCCGCAGGCACCGGGGTGGGGTGCCCCGGTTCCCGAGCCGCCGCCCGCCGCTCCAGCGTCTCCGCCGGCGGGCGCTCCACCACCATCGGGATTCCCTCCCCCTCAGTACGCGCAGCCGGGCTCGACCGGCCAGTCGGTGCCGATGGGCCAGCCCAACCCGGCGTACGGCCAACCCGGACCACCACCGGGTCAGGGTGGTGTCGTCCCCCCCGGTGGTCAGCCGCCGTTCGTTCCGCCGGGCGGTCCGCCACCGTTCGCCGGCGGCCAGCCTCCCTACGCGTCGCCGGGTGGCGGGTTCGTCGACCAGGGTCCCGAACCGGGCAAACGTCGGACGGGACTGTGGTTCGGACTCGGTGCACTGATCGGCCTCATCGTGATCGGCGTGGTCGCTGCGCTCGCGCTCGGCGGAGACGACGAGGCGGCCGAGGTCACCACCACGACGGCGACCACGGCCACGACCGCGAGCACGTCGACCACCGTTGCCGAAACCACCACCGTCCCGGGTCCGACGATGACCACCGACCTCGTTGCCACCTCGGTGGTCCAGATCTTCCCCGCGGTCGGGGGCATCCCGGTCTGTCAGGGATCGGGAACCATCGTCACCCCCGACGGGCTCATCGTGACCAATGCCCATGTGGTCGAGAACTTCGGCGCGTGCGCCTACGACGAGCTGCTGATCGCCATCACCGGGTCGGCCGACGAAGCTCCCGTGATCTCGTACATCGGTGAGGTCTACGCGATCGATCCGTCTCTCGATCTCGCGGTCATCGGCGTCGCCGCCGATCTCGACGGTACGCCCATCACCGTGAACGATCTCACACCGGTCGTGGTCGGCGACTCGGACCAGGTCGGGCTGGGCGACCAGATCCGCATCCTCGGCTATCCGGCACTCGGTGGCGACACGATCACCTTCACGAGCGGTTCGGTGTCCGGTTTCACCTCCGAGGCGGGTATCGCCGACCGGGCCTGGATCAAGACCGACGCCACGATCTCGGGTGGGAACAGTGGTGGGTTGGCCATCAACGATGCGTTCGAGATGATCGGCGTTCCCACTCAGGCCTCGGGTGGGGCCGATCTCGACGTCGCCGATTGCCGGGTCGTCACCGACACGAACAACGACGGTCAGATCGACGAGTTCGACTCGTGCATCCCGATCGGCGGTTTCATCAACGGGATCCGTCCCTCGAACCTCGCCGCCGATCTCATCACGCAGGCTGCGGCTCGTGTCCCGGTCGTCATGGACACGACGGCGCCCGAGCCTCCGCCGACCGGTGTCGGCTACTTCCTCGACGTGCGGATGACCTCGGGCATCGTCGACGGCCTTCCGGTCGACGACGTGAGCCAACTGCCGTCGGGGGCACCTCAGGTCTGCGCCGTCTTCGACTACGAAGACATGGTCGATGGTCAGAGTTGGGACGCCATCTGGTCGCTCGATGGCGAGTTCGTCGAGGAGATCTCGATTCTCGAGTCCGAATGGATCGGTGGCCCGTCCGGGGTCGACTGGTGGGTCTGCGCCGAGGGCGACGTCGGCGGCCTGCCCGACGGCATGTACGAGATCCAGCTCTACATCGACGGCGAATTCGACAGCTCCAACACGATCCACGTCGGCGCCGACGGGCCGGTGGCGATCACGTTCGTCAACGACACCGACTTCGTGGTGTGCTACCTCCAGGTGGCGCCGAGCCTGTCGAACGGCTGGGGCCCCGACGACCTCGGGTTCGATCAGACGGTGCCGGTCGGTGGCGAGGTCGTGCTGAACCTGCCCGTCGACACCTACGACGTGCTCGGCCAGAACTGCGACTTCACCCGGGAGACCACCCTCTTCGGTGTCGACGTCGTGGCACGGAATCCGGTCAGCCTCTCCGGAGGTTGAGTTCGCTTCGGCGGTTGCGGTCCCCGTGATGACGGCTGTCCGGCCGATCTCCCCGTGGGAATGAACCGTCGATATCGTGGTTGTACTGATTTCCAGCCTCGACAACCATCCCTGGAGCTGATCGCGTGAGCACGACCGATGTGAACCCCACCGACGTCGACACCCCGGTGTTGGCGGTGAGCGAGGCGGCGCTGGCCACCGTGCTCGAGGTGCGTGCCTCCGAAGACGACCCGGCCGGTACCGCTCTGCGGGTCGAGGTGACCGGGTCCAACATGACCGAGTTCCAGTACTCGCTCGAACTGATGGCCATCAGCGAGGCTGCTCCCGACGACGCCATCTACACCCAGGGCGATCACGGTGAGCTGACCGTGATCATCCCGGCCAATTCGATCGCCAAGATGGCCGGGTCCGTGCTCGACGTCCCGGCCCAGGCCACGGCCGGTGGCCTGGTCATCCGCAACCCGAATCAGCCGAATCCGCTGGAGGGCCTCGACCTCGATCTCGACGGCGAACTCCCACAACGGGTGCAGGCCGTTCTCGACCAGGCCATCAACCCGGCCCTGGCGTCACACGGTGGTTACGCATCGTTGGCGGGTATCGACGACACCAAGGTCTATGTGACCATGGGTGGCGGTTGTCAGGGTTGTGCCGCGAGTGCCATGACGCTGCAAGAGGGCATCAAGACGATGCTCATGGATGCTCTGCCCGAGATCACCGAGGTCATCGACGCAACCGACCACTCGGCCGGTGACAACCCCTTCTACACCTGAGCGAGCGTCTTCCTCCCGACCGAGGCGCCGGCGCCGGTTGGCCTATGCGGAGGGGAACGCCCCGGCCATGCGGGCCGCGGCGAGGGTGTTCTCGATGAGGCAGGCGATGGTCATCGGGCCGGTGCCCCCGGGCATCGGGGTGATGGCACCGGCCACGGCTTGAACGGCGTCGAAGTCGACGTCGCCGACGATGCCGGTCTCCGACCGCGACACGCCGACATCGATGACGGTGGCACCGGGGCTCACGTGATCGGCGGTGATCATGCGGGCCACGCCGGCGGCAGCGACGATGATGTCGGCCGATCGGGTCACGTCGCGCAGGTCGTCGTCGTTGGTCCGCGAGTGGGCGAGGGTGACCGTGGCATCGATTCCCTTGCGTCCGAGCAGCAGCACCATGGGGAGCCCGACCAAGGTCGAGCGGCCGATCACGACGGCACGTTTGCCCGAGGTCTCGATGTCGTAGCGTTCGAGCAGGCGGATCACGCCGAGGGGGGTGGCCGGGACGTGGCCGGGCAACCCGCGAACCAGTCGCCCGAGCGACATCGTGGTCAACCCATCGACGTCCTTTTCCGGCGGCAGCAGGGCCAGCACCGGTTCCGGGTCGAGGTGCGCCGGCAACGGTAGTTGGCACAGGATGCCGTGCACGCCGTTGTCGGCGACGAGCTCGGCGACGGCGGTCTCGACCTGTTCCTGTGTGGCATCGGCCGGGAGCCCGACGTGACGCGAGGTCATGCGGGCCTCCTCGGCCTTGCGGTTCTTCATACGCACGTAGATCTGGCTCGGCTTGTCGTCACCGACGAGGACGGTGGCCAGGCAGATCGGCGGTGCGTCGGCGGCGGCGATCACCGCAGCGATCTCGGCCACGGTCTCGTCCCGCAGCCGGTTGCCGTCGAGAAGGACCGCCCCGCCTGCGGTGCGATCGATCGGTCGGTCGGTGGATGTCGTCGGCATCGGGGTACCTCGCTGGGGTCGGTGGAGCGGCGTTGGGCCCGACCGGCTTTGCGGTGGACGGCGGACGCATTGGTCGGGACGGGGTCGTCGGTCAGGGGAAAACGATCGTTCGATGACCGACCATCAGGATTCGGTCCTCGGCCCAGTACTGCACGGCTCGGGACAGCACCCTGCGCTCGACATCTTGGCCCAACCGGGTGAGTTGTGCCGGGGTGTCGGCGTGGCTGACACGAACGACGTCTTGTTCGATGATCGGGCCCTCGTCGAGCTCGGCGGTCACGAAGTGGGCGGTGGCGCCGACGATCTTGACCCCGCGCTCGTGCGCCTGATGGTAGGGCCGGGCGCCCTTGAAGCCGGGAAGAAACGAATGGTGGATGTTGATGGCCCGACCGGCGAGGGCCTCGCACAGCGAGTCGCCGAGGATCTGCATGTAGCGAGCCAGGACCACCAGCTCGATGTCGTGTTCGTCGACCAGATCGAGCAGTGCCCGTTCCTGGGTTCCCTTGTTCTCGGGAGCGACGGGCAGGTGGACGAAGGGGACGCCCTCGCGTTCGGCCAGGGTGGCGAGGTCGGGGTGATTGGAAACGATGAGGGCGACCTCGATTGGTAGCTCGCCGGTTCGCCATCGATAGAGGAGATCGACGAGGCAGTGATCGTATTTCGAAACCATGATCAGCACCTTCGGGCGATGGTCGACCGAACGAACCGACAGCTGGGGCTGGTACTCCTCGAGCCCGCGGCTGAGGATCTCGTGGATCTTCCGGTCGTCGGTCTCGGGGGAATCGAACACGGTGCGCATACAGAAGATCCCCGAGACCGGGTCACCGAACTGGGCGTTCTCGACGATGTTGCCGTCGAGTTCGAGCAGGCCGGAACAGACACGGTGCACGATTCCCGGACGGTCCGGGCAGCGCAGGGTCAGGATGTGGCGCGGCATGGAAGTGGTGGAGTTCGCCGACTAGGTGAAGTGGACGAGCTCGACGTCGAAGGTGAGGGCTTCACCGGCGAGACGGTGATTGGCGTCGATCGTCACCGAGATGTCGTCGATGGCCACGATCGTCGCCGGCATGCCGCCGGCCTGGACCTGATCACCCACGGTGAGGCCAGGAGGGGCCTGATCGGCCGGCACGGTCACGATCATGTCGTCGCGGCGTTCCCCGTAGGCATCGGCGGGTTCCATACGAACGGTTCGGGACTCGCCGACGGCAAGGCCGCGCACGGCCTGGTCGAAACCGCTGATCACCTGGCCTGATCCGACCACGAACTCGAGCGGGTCGCGACCGGCGGACGAGTCGAATTGGCTTCCGTCGTCGAGGGTGCCGGTGTAGTGAACGGCGACGGCGTCGCCGTCGGTTGCGGTGCGGGCTTGGTTCATGGGTCCTCCTGGTCTCGGCGAAGTGATCCACCCTAGAGGGCGAAGGGGCGGAGCCCGACCGGGGGTGGAGGGCGAAGGGGCGGAGCCCGACGGGGGGTGGAGGGCGAAGGGGCGGAGCCCGACGGGGGGTGGAGGGCGAAGGGGCGGAGCCCGACGGGGGGTGGAGGGCGAAGGGGCGGAGCCCGACGGGGACCGAACTCATAGACCGGCCGGTGCCGACCGACGCTGATGGTGGATCCGGTGAACCGAGGCGACCGGGACCGTGAGCACGGAAGAAGCGAATCGTGGCCGACGACGAGATCTACAGCACGACCATTCGCACCGTGTTGGGCTCGTCGCGTCGCGAACATCGCTGGGACCTCGCCCATGAGATGGTCGTTCGCACGGTGCTCGGGCGGTCGTTCTTCGATCTCCGGCAGGTCCGACCGATGGGTGACGAGGACTGCGAGATCTCGATCTCGTGCCTGCTGGGTACGGTCGAGCTACTGGTCCCGGTCGGGACTCGGGTGACGCTCGAAGGGTCGACGTTCCTGGCCGGGGCGTCGTCGGATGTGAGCGGCGTCGGCGACGTCGAGCCTGATCCCGGCGGTGTCGACGTCTCGCTCGACCCGCTTCCGCGCCTCGACATCGCGGCCAACGCCGTCCTGGGTCGCGTCCGGGTGCGGACACCGGATCGTCCGCGAACGGCCCGACGTCCTCGGTTCGCCGGGTTCAGGCGCGAGAAGAAGCCGCGGTTCGAACCATCCGCCGAGCCGAACCTGGTCGACGTCTTCGGTGCGCTGGAGTCGACGATCGGACCCCCTCGGTCGGCCGCCACCGAACCCGAGGACGTGGTCGCACGACCGCAGGCGACCGCAGAGTCGTTGCCCGGTGAAGCCTCCGGGGACACCACGCAAGGCTCGGGCGTTTCGTCCTCTGTGAAACCGGGGCCCATGCCCTCGTGGCGTCGTTCGTCGGCGAAGCAGGTCGTGCCGCCGGCGCTGGCCGGCCCGGAGCCGTTCGGCGGCGATGTCGATACACGAACGGCAGGCCACGTCGAGCCCGACCCCATGGCCCGGCATCCCCAGGGCGAAACCGTCGACGCCGACATCACCCGCTCCGAGCCCGTCGACGGACGCGTCGATGTCGAGATCGTGAGGGGCCGCCGCTCCGACGACGAGCCGATCGAGTCTCTCGATGACTTCGATTCCGCCGACTTCCCCGACGAGACGATGGTCTGACCGGTCACCCTGGCGGGAACCGGTCACCCTGGCGGGACACGGTGCGGCCCCTGGCGGGACACGGTCACCCTGGCGGGAACACGGTCACCCTGGCGGGAACGCCATGCCCCCGTCGATCTTGATCACCGAACCCGACGTGTAGCTCGACGCATTCGACGCCAGATACAACGCCGCGCCGACCACCTCGTGCGGCAGCCCCCCGCGCTGCAGCGGAATCGTCGACTTGGCCCGGACGGCGAAATCGTCGAGGTCCCAGGCGGTCGAGATGTCGGTCAGGAATGGCCCCGGCATGATCACGTTCACCCGAACCGACGGGCCGTACGCACGGGCGAACGCCGTACTGAGCGCGTTCAAACCGGCCTTGGCTGCCCCGTAGGCCGCCTCGTTCGGCGTCGGCTGAACGGCGGCGATCGACGAGATGTTGATGATCGACCCGCCCTCACCGGCTGCCATCCGCTCGCCGAATCCCGCCATCAAGCGGAACGGTCCCTTCAGGTTCACGTCGAGGACCTTGTCGTAGAGCGCCTCGCTGACCTCGCCCAGCGACGAGTACAGCGGTGACAACCCGGCGTTGTTGACCAGGACGTCGCAGCGACCGAATTCGTCGTAGACCCGATCGATCAGATCGTTGCACTGGTCCCAGTGGCCGACGTGGCACGCCACGGGAAGGGATCGCCGACCCGTCGTGTGGGTGATCTCTGCGGCAAGGAACTCGCACGCCGGCAGCTTCCGGCTGGCAATCACCACATCGGCGCCGGCCCGGGCGAAGGCGCGCACCATCTGCCGGCCCAGGCCGCGACTCCCGCCGGTCACCACGGCGACCTTGCCCGTCAGATCGAACAGCTCGAAGGGGCGATCGCTGATCACATCGGCGGCTGCATCGTGGTTCGGGCGCTCCGTCGAGCCTGCGCTGGATTCCTCCTGGCCGCTCACGGCGCAATCACCACCTTGCCGGTCGTTCGCCGGTGGTCGAGGTCGTCCAACGCCGCCACGGCCTCGTCGAGCGGGCGGACGGCATCGATCAACGGATCGATGTGACCGGTCCGGTACAGCTCGCAGATGCGGTCCCAGCCCCGGCGCAGGGCCGATGGATCCCGCTCGAGGCTCGCACCCCAATGCACCCCGACGATCGAGTAGTTCTTCAACAGGATGTGGTTGGCCGGCGCTTCCGGAATGCGGCCGCTGGTGAAACCGATGACCAGGAGCCGTCCGTCCCAGGCCATCGTGCGGCGAACCTGGTCGAAGATGTCGCCGCCGACCGCCTCGTAGCAGACGTCGACACCGCGGCCGTCGGTTGCAGCCCGAACCGCCTCGACCACGTCGACCTCTCGGTAGTCGAAGGCGGCGTCGGCACCCAGGGCAAAGACGGTCTCGACTTTCTCGGGCCCACCGGCCAGACCGATCACGTTCGCCCCCATCGCCTTGCCGACCTGGATCGCCGACGAGCCGACCCCACCGGCCGCAGCCGTCACCAGGAGTGTCTCACCGGGCTGGAGGTGGGCTCGTTCGTCGAGGGCGAAAACCGTGGTTCCGTAGTTGGTGAGCAGGCAGGCCGCATGTTCGAACGACATGTCGTCGGGGATCGGGAAGCATCCCTCGGCCGACGCCAACGCCTTGTCGGCCAACCCGCCGTTCCCCATGAAGAGCACACGATCTCCGGCCGACACGCTCGTGACGCCCGGGCCGACCTCGCTGACCACACCGGCGATCTCGCCGCCGGGGGTGAAGGGCAGCCGAGGCTTGACCTGATAGCCACCCCGAATCTGGAGGAGATCCGGGAACTTGAGGCCACAGGCTTTCACGTCGATGACGACGCGCCCCTCACCGGGGGTCGGGTCGTCGACTTCGTCGAGTCGCATGACTTCGGTGGGTTCCCCCAACTCGTGTACCTGCCAGGCTCGCATGGTGTGCTCCTCGTTTTCTCGGTGGTGCCGGCGGGCACTCCTTCGTGGGGTGATCCTCGCTGAACGGCGTCGAGGCTGCCAGTCGATGGCAACCGGTCTGGCTCAGCGTGGACCGATCGCCGCCACGATGAGCTCGATCATGGTCGCCGTGTCGGAGGGTTGGACCGGCTCCCGGCGGATCAGTTGGCGCGAGAGGAACGGCCCTTCCACCATGTCGAGCAACATGGCCTCGTCGATGTCGCAGCGGACCTCTCCCCGGCGGCGAGCAGCGGCGAGAATGGCCCGCAGGGGTTCCTTGCGCTCGGCCATCAGCGCTCGGTGTACCCGATCGAGCTCGGGGTCGGATGCGGCGGCGGCCATCACGCCGAGGATCGTCCGGGTCATCATCGGGTCGTCGACCATCGCCAGCATGGCCGAGATGAAGTCCTCGAGATCGCCGGCCAGTGTCCCGGTGTCGGGAGTCGGCAGCGTGGTCACGAGTGCGGCGATGGCATCGAGCATCAGGGCCGTGCCGCTGTCCCAGTGCCGGTAGATCGTCGTCTTGGCCACGCCGGACTTCCGGGAGACGGCGTCGACGGTGAACCCCTCGATCCCACTCTCGGCGATCACGGACTGCGCCGCTGCTCGAGCCTTGTCTCTCGCTTCTTCGCTCAGTGGGCGGGCCATATCGCTTCTCCAGCGTAGCGAAATCCGGCTCGATCCCGGCCCGGAGCGTGAGAGACTCCATGGTGTGTCGGCACAACTCCATGTCAGCGGCATCGGCTTCGACCGGGGTGGCACGACGATCATCGACGACCTGACGCTCACGCTGGGGGCCCGCGATCGTGTCGGCCTCGTCGGCCCCAATGGCGCCGGAAAGACCACCCTGCTCCGGCTGGCCGCCGGGGAGCTGTTGCCGTCGCAGGGCCGGGTCGCACTCGTCCCCGAAACGGCAACGATCGGGCTCCTGGCCCAGGAACTCGGTCCTCAGCCCGGTCAGACGGTGGTCGACCTCGTCGCCGATCGAACCGGCGTGTCCACCGCCCAGCGTGAACTCGATGCGGCAACCGCCGACCTGGCCGCCGACGCGCCGGCCGCGGCGGACCGCTACGACCTGGCCCTGGATCGCTGGCTCCGACTGGGTGCGGCCGACCTCGACCAGCGATTGTCCGAGAGCCTGGAACGGATCGGCCTGCGTTCCTCGGTACTCGATCAGGTCGCCTCCACCTTGTCCGGTGGTGAGCAGGCGCGGGTCGGGCTGGCCATCATCCTGGTTTCCCAGTTCGACATCTTGTTGCTCGACGAGCCGACCAACGACCTCGATCATGCCGGCTTGGCCCAGCTCGAATCGTTCCTGGTCGGGATCGATCGCCCGGTCATGTTGGTGTCGCACGATCGGCGGTTCCTGGAGCGGGTGGTGACCTCGGTGATCGAACTCGATCCGCACACGTTGTCCGCCGCCGGCTACGGAGGGGGCTGGCAGGGCTACCTCGACGCACGCGAGATCGCCCGGCGGCATGCCGACGAACGCTACGCCGACTTCACGACCAAGCGATCCAAACTCACCGATCGGTCCCGCACCGAACGGGAATGGGCGACCAAGGGCGTCGCATCGGCCAAGAAGAACCCGAAGGACAACGACAAGATCCAACGCAAGGCGAGCATCGATCGCACCGAGCAACTGGCGTCGCGGGCCCGACGAACCGAGCGGGCGATGGAGCGACTCGAGGTCGTCGACAAGCCCTGGGAGCCCTGGCAGCTGCAGTTCGAGATCGGCGAGGTCGAGCGGTCCGGTGACTTGGTGGCCCAGCTCTCCGAGGCCGTCGTCCACCGTGACTCGTTTCGACTGGGGCCGATCGATCTCGAGATCAACGCCGGCGACCGGGTGCTGATCACGGGCCCGAACGGGGCAGGCAAGTCGACGCTCCTGGCCGCCCTGCTCGGCGAGCGAGCACCGAGCCGTGGCACCCACCGGCTCGGCCGTTCGGTCGTGGTCGGTCGGCTCGACCAGCAACGGACACAGTTCGACGAGGCCGGCCGACTTCTCGACGGATTCGTCGAGGCAACCGACACCACGCCCGCCGACGCCCGCTCCCTGCTGGCCAAGTTCGGTCTCGGAGCCGGGCACGTGATGCGGCCCACCTCCGAGTTGTCACCAGGGGAACGGACCCGGGCGCTGCTCGCCGTGTTCCAGGCCCGAGGGGTCAACACGCTGGTGCTCGACGAACCGACCAACCACCTCGACCTCCCGGCCATCGAACAACTCGAGCAGGCCCTGACGAGGTTCGGCGGCACCATGCTGGTCGTTTCCCACGACCGGGCCTTCGTGGAGACACTCACGATCACCCGCCGGATCGAGGTCGACGGGGGCGCAGTACGCGTCTCCTGACCACCGCGCCACGCACATCACCGGCCCGACGCCTCGGGCCGCAGCCGATTCAGGTATCGCCGCCACCGGTTCGACCGGCCGATCCCGAGAGGGCTCGCAGGCATCGCTCGGCGTCCTCGGCGCGGTCGGCGGGGACGAGCAGGTGATCGTGGAAATAGCCTGCGATCACGTTGCAGGCGATGCCATCGTCGGCCAAGACCTTCGCGAATGCGGCCGTCAGCCCGACCGCCTCGAGCGAACTGTGGACGTCGAGCGTCAACCAGACGGCCTCGAACCCGATCGGCCATCCCCGGCTCCTCGCCGCATCGGTGGTGGCAACCACGGTGACACCCTCGGACTCGGAAACGACGGCCTCGATGCCTTCACCGAGCATCAACGGGGTTGCCGGATCGATCGTCGTCACCGTGAATCGTCCGGGTCGTCGGGTGACGGTCAGCGACGCCAGCATGTGGCCGAGGTCGGTCTCGCCGGTGGGCGGCGGTACACGAAGGGGCTCGCTCGTCGGGTGGTTCAAGTCGCTCCGCCTCGCTCGATGTCGAGTCCGACCGCGATGACCCGAGCCATCAGTTGACCATACGCTCCTGGCCCTCCCAGTAGGGCTTGCGCAGCTCGGTCTTCAGGATCTTGCCCGATGGGTTGCGGGGAAGGGTCTCGATCCAGTCGACCGAAGTCGGGCACTTGTAGGTCGCCAGATTCTCGCGGGCGAACGCGATCACGTCGGCCTCGCCGAGATCGGGATCGACCCGCGTGACCAGGGCTTTCACCGTCTCCCCCCACTTCTCGCTCGGGACGCCGATCACGGCCACGTCGGCGATACCCGGATGCTTCATCAGGGCATTCTCGACCTCGGCCGGGTAGATGTTCTCGCCACCCGACACGATCATGTCCTTGACCCGGTCGTGGATGAAGACGTAGCCGTCCCGGAGGTACCCGGCATCGCCGGTACGGAACCAGCCGTCGACGATCGCGGCGCGGGTGGCGGCTTCGTTCTTCCAGTATCCCTTCATGACCTGGGCCGACCTGACCCAGATCTCGCCGACCTCGCCGTCGGCGACGTCTTCTTGGGTCTCGGCGTCGACGATCCGCAGTTCGACATCACCCCACGGTTTGCCGGCCGCTCGCAGCAGGTGCGCCCGGTCGCCCCCCGGATCGTGGTCTTCGGGGTCGAGCTGGACCACGCCACCGGTCGTTTCGGTGAGCCCGTAGGCCTGCATGAACTCGCAGCCGAACAGCGCCATCGAACCGGTGAGGACCGATTCGGTGATGGGAGAGGCGCCGTAGACGAGGGCCCGCATCGACGAGAAGTCGGCATCGCTGGCCCCGGGAACACTCAACACGAACTGCAGCACCGCCGGGACCAGCAGGGCATGGGTGATGCCGAACTTCGGGATCAGCTCGATGATCTCCATCGGGTTGACCTCCTTGGTCATCACGGTGTGTGCGCCGTTGACCATGCCGGCCAGGGCCCAGCCGCTCCCGGCGATGTGGAACAGCGGCATCGCAACGAGGTTCACGGCGGTGTCGTCGAACTTCCAGGCGACCCGCCCGGTCCCCATGGTGGCCATGAAGTTGTCGTTGGTGAGTTCGACACCCTTGGGCAGGCCGGTCGTGCCCGACGTGTAGAGCTGATAGCAGGTGTCGTCTCCGGCGATGTCGACCTCGGGATCGATGGCCGGGTAGCGGGCCACCCAGTCGTCGTAGCGCTCGTGGCCCGAGTCGCCGGGATCGCCGATCACCAGCACCTTCTTGATCTTCGGCAGGTTCATCTTGTCGAGATGACCGAGGAAATCGGCGCCGATGAACAGGACCTCGGCGTCGGCGTCATCGATGATGAACTCCATCTCGGGTGGCGCCAGCCGCCAGTTGACCGCAACCGAGACGGCGTTGATCTTCGCTCCGCCGAACAGGTGGGTGAAGTACTCGGGCGTGTTCTTGTCGAGGAAGGCGATCCGGCCGGCCTTGCCGACGCCGAGCTCGAGGAGTCCCTGGGCCACCTGCTGCGACTCCGTTTCGAGCTGCCCGAAGGTCCAGGTGCGGTCGCCGGCGGTCAACGCCAGCCGATCACCGGCGGCTTCGGCCCAGTGGCGGCTGATCCCGGCCAGGTTCTTGATGTCGGGCATGCTCGTGGGCTCCTCTCGTCGATCCGGACCGTCCCGGATGACGTGTCATCGGTCACTGCGGCACGCTAGTACGGGCTCGAACCGAAGGCTCATCGGTTCTCGAGGGCGAAGTGCTGATAGTCGACCAGCGTGTTCCAGTTGCCACCCCACTCCCAGCCGACCGCAGCGAAGGCCCGGACAACGACGTCGTCCGGTTGGATCTGGCCCGGGGCCTGGAGCGAGCGATCGAGGTAGTGGGCTGCGAGCTCGGGGAGGACCACCTCGCCGCGAACGGTACGGATTGAGGAACGGGTTCACGTCGATGGCCAGCCCCTTCGCATGTTCCGACCACGTCGTCGCGCCGCGGGTGTTCCGACAGACGAACGAGGTGGTGACGTTGCCGTCTCCGGTCGGGGCGGCGTCGAGTTCGAGCCGAGAGATCACCCGCATCTCCTCGATCGGGTAGCGGGCGTCCCAGAGCTCGTCGAAGACCGACACGATGTCGTCGGCGACCGACGTGTGCACGATCATGTCGCCGGTGTGGGGGAGGTCGTCGAATCCCCAGAACGCCAGGGTCAGGTAGGCCAGTTCGTCGGCGTCGACCGGGCAGCCGTCGTGCCATGTCGACTCGGTGAGGATCGCGGCCGGAACCGGTGCGATCGTCGCGGCGAAACCGGTGCCGGGCAGCGGAGGGGGCAGACGGTCGATCGTGGCGAAACGCCGATCCCGGAGTTCGGGCGGCGTGGACAGACCGGTGGCGACGGGGCCGAGCGCAGGGTCGGCCGGGGTCAGATCCCGGGTGCCGAGCCAATCGGGTCGCGGCGGCAGGTTCGGCAGGTCCGGCGGTCCGGCGGTGCCGGCAGGGTCTCGCTCGCCACGGTGGAGGTGGTCGGCGCGGTCACGCTGGTCGTGGTGGAGTCGGATGGCTCGACCGGGGCGGCCTCGTCGAGACCGCCGCAGGAGGCGAGCAAGAGGGCGGCGGCGAGCAGAGCGATGACGAGCCGATGGGGCACGGTCTGACAGTAGGGCGCCGGATCTGCTGTGATGCACCGATGGCCAAGAACGTATTGGGTGGAGATCTGCAACCGTGTTCGTTGGATCCGCTGACCGGGTTCTACCGCGACGGCTGCTGCGGAACCGGCGCCGACGACCTCGGTGTCCACATCGTCTGCGCCCGGGTGACCGACGACTTCCTGGCGTTCTCGAGGGACCGGGGCAACGACCTCAGTACGCCGATGCCCCAATACCGGTTCCCCGGCCTGACCGAGGGCGATCAGTGGTGTCTCTGTGTCGACCGCTGGGTCGAGGCCCACGAGGCCGGCGTCGCTCCGAAGGTCGTCCTGGAGGCGACACATGCCGCCGTGCTCGAGTGGGCCACGCTCGACACCCTGCTGGAGTATCGATTCGACCGCTAGAAAGACCCGGTGACGTCCGACCCGCCGAACCCCGACCGCCTCGCCATCTCCGACGTCCACTTCGTCGACCTCATGGCGCTCGAACCACACGGTCCCGACACCTATGTGGGGTTGGCGCCCCGCTATCCATGGGGCCGCCTGTTCGGTGGTCACGTGGTCGCCCAGGCCCTCCGCGCCGCGCAGCTGACCGTCGGCGACGACTACGCCGTCCATTCGTTGCACGCCTACTACATCCAGGGTGGAACCCATCGCGAGCCCGTTCGTTTCGAGGTGGATCGCCTGCGCAACGGTTCGTCGTTCTGGGTCCGACAGGTCGTTGCCCGTCAGTCGAGCGGCGCCATCCTCAACCTGTCGGCATCGTTCCAGCGACACGAGGACGCCGTCGACGTCCAGACCCAGGCTCCCCCGACCGAACTCGACGGACCCGACTTGCTCGACGAACAGGGCTGGGGCGGCATGCTCGAGCGCCGGGTCGCCATCAAGGAATTCGGCCACACGAGCCTGTGGATCCGGCTCGCCCACACCCTCCCCGACGATCCGCAGCTGGCGGCGTGTGCCCTGGCGTTCCTCTCCGACTCGGTCCCGACCGGGGCCGTCCGGGCCACCCACCCGCTCCAGGTCCCGAGGGAGCGCAACCGGGAGGTCTTCGTCGGCGCCAGCCTGGATCATGCCGTGCACTTCCATCGTCGGGTCGACCCCACCGAGTGGATCCTGGCCGACGTGCGCTGCCACGGACTCACGGGGGCCCGTGGCCTGTCGGTCGGCAACCTCTTCGACCGCGCCGGCATCCAGGTGGCCACCGTGGTGCAAGAAGTGCTGTTGCGTGAACGTCGCCAGGAGTCCAGTGCCGACGCCGGATTCGGGGGCAAGGCCATCTGACCAACCGTTGCCACCGCGACAACCCTCATCTCGACCCGGCTCGGTCCGACAGGAAGGGGATCGTCGGGAAGGCACTCGGACATGGGATTGCGAAAATCCAGCGAAGTGGAGCTCGATCACGGCTCCGCGGACGACAACATCGACGGCCTCACCGGGTTGCCCGACCGCTGGCAACTCGAGAACTGGATCTCGGCCAACCTTCAACGTTCACGCCGCACCGGTGACCGATTCGGCCTCTTTCTCGTTTCGGTGTCGAATCTGGCCGAGATCAACAGCGGCTACGGCAGTGCCGTCGGCGACGAGGTGTTACAGGCCGTTGCCGAGGCCCTGGCTGCCTCTGTCGGTTCACGTGGCCAGCTGGCCCGCTATCTGGGCTCGGAGTTCGCCGTGGTCTGGCCCGGCTTGTTCGGCATGGACGAGGCCCATCGGGTCGCCGTCGAACTGATCTCGGCCCTTCCCCAGCAGGTCACCTTCGAACGCTTCGTCGTCCCGGTCCGCTCGGCGGTGTCGGGTGTGATGAGCGACTCCGACCTGAACGAACGTCTGCTCCTGGTCGAATCCGAGGCTGCGCTGGCCGAGGCCCGGTCGGCGACCGGCCTGAACATCGTGCTGCGAGACGATGCCTACGGCGTTCGACGCAAGCCGGAGGTCCTCGCCGTCCGGCTGCAGCGAGCGTTCGAGAACGACGAATTCCAGCTCTACTACCAGCCGATCGTCTCGTTGGCCGCCGGCACGGTCGTCGGCTTCGAGGCGATGCTGCGGTGGCTGTCGCCCGACGCAGGACCAACGGGGGCCGAGTTGCTGTCACCCGGTTCGTTCCTCGATGCGCTCCGGGCCTCGCCGATCGTGGCCCCGCTGCACGGATGGGTGCTCCACGAGTGCCTTCGCAACGTGAAGCACTGGAGCCAGGTGATGGGTTCCCCCAGCCTGTTCGGTGCCACGAACCTCGACCCGAGTTTCGTGCGGCACGAACGGTTCGCCGAGGTGGTGCTCAAGACCATCGCGGATCTCGGGGTCCGCCCGACCCAGGTCCTGCTCGACCTCAACGGAGCGACGGCCGGTCCGCAGATCGGCGTGCTGTGGCCCCGGCTCCAGCAACTCAAGGCGGCCGGTGTGGGGATCGCGCTGGAGGACTTCGGGATCGGCCACGGCTCGCCCGATCTGCTCCGGCGTTGCCGATTCGACGTGATCCGCCTTCCCCGCGTCCTGGTCGGCGGCCTGGGTCTCGCCGAGGAGGACCGCATCATCGTGACCGGTCTGATCCGTCTGGCCCACGATCTCGGCTGCTACGTCATCGCCGAGGGGGTCGAGACCGAGGAGCAGGCCCGGCTCCTGCGCGAGGCGGGTTGTGATCTGGCCCAGGGGTTCGTGTTCGGTCGTCCGGCCTCGGAGGAGGAGACCTCGCGTGACCTGGGGCCGATCGCCCGACAGGTCCGCAAGGCCGTCAACGTGGTCAATTCCTGATCACCGAGGCCGCCCCGATCGATGGGGCGTCGGGATCAGTGGGTGAGCGACGCCAGCGCCTCGCGTGCGCTCGCGGCGACGCCCGGTCCGTCGAGCCCGATGGCCGAGAGGATGTCGTCGGCGTTGCCGTGGGACAGGTAGGTGTCGGGAACGCCGAGGACCTCGACCCGGGTGTCGGCTCTGAGTTCGTCGGCGATCCGACTGCCGATCCCCCCGTCTCGGAGACCGTCCTCGACGGAGACCACCAGCGCATGGCGACGAGCGTCGTCGAGCATGTCGGGATCCAGGGGTTTCACGACCCGGGGATCCCAGACCGTACACGAGATGCCCTCGGCAGCCAGGAGATCGGCCGCCTGCTGAGCGGCCGCGAACATCTTGCCGACACCGATGATGCAGACGTCGGTTCCCGATCGGTCGCGCCGGGCCGAGAGGCCGCGTCCGACCAGGTGATCGGGAACGGAGGGGGCCGGGGTCTTGGGCCATCGCAAGGCGACGGGGCCGGCGTCGAGTTCGTAGGCGTCGGCCAGCATCTGCTGGAGTTCCTGATACGACGACGGACAGAAGATCGTCATGTTGGGGATCTTCGAGAGCAGCACGAGGTCGAGGATGCCATGGTGCGACGGACCGTCATCGCCGGTGATGCCGGCACGATCCAGGCAGAAGATCACGGGCTGACCGTGGAGGCCGACGTCGAGATTCGCCTGGTCGATGGCGCGGGTCAGGAAGGTCGCATACACGGCGAAGACCGGCCGCAGTCCCCCCATCGCCATCCCGGCGGCAGCGGTCACGGCATGTTGTTCGGCGATGCCGACATCGAAGCAGCGGTCGGGGAAACGCTCGATGAACGGCAGAAGACCCGTCGAGTCGGGCATGGCCGCTGTGATCGCAACGAGATCGGGCTTCTCCTCGGCCAGCTTCACGATGGACTCGGTGAACGCTGCGGTGTAGCTCTCGGGCTTGAGACCTCCGAGGTCGTGCATGTTCTTGATCTGGTCGTTCTCGGCCGGGGCGTAGCCGCGCCCCTTCTGGGTCATCACGTGGAGCACGACCGGGCCTTCGAATTCGGCGGCATTGACGATCGCCGTTTCCAGTTCGGCGATGTCGTGGCCGTCGAAGGGGCCCATGTAGCGGGCGCCGAGGTGTTCGAAGAAGGTCTTGGGCTCGAAGGCCTCGCGGATCGCGGCCTTCGAGACGTTGATACCGAGCTCGGACAACTTGCCGATGTAGGGCGCCTTGGCCGCAACCCGCTCGAGGCGGTGTTGGCGGCGCATGTAGACCGGATTCGAGCGGATCTTCACCAGGCTCTCCGACAACAGCGAGATCGTCGGCGCGTAGCTACGCCCGTTGTCATTGAGGATGATGGTGACGTTGCGACCCGAATGACCGAGGTTGTTGAGACCCTCGAACGCCATGCCGCCGGTCATCGACCCGTCACCCAGCACGGCGACCACCCGGCGCTGCTCACCGCGGAGTTCGAAGGCCGTCGCCAGCCCGTGGGCGTAGCTCAGGACCGTCGAGGCGTGGGAGTTCTCGATCCAGTCGTGGTCGGATTCGGCCCGGCTCGGGTAGCCGGACATCCCGCCGGCCTGGCGCAGGGTGTCGAACTGGTCCCAGCGCCCGGTGACGATCTTGTGCACGTAGGTCTGGTGACCGGTGTCCCACAGGATCACGTCGCGGGGCGAGTCGAGAACCCGGTGCAGGGCGATGGTCAGCTCGACGTCGCCGAGATTCGAACCGAGGTGGCCGCTTCCGGCCTTGGTCACCTTGTCGACGATGAAGGTGCGGATCTCACGGCACAGCGTGTCGAGTTGTGCTGCATTGAGTCGGCGCAGGTCGGCCGGGCCTCGCAGGGTCGAGAGCAACTCCATGACCGGACACGCTAGCGGACCCGTCGGTGAACAGAAGGGTTCGGTGCCGCGTCCGGCCGGGCCGGGCACGGATCCCCCCATCCGGAGGTCGGTCGGGTCGTCAATCGCACTTCTCGAGGAACCGCTCGGTCTCGACGACCACCCGCACGACCTTGCCGGCCGCGATCAGGCCACGGCTGTCTCGCACCGACGTGGTGAAGAACAGCTTTCGGCCGACGATCTTCTCGAGCGTGGCCTCGGCGGTGATCGTCTGTCCGACCGGGCTCGGAGCGACATGGTCGAGCATGACCTGGACTCCGACCGTGGTGCAGCCCTCGTCGAGTTCGGCGGACACGGCGTCGCATGCCGCCTGCTCGCACAGAGCGAGCACACGAGGGGTTCCGAGCACCGGGACCGTTCCCGATCCGAGGGCCAACGCGGTGTCGGCCTCGCCGACTTCGACGATGACCATGGCCGTGAGACCGGGATCCAGAGGCATCCCCCTACCGTTGCGCGCCCCGTGAGCTTTGTAAAGCCTCTCGGCCCGATCGTCCGCGGTCGCCGCTGCTTGGTTCGGCGGTCGACGCCGCGTCCGGCCCGGTTTCCGTCGTCGGATCCGGGGTAGCTCGTCGCTCCGAGTCAGAGCGTGGCCGGGGAGCCCGCTACATTCCAGGGTGTGACCTCCAACGATGAGACGAAGCCGTTGATCGACACCGAACTGATCGAGCGAGTCCTCGGTATCGGCCTGGGCGAGGGTGCCGACTTCGTCGAGATCTTCGTGGAAGACGTGCGATCCGAAGGAATCACGCTCGACGACGGCCGGGTCGAGAATCTGGCGACCAGCCGAGACCGAGGCGCGGGAATCCGGGTACTCGCCGGGGCCAAGACCGGGTTCGCCCACACCTCGGATCTGAGCGAGGCAGGCCTCATCGCCGCGGCACGGGCTGCGGCGGCGTCGGCCCGAATCGAGCCGGTCGACGATGGCCGGACCATTTCGGTGTCGCTCCGGCCGGTGACGCCGGCGCCGATCGGCCGCCGACCCGAAGACGTGCCGACCGAGGCCAAGGTGGCCCTGCTGCGCCGGGCCAACGACACCGCTCGGTCGGTCGACGGCGCCATCACCCAGGTATCGGCCACCTATGCCGACAGCCGTCGGCGCATCGTGGTTGCCAACTCCGACGGCCTGCTGGCGACCGACGATCA
Source organism: uncultured Acidimicrobiales bacterium (assembly GCA_963700755.1). GTDB lineage: Bacteria > Actinomycetota > Acidimicrobiia > Acidimicrobiales > SZUA-35 > JBBQUN01. The sequence continues at coordinate 683,895 of CAVOYW010000005.1, forward strand.
GACCCGCACCCGGTTCGCGGTCAATTGTGTCGCCACCGGCGACACCGGGCTGCAGACGGGTTCGGAGTCGATCGGCAACACGGTGGGCTTCGAGTTGTTCGACACCGTCGACGTCGACCAGGCCGCAACCGACGCCGCCAACCGGGCCGTCACCAAGCTCGCCGCCGTGCCGGCGCCGTCGGGCACACTGCCGGTGGTGATCGGCCCGGGCTCGGGGGGTGTGCTTTTCCACGAGGCCTGTGGCCACGGGCTCGAGGCCGATCTGGTCGCCAAGGGGGCCTCGGTCTTCGCCGGTCGGATCGGCCAACAGGTGGCATCCCCGCTGGTCACCCTCATCGATGACGGGACCATGCCCGGTGAGTGGGGCAACGTCGCCATCGACGACGAGGGCCAGCCGGCGGCCCGCAACGTCTTGATCGAGAACGGCGTCCTCGTCGATTACCTCTACGACGGCCAGCGGGCCAAGAAGGAAGGCCGAGCGAGTTCGGGCAACGGCCGCCGGCAGAGCTATCGGCACCTCCCGATGGTGCGGATGACCAACACCTATCTCGCGGGTGGTGACATGGATCCGGACGACATCATCGCCGGTGTCGACTACGGCGTCTACGTGGCCCGGCTCGGTGGTGGACAGGTCGACACCGGGTCCGGCGACTTCGTGTTCGGCATGACCGAGGCCTACCTGATCGAGGACGGAAAGATCACCTCGCCGCTGCGCGAGGGTCAGCTCATCGGGAACGGACCCAAGGTGCTGCAGTTGATCGATGCGGTCGGCAACGACTTCGACATGGGAGGGCCCGGCACCTGCGGCAAGGACGGCCAGGGGGTGCCGGTGGGTGACGGTGTCCCCACGCTTCGGGTCAAGGAGATGACCATCGGGGGAACGTCGGCATGACGAACCCCGACCGATTGTTGACCCTGGCCCGAGGACTCGTCGACCGGGCGTCGCGAGGCGAGGCCATCGAGGTTGCGGTCAGCCACAGCACCAGCACCTCGATCCGGGCTTATCAGGGTGACGTCGAGTCGTTCACCACTGCAACGGCCGACGCCGTCGGTGTACGGGTCATCCGCGACGGCCGGGTCGGGTACGCCTCGGGTGGATCGCTCGATCCATCGGTGGTCGACGAACTGCTCGAACAGGCCCGGGTCAACGCCCGATTCGCCGAACCCGACGAGTACGCCGGTCTGGCCGAACCCGACGGAGTCGAACCCTCGCTGTTCGAGCGATACAGCGAGGCGCTGGCCGAGGTCTCGCCCGACGACAAGATCGCGCTCGCGCTCGAGGTCGAGCGCCGGGTCAAGGCCGCCGATGATCGCATCACCGGGGTACGAACGGCCGCCTACGGCGACTCGACCGTGGCGTTCGCCTTGGCGAGCAGCACCGGAATCGGGTTCGCCGAACGGGCGACCAGTGCCAGCGTGAGCGTGCATGCACTGGCCGCCGACGGAGACCGGACCATGAGCGGCGGAGGGGGCGACGCCGCCGCCGACCCGTCGGGCCTCGACCTCGACGCCCTCGTCGAGCGGGCCGTGCGGCAGGCCGTCGACCTGATCGGTTCCACCAAACCCAAGAGCAGCGTCGTGTCCCTGGTCCTCGACCCCCGAATCACCGCATCGGTACTGGGCGTGATCTCGGGCACGCTGACCGGCGGTCGCATCGTGAAGGGGCGATCACCGTTCATCGACCGGATCGGTGAGGCCGTCGCCTCGCCGCTGTTGACCCTCGGCGATGACCCGCTCGATCGTCGTTCGCTCGGGGCAACCAGCTACGACGGCGAAGGGCTGGCCTGTCGCCCGGTGCCGATGATCACCGAGGGTGTGCTCGACGGCTATCTGTTCGACTCGTACACGGCTCGCCGGTTCGGCACCGCATCCACGGCCTCGGCACAGCGCAGCACCCGGAGCCTGCCCAGCCCCGGTCCGCACGTGTTGTCGGTTCCCGCCGGCGATGCCGGCACCCTCGACGACCTGATTGCCGGGATCGACCTCGGGGTCCTCGTGTTCGGTCTTGCGGGATTCCACTCGGGCATCAACCCGGTCTCGGGCGACCTCTCGCTCGGGGTCGACGGCCGCATGATCCGCAACGGCACGCTCGCCGAACCGATCAGCGAAGCGACCGTGGGGTCGACGCTGCAACGGATGCTGCTCGGCATCACCGCGGTCGGATCCGATCGTGAGTACCTGCCAGGAGGCGCGGCCTGCCCGAGCATGGTGATCGGCGATGTCATGCTGTCTGGCGCCAGTTAGTCGGGCGCGTGCAGGCCTCGTTCGTCGAACGTCACCCGCATCTGGGTGACCCGCGCCCACCGGGCACCGTGCGGGTCGACATGCACAGCCACACGATGTGGTCGGGCGATTGCACGACCACCCCCGATGAGCTGCGCGCCGCCGTCGTCGGATGCGGCATCGACGTGCTGTGCATCACCGATCACAACAGCGTGGCCGGCGCACTCCGGATGGTCGACGAGTTGCCCTGCCGCGTGGTCGTCGGCGAGGAACTCCGAATCGGGCAGGGAGAACTGATCGGGCTCTTCCTGACCGAGATCGTCCCGCAGGGTTTGGGTCTCCTCGACTCTGCGAGGGCGATCCGTGACCAGGGGGGCATCGTGTACGTGCCCCATCCGTTCGACCCGATGCGGAATTGTCTGGCTCCGAGGCAGATCGATGAACTGGCCTCGGCCGGCCTGATCGATGCGTTCGAGGTGCGGAACGCCAAGACCAGCCTGGAATCACTCAATCGACGAGCCGCCGACTACGCGGCTGACCTGGGGATCCTGGCCGGGGCCGGCAGCGACGCCCACGTTCCCGATGCGCTCGGGGCGGCCTACGTCGAGATGGCGCCCTTCGACGACGCCACCACGTTCCTCGCATCGTTGGTCACCGGCCGGGTCGTGGGGCACCACAGCGACCCGGCTCGGCCCTGGACCCCCCGGATCATCCCGTCGGTTCCCGACGACCGCTGAGCATCCCCGACGACCCGACCGGTGGTGCCCGGCCGACGCCGTTGCCGGACCCGACACCGCATTGACCTGGGAAAAGTCGAACTCATAACGAGCCGGTCGCGGCCGATGGGCACGTGTGCCGAGTACCAACGCACAGGTCGGGGCGACTCCCGGCTCGGAGACCGCCGTACCGAGGCCCGCCGAATCGTCGGATTCGGCGGTCGGCCCCGACGCGCCCGGAGCGGTTTCGAGCGAGACGGTTCTCCGCGACGGCGAGACGGGTTTGGTCGCGGACGGTTGGTCGACGGGACGGGTTTGGTCGACGGGACGGGTTTGGTCGGCGAGACGGGTTTGGTCGACGGGACAGTGTTGGTCGGCGAGACGGGTTTGGTCGACGGGACAGTGTTGGTCGGCGAGACAGGTTTGGTCGGCGAGACTGCGTTGATCGAGGTCGTGTGGGGCCGACTCCAGGCCCGACTCGAGCGGGGCCTGGGGCGGATCGAACGGTTGGTGTCGAGCCTGTTCGACCGGACGCTCGAGCCGTCCGAGGTCATCGAGGCCATCGCTGTGGCCGAACTGGTGGCGGCCAAGTTCGGTCTGCTCGGGCTCGGTCCGTCGGCCGAGTTGTCCCGCAAGGTGGCCGTGGTGCTCCAACAGGGCGACCTCGGGGTCGGCCAGGCCGTCTCGCTGTCGAATCTGGTCGATGACGTGCGACTCTCGATGGCCAACACGGTCGCCGAGTTGCGTGACCTCACCCATGCCGGCGATCCGGTGGCCGTGGTCGGAACGGCCTCCGAGACGGTCGACGAGCTCCTCTGGGTCGCTGCGGCGCAGGGACTGAGGGTTTCGCACCACGTCGATGGCTTGACCGGTGACTTCCGCAACGTTGCCGCCCTGTTGGTGGTGCTCGACGATCCCGACGTGAACCGGGCGAAGCCACTCCTGCGCGGGATCCGCGAGGTACACCCGACCCAACCCGTGCTCCTGCTGGTACCCGATGACGACGTCGCCGATCGAGCCCAGGTCGTCGACCTCGTGACCACGATCCTGCCCCGATCCCTGCACCCCGTCGAGGTGGTCGCCGAGGTGCGGCAGGAGATCATCCGGCATCGTCAACCCCGGACGCTCAGTGTCTTCGGCTCGAACGCCGAGTTGCTGGCCGAACCCCTGTGGCGGCGCGGTCTGGCGGCCACCGTCGAACGATCCGTCGAGGAACTCGTGCAGCGGCTGGCCAGCGGCCGATCCCGGGCCGTCATCCTCATGCCGAACACCGCACCCCTGACGGCCGAACAACTCCTCCGGCTGATTCGCACCGATCGGCGAACCCGGGCTGCGGTCGTGATCGTGATCACCGAGGTGCTCGATTCCGTGCGCATCCAGTCGGCGTTGCGCGAGGGCGCCGACGACGTCTTCGCTTCACGGGTCGACCCCGACGACCTCGCGGTGGCCGTCAAGGCTCGCCTGCACCGGCGGGCCGAACTGGAACCGGTGGCCGATCCGAGTGAGCATCGGGGCACCGTTCCGTGGTCGACGGCAACGGTCATGATCGAACGCCTGCTGCTGGTCGGCTTCCGTCGGAGTACGCCCGTCGGGATCGGGCTCCTGCGGATCGCGAAGGACACCCGGGCCCATCCCAGCGAGCCCGGTCGGGCCACCGCCGAGTCGGACTCGTCGGCCCCCGCCCTCGACGAGATGATCGCCGGGGAGTTCCGAAGCGAGGACGTCATCGCCCGCCTCGACGGTGAGCACCTCGTGATCGCGTTGCCCAACGTGTCCCGACGGACGCTCCTGAGCCGACTCGGCGATCTGCAACAGAAGTTCTCCCTGTCGGACCGCGGTTGTCGGGCCATCGGGCTGGAGTTCCCGATCGATGGCCGTTCCCTGAGCGAACTGCTGGAGACCGGGCGGTCCGCGGTGGATCGTGTGGTCGACGACGGCGGGCCGTGGTTGGCCGGTGCCGACTGGCGACCGTGGGCCGCCGAGGCGGCCGACGTGATGCTGGTCGATCCCGATCATGCCCTGGGATCGGTCATGACCGATGCGCTCGGCCGTCGCGGATTGCGGGTGCTCCACGAGGTCGACGCCCTGCTGGCCCTCGATCATCTGACCGGACGAACCGACCACCCACTGCCGAGAGTCGTGCTGATGGAGCTCGATCAGCGTGGAATCGATGGCTTGCAGTTCCTGCGCCAGCTTCGCGAGGCGGGCTCGCTCCACCGGTTCAAGGTGATCGTGTTGTCGACGCGGACGTCCGACGCCGACCTGCGAATGGCGCTCGAACTCGGTGCCGACGACTTCGTGCCGAAGCCGATCAGTACGCCGTTGCTCATCCATCGCCTCGGCCGGGTGCTCGGACCATGAGTCGCTTCGAGCTGTTCGTTGCGTCGTGGGCGATCGTGGGAGCCCTCGTGTTCGTCTACCTCGCGACCGGTTTCGTCGGTGACGTCCGGCAGCGGTTCGTCGAGCGGCGACGAAAACGGGTGCTGTCCGTCATCGGTGTGGTGCTCTTCGAGACCGAGGATCAGGCCGAGGCCGTCTACGACCAGGTGTCGGATCTGTCCCGTCGTGCTCTGCTCGACGTGCTCCAGAACCTGGCCGTCGATCTCGACGGTCAGGCGCAGCAGCGGGTGCGGCGTCTGGTCAGGACCACCGGTCTCGAACAGTTCATCCGTCGCCGTTGCGATGCCCGACGGTGGCGGATCAGGATCCAGGCCGCCCAACTGCACCATCTGGTGGATCATCCCGACTTCGACCGCCGCCGACTGCTCGAGGACCGCCATCCGATGGTGCGGGCCCGCGCCGCAGAGGCGCTCACACCGGCCCAGGCCGCCGCCCAGCTCGACGTCCTGCTTCCGATGCTGTCGGCGCCCGACACCGTCGTTCGCCTTGCCGCCCAGAGTGCTGTTCTGGCGGCGGGCCCGGCGGCGGTACCGCGTCTGGTGAAGCGGCTCCGATCGACGATCGACGATCCGCTCTCGTTGCTCGAGGTGGTGGCCAACCTGTCGGATCCCCGCCTGCTCGAGGCGCTCGCGCCCCACGTTTCCTCCCCCGATCCCCGGGCTCGGATGTTGATCGCCCAGGCGCTGGGCAACGACGCCGGTGTCGGCGGGGTCGACGTCCTGCACGAGCTCCTGCACGATCCCGACGAGACCGTCAGGGCCACGGCCATCGATGCGTTGGCGCGGCTCGATGCCCTGGCTTCGGCCAACCGGATCGCCCACCTGTTGGGCGATCCGTCGTTTCTCGTGCGGCGGACCGCCGGCGCTGCGCTCGACCGACTCGGCGCGACGGGACGGCTGGCCCTGCGGCGCTCACTCGAGTCCGAGGATCGTTTCGCCCGTGACATGGCCCGTCAGGTGCTCGACAGCGCCAGTGCTCGGATCGGTGTCTCACTCCTGCCGGTGTCCACCGAGATCCTGATCCAACTCGACGAGAGCGATCCGTATGCGGCGGCGCACGATCGGGCGGTCGATCTGTCCTCCTACACCGCCGATGACATCACGAGGACCGTGCACGCCGAGGCCAATCGGGCGCTGGGCCGGGTCGATGCGACCCCGGGCAGCGGACCACTCACCAGGCAGGAGATCGCGTCGGCGTTCTTCTTCGCCATCACCGCCGCCGATGTCATCGATGCGCTGCTCGGGCCGGCCGAACTGGTCGACACCGTCAACCGGGGAACCCGGTGAGTACGATCTCGGATTCGCTGATCGAACCCGTCCAGGGATTCGTCGATGCCTTGATCGATGCGATCTCGTTGGCCAATCTCTTCGACCGCGTGGCCGACATCGCCGCCGGCTGGGTTGTCGCCGTGACCGCGCTGCAGCTGATGATGGTGCTGGCTGCGGTGGTCGAACTGCGGCGACTGCGCCAACGGGATCGGCATCAGGTGTGGCGTCGGGTGATGGCGTCGCCCCTGGCCCCCAGGATCTCCGTGCTGGTCCCGGCCTACAACGAGGAGATCACGGTCACCGACACGGTCCGGGGACTGTTGGCCCTTTCCTATCCCAATCTCGAAATCGTGGTCGTCAACGACGGGTCGCCCGATCGAACGCTCGACGTGCTCATCGACGCCTTCGACCTGCGCGGCATCCACCCCGTCTACCACCGTGTCATCGAGCACGCCGAGATCAAGAACATCTACCGGTCGAGCCGTGAACCACGGCTGGTGCTGGTCGACAAGTTCAACGGCGGGAAGGCCGACTCTCTCAACGCGGGGGTCAATGTCGCCAGCGGGGATCTCGTCTGCGCCATCGACGCCGACACGCTCGTCGCCCCCGATGCGCTGCAGCAACTGGTGGCCCCGTTCGTGATGCGTGACGACACGGTGGCCGTCGGCGGCAGTGTTCGATTGACCAACGACTCGCCGGTTCACGGCGCACGGATCGCCGAACTGGTCGTTCCCAAGAAGGCGCTGCCGGCTCTTCAGGCCGTCGAGTACATGCGGGCATTCATCATCGGCCGACTGGGCTGGAATCCGCTGGGAGGCAACCTGATCATCTCGGGCGCGTTCGGGGTCTTCCTTCGTTCGGCGGTCCTGGCGGTCGGGGGCTACGAGAAGTCCTCGATCGGCGAGGACATGGAACTGATCGTTCGCCTGAGACGGATCGGCTACGAGAAGGGCGCCGTGGCCCGGGTCGAGTTCCTTCCCGATCCGGTCGCGTGGACCGAGGCCCCGGAGTCGATCCGAGTGTTGGCCCGCCAGCGCAACCGCTGGGAGCGGGGCCTCATGGACGTGCTGTTCCGTCATCGACGGATGATCCTGAACTACCGATACGGAAGCGCCGGGCTCCTTTCGATGCCGTTCTTCTTCGTCGTCGAGTTCCTGTCACCGATCGTGGAGGCCATCTCGTTGATGCTGCTGCTGATCGGGCTGTCCGCCGGCCTGGTCGACCCCAGTTCGCTCTGGGTCCTCGGGGCCGCCTATGGCTTCGGAACGGCCGTCACCGTGCTCACGCTCTGGTTCGACGATCTCGCCTTCCGTTCCTATCCGCGGACGACGGCTCGCTTGAAGTTGGCGGTTCTGGCTGCAGTGGAGCAGTTGTTCTATCGCCAGCTGACGATCGTCTGGCGGCTGTGGGGCATCCGGCTGTTCCTCCTGGGGCGCACCGAGTGGGGTCAACAGGTCCGCAAGGGCTACACGACCAGCTGATCTCGAGCCGTCTCCTCCGGGGTGCCTCACGAATCGCCGTCGGCTCGACTCGACGGGGTGAGGACGAACTCGACACTGCCGAGGGCCACCGTCTCGACGATGTCGACCACGATCTCCGGGGACACCGCGACCGTGATCCCCACATCGTCGATGGCAATCACCCGGGCCGACCCGAGCTCGACGGTGTCGAGGGTGGGGAGATCGGCGAGGGGGAAGCCGGGGCGAACACCGAGCAGCTCGACCCGGTCACCGGGCGAGATCGGCGGGGGAGCCAGAGGCAGCGGCACGGTCACGGCCCGCTCGTCGCCCGCGATCCGTCCCCCGTCGGCGATCACGGCCGAGGCCAGGATCGGCTCGTCGGCGGCCACCGGCCAGCGCACCGTCGAGCCGATGGGCCCCTCGTCGCCGAAGCCGGGCGGGGCCAGACCGATCGGCCATTGCCGCCACCCGAGGTCATCGGGCGTGATGACGTGTCCCGGTTCGAGGGGGTGTACTGCAACAGCGACCGGCGTGGTCGGCCCGAGGGCACCGACGACCGATCGGCTGCGGTGTACCGAGGCGAGCGTGACCATGACCAGGGCGGAGGCGAGGCACAGGGCGACCATGCGGCGTCGGTCGAGGCGGTTCAGTGCGATGTCCAGCCGCGCCAGCGGACCGAGGGCCGGGTCGGGTCGAGACAGCAGATCGGGCATGACGGTTCCTGACGACGAGCCTGCATCCGGGGGAAGCGAGTTCGATCGGTCGGGCGTCGCGCCCGCGAGGATCAGTCCGACGTCGACGAGCCGGTGGTGGCGGCTGCGGAAGAGGTCGTCGGACCGGACTTGGAGTCGGACCCGCTGGATGTCGCGCTCGAGGAATCCGAGGAACCCGAGGAATCCGGCGACGACGAGTCCGATGTCGACGGAGCCGGAACGGACGACTTCTTCGAACCTCGGCTGTCGTTCTTGTAGAAGCCCTCGCCCTTGAACGCGATGCCGACCGGATGGAACACCTTCTTCACGGTGTGCTCATGATCGTCGCCGGGGAGCGTCGTGAGCGTGTCGTCCTTGATCGACTGTTCGACGTCGAACCGCTCGTTGCAGATGGTGCACTTGTATTCGTAGATAGGCATGAGGTGGGTGTCCTGTCCGTCGGGTGTCGTGGTTCAACGAACGCAAACGAGGGTATCGGCAACGACGACCGCCTCGTTCACTACCGTTGCCCGTGACCTGCGAAGGAGCCCGTCGTGACCCCCACCAGCCCCGAGACCCGCAAACCCGTCCGCAAGGCCGTCATCCCTGCCGCCGGACTGGGAACGCGCTTCCTTCCGTTCTCGAAGGCGGTGCCCAAGGAGATGCTGCCGGTCGTCGATCGGCCGGTGATCCAGTACGTGATCGAGGAGGCCGTCGCTGCAGGATGTGACGACATCTTGGTCATCACCTCTCGGCACAAGAAGGTGCTCGAGGACCATTTCGACCGTCACCCCGAACTGGAGCAGGCGCTCGAGGCCAAGGGAAAGCAGGCCGAGTCCGACGAGGTTCGAGCGTTGTCCGAGCTGGCCGACATCCACTTCATCCGCCAGGGAGAGGCGCTCGGTCTGGGCCACGCCATCGGCATGGCTCGCCATCACGTCGGCGACGAACCGTTCGTGGTCCTCTTGGGCGACGACATCATGCGACTCGAGGCGGGTGTCCTGCCCGGCATGATCCGTGCCTACGAGCGCCACGGTGCCTCCGCCGTCGGGCTGATGGAGGTCGCTCCGCAAGACATCTCGAACTACGGCTGTGCTGCAGTCGAGCCGACCGACGACGGCGATCCCGATCTGGTTCGGGTGACGGCGCTGGTCGAGAAGCCGTCGGCCGCCGAGGCACCGTCGAATCTGGCCATCATGGGTCGCTACCTGTTCACTCCCGCCATCTTCGATGAGATCGCCCGGACCCGACCCGGAGTCGGCGGAGAGATCCAGATCACCGATGCCATGGTGTCGTTGCTCGACCACGAGGGCATCTACGGTTTCACCTTCACCGACGGTCGTTACGACACCGGGAAGAAGGACGACTATCTGCGCTGTGTCGTCGACATGGCGCTCGAGCGAGACGACGTCGGCCCGGCCATGCGTCGGATCATCGCCGACGTCGCGAGGCGAGAGAACCTGATCTGAGAGCGACGATCTCGCCGAGTCCCGAGTCCCGAGTCCCGAGTCCCGAGTCCCGAGTCCCGAGTCCCGAGTCCCGAGTCCCGAGTCCGAGTCGCCAGTCCCGAGTCCCGAGTCCCGAGTCGCCAGTCCCGAGTCGCCGGTCCGATTTCCGTCACCCCGGTGATCGACGGCGGGCGGCGGTGGGTGATGCTCCAACGCGGAGGCGCGCCGGAACTGCTCCGGGTGGAGCGGCGCCGGTCGTTCAGTTGTCGGTGGTTCGTCGGAACAGGCCGGGTTCACCGAGGCCTGTGTCGTGGGTGTGCCCGATGCCATCGAGTTGCCGGTGCCATGGACCCGACGCCGTCGACACGTCTTGGTCGTTCTGGTGGTGGCCGTACAGGACGCCGTCGGCGTCGTTCCGGGTCGGTCGGAGACCAACGATGTCGTGGGTGGTTCCGTTGGGTCGGGTGATGGTGATGGTGCGGTGGGGGTCGATGTCGAGTTGCCATCGTTGGTCGTGGACGAGGTGGTGGTGTTGGTTGCACAGGGGTAGCAGGTTGTTGAGGTCGGTTTGGCCGCCGTGTTCCCAGGGGGTGACGTGATGGATTTGGCAGTGGTCGAAGCGGCGATCGCATTCGGGCCAGGCACAACCGGGGTAGAGGGTTCGGAGGGCGATGCGTTGGGCGTCGGTCGCGGTCCGGTGGCGGCGACCGACCGCCAAGGGCAGGCCTTGGCGGTCTCGGATGACGTGTTGGATGACGGCGTCGCAGCACAGTCGGGTGAGGGTGGTGGGTGACAGGGCCCGGCCGTCGAAGAACTCGGGCCCGGGACCGGTCTCACGGGTTGCGGGGTCGGGGTGCGGGGTGGGGTGCGGGGTGGTGGGGTGCGGTCTGGTGGAGGGTGTGGTGGTCGACGATGACGGCGACGAGGGGGAGGGCTGGGCCTGTGGTCGGGTGGTGGGAACGGCGGATCTGTTCGATCAGGGCCTCGGCTCGCAGGTGATCGTCGAACCTGATGACCCCGGGATCGGCGTCGGCGGTGCGGACCGCGGCGTTCTTGCGGGCCTGTGCCAGGGACCGCATTTCGGTATCGAGTGCTGTTTCCAGGATTGCTCCCCATTCGGGGTCGAGGACTCCCCGGAGCCGGGTCATGCCGTGCTGGTCCCGCCAGATCGACATCTCGGCGTCGCGTCGTTGCCGTTCCTCGAGCGACAGCCCGTGGTCGGTCATTGCCCGCCGCACCATCTGATCGAGTTCCCGACCGAACCAGTCGGGGGACAGGCGGGTGGCCAGGCCGGCCAGGCGGGTGTCGAAGGAGACGAATCGGGCCCGTTGGGCGGGATCGGTGAATCGTTCCAACGTTCGGGCGATCGCGTCGACGTTCTCGGTTCGGGCGTCACCGTTGTGGATCGTGGTTCCCAACGCCTCGAGTTCGGTGGCTGCGTCACGGCGGCGCAGGGTGTTGCGGGCTGCGCCCCTGGACACGTCACCGTCACCGGACAGGATCTCGATTGCCGGTGGGGCGTCACCGGTTGCGGCGTGTCGTTTCGCGGCTGTGGCGAGCTGGTCTTCGTGGGCGGACAACACACGCCGGCAGCCATGCAACCGGGCCACCAACGACGTCACCTCGTCGAGCGCGGCCGTTGCAGGATCGAACCCCTGCATCTCCTGCTCGAACTCGGCCAACGTGGACATGAGAACAAGTGTACGAATGACCTATGACATTCGAAGGAGAAGACCGATGATCGAACCAGCATCGGACCGTGAGGGCGCCTCCCGGCGCCGAGGCCACCGTTCGATTGCCTTCCCTGGCTTCGTGTGAACCGAACGGGTTGTGGAACGCCGCGCCGGGGTGCCGCCGACCAGGGCCGGTGCCTCGGTACCGTGGGGCCATGACGGGGAATCGACTGTTCGCGGCCTGTTCGATCATGCTCGACCGTTCACCTGGCGACCACGCCCTGCACGGACCCAGAACTCGAACCCGGCGCAACCGGAAGATCGCAGGGTCGGCGATCGCCGCGTTGTTGCTCGCCGTTTCGTGTAGCGGTGGTTCGAATGAGCTCACCGATCAACTCACCGACGACGGGACCACGGTCGAGGGACTCGATGTCACCACCGACGCTGCCGACGCCGAGGGCGTGGAGCCCGTGATCGGAGCGCTCACGGGCTGCGTGGTCCAGGCCAGTGACGTCAGCCTGACGCCGGTCTGGCGCGGTCAGAATCCGGGTATGGCCGTGGTCATTCGTCGCGACGGTGCGGTCGTCTACACCACCGATCCGGCGCCGGCCCAGCCCAACGAAGAGGGGGCTTTCAGCGACGTCGGGGTCAAGGTGGGTGTCACCTACAACTACGAGGTGCAGGCCGTGGCCCCCGATGGCACCGAAACCGAGTCGGTGTCGTGTGGCGCTGGTCGGCTCCTCACTCCGGCCGCTGACCTCACCTGCGGCGTGCGAATCAGCGACGAAGGCCTGCCCGAGATCAGCTGGGATGCCTCGACCATCGGGCTGAGCTTCGCGGTGTTCCGAGACGGTCGAGAAATCGCGTCCGGGGCCACGCCCCCGTTCATCGACCAGGGGGCGCCGGTCGAGGTCGGGTCGGAGTACTCGATCACGGCGTCGGACTCGACCGACCAGGGTCGGCCGGCCCAGTCGGCGGTGTGCGGTTCCGCAACGCCGACCCTGGCCGAAACCGGTGGGAGCCTCGACCTCGCCGTCGCCCTCGACCAGGCCCGCTCCTTTCCGTCGCCCTACCAATACGTCGTCCTGACCCCGATCTGCGCCGGCTGCACCGGCGATGTCGAGCTCTACCTCAAGCCGTCGCCCGAGGATCCGATCGTCCACACCGTGGCCCAGGTCTGGCGCAACGGTGTTCCGGCCGAGCTCGGCAACGACGTCTGGATGATCGATCCCCTGGTGGTGCCGTCGTTGCTGGTCGATGCCCAGCGCTCGGGGTCCGACATCACCTACGACATCGATCTGGGCACCGGGCTCGTCCGGTCCTGGACGATCGACGGGGTCGGTGCCAGCTACACCTGCCTCGAGGTCGACACACGACCGATCGACCTCCGCTCGACTCGATGCGAAGCGAATCTGCTCGGTTGATGTCGTGTCCCGACGTCGATCTACAATGACGCAAGTCAAGAGTCCGAACGTGGTCTCTGCAAGGAAAAAGGAAGTGCCCTCAATGCCGACCGGAACGGTCAAGTTCTTCAACGCCGAGAAGGGGTTCGGGTTCATCTCCCGTCCCGACGGTGACGACGTGTTCGTCCATTTCTCCAACATCGAGGGCTCGGGCTACCGCAACCTCGAAGAGGGGCAGACGGTCGAATTCGAGATCGGTCCCGGCCGCAAGGGCGATGAGGCCCGCAGCGTACGGGTCGTCTGACCTCGTCTGATCCAGACAAACCGCCACATCGTTGACTCGGCACCGATCGTTCGGTGCCGAGTCTCGTTTTCGGGGCCGCGGAGCGAAAAGGCTCCGCCGATTCCGAACGTCCTCAATCGAGCGCAGGGCCGGCCGATGAGGAAGACGTGTCAACGCAGACCAAGACGCTCAGTCCGCCCCGCTATCGACGTTCCGGTGTGCGCATGAGCTGCGGTCGATGCGAGGTCGCCTGGACGGGTCCGGCCGACTCGGCGTGTTGGGTCTGCGACCTTCCCGGCCATCCCGGCCCACCCCCCTCGATCTACCCCGACGTCGACTGAACATCGAAGCGTCCCAGGCGGTTCAACCGGGGACCCACGGTGGTGCCGATCGCTGCCGAAAGGCCTCGATGCCGGCTGCAGCCTCGTCGCTCTCGAAGAGTTCCCGTGACCGCACGGCCGTCCATGCGAACGCGTCCGACTGCTCCATCGCCGGGACTCGTGTGATCAGTTCCTTGGCCGCGGCCAGCGCCTTCGGGCCGCCCTGCACGATCATCGACACGTATCGGTCGACGCTCGCGTCGAGCTGGTCGGCGGGGACGGCCGCGTTGATCAGGCCCACCTCGGCCGCCCGTTGCGGCGTGAAACGCTCACCGGTCAGGAAGAGTTCGCTCGCATCGGCACGGCGCATCTTGGGCAGACAGACCACCGAGATGACGGCCGGGGCCACCCCCAACCGGACCTCGGTGAAACCGATCTTGGCGTCATCCCGCATGACCGAGATGTCGCAGGCTGCGATGAGCCCGACACCTCCGCCGGTGGCGTGTCCGTCGGCTCGCCCGATGACCGGTTTCGGCGACGTGAGGATGAGCTCGAAGACATTGACGAAGGTTCGGCCGGTGTTGCCGGCAACACCCGGTCGGTCGTCCTTGAGGTCGGCGCCGGCACAGAACGTGTTGCCGGTGTTGGTCAGCACGATGACCCGAACGGCGGGATCGGCGATCGCGTCGTCGAGCGCATCGGCCAGGCGGTCGACCAGTTCGGCGCCGAGCGAGTTCTTTCGCTCCGGTTGGTTCAGCGTGATGGTGGCCACACCGTCGGACCGAGCGACCAGGACGGCGGGGGAGTGGGAAACGGAAGATGGGTCGGGCATGGCGCAATCCTTTACCATCTGGGCCCATGCCGTCGATCTTCACCCGCATCATCAATGGTGACATTCCCGGTCGGATCCTCTGGACCGACGACGAATGCTTCGCCATGCTCGACATCCGTCCCCTCCACCCGGGGCACACCCTGGTGATTCCGCGGGCCGAGATCGATCAGTGGACCGACCTCGATCCGGGCGTCGCCACCCACCTGATGGGCGTGGCCCACACCATCGGCCGGGCCCAACGATCCGTGGTCGAATGTCAGCGCATCGGTCTGATGATCGCCGGATTCGAGGTGCCGCACACGCACATCCACGTGGTGCCCCTCGAGTCGATGGCCAACCTCGACTTCCGCACCGCCGACACCCGTCCCGTGGCCGACGCACTCGACGCAATGGCCGATGCACTGCGTGGTGCGTTGCGCAACGCCGGCCATGGTGACAGAGTCCCGTCGTGACCAATTCGACCCGAACCTTCACCACCCGCCTCACCGACCTGCTTGCCGTCGAACACCCGGTGATGCTCGCCGGGATGGGTGGGGTCAGCTACTCGGCGCTCGTTGCCGCGGTCTCCAACGCCGGCGGATTCGGTTGTATGGGTGCATCGACGATGTCGACCGAGCGAATGATCGACGAGATCGCCGCCACCAAGGCCCTGACCGACAAGCCATTCGGTGTGGATCTCCTGACCGCCATTCCGGGCCAGCTCGAGGCAGGCCTGGCGGCCATCATCGACGGGGGTGCCACCGTGTTCGTCGCAGGCCTCGGCGTCCCCCAGGAAGTCATCGACGAACTCCATCACAACAACGTCCTCGTCGGATCGATGGCCGGCAAGGTCCGTCATGCCGTTGCGGCCGTGGCCTCGGGCTGCGACTTCGTGGTGGCGCAGGGCACCGAGGCCGGCGGCCACACGGGTCTCGTCGCCACGATGTCACTCGTTCCCCAGGTGGTCGATGCGGTTGGCGACCGTGTTCCGGTCGTTGCCGCCGGCGGTCTCTTCGACGGTCGCGGCCTGGCCGCCTGCCTGGCGCTGGGGGCCGACGGTGTGTGGATGGGCACCAAGTTCATCGCCACCCACGAGGCGCATGTCGATGACGCCTACCGTCAGACGCTCCTCGGCCTGCACGAGGACGGCACCGTGATCTCGCGGGCCTACACCGGCAAGACCTGCCGGGTGGTGGCCAACGACTGGACGAAGCGCTTCGAGCAGCATCCCGAGGAACTCCGACCGTTCCCGCAGCAGGCGGTCTACTCCGCCGGCCAGGGAGCGAATCACCTCGGCACGTCGGGCGACGGTGTCGCCATCGATCCCGCCATCGAGTTCATGCCGGCCGGACAGGGTGTCGGCGCGATCGACGAGGTGGTGCCGGCGGCCTCGGTCGTGGAGTCGGTCATCCAGGAGGCGCTCGATGCCATCGATCGGATCGCGGCACTCCGTTCCTGAACGACGCTCCGTCGCGACGCTCCTGCCGAACGACGCTCCTGCTCGAACGACCCTCCTGCTCGGGCTTCAGTCGCTCAGCGATCGTTCGATGAAGTCCACGACCGCGGCGGTGAAGATGTCGTTCTTGTCGCCCGCCACCATGTGGGCGGCATCGGCAACGTCGACGTAGTGGGCATGTGGCACGAGTTCCAGGAACGCTGCGGCCTCGGCCTCGGTGACCAGATCGGATTGCCGCCCCCGCACCAGCAGGGTCGGGATCGCCAGCGCCTGAGCCGCCTGCTCCAGCCCGAGATAGCGAGCCCCGGGATCAGGGCTGTCGGTTCGTGACGACAGGAACGCAGGATCCCAATGCCAACGCCACCGTCCGTCGTTGCCCAGCCGAAGGTTCTTCTCGAGGCCCGTGAGGTCGGTCCGCCGCGGTCGATGGGGCTGATAGCGGGAGATCGCATCGGCGGCCTCCTCGAGCGAGGCGAACCCTTCGGCCGCGTTGGCGTGCATGAACTCCATGATCCGCTCGACCCCGGCCGGTGCCGGCCGAGCCGTGATGTCGACCAGGACCAGTGCTCGGAGTCTCGCGTCGACACGATGCGACGCCAGGAGTCCGGTCATGCCGCCCAACGATGCGCCGACCCAGGTGACGGGGCGGCCCACCCACTCGATGACCGACGTTGCATCGTCGGCGTACCGGTCGAATCCGTAGTCGCCTCCGGGATCCCAGTCGCTGTCACCGTGGCCTCGTAGGTCGAGCGAGATCACCTCATGGCCGAGGTCGGCGAGCGTCTGCGCCGTCGCCCCCCACGAGAACCGCGTCTGGCCGCCACCGTGGGCGAGCACGATCGGGGTCCGCGTACCGCTCCAGTGGTCGGCGGCGAGATTGAGCGACGTTGAGACGGGAATCGAGATCACGGGCACGGGCCGGAGCCTGCCAAGCACGGGGAGAAGGTGCAAGACGAGCTGCCGCCACCGGCACTACGGTCCTGGTCATGGATCTCTCGCCCGAACACGTTCGAGTACTCGGTGCGCTCATGGAGAAGGCGGCGACCACGCCCGATCAGTACCCGCTCACCACGAAGGCGCTCGTCGCAGCCTGCAACCAGCGCTCCAGTCGTGACCCCGTGGTCGACTACGACGAACGGACGGTCACCGATGCGATCTACGCGCTGCGGAACGACTACAAGCTCGCCCGGTCGATGACGGGGAGTGGTCGAGCGGTCAAGCATCGGCACATCGTCGACGAAACCCTCGGGTTGACGCCGCACCAATGCCGCGCTCGTTGCCGTGCTCGCCCTTCGAGGGGCCCAGACGCCCGGTGAGCTGCGGACTCGAACCGAGCGCTACGTCACCTTCGACGATCTCGACGATGTGCAGGTCGTCCTGGAGTCGATGGCCCAGGGACCCGAGCCGCTCGTGGTCGATCTCGGACGGGGGCCCGGCCAGAGCCAGAACCGGTGGACCCACCTCCTCAGCGGCGAACCGGTCGTGAACACGCCGAGTCCCGTCGTGCGAGAAGGGGGATCACCGGCACGGTCCGGAAGCTCCACCGCCGAACTCGTCGCCCGAATCGATCGGCTCGAGCAACGACTGGTGGCACTCGAAGCCGAGCTGGGTCTCGAGGTCACCCAGTCGGCTCCCGGCGATTGATCCACCGGGCCGTCCCTGGTCAATCCTGCGGGAGCGGGGGCGGGGTCAGGATCGACAGTCGGTTCTCGAACACGCTCACCCGCATCGGGGTCTCGATCGTTCCCCGCGGTCCCGAGAAGGTGACTTCGATCAGCCTGGACGCCGCATCGAACTCGACCGTGCCACCGATCTTGTAGGTGACCGCACACATCGCCCGTCGGCAGTAGTCCCGAAGCGCCTCGACCGAACGGCCCTCGTCGAGCAGGGTCGGCATGGCCGAGAGGACCTCCTCGCCGGCACCTTCGTTGATCAGGTAATCGACGGCCGCCTCGTAGTCGCGATCGGCCAGATGGAGTAGGAACTCGTCGATGAAGGCCACCGCCTCGGACTCCCCGACGTAGGAGTCGGGTCCGGTCGACATGGCTCCGAACACCAACCGATGACGGCCTCCTTCATCGACCGTCGAGATTCGGAGCTGTTCGCGCAGCACCAACAGGGGATCACGGTCGAGGTAGGTGGCGAGCGCGGCCACCTCGGAGGTGTCGGCCGGACCGGCCGCCCGCAGCAGGTCGGGCCGGCCGTGCTCGTCGATGGTGTCGTTCAGTTGGCGCAGTGCAGCAACCGTGAAGCAGGCCTCGTATCCCGATCCTTCCGAACGGTCCTCGACGTAGTTGGTCAGGAGCTTCTCGACCTGGACCAGTTCGGGATCGCCGAACTCGTCGAGTTCGGTGTAGACGGGTTCCGAACAGCGGCCGGGTTGGACGGCGACCGCCACGGTCTGCTCCTCGGCCTGTGCTTGAAGGAAGGATTCCTTGGCCTCGGAGCCTTCGAGACTGTCGACGAACGAGGCGAACGAGTCGGCGGCCGGTCCCTGCGGACCGTATGCCGAGACCCGCACCACGTCACAGGGGGGCAGACCGCCGGTCTCGATGAGTTGGGTCACGGCGATGGACGAGTTCACGTCGGGCCCCGGACCGGCGGGCCAGCGCATCTCGAGGACCACCTCGTTCTCTCCGAACCAGTGCCGGACCAACTGTCGGGTCGCCGCCGGCAGTCCGGCCGGAGCCGGTCCCGACCGGCCTTCGACGTCGACGACGGCCGTCGGTGTCAGTGACATGGTCGGGAACAGGGGGAGCGCCGGGCCACAGGTCACATCGGCATCGGCCGTCGTGACCGGGGCCGCCGTGGTCGCCGGCTCGGCAACGGTGGCTTGGGTCGTCGTCGTCTCGAGGACCGTGTCCGAGGAATCCGTGCCTCCGCACGAGGCGAACGCAAAGGCGGAGCTCAGCCCGATCGCAAGGACGGCGCCTCGTCGCCGAGCACCGGAGCGGACTGCGCCGGTGAGTGGTCGATCCGGCCGGTGAGGTCGGTCTGGAGATGGGAGATCGTGATGATGGCCGGAACGGCACCGGCGGCCTCGTGGTCGAATGGCAGAACAGGTCCAACAGTCTTGCGTAGTTCGATCCGTTCGTCATGGCAGGTGGGATTGCCTGCCCGACGCACGGGCCCAGGACGACCGGATAGCCTCGGCGCGAATGCCCGACCACGAATCAGGTCAGTCTCCGCTCCGAACGCCGTCGTCGTCCGACGGAGCATCGTCGGCCGACCCGACCGGGTCGGCTGCTGCCGTGGGCTCACCCTCGTCGTCGACCGTTCTCGTCGTTGGTGGTGGCGATGAGCCGACCGACCTCGACGTGGAGCGTTGGCCGAACGCCGTCTCGGTGATCGCGGCCGACCGTGGCGTCGATCATGCCCATCATCGCCATCTCGCCGTCGATCTGGTCGTCGGTGATCTCGATTCGGCCGGGTCGGCAGCGCTGGCCTGGGCCGCCGAGGGCGGTGCTCGCATCGACCGACACCGCATCGACAAGGACCAGACCGATCTCGAGTTGGCAATGAACGCAGCCCTGGCGATGGGCGCTGGTCGCATCGTGATCACGGGTATCTCCGGCGGCCGGTTGGATCACCTCGTCGCCAACCTCGCCCTGGCCTGCTCGCCTCGTTACCGATCGACGACGGTCGACATCGTGTCGGGGGGCGACCGGATGTTCGTGGTGCGGGGTGAACGATGCCTCGTCACCGAACCGGGTCAGCTCGTGACCCTCGTCCCGATGCTGGGCGATGTCGAGGGTGTTTCGACCTCCGGTCTCGACTTCGCCCTGGCCGACGAGGATCTGCCGGCAGGATCTTCGAGAGGCGTGTCGAATCGGGCCCGGATCGGTCGGATCACCATCGACGTGACGTCGGGTGTCCTGCTCGTCATCATGCCCGGCGGGGGGTCGATGCCGTGACCGCGATGCGTCCGCACCGAAGCTGGGGACAGCGGGCCGTGCTGTCGCTCAACGTGATCACGATCCTCGTGGCTCTCCTGTCGGCTGCCCTGTTGCAGTTCGGCAAGGATCGAACCGAACGAATCGAGCGGGTCGAGCTGAGCGGCTCGCTCAGCGAGGTGCAGATCGACGATGCCGGCGATCGTGTGTTCAACATCCTCCTCGTCGGTTCCGACAGCTCGGCCGGGCTGGATCCCGACAACCCCGTGGCCATCGGCCGGGTCGGTGAACAGAACAGTGATGTCATGATCGTCGCCCACTTCGACGAGCGCGACGGCACGGCGGCACTCCTCTCGTTGCCCCGTGACCTCTGGGTCGAGATCGCCGCCACCGGGCGCGAAGCGAAGCTCAACAGCGCCTTTGCGTTGGGCGGACCGGCCGAGCTGATCGACACGATCGAGCTCAACTTCGATATCCCGATCAACTACTACGTCAACGTCGACTTCGCCGGCTTCCAGGGCGTCGTCGAAGCCGTCGGCAGCGTTCCCATCTACTTCGCCGGACCGACTCGCGATTGGAACCCGGAGTACAACCGGTCCCAGACCGGTTTCGTCAACGAAGCGGCCGGATGTGTCGATCTCGGCCCGGTCGAGGCCCTTGCGTACGTGCGTTCCCGGCACTACCAGATCCTGACCTCCGATCTGGAGTGGAAGACCGACCCGACCGGCGATTTCGGCCGGATCCGCCGGCAGCAGGACTTCCTCAAGCGCCTGATCGGCAAGGCCATCGACGAGGGGGCCCGCAACCCCTTCGTGCTCAACGATCTCATCGATTCCGCCCTCGACAGCATCGTCATCGACCAGGCGCTCACGCCGCAGACCCTGCTCGACATCGGACGGCAGTATTCGAGTTTCGAGCCCGAGGAGTTGCAGACCTACACCTACCCGGCCGTGTTCGACTCTGTCGGCTCGATCAGCATCCTTCGCGGTATCGATGCCCAGGCCGCGCCGCTCGAGGCGTTGTTCGCCGGTGCGGCTTCCGACGACCCCGTCACCGTCCTCGTTCAGGTCAAGAGTGATGCGGCGTCCTCCGAGCTCCTCGGCCTCGCCGTCGGTGCCCTCGAGGAGTCGGGTTTCGAGCCGGTGACGATGCCCTCCGGCGCCACCGGTCCCGGCTTCGTGGTGGAGCACGGGCCCGACGGACGACGAGCAGCCGACCTCGTCCTCGCGGCGCTGGTCGACGACGAGCCGCTTGGCCTGGACTCGAGCCGGATCACGGTGGTCGAGATCGAGAACCTCTCGGGTCGAGAGGTGCGGGTCACCATCGGTGATCCCGATGTCGAACCACCGCCGGCACCGACGACCGTTCCCGGAGCCCCCGAACTCGCCCCCGACGTCACCCCCGAACTCGGCGTCGACACGGCCTGCTGAGGGACGGCACGGCGCAGAACTCGATCCGTCGTCGGCAGGAACTGCCGAGACGGATTGCCCGACGACGGTCACCGGGCGACCGATACCCTTGGCGCCGATCCACCTGACGAACGAGGGAGCGGGCGTGGCATCGATTGCGGTGATTGGGACGGGGTATGTCGGTTTGACGACGGGTGCGTGTTTTGCGCATTTGGGTCATGACGTGGTGTGTGCCGATATCGATGTGGCCAAGGTGGAGGGGTTGTGTCGGGGGGAGATCCCGATCGTGGAGGCGGGTTTGGAGCGTCTGGTGCAGGAGGGGCTGCGGGCCGGGAATCTGTCGTTCGTGGTCGGCGCGGCCGAGGCGTCCAAGAACGCCGAGTTCCACTACCTGTGTGTGCCGACCCCGCAGGGCGACGACGGGTCGGCCGATCTGAGTTACCTGCAGGCGGCGGCGGCGGAGATCCGTGACGTGTTGCCGTTGCGCTCGGTGGTGGTCAACAAGTCGACGGTGCCGGTGGGTTCGACCGAGGTGGTGGCTCGGGTGCTGGGCCGTAACGACGTCGCCGTGGTGTCCAACCCGGAGTTCCTTGCGGGAGGGGACCGCGGTCGATGATTTCTTGAATCCGGATCGGGTGGTGATCGGTTCGGCTGATCAGGAGGCCGCGATCCGGGTGGCGGGTTTGTACAGCAAGGTGCGGGCGCCGGTGATGGTGACCGATCCGGTGTCGGCGGAGACGATCAAGTACGCGTCGAATGCGTTCCTGGCGTCGAAGTTGTCGTTCGTGAACGCCATCGCCAATTTGTGTGAGGCGGTCGGGGCCGATGTGAACGATGTGGTGTTGGGGATGGGCTATGACCATCGGATCGGCAAGGAGTTCTTGAAACCGGGGCCTGGTTGGGGTGGTTCGTGTTTCCCGAAGGACACCATCGCCATGGTCCGGATCGCGGAGGATGCCGGGTATGACTTCACGTTCCTGCGTGAAGTGCTCCGGGTCAACGACGAACAATTCGACCGGACCGCCACGAAGGTGTTGGATGCGTTGGCCGGGTTGACCGAGACCGGTGAGGTGTCGGGCATGTCGGTGGGGGCGTGGGGTCTGACGTTCAAGGCGGGGACCGATGATCTGCGGATGTCGCCGGCGATCGAGGTGTTGTCGCGGGTGTGTGCGGCGGGGGTGAAGGTGAAGGCCTATGACCCGGCGGTGCATGTCCCGGTGGCCGAGCTGCCCGAGGTGCAGGTGATGACCGACCCCTATGACGCGATCGATGGGGTGGATGTGTTGGTGGTGATGACCGAGTGGGACATGTTCCGCTGGTTGGATTTCGATCAGGTCAAAGAACGTATGGCCGGTTCGTGTGTGATCGACGGCCGGAACCTGTTGGACCGGCACCAGCTCACCCGCCGCGGGTTCACCTACCGCGGTATCGGACGCTAGATGGCTCGTGTCGTGGTGACCGGTGGTGCCGGGTTCCTGGGGTCGCATCTGTGTGAACGCCTGATCGACCGGGGTGACGAGGTGGTGTGTCTGGACAATCTGGTCACGGGCCGGATGGTCAACATCGAGCATCTGTTCGGTCATGACCGGTTCCGGTTCGTCAACCATGACGTGTCGAACCACATCTGGGTCCCGGGCGAGGTCGACGCCATCATGCATCTCGCCTCACCGGCGTCCCCGGTCGATTTCGGTCACATCCCGATCCAGATCCTCAAGGTCGGCAGTCTGGGCACCCACAACTGTTTGGGTCTGGCCCGGGCCAAGGGGGCGGTGTTCCATCTGAACTCCACCAGCGAGGTCTACGGCGACCCGCTGGTGCATCCCCAACCCGAAACCTATTGGGGCAACGTGAACCCGATCGGTCCCCGGTCGATGTACGACGAGGCGAAACGGTTCGCCGAGGCCATGACCATGGCCTATCACCGTCATCACGGGATCGATGTGCGGATCGTGCGTACGTTCAACACCTACGGGCCCCGGATGCGGCCCGAGGACGGCCGGGTGGTGTCGTCGTTCATCATCCAGGCCCTGCGCGGTGAGCCGATCTCGATCAACGGGGACGGTTCCCAGACCCGGAGTTTCTGTTACGTCGACGACCAGATCGAGGGCCAGATCCGGTTGCTCGACTCGGGCTATCAGCTACCGGTCAACATCGGCAACGGCACCGAGTTCACCATTCGGGAACTGGCCGAACTGGTGATCGAGGTCACCAACTCCGGCAGTGAACTGTCGTTCGGGCCGATCCCGGTCGACGACCCCAAACAACGCAAACCCGACCTCACCGTGGCCCGACGAGAACTCGACTGGGAAGCCACCATCCCCCTCCGCCACGGCATCGAGAAAACCGCCGAACACTTCACCCACGTCCTCGACCTCTAAAGGCCAGGCTCAGCGGCCGAACAGCGTTTCTTCCCGAACCTGGGGTCGAACGGGGGATCATCGGCAGCGGCATCGACCCCACCGTGCCGATGGTGGGTTCGGATCGGGCGGGGAGGGGTCACGGTCGGCGGCCCGGCGGCGCCATGGCCATGGCTTCGTGATAGGCGTCGATGGTGAGACGCGCCGTGCGATCCCAAGTGAAACCGGAGGCACGGGCCCGCACGTCGGCCGAACGATCGGACCTCCAGTCCGGCGAAACTGCGATCTCTCTGATGGTGTCGACCCACTCGTCGATGCTTCGGTGATCGAGCAGCCTCCCGGTGTCGCCGACGATCTCGGCCACCGCCGTTGCCGCCGCTCCCACGACCGGAGTTCCCTGCGCCATGGCCTCGATGGCGGGGAGCCCGAAGCCCTCCCGTCGGCTCGGGAAGACGAGAGCCTCGGCACCCTCGAGCAGCACCGGAAGATCCTCGGCCGGAACGAATCCGAGGTGACGAATCCCGCGGTCGGCCGGACCGAAGAGGTTGTCGAGCTCGAGGTTCCAGCCGTCGGGACCGATGAGCACGAGGTCGAGATCGTCGACGGCGGACCGACGATAGGCGTCGATCAAGGTCGGAAGGTTCTTGCGAGGCTCGGCGGTCCCCACCCAGACCAGATAGCGCCCGTCGAGGCGATGCTCCCGCCTCACTCGTCGACGATCGTCGTCGTCGACGACGACCTGCGTGGCCCCGAGGGGTACGAGCCGAAGCCGGTCGGGATCGAAACCCGTGCGGGCGCAGTCATCCAAGGTCTGGCGACTCGAACACAGCACGAGGCTTGCGTCTCGTCGCATGAGCTCGAAGGCCCGGGTCATCATGCGCACACCGCGAGCCGTGAGTGTGTCTGGCTCGAGAATCGGGAACAGGTCGTGGAGCGTGACCACCAGTGGGGCGCGCCGAAGCGGCGGACACATCGGCACCGTGGCGTGAACCACGTCGACCGGGCCCGTCACCCGTTCCGGCGCGACGAAACCCCGATGCCAGGCTTGGTACAGCAACGGATAGGGCAGAGGCAGCCGTTTGGTGGCGATCGACGGCTCGAACGCCGCCTTGGGCCGGCCCCCGGCCCCCACGCCGATCAGATCGACCTCGTCGAGCTGCTTCATGGCGTCGACCAGATGGAGGGCCGCCGTTGCGGTGCCTCCCGGCACATCGTGCCAACACTGGGTGAGGGTCACGGCCACGCGAGGTCGCACGGGAGCACCCTAGTTCTCCATCGGGCCTCTATCGTGTGGCCCTCGGCACGGGTGTTCCGACCCGGGCGAGGACGCCGTCCCCGGTGGGTCGTCATCCGCCGAGATCCGTTCGATCGATCGACTCCATGCGACTGCTGTTCCTCTGCCCCCACTTCGAACCCGACCTGCACGCCGCGACGGGCGAGGTCATGACCCGACTGGTCGATGCTCTGGCCGATCGTGGCCATCGGGTCGACGTGGTCACCAGCCTGCCCTGGTATCGCTTGCACGACGTCGAGCCGGAGTGGCGTGGGCGGCCATGGCGCAAGGGGACCACACGCGCCGGTGACATCATCCGGATCTGGCCCTTCCCCACCGACAAGTCGAATGTTCCGGCCCGAGCCGCCGCCTTCGCCGGTTTCACCGCGCTGGCCACGGGTGCGGCGCTCACGCTCGGCCGGCCCGACGTCGTGCTGGCGATGTCACCACCGATCTTCCTGGGAAATGCCGCAGCCCTCGTCGCCCGACGCTGGGGAGTTCCCTTCGTGTTCAACGTGCAGGACATCTTCCCCGACGTCGCGGTGGAACTCGGCGCCCTGTCGAACGAACGAGTGATTGCGGCGGCAGGCAGACTCGAGCGTTCGCTCTATCACCGCGCCGATGCCGTCACGGTGTTGTCCGACGATCAGGCGGCGAACGTTCGGGCCAAGGTCACGACGGCCGACACCGACAAGGTGCGGATCATCCAGAACTTCGTCGATCTCGAACGCGTGCACCCGACCGAACGGGACAACTCCTGGCGTCGTCGACACGGTCTCGTTGGCAAGACGATCGTGATGTATGCCGGAAACGTCGGGCTCTCCCAGTCCTTCGATCTCGTCGAGCAGGCCGCGATTCGGTTCCGCAGCCGCCCCGAGGTGCACTTCGTGATCAACGGCGAGGGCGCGGCTCGACTCCAGGTCGATACCTGGGCGGCCGATCATGACAATGTGACCGTCAACGACTTCGTCGACCGAAGCGAGGTGAGCGAACTCCTCGGAGCGGCCGACCTTCACCTGATCCTGCTCAAGACCGGTCTGTCGCGTTCGTCGACGCCGTCGAAGCTCTACGGCATCATGGCGGCCGGTCGGCCGGTCCTGGCTTCGATCGATCCCGGATCGGAGGTCGATCTCATCCTGGAACGGGCCGGAGGTGGCCGGACCGTGCCGCCCGATGATTGCCATTCGTTCCTGACCGAACTCGAGGCGCTCCTGGACGCGCCCGCCGAGTTGGAGGCGATGGGGGAACGGTCTCGGGCCTTCGTCGAGTCGCTCATGACCCCCGCCCTGCAGGCCGAGGCGTATGACCGTCTCTTCGACGAACTCATCGAGGCTCGTTCGGCGTCGAGCCGCCCGAGGCACTCCCGGAGGAATCCCCATCATGCTTGATCACGCCTACGCAGTCGTCCTCGCCGGGGGGTACGGCGAACGCTTCTGGCCGGCCAGCACCATGGCGCGACCCAAGCAACTGCTCTCGCTGCTCGGCGATCGCACGATGCTCGAGATGGCGGTCGACCGGTTGACGGGATTGATTCCACCGGAACGGGTGATCGTGCTCACCAGCGCCGACCTGGTGGATGCCACGATCCGTTGTTCGCCCGATCTCCCTGCGTCCAACGTGATCGGTGAGCCGGTGCGCCGCGACACCGCAGCAGCGGTGGCCCTGGCCTGTGCGGTGGTCAAGGGACGCGACCCCGAGGCCGTGTTCTGCGTCGTGACCGCCGATCACGTGATGCGTGATCTCGATGTGTTCCGGGCGACCATCGCCGAGGCCCTTGACGTGGCCGCCGCCAACGACGTGCTCGTGACGATCGGTATCCGCCCGACGCGGCCCAGCACGGCGTTCGGCTACATCGAAGCGCGCCGCCCCTTCGACACGGCGGGCCACGTCGAGTTCCGGCGGGTCGACCGGTTCGTCGAGAAACCCGATCGATCGACGGCCCAGGCCTACCTCGACACCGGCAACTTCAGTTGGAATTCGGGCATGTTCATCTGGTCGGTCGAGGCGTTGCACCGGGCGTTCGCACGGCACACGCCGGCGCTGGCGACGATGATCGACGAATTGGTCCCGGCCGTCGACACCCCCGACTTCGCCTCGGTGTTCGCGCCGTCTTCGAACCGCTCGACAAGATCTCGATCGACTACGCACTCATGGAGAACGCCGACAACATCGTCATGGCCGTGGGCACCTTCGGCTGGGACGATGTCGGGAGCTGGCCCGAGGTGGCCGAGCACCTGCCGACCGACGAGGCCGGCAACGCCGTCCGAGGAGCGGTCACGGTGCTGGACGCCTCCAACAACGTCGTGGTGTCGGAGGGTCGGCTGACGGCGCTCATCGGCGTCGATGACCTCATCGTCGTGCAAGCCGAGGGCGTCACGCTGATCTGCCCGAAGGATCGGGCCCAGGACGTCAAGAGCATCGTCACGGCGCTCCGAGAGTCGGGTCGATACGACCATCTGCTCTGAGACTCGCCTCGTTCATTCCCGGTCGGGGCCGATCGGCTGCAGGGGGCCGATGTCGTCGAGCCGGAGACGGGCTCGGCCTTCATCTCGCGACCGTTCCCGATCGATGGTGGCGGTGATGCGCCACTCGTCGTAGCCCTCGGGGTCGCGCAGGATCTGGGTGACGGAATCACCGTGGACGAGGAAGCGCCCGGCCGAACGGGCATCGGCGTCGGTCGCCAATTCGTCGTGCTCGTCCCAGTACGGGGCCATGGCGTCGACGAGTGCGTCCAGCGACCAATCGTCGGGGTTGGTGATCGATCCGAGGATGACGGCGTGGCGACGCATCGCCAGCGACTGCACCCAGCGGAAGACCTCGTTGCGGACCAGAACCCGGAACCCCCGGATGTTGGCCGTGACATCGTGTTCGTCGACCGACCGGATCTCGGGCTCGACCGGGCCGTCGCCCGATACGAGCGCGTCCCATTCGTCGATGAGGCTCGAATCGACCTGGCGGATGACAGCCCCCAGCCACTCGATGAGATCGTCGAGCTCGTCGGTCTTCGCATCTTCGGGAACGTTCTGCCGCAATCCCTTGTAGACATCGGACAGATATCGCAGCAGCACACCCTCACTGCGTTTGAGGCCGTAGTGCCCGATGTACTCGGTGAAGGTCATGCCCTCCTCGAACATCTCACGGACGACCGACTTCGGTTGCACGTTGCTCGATCCGACCCACGGGTGCCGATGGCGGAATTCGTCGAATCGGTCGTAGAGCCACTGCTTGTTGGGTCGGGGTGGTTCGACCTCGGCCAGTCGGGCCATCCGTTCGTCGTATTCGACTCCGCTCGACTTCATGTCGGCCATGGCGGCGTCCTTGGCCTTGTTCAACTGGGCGGCGATGATGACTCCCGGATTCTCCATGATCGACTCGATGATCGTGACGATGTCGAGCGCATGCATGAGCTCGAGCCCCTCGATCGGCTCATCGACCTGCCCGATGGCATCGATGGCCCAGAGCGACAGCGGCTGGTGAAGGGCGAACTCGTCCTGGAGATCGAAGTTCACCCGAACCCGGCGCCCCCACTCGTCGGGCTCGTCGGGGAATTCCAACAACTCGGCATCGACCAGCGATCGGTAGATGGCGATGGCACGACGGATGTGGTTGCGGCGCCGCCGCTTCGTCTCGTGGTTGTCGGTCAGGAGCGTTCGGACGGCGCCGCAGCCGTCGCCGGGCCGATCGAGCAGGCTCATGACCATCTGGTGGTTGACTCCGAAGCTCGACACGAGCGGCTCGGGTTCGCCGTTCACCATCTTGGTGAAGGTGTCCTCGGTCCAGTGTGCGTACCCCCGCTCCGGCGGCTTCTTCTTGACCACCTTCTTCTTGCCGTCCTTCGCCGCGGCCTTCTCCTCGGCCCGGAGGTTCTCCACGACGTGGGGAGGGGCCTGGACCCAGACCGTGCCCTCGTCGTCGAAGCCCTTGCGTCCGGCCCGCCCGGCGATCTGGGCGAACTCGCGGTTCGACAGGGTGCGGACCGTGGTGCCGTCGTACTTGCAGAGTTGGGTGAACAACACCGTACGGATCGGCACGTTCACACCGACACCCAGTGTGTCGGTGCCGCAGATGATCTTGAGGAGACCGTCCTGGGCCAGCTTCTCGACCAGCAGCCGATACTTCGGGAGCAGGCCGGCGTGGTGGACCCCGATGCCTCCCGTCAGGTAGCGGCGCAGGTCCTTGCCGATGGGCGTGTCGAACCGGAACCCTCCGATGGCCGCCTTGATCTGCTCCTTCTCGAGCTTGGTGAGGGGATCGAGCGACAGGTACCCCTGGGCCGCCTCGGTGGCCTCGCGCTGGGTGAAGTGCACGAGGTAGATGGGGGCGCGGCCCGAGGCGAGGAGTTCCTCGATCGACGCGTGCAGCGTCGTGTGGCGGTACTCGAAATCGAGGGGGACCGGACGATGGTTCGACGAAACCGTGACCGTTTGACGCCCGGTCCGGCGAGTGAGATCCCGCTCGAAGAAATCGGTGCGGCCGAGCGTGGCCGAGATCAAGAGGAATTGGACCCTCGGTAGTTCGAGGAGTGGCACCTGCCAGGCCCAGCCCCGCTGGGGGTCCGCGTAGTAATGGAATTCGTCGGCGATGACGACGTCGACGTCGGCTTCGGCGCCGTCGCGCAGTGCCCAGTTGGCGAGGATCTCGGCCGTGCAGCAGATGATGGGGGCGTCGGCGTTGATCCGGGCATCACCGGTGATCATCCCCACGTGATCGGTGCCGAAATCTCGGCGGAGCGCAAAGAACTTCTCCGAGACCAGCGCCTTGATCGGAGCGGTGTAGACACTCCGCCGGCCGGCGGCCAGCGCAGCGAAGTGGGCGGCCGCGGCAACGAGCGACTTTCCCGAGCCCGTCGGAGTGTTCAGGATCACGTTGTTGCCGGCGAGGAGCTCGAGAATGGCCTCCTCCTGAGCGTCGTAGAGCGACAGGCCCTGGTCGGCAACGAATTCGATGAAGCCGTCGACGATGGCATCGGGATCCGGGACCGGTGACCCGGGCTCGGCTGCCGGCAGATGTCGGATCAGCGGTGGTCGATCGTCGCTCGGCATCGGTTCAACCTACTGCCGCCGGGTCGGACGAACGCCGAATCCGACCCCGGACCCGGACCCGGGCAAGCAGATGGCGGGACCGGGACGGGCCAAGAGGGGCGATGCTACGGTCGGGGCCATGACGTTCAACGGGCTCCCCGAAGCCGGGATGGCGTTCTATCGCGAACTCGACGCCGACAACACCAAAGCCTTCTGGACAGCGAACAAGGACCGGTTCGAAGCCGACGTGAGGGGTCCGGTCTCCGAGCTGTGCCAGGAACTCTCGGACCACGGGGTCTTCAAGATCTTCCGGCCCTACAACGACGTTCGCTTCGTCAAGGGCCGTCCGCCGTACAAGACCGCTCAGGGGGCCTATACCGAGGGCGAGGGTGGAGCCGGCTACTACTTCCAGTTCTCGGCCGATGGTCTCATGGTGGGGTCCGGGTACTACACCATGGCTCGAGACCAGCTCGAACGCTTCCGAAGCGCGATCGATGACGACACGCTCGGACCACGGCTGGCCGAACTGGTTGCCGACATTGCGAACACCTACACCGTCGGTGCCATGGAGTCGTTGAAGACCGCTCCTCGGGGCTACCCGAAGGATCATCCGAGAATCGAGTTGCTCCGGCGCAAGGGACTGATGATCTCGAAGGACTTCGGTGCGCCGGCTTGGCTGCACACCAAGGCCGTCGTGGCGAGGATCCGGAAGGTCTGGGACGACGCAGGTCCGGTCAACGTGTGGCTCGACGCGCACGTCGGTCCATCGGAACTCGAACCCCAGGAGTTCGGCCGCAGCTGAGGTCCCGGATCGCGCTCGGCGCGCTGGTCGTCGTCAGCGGAAGAGGTCTTCGGAGTTGTGACGCACGACTTCGCCGATCACGCTGCCTTCGCCCATCCAGGCCGGATCGATGCCGCGTATCAGAGCCACGGCGACGCCCGTCGACTTGCCTCGTACCAGCTCGGCGGCGCCCGCGAGTTCGTCGACGAGGCAGACCTCGGTGACATGGAGTTCACGGCCGGTTGCGTCCTCGGTACCCCGGAGGTCGAGGATCGGTTTGATGCCGGCGCAACCGATGGCGATGTCGGTCAGTCCCCGCCGCCAGGGGCGGCCGAAGGTATCGGCCACCACGATCGCCACGTCCACCCCGGCGCGCCCCCTGATCGCATCGCGCAACCGCCGGGCCGAGCGATCGGAGTCCTCGGGGAGGAGGCAGGCGATGTCCGGGGCGACGTTGGACCGATCGATTCCCGAGTTGGCGCAGATGAAGCCGTGCCTGGTCTCGGTGATGATCAGGTCGCCGCGGCGTCGGATGACCCGCTTCGACTCGGCCAGGACCAGGGGCTTGTGCGAGAGCGGGTCGTCGGGATCGACCCTCACGAGCCGATTCTCGGCCTTCGACACGACCTTCTGACTCACGATCAGGACGTCGTTGTCGGTGATCTGTTCGTCTTCGCCCAGTGACGAAGCACAGGCGTCGAGTATCAGGCCGGCGAGGTCGTCGCCCGGTCCGATCTCGGGTAGACCGCCGATGGGAATGATCTCGAGCCGTCGCAGCATCGCAGCAGACTCCCACATTGGTTCGGCTGTCGCCTCACGCCTTCGGCGATTTGGGTGGTCGGGGTGGGTGCGGCCTCGTCCCTCGGCCGCGTCGAGTTGGTGTTGGTTGGTTCGGCTGTCGCCTCACGGCTTCGGCGATTTGGGTGGTCGGGGTGGGTGCGGCCTCGTCCCTCGGCCACGTCGAGTTGGTGTTGGTCAGGAGTTCGTGACGAGCACCTGAACGTACGCGACCCCATCTTCTTCGAAGACGTTGACCGTGATCTGGTCCGTGTCGCCCTTGCTCATCACCGTCGTGCCGCTGAAGGCGCCGTCGGTCGTGGCATCGCTGCGGAAGGCCGACTCGTAGCCGGCTCCTTCCAGGTCGCGAATCGCCGCGTCGAACACCTCGGCCGGATCTCTGTCGACCTTGCCCGTCACCGAGAACGCCACCGTGCCGTCGCCGCTGTCCATCCGAGACGTGGACTCGATGGCGAGTTCGTCGGGCAGGGGCACGTCCGGGAAGTCATCGGGCAGCTCCTGGCCGGTCTCGAACGTCATCGTGCCCTCGTCGCTCTCGATGACCATGTTGCCCTCGTCGTCGATGACCATCTTCCCATCGTCGGTTTCCATCGAGAAGGTGCCGTCATCGGTGTTGATGTCGACGTCGCCGCCACCGTTGGCCTCGGCGATCCGCTCGACGGCCTCCTCGGTTGCCTTCTCGGCCGCCTTGTCGGCGACGGCCCCACAGCCGGCGGAGATCAGCATGGCCGCCGAAGCGAAGAGCGTGACGTGAGCGAGTGATCGTGACATATGAGTTTCCCTCCGAGACGAGCCGCCGGGCTCGGTGTGTCCAACATCTCTACCACCATGATCGGCGGCGCGGAACCCGATCTTGAGGGTCGGGAGGGTCAGCCCACCGCGGCCGGTGCCCCGAGGACGACCCGGGCCAACGCCATCGTGGTGTCGAGGTCGCGCATCACCGTCGGGGCCACGACGCAGCGGACTCCGACCGCTTCGATGGCCGGGGCCAGATCGGCATCGACGGTGTCGATCACCAGTGTTCCGATGGTGTCGGCGTACCACTCGGCAACGGCCAGCGCCGATGCTTCTCGGCCCAGTTCGACCAGGAGCCGGTCGGCCGGTCCCTTGAGGGCCCGGCCACCCACGATCGGCGAGACGGCGATCACGTCGCGTCGGCGGGCGGCGAGCGCTTGCCGGACGCCGGGGACGGCCAGGACGGGATCGATCGAGACGACGGGATTGGATGGTGCGATGATCACATGGTCGCTCGAGGCGATGGCCTCGATCACCCGTGGACCGGGGGTCGCCGACTCGGCTCCGTCGAAGCGGACGGCGCTGACCTCGACATCGTGATGGAGGCGCACGAAGTACTCCTGGAAGCCGATCTCGCCCTCCACGACGGTGGTCACCATGGTCCGCACCGGGTCGTCGGACACGGGCAGCACGGTCAGGTCGAGCCCCCAGGCGGCGACGATCTCGGCGGTGACCTCGGTGAGGGTCGCCCCCTGGCCCAGACGATGGGTGCGGAAGAGGTGGGTGCCGAGATCCCGATCGCCGAGGTTGAACCAGTCGACGCCGCCGTAGCGGCGGACCATGTCCATGGCCTGCCATGTCTCGCCCTCGAGACCCCAGCCCCGTTCGGTGCTCACGGCGTCGGCCAGGGTGTAGGTGATCGTGTCGAGGTCCGGCGAGACGTGCAGGCCGTGCAGATCGAGATCGTCCCCGACGTTGACGATCGCCATCAGGTTCGGTCCGGCGATGATCCGGGTCAGACCGCGCAGCAGTCGGGCTGCCCCGACACCGCCGCAGACGACGGCGGCGGTCGCACCCCGCGGATCGGCCACTAGACCCGCTGCTGACGGGCGACGAACTCCATGTCGCCCTCGACCATCATCTCGACCAGGGCTCGGAACGGGGTCTTGGGTTGCCAGCCCAGATCGGCTTTCGCCTTGGCCGGGTCGCCGATGAGCAGATCGACCTCGGCCGGGCGCATGAACCGCTCGTCCTGCACGACGTGGTCCTGCCAGTTCAGACCGACGTGGGCGAAGGCGATCTCACAGA
The DNA here is from genome assembly GCA_963700755.1 of uncultured Acidimicrobiales bacterium. Lineage (GTDB taxonomy): Bacteria > Actinomycetota > Acidimicrobiia > Acidimicrobiales > SZUA-35 > JBBQUN01. The sequence goes on from CAVOYW010000005.1 coordinate 717,623, forward strand.
ATTCCTGGACACTGTGGGTCTCGCCGGTGGCGATGACGTAGTCCTCGGCCTTGTCCTGTTGGAGCATGGCCCACATCGCCTCGACGTAGTCGCCGGCGAACCCCCAGTCGCGTTGCGGGTCGAGATCGCCGAGCGGCAACTGGGTGATGAGCCCATGCTTGATGCGGGCGACGTGGTTGGTGATCTTCCGGGTGACGAACTCGAGCCCGCGACGGGGCGATTCGTGGTTGAACAGGATCCCGCTGGTGGCGTGCAGATCGTAGGATTCGCGGTAGTTGACGGTGATCCAGTGGCCGTAGAGCTTGGCCACCCCGTACGGCGAACGGGGATAGAACGGCGTCGATTCGGTTTGAGGGACGGCCTGGACCTTGCCGAACATCTCCGACGACGACGCCTGGTAGAAGCGGATGTCACGGTCGACGTCACGCACCGCGTTGAGTAGGCGGGTCACACCGAGAGCGGTGGTCTCACCGGTGAGGACCGCCTGTTGCCACGATGTCTGCACGAACGACTGGGCGCCCAGGTTGTAGATCTCGGTCGGTTTCACCCGTCGAACCACATCGTGCATCGACGCCTCGTCGAGCAGGTCACCCTGCTCGATCTGGATGTCGTCCTGGATGTGCGCGATGCGCTCGAAGTTGAGCGTCGAGGACCGTCGCACGATGCCGGCGACCTCGTAGCCCTTGTCGAGCAGGAACTCGGCGAGATACGAACCGTCCTGCCCCGTCAGTCCGGTGATCAGTGCACGCTTGGTCATGAAGGCTCCTGCTGTAGGGATTGAGGCTCTGGTGAGCGATGTGATTCCGACGGCGGTCGTCGGGAGGCGGCGACGAGTGTTCGGGCTTCGGCCAGCACATCGGCCAGCGTCTGCTCGAGCGGGATGGTCGGGACCCAACCCGTGTCGTCGCCGAGGCGCCGAGCCGAGCCCCGGTTGACCGGAACCTCGATCGGGCGCAGCAGCGACGGATCGACCTTTGTCGTGACCTCGACCGTGGCCATGCTTCGCATGGCGTCGAGCATTTCCTTGATGGCCACGTCGTGACCGGTGCAGATGTTGTAGGTCCGACCCGGAACACCGCGCTCGGCGAGCAGGCGGTAGGCCCGAACGGTGTCGCGGACGTCGGTGAAATCGCGCCGGGCACCGAGGTCACCGTGGACGATCTCGCCCCCGCCGGCCAGTTCGGCCTCGGCGATGCGGTGGGCGAAGGCCGGCACGACGAATCTCGGGGACTGTCCGGGGCCGATGTGGTTGAACGGGCGCGCGATCACGATGTCGAGGTGTGCGTTGCGTTGGAACTGTTGGGCCAGGATCTCGGCCGCCAGCTTCGACGCTCCGTAGGGCGAGGCCGGGTTCGGCGATTGGTCGTCGAGAATGGGCATGGCCGCGGGGTCGAGTGGTCCGTAGACATCGGCGCTCGAGATGAGGACCAGTCGATCCACGCCGGCGGCCTCGGCGCCTTCGAGTACGGCGAGGGTGCCCTCGGTGTTGACCCGCCAGGTCTGGCGGGCAGCGCTCCACGAGGCGCCGACGTCGCTCCATCCGGCCAGGTGGTAGACGACGTCCGGGCCGACGTCCTTGATGAAGGTGGCCCAGCCCTCGAAGTCGAGCAGATCCGGTCCGGGCCGCGTGGGGTCGTTGAGGTCACTGCCGACCGCGGTGTCGCCGGCGTCGACCAGATGCCGGATGAGGTGCGGACCGACGAATCCGGACGCACCGGTCACGAGAGCTCTGGCCACGGCGCCAGGCTAGCAAGGGGGTCTGCGGTTCCGAGTCGTCGCCGCCATGAGCGGTTCCGATCCGGATCGGGAAGTCCAAAGGGTGACCAGCGGATCGAGTGGGGAGCGATAGTCTGCGAGCCTCGTGTCCGACTCTCCGACGGCCGCAGCCCCGACCGCACCGACGTCCCTCGTCGTGGGAACCGAGGCTCTGGAACGACCTCTTGCCTCTCTCGAGGCAGCAGAGGTGGCGCTTGGCGATGGCGGTGGCCCGCCGATCGTCGCCGTGGTCATCGTCGACGAGGTCCGACCCGATCTGAGCCTCACCCTGGAGTCGATCGCCGCCCAGGAGTACACGAACTTCTCGGTGCTCGTGATCGACGCGGCCGGTGAGGAACCGATCGCCGACCGTGTGGCCGAGATCCTCCCCGATGCCTTCCTCCATCGGATGCCGAATCGCCCGGGGCGTTCCGCCGCCGCCAACCAGGCGCTCGAACTGGTCTCGGGGGCCTCGTTCTTCCTGTTCGTGACCGTCGGTCACATGCTCGACCCCTCGGCGACGTCCACCCTGATCGAGGAGCTCTACCGGTCGAACGCGGGCATCGTGACGCCGAAGGTGGTCGATGCTCGGGATCCCCGCCGGTTGCGCAAGGTCGGGATGGGGTCGGACCGCTTCGGTGTTCAGGTCGATCTGGTCGAACCGGGCGAGTTCGACCAGGAACAGTACGACACGGTTCGTGACGTCTTCGTCGCACCGGCCGGGGTCCAGCTGATCCGGGCCGACCTGTTCCGGGCGCTCGGCGGATTCGATCCGGTCATGGCGCGCTACGGCGCCGATCTCGACCTGTGTTGGCGGGCCCATGTGGCCGGAGCCCGGGTGGTCGCGGTTCCCCGGGCGGTCGTTCGCGTGGCGTCGAAGGAGGCCGACTCCGACGAGCGACGCCGCCAACTGGGCAGGAACCGACTGCGCACCCTGCTGGTCGCCTCGACGACCTTGCACCTGCTCCGGGTCATGCCGTTCGCCCTGCTGCTCCTCGTTGCCGAGGTGCTCTACTCGGTCATCGCCGGCCGGCGTCGTCAGGCCCGCGACGCGCTCGGGGCGATCGGCTGGAACCTGGCGAACCTGGCCGATATCCGTCGCCGCCGAAAGCAGATGGCGGCCCTTCGGGGTGTGTCGGACCGAGAGGTGGTCGCCCTTCAGGTCCCGGGGTCGGCCCGACTGAGCGGCTTCCTGCGCGGTCAGTTCGACGTCGGTGATCGGGTCGTGAGTTTCGCCGGCACGTTCCGGGACTCGTTCACGGGTCAAGACGCCGGTGCCTTCCGGGACGGTTTCGTCATCAGCGCCCTGGTGGGTGTGGTGATCCTGTTGGGAAGTCGGGGGTTGATCACCGGGGGTGTCACCCCGACCGGCCAGTTCCTCGACCTTCCCGGCGGGGGAGTACTGCTCCGGGAATGGCTCGGTGGTTGGCGTTCGGTCGGGACCGGCGGCACCGGCAATCCGGCCACGGCCTTCGGTGTCCTCGGAGTGGCCAAGCTGGTGTTCTTCTGGGGTCGGGGTGTGTTCGACACGCTACTGGTCATCGGGCCGCTGTTCATCGGACCCTTCGGTGCGTGGCGGCTGGCCCGCTCCTACGGCAGCCTGCGCGGCGCCGCCCTGGCGGCACTCGCGTACGCCGCCAATCCCCTCGCTGTTTCGGCGATGGCGTCCGCTCGGTGGGACTCGCTGGTCGTCTACGGTGCCGGCCCCTTCCTCGCCGGTAGTGCCCTGCGCATCCAGGGTTCGGCTCCGTTCGGCCCGATCGGCGGAGCCGTTGGTCCGGGCGTCGTCGAGCGATCACTCCCGATTCGCCTGCTCCGGTTCGGTCTGCTCGTCGCTGCGGTGGCCATCTTCGTGCCTGCCGTCGTCGTCGTCGCCGTGCTGTTCTGCGCCGGGCTGCTCGTGAGCGGCGTCGTGATGGCCCGGCCGGGAGCGTCCGGTCGCCTGGCACTGGCGTCGGTGGTCGCCGTCGTCGTTCCGGCTGCTCTGCACGCACCGTTCACGTTCGATGTCCTGCAACGGGGCAGCTGGCGTTGGTTCGTCGGACCGGATTCCCCCGAGGTCGCCTTCGACTCGCTCGCCGATCTGATCCGGTTCGCGCCCGGCGGGGTCGAGCCCCGCCTGCTCACGATCGGCATCATCGCCGCCGCGTCGCTGGTCCTGCTGATCGGCAACGGGGTGCGCCTCGACGCCGGGATCCGAGCCTGGTCCCTCGCCGTGGTGTCGTGGGTCGTGATCTGGGTCGGTCGTCGAGGCTGGATCGACGTCGAACTCCCCGCGGTCGAGATGATGCTCGTCCCGGCGGCGACCGGTATGGCCATGGCGATCGGAGCGGCAACGCGGGCCGTCGAAATCGATCTCGTCGGGTTCCGGTTCGGGTGGCGCCAGGTCGCCGCCTTCCTGGGAATCTTCGCCATGGCCGGAGCGGGGATCCTGCTGCTGACCGAGGCCTACGGAGGCCGGTGGAAGATGCCGGAACAGAGCTACGCGAACACCACGGCCCTGCTGGCCGAACAGCTCGACGGCCCCAGTCGGATCCTGTGGATCGGTGCTCCCTCGGTCTTGCCGGTCGACACGATCGAGTCCGACCGGGGTATCTCGTACGCCTTTCTCGAGGGTACCGAGGCGTCGGTGCTCGGTCGGTGGATGCCGGGTGCCTACGGACTGGATCGCCAGGTCGGTGAACAACTCGACCTGGCCATCGACGACCAGACCGTCCGCCTGGGGCGCCTCCTGGCCCCCTACGGCATCGACTACCTCGTCGTGGTCCCCCGGCTGGCGCCGGCGCCCCACGAGGGCAGAACCATCGAGCCGCCGGCCGGTCTCATGTCTGCGTTGTTCGGACAGCTCGACCTGCAGCGGGTTGCCGGGGTCGCCGACTTCACCGTGTTCCGCAACGAGGCCGCGCTCGGGCCCGTGGTCGGACTGGAAACCGACATCGCCGGGTTGCCGAACCGGCCCGAGGCGTTCCTCGACACCGACCTCACCAACGGTCAGCGCATGAACGGCGAGTTCGCCCCGGGCGAGTGGTCGGTGTCGGCCTCGGCTCCTCGCCCCGACGGTTCACGACCTCCGCAGCCGGTGAGCGTGCTGGTTGCGGTGACCGGAGACGGCTGGGTTTCGGCCACCGACGGCGTCACGGTGGCGCCGACGGCCGGTGGGCTGCTCGCCGTCGATCCCGGTGAGATCACCGAGTGGGGTGTCCGACGGCCGACACCCTGGCTGCGATGGCTCGGTCTGGTTGCCCAGGCTGGTGTGGTCGGTGTCGGGATCGCCATCGCCCGATCCGAGGATCCGGTGACATGAGCCGTTGGACTGCGGTCTTCCTCCTCGTCGGCCTGCTCGTTTGCGGGGTGGTCTACGACCGCCTGGAGCATGCCCCCGAGCCCGAAGCGGCCCCCGACGAACCGGTGCGGATCACCCCGTCGCTGCCGTCCGAGCCGACCCTCTCCACGGTCTGGTACTGCCCGACCGGCTCCGGCGCCGTCGATGGGATCGGGAACCATGTGCTGGCGATGACGAACCTCGGCGACACCGCGGCCGTCGCCAACGTCGACCTGATGAACAATGCCGGAGCGGGGCCGACGCTTCGCCTCGAGATACCCCCGCTCTCGACCGAGACACTCGACGTCTCCGATCTCGACATGTCGGCGTTCGTCGGTGCGGTCGTCGAGATCGTCGGCGGCAAGGGTGCCGTTTCCCACTCGGTGGCCACGACGAGGGGCCTGGTCGAGGCGCCGTGTGGCACCGAGACGTCGGACTCGTGGTACTTCGCCGACGGGGTCACGACCCGTGACGCGACCGAGTATCTGGTGCTGCTGAACCCGGCCTCGCAAGACGTGGTGTTCGACGTCGAGTTCCAGACCGGAAGCCGGACCCGACGGCCCAAGGACCTCGAGGCGGCCGTGGTGCCGGGTCGATCGGTCCGGGTGATCGACGTCGGACAGTACATCAGTCGGGAACCGAACGTGGCCACCGTGATCACGACCGTCCAGGGTCGGCTCGCCGTCGAGCGTCTCCAGTTCTTCGACGGCCAGCTCGGGCCCGTCGGTGTGTCACTCGTCGCCGCCGTCGACGAACCAAAGCTGGGCTGGTACCTGCCTGCCGGTCGTGTCCATGACGGGGGCGATCAGCGCTTGACGCTCTTCAATCCGGGGACGGCGACCGCCGAACTCGACGTCTCGTTCGACCTGCTCGAGCCGGCCGACCGGGCCTCGTTCGGGCTGGTGCCGGTCGAGGTGACCGTGGCTCCCGGCCGGATCGCCGTCGTCGACCTGGTCGAGGAACTCGGTCGAACCGGTCTGCCGCTGCCGGCCGAGGTCGGTGTCACCGTGGCATCGACCAACGGTGTCGGCGTGGTGGTCGAGCGTTGGCAGGTGACGCCGAAGGTCGACACCTCGCTCATCGGGGCGGGTGGGACCAACGCCTCCATTGCAGTCGGGCGCGGGCCGTTGATCCCGGGGTCGATCGCCCGACCCGGTCAGGACGGGGACGACGTGGAGTCACCGGAGAACGCCGTTCCCGATCCGGCAGCCGGCGATTCGTCGTCGTCCGGGCTCGTGCTGGTCCAGCCGACGGCAACCACCGGTGTCGCCTCGTCGACCGGGGTTCCGCTTCGGTCGTCGCAGTGGGTGGTGCCCTGGGTGACGATCGGTGCGTCCGACGAGACGACCGTGGTGGTGTCGGGAACGGAGGGGAGCCTCGTGACCGTGTCGCTGGTCATCGCCGGTGAACGCCTGGCCCCGGTTCGAGCCGTGCTCCCCCCCGAGGGTCGGATCCAGATCCCGGTGACCGGTCCGGTCACCGCCGGCGCTCTCGTGATCACGGCGGAACACCCCGTCGCCGCCGAGGTCCAGTTCGTCGGCCCCGGTCGGCTGGGAGTCGTACCCGCCGTGCCCCTGATCGGTGGTGACCGATGACCCGGATCATCGTCCTCGTCGTACTCAGCCTGGCGGCGATCGGCGTCGCCCTGCTTCTGCAACGCCGGCGACCGGAGGCCCCCTCGGCCCCTTCCTATCGGGCGCCCCGCCAGGTGGATCGTGACGACTTCGACGTGCCCGCCGAACTGACGCTCGTCGTTGTCTTCACCTCGGCCACCTGCCAGTCGTGCGCCGGAGTCTGGGACACCGTCACCTCGATCGAGCGCAGTCGCACCGGAGCCCAGAGGGTCGAGATCCAGACCACGCCCGATCTGCATCGTCGTTATCGGATCGATGGTGTGCCCACCACACTGGTCGTCGATTCCCAGGGGATCGTGACCCACAGCTTCTTCGGCCCGTTTCCCGCCGCGGAACTCGAAGCGGCGCTCGACGGGTCGGCCTGAGGCACGGGGCCGTCGGCTTCAGACGGCGTGCGAGCCGTTGGCCGCAGCTGCGGCCTCGGCGACGAACTGGGCGATCTCGTCGCCGCTCACGGTTTCCTTCTCGAGCAGCGTTTGAGCGATCCGGTCGAGAATCGGCCGGTGAGCGATCAGCAGGTCGCGGCATCGGTCCTCGGCGTCGAGCAGGATGCGATGGGTCTCCTCGTCGATGACCCGGGCGGTCTCGTCGGAGTACTCCCTGGAGTTCATGATGTCGTCGCCCAGGAACACCTGGCCGTTGCCGCCCCAGGCCATGGGGCCGACCTTGTCGGACATCCCCCATTCCTTGACCATCTTCTGGGCCGTTTCGGTGGCCTTCATGAGATCGTCGGAAGCGCCGGTGCTGGTCATGTTGTAGACGATCTGTTCGGCCATCCGGCCGCCCATGATGACGACGAGGCGGTCCTCGATGTAGTCGCGGCGGTAGAGATGGCGATCCTCGGATGGCAGCTGCATCGTGACGCCCAGGGCCATGCCGCTGGGAATGATCGTGACCTTGTGCAGCGGGTCGGCGTTGGGGAGGATGGCGGCGCACAGGGCATGGCCTCCCTCGTGGTAGGCGACGGCCTCGCGTTCGGCGTCGGACAGCACCATGGAATCTCGCTTGACTCCCATGAGCACGCGGTCTCGGGCCGCATCGAAGTGGCGGGCATAGATTCGCTTCTCGCCGGAGCGGACCGCGAACAGCGCCGCCTCGTTGACCAGGTTGGCCAGATCGGCGCCACTCATCCCGGGCGCGCCCCGGGCGATGAGGTCGATGTCGACGTCTTCGGCGATCTTCTTGTGCTTGATGTGCACGGCGAGGATCTGGCGCCGGTCCTCGAGCTCGGGGAGGGGAACGACCACCTGACGATCGAACCGGCCCGGACGGAGCAGGGCCGGGTCGAGGATGTCGGGTCGGTTGGTGGCGGCCATCATCACGATGCCCTCGGTGGCCTCGAATCCGTCCATCTCGGCCAGCATCTGATTGAGCGTCTGTTCACGCTCGTCGTGGCCGCCGCCGAGGCCGGCACCGCGCTTGCGTCCGATCGAATCGATCTCGTCGACGAAGATGATCGCCTTGCCCATCTTCCGGGCTTCGGCGAACAGGTCTCGCACCCGGCTCGCGCCGACACCGACGAACATCTCCATGAAGTCCGATCCGGTGACCGACATGAACGGCACGCCGGCCTCACCGGCGGTCGCCCGGGCGATGAGGGTCTTACCCGTCCCGGGAGGCCCGACGAGCAGCACACCCTTGGGGATGCGGGCTCCGATCTCGGCGAACTTCGAGGGGTCCTTGAGGAAGTCGACGACCTCGGTGACCTCTTTCTTCACCGCGGCGTAGCCGGCAACGTCGGCGAACGTGGTGCCGGGTCGTTCGGTGTTGTAGGTCTTGGCCTTGGAGCGACCGATCGACATGATGCCGCCCATCTGCGACTGCTGACGGCGCGAAAGCCACCAGAAGAAGCCCAGGATCAGCATGAACGGCAGGAAGATCTGGAGCAGGCTGATCAGGACGTTGCCGGTCGGGGTCTTCGGTTCGAGCTCGACGTCGTTGCGAACGAGCAGTTCGAGGTCGTTCTCGGGGAACGGACTCAGACCGGTCGTCGTGAACTTCTCGCCGTTGAGGTAGACCCCCTCGATCTTGGCCGACGTGTTGTCGTAGGTGATCGACGTGACGTTGCCCGCACTCACCTCGGACTTGAACTCGCTGTAGCTGATCTGGCTCCCCGAGTCGTTGTTGGAGGTGGCCATGAATCCGAGCAGAACGATGAGGACGCCGATGACGACCCAGGCGGCCCAGCGGGGCCACCCACCGTCGGCGCGGTTGGGAAGGCGTGGGTTTCGTCCTGGCGGGGGCGGTGGCGGGGTGGAGCCTCGGTCAGACATGGAGTCAAGCCTAGGGCGAGCCGGATGCCATGGCGTGGTCGGGCGGACGTCGTCCCCGGTGACGCCGGTAGGGTCGGGCCGTGTTCAGCGCCCCGCCCGCCCCAGAACCGTCGCCGGCGTGGGGGTTGACCGATGCGCTCGGCTGGTTCGTTGCCGGCTTGTTCGCCCAGGTCGCTCTGGCCTCTGTCGCCGTTGCCTGGTTCTACGACGGTGAGATGCCATCGCCCCAACCGGTGATCCTGCTGTTCGTGGTCCAGTTGGGCTTGTGGTTCGCCTATGGGGTGGGGCCGATCCTCACGACCCGGTTGCGTGGGAACGGGCCGGTGATCGACCTGGGGGCATCGCTGCGGATCGGCGACCTCGGTGTCGGATTGGCGACCGGGATCGTGCTGCAACTGCTGGTGCTGCCGGTGCTCTACTGGCCCATCGGGCAGCTGGTCGACATCGATCCCGGTCAGGCCGCCGAGGACCTGGTCGACACCGTCGACGGGGCCGCCGACATCATCTTGATGACGATCATCGTGGCGATCATGGCGCCCCTGGTCGAGGAGCTGTTCTATCGCGGCCTGGTGCTCGGCGCGCTCCGCCGACACGTCTCGGACGTGGCGGCGATCGCGATCCAGGGCCTCCTCTTCGGGGCGGCCCATTTCCAGGGGATCCAGTTGCCCGGATTGATCGTGGTCGGCGTGGTGTTCGGCCACCTCCGGGTGCGTTACGGCCGGCTCGGACCCTGTTGGGCCGCCCACTTCGGCTTCAATGCCGTCACCCTCGCCGTGCTGATGAACGACGTCGTCCGTAGCTGACGGCCCGGTCGCGACGGGCCGCCCGGCCCGGCTCGGGTGGGCCGAACGGTCCATCGCCGCCGGGCCCGATGGTTCATTGGGGGACGACGGTGCTCACGGTCGGGGCGCCGGCACCGAATGGGCGGGTATGGAGAGCACCATTCGACCCTGCCGCCTGTGCGGTTCCGACGCCGTCGTGATCGGCATGGCGTTCGACGGCAACACCGTCGACATGGAGTCGTGTGATCATTGCGACACCCGGCGCTGGAGTGTGCAGGGCGAAGCGGTCGAACTCGACGCGGTGCTGGCCGAGGTCGGGCTGCGATCCGGTCGTCGTCGCTGAGCGAGCCGTCGTCGCGGAGCAAACCACGGTGCCGTGCCTCGGGCCGGTGCGACAGCATTCCTTGGTATGACGCCATTCCTTGGTATGACGCCATTCCTTGGTATGACGCCGCATCCGGCCAATTGGGTGTCACCATGTCCGGGTCATGCATGAGGTGCCAGAGTCGCAACGTTCGACTCCCGGCGGCGCAACGTCGAGCCTTCACCGCTCGGACGGTGGGTCGACTTCGGGAGACGGTATCCCCGAGGTCGCGAGGCCGGTCGCCGGCCCCGGCCTGACCGAGGAGTCCTCGGTCGCGCTCCGTGAGGCGCTGGTCGGTGAGCCCCGGTTGGAGCGACCGACCGAACCCGACCCCGTTCCGGTCACGGTTCCGGTCACGCCGTCGGCGACGACACCCGGTCCCGGCACCGATGGCACCCGGTCCACGGCCGGGACCGATCGTGATGGAGCGATCATCGGCTGGCTCGGGCTCGCCGTGGCGCTGGCCTGCTCGGTCTTCGTGTTCGTGCAGATGCGGCCCGATCTGATCTTCCTCGACACCACGCCGTCGGGCGGCGACATGGGCGCTCACGTGTGGGGCCCGGCCTACCTCCGCGACAACCTGTTGTCACAGGGTCGCATCACGGGTTGGACACCCGACTGGTACGCAGGCTTCCCCGCCTACCAGTTCTACATGGTGATCCCCTCCCTGGCGATCCTGGCCCTCAACGCCGGTTTCGATCCGATCGTCGGGGGCATCCTGTCTGCCGTGGTCGTTGCTGCCGCCGTCGTTGCGGTGCGACGGTTCCGGGCCTGGGCCGTCCCCCTGATCGTGGGTGCCGGCGTCGTGTCGCTCCTGCTGATCGGACTGCCCTACGGCGTTGCCTTCAAGGTGATCAGCATCAGCGGCCTGGTCGCATTCCCCGTCGCGGCGTGGGGACTGGGCCGCATGGCCAACTCGGCCGAACCCATCCCGGCCTTCATGGCACTCGGTGCAACCGTGTTCCTGTTCGACACGAACTTCCAGATCTATGGCGGCAACATCGCCTCGACGCTGGCCGGAGAGTTCGCCTTCTCGATCGGCCTGTGCCTGAGCCTCGTGGCGATGGGCCTGGCCATTCGCGGCATGGACCGGCACAGTGCCGGGTTGTCGAGTTCGCGGGCCATCGCCGCCGTGGTGATCGCTCTGGTGGCGCTGTCCCACCTCATCCCGCTGTTCTTCATGCTGCTCGGGCTGGTGATCGTGATGCTCGCCGACCAGAAGATCCCCCGGCTCTGGATCCTGGCCGTTGCCGCCACCTTCTGCCTGGTGCCGATGGCGCTCGCCGATGACGTGACCGTGCCGGCCTTCCTGGCCACCGTCGGTGCTGCCGTTGCCGTTGCCGGTGCCGTGGTGGCGGCCGACGAGGGTGTCCGAGGCCGATTCGTGTGGCTCGCCGTCACGGGCCCGATCGCAGCGCTCCTCGCCAGCTTCTGGCTCGTTCCGTTCTACCTCCAGTCGGCGTACTTCAACGACATGGGCTGGGAGCGCAAGGACCTCATCGGTCCGCTGCTGCTGACCGAACCCATGAAGATCGCACTCCCGGTGGCCGCGGTCGGTGCGGTGCTGGCGCTGGCGACCCGTGACCGGATGGGCATCACGTTCGCCATCATGGCCGGGGTCTTCGCCATGGCGGTGGCCAACCTGGGTGCCGGGAAGCTCTGGAACGCCCGGTTGCTGCCCTTCTTCTACCTGTCGGTCTACCTGACGGCCGCCATCGGCATCGCCCTGGTCATCCGGTTCAGTGCCGCTGCGGCCTCGGAGCGAATACAGGCCCCCGATCGTCGTGTGCTCGGCGGAGGGCTGGCCCTGGGCCTGACGCTCACCCTGGTTGGCCTGGCCATCCCGCTGCGAGCGCTTCCCGGTGGCTCGGTCAACGCAGCCGGAGTCCACGAGTGGTTCGGGTTCCGGAGCTACGCCCGCAGCTTCATCCCGTCGTGGGTGTCGTGGAACTATTCGGGCTACGAGGAGAAGCCGGCGTACCTCGAATATCGCAACGTGGTCGAGCTGATGGCGGGTCTCGGCGAGACGAACGGCTGTGGCCGGGCGATGTGGGAGTACGACGCTCACCTCGAACGGTACGGAACACCGATGGCCCTGATGCTGCTGCCGCACTGGACCGACGGTTGCATCGGCTCGATGGAAGGCCTCTATTTCGAGTCCTCGGCAACGACCCCGTTCCACTTCCTGAACCAGTCGGTGCTGTCGTCGAGCCCATCGCGAGCGCAGCGCGACCTGCCGTATCAGAACTTCGACATCGACACCGGAATCGAACAACTCCACGTGATGGGGGTGCGCTACTACATGGCGCAGACCGACGCCGCCATCGCGGCCGCTCGGGGCCGAGACGACCTGACCGAGGTGGGGGAGTCGGCGCCGTTCGTCGTCTTCGAACTCGATCAGCACGAACTGGTCGTCGGGCTCGACACGGTCCCGGTCGTCGCGACGGGCCCGTCGGGCGAGCAGGCGGCCGGCGTCGGCAGTCGGTTCGACGTCGGCTGGGAGAGCCAGGCGGTCAAGTTCTACAACGATCCCGCCGGCTACGACGCCCTGCCCGCCGAGGACGGCCCGTCCGACTGGGAACGGGTGACGGTGCAGTTGCCGGGCGACGGGACGCCGCGTGGCCGATCCCGCGGTGGTGTCGGAGCTCGACGTCGGCAACGACCACATCTCGTTCTCGGTCGATCAGGTCGGATCGCCGGTGCTGGTCAAGGCGTCGTACTTCCCGAACTGGAAGGTGTCCGGCGCCGATGGTCCCTACCGGGCCGGTCCCAACCTCATGGTCGTCGTCCCGACCGACACCGACGTCGAACTGACCTACGGTTATACCTGGCCCGACTACCTGGGCTACGCGATGACGCTGCTCGGTCTGGGCGGCCTGGTCTGGCTGGTCCGGCGAGATCATGGTTTTCCCGCAGCGAGCACCACCGGTTCCGGCGAGTCGGCGTCTCTCGACGGCGACGCCACCCCGCCAAAAGGCGTCGACCGTGCGTTGCGAACGCCCCTGTTTCGTGACCGGGCCGAACCGGATGTGCCGCCGTCGGCCTATCTTGCCGGAGTGGAATCCGCCAACATCGCCTCGCTCGACGCCATCGTCAAGGCCTACGACGTCCGGGGTACGTACCCCGATCAGATCAACGCCACGATCGCCGAGGCCCTCGGCGTTGGGTTCGCGACCTTCGTGGCGTCGGTCGAACCCGAGTCACGTCAGATCGTGATCGGTCGTGACATGCGCCCCTCGGGGACCGAGCTCGTCGCCGCGTTCTCCAAGGGTGTCCGCCGGCAGGGCCTCGACGTGGTCGACATCGGGCTCGCGTCGACCGACATGGTCTACTTCGCCTCGGGTTCCCTCGGCTGTCCCGGGGTGATGTTCACCGCCTCGCACAACCCGGCCGGCTACAACGGGATCAAACTGTGTCGGTCGGGCGCCGCGCCGATCGGTCAGGAATCCGGACTGGCCGACATCAAGGCCACGGCCGCCGAGGAACTGGCCGAGCGTGGTCCGAGACCCGCCGCCATCGAGGGGACCTCGACGAACGCCGAGCTCTTGGGGGCCTTCGCCGATCATGTGCGGGGCTTCATCGACACGTCGAAGCTGCGGCCGCTCAAGGTCGTTGCCGATACCGCCAACGGCATGGGGGGTCTCGTGGTCCCGGCCGTGTTCGAGGGGTTGCCCTTCGAACTCGACCTGCTCTACCCCGAGCTCGACGGCAGCTTCCCGAATCATCCCGCTGATCCGCTCGACATGGACAACCTCGTCGATCTCCAGGCCCGGGTGCTCGAGCTCGGGGCCGACATCGGGCTGGCCTTCGACGGTGATGCCGACCGTGTCTTCCTGGTCGACGAGCTCGGTCGACCGGTGTCGGGCTCGCTCACCACGGCCCTGCTGGCGCGGGCGATCCTGGCCGACCATCCCGGGCGCACCGTGGTCCACAACCTGATCTGCTCCAAGGTCGTGCCCGAGGTCATCGCCGAATCCGGTGGGGTCGCGTTCCGGTCCCGGGTCGGTCATTCGTTCATCAAGGCCCACATGGCCGAAGAAGATGCGGTCTTCGGCGGCGAACACTCGGCTCACTATTACTTCGCCGACAACTGGCGGGCCGACTCGGGCCTCATCGCAGCGATGTTCGTGCTGGCTCAGCTCAGCGCATTCGACGGACCGCTGTCGGCGTTGCTCGCCCCGCTCGATCGCTACGCCGCGTCGGGCGAGATCAACACCCGGGTCGAGGACGCCGCTGCCGTGATCGACCACGTGGCCCAGCACTACGGCCAGGTCTCGACCGAAGGGACGGGAACGGCGATCGATCGGCTCGACGGGCTCACCGTCGACCTGGGTGACTGGTGGTTCAACCTGCGGCCGTCCAACACCGAGCCCCTGCTCCGGCTCAATCTCGAAGCCGCAACCGAGGCCGATGTCGCGGCACGAGTCGCCGAGGTCCAGGCCGTGATGGCGAGCGTCTGAGTCCGTGCCCGGCGTTCCCGAGTTCATCGCCGCACCGCTCGATTGCCCGATCCAGCGCTACGCCTGGGGACGTCCGGGGGCCCTGTCCGACCTCCTCGGCATCGAGGCCGATGGTCGCCCCGAGGCCGAACTCTGGATGGGAGCCCATCGCTCGGCGCCGAGCGTCCTTCCCGACGGTCGGAGTCTCGCCGATGTGATCGCCGAACGCAGCCTGGCCATGATCGGCTCGGGCGTCGCCGAGGACTTCGACGGTCTCCCGTTCCTCTTCAAGGTCCTCGCAGCCCGAGTGCCGTTGTCGATCCAGGCCCACCCGGACCGGGTCCGGGCCCGGGCCGGGTTCGCCCGAGAGAACGCGGCGGGCATCGATCGTGATGCGCCCGAACGGGTCTACCGGGATCCGAATCACAAGCCCGAACTGATCGCGGCGCTCACGGTCTTCGAGGGCAAGTGTGGGTTCCGTCCGCTCGACGCCACCCGACGGCTCTTCGCCGTCTTGGACCATCCGGCGCTCGATCCCATCCGGGACCTGCTCGGCGTGCGGGCGAGCGACGACGCCTCGATCCTGGCCGAGACGCTCGCATGGCTCCTCCACCAGCCCGCCCCGGAGGCGCAGGTCATGGCCCGCGCCGTTCCGGTGGCCGCAGCGGCGCTCCTCGCCTCGGGACGACCCGAGGCCAACGAGTTCCGGGCCGATCTGATCGCCTGTGGGACGGTGGCCGACGCCTTCCCCGGGGACGTGGGTGGTGTCGTGGCCCTGTTGCTCAACCATGTGGTGCTCCAGCCCGGTGAGGCGCTCTTCCTCGATGCCGGCAACCTCCACGCGTACCTGTCGGGTATCGGGGTGGAGCTCATGGCCAACAGCGACAACGTCGTGCGAGGTGGACTGACACCGAAACACATCGACGTCGAAGAGCTGCTGGCCGTCGTCAGCTGCGATCCTGCTCCGGCGCCGATCCAACGACCGATGGGGGCGACCCACACCTACGAGTCACCGGTCGCCGAGTTCGCCCTCACCCGACTGGTCGACCTCGAGCCAGCGGCCGATCCCCTGGAGGTCGCCGGTCCCGCCATCGTGTTGGCCACCTCGGGTCACCTCACCCTTCGGGTCGCCGAGCGCGAGCAACGGCTCGATCGGGGCGTGCCGGCGTTCCTGGCCGCCGACACCGGACCGGTGACGGTCACCAACGTGGGTCTGGCATGGGTGGCGAGGCCGGGCGCTAGTCTGACCGGGTCCTGACCCTGGCCCCGCCGGCCCCGACCCCTAGGAGCCCTCGTGGCACTCGATCCGACTCTGCTCGAAATCCTGGCCTGCCCCGAAGACAAGGGTCCTCTGCTCTACTTCCCCGACGAGTCGATCCTCTACAACGATCGCCTGCATCGCGTCTACCGAATCGACAACGACATCCCGGTCATGCTGATCGACGAGGCGACCACCGTCGACGACACCGAACACGACCGGCTCATGGCCAAGGCCGCCAGCGAGGGAATCTCGCCGACCTTCGCCGTCTGAACAGGACCCCACCATGAACACCACGCCCGACACCGACCGGCTCGACACTCTCGGCATGTGGGACGCCATGCTCGGGCTCCCCGAACAGATCGAGGCGTCGCTGGCCGCCATCGGCTCGATCAAGGGACTGCCCGACCCCTCACGGATCGAGAACGTCTTGATCCTGGGGATGGGCGACAGCGGATTCGGCGGCGACGTCGCTGCGGCCTGTGCCCGTCCGTTCTCGCCTCACCCGATCGTGGTGTACGGAGGCTACCTGCCACCGTCGTGGGTCGGTCCGCATTCGCTGGTGATCGCGTTGTCGGCGTCGGGTGCAACCGAGGAGACGCTCGAGTCACTCGAAGCAGCGGTCGAAGCCGGAGCCCCCCTGGTCGCCGTGACCAACGGTGGCGAACTCGCGGCCCTGGCCCGTCGGGCCGGCGCTCCGGTGTTGCCCGTGGCATCCGAGGCGCTCATGCCCCGGGCCATGCTCGGGGCCCTCGCCGTCCCGGCCATGATGGCCCTGGAGGAGATCGGGGTGTTCCCGGGGGCTCGGGCCTGGCTCGGTCATGCCACCGACCAGCTGAAGACCCGTCGCGAAGAATTGCTCTCGGACCGGAGTCCGGCGAAGGAGATCGCCCGCAAGGTCGGCCGGACGATCCCGATCATCTACGGAGGTGGTGTCATCGGCACCACGGCGGCGAAACGATGGAAGATCGCGTTCAACCACAACGTGAAGTCGCCGGCGTTCTGGGCCCCGATGCCCGACCTGTGTCACAACGAACTGGTCGGGTGGGGCCAGAACGGCGACGTCACCCGCCAGATCTTCACCCAGATCCAGCTGCGCCACGACGGCGAACACCCCCAGACGGCCCGACGTTTCGCCTACGTCGAGGCCAAGACGCTCGAGGTCATGGCCGACATCATGTCGGTCGAGGCACAGGGCGAGGGGTCGGTGGCCCAGTTGCTCGACCTGATCCTCGTCGGCGACATCACGACCCTCGAACTGGCCGCAGCCGAGGGTCTCGACCCCGGACCCCTGCCGATCGTCGACGATCTCAAGACCTGGCTCGACCAGGGCTAGTCCCCTGGGCCAGGATGCGGTGATGACCGGATCCCTCCCCCCTGAACTCGTCGGCGTCGTCGTGGTGACCGGTGCCGGTGGCGGCATCGGCCTGGCCACGGTGGCCAAACTGGCCAAGGCCGGTCACGCCGTGATCGCCACCGATCTCCCGGGCACGGGGCTCCAGGCCGCATCCGGCATGGGTGAGCACGTGGTGGCCGTCGAGGCCGACGTCACCTCCCAGGCCGACTGGGAAACCGCCCGCGACACCGCGCTCGAGCGATTCGGCCGGATCGACGGTCTGGTCAACAACGCCGGGATCGAAGGGTCGGTGACCCCACTGATCGAGTATCCCGAGGCCATGGTCGACCGGGTGTTCGACATCAACGTCAAGGGCGTCTGGCGGGGCATCAAGACCTTGGCGCCGGTGATCGCCGCCTCCGGTGGAGGCTCGATCGTCAACCTGTCGTCGGTCGCGGGCCTGTCGGGGGCCAACAACCTGAGCATCTACTCGGCATCGAAGCACGCCGTGATCGGGCTCACGAAGTCGGCCGCGCTCGAACTCGCCCCCGCTCAGATCCGTGTCAATGCCATCTGTCCGTCGCCGATCCAGACCCGCATGATGCGGTCGCTCGAGGATGCCATGAAGGTCGACGGGGTCGACGCCGACATGATCCAGGCCGCGGTCGCCGCGTCGATTCCGCTCGGCCGCTACGGCGAACCGTCGGAGGTGGCCGATCTCATCGTCTTCCTGCTCTCCGACGCCGCCCGGTTCCTCAGCGGCACCGCGATCCCCATCGACGGAGCGATGAAGGCCCGCTGATCCGAAGGGGCCGCCGAGTCCATCGGGGTCGCCGAGTCGATGGGGGTCGCGGTCTCGACCGGGGTGGCTGAGTGGATCGGCTCCCGACCGATGCCGGTCGTGCCCGCTACCCTTGGGGCGACGAGTGGCTGCCTGATCCGGCCAGTGGGCCTCAGCCTTTCCGAAGCGGCGCTGTCGACCGACGCGCCATCTCTGATCCCGGAGCTCACATGACCACCATCAACGATCGTCCGCGCACCCTGCTCGACGGCGACTACAAGGTCGCCGACATCAACCTGGCCGGTGTCGGCCGCAAGCAGATCGAACTGGCCGAGCACGAGATGCCCGGACTGATGGCCCTGCGGGCCGAGTACATCGACGAACAGCCCCTGGCCGGCGCCCGGATCATGGGCAGCCTCCACATGACCATCCAGACCGCCGTCCTCATCGAGACCCTCACGGCGCTCGGGGCCAAGGTCCGCTGGGTGTCGTGCAACATCTTCTCGACCCAGGACGAAGCGGCTGCGGCCGCCGTCGTCGGTCCGACCGGAACGGTCGACAATCCCCAGGGTGTCCCGGTGTTCGCCTGGAAGGGCGAGACGCTCGAGGAGTACTGGTGGTGCACCCAGCAGGCGCTGCTGTGGCCCGACGCCGAGCAGTTCTGCAACCTGATCCTCGACGACGGTGGTGACGCGACGCTGCTCGTGCACAAGGGTGCGCAGTTCGAGGCCGAGGGCGCCGTCCCGGCGTTCGACGAAGACAACGACCCCGAGGAATACGGGGTCATCCTCGACCTGATCCGCACGATGCAGGCCGACGACCCGACCGTGTTCTCCCGCATGGCGGCCAACATCCGTGGCGTGTCCGAGGAGACCACGACCGGCGTCCATCGCCTCTACGAGATGATGCGTGACGGCATCCTCAAGTTCCCCGGCATCAACGTCAACGACGCCGTCACCAAGTCGAAGTTCGACAACAAGTACGGCACCCGCCACAGTCTCCTCGACGGCATCAACCGGGGAACCGACGTGATGATCGGCGGCAAGGTCGCCCTGGTCATGGGTTACGGCGACGTCGGCAAGGGATCGGCGGAGGCACTGCGCGGTCAGGGTGCCCGTGTCGTCATCACCGAGATCGACCCCATCTGCGCCCTCCAGGCCGCCATGGACGGCTACGAGGTCAACACCCTCGAGCGGATGCTGGGCATCGCCGACATCTTCATCACCACCACCGGGAACAAGGGCATCATCTCGGCCGAAGCGATGAGCAAGATGAAGCAGGGTGCGATCGTCGGCAACATCGGCCA
Organism: uncultured Acidimicrobiales bacterium; assembly: GCA_963700755.1. Lineage (GTDB taxonomy): Bacteria > Actinomycetota > Acidimicrobiia > Acidimicrobiales > SZUA-35 > JBBQUN01. Next base: position 736,873 of record CAVOYW010000005.1, read on the forward strand.
CTTCGACAACGAGATCGACATGGCGGGTCTGTTCCGCCAGAGCGACATCCAGCGCATCAACATCAAGCCGCAGGTCGACGAGTTCCGGTTCCCCGACGGGAAGTCCATCATCGTCCTGTCCGAGGGGCGCCTCCTCAACCTGGGCAATGCCACCGGTCATCCGAGCTTCGTGATGTCGGCGAGCTTCACCAATCAGGTCTTGGCGCAGATCGAACTGCACCGCAACGCCGAGTCCTACGGCATCGATGTGGTCACCCTTCCCAAGATCCTCGACGAGAAGGTCGCTCGCCTGCACCTCGACGCCCTGGGTGTGCGCCTCACCACGCTGACCCAGGAACAGGCCGACTACATCGGCGTGCCGGTCGAAGGGCCCTACAAGCCCGACCACTACCGCTACTGAGCGGGCCGAGCGGCAACGCCGGGTGACCGGGCTGCGCCGCGGGCCGATCGGGTGTCACAGCGGCGTCGTAGGGTTCGGTCGTGTTCTTCGACCGAACCTGCCCGGGCTGTGGTGAGGCCTCGAACTCGGTGTGCTCGGCCTGTTGGGCAGCCCTCGTGCCGGCGGCGCCCCGTCGGCTCGAGGGCGTCGCTTCACTGATCGCCCTCTTCGAATACGACCGACACTCGGCGTCGGTGATCCTGCGGGCCAAGAACGGCGGCGGGAGGCCTTTGCTGCGGCGGTTGGGCGAGGCGATGGCCCGGGCGATCGACGCCGTTGACTCCGTCGGGGCCATCGACGCCGTGACCTGGGTTCCGGCCTCCCGATCGCACGAACGGGATCGCGGCTATGACCAGGGAAGACTGTTGGCCCGGCCGGTTGCTGCCGCGCTCGGGGTGCCGGCCCGCAACCTGTTGCGTCGGGTCGACGAGGCCTCCCAGCAGGGTCGGGGCCGTACCCAGCGGCTCGATGGTGCCGTGCTGGTCGCCCGGCGCCCGGTCGGGGGCCGTCTGGTGCTGGTCGACGACGTGGTGACCACCGGTGCCTCACTCGAGCATGGGGCCTGCGCCCTCATCGCCGCCGGCGCCGATACCATCCATGCCGCAGTGGTGGCGTCTGTCACCCGAGATGGGCCTGACCGGGTCGGTGATCGACCCTATGGTGAGTCCCGAATGAGCCATTGGTACCCATGAAAGGGGTTTCTCATGGAGGTCACGGTCAGCGGTCGCCACACAACGGTTTCGGAGTCGCTCCGCCAGGTGACGGTCGAGAAGATCGGACGTCTCGATCGCTATCTCGCGGGAATGGATCGAGCCGAGGTCCACTTCTGGGAGGAGAAGAACCCTCGAATCGGTGACAAGGAACTGTGCGAGGTGACCATGGAGGGTCACGGTCACCACGTTCGCTGCAAGGTGGCTGCACCCGATTCGTTCACCGCCGTCGATCTGGCGGTCGAGAAGCTCGAACGCCAGCTCCGCAAACTCAAGACCAAGGTCAAGAAGCGCGAGCAGGCCCACACCAAGATCGACGTGGCCGACGAACTCGTGCCCGAGACACTGCTGACCGACGACGAGCATCCCGAGCCGATCTACAGGATCGTCAAGAGCAAGTCGTTCTCCCTGTCGACGATGCACCCACCCGAGGCTGCGCTCCAGATGGACCTGCTGAACCATGACTTCTACCTCTTCGTGAACGCCGAGACCCAGCAGGCCGCGGTCGTGTATCGCCGTGACGACGGCGACATCGGACTCATCGGCGCCGACTGAAGGCCGGTCGGGACCCGATCCCATCGGGTCCCGACCCGTGGCTCGACACGGTGGCACCGATCGTGGGGTCCGGGCACGCTGGGTGAGGCTGTGTCGAGAAGGTGTTGACGTGCACTGTTGGCATGGACTAGAGCCGGTAGACTCCGAGGCCAGATGAAGCTTCTCGACAAGATCCTCAAAGCGGGCGACGGTAAGCGACTCAAGGCCATCGGTGCGGTGGTCGAGCCCATCAACAGCCTCGAAGCCGAGTTCAAGGCGCTGTCCGACAGCGACCTCCGGGCCAAGACCGACGAGTTCCGTTCGCGCCTCGAGCGCGGTGCCACGCTCGACGATCTGTTGTTCGAGGCGTTCGCCACCGTTCGCGAAGCGGCCGAACGGGTGATCGGCCAGCGGCACTACGACGTCCAGCTCATGGGTGGGGCAGCGCTGCACAATGGCTGGGTGGCCGAGATGAAGACGGGCGAGGGCAAGACGCTCGTCTCCACGCTCCCGATCTATCTCAACGGCCTCGGCGGCAACGGCGTCCACGCCATCACCGTCAACGACTACCTTGCGTCACGCGACGCCGATTGGATGGGCGAGATCCACCGTTGGCTCGGACTGACGGTCGGATTGATCATCCCCGGCAACAACGATCCGGCCCACAAGCGGGCCCAATATGCCGCCGACGTCACCTACGGCACCAACAACGAGTTCGGCTTCGACTACCTGCGTGACAACATGGCCCGTTCGCTGGGCGACATGGTCCAACGGGGTCACGCCTACGCGATCGTCGACGAGGTCGACTCGATCCTGATCGACGAGGCCCGCACCCCGCTCATCATCAGCGGCAAGGTGCAGGGCGCGGCCGATCTCTACTACCAGTTCGCCACGGTGGTCCGGTCGCTGAACAGGGACCTCCACTACGACGTCGACGAAGAGAAGCGTCAGGTCGCCATCACCGACGAGGGCATCACCAAGGTCGAGGAGATCCTGGGCGTCGAGAACATCTACGACGGTGTCCAGCACGACCTGGTCCATCAGCTCCAGGCGGCGCTGCGGGCCAAGGAGCTGTTCCACCGAGACAAGGACTACCTCGTCGCCAACGGTGAGGTGAAGATCGTCGACGAGTTCACCGGGCGGGTGCTCGACGGTCGTCGCTGGTCCGATGGCCTGCACCAGGCGGTCGAGGCCAAGGAGGGCGTCAAGATCAAGGAAGAGCAGCAGACGCTCGCCACGGTCACGCTGCAGAACTACTTCCGCCTCTACGACAAGCTGGCCGGTATGACCGGTACGGCTCTCGGTGACTCGGTCGAGCTCGAGACCACCTACGGGCTCACCGTGGTGCAGGTGCCCACCAATCGTCCGATCCAGCGCGAGGATCGCTCCGATCTGATCTACAAGACCGAAGCCGCCAAGTTCGCGGCCGCCATCGACGACATCGCCGAGCGGGTCGAGTCCGGTCAACCGGTGCTGGTCGGTACCGCGTCGGTCGAGAAGTCCGAGGTCCTGTCGGCCCTGATGGGCCAGCGGGGCATCAAGCACGAGACGCTCAACGCCAAGCAGCACTTCCGTGAAGCCGACATCGTGGCCCAGGCCGGTCGTTCGGGAGCCGTGACCGTGGCCACCAACATGGCCGGACGCGGTGTCGACATCGTGCTCGGTGGCAACCCCGACAAGTTGGCCGAGTCCGACACGAAGGCCAAGGGGCTCGAACTCGACTCCGAGGAAGGCGAGGCCTACTACCAGGAGCGCTTCGCCTACTGGCAGCCGATCTGCGCCGCCAACGCCGAGGTCGTCCGCCAGGCCGGTGGGCTCTACGTCCTGGCCACCGAACGGCACGAATCCCGTCGCATCGACGACCAGCTTCGAGGCCGTTCGGGTCGTCAGGGCGATCCGGGCGAGAGCCGGTTCTACCTGTCGCTCGAAGACGATCTGATGAGGATCTTCGCCACCGGGGCCATGAACTGGGTGATGGATCGGGCCCTGCCCGACGACGTTCCGATCGAGTCGAAGATGGTGTCGAAATCGGTCGAACGGGCGCAGACCACCGTCGAGCAGCGCAACGCCGAGATCCGCAAGAACGTGCTCAAGTACGACGAGGTCTTCAACGAGCAGCGCAAGGTCATCTATCGCCGTCGCCGTGCAGGTTCTCGATCAGGCCGACCTTCGGGCCGACACCCTCGAAGCGATCGACGAGGTGGCGCAGACCATCGTTCGCACCTATTGCATCGACGAACTCGACGACGGCTGGGACATCGAGAGCCTGCACACCGACCTGGCCACGTTCTGGCCGACCGAGCTGACCCCCGACCAGCTCGCCGACGCGCCGAACACCAAGGCGATGATCGAGATGATCCACGCCGAGGGGCTCGCCTTCTACGAAAAGCGCGAAGCCGAGCTGACCCCCGATCTGATGCGCCAGATCGAGCGTCAGATCATGCTCCAGCTCGTCGACCAGCGTTGGCGCGAGCACCTGGCCGAGATGGACAATCTCCGCGAGGGCATCAACCTGCGAGCGATGGGTCAACGCGATCCGCTGGTCGAGTGGCAGCGCGAAGGGTTCGAACTGTTCAAGGGCATGATGCTCGGGCTCAACACCGACTTCATTCGCTATCTCATGCACGTTCGGGTGCAGGTGCAGGAACCGGCACAACCCCAGCTCCGACCCCAGGCCCGACCGATCGTGAACCCCACCGGTGACTCCACCAACGGCGGGTCGGCCAGCGGCGGTCCCGATCCCGACGTCACCGACGTCACCACGTCGGGTCCGATGGCGCCCGAGGACGAGGCCGCCAATCGGGTGGGGCGGGCGCCCGAGCCCCGATCGGGGGACCCCGTGGCGCCGTCGGCAAGGTCGCACCACGGGTCACCACCGATGTCCGGGCGGCCAAGGCCGAGGCCCGCCAGCTCACCCGCCAACCGGTCGACCGAGGCCGACGCCGAACCCGCGGTCGCACAGCCGATCGTCAAGTCCGAATGGGACAAGACCGGTCGCAACGAGCCATGCCCCTGCGGGAGCGGCAAGAAGTTCAAGGCCTGCCACGGGCGTTGACGTCGCACCGTCGCCGCCGACCCCGTTTCCGTCCCCTCCCGTCCGAACGAATGCCGACCCTGTCTGATGCCTGATCTCTCCGATGCCATCGCTCGCCTGCGGACTTCGCTGTCCGAGGCCGAGGACTACCTTCGCGTGGGTGAGCTCCGGGCGCGGCTCCCGCAGCTCGAAACCGAGATGGGTCGCCCCGATCTGTGGGACGACGTCGGCCCGAGCCCGAGAGGTCCAGACCGAGTTCACCCAGGTCAAGGAAGATCTCGAGCTCTACGATCGTCTGGCCGGCGGGCATCGACGACGTCGAGACCCTGTGGAGCTGGCCGAAGAGGAGGGCGACGCCGACTCGTTGGCCGAGGCCGAGCGGATGATCGCCGACGTTGACCGAGTCGAGTTCGCCGCAACTCGAACTGCGGGCGCTGTTCACCGGCGAGTACGACGAGGGCGACGCCGTGTGCGAGATCCACTCCGGAGCCGGCGGCACCGATGCCCAGGACTGGGCCTCGATGCTGTTCGAGATGTACAAGCGTTGGGCCGACAAGCGGGGCTTCTCGCTCGAGGTCACCGAATGGCAGGACGGCCAGGAGGCCGGGCGTCGGCAGCGTCGGGTTCACGATCAAGGGTCGCTACGCCTACGGTCTGCTCCAGGCCGAGCGAGGTGTTCACCGACTCGTTCGCATCTCGCCGTTCGATTCCCAGGCCCGCCGGCACACCGCCTTCGCCTCGCTTCGGCGTGGTGGCCCGACATCGAAGACGCCGCCGACCAGGTCCAGATCGACGACAAGGATCTGCGCGTCGACGTCTTCCGGTCCTCGGGTGCCGGCGGACAGCACGTCAACACCACCGACTCGGCGGTTCGGATCACCCATCTGCCGACGGGCATCGTGGTGTCGTGCCAGAACGAACGCAGCCAGCATCAGAACAAGGACCGTTGCATGCAGATGCTGTCCATGAAGCTCGTCGATCTCGAACGGCAGAAGCGGGAGGACGAGCTGGCGGCGGAGGCCGGTGAGTCCAAGAGCGTGGAGTGGGGCAGCCAGATCCGTTGCTACGTGCTCCAGCCCTATCAGCAGGTGAAAGACGAGCGGTCGGGTCTCGTGTCGGGCAATCCGGAGGGCGTGTCGAACGGCGACGTGACGCCGTTCATGGAGGCGTGGTTGCGTTGGCGGCGAGCCCGCAGACCGCACTGGAGGTCGGAAGCGCATGATCAAGCTCGAAGAGCGTCACGAAGGACTATCCGGGCAAGACCGTGGCCCTGCGTATCGGCGTCGGCCGACATCGCCAAGGGTGAGTTCGTGTTCCTGGTCGGTCCCTCGGGATCGGGCAAGTCGACCTTCCTGCGGCTGATCAACAAGCAGGAGGATCCCGACCGACGGGCGGATCTTCGTCGCCGGCAAGGACATCGGTCGAGCTGTCGTCAACTGGAAGGTCCCGATGCTGCGCCGCAACATCGGCTGTGTCTTCCAGGACTTCAAGCTCCTGCCCAACAAGCACGGTCGCCGAGAACGTGAGCTTCGCCCTCGAGGTGATCGGTCGGCCCCGTCACGTCATCAAGAACCAGGTGCCCGCCATCTGTGACCTGGTCGGGCTGGGCGACAAGGTCGACAAGTACCCCGACCAGCTCTCGGGAGGTGAGCAACAGCGCGTGTCGATCGCTCGGGCGTTCGTCAACCGGCCCCTGATCCTGCTGGCCGACGAGCCGACCGGGCAACCTCGATCCTCAGACCGCCATCGGCATCATGCGTCTGCTCGACCGGATCAACAAGACCGGCACCACCGTGCTGATGGCCACCCACGACCGCGGCATCGTCGACACCATGCGCCGACGGGTCATCGAACTGTCGCACGGCGACATCGTCCGAGACCAGGCTCGCGGCGTCTACGAGTAGGAGAAGCACGTGATGGCACTGCGAGTCGACTACCTCGCTGCGGGAGACGGGCAACAACCTCGTCCGCAACCCCTCGCTGACCATCGCCACGGTGCTGACCGTGGCGGTGTCGCTTTCGCTGCTCGGCGCCGCCCTCGTGATCCGTCAGGGCGTCGAGGGACTCAACACGCGGTTCAAGGACGACGTCGAGTTCATCATCTGGGTCGACCCCGAGGCATCGACCGAGCAGCTCGAGTCGCTCGACCGCGCCCTGGCCGATTCGCCGGGGGTCAAGGACTACCGCTACATCAACACCGAGGAGACCTGGGCCGAGTTCCAGGAGTTCTGGTCGAGTCACCCGAGGTGCTCGAAGCCGTCACGCCCGAGCAGCTTCCGACGTCGTATCCGGGTGGTGCCCCAGATCGCCGATCTCGCCGTGGTCCGGTCGCTCGGTGACGCGTTCGAGGGCCTCCCCGGGGTTCGCAAGATCGACTTCGCCGGCGAAGCGATCGAACGGGTCGAACGAGTTCACCAGCGCCGCGTCGAGCATCATGTTCGCTCGCCGCGCATCGCGGCCGCCGTCGCGTCCGGTCTGCTCATGTACAACTCGATCCGTACGGCACTCTTCGCCCGACGGCGTGAGATCGAGGTGATGCGTCTGGTGGGCGCGACCAACACTCGTTCATCCGGCTGCCGTTCATGTTCGAAGGGCTGGCGCAGGGCCTCATCGGTGCCGGCGTCTCGCACCCTCGCGGTGTTCGGTTTCAATCGCTTGATCCGCAACGCACTCGACCGAGACCGACTTCCGGCTGTTCGACAGCTTCGCCCTCGACGTCGGCCAGCTCGTTCCCGGTCGCCCTGATCCTGCTGGCGTGTGGGCGCCGTGATCGGTGCGCTCGGCTCCGGCATCGCCGTCGTCGCGTTACCTCGACGCCTGACCGACCGGCCGGGTCAGAGCTGACGCACCGCGGCAGTGGTCGCCGCGGCCAGCGACGACCACCAGCCAGAACGGCGCCCGCAGAGAGGCGGCGATTCCGCCGAGGGCGACGCCGGCCGCTCGGGCGTCGACCACCAGCGTCCCGCCGGTGTCGAACGTCGCCGTCGACGATCAAGGCCGCGAGCAGGGCGGGCGGGAGCAGGCGACCGAGCGCCGACGACGGTGGGGGAGCCGCCACCCGGGCGAACCCGAACATGCCGGCCGCCTTTGAAGGCGTAGGCCCCGGCGGCCAGGAGGAGCAGGGCCGTCCAGCTCATCGGGACGCCATGGCGGTCACGAGCGGTCCTCGGGAAGGGTCCGAAGACACCGAAGGCGACGACGGCGCCGACGGCCGCGGCCAGCACCGGGATCCCGGGCCGGGTGAAGGGGATGCGACGCAGCGGCGATCCCGGCGCCGGCGACGGCGGCCAGCAGTCCGGAACGGTGTCGCAACGCCGGCATCATCAGGGCGATGAACCCGGCCGGGAACGCGGCATCGAGACCGAGCGCAGTCGGATCGCCGATGGCGTCGCCGCCGAGGGCACCGATCAGCGGTGCCCAGGTTCCAGAAGACGAAGACCGAGATCCCGCCGGACCAGAACGCCGCGTGCCGATCGCTCGGCTCGGGTTGGGCCAGCCCGAGCGCGGTCGACTCGTCGATCGTCAGATGGGCAGCCAGGGCTCGTCTACCCCGACTGGTCCCGGCCGGCATGAGCTTCGACACGCTGATGCCGTAGAACCCGTTGCGGGCAGCGAGGAGCAGCGCCGAGGCCAGCGCGGCGGCCGGGCCGCCCCCGGCGCCGATGACACTGGCGGCGGTGAACTGGGAGGCGCCGGTGAAGACCAGCAGTCGACATGGCGACGGCCTGGAGAACGCTCAGTCCACTCGTGACGGCGAGGACGCCGAAGGCCAGACCGAACACGCCGACGGCCAGTCCGAGCACGATGGCATCGCGGTGGTAGGGCCGGTCCATCACTGGTGGAGGCTACGGCTCCGACCCGGCCTTGCGCGCCGTTTCGTGATGGCGTCGCCCAGGGTCGCTGCGCTATGTTCGGCGACGGCCCGCAACACAGGAGAAGCGATCATGCGTATCAAGGTGGATTCCGAGAAGTGCGAAGGGCACAATCGCTGCTATTCCATCGCGCCGGAACTGTTCGACGTCGACGACTACGGGTACGCCACCGAGAAGGGCGATGGGGTCGTGCCGGCCGAACTCGAAGAGAAGGCTCGGCTGGCCGTCGACAACTGCCCTGAGTTCGCCATCACGATCATCGAGGAGTGAGGAGCCCGTGAGCACGACCGAGGACCTTCCCACCGGACCACCTCCTCGGCCCCCCGTCGAGGACTGGACCACCGACTACGACATCTTCGACACGGAGTACATCAGCGACCCGTACCCCATCTGGGCCGATCTGCGCGACGAGTGCCCGATCGCCCACACCGATCGCTGGGGCGGGTCGTGGCTGCCGACGAGGTACGAAGACGTCGTGGCGCTGGCCCGCATGGTGCCCGAGTTGTCGTCGGCCGACCCGATCGTGGTTCGACCCCCCGAAGCAGCGACCGAGATCCTGCCCGGTGGCGCGTATCACACGGTCAACGTCCCACCGATCAGCGCCGATCCGCCGGTGCACACGTGGTCGCGACGGCTGATCCTTCCGGCGTTCTCTCCCAAGGCCACCGCGGACCACGAACCGGCGACGCGTGAGCTCTGCAACGAGCTGATCGACGGATTCATCGATCGAGGGGAGGTCGACGGAGCCGTCGAGTACGCCCAGCAGATCCCACCCCGCGTCATCGCCAACCTGCTCGGGATCAATCCCGACGACGCCGACCAGTTCGTCGATTGGGTTCGCGGCACCCTCGAGCTGGGGCTGTCGAACCCTGCCATCCGTGAGCAGTACCGCGGCAAGATCGCCGATTTCTTCGCGGCCGAGATCCGCGATCGGCAGGAGAACCCTCGCGACGACCTGATCTCGCAGTTGCTCGACGCCGAGGTCGACGGGCACAAGGTCAGCGCCGAACACGTACAGGGCACCTGCAACCTGATGCTGGTCGCCGGGATCGACACCACGTGGAGTTCGATCGGTTCGGCCCTGTGGCACCTGGCCGGCCATCCCGAGGACCGTCGGCGCCTGGTGGCCGAGCCCGAGTTGCTGCCGACGGCCATCGAGGAACTCCTGCGGGCCTACTCGCCGGTGACGATGGCGCGTGTGGTCAGCCAGGAGGGCGTGGAGTACGGCGGTTGCCCGTTCCCCTACGGCGACAAGATCCTCATGAACTTCCCGGGCGCCAACCGTGACCCCGACGTGTTCGAGGATCCCAACGACGTCAAGATCGACCGGGAACGGAATCGCCACATCGCGTTCGGTGTCGGGATCCATCGCTGCGCCGGATCGAACCTGGCCCGCATGGAGATGCTGGTCTCGATCGGGGAGTTCTTGAAGCGCATCCCCGAGTTCGAGTTGGCCGATCCATCGGCGGTCACCTGGGCCGGCGGTCAGGTGCGAGGACCGAGGATCCTGCCGATCAAGTTCTGAGTTCGGGGGTGGTCCCGCTCGGGGCTCGCACCGCTTCAGTGGACGATGATGACCCGGCCCATCGCCACGACGGCCGCAAGGGCACAGACGACCAGCACGGTGACCCGAAGGCGTTGGTCGACCCAGGGAATGAACCTCGGCGCGACCAGGATCCCCAAGGTCGTCGCCGGCACGAATGCCAACCCGGTTCGCAGGTCGGTGGCCGTCAACTCCCCGCTGACCGCCAGGATCGCGGCGCTCAGCGGGGCACCGAAGAACATGACGACGCTGACCGTCGAACGGAGCTTGGGTCCCTGCTCGTGTTGGTAGATGAGTCCCAGGGGCGGCCCACCGATCCCGACCGCGGTTCCGAACAGTCCCGATACCGCACCGGCGCCGGCGAGGGTCCCCCGGGTTCGTTGGATGCTGGGGGCCCAGACGCTGAGGGCAACGGCGACGAGCACGACGATTCCGCCGCCGATGGCGAGCGCCGCCCGGTCGACACTGCGGACCAGGAACACCGCCGCGATCATCCCGGGAATCCGACCGCCCATGAGCCACCCGACCTCGGCGAGGTCCGCCCCGGCCCAGTTGCGGATGAGGTTGATCGTCACGAGCGGGATCGATGCCAGCAGGACGGTTCCCGGCAGGAGAGCCGGTTCGAGCGAGACCAGGACCGGGAAGGCGAGCACGACCATGCCGAATCCGATGCAGCCCTGGAGGATGGCGCCGACGAACACGGCGAGCAGAGCGGCAACGAGCGCGAGTCCGACGATGTGCACCCCGTGACGGTAATGGTCTGCGAGCCGGAGACCGACTAGACCAGGGGTGTGACTCTCGAATTCGAACAGATCAAGCTCGATGTGGTCGACCACATCGCGACGTTGACCCTCAACCGCCCCGACCGTCTCAATGCCTTCACCCGCGACATGATGGCCGAGATCATCGAGGCGTTCGACCACATCGACGCCAACGACGACATCCGTGTGGTCGTCGTGACCGGCGCCGGTCGCGGGTTCTGTGCCGGCGCGGAACTGGGTGACGCCGGCGGCGACACCTTCGACGCCGGGGCCCGCGGACGCGACACCTCCAAGGTCGACCGCGACGGCGGCGGACGCACCACCCTCCGCATCTTCGAGTCGACCAAACCGGTCATCGCAGCCATCAACGGCCCGGCGGTCGGGGTCGGCATCACGATGACGCTGCCGATGGACATCCGTCTTGCCGCCGAGTCGGCCAAGATCGGATTCGTGTTCGCCCGTCGGGGCATCGTCCCCGAAGCGTGTTCGTCGTGGTTCCTGCCCCGGCTGGTCGGCATCAGCCAGGCGTTGGAGTGGTGCTACAGCGGCAAGGTCATGATGGCCGAGGAGTTCGCCCGGGGTGGCCTCGTCCAGGTCCTGCCCGACGACGAGCTCCTACCTCGGGCCTATGAGATCGCCCGAGAGATCGCCGTGCACTCTGCCCCGGTGTCGGTGTCGTTGACCCGGCAGATGATGTGGCGGGGCCTGACGTTCGATCATCCGATGGAGGCCCACCGGGTCGACTCGCGTGCCATCCAGGCCACCGGGGCCATGGCCGATGCGAAGGAGGGGGTCACGAGCTTTCTCGAGAAGCGCGACCCCGTCTGGACGCTCAAGCCCAGCGAGGACACCCCCGATGTGTTCCCCGACTGGGTCGAGCGCCAGTTCTCCTGAGTCTCGTCGATCTGCCCCTCGGCGACCGCTCGGGAGCCGGCCCGACCACCGTGCCGAGAGTCACCTGACGATCGACGTGTGACGAGCCCGGAGCGGCCGATACTTCACCGGTGCCACCCCGTTTCGTCCCCGCCACCGCCGGGCGCCTGCCCTCGTTCACCCGGGCCGGAGCGATCGCTGCCGCCCAGTCGCGGGAGTCCGCCCTCCACCCGGGTTCGGTCCCGCCGCCGGCAAGGCGTTGGATGGGTCAGGTGGTCGGTTCGGCGCTCGTTGCGCTGGGCATCTCGGTCACCCTCGTCACCGACATCGGGGCCGGCGCGCTCGACGTGCTGAATCTCGGGCTGGCCGACACGCTCGGCATCCCACTGTCATTCGCCGTCTGGATCGTTGCCGGCACCATGATCGCGGTTGCGGCGGTCCTTGGTGGCCGTCCCCGGCTCGGGACGTTCGTGACACCGTTGGTCGTCGGCGCCGCGCTGCAACCGCTGGTCGACCTGCACCGACGGGTCCTTCCCGACCTGTCGCTGGCCACCGCCATCCCCGTGCATCTGGTGGGCATCGTCCTGATCGGGCTCGGTGCCGGCGCGATCGTCGTCGCCGGGTTCGGCGCGGGAACCGGTGAGTTGCTCACCGATGCCGTTGCCACGCGCCTTCGCCGATCCCCGCCGCTGATGCGGGTGTCGATCGAGGTGTCGTGGGCCTGTGCCGGCCTGGCCCTCGGGGGGCCGGCCGGCGTCGGGACCGTGCTCGCGGCGTCGTCGATCGGCTCGGCCGTCGAGTTGGGGATCCGGGTCGCCCGACCGCTGATGACCGCCCCTCCAGCGCCGGGGTCACCTCCCCCCGACCCGCCGACGCTCAGCGGTAGGCGGCCTGGCTCTCTTTCCAGGTTCCACCGTCGGCGCGGGGCTCACGAGGAAGTCCGAGTACTCGTTCGCCGATGATGTTGCGCTGCACCTCGGAGGTACCGGCGTAGATGGTTCCAGGCCGGGCGATCATGAAACTCGACATCCAGTTGGCGGCGGTGTTGGCCGTTCCGATGGCCGGCGCACCCAGTCCGCCGCGGGTGTCTTCGCGGAATCCGACCATGGCGTCGGCCCCGAAGAGGTTCATGGCTGCCTCGGTGATCTCCTGGTGGTACGAACTCCAGAAGAGTTTGCCGATCGAGGACTCGGGTCCGGGTTGCTGACCCTTGATGTAACGGCTGAGCGCCTGCATGCCGCGGTAGCGCATGATCTCGACCTTGGTGTGGAACCGGGCGATGTCCTGGCGAACCAGTGGATCGTCGGCCTTGCCCAGGTTCTTGGCAGCCTCGATGTAGGAGTCGAGTTCGGCCCGGAACGGGAGGTACTGGGTGGTGGCGGCCACACCACGTTCGTACCCGAGCAGCGTGTTGGCCACCGACCAGCCGTTGTTGACCCCGCCGAGGACGTTTTCCTTCGGGCAGGTGGCGTCGGTGAAGAACACCTCGTTGAAGTGGTCGTGCCCGGCGATGTTGGTGATCGGACGGACCTCGACACCGGGCTGGTCCATCGGCACCAGGAGGAACGAGATGCCCTTGTGCTTGGCCTCGTCGGGTGCGGTGCGGGCCAGCACGAAGATCCAGTTGGCCGTATGACCGGAGCTGGTCCAGATCTTCTGCCCGTTGATGACCCACTGGTCGCCGTCGAGTTCGGCCCGGCAACCGAGGTTGGCCAGATCGGAACCGGCATCGGGCTCGGAGTAGCCCTGACACCAGACGTCTTCACCCGACATGATCCGAGGGATGAAGTACTCCTTCTGCTCGTCGGTGCCGACCGCCAGGATCGTGTTGCCGACCATGCCGATGCTGAACCCGTCGTTGCCGCCCATGGTCGGCACACCGCGTCTTGCGAATTCCTCGTTGAGCACGACGTGTTCGAGGTGGGTGAGCCCGCCGCCACCGTATTCGGCGGGCCAGTTGGCGGCCAGGAGTTTGTTCTCGTAGAGGGTCTGGCGCCACGAGTTCGTGAACGCCGATCGCTGTTCACCGTCGAGGGCGCCGATGCCCTTCCAGTCGCTGGGTAGGTTCTCGTCGAGGAAGGTGCGGATCTTGGCCCGGAACTCCTCGGTCTCCGTCGGGTACGTCATGTCCATGGCGGCAACCTAGTGCGCTTGTCGGTGGAGGAACAGTTGGGCCACAGTGAGCGTCATGACCGAGATCCGACCCTTCACCATCGACGTCCCCGACGCCGTCCTCGACGACCTGCGCGACCGGCTGCAGCGGACGCGCTGGCCCGAGGCCGAACTGGTCGACGACTGGTCGCAGGGCATTCCCCTGGCGTACGTGCAGGAGGTCTGCGAGTACTGGTCGACGACCTACGACTGGCGGTCACGCGAGGCCGCCCTGAACCGGTTCGACCAGTTCACGACCGAGATCGACGGTCTCGAGATCCATTTCATCCACCAGCGTTCGACCCGCCCCGACGCCACGCCGCTCGTGATCACCCACGGCTGGCCCGGGTCGGTGGTCGAATTCCACAAGGTGATCGAGCCGCTGAACGAGGCCGGCTTCCATGTGGTCGCCCCGTCGCTGCCCGGGTTCGGGTTCTCGGGGAAGCCGACCGAGACCGGCTGGGGGGTCGAGAAGATCGCCGAGGTCTGGGCAGCGCTGATGGCCCGACTGGGTTACGACCGCTACCTTGCGCAGGGTGGCGACTGGGGATCGGCGGTGACCGCCAACATCGGTCGCTCCGACACCGAGCACTGCATGGGTGTACACATGACCCTCAACATGGGGGCTCGTCCACCCGAGGGTGCCGAGCTCGGGCCGGCCGAGCTCCATGCCGCCGAACGGGCGCAGTACTATCAGCAATGGGATTCGGGATACTCCACCCAGCAGGCCACTCGACCCCAGACCGTCGGGTACGGACTCACCGACTCACCGTCCGGTCAGGCCGCCTGGATCCTCGAGAAGTTCTGGGCCTGGACCGATTGTGACGGTCACCCCGAGAACGCGATCAGCCGAGACGAGCTCCTCGACAACGTGATGCTGTACTGGGTCACCGAGACGGCGACCTCGTCGGCCCGGATCTACTGGGAGAGCTTCCGGCGGTCGCGCTCGTCGGGGCCGATCGAGATCCCTTCGGGTTTCACGGTCTATCCGAAGGAGATCGTGCCGCCGGTTCGGAGCTGGGCCGAAGCGGGTTTCACGAACATCGTGTACTGGACCGAGCAGACCAAGGGTGGGCACTTCGCGGCGTTCGAACAGCCCGAGCTCTTCGTCTCCGACGTGCGATCCTTCGCCGACACCGTCGCCGGTGTGGCCTCGTGAGCACGACGTCCACCGAGCAGGATCGGTTGGCCGATTTCGTGTGCGAGCCGTTCTCGGCTCGCAACATCACCAAGGACGTCTATCGGGCGGGTTCGGGTCCGGCCGTGGTGGTGCTCACCGAGATGCCCGGGATCACGCCCGAGGTCGCCGACTTCGCCCGTCGGCTGATCGCCGAGGGCTTCTCGGTCACGCTCCCGGATCTCTTCGGTGAGGCCGGGCGCCCGTTCTCGAATGGTTATGTCATCCGGTCACTGGTCAAGGGATGCGTGTCGAAGGAGTTCGTTGCATTCGCCCGGAACACCACGTCACCGATCACGTCCTGGCTGCGTGAGCTCGTGGCCGACGCCCATCGGCGGGCCGGCGGTGATGCGGTGTCGAACGGTGTCGGTGTGGTCGGGATGTGTTTCACCGGTGGGTTCGCCCTCGCCCTGACCGTCGATCCGCTGGTCCGGGTGCCGGTGATGAGCCAGCCCTCCCTGCCCCTCGGACCCGGTGCCGAACGACGCCGGGATCTCGGGCTCGATCCCGAAGACCTGGCCGTGGTCAAACGGCGGGTCGAGGACGAGGATCTTTGTGTCGTCGGTCTTCGCTTCACCGGTGACCCGATGGTGTCCACCGCCCGCTTCGAGCGACTCCGAGAGGAGTTCGGCGACCGCTTCGCCGCCGTCGAGATCCGCAGCGGGAAGGAGGCCCCGGATGGGCACGGTCCCCGGGCTCACTCGGTGCTCACCACCGAATACGACCCGACACCGGGAAGCCCGACGAGGCTCGCCTACGAGTTGGTCGTCGAACACCTCGGCCGGCTGCGCCCGCCGACCTGACGGCGGCGATCGCGCTCGCCGTTCAGAGGATCTGGGCGAGCAGGCTGCCGACGCCGAACCCGACGGCGGCCACGGCGGCGGTGAGGGCGGCGGTGAGGGCGGCGGGAGGGGGGGGACGGCGGCGCAGGTCAGGCCCCGGAACGTCGGTCGCGGGCCGATGCTGCGCGGCGGGTGATCGGTGACGGTGTCGACGCGGACAGGTGCGGCGGTCGGTCCGGCGGGAAGGGAACGCTGCGGTGGGGCCGGCTCGGGCGCGGTCAGGCGGTCGAGGTCGTCGGGGCGGATCTCGTCGTCGGCGATGGCGGCAAGCAGCCGGCGAGCAGCGGACTGGAGCGCTCGACCTTCGTCCGACAGCAGGGTTTCGTCGACGGCGGGTTCGTGATGGGCCAGGACGGCACGGGCCGCTTCGGCCCGTTGGCCGGGCTCGATCGCCGTGACGACGTGATCGACGTCGTCGAGCAGTGCCTGTACCGATCGGTGGGCGATGTCGTTCCGGGTCAGGGCCACGGCGAGCGCCGAGTCGTTGGTGGTGTCGAAGGTCAGCCGCTGCACGAGGCAAGAAACTATCGACCGGAGACGCGCTGATGGGGGATGCCCGTCTCGATGTCCCCACGCACCGGGCCGAACCCGGGTGGGAGCGTGAGGTGGGCCACCATCGCCAGTCCGAACGCCACGAGACCGAGATCCCAGCCGAGCACCGCGATGATCGAGAGATGGAAGGCCAGACCGAGCGTGATCGACAGGGGACGCCATGACCACGACCACAGGGCGGTTGCCAGGATCATCTCGGTGATCACGGTGAAGACGGCGACGACGGCCAGCGTACGCATCGGCAGGTCTCGGACCATCCGGACGCCCAGCGGACTCTGTGCCGCCCGCACCAGGATGTCGCCCGACCACCAGTCGGGACGGAGCTTCGACAGCGCGGCGAACAGGTAGACACTCGAGGTCTGTGCCCGCACGGTGAGGGCCAGGGCCGCCGGGTCGGTCCCGTGGAAGCCGGCCGTCAGGGCCCCGAGCACCCCGATCAGGACCGTGTGGTTGCTGTATCCCTGCTGATCGACGACGAGATCGAACAGTGAGACCGTGGCGACGACGGCCGCGGCGATCCGGACCCGGGCGCCCAGGACCAACGAAATCGCCGCCGCGAGCCCGAAGGCGATGAGACCGACGGCGATGGCCCGCGGGAGGACGGGCGTCGGGAACCCGAGACCGAGCCAACGTACGGGGACCCGGAAGCGACCGGGTTCGGTCCAGGCCCAAACCAGATCGATTCGATCGAGGCGATCGACCAGCGCAGCCAGGCCGACCACGGCCACGAAGCGGCGGTCCGGGGCAACGCGGGGTGTCATCGACAGAGCCGCTCGGAACGCCGTGGGCCGTAGGCCAGGCGCACGACCACGGCACCATCGACCGACGAGCACAGATGACGGTCGAGGGCCTCGGCGAGGTCGAGTTCGACCCGGGGTCGGACGAGCAATTCGTCGACGTCGACCGGGCAGCGTGGAGCCGTCGACGAGTTCGACCTCGGCCCACCAGCGGTCGCCCCGTTCGGAGTACATCTGCCACCCGAACGGCTCGGGCCGGGGACCGTCGCCCCGGCTGACCAGCAGGGTCGCCGGCACCGCGACCTGCACGAGCATGATGATGCCGATCGCGAGGGTGCGCCGCCTCATGTCGGTCGTCGATAGACGCCTTCGCCGGCCCACCGGCGAATTCGCACCAGATCGTTGACCAGCAACAGGGTGTCGCGGGCGATGCGGACCGTCGACTGGCCACTGTTGCGCACCGAGACGGGCACCTCCTTGAGTGAGCGACGATCGAGCTCGGCGATGCAGAAGATCTCGACGTCGAAGCCGAATCGGTCGATCCGGCAGCGGCGGAACATCGAGTGACCGACGTCGGACCGGAAGCCCTTGATGCCGCATTGGGTGTCGCGGAAGTGGCCGAGCAGCACGAGATGGGTCAGTGCGTTGATGACCCGACCGCCGAGCTGACGGATTCGCCGAGCCCGGACCAGGGTGGTCGTCTCCTCGTGTTGGCGACTCCCGACGACGATGTCCCAGCCGGCCTCGAGTTCTCGCATGATCTCGGCGACGGCTTCGGGCGGATAGGCGAGATCGGCGTCGGTGAACACCACACTGCGGCCCGACGCGGCCAACACACCCGTGCGAACGGCGGCCCCCTTGCCCCGATTCCGGTCGAGTCGGATGACCCGAGCGCCGGCGGCGGCGGCCCGGTCGGCGGTGTCGTCGATCGATCCGTCGTCGACGACGATGATCTCGAGGTCGTCGCCCACGGTGTCGGACAGGGTCGTGCGGAGCTCGCTGACCGAATCGGCGATGCGCCGGCCCTCGTTGTATGCGGGCACGACCACGGTCAGTCTCAGATCGCCCGGCGCCGGTGGCTGCGCCACGCAATCGGACAGGGCCGTGCGGACCTCGGTGAACAGCACCCAGCGATAGCTGAGCCAGCGGGCACCGGCCGCGAACGCGACCGCAACGAGTTTGGCGGCCCACCGGGTGGCACCGGCCCAGTCGAGGAACAGCACGAGGGCGAGGTCGATCGCTCCCGCAACGAGGGCCATCATCCCGAAGGTGGCCGGATGGCGCACCCAGCGGGCGCTCGGATCGTTCCCGAACGTGGCGAACCGGTTGACCAGATACGAGAAGACCGCCGCCGTTGCGAGGGCCACGAGGTCGGCGACCACCAGCGACGACCGGTCGACCAGCACGAGGAACAGGGCGACGTCGATCGTGGTGGTGAGGAGCCCGACGATGACGAATGTCCGGAGTCTTCGTCGCATGCCACCTCGTTCTCGCGGGTTCCAGCCGGGACGGCATCGAACCTACCAGCGGTGCGGGATGGCCACGTCCGGCCGGTGGGTCAGCGGCTCGCCGGGACGACCGCAACGACATCCAGCAGGGTTTCGCCAGCAATGAGATCGACACGTACGAGCACGACATCGAGTGGAAGGACGGGGCAGCGGCCCCGGTCGACGACCTGCTCGTCGACTGGCTCGGGTTCCGGGACTATCCGGCCATGATGACGGTGCGGGCCGACAAGCTCGAGGAACTGAGCCCGTGTCTCGAGCTCTTCGTGCCGATGCAGGCCCAGGCCTGGGTCGACTACCTGGAGGCCCGACGCCGATCACCCCGCTCATCGGGATCGACGATCGGCATCGCAGTCCAGATCCAGGTGCATCGAGCCCGGTCGTGTGGCCCCGCGTTGCCGGCCGAGCCGACGATCACCGGACGGGTCGGACAGCACGATCCAGCGATCGACGTCCTCGCGCTCGGTCTCGACCAGGCCCAGGGTCGATCGCCAGAAGTCGGCACGTCGGTCCGGATTCGACGAATCCCGCGTGACGAGGTCGAATCGGCTGGTCATGGGCACAAGTTGGCCGGGGGTCGGACGCGACTGCCGAGCCGATCGGGGCGGTGGGGTAATTCGGGTTCGCCGGATGCCGAAGTTGCCGGGGGCTGTCCCGACCGGGCCGGCCTGCCGGAGCAATCCCGGCGACCTCGTGAGACAAAGGATCTGTGGCCAGGTGCGACCGACGATCTCGCTGACCAGACTCGGGCGGCTGCTGGTGGCCGGTGGCCTCGGCGTTCTGTGGACGGCCGGCCCATTGGCTCGACCCGGATCGGCCGACCCCGTTGCCGGCGACGTCGTGGTCTCGGCCGAGGTCTACACGACATCGACCAACTGCTCGAACACCGCCGAGCTCCGGGATGCCACCGATGCGCTCGACATCGAATGGCGTTCGCTGGTCGCCGCGGATCGGTACGTGGTCGGTGAGATGGGTCTGGACACCGAGGCCGATCCGACTCCGAATCCGACGTCGATCACGTTCGGCGCGCTCGATCTGGTCGTTGACGTGTCGAAGTACGACGTGTCGCCGGACGTTGCGGAGTCGACCGATCCCGAATCGTGGGGTGTGGTCGACGTGGCGTCTCCGGCGGATCCCACGTTGGCCCGATCCGAGACACTTCAGGACTGTGCCCCACGACCCTCCCGGGCCTACGCCTCCGAGGCCGATGATCGACCCGTCCAGTGGAACGCCACGGCCGGCGACGGCGACTCGTTGGATGCGGTCCTGTTCGAGTTCGATTCTCCGATCTCTGCATTCGGTGCCTGGTTCGGTGACGTCGAGACCCGGACCGACGGTGAGGGCCGGCCGGCCCTCGTGAAACTCTTCGACGCCGACGGAAACGTGCTGACGGTCGAGGCCCTCACCCCCGATCGGGCCGCCCCCCTCGTCGACGACCCGAGCGGGCGCCGCGAATGTGGCGGCCGCCAGGATTCGGACGCGTTGGCCTGTGGCAACCAGGCAACCCGCTTCATCGGATTCGCCACCGCCGAACCCGTCGTGGTCCGCATGATGGTGATCGTCGGTGACGACGACTCCTGTGCCGACGGCGGCGAATGTGACGGTTCGTCCGAGCACCTCTCCTTCGTCGCCCCCCAGGTCGCGGTCTTCGACACCCCACCGACGACATCGACCTCCCGCTCGGCCGAGACGACGGTCCCGTCTTCGACCACGTCGCCGCCGACGACCGTCTCGACGGCACCGGTCTCGACAGTCCCGGTCTTGATGGTCCCGAGCTCGACGGCCGCCCCGACCACGGTTGTTCCCACCACGGTTGTTCCGACCACGGCCGTCGTGGTCTCGACGGTCCAGGGCTCGACCATCCCGGTCTCGACGGCCGCCCCGACCACGGTTGTTCCCACCACGGTTGTTCCCACCACGGCCGTCCTGGTCTCGACGGTCCAGGGCTCGACCATCCCGGTCTCGACGGCCCACCTCGACCACGGCCGTCACTCCGACCACGGCCACCTCGACCGCGAACGCCCCCACCACCACGACCGCTCCCGCAACGACGACGAGTGTGTTGCCACTGGTCCCGCTGGTGCAGAGCACGACGACGGCTTCGGTGCCGGGACTGTTCCTGCCGGCGTCGGACCTCGACCCGATCGATGCCGGCGAGCTGGTCGACGGGGCCCCAGTCGACGGCGCCCCGGTCGATGCGACGGCGCCCATCGCGATCGAGGTCGCTCCGGCGTCAACCGTTGTCGCCGGACTGAGCGCCGGTGCCGCACCCGACGAACTGCCGCTCACCGGATCGTCATCGACCTTGTCGATCACGCTCGGACTCGGCCTGATCTCCTGCGGGACGGTGCTCATGTCGGCGTCGCGTCGCTCCGGAGCCACGCCGGCGAGCTGAGCGCTACCGGGCTGGGCGCCCGATGGCGGCGAAGTAGTTCGCGGCCAGGAGTGCCTTGGTCGCCGGAGCGATGAGGTCGCCGAAGCGCAGGGCCTCGTCGTTGCCGACCGCCGCCCACAGCCGAACGGAGTCACGGTTGGTCGCGGCCTCGATCTCGGCTCGGGAATCCCGTCCGTGATCGGTGAGGTCACCCTGGTCGTCGAGCCAGCCGCGTTCGGTCAGCCGGTCGACGGCTGCGGTCCAATCGACGTCGGACCAGGCCCTCGACTTCTGGACGACACCTCGGCGGCCGGTCATGACCTCTGACACCACGGTGCACTCGGCGCCGTCGAGTGGTGCCGTGAGGAGCAGCGCGATGTGGCCGTCGCCTCGCCATTCGCGTATCACGGTCACCAGTTGCCAGAGGCGAAGCAGGCGATCCGATGCGAGGTCACCGGTCTCGAGGTCGGCGAGCGCGGCAGCGTTGCCGGCGGCCAGGGGGCGGCCCGACCAGTTCAGCGAACCGACGACGCGTTCGGCGATGTCGAGCGCCGCGTCGATGTCGTCGTCGGTCATGGCCGGCCGGACGACGGCGTCGAGGACCTGCTTGGCCCCTCGCCAGCGCGCGGTCTGGAGGTCTCGGGCCGAGATCCTGTCCCACATCCCGTCCATCGACGGCACCACCAGATCGGGACTGAAGTTGTAGAACGTGGCGATGACCATCTCGGTTGGGAGCGGCCCCATCGCTGCGGTCCGCGAGCCGAAGTAGCCGCTGCGGCCCTCGACGCCCAGCTTCGCGTAGTGCTCGGCCGCTTCGGGTGAGAAATAGATGAAGGCGTGGAGCAGGGTGGTCTGGTCGTGGAGTTTGGCCACGGTCTCGACCGAGGGCAGGGAAGCGGGGTTCGTCATGTCGGAAACGTAGTGGACGCACGTGGCGGCCGACATGTGGTGGACGGAGGTGGAGGCGCAAACGTGGTCGTCCCGTTGTCGGGCCGGGTGGGATCGCGGGCAGAATACGAAGCGATGCCTGCCCGTCCACCGGCCGAACTGGGACGCCTCGTCCGGCTGTTCCGTGACGCGCCCGAAGACCTGCGGGTTGCCGGGCTGCACGATCACGGCCACCGGCTGCCGCCGCTGCCCGACGGTGTGACCACCGACGACATGGAGCAGGTGACCGAATGCCAGGCGCCGGTGTTCGTTCTCGCCGAGCTGCTCGACGATGCCACCGTGTCGGTGTCGATCTCGTGTCCGCCCGAGGCTCCGACCACTCGGGGCTTTGCGGCCGTGGTGTACGAAGGGGTGAACGGGGCCACCCTCGACGAGGTGCTGGCCATTCCCGACGACCTGTATCGCCACCTCGGAATCGATGCCGTCGTCACCGGCCAGCGCCTCGACGGCATGGAGGCCCTGATCCGACGGTTGAAACGTCAACTCACTTCCTGACACCCCGGATCGGCTGCCCCCGCAGCAGCACGCCACGCCCTCTCCCAGCCCAATGCTCGCTCTCGGCACCCACGATCCGGTCCGAGCCCACGAGGTGAGGGGGCTGCGTCGTTTCCCGTGGTTCCGAGGGGACTCCGTTCGCCGCAGGGTGCGGCGCCTCCCCAGTGGTCCGGGATCGGACGGTGGCTCCTCGCTTCGTGCGGCTGGGGAGTTGGGTGGGGTGCGGTGCGCGGGCCCGGGCCTGGGCCGGGGGTGTTGGGGTGCGGGGGACGGTCCGCAAGACGGGGAGTGGTTGCAATAGATCACTCGACAGTTATAGAGTGATCGACATGCCCGATGCCCTGCCCGACGAACTGCTCGAACATGTTGCCGAACGCTTCCGGGTCCTCGGCGATGCCACCCGACTGTCGATCATCTCGGCATTGATCGACAACGGCGAACAGAATGTCGGACAGTTGGTCGACCTGCTGGGCGCCGGCCAGGCGAATGTCTCGAAGCACCTGCGGGTGCTGCACGATGCGGGCATCGTCAGTCGTCGCCCCGAGGGGACGGCGGCCTACTACTCGGTGACCGACCCCAGTCTGATGTCGTTGTGTTCGACGGTCTGTCAGCGCCTGCGCGATCAGGTCGCCGACGACGCCCGCACCTTCGCCGTCTGACCGCCGTCCGACCGACCCCGTCGGCCGGGTACCCCGTTCACCTCCCATCACGGCCAGCACGCCACGACACGGCTCTTCATCACGACACGGCATTTCTTCTCCACACCGCATTCCCTTCCACACCGCATTCCCTTCCACACCGCATTTCATCACTACATAGTCAAGGAGTCATCGAATCATGGACATCGATCACACACCACTGGCCCGACTGGGCCGATGGTCACACCGATCCCGACGGCTCGTCATCGTCACCTGGGCCGTCCTCGCCGTCGGTCTCGGCGTGTTCGCCCCGGCCCTCGAGCATGCGTTGTCGGGCGCCATGTGGGAGGTCAAGGGCAGCGACTCGCTGGCCGCACGAGAGGTCATCGACGAACAGTTCGGTGGCCTGTCGTCGCAGTCGGCGGTGATCGTGATCCACAGCGACTCCATGACCATCGACTCGCCCGAGTTCCAGGCCGTGATCGCCGACGCCAACGCGATCCTCGACTCGGAGTCGGCATTCGGGCCGCCGATGCCGGCCCAGCCCGGCATGGACGGGCAGACCGTGATGATCCAGGCCGGTGCCATCGTCGACCCGACCGAAGCCGTCAAGGCGGCCGAGCGGATCCACGATGACGTCGGCGCCCTGTCGACCGTCGACGACGGGGGAGACCTGACCGTCGCCCTCACCGGCTCACCGGCGTTCTGGGGTGACTTCAACGCGGTCAATCGTGAGGGCATGGTCAAGGCCGAGATCCTCACGTGGCCGGTCACGGCGGTGATCCTGGTCCTCGCCTTCGGCACGCTCGCCGCCGCCGGTCTCCCGCTGCTGCTGACCGCCGCCGGTCTCCTGGCCTCGATGGGGGTGCTCTACGGCATCACCCGGTTCACCGACCTGTCGATCTGGACCCTCAACTTCGCCATGATGTTCGCGCTCGCCCTCGGCATCGACTACGCCCTCTTCATCGTCACCCGCTATCGGGCGGCGCTCCATGCCCATCCCGACGATCCGCAACATGCCGTCGGCATCACCATGGACACCGCAGGCAAGGCCGTGCTCTTCTCGGGGCTCACCGTGTTGATCAGCCTCTCGGCCGTGCTGCTGGTGCCGATCCCGGCCTTCCAGTCGATGGCCGCAGGCATGATGCTGTCGGTCGGGTTCGTGCTCCTCGCCGCCCTCACCCTCCTGCCCGCCCTGCTCGGCCCGGGTATCGACCGGTTCGCGCTCCCGTGGCACCGCGTCGGTGACCACCGGAGCCCGGCCTTCGAGCGGTTCGCAGCGCGGATCGAGGCCCGTCGGGTGGTCGTCGCCGTGGCCGCCGTGGCCATCCTGCTGGGTCTGGCAGCGCCGTTGCTCGGCCTGAAAACGGGTATGCCGGGCATCACCGTGCTCCCCGAGGACGAGCAGGCCCGGCAGGGATACGACCTCCTGTCGCAAGCGTTCGGGCCGGGCGGTCCGGGCCCGATCCAGGTCGTCGTGCCCGCCGGGGCCGACGCCGCAGCGGTGGCCGAGCAGGTCGGATCCACGCCGGGCATCGCCATGGCGTTCCCGCCTCAACCCGGCGCCGATGGAGCGTCCCTCATCCAGGCGGTCTCCGCCTATGACCCGTCGTCGCCCGAGATCATCGGGGTCATCGAGACCATGCGGGCCGGACTCCCGTCCGGGGTACTGGTCGGTGGCCCGGTGGCCGAGAACGTCGACCTCGACGACACGCTCGGGGCCAAGGCGCCTCTGGTGATCGGCGTGGTCCTGGTGCTCGGATTCCTGCTGCTCGTCCTCGCCCTGCAGGCCGTGATCGTGGCTGCCGTCGGCGTCGTGTTCAACCTGCTGTCGGTCGGCGCGGCCTTCGGGGTCGGGGCGCTCGCCTTCCAGCACGGCTGGGCCGCGGGCCCGATGGGCTTCGAGAGCCAGGGATACCTCACCTCGTGGGCCCCGCTGTTCTTCTTCACGCTCGTGTTCGCCATCTCGATGGACTACACGGTCTTCCTGCTGGCCTCGACCCGTGAGCACTTCGAGCGGTCCGGAGACGCATCCGAGGCGATCCGGGGGTCGATCGCCCATACCGGTCGGCCGATCGTTGCCGCCGCCGGGGTGATGATCGGGGTCTTCTACACCTTCGCCATCGCCGGGACCCTGCCCATGAAGGAGATGGGGCTCATCCTCGGCACCGCGGTGCTGCTCGACGCCTTCCTGATCCGGCTCGTCCTGGTGCCGGCGGTGCTGTCGATGATCGGTGAGAAGGCGTGGTGGCTGCCTCGGGCCGTCGGCCGGGTGCTGCCCAAGGTGGCCTTCGCCCACTGATCCTGGCTACGTTCCTCCGGTCTGGCTGGTCGGTCCAGCTCGACCGGAGGAACCGCCATGCGCATCAGTGCCGCCGGCATGTTCGGCAACAGTCCACGCCGAGACCTCGGCTTCATCCGGGCCTACGCCCAGACGCTGGAGGGTCTCGGGTTCCATGCGCTGCACGTGCCCGAGCACGTGGTGTTCTTCGGGTCGTACGAATCGAAGTATCCGTACAGCGAGGACGGCTCGGCCAACTGGAGTCCCGACACCGGCCTGTTCGATCCGCTCTTCGTCGTGCAGGCTGCGGCAGCGGCAACGACGTCGTTGCGCTTCTGCACGGGGGTCCTGATCCTGCCCCAGCGTCCGGCCCTGCTGACGGCCAAGGAGGTGCTCTCGCTCGACCACCTGACCGGTGGTCGGTTCGAGCTCGGCGTCGGGGCTGGTTGGTCGTCCGAGGAGTACGCCGCTCTGGGCGTGCCGTTCGCCCGGCGGGGTCGTCGGTTCGACGAGTACATCGAGGCCATCCGGGTCGCCTGGACGCAGGACCGGGCGAGCTACCGGGGCGAGTTCGTTCGGTTCGACGACGTGGTCCTCAATCCCAAGCCCCTGACCCCCGGGGGACCGCCGATCGTCATCGGCGGCGACTCCGAGGCGGCGATGCGTCGAGCCGCCCGCCTGGGTGACGGTTGGTACGGCTGGTGGGCCCGGGGTGACCTCGCCTCCCACCTCGAACGGCTGCGATCGATCGTGGCCGACGCCGGTCGTTCGGTCGACGACGAGGGCTTCAGCCTCAAGCTCGGGCTGCCGCTGTCGAACGAATCGGTCGGCGAGTTCGCGGCAAAGGTCGAGACGGCCCGTTCGCTCGGAGTCGAAGAACTCGTGATCGCCGGCGCCGTTCCCACGTCGTCGTTCGAGTCGGTTCTGGCCGGCTACGCCGAGGTCTGTGGGTTGACCTGACCGGCCAGCTCCGACGAGGGGCGATCGAACGGGGACGCAGTGGCCGCACGGTCGAGCTGTCACTCGGCCCGGGTGCGAAGGCGTTGTATCGCCGACCGCTCCCCGGTGGTCACGTTGGCGTCGGCCAGCCGGTGATCGCAGGCGGCGGGCGTCCAGCGGCGGATCGCCTCCCGCCCACTGCTTCTGGCGAAGGCTCGGACCAGCACCTGCTGGGCGATACGGGTCCGCAACGAGTCCGCCTCGAACGTCGACATGAGGACGTGGCTGACGGCCGCATCGAAGCCGAGCGGTCCGCGCGATGCGTTGGTCCAGTCGATGACGATCGGCCCGTCCGATCCCATGATCACGTTCATGGGGTGGAGGTCGAGGTGGAGCACGGCGGGACCATCGGGAACGGTCGATCGCCGGCCGAGCCAGGTCGGTGCCGAGAGGGCATTGATCGAGCGTTGGAGCGCGGCCAGCAGTCGGGCGTGGCCGACCATACGGCCGGGATGCGCCTCGATGTCCTCCAACATCGTCGGTCCGCTGATCCGATCCATCACCAGGTCACGACCGCCGGCATCGTGGAGCCGGGGGACGGGTACCCCCTGTTCCCCGAGCCAGGCCATCAACCGGCCCTCCGGACCCGTGTCGTGATCGGTTCGGTAGCGACGAAGGACCGTCCCGTTGCCGAGGTCGTAGACGTCGGCTGCCCGACCGGATGCGATCAGCGTTCCCGGAGCATCGGACATCGCGACATCTTGGCCGACCTCGATGTCGAGTTCATGCCGACCGGCGCGAGCCGGTCCGTCGTCGGTCCTCATCGGTTGAGCTGACCGGGGACGATCCGTTGGGCGAATCGGAACGCCGCCTATGCTTGGCGAACCGAATCCGTCGCTGCAGACGAGTCATGGTCACACCGTCCAGACCGGCTCGTTGGCAACGCCAAGAGGAGCCACGTCATGTATGCACACATCCAGGAGACGCTCGGCGAACAGGCCGAGTATCTGCTCGGCCACAAGAGCCAGACGATTCCGAAGGAACAGTTGCACCTACCCGGACCCGATTTCATCGACCGGGTGACGTCACGGACCGATCGTGGTCCGGCGGTGCTCCGCAATCTTCAATCGATGTATGACCACGGTCGCCTCGCCGGCACCGGCTACATCTCGATTCTCCCGGTCGACCAGGGCATCGAGCACTCCGCCGGAGCGAGCTTCGCGCCCAACCCGATCTACTTCGATCCGGCGAACATCTGCGAGCTCGCCATCGAAGGCGGGTGCAACGCCGTGGCATCGACGCTCGGTGTGCTGGGCGCCGTCGCACGCTCGTACGCCCACAAGATCCCGTTCATCCTCAAGTTCAACCACAACGAACTCCTCACCACGCCCAACACGTTCGATCAGACCCCGTTCGGATCGATCAACCAGGCATTCGAGATGGGCTGCGTCGGTGTCGGCGCCACCATCTACTGGGGCTCGGAAGAGTCGAACCGCCAACTCCAGGAAGTCTCCGCGGCGTTCGAGCAGGCACACGCGCTCGGCATGTTCACCGTGCTCTGGTGCTACCTTCGCAGCCCTGCGTTCAAGGTCGACGGGGTCGACTATCACGCCTCGGCCGACCTGACCGGCCAGGCCAACCATCTCGGCGTCACGCTCGAGGCCGACATCATCAAGCAGAAGCTGCCCGAGAACAACGGCGGGTACACGGCGATCAAGGCCGGCAAGACCCATCCGAGTGTCTACAGCGAACTCACGACCGACCACCCGATCGACCTCACCCGCTACCAGGTGGCCAACTGCTACATGGGCAGGATGGGTCTGATCAACTCCGGTGGCGCATCGGGCACCAACGATCTGCAGGACGCAACCGCCACGGCGGTCATCAACAAGCGTGCCGGTGGTACCGGCCTCATCACCGGGCGCAAGGCTTTCCAGAAGCCGCTGGACGAGGGGATCGCGATCCTCAACGCCGTCCAGGACGTCTATCTCTGCGACGACGTCGACATCGCCTGAGAGGGTCGAATCATGCGTATCGGAATCCTGACGGGGGGCGGCGACGTCCCGGGCCTCAATGCGGCCCTCAAAGCGGTGGTGATCCGGGCCGCCGAACACGGGCACGAGGTCGTCGGACTCCGACGCGGCTGGGCCGGACTGCTGTATGCCGACCCCGATCGGCCCGAGTCGCTCGGTGAGTTCACCCAGCCGATGGACCCGTCCTGGGTTCGGACCATCGACCGGACCGGCGGCACGATCCTTCACAGCTCGAGAACCAACCCGGGCAAGGTCAAGGCCGACGACGTCCCCGACTTTCTCGAGCCCCCCGCCGGGGCCGAGGCCCCGTATGACTTCACCCCTCATGCCCTGAAGGTGATCGAGGCCCTGGGCATCGACGTGCTCATCCCGATCGGGGGCGACGACACGTTGTCGTACGGCCTTCGATTGCACCAGGAGGGGGTGCCGGTCATCGCGATCCCCAAGACGATGGACAACGACGTCCACGGAACCGATTACTGCATCGGATTCTCGACCGCGGTGACCCGTGGGGTGCAGTTCATCACCAATCTGCGGACCAGCACCGGCTCACACGAACGGATCGCCGTCGTCGAACTGTTCGGGCGCTACAGCGGCGAGACGTCGCTCATCACCGCCTATCTCGCGGGGGTCGATCGGGCGGTCATCTCCGAAGTGCCGGTCGACATCGACCGACTCGCCGGCTTTCTGACCGCCGACCGCAAATCGAATCCCAGCAACTATGCGATGGTCACGATCTCGGAGGGTGCCGTGATCGAGGGCGGCGAGATGTCGTTGCGGGGCGAAGCCGACGCCTATGGGCATCGCAAGCTCGGAGGGATCGGTGAGCAGCTCGGATCGATGCTCAAGACCATCACCGGTATCGACATCATCAACCAGACGGTCGGCTACCTGATGCGCTCCGGGAGCCCCGACTCGCTCGATCTCATGGTCGCCAACAACTACGCCGTGATGGCCACGGACCTCGCCGTCGAGGGCCAGTCGGGCAGGATGGTCGCCCTGCGGGGAGGAACGTACACCAACGTGCCGATCAATCTGATCGGTGAAGGCGTGAAGCGCGTCGACGTGGGAGAGATGTACGACGCCAATCTCTACCGGCCCGTGATCCGCCACGTGGGCGGCAAGCCCATGTTCCTGTACTGACCCGGTCGCACGAGTTCGACGTGAACCGAGCCGAGTCCGAAACGTGGACTCCGGTCGGCCGTGGGTCTTGTCGTGTTCACCGCACGCCGGTCCGCCCAACGTGCCGCGTCTCCTCGGGATGCGTGTGAACGACGTCGGCGGACTGCTGCACACCAGTCGCACGACAACGGGTCATGTCGCTCCCGCGGATCGATGCTCCCAATACAGGCCTGGGTCCGGGACCGCCGACTGGCCGGTCACCAGTCGGTGGCCGGGCAGTGATGGTTGCGTCGGTCGGGGTGGCCGCCGTCAGCGGACCGGCATATGCCCGGAGCCGGGGAGGAATTCTCCGTCGACCACGGTTGCAGGGGAGTCGGCGTTCCCGTAGCGGCCCGTGAGGGTCGAGACGGCGAAGACGGTGACGGCGAGGCCGGGCTGAAGTCAGGCGCCGCTGCGCCCTTGCCGGCCGGACTCGACCGGGAATTGTGTTCGTCACCGGTTGCGTGGTCACAGATCCTGGCGAGGCCATCCTGGCTGGTGGTGGCCAGGAGCGCACCGTCGTCGTTGAAGGCGACGCCGTTGACGGGTTCGTCGTGGGCATCGATCGTCTGGCGGATCCGTCTAGGGTCCGCACATGGCCTCGCAACCGTTCGTCGAGCTCGACCTGGAGTCGATCGAGAACCGAATCGCCGCGGCCATCAGCGCCCGTTCGACCGACGGCCTGCGATTGCTCGGCCACGGCGAGGTGAGCATCGTCCTGGCGTGGCCGGGACACGCCCCGACCGTCGCCGTCAAACGGGTGCCGCCGTTCCGATCGGTGGCATCGGCCGAACGGTACATCGAGGTCTGCAACGAGTTCTTCGCGCTGCTCGCCGACGCCGGCGTCGGCGCATGGCCCACCGAGCTCCGTGTGCTCGAGCGCGACGACGGGCGGAGCGTCGTCTACCACTGCCAGCCCATCGCCGACGCCGCCCAGCTCGGTACCAACGTGCTGCGTTCGACCGAACCCCGGGACGGCCATGAACTGCTGATCGCGATCGCCGACGCGGCCCAGGCCGTGTGTTCCCCCACCGTTGGCCTGGACTGCCAGCTGTCGAACTGGCTCTGGGACGGATCGACGGCGATCCAGCTCGACTTCACCTCGCCGTTCATGATGAGCCGATCGGGTACCGATCTCACCTACGACTCCGACGCCTTCCTCCAGGAGTACCCGGTCGTCCTCCGGCGGTACCTCAAGCGCGAACTCCTGGGTCTGATCGAACGGTTCACCACGACCGAGGGAGCGCTCGGCGACGTGGTCGCGAACCTCCTGAAGGAGGGTCTCGACGACTGGGTCGATCCGGCCATTCGTACCTTCAACGACCATCTCGGTCTCGACCTGCGACGCGATGAGGCCGAGCGGATCCTGGCCGCCGACGCCCGGTTGTTGCCACTCATCCTTCGAGTCAAGAAGTCGCATCGATGGTGGCTCACCCGCACCGGACGACACTATGAGCAGTTGTTGCCGGAGCGCACCACCTACGGGCGGTGACCGGGGCATCCCACGAATGCTCCGGTACCGGCTTCGATCAGTTCGTCGATCTCGTCCGGGCCCGCCAACTCACAGCCTCGTGGCAACCGGGACACCGATCGCGTTGATGCCGACGATCACGAAGAGGATCGAGAGGTCGAACCCGCCGATCGAGGGGACGAATCGTCGGATCGGGGCGAGGATCGGTTCGGTACCCCGATGTACGGCATTCCACACCGGGGGCCTTTGAGCAGTTCAGCGCGGGTCTCTTCGCCCGAGGGGCCAACGATCTCGTCGAGGTGCGCCTCGGCTTCTGCTCGCCTCTGGCCGGGTCGCAACCCGTGCGGTCCGAGCCATGCAGCCATCTCGCCGACGCTCTGATTCGCCCGGTCACGACCTGGCGCCCGACCGGCTGACGTTCCGCGTCGTAGGTGTCGAGGAGGCCATCTCCGGCACGTCCGGTGACAACCAGCGCCAGCTTCCAGGCGATGTTCCAGGCGTCCTGCATCGACGTGTTGGACCCGAGCCCGTTCGCGGGCGGGTGGCGGTGCGGCGTCCCCAGCGATGAAGAGCCGTCGACGCCGATAGTGCGCTACAACGACATGGTTGAACTCCCACGGGCTGATGTGCCTGATCTTCACGTCGACGTCGGGGTCGCCGATCGCGGTGGACGCAGCGTGTGACAGTCGCACTCCAAGAGATCGTGAGAAATATGGCAACGGATATTGGTTGCCCGAGCATGCCCTGTCCGTCGCCGAGCGACATGATCGAAATCCCTAGCTGGTCAGAGGACAGGCGCTCACTGCGCCGACATCACTCAGGGCGGATTAGATGCACGAATCTGCTCTGGATTTAGCCCGATCAGGTACGCGTTCTCGGAGTCGTACATGCTGAACGACGAGATGTAGAAGTTCCCGTCGCTGTCCCACGAGTCGTAGCCGGTGATGAAGGCCTCACTCCCGGCCGGCGTGTCGAGGTCGGGCAGAGCAGCCAGTATCGATGAACGTCCGGTGTCGATGTCGAACTCCCAGATCTCGTTGGGTCGACCGGAGTTGTCGCTGCGGCCGAGATAGATCGTGTCTTCGCCGGGATCCAGCTCGAATACCCAGACCTTGTTGAAGCCCGAGGAGGTTTCCCCGGCGGGGAAGTCCGGCCGGCCCAGGTACTCCCAGGTCGCGGTGGCGTCGGTGAACCGGTAGATGTGCCCCATGTCGTCGCTGACGTACAACGTGTCGTGAGCGGAGTTCCACTGACCAACCTCGATCGCGGCCAGGGTCTGCAGCGCGAATCCCGTGTCCTCGAATCCGGTGTCCGGGGTGTATCGCCAGACGGAATCGAGCACCGAACGGTCCTCGCCCTGGTTCCACTGTGACCGTTCGGTCCCGCCGGTCATGTACACGTTGCCGCGGGAGTCCGTCCACATGAAGCGATTGCTGTAGAAGTAGCCCTGCCACTCGTCGGGGGTACCGACCACGGTCGTTCGCCCCTGCGCGACGTCGTAGTAGAGCAACTGGTTCTCCGGAATCGTCATGCCGTAGATGCGATTGTTGACCGTGTCGGCGGAGATCGTGACGACTTGAAGGTGCTCAGCGCCGACTCCGCCGGGTTCGTCTGCGCTGAGGTCGACGAACTCGCCCGATGTCAGGTCGTACGCGTACCAATGGAAGCCGCGTGTCGTCAGGAAGGCATCGTCGATCGACGACTTGTCGAGGGTCGCCACGTACATCCGGCCGTCGTGGTCCGTCGGCCGAGTATGGAACTTCTCCGCGGTTTCGCCGGGTTCCCAGTTGTCCGCCGCTGTCGACGCCGTGATCGCGTCCCCCACCCACGTGAGATCGCCCGTCTCCGGGTCGAGTCGGTAGAGCATCGAGTTCAGCCGGTGATCGCTGCCGGAGATGTAGATGCCTCCGTCGGGGCCGGATCCGACCGCCAACCACGACTGATCGGGCTGGTATCCGCCCGGAGCATCAGGGAGCTGCCACACCCGCACGCCCGGCACGTCTCCCTCGCGGAAGTCCACGCTCGCCACATCGGTGGTGGCAGTTTCGATCAAACTGCTGTCAGGACTGGACTCGGAATCGCCTGAGCCTCCGCACGACAGGGCGACCATCGCCAGAAGGGCCACCGAGAAGGGAACGAACCGCGTTCGCATGGCAAACCTCCATCCCCACTATCGAGCGCAGCGTCAGCTGCGGTCCGACAGAGGATTTCGTCAGCGGTTGCTGCGAGCGCCGGGGGGCCTGGCGCCCAGCTGCGATCGAAGGCCATCGACGGTTCACCAGTGGACTGCGTGGCCCCCGAATGAAGCTCGTCGGGATGTCAAGGGTGGACTCGGTCCCGGCGTCGGCTCTGGGTCACACACTTCGCTCATTCCTAGCCACTGAACGCGCGCAGCATCACCGGCGAAGTCGGTCGCCTCGTGGCCCGATCGACCCACCGCATAATCGTCCTTGGATTGACGTGAACGTTCCGACATCAGAGCGTCGGGATGCGGGTCGGCGACAACGAACCTGACGCGCGGGCTTCGATCTTGGTCGTGCGGCTCAGCCGGCGTTTTGCTCGCAGGATCACGGAGAGTGGTCGCAGCGCCAGCATTGCCGAATGATGAACGCCGTGCGCAGCGTCCTCCTCGCGTCCTACGACCCCCGTACGACGAAGGCGCATATCCCCTGAGCAGGGAATATGCGCCAGAATCTTCGTGGAGCTGGGGGGAATCGAACCCCCGTCCGCCGAGGAGTCACCGACCGCGCTACGACCGTTCCCGAGATTCCGGCCGTGAAGGCAACCGGACTGCCGGGTCAGTTGGGCCGAAACCCCACCTCTCGCACTTTCTCGAGCGTCAGCGGTCTTTGCCTGCAGTCAGTGGTCTCTCCCACCGTCCACCACTACTTCTGTTGCCGGGCTGTAGCGATCAGGCCCCGCGTGACCTCACGGTTCGCGATGTTCCTCTGTACTACCTGAAATCAGGCGGCAAGAGCGAAGTCAGCCTTGTTGGCGCTTCTGTTGATGCCCCGTTTTACGAGTCTGAGCAACTCGGGTCGCACGAACGACTTCTCGTCTCGACGTCGAAACCGGTCAGCCCCGAGGTCGAGTCACCGACGCACGACACCACCGGTGAGGGCAGCTCGGTCGTCGGTTCCTCTGTCAAGTAACACCCTCGGCGGCAGGCAAGCCCACCCCGAAGGACCTCCCATCATAGCGCCGAATACCCGTGGCCCCGGTGTCGACACTGTGGCGTGCGACATCCGGCACGACGCAGACGACCTCGGACCGACGGGGTTCGATCGCGTCCGACCCTCCCTCTGGTGTTGTCGGTGGCGTGGGCGTTGTTGGTGGTGGCGACCGGGGTTGGCTACCTGCTCCCACTGTCGCAGCCGGACACCGATGCGGTGTCGAACCTCACCTTCGTCCTGGCTGGGCTCCTGATCCTGGTCGGGTTGGGCCGGGCCATCCGTCGTGTCCGTGGTCTCGATCGCCTGGGCTGGCTGATCCTGGCGTTGTCACTGGCCGGGCTGCTGCTGCTGTTCGCCCTCGATCCTGCGAGCTCGAACGGGCGTCCGACCTTGGCGCTGGTCATCACGCCATTTCTGGGACTGTCGCTGGTGTTCGTGGTGTTCCTGTTCGGACGGCACGGCCTGAACTCGATGGACCTGCTCCGATTGTTCTTCGATGGGGCGTGGCTCACCGCCGGGATCGTCGCCTCGGTGTGGCACTGGTTCTACGCACCGCTGTTCCGTCTTGCCGCGGAGTCGGGCCCGGTGGTCATCGTCTCGGTGTTCCCGATCATCGTTGCCATGTCGGCCACCGCCACGTTGCTGATCCTTCCCCGTGTTCGGGGCTCGGCCCGGTTGCCGTTCGCCGCCTTCGGCTTGGGCGCCGGTGTGACCGCCGTTGCCGGGGCCATTCATCTGCGGCTGGCCTACGAGGGCACGCTCCAGTTCGGTACCTGGTACGACTTCCTCTGGATGGTCGGTCTCCCGCTCCTGGGCCTGGCAACACTCGAGCCGGCCATCGGCGCCAACCTCCGTCCGACCCGCCCGTCGGCGCGGTCGCAGCAGATGGTCACCGTGGCCCCGGTGGTCGGGTTCGGTATCTCCTATCTCGACGAGGAAGCCTGGACCGATACGCCGCCGCTGTTCGGGGTCGTGATGCTCGTACTGTTGGCGGCACGGGTCGTGGTGCTGATCGCCAACAACGAGCGGCTCAGCGATCAACTGGCCGACCGCGCCAACCGCGACGAACTCACCGGTCTGGCCAACCGGCGGGCCCTGCTGTCGTTGCTCGATTCCCTCGACCACGACACCTCGGTCGACCGAGTCGACGTGGCGCTCCTCTTCGTCGATCTCGACGGGTTCAAGGGTGTGAACGACCGTCACGGGCATGCCGTCGGCGACCACGTGCTCGAGATCGTTGCCGATCGGCTGACCGGGGTGTGCCGGCGACGAGATGTGGTCGCCAGACTCGGCGGCGACGAGTTCGTCGTCCTGACGACGTCGGCCGGCGCTGCGGTGCTGGCGGACCGGATCCACCACACGGTCTCGCAGTCGGTCAACTGGCACGGCGAGATCCTCGAGGTCGGCTGCTCCATCGGGGTCGCCGCCGGCTTCGACGTGCCCCCGTCCGATCTCCTCCCGCTCGCCGATGCCGCGTTGTATCAGTCGAAGCGGGCCGGCCGGAACACGATCACCTCGGCCGAACCGGCTGCACTGGCAGAGTCCGATTGATGTCGTCGGGAGCCGGGTCGGGACCTTTCTCGAGCGGTCCTCGATGACGCGGCAGCGGTCGAACACTCGACCCTGATCGGGCCGTCGATTCCCGCCGCGATACCGCCGTCGGTTGCCATGGTTTGAATCGCCATCGGGGCCTCGGGCTCAAGAACCGGTCACCGTAGGTCGATACCCCGACATGGCGGACATCGACGGAACCGAGCAGGACGGCTATGTCCTGGCCATGACGGCCCTGCTGCTGATTCCGATGATGGTGTTCGCCGCCCTCGCCGTCGACGTCGGCGGCTGGTACGTCCGATCCTCCGAGGCCCAGCGGGCGGCCGATGCGGCGTCGCTGGCCGGGGTCGTGTTCATGCCCAACGAGACCAAGGCGACCACGGCGGCCCTGGACACCGCCGCAGCGAACGGATTCGTCGATCAACCCGGATGTCCGACGATGCCCTGCACGACGACGTCGTTTCCCCAGGTCGTCGTGACCAAGCTCGGGAGCCAGGCGATCCGGGTGGACATCATGGTCTCCGGCGACACCTACTTCGGTTCGGTGGTATCGCCCGACGATCTCACGATCCAGCGATTCGCCTCGGCCGAGTACACCCTGGGCGTGCCCATGGGGAACCCGACCTCGGCCATCGGCATGGGCACCGAGGCCGGTTCGGGCGTCGCGTCGAACTTCTGGCTCCGGGCCATGAACGACTGCGAGAGCCGTCAGACCGGTGACTTCATCGGTGCCGGTGGCGGTTGCCCCTACAACCCGACGAACAACCCCAACCACAAGCCCGAGGGCCACACCTTCATCGTCGATGTCCCCGTCGACGGCAACTACGAGCTTCAGGCCCGGCTCACCTGCGCCGAGTTCGGCGGGCAGCAGGCGAACGCCCCGATGCGGTTCAAACTCTTCGACGCGGACGACACGCTCCTGAACGATGCCGACAACGTGCAGACCGTTCCCCTCGTCGACATGACGGTGAACCGACCGTCGACGGCCATCTGCCCGGCCAACGGCAGCGGCTGGTCGATCGCCTCGGATCCGGCTCCCTGGGTGAAACTGAGCGACCTCACCGCGGCCGGCCGATACGTGATGCAGGCCGACAATGCCGGGACGGCGGCCAACGTCCGCAGCCTCTACTCGCTCCGGATCGTTCCGGCTTCGACGAGCGGGCCGTGGACCTGTTCGAGAATCGGGCCCGGCGGCTCGGCGGCCTGCCCCAACATCTTCGCCAGGGACTACCTGACGGCCTACACCCACGCCAACATGTTCCCCAGCGGCGTCATCGGACTGGCGCGTCTGTACCTGGCCGAGATCGACGACGTCCACGCCGGGAAGACCATGCGGGTGGAGTTGTTCGATCCGGCCGACGGCATCGACAGCGTCCGGATCATCGATCCGCACGGGAACTATGCGCCGTTCTCGTGGTACTTCATCGATTGCGATGTCTATGGCTACAAGTGTGGGTCGCGCACCGAGGTCTTCAAGGAGAACAACCCCCACTCCGACACCTGCATGGCAGGAGCGGTTCTGGTGTCGTGCCTGAAGGAGAACCCGCCGACGTGGGACTTCCAGGATCGGACCGTGATGATCGAGATCCCGCTCACGGGCTACACCTGCGCCACACCGGCGGCGCAGCCGAAGAACTGCTGGTGGCAGGTGGAGTACGAGGACAACACCTCGAATGCGAACGAGACCACGACGTGGGGGGTCAGTCTGACGGGCGACCCGATCCGCCTGACCGAGTAGCGGCTGACGAGACGAGCGCTACTGGTGGCGGGTTCGTGCCGCCAACTCGCGGCGGGCTTCGCGATCGGAGTCGCGTTTGGCGATCGCCTGCCGCTTGTCGATGGTCTTGAGACCTCGACCGATCCCGAGCTCGAGCTTGACGTGGGAATCCTTGAAATACAGGGCCATGGGGACCAGCTGCAGCCGATCGACGTTGACCTTGGTGATGATGCGATCGAGTTCGTGACGATGGAGGAGCAGCTTGCGCTTGCCGCGTGGCCTCGGTGTTCACGTGCGTGCTGGCCCGCGAATACTGGGCGATGTTGAGCCCGACCAGCCAGAGCTCGTTGCCCTCGACCCGGGCGTAGGCATCGTTCATCTGCACCTTGGACTCGCGCAGCGACTTGACCTCGGACCCACGCAGGGCGATCCCGCACTCGAACGTCTCGAGGATCTCGTAGCTCCGGCGAGCGGACTTGGCCGTCGCCACCATCTTCACGGCCATGCGTCCAGGCTAGGGGGCGACGGAGCCGACGGGGTGGGGCGCCGAGGCCGACGGTACGGTGCGGTCATGAACGCGAGGTCGCGCCCATGAACCCTGTTTCCGGTCCCTTCCCCGACGGACCGACCCCCCTGGCCGACCGGCCGATCGTGATCACGCACCGCATCTGGCTCGAGATCGTGGCCGAGGCCTGGCGGGTCTACCCGCTCGAAGCCTGTGGCGTGCTCCTGGGCCGCTCGGTCGCCGATCCGATCCATTCGTTCGTCGCGATCCCCAACGCCGCCGACTCGAGCCGGGTGTTCACCCTCGACCCGCTGGCGTTCGACAAGGCCGACCGGTCGGCCGAGAAGACGGGGCTCCAGGTGGTCGGCGTGGTGCATTCCCATACCCACACCGTGGCGTATCCCTCACCCACGGATCGGGCCGAGATGGCCAGCCCGATGATCCCGTCCGACTGGCACTGGGCGATCCTGAGCCTCGGTTGGGGCCTCCCCGAGCTGCGCAGTTTCCGGGTCTGGGAAAAGTCTCCGATCGGAATAGCCGAAGAGACCGTGGTGTTGGCAAACTAGAATGCTGATAACTCCAGTCGGGTTTATCGGCAATCCGATCGGGTACGTCCGAAGAGTCTGCCCGCCCACCCCGAATCGTGTCTTCCACCCCGAGGTACCCCAACGTGTCGACCATCTCCGTGCGCCTTCCCACCGTGCTCCGTCCCCAGGCCAACGGCCAGTCCGAGGTCACGGTGTCGGGTGACACCGTCGGTGCGGTCGTCTCGGCCCTCGTCGCCGATTACCCGGGACTGCAGTCCAACCTGCTCGACGAGAGCGGCAAGATGCGCAAGTTCGTCAACGTCTACGTCAACGACGAAGACATCCGGTTCCTCGACAAGCTCGACACGGCGGTGAAGGAAGGCGACGAAGTCGCAATCCTCCCGGCCGTCGCAGGAGGCTGATCGCACCATGACCGTCTACGCCTCGGTACTCGACCTGATCGGCAACACGCCGATCGTCGACGTCTCCCAGCTGAGCCCGAACCCTCGGGTTCGCATCCTGGCCAAGCTCGAGAGCCAGAACCCGGCCGGCTCGGTCAAGGATCGCATCGCCCTGGCGATGGTCCGAGCCGCCGAAGCAGCGGGTGACCTCGTTCCCGGCAAGGTGATCATCGAGCCCTCCTCCGGCAACACCGGGATCGCCCTCGCCATGATCAGTCGGATCAAGGGCTATCAGCTCAAGATCGTCCTTCCCGAGAACGTCACCCCGGAACGGCGGCAGGTCCTCGAGGCCTACGGGGTCGAGATCATCCCATCACCGGGCGACGAGGGTTCCAACGGGGCCGTCCGCCTGGCCCAGTCGCTGTCCGAGGAACACCCCGAATGGGTCTTCCTCTACCAGTACGGCAACGAGGCCAATCCGACTGCCCACTACGACACCACCGGCCCCGAGATCCTGGCCGACGTTCCCGAGATCACGCACTTCGTGGCCGGTCTCGGCACGTCGGGAACGCTCATGGGGGTCGGCACCTACCTCAAGGAACACAAGCCCGACGTCAAGCTCTACGCCGTCGAGCCGCCCAGCGGGGAGCGGGTCGAAGGGCTGCGGAGCCTCGACGACGGCTATGTCCCGCCCGTCTTCGAAAAATGGGGCGGGATCGACCTCCTCGACGGAAAGCGAATCGTGCGACCGGCCGACTCGGTCGAATACACCCGTCGACTCGTCGACGAATGCGGCATCTTCGCCGGGCTGTCCTCGGGCGCCGCGTTGGCCGGCGCGGTCAAGGTGGCCGAGCGGCTCGACGAGGACGCCACCATCGTGTTCATCGTGTGCGACGGAGCCTGGAAATACCTCTCGACCGGGGCCTACTCGGCGCCGCTCGACGACGTCGTCGACACGCTCGACAGCGTCATCTACTTCTGAGTCATCGACTGAGTCATCGACCGCGCGAGAACGGCCGGACCCTGTGGTCCGGCCGTTGCCCGTGGTATCGGTCATCACCCCGATGTTGTTGGGTCCCCACCACCGTGAGGCGACGAGTGGTGGGGGCCCGAGTCCTTCGTTCGGCCGCCGGTCAATGTGCGTCGTTGCCGCCTGTCCCGACGGCCGAACGTTGCAAGCGCCCACTGTAGGTGAGGCATCGGTCACGGACCAGGGCCGAGGGACGTATTGCCCATCAAGGTCCACACGCTCTCGGCGCCGGTGGCCGGCCTCGCCCCCACCTCGCCGGGCATGACCCAGCGAGGCCGCAGGCACCGGTACCGTGGCGCCTCGTGGACACACGACCCATCGGGATGTTCGATTCGGGATTCGGCGGCTTGACCGTCGCCCGGGCCACCATCGACCTCCTCCGAGCCGAAGACCTCGTCTACCTGGGCGATACCGGCCGCTACCCGTACGGCTCCAAGCCTCACGACGACGTCCGCCGGTTCGCGCTCGAGATCGGCCGGCATCTCGTCGATGCGTACGACATCAAGTTGTTGGTGGTCGCCTGCAACACGGCGACGGCGGCCGCGCTCACGTCCCTGCGGGACACGCTTCCGGTTCCGGTGGTCGGGGTCATCGAGCCCGGCGTCCGAGCCCTGCTCCAGGCGACCGAGCGGCACCGGGTCGGCGTGATCGGCACCGTGGGCACGATCGATTCGGGGGCCTACGACGACGTCGTCGGCAAGGTCGACCCCCTGGTCGAGCTGGTCACCTGTGCCTGCCCGGGATTCGTCGAGTTCGTCGAGCGCGGCATCACCAGCGGACCCCAGGTCGAGATCCTGGCCGAGCGGCTGCTCGCGCCCGTCGTGGCCGCCGGGGTCGATGCGCTGTTGCTCGGGTGCACCCACTACCCATACCTGGCCCGTGTGATCGGCGAGGTCATGGGGCCCGACGTCGTACTGGTCTCGTCGGCCGACGAGACGGCCTTTGCGTTGGCCGACCTCATGCAGTCCTCGGTTCTGGCCCACCCCGACCCGACACGGATCGGAACCCACACGTTCATCTCGTCGGGCGATGTGGCCACGTTCACCGCAATCGGGAGCAGACTGCTCGGGCCAGAACTCGTAGACGCCGAACGATGGGACCCCACGTGACCGACTCACCCACCAGCTCCACCAGCACCCTGCGCCCTGCGGTCGGCGATGGTCATCGTCCCGACGGTCGCGTCGCCGACCAGCTCCGGCCGGTCAGTTTCCAACGCGACTTCACCGACATGGCCGAGGGGTCGGTCCTGGTGAGGTTCGGGCGAACCCATGTGCTGTGCACGGCGTCGGTCGACGACGACGTCCCACGGTGGATGCGAGGCTCGGGCCAGGGCTGGGTCACCGCCGAATACAACATGCTGCCCGGTTCGAGCCCGGAACGGATCCGGCGACGCGTGTCGGGACGCGACCAGGAAATCCAGCGTCTCATCGGCCGGAGCCTGCGGGCGGTGTGCGACATGAAGCTCCTCGGGGAGCGGTCGATCACCGTCGACTGCGATGTGTTGCAGGCCGATGGGGGAACGCGTACGGCTGCGATCACCGGCGGCTTCATCGCCCTGCACGACGCCATCACCCGCCTCGGCCTGGCGACCCATCCGCTGACCGATCACTGCGCCGCGGTCAGCGTCGGCGTCGTCGACGGCGAATGCCGGCTCGACCTTCCCTATGTCGAAGATGCGGGTGCCGAGGTCGACATGAACGTCGTCATGAACGGGGCTGGTGGGTTCATCGAGGTCCAGGGAACGGCCGAAGTCGCTGCGTTCGGCCGCGGGCAGCTCGACACGCTCCTCGATCTCGCGACCGCGGGAATCGCCGAGCTGATCGATCTGCAGCGGGCGGTCGTGGCCACGCCTCCGCCCGCCCGCCCCGCCCGCCCGTGACGCCGCCGGTCAAGCCTCGGTTGGTGATCGCCTCGGCCAACCCCGACAAGGTGCGTGATCTGGTCGAGTTGCTCGGCGACCGCTACGAGATCGTTCCCCGGCCCGATGACGCGCCCGAGACCGTCGAGGACGCCGACACCCTCGACGGGAACGCCATCAAGAAGGCGCTCGAGATCGCTGCCTTCACCGGCGAGGCGGCGCTGGCCGACGACACCGGGCTGTTCGTCGACGCGCTCGACGGCCGGCCCGGTGTCCGCAGCGCCCGCTATGCCGGTGAACGAGCGACCTACGCCGAGAACGTCGCCAGACTCCTGCGCGAACTCGACGGGGCCGAGACCCGACGGGCCGAGTTCCGTTCCGTCGTCGCCCTCATCCGGCCCGATGGAACGGGCGTGACCGGTGAGGGCTCGGTCCCCGGCTCGATCACCGAGGCTCCCCGAGGCGAGAACGGCTTCGGCTACGACCCCGTTTTCGAACCCGACGAGGGTGAGGGCCGCACCTTCGCCGAGATGACGAGCGAGGAAAAGCACGACCTGAGTCACCGGGGCCGGGCCATGGTCAGCCTGCGATTGGCCCTCGATCACCTCGACTGATCGGGGCCGAATGGCCGAAGTGCAGCGGGAGTCGGGGCTACGGTCGGTGGTCATGACGTCTCACTCGAGCGGGCCCCACGAGCCGATTCCCGGTGTCCTGTCGTGGGCCGACGACCTCGACGCAGCCACCCTGGCACAGGCCGCGAACTCGGTGTCGTTGCCGTTCGTCGAGAACCCGGTCGCACTGATGGCCGACGCCCATCTGGGCTACGGGGTCCCCGTCGGGACCGTGCTGGCAACCCGTGGGGCCATCGTCCCCTCGGCCGTCGGGGTCGACATCGGCTGTGGCATGGTCGCCCAGAAGCTGTCCGTCGCCGTCGACGATCTCGACCTCGACCGATTGCACGATCGGCTCGGTGCGGTGATTCCGGCCGGCCAGCCCACCAGGACGCACCCCGGTTCGGGTTCGTTCCGCGACACCGAACGGGTCGCCGCCCCGCTCACCCGGTCCGAGATCGCCCTGCTCGTCGACGTCGACGAGCATGCGCCGGGCTATTCCTCGGACCGTTGCCACGATCAGTTCGGCACGCTCGGTGGGGGAAACCATTTCGTCGAGGTGGCCGCCGACGAAGCCGGCGTTGCCTGGATCGTGCTGCACTCGGGATCCCGTGGTGTCGGCAAGTCCATCGCCGACACCCACATCGCCAGGGCCAAGGGCCTGATGCAGCAGTACTTCATCACGCTCGACGACCCCGACCTGGCCTACCTGGCCGAGGGGACGACCGAATTCGCTCGCTACATCGACGCCATGCACTGGGCCCAGGCCTACGCCGCTGCGTCTCGTTCGTCGATGATGCCGCGCCGCCGTCGCCGTCGTGGTCGAGCAGATCGGACAGCGAGGTACGCGACGGTGACGAGATCAACTGTCATCACAACTACACCGTTCGTGAACACCATCACGGAACCGATCTCTGGGTGACCCGGAAGGGCGCCATCAACGCCGGACCGGGTGTGCTCGGGATCGTTCCCGGCTCCATGGCCTCCGGGTCCTACATCGTCGAGGGTCTCGGCGCCGACGCGTCCTATTGGTCGGCATCGCATGGGGCCGGGCGTGCGATGTCCCGGTCGGCGGCGCGCCGACAGCTCACCGCCGAGTCGCTCGAGACGGCGATGAACGGTATTGCGTGGAATCGTGACGCCGAGGCCCTTCTCGACGAACACCCCGACGCCTACAAGCTTCTGGACGAGGTGATGGCGGCACAGTCCGACCTGGTTCGTGCGGTCACCCGGCTCACGACCGTGCTCAACTACAAGGGCGTCTGAGCCGGCAGGTGCGGACGGGGGGACTCGAACCCCCACGCCTTTCGGCGCCAGGACCTAAACCTGGTGCGTCTGCCAATTCCGCCACGTCCGCGCTGTTCGTCGGCCACCGGCCTCCTCATGTGCACCGCTGTTCGCTGACGCTCACACCGGCCGTCGTACCCTACCGCCGACGCCGACGACCGTGAGCCTGCGATCGGTCATGCCGATAGGTGGACGACTTGGGTGGAGGGGCTCAAGTTTCGGGCCCGGCGGGTCGATCATGCGGCAGCGACGCCCGTCGCGGTGGGACAACAGCGAGGTCGAGTCTTGATCCTGAAATTCGTGTTGGCGGACAAGGTGCTCGGGCTCCT
The DNA here is from genome assembly GCA_963700755.1 of uncultured Acidimicrobiales bacterium. Classification (GTDB taxonomy): domain Bacteria; phylum Actinomycetota; class Acidimicrobiia; order Acidimicrobiales; family SZUA-35; genus JBBQUN01. The sequence goes on from CAVOYW010000005.1 coordinate 780,932, forward strand.
GGCGGTCGGTGCACTGACCACGGCAACGACCGCCGCAGCCGTGACGGGGACACTGCCGTTGCCGGGCAGCGCCGACACCGTCGAGGGCTCTGCTGTCGTCGAGACCGGCACCGACAGCACCGACGAGTCGACCGCCGACGATCAGATCGAGACCACCGAGGAGGTGAGCGGGGATGAAACCGAAGAGGTGACCCAGGAGGTCATCGAAGAAGCACCGCTCGACGAAACCGAAGCTGCGGTGGTCGAGGGACCCGTGGGCGAGGACGGTGAGCCCTATGGAACCGTCGCCTGCGACGACGCCGAGAATCACGGCGAGTACGTCTCGGGCGTCGCCCACGATGAGCGACTCGACGGGACGGGCAAGGGACGTGTCATGCGAGACGCGGCCCAGACCGACTGTGGCAAGCGTGACGACGTGGACGTCGACGACGAGGATGTCGATGACGACGAGGATGTCGACCACGTGGATGTCGATGACGACGAGCGACGTCGACGACGACGAGTCCGGAAGCGATCACGAGGACCGGGGCAGTGGTCGCCGAGGGGCGGACGAGCGGGAATCGGGCGACCGCGGTTCCGGGAACGGCGGGTCGAAGAACCGTGGCAACGCCGACGATTGAGGTCGGCGCCGGGACGCCACGATTGCGACGGCAAGCGACGCCGGACGGCCCGGTCTGACCGACCAGGGGGTGAGGCGGATAGTCTTGGCCCCCATGACACAGTCTGCTCCGCTCATCATTCCTGGCACGCCCGTTGCCGCCTCCCCCGGCGGCGGATTCGGGTTCGACATCTACCAAGAACTGCTGAAGGAGCGCATCGTGTTCCTCGGCCAGCAGGTCGACGACACCATCGCCAACTCGATCGCGGCGCAGATGCTCTACCTCGCCGGACAGGATCCCGACAAGGACATCTGGCTCTACATCAACTCGCCCGGGCGGCTCGGTCACCGCCGGTATGGCCATCTACGACACCATGCAGTTCGTCAAGCCCGAGATCGCCACGGTGTGCCTCGGTCTCGGCGCCTCGATGGGTCAGTTCCTCCTCACCGCCGGCGCGGCGGGCAAGCGCTATGCGCTGCCCACACGCCCGGATCCTGATGCACCAGCCGAGCGCCGGGGTGCAGGGCCAGGCAGTCCGACATCGCCATTCAGGCCGAGAACCTGATCCGGATCAAGCGTCAGATGGCCGAATTGATCGCGCGAGCATTCGGGCCAGACCGTCGAACAGATCGACGCCGATTCCGACCGCGACAAGTGGTTCACGGCCGAAGAGGCCCGCGAATACGGCCTGCTCGATCGCGTGATCACCCGCACCGGCGAGCTCGCCGAGTACGCGCTGAGAACGGCGTCAGTCCCGGGTTTCCCAGGCCGCGGTTCGCGAGTTCCCGCAGCTCGGTAACGGCCGCGCCCCGAGTCCGCCGGGGTGTTTGAACATGGCCGACCCCGAGATCAGGGCGTTGGCCCCGGCGGCTGCAGCTCCGGAGATGGTCTCGGCACTGATGCCACCGTCGACCTCGAGGTCGATCCAGTGGTCGGCCGTGTCGAGCAGCTCCCGCATCGCCGCCACCTTCGGCTCCATCGTCGGCCAGATAGGTCTGTCCACCGAAACCGGGATTCACCGTCATGACGAGCACCATGTCGAGCAGATCGAGGACGTGGGCCACCATGTCGATCGGGGTGTGCGGGTTGAGCGCCACGGCCGGTTTGGCGCCGAGCGAGGCGATGTTCGACAGCGTTCGGTGCAGGTGCCGGCACGCCTCGGCGTGGACGATGATGATGTCGCAACCGGCGTCGACGAAGGTCGGGGATGCAGGACATCGGGATCCTCGATCATGAGGTGGGCCTCGAACGGCACCGACACCGACCCGCGGCAGGCCTTGATCACGTCGGCGCCGAAGGTCAGGTTGGGGACGAAGCGACCGTCCATGACGTCCCATTGGATCCGGTCGACACCGGCCTCTGCGAGTGCGGCGCATTCCTCACCGAGCCGCGAGAAGTCGGCGGGGAGGACCGATGGGGTGATGTACAACGGAGGGATCATGGCTTCCTTCGGAACACGGGCGCCCCATCGTGGCCGGTTTCGCGCGCCGATGCCACCCGTGAGTGGCCGCCGGGCCGGCTCGGCATGACCATCGCCCGCGGCGATCGCTTCACCCTGACGATCGATCGCATCGCCGCCGGCGGCGATGGGGTCGGTAATGGCCCCGACGGTCGGGTCGTGTTCGTTCCGGCATCCCTTCCGGGCGACGAGTTGACCGTGCGGGTCACGCAGGCCAAGAAGCGTTTCCTTCGTGCCGTGGCCGAGTCGATCGATCGTCCGGCCGAGGGTCGGCGGCCACCCCCGTGTCGATACGTCGAGGAGGGTTGTGGCGGCTGCGACTGGCAACACGCCACGCCGATGGTCCAGACGTCTCTCCGCCACTCGATCGTGGTCGACTCGTTGCGCCGGTTGGGCCGACTCGTCGACGTCACGGTCACCTCGGGCCCTGCGTTCGATCCCGACAACTACCGGACCACCGTTCGGGCTGCGGTCGTCGACGGCCGCGCCGGTTTCCGGGCGGCGGCGTCGCATCGGGTCGTGGTGCCCGAGCATTGCCGAACGGCGCACCCCCTCGTCGACGAGATCCTGACCACCGGACGGTTCCCGGACGCCACCGAGGTCGTGATCAAGGTCGGAGCCCGCACCGGGGACCGTCTCGTCATCGTCGATCCCACCGCCGCCGGGGTGGAGGTCCCCGACGGGGTGTCGCTGATCGGTCGTGACGACCTGGCCGGCGAGGCCGCGGCATCGATCGAGGAGATCGTCGCCGGCCGTCGCCTACGGATCTCGGCCGACTCGTTCTTCCAGGCCCGTCCCGACGGGGCCGAGGCCCTGGCCGCGGCGGCGGCCGAGTTCCTCGCCGACGCCCCGGACGGTCCCTTGCTCGATGCCTACGGCGGCGGAGGACTCTTCGCCGTGCTCGTCGCCGGCGATCGGCCTGTCGTCGTGATCGAGTCGAACCCGTCGTCAGCCGGCGATGCTCGCCACAACCTCGCGCAGTACGGGATCGAGGCGCGTGTGGTCGAGGGTCGCGTCGAGGACTGGCCCCCCGAACCCATGACCGTCGTGATCGCCGATCCCGCCCGACAGGGACTGGGTCGGATGGGGGTCGACGTTCTGACGGCGACCGGTGCCGGGTACCTCGTGCTCGTCAGCTGCGATCCGGCGGCGATGGCCCGCGATGCCCGACTGCTGGTCGACGCCGGCTTCGTCCTCGACGAGGTTCGAGTCTTCGACCTGTTCGGCCACACCTCGCACATCGAGACCGTGAGCCGGTTTCGCCGCCCGTTCATCCGATGATCGAGTTCGTCGTTACCCTGTCCCGATGATCTCGACCCTGTTGGACTGGCTGGAAACGGCTTCGTCCAATCCCTGGTTCTACCTCGTCATCTTCGTCATCGCCCTGCTCGACTCGGTGATCCCGGTCGTGCCCAGCGAGACCACGGTCATCCTGGGGGGGATCGCTGCCGGGCAGAACGATCTCCACCTCTGGATCGTGATTCTCCTCGGGGCGGGCGGAGCGATCGCCGGCGACTCGCTGGCCTACTGGATCGGGCGCAGTGCCGGAGGTCGACTCCAACAGGGGCTCTTCGCCAAGGAATCCTGGAAGATCCGGCTCGAGTGGGCCAAGAGTCAGCTCGAGGAGCGGGGCGGGATGCTGCTCGTGACGGCTCGGTTCGTGCCCGGCGGACGCACCGCGATCACGGTGTCGTCGGGCATCACGCACCAGCCGTATCAGAAGTTCCTCGTCTTCGACATCGTCGCCGGTTTCCTGTGGGCCGGCTACGCCGGCGGCCTCGGCTTCTACTTCGGTGATCGCTTCAAGGACGACCACACCCGGGCCTTCCTCTATGCGTTCGGGATGGCGCTCAGCGTCACGGCTCTGGTCGAGGTGGTGCGCTGGTACCGGAAGCGTCGGGCGACGAAGATCGTGCTCGGTTGAGCTGGTCGATCACGTCGCCGATCGAGACCGGTGGTTCGGTTCGGTCCTTGCTCGACTCGAGTCGACGGTAGATCTCTCCGGCTGCATCGAACCAGCCCCCGGGAAGACCACTCGTCTCGAGGAACGTGGCGATCTCGTGCATCTCGCCCACCCAGCGCCACGCCTTCGGCGCCGATCCGGAAGCCGTTGCCCCGCTCCGGTCGGCCAGCCCAGGCTGGGATCGAGCCCACTCGTCGAGCAAGGCGGCCTCGACTCCCGCTTCAGCCGCCGCAGCACGGATGGTGAGCAGGAGCGCCGCCGAGCCCTTGGTCCATGCGGCGTAACAGAGCTTCAGAGCCGAGGCGGCGCCCGGCTCGTCGCCGACCAGGATCACCTCGACGTTGGAGCCCCTGAAGCCGTCGGCCACCAACGGTGCGGCCCGACCCGACAACGCCAGGCGAGTGGTTCCGGCCCGGTGCGCCGGCGGGCCGATCAACCCGCCATCGACCAGGGTCGCACCGGTGGTTGCCACGATGCCGGCGATGATTGCCACCGTCGAGGGGGCGATGGCGTTGGCGTCGACGTAGCGTCCGCCGAACCGCGCCCGGGTCACCGAACGGGCAACGTCGACCGCGGCATCGGGAGGGCAGATCGACAGGATCGTGTCGGACCCATCGACCAGCGACTCGAGGTTTGCGACCTGATCCAAGCCGGCCGCATCGGCCCGGGCCCTCGTGGCGGCCGACCGCCCGGCACCGGCCCACAGCACCCGGTGGCCGGTGGCGACCAGGGCGGCCCCGATCGTGGACCCCATCGCTCCCGGATGGAGCAGACCGACGGTTCCGAGCGGGGGACGCAACGGGTTCATGGGCCCGACCTTGGCGCCTCGGCGGCGTCGAGGGCCCGATCGATCAACTGCATCGGATGGACGGTGGGAACCCCCACGGCGCCGAGATGCATGGCGCAGCCGGGGTTGGCGCTGGCGACCGCGTCGGGGGCGGCCCGGTCGATCGACGCCACCTTTCGGTCCCGGATCTGGCCCGCCAGCTCCGGTTCGAGCAGCGAATAGGCACCGCCGGCCCCGCAACACAGTCCGTCGTCATCGAGTTCGACCAGTTCCCGGACGAACGGCCGGAGCACGGAGCGGGTGGCGCCATGGACCTTCTGCACATGGCGCAGATGACAGGGGTCCTGGATCGCGACCCGGAGGTCGAGCCGCTCGACGCTCGGGAGCTCGTCGAGGTGGAGGGCGACGAACTCGGAGATGTCGAACACCCGCTCCGAGAAGCGCTGCGCCTCGTCGGTTCCGAGCAGATGGCCGTAGTCCTTCATGGCAGCCCCGCACCCGGCGGAGTCGACGATGATCGGTTGGCTGCCGGCGAGATTGGTCATCATCTTCTCGGCGAGGGACCGGGTCACGTCGGTCAATCCCGCGTGGGCCTGGAGGGCCCCGCAGCACGGCGCCCAGTCGAGGGTCGGGGTCACGCCGAACCCGGCTGCCTCGAGCACCCGTTGGCCGGCTCGGTGGACTTCGCGTTGCCAGGCGTCCATGACACAGCCCGTGAACAGCAACACGTCGGAGCCCGAGCTCTCGAGCGGTGCCGATCGCAGGGGAAGCCGGGTGGGAACCAGTCGGTCGGGCACGATCCCGACCCGCTGCGCGGCACCGAGCACCTTCGAGCCGATGCCCAGAACGGTCGGGAATTCGAGGGGTTTCAGCAGCAGCCGTTGCCAGGTCGGGGTCATGTCGCCGGCCCGGGCCAGGGTCTCGCGTGTCTGCTCCATCAAATGGCCGTAGGGCACGCCCGAAGGGCAGGCCGGCTCGCAGCCCCGGCACTGGACACAGGACTCGAAGGACCTCAGGACCTCGTCGGTGAGCGGGGCGTCGTGGTCCTGGACCTGGCGCATGAGCGCGATACGGCCTCGGGGCGACATGGTCTCGTCACCCGTGACCCGGAACGTCGGGCACGCCGGAAGACACAGGCCGCATTGGACGCAGGTGTTGAGGTCGTCGGGGTCGAGATGGAGATCCATGGGTCCTGGGTGGTCAGTTCCGGGCCGGGTCGCGGCCGGGATTGAGCCGGTGGGTCGGGTCGAAGTTGTCCTTCATCGCCCGGTTCAGACCGGCCACCACGGGGTCGACCCGGCGGAGCGGTTGGGGCCGTGAGGCGAAAACGAGTCCGACGCCGATGACGGCAACGAAGGGTGTGAGGTCGGCGGGAAGGGCGCGCAGCTGGGCCGGTGAGAGTGACCAGCGATGGCCGGGCAGTGGGGGAGGTCCATCGGTTTCGGCGAAGGAGCCGACCAATTCGAGCGCCGAGGCCTGGACAGCGACGTCGGGCCCATGGCCCTCGAGTTCGACCCAGGTGCGATGGCCGTCCCAGAGCACCGACGACGGGGCGAGGACCGCGTCGCGGGCGAGGAACGGATCGGCGTCATCGGCGCAGAACCAACGGGTCACCGGGGGGATCGGATTGGTCCGGATGATCACCTCGGCCAGCAGGCCCAGGGTCCCGAGCGATCCGACCATGAGGCGGGGAAGGTCGAAGCCGGTCACGTTCTTCACCGTCGGCCCCCCGCCGGTCACGAGCCGGCCCTCGGCCGACACGTAGCGCACCTGCAGCACCGCTGAACGAAGGGAGCCCCGTCCGAGTACCGAGGGGTGGTTCTCGCCGACGGCAACCGCACCACCGACCGTGGCATCGGGTCCTCGATCGGGCAGTCCGGTGCGTTGATTGCGCTCGGCCAGCGCCGCCGACAGTTCGGCAACGGTCGTTCCGGCCCGGACCTTCACGATCATCTCTTCGGGGACGTACTCGACGATGCCCTGCGGGGCCCGAACCAACCGGGTGCCGTCGAGCGGTGCGCCGCCGCGGTGCCAACGAGTGCGACCTCCCTCGACCGCGACCGGTCCTTCGGGGCCGATCTCGTCGGCGAACCCGGAGAGGACACGATCGTCGATGCTCAGCGCCGGTCGGTTCACCCCCAGACCCCCGTTGGTACCGAACGCAGCGCCTGGATGTCGGCGCAGCTGTGGCCCGTCGGCAGCACCTTGCCCGGGTTGGCCCGGCACGCCGGATCGAACGCCCGACGGAGCCGATTCTGGTGATCGAGGTCGTCGTCGGTGTAGAGGCGGTCCATGTAGGCCTGCTTCTCGACGCCGATGCCGTGTTCGCCCGAGAGCACGCCGCCCGCGTCGAGCGACGCCGTGATGATCTCGGCGCCGGCGGCGTGGACCTTTTCGAGCATGCCGGGTTCACGGGCATCGAAGATGATGAGCGGGTGGAGGTTCCCATCGCCGGCGTGGAAGACGTTCATGACCAGCAGCCCGTGCCGGTCGGCGATGGAGTAGATCTGGTCGAGCACGTCGGCGAGTTTGGATCGGGGTACCACGGTGTCGTGAAGGTAGTAGTCGGGGGCGATCTGGGCGATGGCGCCGAAGGCCGTCTTGCGTCCCTTCCACAGCAGTGCCCGCTCCTCGTCGGACTGGGCCATCCGGACCTCGGTGGCCCCCTGGGCCCGACCGATGGCGGCGATGGCCTCGGCGTCGAGGTCGACTCCGGCCGCCAGACCGTCGACCTCGGCCAGCAACACCGCTGCGGCGTCGGTCGGGTAGCCGGCGTGCACGTAGTGTTCGATGGCCTGGGTGATGCGTTGATCCATGACCTCCATGGCCGCCGGGACGATGCCGGCGGCGATGACGGCCGACACGGTGTTGGCGGCGTCGCGCACGGTCGCGAACGACAGGAGGAGGGTGCGGACCTCGGGCGGATTCTTCGTGATGGTCACGGCGATCCTGGTGGCGATCCCGAGCGTGCCCTCACCGCCGACGAACGCACCGCGAAGGTCGAGACCCGCCGGTTCGGCGTCGAGACCGCCGAGCAGTGCGACCTCGCCCGAGGGCAGCACGACCTCGATGGCGGCGATGTGGGCGTTGGTGACGCCGTAGGCCAGGCAGTGGGGTCCGCCCGAGTTGTTGGCGACATTCCCCCCGATCGTGCAGACCTGCTGGCTCGATGGGTCGGGCGCGAAGTGGTACCCGAGCGGATGGAGGTGCTTGGTCAGGTCGAGGTTGATGACGCCGGGCTCGACCCAGGCGATGCGGTTGTCGGTGTCGACCTCGAGGATGGCATTCATCTTGGTCAGGGCCACCACGATCGGTCCGCCCAGCGGGATGGCGCCCCCGGCCAGTCCGGTTCCGGCCCCCCGAGGAACAACGGCACGATCGTGGGTCGTCGCGATCCGCATGACGGCGCTGACCTCTGCGGTCGACACCGGGAAGCACACGGGCCCGGCGACACCACCCTCGAATACCGAGGCATCGTGGCTGAGGAGCGATCGTTCCGCCCCGTCTGCTCGGACCCGGTCCGGGGACAGGGCGGCGCGGCAGGTCTTCGACGAGCCGGTCTTCGACGAGCCGGTCGACAGGCTCATCGGATCGGCGCCGCCCGACCAGCGAGTCGAGCGACGTCGACAGCTTCGCCCCCGAGGGAACGGCTCTACGGATCGCTGCCTTCCACGTCACAGGGACAAACGTAGCGGGGATCATTGGAATGTCTCGGCAGCCGGCGGGTTGATGCAGGGCATGCTGGTCGAGATCTGGTCCGATGTGGTGTGTCCGTGGTGTTTCATCGGCAAGCGTCGATTCGAAGCCGGACTGGCCGAGTTCCGTCGTTCGAACCCTGACCTCGAGATCGAGGTGGCCTATCGGGCCTATCAGCTCGACCCGACCGCACCGGTCGGTATCGGCGAACCCGTCCGGGCGGTCTACGAGAAGAAGTTCGGTGGGCCCGAAAGGGCGGCCGAGATCCTCGACCACGTGACGGCCGAGGCCGCCGGCGAAGGGCTCGAGTTCCACATGGACGTCGCCCAACGGGCCAACACCCTGCTGGCCCATCGGTTGCTGGTCCTCGGTGAGGTCCAGGGCGTGCAACTGGCGTTGAAGGAGCGTCTGATGGCGGCCTACTTCACGGAGGGACGGGCCATCGGTGATGCCGACACGCTCGTCGAGCTGGCCACCGAAGTCGGAATCGACAGCGAAACAGCCCGGGCGTGGTTGGCAGGTGACGCCGGGAAGGCCGAGGTCTTGAGCCACCTGGAGTTCGCCATGGAAGCAGGCATCACGGCCGTGCCGACCTTCGTCTTCGACCGGCAGGCGGCCATACCCGGCGCCCAACCGGCGGAGGTGTTCACCCAGGCCTTGGAGCAGCTGACCCGCGACTCTGCGCCCTGAGCGGCGCTTCACAGCGTCGACGCACGGTGTGGGGGTTCAAGTCCCCCCTCCGACACCATTTGCCGCTCGGTGCCGCTGGCTGCCGGCTATTGCCGCTCCCTGCCGCTGGCTGCCACGAACGGAGCGGGGCGTCGGAGGGGTGTGTGTTTTTCGACGTCCTTTTCGGCTTTCGGCGTTTGCCCTGGTGAGCGGGGGTGGAGACGATGGACGCGTGTCGTTTGCTAATGCTTCTGCAAATGCCACTCGTTGGGGAGCGCTCGCCGCAGGCCTCTGACCAGGTCGTTTGCCTGTTGCAGCGCGGTGAATTACTCACGCGGCTTGCTGGTCGTGCGGGGTGGTGTAGCGCAGGAGGTCCGGACCTTGGGCCCTGCCTCTAAGCGAGGGGATTCGACAGGCTGAACGTTCAGTCTTCGCCCCGGGAGGTCGGGTGATGCAGACGGTCGAGCCGATCACGAGCACTGCGGTGCTGGTCCCCCGGTTGGGGGGACCTGAGGTGCTGGAGGTGCGCCCTTGGGAGGTCTCGGCGCCGGGGCCCGACGAGGTCCGGGTTCGTGTCGATGCGGCGGGGATCAGCTTCGCTGACCCGTTGGTGATGCAGGGGGTTCATCCCGAGCGTCGCACGCCTCCGTTCGTGCCCGGTTGGGATGTGGTTGGCGAGGTCGACGCGGTGGGATCAGGGGTCGATCACGTGGCAGTGGGTGATCGAGTTGCGGGGCTCTCCATCGTTGGTGGGTGGGCCGAGCATGTGATTGTTCCGGGCTTCCGCATCGTGCCAGTACCTGCGTCGATCGAACCGGTCGCTGCGGTGTGTCTGGTGATGGATTACGTCGTGGCCTATCAGATGCTGACCCGATCAGCCGCGGTTCAGGCGGGCGACACGGTGTTGATCCAAGGCGCCGGCGGAGGGGTGGGAACGGCGCTGATGCAGCTCGCGGCAACGATGGATGTTCGAGTACTGGGGACCGACCGCGCTGCCAAGCGGGAACATCTCGAAGCCGCGGGAGCGACCCCGATCGACTTCGAGAACGAAGACATCGTCGAGCGATGCCGAGAGCTGACCGGGGGCCGCGGCGTTGAAGCGGCATTCGATGGGATCGGCACCACTGCGGCGACTTCGCTGGACGCCGTGAGGCGAGGCGGGACCTTGGTGTGGTTCGGGATGGTCAACTTCTTGTCCGGCGGTCGCCGCGACGTCGGCGAGCATCGCGAAGACGCTGGCCACGGTGATGTCGGTGTTCGGTCGCAACCTGGTGCCGGGCCGCAAGCGTACGACGGTGTACAGCATTCAGCGGCTCGCAGAGAAGCACCCTGGGTGGTATCAGGAGGATCTCTCGATGCTGTTGTCGATGCTCGCTGAGGGCCACATTCGTCCACAGATCGCAGCTGAGTGGGCCCTCGAGGACGTCCCGGCTGCAGTGGAAGGCCTCGCTCATGGCGCCCTGGCGGGCAAGCAGGTGATCAACCTGGCCCGCCGGCAGGGGTCAGGTTGATGCGCACGGTCGCCGAGATCGGGTTCGCGGCCTCTTCTTGGTGGGCGCGGGGTTCAACGTCGTGTACACGCTCGGGCACACGAAGGACTTCTATGGCAGCTGGGCCGACAACGCCTGGTTCGGGTGGGCGCGCTCATTGCTTCGCAACCAGATCCTCCCCAACGGCGTGGCAGTCACAGTGGTGGTGATCGGATGCCAGCTCGCGATCGCCGCGCTGATCTTGTCGCGGTCGGATCTGGTCGAAGCCGGGCTGGTCGGCGGTGGCGTCTTCGCCGTCATTGCTGCGGTGTTCTCCAGCCCGGGCGGATTCGGGGCGAACCTGGCGTTGGCGCTCGCTCAGTTCGCTCTGGCGGTCACTCGGTAGAGACGACCGACGGGACTATTCGGCGGGCGAGTGCTGTGGGCGTATGCGGCGATGTCGCCGAGGAACGGGATCCAGTCGATGTTTCCGATGCCGGTGCCGTGGCGGACGATGACGATGTCGGCGCCGGGGTCGACGTAGATGAACTGCCCGTGGTCGCCGTTGGCGTAGTAGGAGTTGCGGGCTTCGTCGATCCACCACAGGTACTGGTATTCGCTTGCCGGGTCGGTGGTCGTGTCGACTCGGGTGGCGTCATGGACGAACGCAGCAGGAATGACCTGGTCGTCTCCGTTGCGCCCGTCGTTGAGGTAGAGCCAGCCGAACCGGGCGAAATCGATCGCTCGGGCGTTCAAGCCGACGAACATCTTCTCGAACCGATGGCGGTCGCTGTCGAGGCTCCACGAACCGTCGGCCTCTGCACCCATCGGCTGCCACAGCCGCGTTGCGGCGTAGTCGGTGACCTGCATCCCTGAGGCCCGTTCCAGGGCGAGGCCGAGCATGATCACGTTCCAGTCGTTGTAGTGGAAGATCTCGCCGGGTGGGCCCTCGATCCTCGGTGTGTCGAGGACCGCCGATCGGAGATCGGTCCCGTGGTAGGTGTTGGCGGGATCGTCCCATGGCCCGCCTCCGTCGGCGAAGGAGAGCCCCGATGACATCGTGAGTAGGTGCCTGAGCGTGATGTCGGTGTATCGCTCGTCGCGCTCGGCGAGTTCGGGCAGGTAGTCGGTCACCGGGTCGTCGAGGCTGGTGAAGATGCCCTCGTCGACGGCGATGCCGATCAGGGTCGCGGTGAACGACTTGGCAACCGAGAACGACGTCTGCAGCGCGTCGTGGCTCGAGCCGTTGAAGTACTCCTCGTAGAGCAGCTCGTCGCCGCGGAGCACGATGAACGCGGTCGTCTGGTTGTCGGCGAGTAGCTGTTCGAGGTCCTCACCGTCGCTGCTGCGGTACTCGGCCAGGGGAGCGGCGCCAGCCGTTCCGAACACGAGCACGTCGTTGCCTGCTTCGATCGCTCGCGACGGGAACCGGTCCTGGTCGCCGAAGGCCGACTCACCCCACACGAGAGAGCGGGCGAACTGCGAGGTGTCGGTCGAGTTGCGCGCCCAAACGTAGAGACCCGTCGTTGCGAGACCTGCGACAAGCAGCACGCCCGCTATCACCAGACCGATGAGCCGCAGCGCGGACGGTGCCACGAGTCGCCACAGCCACCAACCCAGCGCCACCGACACCAGGCTCACCAGGACTCCGACCGTGAGCAACAGCATCAGGTCACCAACCGCGGTGCGTCGCTGGAATACCCGAAACGGTCGTCGGCGGCGATGCTGGCGTCGGGCGGCGGTAAGCGGGCCGATCTCGCCATCGCGCTCACGCCTGCGGGGCGCGTTCGCGCGAGGCCAGGATCGCTTCGCGGGTGTACCAGGCGGCCGCGGTGAGGAACATGGTGCGCTGCAGCAGCCCCCAGATGCTGGTCGACATGGTCAGCGAGACCGCTGAGGGGATGATGATGGCGGCGATGTCGGGCAGCGCAGCCCGGGTGGATGGCAGCCGGCGGGCGACCATGACGGCCACGACACCGACGATGAAGCCGAAGCCGATGATCCCGGCGAAGACACTGTGCAGGACGTCTTCGCTCTCGACGTAGACCGCCTCGGGCTCCCACGACTTGGCCGAGAACGCCGCGACCGCGAACATCGACACCGCGAACGCTCCGTGCAGACCCGTACCGACCAGCTTCCACGCATCGCGGCGGAGCCGAGCGAGCCACAGAACAGCGAGGCCGAAGAGGATGAACCCCGTTCGGGTCACCCACGCGCCGTCGACTCCTTGAGCAGCGGACTCGCTGATGCCGTGCTCGGTCCACGAGTACGAGGCGGGCATGGCGAAGGGCGTCACCAGCGCAACAAGCGCCACCGCGAGCAAGACGACAACGCCAAGAGACTGCGTGCTCGAAGTAGCCCCTTGGGGGCCGGATGGAGCAGGACTCTTGCGGCGGTGAAGATGCGGCGCGGTGATCGACATCGTTGGCTCCTCCAGAGCAGGGTGACACGGCCACAGCCGACGTCGGTAGGGGCCAATGTCCCGTCGTCAGGGCTTGGACGTCGCGGTGACCCCACGCGGCTGCATGGGACGTTGGCCCCTGGACTCTTGACGTCACTCGGGACTGAATGAACAGATGGTGCAACACTCGGGTTCGCGTGTCGACGCAGGTGATGCCGCGTCGCGGGGTGCATCGAAAGGGCCGACGATCGATCTCACCGGTCAAGCGCCGTCGCCTGGGCGACGAGGTGCGCCGGTGATCGAGGTCCGTGGCCTGGTCAAGCGCTACGGCGATCATGCCGCGGTCGGCGGGGTGGATCTCGATGTGTTCGCGGGCGAGATCTTCGCGCTGCTGGGTCCAAACGGCGCGGGCAAGACGACCACGCTGGAGATGCTGGAGGGCTACCGGCACCGCGACGAGGGCTCGGTGTCAGTGCTGGGTGACGACCCCGAGCAGGCCACGTTGGCGTGGCGAGCGCGGATCGGGTTGGTCCTGCAGACCTCGCAGATGCCTGCAGAGCTCACCGTCGCCGAGCTCGTCGACCGCTACGCCGGCTACTACCCCCACCCCCGCGATGTCGACGAGACGATCGAACTGGTGGGGCTGAGCGAGAAGCGCGACGCCCGTGCCGGCCGCCTCTCGGGGGGCCAGCAACGGCGACTCGATGTCGCGTTGGCGCTGGTCGGTGACCCCGAGCTGGTGTTCCTCGATGAGCCCACCACGGGATTCGATCCCGCAGCCCGGCGCGCTGCATGGTCGATGATCGACGACCTTCGGGGCCTCGGCAAGACGGTGATACTGACCACCCACTACATGGAAGAGGCCGAGGCGTTGGCGGACCGGATCGCGATACTGGTCAACGGACAGATCGCAGCCCAGGGAACCCCATCGACAATCGGCGACCGAGAGACCGCACCCGCCGAGATCCGCTTCGTCGCCCCGCCCGGATTCGACCTGAAGATCCTCTCTGCGGGTGAGATCCGCCGCGACGACCACCACTTGGTCATCACCACCGCGGACGCGACCGTCACGGTCGGGGAGCTGGTGGACTGGGCCCGCCGGGAGCGTTGTGAGTTGGTGGGTCTCGAGATCCGGCGCCCCTCGCTGGAAGACGTGTACCTCGAGCTGGCGGAGCCGTCGTCATGAACACGATCGCGTTGGTGGGCCGAGAAGCGGGCTATGCCCGCAAGGTGTTGCTGCGCGACCCCCAGAACCTGTTCTTCACCGCAGGGCTGCCGCTGCTGTACCTGTTCATCTTCGCCACGATCTTCGGCGACGAAACCGCCGAGATCGCCGGCCAACCCGGCGAGCTCGACGTCGCCACCTACATGACCGCTTCGGTGATCGTGATCGGCGTGGTGTCCGCCGCGTTCCAGAACCTGGTGGTGAACCTGGTCCAGGATCGGGAGAACGGTGTGTTGAAGCGGCTCCGCAGCGCCCCGGTCCCAACACCGGTGTTCCTCGGCGGCCATATCGTCAATGCCCTGGTGGCCTCGGCGCTGCTCGCGGTCGGTGTCGCGGTCCTGGGGATCGCCGTGTACGGCGTGCCATTCCCAGATCAGCGCACTGGCGCTGCAGTGCTGACGGTGGTGCTGGGCTCCCTGGCCTGCGCAGCCGCTGCGTTCCCGTTCACTCGGCTGGTGCGCAAGGGCCCCGCAGCATCGCCGATGGCCGTCGCGGCCACGCTCACCTTGTTCTTCTTGTCTGGCAACTTCTTCGCCGGCGCGGACATGCCCCGGGCCCTGAACCTCGTGGCAGACCTGTTCCCGGTGCGGCACTTCCTCATCGCCATGACGACCGCGTTCAACCCCAACGTGGACGGCGCCGGTTTCGAATGGGGTCATCTCGCCGTCCTGGCCGTGTGGGCCGTCGGCGGCGCGATCGCCGGCACGCAGCTCTTCCGCTGGACCCCAACCGGAGACCACTGACCACTGGGCCACGGACGACCCCAGAACGCAGAACGACGGGGGGCCGCCCATGCCAACAACCACAACGACTCCGACCCAGACCCTGGACCGACGCAGCAAGACGATCACCACCTACGTGGTCTTCGACGCCGCCCAGCAACTCGACGCCATGCACGAAGGCGATGTGCTCGAGTTGCTGACCGACGACTTCGAACCCTTCCAGCACGATCTCCCTGCTTGGTGCCGCGCAGTCGGGCACCAGCTCATCGAGACGGAGCGACTCGCCGACGGGCGCCGCTTCTCATCGCCAAGGGCACCCCGACGGCAAAGCACAGCACGTTCGCAATCGTTATCTCATCGGCGGGACTCGAAGAGCTCCTCTCACCTCTCGGGTTCGCGCTGGCCGCAGCGCTCGAGGGAATTGAGGTCCACCTCTTCGTTCAAGGCCCCGCTGTCCGCGTGCTGAGCACGGCTACCGGCCACGACTCAGTGGCTGGGCCCGACCCTTCAGCCGATTCGCCGCCGCCGGCATGGCCAAGACCGGACACATCTCCGCCCAGGACAAGCTTCGCCAGCTCCACACCCTCGGCGCCCACATCTACCTCTGCGGGCCCTCCATGGAGCACTTCAAGGTTGACAAGGACGATCTCATCATCGACGGCCTCCCCATGGTCGAATACCTGTCGATCATCGCCGTCATGGAGCAAGCCGACATCCACCTCTACAGCTGAGACCTACGCACGAACCGCTGCAACGTGCCGGCCGGACACACGGTCGCGCTCGGCGAGTAGCGCAGCCCAGGCACGGGCTCGAAGGACGCCTGCAGGAGGTGGCCGCACTGCGGTGAAGGGGGGTGTCGCTTTGCTAATGGTTTGCTAATGGCAGGCAGCGGCAAACAGCGGCAGCGAGCGGCAAATAGCGTTTCCGCCCGTCACCAGTTGCCGCTGGATGCCGCTCCCTGCCGCCTGTTGCCGTTCGTTGCCGGAGGGGGGACGTGAGTTCAAGTCCCCCCTCCGACACTCGAACAAGTGTTCGATCCAAATGGATTCGCTGAGACCGGCTGTTAGGTGTCGCCGGTCCGGGTTGGCGACGCAACCGGTTGGTTCGTGTCTTGTGCTGCTCGAACGAGTCGTTGGATTGTGGTGCGGGTTCGCCCGTCGGCGCCGCGGGGATCCTGGGATGCGTCGGCGACCAGGTTCATGTCGACCCGCACCGGCCCGTCTCCGGGTGGTGTCAGTTTCTCTGGTGCGACGGAGTTGCCGGTGATGTAGTCCTCGGGGGTGGTGGCGAGCCATTGGATGAGGATCAGTACGCCGTCGGCTTCTGCGTCGTTGGCTTTGCTGTAGCGGCGGATGGTTGATGCGCAGAGGCCGACCTGGCGTGAGAGCGCGGTCCAGCTCGGGTGTTGCCTCTGTCGTTCGGCGTCGATGGCGTGGAAGAGGGATTGAAGGTCGAAGACGGTGGTCGTCATGTGGCGGGCCCTTCTCGCCGCCACGTAGCGGTCCGGGGCTTGTTGCTGGGGTCGGCGATGAACCCTGATGCGATTGCCCGGATCTCGGCGACAGTGAGGTAGGCGTCGGGGTTGAAGGTCTTGTCGCCCGATGTTGATGCCCAGGTGACGTCTTCGGTGGGCGGTGCTGGCTGCTGGTTGCTTGCGTGCCAGGCGACGCTGTCGCTGTCGAGGTAGAGCGCAACGGAGGCGTGGGGGTGGCCGAGTCCGATGGTGAGTGCTGATCGGTCGTGGCGAAGAGTGGCCAGCGTCGGGTGGCGTTGTTGGGCGAGCCGGTCGAGCTGGGCTTCGATCAGCTGCGGGGTGGCGAGGGTGGTGGTGTGGGCGGGCGAGGTGACGGTGAATTCGGGGAGCGGGTCGTTGTTGTGGGTGAGGGGGTGGAGGTAGTCGGCAGTGTCTGTGTGGCGGTTGTGGTTGGCCCAGCCCCAGGGTGTGGCTCCGATGTGGGTGTCGACCAGGTTGGGGTCGGCGCCGTGTTCGATGAGGACGCGGGCGAGAGCCGTGTCGCCGGCCTCGGCGGCGTGATGCAAGGGCGTCTTGGTGGTGGAGCGGTTGTTGATGTCGAATCCGAGGTCGACGAGTCGCTGCAGCATTGCTTGGTCGCTGGAGCTGACGTTGCGACACAGGCTCGGCTGACCGCGTCGGAGGTCCTCGAGCAGGTCGGGATGCTTGTCCAGAAGCGTGTCGAGTGCGTCGACGTCGTTGCTGCGGCTGTGTCGAAGTGCTTGCTCGGTCGGGGTGAGTTCGGTGTCGATGCCGTGGGCGGCGAGCAGGTCGAGGATGGTGTCGTGGCTTTCGGCTGCGGCGATGCGGGCGGGCGGGAGTTGGGATCGGCCGATGGGGCGGGTGGGGTCGAGTCCGAGGCTGAGGAGGTATCGGAGCACGATGGGTCGGTTGCGTGTGGCGGCTGCTTCGAGTTCGTCGTAGAGCAGCTCGCCGGGTTCGCGGAGGCGGTCGCCGAGCCGTTGATACCAGGGGCCGTCTTGTGGGGTGCCGAGGCCATGGTTGACGAGGAGTTGGAGGTGGGCGGGGTTGTCGTGGTTCTGGCCGCCGATGCCGTTGTTGTAGAGGCCTTGGCCGTCGTTGGGATCGGCGCCTGCATCGAGCAGGAGCTCTGCGAGTTCGAGTCGGTTCGGGTGCCAGCGTTGGTGTTGTTCGCCGCCGCCGAGCGCGCCGGTCAACGCGGTGAATGGAGGGACAAGGCCCCGCCACAAGAACCCGGCGTTGGGGTCGGCACACCGATCGAGGAGCAGCCGGACAGTCTCGGTCGACGACCACGCCGCGTTCTCGGTCCTGATGCGGGAGAATGTTGCGTACAGCAGTGGCGGCCACTGATTCGGCCCACACGGGGCGTTCACTGCGTCCGGTGTTTCGTCGAGGATCGTGCGCAGGCGGTTGTGGTCGCCAACGGTTGCCAGAGCGGCTAGCGAGTTCGTGGCAAGAGATGGGTCTTCCTCGAGCATCTGGTGGGCCCGTGCGACCCGCTCGTCGGGTCGGGATCCGTGTCCGGAATAGTCGAGACAGGCGTCGACGATGAACGTGTCGACGGGCGAGAGGTCGGCATCTTCGGGGAGCGGCGTGAAGCTCGACGTAGAGATGATGCCGAGATGGGCTCGAAGCCGGGCCCAGCTGGCGAAGCCGTACATGCGGGCGACGATGAGCTGCGCGTCGGCCGTCTTGAACCCCTCACGTTCGGCTTTGGTCAGCGACGCAGCGTCGCGGCGGGGGTGGAACTCGTCGACCATGGAGAGCGCCCCGTCGTCATCGGAGCGAATCAGATCTCGGACGAGCTTGGCTTGGCTCTTGAGGTGCTCGAGCGACGGGTTCTCGGGCAGTGGAGCGATTGGCATGGGGACCCCTTTCGTGTCTGCCCGGGTGTCCGCATGATCGGGCCGAAAGAGGAACAAAGGTTCCATGGCACAAGATCGGTCGTATTCGACGGGTGGGCTTTGCCCTTTCCGCGGACTGGAAGCACCCCGCAACGCGCTCAACCACAGCCTAGGACACAAGGCATCGCGGACCTAGGGTGGGGATGGTGAAGGTCACGCTGCTCTACTTCGACGACTGCCCCAGTTGGCAGACCGCGGATGGTCGCCTCCGTGCACTCGCAGACGAGATCGGCTACACGATCGAACGGATCGAAGTCACCACTCCCGAACAAGCCGAACAACTCCGGTTCCGGGGCTCCCCCAGTGTCCACGTCGACGGGACCGACCTCTTCGCGGCATCCGGCGCGCCTGTCGGTCTCAGCTGCCGGATCTACCAAACCCCCGACGGGCCAGCCGGTTCGCCCACCATCGATCAACTAAGGGCGACCCTCGCCTCGGCCCAGCCGACCCACCCAGGCCCGTCCGCCTAGAGCGGTCGGCAGGTGGCGCTGGTCTAACCTGAACTCGTGCACCTGTGCGAAATTCGGACCGAACGAGATGTCGACTGGGCGGTCAATCGAGTTCTGCTCGGCGATCGAGTAGTGGCCCACGTCGGTGGGCTGCGTCGACCGCGGCGGCATCATCTCAACCAAAAGGTCGCGCTGTGTTGCCTTGAGTCTCGCATCGGAAGCCAGGGTGGCCAGGTGTTGCCGGGCCAGTGCGCCAACGCAATGCGGCGCCTCACCCGAGGACGAGCATTGCTGCTGCTGCCACCCGAGCGAGACGACGGTGACATGAGCGGAGTGCGCGAACCGCGTCGACCGACACCGAATCAGTCCGCAGGGCACGCACAGCCGGAGCGCACACGGCAAGACCCGGCGACCGTTTCGGCACCGGCCACAACGCCTCTGAGCAGGGGAAACGCCTAGGCAGCGACCAGCTCGACGGTCCAAGGCGCGCGTGTACTTTGGGTTAGAGTCGCCCCTCCGACACTCGAACAAATGTTCGGTCTAGCGTTGAGACTGCGGCTGTAGGTCTGCCGTTCTCTGTTCTGGCCCGGCATGGGCTCGCTGTGGCTCGACGGTTGTCGAGAGCCAGGTTCCGACCGTCGCCAGGAGTCTGAGGGCCCGCATGTCAGGGCTGGCTTGGTGCGCTGGTGCTCAGAGAAGGCCGGCGTCGCGGGCGGCCTGGACCGCCGCTTTGCGGCCGGTCACTGCGAGTTTGCGGTAGATCGCACGACAGTGCGTCTTCACCGTGTTGAGCGAGACGAACAGCTCGCCTGCGATGTCGCGTTGTGACAAGGTTGACGGGAGATAGCGCAGAACGGCGATCTCTCGGTCGGTCAGTTCTTCGGCAAGCCCGGCCTGGCTCGGCTGGCGAGTTGTCTGTCCGTGCCGGGATGCGACTCTGGCGACGAAGCGGCCGGCGATGCCGGGGTCCGGGCAGCTGTCGACGGCGCGCTGGGCTTCGGCCAACCATGTGACCCCGTTGGGGTCGCCGTGCTCGAGTGCGGAGTCGGCGACGAGTGCGTGCACGTACGCGTTGGTGAACGGTTCGGGGGCGCGGCGGATGAGGTCAAGGGCCCGAGCCGACGCTTTCTGTCGGCTGTGCGGTTCTGTCGTCGTTCGTGCGATGACGGCGTGGGAGATGGACAGCTGGGGTGCGTCGGCGATACCGCGGTCCGCTGCGTGACTCAGGCCGGCCTCGGCGTCGATGGCTGCTTGGAGCGGGTCGGCGGATTCGATGCCGAGGACGGCGGCGAAGCCCGGTGCGACGGCGACGGCGTAGTCGGAGGGCTCGCTGGCTCCCAGTTCGCGTGCAATGGCGATGTAGCGCCGGGCATGTTCGAACTGCCCTGCCCACGTGTGCACGGCTGCGAGGCCGATCGCCTGGGTCGACTCGGCCGGTTCACTCATGGTGGCGGCGATCGACAATGCGGTGTTGAGGTCTCCCTCGGCGAGGTTGACCATGATGCCGAGGGCGGCGATCAGGTTGGCGTCGGTTCCGTCGTCGTGGGCGGCGGCGATGTCGTAGTAGCGACGTGCCGAGGTGAACCGGCCGGTGCTGAAGTCCATCCAGCCTTTGGTGCCGGCGCTTTTTGAGTGGTGTTCGGGGAGGTCGCCGAGTCGTGCCAGTAAGGCCATCACCGTGGAGAACTGGCCGTCGTTGAGAAGCTTCGTGGCGTGGACGGCGATGAGATCTCCTGCGGTGACGAGGTCGTCGCCGGAGATGAGGTGGTGGATGGCCTGGTACGTGTCGCCGTGCTCGTGATGCCAGTGGGCGGCGGCGAGGTGGAGATCGGCGAGGCGATGGGGGATGTCGCGTTCGGCTTCGAGCAGCAGCAGGTCTCGAAGGAGATGGTGGTATCGGAAGGCGGTGTCGGTGTTGTCGAGGCCGATCACGAGCTGGTTGGCCGAGGCCAGGGTGCGAAGCCAGCGGGCCCCGTCATCACTGCCGCAGACGGCGTCGATCAAGGGGCCGGTCATCTGGTCGAGAACGGCGCTCTCGAGCATGCGTTGGCGGTCGGTTTCTCCGACGCCGGCGAGGTACTCCTCGGTGAGGTAGTCGACCACGAGGCGGTCGTTGCCTTGGAAGGCCTCGACGAAACGGTCGTGGTCGTCGCTGCGGTCGAGCGAGAGGCCGGCGAGGACCAGCCCCGCCGCCCAACCTTCTGTGCGTTCGCACAGTGATGCGGCTTGCTCGCTGGTGAGTTGGCGATCGTCGAGCAACCGGTGGGCTTCGCCGGAATCGAACCGCAACCTGTCGGCTCGTATCTCGACGAGTTGTGACCGCACTCGCAGGCGCGAGAGCCGTAGGCCCGGATCGATGCGGGTACCGAGGACGAGCAGGAAGGTCACGGGGGCCAGCTCGAGGAGCCGCTCGAGCGCGTCGTCGACGTTCGGGTTGTCGATCAGGTGATAGTCGTCGATGACGAGCACCACGGGTGCCGAGGCGGTGAGTTCGTTTGCGATCCGTTCCACGAGCGGGCCGGCATCGGCCCCTGCCGCCGAGACGGACGGTCGCGCTGCCGCCTCGAGGCCCGGGAGCACGTCGCCGAGTGCGCCGACGACATAGCTCCAGAAGCGAGCGGGATCATGGTCAGCCGCGTCGGCCTGTACCCACGCGCCATCACCGCGTCGACGGTGCCACGAAGCAAGCAGTGTCGACTTTCCCGACCCCGCTGGCGCGCTCACGAGGACGACGCGAACGGCGGGATCAGCCGCCGCCGCGTCGAGTGCGTCGCTGAGGCGGGTGCGGTCGACAAGACGGCCGGGAGGGGTCGGCGGCGTCAACTTCGTCGCCATCAGGATCGTCTCCCCGCTGCTTCCCATACCCGAACTCTAGGGCCGAGGATCAGACGAGGTCAGCACCGGAATCGGGTGATCTCACCCGGGTGAGATGGCCTGGGAGGCAAAGACGAACCACACGGTCATGCCCGATGGTGAGGTCATGAACGAGCCGACCACCTACGAGATCGTCATCCGCGGTCGAGCCAGCGAGCGCATCCTCGCCCGGCTCACCGACGACTTCTCGATCGAGACCATCGCTGGTCGCCACACCCGACTGGTCGGGGAGATCCGCGACCCGGCACATCTGCACGGCGTGATCAACCAGCTCACCTCGCTCGCGATCGACATCGTCAGCCTCACGCCGGCCGACCGCCATCTTCCGTAGCTCAAACCCAACCAACTGAAAGGCAACCATGACCACCACCACCCACCACCCGACGACCGACCACTTCGGTTCGTCCCGCGCCGCCGCAGTCGGCGCCCTCACCGCCGCAGCCACCTTCGTGTTCGGCATCGCCCTCTTCGTCACCAGCCTCAGCGACTACATCGACGCCACAGCCGCCGAATCCGTCGAGTTCCTCGTCGCCCACCAGTCGACGTTGTTCGCCTGGTACCTCGTCATCTTCTTGGTGTTCGGGGTCGCCATCATCCCGTTGGCACGCAGCCTCCGTGAGCGTCTCGCTGACGTCAGCCCGCAACTCGCCGACATCGGCGCCGTCTTCGCCTACATCTGGGCCGGTCTGATGTTCGCCACCGGCATGATCTCCAACATCGGCATCACCGCCGTCGCCGATCTCGACGAAACCGACCCCGCCGCAGCCGAAGCGCTCTGGTCGAGCATCGACGCCATCACCGAAGGTCTCGGCGGCGGCAACGAGCTGGTCGGCGGCATGTGGATTCTCCTCGTGAGCCTCGCTGCCTCGGGCAGCGGACGACTCCCGACCGGACTCAATGTGCTGGGTATCATCAGCGCATCCGCCGGGCTCATCACCCTCGTCCCCGGCCTGTCTGATGTCGGGATGATCTTCGGTCTCGGATCCATCGCCTGGTTCGCTTGGACCGGCATCGTCCTCCTCCGCCATCCCGAGGTCACCGCTCCCGGAGCCGAACGCGCCCGCTGAGCCTCCGCAGCTGATTGAACGTCTGGAGACTCTCATGAACTCAACAACGGCACCCACAGGCGGCACGG
Source organism: uncultured Acidimicrobiales bacterium (assembly GCA_963700755.1). Lineage (GTDB taxonomy): Bacteria > Actinomycetota > Acidimicrobiia > Acidimicrobiales > SZUA-35 > JBBQUN01. The sequence continues at coordinate 803,779 of CAVOYW010000005.1, forward strand.
CGCGCCGAGCTCACCTTGTGAACGCCCTGCCCTGGTTGTGGCTCGCCATGTCCGCCGCCTGGGCCGTCGTCATCTTCACCACCGACCAACTGGCGTGGCCACTTGCGTTGTGGATCGCCACCACCGTCGGCCCGCTCACCGCACTCAAGACCCGACTCGACTCACAGGCCGGTCCCCGAGGGGACTGAGCACCCACCTACCTCAGCACGAAGCCCAACGAAAGGAGCGAGACAATGACCACCCCAACCGAAGCCCCGAACCACATCGATCAAGCGGCGGACAAACGGGAGGAAGCGGCCCGACGATACGTCCACCAGCTGCGTGTGTTCTACGTCCACGCCGCCGTGTTCGCCGGCAGCATGGCCGTCAATCTCGCCGTGAACCTCTTCGTGAACCTCTCCGCCGGCATCGCAGGTGAATGGTCGGCATGGTGGTCGTTATGGGCGCTCATCGGATGGGGCGCCGGGATCGCCGTCCACGGCCTCGTCGTCCGGCTGAATCGACCCTCGTTTGCTTCATCGACATGGGAGCAGCGACAGATCGACCGGATACTCGGGTGAACTCGATACCGGACACCGAGGCCGATCCGACGACCGAGATCTCATCTACGCCTTTCCCGTGCCGGGAGTGCACGGTCGGTGTGATGAGCGGTTCGGTGCGATCAAAGTGCTCGCCGAGGAGCTGGCGGAGCGGGACGACGCTGGCTTTGCGCTCGCCGGCTGGTGCTTGGGAGCTGATCGGTTGATCGCAGAACCAACCGGGTGGTCGATGTGCCCAACTGGGCGATTCTTCAGGATGGGTGGTGTCAACTCATCTCGCATCTGGAGAAGCCACCATGTCCATCGTCAATCGCCTGCTCACCGTCGCTCTGGGTCTGTTCATGATCTCGGCCGGGATCGCGAAGTTCACCACCGGCCACGTGTTCCAGTACATCGAGTTCAAGTCCAGCATCGATCTCTTCTACCCGTTCGTCAACAACCTCACCGGCATCGCCGAGATCCTCGCTGGCGCGGCGATCCTCTACCGCCCGACTCGCCTCATCGGAGCCATGGGCACTGCGGCACTGATGGTTGGGGCCATTGGGTTCCATCTCTCGCCGTGGCTGGGGACGTCGATCCCGACCGGCCTCAGCGACGGCGCCGCCTCACCGTGGGACGCGGCCGACTTCACGACTACGACGAACTCGACCAGCTTTGTGCTAGCGATCGTTGCGGCGGTCGGAGCGGCGTCGATCCTCCGCACCGAACTGAATGCCCGCAAGGCTGCCGCGAACGGCAGGGGCGGAATCGATTCGGATCGGCGACTTCGTTGAGGTCTGAGGTACCCGGCGCGACCGCAGTAGCGTCGGTGCCGATGAGCGACATGTCTACAGACACTGCGATGGCTGAGTACCGCTCGCCGCTGTCCACGCTCACCCGGGTCTGGATCGGTCTCGGGGTGGCGTCATGGTCTCTGGCGCTGGCCCTCACCACCAGCTCGCCGCTCTCGGGCGCGGTCACGTTGGCCTGGATCGTTGTCGCTGTCGTCGTGCTTGTGGCCATGGTGTTCTCGTTGGGCGAGCGCCTTCGCAGCTGGCCGACCTCCACCGTCTACGCCGGCAACGCCGTTGCGATCGGTGGCTGGGCCGCGCTGATGTTTCATGACGACCGGTGGTCTGTCCTGTCCTTCGCTCTGTTCGCGATGTGCTTCGCAAAGGGACGAGAGATCGGGATTGCGCTCGCTGCGGTCGTCAGCGGCGTTTGGCTCGCAGCAGAGGTCGCGGCAGACAGTCCCAGGTGGACGTTACTGATCCCGTTCACAGTCTTCGCCATCGGCGCCGTCATCTCCGTCATGATCTACCGGGTCGGCGACGAGAACGAGGCCCAGGCTGCGCTCATCGCCGAGCTCCCGCGAGACCAGGGCCGATCTCGCTGCCTCTGAACGCGAGCGGGGCACGCTCGAGGAACAGCGCCCGGTTCGCAAGTGAGGTGCACGACACCCTCGCCCAAGGCTTCACCTCGATCGTGCTGTTGAGCCGAGCGACACGCCGAAACGAGAACTGGGACGCAGGGTTGGCGGACATCGAAGCGACCGCAGAGCAGAACCTGGCGGCAGCCCGAAGGCTCGTGGCTGCGATGCAGCCCGCCGAACTCGATCGGAGCACCCTCGGCGACGCGCTCGAACGCCAACTCGCCACCCTCGACGACAGCATCGTCTCATCGCTGACCGTCGAGGGGACGCCGACCGAACTCGACAGGGCAACCGAGGCCGCCCTCCTCCGAGCGGCACAAGAAGCGCTTCTCAACGTCCGAACCCACGCCCGGGCGTCAACGGTGCACGTCACGCTCAGCTATGTCGGCTCCACGGTGCTGCTCGACGTTGTGGACGACGGGATCGGTTTCACACCGGACGCGATCGCCGAGCGCGGCGCCCTCACTGGCGGACAAGGGTTGGCGGCCCTGAGACAACGGGCGAGAACTCTGGGCGGAAACCTCGATATCGAAGCGGCCTACGACGGCGGCACCGCCGTGTCCGTTCGGCTCCCGGCGCAAAGACCATGACCATCACTCTCGTCGTCGCCGACGACCACCCGATCGTTCGAGGCGGAATCGTCGCGCTCCTCGCTGCCGAGCCCGACATGGAGATCGTCGCCGAGGCCGCCAACGGCCACGAAGCGGTCAGCGCGGCCCTCGGCCACCGCCCATCCGTCGTACTCATGGATTTGCGTATGCCCGAACTCGACGGTGTCGGTGCCATCGAGGGCATCCGAGTCGAGTGGCCGGACGCAGCGATCGTCGTGCTCACCACGTATGACACCGACGAAGCCATCGTGCGAGCGATCGAGGCCGGCGCCAACGGCTATCTCCTCAAGGACGCCCCGTCAGATGATCTCATCGACGCAGTTCGCCGCGCCGCAGCGGGAGAGACCGTGCTCGCCCCACCCGTCGCGAAGCGGCTCGTCGACCGGGTCCGTAACCCACAAGCCGGCGCCCTGTCAGTTCGAGAGATCGAGGTGCTCCGCGGTGTCGCCTCAGGCAACACCAACGCCGGGATCGCAGCCGAGCTCCATATCAGCCAAGCCACCGTCAAGACCCACCTGCTTCACATCTACGACAAACTCGGTGTCTCCGACCGAGCAGCCGCCGTTGCCGTCGCCTACGAGACCGGCGTGCTCTCAGGCTGAACGCGGATCGTCGAGAACTACCTCAGCAAAGGGGTGACCTCCAGCAAGGCTCGTGGTGCCAGGGTCCAGGATCGTCAGGCCACCGCATCCAAGCCGATCCACCCGCTCAGATTGCGTGGGTTGAGGGTTGCATTCGGCCCTCCGATACTCGAACAAGTGTTCGATCACATCAGGTTGGAGCCACGGCGATCGATTGGTTCGCCCCTCTCCGCGACTTGTCGTTCCGGCGACGACTAAGCCTCGATCCACCGATCGACTTCTGAGCATCGGGTGTCGCACAGTCGTTGAGCTTGGGTAGCCGACGGGCTGGCGGGTTGGTGGTGAGTGGCAGCGTCGAAGTGGGCGTTGGCGTAGCGGGCGGGTTGTCGACGCTCGGCTTGTCGGGGGTGCGTCAGGCCCCGAACATCGCGCTCAACCCGACGCGGGTGCGGGCAGCGACCGGAGGTGTCGCAGCATCGTGGTGAACTGGTCAACCTCATACGGACCCGACGTCGTCGACGCCGCATGCCAGCGGGCCGTCGACGCCGAATGCGGCGACGTGAACAGACGCAGGGTGAGTCGGCGGATCTGGTCCGAGGTTGGTGGTCTTCTTGGTCCTCGGGTGGTCTGTGTGGCGATTCGTCGTCGGTGCCATCGGAGCAGGGTGTCTGGTACTGACGATCCAGCCTGTTAGGTGTGGCCGGGGGAGCGCGGCGGCGATGGCGCCGAGCAGGATCCGGTCGTCGTCGTTGATCGTGGGTCGGTTGATCTGGCGACGTATGACGGTGAGTTGGTGGCGAAGCACGATGATCTCGGGTTCCTCGGAACGACCAGAGCGGACCGCGAGACATGTAAGCATGGCGATGGGACGGTACAGAATACGGGACACTATTGGTCAGTCTCGGCTGCGTTTCTCCTGATCAGCGCCAACGGCCGAATGGCCCCCACAGGCTCTCTCGGGCGATGCTGTCGTCGATCGTGCTCGCAAGGCTTATCCAGGTCGTCCACCGGATACGAGTGCACCGCTCCGTCCGGGCCGGGACCGAGCTGTGGCGGTCACGACGTGAGGCGGTCGCCGATCTCCACCTTGGGACATTGATCGAGGATTCCTCCGACCGCTGTGGCGATGCCGTTGATGTCGATGCCGGCCATGAACGTGCTGAGGGTCAGATGGCTGAGCACCCAACTCGGGTCGAGGGCCCACGGCGGAAGGAAGCGGGCTGGTTGGCACAGGCCCCGGCTGCGGAGCTCGGCTAGCGCCGGGATTGCGAACAGGTCGAGCTTGCCGGCGAAGAGCAGACCCAGCACGTCGGGACGGCCGGCGATGAAGGCGGTGCGGACGAATGTCGACACCGTGAGGAACCCGGAGAGGTAGGCGCAGTCCTTGGTGAAGGGGAACCCTCCCGTGACCGGGGCGCCCCGGAAGATGCGCCGCGTCGACTCGAACGCCTGCTCCGGGCTCGGGCTTCGATCGAGGAACCACCGGTACAACTCGATGAAGTCCGCGCCGTCGCAGACCATCTGCACTCCGATGACCCGCTCGGCCAGCCGACGAAGCCGGTCGAGTCCGAGTGTGCCCGACACGTACTCCGCATACACGGCCAGTCCCTCCTGGGTCCGTGTCGTCCCCGGATGTCCGATTGCCAGGATCGGAAGGTCGGTTTGTGCTCTGCCATTCAGTCCGGTCGCGACGTGGATGAAGGCCTCGTGATTCAGGAGTTGGGCGGCATCTTTGTCGGTGAATCGAGCGTCTCGCCTGATCTTGATCCGGCTGGTGGATGCGACGGCGTTCGCCGAGAGTTCGTCGACGATCATCACCTTCGGGGCGGCGTCGCCGAAATGCTCGTGCACAGCGGCCTTGATATGTGCAGCGATGTCTTCGCTCGTGCGGTTTCGATCGGGCGTTCGGACGAGTTGAGCCGCGACGAGCCCGGACAGTTGGTCGAGCACGCGTTCGGCGAGGTCGATCGGCGTCGTCGGGTCGTTTTTCAGTGGCTGGGTGGGCGTGCTGTACAGGCGGCTGCTCTGGTGATGGAACTCTTCGGTCCCGACCGAGGCAAGCATTCGCGCGGTTGCCTCGATCGAGTCGGCCTCGCCGTCGAGCCAGTCGTCCACCACATTGCCGGGACGGAGCAGCCGTCGAGCCGTGTCGACACCTTCGAGCACCGGCGCCGGATCGATGGGGTGGTAGGCGGGCGATGGAAGCCGCGATCCCCCTGCGGCGAGGAACTCGTTGCGGATCTCACTGGGCCAGGAGAGTGCCGACAGAACCCGCATCGGCATGGCCACGTCGTGGAGGATCTTCGCCGCGCTGCGGTACCGGTCGTCGTCGACAGCGTTTGTCATCGACGAACTCTTGCAGAGAATCGGCGGGACGTCCGCATTCCCGATCCTTCTCCCCGACGGCGAGCGTCTGGGTTCTCGCAGATCGCATCGGTCGAGTGCAAACCAGCGCCGGGATGATGACCCCGGTACCTGCCATCGAGGCGCGAGAGAACCGGGGAAGAGCGTATCGCAGCGGCGTGTAGCGTCTCGGCGCTGAACTTGTGGGTGATGGAGCGTATGGGGTACCAGCTGGAGCCTGCGAGCGGTTGACCTGTCCTTTGGCCTCGCCTTCCACCATCGGGTAGCGTACGCTTCCTCACCCCTAGGAACCTTCAGGAGTCGTCCGTGGTCAAGTTCCTGTTGATTTTTGCTGTTGTGTTTGTGGTTGCGACGTTCCCGGCGACCTGGCTGCTGATGTTGTTCTTGGGCAACACCGGACTAGCGATTGGGTACTGGGGCACGCTGCCTCTTGGCATTCTCGTTTCTGCGCTGCTGGGTGGAGCCTCCGCCGTGCCGTTCGACTGAGCGGCCGGAAGGTTCGCACCGAAAGCTCATCCGGTGGAGGCTCAGGCTGGTGTTCGGTATTGGTTCATGAGCCCTGGCGCACGTGGCGTGACGTTGGATCGGCCGGCCTGGACTGATCGGAATTGCCTCGGTGTGGTCCAACAACTCAGACGCACGCCTGGCGGGGTCGACCGCGAGGTCACCACGTCGACGGTCGAGATGCGCGCCGCCCTCGTACGTGAAACCGCCCGGCTCATGCATCTCGACAACGTTGCCCAGGAAGAGTGCCTGGGTGTCGTAACCCCGGCCCCGCCTCCACGGGATGTCGCTCAGGTCGAGCCCGTCGTGGATCCCGTAGTAGAGGAACGGGGCGAGGTACTGCTGGTCGATGGCATCCCACAGGCGCAGCTCGGCAGCGATGCGGTCGTCGAACCACTGCAGAATCGGCAGCCCGTCGCTGCGCTCCGGGGTCGCGGTGAGCCCGATCAACTCAGCCGGCTCGAGGTGGTCGAGCACCTTCGCATATGACGTCGCTGCTGCATGGTGGAACTCGTCGACGATCACGACGTCGAAGTGATCAGGTGGCAGCGCATCAAGGTCGGCCGCGTTGAGGCTTTGGATCGACGCGAAGACGTGCTCGAAACGTGTCGGTCGAGCACCGCCCACCCACTTCTCACCAAAGGACGGGTCTCGCGATGCGTAGCGGAACGTGGCGAGCGACTATCGAGGATCTCTTTGCGGTGGGCAATGAACAACAGGCGCGACCGATCCCGACGCTCGACAAGTGCGCCGTAGTCCAGCGCTGCCATCACCGTCTTTCCAGTGCCGGTGGCCGAGACCAAAAGGTTCCGGCGGTAGCCATGCTGTCGGGACAGTTCGAGCAGTTCGAGCAGTCGTTCCTGGAAAGGCTCAGGACGCAGCTCGATCGGACTGAGGATCACTCGGGGCCCGGAGTCGGTTCGCCCAGCGCGCTCTTGCTCCTCGATGAACTGCGCAGCGTCGAACGGCCGGTAGTCGCCGCCCGCCCAGTAGCTCTCGAACACCGCCCCGAACTTTGCGAGCACATCAGGATTACGGGCCGCTGAGGTTCGCACGTTCCACTCGATGCCGGTGACCTGCGCCGAATGGGTGAGGTTCGAGGACCCCACGTATGCCGTCGAGAACCCCGACTCCCGATGGAACACCCACGCTTTGGCGTGGAGACGTGTCGTGCTCAGGTCATACGAGACCCTCACGTCGGCTCCGAGGTCGGCGAGCTGCTCCAGCGCGGCCTTCTCGGTTGACCCCGCGTAGGTCGTGGTGAGAACCCGAAGCAGGTGCCCGTCGGCGCAGTGGCGACGCAGCGCGTCCACCAGCGGGCGATGCAGCACGACGGATGAACGCCATGATGACGTCGATCCGATCGGACGACTCGATCTCGGATCGCAGCTGGTTCCACAGATTTGGTTCGCCGGGCAGGCGTTCGTGAGCAACGTCGTATCGAGTAGCAGGATGAGCGGAGGAGACATCGGCGCAGGGCTGCCGTCGGGCCGTCGCCCGAGGATCGCTTCGAGCACGGTCCCCGGATCGGCGGGCGCGGCGCCGGAGTCGACCTCGATCATCTCGCCGAGACGGTCGATCAGTGCACGGGCCACGTCGATGCCGATGCGTGCCCGGTCCTTGTCCGGAACATCAGTCAACGCTCGTTCGATCTCGCGGCCGAGATGCCACGCCACTCGGTCCGGGGTCTCTGCGGCGCGGAGTGTTCGCTGCTCGGTCGGCAGGGCCTCGGCCAGTGCGCCCAAGCGTTCTTTCAGGCCCTCGGTCAGAAGAACCTCGTACAAGCCCGCCGGCAGCTCCTCCACGACCGGAAATGGTACGGGCTCGCTCGGGTGGCTGTGGGGATCGCTTGTGCATCGCCACTCGGAGAGCGGGGAGTCGGTGCACCCACGTCCCGCATTCGGGGACAGCAGTCCGACCAGGTCAGGACCACATTCTGTGGTCGGGTGTGTCGCCTTGCCAACGGTTGGCAAACGAGGGCCTGTTTCCTTTCGCGTGCGATGGGTTTCGCTGCCGCGGGCTCAACGGCGACGCCGAGCCGGCTGAATCCTGGGCCGTCTCTGCGATCCTGGTGGCGATCTGAGGCGGGACCGATGTAGCTGGGTTCCTCGATGAATACCCTGCCCGGTCAGATGAGGTCGATTGCGTTGTTGATGAGGTCCGCGGCGGCGAGGTTGTTGAGAGCCGTATCGGGGTCGTTGAGCAGGCCGACGACGACAAATTGTCGGCCGTCGTCGCGGTCGAGCCACCATGCGGAGGCAAAGACCCCTGGTTCGGACCCGCCCTTGAACCGGACGTCGGTCCACGTCGTGTCGTCGAGTTGAGCCCCGGGGTTCATCGACAAAGTGTCAGCTACTGGTTCGAGGCCGGGTGTGGAGGCGAGCTGGTCGAGGTAGAGGAAGGTACGGCAGAGGTCTCGCGGTGATGCGAGCCACTCGATATCGAGGTTGCGGGGCTGGTCCTGAGGTAGGCCCTCGGCGTTCGCCTCGGTGGCGAGGGTGGGGTCTAGGACCCAAGGAGCAGTTCTCCCGTCGAAGTCGGCGAGGATGGCTCGGCGGCCGTTGGTGTCGGCGTCGTACGAGTCGGGCGGGTTGGGGGGATCGGCCAGGGATTTCAGCCAGAAGAGCTCTCGAGTGGCCAGGAACGGTTGGTTGAGTGATGGTTCGGCGTACTCGCGCAGGGTCAAGGTGTCGTCGTCGATTTGGTGCACCCCGCCCGCTGGGTTGCTGCGGAGATCGGCCTGTACTGGGAGCGGTTCGTCCCACGTAGCGGCGCCCTCGTGGATCTGGTCGGCGAGCTCGGCGAGGACCCACAGTTTGAAGATCGATCCGATGGCCAGTGGTTGGTCGCCGTTGTGTTCGTGGACCGCGTCGCAGCTCCCGTCGGTGACGTCGTAGATACCGAGGCCAGCATGGGAAGCGATTGCGGTCATGTCGGCGTCGAGTTGGGTGAGTGTGTATCCCTCGGACAGTTCGGTGGCAGCGGGTTGTAGGAGCAGGCCCTCGATTTGATGGGGCTCTGATGCGGTGAGGGCCACGGTGATCGTGAGTCGGGTGCCGTCGGCTGATTCGACGGTGATCTCGGCAACTCGGTCGTCGCCGTTCTTCTCGAGGACTCGCCACGGGGCGCTGCCGGGTGGAGCGATTTGGGGCAGTGGGGCATTGAGCGCAGCGACCGGGACTTGGGCGCGGAAGGATGCGTCGAATCGTTCGGTGGTATCGGCGGGGTCGAATTCGCCGTCGTCGAGGACATCGATGAGCCAACCGATGTGGCCCTCCATGGTGAACGCTGGAGTATCGGGCGCGTCGTCGGATGCAGTCGTCGTCGGCGTGGTGTCGACGGCAGCTGACGGTTCAGGTGATGCAACGTCGTCGGGAT
>CAVOYW010000006.1:0-884025 GCA_963700755.1 uncultured Acidimicrobiales bacterium
AAGAAACCCAACTGCTTGAACAGCGACAGATAGGCACCGTCGGGGTCGACCTGGGTTGCGCTGAACACCGCCACCAGACCGATGGACACCAGGGCGACGACGGCACCCAGCAGGACCCAGTCGATGTTGGCCAGCTTGGCCCGGCGGGCCTCGGGACGGATCCGTGGTCGGGAACCGGGCAGGATCGCGGTCATCCGTCTCCTCCGTTGGTGGGGTCGGGCGCGGTCGGAGCAGCCGCTCCGGCGTCCGGGGCCGATGGCGGGGCCGCCGGGTCCGGTGCAGGCACGGTCGGCGGGCTGGTCGTCGGCGGGCTGGTCGTCGGCGAGGTGGTCGATGGGGAGGTCACCGCCTCGGTCTCTGCCTGCTCAGCTCGCTGGGCTGCGGCCTCCACTGCAGCGGCATCGCTCTCGACGAAGCCATCCGAGGTCGACGCAGCGATCTGGGGTGCCCGAGGGAACTCGACGGCGGGCTCGCCCGATCGCGGTGCCACCGGCAGCGGAGCGAACCCACCCAGCAGTTCGAAGAGGCGGCGCACCGCCGGAGCGGCGGCGGCGCCGCCGAACCCGGATTGTTCCAGCACGGCCGCCGCCGCGAACTGAGGCTGATACGCCGGCCCGAACCCGGCGAACAACGAGAAGTCGGCCTTCTTGGCCACCTCGGCGGTTCCTGTCTTGCCCGCGATCGGGTATTCGGCGAGCGGGAACCCGGCAAAGGCACCGGTCGCCGTCCCGTTGCTGCCGCCGGTGACCCGGACCAGGCCGGCGGTGATGTCGGCAACGGCCTGCGGATCGAGCGATTCCTCGGCGACGACCCTCGGTTGGTAGTCCGTGATCGTCTCGCCGGTCACCGAGTCGACGACTCGGTCGACCAGCCGGGGCTGGAAACGTGTCCCGCCGTTGGCGAGGACCGAGTAGGAATCGGCCAGCTGCAACGGCGTCACGAGCAGGTCGCCCTGCCCGATCGACAGGTTGACGTTGTCGCCGGTGTACCACTCCCGGTCGGCACCGAATTCCTCCTTGCGGTTCTCGGGCGTCGGCACGCGACCGTTGCGTTCCTCGGGAAGCTGGATTCCGGTTGCGGCCCCGAACCCGAACTTCAACGCCGTGTCCTGCATGACCGTGGGCCCGAAGGTGTCCTGCTGGACCCAGAAGTCGGCCCCCAACGAGTAGAAATAGGTGTCGCTCGACTTCTCGATCGCCTCGTACAGGTCGACGGTTCCGTACGCGACTTCGCCGGCGTTTCGCCACTGGCAGCCGCTGGCTTCGGCACTGGTGCAGTTGGCGAGGGTGTAGACCCCTTCGTCGACCCAGGCCGCACCGGCCGACCGGAGGCCGCTCGTCAACGACGCGTAGGCCGTGACGTGCTTGAACGTCGAGCCCGCCGGGTAGAGGCCCTTGATCGAGCGATCGAGCAATGGCGTGTCGGGCCGGTCGAGCAACGATTGGTACTGGGCGGCCGACATGCCGAAGATGAAGTCCGACGGGTCGTAGCGGGGATAGGTGGCCAACGCCATCACGGTGCCGTCGCGGGTGTCGACGGCCACCAGGCTGCCTGCGTCGGCGACATGGGGCAGGCAGCCCTTGCACGCCTCACGTTGACGGGCCAACCGCAGTTCGTCCTCGAGGATCTGCTCGGCGGCGTACTGCATGTCGACGTCGAGCGCGAGATAGACGTCGTCGCCGGGCACCCCTTCCTGGAGCACCTCGACGGTGCCGATCACACGGTTCTGCGCGTCGATCTCGACGGTGCGGATCTCGGGAACACCCCGAAGGACGCCCTCGAACAGCGCCTCGATCCCGGCTCGCCCGAGCTCGTCACCGGCCTGGTATTGCTTCGTGTCGTTCTTGGCGTTGAGTTCGTCTGCGGTCTGGCTGTCGCTGACGTTGCCCGTGTAGCCGACGATGTTGCCCGCCACTTCACCGTACGGGTACACGCGAACCCAGCGCTGCTCGACCTCGAACCCGGGGAGGTCCCGCTCCTCGAGCGAGATCCAGAGTTCGGTCGAGACGTCTTCGGCGATCGGGACCGGCTTGAGCGATCCGTTGCGGGCCGACTCGAAGCGGCGTGCGAGATCGTCGGCCTTGGTCTTTTCTCCGGCACGGTTGAGCTCCTCGGCGGCATCGGCGAAGATCAGCGCCCGCTCGTCACTGGTGAAGTCACGCAATTGGGTCCAGTCGAGCGTGACCACCCGGGACTCCCGGCGTCCGGCCAGAACACGACCGTTGACGTCGTAGATCAAGCCCCTCGGCGCCTCGGTGATGATCTCGCGGGTGCGGTTGCCGGCCGCCTGCTGTTCGAACTCCGGAGCCTGCATGACCTGGAGGAACCAGAGCCGGGCGATCAACGCGGCAAGCAGGGCCACGGCGACCAGACTCATCATCCCCAGCCGGCGGGATACGAGGGATTCGTTCACGACAGACTCCTCACACTGAGCGAGCCGGCACGATCATCGTCGATCATCCACTCGGCGACCTCGGTCAGGGGATGCACCAGGAACGCACCGACCAGTCCGGCGACCGCCAGCCGGGTCAGCGATTCGGCATCGAGTGGCTCGGCCCGCAACCCGAACACGGCTCCGGCTCCCCAGGTCGCCGCCGTCACCACGACGACGATCAGCGCACCCTGCACGGTACGGAATGGTGTGCCCGGTGCGAGCATGCGCAGGCGCGCCAGCACGATCAGCCACGCCGCCAGGCTGTAGACCAGGGCTGACAGCCCGAACGGCCCGAACTGCATGGTGTCGACGAACAAGCCGGTCAGGAAGCCCAGCATGGCGGCATCACCGGCACGGGCGACGAAGCCGACCCCCACGACCAGCATGAGGGGCAGATCGACACGACCCACGTCGAACGGTTGAAAACGATCGAATACCGTCACCTGGAGCATCACCGCCGCCAGCACCGCGAAACCGAAATGCAGCCACCGGACCTGAGATTCGATCATTCCGGCTCCGGTACGAGCAACACGGTGAGGTATCCCAGCTGGGACAGATCGGCAAACGGCTTCAGCGTGGTGACCTCACCGTCGACGACGAGCCGACCGACCGGGATCCCCCCGGGATACCGACTGCGGTCGAAGCCGCTCGTCTCGAACCGGCTTCCGCTCGAGACCACGTCGGCCGCTCCCTCCACCAGATCGACGACGAGCGGCCTGTTGATCCCGTTCCCGCTACTGACCCCGGTGGCACGGGTCGTGGGGTTGACCACCCCCACGCTCAGCCGCGGGTCCGAGATGAGCTGGACCTGGGATCGGGATGCCTCGACCGCCACCAACCGCCCGACCAGGCCGGCGCCGGTGACCACGGGCTGACCCTCTTCACAGCCGTCGTCCGAGCCGCGATCGATCTCGACGATGCGTTCGAGATTGGTGTTGCGGTCCGAAACGACCCGGGCCGTGACCCGCGGGATGTCGCCGACGTAGTCGATCGAGGTGGCCTCGAGCAGCTGATCGAGTTCCTGCTCGACCTCGGGGAGGCGGTCGATCCGACCTTCGAGCTCCACAACCCGGGCCCGGAGCTGGGCGTTCTCGTCGTCGAGGTCGTCATAGTGCACGGCGCCGTTCCAGGCGTGTGCCAGCGGACTGAGCGCAGCATCGACCCCGGAACGAAGCGGCTGCGTGACCGTGAGGACCACTCGCCGAACCTCGTTGAACGGCCCGACCGAGCGGGCGTCGAGGGTCATCATGGCGATCGCCGTGACCGCGAGCAGAACGACGAGGCGTCTCGAGGGAATCGTGTTCCGGGCCACGAGGGACGTTGGCCTCCGGTTCAGTCCTGATGGGCCGAGTAGATGTTGCGCACCGAATCGTAGGCCTCGAGGTATTGGCCGGAGCCGATCGCGACCGCGTGAAGTGGGTTCTTCGCGATCTTGATGGGCATGCCGGTCTCGTGGTGGAGACGGGTGTCGAGTCCTCGCAACAGCGCTCCCCCACCGGCCAGCGTGATGCCGTGCTCCATGATGTCGGCGGCCAACTCGGGCGGGGTCTTGTCGAGGGTCATCTTCACGGCGTCGACGATCGAGCTGACCGGTTCGGCCAGCGCACTGCGGATTTCTTCGGTGGTGGTGACGATGGTTTTCGGAAGGCCGCTGACGAGGTCACGACCGCGGATCTCGGCCTCGTACTCCTCGTGGAGGAAATCGGCCGAGCCGAGATGGATCTTGATCTCCTCGGCCGTGCGTTCGCCGAGCGCGAGGCTGTATTCCTTCTTGATGTAGTTCAGGATCGACTGGTCGAGTTCGTCACCGCCGATGCGCACCGACTGCGACGCCACGATGCCGCCCAGCGAGATCACGGCCACCTCGGTGGTGCCACCGCCGACGTCGACGATCATGTTGCCGGTCGGGTCGTGGACGGGCAGGCCGGCCCCGATGGCCGCGGCCATGGGCTCTTCGATGATGATCGCCTGACGGGCGCCGGCGAATTCGGCGGCATCACGAACGGCTCGTTGCTCGACCCCGGTGATGCCCGAGGGAACGCAGATCACGATGCGGGGCTTGGCGACCCAGCGGCCGGGACTCACCTTCTGGATGAAGTACCGAAGCATCTCCTCGCAGATGTCGAAGTCGGCGATCACGCCGTCCTTCAGGGGCCGGATGGCCTGGATGTGGCTGGGCGTCCGCCCGATCATCCGCTTGGCTTCGACGCCGACGGCGAGCGGTCGATTGGTGTGGATGTTGATCGCCACCACCGAAGGCTCGTCGAGGACGATGCCGTGGCCACGGACGTAGACCAGCGTGTTCGCGGTTCCGAGATCGACCGCCATGTCCCGAGCTCCCACGGAGCCCAGCATGTTCGAGAGTCGCCATCCGGCCATCGTCCACCCCCAAGGTGAGTTCCCCGCGCCCTGTCAGGCTAGGAGAGAGCGGGGACCCCCACAAGGGAGCCCCGCCACTGCACGGTCAGACCAGGTCAGGAAAGAAGATCCCGATCTCGCGTTCGGCCGATTCGTTGGAGTCGGAACCGTGCACGAGATTCTCGGTCATGATCGTGCCGAAATCGCCCCGAATGGTTCCCGGCGGCGCTGCCGCCGGGTTCGTCGGGCCCATCAGGGTCCGCACGATGGCGAACGTGTCGTCGGGTCCTTCGATCACGGCGACCAGGGCCGGGCTCCGTGACATGAAGGCGACGAGGTCGGCGTAGAACCCCTTTCCGACGTGTTCCTCGTAGTGCCGGTCGAGCGTTTCGGTGTCGAGCAGGCGGAGCTCGGCGGCAACCAGCCGGAGTCCCTTGCGTTCGAAACGTCGGAGGATGTCGCCGACGAGGCCGCGTTCGACGGCGTCGGGCTTGCAGATGACGAGGGTTCGACTCACGGCGGTCAGGCTACCGAGCCGACACCCTCCCGTGACACAGCGAGTTCAGATGTCACTTTTCGTGGTGGTTCGACCGCACGGTCCGTGGGACGGATCAGGGTTGGCCGACCCAGGCCGGCGCCGGGTCCATCGGACGGTTCATGAGCGAATCACGACCTTCCATCGGTCGACCGATTTCGCTGCCGGTGTCGTTGAGGTACTCCGACGAGTTGTCCTCGAACGATTGGAGGACGGTCAGGGCCGACACGACGATGAGCGCCATCATCAGGGCGTACCCGACCAGGGTCGCACCCCGTTCCCGGCGACGCCGAGGCACAGGGGCGGTGGAGGCGAGGGACGAGGTCATACCTCCAGATTGCGCCTCGATCGGACCACTCGACAGTGGCAGACACACCCAAGCACCCGGGACGTACGTCCCGGGTGCTTGCAGGTGAGTCGACTCGTTGCGTCGGTGATCAGATCTTCTCGAGCTTGAGGCTCGAGACGAAGGTCCCGTCTTCCCGCAGGTGGAGCGTGACCGTGTGTTGGCCGGGCTGGAGTGCCACGACCACGTCGGCACCACCGTTGTTGTCGTTGACGTAGTCGGTGGTTCCCGAGCCGACGCCCCAGACATAGCCCGCCGCCGGTGCACCGTCGACCGTCACGAAGAACGAGTCGTCGCTGCCGCTCGGTGCGTAGACGTTGCCGAAGATCTTGTAGTTGCCGGCCGTGGCGACCGTGAAGGTGAAGGTCGCCTTCGACGTCGTCGCCCCCGCATTGTTCATGTTGCTGCCGGCGCCGTTGGCAACACCGACCCGACCGTTGCTCAGGGTCATCCCGCCGCTCAGCACCGCACTCGAGGCGTTGACCTCGAGCACTTCGGCCGGGGCGGCCGGTGTTGCGGTCAGCGAGAAGTTGTGGTTCGTCGACTGATCGGTGGGCTTGCAGGTGCCCGGTGAGCTGGCCCACTGGTTGATCGATGCCCCGCTGGCGGTCGATGCACCGTTCACGTCGAGGCAGCGACCCGAGGCCTTGTTCTTGAACTGGAAGGTGCCGTTGTAGGACGGGATCTTCTCCCACAGCTGATCATCGGTCTCGGTGCACGGCTTGTTCACGATCGGACCGTTGTCGTTGCTGTTCGTGCCGAAGCACGTGTTCGCCGGGGCCGCCGCCGCAATGGTGACGTAACCGTTCTTCTCGTGCAGCTGGAGCGCCGGGGCGCCAGTGCAGTTGTTCGACTGCTGCATGCCGGTCCCGACGACGACGAGGCACATGCCGGGCGTGACCGCACCGATGGTGCCGTCGAAGATCTTCGCCCCGGTCGGACCGAGTGGGGCGGTGGTGGTCGTCGGGGCTGCCGTGGTCGGTGGCGCCGTGGTCGGCGCGGTCGTCGGCGCGGTCGTCGTGGTCGGGGCCGCCGTGGTGGTCGGCGCCGTCGTCGTCGTGGTCGTGGTCGGCGCCGTGGTGGTGGTGGCGATGGCCCAGTCGGGCGGGTTGGCCAGCACCGAGCTCGACAGATACTCGCGACCTTCCATCGGCCGCCCGATCGAACTGCCCGTGTTCGTCAGGTATTCGCCCGAGGTGTCCTCGAGGGTGTTGAGCGTGCCCATGGCGGCCGAGGTGAAGGTGGCCATCACCAGCGCATAGCCGGCCAGGGTCGCCCCACGTTGACGTTGCTTGCGACGATCGAGTTCGGTGCTCACGGAAGGAGTGTCGACCAAATCGTCGCCGGCCTTGAGTTTTGGGCGAAACCGCCCATGGCCGGTTCCATCCGTCTCGGCCAAGAGCCGCTCAGTCCTCGAAGTCGGGAACCTGGTTGGTGGTTGCGATCACGGCCGACCTCAGCTCACCGACCACGTAGAGGCTTCCGGCCACCATGACCAGATCGTCGTCGTTGGTCACGGCGCGGGCCCGGCCGAACGCCTCGATCACATCGGGCACGACTTCGACGGCCAGCCCCAGCGAGGCGGCTGCCGCGGCGAGATCGACCGCCGGCAGGGCTCGACTCCAGCGAGGCTGGGTGACGATCACGGCATCGAAGTCCTCCGCTCCGATCGCCTGGAGCATCTCGACCGGGTCCTTGCCGGCCAACATGCCGAACACCAGGACCCACGACCCGAGGCGAGCGAACTCGTCGTCGAGTGTCGCCTTCGCCGCCCGGGCACCGTCGGGGTTGTGCGCGCCATCGAGCACGACGGTCGGCGATCGGCCGACGATCTCGAATCGTCCGGGGAGTTCCACCGCGTCGAGGGCCTGGTCGACCAGCTCGCTTTCGATCGTGCGATCGAAGAAGGCTTCCACGGCCATCAGGGCCATGGCCAGGTTCTCACCCTGGTGCGCACCGTGGAAGGGCAGATGGATGTCCTCGAGACGGGAACGTGGTGTGGTCAGCGAGATCGCCCGCCCACCGACGGCCACCAGATTGGCGTCGAGTTCGAAGTCGTGGCCGAATTGGTAGGTGGTGGCCGACGGTTCCCGGTCGAAGATCGACCGCAGGTCGTCGAGTTCGGGGCCCAGGACCACCCGGCTGTCGGGTTTGATGATCCCGGCTTTCTCCGACGCAACCAACCGCTCCCAGCCGGGCGCACCGTCGGTGTGGTCCTTCCCGATGTTGGTCACCACGGCGACGTCGGCGGTGACCACATTGGTGGCATCGAACCGACCGAGCAGGCCGACTTCGACCACGGCCACCTCGACACCGACTTCGGCGAACCACGCGAAGGCTGCGGCCGTGAGCAGTTCGAAGCGGGAGGGTCGTTGACTCAGCAATGGCTCGACCTCGGCCAGCAGGGTCAGGACCCGGGCCAGATCGATGTCGGAGATCATCTGCCCGTCGTAGGCGATGCGTTCGTTGACCCGGGTCAGGTTGGGGCTGGTGTAGGTACCGACCGACAGTCCGGTGGCCGCCAGCGAGCGCGCTGGCGAACCGGCTGGTCGAACCCTTGCCGTTCGTCCCGGTGATGTGGATGACTCGGTAGCTCTCGTGCGGATCACCCAGGACGGCCATCAGCTCGCGCATCGACCCGAGGCTCAGGCCTTCGGTGGCGCCGGCGGTGGGGAGGTTCGAGGCCCGGGCCGCGGCCGTTGCCGCCGAGCCCTTCGACGGGTCGGACCCCTCGAGGTTGGTGTGCGATTCGAGCCATTCGAGAGCCCTGGTGATGTCCACGGGGTCAGGTACTCGGCATTGGCGGTGTTCGGGTCACGAGAGGTCGAGTCGGCGTCAGGACGCGGCGCGGCGCGGACGACCCCGACCCTCGGAGCGCGGGACCAGTGTCGGGTTGACACGATCGAGCACGGTCTCGGCGTTGATCACACACTTGCCGATGTCGGTGCGACCCGGGAGGTCGTACATCACGTCGAGGAGGACCTCTTCGAGGATGGCCCGCAGGCCGCGGGCGCCGGTGCCCCGCAGCAGCGCCTGGTCGGCGATGGCGGCCAGGGCGTCTTCGCTGAACTCGAGCTCGACGTCTTCCATCTCGAAGAACTTCTGATACTGCTTGACCAGCGCGTTCTTGGGTTCGACCAGGATCTCGACCAGGGCTTCCTGACTGAGATTCGACACCGTGGCCGTGATCGGCAGCCGACCGACGAATTCGGGGATCAGGCCGAACTTGAGCAGGTCTTCGGGACGGATCTGCGAGAACAGCTCGCCGGGATCCTTCTCGGCCGCGACCTTGATCTTGGCCTGGAAGCCGATGGAGTTCGAGCCCATCCGCCGCTCGATGATCTTGTCGACCCCGGCGAAGGCGCCGCCACAGATGAACAAGATGTTCGCCGTGTCGATCTGGATGAAGTCCTGGTGAGGGTGTTTGCGCCCCCCCTGAGGTGGGACCGAGGCGACCGTGCCTTCCAGGATCTTCAACAGTGCCTGCTGAACGCCCTCGCCCGAGACGTCACGGGTGATCGAGGGGTTCTCGCTCTTGCGGGCGATCTTGTCGATCTCGTCGATGTAGATGATGCCGGTCTCGGCCCGCTTGACGTCGAAGTCGGCGGCCTGGATCAGCTTGAGCAGGATGTTCTCGACGTCTTCACCCACGTAGCCGGCTTCGGTGAGCGCGGTGGCATCGGCGATGGCGAACGGCACGTTCAGGACCCGGGCCAGTGTCTGGGCCAGGAGGGTCTTGCCGCACCCCGTCGGGCCGAGGAGCAAGATGTTGGACTTGGCCAACTCGACGTCGCCGGCGTTCTGGGCGCCGTAGCGGATCCGCTTGTAGTGGTTGTACACCGCCACGGACATGATCTTCTTGGCCGGCGCCTGTCCGACGATGTAGTCGTTCAGGAATTCGTAGATCTCCGACGGCTTGGGCAGTTCGTCGAATCGGACCTCGCCGCCTTCGGCTTCTTCCTCTTCGATGATCTCGTTGCAGAGATCGATGCATTCGTCGCAGATGTAGACGCCGGGCCCGGCGATCAATCGCTTGACCTGCTTCTGCGACTTGCCGCAGAACGAGCACTTGAGCAGCTCGCCCCCCTCACCGAACTTGACCACGGCCCTCTCCTCTACGAATCGATGGCTCGGATCGGGCCGCTGGAGTCGGCCACGTTCCGGTTGGCGATGACATCATCGATGATGCCGTATTCCTTGGCCTGTGCGGCGGTGAGCACGAAATCACGGTCGGTGTCGTTGGCGATCTTCTCGATCGGCTGGCCGGTGTGATGGGCCAGGATGGTCTCGAGCTGGACCTTCAGCCGCTCGATCTCGGCGGCGGCCAGTTCGAGGTCGGAGACCTGACCCTGTGCTCCGGAGTAGGGCTGGTGGAGCAGGATCCGCGAGCTGGGCAGGGCGAACCGCTTGCCGTGAGCCCCTGCGGCCAGCAACACCGCAGCGGCCGACGCCGCCTGACCGAAGCAGATCGTGGCCACGTCGGGCCGGATGAACTGCATGGTGTCGTAGATGGCGAACATGGCGTTGACGTCGCCGCCGGGCGAATTGATGTAGAGGCTGATGTCGCGATCGGGGTTCTCGGACTCGAGGTGCAGCAGCTCGGCGCAGGTCACGTTGGCCACCATCTCGTCGATCGGGGTGCCGATGAAGACGATGTTGTCCTTGAGGAGGCGGGAGAACAGGTCGTGGCGGATCTCACCTCGGCTCGTGGTCTCGATGACGCTGGGGATGCTGATGCCCATCGTCGTGCGCTGATGGCCGGCGGCGATCATGGGGTCGAACGTCACTCGTCTTCTCCTTCGGTTGCCGCAACGGAAGCGTCGCTGTCGGGATCGTTGTTGTCGGGAGTATCGGCAGCTTCGGCCACCGATGTATCGTCGTCCTGTTCGGGAAGCTCGAGGTCGGCCGGATCGATGGTGTTGCCGTCGGCGTCAACGAGGGTGGCCCGCTCGACGAGCCAGTCGAGTGCCTTGCTCTTTTCGAGGTCGGACCGGATGGCGGGCAATTGCCCGCCATCGGCCAACTGTCGGCGGACGTCGTCGATCGGGCGGTTGACCTGTTCGGCGATGCGCTCCAATTCTTCGTCGAGTTCGGCGTCGGTGGTCTGCAGGCCCTCGGCCGCTGCGATCGCTCGCAGGGCCAGGTCCATCTTGGCCGAAACGGCGGCGGTTCCGCGCAACTCGGCGACGAGATCGCCCTGGTCGCGACCGGAGAACTGCAGGTACTGCTCGATCGTGAGACCCTGAGCCTGCAACCGCATCGCCAGGTCCTGGGCCCGGTTCTCGACCTCGAGCTCGATCAGCGCAGCCGGGACGTCGTCGTCGGAGACCAGATCGGCAACGGCTTCGGCGACGGCGTTGCGCCGTTGACCGGCAGCCTGGTTGACCTTGGTCTCGGTCATCCGCTTGCGGTAGTCGTCGCGCAGGGCGTCGGCCGTCTCGAATTCGGTGTTGGCCTGGGCGAAGTCGTCGTCGGCCTCGGGGAGGACCGTTTCCTGGACCTCTTTGACCAGGATGGTGAATTCGAGCGGCTCGTCTTCGTCTTCGTCGGGGTGGGCGGCCGAGAACGTCAGTTCGTCGCCGGCCGAGGCGCCGATGAGGTTCTGGTCGAGCTCCTCGACGACGGCACCCATGCCGACCTCGTAGACGTAGTCCTCGGCAGTGAGTCCGGCGACCGACTCACCTTCGTGGGTGGCCGAGATGTCGATGGTGACCCGGTCGCCCTCGGCGGCGGGCCGATCGACGGTTGCCAATTCGGCGAACTGCCCCAGCAGCCGCTCGATGGCCTCGGTCAGGTCGTCGTCACTGACGACGGGCGAGGGGATTTCGACCTTCAGGTCCTGATAACCCTCGATCGAGATGACGGGGCGGACCTCGACGATGGCTTCGAAGGTGACGGGGCCCGACGTCTCACCGTCGACGATCTCGATGTCGGGTGAGGCGATGACGTCGACCTCGTGTTCCTTCACGGCCTCGACGTAGTAGTTGGGCAGGCCGTTGCGGAACGCTTCGGATCGGGCGTATTCGGCGCCGATCCTGGCTTCGAGCACCTTGCGGGGCGCCTTGCCCGGACGGAAGCCGGGGAGGCGTACTTCCTTGGCCAGCGCCTTGAATGCAGCGTCGAGATCTTTGTCGAACTCGACTTCTTCGACCTCGACCGTGAACTTGACTTTGTTGCCCTCGAGGGCTTCGACGGAGGATTTCACTGGTCGGAGTGTAGCGATCGGATCGCCACTCGCTTTGATGCTTCCCCGACCCCCTCCGGCGCCGCCCTCCTGCCGCCTCCAAGCTCACCACCCAACTCGTTCTGGCGACCCGGCGCACCGGTTCCGGGACTCTGCCCCGCCAGTTCGGTCCATGCGGTACGCAGCCCCGCCGGCCGTCAGCGTTGCGATGGCCAGCCGCTACGATCTCGGTGCACGGGATGTGGCGCAGCTTGGTAGCGCACCTGCTTTGGGAGCAGGGGGTCGGGAGTTCAAATCTCCCCATCCCGACCATTCGACCTGGTCAGAAACATGCGTCGGCGGGTTCCGGACATGGCCGGGAGCAGGTTTGCGCGCGAATTGTGCGCATACCGGTCGCCGAGCCTCGATTCGGCCCGCACTTGCGTCGACGGCGGGTGCGCTCGCCCTCCGGCGACTCCGCAAGCCGACGCGATCAGAGCTTCCAGCACACGCCAAAGGGATTCCCGCCAATTCCCTATGGGGCTCACCCGCCAGTCTTGACTTGCTCGAAGTATCCGCTCGCGGGCGCCTTGATCGTGCAGATCAGCGACATATCTGACCGGCACGAGCCCATCGACACCATCAGTTGACGCGCCGACCCGGCGGACTCGGCGAATTGGGGCCGAAGCTGGCGTGGAAGGTTTCACGTCCAAGGCTCTGAGGGCGGGGAATCGGGACCACGGTCGCACGAAGGCCACGACCGCGCGTCAAGCTTTCCGGGCGCCGACGGAACAACGCGGTCCGAAGCGGGGTCAGTGCCGCTTCGCTGGTCACAGATCTGTTCCCAAACCGGGGCTCCTGCGGTCGGGGGGAGCCGGCGCAACCCAGGGATCAGGGTCGCTCGAGCACGATGGTGTCGCAGCCGAAGAACGTGAATGTCCCGGCGGCCGTGGTGAATCGGCCTTTCATGCAGGCCTCGCTGGTGCCGGCGAGAAGGCCGGCGTCTTGGGGCACGAACACCGTCTCGAGATCGATGTCACCGTCACGGAATTGCTCGTTCGAGCGCTCCCATGAGTCCTTCAGGTTGCCGAAGCCCTTGCGATCCGGGGCGCCTCCTCCGGCGAAGGTGGCCGCGCGTGGCCCGAACCTGATGGTGCTCACATCGGCGGTGAGGGCGTCGAAGGCGATCGGCAACCCGTATTCACCGATGGCGGTCGTCAGCAGCGCCACGTCGGCGTTGGAGGTGGTCATGCTGAACCGGTTGTCGGTGAAGTGTGGTCTGATGTTGATGGCGACGGGCACCACGCAGTCGATGGTCACCGAGGTCCTACGGCTGTTGTTGGTCGTCAGCGGGTCGGTGTCCACTGCGTTCAGCGGTGCGATGCCAGCGGTGAAGGTGAACGTATGCGGCCCGGGTGTGCTGCACGTGACGGTCACCGTCTCGGCGAGCGTGCGTGAAGATGTCAGTGCGAGCGAGGTCTGCGACGAAGTGGGCGGCACCACGGATGCTCCGGCGGTGGCGGCACCGTCGGTGGTGACCGTGACGTCCATCGGCTCCGACGGTCCGAGATTGTCGATCGTGCGGGCGAGGGTGAAGCTCTCGGGGGTGCCAATGATCATCTCGGTGGGTGCACCGCTGGTGCTGATGGCGGTGGTGGTGAGGTCGGCGACGGCGACGATACGCGTGGTCTCCGTGGAGGTGTTGTCGGCCGGCCGCACGTCGTCGCCGTCGTGTTCGACGCTGGCGGTGCTGCTGATCGTCTTGGGCCCACCGTTGTCGTACACGAGGCTCGCCGGCACGCTCGCCGTGATGGTGCGACTGACCGTGGCACCGGGCCTCTGGTCGCCCAACTTGCACGTCACCACACTCAGCACATGGGTGCAGCCAGCGGGAGCGCTGCCGAAGGCCAGGTCGCTAGCGAGGGCGATGTCGACGCTGGTGTCGTAGGCGGTGTTCGTGCCAGGGTTCGTGACCTCCACGACGTAGCTCATCGTGATGCCTGCGGCCACTGGATCGGCGACGTCATCGAGACTCACCGAGAGGTCGGTGGAACTGAGCGCTTCGTAGGCAGCGGCCTCGATGTACTGGGCCGTCGCGAAGTTCAGCTCGGAGGCGGAGGGCACGGGGGCCGCGCCGCTGCCGTTGTTGGCCATGACCGCCTGATACTTGACGTTGGCCCAGTCGTCGTTGCCGGCGAGGGTGTCTCCCGGTGTGGCCACGGGCAACCCTGGCTGCCGACGGCGCCGATTCCCATGTTGTTGACGTCGACCGCAACGGGGTTGGCGTTGATGACGCTGGGGGTGTCGTTGGTCCAATCGACGGCGCCGTTGGCGGGCGCGCTCTTGAACGGCGCCGACCCGTCGCTGTCCCAGAAGAAGATGTCGGCGGTGGAGCCGCCGATGCCGGCGCTCTCGGTGAGCATGTTCTCGTTGAGCGGCGGAAGCAACGATCGCGACAAGTCGAGGCGTAGTCGGTCTCGGCCATCGATGGTGCCGTCGCGGTTCAGGTCGGCGGTGGGCGCAGGGAGCGTCGCGTCGGGGATTCCGGAGGTCTGGTACACGTAGCTCATCGCGCTGAGGTAGTTGGGCTTGCAGTTCACCTTGTCGCCACCGCCGTGGCCGAAACCGAGCGCGTGGCCGAGTTCGTGCAGGAACGTGCCCGACTGCTGCCGGGTGGTTCCCACCTGGTTGGTCCAGGAACCGAGGGTGACGAGCACATCTTTGCCTTTGCCGTTGTCACCGCAGCACAGGCCCGAACTCGAGTTCGGCACCGCTGGATCACCGGGATTCGCGCCGGGCGTGTCGGGCTGGTCATGGGCCCACAGCGAGTAGTGGAAGTAGGGGCGCAGACCGGGGTCGAAGTTGGCGTTGCGGATCGCTTCGGCACCCGATCCCCACGCGACCTTGTTGTTCGACGAGGTCTCGGGGATGGCGTCGTCGACAACCGCGATGAAGTTCACGCCCGATGGGGCGAGGGGGAAACCCGCATACGGGCAGTTGACCACTGCCGGTACCGGCGCGTTGGCGAACGTGGACTGGAGCTCGGCAAGCGTGGCGGCGGTCGGCTGATGCGTGTGGTCGCCGGCAGTGAGGTAGTCGAATTCGACTGCGATGGTCTTGCGGCACGGATCGGCGCCGAGCGCAGGAAGGTCTCCGCCCGGCACGAGATTGCCCGTGCGGTCGCGGATACCAAAACGTTCGATCCCGTCGGGAATGCCGTCGCCGTCGATGTCTCCCCCGCCTCCGAGCGACACGGTGAACAAGATGGTGGCCGAGTCGTTGCCGACACCCGAGCCGTATCCGACATTGGGCGCAGGGATCTCGCCGGTGAAGGTACCGGTGTTGAGGTCGACGGTGATGTCGAGGTTGCGGTCACCTGGGCCATCGATGTCGATCAGGTCATCGTCGTTCGGGGCATTGTCGTCGTCCCAGAGCTGAATGCGTACAGGAATCGTTCCGAGATCGCTGTCGACGGTGCGCGTGAGCTGCCAATAGGGGTGTACCTCGGCCAGGTCATCCTCGGCTCGGGGCGAGATCGCTTCGTCTCCATTGAAGAACACCTTCACGTAATAGTCGTTGCCACAGAATGGTGATTCGTCGCAATCGACCTCGTAGATATCAGTGATGGTCACGGTCACTGCGACCGGTACGCCGGCCGCTGCCGGTGTGGCGGTCGCCGAGAACACCGTCGTGGTGATGCCTGCGCACATCGACAGCGCACACATGCCCCATCGAAGGCGGCGCGCCTCTCGTCGAGCCCGATCTCGCCTCATACAGATTCCCCCTGCACCCACCGCCGGTTCACCGCCAGCGGACCGGTAACCACGTGGAATCGATCATGCGCCCGCGCTCACAGATGCGCAAGAGAACGGATCCCGATTAGTGAATTGCCCTGTCCGACCGCGCTCACAGATGCGCAAGAGGACGGATCCCGATTAGTGAATTGCCCTGTCCGACTGGCGGATACGCCGGGTCGAACTGGCGAAACGAACCTGACAGGCCGCGCTCCTGTGCCAACGGTGGCGGCGGACACGCGCCTCTCGGCCGAAGTCGGTCTGCCGGACTCCCGCAGCAACAGAACCCGAGACGGGCCACCCGCTGCGAATCTTGCGTGCGTCTTCGCGCGTACGGATGCGACCGGAAGGGTTCGGGTGGTATCGAGGCGCACCCGGTGGTACAGACCTGATCAGGCGTATTGAGTGTTTTGCCTGGTCAACGGGATTTGCCTCCACCGCTTTGCCCAGCGTGCGGGTGGCGTCCCATCACTCACGTTCCATCTCGCGGCGAATGTCGTCCTCGGTGATCGGCTTCTGGACATACGCGGCCCAGAAGTTGAACGCCAGCCCGACACCCCAACCCAGGATCGGCCAGATCGGCCAGAAATAGCCGGCACCGGTCGAGGCCCAGATCCCGACCAACAGGGCGTTGACGATCACATACGCCGCAACGTGGTTCTTGAACTCGCGTTTGGCCTTCAAGCGCTGCTTGGCGGCCTCTCTGCGATCGACCGGTTCGTCCATGTCAGCCTCCTCCGAACGACCGTCTCGCTTCCAGGCACGGCGTCGGCATCTCGATCGTCACGACGTGCCGACGATGCCGGGAGAGGCCAAGGTCCCCCGGGGGCCGGTCCCGAGCAGGTGCGCAGTGGTTGACAGGTCGAGTCAACCGATCACTCAAGTTGTGCTCCGAGGAGGCCGGTGCTCGAGATGCGGGCTCTGCCATCCTGGCGGCGACGACACACGGGAGGTCGAGCGGTGAGTGCGGTGTGGGGAGTGCTGATGGGTGTGATCGGCATCCTCTTCGTCATGTGGGGCCGAGCGCAGTCGGACTTCGTCATCTACCGACTGCTCGCAGCGCGATCGCGCATTCTGTGGGGCGACCGGGTACACGGCTTCTATCAGGTTGTCGGGGTGGTCCTGGTCGTCGTCGGTCTGCTGGTCGCTTTCCTGGGCTGAACGGAGAACGAAGACAATCGACTCCTTGATCCAGCGCGTCACAGTGGTATTCAGCCCATCCCACCTGAGGGAGGATCTCGGTATGAAGCTGAGCGTGAGCCTGCCTGCTGCTGATGTCGAGTACCTCGACGAGTACGCGCAGACGCAGCGGATCGGGTCTCTGTCCGCTGCGTTGCACTTGGCCGTTCGCCGGCATCTCGCGCTGCAGTCATCGCCGGGCTGTCAGGCCCCCTCACCGATCTCCCAGCAACCCCTGCGGGGAACCCGCGCCCAGAAGAATGCCACGGCGCTCGATCCCGCCGTCGTAGCCTGGGAGCCCCTATGTCGGCCTTGGCTGATGCTTACGATCAACACCCGGGAGCAGATGATGCGTCGGCTCGAGACCGCGCTCGAATCTCCTTCCTGACGAATGCCCAGGCGCACTGGTCGCGACCCGAATGGTTCGGTGTCGAGGTCAGCCGTTCTCGGGACTGTCGACCTCATGACCCCGGCGAATGTCGTCGTTGTCGTAGCTCACCGCATTCCTGTTCACCGAAAGCACCCGGCCATCTCGGCTGGTGCACTCCTCCACCCGCTGGTCATAGGGCAAGTCCAGGTCGAGGATGAAATCGGGTTGCTCCTGATCCCCATGCCCGCTGAAGTGGCAGATCTCGACTTTGTCGGCCTTGGCGGCAGTCGCAGGCGCGACGGTCGCGAGCGGGATGGCCAGTGCTACCACCGTCGCCGCGATCAGTTGCTTCTTCATGGTGTGCTCCTCTCATCGGAGAGGGCTGGTAGCGGTTCGAATACCGGCACCAGACCTTCCTTTGGATGGTCCTTCGACAGTTACTCAACCCCTCGAGGCGGAGACACCGGAAGGGTCCTACGACCCCGAACGCCGATTGCGGGACGCAGCAACTCGACGATGGTCCAGCCTGGGTCCTCGTAGTCGTCCCAACCCGTGAACAATCGATGCGCAGCCCCAGCCATGCCATCGAGCGCACCACACCGAATCAGCTGAGTCAGGTTCCGATCAGCCTGACCAAGGCCCGCATGGCGGAGATCCGGAGGGAACACGATCGAACCTTGCTTCCAGGAGCCGTTCGAGCGGACCGCGGGGATCCGCAGGTCGGGATGACCTTCGGCCCTACATCACGTCGAGCCGTGTCGTGACGATCGATTGGTCCGCGTGGATACCGGAGATCCGGAGGAGACCGATGCACCGTTCAGCAGCAGTCCTGGCTGCGGTACTCACCATGACCATTCCTTCGTTTGCGCCCGCCGCTGCGGCCAAACCGGAACCCAGTCCTGTCGACCTCCGGCTCGTGGTGACCGGTGAGACCATCTCGGACTCGTTCCTGACCGGGAACGACACGTGGTTCCATGTGAACGACGTCCAACTCGAGGTCGCCATATTCGGCATTTTCGATGCTGAGGAAGTGATCGGGCCCGGTGAGACAGGAGGCAAGGGCCACACCCGTGTCCCCGAAGATCCATCGCTCCCCCGGGGGTCGGCGACCAGGGCTGGGTGCACGGCAAGCCTGCATTCGCCTCGCTCGTCTCCGTCGCCACCGGTGAGGAGATCACCTGCGAGGGCTGGTTCCACATCAAGAGGACACCAACACAAGACCCGTTCCCGTTCGGCTATGAGGACGGCTCGACGAAGTGGAAGTGCAGCGACGATCGTCGCGTCGACGCCAACGTCAACGGACACTTCGAGGTCGACCCCGTTTCCGGGCTGCCGGTGTTCGTGCTCGTCGTGACCGGTTTCGTCAGATGACCGCAGGCAACCGACCGATCGGCTGCATCGCAACGGTTCCGTTCATGCCGTCGGCAATCGGATCGAAACCGTTCGCTTCATGGGCGTCTCGGCCGAGAACACGTCGCGGTACGGACTGAGCACGTCGCCCTCGTCGAGCACCCGGAGAATGTCGGCCTCCGGCGCCGAACTCTCGACGCTCACGTGATAACGAACCTCGCTGTAGCCAGGCCGCGCGGCCGCCTCCATCGATAGCATGCCGACGACATCGAAGTCGGCTTCGATCTCGACACTCACCGCGACCAGATCGACACCGAGTCGCGCTGCCCGCATCTGGTAGCCCATCGCAAGGCAGCTCCCGAGTGCAGCTCGCCCGAGCACGCCCGGCGACGGCCCGGAGCCCTCGCCACCCATGGTCTCGGGGAGGTCGGTCTCGAATCGAAATGAGCCCTCCACGCTCGTGCAACGAAGCCCATTGGTGACGGTGCTCGTCGAGCGTTCGGTGCCAATACCGAGGCTGGGGTGCCTCGTCATGGCGTTCTCGAGCCGGTCGAGGGCAATACCCAAGGAATCTGGGCCCGGCGCATCTGTCGTCATGTCGCACCGTACACCAGCATCGCACCGGGGCGCCGACACTCCTCACGACCACCACGAGTACGCGGCAGCCGTCGCATGGATCGCTGCCCGACCCAGCCGCCGAGTGACCATTCCGCGATGCGTGACCCGGGATCTGCTGGGTCCGTGCCGAACGTATCCGAAACCGCCGTGCGACTTCCGAACTCCGTGTGCTTGCGCACCTCCATGGAAATCAAGGAGACACGAAGCGGTCGGCAAGTGGACTCGCTGCGTTCAGCTCGCAGCAATTGGCACGAACTACCGACTTCGTAGCTTGCACGTCGTGGGTACAGAGCTGCATACAACGCAGGATCCCGTCGACGTGGTCCCGGGCCGACCACTCTCGGCCAGCGCGTATCAGTGGATCAAGCGTGACCGAGCCGAACCACTCGATGGCGTCCGCACGAAATCGCGACTACGAACTCCACGCAACCACCCGGCAAAGGGACTGTCGGCAAAACGGTGGATCTGGTCTGGTCTGACTGGTTGAGCTGAGGCTCGCCGGAAGGACAATCTGATGATGAATGATGATGGTGTCGTGATGGCACCGAAGAAGAAGATGAACCCGAACTGGGGCTGCCAACGCCGGTTGATCCATCGATCGCTGAGGAGCTGGTTGAACAAGCCCGTGCCGATGGGATCGATCTGGTCGGCCCTGGCGGCCTGCTCGGCAAACTGACCAAACAGGTCCTCGAGGCCGGTCTCGAAGTGTCGAGACCTTGAAGAACGTGGAAGAACATCTCGGCTACGACAAACACTCGCCCGAGGGCCGTAACGGCGGCAACTCCCGCAACGGGACACGCACCAAGACAGTGATCACCGACGAGTCGGCGGCTCGCATGCTCGCTTGATCGAGGTGGACACGCCACGAGATCGTGACGGAACGTTCGATCCGAAGACGGTGAAGAAACGTCAACGCCGGCTTCACGGGGTGGACTCGATGGTGATCTCGTTGACCGCGAAAGGATTGACGACCGGCGAGGTCCAAGCCCATTTGGCCGAAACCTATGGGACCGAAGTGTCACGCGAGACGATCTCGAAGATCACCGACCGGGTCCTCGAAGACATCGTCGACTGGCAGAACCGGCCGTTGGACCGGGTGTATCCGGTGTTGTTCATCGACGCGATCGTGGTGAAGATCCGTGACGGCCAGGTCGCGAACCGGCCGGTTTACACCGCGATCGGGGTCACCGTGGACGGCAAACGAGACATGCTCGGTCTTTGGATCGGGAACGGCGGTGAGGGCGCCAAGTTCTGGCTCGGAGTCCTCACCGAGATCCGCAACCGTGGGACCGAGGATGTGTGCATGGTGGTCTGCGACGGTCTGAAAGGGCTGCCGGACGCGATCGAGACGACCTGGCCGCTGGCGGTCACCCAGACCTGTGTGTTGCATCTGATCCGTAACACGTTCCGCCTGGCGTCCAAGGCCGATTGGGATGTCATGGCCCGGGATCTGCGGCCGGTCTACACCGCAGTGAACGAGGCCGACGCGGCGGAACGGCTGGCCGGGTTCGACGCGAAGTGGGGGTCGAAGTATCCGGCGATCAAAGGATTGTGGGCAAGGGCGTGGCCAGAGTTCGTTCCGTTCCTCGATTACTCCCCGGAGATCCGTCGGGTGATCTACTCGACGAACGCGATCGAGTCGTTGAACGCCAGGTTCCGACGGGCGACCCGTGCCCGCGGGCATTTCCCCAACGAACAGGCAGCCCTCAAATGTCTGTATCTCGTTGTCCGATCATTGGACCCGACAGGCAAAGGCGCAGCCCGTTGGATGAACCGCTGGAAGCCAGCCCTCAACGCGTTCGCCATCACCTTCGAAGGGAGACTCTTCTAGAATCAGACCACTCGCCAAGAACACGTAACCCGGCCAGGCCAGTTACACCGTTCACCTGACAGTCCCGATATTGACGGCA
The DNA here is from genome assembly GCA_963700755.1 of uncultured Acidimicrobiales bacterium. GTDB lineage: Bacteria > Actinomycetota > Acidimicrobiia > Acidimicrobiales > SZUA-35 > JBBQUN01. Next base: position 21,058 of record CAVOYW010000006.1, read on the forward strand.
CTGCGAGGCCGTCGTGGCGAGTACCACCGCGCAGCGATCCTCCGCCGCACCACCTGACGGCAGGGTGACCTACAATCGACCCATGACGAGCGACCACCGGAACAGGATTGTCAGAGATCCCGCAATCTGCCACGGCCAGGCCACCGTCCGGGGCACCAGGATCATGGTGAGCATCGTGTTGGATTGTCTTGCTGCCGGCATGACCGAGACCGAGATCATCGACGAGTACCCGACCCTCGATATCGAGGGCATACGAGCCGCTGCCGCCTACGGTGCCGAACTAGCCCGAGACGAGTATCCCGCTGTCGCTTCCGCGTGAGGATCAAGCTCGACGAGGACCTGCCAAACTCAGAGGATTTCGCTCCACTGCTTTGGGAGCAGGGGGTCGGGAGTTCAAATCTCCCCATCCCGACCATTCGACCTGTTCAGGGAACCTGCGGCGGCGGGTTTCGGACATGGCCGGGAGCAGGTTTGCCCGCGAAGTGCGTGCGTAGCGGTCGCCACGCCTTGATTCGGTCCGCACCTGCGTAGGCGGCAGGTGCGGACCGTCCTCGAGTGCAAAGCCATCAGCTTCGTGAACAGGCATCGGCGGACCGATCGAAGTCGTTGGCAGCCGCTCTGGGCCGAGGGTGTCTACTGCTTCGTACCCAGGCGAGTGGTCGCCACGCCGCGATTCGGCGCTACTCCGCGAGGGTCTCGATCGAGGTGGCGAAGCTGGCCTGCACACCCTCGGCGTCGGTGAAGGTGGCCTGTACGTCATAGATCGAGCCGGGTTCGATCGGATCGTTGGGCGTCGGCGACAAGACGTGGCTGGTGGTGCACGTCTCTTCGATCGCCGAGCCCTCGGTCGGCCCGACCCACTCCCACTCGACCGTCGTGCAGACGCCGGTGGAGATCACCAGCGAGAAGTCGTGGGGCGAGGCCGAACGGGTGACCTCGTGGGGTCGAGGCCGCTCGACCGCGACACCCGCGGTTTCGACCACCATCTCGGGGTCGGCCTCGACGCCGATCTGGGAGCCATAGAACCCGAGTACGCCGGCCGCGATCAACAGGCCCGCTGCCGGTCGGAACCGGGGCCACGGGCGATCGACCAACGCGTCGGCGGCAATCAACTGCACCCCCAAAGTGTGCACCACGCACCCCGACTCCACGCAACCGCCCGCCGGTCTCGACACGTTCGCCCCGTCACCCGCCGGCCTCGACAAGTTCGCCCAGTGCACCGAAACCGTAATGCTGCGAATCTGGCCAGAACGGAACCATTGTGACCGGGCGAGCGTCTAATGCGCGAAGAGGACCATTCCGGTTCCGACCAGACAACAGGAGGCTCCCGATGGAGCGGCGTGCGACAACCAAGATCCTGGTGGCACTGCTGAGCGGATCTGCGTTGATCCTCTCGGCGTGCGGGGGAAGCTCGTCCGAGTCCAGCAGGTCGGGCGACCAGCCGACCTCGCCCCTGCAGGAGTTCCTCGGCATGGACTCCTTCGACTACGAGAGCGAAGAAGGCCAGGCCCAGATCATCGCCGACCAGCGCGCCGCCAACGAGAGGATCGTGGCCTGCATGGCGGCGCAGGGCTTCGAGTACATCCCCGAGAACCCCGAGGACTTCATCAGCTTCGACGCTACGAGCCCCGACGGCATCGAATACGACTCGCGTGAGTGGGTCGAGAAATACGGGTTCGGTGTCACCACGCAGCGCTGGCCGCAGGACGCGGTCGGCCCCGACCTCGTCGGCTACGACAACGACCAGGCCGGACGGGAATACGTCGACCCCAACCAGGACTACGTCGAGTCCCTGAGCGAGCCCGAACGCGAGGCCTACTTCGCCGCACTCTACGGCGACGACCCGGGCTACGAGTGGGACGAGTCACTGAGCGAAGAGGAGAACCAGGCCGCCGTGGACGACTTCTACGCCGACTACGTCCCGACCGGTTGCCAGAACGAGGCCTACACCAGCGGGGAGCAGGGCAAGATCAATCAGTTCTATCAGGAGTTCGGCGACGAACTGAGCAACCTCTACGAACAGATCCAGCAGGATCCTCGCTTCGTCGAGGCCCAGAACGAGGTGAAGTCCTGCGTCGAGGGCAAGGGGCTCACCTACGTCACCGAAGAAGAGATCTATCAGCTGTGGGAGGACGACCTCAACGACATCGAGTCCAACCACGTCGTCTACCCGGGCATGGACCTCACCGAAGAGGACTTCAACACCATGACCCCCGACGAACTCGACGCGATCTACAACCAGCCGATCACGATCGACGATGCGGGCAAGGCCAAGATCGCCGAGCTGCAGGCCGACGAGATCGCTCTGGCCATCGTGTTCGACGACTGCGGCGGCGGCTGGAAGAACCAGCAGGATCTGTTCAACGAGCTCAACACCGAATACGAGCAGCGGTTCCTCGATGACAACGCCGACGCCATCGCCGATTTCGCCGGCGCGGGTGCCAAACCGTCGGCCGACGGAGACTGATCACCCATGCAACGGCGGAACACCCTGGCGATCGTGGCGGCGGTCGCGGTCGGCTCGACCGGTCTCGGCTGGCTGGCCGGGCAACAGATCAAGTCCCCGGCCGAGATCGCGTCCGAGACGGCCCCGCCGACCCCATCGCTGATCACCGTGCCGATCGAATCGCGCACGCTGTCGAGCACGGTCATCGTCCGGGGGACCGTCACCTTCGACGAGCAGACCCAGATCACGGTCACCGGTGGTGAGGGCGCGGCCATCATCACCCGGGTCCCGTTGGTGGCCGGCGATCAGCTCGACGAGGGCGACGTGATCGTCGAGGTCAGCGGTCGCCCGGTGATCGCCCTGGCCGGTGAACTGCCCGTGTTCCGCAACTTCACGCCCGGTCTCGAAGGGCCCGACGTGAACCAGCTCGAGGCTGCCCTGTTCCGCCTGGGCTTCGATCCCGGGACCGTCGACAACCGCTACGACCAGGCCACCGAGCTGGCGGTCGAGGCCTTCTACCGCCAACTCGGATACAGCCCAGACGAACCGGGGCTCGACGCGCTCGCCACACTCGATGCCGCCCGGGAACGGGTGCGCGGGGCACAGGAGAGCCTGCGGATCGCCGAGCTGGCCGTCCGCAACTCCGGTGTCGCCACCTCGACCCGGCTCCAACTCGACCAGGCCGTCGCCAGCGCCGAACAGTCCCTGGCCATCGCCGTCGAGGTGTCGCGCATCGCCCGCAACGAGGCCGGAGCCGCCGTCGTCGACGCCCAGAACACCTACAACGCCGACCCATCGCCCGAGAACAAGGCCGCACTCGACCGGGCGGTCGCCGAACAGGTCCTGGTGAACCGGCAACAGGACCAGGCCATCAACGACGCCATCGCCGGCGTCGAGATCGCCAAGGCGCTCCGGGTCGAGGGCCTGGCGAACACCAACGCCGAAGGGGCGAACCGCCAACTCTCCGATGCCAGGACCGAGCTGGCCGACGCCCAGGCCGACCTGGCCCGCATCGACGCCTCGATCGGGGTCTCGGTGCCGGCCGCCGAGGTCGTGTTCCTGCCGACGCTCCCCCGAACGATCCAGACCGTCACCGCCGAGCCGGGCAAGGGGCTGGACGGACCGGTCATGACCGTCAGCGGGTCGGGCACGCTGATCGAGTCGGCGGTGTCGGTCAACGACCGCAGACTGATCGCCGTCGGCGCCGAGGCCATCATCGACGACGACAACCTCGGCATCTCGGCCCGGGCCACCATCGCCTTCATCGCCGACAACCCCGGGGGCACGGCGTCCAGCGACCGTTACGCCATCCGGCTCGAACCGGTCGAACCCCTGCCCGAAGAGGCATACAACCAGAGCCTGCGGGTGACGATCCCGATCGAGTCCACCGGCGGCGATGTCCTGGCCGTACCCCTCGCTGCGCTGTCGGCCGGGCCCGATGGCTCGGCCCGGGTCGAGGTCGAGCGAACCGAGGGCGTCACCGAACTCGTCACCGTGGTCCCCGGCCTGCGAGCCGAGGGTTATGTCGAGATCACACCCACCGGCGGTGCCTCCCTGGCGGCGGGTGATCGAGTGGTCGTCGGTCGAGACCTCCAACTCCCCACGAATGCCGGCGATGGGGGCGGTAACTCCGGTGACGACGGGAGCACCTCGGAGGAACCGGCGGTGGAGTCCGAGGGTGGCTGATCGCCCGCCCGTCGTGGTGCTCCGCGGGGTGAGCCGCACGTTCCCGGGCCCCAGCCCGGTCGAAGCGCTCCGAGACGCCGATCTGACCATCGACGAAGGCGACTACCTGGCCATCGTCGGGCCGTCGGGTTCGGGCAAATCGACCATGCTCCACCTGCTCGGCCTGCTCGATTCGCCGACCGCGGGAACCTACCTCCTCGACGGCATCGATGTCGGCGATCTCAGCGAAGGCCAGAAGGCCGGGCTGCGGGGAGCCAGGATCGGGTTCGTGTTCCAGTCGTTCCATCTGCTGCCGACCCGGAGCAACGTCGAGAACGTCATGCTGGCCGAGACCTATCGCTCGGCCGATCGCAGCACGAGACGGGAACGGGCGACCGAGGCCCTGGCCAAGGTGGGGCTCGACAAGCTGATCGACCGTTCGCCCAGTGAGCTCTCGGGCGGGGAACGGCAACGGGTGGCCGTGGCCCGAGCCCTGATGGGGTCGCCCAGCCTGATCCTGGCCGACGAACCGACCGGCAATCTCGACTCCGAGAACACCGGGAGGCTCCTCGACATGTTCGACGAGCTCAACGCCCAGGGCGTGACCCTCGCCGTGATCACCCACGACGCCGACGTGGCCTCGCGGGCCCGGCGTCGGGTCTACATCCGCGACGGTCTCCTCACCGAGGTGCCGGCATGAGCGGGCCCCCGATCACCGACGATCCCGCACTGCCCGGACCGGGTCCCGCCACCGATCCGGCGCCCGAGCTCGACCTCGGATCCGACGCCCGCCGCGATCTTCCGCGATCCCATTTCGCCTTCCGGGACCTGCTGTCCGAGATCACGATCGGTCTGACCGCCCGACCGGCACGCACCTTGCTCACCGCCCTCGGCACCGTGCTCGGCGTGGCCGCGCTCGTGGCGACGCTCGGGCTGGCCAAGACCGCCGGCAACCAGATCGTGTCCCGGTTCGACGAACTCGAGGCCACCGCCGTCGTCGTCACCCCCAACACCCGCGGCCGGGGCGACTCCAACCAGATCTCCCTCCTGCCCTTCGACGCCGAGGATCGCCTACTCCGCCTCAACGGCGTCGTGGCCGCCGGCACCAAGAGCGACGTCCCGCTCGGCGACCGCCTGGCCCGGTCGGTCCCGGTGATCGACCCGCTCGGCCAGACCGAGTTCCAGATCTCGGTCATCGCCGTCAGCCCCGGCCTGTTCCAGGCCGCCCGGGCGTCGCTGGCCACCGGCTCGTTCTTCGACCGGGGCCACGACGAGCGAGCCGATCCGGTCGCCATCCTCGGGCCCGGGGCGGCCCAGCGGCTCAATGTCAGCCGGGTCGACAACTCGCCGTCCATCTTCGTCGGCGACGAGACGCTCGCCGTGATCGGCATCCTCGCCAACACCGAACGCCAGCCATCGCTCCTCAACGCCATCATCGTTCCCAACGGCTATGCCCGCGACCGACTCGGCCTCCAGGCCCCGTCGCTGGTCCTGATCGACGTCGAGGTCGGTGCCGCCGAACTCATCGGGACCCAGGCCACCACCGCTCTCGCTCCTGGTCGGGCCGACCAGCTCGTGGCCGAGGTTCCCCGATCGCCGACCCGGACCCGGTCCGACGTGCAGGACGACGTCAACGCCCTGTTCCTGATCCTCGGCGCCGTGTCGCTGCTGGTGGGCGCAATCGGGATCGCCAACGTCACCCTCGTGTCGGTGCTGGAACGAACCGGCGAGATCGGCCTGCGCCGGGCACTGGGGGCCACCCGCCGCCACATCGCCACCCAGTTCCTGGCCGAGTCGGCCGCGCCTGGGCGCCCTGGCCGGCCTGTTCGGAACCAGCCTGGGGATCCTCACCGTGGTCGGGGTGTCGGCGACGCGGGAATGGACACCCGTGGTCGACCCCTGGCTCCCACTGGTGGCCCCGGTCCTCGGGGCGGTGATCGGTCTGCTGGCCGGGACCTATCCGGCCTGGAAGGCCTCGAAGCTCGAACCGATTTCGGCCTTGCGGGGCGTCTGAGCAGACAGACCGACGGATCGGCCGCTCGTCGATCAGCCGATCAGGGCAGGGTGGCGCCGGCCGCTTCGCAGTCGCTGTCCTCGATGTTGGTCTGGTAGGTCGCTGAGCCACCGGGGAGCACGTTGTTCGCGGCGTCGAGGACCCGGATGGTGTATTCGCCGACCGTGCTGGGTCCGTTCAGCTGCCAGATGTTGCGGAATCCACAGCCGAAGGGGGCAACCTCCTTGTGGGGCGAGTCGGCGAATCGAATCGTGTCCTCACCGCTCCGGAGCCTGCGTTCGAGCTCGACCGAGTCGAACGCACATCCCGAGATCGTGATCTCGATCGCGGCATCGGCCAACAGGATGTCCTCGACGATCTGTTTCAGGTTCTGGACGCCGAGGTCGGTCACGCCGATCACACACTCGGCGGGCACCGGTTTCGGGCACTGGGTCGCATCGGGGGTGATGAAGAACTGCTTGATGCCCACCGGTTCGTTCTCGGCGTCGAACGCCTCGACGAATACCGGCACGTTCGTCCGCGGATCGGGACACGTGTCAGTCAGCGTGAGACCGACCAACTCGGAATCGGCGCGAACTTCACGTTGTCGGTCCGATTGTCGGGCGTGCCCTCGACCGCTTCGATGTTGGTCGACTCACAACCCGACACCTCGAACACCACCACGGTCTTGAACCCGTCTTCGACACGCGACGTCTGCTCGACGATCCGGAACACACAGGCCCCCGGTGGTGGTGGTGGTGGGGTGGCGGCGGCGGTGGTGGCGTGGCCGGGCAGTTGTCGGGATAGGCACAATCGGGATTGGGCTTGCGGTTGTCGATCTCGTTGTCGACCACGGACACGACCTGGGGCTCGAGATCGACCTCGATGGCCGGCGTCACCTCGGCATCGACCAGACCCGACGACACCGGACCGGCCACCACGGCCGAAACACCCAACGAGGCACCCAACATCACCCATAGGAAAGCCAAACGACTGCTGCACGACACGTCCCCTCCGTTCGAGGGAACCGTTCTACTACAGAGCGCCCCGACCTGTCACTGCCGACAGCTCGTCGCAGGGGCCCGTGCCCTCGGAGGTGTGATCAGGTCTCACGAGGCGGGCGCTTCGGGACGTACGACAACGACTGCATTGTCAGCTCAGGGGCCCGCTCCTGAACGATGCCCCTACCGCTGCGGACCCGTTGTCAGATGGGGCATAGGGTGTCGGGAGTGATGAAGAACTGCTTGATGCCCACCGGATCGTTGTCGGCGTCGAACGCCTCGACGAACACCGGCACGTTGATGCGTGGGGGACACGTGCCGGTCAGCGTCAGACCGACCACCTTGGAATCCGCAGCGAACGTCACGTTGTCGGTCCGCTTGTCGGGCGTGCCCTCGACTGCTTCGATGTTGGTCGACTCACAACCCGACACCTCGAACACAACCAGGGTCTTGAAACCGTCCTCGACGCGTGAGGTCTGATCGACGATCCGGAACATGCAGTCCCCGGGTGGAGGAGGGGGCGGAGGCGGAGGCGGAGGAGGCGGCGGCTTGGTCGGGCACTTGTCGGGGTAGGCACAATCCGGATTCGGCTTGGCGTTGTCGATCTCGTCGACCACCAACGGCACGATGTCGGGCTCGACCTCGGCCGCTGCAGCCGACGCCACCTCGGCATCGACCAGACCAGACGACACCGGGCCGGCCACCAGCGCCGAGACACCCAACAAGGCACCCAGCATCACCCACAAGAACCGCAAACGATCAACCACGCCGTGCTCCCTCCGCAACGTTCGGAGTGTCTATCACGCTTCGTGGCCGTCCGCCGCTTTTCGTATGGCGTGCCACAGATCCTCGACGTGCCGGCGATCGGTTGCGATGGCGCCGATCGAGATGCGCACCATCCAGCGGCCCCGGTGCTGGGCCGGGCTGACGAACGCGACTCCGGAGTCGTTCAACGAACGGGCCCAGGCCAGGTTGTGCTCGTCGACCCCCGCTTCGTCGAGTCCAGGCGTCACGTGCCGCACACACACGGTCTGCAGGGTCAGGGGTGACACGAGCTCCCAGTCATCGGCCCCCTCGACCTGTTCGGCCAGCCACGCGGCATTGGCGAGATCTCGGCGCAGTCGGGCCCGGATGGCCTCGACCCCCTCGAGCGAGAGCTGGAACCACAGCTTCATGGCGCGGAACCGGCGACCGAGCGGAATGCCCCGGTCGCGGTACTGGGTGACGGCGCCGTCGGCGCTCGACTGCAGGTAGCTGGGGTTCGTCGACATGACCCGCTCGAGCATCGCGATGTCACGCACGTAGAACAGCGAACAGTCGAGGATCGTGCCCATCCACTTGTGCGGGTTCCAGACGATCGAGTCGGCCCCCTCGACTCCGTCCCAGAGATGTCGCAACTCGGGCAGCAACATGCCCGAGCCGGCCATGGCCGCATCGGCGTGGACCCACGGCCGCGGTGATCCGGGGTGCGACCGCTCGTGGTCGTCGACCACGGCGACGATCTCGCCGACCGGGTCGAACGCCGTGACGCCGGTGGTGCCGATGCCGGCGACCACTGCGGTCGGCTGCAGGCCCGCCGCAACATCGGCTGCCATGGTGTCGGCCAGCGAGGACGCGAGCATGGCCGAGGTGAGCGGATCGGTGTCGACGTGACGGATGTTGTCCCACCCGTAGCCGGCCAGCAGCGCCGCCTTGGCCACCGACGAGTGGGCCTGATCGGTGGTGTAGACCACGAGCGATCGCTCGACTCCGACCAGGCCGGGCCCGTTCTGCGACAGCGACGTCGCCCGCTCCCGGGCCACCAGCAGTGCCACGAGCGTGGCCGTCGAGGCCGTGTCGTGGATCGTGCCCCGCCAGGCATCGGAAAGCCCGGTCAACTGGCGCATCCAGTCGGTCACGACCTCCTCGACCTCGGTGAGGGCCGGTGCGCTCTCCCACGACAGCCCGAGGCCGCCCAGCCCCGACGACGCCAGGTCGCCGAGCACCGACGACAGCGAGGCATTGGCCGGGAACCACCCGAAGTAGCGCGGGTGCTGCACGTGGGTCATCCCCGGCACGATGACGTCGTCGAGCATCGTCAGGATCTGGGCGAAGTCGGCCAGGTCGGACGGCGGTGCCGAAGGGAAGGCCGCCGCCACCTCGCCCGGCCGGTTCTGCGACTTGACCGGGAGCCGGTCGAGTTCGGATCGGAAGTCGGCGATCCAGTCGATGAGCTGGTGACCGGCCTCACGAAACGCCTCGGGATCCATCGGCCCAGACTACGGCGACACCCGCCGTCCTCGAACTCCGGTTCCGGCGGGCCACCGTCCTCGAACTCCCGTTCTGGCGAGCCACCGTCCTCGAACTCCCGTTCTGGCGAGCCACCGTCCCTCCGAAGGGACACCGTGCCGCCAGTTCGGGATCACGGAACGCAGCGCCGCCAGTTCGTCGACCGGTCTACTCGGCCAGGAGCTGGTAGAGGCGCTTGCGGGCCTCGACGATGATCTCGGCGGCACGGGTTCGCTGGTCGCTCGTTCCGGTCTTGGCCACCTGCATGGCGGCAGCGGCCAGATCACCGACGGCGGCCCGCAGATCGGTGGTCTCGCCCGATCCGAATCGCTCCCAGATCGGCGGCTGGTCGGCGGTCTCGGCGGCGAGCTCCCGGCCGGCATCGGTGAGCCGGTAGACCTTCCGGCCATCGGCCTCGTCGGCGATCACCAGACCCTCGTCGGCCAGTTGCTGGAGCAACGGGTAGATCGAGCCCGGGCTGGGCTGCCAGGCCCCGCTACTGCGATCGGCCAACTCGCTCATGATCTGGTAGCCGTGCATGGCATCTTCGGCCAGAAGCGTGACGACGGCGATGCGGACATCACCGCGACCGATCCGGCTGCGGTGTCCACGGGGACCGCCCCGCCCCCGACCTCCCGGGCCCCGACCGCCGGGGCCACGACCTCCCGGGCCGCGTCCACCGGGGCCGCGACCCCGGGAGCCTCGCCCGACGGGGCCACGGCCGGATGGTTCGAAGTCGTCGTTCATGATGGTTGCTCCTCGTCGTGATGGTCGTCGACCGGTTCTCGCTCGGGCCCATGGCCCGTCGTGTTCGTGATCGTGTTCGTGGTGGCTTGGATACGGCTGCATGGTTGCCTCCGGTGGTTCGGGGCCGGCATCGGCCCAGGGTGTCGGCTGGTCGTGATGACGTCGGTGATTCCGAGACATGGTGACCCTTTCGTTGCGGTCGGCCGGTGTGGCCGACCGGTGTGGTTGGTCGGTGTGGTCGGCCTCTGGCCCGGTCGGCAGAGTCATTCTGCGATACGATCACGATATATCGTGATCGTATCGACTGCAACACTTTTCCCGGTTCCGGCGTGGCTCGATCTCGAGGTCGCCGACTGCTCCTCGGGCCAGACGGCCGTTCGGGTGAACCCTGGGCCGAGACCGGATCGGGGGGCCGGTCAGAACTCGTGAACGGTGTCCTCGACGAACTCGAAGTCGGTGTCGCCCATCGGACACCGCGAGCGCCCACATGGGCGACCCGACAGCGCCATCAGGGCGGCGACACCGACCGGGTCGACGTACAGCACACCGTCGATCGGCCGTCCCCCGAAGGCCGGGTAGAGCGACGACGCCGCCCGGGCCACCAGGGGAAGATCGGTCATGGCCGTCCAATTCGTGGCGAACTGCTCCGGCCGGTTGATCCGGAACCGGGCCGGGTAGGCGTCGGGGTCGGCCAGCGAACCGGCGACGGCACCCTGATTGAGCTGACCTGCGGTTCCCCGGTCGGTGATCGTCACCACGCCGTCACGGGCGGTGAGTTCGAGGTAGGTGCTCATGATTCCACCGAGCTCCCGGGATTCGGCCGGCATGGCGAACATGACCAAGTACCGACGGTCGCCGTCGGCACCGAGCAGGCCGGGCAGCAGCCGGGTTCCCTCGGCGGCCTTGATCGCCTCGGGCAGGGTCTGATCGAGTTCGGCCGCGGCGTTCTCGATCACGTCGCGGGCCCGGGGGATGAGCCACGGACCCTCGACCGCATGCAGCGCTCTCGATGCCTCGACCATGGTCGATCGAACCTCGGCCAATGGGCCCCGCATCGCCTCGATCATCGGCAGATCGATCGCGCCGCCCGACAATCGGAGACGATCCACATCGGCGCTCTCGCTCGCCACCAGCGACGCCTCGACCACGTCGGCCACCGGTCCGGCGGCAGCACGGGCAGCCGCGAGATGCTGGCCGACGACGGGAACCAGGCGCCCGGGCTCGACCCACCACGCCCCGAGTATCGACTCGGCTGCGGCCAGGCGAGATGACGCTGCGGCCAGCTGCTCGGCGGCGGCGACCGAATCGCCGTCTCGGACCGCCTCGAGCCCGGCCCGGGCCGCATCGCTGCCCCGATCCACGTCGCCGGCCGCGGTCACCAGGGCGAACATGGTGACAAGAGCGAACACGGTCGCGAGCGCGGCGACCAAGCCGCCGAAGGTCCCGACCCACCGCCTCGCCGAACGACCCTGACCGACCAGCGCCGCTGCCGCACACACCGCAATCACCACCCCGACGGCGATCGCCGTGGCCGCGAACGGGCCGACCGGCCGCAGGTTGGCCAGACCGTGCGCCGCGGCGATCCCGACCCCGACCCGGCCGACCGCGGTGTCCCGACCCGCGATCTCCAATCCCAGGGCCAAGGCGAGGCCGGTCCCAACGACGATCAACCACGGGGCGCCGGCGGCGAACACACCGGCGAACCCCAGTGTCGTGAACCACAGCCAACGTGGTGACCACCCGATGGCCAGAGGAACCAGAACGGCGAAGGCCACTCGCAGCACGCCATCCCAACCGCCCAAGCCCGTCGGCGCCGCCGGGTGCATGGCGGCCAACGCCCCACTGATGGCCAGGCCCGCGACGATCCAGGAACGATCGAGCGACGGGGCGGGCATCGACGTCGAGGATAGGCCAACGACCCAAAGGAGCGGGGGAGTTCATACCCATGGCAGCCATGCCGATAGTCGATGGAACGGTCGACGACGAAGGACACCACCATGCCAACGACAATCCGGTTCCCACGAGCGCTGATCGGTGGCGCCGCGCTGGCCCTCGTTCTCGGCGTCGGCGCCACCTCCGGCCCTGCCGGCGCGGCCGAGTATCCACCACAGCCGGGCACCACGGTTTCCGACACCACACCGTCGCCGGGCCAGTCCATCGTCGTGTCGGGGGTCACCGAGCCCAACACGCTGGTGACGGTGACCCTGTCGACCATGACCCCGGCCGGCGGCCTCAGCGCGGCCGGCGGCCTCAGCCCGGCCGCGGTCACCGACTACACCCTGGGATCGACCATCTCCGACGCCGTCGGCCTCTACTCCCTCACCGTGACGATCCCGTCCAATCTGGCCGCCGGGCAATACGCCATGGTCGCCGTGGCCAACGGCTCGGTCATCTCGACCACGACGCTGGCCGTGAGTCCGGCCGGCGGCAACACCTCGCCCATCGCCTCGCAGACCCCCAGCGCCGGGCAGCTCCCCGTGACCGGTGGCGACTCGGTCCCCATGGCCGCCGTGGCCCTCGGTGCGATCGGTGCCGGCGGTGCGCTCGTGGTGGTGTCACGACGCCTCAGGGAACGCCCGGCGGTGCAACCGACCGCCCGATGACGGTCCTGTTCGATCATCCCTCGGCAACACGGCGGATCCCACCCCCACGTCACCGCGCCACCGTGGCCGCCGACTGGACGGCGATCGCCGCCCACGCCCGACGACTGGCCGCGTCGACCCAGACTCCCCCACCGGTTGCCGGTCCGCTCCCCTCGGCCCGGGTCCGGTTCAGCGTTCGCAGCGCCGATCTTCTCCTCGGCACACTCGCCCTGTTGCTCGCCGCTCCGATCGTCGCCCTGCTGGCGGTCGTGGTGGCCTCGACATCCCGGGGCCTCCCGCTGACACGAACCTGGCAGGTCGGTCGTCGGGGCGAGCTCTTCGCCTGCCTCCGCCTGCGGACCATGCGCCACGATGCCGACTCGCAGCTGCCCGGCATCCTGGCCGCCAACCGGCGACTCGCCGACGAGTATCGAATGACCGGGAGCCTCCATCGGGATCCGCGTCTCACCGCAGTCGGACGACTGCTGCGTGCCACCCACCTCGACGCCCTGCCCCAGCTGGTCAACGTCATCGCCGGCACCATGAGCCTCGTCGGTCCCCGAGCGATGGCTCCCCGCGAACTGGCCCATCACGGCACTGCCCTGTCGAGGGTGCTTGCGGTCAAACCCGGGATCATCGGGCCGAGTCAGCTCGCCGGGCACACCGGAGCCGACCCGCGCCGCGTCGCTGCCGACTTCGAGTACAGCCGATCGCGCACGTTGCTCGGCGATCTCGTGCTGTGTCTGTCGGCCCCCGTGGCCGTCTTGACCAACCGGAGTTCGTGACCCGGCGTCGGCCCTAGGACACCTAGGGTTCCGGCAGCGGTTTCGCCCGGGAATCCGCCATCGCCCGGGCGGGCTTGGGCAGGCTTGCCCCGCGACGCTTCGAGTCCTGCTTGATCCCGTTCTTTGCGCCCTTGGCGACCTCGGCCTGCTTGGTCCCGTTCTTCGCTCCCTCGGCGACCTGGGCCCGCTTGTCGTCGTCCTGGTGCTTGTGGGAGTAGTAGCCGTAGCCGTACTGGCCGTAGAGCGACTCCTCCTTGACCCCGACGAGGATCACGCCGATCACGGTGCCCCCGACCTGTTCGACTCCGGCCACGGCCCGCTGCAGGCTTTCCTTGGTGGTCGCACCGGCGGCCGCCACCATGACCACCCCGTCGACGCTGCGCGACATCAACAGCGAATCGGACACCGGGAGGAGCGGCGGCCCGTCGAGGACCACCAGATCGGCGACCTGGGCCAGCGACTCGACGGCCCCGACGAACTCCCGGGTGGCGACGAAGTCGGCTGGGTTCGGGGGTTTGGTACCGGCGGTGAACACGGCGAGGGTGCCGTCGTCGTTGCGGAACGCCAGCTGCTCGAGCGGCGAATGGTCGAGCAGGTGGTTCGACAGCCCCGGTTCGCCGGGAACGTCGAGCGCCTGATGGAGGCGGGGCTTGCGGAAGTCGACGTCGGCCAGGACGACCAGCATCTCGGGACTGGCCAGTGAATAGGCCAGGTTGACCGAGGTCGTCGTCTTGCCCTCGGACGCATTCGCACTGGTCACGAGGAGGGTGTTGATCGACTTGCCCATCATGGCGAACTGCAACGACGTGGCGGCCCGGCGGTAGGCGTCGGCAACGGGCGAGTCGTCGTGATCACGGCTCGACAGGGCGAGCTCGAACCCCGACATCCAGCGACCGGCCAGCGGGATCGAGCCCAGGACCGGGAGCCCGGTCAGGTCGGTGATGTCCTGCGCATGTTTGATCGTCTTGTCGAACGATTCGGCGGCCAGGGCCATGGCCACACCGAGCACACTGCCGGCAACCAGACCCAGCAAAATCGTGCGCCAGAGCGGAGCACCGGATTCGCTGTCGGGTGGCTGAGCGATCACATAGACCTTGGCCGTACCGGCCGCCGCCGTCTCGGCCTCGAGCTGCAGCTGGATCAGGCTGCGTGACGTCTCGGCCCGCTGCTCGATCAGGTATTCGCGCTCGGCATCCGGGGCACGACCGATCCGGGTGTTGAGCTCGTCGAGGCTGTTTTCGAGCAGATCGATCGAGGTCTGGATGCTGTCGGCCGCCTCGGTCTGCTTGGTCTCGACGTACGCGTCGGCCCAGGTGTTGGCCCACAACGCAGCCTCGTCGGCGGTGTCGGAGGTGGCGGTGAAGTCGAGATAGTCGGAGTCGGCGACCGATGTGATCGACACCGTGTCCGGCAGGAATCCGAGGCTCTCGCCGACGCGGGACTCCACGGCATCGGACTTGGCGAAGTTGATCTCGTTCTCGATGAGACGAGTCTTGATCTGCACGTTGGTGTTCGTGCCGCCCAGGATCTCCTGGGCTGCCGAATCGATCAGACCCACCGTGGCCGTTGCGGTGTACTCGGGTGCCGCCCGCAGACCCAGCGCAGTGGCGGCGGCGGCCAACACCACGATGGGAGCGAGGAACCAGATCCAGCGTCGCCGAAGAATCCCCACGTAGTCTTCGAGCGTGAGCTCGGTGGCGGTCGGCTGGGTCATCGCAGGCACTGTAGCCAGCTCGCAGGCACCAGGGGTCACGCCGTCGCCGACCAGCCCGAGCGTCTTCGTCGGCACGACCGACACCTCCGCCCGGATCGGGCCGCCCCCGTGTACTAGACAGGGGCCGATCATCCATCCGACTCATGATCAGGGGACCACATCATGCGACTGAATTTCGGCACCTTCATGGCGCCCTTCCACCCGCCGACCCACAACCCGACGATCTCGCTCCAGCAAGACCTCGATCTGCTCCAGCACCTCGACAAGCTGGGATTCGACGAGGCCTGGATCGGCGAACACCACTCGGCCGGAAGCGAGATCATCGCCTCGCCCGAGATCTTCATGATGGCCGCGGCCGAACGGACCAAGACCATCAAGCTGGGCACCGGCGTCGTCTCGTTGCCCTATCACAACCCGCTGTGGGTGGCCGAACGCATCGTGCTGCTCGACCACCTCACACGGGGCCGGATCATGCTCGGGGTCGGGCCGGGGGCCCTGCCGACCGACGCCGCCATGCTCGGCCTCGAACCGACCCAGATGCGACCCCTGCTCGAGGAATACCTCGCCGTGGTCATGCACCTGCTCACCAGTGACGAACCGATCAGCTACTCCAACGACCGGCTCACGCTCGTCGACGCCCGCCTGCACCTTCGCCCCTACTCCGACCCGCTGTTCGACATCGCCGTCGCCGCCGTCGCCTCACCGTCGGGAGCAAAGCTCGCCGGGACGTACGGCGCCGGGCTCCTCTCGCTCGGGGCAACCCTGTCGATCGGCATGGACGTCCTGGCCCATCACTGGACCATCCAGGAAGCCGAGGCCGAACGTCACGGACAGGTCGCCGACCGGGCCAAATGGCGGCTGGTCGGGCTGATGCACCTGGCCGAGACCGAGAAGCAGGCCCGGGAAGAGGTCAAGTACGGCATCACCCAGTGGTTCCGCTACTTCCAGGACGTGGCCGCGTTCCCCCAGATGGCGGTCGAAGGCGGCGACATCGACGAGATGATCGACTTCGTCAACTCGGGTCTCGGCGTGATCGGGACACCGGACATGATGGTCGCCCAGATCAACGAACTGGTCGAGCAGTCCAACGGCGGCTTCGGTGCCTATCTGACCCTGGCCCACAACTGGGCCGACCCCGACGCAACCAAGCAGAGCTTCGAGCTGATGGCCCGTCACGTCATGCCGGCCTTCCAGTCATCGGGCGGCGGGCTGGTCGGCGCGGCCGAACGGGCCAGGGCGGCCCGCCCCGCGCTCGCCGAGCAACAACTCACCGCGGTCGAGGAGGCAACGGCGCGCTACGAGCAGCAGCAGAACGAGATCGTGCTGACCACAACCTGATCCATGCCGGTGAGTGCGGCCTCTGCCAGACTGCTGGCCATGGCCGCACTCACCGATCGCTCCCCCACCCGCATCACCAGACTCGGCGTCATCGGCTCCGGGCTGATGGGCTCCGGAATCGCCGAGGTGTCGGCCCGGGCCGGAATCCACACGATCGTGATCGAGGCCACCGACGAAGCGTCGGCCGCCGGGCGGGCCCGGATCGAGAAGTCGCTCGCTCGTGCGGTCAAGGCCGGCAAACTCGACCCGGCCGACGAGGTCGAGACCCTCGAGACCCTCGAGTTCACCTCCGACATCGGCCGGCTCGAGGATCGCGAGATGGTGATCGAGGCGATCGTCGAGAACGAGCAGGCCAAGACCTCGGTCTTTCGTCAGCTCGACGAGATCATCGCCGCCCGACGCGATCCTCGCCTCGAACACCTCGTCGATCCCGATCATGAAACTGGCCATGTCGACCAAACGACCCGACCAGGTGATCGGCATCCACTTCTTCAACCCCGTTCCGGTCCTGCATCTGGTCGAACTGGTGACCTCGCTCCACACGTCCGAGCACACCCAGGCCACGGCGAAGGACTACGCCGCGGTCAGCCTCGGCAAGCGGGTCATCCATTCCAAGGATCGGGCGGGCTTCATCGTCAACGCCCTCCTGATCCCCTACATCCTGTCGGCGATCCGCATGTTCGAATCGGGCTTCGCCTCCAAGGAGGACATCGATCAGGGCATGGTCACGGGGTGTGCCCATCCCATGGGACCCCTTGCGCTCGCCGACCTCATCGGACTCGACACCACGATGGCCGTCGCCGAGTCGCTCTACGCCGAATTCAAAGAACAGCTCTACGCGCCCCCGCCGCTGTTGGCCCGGATGTGTGAAGCCGGTCTGCTCGGCCGCAAGACCGGCCGCGGGTTCTACGACTACTCCTGAGTGTTGACGGCCGGGTGACCCCGGTCGTCGACGCGGGATGCGACGGGGTTCCCCGTTCTTGCCGGGATCGCGCCGGGTCGTGACCGGATCCACCCGTCGGAGGCGAAGATCACCAGTCCGACCCACACGACGACGAAACCCATGAGCCGCCCGGGGCTGATCGTCTCACCGAACGCAACGAGGCCGATCACGAACTGCATGAGCGGGTTGATGTACTGGAGAATCCCGACCGCACTCAGCGGGATCGTGCGGGCCGCGGCCGCGAACAGCAGGAGCGGCGTGGCCGTGACCACGCCGGCCAGGCCGAGCAGCGCCAGACGCCAACCCGACGGCACCACCAGTTCGTCGCTCCCGATCCGGACCGCCAGGAAGGCCAGCGCCACCGGGCTCAGCATCACGACCTCGGCGGTGAGACCCTCGATCGACGTCAGCGGCGAGAGTTTTCTGACCAGCCCATAGAGCCCGAACGAGCCGGCCAGCGTGAAGGCGATCCACGGAACCAGACCGGCCTCGATCGTGAGCACCACCACACCCAGGGCGGCGAACGCCACGGCCACCCACTGCAGGCGCCGGAGGCGTTCCCGGAACACCACCATGCCGAGCACCACCGAGACCAGCGGTGTCATGAAATAGCCGAGGCTCGACTCGACCACCCGATCGACCGAGACGGCGTAGAGGAAGGCCAGCCAGTTGGCGGCGATCAGCAGGGCCGACAGCAGGTGAACCGCAGCCGTTCGGCGATTCGGGAAGACCCGCCCGAGGTCGAGCTTGGTCGTCCAGAGCCCGACGGCGACCAGGCCCGCGGCGGCGAGCGTGATGCGGTAGGCCACGATCTGGTCGGCCGGAACCACCCTCAGGGGTTTCCAGTAGAGCGGGAACAGACCCCAGAGGAGGTAGGCGGTCACCGCCTGGGCGTATCCCCGTTCGTGCACCTGAGCACACTAGGCCGACGACGGCCGAATCGGATCCGCGCTCAGGTGCCCGGCGGGGCGATCCGGATCAGCGGTTGGTGAAGATGCGCAGGATGTACCAGAACATGGTCATGAGCGAACCGAACAGGCTGACCGCAGCACCGACGTGGGCCCACGCCGGGTAGCGACGGATGATGTTCTGTGTCTGGTAGACGATGGCGGCACCGGCGAGAGCGACCATACCGACGCTGAACCACAGGCCGAGATCGAACCCGAAGATCACGGCGCCGACGATCAGCATCAGTGCCGACACACCACCCCACATGATCATCGGCCGCATGAACGACAGGTCCTTGCGGGTGACGAAACCGATCACGGTGAGGGCGCCGAAGCCGACGATGGTGACGGCTGCGGCCGTGGCGACCGTGCCCGACCCGTCGGTCTGGAACACGTAGTACAGGAACGGGGCGAAGATGACGGCCTCGGCCGCGGCCATGCCGAACAACCCGGCGTATTGGGCCGAGGGGTTGGCCAGGTTGTGGGCCGACTGGGTGGCCAGCCAGTTCACGACCATGAAGCCACCGAGGATCAACAGCCAGGCGGCGCTGGCCCCGGAGAGGAAGGTGTAGATCGCCTCGGCGGCACCGGTCATGTAGAGAACGGTCTCGAACGCCATGAAGGCCACGACCGCCAGACCGACGTGCTGGTAGACCCGGACGAGGAAATCGGCACGGGTCTGTTCGTCGGCGGTGATGACCGGCGCATTGCTCAGTGGACTGGCGTAAGCCATGAAACACAAACCTCCTGGGTAGGTGCGTTCGGATCATCGTACAACGCCGAACCGCTCCGTGGCGTTCCCGGGATCGGCGGAAGTAGGCTCGCACTCGATGTCCGGATCGGCTGCAGCCTGCGAACCGCTCGATGTGACCGAGATCCACCAAACGGCGCTCGCTCGGCTCGGTCGCCTCGACCAGCGCTACACCGGCAATCGCAAGACGATCGTGACCCGTCTGGCCGGCGCCGATGCGCCGCTCACGATCTCGGAACTGCTCGGTTCCGACCCGTCGCTGTCGCAGAGCTCGACCTATCGGAACCTCGCCGTGCTCGAAGAGGCCGGCGTGGTCCACCGGATCGTCACCGCCGCCGACCACGCCCGCTTCGAACTGACCGAGGAAGTCACCGGCACCCATCACCACCATCTCGTGTGCGCCGACTGTGGGGTGGTGCTCGACGTCACTCTTCCCGACCGGGTGGAGTCGGCCCTGCACGAAGCGCTGGCCGAGGCCGCGGCAGCCCATGACTTCACCGGGGCCCACCACCGCGTCGACCTCGTCGGTCACTGCGGCGCGTGCCGCGCGTGACCGGCACGCGGTAGCGCCGAACGCGTCTGCGCCGAACGCGTCTGCGCAGAACGCGACAGCGCGGAAGCGTCGGTCAGAGGTGGGGTCGGGTGATGTAGTTCTCGCCGCCGCCGAGGGCGATCACGTCTTCGACCCAGCCACTGGCGTAGGTGTCGGTCGGCGTCTGGAAGAGATCGGACGGCTCTCCCTCGGGCGTGGTCTCGAGGGTCCAGGCCTGGCGTTTGTAGGTCCAGTTCTTGGGGTCGAGCTCGTGGGCCCGCCGCCACCAGGGAATGGCAGCCTCGTGACCGACCACCGAACGCAGGTGCTGGCCCAGTTCGAACGCCGCAGCTGCCTCGGCCTCGTTGCGGCCCCGGGGGGCCGACAGGGTGATCACCTGTTCGGGGGCGAGAGCGAATTCGCTGTCGCTGCCCTTGGCGACCCAGTCCTCGATGGCCTCGCGATACCGCAGACCGATGTCGGGGATCTTCTGCACCTCGGCCATGGCCTTGGCCAGCCGATCGGGCAGACCGTCGGGAATCGGGCCGCTCGGGGGTCGGGCCTCGATGCTCGCGCTCTCGGCCGGCCGGACCAGATTGCCGGTCTCGTCGATCCACACGGCCATCGGAACGTTGTTGAATCCGAAGAGCTCGCCGGTCACGTGGCCGGCATCGATGAGCGACGGATGGTCGGGGGCGGCCGCCTCGATCCAGGGCTGCGCCTTGGTGGCGTCGACATCGAGGGCGACGGTGACGACCGTCAGGCCGTCGGCCTCATGGGTTGCGTGCAGTGCCTGCCACCCGGGCAGGCTGGTGCGGCAGCCTCACCACGACGCCCAGGCCACCAGGAGCACCTTGCGGCCGAGCAGCGACGAGAGCTTGAACGGATTGCCGTCGGCGTCGGGGAGCTCGAGGTCGGGCGCCTTGACCGTGGTGAGGGCCCGGCCCGATCCGACCGTGTCGGGACCGAGCGCCATCAGGCCGGTGGCCTCGTCGGTGAGGAGCGGCATGCCGAGGCGTTCGGCGAGCACGGCCACGTCGAGCAGCCCATCGTCGGTGCGTGCGTCGGGAGCCGGGACGCAGGCGTCGCCCTTGCACAGTCCCTCGGGCTTGGCCTCCCAACCGGTACGGGCCGCCAGGGCGTCGGGGGAAACGGTCGGTTCGCTCACGATCACGCCGTGACCCTAGTGCAGGGCGACCGAGTGCGCCCCACACCGCCGGTCCGGCGGTCCCGGGCATCACCCACCATCGTTCTGGCGGTCCGGCGTCCCCCTACCACCGTTCTGGCGGGCCGGCGTCCCCGCCGAGGTACGGCCCCCCGCCAGTACGGCGAACCGGTACGGTGCACCGCCAGTACCGAGTGGCGCCAGTACCAAGAGACACCGGTATCGATATCCGCTGGTATCGAGA
Source organism: uncultured Acidimicrobiales bacterium (assembly GCA_963700755.1). Lineage (GTDB taxonomy): Bacteria > Actinomycetota > Acidimicrobiia > Acidimicrobiales > SZUA-35 > JBBQUN01. The sequence goes on from CAVOYW010000006.1 coordinate 42,179, forward strand.
GACAATGATGGTCTCATGCTGCTCCATCGACTGGCAACGACCTCGGCCGCGGTCGCCGCGACCCCGGCCCGCAACGACAAGGTGGCGCTCCTCGCCGCCACCATCGCCGACCTCGAGCCGGCCGAGATCGAGCCGGCCGTTGCGTTCCTGTCCGGTGAGATCCGACAGGGTCGTATCGGAACGGGCTGGGCGACGGTGTCCCGCCTCGATCTCGAACCGGCCTCGGCGCCCTCGCTCACCGTGTCGGAACTCGACCGGGCCTTCATCGACCTGGCCGCGATCGGTGGCCCCGGGTCGGTGGCAGCCCGCCAGGCGCTGATCGGGTCGATCATCGAACGGTCGACCGCAGTCGAGCAGCGGTTCGTGCGAGCCCTGATGGTCGGCGAGATCCGGCAGGGCGCCCTCGGCGGCGTGGTCATGGCGGCAGTGGTGGCCGCCACGTCGATCAGGGGCCGACCGGTGAAGGCCGCAGCGTTCCGTCGAGCCGTGATGTTGCTGGGCAACCTTCCCGACGCGGCGGCCCTCGCCCTCGGCGACGACGGCCCGAACGCCATCGATTCGGTCGGTCTCGAGGTGATGCGGGCCGTTGGACCGATGCTCGCCTCGACCTCGGTGGGGGTGGCCGAAGCCCTCGCCGAGCTGGGCCGGGCATCGGTCGAATGGAAGCTCGACGGCGCCCGGGTCCAGGTCCATCGGAGCGGGGACGACGTCAGGATCTTCACCCGGAACCTCAACGACGTCACCGACCGCCTGCCCGAGGTCGTCCGGATCACTCGCTCGTTGCCGGTGCGATCGATCATCCTCGACGGCGAGGTGCTGGGGCTCGATGCCGATGGGGGCCTGCAGGCCTTCCAGGACACGATGAGCGAGTTCGGCACCTCGACCGGTCCCGGTTCGGGGTTGCGGCCGTGGTTCTTCGACCTGCTCCATCTCGACGGCGTCGATCTGCTCGATGAGCCCCTCACGGACCGACACGCCGCCCTCGGAACCGTGGCCCCCGAGTACCGCATTCCCGCCGTGATCACCGACGACCCGGCGGTTGCCGAGGACACCCTGGCCGAGGCGCTCGCAAGAGGGCACGAAGGGGTGATGGTCAAAGCCGTCGATGGCGTCTACCAGGCCGGACGACGGGGCAAGTCTTGGCGCAAGGTGAAACCGGTTCACACCTACGACCTGGTGGTGATCGGCGTCGAGCGCGGAAACGGTCGTCGGAGCGGCACCCTGTCGAATCTGCACCTCGGCGCCCGAGACCCCGAACGGGGCGGGTTCGTGATGGTCGGCAAGACGTTCAAGGGTCTGACCGACGAGCTCCTGGCGTGGCAGACCGAGGCGCTCGGCGCACTGGCAATCGGCGACGACGGCTACACGATCACCGTACGTCCCGAGCTCGTGGTCGAGATCGCCATCGACGGGGTCCAGCGGTCGACCCGCTATCCCGGCGGTGTCGCACTGCGTTTCGCTCGGGTCAAGCGCTATCGACCCGACCGGCGTCCCGAGACCGCCGACACGCTCGACGCCCTTCGCTCCCTCGTGCGCTGACCCGGCCCTGAGCCACCGAGCGAGCCTGCGTGCTCATCTGGCGGGGCTGCGTCCCGGTTTCGCGAACCGGCGGGGCTGCGTCCCCAGGGAGGGACGCCAGCCCGCCAGAACGAGCTGTGGAACTGGGGTGGCGGGGCTGGCGGTGGAGTGGTTGGTCAGGACAGGTGGTGGACCAGCTGGCCGGTGAGCAACTCGGCCACGGCCAGGATGGGGACGTGGGTGTCGGCCCGAGGCGACTCCGGGAGCACCGAGCCGTCGATCACGCTCACGTCGTCGCGCCCGGCCAGCAGTCCGGCCGGCCCCAGCCGGGACCCCAGGGGGAGGGTGCCGGTGAGGTGATGCACCGTCACCGGGCGCGTGTTCGCGGTGCCCGAGTCCGCGGCCCGGTCGACGTCGGAAGCGAGATCGGGCGGAACCCCGGGCGTGACCTCGGTCGTGGCGACGAGAACATCGAGCCCGGATCCCGGGGCCACTGATCCCGGGGCCAGTGATCCCAGACCGGCCAGGGCCGGATCGGACAGCAGCGCGGCGGCATGGCTCAGCGCGGCCCGCCGACGCGCCTCCAGATGCTCGTCGACGGCCAGAACCGTCACGATCAACAATCCCAGCGCTCGCCCTTCCGGCGTCCAGCCCAGGTGGTCCATGGCCACGATCTGGGCGTCGATCCTCTCGTCGCCGATCCCGGTGGCCCAGCGCACCACCCGGCTCACGGCCGGCACGTCACCGACCGATCGGTGCTCGGCGGCGAGGAGCAGCGTGATCGGGACCGCCGCGTGGTTGACCCCCCGCATCGGTGGCCGCGCCGCCGGGACCAGATCGGCCAGCAGCAGCGGGCTGCCGAGCGCACCGGCGCTGCACACCACATGATCGAAACCGACCGGTCCGTGTTCGGTCAGCACCTCGGGACCGCCCGGCCGAACCCGCACGCCGTCAACCCGGGTACCGGACCGGATCTCGAGGTTGCCCGGGGCGTCGTCGAGGTAGACACGGGCCGCGTCGCGCCGCTCGCCGCTGCGAGCGCTCAGGGCCGCGGCGAGCACGCCGGTCGCATCGACGTCGAGCGTCGAGCCGCCGAGGGCCCGACCGGCGCCGATGGCAGCATCGCCGAGGGCCCGACCCACCGAGCCCGGGACCGCCAGCTGGGGGGCCAGGTCGGCGATCACCCGCTCGAGCGCGAACCGGGCCGATCCTGCGGCCGCCCCCGCTGCCGCGTCCCACGCCGCGAGGTCCTCGGAGTCGGGGGCCGACGCCAGCATCCCGTTGACCGCCGAACCCCCGCCGAGCGCCCGGGCCCGGAGGTACCCCGCAGGCTGCCCGTCGGGCCAGAAGGCACCCGGGTCGTCCAGCAGGGCCGCGAAATCGAGGGTCGACGTGAGCCGACGACCGGCCTCGAACACGACGACGTCGTGACCGGCGTCGGCCAGGCGCCGGGCCACCAGACAACCGGCAACCCCGGCGCCGACGACCCCGAGACGGGACACCGGTCGATCAGCCGAGGGCGAGTGGCGGAGGCCGGAACTCGGCGCCGAGCACCGAACAGATCTCTTCGCCGATGGCGATCAGGCGATGGTCGGACCACTGCGGACCGATCAGCTGGACCCCGATCGGCAGCCCGTCGTCGGACAGCCCGAGCGGAATCGTGATCGCCGGCAAACCCGGCATGGTGGCCAACCCGGCCCAGAAGAGCTGATTGCGATACGGCAACTCGACACCGTTGACCGACAGGCTGCGCTGGTCGTAGGACCGCTCGGTGTCATGAACGAACGCCGGAACGGGCGAGACCGGCGCCACCAGCACGTCGATGTGATGCTCGAACAGCTCGGCCCACGCCACCTGGGCCTGGGCCCGGCACTCGTCGGCCTCCATCCAGTCGCGATGGCTGAGCGTGGCCCGCCGAGCAGCGACGTCGGTCGGGTCGTCGACGGCCCGCCGGACCAACTTGGCGTAGAGGTCATCGGACCAACCGCCGGCCATCGTGGCGGTGAGCAGGTCCTGGTAGGTGTCCCAGAGCTGCTCGGCAACGAATGGCGGCCGGGCATCGGGATCGATCTTCGCCCCGGATTCCTCGAGCTCGATCATGGCCCGATCGATGACGGCCAGGACCGAGGCATCGACCGGAGCCAGACGGTCATTGGCCCAGACACCGATGCGCAGGTCTTCGATGTCGACGGGTTCGTCCTGGTGGGGCAGGACCAGACCGGGAACGCCGTTGGCCGCGGTCGACGTGTCGGTCAGGACCTCGAGGATGGAACGCAGGTCGCCACAGGATCGGCCCATCGGGCCGAACACGCCGAGGTCCATGGTCGCCACCGAGCCCGGCGCTCCCGGGATGTGGCCTCGGCCCGACACCAACCCGAACGTGGTCTTGAGCCCGAAGACGCCATTGTGGCTCGCCGGCTGACGGATGCTGCCCCCGATGTCGCTGCCGACCTCGGCTGTGGTCATCCCCGTGGCGATGGCGACCGCGGCGCCACCCGAGGAGCCTCCGGCGGTGCGTTCGAGATCCCAGGGATTTCGGGTCAGCCCGTGTACGGCGTTGTAGGTCTGGTGATCGCCGGCCAGGTAGGGCACGTTCGTCTTGCCCCAGATGATGGCCCCGGCCCGCCTCAGCAACCGCACGACCGTGGCATCACGCGAGGGCTCGTGACCGACGTATTCGGGTGCACCGGCCACCGTCGGGAGCCCGACGGTCTCGTAGCAGTCCTTGATCGTCATGGGCAGCCCGTGCAGGTCGCCCCTGGGGTCACCGGCGGCGTACAGATCGTCGGCGGCGGATGCCTCGGCCCGGGCCTGCTCGAAGTCCGCCGCGATCACGGCATTGACCGTGGGGTTGAGCCGTTCGTAGTTGGCGATCTGGGCCTCGAGGATCTCGCTGCTCGACACCTGGCCGCGATCGAGGGCCCGGAGCAGTTGCACGGTCGTTGCAGTGGTCAGGTCCATGGTTCGATCCTCATGCGTTCGACTGGTCCCTCAGGAATCTACGGAGGATCTTGCCCGACGCCGACTTCGGGATCTCATCGGTGAACTCGACGATCCGGAGTTGCTTGTAGGACGCGACGTGTTCGGCGACGAAGGACTGGATGTCGGCGGCCGTCGCCTCGGCCCCCGGCTTGAGCACCACGTAGCCCTTCGGGATCTCGCCGGCCTCGTCGTCGGGGACACCGATGACGGCAACGTCGGCAACCGCCGGATGGGTGATGACCAGGGCCTCGAGCTCGGCCGGCGGCACCTGGAAGCCCTTGTACTTGATGAGTTCCTTGACCCGGTCGACGATGTACATGTGGCCGTCGGCGTCGAAGCGGGCCACGTCGCCGGTGTGCAGCCAGCCGTCTTCGTCGATGGTGGCCCGGGTGGCTTCGTCGTTGTTGAGGTAACCCAACATCACCTGGGGGCCTCGGATCCACAGTTCGCCCTCACCGTCGACCCCTTGATCGTTCCCGTCGGGGTCGACGACCCGGCACTCGGTGTTGGGGGCGGTGAAACCGTTGGACCCGGCCTTGGCCCGGCCCGACATGGTGGCGTGCGAGACCGGACTGAGTTCGGTCATCCCGTAGCCCTGGATGATCTCGGTTCCGATCCGCTGCGCGGCCTCCTCGGCGACGTCGCCGCCGAGCGGGGCCGCCCCCGAGAAGATCTGACGCAACGACGACAGGTCGTAGTCGTCGACCATCGGGTGTTTGGCCAGTCCGAGCACGATCGGCGGGACGGCGAAGAACCGGGTGACCTTGTGGTCCTGGATGAGCTGCAGCGCGAGCTGCATGTCGAACCGGGGCAGCGTGATGATCGTGAGGCCCTCGGCCAACAGGCCGTTCATGAGCACCTGCATGCCGTAGATGTGGAAGAACGGCAGGACGGCGAGGGCGACCTCGCCGTCGTCGTAGGGCAGGAGGGCGTCGATCTGCACGAGGTTGGCGACCAGGTTGTGGTGCGACAGCATGACGCCCTTGGGCAGACCGGTCGTTCCCGACGAGTAGGGAAGCACCACCACCGACGAGCGGACGTCGATCGGGGTCTGGCCCACCGGCTCGCCATAGAGGGTTGCGAAATCGGTGGCGTCGGAGCCGCCGCCGATCGACACGACCTCGGTGACCGGCGAACCCTCCATGGCCTCGTTGGCGGTGGCGACGAAGTCGGGGACGGTGATCAGCAGGGTGGCGCCCGCATCGTTGAGCTGGAATCGGACCTCTTCGGCACCGTAGGTCGGGTTGATCGTGGTGATGGTTCCGCCCAGCAGCGCCACCGCATGGAACACGATGGCGTACTCGGGCATGTTGGGGGCCATGATCCCGAGGGTCGACTCGGTTCCGAACCCCCGAGCGGCCAGGCCACCGGCCAGGCGGGCGATGTGATCGGTCAGTTCGGCATAGGTGTAGGACCGACCCGTGAGGCCACACAGCAGGGCCACCCGGTCCGGGTGATCGGCGGCGTTCCGGAAGACGTACTCGGTGAGCGGTACCTCGGGGATGACGACGTCGGGGATCGGGCTGGTGAAGATGTGGGTAGCCATGAGCGCCCAGCTTAGGGGGCCGCACCGAGGGTTTCCGCGGGCTCGAGCTCGGCGAAACGGTCGGCTCGGGCCAGTGCCGGGAAGGCCACCCAGGCGAGCCCGACGACGAGGAGCGTGCCGACTCCTCCCGAGACGACCGCCAGCGACGTACCCAGGAAATGGGCGGCGACACCCGATTCGAATCCACCGAGTTCGTTGGAGGCCCCGATGAACACCTGCTCGGTCGCCAACACCCGGCCGCGCATGTTCGCCGGGGTCGCAATGGGAACGATGGTGGATCGGATGAACACACTGACGCTGTCGGCGGCGCTGAGCACCAAGAGAGCGAGGAAGGCCACCGCGTACGAGCGGGTCAGGCCGAGCACGATCGTGGCCACGCCGAACACACCGACGACCCCGAGCAGGACCGGGCCGATCCGGCGGGTGATCGGCCGGGCCGCGATGATGCCCGAGGTGATGGCAGCACCGATCCCGATCGAGGCGCGCAACCAACCGAACCCGATCGCGCCGACACCCAGTCGGTCCTCGGCGATGGCCGGGAGCAGGGCGACGGCACCGCCGAACAACACGGCGAAGAGGTCGAGCGAGATCGCGCCGAACAACACCGGCGTCCGGCGAATGAACCGCAGCCCCTCGAAGGCGTCGCGAAGCGCGCCACCAACCCCGGCCGGCGCCGCGAGCCTGGTGATCGGCACCTTCGGCACGAAGAACAGGCCGCAGACGGCCAACAGCAACAGGACGAACGTCGTGGCGTACGGCGTCGACGGGTTCACGCTGTACAGGAAGCCCCCCAGGATCGGACCGACGATGGCGCCGATCTGGAACGTGAACGTCGTCAGCGCCAGCACCCGTTCGACCATGCCCTTGGGGGCCAAGTCGACCGGGAGGGCCCGGATCGCGGGCGACACGAGCGCGCGGGCGGCGCCGAAGAACACGATGATCGCGAAGATCGGGCGCACCGACGTCGGATCGGTGGCGGCGTAGAGGGCCAGGCCCAGTGCGGCCGCGGCCTCGGCCAGCAAACCGAAGCCGAGCACGAAACGGCGATCGAACCGGTCGGCGACCGAACCCGTGACCGGTGACAGCAACGCCGTCGGAGCGAACTCGGCCAGACCGAGCAGCCCCAGATCGAGTTCGTTGCCGGTGATGTCGAAGACCTGTTTGCCGACGATCGTCAGCTGGCACAGCACCGCCACGGTCACGAGGAAGCGCGCACCCAGCAGCGCTCGGATCTCGCGGGGGATCAAGGACGGGCTCGACACCCGGGCACGCTATCGAGCCAACCAGGTCGCGAGCGTCGCGCCTGCGGGCCGGCCCGGAGCGACTGCATCGTGACCAGGAAATTCAGATCTGAATCGACTCGACCCGAGGTTCCACATGGATCTTTCAATACTTGGCCGACCGTGTTGACAGGCCTATCGGTGACACGCCACGATGGCCCTGCTTGTCGGGTCGGGGGACCTCGCAAGCCCTCCAGAGGGGACGGTTGCATGGACGAGGTGGTCCTGAGTGTTCGAGACCTTCGGACACAGTTTCGCACCAGGCTCGGCACGGTCGACGCGGTGAGCAACGTGTCGTTCGATGTCGCCCGGGGCGAGACCGTGGCCCTGGTCGGCGAGTCCGGCTCGGGCAAGAGTGTGACCGCGCTGTCGATCCTGCAACTGCTCGAGAGCACCGGCTCGATCGCCGCCGGCTCCATCGTGTTCGATCGCCACGAACTCGTCGGCCTCCCCGAACGGGATCTGCGAGCACTTCGGGGCCGTGACATCTCGATGATCTTCCAGGATCCCTCGACCTGCCTCGATCCGGTCTTCACGATCGAGGACCAACTCGTCGAGACGCTGACCATTCACGGCAAGTCGAAGAGCGAGGCGAAGGGCCGGGCCCTCGAGCTGTTGAAGCTGGTGCGCATGCCCGATCCGGAGCGCCGACTGGCGTCCTACCCGCACGAACTGTCCGGCGGCCAGCGCCAGCGGGCGATGATCGCCATGTCGCTGGCTCTCAACCCGAAGCTCATCATCGCCGACGAGCCGACCACGGCTCTCGACGTCACGGTCCAGGCCCAGATCCTCGATCTGCTGCGGTTGCTCCAGAAGGAGACCGGCGCGGCGATCCTGTTCGTCACCCACGACCTCGGGGTCGTCGCCGAGATCGCCGACCGGGTGGTCGTCATGTATGCCGGCCAGGTCGTCGAACAGGGTTCGGTCCGGGACGTCCTGAAGGACCCCCAGAATCCCTACACCGCCGCACTGCTGCAATCGATGCCCGGAATGGTGGCCGGAACCGGCGCCCGGCTCACCCCCATCGAGGGCGTGGTGCCGAGCCTGTTCGACATGCCGACCGGCTGCCGGTTCGGGCCTCGCTGCCCCCACGCGTGGACGGAATGCGCCACGACCGCTCCCCCGCTGGTCGAGTTCGCGGCGGGCCGACAGAGCCGCTGCTGGCTCCGGGTCCCCGAAGCCGTCGCCGCCCGGGACGCCGATCCGGTCGAGGCGACCCCGGTCAGCGCGACTCCGGTGGGAGGTCCACCATGACCGACGGCCCCCTGCTCCAGGTCCGCAACCTGGCCAAGCACTTCCCGATCCGCAAGGGACTGCTCCAGCGCACCGTGGGACACGTCCGGGCGGTCGACGGCGTCTCGTTCGACATCGAGCGGGGGACCACGCTGGCGCTGGTCGGCGAATCGGGCTGCGGCAAGACCACCACGGGCCGGGTGATCCTGCGCCTGCTCGAGGCCACCGGCGGCGAGGTGATCTTCGACGGGCAGGATCTCTCGAGCCTCGACAAGCGCCAGCTCCGCGAACTGCGCCAGCGGATCCAGATCATCTTCCAGGACCCCTACAGCTCGTTGAACCCCCGCATGACCGCGGCCGACATCGTCGGTGAGGGGCTCGAGGTCCATGGCATCGCCACCGGCCAGGACCAGCTCGACCTCGTGGCCGACCTCCTGGAGCGGGTGGGGCTCGCCCGACGCGACCTCCGCAAGTTCCCCCATCAGTTCTCCGGCGGCCAACGCCAGCGCATCGGGATCGCTCGGGCCCTGGCCACCAACCCCGACCTCATCGTCTGCGACGAGGCCGTGTCGGCCCTCGACGTCTCGGTCCAGGCCCAGGTGCTCAACCTGCTCAAGGACCTCCAGGCCGAACTCGGCGTGTCCTATCTCTTCATCACGCACGACCTCAACGTCGTCCGCTACATCGCCGACCGGGTCGCGGTGATGTACCTCGGGGAGATCGTCGAGCTGGCCGAGACCGAGACCCTCTTCACCGATGCCAAGCATCCCTACACCCGGTCGCTGCTGTCGGCCGTGCCCATTCTCGACCCCGACATCGCCCAGACGACCGAACGCATCCACCTCCAAGGCGACGTGCCCAGCCCATCCAATCCGCCGTCGGGCTGCCGGTTCCACACTCGCTGCCCCGACGCCGTCGCCGCCTGCGCCCAGCATGATCCGCAGTTGCTGGCCATGCCCGACGGGCGCACGATCCGGGAGTGCGCCGTCCATCTGCCCGGGGCGTTCGGGCTCACCCCGGAGCAGTATCTGGCCGAACCGAAACCGAACCGAGCCGAGGCGGTGATCGCATGATCGAGTACATCGGTCGCCGCATCCTGTCGGGTCTGCTCGTCCTGTTCCTGCTCTCGACGTTCCTGTTCTTCGTGATGCGGGCCGTTCCCGGCGACGTCGTCCGGCTGCAGCTGGCCGACGCCGGTTCGGTCACGCCCGAGCGCATGGCCGAGATGGAAGCCGAACTCGGCCTCGACAAACCTGCCGTCACCCAGTACTTCATCTGGCTGGGCAACGCCGTGCGGGGCGACCTGGGCAACTCCCTGTGGGAGAAGCGCCCCGTCACCGAGATGATCGGTGAACGCTTCCCGGTGACGGCCGAACTGGCCGTGCTCTCGATCGTGGTCGCGATCCTGCTCGGTGTCGTGGTCGGCGTCGCCTCGGCCGTGCGTCGCGGCACCAAGACCGACGACGCGCTCCGGGTGACCTCGGTGATGGGATTGTCGATCCCCAACTTCTTCCTCGCGCTGCTCATGATCACGGCCGCGTCGGCCTGGTTCAACTGGGTGGCCCCCCTGGGCTACGAACGACCCTGGGACGACCTCAGCGCCAACCTCCAGCAGATGGCCATGCCCTCGATCGCCCTCGGGGTCTCGGTGGCGGCCGCCATCGCCCGGCTCACCCGGTCCTCGATGCTCGAAGTGCTGAGTTCGGACTTCATCCGCACCGTGCGGGCCAAGGGGGCGACCAACCGGCTGGTCAACTACAAACACGCCCTTCGCAACTCGCTGATCCCGATCCTCACCCTGATCGGTCTGCAGTTCGGGGCTCTCCTGGGCGGCACCGTCATCCTCGAGTCGATCTTCAGCCTGCCCGGCGTCGGCTCGATGGTGTTCCGTGGTGTGCAGCAACGGGACTACCCCGTGATCCAGGCGGGCGCCATCCTGTTCGGCGGCCTGTTCATCGCCGTCAACATCGCCGTCGACATCGCCTACGGGTGGATCGACCCCCGGATCCGTCGGAGCTGAGAGGAACCCATGGCCATCCACAGCAGTCTCGACCAGAGCACCGAAGACCAGACGGCCGACGACGGCGGCATCGCCGTCGAAACGGGCGTCGTCGCCGAGCGGATCCGCGACGAGGACACCACGGCGCTGAACCGCTTCGGTCGGTTCAAACGGAGCTTCCGCCAGTTCCGCAAGGACCAGCCGCTCGGCATGATCTCGGGCTCGATCGTGGTGTTCCTGCTGCTGTGCGCCATCTTCGCCGCCTTCATCGCCCCGTACTCCCCCACCGCCACCCAGCGGGGCCGAGAGTTCAAACTGGCCTCCCCGTCCTGGGACCACCTCTTCGGCACCGACCACCTCGGCCGCGACATCTTCTCCCGAGTCCTCTACGGTGCCCAGATCTCGCTCATCGTCGCCACGGCCACGGTGATCATCTCGACGGTCATCGGCACGATGCTCGGCGCCGTCTCGGGCTACTTCGGCGGCAAGCTCGACATGGTCCTCCAACGCATCGTCGATGCGATCATGTCGATCCCGGTGCTGATCCTCGCCCTCTTCATCGTGTCGCTGCTCGGATCGAGCATCACCAACGTGATCCTCGCCCTCTCGATCATCTACATCCCCCGCTTCAGCCGGATCGCCCGCGGTGAGATGCTGCGCATCCAGAGCGCCGAATACGTGATCGCGGCCGAAGCACTCGGGGCGACCCCGTGGCGGGTCATCATGCGTCACGGCATCCCGAACCTCGTCGCCCCGATCATCATCCTCGCCAGCCTCACCTTCGGGCAGGCCATCGTGGCCGAGGCCGCGCTCAGCTTCCTCGGGGTCGGTGCCCCGATCACCGAACCGTCGTGGGGCCAGATGCTCTCGGTCTCGCGTGATTACATGACCGTCGCCTGGTGGACCGTCGTCTTCCCGGGTGCCGCACTCAGTCTTGGTGTCCTCGCCTTCAATCTGCTGGGCGACGCGCTCCGGGATCATCTCGACCCGAAACTCGTTCGCTGAGGTCGCCAAGAAACCAACCAACAACAGGGGGAGAACATCAATGATGAGTTCACGCTGGCCTCGATGGGTCGCTGCGATCCTGGCTCTGGCCATGGTCGCCGCAGCCTGCGGCGGAAGCAGTAGCGACAGCGCCGAAACCGACACCGAAGACACCACCGAGACGACCTCGTTCGACGAGGCGGCCCAGGCCGAACAGGACAAGACCGGCGACGAGGCGGCCGACGACGAGGCCATGAGCGACGAGGTCCAGACCGGCGGCACGCTCGTCATCAGCGGCAGTTCCGACATCGCCAACCTCGACCCGATCACCTCCTCGTCGTTCAACACGCAGTATCGGCTCGACCCGGTGATGCAACGCCTCATCGTGTTCGATTCGGGACCCGACATCGGCTACACGGCCCAGGTCCTGAAGCCGCAGTTGGCCACCGAGTGGGAGATCTCCGACGATCTGCTCACCTACACCTTCACGCTGCGGGAGGGGGTGAAGTGGCAGAACGTCGCGCCGGTCAACGGCCGCGAGTTCACCTCGGCCGATGTCAAGGCCACGTTCGAGGGCATCCTGGCCGAGGGCCATCAGGCGGCGCTGCTCACCAACGTCACCTCGATCGACACCCCCGACGACTACACCGTGGTGCTGACCCTGTCGGCACCGTTCTCGCCGCTGGTCAACAACATGGCCAGCCACTTCATGTGGATCCAGCCGGCCGAGGCCTTCGAAGAGGGTTACGACCGCACGACCACCGTCATCGGCACCGGCCCCTACCTGCTCGCCGAGCACGAGGTCGACGTCAAGACGGTCTACCAGCGCAACCCCGACTACTGGGACGTCGACGAGAACGGCGTGCAGCTGCCCTACATCGACACGATCGAACACCAGGTGATCAAGGACACCCAGCAGGCCATCGCCGCCTACAAGGCCGGCGAGATCGACCTCCTGACCAACGCCATGTCACCCGAACTGCGTGACACGCTGATGGCGGACATGCCCGACGGCCAGTTCACGGAGTGCATCGACGCCGGCATGGGTCAGGTCGGTGTCAACGTCGACCGGGCGCCGTTCGACGACCTGAGGGTGCGCAAGGCCATCAGCATGGCCATCGACCGTGAAGGCATGGGCGAGACCATCCGCGGTGGTGGCACCATCCCCACCAACGTGGCGCCGGCACTGGCCGACTACGTGCTGCCCGAGGCCGAACGCAAGGAACTGCTGCCCTACGACCCCGAGGGTGCCATCGCCCTCCTGGCCGAAGCCGGCTTCCCCGACGGGCTCGATGCGGTCATGATCGCCAGCGACGCCTACGGACCGCAGTACGTGGCCCAGGCCGAATGGCTGGTCGAAGACCTCAAGGCCGTCGGCATCAACGTCACGTTCGAGCTGCTCGACTACGCCACCTACTTCGGCAGCCGTTGGCCCGACCAGGAGTACGACATCCAGTTCGGTCCGCAGACCCCGTTCCTCGAGCCCGATGAATGGCTGCGGCTGCAGATGGGCACCGGAGGCGCCCGCAACTGGTTCGGCATCAGCGACCCGACCCTCGACGAACTCCTGGCCGAACAGCTGACGATCGTCGACAAGGACGAGCGAGCCGAGAAGATCAAGGAGATCCAGCGCTATGCGCTCGAGAACGTGATGGATCCGATCCCGGTGTGGACCACGCTCACCCAGTGGACCTACTCGCCCCGGTTCATGAACTTCTACCGGCACGGCTCCTACGGCTTCGCCGGTCTCGAGCGGACCTGGCTGGCCGCCGAGTAGTCCGCTCCCCACGAGCCGGGAGGACGGGGATACCTTCCCCGTCCTCCCGGCTCTTTTGCTTTGAGCTGCTCCGCAGCTCCGCCGCCGGCGATCCGAACCACGACTGCGCTGCGTGCTCACTCCGTTGCGCACGCCGAACACCGCTCCACTGCTTTGAGCTGCTCCGCAGCTCCGCCTCCGGCGACCCGACCCACGGCAGCCCAGCGTGCTCACTCCACTGCTTTGAGCTGCTCCGCAGCTCCGCCTCCGGCGATCCGAACCACGGCTGCGCTGCGTGCTCACTCCACTGCTTTGAGCTGCTCCGCAGCTCCGCCTCCGGCGATCCGAACCACGGCCGCCCAGCGTGCTCACTCCGTTGCGCACGCCAAACCGGGTTCCGTTGTGAGTTGCATCATTGAACTGACTCGGTCAGAATGCCGGCGTGATTCTTGCTGCATCGGTCGAGCCGGCCGTTCGTCCCCGCCACGCCCAACTCACGCTGGCCATCGCGGCGCTGGCGACCCTGGCCACGTTCCTCGACACCACGATCCTCTACGTCGCCTTCCCCGACATCGGGGCCACGTTCTCCGACGCCGGCGCATCCGAGCTGTCGTGGGTCCTCAACGCCTACACCATCGTGTTCGCCGCCCTGCTCGTGCCCTTCGGCAAACTGGCCGACCGGCGGGGACACCGCCAGGCCTTTCTGGCCGGATCGGCGTTGTTCACCGTGGCCTCGATGGCCTGCGGAGCCTCCACCACCGTCGAGATGCTGATCGCCTTCCGGGTGGCCCAGGCCACGGGCGCCGCGATCCTGATCCCCTCGTCGCTCGCACTCGTCATGCGAGCCTTCCCCCGAGAGAAGATCCCGCAGGCCGTCGCCATCTGGGGTGCCGCCGGCGCCGTCGCCGGCGCGCTCGGCCCGACGCTGGGCGCCGCCATCGTGCAGGGTCTCGGGTGGCGGTTCGCCTTCTTCATCAACCTCCCGATCGGGCTCTTCACCGTCATCGCCGGCACGAAGTACCTGGCCGAGTCGTCCGACGACACCACCCGGGTTCCCTCGTTCGTCGGCGTGGTGCTGGTGGCGGCGGCTGCCGGTCTCCTGTCGTACGCCGTGGTCGAGTCCGACACCTTCGGCTGGACCGACGAACGCACCATCACGGTGTTTGGTGCCGGAGTCGTCACCCTCCTGGCCTTCATCGCCCATCAACGCCGGACCGACGCCCCCGCCCTCGACCTCGAACTGTTCGGAATCGGCAACTTCCGGTGGGGGAACCTCGCCGGGTTCGCGTTCGGCCTCGGATTCTCGGCGATGTTCTTCGGCTCGATCCTGTTCCTCACCAACGTCTGGCAGTGGTCGATCCTGAAGGCCGGGTTCGGGGTGGCCCCCGGACCGGCGTTCGTCGCCATCCTCGCTCCCCGGGCCGGTGCGCTCGCCGGCCGGATCGGCCAACGTCCGCTGTTGATCACCGGTGGGCTGTTCTTCGCCGCCGGTGGCCTCTTCCGCGTCCTCATGCTGCAGCCCGAGCCGAACTACTGGATCGACTACTTCCCATCCATGATCCTCACCGGGATCGGTGTCGCCCTGTGTCTCCCACAGCTCTCCAGTGTCGTCGCCCAGGCGCTGCCGCCGAACCGCATCGGGGTCGGCGGCGCCGTACTCCAGGCCGTGCGGCAGTTCGGCGGCACCTTCGGCGTTGCCCTCACCGTCGCCTTCATCGGGCGACCCGGCGACCTGACCGAAGCGATGACCGTGTTCGACCACGTCTGGTGGATCATCGTTGCCGGCGGTCTGGCCACCTCGTTGATCTGCCTGCCGATGCGGACCGCCCAGGTCCGGCCGGCGAGAACGGCCTAGGCTCGGGGCATGCGACGCAAGAGTTTCGCCGAGATGCCCTGCCCGGTGGCGCAGGCCCTCGACGTCGTCGGTGACCCGTGGACGCTGCTGATCGTCCGCGACGCCATGTGGGGATTCCGGCGGTTCGGTGACTTCCAGGAACGCCTCGACATCCCGCGCAACACCCTGACCGATCGACTCGCTCGTCTGGTCGACGAAGGCCTGTTCGACAAGGTCGCCTACCAGGACAACCCCGAACGGTTCGAGTACCGCCTCACCGACAAGGGCTGGGCGCTGCGTCCCGTGATCCTCACGCTGCTGGCCTGGGGTCGTGACCACTCCGACCTCGACCCGGCCGGCATCGCCATCGTCGACCGTGACACCGGAGACCCGGTGAGCCCCGAACTCTACGACGCCAACTCGGGTCGCCCCATCCGCGAACTCTCGCTGAGGGTCACCTCGCCGATCTCACCCTGATCCGGTTCCACCCGGGCCAATCCCGGGGTTCAGGTGCCGATGGATCCAGCGGATCTTGTCGATCGCCACGTCGGACGGGGCGAACGGGTAGGCATCGGGAACCCCGATCGACCGGTTGAGTTCGTTGAGCGTCGGCGTCAGGTCGACCCACACCCGCTGCATCGCATCGAAGTCCGACGGGGCGACCCGGGGGGCGCTGACCGGGATGTCGATCAACGGGAACCACCATGCGGTCTCGATCGTGTCGGTCATGTGGAGGTAGTGGGCGAAACTCTCGGCGAAGTCCTCCCAGGGATGGGCCGACGCGTAGTGCGACACGAACCCGGCCCGCCAGGCCAGGTCGCCCGCGTATCCGGCCCATGGCTCGGCGTAGTGCCGCTCGAGCGCCTCGGCGTAGTCGGCTCGTTCGTCGCCGAAGCGCCGCCGGAAGTCGTCGATCACGTTCGACCGGTCGATGAACGCCGCCCAGTACCAGTGCCCGAGCTCGTGCCGGACATGGCCCACGGGTGTCCGGTAGCGCTCACCCAGGCGGTCGCGGATCTCGGCCAGTCGCACGGGGTCGCCCTCGGCAACGTCGAGCGTGATGACCCCATCGGCGTGACCGGTGGTGACGAATTCGCCGGGTGAGCTCTCGAGCAGCTCGAACCGCAGCGCCGGGACGATCCCGCGGGGATCGATGCCGAAGCCGATGAGCTGACGAAGGGTCCGCCGTTTGGCCGCCTGGAACGGGGCGACGAGCGGACTGCGGTCACCGACCAGATCGAGCGAACAGCTCAGACAGGCCCAGCCGTCGGCCGCCACCCAGTTGCAGACCCCGGGGCCCCCATGATTGTGGCAGCGAACCCGCGACTGCCCGACGAGTTCGAAGGCGTCGGCGAACGGGTCGTAGACCAGCTCGGCGGCACAGACCCCGCATCGGTCGTTGCCGAAGAAACAGAACGAGTGACACTGCGGGCAGTCGAATCGCCGCATCAGCGAACCCTCGCCACATCGACCGACACCGTCAGCTCGGTCCGTTTGCTGTCGCTGTAGATCACTCCCTTCAGGGGCGGGACGTCGTCGTAGTCGCGGCCCCATCCGGTGGTGACGTAGCGGTCGTCGACGAACTGCCGGTTGGTCGGATCGAGATCGAACCAACCGACCCCGGGCACCATGACCGACACCCAGGCGTGCGAGACGTCGGCCCCGACCAGCCGCGGCCGGCCCGGTGGCGGCAACGTCTCGAGATACCCGCTCACGTAGCGGGCCGGGATCCCCTCGGAACGAAGACAGGCCACCACCAGATGGGCGAAGTCCTGGCAGACCCCGGCCCCCTGTTCGAACAGGTCGTCGATGGTGCTCGAGACCGTGGTGGCGTCGGCGTCGAAGTCGAAGCGGTTCTCGACCCGATCCATCAGGTCGATCAGGCAGTCGACGAACGACGCTCCGTCGTCGAAGGAGCCGGCGGCGAACTCGCGCACCCGGTCGTCGATCGGGACCCGGGGCGACGGCAGCCGATAGTGGGTGGCCTCGACACGCTCGGTCCCGTCGAGGGCGTCCAACGACGATCGCAGTCGCCCGAGCGTGAGGGTCTGCTCGATGGGCAGCGGTGTCCGTGCCTCGTCGACCATGACCTCGCTCGTCGCAACGATGTCGAGTTCGTCGTGGGTCTCGTCGACCCGGAAGTAGGTCGCCCGATTGCCGAAGAAATCGATGCGCTCGCGGACGTCTTCGGGGTTCGGCGCCACCGCGAGCTCCGAGGTGACACAGCGCTGGCGGTCGGTGTCGCGCGGGAGCAGGCACGACTGCCCGTAGGACACCGCAACCGGGGCGTCGTAGCGGTAGCGGGTTCGGTGGGTCACCCGGTAGTGCGTCACGACGACACCACGGTCGTGGCATCCGACAGCGACTGCTGGCGCAAGATGTGGGCGAAGCTCCGCTCGGCGACGTCGACGGCCAGGGTCGTGATGCGGGCGACCATGTCGTCGAGGAAGGCCGACAGTTCGGCCCGGCCCCCGTCGGCGTCACGACGGACCAGGGACGCGGAGTCGGCCACCCGCAGCGCCGTCGAGAGGGTGAGCAGGTCACGCTCGACGACCGAGAGCGCCAATCCGGTTTCACGACCCGGAAGGCCGGCCAGCGCCGCCTCGAGCCGATCGGCCTGGAAACGGAGCGAACGGGGGTTACCGGGATCGCCGACGAGCAGGTCGAGCAGGGTCTCGAGCTGGGCGTGGGACCGGTAGCGGCGCCGGTAGGTGATGATGCTCTCCGACGCCATCAGCACCGACTCGAAGACGAGGCTCTCGGTGGCCGGGCTCTGTTCCTGACCGAGGGTGGCCCGCAGCAGCAAGGCCAGATGCTGGAACCGTTCGATCCGTCGGCCGGCCTCGAGGAAGTGCCAACCGGCGTCTCGGACCATCGACTCACCGGCCAACCCGTGAAGTGCCAGGACCGAGCGAAGAACGGCGCCGAGCGTTTCCTGGACGACGTCGTGACGGTCGTTGGACGCGGCCGACAGCGTCGCCAGTTGCCGCTCGAGGGTGCCGGTGACGAGCCAGGTGTCGACCGAGAGCTGGTCGCGAACGGCCTCGGTCGAGGCGAGCAGTCTCGACACGGCGAAGGCCAGGGAACCGGGTCGATCGACATCACAGGCCAACGCGAACAGCTCGGCATCGGCGTCGACATCGACCGATCGATCGCTCCGACCGGAGTAGGTGACCACCGACAGGGCCCGGAGCAGGGCGTCGACCGCCTGCTGGCCCTCGGCGTCGTCGACGGTCAGGGTGTTGCGGCGATCGTGTACCGCTCGCAGGAGCCGGGCCACCGACTCGGCCCGTTCGGCGTAACGGCCGACCCAGAAGAGGTTCTCGGCCGCCCGCTGGGAGAGACCGGCGAAGGGATCGGCGGCGGTCACGACCGGGCCGGCGGTCAGCCAGAACTCGCTCTGGCGTTGCGGCTCGCTGGCGAGGACCCAGGTGTCCTTGGCCATCGCGCCGAGCTGGTTGGAGATGAGCGGGGTGTCGTCGTCGGGGGCCACCCGGGTGAGACCACCGGGCATGACCGCATAGGAGCCCTCGCGCGGCAACCGCGTAGCTGCGCAGCAGGGTCCGGCGGGCGACGAGCCCTCGATCGCCCAACGTGGGGGCGGTCGCCATCGCCAGGGGCTCCTGCGCCACCCAACGGCGGGGCTCGGCGTCGATCCGCTGTCGCAGGCGGTCGAGGTCGAGGCTCGACATCGCCGCCCCGAAGTGCGATCGGGTCGAGACCTCCCGGGCAATCGGCTTGCACACCAGTTCGTCGAGATGATCGAGGACGAACGCCCGGCTGTCGGGGTCGCCGCACCACCAGGTGGTCACACCCGGCAGCGCCAGCTCCTGACCGAGGAGCGCCTGGGCGATGGCAGGCAGGAACGCGCCGAGCGCCGGGTTCTCGATGACACCACTGCCGAGCGAGTTGACGACGACCACGTTGCCCCGGCGACAGGCCTCGAGCAGGCCGGGCACGCCGAGCTGGGACTCGGGACGCAGTTCGAGTGGATCGCAGTACCCGGCATCGACCCGGCGCAGGATCACGTCGACCGGCTCGATCTGACCGAGGGCCCGCAGGTAGACCCGTCCCCCGCTCACGAACAGGTCGCTGCCCTCGACCAGGCTGTAGCCCAGGTACGAGGCGATGAACGCGTGCTCGAACGCCGTCTCGGACCGTGATCCGGGACTCAGCACCACGATGCGGGGGTCGTCGCTGCGATACCCGCCGAGGCCCTGCAGCCCGGCCCGCAGCGACCGGAAGTAGGGGGCGACGTGATGGACCTGGGCGTTGCGGTACAGGCTCGGGAACACCCGGGACAACACGATGCGATTCTCGAGCGCGTAACCCGCTCCCGACGGGGCCTCCGCGTAGTCGCCCAGCACCCGGAAGACGCCCGACTCGTCGCGGGCCAGATCGACGGCGTACGTGAACAACTGGGAGTCGTCGGGCAACCGGACGCCGTCACAGGCCCGTAGGAATCCGGCGTGTTCGAACACCAGCTCGGGCGGAATGACCCCACGCCGCAGCAGCTTGCGTTCGCCGTAGAGATCACGCAGCAACAGGTCGAGCAGCACCGCCCGTTGGATCACGCCCGCTTCGATGGTCGCCCACTCGGCCGACGGGATCAGGAGCGGGATGGCGTCGAGCCGCCAGGCCTGGGTCTGTGGTTCGGTCGAATTGACGACTCGATACGTGGCACCGTCGTTCTCGAGGAGCCGGTCGATGTCGACCTGACGGCGGCGGAGTTCGTCGGGGCCGAGCGATTCCAACGCCCCCGAGAACTCGTGCCAGTGACGGTGAACCCGATCGGGGCCCGCCAGCAGTTCGTCGGCGCGACCGGGACGCAGCTGATAGCCGTCGAACAGCGACGTGTGCAGTTGCGTGGTCACGGCAGGTCAGACTCGGCGGGCTCGACGGAGATCCAAGGTGACAGGGTACTCCTTGTGCCGTTCCGGCCGGATGATCTCGGGGACGAGCCGCCCCGGGGTGTGGCCGATCGTCTCGAACCGGGACTGGCGGCGGGATTCCGCCTCGGCCGCGTTGACCGGGAACGTGTCGTAGGCCCGTCCACCCTCGTGGACGACGTGATAGCGGCAACCACCGAGGGACCGCTCGTTCCACCGGTCGACGACGTCGAAGACCAGCGGTGACTGCACCCCGATGGTGGGATGGAGCCCCGATGGCGGGGCCCAGGCCTTGAACCGCACGCCGGCGATCGACACGCCGGGGAGGTCCGTCGGGGTCAGCGGAACCTCGACGCCGTTGCACGTGATCACATGCCGACCGTCGACCGCCCCGTCGACCCGCAACTGGACCCGCTCGACCGAGGAATCGACGGCCCGGGCCATCCCCGACCCCGTGGACTCCTCGCCGAGCACGTGCCAGGGCTCGATACCGGCGCGGAGTTCGAGCGTGATGCCATCCACCGTCACCGTGCCGTGGCGGGGGAACCGGAATTCGACGAACGGGTCGAACCAGGACGGATCGAACTCGAAGCCGTGGCGGCCCAGATCGACCAGGACGTCGGACAGGTCGCGCTCGACGAACCAGGGAAGCAGATGTCGATCGTGCAGGGACGTTCCCCAACGAATCGGGTCGAGCCGGTAGGGCGATTCCCAACAGCGGGCGACGATGGCTCGCACGAGCAGGGCCTGGACCAAGGCCATCCGGGGGTGGGGCGGCATCTCGAAAGCCCGGAGTTCGACCACACCCCACCGGCCCCGTTCGCTGTCGGGGCTGAAGAGCTTGTCGATGCAGAACTCGGCTCGGTGCGTGTTGCCGGTCAGGTCGACGAGGAGGTGACGCAGCAGCCGGTCGACCAACCACGGGGCGACCTCGTCACCGGCGGCGTCGAGTTCGGCGAAGGCCGTTTCGAGTTCGTAGAGGCTTTCGTCTCGGGCCTCGTCGACCCGGGGGGCCTGGCTCGACGGGCCGATGAAACGACCCGAGAACAGGTAGGACAGCGAGGGGTGATGCTGCCAGTAGGTGATCAGGGATCGCAGCAGCGATGGCCGCCGCAGGAGCGGGCTGTCGGCCGGCGTCGGCCCGCCCAGGGTCAGGTGGCTGCCGCCACCGGTGCCCATGTGGGTGCCGTCGAGTTCGAAGGTCTCGGTCGTGAGGCGACTGGCCCGTGCGTCTTCGTCGAGACCCTCCACGATCGACACCAGCTCGGGCCAGCTCGAGGCGGGCGGGACGTTGACCTCGATCACGCCGGGATCGGGGGTGACGCTGAGGGTCGACAGCCGGGGATCGGCCGGGATCGGGTAGCCCTCGATCACGATGGGTTGGTCGAGTTCGGCGGCGGTGGCCTCGATGGCGGCCAGCAGGTCGAGGGCGTCGTCGGCCGAGTCGAGAGGGGGCAGGAAGACGAAGAGGTGGTGATGACGGATTTCGAAGCACACCGCCGTAGGCGGTACGTGTGGGAGCGCCGTAGGCGGTACGTGTGGGAGCGCCGTAGGCGGTACGTGTGGGAGCGCCGTAGGCGGTAGATGTGGGAGCGGTTCGTCGGTGGGTGCGGGTCGGTCGGACACCGGAGGCGCGGGATGACGTCGGGTTCCGAAGGGCTGGAGGGGGGCGAAGGGCGAGGGCTCGTAGGTGGGCGGCGGCGCGGCCCAGCCGAGCGCCCGGATGGGGAGCCGGAGCCCGACCGGCGAATCGCCGGGCAGCAGGAAGAGCGTCCCCCGGCGGGTGTGCCATGGGACCGAGACCCAGGACGGACCGACCCGACACAACGGCAGGACCCACCCCGTCGGGGTGCCCGCCCGCTCGTCGAGCCGGGCGGTCAGCGAGCGCCGGCCGGCTTCGGTGGCTGCATCGGGATCCTCGGGGTCGAGGTCGTCGAGCGGAGGCTCACCGTCGGGCAGCAGCGACTCCTCCCACAGCGCATGGACGGGATCTTCCCATGCGGGGAGGGGCGACGTCGGGCCGAGACCGAGACGGCCGGCGAGCACGGTGGCGAAGCGACCGGCCGCCGACACGTCGAGGTTGCTCACCGCGTCGTCGGGACGCTGGCTCGGCTCGTCGAGCAGCAGGGGGTCGTTCCAGATCGGCACGCGATCGGTCCGCCACACGATCGTGTGCTGCCACCGGGGCAGCGGCTCGCCCGGGTACCACTTGCCCTGACCGTGATGGACCACTCCCCCGGCGCCGAAGCGCCGTCGGAGCCGTTCGGTCAAGGCTGACGCCAGTACCCGTTTGGCCGGTCCGTCGGCGACGAGGTTCCACTCGGCACCTTCCTGGTCGTCGATCGAGACGAACGTCGGCTCGCCGCCCTGGGTGAGCCGGACGTCGCCTGCCTCGAGCCGCTCGTCGATGCGACGGCCGAGATCATCGATGGCGGCCCACTGGTCGTCGCGGTAGGGCTTGGTCACCCGCGGGTCCTCGTGGATCCGGCGGACCCGGTTCACGAAGTCGAACTCGACCCCGGTCGGGTCGGTGCGCCCGACGATCGGGGCGGCGGTTTCTGGGGTGGGCGTGGCCGAGAGCGGGATGTGGCCCTCGCCGACCAGGAGCCCCGAGGTCGGATCGAGTCCGACCCATCCCGCGCCGGGCAGGTAGACCTCGGTCCAGGCGTGCAGATCGGTGAAGTCCTCCTTGGGACCCGCCGGTCCGTCGAGGGGCGCGACGTCGGCGACCAGCTGCACCAGATAGCCCGAGACGAATCGGGCCGCGAGCCCGAGGTTTCTGAGGATCTCCACCAGCAGCCAGGCCGAGTCACGACACGAGCCGATTCCGAGCCCCAGCGTGTCGTCGGCCGACTGCACGCCGGGCTCCATCCGAACCGTGTAGCCGACATCGGAGGCCAGGCGACGGTTGAGCCCGACCAGGAAGTCGATGGTGCGCTGTTCGCTCGTGGTGTCGACGTCGGCCAGCCAGGCCGCCTGCAACGGACCCGGTTCGGGGCATCGCAGGTAGGGCGCGAGGTCGGCCGCCAACGTGGTCTCATAGGAGAACCCGGCCGTTTCGGCCTCGGGTTCGAGGAAGAAGTCGAACGGGTTGATCACGGTCATGTCGGCGACGAGATCGACCGTCACCGTCAGACGTTTCGCCGGTTCGGGGAACACCAACCGGGCGACGAAGTTGCCGAACGGGTCCTGCTGCCAGTTGAGGAAGTGGTTCTCGGGTTCGACCCGCAGTGAATAGGACTCGATGGGGGTCCGGCAGTGCGGGGCCGGCCGGAGCCGGACGACGTGGGGGCCGAGGTTCACCGCACGCTCGAACTCATAGGTCGTGACGTGTTCGAGTGCGACTCGGATGGTCATCGGCGTTCAGCCGCCCACGGTGGCGTGGGAAGGACTGAACCAGGTGGTCTCGATGACGGTGTGGAACTCGGCGATCGCCTCCTGGAGCTCTTCGGAGAACCGGTGGAGGGATCCGTCGACCAGCTCATCGACGTCGATCTCCTGGACCATGGACGCGATCGCGGCGCAGGCCGCCATGGCGTCTTCGTGCCGGGGAACTTCGAGCAACCAACGCGACGATTCGACCAGGCACGACTCGATCGTACGCGGGCTCTTGGGATCGTGCAGGAGGAACGCGATCGTTTCGCGGCCGGTACTCGACACCCCACGGCGACGGAACGACTGCAGGGCGCTCACCGAGCGCAGCGCGGCGGTCCAGCAGATCTCGTGATACGGACCGAGCCGATCACCGGCCCGACCGGTCAGGACGCCCGACTGCACGTCGAGCACCCGAGCGGTCAGATCGGCCCGCTCGATTCGCCGGCCCACGGTGAAGAAGCAATAGGCGTCGTCGTGGGTCATCGTCTCGGCCAGAATGCCCGACAGGGTCTGGCACCCCCGCATCACCGAGGTGAGCCAGGCGTTGCGGGTCCGGCGATCGACGGCCTGTTCGGCGCCGTCCTGCACGAAGTGGTGCAGTTCGGTGAGCACCTCGGCCGCCTCGACGGGCATGACCGTGCGGGTGACCCGCAGATTACGGTGGACCGCGGCGATCGACGATCGCACCGAACTGGGATTGGTGATGTCGGCGGCCAGATGACCGACGACGATCTCCTCGGTGGCGTTCGGATGGTTCCCGGCGAATCGGGGGTCGACCCCGACCACGGCCAGCAGCGGACCCCAGCCCAGACCGGCCGACCGGGGGAGGTCGATGATCAGGTCGGCGTGGGTCTTGATCAACCGGGCCGTACCCTCGGCCCGCTCGAGATAGCGACCGGCCCAGTAGGCCGCCTCGGCGGTGCGGGACAGCAGCAAGGGCGATGGGGCGACGTACATGGTGATCTCCTCTAGCGGTCGAGGTCGGTCGGGCCGGCGGGAACGGGCGGCTCGTCGAGGTGCGGATCGACGATCCAGGTGTCCTTGCTGCCCCCACCCTGGGAGCTGTTGACGATGAGCGACCCCTCTCGCAGGGCGACCCGGGTGAGCCCGCCGACACTGACGTAGGGGTCGGGGCCCGACAGGATGAAGGGCCGCAGGTCGACGTGGCGCGGGGCGATGGCGTCACCGCAGATCGTCGGGGCCGTCGAGAGCTCGAGGATCGGTTGGGCGATCCAGTTGCGAGGGTCGGCCTCGATCTGGCGCCGGAGATCGTCGAGCTCGACCGGTGTCGCCATCGAGCCGATCGTGACCCCCTTGCCCCCGGACTCGTTGGCCGGCTTGCAGACCAACGAGTCGAGGTTGGCCAGGACGTACCGTCGATGCTCGTCTTCGAGGCACCGCCAGGTCTCGACGTTGGGGATCTTCGGGGTCTTCTCCGAGGTAGTACCGGATCAGCTCGGGCACATAGGAGTACAGCACCTTGTCGTCGGCGACACCGGCCCCGGGGGCGTTGGCGATGGCGACGTTGCCCTGCCGCCACGCCGCCATGAGCCCGGCCGGGCCGAGGACCGAGTCGGGCCGGAACTCGGCCGGGTCGAGGAACTGGTCGTCGACGCGTCGGTAGACCACGTCGACCCGAACCGGGCCACCGACGGTCCGCATGAACACGACCTCGTCCTCGACGAACAGATCGGAGCCCTCCACCAGATGCGCCCCCATCCGGTTCGCCAACAGGACGTGCTCGTAGTACGCCGAGTTGTAGATGCCCGGGGTCAGAACCACCACGATGGGCTCGATGTCGGTGCGGGGCGACAACGCCCGCAGCAGCCCGGCCAGGCGATCGGTGTAGGCGTCGACGGGTAGGATGTCGATGTCGCGGAACAGGTCGGCGAACACCCGTTTCGACACGCTGCGGTTCTCGAGCATGTACGACACACCGGACGGCACCCGGAGGTTGTCCTCGAGCACGAGGAAGCGGCCGGATCCGTCACGGACGAGATCGCTGCCGCTGATGTGGGCCCAGACCCCGCCTCGGGGCGAAACGCCGACACACTCGGGTCGGAAGTTGGTGGAACCAACGATGAGCTCGCGGGGCACGATGCCGTCGTTCAGGACGTGCTGGTCGTGGTAGAGGTCGTCGATGAAGGCGTTGAGGGCCACCAGTCGTTGCGTCAGACCTTCACTGACCGAAGCCCACTCGCTCGCCGTGATGATGCGCGGGATGACGTCGACCGGCCAGTGCCGATCGATGCTGCCGTCGTCGGTGTAGAGCGTGAAGGTGATCCCGAGCGACCGGATCGCGGCGTCGGCCGCCTGCTGACGGTCGACGATGGCATCACCGATGGACCGGAGCCGCTCGACCACCTCGACACAGCCGACTCGGGGCGACCCGTCGGCGCCCAGGAGTTCGTCGAAGGCCGCCGACGCCTCGTAGTCCGACCAGAGTCTGCTCACTCCCCCCTGTGTACGAGTCCGGCTGGGCGGAGATGTTCCGTGCGTGTTACCAGTTCGTGAACGGTTCATCGATCGAGGAGGGGCAGCATCTTGGCCACGGTGTCCATCCGACGGGCCGTGGCGTCGACCCCGAGCGCCTTGGCCAGCACCTTGGGTTCGACCGCTGACGCCGTCAGCCGGCCCCGGCGCCGCCAGTAGAGCTCCCGCTCGCCGAGCAGGAACCGGTCGTCGGGGGTCGACAGCGCCGCGATCCGTTCGACGGCCCCGTCCGGTGCCGAGCCGAGCAGGAACGAGACATGCAGGACGTCGGCCTCGTCCCATGGCTCGTCGTCGAACGGCATGCGAGCCACGATCGCGGCGACGTCTTCGGCCGAACGCAGGGCCGAGGCGACCGGGAACCCCAGGGCCTCGGTCAGTCCGTCGTCGAGGCGACGGGCCACGGTCTCGGCGCCCTGGCCCGTCGAGTCGGTGAAGGCGACGTTGCCGCTCGCGATCAGTGTCGCGGCATCTCCGAACCCGAGGTCTTCGACGGCGGCCCGCAACGCGTCCATGGTGACCCGGCGCTTCCCGACGTTGATGGCGCGCAGGAATGCGGCGTATCGGATCGTCTGGTTCGTGCCGGCCACACGGTCATGGTGTCACACCATCGCAGAATCACCTGGGCGCGGGCTGGTGACCGAGCGGCGTTCGGTGACAGACTCCGCCGACGTGCCGACCGACGAACCGCCCGATGCTGGGAGCCTGCCATGAACTTCGACATTCCCGAAGACCTCGCCACCTACCTCGACGAGCTCGATGCCTTCATCGAGTCCACCGTCAAGCCCCTCGAGGAGTCCGACGACAACATCCGCTTCTTCGATCACCGCCGTGAAGACGCCCGGACCGACTGGGAACGCGGTGGCCTGCCCAACGAGGAATGGGAGGCCCTGCTCCACAAGACCAAACGACTGGCCGACGCCGCCGGCCACTACCGCTACCCCTTGCCCGAGGAATACGGCGGACGGAACGGCACCAACCTCGGCATGGCCATCATCCGCGAGCACTTCGCCCGCAAGGGCCTCGGGTTGCACAACGACCTCCAGAACGAGCACTCGATCGTCGGCAACAACGTCGGCCTGCTGCTCATGATCAACTACGGCACCGACGAGCAGAAGGCCGACTGGATCGATGACCTGGCCGAGGGCCGGCGAGGGTTCGCCTTCGGCATCACCGAGCCCGCCCACGGCTCCGACGCCACGCACATGGAAACCGTCGCCGTCCGAGACGGCAACGAATGGGTCATCAACGGCGAGAAGACCTGGAACACCGGCATCCACAAGGCCTCCCACGACCTCATCTTCGCCCGCACCTCCGGGCAGGCCGGCGACGGCGAGGGAATCACCTGCTTCCTCGTCCCCTCCGACGCCGCCGGCTTCAAGGTCGAGGAGTACCTGTGGACCTTCAACATGCCGACCGACCACGCCCACATCAGCCTGACCGACGTCCGGGTCCCCGACAGCGCCATCTTCGGCGGTGAAGGCCGCGGCCTGCAGGTCGTCCAACACTTCTTCAACGAGAACCGCATCCGCCAGGCCGCCTCCAGCCTCGGCGCCGCCCAGTACTGCATCGACCGCGCCGTGCAATACGCCCGGGAACGCAAACCGTTCGGCAAGGCGCTCGCCACCAACCAGGGCATCCAGTTCCCGCTCGTCGAACTCCAGACCCGAGCCGAGATGCTTCGCGCCCTCGTCCACAAGACCGCCTGGCAGATGGACACCTACGGGGCCTTCTCGGTGTCCGACAAGGTCTCCATGTGCAACTACAGCGCCAACCGGCTCTGCTGCGACGCCGCCGACCAGGCCATGCAGACCTTCGGCGGACTCGGCTATTCCCGCCACGAACCCTTCGAACACATCTACCGGCACCACCGCCGCTACCGGATCACCGAGGGCGCCGACGAGATCCAGATGCGCCGGGTCGCCGGCTACCTGTTCGGGTTCATGAGCCAGGCCGCCCCCAAGGGCGTGCGGGCCTGACTCAGCTTCGGGGGAAGACCGGTGGTCGCTTCGCCAGGAAGGCGGCCACGGCCTCGGCGTGCTCGGGGCTGTCGTAGGCCTCGGACAGTTTGGCCAGCTCACGTCGTTGGGCCATGGCGACGTCGCTCTCGGACCCGTTGGCCGCCAGCAGCTGCTTGATCCAGCGCAGCTGGCGTGCGGGATTCTCGCCGTATTCGGCGGCCTTGTTGAGCGCGGCGACGACCAGTTCGTCGGGTTCGACCAGCTGGTCGGCCAGTCCGATGGCCACGGCCTCCTCGGCCCCGACCATCCGGCCCGACAACATCAGGTCGCGGGCGACGCCGTAGCCGACCCGTTGGGGCACGATCTGGCTGGATCCGAGCTCGGGCACCAACCCCATCTTGACGAACCGGAGACTCAGTCGGGCCTCGGTCGACACGATGATCCGGTCGAAGGGCAGGATCATGGTGAGCCCGACCCCGACGGCAACACCGTTGACGGCGGCGATGATGGGTTTGGTCGACTGCACCAGCTCGACCCAGTCGCGTCGGCGTTCGGGCCGGGCCGCCTGGTCGTCGCCCCCGAGCTGAGCCCCGAACGTGACCTCGATGTCGGCCCCGGCGCAGAACCCTCGGCCGGCGCCGGTGATCACCACGGCCCCGATCGCCGGGTCGGCATCGGCCGCCTCGATGGCGTGGACCAGTTCGGCGCTCATCGTCGGCGTCCAGGCATTGAGCCGGTCGGGTCGATCGAGCGTCAGCAGCACGACGTCGCCGATGGTCTCACGAATGATCTGGGTGTAGGTCGCCGTCGTCATGAGTTGACACTAATCCGCCGTGTTCATAGCGTCGCAACCCATGCCGACCGATCCGGGTTACCACGACATCGTCGTCGAACGGCGGGGCCACGTCGACATCGTCACCATCAACCGGCCACAGGCCCGCAACGCCCTCACCCACACCACCTATGCCGAGCTCCAGCAAGCGGTCGAGACCACCGGCGCCCGTTGTGTGGTGATCACCGGGACCGACCCGGCGTTCTGTTCGGGTGACGACGTCAAGCAGATCATGATGAAGGCCGGCGATTCCGACGGCACCCGGCCCAGCACGACCGACCGATTGACCAACGACCCTCGCCTCACGCCGGCCGCCGGCGCGCTGCTGTACACCGACGTTCCCGTCATTGCCGCCGTCAACGGCGCCGCGGTCGGGTGGGGGATGGAACTCGCCCTCATGGCCGACATCCGGGTGGCGTCGGAGCGGGCCCGGTTCGGCGAGCTGTTCGTGCTCCGAGGCCTGTGCTGCGACGTGGCCGGGATCGGTCGCCTGGCCCAGCTCGTCGGACGTGAGGCCGCAGCGGAGTTGTTGTTCACCGGCCGCGTGATCGATGCGGCCGAGGCCAAGGACCTGCGTCTGGTGTCACGGGTGGTTGCCCACGACGACCTGCTGCCCACCGCGCTGGCGCTGGCCGACCAGATCGCCTCGAACCCACCGCTGGCGGTGGCCGAACTCAAGGCCGGGCTCCGTCTGGCGCTCGACCCCGACTGGAACGACCTGGGCCGCTGGGTCAGCTCGACCCTCGGTCGACTCTTCCGCACCGACGACCACAAGGAAGGGGTGGCCGCCTTCGTCGAGAAACGGGCGGCCGTCTACCGGGGCAGGCTAGCCGTCCCACGACGGCCGCCCGGGCACCGGCCGGGCACACACCACCCGCCGGCCCGGGAACTGGTGCACCACGGTGCCGTTTCCGGCACCGTCCGCCACCACCTCATCTCGATGGGTTGCCGGCGAGCGTCAGCGTCCGGCCAGGTCGTGGGGCCCCGACGCCGGGTAGCCGAACCCGGCGCGGATGGTGGCGCTCCAACCCGAGAGCACGGCAACGAATTCGCCGAGGTCGTCACCCAGGGCCTCGACGATCACGGCACAGCCCCGATCGGTGTCGACCTCGATCCGTTCCCGGAACGCCCGACCCTCGGCGGTCAGGGTGATCGAACCGTCGGGACCGGGCCCGACCAGACCGCGCTCGGTCAGGCGAGCCTCGGCGGCATCGAAGTGGGCGTCGGTCCACGCCCGACTCCGCGAATACGAGCGCATCGGCAGGCCCCAGTAGCACTCGGTCAGCAGACCCATCTCGGTGGCATCGACACCGGCGGTGATCCACGCCGCCGTGTGTACGTCACCGCGGAACTCACGGAGCTGATCGGTCAACCACCAGGTGGCCCCGAGATCGGTCGGTGGGCAGGTTTGCGAACGCACGCCGGCATAGAGCGCCCGGCCCTCGGGGCGTAGGTCGGCACAGGCCCGTTCGGCCAGCGAACGGATCCGACCGATCTGCTCGGGTTCGGGACCGAGCAGCCGGGTCAGCTGTTCGATCGCGCCGGCGGCCCGCTCGGCGCAGATCGTGGTGGCGTCGGTGATACCCCAGCCGTGGGTCACGGCAGCGTGAACGGCCTCGGGGTTGAACACGGCGAAGGTCGCCGCGATGACGTCGGGCGGGACCTGCCCCAGGAGCGAACCGCGACTGCAGAAGTAGGCAGGTCCGTCGGGCATGGCGACGCCCTTGATCTCGGCCGGGCTCGGGCCGAAACCCAGGGCGGCGTAGCGCTCGTGACACTCGGGCGAGAAGTAGACCTGTCCGGCGAAGGCCTCGATGGCCGCGGCCACCGATCGGGCCGATGACGTCTCGGTCATGACGGCCTCGGTTCCTTGGGGAGTCCCAGGATGCGTTCACCGATGATCGAGCGTTGGATCTGCGAACTCCCCCCGGCGATGCGGCCACCCGGTGCCGAGGTCAGCGCCCGAGTCTCGCTGTTCCACAACATGGCCTCGGCCCCGGCCAGCTCGGCTCGGAGCACGGCGTGATCGAACATCATCTCGGTCGTGCCGAGCTTGCCCAACGACGAGGCCACCGAGGCATCGGGTCCCTGACGCCGTCCCATGGCCAGGAGCGTCTGGCCCCGGGCGACCAGCCCGGCCAGGCGGTCGCGATGCACACCGTCGAGCTGGGCCCCCGAGCCACCCGACCGACCGAGCTCGACCATGGCGTCGAGTCGCCGCTGCATCGAGATCTGGGCGGCCCCGATCGAGCCCCGCTCGTTGGTGAGGGTCGCCATGCCGACCCCCCATCCGCCGTCCATCGGACCGAGCAGCGCATCGGCCGGCATCCGCACGTCGGTGAAGAACACCTCGTCGAACTCAGCCGCGCCGGTCATCTGCCGCAGGGGACGAACCTCGATCCCCGGCAGCGACATGTCGAGCAGGAAGAAACTGATCCCCTTGTGCTGGGCGACGTCGGGATTGGTGCGGGCCATCAGGATGCCCCAGTCACTGATCCGGCCGCCCGAGCACCAGACCTTCTGCCCGTTCAGTACGAACTCGTCGCCGTCCCGCTCGGCGGTCGATCGCAGCGACGCCAGGTCGCTTCCGGCCTCGGGCTCGCTGAACAGCTGGCACCACACGGCGTCGGCGCTCAGAATCGGGCGAAGATGGCGTTGCTTCTGGGCGTCGGTCCCGAACCGGAGCAGGCCCTGCCCCGCCAGCACGAACCCGACCATGTTGATGAACGCCGGCACGTCGGCCCGGGCACAGGCCTCGATCCACACCGCCTGATGGTCGGGCGTGAGTCCCCGACCGCCGTACTCGACGGGCCAGTGGATGCCGGCCCAGCCAGCCTCGAAGAGACGCTTCTGCCAGGCGACACCGGCGTCACGCTGCTCGGGCGGCATGATCGCCCCGTAGTCGCGTGGCGCCTCGTCGTGGTGGGTGGCCAACCACGCCGAGGCCTCGGCTCGGAAATCGTCGAGGGCAGGTTCCATGGCCGCCGAAGCTAGTACGGCGCCACCGGGTCGACGATTCGCGGACACCACCCGAACCGTTTCGTGAAGCGAGCCGAACACTTCTTGTTGTCGATCCGGCGGCCCCCGCCGTCCGACACTAGGCTGAGGTGATGGCCCCGTACGTCTCACCCGAGCATCACCCCGCACTCGAGGAGTACTGCGAAACCATCTACGAGCTTCGCGAAGACGACGTGCGGGTGATCCAGGCCCGCATCGCCGAACGCCTCGGCGTGTCGCGACCAGCGGTGTCGGAAATGGTTCGGCGTCTCGACGAAGAGGGGCTGGTCACGGTCGACGCCGGCACGATCCACCTCACCGAGACCGGACTGGCGCTGGCCACCACGATGGTGCGCCGGCATCGGCTGGCCGAACGATTCCTCACCGACATCCTCGGGCTGTCCTGGGCAACGGCCCATCACGAGGCGGGCAAGTGGGAACACGTGATCAGTCCCGAGGTCGAAGCGGCGCTGCGCACCCATCTCGGTGAACCAACGACGTGCCCCCACGGCAATCCGATCCCCGGAAGCGGCTACGTCGTCCCCGCCACCACTCCCCTGGCCCAGCTCTCGGTCGGGTCGAGCTTCAACGTGCAGCGGATCCCCGAGGAACTCGAGTTCGCCGACGGGATGCTCGAGTTCCTGGAGGCATCCCACATCACACCGGGCGTCTCGGGAACCGTCATCGCGATGTCACCCGACGGCACCACGACCGTCGACATCGACGGGCAGGTCGTCGGCCTCGGGCCCTTCGCCTCGGAACGGATCCTCGTCGCCGTCTGAAGCGGGGCGCCGGTCACCGACCGAGATGGGCGAGCAATCCCTCGAGCGCAACCGCATAGCTGTCGCGGCCGAACCCGGCGACCACCCCGAGACAGACGGCGCTGAGGACGGAATGATGGCGGAACTCCTCCCGGGCGTGCACGTTCGACAGGTGGGCCTCGACCACGGGTACGTCGATCGCAGCGACGGCGTCGCGCAGGGCGATGCTGTAGTGCGTGTAGGCCCCCGGATTCATGATGATCCCGTCGGCCCAGGTTCGGGCGTCTTGGACGATGGTCACCAGCTCACCCTCGACATTGGACTGCACGTCTCGCAGTTCGACCCCTCGATCGGAAGCGGCCGATCGGAGGTCGTCCATGATCTCGGCCAGGGTCTCGCGGCCGTAGACGTCGGGTTCACGCTCACCGAGCAGGTTCAGATTGGGGCCGTTGACGACGAGAATCCGGTGGGTCACACCGGCCATCCTAGGTCGTCGGCAGAAGCGCGATGATCGCCGAGACGACCTCATCGACCGAACGACCGTCGGTGGCGACCGAGACGAAGCGCCCGTAGCCCTGGGCCCGCTCGGCCAGGAGGTCGGCGATCCGACCCGCCGGATCGGGTCCGGTCAGGAGCGGGCGTTCCGGGCCCGTGGAGTCGTTCGACACGCGGTCGAGGATGGTGTCGATCGAGGCGCTCAGACAGATCACCACCGCCTGCTGGCCCAGGGCCGCCGCGTTTCGCGGGATCGAGCATCAACCGACCGCCGGTGGCAACCACGAGCCCGGACTGCGAACCCAGCTCCCGTGCCACCTCGGCCTCGAGGGCACGGAAGACCGCCTCGCCCTCGGTGGCGAACAGATCGGCGATCGGACCCTTGCGTTGCTCGATCAGCCGGTCGGTGTCGACGAAGCGATAGCCCAGTCGATCGGCGAGCCGCCGGCCGACCGTCGACTTGCCGGTGCCCATGAAACCGGTGAGGACGACCTTGGACGGAACGGCGGCGGACACGGCGGCGGACACGGCGGCGGAAGCGGGGATGCTAGTGCCGTCGGTCGGCGCACCAGCCTCAGAGTTCGGCCAGCATCGACGTCGGGTCGACGAAGTCGGCGCCCATCGCCTCGGCCACGGCCGGTTCGGTGATGGAACCGCGGGCCACGTTCAGCCCGTTGAGCAGGTGTGGGTCGGCGGCCATGGCAGCACGGGCACCCTTGTCGGCCAGGGCCAGCACGAATGGGAGCGTGGAGTTGTTCAGCGCGTAGGTCGACGTGCGGGGCACCCCACCGGGCATGTTGGCCACGGCGTAGTGCACGACCCCGTCGACGACGTAGGTCGGATCACTGTGGGTCGTTGCGTGCGATGTCTCGAAGCAGCCGCCCTGGTCGATGGCGACGTCGACCATCACCGAACCCGTCCGCATCTGCTTGACCATCTCGGCGGTGACGAGCCGCGGGGCCTTGGCCCCCTTCACCAGGACCGCACCGATCACGAGATCGGCATCGAGGACGTAGTGCTCGAGCTGGGCCCGGTTGGAGTAGACGGCCCGGATACCGTTGCCGAACCGGGCATCGAGTTCGTCGAGCACGTCGAGACTGCGATCGAGCACCGTCACATCGGCGCCCAGACCCACCGCCATCTCGGTGGCGTGGGCACCGACCACACCGCCTCCGATGACCACGACGTTCGCCGGGGCCACGCCGGGCACGCCGCCCAGCAGGAGCCCGGCCCCGCCCTGGGGGCCTTCGAGGGCGTGGGCCCCGGCCTGTACGGCCATCCGGCCGGCGACCTTCGACATCGGGGCGAGCAGGGGCAGCCGCCCGTGGCGATCGGTCACCGTCTCGTAGGCGATGCAGGTCGCACCCGACGCGATCAGGTCGTTCGTCTGGTCGGGATCGGGAGCCAGATGCAGGTAGGTGAAGAGGAGATGATCGGGACGGAGCATCGCCCGCTCGACCGCCTGGGGCTCCTTGACCTTCACGATCATCTCGGCCCACGAGAAGACCTCGGCGGCGTCGGCGCCGATCACGGCGCCGGCGGCGGCGTACTGCTCGTCGTCGGCGCCGATGCCGGCACCGGCTCCGGCCTCGACCATCACCTCGTGCCCGTGGGCGACCACCTCACGAACGCTGTCGGGGGTCAACCCCACCCGGCGCTCGAGCACCTTGATCTCTGCCGGTACGCCAACTCTCATTTCGGGATCCCCTCGGTGCGGCCGAACGCGATGGTTTTGCGTCGGGACGTGCCACCGTAAGGCCCCGACCACGGCAGCCGCTTGCAAAGATCGGCGCTCCGAGCCATCGATCCACACGATTCTGTTGCTGCCGTCCATCCTGACGCTCCATACTTGCGCGTATGCGACTCGACACCACGGATCGCGCCATCCTGAACGTGTTGCAGGACGACGCCCGGATCACCAACAACGACCTCGCCGACCTGGTGCACCTGTCGCCATCGGCGTGCCTGCGGCGGGTCCGTCGACTCGAGACCGACGGGATCATCGAGCGGTACGTGACCCTGATCGACCCGGTGGCGATCGGGAGGCCGACCACGGTGTTCGTCGAGATCTCGTTGGCCAGTCAGGAAGAGGCGCAACTCGATGCGTTCGAGACCCAGGTGGTCCGGCGTCCCGAGGTCATCAGCTGCCACCTGATGGCCGGCAATGCCGACTACCTGGTGCAGATCCGCTGCACCGACGTCGCCGACTACGAGCAGATCCACCGCACCCACCTCGCCCTGCTTCCCGGGGTCACCCGGATCCGGTCGAGCTTCGCCCTGCGCACCGTCTGTCAGCGGACGGCCCATGCGCTCTAGTCTCCCGGCATGAGCGACCTGGATCCGGAATCACCCCTCGACGGCGTACGCGTCATCGAGATCACCAATTGGATGGCCGCCCCCGGCTGCGCCGCCATGCTGGCCGACATGGGGGCCGATGTGATCAAGGTCGAGCCCCTCACCGGTGACGTCGTTCGCAACATGATGCGCCCGCCTCTGCCACGAGACGACGGCACGGTGATCGATGCGTCGTTCCACGGCGACAACCGGGGCAAGCGCTCGATCGCGGTCGCCATCGACACCGACGACGGTTCCCAACTGGTGCGGGATCTGGTCGCCACGGCCGACGTCTTCCTGTGCAACCTGCTCCCCCATCGCCAGGCCCGGTTCGGACTCGACCCCGACACGCTCCTGGCCATCCGGCCGGCCCTGGTCCACGCCACCCTGACCGGGTACGGCCTCGGCGGCCCCGACGCCCAACGGCCGGGTTTCGACGTCACCGCCTTCTTCGGTCGGGGCGCGATCACCGACTCGATCACCGAGCCCGGCACCGTGGCGCCCGCCCCGCGCTCCGCCCAGGGGGATCACACGACCAGCCTGTCGATGCTGTCGGGCATCCTGGCCGCGCTCCGCATGGCCGAACGCACCGGTCGGGGTCGGGTGGTCGACGTCAGCCTGCTCGGCACGGCAACGTGGACCATGATGTCCGACCTGTCGGCGGTCCTGGTCGACGGGCGGGTCCCGACCAAACGTGATCGGCGCAATCTCATCGCTCCGCTCGCCAACCGGTTCCGCTGCGCCGACGACCGCTGGATCATCCTCAACATGGTCGAGCAGCGATGGTGGGAACCGTTCTGCCGGACGGTCGGGCTCGAGGCACTGCTCGACGACGAGCGTTTCGATTCGATCCGGACCCGCTTCCAGAACATGCCCCATCTGATCGACATCCTCGACCGACATTTCCTCACCAGGACCCTGACCCAGTGGGGCGAGATCTTCGACGACGCCGGGTTGATCTGGGGTCCGGCAGCCTCGATGGTCGAACTGGCCTCGGATCCGCAGGCCGAGGCGACGGGGCTCTTCCCGGTGATCGAGCACCCCGAGGCAGGGCCGTTCCGGACCGTGGCCACACCGATCAAGATCCACGACGCGAGGATCACACCGCGGGGCCCGGCACCCGAGGTGGGTCAGCACACCGACGAACTGCTCGCGTCGATCGGCTACGAGCCCGGTCGGGTCGAGGCCCTGCGGGCCTCAGGCACGATCGGCTGAACCCGGTTCTGCGTCGGCGACGAGCGCAACGACGTTGGCCGGCGGTTCCATGCCGGGACCGAGCCGGGGGTCGTCGATCGGGGCGTCGAACACGGTGCGCATCGGCACCACGCCGGCCCAGATCGGCAACTCGTAGTCTGCCTCGTCGTCGAGCGGAGGACCGGTGCGCACCTTCGTCGATGCGTGCTCCAGCGAGAGTCTGAGCACCGAGGTGGCCCGCGCCTCTTTGTCGGTGGTGGGCCGCAGGTCGTCCTGACGCCCCGGGACCAGGGCCTCGACGAAGTGGCGGAGCGCCATCGTCTTCTCGTCGGGGTCGGTGATCTCCACCGCACGGCCGATCACCATGACCGAGCGATAGTTCATCGAGTGGTGGAACGCCGATCGGGCGAGCACCAGCCCGTCGACGTGGGTCACGGTCACGCAGACCTCGACACCGTCGTTGCGACCGGCGTCACCACGCTGGATCACGCCCGACGCCGGCGCTCCGTGCAGCAACAGCGAATCACCCTGCCGGACGTAGAACATCGGGATCACCACCGGCCCACCCCGGCGAACGGTCCCCACGTGGGCCACCATCCCGGCGTCGAGGATGGCTTCGACGCTCGAACGGTCGTAACCGGCCCGGTCGGCCGACCTCCGAACCCTCACCCGGTCGTCGACGGTCGGACCCGACACGTCGTCGATGCTGGTCTCGGTACCGATCTCGCCATTGTCGAGTACCGCGTCGCCGAGCACCGCCTTGTCGAGCACGGGTTGGTCGAGCACGGGTTGGTCGAGCACCGCGTCGCCGAGCACCGCCTTGTCGAGCACGGGTTGATCGAGCGCGGGTCGCTCGACGGCATGGTCCCGGGGAGCGACCTCCGGTTTCCTGGGATCCGACATGATGCCGAGGATAGGCCGCCGGCGCCGTTCCGGCTGCGACAGTCGCCGGGGTCGAGCCGGGGTCCTCGCCGCTCGAACGGGCCCGTTACCGTGGCGCCATGACCTCCTCGGCCGACTCCCCCATCGTGATCATCGGCGCCGGCCTTGCCGGCCTCAACGCCGCCCGCACCCTGCACGAGGCCGGGCACACCCCGGTCGTCGTCGAGTCGTCCGACGGGATCGGGGGTCGGGTCCGCACCGACCTCGTCGACGGTCACCGACTCGACCGCGGATTCCAGGTGCTGCTGACCGCCTATCCCGAACTCCAGCACCTCGACGTCGACGCCCTCGACCTGAAAGCGTTCGAACCCGGTGCCTCGGTGAGGATCGGAGATCGCTTCGTTTCCGTCGGTGACCCGTTCCGTCGGCCCGGCCTGCTGGCGTCGACCCTGACCGCTCCGATCGGCACGCTCTTCGACAAGGCTCGCCTCGGGCTCCTGCGTCGGCGGATCGTGTCCACGCCGGCGCCCGACCTGCTGCGAGGGCCCGATCGCTCCACCTTCGACGCCCTCCGGGCCGACGGATTCAGCGACACCATGATCGAACGGTTCTTCCGGCCCCTCGTCGGCGGTATCCAGCTCGATCCGTCGCTGTCGACCAGCCGACGCAACTTCGACGTCATCTTCCAGAGCCTGTCGACGGGTGAGTCCGCTGTCCCGGCCCAGGGAATGGGTGCGATCCCCGAGCAACTGGCAACCCACCTCCCCGAGGGCACCGTCCGGCTCGGGCATCGGGTGGTCGGGCTCGACGGCTCGACCGTGCGACTCGAGGGGGGCGACAGCATCGACGCAGTCCGCATCGTCGTCGCCACCGAAGGGCCCGAGGCAAGCCGCCTCACCGGACTGACCCCGGTGGCATCCAAGCCCGCATCCTGCGTGTGGTTCTCGGCGCCGTCGGCACCCGAGTCGCACCGCCTGATCCTGCTCGACGGCTCCGGCACCGGGCCCGCACTCAACGTGGCCATCATGTCGAACGTGGCGCCGAGCTACGCCCCGCCCGGTCGCTCGCTCATCGCGGCGGCCTGCCCCGGCGTTGCCGACTCCGAACTCGAACCCCGGGTTCGGGCGCAGCTGCGGTCGTGGTGGGGCCCGCAGGTCGACCGCTGGGACCACCTTCGCACCGACGTGATCCCGCACGGACAACCCGAACAGCGACCGCCGTTCGACCCGAAACGTTCGGTCGTGCTCGGTGCGGGCCGCTTCGTGTGCGGTGACCACCGCGACACCGCGTCGATCCAGGGTGCGCTCTATTCGGGCCGGCGCTGCGGCCAGGCCGTGCTGGCGTCGTTGGGCTGAGCCGCCACCCACCGAACGCGAAGGGGCCCCGACGCCGGAAGCGTCGGGGCCCCATTGCCGATCAGCTCGGCGGCGTGATCACCGGGAGCCGGTGAGGATCCGATACTCGGCCGATTCCGAGAAGTAGAGCAGCGCGCCTTCCTTGGTCAGCGACCCGCTGTCGAGCAGCTGGGTCCAGTAGGCCTTGCCCTCGGTGTCGGAGCCACGACCGAGGACCTGGTCGTAGAGATGCTCGACCCATTCGGCATTGCTGCCACCGAACGAATCACCGAAACGGTTCGAGAACTCCGAGGAGACCGCCATGTTGTGGACCAGGGCGATGAGATCGCCGTTGCCCTGACGGGCCACCCCGAGCCAGTACTGGAAGCCGGCTGCATCGGGCTGACGGCCGAGCACGGCGACGTAGAGGCGGGCGACACTGCCTTCGAGACCGGAGGATCCCGAGTACGCACCCGACAGGTAGATCCCGCCGATCTCCTGGCTGATCAGGGTGAAGTCGTTGCCGAACCGTCCGACGGCGTAGACGATGCTGTAGGCACCACGCTTCACGGTGACGGGTGCCGGCACGAGCACGGCGGTGGTGTTCGCTGCGGCGATGCCGGTCGGGTAGTCACCCGCCGGGAGGTCGGCCTTGGCCGAGTCGCCCGTCGACAGCCCGACGAACGGGGCAACGGGTGCACCGGCGGCGACGATGTCGACCTCGGGGGCGGCAGCCGCGTGGCGGATCTCGAGTCGACCGTTCGGCACCGACGCCGCACTGACGTCGTTGACGAACGGGGTCAGCGCCAGCGAGGTGGCATCGGCCCAGTGGG
This sequence comes from uncultured Acidimicrobiales bacterium, assembly GCA_963700755.1. Classification (GTDB taxonomy): domain Bacteria; phylum Actinomycetota; class Acidimicrobiia; order Acidimicrobiales; family SZUA-35; genus JBBQUN01. The sequence continues at coordinate 81,688 of CAVOYW010000006.1, forward strand.
CGACCACCGACACGTTGACCCCACCGGGCACCGTCTCGGTCTCGTCGATGACGACGGCATCGGTACGCGTCGCTGCGGTCGCCTCGGTGGCCCCGGGGGCGGCGGCGAAGACCTGGATCCGGTAGTCCTTGGCGGGCAGCGTGAGCGGTCCGGCGACCGCCGCCGGCTGGAAGTCCTCGAGCGTCAGGGCACCGTCGACGTACACGTCGACCGGTACGCCCGGCACACCGTGGACCACGTAGACCGAACTCGTGTCGGTGGATTGGGCCCCGACCGGGGCAACGAGCGCCAGGGTGCTCGCGGCGGCGGCCAGGACCGCCAGGGATCGCTTCTGCATGATTCCTCCGAGGCGGTTCGAGGGGGAAGGGTGGCGCCTCTCCCCCTCTTTCGCCCGGTCACTCGGTACGGATGCAGAGGATTCCGGAATCGGGCCGATCAGCCCGTGAACTTGCCCTGGCGGATCCGATCGGCCTCCATCATCTCGACCTCGTGCGCACCCGAGACGACGATGTACGGGTCGGGAACGAAGTCGAGGTCGAGATTCCGGCCCTCGTAGTTCACGGCGTCGAGGATCACCCGCATCGCATTCAAGCGGGCCTGATGCTTCACCTCGGAACGAATCACCGTCCAGGGTGCCGCGTTGGTGTGGGTGCGAGAGAGCATCTCGTACTTCTTCTCGGTGAACTCGTCCCAGTTCTCCTGGGCCTGCACGTCGATCTCGCTCAACTTCCACTGCCGCAGCGGGTCGTCACGGCGTCGTTCGAACCGCCGCTGCTGCTCGGCCTTGCTGACCGAGAAGTACAGCTTGACCAGGATGGTGCCCTGGCGCACCAGGTCCTTCTCGAACCCGACCACGCCACGCAGGAAGTCCTGGTGCTCCTGGTCGGTGCAGAACCCGAAAACGGGTTCCACCATCGCCCGGTTGTACCAACTGCGATCGAACAGGACCATCTCGCCGCCCCGGGGGAACTGCGCAACGTATTTCTGCAGATACCACTGGCTGCGCTGTTCCTCGGTCGGCTTGCCCAGGGCGACCACGCGGTAGTGCTTCTCGTTCATGTACCGGGTGACCCGGCGAATGGTGCCGCCCTTGCCGGCTGCATCACGTCCCTCGAACAGCACGATCATCCGCTTGTGATGTCGTTCGAGGTGTTCCTGGAGGCGGAGCAATTCGACCTGGAAGGGCTGCAACTCGCGTTCGCGGTCGTCGCGCTTGACCAATCGTCGGTACCGGTCGGAGTCGATGTCGGCGGCGGAGGTGGCGGCGGCGGAGGTGGGGGTGGGGGCGGAGGTGGCGGCGTTGGGCGAACTCTTCATGGGATTCCTGGTGGGGTTCGGTGCGAGTGGTGCAGTGATCATCTCATCGGCCGCACGGCCGATGGTCTGAGGTGAGAAGCTGAGGAACGTGCGCCCGGATCGAAGATGCCGAGCGGGTGTGAGTCAGCGAAGTCGACATGAAGGATGACCGCCATGGCCAAACGTCACGATGATGCCGATCAGGATCTCGCCGAGGACCCATTCCCGGCAGGGCGAGCGCACTACACCGCGTCGGGCAAGCTCAAGAACGACTACTACGAGAAGCAGCTGAACCATCTCCAGGAGGAACTGGTCAAGCTGCAGCACTGGGTGCAACGACACGACCTGCGGGTCCTGATCATCTTCGAGGGACGAGGGTCGGCCGGCAAGGGTGGCGTCATCAAGCGCATCAACGAACGGACGAGTCCCCGCATCGTGCGGACTGAAGCCCTCCCGAAGCCAACCGAACGGGAACAGACCCAATGGTATTTCCAGCGCTACGTGTCGGTGCTGCCCTCGGGTGGCGAGATCGTGCTGTTCGATCGCAGTTGGTACAACCGGTCGAACGTCGAGTGGGTCATGGGGTTCGTCAGCGAGGAGAAACACCAGGAGTTCCTCCGGACCTGTCCCGAGTTCGAACGCATGCTCGTGCGTTCCGGGATCATCCTCCTCAAGTACTGGTTCTCGGTGAGCTACGAAGAGCAGGAGCGTCGGTTCAAGGCCCGCAACGAGGAACCGCTCAAGCGTTGGAAGCTGTCCGACATGGACCTCGAGGAGCACCGGCTCTACACCCGTTACTCGATGGCCAAGGACACCACCTTCACCCACACCGACATCAAACAGGCGCCGTGGTACGTGGTGCCGTCCGACGACAAGAAGAAGGCGCGGCTGAACTGCATCAGCCACATCCTGTCGCAGATCCCATACGAGGACGTCGTGCCCGAACCGGTCGTGATCCCTCAGCGCGAATCGATTCCCTACATCCGGCCACCGGTCCGGGATCAGACGTTCGTGCCACAGCGATTCTGACCTCGCCGGTCGGTTTCGGGCCCGGCTCTCGCATTCCCATCCTGGCTGGTTACCGTTTCGACGCATGAGGTTGGGAGCGTCATGGAACTGAGAGCCGAGAACCTGGCCGAACTCGAGGGAGGAACCTTCGATGTCCTGATCATCGGTGGCGGGATCAACGGGGCGGTGTCGGCTGCGGCCTTGGCCGCCCGTGGTCTGCGAGTCGCCATGGTCGAACGCAACGACTACGCCAGCTTCACCAGCCAGCAGTCGTCCAACCTGGTGTGGGGCGGGTTCAAGTACCTCGAGAACTACGAGCTGAAGCTGGTCTGGGACCTGTGCACCTCCCGCAATCACATGCTCAGGAGCTACCCGACCCAGATCAAGGAGATCGACTTCGTTGCCACCCTCGACCGGACGGCTCCGTTCTCGGTCGCCCTGGCCGCGTTGGGGGCGGTCGGCTACTGGGCCATCGGTCGCTTCGCCACCAAATCACCGCGGGTCTATCGGGCACGCGACATCGAAACCCGCGAACCGCTGGTCGACACCGCGACCGCCAAGGGCGGCATCCGATACGCCGATGCCTATCTCCCCGACAACGACTCACGTTTCGTGTGGGGCTTCGTCCGGTCGGCGCTCGACCACGGCGCGGTCACGGCAAACTACGTCGACGTCGAACGGGCCCACCGCTGGGACGGCAAGTGGCTGGCCACGTTGCGTGACACCGAGACCGATCGTTCGTTCACCCTGACCGCCACCGCCATCGTGAACGCGGCCGGCCCGTTCATCGATGGGCTCAACGAGGAACTCGACCTCGAGACCGAACACCGGATCGTCTATTCCAAGGGCATCCACCTGATCGTTCCCAAGCTCGTCGAATCCGAGCGGGTCCTGGCCTTCTTCGACGACACGGGTCGGTTGTTCTACGTCATTCCCATGGCGAACCGCTCGGTCATCGGGACCACCGACACCCGCACCACCGACCCCAACGAAGGCGTTCTCGACGAAGACCGCGACTTCCTGCTGGAACAGATCAACGCCCGCCTCGACCTCGAACGCCCACTCACCCGTTCCGACATCATCTCCGAGCGGTGCGGCGTGCGACCCCTGGTGGTCGAGGCCCAAGGCGACGATCGCACCGAGACCGACTGGACGTCGCTGTCACGCAAGCACGAGATCGAGATCGACAAGGCCAAGAAGGTCGTGTCGATCTTCGGGGGCAAACTCACCGACTGCCTCAACGTCGGTGACGAGGTGGCCGACGCCCTCGCCGATCTCGGCATCAAGGGCGGTCCGCCGGCCTCGGGATGGTTCGGCGAACCGAGCGAAACCGACCGTGATCGGTTCTGCCAACGGGCAGCTCGGCTCGGCCTCGACCGGCGACCCGAGGTCGAACTGGCCGATACCCTGTCCGAGGTGTTGTGGCGCCGGCACGGACTGGCCGCCTTCCAGCTTCTCGATCTGATTGCCGGTGATCCGGCGATGGCCGAACCCGTGCTGGCCCTGAGCGACATCCTTCGGGGCGAGCTCGTCTTGATGGCCGAACGGGAGATGATCGTGCGTCCCGACGATTTCCTGCGCCGCCGGACCAAACTGGCGATGCTCATCCACCGAGACGATCTCGGTGCCGACCCCGGCATGGCCGAGGTCGACGCCGCCTTCGGCTTCTCACGAGGCGATCCGAGATGACCGAATCCGATATCGGCCTCACGGCCTCGGGCCGTGGACCATTGTGGGAGCGCCCCGAGGTCCACGCCCGACGCTGGCTGCTCCTCGCCGTGATGTGTCTGTCGCTGGTGATGGTCGTCATGTCGGTCTCGGGCCTCAATGTCGCCCTGCCCACGATCCAGCGCGAACTCGGTGCCTCGGCCACCGATCTGCAGTGGATCGTCGATGCGTATGCGATCGTCTTCGCCGGTCTGCTGCTGGCCGCCGGCGCCCTCGGGGACAAGTACGGTCGCAAGCGTGCGCTCCAGGGTGGCCTGGTGGTCTTCGCACTCGGATCGATCGTGGCCGGCCTGGCCGATGCACCCCCGCAGATCGTCGTCGGGCGAGCCATTTCGGGAATCGGTGCCGCGTTCGTGATGCCGGCAACGTTGTCGCTGATCACCACGGTGTTCCCACCACAGGAACGGACCAAGGCGATCGCCCTGTGGGCGGCGTTCGCCGGTGCCGGAGGCGCCATCGGGCCGATCGTCAGCGGAAGCCTCCTCCACTTCGACTTCTGGTGGGGTTCCACGATCCTGGTCAACGTGCCCATCGTCGGGGCAACGTTGCTCGCGGTCACCGTGCTCTCGCCCACGTCCCGAGACGACGACGACACCCCGCTCGACCCGATCGGGGCCCTGCTGTCGTTGATCGGTATGGCCGGACTGCTGTTCGCGATCATCGAAGGGCAGAACGGCTGGACACACGCCCCCGTCCTGGTGGCATTCGCCGTGGGATTCATCGGCCTGGCCGGCTTCGTCGCCTGGGAACTCCGGGCCGAACACCCCATGCTGCCGATGGAGTTCTTCCGGGTGCCGAGCTTCAGTATCTCGAGTGGGGTCATCACGGCGGCCTTCTTCGTGATGTTCGGGTTCTTCTTCCTGACGACGCAGTACCTGCAATTCGTCAAGGGCTATTCACCGCTCCGAGCCGGATTCGCGACCATGCCGTTGGGGCTTTCCCTCATCGTCGTGTCACCCCGCAGTGCCGCCCTGGCCCAGAAGATCGGGCCGGCCAGGGTGATCGCCGCCGGATTCGTTTCGATCGCCGCCGGTTTCCTGCTGCTGTCCTTGGTCGAGCCCGACACGTCCTATCTGCGTCTCGTCGTGTCGTTCGTGCTGCTGGGGGCGGGAATGGGATCGAGTGCGGCGGTGGCCACCGGGCAACTGATGTCGTCGGTACCCCCGGGCAAGGCCGGCGTCGGCTCGGCGGTCAACGACACCACCCGAGAGGTGGGCGGTGCCTTCGGGATCGCGGTACTCGGGAGCATTCTCAACTCGAGCTACCGGAACAACATCGACCTGTCGTCGTTCGGTCTGCCGACCGAGGTGCTCGGCGCCGCCTCGGAGTCCATGGGTGGGGCCCTGTCCGCGTCGGGCACCCTGCCCGCCGACCTGGCCATGAGTTTGCGGACAACGGCGGCAGCGACCTTCAGCGATGCCTTCGCCACGGTCTCACTCGTGGTCGCCGCCGTTTCGCTGCTCGGTGGGATCGGTGTGACACTGGCCTACCGCTCGACCGCACCGACGCGCCCTTTGGCCAGCGCCGATGTCGCCGATCGGCGACAATGAACCCCACGCACGGGACCAACGATCCCGGAGCACCCCGAGAGGAACCCCGATGACATTTCTCAAGCGCCAGGACGACCCCAAGGGAGAGCGACTTCTTGCCATTCCCTTGTTCGCCTCGGCCGACAAAGAGGCGCTGCAACACCTGGAATCGGCCATCGACGAAGTCGAGGTCAAGGCGGGCACGGTGCTCTACACCCAGGGTCACCGGCACTTCGAGGGCTACGTGCTGACATCGGGAACCCTGTCGGTCAGCATCGACGGCAACGAGGTCGCCGAGATCAACGGACTCGAGGTCATCGGCGAGGTCGCGCTGTTCGGCCACAACACCGCCAGCGCCACCGTGACCGCCAAGACCGACGCCAGTCTGCTGGTCATCCCCTACAACCGCTTCGACCAGATCCTCGACGAGAACCCTGCGTTGACCAAGGCCATCGCCAAACAACTGGCCTCCCGGCTCAACGCCATGGACCAGCGGTTTCGAATCTGAGAACTGACCAAACGGATTCGCAGCCGCTCCGAGAGCAACGCTCGGACCCACTGCGAAGACCTTCGCCACCGTGGGTCGATGCCCAGAGAGGATCCTCGCCGTGCCCGGTGTCCTGAGCGTCTACGGAACCCGCCCCGAAGCCATCAAGATGGCCCCGGTGATCCGCGAGCTCGCTCGGCGCGGCGTCGAACAGACGATCTGTGTGACGGGTCAGCACCGTCAACCTGCTCGACCAGGTCAATGCCCTGTTCGGGATCACACCCGACATCGACCTCGATCTGATGCGACCGGGACAGACCCCGACCGGGGTCGCTGCCCGGGTCCTCGCCGAGCTCGAACCGGTGCTCGACGCCGTCCGGCCCGACTGGCTGGTCATCCAGGGCGACACCACGACGGTCATGGCAGCCGCCATCGCCGGCGCCTATGCGAAGGTTCCGGTCGCCCACCTCGAAGCCGGTCTCCGCACCGGCCACCGTCACCAGCCCTTCCCCGAAGAACTGAACCGCCTCATCGCCGGCTCGGTCGCCGATCTCCACCTGGCTCCGACGGCCACGGCCCGCGACGCACTGCTGACCGAGGGCAAGGACCCCGCCTCGATCGTCCTCACCGGCAACACGGTGGTCGATGCGCTGCTCTGGTCCCGGACGGTCGACGTCGAGCTGCCGCCGGGCAGCCCGGTGCACCGCATCGATCCGGGTCGACGTCTCATCGTCCTGACGGCCCACCGACGCGAAAGTTTCGGCGCTCCGCTGCGCGGTGCGCTCGGTGCCGTCGCCGCACTCGCCCGGGAACGAACCGACGAGGTCCAGATCCTGTATCCGGTCCACCCCAACCCCAACGTTCGCAGCCTGGCCCATGAGCTGCTGGGGCATCTCGAGAACGTGGTGCTCTGCGAACCACTGGACTATCTCGACCTGGTTCGGGCCCTCGACGCCTCGTTCCTCGTGATCACCGACTCCGGTGGGATCCAGGAGGAAGCCCCGGCGCTGGGCAAGCCGGTCCTCGTCCTGCGTGACGTGACCGAACGCCCCGAGGCCGTCACGGCCGGGGTTGCCCGCCTGGTCGGCACCGACCCGACGATGATCGCCGAATCCGTGCGATCGTTGCTCGACGACCCCACGACCTACGCCGCCATGGCCCAGGGCTCGAGTCCGTACGGCGACGGACACGCCGCAGAGCGTGCGGTGGCAGCCATGCTGGGCGAACCGGTCGACCCCTTCGTTGCGAAGGGATGACCGGCTCGCCCGTTCAGGATGTGATCGTGTGACCGACGCCGAGCGATCGTGCCGCCCGAGATCGATGAATCAGTAGATCTCGAACAGGCCGGCGGCACCCTGGCCGCCGCCGATGCACATGGTGACGACACCCCACTTGGCGCCACGACGCTTGCCTTCTTGCAGGATGTGGCCGGCGCAGCGGGTGCCGGTCATGCCGAAGGGGTGACCGATGGCGATCGAGCCGCCGTTGACGTTGTACTTCTCGGGGTCGATGCCGAGCGTGTCACGGGAATAGAGACACTGGCTGGCGAAGGCCTCGTTGAGCTCCCACAGGTCGATGTCGTCGACGGTGAGACCGTGGCGCTTGAGGAGCTTCGGCACGGCATAGATCGGGCCGATTCCCATCTCGTCGGGCTCACATCCGGCGACGGCCCAACCCTTGAACGCTCCCATCGGCTCGATGTTGCGACGTTCGGCCTCGGCCGCTTCCATCATGACCACGGCGGCAGCGCCGTCGGACAGCTGGCTGGCGTTGCCGGCGGTGATGTAGTTGCCCGGGCCACGGACCGGCTGGAGCTTGGCCAGGCCCTCGGCGGTGGTCTCGGGCCGGTTGCACTCGTCACGATCGACGACGTAGTCGACGATCGAGACCTCTTTGGTTTCGCGGTCGACCAGCTTCATCTTGGTGGCCATGGGAACGATTTCGTCTTCGAAGAGGCCGTTCTCCTGCGCCCGCGCCATCCGCTTCTGTGACTCCAGGGAGTACTCGTCCTGGTAGTCGCGGCTCACGTTGTAGCGCTCGGCCACGATGTCGGCCGTTTCGATCATCGCCATGTAGATCGCGGGATACATCTCGGGCAGGGCCGGGTCCATGTTCTCGGGACCGCCCATCCCGGGATTGGGCATCGAGATCGATTCGACACCGCCGGCAACGACCACATCGGCGCCGTCCTGTTTGATGTAGTTGGCGGCGACGGCGATGGAGTTGAGACCCGACGAGCAGTGACGCTGGACGGTCGATCCACCGGTGGTGATCGGCAGTCCGCCGAGCAGCCCGGCCAGCCGGCCCAGGTTGCCGGCGCCGTGGGCGCCATTGCCGAGGTAGAAGTCCTCGACGGCCTCGGGCTCGACACCGGACTTGGCGACGGCATGCTTGACCGCATGGGCGGCCATGGTCATGGCGGGGGTCATGTTGAACCCGCCTCGGGCGGATTTGGCCAGCCCGGTTCGGGCATAAGAGACGACGACAGCTTCGCGCATGTTGGGGATTCTCCGGTTTCGAGAAGGACAGGTTCCCCCTTCCTAGCCGAACTCAGCTCGCGGCACCCCTTTTCGCGCCAAATCGGCATGTGGCCGAACCGAGGCCGATCAGACCGAGTCCGACGAGGGCCAGGACGGCGTCGGCGCCGCCGGTGTAGGCCAGCCGGGTCGGCCCACCGTCAGCCGAGGTCGCAACCCCCGACGGGGCGATCACGGGACCCATCGGAGCAGGCGCCGCGGCGGTGGGCGGACCCTGCGGTTCGAACGACGATGCGTCGGTCACGATCGGGCCGTTGTCGATCACCGGACCGGCCGGGACGGGGTCGGTCGGGAGGTCGGCCGTGGACCCACCGGGTTCGAAGCCCGACGCCTGGGTGATCATGGGCGCCGAAACCGGGGGCACAGGGATCAGGGGCACAGGGACGGGGTCGGAGCTCGGGGGCACAGAGACCGAGGGCACAGAAACCGGGGGCGCAGGGACCGAGGGCACCGGGACCGGGAGCGCGGAGATCGGGGGCTCGCCGTCGGCGGCCGCGGCAACCGACATCGGGCCGATCATGGTGACCACGACGACGCTCACGGCCACGACCGTGCCGATGGCGGTCGGCCGGCCGATTCGTCGGGATCCTGATCGTGTCGTCATGCCGTCACCTCTCGGGGACCGTCGCCGCTCGGGGGCGAATGGCCCTCGTTCCTCGTTGTTCTCGTCGACCGTTCCCGGCCCGAGGTGAGACCTTCGAGCGGCCCGGTCGGCGACCGACCGGTGACCTCTGCCTCTCGCCGATTCCGACGGCGGGGCTCACGATCGGTCCATGACCTTCCTTCCCGTCCTCGGTGGACTGATGCCGCTGGCCGTCATGGCCGGCCTGATCTGGCTCCTCGTGAACGCAACGGGTACCCGTCGGGGCGACCCGGTCGACCTGGCCTCGGTCGTCCGCCAGGTGTTCACCTACGGGCTGCTCTATGTGGCCCTCGTGATCGCCGTCGAAGGAGCCTCGGAACTGGTCGACGAAGCACTGCGGACCGGGACCGAACGGTCCAACCCGGCACTGGCCCGGGGCCTGGCCTCGATGCTCGTCGGCCTCCCCATCCTCGCGCTCCTCTCGCGGGCCACCTGGCGGAGACTGCAGGCCGAGCCGGGAGAACGCCGACGGCTCGGATGGACGGCCTACGTCGACGCCGTGCTGGTGACCTCGACCGTGATGGCCATCGTCACCACCCACGGCTTCGTGGCCCGGGCGCTGGGCGACGACGGGGCGGCGAGCTTCGAGGTCGGCCGGTTCGTCGCCTCGGCCCTGTGGATCGCGGTGCTCGGCTCGCACTGGTGGCTCTCGCTCCGGTTCGGTCTCCGGGGCGACCTCGAACGGGCTGCCGGCACGGTCATCGGTGGCGCGACCCTGCTGGTGGGGCTGTTCATCGGGTTGTTCGACACCGGTGACGCGGCGTACGGCGCGCTCGTCGACCGACCGGCACTCGACCGGGGCCCGTCGACGGTGTGGTGGGCGACGACGGCCATCCTCGGTGCCGCCGTCTGGTCCTGGTACTGGCTGAGGCACTATCGCCGAGCCGAACGCACACCGTTGTGGTACGTCACGGTGGTTCCCGTCGCCACGCTGAGCGGGCTGGTGATGGCGATCGTGGGGCTGGCGCTCCTCGTCGATCGATTAGGCGTCTGGTTCCTCGGCGATCCGGGCCGGTCATCGGCGGCACGACACTTCGAGGACGGGCCCATCTTCGTCTCGCTGATCGTCGTCGGTCTGGCAACGATGCGGTACCACCAGTGGGAACTCCGCCGTCATCGTGGTGCCGCCCAGACGCCCCGCAACGACCCGATTCGGGCCAACGACCTGCTGATCGCAGCGGCCTCGCTCGTTGCCACCGTCGTGGGAACCGTCATCGTGCTGGCGGCCCTGTTCGAGCTCGTCTCGGGCGAGCCACGACCGTCGGGAACGGCCAACACCGTGATCGCCGGCGCGACAGTGGGTGTGATCGGGGCCTCGATCTGGGTGTTGCGGTGGCGGACGATCCAGCATCACCTCGCCATCGACCGCGACGGCGAGCTCGGCTCACCCCTCCGCCGGATCTACCTGTTCGTCCTGTTCGGCGTCGGTGGCGCCACCGCACTCGTGTCGTTGCTGATCCTGGCATCGACCGTGTTCGAAGCGGCTCTGGATGGCGTCCTCGGACGGGCGACCCTCGACGATGCCCGCGTCCCCCTGGCCCTCGTCCTGACGGTTTCGGGACTGGCCTGGTACCACTTCGACGTGTACCGCGCCGAGCGGGGCCACGTGGTCGTTCCGCCTCCACCGTCGGCCGCCGACGCGATACCGCATCGGTGCATCGTGGTCGGACCCCGGGGCACCGAGGTGCCACTCGAGGTCGTGCGAACCGGGGACGTGGTGGAGTACTGGCCGCTGGTCGAGGCCGGGCCGACCTCGGATCTGCTGGTGATCATGGGACGGGGGGATCCGATCACGTTGTCGATCGATTCCGGGTCGGCTGCGGGCCGTTCCTGACCCTCGCCGGTGGTCCGGCCCGGGGTCAGCCCGGCTCGCTGCCGACGATCGAGACGAAGCTCACGCATTCGCCGGGGGCACCACCGAGGTTGTGGGTCATGCCGAGCGTCTTGCCGCCCTCGGTGACGCTCTTGATCTGGCGTTCCGGCGGTGCCTCGCGGCGGAGCTGCAACCAGCACTCGAACAGCATGCGGAGGCCCGACGCACCGATCGGATGACCGAAGCTCTTGAGACCGCCGTCGGGGTTGATCGGCAGTTCACCGTCGAGGTCGAAGGTGCCGGCCATGACCTCCTTCCAGCCCATCCCCCGCTCGGCGAAGCCCAGGTCTTCCATGAGGACCAGCTCGGTCGGGGTGAAGCAGTCGTGGACCTCGGCCATGGCGATCTGGGCCCGAGGGTTGGTGATCCCGGCCTGGGCGTAGGCGTCGGCGGCGCACGCCGAGACCTCGTGGAACGTCGTGTAGTCGTAGTCGGGATCGATCGGTCCGGCGGCGGGGCCGGCCGTGAACGACAGCGCCTTCACGTACAGCGGATGGTCGGTGTACTTGTGCGCGTCTTCGGCCCGGCACAGGATCGCGGCAGCCGAACCGTCGGACACCCCCGAGCAGTCGAAGATGCCGAGTTGACCGGCGATCAATGGTGCGTTGCAGATCGTGTCCTTGCCGACCTCCTTGCGGAACTGGGCCCGTTCGTTTCGGGCCCCATTGAAGTGGTTCTTCCACGCGATCCGGGTGAGGACGTCCTTCATCTCGGCCTCGTCGACCCCGTACTTGGACGCGTAGGCCGGGGCGAGCAGACTGAACATCGCGGGAGCGGTCAGGTCGGCGCTCGTGCCGTCGTCGGGGATCGGCGACATGACCAGCCCGGACATGCCGCTGTCCTTCAGCTTCTCGACGCCGACGGCCATCACGAGGTCATAGGCCCCCGAAGCGACGGCGTAGCAGGCGTTGCGGAAAGCCTCGGACCCGGTGGCACACATGTTCTCGACCCGGGTCACCGGCTTGTAGTCGATCTTCAGGGCGCGGCTGAGCGTGAGCCCCGAGATCCCCGACCCCATCGTGCCGAACCAGAACGCGTCGACGTCGTCCTGGACGATGCCGGCCGACGCGTAGGCCTCCTGTGATGCCTCGACCAGGAGGTCGTCGACCCCCTTGTCCCAGTGCTCGCCGAAGGGCGTGCAGCCCATCCCGACGATCGCCACCTGATCCTTGATGCCTCGTGATGCCATGGTTCACTCCCCTCGAACGGGCTTTGCCTTCCAGAAATAATTGTGGATGTCATTGGCGGTCAGGATGCGCCGGAACGTCATCTGGACCCGGTCACCGATCGCGACCTCGGAGGCGTCGGTGAGCTGGCAGGTGAACCGGCCACCGCCGTCGAAGTCGACGACCACGGCGATCGTGGGCGGCGACAACGAGTAGGCCAGGCGATCGATGGTGAAGGTGGCCACCGTGCCGATGGCGTCGGCCATGGGCACCGGATCGGAATCGTCGACCGCTCCGCCCTTGACCGACACCCGCTGCGGGGGCAGATGGATGGCCCCGGTGGAACGGTCCTTCGAACCGACGAACCCGTACTTCCATTGCTCGGACCGGTATGACGGCGGACCGGCCGGAGCCGCCGGGTCGGGCCGCCGCGGCGGCTCTCGCTGGAGGAATCCGCGCCAGGTGAGGAAGGTGGCGTAGTCGAGGTCGTCGTTGCCCGCTGCGACCTGCTCGGCCACGGTCGCCGCCGGTCGGTGGGCGGCGATGGCATCGGTGGTGCGGTAGAAGCCGATGTCGCAGCCGTCGGCGAGGTGGATCACCATGATCGTCGAGCCCGGTGCGGCGTCGTCGAGCACCGATGCCAGCAGCAGGATCGGGTGCGGTGTGCCGGTGTTGCCGACGACGGTGGACAGGTCGTCGGCGATCCGGGAGCCGCCGACGCCGGCGGCACTCGCGGCCCCCCGGACGGCCCGGGCGTGAAGCCCGGTCACGATGACGGTGTCGATGTCGTCGGGTTCGAGCTGGCACTCCTTGAAGGCCGCAGTGGCCGCCTCGGTGACCAGGGGAAGGTAGACGTGCTCGCCGAACCGTTCTTCCCACACTCGCGAGTGATCCCAGCCGGGAAGGCGCCAGCGGTCGAGGAACTCCGCGGTGCTCGACGCCCCGCCGAGCCATTCGGCGATGACCGGGCCGTCGTCGTTCGACCCGATCAGGAGGGCCACCGCCGCGTCACCACACGTCGCTTCGTCGACCGAGGACGGTCGACCGGAACGAACATCGGACGCCACCACCATCGTGGGTCGGCGACCCTCGTTGGCCGCCCGCAGCGCCACACCCACCGATCGGGGCGAACCGGCGACATCACCGGCGAACACCGACGATGGCAGTCGCAGCGCGGCGTGGATGACGTTGGCGTTGGTCTTGTCGAGATACGGGGGCGTGGTCGTTGCGAAATACAGCGAGTCGGGAACGACGTCGACGGTTCGCATCAGCGCTCGGCCGGCTTCGACCGCCATCGACGTCGAGTCTTCGTCGAATCCGGCCACCGACCGGGTCCCGCGTCCACCTCCGGCCCCCAGGGCCTCGGTGATCCGGGCACGCTGCAGGCGGTGGTGGGGCACGTAGGTCCCGTAGCCGACGATGCCTCGGGTGCGGTCCTGTCCCACGCCGTCTCCTTCCGAGCGGTCCCAGCTCTCCGGGCGAGACGCTAGCTCGCCGGCCCGGCACCACGAAAGTCGGGGCCACCGGGTCCACCCGTCATCGGGGCCGAGCGGTTCGGCCTCAAGCGACGGTCCGGCTTCGCTCAAGGTTCGATCAAGTCGCTCATGCCCGGGCCCGAAGCCGTCGATGCACGGAAGGCCACAGAACCATCAGGGCGACCGAACCAGGGGAGGAACCATGGAAGGCATCTCCGCAACGCAAGCGACCCGAGCGGTCCGCCGCCTGAGTCACGATCATCCCGGCATCCGGGAAGACAACGACGACGTCGCGCTCGAACCGGTCCCCGAGGTCTACGTGATCGATCTCCTCGACGCCCGTGAGGATCTTCGGGCCGGCGAACTCCTGATCGAACTCGCCCGAGCCCACGGCATCGACCGCCGCGAATTGCAGGAATCGATCGATCACGGCAGCTTCGGTCGGCTCCTGCGCTCGAAGGGGCTCGACGTCGGACTCGGGCTGGTGGTCGACGACCGCCTCTGACCGACCCCGAGCGAACGGTTCGCCGGCCCATCGGTTCGTCGTCGACCGGGCCAGCTGCAAAGATCACCCGCATGCTGAACCGGTTCGACGACTACCCCATCCACCAGACTCCCGAGCCCCTGGCCCAGTTGGCGACGACCGACCGCAATGCCTACGACCGGACCTGGTTCAACGGCTACGCGCCCGACGGCTCGGCCTATTTCGGTCTGGGCATGGCCATCTACCCCCATCGGGGCGTGCTCGACGGGTCCTTCAGCACGGTGTCGCAGGGCGGGCGCCAACATGCCTTCTTCGGGTCGCGGCGGGCCCCACTCGAACGCAGCGAGATGCAGGTCGGCCCGTTCCGGATCGAGATCGTCGAACCGCTCCGGCGGACCCGGGTGATCCTCGATGACAACCCGAGCGGCGTGAGCTGTGATCTGACCTTCTCGGCCCGCACCGCTCCGATCCAGGAGGCCCGCCAGACCCTGTGGCATGACACCCGGCGAGTCATGGATGCCACCCGATTCGACCAGTTCGGTCGCTGGTCCGGCACCGTCGCCCACCCCGACGGCGAGTTCGCCGTCGTCGACTGGCACGCAACGAAGGACCGGTCCTGGGGTGTGCGAGGGGTCGGCGAACCCGAGATCGGTGGCGCTCCCGGCGGCGGCCGCCAGGCCTTCTTCCTGTGGGCCCCGCTCATCTGGGACGACCACATCTCGCATGCGATCTTCTTCGACGGCCCCCGGGGCGAGCCCTTGGTGAGGGAGGGGCTCGAAGCCCCGCTGTTCGCCTCCGAGGCCGACATCCCCGATGCCCCCCGGGGGCTCGACACGCGCATGCTCACCGCCGTTCACCGGGTGTCCTACCACCCGGGCACCCGCCTGGCCTCGGCCTGCGAACTCGACCTCATCCGTCTCGACGGGAGCAAGCGGACCATCGTGCTCGAGCCGATCCTGACCTTCCAGATGAAGGGGCTCGGGTACGGGCACCCACGCTGGCGCCAGGGGGCATGGCAGGGCGAACTCGAAGTCGGGGGCGAGACCTACGACCCAGCCGAGATCGATCCACTCGCCCCCGAGAACCTGCACGTCCAGCAGGTGGTCCGGGCCACCGACGGCACCAGGACGGGTATCGGGGTCCTCGAGCAGGTCGCCATCGGCCCCCATGCCCCCTCGGGCCTCACCGGCCTCCTCGACGGCGCCACCGGCTGACACCCGCGCCGACTCCCCCCGCCCGAATTGGCGACGCTCGGTACCGAAAACGGCATCGTCGGTCACCAGTTCCCGGTCCGGGTCCGCCGCCCGCCCGAATTGGCGACGCTCGGTACCGAAAACGGCATCGTCGGCCACCAGTTCGGCGACCGCGGCCTCAGGCGTTGCTGTTGGCCGCGAGGTGGGCGGCGATGGCTTCGAGCGAGCGCAGCGAGGCGTAGTCGCGTTCGGCGATCTCGACCCCGGTGCGCTGGAACAACTCGGTCATGACGTTGAGATGATCCATCGAGTCGAGCTGGAGTTCCTCCCACAGGTCGACCGATCGGTCGAGGGTCGGGACTTCGTCGGCGACGTCGGGCGCCACCGCTCCGATGGATTCGATCACGACCGTGAGGGCCTGATCGGTGGTCAGCGTGGTCATGGTTCCTCCAGCTGTTCGAGATGATGGGCAAACGTCGCCAGGAATCGACTGCCGACGGCACCGTCGGTCGCTCGATGGTCGCCGGCGAACGACACCGTCACGATGGGTCGGGGTACGACGAGATCGTCGACGACCCACGGCCGGCGGTTGATGCTCCCGACGCCCACCAAGGCCACCTGAGGCGGGAAGATCACGCCGTGCACCCGGGGGGCACCGTTGTCACCGAGGTTGGTGAGGGTGATGCCGGCATCGATCATCCAACTGCTCCGCAGCGCCCCGGAGCGCGCACCGGCCACCAGTTCCTTGATCGCCGCCATGATCTCGTCGAGGCTCCGTTCGTCGGCTCGGGCGATCACCGGCGTGACCAGACCACCCTTGCGGAGCGAGATGGCCAGTCCGATGTCGACCCGTTCGGCGGGCACGAAGGACCCGTCGATCCAGGATCCGTTGCACTCGGGGTGACGAGCCGCCGCCCGGGCCGTCGCCTGGACGAACAGTGCCGCCGGCAGGACCCGTTCGGAGACCGGCAGGTCACGATTGTGGATCTCGAGCCAGTCGAGGGCGGATCCCAGATCGACGTCGAGCTCGAGGTGATAGTGCGGGATGTCGCGATTGGCGTTGGCCATACGCTCGGCGATGGCTCGTCGCATCCCGGCGGCCCGGTCGGGCCTCGCCGGCCGGGGCGGTGCCTCGGCGGGGACCGTTGCCGGCGCCGAGGCCGCCACCTCGACGTCGGCGATCAGGACGGCGCCATCCGGGCCGGAGCCGGGGATCGACGCCAGATCGAGGCCGAGCTCGGCCGCCCGGGTCCGGGCGAGCGGCGACGCGCCACCCGGCCGATCAGCCGAGGGGGCCGGTGCCGGCCTTCCGGAGCCCGGCTCCGATCGTGTGGTGGGTGGCGTCACGGCGGGCGGCGTTGCCGGCGATACGGCGCCACCGGTCTCGGAACCGGGGACCGGCTCGGGCGCCCGGGCGCCGACGTCGATCGCGGTGCCAACGTCGATCACGGTGCCGGGCTCGGCGCCGCTCACGGCGGCAGGACCCGACTCGGGTGGGCCTGTCCCCACCTCGCCCCGGAGCCGCAACATCGGCGTGCCGACGGGAACCTCCCGGCCGACGTCGATCAGCAATTCCTCGACCACACCGGACTGCCAGACCTCGACGTCGATGTCCGACTTCTCGGTCGCCACCAACGCCACGACATCGCCCCGATGCACGGTGTCGCCCGGGGCCACCCGCCACTCGAGGATGGTCCCGTAGTCCATGTCGGCACCCAACGAGGGCAATTCGACCACCTCCGATGCCGAGAGGTCGAGATCAGACACGGCTGAACCCTCCCGATCGCACGGTGTGGGCGGCGGCAACGATGTCGGCCACCTGGGGGATGGCGGCATCCTCGAGGTGTTTGGGATACGGAATCGGGACCTCGGCCGTCGCCAGTCTGCCGACCGGTGCGTCGAGGTGGAAGAAGCAGTCCTCGGTGATCCCGGCGGCCAGCTCGGCCGAGAGCCCACCGGTGCGCCACCCCTCGTCGACGACGAGGGCCCGATGGGTGCGGTTGACCGACGCCGCGAGCGTGGGCCGATCGAGCGGGCGCAACGACCGCAGGTCGATGACCTCGACCGAGATCCCATCGAGTTCGAGCAGATCGGCTGCATCGAGGGCCTTGGGCACCATGCCGGCCGACGCGATCAGGGTGAGGTCGTCGCCGGAGCGCCGCACGGCGGCCCCGGACAGCGACACCGGGCCCGTACCGGGATCACCCTTCATCGTGTAGAGCCCGCTGTGTTCGAAGATGATCACCGGATCGGGGTCGTCGAGGGCCGCGGGCAGCATCCACCGGGCGTCCTCGACGCTCGCCGGGGCCACCACCTTGAGCCCGGGCACGTGCGCGTACCAACCCTCGAGGCTGTGCGAGTGCTGGGCCGCCAGCTGACGGCCGGCCCCGGTGGTGATCCGGATGACCACCGGCACGTTGATCTGACCGCCCGACATGTGCCGGAACGTCGCCGCGGTGTTCACGATCTGGTCGAGGGCCAACAAGCTGAAGTTGACCGTCATGATCTCGACGATCGGCTTCATCCCACCCAACGCGGCGCCGATGCCGGCCCCGACGAAACCCGATTCCGACAGCGGCGTGTTGCGGATCCGACCACGCCCGAACTCGTCGGCCAGCCCCATCGTGACCGCGTAGGTGCCGCCGTAGTCGGCGACGTCTTCGCCCATCACGAAGACCCGCTCGTCGGCGATCATCGCTTCGCGGATGGCTTCGCGGACCGCTTCTCGGTAGCTCAGTTCCTCGCTCACGCCTGTCCTCCCGTCACGCCTGCCCCTTCCTCACGACTCTTGTTCCGGTCACGACCCGGCCACCACGTGGTCGTAGAGCCCTTCGATCGGCTCGAACTCACCGGCCTCGGCGAAGTCGACGGCGTCGTCGGTTTCCTGGCGGGCCTCGACCCACAGGCCCTCGACCTCGGCGTCGGTGATCGATCCCTCGGCGAGGAGCCGGGCGGCAAAGGCCGGGATCGGATCCCGCTGCTTCCAGTGTTCGATCTCGTCGGGATCCCGATAGAGGTCGGGGTCGAACATCGAATGGGCCCGGAAGCGATACGTGCGGAACTCGAGCAGGACCGGGCCCCCGCCGCCCCGGATCGACGTGAGCGCCCGCCCGACCCCTTCGATCACGGCGTCGGCATCCATCCCGTCGACACTCCACGCCGGAAGCCCGTAGGCGCTGGCCTTCAGGGCGATGTCGGTCTCGGACTCGCTGGTGACCAACGACGTGCCCATGGCGTACAGGTTGTTCTCGCAGCAGAACAGCACCGGGAGATCCCAGAGCGCAGCCAGGTTGAGGCTCTCGTGGAACTCCCCCTCGGCGACGGCGCCCTCCCCGAAGAAGCACGCCGTCACCCGGTCGTTGTCGCCCTTCATCTTGTCGGCCAGGGCGAGGCCCGTGGCCAGCGGCAGGTGTCCGCCGACGATGGCATTGCCTCCGTAGAACCGGCGACCGACGTCGAAGAGGTGCATCGAACCGCCCCGGCCACCCGAACAGCCCGAGGCCTTGCCGTACATCTCGGCCATGATGCGGCCGGCCGGCACTCCACGCAGCAGGGCGTGCCCATGTTCGCGATAGGTCCCGAGCAGCGCATCGTCGGGACGGAGCTGGGGAATCGTGCCGGCGGCGATGGCTTCCTCGCCGATGTACAGGTGGAGGAATCCCCGGATCTTGCGCTGGCCGTAGAGTTCGGCACAGCGCTCCTCGAACACCCGGATCCGGATCATGTCGGCCAGTACGTGGATTCGATCGAGACTCATGACCGCACCTCCAGGGTCGACGTGTCGCCCTCGTCGAGCCCGAGTTCTCGGGCCTTCAGGAGTCGACGCATGATCTTTCCGCTCCGGGTGTGGGGCAGGTCGTCGACGAACTCGATCTCACGGGGGGCGACGGCGGCGCCGAGACGCTTGCGGGCGTGACCCATGAGCTCGCGCCGCAGGGCCTCCACCTTCTCGGGATCGTCTTCGAGCGAGGAGCGATCGACCAGCACGACGAAGGCCTTCACGATGGCCCCGATCGTCGGGTCGGGTTTGCCGATGACACCGGACTCCAGCACGGCCGGATGCTCGTTGAGGGCCGACTCGACCTCGAACGGGCCGATGAGATGCCCGGCCGACTTGATCAGGTCGTTGTTGCGCCCGACGAACCAGTACGACCCGTCGGCATCGCGTTTGGCCAGGTCACCGGATCGGTACCAGCGTCCGGCGAAGGCCTTGCGATAGCGCTCGTCCTCGTCGAGGTAACCACGGAACATCGACGGCCAGCCGGCGACCAGGGCCAACTCACCGACCTCGTCGGTTCCGACCTCGATCGGCAGTCCGTCGGCGTCGACTTCCAGGTCACCGTCGGGGCCGACCCGCAGCAAGCCGGCGGTGATGCCGGGCAGCGGACGACCCATGGATCCCGGCTTGACCTCCTGGGTGCAGAGGTTGGCGATCATGATCCCGCCGGTCTCGGTCTGCCACCAGGTGTCGAGCACCGGCACGGCGAAGACGTCGCGGGCCCACAGCACCAGTTCGGGGTCGAGCGGTTCGCCGACACTGGCGACGAGCCGGAGGTGCGACAGGTCGAAGTCCCGGCTCAGCTCGATCCCGGCCCGCTGCAGCATCCGCAACGCCGTCGGCGCCGTGTAGAAGACGTCGACCTGTTCGTCCTGGAGGATCCGGTACCAGCGCTCGGCGTCGAAGTCGGCCTCGTCGACGATGCTCGTCACGCCGTTGACGAGCGGGGCGATGATC
The DNA here is from genome assembly GCA_963700755.1 of uncultured Acidimicrobiales bacterium. GTDB lineage: Bacteria > Actinomycetota > Acidimicrobiia > Acidimicrobiales > SZUA-35 > JBBQUN01. The sequence continues at coordinate 101,842 of CAVOYW010000006.1, forward strand.
CCGTAGGACGTCCCGGTGACCCAACCCGGGTCGGCGGTGCACCAGAACACGTCGCCCGGTCGGAGATCGAGGACGAGCCGACCGGTCAGCCCGTGGGCGACAACCGCTTCGTGTACGTGGATGGCTCCTTTGGGCCGTCCGGTGGTGCCGCTGGTGAAGTGGAGCAGCGCCCGATCGTCGGCTGCGGTCGGGGCGATCTCGTAACGATCGTCGGCGGCCGCCAGCAGTGCGTCGAAATCGAGCACGGTGGGATCGTCGAAGTCAGCGGCCCCCGGTCCGACGATGAGGACGTGACGCAGCGACGGAAGGCGGTCGCGAATCGCCGCGACCTTGCGCCGATAGAACAGGGCCGAGGTGACGAGCACCGAGATCCGACCGATCTCGACCCGCATGGCGATCGGATCGGGACCGAAGGCCGAGAACAACGGCGTGAAGACGCCACCGCCCTTGAGGGTGCCGAGCGCGGACACGTAGAGGTCGGGTTCGCGGCCGAGCAGCGACGCCACCCCGAATCCGGGGGTGACGGTCCGCTCGTACCCGAGCGAGGCCAGGGCGTTGGCGAAGCGGTTGGTGCGGCGCATCAGATCGTCGTAGGTCAGGTCGACCGACTCGCCCGAGCGCGCCAGCCACCGGATGGCCACCCGATCGCCGTGTCCGGCTGCAACGTGCCGATCGATGGCTTCGTCCGCGATGTTGAGCCCGCGGCCGTCGGGCAGCCCGTCCAACGCGTCACGGGCCGCCGACCAGACCTCGGCCGCGGCCAGGGTGTCGGCGTGGCCGGTCATGACGCTGCGGCCTCCTCGAACTGGGCGAGGGCCTCGAGCGCATCGGAGCCGAAGACGGCAGCCGGACCACCACCCATCATGACCGCCACCCCGATCGTCTCCTCGACCTGGGCTCGGGTGGCGCCGGCCCGGAGGGCGTCGTGGACGTGGAAGGCGATGCAGCCCTCACAGTGGCTGGTGATCCCGATGGCCAGCGCCATCAGTTCCTTCACCGAGGTCGGCAACGCCCCATCGACCATGGCGGCGTGGTGCATGGTGCGGAAGCCGGCCATCACGTCGGACTGACTCGTGGCCAGTGCACGAAAGCCGCGGCGCAGCTGGGTGTGGCGTTCCGGGAAGTTGGTCATTGATAGATCCTTTCGACGACGTCGGCGTAGTGCTCGAGCACCACCATGCGCCGCACCTTGAGGGTCGGGGTGACCTCGTCGGACGTCAGTTCGAGATCGTGCGGCAGGATCACGAACGCCCGGATCGACTCGGCTCGCGACACCGACTCGTTGGCGAAGTCGACCGCCTCCTGCACCTCGGCCCGGAGCTTCGGATCGTCGACCATGGACTCGACCGTGGCTCCCGGGTTGCCGTGCTCGGCCGCCCAGTCGACGAAGGCGTCGGCGTCGATCGTGACGAGGGCGGCGATGAAGGGCTTCCCGTCGCCGACCACCACGGCCTGACTCACCAGACTGTGGGAACGAAGGCGGTCTTCGAGTGGCGCCGGGGCCACGTTCTTCCCGGCTCCGGTGACGATCAGGTCCTTGATGCGTCCCGTGATGCGCACGAAGCCGTCGTCGTCGATGGCGCCGACGTCGCCGGTGTGGAACCAACCGTCGTGGTCGAGGACCTCGCGGGTGGCGCTGTCGTTCTTCCAGTACCCCTCGAACACCTGGGGCCCCCGAACGACGATCTCGCCCTCGCCGGTCAGCGAGACCGAGGTCCCGGCCACGGGTGGTCCGACCGATCCGGGACGCCAGGCATCGGTTCGGCTGATGGTCAGGATCGGGCTGGTCTCGGTGAGTCCGTAGCCCTCGTAGATCCGAACCCCGACGCCGTCGAAGAACGAGGTCAGTCGCTCACCGAGGGGTCCGCCACCGCTGAACGCCATCCGGAGGTTGCCACCGAACACGGCGGCCAGTTTTCGGTAGACGAGCCGATCGAAGAGGGCATGTTCGAGACGGAGCGCCGGGCTCACCGTGCCGGCCTCGCGTGCCCTCGAGTAACGCATCGAGGTGTGGGCAGCACGCTCGAAGATCCGGCCCTTGCGCTCGACCTCGGCCGAGTGCTGAGCCTTGCTGTACACCTTCTCGAAGATCCTGGGAACGGCCGAGATCAACGTCGGCCGGACCATGGCGAACTCCTCGGGGAGGGCGGCGATGGAGGTGCCGAACGCGATCTTGACCCGCTTCTCCAGGCAGTACAGCGCGGTCATCTTGCTGAGCACGTGTGCCAACGGCAGGAACAGCAGCCCGACGTCGTCGGCACCGACCGAGTCACCCAGGGCATCGGACACCTGATGCACGTTCGATCGGAGGTTGCCGTGGGTCAGGACACAACCCTTGGGGCGGCCCGTGGTGCCCGAGGTGTAGATGATCGTGGCGATCGTCGACGGGGTGATGGCGCCGATCCGTTCGTCGATCGCCGCTGCGTCGACGGCGGATCCCCGCTCGATCAGGGCATCGAGACCGGCCGGATCCATCGTGATCACGTCGACGCCCTCGGCCTCGTCGGTCGCGTGGCGAACCGAGTCGAGCAGTTCGCCGTTCTCGACGAACAGCAACCGGGCACCGCTGTCGCCGAGGATCCAGGCCACCTGATGCGCCGACGACGTCTCGTAGATCGGAACGGTGATTGCCCCGCACGCATTGATCGCCTGGTCGATCTCGAGCCATTCGGCCGAGGTCGCGGCCATCAACGCCACTCGGTCACCGGGACCGACCCCGGCCGCGATCAGGCCGCGAGCGATCCCGGTGACCCGATCCCAGAACTGCGCAGCAGTCCGGTCCACGAACCGATCGCCGGATCGCACCGACACGGTCGGGTGCGAGGGCGTGTTGGCCACCGTTCGCCTGATTGGGGTCAACAGGTGACCGACATCGGTCACCTGGAACGGCGGACCTTCGACGGACTGTGCCATCGGGATGCTCCTTTCGTCGACGCCATGTTCCCTCACACCCCACTGTGTCCGGTCGGTCACGGATCCGGCAGGGCCCGAAGTCACGCGTCCCGCAGAAACCGACTTCCTGTCCAAAGCCCCTGGCCGCCGGGCCGCGGATCTGCGACACCGGAAGCGTGATCCTGATGGTCCTCACCATGGCAGCCGGCCTCGGGTTGGCCATCTGGGCCAGCCAACGAGCACTCGACGCGGCTTCGGCGCTCGGCGTGGCGATCGGAATGTCTCCCCTGGTGATCGGCGTGACCATCGTCGCCATCGGCACCGATCTCCCCGAGATCGCCAACAGCATCATCGCGTCGATCGCCGGCCACGGCGACGTGAACACCGGCAATTCCATCGGATCGGTGGTGACCCAGTCGACGTTCGTGCTCGGCGTGCTCTGCATCGTCGGCGGGCTCGAGAGCACACGCCGATTCGTGATCACGGTCGGGAGCCTCACGGTCCTGGCACTGCTCACGGGAGCCGTCCTGTTCGCCGACGGTCGCTTCAGCCGGTCCGACGGTGCCCTGCTGGTGGTCTTCTGGGTGGTCGGCACGATCATCGTCCAACGGCCCGGCGCAGTCGGGTCGGTCGAGTCGACGGCCGAGATCGGCAGCGAGGACCGTCGCACCCGAACGCTGGTGGCCCGGACCGTGCTCTTCCTCGGCCTGGTCGGTGTCGGCTCGACGATTGCCATCGAGTCGTTCACCCGGCTGGCCGAGACCTGGGGTGCGCCCGAGTACCTCCTGAGCTTCTTCCTGCTCTCGGCCGGCACCTCGATGCCGGAGTTGGTGGTCGACGTGCAGGCGCTGCGACGGCGGGAGGGCCGGCTGGCACTGGGTGACGTGCTGGGTTCGTCGTTCATCGACGCAACACTCGCCCCCGGAATCGGGCCGCTCCTGTTCCCGACCGATCTCGGCGGATCGGTCTCGCGAGCCAGCGTGCTCGTCGCCGTCGTCGTTGCCATCGTGACCGTCCTCCTGGCCCGGGATCGGCGCTACGGCCGCGCCACCGGACTGGTGTTGATGCTGCTCTACCTGTCGCTCTATCCGGCACTGATCACGTGACAGGGCCTCACGTGACAGGGCCGATCCACCGGCACAACGCGGGAAGGCGGGACGTTGGCCCCTTCCCCGGTCACCGGGCTGTCGGTGATGCTCGGGACCGAGAGGAGGTTGCTGCGTGCGCGACGACATCGAGCAGTCCGTTTCGATCGGCCGCACCGAGGGCTGTGACCTGTGCCCGGAGCCCATCGAGCTCTCGGAAGGCCGGACGCTCCATCTCCATCACCTCCAGGCCGGCGATGGGCCGGCCATGGCGTCGCTGTATCGCCGGCTCGATCGCGACGACGTCTACCGACGCTTCTTCACCAGCTCCCTGCCCAATGCCGAGTGGTACGAGGAATGGGCTCGGGTCGGCGAACGCGGCGGCTTCGGGCTCTTGGCGGTGGCCACCGACGGCCGGGAGGACATCGTGATCGCCGAGGCGGGTTACGCCAAGTTGTGCAACGGCGACGGTGAGCTCGGCATGGCGGTCGACCCCACCTGGCGCGGCTGGCTCGGACCGTGGTTGCTCGACGCCCTGCTGCGACACGCCGATGCCCGGGGAATCCCGAACATCCAGGCACTCATGCTCACCGACAACCGCAGGATGACCACCATGGTGTCGGCGCGCGGCGTGGCGTCGATGCCGTCGCCCGACTGGTCGACGATGCGGGTCTCGATGAGCACCCGGGACCGGGTGCCCTCCTGGCCCGGCGATCGACCGGGGCAGGCGCCCCACGACAAGAAGCGACTGCTCGTCGAATCGGACCGCGCTCGTTGGGCCGGCGCATCGGACGCCGTTCGGTCGGCCTTCGACGTGATGGTGTGCCGCGGGCCCGATCATCGGTCAGCCGGATCGACCGACCGGGGGTGTCCGCTCCTGCGGGGCGAACGTTGTCCACTGCTCGATGGGGCCGACGTGGTGGTCCACCTGCTCGATCCGGCCAGTCCCGCCGCGGCGGAACTGCTGGACACCGAGCGCCTGGTGCACTCCGGACTCCGGATGATCGAAGGATTCGTCACCGACCCCGATGGCGTCACCCGCCGTCGCCCCGACGCCGACATCATCGAAGAACTCGAAAGAGGCGAGCCCACATGACCGACGACCGCATGAATCCGACCGACGCCACACTCTGGGAGATCAAGCGCGACCCCGAGCTGCGAACGACGATCGTGGCCCTGGCCACCCTGGCCGAAACACCGGACTGGGACGCCCTCACGGCCACCGTCCGACGAGCGATCGACACGACCCCCCGCCTCCGTCAACGAGTCGTCGAGGGCACCCTCGGACTGGGCCGACCGCGATGGGTCGACTGCGAGGTCGATCTTCCGTTCCATCTCCGTCGGGTCACCGTCCCCCAACCGACATCGGGCGCTCTGTTGGAGCTGATCCGGCCGCTGGCCGGTGAGGACTTCGACGTCGATCGGCCGCTGTGGCAGGTCTTCGCGGTCGACGGATTGGCCGACGGCCGCAGTGCCCTCGTCCTCAAGGTCAGCCATGCCCTGACCGACGGCATCGGGGGGATCTCACTACTCAGGGCGTTCGCCGACCCGGTGACCGGTTCGGGCACCGAGTCCGAGCCACCAGCGAAGACCGGACCCGCCAGGCCGAAGACCGGACCGAGACGAACGATCCGCCCGACCGACCTGAATCCGCTGACCCAGGCGGCCAACGCGGCCCGAATGGTCCGCTCCGCCGGTCGGCTCCTCGCCCCCGCCGGCGAGCCGCTCTCCCCGTTGTTCACCGATCGGAGCCTGAGCCGGTGGCTCGGGACGACCGAGCTGCGGTTCGATCGCCTCGTTGCGGCGGCGCACCGGGCCGGGGGAACCGTCAACGACGCGTTCGTGACCATCTCGCTCGGCGCCCTCGCCGAGTACCACCGCGAACTGGGTGCAACCGCCGGCCCGCTGCGGGTCACGATGCCGGTCAGCTTCCGCCGCGAGTCCGATCCCGAGGCCGGCAACCAGTGGACGCCCTCGCGATTCGTCGCGGCGATCGATCCCGATGCCCACCCCTTCGATTCACTGAACGAGCTACGGGGCACCCTGCACCGCAGCAGCCACGAACCGGCGATCGGGATCAGCCAGATCCTCGTTGCCGGGATCCAGGAACTCCCGGCCGGCCTCACGACGAGCGTGGTGGCGGGGATGGTCAAGGGTTCCGACGTGGTGCTCACCGACGTGCCCGGACCGGCCGACCCCATCACCATCGCCGACGTCGCCGTCGAAGCCCTGCACCCATTCGCCCCCACCGGCGGCGCCGCCCTCAACATCGGCCTGCTGACCTACTCGGGGGTCGCCCACTTCGGGTTCACCGTGGATCCGGCCGCGGTCGCCGACCCCGAGCGCCTGCTCACCATCTTCGACCGACGAGCGGCCGACTTCGTCCGACGCCGTCGCCGCCGAGTCCCGGCCACGGCGGCAGGGGCGGCGGCAGGGGCGGCGGCAGGGCCGGCAGCCGATCCCGTCGACCAGACGAGCGACCCTTCGAAGACCCAGCGCCTGAGTGCGCTCGACACCAGCTTCCTCCGGATGGAGTCGGTTCGGACACCCATGCACATGGGCAGCCTGCTCGTTCTCGACGGAACACCGCTGATGAACGACGACGGCGAACTCGATCTGGCCGCCATCCGGTCCCGGATCGCCGCCCGTCTGTCGCAGGTTCCCCGACTCACCCGCAAGGTCCGTGAGATCCCGTTCGAGCTGGCCCGACCGGTGTGGGTCGATGATCCGTCCTTCGACATCGACGAACACGTCCGGATGATCACGCTCCCGGCACCGGGCACCCGCGAACAGTTGCTCGAGCGATGCGAGTTGCTGCAGATGCGGCTCCTTCCGAGGTCCCGTCCGTTGTTCGAGCTGTGGTTCATCGTGGGGCTCGATCCGGCGACCTTCGGGCCGAACCGGATCGCACTCGTCGAGAAGCTCCACCACGCGATGCTCGACGGAATGTCCGGGGTGGAGCTGGTCTCGGTGTTCTTCGACACCGAGAGCACGCCGCTCGGAGACGAGGACCCCGCTCCCGGCCGGGCAGCTCCGGGCCGATCCGAGCCCTCGGGCGCGACGCTGGCCATCGAAGCCGTTGCCGAACAGCTCCGCGAACCTCGGCACCTGCTCCGCCTGGCCGGTGATCTGGTCGAGACACCCCGGGCGTCGGGGTCACAGCTGGCCGCGGCGAGCGCGGCGGTCAGTGATCTGGTCCGGCCGTTGCTCGGGGCCCGGACGACGGCCAGTCGTCGCACGCTCGGCCGGCGGCGGCTGCTCGTGCCGCTGTCGGTTCCGCTCGATTCGGTGCACGACGCTGGTGCCGCGCTCGGGGGCACCGTGAACGATGTGGTCTTGGCCGCCGTGGCCGCCGGATTCGGAGCGCTGTATGCCCACCGGGGTGAGACACCTCCACACCCGTTCACGGCCATGGTCCCGGTGTCGACGCGGCTGGCCGGGCTCGAGGGACAGCCCGGCAACCACGTGTCGGCGATGATGATCGAGCTCCCGCTCGGTGACGACCCGGTCACGGGTCTGTCGTTCATCGCCGAGGCCGTCGCCGAGCGCAAGGAACGCCACTACCCCGAAGGCACCGAGGTCCTGTTGCATGCGGCCGACCACGTCGCCCCACCGGCTCTGCACCTGCTGTCGCGGCTGGTCGCCCACCAGCCGTTCGCCGACGTCGTGGTGACCAACATGCCGGGGCCGAGACGACCGCTGTCGTTCGGCGGGGCCACGATCGAGGAGATGATCCCGATCGTTCCCCTCGGGGCCAACCTCCCGGTCTCGATCGCCGTCATCAGCTACGCCGGTTCGCTGACCGTCGCCCTCCACGCCGATGACGAGGCCTGCCCCGACGTCAAGATCCTCGCCGACGGCATCGTGCGGGGCTTCGACGACCTCATCCGAGCCGCCCAGGATGACGCAGCCCGGAATCCCGACTCCTCGCCACCCCCCACAGACCCTCCGCCCCGAACCGAATCGGCCCGGCAACGAAAGGATCGATGACCATGACGCTCAACACGATCGCCGTCGGGTTCGACGGCTCGGCGGGATCGGCAGCCGCACTGCGTTGGGCCCAGGCCCTGGCCGATGGCAGCGGCGCCAAGGTGATGGCCGTCGGCGCCTTCACCCACCCCCCGTCGGAACTGACCCAGGAGCATCGGGAGCGCATGCTGGCCGACTATTCGAACCGTCTCCGAGAACGATGGCTCCCGCCATCGGTGTCGCTGACGGTGCGGAGCGGTGACCCCCGCGAGGTCATCACCGCCTTCGACGGTTCGGCCGATCTCCTGGTCCTGGGCCGCTCCGGCCACGGCTCCGAACCCGGCCCCGGCCACATCGGCAGCGTGGTCGAACACGTCGCCCATCACAGCCGGTGGCCTCTGGCCATCGTCACCGACGACGACTGGTTCGATCACCCACCGATCGTCCTCGGCCTCGACGGCTCGCCACAGGCGGCAGCCGCGACGGCGGTGTGCGCCGACCTCGCCCGCGCCTTCGACGCGACCGTGGTTGCGGTCGTCGTTCGCTACCCCCTTCGCGCCGGCGACTCGGTGCTTCCCGATGCCACCCATCAGGCCGTGCTGGCCGAACTCGACGGCTGGGCGGCGCCCCTGCACGCCGCCGGGGTCAAGGTCGAGGCAACGGTCGAGGTCGACCGCGACCCGGCCACCGCCCTTCTCCGGGTGGCAGACCGCCATGGAGCCGGTGCGCTGGTGATCGGCACCCGAGGAATCGGCGGCTTCTCCGGCCTCCGGGTCGGCGGTGTCGCCATGCGAACCCTGCACCGGGCTCACCGCACCCTGGTCCTGGTTCCGCCGATCTCCGAACCGGGCTGATCCCGAACGGCCGTTTGCGTCCCGGTCACCATCTCGTGTGACAATGCATCGCGAGAGCGGCCGCCGATCGGCGTCGCATCGACACATCGAGGGGGACTCGCATGTCGCAGGAGAACGAGGTCGACGTCGTCGTCGTCGGCGCCGGAATGGCAGGGCTCTACCTGCTCCACCGTCTACGCAAGGCCGGGTTCAGCGCCCGGGCGTTCGAGACCGCCGACGACGTCGGCGGCACCTGGTACTGGAACCGGTATCCGGGGGCGCGGTGCGACATCCAGACCATCGACTACTCCTACAGCTTCGATGCCGAGCTCGAGACCGAATGGCAGTGGTCCGAGAAGTACGCCACCCAGCCCGAGATCCTCGCCTACCTCCAGCACGTCGCCGACAAGCACGACCTTCGGCGGGACATCACGTTCTCGACCCGTATCGACTCCGCGGCCTGGGACGACGACGCGAAGCGCTGGCGCCTGCAGACCGAGCACGGCGACGAGGTGCGCTGCCGCTTCTACGTCATGGCCACCGGGTGCCTGTCGCTTCCCAAGTCGCCCGACATCGAGGGCGCCGACCGGTTCGGGGGTGAGGTCTACTTCACGAGTCGCTGGCCCCACGAGGGCGTCGACTTCACCGGGAAGCGGGTGGCGGTGATCGGCACCGGTTCATCGGGCATCCAGTCCATTCCGCTCATCGCCGCCCAAGCGTCCGAACTCACGGTCTTCCAGCGGACTCCGAACTTCTCGATCCCGGCCCGCAACGGTCCCGTCCCGGCCGACAAGCTGGAATTGCTGCGGGAGAACACCGCCGACTACCGGGAGGCGGCCAAGTGGAGCCGAGGCGGAGTTCCGGGTGAGACGGCCGAGCTCGGCGCGCTGGCGGTGTCCGACGCCGAACGCCTGGCCAAGTACGAAGAGGTCTGGCAGCAGGGCGAGCTGATGGCACCCCTCGGTGCGTTCAACGATCTCCTGGTCAATGCCGACGCCAACGAGACCATCAGCGAGTTCATCCGCAGCAAGATCCGTTCGATCGTGACCGATCACGAAACGGCCGAGGCGTTGTGCCCGACCAACCACCCGTTCGGGACCAAGCGCCCGTGCCTCGACACCAACTACTACGAGACCTACAACCTGCCGCACGTCTCCCTGGTCAGCCTGCTGAGCGAACCGATCTCCTCGATCACCGAGACCGGGATCGACACCACCCGGCGCTCGTTCGAATTCGACGCCATCGTGTTCGCCACCGGATTCGACGCCATGACCGGCGCCATCGTGTCGGTCGACATCACCGGCCGAAACGGAATCCGTCTGGCCGACAAGTGGGCCGATGGCCCCAAGACCTATCTGGGCCTGACCTCGGTCGGATTCCCGAACTTCTTCACGATCACCGGGCCCGGCAGTCCCTCGGTGCTGTCCAACATGGCCGTCTCGATCGAGCAGCACGTCGACTGGATCAGCGACTGCCTGGAGGACCTGCGCCGTGACGGCTACGACGTCATCGAACCGACGCCGACGGCCGAAGAAGGCTGGGGCCTCCACGTCAACGACTGCGCCAACATCACGCTCTACCCCCAGGCCAATTCCTGGTACATGGGTGCCAACGTGCCCGGCAAACCCCGAGTGTTCCTCCCCTACGTCGGCGGCGTCGACTCCTACCGCCGGGCGTGCGACGAGGTGAGGACCGACGACTATCTCGGGTTCACCCGGATCGGATCGAGCGGCGAGACCACCAACGACGGCGTGATCCGGCGGGTCCAACCCGACGTGTCGATGCTGCTCGACATGATGGCCGAACTCGACCTCCCGGCCTTGGACACGATGCCACCCGAGGAGGCCCGGGCGTTCTCCGACGCCATGTCGGCCGAGCGGCCGCCGGGGCCCGAGGTCGGTGAGATCGTCGATGGCACCTTGCCCGGTCCCTCCGGGGACCTGACCTATCGGCTCTACCGTCCGGCCTCACCGGGACCCCATCCCGTCGTCGTCTACTACCACGGTGGAGGCTGGGTGCTCGGCAGTGCCGACTCCGATGACCCCCTGTGCCGCGACCTGTGTGCACGATCCGACGCCCTCATCGTCTCGGTCGACTATCGCCACGCTCCCGAGGCACGGTTCCCGGCCGCCGTCGACGACGCCTTCGCGGCGCTGACGTGGGTGGCGGAGTCGGCCGAGGAGCTGGGCGGCCTTCCCGGCCAGCTCGCCGTTGCCGGATGGAGCGCCGGTGGAAACCTTGCGGCCGTCGTCTGTCAATTGGCTCGCGACGCCGGCGGCCCCGCCATCTCGGGCCAGCTCCTGCTCACCCCGGTCACCGACGCCGATCTCGACCGGGCCTCCTACCGCGAGAACGGCGACGGCTACGTGCTCACGGCCGCACTGATGCGCTGGTTCTGGGACCACTACACCGACCCATCGCAACGCACCGATCCACGGGTGGCGCCCCTCCGGGCCGACAACCTCGCCGGCCTTCCGCCGGCGTTCATCGTCACTGCCGAGTTCGACCCGCTTCGCGACGAGGGCATCGCCTATGCCGACGCGCTGGCCGACGCCGGCGTGCCGGTCCGACACCTGCCGGCGCGCGGTCACGTCCACACGTCGATCGCCGCGGTCGACCTCATGCTGTCGGGCGCCCCGATCCGGGCCCAGATGGCCGAGGGCCTGCGCTCGTTCTTCCCGGCACCCGTTCCCGCCTGAACCCGGGCGTGCCCGTTCCCGCCGACCTCTGCCAGTGGAGCGTCGATCCGATCACCCATCGGGTCGACGCACGCTGGACGATGGCCTACGCCGCCGGGCTCGGGCTCGACGACGAGTACTACTTCGACACGACCCGCCCCGGCGGGATCGTTGCCCATCCCCTCTTCGCCGTGTGCCCCGAGTGGGCCGTCATCGTCTCGGGCCGGACGGCCTCGCAGCAGGCCGGCATGACGCCGGCCGAGGTGGCGACCGGCGTCCATGCCACACACGATCTGACCGTCCATCGGCTGATCCGCCCGGGCGACGAGCTCACCACCACCCTGTCGACGGTGGCCGTCGAGGCCAAACGACCGGGCGCCCGGGTCCGTTCGGTGCTGCACACCGTCGACGCCGATGGTCGCCCGGTGGCCACCACCCGACAGGACGCCATCTACCTGGGGGTGGCCGTCGCCGGCGACGACCGGCCCGACCCCGATCCGCCGAGCCCGGTACCGGGTCTGGTGCGTCGGGGCCGACCCACCGAGTCGGTTCTCGGCCTGGCCGCCGGCGCGGCCCACGTCTACACCGAGTGCGCCCGCATCTGGAACCCGATCCACACCGATGCCGCCGTTGCGGCGTCGGTCGGTCTTCCCGGCATCATCCTGCACGGCACGGCCAACCTGGCGCACGGTGTCTCGGCCGTGATCGACCCGGTTCGCAACGGCGGCATCGACGCCGGGCCCGAACAGGTGCGCCGAATCGTCGGCCGCTTCGCCGCGATGGTGCCGCTCCCGACGAGCCTCACGCTGTCGGTCTGGCCCGGCAACCTCAACGACGACGGCAGCGGCACGGTGCCCTTCGAGGTGCGCAACGAGGCGGGCGGGGCAGCCGTCGCCGACGGTGCCGTCGTGCTCGGTTGACCGAACCTTGGCTGCGCCACTTGACCATCGGGCCGACGGCGAGCAACCTCGACACCATGACCGACCCCACCACCGTCGACTTCCACTTCGACGTCATGTGTCCCTGGGCCTATCAGACGTCGAAGTGGATCCGGAACGTTCGGTCCCAGACCGACCTCACGATCAACTGGCGGTTCTTCAGCCTCGAGGAGGTCAACCGGGTCGAAGGCAAGAAGCACCCGTGGGAACGGGAGTGGTCCTACGGCTGGTCGATGATGCGCATCGGCGCGCTGTTGCGTCGCACGAGCATGGACGACCTCGACCGATGGTACGAACGAACGGGGCGAGCCCTCCACGAAGATGGCCACAAGCCGCACGAGCCCGACGTGGCCCGACATCTGATGGCCGACATCGGGCTCGATCCCGGCCTCGTCGACGAAGCCATCGCCGATCCGACCACCCACGACGAGGTCCGGGCCGAGCACCAGCGCGTCGTCGACGCCGGCGGCTACGGCGTCCCGACGCTCTTCTTCGGTTCGCCGGGAGCAGAGCAGTGCCTCTTCGGACCGGTCCTCATCGATCCCCCCGAGGGTGACTCGGCACTTCGCCTCTGGGCCGCAACGACCGCGTGGCTCGAGTTCCCCCATCTCTACGAATTGCAGCGGCCCAAGAACCCGACCGACAACACCCTCATCGCCGAGACGTTCCGGCCCTACCTCGAGGCCCGGGACTGGGTCAGCATCAATCGGGGGAAGGTGGTCGGCTTCCCCACCGACGAGAAAGCAGGCACGCGATGACCGCAACCGCAGTCGGCAACCTCCAGCTCTGCTGGGACTCGATCGACGAGCTCTTCGGATCGCTCGACGGAGACCAGTGGACCGTGCAATCTCTGTGCCCCGACTGGGACGTCACGGGCGTGCTGATCCATCTGGCCGCGATCGAACACATGCTTGCCGGGAAGGGCCCCGACGCCTTCGCCGACAGCCTGCCGTTCGAAGAGATCGGCGAGTTCGTCGCCTCGACGGCCGGTCAGTCGCCATCGGAGATCCTGGCCCGCTATCGAGCGATCATCGCCACCCGACGCGCCGATCTGGCCGGACTGTCCGACGACGACCTGGCCCAGCCGTCCCTGACCCCGGTCGGGCCGGGGACCTACGGCCGCTTCATGGCCGTTCGGGTCTTCGACTTCTGGGTTCACGAGCAGGACATCCGCCGACCGCTCGGGCTCCCCGGTCACCAATCGGGGCCGGCGGCCGAGATGGCGATCGACGAGATCGAGAACTCCCTGGGCTACATCATCGGCAAGAAGGTCGGGCTGCCCGAGGGGATGGGCATCACGATCGAACTGACCGGTCCGGTGACTCGTACGATGCACGTCGTCAACGACGGACGGGCCAAACGGGTCGACGAACTGGAGCACCCCGATGTGGTCCTCACCGCCGATTCGACGACGTTCGCCCTCCTGGCCTGCGGCCGGATCGACCCCGACGAGGCCATCGCCTCGGGGGCGATCGCGTGGTCGGGTGACGACGAGTGGGGCGCCAAGGCTGCTCGCTCGCTGGCGTTCACGATGTGACCCGCCCGGCACTCGAACGAGACCACCTGGCCGACATCGTTGCGACCTACGCCTCGTTCGGCAACCACCTCACCGGCACCGACGCCGACCGCCGGACCACCGATTGGCTGATGACCCTGCTCGACGCGTGTGGCGGCGAGGTCGAGTCCGAGCCCTACAGCTTCGATCGGTTCGAGGCCGCGGCCCGGCTGTTCGACGGTCGCCGACCGATCGACTGCCTCCCGCTCTTCTATTGCGCCCTCGGCGCGTGGGATCTCGATCATCTCGACGTCATCGACGTCGACGGAGCGGCGGCCGGTGATGCCGGCGGACTCGACCGCCACCTGACCGGGCACTCGGGCACAGGCGGCCTCGTGCTCGCCGTCGGCGGGCCCGACGATCTGATCGTGCAGTGCAACCGGAGGCCCGTGGTCGAACTCGACCGACCGGCGGTGGTGGTTGCGGCCAACCGCGGTGCCGCGATCGGAGGCGACACACGGCTGGTGTTCTCCTCGTCGCTCGTCGCCGGTGGCAGCGCCAACGTTCTCGCCACGTTCGGACCGACCGACGGCGCCCCGGTCACCGTCACCACACCACTGACCGGGTGGACGCCGGCCGCCGGCGAACGAGCGGTGGGTCTGGCGGTCGCGGTGTCCATGGCGATCGAGCTGAGCCGCGATCACCGGGTCCGCTTCGTGGCCTGCAGCGGCCACGAGCTCGACCACCTCGGGCTGCGTCATCACCTCGAGCGCCGCCCGGTCGCCGGCGAGCGTGTGATCCACCTCGGCGCCTCGATCGCGGCCGTCGAACCCGGTGCGACCGGTCGACCCGAACTCGCTTCGCAGCGTCTGGTGCTCACCACGGCCACGGGCGAGGCCCGCGACGCGATCGCCCGGGTCGTACCCGACGCGAACTGGACGCTCCTCGATTCGGACCACTGGAGAGGCGAGGGTGGCACGTGGGAGCGGGCCGGCGCCGACGTGCTGTCGTTCCTGGGCCGCTTCCGCTTCTTCCACACCGCCGCCGACACCGTCGCCAACGCCACCGACCCCGCTGCCACGGAACGAGCCGCCGCGGTGGCCATTGCCGCCGCCCGCATCTTCGTGGGGCGCTGAGCGTCGGGCGGTCCCGCCGACGGGTCTGGACCGCTCAGGTGTCGAGCGCCGCCCGAGGGGGCATCCGGGTGCCGGCGAGCGGGTCGGCGGCAACCGCCCGATCGAACCACGCATCGGCCGACTCGGTGACGACCGTGCGGCGCAGCGACGTCTTGATCCGCCGCACGCCGGCGGGATCGTGGGCGGCCAGGCGGGCCGCCAGTTCATCGGCGGTGGCCACGACGTCGACGTCGGGCACGCTGGTGTAGGCCACCCCGAGCGCGACCAGGTCGGGCCCGCCGACGCGGTCGCCGAGCAGGGTGAGCCGGGCCGACAGGGCCTCGGTGTGACGCAGGCGCAACCACGCCATGTTCATGGGTGCCGCCATTCCCTGCTGGATCTCGCCCACCTGGAGGAAGGCCGAGTCGCCGACGACGAGGAAGTCACAGGCCAGGGCGAGCGCTGCCCCTCCGTTCACCGCTGCCCGCTCGAGCGCACCGATCACGATTCGGTCGGTTTCGAACAGCGCCCGATGCACACGCCGCCACGACACCGGGAACGACGGCACCCAGTCGGGCTGGGGATCGGCCGAGAACTCCTTCAGGTCGAGACCGGAACAGAACGCACCACCCTCGCCCCGGATGAGCACCACCGTCACCGCGTCATCGCCCTGCAGCGTCTCCAGCGCGTCGGCCAGCTCCTCGGCCAGGGGGCCGGTGAGGGCATTGCGACGCTCGGGCCGATTCAGCACCACGTGGGCGATCCGGTCGGAGGGGCGTTCGACACGTACGAGTTCGGTCATGGCGTCACCCTACTTTTCGCCTCCGATCGAGGGCGAGCGCACTCGTCGTGCCAGGCTCGGCTCATGACCGACAGCAACGATCCTTCCGACGCCGACGACCTCGCCGGACGGTCGATCCTGATCGCCGGGGCCACCGGTGGCCTGGGTTCGGCCCTCGCCTCCGCGCTCGCAGGGCGTGGGGCCACGCTCACCCTGGTGGCCCGCAGCCGCGAGCGCCTCGATGCGCTCCCGGTGGCCGGCCATCGCATCCCCCTCGACCTGCGCGACCCCCGGGCCTGCGCCGCCGCAGTGTCGGGTGCCGTCGAACGGGCCGGTCGGCTCGATGCAGTGGTCAACGCCGTCGGAGTCGTTGCGTTCGGTCCGGTCGACGAACTCGACATGGACATCGTCGAGGAACTGTTCCTCACGAACACCTTCATCCCGATCGCCCTCGCGAAGTCGGCCCTGTCGGCCCTGGACCCGGGAGGGGTGATCATGAACCTGTCGGGGGTGATCGCCGAACAGAACCTGCCGGGAATGGCGGCCTACGGTGCGTCCAAGGCCGCCGTTGCCTCGTTCGATGCCGCCCTGGGTCGCGAGGCACGACGGCGCAAGATCTCGGTGATCGATGCCCGCCCTCCGCACACCGAGACGGGCCTGGCCGGGCGGGCCATTGCCGGAACGGCGCCGAAGATGCCGACCGGACTCGACCCGGCCGCCGTTGCCGCCGTCCTCGCCGAGGCCATCGCCTCGGCACTCGATGGTCGCCATTCCGGTGACCTGCCGAGCACCTCGTTTGCCTGACCGGCCCGAGCGTATGAAGGTTCGCCGATGACCGCCGTACTCGTGATCAGCACCGTCGCCACCTGGGGCATGGTCGGGCTCATCTGGATGGTGCAGGTGGTCCACTACCCGATGCTCGCCGACTATTCGGCCCTCCGTCCCGTGAGTGCCGCGACCGAACACGCCCGCAGGATCACCTGGATCGTCGGGCCGTTCATGGCCGCCGAGGGCGTGACGGCGCTGATCCTGCTGGTGGAACGTCCCGACGCGATCGGTGCCGCGAGCGCCTGGGCCGCGGCGGCGTTGCTGGGCGTCGCACTGGGCTCGACGGTCCTGATCCAGGTCCCGCTGCACGCGCAGCTGTCGTCGGGCCACGACGACACCGTCGCCGCCAGGCTGGTCCGCACGAACTGGATCCGCACGATCGCCTGGACCGCCCGAGGCCTGGTGCTGGCGACGGCCCTGACGGTCTGAACCACGCGCTCGTCTCACCACGCTCGGTGGCGCCCCACGACCCTGCGGTG
Source organism: uncultured Acidimicrobiales bacterium (assembly GCA_963700755.1). Classification (GTDB taxonomy): domain Bacteria; phylum Actinomycetota; class Acidimicrobiia; order Acidimicrobiales; family SZUA-35; genus JBBQUN01. The sequence continues at coordinate 118,935 of CAVOYW010000006.1, forward strand.
CTGGACGAGCACCCCGAATCCTCCGATTCGGTCAGTCTCGACCGCTGGGTCGATCGTCCTATCCCGGTCTCCTGACCAGCCAACTCGCGGTTCGACCGGCTCAGGTGTGACCGATGCCCCCCGCTCCCGGGGTTGTCTTCGCTCATGGGAAGGGTGCATCGTGCCGAATCGAACGAGCGGTCGCGTGCATCGACCGTCCACGACAAGCACGCCATGCACCCCCCCGACCCCGGATCGGCATCGTTCCGAGCGGAGCGTCGGGTTGACACATCGTCGAGCGCTTGAGGTATCCATGCTGTCCACTGCACCGAGATCGATGTTCCGCGCGGCAACGAAGGCCCTGCTGGCAACCGTGATCCTCGTCCTGTGTGTGACCAACGCAACACCGGCGTCTGCCGGTTCGGCCGATCCGTTCCAGGGGGTGCCCGATCGGTTGCGTACCGTCGAGGCGATCCCCTTCGAGATCGCCCACGACGAGATGTATCGGCTGTACCTGGCCACCTTCGGTCGGGAACCCGAGAGCGCCGGCCATGCGTACTGGACCCAGCAACGTATGGCCGGGGCGTCCCTCCCGGCGGTTGCGACGGAGTTCCTCGTCTCACCGGAGGCCGACTGGCGGCTCGGCCCCGATCCGTTGGCCGACATCTACGCCAACGCCTTCGACCGTGCGCCCGACAGCGACGGCCATCGCTACTGGTCGTCCTTCCCGATCAACGAGGTGCTCGCCGGGTTCACGAACTCACCCGAGCTCATCACGACCACCGGCACCGTGCCGTCGCGCATCGGCGCCGTCACACTCCCCGACCGGTGGGTCGATGCCGGCAACGGCGTCATGGTCCCCGACGTCATGCTCGCCATTCGGTCCTGTGAGTCCCATGACGACTATCGTGCGGCAAACCCCCGATCCAGCGCCCGCGGGGCCTACCAGTTCCTCACCGGCACCTGGCAGGCCTACGGGTTCGACGACCGCTTCTCGGCCCCCACTGCCGATCAGGCGAGCCCGGCCCAGCAGGACGCGGCCGCCGTGCTGGTCTGGGAGGCCCAGGGCACGGCCCCGTGGACGGCCTCGGGTCGCTGCTGGTAGCGCTCGTTCGACGATCGCGCCGCGTGCCCGGCCGCCGTCGATCCGGCCTGGCAGTTGCCAAGCCCTGGCCGTCGGATCAGACTGCGCGGACTGGCCTCGGATTCGGCGGGGCCGGAAAGGACGATCCGCGACATGAGCGACGGCGCCGGTAGGCCTCGAGTGGGACGCACGATGCGCGAGTCCCAACCGCACTGGCCCGACGAGATCCGCCCGCCGGCGGGAACCCCGAACGTGGTGTTCTGCGTCTTCGACGACGTGGGTTACTCCGACTTCGGCTGCTACGGCTCCGAGGTCGAGACGCCGGCCATCGACCGGATGGCCGCCGGCGGTCTGCGATACACCAACTTCCACACCACCTCCCTGTGCTCCCCCACCCGGGCCTCGTTGCTCACCGGACGCAACCACCACGCCGTCGGCATGGGCACGCTGGCCAACTGGGACATGGGATTCGAGGGGTACCGCGGCGCCATCGCCAAGGAGGCCGGGCTCCTGCCCGAGACCCTTCGAGAGCTCGGTTGGAACAGCTTCGCGGTCGGGAAGTGGCACCTCACCCCCATGACGCACACCGGGCCGTCCGGGCCGTATCACCAGTGGCCGACCCAGCGCGGATTCGACCGGTTCTACGGCTTCATGGACGGGGCCATGAACCATTGGGATCCGTTCCTCACCGAGGACAACCACCACATCCCGACCCCGGAGACGCCGGGCTATCACCTCACAACCGATCTGGTCGACCACGCCATACGTTTCGTCAGCGACCAGCAGTCGGTGGCGCCCGACAAGCCCTTCTTCCTGTATCTCGCCTTCGGCGCGGGTCATTCGCCCCATCATGTGCACCGGGAACTGATCGACGCCTACGTGCCCGTCTTCGAAAAGGGCTGGGATCAGACCCGGATCGATCGGCTGGCCCGCCAGATCGACATGGGGCTCGTCCCGCCCGACACCCGGCTTCCGCCCCGCAACCCCGGGGTCCCCGAGTGGTCGTCACTGTCGGAACGCGAGCGCTCGCTGTTCGTGCGGTTCCAGGCCGCCTATGCCGCCATGCTCACCCATACCGATGCCGAGATCGGCCGGCTGGTCGGACTCCTCGAACGGATCGGGGCCTTCGACAACACGATCTTCGTCACGATGAGCGACAACGGAGCGTCCCAGGAGGGCAGCCAGGTCGGGACCCTGCACCAGGGCCACTACTTCGAGCGGGCACCGATGACCCTCGACCAGTCGATCGACCGCATCGACGAGATCGGCGAGACCCAGTGGTTCAACAACTACCCGCTGGGCTGGGCCATGGCGGGGAACACCCCCTGCAAGTTCTACAAGCAGAACACCCACGGCGGCGGCGTTCGCGACCCGCTCGTCGTTCACTGGCCATCGGGCATCACGGGCGACGATCGGGGTTCGGTCCGGGCCCAATTCCACCACGTGAGCGATCTGGTTCCCACGATGCTCGAACTCACCGGGGCCGAGGCCCCTGCGGTCGTGAACGGTGTCGAGCAGATGCCGATCCACGGAACGTCGATGGCCTACACCCTTTCCGATCCCGATGCGCCGACGCGGAAGGAGGTCCAGCACTTCGAGATGCTCGGCCACCGGGGCATCGTGGCCGACGGTTGGAAGGCGGTCACCCGCCACGACGCCCGCACCTCGATCGATGACGACGTCTGGGAGCTCTACCACCTCGACGAGGACTTCGCCGAGATCGACGATCGGGCGAACGCCGAGCCCGAGATCCTCGACTCCCTGGTGACACGGTGGTGGGAGCAGGCCGAGAGGTATCAGGTGCTCCCACTCGACGAACGGGGCGGAGGCGGCATCCGCCCCCGGCGTCCGGTGCGCCGTCACTGGACGCTGTGGCCCGGCCTCGAGCGGGTGCCGTCCGACGCCGCTCCCCGGGTGCTGAACACGAGCCATCGCATCACAGCCCACGTCTCGATCCCGGCCGACGGGGCCGAAGGCGTGCTCATCAGCGACGGTGACCAGTGGGGCGGCTACTCGATGTTCGTCCAGGACGGCATGCCCTGTTTCCACTACCACTTCCCGCTGGAACACCACGAGATCCGGGGAACGGTGCGCTTGGCCGAGGGCGATCACACGATCTGTTGGACCCTGACCAAGACCGGCCGGATCGAGGCCACGGCCGAGCTCTCGGTCGATGGCGTCACGATCGGCGAGCTCGAGATCCCGCGGATCCTCCGGGGCTTCATGCCGTTCAACGGCATGAGTATCGGTTGCGACCACCGTTCCCCGGTCGGCACGACCTATCAGTCGCCCTTCCGGTTCACCGGCACCATCGATCGGATCGAGTTCGACCTGCTCGACGACGACCCGCGCCCCGACGCCGCGGCCGAACACCGTTCGGAGATGGGCAAACAGTGAACCCGGACCCGAACGGGTTCACGACACCTCCCGGATGGCGTCCATCATGAGGGCGTCGGCCTCGTCGTCGGTGGCCTCGACGGCGGCCAACCGACGGGCCAGCTCGGCCCGTCGCCGCTCGAAACCGGCGCTCGAGGCTCGGGCCGACGCCATGATCACCTCGGTGCCGGCCGCTTCGTAGGCCCGGACCGATCGTTCGAGTTCGGCCAGGACCGCCGGTTTGGTGGCGTCGGCAAGGTCGCGGCACACCGCGAGCTGCCGGTCGAGATGAACCGAGAGTTCCTCGAACTGCCACAGCACCTCGGCCATGGCGAGATCCGCGGCGATGATCTGGCGGACGCTCCCGGTGATGGCCGCCACGCGGCGTTCGAGCACGGCCTCGGGTCCCCACGATCGACGCCAGCGACGGTACAACCCGAGCATGGTCGACTCCTTTCGATCGTTCTGCCATGTTAGTCGGAGCCGATCATGCGAGTCGGGTCGCCTCAGGGGTTCTCGAACTCGGCCTTCGGACCCAGGTAATACCACCAGTTGATGACCAAACAGACGAGGTAGAAGACGGCGAATGCGGCGAGCGCGTATTCGGGTGTCGCGTTCTTGATCTGGGCACCGAACTCATCCGGGACGATGAAGGCACCGTAGGCAGCAACCGCCGATGTCCAGCCCAGAACAGGACCGGCTTGTTCCTTGTCGAAGACGATGGCAACGGTCCGGAAGGTGGATCCGTTGCCGATGCCGCTGGCGGCGAAGAGCACCAGGAACAGGAGGAAGAAGGGCAGGAAGAAGTCCTCTGGGGTCTCCGACCGGTAGGCCTCGCGCAGGAACCAGGCGGCACCCAACGCACTGATCGTCATCACGATCGCCACCCAGTGGGTGACCCTGGCCCCACCGACACGATCGGCAATCCAACCACCGACCGGCCGGATGAAGGCACCGATGAACGGCCCCATCCAGGCATAGGTCAGCGCCGACGGACCGTCGGGATTGATGGTGTCATGGGAGATCACCCCGCCGACATCGATGTGTTTGAAGCCGAACACGACCTTGATGGCCAGCGCGAAGCCGGCCGAGAATCCGATGAAGCTGCCGAACGTCATCGTGTAGATCACACTCATGATCCACGTGTGCTTGTTCCCGAAGATCTTGTACTGACGTTCGAGATTCGGCTTGACGTCTCCGGGCAGTTGCTTGAGGAGCCAGACGGTCGAGGCCAACACTGCGGCCATCACCGGCCACTTCGACGACGATGGTGCACCGAGGAACGGGTCGGGAAGGATGATCGCCAGGCCGAGCGCCAGCGGGAACGCTGGCCACCAGCAGCATTCCGATGATCCTTCCGAAGGCTCCGAGGGTCCCGCCGATGTTCGGCGAGACCGTCTCGGTTGCGATGTTGTTCATCCCGAACCACGAGGCGAACGCCAGCGGAATCAGGAAGACGAGCCAGACGAATCCAGCGTTGTGGATCCAGGTCTCGGTTCCCGCCTCGATCGTTCCGATCAGGGTTCCGGACGACGTCTCGAGGATCTTCGAACCGCCTCCGAAGATGCCCGTCGTCATCACGAACGGAATCAGGATCTGCATGGTGGTGACCCCGGCGTTGCCGAGGCCCGCATTCAGACCGAGAGCCAGACCCTGCATTCGCTTCGGATAGAAGAAGCTGATGTTCGACATCGACGACGCGAAGTTGCCCCCACCGAAGCCCGACAAGAACGCGAGGATCTGGAAGACCCACAGTGGGGTCTGGGTGTCGAGCAGGGCCACACCGGTCCCGACAGCGGGGACCATCAACAACGACGTCGTCAGGAAGACGGTGTTGCGGCCCCCCGAGATCCGGATGAAGAAACTGTTCGGGATTCGGAACGTGGCGCCGGTGAAACCGGCGATGGCGGTGAGGGTGAAGAGCTCGCTCTGTTCGAACGGGAAGCCCAGATTCAGCATCTGAACCGTGATGATGCTCCAGTACAGCCAGACGGCGAACCCGCAGAGCAGGCTGGGGATGGAGATCCAGAGATTGCGTGTCGCGATCTTCTTGCCCGTCGACTCCCAGAACGCCTCGTCCTCGGGATCCCAGGTCTGGATGTCGGCCATGGCAGCGCTCTCGATTCTGGTCTGATGGTGGCTGGTTCAGTGTCGGGACGCCGGTTCGGCGGCAACCGCACCGTCGTTCGGCTGCACGCCGTCGTCGAAGCCCTCGGCGAACGAGTCCCTCGGCTCTTCGAGCATGAACAGGGTGATGGCGAAGCTCGCGGCAGCCCCGCCGGCCAGGATGAAGAAGAAGGTCCTGGCATCGACCAACGAGTAGATGACCAGATAGACCACGGCACCGACGTTGCCGTAGGCACCGGCCATACCGGCGATCTGTCCGGTCATGCGTTTGTTGACCATCGGGATGACGGCGAAGGTGGAGCCCTCGGCGCCCTGCACGAAGATCGAGGCGAACATCGTGATCGCGACGGCAACGACCAACCAGCCGATCCCGCCGAACGAAGGGACCAGATTGCGGAGCCCGTCGTCGTCGACCCCGGGGGCCCACTTGGAGATGAGCGCCATCAGGAGGAAGCCGACGACGATGCCGAGCACGTAGCCGAGCATCGTTCGCTTACGGCTGGCCATACGGTCCGACAGGTACCCGCCGAGCGGGCGGGCGACCAGGTTCACGAAGGCGAACGACGAGGCGACGATGCCGGCCAGCGTCGCCGTCACGATCGGGGCACCGGCGTCGTCGGTGAGCGGGACGAAGACCTCCTCGAAGAACTCGGGCAGCATCGACACCACCGCCAGTTCGGCGCCGAAGTTGGCGAAGTACGTGGAGTTGAGGGCGACCACACTGCCGAAGTGGTAGCGCTCGTCGTCGGGCACGCCGGCCTTCAGGTACGGGAGGTTGATCTGCAGCGTGCGGGCCGCGTGGCCCAGATAGACCACGGTCAGGAAGGCGTAGATGGCGTAGAGCCCAGTGTCGGCGAGCACCTCGTCGCCCTCGACCGACACGTTGGAGATCCGCCACGCGAGGAGCCCGAGCGCGGCAACCAGCGGGATTGACCAGATCAGGTACTGCACGAGGTCGCCGTACGACGACAGCAGCATCGGTTCGGCCTTCTTGGTCTTGGTCAGTGTGCGTCCGTCGGGGACGTCGCGCACGAGGAAGAAGTACATCACCCCGTAGATCGCGAGCACCAGGCCATTGATGGCCATGGCCCAACGCCACGCATCGTCGCCGAGGTCGAACCAGTTGCCGAGGACGGTGATGGCGAACCAGGGCAGGGTCATCGCCGCGAACGCCGATCCGAAGTTGCCCCAACCCGCGTAGAAGCCCTCGGCTCGACCGATGTACTTCGGTGGGAACCACTGGGCGACCATCTTGATGCCGACCACGAAACCGGCGCCGACGCTGCTGAGGAGCAGGCGGGAGATCAGCAACTGGTCGAACGAGTCGGCGAATGCGAACCAGACGGTCGGGACGGACATGGTGATCATGAGCCAGGTGAACACGATCCGGCTGCCGAATCGGTCGATCATGGCGCCGACGATGATTCGGGCCGGAATCGTGAGCGCCACGTTGGCGATCAGCAGGATCTTGATGTGCTCCTTCGTGAGCCAGTCCGAGCTCTCGCGCATCGTGGTGGCCAACGGCGCCAGGTTGAACCAGACGAAGAAGGTCATGAAGAACGCGATCCAGGTGAAGTGGAGCACCCGGATTCGCTCCTGCCCGAAGTCGAGCAACCGTGGTGGCTCGTCGGTGGCTGCCACGCCGTTCTCACTCATGGATTCATTTCCTTTTCGGCGGCCTTCATTGCTGGCGTCGTTCGTCGAGTGGGTCGGTGAGCGTGTGCGCAACGTCGGCGACCGACGTGGTCGCCAACTGGGCGGTGAGCACCTGACGGGCGCGCATCCATGCGTCGTGGAGCGCACAGCTGCTGGTCTCGCCACAGGGTCGGTCACCCACCACACAGCGGCCGGTATCGGTCGGCCCTTCCACCGCTTCGACCAGATCGAGCACCGAGACGTGGTCCAATCCGACGAGGAGTCGATACCCACCGTTGCGACCCGGGCCTGATGCGACCCAACCTTTCGACACCAGCGCGCTCATCACGTGTGCCATGAACGAAGGCGTGGCCGACACGACGTCGGCGAGTTCGGCGGTCTTCATGGGATGGCCGGGATCGTTGCGACGAGCCAGTGCGATGAGTGCCTGGGCGGCCAGATCGCTCTTGCGGGTGGTCTCGAGCCTCACGGGTTCACGCGCTTCCGAGTGGGGCGTTGGACCACCATCGGCGGACCGCCGCCGACGAGCCCGGACGGCCTGGGTCGGCGCGACGGCGTCTGCCGCATTGCGACCACCCTCTGCCACGGCCGGAAGAAGTACTGGAGCGGCAGCGTGATGATGTGAACCAGCCGCGTGAAGGGAAACAGCGCAACGAAGGCGAAGAAGGCCAGGACGTGGATCTTCAGCACCAACGGCAACGCGTCGACCAGGCCCGGGTCGGGTCGGAAGGTGAGCAATCCACGGATGTAGGGCACGAAGACGGCGGTGCCCCAGTAGGAACCCCAGCGATAGCCGACGGCGATCCAGATGCCCGTGACCACCTGGGTGGCGATCGTGGCCAGCACGACCAGGTCCATGGGTGTGGTGACCTTGCGGATGCGATGGTTCGTCAGACGCCGATGGATCAGGATGGCCAACCCGAAGGCAGCCCACAGAGCCAGCGCGAGTCCGGTCATCTCGAGCAGATAGAGGCGCAGTGGTGCGCCGTTCCAGAGCTCGAAACCCTGCGGCACGACGAGGGCCGCCAGGTGGCCGAGCAGTATCAGCGAGATCCCCCAGTGAAAGGAGAACGTGCCCCAGTAGAGCTGCTTGCTCTCGAGAAGCTGTGACGACAACGACGTGACGGTGAAGGGATGGCGTCTCCAACGAATGATCGTCACCGCGACGGCCATGACACCCACGGCATAGGGCACGACACCGAACAGGACGTCGTTCAGGGTCATCTCCGCGCTCCGATCGTCAAGGGCCGCAAATCGGCGACGAGATCCACCGTGGCCGCCATCAGGTGGCGGTAGGGACTGTGGGGGGCGGCCGCGTGCAACACCTGCTTCATCGTCGCGGCCGCACTCGGCAGGACCATCACGAGATCGGGCAAGGGGGCGTCGGTGGCGGCCAGATACCGCAGCACCGGCTCGAGGTGATCGGGAAGTTCGCCGGCGAGATCGACGCCTGCCGCCTCCATGGCCACCTTCAGATCAGCCATGAACGCACCACGCCGATAGTTCTCGCCCCAGGCGACATCGCCGACGTAGGGAATGAACTGAGGCGAGAGGTCGAGCGTGGCCGTGTGGAGTTCCTCCCACTGCCCCAGCTCGAGCGAGGCCACCTCATCGTGGAAGCGGCGCATGTGGGCCTGGACCGGACCCCGAAGCCACTGCGCGACGGCAGCGTCGAGATCGGCGGCCGATTCGGAGGTCGGGTAGCGATAGCCCATGGCGACGACCGTGGCGGGGTGCATCACAACCCCCTCGCCGGACCGGTCCGGGGACCGAAGCCGATCTCGCCCTTGGCCGACAGCGGATCGTTCAAGGACTCGATCGACATCTCCCGGTGGTAAGGGGGCAGGACGAAACGATCATCGATGGTCGGGATCGTGGTCAGTCGATAGATGTCCTCGACCCGTTGCTCGCTCAATCCGACCGAGTCGAGCAGGTCGATCGTTTCCGCATCGATCGAACCGTCGACGCTCTGGCGGCGCTTGTAGGTCCGGACCGCCAACATCGTTCGCAGGATCCGCCGGATCGGTTCCGGCTCGCCAACCGAGAACAGGTTGGCCAGGTACTGGATGGGCAGCCGCGCCTTGTCGAGTTCGTCGAACAGCTCGAAGTCGGCCCGGTCGGCCGGCAGGTCGAGATCGACCAGGTTGTTCTCGACCGTGCTCATGATCGGCGACAGGGGCGGGACGTAGTACATCATCGCCAGGGTCCGGTATTCGGGGTGCAGCGGGAGCGCCATGCCCCACTCCTTCACGAACCGGTAGATGGGCGAACGCTGGGCCGAATCGATCCACGCCTCGTCGACCCCCGACTCGAGGGCGGCATCGATCACCCGGGGATCGTGAGGATCGAGGATGATGTCGAGCTGGGCGTCGAGCAGCTCGTCGTCGGGGACCGACGCGATGGTCTCGATACGGTCGGCGTCGTAGAGCAACACGCCCATGTAGCGAATCCGACCCACGCAGGAATGGGCACAGGCCGGGGCCTGCCCGGTCTCGAGGCGGGGGAAGCACAGGATGCACTTCTCGGACTTCCCGGTCGTCCAGTTGTAATAGACCTTCTTGTACGGGCAGGCCGAGACGCACATCCGCCAGCCCCGGCACTTGTCCTCGTTGACCAGGACGACGCCGTCCTCGGCCCGCTTGTAGATCGCCCCGCTGGGGCAGGCGCCCACGCAGGCCGGGTTCAAGCAGTGGTTGCAGATCCGGGGGAGGTAGTTGAAGACCACCCGCTCGATTTCTTCGAGTTGGGCCCGAACAGTGGCGTCGACCCCGTCCATCGAGGGGTCGTTTGCGGCGTAGATGCCCGAACCGCCGAGGTCGTCGTCCCAGTTCGGACCGGTCGAGATCTCGATCGGATCGCCGGTGATCTTCGAGATCGGGATCGCCGTCGGCTGTTGCGCCGACTGCGGCGAGGTGAAGAGGTCGCCGTAGCGGAAGGTGAACGGGTCGTAGTAGTCCTCGAGCTCGGGGAGCGACGGGTTGTAGAACGCCTTGGCAACGCCGCCGCCCCGCGAATGCAGGGTGAGCTTGAGGCGGCCCTTCTTGTCTCGACGCCACCCACCCTTGTAGTGCTCCTGGTCCTCCCAACCCGTCGGGTAGCCCGTGCCCGGGCGGGTCTCGACGTTGTTCCACCACATGTACTCCGCGCCTTCGCGGTCGGTCCACAGGTTCTTGCAGGCAACCGAGCAGGTGTGGCACCCGATGCACTTGTCGAGGTGGAACAGCATGCTCATCTGGGCTCTGACTCTCATGGCAGCGCCTCTCAGTAGACCGGCTTGTCGATGCGATGGACGTAGACGAAGGTGTCCCGATTGACACCGGTGGGTCCCCAGTAGTTGAAGCCGTAGGAGAACTGGGCGTAGCCGCCACTCATCAACACCGGCTTCAGCCGGGTCCGGGTCAGCGAGTTGTTCATCCCGGCCCGCTTCTTGCGCCGGGGCGAGATCGGTACCCCGACCGTGCGTTCCGTGGCGTGATACACGAACACGGTGCCCCGCGGGATGCGAGACGACGTCGTGCACCTCTGCACGAACACGCCATTGTCGTTGTAAAGCTCGACCCAGTCGTTGTCGGCGATGCCAAGCGACTCCGCGTCTTTGACGTTCATCCAAATCGGATACCCGCCCCGGGACAGCGTCATCATGCGATCGTTCTCGGAGTAGGTCGAATGGATCGACCACTTCCCGTGGGGCGTGATGTAGTTGAACATCCGACCGTCCTGGCCCTCGGCCAGTGACTCCTCGGTCTCCGACAGCATCGTGTGGTCGGGCCGGGGCTTGTAGACGGGCAGGTGCTCGCCCCAGGCGAGGTATTGCTCGTGGTCGAGGTAGAGGTGCTGGCGCCCGGTCAGCGTCCGCCACGGGATCCGGTGCTCCACGTTGAGGGTGAACGGATTGTAGGCCCGGCCCTTGGTGACGATCCCGCTCCAGGTCGGGGTGGTGAGGATCCTGCGGGGCTGAGCGACGATGTCGGCGAAGCTGGTGCGGATGTCGCGCTCGTCCGGCACCGAGGTGCGTGAGGCTCAGGCCGGTCTTGGCCTCCTCGGCCTCGAAGGCCCGGTGGGCCAGCTCGCCGTTGGAAGCGGGGTCGAGGGCGAGGATCGCCTCGGCCACCTGGCGACCGTGCAGTAACGACGGTCGCAGTGCTCCCCCGTTGTTGCGGGACGACTCGTCAGGCTGCTTGCGGGCCAGCTCGTCGTAGAAGTCGTCGACGGCGATGTTGAGACCGTGGGCGGCAACGCCCTTGGTCCGGATCCCTTCGCCCAGCGACGTCATCTGCTCGTGGAGCTTGCCGTAGTCTCGCTTCTGCACCTTGAACTTCGGCATGGTCTTGCCGGGAATCGCCTCGACCTCACCGGTGCGCCAGTCCCCCATGGTGGGTTGGCTGATCTCGTCGGGGGTATCGTGCAGCAGCGGCTGCATGATGATGTCTTCGACCTGGCCCAAGAGACCGCCGGCCAACTCGGACACCTTCTTGGCGAGGCCGGTGAAGATGTCCCAGTCGGGTCGCGACTCCCACGACGGGGGCACCGCCGCCTGCATCGGGTTGATGAACGAGTGCATGTCGGTGGTGTTGAGGTCGTCCTTCTCGTACCAGGTGGCCGCCGGGAGGACGATGTCGGAGTACAGCGCGGTGGTGTCCATCCGGAAGTTCAGGTCGACGACGAGATCCATCTTCCCGATCGGGGCGTCGGGCCGGACGGTGATCTCGGTGACCCCGTGGTCGTCGGGTTCGGTGGCGATGGCCGTCGAGTGTGTGCCGAGGTAGTGCTTCATGAAGAACTCGTGGCCCTTGGCCGAGGTGCCGATGGCGTTGCCTCGCCAGATGAACCACGTGCGGGGCCAGTTCTCGGGGGCGTCGGGATCGTCGATGGCGAACTCGAGATCGCCCGAGGTCAGGCGGTCGACCACCCGATCGACGACCTCCGGGTCGGATTCGGCGCCGGCGCGACGGGCCTGGCGGACGACCTTGATCGGATTCTCCTTGAATTGGGGGAAGAACGGCAGCCAACCCATCCGCACGGCCCGAGCCTGATGATCGATCGTGTGGTCGAAGCGTTCGGGATGGCTGTCGGGGAGGGCGTCGTACTCGCGATAGCCGCGCTCGTAGCGCCACTGGTCGGAGTGCACGTAGTGGAACGACGGCGTGTTCTGGTGGCGGGGGGCCATGCCCCAGTCCTGTCCGAACGCGATCGATCCCCACGACGCGTGACAGACCAGCTTCTCCTGGCCGACGTAGTGGGCCAGCCCCCCACCGTTGACCCCGACCGAGCCGGTGAGCAACAAGGCCGTGATGCCGGACCGGTAGAGCAGGTTGTTGTGGTACCAGTGGTTCGCCCCGGCGCCGATGATGATCATGTTCTTGCCCTGCGTGAGCTCGCCGTTGCGAGCCCATTCACGGGCGAACCGGATGACGCTGTCGCGGCCGATGCCCGTGTACTGTTCCTGCCAGGCCGGGGTGTAAAGGCCGTCGGCGTCGTCGTACGACGTGGCGTTCGCCCCCTTCAGACCGCGGTCGACACCGAATCGGGCCATCATCAGATCGAGCACCGTGGTGACCTGCACCGGGCCGGTGGCGGTCTGGATCGTGCGTACCGGAACCGAGCGGGTGACGGTTGCGTTGCCTCGGCCGGCATCACCGACCTCGAACACCTCGAGGTCGATCGACACCACGTCATCGTGAGCGTCGATGAAGGTCAGGGTCGGGGCGATCGGTTCACCGAGCACGCTGTCGAACAGTTCGAGGTTCCAGCGACCCCTCTCGTCATGGGCCCAGCGGTCGCCGATGGCACCATTCGGCATCCGGGGCTCGTTGGCCTCGGCGTCCCACATCAGCAGTTTCCATTCGCCGTTCTCGGTGCCGGCGTAGCGGGCGAGCCGATCGGCGCGCAGGTACTTCCCGGGCCTGCCGTCGGCCACCTCGACCAGGAACGGCAGGTCGGTGTACTGCTTGGTGTAGTCGTTGAAGTAGTCGACCTGCCGATCCCGGTAGCACTCGCTGAGGATGACGTGGTCGACGGCGAGCCAGAAGGCGGTGTCCTGCCCCGGATTCGACGGGATCCACCAGTCGGCGTACTTGGCCACCTGCGAGAAGTCGGGGCTGAAGACGGTGAGCTTGGCACCGGCGTGGCGGACTTCGGCCAGAAAGTGGGTGTCGGGGGTTCGGGTCATGTTGAGGTTCGCACCCATGACCGCGATGAACCGGGCGTTGTACCAGTCGGCCGATTCGGGCACGTCGGTCTGCTCACCCCAGGTCTCGGGTGATGCGGGCGGCAGGTCGCAGTACCAGTCGTAGAAGCTCATCACGGCGCCACCGATGAGCGACATGAAGCGGCTGCCGGCGGCGTAGCTGACCTGTGACATCGCCGGAATGGGCGAGAACCCGGCCACCCGGTCGGGCCCGTGCTCGGCGATCGTGTGCACCGTCGAGGCCGCAGCGATCTCGAGCGCCTCGTCCCAGGTGGTTCGACGGAAGCCGCCCTTGCCCCTGGCCGCCTGATAGCGGGCCCGCTTGGCTGGATCGTTCTGGATCGAGGCCCAGGCGTCGACCGGGCCCCCGTAGTGTTCCTTCTTGGCCTGGCGATACAGGTCGAGCAACGCGCCGCGTACATAGGGGTACTTCACGCGGATCGGCGAGTAGAGATACCACGAGTACGAGATGCCCCGCTGGCAACCACGGGGCTCGTACGGAGGCAGGCCCTCTTCGAGCTGGGGGTAGTCGGTGGCCTGGAGTTCCCAGGTGACGATCCCCTCCTTCACGAACACCTCCCAGGAGCAGCTTCCCGTGCAGTTGACGCCGTGGGTCGTCCGGACACGCTTGTCGTGCTGGAATCGGTTCCGGTAGAACTCCTCCCACTTCCGGCTGCCGGGATCGATCGATTCCTGGATCCACTGGTTCATCGTTGGCTCCTCAACCGTTCCACGTAGCTCTGCCGCATTCCCCGCCATCCGATGGCCATGCCTCCGAAGAGCACGAACAGGCCGGCAACACCGGCAACGACCAGGCCATCGACCGGCGGGTCATCGGGCTGGGCATCGGGTGTGGTTGCCAGGAAGGCCACCAGGTCGGCGATCTCCTCGGGAGTCATCGGATGCTCGGCGAAGATCGGCGTCATCGTGGGACTGGGGGGATTGACCAACCAACCGGTGAGCCCGGTCTCGCCTCCGAGTCGGGTGAATGCCGTGCTCAGATCGGGACCGAGGCCCGAACCCCCGAGGTTGCCCTCGGCCCCGGCGACGTGGCAGGCGGCACAGGCCGCTCCGCCCTCATCGAGACGGCGCGACCCCAGGAAGAGGTCTCGACCCCGGTCGGCATCGCCGGCGATCGGTCCTGCTGCGACCGTGGAGTCGGGGGTCGTTCCCTCACCGGTACCCGTGTTGGTCCCGCCACCGGACAAGCCCACCACGTAGGCGACGACGGCGTCGAGTTCGGCCCCGCTCAGCGCGGCGACGGCCGGCATGACCGAGTCGTAGGCGACACCGTCGACCTCGAGCGGGCCCGATTTGCCGTTCTGGATCACGTCGGCAACGTGCTCGGGGTCTCCAGCCGCCGCGTTTCCCTTCAAGGGCGGGAAGGTCCCGGGTATCCCGGCACCGTCGGCTTGATGACACGACGCGCAGTGAGTTGCGAATCCCTCGGCACCGGGGTCGGTCTGCGCCCCGGCCGAGTCGGGGGGCGGAGCGAGAAACCAGGCGGCGGCACACAGGGTCATCAGCATCAGTCCCCCTGTTGCGAACCGGATGCCCAATCGATGAGTTGTCGAGTCTTTGACTATACGTTTCACCAATCGTGAGTCTCGTCCTCCCTCCCCTTCCGAACCAGGGAACAAGGTCCCGAGTCCGGAACCGCCGGTGGTACGGCACCACCGAAGCCGTGCATGCGACCGACGCATGAGTCGATGAGACCTGCGACGGCATGCCACACTCGTCGGATGGCCAAGGTTCGCGAGATCAACCTCCCCGGCGTCGGCGTGCGCCACGAGTTCGAAACCGACGGCGGGCAGCGGCTCGGCGTCGTGGTCCACCGGACCGGCCGCCGGGACATCGTCGTCTACGACTCCCAGGACCCCGATGCCTGTACGGCCATGCTCGAGCTGTCGGCCGACGACACCCGGACCATGGCCGAACTCCTCGGGGCCAGCCAGGTGACCGAGGCGGTCACCGCCGTCCAGCAGGACATCGAAGGGCTCGCCATCGAGTGGATCAACCTGCCCGAGTCCTCTCCGGCCGTCGGGGTCACGATCGGCCAGGGCGCGTACCGGACCCGCACCGGCGCATCGGTCGTCGCCGTGATTCGCAGCACCCGGTCGATCCCGGCCCCCGAACCCGACTTCGCGTTCGCTGCCGGTGACGTTGCCGTCGCCGTCGGCACCGTGGAAGGACTCGCCGCGCTGCGAACGCTCCTTGCTCCGTGAGTGCACCCGGCTCCCTACTGATCGCCGCAGGCACCGCCGAAACGGCGCTCGCCTTCGTCGAGATCGGCGCCCTGGCCCTCGGATTGGCGGTCCTCGCCCGTCTGGCCGGCCGATTGGGCATTACCGCCGTTCCCCTCTATCTGTTGGCCGGGCTCATGCTCGGCGAGGGCGGGTTCGCCCAGCTCGACGTCACCGAGTCGTTCATCTCACTCGTCGCCGAGATCGGGGTGCTGCTCCTGCTCCTCGCACTGGGGCTCGAGTACTCCGACGACGAGTTGCGCGACGGACTCCGCAGCGGGATCGGCATCGGTGTCGTCGACATGCTGCTGAACGCGCTGCCCGGGATCGCGCTCGGCCTGCTGCTCGGATGGTCGCCCCTGGCCGCCCTCCTCCTCGGGGGGGCCACCTGGATCACGTCGTCGGGCGTGGTGTCGAAGGTCCTCGCCGACCTCGGTCGCATCGGCTTTCGCGAGACGCCGGCGGTCCTCAATCTGCTGGTCATCGAAGATCTCGCCATGGCGGTCTATCTGCCCGTCGTCGCCGCCTTGATCGTCGGAGGGACCCTCCTCGCAACGGCGACCAGTGTCGCCATCGCACTCACCGTCGTCACGGTCATCCTGCTGGCCGCCCTCCGCTACGGTCGGCGTCTGAGCGGTGCCCTGATCGGGGGATCCGACGAGTCCCTGCTGCTCGCCGTGTTCGGCATCACCCTGCTCGTCGCCGGGATCGCCCAGCAGCTCGAGGTCTCCGGGGCCGTCGGCGCCTTCCTGGTCGGTTTGGCGATCTCGGGGCGGGCCGAGGAGCGAGCCATGCAGCTGATCTCCCCGCTCCGAGACCTGTTCGCCGCGCTCTTCTTCCTGTTCTTCTCGTTCCAGGTCGACCCGTCCGACCTGATCGGCGTGCTTCCGGCCGCGATCGGTCTCGCCGTGGTGACCGGACTCACCAAGATGGCGACGGGTTGGCTGGCCGCTCGGCGGCTCGGCGTGGGGCGAAACGGTCGACTGCGGGCCGGGGCCACCCTCGTCGCCCGGGGCGAGTTCTCGATCGTGATCGCCGCGCTCGGCGCCGGGCTCGCCGACGGGGCCGAGCTCGGGGCGCTCGTTGCCGGGTACGTCCTCACCACGGCCATCGTCGGCCCGATCGCCGCCAAGTACATCGACCGCCGGCCGCCACCGGTGCTCCGCATCGGGGTCCGAACCGCCACCGACTGAGGACCCGACCACGCCGTCGCTCGACGATCGAGGGCAGGATACCCAGCTGGGGGTGGGTGGACCGACCCTTGTCGACCGGTGACGGGACCCCTAGCCTGACGGGGTGGTGAACCGGCCACACCACGATGCTCGAGAGGGTCGATGAACGCAGTGGGCTCCGACCGCGTCGAGTCGGGGAGCCGACTCGCCAGCAACACCGCATCGCTGGTCACGTCGCGCCTCATCGTCGCCGGACTCGGCTGGACCGGCACCGTGCTCATCGTCCGATCGCTCGGGACCGAGGGTTTCGGGCAGTTCTCGCTGGTGTTCAGCCTGCTCGGCATGCTGTCGATCGTCACCGATCTGGGCGTCGGGCGGGTGGCGGTGTCGGCCATCATGGCCGCCGACGAAGAGGACGGATCGGTTCTGGCGGGGACCTACATCCTCCTGCGCACGATGCTCGGCGTCATCGGGTACGCCTCGGCCATGCTGGCGGTGTTCGTGTTGGGGTACCCCGACGAGGTCATCGCCGCCACGGCCGTCGGCGGCCTGGTCGTCGTCTTCGCCACCCCATCGCACGCCTACGACGTCGCCTTCCAGGTCGGTAACCGTCTGCATCGGATCGCCATCCTCGAGGTGGTCGGGCAGTTGGCCCAGGTCGCCCTGACCGTCGCGCTGGTCATCCGGGGCGGGTCGATCGTGTGGTTCACGGTTCCGGCCGTGTTGAACGCCGTCGTCATCCTGGTCGGGAAGGTGCCGGCGGCGCACCGGCTCACCAACTTCCGCTACCGGATCGATCTGGTCACGTGGAAGGCGTTGCTCCGCGAAGCGATTCCGCTCACCGCCGGATCGGCCTTCGTCACGCTGTACTACCGCCTCGACTCGGTGATGTTGTCCAAGCTCGACGGGTTCGAGGCGGTCGGGTCCTACGGCGTTGCCTACAAATTCGTCGACCTCGTGCACTTCGTCGGGACCGCGCTGACCGTGGCCGTCCTCGCGCCCCTCACCGCATCGTGGTCCAACGACCGTGAGGCCTTCGGATCGATCGTTGCGAACGCCACGCGTATCCTCCTGATCACCGGGGTCGGCTCGATGGTCGGATTCTGGCTGTTCGCCGGCGATCTGGCCGCCCTGCTGTACGGATCCGACTACCGCAGCGCCGCCGATGCCACCCGGATCGTGATCACCGCCGAGTTCTTCGGCGGCTTCGCCGGTCTCGGGATCACGACCCTGATCGCGGCCGACCGGCACCGGATCTACCCGCTGATCACGCTGGGCGGGCTCCTCGTCAACCTGGTCGCCAACCTGATCCTGATCCCCCGGGCATCGATCGAGGGAGCCGCAGCAGCCACGCTCATGACCGAGATGCTCGTTGCCGGACTGCTCTGGCGACGTGTGGTCCGCCTGCCGATCCACTTTGCCGAGCCGGCATTCGTCATCGGTGTCATCGCGGCCGGCGTCACCGCGTTCGTGGTCGGGCTGGGCGCAGCCGTCGTGATCCCGTGGATCCTCGCTGCGGTCCTGTGCGGTCTCACCTACCTGGCCGTCGTCGGCTGGCGCTGCGCGCCCCAGCAGGGCGGTTGGCGGGCGCTCCTGCGGCCCGGGGCCGACGCATGACGAGCATCATGGAATCGAAGCGGCCCCGGTTCCGGCCGGCGGCCGTGCTGCTCGTCCTCACCGCGCTCGTCCCCTACGACGGTCTGCTGTTGATCGTCCCCCATCCGGGACCGATCGAGGCCTGGAAGGAGGGGTTGGTCGCGTTGGCGTTCGGGCTCGCCATCCTCGAGTCTCCCGGACGGCCTCGACTTCGCCGAGCCCCGGCCTGGGTCGCCCCGATGGGGTGCCTCGCGGCGTGGTCGCTGCTGTCGGTCCTGCTCCACCCCTCGATCGGCTCGGTTCTCGGGTTCAAGATCGGCTTCACCTTCGTCCTGGTCCCCTTGACACTGCTCCTGGCCCCGTTCGACCGGCTCGACCGTGATCGGCTCGTGACGATCATGATGGTGAACGGCGTGGTGACCTCGGTCGTCGGGATCGGGCAGCAGGTCGTCGGCGAGGTCGCCCTGCACCGGATGGGCTACGAGTACAACGAGGTGATCCGGTTCTCGAACGGCGTGCTGCGTTCGTTCTCGACCTTCAACCAGCCCTTCCCGTTCGGTTTCTTCGTGATGGTCGTGCTCCTGATCGGGATCCCCGTGGCGCTCGAGGACCGGACCCGCCTCCGCAATCGGCTGTTCCTGGCCTCGACCCCGATCCTGGTGGTGGGCATGGCGAGCTCGGTGGTCCGGGGGGCCTTCCTGGGTCTGGCCATCGGACTGGTGTACCTGGGCATCACCCGCTACCGCGTCCTGGCCCATGCCCTGCTCCCCGTGCCCATCGTCGTCGTCCTGGTCGTGGCGAGCGGTGCCGGAGCGGCCGCGTTCTCGTCGTCGAGCCTCCAGCAGCGGATCACCGGTTGGGTCAGTCTCGGTGACCAGTCGATCGAACCCCTGGGCCAGGGGATCGGCTCGACCGGGGCGGCGGCCGAGCGCATCGAAACCCAGCGTTCCGAGGACGGCGGGGCCGTGGTCCTGTCCGACCAGGCCGAGGCCAAGCGCTACCAGGCGGACAACCACTACGTGAAGACGCTCATCGAACTCGGCCCCATCGGCCTGTGGCTCCTGGTGTGGATCCTGGCCGCGGCGGCCCGCCAGGGCCATCAGAGCACCCGGCTGGCGCTCGAGGGAACCGACCGGGGCCTGGCCAGCGGCATCGCCGCGGCCACCCTGGCCGCCATCGGCGCCGCCACGGTGGCCACCTACTGGGAAATCTTCCCGTCCGATCTCCTGTTCTGGCTGTTCCTCGGTGTCCTGCCGTCGTTGGCTCCGAGACCTTCACCCCTCGGACCGGGCGAGCCCGACCGGTCGCGGCCGTCCCGCCGATCACCGCTGGCCCACCCATCATGACCCCCTCCCCGAGCGAGCGACCCATCTTCCTGAACGCGCTCGCCCTGCGCCCCGGCGGGAGCGGCGTCCAGACCTACTGCCGCGAACTCATCGGCGCGCTCCACCACCGGCTGGGGCCCGAGACGACCCTGGTGGCGCGCATCCAGGACGATGCAACGACCGAACTGCCCGAAGGGGTGATCGCCGATCGACGGCCCGTCTGCGACGGGGTCCGGCGCCTGGTGGAGGGCTGGCGTGGCGTCGACGACGCGGCCGTCGTCCACGGTCTCGACGTCGACCTCCCGTTCCGGAACCGGTCGGCGACGGTGGCGACGGTGCACGACCTGTCGGTCTTCGACGTCCCCTGGGCCCATTCCCGGATTCGGGCCGCCGGAGAACGGATCGCCGTTCGGCGCGGGATCGCGGCGGCCGACGAGTTGATCTCGGTGTCGAGATTCACCGCCGAGGCGGTCGCCGAGCGATTCGGCCGTTCCTCGACGGTGATCCACCTCGCGCCGAGACCGGGGATGGCACCCCCCGACGACCAGACTCGTGCCGACGTCGTCGCCCGTCATCGGCTGCCCGATCGGTTCGTGCTGCACGTCGGCACCATCGAGCCCCGCAAGGACGTCGCCGGGCTGGTCGAGGCCTGCCGACGCGTCGGCGTCGAGCTGGTGCTGGCCGGCGCCCGGGCCACCGACCTGCCGACCACTGCCGGCGTCCGCTGGCTCGGCTACGTGCCGGCCGACGACCTCGCTCCGCTCTACGCCGCGGCCGACGCCGTGGCCTACCCGTCGCGATACGAAGGCTTCGGGCTGCCGCCCATCGAGGCCATGGCCTGTGGGGCCGCCGTCGTTGCCACGGCCGTGGGCGCCCTTCCCGACATCGTCGGCGGCACCCTCGACCTGGTCGAGCCGGGCAACGTCGATCAGTTGGCCGAGGCACTCCAGGCCGCAGTATTCGACCCCGACCACCAGGGTCGACTGCGCAAGGCCGGGGCCGAGGCCGTGCGTCCACTCGACTGGGACACCACGGCGTCGTCAACGATCGACGTCTACCGACGACTCGGAGTGCTGCCATGACCGGACCCGACCAACCCACCGCATCGGGCCTGAGGGTCGTCGCCATCACCCCCACCGGGGTGTTGTCCGGGGCCGAACGGGTCTTGATCCGGCACGCCCTGTGCGGCATCGAGATGGGTGACGAGTGGACCATCATCGCTCCCGATGGTCCGACCGGGCAGCGAGTGCGCGACGAGGCGATCCCCTGGATCGAGATCCCCGAGCTGAAGCTCGGCGCCGGGCCCCGGCCGGTGGCGGCACTCGGGCTCGGGATCAACAACATCCGGGCGGCGGCCGTCGTCCGGCGTGCCGCCCGCGACGCCGACGTCATCGTTGCCAACTCGGTCCTGTGCCTCCCGCTCCTCCGGGTCCTGCGGCCCGCGGCCCCGGTGGCGTGGCTCGTCCACGACGTGATCACTCGCCGGGATCTGGCGGCCATGGCCCGATGGTCGGCTCCGGCGGTGGATCGCTCCATCCCGGTCTCGGAATCGGCTGCGGTGCTGTCGAGGGAACTGGGCATCGAGACCACGGTCGTCCGCAACGGTGTCGAAGCCCGTCCAGCGCGTCGACACCGAACGGGCCACCCCGGCGATCGTCGGACTCAACGCGGTGCTGACCGAATGGAAGGGCCAGCACGTCCTCCTCGACGCGCTGGCGTCGATCCCACCGCCGACCGTCGTCGAACTGCTCGGCGGGACCCTGCCCAAGGACGGGCCCTACGAGCAGCGCCTTCGCGAACGGGCCGACCGACCCGACTTGCGGGGACGGGTCCGGTTCGTCGGGCATCGAGAAGATCCCGACCTCGTCATGCGCCGCTGGACCGTGGCGGTGTCGGCCAGCATCGAACCCGAGGCCGGGCCGCTGTCGGTGCTCGAAGCCATGAATCTCGGCCTTGCCCTCGTGGTCACCGATCATGGCGGGGCCCCCGAGATCGTCGAAGGCGTCGGTGTCATCGTCCCGCCCGACGATCCCGTGGCCCTGGCCGATGCCGTCACCGAACTGCTCGGCGATCCCGAACGGCGTCACCACCTGGCGATCGCCGGCCGCGATCGGGTGATCAACACCTTGACCCGCCGGCAGTTGGAGCCGGTGTTCCGCTCGGTGCTGCAGACGACCGCCGAGAGGCGCCGCCGATGAGGGTGCTCTTCATCAACGAGAACATCGGCGGGCACGCCACCGTGCACCACCATCTGCGATCGGCTCTGGCCGATCATCCCGAGGTCGACGCCCGATTCCTCGACGTCCCCCCGCCCGGCCTGCCCCGTCGTCTCGCGTCGGCACCGATCCCCGGCCTGGCCCGGCTCGACGCCGATCTCCAACCCCTGCGGTCCCAGTTGGCGGTGAGTGCCTGGGTGCGGCACCGGTTGGGAAAGATCGTCGATGATGTCGACGTGGTGCACCTCTACACCCAGAACGCCGGCCTGCTCTGTACCTCGCTCCTGCGGCGCACGCCGACCGTGGTCAGCCTCGACACGACCAATGCCCGCAACGCCTACCGGTTGCCCTACCGGAAACCGACCCGGCTGACGCCGCTCGCCGTTCCCCTGTCGATGGCGGCCGAGCGGCGCGTGTTCCGCGCCGCCCGCACCGTGATCGCCAACTCGCAGTGGGCTCGCGACTCGCTCGTCGGCGACTACGGCCTCCCACCCGAGAAGATCGTCTTGCTCCCGTTCGGCATCACCGCCCCACCCGAACCGTTGCTCGCCCGGGCCCGGCCCGAGTCGGGGTGCCGGCGCCCCACGATCGTGTTCGTCGGACGCCAGTTCGAACGCAAGGGTGGTCCGGTCCTCGTGGAGGCCTGGCGCCGCTCGGTCGCCGATCGGGCCGACCTGTTGCTCGTCACCCAGGAACCGATTCCGGCCGAGCCGGGGATCACGGTCGTCGACGACCTCCGCCCGGGCGAGGATCGACTGTGGACACTGCTGGCGGGGTCGGCGCTGCTCGCCTTCCCCTCGACCATCGACCAGGCGCCCAACGCCGTGATCGAGGCCATGGCGGCCGGGCTTCCGGTGATCACCGTTGCCAACGCCGCCATGGCCGAGATGGTCGTTCACGACGAGACCGGTCTCCATGTCCCCGGCGACGACGTCGACGCCCTCGGTGCCGCCCTCACCACCCTGGTCGATCGGCCCGATCTCCGGGCCCGAATGGGTGCCGCCGGTCGCCGGCGCTTCGAAGCGCACTACGACGCCCGAGCCAGCACCGATGCCCTCATCGACGTGCTGCGTCGATCCATCGACGGTACCGGTGGCCACGACGACCGGACCGAGCCGTCATGAACCGGCTCGACGGACCGCTCAGCGCACTGGCCCAACTTCGGCGGCGGCGCGCGGCGGGGGGCGCCGTGGTGCTCGGCTACCACGACGTGACGGATCCCTCGGGTGCGGCCGCCGAGGGCCTGTCGGTCGACCCGGCGCTCCTGGCGGCCCACCTCGACACGTTGCGGCGACTGGGTCTGTCGGTTCGGCCGCTCGGCGAACTGATCGATCGCCTCGAAGCCGGCGACGACGTCGACGGACTGGCCGCGATCACCTTCGACGACGGGCTGGTCGGCGTGCACCGCCATGCGCTCGACGTGCTCGATCGCGCCGGTGTGTCGGCCACGGTGTTCGTGGTCGCCGACCATCTCGGCGTTCCCCCGTCCTGGTGGGCCGGTTCGCAGCGAACCATGTCGCAGACCGAGCTGCACGAGGTGGTTGCCGCCGGCCACACGATCGGTTCCCACACCGCAACCCACCGATCACTCCCGTCGCTGACCCCGCCCGAACTCGAGCGGGAGCTGGTGGGCTCACGCCACGATCTCGAGGCGATCACCGCGAGCCCCGTCGACATCGTCGCCTATCCCTCCGGCCATCACGACCCGGGCGTCCGACGGGCCGCACGCGCTGCCGGGTACCGGGCGGCCTTCACCTTCCTCAACGGCCGGATCGTCGGAGGGGAGGACCGATGGATGCTGCCTCGGCTCACGATGGGCTCCCATTCCTCGCCCCGGCGCCTCGCCTATCACCTGCTGCGGTCGGCACCTTCGTGGCCCGACCATCAGATCGACGTCATCGGTGAGGGTCGCCACTCGTGAGGCGGTCGATCGCCCTGGTCGTGCTCGCAGGGTTGGCGATCCTCGCGATCACCACCGCAGCCGAGCGTCCGGCCCAGGTGGAGACCCCACGGGGATCCGGCGAGGTCGGCATCTCACCCGGCAGCTCGATCCTGTCGTCGTCCGACGAGGAGCTGAACGCCGACCTCGATGCCATCGAGGAACTGGGAGCCACCTGGATCCGGCTCGACATCGACTGGTCCCGGATCGAGCCCGAACAGGGCCGCTGGCAGTGGGACGACACAGACCGGGTCGTCCTCGCCGCCCGGGAGCGGGGCCTCGACGTGCTGGGGTTGCTCGCCTACTCGGCGTCGTGGGCCCGGCCGACCGACACGAGCAACAAACACGGACCGGACGACGTCGCCGCGTTCGCAAGGTTCGCGGCGACGGCCGCCGAGCGATACCGCGACGACGGTGTCATCACGTGGGAGATCTGGAACGAACCCAACTCCGCCGATTTCTGGCAACCCGAACCCGATCCGACGGCCTACGCCGAGCTGGTGATGGCGTCGACCGAGGCCATCCGGAACGTCAGCCCCGACGCCCTGGTCATGACCGGTGGCCTGGCACCGGCCCCCGACGAGCCACCCGACTACTGGTCCCCAGCGCGATTCCTCGAAGCGATGTACGACACCCTGCCTCCGGCCACCGTGGACGCGGTCGCCATTCACCCCTACAGCTTTCCGGCCGATCCGACCGACGACACCAAGTCCTGGAACCTGTACGCACAGCTCCCCGAACTCCGGCGACTCGTCGAGCGGGCCGAGGGCGCTCCGACACCGCTGTGGCTCACCGAGTTCGGGGCGCCCTTCGACGACGACGACCCCGGCCGGCAGTCCGAGATCGTGATCGAGGGGGTCATCTGTTCGTTCGCTCAGCCCGACCCCCCGCCCGTGTTCGTCTACGCCCTGCACGATGCCGCGGACGATCCCGGCGATCGACGCTTCGGGCTCCTGGCCGCCGACCGATCGCAACGCCCTGCCTGGTCCGATCTTCGAGACCTGATCGGCTCACCACCCGAGTTCTCCCTTCGTTCACGGTGCCCGACCGACGATCGCACCGCCGACGCCGCGCCGTAGTCGGTGGGCGCCCTCGGTGGCGCCGAACACGCGGCGTGCCACAGCCAACCCACCGGCGTTGGCGACGGTCAGGTCGACCGTGTCGTAGCCCCCGGTCGACCACAGCGTCTTGTAGCGGTCACCCCCGAGCTGCAGGTCGATTCGGTCGAGCCCGGAGGCGACAGCCCAGTCGACCCCCGCTCGGAGCAGGAGATGGCCCGGTGAATAGTCGGCCATCGCAGGATCGAACCGACCGAGGATCGCGTGGGCCACCCCGCCCGAGACGACGTGAACGTCGAAGGCGGCCGGACTCCCGTCGATCAGCAGGGTGAGCAGCGCCACCGAGTCGCGCTCGGCCAGCAGGAGGAGCGCCTCCCGGAGGAACTCGCCCGCCGCACCGCGGCCGAAGTGGAGGCGGGGCCGGTGCTCCTCGGCGGCGTCGAAGAGGTCCTGGACGCGCTCGAACGAGACCCGGACGTCATCGGCACTCTGGGCGCACTCGAGCGTCACGTCGTGCCGCTCGAGCAGCCGATCCGTTCGGGCCAACTGTTTGCGTAGGCGCGACCCGTCCGGGCCGGACACGAGCTGTGAGGCACCGGCGACCCCTCGCAGCTCGATCACGGGGCATTCGTCATGGAGCACGGCGTGGACGGCCCAGGGATCACCGCGCCGGGCCGTGCGCAGGAAGGGCTCGTGGTGCGGGACGTCGGTGGCGTGGATCGCGGCCCGGCGATCACCGATCAGGCCGCGCAGCAGCGCGTCGGCGACGTCGGCCTTGATCGGCGCCTCGAGAAACGATGCGATGGCCCCCATGCCGTGACCGAGCGGACGGACCTCCCGCATCAGCGGCCGCCGCCGTTCGTGGAACGGGGCGACACCAACGAGATCCCCGGCCTTGGTGCGCACCGTGGCGATCGCCAGCTCGCCTCGTCCGAGGTGGCGCCACCACGGCAAGGCCATCGCCGGGAGCCCGAACGGCTGCGCCCCGACCTGGACCGCCAACGCCTCCCACTCGGCGGCGAGCTGCTCGGCGTCGGCGTCGGACGTGACCCGGTCGACGGCGAGGTTGCGGGTGAGCTTGCCCGCTCTCTTGGTCATGCTCAGCTCAACAGCCGGGTGGCGGTGGTCTCGATCGACTTGCGGAAGACGTCGGCTCCGAACCGTTCGGCCTGTCGGCGGATGACGGCGTGATCGAAGCGCTGGGTTGCGAGGTCGCCGATCACGGTGGCCAGTGATTCGATCTGTCGTTGCGGGTCCGAGTCATGGGTCACCAGGATCCCGGTGGAGCCGTTTACGACGGTTTCGGTCAGCCCGCCGGCCGCGACCCCGACGACCGGTGCCCCGCACGCCTGCGCCTCGACCGGCACCATCCCGAAGTCCTCGACACCCGGGAAGACCAGAGCCCGGCAGCGGCGGAAGAGCTCGCGCATCTCGGAGTCCGGGACATCCGCCAGGAAGGTCGTCTCGGGTCCGGCTGCGGCCCGGCAGGCACCGAGCGAACGGCCGGTCCCGGCCACCACCATCGGCACGCCGGCCCGGGCGGCAGCAGCGACGGCCAGCTCGGGCCGCTTGTAGGGAACCAGTCGGCCGGCCAGCAACACGAAGTCCTCGCGTTCGACGGTCGGGTCGGGTCGGTAGAACTCGACATCGACCGGGGGCGGGATCACCTCGGCGGTTCGACCCCACCACCGTTCGATCCGTTCGGCCACGGTCGCCGAGTTGGCGACCAGCCGGGTGATCTTCTGCGCGGCGCGCCGATCGGGTCCACGTTGCGAGCGGGCGAAAAACCCGAGTGCGGTCTTCGACAGTCGGCCACCGGCTTCGAGTTCGAGGAGTTCGGGGTCCCAGACCCACCGAGCCGGCGAGTGCACGTAGCTGAGGCTGGGCACACCATCGGGGACTCGAACCCGATTGGAGAACGCGTGGTGACTCAGCACGACCAGCTCGGCGTCGCTCAGGTCGGCCCGGGCCATCGCCGTCGGCAACAGCGGCAACAGGTGGGAATAGCGTCCGTCGGATCGGTAGAACCGTTGGAGGGCACTGACCGTGATGGGAAGCCCGGCCACCGACGGCGGCAGGACACCCCGATCGGCAATCGGGGTGAACAGCCGGCCCTCGGGCCAGATGTCGGCCAGTTCGGCGACCACCTTCTCGGATCCTCCGAGTTCGCTGAACCGTTCGTGGACGAGGACGACGCGGGTCATGCGGCCGATTCCTGGACGGGATGGTCCTCGGTGAGGATCACGGCGACGATGCTGGCTCGGACGCCGTGCAGTGCATCGAGGAGATCGCGCATCTCCCGGACCCGGACCCGTGTCGGATCGATGGACACGATCACGGCGTCGGGGAAGGTGCCGGCGACGAGCAGGAGCTCGTCGAGGCTCGACGCCGCCGTTGCCGAGATGACCACCTGATCGGCGCCGGCAGTCCGGAGTTCGTCGTTGAGCGCGGGGAGCAGGGCCGCTCCGGCGGGTCCGCCCGGGATCGACCGCCCGGCGGTGACGAGGCCGGCCCGGATGCCACCGCTGGCGGGGCGCACCACCGACCGCAGGGTCTCGGTGCCGGCGGCGACCTCGGCCACCCCGGGGACCGAGTCCTGGCCCAGCGTTCGGTGCAGCATCGACCGGCCGCCGTCGCCGTCGACCAGCAGGACCCGACGATTGACCTCGCCCGACGCCTTGGCCAGCCGACAGACCAGGTCGACGGAGGGCTCCTGCCCGAACTGGAGCATCGTCAGGATCGGTCGGTGTTGCAGATGCTCGACGAAGAACGGCAGCATGGCCGAGGCGATCGTCGGGGTCCGCACGTCGAGCACCGGGGCACCACTCAACCGGCGGATCTCGGTGGCGGGATCGACGGGTGAGAAACGGCCACGGAGCACTCGCACCGCAACGATGCCCTCGGCCACCACGATGGCCGCGAACATGGCGGCGACGATGGCATCGCGGAGTGCCGGAACGAGCCCACCGGTGGTCGTTGCCTCGCCGATGGTCGCCGACTCGATGACGTCGACGCTCTGCCCTTCGGCCTCACCGTTCCGACCGAGTTCGACCTGTGAGGCCAGGACGGCGGCCATCGCATTGGCGAGGTCGACGGCCTGTGCCGCGTCGTCGGCCTGCGCGGTGACCACCAGGAAACCCGGTGTCTCCTTCTGTTCGATGGTGAAACCACTCCGCAGGTCGGAGACCGACTCGTCGGACGAGCTCCCCGATCCTGCGCCCAGCGCGACCTCGGTGAGCACGTCGGTGGTCAGGGCCAATTCGGCGAGGCTGAGGGTCCGGAACTCGGTGATCGTTCCGTCGTCACCGGCATTGCCGACGATCGACAGCCGAATCGTCGACGACGCGATCGACTGGGATGGCGCCGTGACTCGCAACGTCAGCATGACGAGACCGGCCAGGAGGGCGGCAACGCCGATCCACACCACCTTGTTCGCCATCTCGCGGAGGTGTGTCGCGAACACCGCTGGGGGTGCTTCGTTCATCGTCCCCTCCAGCGCACCGCGGCGACGAGGGTGCGGAGCATGATCTTGACGTCGTTTCCGAACGACCATCGTTCGACATAGGCGTTGTCGAACCGGGCTCGCTCGTCGATCGAGGTGTCGCCGCGCAACCCGTGGATCTGGGCCAGCCCCGTCAGCCCGGCCGGGACCCGGTTCCGGTCGACGTAGTGGTCGAAGCGAGCGGCGAACTCGTTGACGAAGTGTTCGCGTTCGGGCCGGGGGCCGACGAGGCTCATGTCGCCGGTCAGGACGTTCCACAACTGGGGGAGCTCATCGATGGAGGTCGCCCGCAGAAAGGCCCCCAGACGGCCGGGACGACGGGTGGCGGCGTTCCAGTCGGTGTCGGACGCGTTCGGATCGGTCATCGGAAGCGTCCGGAACTTGATGATGTCGAACGGCCGATGGTCGATGCTCATCCGTTCCTGGCGGAACAGGACCGGCCGACCCATCCGAACCCGGATCAGCGCAGCAACGACGATCAGGAGGGGTCCGGTGACGAGCAGCCCCAGGGCCGCGACCACGACGTCGAAGACACGCTTCGCCCGCCACGTCAGCGTCCGGTGCGAAGCTCGCCGCAGTCGGACCAGCGGTGTGCCCCACACGTCGTCGATGTCGTGAACCGACAGACTGTGCAGGTCGAACAGCCGTGGCACGTAGAAGATCTCGGCGTTCAGGCGGGTGCACGCCCGCACGGTCTTGACGAGGTCGACCTCGGGAATGGTCGAGAACGCGAGGACCACGACCGTGGCGCCGGTCTCCCGAAGGGTCTGTTCGAGGGACACATCGGGCGCGATCACGGGGAGCCCGGCGTCGATCATCGGGTCGGGATCGAAGAACCCGATCGGCCGCAGACCGTACTCGGGGTGCTCGAGCAGCGACCGGGCCAACCGTTGCCCGACCTCGCCCGAACCGACGATGAGTGTCGTGTGATCGACCCAGTGCCGTGAACGGGCGTAGCGAACCGTGGCATAGACCAGGGCACGGGCCGTGCCGACGAGGAAGGCCGCGACGGCGATATGCCACCACCAACCGTCGAGGGGCCCCCGTCCGAACCCTTCGATCGCCACCGCCACGATGCCCGCTGCGGCCAGGAGCCGAATCACCAGGCCCGAGATGTCGTCGAGGACCAGCAGGGCGAGCCGGCTGCGGTAGAAGCCTCCCGATGCGGCGAGCAGCGGGAACAGCCCGACGAGCAGGAACCACTCGCGGGTTCCGTCGCCGGCGAGCCACAGGGCGACCACGTCGCCCAGGAGGAGCGCCACGGGCACGTCCCTGCGGCCAACCAGGCGACGCAGGCCGTGCGGTGCGGGAGCGTGGGCCGTGGGGGTGACCGTGTCCAGGACCGACTCGACCCGGATCTCGAGGTCATCGGGATGGCGTCGCCTCTGGAGATCGATCCGCCCCGTGACGTCGCCGGCAACCCGCGACATGCTGTCAAACCGCTCCGAACGCATCCCCAAGAGTGTCTCGGGAAACGACTCCGATGCGACATCGGTCGATCTGCCCAGCGCCTGGTCAGGCCGTTGTCGTGTTCACTGGTGGATCATGGACGAGCTGGATCTCCACCTGATCGAACGGATCGAGGCCAAGTTCGCCGCGCTGAACGACGCGCTGGCCCGAGCCGAGGAGGAGCGCGATCGGTTGCGGGCCGAGCGGGACCGTCTTCGCCACGAACTGGAACGGCTGCGACGACCGCTCGTCGAGCCCGGCCGCTCGATCACCGCCGCCACCTCGCTCGACGACGACGACTGGGCCCGACTGATCGACGCCGGCTGACCCGGGTCGAGTGCGTCAGGTCGGTGTCCCGTGCGTCCCGCGGGGTGGCCGGTCCGCGCCCAGCAGTCTGGCCACGATGTTCTTCTGGATGTCCGACGTCCCGGAATAGGCGAGGCCCCCCAGGGCGTCCCGGACCTCGGCCTCGAGACCGGCCGCCACGGTGTATCCCTCGGCCCCGTGCAAGGTGAGCGCATCGATCGAGGTGGCCACCATCGACTCCGACGACGCCAACTTGGCCAACGCCGCCGCCATCGTCACCGATTCACCCTGATCGTGCAGGATCCCGGCCTTGTAGATCAGCAATCGGGCCGATTCATGGCGTAGCTTCATGTCGGCCAATCGATGGGAGACGCCCTGGTACTGGCCGATCGGACGCCCACCCTGTCGACGGCTGCGAGCCCGATCGATGGCCCGGTCGATGACCCGCTCCATCGCTCCCACCTGGCAGGCATACAGGAACGCTCGTTCAGCCTCGACCGCCGACGTGAAGATCGCCATCCCGGCCCCGACGTTGCCGAGGACCGTGTCAGGCCCGACGATGCACTCGTCGAACCGCATGAACCCGAAGGGGCAGCTCTCGAGACCGCTCTTCGGCTCGACCCGGCCCCGATCGAGCCCCGGGGTATCGGTCGGGACGGCGAAGGCCGTGATGCCCCAGCGGCCTCGCTCGGGGTCGGTGACGGCGAACACGATCACGAGATCGGCAACCGGACCGAGCGTGACCCAGGCCTTCTCGCCGTCGAGCCGGAACCGACCGTCGGGCAGGGCCGTCGCCCGGGTCGAGATCGAGGCCGCATCCGAACCCGAGTCGCGCTCGGTCATGGCGAAGGCCCCGATCGCCCGACCCGAGACCAGACGGGGCAGCCACGTCGACTTCTGCTCCTCGGAGCCGGACCCCTCGAATGCCGTCTGCATGGCGAACACCTGCGACGCCAACGCAAAGACCAGCCCGTTGTCGGGGGAACCGAACCCGAGCCCCTCGAAGGTCAACAACGCATCGACGGTCGAGCGGTCCGACCCGCCGTAGCGAGTGGCGACCCGCAGGCCCAGGATGCCCTCGGCCGCCGCCCGTTCCCAGGCTTCACGGTCGAAACGATCGGAACGCTCCGCCAGATTGCTCCGGGCCCAGTCGGCGGCTGCGATCTTCACCGGATGCCGGGGGTCGAGCATCGCGTGCAGCCTCGACCGGGACGCCTCGAGGTCGCTCATCGACGGACCGACCCGGTGGGGAGTGACAACAGAACCATGGCCGCACCGTAGAAGACGACCGAGCCGCCGTGTCCACCCAAACCGGTCATCGGGGCAAGTTTGCCCCTCAGAGCGCCGCCGGTCCCACGACTACCGTTGTCGTGATGAACGACCGGTCCCTCCACGATCCCCTCACCTCACCGGTGACCCTGGATCGTCTCGTGCCCCGGGCCGCATCGATCGATCCCGACGCCGACGCCGTGATCGGGACGAGCCGGCGGTTGTCCTACGCCGACCTGGATCGTGAGACGGCTTCGGTGGCGTCGTTCCTGATCGGCCGGGGCGTGACCCCGGGCAATCGCGTGGCGGTGGGTTTCAACAAGGACACCGAGGCCTACGTTGCCATGCACGGAGTCCTCCGGGCCGGTGCCGTCGCCGTGCCCCTCGACGCCTTCGCCGGAGCGGTCATCGCGCAGTCCACCCTCGCCGATGCCGGTGTCGACGCCATCCTCGGGCTCGGCTCGCTCGTCGACCGGCTCGATCCCGGTTCGATCGAAGACCTGGATCTGCGGGCCGTGGCCACCGACGAGACCTGGTCGGATGTCCTCGCCACGGCGCCCGTCCCGCTCCCCGTCGTCCACCCCGACGATCCGGCCTACCTGATCTACACGTCGGGATCGACCGGCGCACCCAAGGGCATCCTGCACTCGCACCGCAGCGCGATGGCCTACGTCGAGCGAGCGGTCGAAGCCCGTCGGCTCACGAGCGCTGACCGGGTGGCGGGCATCTCCGCGTTCACCGTCGACATGTCCACGTTCGAGCTGTACGGCGCGCCGTATGCGGGGGCCGCCGTCGTGGTCATGAGCGAGGCGCACCTCCGGATGCCGGCCAGCTTCGTGCAGCGATCCTCGGCCGAGGCCGTGACCATCTGGTATGCGGTCCCCGCCCTGCTGCGCCCCGTGCTGGTACGCGGCGGGTTGTCGGCCGAGTCCCTCCGATCGCTCCGACTGATCATGTTCGCCGGCGAGCCCTACCCGGCCGGGCCCCTGGCCGAGCTCATGGCGGCCCTGCCTCACGTCGGGTTCGAGAACGTCTACGGGCCGGCCGAGGTCAACGAGTGCACGCGCCACGTGCTCGAGGGTCCACCCAGCGGTGACCGTGGTGTCCCGATCGGGCATCCCTGGCGGGGTGTCGACGTCGTCGTGATGGACGACGACCGTGCCGTGCCGCCGGGTGAGGCCGGCGAGCTCTGGGTGTCGGCTCCGACGCTCATGGAGGGTTACTGGCACCGGCCCGATCTCGATGCCGGCTGTCTCGTCCGCCGCCACGACGGGCGACCGTCGTGGTACCGAACCGGCGACATCGTCGTCGCCGACGAATCGGGGCTGCTGTGGTTCCTCGGGCGCCGTGATCACCAGATCAAGGTCCGCGGCCATCGCATCGAGCTGGAGCAGGTCGAGAACGTCCTGGCAGCGGCACCCGGGGTCATCCACGCCGTCGCCGGGTCCGACGACCCCGGAAACGACCAGGCATCGCTGGTGGCAGCCGTCGTCGTCGACGAGTCCGTGGCACCGTCGGACCGTGAGCTTCGGCAGTGGTGCGGGGCCCGACTTCCCGCGGCCGCCGTTCCCCGAGCCATACTGCGCCGGTCCTCGATGCCGCTCAACGCGAGTGGCAAGATCGATCGCCGGGCGGTGCGGGGCGAGATCACCCAAGCGACGTCGCATCCGACCGAGTCCGACCAACCGAAGGCGAGTCTGTGATGGCCGACGAGTTCCAGCTGGCGCTCCTGCAGATGATCAACGAGGAGATCTCACTCGACGCATCGATGACCGTCGAGCTCGACACCGACCTCCTCATGACGGGACTGGTCGATTCACTCGGCGTGGTCCAGATCGTCGACTGGATGGAGGATCGACTCGGGATCGCGATCGAACCGACCGATGTCGTGATCGAACACTTCCAGACCGTTCGTGCGATGACCGAGTACCTCGAGCGTCGCGGCGCCGGTGTCTGACGGTATGACCCAGGTCTCTCCTCCGGCGCGGACGGTTCCCGTCGTACTTCGGCCGGGGCGGCCACTGACGGCGATGCAACGGGGGTTGTACGTCTCGCAACGGCGCTCGCCCCTGGCGCCGATGCAGAACATGGCGTTGCTCACCCACATCGACGGTGCGGTCGACGGCCACCGACTGAGCGATGCATTCGCCACGGTGGTACGCGCCTCCGACGCCCTGCGCACCCGGATCCACGACGATCGCGGGACCCCCGTGGTTCGGCTGGCCTCCGATGCCCAACCGTCCGAACGCCTCGCCCTGACCCGCGACGAGGCTCTCGACTGGGCCCGGGCTCGGGCGATCCGACCGATCGATCTGTCCGACCGTGCCTACGACAGCGTCGTGATCGATCATCCCGACGGCACGGTGTCGTGGTACCTGTGCCTGCATCACACGATCACCGACGCCACGTCGTCGTCGCTGGTCTTCGATGCGACCGGGGCTGCCTACCGGGGCGAACCGATCGTTCTCGACTCCTACTACCGCTGGGCCGACCACCTCGAAGCCGACCAACGGACCCAACGGGCCCAGGCCCATTGGCGGCAACGATCCGAAGCACCCGGCATCGGGGCGCTCTATCGACCGCACGACGGTCGGTCGGCCACCGCCACCCGGCTCGAGCTGGGGCGTGGCGAGGACCTCGACCGACGCATCGCCGAGGCCCTGACCGGCCCGTATCGGATGATCAACGACGACCTCGCCTGGACGACGCTGATGACCACCGCGCTCGCCGTGCTGCTTCACCGTGTCGGCGGCTCAGGTCGGTTCTCGATCGGGATGCCAGTCCACAACCGTCGCACGGCGGCGGCGAAAGCCCTGATCGGCCCCCTGATGGAGGTCTACCCGGTCGACGTCACCATCGGCGACGACGACACGTTCGCGTCACTCCAGGCGCGAGTGGCCAAGTCCATCCTGACCACGCTTCGCCATGCCACCGCCGGAGCGGCGCCGAGTCCCGACTTCGAAGCCGTGGTCAACGTGATCCCACGAACCGGGCTCGGCTCGTTCGACCTCGACGACTCGACGACGCTCCCGACCCACACGACCTGGATCCCGACCGGCGCCATCGAGGGGTCACATCTCGTGCGCTTCCAGCGAACGGCCTACGGCGCGGGCGACGAGCTGATCCTCGACATCAACGACGCCGTCGCTCCGAGCCCCGATCCGGCCACGGCGGCGGAGCACCTGCGGTCGATCATCGACGACGCGGTCACCGACCCCGACCGATCGATCCACCATGCCAGCCTGTGCACGCCCGACGAGCTCACTCGGCTCGTGGAATGGGAGACCGGGCCCGACCACCCCGGGCCGATCACCGACGTGAGCGAACGACTCCGAATCGGGCTCGCCACCGAGACCGTGGTGGTCGAGGACACACAGCGCACCATGACCGGCATCGAGATGGCCGAATGGATCGAACGACTCGGTCACTGGTTCGTCGAGCGGGGAATCGGCAACGGGGCCCGCGTGGGCCTGGAACTGAGCCGCAGCGCCGAGGCCATCGCCGCCATCGGCGGGGTGCTGGCCGCCGGCGGTTCCTACGTCCCCCTCGACCCAACCCATCCCGAGGCCCGCCGACATCGACTGGCCGAACGCGCCGGCTGTGTCCTGGTTCTCGACTCGATCCCCGGCCTGGATCAGCTCCGATCGGCGGCCGCGCCCGGCGCCACGCTCGATCCGCTGCCGGTTCCCGACGCCACGACCGAGGCCTATCTGCTCTTCACCTCGGGCTCGACCGGCGAACCCAAAGGGGTTCCGATCCTTCGCGATGGTCTGAACCGCTACCTCGACATCGCGGCCGCCACCTACGGACCGGTCCCCGACGACCCGACAGCGACCCCGATCGTTGCGCCACTCTTCGGCTCGCTCACCTTCGACCTCACCGTCACCAGTCTCTTCCTGCCTCTCATCACCGGCGGGAAGACCGTGATCATCGCCGAGCACGGACCGGCCGGGTTGTCGGCTGTCGCCCGGCGCCGGGACCTCACCTGGTGCAAGGCCACACCCTCACATCTCGAGATCCTCGACCGCCTGCTGCCCGACGATCACGGCATCGAGACCTTCGTGGTCGGTGGCGAGGCCTTCCGGACCGATCTCGCGGTGCGTCTGCAGGGCGGCAGTGAGGGCGCAGTGAGGGCGGCAGTGAGGGCGGCAGTGAGGGCGGCAGTGAGGGCGGCAGTGAGGGCGGCAGTGAGGGCGGCGGTGAGGGCGGCAGTGAGGGCGGCGGTGAGAGCGGCGCCGATGGGAGTGTCGTCCGACGTCGTGCGATCTTCAACGAGTACGGGCCGACCGAGGCCGTCGTTGGCTGCATGATCCATCGATTCGACCCGACCGTCGACCGGGGACCCGACGTCCCGATCGGGGTACCGATGCCCGGAGTACGGCTGCGGGTGGTCGACGCCGCCCTTCGGCGGGTGCCGATCGGCGCGTCGGGTGAGTTGTGCATCGCGAGCCCAGGCCTCGCGGCCGGCTATCTCGATCCGCCGACCGAGAGCCCGTTCGTCGAGTTCGACGGGCAGCGCTTCTATCGGACCGGCGACCTGGTTCGGCTCCTCGACGATCACACGCTCGTCTATCTGGGGCGGCGCGACGAGCAGGTGAAGGTGGGTGGCATCCGGCTCGAACCCACCGAGGTCGAGGCCGCGCTCGCCGAGCACCCGGCCGTCATGCGGGCCGCGGTCCGCCTGTGGTCGCCGTCGCATCGACCGCCGGCCCGGCACTGCGCACGTTGCGGACTCCCCGACAACGTTCCCGACGTGGACTTCGACGTCGACGGCGTCTGTTCGACCTGTCGGACCTTCGACCGGGTGGCCCCGATCGCCGCATCGTGGTTCGGCAACCCCGACGACCTGCAGGCCATCCGGGACGAGGCGAGAACCACCCGCCAGGGCCGCTTCGACTGTCTCCACCTGCTGAGCGGGGGCAAGGACTCGACCTACGCGCTCTACCGCCTGGTCGAGCTCGGCTTCGAGCCCTACGCCCTCACCCTCGACAACGGGTTCATCTCGCAGCAGGCCAAGGACAACATCGCTCGCACCGTGGCCCACCTGGGCATCGAGCACGAGTTCGCCTCGACCCCGGCGATGAACGAGATCTTCCGCGACAGCCTCGAACGTCATGCGAACGTCTGCCACGGCTGCTACAAGACCATCTACACCCTCGCCACCAACCGGGCCGCCGAACTGGGGATCCCGATCATCGTCACGGGACTGTCGCGAGGACAACTCTTCGAGACCCGGCTGATTCCCCAGCAGTTCGCCCTCGACCGGTTCGATCCCGAGGCGATCGATCGGGCCGTACTGCAGGCCCGCAAGGCCTACCACCGCATCGACGACGGCCCTCGTCGGTTGCTCGACACGTCGGTCTTCGACGACGACGCCGTCTTCGACCGGATCCGCTACGTCGACCTCTACCGCTACCTCGACGTCCCACTCGACGAGCTGCTGTCCTATCTCGACCGCGAAGCTCCCTGGGTCCGCCCGACCGACACCGGCCGCTCGACCAACTGCCGGGTCAACGACGTGGGCATCCACACCCATCTTCTCGAACAGGGCTATCACAACTACGCCGTTCCCTACGCCTGGGACGTCCGGCTCGGCCACAAGACTCGTGACGAGGCCATCGAGGAACTCGACGACCGGCTCGATCCGGTCGAGGTCGACGACATGCTGTCGACCATCGGTTACCGGCCGAACGTCCGTCACGTCCTGACGGCGTGGATCGAGGTCGACGAGCGGTTCGAACACACCCCGACCCCGGCCGAGCTGCGGGCCCACCTGGCCGGCGTGCTCCCGGCCCATGCGATCCCGGCGGCGTTCGTCGTCGTCGACGAGCTGCCGATGGCGGCCAGCGGCAAGCTCGACACCTCGGTGTTGCCGGCGCCACGTCTGGTGAACCGCCGCGGCCCCAGTCTTCACGTCGAGCCCCGAACGACGCTCGAGACCGAGGTCATCCGGGCCTGGGAAGAGATCCTGCGGATCGAGCCGATCGGTATCGACGACGACTTCTTCTCGCTCGGAGGCGACTCCCTGGCTGCGCTCGAGATGATCGTCGGGCTCGGTGACGACCTCGCCCTTCCGCTCGGTGAGGACCTGGCCTTCGTCAACACCACACCTCGGGCCCTGGCCGAGGCCATCGAGGCCATCGCCGCGGCCGAGCCCACCGGCACCAGGTCGATCATCGAGAGCCCCACCGGTCCGCCCGCTCCTCGACCGATCGACGAGGAACCCCCGTGCTCCGAGGCCGAGCTGACGATGATCTTCGAGGCTCGACGCGAGGTCTCCGAGGGAGGGCCCGATGCCGGAGCCACGTCGTCGGGGTTGAACGTCGGGCATCGGCATCGTCTGGCCGGCCTCATCGATCAGACCCGATTCCGCAACGCGGTGCTCAGCGTCGTCGCTCGTCACCAACCCCTGTCGTGGACGTACTCGACTCCTCGACAGCGGTTGGAGCCCGACGCCGCCGTCGAGTTCGACCTCGACGACGAGGCCGTCGACCTCGACGGGGCCGACGTCGCCGAACGGGTCGAGCGAACGCACCGCCGACCGTTCGACCTCGAGAACGGGCCGCTGCTGCGGATCCTGGTCCGCCGTGGCCTCGATGACACGACGCTGGTGCTGGTCGTCGTGCACCACGTCTCGGCCGATGCCGAGGCACTCGTCAACCTGTGGCGACAGATCGACGACGACTACGCGGGCGAGCTTCCCGAGCCGATGCTCACCGACTACGCCGGCTACGCCGAGTGGCAGAGCCATCTGGCCACCGAAGCGGCCCGCTCGTTCTGGCTCGAGCAGCCCGAGGCCCGGGCCGCCCTCGCCCTCGCCCCTCGGACCCCGGTGCCCGACGGCTTCATCCGCCGCCCCGCAACGGTCACCTCGAACGCCCTCCGGCGGACCGCCGGCGTCAGCGGCGCGGCCATGGCCCTGTCGGCGTTCACCACGGTGCTCGAGCGCCGATTCGATCGGCCCGACCTCGGTCTCGACGTCGGCCTGATCGTCAACACCCGGGCCCATGCCTCCGCCGGGCCGCTGGTGGGATACTTCCTCAACACGGTGCCCTTGTCCCTGCCCGGGGCGACCAACGAAACCACCTTCGGACAACGAGCCGAGTCGACGGCGAGGCTCCTCGCCCGGGCCTTCGCGAATCGCCAGGTCCCCCTGGCCCGAATCCTGGCCGACCGCCGGGCCGACGGACGGTCGGCGGCGGTTCCCGACGTCTTCTTCAATTTCAAGAAGCTGCCGGAGCTCGAATTCGCCGGACTCCCCGATCGGGACGAGATCGTCTTCAACGGCGTCGCTGTCGCCGCACTCACCGTTTTCGTCGAGGTCCGGGCCGATGGCGTCGATCTCGGTGCGGAGTACCGCGGCTCGGTGTTCGGTCCCGACGAGATCGCCGATCTGCTCGACGACCTCGACCGGGCACTGTCGATCGCCATCGCCGACCCCGACCAGCGGCCCTTCGCCCTGACGCTGCCGTCCGCATCGAGGAGCGAGCCGGCCGGGGAGATGCTGGCCTCCTCCGTGGACCTCTACACCTCGATCGATCGCCATCTGCGCTCCGGCTCCGCCGAACCGGCGGTTCGGTGTGGGGAGGCGGCGATCTCGTGGGCCGACCTCGATCGCCGCTCCGATGCGCTCGCACGAGAACTCTCCGCCGCCGGGGTCCATGCCGGTGACCGGGTCGTCATCGGGCTTCCCCGTTCCCTCGACTTGATCGTGGCGGTGGTCGCCGTGCTGAGGGTCGGAGCGGCCTACGTCCCGGTGGACCCGAGCTACCCGCCCGAGCGCCGGCGAGGCATCCTGGCCGCGGCAGCGGCTCGGGCGGCGATCGTGGCCGACGGTGCCGAGCCCCTGACCTCCAACGACGTCGTCGTCTCGCCGCTCGAACCGGTTCCGGACTCCGATTCGGAAACGGCCATCGACGCGTTCGACCTCGATCTGCCGGCCTACGTCATCTTCACCTCGGGATCGACCGGCACCCCTCGAGGCGTCGCCGTCTCCAGGCGGAACCTCGACGTGTCGACCCGGGCTCGACTCCAGTTCTACGAGTCCTCCCCTCGACGATTCCTCTTGCTCTCCAGCCTCTCGTTCGACTCGAGCGTTGCCGGGCTGTTCTGGACCCTCGCGACCGGCGGGACCGTCGTCATCCCGACCGACGACGAGGTGCACGATCCCGATCGACTGATCGAGCTGTTCGCCCGACAGGAGATCAGCCACACCCTGCTCGTCCCGAGCCTGTACCGGGCCCTGCTCGAGCGACTCCCCGCCGTGGATACGGCGAACCACGGGGTCGACCGGTCCTGGCCGGAGGTCGTGATCGTCGCCGGCGAAGCCTGCCCGCCCTCCCTGGTCGAACGTCACCATGCGCTGCTGAACGACGGCTCGGCGGCGGCCGGATCGGAGCTCTTCAACGAATACGGACCGACCGAGGCCACGGTCTGGGCCACCGTGCATCGCTGCCTGCCCGGCGATGACCCCGTGCCCATCGGCCGACCGATCCCGGGTCTGTCGATTCGTGTCGGCGACGAACAGGGGCGAACGCGGCCTGCAGGGGTGGTCGGTGAGCTGATCGTTTCCGGACCGGGGGTCACCGCCGGGTACCTCGGCCCCGATGGGACCGTCGATGCGGCCGCCTCGGCTGCGGCCTTCGGCGACCCGGGCTCGTTCCGCACCGGTGATCGGGTCGCGCTCGTCGACGGCCGACTGCGGTTCTTCGGCCGCATCGACCACCAGCTCAACGTCGGTGGGGTGCGAATCGAGCCCGGGGACATCGAAGCCGTACTGGCCGGCCTCGACGGCGTCGGCGAGGTCCTCGTGGTGGCAACCGACCCGCGCTCGCTCGACGAATTGGTCGCTGCCGCCGATGCCGAGACCATCGGTCGGGCCATGCATCGGGCGGCGGCCGAGCCCGATCCGGCGGTCTCGTTGCGATCGCTGCTCAGCGAGGCCATCGGCCCCGAGCTGATCCTCGCCGCACACGTCGAGCCGGCGGACGGCTCGCACGTCGACGCACTCGGCATCCGACGCCAGGCCGCCGCTCTCCTCGCTGCGGCGCAGCGGCCACAGGCAGTCGTCGTCCACGAACG
The DNA here is from genome assembly GCA_963700755.1 of uncultured Acidimicrobiales bacterium. Classification (GTDB taxonomy): domain Bacteria; phylum Actinomycetota; class Acidimicrobiia; order Acidimicrobiales; family SZUA-35; genus JBBQUN01. Next base: position 159,500 of record CAVOYW010000006.1, read on the forward strand.
ACTCCCGCGAACACCCAATGGCAAGCTCGACCGCGAGGCGGCTCGGATGCTCCCGATCACCGCGTCCGGCGCCCCGGACGTCGGAGCCCCGGCAACGGTCGAATCGGTCCAACTCGACCCATCCCGGCTGGCCGCGGTCCAGCGACTGTTCTGCGACGTCCTCCGACTCGACCGGGTCGGGCCCGACGACTCGTTCCTCGATCTCGGGGGTCACTCCATCCTGGCGCTGCGGTTGCTCCAGCGTCTCGAGACCCAGCTCGGGCTGTCGGTCTCGATGACCGCGTTCTATCGCCTCCCGACACCCCGAGGGATCGCTGCCGCGGCGGGCCCGACCACACCGCAATCCGATGTCGTCACCACCTTGGCAATGACCGGGCCGTCGCAGCAGTACCTGCTCGACATCCAGCCCGGCGGCGAGTTGCCGCCACTTTTCGGCGTTCACGTTCTCGGCGTCAACGGCGAGTTCTACCGCCCATTGGCCCACCATCTCGGTCCGAACCAGCCGGTCTACGGGTTGGGGCTGGCCGGCGCCACCCCCGACGAAACCACGCCCCACGAGTTGTTCGAGGTCAGCTCGACCTACGCCGACGAGATCGATCGCGTCCACCCCACCGGACCGGTGGCGCTGGCCGCGGTGTCGATGGGGTCGATCGCGGCGATCGAACTGGCGAAACGGCTCGAAGAGCGCGGACGAGTCGTGACGATGCTGGCGTTCTTCGACGCCGGCGGACCCGACCTGTGGTCGTATTCACTCGACCAGCGAGAGCGCCTGGCGCTGCACGCCAAGGCCCTGCGGCAGGATCCACGTGGTTACGTGCGAGATCGGATCGAGGAACGTCGCCGGGTGTTGACCCGCGGTGTCGAACGACTCGAGATCCGAGCCCGATCCGCCCTCTCGCAGCCGCTCCCCGACCGGCTGCGCAACCGGGCGTTCGTCGAGAAGAACGTCACCGCTGCACTGACCCATCGTCCGGAGCCCGTGCGTGCGCCGATCGTGGTGTTCAAGGCCGGCGATGACCTGTTCACGGCATCGCTGACCCAGCACGGTATGGGTTGGGACGCCTTCTCGACCACGGGGGTCGAGGTGCTCCCGGTTCCCGGTGGACACCTGTCGATGCTGGCCGAGCCCCATGTCTCGACCTTGGCCGCCGCACTGATCGAGCGCCTGGCCCGCCCTCCCGTTGCCGAACCGCTCGATGCCACGTCGCTCGAGGACGACCTGCGGCGTGCGCTCGACGAACAGACACTGTCGCTCGTTGTGCCGAACTGGGCGTCTCGCCGAGATCGCCTCGATGCCGATGCAGCGGCCCTGCTCGCCTCCGTCGAACGGACGGCGACCGAACTGGCGACGTCGGGTCGTACGCACGCGTCACGCGTCTCGGCCGCACTGTCCGATGCCGGCGTCGACGCCGTCGTGGTACCACCACCATCGCTGGCGGCCTTCGCGGCAGTCACGGTGGTCACCGACGGGAACCCGGCGGGTGCGGCCGAGGTGATCGAGTCACTCGGCTATCGACGCATCAGCGACACATCGAACCGATACCTCGACCGCAGCGGGACCTGCCGCGTCGAGGTCGTGACCGATGCCTCGGTCGAGGACCGGTCGGCGACCACCAGGGCATCCGGTCGCCGAGGCCCCGGCGATTCGATCGTCGATCTCGGCATCTTCCTCGCCACGCCACCCGGCCTCATCCATCCGGTGCTCGACCTGGCCCGGCCCTCGGCCGAGGATCTGGTGCTCGACCTCGGCTGCGGCGACGGACGGGTGCTGATCGCCGCCGCCCAGCGCTACCGATGCCGAGCCCGAGGGATCGAAATCGACCCGGCGCTCGTTTCCGAGGCCCGTTCGGCCGTCGCCGCCGCCGGACTCGAGGACCGGATCGAGATCGTCGAAGGCGATGCGACCGCACCGGGCGCGCTCGAGGGCGCGACGGTGGTGTTTGCCTTCCTCCCCGCCCACATCGTCGACGGTTTGCTCCCGACGGTGCTCGACGCCATGACCGACGCACAGCAGTTCGTGACCCACGAACAGGTCGAGGTGGCCTGGTCGATCGAACCCGCCGAGAGCCGCCTCGTGGTGGCCGACGGCATCACCGTGGCCCACCGCTGGACCGGAAGACTGCCGACCAACCCGTCCTAGCCCCGTACACTTTGCCGTGCCGGTCAGCTCGAACAGAGGATCCGATCCTCGGGCCAACACCGGCGAAGGGACTCGACGCGAGCCCGACAGTCGTCGAGGAGGCCGACGTCACCGTGGGACTCCGGCCCGGAGGCGATCCGAAGAGCGAGCCGTTGCAGGTCGAGTTCGACCCGCTGCAGCTCGACGATCACCGCCTCGCGGTCGGCGCCGTCGGTCTGCGGTTCGCGACACCACAGGCCCCTCACGATCTCACACAGCGCCATGACATCGGCTTCGATACCGGGGGTTGGTGCAAACGGTCGGTTGAAGGTTTTCATGATCGCACCTCCTTTCCAGAACCCTAACACACCTACTGTGAAAGGTGCTTCACAAGATCGTTTTTTCGATGACTCTTTCAGAAGACCCGCTATGCTTCCTGCGAGGCAGGTTGCCACCGTGCCCGAGGTTGATGACCCATGATCCGACGACGCTCCCCCCGAACCCCACCACCCCCGACCCCAGCGACCGGAACCCCGGTGCCCGGAGCCCCGACCGAGCCCGAGTGGTCCGCCCGCATCGATACCGCCCGGGCCATGTTGCGCGACCTCCACGGGGCATCCTTCGACGACCATCTGACGGCCATCGATCGGGCGCTGCGCACCGCCGATCTCGACCGTGCCGAACTCGCCCGGGCCATCCGCCGGCTCGACCCGGATCGGGCCGCCGCCGAACTCAAGGCGGCCCTTCGCTCCCGCCGCGATGCCACCGGACCCGACGATCCACTCGTCCTCACGCTGCGTCGTCGCCACGAGAGCATCCACGCCCTGCAGAACCGTCTCGATGATCTCGACCGCCACATCGAGGCGACCCTGGTCGACCTCGATGTCCTCGTTGCCCGATCCGTCGAACAGTCCCTCGTTCGGTCGTCGGCCCCGATCCGGCTCGACGACGAGCTCGAACGCCTCCGCCTCGACGCCGAAGCGCTGGCCGCGGCCCACGCCGAACTCGCCGACCTGTGAGCAACGGCGCCCGCCTCCCCGAACGGACCGATTCATGAACTGCCCACTCTGCATCGACCAGACGCTCACCATCACCCACCATGGCGGGATCGAAGTCGACATCTGCCCCCAGTGCCGGGGCATCTGGTTGGACCGTGGCGAGATCGACCGTCTCGCCGCGGACACTGCGCCGCCGCCGACCCGCACCCGGTCGACCCCGGCGCCGGGACCGGCCGTCGACGACCGTGGGGCGAGGAGCACCGATCGAGACGAGTACGACCACGACCGCGATCGGCGGCCGTCCAAGAAGCGCAAGAAGAAGTCCCTGGCCGAGAGGCTCGGCGACGTGCTCGAAGAGGCACTCGACCTCTGACGGCGGGTCCCGCGGTTCCGATGGGCGATGCCGACACCGCCCATCGACTCCATCGGGGTCGATCCGGGCCGGCCGGCACGGATCGACTCAGAGCAGCACCGCCCCGACGCACTACCGGAACGAGAACACCGGCGCCGACGCCGCGGATGAAGCCGAGGCGACCAGGCCCCGGCGACGCAGCTCGGGAATCAGCCCCTCGCCGGCCCAGTGGGCCTCCTCGAGATGTGGGTAGCCCGACAGGATGAACTCCTCGAAGCCGTGCCGCCGGTACTCCTCGAGCCGGTCGGCGACCTCACCGAACGAACCGACCAAGGCGGTACCGGCACCACCGCGCACCAGGCCGATCCCGGCCCAGACATTGGGGTGCACGACGAGACGCCCCGGATCCGAGCCGTGCAGCGCCGCCATGCGACGCTGTCCCTCCGACATGGTGGTCTCGAAATCGGCCCGGGCTGCCGCGATGTCGGCGTCACTGATCCCGGCCAACAGCCGATCGGCTGCAGCCCAGGCCTCGTCGGCCGTCGGTCGGGTGATCAGATGGAAGCGGATCCCGTAGCGAAGGGTCCGTCCGAGGTCGGCCGCCCGACGGGCGACGTCTTCGGCCTGACGTCGTGCGCTGTCGGGCGGCTCACCCCAGACGAGGTAGACGTCGGCGTGGCGGGCGGCCACGTCCTTGGCCTCGTCGGAGGCACCGCCGAAGTAGACCTCGGGCACCGGATCGGGCACCTCACGGGTCGTTGCCCCCTCGATCCGATAGTGCCGACCCTCGAAATCGAACGGTTCGTCGGTCCAGGCCTGCCGCATCACCTGGAGGAACTCGCCGACCCGTTCGTAGCGCACGGCCTTGTCCTCGTGGTCCCCGAAGCGCTTCAGCTCTCGTGGCTCGGCTCCGGTGACGATGTTGACGAGCATGCGCCCACCCGACATCCGTTGGTAGGTGCTGGCCATCTGCGCAGCGAGCGTCGGCGAGAGCAGTCCCGGCCGGAACGCAACGAGGAACTTGATCCGATTGGTGACCCCGAGCAGCGACGCCGTCGAGATCCAGGCATCCTCGCAGCCCGTGCCGCACGGCGTCAGCATGGCCTCGAAACCGGCGCCCTCGGCGGCCATCGCCACCTGCGCCAGATACTCGTGGCTCGGCGACCGCTGTCGTCCGGCATCGGGACCGGGCAGTACGTCACGACTGTCACCCCCGGTCGGAAGGAACCAGTGCAGGCGCAGAGCGGGCGGCACAACGCCCGACGCCGTACCGAGGGGCGGGGCGACGAGGGACGGGTCAACGAGGGACCGGTCAACGAGGGACGAGGAGACAGCCGATGGGGACACAGCCGACGAGGACATGCCGAACGACTCCTGGGTGTCGAAGGGAAGGAAGCGGCAGGACGTTAGCAGCGCCGGCGGCGCGTGCTAGCTTCTCGCCGTGTTTCGGCTGGGGTTCCTGCAGTGCGACAACCTCGATCATCCGCACGTCGATGTCGCCGGGGACTACGACGCACTGTTCGGCGCCCTCCTGGCGGCGCCCGGACTCGAACTGGTCGGCTATCGGGCGCACCACGGACACCTCCCGACCTCGACCCGCGAGTGCGACGCCTGGCTGATTCCGGGCTCGCGTCTCAGCGTCTACGACGACATCGCCTGGATCCACGATCTGACGTCGTTCACGCAGCGAATCCTCGACGACGAACGACCGCTCGTCGGCGTCTGCTTCGGCCATCAGCTGATCGGGCGTCTCCTGGGGGCGCCGGTGGCGAGGGCCGAGACCGGATGGACCATCGGGGCCGTCCGGTACCGACTCCACCAGTGCGCTCCCGGAGAGATATCCCACCCGGGGCCGTCACCCGACCATTTCACGCTGATCGCCAGCCACCAAGACCAGGTGCTCGAACTCCCCGACGGAACCACCCTGTTGGCCGATTCGCCGGGCTGCCCGGTGGCCGGGTTCACCACGGCGAACGTCCTCACGATCCAGGCCCACCCCGAGTTCGGTGCGCCACTCGCCGAGTCGCTCTACCGGAGCCGGATCGAGCGGATCGGGCAGACTCGCTTCGAGGCGGCACTGGCCACGCTCGGCCGGCCCCTCGACCGCAGCCGCGTGGCCGGCTGGATTCGAGCGTTCGTCACGGCTCGAGTCGAAGGTGATACGACTTGACCCGGGTCAGCGTCGTGTAGCCCAGGGCCGAGAGCGTGATACCCCGACCGGTGTTCTTGACACCGGTCCAGGCCAGCCCGGGATCCAGGTAGTCGGCGCGGTTCATGAAGACCGTGCCGGTCTCGAGGCGTGGCCCGATCGCTCTCACACAGTCGGGATCGGACGTCCAGATCGACGCCGTCAACCCGAACTCGCTGTCGTTCATCAGGGCCACGGCTTCGTCGTCGGAATCGACGGCCATGACACCGACCACCGGCCCAAAGCTCTCGTGGCGCATGACCGCCATGGTGTGATCGACATCGATGAGGATCTGCGGTGCCAGATATGCAGAACCATCGACGCTCCGCTCGGTACCAGGCAGCCGTTTGCCACCCGACCGGTCGACCATGGCCCGGGCACCGGCCGCGACGGCCTGGGCGATCTGGGTTCGAACGGCGTCGGCCGCTCGCGGGCTGACCATCGGCCCGAGGGTCGTCGCCGGATCGAGCGGATCACCCAGCCGATACGCCTCGGCGAGCCCGACCGCGGCGTCGACGAAGTCCACGAAGAGGGAGCGATGGACGTAGACCCGTTCGATCCCGCAACACGATTGACCCGAGTTGAAGAAGGCGCCGTCGACGATGCCGTCCACCGCGAACGACAGGTCGGCATCGCGGCGAATGTAAGCCGGATCCTTGCCGCCGAGCTCGAGGCCGACCCCGGTGAACGTCCCGGCGGCGGCCCGTTCGATGATGCGGCCCCCGGGCACCGACCCCGTGAAGTTTGCCTGATCGACCAGACCATCGGCGAGGAGCCGCTCGGTCTGGGCGTGGCTCAGCACGAGATGGCGGAACAGGCCGGTCGGCAGCCCGGCCCGGTCGGCCGCAGCCTGAAATCGTTCACCGACCAGTAGGGTCTGCGACGCGTGTTTCAGCAGCACCGCGTTGCCGGCCATCAAGGCCGGGACGACGCTGTTCACCGCGGTGAGGAACGGATAGTTCCACGGCGCCACCACCAGGACCAGCCCGAGTGGCTCCCGGACCATGAAGCGCTCGAAACCGGCCCGGGGAGTCGGCCGGATGTCGGCCAGCGACGCCTCGGCGATGGCGATCATGTGGCGGGCGCGCTCCTCGAATCCACGGAGCTCACCCGCTCCGAAGGCCACGGGTCGCCCCATCTGCCAGGCCAGTTCGGGAACGATCTCATCGGCCATGGCCAGCATCTCGTCGACGAATCGGCCCACCACGAGGGAGCGATCGGCCACGGACCGTCCCCGCCACGATGCCTGCGCCCGACGGGCCTCGCCGATCGCCGTCGAGAGCTCGGCGTCGGTTGCCGTCGACCGACGAGCGAAGACCGACCCGTCGACGGGGCTGATGATCTCGACCGACTCCGACGCGGCGTCGATCATCGGTTCAGGAAACCGCCGGGAGGATCGGTGCGTCGCGACCCGTTCCGGCGGTCGGGCTCCGATCGCTGACCTCTTCGTGGTAGTCCTCGTCGACGTTGACCGCCCAGAGGTCGTGGCTGGCACCGAACAGGTTCTCGACCGCGTAGGTGGCGGTGAGCATCGAGTGGTCCTGGTTGTTGTAGCGGTGCATGCCGTTGCGACCGACCGGGATCACGTTGCGGGCGTGTTCGGCCAGCCAAGCCGCGATGATCTCGACGTTGACCCGGTATGCGCCGTCGTAGACCGGGTAGGCCTTGGGCATTCGCACGACCCAGCCCTGGCCGCACCGGGAGGCGTCGACCAGACCCAGGTGATCGAGTTCGTACGTTCCGAGGGCGACCAGGTCGTCGTCGGCCATGGCCCAGAGATCGTCGCCGACGTTGACGAAGTATTCGAGACCGAGGCAGGTGAAACCGGGCTTGACCATCTCGGGCGACCACGAGCCGAAGTTCTGAACCCGCCCGACCCGGACTTCGGGAGCGTGGATGTAGATCCAGTTGTCGGGGAAGGCGGCAGATTCGGGGACGACGATGGCGACGGTCAGGAAGTCGCGATGGCGAAGCGCTCGGGCTGCGGCCCGGACCGGTTCGGGCGCGGGCGGGTCCATGGCGAGGACGAGGTCACCCAGCGGCATCGACGAGATGACGCCGCCGGAGGACGGATACGTGACGCCGCCGGCGACGACGGCCACGGCCTGCCCCTGGGCGTGGAGCACCGACTCGACCGGTGTGTTCAGGTGGATCTCGGCGCCGCGATGACGCACGATCCTGGCTGCCTGTTCCCACATCATTCCGGGACCGAGACGGGGGTAGTCGAAGCGATCGATCAACGACGTCACGTCGGTGCGGCCCTTGGTGCCGCGAACGGCGTCGAGCATGGCTCGCCCGAGTGACAGGCTCTTGATCCGCTGGGCGGCCCAGTCGGCCGGCAACAGCGACGGGTGGACACCCCAGACCTTCTCGGTGTAGCTCTCGAAGAAGATCGAGTAGAGGCGCCGACCGAAACGGGCGCTGACCCAGCCCTCGAAGCTGGTTTGGTCGGCGGGCGGCCGGATCTTGGCCCCGACATAGCTCCCGACCGACCGGACTGCCTCGACCGGACCCAGGTTGACCAGGGCGTTCATCGCCTTCAGCGGGTAATCGAAGAACTTGCCGTTGTAGTAGATGCGGCTGAGCCGGGGTCGCTGCAGGAAGTCGTCGTCGTCGAGCGTGTTCTTCCACCGCTTCTCGACCTCGGCGACCTTGGTGAAGAACCGGTGACCGCCGATGTCGAATCGCCACCCATCACGCTCCACGGTGCGGCTGATGCCACCGACGACCTCGTCGGCTTCGAGGATCACCGGCGGAACACCGCGCTCGGTGAGCTCCATCGCCGCGGTGAGACCCGCGGGCCCGGCGCCGATGACGACCACCGACCCGTCGAACGAACGATTGACAGCGTGCATGCCCCACCGGAATCCGCGAAGGTTTGGTCTCGGGAGACTACCGCCGGCGACTCGGATTCCCGTCACCGGAAGCGTGGCGTCACCTGGCGCCGTCGGGATACCCTCGGCCGCAATGTCGGCGGAACCGGGCGAGTCGCATTCAGCCGAGCCGCCTCCGACCCCGGTTGTCCGACCGCAACCCGATCCCGCCGCGGCAGACTCGACCACGACCTACGCGATCGTCGCCCTGGTCGCGCTGGTGGTCGGCCTGTTCCTGCGCCTCCAACTCGACCGGGTCGGCCTGTGGCTCGACGAGGCCCAGACCGTCGCCATCGCCCAACGACCCGACGGCGTCGGCGGCTCGTGGCACGACCTCTACGACGGCCTCCGGGCCGATGGTCACCCACCGCTGTACTACGGATTGCTCCACCTGTGGATGGCCTGGTTCGGGACGGGCCTCGGGGCCTTGCGAGCGCTGTCGGCCGTCCTCGGCGCCCTGGCCGTCGTGTCGCTCGGTGCAATCGGTCATCGCCTCGGGGGCCGACCACTGGCCGCGGTGTCGGTGGCGGTGGCGTCGGTCTCACCGTTCCTCGTCCGATATTCCACCGAGGTCCGGATGTACTCCCTGGTCACGCTGCTGGCCGCCCTGTGGTGGCTCGCGCTCGATCGAGCCCGACGCAACGACCCCCCGGCCACCGGCGACCTGGCCCTGGTGGCGGTCGCGGTGGCGGCGTTGGCACTCACCCACTACTGGTCGTTCTTCCTGTTCGGCGCCTGGTTGCTGGGACTGGCCGCACGCCGCGACCTCGGGCCGGGCTCGGCCGGTCGGCGCCTGGTGTTCGCCCACGCCATCGGCGGACTGGCGTTCGTTCCGTGGCTTCCCGCCTTCCTCTTCCAGTTGACCAACACCGGCACACCCTGGTCCGAGGCGCCCAATCCGGCGTCGATCCTGGTGACCGGGGCAGCCGACCTGGCCGGTGGGCGCGACAACGGCGCGGCGCTGGCCTTGATGACACTCCTCGTGATCCTGGCGCTGATCGGCGCGGCCGGTCTCCGCACCGGTGCCCATCGCTTCGAGATCGACCTCCGCGGCCGACCCGAGACCCGGCCCCTCGCCTGGTTGTGTACCGGTCCGGTGGTGCTGGCCGTCGTTGCGCTGACCATCACCGACACGGCATTCGCCAGTCGGTACCTGGCGATCGTCGCCGGGTTCGTCCTGGTGCTCGTTGCCCGCGGCATCCTCCAGCTCGGCCCCGTCGCCGGTCCCGCGGTGCTCCTCGCGGTCATCGGGCTGGGCTCGGTGGGCAGTTGGCACGCCGTCGACGATCCGCGCAGCCAGGGCCCGCAGGTGGCCGAGGCCATCGTCGCCGCACGAGCGGATGGCACCGCCGCCGGGAGCGATCGCGACCTCGTCGTCGTCTGTCCCGACCAGCTCGGACCGGCAACCGTTGCGGCACTGATGGCCGACGAGCAGCCGTCACCCTCCGACGGGCCGGTGGCCCTTTCCTATCCGCGCCTCGATGACGCGGCACGAGTCGACTGGGTCGACTATTCCGCTCGTCAGCTCGACGCCGACCCGGCGCAGGTGGCGGATCGACTGATCGAACGGGCCGCCGGAGCGCCGATCCGGTTGGTGTGGCAGGACGGGTATCGAACGATCGGCTCCCGGTGCTCGGCGCTCCGGGCCATCCTGGCCGAGCGTTTCGCCCCCGGCCAGGATCTGGTCGTGTCCGACCCCGACGTGTTCGAACCCATGTGGCTCACGTCGTTCGAACCGGCGCCGTGACCGGCCGACCGTCGTGACGGTGCCCACGATGACGCCCGGTTCGGGATCGGCGCGCCGCCGGCGGACAGCGGTTGATCCCTCGCGACGCGTGGTTCCCGGCGTTGTTGGGGTGGCTGGCCGCCCGCCTGGTGGTCGCCGTCGCCTACGTGATCACCCGCCGGCTCGACGCCGACGGACGACTCGACGAACGCAGCCGTCTCGCCGAGGGCCTCCTGGCCTGGGACGGAGGGTGGTATGCCAGGATCGCCGAGAACGGCTACCGCCCCGACGGTGAAGAACTGCGTTTCGCCCCGCTCTATCCCCTGCTCGGCCGGGTCGCGGGGTTCCCGGCCGGCGACCGGGCCACCTGGGGCCTGGTGGTGGTCGCCAACCTGTCCGCCCTCGTGGCTGCGGCTGCCCTCATCGCCTACGTCCGCCGTCTCCGGACCGAGGCCGGACTGGTGCACCGCCACGACGGACGGCGCACCGAACTGGTGACCGCCATGGCGCTCGCCCTGTGGCCTGCCGGTTTCGTCCTGGTCTTCGCCTACGCCGAGGCGCTCCTGCTCGCCTCCACGACCCTGGCTGCGCTGGCCGCCCGTCAGAGCCGCTGGTGGACGGCGGCGGCCTTCGGCCTCGTGGCCGGAGCGTCGCGTCCGACCGGGATGGCACTTGCGGTGTTCCTCGCGGCCCTCGTCTGGACGGATCGGCGCTCGGGCTTCGGCGCTCGACCGGAGCGCCGCGGCCGCCCGGTCGAGGTCGTGGCCGCGCTCGCCGCGCCGTTCGTCGGGTTCGCCACCCATCTCGCCACCGCACGGTGGGTCGGTGCGGACTGGTTGGCCCCGATCGACATCCAGCAACCACTACGAGGCGAGGTCGTCGATCCCTTCAGTCGTCTGTGGCGGGGGGCCGGCGACCTCCTCGGTGACGAACGATGGGGTGATGGCCTCCATTTCCCGTTTGCCGTCCTTGCGATCGTCCTCGTGATCCTGGTGGCCCGTGAGGTCGGATCCCCCGAGGCCCTGATGACCGCCCTGGTCGTCGTCGTGGCCCTCACCGCCGACAACTGGAACTCGTTGGAACGCTACGTTGCCAACGCCTTCCCCGTCTTCATCGCCCTCGGCCTGGTCATCGGTCGGAGTCGATCGGCGGCCCTGATCCTGACCGGTTCGGCGACCGGTCTCGGGCTGTTGACGGTGCTGGCCTGGAGTGGCCGCTACGTGCCGTGAGCGCGATCGCTAGCATCGGAGGCTTGCGACTCGCCGTCAACCTGAGCTACCTGCGGCCGGCCGTCGGCGGGTCCTACGTCTACACGCTGGCCATTCTTCGTTCGCTCGGTCGCCGACCCGATGTCGAACTCGTCCTGTTCGGCAACCGGACCACCCCACCCGGTCTCGACCAGGTCCCGGCGACGACCCTCGCCGTGCCGGGCCACGGTCTCGTCGCACCGGCCGGTCATCAGATCGCCCGACTCTGGGTCGAGACCATCGGCAGCCGCTTGGTCGACGACCTCCGATCGGTCGATGCCATCTGGTCGCCGGGCAACACGGCGGTCTCGCTCGGTCGACGGGGCCCCAAGCAGCTCATCACGATCCACGATCTCATCCACACCACCGAGCACAACCCTCTCGGGGGCCTCGACACCCGACGCAGAACGGCTGCGCTCGGGCGCGCCGTGTCACGGGCCCATCGACTGCTCGTTCCGAGTCGGTTCGTCGCCGATCAGGTCGCTTCGGTGCACGGTGTGGATCCGTCGCGGATCGTCGTCACCGGCGAGGGCGTCGACCTGAGCGACCGCCGCCCGTCCGGTCTCGACGTTCCCGCCGACTACCTGATCTGCCCCTCGACCGATCATCGCCACAAGCAACACCTGCTCCTCTTCGAGGCCCTGGTCGCCGCCGATCTCAACGACCGTGACACGTCCCTGGTGCTCACCGGATTCCGGTACCGCGGTGACCGGCACCTGACCGAGATGGCCACGCGGGCCGGACTCCGACCCGACCGGGTCGTCGACCTCGGTCACGTCGACGACCACGGTGCGGTCCTGGACCTGATGGCCAAGGCCCGAGCCGTGGTGCTGCCGTCGTCGTTCGAGGGTTGGGGACTGCCCGCCCTCGAGGCGCTCGCACTCGGTCGCCCGACGCTGGCCCACGCCGTCGGCGGCGTGCCCGAGTTCGCCGGACCGGGACTGGTCACGCCGGACTTCGGCTCGATCGACAGTTGGGCCCACCACCTGCGCTCGGTGCTCGACGATCCCGGGCCGTCGACCCGGGCGGCCGAGGCCGACGCCGACCGCATCCTGTCCACCTTCACCTGGGACGCCGTCGCCGACCGGGTGCTCGAGGCCGCACTCGCCAACTGACGTGTGAGCCGGTCAGGCCGTATCCACCCCGATTTCGAGAGCCTGAGCGACGGATCGGTCGCTCAGCCTCTCGAAATAGCCGAATCCGAGCACGGCGACGGCCACCAGGGGGCCGACGATGCCGGCGGTCAGCGAGCGACGTTCGAGGTCGTCCCCGATCACACCGACGACCACGAAGGCCAGCGCCCCCATCGACCAGCCGAACGCAACGAGGCGGTCGGCATCGAGGGCGATCAAGGCCTGACCGGCCACCAGCGCCAACACGATGATGATCGCCGACAACGACAGGGCCCCGAACTCGACCGAGGTGGCCTCGAAGGCCGCCCCGAACAGGATCCGGGTGGCGAGCGGTCCCAGACCGGCACCCCCGACGACGGCCAACGCACCGAGACCCGCCAACCCGATCGTGACCACCCGGACACGGCGGCCGAATCCGGCCAGGTCCCCGTGTTCGACCATGGTGGCGAGCCCCGGCAGGAGCACCGCCTGGACCGCCTGGAACAGGAAGAGCGGCACCCGGGCCAGCACCAGCGCCGCGCCGAGTCGGCCGACGACCTCGGTCTGATCAGGACCGGCGAACAGCGCCAACGACAGGGGGACGCCGTTCATCAGGAGCTGGGCCCCGAGCTGGGCCACCGACAGGGTGGCGATGGCCGTCGCCACCGGTCGGGCCGGTTGGGGCCGACCGACGGTCAGTTCGGGCCTCGAACCGGCCAGGACGAGGAACGAGGCGAGGAGCGGCGAGGCCACCACGGGCACCGCATAGGCCGCCGGCGACGTGACACCGGAGAGGGCCAGGACGGCGACGGCGACGGCCCGCACGACCCCCTCGGCCCCGACGAGCACGGCGTAGCGTCCGAACTGGTGCGACCCCCCGAGCCAGCCCTTGGTCCACTGGACCATCCCGCTCGACACGATCGACGCGGCCAGGATCAGCGCCACGATCGCCCGGTCGTCGAAGAACCATCCCCCGACCGCACGGCGACCGAGGACCAGCCCGATGGCAACGACACCCGACGAGACGGCAACGACCTTCAGCGCGGCCAGGGCCGCCCGGTCACCGGGTCGTCCGGCGGCCCGGGCGCGGGCCGTGAGTCGAGAGAGTTCCTGCTCGAGCGGCACGTACAGCCCCGGCCCGATCAGATAGGCGGCGAACCACAGCGCGCTGAACACCGCATAGGTCGACGGATCGAGCCGACCGCTGCGGGCCGGGATCAGCAGGAACAGGTAGGTCGCCAGTCCGTTGACCATGATTCCGGCCGCAACCTGGGAGGTTCCCTTCGGCAGCCAGGTGGCAAGACGGGCGAAGCCGCCGCCGTCAGCCATCGGCACCGCCCTCGAATCCGGCACCGCCCTCGAATCCGGCACCGCCCTCGAATCCGGCACGGCCCTCGAGTCGCTCGGGTTCGGGATCCTCACCATGGGGGGCGTCGAACAGCGCCAGACACCACTCGGCCCCCAGGGCGACGAGCGCCAGCCAGCCGAGCAGGTGGGCACGTCCCCACAACGAGGGCCAGGCGCCGTCGTGGGGCGCCCCGTAGCGGATCTGCTGCAGGACCACGTAGGCCGAGGCCAGTCCGAGCGCGGCCAGGGCCGTTCCGGCGATCGCCGTGCGGGCCCGTTCCCGGCGGGTCACCCCGACGAGCAGGCCGGCCATGACGACGCCGAGCCACCAGCGCGTCGCCAGGCCGGCGAACAGGGCGGCGGTGACGATCGTGGCGACGACGAGCGGCGTCGGTGCGAGCATGCCCTCCCCGACGACCCATCGTGGATCGGCCCGATCCGATCGGTCGTCACCGATCGGAATCCGCCGGCCGAACGCCAGGTAGAGGCACACGAGCGCGGCCAGGGCGCTGGCCCAGAGTGCCCACCGGACGGTGTCGTTCGGGGCCCAGTGGAGCCGGACCGAGAACGACTCACCGACCCCGAGCCGTTCCGGGTCGATCCGCCAACCGTTGGCGAAACCGTCGACCAGGTGGGCGGGGCCCAACGCCGGTCCATCATCGATCGTGGCCTCCCAACCCTCGCTGAAGCTCTCGCCGAGAACGAGCCAGAACGGTTCGGTGGCGCCGGCGATCTCGACATGGTTGGTCGATCGGCCGCGCCCGACCACTCGCACCAGGGGCGTCTCGGCCGAGGGTCCAGAAGGCCCCGACACGACCCGACCAGGCGAAACCAGGGTGAGTCGGTCGACGGCGAGACCGATGGCCCGATCGGCGGTCTCGATGCGATGGGTTCCGGCCCGGAGCCGGATCGGCTCACAGCCCTGGAGTCGCATGGGCGACGACCCGACGGCACCGATGATCGACACCGGTACCGGTTCCCCGTCGATCACGACCAGGTCGTCTCGGCAGCGTTCGTCGGTGCGAGCGGCCAGAGGAACCGGCTCGACACCCGCGATCTCGATCTCGGCGATCCCGATCGGTTGCACGATCGGGCGCGCCGAATACCAGTCGATGCCGAACCGCTCGCGGACCTCGGCCACCGTGAAGGTCATCGACGTCGCCACCAGCGGCTCGATGGGCACGGTCACCGTGGCCGTGGCACCGGGACGATCCGATTCGACCGGATCGAGCACGAGTTGCCGCTGCTCCCCGCGATCGGTCGTGAGCGTGATCACGGTCGGAACCGAGTGACGGCCGTCGGCGGCGACGACGAGGGTCAACTCGTCGAACGCCGCTGGACGACCGAGGGCAACGTCGATGGTCGAACCGATCGAGGGGCCGAACGGGGAACGCCACATCGTGGTCGGGTCGCCGTCGATCACCGTTCCGGCCCGACCGTCGACGGTTCCCGGCATCTGGTGGAGCGCAGTGGCCCGGGGGGTCGTGCCCGGGTCCTGTCCCCCCAGCACCCGCAGCGCCGACTCGACCACGGCCGAGTCGGCCTCGGCGGTGGCACGGACCGTTCCCCCGAGTTCGAACGTGCGGCCGATCGGGAGCTCGATCTCGCGTCGCAGGAGCGTCTCGGGATCGTCGCGCACGGACGACGAGGGATCGACACGCTCTCGGGCCAGCACCACCTGGACGGCATTGGCGTCGGTGATGGGGACGTTGCGGTCGGCGAACGAGGTCGGGGCGATGATCCACTCCTCGCCCCGCGTCGACGATCCGTCGAGCCACACCTCGCCGAAGCCGACGGCGCTGGCACCCTCGGACGCGTCGAGGATCTCGAGGCGGACCGACGACACCCCTCCGTCGGGACCGTCCGGTTGGAAGCCGAGATCGTCGAGATCGACAGGCTGACCAACGACCGAGCGCGACCGTTCGTCGAGTTCGACCGTGGCCGGCGCGGCACCGTTGATCGAGACGGCCACCGAGGTCACCCAACGATCGGCATCGAGCGTGATCGGCTGGGCGAGCCGCAGGGTCGATGCCCGTTCGGCGTCGGGCCAGGTCAGCTCGAGCCACTCACCTCGGGGCGGTTCGAAGGCACCGGCGCGCCGACGCCGTGGTCGGATCACCGTCGACAGCGTGGGCGGCCCGATCCTCGGTGTGGAAGCTGATGGCGTTGCCGTAGCTCGAGGCGCGGGCGATGACGCCGTCCTGGCGGGTCACCGTGAAGGCCTCGGGAGGGGCCTCGGGGAAGAGATCGAGCCGGGCATCGGTGGGGTCGGGATCGAGCCCGTCGCCCTGGGGTGACTCGGTGAGGCCCAGATTGTCCCGGACGGTCTTCCACCGGCGAGCCCGGACACGGTTGCCGTCGGTCAGCACGAACGTGGCACCGGCCGCCGCGGCAGCGGCGAAGTCGGCCTCGTCGAGCGAGGCCTCGTAGAGCACCAGCCGATCGGGATCGAGCAGACCGGCCCCCGCCACCTCGAGCAGGCTCTCGCCATCGCCGACCACGACGGTCGGCGACCCGACCGGTCGGGCCCGGAAGATCCCGAGCGCGTCGGGAACGGCGAAATCGGCCACCGGTGGCGGATCGACGAGATCGACCGGCAGCCCCAGTCGGATCTCGTCGATCATCGGGAAGGCCGGGTTCTCCGGGATCGGGGCCGGGGGACCGAAGGCGACCGGCTCGTCGAACCCGGTTGCGGGATCGGTCATCAGGGCCCAGAAGTCGTCGGGTCGCGGTGTCCGGTAGCGCTCGAATTCGAGGTCGGACTGCACGATGACGTCGCCTGCCCCCAGCAACCGGACGATCGGCAGGACCTCAACCGGCTCCAGCAACCGCTCCTGCGCCCGACGGTCGAGAGCGATCAGCAGGTCGGCCGAGGCCGACGACCCGTACGGAATGAGTTCGCGAACCGCCACCGGACGATCGGTCAGACCGGGCAGGACGTGGTCGATGGTGTTGCCCCACCGATGGGCCGAGAAGTCGGCACCGGGAACGATGAGGGCCCGACCGTTGGGATCGCCCTCGTCGAGGTGGGCGGCGGCCTCGAGCCACGGTTCGGGGAGCGCCTCGGGGCGGGCCAGTTCGGATCCGACGTACGCCCCGGTCCACAGTGGCGGGATGCCCAGGCCGGCGAGGAGCAGCAACCCCACGACGACCAGCGGCGCGAGCCGCGGCCTGACCAATCGAACGGCGTCGACTCCTGCGGCCAGCGTCGCCGCCACCCCGAGCAGGAAGAGCGGGAGGGCTCGGGGTGAACTCCGCATGGCGAGCGCCGCCGCCGACTCGGCGGCCGACGAGATGACGAGCGAACCCAGCGGGCTCGGGTCGTCGTAGGGATAGAGGCCGATGGTCAGCGCCAGGCCGGCGATGGCGAGACCAAGGGTGAAGACCCGGTGCTGCCAGCGGACGAACAGCAGAGCCGCCAGACCGACCCCGGCGATGACGAACGTCAGCGCCAGCAGCGCCGGACTCTGGGTGTACGACTCGGCGGCCGTGACCCACAGACCGGTCCGGTCACCGCCGTAGAAGATCCAGTAACCGAGACCCCGCCAGGCCTCGGTCGACGGCGATCCCGACGCAACGACCTCGAGTGTCTCGCTGAAACGGAGCACGTCGGGTCCCCAGGCCCCCTGCACGACGAGCGCCACGCCCCACCACAACGACAGGGCGATCAGGGCCGCGCCGATGCGCCACATGGTCTTGATCGCCGACCAGGGTGTCAGGAGGCGCTGCGACCACACGGCGTAGGGGAACCAGGCGATCACGGCCAGTCCCACGTAGATCAGCGACGAGGCGTTGACGGCGCCCACCGTGGTGGCGACCAGCGCGATACGGGCCGGATCGACCCACCGTTCGCGCCACGGCCCATCGGCCCGGCGCACGGCCAGGACGGCGAACGACAGCATCCACGGGAGCGCGGCCCAGGGCATGAGGAGGGCGGACATCCGGGTCGCATAGGCCAGGGCGTAGGGCGCAAGGGAGTAGAACGCCGCCCCCACCAGCGACGCCGGAAGCGACCAGCCGAACACCCGCCCCAACCGGATCAGGCCGGTTGCCGCAACGAACAGGATCGTGCCGAGCCACATGCGCTGGGCCACCCACATGGGGAGTCCAACGACATCGAAGGCTGCGAACCAGGGGCCCATCGGCCACAGGTAGCCGATCGACTGGTGGGTGACCGTGCCGAGTGCCCAATCCGGATCCCACAACGACGTCGAGGCGCCGAGCATCCCGATCGGGTCGAGCGTGAGGTACTGCTTGGTGTCGGCAACGACCTCGCCCTGACGGGTCGCCAGGAGCGGCGGGTACACGACGATCGCAACGACGACGTGCGCAATCCAGCGGGCGCGACGGGACGCGGCGTGCATTCAGCGGCGCTGAGAGGCGTCGTCGACGAGCAACGACAGCAGCTGCGCAGCCGTTGCGGTCCACGTGAGGTCGCCGGCGCGGCGTGGCGTCACGTTGCAGCATGTGGCGATAGGCACGGTTCGTCAGGAGCTTGCGCAACCCGGCTTCGAACTCGAGATCGGAGTCGACGAGGAGCCCGGCCCCGACGGCCAGCGCATCGCGGTGGCCGACGATGTTGGTGGCGATGGCCGGGGTCCCGCACGCCGCGGCCTCGGTGAGGGTCATGCCCCATCCCTCCGAGATCGACGCCGAGGCGACACACCACGCCGAGCGGTACCAGCCGAGCAGCTCGTCGGCTTCGATCCGACCGGTGAGATGGACGTGATCGGCCAGGTCGAGTCGAGCAATCAGTGCTTCGAGTTCGGCCCGTTCGGGGCCCTCACCGATGATCACGAGATCGAGGTCGGGGATCTCGGTGACGAGGCCGCTCACCGCCCGGATCAACACGTCGAAGCGCTTGGCCGAGGTGAGTCGCCCGACGGCGACCACGAGCGGTGTTGCCGAGCGGGCACCCGGTCCGTCGGCCGGCCGGAAGGTGTCGGCGACGCCCGGTTGGACCACGTGCACCTGATCGGCCCGCAGCGGTGTCCGGGCGATCAGATCGTCGCGACCCGATGCGGCCAGGGTGGCGATCGGCGAAGTCCGGTAGAAGTGGGGCGCCACCCGCCGCTCGAGCATCGAACCGACATGGCTGATCGGGCTGGGGAAGAACGAATCCCAGAGCTTGTCGTGCAGATGATGGAGCACGATGAGGCGCGGACCTCGCCACCACAGCGGGGCACAGAACGGCAACCCGTTCCAGATCTCGACCACGGCGTCGGTCGGCGGGAGGCGTCGCGCCGCGCCGAGCATCGCGATCGCTGGGACGCCTGACAGTCGACCCCCACGACGTTCGACGTGATAACCGGCTCGTTCGGCCCGGGGCGGAAGGCCGGGCGCGGCCACGGTTCGTGCGTCGACCACGAGACCGGCATCCGACCAGCGAGCCATCACCTCGTGGGCGTGGGTCTCGGAGCCGCCGGCAGCCTCGTCGTCGAGGTCACGGTACGCGAGCACCGTGACGTGCTCGATGCCCGATCGACGCGGCAGCCTGCGCCCAACCGTGGAGATCGCGCGAATCGGGTCGCTCGGAAGCCATCGCCAGCTCATTCGATAGGACGTGACCCCGCACCGGTCCCCGGGGTACGGGACGAGCGAAGTGTAGCCAGCCCGAGGGCCGCAATCGGACGCTCGCCGTGACGGAAATGTCTCGCCTCGTCGCTCATCGAGCGGGGAACCGGGGCTCGACGGCGTAAGATCCGCTCGCCCCTCGAACACCCGGTGGATCCCGAGCATGGACGTCTCTCCCAACGGACGAGGTCTGAGGCGTGTCCGCCGCCTGTGGAACCTCTTCCGAAACGAGAAATCCGAACCGGAGCCGTTCTATCGCGCCCTTGCCGCCGAGGCCGTCGCCGATCTCGATCGACGGTACGGGTTGGCCGGTGCCCGTCTGCTCGACGCCGGCTGCGGTCCGGGGTGGTACGTGGACGAGCTGCGCCGGGCCGGGGCGATCGTGTCCGGACTCGACGGCGACCGCGAGGCGCTGGTCGACCGGCGGGAGCCGGCGGTCGGCGTGCTCCAGGGTGACGCCGCCGCGCTCCCCTTCCCGACCGCGACCTTCGACGGGGTGTTCTGCTCGAACCTCCTCGAGCACGCCTCCGACACCGAAGGGGTCATCGCCGAACTCGAACGAGTCCTCAAACCGGGGGGCTGGGGTTACCTGAGCTGGACGAACTGGTACTCGCCATGGGGCGGCCACGACATGACGCCGTATCAATTCCTCGGTCCATCCCGCGGCCCGGCGCTCTACGAGAAGCGGCATGGACCGCCCCGCAAGAACCGCTACGGCGAAGGCCTCTTTGCCGTGCACATCGGCCCCACGCTCGAACTCGTCCGCTCGCGAACCGGCCTCTCGATCGAACGGGTCGAGCCCCGGTACTGGCCCCAGCTCCGATTCATCGTCGCCATCCCCGGCCTCCGAGAGGTGCTCACATGGAACTGCGTGATCAGGTTCAGGCGCTCGTGACCACGGCGCTCGACGACCCGGCTTTCGCCGCCGCCTGGCGCAACGCAGAAGACATCGAGGGGTGGATGACCGATGGCCAGGCCGCGCTGCTGTGGTCGAGCGCCACGGCGCTCGGGGAGCGACGGCCGACCGGCGGTCGGGTGCCGCAGATCGTCGAGATCGGGAGCTACCGGGGCCGGTCGATGACGATCCTCGCCGCCGCCGCCCCGGCCGACGCGTCGATCGTCGCCATCGATCCCCATGCCGGCAACGACCGAGGCCCCCAGCAGTGGCAGGGCACGGTCGACGAAGGCCAGCAGGACAACGACGCCTTCTGGGCCAACCTGCGGGCCGCCGGTGTCGCCGACCGGGTTCGCCACGTCCGCGAATTCTCCCACCAGGCCCACGATCAGGTCGACGGTCCCGTCGACCTGCTGTATGTCGATGGGGCGCACGGTTACGGTCCGGCGCTCGACGACCTCCGAACCTGGGGGGAGCGGGTCGCGCCGGGCGGCGTGATGCTGGTTCACGACTGCTACAGCTCCATCGGCGTCACCCTGGCCCTGCTCCGTACGATGGTGACGTCGGACGACTGGATGTACCTCGGACGGACCCGATCCATGGGGGCCTGGCAACGCCGACCGATGACGACATCGGACCGACTGGCCAACATCGGCCGCCAGCTCGTTCCGCTCGGCTGGTTCGCCCGCAACGTGGTCGTGAAGGCGGCGATCGCCGGCAAGGTCAAGCCGGTGGCCCGGTTGTTGGGATCCGACGGCACGACGTGGCCCTACTAGCCCCGACCCGCCCCTCGTCCGGAGACGATCGACAACCGGTCGATTCCGCGCCCGTTTCCGTCGACCCGGTCGCCACCGAACACGCAACCGCCTGGATCCCCGGACTCGACGGACTCCGTGGTGTCGCCGTCATGGCCGTCCTCGCCTTCCACGGTGGCTACGACTGGGCGAAGGGCGGGTATCTCGGCGTCTCGGTGTTCTTCACCCTCTCGGGCTTCCTGATGGCGTCGATCCTGTTCGACTCGCTCGACCGATCGACCCAGGGTCCGGTTCGGAGCCGACTCGGCCGGTTCTGGGCCCGACGCGTCCGCCGTCTGGCGCCGGCACAACTGGCCGTGCTGGTCGGGATCGTCGTTGCGACCGTCGGTGGGGCGCTACCCGTCACCAAGCCGGCCTTCACCGGTGACGTCCTGGCCGGCCTGGGCCAGATCGCGAACTGGCGCTTCGTCGCCACCGAAAGCGACTACGGGGCGCTGTTCCGGTCACCCAGCCCCGTCCTCCATCTCTGGAGCCTGGCGGTCGAGGTACAGCTCTACCTCGTGTTCCCCGTGATCGTGGTGGTCCTGGGTCGCCGGCGGAGCCGGCACGCCCGATCGGTCGGGCTCTTCGCCGTCATCATGGGGCTGGCCGCGGTGACGGTCCTGGTGCCGATGTCGTCGGCCCGGCTCTACTACGGCACCGACGTCCGAGCGGTCGAGTTCTGCGCCGGGGCGCTCCTCGCCGCCCTGCTGTCCCCCACCGGCGATGACCCGTCCCGATTGTCGACCATCCTCCGATCGGCGACGGCGCGTCGGCTCCTGACCGCGTGCTCGGTCGGGGCGGCGGTCCTGCTGGTCGTGGCCTTCGCCCGGCTCGGACTGGACCAACTGCGGATCGATCACCTCCATCTGGCCGTCATCGCCCTGGCGTCGAGCATCGTGATCGCAGCGGCCGCAACCCGGACCGGCCCGGTCGCCGGGTTCCTCGCCTGGTCGCCACTGCGGTGGCTCGGGAACATTTCCTACGGTGTGTACCTCGTGCACTGGCCCCTGTTCCTGGCCCTGACCCCGAACCGTTTGGGCTGGTCCGACAACGAGACGTTCGGCCTGAGAATCGCCGCCACCCTGGCCGCGGCGATCGCGCTGCGCGTCGTCGTCGAGCGCCCGGTTCGGCGACGCCACCGCACCCGCCCCGACGCGCCCGGCCGGCGGCGTTACACCGTTACACCGATCACCGTGCCTCCCAACACCGTGCCGGCAGCCGCGCTGGCATCGGTCCTGTTGATCATCGGATTGGCGATTCTCGGCGGGCGGACGAACGGCACCGACCTCGCGACCTCCGTGCCCGACTTCGGAGCCGCGGTCGAGGCCCTGCCGACACCGGCCGACGTCGGACCCCGACCCGGGGCCGATGTCGGCCTCGGGTCGGCGCCGGTCGATCGGACCCCCGACTCGATCGCGCCCGACCGGGCGATCACGCCGACGGCACCGCTGCGGCTCATGGTCGCCGGCGACTCGCAGGCCGTGGTGATCGCCCTGGGACTGACCGACTGGCAGGAGGGCACGGGCTTCGAGGTCGCCAGCGCCGCGGCGATCGGCTGCGGCATCGGTCGTGGCGGGGAGGTCCGGTATCACTCGGTGACCCGACCCATCTTCGACGACTGCCCTCTGTGGGCGCCCGGCTTCGTGCAGGACCTGCTGGCCTTCGACCCCGACGTGATCGTGATCGCCAGTGGGCCCTGGGATTTCTCGGACCGGCGGTTGCCGGGCGACGACACCTGGCGCATGCCGGGCGATCCGATCTACGACGACTATCTGGCCGGCGAGCTCGACGCCGCCAACGAACGGTTGGCCGCCGCCGATGCCCCGGTCGTCTGGTTGACGGCCCCGCCCGTCGATGTCGGACGACTCGATGCGGCGCGTCCGGACTACGCGAGCGCCGAACCCGAGCGATCGGCGGGCCTCAATGCGCTGATCGCCGAGTCGGCCGCCCGGCACGGAGCGATCGTGCTCGATCTGGTCGGCTTCCTCTCGACCTGCCCGGGTGGCGTTCTCGACCCCGACATCCGACCCGACGGTGTCCATCTCAGCTACGAGTCCACCGACATGGTGGCCGAGTGGTTGGGTCCCGAGCTCTACGAGGCCGCCGGTGCTCGCCCACCCGCATCGACCCCGTTCGGCGAGGCACGGCAATTTTGTTCGGTCGCGGCCGCCGAGTAGCGTCGGCACCAGGGACCGAGAAGGCCACGAGAAGACCGTCACGCGAGCGTGGACCGTCGCTCGAGAGGACCGTCACACGAGAGGACGTGCCCCACGAGAGGACGGGCCACGAGCGGACGTGACACGAGAGGACCATGCCATGAGGACCATGCCATGAGGACCATGCCATGAGGACCACACTCCCATGAGGGCCACCCTGCGCATCGACCCGGTCGACGCCTGCTTCGGGGCGACAGTCCATGGCGTGGACCTCCGCTCGATCGACCGGCGCACCTGGGACGAGCTCCACGAGGCCTGGCTCGAGTTCGCCCTGCTGGTCTTCCCCGGTCAGTTCCTCGAACGCGACGATCAGAACGCCTTCGCCTCCCGCTTCGGCGACCTCGAGTTCCCGGCCGCCCCGATCGCCAACCTCGACCGGGCCGGCACCATCCACTCGGCCCCCGACGACGAGATCGTCAAGTCGCTCCGGGGCAACGAGGGCTGGCACCACGACAGCACCTACATGCCCGTGCAGGCAAAGGGGCGGTTTTCAGCGCCGAGATCGTGCCGCCTTCGGGCTCGTCAACCGGGTTCGCCGACACCCGGGCCGCCTACGAGTCGCTCGACGAGGCCACCCGACAACGCCTCGCCGGGCTCAGCGCCCAACACTCGCTGGAATACAGCCAGGGCCGAGCCGGCTATCTGCCGAAGCAGAACGACCGGGGCGGCTACGACCTCTACGGCTACCACGGCGGTGAGCCGCCCCGTCGACCCCTGGTCAAGGTCCACCCCGACACGGGACGACCCAATCTCTGTATCGGGCGTCACGCCCATGCGGTGATCGGTCCGGGCGACCAGGCCCTCGATCCCGCCGAATCCGAGCGGCTGCTCGACGAACTCGTCGACCTCACCGCCCGGCCGCCGAGGGTGCATTTCCACCACTGGACCGTCGGCGACGTCATCGTCTGGGACAACCGGCGCCTCTTGCATCGTGCGGTTCCCTTCGACATGACCGAACCCCGCCGGATGTGGCACACCCGCATCGCCGGCGACCCGAGCACCGAACGGGCCGACAACTACCCGACCACCGACACCCAACCGACCACCGAGAACAGAGCGTGAGGACCATGACCATCACCGAAGCTGCACCGAAGAACCGGCGCCCCGGCGCCGTCGGCGATCGCCGAACCACCTACCCGTCGTTCGACATCACCACCTTGACGCCCCACCTGGGAGCCCAGGTCGATGGGCTCGACCTGTCGCAACCGCTCGACGACACCCAGCAGGCGGACCTGCACCAGGCGTTCGCCGACTGGGGTGTGCTCGTCTTCCGAGACCAGCACCTCGACCGCGACGCACACAAGGCGGTTGGCCGGTACTTCGGCGAGTTGCACGTTCACCCGATGAACTTCGCCCGTGACCACGACCCCGAGCTGTTGATCGTCAAGACCACCGCCGACTCGCCCTACACCGCAGGAGACGGTTGGCACTCCGACGTCACCTGCGACGCCATCCCACCGCTGGGCTCGGCGCTCTACATCACCGAGACACCGGCGTGCGGTGGCGGCGACACGCTGTACGCCGACATGTCGCTGGCCTACGAGCTGCTGTCGCCGACGATGCAGGACTTCCTGGGTGGCCTCACTGCCGTGCACGACGGCGCGATCCCCTACGTCGGCAGCTACAAGTCGACGCCGCCCGAAGGCGGCTATCCGCGCAACGAGCATCCGGTCGTCACCGTGCATCCGGTCACCGGCCAGAAGGTGCTCTACGTCAACAGCGGGTTCACGTCGCACATCGTGGGGATGCAGCGCTGGGAGAGCAAGGCGTTGCTCGACGCGCTCTACGACTTCATCGCCACCACCCCCCGGCTCCACTGCCGGGTCGAATGGGAGCCCAACACGCTGACGCTGTGGGACAACCGTCGCACTCAGCACCATGCAGTGTGGGACTACTACCCGTGTTCCCGCTACGGCGAGCGGGTGTCGATCATCGGCGACGAACCGCCCCGGGGCGAGGCCTGATGGCAGACGATCCGCCTCGGCTCGGCGGCGGCACGGGATACCGGGTCGAACGAGGTGACCACGGGATCGTCACGGTCACCTTCGACCGCCCCGACACCCTCAACGCGATGACCCAGGGCCTCAAGCGAGACCTGATCGAGTTCTGTGCCCGCGTCCAGATGGACGACTCGGTCCGGGTGGTGGTCTTCACCGGCGAGGGGCGAGCCTTCTGCGCCGGCGACAACCTGGGCGGCTATCACGGCGAGGCGCCGGCCACCGTCCCGGTGATCGCCGGTGGGCACGATTCGCCGATCGGGACGACCACGGCGCTGCGGGTGTACTCCCAGGCCCTCAACAAGGCCATCCGTGATCTCGACAAGCTCACGATCGCCGCCATCAACGGACCGGCCATCCAGACCGGTCTGTCCCTGGCCCTCAGCTGCGATTTCCGGATCGCCTCGACGCAGGCAAAGCTCGGTTCGGCAACGCTCCGCTTCGCCCTGCTCCCCGACGAGGGCGGGCACGCACTGCTGGTCCAGCACCTCGGACTGGCCCGGGCGCTCGACTTCGTGCTCCGGACGCGGCATCGTGGATGCCGACACGGCCTTGGCGATGGGACTGGTGAACGAAGTCGTGACCCCGGACCGTCTCGCTGCGGCGGCGATGGAACTGGCCACCGAATTGGCCAACGGCCCCCAGGTCGCGATGCGGCTGCTCAAGCGCTCGATGTACCTCGCCGCCGAGTCGTCGTTCCAGCAGGCTCTCGACGACATCGCCGTGAGGACCGCCGTGGTCGATCACCACCCCGACGCCCGCGAAGGTGTTGCGGCCTTTGCCGAGAAACGCCCGGCCCGCTTCAACCGATAGGTCGGTCGGAGGTCAGCGGCCGATCTCGAGGACGTACTCGGGCGGTTCGACGGCCTCGTAGCCGTCGTCGCCCGGGATCTTCACGCCAACGACCCCGCCGTCGTCGCCCACGATCACCCGGGGCACGATCGGCGGCGGCACTCCGACCGAGGCGGCGGCCTCCATCGCCTCGGCCGCCGTGGCACAGGGTTCGAGGAACCGCAACGAGGCCACGGTCGGCGGGAACATCTGGAGCTCGCCGGCCTGCCACATGGCGATCGCATCGACGGGACGGACCCACAGGCTGGCGATGGTCTCGCCGTCGTCGTGCAGGGGTTCCTGCTCCGAGGGGGCCACCGCCACGAAGAAGCGGGTGTCGAAGCGGCGCCGCTCGCCCAGCGGGGTGATCCAGTGGTCGACCAGATGCATCCGATCGACCAGCAGGTGGAGCCCCTCGGTCGCACAGAGCTCGGCCAGCGAGCGGCTGGTGTCGTGGATCGCGTGGCGGGCCGCCCCGAACCGCTCCACGAGCTCGGGGGTGTCGAAACGGATGACGTGGTCGTCGTCGGCCCTCCTGGCCAACAGCACACCCGCCTCCTCGAAGCATTCGCGGATCGCGGCGACGAGCCACGCCAATCCGCCGCTGGGCAGCCCCATCAGAGCCGAGGCCGTCGCATCGTCGAGGCCGTCGCTGATCGCTTCGAGATCCTCGCCATGGTCGGCATCGTCGACCTTCCCACCGGGGAAGACGTACTGGCCCCGGGCGAAGGCCGCCGACAGCGACCGCTGCAGCATGAAGACCTCGAGGCCCGACTCGCCGTCACGCACGAGCATCACGGTGGCAGCGGGGCGGACGGGAACCGATGCGGCGAGCTCTTTGGTCACGGCGGTCGACGTTACTCGCCACCACGGAGGCGACCGAATCGGCGAGCGGCAGCCGCCCAAGCCGGGCGGGCGTTGTTAGGTTCGTCGCATGGCGATCGCGTGCGTGTACTGCGGTGGGGAACACGAGTCGTCGGCGCAGGTCCGTCGGTGTTGGGAGACGTCCGAGCCCGGCGATCGGCCCAGGGCACCGGAGCCGCCGGGGCAGGGACAGCCGCCGGGGCAAGGAGAGCCGCCGGGGCAGGGACAGCCGCCTCGGAGCGCCTTCCCGGCCGGGGAGGCCGCGCCCGGGCAGCCGGCCGGCACCCCGACCCGCCGACCCAGGACCCAGACGGCGGCGGCACCGTTCCGCCCGATCCCGTCGGGTCTGGCTGCAGCGGGACCCGGACCCGACCGACTCGGCCGGCACGTCATGGTCGCCCCCGGACAGGCGGCACCCGCTCCGTGGCAGGAGGCCCCTCGCCTGGTGATCTCGGCGACGTGCGTGGCCGAACCGGCTGTAGCCATCGCCCGGCTTCGGTCGGCCCACCAGGAACGGGAACGTCTCGTCATCGAGGTCCAGGGCGACCTCGACCTCGAAGGGGCACCGGCGTCGATCACCGCGGATCCCCCCCACACGCTGGGTCCGAGGTTCACCTTCGAGCAGGATGAGCTGATCCATCTCGTGCGCTCGAACACCGTCGATTTCCGAGATCCTGCCAAGCCGACCTGGATCGGGCTCGACGCCGCGATCCACGCGGGCGCCCGGCCGGCCGGGGCCGGAGCCGACGTCGAACTCCCCGACGGTGGTCTCGCCTGGATCGATGGTGGACCCATCCGCCACACCGAGCCCATCGACGAGGTCCCCGTGCTCCATGCCGTGGTGATCGAACACGGATCCTTCTCCGTGCCCCACCGCAACGACTCCGTGGCCGACCTGGCCCCGGATCAGTTGGAGGCGGTCACCCACGACGGTGGTGCGGCGCGGATCATCGCGCCGGCCGGCTCGGGCAAGACCCGGGTGTTGACCGAACGGGCCCGTCATCTGCTCACCGCGTGGAACCTGCCGCCGGGCGCCGTCAGCCTCGTCGCCTTCAACAAGCGGGCGCAGGAGGAGATGACCGAGCGCACTGGCGATCTCCCACAGCTCCAGGTACGCACGCTCAACGCCATCGGTCTGGCCATCGTCAACGGAACGCCGCCGTTCGCCCCGCAGCCCCGACGTTGGAACACGATCGACGAGCTGGGTGTCCGCCGGATCATCGGCGATCTGGTGTCCTTTCCCCGACGCCGCAATGCCGACCCGGTCGCCCCGTGGATCGAGGCGCTGAGCCTGATCCGGCTCGGCCTGGTCGACCCGGTCGAGGCCGAGACCCGCTACGACGGTGACGTCAACGGTCTGGCCGAGATGTGGCCGAGGTACCGGGCCGCCCTCGAACGCGCCGGAGCCGTCGACTTCGACGACCAGATCTACCGGGCGCTCCTGGTCCTGCTCACCGACCCCGTCGCCCGTCGCGCCGCCCAACGGGCGTGCCGGGTGATGCTGGTCGACGAGTTCCAGGACCTCACACCCGCGCACCTGTTGCTGATCCGACTCCTGGCCTCGCCCGGCGGAGCCGTGTTCGGTGTCGGCGACGACGACCAGACCATCTACGGCTACAACGGCGCCGATCCGGCCTGGCTGATCGACTTCGCCGAGCTGTTCCCCGGGGCGGGGTCCCATCCGCTCGAGGTCAACTACCGCTGTCCAGCCGGCATCGTCGACGCCGTTGACCGACTCCTGCGCCACAACCGGCGCCGGGTACCCAAGACGATCCGTGCCGCGTCGTCCGACACCGGCGGATGGTCGGTCGACCGGTCGGCCGACCCGGTGGCGGCGGCGGGTGCGGCGGTCACCTCGGCGCTCGCGGCCGGTGCTGCACCGGGTGAGGTCGCCGTGTTGACCCGGGTCAATGCTCTGCTGGCCCCCGTGCAGGTCGAACTGGTCCGGATGGGTGTCCCGATCGCAGGCGGCGTTGGACTCGAGTTCGTCGAACGGACCGCCGTCCGGACGGCCCTTGCGTGGATCCGACTGGCAACCGGTCGAGCCTTCCGGACCGAAGACCTGCGAGAGGGCCTGCGCCGACCGTCGCGCTCGTTCCATCCGAGGATCGGCGACTGGATCGCCGAACAGCGCAGCCTGGACGACCTGCACCGTCTGGCGGCACGGCTCAACAACGACAAGGACACCGATCGACTCGTCGAGTTCGCGGCCGACATCGCCCGACTGCAGGAACAGGCGAAGGCCGGGGCATCCACCGCCGAGATCGTCCGGACGCTGATCGACGACATCGGCCTGGCCGGGGCCGTCAGCACGCTCGATGTGCATCGTCGGGGCATGAACCGAGCCGCCCAGGGCGACGACCTGACCGCCGTGGAACACCTGGCCGCCCTGCACGCCGACCCCGCCACCTTCGGCTCGTGGCTACGGGATCGGTTGGCCGTACCGCGCTCGAGTGACGGCGTGGTGCTGTCGACCGTGCATCGGGTGAAGGGCCAGGAATGGCCGTACGTGGTCGTGCACCTGGCCGATGCCGAGCAGTACCCGCATCGTCTGGCCGAGGACGTCGAGGAGGAGCGACGCCTGTTCCACGTCGCCTTGACCCGGGCCAGCCGCTTCGCCACCGTCGTCACCGGCTCCCACCCGAGTCCCTTCGTCGATGAGCTGACCACCGAACCATCCACCGAGCGTGACCCGGTCCGCCTGCATCGGGGCCCGTCGGCACCGTCGGCCGGTACGACGAAGACGGCGTCGAACCGAACCGACCCGGTGGCCGAGCTCGACGAGGCCGGGCAGCGGCTCTACGCCGCGCTGGGCCAACTCCGCAACGAACTGCGCGACGGCAAACCGGCCTATGTGGTGTTCGACAACAAGACGGCGGCCGCCATCGCCGCGGCCGCCCCGACCACCGAACGCGCCTTGCTCCGGGTCCCCGGGATCGGTCCGGCCAAGGTCGACAAGTACGGCGCCGCCATCCTCGACCTCGTCCGACGCCACCAGCCCTGACCGGCCCCTCCCCCCCCGCAGCGCCCAACCCTGCGCCGATCGCCGCCCCGCCCAACCTCGCGCCGATCGCCGCCGCCCGATTTCGAGAGTCTGAGCGCCGGTTTCGTCGCCCAGACTCTCGAAATCGGGGGGTCCAGGGGGATCCGGGGCGAGATCGGGGGCTTCAGCGACTCGGGGCGTCGGTTTCGGCGTCGAGGCTGGCCAACAGTGTGGGCCGGAGCCACAGGTACGCAGCGGCCGCCAGCAGCACCGTACCGAAGACGACGACCGTGATCTGGGGACCGATCGCGTCGGCCATCGCTCCCTGGGCGAGCGAGCCGAGCGGGAACGACAGGGTGAACCCCATGACCCGGACCGACATGACCCGACCCCGCATCTCGTCGGCCACGATCATCTGGATCGACGTGTTCGTGCTGGCGATGACCGTGAGGAACCCGGCCCCTACGAACAGCAGCGCCAACAGGCCGAGCGGCCAGACCGGTGCGAGCCCGAAGGCGATCACGGCCAGGGCGTAGCCCGGCAACCCCCACCGCACCACGACCGAACGTGGGACCCTCGAGTCCCAGGTCGACAGTGCCGGCGCCACCAGAACCGCGCCGATCCCGACGGCTGCGGCCAGGAGACCGAGGACCCGGGGGCCGGCGTCGTAGACGTCCTTGACGAAGACCACCGTGAACTGGGTGATCGGATTGCCGAAGAAGCCGACCAACATGGCACACACCACGCTGAGCATGATCCCGGTCCGACGGCGCATGTAGCCCAGCCCGGCGCGGAAGCTCTCGACCATTCCGACCCGCGGCTCGGCCGATCGGTCGGCCCCGACCGGGTTCACCACGGCGATCGCACCGATCACCGCCAGGAACGACACCCCGTTGAGGAAGAACGCCAGCCCGGGTCCGCCCGCCGCCAGCAGGAAGCCGGCGAGCGCCGGTCCCACAGCCCGCGCCGCGTTGAACTGGGTGGAGTTGAGCGTGATCGCCGAACCCAGGTCCTCCCGGGGCACCAGCAACGGCACGAACGACTGCCAGCTCGGCACCATCAGCCCACTGATGATGCCGGTCGATGCCACGATCGCCAGGATCAACCACGGCTCGTGCCAGCCCATCGCCCACGTCCCCCACAGCGCGAACGCCGCGAGGGCCATCGCCGACTGGGTGATCAGCAGCACCCGTCGCCGGTCCTGACGATCGGCCAGGGCGCCCCCGACCGGACCGAGCAGGAACGACGGGATGAACTGGGCGAACCCGGCGAGCCCGACCCAGATCGGTCGCCCGGTCAGCTCGAAGAGCACGTAGGGAACCGCCAGGTTCTGCAGCCAACTCCCCGAGTTCGACACCACAGCCCCGATGAAGAAGATCCGGAAATCGCGGTGCCCGAAAGCCCTCAGACCATGACGCAACCCACCCGGTGCCGGTGCCCCCGGCCCGGTTCCGGCCGGTCCTCCCAGGTTCTGGATCGTCCGTTCGGTCGTGATGGGCCGACACTATCGAGCCGACCGGTGATGCACGATTCCGGGGAGGCGAACGGGCTACCTTGCGGGGATGAACGTCCCCGTCTCGTCCCGTCTCGTCGATCCCTCCTTCTGGCACCAGCCGCTCGATGCCCGGATGGCCGAATTCGCCTCCATGCGTGAAGCGAGCCCCTTCACGAAGGCCTCGTTCCCGAACGAGATGACCGGTGAGACCGAGACGTTCTTCGCGGTCACCCGCTACGCCGACGTCATCGAGATCAGCAAGCGACCGCAGGAGTTCTGCTCGGGTCAGGGTGCGGTGTCGATCCCCGACATGCCCGAACAGGCGCTCGAGTTCTTCGGGTCGTTCATCAACATGGACGACCCCCGCCACGCCCGCCAGCGCGGGATCGTGGCCCGCTCGTTCACGCCCCGCAAGCTGCAGGGCGTGCTCGACTCGGTCGAGACCATCTGTACCGAGGTGATCGACGGCTTCTGCCAGAACGGCCAGGTCGATCTGGTCGAGGCCCTGTCCCAGCCGTTCCCCCTCCTGGTGATCTGCGACATGATGGGGATCCCCCGCAGCGAGTTCAAGACCGTGCTCGATGCCACCAATGTGATCCTGGGCGGCGGCGATCCCGAGTTCATGGGCGACGGCGACCCGATGATGGCGCTCTTCGGGGCCGGGATGCAGCTCAACGAGCTGATGAGCGAACTGGCCGAGGAACGCAAGAAGCACCCCACCGACGATCTCACCTCGCAGCTCGTCCACAACGATCTCGGCGAAGAGCTGCTGGACCCGGCCGAGGTCGCCCCGTTCTTCATCCTCCTGGCCGTCGCCGGCAACGACACCACACGCACCGCCATCAGCCATGGCATGCACCTCTTGGCCCAGAATCCCGAACAACGACGGATCTGGCAGCAGGATCTCGATGGTGTCACCCCGACCGCCGTCGAGGAGATCGTCCGTGTCGCCTCGCCGGTCACGTTCATGCGTCGCACCCTCACCACCGACGTCACCCTCTCGGGCCACGACTTCCACACCGGCGACAAGGTGGTCATGTTCTACGGTGCCGCCAACCGCGACCCTCGGACCTTCCCCGATCCCGAACGCTTCGACGTGCGACGCGACCCCAACGCCCACCTCGGCTTCGGCGGCCCCGGCCCACACTTCTGCCTCGGCGCCCACCTGGCCCGACGCGAGATCGCCGTCGTGTTCCGCCAGCTCCTCACCCGACTGCCCGACATCGAGGTCGTCGGCGATCCCGTCCCCCTGCAGTCGGCCCGGATCCCCCTGGTGGGCGGCATCAAGAGGCTACCGGTCCGGTTCACCCCGACCGCTCCCGTCGCCGACCGATAGCCCGGGCCGGCCCGGTCCGGGGTTTCTCGGCCCGTCGGGAACCAGATCCGGATCTGCGACGTCTCAGTTCTGCACCGACGAGGCCGACTCGGATCGGTGGAAGAGAGGACCGAGCGCATGAGAGAGACACCCGGCCAACGTCGATGGATTCCGGTCGTCGGCGCCGTGCTCGGTGCGCTCCTCGTCTCGTTGCTCGCGGTCGCGAGCTGCTCCGACGGAGACGACGAGTCGACTCCGACGACCGGCCCCTCAACGGCGCGCCCGACCCCGGGCGGCCTTGCTGCGAGCGGCCTCTTCCAGGTTGCCCTCTTCCCCGGGCAGGCCGGCGAGGCCGCCGTCCTCGAGGTGATCGACGGTGAGCCGCTCGACGGGGCCGCCACCGAGGCCGTCCTCGGCCGGTTGCCCGTCTGGGACGTGCCCGACGAATCCAGTGACTTCAACTGGCCGACGGCATCACTCGGGCCTCCCCGCGTCGGCACCACGGTCGACACCGCCTTCCCGCCCCCGGTCGACGTTCCCCCACCGGCCACGGCGCCCGACGCTCCCCTCGAAGTCGTCCGATTCCAGCCCGAGGGTGACCTCGCCCTCGCCCCGTTCCTGAGCGTCACCTTCAACCAGCCGATGGTGGCGCTGACCACGCTCGAACAGCTCGACCAGGCCGACGTGCCGGCCACGATCTCACCCGACGTCCCCGGCCGCTGGCGTTGGATCGGGGCCCGTACCCTGCGATTCGAGGTCGAACCGGGCCTGACCGACCGGCTGCCGATGGCCACCGACTACACCGTGACCATCCCGGCCGGCGTCACCTCGGCCACGGGCCAGGTCCTGGCCGAGGATGTCAGCTGGACTTTCTCGACCCCACCGGCGGCGCCCACCACGGTCACCCCGCTCTCGAACTCGTTGCCGCTCTCCCCCCTCTTCTTCGTCGGCTTCGACCAGTTGGTCGACCCGGCCGCCGTCCTCGGCACCGTCACGCTGACCGCCGACGGGAACGACGTCGCGCTACGCCTCGCCACCGACGACGAGGTCGCCGACGACGAGACCGTCGCCGCCGCGGCGGCGAGCGCCCTCGAGGGTCGCTGGCTGGCCTTCACCCCCGAACGGCCGCTGCCGGTGGACGCCGCCGTCGTGATCGAGGTCGGGCCCGGAACACCGTCACTCGAAGGACCCAGGGTCTCCGGGGAGGCCGCCCGGTTCGAGGCCCGCACCTATCCACCGCTTCGCATCGATCGAGCCGACTGCGGCTGGGGTGACACCTGCCGGCCGCTCATGCCGTGGTCGGTCGAGCTCACGAACCCGCTCGACCTCGACCGGTTCGACCCGGCGATGGTCACCGTCAGCCCCGAGCTCCCGGGTCAGGTCGTCAACGCCTACGGATCGTCGATCGAGGTCCGAGGTCGCAGCGTCGGCCGGACCACCTACACCGTCACCCTCTCGGGTGCGCTGACCGACGTCTTCGGCCAGACCCTCGGTGACGACCGATCGGTGGAGATCGAGGTCGGTCCGGCCCTGGCGTCGCTCCAGGGCTTCGACCGCCAGTTCGTGACCCTCGACCCGATGGCCGAGACCAAGGGCGTGTCGGTCATCACCACCAACCACGATTCGGTGAAGCTCACCGTGTGGGCCGTCGAACCCAACGACGTCCCGTCGTTCCAGCGCTATCTCGAGTCCCGATGGTCCGACACCTCGCCGCCCGAGCCGACGTGGCCGAAGCTGGTCGACGAGGTCGTCGAGTTCGACGCCGAGTCCGACACCGTGACCGAGTCGTTCCTCGACCTGTCCGACCCGCTGTCGCAATCGTCGCAGCTCGTGGTGCGCATCGCTCCGACCGAGCAGTACTCGAACCAGTCCGAGGAGTATTGGAGCAACCAGCCCACCGTGGCCTGGGTTCAGTCGACCGATCTCGGGATCGACGCCGTCGTCGCCAGGGACACGATGCTGATCTGGACCACCGACCTCACCACCGGCGAGCCCCGGCCGGGGGTCGAGGTGTCACTGCTCGGCTCGGGTCGCACGGTCACCACCGATGCTCAGGGCCTGGCCACCGTCGACCCCATGCCGAGTACGGTCCAGGGCCTGGTGGCGGCCGACGACGGCCGACCGTCGATGCTCGTTGCCGGCTGGTCGCCGGGCTGGCAGCCGATCGGTTCCACCGCCGAGACCCGCTGGTACGTCTTCGACGACCGGGGTGTCTACAAGCCCGGCGAGACCATGCGGCTCAAGGGCTGGGTCCGGCGTCTCGACGCCTCCGACGACCCCCAGCTCGGGCTGATCGGCGCCGGCGCCACGGTCGACTACCAGGTACAGGACCCCCAGGGTGTCGACCTCGGCACCGGAACCGTCGACGTCAACGCCCTGGGTGGGTTCGAGCTCTCGGTCGATCTCCCCGAGGGCACCAACCTGGGGCAGGCCTGGGTGTCGCTCACCCTGGCCGGCGCCGAGGATCTCGAGTGGCAGGGCACCCAGCACACGTTCTCGGTGCAGGAATTCCGCACCCCCGAATTCGAGGTGAACGCCCGACACGAGTCGAGCGCCCCCTACTTCCTGGGCGAGGACGCCACGGTGGCCGTCGATGCCACCTACTACGCCGGTGGCCCCCTCCCCGACGCCGAGGTGAACTGGCGGGTCACCAACCGCACGACGCAGTACACCCCACCGAATCGAGACGACTTCACCTTCGGGATCTGGAACCCCTGGTGGTTCGGCTTCGCCTCCGAGGACGTCTTCTCCGGTGGTGTCTCCTCCGACGTCGGTTACGCCGGTGGCGAGTCGTTCGGCGGCGACTGCTTCGACTGCTGGCCCGGTGGTGAGGTCGAGGTCAAGGAGTTCGCCGGTCGGACCGACGCCGACGGCTCGCACTACCTGCGCATGGAGTTCTCGGGCCCCGAGGTGGATCAGCCGACCACGGTGTCGGCCGAGGCCACGGTGACCGACGTGAACCGCCAGGCCTGGTCGTCGCAGACCGACGTGCTCGTTCACCCCTCGGAGCTCTACGTCGGGTTGCGCAGCGACCGGGCCTTCGTCGAAGAGGGAACCCCGCTGCGGATCGAATCGATCGTCACCGACCTCGACGGCAATGCCGTCGCCGGACGCACGATCGCCATGGAGGCCGGCCGGATCGAGTGGACTTACACCAACGGCACCTGGGGCGAGACGCTGACCGACGTCCAGACCTGTGACGTGACCTCGACCGACGACGTGGTCGACTGCGAGTTCGACGCCGAGGTCGGTGGTGAATATCGGGTGACGGCCCGGGTCAGCGACGATGCCGGCCGGACGAACCGCTCCGAGCTCACCCGCTGGGTCAGTGGTGGCGCGGGTCGCCCCGCTCGCGGCGTCGACCAGGAGTCGGTCACGATCGTGCCCGACCGGGCCGAGTACGCGCCCGGCGACGCCGCCGAAGTCCTGGTCCAGGCCCCCTTCGCCCCGGCCACGGGCCGGCTGATCGTGCAACGCGGCGGGGTGCAGTCGACGCAGGTCTTCGACGCCCCCGACGGGTCGGCGGTGCTGTCGATCCCGATCGACGACGGCGACATCCCGAACCTGACGCTCCTCGTCGAGATGACCGGCTCGGCCGAGCGGACCGCCGACGACGGCACACCACTTCCCGATGCCCCTCGCCGTCCGGCCTTCGCAACGGCAACGATCGACCTGTCGATTCCCCCGGTGGCACGAACCCTGACCGTGGCGGCGACACCGGCCGCCGTCGACCTGGAACCCGGTGACGACACCTCCGTGACCGTCACCGTCAGCGACGCCGAGGGTCGGCCGACGAGCGGGGCCGAGGTGGCGCTGGTCGTGGTCGACGAGGCCGTCCTGTCGCTGACCGGCTACCAGCTGCCCGATCCGCTGGCGGTGTTCTACGGGCCGATCTACTCCGGCAGCTACGCCGAGTACATCCGGTCGAGCATCGTGCTCAACCGGTCCGACCTCCTCGGCGGAGACCAGGGTTCCGACGGTTCGCCGGCAACCACCGTCGCCAAGAGCGCTGATGGCGGGTTCGACGACGCCGCCGAGGAGTCGGCCATCGACGCCGAGGCACCGGCCGCCGACCGAGCCTCGGGCGCTGGCTACCAGGCCGGCGGCGCGCCGATCGAGGTCCGTTCCGACTTCGACCCTGTTGCCGTCTACCGACCGAGCGAGACCACCGATGCGGCCGGCAACGTCACCGTCGACGTCCCGCTGCCCGACAACCTGACCCGCTACCGGGTGATGGCGGTCGCCGTCGACGGCGCCGATCGTTTCGGTTCCGGTGAGGCCACGATCACGGCCCGGTTGCCGCTGATGGTGCGACCGTCGGCCCCGCGGTTCTTGAACTTCGGTGACCGTTTCGAGCTTCCGATCGTGGTGCAGAACCAGACCGACACGGCCATGGTCGTCGACGTCGCATTGCAGTCCGCCAACCTCGAGCTGACCGACGGAGCCGGTCGTCGGGTCGAGGTGCCGGCCAACGACCGGATCGAGGTCCGGTTCCCGGCGGCGGCGGTGGACGCCGGCACGGCCCGGTTCCGGGTCGCCGCCGTCAGTGGCGACGCCGCCGACTCGGCCGCCATCTCGCTGCCGGTCTACACGCCGGCCACCGCCGAGGCCTTCGCCACCTACGGCGTGGTCGACGGCACGGGAACGACGGCCATCGCCCAACCGCTGCAGACCCCGACCGGGGTGTACCCCCAGTTCGGGGGACTCGAGATCGACACGTCGTCGACCGCGGTCCAGGCGCTCACCGACGCCGTGCTCTACCTCAACGACTACCCCTATGAGAACGCCGATGGCTATGCGGCCCGGATCATCGCCGTGGTGGCGCTGCGTGATGTGCTCGATCAGTTCGACGCCGACGGCCTGCCCGACGCCGCCACGCTCGAGGCCTCGATGCGCCGCGACCTCGATGCCCTGGCCCGGCTGCAGAACGACGACGGCGGCTTCCCGTGGTGGCGTCGGGGCGATGCCTCGGAACCGTTCACGTCGCTCGCTGCGATGCAGGCCCTGGTGTCGGCCCGTGAAGCCGGCTACCCGACGTCGCAGCAGACGATCGACGCCGGGTTGTGGTATCTCACCGACATCGAGTCGCACCTGCCCTCGTGGTACGACCAGGCCGTCCGCGACACGCTCTCGGCCTACGCCCTGCACGTCCGCAACCTGGCCGGCGATCGGGACTCCACCAAGGCGCAGGCGCTCTACGACCGGGCCGGAAGTTCGCTGGGGCTCGATGCGCTGGCCTGGCTGTGGCCGGTGCTCGACGATCCCGCCAC
Source organism: uncultured Acidimicrobiales bacterium (assembly GCA_963700755.1). Taxonomy (GTDB): domain Bacteria; phylum Actinomycetota; class Acidimicrobiia; order Acidimicrobiales; family SZUA-35; genus JBBQUN01. The sequence goes on from CAVOYW010000006.1 coordinate 197,699, forward strand.
GGGCGACGCCATCGAACGGGTCTTCCTCAACCGGGCCACCGAGACCGCCGGTGCCGCCACGTTCACCACCGACTACGGCGAGCAGGCATACCTGATGGCCTACTCCGATCGCCGAACCGACGGCATCATCCTCGATGCCCTGATCACCCAGCGACCCGACAGCGACCTGATTCCCAAGGTCGTCCAGGGGCTGATCGGCAACCAGATCCGGGGGCGCTGGAACAATGCCTACGAGAACGGCTTCATCCTGTTGGCCATGCAGCGATACTTCGCCACGTTCGAGTCGGTGACACCCGACTTCGTGGCCCGGGCCTGGCTGGGTGATCGCTACGCCTCCGAGCACACGTACACGGGTCGCACGACCGATCGGGGGCAACGCTCGTCCCGATGGCCGACCTGATCGACGGCGGCGACACCACCCTGACCCTGGCCAAGGACGGGCCCGGTCGCCTCTACTACCGGCTCGGTTTGCGCTACGCCCCCGACGACCTGCGGCTCGACCCTCGCGACGAGGGCTTCGTTGTCGATCGCACCTACGAGTCGATCGACGGCTCCGACGACGTACGCCTCGGTGCCGACGGGATATGGCGGGTGAAGGCCGGCGCCACGGTGCGGGTACGGGTCACGATGGTCGCCGACGCGGCCCGCACCAACATGGCGCTCATCGATCCGCTCCCCGCCGGCTTCGAACCGCTCAACGGGGCATTTGCCAACGTGACCGACATCCCGGTCGACGTCAACCCCATCGCCCGCTTCGACGACTGGTGCTGGTGCTGGCCGTGGTATCAGCACCAGAACCTGCGTGACGACCGGGCCGAGGCCTTCGCCGGCTATCTGGGTGCCGGGACCTACGAGTACGTCTACACCGCACGGGCGACCACGCCCGGGACGTTCGTGGTGCCGCCGGCCCGGGCCGAGGAGATCTACGCCCCCGAGGTGTTCGGCCGCTCGGCATCGACCTCGGTCGTCGTCGAATAGCGGTCGCCACCCCGCCTCGTCTCGCCTGCCCTCGCCCCGCCCCCCAGCTCATCTCGTCGCCCACGCCTCATCTCTCATCGCCTCGCTTGCCTCCCCATCGATTTCGAGAGTCTGAGCGACGAAACTGTCGCTCAGACTCTCGAAATCGGCCGGCCGGGTGGAGGGGTGAGGCGACCGGGGGCGCAGCGACCGGGGGGCGGGTGAGGCTGGGTGGACGACTGGGGGCGGGTGAGGCTGGGCCGGGGCGGCTGGGCCGGTGATCAGAGGAACACGACGTCGACGATGTCGGCGACCGCTTGTTGGGCGTCGGCATCGTCGGAGATGGCGAACACGATCGCCGCGTCGCACGCCCGTCGGGGTTCGATGCCACCGACGATGAGTTGGGCGGCGTACACCAACAATCGGGTGCTCACCCCCTCTTCGAAACCCCGTTCTCGCAGGTGGCGGGTCTTCGACCCGATGAACGCCAGCCGTTCGGCCGTCTCGGGGTCGACCCCGGTCTCGGTGGCGATGATCGTGGTCTCGGCTTCGAGCGCCGGATAGTCGAACTCGAGGCTCACGAAGCGCTGACGCGTCGACGGCTTGAGATCCTTGACGACCGACTGGTAGCCGGGGTTGTAGGAGATCACCAGCAGGAAGTCGGGGTGCGCCTCGAGCAGTTCGGCCGTCTTGTCGATCGGGAGGATTCGCCGATGGTCGGTGAGGGCGTGGATCACCACGGTCGTGTCCTTGCGGGCCTCGACGACCTCGTCGAGGTAGCAGATGGCACCGGTCCGAACGGCGCGGGTCAGTGGACCGTCCATCCACACCGTCTCGTCGCCCGACAGCAGGTAGCGCCCGACGAGATCGGTGGCAGTCAGGTCCTCGTGGCAGGCCACGGTGATCAGGGGGACGGGTCCGTCCTGTTCCCGTCGGGCCGCGAGCCGCCAGGCCATGTGCTCGACGAACCGGGTCTTGCCGCAGCCGGTCGGCCCCTTCAGGAGCACGGGGAGCCGGGCGGCGAAGGCGGCTTCGAAGACCGACACCTCGTCGCCGACCGGCAGGTACCAGGGTGGCGCGGCGTTGGCAGGCATGACGCCTTTCATACCCTCGATCACGGCGTCGGCAGAAGTCGGGCGGGATCGGTGTCGGGATCTCCCCGGAACTGGGTCCGGCTCAGATCGGCGTACAACCCGCCGGCGGCGAGCAGTTCGTCGTGGGTGCCGTACTCGACCACACGACCGGCATCGATCACGGCAATCCGATCGGCGGCCCGCACCGTCGCCAGACGGTGCGCGATCACGATCGAGGTGCGGCCCTCGAGCGCGGCGTCGAGCGCGGCGTGGACCAGGCTCTCCGACTGGGTGTCGAGATGAGCGGTCGCCTCGTCGAGGATGACCACCGACGGATCCTTCAGCAGCAACCGGGCAATGGCGATCCGCTGCTTCTCACCACCCGACAGGCGGTGCCCCCGGTCGCCGACCACCGTGTTGATGCCATCGGGAAGCCGCTCGATCACCGGCCAGATCTCCGCGGCCCGCAGGACGGCCTCGAGATCGTCGTCGCTGGCGTCGGGGCGTGCGTAACGGAGGTTGGCCGCCAGGGACTCGTGGAAGAGGTGGACGTCCTGGGACACCACACCGACCGTTGCCCCGATCTCGGCCAGGGTCGTGTCGCGCAGGTCGACACCGCCGACGCGGACGGCGCCGCCGGTCGGATCGTAGAGTCTCGACACCAGGCCGGCGATGGTCGACTTGCCGGCACCCGATGGTCCGACGAGGGCCAGCGTCGACCCCGGCTCGACGGTCAGAGACAGGCCGTGGAGCACCGGTTCGTTGGGTCGATGATCGAGCACGACGACGCCTTCGAGCGATGCCAGGGACACGTCGGACGCACTCGGGTAGCGGAACTCGACCTGGTCGAACTCGACCGCCACGTCGTGGCGGGGCAGTGCGACCGGCTCGGGCGGATCAACGATCATCGGGTCGATGTCGAGCACCTCGAAGACCCGTTCGAAGCTCACCATGGTGGTCATCACGTCGACCTGCACGTTCGACAGGGCGGTCAGGGGTCCGTAGAGGCGGTTGAGGTAGGCCGTGAGGGCGACGAGGGTGCCGATACCCAGCGTGCCATTGGCGGCCATCACACCGCCGACTCCGTAGACCATGGCAACCGCCAGCGAGGCGAGCAGGCCGAGGGAGGTCATCACGATGCGTTGGTACATGGCGGCGGTGACGCCGATGTCACGCACCCGGTTCGTGCGACGGGCGAAGGCCGTCGACTCGTCTTCGGGCCGACCGAAGAGCTTGACCACCAGCGCTCCCGACACGTTGAAGCGCTCGGTCATCATCTGACCCATCTCTCCGTTGAGCCGGTAGCGCTCCCGCGTGATCTTCGAAAGACGATCACCGACCCAACGGGCGGGCAGCACGAAGAGCGGCAGGAGCCCGAGCGCCAGCAGCGTGATCTGCCACGACAGTGCCAGCATCGCGGTGATGGTGGCGGCCACCCCGATCAGGTTGCCGACCACGTTCGACAGTGTCGACGTGAATGCCTGCTGCGCCCCTTGGACATCGGAGTTCAGTCGGGTGACGAGCGCACCGGTCTCGGCCCGACTGAAGAAACCGATCGGCATGCGCTGAACGTGATCGAAGACCTGTGACCGGAGATCGGCGATCAGACCCTCGCCGATCCGGGCCGAGAACCAACGCTGCACCACCTCGGCCACGGCGACGACCACGGCCAGGACCCCGACCACGAGCGACAACGCGATGACCAGATCCTGGCGCCCGGTGGCGATGCCGTCGTCGATGATGACCTTCAGCAGCAGCGGGGTTGCCGCCCCGAGCAGGGCCGAGAGCACGACGAGCAGGAGGAAGATCGTGAGCGACCGTCGGTAGGGGCGGGCGAACCGCAGCACGCGGGCGTAGGTTCCGGGGGCGAGCTGGTGATCGATCACGGATCGGTCTTGGCTGAGGGAGCGGCCAGGTCGTGGCATGGAGGACTCGGTTCGTCGGGGTCGGGGCGGGATCGCCGTTCCGGGAATCCGGTGAGGCAACCTCATGATGAGCTAAACTCACGACATGCCTCCGGATATTCCCATCGAGACCGAGATCTTCGAACACCTCGAATCGTTGCACCGCCGCGTCCGGCGAGCTGCTCGTCGGGAGCTCGAACCGCTCGACCTCACCCCGGGGCTGGCACGGGCACTGCGGGTGATCGCCCACGCCGAGTGCCCGGTACGCATGAGTGAACTCGCCGATCGGCTCCGGATCGCCCGACGCTCGGCCACCTCGGTGGTCGACGAACTCGACGAACTGGGCCTCGTCCGGCGGTGCCGGGTCGATGGTGACCGTCGGGCGGTCACGGTCGAATTGACCGCCGCCGGTCGTTCGCTGCTGACGACGCTGCGACGGAGCCGCAACACCGCCGCCGCCGACCTGCTCTCGACACTCCGGCCTGCCGAGCTCGAGGAGCTCCGCGACCTGCTCCGCCGAATCGACCGGGATCCCGAGGCCGGTCCCGACCGGGCGAATGGTCGGGACCCCGAGGCGGACCGGGCTCAGGACGCCGACAGGGCGAGGTAGACCTTGGCCAGTTCGGCCGGCAGCGACGACACCTCGTCGATGACGAGATACCGACGGTCGGGGCACATCGTGCGCAGGTAGTCGTGGCCGGCCGGGTCGATCGTCACGCAGAAGGTGTCGATCCCGGCCATCTGGGCGTCGGCCAGGGCCCGTGCGGTGTCGTGAACGCCGTAGGACTTGTCGCGGCGATCGGGGCCGTAGTCGACGTCCTGGGGATACCCGTCCGAGATCACGATCAAGAGCTTGGTGCGCGCCTCCTGGATCGAGAGCTTGGTCGCCGTATGACGGATGGCCGGGCCCATCCGCGTGTAGCCGAGCGGCTTCATGGCGGCCAACGCCGACCACGTGACGGGTGAGGTCCGGTCGGCGAACTCCTTGGCAACACAGAAGTCGACCTGATGACGCCCCTTGCCCGAGAAACCGTAGACTCCGTGACGATCGCCGAGACGTTCGAGCGCGTCGCACATCAGCGCTACGGCGTCCTTGGCCACGTCGATCACCCGGCGCTCGGGGGCGCGAACGACCGGGGTGAGATCCCACTCCTCGAACCCGCCGTCGTCGGAAACGGACGCTGGATCGGGCTCGGACACCGGATCGACCGGGGAGCTCGTCGACGCGCTGAGGTCGATGAGGAACGCCGTGGCCACGTCGCGGGCTGCCCGATCCCGACGGATGTCGAGCCGTTCGTCGACGCGATGGCCGCTCCGGCGATCGACGATGGCCTCGATGACCGCATCCAGGTCGAGCTCGTCGCCGTCATTGCGTCGATACACGCGCACTCGCTCCTCGGGGCGCAACAACGCGAACTGCCGGCGGATCCGGGCCCCGAGATCGGCGTGCCGGTCACGGACATCGCCGATGAAGGCGTGGTCGTCGCCATGGAGGCGTTCCTCGACGACCCGGCACCAGGACCGGCGATGATCGCCCTGGCGATAGTCCCATTCGTCGTAGAGGAACGTCTTCGCGGCGGGTGACGTCGCCCGCTTCGGAGTCGACCCGGCAAACGACGGCTCGCGTCGCTCGTCATCACGTCGAATCACTTCGAGGTCGTCGGACTGATCGATGGGGCCCGTCTGGACCGCGCCGACGAGATCGTCGCTGGCGGTCTCGGCCTCGACGTCGGGCGACCCCGGCTCGAAGGACACGCCACCCGGGTCGTCGGTCTCGGACGGCTCACGGGAATCGTCGACCGGCTCGGTATCGATCACCAACGGAGCACCGTCGTTCGTCGTTGCAGAACGGTCGGGCCCGATCAGCAGCGCCGCGATCTCGACGGCCGCCCGAACCGCGTCGTCGCAGGCGGCGCCCGATCCCTCCACGGCCCGGATCAGCTCGAGCACCCGTCGACCCGATGGCCGGGCGGACCGATCGGCCAGCGTCTCGAGCTCGCCGGCCGGGGCGCCGACGCAGCGCCGCTCGAGCATCTCGACGGCGAGATGAGCATCACTCGACGACGACCGTTCGTGTCGGGCGACCGCCATGCTCCGATCGAGATCGGGTCCGATCCCCGGGTAGCGGCGACGCACCGCCGCCGTCACCCGGAGCTCCTCGAACCGTTCGAACAGGTGGAGCGCCAGCGCCGGATCACCCGACGCCGTGATGAGCGGATGGTCGCGGGGCGCTCGGCGGACCGGGCCGTCGTCGACGTCGTCGGCCCGGAAGGTCCCGAATTCGACGAAACCGAGCTGCTGGAGCACCTGAGCCCGGAACAGGGCCCGATTGTGTTCGACCTCGCCGAAGGTCGAGACCTCGGTCGGGAGCCGGAGCAGGGCCGGCTCGTCGAGGGTGCCCGACGAGCCCGGGCCGAGGGGCAGACCGCGGTCCCAGGGCCACCCCAGACGGTCGTCGTCGAGGATCTCGATCTCGATCGAGCTCCCGGCGATCGCCTCGGCGAACAGGCAGAGCGACTGTTGGACCTGCGTCAGCGAAACGGCACCCATCAGGGGGTGACGGTACCCCACGGCGCGGCCGGACGGCCGAACAGGAAGCCCTGGGCCAGCGGTACGCCCAGCTCGGTGAGGGCCTCGGCCTCGTCGTCGTTCTCGACACCCTCGGCGATCACGATGGCGCCGAGGCGACGGGCGAACAGGGCGACCATCTCGATCATCGCCACCTTGGCCTCGTCGTTGGCGAGCCCGTCGACCAGGCCACGATCGACCTTCAGGATCGAGGGACGCAGATCGAGCAGCTGGCGCAGACCCACGTACCCCGACGTGGTGTTGTCGACGGCAATGGTGGCCCCGATCGAGCGCACCTCGTTGACCACCGGGGCGATCGCCGGCCAGGTCCAGCTCTGGTGCTCGGTGATCTCGATCACGACCCGTGCGAGCGAGCGTTGGTTGACCAGGATCGCCCGGACCTGGGGCGACTGCAGCGCACCGGGATCGACGTTCACGCTGAGAAAGCAGCCCTCGGGGAGGGTCACCCGGTGCGAGAGCGCAACCGAGAGGCAGATGGCGTCGAGGTCCTCGCCCGCTCCCAGCTGCCGTGCGGCGGCGAACCACTGTTCGGGTCCGGTGACCTGACCGAAGGTGTCGTCGAACCGGGTGAGTGCCTCGTATCCGACGACTCGCCGGGAGGTGAGCTCGATGATCGGCTGGAAGACGGCACGGATCCCGTGTCCGCCCAGCGCACGCTCGATCCGCTGGGCCCAGCGGATCCCCTCCTGGTCCTCGTTTCGATTGGCTGGAGCCAAGGTCGTGAACATGGTGTTTGAGTTGTCGACCCGGTTCGACCCCGACTTGAGTCTCGCAACCGGGGGCGTCAACCGGTCAGATCGTCGAGAACGCGTTGCAGCATGGCCGAGGTGGTGCGGGGATTGACCACGCAGACACGGAGGCACGACTCGCCCCGGAACCGGGTCGGGACGATGAGGTAGTCACCACCACGGGCATGCCGATCGCACCAGGAACGGGTCCGTTCGTCGGACCAGCCGATGCGCCGGAACAGCACGACCGACAGTTCGGGTTCGAGCAGCAACTCGAGCAAGGGATGAGTGGCCACGGCGGAGGCGAAATCCCTCGCCGTCGTCAGGGTCCGCTCGACGGCCTCTGCGTAGGCATCGGTTCCGTAGGTGGCGAGCGAGAACCAGAGCGGCAGGCCGCGCGCCCGACGGGAGAGGTGGTAGGCGTAGTCGGACGGGTTCCAGGCCGTGCGGTCGACGGCCTCGAGGTAGGCCCCGTGTTGAGCGTGGGCGCGGACCGCCGGCGTCGGGTCGCGGTAGACCAACGCGGCGCAGTCATAGGGAGCGAACAACCACTTGTGTGGATCGATCCCGAAACTGTCGGATCGTTCGATGCCGGCGAAGCTCGGTCGGGTCGACGGCGCACAGAGCGCGGCCAGACCGTAGGCACCGTCGACATGGAGCCACAGACCGTTGGCCTCGCAGACGTCGGCGATCGCATCGAGCTCGTCGATGGCGCCCACGTTCGTCGTCCCGCCCGTTGCCGCCACGGCGAAAACCTCGTTGCCATCGGTGCCGGCTCGAGCGAGCGCCTCTTCCAGCGCGGCGGCCGTCATCCGATCGCTTCCATCGGTCTCGACCGGAACCACACCCACGTCCATCACGGCGGCCGTGGCCCGAATCGACGCATGGGCCTCCGGCGTGGCGGCCAGGAAGAGCTGCTGCCCGGAACCGGTGCGCTCCCGATACACCGAACGGGCCGTGACCAGGGCCGAGAGATTCGCCGCCGAGCCCCCGCTCACGAAGGTTCCGCCCGCCGACTCGGGGTATCCGGCCAGCGACGCCAACCAGCCCAGGGCCTCGTTCTCGGCCGCGATCGCCCCGGCCCCCGACTCCCAGTTCCCACCGAAGATCGACGAGGCGCTCACCACCAGGTCGAAGACCGTCGCCGCGTTCGATGGCGCCGTGGGGACATAGGCGAGGTTCATCGGGTCGTCCATCGGGCGACAGGCCGGGAGCAGCACGTCGCGGAAGAGCTGCAGGGCCCGATGCGGGCCGACACCGTCGGGCGAGACGGTGCCGGCCAGCGCTTCGGACAGCTGTTCGGCCGGGACGGCTCCCCAGCGGGTGTCCTTGGGGAGACGGAGCCGCTCGATGGCGTAGCCGATCACCGAGTGGGCGAACAGATCGGTGCTCTCGTCCCAGCTGTGCATTCCCGGCATCGGAGCCTCCACGAGACGGGGCCGCGTCGTCGGCCCACGATGGCGAGGCTAGGTCATCGCCGGACTTGCGGCGGGGGCCCATCACCGGGAAGGTGGAGCGGTGACGATCGCGGTTCCCCCGACACCCGGCCCGGCGTGAATCGTCCGGGCTTCCTGGAGGCGCTGGCGGCCGCCGTGCTGTTCGGAATCGCCACGCCGGCCACCTCGGCGTTGGCCGGCGAAGTCCCCGCCTTCACCCTGGCCGGGTTGCTCTACCTCGGTGCCGTCGTCGGTGTCGGGCCGGCCGTGCGTTCGGCGCCGCCGACTCGCCGTGCGTTGATGGCCGAAGGGCAACCGATCGCCGTGGCCGTCGTTGCCGGAGGGCTGATCGGTCCGGTGCTGCTGATGGCCGGCCTGGCTCGCACGTCGGCGGCCTCGGCGTCGCTGCTGCTCAACACCGAACTGGTGGCGACCGTGCTCCTGGCCTCGCTGTTCTTCCGGGAGAGGATCGATCGCCGGCTCCTGATCGGCGTGCTCCTCGTGACCCTGGCCGGTGTGTGGCTGGTCTGGCAACCCGGCGCCGCCATCGATGCCGGCGCGCTCCTGATCGTTGCGGCCTGCGTCTGCTGGGGCCTCGACAACAACGTCACGGCCGCCATCGAGGGAATCGCCCCCGAACACGTGGTTGCGATCAAGGGCATCGTCGCCGGAACGACGAACCTCACGATCGGGCTCGCCGTCGCCGGTTGGGGCGTCGGCGTCGGGACGCTCGACGTGGTCGCCGCCCTCGCCATCGGGACCGTTGGCTACGGTCTGTCGATCACCCTCTGGGTGAAGGGCGCCCGCCGGATGGGGGCGGCCCGGGCGCAGGTCGTGTTCGCAACGGCACCCTTCATCGGCACCGCCGTCGCCTGGCTGGTCCTCGGGGAGACGGTCGAGACGGTGCAGCTCACAGCCTTCGCCGTCGTCGCCATCGGTGTTGCCCTCTCGCTCCCACCCGCCGATGCCTCCGACGGCCCCGAAGGGTCGCACCATGAGCACCTGCACCGGCACGCGCTCCTGGTACATCGCCACGCCCATGGCTCCGACGCCCACCACGGCCCGATGCCTCACCGCTGATCCTGCGATCTGCGGCGGACCGGTCGTCACCCGCGGCCGGCGACGTCCTGTCGGTCAGGGCCGGCGAACCGCCGGGGGTCGGGGAATGGCGAGAGCGGCGATCAGCCCGCCGACCGCGAACAGACCGCCGAGCAGGTAGGTGGCAACGAACCGGCTCCCGGACGCATCGTCGCCGACGAGCACGTTCATCGTCTGGATCCCGGCGACGATCCCGATGAACATCATCTGTTGGCTCATCCCATTGGCGATACCCATGTCGGCTTCGTCGACGGCGTCGACCACCATGGCCGACACCGACGGCTGCGAGATGCCGGCGGCGATCCCCGTGAGCACCAACCCCACGACGATGATGCCGATCCCCACACCGGTCGTCATCGGTGCGGCGATGGTGAAGGCCCCCATCGAGGCCACCATGAAGACCGAGCCGACGACGATGGGCACCCGTTGACCCACCCGCTGGGGCAGATAGCCGCCGAGCACGGCGGCCGCACTGAACGAGCCGGGTCGAGGGGCCATGAGCAGGGCGATCCCGCCGACGGTCCATCCGTAGCGGGTCTCGAGCAGTGCGGGCGTCACGACGAACCCGCCCATGTAGGCGAACTGCATCATCGCCGACGACACCATCGGGAGCGTGAATCGCCGACGGCGGAAGTAGGCGAGTGCGATCATCGGGGCCGGCGAGCGTCGTTCGACCCGAACGAAGACGACCGTTCCGACGACGGCGAAGAGCACCATCAGCCAGCCGAGCGGATCGGTGACGGCAGCGAGGTCGGCGCCGTCTCGGAGTCCGGCCGTGAAGCGGGTGATCGCCAGCAGTGCCCCGAGCACGGCCAACGCGAGCGTCGCGGCGCCGGCGTAGTCGATCCGGACCACGACGTTGACCGGCGTCGGCTTCAGCACGAGTGCGGCCGTGACGAGGGCCGCTGCGTTGACGGCGGCGAAGACCACGAAGATCGCCCGCCAACCGAGCAGATCGATGAGCGGCCCCCCGAGCACGATGCCGATCGTCGGGGCCCCGGTCATGGCGAACTGGAACCATCCCATCGCCGTTGCCCGTCGAGCCGGGCCGTACGCGTGCATCATCAGCGCCTGGGCGTTGGGGATGACCAGTGCGCCGAACACCCCGAAGGCGATGCGGAAGACGATGAGCGAGCCGGCGTTCCAGGCGAGGGCACAGGCGATCGTGGCGATGACGCCACCGAACAACCCGATGAGGAACACCGTGCGGTGACCATGGATGTCGCCGAGCTTCCCACCGATCGGCGTGACCACCGCCATGGCCAGCATCAGACCGGTGATGACCCACGTGAGCGTCGCTCGCGAGGTCGACAGGTCATCGGCGATCGAGCCCAGGGCCACGGTCACGATCGTCATGAGCGAACCGAAGGCCGTCACGGCCAACATGACCACGGCCAGCAGTGTTGCCCGATACCGATCGCCGGGGTCGGTGTACGACGTCGGTTCGGTTGGTTGGCCGGTGACGGTCACGGGGTCCTCGGGAGCACGGTTCGGGGAGCACGGTTCGGGGAGCAAGGTTCGGGGAGCGCGGGCCCCCGGTTGCGGAGGCCTCGGTCGATGCTTCGAGCTTCGAACCATCAACCTATCGTTCGGCTCCGCGCTTGGCCGCCGTCACGGCATACAGCGGATCACCCCCCGAACCCGGTGGGATCCGCACGTCGACGACCGGCTCGTCGAATCCCTCGGATCGTTCGAAGAAGGTGGACACGATCACACCATGGAGGCGGTCGTCGGTCGCCAGCCAGCCGCGGATCGCCTTGGTCGGGAAACACCGATTCGAGTACGTGACCACGAATCGTCCGCCGGGGCGAAGCACCCGGGCCACGTCGGTGAACACCTCGACCGGGCGGGTCAGGTAGTCGACCGAGACGCAACAGACGACGTCGTCGAAGGTCTCGTCGGCGAACGGCAGGACCGGATCGAGGTTGAGATCGTGAACCACCCGATCGGTTGCCATCGGGTTGGCCTCGAGCTCGACCCGGTTCATGCCGAGCACGGTCAGCGTGGTCGGCGCCTGGCGGAAGTGGGACACCCAGGAAGCCATGAGGTCGAGGACGTCACCCGAAATCGAGAGTTCCCGATACAGCTCGCCGACGGCGGCGATGGCCCCGGCATCGATGTGGGTCACCAATCGGGGAGTCCGGTAGAACAGGGCGTCGCCGCCGTCGTCGGCTCGCTCGAAGAAGCCGGTCGGAAAATCGTTCATGGCCCGAGTGTGCCCGAACGGCTGCGATCGGGTCGTAACGGCCGCGGACGTCTGAGCTGGACCGTCCTGCCGGCCCGACGCATACTGCGGCCATGGGACTGTTCAACGGGGAAGTCGTGTTGGTCACCGGCGCCGGACGTGGCATCGGGCGAGACGAGGCGTTGATCGCCGCACGAGAGGGGGCCAGGGTCGTCGTGAACGATCTCGGCGGTGGGTTCGACGGCACCGGCGCCGATACCGGCCCGGCCCAGGCCGTGGTCGACGAGATCGTGGCCGCCGGCGGCGAGGCCGTTGCCAACACCGGATCGGTGTCGTCGTGGGCCGATGCCGAGGCCATGGTCGCCCAGGCCATCGACACGTTCGGCGATCTGCATGCCGTGATCAACAACGCCGGCGTCCTGCGCGACCGGATGTTGGTCAACATGAGTGAGGACGACTGGGACACGGTCATGGCCGTGCACCTGAAGGGGACGTTCGGTCCGACCCGTCATGCCGCCGGTTACTGGCGCGAGCGATCCAAGGCCGGTGACGATCAACCTCGACGCATCGTCAACACCACCTCCGGATCGGGCCTCTACGCCAACATCGGCCAGGCCAACTACGGCGCGGCCAAGTCCGGAATCGCGACCCTCACCCAGATCGCGGCCAAGGAACTGGCCCGTTACGGGGTCCGGGTCAACGCGATCTCACCGGTGGCGGCGACCCGCATGACGCTGTCGGTGCCGGGAGCCGACGACCGGATCGATCCCGACGATCCCAAGTGGCAGCCGACGCATCCGGCAACGCTCGCGGTCTACCTGGCCAGTCCGGCGTGCCGGTTCACCGGCCAGATCTTCCGGGTGTTCGGCTCCGAGGTGACGCTCCAGCAGAGCTGGGGCCACACCGACCTGGGGGTGGCCGCGGGTGACGAGCCGTGGGAGCCGGGAGCGCTGGCCGAGGCCCTCGAGTCGCTCCCGACCGAGGCTCCGCTGCGGCGACCGGGCCGGGCCAGCTGATCCCTCCGCCCCCCTTTCCCGAGCGGCGGGTTTGCTGCACGGCGCACCTCGTGTAATGTGTTCGGCATGCCTAACGAAAGCAGGTCACCAGCGTTATTCCTTTGCGCCGGGAAGGACTGCTTCCGCGACGAACGGGCGGCGTTCGATGCCCTCCGGTCACGGGCCACCGACGCCGGGCTCGAGGTCGACACCATTCGCTGCCAGGGCAGCTGTGCCGGCCCCACCGCCGTGGTCGACCTCGGGCAGGGTCCCCGCTGGTTCGAACGACTGCAGACGACCAAGGTGCAGATCGACCTCGTGCAGTACGCCTCGGGAACCGAGGCCATTCCGACCACGAGGTTGGCCAAACGGGAGCTGACCGGCAAGAGGCGCAAGAAGGCGGCCAAGAAGCTGCGGGCCGCCTGATCGGTTCGCCGGCGCGCGGCGGCGCTCGCACCCGTCGAGTCCCACCCGGTGACTCACAACCGTCGAGTCCCACCCGGTGACTGCCCCGGTCCATCGGGTCAGGCGACCGGCGAGACCGCCGATCGGTCCGGCGACGAGTCGCCACCCGACCCCATCGACTCGGACACCATCGCCTCCGACGGAACCGCCGTCGGGGCGAACGCATCGACGTAGCGCTGACCCGACAGTGCCGCGATCGAGGCCATCACCGTGGCGGTGATGTCGATCTTGACCTCGGCACTCGGTCGCATTCCGGCCCACGGCCCGAGATCGATCGGTGAACCGAACCGCACCTCGACGCGGCCCCGGAACCGGGGGTGGGCGAAGCGGGTGTCGGGCGCCTGGACCCGGTCGGTGCCGATGATGCCGACGGGAACGATCGGGGCACCGGTGCGCAGGGCGAGATGAGCGACGCCGGGGCGGCCACGATGGAGGTCGCCGCTTCGGCTCCGAGTGCCCTCGGGGAAGAGCGCGACGATCTCACCGGCTTCGAGTCGGGACTCGGCGAACCGGAGGCTCTGGACCAGCCCCTTGCCGGAACGGTCGACCGGGATCATCCCGGCCGCCGGGAACAGCCGCCGTGTGATCCGGCCATCGAGGTATTCGACCTTGCCCAGCATCGACACCGCACGGGGCAGACCGAACATCAGAATGGGCGAATCGATGAACGACAGATGATTGGCAGCCAGGATCACCGGGCCCTCGCCCGGCACGTTGGCGGCACCCACGGTTGCGATGTCGAGCCACCACGACCGCAGCGGCCAGGTTGCCCGACGGGTCATCCAGTAGTGGCGCCCAACTCGTTCGAAGCTCGTCGTCCGATGCGTGACCGGCATGGCTCCTCCTCCGTCTCGGTGAGCACGGACCCAACGTAGAGCGCAAACGTTTCGCCGTGATGTCGCGGCGGTGAAAGGTCAGCCCCGCTCGGCCGAACTGTCGGTGTCGACCGACGGGGAACCGAGCATGAAGTCGACGAACGGCGCCGGGATCAGGGCCGAACGGATGACGTCTCCGAGATCTCGCCGGCCGAGGCGTTCCATCGCCGACGGGCGTCGTCCGCTCAGGTGACGGCGGAGGGCCTCGTCGTCGAAGTCACCACGAACGACGAAGACGTCGTCGGCGGCGCCACCGACCGTCGACACCCCGGCCGACTCCACCGAGACCCCATGATCGGCGAACCATCCGCAGATCATGGACAGCAGCCCGATCCGGTCGGAGGCGCTGATGCGGACCACCGACGATCCGTCGCCCGATCCGGTCACGGTGACCGTCGCCGGCCCGGCTGCGGGAGCAGGATCGACCCACGATCTCGTTCGACGCTCGCGGAGTCGGCGTCCGATCCGGTCCCAGTCGTGGTCTGCGGCGGTGCTCGGATCGGACCGGAAGGTGAGTGCGTGCATGGCGAGGCGGTCGTCGGCCCAGGTCTGCACCGAGGCCGAGTCGACCGAGATCCCCTCCGAGGCCAGGATCCCGGCCGTCTCGGCCAGCAATCCCGGCCGGTCGGCGGCGAGCACGGTGAGCCGATGGGCGTTTCCGCCGTCGAGGGGCCGGATGACGGCCCGCACCTCGTCGGGTGCGAGCGCCGGGTGACACAGGGTGAGATCGGCCGCCAGTACCTCGGCCGAGGCACTCAGCAGCCAGAGTGAGGACAACTCCTCCAAGCGGCGCCCGATCAGGCGTTTGGGCATCGTGGTTCGCCCCAGGAGCACCTGCAGCTCGTCGGTGGTGGCCCCCAGGACCGCCGAACGGTGCCGCGCCCCTTCGATCGCCACCAGGTTCGCCAGCACCTGCCCGAAGGAATCGGGGGCGCTCAGGAGCCATGAGTGCCCTCCCGCGACCACGTGCCCGTCGGCACCGATCACCTGACAGAAGGTGTCGAACGTCCCGTAGGGGATGACCGCGTCACGATCACTCCACAGCACCATCACCGGGAGCGAGCGCAGCGCGAGCACTTCCATCTCGCCCCGCAGATCCGACGCCAGGGCGAGTCGTGCCGTCTGCGCCATCGTCAGCGGGCCCCGCCAGCTGTTCTCGACGAACGCGCGAGCACTGCGTCGGGCGTTCGCCCCCGACGCAGTCGGTCGCATCAGATCGAGTGCCTGCACCGCGCCCGGGGTTCCGATCGGCCTGGCCGTTCGAGGCCGCCAACCGGGCCGGAACGACCGTGGATCGCCGATCGAGTTCACCAACACGAGGTTCGTCACCCTCTGCGGATGGTCGACGGCCAACCTGGTGGCCACGCCGCCACCGAAGCTGTGGCCGAGCACGACGAACGGCCCATCGAGACCGACTTCGTCGAGGAATTCGGCGACCCAGTCTGCGTAGCCGGACAGGGTCCGCTGGGCGATCGGGAGGCCGGTGGTGCCACCGAAGCCCGGCAACGTCGGGGCCACGACTCGGCAGCCGCGGGTGGTGAGCCGCTTCAACGATCGCCGGTATGCCCGGTGATCGAGGCCCCAACCGTGCAGGAACAGGACCGGGAGGCCACGACCGCCGACGGCGTAGCTGACGTCGCGGCCGGCGATCTCGACGACGTTGGTGACCAGATGGTCGAGGTGATGGGGTCGCTGCCGCCCCGATCGGCGGTTACCGGATCGTGTCGAAGTCATCGTCTCCACGGGACGAAACCTAGATCGAACCCGGTCGACCCGATGCCGTCGGTTCGTGAACGGACCGAGAATTCTCGACCCGCCGATCGACGACGGGGGTCAGGTCGGGAACACCACCGGACACTCGCGGGGACCACGGACCTGGCCACCGGCCCAGGTGACGGTGGCCCCCTCGGCGATGGTGAACTCGGGAATCCGAGCCAACCACTCCTCGAGTGCGACCCGCAGTTCCATACGGGCGAGGTTGGAGCCGGCACAGCGATGAATGCCGACACCGAAGGCGACGTGGCGGTTGGCGGCGCGATCGAGGATGACCTTGTCGGCGTCGGGGAACTGCTCGGGGTCTCGGTTCGCGGCCGGGAAGTTCAAGACGATGTGGTCACCGGCGCCGATCGGACATCCGGCGACCTCGGTGTCGGCGGTCGCCACGCGGGCCATCGTGACCGGGGAGTACGCCCGCAGGAGTTCCTCGAGGGCGGTGTCCATGAGTTCGGGCTCGGCCGCCAGGCGGCGCCGATCGTCGTCGTGGGTGGCGAGATGCCACAGGGCCGATCCGATACTCGACCAGGTCGTGTCGACGCCGGCGATCAACGTGAGCGCCACGGTGCCGAGGATGTGGGCATCGGGGATCGGTTCGCCCTCGACCTCGGTGTGCAACAGGGTCGAGATCAGATCTTCCCCGGGGTCGGCCCGCCGCTCCTCCATCAGCTGGCCGAAGTACGTCACCAGTTCCAAGGTCGCCTTTTCCCGACGGGGCACGTCGTGAGCGAACTCGAGGACGTCACGGACCCAACCGGTGAAGGTGTCGGCCATCGAATCGGGAACACCGAGCACCAGTCCGATGATTCGAACCGGGATCTGCTGGGCGTACCCGGCAGCGGCGTCGGCCCGCCCGTCGGCGATGAAGCCGTCGATCAGTTCACGACACAGGTCACGGGTCTTGGCTTCGTACTGATCGACCCGATTGGGCGAGAACCACGGCAGGAGGAGCCGGCGGGTCCAGGTGTGCTCGGGTGGGTCGGCCGAGATCGGCGGCACACCGGCCGGGAGCAGATCGGGTCCATCGAAGTCGGCATCGGGAGGAAGCACGCCGACATGGCTCGAGCTGAAGGTCTCGACGTCGCGGGCGATGGCGACGACGTCTTCGTAGCGGGTCGGGAGGAAGGATCCGCCGCGGCGCTCGGTGTGCGCCATGGGACACGACCCTCGCAGGTCGTCCCAGACGGGGAACGGATCGGCAACATAGTCGGGGTCGAGAATGTCGAAGTCGGTCGACCAGTCCTGCACGGCATCACTCATGGCGTCTCCCCTTCCGGAATTCCCGCAGCCTTACGCAGTACGCCGTCCCGAGCAAGTGCCGTGCGCCCGATTCGGGCGAAAACCCGAGCGCCGCCGGCCGAAGGACGTCGCCCTCGTGAACCGGGCCGCGACGAAAGATTTGCGTCATCATTCGAACACGCCGGGTTCACGAACGCGGAACGTCGACGAAACGGGTCGTCCGTAGCTTGCCGCCATGACCCCAGCCCTTCCCTCCTCTCTCGGCTCGTCTCGCCTCCGGCTCTCGGCGCTCGCGCTCGCGCTCCTGCTCGCCGCCTGTGGCGGATCCGGCTCCGATGCCGCCACCGACGATGCCTCCTCCGACACGGCGACCGACGCCGCAACCGATGCCGCGGCCGACGGGGCGGCCGAGGACGCTGCTCCGAAACTGGCCATCGTCTACTCGGCGGACTGGTTCGACGGTTCCTGGGGCGAGGCGGCCTACGACGGGGCGAATGCGCTCGAGGCCTCGGGCGCCGTTTCGGAGATCGCGCTCAGCGAGAACGTGCCGCCCGGGGCCGAGGCGGAGCGGGCGCTGCGGGCCTACGCCGAACAGGGCTTCGATCCGATCATCGCCCATTCGTTCGACTACGGTGACGACGTGAAGAAGGTCGCAGCCGACTTCCCCGACACCATCTTCGTCTACGCCGGCGGGTTCGGCGACGTCGCCGGAAACGTGGGCGACTACGACCAGCCCTTCTACCAGGCGGCCTACCTCGAGGGCATCCTCGCCGCCGGGGCGACCGGTGAGGGCGCCGTGGCCGGGGCCGGGGGGTTCGAGATCCCGGCCTGTTACTCGATGTACGAGGCGTTCCTGGCCGGGGCCAGGGAGGTCCGGCCCGACACGACCGGGAACTTCATCGCCATCGGCGACTGGTATGACGTGCAGCTGGCGAAGGAGGCCGCCCTCAGCCAGGCCGAGGCCGGCGCAACGATGTTCATCGGCTGCGGTCAGGGACCGACCTTCGGCCAGATCGAGGCCGCCAACGACGTCGGCGGCGTGTCGAGCGGCTACGTTGGCGACATGTCCGAGGTCGGCCCGTCGGTCCTCAGCTCGTTCGAATGGAACCTCGGTGCGGTGTTCGAGATGATGGTCGCCGACGCTGCGGCCGGAATCAGCGAGGCCCGCTACTACAGCGTGCCCCTGGCCGAGGGCGGTATGAGCATCGTGATCGATCCGGCCGACGCCGACTCCATCTCGCCCGAGGCGATGGCGATCTACGAGGCTCGACTGGCCGAGATCGAGTCCGGTAGCTTCGAGGTGCCCTTCGTTCCCGAACGGAGCTGAGCGGTGCCGTTCGACTCCGACGGGCCCGACCCCGACGGACCCGACTCGGTAGCGTCGCCGACAGCATCGCCCGGGCTTCCAGCGTCGGTGACGATGCGGGGGATCGAGCGGCGGTTCGGGTCCACGGTCGCGCTCGCCGGGGTCGACCTCACCCTGACCGGCGGCGAGATCCACGCCGTGCTCGGTGCCAACGGTGCCGGGAAGTCGACCCTGATGAAGATCCTCGTCGGTCTCGATCGTCCCGATGCGGGCGAGGTCCGGGTGCTCGGCGAAATCGTCGATCGATTCGACCCGGGGGCGCTCCGAGCTCGCGGTGTCGCCCTCGTGCAACAGCACTTCACGCTCGTGCCGACGTTCACCGGCGGTGAGAACCTGGTGCTCGCTCGACCCGAGCATCGTCGGCTGCCCGACCGGTCCGCCTGCCGGGCCCGGCTGGCGGCACTGGTCGAACGCTTCGGGCTCGAGGTGCGGGGCGACGTGCCTGCCGGTGAACTCTCGGTCGGCGAACAGCAACGGCTCGAGCTGCTCCGGGCGCTCGACGCCGACGCCCGGGTCCTCCTGCTCGACGAACCGACCGCTGTCCTCACCGACGCCGAGGCCGTCAAGCTGCTCACCGTGTGCCGTGCGCTGGCCGACGAGGGGCGGGCCGTTGCGTTCATCACCCATCGGTTGTCGGAGGTGTTCGACGGTTGCGATCGGGTGTCGGTGCTGCGGGAGGGCCGTGAGGTGATCACCGACGAACCGGTTGCCCGGCACGATCGCTCCGATCTGGCCACGGCGATGATCGGGGAAACGGCATCGGGCACGTTCAGCGAGCGGACGCGCGGCTCGTCGGTCGTCGGCGACGTGCGGCTCGCCCTCTCCGGTCTGGGCTCACCACGGCTGGACCGGATCGACCTCGACGTCCGGGCCGGCGAGATCGTCGGTATCGCCGGAGTCGACGGCAACGGCCAGTCCGATCTCGAGGCCTGCCTCTCGGGCGTATGGCGCCCGAGGACGGAACGGTGTCGATCGACGGCACGGCGATGACCGTCGGCCGACCCCGGGCCCGACTGGGGCTCGGGGTGGCGTACGTGCCCTCGGATCGCTACCGCTGGGGCCTGGTCCGGCCGATGGACCTCGCCGACAATCTCGAGCTCGGACGAGTGCGGCCGCTGCGCCGCCGACGCCGCCACCGCCGGGGGGAGGCAACGACCGCACTCGAGAACTGGAACGTCCGCAGCCGAGGACCGGCGGCCCGGGCCGCGACACTCTCGGGCGGGAACGCCCAGAAGCTCGTGTTGGCCCGGGAACTCGACGGGGATCCCGGCGTGGTACTGGCGTGCTACCCGACCCGTGGGCTCGATCCGAACGCGGCCGACACCGTCGCCAGGCGCCTGGTGGAACGGGCCGAGCGTGGAGCCGCCGTGCTGTGGATCGGCGCCGAACTCGATGAGCTCTTCGCCGTCGCCGACCGACTCTTCGTCATGTCGGACGGCCGACTCATCGGACCGTTCCACGAACCCTTCGACCGATCGGCGATCGGGATCGCGATGACCGGTGGGTTCCCGAGCGATCCCGTGTCGTCACCCACCGCCGCAGTCCCATGACCGTTTCCACGTCGGGTCCACTCCCGTCGGCCGATCTCCTCGTCATCGGACCGCCGGCCGATGGCCCCACACCGACCCCGCCCTCGGCGCGACGAGGACGCACCGAGGTGGTGGCCGGGCTCCAGACCGTCCTGGTCCCCCTGACCGCGTTGCTCGGTGCCCTGGCCGTCGGCGCCATCATGATCGTCGTCGAGGGGGCCGACCCCCTGGAGGTCTACGGCAGTGTGCTGGCAGGCGTGTTCCGTGATCCACGAGGGTTGAGCGACACCGCAACGGCCGGGACGCCGCTCATCCTGATCGGACTGGGCTATGCGATCGCCTACCGGGCACGGGTCTTCACGATCGGGGCCGAGGGCCAGTACCTCGTCGGGGCGATCGCCTCGGTCGGCGTGGTCACCGCGGCGGGCGTACGCGACCTTCCCGGTCCGGTGCTGATCGCCATCGGTTTGACGATCGGAGTCCTCGCCGGTTCGATCTGGAGCGGCATCACCGCTCTGCTTTGGGCCCGCTATCGGGCCAGCATCGTGATCTCGTCGCTCATGCTCGTCTACGTCGCCCAGGCGCTGCTGCAGTGGTCGATCCGAGTGCCGATCCGAGACCCCGACTCGTTCGTCCCGGCAAGCCGTCAACTCGGTTCGGCACAACTCGGCACCCTGCCGTGGTTCGGAACGCATCTCGGGTTCGTGATCGCGGTGGCGTTGGGCCCCCTCCTGGCCTGGGTGCTCGCCCGGCACCGGTTGGGCTATCGGGTCTCGGTCCTCGGGTTCAACCCGAGTGCTCTCGATGCGAACGAGGTGTCGTCGCACCGGGTCGTGATCGCGGTCGCGCTCGGAGCGGGAGGCCTGGCCGGCCTGGCCGGTTTCGTCGAGATGGCCGGCGTCAACGGTCGTCTGGGGAGCTCCGCCAGTCTCGGTCTCGGCTTCACCGGCATCATCGTCGCGATCGTCGGGCGACTCCACCCGATCGGTGTCGTCGTTGCCGGACTCGCGCTGGCCGCCCTCGACATCGGATTCGAGGTGGCCGCTCGGACCCATGACCTCCCCTCGTCGCTCGTCGGGGTGATCCAGGCCCTGGTGGTCGTGTTCGTGGTGGCCGGCGATGCGATCGGTGCCCGACTGGGTTTCGGGGGCGCCGCGACATGAGCACGATCTTCACGCTGGCGACCATCGCCGCCGCCCTACGACTCTCGATTCCGGTTGCGCTGGCGGCCATCGGCGCCGTCGTGAGCGAACGCAGCGGGGTCCTGAACCTCGGGGTCGAGGGCATGATGCTCGCCGGCGCCTTCGCGGCCTACTCCGCGGCCGAGGCGAGCGGGTCACCCTGGCTCGGCCTCGTCGCCGGCGCCACCGTCGGCGCTGCCGCGGGCGCGGTCCTCGTCGGCTTCGTCGTCTTCGGACGATCGAACCAGATCGTGACCGGGATCGCCCTGACCCTGTTGTCCGGCTTCCTCACCACCTATCTCTTCCAGCGGAACTACGCGATCGGTCAGGTGCCCCCACGCCTCAACCGGATCGGGCTGCTGGCGCTCGTCGTGGTGACGGCCCTGCTGGTCATCGCCGTCTGGTACCTGCTCGAGCGGACGACCTTCGGTCTGTCGCTGAGCGCCATCGGTGAATCGCCCGAGGCGGCCGATGCCCTCGGTTACGACGTGGTGAGGATCCGATCCATCGCGACCGTGATCGGAGGCGGCTTCGCCGGGCTGGGAGGGGCGGCCCTCGTCTGTGGTCCGCTGGGCCTCTTCATCGAGAACGTGACCGCCGGGCGGGGATGGGTCGCGCTCGCGCTGGTGGTCTTCGCCGGTTGGAAGACGGTGCCCGCGGTGGCCGGGGCGTTCCTGTTCGGCCTCTCCGACGCCATGCAGCTCCGGCTCCAGGGCACCCAGTCGGCGATCCCCTACGAGTTCTTCCTGGCCCTTCCCTATCTCCTGACGTTGCTGGCGCTGGTGCTGCGGGCCCGCGCCAGTCGAACGCCTGCGGCCCTCGGAATCGCGTTCGTCCGCGGCGCTCACTGATGTCATCCCCGAACACGCCCGACGAGAAGACCCCCGCGAACCGTCTCGGGCCGTCCGACCCCATCCATGACAAGGAGCCTCCCGTGTCCATCCCCGACATCGACCTCGCCCCCTTCGCCACCGGGGCCCCGCTTCCCAACCCCGAAGCCGTGGCCACGGCGGCCGAGGTCGACCACGCCCTGCGCGAGACGGGCTTCCTGCTCGTACGGGGCCATGGCGTCGACCCCTCGACCAAGGAACGCTTCTTCGAGGCCATGCGGGACTTCTTCGCACTGCCGCTCGCCGAGAAGGAAGCCCTCGCCATCGGCAACAGCAACTGCCACCGTGGCTATGTGGGCTTCGCATCCGAGACCCTCGAAGGGGCCATCGCCGGTGAGGAGACCATCGGGAGTGTGCTCGCGGGGGACATGAAGGAAACGCTCGACACCGGGACCGAGCACGGCCCGGACCATCCCGAGGTCCTCGCCGCAACACCGTTGCACGGCCCGAACCAGCTGCCCGACCTCCCCGGCTTCCGAGAGGCCTGGGACCGGTACCGCCTCGAGGTGATCGAGGCAGCGCTGCGGATGCAGCGGGCGCTGGCCATGGCACTCGACCTGGATCCGATGATCTTCGAGACGATGCCGGGCGAGACCATGTATCACCTGCGCCTCATCCACTACCCACCGATGGACCGGCTCACGCCCGAACCGGGCCAGCTCGGTTGTGGTGCCCACACCGACTACGGCACGCTCACCGTGCTCGGCGATGACGGTGTCGGCGGGCTGCAGGTCCGAATGCGTTCGGGGGAGTGGATCGATGTCGTGGTTCCCGCCGACCACCTGGTGGTGAATCTCGGCGATCTCATGGCGATCTGGACCAACGACCGATGGGTGTCGAACCCGCATCGGGTGGTCAACCCACCCACGACCGACCGGTACTCCTCCCCGCTGTTCGTCACCCCACCGTTCCATCTCCGGATCGAGACGCTGCCAACCTGTCGGCAGGATCCGCTCCGCCACGAACCCATGGTCTCGGGCCCCTACCTGCTCTCCCGGTTCGACGGAACGCACAGCTATCGCAACGATCTCCTCGATGAGCACAACCGGATCTGAGCCAGCGGGGTCGGGCGCGGCGCTCACGGCGCGACCTCGGGGATTCAGCATCCGCGGTCGGCTCATGCAGACGCCGGCGGTCGACCGGTTCCAGTCGATCGGCGATGCCGTGATCGTGGTCGACGGCTCGGGAATCATCACCTCGGTGACCGCCGATCCGATCGGCCCGGTCGACATCGACCTCGGTCCCGGCGCCGTGATCATGCCGGGGCTCATCGACACCCACGTCCACGCCCCGCAATGGCCCCAGGTCGGTACCGGCCTCGATCTGCCGCTCGAGCGCTGGTTGTTCGAATACACCCTCCCCCTGGAACGCCGCTACGCCGATCGGGCCTGGGCAGCGAGGGTCTGGGACGACCTCGTGCCGTCCCTGCTGGCCGCCGGCACGACCACCGCCGTCTACTATTCGACCATCGACGTCGCTGCGACGACCTCGCTGGCCGCGGCCTGTGCCCGGCACGGGCAGCGGGCGTTCGTCGGCCGCGTGGCCATGGACCATCCCGACGGCACGCCCGAGTGGTACCGCGACCTCTCGACCGACCAGGCCATCGCCGACAGCCTGCGCTCGATCGAGCAGATCCGATCACTCGAGTCGCCGCTCGTTGCACCGATGCTCACGCCCCGATTCGCTCCGGCGTGCACCGATTCGCTGTTGCACGGGATCGCCGAACTGGCCGACGCCACGGGGGTGAGCATTCAGACGCACTGCAGCGAGAGCGACTGGGAGCACCGATATGCCTACGACCGGTTCGGGATCTCGGACACCGCCGCGCTCGAACGTTTCGGTCTCATCAGGGAAGGCACGGTCCTGGCGCACTGCGGGCACGTCGACCGGGCCGATCTCGCAACGATCGGGGGCGTCGGTGCCGGGATCGCGCACTGCCCGCTGTCGAACGCCTACTTCGGCGACGCCGTGTTCGCAGCCCGACGAGCACTGGACGATCGGGTCCGGGTCGGCCTCGGGAGCGACCTGGCCGGCGGCTTCGCCGTCGGGTTGCTGCGCCAGTGTTCGATGGCGATCACGTCATCGCGCCTGCTGGCATCGGGGACGAACGCGGCGCTGGACGCCGACCGACGAGGTGTTGCCGGCTCGGAGATCGACGCCGTCGCCGCATTCTGGATGGCCACCGGAGGGGGTGCTGCGCTGCTCTCACAACCGACGGGGCTGCTCGCCGCCGGTCGCCCGTTCGACGCGATCGTGCTCGACCTCGAGGCGGCATCGCACAATCCCCGTTCGGGGCTGCGATGGTGGCCCGACCTCGACGACGACGCTCGTACCTTCGAAAAGATCGTGCACACCGGCGGTGCCGAGGACATTGCGCAGGTCTGGGTGGCCGGGCGGCTCCTGAACACCGGCGTGTCGACGACGCCGGCTCCTCAGCGGTCGTCGAGCCGCCACGGCCGGGACCGGTAGTCGAATCGCTCCTCCAGGATCGTGCCGTCGGTCTGGACCCGCACCTCGCCGCGGTTGTCCCGAACCGTGAAGTGGGCGGTGCCGGCCACGGCGTCGATCTCGGCCCACCCGAACGACGTCGCATCGGCGATGCCACGCAGGGTCAACGCCTCGATCGCCGCCACCCGGGTCGGGAAGGCGCCGGCCGGACCCGAAGCCGCCCGGGCGACACCGGGAGCGGCCTGTGGTTCGCCCTGTGGGATCTCGCCCCAAGCCGCCGCCCCCCATTCCACGAGCCGCTCCTCGAACCAGGCCCAGCGAGCGGTGTGTTTGTCGCCGCTGAGCCACCGGGTCCACCCGTCGCGCTCCCGACAGGCCTGCACGACCTCGGCCCGTTCCGACGGATACTGGATCCAACCGCTCTCCGAGACGTGGCCGATCGTGGTCTGCGAGGCCACGATCAGCAGGTCGGCCCGGGAGCTCCGGATCCGATCGAGGAACCATTCCTTCTGCTCCGGTCCGAGGCAGGTCTTCGACGACGTGTTCGGGGCGTCGATCGGTGCCCGGTACACCAGCTCCTCCAGCCAGAGGAGCTCGACCTCACCACCGGCGAGCTCGATCGAGCCGTAGCGTCCATGCGGCTCGGCCCTGGAATCGTTCTGGTTGTACGAATCGAAGGCTTCGCTGGCGAA
Source organism: uncultured Acidimicrobiales bacterium (assembly GCA_963700755.1). GTDB lineage: Bacteria > Actinomycetota > Acidimicrobiia > Acidimicrobiales > SZUA-35 > JBBQUN01. The sequence goes on from CAVOYW010000006.1 coordinate 223,122, forward strand.
GGCCGGAATGGCCTCGGCATGGATGTTGTTGCCGCCGAGGTCATGGTCGGACGCGACGACCAGCCAGGGCCGTCGGAGCATCGAGGCCAGGTTGGACTCGTGACCGAGATCGGACCAGAGCGCCTGATAGGCCCGTTTGCTCTGCCGGTAGGCGCCGGTGTCGGGGTAGCCGTGATCACCGAGGTGGATGACGAAATCGGCCTCGGCCCGTGCTGCGGCGCCGATGGCCATCGTGTCGTAGGGCAGGAGGCTGGCGTTGTTGCACGAACCGAAGACGAACGTGAACCGGTCACCGACACTCGAAGGCTCGAGCCCGACCGGTCGCACGATCTCGCGACGATCCGTGGCGGGGCTGACCCAGGCCAGCTTCTGCTTCCCGACCGCGACCTCGTCGAGCCAGACCTCGAAGGTGAGGCCGAGGTTCGGGTTGGTGCATCCGAACGACACCAGGTTCTTCTCTGCGGCCATCGCCGGGTTGACCCGGCGCCCGATCAACACCTCCCGGACGCCGTCGAACTGCCACAGCTCGACCGTTCCGTCGGCGAGCACGCCGAGCTGGACCTGAGTCCAATCCTGTTCGGGGACTCCGGCACCCGCGCTGATCGTGGTGGAGTGCAGGCCCCGCCCGGTCCGCCAATACAACGATTCGGTCTCGCCCGACTCGGTGCGGATCCGTCCGATGTTCACCGACACCCCGTCGGCGCTCCATGCCTCGGGTCGGACGCAGAGCCGCAGCCAGGTCGACCCGAGCGGGAGTTGTTCGTGGTTCTTGTAGGCGCGCGTCTCGCTCGGGTCGTCACAGATCAAGGCGACGCCCTGGCCCGTACCGCCGAAGGCGTACCGGGCATCGACCTCCAGTCGGGAGCCGGCCGATTCGATGGTCAGCTCGATCGGGCCCGGGTCCTCGAAGTCGAAGTTCCGGGCCCGGACCAGGCCCAGACTCGAGACCTCGAACCGGTCGGCCAGCGACCATCGCGACCCGGCTCCGTTCGCGGCGCGGACCCGCCATCGGTTGGTACCGGCCAGGGGCGGCATCGAACGGTCACCGAAGGCGAGCTCGAGCCCTGGGCGGCTCAGGCCGGTCGCGATGATCGTGCCGTTGAGCTCGACGTCGTAGCTCGTTGCCTTCGGGCTCGGCTCCCAGTCGAGGCGAACCCGGACGTCGTCGGACACGTCGATGCGTTCGCCGGGATTGACCAGGACCGGCAGGTTCGGCGGACCGCCGGCGTCCATCACCGGACCGCCGGCGTCGTTCGACCGCGTCTCCCTGGAACTGCAGCTGCTGAGCAGGGTGACCGAAAGGCCCGTCAGGAACGAGCGCCGGGACAGTCCGGTGCGAACGGAATCGTCTTGGTGATTGGGCATCAGAGACCTCCCGGGGTCTTTGCCGGGCGAACGGCGATGGCAGTGGTCATGGGTCGTCGACGCAGGATCACGACGAGGACCCCGACGGCCAGCGACGACGCCACCAGGTACAGGGCAAGGGTGAGACGGTTCTGGTGGCGTGTCCCGACCGGTGTCGCGTCGAGTTCGACGTTGGTGATCAGGCGGCGATCGGCTCGGGGCTCGGCGAGCAGCGCGTCGTCGAAGGGCAGCGACGCCCGTTGCCTGCTCGAGAGCGGTTCGAGATCGAATCGGTCGACGATGAAGTCGAGCACCGACGTGTGGTCGTGTTCGACGCTCGAGACGAACCCCGGACGGGCGTAGGGGGACAGCATGAGCATCGGGACCCGGAACCCCAACCCGGTCGGGGGTGGGACGTGGTCCCGGAATCCTCCCCAGTCGTCCCACACCACGAAGACGGCGGTGTGATCCCAGTCGGGGCTCTTGATGATCGCGTTGACCAGGCTCTGCAGTCGTTCCTGGCCCTGGATGCCCGATCCCGACGGGTGATCGGTCGGCTGGGGAACGATGAAGCTGACTGCCGGGAGAGCACCGGCGGCCGCGTCCCGATAGAACGCCTCCTGGTCGGCCAGCCCGGCTCGGAGCTCGGGATCGGTCCAGAACCTCGGCATGGCCAGCGCCGGGGCCCAGTACAGCGCCGATGGCGTGACCGTGGACGGTCGCCGGTAGCCCCCCGAGATCACCGTCTCGGGATCGATCTCGTCCAGCCGCCCGACGTACAGGTTCCAGTCCTCCCCGGCGTCCTGCAGCCGGTCGAAGACCGTGGGCGGCGACAGCTCCTGCAGTGCGGCCAACGAAGCCTTGGAGTCCTCGGTGATGCCATGGCCATCACCGGTCATCAGGTGGAGCGTGTTGGGCAGACTCCCACCGAACGCCGACGAGAAGAAGTGGTCGAACAAGACGAACTCGTCGGCCAACGACCACAGGATCGGTGCCGTCGTGCGATCGTGCACCATCAGGGAGAGCTCGCCGTCGTAGCCGAGCTCCTCCTGGGCGCCGACGAAGTTGTCCATGGCCCCGGCCCGATGCGCCGACAGGGCCGCAGTCCGACCGTTGGACAGTTCCACTCCCCCACCGGCCACTCCCCCGGTGACCACTCCCCCACCGGCCGGATCGTCGGGCGGGACGACGTCCCCCGCCGGGAGGCCGTCGACGCCGGGATAGGTACCGAAGTAGGAGTCGAAGGTGTGGTTCTGTTCGATGATCACCACGACGTGATCGATGCCCGGCCCCGAGAGTTCTGCCCCGCCGGTGCGCGCCGCACCGGGAGTCGGTGCCGACATCGTCGTCAACGATCCGACGATGGCCACCGCAACGAGTCGGCGACATCGGTTCATGACAATCCCTCCTGACGGGCAGCACCCGTGCTGGTTCCGGCGCCGGGGACGTCCCACACCACGATCCGCACGTCGGAGCCCGGCGGTGCCGCGCCATCGACGGCGACGATGCGTTCGTCGTCGGCATAGACGCTGAACACGATCTCGCCTCCGAGGCGCCGGGCCAGGTCACGCAAACGTCGGTTGTAGAAGGCCGACCGATCTGCCGAGTAGGCGTCCCAGACGATGTAGTGCAGTGACATGCGGCGCAGTGCCAGGTTGGGATTGGCGACCGGCACGTAGGCCGGGTTTCGTTTGGCCGGATCCGGGCTGACGCTCAGTGCGACCGAGTCGCGATTTCCGTAGAAGCGCAGGATGTTGCCCAGCGATGGGCCGATCGTCAGGAACCGGGAGTTGTCGGGGCTGGAGTCGAGCGCCCACTCGCCGAATTCCCGACTGCCGGCGAAGGTCTGGACCTCGATGTCGAAGTCGCCGAAGCCGTCGAGTTCGGCGGCAGGACCGGCCGCCACGATTCCGCCCGACGACCAGGCCAGCGAGGCAACCAGCACCGACGTTGCGAGGGCGAAGGCCGCAGACGGTCGCCAGGGCTCTCGTCTGGTGACCACCAGGTTGGTTGCCACCAGGTCGATCAGCCGGTCGAGCACCACGGCGGCCGCGATGGCCATGCCGGGCAGGATCAGGAACAGGTAGGGGAACAGCTTGGTCGGCCAGAGCTGGAAGAACGCTCCGAAGACACCGACCCACCACAGCAGCAGCTGATCCGGGCCCGTCCGACGAGCGCCGAGCACGGCGACCGAGGCGACGAACAGGGCGAGGAAGGCCCACCCGCCGAACTGGAGCACGACTCGGGCGAAGTAGTCGGGCGAATGATTCGGATCTCTCGTGAACTGCCACAGGAAGAACTGGGAGGCGTTGCTCGGTTGGTTGATCAGGCGTGTGAGCGGGAACGGCAGGGCGACCAGGGTGAACAGGACCGCCGGACCGACGAATCGGCGCAGCGGGACCCGGGCCGGGCCCGACACCATCCAGGCGACGACGACCGGGATGGCGAGCACGGCGACCTCCTTGGAGATTGCCGCCAGTCCGAACCAGAAGAACGACAGGTAGCGCTGGCGCTGATCGTCGTCGTCCACCGACCGAACCGCTGCGAGCAGGCCGAGACCGGCGAAGAACGCCATCGGGACGTCGACCAGGACCTGCCGAGAGATGATCACGTGATAGGGCAGCACGGCGACGATCGCCGCCGCCGCCAGCCCGACCGTCGGTCCGTACATCCGTCGAGCGAGTCGATGGGTCACGATCACCGTGCCGAGGCCGAACACCACACTCACGACCAGTCGCACCGCGAGGTCGCTGGGCCCGGCGAGGTGCAGGACCGATCCCGCCACCAGCTGGAGCAGGAGCGGGTGCGCCCGGAAGATGCTGAAGTGTTGATCGAGTTCGCCGACGCCGAGGAGGGCCCCGCCCTGTCCGGCGTAGACGGCCTCGTCACTGTTGAAGCCGACACTCCCCAGGTTCACGACCCGCAGCGCCAGTCCGGACGCCACGATCGCGGCAACGAACACCCGTTCGGTCATCCGACCGACGCCGCGGATCTCGGGTTCACGCCGGTCCGCGACCGGGTCGAACAGGAGCTGCGCCAGATGGTGGGCCCGGACAGCGTCGACCCCTTTCGCTCCCGGCCAGATGACCGAGTCGGCGAACCGGAACCTCAGCACCGTGATCAGCAGCAGCGACGCGACGTTCGACACGAGGTAGTGCAGGCCGACGGACTCGGTCAGCACGACCAGCACCGGCCCCCGGAGGCCCAGCGCCGCCAGGCTGAGACCGAGGAAGATCAGGAACCGGTGGGCCATGACCCGAGAACCCGGTCGGTCCTCGAACACCCAGGCGTCGGTGAGCACGAAGTTGGTGGTCGTCGAGGCCGCCGTGGCGACAACCGCCCCCGCCAGGTAGTGAACGGCGAACGAGCCCGACACCACGGCCAGCACCAGCGTGTTGACCACCAGTCCGGTGGCACCCACCACACCGAAACGCACGAAGCGACCGGTGACGACCCGGCGGGCGCGCCCGATCCACCGGGCCGACCCGGCCCGGTCCCAGGTCGAGGCCGTCACCGGGTCGACGTCTCGGCCGAGACCTCGTCGAGGATCGCCTCGGCCCAACCCATGGTCGAGCTCGACAGCAACGAGGACGGCACATCGGCGAGTGCCGACGCGATGATCGACCGTTCCCGGGCTCGGAGGTCGTCCGAGCTGATGCTGTGCAGCAACGATTCGAGATGCTCGTAGGGAGGGAAGCCATAGGCGTCCTCACAGTTCTCGAGCAGGATGTCGAGTGCCTCCTCGGCTCCGAGTCGGCGCCGGCCCTCGTGCTCGCTCCGCTCGATGATGAAGAGCGTGGCGATCGTGGCTTCTCGATGGATCCGAACGCCGGGAACCAGTCGCTCGATGTGGTATTTGGGCGGCGGGATGAGCCGTTGGACCACGGCGTTCAGCGTCGCCACGGGCAGGCTCTGGCCGGCGATGAGGAACGCGAATCGCCGGCCGGCACGCGAATGGAGTCGGCTCTGGATCGGCAGGGTGAGTCGCTCGAACCGACCCAGCTCGGCACCGGTCAGCGCATGCACGGTGTGATTGCTGATGGTGAGCGGCTTCGGATAGCTCCGGACCCGCCCGCTCGAGTCGATCAGACAGAGATCGTCGGAAACGAATTCGCCGTCGGAATGGTCGAGCACCTTGAGCATGGTGGTGGTCTTGCCGGTGTCGGTCCTGGCGGTGATCAGGTGGGCCCGATCACCGATCGTGAAACACGCCGCATGAACGAGCGCCGTGCCCGACTCGACCAGTTTCCAACGGATGATGGGTTCGACGACATTCGTGTAGAGCACGTGCGGTGAGTTGGCCACCACACGGGAGACCAGGATCTCGGTGGTCTCGCTGCCGACGGTGACGTCGATGGCGAACCCGCTGCGCCCGACCGACTCGCGATAGCGGACCTCGGGGCGGGCGTCGGCCAGGGACACCAGAGGCCCCGGCTCGGAGCCGAGCCGGTCGTCGGTCGTGACCCGCAGGGACGGTTCGCCGGTGAGTAGGCGGGTGCGGAACTTCGAGAGCTCGGGCAGTTCGGTGTCGGACTCGATGGTGAGGAGGTCGTGGATCGCGTAGCGGAACCGGTGACGATCGCGGATCCGGTCGATTCGCGACCGCAGTCGCAGTCGGCCGAGTTGACGGGCGAATCGCACACCTTCGGTCAACGAGGCCTTGGAGCGCCCGGCCTGACGGTCCTCGAACCGAAAACCGATCTCGGTCACCCGGAGCCGAGGGTTGCGACCGAGGATCTCGAGCAGGATCTTGAAACCGTCGGGGCGGAGGGCGTCGGGGTCGATCGCCCGCCGCCGGAGCATGAAGAAGCCGCTCAGCGGATCGGTGATCTCGGCGAGGCGTTTCGGGAACGCAGCGTGCGCCGCCGTCAGGCAGGCCCGGGTGACGTGCTGACGGGCGGGGCTGAGGCTGTCGGCGCTGAGAACCGACGCCAGGGCCGTGAACCGGCTGGCGATCACCAGGTCCACCTGACCCCCCGCGGCCGCGTCGACCATCCGCTTGATGGCCTCGGGCGGGTGCTGGAGGTCCGCGTCCATGACGACCACCCAGTCGGTCTCGGCCCGGCGGATGCCCTCGCAAACCGCCGAGCCGAGCCCGCCGTCCCGGGTACCGGGCGGACGATGGACCAGTTGGATGTCGAGAGGCCCCCAGGCCCGGTCGGTGGCCAACCGACGGACCCGATACGCAGTGCCGTCGTCGGAGTCGTCGACGAACATGACGGTGGTCGGCCCGTCGACGGTGGCCGCCAGGCGACGAAGGAGGGCCTCGACCCCCTGCGCCTCGTTCCTGGTCGGGATCACCACCGTCAGCTGACTCGTCCGACCCGACGATCGGCGGGAGGGTCGCGGTGTCGTCGAATCGATCGTGGTGACCGATCGGCTGCCGTTCGTGCGCAGGGCGTGGTCGCTCATGTGGGGGTCTCCGGGTTCGATCGGCATGGGGCAGATGACTCATGCCGGTGGGCGGGATGACCTAAAGATAAACGCAAAGTGGTCAGAAGACCACTAAAAGTGAGATTTCTTGTGAAGTCGGCCCACGACGTGGGAAAACCGGCCGTCCGCGACCACTCGAACGCCGACACCGTCGGACCGCGCCGCCTCCGGAGCACGCGCTAGCGTTCGGCGATCCGCGGCATCGTCGTCCCCGACCGCACCGAGGATTTCACGGCCGATCCCGTCGAGCTGTTCTTCGACCTGTCGTTCGTGTTTGCGTTCTCTCAACTCGTCGGCCTCCTGATCGAGCAACCCACCTGGGCCGGCATCGGGCGGCGCGCACTCGTGTTCGGACTGATCTGGCTTCCCTGGACGCAGTTCACCTGGTCGGCCAACGCGATCTCGGGCAACGGCCGGCCCGTCCGACTGCTGTTCTTGACCGCAACGGCCCTGAGTGTCCCGATGGCCGCCTCGACCACGACGGCTCTCGACGAAGGGGGCACGGTGTTCGCCGTCACCCTCTCGATCATCCTCGCCATCGCGCTGGGCATGCTGACGCTCAACCTCGACCGGGGCAGCAGCGAGTTCCGGGCCGCCGTCGGCTACTCGGTGCCGAACATCATGGCCATCGCGGTGCTCATCGCCGGATCGTTCGTCGACGGCACCGCCCGCATCGCCGTCTGGTGTGCGGCTCTGCTCATCGTCCTGGCCGGCACCATTCGAGCGGGCAGCGGCGACTGGATCGTCCGGTCCGGCCACTTCGCCGAACGGCACGGGCTCATCGTGATCATCGCGCTCGGCGAGGTGATCGTGGCGATCGGGATCCCGGTGGTGGCTTCGCTCGAGGATGGCAAGGGCATCCCGGGCGACACCGTGATCGCCCTGATCGCGGCAGGCGTGTTCGCCGGATTGCTGTGGTGGTCGTACTTCGATCGTCCCCAGCCGGCGATCGAGCACTACGTCGAACAGCTCCCAGACCGCGAACGGGGCCGGTTCGTTCGCGACGTCTACACCTACGCCCACGCACCGTTGGTGGCCGGGGTGATCCTGAGCGCGGCGGCGCTCGAGGAGATCACGTTGCATCCCGGTGATGCCCTGCCGCTCGCCTTCCGCCTCATGCTGTTCGGTGGCCTGGCGCTGTCGATGACCGGTGTCGCCGCCGCCATCCTGCGGACCTTCGGCGTCATCGCCAGGGAGCGGTTGGCCGCCGCCGTGGTGCTCTTCCTCCTGGCGATCGCATCAACCGAGCTCGACGGGGTGGTGCTGCTGATCGCGGTCGATGCCGTGATCCTGGCCACCCTGGTCGTGGAGCACCTTCGCATCGAGCACCGCCCGACCGACTGACCGCCGGGGGCCGTGGCATCGAGCGGCGGTCAGTTCCGTCGCGTTGCGACGAGCACCGTGTCATGGACGGTCACCGTCGCCCCCTCGGGGTCGGTGGCCGAGCGAGGCCGGGCGTCGGCTGCGACCACGGTCCAGTCGTCGTCGAGGAGTTCGGCGATCTCGTCTGCGGCGTAGAACAGCTCGGGCGCCCGGGGCCGCCGGACCGAGGTGTCGAGGTCCGAGGGATGATGGGCGACGATCTGGAGCCACCCGCCGGGAGCGACGGCATCGATGCAGCGGCGGAACAACGGCGTGCGGTCCTCGGGCGGCAGATGCATGAACTGGACCGAGATCAGATCGAACGGACCGTCGGGCAACGGGTCGGTGAGGACGTCGAGATGCATCCATGTGATGCGCCCGGCGATGTCGTCGCCCCGCGCCTCGGCCTGCTGCCGGCCCCGCTCCAGGGCCACGCTCGAGACGTCTGCCGCGGTGACCATCCACCCTCGTTCCGCCAGCCAGATCGCATCGGCGCCCTCACCGGCACCGACGTCGAGCGCCCGACCGGGCGGGACCTCGCCCAGATCGGAGACGAGATACACGTTCGGTCGCCCACTCCAGACCTGATCGGCGGAGCGATAGCGGTTGTCCCAGAACTCCTCGTTCGTCTTCGGTGGTTCGGGCCTCGATCCTGGCGGCGAGCTCATCGCCGGACCATACCGCGACCGGCCGGAGCGGACGGCCCCGGTTTCTCGGATCGGCGCAGCGATCTAAGGTCCGGCCATGACCGATCCCACAGCTGGCGCCGACACGTCGGGCTTGGCCGATGCCACCGCCCTTGCCGAACTCGTCCGACGGGGCGACGTCTCACCGCTCGAACTCGTCGATGCGGCGATCGAGCGGATCGAGCGACTGAATCCATCGATCAATGCCGTGATCGACACCGATTTCGATCGGGCGCGGGCGCAGGCCGTCTCTCCTGATCTGCCCGACGGCCCATTCCGGGGAGTGCCCTTCCTGATCAAGGACATCGGGGCGACCCAGGTCGGCCTTCCCTACTGGATGGGCAATCGGGCACTGAAGGCCATCGATCACCGCAGCGAGTCCGACACCGAGTTGGGCAAACGGTTCCGACGGGCCGGCCTCATCACCCTGGGCAAGACGAATCTCCCCGAACTCGGCACCTGCCCGACCACCCAGCCCCTGAGCTGCGGACCGACCAGCAATCCGTGGGACCTCTCGCGCTCACCGTCGGGATCGAGCGGTGGTTCCGCCGCCGCCGTGGCGTCGGGCATGGTGCCGGTGGCCCATGCCAACGACGGCGGCGGCTCGACCCGACTACCGGCGGCCTGGTGCGGACTGGTCGGGCTCAAGACCACACGGGGCCGGGTACCGAACCCGATGAACATCTCCCGGCTCACCTCCGAGCTCGTCGTCAGCCGCACCGTTCGTGACACCGCCGGGGTGCTCGATGCCGTTCAGGGCGCGGTGGCCACCGACCTCTACGACACCCAACGCCCCGAACGGCCGTATGTGTCCGAGCTGGGGCGCCCGACCGGGCCGCTGCGCATCGCCGTTCTGACCGACGGCGTCCGCCACGAAGTCCACCCCGACTGCCGGGCCGGCGTCGACACGGTGGCCGCCGTGCTCGAGGGCATGGGACATCAGCTCGAACCGGTCGACGGAACGGTCCTCTTCGGCGGGGATGCCTCGGTCAACGGTCGGCTCTGGATGGGCGGCATCGCCCGCCGGGTCGACGCACTGGCCGAATCGGTCGGCCGCCCCCTGACCGCCGACGAGGTCGAGCCCTACAACTGGACCGCAGCCGAACGGGGCCGGACCCTGACCGCCTCGGAGTGGCTGGGGGCTCAGGAACGGCAACAACACTGGGCCATGCAGGTCATCGAGTGGATGTCGGGGTTCGACCTCCTCGTCACGCCAACCGCCGGTTGCCCGCCGATGCGGACCGACGAACTCTGGCCACCCGAGAACAAGCCCTGGAAGATCGCCTCGACCTACGCGCTGATCGGCCTCTTCACCCTGCCTTTCAACGCCACGGGGCAGCCGGCCATCTCGCTGCCGCTGTGCACGACACCCGACGGCCTGCCCGTCGGGATCCAGTTCGTCGCCGGCATGGGCCGCGAGGACCTGCTGCTCGGGCTGGCGGCCGAACTCGAAGTCGCCATGCCGTGGGCCGATCGTCGCCCTGCGGTCTTCAGCTGAACCGGTCGACGCCTTCGGCGAAGCGACGCTCGAAGAGGTCGAGGACCTCACCGGGTTCGGCGTGCCGCCCGGTCCGGGCCTTCGAATAGAGCATCTCGCCGTCGACGACCACGTCGAAGACGCCCTTCGACCCGGTCGTGAGCGTCAGGCTCTCGATGATGTGTTGGTAGTTGGTGAGCAGATCGGAAGCCGCGCTCACGGCGCGGTCTGAATAGTCTCACGGAACGCAGTAGGTCATCTCGATCTTCATCGGTCGTCCTTTCTCGACACTCGCCCCGGTCATCGAACCCGAGCCGCCGGTCCAAGCTACCGCAGCGCAACCAGGCAGAGCAGCGCCACCAGAAAGACCAGCGCCGCCAGACAGACCAGCGCAACCGTGGAGCGGGGATGCCGGTTTCCGGGCTCGGAGCGCCAAGGATCGGGGCCGATCCCGTTCCGAATGACCGCTGCCGGGTGCCGCACTAGCGTCGGACCATGACCAACCAATCGCTCGACGACCTCGCCGCCCGACTGTTCGACGCCTTCGTTGCCAACGACCTCGATCTCGTCGAGTCGATGATGGCGCCGGGCGCCACCCTCACCCAGAACGGATCGATGTCGTCGTTCGCCGAGGCCCGTCCGATGCTCGAGGGAATCCGGGGCGTGATCGGCGATCACCGCTACGAGAACGTCCGCCGAGTCATCGGCGACCACGCCGTCGTCGAGGAACACGACGTGGTGTCCACCACGCCGGCCGGCATCGCCGTCAACCTCTCGGCCTGTGTCGTCATCCGAGTCGATGACGACGGCCGCATCACCTCACTCGACGAGTACGTGGACACCTCCTCGCTGCGCTGAAGGCCGGATCCGGGCGGAAGCGTGCGCCGGATCGAGTGGGTGGGCGCCGGCTGGTCCCCGTTCGCCGCCGGTGTCGACGGGCGATCGGAGCCGCGGTGTTCCGGGCCGGTTCGCCAGGGCCCGGCCGGCATTCGGCCGCCGCCGGTAGCGTTCAGGAGTTCTGCGTCGGTCGTGACGTGCCCGATCACCTTCGTGTGCGCTCCCCCGCTGCGCAGCGATCACCTCACCCAGGAGTTCTCCGTGTCGGTCACACCCGGTCAGCCCTACCCCCTCGGCGCCACCTACGACGGCGCTGCGGTCAACTTCTCGATCTTCTCGTCGGTCGCCGAAGCGGTCGAACTCTGCCTGTTCCACGAAGACGGCGACGCTCTGCGTGAGGAACGCATCGAGCTCGACGAGGTCGACGGACACGTCTGGCACACGGCGCTCACCGACATCGTTCCCGGCCAGCGCTACGGATGGCGGATTCACGGGCCCTGGGACCCCGCGGCCGGGCTTTGGTGCAACCCGAACAAGTTGCTCCTCGACCCCTATGCGAAGGCGGTCGACGGCCCCATCGACTGGGATCAGGCCTGCTTCCCGTACGACTTCGGCGACGAGACCAGCCGAAACGACCTCGACTCGGCTGCGCACGTCTCGAAGGGTGTCGTGATCAACCCCTACTTCGACTGGGGCCACGACCGGCCCCCGGCCGTGGCCCTGGCCGACAGCGTCATCTACGAGGTGCACGTGAAGGGGTTCACCCAGCAGCACCCCGACATCCCGGAAGCCCTGCGGGGGACCTACGCCGGGCTCTCTCACCCGGCGTCCATCGACCACCTCACCAAACTCGGCGTCAGCGCCGTGGAGTTGTTGCCCGTTCACCAGTTCATCCACGACGCCCATCTCGGGGAGCGCGGCCTTCGCAACTACTGGGGCTACAACACCATCGCCTTCCTGGCCCCCCACTGCGAGTACGCCGCCTCGACCACGCCGGGTGGTGCGGTCCACGAGTTCAAGCAGATGGTGAAGTCGCTGCACGACGCAGGAATCGAGGTCATCCTCGACGTGGTCTACAACCACACCGCCGAGGGCAACCACCTCGGTCCGATCCTGTCGCTGAAGGGAATCGACAACCCGGCCTACTACCGGCTCATCGACGACGACCGCCGTTACTACATGGACTACACCGGCACCGGCAACTCGATGAACATGCGGCACCCGCACGTGCTCCAGCTCATCATGGACAGCCTTCGGTACTGGATCACCGAGATGCACGTCGACGGGTTCCGTTTCGATCTGGCCGCCACGCTGGCCCGTGAACTCCACGAGGTCGATCGGCTGTCGGCCTTCTTCGACATCATCCAGCAGGACCCCATCATCAGTCGGGTGAAGCTGATCGCCGAACCGTGGGACATCGGCGAGGGTGGGTATCAGGTCGGGAAATTTCCGCCTCTGTGGTCGGAGTGGAACGGCCGTTATCGTGACAACGTCCGCGACATCTGGCGGGCCGAGCCCGGAACGACGGGCGAGCTGGGCGACCGACTCACCGGGAGCTCCGACCTCTATCAGGGTGACGCCCGACGCCCGACGGCGAGCGTCAACTTCGTCACCGCCCACGACGGATTCACCCTCGCCGACCTCGTCGCCTACAACGACAAACACAACGACGCCAACGGCGAAGACGGTCGAGACGGGACCGACGACAACCGGTCCTGGAACTGCGGGGTCGAGGGCCCGACCGACGATCCCGAAATCCTCGAACTGCGTCGTCGCCAGCAGCGCAACATCCTCACCACCCTGCTGCTGTCCCAGGGGATCCCCATGCTGCTGGGTGGCGACGAGCTCGGCCGCACCCAGGGCGGCAACAACAACGGCTACTGCCAGGACAACGAGATCTCCTGGTTCGACTGGAGCTCGGTCGACCACGATCTGCTCGCCTTCACCACCGCGCTGATCGGGTTCCGCTCGCAGCATCCGGTCTTTCGTCGACGGCGTTGGTTCCAGGGGGTCGCCATCCACGGTCACGTCGACGACATCGCCTGGTTCGATTCCGGAGGGTCCGAGATGGACGACGCCGATTGGAACAGCGTCGAGCCGACACGACTCGGCATGTTCCTGAACGGGTCGGCCATCTCGACCCGCGACCGCTACGGCGAACGCATCACCGACGAATCGTTCCTCGTGATCGTCAACACCCATCACGAACCGGTCGAGTGGGTGCTGCCGGCGAAACACTTCGCCGACTCCTGGATCCGGATCCTCGACACGACACCGAGCGCCGAGGCCGCGTCGGCCGATGGTCCGGAGGAACTCGGCGTCGATGCGCTCGGCGGCGACCAACTCGAGATCGGCGCCGGTGGCACGATCTCGGTCGGCGAGCGTTCCGTCGTCGTCGTTCGAGCCGTTCGGGCCCCGGAATCCGCCGCCGACGATGCCGGGGTCGAGTCCCGATGAACGAATGCGAACGCCTCGGGGCCGCCCCGGACAACCCGGGGCCCCACACCGTCTCCACCGTGTGAGCATCGGGTCGTCGGCTGTCTCGCATTCGACGATCCGGCCGGCACCCACTACGAAGTACCAGTGTGACCGATCATTCCCCCGACACCCCCAAGCCGATTCGTGAAGAACGGCGGCCACCACGCGAGGGAGTCGAGGAAATCGTCGCCGGCATCATGCGGGTCCAGCTGCCGATCTCGATGCCCGGCCTCGGCCACGTGAACTGCTACGCCATGGAGGACCAGCGGGGCATCACGCTCGTCGATCCCGGGCTCCCGGGCCCCCGCACGTGGAAGGCCCTCGACAAGACACTGCGGGCCGCCGGCTACCCCGTCGAGCGGGTCCACACGGTGATCGTGACCCACAGCCATCCGGACCACTTCGGACAGGCCGGAACGTTCAAGCGGAAGTTCGGGTCCGAGGTCATCACCCATCGCACGTTCCGAACCTTCCTCGACCCGACGGCCGAGGATCAGGAAGCGGCCGACGAACTCGAGACGACGTCGACCCCGGTCAAGGCCCAGGTCGATGCCGTTCGCGGACAGCCGATGGAGTCGAGCCCGCTGACGAAGCAGACCCCGTGGGGCGGCGACGCGTACTCGATGCCACGGTCGCGGCGGCTGCGGTACTGGGCCATGCGCAAGGCAGCCGGTCGGTTCGTCACCACACCGTCGCCCACTCGGCGTGTCGACGATGCCCAGGTTCTCGAGGTCGGCGGCCGCGAGTGGGTCGCGGTCCACACGCCGGGACACACCATCGACCATCTCTGCCTCTACGACGCCGATGCCGGCGTGATGATCAGCGGTGACCACGTCCTGCCGACCATCACTCCCCACATCTCCGGGCTCGGGACGACCGTCGACCCCCTCAACGACTTCTTCGAGAGCCTCGAGCGCATGAAGTCGTTCGACCGGGTGACCACCGTGTTGCCGGCCCACGGCCTGGAGTTCGGTGATCTGGCCGGCCGAGCCGAAAGCATCGAGCGTCATCACCACGAACGTCTCGACACCCTCCGCGACGCCTCTGGCGAGATCGGGCAGGGAACGGTGCGCGACTACATGAAGATCCTGTTCGCCGAGCGATCCTGGGGCTCGATGGCCGAGAGCGAGACCTACGCCCACCTCGAGCACCTCCGACTCACCGGCGAGGCCCAAGTCGACGAATCGGGTGAGCAGCTGCGCTATTCGTTCCGCTGAATGGTCGACAGATCCAGGGCCTGGATGTCACGCGTGTGGACGACGGCCATCCTGCGGTGGAGCCTCCGCCCGGCGACCGTGAGGCCCACGAAGACCTCCCGGCGATCGATCGGGCCCGGCGTCCGCTCGATCAGTCCGTCGTCGACGAGCCTGGCCACCAGCCGGTGACACGAGCTCTTGGCCACCATGAGCCGATCGGCCAGCTCCCCCATCCGGATGGCACCGTCGTGAACGGCGATCTGGTGCAGGACGTCGTAGTCGTCGAGTGAATGGCCCGTTCGATCACGGAGATGACGGTCCATTGCCTCGGTGCTCGTCCGGTAGAACCGGACGAGCCGCTCCCAGACCTCGACCGGGTCCTCGTTGGTCATGCCCCGAGCCTAGCATTGCTTCCGAATGGAAATAATCCGGTCCGGGGCCTGGTTGTCAACGGGCATGAGCATCGCAACCACCATCGAGATCCGTCGGGCCGAGGATCGGTTCCACACCCGGGCCGGTTGGCTCGACTCCAAGCACTCCTTCAGCTTCGGCCACCACTACGACCCCCACAACACCCACCACGGCCAGCTCCTGGTGCTGAACGACGACCGGGTGGCCGCCGGGACCGGGTTCGACACCCACCCGCACCGCGACATGGAGATCGTGACCTGGGTACTCGATGGTCAGCTCGAGCACAAGGACTCCGAGGGCAACCGCGGCGTCATCTACCCGGGGCTGGCCCAGCGGATGAGTGCCGGACGAGGCATCTGGCATTCCGAGAAGAACCAGAGCCCGGCCGACGAGGTGCACTTCGTGCAGATGTGGGTGATTCCCGACACCGAGGCCATCGATCCGGGATACCAACAACTCGACGTGAACGAGCAGCTCGATGCGGGCGCCCTGGTCCCCGTGGCCTCGGGCCGGGCACACGATGGCGCCATCCGGATCCAGCAGCGCGATGCCGTGCTGTGGGTTGCCCGTCTCCGACCGGACCAGCAGGTCGCGGTGCCCGAGGCCCCGTTCGGGCACGTGTTCGTCGCCCGTGGCTCGGCCGATCTCGAGGCCAACGGCGAACTGCACACCGGCGACGCGGTACGACTGAGCAACGGCGGCACCCCGGTTCTCGCCGCGGGCGACCAGGGCGCCGAGATCCTGATCTGGACCACCGGCGCGTTGCGGTAGATCGAGCGAAGGTCGAAGGGCCCTCCCGGTGCGCCGGGCGATCGTGCCATCCTTGGACCAGGAGGTTCGATCATGGAGTACCCGGCAGCCATCGATGTCCAGAGCCCCGAACGGATGGAGAATTGGCGTCCTCTCGTCCAGTGGATCCTGGCCGTTCCCCATCTCATCATCGCCGGCGCACTCGAGTACGTGGCTCGCGCCATTGCCGTCGTCACGTGGTTCATCATCCTGTTCACCGGCAAGCTCCCGGCCAACCTGGCCGTCTTCCAGGTCATGATCCTGCGCTACAGCACTCGTGCCCAGCTGTACGCCGGATTCCTCTACCGCGACTACCCGCCCTTCGACTTCACGATGCGAGCCGCGGAGCCGGGCGGCAGCCCCGTCGACCTGACCGTCGAACCCCAACTCGAAGACCGCAATCGATTGACCGTCGGTCTCCGCTTGATCTGGGCCATTCCGGCGATGCTCTACGCGCTGGTCATCGGCATCGTCGGGATCGTGTGCTGGATCGCCGCCCTCTTCGCGGTGTTGTTCACCGGACGGTGGCCGGAGGGTCTGCGGTCGTGGGTGATGAAGCTCCAGCGGGTGGCCATCCGACTCAATGCCTACATGCTCCTGCTGACCGACGAGTATCCGCCCTTCGCCACCGACTGACCCCCCTTCGCCACTCGACCGACCGCCCTTCACTACTGACTGACACGGCCTCCGGCCGGGGCGGGCCCTCGTCTCGGCGGCGACGACCCGAGGAGCATCCATGACCATCACCCGCCGAGATGTCCGGCTGTCCGCACCCTCGGGCGACTCGGGACCCGATGCATCGGTCGACTATGACTGCCACGTCGTCGAACCCTCCGGGATGCAGCCGGCAACGGCGATCGTGCTGGCTTCTGCGGTCTACGGCGTCGATGACGATGTTCGGGCGATCGCCGACGAACTGGCCGACGCCGGCTGCCTGGTCGCGGCGCCCGATCTGTTCGGAGACACCGAGATACCCGGACCACTGGCGGCGGGCGATCCCCGGGCCGCCGAGCGATCCCGACCCAGGCTCGAACGCATCGCCGCAGGAGAGGCCGTGATCTCGGCAGCGCGCGCGTGGCTCAGCCAGAGTGCGCGCTGGAACGGGCGGTCGGCCGTCCTGGGCTTCTGCTACGGCGGGCCGTATGCCGTCATCGGGCCGGCCCGGCTCGGGTTCGACGCCGGGATCGGATTCCACTCGACCCGCATGGATGCGTACCTCGACACGATGTCGGGGGTCGATGCCCCGGTCTGTCTGCTGTGGGGCGACGAAGATCAGGCCGCGCCCCCGAGCTCCTCGGGGCCTATCTCGACCTGGCCGAACGCCGCTCGAATCTCGAGATCCGGGTCTTCCCCGGGGTCGGCCACGGCTACATGATGCCGAGTAACCGCACCGCCTTCGATGCCGAGGCACGGGCCGCTTCGATGCAGCGGGCGCTCGACATCATCCACCGGATCTGACGACCGGCCGGGACCCGGAGGCTGCCCGCACCCCTCCGACGGCGCCCTCTTCGGCAACGAACGGTCGGTCGTGCCATGCTGAGCCGATGATCGAGTCAACCATGCAAGATGTCCCGCTGAGCATCGTCCACATCCTCCGCCACGGCCGCAAGATCTTCGCCGATTCCAAGATCATCACGTATCACGGGCCCGAGGCCGAACTCCAAGAGGCCAGCTTCGCCGAGGTCGGTGACCGTGCCGACAAGTTGGCCGCCGCGCTGCACCGTCTCGGGGTCGAGCCGGGTGATCGCGTCGGGACCTTCATGTGGAACAACCAGCGACACATGGAGGCCTACCTCGCCATTCCGTCGATGGGCGCGGTGCTGCACACCCTGAACATCCGGCTCTTCCCCGAGCAGTTGGCGTACGTCATCAACCACGGCGGCGACAAGGTCGTGATCGTCGATGCGTCGATCGCGCCACTGCTCGGAGCCGTGCGAGACCAACTGACGACCGTCGAGCACATCATCGTGTGCGGCGAGGGCGACACGTCGGGTCTCGGCGATGCGCTCCTCGACTACGAGGAACTCCTCGCCGTCGAGGAGACGGGGTACGACTACCCCATCGTCGAGGAACGATCGGCCGCAGCGATGTGCTACACGAGTGGCACCACCGGCAACCCGAAGGGTGTCGCCTACTCGCACCGATCGTGCTATCTCCACTCGCTCGGGGTCATGGCGTCGTGGGGCCTGCAGTTCAACGAACACGAGCGTGCGTTGATGATCGTCCCCCAGTTCCACGCCATGGCCTGGGGCATGCCCTACGCCGCGTTCTGGTGCGGTGCCGACCTCGTCATGCCCCAGCAGCACCTTCAGGGTGCGGTGATCGCCGACGTCATCGCACGCACCCGCCCCACCATCTCCGGAGCCGTTCCGACGGTCCTCAACGACGTGCTCCACAACCAGCCGAACGCCGACCTCTCGTCGCTCCGGTACATCGTGTGCGGCGGCTCGGCGGTGCCCCGATCGCTCATCGAGGGATACCGGGACACGTTCGGCGTCGACGTCGTGCAGGCCTGGGGCATGACCGAGACCTCTCCGCTCGCCGCACTCGCCTGGCCACCGAGGGGTGCGACACCCGAGAACGCCATCGAATGGACCCAGCGGACGGGGCGCATCATCCCCGGGGTGGAGGTGCGGATCACCGACGACGAGGGGCGATCGCTGCCCTGGGACGGCCAGAGCCAGGGAGAGATCGAGATCGCCGGGCCCTACATCACGGGCAGCTACTACGACGACGATGCTCCCGAGAAGTTCCACGACGGCTGGCTCCGAACCGGCGATGTCGGAACGATCGAGCCGAACGGCTTCATCCAGATCAGCGACCGGGCCAAGGACGTGATCAAGAGCGGCGGCGAATGGATCAGCTCGGTGGATCTCGAGAACACTCTCATGGGCCACCCCGCGGTTCGAGAGGCGGCGGTGATCGGCGTCCCCGACGAGCGCTGGGACGAGCGACCGCTCGTGTGTGTCGTGAAGAGCTCCGAGGTCTCGGCCGACGAACTCAAGAGCTGGCTCGCCGACCGGGTCGCGAAGTGGTGGCTCCCCGAACGCTGGACCTTCATCGACGAGGTCCCCAAGACCTCGGTCGGCAAATTCGACAAGAAGGTCCTGCGCCGCCAGTTCGCCGACGGCGATCTGGCGGTCACCGAGCCTTGACGGGTCGGGGCGGGCGACCTCGGCCGGACCCGAGTCGTCGGCTCAAGGAGTTCCTCCCGTTCCGAGATCGAGGTCGTTGACGATCCCGGTCACCGGCTCCCCGCCGAGATCGCCGACGACGAGCGAGCTCGAACGCCACGTTCCGCCGAGGGGGATCCGGTAGCGGTAGGTCGATCCTGGCTCTGCCCCCACGGTCAGCCGGCAGTCAGCAATCATGTGGCCTACTGCCGCGATCGGACCCGACACCGGCCAGGCTGGAAGCCCGATGAAGTTGCTCCTGATCGAAGACGACACGACCATCGCCATGGCGGTCAAACGCGGCTTGGAGGGCGAGGGATTCACGGTCGAGGTCGCGGTCGACGGTGTCGACGGTCTCTGGATGGCCACCGAGGGCAGCTACGACGCCCTCATCGTCGATCTCATGCTCCCCGGCAAGAACGGGTTCACGATCTGCCGCGAGCTCCGTGAACAACAGAACTGGACGCCGATCCTGGTCCTCACGGCCAAGGAAGGCGACCTCGACGAAGCCGAGGCCCTCGACACCGGAGCCGACGACTACCTGACCAAACCTTTTCCTACCCCGTCCTCGTCGCCCGCTTGCGCGCCCTGCTGCGCCGGACCTCGGGCCAGAGCCCGGTTGCGGTCGCCCTGGGTGACCTCCGTATCGACCCCGGTCAACGCCGGGTCTGGCGGGGCGACGTCGAGATCGCACTCACGGCCCGCCAGTTCGAGGTCCTCGAGTTCCTGATGCGTCGGGCCGGGCAGGTGCTCTCGAAGTCCGACATCCTGGCCGGAGTCTGGGACAGCGACTTCGACGGCGACCCGAACATCGTCGAGGTGTACATCGCCCGGCTCCGCTCCCGAATCGACCACCCCTTCGGGAAGAACGCGATCGAGACGATCCGGGGTGCCGGGTACCGACTCGGCACCGATGGCGGATAGGGCTCGCCGGCATGGCCTCACGGGCCTTGGGATTCGGCACGATCCGTGCCCGGATCACGGCAACGGCCGCAATCGCCGTTGCGGTCGTCCTGACGGTCGTCGCCATCGCGCTCGTCATGTTGGTTCGTTGGGAACTCTTCTCCAATCTCGACGATTCGCTGGAGCAGCGCGCCGACACCTACCAGACGGCGCTGACGGGCACCGGACCCGGCGACCTTTCCCTCCTGTTCAACACCAACGACGAGGACCGTGCCGCCCAACTGGTGGCAGCCGACGGCACGGTCATCGCCTCGACCGCCAACCTGGTCGGGCAGGCGCCGCCGGCCGATCGGCCGGCAACACGCTCGACGGAGTCGATCGAGACCCGAACCGTCGACGGTCTCGAGGACGACGCCTACCGGGTGCTCGAGCGCCCGATCGTCACCGCTGACGCGACGGTCGTCCTGTTCGTCGCCCAGAACATCGACGATCTCAACGACACGATCCGGGTCCTCACGATCGGTCTCGCCTTCCTGGTCCCACTCGTGGTCGGCATCCTCGCTGCCCTGGTCTGGCGGTTGGTCGGTCGCACCCTCCGCCCGGTCGAGCTCATCCGGGCCGAAGTCGCCGACATCAGCGGCACCGACCTGCAGCGTCGGGTCCCCGTCCCCGATCAGGCCGACGAGATCGCGCGACTCGCCTCGACGATGAACCAGATGCTCGACCGCATCGACCAAGCCGGACGTCGCCAGCGTCAGTTCGTCGCCGACGCCTCCCATGAGTTGCGGACACCGCTGACGAGAATCCGCACCGAGGTCGAAGTCGATCTGGAGCAGCCCGAACGCGCCGATCCGTCAACGACCAACGCCACCGTTCGGCGAGAGGCGATCGCCCTGCAACAGCTGCTCGACGACCTCCTGTTCCTCGCCCGCTCGGACGAACACCAACGCTCGCGATCGCACCGACCAACCGATCTCGACGACATCGTTCTGCGAGAGGTCCGCAATCTCCGGGAAACGACCCCGATCACCATCGATACCTCCTCGGTTTCGGCCGCCCACCTCGACGCCGATGCCGGCGAGCTCGGTCGAGTCGTCGGGAATCTGCTGAGCAACGCCGTCCGCCACGCCGCCGACCGGGTCACCGTTGCGCTCGGCGAGGACACCGACTCGGTCGTGCTCGTCGTCACCGACGATGGACCCGGTGTCGCCCCCGAGGCCCGGGATCGGATCTTCGAACGATTCGGCCGGGCCGACGATGCCCGAGCCCGGTCCCGTGGTGGCGCCGGCCTGGGGCTGGCCATCGTGCGAGACATCGTGGCGCGACACGGCGGCGAGATCCGCTACGACGACACCTGGGACGAGGGAGCGCGCTTCGTCGTCCGACTCCCGAGAACCCGGGAGGAACCCGAACCCGCCGACGACCGACCGACCACGTGATGACGTTCGTCGACCTCGGACACGCCCGCTGACACCACCGAATCGACAATCCCTGCGCAGGAGGTGCCTCAGGCGGACAGCAACCCGAGCAGGAGTGCCCGATGCGCCGAGACCGGTTCCATCACGAGCCCGTCGACCTTGCCGCGGTCGTCCCAGCGACGCAGTGCCGTCGCCGCCTCGGCGTGCGGCCGGGACTCGAACACGACGACCTCGGCCGGCGACATCGGTCCGCCCTGCGCCGCCAGGCTTCGCACCGACGACGGCGACAGCCGGTCGACATAGCCCGGCTCGACGGTGCAGAGGTAGCGCTTGGCGGCGACGTGCAGGCGAACCGGTTCGGTCACGTCCGGTCCGAACCAGCGGGCGAGCACCCGGGCGCCGGCTCGCTCGTGGTGATGATCACGTTCGAGTTCGACGCCGAGCGGCCGGTTGTCGCGCAGGACGAGATGCCCGACATCGTGCAGGAGCGCGGCGGCCACCAGGGCGTCGTTGGCGCCGCCGGCCCGAGCCAGTGCAGCACACTGCTCGGCATGCCGGCGTTCGGTGACCACTTCGTCGTACAGGGTGTCGGCATCGGGTGAGGCGTAGAGCGCGATCAGGTCGTCGATCGTGCGCAACGGTTCGGCTCCTTCGGCCCGGGCCACCGGGGTCACTCCCCCACCCCCGTCCCCGGTGCCGGAACCGGCCGCCCCAGGAAGTCGTCGGTGATGCTGATGCGGACACGATCACCGTCGAACGTCGGGCCGAGGCGCTCGAACTCGGCCTGTTTGTCGACGTAGTAGCGGAGGCGCTGATCACCGTGACGACGTGCGTTGTAGGTCAGGTACAACGCCCGACGGGCACGATCGGTCGTGTTCGTGCCGCTTTGGTGTGGTGCGTACGAATCGAACAGCACCAGGTCGCCCGGTTCGACCTCGACCGGTCGCCAGTCGAGGCGTTCGGCCACGCTCGCCTCGATCCGGCCCCGGTGGTCGGTGGCCATCTGGCCGTCGCGGTGGCCGGTGGCGAACGACAGGCAACCGCTCGCCACCGTCGCCGGGTCGAGCGGCACCATCACCGACACGTGATGGTCGACGAACCGGTAGGCCGTTGCATCCTGATGGGGGGCGAAACCGCCGCCACCCGGTTGCTTGTAGTTGACCTTCTCCTTGAAGAGCACCGCCGGCTCGCCGAGAACGGCGGCGACGTGGTCGACGACGATGCCACCGCTGACGAAGCGGCCGAGGGACTCATGGGCCTCGGCGAAACGCTCGGACCGGGCCAGGGTCGGTCCGGCCTCGGTCGCCTCGAAGTGGTGGAGGCCGGGACCCCCGGTGACTGCCCATTCGGCCAGCTCGTCGACCCCGGCGATCACGGTGGACAACTCGTCGGTCGACAGGGCGCCACGGATCACCAGCCAGCCGTCGAGAGCCCAGGCATCGAGTTGGTCGCAATCGAGCCGTTGCATCGTTTCCTCGCTCGGTCGTCGTCGGGTCGCCCTGGCCGATCCATGGGCGACGCCCACGACCTGGCCCGGTCACGGTGACCGGGACTCCGCCACGGTAACCGAGAGTCCGCCACCGTACCGAGAGTCCTCGCCGGGTGATCCTCCGGGCCCTGGATCGCCGGTTCCTCACTCGAGGTTGGTCGTAGGCTCCACCTCATGAAGCGACTCGTGGCCTGCCTCGTCGTGCTGGTGGTCATCGGCTTCGGGCTGTTCCTCCCCGGTTTGATACCCACCAGCTCCAATCCGGCCGATCCGGTCTTCGAGCCGACGACGATCACCTCGTACGACGCCGACTTCACCCTGGCCGACAACGGCGACCTCACCGTGGTCGAGACCCTCACGGTCGACTTCCCGTCGGGTATCGACCGCCACGGCATCTTCCGATTCTGGGATCGTCACGACCCCAACGACGACCGGGCCCGCCGCAATGTCGACGACCTCGACATCACGATGGACGGTCGGGCCGTGCAGGTCGACCTGTCGAGCCGACAGCGTGGTCGCTACACGGTCGCCCGGATCGGATCGCCCGATGTCCTCGTCACCCCCGGCGAACACGTCTACCGGATCGGCTACTCGATCGCCGGCGTCATCATCGCCGGCGAGGGCGACCGCCCCTCGACCTTCTATTGGAATCTGATCCCCGCCGGCTGGAACCAGTGGATCGAATCCTCCGAGCTCCGGGTGCACCTTCCGGCCCCGGCCGAAGCCGTGCGCTGTGGTGTCGGATTGGGTGACGAACCACCACCGTGCGATCTGATCGGAAACGGAACCGAGAAACTCGTGGTCACGACCGGGCCACTCGCACCCAACACGCCGGTCACCCTGCGGACCGGACTCGCCATCCCGACGCCACCGGCCGGAAACACGCTGCCCTGGCCGGCCCGCTTCGACCCGGTCCTCGGTTCACACCCGATCCTGCTCGGGCTCGTCGCCGTACTCACGGCGGTCACGGCCTGGCTCGGGCTCGCCGCGGCCCGCCGTTCGATCGAGATCAAGCCACCGTTCCCGCTCATGTACGGTCCGCCCGAGGGCATCGGACCGGCCCAGGCCTCGTACATCCTCCACGAGACCAATCGTGACGATGCCTACGTCGGCACGCTCATGCACGCGGCGCAGCACGAGGCCATCGACCTGCAACGCAGCGACGACGGCTGGACCATCACCGACCGCAACGACCCGCAGGCCTGGGCGTCGGTCGATCCCATCACGCAGGGAGTCACCCATCTCGTCGGTGTCGAGGGTGGATCGTTCACGGCGGCGAAGAGGGACGTCAGCGGAGGCAAGCGGCTCAAGGCCGAGATCGAACGGTTCGAGGGTGACACGGCCAACTGGGCACTGGCGTCGGGCAACATGACCACGGTCGGGCTCGGCGACTTCGGCCCCGTACTGGTGATCGTGGCGTTCGTGGTGACCGTGGTGATCGGCTTCTGGAACCCGCTTTCGATGTCGCTGACCGGCCTGATTCCCGGCGGGTTCGTTGCCGGAGGGATCTCGCTGCTCCTGCCGGGGGCGTCCACCAAGCGCACCACGGCCGGGCGCGACCTGTGGTCACGGATCGGCGGGTTCCAGCGGGTGCTGTCGACCCCGTCGAGCCGGGAACGATTCGATTTCTCCGGTCGCCAGGAGCTCTACACCGCCTACCTGCCCTGGGCCGTCGCCTTCGGCTGCGCCGACGAATGGGCCGACAAGTACCGAACCGAGATGGGCACCGAGCCACCGCTCCCGGTCTACTTCGGCCCCATGTACGCCGGGACCAGCCCGAGCCGCTTCGTCGACTCGATGGTGCACGACTTCCGTTCCACGCTCGACAGCGCCATTTCGTCCTACGAGGCCACCCAGCGAAGCTCGGGAAGCGGTGGAGGGTTCTCGGGAGGAGGCGGCGGCGGGGGCGGGGGCGGTGGCTCGTGGTGAACGACTCTGGCAGACTCGTCATGCCCGCTGACGCGGTTCGCGGCCAAACGGGGCACAACCGACCGGGGTACCAACCATGATCGTCCCACTCGTCATCCTCCTCGTCATCGTGGGCTCGGTGGTGCTCGGCGTCGTCGGCTTCAACCGACTGCGACGCAGCGACGTCAGCGCCCAGGAAGCGCTGGGCGGGATCGACGTCCAGCTCACCCGGCGAGCCGACCTCATCCCCAACCTGGTCGAGACGGTCAAGGGCTATGCCGCCCACGAGAAGGGCGTCTTCGAAGAGGTCACGAGGGCCCGGGCCCAGGTGCAGGCGGCAGCAGCCGCCGACGACGTGGCGGCCAAGGCCGCCGCCGACGCCAATCTGGCCAATGCCCTGGTCCGGGTGAACGCCGTCGCCGAGGCCTACCCCGATCTCAAGGCCAACACGAACTTCATCGAACTCCAGAAGCAGTTGGCCGAGACCGAGAACCAGATCTCGTTCGCTCGCCAGTACTACAACGACGCCGTCGCCACGCTGAACAAGCTGGTCATCACCATTCCGTGGATGCTCCTCGCCGGGGTTGCCGGGGTGAGCCAGCGAGACTTCTACGATGCTCCCGACGGGCAGACCCAACCGCCCACGGTCTCGTTCGGGGCGTGAATCCGCTCGGCGACCGGCGACCAGCGAGGAGAGCCTGAACCTTGGCGACCGACATCAGCGCGTTGATCGTCGTCCGCAATGGTGAAGCGTTCATTGCTCGAGCCATCGAATCCATCCTGGCCCAGACCGTTGCGCCAGCCGAGATCGTCGTCCTCGATGGCTGCTCGACCGACAGGACGCGGGAGGTCGCTCGCGACTACTCCGGCGTGCGTATCCTGACCAACGAACGCCTCGGGATCGCCCCTGCGCGCAACGCGGGTGTCGAGGCGTGCCGCAACGACGTGATCGCCTTCCTCGATTGTGACGACGTCTGGCACCCGCGCAAGCTCGAACGCCAGCTCGACGCTCTGTCGCGCATCACCTCGGCGAGCGCTTCCGCCTGCTATGTCACGTGCCTCTTCCGACAACGACATGCGGCCTGGGGTTCACACCGGAACTTCGCCGCCCTCGACGCACGGCCGGTGGCCGGCCTCACGCCGAGCTGTTTGCTGCTGCCCCGGTCGACCTTCGAACACGTGGGCCCCTTCGACGACACGCTGACCGTCGGTACCGACAGCGACTGGTTCGCGCGAGCCATCGACCTCGGTGTCATCAACGTCATGGTCGACGAAACCCTCGTCGAGAAGACCCGGCACCTCGACAACGTGTCGACCGACGCCGACGCGATGGCAGCAGAACTGGCGGCGCTTCTGCGCACCTCGCTGCGCCGCAAGCGTCAGAGCGAGTACGGACCGAGATCGTCCCAACCGCACGCCGGGCCGACCGACTCCGGCCCGTTGGAAACGCCATCCGGTGTTCTTCGGCACGGTGTTCTTCGGCACGGTGTTCTTCGGCACGGTGTTCTTCGGCACGGTCTTTTCGGCACGGCATTTCTCGGCACGGTATCTTCGGCACCGTTGGTGGCCGAACGAACGGTGCCGACCCGAGGATCTCCGATCGCTCGGGTGACGATCGAGGAGCCGATGACCAGCGTGAGCGAGCCAGCACTTCGACGAACCGTGCTCCTGGCGCAGCGTGCGGTCGAGATCGAGATCATCGGCAACGACCTGTACCCGATGATGCACCCGGCCATGTCCCACCTCCCCGCGGTCCCCGACGACCGCCCCCTCGACGGTCGCTTGGTCGTTCGTCCGGTGACATCGACCGACCGTCCACCGCCGGCCATCGTCGCCGGAGTCGACGCTCGCGGACTCTACGACGACGGACAGGTCCTGGCCACGGTGCTGAACGGGCACCTGGTCAGCACGTTCGATCGATCCACTGGTGAGGGGTGCTGGCGGGTTCCGAATCAGCCACCACCCTGGGATCGTGCCGCGCCGTTTCGCCAGTTGCTGAGCTGGTGGGCGTCGGATCGTGGCATGGCGTTCGTCCACGCGGCGAGCGTGGGCGACGAACGGGGGGCCGCACTGCTGGTCGGCCGAGGCGGCTCGGGCAAGACCACGACGGCACTGACCGCAGCCCTGGCCGGCCTGACCTACTTCGCCGACGACTACTGCCTGGTCGAGGCCGATCCACCTGCGGTGCACAGCACGTATCGATCGGCGAAGGCCGATGATGCCAGCCTCGATCGGCTCCCGAGGCTGCGCTCGATGGTCCACGGCCCGCGAGACGGACGACTCGACAAGGCCGTTCTGTCCCTGGACGACTCGGTCGACATCGGGCTGACGAGCCCGCTGATCGCGATCGTCGCGCCGACGGTCGGCACGAGCCCGACATGCGTGCTGCGGCCGATGTCGGCCCTCGCCGGTCTCCGTGCTGCTGCCCTCAGCACGGTGCTCCAACTCCAAGGGGGCCAGTCACCCACCTTCGACGTCCTGTCGAAGCTCGTTCGCTCCGTCCCCTGCTTCGAAATCGACCTCGGACCAGACCCCGCCGACGTCGTGGCCACGCTCACCACGACCCTCGATGCTGCCGGCTCGGCGGTCCGGGGATGACTCCCCTTCGGATCCTGGTCTGGAGTGACCGGTTCCCGCCCTCGGTCGGCGGACTCGAGCGGGTCGTCACCGAGCTCTACGCCAGCTTGGTCGATCGCGGTCATGTCGTGCGCGTGATCGCCGATCACGACCACGATCCCCCCGGCATCGACGAGTATCGAGGGATGGAGGTGGTCCGGGTGCCGCTGACGACCGCTCACCAGACCCGCGACGTTCGAGGCTTCGCCGATGTCATGCGAACGGTCGAGGCTCGGACCCGTGAGTTCGATCCTGACGTCCATGATCTTCATCCGTGCGGCGGACTGGTCGCCGCCTTCCTCCGGGCCCGAGATGCGACCACACCGTCGAGGGTCACGCTGCACCACCTTCACGGGGGATACGGCATCGAAGTGGGAGCGGCGAGTCTGACGGGTCGTCTCTACGACGCAGCCGACCGGATCGTCTGTGTTTCCGAAGCCGTCCGCCGCGAGACGCTCGAGCTTCGTCCCGATCTCGCCGCCAGGCTGGAAACGATTCCCAACGGGATCGCCGACGCGGGCGGTCCGCTCCGAGCCGTCCCAACCGACCCGGTCGTCCTCTGCATCGGTCGCCTCGCCCCCGACAAGGGATTCGATCAGATCGGACCGGTCCTGCGAGCGGTTTCCAGCCGTCTCCCCGGTGTGTCCGTTCGCCTGATCGGAGCCGGCCCCTCGTCCTCCGACATTGCGTCTGCGATCAACACCGCCGGCGTCGACGACCGGGTCACCTGGTTGGGCGAGCTCCCACACGAACAGGTGCTCGAACAGATCGACGAGGCAATGGTGGTCTACGTGCCGTCACGCCACGAAGGATTCAGTCTGGTGGCCGCCGAGGCCCTGTCACGAGGGCGAGCGGTCGTCGCCACTCCCACCGGTGCACTGCCCCAGATGGTCGAGCCGGGAACGAGTGGATTCCTCGTCGGCATCGACGATGTCGACGCGCACGCCGAAGCGCTGGTGACCATCTTGGCGGATCGGGCGCTGGCTCTCCGGATGGGGGACGCAGCGCGCGCGGCCTTCACGGAACATCTCGGCCTCCAGCGGATGGTGCAAGACCACGAGCGCTCGCTGCTGGGACTCCTCGGCCGGTGACCGCTCGCCGGTCGGCCGACGATCTACTCGGCCGGCATGTGCGGCCAACCGGCAGCGTCGACCTCGTGAATCGGATCGAGGAGGATCAGGTCCTGCATGTCGGTGAACGATTCGAGGACCGGGGCGATGTAGTCACCGTTGGCAACGGTGATTCGACCGATCTCGCCGTCTCCTTCCTCGACGACGAGATCGTGTTCGACGAGGGCAGCGACGAAGGCCTCGACATCGGGGACGACCTCGGCTGCGTCGATCGGCAGAGCAGCGCTCACTTGCTCGACCACCTCGTCGACACGCACGCCAACCGAGGCAGCGGCCCAGATCGAACCGGCCAGCCCCCGCATGCTGTGGTAGCTGCCGGTCTCGGAGTGGATGACCAGCACCTCGCCGTCGATCTCGTCGTGGACGATCTTGGCTGAATGATGCACATAGCGTTTCGACAAGGGGGACACCTCCATCAGGGCTCCGATGATGCCAGGCCACACCCGCCCGGCCAAGGCCCGAGGTGAGGAAATCCGACCCGGCGGGGGGCATGTCGGCCGAACGCATCTCGATCAGCTGCCCCGGTCATGGCTGGCGCGGGCCAACCCGGACGTGCTCTCGGAGGAGCGCGAGACGCCCGATGGCCCGTCCATCATCGGCGTCCACGAACGCCGGTCGGTCACCACTCGCCCGGCTGCCCCCCGTGCTCGGGGCCCCCGATCGCGGCCCGAACCGACCTCATGAACTCGCCCGGTCCACATGGAGCTCACCGTGATCCATCCGGTAGATCGCCTGCGCCCCATCGATGGCTCGATGGTCGTGGCTGACCAGCAGCACGGCCGGCCGGGACGGCAGTTGGCGGAGCTCCAGGAGCAGCTTCTCGACCGCATCGGGATCCAGATGGTTGGTCGGCTCATCGAGGATGATCAATTCGGGCTGACCGATGAGCGCACGAGCCAGCGCGATGCGCTGCAGCTGCCCCTTCGACAGCTGGCGTCCACCGTCGCCGACGACGGTCTCGATGCCTTCGGGGAGTCCTTCGATCAGCGACGAAAGCCCAGTGATGCGCAAGGCCTCGTCGATGGCGTCGGGATCGAACGATCGCCCCATGGTGATGTTGTCGATGATCGAGGCATTGAACAGCTCGGCCGACTGATGCGTCACGCCCACCCGCCGACGAAACGCTGCCGTCTCGTCCGGGGACAACCGCTGTCCGTTGACGCGTAGTTCGCCGTGTGAAGGGACGAACAACCCGAGCACCAGATGGACCAGTGTTGTCTTCCCGGCGCCGTTCGGACCGACCAGTGCCACCAGCGAGCCGCGCTCCAGACGGAGGCTCACGTCGCGCAGGACCGGCGATTCGCCATACGAGAAGCCGACACCGATGAGCTCGACCGAGGCAATCGACGCACCGACCGGCGTCGGTGATGTCGGGCGGGCCGGCCTTGGCCGATCGCCGTCCATCAGGCCGGCGATCACCCGCTCCGCCGCTGTTCCCCCGGCCAGGACCGCCACCGAGCCACCGACCGAGCCCAGTGGCGTCTTGAGCACGGCGACGCCGGCGGTGAAGGCAATGAAGTCGGCGACGGACAACGAGTCGGCGGCAATCAGGAGTGCGCCGACCACGAGGAGCACGGTGACCATGGCGGCCACCGCCGCCTGGGTCGAAACGAGCGAGAATGCCGCTTCGATGTAGGACGCCGTCGATCGTTCAGCCATGGCCCGGCTCCGGCTGGTCACGCGTTCCTCTTGCCACTCGACGGCTTCGTAGCTTCGGATCGTCTCGAGACCCTCCAGCATCGCTGTGGACTCGCCCAGCAGTTCGGCCTCGGCCTGCTGCCGGGCCGTGAAGGCGACGACCGATCGATCGCGGGAGAGCCGGATCACCCACACGAGGGGCCAGACGCAGATGGCCAGGACCAGGGTCAGTTCCCAACTGATCACGCTGAGCACCACGAGGATCAGAATGGCCGACGCGATGCCCGGCAGGACCTGACCGTTCAGGGCGATCGATCGCATCTCCAGATCTCGACTCTGCTGATTCAGGGCGTTGCTCCAGGTCGATCGAGATCGCCGCCGCACGGTCTCGAGATCGGCTCGCAGCAGATGGTCGGTCACGACCGTTCGAGCCTCGTGGGACCCCCGCGTGGCCTGCACCGCAACGTGGCGGCGAAGCCGGAGGGTGGCGACCCCGTTCGCCACCTGCAAACCGAGCAGCAACAGGCCCAACCAGATCACCGTGCCGGTGTCGCCTGCGGGAAGCGCCGTGCCGAAGAGTTCCCGGACCACCAGCGGTACGGGTGCGAGTGAGGCGATCTGCACGACCGAACCGGCCACGACCAATCCGACCGAACGAGAGGGTCCGGTGCTCATGACCGCTTCAGCCGGCCCAACGCGTCGACCGCGAGCCCCATCCGAGTTCGTGCCGGTCGAGGACGGCTCACATCGATGCTGATGACGCCATGACCGGCTTGCGGCGGTGCCGTGGTCGGTCGGCTCCCCATGAACCCGTGACCACCGGTGACTGCGACGCAAGGACTCATCCTCGGTCAACCGATCGGCGCTCGGAAACGAGCCCGCCGACAGCGGCGCCCGCGGCAACGAGCCGGCGAGCGCCTGGCCGCTGGGATCGGAGCAGTCGATCTTCGAGCCCCCGCCACCACGGCGATCCCGGCCATGGCCGCTCATCGAATGCGGCGAGCGCGATCCCCGTCGAGGTGTCGGGAAGCCAGGTCCGTGCCTCGCCCAGCCGGCGGTGCATGATGGCCGCGAGTCCGAGTTGTTCGGCGGTGGCACGGGCCTGGTCGACCTCGTTGGGGGAACAGGTCTCGACCAGCTCCGCCAGCTCGACGGCCCAACGAGCACCTCGGCCGACGAGAGTCGTGGCCACCAGCAGGTCTGCGGGCGCGACCAATCGCGTCCCCGCCCACCCGGGTTGCGGATGTGCCCGTTCGAACGCCTCGCGACCGAAGGAACCGGCCCTCATGTTGGGGAGTATGCGCCGGTGGACGCGGATCACGGATCGATCACGGCGGAACTCGGTCTGCCAGTTCAACGATCGCAACCGTCCGCCGGTGCGTGTCCAGCCGAGCGATTCCAACGTTGCCGTCGCCTCGGGCATGGTCTCGTTCGGGATCAACAGCGAGATTCCGGAGATGAGTCGTCGATCCGTGGACCATCGCAGCGTCGACGGCAGCGCAGAGTCGCCGATCAGCACCACGGCCGGCAGCGTACCGGCCAACTGCTCGACCGCCGGTCGTGTTCGCCCGAGCAGCAGTTCGTTGCGGGCCCAGGTCTGTCGGGCCACACCACGAATGCGGGCATCGTCGTCATGGTCCGAACCCAGTGCATCCAGCCTGGCCGCCAAACGGGGAAGCAGCCCGAACGAATCGGTGTCGATGTCGTCGAGGTCGACCAGACGCCGCCACGCACAAAGGCTCGCCGTCGCCTCGTCAACGGGCAGGAGCAACGCCTCGAGAAGCAACCGGCGGTGCTGCCCGATCTGGCGACCCGTGTCCTGCACCGCGACCACCGTCGGCTCCCTCCCATCGACTCGACCGACGGTATGCCGTGCTCGATTCACCCACAAGGGTCATGTGCCCCACCGCAACGCACCGTTTCGGGTCCTCGGCCGGCGTTCGATGGTCTGTCGATGACCCATTCGATCAGTCGAAGACGGGCTGCGAGCCTGTGGCTGCGGGCATGACAGCGAATTCCCGGTCGTTGGCCGTGTCGATGTCGACGATGCTCGGGGCGACGTACTCGGCCACGTCGGTCTCGCCGGCTTGCTCTGTCTGCATGTTGTCCACGTTCTGCATGTTCTCCACGTCGTCCCCGTTCTCGACTTCTTCTCGACGTTCGTGGTTTCGCGTCAACGATCCTCGTCGGCGCCCGCCGCTCGGTCAGTTCCTGAAGTCCGTGCTCCCGTTGCCGCCGGGGAGCACCGCGAATTCGCGGTCGCTCGCCGTATCGATGTCGACGATGCTCGGCGCAACGTAGTCGTCGCCGTCAGCCTCGGCTCGACACTCGTCTTCTGGTCTGCTGTCCATGTCCGTCACCCCCTCCCCGCTCCGGTGTTGCCAGGGACCTCGCCTGCGAATGAGGCGGCTCCGCCGTGGCGAGCCCGCACCACGACGGATTCGCTGGGGGGATACCGAGACCACCACCCGCAAGTCGGAGCGTAGTGAGCCAACCACACCAGGTCAATGGGTCCTGCGCAGCCTCTCTCGAATCGGTCGATTGACGCTCCGGGGTCTCGGATGGTGCACTGAGGCAGCAGTCGGCCGGTTCGACGTCGCGTCGACGAACGACGAGACGAGACATCCCGGCCGGGATCGAGCGAGAAGTCAGGGCAGGGAGGAGTCAGGGCAGGATGGATTCACACGATCCGACGGCCCGGCGAGCCGACAAGCCATGGGACGCTGCGGCGGCGGCGATCGTCGACTCGCTCGGCGGGGCTGAGGTCTTCTTCGATCAGCGCCGCAGCGAATCGTGGCGCCGGGGTGTGACCGGCCCGTCGAATCATGTGCTCGGGCTGTTCGATTTCGAGCGCCTGAGCGAGTTGCTGCATCGATCGAGGGTGCTACCGCCGCAGATCCGGATGCTGACCGACGGTCCGCTCGAACCCGCTCGCTACATGGAGACCGAGATCAGTCGAAAGTCGGCGAACTACGTTCGTCCCCGGGTGGAGGGCGTTCGCCAGGCCCTCGAGCAGGGGGCGACGTTGGCCGTGGCGCGGGTCACCGAATTCGATGCCGGGATCGAACAGACGGCCCGGGCCATGCAGTGGTGGCTGGGCGCCGACGTCGACGCCACCCTGTATGCCGTGGCGACCGAAACCCGCGGCTTCGCCCCCCATGTCGACGACCACGAGGTCGTCATCGTCCAACTCGAGGGATCCAAGCACTGGACGGTGTGGGAGCCGACGAGACGCTTCCCGCTCGAACGCGATGTCGCCCGACCGACCGCGCCCACCGAACTGGCCTGGAAAGGAGTTCTGAGCCCGGGCGACACGCTCTGTCTGCCCCGCGGCTACTGGCACACCGCCTGGACCACCGACCCCGGGACCAGTCTGCATCTGACGTTCGGGATCCGCCGACGTTCGGGAATCGACTGGCTCCTGTCACTGGCCGACGAGGCCCGCTCGAGCGAGACCTTCCGGCAGGACCTCCCGCAGTACCGTTCCGCTCTCGATCGCACCGCACACCACGAACTGATGATCGACGAGCTCACGGCCCTGGCCCGGCGCCATGACTGGTCCGCGTTCCTCGATGACGACCGGTCGACGACGATCAGCCGAAACAACAGCGGCCTCCTCCCGCGGGCCCTCGAAGAATCGACCACGATCTGGTTCACGACTGCGTATCGGCCGGTGCTTCGGCCGGACCCACCGAGCATCGTGCTGTCGGCGGGGGGCAAGCGGGTCCGATTCGACCGGCGGTGCCGATCGCTCATCGAGCGACTGATGGACGGCGGTCCCGTCGGCGTCGACGAGCTTCGAGCCGGCACGGAACTCCCGGACGCACAGTTCTGGCTGACACTCCGGACGCTCGTCGATGCCTCGCTGATCGACCATCGCTGATCACCGAATCGGCAACGAACGTCGATCGGTCGCGATCAGGACCGATCGGTGCGCACGATCAATCCACGATCGATCAGGGAGGCGGTGAACGACTCGACATCGGGACGCACGAGATCGGCGGACACACCGAATTCGTCGGCCACGTGCTCGGCCATCTCGTCGAGTGTTCTCGGCTCGACCAGGTGTTCCCACAACAACGTTGCCGTCCGGTTGAGCGACGAGACTCGACCCGATTCGGCATCGAAGAGGATCACCTCGTCGCCGACCTTGGCGTCGATCCCGCTCGGAGGACGAACGAAGCTCTCGCTGGAACCGAAGCTCTCGCTGGAACCATGGCCATCCACGCTTGGCACCTCGGGTGGTTCGATGTGTTGACGCTTCCCGCGACGGTAGCAATACTTCAGGCCGAGAACGGAGGAACAGACCGTGAAAAGGGCCTGGCGGATGGCCGTTGCGACCAATCGGCGTCTGCCGCACTCGGTCAAACGTGCGGCCGCAACGATCCTCAGCGACACACAACAGAGGCGAATCTCGGCGGCTTCCCGTCTCCGGACCACGGGCACGCCACCCGAGCGGCCGATCGGGGCCAAATTCGAGATCACGCACCGCTGCAATCTGCTCTGCGGCTTCTGTTACACCGACTCCCCGGCGGCAACACAGACCAAGGGCCACGAGCTGAGTGATGACGAGTGGCTCGCCACCATCGACGCTGCCCTGGACCTCGGGATCATCGAGGCCGTCATCACCGGCGGCGAGCCCTTCTTGCGCCGGGATCTCTGCCTCACGACCGTTCGCAGGCTGAGCGATGCCGGTGTCGCCGTGATCATCACCACCAACGGCTGGTTCGTCGACGATCGCATCGCCCAGACGCTCGCTCGGCTCCCCGGCGTCGTGGTCAACATCTCGCTCGACGGCGCCGCACCGGAACTCCACGACGTCGGTCGCGGCATCGAGGGCAGCTGGCTGCGCGCCGTCGAGGCGCTCGACCTGCTCCTCGGCCATGGCGTCGCGGTGCGGGTCAACCACGTCGTCACGCCCGCGAATCACGCCCATCTCGATGCGTTCCTCGACTCGATGTGGCTGCTCGGCGTCCGAGCCATGCGGATCACCCCGGTTCGACCGATCGGGGGCTCCACCCGAACCGGATCCTGGGAGGTCGACGCCGGCCACGTCGCCGAGGTCGTCGCCGCCTTCCGGCGGCACCACGCGAACCCACCGAACGTGCGCTGTTTCACCGATCAAGAGGGCCTCTCCGACACCCTCGCAAAGGCCCCCGCGACGCTCCTCATCAAGCCCGACGGCTCGGTGCTGACCGCCTCGGAGCTCCCGTTCGTCTACGGCAGCGCCATCGATGACGGCCTGGCCCGATGCTGGGACAACATCCGGGAGCTGTGGGACAGCCCGATGGTGCGCTCGTGGGTGGAGTCGGCGCTGGGCGTCAGCGACCGGCCGAAGGACCACATCGCCTACCGCGACCCCGACACCCAGCTCGCCGGCACGGCAACGCCGCAATCGCCACGCCGAAACACCTCGGCCAAGGCCACGCTGCCGACCGCGGTGTCGACCGACCTGACCGAATCGCTGCGAGCATCTCGGCGGCAACTCACCGACCGCGCCCTCGCCCGACGCTACGACCCGAGCCCGGCTCGATGGAGCGGCGACCGATCGGGCGTTCGCTACGTGCGGACGGCTTCGGGTCACCGCTGTGTCCTCAACCCGATGACCGGCCGGGTACTCGAAGCCGTCGGTGGAACCACGCCCGAGAAAGCCGTGTCCCGCCTGGCAGCGCAGTATCCGAACATCGACCGCGACCGGCTCACCGCCGACGTACTCGACGCAGTGAGCGACCTCATCGAGCGCGAGCTACTGGTCCCGATTCCTGCGGCCCCGCGTCGTCGACGGCGAAGCTTGGTGGTCTCGGCCGCCCGCGCCGACACCAACGGCCCCCCGGCGGGCCCGCTCGACGATCTCACTCGACCCGGCATCACCGCCGAGGCTGCCGAGTGAAGGGCTCGGCGTTCGGCCACATCGTCGAGACCGACCTTGCGCTGAAACGCCTCGGTCCGGTCATCGAACCGGCGCTCGGCCGTCTCGAGATCGTCCACGGCGACCTCGAAGGCTGCGTGCCGACGACCTTCGACCGGCCGCCCGGAGCCGAGGCCGGGGCACTGGTCGGCAAACGGAATCACGACGACACGGTCACGATCTGGGAACGGGGAGTGGCGAAGTTCCACCTCGACCCGGCGCGTCATCGCATCGTGGTCGGGAACCACGAACGAGACGACGAATGGGAGAACCAACTCCTCAACACGGCCGTTTCGCTCCTGTTGACCTCGCTCGACCACTTCGTGCTGCACGGAGCGGCCGTCCTCACCGAGCACGGCGTCGTGATCTTCATCGGGCCGTCCGGTCGGGGCAAGTCGAGCGTGGCCGCCGCTGCCGCATCGATGGATCGCGTCGTCCTGGCCGACGACGGCGTGTTGTTGACGAACGAGGTCGGTACCGGTGGCGGGTTCGCCGCCTGGCGGGGTCCCCGTCACATCCGCCTCGTCGGCACGGCGCCCGGCTCGGTGGTCCGGGAACGCAAGCACACACGGCATCTCTCCGAGACGCAGCAGTCCGTCGCCTCGGGCCCGGTGGCGTCGATCGTGATGCTGGCACCCCGAACCGATTCGATGTCGCCGATCCGCCCGCTCGAGGCCCGCTTCCGCGTGGCCGGCCTGCTGGCCAACTCGTTCTCGGTCGACGAACAGACCCGACGCGGGCAGCTGTCGATCGCGGCGGCGGTGGCCGACCGTGTTCCCGTGTGTCAGGTCTCGCTCCCCGATGACCTCGAGCAGCTCGCGGCTGCGGTCGAGCTGGTGCTCGCCCGGATGGCAGACGCCCATGGGTCGGGGACTCCCGACATCTCGGTCCCGGCGATGCCGATCACCGCTCCGTGAACCGGAATCAGCGAAAGGAACTGCAACCGTGAACGACGACCGTCGGCAATCTCGGAACACGAACCTCAGGCCGACCTACGAACCACCCCGCATCGACGACATCCACGACACCGTCGACCGGGAGTTCGCCGTGCTCCCCGGCCCCATCGGTTCTGTCCCGGCGTGAGGTGACCGATGACCTGAAGGCCGCCCTCCTCTGTGTCGCCGTCGGCGAACCGATTCCGCATTTCGACCTCGACGACTCCGACGCCGAGGAGATCAATCGCTGGGCCCTCGGACGCAATCTGGCGCTGGCGCTGAACGCTGCCATCGAACAGGGCGATGTCGAGGTCTCGAAGTCCGTGGCCGACCAGGTCGGGCGACAGACGATCGCGCTCACCATTTCGTCGCTGCGGACAAGGGCCGCTCATCGTCTCGCCACCCAAGCGCTTCGCTCCTGGTCCATTCCATGCCTGACCATCAAGGGCATCGCGACCTCGCGCCTCGATTTCGCCAATCCGACCCTTCGCCAATTCGGCGATGTCGACATCCTCGTCCGTCCCGATGACGCGGCCCGAGCGCGTCGGGTGCTGCAAGGAGCAGGCTTCGTGCAGGGCTCGGCCGAGGCACATTCGTGGACCCACATGGGTCATGCCACCGCCTTCCGGCTGAACGGCGAGGCCGAGGTCGACCTGCACCATCGGCTGGCCCGCCTGGCTCCCGGCCGCCTCCTCGCCGGGATCGACTTCTTCGACGGCACCGAACCCTTCGACCTGGACGGCGAGGAGGCATGGGCGCCCGATCGGGCGCATCGGCTGTTGATCGCGGCTGCCAACTATTCGTTCACGATCGCGGACCAACGCAACTGGACCACCTTCGCCGACCTCATCGTCATGAGTCGCGACACCGCCGCAGTGGATCGGGCGATCGACATCGCCGATGGCATCGGCCTGGGTCGATGTGTCCGCTCGGCGATCGTCGTTGCCCACCGAACGGCCGGGCTCGGCGCCCCACCACTGCCGGCGGCCAACACCGTCTGGCGCGACCGCCTCGTCGCCTGGGCCCACGACAAGGTGGTCCCGATTCCGTGGCGTGAGAGGACCGTGTTCGCGCTGTTGTTCCCGGGTGCGACGCTCCGCAGCGTCGGGGGCTGGCTTGCTCCCGGCGAGGACTACCTGGAGTCGACTGGGCAGAGCCATCGGCGCTATCTGCAGTCCAAGGCCGCCCAGAAACTCCTCGGCCGCGAGACCACCCCGAGTTCGGGATGATCCCGAACACGGCGACGCCGAACGTCGGCACTCGTCATCACTCGACCGACGGAGCGACCTCGGACAGGTCGAGTTCGCTCATCACCGACGAGTTCCGACGACCGCGTCAATGGCTGCTGCCCATCGCGGAAGCACCGCGTCGGCCCGGAGACCGGAGCGAGCGAGCGAAGCGCCCCTCGAGCAGCGCGTGATCGCCTCCGAGGTGAGCGCGACCTCGATGCCACGAAGCGCTGCCACGACATCACCGGCAGGAACCGAGATCCCGGCGTCGCTGCACTCGAGGAACGACGCAACCGAACCCTCTGGAGGCACGAGGGCGACGATCGGACGGCCGGCCTCCAGGTAGCTGGTGAGCTTACTGGGGAACGACATGTCGACGTTTGCCTCGTTCTGACAGACGAGGAGGACATCGGCCGCTCTGAGCGCAGCGCTGAACGATTCGTTCGGAAGCGGGTCGACGAACAGCACGTTCGGCAGATGCGCTGCGTCACGCTCGAGTCGGCGTCGCTCGGCGCCGTCGCCGATCAGGACGAAACGGAGCCGTGGGTGGCTCGAACGAGCCGACTCGGCTGCGGCAACGATCTGGTCGAGACCCTGTTTCAGCGACAGGGTCCCGGCGTGGACGATCAGGCAGTCATCGATCGCCGCGAACCGACGACGCATCGAGGCGATGTCCTCGGCCGATACCTCGGGCATGTCGCCCTTGATCCAGTTCGGTAGGACGACGACGTTCTCCGGATCGACACGTTCGTTCACCAAGGGAGCAACGAAGGACTCCGAGATGACGATCGTCCGCGTCGCCGAGCGGGCCAGGATCGCCTCGAATCCTGCGACGATCGATCCGATCCAGCGAAGACTCGAGAGACCGCTCTGCGAGATTCCGCGTCCGGCGAGATCCTGGAACACCAGGACGCTGGGCCGACGGCGGAGCCGGCCGGCAACGACGGCAACCGCACCCGAACTGAGGCCGGGTGACAGACCGACGTACACCTCGGGGTCGGTTCGAACCGCGCGGCCGACGGCAGCGATGAAGAAGCTCACCTCGAAGGCGATGCGCCGCAGGACACTCGGTCGGCGAGGAATGAAGCAGCGGCGCCGGTGGACGCGGAGGCCGCCGATCACCTCGGTTCC
This sequence comes from uncultured Acidimicrobiales bacterium, assembly GCA_963700755.1. Lineage (GTDB taxonomy): Bacteria > Actinomycetota > Acidimicrobiia > Acidimicrobiales > SZUA-35 > JBBQUN01. Next base: position 262,613 of record CAVOYW010000006.1, read on the forward strand.
GCCGATCCGTCGTCGATGCTCGGGAAGCAGCCTCCACGCCGGGTAGTGCGGATAGGTCGTGAGAACCTCGGTTTCACCGTGCCGAGCGTGGAGGAACTCCGCCAGTTCGGTCACCACGGGTCCGATGCCGCTCGATTCGGGCGCGTAGTTGACCGCAACGACACAGACCGACGGTCGAGAACGACGGGAACGTCGATGACGGCCCGGTCCCAGGATGTCGGACCGGGGCCAGGGAACGGACAACCATCGTCTGTCGAACCTCACCGGCATCCACGTCCCTCGTCCTGGCCTGGCGACGGTAGCTCCGGGTCCGACTTCCGTAAAGCATGCGAGAAGGTCGACTCAGGTCCGGTGGAGGTCTTCGACCTAGTCTGACCCCTCGATGAGGTCGACGACCGAACCGGTGCCCCACGATGCGACTCGTCGCAATCGTCAGCTCATCCGAGCCGCGTCCGGAGGCGTGGTCCTTCGATTCAGCACCGTGGTGTCGACGGTCGCGATGTACGCGATTGCCGCTCGTGTCCTGGCCGCTGGTGATCTCGGGATCTGGCTGACCGTCAGCTCGGTGTACCTCGTGATGACCGTCGGGGACTTCGGACTCGGCGCCTCGGTCACCAGCGCACTCGCTGCCGGCGGGGGCCCGGCTGCGGATGCACAACTGCGCCAATCCGTGGTCGCCGCCGCCTATCCGTCGGTGGCCGTCCTGGCGCTGGGCGTGACCACGGCGGCGGTCGCCGTATTCGGTCTGACACCACTGGCACGAGAGCTCGGCGCTCCAGCCGGCGGCGACGGTGCCTTCATCGCCGTGTTGCTCGCCGTCGGCATCACGATCCCGCTCTCGTTGGGCGGACGGGTGCTGGAGGGAGTCCAACTCGGTTGGCAGGCCAACCTCGCCCATGCAGCCGGCATCAACGTCGGGCTGGCGCTCTTCGGCTGTGTGGCGCTGCTTTCGCCGAGCCTGACGAGCCTGTCGGTCGCAGCGGTCTCGGGGCGACTCCTCGGCAACCTCACCTGCTGCCTCGTCTCCATGGTCGACTCCTCACTCGTTCCTCGACCCTCGGCGTTTCGTGTTGCGACCCTCACCGGGCTGGCCCGGCCCGCCCTCTGGTTCTTCCTGATCGGGGTCTCGGCCGTGGTGTCCTTCGGGTTCGACTCGCTCGTGCTCGCCGCGGCGAAGGGACCGACCGCGGTGGCCGAGTACTCAGCCGCCTACCGGCTCTTCGCCTTCGCTCCGATCATGACCTACATCGTGCTGCAGAGCGCCTGGCCGGCTTTCGCCGAGGCCCTCCACCACGGAGACCGGCCATGGATCGTGAAGACGTACCGTCGCATCACGACCGGCGGTCTCGTTGCCAACCTCCTCGCCGCCGCCGCCTTGTTCGCGCTGATCGACTCGGTCGTGGAGCTCTGGCTCGACGACCAGGTTGCCGTCGGCTCGACGACCGCGCTCCTGGCTGCGGGCGCAGCCGTCGCACAGGGCCTCGTCGTTCCCTCTTCGCTTCTGTCGATGGGCCTCGGTGACCTCCCCTACCAGGCGACGGTCGTGGTCGTGGCTGCTGCAGTCAACGCAATCCTGTCCGTCCCGCTGGCGTTCGCCATCGGCGCAGGTGGACCGCTGCTCGGGTCCATGGTCGGTCTCACCCTCACCTCGATCACGCTGGGTCGCCGCAACCGTCGCCTGTTGCAGCCCACCGAGGGGCCGACACAACAGCGTCTCCGGGACGGGATCCGGCCATGACCGGCACCGGGACACGTCCAGCTCCCATGGTCGGTGAGTCGCGGCATCTCCGGGTGCTTTTCGACTTCAGCCTCGCGGCAGACGTCATCGGTGGTCCCCGAACGGTGATGGACGGCCTGCTGCATGGCTGGAATCGTCTGGAGACCGACGACGAGCGAATCGTCTACGGGCCCGAGACGCTTCGTTGTGTCGTCGAAGCCAGCGGGGCTTCCCTCGTCGCCGCCCGCTCCGGCCTCGCGCCGAAACGATTCACCCAACAGCAGGCGGAACTGCCGGCCCGACTACAGCTCGATCGGCGCCTCGCCGGCTGCGAGGTGATCGTGTCCGCCAACATGACCTGCGCGTTGGCCCCGTTGGGACCGCCGGTCGTCGGTATCCTCCACGACGTTCGTCACCTGCGACGCCCCGAGGACTTCTCTCGGCCGGCAAACCTCTACCGACGAATCGTCTGGAGTCGGTCGGCACGGCGGATGCGGGCCGTCATCTCGGTGAGTGATTTCTCGCGGCACGAGGCGATCGATCTCGGGCTGCCCCTTCCCGATCGTGTGCAGACGATCCCGAACGGCTGTGATCACGTTGGTTCGCCGACGACCGATGGTCGGCACGACTCGGTCCTGTGCGTCGCCCATCGAGGCTCGAAGGGGATCGATGATCTGGATGCGCTCTGGGCCTCGGTGTGTGGGCGGCTCGGTCCATCGGTACCTGCGCTGCTCGTGAGCGGAATCGAACCCGGGTCATCGACGGCGACGGAGCTGTCGAGATCGTTTCGGCGGCGCGGACTCCCCGCTCCTCGGCCACTCGGATACGTCTCGAACGATGTTCTCTTCGCGACGATGAAGCGATCGCGGGCCGTGCTCTACCTGTCGCCGTACGAGGGCTTCGGGCTCGTTCCCACCGAGGCATCGGCGCTCGCGACGCGGACCTTCGGATACGACCTCCCCCCGTATCGCGAGCGGGCCGAGCATCTCCTGCTGACCACTACACCACCCGGTCGGCCGTCGGCCCTCGGCGACCAACTGGCCGACTACCTGAGCAGTGACCGGATCGAGTCGAAGCCATCCGGCATGCCGACCTGGCGCGAGGTCGCCGGTCGGTACCGCGACGAACTCCTCCGAGTCGTTGCATCGGATCACTGAACCCGCAAGGGTCCAGGCGGTCAGCGGCGACGGGCGAAGACCAGCAACTCGGCATGGGTGAACGTGGGCAGACGTGGCAGCACGCTGGCCAACAGTCGCTCCAGCCGCGGCAGCGGAGCGAAGTACGCCGGCTCCGGCGAGTTGTGGTAGGTCGTCACCTCCCACGAGGAGGCTGGAAAATGTGATCCGATCGCTCGAACGCTGTTCAGGCGATAGTGGGCCGGGAACACGTCCTGCGCCTGGCGGTTCTCCTGCAGTCTCGGGGCGAGCGCGGCATGCAATCGATTGGGAACCAGGCGGCCCATCAACCCGATGTAGCCGAGCGCGTTGGGAGTGCGGGCGCAGAACCACCCGCCCGAGGCGACGACTCTCGACACCTCGGTGGCGAATGCGACCGGGTCCTGCACGTGCTCGAGAACCTGATCGCAGACCACGAGGTCGAACGAGCCGTCGTCGAACGGCAGGTGCCCGCCTCGGATGACGACCGTGGTATCGGCGATGGGATGCTGCTCGACGACCGGGTCGGGGTCAGCGGCGGCCAGTGCACTCGCTCCGTTCCGGAGATCGAGGAGCTCCCGCTTGTAGCCGCTGGCCTCGAGGTACTGCACGCCCCTCCCCGCCCCCAGGTCGAGGATCCGCGGCGGCTTCGACATGGAGACGACCAGCGAACGGATACGACCGTAGAACTCGATCGTTCCGTCGCAGCGGCTGTAGCCACCGACTTCTCGCTCGGGATACCTCATTCAGGCCCGATCGACGAGCGAATGCACAGGAGCAACCGGCGCCCGCAGAGCTCCCGATGTCGTGGTACCTGCGGTGGCCAGCACGATCGCCACCCAGGGTTCGAGCTCCCACAGCGCATTCGACACGACGGCCCAGGCCGCGATGGCCGGTCCGAGCAGGAGGCGCGCCGGGAAGGGCCGCAGACGGCCGAACAACACCGTACGGACCGGGACGAACACCAGAAGCCAGACCCAGATGGCAAAGGCCGTGAGGCCCAGCACGCCGGCCACCTGCCAGAGCTGAATCGGCAGCGAATGTGCCCGCAGGGCCTGCCCGAACCCGGAGCCGGTCACCGGCCACCGATCGATCAGCTCGAAGGACGCCTCACGGGACGCCGACCGTACCGCATCGCTCCGGCTCGCCGACGAGTCGGAGCCGACGAGGCGGGCGATACCGACCGACCCGGACCACCGATCCGCCGTCGCGAGTGCCACCACGACCGTTGCGGCCAGACCGAGAAGCGTCGCCCTCGGTTTTCGGCGGAGCGAAACGATCCCGGCCAATCCGAAAACGATGAGCAGGGCGCCGAGCGCAGCTCGGCTGCCGCTCTGGGCGCAGCCCGCGGTGCCGATCGCCACACCCATCACCATGCCCAGGTCGCCGAGTCGACCTCGAGTGCCACCGACGTCGAGCAAGACCGAGATCGAGACGGCCGCGGTCAAGAAGGCGGCGAATCCGAACGAGTTGGGATGCACCGTGAGCCCGCTCACACGACTCGCGAACTCCGTCGGCCCGGTGACCAGCCCCCACACGACACCGAACGAGCCTCCGGCGATCAGCGCCAGTCTGGGCTCGAGAAAGCCCGACGCCCGTGACGCAGGAGTGGCCGACGACGCGAATCCGATCGCCAGACCGACGACGGCGACGAACGCCACCATGTCGAGCCACGCAGTCGGACGACCCGACACCAGTGCTCCGAGTGAACCACCGAACAGCACGGCGAGCGCACCGACGAGCAGTGCCAGCAGTGACCGGTCGAACGAGAACCGCGTTGCATCGAATGCGCCCAGACAACAGACGACGGTGGCGAACAGCGCGACATCGGCGAGCGCGACACCCCCGGCGATCTGGAACCCGGCCGACGTGAAGGTCAGCGTGCCGAACGTCAACCACGCGAAGACACGAGCCCCGGGGTCGAGGATCGACCTCCGGTTCCGGAAGACGTCACCGAGTGTCGCGGACTGCACGGGCCGGACGTTAGCAAAGGGTGTTCCGCTAGTGTCACGCCATGCTTCGGCTGTCCCACCTCGCTGTCCGAGACCGTCGGTCACGGTGCGACCACCGGCAGACATGGATCCGCCCCGTGAGAGTCGTGTTCCTCTGGCGGCAGCCCTCGGGCTATTTCGAAGCCGAGCTCGCCACACTCCGTTCTCGGGGCCATGAGATCGCCGTGATGTTCGAGCGTGCGGGACCTGCCGCTCCCTTCGAGACCGATGACCAGCCGGGTACCCGAAACGATCACCACTGGACCACGCCACCGTCCACCGAGACGGTGCTTCGATTCCTGAGACAGAACGATGCCGAGGTCGTGGTCACGGCCTCGTGGGGCATTCCCTCCTATGTGTCCGCGTGCGCCGGGTACCACGAGGCGGCCCTCCGCGTCGTCGGCGTCGACAGCCCGTGGCGGGCGAACCCGAAACAGCTGGTCGGTCGATGGACCCACCGTCGACGGTTCCACCAGGCGTTCGACGCGGCGTGGGTGAACGGTACGCCGCAGTGGGAACTCGTCCGTCGACTCGGCTTCGGCAGCGACCGCGTCTTCGATCATTTCTATTGCGCCGATACGTCTCGCTTCGCCGCTCGCCGTACCGCCTCCGACCGGGCCCGTGCGCCGTTCCTCTTCGTCGGACGACTGGTCGAGGAAAAGGGTGTTCGCGAACTGGTCACGGCCCATCGTCGGTACCTGGCCTGCTCCGGCGGATCGGGGCGGGCGCTGCGAATCGTCGGCAACGGTGACGCCCCATCCCTCCATCCGGGAGCCTCCCTCGATTCGTTTCTCGAGCCCGACGACCTGGTCGAGGTCATGGACGACTCGTTCGCTCTCATCCATCCGGCTCGACTCGAACACTGGGGAGTCGTGGTCCACGAGGCGGCATGCATGGGACTTCCGATCGTGACCACCCGGACCACCGGCGCCGCCAGCAGGTTCGTCAGCCAAGGCGTGTCGGGTTGGTTCGTCGAACCGACCGCCGACTCGATCGAAGCCTCGCTGCACCGGCTGGATCGGCTCGGTGCCACGCGATACCGCGAGATGTCCGAGGCGTCCGGGCTGCTCGGCCGAAGTCTCCACCTCGACGTCTGGGCGACACACTTCGAGGAGTCGGTGGAACGGCTCCTGCGTCGAGTGCCGGCGAGGCCATGACGTCGATCTCCGTCATCCGGCTGCACAAACTCGGGATCATCGCCCGGCACCCGTCGCTGCTCCGCTTCCTTCGACACCGAGTCGTCCCGTCGGTGGAACACGACCACCTCACGCGATTCGAGGTCGCACACGTGATCGATGTCGGGGCCAGTCGGGGGCAGTTCTCGGCTTGGGCGACCGTACGGCTGAACGGGCCGGCCATCGATGCGTTCGAACCCCTACCGGGATCCACGCAACGATTCCGCGAGCTCGGCTTCGGACCCGACACTCGGCTGCATGACGTCGCAGTGTCGGACTTCGAGGGAAGCCGAGAGTTCCATGTCACAAAACAGGACGACAGCTCTTCGCTCCTCCGCTCGACGACGCAGCACCGAGGGCTGTTTCCGGGGTCCGTGATCGAACGCACCATCTCGGTTCCCGTCACCACCCTCGATGCTGTTCTCGACCCGGCAGCGATCCGGCGGCCTTCGCTGCTCAAGATCGACGTTCAGGGCACCGAACTCGAGGTTCTCGCCGGGGCCCGTTCGCTCCTCGAGGTCACCGATCTCGTCTACGTGGAATGCTCGTTCGTCGAGCTCTACGTCGGCCAGGCGCTCGCCTCCGAGGTCATCGACGACCTCGGCACCTGCGGGTTCGATCTCATCGGGACCCACGGTCCTCACTTCGATCGTCGAGGCACCTGCGTGCAGGCCGACCTGCTCTTCCGAAGAAGGGTCGTCCCATGACCGACAGGCCCGGTGCGATCGAGCGGAGCCACAGCGACCCGAGCACGATGCCCAGGCATGAGCTGTCACCCGCCGACGTCGCCGCCATCGTTCGCCGGAGACTCCCCGTCGCCGCGCTGACGTTCGTTGCCGTGCTCGCCGCAGTCGTCGGCTTCGCGTTCACCCGGGAGCCTCCCTATGAGGCACGGGCGATCGTCACGCTCCGTACTCCGAGGAACGAACAGCTCTTCCCTGCGGCCGAGGGCGACACCACATCGCTCACGCGCCGAGCCGAAGACGAGATCACCTCTCTCCGACCGGACGCCGCCGGTGCGGCATTTCCGGACGACGATGGCGTGGTGGTCACGGCACAGGGTGTCCTCGCCGGATCCCCGTTTGCCACCGAACTCGTCTTCACCGCCACCGGACCCGATCGGGAGCGGGTGATCGAGAACGCCAACCGGTGGGCTACGACCTACGTGTCGATGCGGTCCGAGGCGCTGATCGCCGACAACGACGCCCTCATCACGACGCTCGAGGACCAGCGAGCAGACCTCATCATCGAACGTGACGAGCTGGCCGAACCACTGGCGGCGCTCGATGCAGAACTGGCGCTGGCCGCAGACGCAGACGAGACGCTCCGACTCATCGCCCGCCGGTCGGCCGTCGAGCGGTCGATCGGCAGCGAGCTCGAGGCACTCCGACAACGAGGGATCGAGCTCGACCTCCAGATCGCCGACCGACAGGCCGTTCGGCGGAACCTCGAGCTCGCCGGGGTCAGCGCACGGGTCGACCGCTTGGCCGATCGTGCCTCGCAACCATCGGGGGACCCGACGAGGACCCTGGCCCTCGGAAGTGTGATGGCCATCACCGCATCCGTCGCCGCCGCAGCCCTGAGCGAGTCGTTCGACCCGAAGGTGAGAACCGGACCGCTCACCGGTTTGGCCGCAACCGTCCGCGTCATCGGCCACCTGCGGCCTGACCGATCGAACGCGGGCACCGCAGCCGAGTGCGCTCAGCAGGATCTCGATCGGCTCTTCGCCAACCTCGCCCTGAGCCTGCCGGCGCCGCCCGGGTCGATCGTGGTCGTGACGTCGCCGAGCGACGACGGCCGCGCAGGCTCCTTGGCGGCCAGGCTGGCACTCGCGATTGCCGCCAACGGGTTCACCACCCTGGCCCTGGACACGACTTCGACCCGACCTGGCCTGTACGGCCGACTCGGTCTCGCCGACCTCGACGGCGTCCCGTCCGACTTCGGCGCAGCACCGATCGGTACGCATCACCCGAACCTGTGCGTCCTGCCCGCTTCCTCCCCCGATACACCAGCCCTTCGGATGAGCGCGAACGGTGCCATTCGCCTCGTGGTCGACGCTGCCGGTCGCCACGATGTGACGGTCATCGACGCACCCCCGTTGATCGGCGAGCGCACCGACACCCTCCTGCTGGCCGGGTCCGCGGCCGACGTCGTGCTCCTCGTCGTCGTGCCGGGAACCACCCGACGCCGCGACCTCGACACGGCGATCGACCGCCTTCGTTTCGCCGGCGTCGATCAGGTCGGCCTCGTCATCGACGAAACGACGGCGAGGGCCGTCGGATGAGTCTCGACGTCTTCGGGTTGCTGCATCTCGACCAGCAGCAGACGACGGCGATGAACGTCACCACCACCTCATTCCGACATCAGGTCTCCACCTACGTCAACAACGCCGTGCTGCTGTCGAGAACCCTCGCTCACCATGGCCTCCCTTTCACGCTGTTGACCAACGATCGGGTCCTGGTCGACGAGTGCCGCACGGCGAACGACGGCGATCTGCCGTTCGCCGTGATCGAGATCCCCTTCACCACGGTCGTTCCGTCGGGGATCCCCTTCTACTCGGCCCATCACAAGTTCGATGCGTTCCGTCACCTCGCTTCGCTCGGCTCCTCCTACGTCGCGCTCTGCGACCTCGACATGGTGTGCATCAACGAGCTGCCGGCGAGGTTCGCCGCACTGATCGACGATGGTGTCCCGCTCCACTACGACATCACCGAGCAGGTCGAGCCCGCCTTCGGCCGCGACGCGGTGATCCGGGACCTCACCACGGTCGGCGGTGCGATGGGCGAGGGCCGTTGGTCGGGTGGCGAGTTCGTTTCCGGCACCCCCGCCTTCTTCCGGAGATTGGTCGACGAGATCGATGCGGTCTATCCCAACTACGTCTCGAACATCGCCACGATTCGCCAGGTGAACGACGAGGTCGTCACGTCGGTGGCGCTGGAGCGACTGCGGCGGGCCGGTGTGGCGATGGCCGATGCCGGCGAGCTGGGAGTGGTCGGACGGTTCTGGAATGCACGCATCGCCCACCGCCAGCCAGATTTCGCCTCGTTCGAGAGCTGCTTCCTGCTCCATCTCCCGGCTGACAAGGCGTTGCTGTCCGAGCTGGCCGGCGAGGATGACGACGACCTGCTTCGATTCTGCGACCTCTACCGACGGCGTGCACTCTCGTTCCGGAGGCGAACGATGCGGGAGATCGCGGCGTTCACCCGACTCGTGAAACGATCGCGGCCCTACGATTTCGTGGAGTACATCGGCGGACGAACGGTCCGGTGACCGACGGATGAGCCAGACTGCCACGATGATCCATCGAGTCGGCATCATCGGCCTCGGCACCGTGGGCTCGCGGTTCGTCGAGCAGTTCGGATTGCACGATGCCTTCGAGGTGGTTGCCGCCTGGGATCCCGATCCCGACGCCTGCGATCGACACCGCGACGATGTCTGGGTGGCGTCCGACGCCGCGGCGGTCATCGAGGCGGCTCAGGTCGTCTACGTCGCCGTTCCACCCCTGTTCCATCGCGGATACGTGGAGCGCTGCGTCGAGTCCGGCGTTGCGGTGTTCTGCGAGAAGCCGCTCGGCATCGATGTCGCCGAGAGCCGTGACCTGGTCCGATTGGTGGAAGCGAGCGGAGTCCCGGCCGGCGTCAACTTCGTCTTCGGCGCGGCGCCATCCGCGCTCGAACTCGAACGCCGGGTCGAGCAGGGGACGATCGGCCCGCTGATTCGCGGCGACCTCCGCATGCATTTCGCCCAATGGCCACGAGCCTGGCACACCAAGGCCCAATGGTTGCGCCGACGCGACCAGGGTGGCTGGATCCGTGAGGTCGTCTCGCACTACCTGTTCCTGGCGGCCCGGGTCCTGGGGCCCCTCACCCTCGAATGGGCTTCGGTCGACCATCCCGACGGCCCGGATGGCACGTTGTGCGAGATCGACGCCGGTGCCCGGCTGATGGCGTCGGGGGTGCCCCTGGTGATGCTCGGTACCAGCGAGGGCGTCGGACCGGACGAGCTCGTGTTCACCGTTCGCGGCTCGAACCGATCACTGCGCATCGTCGACTGGTACCGGCTCCAATCGACGAGCGGCGGCGAGTGGGACGACGTGCTCGGGACCGACCGGTCGGAGCTCGCGGCCGACGCGTATGCCTCCCAGCTGGACGAACTGTCGAAGATGCTCGCCGGCGAACCTCACCGGATCGCCACCTTCGCCGAAGCCCTCGCCGTCCAGGAACTGGTCGAACAGATGCTGTCCTGATCCCGAGTCGCCCCTGATCCCGAGTCGCCCCGTGATCCCGAGTCGCCGAACGTCCGGGGCCGGACGTCATCGGGCTTCGGCCCTTCGGGCTCGATGGGCGACGTCAGGGTGTGCGTGACCGGAGCTGACGGTGTGCCTTGGAGGCTCCGCGATCGAGGAAGTCGTCGATCACCTGCGCCATCTCGTCGGCCCGGGTGAAGAGGAAGAGGTGACCGCCGCCCTCGACGACGTGGAGTCGGGCATCGGGGATGCGACGGGCCAGGAGCCGGCCGTTGGCGAGGCGAACGATCGGGTCGTCGTCGCCGGCGAGGACGAGCGTGCGATGGGGCAGTCGATGCAGCCACGGGAGGCTGGACCAGCGTTGGATCGCGCTCAGTTGGTAGAGGTAGCCCAGCTGGGTGGGAGGCCGGGCGGCCCGCTGCTTGGCATGTTGGTCGAGTAGTTCGGGATGCTGCCGGATGGCTCCGCCATAGAGCGTGGGTGCGATCCGGCGGAGGTATTCGGGTGAGTAGTAGCGCGCCGGCGACATGAGGGTCGCGATCGCGGCGGGTCGACCGGGGATGCTCGTCACCCCGGGCATGGTCGCCGCGAGGATCAACCGGTTCACCACCTCGGGGTGCCGGCGAGCGAGCTCCTGGGCGAGCGCTCCCCCCCAGCTGAGACCGAGCACGTCGACCCGGTCGTGGCCGAGTTCGTCGATCAACCCGGCCACCGTGCCGGCGAGTCGCCGCATCGAGAACGGGGTCAGCGGCGTCGGACTGCCGCCGACACCCGGGGCGTCGAAGGCGATCGTCTCCCGGTCGGCGAGATGGCGGCGCAGGGGATCGAACAGGTCACCGGTCGCCCCGATGCCGTTGATCAGGAGGAGCGGTCGCCCGGCGCCGGAATGCTCCACGGTGACCCGGAGTCGTTGCATGCCGACCGACACGGTCGCGGACTTGGTGCGGATCGTCGATTCAGCGGGGGCCACGGAGCCAGTCAATCAGCGGTTCGGGCCGGTCGTGGAGCCAGACGGTGATCACTTCAGGACGTACGCACCGGGCGCCGGCATGATCGGCTGGTGCGTCGCATTCCCGAGGGTCGGCGGCGCGTTCACCTTGCGTCCGGCGTGCGGGGCGAGCCACTTCGTCCAGTGGTCCCACCAACTGCCCTGGTGCTCGACCGCCGCGTTGCGCCACGCTCGGGCGCTGTCCGCAGGCTCGGGGTTGACGTAGTACTTGCCCTTCGGATTGCCCGCCGGGTTGACGAGCGCCTGGATGTGACCCTGCGAGCTGAGGACGAACTCGGAGTCTCCACCGATCAGGTTGACCGTTTCGTAGCAGGCCTCCCACGGCGTGATGTGGTCGGTCACCGCGCCGACCACGAAGCTCGGGCAGTCGATGGCTCCGAGGTCGATCGGGGTGTCGAGCACCTCGACGGCACCGGGCTCGGTCATCGCATTGTCGCCGGCCATACGCATGAAGTCGGCGTGCAGACCGGCAGGCAGGTTGGTGGTGTCGCCGTTCCACGACAGCACGTCGAAGGCCGGCGGATTCTTGCCCATCAGATAGTTGTTGACGACGTAGTTCCAGACCAGGTCGTTCGGACGCAGCCAGGCGAAGAGCCGGCTGAGGTCCTCGCCCTTCAAGACGCCCTGCCGCTGGCTCCGACGAGTGGCGGCCTCGATCACCGGGCGCGACATCATGGTCCCCATCGTCGACGGCACCTCCCAGTCGAGGATGGTCACCAAGAAACTGGCGGAGCGAACCCGGGCGTCGTCGACGGCGGTGAGGTGACCGAGCAGAGCGGCCATCGTGATTCCACCGGCGCAGACCCCGAGCAGGTTGAGATCTGCTGCGCCGGTGATGTCGAGCGCAGCGTCGATCGCCTCGAGAATCGCGGCGCAGTAGGTGTCGAGATTCCAATCGCGCTGTTCGGGACCCGGGTTGCGCCAGCTGATCGTGAACACCTGGTGGCCCTGACCGACCAGGTGCTCGAACAGGCTCCGGCCCGGTGCCAGGTCGAGGATGTAGTACTTGTTGATCTGGGGTGGGATCACGAGGATCGGCCGCTGGTGGACCTTGGCCGTCGTCGGCGCGTACTGGATCACCTCGAGGACCTCGTTGCGGAAGACGACCGAGCCCGGGGTGGCGGCCACGGTGTCGCCCGGGGTGAAGGGCCGGCTGTCGACCATCGAGGGCATCCCCCCGTTGTTGCGCAGGTCGTAGAGGGCATGACGGGCGCCGTCGACGAGGCTCCGGCCCTTGGTCCGACGGGCCTCCTTGATGGCGGCCGGGTTGCCGAGCAGGGTGTTGGTCGGCGCGAGGGCATCGGTGGCCAGGTTGGCGAGGAACTCGGTGCGAAGCCGTGACTTCGGGTCCATGTCGAGGTCGTCGACCAGACCGTGGATCTGTTCGTCGAAGGCGAGGTAGGACTGGGCGAGCCGCCGGTAGAGGGGGTTCGTCGTCCACGCATCGTCGGTGAAGCGTCGATCCCGAGCGTCGGCCTCGATCGAGGACCGACCGGCGACGATCTTCGCCTGCTCGGCGGCGAGCCCGATCGACCGACGGGCCAGCACCTGCGGCTGGGTGACAGCGGTCCGCACGAATCGACCCGCAGCGGCGGCGACCTGGTCGGGTTGCAGCCCGGCCGGCATCGTGCCGGTGACGGCGTCGATCGTGGCCGTGATCAGTTCGCGATCGGACTGCCCCGTCTGGTCGGTCTGGTCGGTCTGGATGGTGCTCACGTGCGTCACGTCCTTGTCGAGGGGTGGGGTCGGCACGGCGAGGAGCGGTCCGACTCAATACTGGATGAGTCAACCATTTTTGCACGGCTTTGTCAATATTGCACTGGACAAACACATTTGTTCGGAGTACACCGGGGCTCGTGACCGCCGAACCCCGACGCGACCGGCGAACGATCGCACCCGACGACGCCGACCGGGGCGGGTATCCCCGCAAACGTCGCCAGACCCGCCGACGGCTCCTGAATGCGGGCACGGCGGTCCTCGCCGACCGTGGGCCCGGCAACGTGAGCGCCGCCGAGATCGCCAACGCGGCCGGCGTGGCGATCGGCACCTTCTACAACCACTTCCCGTCCGTCGAGGACTTCATCGACGCCGTCGCCAACGACCTGGGTCGCGGCATCGAGATCGGGAGCGACACGCTGGCCGACATCGAACACGATCCGGCTCGGCGGGTCGCAATCGGTGTCCTCCAACTCCTGCGCATGGCCGACGACGACCCCGCCTCGGCCGCGGCATTCGCCGCCCTCGTCGCCGTCCGGCCCGAGTTTCGGGCCCGCGTACGCGGCATCGTCGGCCAGGCCATTCGCGACGGGGTCGACGCCGGCCGGTTCGACGTTGCCCCCGGCGAGTCGGCGACGAACGCCGTGCTCGGAACCACGTTGCAGGCCATGCGGTCGCGTCTGCTGGGCGAGACCGACCCGTCCGATGCGCTCGACGTCGCTCGCCTCGTTCTCCGGGTGCTCGGCACCGACGAACACGAAACCGACGCCATCATCGAGCACTCCCTCGCTGCGGCCCCTCGAGTCGAAAGAGCCGACGGTCGAGGCCGACGATGACGACGGTGACCGACGCCCCGAGGGCGATCATCCCCGCCGCCAGCCGGGCGTAGTCGGTGTCGGAGAGTTCCGAGGGCGGCGTGAAGCTGCCGAGCCATGCGTAATACGTCGCCTGAGCAATGGGGAGGACCAGCACGAAGGCCACCGCATACCGGACGAAGAACTCCGACCGCGCGGCCGGCCCGACCCGACGCCACCGCAGCCAGACGGCAGCGACCATCCAAGCGATCACGGCCGGGCCGATGAACCACTTCTCACCCTCGATGATGCCGGTGCTGCGTTCGAGGCCGTGGGCGACACCGAGGCACAGGGCGGCCGTCGGGTGAGCGGTTCGGCCTCTTCGATCGAAACTCACGAACCAGCCGAGGACGAAGACCAACGAGACGAACTGGATGTAGTGCGAGACACCCTCGTCGAGGAAGTGCACCAGCTCGTACACGGCACCGTCGGTGATGCCTTCACGCTGGCGCGAGAGAACCTCGACCGTGTCGGCGACATGGACGCCGACGCCATAGATGAAGACGGCGCCGGCCGCCGCTGGGCACATCGCCGAACACATCGGCACCGATCTGGTGGAGGGCGTACCACATCACCGGCCCATAGAAGACGAGGTCGACCCAGAGATAGCCGGCGATCCCGCGAAACCACGTGTCACAGAATGGATCGGGCTGCCTGGCTCGGTTTCGGTCGTCGAACGGCGCGGAAGGGCCGGCGCCCGATCCTAGTTCCCGTCGTCGACGGGCTGGGGCTGAGGACCAAAGCCCATGGATGGGGCCGAATCGAGCGGAGTACGGTCGAAACGCAGGTCAGCCGATCGGCGACCTGGGAAGGACAACGACGTGAAACGAACGTTGCTCGGCTGCACCTTGTTCGGTGCGGCCCTCCTGGTTACCCATCCGGCCTCGGCCCAGGACGCCACGGGCCCGTGCACGGCGAGCGCCACCCTGTCCAACGGTGTCGTCGTCGATCCGTACGACCCGGCCTTGACCGGCACGGTCTACGAGATCCCGGTGAGCGGCAGCGCCGACTACGAAGGAAGCGTTGCGGCGACGGCGACACCACGGCCCGTGTCGGGCGAGGTGGCCATCCAGGGCCCACCCGGTTTCGGCGACATCACGATCACCGATCAGTGGACCTGGTCCGACGACAGCGCCACGTCGACATCGAAGACCGGCAGCACCTCATGGGACCTGCCGAGCGCCCTTCCCCGGGGGGTCGAGATGACCGTCTCGGGTGTCCACCGTGAAGACGGAGTCGTGACCTGTGAGGGAACCGTGCTCGTGAAGCTCGAGGGTGGGATGTTCGACAGCCCGGTCGGCTACGTGGCCGTGGTGGGAACGGTCCTCTCGGCCGCCGGACTGGCCGGTGCGATGGTGGTGAGACCATGACGAATCAGGGTGAATCCATGTCGACCATCGCCGGGGGACGCCGCGGCCATCCGGTTCGGGGTGCGGTCTTCGGTCTGCTCTTCGGACTGTTCGTGATGCTCGATCTCCTGCTCATCGGGACGATCAAGCTCGACAGCGTCATGGTCTATGTCGTACCGGTACTCGGCCTCCTGCTGGGAACCGGGCTCGGAGCCTGGGCCCCCATTCGGCGCTGACCACGAGCGCCTGCTTGGATTCCTCGGACCTTGGTGCGCTACCGGTGACGCCTTTCGGCCTCGCCCATTTCGGCGATGTCGTCGGCACACCCTACGATCTGGCCCGAAGGAGCGACCAATGGAACCCGCACCAACCCACGGATCGGCCACTGTCCGAATCGACGCCTCGCCCGAGGCCGTGTTCGCACATCTGACCGACCTCGACAAACTGCCCCTCCTGAGCCCCGAGAACGTGCGTTGCGAGTTCCTCGAGAACTCCACCACGATCGAGGTCGGGGCCCGTTTCCGGGGCCACAATCGTGCCGGTGACTACGAGTGGCACGCCGACTGCCTCGTCACCGACCACGATCCACCCCACTTCTTCGCCTACGAGGTCCCGCCCGGCTACGAGCACGCCACGGTCTGGAGTTACCGGGTCGAACCCGACGGCGACGGCTGTGTGGTCACCGAATCCTTCGACGCTCCGCTGCTCGCCCTTCCCGACGTCTATCCCGGCAAGATCGAGGGGCGCCGCGACAACCTCGAGCGAGCGTGTGCGACGACCCTCGCCAACCTCAAGGCAGCCATGGAGACCACCGACCCGGAGACCACCCCATGAACATCGACGAACTCTTCTCGATCGACGGCAAGGTCGCGCTCGTCACCGGGGGGTCACGGGGCATCGGCGAGATGATCGCCGCCGGATTCCTGGCCAACGGGGCGAAGGTCTACATCAGCTCGCGCAAGGCCTCCGTGTGCGACGCCACCGCAGCCCGCCTCCAGGCCGAATACGGCAGTGAATGCATCTCGATCCCGGCCGATCTGTCCAACCTGGCCGGTGTCGAAGCACTGGCGGCCGCCATCGCCGAACGCGAGGACCGGCTCGACATCCTCGTCAACAACGCCGGCGTCTCCTGGGGTGCCCCCCTCGACGAGTTCCCCGAGAACGGTTGGGACAAGGTGATGGACACCAACGTCAAGGGCGTGTTCTTCCTGACCCAGCGGTTGCTGCCGCTGCTCGAGGCCGGAGCGAGCGCCGACGACCCATCACGCGTGATCAACATCGGGTCGATCGACGGCATCAAGACCGCCGTGTTCGACACGTTCTCCTACGGCCCCTCGAAGGCCGCCGTCCACGCCCTCACCAAGATGCTGGCTGCGCACCTGGTGGCTCGCAACATCATCGTCAACGCCATCGCCCCCGGGCCGTTCCCCACGTGGATGCTGAGCACCGGCGTCGGTGGCGGTGGCGATGTCGAGGGCACCGACTGGGACAGCGTGGCCAGGGGCAACCCTCGAGGCCGGGTCGGAACCCCGCAGGACATCGCCGGCCTCGCGATCTTCCTCAGCTCACGGGCCGGGGCGTTCACCGTGGGCGAGGTCATCAGCTGCGACGGTGGCATCCTCGTGCGCTGAGTTCGCCGGCACGGGCGAGGTCCCGGCGAAGATCGGGCACCTGCTCACGCACCGCAGGCGTCTTCCGGACGCCCCCCATGTTCTCCGGCGATCGCCAGGCAACGGTTCACCAGGCCGTTGCCGGCGACTCGGGCACGGGCCGACCCGGGGCCGACGCGACGGCGGCCGCCACTGACACACCTGTGTCATGCGCCGCCGAGACCCGAGCGACGACAATCGATCACGGAGGCAACGACGAACAGGAAGACAGCGAAGCCTTGGAACCTTCGACGATGACCGAAGCCAGGAACCCGTGGGCCGATGACCTGCGGCACCGTCGAGTCGGGACCTTCCGATCGCCGACGATCGACCTGGCTCGCCAGGTGCTCCTGCTGGCCGGTGCGGCCTCGTTGTACTTCGGGGTCCGGGCCCTGACGGTCGGCAGCACTGCGCTCGCCGTGGCGCACGCCGATGCGATCCTGGCGCTCGAGCAGCGCCTCCACATCGGAATCGAAGGCACGCTGCAGGGCCTCGTCATCGGCCACCATCCGCTCGTGACGGCCGCCAATTGGGTGTACATCTTCGGTCATTGGCCGGTCATCGTCGCGACCTTCCTCTGGCTCTACACCCGCCATCGCGACGACTATCGCCGCCTCCGCAACGCCATGTTCGTCTCGGGCGCGATCGGGCTCGTGATCTTCTGGGCCTATCCGGTGGCACCGCCCCGGCTCACGCCGGGTAGCGGTCTGATCGACACCGTGACCGAGTACTCCCACACCTATCGGGTCCTGCAACCGCCGGCCATCGAGGATCGCTACGCCTCGCTGCCGAGCCTCCATGTCGGCTGGAACCTGCTGGTCGGCTTCACGCTGGCCATGACCGTCCGTCGGCGCGGCGCCGTCGTCGTTGCCGCACTCAGCCCGCTGGCGATGGCGGCTGCGGTGGTGCTGACCGCCAACCACTTCGTCGTCGACGTCGTTCTCGGCGCCACGATTGCGTTGTTCGGTCTCGCCGTCTCGATGCGCATCACACCGAGACCATCGGGCTCCACGGATCACGACGGTCACGTCGAGGCCGAGTTGGCCAGCGGGATCGGCTTCGAAGGGGCCGGGTCGGGGGCCAATGCCGTCTCGGCGTTCACATGACCGGCGACCGAGGTCGGACCCGAGGGTTGGCCTGGGTCGATCGTCATCGTTCCACACCGAGCCGATCGAGGATCGAGATGATTGCCCGGTCCTGGGCGTCGAGGTGCTCCTGGAGTTGCTGATTGATGTGGAGGAGCGCCTCGGTGTCTTCGAAGGTGGACTGGGCCCGACGGTCCGAGGCAGCGGCCTGGACATTCTGGCCGACGATGATGATCGGCAGCAGGACCAACTGCAGAAAGGTCTGGGCGATCCAGCTGATGATGATGATCAGGCTTCCACTCCGAAGCGCCGAAGGCAGGCTGATGAGCGCCAGGAAGGTGAACAAGTAGGCGGCCCACATGCTGCCGATGGCGACCGTGATGCCCAGGCCGAATCGGGCGTTGAACCGGGCGATCGGTCCGCCGGTGTCGAACGAGTCGGCGATCTTCGGTGGTCCGGCGGCGCGGCGCTCGGCGACCCGGGGGTGCACCGAGGGAACGAACAACCGATTCTTCGGCCCCGACGACTCGGGCCGCACAGCGGGGTCGTCGCTCACCCGAAAGCCCCTACGGCGCTGGAGGACTCGAACCTGGTCACGATCATCGGGGCTGCTCCTGCATTGTGGCGGTGTCCACTCAGACAAACACAGGTCGAGCCCATCGAGGTGACACGATCGTGTCACCTCGGGCCGAACCGGTCGGTTCTAGGTTCGAATCATGGATCGCTCGCCCCCCGTACCGACCCCCGGCCGACCGAAGCCGACGAAATCCCGGGGTCGGTCTCGCTCGCCATCGACGTGCGCCAGATCACCAAGGTGTTCGGCGACCAGACGGTGGTCGACGCCGTCGATCTCGCCGTGCCCGAGCACTCGGTGTACTGCCTGCTCGGTCCGAACGGAGCCGGCAAGACCACGCTCATCCGCATCCTCACGACCCTCCTGCAGGCCACGTCGGGCACAGCCCTGGTGGCCGGCATCGATGTTGCCGCCGACCCGAAAGGAGTGCGATCCCACATCGGGCTGGCGGGACAGTTCGCCGCCGTCGACGCCCACCTCACCGGTCGCGAGAACCTCGTCATGGTCGGGCGGCTGTACAACCTGACCAAGGCCGAGGCAGAACGCCGAACCGACGAGGTGCTGGCTCGAATCGGTCTCTCGGGCGACGCCGGCAAACGGGCGGGAGCCTATTCCGGCGGCATGAAGCGCCGCCTGGACCTCGCCGCCAGCATGGTCGGGCGACCATCGATCTTGTTCCTCGACGAGCCGACGACCGGCGTCGACCCTCGCAGCCGGATCGGCATCTGGGAACTCATCGAGGAACTGGTGTCCGAGGGCACCACCCTCATGCTCACCACGCAGTACCTCGACGAGGCCGAGCGGTTGGCCGACCGCATCGGCGTCATCGATCACGGCCGACTCATTGCCGAGGGAACCGCCGACCAGCTCAAGGACCAGATGGGCGGTGACCGCGTCGAGCTGACCGTCGCCACGGCCGACGTGGCCCGAGCTCGCGACGTGATGAGCGGCGTCCATCATCTGGTGACCACCGTCGAACGAGAGGGACGTCTCACCGTCGCCGCCCCCAACGGTGCCGCCGACCTCATGTCGGTGATGCGCGGGCTCGAGGCGGCCTCCATCACACCGGTCGACATCGGACTCCGACGGCCCAGCCTCGACGACGTCTTCCTGAGCCTGACCGATCCCGACAACCCGCCGGCGGCCACCGCCAACGAGGAGCAAGCGCGATGACCACCACCATGACCCCCAATGCCGTCCGGGTGGCCAGTCAGATCTCTGTCATCACCAAACGCAACCTGCTCCGCAATGTTCGCCTTCCCCAGCTACTCGTGTTCGCCACGATCCAGCCGGTCATGTTCCTGCTCCTGTTCAACTACGTGTTCGGCGGCGCGATCGGTGGGACGGGGAGCGCCGGCCCGGCTGCCACCCACGGCAGCTACATCAATTTCCTCCTGCCCGGTCTCCTGGCCCAGACGGCGCTGTTCGGGTCGACCCAGACCAGCGTTGGCCTCACCGAGGACCTTGCCGCGGGGTCGATCGATCGCTTCCGATCACTGCCGATCGCCCGCTCGGCGGTCCTGGCCGGTCGCACGCTCTCGGATCTGTTCCGAAACCTGTTCGTGGTGTCCCTCATGCTCGGGGTCGGCACCCTGTTGGGCTTCCGGCCCGGGGGCGGCATCGCCGAGCTGATCCTGGCCGTCGTCTTGATCCTCGGCTTCAGCTTCGCCTTCTCGTGGGTCATGGCCTGTCTCGGTCTGACCGTGAAGAATGCCGAGGCGACGCAGGCCGCCGGATTCCTCGTGGTCTTCCCGCTGGCCTTCGCCAGCAGCGTCTTCGTCCCCGTTCAGACCATGCCGTCGTGGCTCCAGGTGTTCACCGCCCATCAGCCGGTGACCATCGTGGTCAACGCCGTCCGAGGTCTGATGACCGGGACCGCCACGGCCGGCGGCACGTTGCAGGCCGCGGCCTGGATCCTCGGGATTCTGGTCGTTGCGGTGCCCGCTGCCGTTGCCATCTATCGGCGGGCAGCCGAGTAGCCGATCGGCGTCCGTTCAGATCGCAACGTGGGTCCCGATGTCGACGGACCGTTCCGGTGGCAGTCCGAAATGCAGCGAGGGATCGCTGGCGTTTCGGCTCATGAGGGCGAACAGCCGATCACGCCAGCGGGCCATGCCCGGATGGGCGGCGATCTCGACCCGTTCCCGCCCGAGGAAGTAGGTCGTGTTCGCCTGATCGAAGCTCACACCGGGGATCTTCGTGGCGGCGAGGTCGTCGACCACGTTCGGCTGTTCCACGAATCCGTAGCGGAGCTCGACCTCGTGAACCCCGAAGGGGTGGGAGATCACCGTGGCCCGACTCTCCGGCGAAATCACCGGCCGCTCATCGGTCGTGACCGACACGAACACCACCGACTCGTGAAGCGAGGCGTTGTACCGAAGATTGGCCAACAGGACCGGCGGGACCCGACCGGCGGTGCGATGCATGTAGACACCCGTGCCCGGGTGCCGCGGCGGGGGGCCGGCGGCGAAGTCGGCGAGCAGCTGCTCGGTGGAACGAGCCCCGACCATGAGCTGGGCACCGACCAGTCGACGGCCGGTACGCCAGGTCGTGAATCCCGTGAAACCGACGATCCCGACGAGCAGGGGGAACCAGCCGCCGGCCGGGATCTTGAACACGTTCGCGCCGGTGAAGGCGAGGTCGACGACCGCCAACGGAGCCAGCACGAGGACCACCTTGCCGATCGACCATTTCCATTCGCGGTGGGCGTAGACACCGACCAGGATCGTGGTGATCACCATCGTCAGGGTGACGGCCACGCCGTAGGCGGCAGCCAACCGAGCCGACGAGCGGAACGAGAACACGAGTCCCAGACACGCAACGAGGAGGAACCAGTTGATGGCCGGGACGTACACCTGGCCTCGGTGGTGCGCCGACGTCTGCACCACCCGCATGCGGGGAAGGTACTCGAGGTTGATGGCTTGAGCCGTCAGCGAGAACGCACCCGAGATCAGGGCCTGTGAGGCGATGACCGTGGCCGCCGTGGCCAGTCCCGTGAGTGGCCATTGGGCCCACCGCGGAGCGAGGAGGAAGAAGGGATTCTCGATTGCCGCCGGATCGCTGAGCAAGCGAGCGCCCTGGCCGAAGTAGTTGAGGAGCAGAGCCGGGAGCACGCACCAGAACCAGCCCGCTCGAATCGGCGAAGGTCCGAAATGGCCCAGGTCGGCATAGAGCGCCTCGCCGCCGGTCACCACGAGGAACACCGCACCCAGGACCAGGTAGCCCCGAATCCCGTTCGACACGAAGAAGGCCACCCCGTAGCTGGGGCTGATGGCACGCAGGACCGAGGGGCTCTGCACGATCTCGGCCAGTCCCAGGGTGGCGATGACGGCAAACCAGACCACCATGACGGGTCCGAACAGGCGGCCGATGGTCTCGGTGCCCCGGCGCTGGATCGCGAACAACCCGATCAGGATCACCGCAACCGTCGGCACGACCCATGCCTCGACCGAGGGCGCCACCACCTCGATCCCTTCCACCGCCGACAGGACCGAGATGGCCGGGGTGATCATGCCGTCTCCGTACAGCAGGGCCGTACCGACCAGACCGAGCAACAACAGGCGCGACTTGCTCGCTCCCTCACCGACGACGAGGGAGGCGAGGGCCAGGATGCCTCCTTCGCCCTGGTTGTCGGCACGGAGCACGATGACGAGGTACTTGATCGTGACGACGACGATCAGTGACCAGAGCATCAGCGACAGCACACCGAGAACGTTCGTGTCGTCGATGGGCAACGTGACGTCGCCGGCCAGCGACTCCCGCAGCGCGTAGAGCGGGCTGGTGCCGATGTCGCCGAAGACCACGCCCAGGGCACCGAGCGTCAGGGTCCGTTTCGAGGTGACGACGCCTTCGCGACTCACGCCGGACCGATCGACGAATCGTCGGCGGGACCGTCCTCGTGATCGATCGTCACTCCACGCTTGACCGACCGGTGGATTTCGACCGTCATGTCCTTGATGGCTTCGATCATGGTGGCTGCGTCGACGTTGGTCTGGTAGTCGTGCAGGGCCAACTCGGCCGAGATCTGGTCGGAGCGGCGGGCCGCGATCAACAGGATCGCTCCCTGCAAGGCGGCGAGGCACGACAGGATGAGGTTCAGCAGGATGAACGGGTAGGGATCGAATCCCGTACCCCGGTTGCTTGCCATCCAACCGGCCAGGAACATCAGGGCGGCGAACACGAATCCCCACGAACCCATGCCGTTGCGGAGCCGGTCGGCCGCTCGTTCCCCCAACGTCAGGTCGGAGTGCTTCCGGACGCCGGGGTGCCGTTGCCAGACCGTTCGGGCAGCGCGAACCCGCCATTGATCGAAGTGCTGGTGCTCTCGGTTCATCAAGGGACCTCTCGGGTTTCGACCGTCGACCCCAGGGCGGGATCGAGGTCACGCAGCAGCCGATGGAGTTCCCCGGCAAGGTCGGCCACGGCTCCCTTGGCGAAGACGGCCAGCGCACCAGCGGCATGCAACCGAGCGCGGGTGCGCCGGTCGGATTGCGCAGTGTAGAACGCCACGCGGGTGTCGGGCGAGGCCGTCCGGACGGCGGCGACCCCCTCGACTCCGCCGCCCGGCATCATCACGTCGAGCAGCGCGAGATGGGGGCGGTGCCGAGCACAGAGTTCGGCGGCGTCGTGTCCGCTCTCGGCCGATCCGACCACGCGCAGACCCGGGTGGTCATCGAGGAGTTGCCGGAACGCGACGAGGACACTGGGGTCATCGTCGGCGATGACGACTTCGAACTCGCCCGGCCGCCGGCACGTCATGCTTCGATCGTGATGATGCGGGCCACGGACGGCGCGGACCACCGCATCGAGTTTGGTGTGGGCGTCGAGCTTGGACATGGCGTGCCGGAGGTGGTTCTTGACCGTGTGTGTGCTGAGGAACAACTGCTCGGCGATCTCATCCGGGGTCTTGCCGTCGGCGGTCGCCTGGAGCACCTCGACCTCGCGGTCGGTGAGCTCACCACCGACGACCTGGTCGAATCGACGCAGATGGACCAGGTGTTTCAGCACGTCCTGGGTGAAGTAGGACTCGTCGGCTGCTCCGGCCCGGACCGCTCCGACCAGGTCGGCGGTGGAGGCACCCTTCGACGCGAACCCGGCGCACCCGGCGTCGAGGGCCTGGGCCAGGACGTGCCGATCGGCCACCGAGGTCACCATGATCACCGCCGGCGGATCGTCGAGCGCCCGGAGTCGCTGCGTACCCTCGATGCCGCTGGCGTCGGGCAGGCGGTAGTCCATGAGCACCACATCGGGCCTGAGCCGGGACGCTGCCGTGATCGCCGCCTCGACCGTCCCGACCGTCGCCACGACCCGGATGTCGGGCTGGTCGTTCGAGGATCGCCGCCAGCCCGGACGCCACCATCTCGTGATCATCGACCACCATGACGGTGATCGGGTTCGCCTGCTCGTCCGGTTCGCTCATTCGCGACAGCCTCCATTCATCGCCTCAGCATGGCATCGGATCCGGGGCGCAGCGAAGGCTCAGGGGTGCCCGGGCGATGACGCGATCATGTCACTCGGCGGGGATCGGCCCGGGGTTGGATGAAAGGGAACGAAAGGCACCCTCATCATGAAACTGCGACTCGGTCAACCGGTGAACGCCCTCGACGGGCCCTTCGGCGAACTGGGTGACATCGTCGTCGACCCCGTGGCCAAGACGGTCACCCACGTCGTCGTCCAGCCGATCCACAAGCACCACCTCGCCCGACTCGTGCCCATGTGGATGGTCACGAGCGACGACGAGTCCATCACCGTGCAGGTCGACGTTGCGCACCTGCGCCAGCTCCAGGCGGCATCGTTCTCGGACTACGTCCGGTTGACCGAGCCCATCGACCTGGGCGAGGCATGGGACATCGGCACCGAAGACGTCGTCAGCACGCCGTTCGTCGAGATCGATCCCGGGATGTGGGGCGGCGATGGCCGTGTCGGCGTCTCCTACGACCGGATTCCCCGAGGTGAGGTCGAGATCCGCCATCTGAGCCGGGTCCACAGCAGCGACGACCATGACGTGGGTCACGTCGCCGGGTTCGCCACCGATGGAGATCACGTGACGGCGATCGCCGTGCGCATGGGCCGGCCCGGTCGCCGCCACGATGCGCTGGTGGCGATGGATCGGGTCGAACGTGTCCGCAACGATCGAGTCGTTCTGTCCATGACGCTCGACGAGCTTCGTGCGCTTCCTGCCACCGAGGAGTTCGATGACAAGGGGGTCTCACTGATCGAGCAGACCCGGGAGCGGATCGATGCCGCCGCCGGCATGGTCAGCGATGCCGGCCACGATCTGGTCGACAAGGCC
The DNA here is from genome assembly GCA_963700755.1 of uncultured Acidimicrobiales bacterium. GTDB lineage: Bacteria > Actinomycetota > Acidimicrobiia > Acidimicrobiales > SZUA-35 > JBBQUN01. Next base: position 287,424 of record CAVOYW010000006.1, read on the forward strand.
AAGTCGGTGCTGCACCGACATGACTGAAGCGTTCGGGTCCCCGGGCCTCGAGCCGACGTGGACCTCGAGTGACAAGGACATCGTGACCACGGCCGTCTCGGGAACCAGTCGCGTCTGGTTGACCCTGGGGCACGGGGTGGGCAACGAGGTGTACTGGCCGTCGACCGGCGCACCCCAGATCCGAGACATCGGATTCATCGTCAGCTCCGGTGACGAATGGGTCGAGGTCAAGCGGGCTGCCGATTACACGATCACGACACCAGCACCGGCCATCCTCGCTCCGTCGATCGAACACCATGGTGCCGGGTGGACGCTGCGACTCGATTGGACCGTCGATCCCGATCGGGACGTCGTCTTGATCGACTACGACCTGGACGGCACGGCCGATTCACTCTACGTGATCGTCGCACCACATCTCGGTCACGGCAACGTGCCGAACACCGCCTGGACCGACGAGCACCTGCACGCCACCGCCGACGGCGAAGAGGCCGCGCTCGCCGTGGTGTGCGACGGCGGCTTCGAGCAGTGCTCGGTGGGTTTCGTCGGCGCCTCCGACGGATGGCAGGACCTCTCGCTCCACCAGCGAATGACCTGGGAATTCGATCACGCCGGCGGCGGCAACGTCGCCCTCACGGCTCGACTCCCGCTCGGACATCACACCCTGGCGGTTGGCCTCGCGCCCACCGCCGACGGCGCAACACTCCTGGCGAGATCGAGCCTGGCCGCGGGGCCCGAGGCCGTACGGCAGCTTTTCGTCGACGGGTGGAAGCGATTCGCCCAACATCTTCAGACCGGCGGAGTCGACCGGCGATGGAAGGCCATGACCGAGCATTCGGCGGCGGTCCTCGCCTGTCACGAGGACCGCTCGTATCCGGGCGCCATGGTCGCGAGCCTGTCCATTCCCTGGGGCAACGGCCGATCCGATCTCGGTGGCTACCACCTCGTGTGGTCCCGCGACTGTGTCGAGAGCGCGCTCGCCCGACTCGCTGTCGGTGATCGGGAAGCGGCCGAGCGCACCCTGGTGTGGCTCTGTGCCGCCCAGCAGGCCGACGGCCACTGGACCCAGAACGCCTACCCGGACGGACGCCCCTTCTGGACCGGTATCCAGCTCGACGAGGTCGCACTCCCGATCGTCCTGGCCGCCGCCCTCCGGGTCCACGATGGCCCGGCGAGGCCCCGACCCCACGACGACGCCGTTGCCCGAATGGTCCGCTCCGCGGCTTCCTACCTGATTGCCAACGGACCGGTGAGCCCTCAGGACCGCTGGGAAGAGGATCCCGGGGTCAATGCCTTCACGCTCGCGACGATCGTTGCCGCCCTGGTCGCCGCCGCCCCATGGCTCGACGCCGGCGACGAGCGGTACGCGCTGTCTCTGGCCGACTACTGGAACGCTCGGATCGAGGACTGGCTCTATGTCGAGGGCGGCGAACTCGGCGAGGGCCGGCCGATCGATGGCTATTACGTCAGGATCGGTCCCTCTACCGAGACACTCGATGCGTGCGGCCGGGTCGACGTCGCCAATCGGAACGGGCTGGCGGTCTCGCTCGAGCGTCTGGTTGCGTGCGACTTCCTCGCCCTGGTCCGGTTCGGTCTTCGCCGAGCCGACGACCCCCGGATCATCGACACCGTCGACCTGATCGACGACCTGCTCGCCGTCGAGCTCCCGACCGGCATCGCCTACCGACGCTACAACGGCGACGGCTACGGCGAACACGACGACGGCACCCCGTTCGACGGCAGCGGAATCGGACGTCCCTGGCCACTTCTGACCGGTGAACGTGGTCACTACGCCGCCCAGGCCCACCAGTCCTATGACCGTCATCTCGATTCCATGCAGGCCATGAGCGGGAGCGGGCGACTCCTTCCCGAGCAGGTCTGGGACGCCGGGCCGATCCCGGCCCGCTTCCTCTTCACCGGCCATCCCACCGGTTCGGCCATGCCGCTCGCGTGGGCCCACGCCGAATTCATCAAACTCGCCACCTACCGGATGCGAGGTGGACCGATCGAGCAGCTGGCGACGGTGGTCCGTCGGTACGCGATGCCGCCGTCGGCCGCAGTCGCCTGGCATTGGCGGACCCGGACTCCCTTCGCATCGGTGCCGGCCGGGACACCCGTGCTCATCGATCACCCCCGGCCGTTCTCGCTGCGAATCGACGGCGAGGAGCACGAGAGCCACCCCATCGGATTCGGACGCTACGGTGTCGACCTCGGCCCGTTGCACCGGCCGACGACGTTCGTCGTTGCGGAAAGGGGCGAGCCCGTTGGCAACGGGGCGATTGCGATCGCACCACCCACGAGCGCCTCGCCGCCCACGAACACCCTCTCACCGACCACCGCTCACCAACCCAGCAAGGAGCCCGTGACCTCATGACCGATGACACCAAACCCTCGGACGACGACGTCAGCCTCGCCGATCACCTCTCGACGCTGGCCGACGACGCCTCGGGGCTTTCGGCTCTGCTCAACGCCGAGCACTCTGCCGAGGGCGACATCCACCCCGAAGCCCTGGTCAAGGCAGCCAAGCTCGAAACGAGCCTGCGCGAGGTCATCAAGGCGCTGACCCATCACGAGCACCTCGCCATGGGGGCCGACGACATCTGGAAGGCGCTCAGCGTCGAGCACGAGGACCGCGAGATCATGCCCGACTGAGGTCGCCGATCGCTCCCGGGTCCTGCCGGTAGTACGAGCGCAGGACGCCGTACAGCGACGGTTCGGCTGCGGCCAGCTCTCGAGGGATCGTGAAGAACACCTCGGTGGCGACGGCGAAGAACTCCCCGGGGCTGACCGCAGCGTAGGGTCGCAACACCGTGGTGTCACCCCGACGGAGCCGATCGAACAGCTCGGTGCAGACGGCGATCCACCGATCGCGATCGGGCCCGACCGGCATCGGAGGCGTGCCATCGACCAGGCCGTCGAGCATGTCGATCTTGTGGGCGAATTCGTGGAACACCACGTTGTGCCCCGTCTCGGGATGCCGGGCCTCGTTGACCAGGCTGTCCCAGGCGATCGAAACCGGGCCGTCGTCGTGGGCCGCCTCGCCGAGCAGGGGAAGCGGCCCGTCGGAGACGACGCCTCGCACCGGCCCGGCCCGTTGACCGGTCCGGATCATCGTGGTGGGATGCACGACGATGGTCCGGACATGACGGTAGGCGTCGAGTTGGAGCCCGAGGACGAGCACGGCGGCCTGGGCCGCGATCGTCACGCGCATCCCACGGGTCAGCTCGAATCCGTTGGCCGCCTCCCAACGCTTGGAGCCCAGGATGGCGTCGGTGTCGGCAGTCAACCGGAGCTGCTCGGGCGCGGTGAACCGCGACCAGAGGGGAACCACGGCGGCCATCGTCAGCTCGTCGCCCGCCATCAGGCCATCGTGGTGGTGTCGCCGCATCGTCGACTCGATTTCGTCATGGGCCGCCGGTCGACCGCCCGGAGGATCGATCCCATTCTCGCCGGGTGTCCGAGCGAACGGGGGACGTCCCGATGCCGATCCGACCGACATCGATGTGTCATCGTCGGTCCGGAATTCGTCGACGCCCGAAACCGGCGGGGCACCTATGGTGATGGCCGATGACGACCGTCGATGACGCCGCGACCACGACCTCATGGTCCCAGTCGACCGCCGGATTCGGGATGATCGTGTTCCTGGCCTCGGACGTCATGTTGTTCGCTGCCTTCTTCGCCGCCTATTTCCTGCTGCGCTCGGTGAACGACGTCTGGCCGACGTCCGCCGCGAATCTCGACACGATTCGTGCCGGTGCGGCGACGGTCGTGCTCGTTGCGTCCTCCTTCACCTTCCTCGCTGCCGATCGATCGCTGTCGGCGGGAGCGATCGACCGGTATCGTCGCCGATTGTTGCTGACGTTGGCCCTGGGCGTCGGCTTCCTCGGCAACCAGTTCCTCGACTATCGCAGCCTCGAGTTCGAACCGGCGACCGACGCTTACGGCTCGGTCTACTGGATGCTCACCGGACTGCATGCGATCCACGTTTCCGCCGGGCTGCTCGCCATCGGGCTGCTCGTGATCCGGTCGAACCGGGTCTCCGAGCCGCACCGGCTCGGTTCGTGGAATGGTGCGATCTCGTCGTTCTGGCACCTGGTCGACGTCGTCTGGGTCGCCGTGTTCCTCACGATCTGGGTGGTTCGGTGAGCCTCGTCCCGGCCCGACGACGAACCCGCACCCTGGGTCGCATCGCGGGGTTGGCCACGGTCACCGCGTTCATCGGAACGGTCTCGGTGCCGGGTGTGGCGTCGTCGATGAGGTCGGCTCGACCCGATGCGAGCGATGCCGCCGACGGTGCCGAGCTGTACGCAACCCAATGCGTCAGCTGTCACGGCCCCGACGGCGGCGGTGTCGACGGCCGCGGGCCGACATTGCGGGTCGAAGGCCCCGCCGCGGTCGACTTCGTCCTTCGCACCGGGCGAATGCCGATGGCCGACCCCGGGAAACAGGCGACGCGTCGGCCGGTGCGCTACACCGACCTCGAGATCGCCGCCCTCGTCGACTACATCGGCGGGCTCGGCACCGGTCCGGCAATTCCCGACGTCGACCCCTCGGCGGGTGATGTCGCGAACGGCGGGACCCTGTTCCGCCTCAACTGCGCCGCGTGCCATGTCGCCACCGGGTCCGGCTCGGTGATCGGTGGCGATCGGCGGGCTCCCGCCCTCGACCGCTCGACCCCAACCCAGGTCGGGGAGGCCATCGTGACCGGACCCGGCGCCATGCCCGTCTTCGGGCAGCTCTCCCCGGCCGACATCGACGACATCGCCGGCTATCTCGAGGCGCTCCGGGCCGAGAACCCGACGGGACCGCGTTCACTCGGCGGAGTCGGACCGGTGGCCGAGGGACTCGGTGCCTGGCTCCTGGCGCTGGTGCCGCTGGTGGCCCTCACCCGCTGGATCGGCAGCGTCCGGACCGACACCGAGCCCGGCACCCCGACGAGTTCACCGATCCCGCCCGAGCCGCTGCGATGACCCGGCGCACCGAGCACGCGACCATCCGGCCGTCGGCCGAGCGCCCGTCGACGCCCGCGCCCCGCTCGTGGCCTTCGGGGCCGCCCTGCTGTGCGGGGTCGGCGCCACCGTCGGGCTCTGGACCTCGGCCGGCGACACCACCATCGGCCTGGCGATCGCCGGTTGCCTCGGCGGGATCGGGGTCGGGCTGGTCGCCTGGTCACGATCCCTGGCGACCGACCACGAGGTCGTGCAAGGGCGAGAAGACCTGACCACCTCGGCCGACGATCGGGCGGCGTTCGACGAAGAGGCCGACCGGACCGGCCGCACCCTGGGGCGACGCCCTCTTCTCGGCTACCTCCTGGGTGGTGCGGTCGCGGCCCTCACCGCGGCCGTCCTCAGCCCACTGCGCTTCCTCGGCCCGGCTCCCGCCGGCGAGCGGCGTTCGACCTCGTGGACCGCCGGTCGTCGAGTCGTCACCAGCGAAGGCCGGCCGGTCCGGGCCGGCGACGGCCCCTTCGACCAGCTGGCCACCGTCTTCCCCGAGGGCCACACCGATGCCGACGACTCGCAGGTGGTGCTCGTGCGGATCCGCCCCGAGTTGCTCTCCCCCGAGACCGTCCAGGGCGGGTCGGTCGACGGCTGGGTGGCCTATTCCAAGATCTGCACCCATGCCGGGTGTTCCGTCGGTCTGTTCGGCATCGACGATCGATCCCCCGAGGTCACTCGCCAGCTGGTCTGCCCGTGTCACCAGTCGGTGTTCGACCCGGCCGACGCCGCGCGGCCCATCGGCGGGCCGGCACCGCGTTCCGCTGCCCCAGCTGCCGTTGGCGATCGACGGCGACGGTCACCTGATCGCCGTCGCCGACTTCTCGACGCCCGTCGGCCCCGCCGCCTGGGGCGACGACTGATGGCTGCGACACACTGGGGCCGGCGAGGCGGCGAGGGGATCGTGGATCGGCTCGGTGCCGGTCACGGCGTCAACAAGGCGCTGCGCAAGGTCTTCCCCCGACACTTCTCGTTCCTGTGGGGGGAACTCGCGCTCTACAGCTTCGTGGTGCTCCTGCTGAGCGGCATCTATCTCACGCTGTTCTTCCAGGGAAGCCAGGAGGTGACGACCTACGCGGGCTCCTACGCCCCGCTCCAGGGAGCCGAGGTCTCCCGCGCGTACGACTCGGTACTGCACATCACCTTCGACGTCCGGGCCGGGCGGCTGATCCGCCAGACCCACCACTGGGCGGCCCTCGTCTTCGTCGCTTCCATCGTGCTGCACCTGGCCCGGGTCTACTTCACCGGCGCGTTCCGCAAACCGCGGGAGCCGAACTGGGTCGTCGGTTGCACCCTGCTGGTCCTGGCGTTGGGCGCCGGGTTCACCGGCTACTCGCTCCCCGACGATCTGTTGTCGGGCACGGGCCTGCGCATCGCGAACTCCATCGTGCTCTCGATCCCCGTGATCGGCGAACACCTCGCGTACCTCGTCTTCGGCGGCGACTGGCCGGGCCAGGGCATCATCGCCCGGATCTATCCGGTCCACATCCTCGTGATCCCCGGTCTGATCATCGGTCTCCTGGGCGCCCACCTCGGGATGGTCTGGCGCCAGAAGCACACCCAGTTCCCCGGCCCGGGCCGGACCGAGTCCAACGTGGTCGGCGAGCCCGTCTGGCCGGGATTCGCCATGAACTCGATCGGGCTGCTCTTCCTGACGGCCTCGGTCGTCGTTGCCATGGGCTCGATCTTCGCCATCAACCCGGTGTGGTTGTACGGGCCCTACGAACCGGCGGCTGCGACCTCGTTCGCGCAACCCGACTGGTACATCGGCTTCCTCGAGGGCGCCCTCCGGATCTTTCCTCCCTGGGAGACCCGGGCCTTCGGTCGAACGATCCCCAACCCGTTCTTTCCCGGAGTTCTGGGGGCCTCGGTCATCTTCGCCGCACTCTTCGCCGTTCCGTGGATCGAGCGTCGGTTCACCGGCGATGCCGATACCCACCACCTGCTCGACCGCCCGCGGGACGCGCCGCGGCGCACGGCGAGCGGTGTCGCCGGCCTCGCGTTCGTCGTGATCCTGTTCATCGCCGGGGCGCAGGACGTCGTCGCCAACACGCTGCGGGTCTCCGTCGGTCACGTCACCACCGGTCTGCAGTTCGCCCTCGTGATCGTCCCGCCGATCTCGTGGTTCGCCGCGCACCGGATCTGCCGGGCCCTGTCCCGGCGAGCGAGTCCGGAACACACCGAGCGTCGGGTCACGATCACCCGGACACCGAGCGGGGGCTACACCGACGATCACCTCGACCACGCCGACCCCTACGGGCCACGAGCGACGGAGGTCCGATGAGGAGCGCGAGCGGACTGCCGAAACCGCTGACGGAGCAGGCGCAGACCATCGATCAGGTGTGGACGGTCTTCCTGGTCGGGGCAGCCGCGGTCGGGGGGCTGATCCTGATCCTGTTGGTCGTCATCGCCATCCGCTTCCGCCGACGCAGCGAGCGGCTCCCCGAACAGGTCCACTACCGCATTCCCCTCGAGGTGGCGTACACGGTGATTCCGTTCATGGCGATCGCCGGGCTCCTCGCGGTCACGCTCGTGTCGCTCGACTCGGTTCAGCGATCCGTCCCCGACCCCGATCTGGTGGTCGAGGTGGAGGGCTTCCAATGGCAATGGCAGTTCCACTATCCCGACGGGGACGTGACCCTCTCCCCGCCGGCCGATTCGGGGACCCCGGAACTGGTGCTGCCCCGGGGCCGGACCGTGGAGTTCCGACTCGAATCGCGCGATGTCATCCACTCGTTCTGGGTACCGGGTTTCCTGTACAAACGTGACGTCATTCCCGGTGAACACCAGTCGATGCAGGTCGCCGTGAGCGGTGATCCCGGTTCGTATCCGGCCGCCTGTGCGGAATTCTGCGGTCTGGGCACACCGACATGCGGTTCACCGTTCGCATCGTGGAGCCCGACGACTTCGCGGTCTGGCTGAGCGAGTCGAGGACGGACCGATGAGCACCGAAATCGCCGGCACCCGACCCGACGAGGCCCAGCAGATCGACGTCGATGCGATCATCGGCCTGCCCCCGGCCGGACGAAGCGGTCTGCCGACGACCCTGGCCGGCTGGCTCACCACGACCGATCACAAGGCGCTCGGCGTCGCCTATGCGCTCACCGCCTTCGTCTTCGCGGCGATCGGCGGAGCGCTATCGGGGATCATCCGGACCGAGCTGGCCCGCCCCGGACTCCAGTACGTCGACGAGTCGACCTACAACCAGTTGTTCACCATCCACGGCAGCGTCATGGTCTACCTCTTCGCGGTTCCGTTCGGCTTCGCGCTCGGCCAACTACCTGATCCCGCTCCAGATCGGAGCTCCCGATCTCGCCTTCCCCCGGCTCAACGCGTTCTCGTACTGGCTGTATCTCATCGGTGGCGTCACGATGTTGCTCGGGTTCATCACCGACGGGGCGCGGCGGCCTTCGGCTGGTTCGCCTACGCGCCGCTCTCGGGTCCGATCGGCTCTCCTGGGCTCGGCGCCGATCTGTGGATCATCTCGATCATCGTGACGGGCACCTCGGGAACGCTCACCGCCGTGAACGTGATCACCACGGTGGTGACGATGCGGACGCCGGGCATGACCATGTTCCGGCTCCCGATCCTCACCTGGAACCTCCTCATGACGAGCGTCATGGTGCTCATGGCCTTCCCCGTGTTGTCGGGAGCCTTGATGTTGTTGCTCGCCGATCGGCGTCTCGAGACGCACTTCTTCGACCCGGTCGGCGGTGGCTCGCCGATCCTGTGGCAGCACCTCTTCTGGTTCTTCGGCCACCCCGAGGTCTACATCGTCGCCCTGCCGTTCTTCGGTGTCGTGACCGAGATCTTCCCGGTGTTCAGCCGACGGCCCGTGTTCGGCTACAAGGGCCTCGTCATCGCGACCATTTCGATCGCTGCGCTCTCGACCTCGGTGTGGGCCCATCACATGTTCGTCACCGGGAATGTCTACCTGCCGTTCTTCGCGACCACGTCGTTCCTGATCGCGGTCCCCACCGGTGTGAAGGTGTTCAACTGGGTGTTCACGATGTGGGGCGGTTCGGTTCGGTTCGATCCCCCGATGCTGTTCGCGATCGGCTTCCTGGTGACCTTCGTCGGTGGTGGCCTGACCGGGGTGATGCTCGCCTCCCCCACGCTCGATTTCGCCCTCTCGGATTCCTACTTCGTCGTCGCCCACTTCCACTACGTGATGGGGGGCACCGTGGTCTATGCGATGTTCGCGGCGATCTGGTTCTGGTGGCCCAAGGTCACCGGTCGGCTCCTGCCCCCTCGACTCGGATACGTACAGTTCGGGCTCCTGTTCATCGGCTTCAACATCACGTTCTTCTTCATGCATCTCGCCGGCATGGCCGGCATGCCGCGACGGGTCGCCGACTACGACGCGTTCGATGGTCTCGGGCGAGACAACCTGATCGCCTCGCTGGGCGTTCCCATCATCGTCATCTCGACGATCCCGTTCTTCGCAGCCGTCATGATCTCGCTTCGTCGACCCCGCGACGCCGGCGCCGACCCCTGGCAGGGGAATTCACTCGAGTGGGCGACCTCGTCCCCACCTCCGGAGCACAACTTCACGTGGCTGCCTCCGATCCGCAGTGAACGGCCGGTCTTCGACCTGCGCTGGATCAACCACCCCGAGGTCGGGTCGACCGGCGCCTCGGATGCGTGGCGCCACCGCCAGGACCACGACGACCGGTGGTTCCCCCTCCACCCGTGGATCGATCGTCCCGCCGAGGAACCCCGCGGAACGCCGACCGAGTCCGGCGCATGAGGATCCAGGCCACCCTCTGGACGCTCGTTGCCGCATACTTCGGCGTCATCGCATCGATCTACTTCGTGACCAGCGGCGATCCGGCCGGAACGGTGATCCTCCTGACCGGCTGCCCGTTCGGTGGACTGATCGTGGGCTGGCTGTGGAACTGGCAACGGCAGCATGCCACGCCGGTCTCCGACCTGGTCGGGGCCGAGGCCGACGACGCCGCAGGGGTCGTCGGGGTGTACACGACCGACAGCATCCGGCCGCTGGCCCTGGCGGTCGCCTTCATCGGCATCTGGGTCGGCCTCGTCGTCGGCCTCTGGCTCAGCGGAGCGGCGCTGGCTCTGCTGGCGTCGCAGGTCGCCTTGATCGTGCGGGACACCGACCCATGATGCTCGCCCACTCGAATCCGACGGAACACCTGTTCGTTACGGCGACGGCCATCGCGCTCGTCGGCCTCTACCTGTGGTCGTGGACCCGGAGTCCCGCGCCACGAGGTCAGGCGGTGGCCTTCTGCCTCGGTCTCGCCACGTCGACCCTGGCCACCTCGAGCCCGGCCGAGCGAATCATGGAGCCCACCTTCACCGGCCACATGGTCCAGCATCTCCTGCTCTCGTTGGTCGTGCCGCCGTTGATCGTGTTGGGTCACCCGCTCCGCACCCTGCTGGGGCCGCACGGGGTCGGACGTCCGCGCCGCCTCGGCGGTCGCCGCCGGACCGAGCGAACGAGCCCCGGCGCGATCCTGTCGTTGGTCGCCTGGTCAGGGTCCGTGGTCGTGCTGTTGGGCCTGCACACGACACCGGTCTACGACGCGGCGCTGACGAATCCGTTCGTCCACGCGCTGACCCATGTCTCGCTCGTCGGCACCGGAATCGTCGTCTGGGCAACGGTGCTCCGTCCCGGATCGCGGCGCGTCACCGGCTCCCGTCCGCTCACGGTGGGGCTGGCACTGGGCCTCAGCGTTCCGGTCGCCGTCCTCGGGATCTGGCTCACGACCGCCCGGCGCCCGTTGTCCGATATCTACGTGCGACGGCTCGGCTGGGATCGGGCGCTCGCCGATCAGCACGCAGGCGGGGCCCTGATGCGGGTCCTCACCATGATCGGAGGAGTCGTCCTGACGATCACGGCTGTCCTGCGTTGGGCCCAACACGAACAGCGCGTCGTCGAGCGGCTCGAGTCGCTCACCGATTCGGCCCAGCCGTCGGTCGACGGCCGGGAAGCCGCCATGACGAGAGGTGGACCATGAAGCGACAGCCCGACACCGTCGAAGGCGCCGTTCTCGGGCCGTGGTCACGCGGATCGCAGCGGCCCTGAGAACCTCCGATCACCGGCACCGAGGCGGACGCTGCCGTCAACGGTGAGGCACGTGCTCGACCACCCGCTCGGCGAGACTGTGCACGGACCGGAGCGCCGACCGTTCGATCCGGGCCAAGGCCGACGGCGAGTCGGCCGGTCCGAAGATCGAGTCGGCCACCGGCAGGGACCGGAAGGTCGATCGGTCGATGCCCAGGGTGACGTCGTCGGCGCGTACCCTGGCCAGTTGGTCGAGCGAGACGACGACGAAATGATGCGAGCCCCGGCTCTCGGTCCGGACGACGACCCCGGAGACCTCGGCGCGGGAGTCGGAGTCGGAGTGCTCCGGGCCTTCGGTGGAACCCGTGACGGACCCCTCGACCTCAGCCGACCCGGTGCCCGTCCGACGTGATCACCGGGCTGCTCAGGTCGACCTCACAGCGGCCATGCGGGACCCGGTCGAAGAGGATCGTCACGCCGTCGGCGATCGGCGCCGGGTACATCGCCGCGTAGGCGACCGGGGCCAGGACGCGTTCGTTGCCGATGTCCCACTCCGGTCCCGGGTCGAGCGGCTCCTCGAGACGCACAAAGCGTCGATCGGCGACCTGCTCGAGCGCCCGGATGTGTTCCCCGTCCAAGTCCACGACGATGACGTCGTCCTGCACCGAGGCGAAGCGAAGCGGCAGCAACCGCGCCGCTGGTGTCGATGGAGGGGTTGGACGACGAGATGCGTGACCTGGTTGGCCTTGGGGTCGACGACGATGTCGTCGAGTTCTCCGAAGGGGCCATCGCTGGCATGCACGGCCTGACCGATCCACAGCTTCATGGCGATTCCTCGTTTCGTTCGGTGCCGCCCGATCGGCGACGGGCGACGCATGGGGAGATCCGATCGATTCCACGATCGGTTCCCACCGTCCCACGATCGATCATCGTCCCCGCCCGCCCGAACCGCAGCGCCCCCGGGCGTCAACCCGATGACGCCATCAGGTCATCGACGTTCCACGGACGCACTCGACGTTTCGCCCGTGGCCAGCAGTCCCTGGGCGGCCTCGTTCCCGGCACTCGACGGTGGGCCCCGGAGGAGCCAGGCGCACCCGACCGCCAGAAGGCCGCCGGCCAGAGGCCCGAACACGTAGACCCACCAGTCGGTCCACCGACCGCCGACGAGCATCGGCCCGAAGGAGCGCGCCGGGTTCATCGATGCTCCCGAGATCGGGCCGGCCCAGAGGCCGGCCAGCGCGACGTAGGCACCGACGGCAAGGGCTGCGTTGGTCCCGATATTCTTCGCTTCGACGCCGTCCCGAGGATCACCGTGACCAGTCCGAGTGTCAGGAGCATCTCGAAGGCGGTCGCCTGCCACGACGAGATGCCCGCACCGGGGTGGGACGCCCCGAGGTCACCGACGTCACCGAAGAGGCCCCGCAGGGCGAGCACGGCAGCAACGGCGCCGAGGAGCTGCATCGCCACGTAACCCGGCACCCGAAACCAGGGGAAGTTCCCGCGGACTGCGAAGCTGATGGTGACGGCCGGATTGAAGTGGGCCCCACCGACCGCACCCGTCGAGTAGATCAACGCCATGACGACGAGACCCGGCGCCACCGCGGCGGCGTTGGGCGAGACCGAGCCGGCGACGACGGCGTCGACGACACCGCCACCGGCGGCGACGAGGACGAGCATCGCGGTGCCCAGCAGCTCGGCGAACAGCCGACGGCCCTCGACGACCGGATCGTCGAAACGGTCGCCGAAGGGCAGCTCGAGCACCACCAGGTGTTCGAGTGTCCGTCGGTTCAGCGCCGTTGGCATGGCGCGAACCTAGCGGGCTCGAGGCGGTCGCCCGATGACGCGTCCGTGTCATCACGGAGGCCTCGACGAGCGATGACGGGACGAGCGCGCTCGTCGACGATCGTGATCGCGACCCCACCGACGACGTCCAATCGAGGATCGACGATGATCAACCGAAGGCTCGACTCCACCCGGAACCAGACTCGGGTGACCTTCACCCTCTCCGAGGACCGGCCGGTCTCGGTCGTCGGCGACTTCAACGACTGGGATCCGCTGGCCCACCCGCTCCAAGGGCGATCGAACGGGCTCCGATCGGTCGGTGTCGACTTCCCGACGGGGCGGACACTGCGATTCCGCTATCTCGTCGATGGCGGCGAGTACCTCGACGAACCCGACGCCGACCGGGTCGAGCACAACGGGTACGGAACGACCGACAACGTCGTCGTCGCCGCCCTTCCCGACGAGGAACCGGTCCGGTGAGCGGCCGAGTCCTCCACGTGACGGCCGAATGCCAGCCGATGGCCAAGGTCGGTGGACTCGGCGAAGCCACCGCCGGGTTGACCGCGGCGCTCTCGTCACTCGGCTGGGCGGTCGAGACGGTGCTCCCCGACTACGGCGACGTGACGCTGACCGGTGAGGTGACCGAGACGCTCCCCACCCCGGACTGGGCCGACCCGTGCTGGTTGCGCCGAGGCGTGGCCGCCGGTTTCGGTCCGGTCAGCCTGGTCGGCAGCGAATCGATTCGCCGCCCCCATCCCTACACCGATCCCGCCACCGATGAGTCCTGGCCCGACAACGATCGCCGGTTCCTGTCGTTCTCCGCCGGTGTCGCCGCGATGATCGATCGGGACCGACCCGATCTGGTCCATCTCCACGACTGGCACGGGGCGGCGTCGACGTTGCTGGCCCGACGACCGACACCCACGATCCTCACCATCCACAACGTCGACCACCACGGGCTGACATCGCTCGACTGGGTCGATCGTCTCGGGCCCGCCAGCGCGCCGATGATCGTTCCCGGTCACCTCGATCCGCTCGTCGGTGCGATTCGAACCTCGGATGCCGTGGTCACCGTGAGCCCTCGTTACCGGCAGGAGATCTGCTCCACCAACGGCGGAGGAATCGGTGAGATCCTCACGTCGCTCGGCCCGCGACTGCACGGGATCCTCAATGGCGTCGACGGTGCGCTCTGGGACCCGGCGGAGGATCCCCGCCTCTGGTTTGCGTTCGATCGCAACGATCTCCGGGGCAAGGAGGCGAATCGCCGCCGGCTGCTGCGTTCTCTCCACCGCTCCCAGCACGGTGGGCCGGTCGTGGCCATGGTGGCCCGACTGACGCCACAGAAGGGGATCGACCTCATCGCCCGGGCGGCGGCCCGGATCTCCGCCGCCGATGGTGTGCTGATCATCCACGGTGAGGGCCGGCGCCAGGTCAAGCAGCTGATCCAGGCAGCGGCCGACGCCGATCCGGATCACGTCGTGGTCATCGACGGGTACGACGAGACCACGGCGCACCGTCTCATCGCGTCGGCCGACCTCTTCCTGATGCCGAGCCGCTTCGAGCCGTGCGGCCTGACCCAGCTCCAATCGATGACCTATGGAACGATCCCCATCGTGACCGACGTCGGCGGGCTGCACGACACGGTCGTCGACGATGACGCCCATCCCGGGCGCGGAACCGGGTTCGTCGCCTCCGCCGTCGGCGAACGGGCCATCGGCGACGCGACCCGCCGGGCGATCATGGCCTGGCACGACGCACCCCGGTGGTCGGCGACCCGGCGGCGGGCCATGAACCGCGACTGGTCGTGGGACTCCTCGGCGACCGCCTACGAGCGGGTCTATCGCCGAATCCTCGGGGTCCCGGGTCCCGACCGGGACGACGAGCGGCGGTGCGCCCTCACGGACCACGACGGCTCGGACCACGACCGGCCGGCCCGACGACGACCGCTCCATCGAAGCCAAGCGGTGAGGTGGCCATGACCACGACGTTGTTCATCGTCGGCGCCAGCGGCGACCTCGCCGGACGCCTGCTCTATCCCGCACTCTTGCGACTGGAGCAGGGGCACCATCTCGACGACGTCCGAATCGTTGGAGTCGCCCTCGAGAAATGGAACGACGATCAGTTCGCGGCGCACGTCCGGCAGTCGATCGAGGAACCAGGCGTGCCCGATTCGATCGACCGCCTCCAGCAGCGGTGTTCCTACCACCCGGGCGATCTCGGCCCTGAGTCCTTCGGAGCCCTCCGACCCAGCCTGGGCGAAACCAATGTCTACTACCTCGCACTCCCGCCCGGCCTGTTCCCGCGAGCGGCAACAGCGATCGCATCGTCCGGCCTGACCGCCACCGGGGTGCACCGACTGGTGGTCGAGAAACCGTTCGGAACGAGCCTGCAGACCGCCATCGATCTCGATCGCCGACTCCACGAACACTGGGACGAATCCCAGATCTTTCGGATCGATCATTTCCTCGGCAAGGAAACCGTGCAGAACCTCAGCGTGATGCGCTTCGCCAACCGGGTCATCGAGCCGCTGCTCTGTGCCACCCATGTCGACCAGGTCCAGATCACCGTGGCGGAAACACTGGGCGTCGAAGGCCGATATCGGTACTACGACGGCATCGGGGCCCTACGCGACATGATCCAGAACCACCTGATGCAGCTCTTCTGCCTGGCGGCGATGGATGCGCCTGCGGTGTGGGAGCCCGAGGTACTCCGCGATCACAAGGTCGAACTGTTGCGATCGGTGCGGCATCCGAGCACCGACATCGACACCTGGGCCGCTCGAGGTCAGTACTTCCACGGTTCCATTGGCGACGACAGCGTCGAGGCCTACCGCCTCGAGCCGGGGATCGCCGCCGACTCGACGACCGAGACGTTCGCCGCGGTCCGGCTCCGAGTGGACAATTGGCGGTGGCAGGGGGTGCCTTTCTACCTGCGTTCCGGCAAACGTCTCGCCGCACCGTTGTCGGAGATCGCCTACCGCTTCCGGGAGCCGCCGACCCATCTCTTCCACCGGACAGCGCTCGCCGAGGCAGAGCCGAATTGGCTGGTCTTCCGGCTCGACCAGCCCGAGGGCATCGACCTCTTCCTGCAGACCAAGACGCCGGGACTCGACATGGAATCCGACCAGAGTCGGCTGCACGCCGACTACGGAACGAAGTCCGAGACCACGACTGCCTACGAGCAACTCCTCCTCGACGTCATCGAAGGCGACCACACGCCATTCCTCCGCGTCGACGAGGTCGCCTTGGCCTGGAAGCTGCTCGACCCGGTGCTCGACCACTGGCAGCACGGCGAACCGGCCCACTACCCGGCCGGGTCGCAGGGGCCCCTCAGCCAGCAGACGATCCTCCAACCCGGTCACCACTGGCGGGCCATCGGCTGAGGACGGCCATGACGCAATCGTGTCATCGAACTCGCCGGAACAGGTCTCCACGCCCCGGCCTCGACTCTGCACACTGGATCCCGTGCCGGCTCCCACCACACCCCTGTCCATCGGATCGGAACGGCTCGATCGGATCGGGCGGTCTTCGTGGTCGCTGTTGGGCATCGTCGGGCTCGCCGTGGTTCTGTCCAATGTCGTTCCCCGCCTCGATCTGATCCTGGTGCCGGTCGTCGCGGCGACGATCCTGACCGCGCTGCTCCTCCCCCTGGCCCGCCGGCTCGAGCGAGTCGGTCTGCCGAACGCACTGGCCACGTTCGTGGTCGTGGCCGGCACGCTCGGCGTGTTGGTCGGGCTCGTGCTGCTCGTGGCCCCGGCGGTGAGCTCGGAGTTCGATGCCCTGCGGACCTCGCTCGACGGCGGCCTCGGTCGGATCGAGGACTGGCTGGTCGCCGGCCCGTTCGGCCTGTCCCGGTCGACGGTCACCGGCTGGGGCAGCGATCTCCGCAACCAGACGGGGTCGATCACCTCCAGCCTCGCCCGCACGGCCGTGGCCCGGACCCCCCTGGTGCTCGACGTCGTCGCCGGCAGCGTGCTGACCGTCGTCCTGACCTTCTTCTTCCTCAAGGACGGCTCGACCATCGCCGCCCAGCTCACCGAGGGCCTGGAGGCCGAAACCCGGCAGCACCTCGACGGCGTCTGGGCCGCCATGACCGGTTACTCGCAGGGACTGGTCGTGAACGGCGCGGTCAACGCCACCATGCTCGGTGGTGCACTCGTGGTCATGGGAATCCCGCTGGCCCTGCCGATCGCGGTGATCACCCTCCTGGCCTCGTTCATCCCGGTGGCCGGAGCGATCGTGTCCGGCGTGATGGCGGCCCTCGTCGCCCTCGTCGCCAGTGGGCCGACGGCCGCCGCGGTCATCATCGCCGTGACCATCGTCATCCACCACCTCGAGGGTTACGTGGTCGGCCCACTCGTGATCGGCCGCCGAGTCGGGCTCCACCCCGTGGTCCTGATCCTGGCCTTCCTGCTCGGCGTGATCGTCGGCGGGATCCCCGGGGGCTTCCTCGCCGGTCCCACCGCGGCGGCGACCTCGGGGTGGTTCACCCCATCGCACCACCCATCTCCGCAAACACGACCCCCGAAAGAGGTTCTGCCATGAAGGAAATCATCGTCGGATTCGGCACCCACGCACACAGCAACCGATCGCTCGAATGGGCCGCAGCACTGGCGGCCCAGGCCCGGGCCAAGGTGGTGGTGGTCAACGTGTTCCACCCGACCTACGCCGAGGTGTCACCGGAGTCGCACGACGAGCTCGTCGAAGAACGCCGGGCCCAGATCTCGCAAATCATGCACGACAGTGGACATGACGACTTCGAGATCGTCATCCAGAACGGCGAGGCACTCGATGAGCTCGTTCGCTTCAGCGAGGCCCGAGGTGCCGATCTCATCGTCGTCGGCCGGCACGGTTCGATGGCGCCGGGAGGTTTCGGGGAATCCGGAGCGGCCGACCATCTCCTGCGCTCGAGCCGGATCCCGTTCGTCGTGGTAGGAGACGGCGCCCGACTCCCCAACGCGACTGCGCCACTGCGGATCGTCGTCGGTGTCGACGGCACCAGCTCCAACGCCGATTCGGTCAACTCCATCGCCCGCCTCGCAGGCGATCTCGGCGCTCGCACGATTCCGGTCCTGTCGGTCAACACGGGCGTGTCGACCACTCGCGACAACTACGGATCGCATCTGCTGCACGAGGACGAGGCCGCCGCCATCGCCAAACGACTGCCCAACAGTGAACCGGTCGAGGTCCTCAACGAGAGTCCGGTCACGGGGTTGATCGACGCGGCGAACGACTGGAACGCCGACCTCATCGCGATCGGCACCCGTGGTCATCGCACCCTCACCGATCTGTTCGCCGGACAGATCTCCCGCCATCTCATCGATCACGCCCCAACACCGGTCTTGGTCGCTCCGCACCACTGACCGTTTCACACCACAAACCAAACGCCACACCGCGACGAGGTAGTACGCCATGAGCCAGACGCATCGGGTCCTCGGGACCGAACCGATTCCATCCCTCGCATCCCATCTCCAACATGGTGGTGGGCGTGGCCTCGCCGCTGCCCTCGAGCGAACGCCCGACGAGATCGTCGCGGTCGTCGAACGATCTGGCCTACGCGGTCGCGGCGGTGCCGGATTCCCGACCGGTCGGAAGTGGCGGACTCTCGCCTCGCTGCGCTCGGTCACCGACGCCGCGCTCCCGGTCATCGTGAATGCCGCCGAGGGCGAACCGGGAACGTTCAAGGACCGGGCGCTGCTTCGTGCCAATCCCTTTCTCGTGCTCGAGGGCGCGGCGATCGCGGCTCGGGCTGTCGGGGCGAGCGACATCGTGGTGGCGACGAAGGCCTCCTTCCGAGAGGAGCAGGAGCGGCTCCGATCGGCCGTAGCCGACATCGAGGCTTCGGGCTGGCTCGACGGGATCTCGATCCGAGTGGTGGAGGGACCCGGCGAGTATCTGTTCGGCGAGGAGACTGCACTCCTCGAAGTCATCGACGGTCGGCCACCGTTCCCCCGGATCGTTCCCCCGTATCGCCGCGGGGTCCACGAGCGGGCAGAGGCCGGCTGGGGTGGCGACGGGCGTCGGGGTGACGGCCCCGGGGCATTGGTCGACAACGTCGAGACGTTGGCCAACGTGGTCGGCATCTTCGCCAACGGAGTCGACTGGTACCGCAGCACCGGCACCACGGATTCGCCGGGGACCGTGATCTGTACGGTGACGGGCGACACGCTCCACCATGGTGTCGGCGAATTCACGATGGGCACGCCGCTCCGGGAGGTCATCGAAACACTGGGCGGGGGCATCACCGCCGACCGAAGGATCGCCGTGGTCCTCAACGGCGTCTCCAACCCACCGCTCGCCGCCGATTTGCTGGACACGCCACTCACGTACGAAGACATGGCGGCGGCCGGATCCGGCCTGGGATCGGCGAGCTTCATCGTGATCGACGACTCGACGTCTTTGCCGGCGGTCGCAGCAGGCGCCGCCCGCTTCCTCGCAGTCGAATCCTGCGGTCAATGCGAGCCGTGCAAGCGAGATGGGCTCGACGTGGCGGCTGCGCTCGAGAGCTCCCTGTCCAAGCGCCCGGCGGCGCACGGGGGGGCGCTCGACGTTCGGCGGGTGAACGAGCGACTCGCCGGAGTGGCGCGCGGAGCCCGCTGCGCCCTGGCCGGTCAGACCGAACGCATCGTCGGGCGTCTCGTCGAATTGGCCGAGACGTCCTCGAATCACCCGAGCGAGATCTACCCGATCGTTCCCCTCGTCGAGATCGTCGACGGCCGCGCCGTCCTCGACCTCGCCCACCTCGAGAAGCGATTCGACTGGACCCATCCCGGCGAGGGCGACGAATCCGGAGTCTGGCCGGTCCAACGACTCGCCGATCAGCCGGTCGAGATCGACCTCGTCCGCACGCCGGAGTCTCCGGGGACCGGATCGGGTGTGCCAACGGCGCCCGAGCGCGAGGTCCCGGTCCCATCGCCCGACCCGTTCGGGTCGATCCGAACACTGGGTGACGACCTCACGGAGGGACTCGAAGCCCTGCGCCGTTCGGAACCGACCGACCGGCGTGAAGCACTCCGGTCGCTGCGCCACCACATCGAGCGCTACCAGCTCGCCACCGAGCGCATCGTGTTCCCGATGGTCGAGCGACTCGACGAGGAGCACGGCGCCGAGGTCGCCTGGTATCCGGAGCACCACACCCAGGCGGCCGCCCGGCTCCTGCGCGACCTGGATCTGGGATCGATACCGCTCTCGGCACGCCTGGTGGATCAGCTGTGCATCGAGATCCACACCTCGATCCTCGAGGTCGAGCGCCGGGTGCTGCCGCTCATCGAACGGGCACTGGCCGACTCCCGGGCCGAGGCGGCCCTGATCGCGGCGGGCCTCGACGAACTGATCGAACCACCGGCCACCTGACCCTCGCTCGAAGATGGTCAGTCCGAGGACGAGTGATCGTGCTCCTCGACCAGTTCGTTGATCTCGGCCCGCAGACCTCGCCGCACCTCGCCCGATGTGGCCCGCTCGACTGCCACGTACGACAGGGCACCGATCGGGATCGGCAACCAGAAGTTCACCAGCCGATACACGACCACGCCGATCGACGCCTCGGCCCGAGGGGTACCGAACGCGACCAGCGTCGGGATCAGGATCGCCTCGACCACACCGAGCCCACCGGGGCTGATGGGGATCGCCGCCATCACGTTGGCCAGGCCGTAGGCCACCAGCAGGCCGTCGATGCCGGGGCGATGACCGAACGCGGCCAACGACACCCAGAGTGCGGCGGCATCCAGCAGCCAATTGGCCGCCGCCAGTTGCACGACCAGGCGGAGACGCCGTCGATCCTCGAGAAGCAGATCGAGCTGTACCGATGCGTTGACCAAGGTCGACCGGACCACGGCCGGGTCGATACGAGGCAGGCGCCCGATCACGGCCGAGACCCGGTCGGCGAACCGCTCGCCGTGGCGGCGCATCCCGACCACCCCGAGCCCGAATCCCCCGATGAGGATCGCGCCGACGGCGGCCGCCGTGGCGTAGATCGGATGGAAACCGCTCCCGGGGATCGAGATGAGGAGCGCCACCCACAGGATCACGTTCAGGACAACGGCCGACCCGACGGCCTGCGTGGTGAGGGCAAAGCCCAGCGACGACGACGGGACGCCGGCCCCGCCCAGCAGGCGGTAGTTCACCGCGGCGGTCGTTGCGGCCCCTCCCGGTACGACATGGTTCACGCCGGTCGAGGCCATCACCGCTCCGAGGGTGATGGGCATCGAGGGGCGCTCGTCTTCGGGGAGGAGCTGCTGGGTCAGACGGGCGTAGGCCAGGAACGACGCAGCCTCGAGGCCGACGGCCACCACCAGGAGGATCGGATCGACCGAACCCAGGACCGAGAGTGCCCGACGGGCACCTCCGATCTGGGGGATCACGAAGACGTGGATCACGAGGGCGAAGGTCAGCAGCTTCACGATCCGTCGGGCAGGCGGGCCCAGGGCCGAGCGGTCCGGCTTCTCGTCGGACGTGTTCAGTGCCATGGAGTGTCGACCGGCTGGGGTTCGACTCGGGCGGATTCGACGGAGACGACCACCGTGTCCGGCGACACCGACTGCACGCGGCACTCGACCTCGTTGATCACGGAAACGACCCTATCCAGGTCGACCGGACCTTCGCCGGCGGGCTGGTGACGGCTGTCCATGCTGGTCGAGCTTCGGTCGTTTCGATGCCGGCGAGGCTGGGGTCGGCCGAGCGGCCTGCCGACGAGCTGACACGTTCGTGTCAGCGAGGTGACGCCTGAGTGCCGGCTGAGAGCCCGCTGAGTGATCCAGTAGAAGTCGAACGGGCTCATGGGTTCCCCCGCTCGACCTGTCACAATCGCCTCCATGTCCGATCCGCTTCGTATTCTGGTCGTCGACGACGAACCTTCGCTGGTCGACGCGGTGTCGACGGCCCTGCGCTACGAGTCGTTCGAGGTGACCGAGGCGACGACCGGCCGGACCGGGCTGGCCGCCGCGCAGGACGGCGGTTTCTCGTTGATCGTGCTCGACGTGATGCTCCCCGACCTCGACGGGTTCGGCATCGCAACGAGGCTTCGGGCCGACGGGGTGACGACCCCCGTCCTGTTCCTGACGGCGAAGGACAGTCTCGACGACAAGGCCGCCGGGTTCGCCGCCGGCGCCGACGACTATCTCACCAAGCCGTTCTCGCTCGCCGAACTGGTCATGCGGGTCAAGGCCATCCTGCGCCGCACCGGGAACGGCATCGAGGCTGCGGCCAACGTCCTCCGCTTCGCCGATCTCGAACTCGACATCGACGGCCATCAACTGCGACGCGGCGGCACCCCGATCGAACTGACCGCCACCGAATTCAGCGTGCTCGAGTACTTCATGACCAACCCCGGCCGAGTCCTGTCGAAGGCACAGATCCTCGACCATGTCTGGCACTACGACTTCGACGGCGACTCCAACATCTGCGAGACCTACGTCAGCTATCTCCGCAAGAAACTCAACGAGCACGGACCGCCGGTGATCCACACCGTCCGTCTCGTCGGGTACGTCCTGCGTGAGGAGCCGTGACCCTTCGCCGTCGCCTCCTCGTCGCCACCGCCATCGCCGTGGTGGCCGGACTCCTGATCGTCGACGTCGCCACCTACGTCGCCTTCAGCCGGTCCCAGCTCAGCCAGATCGACGATGCGCTCGACCGGGCCCACCCTCCCATCGAACAGCTCGCCGAGACCGGAACGGCCGACGCCTGGAGAGCGATCCCCCAGGTGGCCCCGGGCCTCTATGTCGCCATCGTCGACATCGACCGCACGCCACTGTTCACCTCGGCCGGGCGTCGACCGGGCGACGACGATCTCGATGTCGATCTGGCCTCGGTCGAGACCCGACCCCGGTTCCAGACCCTGAGCCCCGACCGCGTTCGGGTCCGGGTCGACCCCCTGTCGGACGGGACGACACTGATCGTCGGCGAATCGCTCCACCAGGTCGACGAGACCCGTCGCCAACTGCTCGCCGTCCTGCTCCTCGCCAGCGCGGCCGCCGTCGGACTCGTGGTCGTACTCAGTTGGTGGCTCGTCCGGATCGGATTGCGCCCCCTCCGGCAGGTCGAACTCAGCGCAGCGGCCATCACCGACAGCGATCTTGCCGACGTTCGGGTGCCCGGCGACGAGCAGGCCACCGAGGTCGGGAGTCTGGCCTCGGCACTGAACGCGATGCTCGATCGTCTCGATCTGGCCAAGGCCGAACGGGAACGAACGGTCGCCGAACTGGTTGCATCGGAAGCCCGGATGCGGCAGTTCGTCGCCGACGCCTCGCACGAGCTCCGCACTCCCATTGCGGCAACGGCGGCCTACGCCGAACTGTTCGACCAGGGAGCTCGCAACCGACCCGACGATCTCGACCGGTCGATGGCCGGCATCCGGAACGAAACGGCGCGGATGTCCGCGCTCGTCGGCGACCTGCTGCTCCTGGCCCGTCTCGACGAAGACCGACCGCTGCAGTCCTCGACCGTCGATCTCACCGAGATCGTGCTGCAGGCCGCCGACACCGCCCGGACCATCGACCCCGATCGGTTCCTTCGGGTGCTGGTCGACGGCGTGATCACGGTTCCCGGTGACCCCACACGCCTTCGTCAGGTCCTCGACAACCTCTTGGCCAACGTACGAGCCCACACCCCGGCCGGCACGGCGTGCACCGTGCACCTCTCCGTCGAGGGCGGCCTTGCGGTGATCAGCGTCGCCGACGCCGGTCCGGGAGTCAGCGACGAACAGCTCGCCTTGCTGACCGATCGCTTCTATCGGGTCGACGACGCCCGGACCAGGGCGACCGGCGGTAGCGGACTCGGGCTGTCGATCGTCGAGTCGATCGTCGAGGCCCACGGCGGCACGATCCGCGCCGAGCACAACCAGCCGACCGGGCTGGTGATGACCGTTCGACTGCCGGGCGCCGTCTCGGCCGTCGACGACGACGAGGACCGACCATGAACCAAACCCTGTGGTATCTGACCCGATCGACCGGCATCGTTGCCGCCGTGCTGATGGTGGCCGCCCTGTTGTGGGGATTCCTCTTCTCGGCCCGGGCCACCGGAAAACGCCTCCGACCGGCCTGGTGGCTCGACCTCCACAACTGGCTCGGGGGCGCATCACTGGCGTTCACCGCCATCCACATCGTCACGTCGTTCCTCCAGACCGACTCCGGGATCGGCCTCGTCGAGATCTTCGTGCCCGGCACCGCCAACCAGGCCTGGCCGATCGCCTGGGGCGTCGTCGCCACCTACCTGTTGGCCCTGACCGTCTTCACCACGTGGCCGAAGAAGCTCGCCAACCGGCGGCTGTGGCGAACGATCCACCTCTCCTCGGTGGCGGCAACGGCGCTCGCCCTGCTCCACGGCTACCAGAGCGGGAGCGACAGCAGCCGGTTGGTCTTCCGGTCGGGCCTGGCCGTGCTCGGAGGGGTCCTGGTCTACGGGCTCGGGCTGCGGATCTTCGGCCTGATCGAGCGCAAGCAGGCGGCGGTGTGACACCACGACCCCGGATCCCGAGCCGTTCTTCTCAGCGCGCACACAGGAACCACTCACACGGCGTTGAACCCGCTCGGTTTCACTGTTCCCATGACCGAGTCCAGCCCCACGAATCCACAGGACCCGGCGGCGCTCGATGCTGCCGTCGCCGCCCGGCTCGAACGGCTGGCGGCCCGACGCACACCCCCGACGACGTCTTCCGCCCGACCGACCCCGACACCGGCCTACGCCTCGGCGGCGACCGGCCCCACGAAGCGCAAGCGCCGCCACGCCGCCAAGGGTGCACGCCAGGCCGCTCTGGCCCTCAGCCTCGCCACCACGGGGGGCCTGAGCTACGCGATGTCGCTCTCACCGACGGCCAACGCCGCCACCGCAGCGCAACCGGCCGGCATCGTCTCGGTCCCGGCGTCGGGAGCCATGGGAGCGACATCGGGTTCGACGAACGTCACGACGAATCGGGCCCCGGTGGCCGACACGACACCGATCGTCGTCAACGGCGACGCCTACTCCAACCGATTCGGAACGGTGCAGGTCCAAGCGACGTTCTCGTCGGACGGCACGATCACGGCCGTCTCGGCCCTGCAGACCCCCGATGGCGACCGAACGAGCGTCAGCATCAACAACCGGGCCGTCCCCACCCTCAACTCCGAGGCGCTGACGGTACAGAACGCCAACGTCGACACCGTCTCGGGCGCCACCTACACCTCGCATGACTATCAGCGATCCCTGCAATCCGCCATCGACACCGCCCGGGCCAGTGGACTCATCGCTGCTGCCTGACCCGCAGCGGGTCGGTCGCCACCACGTCGAAGCGGTCATGGGAATGGCCGTCAGCATCGACGTACGCGACGAACGAACGACCTTCGATCCGATCGATGAGGTCGTCGACTGGCTCCATCACGTCGATCGGGTCTTCAGCACCCATGATCCCCAGAGCCCGATCAGCGCCATGGGCCGGGGCGAGTTGGCGCCGGCCGACGCCACCGAAGAGATCCGGGGTGTGCTCCGACTCTGCGAGACGGCGACGCGTCGGACCAACGGTTGTTTCGATGCGTTCGACGTGCCGGCACCCAATGGAACCCGCCTCGAGACCTCCGGTCTGGTCAAGGGCTGGGCCGTCGAACGGGCGGCCGAGATCCTCGAGTCTCACGGCTGCCGCAACTTCTGCATCAATGCCGGTGGCGATATCGCCCTCCGCGGACGGCCAACGGTCGGGTCCGACTGGCAGATCGGCATCCGTCACCCCGAGGACGACCGGTCACTGGCGCTGGTGATCCACGGCTCCGATCGACTGGCCGTCGCCACCTCGGCCACCTACGAACGCGGGGCCCACATCTACGACCCGCGAACCCGACATCCGACGACCGTCCTGGCCAGCGCGACCGTCGTCGGCCCGGACCTGACCTGGGCCGACGCCTACGCAACGGCGGTGTTCGTGATGGGGCTCGAGTCACTCGAGTGGGTGAAGGGAATCCCCGACTACGAGATCTACCTCGTCACCCACCAGGGCACGACCCACTGGAGCGAGGGCTTCAACCGCTACCGGGTCTGACGCGTCGGCCGCGCCACGGGCGACGCGCCGGTGGCGGGGTTCTGGTCAGAGGTCTTCGACCTCGGGGAAGTTGGTGGGGGGCATGATGTCGACGGTGGCCGATCGCTGCTGGGCGAGCATGCCGCCATCGACTCTGATCACGTCGCCCGTGATGTAGGACGCGTCGTCGGAGGCGAGGAACAGGGCAGCTCCCGTCATGTCGTCGGGCTCGCCGATGCGCCCGAGGGGCACGTTCTCGCCCCGGAGACGACGGTCGTCGATCGAGAGGCCGGAGGTGTCGATCGACCCGGGCATGAGGGCGTTCACCCGAATGTCGTAGGGACCGAGATCGAGGGCCATCGCCCTGGTGAGTGCCTCGATCCCGCCCTTGCTGGCGTCGTAGGCGGTGAAGGCACGGTGGGCCCTGGTCGCGCCACCGGAGCTCATGTTGATGATCACGCCGCCCCCGGCCTTGGCCATCAGGCGGGCGGCCGAATGGGAGCAGAGGAAGTGTCCGGTCAGGTTGACGTCGATGATGCGCCGCCACCAGGCCTCGTCGGCTTCGAAGAAGTGGAGCATGGGGCCGACCAGTCCCGCGTTGTTGACGAGCACGTCGATCCGGCCGTATTCGCCCATGATCACGTCGAACATCGCTGCCACCTGCTCCCCGTCCGACACATCGGCAACCACCCCGATGGCCCGGCCCCCGGCCGAGACGATCGACGCCGCCGTGGCGTCGGCGGTCGAGCGTTCGAGATCGTTGACGACGACCCGGCAGCCCTGACCGCCGAACCGCTCGGCAATGGCCCGTCCGATGCCGCTGCCCGCCCCCGTGACCAGCACGACCTTGTCGAGCAACGAGCCGTAGACAGTCGTCGGTGTGGAATCGATGGATTCGGGCATGAGCGCTTCCTCAGATTCGTGGGAGCCGACGTGCGACCGGCCGTGAAAGCCGTCTCGTTACGTCGATGGTGGGCCCACCCCTGACCGGGTGGAATGATCTCGTGCGTTGTCTACCCGTTGTCGAGGACCGACGACGCCGAGCATCGGGAAATCTGATTCGATGCTCCCGTATGATCGGTGCGCTTCCCATGATCCATTCTCCGCTCCTGATCGCCGTCAACACGTCCGCACCCGACCTCGACGCCGAGCAGCGGCAACTGCGGGTTCTGGAGCACCACGCATGACCGGAACCGCTGCGTCCCGAGTCTCGAATCCGGGCGCGACCCTCGGAACGTTCGGTGGTGTGTTCACCCCGAGCCTTCTGACGATCCTCGGCCTGGTCCTCTTCCTCCGGCTGGGTTTCGTCGTCGGCAACGTCGGGCTCGTCCAGATGCTCGTCATGCTGGTCCTGGCCACCAGCGTGTCCGTGCTCACCACGATCTCGCTCGCGGCGATCGCCACCAACCTCCGGGTCGGTGGAGGCGGCGTCTACTTCATCATCTCGAGAACCCTCGGGCCGGCGTTCGGAGGAGCCATCGGGTTGGTGCTGTACCTGGCCATGTCGGTCTCGGTGGCGTTCTACACGATCGGCCTCGGCGAGGCGGTGGCCAGTGTCATCGGTTCCTCCAGCAGCGTCGCACCACGGCTGATCGCCGCGATCACCATCCTGGGGCTGGCCGCCCTGGCCTGGGTCGGCGCCGACATCGCCACCAAACTCCAGTACGCGGTTCTGGTGTGTCTGGTGATCGCGATCGTCGCCTATTTCGTCGGTGTCATTCCCGATCTCAGCCTCGAGACCGCCGCCGACAATCTCGGATCCCCAGCCGAGGGAAACGGCTTCTGGGTGAGCTTCGCGATCTTCTTCCCGGCCATCACCGGCTTCACCCAGGGCGTTGCGATGTCCGGCGATCTCGAAGACACCTTCGCGGAGCATCACGATCGGGACCTTCGGGGCGATCGGCGTGTCGACCCTGGTGTACGCCGCCGTCATCGTCACCTTCGCGATGGCGGTGCCACTCCAGACGCTGCGGGACGACACCTCGATCATGCGTTCTCTGGCGCCGAGCCCGGCACTGATCGACGTCGGCGTCGTCGCGGCCACGTTGTCCTCGGCGATCGCCTCGATACTCGGTGCACCTCGCACACTCCAGCGACTCGCCGGCGACCGCCTGGTTCCGGCCCTCCAACCGTTCGAACGGGGGTCGGGAACCGACAACAACCCTCGCCGCGGCGTCCTGCTGACGGCGGCGATCGCCCTCTTCACCGTCGCCGTCGCCGACCTCGACCTCGTCGCCCCGATCATCTCGATGTTCTTCCTGGCCAGCTACGGAATGATCAACTACGCGACCTATTCGGAGGCTCGAGCGGCGAGTACGTCGTTCCGGCCGACGTTCCGCTTCTTCGATTGGCGGCTCAGCCTCCTGGGAACATTGGGCTGCATCGCCGTCATCCTGGCCATCGACCCGTTTGCCGGTGCCGTGGCCGGCGTAGCCGTGTTCAGCCTCTACCGCTACCTGAACGGCTCGTCCCAGCAGTCACGTTGGGCCGACAGCACCCGGGGCTTCCACGCGTCCGAGGTCCGGACCCACCTGAAGGCCATGGGACCGAACCGCGAGCCGGGGCGGGACTGGCGCCCGTGCACGATCGCCTTCGCCTCCCGCGACCCGTTCCGTCGGATGGCGCTCGCCACCGTCGCAGCCTGGCTCGAGGGTGGGGCCGGGCTCACGACGGTTGTCCGCATCGTCCCGGGCCGAGGCCCGATCGCCCGAAAGCACGCGGCGCGGATCGAGCTGGAACTCCAACGGGAACTCTCGAGCCGAGGCGCTGCGGTGTTCGGACGGGTGATCGTGTCCGATTCCCTGCAGGCAGGCGTGGCCTCGCTGCTGCAGAGCCACGGAATCGGCTCCCTGCGGCCGAACCTCGCGCTGTTCAGCTGGTACGAACACGACGAGCAGAGCACGACCAGCAACGGCGACTACGAAGGCATGGTCCAGACGGGGTTGCGGTTCGGGGCGAACGTCGCCGTCCTCCGGGCTCTTCCCGATGCCTGGGCGAATCTGCCGACCGCTCCCGATCCCGCCACCCGGATCAGGGTGTGGTGGACCGATGACGGCAACGGTCGCATGCTGGCGCTGCTCGCCTGGATGTGCACCCGTGACTCGGTGCTCGCCCGGGCCTCGATCGAGGTCTCGGTGGTCGGCACCGGTCCGCACGATCGGGACCGGATCCAGCAACTCCTCGACGACGCCCGGATCCCCGCCACCGTTGCCGGGGTGGTCGACGCTGCCGACTTCGTGACCGTGTGCTCGGACGCCACGCTCGTTCTGGCCCCCCTCCGGGTCCGCGCCGATTCGCTCCTCGGGCCCGACGATGTTGCGTTGGACGCCCTGCCGCCGTCGCTCCCGGTCACGCTGTTCGTTCAGGTCGCCGCCGAGATCGAGCTCGACACCCAGCCCGATGACAGCAGCACGTCCGCGCTCGCCGTGGCCCGAGACCGGGCCGAGGAACTCAGCGCCCGAGCGCACCGCCTCGATCAGCACGCGAGCCAACTCGTGGTCGCGGCCGAGATCGTCCGGATCGATCTGGAATCGGCACCGACCGGTGCCATCGAAGGCGACCAGGACTCCGTGATCGCGGCGGCAGCAGAGGCGGCCGACAAGGCCAGGCGTGAATATCTCGACGCTCGCACCCGCGCCGACGAGGCCTGGCGCGTCGTCAACGAACTGGATCCGACCCAGAGCTCCCAGTCGCTCGATTCGGCTCTCTGGGTGTCCGCGCCGGCGACCGACGCCGTCCCGGAGCGGTGACCGGAGTCCGAGGCTCGGAGCGATCGGCTACCCGATGAGACCCTCTGCGGTGAGCCAATCGGTGGCGATCGCTGCTGCGTCCTCCTTGTCGATGTCATAGCGCCGATTCAGTTCGGCCAGTTCCTCGGTCGACAGGGCCGCGCTCACTTCGTTCACCACCGCCGTGAAGTCGGTGCCGTAGGCTTCGATCACGGCGTCGGTGGTGACGGGGATCACGTTGTCGGCGTTGATCAGGCCCTGATCGTCTTCGAGCACCACCCAGCCCTTGTCGGCGATGACCCCGCCGGTCGAGAACAGGATGGCGACATCGATCTCGCCGGCCTCGAGCGCCGCCACGGTGAGGGGACCGGCACCGTCGAGCGGCGTGAAGCCCGCCGAGAGATCGAGGCCGTAGACCCGTTCGAGGCCGGGGAGACAGGACGCGTTCTCGGGACAGTCGGCGGGACCGCCGAGCACGAGCTCCGGTGTGAGGTCGCTCACCTTGGACAGACCGAGACGTTCGGCGGTTTCGGCGGTGACAACGAACGCGTTCGAGTCGACGGCGGGTGAGGCGTCGAGGGCCACGAGGCCCTGTTCGGCCGCGATCGACTCGAGCTTGGCGGCCGTGTCGTCGATGTCGCCCGACGCCTCTCCGGCGTTGCCGTTGAGGTATTCCAGGGCTGAGGCCGCGTAGTCGGGGGCGAAGTTGATGTCGCCGCTGTCAAGTGCGGTGTAGACCACCTGGCGGAAACCGCCGAGGGCCTGCTGCTCGACCGGATAGCCGGCGTCTTGCAGCGCCTGGCCGTAGATCTCGGCCAGGATGGCCGATTCACCGAAGTCCTGCGCTCCGATGGTCACGGTCGGTCCGTCGGGAACGTCCGACGATGCGGCGTCGTCGCTGTCACTACCGCCACAGGCGGCGAGGGCCAGGGCGGCCACGAGGATCGAGACGGGAATTCGATGGCGCATCATGACGGCAGGGCTCCGGGGCGAGAGGACTGGGTGGACATGGTAGAGGATCGGGTGCCGTCTGCCCGTTCGGTGCGCGGAGCGAACCTCGTTGCGAGAACTCCCAACAGCGCGTCGATCGACAGGGCGAGGCCGGCAACGAACAGGCCGCCGACGAGAACCGAGGTCTGGCCACTCTGGCCACGGGCGAGTCCCGACACGATGAAGCTGCCCAGGCATTCGTAGCCGACGATGGCCCCCAACGTGGCCGTGGCCACGATCTGCACCACCGACACCCGGATGCCGTTCATCATGAGGGGCACCGCCGACGGGAGTTCCACGAGGCGCAACACGTCTCGTTCCCGCAGACCGATGCCCCGGGCGGCCTCGATGACGTCGTCGGGTGTCCCGGCAACACCGGCGTAGGTGTTGGCGAAGATCGGGGGGATCCCGAGTGCGACCAACGCGACACAGGTCGGCCAGAAGCCGAGCCCGAACCCGAACTGCAGGCTGATCGGAAACACCAGGGCGATGAGCGCGAACGACGGGATGGCGCGGGCGATGTTGACCGCGGCCACCGAGGCGATGGGGGCGATCCGCCGATGGGCCAGCCAGATCGCGCTCGGCAACACGATCGCGGCCGACATCGCCGAGGCCACCACCGAGATCCAGAGATGGGACTGGCCCCGGGCGAGGATTCCCCGGGGCCCGGTCCAGTTGTCGGCCGTGGCCAGGAAGTCCCACGTGTCGACCAGAAGGCTCATGCCGACACCCGCCGCCACGGCGTCAGCAACCGCTCGACCAATGCGAACGCCACATCGGCGACGACGGCGAGCACGATCGACAGGACGGTCCCCACGACGATGGGCGTCGAGAAGTCCCGGCGAAGACCGTCGTCGATCAGGGCGCCGTAGCCACCGTTGCCGATCAGAGCGGTCACCGTCACGAGCCCGATGACGGTCACGGTTGCGATCCTCAGACCGGCGACGATCGTCGGTAGGGCGAGGGGCAGCTCCACGGTCAGCACCCGTTGGACGGGCCGATAGCCCATCGCGGCGGCGGCTTCGCGCACGTCGTCGGACACGCCGTCCATGCCGGCCACGATGTTGCGAACGAGGATCAGGATCGTGTAGCTGACGAGCGCTATCTCGGCCGTGAGCAGACCCAGACCGGTGATGGGGATGAGCAAGGCGAACAGAGCCAGGCTGGGGATCGTGTACAGCAGGGAGCCGAGCGCCGTGATCGGTCCGTAGGTCCAGCGGAATCGAAGGGCAAGACCGGCCAGCAGCGACGAGATGGCGAAGCCCACCGAGACGGCGATGCTCGTCAAGACCACGTGCTCGACGGTTCGGGTCCAGATCTCGTCGAGATGATCCCCGATCCAGCCCCACCAGATGAACGAGTCGGGCGATGTCGCGAGGATCCCGGTCGGGCCGATCATTCGAGGGCCTCGGCCAATTGATCGATCGAGATCATGCCAACGAAGCGATCGTCGTCGTCGATCACCGCCGCGATCCTCGAACGCGACGTCAGGATCGTGTCCAGCGCCTCACGAAGCGGGGTCTCGGGGCGGGCCCGGGCAACGAAGCGCTCGAGGGGGAGGTCGCCGATGTCGGTGCCGCGACCGGCGGCGGCCAGGGTGTCGGCCCCGACCCATCCCGACAGCCGATCGTCGTCGACGACCGCCACCCACGACGTCGCGTACTGCTTCATCACCACCGCGGCGCGATCGACCGGGTCGTGCCGGGACAGAACCGGTCCGCGCATCGGTGTGATGTCGTCGACCCGTCGGAGTCCGAGCCGTCGCAGTCCTCGTTCCCGTCCCAGGAACGTGGCAACGAACTCCGATGCCGGGTGACGGAGCAGCTGCTCGGGCGTGTCGTATTGGCGGAGTAGCCCGCCGACGTCGAGGATGGCCACCCGGTCGGCCAGCCGGATGGCTTCGTCGACGTCGTGGGTCACGATCACGATCGTCTTGTGCACCTTGCGTTGGAGGTCGAGCAACTCGTCCTGCAGCCGCTCCCGCACGATCGGGTCGACAGCGCTGTAGGGCTCGTCCATCAGGAGGATCGGCGGATCGGCGGCGAGCGCCCGGGCGACGCCGACCCGTTGCCGCTGCCCACCCGAGAGCTCGGACGGATATCGATCGAGCGTCGACGCATCGAGCCCGACGAGTTCGACCAGTTCCTCGACCCGAGCCTGGATCTCGTTGCGATCCCAGCCGAGCAGTTCGGGAACCGTGGCCACGTTCCGGCGGATGGTGTGGTGGGGGAACAGCCCGATCTGCTGGATCACGTAGCCGATTCCTCGACGGAGTTCGTGCGCCGGCGACTCGTCCTGCGGGCGACCCAGGACGTCGATCGAACCCGAGGTCGGTTCGATCAGGCGGTTGATCATCTTCAGGGTGGTGGTCTTGCCGCAACCCGAGGGGCCGACGAGGGCGACGATCTCCCCGCTCGGGATCTCGAGTGAGAGTTCGGTCACCGCCGGGGATTCGGCACCGGCAAAGGTCTTGGTGACGGCTCGCAGGGCAATCGCCGGCTGGTCACTCGGTGCTGGCACCAGGACAGTCTGCCCCAGCGACCGGACGAGGGCCACGGCTCGAATCGCGGATGGCTTTCACCGCCGCGCCCTCGGTGAACCACGTCCAGGGCTTGGCACCGCTGGCGTAGCGGGACTCGGATCGCTCGATCTCGAATCCGGCGGCCCGGACCAGTTCGGTCGGATCCCGGGTGAGGTGGCAGCCATCGGCCAGTCGCTTCTGGATCGGGTCGAGGCGATGTTGCCAGGCCGCAACCGACGCATCGGGCGAGAGACCGTGCTCGAGGAAGTGGAATCGTCCACCCGGGCGCAGGACCCGCCACACTTCGGCCAGGGCGTCCTCGACGCCGGGGATGGTGCACAACGTGAAGGTCGACAGCGCTCCGTCGCAGCTGGCGTCGTCGAGCGGGATCGCCTCGCCTCGGAGGGCGACGTGCTCGACCTGGACGTGTGACTCGGCGATCCGCTCCTCGGCCAGGCGCCGAGCGGTGGCGGCCGGCTCGACGGCGTAGACGCGATGCACCTCGGGCGGGTAGACGGGCATGTTGAGGCCGGAACCGAACCCGATCTCGACCACCGTGCCCGTGAGGCCGGCGGTCACCTGCCGACGCCACTGCCGCAGCTCGGCCGTGCCGCAGGCCCGGTCGACGAGGCGAGGGAGGAGGTGTTCACGATAGAAGCCCATGGCCGACCATGATGGCATCACCGAACGACCCCCGGCCCGAAAGACGAGGAGTCCCTGCGTGAACGACGACCGATACCGACCCATCGGGCACTACGGGTTCCTCTCCGACTGCCACTCGACGGCTCTGGTGAGCCGCGAGGGGTCGATCGACTGGGCATGTTTCCGGCGCTTCGATGCCGGCAGCGCCTTCGGCCGCCTTCTCGATGCCCGGAAGGGCGGCCACTTCTCGGTCGGCCCGGTCGGCGAGGTCATCGGGGTCGAGCGGCGCTATCTCGACGACACACTCGTGCTCGTCACGACCACGACCACCGACGGGGGCACGGTCCGGTGCACCGATGCCTTCGCCATGGCCCCGGGGGGCGCGAGCCGGGAGACCAGCGAACTCCTGCGCCGGGTGGAGTGCATCCAGGGAACCGTCGACATCGACGTGGTGATCGAACCACGGTTCGAATACGGGGCGATCCGGCCCTGGCTGCGCCGCCATGCCGACGACCGGTACACCGCGGTCGGGGGCAGCGACGCGCTCGTGATCCACGCCACGACCAAGCTCGAGGTCGACCGTGACCGGTGCCGTTTCACGGCCCGGACGACGCTCGAGGTCGGTGAGCGTCTGGAATTCGGTGTCGTCGGGGTGGCGGCACATCTCGTCGAGCGGTCCGGCGCCGACGGCGGCGAGATCCGGTCGAAACTCGCGACGACGCAGCAGTGGTGGACGGCGTGGTCGGAACGAACCGACGTGGGGGGTGAGTATCGGGAACACCTGAACCGCTCGGCGCTGGTCCTGAAAGGGCTCACCTGCGCTCCCACCGGCGCGATCATCGCGGCGCCCACGACCTCCCTCCCCGAGGTCGTGGGGGAAGCGCGAACTGGGACTACCGATACAGCTGGATCCGCGATTCGACGCTCGCGCTCGCCGCACTGGCCGAGGTCGGGCACGACGAGGTCGCGCAGGGATTTCGCGACTTCCTGATGCGATCGTCGGCCGGGCAGGCCGACGAGCTGCAGATCATGTACGGACCCTACGGTGAGCGAAGCCTGCCCGAGCGAGAGCTCGATCTCGAGGGCTGGCGGGGTTCTTCACCGGTCCGCGTCGGGAACGGAGCGGCAACGCAGACC
Organism: uncultured Acidimicrobiales bacterium; assembly: GCA_963700755.1. GTDB lineage: Bacteria > Actinomycetota > Acidimicrobiia > Acidimicrobiales > SZUA-35 > JBBQUN01. The sequence continues at coordinate 322,224 of CAVOYW010000006.1, forward strand.
CAGCTCGACGTCTACGGTCACCTTCTCGGGGCCGCACACCTCTGGCACGGCAGAGGCAGCGCGATCGAGCGAGACGAGTGGGCCTTCCTGACCTCGCTGGTGGATCAGGCCGCGGCACGACGCAACGACGCCGATGCGGGAATGTGGGAGATGCGAGGCCGACCGCGCCACTTCGTCCAGTCCAAGGTGATGATCTGGGTCGCGCTCGACCGCGGCATCCGACTGGTCGAGGAGCACGGGTTCGCCCATCATGCGTACGACCGTTGGCGGACCGCACGAGACACCGTGCGTCGCGAGATCGAGACCCGGGGCGTCGACCCCGAACGAGGCAACTTCGTGCAGCACTACGGAACCACCGAGGTCGACGCAAGTCTCCTGACCCTGCCCCTGGTCGGTTTCGTCGACGCCGACGACGAGCGGATGCGGATCACGACCGACGTCGTGATGGAGGAGCTCGGGGTCGGACCCCACGGGTTCCTTCGCCGCTACCGTCACCCCAAATCCCGTGACCCCAAATCCCGTGACCCCGAACCCCGTGACCCCGACGCCGCCGAGCCCGAGGGAATCTTCCTGCTGTGTTCGTTCTGGCTCGTCGAAGTCCTCGCCCTGCAGGGCCGCTCCGCTGAGGCGACCACACTGTTCCGGGCGCTCACCGCACTCGGGAACGACCTCGGACTATTCTCCGAGGAGTACGACGTCGGCCGGGGCGAGCTGCTCGGCAACTTCCCCCAGGCCTTCACGCACCTCGGGCTGATCTCGGCCGAGCGACGGCTTCGGACGATGGCATCGCATCGCTCCGGAACGGGTGGGGAGACACCGTGAACGCGTCGCCGATGTCGGGGTGGCCATCTCGCCGTATCGGACCCGGCACCTTCGGGCGGTCGCAGTAGTGTCGGTCCCGATGGACAACGATCGCCTTGCACTCCTGACCGACCGGGGAGGTTGGACCCTCGACGAACCGATCGAGATCACGGGCGCCGATCCGGTGCTCCCCTCGCCGTGGCCGATCGGCGAGGTCGCCGCCGTTGCGTTGGCCCAGGTCGGCGCGGCGGCTGCCCGGCTGGCCAGAAGGGCGGGGGGCGACCCGGGACCGGTGCGGGTCGATGTCGCCGAGGCCGCGGCGACCACGATCGGCTTCGCCCTGCTCCGGCTGGATGGTCGGCCGATGTCGCGTACGAACACCGACAACCCGTGGGTCGGCCGCTACCGATGCGCCGACGAGCGGTGGATACACCTCCACGGAGGCTTCCCGCCGCTGGTGAGTCGGCTGGCCGCGATCCTCGGCCTCGACCCCGGGGCCGACGAGAAGGCCATCGCGACGGCGGTGGAATCGGTGGAATCGGCAGGACTGGAAGACGACGTGGCCGCAGCCCGCGGCTGCGCCGCGATCATCCGGACCGAGGAGGAGTGGCGACGCCATCCCCAGGGCCGACGGGTTCACGACTGGCCGGCCGCCGTTCGTCGGCGGCCCGACATGAGCTTTCGGTCGCGCTGGTCACCGTCAGCCGGTCGACCCCTCGAAGGCCTCCGTGTGCTCGACCTCACCCGGGTTCTCGCCGGACCGACCTGCGGCCGCACACTGGCGGCCTTCGGGGCCGAGGTCTTGCACGTACGGGGGCCCGAGGTCCCGTACGTCCCGGCGTTCGTGGTCGACACCGGGCACGGAAAGCGCCAGGCACACGCCGATCTCACCGACCCCGAGTCCCTGGCCGCCCTGCGGTCCGTGGCGCTCGACGCCGACATCGTGGTGCAGGGCTACCGACCCGGTGTCGTCGCTCGATACGGGCTCGACGAGGCCTCGCTGCGAGCCGACGGCTTCGCCGGTCTCTTCGGCTCGGTCTCGGCCTACGGGCACGAGGGACCGTGGTCCGATCGAGCCGGATGGGAGCAACTGGCCCAGTCGACCAGCGGTTTGTGCCTCGACCCGCTCGGCCGCGACAAACCGGCCATGCTGCCGAGCGCGGCAACCGACTACACGACCGGCTTCGTCCTGGCCGCCGGCCTGATGCGCTCCCTCGACGATGCCCTCACCGATGGCCGTGCGGGGCGGGTCGATGCGTCGCTCTGCCAGACCGCGGCCTGGATCCTGCGGGCCGGTCGCCTCGCCGATGCGGCCGAGCCCGGGGGACTCGATCCGCGACGACTGCGCTCCGAATCGAGCTTCGGCGTCGTCGAGCATCTCGGTCCCGGTGTCACCGTCGACGGTCTCGAGATCGGCTGGGCCCGACCCACCACGCCGCTCGGCCAAGGTTCGCTCGGCTGGGAGGACTGACCGACCCGAAGGAGGCCGACAGCTCCTGCGTCGCGCCCACCGGGGTCGGTGCCGGCGGTTGGCCCGCGCCGACCCCGAACGGTCAGAGCTTCTCGAGGATCGACTCCGACAACGAACAGGTGAGGCCGAACCCACCGGGTTCCACCTCGAGCTGGGTGACCTTGCCGTCTTCGAGCACCATCGCGTAGCGCTTCGACCGGACTCCGCCCAGGGCGGCGGCGTCGACATCGAGACCGAGGGCCTTGGTGAACTCGGCCTGCGGATCGGCGAGCATGCGGATCTTGCCGGTGGCGCCGTGCGCCTCGCCCCAGGCGTTCATGACGAACGCGTCGTTGACGGCGACACAGGCGATCTGATCGATGCCCTTGGCCTTGATGGCGTCGAAGTCGTTGATGTAGCCGGGGAGGTGGGTGTTCGAGCAGCCCGGCGTGAACGCTCCGGGAACGGCGAAGATGATCACCCTGCCGCTGGCGAACTCCTCGGCCGGGTCGACGGTCGTTCCGGGGCTGGACTCGTTGAGCGCCGCCGAGGGAAGTGAGTCACCGATCTGAATGGTCATGTGGTTCTCCTGATTTAGTGCCGAGCGCTGGCACCGTAGCGGAGTCGGGCGATGACGGAGCGAATCGGTGACCGCGGCGACCGCTGACCGGCCGATCGACAGGTTGGTGACTCCCTGCCGGGTGGTGCCAGACTGCGACCCTCGGACGGCGTATGCCACGTCATGACCGAGTTCCACGAAGTCGCCGACGGAGGATTCCGATGAGCACCGAAGCAGAGCCCGGGCGCAACACCATGGTCGTGAGCGGCAAGGTCGCCGTGGTGACCGGGGCCGGTTCGGGCATCGGGCGGGCCCTCGCGATCCGGTTCGCCGCCGACGGGGCACGGGCCGTCGTGTGTGCCGACCTGAACGCCGACCAGGCCGCCGAGACCGCAACCATGATCGGGAAGGCCGCCTCGTCGTTCGCCCTCGACGTCGCCGACGAGGCGGCGATCGAACGACTGGTCGCCGACACGCTCGCCAGCCACGAAACCATCGATGTGTTCGTCTCGAACGCCGGCTACGGACTCGCCGGCGGCCTCGACCTGCCAACCGACGAGTGGGAGCGGATGATGGCCGTCCACACCTGGTCTCACCTGGCTGCCGCCCGGGCGGTCGTCCCGGGGATGGTCGAACGGGGCGGCGGGTACCTGCTCAACACCGCGTCGGCCGCCGGGCTGCTCACCCAGATCGACTCGGGCCCGTACGCGGTCTCCAAGCATGCGGCCGTTGCCTTCGCCGAATGGGTGGCGATCAACTACGGCGACGACGGCATCGGCGTCTCGGTGCTGTGCCCCCAGGCCGTGCGAACCAACATCCTCGGCCCACGGGCGGCCAAGGGCGGGGGTCGCCAGGCTGCCGCCGACGGCATCCTGGAACCCGACACCGTCGCCGACGCCTGTGTCGACGCCATGCGAACCGGCCGGTTCCTGGTGCTTCCCCACCCCGAGGTCGCGACCTACTTCACCCGCAAGGCGACCGACTACGACCGCTGGCTGATGGGTATGCGCCGCTTCCGCCGGCGACTGCGGGGCGGTGCCTGACCCCGTTCTGCGACCAGCGACGAATCGCGTGACCGGCTGAGCAAGTCGCCTCGACATCAGCGACACTCTGGCCATGAGCACTGCAATCGCAGCCCAACAGCTCCGCCGATCGTTCGGCGACAACCAGGCCGTTGCCGGCGTCGACCTCGCCGTCGCCACCGGAGAGATCTACGGGTTTCTCGGGCCGAATGGTGCCGGCAAGTCCACGACGATGAAGATGTTGTGCACCCTGTTGCGGCCAACGGCCGGTCACGCCACGGTCGCCGGATTCGACATCGCCACCCAGCCGGGCGAGGTCCGGCTTCGGATCGGGGTCGCACTCCAGGAGGCCTCGATCGACGGCAAGCAGACCGGACGCGAGCTGCTCGCACTCCAGGGCCGGCTCTACGGGCTCTCGAAGCCGAACATCGCCCGCCGCATGGACGACGTCATCGGACTGGTCGACATCGGGACGGCCATCGACGATCGGGTCGAGTCGTACTCCGGCGGGATGAAGCGACGCCTCGATCTGGCCATGTCGCTGATCCACAAACCGCAGGTCCTGTTCCTCGACGAGCCGACCACCGGTCTCGATCCTGTCAGTCGGAGCGACGTCTGGAACGAGGTCCGCCAACTGAACGAGCGGGAGGGTGTCACGATCTTCCTCACGACGCAGTACCTGGAGGAGGCCGATGAACTCGCCGACCGGGTGGGGATCATCGCCGACGGGAAACTCGTCGCCGAGGGAACGCCGGCCGATCTCAAACGGTCCGTCGGCACCGACGTGATCGTGGTCCGGGTGGGTGGCGACCCCGACGTGGCGGCGGCTGCGGTCCAGGATCTCGACGACGTCGACCAGGTCGATGTCGTCGACAACGAACTCCATCTGGCCGTGCCCGACGGAGCGTCGATCCTCTCGGCGGTGGCGGTCGCGCTGAACCACTGTGACGTGAGCGTCGAGTCCCTGACGCTGCGAACCCCAACCCTCGACGATGTCTTCCTCGACATCACCGGGGCCAAGCTCGGCGCGAGCCACATCGACGACACCGAAGGGATCGGCCACTGATGACCACGACGTCCACCCACGCCGATCGAACGATCGACACGACACCGCTGGCGAGGCGGTCGTCGGCGCTCCACGATCTCGTCACCGTTGCCGGACGGGCCTGCCGCAGCGTGTTTCGCGAACCCGAGTTCTTCATCCCGGCCATCATCGTCCCGGTGTTCTTCTTCATCGTGAACATCGGAGCACTGCAGGACGTGGCCGAACAGGGTGCACGAGCAGCCGGCGGTTCGCTCGACTTCAAGGCCTTCCAGCTCCCGGTTGCGATCATCTTCGCCGTCACCGGCGTGTCGCGGGCCAGCTCACTCGTCATCGACATCCAGGGGGGCTACTTCGACCGGCTCCTGCTCACACCCATTCGTCGCCCTGCCCTCCTGCTCGGGCTCATGGCCGCCGATCTGATGGCCGTCCTCATGCTCGCCATCCCGGTCACTGCGCTCGGGCTCATCCTGGGCGTGCGCTTCGAAACCGGCATCCTGGGGATGATCGTCTTCCTCTTCTACGGAGCCGCGTGGGGACTGGCCTTTGCTGGGTTCCCGTATGCGATCGCGTTGAAGACCGGCAACCCGGCGGCGGTCAATTCCAGCTTCATCCTCTTCTTCCCGTTCGCGTTCCTCACATCGAGCTTCCTTCCGAAGGAGTCCCTGACCGGCTGGCTCTCGGCCATCGCCACCTACAACCCGGTCACGTACGTCCTCGAGGGGCTCCGAAGCCTCATCTCCGAGGGCTGGGTGTGGGAAGACCTGGCCAAGGGACTGCTGGCGATCGGCGGCGTCACCGTGGTCAGTTTCGGCCTGGCCAGCGCGGCCATGCGGGGACGCATCAGCCAGGACTGACCGGCGTCGGCAGGAACTGCGCTCCCGATGGCGCTCCACCCGGGCCGGTCCCCTGTGCGAACCTACGATCATGGCAACGACGTCGCGGTCTCCCTCGTTCTTCGATCGATGGTCGACGACCTATGACCAGGCCGGTCTGCAGGCCCTCACCTATCGTCCGATCCACGACGCCATCCTCGGCCGTCTCGACTCGGTCGAACCCGAGGTCATCATCGATCTCGGTTGCGGGACCGGACAGCTGACCCAGCGATTGATCGAACGGTTTCCCGGCTCGGTGGTCGCCGGCGTCGACCTGTCGCCCGGCATGCTCTCGGCGGCAGCGGCGCGAATCGACCGGATTGGCGCCCCGGGCACCGGGCTCATTCGGGCCGACGCCCAGCGGCTGCCGGTTCGACCGAGTTCGGTCGACGTCGTCGTCTGCACCGAGTCGTTCCATTGGTACGACGATCAGATGGGAACCCTCCGGGGGCTGGCCGAGGTGATCCGACCCGGAGGGCGTCTGCTGATCGCGTCGATCGCAACGACGAGCGGTTTCGGAGACGACGTCGTGCGTCGGATGTCGACGTTGCGGGGACGGCCCATCCGTGCCCTTCCGCCCCATCGGCTCCGTTCGCTCCTGCGGCGTTGCGGGTTCGACGTCGTTCACCAGCGGAGGATTCCACGCCTCGGCCTCATTCCCTGGCCGGTCCTGACCGACACCGTACGTCGCTGATCGAGCGCGGCTGCTCCCCCGGTCGAGGCGAGATCGATCGGCTAGGACCGGGGGATGTCCATCGTCACGCCGGCGGCGATGGCCTCGCCGAGGGGGCGCATGAGCCGTTCGAGCGTGTCGGTGTCGGGAATCGAGCCGTCGCCCGGCACCCACAGGGCGAACAACGAGTCCTGGTTGCCGTCGGCATCGGTGAACCGCATCGTCAACGGCGACAGCCAGTTGCTCCCCACGATCACCTCCCAGTCACCCATACGCTCGGGAACCGCATCACCCTGCTCGAGCGCGAGGTCCCAGGTGTCGCTCCCCGCACTCAGCCCGATCGTCACGAAGTTCTCGGTGCCGCCGACCTCTTCGATGTTGCAGAGGAATCCGAAGGTCTCGTAGGCGAACGCGTCGTAGGCGCCGCTGCCCTCGACCGTGGCGTCGGTCGACGACAGCAACCCGAAGCCCACCAGGTCGTCCAGCGAGATTGCACCGTTCACCGGCTGACCGCCCGAACACAGGTCGGCCAGGATCACGCCACCGCCCGATCCGCCGTCGCCATCGTCGGCCCGATCCGTCTCGTCGTCGTCCGACGGCGCCGGCGAATCGGCGTCGCCCGAATCGGAAGATGGTGCCCCTTCGTCGGCGTCGGAGTCGTCGACGCCCGACGGTGCGAGGGTCGTTTCGGTCGGCTCGGCATCGCTCGATGCGTCGCTCCCGCCACAGGCCACGACAACCAAGACCAGCGCGGCCATGACGCTGTGCAGTCCGCAATACCTCGTTCTCGTCATGCCCGTTCCCTCGTCGTTGGGGCTCGAGCAGATCGAGAACTCAGGCCGCCGGACCACCATCCTCTCGGTCCTGGGCCGTTCTGGCAAGTGAACGATCCGGCGGGGCGAGGGTGGTTGGCCGATCAGACCGCCGCTCGATCCACGCGGCAACGGCGCGAACCGGGCGGTGCGGAGGGCTCAGTCGTTGGATACGTACCAGTCGGCCCGGGAGCGCGAGCGGGCGATGAGCGCGGCGTTCGGTTCGTCGACCGACGCCATCCAGGCATCGGCTTCGACCGAGGATCTGCCGTGCGCGAGATGACGGTGCCGCAATCGTGATCGGCGCCGATCGTCGTCGACATCGACATACCCACACTCGTCGAGCAGCGCCCGCACCGCAGACCACCCGTCTCGGTCGTGGAGCAGGTAGTTGCCCTCGATCAGAATCGTTCGGTGGTGTGGCTCGACGGCGATCGAGGCAGCGATCGGCTCCTCGATGTCACGGTCGAACGCCGGCGCCATGATCACCCCGTCGGCGTTCCTCATCCGAGCGAGCAGGTTCACGAACCCATCCAGGTCGAATGTCTCGGGAGCCCCCTTGCGGTGCGCGATCCCCCGTCGGGACAACTCGGTCTGCGCCAGGTGGAACCCGTCCATGGGAACCACGATGGCCGTGGATCCGATCCTCTCGGCCCGACGTGCGGCGACCGTGGACTTGCCACAACCCGGCGGACCGGCGATCCCGATGAGCGTTCGTCCCCCGCGGTCCGGCATCGGGCAGAGAATACCGCCCGCTCACGGTCGAGCCGGCGGTTGGCCGGCTCCTAATGGACGCTCCCCTGTCGACCTGTCTCGTCGTGCGCATTTCCCGAGCCCTTCCCGGGAACGGCGATCTGCACAGGCCTCGACTCGTCGAATGAGCCGCCACCCGTACAGATCGACGATCTGGTCGATCCGCTCGAACCCCTATGGCATCTGAACGAGCGTGACCCACGATGCCGAGCCTTCGACGAACATGCCGCCCGCCTTGTCGAGGAGGCCGACGTACCCCGTGTCTGCCTGGAGTTTCGCGTTGGCCGAATCCAGGTCTGCGCCCGTCTGGGCCGAGAAGATCCACGTGACGTCGAAGAAGCTTCCCGCCGTCAGGTTGGTGAAGAGGCCGCTCATGCCCGTGACCTTGTGGACGTATTCCAGTACTTCGAGGCCCCAACCCATTGCATCGCCCACGTGGCCCGATGCAACCGTCGATTGTGTGAGAGTCACGATCGGCGCCGGCACGCCTTGCTCGCCGGCGACGCCGAGAATCTGGCTCAGCGAGGTTTCGGCCGGAGCGGCAAGCAGATGTCCCGACTTCCCCGACACGGCCTGATAGTCCTTCGACGCGCTCAGCTTCTGCTGGAAGTCGATCAGTTGCTGGCTTCCTTCGACTCTCGTGCTGATTCCGAAGGAACCGATTGGAGCACCGGCACTGACCGCCCACGCATGCGCTGGGCTCCCTGTTGCCGCTGCCACGGAGTCACGGAGTTTCGGCATCGTCGAGGACAACTCGCCGCCGCTCCCCGGTTTGGCCTGCAGCGTGGCTGAGTAGATGTACATGATCATCCCTTTCATGTGCTCACGCGATGTGAGCACGCAAGAGACGTCGCCCGGGCGACTCATCATCGCTTCGTCGTGCAGCTCGAACAGCGGTCCCCTGAGTCACCCAACCTAGGACACACTCAGCGCCCGCGCCGCGCCAACCACGAATGGCGAAGGCCTGGACGGCTGAGCTCGGGGCCCGGGACTCACCGCCGGTTCACTCGTTCATCCTCTCTTCAGCCGGCGGCCGGCGCGATCGACCGGCGCCGACCCTCACCCGATCGCACAGCCGATGTTCGCGCTCGACGCGACCACGACACCGTGCTGAACGATGTGACCGTGCTGAACGATGTGACCGTGCTGAACGATCTGACCGTGCTGAACGATCTGGTAGTCCTCTTCGTCGTCCACGGCAACCGATGCGGGCTCGGCCCCACCCTCGAGCAGCTCCCGATGTCCTCGGTCGGCAAACGCAGTCACGCGTCGACGCACTGGACCGTGGTTCGTCGATCTTCTTGCGGACAGGTTGGCGGCTCGGCGACGGTCGACAGGGAGTTCGAGGGTGGCACGTCGGCACCGCCCAACCGGACCTACGCTGGATCCGTGCGGTGGATCGAGCTGGCCGGAATCGCTGCGGCCGTCGTGGTGGCATCCTGGACCCTCCTGATCCTCCTCGCCCGGCGTCTGCCACCCGGGCTGATGCGTGATCTCGTGAGCTTCCTGCCTGCGTGCGCCGTGACCGTCGGCCGATTGCGCACCGACCCTCGGGTCCCGCGGGCCGCGAAGATCGCCGTCGTGGTTGCCGGGCTGTGGGTCCTGTCACCGATCGACCTGATCCCCGAATTCCTGCCGGTGATCGGACCGCTCGACGACGTCGTCGTCGTCGCCCTCGCCTTTCGCTTCGCGGCCAAGCGGATCGAGCGCCAGGTGCTCGAGGACGCGTGGGCGGGCGAGCCGCATGTCCTGGCGCGACTCCTCGGCTCAGGCCCCGACCGCCGCGGTGTGAGCCGAGCAGATGCCTCGTTCGACGAGGTCGACCCCGGCGATGGTGCTGGCTAGGTTTCTCTTCGGCCGCACCGTGCTCGAGACCGTCCTCGGGAAACGGCCACCGACGAGGGGGGCCACATGACCAACGTCCAGATCACGACCGACCAGGGGACGGCCTACGGTCTCCGACCCGGTCACCACGACCCCATGCTGACCGAGGTCGGCGCCGGGACACCGATGGGTGAACTCATGCGTCGCTACTGGCATCCCATCGCCCTGGCCGAAGCTGCCACCGATCTGCCGCGGGCCGTGCGCGTCCTGGGTGAAGACCTCGTCCTGTTCCGAACCGGAGACGGGCGGCCCGGCCTCGTTCACCCCCGGTGCACCCATCGCGGCAGTTCGCTGCTCTACGCCCGGGTCGACGAGTGCGGACTGCGCTGCTGCTACCACGGTTGGGCCTTCGATCCCGAGGGGAACTGCACCGATCAACCGTGCGAGCCGAACAACGGGCTCAACCGCGACCGGTTCCGCCAACCCTGGTATCCGGTCGACGAACGGTACGGCCTGATCTGGGCCTATCTCGGCCCACCCGACAAGAAGCCGCTCCTCCCCCGCTACAGCACCCTCGAGGACCTCGACGAGGGAGAGTCACTGTTCACCGACGATCGCAACATCGGCAGCGGTCGCTACTTCACGGGTGTCGTGCCGTTCAACTGGCTCCAGCACTTCGAGAACATCCTCGACACCGCCCACTTCTACTGGCTGCACGTCTTCCACTCCGGTCCCCAGTTCGGATCCCGATACGGCGAATTCGACGTGCTCGACTACCAGCCCTGGGAGCGACTCGGCGGCTTGACATGGACCGTCACCGACACCGGCGTCGCCGTCGAACGAACCATCACGATCCCCGACGGTCGTCAGCTGCGCACCGTGACCGAAACCGTGCTTCCCGCTGTCCGGGGCGTCTCCAACCCCTTCGGAGGCGAAGGGCGGGGCGACTCACTCGGCTTCGTCCTCCCGGTCGACGACACCGGCTTCAAGATCTTCACGGTCCTGCGGGCGAAGGACCGCACGTTCTTCGAACGCATCGAGGCGATCCGGCCGCCGGGCGAACCCGACCCCGAGCACACCCAACGGTTCCCCGGAGACTGGGAGGCGCAGGGAAGCCAGGGACCGATCACACTGCACTCCGAGGAACACCTCGCCACCAGCGACCGGGGGGTACGAACCCTGCGTCGGCTGCTGAGGGATCAGGTGGCCCTTGTCGCCGCCGGTGGCGACCCCCTCAACGTGGCCTACGAGCCGGGAACCGAACTCGTGCGGATCGAGTGCGGCCAGTACTTCGACTGAACCGCCGGCCCGATCCGAGACCGGTCGCGGTCGTCACCAGGCGACGTGCAGCTGGGTCGGGCCCCGAAAAGTGATGTTGGGGAAGTACTCGGGCGATTCCTCCACCAGGCGAAGCGACGGCACTCGTTCGGCCAGGGTCTCGACCACGATCTGCGTCTCGACCTTGGCCAGCTTGGCCCCGAGGCAGTAGTGGACACCCTTGCCGAAGCTGATGTGGCGGTTCGCATCGGATCGATGGATGTCGAACGTGTCGGGCTCGGCCCAGAGGTCGCCCTGACGGTTGGCCGACGCGAAGTTCAGGAAGATCCCGGTACCGGCCGGGACGTCGTAGCCGCCGATGGTGGTGTCCCTCGTCGTCAACCGACGCCACGAGATCTGCGAGGAGTTGTAGCGAAGCACCTCCTCGACCGCGTTCGGGATCAGCGTGGGGTCGGCACAGATCTCGGCCCACACCTCACGCCGGGGAAGCAGGCATTGCAGCGTGTTACCGATGAGCGCGGTCACGGCCTCGTGCCCGGCAAACGACAGGCCGTAGATCACCGACTCGACCTCGTGATACGAGAGGTCCTCCGGATGCTGCTCGTGTGCGGCGATCAGCTCACTGGCGAAGTCGTCGGCCGGCTCGTCTCGTTTGGCCGCGGTGAACGCCCGACAGTATCGCCAGTAGGCCAGCATGTGCTCGGCGATCTCGGCCTGCTCGGCCGGGGTCGGGTTCCCCCACGAGAACGCCTTGCGATCACCGCACCAGCTCTTGAGCAGCTCGTCGTCGGACTCGGGGAAGCCGATGAAGCGGAACACGGTCTCGCCCGGCAGCGGGAACGCGAACGCCCGAACGAACTCGGTTGGCGACGGACCCCGAAGCATGGCGTCGATCAGCTCGTTGCTGCGACGGCGGATGTAGGGCTCGAGGGTCTTGATCCGCCGGTTCGAGAACCCCTGTCGGGTGTGGACCCGGATCCGGCCGTGGTCGGGTTCGGGTCGGTTCGACATCACCGCCACCGGGTCGAAGTCGGCGGCGGCGAGGACCTGTTGCGCTTCGGGGGCCAGCGGGAAGACCGGATCCTGGACGTTCACCGACGCGAACGTCTCGTGGTCGGTGAAGATCGCCTCGATGTCGCTCATCTCGGTGACGACGAGGTAGCCGAGCTTCTCGGCGTAGAAGACAGCGTGCTCGTCACGCAACGCGGCGGCGATCGGATAGGGATCCTCGAGGTAGTCGTCGTTCAACGGACTCCAGGTGGCGTCCATCGGGCAGCCCGACGGAGGGGCCGGCGTCTCGAGGCGCTCCTGGTGGTACTTGTTCTGGGTCATCGTCGTTGTTCCCCTCGGTCGGCCTGCGCCGTTGTCCGTCGTGTTATCACGTCTGCGCCCGCCTTTCAGGCCGGTTCGGCGAGTGGACGTCCAGGGTGCGCTCGGCCGATGGTCGCCGACGAGAATCGATCGCAGGTCGTCGAACCGGTCCGCGTCGGCGCAGTGCGTGGGTCTGATTCGATCTATGTTGAGGCGATGCGGCTCGCAGGAGCCAGAGGAGGACGAGTGGATGGCTGAGGTGACGACGCCCGTTGTCGGTTACGGCGAGCAGCAGGCCGCGATGGATGCGTATCGTTCCGAGGGCGAGGCGCGCGCGATGGCGCTCGGCAATCGTGGCCCGATCCGCTACGACGACGCCGGACGATTGCATGACGAGATCGTGGAGGCGTACTGGCGCACGGGCTTCTACGTCTTCGAGGGCGTCGTGTCGGAGGACGAGCTCGCCGACATCGAAGCCGACGCGCTGGAGATCCTCGAACGCAGCCCGCTCGAGCCCGGAGGCAAGCTCGACCGCCACGGACGGCCGGCGCTCGGGGCCGACGGCCGGGGTGGCGGCATGGGCATGGTCCGTCCGTTGTCCGACCCGCTGGGTGGCACCAGCAAGAACAACGGACGCCATCCGTTCAAGATGTTCGAACCGACCGCTGCAGAGGATGCTCCGGAGTGGGTTCCCCAGGTGTTGTCCGGGTCACTGCAATTCTCGGATGCGGCGCTGCGGCTCTACGCCCATCCCGACCTGCTGCGGATTGCCGAGGCGTTCAATGGTCCCGACTTCTCGCCCTTCAACGAGGTCATCTGGTTCAAGGCCCCGAGGCTCGGCGGGGCGGTGTCGTGGCACCAGGACGGCACGACCCACTGGGACACTCCGAAGTTCCACGAGGGCAGCCACGGATTCAACTTCATGGCGCAGCTCTACGGCTGCAACTCGGCGAACGGTTTGTGGATCGTTCCGGGTTCGCACCTGGCACACGCCGACATCAGGGCCTGGTGCGAGGCCGCCGGTTCCGATCGGTTGCCCGACGCCGTGCCCATGCTGTGCGGCCCGGGTGACGTGGGCATCACCAATCGGCAGGCCGTGCACGGATCGTTTCCGAACACGAGTGATGAGTGGCGTATCACGGTCAACTTCGGCTTTCACCCGAGAGATCGGGTCGTGGGTTCACGGGGCAACGGAATCCACGCGCCGGGCAGCGACAAATTGATCTATGACGAGGCTCGGGTGGTGGCGCGCTCGCGTGTGCTGGGGCTCGCGATCGCTGCCCGGCGGAAGCGATTCCCGGACGAGATCCCCTACGCCTATGCCCCGCAGGCCGGGCAGACGTTCGAGTGGAACGACCGGGCTCGCGAGTCGTTGCGTGGATACAACGCCCTCGATCTCGGAATCTAGGTTCGGGCCACTTGGCGGCCCAGGAGTGCGCTGAAGAGTCCTAGGAGAAGTCCAGGCCGAACGATCCGAGTTCGCCGTAGTCGAAGCGGAACCGATCACCGGCCCGGACATCGATCGGGCGGGTGAAGGACCCGGCCAGGATCGACTGGCCGGCCTCGAGCCGAAGCCCCTGCTCGTGATAACGGCGGGCCAGCCAGACGATCCCGAGCGCCGGGTGGCCGAGCACACCGGCGGCAACACCCGTTTCCTCGATGACGTCGTTGCGGTAGCCCAGCGCTGCCACCCAGCGCAGGTCGACGGTCGCGCGGCCCGACCCGGTGGCCGCCGCAGATGAGCCCGCCGTCGGCGGCGTTGTCGGCGACGGTGTCGACGACGGTGCGGGCCCGGCCGGTCGTCGGATCGATCCGGAACGAACGGGCGGCGATGAGTTCCACGGCCGGCGTGACATGGTCGGTTGCGTCGAGCACGTCCTCGATGGTCGGGTCGGCACCGGTGAGGTCGCGGGCCAGGACGAAACAGAGTTCGAGCTCGACCTTCGGGTCGCAGAAGTCGGCGGCAACGAGCGTCGAGTCCGGGTCGAAGACCATGGCATCGGTGATGAAGCCCGAGTCGGGTGTCGTGATCTTCATGGCCGCCTGCATGGCCCGCGAGGTCAGCCCGATCTTGTGACCGACCAAGACCTCGCCCCGACCGAGCCGCCGTTCCAGCCAGGCCTTCTGGACCCGATACGCGTCGTCGAGGGTCATGTCCGGGTGGACCGACGTGGTCTGGCGGATCTGGGTGCCGGCACGTTCGGCGTCGTCGAGCAGCGCCGCTTCGTCGGCCACCTGCGCCTCGGTGAGGGTCATGCACACTCCTCGGGTTCGCTCGTCACGACATCGGACCCCGCCGTCGGTGAGTCCCCGGGCCGGCAGCGACAGCCGGGCCGGCAGTGACAGCCGGCCCGCGCCGTGAGCCGGTCGAAGACCGGGGAGTTCCGTTGCGAGTCAGAGCGACATGGTAGGCACGATCGGTACCACCGGCTCTGCCCGTCCATCGCCGTCGCCTACGATCACCACGAAAGCCCGAACCCGGGAGGCCGACATGAGTCTCTACTACGTCCAGAAGTTCCTCTTCGAGCTCAACCGCGATCCGGTCCTGCAGGAGCGCTACCAGGCCGATCGGGCGTCGGTGCTGCGCCCCTACGAGCTGACCGACGACGAGGCCGCGGCACTCATCGAACCCGACATCGGCAAGCTGTTCCATCTGGGTGTCAACGGCCAGATCCTGATGCACTTCGCCGCCTTCCACCGGATCGAGTGGCAGGACTATCTCCAGCGAATGCGAGACGGCATCGAGGCCTACGGCCCGGTACGCGAGGGCGTCTATGCCGTGACCGGCTACGAGGGCACCGACGCCCACGCCAGGAAACTCGGACAGGAGCGCTGACCATGCCACTCGTCTATGCCGGTGTCTGCAGCCATGGGCCGGGGATCACCGGTCGGGCCGACCAGGCCGACCCCGTCGCCAGGGATCGGCTCTACGCCGCGTTCGCCGACATGCGGGCGGCCATCGACGCCAGCGGGGCCGAGGCCCTGATGGTCGTGGCGGCCGAGCACTTCGCCAACTTCTTCATGAACAACATGCCGAGCTTCGCCGTCGGCATGGCCGATTTCTACGACGGCCCCATCGAGGATCCGAACTGGTTGAGGATCGACCGGTTCCGGGCCCCGGGGAACCGTGATCTGTCGGAACGCCTCATCACCGAGATCATGCAGACTGTCGACGTCGCCTACGCCGAGGAATGGAAGTTCGACCACGGCATCGCCGTACCGCTGCATTTCCTCACCCCCGACTTCGATCTTCCGATCATCCCGGTCAACATCAACTGTCAGGGTCCGCCGCTCACACCGATGCACCGGGCCTGGGCGTTGGGCGAAGCCATCCGCCGGGCCGCCGACTCGGTGCCCGAGCGCATCGCCCTGATCGGCACCGGGGGGATCAGCCACTGGCCGGCGACCCCCGACTCGGGGAAGATCAACGAGGTCTGGGATCGTGAGTTCCTGGACCGCTGGTGCCGAAACGACAAGGACGCCTTGCTCGGGTACGACGACACGAGTGTCTACGCCGAGGCCGGTCAGGGTGGCTTCGAGATCCGCACCTTCGTCGCCATCAGCGCCGCCGCGTCGGGAGCCCGGGGCACGTTGCACTTCTACCTGCCGATCCCCATCTTCGCCGTCGGCTGCACCACGGCCAGCTACGCCCTCGACGTGACCGAGTACCGACCTGTGTGACCATGGCCGAGAGCTTCGATGGCGACCTCCCGCCATCGCTGGCCGCGATCGGTGGCCGCCATCGGTGGCATAGTTGGTCATGGTGTCGATCGGGGTCGTGTTGGGTGCAGGCGGGCTCGTCGGCGCCGCGTACCACGGCGCTGTCCTGACCGCCCTGGCCGAAGCGGGGTTCGACGCCCGCGACGCCGACGTCATCGTCGGCACCTCGGCCGGGTCGGGGGTGGGTGCGTCCCTGCGCGGCGGCTTCCCGCCGATCGACCTCGCCCCCCGAAACCTCGGTGAACCCATCTCGTCCGAGGCCGCCGCGATCGTGGAACGCACCGGTGGTTTGCCGACGATCGTCCATCGGCCCAGGCCGCTCTCGCGAGCCCCCATTCCTGCATCGCCGGGACTCGTGTTCCGTGCGGGCGGCCGATCGGCGAAGGCGCTGGCCGGTCTGCTGCCCACCGGAACCATCTCCACCGCTCCGATCGGCGAACGGATCGACGCGCTCTACGGGCCGCGGCCGTGGCCGGATCGTCCGCTGTGGATCTGCGCCGTCGACCTCGAGAACGGTGACCGAGTCGTCTTCGGCAACGACGAGATCACGGTCCCGATCGGCGTTGCGGTGCAGGCGTCGTCGTCGATCCCGGGCTACTTCGAGCCCGTCGTCCACGAAGGTCGTCGCTATGTCGACGGCGGCGTCCACTCTCCGACCAACGCCGACCTCCTCGTCGGGGCGGGCCTCGACCTGGTGGTCGTCAGCTCGCCGATGTCGATCATCGGCGGTGGCCGACGTTCGCCGCTCCATGGGGCCCGGGTGCTCCACGCCCGGCGACTGGCCCGAGAGGTCGAACAGCTCCGGGCCGCCGGGACCGCCGTGCTCACCTTCCAGCCCACGCCGGCCGACCTGGCCGCCATGGGTCACAACCCGATGAATGCGAAACGCCGCGAGCCGACGACGAGGGCGGCCCTGGCTTCGGCGCGGGCACGACTCGCCGACCGAACGGTTGCCGACCGGCTCGCCGTGCTGCGCGACCGCTGATCGCCGTCGTCAGGCCATCACCCACCCGCCGTCGACGTAGGGTGTCCGGCCGATCGCGAACGACGACTCGGGTCCGGCGAGGAACGACGAGCGTGTTCCCGAAGGTGCAAACGGCGTCGTGCGGGAACCGCGACCGGCTGCGGTGTGGAACGATGGCAGCCGACATCCTGCAGTGGCACCCGGGGGACCTTCGTGGGGAACATTCGGCAGCCTCGACGAGATGAACTCGTCGAGCAGAGCACCAACCGACCGATCCGGTCTCGAAGCGGCGGCGACAGTGCCACCGGCGGCGACGCGCTCGCCCGCGATCATTCCTCCGCTCGGCGGCCGGTGATCGGCAATGCAGCAGTATCCAGACTCGTTCAGAACGCCGACGCGACGCCATGGATCCATCATCGACGCGGCGGAGACGTGAACGGTCATCGGCCGTCGCCGGGGAATCGGAGTCTCCCGATCCAGCGCAACGATGATCGTCACGTCAGATCGGCCGCAGGCGATCTCGCAGTGCATGGCCAGGACACGTGGGACCGCCTGGAGGACCTGCGCCTGGCTCGAGAGGTTGCCACGTGGGGGCTGAAACGGCAGCGCGGTCGTTTCCTGTTCGACGGCGGCCTGGTCTATCGGGGCGACAGCCGCCACCCATCGGAAGTCTTCGCCACCGGCTTTCGGGTCCAACCGATCCTGCACTTGGGGGACGTGACCGGCCTCGAATACATGAAGGACGATGTCGACTTCGCCGTCCTACGGATTTTGAAGCGATTTCGTCATCGGGATCCGGCACGATACGACCCGGCCATCAGCAATCTCATCGCAAAGCTGAGCCGCACATACGAGCATCTCTTTCGCCGGGAGACCCACCAATCCGGCGAAAAGGTGCTCTTCGGTATCTCGACGACGACTCACCTCCCGATGGCCTTCGAGTACGGCGAAGGCGGGTTCGTGTATGCGATCGATCTACGGGGCGGCGGGCTCGACTTCACCGACGTGAGCCCGAACCTCCTCGAGATCAATGCGGTGAACATCGACCCGCAGGACATCATTGCCGCTGCCGGACCGCTCGTCGACGTCTCGGAAGGCCCCCGGTACGGCGAGCAGGATCCGGGTCGACATCGAGCCGAACGGCTCTTCGTCAATCCGAAGAACACGGTGGACTCCACCACGGCGAACCGCGCAATCGAGGCTCTTCACGGCCAGCTCGAGTGGGGAACACGTGACGACTCCTTCTTGTGAGTGGCTGACCGGCCGGTGTTGTCTCGGCTCGGCAGTGGATCTGGTCGGCACGTCCCGGCGATCCAGTCGCCGGATCACGGGCTCCGGCACTTCGTGAACCTGCTGGTCGCAGGGGTGCGTTCGCCGGTCCCCGGGCGGAACGATTGACGGGCGCGGGCGGTCCGGGCGCAGCATTCGGACTACATTCGTGGCCCAGCAGGACAGCAGGACAGAAGGAGTCGGTGTGCGTTCTCGGCCGAGGGTCGAAATCCTCGAACGGCTGGTATCGGTCGAACCAGGGCAGTCGGCAACCGCCAACCTACGCGTCCGCAACACCGGCAACGAGGTCGCGCAATACACCGTCGAGTTGGTGGAGAGTTGCTCGGCACGAGCATGGACCCAGGCGGTGCCCGCACAGTTCAGCCTGCTTCCGGGTGATGACCAGGACGTCTGCCTGTATTTCCAGCCTCCCCTCGATTCTCGAACGGTTGCCGGCGCGCAACGCTATGCCGTTCGTGTCATACCCGATCGGGAAGAGCAGGACCCATCGGTCGAGGAGGCCGAGATCGTCGTCGGCGGCGTGCACGCCCTGGACGTCCACGTGCGGCCGCCCCATGCCACCGGTCGACGCCGGGGTCGCTACCGAGTCCGATTCGAGAATCGCGGGACCGAAACCGTACGTGTCGCCCTCGGTGTCGACGACGCGAAGGAGGCACTCGGGTTCGCCTACACCCCGGCATCGGTCGAGGTGCATCCGGGAGGCTCCGCCGAGGCGTTCCTCGAGGTGCGATCCCGGTCGCCCAAGCTGACCGGGAAACCCACCTCGCATCCCTTCGCCGTGATCTGGCGTCGCAAGGCCGGGGGGCCGAGTGATGTCGGAGCCCTGGGCCTTCCGGTCGGTGGTGAGATCGAGGCCCGTCGTGATGTCACCTACGAGCAACTGGCGCTGATCCCGAAAGCCGCCTTCGCAGTTGCTGCTCTTGTGGTGGCGTTGGTCGGGTTTCTCTCGCTGAGGACCGGAGGGGAGGAGCAGGCAGCGGCGGCTCCCCCGAGGCCACCGCAGGACTTCGTGGTGAATCCAGGCGAAGACGGCGCCTTTGACGTCAAGTGGAGCCAGAGCGGCGCGTCGACGCGGGCGAAGGTCCAGGTCCGACAGGTCGAGTGCACGGCCGAGAACAAACTGAACCCGGACTCCATCGGCGACGTCGCGGACTTCGAGACCGGGGAGACGGGCACGTTCACGCCGACGAACCCCGTCATCCCGAACGAGACGGTCTGTTTCCAGATCCGATCCCTCGCCGACGACGGACGCGGTTCGGTCTGGTTCCCGATCCCGCCCGAGTTCCGCCAGGTGATCGTCCCCGACGACACGCTGCCGTCACCGGTCGACGTCCAGGCCAAGGATCTGGGCGACGGTCGGGCGGAAATCACCTGGACGACGCCCGCAGTCCAGAATGGGCGCGAGCTCTCCTACCTCGTCCTGGTCGATGGTCAGCCGAACGGCGACCCCTATGACGCGCCACCGGCAAGGTTCCCGCTCGAGGGCGGGCGAAGCTACGAAATCGCCGTGAAATCGGTCGACAAGAACGACACCCAGCGCCAGTCGACTGCCGTGGCATTCGACGGCACGTTGGACATGCAGGAACCGGTCGACGGCTCGGGGGACGGTGGTGATGGTAGCGCGGGCGGCGGGTCCGAGAGTCCCCAAACGGCCGGGTACGGCAACTTCTGGATCTACTTCGAAGGCCCGGATCCCAGTCTCGACACGACGAGGCTGACCCAGTGGCGAGCGTATGCGTCGGAGGCCGGCTGGCCGATCGGCGAGCCGCAGCTCTACACGATCGGCGACACGATCACGCCGATGCCCCTGACCGGCGGCGGAGGCTCGGACGGAGATCTCCTGATCCTGTCGGTCGACCTCGATACCGAGGACGAGGCCGTTTCGCGTTGCGGGGACCTCGTCCCGGTGTTCGAACGGTATCGAAGCCAGATTGCCGGCCTCCGCTGCGTCGTCTTCGACAGCGACGGTGAGACCCGTTTCGACTCGGCCGAAGCCGAAGCCGAGCCAGCGGAATGAGCTACGCACTCGGTATCGATCTGGGCACCACGTTCACGGCGGCGGCGGTGTTCGAGGGCGGGGCCGGTTCGCCGGTCGATCTCGGCGGCCGCGGCGACCGGCTCGAAACACCGACCGCGGTCTTCGTCGAAGACGACCGTTCGCAATGGCGATTCGGCGTTGCCGCTCTCGCGGCGGCGGAGGCCGAGCCCGGTCGTCTCGTCACCGGCTTCAAACGAGACATCGGCCGGGCCCAGCCGCTGCTGGTCGACGGCCAATCGATCGCACCGGCCGAGCTCATGCTGGCTCTGCTCGAGGAAGTCCTCGGCATCGTCACCGCCGGGCAGGGATCGTCACCGAATCACGTCACGCTCACCCATCCCGCAAACTGGGGGCTGCATCGGCAGGGTGAGTTGCGCCACATCGCCGAAGCCGCCGGCCTCGTCGCAGCGGGGCTTCTTCCCGAACCCGATGCCACTGCGGTCTTCCATGCGGCAACCCGCCCGGTCGCTCCGGGATCGCTGTTCGCCGTCTACGACCTGGGTGGCGGCACCTTCGACGTGTCGCTGTTGCGCAAGACACCCGACCGCTTCGAACTGATCGGTCCCTCACACGGGATCGAGGACCTCGGAGGTCTGGACTTCGACGATCGACTCTGGTCGATGGTGACCGATCGAGTCGGCCAGGCGTGGTTCTCGGCCGATGATGGCAGCACCGAGGCCAATCAGCGGGCGCTGGCGTTGGAACAAGCAGTCACACGCGGCCGAGAGGAACTCTCGGATCGCGAGACCGTCGACATCGAGGTCCCGCTGGCGGACCGCAGCGAGACGGTGACGATCACCCGGGAGGAGTTCGAAGCCGCGGCCCTCGGGCTCGTCGATCGAACCATCGATCTGGTGGCCCGTTCGTGCTCGGCCAATGACGTCGACCCGAGTCAGCTGTCCGCCGTCATCCTCACCGGCGGCACCAGCCGAACACCCTTGATTGCGCGCCGCCTCCGAGAAGAGCTCGGTGTCGATGTCACCAGCGAACCACAGCCGAAGTACTCGGTCTGTCTCGGCGCGGCCGTCACGGCGGCGGCGGTCAGTGACCTCGAGACACCGAGGCCCACACTCGGGCCGGTCGAGCGACCACAACCCACCGCGTCCGACATCGTCGTTGCGGTCGACATCGAGCGGAGCGGTCTCGGCGGCAGCCACGACCTCGATCTGCAGTCGGTACCACTCACCGGAGTCGTCAGCCCATTGCGACTTCGAGCCATGCCCGACGAACCGAAACCGGTTGCCGCTCCCGTCACGGTGGTGACCGGGGAGCGCCGGTCGAACGAGGGCCTCTTCGTGGCGGCTGCCGTGGCCGTCATCGTCGCCGTGATCGTCTTGCTGCTCGTCCTCGGTTGATCCCGGACGACGGGTCAACCCGCGACGCGGATCTCGGCCACCACCACCAGGGGATACTGGTTCTCGGAGGTCTCACCGACAGCCACGACACCAACGGTGAGGTCACCGATCGGGTCGAACTCCAAATCGATGGACTGCCAGCCATCCCCGTCGATCGTCGCGAGTTGACAATCGTCGGTTCCATCGAACCTGATCTCGACCTCGCTGGGTCGGAGGTAGAGCGCCGGGTCGTCGGCCACGTCGTCTCCCGGAGTTCGGGTCGGAAGAATATTCGAGACGCTTCACCTTCATCCCGCTCGGTGGTCCGACCTGGATGGTTTGATCGACGGGGTCGGCACCACAGCCCGGACCGGTCGTCTCTCCCGTCCAGCGGAAGCCGACCCCGGTCGAGTCGTCACCGTCGCGGACCAGGTCGGCTTCGTATGCAACGAGCTCGGTGGCCGGGTCGAGGAGCTGAGCAGACTCTGGCGACTCCGCCGCACCGCCTCCGCCGAAGATGCCCGCGACCTGGTCCCGATAGGGACCGGCGGCGGCGCCAACCGCCAACACCGCGGCGATGGCGGCACCGGCGACGCCGGCTCTGGCCTTGGGTGTGAGACCGCGATCGAATCGCATGCCGCCACGCCCGCCGGAATCGCCGAGGCGCTGGGACCAGGTCCGATTGTCGATGCCGCCGTCGACGGTCGTGCCCGTCAAGCGGCGCCAGAGTGAGGCTTTCGGTATCGCCGACTCGGCATTGGCTTCGAGGGACGACGTCCGCTGGTGGTCAGCGAGTGCCGAGCCACACGAACGGCAATAGTGACGGCCCGACTCGTTCCCCTCCCCGCACGAAGGACAGCGGTTCGACGCCACACCAGGGGGCGCATCGAGCGAGATGGGCGCGATGCCACGGGGTACTCGCTCCCCGATCTCGGCCGGACCGGGCGAGTCGGCGACCGGTGACGACGCGAGAGCGACGTTCTCGGGCTCCACGTCGGGCTCGGCGGCATCCCGGGCGCCGGGGAGCGCACCTCGGGCCCGCCGGGCGAAGCCCGGAGGGGCCTCCACCACGGCCGGAGGATCCGCCGGCGGTTGGGGCCGGGAAGTCGGCGATGTCGGATCCGACAATTGCCCCCCGGTCGGATACCCCCCGGTCGGATGCCCCCCGGTCGGATGCCCCCCGGTCGGATGCCCCCCGGTCGGAGCCGTGAGCCCTGTCAATGCGGGCGGCGACTCGTTCGGCGGCTCGACGACGGCCGGTGCAACCACCCGGTTCGGTGTGTTTCGCGTGGCAACGCGAATACCCGACTTCGCCAGGTCGGCCCCGCACGAAGGGCACAACGCCGGGTCGTCGTCGTGACGCGACTTACAGGCTCGACAGACGATCATGTGGTCCTGGGCCTGGGTCGCCGGCTGACCAGACGGCTCGGCGGTGTCGGTTGGGCCGTCTCGGTCTGCTCCCTCGGTTCAGGACTCGCCGACGGTTCGGTGGGCGCTGGCGCCGGAGGGGCGGGTGCCGGAGATCGTTCGACCACCGGGTCGACCGTCGGGGAGGCAGCATGCTCGACCGCGGCCACGGCCGGCATCGCAGCGGGATCCGACGGCACCGGGATAGGGGCCAACGGGCGGCGGGCGAGGCGGGTGCTCGCATCCGCCGGTGCCATGACCGGCTCGGGAAGGCTCTCG
The DNA here is from genome assembly GCA_963700755.1 of uncultured Acidimicrobiales bacterium. GTDB lineage: Bacteria > Actinomycetota > Acidimicrobiia > Acidimicrobiales > SZUA-35 > JBBQUN01. The sequence continues at coordinate 345,656 of CAVOYW010000006.1, forward strand.
GCGGCCGGGGCCGGACGGGTTCGTTCGGCTCGGGCCGATGACACCGACGTCACGAGGCTCGCCGACGCATCCGGCTCGGACCGCCGCAACGCCGGCACCCCGAACTGCGCAGGGTCCGTGGCCCCGGTCAAACCTGCGATCGGGTCGAGCCAGCGGTCGTCATCGGACTGCAGACCGAACACGAGGCCTCCGTCGCCTGCGCCACCGCGTACGACCGGAGCGACCACCCCGATGAGTTGTCCGGACGTGACGACATCACCTCGACGCACCTTGACGCTGCTCGGCGCCAGCCGCCGGTAGTGAGCCTGCATCCCGAGCTCGAGACGGATGACGACCTCGCCGACGCGTTCGGTGTCTGCATCGGTCACTCGGCCCGAACCCACAGCGTGAACCGGCGTTCCGGCCGGGACCGCGATCTGCGCAGGACCGGAACCGGTCGCGTTCGGGAAGTACAGCATCGCGGCGACCGGCAGCGTCTGGGCCGGCGGCGTGGACCACTCGGGTGCACTGCTCACCGTGGCTGGCTGGATTTGGTCCGGCACCGACTTCCTCCCTGGGAACGTTGAGCGAGAATACCCTAGGATCCCCGAGTCATGGGGGGAGACGACCCGACCCGGGCCATCGAGGGAGACGACCCGACGAGCGCCGGCGGCGCCGGACCGGCGACGCCGGGGGTGCCGACGCGGAAGGTCACGACTCCGCGCCTCACGTCCTTGATTCGCCCTCGCGTGATCGATCTGATGGCCCGGGAGGGCCGCGGGTTCCGCCTCGTCACGGGGCCCGCAGGCTCGGGCAAGACCACCGCACTGGTGCAGTTGGCCGAGAGCTGGCCCGGGCCCGTCGTCTGGCTCACGGCCGACAGCTCCGATCGCCCTCCCGGGCGACTGGCCCGTTCGCTCTCGGCGTCAGTCCGGGCCGGCGAGCTTCCGGGCCCGTCGTCGATCCTCGAGGTCGTCGCCGCGATCGACGCACTCGCCGCACCGGTTCTCGTCGTCATCGACGACGCTCAAGAACTCGCAGGCTCCCCCGCCACCGTCGACCTCCGTACGTTCGGTCAGTACCTTCCGGCAACGGCGCTCCTGGCTCTAGGGGCTCGCAGCGCGGCCGGGCTCGACGTCTGGAATCTTCGCACCGCCGATCCTGCAGTCGAGATCGGCCCCGAGGATCTCCGTTTCCGGCTTTGGGAAGTCGCCGAGCTCTACCGCCAGATCTATCAACGTCAGCTCTCGGCTGACGAGCTCCACCCACTTGCCGCGGTGACCGACGGATGGGCGGCTGCCTTGCACCTCTATCACGTCGCCACCCGAAACTCGAGCGTCGATCACCGCTTGACGATGCTCGGGGAACTCCGACTGAGGTCCCGCAACATTCGCTCGTATCTGACCGAGCACGTCATGAAATCGATCGACGCCTCCGACCGCGACGCGTTGCGCCGAATCGCGATCTTCGACCGCCTCCGGCCGGCGGAGTGCGACGCGCTCCTCGGTCGGAGCAGCAAATCGCTGCTCGCCGGCGTGGCGAGAATGGGCTTCGGCTTCGAGGACGGGTCCGATGACAGCTACCGGCTCCACGATCTCGTTCGCTCACATCTGCTCACCGATCTGGCCGAGGACATCGGCGAGATGAGGGTCAACGATCTCTACCGACGCGCGGCATCGATCCTGGTGGCCGCGGGGCGGACCGATGAAGCCGTTCGGGCATACGTTCGGTGCGCCGATTGGCGATCGGCGTCTGCGCTGCTCGCTCGCGGTCAACCGACGTTCGGCATGCCCGATCAGTGGTTCGAGAACCTGCCACGACATGTGCAGGAGACCGATCCGTGGGCCAGTCGGGCTCTCGGACGCCGACGCCTCCTCGACGGCGACCTCCATGGCGCGAGGTCGGGCCTCCGCCAGGCGCGCCAGCTGTCCGCTGGTCCCCTCGACGCGAGTTTCGCGGCCGAGATACGGCTCCTCGATGCCTGGCTCGATCCGCCCCCGGGCCCGGCGAGCAGCTGGGTGGCGAGAGTCCGCCACCAGCTGGCCGGACGAATCCCGTTCGAGGATTCCGGTCCCCCGGAGCCCGGACGGATACTGACCCAGATCCTGACCGGAAGGCTCTCGAATGTCGACATGCACATCGACCAGCTCGAGCCGACGCTGAGGGGACCGTTGCGCACGGTGCTCCTCGGCGCCCGAGCATTGAGTCACCTGCTCGCCGGCCGTAATCCGATCCCGGCAGCCGACTCAGCGATCATCGCAGCACGAGAGTCCGGCGTTCCCGCCGTCGAACGATTGGCCGACGGCATCGTCGCCGCATGCACCGATGATGGCCACGACCACGGAGCACTCGTCGAGGCCTGCACGCGCGTGGGTGACGAACTGGGGGCCATGCTGCAGAACATGATCGCCGGACTGGGCGCACTCCGACAGGGCCTGGACGGACGAAACGACTTCCGGCTCGCCGGGGCGGCTTTCGCTGCGTACGACATGGCCGCACTGTCGGTCATGTGTGACGCCTTCGTGGTCGCTCAAGCTCCTCCGCACGAAGTCGGCTCACACGATCTCGATGAGCTCGAGCGGCGCAGTCGCTCGATCGGGCCGCTGGCGCACGCGCTGTGTCTCCTCGCCCAGAGCAGGCGACACCCTGGTGCCGCCAGAACGGCCAATGCGCTCCGAACGGCCGAGGTACTGGCGGCACGGTCCGGTTTTGGCGCCCAGCTCTGCAACATCACGGATTCCTGGTCAAGAGATGCCGCGAAGCGGGTGGACCCCGATCCGAGAGCTGCGATCGATGTTCGGTGCCTCGGCACGTTCGAGGTACAGATCGCCGGCAATCAGATCGACCTTCGGTCGATTCGACCCATCCATCTGCAGCTGTTGCAGTCCCTGGCGCTCCAGCCCAACGTCTGGGTGCACCGTGACGAGCTGGTGGAGCGTTTCTGGCCGGGCACCGACCCCGAGCGTGGATACCGGAACCTGCAGGTCGGGATCTCGTCGATCCGGCGATGTCTCGAGCCCGAGAACACACGGGGAGGATTCCGGATCCTGGTGCGGGCCGGAGAGCGCTACCGGCTCGACCTGGGTCCCGACGGAAGTGACCTGTTGCGGCTCGAGACCTTGATCGACCGAGTCGAGACCGAGGCACGTTCGCACCGTTGGACGGAGGTGGTTTCGCTGGCGCGCCACGCTCACCAGGCCTGGAACGAGGTGATACCCGGTTCCGGCGCGGCCGATTGGTCGGTCGACAGCCGTCGTCGTCTGGCTCGCCGCATGAGCCAGATGCTTCTCGACACGATCGAGCCCGCGATCGCCACGTCCGACGCCGATGGGCTCGTCGAGCTCTTGGTGCAGGGACTCGAGATCGATCCGCTCAACGACCGGCTGTGGGAGTCCGCGATCCGACGTGCCCGTGACCGGGGTTCGAACCTGTTGGCCGGTGAACTCGAGGATCGGTATCGAGCCCTGGTCGCCTGACCGTGAGCGCATCCACCCCGCTTCAGCGACCGAATTCGACCCGGCTTCGAACGTGCGCCGGTTTGACGGCGTCGACGATTCGTTCGACGACGTCGAGCGACACATCGCCATCGGATGCCGCAATGGTGACCGTGACCTCGGCTCCCGGGCGACCCGGTATGTCGCCCAACGGCTCGGCCGAGGCGCTGACGGCCCCCGAGTCGGTCACGACGGGAAGGGACCCGGTGTAGAGCTCGACGGCGTCGCGAATACCGCGAGCCGTGCCCTGCAGCCGATAGACCTCGACCGCACGCGCAACGAGTTCCCTTCGTCGTCGAGCGGGCCATCGCTCGCTGACCTCGACGCCGAGCCAGGATCCGAGCCACACGAGGAAGTCGGGTGGGCAGGTTGCCGGATCCAGGTACGCGTCGAGATCGTCGAGCGTCGCATGGACGGGGGCGAGCACCTGATCGAATCCGTCGACGATGCCGGTGATGAACCGGTCGGTGTGAAACACCGCCGGGAGTCCCTGACGAAGGCTGTATCGCGGCGCAAGGCCGTCGATCGAACCTCGACCGCTCATGGGACGACCGCAGTGAGCTGGTGATCGACCGAGAGGACGAGCTCGTTCGGATAGAGCTCGACGGTGCCGGTCGTGGCCTCGGTCTCGCCGGAGGCCAGATCCACGGCCAGGAGTTCGAGATCGGTCACGACATCGAGACCGGGCACAGCTTGGAGCACGCCATACGCTTCGGCCGCCCGAACGGCACGGCCGAACGGCCATCCGGCACCACGGGGGCCACCGATCAGCGGATCGAAGTGGCGATTGAGCGCGGCGGCGCCCGCAGCCTCGACCCGCCGGGCATCGGCGTCGGGTTCCACCTGGATGGTCGCCCGGATCTGGATCCCGACGTATTGGGGTGGCTCGACACGGATCCGCGTGCCGACGAGCCGCCGATCGTCGAGATGAGACTGGATCCGATCGCATGTCTCGGCCGATGGCTCGAGATCGGCCAATTCGACCACGCCGTCGGCTCCGGCCCCACCCGGAACGATGAGGACCCGCACCGCCGTTGGGTCGTCACCTTCGGTGTCGGCGACGCAGCGGACCCGCCGGATCTCGGGCGCCGCTTCACGCACCAGGTGTTCGAAGTCCTCTGCGGTGACCGCCCGGTTCCGGGTCCGGACCTGGATGGGTCCACGCACCTTTGCCTCCGCCACGGATTCACCGCTGACCCCGCCGCGTGCCGGCTTTCGGTTTCGGACCGTGGCGATGGATGGCACCGAGGTTCGCAGAACCGAGATGGCGTTCATCGCCACATTGCCTTCGGCGCCGCCGCCGTACCAGTAGCCCGGCACCGACAGCACCGAACCCTTCGGAGGGATCTTTCCGTACTGACGGACGGCACCGTCCTGGAGGCGAACCATCGGCCCAAGCCGGACGATCCCATCGGTTGGGTCCAGCGTGACGTGCGGGTCGTCGGCAGAACTGTCGGAGAAGTCCGGTCGCAGGTCCCAACGCTCCCCCGGGTCGTCGCCCTCGTCACCGTCGGGACGACCGGCGTCGGGCCCCGTCGGGTTGCGCCGCAGGTCGGGTCGATGGACGGTGACGACGAAAGCCTCGTCGCTCGGTATGACCGGTCCGTGATCGAGCCGGAATTCCTGTCCGGCGACACCGGTCGACTCCCCCAACACCTCGGGTTCGGCCCGCAACGCGTTGACGCACTCGACGACGACCCCGATGGTCGCACCGGACGCGTCACGCAAACGTGGGGAGGCCTGGTAGGGCAACACGCCGGTTCGATTGGCGAGTCGAGCCCGGATCCAGGCGTGATCGAGTCCGCCGACGCCCGTCACCGAGTGTCCGGCCGGAACACGGATCTCGACCGAACCCGGGAGGTTGAACCCGCCCGTCGAATCCTCGATCAGGTCGCAACGCAGCCACGCGTCACCGGCCGAGGCCTCCCAGACGATCGGCGGCGAATCGGGCACGATGCCGTGTCCCGCGCCCCGCTCGCAGTCGAAGGTGAGGATCACCAGGTGATCACCGACGGCCAGGTCGAATCCCAGGTACAGGGCGTCGCCGTCGACCGGCTGCTCGGAAAATGCCTCGAAGGTGCCCCCGAGGCCGAGACCTGCCGTGTGGTTCGACCACTCGCCGTTCGCCCGACCGGATCCGACGGCCTCGACGTGCGCAGCGAGGATCTCGCCCGGTCGTATCGTCGCGAAGGACACGGGCAGATCGGTCAGGGTTCGAGCGGTCGAGACTTCGGTCGAGGTCGGAATGAGCACGTTCTCGCCGGCGGGGGCGGCGAGACGGAAGTCGACATCGACACGAGCCGCAGTCGGTGGGTAGAGCTGGACGCCGAGGAGCTCGAGGAACTTGACGTACACGCGGTCGGGGACCCGATTCAGTCGATACAGCAACAGATCGGTCATCCACGCGAACGACTCGACGAGCGTGATGCCCGGATCCGAGACGTTGTGGTCGGTCCACTCCGGGCAACGCTCCTGGATGAATCGCTTGGCGTCGTCCACCAGGTCCTGGAACGAACGATCGTCGAGCCGCGGGGTCGGGAGCGTCACGGCTGGGCCTCGTCATTCGGGATCACGTAGAAGGGGAAGACCAGATTCCGCCGGTCGTAGTTGTCGCGGATCGAGTAGTCGATGGAAATCAGCAGGACACCGGCCTCGCTGTCGGGCGTGACGTTGACCTGGTCGACGATGATCCGCGGTTCCCAGCGGCCGAGGGCCTGTTCGACCTCGAAGCCGAGCTGACCGAGCGTCGCCGGTTCGATGGGCGCGAACACGTAGTCGATGAGCGGGCAACCGAACTCGGGCCGCATCGGCCGTTCTCCCGGGGTCGTGGCCAGGATCAGGAACATGGCCTGTTCCACCTCTTCGACGCCCCCGACCGTCGCGATGCCGCCGATCAGCGTTCGCGCCGACCGGGAAGTTCCAGCCCCGTCCGATGAATGCCTGGGTCTCCATGGTCAGCTCCCGATCATCACCGTGGTGGCGGTGCCCTGGATCATGCCCGGCACCATGTTGCACATCGCGACTTGGCAACCCGTGTACGCAGCCCCCTTGCCCTCGACGAGGACCCGCGCACTCCCCATCAGGACACGACCCTGCTGCGACGGGGGTGCCATGTTGGGGTCACTGGGATGGAGACCGGCATGGGGGGGCGTGTTCATCCCCGACGACCCCTGGACCGCGGCCGGTTTGCCGGCGATCAGCACCGTGGTCGCCAACCCCGTCAGGAGCGGCGCCGAGAACGGCAGCGGTGGCGACGGAATCGGCGCGCCGAGGGGTCCGGGGATCAGATGGATCGCGCATTGACCCATGATCCGATCGTTCATGACGACTGCGGGTTGTGACACGTCCTCACCTCAATTCAGCTTGATCAGCGCGCCCTTGATTTCGACCTGGCCGCTGCTTTCGATCTTGAGCCCCGCCGTGGCACTGATCGTCCCGCGGCCGTCGGCCTTGACGGTGATGTCTCGTTTGGAATCGAGATCGATCTTGCCCTTGGCCTCGACACTCACGTCGCCCTCGGCGACGACCTTCACCGCGCCACTGGACGTGACCTCGACTCGCTTGCCCGACTGATCGAGCTCGATACCGACCTTCCCGTCGGCCGTCTCGATCAGGATGTGCTCGCTGCCCTTCTTGTCGGAGAAGACGAGGCGATGGCCGAGCCGAGTCTGCATGACCCGGGTGGTGACCGAACCGCTGCCCTTGTCGACGGACTGCTTCTCCGGAGGCTCGTCCTTTCCGTTGTACATTCCACCGATCACCACGGGGTGAGCGGGATCGCCGCCGATGAACGCGACCAGGACCTCGTCCTCGATCTCCGGTGGCCATTGCAGACCGGTGCGACGACCGCCGCCGACGGTCATGACCCGGGCCCAACCACTCTCGAAATCGCCGTCGAGCCATGGGAACCTGAGCCGCACCCGACCGGCGCGATCGGGGTCATCATTGTTCGACACCAGCGCGGGATACACCCCGGCGAACTCCTCGGTCGGCTTCGGGGCCAACAGGCCGTACACCGATCGGTCGTGAGCACCGGAGATGGTGAACTCGGTGCGGTAGCCACCCTCGCCGAAGACGTGTCGCGTCGTGCTCAACACGTAACGGCCCTTGAGCGAACCGGCCTGTCCGATCGACACCGCCGTCCCGGCCACGAGACGGGGATCGCCGATGGCCTCGCCCTCGCCGTAGACATGGGTGCTTCCCACTCGGTCTGCCATCGACTTGGCCAACAGGTCGCAGCCGGCCTGTTGGTTCTCGGCCGGCGCTGCGGTCACCCGCGTCGCGCCACCGAGCTTGCGACCGAGTTCGACTGCGGAGGTGGTCGGTGACGCACCGACCGAACTGGTCGACGCGCTCCCGACGAGCGCCCGCTTCTGTATCGGGTCCCAACCCCGCGCCTCAACCGACTTGAACTGCTGGGCCGCCGATTGACGCAGACGAAGATTCCGAAGATTGTGCCCGGGCACGAGTTGGCGCCAGTCGGTGCTCTGGTGATCGCCGGGCTGTGGCGCCGCACTGCCCTTGGGGAAGGGGCTCATGGTCAACTTGCCGTCGGACATGTGCAGGATGCAGTTCGCCGCCAGCGCCCGACGGACGAGGAAGTCCCATGGTGTCTCGTTCGTCATGGTCAGATGATCGTGAACGACGCGATTGGCATCGCCGCCGGCCTCGGCAACGACACCCTCCGAACGAGCAAGCGCTCGGAGCACGTCGCCATCGGTCACGTTCTGGAAGACCCGACTCTGACGGACCTGACGAAGAGGGAAGCTGGAGTCATAGGCGCGGACGATCACGGAGCTTCCGGCGACGCCGTAGTCGACGTCGAGTCCGTACACCTTGCCCGTGAAGAGTCTGGTCTTCTCGGTCGATTCCACCGGGGTCGCATCGACGGTCAGGGCATCCCCGAAGCCGATCGACAGCCGTCCGAGCAGGTTCCGGCCAGGGTCGGCGAACGAGAGAAGGCACATGCCGGTCGCGCTCAGGCTGAGTTCGACGACCACCGAGGTGAGGTCGGCCTCGAATGCCTCGCCGAGCGGACGCCCGCCGACGCGTACCAGGGGCAGGGTGCCGTGCACGGTCGTCACCACGTTCGAACTCCCGGCTCGGCGGGTTCGGGCAGGACGACTTCACGGCCCGAGGGCAGCCGGAACGGGTTGTCGATCCCGTTTCGATCAGCGATCTCCCGCCAGTAGCGGGTGTTCCCGTACTCGCGGTGTGCCAGTACCGCCAGGTCGTCACCGCGGATCAGGACCTTCGAGCGCAACGGCTGCAGCCCTCCCGATGTCGGGTTCTGCCCGCGCTTGATGCTTCGGGTACCGATCAGCCTGGTCGTCGCCGTGGCCCGCAGTGGGACGCCGGACGACGAGAACAGGGTGAACTCGACCTCGACCGACTCGAGATGACACACGAACCGTGCCGAGTCACCCAGTCGGAACTCCCCCCACTCGAACCCCAGTTCCGGGGGCTCGGGCTGGCGGGTGCTTCCACGCTGATCGGGATTGGTCCACGCCACCAGGTGATTCACTCGGTTGGCGACACTGCTCCCACCCTCGTCGGTGTCGTCGAGGGTCATCGACAGGGTCAGGTCGATCGGCCGAGCACCCTCGAACTGGCGGACCGGACCGTTCTGGGACGACTGGGTTCGGTTCTCGACCCACGACGCGCTCTTGGAGAAACGGATCGACTCCGGATTGAACTGGAATTCGACCTTGCGGCTCGGTGTGCCGATCTCGAAGATGACCGCCTTCTGCAGCATCAGTACCCTCCCAATCCGTTGCCGCGCCGGGCCGTTCCCGAGCTGGGGCCGGCACCGACGCCTGCGCCCTCGGCGGACCAGAATCCGTTGTGAACCAGATCGAAGCTCTCGACGAGCATGTCCGAGCGACCGGCTTCCAGAGTCGGCCCGGAGTAGCTCAGGGGGAAGACCCCGACCAGTGACCAGGTTGCCACCTCGGCCCCACTGGGAGAGACCGCCGTCACCGAGGCGGTCGAACGCTTCAGGTGTCCGTTCGATCGGAGCTGCTGTTGGAACTCGACGAACCACGCCACGAGTGCCGACGACGAGTCATCGACCGGCCGGGTGATCCGGAGATTGTCGTACTCGATACGACCGGGGAGCAGATGGACGTGGCTGTTCTCGCCTCCCTCACGAATCTGGGTCACGTCATAGCGAGCACCCAGGCCCTCGACCCGCGTGAACTCGCCGAGGTCGACCCCGTCGATCCGTACACGGAAGAGGTAGCCGATACCGGGTTCACCCATCGCCGCACCACCCGCAGCTCGCCTCGATGCTCACCCGAAGTCGCACAACGTTCCCTTCCGCTCCAGCTCATCGAGCAGTTCCAGCCGCATCAGCCGACCCATCGACGACGAGCTCGAAGGGCGAGACCATTCCGTGGTCCCCGGGTCGTCGGACATCGACCGATCGACCGGCGTCGAGCGGTCGACCCGGGTCGCGCCCACGGTTCGGGTTCCCGACGCGGCGGTTGCGTGAACGTCGCGTCGGTGGCCGGGCGACGAGATCGCAGCGCTCTGCGGGGTCGGGAACGGCCTGCTCGCTTCCGTGTCCGGAACGGGGGCCGACGACCGGTCCACCGGTCGCACAGGGCCATCGATCGCTCGCCGTGGCTGGCCGGCAGCCGGTCGATCGCTCATCGGCGTCGGGCTCGACGACCCGGCACGCACAGCGGGACCATCGGCCAGAACGGCCCGCGAAACCGGGATGGGGAGACCGATACCCAGTCGACGAGCAGCACGTTCGGGAATGGAACCTGCGATCGGGGGCGTGACGGCGCCGGGGATGTTCGTCGTCGGCGCGGCTCCGGGGGCGACGACCGGGTGGGGATCCCGTGGCACCGGAGGCAATTCCCGCGGTCGTCGCGCCGAAACCGGAGCCGGAGCCGGCGTCGTTGCCCCGTCGGACCGGTGTGTCGAGTCGGCCGGCGCGGACATCGGTGAGCGGTCGACCGAAGTCGTGCGTCCTCGGGCAGCGCCGGTCGGCCATTCACGCAGACGTGTGGTCTCGGATGAGGCAGACGACGGGGCCGCCATCGACAATTCCCATCCGGCGATGCGGTTGGGGGCCGGGCTCGGGATCACCGGAGACGGGGGGCTCGGGGACCGGAGTCGGTCGATGACGCGACCGAGTCCCCACGGTCGTTCGGGTGTGATCGCCGTGCGGGCAGTGCCGGAGCCGGGCTCGCGGTCGGACGCCACGATCGACCCCGACGGTTGTCGTCTCGCCTTGCCGGCGGCGCTCGGATCGGGCAGGCGGCGATGGGTCTCGACTGCCGATCGAGGGAAGGCAGTCGATTCTGCATTCACCGTTGGGGCGACAGGCACCGCAGCTCGACCGAGGAGCATCTCGGGAATGGCTCCGGCACCTCGGTCGCGAGACCCGGCCGCATTCGTCGCGGGCCGGGGCGAGTCCGACGGGGATGTCGAGTTCTCGTCGAGGTCGGCAGATGCAAGCCGTGCAACCCGTGCGAACGAGCTCGGTGGTGCGGCGAGCGGCAGGGTTGCGGACCGCAGCGGCTCGGTTGGAGCCGATGTGGGCTTCGATTGTGACGCCAGTCGGCGAGCCAGCCGTCGAGGTACCGACGAGAACGCCGGGCTGGGCGCGGGCACCGTCCGACGCCGCTCCGACGCGGGCCGGGCTCGATCGACCGATCGGGTCTGGCCGGGCCGCGGGAGGACGGGTTTGGGCAGAGCGATTCGGATCCGAGCGGCCTTCTCCTGGACCGATCGGGCCGCGGCGGCAACCGACATCGGAGTCAGGACCGGACCGATCCGATGCAACCGACCCGATCCCGCGATCGAGCCGGTGCTCGATCGGGCCTGGTTCGGGCACCGTCGATCCGGATGCGGCCGGCTCGGGCACGGTCGGTCCGGAGTCGGCCGGATCGGGCACTGTTACCGATTCGAGCCGGTCGACCGAATCCGAGAACGGGGAGACGGTGGCCGTCGAATGGTGAGCCGGCCCCGCGAGTGATGAACGGTCGACGAAGCGAGGGCGGTCGATCGGTGTGCGGCTCGCTTGTCGCTGGACGGGCAACCGCCGATCTCGCCGGGCGACCGGAGTCTGACCGACCCCGGCGCTGTTCGTTCTCGACGGTCCGTCCTTGGGTGTCGGCAACACGAACCGGACCCGGCTCGCCGCTCGTGTCAGCCGTGAGAGCGTCTGTGCCGGCAACGACCGCGTCATTGCCGGAGACGGGATTCCGTGAGACGGCAGGGCGGCAGACGCGATCTCGTGAGACGCGATCGCGTCGACCGAGGCGGGGGCCGCCGCCAGGTCGGGCCGGCGACCGGCGACCGGCGCTCCCTCCGACGCTCGGCGCGCAACCGATGATTCACCGAAACCCGGATCGTGACCGGCAGCGACCGATGCCTGGGCCGTGCCGGCGACGGGAAGATGCGGGGAGGCCTGAGGCGCGGCACCGATCGGTCGCTCGGAGTCGACCACCGGAGCGGCCAGGGCCACCGGAGCCCGATCGACGGTCGCGAGCGGCGGGCGCTTGATCGAGCGGGCAGCGACGAGCGGCTCGCTCGAACGAGTCCTCAGATCGGCGCCGATCGTCTCGGGGGAGGCAGGCATGGGCCGGGCGAAGGGCCGGGGGAGAACGGGCTGTGCCGTCTGCGCTGGTGAACCGGCCCTGGGGACGATCACGCGGACCGTTCTGACGGCGGACTCGAACCGGGGCGATGGCACCGACGGATCCGTCCGGGTCATTGCTGTCGATCGACGTTCGGCCACCGGAAGTGGACTCGCCACCGACGACTCGTCGCCGGGTGCCGACGGAATCGGAAGCGACGTTCGAACGAGGTTCGCTCCCCTACCGGGCGGCACCAGCGTGGCGATACTGCGCGCGACGCCGATCGGTCCACTGCTCGACACCTCGTGCGCCGGCGCCCGGAGGATCGCCGGGGTCGAACGGGTCGAGAGGCCTCGAACGAACCGAAGACCCTGCTGGGTCCCCATGTGGCGCGCACCGGTGACGGGCATCGGCGGACTGGTTCTCCACGCCGACGATTCGTTCGATGGTGACGACGCCACGAGTGTCGGCGCAGTCGTCGGAGCCGGTCGAGGCGTCTCGACCGGCCGCCGACCTCGTCGGAAACGATCGAGCACACTGCCGATCATGATCGATCCCGGGCCGCGAGGTGGTCTGGATCCCGGGCGATCACGAGTTCGAGAAATCGCAGACGATCGCCGTGCTCCAGATCGAGCAGCGAATCGAGCGACCAGTGCAGCCTTTCACCCAGGTACGCGACCTCGGCCATCAGATCTTCGGTCGCGTACGTCAAGATCCCCCCGGCGAACCACCGGCCACATCGACCGTGAACTCGGTGCTGCACTGTGGACAGGTCACCGCCGCATGGGTGTGGCCCTCCTGGTTGACTCGGCGATAGAGATCCTGGAGGAAGGCCAGATCCGGGGCGAAGAAGCCCTCCACCACCCCTGGATTCACATCGGTGATGGACCCGAGACTGGTGATGACCCGACTCAGGAGGATCACCGACAGGTAGGCCTCGTTGTCCCGGACCCGTGGATCGCGCAGCGGCAGGATCTCGTCGCGAGCCGTGGCCAATCGCATCACCCCGACGCGATGGACCTCTCCGCTGCCGTCCACGTAGCCCCGAGGAAGCTCGAACTGGTACTCGGTGACGAGTTCCTCGGTCATGGTCATGTCGTGCCCGGCATCTCGATGCCTTCGTGGGTCAACACGACTTCTTCCATCAGGATCTCGTTCGAGGCGGAGTTCATGCCACTGACCGAGACCTTCGACGGCCACGCCTGCATGAAGTTGAACCGAGCCTGCTCACCCCCGGCGTTGTCGTAGACGACGATGGAACCATCCATTCGGTCGGGAGCCGCCGTGTCGATCTTCTTGAGCCAGTCCCACCACTGCTTGTCGGAGCTCAGGCCGCGCCTGCAGGTGATGTCACCGGTCAATCGCCGACCAGGGAGCTTCCTGATCACGTGATGGCCTTCGGCCGTGACCACCTCGTGGGTGATGACCTCGACCGCGGTTTCCAGTCCGCTGACCTCCTTGAACTCGGCGATCGCGACCGATCCCACCTCGATCTTGAAGTTGTAGCCGGCCAGGACTTCTGCATCTGCCATCTTCGATTCCTTTCGTTTGTGAACGAGCCCGTGTGCTTCCGATCAGTCGAGGTTCTATTCCTCGACCTCTGCCTCGCCACCGCCGGAGAATTGGGACAGCCGGAAGATCACGAATTCGGCGGGCTTGACCGGGCAGACACCGATCTCGACGATGACCTGTCCCCGATCGATCACGTCCGGAGGGTTGGTCTCGCTGTCGCACTTGACGTAGTAGGCCTGATCGGGTGTCGCCCCGAACAGAGCGCCGTCACGCCACATGCCCAGGAGGAAACCGTTGATGGTTCTCCGAATCCGTTGCCAGAGATCGAAGTCGTTCGGCTCGAACACCACCCATTGGGTGCCCCCCAGGATGGAGGACTCCATGTAGTTGAACAGCCTCCTGACGTTCAGATAGCGCCACGCCGGATCGCTCGACAGGGTCCGTGCTCCCCAAACCCGGATACCGCGCCCCGGGAAGGAGCGGATGACGTTGATCCCTTCGGGGTTCAGTTGGTCGTGCTCGCGACGGGTGATGACCAACTCGACATCGATCGCGCCACGTACGACCTCATTGGCGGGCGCCTTGTGAACCCCTCGCGTGTCGTCGTTCCGACCCCAGATCCCGGCCATCGCCCCACTGGGCGGGATGAATTCGGCTCGCCCCGTGCCCGGATCGAAGACCTTCACCCATGGCCAGTAGAGGGCGGCGAATTTCGAGTCGTACCCCGTCTTCTCGACCCGCCAGTCCTTGACCTGCTGGGCGTTCAGACCGGGCGGCGGATCGAGGATCGCGATGCGGTCTCCCATGTTCTCGCAGTGATCGATCATCGCCTGTTGGACGATCTGGACGCCCTCGAGATCGATGTGGCCGGCCCGATAGGCGGACATGAGGTCGGGCACCGCCACCATCGTGATTCCGTCGATCGCCTCCAGGCCACCGAGTCCGGTTCGGCTGCTGGCATCGCCGACCAGTTCGTCGGAGGCCACTTCCTCGACGACGGCGAGAGCCGCTCCCCCGCTCAAGCTGACCTCGCCGGCGGCCGGGAGCCGGTCGGCAACACTCGCCGAGCCGATCTCCTCGACGTTGATCAGCTGCGACCGTTCGTTGACGACGGTCTGCACATTGGTGCGGCCCCGGCGGGTGACGAGATCGTCGAACCGTTCTGCCTCTCGCCCGCCCTGTTTGACCACCAACGAGAAGCTGTCGGGCGGCTGCTCCTCGGCCGCTGCCTCTTCACCCTCGGCCTTGGGGGCGGGGGCGGTCGGGACGACCTCGACGGTGAGATCATCCCCGGCTGCGCCCGCCGCCAGTGCGGTGATCCGGTAGGTGGCCAGGCCGGCCTGGCTACCACTGGTGAGCTCGGCCGCCGCCGTCGGAGAGGCTTCTCCTCCACCTCCTCCGCCTCCGACACGGCTCACGTAGCAGCTGCCGCCTCCGTTGTTGAAATACGAGTACACCGCCAGCGGAAGGTAGGCACCGGGAAGGAAGTCCCCGAACGTGGCCATGTACTGGGTCCAGTTCGTGACCAACGTCGGCTGGTTGAACGGTCCCGTTGCCGTGACGCCGACGAAGGCAGCGACCGCGGTGCCGACTCCTTCGATCGGTCGGGCGCCCGCATCACGCTCCTCGACGTAGACACCGGGTGACAGGTAATTCGGCATGTTCACAGACCTCACTGATCGGGATGCTGCCCGAAACAGTGGCAGCTCGCGCCACGGGCGAACATGACTGATGACCCGTCACCGGGGGCACCGTTGTCTGCCCGTCGGGGCAGCACCACCCGTCGAGGTCGGGCACCTCGTCACCGCGATCGCCCCGGTCTAGTCTTCGAGTCGTGGGCAACCTGGTGACCGAGGTTCGAGACCTGCTCGACGGTGTGCTCGCCGACGCGCCCGAGGCGACGAGGGACATCGTTGCGAGATCCCGGTACCGGATCGACACGCCGCTTCGCGTCGCCGTCGCCGGGCGGGTCAAAGCGGGGAAGTCGACCCTGCTGAACGCCCTGCTCGGGCAGCCGATCGCGGCAACCGACAGCGCCGAGTGCACGATGATGGTCACGCGCTACGAACACGGTCCGTCGGTCCGGGCCTGGGCTGTCACGAACGACCGCCGTTCGCCGCGGACCGTCGTTGCCGACGAGCACGGGGCGCGCATCGAACTCGAGGCCGGGGACGAGGAATCGTGCGACCATCTCGTCGTCGAACTGCCGGCCGACGAGTTGGGCGACATGACCCTGATCGACACCCCCGGAAACGCCTCGCTCTCCCAGCAGGTGTCGGCGCGGGCCGTGCACTTCCTCATCCCCGACGACGGCCCCCAGGAGGCCGATGTCGTCATCTACCTCCTCCGGCACCTCCACGAGACCGACGCCGAATTCCTCGAGGCATTCTCCGAACTCGGCACTCTCGAGCGGGACCCGATGCGGGCGATCGGCGTACTCTCCAGAGCCGACGAGCTCGGGGCCGGCCGAGGAGACTCGCTGGCCATCGCCCAGCGTGCCGCCACCGACCTCACGGCCAACCGATCGATTCGTCCCCTGGTCAGCGGCGTGATTCCGGTCTCCGGCCTATTGGCCTGTGCCGTCCATCGGCTCACGCCGACCGATCACCGCACCGTCGTCGAACTGGCGGCGCTCGACGATGCGAGCCGAGACCGCCTGCTCCTGTCAGCGAGTCGACTGCTCTCGACCTCGTCGCGCATCGCGATCCCGGTCGCCGACCGTCGCCTCCTCCTCGATCGGCTGGGGATGTTCGGCGTCCGCTATTCGATCCACCTGGCTCGCAGCGGTCGGGCCGACACGCTCGAGGAGCTCCGGAACGAGCTCGAAGCGGCGAGCGGAATCAGCGCCCTCCGGGCTCGGCTGCTCGAGCGATACGCCGCTCGAGCCGACGTGTTGAAAGCGGCACGGGCGCTCGGCGCCGTGACCCCGATCGTTCGGCAGCTACCGGAACCGGCGCGCAGCAGACACCTCGAGAGCATCGATCGAATCCTGTCCGACGCCCACGAGCTCGACGAACTCCGTTGGCTGCGCGAGCTTCACGACGGCCGCCACGACGGACTCGGCACCGAGATCGTCCAACTGGTCACCCAGGCCCTCGGCAGCACCGGACTCGACCCGGCATCGCGGGCAGGTGTTCCGACCGATTCACCGCCCGGAGCGCTGGCCGAGGCCACGCTGGAGCGAATCCGACGTCTCCGGTCGCTCGGTCGTGTGCCGAGGCAGTCGGCCCGTGCCGTCGACGCCGCCATCCGCTCGCTCGAAGCCGCTCATCATGAGATCAACCGGAAAGGTGAGGCATGGCGCAACTGACCCCCGAGGAGATCTACCTGGTGGCCCGACACGCAGGGTTCTCGCCGGATCAGGCGGTCACCATGACCGCCATCGCCCTCGCCGAGTCGGGTGGCAGGATCGACGCGCACAACTCGACCGGGGAGGACTCCCGCGGACTCTGGCAGATCAACTTCGCCGACCATGCCTTCCCAGGCATGGACAGCACCAATCCACTCGACAACGCGAAGATGGCGTTCACGGTCTCGAAGAGCGGGAGTGACATCGGTCGGTGGACCGTCACCCACGCCGACAAGGGTGCCCGCTACCTCGACTTCCGGGACGAGGCCGAGCGCGCCGCTGCGACCTTCGGCGAGTCCGACGCCCACGGCAACTGGGATCCCCCTGCCAACTACCATTCACCCAAGGTGGCGGCCGGCTTCGATCCGTTCCGCCCCCCTCCGGCCGATCTGGACGACGACCTCACCCTGCTTCATCACGATGCCGGCCCCGACGTGGGGGGAGTTGGCATCGAGGCGTTCCTGGAGGCCGCCCTGGCCCAGGACGGAGACACCTACGTCTTCGGTCACGAGACCAAGGTCGACGACGCCAACCCCGACACGTTCGACTGCTCCGAGCTCGTGCAGTGGGCCGCCGGCCGCGCCGGGGTCGACTTTCCCGACGGCAGCTGGATCCAGTACAGCCACCTCCGACAAGCGGGCTCGGACATGAGTGTCGAGGAGGCACTGCGCACGCCCGGAGCATTGCTGTTCCGGTTCTCGAGCGATCCCCTCGCCGGAGGGCGACCGGGCAGCGCCCACGTAGCCATCAGCCTCGGTGACGGCAGGACGATCGAAGCCCGGAGCTCCAAGGACGGGGTCGGGATCTTCTCGGCGGAGGACCGTGGCTGGACCCATGCAGGATCCATCGCCGAGCTCGGCTCGATCGACTCGCTGCCCGGTTTCACCGAGCCGCTCCCGTTCGGCCAGGACAGCGACGGCGACGGCCTGCTCGACGCCTACGAGACGATGATCGGGACCGATCCGCTCGACCCGGATTCCGATCACGACGGCTTCACCGATTCGACCGAGTTGGTCCAGCACCGCACCGACCCCCTCGACGCCGGATCGAACTTCATGTCCCGGGCCACCGGTTTGCGTCCGGTCGCCCCGATCCTGCCCGGGCTCGATCGGTCTGCCGACGATCGGCTGCAGCGCTCGGCCCCGACCACGAGCGGCCGGTCCACCGGCAGCAGCGTCGATGACCGAGCCGAGCACCGCAACGTGGACCCGCCCCGGGCTCCCGACCGAGGACACGACGCCGGGCCCGATGGCGGCCACGACACCCTCGACGGCATCGACTCCCAGGATTCACACGACGTAGCCGACGACATGCCTTCGGCTGGGCATGGCGGAATCGCCGACGCCCCGGCGATCGAGGATCTGGGCGACGGTCACCACGACGACGGTGCCGGCCATTTCGATGCCAACGCCGACCACTCGTTCGACGATCACCTCGATCATGCCCACGGCGGCGATCACCACGACGATCACGGCGGACCGATCGACGCTGATCACGACGTCCACCACGACGATCCGTGAGCTGCCTGGACCGGCACCATTGCCCGCCAGTCCACAATTCAGATCAGGCCCTGCCGCAACGCGTACGCAACGGCATGGGAACGATTCCGGAGGCCGAAGCGACGAACGACGTCGTGGATCACGTTCTTGATCGTCCGTTCCGAGTAGCAGAGCTGATCGGCGATCTCCCGGGTGTCGTAGCCGTCCGCGATCAGCCGCAGCACGTCGAGTTCCCGACGATTGAGGTGGCTGAAGCTCAGGCCTCGTGGAGAGAGCACCTCGGTGTGCACGTACTTGACCTGCCGCATGAGACCACCGAGCAGATCGGCCGGAAGGCTTCCCCCGCCCTCGCGTGCCGCACGGATCAGATCGGCCAATCGCGAGCCCGACGCCTCGCAGCGCCGCAACACGCCGACGGCTCCCTCCTCCACGGCCGAGAGCACATGCGCCTCGTCGACGGAGGCCACGAGCAGCACGACCTTGGTGTGGCCGTTGCGTTGGATCGCACGGATCGACCGGAGCTCGTCCGGTCCGATCGCGTCGGCGATCACGATGGCCACGTCGACCGGGGTCGTCGCCAGCTCATCGACGACCGTGATCTCGCGTTGACCTCGGAGTTGTGCGACCACCCCCGACTGCGAAATCGGGTCTGGTGCATGCACGAATACCGTTACGTCGTTCATTCGATCCCCCACACTCGACCGGCACTACCCGCTACCCCTAGGAGCATCGTCGACCGCACTCAACGAGGACTCAACAAGCACCACGATCGACCCGGGCGAACCCGAACTCTGCCCATTCGGGCAACGTCGATCCGCCCTCGTGCCTGCCGTCGTCTACCATCCCGACGTGCGAGTCCGGGAGTTGCAGCGGTTGGCCGACGGAACCGCCGGCGAGGCTCGAGCGGCGCGCGACGTGATCGCCAACGCAAGAACGATCCTCACCCAGCTCGGCGACCAGCCGGCAGCCGAGAGCCTCGCCGATGTGGCAGCTCAGCTCGGTCGACCCACCGTCGGCGTCGTCGTGGCCGGCGAGACCGGAGCCGGGAAGTCCTCGGTCATCAACGCCCTGTTGGGGACCCGGCTGCTCCCGGCCGACGTGTTGACCACCACCACCGTACCGGTGACCATCGCCTGGGCCGCGAACCCGTCGGCGAGCGCCGTCGTGGTCGACGCCGACGGGTCACTCGCTTCGATCCCCGTCGAGCTCGGCCACCTGGACGAGCTGCTCACGGTTGCGGGGGCAACGGTGAACGACGCCATCGTCGATTCCCTCCGGCTGGGGATCCCCCATCCGTTGCTGGCTACCGGTCTCGAGCTCACCGACACGCCGGGCATCAGCGGCGGTCTCGCGGCGCCGACCGCGGCCGCCGTGCTGGGTCTGATCAGCAGTGCCGACGCACTGCTGTTCGTCACCGACTCCAGCCAGGAGCTCTCCTTCCCGGAAGTGGAGTTCCTCCAGGTTGGCGAGGCCGTGGCCGACGTATCGATCACGGTCGTCGAGACGAAGACCGACTGCTACCCCGATTGGCATCGGATCGTCGAGCTCGACCGCAACCACCTCGCCACCGGTGGCATCGACGCATCGGTCATGGCCGTGTCGCCCGCATTACGTCAGGCGGCCCAGCGCCTCGACGACGCTCGGATCGATCAGGAGTCGGGCTTGCCGATGCTGGCCTGGTATCTGGGGACGACCGTCTTGGCGTCCGCGCTCCAACGCCAGGTCACCGACGCCACCACCCAGGTCCAGGCGCACGTCGGCGCCGCCGTCAAGCAGTTGCGGGGACGCCGAGCAGCCCTGGACAGCACGTCGGAGCGAGAACGGATCGAGGCCGAACTCCAGTCATCCGAACAACGGCTTCGCAAACTGGAGACACAGTGGGGTGATGCGTTCACCCACGCGTTGGGCGGGTTCCGGGCCGAAGCCGGTCGAGGACTCGACGACCGGCTACGCGAAGCGAATCGTGAGCTCACTGCTGCCATCGACGAGACCGATCCGGCAGCCACGTGGCCGGCCATCGAAACCCGGGTTCACCGGGCAACCAGTGCCGCCGTCGGCGACTACCTGCGCGCCACCGCCGACCAGGCTGAACAGGTGGTCCGGGCGATGTCGGCGTTCCTGGACGTCGATCGAGACGAACTCGACATCGATCTCGGAGCCTTCCAGGGTGCTCCGATCGCCGTCTCCGCCGAGATGGAGCAGCCGCATTTCGGCGGTGGGTCGCGAGGACGGTTGCTCGAGGTCGGCCGTGCCTCGATGTCGACCGGGATGATGAGCGGGGGTGCAGCCGTTCCCTTTCTGGGACCGCTTGCCCCGCTCGTCGGCCTGGCCGCCGCCGGTGCGATGGCCTCGGTGATGTTGCAGCGAACGAACTCGTCCGAGGTCGACGTGCGACGACGTGAGGCGAAGCAGGCCGTGGGGTCCTATCTCACCGAGTTGAGCCGTCAGGTGACCCGGAGCGTCGAGACACAACACGCGAACGCGCTGTTCGAGCTGCGCAGCAACATGAAATCGCAGATGGAACTCCTCCATGCGCGGACGATCCGCAACCTCGAACAGCTGAAGCAGGACCGCCTCATGACCCAGGAGCAGTCCGGTACGCAGCGTGCCGCGCTCGAAGAAGCACTCGAACAGTGTGCGATCGTGCTGTCACACGCCCGCCGGATCGAGCACCGGCTGGCCCGCCCCGACTTGTCACCACCCAAGGCGTCGACGATGGAGTGACCCACTGCAACGACCGCGACGCGTCATGCGCCGAGTTGCGGACCGGCAGACGTTTCTTCCCGGAGGTCGACCACCTGCTTGTCGGGTCTGGACAGGTCGACGGTGGTGGGGATCGCCGCTCGTTCGTTCGCGAATGGGTCGAATGGCTGGGCATCGAACGGGTCGTGATCGGGCTTCCAGCCCAAACGGCCTCGGCGCTGGACACCGGCCCCGAGCAGGGGCCTGGGGTCTGGCCACGCGACGAAGCGGCGCAGTATCGACCGCCCAGCGGCAAGTGACCGGCGCAGCGTGCGCTCGTACTCGAGCGCGAGCGATGCGTCTTGCGGGGTGAGATCCTCGGGACGGAAGCCCGCCCACTGGACGAGGCCGACCAATTGGTCGCCGGCCTTGTCGTCGGGGTCGAGCAGTCCGTGGTCCCGGGCCGATCTGATGACGTCGGCAGCCGTCATGGCCGGCGACACGGCAAGACCCTGTTCGATACAACCATCGCGGACCTCGAGCCAGGCGCCAAGTACCCGTTGGGCCGGATCGGCGCCGCCCAATCGCCGGCGGCGTCGGATCAGCTTGGCGATCGGCACACCGACGACGAGGGCAAGGCCGGCAAGTCCGAGGAAACGCAGACTGGCCAACCGCCTCCAGAGTGAATCACCGGCGATGGCCCTGGGCTGCGCTGCCGCCTGCGCCTCGGTCGGTTCGGCGACGGGGTCTTCGGCATCAGGGGTGAACTGAACTGCCGGCGGCGGTGGTGGTTCGAGCGTTCGTTCGCCCCGGATGATGGGATCGAACGGCACCCATCCGAGCCCGTCGAGTGAGGTCTCGACCCAGACGTGGGCCTCGGCCGTGGTGACCTCGATGGTCGAACCCTGTACCTGAGCAGGATCGACGCGGTACCCGACAGCGACACGAGCCGGGATGCCCTCCAAACGGGCACCGAGGGCAAAGCAGCGGCGGCTTGTTCGGCGTAGCCCGAGGCCGACGTACCGTCCGACGCCTCACGAAGCCCCAGGTAGGTCTCGATCGCCGCCAGGCTGCTCCCCGAAGGCGCCGTGGTGTTGTACGCGAACGATCCGTCGGTGAGGCGGCTCTGCAGCGCCTGGAGCCGACCAACCGCGGTATCGGCATCGCCGATCGCTTCGGCGAAGAATTCGCGCAGATCATCGGGAACCGTCGCCGGCAAGGCAACGAACGGCTCCACGGCGGATCCCTCGGAGGCATCGACCCCACCGGCGGGAACGTCCAGGGGCGACACGAACCGGCTGCTTGCCTCGAAGTCGGACCTGTTCCCCGCCGCAACGATGAGCGTGTCGGTCGCCTCGTCGAAGCCACCGTCGACCAAGGTCGTCGACAAGGGGTCACCGAGGAGCGGAACGTAGTCATAGGGGAAGTCCGGTGTGAGACGGACGCGATACGACACGACATCACCGATCGCGGCATCGTCGTGGGGCAGTACCGATGCCGTCCTCCGGAACAGAGAATTCGAGGTCCAGAGGACGCCGTCGTAGACGTCGAGAGCCGCGGTACGGAACAACAGCGGGCCCTCGGGAGCGGGACCGTCGAAGTCGACGGTGAACACCACCGGGGCCGGGTCTTGGTTGAGTTGGCTCTTGGTTCGTACGATCGGGCTGAGATCCTGCGTCGGCGGCTCGACCGGGGGCAGGATGTGATCACGAACGTCGAAGCGGTTGGGCTCGGAGGTGAACGGCAGCGCCGACGTCACGTTGGCGCTGGCGAACGTGGCGCCGGCGGCAACGGCGACCGCAGCCAAAACGGGCCACGCGGCCCGCCGCACCTGGGCGTCGCCGAGTTCGAGGAGCGTCACGGCGTCGTCGGGCCCGATCGACGCCGTGATCGCAATGAAGACCAGGACGAGGCACGCCGTTGCGGCACCGAGTACCGGGCGGTCGGTTCGACCCGTGGCCAGCAGGACCGAGCCGATGACGCCGACGCCCAGGACGATGGTCGCGAGCACCGGTCGGGCCGCCCTTAGCACGATCTCGACGGTCAGTCCGACCGTGAACCATGCCAGGGCGGCGATGGGAACCAGGAGCTCGGCCTGGCCGGTCACCGGTGTCGGCGTCTCGAGAAGATCGCGAAATCCTGCGGTTGCGCCGTCTGCAACCCCGCGGAATCGAGTCGAGGGTGGGGATGCCGAACACCGAATCGGCCCAGAACAGGTCGGCACCGACGACCACGAAGAACGCCATGAGATGAGCCAGGAGTACCATCACCGGCGCAACACGCAGCACCTTGGCCAGCAGCGAGACGACGAGACCGGCCACCGCAGCAACGACGACGACCTCGATGTACCCCCGGTCGACGAACACCGCATCGAACGAGAAGCTCATCACCACGACCGCAACGACGGCCACCGCAGCCGCAGCCAGACGCTGCAGGGACGGGAGCGCAGAGCGGGCTCCGACGGGGCCGGCGACCGTGGTCATGTGCCGAACCGTTTCGTCCATCGCTCGGCGAAATCCACCGCCGTCGGTGCCTGGATCACGAAGGCACCGGGGATGCGAAACGGATGCGTGTCCCACTGGTCGCCGATCTGGATGACGCTCGCCGAGCCGAAGCGTCCGGCCGAACGACTCACGGCCGCCGCATCGGCGGGCCGGGGATTGCCGGTCACGACCCCCAGCGACACCGCGGCGTGGCGCCGATCGACGAGGCGAGCCAGCTCGGCAATGCCGGGATCGTCGGGTGAGGCCTCGACTTCGGCCAACAAGTCGAGTACATGGGTGCGGCCCTTCCCCGTCGGATCGACGTAGCCACCGACGCCGCTGCTCGCATGGAACTCCACCGGGAAGTGGTTGGCGATGCCGGCCTCGACCAGCGAGGCCGCGATGCTCACTGCGTCCTCGAAGGCCGAATCGGAGGCATAGACCGAACGACAGCAGTCGAGGAACACCGCCATCTGGGGTTCGGTGGTGATGACGTTGTGACGAACCATCAACGTGCCCGTGCGGGCGGTCGACCGCCAATGCACGAGACGGAGATCGTCTCCCGGAACGTATTCACGCAGGGTGTGGAACGTGACACCGCTGCCGAAAACACGCTTGTTGGCCAAGCCCTCGAGATCGCGAACCCGCCCGCTCGGCAAGGGAGGAATCGTGAAGGTACGAGGATGCACGAGCAGTGAGGTCAACGCGCTGGTAGGTTCGTCCTGCCCGCATGAGCCGCAACGGATCGGTGTGGGCAACCGACAGCGGCCCGATCTGATAGCGACCACGGGCGAGCCGGGGCAGTGAGTACGACGTCGTCGAGACCACGCCGGGGGCGAGCGAGGGGAGCCGCAACGACAGCCTGCCCTTGCCGAAGCGCTCGTCGGCCATCACGGCCGGGCTCCGTCGCTTCCCGACATTGCGGACGGTGATCACACCCCGCGCCTCCTCGCCGTCGACGAGCCGAGGAGGCTCGATGATCCGGTGTGCCTCGAGCCGGGGACGGCCCCACATCCACAGGGCTGCGAGCAGGAACGCGCCGAGGAGGGCAAGCCCCACGATGGCCGTTTCCAGGTGGTCGAGGAAGACCCCGACGACCAGCAGGCCCAGCCCGAGACCGAACGTGACCCAGCCGGCGGTCGTGACGACTTCGAGCGGCGATGGTTCCTGTATCTCCTCCCACTCAGGGGTATCGGGCGCGTCGCCGACCCCCAGGCTCTTGTCGGATTCGACGACCGCGGCCACGTCAGTCGATCCGGTGTGTCATCGGACTGCGTGTTCGTGGGGCACGGGCACGCCTTCGAGAATCTGGGAGATCAACACAGCCGAGCTCTTGCCCTGGAGTTCGGCGTCCGCGGTGAGCAGCATCCGATGACCCAACACGTACGGGGCCAGCGCCTTCACGTCATCGGTCACCACCATCGGCCGGCCCTGCGATGCGGCATAGGCCTGGGCTGCGTGGACGAGGGCGATACTGCCTCGGGGACTCACGCCGAGACGAACGTCGTCGAGCTTCCGTGTGGCCGAGGTGAGCGACACGATGTAGTCGTGCATCGAGCGGGACACGGTCAATCGACGGGCGATCTCGATCATGTGCGCGACGTCTTCGATCGAGACCACGGCCTGCAGGTCGCCGACCGATCGGCCCGTGGTGCGACTGATCAGCACCTCGACCTCGGAGTCGTGGTCGGGGTATCCGACGCCCGTGCGCATCATGAACCGATCGATCTGGGCCTCGGGGAGGTTGTAGGTGCCATCCATTTCGACCGGGTTCTGAGTGGCCATGACGATGAAGGGACGCGGCGATTCGAACGTGATGCCGTCGACAGTCACCTGTCGTTCCTCCATGACCTCGAGGAGCGACGACTGCGTCTTCGGCGAGGCTCGGTTGATCTCGTCGGCGATGACCACATTGGCGAAGACCGGACCCTCGTGGAACTCGAAGCCTCCGTTCCCGCTGTTGTAGATCTGGACCCCGGTCACGTCGGTGGGCAGGAGATCGGGCGTGAACTGGATGCGGTTGGCCGATCCCTGCACCGATGCAGCAATGGCCTTGGCCATCGTGGTCTTGCCGACACCGGGGATGTCATCGATCAGCAAATGCCCCTCGGAGGTCAGACAGATGAGAGCCAGACGAACGACACCGCTCTTCCCGCGAATGAAGGATTCGACGTTCTGCTGGATTCTCTCGAATCCTGCGGCGAACCATTCCGCCTCCTGCGGCGTAGAAGCAGCTGACATTCGGGCCCCCTTTGTGCTGGTCGGACAGTAGACACTCCAACGGACGGCGTAAAGCTCAACGAGTGCGGTGCCGTCGCGCCGGGATGTCGATCTCGGTCAGAACGACGGGTCGTCGGCCGGCGCTTCGTCGACCATCCGCTGCGTGACCATCGGACTCGACGCGATGGCGTCGCCGACTCGGGCCGCTTCGATCTCGTGGGGGTCGCCCGGGTGACTCACCCGGCTCTCGCCACCGACGGCCCCGGTGGTTTGTTGCACGACGTGTGTGAGCTCGTGGCCGAGCATTCGGCGTCCGTCGGTCGTCGAGGGGCGGTAGGCGCCCTGGCTGAAGAAGATGTCGGTGCCGGTGGTGAACGCCTCGGCCTGAACCGACCGGCTCAGCCGATCGGCGCGCGCGTCGGCATGGACCCGGACCGCCGAGAGGTCGACGCCCAGATGATGTTCCATGTCGACCCGCGTCGGATCGGGCAGGGGCATACCCCCGGTACGCGCCGAGTCGATCTCGGTGGCGATGTCGGGATCGAGCGGGCCAGCGCCCTGCGAGAACCCCGCGACACGATCGACCCCCGCAACACGACCGACCCCGGTAACACGATCCACCAGAGCCGCCAGCGAACGGTTGCCGAGTCCGACGGATGCCGGACCGGACGCCGCGACCGGCGGAGTCGACCGGTGCACCAGCGCTCGGTGCTGCTGCTCTGTTCGCTCGGGTCCTGTTCGCTCGGGTCCTGTTCGCTCGGGTTCCATGTGTTCATTCCCTCGCTCGGTCGACGTCGTCGACGATAGACGATTCCCTGATCCGGATCGACAGGGTCCGACCAGGGTCGTCGTCGGTGCCGGCCTGCACGTTCTCGGAACCGGGGTGGTCTCCATCGGAGCGAGCGGCCCGCATGGGGGCATCCTTCCTCGACGCCCGGTAGACCTCGGCCGGCGCATCGGCACCGATGTTGCCCACCCGAATCCTGGGTTCCTCGACGACCGGGGGCCCGATGGGGAAGGACCGCCCGGGATCGACGGGCGCGATCAGCTGCAGGTCGATCGACGGCTTGAGCTCGCCGCCGAGAGCGGACCAGATGTCGGACAGCGACCGGTCCTGTGACGGCGGCTGGGCCACCTCGATCGGGATCGTGACACCGAGCTCGGCCAGCGAACCGCTCAGGACGTCGGACGGCAACTGGCCGTATGCCAGCAGGGCGGACAAGACCTGGGCCAGGAGCCGGTGTTCGTCCTCGGGTCGCTGCGTCCAGGCGGTGAGCAGGTAGGAAACTCGAAACCGCCGTGGCGGCGGGCGGCGGGCGATGACGCGACCGTCGTCGTTGCGAACGTCCTGCGGAACGGCGTCACGCCGTGAGGTGTCCTCCCTGATGTCGTAGAGGAAGACGTTGATCGTGGGAGCGCTCTGACGTGCCGCCCAATCGCTGTTGGGTGCATCGAAGGCCACCTCGACGCCGGTTTCTTCACCCAGGTGCCGCCCGATCAGGGCACGCAACGCATCGTCGACCTCGTGGAACACGACCCGAGTCTGCTCGCGGGGACGACGTCGATTGCCGTCTCCGGTCCCGACCCGAGGGTGGTCAAACCTGCCCGAACGGGAACCTTCGGCTGCCCTTCCGTCTAGAACGCCGCCCATTCGAGCGGACGCTCCGACCTCCTAGCTTGGGCCGGGTGGAACCCGAGGTCTCCCTCCGTCTGGCCCGATTGGAGCACAACGTCGTTCGAGCAGTGTCGGAGTTCCGGGCCCGCGACTCGAATCCCGACGATGCCTACCGAGGCCTCTACGTCTCCGATGAGCACGTCGACGCCATGCTGTCCGATGGACCGGTCTCGCTGATGCCGTCGATCGACCCCATCGATGCTCCCTGTCCTCAGAGTCGCACCGCCCACGTCGTCGATGCCTTCGGCATCGACGAGATCGACCTGGCGATCCTGATCGCAGCCATCGCACCGGACCTCGACCCACGCTACGAGCGCCTCTACGGTTACCTGCACGACGATCTGAGTCGGCGACGGGTGAGTATCGGACTGGCGCTGCAACTCGTTGGCCTGTCCACGTTGCGGGCGGGCGATCGGGCCAGGCTGCTGCCGGGTTCGCCACTCGTTGCGAATCGGCTGGTGGTGATCGAGGACGGCGAGCGACCGGTGCTGACCCGGGCGGTCCGCGTTCCCGATCGGGTGTGCCAGTTCTTCCTCGGTGGCGACGAACCCGACGAACATCTCATCGACCTGATCGTCGAACCGATCGTGTGGCCGGGTCACGAACCGGCCATGCTGGGCCGTGCCCTCAACGAGGGCGATCGATTCGTCCACATCAAGGATCCGCTCGGCGCCGGGGGGGCCGATCTCGGAGCGGCCGGTCTTCGGGCCGCCGGGATGTCGGCCATCGTCGTCGACCTCGAGCGTCTCGGCACCGGCCGTACGATCGACCCGGAGTGCGTCACCAGGGAAGCCCGACTCCGGGGTGCGGGACTCGTGGTCGTCGGCATCGATCGCGCCGACCCCGAGGTCGTGCGGGCCATCACGGCAACGGCGCCGCCTCTCGTCTTCGTCGGCGCCACTTCCTGGAATCCTGCGGTTGCCGATGCCGTGCCGTTCGTCTTCACGCTCGACGCCGCGACGCTGGAGGCCCGGCGGACGGCGTGGTCGAGCTCGCTGACCGGGGCCGGGGTGCCGTTCGATCCGGCGGAACTCGATGCCCTTCGCCTGGGACCTCGCGCCGTCGACCGAGCCGTCCGAGCCGCCCGGGTCCAGGCGGCGGTCGAGGAAACCGGCGTCGGTATGGCCCAGATCTCGACCGGCGCCCGACTGCAGAACTCGCCCGGTCTCGAGCGACTCGCACGACGGGTGGAGCCGAGTGCCTCCTGGGACGATCTGATCGTCAAACCCCTGGCCGAGCAGGGACTGCGAGAACTGACCTCCCGGGTCCGCCACCGGTCGTTGGTGTTCGACAGTTGGGGACTCCGTCGGGGCGGGGGACGTGGCGAAGGGGTCACCGCGCTGTTCACCGGTGGCTCCGGTACCGGCAAGACGCTCGCCGCCGAGGTGATCGGCACCGACCTCGGACTCGACCTCTACGTCATCGATCTCTCGACGGTGGTCGACAAATACATCGGTGAGACCGAGAAGAACCTGGAGCGGGTCTTCTCCGAAGCCGAGGGCGTCAGTGCGATCCTGTTCTTCGACGAGGCCGACGCGCTGTTCGGGAAACGATCCGAGGTCAGCGACGCCCGCGATCGCTATGCCAATCTCGAGGTCAGCTATCTGCTGCAGCGCATGGAGCAGTTCGATGGCCTGGCGATTCTCGCCTCGAACCTCCGAGGCAATCTGGACGAGGCGTTCCTGCGCCGCCTGTCGACCGTCGTCGACTTCGCCGAGCCGGACGCTGCGCTACGGCTCCGGCTCTGGCACCAGCAGCTCGCACCGGTGCCGCTCGCCGACGACATCGACCTCGAGGTGATCGCCGAGGAGTACGAACTGACCGGGGGCAACATCCGCAGCGCGGCGGTGACCGCCGCAGTCAGTGCCGCCGAGAGCGGAACGTCGGTGACGATGAGCCTGCTCGATGCCGCGGTTCGACACGAGTACCGCAAGCTCGGCCGATTGATGACCCCTGCCGGCAGGAACAGGAACCCCTGAGGCGGTCGGGTCAGGGCGGCGACGTCGGCGAACCCGGCACCGAGGTCGCCGTCGTCGGCGCGGTGGTCGGTGCCGCGGTCGTCGGTGCCGCGGTCGACGGTGCCGCGGTCGTCGGTGCCGCGGTCGTCGGTGCCGCGGTCGTCGGTGCCGCGGTCGTCGGTGCCGCGGTCGTCGGAGGACCCGTTGTCGATGTCGACGGTGGAACGTTGGTGGCCGTGACCGTGAACGTTGCCGGCGAAATCGCACAGTCCGGGCTGGTGGCCTTCACCGAGAAGGAGTAGCCGTACGACGGCCCGACCGGCACGTAGCTCTGTGACAGATCAGGCATGCGAAGCGTGATCGACGTTGCGAAGTGTGGGTACGGAGGAGCACCCGGCCCGGGGGGTGAGACCGTCCATTCGAGATTCTCCAGTCGGCAGGCCTGCGCCGTTCCAACGCTCAGCGTGAAACTGGCGCCGACATCGGCGCTGGTCGGTCCGGTGATGACGAGACCGGCCGGGGGCTGAACGTACGGGATCAATTGGGAGAGGTCGGCGATGGTGCACCGACTGTCGACGGCGGTTGCCGTTGCGGTGATGCGCACGCCCGAAGAGTGCGCCGCGGTCGGCGTGAAATCGATCCTCGTCTGCCTGGTGGTCGAGGTCCCGGACAGGAGGATGCTCCCGGTTGCCTCATCCCGGAGTTGCCAGACCGTCCGGGATGGTTGACAGCCGCTGGTCGTGGGGCTGCCCGTGTAGGGGATGTCGCCGGCCGTACCACCGATCACCCAGAACCAGAGTCGCTGGCCCTTTCCGTCGGGATGGAACGTGACCGACGAGTCGCCATAGGCGAGCACGAGCTCACCTCGGTACTGAGGATTGTCGGTGACCGTGATCGGGTAGACACGACTGGTTCGGCTGATGCCGCCGACCGTGGTGACCGTGAGGGTGAGCGTGAAGTCGGCCGCGGGGGCGTCCAGCCTGATGGTCTGGCCAGTCCGCGTCCCGTGGGCGCTCGATTGCCAGCTCCATGTGCGTATCTCACCCTCCGGGATCGACACGACGCCCGTGAAGGTGGCGGTGCCATCGGGCTCGATGGTGGCGGGGCCCTCGATCCGGGGGTTGGGCTCGGTCGGCGCCCTCACCGTGATCGACACGTTGTCGGTGTCGGAGCGACCAGCCGCATCGGTCGCCGTGAGCACGATCGCATAGGTCCCACCGGACGCCCAGGTGATCGATTGGGAATCCCCGCTCCGGCGAATCGTGCCCGTCTCGGTGGCGATCTGCCACTCGTAGTCGACCGGGGCGCCGTCGAGCACGTCGACCTTCGACGAAAACGGTCTGGTTGGCCGACACCTGATTGGCCGACACCTCGATCTTCACCTCGGGTGGGCCGCTGGGAGCGGCCTTGACCATGACCGTACGTCGCATCGAGTCGGTCGTACCCGACCGGGACGCCGTCAGCGTCACGGCATGAGCACCGGCGGTGTCGAATCGAACGGTGGGGTTCGGACCCGTTGCCGTTGGGGGATTGCCCCGGTCGAACGTCCAGCTCCAACTCGCCGGCCCGCCGGACGAGACATCGGAGAACCTCACGTCCTGGCCGACGAACACGGCCGACGGGGACCAGGCGAAGTCGGCGATCAGGTCGAGCGCTGACGACGATTCGACGATGTCGACCGAGCAGGACGCCGTCGCGACGGTCCCCTGGTCGGTCTCGATCTCGACCGAGATCTGCTTGCCACCCGGGTCGTCGAACCGATGGGTCAGAGGCAGCGCGCCGACTTCTTCGCCATCGACCTGCCACAGTGCCGACGCGACGGCACCGGGGCCGGACACGTTGAACACGACGTCCTGGCCGACCACCTGTTGCAGCGAGTCGGCTCGACACGCCCATTCGTCGATCTCGGGAGCGCTGTCGGGTTCGATCGGCGGGTCCTGCGCCGTTCCCAACACGTCGATTCCGGCACCGGTGATGTACTTGGGCTGACTGGTCGCAGACCCGACCGGGAACACCACACCGGCAGCCGGCGACAGCGGATCGTTGTAGAAGACGATTCCCGGTCGGGCCACCAGCTCGAATGCTCCGACGGCTCCCGCCGTTTCGGCGGTCTCCACGGTCTGGACCGTTGCCGCGTCGACCACGACCACGGTCGACGAAACGAGATCGGGAACGAACAACAGCCCATCGGTCTCCACCGTCACGCCCATGACCGAATCCGGCCCACCGAGGGGCTCGCTGACGCGGCAGCTCCGGCGCACCGGGTCGAAGACGGCCAGCCGACCATCCGCCGACACCATCGAGGCGACCGTCGATACCGAATTGGTGGAACCGATCACCCCCGGGCTGACGAATCCGGGGCAGATCACCGGGTCGCCGGGACCATCGCCGTCGACATCGGTGAACGACCCCGTCGCCGGATCGACCAACACGACTTCGTCGCCCACCCGACGCACTGCCAGACCCGCCTGCCCACCCGAGGGCCACTCTGCCTGCCCATCCGACGCGACCCGCACGAGCATTCCCCCCGTCGTGTCGGCGAACCACAGCGCGCCGTCGACCCCGACAGCGGCCGAACCGATCGTCCGGGTCAGTTCGATCCGTTCCCCATTCGCCGACAGCGAGCGAGGCTCGATCGGCACGGCCTCGGTTCCGTCGACCTCGAACGCCCAGCCGGCGCTCCCGTCACTCGTCAGGTCGATCGCCACGTCGAGCTTGGGGTCGGAACCCTCGACATCGAAGAAGGTCACCGGGTCGCTTGCCTGCCTCGTCGCCGCCGACAACACCGAAACGCCGCCCGTCGACTGATTCACGACCACTGCGTCGGCGTCGAGTTGGTGAACGATCAGAACGTCGCCGGGTGAAGCGACGCTCCCGACGACGACGGGGCCCGATCCGGGGTCGGATCCGTCGAGCAGGACGACGGCACCCAACTCGACGGCCCCCAACCAGACCGAGGCGTCACTCATCATGATCCGACGTGCCGGCTCCGGAGCTGCGCTCAGCACACCGATGCCGAACGACGCAGCAAGGATCGACGCGAGACCGATCACCCCGTTCCGCTGAACCACACCACCGCCGCCGATCGACATCACCGAGTCATCATCCCTCATGACTCGGCCAGCTGCACTGCCCGACCCTCTCCATCAACGAGGATCCACCTCGGACACCAAGGAACCAGGAGGTCGATCGGGCCGACCCGGCTCGGACGTTGACGAATCTGCAGCCCTGCGACAGCACGGCAGACGACCGGCGCCCCAACCGAGTTGGAGGGATGATCCGAGATCGGACGGACTGATAGGGTCCGATCCATGCGCCCGGGCGGGAAGACCGATGTCCAGTTGAATCCCTCGGCAGCGATCCTCGTCACGCGGTCCCGAGTCGTCCAGCGACCGTCGAGTTCTCGAGCGAGCGCGAACCAGCGGAGCGATCGCCTGCTCGGGTTGGGTCCTGCCGGTGGCGGCAATCGCTCGACCGCCCTCGCGGTCAACTCGACCCAGGTTCAGCGGCAACTGATCAAGACCGGCGAACGTGGCTGGCCCAAGGCCGGCCAGAACAGCAACCACGGTACCTACTTCACCGTCGATGAGGCGATCAAGGCCCTCCGTGACCGCAAGCTGCTCGACAGGTTCACCGACGAGCAGCTTCGCCCACACCTCGAGTACCACGACCAACAGAATCTCCGATTCCCGAACTTCACCAAGCTCGCCAAACGGCTCGACCACGAGATGAAGGCGATGCCTCCGAGCGGGGACCTCCTCACCGATCACGGGTTCGACGTCTCCGCCCCCGGCGGGTTCGACGTCTTCACCGACGACGAGTTCGATGTCGGATCCGATCGTCTCGACCGGTTTCTCGGGAGCTACGCCGAGTGGAAGAAGTCCAAGCGCTTCGTCGACGTGAGCGACGAATCCCAATCGAACGACTTGTTCGATGATGACGACTTCTTGGATTTCGATGATGACGACTTCTTGGATGACGAGCCGTCGGTTCTTGGCGACTTCGATGGCGATCTCGGCTCCGACGAGGACGACGCTTCCGCCACTCTCCTGGGCCACGACCAGCAACCGGTGCTGATCACTCGGCTGGCACGTGAAGTCCTCCTCACCGCTCGATCACGCGTTGTCGACGACCTGAGGTCGGGCGATCCCAGGCGGGTCACACTTGCACTGGCACTCGGACTCGACCGGTACGTCGAGGGGATCATCACCGACGTCGTCGACCGGAACACCCAGCAGACCGTCAAGGAACTCATGCCGATGTCGCACACGCGTCGGCGGATGCTCAGCCTCTTCGGGGCGGCAAGCGCCACCGGCTCGCTCGTCTGGTCGGTCGGTGCTGTCGTTGCCGAGGGCCTTACTGCCGAGACCTCGGTGGTTGCCGAAGAGGTTGCCGGCCCGGTCGTGACCGCGTTCTCCACTGCGATCGAAGGTCGTCTGAAGCGGTGGAGCCCCGAGAAGATGGCCCTCTACACCGCGGTGAAGGCGGCCGTCGGAGCCGCCGGCCGCATTCCGTTCGTCTCGAACTCCCAGGCAGCGTTGGCGTCGCTGCACGAATTGGGGTCCATGGCCCAGGCTCCGACCCAGCGTGCAATCGGCTCACGCCCGTACACGCCGGCATCAATCGAAGAATTGGGGGACCCACGCGCCGTCGCTGCGCTCGAACAGGCGATCGATCGAGTCGACCGGTTGCGCTCCCTCGGCAGAGAGGCACTCGCAACGGCCGGACCCTCGACCAACCATCGGAGACGGTCCGAGATCGCCAAGACCCACGTGGCGCTGCGGCTCCTCGACGAGAAGTCGATCTCATACCGGAAGCGGCTCACCGAGGTCCGTCGCCTGCACGACAAGACGACCGAGAAGGGCAAGATGCCACTGCTCTTCGCCTCGGAGTAGCGGGACCGGTTCCCTGGCACCGACCACGGTCGGCCTGGTCCATCCTCCTTGGCGGTCGACCATCTCGGGTTGGTCGGGGACACGCTCGTCGGTGATCTTCGGAGGAGGTGATGGGTCCGTGACCCTCGGTGGATCCGGCCACGAGGGCGGACTTGGGCGTGCCTGTGTGTTTTGGGGGAGACTGGTTTGGTGGGTTGGGTGGATCGGTTGTTGTTGTGGGGGTCTGGGCGGGGTCAGTCGTTTGGGGTTGTCGGGTTGTCGGTGGTGGTGGCGTCGGTGGCCACGGTGGGGGTCGTGCGGTCCGAGACGGTGCCGGCCCGTCAGTTCGATCTGGGTTCGGGGAGTGTGTGGCTGGCGGCGTCGGCGTTGGGTGGGGTGGTGTTGTTGGATGGCACGACACCGGGATCGACCCCGACGTCGGTACAGGTCATCGGGTCACCCGATGATGGTCTGCTGGTTCATCAGATCGGTAGCGACGCGTTGGTGGTCAACGAGCGAACCGGTGGCGTGTCCCGGATCGATGGGGCACGGCAACAAGCGACCGATCCGGTGTCGTTCTTCGGTCCTGACCGCGAGTCGTCACCGGTGGGTTTGGCGGTCGAGCCCGAAGGGGTCTGGGCCTATGCCACCGATCCGGGGGCGGCCCGTGCCGTTGACCCGTTCACCCTGTCCGCCCTCGACGAACCGGTTCCTCTGCCCGGTCCGGCCGGTTCGGCCGCGGTCGATACCGACGGTTCCCTGTGGTTGACCAACGACACCGACGGGGTCGCGTACCGGGTCGGTCGCGGTGAGACCGACCCGGCTGTGGTCCCGGTCGGGAGTGATCCCGGTGACCGGTTGACGGTTCGCCGTGTCGGCGGGGACCTGGTGTTGTTGGATCATCGAGCGCGGCCGGATCGCCGGGGCCGGCACCGGCGGTGTCGGTGACTGGTCGAACTGTCCCGGACTGACCGCCACCTCGGTCGTTGGCCGGGCCGGGGCCGACGCAACCGTCCTACCGATCGCCAACAACGGTTCGGGCACCGTCACCCTGTTCGACCCCGGAACGGGTTCGTGCCGTGACACCGGCACCATCGGCGACCAGAACAGCGAATACGGGACCGCGGTCGAGACCGGCGGTGACGTGTTCATCCCCGACCTGGCCACGCGTCGGGTCCTCATCGTCCGGGCCGACACCGGCGCCCTGGTCGCCACCACCGACCCGCTCGACACCCCCGGCCCGTTCGAACTCCAAACCGCGGGCGGACTGGTGTTCTACAACGACCCCGACTCCCCCGCCGCCGGACGAGTCGAGATCCAAGGCGTCATCTCCCAACCCAAATACACCGACGGCACCACCGGCATCGCGGTCCAAGGCACCCAAACCACCCCCGACCCCCCCGACGAACCACCCGACGAAATCGACCAACCACTCGACGAATGGTCCTGCAGCACCCAACAAACCCAGGCCGTCGCCGGCACACCCGTCACCTTCGAAGTCCTCGGACCCACCGCCGTGCAAACCGTCGCCTGGGAATTCAGTAACGGCACCACCGGCCAAGGCAACCCGATCGAAACCACGTTCACCACCACCGGCACCATCACCGGCACCGCCACCATCACCACCGACACCGGCACCCAAACCACCAGCTGCAACACCATCACCGTCGTCAACAACGAAACCGAACTCGAACTCGTCGCCCGGTTCACCATCTCCAACGCGAAACCCGTCGCCGGGAACCCCGTCACCTTCACCAACAAATCCGAAGGCAACCCCACCACCTGGGCCTGGACCTTCCAAGACGGAACCCCCGCCACCTCAAACCAACAAAACCCCACCGTGGTGTTCAACACCGAAGGCCAACACACCGTCACCCTCACCATCACCAACGGCACCAGCCGCGACACCGACACCCGCACCATCACCGTCAAACCCGACACCGGTGAACCACCCAAAGTCACCATCGGTGCCGCCAAAGAAGTCGCCGCCGGGAACTCGGTCCTCATCCGGGCCCAAGTCACCCAAGGCGCCCCCACCACCTACACCTGGACCCTCGACCCCGACACCCCCAACGAACAAACCCGCACCGGGGAAACCATCACCTACACCTGGCAAACCCCCGGCACCCACCGCATCAACCTCACCGCCGCCGACAAAAACAACCAAACCACCACCGCCACCACCACCATCAACGTCCTCGCCGAACCCAACCCCACCATCGACTCCCCCACCACCATCACACTCAACAACCAACCCATCGACATCCGCATCACCGGCAACGTCGACATCCCCCTCACCGACATCAAAACCTGGACCTGGACCTCCAACATCCACGGCACCCTCACCGGCCGCACCCAAAACCTCACCATCACCCCCACCCAAGCCACCACCGCCAACAACAAACTCACCCTCACCCTCCAAATCACCACCACCAACGGCCAAACCCGAACCACCCCCACCAAAACCACCACCATCACCACCACCCCAACCACCACCGGAACAGCCACCATCGTCCTCAATGCACCCTCCTCGATTCGGCGCTACTGGGAGAGCAGCCCCCTCACGACAACGGGATTCTCCATCCAGGGCGAGAAGGCGGGTGTGTGCGAAGTGGCCTCGGTCAACTGGACGATCACCGACCTCTCCACGAACAAGGTCCATCAACAGGGAACATTGGGCAACCGAGACTTCGACATCGGCATCCGGTGGGGATCCACCGACTACACGACGTATCGGATCGCCGTCACCGGGACTCCTGTCCAGAAAACGAACTGCACGGTCGCTCCCGCCAGTGCCGATGTCAGCGTGGTCTTGACGACCAACGTCCCCACCGGCCTCGTCGGGCTCACCGCCGACGAGGCCCGGTCGGTCGTCAACTCGGCCGGGCTCGAGTGGGATCAGGACAACAGCGCCCCGGGCTACGGGAGTTGCACGGCCACCGTCACCGGCACCCGCCCGGCGGGCGGAAGCGAGATCGAACTCCACGGATCGGTGACGCCGAGTCTCGGCTGGTACTGCGAAGCGGTGGTTCCCAACATCATCGGCGCCAGGATCGACTCAGGGGTCGGATCGCTCTTCGACGCAGGTTTCGACAATTACACGGTGTCGGAAACCAACTGCGATGCGTCCGGTCTCGGGCCCCCGGTCGTCACCGCGGTCAGCCCGTCGCCGGGTAGCAGGGTTGACGTCAACACGACGATCACGGTCACCGCCGCCTACGTCGATGGGGTCGCGTGCTGACGTGACCGGTCCCGGGGCCATACGACCTCACGCTCGCTGACGCCTCGTCGCGCAGGTCGCCTGCCCCCTGGTAGCGCCTGCGGTGTGTTTTGGGGGAGACTGGTTTGGTGGGTTGGGTGGATCGGTTGTTGTTGTGGGGGTCTGGGCGGGGTCAGTCGTTTGGGGTTGTCGGGTTGTCGGTGGTGGTGGCGTCGGTGGCCACGGTGGGGGTCGTGCGGTCCGAGACGGTGCCGGCCCGTCAGTTCGATCTGGGTTCGGGGAGTGTGTGGCTGGCGGCGTCGGCGTTGGGTGGGGTGGTGTTGTTGGATGGCACGACACCGGGATCGACCCCGACGTCGGTACAGGTCATCGGGTCACCCGATGATGGTCTGCTGGTTCATCAGATCGGTAGCGACGCGTTGGTGGTCAACGAGCGAACCGGTGGCGTGTCCCGGATCGATGGGGCACGGCAACAAGCGACCGATCCGGTGTCGTTCTTCGGTCCTGACCGCGAGTCGTCACCGGTGGGTTTGGCGGTCGAGCCCGAAGGGGTCTGGGCCTATGCCACCGATCCGGGGGCGGCCCGTGCCGTTGACCCGTTCACCCTGTCCGCCCTCGACGAACCGGTTCCTCTGCCCGGTCCGGCCGGTTCGGCCGCGGTCGATACCGACGGTTCCCTGTGGTTGACCAACGACACCGACGGGGTCGCGTACCGGGTCGGTCGCGGTGAGACCGACCCGGCTGTGGTCCCGGTCGGGAGTGATCCCGGTGACCGGTTGACGGTTCGCCGTGTCGGCGGGGACCTGGTGTTGTTGGATCATCAGCGCGGCCGGATCGCCGGGGCCGGCACCGGCGGTGTCGGTGACTGGTCGAACTGTCCCGGACTGACCGCCACCTCGGTCGTTGGCCGGGCCGGGGCCGACGCAACCGTCCTACCGATCGCCAACAACGGTTCGGGCACCGTCACCCTGTTCGACCCCGGAACGGGTTCGTGCCGTGACACCGGCACCATCGGCGACCAGAACAGCGAATACGGGACCGCGGTCGAGACCGGCGGTGACGTGTTCATCCCCGACCTGGCCACGCGTCGGGTCCTCATCGTCCGGGCCGACACCGGCGCCCTGGTCGCCACCACCGACCCGCTCGACACCCCCGGCCCGTTCGAACTCCAAACCGCGGGCGGACTGGTGTTCTACAACGACCCCGACTCCCCCGCCGCCGGACGAGTCGAGATCCAAGGCGTCATCTCCCAACCCAAATACACCGACGGCACCACCGGCATCGCGGTCCAAGGCACCCAAACCACCCCCGACCCCCCCGACGAACCACCCGACGAAATCGACCAACCACTCGACGAATGGTCCTGCAGCACCCAACAAACCCAGGCCGTCGCCGGCACACCCGTCACCTTCGAAGTCCTCGGACCCACCGCCGTGCAAACCGTCGCCTGGGAATTCAGTAACGGCACCACCGGCCAAGGCAACCCGATCGAAACCACGTTCACCACCACCGGCACCATCACCGGCACCGCCACCATCACCACCGACACCGGCACCCAAACCACCAGCTGCAACACCATCACCGTCGTCAACAACGAAACCGAACTCGAACTCGTCGCCCGGTTCACCATCTCCAACGCGAAACCCGTCGCCGGGAACCCCGTCACCTTCACCAACAAATCCGAAGGCAACCCCACCACCTGGGCCTGGACCTTCCAAGACGGAACCCCCGCCACCTCAAACCAACGAAAACCCCACCGTGGTGTTCAACACCGAAGGCCAACACACCGTCACCCTCACCATCACCAACGGCACCAGCCGCGACACCGACACCCGCACCATCACCGTCAAACCCGACACCGGTGAACCACCCAAAGTCACCATCGGTGCCGCCAAAGAAGTCGCCGCCGGGAACTCGGTCCTCATCCGGGCCCAAGTCACCCAAGGCGCCCCCACCACCTACACCTGGACCCTCGACCCCGACACCCCCAACGAACAAACCCGCACCGGGGAAACCATCACCTACACCTGGCAAACCCCCGGCACCCACCGCATCAACCTCACCGCCGCCGACAAAAACAACCAAACCACCACCGCCACCACCACCATCAACGTCCTCGCCGAACCCAACCCCACCATCGACTCCCCCACCACCATCACACTCAACAACCAACCCATCGACATCCGCATCACCGGCAACGTCGACATCCCCCTCACCGACATCAAAACCTGGACCTGGACCTCCAACATCCACGGCACCCTCACCGGCCGCACCCAAAACCTCACCATCACCCCCACCCAAGCCACCACCGCCAACAACAAACTC
The DNA here is from genome assembly GCA_963700755.1 of uncultured Acidimicrobiales bacterium. Lineage (GTDB taxonomy): Bacteria > Actinomycetota > Acidimicrobiia > Acidimicrobiales > SZUA-35 > JBBQUN01. The sequence goes on from CAVOYW010000006.1 coordinate 385,520, forward strand.
ACCCTCACCCTCCAAATCACCACCACCAACGGCCAAACCCGAACCACCCCCACCAAAACCACCACCATCACCGACACCCCACCCGCAACCGCCAAGATCATCCTGAAGGGTCCCTTCACGCCCATCGAACACGACGGAGTGAGCAGCCCGCTCTTCATGAACTACGAGGTGCAGGAAATCCCGGGGAAGTGCGAGATCGAGTCCATCACCTGGAGGCTCACCAGTTCGTCCGGGGCGGTCGTCAACAGCGGAACGCTGACGAGCTTCGCCGCCTACGTCCGCTGGCTGCCCGAGGTGAGTGGCACCTACACGTTCACCATGACCGGCACGCCGGTCCAGAAGGAGGGCTGCACGGTCGTGCCCGACAGCGGCACGCGTACCGTGACCTTGCCCTCGCCGACCGTTGCGGTTCCCGACGTGGTGGGACTCGAGGTCGGCGCGGGGATGGCCAGCATCAATGCCGCAGATCTGAGCTCGGCAACGGTCGACCGCGCCACCGTCAGCCAGCTGTACCGGTGGTGTCATCACCAGCACGAACCCACCGGCAGGAACCATGCTGCCCCGCAAGGACGTCGTCGCGGTGAGCATCACCTGGACCTGCCCGACAACGACCACGACTGCGCCGCCACCGACGATGGTGGCCGTGCCGAACGTCGTCGGGCTCGAGCTGGGTGCGGGAATCCAGCAGCTCCAAGGACTGGGCTTCGTCGTCACCGGCCTGAGCCCGGTGCCGCGAATCGGTTGCTCAAACGGCTTCGCGCCCGTCTACGTGGCGAGCCAGAGTCCATCCGGCGGGCAACTCGCGGTCGGCTCCACCGTGACCATCACCGATTCTGGCTATCGCTGCCAGTAGCGCGGAGCCAGGCGGTCCAGACAGAGGCGGATTCGGGAAGAAGTCCTCGCCAGTGCTCGGCGCGTCCCGCTTGACACCACCGCGCCATCACCTACGGTCTCGGTATGACACACGACCAGGCTCGTCGCGCGACCTCGACGGGAGGTCGCAGGCCGGGGTCATCGGTCGTGCGCGTGCGCTCGGATGGGTCGTCAAAGGCCGACGAGAAGAGCCGACCACAGCCCGGAAACCGTGCCCTCGGTGACCTCCTCTCACCCGGACCTCGCACGGCGACGGTTGATTGATTCGTCCGTGTCCCGCTGCGCAAACAGCGGCCCGGAGCCTGGTCGGGGCTGAACACCGATCTCCGTGTGTCCGACGACGGCCGCATGGCGGTTGCCGACAGCGCCGTCTTCGAAGGCGGCAAAGACCTGTTCCTGGCGGCCGAGGTCCTCGCCGACACCAACGCCCGACTGGCAGCGATCGGGTCACCGCTCACATTCCGAGCAGGAACCAGGACCCTGGAAGGACGGGCACCCGGGCTGCTCGGTCGGCGCACGGAGCTGTGCGAGGCGGTCCCGGAGAGATCCAGGTTCTTCGGCGGGCTGCAGGGATCGGGCGCGGGATTGACCACTCTCGAGGCCTGCTCGGCCCACGGCTTCGATGTGATGGGCGTTGGACATGCGCAGGCGCCGAACAATGCATGGATCGATCTCGGCAACGGCGAACGCATGGACACCGTGACCGGGAAGCTCGACAACGACGCCAAGAACGAGATCATCAAGCGAATCGTGCGCCGGGAGCAACGGCTCGACCCCAACGCCGAGTTGGACCGCGAAGAGGCGCAGGCGGTCTACAACCAGCTGCCGGAATCGAAGAGGCGGCGTTACGCGCAGCAGTTCGGCATCAACCAGTTCGCACGGCCCGAGGTCGGCGAGGGGATCGAGGCCATCCGGGCCCAGTCGGATACGAAAAAGCAGGCGAACCGCGACCGCGGCGCCACGTCGGCAACGGGCTTCCCGATGCATTTCGCCCCGGTCGTGGCCCGATCCGGCGACGACTACGTGACCATGGAGTCCGTTGCGACGTCGTCGGATCGAGCGGTCGCCATCGCCAGCACCACCTGGTTCTACCGGATGTACGGAAGGGCCCGGTACCGCGACGACCAGAGCTACTACGGCCAGCACGCGGCCGAGGCGTCGATCGGGGACCGAGACGAGATCCTGGGCCTGACCAACCGACCGCTGCCGAAGGGAACATGACGACACCGAGCGCTCGAACGACACCCGAACCACCAGCGTGACTGCGACCACGGTTGCACGATGCTCCAGGAGATCGAGGATCGAGGCGATCTGACCGAGGAGGAGCGGGACGATCTTGCCCGAGATGTCGAGGCGACCGGAGCAAAATTCCGAGACCGCTACGCCAAGGAGATGCGACGCCGAGACAAACAGGAACGGGGGAAGTACGGCGCGAAGACCTGGCTGCTCGAGGAGCACATGTTGGGGGAACTCGAGTGAATCCCGCGCTCAATCGAATTCGAACTCCGGAATATCCCAGTCGTCGAAGTCCGGAATATCCGAGTCAGGCAGGTCATCGTCGCCGGGCTCGGTCTTCCCACGGCGCGGTGTCGGCGGCGACGCAAACGGATCCTCGTCATCGTCGAACGAGAACGAAGAGTCGTCGCCCCAATCACGACCCGACGCGGACGGCGACTTCCTCGCTGGAACGGGCGACGCAAACGGATCCTCGTCATCGTCGACCCAGGACGAAACGTCGTCACCCCACTCGCCGGAGTCGACGACCGATGTTGCAGGAGCCGGCAGCCTCTCGGTGAGGGTGGCATACGACTCGAACCGGTAATCCCGGGCATTGGCGACCCTGAACGCGCCGGCAACCTGTTCCCAAGTCACGTCGAAGGTCAGAGCGCCGCCCGACTTCTTCAGGAGCGACTGATCACGCAAGGTGACCTTGTCGCTGGTCGCCGAGAGAACGGTGACCCAGTGGTTTGCGGTGGCGAGCGCCACCGGGTGGCCGGCACCGAGTCTGGCGAGAATTTCCTTCTTGGCTGCTGCCAGGTCTCGGAGTGATCCACCGAGACCTTCGGACCCACTCGCTCCCATGATCGCCTCGAAGGCGACTCCCGCCTTCTCCCGACCACCCTCGAGCCTCGAGTAGCCCCCCTCCCGCTGGGCCCATGCCTTTTCGATGACGACGGGCCAGAGCGGCGTTGCGCGATCGTGACGACGAGTCGCCAGGCCGTACGCGAACGTGCCGGCCTGTGTGACGGGGAACGAGCTGACGACCGAGATGGGCGGACCCAACACGAAGTCGGAGCCGTCCCGTTCGAAGAATCGAACGGTGAACCGCGGAGCGGCGCCGGTCACCACCTGACGAATGGACTCCCGACCCCGTGGAGTGGACGCTGCAGCCGCGAGTGGGCCGAGCATCCAGCAATCGCCCACGGCTCCTTGCGTGACATCGTCAGGGCTCGGTTCGCCGTCGAACAACGGGCCGTTGACGTGCCGGTAGCCGAAGCCCTCGCCGCTCGCCGGTTGGAGGAGTGGGGTCTCGATCTGGGCCATGGCGTCGCCAAGGGCGTCGGCGGCGGGAAACAGGCCGGCTGATTTGGCGTGTCCGTCGAGTTCTTCGTACCGCTCCCGAATCCCCTCACCCGCACGTGCCAGCAGGTCGAGGGCAACCGTTCGCATCTCGCGCTTCCCCGCCTCGATCAGGGGTGTCGTCACGGTCTCGAGGATTCGGACCAATGCCGGATCGGGCTCTTCGTCTTCACCGAGGTCCCTGTCCCACGAATGGTTGAAACCCCTGGCGGCGGTGACGACCTTGCTCAACGCCCAGAGTTCCTCGGGCTGGCCGGCGTCAACGGACTCGTAGGAACCCAGCGCAATCCTGAGCTGGTCGAGCAGATCTCGAATCGAGAGGTCGGCGCCCGGTGGGGTCTCGACCATCTTCGAACGGATCGTCAGCGTTCTCAGAATCGGCAGGCCAGTTCCCGCTGCTCTGCCGGGGATCGAGCCCGGTCGGTCCTCGCGTTGCCCGATCAGCTCGGTCACCAACCGATTCGACAGTCCGACCAGACCGGTTCCTCGCGAGGCACCTTTGGAGACCGATGACGTCTGCCCCACGGTTCGATCGGATTCGAGAACGCGCATGATGCTGGCTTACCACGGCGCCGGCGGGTTCTGTGCAGGTGCTGCCCCAAAGGGCAAGCTCTGTGCCCTTTGGCACCGTTCACGAACATCCGAGGGTCGAATGTCGAGTCAGTTCCAGCCCTCGGCGAAGGGGTCCTCCGGATCGACTTCTTCGGTCGGATCCATCCCACCCGCCTGTTCGTCGGAAACCCGAAGATCGCCACGCGAGTCACCGAGTCCGCCGGTCTCCGTCGACGCGAGCTCGCGGTTGCGTCGTTCGATCTCGCCAACCTCGTACTCGGCCATTCCCAGCAGGTCACGCAAGTGGCCGATGCGCTCGGAGCCGAAGCCTTCGGCTCGCCGCAACAGTCCCCTGATGCTCATCGCGACTTCGACGTACTGCGGACCGCGGAAAATCGAAGATTCCCTCGTACTCGATCCAGGCGCGATCCAATGTGTCGAGGCGTTTCCCCAGGACCTCCTCCGCTGCGGGGAGGAGGGATCGGATGACCTCATCGGCGGACGTCATGGTCTCGATCTTCAGGAGGGAATCCGGGAACTCCTGCATCCAGGCCCGGACGTTCTCGCCGGACTGATCCTGGCGGAGACTGGGCCGCTCCCGTTTGTGGCTCATCGGGTCGTAGTTGGCCGCATCCACAACCCGATGGTCTCCCTTGTCTGCGCCGAGGGAGTAGTTGATCCCCTCGTCGGAGATGAAGCTGAAGCCGGGAATGCCCTGTACCCGAAGGTCGCCTCGAAGCGACCACTCCCCTTGCCGTCGCATCAGTGCGACTCGCAGGTCTGCAGCGAAGGAGCTGCTCTCGCATCCGTGGAGTTGGATCGCCGCCACATGCTCAGGCAGCCCGCGTTCGATGAGGTAGCCGGCGAGGGCCCCGGCTGCCAACCCCCCGAACCCGTCTGGGTCGGAGTGGGCGATGAGGTGAAGCACTTCTCCCTCGAGAAGCGAGCTGATGGGCCCGGGGCGGAACTCGATTGGGTCGGCGAGTTCGGCCCGGGCAGCGTTTCCTCTCTCGGTTGGGCCTGCCTTCTGGGGCTCGACCATGTGGAGAAGTCGTTGGATCTGGGGAGCACCGACGAAATGGCGGTCGGTGCCGACCGTCCGAACATCATCGGCCGAGGTCGACCCCATGGCCGATTCGACCCTGTTCGGCCGGGCATCACCCCCGAGCAACCGACCCGCTACCCGGTTTCCCGCTCGCAGTGCGCCGGGTTCCACGCGTGGCGACGACGCCTGGGCCCGGCGTACCGCCGACCCTGGCCCATGAGTCTCGAGACCAGTCGATCGGAACCTGTTCTCAGACCCCCCGCCCGAGCAGTGCGGCTTCTCGCGCCGAACGTACCACAGCGCCGAGATCCACATCCCCGCTCCTGTTTCCGGTGACCTTGTTTCCGGTGACCTTGTGCCCTGGGGGAAACCAACCGGCCGGGGAGTGAATGGTTCCATGATCCGATCGTCTCGCACTCGACCCAATCGCAGTGCCGCTGTGACGCGGGGTGCCGCGAACGGCCCGTCGATCGATCTACGGGGAGCGCCGTCACCGGCGCAACCGGAGCCAGGCGCCCCGGTCATCGAAGTTCGCGGCCTCGTCAAACGGTACGGCGATCACGCCGCGGTCGCCGGGATCGACCTCGACGTGTTCCCCGGCGAGATCTTTGCGCTGCTGGGCCCGAACGGCGCCGGCAAGACCACCACTCTCGAGATGCTCGAGGGCTACCGCAACCGCGACGAGGGATCGGTGACGGTCCTCGGCGTCGACCCGGAACAGGCGACGTTGGCCTGGCGGTCGCGCATCGGCCTGGTTCTGCAGACGTCTCAGATGCCGGCCGAGCTGACCGTGTTCGAGCTGGTCGACCGCTACGCCGGGTACTACCCGCATCCCCGTGACGTCGTCGACACCATCGAGCTCGTCGGGCTGGAAGAGAAAAGCAATGAGCGTGCCGGACGGCTCTCGGGCGGCCAGCAGCGCAGACTCGACGTCGCCCTCGCGCTCGTCGGCGACCCCGAACTGGTCTTCCTCGACGAACCGACAACCGGCTTCGATCCTGCCGCCCGTCGAGCCGCCTGGTCGATGATCGACAATCTGCGTGAGCTGGGCAAGACGGTGCTGTTGACCACGCACTACATGGAGGAGGCCGAGGCCCTCGCCGACCGGATCGCGATCCTCGTCGGTGGCCGGATCGCGGCCGAGGGCACTCCGGTGGAAATCGGTGGTCGCGAAACGGCACCGGCCGAGATCCGCTTCGTCGCACCGGCCGACTTCGACCCGTCGATCCTGTCGGTGGGCGAGATCCGCCACGACGACGCCTACCTGGTCGTCACCTCGCCCGAGCCGACCATCACCGTCGGGGAACTGGTCGACTGGGCGCGCGCCGTCGATCGAGACCTGAAGGGTCTCGAAGTGCGTCGACCGTCGTTGGAAGACGTGTACCTCGAGCTCGCGGAGGAGTCCTCATGACCTCGATCGCCCTCGTTCGCCGCGAAGCCGGCTATGCCCGCAAGATCCTGGTCCGCGACCCGCAGAACCTGTTCTTCACCGCCGGCCTGCCGCTGCTGTACCTGTTCATCTTCGCCACGATCTTCGGCGACGAAACCGCGCAGATACCGGGCCAACCGGGCGAGATGGACGTCGCCACATACATGACGGCGTCGGTGATCGTCATCGGCGTCGTCTCGGCTGCCTTCCAGAACCTCACCGTCAACCTGGTACAGGACCGCGAGAATGGCGTGCTGAAGCGGCTGCGCAGCGCTCCGGTTCCCACGTCGACCTTCCTGCTCGGCCATGTCGTCAACGCGCTGGCCGCATCACTGCTCCTGGCGGTCGGCGTCGCCCTGCTCGGGATCACGGTGTACGATGTGCCGTTCCCCGACCAGCGCACCCTCGCCGCCTCGCTGACCGTCGTCCTCGGATCCCTGGCCTGCGCCAGCGCCGCCTTCCCCTTCACCCGACTCGTCCGCAAGGGTGCCGCCGCGTCGCCCATGGCCGTGGCCATCACGCTCACGCTGTTCTTCCTGTCGGGCAACTTCTTCGCCGGCGCCGAGATGCCCCGAGCCATCGACATCGTCGCGAACCTGTTCCCGGTCCGACACTTCAACATCGCCATGACCACGGCCTTCAACCCGAACGTCACGGGCTCCGGATTCGAGTGGGGCCACCTCGCGGTTCTGGCACTGTGGGCCGTCGGTGGTGCCATTGCCGGCGCCCGCCTGTTCCGCTGGACTCCGACCGGCGATCACTGAGCGTCGAACGCGATCGGTGCTGCCCGCCCCGTCGTCGAGTTCCGGCGCGGACGCCCCGACGCTACGTTGGCCCGATGCAGGAATCCTCGAGCCTCGCCCGGTCCGAGCCCCGGCGACCGAACGTCTTGTTCGTCACCCTCGACCAGTTCCGAGGCGATGCCCTCTCGTGCGCCGGGCACCCGGTGGTGCGAACACCGAACCTCGACGCGCTCGCCGCCGAGGGGGTCCGCCTGGCCAACCACCACGCCCAGGCCGCACCGTGCCGCGCCGGGCCGGGCCGCGCTCTACACCGGCACGTATCAGATGACGAACCGGGTCCTCGGAAACGGGACTCCGCTCGACCACCGGTTCGACAACATCGCCCGGGCCGCCCGACGCGCCGGCTATGCCCCGGCATTGTTCGGTTACACCGATCAGGGCGTCGATCCCCGCACCGTGACCGACCCCGACGATCCCCGCCTGTCGGATTACGAGGGCATCCTCCCCGGGTTCGACGTGGTCCTCGACCTGCCGGGGCATGCCGCGCCGTGGATGGACTGGTTGGCCGAACGGGGCCACCGGTTCCCCCATGCCGATGCCGCTCTCGCCACCGAACCCGACCGCCCGGCCGAACTGTCGCAGTCGGCGTTCCTGACCGACGAACTCGTGCGCTGGATCGAGGACCGGAGCGAACCCTGGTTCGCGCACGCCTCGTATCTCCGCCCTCATCCCCCGTATGCCGCAGCCGGCCACTGGTCGCAGGCCTACGACCCGGGCGACATGCCGGCGCCCCTCCCCATCGGGCCCACACCCCACGGGCTCCATCGGGCGCTGCTCCGAAACGAGTTCGCCGCCGCACCGACCGACCCGGCCGCGGTCGCCCGCATCCAGGCCCAGTACTACGGGATGTGCAGCGAGGTCGACGCCCAGTTGGGTCGCCTGTGGGATGCGTTGCGCCGGCTCGGTCAGTGGGACGACACGATCGTCGTCGTCACCGCCGACCACGGCGAGCAACTCGGAGACCAGGGCCTGCTGGAGAAGGCCGGATTCTTCCAGTCGAGCTATCACATCGTGGGCATCATCCGCGACCCCCACCATCGCGGCGGCCTGGGGACCGTGGTCGAGGAACCGACCGAGAACGTCGACATCTTCCCGACCCTGTGCCACCTCCTCGGCGAGGAGATTCCCCTCCAGTGCGACGGGCATCCGTTGACCCCGTTCCTCGATGGCGAGCGACCACCGGCGTGGCGCGACGCCGCCCACTGGGAATGGGACTGGAGCGACGGCGAGCTGGTCGGACGCGACGACCCGTGGGACCGCTCCCAGGACCGGCAGCGGCTCGCCACCCTGCGAACCCGCACCCATGCCTACGTGCAGTTCGGCAACGGCAGTTGGCGCTGCTACGACCTGGCGGCCGACCCGACGTGGCAGACCGAGGTGACCGACCCCGAGGTCGTGCTGCCACTGGCCCAGGCCATGCTCGACTGGCGCACCCGGCACCTCGACCGCACCCTCACCGGGTTCGTCCTACGCGACGGCGGTGTCGGCCGATTCCCGTTCGTCCCCGAGCCGGCCTGAAGGGGAACGCAGGCCCGAAGGTGCGCCCCACCCCGGCCATCGGGGCTACCGTCGCACCGTCAACCCCACCCGCAAAGGAACCCCCCATGAGCAGCGCCAGCACCGGATCGGCGACGATCACGATCGCCCGACCTCCCGCCGAGGTCTGGGCGGCGATCGCCGACATCACCCGGATGGGCGAGTGGAGCCCCGAATGCACCGGCGGCCGCTGGGTCGCACCGGCCGCCCGGCCCGAAGTGGGCGCCCGATTCGAAGGCGACAACGTCGCCATGCTTGCCGGTCGAACACTGAAGAAGTGGACGACCACGTCGATGGTCACGGCCTGTGAACCCGGCGTCGTCTTCGCCTTCCTGGTCGAGGACACCACCACCTGGACCTACTCGCTCGCACCCAAGGGCGATGGGACAGAGGTGACCGAGACCTTCGAATACGTCCCATCGGGCTTCCAGGGATTTCTCTACGACACCGTGCTGCGACGGCCCAAGGCGATGACCAAGGGCATGCAGCACACCCTCGAACGGATCAAGGAGGCCCTCGAGTCATGAGCACACCGCGCCTGCGCTTCGGCTGGCTGTCGCCCGTCATCGGCAATCGCTGGAGCGACCACCAACCCATCGTCGTCCACCAGGACGAGCACATCCTGCCCACCGCGCTCCCCCACTTCGACTCGTTGTGGATCGCCGACCACTTCTACGGGTTCGATGCCAAGACCGACCCGTTCATGGAAGCCTGGACCACCCTGACCTGGCTGGCAGCCCGGCACCCGAACGTCGAGCTGTGCCATCACGTGCTCGGTCACGGCTACCGACCCCCGGCACTGACGGCCAAGATGGCGGCCACGTTGCAGGTGTTGTCGGGCGGGCGGTTCGTGCTCGGCATCGGCGCCGGTTGGCGCGAAGCCGAGTACGAGGCCTACGGCTATCCCTTCCCCAAACCATCGGTGCGCTTCGCCCAACTCGACGAGGTGGTGCAGATCTGCCGGCTGATGTGGACCGAGGACGAGCCGAGCTTCGAGGGAACGCACTTCCGGATCGACGGCGCATCCGCCCCTCCGCTCCCCGACCCGATCCCGCCCATCTGCATCGGTGCCTCCGGCGAACAGGTCGGACTCCCGCTGGTCGGCCGGATCGCCGACCGATGGAACGGCACGTCCCGGGGCACCGACGACGACTTCCGGCGACGGCTCGGGATCGTGCACGCCTCGGCCGAGAAGGCCGGCCGAGACCCAGGCGTCATCGAGGTGAGCACGACACTCGAACGGGCGCTCCCCGAGACCGACGCCGACGCCGAGCAACTGCTCGACGAGCTGTCGCACTGGGCCGAGCTCGGTCTGCAGCACGCCGTCATGGACTTCGGCAATCCCCGCTCGACCGAACCCATCCTGCGGTTCGTCGAACAGGTGATGCACCCGCTTCGATCCTGAACCGACGCGGCCCCCGGGACGTCCGACTCGCGGTGGGTCAGCGACCGCGGCCGAACCCGCCGCCACCGTCAGCCTTCGGCCGCGGCCAACTCGACGAGGATGGCGGCCAGTTCGCCCGGATGCGTCATGGGAACCAGGTGATTGGTCGCGATCTCGTGGTAGCGCCAACGCGGTGAGGCCTCGGCCCGCCGGGCCGCTCGCCAGAACGCCGAGTCGGCAGGCTCACCCAGGTCGGCGGTCGCCTTGATGTAGGTGAGCGAGAACTCCCACTGCTCCAGCGGTTTGGGCAGGTGAACCGGTTCGGTGAACGTCCCGATCGGCTGCATCGACCGGCGGACGTTCGACCACTCCGTCTCGACCGGATCGTCGAGCACCCGGGGGATCGGGGGGACGAGCCACTCCTGACCGAGCCCGACCGGCGTGGCCGCGCCCGCCCCCCGGATCCGCTCGACACTCTCGCCGTCATCGGGTACGAAGGCGTCGAGATACACCAGATCGTGAACCCGCGATCCGATGTGCTCGAGGGCGCCGGTGACCACCATCCCGCCGTAGGAGAATCCGAGCAACACGATGTCGTCGAGGTCCTCGTAGAGCACGGTGTTGACCACATCCCGGACATGGGTACGCAGGTCGATCCCGGGGTGGGTGAGATGTGACCGTTCCCCGATGCCGGTGAGGCTCGGGGTGAACGCCTCCGCGCCGGCGGCGTGGAGCAGCGGTCGGACCTTGCGGAACCCGTAGGACCCGCCCCAGGCCCCATGCACCAACACGATCGGTCTGGTCTTCATCGGCCCATCATCACCCGCAGCCGTCCCGGGGGACAATTGCCACCGGTGGCGCACCCCGGCCGAGTGATACTGCGGGGTCGGTCAGGCTCGGACCCAGCGATACCGCACGTCGGGCGATCCCTCCTCGTTGTCACCGTCGGTCCGAGCCACCTCCACGAATCCATGTCGTTCGTAGAAGCGTCGGGCTCCGAGGTTGGTCCGGAACGTCCACAGATCGAGTTGTTCACCGACGATCGTTCTTCGCGACAGCAAGCATCGCCGAGCCGATTCCCATCACCGGTTCGGCGAGGTGCGACGTACAGCTGCTCGAGCCAGTCCCCATCGACGACCATCATCCCGACGACGTCCGACGAGATCTCGGCGATCCACACACCGCCTGCCGGCATGACCGTCTCGGCGAACCAGACCCGAACCTCGGGGTCAGAGTGCACGAGCGGCGGGATCGCGGGTACGGCTGCGTGCCGAGCCGCCAACAGCACCTCGACGGCCAGGAGGGCGTCGGGCCCGCTTGCCTGCCGGATCAGGAGTGTGGAACCGGTGGAGCTCACGACCACATCGTCCCACGCGAACCGGATCGATCGAAAGGCTGTCCGAGCCCGTGGCGGAATGCAGCGCGGGCCCACGTGGGTTGCCTTGGAGTCCGAGATCCGCATCGTCGAGCCCCGATGGGTCAAGATGCGATGGCACCCAGCCCGAAGAGACGAGACCGACGAGTGAAGCGAGTACCCATGCCCCCCGTGTCCATCGCAACCTGGTCCGACATTCCCGAGCGATCACCGGTCGGAGCCCTGGTCGGCGGGGTCGACCTGGTCGTCGTGCGATCCGGTGACGACGCGTCGGTGCTCTACGGCCGGTGCCTGCACCGCGGCGCCCTGATGGCCGACGGTCGGGTCGAAGGTGACGACCTGATCTGTGGCCTGCACGGCTGGGACTACCGATTCGAGACCGGGATCAGCGCCTACGACAACGGCCAGCGCCTCCATCGATTCGCCTCGTGGGTCGACGGCGACGACTTGATGGTCGACGGCGACGAGATCGCCGAATGGCGCCGGTCGAACCCCCAACCCTACGACCGTTCGAGCTATCAGGGTGCCTTCCAGGATCCGCACGGAACACCGGACGAGCCCCACGTCGGCGTGATCCGGAACCTCGCCGACGAACGGCCTGTCGGTGGTCGGCCATCACGGCCCGACGACCTCGATGGGAGTACCCCGCGACCGCCTCCCGAGCTGGGACGACATCCAGATCGTCACCGCCCAGCTCGCAACCCGGCCCCTGCTCGACGACCAACCGATCGGGACCGACGTCACGATCGGTTCGACAGCTCGACGGCCACTCCACCTCGACCTCCCGCTGTTCGTGTCCGACATGAGCTACGGCGCACTGTCGGAGGAGGCCAAGATCGCCCTCGCCCGAGGCGCCGAAGCTGCCGGCACGGCGATCTGCTCGGGTGAGGGCGGCATGCTGCCCGAAGAACAGGCCGCGAACTCGCCGATACCTGTACGAGCTGGCATCGGGCCGCTTCGGTTGGGACCTCGACAAGGTCCGGCGGGTCCAGGCCTTCCATTTCAAGTTCGGCCAGGGGGCCAAGACCGGGACCGGCGGCCACCTCCCCGGCAACAAGGTCACGGGACGCATCGCCGAGGTTCGCCAACTCGAGCCCGGCACCCCAGCCATCTCCCCGGCCACGTTCACCGACCTCCGCACGATCGCCGACTTCCGATCTCTTGCGGCCGAGGTCCGAGAGGCCGGCGGCGGTATTCCGATCGGGGCGAAGCTGTCGGCGCAGCACATCGAGGCCGACCTCGACGCCGCACTCGAGATCGGCGTCGACTACGTGATCCTCGACGGTCGGGGTGGCGGCACGGGCGCCGCCCCGGTGCTGTTCCGCGACAACATCTCGGTCCCGACCATCCCCGCGCTGGCCCGGGCCCGCCGACACCTCGATGCCGCCGAATCCCGGGTCACCCTCGTCATCACCGGTGGTCTGCGGATACCGGCCGACTTCGTGAAGGCGCTGGCGCTCGGCGCCGATGCCGTTGCAGTGTCGAACGCGGCGATGCAGGCGATCGGCTGCCTCGGCATGCGCGCCTGCAACACCGACAACTGCCCGGTCGGCATCGCGACGCAGAAGGAACACCTCCGGGCCCGCCTCGACGTCGACGTCGCCGCCGAGCGTCTCACCCGTTTCCTCGGCGCGGCCGCCGAGTTGATGACGGTCCTGGCGGCGGCCTGCGGTCACGACCACGTCTCGCAGCTGTGTCTCGACGACCTCACCACGTTCGATCGTGACCTCCACCACCTGGCCGGCGTCCCGTACGGCGGCATCAATCCCTGATTCAGGTTGCATCATCACCGATCCGCTCGACGGAGGACACGAACCATGACCGAGAACGGACCACCACCGCCAGCGGGGCCCGAACCCTCTCCCGACTCGGAGTGGCACAAACTGCTCGACGTCGACGAGCTCGACGAGGGGCGGGTCAAGACCGTGAGCATCGGCGTCCGGTCGTTCGCCGTGACCCGATTCGAGGGTCGGTACGGCTGCCTCGACAACGCCTGTCCCCACCAGGGCGGACCGCTCGGTGAGGGCTCGATCGAGGACGGCTGGCTCCGGTGCCCGTGGCACGGCTACGACTACTCCCCGGTCGACGGCGAACCACCTGAGGGGTTCAGCGACGCACCCGCCTGTTTCGCCACCGAGGTCCGAGCCGACGGCGTGTGGGTGGCGTTGCCCCCCGAACCGGCTCGGCCCCGGACCGTCTCCGACGTCATGGTCGAGACGCTGGTGAATTGGGGGCTGACGCATGTCTTCGGCATGGTCGGTCACTCGAATCTGGGATTCGCCGACGCCATGCGCAAGGCCGAGGAACGCGGTGACCTGACCTACATCGGGATCCGTCACGAGGGCGCAGCGTCGTTCGCGGCAACGGCCTACGGCAAGCTCACCGGACGGGTGGCGGCCTGCTTCGGGATCGCCGGGCCCGGCTCCACCAACCTCCTGACCGGTCTCTACGACGCCAAAGAGGACCGTGCACCGGTTCTCGCCATCTCGGGTCAGGTGCCCTCGAGCGTCCGGGGTCGGGGCGCGTTCCAGGACACCGATCTCGAGGCGGCATTCGCCGGGGTCGCCCGCTTCGGCCAGACGGTCCAGGCGTCGTCGAACCACGCCGAGCTCGCGACCCTGGCGATGAAGACCGCTCTCGTCGAGCGAGACGTGGCGCACCTGATCCTGCCCGACGAGGTCCAGCACCAGGCGGTCGACGAGAACGAGCCGGCCGGTGGTCCGGCCGGGCGCACCGGGTCTCGTCGAATCGCCCCTCCCTCCGAGGCCCTCGAGGCGGCAACCCGCATGCTCTCCGGCGCCGAACGACCGATGATCATCGTCGGCAACGGCGCCCGACACCAGATGTCGGGCGTGCTGACCCTGGCCGAACGACTGGGCTCGCCGATCGCGACGACCTTCAAGGCGAAGGGGCTGATCGGCGACGACCATCCGCTCGGCTGTGGGGTCCTCGGTCGATCCGGCACACCCATCGCCAGTTGGTTCATGAACGAATGCGACCTCGTCCTGGTGCTGGGGGCGAGCTTCTCGAACCACACCGGGATCGCGCCGTACAAACCGCTCATCCAGGTCGACACCGACCCGATGGCGCTGGGTCGGTTCCATCCGGTCGACCTCCCGATCCAGGGCCACATCGACGTCACGGTCGGCCAGCTCGTGCAGGCGCTCGGCGACCACACCCCGGCCAACGATCTGCGGTCCGAGGTCGCCGAGAGGCGCAGGATCTGGCGGGCCGAGAAGGAACGCCGGATCGCCGACGACGCCGGCCGGGGGCTCGGCTCCGCCGCCGTCATCACCGCACTGGCGCGGCACGTGGCCGACGATGCCGTGATCGCCGTCGACGTCGGCAACAACACCTACAGCTTCGGCCGGTACTTCGAGACGACCGGCAATCAGGACATCCTGATGTCGGGCTACCTCGGGTCGATCGGATTCGCACTCCCGGCGGCGATGGGAGCATGGGCCGCGGTCGGGTCCGAGCGCCAGGTCGTCGGCCTCAGTGGCGACGGCGGGTTCGGGCAGTATGCGATGGAGCTGACGACCGCCGTCAAGTACGACATGGCGGTGACCCATGTCGTGTTGAACAACGGCGAGCTCGGCAAGATCTCGAAGGAACAGCGAGCCGCCCACTGGGATGTCTGGCAGACCTCACTCCACAACCCCGACTTGGCCTCGTTCGCCGAACTCTGCGGCGCACGGGGCTTCCGGGTGACACGACTCGAAGAGCTCGACGAGGCGCTCGCCGCTGCGCTCGCCCACCCGGGTCCGGCTCTCGTCGACATCATCACCGACCCGCTCCTGGTCTGAACGGGCATGCCCGGCTCGGGGAAGGGAACGAGCCCGGTCGGGGTTCCACCGGCATGGCACCGAACCCCGACCCCGTTCCCGAATCGCAAACGAATGGGGTCGGCCACCCGGTCGATCCTCGCAATGCCCGGGCCGAGGCCGAACTGGTCCTCGGACGAGGTCTGTCGGCCCGTGTGCTCGAGCCGTCCCCTCCCGCTGTCGCCACCGGCCCCTACCTCGCCGACGATCCCGTCGACCCGGGCCACGCGGACACGAGCAGCGGTGTCGTCGTCGTTCCGACCGGCCTGGTGGGCGGTGGCCGCGACTGGAACGACTGGCTCGCCGGGCATCCCGACGCGGCGGCGTGGGCCGCCGATCGATGGCTGGGCGGACCGCGCCACCTGCCTGCGACCCCGCCGTCGCTGTCCCCGACCCGGGCAAGCCCTGCACCGGCTCGCAACGTACGTGATCGCGCCGACCCGCCACGGGGCCACCGCCAAGTTCGGTCTGCGCTGGACCCTGGGCGGGTTCGGCACCCCCTTCTTCGGGGAGGATCGGCAGATCCGGGTCGAGGGCAACCAGCTCGTCGACCAGCGAGGCGGGGCCGCAACTGTGGCCGGGCCACTTCGATGCGGCCATCGAACTCGGCGACCCCGACCGCCGGGGAAGCTACGGCGCTTCGCCCGGGGACCCGGCGATCGAGGAGCCCTACTTGTATGTCAGTGTCTGGTGGCCCGAGCGGGCCGGGATCGACCGCGACGACGGGTTCTGGAACGCACCGGGCTTCCCGGGACGCGTCCTGCGACTGTCGGAGTTCACCGCCCGACGTCGATCCCGTCGACGTCGCAGCGGCGTTCTGGCTGGAAACCCGAGACCGGCTCGGCTGAGGTTCCCTCAGCCGGTCTTGGTCAGGTTCTTGAACTCCGGTGCGTCCGAGAAGTAGAGGGTGATGTCGGCCCGCTCGGTGCGGGCGGCGAGAACACCGATCCAATAGCCGACCCCTGCGGGCTCGCCCGGTCGACCCATGACGTTGTCGTAGAGCAGGTTCACGAAGCCGGCATCGTCGAGCTCGTCATAGGTCAGCGCGAACTCCCGACTGGCGACGAAGTACCGGGCGACTTCTCTGAGCGACAATCCCTTCGCCACCTTCTCGACCCAGTAGGCGTGGCCGGGGACATCGGGTTGCCGGAGGAACACCGCCATGTACAACCGGGCGACGGATCCGTTGATCCCGGACGCCCCGGCGAAGGTACCGGTGAGCTCCATCTGCCGCAGATCGGCACAGGCGATGCGAACACCGCCCGGTTCGTGGATCACCACCGAACGAGCGTTGGTCATGGTGCTGGTGAGGCGAGCCGGCCAGTCGGCCGATCCGGAGCCGTTGGCCACGCCATCGGCGCCGGGTTCCAGCACGGTTCCGGACGTGACCACCCACAGCTCGTTCGGTGGTGCGGCCGCCCCACCCTCGGCATCCTGGTAGTGCCCGCCGCCCCCGCTCGCGCACGAGCCGTTGTGCAGATGTGCCCCGTACACCTTGGTCCGATCGAGTCCCGACACGGCGATCGAGACAGTCGTTCCGGAGGGACGAACGACCATTTCGGCCGTTCCGTTGATGTCGTATCCGGCCGCGGAACCGCCTGCGGTCTCCCGGAATGCGCCCACGAGGGTGGACTTCCTCTCGGCGAGGTCGGCACAGGCGATTCGGGCACCACCCGGCTCGTGAATCACCACGGAACGGGCATTGCTCGAGGCGCTCGTGAGGCGAGGAAGCCAGGCGGCCTCGCCGAATCCGTTCGCCACTCCATCGGTCCCGGGCACCAGACCCGAGCCCGACGTCGTCACCCACAACTCATTGGGCGGCGCCGTTTCCCCACCCTCGACATTCTGGTAGTGGCCGCCCCCACCGCTGGAGCAGGTCCCGTTGTGAAGATGCGCGCCGTACACCTTCGCCTGGTCCAAGCCCGAGACCACCACGCCGACAGTGGTCCCGGTCGAGCCGACCACCATCTGGGTCGTGCCCCGGATCTCGTAGCCGGCGGTGACCCCGACCGACGTCGTTGCGAAGACGCCTTCGTAGGCGATCGGGACCCCGACACTCGCCAGCGCCGGTGCGGCTCCGACCGGCGCCATCGAGACTGCGACCGTCCCGGCCATCAGGACCACTCCTGCGAGTAGACCTGCCGTGCGTGCAACTCTCATCGGCGCGCTCCCGCATCCGTTGTCTTCAGCCGACGCTGAACGGACCCGACACTACGGGAGTTCCGGTCTCCGCGCTCGGGAACGTGATCGAGGCTCCGACGGAGTTGTGTCGGCTCCCGAGGCTCAGCCGTGCATCCGCAGCACTGCAGCGCCCGAGATCCGACCGCTCGACAGTCGATGCAGCGCCTCGTTCACCTCGGTCAGGTCGAACTCCTCGACCCGGGTTCGGATCGGGATGGTCGCCGCCAAGTCGATCAGATCGGTCACGTCGGTCCGGGTCACGTTCGCAACGCTCCGCAGCTCACGCTCCCACCACAGATCGCCGTAGTCGAACTCCGGGATCCGATCGAGATGGATGGCGTTGATGGCAACGACACCGCCCCGATCGAGCGCCTGCAAGGCCTGCACCACGACCGAGCCAACCGGTGCGAAGGTGACGGCGGCATCGAGCGGAACCGGTGGCTGGTCGTGGTACCCACCGGCCCAGCCGGCACCCAGCTCCCGGGCCCGGGCCTGCTCGGCGGTCGAACGGGTGCAGACGAAGACGTCGCAGCCCCATTGGCGGGCGATCTGGATCGCGCACGTCGCCGAGGCGCCGAACCCGTACAGCCCGAGCCGACCGCCGGGCCGAATGCCGGAGACACGCAGCGCCCGCAGGCCGATCGCCCCACCGCACAGCAACGGCGCCGAGGCCACCGAATCGAACCCGTCGGGCAGCGGATACGCGAAGTCGGCCCGAACGACCGCCTTCTCGGCGAAGCCCCCGTCGGTGTGCCATCCGGTGAACCGGGCGTCGGTGCAGAGGTTCTCCCGACCCGACCGGCAGAACCGACAGATGCCACACGTCGAGGCGATCCAGGCCACCCCGACCCGTTGCCCGACGTCGAGCCCGGTCACCCGGTGACCTCGGGACTCGACGGTGCCGACGATTTGATGACCGGGGATGACCGGGAGTGCGACAGCGGGCAGGTCGCCCTCGCACAGCTGGAGATCGGTGCGGCACACGGCACACGCATCGACAACGATCAGCACCTCGTCGGGCCCCGGTCGGGGATCCGGTACCGCAACCAGTTCGAGCGGGTGGCTGTCCGCCGATTTCGGCTGGGTGAGTCGTGCGGCGTACATGAGAACGTCCCTGGAGTCGACCCGACGTGGATCCATGATCAGCCAACCAGAAACGACCGGCAACGGTCAGGGCCGAAGGTCCGTCGGCATCACGTGACCATCACGCAGTTGCGCCGACCGCGACCGGGAACGACCATGGGCGCCATGGCCGAAGACCGACAAGACACCGCACGCCGTCCGAAGGGAACCGTGCTCACCACCGGAGCGAACTCGGGAATCGGACTGGCAACCGCGATCGAGGTCGCCCGACTCGGCTATCGATCCATCGGCTCGGTTCGCAGCGACGACAAGGCAGCTGTTCTCGAGGCCGCGGCGGACGCAGCAGGCGTCACGGTGGAACCGGTACTCCTCGACGTGACCGACGCCGACCGATGCGCCGAGGTGATCCACCGCTTCGAACCGTTCGGACTGGTCAACAACGCCGGCTACTCGAACACCGGCGCGGTCGAAGATGTCGGAGACGACGACGTCCGCCACCAACTCGAGACCATGACCATCGCCCCCATGCGGCTCGCCCGGTTGGCGCTGCCGGCCATGCGGGAGGCCGGTCGGGGTCGCATCATCAACGTCTCGTCGATCTACGGTCGCACCACCACCCCGCTCTCGGGGTGGTACCAGGCGACCAAGCATGCGTTGGAGGCGGTCTCCGATGCCCTACGGGTCGAGGTCGCCTCGAGCGGCGTTCGTGTGGTCCTGGTGGAACCGGGCACCTTCAAGACCTCGATCTGGGCCGACAACGAGCGGGCCGTCGGCCGCCACGAGGGCTCCCGCTATGCCGCGGCCTACGATCGGGAACTCCAACTGACCAAGCTGGCCCAGCCGTTCATGGGCGACCCCCAGCGGGTGGCAAAGGTCATCGGGCGTGCTCTCGAGAGTCGGTCACCGCGTGCCCGCTACCTGGTCGGCTACGACGCCCAGGCCCTGGCACTCACCGATCGGTTCACCCCGACCCCGATCCGCGATGCGATCGCCCGTTTCGGTCTCGGCCTCTGACCGGATCCGTCCCATCGACCACCGCTCGAGGAGCTCCCCGTGGATCGAGACTCTCTGCTGACCCGGTTGCGTGCGACCCTACGCGATCGAAATCCCCGCCGGACCGCCCAGGCCGTCGAAGACGCTCCGATCGACGACCTGTGCCGAGCACTGCTCTCGACGCGGGGTGAGGCCTCGGGGGTTGCCCTCGCCACCGTGGTCCTCGAGCGCTACGCCGAACTCGACGACGACGACAAGGTGCGCTTCTACTTCGATCTCGTCCGAGAATTCGACCCCGATCCGGCGCTGATCACCGAGGCCGCCCGACGCTTCGCCGAGGACCCCTCGGACGAGGCGTTGGCCGAACTCAACGACGTGGTCGAGCCCCCGCGCCAGGAACTGCTGCGCCGCCTGAATCAGGCTCCGGGGGGAACCGTGGCCTTGGTCCACATGCGGGCCGACCTCCTGTCCCACATCCGAAGCGAACCCGACCTGGCCCGCATCGACGCTGACTTCCGACACCTCCTGCGGTCGTGGTTCAACCGGGGTTTCCTGGTGATGCAGCCGATCACCTGGTCGTCACCGGCCGATGTCCTCGAGAAGATCATCGACTACGAGGCGGTCCACGAGATCGCCAACTGGAGCGAGCTGCGCCGCCGACTCCAGCCCTCCGACCGGCGCTGCTTCGCCTTCTTCCACCCCGCCATGCCGGGCGAACCCCTGGTGTTCGTCGAGGTGGCCCTCACCAAGGGGACCCCCGACACCATCGCCCAATTGCTCGACGATCAACACGAACCGCTCGCCGCCGCCGACACCGACACCGCAGTCTTCTATTCGATCTCCAACTGCCAGGTCGGCCTCACCGGGGTCTCGTTCGGTCACTTCCTCATCAAACAGGTGGCGTCGGACCTGGCCCGCGATCTCCCGAATCTCGAGACCTTCATCACGCTCTCGCCTGCCCCCGAGTTCGCGCCCTGGCTCGGGGTTCGGGCCGAGGCGGGAGATGCCGAGGCCACCGAACTCCTGAAACTGGTTGCGTCCGACGACTGGGACCGGGACACGGCCAACCGGGAGCGCCATGCCGAGCTCACGCATTCGCTGGCGGCCACCTACTTCCTCCATGCGAAACGCGGCGACGGCAGCCCCCTCGACCCGGTCGCCCGATTCCACCTCGGCAACGGAGCCGTGCTCGAGCAGATCCATCCGCAGGCCGACCTCTCGTCCACCGGGATCCGACGCTCGGCCGGGATGATGGTCAACTACCGGTACGACCTCGATCGCATCGAGGAGAACCACGAAGCATTTGCCACCCAGCGAGAGGTTCGGGCCTCTCGGGCGGTGCACAAGGAAGCCGAGACCGCAGCGGCGGCTCGCGGCGACACATGATCTGATCGGTTCGCCACGGGTTCGGCCGGAGCCGCCACGATCGCGGTCCCGCGGCTCAACCCAGATCGAGTCTGGTGGGCTGATCGAGCGCCGGCTTGCGTCCGACCAGTCCGGCGACCTTCCCGGCCAGACGGCGCAACCGGCTCGACGGGCTGCCCCAGCAATCGGCCGAACTCGGTGACACCGTGAGGATCCGGATCGAGGTCGAGTCCCGACCGTCGGGGAGGAAGAGCTCATCGGCCGATGACCACAAGCGGTCGAGCTGTGCCCGGTTCTCACTCACCCGAGCGGTGCCGGCAACCGAGATCCATTCCTTGTCGTGGTCATCGCCGACACCGAAATTGACCGCCTCGTCGGCCTGGATGCCGTTCACCCACTCGGCACGGGCATCGACCAGGAAGACGAGTGCACCGGCGTCGTCGACTTCGACGACCGTGATCGGCCGTCCGTGCAACTCGCCGTTGGGTGTGACGGTGGTGAGCATGCCCACGGTTCCCGCCGGAACCAGCGATCGGAGCCGGAGGACGTTGTCCGCAGTGGTCATCGCAGTCGACCTGCCTCCGGACACGCGATCGTGTCCACCACCGCACCGGGACCGTACATGCCCCGACAGTAGCCCGGGACGCGGCGTTGATCGCTTCGCTTCGGGCGGCCGTCGAGACGTCGGCGAGCCCGCCATCAGACGCCCGGCGTGACCGCCTCGACACGCTGGTCGACACCGGCGAGCCCCGAGATCACACGAAGCCATCCGGGTCGGAGCCCGGAGGCCTGGTTCGGGGAGACATCGCCATCGATGGTGCCCAGCATCGTCGACGTGGCCCGCGAGGCCAGCGCCTTGGCAACGACATCACCGGCCTGATCGGCGGTGACTCGGGCCCGCTCGAGCCGACCCACCGCCTCGGGGATCCGGTCGGTACGAACCTCGACCGCGGCCGCCGCGATGTCGACCAGGACCCGATCGAGATAGGTCGAACCGTCGACGGCCCAGACGGCGTCGGCATCGGCGATCGGCAACACATCGTCTCCGCACAGCGCGGCGGCGATCGCCCGGATTGCGTGGCCGTAGGGGAAGTCGATCTCGACGTCCTCGAGAAGGGCCAAGGCCCGTTCGGCCTGTCCCGTCTGACACAGGCCGAGTGCGTACGTGACCCGCGTCTCGCTTCCGTCGGCGCCCATCGCCTTGACGCGCTCCAGAGCGATCTCGCCGATGACAACGGCACGCTCTCCGAGCCCGAGGTGAACCGCGGTCCCGGCGGCCGCCATCATCGGAAAGGCGAGATCCCCGAACGAATCGCCCAGAGCAAGCACTTCCTCGAGGCCCCGTTCGGCCTCGTGGTCACGGCCCAGGGCGACGAGTGCCCGGTTTCTCGGGCCGAGCGCCTGAACGAGACCGAATCGATCGTCGAGCGCCCGGAACTCGGTGAGCGCTCGACGGGACAGCTCTTCGGCTTCGTCGAATCGTCCCGTCCACAGCCGCATCGATGCCAGCAAGGTGTTCATCAATGCCGGAGTCCAGCGCTCCCCGAGCTCGGTCGTCTCGGTGCGCACGTCGATCGCGAGCGCTTCGGCCTCGTCGAAACGGAACGAGAAGAACCGGAGGAATGCGAGGAGTCCCCTCGCCCAGTTGCTCCCCGACCGGTCGCCCAGGTCGGCGAACCCGCTCGACGCAAGCGCCAGACGCTGCTCGGCGAGCTCGATGTCACCCGACAGGAACGCGACCCAGGCCTGGTGCTGGCGGACCCACGCCTGACCACGTGGATCCTGGAGCCTCTCGCTCAGTGCCTCGGCCTCGCCGAGCAACCATTCGGCATCGGCGAGCGAACCACCGAAGACCTCGGCGAAGCCACGCTCGCGCAGGGACGCCGACAGCTCGGTGTCGTCTCGCAACCCACGGAAGATGTCCACGCTGCGTCCGAGTTGCATGCGTGCCGAGTCGAGGTCGCCCGACATCTGATCGATCTGTCCGAGGTATCGACGTGCTCTGCCCTCGTGTCGTTCATCCCCGGCCTCGAGTGCCGACTCCAGGATCTCCTCGGCTTCGGACCGGGCGTTGATCGCCTCACGGCGACCCACTGCGGTCTCGACCCGCAGCAGCATCAGGTCTCGGGCGATCACCGGGCTGTCGGGTCCGAGCGCGAGCGCACGGCCGGCATGCATGGCGGCCTGGTTCAGTGCCCCGACGTCCAGCGAACGCTGCGCTGCGGTGGCGAGCAGGCTCACGGCCCTCGCCTTCATGTCGGGTGGGATCCCGGCGACGGGCCCGATCTCGTCGATCAGTTCGGCGACGGTGGCCGTGTGATGAGCGACGACGTTGACGGGGACCCGGGTCATGTCGCCGAGGGCCGCGGCCACGCCGGCGTGGCGTTGGGCGCGCACGAGCTTGGTGAGCCGTTCGTAGGCCACCTCTCGCACGACATCGCTCCGGAAATGCCACCAGTCGTCGTCGAGATCGAGCAAGCCCTCACCGGCCAGCGCCACGACATCACCCCGATCGAACACCTGCGACAGATGATGGGCGAAACGCTCCAGCCCCGAGACGCTTCCCGACGAACCCAGGACCGCCGCGTTGTCGAGGACCGCCCGGGGACCCGAGCCGAGTCGATCGAGGCGGGCGGCGATGAGCGCACGCAACGAGCCGGGCAACTCGGTGCTCTCGGGACGCGATCGGGCCAGGAGCGCGAGTTCGGTGAGGAACAGCGGGTTGCCACCGCTTCGTTCGTAGAGCTGGTCACGGCGATGGGAGGTCACCGTTTCGCCGAACAGCGCGAACAACAGGTCGTCGGCCTCGGATCGGGTGAACGGATCGAGCGGCATACGGATCGTGATCGGATGGTCGATGGACGGGGGCCAATCGACCTGGGCGTCGTCGCGGTGGGCCGTGAGCAACAGGACGGGACGGTCGCCGAGCGAACGGGTCAACCGGTGCAGCAACTCGATCAGGAGGGGATCGGCCCACTGGAGGTCGTCCAACCACAGCACGACCGGGCCGTGTTGCGAACGCCGTCGCAAACCCTCGACGATGAGACGGAACATCGTCTCTCGAGCCTCCGCCGGCGTCACGTGGTCGAGTTCGGACGGATGCCCCAGCAGGTGCAGGACGGCTTCGACGAAGTGATCGAGCGACACGCTGTTGTTGCCGAAACCGAGGCGCGACACACCGGCGCGACGACTCAGTTCGCGCACCTGTTCCGGGGGCAGGGCGAGATCGAGGTCGAACCGCCCGAACAACGCCGTGGCGATCGGCACCCACACGTTGTTCTCGCCATACGGCGCGCGACAGGCCGGCAAAGACGGTGACGCGGGGGTCCGGGAACTCCTCCAGCATCCGAGCGACGAAACGGGACTTGCCCGCCCCGGCTTCACCCGTGACCGACATCACGGCGCTCCGACCGTTCGCGACCATCGTCATCACCGAATGCATCAGTTCGCGCTGGGTGTCGCGTCCGACGAACGGCGCGTCGTGGCGAACCCCCGACATCGGCAACCGCCGTCGCCGGCCGATGACGTTCCAGACCCGCTCGCTCTGCTCGCGTCCCCGAACGGCGACGTTCTCGATCGGTTCGCGCACGATCTCCTCACTGGCGAGCTGAGCCGTGGAGTCGCCGACATAGGTCGAGCCGGGAGGGGCCAAGGACTGCAGCCTCGATGCCAGGTTCACGACGTCGCCCATCGCCGTGTAGTCGTCGGTGCCGGCAATCGAGCCGACCAGGACCTCGCCGGTGTTGATGCCGACGCGGAGCCGGAGCACCGTGCCGAGATCGGGTTGCGTGTTCGAGAACGACGCGATCGAGCCGTGCATCTGGAGCGCAGCGCGGATGGCGCGGTCCGGGTCGTCCTCGTGGGCCACCGGCGCTCCGAAGATCGCGAGAACGCCGTCGCCGAGGACCTTGTCGACCCGCCCACCGAACGCATTGATGTCGTCCTGGAGCAATCGAAAGGCGCCATCGACGAGCCGCTTCACCACCTCGGGGTCGAGGTATTCGCTCAGCGCGGTGTAGCCCACGATGTCGGCGAAGAGAACCGTGACGACCCGTCGTTCCTCGGTGGCCGCGCCGAGGACCTGATGACCACAGAACGAACAGAATCGTGCGCCCTCGGCGAGCAGCCGCGAGCAGGAGATACACGTCATCAGGCGGCAATCCTACGACACATCCGATCATCGGCCCGCGTCGACTGCGTTCTCCGCTCCGGGTCGTTGGACCCGGGCCGGCAAACGAGGGGCTGACCTACGATGCGGGCATGAGCGAGAACCTGCGCATCTACACCAAGACGCTCTTCGCGCTCGATGCCGTGGTGCGCCGAGTGCCCGACGATGCATGGGACAACCCCTCACCGTGCGAGGACTGGAGCGCCCGACAGGTTCTGGGTCACACGATCCGGGAACTGCAGAACCTGACGGCCGGCATCACCGGTGAACCGGCACCGGTGGAGCAGGCCGAAGCCGACGTTACAGGCAGCGATCCGGTGGCGGCCTGGACCGGGGCCCTGGATGCGGTGCTGTGTGCACTCGACCAGCAGGGTTCGCTGCGCCGGCACATTGCCACCCCGTTCGGACAGATGACGGTCAACGACGCCATCGGCACGCTCTTCGTCGATCCGCTGGCTCACGCGTTCGACATCGCCCGAGCCTGTGGCGTCGACGCCGCGCTCCCGGACGAGCTCGCCGCTCATGGGCTCACCGTTCTGGAGCCGCTCGATGCCGTGCTCCGCCGGCCGGGTCTGTTCGCCGACGCAATCGAGATCTCCGATGGCTCGGCTGTCGACCGATTCATCGCGTTCACGGGTCGCCGACCCCGACCGAGCGACACGAGGCAGGGGGATCCACGATGACCGAGATCGGCGTCGGTCGGCCCAATCCGTTGGGAGCGACCGTCAGGCCCGGCGGAGTCAACTTCAGTGTCTTCTCCAAGAGCGCCGACCTCGTGCAGCTGGCGCTCTACGACGGCGTGGACGACCCCGAACCGCGACGCCTGATCACCCTCGACCCGCAGCACCACCGGACCTACCACTACTGGCATGTCTTCGTGCCGGGACTGACAGCGGGGCAGCTCTACGCCTTCCGTGCCCAGGGCCCATTCGATCCACGGCACGGGCAGTCCTTCGATCGTACGAAGACCCTGATCGATCCGTATGGCCGGGCGGTGGCCGTTCCCACCGACTATCGCCGTGCGGCTGCGATTCGGCCCGGACCCAACGATCGCTTCGCCCTCAAGAGCGTGGTCACCGACGTGAGCGTCTACGACTGGGATGGCGACGAGCCACTCCGACGCCCGTTCGCACAGACGGTGATCTACGAGATGCACGTTCGAGGCTTCACCGCCCATCCCAACAGCGGCTTAGATCCCACGAAGCGGGGCACCTACGCCGGCGTCGTCGAGAAGATCCCCTACCTGCAACGCCTGGGGATCACGGCGGTCGAACTCATGCCCGTGTTCCAATTCGACCCGCAGGACGCTCCCCCCGGCCTGACGAACTACTGGGGCTACGCGCCCGTCTCGTTCTTCGCCCCTCACTGCGGGTACGCATCGGCCCACGCACCCCTCGGGGTCCTGGACGAGTTCCGTGACATGGTCAAGGCCCTTCACCGCGCCGGCATCGAGATCATCCTCGACGTTGTCTACAACCACACCGCCGAGTCCGGCGCAGACGGGCCGACGATCAGCTTCCGAGGACTCGAGAACTCGGCCTACTACATCCTGGGAGAAGACGGATCCTGTGCCAATTACTCCGGAACCGGCAACACACTCAACGCCAACCAGTCGACCGTACGGCGCCTGATCCTCGACAGCCTGCGCTACTGGGTCGAGGAAATGCATGTCGACGGATTCCGATTCGACCTCGCCTCGATCCTGTCGCGTGACGAGAACGGGCACCCGCTCCCCGTCCCACCGGTGCTGTGGGACATCGAATCCGACCCTGCGCTGGCCGGCACCAAGCTCATCGCCGAGGCGTGGGACGCAGCCGGTCTCTACCAGGTCGGGAATTTCGTCGGCGACAGCTGGAAGGAATGGAATGGCCGCTTCCGCGACGACGTCCGTGCCTTCGTGCGCGGGGACCAGGGCATGGTCCTGGCGCTCGCCAATCGTCTGGTGGGAAGCCTCGACCTGTACTCCCACGCGCCGCGGGAAGCCGAGCGAAGCATCAATTTCGTGACCAGCCACGACGGATTCACCCTCAACGATCTGGTCTCCTACGATCGCAAACACAACGAGGCGAATCTCGAGCACAACCGCGACGGCAGCAACCACGATCTCAGCTGGAACTGCGGTGTCGAAGGTCCCACCGACGACCCGTCCGTCGAGTCGCTGCGGGCAATCCAGATCAAGAACTTCCTGGCGATCACGATCCTGTCGCTGGGCGCACCGATGCTGCTGATGGGCGACGAGGTCCGCCGCACCCAACACGGGAACAACAACGCGTACTGCCAGGACAACGAGCTGAGCTGGTTCGACTGGGACGCCGTCGAGCACCATGGCGACCTGATCCGCTTCGTGCGGCTCCTCATCGAGATCCGATTCCTGCGGGAGTCGGTCCAGACCGAGCATCACCTCACGCTCGCCGAACTCGTCGATCGGGCCCAGGTCCAGATCCACGGTGTCAGACCGGGGGAACCCGACCTTGCGTACCACTCGAGGAGCCTGGCGGTCTCTGCCTCCAACCTGTCGGGCGATCCACTGATGTACTTCGCCCTCAACGCCTACTGGGAGCCGCTCGAGTTCGAACTCCCCGAGGTCCCGGCGTGGGCGATCTCGGGCTGGCACCGCGTGCTGGACACCTCGCTACCCGCTCCCGACGACATCGTGCTGCCGACCGAGGCCCCACTGGTCACCACCTCGACCTACCGGGTCGGACCGAGGTCGGCCGTGGTGATGTTCGCCACCGGAGCCCACCGCTTGCCCACCGGTGGCGCAGCCGCCGTCGGCCCGGCCACCTGAGGCACGACACCCCGTCGTCGGCGTACGAGCCGACGAGTCGTGGCGGACCGATCCGGGCCGGGAGGATACGGTTGTGAGGACGCCGCAACCGATGCCGTTGCGGTGCAGACCATGATCGGAGTCGGTGGTGAATCCAGAGGTCGATGCCTACGTTGCACGGTCCGAGAAGTGGCCGCTGGAGATGGCCGCCCTGCGGCCGACCCTGCTCGGCTGCGGCCTGACCGAGGCGATCAAGTGGGGCAAGCCCTGCTACGGCCACGAAGGGAAGAACATCGTCATCATCCAGGAGATGAACGACTTCCTGGCCCTCATGTTCTTCAAGGGTTCGTTGCTGACCGACCCGGAGCAGGTCCTGAAGGAGCAGGGACCGAACTCCCGATCGGCGCGCCGGATCGAATTCACCTCCGTCGAGGACGTGGCCCGACTGGCCGACACGGTCGAGGCCTACGTTGCCGAAGCCATCGAGGTCGAGAGGGCGGGGCTCGAGGTCGGCCCGGCACCCGAGCTCGTGCTGGTCGAGGAACTCCGGAACCGCCTCGACCAGGACCCGGCGCTCGAAGCGGCGTTCGAATCGTTGACGCCGGGTCGGCAACGTGAGTACAACCTGTACTTCTCCGATGCCAAGCAGGCGGCGACCCGCCAGGCACGGATCGAGAAGTACGCCGACAAGATCCTCGACGGCAGGGGCTTCCGCGACCGCTGACCCGCCGGCCGGGCCCTCACGGTCGGGCTCGGCTTCTGGTGCGGTGACTCCCCGACCGACTCGGCTTACCGAACGTGGCCCGTCCCCGGCGGGACGCTCCGGAGTCGGAGCGCGACGATTGCCGCCGTGAGAACGGCCAGGGACACGACCGTCAACGCCACGTCACCGGGCGCATCCCGCCTCTCGAAGGCGGCGACCAGAGCCCAGACCGCGCCGGTCGACGCGACCACGACAACGCTGCGAGCCAGCCACCGACGCAGGATGGCCGGGTCCACGACCGCGCTGTGCGGGGTCACCGCCATCAGAGCGATCACGGTGTGGAACAGATACAGGCAACCGGCGATCGCCATCGACCAGGGCGACGCGACATCCGGATCGAGCGACAGCCAGTGCATCACCACGACCGCCATCACGACGAGGGCGAGGTGATCGTCGGGTAGCACCGCAGCCACGACCGCCAGGACCCCGACGAGGACGACGACCCACCCGTCGGTGTGGTCCGAGCCGAGCGCCATCGACGCCGACGCGAGGACCACCGAGAGAACCGCCAGCCCGCCCAGGAACCACCGCTGCTTCGTCGTCGCCAGCATCTGGTCGAGCTGGGCCTGGAGCCGACCGGTCGTCACGACCGCACCCGGGGAGCCGAGGCGCGGCGGGCCACGTCACGAAGGAACTGATCGAGGCTTCCGGGCCCGAGCCAGCGGACGACCACGACGCCGAACTCCTGCGCCGTGCGGAGTTCCCGTCGCCGTTCGAGGAGGCGAATCCGCCAGGCGAGCGCCGTCAGCGGATCGTCGTCGTTGGCAACATGGTCCGGGAGTGTGTCGACGACGACGATGGAGCGACCGTGCCGGCTCAGCGCCACGACCCGGTCGATGGCCTCGGGTGCGACGAGGGGCGAGAACACCACGGTCATCTCGGCCGCCGGGGCCGGCCGGTCCATGCCCGTATCGGGGATCCGACCTGCTCGAGCGTTGACATGGGCCAGCGTGTCGAGCATGCGCCGCAGGTGCGCCTGGCCGGTCGCCGGGGGAACGGTCGATCGGGGTGACCGGTCGAACGTGCGGAGCGAAACCCGATCGCCCCGCTGCACGTGGTGTTCGGCGATGGCGCCCGCGGCGCGCACGGTGATGTCGAGGCTCGATGCCCGACCGTCGACTCCCCCGCTCGCGCCCAGATCGTCGGTCGTGTCGATCACCAAGGCGATGTGGGTGTCCTGATCGGCCCAGGTCGAGTTCACCTGCAGGCCCTCCGTGCGCAGGGAGCGACTCCAGTTGATGCGGCGCATCTTGTCGCCGGTCTGGAATGATCGCACGCCGGCGAACTCGCTGCCCTCGCCGGGACGCACCGACCGGTAGGACCCGACCAGCCCGTCGGTCGGTCGAACCGGTGCGCTCGAGTCGAACCTCGCAGGAAGGGGCAGGGTCGTGAGGGCCCGGCTCGGCAGCCGCTCGACGAAGCGGAACGCTCCCCAGGGCGAAGCGGCCGAGACCCGCAACGGTTCGAGCAACCGCCGGCCCCAACGGGTCGATCGCACGCCGATCGTCACCGATCCGGTGGTGCCCGTTGCGGCCGCGGTCACCGCACCTCGCCCCGGTCTGCGCTCGATCCACGCCACGTCCGTTGCCACGGCGGTGATGAGGTCGACGTGCTCGCCGTCGGTGTGCTCGACCCGCAACGACGTCGCGTCGCCCTCGCGAATGGTCGAGTGCTCGAGCCGGTCCGCGAAGGTCGGCACCGGCCCCGGTCTCGACACCGCGGACCAGGCCGTGACGATGGCCATCGGCGTACCCAGGACCAGAAGATCCGGACGCCGGAACAGCAGGGCGGCGCCGACGAGCACGATCGCCGAGGCCGCGGATCGGGAGTATGCAACCGTCGGCCTCCACCCGGTGGCGGGCGGCTTCCCCGATTCGTGACCCGTCACCGCAACTCTGCCGAACCCTCGGGTGCCGGACCGATCGTCGTTGCCCGCTCGCGAGCCGACGGCGTCGGGACCGACGACAGCACATCGGCGACGATCGACGCGCCCGTCACCCGATTCATCCAGAGTTCGGGCCGGACGGTGATGCGGTGCGCCAGCACCGGTTGAGCAACGGCCTTGACGTCCTCCGGCGTCACGTAGTCGCGTCCGACGACGATGGCGTAGGCCCGCGAAGCCAGCATCAGGCCGAGTGCACCGCGAGGCGACGCTCCCATCAATGCGTGCTGGTGATCACGAGTAGCCTTCGTCAGAGCGACGCAGTACCGACCGACGCTCTCGTCGATCTCGACCCGCTCGACTGCCGCCTGCATCGCCAGCAGGGTGGCCGAGTCGACGATCCGACGTAGTGTCTGGTCCTCCTGACGACGGTCCATCCGCCGTTGGAGGACCTCCCACTCCTGATCCTCGGTCGGGTAGCCGAAGCTCGTGCGGAGCATGAACCGGTCCAGCTGAGCCTCGGGCAGGGGGTACGTTCCCTCGTACTCGACCGGGTTGGCCGTTGCGAGCACGTGGAATGGCTGGGCCAGCACGAACGTCTCGCCCTCGACCGTGATCTGGTGTTCCTGCATGGCTTCGAGCAACGCCGCCTGGGTGCGAGGAGGTGTGCGATTGATCTCGTCGGCCAGGAGGAGGCCGGTGAACAACGGACCCTTGCGGAACGAGAACTCACCGGACCGCTGGTCATAGACGAACGATCCGGTGAGATCGGCGGGCAGGAGATCCGGGGTGAACTGGGCGCGGGCGAAGTCCAGGCCGAGTGTCTGGGCGAACGACCGCGCCGCCAGCGTCTTGCCCAGGCCGGGGAAGTCCTCGAGGAGGACGTGCCCTCCCGCCAGGATCGCGGCCATCACGATCGTCAGCGCCGGTCGCTTCCCGACGACGGCGAGTTCGATCTCGTCGAGGACAGCAGCCGCGAGGCGCGAAACGGCTTGGGGGTCGAGAGGTTCCATGGCTGCTTCTCCGGTCAGATCTGCTCGATGAGTGTGACGATGCGGTCGAGGTCTCTTCGGCGTGACAGCGTCTTCGCCGCATCGGGATTCCGCCCGAACTCGGCCAGTTCGGGACCGATGATCGCCTCCGCCGCGGCCGGTTCGGCCCGCCGATCGATCCCATGGGCGTGCGCCAGTTGATCGTCGATCAGGTCGACGAGCGTGAGGTAGAGGCGTTCGGAATGGGTGTCGATGCCGCTGCTGAACACGATCCCGCTCCGGAGCCGCTTCACCCGGTGATCGGTACCGGGAGGCGGAGTCGAGGCCACCGCGGGTGGCGGCGGTTCGGGGACCGCGGCCCCGTCGAGGAGCGGCTGCAAACACCACACCGCCGACCCGACGAACGCGCCGACCGCGGCAACGAGCAGCACCTGCGGACCCATCCCCAGCGCCAGCATCACCAGTTCGACAACGAGGACCACCGCGACGATGATCGCGAACGGCGTTCTCCACGGGGTCACGACCTGGTTCCTGTCATCCGGTCGAATGCGTCATGAGGTCGGCACCGATCCTGGTTCGGCCGCGGGGATGTCGACCGACGGCAACCCTTCGTGCACCGCACCGAGTGCTCGGATCGCCGCTTCTCGCTGAGGCTCCCCCATCTGGTGCGACGAGAACCGCGCCTCTCGGTACAGCGATGCCAGGTGATCGACCGCTGCGGCATCGACGGCGAACCGGGACAGGATCCTGGCCGTGAATTCCTCGGACGTGTCTGCCGGATGCCGGTCGTGACCGGCCGAGGCGATCAGGTCCTCGAGGCGGAGCCAGCAAGCCACGATGGCGTTCCGAGGCTCACCGATCTCGAGGAGCGCTCGCTGGGCCCCGGAGTCGGCGGCCATCACCGACGCCAGGTCGGCGAGCACCTCGAAGTCCTCGGCCGACCGGGGGCGTCGCCAGCGAAGACGCGGCCTTCGGCCCCAGAGGACGATCAGGAGTGCGACACCCGAGGCGGCGAGCAGGACCTGCACGATGGCGGACACGAAATCCGGAATCCGCAGCTGTCGGCCGGTCGACGCATCGGATTCCCGTCCTTCCACCGCCAACCCACCCACGGGGATCGTGTTCACGGTGCCACGGTCGAGATCCCAGGTGATCGTCGGGTAGCTCTCGGCCAGTGGGACCTCGCCCGAGGTGGAGACGGCAACGAACAGCACGGCGATCACGGCGCCGCACGCCAGGATCGATGCCACCGTCCGGTTCATCCCAGCACGGTAGATGAGGCCCCTGTCCCCGGCCACCTTGGCCCGACACGACTTGCAGTCCGCTCTGCTGCGGCTCGTGAACGAGCGTCACCGAGCAACATCTCGATCAGCTCGTTGCCCCGAGCCTTGGCGGCAGCGGAGTAGAGGCGATGCGAGTTCATGCGGTTGGTCCGGGCCGACGAGAGGTAGTTGCGCTCGTACAGCTCGTTGCGTGCTCCGAGCTGCGAGCCGGTGAAGTCCCAGGCGGCCCGGAAGATGTTCGAGCGATCCTCGGCCGAGATCCCGTTGGCCCCGGGCATGAACTCGTCGATCAAGCTCTTGATCCGTGGATCGGCGATCTGGTTCTGGCTCGAGACCTGCAGCAGGTTGTGGCTACCGATCGTCTTGATGATGTCGTTGGTTCGGGTGAACCAGTCGGGAAGCAATGCCCGCAGCGGATGCACGGCGCGTGCTTCGAGCGTGACCGCCCCGCTCTCCCACGTCGTGAACTGTGCCTCGCCGGCGAGCAGCGCGCTGCGGGTCATCTCGACGTATCCGAGGATCTCGCCGAGCAGCTCGAGGGTGCGCTCGGACGCATCGCCGATCGTTTCTGCCATGCGAGTGGCGAGGCCGTACGCGAACTCGAGCTTGGTCAGCGCACGCACGGTGGTCTGCTGCATGATGTTCGGCCACCAGGGGCTCATCCCCATGACGGTGTTGTAGACACCGATGTCACCGTCGATCCAGAGGTTCTCCCTCGGCACCTCGACGTCATCGAAGATGCAGAAGGCATCCTGCTCGTCGAATCGGGTCGAGAACGGCGCGTCGACCGGGTTGGTGTCGGGTCGCATGCCGCTGTCACGGCACAGGAACACCATGCCCGGCGCATCCATGGGGATCGAGAACGAGAGCGCGAACTCGGGTCCGGCGTCGGCGGGAAGCGGCGAACCGGGGTAGACGGTCTGTTCGTCGGCATACGGCGCGAGTGTCGAGAGCAGGCGCGCGACCGCGAACGATGATCGACGTCGGTGTTTCGGCAATCTTGTGCAGGGGCACCGGGTTCGCGGCAAAGGTCTTGTCGGTGGTTTTGTCGACCGTCGGGTGAATGATCGTGTGCGTGAGCGAGAGGTCCTGACGGCGCAGTCGTTTCTGGAACGCCACCAGATTCTCGTAGCCCGCTTCGTTCGTGTTCTCGGCCCCCGCCCACCGTGTCCGATCGTCGGCGAACCCCGCAAAGGTCACGTTCATGTAGTCGGGCGTGCGCCCCATGACACCCATGCTGAGTTCGGAGATCGCCCGCAATCCCACACCACGCCGTTGCAGCTCCTCCACCGATCGAGGCATCCGGTGACTGATGTTGATCGGCTCACCGGTCTCGGGGTCATCGACGAGCAGGAG
Organism: uncultured Acidimicrobiales bacterium; assembly: GCA_963700755.1. Taxonomy (GTDB): domain Bacteria; phylum Actinomycetota; class Acidimicrobiia; order Acidimicrobiales; family SZUA-35; genus JBBQUN01. Next base: position 419,754 of record CAVOYW010000006.1, read on the forward strand.
ATCCGGTCGTGCGAGCTGAAGGTCGTAGTAGGCGGCGATCGCCTCGGCGCCCGGCCGCAGCATCGGATGCTCGAGCACCTCGTCGACTCGTTCACCGCCCAGCCAGATCTCGCGCTTGGTGGATCGCAAACCCTGCAGATAGGCCTCGCCGTCGCGTGCTGGCATGTCCGTTCCTCGCTCGTCCTCGCTGCGCGCCGCCGGTCGATCGGCGACCAAGGCCGGTGTGGCCGGACCGTCGTTGCGGTCCGGCCGCGGTCACCAGTCGAGCATGACAGCTGACACCCGCGGCCGCAACAAGCATTTGCTTGGTCAACTCGGATGACGAGTGGGCCGAGCACCCGTTGGCCGTACCAAGCGCTTGGTTGCAGGACGGGACGCGGCGTGTCATGGTTGCCTCTCGGTCGACGACCTGCCCGTGGCAGGGGTCGCCGTCGCCACTCGAGAGGAGCCATCCGATGCATCTGACCGCCGCCCAGCACCGAGAAGCGGCCGAAGGGCTCGTCGAAGCAGAGAGAACCAAGCAGTGGATCCAGCCGATCACGCTCCGCTACGAGGACGCCGACATCGAAGATGCGTATGCGATCGGTCAGCTGGTGACCGATCTCAAGGTCGCCAACGGTCGGGTGGTGAAGGGCCACAAGGTGGGACTCACGTCGAAGGCGATGCGCTCGACGACGGGCGCCACCGAACCCGACTACGGCACCCTCTTCGACGACTGGTTCCTCGACGAGGGCTCGCGGGTCTCCATGAGCCGGATGAACCGCCCCCTGGTCGAGATCGAGTTGGTCTTCGTCCTGAAGGAGAACCTCGGCGGCGCCGATGTCAACGCCGTCGACGTCATGCGGGCCACCGACTTCGTCGTTCCGGCCATCGAAGTGGTCGACACCCGGTTCTCCGAACGGGGCAAGCCAGGCGTGGTCGACAGCATCGCCGATGCCGCATCGTGTGGCTTCATCATGGTCGCCGGGAATCCGACCTTGCTGACCGACATCGACATCCGCCATGTCGCGGGCGCGTTGTACAAGAACGGTGAAATCGAGGAGTCGGGCACGGCGGCCGCGGTCATGGGCAATCCGATCAATTCGGTCGCGTGGCTCGCCCGCAAGCTGCACGAGTTCGGTGTCGAGATGCAGGCCGGACACAGTGTGCTGTCGGGCTCGTTCATTCGGGCCCACCCCGTGACCACTGGCGACGCATTCGTCGCCGACTTCGGACCCCTCGGCCAGATCAGCTTCGGCGTCGTCGACTGAGGGTGCACGAACGATGAGCATCCTCGGGAACCGAGTCGTTCGACGTGAAGACCACGCCTTCCTCACCGACGGCGGCACCTACGTCGCCGACATGCCGCTCGACCACGCGGCCCACCTGGTCTACGTCCGCTCGATCATGGGCCACGCCCGGATCGTCTCGATCGACACCCACGACGCTCGTTCGGCACCGGGCGTCCTCGCCGTGTTCACCGCAGCCGACATGGCCGAACTCGGTCTGGCCCCCGCGGTGTTGCCGGTGTTCCCCGAATCCATGCGGCGCCCCTTCGTCGAAGGAGAGGTGGTCCGCCACGTCGGCCAGCCGATCGTTGCCGTGGTCGCCGAGTCGTTGGCCGAGGCCGTCGATGCCGCCGAACTGGTGGTCGTCGACTACGACCCGCTCGACGTCGTCGTCGACGTCGAGCGTGCCGCCCTCGACGAGGTCGTGCTCTTCCCCGAACACGGCACCAACGTCGTGAACCGCATGTCATCCGAGACCCAGGCCGACTTCTCGGGCTCGGAGGTCATCGTCCGAGAGCGGATCGTCAATCAGCGGCTGACCGCGGCACCGATCGAGCCACGCTCGGGCGCTGCGTGGTGGACCGACGACGGTCGACTGGTGCACTACTCGGCGTGTCAGGGTGCACACCCGACCCGCGATCTCCTCGCCACGATCTACCGGCTCGAGACCGATCAGGTGCGAGTCGTCGTGCCCGATGTCGGCGGCGGTTTCGGTGCGAAGTCGCGCACCTACCCCGAAGAACTGGCCCTGGGGTTCTATGCCCGTGCCATCGGGCGCCCGGTTCGTTGGACCGAGTCCCGTTCCGAGAACCTGATGGCGATGCCCCACGGACGCGGCCAGGTGCAATACGCCACGCTGGCCGGCACCTCCGACGGACAGATCACGGGTTATCAACTCGACGTCTTCCAGGATGCCGGCGCCTACCCCCTGATCGGGGCGGTGCTGGCCGGCATGACGCAGCGGATGGCGACCGGGACCTACGAGATCCGCAACGTCGGATTCACCGCCACCACGTGTGTCACCAACACGGTCTCGACCACCGCCTACCGAGGTGCGGGCCGCCCCGAGGCAACCGTTGCGATCGAGCGGATGATCGATCGCTATGCCGCCGAGATCGGTCTGGACCCGGCCGACGTTCGTCGCAAGAACCTGATCCCCCGCTTCACCGAGCCCTACGTGACCGGGATCGGCACCACCTACGACGTCGGCGACTACCCGGCCGCACTCGAGATGGCGCTCGACGCCGCCGGCTACGACGCCCTTCGGGCCGAACAGCAGGCTCGCCGAGATCGGGGGGACGCCAAACTGCTGGGGATCGGGATCGGCTGCTACGTCGAGATCACCGCCGGTGCGCCCGGGACCGAATTCGGCTCGGTCGAGCTGACGGCCGACGGCAGGATCCGGGTGGTCTCGGGATCGACGCCCTACGGCCAGGGCCACGACACCACCTGGGCCATGATCGTGGCCGATCGCACGGGCTTGCCGCTCGACGCCATCGACGTGGTGCACGGCGACACCGACCAGGTCGCGCGGGGCGGGCTCACGGTCGGGTCACGGTCGGTGCAGGTCGGCGGATCGGCCATTGCCGGAGCAACCACCCAGCTCATCGATACCGCGCGGGCGCTCGCTGCCCAACTCCTCGAAGCAGCCGAGTCCGATGTCGTGCTCGATCCTGGCTCCGGCGCCTTCCATGTCGTCGGAAGTCCCGCCGTCTCGCTGTCATGGGGCCAAATCGCCGGCGAGGTCGACGAGCCCCTCTACGAGTTCCTCGACTTCGCACCGGCGATGCCGACCTTCCCGAGCGGCGCCCATGTCGCCGTCGTCGAAGTCGACACCGAGACCGGAATGACGGAGTTGCTCCGCATGGTCGCCGCCGATGACGCCGGTCGGATCATCAATCCGCTGATCGCCGAGGGCCAGGTCCACGGCGGCCTGGCGCAGGGCATCGCACAGGTTCTCATGGAGCGCATCGTCTACGACGAGCGGGGAGCCCTACTCACCGCGAACTTCATGGACTACCCGGTCATCTCGGCAACCGAGCTTCCCTCGTTCGAGGTCCACCACCTCGAGACCCCGACGTGGGTCAACGAGTTGGGCGCGAAGGGAATCGGCGAGTCGGGAACCGTCGGCGCGATCCCGGCGGTCTACAACGCCGTGATCGATGCGCTCGCACCCTTGGGAATCACCCATCTCGAGACACCACTGACGCCCGAGCGCGTGTGGTCTGCCATCGAGTCGACCAACCCCGCCGATGGCTGAACCAACGGAGCGGACCGTCGGCGGGGCGCCGACGCGTCGCGACGAGCTGTTGGCCATTGCCATGAGGCTGTTCGCCGACCAGGGTGTGGCGCACACCACGGTCCGCCAGATCGCCGAGACCGCGGGCATTCTGTCGGGAAGCCTCTACCACCACTTCGATTCCAAGGAGCAGATCGTCGCCGAGGCGATCGGCACGGGAATGGCCGAGCGCATGGAGCACGCGCTCGCCGTGATCGAACGGGCACCCAACCCGGCCGTTGCCCTGGCCCAACTCATCGCCGATTTCGTGCGCTGGGTCGGCGACGAGCCCGATGTCGCCAGGATCCTCAGCAACGACAAGGCATACATCCGCGACAACCCCACGCTCGGAGACACCGAGGCCGCCCGGCAGGCCGGGCGCCGAACCTGGATCGGACTCATCGAGCAGGGAATGTCATCGGGCGTCTTCCGACCCGACATCGACGCCGACATGGTCGTGAGGGCGATGTTCGACGGGATGTACGGCTCGGTTCGCTGGATGTACGGCGGACGCGAGTCCGGAGAAGGTGGCCGGCGAGTTGTCGACCTTCTACCTACGGGGCCTGCTGGCCGATGGGCACCACGTCGATCACATCACCGGCGGACTCGTTGCCGATTGACGTTCTCTCGGCGGGTCCGGCTTCGTGATCACCCGAGGTGAGACCTCGACGTGGCGAGGTCACCACGGATGGCCGCAACCATCGGCTGATAGTCGTAGCCGACGGTGATCATGGTGAAGCCCTGTTCCCGCCGCTTGGCAACGAGATCGGGCGACGCCTGGACGCCGGGAATGATGCCGTTGGCCTCGCAGGCCGCAACGACCCGCCGGAGTGCGGCATCGAACTCGGGATCGGGCTGATCCATTCCCATCGGGAGTCCCATACTGAGCGACAGGTCGGCGGGTCCGACGTAGAGCGCTCCGACGCCGGCGACCTCGGCGATGGCCTCGACGTTCGCGAGCGCCTCGACCGTCTCGATCATCGGGATCACGGTCACGGTGGCATCGGCCGCGCCGAGGTAGCGGTTGCCGAATCGCATGCCGGCGCCGATCGGTCCGACACTGCGGTCGCCGGTCGGCGCATACCGACACGCTCGAACCGCAGCGACCGCTTGATCGACGGTGTTGACCATCGGAACGATCACACCGAGCGCGCCCAAGTCGATGATCCGACCGATCAGCCCCGATTCGAGCACCGTGGTTCGCACGATCGGAAAGGCCGGACCCGTGTCGACGTGGGCGAGCATGACCGACATCGTGTCCAACGTCATCAGGCCGTGCTGCATGTCGATGCAGACATAGTCGTAGCCAGCTTTGGACGCGACCTCGGCCGCGGTGGGCTCGCGAAGGAACAGCCAGGCGCCGAGCACGGCCTCCTGCCCTTCCAGTCGTTCTGCGAGCGTTGCCGGCAGGTCGTTGGACATCATGTCTCCGTGTGGTTCGGGGTGGTGCGAAACTGCGATGGTGTGGTCAGTCGCCCACGTAGGCGAGGAACGTGGCAGTGACGACCGGCCGGTCGCTCGTGTGGGTGTGCCGTGATGGGCGCGATGACTCGTCGGGGAAGCACGCCAGCCAAGGGACTTCGATCGCAGCGCGTGCATCGGGGCTCGGAGCCCAGAAGTCCATCTTCGCCACGTGATCCCAGGTCGCTCCGGCCTCGTCGAGCATGGCCTTCACGTGGCCGAAGATGTTGGCCACCTGCGCCTCGAAGCTCTCGGGAACGTTGCGGGTCCCTGGATCGAATGGGCCGATCACCGAGCTGACGACCAAGGGTCCGATACAGGTCGCCACGGGGATGGCAGTGAGGTGCGAGAGGCCCTCGATGCGGAGCGAACGCCGTTGCGCCACGACCGTCAACCCTTCGCCCGGTCGGCGGCCCACTGCTCGAACTCGGGTCGCCGCTCCTTGGACAGGGGGAACAGTCCGACCGTCGACTCGCCGGCCCGGACTCGTTCGATGGCGAACGATTCGACCTCTTCCTGGACGACACAGTCTCGGGCGACTTCGGCGACGAGTGCCGCCGGAATGACGACGGCCCCTTCTCCGTCGCCGACGATCACGTCGCCCGGGACGACGAACACGCCGGCACAGGTGATCGGCTCGTCGTTGCTGAACGGCATGTGGTGTCGCCCCCAGGTCGACCCGTGTGAGGCGCGGTGATAGACCGCACGGCCGAGCGCGGCGATGGCGGGCGTGTCGCGCAACGCCCCGTCGGTGATGATCCCGACCGCACCCCGATCGAAGGCTCGCATGGCATAGATGTCGCCGACCGTTCCTGCGTCGGGAACGTCACGGGCCTCGATGATGATCACGTCGCCCGGCTCGGCCGTTTCCGACGCCTTGCGCTGCGGGTTGAGACCGGCCGAATACTGCTGGACCAGGTCTTCGCGAAGCGCGACGTAGCGGAGCGTGCGGGCTCGGCCCACCATGGACTGACCCGGACGAAGCGGCTTGAGACCGGAGAGGAACATGGTGCGCAGACCGCGCATCTGGAGTTGATGCGTGATGGTCGCGGTCGAGACACCGGCCAGCATCGCTCGTAGCTCGTCATCGAGGACGGAGGGGATGTCGGACGGTTCGGTCATGGGCACCTCGAGGCGAACGGTGGGCCGGATGTTCGAGATCCGGATGGGCCGTCGCCACATTCGCGCCGAGCGAACGCTTGGTCAAACCGCTGGGCGCTCCCCGACCCACGCCCGCCGCCCCTGCGCCGGACTCGTTCACGGTTCCTGACCTACCAAGCAAGTGCTTGTTGTCGAACGGCGGTGCCCGTGTCATGATGTCTCGACGGCCGCCGCACCGGATGACGCACCAGGAGGGGGAACACAACCATGTCGACCACTCGTCCCAGCCGACCGGGAATCTCACATCTCGTTCTCAATGTTCGAGACATCGAGGCATCGCACCGCTTCTACACCGAGATGCTCGGCTTCGAGCAATGTGGCACGCTCGAGGTGCCCCCGGGCCGCGACATCGACATGCGCTTCTACCGCGGCGATGGATCGCACCATCACGATGTCGCTCTGGTGCAGATCAAGGATCCGCAAAGCGCACCGCCGGTCGTCCCGTGGTCGATGTTCCCGGCCGCACCAGGGCTCGTTCACCTCGCGTTGGACTACGGCAGCCGAGACGCCTGGCTCCAACAGCTCGAGCACCTCCAGGCGAACGACGTCGAGTTCCTCGTTCGCGGCAATCACGGGATGACCCACAGCGCCTACATCGCCGACCCCGACGGCAACGGCATCGAGGTGCTGTACGACCTTCCTCGCGAGGTGTGGGAAGACGACGTCGACGCCGCACTCAGCTACTTCGAACCGCTCCCGAACACGGGCGCGGAAGCGCTCGTCGACGACGACGACTACAAGGTCTTCGGCAAGATCTGACGATCCGGCGTTCTCCGTGCCGGTGCATCGGCTTCGGCAATGTATCGAAGGGGTGCTCGCCATCGCCGGCCACGACGCTGATCACCATGACGTTCCACGTCCCCCGCAACAACCGGCTGGACCGGGTCGGCGCCGAAACGGAGGAGGGCCAGGCACGATGGGCCACCACCGCGTCAGCTGGACCCGCGGCAACCAGGTCCGGACCGCGACCGCGACACTCGGCGTCGCATGCCTCCTCTTCGCCTCGGCATCGTGAAGGTCGACCCGAGATGGGTTTGCTGGGTGTGCAGCGGCAGGCCGGCGTAACCGCCTCCGGGCCGAGACCCGGCGGACTCGTCGCAGGCGTATGCTCCGCGGATCAGCGGTGTGACCCGAGGAGGTTGGCCGTGTGGAGCACGTCGAAGGCGCCCGCTCGTTCCAGGTCGAGGGCAGCTCCTATTATTCGTTCATGGGCCGCTACTCGTGCCCTCTGGCCACGGCCTTCCTGGACGCCATCGGCGTTCAGCCTGGCGGGGTCGCGCTCGATGTGGGCTGCGGACCCGGTGCCCGTACGCTTCGCTTCGGACGCGAAGGCGAGATCGCCGAACTCCTCGACGCAGCGGGACTCGCCGACGTCACCGAATTCACCCTGCACGTGTCTTCCACCTACACCGGATTCGACGAGCTCTGGGCCGGGTTCCAGGCGGGCATCGGACCCGCCGGCTCCTCTTGCGTTTCCCTGCCGGTCGACGCCCGCCACGGTCTGCAACACCGGCTCTTCCACCAACTGGGCGAACCATCAGGCCCCCTCACCCTGAGCGCCGTCACCCACGGGGTCGGCGATTGGCCATCAACGATCCCGCAGCAAACGAAAGCGAGGCAACATGGACAACGAGAACACCGTCCCGGAGACCGAGGGCGTCAACATGGAGCTCCTCTCGATACTCGACCTCGGCCCGGAAATCGAGGCCTTGACCGGCTACCACCTCAGAATGCGTATGTTCACCATCGAACCCGGTGGCGTCTTCGGTCCGCTCCACGACCATCGAGGTCGGCCGGGGATGGTCTACGTGCTGCAAGGAACCATCACCGACCACCGAAATGGCCAGGCCACCGACTACGGGCCGGGGCTCGGCTGGCCCGAGGACAGGGACACCGTGCACTGGCTCGAAAACCGGGGCACGACGCCAGCCGTGGAGATCTCGGTCGACATCGTCACGCAACCCTGAGCAAGGTCAGACGCCGTTCGGTTTGCGTGACCACGAGACCACCCGCTCCCGGCCGCACCATGCGCTCGGTATCGACGGTTCGTGCCGCGCAACGAACCACCATTCGACCCTGGCGACCGATCGGTCGCGCCGACCAGATTGGTGCCGTGAGTTCCAGATTCGAATGGACGGGAATGGGTCCGTTTGTGGCGGTTTGCGTCATCGCGGTCGCCTTGACGACATGGCAGGTGCAGGTCGATCGGTCGGTTTTCGACCGCTACTTCGGCGCGTTGCCCCCGGTCGCGGTGATGACCGGGGTCGCCGTCGTCGGGATCTTGACCATGGCGCATCTGCAGGGCACGTCCGAATTCACCGTGCTCGGCCCCGGTGCCTGGCGGGACGTCGTCTCGATCATCTCGTGGGCCGTCCCGCTGCTCGCAGTGGCGGCGATCGGTTCGGACCTCGTCTTCCGCTACGCAGAGGACACGAACGTCGCGATGCCCGATGCGCTCCGTTTCTACCCCGCGATCGCCGTGTTCGTCGACATCGCGCTGCACCTGGTGCCGATCGCCGCGCTGGTCGCGTTCCTCGGGATGCCGACCGCGTTCGACGAGACCTTCTTGCGGATCGCGATCCCGGTCGCCCTCCTCGAAGCCGTCCTGCAGGCGGTCTACGCCACATCGATGGGCACGTCGGTGTTCAGCGCCGTCCACCTCATGGTGTTCGGGGTGGCCCAGGTGTGGATCTTCTGGCGGTTCGGATTCATGTGGATGCTCGGATTCCGGCTCGCCTACTACGCGCTGTGGCACCTGGCCTGGGGTCTCGTTCGGCTCGAGCTGCTGTTCTGAGCCTCGAGCTGTTGTTCTGAGTGTCGGTCGCCGTCGACGTCGGACGCGGGTGGGTTCCCCGTGCCGATCAGTGCTTCGCCGCGGCCTTCCGCTTCTGACCCCGGCGAGGCTTCTCGGTCGGCGCGGTCGTTGGACGCAACGCCTCGAACTCGGCGGTGATCCCCTCGGTCATCGGTGTCAGATCGCCGATGGTGTCCCAGTCGCCGGTGATACCGAAGGCGACATGGCCGTGGTAGGAGAGCATGGCGACGCCGACTCGGACACCCGAGGCGATCGGCACATAGGGCAGGTACTCGCGCATGGCACAGCCGAGACAGAACAACTCCTGGCGCGGACCGGGCACGTTGGTGGTCACGGTGTTGACGCTGCGCTGCGGGAGGCGTCGCAGCACTGCGGTCGCTCCGCGAAGCGTGCCGGCGACCAGGACCGGCGGCGCGAACTCGCCGAGCGCAGTGAGGTTCTTTCCTGCGTCAGCCTGATGCGAGGCTTTCAGTTCGGTCATCGCCTCGTGGACCGCAGCGAACCGGTCGAGAGGATCGCCGACGTGGACCGGAAGCTCGACGATCAGCGGTGTGACCTGGTTGTTGGGGCGGTGGTCGTCGGGGTCGCGCACCGACATCGGCACCAGCGTGCGCAGGACGGCCTCGGCCGGGTCGTCGCCACGGGCGATGAGCAGCTCACGAAAGCCTCGGGTGGCCAACGTGAGCAGAACGTCGTTCACGGTCCCGCCGAGCGCGTGTCGGATGGTCGCAACATCGGCCAACTCGACGCTCGTCCAGGTCCACCGACGATGCGGACCGATGGTGCCTTCGATCGAGAGCGGCGTCGTCGGCCGAAGGTGCCACCCGTAGTCGGCTGCACCCCGCACCGTGGCGTTCACCGTTCCGGCGAAACGGCGCGGCCTACGCATCAGCGATCGCACGGCACGGAACTGTTCGAACGGGCTCGACACGAGTCGGGCCACCGCGGTCTGCGTGAGCTGCGCGTCGTTTGGTTCGGGGGTCGGCACCCAGGCGTCAGCGGGCGGATCGATCACGGCCGCCGGGTCGTCGTCGAGCAGCACCGCCATCAGATCGGTGCCCGAGATCCCGTCGACCATGCAGTGGTGGACCTTGCTCACCATCGCCCAGGTGTCCGGCGCGAAGCCTTCGCCCAGGCCCTCGACGATCCACGCCTCCCACAGGGGGCGGTTGCGATCGAGTTCCTGGGACATGAGCCTGCCAACCAGATTTCGGAGGTCGTCCGCATCTCCGGGTGAGGGGAGCGCAGTGTGGCGAACGTGGTAACGGAGGTTGAAGTGGGGGTCGTCGACCCACACGGGACGGCCGATGCCGCCGGGCACGAATCGCACGCGCTGGCGATAGCGGTGCAGGCGCGGCAACTTCGACTCGACCAGTGCGATGATCGAGTCGAATGGCGGCGGTGGCCCGTCGAAGACGGCGACCGACCCGACGTGCATGTGGGAGATGCCGTCCTCGACGTGGAGAAACAGCGAATCGAGCGGGCTCATGATGTCCAACGGTCTCATCCCCTTTGCTCACCGAGGCGTGCCGCGGGATCAAACTACGCTGCCGAGGTGACTCGTCACAGAGCCGAAGGTCATTGCTCCGAGCACACGGACCGACCGGCATGCGGGCGACACGGGATGCCGGTCCGAGCCGACAGCGGCACGGTGACCCCACCCTGACACAGAGCGAACGTCTCGCCGGTGGTCGCTCTCGGGGCCTTTGGCTCTGGTCGACGTCACCCGGGAGAACGAGGATGACCGGAGAGCGATACCACGAAGGGCCGGCGATGCACGCAGTCGATGGTGAGAGCGTGGGTGACGACACCACGGAGTCGGAGAAGACGAGGATGCGGACCGTCGTGATCATGGGAGCGGGCGGGCGCGACTTCCACGACTTCAATGTCGCGTACCGAAACGATCCCGCGGTCCGAGTGGTGGCGTTCACGGCGGCGCAGATTCCCGGGATCGATGATCGTCGCTATCCCGCCAGCCTGGCCGGACCGGGCTACCCCGATGGCATCCCGATCGTGCCCGAGCACGAGCTCGCCGAACTGGTGCAGCGCGAGAGTATCGACGAGGTCGTACTCGCCTACAGCGACCTCGCCCATGTCGACGTCATGCACAAGGCGTCGATCGTCATGGCGGCCGGGGCCGACTTTCGGTTGCTCGGTCCGGCGTCGACGATGGTCGAGAGCACCAAGCCGGTCATCGCCGTGTGCGCGACCAGAACCGGCTGCGGAAAATCCCAGACCAGCCGCTGGATCGGCATGCATCTCATCGAGCACGGCCTGCGGGTCGCGCTCGTGCGCCACCCGATGCCCTACGGCGACCTCGAGGCCATGCGGGTGCAGCGCTTCGCGACCCTCGACGACATCGACGCGGCCGACCCGACCATCGAGGAACGAGAAGAGTACGAGGAACCGGTCCGCCAGGGCATGACCGTGTTCGCCGGTGTCGACTATGAAGCCATCCTGCGAGCGGCCGAGGCCGAGGCCGACGTCGTCATCTGGGACGGCGGCAACAACGACTTCCCCTTCTACCGCCCGGACGTGTTCATTACGGTGACCGACCCGCTCCGACCCGGCCACGAACTCGCCTATCACCCCGGCGAGGTCAATGTCCGAATGGCCGATGTCGTGGTGATCAACAAGGTCGATGCCGCGGCGCTCGCCGACGTCGCCGCAATCGTCGCCAACATCGAGACGATCAACCCGGATGCGGCCATCGTGAAGACCGCATCGCCCGTCGAGCTCGGCCCGGGACCGTCGCTCGTCGGTCGGCGGGTCCTCGTCATCGAGGACGGACCGACCATCACCCACGGCGGGATGCCCTATGGCGCCGGCACCGTTGCTGCACTCCAGGCCGGGGCAACGACGTTCGTCGACCCCCGACCCTTCGCCGTCGGATCGCTGGCCGTGACGTTCGAGCGGTTCCCGCACATCACCAGCGTGCTGCCCGCCATGGGCTACGGCGCCGACCAACTCGACGATCTGGCAAAGACGGTCGCCGGCGCGGACTGCGATGTCGTCGTCACCGGCACCCCGATGGATCTCGGGCGTCTGATCGACCTCGTCCACCCCGTGCGCCACGCCACCTACTCGCTACGCGAGATCGGGGAACCGAGCCTCACCGGCGTTCTCGCCCCACACATCACTCGCTGGCTGCGGCACGGCACCACCGATCCCGTCGATGCCACGCCGTGATCATCGCCGGCCGCTCGTGACGATGCTCGGGTGGTGACACGCCTGGACGATCTCGAGACGATGGGCACTGGTCCGGGAAGCGCGCGAACGAGTGTTTTCGTTGCACGTCGCGCCGGCGAAGACCACCGTCGGTTCAGGTCTCGTCGACGATCCGGAAGCTGACGGCCGGGTCGACCTTGATCCGGAATCGACCGCGGCCGGTGCGCTCGATGCGCACACACGCCGAGTGCTCGTCGAGTCGACGTCGGAGCAGCATCAGGCGGCTCTCCAGGTTGTCCTTGAACCCCGGGAGTTGCAGCGACGAATCCAGCCGGAGCTCCCGGTTGGTGAACTCGGTCCGGCCGGTCGCTGCATGATCGCCGACGAGACGCCGCAAGATTCGTCCGGCCACCCCCTTGATCACGTAGTCGTCGTCGACGAACACGCTGCCGTCGACGACGAAGAAGCGGACCGTCACGACGATGTCGTTCGGCGATGGTTCCGTCGGCGTCGCAGCGGCGGACGACACGAGGGAATCGGCGGTCGAGTCGACGGGATGGCTCGATGCGAGCGTGGGGCCGAGCATCGCGGCGACCAGCGACATCGCACGCTCGTCGTCGGGGGTGAACGCCACCGGCTGATCGCTCTCTGCGACGATCAACGCGACGAGCTCACCGAACGCGAGCACCGGGACGACGAGCTGGCTGTCGACGGCATCGAGTGTCGGTAGGCCGAGCGTGTGGCCGGGGCCGATCGGAGCGGGTGCGGTCGCCGCCTGCACCGAACGCGAGTACTTGCGAAGGCCCTTCAGGCCGCCGATCCGTTCGATCTCGCAACGCGCCGCGATCAACCCGAGATGCCCTTCTCCCAGACGGACTTCCGACCCGATTCGCTCCTCGGGGTAGCCGATCGCGGCGACCGTGCTGAGCACACCGGTGTCGCCGTCGGCCAGCAGCAACGAGACGTGATCGAAGCCGAGCAGTGTGTCGAGACCCCGCATGACCACGTCGATCAGGTCGTCGAGGTCACCGGCGCGGGCCATCCGCCGACCGAGCTCATCGAGCCGCTCGAGCCGAACCGACACGTCGGGCGCCGGCTCGGTGACGAGTGCAGCGTTGCAGCGCTCGATGTCGAGTACGCGGTAGATGTCCGCGGCGCGTAGGTGCAACAGGTCGGTCTGGCCGGTCAGCTCCGACAGCAGCTCGACGTCCATCCTGAGCCGCTCGAACACCGGCCCGCGTCGCTCGGTGCGCTCGTACCGCAGCGCAAGGCGGTACTCCTCGTGGGTCGTCGGATCGACGAGCAACACGCTCGCAAACGGGTTCTCGGCGAGATTACGGGCGGTTTTCGACAGGAAGTGATTGGAGAGCGCGATCCGCTCGTCGTCGACGAAGTGCGCTCGCGAGAAGTAGATCACGTTCGGCGTGCCATCGGCCGACGCCGTGCACATCACCGACGGGATCGCCCCGCCGAAGCAGTTCACCAGTTCGCGCAACGGCAGCGTCGACGAGTCGTCGAGACCGGTCGGGGTCACGCGATCACCCCGATCGAGGAACCTGCGTTCGGCCCGGGTGACTGCTCGAAGATCTCGCTGATCTCCATCTCCACCGTGCGGTAGCGCGCCGGGAGCAGCCTTCGGAGCAGATCGATCGGGTTCCCGTCGATCTCGTGGATGGCATCGAAGAAGACCGCCGTTTGCGCCGCCGCGAGTGCCAGCTCCGCCGGCGTCGCATCGTGGACCGATCGAACGGTCCCCTTCACCTGATGGGAGCGGAACGTTCGGACCTCCGCACTGGTCACGGCCATCGGTCGTCCGGGCAGCTGTTCGGCGAGCGAGTCGTCCAGCCCCATCACGACGCGCAGCAGGTTGTCGGCTGCGACATCGAGTCCCCACGCTCGCAGCGCCAGCGGCCGGCCGTCGCGGCCCACGACCCCGACGACGATGCCCGAGCCGAGAGGAATCCCGCTCAACAACGTTTCCCGCAGCACGCAGGTTCTCCCACGCCTTGGGCGGTCACCCGCCCTGGTTTCAGATGCCGTGAAGATCCGTGAGGAATCTCTTGCGTGCACATTACCCCCATTGAGGAACCGAGGACGCCCGGAAGGTCGATGATCGGAACAGCGCCTGCAGATGGCCTGCGGGCACCGATCAACGGAGACCCCGATGACCACGTTCACCACCCGCCCCGCTCCCGATTCTCGCACCGCCGACGACGTCACATCGGTGTCGGCGAGAGTTGCCGGCTTCCGCTGGTCGCCCGTCGACGTGTACCGCGACATCCACAAGGGATTGCGCGCCGAGTTGTTCGGACTCGTCGGGCGCAGCGGCTCGCTCGAGCTCGCCGACGATGCCGAGCGCCATGACCTCGGGCGTCATCTCCACTCGACCATCGCGCTGCTCGAGAGCCACGCCCACCACGAAGACGACGCCATCCACCCCGTCCTCGTCGAAGACCACGGTGACCTGGTCGAACGGCTCGACGACGACCACGCCCGCTTCGACGCCCACCTCACCGCGTTCGCCGAGGTCGCCGACGGCCTCCTCCGCGCTCCGGTCGACCGCCCGGCGCGTCAGGCGCTCTACCTCGAGCTGTCGGCGTTCACGGCCGCCTACCTCGACCACATCGACTTCGAGGAACGCATCGTGATGCCGGCGCTCGAGGACACGATCGGTCCCGGTGGCGTCGAAGCCGTGCTCGGCCAGATCATCGGATCGATCCCTCCCGACATGATGACCGCCAGCCTCACCGTGATGCTGCCCGCCCTCGACCTGGACGACCGAGCCGACCTGCTCGGCGGGATGCGGGCGAGCGCCCCACCCGAGGCATTCGACGGGGTCATCAGCCTCGCACGGTCCGTCCTGCACCGCGCCGACTTCGATCGCCTCGCCGACCGCCTCCAGCTGATCGAGCTGTCGCGCTGAGCGATCGAGCGCACGGGAGCGCCGGAGCACCCTGCCACCGCCAGACGACTCCATCCGACAGGACGTGTCATGAACCGACCGACACTCGCCGCCCTCGCCGTCGCTGCCCTGATCTACTCGCCGGCCGCGTGCGGAACGTCCGCCACGGCCGACGGCGGAGCCGACACGGGGTCGGCAGCGTGCCCCGTCGCATCCGCCGACTGCCACGAAACCGGCGCCGACCCCACCGCCGGTCCTCCGTCGGGCGCAGTCCGCTGCCTGCCCGAGGCCGTCGACTGCGTCGACACGGGCGGCGACGAACGAGATGCGTTCCTGCATGCTGCGGCCGATCTGCTTGGGCGCCCGGAGGCCGACGTTCCGCCTGGCGTTCGCGTCTCGCGCCACGGCGACACGACCCGGGCCCTGACCGATGACACCGTCGTCGGGCGGCGGACCGTCGAACTCGACGACACCGACGGCAGCGGCTACCGCGTCGTGGCCGTCACCGTCGAGCTACCCGACGGCCCCGAACGACTCCAGCTCACACCGGGCTGAACGACACCAACCGAACCCGGTCAGGGCGCCCGGGTCTGGACCGTCACCGAGAACGCCGGTTTCAAGGCCACGCCCGAGGCAGAGCCATGACCTCGGAGCAAGACCGTCGGGCTCAGGCTTTCACCAGACGGGCCCTCAACGCTGCTGCTCGCTCAGGTGCCGATCGGTCGCGTCCTGCACGGCACGCTCCACACGATCACCAAGTTCCGCCCACTCCCCGATGGCGGTCTGTTCAGCCAGTTGCAGCCGCTGCGCCGTCCCCTGGAATCGTGGTTTGACGTATTGGGCGATCAACTCGTAGCTGCGTTGCACCGCCGCCGGTCTGGCCCATTCGTGATGCATCAGGAGGTAGCTGCCGAAGCCACCGTTGGACTGCTTCATGAGACGATCGATCTGGTCGATCGCCATGTCGGGGGTCCCGATCACGCCAAGACCTGATTCATTGACCCAATCGACCCGCTCCTCGAATGTCTCACCGGCGGCACGGAAGTGAGGCACAGCCAAGATCTTCTGGGTGTAGTGAGCCCAGTCGTTGAGGCCGTACTTGACGTCCTCGATCGCCTGCTCTTTCGTCTCCGCGATGTGCATCGGGCCGACGAGGCGCCACTTGTCTCGATTGGCGACCGTGTTGAACTCCTTCGCCCGGGCCTCCATGACGTCCCAATGGTGAGCGAGCACGTCGAAGCCGCCCGCCGCGGTGGCGCCGATCGACAGCAGACCCACACCGTGCTTCCCGGCGATGCGAGGTCCGGTGGGTGAGGCGATCGCAGCAACACCGATGTCGAAGTCGCTGTAGGCGGAATATTGCGAGCGGGCGTTGCGCAGACGGTACCGCGGCGTCTCCACCGTGAGTGGCTCGTCGCTTCGCAGCAGATGCATCAGCACGTCGGTGTCTTCCTCCAACGCCGTGCGCTGCTCCTCGACTTCGATGCCGATCATGCCGGCATCTCCGGGTAGCGCGCCCGGTCCCAGGCCCAGCATGAAACGGCCGCGGAGAAGCATGTCGAGGAACAGCGCTCGATCGGCGACCCACAGCGGGTTGTGATACGGGAGCGACAAGACGCCGGTGCCGAGCTTGATGTGTCGAGTCTGCGGCGCGCAGAACGCGATGAAGGACATGGGATCGGGGATCGTCTCGGTCCCGGCCGAGTGATGTTCCCCGACCCAGACCTCGTCGTACCCGAGCCGGTCGAGCAACTGGATCACTTCCAGTATCGCGTTGGTAGGCGTAGATGGGGTCCTGACCCGCCATCGGATGGAACGGGGCCATGAAAATGCCGAACTTCAGACCAGGCATGAGTGCATCTCCTCGGGGTGACAGACGTCATATGACTATTCTCCACGGAGTCTGCCGAGCGCAACTGTCCGAATTCGATACACGGGGAACGCGTCGGCGTTGTCCGCATCACGCAACCCCTCCGCACGCTCGCTTCGTGAGCCCCCTTCGGCTCATGCCTCGACGGGCACCGCGTTCGGACCGACGGCAACCACCACGACACCGGCCTCACTGAGCAGGCCCGACACCACTCGGCTCATCGATGCCCGGCGCGTCGAACGGTCACCCTTCGACCCGACCACGACCAGACAGCACTTGCGGGCGGCGACCTCGCCGACGATGGCCGCGATCGGGTCCACGGATTCGACGACCAGGTGGCCACCGGTCTCATTCGGGAGCACGTCGTGGAGGTAGTCGGCGGCCTCGGATCGAGAAATCGCGTCGCGCGATGCCTTGGGAGGGGCGACCACCCGGATACCCACCAGGTCGACGCCTCGAGCCTCGGCCAGACCGGCCGCGAACGGGATGGCCCGCTCGGAAACAGGTGATCCGTCCAGCGCGACGAGGACGGGGCCGCTGGCATCGGCCAGCGCCTGCTCGTCGACGCCGGGTCCGACGAGCGCGGCGAGGCCTCCCCAGCGGTCGAGGACGTGTTCGGCTGTCGAGTGCTTTCCCGACCAGCGGGTCGCATGTGAACTCTCCATCACCGCCAGCGAGGTATCCCCGAGCCGATCGACGAGCGTGCCGACCAGGTCGTCGGGTTCCTCCTCGACGTGAATGGTGCGAAGCGGCACGCCGAGGAAAGCGGCCAGTTGTCGACCGACGGCCAAACCACGCTCCGACTCGGCCGGTTCACCGAGCAGAACCGCAACCTCCGAAGCCACGTTCTCGTGATCTGCCATTCAAGTCCTCATTCCAGCTGCCGTCGACGACTACTCACCGCCAACCGTAGGCACAAAAGCGCCTCGGCGCCCATGACCTTGGTCCGATTCGTGGCTCGCCGGACTCCGACTCCGCCTCCGACGGCAGCACCCGGTCACCGGCGCGCGTAAGGACCTCAGGGAGCGGGCAATCGTCGGTTCGTGTCGTCGGGGGTCAGCCAACACCGAGGTCGATCGCGGCGGTCGTCAGGCGCTGGGCCCACTGTTGCATCATTCGGTCGCCGCGTTCGTTGCGTTCGGCCGCGACCAGGGCAAGCAGCAGGATCGTGATCGGCGCATACACCTGTCGTCGGTACTCCCCCCAGCAGGTCGCCAAGTCATAGTCGGTGACCTTGTCGCTCAGCACGGCGTGGTAGGTCTCGACGAGGTGCCGCTCGTGTTCTCTACGATGCTCGATGGTGAGGCCGCTCTGGATGAAGTAGGCGAGATCGGTGCATGCCGGTGCCCAGCTGACCGTTTGGAAGTCGACGGCAACGACGCCGCCATCACCGGTGTACAGCAGGTTGTCGGGTCGGTAGTCGTTGTGCACCAGCGTGTGTGGCCGTGACTCGTTCTCGGTGTGGAAGCGGACAGCGGCAGCTCCGTCGAAAGCGCGGAGGACGTCGAGCTGCTCGGCGCTCAGCACCTTCCCAAGACGCTGCTCCACTGCGACGGCACTGCGTGCCAGCGCTTCTCGTCGGGCAAGGGCCCATGCTCGATTCCGACGAGCCAGCCACGGCTGCTCAGCCATCTGGGGGTCTTGCCACCAGACCGAGTGCAGCAGCGCGAGTTCACGAACACAGACCTCGGCCAGGTCTGGGCCGATGCCGGCGATCTGGTCGCCGGCGGTTGCGTCGGGAATCGCCTCCATCACGATGGTGGACGCACCGCTCTGTTGATCAACCTGTGCGTAGTAGCAGTGCGGGACTCTCATCCCGCAGCGTGGCGCTGCGTGGGTGTAGAAGCCGACCTCTCGGGCGTAGAGCCCGAGCGCAAGGGCTTCGGCGACGACGGCTGGATCTGGCGAACTGAGCTTGACGACGACCGCGCCTTCGTCTCCGCCGGCGGTGCGGAAGCTGACCAACGAGGTCGACCCGATCAGTCCGGCACCGATCGGTCGACTCGCGACCGACACGACGCAGTCCCCGCCATCGGGGAAGAGTGCCTCGTTGAGCCAGTCCGGCGAAAGCTCGGCGATCGTTGTCAGTGGTGCGATCACGGGAGCACGATCCCAAAGCCCGGCTCGGGGTTTTCGATGTTGTCCAGGATCAGCCGAAGCGCGGCAATGTCACCTTCGATGGCCGCTTGGTCGAGCGCATCGTCGACATCGATCTCGCCCATGATCAGATGGCCCAGAACGGCCTTGGGCAACGCGATGGAACAATCGGCGTCCGGATCGTGCCGATCCGCCGACAAGTGCACAGCGTGGTGGGAACAGCCGAGCACGCCACGCTCGCCGGAGTCGGTGAGGGTCACGTTGATGACGGCTCGCACACCGGCGAGTCGTTCAGCGGCCAACCGGATGCCCATGGCATCGACCATCTGCTCCAGGGTGAGCGCCGTGAGGAGGCGACGACCCTTCTTGCGGGGCTCAGGCGCTCCGCTTCGCAACTCACGTGCGCCGGTCAGGAAGGCGTTGCGCCACGTTGCCGCCTCGGATTGATAACCGAGTTGTTCCAAGGTGTCGGCCTGCAACGCACGAGCCGCACGGTTATCCGGGTCGGCGAAGACCAGGTGGTTCACCACCTCGGCCACCCAGCGATAGTCGCCCGCTTCGAAACTCTCCCTCGCCTTGCGGAGCACCTCGTCCGCCCCACCCATGAACTCGACGTAGCGCCTGCCCCGCTCGACGGGAGGGTGCTCCCACAGGTGCGCCGGGTTCGCGTCGTACCAACTCAGGTAGTACTGGTAAACGGCCTTCACGTTGTGGACCAGCGACCCGTAATAGCCCCGAGTATGGCTCTGCTCAGCGAACGCAGCGGGCAGTTCCAGCGCCTCGGCGATCTCGGACGCGACCAACCCACGACCGGCGAGCCGCATGGTTTGGTCATGCAACCAGCGGTACAGGTCTCGCTGGCGTTCCAGGAAGTCGATCACCACGTCATTGCCCCAACGGGGCCAGTGATGCGAGGCGAACATCAACGTCGCATCAGCGCCCCACATGGCCAACGCTTCGCCGATGTACTTGGACCAGGCAAGGGTGTTGCGGGCTTGGGCGCCACGGAACGGGATGAGGTTGTGCATGGTGTGCGTGCAATTCTCTGCCGTGCACAACCAGCCCCGGTCGGGGAAGAAGAACATCATCTCCGCCTTGGCCTCGGCCTCGGGCGTGTTCTGGAACACGATCCGAACACCGTCGACGACGTGTTCCTCCCCCGTGGCGGCGATGTCGAGCGTCGGAGCGATCAGACCCGAATCCGCAATCGGAACACCCATACCGAGCCCGGCATCGACCAGACCTCGCGGACCTGGCGACAGACGCATGCCGAACTGGTAGCTCGCCCGTTCGCTCCCGGCCACACCGCCGATGATCGACTCGGCGGTGACCTCGGCCAAGAACCCCTCCGGAGCAATGACCTGCACTCGACCGGCGTCGACCGCATCCTGGGTCGTCACCCCGAGGACACCGCCATAGTGGTCGGTATGGCTGTGGGTGTAGATCACCGCCGTAACCGGCCGCTCACCAAGATGGGTGTTGACCAGTGCCAGCGCGGCCGCCGCCGTTGACGTCGTGGTCAGCGGATCGATGACGATCCAGCCGGTCTCGCCTTCGATGAAGGTCACGTTCGACAGGTCGTAGCCCCGGACCTGCCACAGACCCTCGTCGACCTCGAACAAACCGTGACGCTGATCGAGCTTCGCCTGCCGCCACAAGCTCGGGTTGACCGTGGGCGGAGCATCCGCTTCGGGCTGGATGAATCGGTACCGCGTGACGTCCCAAGCCGTCCCGTGCGGTCCTTCGATCACGCCGGTCGGGTGCTGGGCCACCAAGCCCCGGCGGGCGAAATCGAAATCGGTACTGTCCAACCTCAGACCATCGGCGACACGGGCATTGGCACGTGCCGTGTGAGCCGACGCCTCCTTCGGCTCGAGGCCGACACGAACATCATCGTCTGACACCATCGATGTTTTCTAGCAGGAGCACATGAGGCGTGTCCGCCGAGGCAAGTACGTGCGGCCTTGAGCGAGCCTGGATCGAGGGGTGTGAGGAATTGCCTGTGGCGGCGTGATTCGAAGGGTCCGCGACGTGTTGTCGTGGGCCGGAAACGATCAACGTCGTGACTGACGCGATCGAACTCGCGGGTCTGCCGGCCGAGGCGATGCCTCGGGGCGTATCGAACCAGGACTGGGCCGAGTATCCCGTTACTCAGGCCCGAGCGAGCCAGGTCGAGTTGACCGGGAAGGGCGGAAGTTCTTGGAGTTGGCGATGAGAAAGCAATGCCTTGATCTCAGAATCGACCGAGCGTAGGACCCCGAAGTGGTGGGGCGCAGGTCCGGCTCGGCGCCCTCGAACCACTCGTCGAGATACTCACACGCGGCGATCCGCCGGCGTTCGACGTAGGTGCCCTCATCGATCTCGAAAAGGAACCTGTTCGCCGCGCCCTGCGCCTCGCCCCTCGTCTCGAATCCGACTTGCTCGCGAACTTCCGTGAGCCGCGGTTGAGCCAGCCACGATTGGTTTCGGCAAGTTCGGTCCGGTCTGTCCTCGTGCCGGAGTATCCAGCTCGACGCGCTTCACCGATTCAGTCGGGTCCAGCCCCGTCCGAGTCCATCCGACGGCGCACGTGACCGAACCGCGACTGGACCTTCTCCGCCAGGCTCCGGCCAGAACATCTGGCGCATCAAGGGGGTTTGGGGAAACGGACGAGTCCTGACCGTGACTCCCCGCGGGTCCTCGATTCACAACGACACCGATGACGGGGATCGGTCATCCACCTCCAGCGCGTGCTGCCGCTTTGTGGTCGAATGGCCAGATGATCGATTCGACAATTCAGATTGCGCTGAAAGCTACAGGAGTCTGTGTCAGCCTCGTGCTTGTCTTCTCGATGATCCGATGGCGCTATCGGCGATTCGGCCCGAAGGACTTCGAGAAATCGATCGGCGACATCGAACCCCTCGACCTCGGTTGACCGACTCAGCACGCGTGAATCGACAGAACGCCGATTGGCGACCTGGTCCCGACAGCTCGCCGCTGCCGAGTATCAGAGGAGACTAGATTCACGAGATAGCCGGACGGGGACGGGGTCTGTGTGCGTGCTCGGCGGCAGAGCCACACGGAGTGGTCGGGTTCGGAGTGCGATGCTCGGTGTGTCAGGCCTCGAGTTGGGCCTGCGATTGGTCGGACTCGCGCGTCGTGTTGAGGTCTGCCATTCGTCGGGTGCCCAGGTGGCCTGCTCGGGCTCGGAAACACCTTGGGCCGCTTCGCCGAGCGGGCCATAGTTCGCTGCACGAGGCCGAGCCGCTCGCCACCATCCAGTGCCTTGCGCAACACCGCGTGCGCGTTGAGAATCGTCTTCGGTGCGAGGCCGGTCTTGCGGAGCTGACCGCAGGCCGCTTCCACCGCTGCCAGCTCCTTTCCTTGGAGTTGGCGACCATCATCGACAAGGGTCTTCGCGAAATATCAGTTCAGACCGGGTGCCCGGGACGGGATTTGAACCCGTACATACCGAAGTCTCGGGGGGTTTGAGCCCAACACCAGCCATACCGGCTGGTCCGAACCCGTCCGGGTGAGTCCGAGGACATCCAGCTCAGAGCACTGCACCAATCCGAACCCATCCAGCCCCATCCGAGGCAATCCGGCCACGTTCGCGACCGATTCGCGACCATTCCCGACGCCAGATTACGTCGGTCGGCGACCCGAATGCGTCAGAAACTGCTTTGACCTGAGCGCTGGTCCGACCGAAGCCCGCCGGACAATCAGCCCCAGTGTCGCTCGAAGGGGACCGACTCCAGCTCGGCTACCGCATCCCGAGAGATCGCCAGCCTGACGATGTCGCTTCCGGTGGACGCGACCTGCGCCAGCGGGATGGTGACCTCACGATGACCCCAGAGATGTCCCTGCGCGAGAACCAGATGGGTGATCGCTCTGCTTTCGTCGGTGACGAACCCGTCGACGTGCCCGACGACGTGATGGTCGCTGGAAACGACTTCGCTCTGCCGACGAATCTCGACCATACCAAATGGCACTCGGTCGTAGGTCGTCGTCGCCGCTGCGGGGCTGTTGAGTCCGAAACCTGAACCGGCGCCATAGCCATAGCCGTGGCCGACGACTGCACTGTTGCCGATGCCGGCGTAGTACGGCCACGCAAGGGCATTCGGGTAGCTGAATCCGTTGTTCGGGATCCATCGGAACGAACGAAGTCGGTCGTCTCGACCCGTGGCGCAGCAACGATCTGTTCGGCCGTCATCGACAGCCGGACCCTGCTGTCACACGACACCACCGCGTTCACGGGGATCAGCCGAGCCTTGTGATGGCGGAGGCGAGGCTGAACAACGAGATGCGTCACACATTGCCTCACCGGGTCGACGACGATGTCGTCCAGCACGCCCCAATGGCGCTCCGAGGAGTCGACCGGCATGCCGATCTCGAAGTCCATCTCCGTCGTTGCCGAGGCTTCTTTGCCAGTGCTTCGCTCATGATGATTCCTCACTCTGTCGGTTGAGTGTCGTCAGCATCCAACCCGACCGCCGGCGACTCCGTTGCCGAATACGAGAAGGTCTCGCGATCGCGGCTGTCGCTGCGGTCGCATCGTGCGCCACCATCGAGATCGAATACATCGCCGAACGGCACCGATGCCCGATGAATGGCCGTAGGGTGAGGCAGACGGTTGGTGCTCTCTACCGCCCACCGCGTTGCTCGAGAACCTGGCTGCGCCTTGACTCCGACAGGAGGTTCGACGTGCCCAGCAGCAAGTCGCCAAGCAGTCACCGCAACGACATCATCGACGCATTGGCCGTCGTCGACCTCCACCTCCAACAGCTCGCCCGAGCGGCCTCGGAGCGGCAGCGCATCCTGATCGAAGACTCGCGACGGTCGGTCCGCAAGGCCCAAGCCATCGCAGACACGATGCTCGAGGCAGACACGATGCTCGAGGCAGACACGATGCTCGAGTAGCGATCGAGTGCGTGCCGAGGTCCGTTCGGATTCGGTGACGCGATCGAGTCACGAAGCAGACACAGCGATGGGCAGGTCGATCCCGCCCGATCGGCAACGATTGGTTCCCGGGGACCCTTCCAACGACCCCGCACTGGAAACGAGCTTCGAAATGCTGTCCAACATCGGTCGGATCTCCGCTCTTGCGCCAAGACCCCGCCCGCTTCTGCTCACGTCAGCGGTGGCGGCGAACCTGGTGAGCTCACCGTGGCGATAGGCGTCGGCCCGGACCTGGTGACCTTGCACCTCGACGATCGCATCATGGTGTCCGCACCCGACGCATCGATGTCGCGAGACGCTGGTCACGGCTTCTTCGCCTCCGACACACGCTTCGTGTCGGGTTACCGGCTCCGTGTCGGCGGTGCTGCGCCAGTGCTCCTGAGCAGCGAAGCGGTCTCATCGTTCGGCGCCAGGTTCGAGTACACGAACCCGAGGCTCACGACGGCGCTCGGTGTCTCGGCGGCCGACACATTGCACCTGCGTCTCGAGCGATCACTGGGCGCAGGGCTGCACGAGGACTACGACGTGGTCAACTACGGGACCGATCCCGTCGATGTGACGATGGAAATCAGCCTCGAGTCCGATTTCGGCGACGTGTTCGAGGTGAAGGATCAGGCCGTGATCCGACGTGGCGTGCTCCAGAGCTCATGGGACGAGGCTTCACAGGTGCTGATGACCCGCTACCGAAACGACGATTTCGTCCGGGCGGTGAAGGTGCGAGTGGACCGGGCCGACTCGACCCCTCAGCAGGCCAATGGCGGCATCTCCTTCAGACTCGAGATCCCTGCGGGCGGTGCATGGCATACCTGCCTGGTGTGGGAACTCGACACCGGCACACCGAGCTCGGCTGCCGGCCAGCGGGAGTGCCATTCGTTGACCGGCGATGGTCACCGCGCCGATGTTGCTAGGCGGGCGTGGCTGGAGACGGCGTCCAGCTTCACCAGCTCGGCGAGCGGTCCGAACGCTGTTGCGACCCAGGCAATCGAGGATCTGGCGGGTCTCCGGCTCCACGTGCACGATGCACTCATCTCCGGGGCCGACGAGGGCGCCACCGATCGATGGGTGGCGGCGGCAGGCGTTCCGTGGTTTGCCGCACTGTTCGGACGTGACTCGCTGATCGTTGCTCAGCAGACCCCCGCGCTGTCACCGATGTTCTCCGTCGGCGCCCTGACGGCGCTCGCTGCGCTGCAGGGCGACGGCTATGACGATCGACGCGACATGCAACCGGGCAAGATCCTCCACGAGTTGAGACGAGGCGAACTCGCTCATCTGGGGCTCATCCCCCACACGCCGTACTACGGAACGCACGACGCAACAGCGCTCTATGTGTGGACTGCCGCCCAATCGTGGAAGTGGCACGGCGACCGATCGGTACTCGATGCCCTTCGACCGACCATCGAGCGAGCGCTCGCCTGGATCGACACCGACGGCGACCTCGATGGCGACGGACTCCAGGAGTACGCCACACGCTCCCCGCATGGGGGCTACTACAACCAGGGGTGGAAGGACTCCGGTGACGGCATCGTCACCGAGAGCGGCGCCATCGCTTCGTTGCCCTTGGCCCTGTGTGAACTCCAGGGATACGTGGTTGCGGCAAAGCGAGCGTGGGCCGAGGTCGTGCTCCAGGTCTGGAACGACCGGGCGACCGCATCACGTCTGACTGCCGAGGCCGATCGCCTCGCCGACCAGATCGAGGAACACTTCTGGTGGGAGTCGCAGGGAACGTACTATCTCGGGCTCGACGGCAACAAGGAGCCGATCCGCACGGTCGCCTCCAACGCCGGCCATCTGCTGTGGACGGGCTCGGTCGATCCCGATCGAGCACGGCGCGTCGTCGCTCGGATGCTGGCACCGGACATGTGGAGCGGCTGGGGCGTTCGCACGCTGTCAGCCGACCATCCGGCGTACAACCCGTTCTCGTATCACCGCGGTTCGGTCTGGCCTCATGACAACGCCATCTTGGCCGCGGGCATGAGGCGGTACGGTTGCGACACCGAGGCTGTCACGGTGGCTGAGGGGATCTTCGACGCAGCCGACCGGTTCAAGGACCGCAGGCTCCCCGAGCTCTTTGCCGGCCTCCAACGAGACCTCGACGGATTTCCCGTCCCCTACCTCGGAGCCAACGTTCCCCAAGCCTGGGCATCAGGCGCCATCGTGCACCTCCTCTCCACACTCGTCGGACTCGACCCCGACGCCGGCGACGCAACGCTGACCATCGATCCCGTGCTGCCTGCGTGGCTTCCCGACCTCACCATCGCCAACCTCGAGGTGGGGAGCGCCTCGATCGACCTCGCTCTCACCTCGACGCCGGACGGTGAGGTCGACATCGCGTGGACCGAACGATGCGGCCGAATTGCTGTCCAGTCCCGAACCCGAGCACCGAAGGCGGGGCCGCAATGAGCCAAGGCAACGATCGGTCCATGATCGGGGAGACACCCTGGACCTTCAACGAAGCCAGCGTGTCCAGGGCGGCCGACGGGGCGTCGATCACCCTCGTCGACGGCGCGACGTTCGCCGTCAGCGACCGCTCGGGCGACATCAACGGTACCGATGCCGACGGGCTCTATCTCTCCGACACCCGCATCCTCAATCGTCTGGTGGTGACGATCGACGGCTCACGCATCGAACCGCTCAGCGTCATGAGCAACGGCCCGTTCTCGGCGACGTTCGTCGGACGGACCTCACCTTCCGCCGGCCATGCCGACTCACCGCTGTCGGTCATCCGTCGACGCCACGTCGGCCGCGGCATCCGAGAAGATCTCGAGATACGCAACCATTCGGCGCACCCGATCGACATTCTGGTCGAGCTCGATGCCGGTTCGGACTTTGCGAGTTTGTTCGACGTGAAGAGCGGCCGGGCACGCCACCACGCCATGGTCATCGGTCGTCGATGTCCCGATGGTCTCGAACTGTCCAGTCCTGACGGCACGATGCACACCGAGCTCCACCATCATCCTGCTCCCGACGACGGGCTGGGCTGGAATGTGACCGTCGCCCCTCGAGCGACGTGGCACCTCTGCACCGAGATCGAAGCCGTCCTGGGCGAGACCCGTATCGACCTCAGCTACCGATGCGGTGACTCCGTCTCCGATGCGATCCCCGTGGCGCGACTTCACCGATGGCGCAACGACGCCCCGCGTATACGGGCAGACGACCAGAGACTCCGGCGCGCCGCCGAGCAGGCCATCGAAGACCTCGGAGCGCTCAGGATCTTCGATCCTGACCACCCCGATCGGGTCGTCGTCGCTGCGGGGGCACCGTGGTTCATGACGTTGTTCGGGCGCGACTCGATTCTCGCAGCGTGGATGGCGCTGCTCGTCGACCATGATCTGGCCCGAGGGGTCCTGCAATCACTGGCCGAGCTGCAGGGGCGAATCGAGAACACGACCACCGAGGAGGAGCCGGGAAGAATCCTTCACGAGGTCCGATTCGATCCGGCGACGGCTCGATCGCTCGGCGGACACAACATCTACTACGGAACGGCTGATGCGACACCCCTGTTCGTCATGCTGCTCGCCGAGTACTGGCGTTGGACCGCCGACTCGACCTTGGTCGCCGAACTCCTCCCACACGCCGATCGAGCCCTCGATTGGATCGAGACCTACGGCGACCCCGACGGCGACGGCTACGTCGAATACCAACGGGCCACCCCGACAGGGCTCGAGAATCAGGGTTGGAAGGACTCCTGGGACGGCGTCCGCCATCGCGACGGAACGATCGCGCAGACCCCGATCGCATTGTGCGAAGTGCAGGCCTATGTCTACGGCGCACTCGTCGGACGAGCCGAACTGGCCGAAGCCGTCAGCGACGCAGCGACGGCCGAGCACCGACGCCAACAGGCGGCAGAACTCAAACAACGCTTCAATGCCGACTTCTGGCTCGACGACGTCGGCACCTACGCCATCGGCCTCGATGCCGACAAGCGCGCCATCGCCAGCAAGACCTCCAACGCCGGACACTGCCTGTGGACCGGGATCGCCGACACGAACCACGCCGCCGCCGTCGCCGCATCGCTCGCCTCCCCCGAACTCGCCTCCGGCTGGGGCCTTCGCACCCTGGCGAGCAACAATCCGGCCTACAACCCGCTCTCCTATCACTGCGGTTCGGTATGGCCCCATGACACCGCCATCGCCGTCGCCGGACTCAGCCGATACGGCCACCACCAGTTGGCCTCGGAACTGGCCGATGCGCTCCTCGAGGCCTCGACGTTCACCGACGGACGCCTGCCCGAACTCTTCGCCGGCTTCGCTCGGAACGATCTGGCAGCACCGATCCCCTACCCCTCCTCATGTTCACCCCAGGCCTGGGCCGCAGCGGCACCCCTCCTGCTGATCCGCTCGCTCCTCGGACTCGAGCCAGACGCCGCCAACGAACAGATCCGGCTCCGACGCGACCCGGGCCCATCGCTCGCCGGCTTCGCGGCGAAGGGAATTCCTTTCGCCGGCCGACGCCTCTCCATCGCCACCACCCCCGATGGCCCCACCGACCTCCAGAGCTCCAACCACGACATCACGGTCACCCACCTCACAGAATCGGATCTGCCATGATCGAAACCACCCCACACACCAACCCCGCAACCCATACCGTGAAAGGCGACCACGGACTCTTCGCCCGATGCCCCGATTGCGACGGTCGCGATTTCCTGATCCAGGGTGTCGGCGCCGTGCTCTTCGCCTGCCTCACGTGCGACAGCCGTTGGCGCTGTTCGCTGGGCTACGTCTGGCGTGTCGATCACGGCCGACGCTCCGCAACGGGGACGGTGACCGCATGAGAATCGGACTGATCGCACCACCGTGGGCGGCGATCCCACCGGTCGGGTACGGCGGAACCGAAGCCGTGATCGATCAGCTGGCTCGCGGCCTGCAGGACGCCGGACACGACGTCGTCCTCTTCACGGTCGCCGAAAGCACGTGCCCGGTGCCGAGGCGGCACCTCCTTGCCGCCGCCGAGGGCATGCGAATCGGTGCCTGTGTGCCGGAACTCCGACACACCCTCGCGGCCTACGACGCCATGACCGACGTCGACATCATCCATGACCACACGATGGCAGGACCGCTGCTGGCTACGACCCCCGGCTTCAATGAGCTCCCGGTCGTGACCACCAACCACGGTCCGTTCAACGAAGAACTCAACGACCTCTATAGCAGGCTCAACGACCGCGTCGCCCTCATCGCCATCTCCAACGACCAGGCGACCCTCGCATCTGGTGTCCGCATCGCACGAGTCATCCATCACGGCGTCGACCTCAACGCCTTTCCGGCTGGAGCCGGTGACGGCGGCTACGTCCTCTTTCTCGGCCGGATGACGCCGGAGAAGGGCGCCCATCGTGCCATTCGCATCGCACGAGCCGCCGGCAAGCGGCTCGTGATCGCCGCAAAGATGCGCGAGGAGTCCGAGCGCCGATACTTCGAAGCCGAGATCGAGCCTCTTCTCGGCGACGACGCCGAGTTCGTCGGTGAAGTCCATGGCCAGACCAAACTCGAGCTGCTCGCGGGCGCTGAGGCCCTGATCAACCCGATCCGGTGGCACGAACCCTTTGGAATGGTGATGATCGAAGCCCTCGCATCAGGCACCCCCGTCGTCTCGTTCCCCGAAGGCGCCGCCCCCGAAATCGTCACCTCCGGCCACGACGGCTTCCTCGCCGACACCGATCAGGGGCTGGTCGACGCGCTCAGCCGCATCCAACAAATCGACCGCCGCGCCTGCCGCGAAACCGTGATGCAGCGATTCACCACGGCTCGGATGACACAGGACCACATCGACTTGTATCAAGACCTCCTCGCCGGCCGTCATCTCCGGCTTCGAAACACCAGCGCGCCTCCCCTCGTCACCATCCCCCCCACCATCGATCTGCTTCCGCGGTCGACCACCCGGGCACATTCGGCACACATCCCGGCGGCGTAGGACAACCCCGTCGGCTGCAGGGCGGTCGACACGTCAGTGGCACCGGGGCAGCAGCACGCACCGCGCTGGGCCACGTCCGATTCGGTCGACGGAGTAGGCCGAATTGAACCGAGGGCCGGACGACACGAAGCGAGATGTCGCTCGATCGCTGGGAGACCGACAGGCTAGCCGATCAAGCAATCCAGTCGAACCGGGCCCGAGATTTTTGGGCATCCCTGGTTCGGGGTGACGGTGGCCGTATGTCCAACCGTGACGTTCATGGCGACACCCACCCCCTGCGCGTTGCCTCGACCCGCAACATGTCGATGTTCTGGCTCATGGCAGTCGCATGTTCGGCGTCGGTGCGGGAACTGACTTTCGCTTCGAACTGGTCGAACTCGGAGCGCACCCCCAAGCGATCGGCGGTTCGACGTGACAGGCTGTTCGATGACGGCGATCGCGCCGGACCGGCCGAGAACAGGGTCGTCCTGGCGCGATCGTGGTCGCCTTCGACGATGAGCACCGACGCCAACGTGAACAGCGCGTCCGAAGCAATCTGGCGTACCCGGCTCGAGATGGCGTCCTCGAGCTGGCCCCTGAAGACCTGCAGGGCCTCGTCGTAGCGGCCGAGGTCCAGGAGCGCGTTGGTCCGAACCACGTCGCCCGACTGGAACACGAACGGCAGCGCCCGAAGGCGATCGAGATGACCGATCGCAGCGGCGGCATCACCGCTCAGGAGAACTGCGCCGGCCAGGTCGTTGCGGGCATGCAATCCGAACTCGGTGATGGCGTCCACCTCGTCGAGCAAGTGGACACACTCGTGGAGTTCTTCGGCGGCGAACTCGGGTCGCCCGGCGAAGAGATGGGCGATGGCGCGGTGGTTGTGTCCCAGAGCGATGAGCTCGGACAGCGGTTCTCGGATCGTCGACGTTCTCGATGACGGGCAGGGAGCGCTCGATCCGCGCGTTGCAGCGTTCAAAGGAGAAAGAGGCCAGTACGAAAGCCGTCAACAGCAGCCCCATCGCCCGAACGGCCGGGACATCCGATGCCTCGAGTACCTCGTTCACTCGGAAACATCCCTGAAAGTCCCAGGTCTGTACGAGCGCCAGCCACTCGTACACCCGGAGTTGCCCACTCAGCATTGGAGCATCGGTCCCGAGACCATCGAGATTGCCCCGAACCAGGCTGATCATCTGGCCGGGGCGATCGTGCAGAACGTGGCCGGCGTCCAAGAGGAGCGTCGCAGCCCGATCCCATTCCCCAGCCGCTTGAAGCCACTGCACCGTGGCAACGACCGAAGCCCGGTCGGGTAGCAAGACCTCCCGGGGCCGAGCATCGGGTGCAATGCCACGGCCGAACGGCGCGCACCGTGTTGTGTAGTGATCCGCCAACCGGCGCCACGCCTCGGGTTCCTCGCCGGCCTCTCGCAGACGGTCGAGCGCGTAGGCCTTCGTGGTCTCGAAAAGGGCGAACCTCATTGCGTTGCCGTCGCGGCACGAAACAACGAAGGACTTGGCGACGAGACCCTGCAGATCGTCGGCAACCGAGATCTCGGGCTGGGCCACGATCGCGGATGCCGTGCGGAGATCGCACGATCCCTCCATCACACCGAGGCTTCGGAGCAGCTGTCTCTGTCGATCATCGAGCAGCTGGTAGCTCCAATCGAGGGTGGTCTCCAACGTCCGCTCCGCGTTGCGGCGGCTGGTGTCTTTGAGCAGGGAGAACCGATCAACGAGGCCGGCGATGAGCTGTTCGACCGTCAGGACCGGTGTGCGGGCGGCAGCGAGCTCGATGGCCAACGGGACTCCGTCGAGGTGCGCACACAGCGATTCGACCTGCTGCCGATCCTGATCAGCCACCGAGAATGCCGGGTCAGCCGCAGCTGCCCGATCCAAGAACAGCTCGATGGCGCTTCCGTCGCCGTCCACCGACAAGGGCGGAACAGCGATCACGAACTCGCCCTTCACGCCGAGCCGTTCCCGGCTTGTGGCCACGATCACCGATTCGCCCCGCGTGCGAAGGAACGACTCGGCCAATTCGGCGCATGCGCCGACGACGTGCTCGCAGTTGTCGAGCACGATGAGAAAGCGTTTGTCCGAGAGGTAGCGAGCGATCTGGAGCACGGCGTTCTCGTTGGTCAGCGACATGCCGAGGGTCATGGCCACGGTTGGAGCAACGGACGCCTCATCGTCGATCACCGACAGGTCCACGAGCCAGAGCTGCTGCCACCTCTCCGCCATCGTGTCGGCGACAGCCAAGGCAAGTGACGTCTTCCCGACTCCACCGCTGGCGACCAGTGTGACCAGCCGATGCGTCGCAACCGATTCCGTGACCCGACGTATCAACTCGTCACGGCCGATCAATGTGTCGATTGCCGCGGGCAGATTCCCCTTCAGCGCGTCACCGGAACCGATCGGCGGGAACTGGTCACGTAACCCTGGGCCGGTCAGTTGATACAGCACCTCGGGTTTGGTGAGCCCCTTGAGCCCGTGGGCTGCCGAGGTCGAGGAACCCGAGTTCGCCGAGATCGGCATCCGCAGCGATGGCATGGGTTGCTGCGGTGACCAGCACCTGTTCCCCGGCGGCGAGGGACATGACCCGTGCGGCCCGGTTGACTGCGGATCCGAAGTAGTCGCCGTCGCGTTCCTGTGCCTCACCGGTGTGCAACCCCATCCGTACCCGGACCGGGGTCTGGGCAGGCCATGGTTCGTCGGCCAGTCGGCGCTGTGCTCGAGCCGCCGCGTTGACGGCGTCCTCGGCTCGGGCGAACGCCACGGCGAATGAGTCCCCGGCGGTGGTGAACACGTGCCCTCGATGCTCAGCGACGGTGGTCCGCAGGATCTCGTCGTGACGGGCCAACGCTGCTCCCATGTCGGTGGGGTGGGATTCCCACAGACGCGTCGAACCCTCGACGTCGGTGAACATGAACGTCACCGTCCCCAGCGGCTGCGACACGCTCTCATACTGTCACAGCGCATCGGGCTGACTCATGGGGGACTTGGCACCGGCTCCTCTCGATGCGCTCGGCCGGTCTCATGGCCATGCTCATGTCTTCCGTCGCTGCGGTCCATGCCAGAGTGGGACATCGGACTGCAGGTCACTTGATCGCTGCTCCGACAAGCACCGTACGCATCAACGCCGCATTGCCGTGAGCGTTGTCGACTGGCTGACGCTTTTCAGCTTTCGCCAACGTCTCTCCGACCAGTCGTGAGGTCTACAGCCGCCCAAGACTTCACAGGACCGAGCGGCGTTTGCGTGCACTGCGTCGGGCAAGCAGTTCAGAGTGGGTGCCCGGGGCGGGAATCGAACCCGCACGATCTTGCGATCCGAGGGTTTTAGGCCCAACACCGGCCGTACCGGCTGATCCGAGCCCAGCCGGGTGAGTCCGAGAACATCCAGATCAGAACCTTGCACCAATCCGAACCCGTCCAGCCCCAGCCGAGGGAATCCGGCTCCGTTCGCGACTGATTCGCGACTACGGAAAACACGGCTCATCCCACATGTGGCCACGCCGCGATCAGGAGCGGACAATCCACTCGTTCGCTCGCGGTCGGAGGGCATCGGCTGTTGTCCACGACGATTTCGCGACCGTCTTCCCACTGCCGCCCACGCGAGAGAATCCTTGATCGCTGCCCGCAGTCCCGATGACCGAGCTTCTCCGGCACGGGAGCCAGGACTGTCGAGTTGGATCTGGGCGCGCCGGAGCTTCTCGGCTACTCTCCATCATGTTGTACACAGTAGACACGACGCTGGATGGAGTCCCCGTGGAGACCGAGCAGATCACGTTGCCCACACGAGTTGTCGAAGGATCGTTCGTTGCTCTGATCACGCCACTCAACCAAGACGGAACGGTCGACTTCGGTGGCTTCCGAACTCTCCTGGACTTCCAGCGTGACAACGGAACCGCCGCGGTACTCATCATGGGATCGACGGGCGAGGTTTCGATGCTGAGCCAGCAGGAGCGACATCAGATCGTCGAGGAGACCCTGGCTTTCCGCACCGAGGGCGGGATGCAATTCTGGTACGGCTGCACCGGCCCTCACACCGATGCCACGATCGACTACGTCCGACATGCCGCAGCGGCCGGTGCAGACGGCGCGATCATCGCCGCTCCGTCCTACATCTCGACCTCGAACGCCGACATCGTCGAGTATTGCCTCGAAGTGGCCGATTCGAGCACGATCCCGCTCGGCTTCTACAACAATCCTCCCCGGGTCGGCACTGATCTCGGTGTCGACGACATTCTCCGTTTGGCGGAGCACCCCAACATGCAGGTGTTGAAGGAATCGACCACCCGAGTCGGGCAGATCGCACAGCTCTGTGCCGCCAAGCCCGACCTCGCGTTGATGTGTTGTTGCTCACCGAACCTGGGCCTCGTCGTCCCCCTCATGGCCCTCGGTGGGCACGGGACGGCCAACATGAGCGGCAACATCCTGCCCCGAGAGATGGCCACGATCTCGACACCGTGGCGGAACGACGGCGATGCGATGGCGTGTCGAGAGGCCTGGCTGGAGAACCTGCCGATGCTCCACTTCCTCTACTCGGTGGTCAACCCGGTTGCGGTGAAGTCGCTGATGGCCGCGCTCGGGCTTCCAGCCGGGCCACTACGCCGCCCCCTGCGCGGTCTCGAGGAACCGTCGCTCGAACGCGGCCTGGCGATTGCTGCCCAGCTCGGGCTCGACGAGCGCTATGGCTATTCGACGGTGGGGCGACTCGCTCGGGTTTGATTGACGGCCAATCCGCCCGCCGTCAGTGGATGACCTCGCGGTTGGGTGCGATCCTCAGGATGACCCGCTCGGACTGAACCGTCGCTGCGTAGTCGGCACCGGTGTACTTGTTCGCCAGTGAGTTGATGCTTGCCACGGCCTCCGGGCCGGTGACCGTCTCGACCACACTGCCTCGAACCTCGACGTAGGAATACGGGTTGGCTGCATCCCAGACGGTCACCGTCACCCGCGGATCGCGCTGGACGTTCTTGAATTTCGACCGATGCACTTCGGTGTTGATCAGGATGTGGTCACCATCGCATCCGACCCACATGATCTGTGTCTGGGGGGTGCCGTCGTTGAACAGCGTCGTGAGTGCCGCGAAGTTGGGTCCGCTGCACAGGGTTCTGGTCTTGTCGTCCATCGATGCCACTTTCTCGGCCGAATGCTCCCGTTGCGCCAACGGGCCGGGTCGCTTCTGGTTGTACCGTTGCGTAGACAGTACACACGTGACAATCGAGCCATCGGATTCTCACGTATCGCGAGTCGGGTCCCTGCGGCCCTGAGGCGGAGGAATACACGGTGTCGGTTGGTCGAGATCACAAGCCACTCCGAGAGATCGTTGCCGACGAGCTCCGGAATCGCATTCTGCGAGGTGACCTCAAGCCTGGCGACCGTCTGCAGGAAACCGCGATCGCAGGCGAACTGGGGGTGTCCCGCAATCCGGTTCGGGAAGCCATCCGGGCGCTCGAGGCAACCGGCCTCATCGAGGTCATTCCCCGCATCGGGGCGTCGGTGACGAGTTTCGACGTCGACGACCTCTGCGAACTACTCGAGGTGCGGTCAACACTCGAAGCATTCGCCGCCGAGCTCGCTGCCAAGAACCGCTCCGACGCAGACCTCGCAGAGATCGACCGCTGTCTTTCGGAGGGTCGTCACGCTTCCGCGGCAAACGACCTCGTGACGGCAGCAGAGTGCCACCGCGACTTCCATCTGGCCGTCGAGCAGGCCTCGGGCAACAAGCACATCGAGCGAACCACGGCTCCGCTACGTCACCGCACCGAACTCGTCTTCTCGGTCCTGTCGGACTCGAGGGGCATGCTCAGCTGGGATCAGCACCAAAACATCCGTGACGCGATCGCCGCCGGCGACGTCGAGGCCGCCCGGGAGTGCACCCTGGAGCACATGCGATCCGTGATCAGCGAGCTTCCCGGCACTCGCACCAACTGAGCCGGCTCGGTGCTCCACGTCGACATCGCGGTGATCGGAGCGGGCATCGCCGGGCTGTCGGCTGCCTGGGAGCTCTCGGCCAAACACCGGGTTGTGCTTTTCGAGCAGGAATCTCAACCCGCTCATCATGCGACGGGACGTTCGGCCGCGATCTTGTCCGAGACATCCGGGCTGTTCGAGGTCTGCGCGCTTGCTGCGGCCTCCAGATCGTTCTTCGAGGATCCTCCCGATGGCTTCAGCCAGTCGCCGCTGCTGTCGGCCCGGGGTTTGCTTTGGGTGAGTGATCGAACGGACGACCTCGATGCAATCGAGACCGTCGCCGAGCGCCTGGGCCTCCGCCACCACATGATCGACGGACCGACAAGCACATCACTGGTGCCGGCCCTTCGACCCGGTTGGGCGGCGCGGGCCCTCCACGAGCCAGAGGCCATGCGCATCGACGTGGCCGCGCTGCTCGACGGCTACCGACGCGGGTTGAGCGAGCGTGGCGGGACGCTGATGCTGGCCACCCCGGCACTCCGTTTGCGCAGTTCCGGCCGGTCGTGGGTCGTGTCGGGGGCGGGGCATGATGACATCCATTGCGATGTCGTCGTGAACGCAGCCGGAGCATGGGCCGATGAGGTGGCCACTCGGGCCGGCCTCGACCCCCTCGGTATCCAACCGTTCAGGCGGACAGCGTTCGTCTTCCCCGTGCACGACCACGATCTGAGTCGCTGGCCCCTCGTCATGGACGCCGGCGGTCGCTTCTATTTCGAGCCCGAGGCCGATGGAATCCTTGCCTCGCCCGCCGAGGAGACCCCGGTCGATGCCCATGATGCTCGCGCCGACGATCTCGCCATTGCGATGGCAGCCGATGCTCTGGCCGAGGCAACGACGCTCGTGGTCCGAGGCGTCAGCGCGCGCTGGGCCGGGCTGCGGTCCTTTGCCGCCGACCGCCTTCCCGTGGTCGGCGAGGACCCGGAAGCCCCTGGCTTCTTCTGGCTCGCAGGCCAGGGGGGCGCCGGAATCAAGACGGCGCCGGCACTTGCGACGATGATCAGCTCACTCATCGAGCGATCCGCGGCCACAGGAGACGCCGGCATCGACGGCGGCGCCCTGTCCCCGGCCCGGCTTCGCCGCTGACCCCATCACCAGATCTGACGGACGAGGATCGACATCGCCGAAGCCCCTGCGAAGACGAGTACGGCCGGGCGTGTGTAGCCATTGTCGAGGAAACGGTTGGTCCATCTCGAGAGCGCGAATCCAGCCAGCACGGCAGGGATCAAGATGCCGGCGCGGCGAATATCGATGATCCCGAACTCACCGACCGCGGTAAGCGAAATCAACGAGAAAAACGCCCCGAATACCACGAAGGCCGCCATCGAGGCCCTCAGTTCCGGACCGGAACTCCGTTGATAGACCAGGGCGATCGGTGGGCCGCCGACCGAGGTAGCCGTGCCCATCACTCCCGAGACGACACCGGCCAGGAAGAGATTCCGACCGTTGAGATCGACCGACAGGCCGGCCGTGCTGAGGCCGACCGCGGCCAGGATCGACAGGGCGAATGCAACCGCCAGCCATCGCTGCGTGAGGGCGGCGACCGCCAGTGATCCGGCGATGGAACCCGGGAAACGCCCGACCACGGCCCAACGAATCGACGCGAAATCGAGCGATGACCGTTCACGCCACGCGATCAACATGGTCAGTGGCACACCCATAGCGAGCAGCGGACCTGGCACCAACGCCGGATCGATCAGCACCAGTGAGGGCGCGGCGAGGAGACCGAGTCCGAATCCAAGCGACCCCTGGAGGCATGCACCGGTGGCCACGGCCGACATCGCCAGCATGAGCTCGACGAACGTGAGGTCGAGGGCCCCGAGCTCAATGCCCAGCATGCGCCGCTCGGTCCACCCTCAACCGAAGAGACCCAGCAGATTCGCTGCGAGGACGAGCGAGGCGATCACCATGGCGATCCTGATGAACTTCTCGCCACCTCGGACCGCGACGTGCGCGCCGGTCCAGCCCCCGGCCGTGTAACCGGCCGCCAGCACCAAAGCAGGAATCCAGTCGACCTTGCCATTCACGATGAAGACCGGTAGCGCAACCAGCGTGACCGCGAAGGTGATGAGCACCTTGATGCTGTTGGCCATGATGAGATCGAAACCGGCTCGGGTCAATGCAGCCAGGAGCACGAGCCCCACGCCGGCCTGGATCGCGCCACCGTAGATACCGATCGCGAAGAACACGACGTAGGTGACGCTGCGACTCCAGGGTTCGGCGTCGGTCCTGATCTTCGGCTTTCGGATCGACAGCAGGATGAGGGGAATCATCAGCAGGCCGAACGCCTTCTCGAAGGCCTCGTCGGTCAAGTTGGCGATGGCGACCGATCCGATCAGCGATCCGATCACGACGGGGAGGAGAATGGGGCCGGCCTTGGACACACCATCGACGCCCAGTCGCCGGAACGAGGTGGCTGCGGCGGCGTTCGAGGTCAGGATTCCGATGCGGTTGGATCCGTTCGCACTCGTTCCCGGCACGCCGGCCAGCACGAGTAGCGGCACGGTCAGCGTCGACCCGCCACCGGCAATCGCATTGACGATCCCGGCCGCGAGGCCCCCTGCCAACAGGAGGATTCCTTCCAAGATGGTCATCGCAAGGTGCTCGCCGGGCGTGTCGGCGCGAACGGAACGAGGCGAACTCTAAGGCGCATGTGGTGGGACTCGTATCTCTCGATGTGGGTCAGCGAACCCAGCAGGCGGCAAGGTGGGTCGGCGAGCGCACCGTGAGCGGGGGTGACTCGACCCGGCAGCGGTCCTCGGCCAACGGACAGCGGGAGGCGAATCGGCATCCCGCCGGCGGTGTGACCGGGTCGGGAATTTCGCCGGGCAGCACGATCCGGCGTCGGGCGCGCTGCTTCGGTGGGTCAGGGATCGGCACGCTGGACAGCAATGCCTCGGTGTAGGGATGGACCGGACGATCGTAGATCGTGTCGCGATCCGCGATCTCCACGATCTGTCCGGCGTAGAGGATGGCGATGCGGTGTGAGATGTGGCGCACGACCGAGAGGTCGTGGGCGATGAACAAGTAGGTGAGACCCTGTTCGTCCTGAAGATCCTGGAGAAGATTGACCACCTGCGCTCGGACGGAAACGTCGAGCGCAGAGACCGGTTCGTCGGCGACGATGAAATCCGGCTCCAGGGCGAGGGCCCGAGCGATCCCGACTCGCTGTCGTTGACCGCCGCTGAATGCATGGGGGAAGCGATCGATGGTGTCGCCGGGTAGGCCGCACCGCTCCAGGAGTGCCGTCACGCGTTCTCGTGCGTCGTCGACGCTGTTCGCAATGCCATGGACGACGAGCGGTTCGGCGACCAGTTCACCCACCGTCATCCGAGGGTTGAGGCTCGAGTACGGGTCCTGGAAGACGAGTTGCATGTGGCGACGCAGGTGGCGGAGCGCTTCGCCGGTCGTGTTGGTGATGTCGCGACCCCGGAACGAGATGGTGCCCGCGGTCGGGTCGACCCGTCGCAGGATGGCGCGACCGATCGTCGATTTCCCCGACCCGGACTCGCCGACGAGCCCGAGCGTCTCGCCCTTCGCGATCGAGAAGCTCACGTCTTCGACGGCATGGACAACCCGTCGCTCGCGCCCCCAGAAGCCGCTTCGGCCCACGGGGAAGCGAATCGTCAGGTGCGACACATCGATGATGGGCACCTCGGTCTCGCCGGAAGGCGTCGAATCGGCTGGTCCCCCGCAGGGCAACGGAGTGTCAGGCATGGACGTAGGGATGCCAGCAGGCAACACTCCTCCCTTCTTCGAACGCGACCAGATCGGGCAGCGTGCTGCACTCGTCGTCGACCGACTCGCAGCGAGCGGCGTACGGGCAGCCCCTCGGTGGATCGACGAGGTCGGGAGGCGACCCCTCGATCGACGTCAGGCGGGACTGCACTTCGTCGACCCGGGGGGTCGATCGCAGAAGGCCCCGCGTGTAAGGGTGCGCCGGTCTGGCGTAGAGGTCGTCGGCCGGACCGATCTCGGCCAGCCGGCCTCCGTACATCACGCAGACCCGATTGCACATGCCGGCGACGACACCCAGATCGTGCGTGATCAGCAGGATGGAGAGGCCCAGTTCCTGCTGGATCTCGGCCAGGAGCTCGAGGATCTGGGCCTGGATCGTGACGTCGAGCGCGGTGGTCGGCTCATCGGCGATCATCAGTTCCGGTTCGCACGACAGCGCCATGGCGATCAGCACACGCTGACGCATTCCACCCGAGAACTCGTCCGGGTGCTGGGTCATGCGCTGCCTGGGGTTGGAGATGCCAACCAGACCCAGCAGTTCGACGGCCCGTTCGTTCGCCTGCTTTCTCGAATAGCCGAGATGTCGACGCGTGACCTCGGTCAGCTGATTGCCGATCGTGTAGACGGGGTTGAGCGAGGTCATCGGATCCTGGAAGACCATCGAGATCTCGCTTGCCACGCACCTTCTTCATTCGATCGGACGCGCCGGTTCCCCTGTGGAGGCTTTGGCCCTTCCACCGGATGTCGCCACCGGTGATCTTCCCCGGAAGGTCGATGAGACCCATGATGGCTTGCGACGTCACGCTCTTCCCCGAGCCGGATTCTCCGACGAGGCCGACGGTCTCTGCCCGATCGATGTGGAACGAGACGTCGCGGACTGCCTGCACGACACCGCGACGGGTGAAGAATCGGACCTGGAGATCATCGACTTCGAGGAGCGGCTCAGCCATCGAGCGCTGCCTTCGCCGGCCTTCGCGCGACTGCACGAACGCGAAACGCTTCTCTCGCTCCTGGGGGTCGGCGACGACCCGCAGCCAGCTGGCAACGAGGTTGACCGACAGAACGGTGAGCGAGATGGCGATACCGGGCATCACGACCAGCCACCAGGAGTTGAACACGAAGTCCTGGCCGGCAGCGACGTCGAGCCCCCACGAGATGTCGGTCCGCTTCACGCCGACGCCGAGGTACGACAGAGCCGCTTCGGCCAACACGATCCGGGCGAACTCGAGGACGGCGAGCGTGCTGAGGGGAGCACCGAGATTCGGCAGGATGTGCTTTGCCATCACTCGGCGGGGGCGGCAACCAACGATCTCGGCGGCTTCGACATAGGGCGCTTCCTTGACCGACAGGACGACGCCACGGGTCATCCGCGCGAAGATCATCCATCCGTTCACCGACAACACGAAGATGACGGTCTTCACCGATGGGCCGATCAGCGACGCGAGCAGGATCGCGATGAGCAGCCCGGGAAAGGCGATCTGGGTGTCGACGACGCGCATGATGACTCGGTCGGTGCGGCCCCCGCGATAGCCGGCAATCAGTCCGAGGAAGACGCCGATGGTGCCGGCGATGGCCAGAACGGCCACCGCAACGAAGATCGAGATCCGAGAGCCGTAGATCAGACGGGACAGCAGGTCTCGACCGAGCCCGTCGGTCCCGAGTACGTTCGTCCAGCTGCCACCGTCGGACCATGCCGGTGGGGTGAGACGAGCGACGAGGTCCTGCTTGGACGGATCGTGTGGTGCGACGAGGGGTGCGAACACGGCGGCGACGATGACGACGACGAGGAACAGTGCACCCAGGAAACCTGCTTTGTCCCGCCAGAGTTCACCGAGCATCTCGATCGCCTTGACCCGGCGGGTGCGCCCGTGGCGCGAAAGGCCGGCTAGGGCCCGCTCGTCGCCGGCGACCGACTCGAGATCATGGAGCTCCGCGCCCTCCTCTGTGGCGTGCATGCTCATGAGAGCTCGATCCGTGGATCGATGACCTTGTAGAGGATGTCGACGATGACGTTGACCGCAACGACGAGCATCGATGCGATCAGGACGATCGTCGACAACAGGAAGAGGTCACGGCGTTGGATCGCTTCGAGTGCGAAGAAGCCGAACCCGGGCCAGGCAAACACCTTCTCGACCACGACCGTGAACCCGGCCAACGCCCGCGTGATCTCCCAACCCGAGAGGGTCAGCACCTGCACGCCGGCGTTGCGCAGGGCGTGCTTGGCGACGACCCGCCGTGTCGGCATGCCCTTGGCTCGGGCCGCCTTGACGTACTGGGAGTTCAGTTCGTCGATCATCGCCGACCGCACCACCATCGTGAGCCGCCCGAGCGCCGGAAGGGCCAGCGCGACCGAGGGAAGCACGAGGTTCGACAGACTGCCGTAGCCGCCGACCGGCAACCATTTCAGCTTGACCGCGAAGATGATGATCAGGAGCAGGCCGACGAAGAACTGGGGCATCGACAGGCCGACGAGACTCAACGTGACCAGGAGCCGGTCGACGACGCCGCCCGGCCTGAGCGCCGCGATCATTCCGAGCGGAAG
Organism: uncultured Acidimicrobiales bacterium; assembly: GCA_963700755.1. Taxonomy (GTDB): domain Bacteria; phylum Actinomycetota; class Acidimicrobiia; order Acidimicrobiales; family SZUA-35; genus JBBQUN01. The sequence continues at coordinate 461,847 of CAVOYW010000006.1, forward strand.
CGACAGCGCGATGGCGAGGAACATGCCGGCCGCCACCAGCTGCAGTGTCTTGGGGAGCGTCTGACCCACGATGTCGATCGTCGATCGGCCCGGCTGCCAGAGCGACTCGCCGAAGTCGCCCCGGGCGAGATCGGTGACGTAGTCCCCGAACTGCACGACGACCGGACGGTCGAAGCCGAGTTCGGCCTCTCGTGCGGCGCGCTCCTGTGGCGTGGCCTCGAGTGGGAGCACGAAGTCGACGGGGTTGGTGAAGACCCGCGTGAGAACGAAGACCACGACGCTGGCGGCAACCACGACGAGCAGACCCTGTCCGATTCGACGGATCACGAACAATCCCATCGATGCTCCTTTGCCGAGGGAATGGCGCTCGTGAGCTCGCTACGAGCCCACGAGCGCCACCTGAATCAGGACGTGGCCGACATCTCCTTGATGAGGAGCTTGGAGTCGACCCGTGGCTGCCACTCCATGCGTTCCGACAAACCGTAGATGTCCTGGTTGTTGATCAACCAGACGAAGTAGGCATTGTCGTAAGCGATTTTGACCGCTTCCTGGTAGACGGCCGCCCTGGCGGCTTCGTCCACTTCGCTGCGGCCTTCGTCGATGAGAGCCGACAGTGCCTGATCGCTGTTGGAGCTTCCGATTCCTCCGGCCTGGTAGTACGTGCTGAGCTGGCGGTCGGCGTCGAGGATGTCGTTCGAGCTCGACACGAAGATGGCGTCGGCCCTGCTCTCACGATCGAACAGGACGTCGAGGTACTCACCGAATTCGGGGAGCTGGAGGTCGACGACGAGACCCGCTTCTTCCCAGAAGCCGGCAACCGCCTGAACGAGTTCGGCGTCCAGCAGCCACCGGCCGCTGGATTCGCCGACCAAGGTGATGGTCTCACCGGCCACCCCGGCGTCGTCGATCAGCTGCTTGGCCTGATCAGGATCGTAGGGGTAGGCCTCGAGGTCGGGATTGAATCCCAGGATGGACGGGCTCAGCAACTGACCGGGGTCGACGACCGCAAACCCGCTGAACAGGCTGTTGGCCAACGCATCCTTGTCGACCGCCAGGTTCAGTGCGAGCCGGACGTTGGGATCAGCGGTGATTCCGTCGTCGGCATCGAGGATCAGGATGGGGTGTTCCTGGCCCTGGGCCGTTGCCGACTTCGGTGCCTGGGGAACATCGGCCGGGCTGAGGTTGGTGATCAGGTCGTAGTCACCCGAGAGCAGACCGGCGAAGCGGCTCCCGCCCTCGGAGACGAACTTGTACTCGACACCGGTGATCGACGGTGCACCGCCCCAGTACTCGGCGTTCGCCTCGAGGGTCACACTTTCACCCCGAGTCCAATCGACCAGCTTGTAGGGCCCGGTGCCGATGACCGTGTCGCTCAGGTCGTCACTGGCCTCACTCGACGCCGGGATCATCTTGAGCCAGTACATGCGGGCGGGCAGGACGCCGTCGGGCTCCTTGGTCGTGATGTTGACCGTGAGGTCGTCAACGGCTTCGGCGCCATTGAGTGAGCTGAAGAAGCCGTCGTTGTCGGTGGAGCCGGCCTCGATGAGCCGGATGATGCGGTTCACCGACGCGACGACCGAGTCGGCATTGAACGGGTCGCCGTTGTGAAACGTGACGCCCTCCCGCAACGAGAATTGCCACGTCGTGTCGTCGAGCCGCGTCGGGAGATCGGTCGCGAGTCCTGGCTCGAGTTCGCCGGTCGGCGTGCGTGCGAGCAGTGTCTCGTACACGTTGTCGTTGACGGCGCGTTCGCCGCCGTCATCGACCAGCTGCGGGTCCAGACTGGTTGGCTCCGAACCCAGGGCGATCGTGATCGACGACCCCTCGACCGCCGGGGCTTCGGTGGTGTCGGACTCGCCACTCGTCGTTTCCGTGGTGGTGGCGCTCTCGCTGGAGCCGTCGGAGCCGGCCTGATCGGACCCGCTCCCTCCACACGCGGCCGCGCTCATCGCAAGGACCAACGTGATGGCCAATAACCGGACTCTGTTGGACACGATCTCTCCCCTGGTGTGTCTCGGTGGGCAGCCCCCACGCCGAATCGCCTACTGTATACAATGAACACGACCCCGGGGTCAATCTCCTCCGTCAACGAACTGGTGCCACACCATGAACAACACACGTCCGGTCACTGACAGGAGCGTGAATGGTCTCGGGCCGCTGGGGCAGACGCACCAGCCGCTTCGCCAGGTCGTCACCGACGCGATCCGGCAGGCGATCGTGACCGGCCGGTACCAACCGGGCGAACGGCTCTACGAAGACCGGCTCGCCGCCGATCTCGGCGTCTCACGGAATCCAGTCCGTGAATCGCTCCACGCGTTGGCGGCCGAGAGTTTCGTCGAGATCGAGCCTCGGCGCGGCGCCCGTGTCGCGGCGATCGATCGGGCCAAGGCGCTCGAATTGTTCGAGGTCCGGGGCGCGCTGGAAGGACTCGTCGCCGGCCTCGCCGCCGAGCGGCGGTCCGACGAAGATCTGCTCGACCTCGCAACAATCGTCGCTGCCGGTGCGCGGGCGAGCGAAGCCCATGATCTCGACGCGCTTCCGATGTTGAACACGCGCTTCCACGACCTGCTGAGCCGCCTGTCCGGCAACGAGATGCTCAGCGAGATGCTGGCCCAATTGTCCGGTGTCATTCGATGGATCTACGCCGACAAACTGCCGCTGCGACTCGAGGCATCGTGGCATGAACACGCAGCGCTGGCCGACTCCATCGAGGCGAAGGACTCGGCGCGTGCCCGCCATCTGGCCGAGCAGCACGTTGCCGCCGCCCGGGCTGCCTACATGACGTCCTGAGGCCGCCCGGCATCGTCGGATCAGAACCCCCGGATGGCTCCCCCGTCCACCCGGACGGCGGTGCCGGTGACGAAGCTGGCACGGGCACTGCAGAGGAACACGACCACGTCGGCCAGTTCTTCGGCCCGCCCGATTCGGCCGAGCGGGATCTGGTCGATGTGCTCCGCCCGCACGTCCTCGACCGCTCGACCCTCTCGGGCCGAACGTGCGGCCTCGAAGCGTCCGAGCGCTCCCGTGTCGAACTGGCCCGTGACGATCACGTTGACGAGCACGTCCGGAGCCAGATCGATGGCAAGCGACCGCGCCGCCGCGGCAACGCCGGACCGGAACACCGACGAGAGGGCGAGATCGGTGCTGGCCTCGACCACCGACCGGGCGGTGAGGAACACCATCCGGCCCTGATCGGACTGCCGGAGCAGGGGAGCCGCCGCTCGCGCCGCTTCGAGCGCCGGTGCCAGCATCGAATGGTACGCAGCGAGATCCTTGGCCGAGTCGTTGTCGAGGATCCCGCCCGGGCTGCCGCCTCCGGTGTTGACGATCAAGATGTCGAGTCCGCCCAGGCCGGTTGCTGCCTCATCGACCAATCGTCGTGCGGTTGCGGGCTCGGTGAGATCGCCGACCAGAGCCAGCTCGGCGCCGGCTTGTTGCCGTGCTGCCTCGGCTCGCCCGTGATCGCGACTCGTGACCGCGACGTGTGCCCCTTCGGCAGCAAGTCCGGCTGCGACCGCCAGGCCGAGCCCGGACGATGACCCGAGCACCAGGCCTCGACGTCCTTCGAGTTGCAGATCCATCCGCGAGTCCCTTCTTTCGTGCGCCGAGCCTATGAACCGAAGAAGACGGTCCGCAGCGATGTGTAGAAGTCCATCACGGTCGGACCGAGTTGCTCCCGGTGTGTTCCGGTTCCGGATCGCTTGATGCCGCCGAAGGGGGCATTGAACGCAGCCCCGACCGTCGGCCGATTGATGCGAACGGTCCCCGCTTCGATCCGACGGGCGAACCGGTGCGCCGACGCGATGTCCTTCGTGCAAATGGAAGAGGTGAGTCCGTAGTCGTTGTCGTTGGCCCGATCGACTGCCTCGTCGAGATCGATCACACGCTCGAACCCGATGACGGGCCCGAACACCTCACGGCAGGCGAGGTCCATCGTGGGGCTGACGTCGGCGAGCACGGTCGGCGGAAAGTAGTTGCCATGCTCGAGATCACCGTCGAGCCGCTCCCCGCCGCAGACGACCCGGGCTCCGCCGGATACTGCATCGGAGATCGCGGCGACCATGGATTCGATCGCGAGAGGGTCGATGAGCGGGCCCATCGTGGTGGCACGGTCCATCGGGTCACCGACGATGTGCGCACGGGCCTTCGCGGCCACCCGTTCGAGCAGCGCATCGTGGACCGAATCGACGACCAGGATCCGACCGGCCGCCGTGCATGCCTGACCCGAGAGCGCAAAGCTGGACTGAGCCACCACGGCAGCCGCCGCATCGAGATCGGCATCGGCGAGCACGATGATCGGGTTGTTCCCGCCGAGCTCGAGTTGGACGCGGCGGCCCAACCCGATCACGTCGTGGATCTTCGAGCCGGTCGCCGTCGAGCCGGTGAACGTGATGGCGATGACCCGCAAGTCGGCAACGAGGTCAGCGCCGGCCCCGGCACCGTGGACCGTGTTCACGACACCCGGTGGGAATCCGGCTTCGAGAAAGCACTCGCCGAGTCGCTCGCCCATGCGCGGTGACATCGGCGACGGCTTGAACACCACCGTGTTGCCCGCAGCCAGCGCCGGACCGATCTTGCGACTGGCGAGATTGAGCGGGAAGTTCCACGGAGTGATGACTCCGACGACGCCGATCGGCACACGCTCGGAATACACCACGACCTCGGGATCATCCGATGGATAGGTGCAGCCCGTGAGCCGAATCGCCTCGGCGGCATAGAGTTCGAGGTTCTTCGGCGTGCGGCCGGCCTCGGCCCGGGCCATGCCGATCGGCTTGCCCATCTCGGCCGTCATTTCCTCGGCGATGTCATCTGCTTGCGAGGCGAGCACGGCGGCCGCCTTCTCGAGCAAGGCGGCTCGGGACGATGCGCTCGTCCGAGACCACGACTCGAATGCCTCGGCCGCCGCATCGACCGCGGCCGTGACGTCCGCCGTCGTTGACGACGGAGCGACCGTGACGAGCCGTCGATTGTCGGACGGGTCGTTGCGCTCGAATGTCGCCCCGTCCGACGCGGCAAGCCGTTCTGCGCCAATTCGGTTCCGCACTTCGAAGGTCATCGATGTCTCCCTCGGTGATCGGCTCGCGGCCGGAGATCTGGGTGTCGGATCACGGGACGGGTGGGGCGGACCAGTTGTCCCACTTCGAGAAGTCGGCCGTCTTGCCGAGACTCTCGAGCAGCGCGGAGATTGCGGCCTGACAGCATGCGATGTCATCGGCGGTGTGACCGCCGCTCACGCCCACGCCGCCGACGACCTGGCCGTCGACCTCGATCGGCCACCCACCAACGAAGATCGTGAAGCGACCGCCGTGCATGTTCATGATGCCGAATGCTTCTTGATTCGGCTGGGCATTGGTGTAGGTGTGGGTCGGGCGTCGATGGCAGGCGGCCGTGAACGCCTTGTCGATGGCGATCTGCGGACTCGTCGGCTTCCCGCCATCCATCCGGCGGAGCGCGATCGGCCAGCCACCGGCATCAGAGATGCAGATCACCTCGGGAACGCCACGCTCCTCCGCCACCGCTTGCGCCGCGTCGAGCATCAGATTCGCCTCGGCCAGCGTGAGCTGCTTCACATCGATCATCGTGGGTCTCCCATCGTTGGTGTTCTCATGTCTCTCGTCAGGTGATTCTGCAGTTTGGTTGGGGGTGGCCGCCCGAGATTTCGGGCGTCGTCGAGGTCTCTCAGCGGCGGCGGCCATGATGCTCGAGCACCAGGGCCGCGGCCGCAACATCCTGGATGGCCACGCCCTGGGATTCGAAGATGACGGGCCCGATGGCGCCGGCTCGGGGAACCTCGACGTTTCCGGCGAGGACGTCGCGAAGGTCGACGAGCGTCGACCAATCGAACGCCCCCACGGCGACGGCGCGGATGAGGTCACCGCACTCCGCCGGCGATCCGGCAGCCGAATCGGTGACGACTGCGGCTGCCCGCCGGAAGAGTTCGGGCGCCAGTTCGCAGCGCTCCGGCTTCGTGGCCCCCACGCCACAGATCAGCGTATTGGGACCCAGTGCGTCGGGATCGAAGAGTGGCTCATTGGCCGATGTCACGGTCACAACGACTTGCGAACGGGCGACGGCGTCATTCGAGGAATCAGCGACCGAGGCGTCGACGCCGACGTGGCCGGCCCGAGCCGCCAATGCCGATGCCTTGTCCGGGTCGCGACCCCAGACAACCAGTTCGGCGCCGGGTAGCTCCCGGGCCAGCATTTCGAGATGAGGCAGTGCCTCGATGCCTGTCCCCAGCACCGCCGCGGAGTCGACGCGAGCCGGCGCCAGTCGGCGGATGGCAACGCCACACAGAGCCGGTGTGCGGACCGTCGTGATGGACGCGCCATCGAGTGTCGCGATCAGGGTCCCGTCGAGGTCGAAGAGCACCACGTGGAAGGTGAACCGTCCGTCTTTCGTGGCATACACCTTGCCGCCCGACACCCCAAGCGACGGCACGACCGCCGCCATCGCCGACGCCATGCCGCCACCGGCGGTGGCCCGCACCCGGACCGTCGAAGCAGCGTCACCGGCGCCCCACTCTGCGAAGACACGCTCGAGTGTGTCAGTCATCTCTGTCGGATCGAGCAGGGCAACAACCGTTGCATCATCGAGATGTTCCACGAATCGAATGTGCTCCTTGAGGTGTCAACCGACGCCGAAGCAATCTTGCATACAGTATGCGAGATTCGCAACCACCACTCGCTCCGTTCGGCCAAGGAGGCGCAACCCATGCGGGATCAACTGAGCGCTCGCTCCGTGACCGACGAGGCATCCGGTGTGCGCTGGGTCCCCTTCCTGCTCGTTTGCCTCGCGTATCTCGCGACAACGACCGGCGAAGCAGTTCTTTCTCCCGTGTACCCGGTCGCCGCCGATGAGCTCGGCCTTGACCTCCAACAGGCGGGTATCGCCTTTGCGCTGCTCGCCGTCGCCATTGCCGTCTTCAACATCGTCGGCGGGCTTCTCCTTCGCCGACTGCCGACACCGGCTGTCCTGTCGGTGGCCCTCGCCACCAGCGGAGCCGGAGCCATGGCCGCTGCGACGGCGAGCGGGGGGACGCAATTCATCATCGCCCAACTCTTTCTCGGTGCCGGAGCCGGGCTGTTGTACCCGGGGGCGATTCTGTCGGTCGGCTCGCTCGGAGGTTCGCGTCGAGGATTCGCCATGGGGATTTTCGGCATCTTCTTCTCGGGCGGACTCGTTCTGGCCGCTGGGCTTGCTGCCCTCGGCTCCCGTCTGCATTGGCGTTGGCCGTTTGCGATCGCCGCCATGTTGGCGCTGATTGCTTCCGTCTCCGTCTGGTTCATCACCGACGCGCCGCGGGCCAACCGTTCCGGACCCATGTTCGCCGGGCTGCGAGCCGTCCTGGGAGTTCCCACCATCGTCGGGGTCGTCGGTGGCATCTCCCAATACGCCACCGTTTCCTTCCTGCCGGTGTTTGCCGTCGACGTCTGGGGATTACGGGAGGCGACGGCGGCGGGCATCTTGGCGGTCGGTCGGGTGTTGTCGGTCCCGGCGAAGCTCGTCTCGGGATCCATGGCCGACCGAATCAGTCCGGTCGCTACGGCGAAGATCATCGGCGTGGTCCTCACTGCGAGCGGGCTCGTGTGGGCGCTCGCTCCGGTGAGATGGATTGCGGCTGTCGCCGCGATCGTGTTCGCAGCCGAGGTCAGTGCACTGTTCCCGCTGGCCAACCTCCTGGCGTTCGAACGAGTCGGGCGGGCCGGACCGGCGCTCGGCGCGTTCCGCTCGCTCCAACTGGGAGCCGGGGCCGCAGCCGGTCTGGCGGTCGGCGCCGCGGCTCACGCGTTCGGACTACGGGTAACGGTCGCAGTCGTCGCCTCGGTGCCGCTCGGACTCCTATTCCTTCGCGCCGCCCGCCCGGAGAGTGCAGATTCCGACGAGGTGTTCAGATCGGGCTGACACTCCCACCGGTTCGGGGATCGACCACTCCCTGCAACGCTTGGCCCTCCCCCGGATCGACCAGAATCTGCATGGCCGATCGCAGCGCCCACCGGTCCACCACCTCGAACGAAGCGGCGCTGTCTCGCAGTTCGGCCAACACCTGCGGGTCGAAGCCGTCTTCGACCCGCAGCCCGTCGTCGTCGGGCAGCCACTCCCAGCGGGGCCCGACCACCGCCTCGGCGATGCGATCCGGTTGCGTTGCCAGGGCAGCCAGGGTCTGAGCGTTCCACGGCATCTGGTTCGCGCCACCGGGTGTGGCCCCCTGCAACCGGGTTCCGCCGGAGACGGCCACCGACCATGCATGCAAGGTCGTCGCCGGCCTCCGACCGGCGATCGGCGCGTTCGGGTGATCCGGGTCGGCCGAGAACCCGCGCCCGGCGCGATTGGCCAGGATCAAGTCGAACTCGGGGACGATCAGCCCGCTGCCGAACCGGGGGAACGAATTCGAATGCACCACGGTGACGAGCGTTCCGTCGGCGTCGGCGGCGCTGACCATCGACGTTCCCGAGGGGTCGGACAACTGATCGCGTCGGGCATCGATGGCAAGAAGGACCTGTCGGTAGACCTCAGCCGGAGAGGCCGAGGGTCGCGAGTGACGCGACGGTTTGCAGCAGCGACGGTCCGTGGGTCGGAGCCGGGGTCGCGAAATAGGTGCCGAGTGCACCACTCACCCGACCGGCGTCGACCCACTCGGAACGGGAGAATCCCATGTCGTCGAGTCTCAAGACGCCGCCGGCCGCGAGAACCCGCTCGACGATCGCCTGCCCCACCGAGCCGGTCAGGAACCCGGCAGGGTCGGCGACATAGATCTCGAGCGCATCGGCGAGCCCCGGAAGCGTGGTCACCGCGCCGGGCTCGATGATCGATCCCCGTGGATAGAACCGGCCACCGTTGGGATTGTTGGCCTCGACGAGGCCGAGTGATTCCTCAGACAGGAGCGAACAGATGCGGGACCAGGCAAATCCCCTGCGAGCGGTTTCGATGGCGGGAGCTGCGAGCCTGCCGATTCCGAGTCGACCCCGCTCGGCCAAGGCGGCGTAGCCGGCCGGCGCCCCCGGGACACCGACAGAGTTGGCTCCCGTTGCGGCGAGTTCGCCTCGGGCCGCGATCGCGAAGAGTCCCGCCGGCGCTCCACCGATCGCCAAGAGGGCAGTCGGCGCCGGGTCGCCCCGTTGCCACGCCAGCGCAACGAGGTCACCAGCCAGTCCGCACTTCGGTGGGAGGAGCACGACCTCGGCCAGTGCTGCGGCCACGGCGGCATCGAAGGCATTGCCACCATCGGCCAACGCCGCCGCTCCGATCCGTGCGGCTGCGGGCGCCGCCGCAACCACCACTCCCCGTGGACTCGACGCGCTGCATTGTTCGGCCATGATCGCAACCGGTCCGACCTCTCGAAACGGTGCCCGGTGCTCCATCGTCACTTCTGGTCCCCTAGCGTTTGGATCCTCAACGCAGATCACTTGACGGCTGCAGGATACTGTATACAATCAAGGCGTTCTCCTCGGACACGCACTGCACTCGACACGGAGGCCAACCATGGCAGAACTACTCTCACCCGAAGCATTCCGCACGGCGCTCGAAGACGCCATGAAGGGTCGCCAGGCCAAGGACGCTTCATTCAGCCAGGCCTGGGCACAGGGCAAGCTCGAGCGCAAGCACTTCGCACGCTGGGCCGAGAACCACTACCACTACGTCGGTCCGTTCGCCGACTACCTCGCCTACATCTATGCGAACTCGCCCGACACGGCCACCTTCGCCAAGGACTTCCTGTTGCAGAACATGTGGGAAGAAGAGATCGGCGACGTCCGCCACACCGATCTGCTCATTCGCTTCGCCGAAGCGTGCGGGACGACCCGCGAGGCTGTCGAAGATCCCAGCAACATCACGGCCGTGACCCGAGGTCTGCAGTCGTGGTGCTACGCCGTGTCCATCCGCGAACATTTCGTCGTGGCCACCGCAGCGCTCGTGGTCGGGCTCGAGTCGCAGGTGCCGAGCATCTATCGCAAACAGTTGCCGCCGTTGGTCGATCCCGACGTCTACGGGTTCACCGAGGAGGAGGCCGAGTTCTTCGATCTGCACATCACGTCCGACGAGATCCACGGCGAGCGCGGCTATCAGATCGTGCTCAAGTACGCCGACACCCCGGAACTCCAGCAGCGCTGCATCGAGATCACGCGTGACGGCGCCGACATGCGCTTCGCCTACACCAAGGCGCTCTACGAGACCTACGTCGCACCCGATCTGGGCGATTGGCAGAGCGTCGCCGAACCGGTGCTCGCCACCGCCTGAGTCCCTCCGCACCGACCGGCAGTACGCGATCGACAGCGATCCGTGCGGCCGGTCGGGTCGCGTCCCGGCTGCGGCACACTCGTTCGACCGCCCAATCGTTGGACCACAGTTGTTGGGCCACACAACACCGAGAAAGAATCCCGGCATGCCGACCATCCGATTCGAGACCTCCGACCGACAGGTCGACTTCGACGACGGAACCGACGTCAATCTGCTGCGCATTGCGCTTCGCTACGAATGCGGAGTCCCGTGGAAGTGCGCGTCCGGACTCTGTGGAACCGATCGCGTCCGGATCGTCGAAGGGGCCGAGTTCCTGAGCCCACCCCGCAAGCGGGAGAAACAGCTGCTCGGCGATCTGCTCGATGATGGTGTCCGGCTGGCATGTCAGACCTACGTATCCGGCCCCGTACGCGTCGTGTGGGATCCCGAGCAGAAGTCCATCGACGAAGACTCCAAGGCCGGCAAGCGGCTGCTCGCCCAGTGGCTCGACGCCGAGAACAGCGACTGATGGCGCACGAACACGACCGTGCCGCGACCGATTCGAATCCCTCGGCGGAAGCGACGGAGGAGATCCCGATCGGCGACGACTGGATCGAGGCCTTCACGACCAAGGAGCTTTCCCGGAAACGGCGCCTCAAGATCGAAACCGCGCAGGGCGAAATCGCCGTCTTCTGGCTCAACGACTGCCCGCACGCCATGGCCAATATCTGTGTGCACAGCGAACGTGAACTGGTCAAGGGCCAGATCTTCGACAACCGGGTCGTCTGCCCCGGACACCAATGGGCGTTCGACGTCGACACGGGCTACTGCAAAGAACGCGATCGCTACCAACCGATTCACGACACGGTCGTCAAGGACGGAATGGTCCACGTTCGTCTCACCCCGCGGAACTGAGCGATCCGAACCATCGGTCGAGCAGGCGCCGAGGTCGGTGCCGGCAGCGCAAGTCGGGCCGAGGCGCACCGGGCGAAATCCCTTCTCACTCCGGTGCTGACTGGTCCAACACCGTCCATCCACGTCCCCGAATGGCCGCAGTCGGGGGCGAATACGCGACGAAAACGCGACCATTTCCGTGTTGTAGTCGCGAACGCCCTCGGACTCACCGGACCGGACGGCGCGCTTCCCCAGGTCAGAGACGTGCCCGGGGCGGGAATCGAACCCGCACGATCTTGCGATCCGAGGGTTTCAGAGCCCAACACCGGCCGTGCTGGCCAGTCCGACCCCATCCGGCTCGGTCCGAGAACATCCAGTTCAGAGCACTGCACCAATCCGGACCCGTCCAGCCCCATCCGAGGGAATCCGACCACGTCGGCGACTAATTCGCGACCATCTCTGAACTCCTCCTCTGAGGTTTGGCCAGGTCATACGACGGCAGTGGCAGTCGGTCTGGAACTCACACACCCTGGACCGGATCACGGCCAGGTCAGAGAACTGCCCACCAATGCTTGGACTCGCGGTGAACCGTGTGGTGTCCTCGCCGGGAGGTTTCGGCGTGACCTACCTCGGTGACAAACTTCGCCGAGGTCGAACGACACGAGACAGGTGCCGTCCAGTGCGTGGCGTCACAGCGTCTTCACCCGGCCCTCCCGTCAGAAGATGGTGTCGTGGAATCGGGGTCGGCCTCTGCTGCTTCGATGAAGATGCATTCACCCGGGCAGTCGAGCGCTGCTTCTATTGCCGAGTCCTCGAGTCGCTCCGGGATCTCGACTGGGCTCGCAGCTCCTCCAGGGTCATTGCCGGTGAAATCCCCGGAGTGGACGTAGGAGATCCCGTCCTCGAGTAGCACGAACAGTTCCGGGCAATGATCGACGCAGAGCCCATCGCCGGTACACAGGTCCTGGTCGATCCAGACCTGTAGATCAGCCACCGTCGACCTCGCTGCAAGCCGTCACCGGCATCGGAGGCCCCGTGTTCCCGTAGATGCAAGCCAGGAGCTGGCCCGCGTCCGGCGTCGCAGCGGCATGATCGAGGATGTCGGCGATCGGCACCCACCCGGTCGAAGCTTCGGTCACGGTCGCAGACTGTGTGACGTATGCCTGAAGCGCTTCGGCCGCTCCGGGAACTTGGATCCACTCCGGTGGCGGCATTGCGTGGTCGAGGACGACTTCCCACGCTTGCTGCAGGAGCGGGAGATCATTCCAGTATTCGCTGTTCCGTGCGTTCGACACCCCATCGGAACCGGCGGGGAACAGATCAGTCAGCCGATGGAACGCGCTCTGCTGCTCACCGTCGAGGAGCCATGCCAGAAAGGCATTCGCTGCCAACACCTCCTGCTCCTCAGCTTGCGCACTGAGGACCCACACCTCGCGACCGATTGGCACGAATGGGCCCACCGAGCCCGGGATCGGAGCCACGCCGATATCAGCCAGAGGAGACTGTCCTGCGGCAAGCGCAGAGGCGTAGCTCCACAACTCTGAATGGTTGACGATCTGGATCGCAGCGGCACCGTCGCCGAGCGGAGGGAACTCCGATCGCTCGTCGGGGGCACGCAAGAGACCGTCGAACTGCATCTCCAGCCACGTCTCTACTCCATCGGGAAGGTCGACACCGAAATCATCCTGATCCCAGACGCTGAGGACAGGACTCAGGCTGGCGATCGGCCGTTCGATCCCCAACTCGTCTCGAATCGTTCGCCCAGCTTCGTACAACTCTGCCAGCGTGGAAGGAGGCTTGGAAGGGTCGAGCCCTGCTCGCCCCAACAGTTCACGATCGAACAGCATGACCTTGACATCGAGGTTCCCCACGACTGCGTAGCGATCCTCGCCGATCACGCCGACTTCCTGCGCCGGCAAGACCTGGGTCTTGACGGCATCATCGATACAAGCGCCGAACGGACGGATCAGTTCTGCAGCCACGAGCGCACTGACCGCATCGATGGGGACCCGGGCGAGAACCGGCGGAGCCTGACTGGTCAGGGCAGAAACTGATTCGGCCGGCAGGACGGCGGCGAGAACCTTCACCTCGACGCTTGGATCGTGTGTGCTGTAGTTCTCGAGCAGCGCAGGGCCGCCGAGGTCGTCCCACGAGCCGGCCCATTGGATGCTCAGTTCGACGGCTTCACCGTCGTCGCCGTCTGCGGTCAAGATCTCTGCGCAGGGTATTGGGGAACCGGCAGCCAGATCAGCATCAGCGATCGGTCGAGGCGAGCGGTCCGCACACGCCGTCAGCCCAGCGATGCAAGCGATTCCGACCGAGAGCGCACACCGAGTTTCGGGTTTGGTCAATCGCATCGATATCTCCAGTTCGTCAGCATGACTTCGCTCCATGGTTTCCGAGGTCGCGAAGAACTGCGTCGGTCGCAGGATCGACCAGCGCCCACATCTCGGCTGCTCTGTCCAGGTGACCAGCGCTGGCCGCCTCTTCGACGGCATCGAGAAGCTCGCGTGGACGACGGAGGTCGGCGATCACGGCGAATACGAGGTTGGGTGCGTCTTCCGGTGGTGTCGTCTCGAGCAAGGACTCGAGCAGCACCCCCAGCGCGAGGCGGCGTTCCTCGACGACGACCAGATAGGCGTCGGTGGTGCGAAAGAGTGGCTCTACACCGTTTCGCGACTGGTTGAATTCGACACACAATCTCGAGACAGCCGTGTCGAAACCTGGAGCCGGAACCACGGACGACGCATCAGTCGCTATGTCGATCGCCACCGGCTTTGAGAAGAGCAACGCAGCAAGGCCGACCGTTGTCGCCGCTGCCGCTGCCGCTGCGGTCAATCGCCACGCCCGCGAAATACGTGGCGACTGTCGAATCCCCATGTCGGGTTCGAACGACATCACCTCGGAACTGATCGAGTCGAACAGGTCCTGCAAGCGATGTTCGACTCCGTCAGATCCACTCGTCATTGGAGATCCTCCAGTTCCCGGCGCAAACCGATCAGGCCTCGGCGAAGGTGCGTCTTCGCCGAGTTGATCGAAATGCCAAGAGCGGACGCCGTTTCGGCGACGCTGCCGCCGCCGTAGTAGTGCAACACGATGCACGCTCGTTGCTTGTCGGGCAGGGAGAGCAACGCGGCGAAGACTTCCTTCTGATCCTCCCGAAGCTCAGACCATCGACTCGTCGGATCGTGACCTTCCGACACTGAGGCCCCGGCCTGGCTCCACGAGCCCATCGAGGAGAGGCGAGCCGCCAGGCCACCTCGCCTCCGAAGATTCGAGCGGGCCACGTTGAAGGCCGTCGCCCGCAGATACGCCGCCAGCTTTGTCCTGTCTTCCACCCGGCCCCAGGAGCGTTGAACCCGGAGGAACGCCTCTTGCAGAACGTCCTCGGCCTCGGACCGATCCCCCAGGAACACACACAGCATCGCCAGGGTCTTCTTGGCTTCCAGACGGTACAGCTCGGTGACATCCAGCATTGCCAACTGCTCGGTATCACTGCGAGCTCCGACGACGTGATGTCGGAGGCCGCGCCTTGCGGCGACGGTGTCCGCGTTGGGCCAACGCAAAGCCTTCATTGCCGCATCACCTGTCGTCGACACACCAGGGAGACGCACAGGAGGGCTCCAGGGGTGACACCGGTGCCAGATTTCGACAGGAAACCTCCATCTGGTCGTCCAGCGCAGAGGTACGGAATTGTCTGGTCACCCGCGTTGCGGGGTCGTCCGTCTGTCCCCCATCGAGCGCAACGATCTGACGCATGGACCCCACCAGCACACGGGGAATCAAGAAGGAAGCGAGTCCGGGCAAGCTTGGGCTCGGGATCCACGGTACACGGGATCACGGGCGAGTTCTGACCTCTGTGCTGACAGCTCAACGTGCATGCTGCGGTCCGAGCCGGTCCGACTACGTCCGCGACTGTTTCTGCGACGATCAGCGAATCTCGAAGGGTCGGGATCGACTGCGAAACCAACATCTATCCAGCTCAGAGCGGTGCCCGGGGCGGGAATCGAACCCGCACGATCTTGCGATCCAAGGGTTTTAAGCCCCCTGCGTCTGCCAGTTTCGCCACCCGGGCCGGGAGCGACCAGAGGGTAGTCCTTTCCCTACGCCGACAGCGCTCCGCCTAGTGTCTGGTCAAGCACACGACGAGCACGGGGGTTCGACATGACCGGCACATCCACGATGGGACACGGCGGGCAGCTGGCAGCAAAGGCCTTGAAGGCAGCCGGTGTGGAATGCGTCTTCACGCTGTCCGGTGGCCACGTCATGGGTATCTACGACGGCTGCATCGACGAGGGCATCCGGGTGATCGACGTGCGTCACGAACAGGCGGCCACTCATGCCGCCGACGCGTGGGCTCGGCTCAATCCGGGCAAGGTCGGGGTCGCCATCCTCACCGCCGGACCCGGCGTCACCGACGGCGTCACCGGAGTGGCCAATGCGTGGCGAGCGAATTCGCCCATCCTCGTGTTCGGCGGCCAAGGCCCGTTCAACAATCTGCGGCGAGGCTCGCTGCAGGAGATGGATCACGTCTCGCTCATGAAGCCGATCACCAAGTGGGCCGACGCCTGCTACCAGACCAATCGCATCGGCGAATACATCGAGCTCGCCATCCGCACGGCGATGTCGGGCGTTCCCGGCCCGGCGTTTCTCGAGATCCCGATGGATGTCCTGCACGGCCCCGTCGATCTCGGTGCCACGGCCATCCCGACGTTCCGCGACTACCGGGTCGGCTCGAGCGCACCGGAAGCACTGCTCGACGAGGCCGCGGCCATCCTGGCTGCGGCCGAACGGCCGATGATCATGGCCGGCACGGCGTTGAAGTGGTCCGAAGGCGCTCCCCAGCTCCGCTCCTTCGTCGAGGAGACGAGGATGCCCTGTTTCACCAACGGCATGGGCCGGGGACAGTTGCCGATGAATCATCCGCAGTACTTCAACCGCAGCCGCAAACAGGCGCTGGCCGAGTCCGACGTGGTGGTGCTGGCCGGCACGACGCTGGACTTCCGCATGAAGTTCGGCGCCTCGATCCCTCAGGGCACCAAGATCATCCAGCTCGACCTCGACGAGACGCTGATCGGTCAGAACCGTGCGGCCGACGTCGGCTTGGTGGGAAACCTGGGAGTCAACCTGGCCGCCCTCGGCGAACGGCTCACCAAGAGGGGTGGCTCGGATTTCGGCGACTGGTCGAGCGTGCTCCGGGGATCCGAACACGACGCCGAAGAGGCGCTGGCGCTGCAATTGACGAGCGACGAGGTCCCGATCGATCCGCTCCGCCTCTGCGCCGAGATCGCCTCCTTCGTCGACACCGACGACTCGATGATCGTGATCGGTGATGGCGGCGACATCGTTGCCCAGGCATCGAAGGTGTTGCGAGTGCCCGAGCACGGAACGTGGATGGACCCGGGCCCGCTCGGCACGCTGGGCGTGGGCATGCCGTTCGCGCATCGCGGCCCAGCTGGCCAACCCCGACCAACGGGTCCTGATCATCTACGGCGACGGTTCGTTCGGGCTCAACGGGTTCGAGTTCGACACCGCCGTTCGCTTCGGCCTGCCGATCGTGGGGATCGTCGGCAACGACGCCGCATGGGGGCAGATGATGCGCCCGCAGGCCATGCTCTACGGAACGGACCGCCTGGTGGCGACCGAGCTCGCCCCAACTCGATACGACAAGGTGGTGGAGGCGCTCGGCGGTCATGGCGAGAACGTGACCGAACCCGATCGAGATCCGACCGGCGCTCGAGCGGGCATTCGCGTCGGGCAAGCCGGCCCTGATCAACGTGATGATGCGCACCGACGTCGGTGCCCCCAAGGGCTCCACCTACGTCTGACCCATACACCATGGGAGGCCACATCGACGGTGCGATCTCCTCCCTTTCGGCGCCCCATCAAGGAAGTTTGGTTTTCTTTCTTTGTCGTTGAATGCCGTAATTAGCCTGTTATGATAGAACACATGTTCCATCCCGACGAGCGGAGTGGAGCGATCGAAGCGCTCACGGCTTCGATCGCCGTCCTCCAGACCGACCCGACACAACTCGACGGCGAGACACTCCGCCGCTCGGTGGCCACCATCCATCGCGCTCGTCGGATACTCGACGGCGCCTTGGTGCACCTCGCCGACCGAGCCCGCAGGCTCGAAGCCGACGGCTCCGCGGCCCCGGCCGAAGAAAGCATGCTCGGGCACGGTGACATACCGGCTCGGACTGCCCGCCGCCACGTGCTCCGGTCCGAACTCGCCGACGCCCTGCCGCTCGTCGGCGCCGCCATTCGTTCGGGACACGCAGCGCCCGCATCGGTCGACCACCTGAGCCGGGCCTGGCACCGACTCGGCGACGCCGAGCGGGCGTCGTTGACACACCTCGCCGACCACGAGCTCGCCGAACTGATCCGGCGCGTCCCGCCCGACACGTTCGGCGGGACCGTCCGCCGGTTGGTCCGCTCGATCGAACCCGACGACGGGTTGGCCGACCATCAGGCACAGGTCGACGCCTCGGTCTATCGCGTGCAGCGCTGCCGCAACGGAATGCGGCGGTTCATCCTGGAACTCGATCCCATCCGGGGCGACGAGGTCGAAGCCGACATCGATGCCGCCGCCCGCTCCATCCGTCAACAGCATGCCGACGTCGATCTCCGCAGCGGCGACGATGCCAACCTCCGAGCCGAAGCCATGCACACCCTGATCCGTGGCGGATCGCTTCACCCCACGGCCGGCGTGCCCCGTTCGACCGGGATTTCACTGCTGTGTGATCACCGGACGACTCAGCGGGGGCCGCACACCGATTCGGTGTGCGAAACCGTCGGCGGCGATCCGGTCCCCCACGGGCTGCTTCGCCGAATGGCCTGCGATGCCACCGTCACGACGCTCCTGATCGGTGCCGACGGCCTCCCCTTCGACGCCGGCCGCACGCACCGAACCGCCACGATGCGCCAGAAGCAGGCGTTGCGTGCGCTCTACGAAACCTGTCCGCTGTCGGGCACCCCATTCCGGGACTGCGAGATCCATCACGTCGATCATTGGGAACACGGCGGGCGGACGGATCTGGCCAACCTGATCCCCATTTCCCGACGATGGCATCACCTCGTCCATGACCAGGACTGGCGACTCGAGATCCACCCCGATCGTTCACTCGACCTCTTCCGGCCCGACGGCACTCACCATCGTCACATCGATCCACCGATCCCGGTCACCAGACCCGCCGACCGACGAAGACCGACACCGGTTCCCGTTGCGGCCTGAGCCGCCGACCGACCTCGTAGCGCTGCGCTGCCAACAAGCCCTGGCATCTGCCCACTGTCGGATCACGTTCGTTCAGCGAACCGTTCGTTCAGCAACAACGGTCGTTCAGCAACAACGGTCGTTCAGCAACAACGGTCGTTCAGCAACAACGTTCGTTCAGCGAACCACTGTCCGGGTGAGCCGTCGCCGACCCTGTTCCTTGACAACTCAGCACGTCGGCCGGTCGGCCGGCCGATCAGCCTCCTCGCTGGATCTCGATGGCGGCATCGATGGTCTCCTGCGGGATGCCGCAGTCGAGACCGGCCTCGGTGATCGGCACGACGGCGGCCGGTTCTGCGGTGGCAGCACCGAGGGCGAGCAGTTCCTCGTCCGAGACCCGCGAAGCCAGGGTCTCGATCGCGCAGTTCGCCACGTTCGGTTCGACTCCGACACCCTCACCGGTGAGCAGGTCGAACAACACGCCACCCACCAGCGTGGTCGGCCGCTCGGTTCCGAACCCCGACGGGTCGATGGCCGGCCCAGAGGCCTCACCCTCGGCCGGTGGCGGCTCCTCACCCCGTTGGATGGCGATCGCCCGATCGACCTGGTTCTGGGTGATGCCGCAGTCGAGCGCCGCCTGGCTGATCAGATCGGCCGCGGCCGGTTCTGCCGTCGCGGCTCCGAGTGCCAGCAACTCCTCGTCGGAGACACGCGATGCCAACGTCTCGATCGCACAGTTGGCGACGTTCGGGGCGACACCCACCTCTTCACCGGTCAACAGGTCGAACAACACGCCACCGACCAGCGTGGTCGGCCGCTCGGTTCCGAACCCCGACGGGTCGATGGCCGATCCCCCGTCGGGCGGCGCGGTCGTGGTCGTCGTGGTCGTCGTGGTGGTCGTCGTCGTGGGCAGAGGCGCCGCCACATACGCGATCTCGTTCGATTGACCCGACGCCGTGTCGGCCGTGGCATACACCGCGACACCGCCGATCAGCAGGGCAACGGCGCCGATCACCGCGGGCACGGTCTGCTTGCCCGGCATGACTGCAGCCAGATGGACCGAGTGTTCATCGACACCCTGTTCCTGAGTGCCGAGCAGCCCTCGCTCGTCGACCCACACCGCCAGCGGCGGCATGACCACGAGTGCGGCGAGCAGGGCGATGGCCACGTTCAGCGTGACGATGATGCCGAAGTCCCGCAGCAACGGGAGTGCCGAACCGATCAGGACCGCGAACCCGCCGATGGTGGTCACCGCCGACGTGAAGAACGCACGCCCGGTTCGGCTGGCTGCGGTGTTGGTGGCATCGCGTGGTTCCAGACCCCGCTGCCGTTCCTCGAGATAGCGCCCGAGGATCAGCACCGAGAACTCCGAACACGACGCGATCACCAGCGGCCCGCTGACGGTGGTGAGCGGGCTCAGGTTGAAACCGGCCAAACCGACGACCAGCGACGAAACGCCGACGGCGAGCAGAACGGGAACCAGCGCCAACAGCGCACGAGAGGCGCTGCGCAGGCGCACGACGAGAAACAGCCCGGCGAGCATGAGGGCCAGATAGGTCAGGTTGGCACGATTGGCCGACAGGTTCTCGAGCAGGCCGATCCCGACGGTGGCCAAGCCGGCCGGCGTTGCCCGAACCGCGGTCTGCCCCTCGGCCAGATCGGTCAACAGGATGCTGTCGGCGTCGAGCTGGAGCGTGTCGATGCGGTCGGCGAGATCCTGTTCGAGCTCGGCCACCAGCACGGCCCGTTCGTCCAAACTCGCCGGACCGAGGCGAAGGTTGACCTGTGCCGCGGTGCCGTCGTCGTTGACCAGCACCCGGGAGATGTCGGGCACGACATCCTGGGCCGCAGTCGCCGCAGCGAGAACGTCGGCACTGGTCGGCGCAATGGCCGTGGCTCCGTCGATGTCGATGATCTTGGCCATCGTGTTGACCAGACTCGACGACGACACCACCTCGGGTCGGGCCTCGGCGTCGACGGTGAAGTCGTGGATCAGATCGATGACGTCCTGGTCGTAGACGTTGTTGGCCTGCACGAGAATGCCGAGGGTGGTGCTGAAGCCCGTGTCGGTCTCGAGCTTCTGGACATCGGCCACCGTCTGGCTCTGCTGGTCGATCCACTTCACCGGATCGGATTCGATCTTCGTGCTTCCCTCGGCCAGCACACCACCGACGAACAGGGCAGCCGCCAACACGATCAGGGCCGGACCCACCGATGTCGGCAATCCGCCGAGTTTGACCACGAGCTTCTCGACGAGCGACGCAGGACGTTCCGTTGTCGGCTTCGTCCACTCACGGATCCCGAGCGCAGCGGCCGGCACCACGATGCCGACGATCACCAGGACGACGACCCCGACGGCCAGCAGTACCCCGAAGTCCCGGATCATCGGCACCTTCGAGATGCGCAACGCCAGGAACGCCAGGACGCCGGTGAGCGTCGCGGCGATCAGTGGTGGTGCCACGTTCGCGATCGTCTCCGACATCGGGTGCTCATCGTGATCGAGCACCACCTCTTCCTCGACCCGGTTGTGGATCTGGATCGCGAAGTCGATGCCGATACCGATCAGGATCGGCAGACCCGAGATCGTCACCAGCGAGAGGTCGATCCCGACGAGCCCGAGGATCGAGAACGACCAGGCGACACCGATGATCACGGCGAGCAACGGGAGCAACCGCCACCGGACCTTGAAGATGAGCAGCAGCACGACGGCCATCACGACCAGCGCCGCCAGGCCGAGGGTTGCCATGCCACCCTTGAGGTAGTTGTTGATCTCGGCGAGGTAGACCGGCGACCCGGTCACGGTGAGATCGAAACCCTCGAACTGGGCCGTGTCGAGAATCTCGACCACCTTCTCGGTGCTGGCCGTCTGCTCGTCGAGGCTCGCGTTGCCGGCGAGCACGATGCCCCCGACCGCCGTCGAATTGATGGGTCCACCCTCGACATTCGGGAACGTGGACTGCAGCGACAACCGGATCTTGCGGTCCTGGTCGGCCGGGGGCGTCACCGTGGAGCCGTCGACGGTGAACCCGTCGTTTCCGTAGACCAGCAGCTCGACCCAGTCCGGGTTGTCCAGCACCTGCTCGCCGGCGGCGCCCAGACGGGCCAACGAGACCGAGATGTCGGCGTTGCGAACGGCGGCACCGGCTTCGTCACGCCCGGCCGCCGAGATCAGGGCGTTCGAGCCGGCGGGACCGGCAACGAGCTCAGAGCTGTAGCTCAGCGAGGTCAGTGGCGTCACCACCGAGTAGACACCGTCGACGGCTTCGAGTTCGGCATTCAGTCGGCGGAACTCGGCGAGGTTGGCTCCTTTGAGCAGGTCGCTGACGTCGACGTCGGATCCCTCCGACGCCGTGAACAGCAGGATGACGGTCTCGCCGCCGAAGCTCCGCTGGAACTCGACGTTGTCGATCGCGATCTGGGAGTCGGGATTGAGATAGCTGTCCTGACCGGTTGCGAACTCGATCTGCGAGGCACCCAGCGCCAGCAGGAGGCCGGTGACGACCACCACGACCCCGGCGACGATCTTCCACTGCTTGCCCAGCTGCCTACCGGCGTTGCGCCAGAACGTTTCCACGGTTGATCCCCTCAACGGTTGCGACGCCCGATCGTAGACACAGATACGGTGCCGAGCGGAGAGTCGAAAGTCCTCGTCTGTCCGATCGGGTCAGTCGAGCAGGCACGCGGGATCGGAATCGGCCGAGAGCCGACCACCCTGGCCGATGGCTCGCACGACGACACAGACCGGATCGGGACCGCGCTCGGCGATCAGCTCATCGTTGTCGGCCCTCGTCGGGGGCTCATCGCTGCCCAGCCACTCGACCTCGTGTCCCACCACCGAGCCGCCGTCGACCGATCGCCAGGTCACCCGCACCCGACCGTCCTCGACGGCGATCAGGGTGACCCCGGTGGGCGTCGACGGCACGGCGAAGAAGTCGTCGCCCTCGTCGAGCACCATCGCAGGACTTCGATCGGGCGGGGCGGGAGCATCGGTCACGTCCCGCAGGGCGATGGCCGTCGAAACCAGCGCCACGAGCGCCAGCCCACCGAGACCGAACGAGGTCAGACGACGATTCCCCGGGGTCTGCCAGGGTGAAGCAGGCGCCTCGACGGTGACCACCGGTGCCGGCCTGGCACTCCCCTCGCCCGTCACCATCGGCGTCACCGACCGGCCGGTTGCCGCCTGGATCTGCTGCAATCGGGCGCCGAAGTCGGCAAGGCTGCCGGGTCGCTCGGCCGGGTGTTTCGCCATCGCCTGTCGCAGCAGGAGCGCCAGGTCATCGGGCACACCCTCGCCGGCCAACAACGGAGCGGGCTCTGTCAGGATGCGCCGTGCGAGGTCGGCCATCGACTGGCCCTCACCGCGAGGAAAGGGCTTGTCTCCGGCGGCGAGGGTGTAGAGCGTGGCCGCCAGGGAATACAGCTCCGATGCCACGGTGGCACCATCGCCTTCGATGGTCTCCGGGGCCGAGTAGTGCACCGTGAGCCTCCCACCGCCGGTGACGGTGCGATCCCCATCGAAGCTCGAGATGCCGAAGTCACCCAGCGCGGCCGCTCCGAAATCCGACCGGAACACGTTGTGGGGTTTGATGTCGCGGTGGAGGATCCCGAACTCGTGCGCCGTCTGCAGTGCACCGGCCACCTCGACACCGATGGTGAGCACGTCACCGATCGGAAGTGCACCTTCCCTCGACACCCGGTCGGCCATGGTGCCGGCGCCGCAGAGCTCCATCACCAGACACGGTCGACCATCGGCGGTCGCTGCGGCGCCGAACACCGTCACGATGTTCGGATGCGCCGACAGGGCACCGAGAGCCCGACACTCTCGTTCGAACTGGGCTCGTTCCTCGGCCGTCTCGAGGTCGACGTCGAGCACCTTGAGCGCCACGTCCCGGTCGAAACCCTGTTGCCGAGCCCGATAGACGCGACCGGAGCCACCCGAGCCGATGAGCTCGGCGATCTCGAATCCCTCGACTCCTGCATCGGGTAACGCCACATCGCCAGCTTCGACGCCGAACGAGGGCCCCTTGAGATCCTTTCTCAAGGGGTCCGCCCGCGTGCCGATGACGACTGCCATGGCGGCGGCAGCACGAGTGTGGCGATCGATCGGGGTCCTCGTCGTCGTCATTCTCGCCATCGGGACCGTCGTCGTCGCTGCCATCCGGGCCGACGGACGCACCGGCTCGCACGCCACCTCGAACGACGGCGGCGCCTGGCTCCTCAAACGAGACGCGGGCGCCGTCGGCCACCTCAACCGCGAAGTTCTCGAGGTGACCGCCGGGCTCAGCATCGCCGAACCCGGAGCCGACCTCGAGATCGATCAGGTGGGCGCGGTGATCGTGGTCAACGACCGATCGGCCCGGAGACTGATGCTGATCGACGGTCGAACCGACCGAACCCGGGGTGACCTTCACGTTCCCGCCGGTGTCCGGGCGACCGCGACGAACGGCGGAGTCATGGTGTGGCAGCAGGAGCCCCTGACCGTGTGGGCGCTCTCGATCGATGAGCTCACCTCGATCGTCGATCTCGAGGACCACCGACCCGTCCTCACCGGATCGTCCGGGATCGTCACCGTCGGGGCCGACGTCACCGGGGTCTACGACCTCGGCACGGGCACGGTCACCACCCTGCGATCGGGAACGGTGGTCGACCGGCGGGCGATCGATCGGCCGAGCGCCCTCACGGTCGTCGATGACCAGGTGGTCGCAGCCATCGCCGACCGGGTCGAATTCGTCGACGGCGGCGAGTCGGTCGACATCGGGCCGGGACCACTCACGCTGCAGCAACCCGGCACCGGACCACTCGTCGTGATCGACGCCGATCACGTCGCCCACCGCATCGGGACCGCTGACGCCATCGGGCTCCCGAGCGAAACCGTCGATCCCATCAGCCATCGTGGTTGCCTGTTCGCCCTCGTCGACGGTCCGGCACTCGTGCGTCACTGCACGAAGACCGAACTCATGCCCATCGACGCCCGATCCGATGATCTCCGGCTCCGACTGGTCAACGGCTGGATCTGGATCAACGACCTCGAAACCGGCGGGGCCTGGATCACCAGCCCCGATGCACCGCTGAGCCGCATCGACGACTGGGGGTCGGCCCTCGGCGACGACCCGGCCGACGAATCCGACGCCACGATCGAAGAGGGGGGCGGGATCGAAGAGGTCCGGCTGGACCCCGATGCCGACGACGTCCAGCTCATCGACGCCGATCAGCAGGACGACGACGACGAGAACGAGCCACCCGTTGCCCGCGACGACAGCTCGAGCACCCGCGTCGACCGGCCTGTCGTCGTTCGGGTCCTCGACAACGACGAAGACGCCGACGGCGATGTCCTCCTCGTCGAGGCGGTCGAACTCCTCGCCGGTGACGCCCACCTCGGGATCACCCCCTCACGGGAAACGGTCCAGGTCACTCCCCCGGCCGGATTCGCCGGACCGATCTCGTTCGCCTACACCGTCACCGACGGTCGCGGCGGTTCGGCCCGGGCAATCGTCACCGTTGCGGTGAACGTTCCCGACCTCGACACGAATCACCCACCCGAACCGGTGACCGATGTCGCCACCGTTCGCGCCGGGTCGACGGTGTCACTCAACGTGATCGACAACGATCTCGACCCCGATGGTGACGCGCTCGTCCTCCTGTCGGTGACGGCCGACACCGGTGCCGTCGTGTTCGATCCGTCGGGACAGGTCCGCTTCACACCCGACGTCGCCGGGCCCCAGGGCCGGATCGACCTCACGTACGAAGTGGCCGACGACTTCGGCGCAACGGCTCCGGGCCGGGTCATCGTCAACATCCGACTGGCCGACGCCAACTCCCGCCCCGACGCCCGCAACGACTCGGCCGTCACCCGCGTCGGCAGTCCGGCGCGGCTGAATCTGCTCGACAACGACTCCGACCCCGACGACGACCCGCTCATCGTGGCTCGGCAGCCCATCCAATCGGCCGGACCCGACGACGCCGGGGCTCAGGTCACCGTCGACGGCGAGTTCTACTTCGTCCCGACCTCGGCGGGTACCTACCTGTTCGACTATCTGGTGTCCGACGGGCAGGGGAACGACGACGCCCAGGTCCGCATCGACGTCACCGGAACCGGCGCCAACCATCCGCCCGTGGCCGTCCGGGACGACGTCTCGATCCCCGTCGGCGGCACCCGACTCGTGCATGCCCTCCACAACGACGGCGACCCCGACGGCGACATCGTCGACATCGTCGAGTGGTCGGGAACACCGGGTCTGCACATCGAGCCCGTCCCGGGCGTCGGGTTCCGCGTCACGGCCGAGATCGACGCCCCGCCCCGGGCCACGTTTCGCTACGCCATCTCCGACGGCATCGCCGAACCGGTCGCCACGGTCGTCGTGATCTCCATCGCCGACGTCGCCGTCGTGAATCAGCCACCCGTCGTCCGTCCCGACACGGTCGAACTCCGGCCCGGACGCAGCACCAGCATCCCCGTCCTGCTCAACGATTTCGACCCCGAAGGCGGATCCCTGTCGGTCATCCGCCTCCCGTCATCGGATGAGTCGGTGACCTACGAACTCGGCACCGACGGACGCTCGATCGTGATCACCCTGGCCGAGACGGTCGAAACCGACTTCAGCTTCGGATACGACGTGCGGGACCCGGCCGGGGCCACGGCCGCCTCGGTGGTCGATGTCCGAGTCATCGACCCCCTCGAGCCCAACCGACCGCCCGTGGCCCGCCCCGACATCGGCCGGACCATACAGGGCCGCGCCATCACGATCGCCGTGCTCGACAACGACACCGATCCCGACGGGGACGACATCGCCGTCGAGAGCATCGCAACCCAACCCGTGAACGGCCAGGCCACCCTGGTCGACGGCAAGGTCGTCTACACCCCTTCCGAGGGCTTCGCCGGAACCGACCGTTTCGCCTACGTCCTCGTCGACACCGAAGGTGTCCGCGCCATCGGTGATGTCCTGGTCGGGGTCGGCCCCGAGGCCATCGAGAACCGACCGCCGTCGGCCAACGACGACCGGTTGACCGTGGATCGTCCGGCAGTCATCGACGTGCTCGCCAACGATCACGACCCCGACAACGACCGGCTGGAGATCGTGTCGAACACCGATCCCTCCGTCGGGTCGCTCCAACGGGTCGGCAACGCGCTCCGCTACACCCCACCGGCCCTCACGAACCCGATCGACGTCACCTTCGTCTACGAGATCTCCGACGGTCACGGCAACACCGACGACGCCACGGTCCGCATGACGGTTCTGCCCGCTCCCGAATCGATCCCGCCAACGGCGGTCGACGACCAGGTCGGTCCGGTTCGGGGCAATCGTCGAGTCACCGTCGACGTCCTGGCCAACGACCGTGACCCGGACGGCAACCGGCTCACGCTCCGGTCACTCGATCCCCGCGCCATCGTGGTCGACGACCGACTCGTGATCGATGTCGCAACCGACTCGACCCAGGTCCGCTACGAGATCACCGATGCAGACGGTCTCACCGATACCGCCACCATCGCGGTGATCGTCGTCGCCAACGAAGCACCCCGACTCGTTGCCCTGCGCACCACCACCGCTCACGACACCCCGATCACCCTCGAACTCGATGAACAGGCCGTCGACCCCGACGACGACGTGCTGTCCTTCGTGTGCTGCGACGGGCTCCGAGGTGGCACGATCGAAGTGGTCGAGTCGGGTCCCGATCGACTGCAGGTGACGTTCACCCCGAGCCCGGGATTCGTGGGTGCCGCATCCTTTTCGTACTCGGTGGACGATCGGGCCGGACACCTCGTCGCCGGGTCCGTGGTCATCGGCGTCGAACCCCCCGACAACCGTCCACCGACCGCCGTCGACGGTGTCGTCGACATCGAAGCCGGGTCGACCGTCCCCTTCGACCTGGCATCGCTCGTCACCGACCCCGATGGCGACCGCCTCACCTTCTCGCTCGCCGACCGACCGTTCGAGGCGAGCCTCACCGGATCGAGGGTCACGTTCGTTGCCCCGGTCGATGGGAGCGGCCGGACGGGAACGGTGCCGTTCACCGCCACCGACCCCGACGGCCAATCGGTCGGCGCCATTCTGACGGTGACCCTCACGCCCCTCTCGACGGCTCCACCCCGGGCCATCGACGATCAGGCCACAACCAACCAGGGCACGCCGGTCACCGTCGACGTGCTCGTCAACGATCTCGACCCACTCGGCCTGGGTCTCACGATCATCCGGGTGGGCGGGGCGCCGACGGTTCGGCACAGATCGATGGTGCCCGGGTGGTCTACACCCCGAGACCGGACTTCTTCGGGATCACCACGATGACCTACACCGTGCACGATGCCAGCGGCTCCACCGAACGGGAGTCGGCCGGCCAGGTCCGGGTGGCCGTCATCGGGAGGCCCGGGGCCGCTCCGACCCCCTCGGCCGACCCCGGCGACGCCACCGCCACCCTCACCTGGACGGCGCCGGCCCAGAACGGAGCGCCGATCGACACCTACCGCATCGAGACCCGGTCGACCGACGGCACCTCCCGGGCCGACGTCGGCGCCCGCAACAGCCACACCCTCACGGGACTCGCCAACGGCGTCGACCACGAGTTCCGCATCCAGGCTCGCAACATCGCCGGCTGGGGCGACTGGAGCCCCTGGTCGACGCCGGTCCGACCCGACACCACGCCCGGTCGGCCGGCGGCCCCGGTCGTTGCCTTCGGCGACACCGAGCTGGGCGTGAGCTGGTTGCCGCCCGCGAACACCGGGAGCCCGATCCGCGAGTACCAGCTCGAAATCGGCGGTGGCGCCAACCAGGTGGTCTCGGTCGGGACGTCGCCCTTCGTGTGGCGAGGCCTCGACAACGGGACGCGATACCAGTTCCGGGTGGCCGCCGTGAACGAGGCCGGCCGCTCGGACTGGTCGGCATGGTCGGTCGGTGAACACCCGTTGAGCGCACCGGCTGCGCCGGTCCCGCCGGTGGTGGTGCGGGGCAACCGCTCGCTCGATCTGGCGTGGACACCGCCTTCGGCGAACGGCGATCCGATCAGCGTCTACGAGGTCCAGATCCAGAGTTCGGGACAGACCGTGTCGGTCGCAGGCGGCGGCACGACCGTCCACCGATGGGCCGATCTGACCAATGGCCTGGCCCAGCGTTTCCGGGTCCGGGCATCGAATCGGGCGTCGGATCCCGGTGCCTGGAGCGGCTGCAGCGTGCCGGCGGTCCCCTGCGCGGTGCCCGACGCCGCCATGGCGCCACAGGTGGTCCGTGGCGATCGGGAGGTCACCGTGTCGTGGGCAACGCCCGATGACCAGGGCTGTGCCATCACCGGCTACGCCATCCGCGCCAACGGCTCGATCCTGCAGACCACCGGCGTCACCAACAGCCATGTCTTCGGCGGACTGATCAACGGAACCGCTTACGCCTTCGACGTCGCCGCAGCCAACGAGGAGGGTGGCGGCCTCTGGAGCCCGGCGTCGGCCTCGGTGGTGCCGGCCGGGACACCGACCACGCCGTCCATCTCGTCGGTGGTGGCCACCTCCGGCGGCCGGCTCGACGTGGCGTGGGCGGGCGCGGCGGCCAACGGCAGTCCGATCCGGCGTCACGAGCTGTCCATCAACGGAGGCGTGCCACTCGGCGTCGGTCCGTCGAGCCACTCGGTGACCGGACTGGCCGCCGGCACCGGCTACGACCTCCGGGTCCGGGCCTGCAACGACGTCGGCTGCGGCCTCTACAGCGGCACCGTCTCGGGAACGACCTGGGGTCCACCCGGCGCACCAGTGGCCGTCGATGCCTCGGGCGGGTCGACCACCGGTCAGATCACGTGGTCGACCCCGTCGAGCACCGGCGGCACCGCCATCACCGGCTACCGGATCGCCCTGTCCACCGGGGCGTCGTTCGTCGTCGGTGATGCGGTCCGGAGCCAGGCCTTCACCGGACTGGTCAACGGCACCGCCTACACCGCCTCGGTGAGCGCCTGCAATGACGTCGGATGCTCGACGCCGGCAACGGCCGTCTTCACCCCACAGGCTCCCCCCATGACCCTCTCGCTCACCCGCGGCAGCGCCTACGGCGGGGCCGGGTGCAACAGCGGCAACTGCCAGTACATGCACATCGAGGCCCGTCACCTCACCGCCGACACGACCGTGTCCATCGGTTGCTTCGACAGCGTGGACCAGCAGTTCTCGACGGTCTATCGGGTCGCCGACGCCGCCGGGAGCCTGTCGGCCGACCCCTGTTTCATGGGCTATCCGGGTCGCCAGGTGTGGGTCGCGTTGACCGACCCCCGACGCGGGACGATCACCTCGAACGTCATGGTCTGGTGAGCACCGTGCATCCTGCTACAGGCCCCTCGAACCGAACCGATAACCCAGGGGTGCCGACCATCGACCCGACCCAACGAACACCGCTCGATCCCGAGACCGTCGACGGATTCGCCGACTGGTTCAACGAGTTGCTGACCAACGTGGGGCTCGTGATCAAGGGCAAGGAGGAACAGGTCGCCATGGCTCTGGTCTGTCTCCTCGCCGAGGGCCATCTCCTGCTCGAAGACGTGCCGGGAACGGGGAAGACCGTCCTCGCCAAGTCGATCGCCGGTTCGATCGAGGGAACGTGGAGCCGGATCCAGTTCACCCCCGACCTGTTGCCCTCCGATGTGACCGGCGGTCTCGTCTACCACCAGGCCGAGGGAACCTTCGAGCTCCACCGGGGCCCGGTCTTCGCCAACGTCGTCCTGGCCGACGAGATCAATCGGGCCTCACCCAAGACGCAGTCGGCCCTGCTCGAGGTCATGGAGGAACGCCAGGTCACCATCGGCACCCAGACCCACGCCGTTCCCCGGCCGTTCGTCGTGATCGCCACCCAGAACCCCGTCGAGCAGGCGGGAACCTACCGGCTCCCCGAGGCCCAACTCGACCGATTCCTCATGCGCACCTCGCTCGGCTACCCGAACGAGGACGACGAGGTCGAGGTGCTCACCTCACAACACATCACGGCCGAATCACTGACGCCCGTACTTCCCCGCGACGGTGTCGGTCACATGATCTCGGTTGCCTCCCGGGTTCATCTCGAGGAATCGCTGCATCGCTACATCGTCCGGTTGGCCGCCGCCAGTCGCACCCTGCCGGAACTGCGATTGGGTGTCTCGACCCGGGGCGCCATCGCGATGGTCCGGGCCGCTCGGGCCCTGGCTGCGTCGCAGGGCCGCGAATACGTCAAGACCGACGACGTCAAGATCGTGGCCCCCTACGTGATGACGCATCGCCTCCTGCTCACTCCCGACGCCGAGCTGCGACGGGTCGACCCCGCCGACCTCGTGCGCCGCATCCTCGAGACGGTCGAGACCCCGGCAGCCGTGCGCGCCCACTAGGTCGATGAGCATCCTGACCCGGGCCGGGGCGAGCATCCTCGGCCTCTGTCTGGCCAGCTACCTCGCCGGATGGAACCTCGGATGGAACGAGTTCATGGTCTGCAGCAGCGCCTCCGGGCTGGCGTTGCTGGTTGCGTGCCCGTTCGTCGTCGGCCGGCATCGGCTCGTCGTCGTGCGATCGCTCTCGACGCCCCATGTCATGGTGGGCGAACCGGCCGTTTCGACCCTCACCGTGTCGAATCCCACCCGCGTCCCCGTCGGAAACCGGCAGGTCGAGGAACGCCTGGACGACATCCGGCAACCGGTCGACATCACCGGGCTGCAACCGGGTACCTCGCTCGCCGTCGAGCACGACCTCCCCACCCATCGGCGGGGCATCGTGCACGTCGGCCCGGCCGTCGTTGCCAAGGCAGACCCGCTCGGGCTGCTACGACGGGCGGTCGAGCAGACCGGGGTCGATTCGCTGTGGGTCCATCCTCGGGTGGTACCGGTCGACCCCGTACCGGTCGGATTCGCGAAGGACCTCGAGGGTCCGACCAGCGACACGTCCCCGGCCGGCGACGTGTCGTTCCACACGCTGCGGCCCTATGAGATCGGCGATGACCATCGCCACGTTCACTGGTTGTCCACGGCTCGGGCCGGCACACTGATCGTCCGACACTTCGTCGACAATCGGCGTCCGCATCTGACGGTCGTCCTCGATGTCGAGCCGGTCTACCCCGGAGCCTGTTTCGAACTCGCCGTATCGGTCGCCGCCTCGGTCGTGATCGGCACCCGGCGGGCCGGCCAGCCGGTGACCCTGCGTTGCGGGGACCGTCCGGTGGCCGAGATCCTCGAAGAACTGACGTTGGTCCAGCCCACCTCCAACACCCTCGAAGACGGTGTCCGTTCGGCGTTGCTGCACGAGCGGGAGTCGTCGGCCCTCATCATCGTGACCGGTCCGAGACCCGCCGATTCGCTGCTGGCCCTGCTGGAGGTGGCCAGACGTTCGACCCACGTCGTCGTGGTGCGCTGCTGCACCGATGCCGACGGTGTGCACCTGCCCGGCATCACCACGTTCAGTGTGGATGATCTCGATGGTTTCGGCGCCGCCTGGAACCGGGCGCTTCGATGAAACGGCGATCGACGATCGTGGCGATCACCCTCTTGGGGGTGATCGCCACCCTCGGGTTCCGGGGTTCGCTCGATGGCTGGGGGTTCCTGGCGCCGTCGGCACTCGGCGCCTTGGTAGCCGCCGGTTCGCTGGTCGTCGCCACCCGACGACGGCTCTATGTCGGCGAGTCGGTGGCGATGTCCACCG
This sequence comes from uncultured Acidimicrobiales bacterium, assembly GCA_963700755.1. GTDB lineage: Bacteria > Actinomycetota > Acidimicrobiia > Acidimicrobiales > SZUA-35 > JBBQUN01. Next base: position 493,784 of record CAVOYW010000006.1, read on the forward strand.
GCTGTCTCGTCGTCTTCGGTGGTGTGGCCACCCGGGGGCTCCCCACTCCGGAGTCCTACGCCGACTTCTTCGCCGGCATCGTCGGGGGTTGGTCGCACCTGCTGTCGAGCTCGCCGCCGACCGAGCTGACCGCGCCCCTACGAGCGCTGCCCTACGTGGTGGCCTGGGCCTCGGTCACCATCGGCACCGAGCTGTCGCGCCGAACCTCCCAACCGACCCTTCCGGTGATCGGCCCGGTGGCCGGCATGATCACCACCATTCTGGTGTCGTCCGAGAACAGCCAGATCGCCGCCGCGGCGGGTGCGGCCATGGCGTTGGGTGCCGTGGTGCTCGGGCTGGTCCAACAGCAGCGACCGCAACGACGGGCGGTGACGTTCGGTCTGATCACGATCGTTGCGGTTGCCGCTCCGTTCGTGGGCCCGCGACTCCCGCTCGCGAGCGCCAACGATCGATTCGATCTGCGCGATCACCAGGGGCGTCCCTGGGACCCCCTGTCGGAACCGAGCCCCCTGGTCACGTTCAAGGCCTCTCTCAAGGAAGGGCGGAGCGACAAGCCGGTCTTCACCGTCACGGCCGACGAGCCCCTCACACGCTGGTCGACCGCCGTGCTCGCCCACCACAACGGCACGGTCTGGACCGTCGCCGACGAACGAACCGATGCTCCGGCCGAGTTCGAACCGGTCGATCGATGGTTTCCCGGAGTCCCCGACGGCGCTTCGGTGGCCTACACGATCGACGTGGCCGAGCCGACCCTGTGGATCCCGACGGCCGGGTGGCCGACCACCGCCCAGACCGACACCGAACTCCGATTCAACGCGGCAACGGGAACCACGGCCGCGCCGGCCAGACTCTGGCCCGGTTCGGACCTGGCCATGACGGCGGTTCCCCGATCCGAACCGACGACGACCGACCTCCTGGCGGCAACGGCGACCGGGGTCGACCCCGACGATCTCGAGCTGGTGTCGCCCGCGATCCGCAATCTGGCCGGAGACATCTTCCAGGGTGTCGATGCCGGACCGGCCCGAGTGCTCACGCTGGCCGACCGCTTCACGCTTCGGGGTTTCTACGACCACGGGCCCGATTCCCGCCCGGGTCACAGCCTGGGGCGCCTGGCCGAATTCCTGGGCGATCCCGATCGCCTGGTCGGCTACGGGGAACAGTACGCGGCCTCGGCCGGCATCCTCGCCCGACTCGGCGGGGTGTCGGCACGCGTCGTGGTCGGCTACCGGATCCCCGAATCACGTTACGTCGATGGGCGAGCGGTCGTCGTTGCCGATGACCGTGCGGCCTGGATCGAGATCGAGACCCTCGAATTCGGATGGGTGCCGATCGATGTCACACCGGACCGTGCCCGCGAACCCCAGACGGAGACCCCGGGCGTGACGATCACCGATGTCGCCGTCCCCAACCCGCCGCCTCCACCGCCGGCTCCGCCCGAGTCTCCGGCGGTCAGCTTGATCGACAGCGACGACGACGAGCTCGACGAAATGGCCGATGATCCCGACCACAGCGATCCGACCGGCAACATTCCGGCTGTCGTGCTCATCGGGTCGACCGCCGTCGGGTTCCCCGGTGTCGTCCTGCTGCTGCTCGGGTCGATCGTCCTCGTCGCCAAGGAGCGGAGACGGCGGCGACGACTCCGTGCCGAACCCGGACCGTCGATCGTCGGGGCCTGGCGCGAACTCCTCGACGGATTCAGCGAAGCGGGCGTCGTTCCTCACCCATCGACCACGCCCGACGAAGTGGTTCGCACGTTGCTGTCGACCGAACCGAGCACCGGTGCCGTCGCCGATGACCTGCGGCAACTGGCAGCAGAGGTCGACCGGGCGGCGTTCCATCCCCGCCCGGCCGATGCCGACGCCGCGTCGGCGGCCTGGGCCGCCTCCGACCGGGTGGTCACCGCTCTGCGCTCGAGCCGCAGCCGGCGCCGGCGCTGGCTGATGCGAACCGATCCCCGCCCACTCCTGCGAAAGGGCCGACCATGACCGACTTCGACGACGATCTCACCATCGACGGCACCGACCTGCTGGCCGAACTGCTTGCCGATCACGGGCCGGGCGCATCATCGATCCCCGGGCAATCGACGCTCGCCGACCGACGGCCTCGGTCGCCGGATCGGGTCAGCCGTCGATGGACCCCGTCCGTACCCGAGACCACGCTGATCGGCACGGGCCAATCGGGCCGACTCCAATTGGCTGTCGTCATCGGGGTCGTCGCCGCCGGCATCGCGCTGGGCGTCCTCGTCGCGGTGATCGGCCGATGACCGACCCCGAGGCCACGATCACGGGACCTGCGGCGCTGGCGGCCCTTCGCGCCGAGGCCACGGCTCCCCTGGCGGCGCTCGGAGCGTGGGGCGTCACGACCGCCAAGGGCCGGACCCGGGCCGAGAACGAGGACGTCCATGGGCATCTGGGCTCGTCGCTGTTCGTGATCGCCGACGGAATGGGAGGTCACGCCGGTGGGCGGGTTGCAGCATCGACGGCCGTTCACGGCCTCCTCTCCACCGTGAACAGTGTCGGTCTCGGCCGCTGGGACGAGCTGTTCGATCGGATCTCGACTCAGGTCCGGACCGCCACTCGGGCCCGGGGCCTCGATCGGGCCGGCACCACCCTCTGTGTCCTCCGACTGCTCGACGGTGTCGTCACCATCGCCCACGTCGGCGACAGCCGGGTCTACCGACTCCGAAACGGCGATCTCGCCTGTCTCACTCGAGACCACCGTGTGCACAACGAGCTCGCGAACGCCGGAATCGACCCCTGTCGGCATACCGGCGTCGAGACGCACACGCTCACAAGATATGTCGGTGCTGCCGATGGGAACCACGTGCCCGATGTGACGTCGTTCGTTCCCCAGGTCGGTGATCGGTTGATCATGCTGACCGACGGGGTCCACCAGCAGGTCGGCGATGCCTCGATCATCGACGCGCTCGATCGAACGCCGGCGATGGCTGCGTCCCTCCTGGTCGAATGGGCCGATGAGGCGGGTGGGCGCGACGACGCCACGGCCCTGGTGTTGTCGCTCAGCGAGGTCCATCGGTGACCGGTGGCTACTCCCTCTCGCTGTCGCTGGCTCCGGGCTCGGGCCTGGTCGGACGCCGGGCCGACACCGTGCTGTTCATTCCCGAACCCGACGATCGAGCCAAGCTCCTGGTCGACGCCTTCTCGCACGGCAGCCCCGACGACATCTGGTATCGGCTGGCCGACACGCTCATCGATCACGAGTTCGACATCTGCGCCTTCGCCTGCCTGACCGCCGGCGAGCGGATCGAGATCCGTGTCTTCGGCTCGCTCGAACTGTCGACCGACCTCAAGTCGGTGCCGATGCTGTCGGGCGCCACCTCGGCCACCTGGGTCGAACACCGGGTTCACGGGCATCCGGCGACCGCCACCGTCACGACCGGCACCACCTCGACCGGCAGCAACGTCGACGAACGAACCAGCCTGAGCGACGGCATCGTCCCGGCCGGCGGCTTCACCGCCGCCCTGATCGAATCGTCGCGACGTCCGGTCGAGTTCATCGACACGGTCGCCCCGGCACCGGTGGCCGACGACCCCCCATCCGACGAAGACTCGAACGAAGACGCCACCGCCCACGGCACCGACAGTGATCTGGTCGACTACGTCATGTCGATGGTCGATGAAGAGACCACGATCGATCCCCCACCCGTCCCGGAGGGCACACCCCTGGTGGCCAGCCGAACGTGCAAGAACGGTCATCCCAATCCTCCCAGTCGAGCCGTCTGCCAGATCTGCGAGGTCTTCCTCCCGGCCGGCGCCGACGCCGTCGAGCACGTCCCCCAGCCCTCCCTCGGGACGCTCGTCTTCAGCAACGGCCTCACCGTCGAGCTCAACGGCGACATCATGGTCGGCCGCAATCCGTCTCGCCGGGGTGATCACTGGATCCCGGTGGTGCTCGAAGGCGAGCGGCTGTCGCGTACCCATCTGACGGTCCGCTGCCGCGACTGGAACGCCATGGTCGAGGACTGTGGATCACACAACGGCACCGTCGTCGTCCCGGCCGAAGGGGCCCAACCCACGGCGCTCGTGTCCGGTACGCCGCTGATCATCGAACCTGGAGCCACGGCCTATTTCGACGCCTTCTCGTTCGTCTTCCACGAGCGGACGGCATGAGCGTGCTGGAGCCGGGCGCCGGCTCGACGCTGCTCGTCGAGTTCTGTGGCATGACCCACGGTCTCGTCGACGGGGCCACCCTCGACTTCGGCCGCTCGGCCCAACTCGAGATCGACGACAACCCCTACCTCCATCGAGTCGTCGGCTCCTTCGAGAGTCGCAACGGTTCGTGGTGGCTGATCAATCGCGGTCGTCGGATGACGCTGACGATCAAGGATCTGACGAGCCGTTCGCAGGTCTCACTGGCTCCCGGACGCGAGCTGGCACTGACGTTTCCCGAGGCGGTGGTCCAGTTCGGCGCCGGCCGTCATCGCTACGAACTCGAGCTCACCCTCAACGGCCTGCCGGACCTTCCGGTCGGGGCTGCCAACTCCGACGACGACGGCGCCACGATCAGTCATGCCGATCTGCCGCTCACGGTCGATCAACGCAGGCTCATCGTGGCCCTGGCCGAACCCAACCTGCGCTCGTCCGGCGCCGATATCGAACTTCCGTCCAACCGGGCCGCCGCCCTGCGACTGGGTTGGACCATCACCCGGTTCAACCGGAAACTCGACAACGTCTGCCAGCGACTGACCAGGGCCGGGGTGTCCGGTCTCCGCGGCGACGTCGGGTCGATGGCGACCGAACGACGGACCCGGCTGGTGGAACACGCTCTCGAGTCCGGCCTGGTGACCGAAGCGGACCTCGACGCGCTCGACTAACGAATCGACTTGGCCTGTTCGACGGCGTTGCCGAGGTACTCGGCGGGGGTCAGCGCCCGCAGCCGGGCCCTGTCGGACTCGGGAAGGTCGAGCGAGTCGACGAAGGCGACCATGGCCTGCTGATCGAGACGTCGGCCGCGCGTGAGTTCCTTCAGTTTCTCGTAGGGCGCCTCGATGCCGTGGCGCCGCATCACGGTCTGGATCGGTTCGGCCAGGACCTCCCAGTTGTCGTCGAGGTCGGCGGCCAGCTTGGGCGAGTTGACCTCGACCTTGCCCAGCCCCCGAATCAGTGACTGGTGGGCGATGCTCGTGTGGGCGAACCCCATTCCCAGCGTGCGCAGCACGGTCGAGTCGGTGAGATCCCGCTGCCACCGCGAAATCGGCAGTTTCGACCCCAGGTGGGCGAACAGGGCGTTCGCGACCCCGAGATTGCCTTCGGCGTTCTCGAAGTCGATCGGATTGACCTTGTGTGGCATGGTCGACGAGCCGACCTCGCCGGCCACCACCCGCTGGGTGAAATAGCCGACCGAGATGTATCCCCACAGGTCTCGGGCGGCATCGATCAGAATGGTGTTGGCCCGGGCAACGGCGTCGAACAACTCGGCGATCCAGTCGTGGGGCTCGATCTGGGTGGTGTAGGGATTGGGGACGAGCCCGAGGCCCGAGACGAACCGCTCGGCGAAGCTCGGCCAATCGAGATCGGGATAGGCCGAGTAGTGGGCGTTGTAGTTGCCGACGGCACCATTGATCTTGCCCAGGATCTCGACGGCCGCGATCTGATCACGTTGACGCCGCAATCGATGGACGAGGTTCGCCAGTTCCTTGCCCACCGTGGTCGGCGAGGCGGCCTGCCCGTGCGTGCGGGACAGCATGGCGGCGTCGGCGTACTCGACCGCCATCGCCTCGAACCGGTCGATCACCGCATCGAGCTCGGGCAGGAGCACCCGATCGCGGCCGGCCGACACCATCAACGCATACGAGAGGTTGTTGATGTCTTCCGACGTACAGGCGAAGTGGACGAACTCCGACACCGCGGCCAGCTCGGCGTTGCCGGCGATGCGTTCCTTGAGGAAGTACTCGACCGCCTTCACGTCGTGGTTGGTGGTTGCCTCGATGTCCTTGACCCGCTGGGCGTCGGCCGGGCCGAAGTCCTCGACGATCGAGTCGAGCAGATCGTTGGCCTGGTGCGAGAACGACGGCACCTCGCCGATCGCGCTCCAACTCGACAGTGCCTGCAACCATCGGACCTCGACCAGCACCCGATGCCGGATCAGACCGAATTCCGAGAAGATCGGGCGGAGTGGTGCGGTCTTGGCGCCGTAGCGTCCGTCGATGGGGGCGATCGCCGTGAGACTCGTGAGGTCCATGGCTGCCAGGCTAACGGCGGGCTCAGGCCGCGAAGGCCACGACGGTGGCGGTCGGCGATGCGGCGACCGGGCGATCGCCCGGGTGCTCGATCGACGCCGCGAGGACCGGCCCGACCACCGACCAGAGCTCGTCCCGCAGGACCAGCGCCGCTTCGCCGGTCAAGCCGTTGGCAACGACCACGCCGTCGATCAGGTCGGCGACGACCGCCGGAAGAGGCCGATCACGCAGCGCCACGGCCACGGTGGCCGAGCCATCGGCTCGGCGACGAATCGTACGACGGGCCGATCCGCGGGGTCGGCTCCGGAACGACGGGACCGACCAACCAGCCCGACGGGCAGCCCCGGTGATCAAACGGACGGCTTCTGCGAACTCGAGTGATGTCATGACTCCTGCCTCTTTCCCACGACACCATCATGATCACCCCCTATGACAACTGTCCCTGATCGGAACGACCAACGGGTCAGCGAAACCCGGCGAGACGCCGATCGGTGTCGCTGAACGAGTAGTCGTGGTCGGCCTCATAGGCCAGACCGGCCTCGAGCCCGAGACGTTCGGCCGCCCCGAACAGGTCCTTGTAGGCGGCGAACGACTCGCCACTGTTGACCTTCATCTCCTCGGCCAGGGCCGCAACGGTGTCGGCCAGCTCGGCGCGGGGCACCGACAGCGCCGCCAGGCCCCAGGCGGCGGCCTCGACACCGGTGAAGGTTCGGGCGGTGTAGGACAGGAAGCGGGCTCGGGCCATCCCCACCAGGAGGGGGAGACGCTGACTCATACCCCACGTAGGGCGCAGTCCCCACGTGGCGTGGGTGTCGCCGAGCTTGGCCTCGTCGGCGACCACGATCACATCGCAGGCCAGGGCCAGTTCGAGTGCACCCGTGAAGCAGAACCCATTCACCGCGGCGATGACCGGCTTGGCCATGGTCGACAGTGTCGTGGTGACGCGGCGGGCGGGGAGGTCGAGGATGTCGCCGACCTTGCCGTCGACCAGTTCACGCTCCCCCAGCGCCTTCAGGTCGACCCCGGCCGAGAAGGCTCGGTCGGCACCGGTGAGCACCACGACCCGGATCGCCGGGTCGTCGGCCGCCGCAACGGCCGCCCCTTCGAGCTCGGCCAGCATCGTGGGTGTGATGGCGTTCAGGGCTTCGGGTCGGTGCAACGTGATGGTGGCAACACCATCGAGGACGTCGTAGCGGATCTCGTCGTAGGTCACCGTCGCAACCTAATCCGAACTCGGCAGATGCCGAGCGCAGCGAAGAACGGCCGCCCCGGGGCGCTGATCACCGAGCCCGGGTCCGGTGTCAGCTCCATGGTGAAGACGAACGCCCAGAACACGCGCCCACGGGCGCCACTCCCTTCGTCGTGCACCCCGCCGATCCCACGCAGCCCCGACAAGGGTGCGATGGGTGATCGTGTCACGGTCGCGTTCTGACAAATCCCGAACGCTCGACGAAGCTCGGACACGAAACGAGTGAAACGGGGAATCGAATGGGCCAGATGGACGGCATGGTCGCGGTGATCACGGGCGGCGCGAGCGGGATCGGCCGGGCGTGTGCCGAGCGCTTTGCCGCCGAGGGGGCATCGGTCGTCATCGGCGATCTGAACCTCGAGTCGGCGGCGGGGGTTGTCGCCGGCATCGAGGCCAAGGGAGGCACGGCCCACGCCGTGCGTCTCGATGCGCCGTCGCCGAGCGACAACGAGTCGATGTTCCAGACCGCAGTCGACAAGTACGGTCGGCTCGACGCAGTGGTGGCCGCTGCCGGACTGTCGCATGCCGGCTACGTCAGCGGCCGGACCGACGACCGAGCATCCGGGAGTCTCCTCGATCAGTCTCCCGAGGACTGGCAACGAGTCCTCGACGTGAACCTGACGGGGGTGATGCTCGCCGACACCGCCGCCGCCCGAGCCATGATCGCGGCCGGGAACGGTGGAACGATCGTGAATATCGCGTCGGCCGCGGCCAAGGTCCCGCTCCGGGGAGCGGCCGACTACTGCGTGTCCAAGGCAGGCGTGTGGATGCTGACCAAGGCGTTCGCGCTCGAGGCAGCCGATCACGACATCCGGGTCAACGCGATCGGCCCCGGCTTCATCGAAACCCCGATGACCGCCCGGATGCGTGCCGCCGACGAGAGCACGCAGCGAATGGTCGGCATGACGCCGATGGGGCGTCTCGGTGATCCGACCGAGATCGCGGCAACCGCGTTGTTCCTGTCGACCTCGGAGTCGTCGTACATCACCGGCCAGATCATCTTTCCGGCCGGCGGGATGTTCGTCGGCTGAGCGACCCGACCGCATCGTCCACCCGGTGCCTGATCCCGATTCAGGGGTCGTCGGGCGGCCGGTCGCCCCTGATCGGACTCTGTCCTGCCCCTCGTCGGCGATCTGAACGGTTGCGTGAACGGCCACATCACCGTTCGAGGGATCTCGGGGCGGCTCGACGTCGACGATGACGTCGATGCCGGGTCGGCCGCCCATCGCGGCCACCCGGGACCGGGCTGATCCCCGGACCACCGGTGCAGGGCCGGCTTGCTCGACCGGAGGCCCGGCCATAGGTTGCCCTCCATGTCCGACGTCGTCGTCAGCTCGCAGGACGGACACGTCCGCACCATCCGACTCAACCGGCCCGAGAAGATGAATGCCATCTCCGAGGAGCTCGCCTGGACCGTGCTCGCCGAGATCGAACGCGCCGCACACGACGACGACACGTGGATCATCGGCCTGACCGGTACCGGGCGGGCGTTCTGCGCCGGGCTCGACCTCGCCGGCGACCGCGACATCGACCACTCGGGCATGAGCGAACAGGATGCAATGCTCGACGACCTCGGATGGGTGAGCCGCTTCTGCAGCGACCTGCGCTACGGATGCGACAAGCCGATCGTCGCCGGCATCAACGGCGTCGCCGTCGGTGCGGGCCTCTCACTCGCGTTGGCGGCCGACATCCGGATCATGGCGCGCAGTGCCCGGCTCATGGCCGGCTACCCCCGCATCGGCGGCAGCCCGGACGGTGGCATGTCCTACACACTCAGCCAACTCATCGGATACGAGAAGGCGATGCGCTTCCTCCTCGAGAATCGCACGGTGCACGGCGACGAAGCAGCAGCGATGGGTCTGGTCGGCGAGGTGGTCGACGACGACGCCTTTGACCACCGATTCGCCGAGTACTGCCAGCAGCTGACCCACCTCTCGCCGATCACCGCCCGATCGACGAAACGGGTACTCCGCGCCGCCACCGCCCACCGCGACCTCGAGGGTCAGCTCCGGTACGAGCTCGCCAACATTCGGCGGGCATTCGCGAGCAACGACGGCCGCGAAGCCCGGGCCGCCTTTCTCGAGAAGCGCGATCCCGAGTTCAGGGGAAGCTGACCCGGCGACCTGCCCCTTCATCAGCGGGGGCGCTCGCCCTCGACCATGTACCGCCAGAAGCGGCGATGCTCCGGTCGATCAACTGGAAGGCAGGCGGCGCGATCATGGTCTTGGTCGTCGACCACACGGTGGTGATCGTGTCGGCCTCCCAGGCTCGGGTTCGGCCTTCGTCGGCCAGCCGCCCCAGACGTCGTTCACCAGTTCGCCGTCGATGGCGACCGCGAGCGACGATCCGAGGCCGTAGCCGGATTCGAGCTGTCGCTCGACGATGTCGACGAGCCGATGGCGAGCGAGCAGAGGAGCGTGATCACGGGCCGGACCCGAGCGCTCGGGCACTCGGTGAGAGACGCGACCAGCCGACTCCAGCGCAAGCTCGCCGAGTCCGGCTGGGCCTACACCACCCAGATCGCTCTGCAACGTGTCATGCCCGGTTCCCTCCTCGACGTGTCGTTGTTGTGGTTGTGTGAGCGTTCGCTCGTCGAGGAGCCACCCGTGCTCGTGAACGATCCTGGCTTCGTGCTGCGAACACCTTCAGAGATGGGCGAACTCGTCGCCGACGGAGTCCTGCCTGCCAAACTCGCCCCGGCCGCGACCGACCCGACCGCCATCATCTGGACGCTTCATCGCGGTGACGAGCTGGCGGGCTACTTCCTCATGCGACGGCGGGAGTACCGGCCCTTCCACTTCCTTCGCGTCGACCTGGCAGAAGACGAGGTTGCCGGTTCCGAGCTCTACGTCGTCCCCGATGAGCGGGGCACGGGTCTGGGACCACACATGAACCGGCTGGTGGCACAGCAGTACCACCGCGAGGGCCTGACCCTGATCGCCGAACCGGCCCGAACCGGCCTCGGGCTGTTCAACGCTCGTCGGCCGTACGACCTTGCTTTCGGTCGGGCCGTCGCGAGCGGTTCCGGGTGGACCCACCCAGGCCGATCCGCACCGGGTCGGCGTGGGACACGGACACCGTGACCTCGCTCTACGTCCCGACGATCCATCCCCGCACTCGACGCGCGACCGCCGTTGCTCTCATGAGCTCAGCGTGGCGCCGCTCCATCCGGTGGCCGAGGGGCCATGGTCCCCCGAAATCACTCCTCCATCAGCTGGACGGCCGGGTCGAGCCGACGGGCGCGCCGCGCCGGAATCGACGCAACGAGGTTGGCCAGGACGAGGAGGGCGAGCACGCAGGAAGCGAGCAGGGCGATCGGAACCGGCGCGACACCGCGGGCCCCGATCGACTTGGTGAAGAGCCGGAACACCGACTGACCGCCGATGATGCCGATCGGCACCGCAACGGCGACGACGACGGCGGTGAACACGGTCGCCTGCACGTGCACGACCTCGGTGACGAAGCTCCGATCGGCACCGAGCGCCTTGAGGATGCCCACGTCACGGCGCCGGTGCCGAGCCGACACGGCGAGCTGATGGGTGAGGCTGAGCGTCAGGAACAGCGCGAGCGTTGTGGCAACGAGGAACGGGATGTTCCGAACCCGACCGATGTTGATGATCTGAGCCGGACCCGTTGTGGCGCCCACCTGCATCCCCATGCGGCCCGACAGGCGGGTCACGGTGTCGGCCGGCGCGCCCGGCCGAAGCTCGAACCCGGCTGCACTGGCGGTGGCCGACGGGTCGATCCGCAACAGACCGGGCCAGGTGACGATGCCGCCCTCACCGATGCCGTCGTTCTGATCGATCCCGGGAATGACGGCGAGCCCGGTGACCCGAAGGGTGGTGTCACCGCGCTCGGTCGTGACCGTCAGGCTGTCGCCGACACCGACCCCGAGGCGACGGGCATCGAGCGTTCCGAGCACGATCTCGTCGGCCGATTGGGGAAGTCTGCCAGTGAGGACATCGGGCAGCAGCTCACCACGCTGCGGCTCCATCCCGGTCACGTCGAGACTCACGGTCCCGGCCGCCACCGTGATGGTTCGGTAATAGGTGAGGGCGGCCACGTCGGCATCGGTGTCCAACACCGTCCGCGCCGCGTCGGGAAGCTGGTCGCCACCGGATCCGACTCCGTAGGTGGCGCTGCCGTATCGCGCCGGCTGATCGACCAACTGACCCAGGTCGGTCCCGAGCGTCAGGCCGCCGATGACAACGGCGAGAACGGCAACCAGACCGACGAACGAGCCCGTCGGCCAGCGCCGATCGCGAGCACCGCTGAACGCGAACCGAAATCCGGTCGCCGGCCGGACCGGTCGGATGTTGCGCGCAATCGCCTCGACGAGCGGGGGGTTGGCCCGGGGCAGCCGCTCCCGGTCGGCGGCCGCGAGACCGATCGCCACCCATCCGAGGATCGCGGCGGCCACCACGATCGGACCCAACAGGTGGACGAGTGGGTCGAACCGGGTGCCGGGGTTCGGCTCGATCCGCGTGACGAACCCACGGGGGAACAACTCGGAGCACGCAACCGCGATCGCCACGGACCCGATCGCCCCCGCGATCGTGGGCACCGCGGCGCGGGCCAGCGAGTCACCGATCAACTGGTGGCGGGTCATCCCCAACGAGCGGAGCGCGATGCGTTCGCCGTCGGGCAGCTGATCGTGGCGCCCCAGGACCTGACCGATCATCGCGACGGCGGCTGCGGTCGCGAAGAGTGCCAGCACGGCGACTCCCTGACCCTGGGCCCGGACCGAGGAGCGAACGACGGCGGGAACCCACTCGATGGGGCTGACCTCGAGACTCGTCCCATCCGGCAGACCGGCGAGCTGGGCCCGCAGGTCGTCGGTGGTCGCTCCCGGAGCGAGGCCGACCGCGCTCTGCGCCCCGCTCAAGCCGACATCCCCGAGCTCGAGCAGGGCCGGGGGGAACAGCGAGATCGTGTAGCCATCCTGGAGGTCGGCCGCCCCGTCGATCACCCCGACCAGCGTGGCCGTGACGGTCGGGCCCGCCGGGGCCGCCACATCGAATCCCATGGCCGAGGCCTGTTCCTGCGTCGAGGTCACGAGGATGGCCGTGTCGCCGAGCGCCAGACCGTTCTGCTCCACGAAGGCCCGCGTCCGCGACGAACTCCGTCGCTCGCCCCGGGTCCGGCTCGCGGCCCTCGACGACGCGACTGCCGAACGCCGCCTGCGATCCGACGAAGACCAGCGTCTCCGCCGGCGCGGACGCACCGGTGGGCGTCAGGAGACCGAAGACGAACGTGGCCTGGGCAACCGTTCGAACCGCCGGGAGTGCGGCGATCTCGCCGGCGGTCGGCGTCGGTCCCTGCTGACCGATGCCGACGTCGTACGCGCCGCCGAATGCGGCGGTGTAGCGATCCGGTGCGCTCAGCGTTCGCAGGGCGCCGGCAACGAGGGTCAGCGCGACCCCCATCAGCACGGCAACACCGAGCGTCAGGGCAGCGGTCGATCCCGCATTGCGTCGAACGCTGCGTCCGAGGCGGTAGAGGATCGCCGACATGCCAACAGTCAAACCCCATCTCCCGCCTGCTGCCAGGGTGCTGGCACCACCACGGGGGTGTGGTCACGGTCCGGTCGCGCCGACCGACCGGGCGTGATCCGTCGGGCCGGTAGCATCCGACCATGGACGTGCGAGTAGTGGTTGCCGACGACAACGCCCTGCTGCTCGATGGCCTCACCCGACTGATCACCGCCACACCGGGTCTCGAACTGGCCGGCACGGCGACCAACCACGACGGTCTGCTCGAGGTCGTCGATCGCACTCGGCCCGATGTCGTCGTCACCGACATCCGGATGCCGCCCACCGGGACCGACGAGGGCATCCGCGCCGCCGTCGAGCTGCAGGCGACCCATCCGGAGATCGGCGTCATCGTGCTGAGCCACTTCGTGTCGCCGGACTATGCCGTTGCGCTCCTGGCGAACGGATCGGACCGCCGCGGGTACCTCCTGAAGGATCGGGTGGCCGGGGTCGACGACCTCGTCGACGCGATCCGCGTCGTCGCCCACGGCGGGGCCGTCATCGACCCCAAGGTCGTCGAACAGCTCGTCGGCACCTCCGGTCGCAGCTCGAAGGCGCCGCTCGACTTCCTCACCCCCCGGGAGCGCGAGGTGCTCGGTGAGATCGCGCAGGGCAAGTCCAATGCGGCCGTTGCCCAGTCCCTCGTTCTGTCGGAGCGGGCCGTCGAGAAGCACATCAATTCGATCTTCTCGAAGCTCCAGCTCAGCGAGGAGCGCAGCGTCAATCGCCGGGTCACCGCCGTGCTGATGTACCTGACCGGTGGTGATGCTGACCACACCCCGGGCGAGGTAGCAGCACGATTGCTGGGCGACCGCTGATCACGCACGATGACGAGACCATGATGTGCCCCGAGCTGACTCCCACGATCGATGGCGGCGACGAGCCGGTTCCGCCGGTGGCCGTCATGGTCGTCGACGACCAGGCCCCGTTCCGTATCGCGGCCCGGGCGGTGATCGCCCGGGTGAAGGCGTTCGACCTCGTCGCCGAGGCGACCTCGGGTGAGGAAGCGGTCGCGATGGCCGATGCCCTGCGCCCGGCCGTCGTCCTGATGGACATCAACATGGGCGCGATGGATGGATTGGAGGCGACCCGCCTCATCACCGCCGAGCATCCCGACACGATGGTCATCCTGGTGTCGACCTACACCGAGGACGAGATGCCGCCCGCAGCACGAAGCTGCGGAGCGATGGCGTACGTGAACAAGGACGAACTGTCGCCCCGGGTCCTCCGGGTGTTGTGGGAAGCCGGCGGCGATCCGTCGTGGCCGCTGCCCCGGGCCTGAACCCGACCGGCAACCGTGCGGATCAACCGACGGGGACGTGCCCGCGAATCGTGGTCCCGGTCCCCGGCGAGCTGATGACGTCGACCGTGCCGCCGAATGCGCCCATCCGGTCACGCATGTTCAGGAATCCCTGCCCGTCGAGGCATACGTTCGCGGCGTCGAAGCCCACACCGTCGTCGACGACCTCCCAGCTCAACCCGGTCGGTTCCTCCCACACCCGGAGCGTCGCCGACGCCCCCGGACCGGCGTACTTCCCCGCGTTCTGGAGCGCCTCCAGGCAGCAGAAGTAGGTCGCGGCCTCGACCTCGGCCGGGTGCCGGCCGACCGAGATGTCGTGAACGGTCGGGAGCGCGGCCCGTGTCGCGGCCGCCGGCAATGCCTCTCCCAGTCCGCCCGACATGAGGAGCGGCGGGAAGATCCCGTGGGCGAGCGCCCGGAGCTCGACGATGGCCTCCTGCAGATCGGACCGGACTTCGTCGATCATGGCTTCCGCGTCGGCCGGATCGTCGACCACTGCGTCCTTGGCCAGCCGGAGCTTGACGGCGAGCGAGACCAGGTGCTGCTGGGCGCCATCGTGGAGGTTGCGTTCCAGCTTGCGCCGCTCACTGTCGCCGGCGGCGACGATCCGGATCCGCGAGGCGCGCAGCTCCTCGTTGGTCTGGCGGAGCTCGTCGAGCGACGCCTGCAACGCCGTGTCGAGCTGCACGTTGTGGAGGGCGAGGCCGACCTGGCGAGCCAGCTCGGTGAGGACACGATCGTCGTCCTCGTCGAAGAAGGCGCCGTCCGGTGGGCGGCGGCAGACGATCAGCCCGAGCAGGTCACCGCTGTGCGCGATGGGTGCGACACGCGTCGCCGCGGCCGAACTCGAGTCGACGAGGCCGGGCAGCCAGACGTCGAGCCAGGTGCCGCCGGAGACACCGGACCGGCTCACCACCGCCAGTTCCTTCGCTCCGAGGACGTACGGACCGGCCGGACGGTGGGGAACCATCGCCGCGATCTCGTAGCGACCGCCGGCGCCGACCCAGATCTGGGCCGAGGTCAACTGCATCGACTTGCGCAGGGCTTCGGCGAGCTGCAGGAGCAACTCGTCGAGCGGGATCGATCGGGTCAGGCGAGAGCCCCACGTTCGGAGGGCTTCGTCGGGCGAGACCCGCTCGCCGTACACGATCCGATTGGCCCGGTCGGCGAGCCAGGCCTGGGTCGGCTGGTACGCGAAGGCGGCGAGCGCGGCGGCGGCCATCGAGAGCAGCAAGAGGCTCCGTTCGCTCCCCGTCGGTCGGCGACCGAACGCCGCGATCGCCAGGAGATAGGCGGCGACGATCAGCGCCGTGAGCCCGGTGACCGAAACGGTGTGGGTGAGCAGCCGATCGACACGGGGAACGAGCTTCGGGACGGAACCGGCGATCATGGCGAGCGGGATCAGACAACTCATCGCCAGTCCGATGTCTGCGCTGTGGTGTGGCCAGTTCGCGATCAGCGAGAGCGCCAGCGACACCATCGACACCTCGGCGCCCACCACCGCCGCCCAGCCGAGCCACTGCATCCGCCGCTGGTCCATCGCGCCGGCAGCCCGGTAGTTCGCGTGCGCCCCCGGTACGGCCAGGGCGACCGCGAACCAGAGCATCACGATCGGCCACGCCGCGATCCGGGTCCGATCCACGAGGAGTGCGAGCCCGGTGGCCGCACCGAGCCCGTAGGCGACGGCGATGGCTCGCCGATGAGCGGGTCTCGCCGGGTGACCGTTGGGCAACGTCAGGAACAGGTGGAACGCCAGGGCCGGGAGCAGGGTGAGTGCGAGCCGCTGCCCGGTGTCGGCCGCAACGGCGCCGAGCCCGCCGAGGGCGCGGTTCGATGCGGCGTTCCAGGCGAGCAGGCCAATCGTCGAGACGACCCCGACGGCGAGCGCGATCGTTGCTGTCGGTCGGCGAGAACGCTGGACCAGGACGAGACCCGTCACGGTCCAGAGCAACGCCAGGGACGCCGCGACGACAACGGTCGGCGTCACCGCGGTCATCCGCCCTCGGCGGCGCAACCGTCGTCGATGACCCGACCGTCCTTCATCTTCACGACTCGCTGTGCCGCCTGGGCAACCGGCAGATCGTGGGTCACCAACAGGATCGTCTGACCGTTCGCATGCAGCCGGACGAACAGCTCGAGCACCTCCTCGCCTCCCTCCGAGTCGAGGGCGCCCGTGGGTTCATCGGCCAGCAACAGGGTCGGCTCGTTGGCGAGCGCTCGGGCAATCGCGAGGCGTTGACGCTGCCCGCCCGAGAGCGCAGCCGGCGACTGTGACGCCTTGTCGCCGATGCCGAGCAGGTCGAGCAGGTCCCGGGCCCGGGTCTCGGCGCCCTTGCGCCGGCGGCCGGCAATGAGTGCCGGCATGAGCACGTTCTCCAGCGCAGTCATCCCCTCGAGCAGGTTGAAGAACTGGAACACGATCCCGATGTGACGACGCCGCATGAAGGCCAATTCGGTCTCGGTCTTGCCGACGAGCGCCTGGCCGGCGACCGAGATCGACCCGTCATCGGGCACATCGAGGCCGGCGATGATGTTGAGGAGGGTCGACTTGCCGCACCCGGACGGGCCCATGATGGCCACGAATTCGCCCGCACCGACCTGGAGATCGGTGCCCCGCAGCGCACGAACGGGTGCGATCTCCTGCTCGAAGGTCCGGAACACCTGCTCGGCGGCGACGACCGGATCCGTCTGCGCCTCGCCGGCAGCTCCGACGTGCTCCACCGTGGTCATGATGTTGCCTCCTGGGGGGCGATGGGCTCCGAGGTGAGCTGGGATGCGGCGGCGATCCTGCGGGGGTGGACCGGGGTCGTGCGGCCCTTCACGAGGTGCGGGCCGAGCTCCTCGGCCTCGGGTTTCACGGTGAGCTGCTCCCACGTTGGCTCGCTGACGACGATCTGGCCGTCGGCCGCGAACTGCTGGAGCCGTTGACAGAGGTTGACCGCATCGCCGACCACCGTGTACTCGAGTCGCTCATCGGATCCGAGCATGGCAGCGGCAACGTCGCCCGTCGAGAGCCCGATGCCGAGCGGGAACGACTCCAGTCCCTGGGCGATCCACTCCTCGTTCACGACCGTCTGCGCGGCGTGCATGCCCCGAGCTGCGGCGAGCGCCCGGTCGGCGTGGTCGGTCGACGGTTCGGGTGCGCCGAATACCGCCATGACCGCATCCCCGACGTACTGCATGACGGTGCCCCCGGCGTCGAGAATGGCACGGTTCATCTCGGCCCGGTGGCGGTTCAGCTGCTGCGCCAACTTCGACGGATCGGTGTGCTCGCTGATCGTCGAGTACCCGCGGATGTCACTCATCAGCACGGTGAGGTTGAGCTGCTCGCTCTCGCCGGCGCGGGCCCCACGGGCCCGGATCTGATCGGCGACACCCGTCGGGAGCAGCCGCGACAGTGACTCGCCCTGCTCCTCACGGGCCACGATGGCGGTGTGCATCCGCCGGAGGCGCTCCAACGCACCGGCCGTGCCGGTCGAGACCCCCTCGGCCAAGCGGACGAACAGCGCCTCGATCTGCTGCTCGACGGCACCGGGGGTCGACCGCCGGGCAGCGGCGATCGCCTTGATCGACTTCCCCTCGGCAACCAGCTCCAGCAGCGCATCGTCCTCGGTGTCGAGACCTCCGGTCCGACGGACCGGGTTCATCAGGGCGGTGACCACGGCCGGGTCGAGCATGGATCCACCCGACGCGACCTCCCGGATCGCCCGGGCCAGCTGGTCACCCTCGGAGATGCGGTCCTTCAACAGGTATGCGTAGCCCGACGCGCCTTCCGACAGCAGGGAAATCGCGTAGTCGGGGTCGTCGAACTGGCTGAGGATCACGATCCCGGTCCCGGGATGGCGCTTCCGGATCAGCTTGCAGGCCTCGATGCCCTCGTTGTGGAAGCTGGGTGGCATGCGGATGTCGCTGACGACGACGTTGGGCTCACCGGCCTCGGCGCCGGCGACCAGGCCGTCGAAGTCCTCGGCCTCACCGATGATCTCCAGGTCGGCCTGGCGGGCGAGCATCGACCGAACACCCTCACGGATGAAGACGCTGTCGTCGGCGACGAACACGGTGATCGTTCCCATGGGATCGATTCAACAGGATGGGCCCTCCCGGTTCGAGGGCGTGGGCCTGTGTCGGACGGGTGGTGCCAGCCACACCCCCACAGACGGGGCACCGCCCTGTCGGGCGGCTGCGCACCGATTCACGATGGACGACACCGGCTTCTCTTGGAGGAATCATCATGAGGATCGAACGCAGCATCACCACCGTGTCGTGGATCCCATCCGATCTGCTCGAGGGTTTGGGCCGATTGGCCACCCGCATGAAGATGGCGCACAACGATCCGCCACCACCGGATCCACTCGGGGCCGACGTCCCCGCTTCGATCGAGGAACTTCGCATCAACGATCGTTTCCGGTTCGCCAACGATCTGCGTGCGTTCATCGAGGTCGACGACGCCGGCACGATCACCGGCTTCGGCTACACCGGCGGCGGAGTGATCGGTGCAACGACCGTTGGCCTCGGACTGGGCTCGATCACGATCCCGGCCGCCAAACTGCCGGACATCCAGGTCGAACCGGTGGTCGATGGCTCCTCGGTTCGCTTCACGCAGACCGTTGGCGGCCGGACCGGGGCGCCGATGCCCCGGACCGTGAAACACCCGCCGTTCATCCAGTACTTCGCCCCCATCGTGTGGACCACGCTGGAGCTGACGATCAACGCCGATGGCACGCACACCGCGGCGATGGTCGGCGCATCGGACTTCCCCCGCCACTGGATGTTCGATCACACCGGTGCGCTGGTGGCCAAGAGCAGCGTTGCCGAGTACAAGAAATGGATGAACCGTTCGTTCGGCCGGCGAACGCCGTGGGGCGACGAGGACTCGCCGGCACTGGTCACCGAGGTCGAGACGCTGCTCGAACGCGAGCTGCAGGCCGGGATCATGCGGGGTTCCGACAAGCCGTCGATCCGCCGGGTCAAGGCGGGCAAGACCCTGGTCGAGCAGGGCTCGGCATCGAACGAACTCTTCCTGCTGCTCAACGGGGCCCTCGTCGTCGAGGTCGACGGTGAGCTCATCGCCGAGCTCGGTCCGGGCGCAGTGCTCGGTGAACGGTCGGTCCTCGAGGGCGGGCTCCGAACGGCGACCCTCCGGGCGGTGACCGACTGCAAGGTCGCGGCCGTCGGCCCCGACCACATCGATCTGGCCAAAATGGCCGAGCTCGCCGACGGCCACCGCCGGGAGGATGTGTGGTCGGGATGAACGAGCGGGCCGCCGGCGAGCGGGCTGCCATCGGGCTCTGGGTGCGCAGCACCGTCCGGCGGGAGTGGAAGGGCCTCGTTGCGCTCGGCGTCCTGGCGGGCGTGACGGCCGCGCTGGCCGCCGCCGCCCTGGCCGGCGCCAGGCGAACCGAGACGGCGCTCCCCCGTCTGCGCGACGCGACGAATGCCGCGGACGCCGTCGTCTTCGCCAGCCAGGTCGGGGTGGCGCATCCCGACTGGTCGAAGCTGCGGGAGAAGCCCGAGGTGGCCGACCTGGCGGTCTGGGACCTCATGTTCGGCAGGGAGGACGGCCAACCCAGCCTGTTGTTCGTGTCGAACGACGGCGCGTGGGGTGGGCGCATGAGCCGACCGGTCGTGACCGAGGGCCGGCTCTGGGACCCGGCCGCTCCCGACGAGGTGATCGTGCCACCGGCAGCTGCCGCCTTCGCCCCGGTCGGTTCGACGTTCGACTTCCAGCCCTTCGGGATCGACCAGCAGGAAGGCGACACCACACCGGCCGGGCCGGTCATCACCTTCCGGGTCGTCGGTGTTGGCAACACCGTGAACCGGTTCCTGTTCACCGACGGCATCCTGGTCGGCCCGGGATTCGTCTCGGCATACGGCGACAAGATCCAGCTGTACGAGAACGCCGAGGTGAAACTTCGGAACGGTCCGGCCGACATGGGCGCCCTGCAGGCCGCCGTGACCGAGACGATCGCGCCGGGCGTACCGGTGCTCGATCTGGCCTCGACCACCAGGCGGGTGGACACCGCCATCGGGATGGAGCGAGTCGCCCTCACCGCGCTGGCAGCCATCGTTGCGATCGCGGGTGGGCTGCTCGTCGTCCAGGCACTCGGGCGCTCCGGGGGCCGGATCGGCGAGGATGCCGACGCCCTCCGCGCGGTTGGCATGACCCGGACCGACATGGTCGGGGCGACGGCCGCACTCCACGTGCTTCCCGCGCTCGTCGCCGCGATCGTCGGCGCCGGGGGCGCCATCGCCGCGTCCCGCTTCTTCCCGGTGGGCATGGGCCGCCAGATCGATCCGGACGTCGGAACACACGTCGACCTGACGGTCATCCTGCCCGCCGCGATGACGGTCACCGCGTTCGTGCTCGCTGGGAGCGCGATTGCGGCTCGGCGGGCCACCGGTGGGCAACGGTCGTTCGGCACGCAACCATCCCGGCTCGGGGTGGCGGTCCGTTCCCACGTCCCCGTCACGATCGGGATCGGCGCGGGGATGGCGCTGCAGCCCGGTGCCGGCCGGTCACGCGTGGCGGTGAGGCCTGCCCTGTTCGGCGCAATCGTCGGCGTGCTCGGCGTTGTCGGCGCGCTGACAATCGAGCATTCCGTCACCGATGCACTGGCACATCCGGAGCGGGCCGGCGTCAACTGGGACGCCACGATCTCGCCACAGGCCACCGACTACGGGCCGCAGGGTCTGGCGCCGGATCTGCTCGCCTCGATCACTGCCGCCGCCCCGGCCGGTACGGGCATCACCGAGGGAGCGAGGTTCGCCCTACAGGTCGACGGCATCGGCGTTCCGGCCGTGATGACGCTGCCCTACGGTTCCGGGCCGGCCCCCGAGTTGACGATCATCGAAGGCCGGCGGCCGGATCGCGACAACGAGGCTGCAATCGGCCCCAAGACCGCACGCGATCTCGGGGTCGGGATCGGCGACGCGATTGCGATCGGCACCGAGCGAATTCCGATCACGATCGTCGGAACCGCGCTGTTCCCGCCCGACGTGCACTTCGAGTTCGACCAGGGTCTGTGGCTCACGCCGAGCCGCTTCCGGGCCGTGGTCCCCGCCGTCGGACCGGACAACCTCTTCGAAGGGCCTTCCCGGGTCGCCGTCTTGAAGTTCCCCGGCGGAACGGATGTCCCTGCGGCGATCACGCAGGTCGGCCAGGCGCTCGGCGGCACGGTCGACTCGGTGGCGCCGGCCGAACTGCCCGTCGAATTGACGAACCTCGGCAACGTTCGCAGCCTGCCGTGGGTACTCGCGGCGTTCCTGGGAATCCTCGCCGTTGCCGCCGTGAGCCATGTGCTCATCAGTTCGTCGCATCGCCGAGCCCATGACCTCGTCGTGATGCGCGCGCTCGGATTGACCCGCCGGTCGTCGCGGCTGACCTTCAACGCCCAGGCAACGGTCATCGCCGCAGTGGGCCTCGCCTGTGGCCTACCCCTCGGCGTGGTGGTCGGTCGATTCGGGTGGCAGCTCATCGCCGAGCGGGTGCCGCTCCAGGACGTCGGCCCGGTCCCGGTTCTCGCACTGGTGCTCACGGTGCCCGTCGCCGCCCTGCTCCTGAACCTGCTCGCCCTGTGGCCGGGCCGGACCGTGGCCCAACTCGCCCCGGCCGCAACACTCCGGGAGGAATGAAGTCTGGCCGGATGTATCGAAAAGGTCCCCGTTCGGGAGCTCGAGATCAACCACACGTTCGACCACTCTTCATCGATCGGTACGAGGCCGCAATCACGTCGAAACTCTGTGAGTTGCACGAGCAGGGCGAGAGCGCGCCGGCCTCCGATCTGCACACTCCCGACGGGGCCGTGTCGGCCCGGGAGGCTCGCAACCCGATCCGAACTCGGCAGGTGCCGAGCGCAGCGAGGAACGACGCATACTGCGGGGGTGACCTTGATCGCCCTGACCCCGTGGCGGAGGACCCTGCGCACGTGGGTGCATCCCGAGAACGAGCTCTACACGCTCGATCCCCACTACCTGGATTCGGTCGAGGCCACCGGTGCCCACACGGCGATCCTCCCCAACGCCTTCGATCCACGGTCCGCCGGCGAACGACTGAAGGCGTTCGACGGGTTGGTGCTCACCGGCGGCAGCGACGTCGATCCCGCTCTGTACGGCGCCGAGCCCAACGGTGCCGTGGGCTGGAACCGGGCCGGCGACGAGTCCGACATGGCCCTGATGCACGCCGCGCTGGACCAGGGCAAGCCGGTGCTGGCGATCTGCCGCGGTTTGCAGGTGGCCAACGTCGCCCTGGGCGGCACCCTGCATCAACACATCACCGGCCGATCCGAGCACCATCGATCCCGGCGCGAAAGCAACGAACCAACACCCGAGTCCCGGCTCGCCGACGCCGACGAACACCTGGCCCGGCGTCATCCGGTGTCGCTCACCTCGGGGTCGCTGATCGCCGAGCTCTACGACGCTGCGACCATCGCCACCAACTCGCTCCATCACCAGGCGGCCGATCGGCCCGGCCGAGGACTCTCGGTCACCGGAACCGCACCCGACGGCACCGTCGAGGCGATGGAGCACGAGTCGGGCCTCCTGCTCGCCGTGCAATGGCACCCCGAGCGGATCACCGACGAGGGCCATCACGTCCTCTTCGAGTGGTTGGTGGACCGGGCATGACCGATCAGCAGCCGATCACCCCGGTTCCCCGACTCAATCCGGCGCAGCAGGACGTCCTGGACCGAATCGGATCGACCCATCGGCCGACGTTCCGAGACGACCTGCGGGATCACCTCCGCTCCGAACTCGAAACCGTCCTCGCTCCGCTGGCCGACCGGACCGACGACGTCGTCTATCTCTCCAAACACAAGCTTTCGATGCTGCACGGCTGCGAGGCCCGGTTCGTGGCCTCCGAGAACGAGGACTTCGCCTGGACCGTCGCATCGGCCCGGGGCACGGTCGCCCACAAGGCCATCGAGCTGTGGGTGGCACGGCGCGGTGACCCGGCACCCCTCGACCTGGTCGAAGACGCCATGGCCCGACTCGAAGCCGACGGCCGCAGCATCGCCGACTGGCTCGCGGCGCTGACCGAGGCCGAACGGGCCGAACTCGTCGGCCGTGTCAACGACTTCGTCACCACGTTCCTCGACACCTTCCCGCCGCTCAAGCGCCAATGGGCGCCGGTGGCCGAGTCACGGGTCCGGGCCGACCTGTGCGACGACCGGATCACGCTCCAGGGCACGATCGACCTCAGTCTCGGTCGGGTCCGTGGCAATGAGGCGGGCAAGGTCGTGATCGACCTGAAGACCGGTCGAGCGGTGACGTCGCACGTCGAGGACCTCCGCTTCTACGCCCTGCTCGAGACCCTCCGATTCGGCATTCCGCCGCGCATGCTCGTCAACTACTACCTCGACGCCGGCCAGGCCCGGACCGAGGACGTCACCGAGGCCCTGCTGTGGTCGACGGTCCGCCGGGTGACCGATGCCGTGGAGCGCTTCGTCGATCTCCGTGCCGCAACGCGCGAGCCCGGTCGGACCCCGAGCCACCACTGCCGTTGGTGCCCCCTCGCGGCCGATTGCCGAGAAGGCCAGGCCTTCCTGCGTGCCCTCGAGGACGACTGAACCATTCAGAGTGGCGTGTGAGCGCCGTCCTGCCACTGTTCGCGCGAACGCGAACTTCTGGATCTTGCCCGAGCCGGTCAACGGGAAGGTCTCGATCTCGAACCAGTGACTCGGCGTCTTGTGCGGCGCCAGATGTTCACGTAGATCCGCGAAGAGCGCCGCCTTGTCGACCGGGGCACCGGGGGTCGGCCGGATGAATGCGCCGACGACCTCGCCCCACTTGTCGTCGGGCAGGCCGACGATCGCGACCTCGGCCACGTCTTCTCGGACGAAGAGCAGGTCTTCGAGCTCCCGGGGGTAGATGTTCTCGCCGCCACGGATGATCATGTCCTTCAGACGGCCCTCGACGGTGCAGTAGCCGCGCTCGTCCATGGCACACAGGTCGCCGGTGTGCAGCCAGCCGTCGGCGTCGATCGCCTCGGCGGTCGCCGTTGCCATCTCGTAGTAGCCGGTCATCACGTGGTAGCCGCGGGTCAGGTACTCCCCCACGGTCCCGACCGGCACCACGTCGCCGGTCTCGGGATCGATGATCTTGATCTCGGTGCCGGGCATGGCCAGGCCGATCGTGTTGGCCTTGTCGTCGATCGAATCGGTGGGGCGGGTCATCGACGCCACCGGTGAGCACTCGGTCTGACCGAAGACGATCACGAAGTCGACGCCGAGGTCCTCCTCGATGCGGCGCACCAGGCGAGCCGGGACCGTCGACCCACCCGACACCACCGTGCGCAGCGACGACAGATCGCGGGTGGCGAAATCGGGATGCTCCATCAGCGCCACCAACATGGTGGGGACCCCGCCCATGACGGCAACCGATTCGGCTTCGATCAGCTCGAGCACGAGCGCCGGGTCGAACAGCAGGACCGGGATGTGGGTCCCGCCGAGGGCCACGGCACCGAGAGCCCCGAGCACACAGCCGCCGGTGTGGAACAGCGGCATCGGGTTGAGCCACACGGCGCCGTCCTGACCACCGGCGATCCGGGCCGTGTGGGTGCCGTTGTTGCAGATCCCACGGTGGTGCAGCAAGGCCCCCTTGGGAAACCCGGTCGTTCCCGACGTGTACTGGATCTGCGCCGGATCGTCGGGGGTCACCGTCGGCAGGACCACCTCGGGATCGGTTCCCGAGGCCATGAAGTCGCCCCACTCGTCGAGTCGGATGACCTCGCGCAGATGGTCGAGTTCGAGGCGCTCGGTCTCGACCGTGGCGGCCATCGGGTTGCCTCGGAACTCCGGCATCACGAAACACCCGACGGCCCGGGACTGACCGAGCACGTAGGCCACCTCCTTGGCCTGGAACGCCGGGTTGACGGTGACGAGCACGATCCCGGCCAGGCCGGCGCCGAACTCGAGGATGACCCACTCGGGCACGTTGGGAGCGAAGATGGCCACGTGCTCGCCCGGTCGGAACCGGGTCAGCAGGGCCCGGGCGCACTGCTCGGCGTCGGCCAGGAGCTCGGTGTAGGTCCAGCGGCGACGGGCGGCCGGGTCGTGGACGCCGGCCACCAGGGCGGTGCGGTCGGGGTGAGCGGCTGCCGCCCGGCGAAGCATGTCACCGACGGTCAGTTCCTCGACCGGCAGCTCTTCGGTTGCAGCCCAGTAGGACTCGGTCAGGGTCATCGTTGCTCCTCGTTCACGCTGTCGATCGTGGTATCGGAAGGCACCACCCGGTCGCCGAGCCCGATTCGGCCGGCCGTCACGATGGTCCCCCCGATGCTCAGGAACGTGTTTCGGTCTCGGTTGATCGTTCGCAGGACGTCGAGGTCGCGCTCGAGCCCGGGCTGCGGTCGGGTGACCATGACACAACGGTCGATGGGTTTGTTGATCATCACGTCAGCCCGGCCGATCGACAGCGTCGACCCGACGAGGTCGTCTTCGCCCCCGCCCTCGACGACCAGATTCGTGCGGAACCGACGGATGTCCCAGTTGCCCAGTGAGTCGGTGCTCACGAGCGACACCCGAGACCGGCCCGAGTCGTGGAACGAACCAACGGGGCCGTTCCACGAGACCCAGGGTGCGGCATCCTCGTGCTCGGCATCGATCGGTGTCTCGTACGTCGCGGATTCGTCGGACGCCGCGATCAGGGCGACGTCTTCGCCGAGCCACGACGACAGGACGACGTCGTCGGCTGTCTCCGATCCGTCGGGCAGCGTGATGACGACGTCGCCGTCGACGATGCGGGCCGAGGCGAAGAGCAGCTCCGGGCGACGGCGGGCCGTGAGCGTCAGTCCGGTCGAGAGCTGGCGCAGCCCCCAGGCCCGGTCGCCCTCGATGCCCCGCTCACCGAGCATGGCCGACTCGAGTTGTTCACCACCGAGCGATTTCACCGGGTATCGCCAGATCTGGGTCAGCGTGAGATCGTGCACGGCCCGACCCTAGCCCCGACGATCAGGAGAGCGCCGTTGCGCGCCGGCCCTCGAGATGGCGCCGCTCCGCATCGTTGCCGCAGTGACGGATGGCTTCGGCGAAGGCCGCGGCCGCCTCGTCCCGGAGCCCCAGTTCGAGGCAGAACTCGGCGCAGGTGCTGTGGAGATACGGATAGGACGCCAGTTCGGCGAGGTCGTGCACCGCCAGGGCATCGAGTCCGGCTCGGGGTCCGTCCAATCGGCCGACGGCGACCGCCCGATTGAGGGCCACCACCGGCGCCGGATTGTGGTGCAGCAGCACGTCGTAGAGCTTCACGATGACCGCCCAGTCGGTGGCGGCGAACGAGGGGGCGGTGGCGTGTACGGCGGCGATGGCGGCCTGGATCTGGTAGGGCCCGGACTGCTGTCGCCGGTGGGCTGCAGCGAGCGCCTCGCGGCCTCGTTCGATCGCCGACCGATCCCACCGAGAACGGTCCTGCCGGGCCAGGGTCACGAGTGCGCCATCGGCGTCGACCCGAGTCGCCCGACGGGCATCGGTGAACAACAACAACGCGAGCAGCCCCGAGACCTCGGGGTCGTCAGGGACCAGCGAATGCAGCAGCCCGGCCAACCAGACCGCCTCGTCGCACAGGTCACCCCGCACCAACGTGGCCGCCGAGGCGCTGGAATGGCCCTCGGTGAAGATCGAGTAGATCACGCCCGACACCACGGCCACCCGATCGATCAACGTCGATCGGTCGCCGACGGTGAAGGGGATGCCGGCACCCCGTATCTTGGTCTTGGCCCGAGACAACCGCCGACCCATCGTCGACTCCGAAACGAAGAAGGCGCGCGCGATCTGGGCCGTCGAGAGCCCCGCCACGACCCGCAGCGTCAGCGCGACCTGGGCGTCGGCGGCCAGCGCCGGGTGGCAGCATCCGAGAAGCAGGGCCAACTGGTCGTCGACCAGCTCGTGGCCCGACGGCTCGTCGGACCGAGCCAGCCGGCGGGCGACGAGCGCGGGAACACGGTCGGCGAAGCGCTGGTCCCGGCGAGCCCGGTCGATGGCTCGGCGACGAGCGGTCGTGAGCAGCCATGCCGCCGGCCGGTCGGGCCACCCGTCGTGTTCCCAACGACGCGCCGCCTCGACGAAGGCCTCCTGGGCCACGTCCTCGGCCAGGTCGAGATCGCCGATGTCGCGAACGAGCACCGCCACCAATCGTGGCCACTCCTCGCGGAAGACATCGGCGATCCGACTGGCGAACACTCAGCCCGTCACCTGGTCCATGTCCATCACCGGACGAACCTCGACCGATCCGTAGCGGGTGAGCGGGGTCTTCGCCGCCCAGGCCAGCGCCTCGTCGAGGTCGGCGACGTCGATGATGTAGTAGCCACCGAGCACCTCCTTGGTCTCGGCGAAGGGCCCATCGGTGGTGATCGTCTGCCCGTCGCGAACCTGGACGGTGGTGGCGGTGTCGATCCCGTGCAGCGGGTCACCGGCCAGCATCGCCCCGGCGGCGACGAGCGCCTCGGTGTAGGCCATCCATTCCTGCATCTCACCGGCGTGCTCGGGCGTGCCGGGCGTGGGTCCGGCGTTGTCGGCGCTGTAGAGCAGAAGCATGTATCGCATGGTCGTGTCCTCGTTCCTCCGGGTCGGTCCCGGCCACCATCATTCCGAGTCGGTCTCGGACACCATCATGACGAACGAAGAGCGACGATTCGGACAAGACCCGAATCTTTCGGTGTCGTAGCGGGAGCCGGTGCTCGAAGCTCGACGGTGTCCGGTCAGACCTCGGTGATGGGGCCGTTGTATTCGCCGGCCAGGAGCCTCTCGAGCGTCGAGCGGGCCGATGCCTTGGTCTTGTAGCCCTGGCTCCCGTCTGTGGCGACGACCTGTCCGTTCGACGCCTTCACCCGAAACGCCCAGTTGCCGTCCTTGCGCTCGTAGATCTCACCACTACCGGCCATGATCACCACTCCCTTGCCATCCGGATCCCTTGCCATCCGGATCCCTTGCCATCCGGACCTGACCGGAGCGTAGGGCACCATCGGGCGGTCCGCGTCGCGAGTCGGGACCTCGCTGCCCACCGAGATCGAGGGTCAGGTTGCCTCACGTCGAACGTCGGCGACGAGGTCCATGAGACGACCCAGGACCTCGACCCGTTCGTCGAACGTTGCGCCGACCGGGTTGACTCGAAGCGTGGTCACGCCGCAGTCACGGTAGTCACGCAGTCGTTGCCGGATCACGTCGTCCGGGCCCACCAGATTGGTCCCCAACCCGATCGCGAGCGGGACCCGCTCGGCCGCCGCTTCCCGATCGCCTGCTCTCCACAGGCGCTGGACTTCGGCCACGTCGTCACCGAACCCCTGCCGGGTGAAGGCGTCGTTGTAGAAGTTCTTCGTTCCCGAACCCATCGCGCCGAAGGTGAAGGC
The DNA here is from genome assembly GCA_963700755.1 of uncultured Acidimicrobiales bacterium. Classification (GTDB taxonomy): domain Bacteria; phylum Actinomycetota; class Acidimicrobiia; order Acidimicrobiales; family SZUA-35; genus JBBQUN01. The sequence continues at coordinate 522,398 of CAVOYW010000006.1, forward strand.
ATAGCCGCGGGCATGACGGCGTCCCGCCTCTTCGACATCGTCGGTGAACTCGACGGCGGCTGCAACCGTCAGGTCGAGGTCGGCCAACGTGCGGCCGGCCTTGGAGGCTCCCGCCTCGATCGGATCGAAGAAGACCGACGCGGTCTCGGTGAAGAACGAATTGCCGATCCAACCATCGGCCAGTTCGCCGGTGAGGGTCAGGTTCGCCGGTCCCAGTGCGGCGACGTAGATCGGGAAGGGGGCGACCGTTGCCGCCGAGCGGATCGACACACCGGCGCGGTCGGGCAACGGGAGGCGATACACCGCACCGTCGTAGGCGAGGCGCTCACCTGCTGCGATCATCCGGATGATCTCGATGGTCTCGCGGGTCCGCTGCACCGGCCGCGAGAACTCGACACCGTGCCAGCCCTCCATGACCTGAGGACCGCTGACCCCGATCCCGAGCAGGAAGCGCCCGTCCGACACCGCTTGGACACCCATGGCGCTCATGGCCAGCATGGCCGGGGTTCGCGCCCCCAGCTGGGCGATCCCGGTCCCGAGCGCGATCCGATCGGTCACCGCGGCAATGGCGGCCAACGGTGTGAAGGCATCGATACCCCAGAACTCGGCAGTCCAGATCGACGCCACCCCGAGACGTTCGGCCTCCCGGGCGTAGTCGAGTGAGCGCTCACCCACACCCGCGCTCATCACACCGATCTGCAGACTCATGGCTCGGTCGTTCTCACGCACCGAGCATGTCACAGAGGCGTGCTCCCCCACACCAGCGATTTCGCGTTGCGACGGCGAACCCAACGGGCCTAGCCATCAGCCTCGGCCGGTTCGGCGACGAAGCCGAATCGGGCTCGGTAGAGGATGTAGGCCGGGGCGGACAGCAGGATCGGCAACAACAACGAGACCGTCCGGTAGGCGACGGTGGCCAACAGTGCGTTCTGGGCCGAGATACCCGAGATGATCAGCAAGCTCGACAGGCCTGCTTCGACGAAGCCGAAGCCGCCCGGGGTCAGCGGAATCATGCTGAGGACCGCGGCACCGGCGTATGCCAGGAGGACGATGCTCAGCCGGGGATTGGCTCCGACGGCGTAAAGGGCCGAGATCAGAGCCAGGTAGTCGAACACCCAGTTCCCGGCGGCAGCGACGACGGCCCGGCCGAAGGACGTGTCGACGACGGCCCTCAATCGGGCGCGCTCATCGAGGATGTGCTGGGGATCGAGACCCCTCGTGTCGCCGAAGCGGCTCGTGATCCAGCGCCACGAACGATCCAGCACCCCACCGATCACGAGCAGCGGCCGATCGAACGCGACGGCCACCCACGCCGCCCCCACCAAGACCGCGAACATCACGCCGCCCGCAACGGCGGCAGGCCAGAGGCTCTCGGGGATCGGCGCCCCCAACAGGGCGAGCAGGAACGCCGCAGCCGGGATGGCGAACAAGGCCGCCGTCGAGAGGATCGAGGTCGCGGCGAGGGCCCCACCGGCCTCTGCGGCACCGACACCACTGACCGACAGCATTCGATAGAGCGTGGCACCACCGATGGCCGCGCCACCGGGGATCACCCGACTCACGGCGTTCGCGCAGAGCTGGCTGGTGGCGGCCACGAACCACGACACGCGGGGCAGGACGATGCGAATCAGCCACCAGGTGCAGGCGAAGCTCAGGATCTCCATGACGATCATGACGACGAACCAGCGTGCATGGATCGTGCGCAGACGGGGCGCCGACGACACCACGTCGAGAATCTTCGGATGGAGCAGGTAGATCGACACCGCACCGAGAGCGAGGAAGACACCACGCTTGATCCAGGCACCGATCTCGACCCCACCCGAGGGCGCCGTGCGAATGACCTCGATCATCCGTTCGCTCCGCAAGCCGGATCCCGGGCGATTCGACGTCATGGCGAGGGCGGTTGTCGGTAGTCGACCAGCGATGGCCCGATCTGTCGTAGCAACGAATCGACATGATGCAACGAGAGCCCCATCACGTTGTGATGGCTGCCGGAGATCGAGCGGACGAAAAGGGCGGCGGCGCCCTGGATGCCGTAGGCGCCCGCCTTGTCGAGCGGCTCCCCGGTTGCGATGTACCAGTCGATCTCGTCCTGGTCGATCACCCGGAACGACACCTCGGTCGTCTCGTGACCGGCGACGACCTGGTCGCCGGTCATGACGGCCACACCGGTGATGACGGTATGCGACCGATCCGACAGCCGGCTCAGCATCGCCGCGGCCTCGGCCTCGTCGACCGGTTTGCCCAGGATGACGCCATCGCACACCACGACGGTGTCCGCGCCGACGATCACGGCTTCAGGACGGTCGATGGCCACCTGCGCGGCCTTCGAACGGGCCAAGCGCTCGACCAGGGTTGCGGCGTCTTCGTCGTGACCAGGGGTTTCATCGATGTCGGCCGATGACACCTCGACCACGCCGACGACCGACTCGAGCAGCGCTCGACGCCGGGGAGAACCCGAGGCGAGGATGAGGGGCCGAACGGGTGCCGTCACGCCCTCAGGCTACGGGAATGAGGCCTCGACCCGAACTCGGTTCGATCGGACCATTCGGTGAACTCGTCCTTCAGAACCGGGTCGAGAAGGCCGATGCAGTGGTCATGGCATCGGGGTCGGAGCACCATGCAGCGGACGAGCGCTGTGCTGGTTGTGGTCGGCCGAGCCTGCCCTGGTACACGACCTGCCCCCACTGCGAACGCCCGGTCGGGGACGGGGCCTTTCGGGAACTCGAGTTCCAGGTCGCCGCCCCCCTCGGTCCGGCCGAGGAATGGATCGACATCGGCGTGGCGTCATCCGAACCGGTCAAGGCCGCTCTGCTGCGTCACTTCCTCTTCGACAACGGGTTCGAGTTCGAAGAATCGCGCCGGTTCTTCTCGATTCCCCAACGCCAAGCCGGCCGGCTCGAACAGGCCATCCGCGTCTGGGCGTTCCGGCAGGATCTTCCCGACGACGAACGCCACCTCGACACGCTGCCGTCGACTTTGCGAGAGATCGGCGAGGTGACCCTCGAGGCCATCGCTGCGGCCGGAGCCTCCGTCGGCACGACGCCCGATCCCCGCGGCCACCCTGTTCTTCGAGATCCGTTCGACGACGGCGGAGACGAGTTGGACCTGCGCTGAGCGGCGTCGCCTGCCACAATCGAGCGCCATGAGCCTCGTCACTGTCACCGTCACCGATTCGGTCGCCACCCTCACCCTGAACGACCCCGATCGCCGCAATGCGGTCACGCTCGCCATGTGCGACGAAGTGGGGGCTGCGCTCGACGAGCTCGAAGCATCCGACGCCGTCAAGTCGCTGGTCGTGACCGGTGCCGCTCCGGCTTTCTGCGCCGGCGCCGACCTCACGCATCTGGGCGAGTCGGCCGAGGAGGGGCTCCTCGCCATCTACGAGGGGTTCCTCCGGGTCGGTCGGTCCCCGCTGCCGACGATCGCCGCCGTCAACGGCGCCGCGGTCGGCGCCGGCATGAATCTGGCCTTGATCTGCGACGTCCGACTCGCCGGGACATCGGCTCGTTTCGACGACCGGTTCCTGCAGATCGGCATTCACCCGGGCGGCGGTCACACCTGGATGTTCAACCGCATCGCCGGCCCCCAGGCGACGGCGGCAGCGGTCATCTTCGGCGAAGTGCTCGACGGGCCCGAGGCCGCACGAGTCGGCCTCGCCTACCGGTGTGTCGACGACGATCGGTTGCTGGCCGAAGCCCAGGCGATGGGGGCCCGCCTCGCCGACGTGCCCCGAGACCTGGTCCTGCGGACCAAGGAAACCCTGCGAGACATCGTGTCGCTCGAGACGCAGACCGCCGCCGTCAACTACGAACTGGGCCCACAGTCATGGTCGACCCGTCAGCCGGCCTTCCAGAAGCAGCTGGCCAAACTGAAGGCCCGGATCTCGGCCAAGGGTTGATCGAGTTCGGTCGAGGCGGGCCCGCCGATCAGGTGAAGATGATCTGCCCGCCGGCGGCCATTGCATAGAATTCGCCGACGGTGATGATGTCGTCGACCTGATCGATGAGATCCTCGCGCTTGATTCCGAAGAGGTCGACCGATGCCAGGCAGGCGTAGAGGCCGGCCCCGGTGTCGGAGATCATCTCGATGAATTCGGCGATGCCGGGGAAGTCGAGCGCTTCGATCTTGTGTTCCATCACCTTGGTCATCAAGCTCGACACGCCGGGCAGGCCACCGGCCCAGGTCGGGATGTGCAGACCCGGGTTCCCGACCGTGGCCACCTTGATGTGGTCGTGACGATCCTTGTGGATGGCGTCCATCCCGAAGAACGTGAAGAACAGGTTGGCCTCGATGCCCTCGGACCGGGCACCGTTGGCCATGATCAGGGCAGGATAGATCTCTTCGAGGGAGCCCTTCGAGACGATGATCGACACCTTTTCGATCTTCTGGGCTTCGGTCTTGCCGTTGGTGGACGCGGTCATGATGTTTGCTCGCTCTCGTCGTTCGTTTCGATCGGTGATCAGATACAGCCCTTGGGCTTCGGGATGCCGGCGACTCGCGCTGCGGCCTTGGCCGGTCCGGTCGGGAAGAGCTGATACAGCTCCTTCACGCTGACACCCGACGTCTTGCCCAACTTACGGACGGTCGGGCCGGTTCCCTTCTCGAAGTACTCCTTGCGCATGAAGCGCAGCACCTTCCAGTGCTCCTCGGTGAGGGGGGTCGGGACATCCCATTCCTCGGCCAGGATCGGGGCCATGTCCTCGGTCCACTGGTTGGCATCGACGAAGAAGCCTTCGTCGTTCAGTTCGACCTCGACGCCGGCGAGTTCTCGTGTGGTCATGGTGCGGGAGTCCTTTCGGGATTGTGCGTTCGTTGCAGGAGATGGTGGATCGATGCCGGGAATCAGACGCGGATGCCGCGTTTGCCGACCGTCGGCATGCTGGCGCCGATTCCGGGGATGTCGCGGCCGGGGAGCAGGCTGTGCCAGTAGAACTGCTGGAACATCAGCTTGCCCAGGTGATTGACGCGGGATTCCTTGAGCAGGGGGAGACCGAGCGGGCTCGGATAGTGACCGGGTAGGGGCTCGGTCTCGTAGTTGAAGTCGATGAGCAACGCCTTGGAGAAGCCGGTCTCGATGAAGCAGTTGGCGTGGCCGTCGAAACGGGCCGGGAGTGGGCGCCCCTCGAGGAATGCCTCGATGTTCTCCAGAAGCACCTCGCCCTCGAAGTGGGTGACCGATCCGGCCTTCGAGGTCGGCACGTCGGCCGCGTCACCCAGCACGAAGATGTTGGGAGCGACCGTCGACTGCAGGGTCTCGTTGTCGGTCGGGATGAAGCCGAGTTCGTCGCCGAGACCGGGCGACTCGTTCACGTAGGCGGCACCACCGTGCAGCGGGATGACCACGGCGAGGTCGAACGGGATCTCGGTCCCGTCGAAGCCGATCAGCTTGCGTTCCACCCCATCGACTTCACCCGTGTTGAATTCGGTCACGACTTCGATGTGCTTGTCCTCGAGAAGACCACCGAGGGTCGCCGAGGCGGTGGGCTTGGTGAAGGCGCCGTCGAGCGGCGTGACATAGGTGATCGTGATGTCGTCTCGGACACCGCGCTCGGTGAAGTACCAGTCGGCCAGGAAGGCGAACTCCAGGGGTGCGACCGGGCACTTGATCGGCATGTCGAAGACGTTCACCACCAGTCGTCCGGAGTCGAACGACTCGAGTTTGGACGCCAGCGCCGTTGCCCCCTCCATGTCGTAGAACGTGAAGACCGAATCCCGCCAGCCCGGGCCGGTCAGGCCTTCGGTCTCCTCGGGTTGGAGCACCGTTCCGGTTGCCACCAGGAGGACGTCGTAGTCGAGGATTGTCCCGCTCGCCAGGGACACCGTGGTCGCTTCGATGTCGACCGACTCGATGGCGTCGAGATGGAAGTTGATCCCCTTGTGCAGTTGTCGGCTGCGGGGTCGCACGATCTCCTCGGGCGTGGCCAGTCCGAAGGGCACGAACAGCAGACCGGGCTGGTAGACGTGATCGTTGTCGTGATCGACCACGTCGATGATCAGCTCTGACGCGGGGAACTTCTTGCGCAGGCGGTTGGCGGCCAGGGTGCCACCGGTCCCGCCCCCGAGGATGACCATTCGTTTCGGCGTCGTTGTCACGGCTACTCCCATCGAAGAGGACGACGTCGGTCGCGACATCGTCCCTCGATGATCACCCTACGACCGGGCCGGACGATCGAACACCGTCTTTCGTCCCATCCTCGGTCGGGCTCGTTCGAGTGAGGGTCGGGATCAGAACACGCTCAGGCGGGTCGTACGCTCGGTACGGGCCAGCGACATCGCCAGAGCAGCGGCACCATGGCGACGGGCGGCCACATCGACAACGGCCACGGCCACCCGATCCCAGGCGGCAGCGGGAAGCGGAGGTGCGGGCGAATCCAGGCTCGCCGCCAGGTCGTCGATGTGCACGCAGAGTTCCACCAGCCGGGTGTCGAGGTACTCACCGAGCCGCATGACCAGTCCACCGATCACCTCGACGTGTCGATCGACCACACCGGGGGCCGTCAGCTCCGACCGAACGTCGTCCAGCGCGGTTCGCAAGCCGGCAACGACCAGGTCGGGGCCGACCTTCGCCGCCTCGACACCCCGCTCCCGAACACGGCGATGGAAGTCGCTGTCGACGGGATCATGGTCGACCAGGGCCCGGGTGAAATACCCCGCGGCGTCGAGGGTGTCACCGCCGGCCTCCGGCGGCACCCCGGCGAGCGGGTCCGAAGCCCGGAGATAGGTCGACACGGTGCCGATCGCACGTCCGAGATGGGCCGCCAGGGCACCGACGCGATAGCCGTCGAGGACCGAGTCCTGGTCCCAGTGGGTCGCGCACGCGGGTGTCGCAACCAGGTCGATCGCCGTCTCGGCGGTCTCGAGAAACGTCTCGATGTCGATCGTGGTCATGACTCGAGCATCGAGCCGGAAGCGGCAGGGCGCAAGCTTGATCCGATCAAGCTTGCGCCGATCGACCCGACACGGGACGACGGGCCGACATCCACGAGCAGGCCTACATCCAGTAGTGCTCGAACTCCGAGCGGCGCTCGATCCATTCTTCGACCGTGATGGCGAAGCGGATGTGGTCCTCCCATTCGCCGTTGATCTCGAGGTAGCGCTCGGCGACACCCTCGGCCCGGATCCCGAGCTTCTCGACGACCCGCCGCGAGGCCGCGTTGCGAGGCACGATGGAGATCTGCACGCGGTGGAGGTTGGCGGTCTCGAAAGCGAATCGAGCAACGAGGGCCACGGCCTCGGGCGTGAACCCCTGCCCAGCCTGGGCCTGGTCGATCCAGTACCCCACGTAGGCGTTCTGGAAGGGACCGCGTTGCACCGAATTCAGGTTGACCTCACCGGCGAACTGGCCGCCGACGAACACTCCGAAGCCGTAGCCTGCTCCCAGTTGCCACTCCCGTTCGCGGGCGTGGCAGCGCAGCGAGAAGGCACTGCGATCCTCGATGACGTCGGGCGAACCGGGCAGGCGACTCGGCTCCCACTTGGTGAGCCAGTCGTGGTTGCGCCGCCGTACCTCTCGCCAGTTGGGAAAGTCCTCGGACCGGAGGGCGCGCAGCACCACACGGCGACCGATCAGGGTTGTCGACAAGGCGACCAACCTAGTGCCCTCCCGACGACAGGAGAAGTTCGCCGACGACTCCGTCGAGCAGGTCGTGGCGGGTCACGGTGAGCTGCGGGATGCCGAGATGACGCATCGCTTCGACCAGCACACAACACCCTCCGACGATCGAGTCGACTCGGTCGGCCGGAAGACCCGGATTGAAGGCCCGATCGACGCGAGCCTCGGTGGCGAGGGTTCGGAAGACGTCCTCGGTTGCGTCTCGGGTGAGCACGAAACCCTCGAGCAGTCCCGGATCGTGTGCGAGCATCCCGAGCTCGACAGCTGCAACCGTGATGATCGTCCCGCCGACGCCGAGCACGGTCCCCGAATCGATGGCCGCAGGCAGGGACCCGAGCTCGCGAACGGCGTCGTCGAGGTGGAGCTGGATGACCGACAGGGCCGCCGACAGTTCGGCCGCCGAAGGCGGATCGTGCGAGAAGTAGGCGTCGGTCACCCGTGTTGCCCCGATGTCGGCCGAATGGACACCCAGCAATCCGTCGGCGCGAGTACCGTAGGCCCATTCGGTCGACCCACCGCCGATGTCGAACACCACCACCAGTTCCGACGGTCCGATCTCGAGCCCGCCGAACGCACCGGCAAAGGTGAGTTGCCCCTCGGTCGTTCCGTCGAGGACTTCGAGGTCGGCACCGATGACCTCGTCGACCAGGGCGGCGAGTTCGTCGTGATCGGCCGCCGCACGAGCCGCAGCCGTGGCCACCACACGGACGGCTCGGACGTCGTGGGCCTCGAGATCGGACCGATGGGACGCCAGTGCGACCCGGACCCGTTCCAGCGCCGACGGGCCGAGGCGACCCGTGCGATCGACATCGGCACCCATGTGCGTGACCGGTTCGACGCGGTGTTCGGTGTCGGGACCGACGATGAGGAGCCGGGTCGTGATCGTGCCCAGGTCGATCGCCGCAACGGTGTCGGTCACGAGTCGGCCGCACTGTTGTCCGAAGAGGCACGGTCGTTCGAGGAGGCACGGTCGTTCGAGGAGGCACGGTCGTTCGAGGAAACACGGTCGTCCCAGTTCGAGACGATCCCGGGCGTGGACGGGTCGTAGGCCCGGCCCATCTCGGCCAGACGACGATGGACCCATTCCCCAACGGGGTCGGCGCCGCCGGCGAGGTAGTAGGCGTAGTGGGCATGGAGGCACTTCACTCCCTGGCGCGTGCCGCCGACACCGGCCGACGGGCGCGGTCCGTCGTGATTGCTGGAGAGCAGGGCGTCGCGTTCGGCTTCGTAGGCGTCGTGAACCACCCGAATGGCCTCCAGGCCGATCTCGGCTTCGGCCTGCTTGACCCCACCGGTCGACTCGAGTTGCCCGATGGCCTTGTTGAGCGCCCGGTCGGCGAGCCAGAAGCGCGTCGGCATGGGCCGGCCCGACGCCAGGAGCGGTTCGTTCTCGAGCACGACCGGACTGCCGTCGTCACGGCGAACGACGACCTGGAAGTTGCCCATCGGCCGCCGGCCGATCAGGCGCGTCACGACCTGGTGGTCATCGGGTCGGTCCGACATCGACGTGGATGTGTGCTCAGTCGCGACGACCGAGCAGGATCCTCAACAGGATCAGGAGCACCGCGACGCCGACGACGGGTGCCAGTCGCTTGACCATGGAGTTCCCCGTGACAGCGAGGATGTCGACGGGCTTGGGCTCGGGGGCGTCGATCTTGCGAATCGCCGGCTGCTCGGGCTCGGTCGTCGCCGTGGCTGCCGCGGCCGGAGCGCTTGCCGTGGCGTCCGCGGCCGGGGCTTGGGCGCCTGCCGGCGGCGCGGCGCCTGCCTCTGGCTCGGCACCGCCGTCATTCTCGAGCTTGTCACGCAGGTTGTCGGAGAACTGGGTGAGCAGCTTCTTCGACACGTCTTCGATGGCGCCGCGACCGAAGCTCGCGATCTTGCCCGACAGTGCGAGATCGGTGTGGATCGTGACCGACGTCGAGGTGTCGGAGACCGACTGCATCGAGGCCGTGATGATCGCATTGGCGTTGCCCTGCCGCGGATCACGGCCCTCGGCCTTGAGTTTGGCGACCTTCTCGGCTTCGTTCTGCTCGATGAAACTGGCCTTGCCCGCATATTTGGCGGTGATCGGACCGACCTTGATCTTCACGATGCCCCGGTACTCGTCGCCTTCGATCTCCTGGAGCTGGGCACCGGGCATACACGGGGCGATGAACTCGAGATCGTTGAGGATGCGCCAGGTGTCGTCGATCGGGCGGTCGATGGTGAAGTCGTTGGTCAGCTCCATTGGGTGAGATCCTTCTCGGTGTCGATGTCGGCGGGATTCCCCGAGCACGCTACCTCGGAAACGAGCTCGGCGTGAGCCCGAAGCACGCTCCTGGCCCCCTCGTCGCCGTCGGTCGGGAGCAAGGGCCAAACCGACCGATCGAACTTCACCGGTGGCCGCCGCCGGCCGTCGAAGACTGCGGTCACGATCGGTCCGGCCGAGGCGCCTACCGTGCGCCAGGCCGATGCGGGGATGAGCGGCTGGTCGGCCAGCCCGATGACGACGGCGCCATGACCATCGGCCTCGGCCCGGGACAATCCGGACTGGATCGTCCGAGACTGGCCGCCGGCCCAATCGTCGGCAGGCACGATGTCGAACCCTTCGGGCACCAGATCGCCGAGGTCGACGGCGCCGGTGACCACGTAGACCTGGTTGAACGAGGCCTCGGCGACCGCATCGAACACCCACGTGCACACGGGGCGACCCCGGAAGTCGGCCCGCAACTTGTGCCCGGGACCGTCGAATCGAGAGCCGGCCCCGGCCGCGAGGATGATGGCGGCGGTCGTCATACCGCCAGTATGGGCGGCGATCGACCGATCCGTGGTCGTTCAGTACGACCTCGGCAGGCCCAGCACGTGCTCGGAGACGTAGTTCATGACCATCTCCTGGCTGACCGGGGCGATCCGCATCAGGCGGGCCTCGCGCCAGTAGCGCTCGACGTGGTATTCGCTGGCGTACCCGAAACCGCCGTGGACCTGCATCGCCCAGTCGGCGGCCCGGTACCCGGCATCGGCGGCCAGATACTTGGCGATGTTGGCCTGTTCCCCACAGGCCAGACCGTTGTCGTAACGCCACGAGGCCTCACGGATCGCCAGTTCGGCGGCGTTGAGGCGAGCATGCGCCTCGGCCATCGGAAAGGCCAGACCCTGGTTCTGACCGATCGGCCGCCCGAAGATCACCCGCTCGTTCGCATAACGAACCGCCGTGGCCAGCGCCACCCGCCCGATTCCGAGCGCCTCGGCGGCGATGAGTACCCGCTCGGGGTTGAGCCCATCGAGGAGGTACCGGAAGCCGGCGCCCTCCTCCCCCACCCGGTCGGCGATCGACACCGGCAGGTCGTCGTAGACCGTCTCACACGAAACGACCGCGTTCCGGCCGGCTTTGGGAATGGCCGTGATCGTCACCTCGGGTCGTTGCAGATCGGCGAGCAGGAGGGTGAGCCCGTCGGTGCGCCGGTCGCATTCCTCGATCGGTGTGGTCCGAACGAGCAGCAGCACCTTCTGGCAGTACTCGGCCTTCGACGTCCAGACCTTGGCTCCGCGCACGATGTAGTGGTCGCCGTCTCGAACCGCACGGGTGGTGATCGCCGTGGTGTCGGTGCCGGCGTCGGGCTCGGTCACCCCGAACGCCACGTGCAGCGATCCGTCGGCCACCTGGGGCAGATAGGTGCGCTTCTGCTCCTCGGTTCCGTGCTTGGTGATGGGGTTGATGCCGAACATCGAGATGTGGATCGCGCTGCAGCCGTTCATGGCGGCACCCGACGCCGCGACCTCCTCGAGCACGATCGATGCCTCGGTGATCCCGCGCCCGCCGCCGCCGTATTCCTCGGGGATCGCGATGCCGATCCACCCGCCCTCGGCCATGGCCGCGTAGAAGTCCCACGGGAACTCGTGGTCGAGATCCTTGCGACGCCAGTAGTCGTCGTCGAACCGGGAACACACCCGGCGGACGCCGTCGCGGATGGCCTCGTGGTCCGGATCGGGAGCGAAATCCATGGCCCCGACGCTAACCGAGATTCCGGACCGCTCTGGAAACCGCGCATCACCTGGGCCGAGCCCCGAGCCGACACGTCCGCTCGACGCAGGTCCGGGAGAGCTCAACCGGCTTCGATGAGGTACCGATCACGGAGCATCTCGGCGGCCTCATCGGGCGAGATCGCCTGCGACAACCACAGACCCTGACCGAGCACACAGCCGAGCTCGACGACTTCTTCCCGCAGTAGGTCGTCGTCGACACCGGCCGCCGCCACCCGGAGGCCGGCCGTCTTGGCCAGCGTGATGAGCGAGCTGACCAACGCCCGGCTCGACAGCCGGTTGGACAGGTCGGTGATGAGGTTCAGATCGATCTTGACGGCGTCGATGGCGAATCGCGGTAACCGTTCGAGGTTCGCATAGTCCGAGCCGAACCGATCCAGCGTCACGGCCATGCCGATGGCCCGGTAGGTGTCGAACACCTGTCGAAGCACGGTGGCATCGCTCCGCAGCACCGCTTCGGGGACCTCGATCCGGAAATTGCTCGGCTTGAGTTTGTGACGCTCCAGTTCCCCCGTGATCAGCTGACGAGAGCGCGCCGACAGGAACATCTCGACCGTCAGGTTGATCGACATCTCCAGGTCCTGGACCGGCAGACCGGCGGCATCCCAACGGGCATACGCGGCGATGGATTCGGTGATCACCCACTCGTCGATCGCCGTCGCGCTGCCGGTCGATTTGGCCATCGGCATGAACTCCGCCGGCATCAGGAGGCCACGGGTGGGGTGTCGCCAGCGAACGGTCGACTCGAAACCCCGCAGGTTTGCGTTCCGCAGGTCGGCGATCGGCCACAGTTGCAGCTCGAGTTGATCGTTGCCGGCCGCCTCCCTCATCTCGGAAAGGATCGTCAGGTGGGCTTTGTTGTCGGCCAGCGTCTCGCTGGTGACCCGGACGGCGCGGCCCTTGCCCATCGCCTTGGCCCGGTACATGGCGATGTCGGCCTCCTGGATCAGCCGCTCGGTCGATCGTTCATCCGAGGCCGACGAGACGCCGATAGAGGCACTGATCTGGGCCTCGTCATTGCTGACGATGAACGGCAGTTCCAGTGATGCCACGATCCGCTCGGCCAACCGCTCCGCTTCGAGGAGGCCGAGGCCTCGCAGGACCACGACGAACTCATCGCCGCCCAGACGGGCGACGAAATCGCTGGGCCGCAGCACGCCACGCAGACGATCCCCGACACGCACGAGGAGTTCGTCACCGGCGCCGTGACCGAGCCGATCGTTCACGGCCTTGAATCCGTCGAGGTCGACGAACAACACGCTCACGAGATCTTCGGATTCGACCAGCAACCGATCGAGTTCCTCGACCAACTGTTGACGGTTCGGCAGGCCGGTCAGCGCATCGTGGGTGGCCTGATAGGCCAACTGCGCCTCGACCCGTTCCCGCCGAGCGATGTCCTGGGCCAGCGCCTCGGTCATGTCGTCGAAGGCCATCGAGAGCCGACCCAACTCGTCGTAGCGCTCGTCGCCGGTCCGGACCGTCAGATCTCCGTCGGCCACCGCTTCGGCCAGCTCGGTCATGCGGCCCAGCCGCTGGACGAAGGAGCGGAGGAGCACGGCGACGACCGAGATGATCACCAGTCCGGCCGAGATGAACACGCCGATGATTCCGAGGCGGACCCGCTCGAGACGACCGAAGATCTCGCGGGGGTCGGCGTCGACGACGACGATCCAACCCTTCTCGCTCTTCGTTCGGGCCGAGGCCCGAACCACCGGGACGTTGCCGGCCACCGTCGTCTCCTCGACGATCGCCTGGTCGACGAGGGGATTGCTCCTGAGGGCGATGCGCTGATTGATCGCCGCCGGATCGGTTGCGGTCAGCACCAGGTGGGACCCGTCACGGTTCTGGGCGAGGAGCATGAGCTCGGTCTCACCACCGAGCGCGGTCAGATCACCTTCTCCGGCCAGGAGGACCTCGAGGTCCCATTCGGTGATGAGCTTGAACCGTGTCTGTCCGATGGCCACGGGAACGATGATGCCGATCCGGGTTTGACGGGAATTGTCGAAGAAGGCGTCCGACACCGTGATGCCGTCGTCGGGCGACATGGCGGTCGAAGCCGACAGCGTCTGGTTCGAGATCGAGTTGTTGGCCAGCGACGGCGAGATGCCGCCGTTGGTCGCCTGGCTGATCTCGACGCCGACCAGACCGTCGCGTTGGTACTGCTCGCGCAATTCGTCGAGCTGACTGATGATCTCGATCTCGGCCTGCGTGGCACCGGCACCGTTGAGGTTCTCGGCCGCCTGGACCATGCGAGGATCGTTGACGATGTCGTTGAGCAGGGTCGTGGTCCGGATGAGCTGGGAATCGACCCGGTTGGCCTCGATCTGAGCCGCCTGCTCGACCGTCTTCAGCGTCTCGGTCTTCACCAGTTGGCCGGCGATGTTCGCGACCTGGACCCCGAGCACGACGAGCGGCAGACACGAGGCCAGCATCGCCAGTGCGACCTTCTGCCCGAGGCGAAGATGACGCACGAAACGGAAGGGTCCGCCGGACCCGAACTCGGAACTCACCTGACCCCATCGGCGCGAACACTCCGAATCGAAGTGTTCTGGCCGAAATCCGAATAATCGACCCGATCGATCCGACTATCGATGGATGTCGCCCTCGGTGTCTCGCAGCGAGGGTGCCAGACGACCCGAACGCTTGGCGATGATCTCGCCACAGATCGAAATGGCCGTTTCCTCGGGCGTGCGCGCTCCGAGGTCGAGCCCGATCGGGGCCATGATTCGTTCGATCTCGGCGTCCGACACGCCTTCGGCTCGCAGTCGGGCGTTGCGGTCATCGGTGGTGCGGCGCGACCCCATGGCCCCCAGGTAGCCGACGTCGGTCTTCAAGGCCTCGATGACGGCCGGCACATCGAACTTGGCGTCGTGGGTCAGCACGCAGACGGCGTCTCGGGGTCCGAGGGTGTCACCAACCTTCTCGAGGAGCCGGTGGGGCCAATCGACGACCACCTCGTCGGCGAACGGGAACCGCTGCCGGGTGGCGAAGACGGCGCGGGCGTCGCAGACGGTGACCCGGTAGCCGAGGACCTTCGCCACCCGGCACAGCGATGCCGTGAAGTCGACGGCTCCGAAGATCAGCATCTGGGGCGGCGGGGCGAACGACTCGATGAACACCGAGACGGCCTCTTCCCTGGCTTCCCCGTGCTCGCCGTAGTGGCGGATACCCGAGGTGCCGGCCGCCAGTTCGCCGGCCAGGTCGCGGGTGACCACTCGATCGAGGTCGTCGTTGCCCAGCGAGCCTCGCGCTGCGTGCCCAGGGCGGTAGAGGATCTTGGCTCCGACGTTCGGCCCGGCGACCACGGTGGCCAGGGCGATCGGCTCTTCGCCCCGGGTGGCGCGGCGCAGTTCGTCGTAGAGGGAAGGTTCGTTCACGGTGCTCACCAGTCGAGTTCTTCGATGAACAGGTGGATCGTTCCGCCGCAGGTGAGTCCGACGGCGAAGGCTTCGTCGTCGGAATAGCCGAAGGTCACGATTCGCCGGGAACCGTCCTCGAGGCACTGCAGCGCCTCGACGACGACGGCTCCCTCGACGCAGCCGCCGCTGACCGAACCGGCGACGTCGCCGTCTTCGTTGACCGCCATGGCCGCACCCGGAAGGCGAGGACCCGAGCCTTCGATGTCGACCACCCGCGCCACGGCCACCCGTTTGGACTGGCTTCGCCACCGATCGAGGTCGCTCATGATCTCACGCATGATCCGACCTTAGCGCCCAGGCCCGATGGAGGACCCGGGTCCCGACCCACCCGGGACCGCGGTGGGGTTCGGGTGGGGTCGGATCCTCAGGCGATGCCGGCTTCGATGAGTGCCCGACGCGTGAGGACCCGTGCGAGGTGCTGGCGGTACTCGACGCTGGCGTTCAGGTCGGATGGAGGGCTCGACACCTTCGGCCGCGAGATCGGCGGCCTCGGCCGCCGAGGCACCACCGGCCAGTGCCTGCTTCGACGGCGGTGGCTCGGATCGGTGTGGGGTGCATGTTGACGAGAGCCACCTGGGCTCCGCCGTCAACTGCTGCGCCGATGACGCCCACGATCGCCCAGTCCTGAGCCCGGCGGTTGAACTTCTGGAAGCTCCATCCGGCACCGGTGTGCTTGGGGATGCGGACCTCGGTGAGCATCTCGGTCGGCTCGAGGTTCGACTCGAGGAAGCCGGCGAACAGGTCGGCTGCCCTCGATCACTCGCTCGCCGCCATCGGCGCTGCGAGCGACGACCGAGCCGCCGAGCGCCAGCAGAGTCGACGGGTGATCGCCGGACGCATCGGCGTGCGCAAGCGAACCGCCGAAGGTGCCACGATGGCGGACCTGGGGATCGCCGACGTGGCTGGTGGCGTGCGCCAGCAGCGGCGCGTGCTCCTGGACGAGCGGGTTGATCTCGAGGTCGCGGTGACGGGTGAGAGCACCGATGGCGAGGTGATCGCCGGCGTCGACGAACATAGGACAGTTCGGACAGGCGACCGATGTCGACGAGGATCGACGGATAGGCGAGACGGAGCTTCATGACGGGCAGCAACGAGTGCCCGCCGGCAAGCAGCTTGGCCTCGTCGCCGTGCTCGGCCAGCAACGCGAGGGCCTCGTCGGCCGAACCGGCTCGCTCGTAATCGAACGCGACGGGGATCACTTCGTACCTCCGGCTGCGCTCAGCACGGCCTTCACGATGTTGTGGTAGCCCGTGCATCGGCAGAGGTTGCCCTCGAGACCCTTCACGGACCTCGGCCTCGGTGGGATTCGGGACCTCGTCGAGGAGTGACACCGATGCCATGACCATGCCCGGGGTGCAGTAGCCGCACTGCAGGCCGTGGCATTCCATGAACGCCTGCTGCATCGGGTGGAGCTGGTCGCCGTCGGCGAGGCCCTCGATGGTGGTGACGCGACTGGCCGTCGGCCTGGACCGCCAGGATGGTGCACGACTTCACGGCCTCGCCGTTCAGATGGATCGTGCAGGCGCCACACGACGAGGTGTCACAGCCGATGTTGGTACCGGTCAGCCCAACGACGTCGCGGATGTAGTGCACGAGCAAGGTGCGTGGTTCGACGTCACTGGTGTGACGCGTTCCGTTGACCTCCACCGTTATCTCCACGGCAACCCCCAATGGTCGTTGTTCGATTGACTCAGGGAGTGTGGCATGAAAACGGGTGATTCACCCAAGCCGATCCCAACCGACTCCTCGCTCGCCGATCCGGACACGACGAGCATCGGACCTGGACCCGACCGACACCCGGTGGTCGAGCGCGACGGACCCGTCAGGAACCCTCGGCCTTGGGCAGGATCCGGTAGCTCTCCTCGCCGGGGAACACCAGATCGAAGTTCTCCGCGCCCGCCGCTCGATCTCGGCATCGGTCTGGAGCAGGGCGAGCACGGCGCTGAGCTGTTCGACCTCGGCGTTCGTGGTCTGGAGCTCGCTGCTCGACCGCACGCCGCTGGTCGCGCTGGTCGATCCAGGTCCGGGCGGGCAGGATCGCGAGCGCTCCGATCACCAGGAGCGAGACCCCGAGCACCCCGGAGGTCGCAAGGATGCGGCGGGTCCGATCGGACGGTCGAATTCGGAGGCGATGGCGCCGCGGGGCGGACGACCGAGCGGTCATCGACTACTTCGCGCCTCGCGACAGCGCCCGGCGGCCGAGGTACCGGGCGGCGTCGCCGAGGTCGTCCTCGATCCGGAGCAACTGGTTGTACTTCGCCACCCGGTCACTACGGGCCGGGGCGCCGGTCTTGATCTGACCGCAGTTGGTGGCGACAGCGAGGTCGGCGATGGTCGGTGTCCTCGGTTTCGCCCGAGCGATGCGACATGACCGAGCCGTAGCCGTTCGCGGTCGCCAGGGCGACGGCTTCGAGCGTTTCGGTCAACGATCCGATCTGGTTGACCTTGACCAGGATGGCGTTGGCGATTCCGTCATCGATACCCCGTTGGAGCCGGTCGGTGTTGGTGACGAACAGGTCGTCGCCGACGAGCTGACAGCGCTCGCCGCTGAGGCCCGTGTGAATGGCCCAACCGTCCCAATCCTCTTCGGACATGCCGTCTTCGATCGACACGATCGGATAACGGTCGAGCAGGCCGTCGAGGAGTTCGGCCATGGCCTGGGACGACAACTCGCGACCCTCGCCCGCGAGGTTGTAGACGGAGCCGTCGTAGAACTCGGTGGAGGCGACGTCCATGGCGAGTGCCATGTCGTCTCCCGGGGTGAGCCCGGCGGCCTCGATCGCGTACATCAGGAGTTGGAGGGCTTCTTCGTTCG
Organism: uncultured Acidimicrobiales bacterium; assembly: GCA_963700755.1. Classification (GTDB taxonomy): domain Bacteria; phylum Actinomycetota; class Acidimicrobiia; order Acidimicrobiales; family SZUA-35; genus JBBQUN01. The sequence goes on from CAVOYW010000006.1 coordinate 540,270, forward strand.
AGCCCAGGTTGGGGGCGAAGCCGCCTTCGTCGCCGATCCCGGTCGACAGGCCACGGTCGCCGAGCACCTTCTTCAGCTGGTGGTAGGTCTCGACGCCCCAACGAAGCCCCTCGGAGAACGACTTCGCCCCGACCGGCATGATCATGAATTCCTGGAAATCGATGTTGTTGTCGGCGTGCTCACCACCGTTGAGCACGTTCATCATCGGAACCGGCAGCGTGTGCGCATTGGCACCACCCACATAGCGATAGAGCGGCAGGTTGAGATCGTCGGCCGCGGCACTGGCCACCGCCAGCGAGACACCGAGGATGGCGTTGGCACCGAGATTGGCCTTGTTGGGGGTGCCGTCCAGGTCGGCCAGGATGGCATCGATGTCTCGCTGGCCGTAGGCGTCGACGCCGATCAGCGCCTCGCTGATCGCCCCGTTGACATGACCCACGGCGGTGAGGACACCCTTGCCGAGATAGCGGTCTCCACCGTCACGCAGTTCTACGGCCTCGAACTGCCCGGTGGAGGCCCCGGACGGGACGATGGCTCGGCCGTATGCTCCCGAGCTGAGCAGGACCTCGACCTCCACCGTCGGGTTGCCACGGGAGTCGAGGACTTCGCGTCCGAGGATCTGATCGATGAGGCTCACGCTACGCACTCCTGTTGCCGCTGGACGTGGGAAGGGTAGCAGTGCCGACCCGAGTACCGGAGGAGCCTTTGGTCCTCTATGGCGTGACCCGGGCCGCGTACTCGTCGGAGGCGTAGAGGTCGTAGCTCAGCGTGATGAGGTCGGCCGTTCGGCTGTTCATCCGGTTGACCCAGTCGGCGTATTCACCGGCAGACGGCGACCGGTCGAGCATCATGATGTGGGCCAACGACGTCTCGACCCCGGCGAGCGAACGGTTGATGTACTCCTGGCCCTCGGTGAACCAGGTCATCACCCCGCCACGGCTGAGGCCCCGGTTCCGCTGGTCGAGCCAGTAGAGGAAACCGGGCTGGTCGGGAGTCCGGCCGAGCACGTTGTTGTAGACCAGCACGATGAATTGGGCCTCGTCGAACCCGCCATAGGTGTTCTGGAACTCCTGCGATCGGGCGAACTCGTCGGACACGCCCTGGAGATCGAGGCGGCCCGATTCCATCAGCTCGGTCCAGTACATCTGGCCGCCGGCGTCGGGCACCCGCCCGAAGTAGGCGAAGTAGAGCCGGGCCACCCGGCGGCGGGCATCGAAGCGCGACGACCGCATCATCTCGGCCAGTAGAACCGGGGCATTGGCTCCGTCGGCCGCAGTCCGGGCGGCCAGAGCAGCGACCTCGCCCGGTGTGGCGTTGACGTCGAAGAGGTCTCGATACGCCTGCCGGGCGAAGGCCTCCCGCGTCTCGAACGGGTCGACCGGCCGGACCGATTCGAATTCGGGTGAGACGCCGGGCAGGCTCAGCCCTCGGGCATTGATGGCGCGGACCTCGGCGGTGAATTTTCCGATCGGGATGTCGAACGTCGCCGCACGATCGGCCGCTCCCACTTCTCGGAACTTCCCGGCAACCGTGATCTGATAACCCGAGATCGTGCCACCGCCGTTGTCGGCCGGCGGCTCCCAGGTGATGGTCGTCGTCCTGATTCCGTTGGTCCCCCGAACGTTGCGAGGCACCCCGGGTTCGACGACGATCCGGAACGTCGCCGTGCCACCGGGACTCAGTCCGCCGGCGTTGCGAGCCCGCACCTGGACGGTGTAGTTCCCCGCCGGCAACCCCGAGAACGTCACGGTTCGAGGGTCGCCGAGCTCGACGACCTGGACCGGCACTCCGGCGACGGTCGGCGAGAGGGTGATCTGGTAGTCGAGGAGGCCGCCACCGTCATCGGCAGGTGCGGCCCACGTGACCGTCACCGTCGCCGTGCCATCGCCCGTGATGGCGACGTTGCGCACCGCCGAGGGGGTGACGAACAGATCGAACGGGCCCGATGCGCTCGACGCGGGGCCATTGCCGACGGCGTTCACGGCACGGACCCGGGCGGTGTAGGTGCCGGGCGCGAGCACACCCGACGTCCACGAGTCGGCTCCGGCTCCACCGGGGACGTCGGACCAGCCCCCGGTGTCGTTCAGCCGCACCTGGTATTTGGTCACCGGGGAGCCCCCGTTGCCGGCCGCGGCGATTCCGGCGAAGCCGATCTCGATCCGGCCCGCCCCGCCGTCACGGATGACGACGGCGGTCGGTGCCTCCGTCGGTTCGGTGGCAGCGGGCGGCGGTGGATCGATGGTCACGCTGCCCGACGCCGCCGGCCCCGGCCCCACCGCGTTCACGGCACGGACCGCAACCGTGTTCGGACCGACGTCCAAACCCGTGACGGTCCCACCATTCGCCAACGTCGACCATGCACCGTCGCCATTGGCCCGAACCTGATACGACGTGATCGCCGAACCCCCATTGCCCGAAACAGGAACCGCCGTCCACGAAACCGTCGCCGACGTCGTCGTGCCGACCTGCGACACCGTAACCCCGGTCGGCGCCCCTGTCGGTTCGGTGGCAGCGGGCGGCGGTGGATCGATGGTCACGCTGCCCGACGCCGCCGGCCCCGGCCCCACCGCGTTCACGGCACGGACCGCAACCGTGTTCGGACCGACGTCCAAACCCGTGACGGTCCCACCATTCGCCAACGTCGACCATGCACCGGCGCCATTGGCCCGAACCTGATACGACGTGATCGCCGAACCCCCATTGCCCGAAACAGGAACCGCCGTCCACGAAACCGTCGCCGACGTCGTCGTGCCGACCTGCGACACCGTAACCCCGGTCGGCGCCCCTGTCGGCGCCGTCGCAGGTGCCGCTGCGGTCTCAAACGTCCGGCTTCCCGGGGGCGAGTCCTCGTCGTCGCTCTCGGCAACCACCGTCACCGTGTAGCTCGTACCCGGGGCCAGACCGCTGAACGACGTTGACGTGGCCGGTGCCGCGATCGTCTTGGGTGAGCCGGGAACCGACGGCGACAAGCTGACCACGTAGCCGCTGATGGTGGTTCCGTTGGCCGCCGGGGCCGTCCAGTTGATCGTTGCCACCAACCCACTCGGAGTCACCGGATCGATGACCGGTGCATCGGGAGCCGCAGCGGCAACGGGACTGACGAGAGCACCGAGCAGCATCGCAACGGCGGCGAAGACCACGAGGGTCAGGCGTCGACCGGGCCGGGAATTCCGCACGTTCGGGGCTCCCACCGCCCCGTTCAGTAGCTCCCGTTCTGCACCCGTTGCTGGCATCACGCGCCTCCAAGCTGCTTCCGCCGAGCACCCAGCTTGCCCCACCGCGGGGAGTCAGACAACGGCGCCCTCACCCAATTGGGCAGACTTCCCCACCCACTCTCGGCACCGGTGGCGTTCACCGGGTCACGCCACGCCGCCGGGGACGTCGCCGATGGTGGCCACGAGCACCGAAAACGGCGCCGAGAAACACCAATTCCCCCACGGGCGGTGCCGACCACTCCCAGGTGGTGGCCACGAGTGCGCAAAACCGCATCGACGAACACCAATTCCCCACGAACGGGCCGACCACGCGGGTTCGGGTCAGTAGCGCCAGCGTCGGTGCCGGGCCAGCGAGCTGGGCCGAGCCGCGATGTCGGCGGCCGATGGAGCGTCGCCGCCGTCGGACGCCGACGGAACCGGCCCGGCCCGCAGGATGATGCGGTTGGCGATGTGGTGACCGTGCACCTGATGGCGACCATCGATCCCGGGACCACAACTGGCCGTGCCCAAGCCCGAATGGGCACTGTCGAGGCGCAGCACCGTGCAGTCGGGGTTCGGCAGCTCGTTGAGGTGTTGGGCCGATTCGATGTCGGCACCCCGATACGGAAGCGCCGCCGCGTCGAACAGCGGGTCGCCGATGGCCACGATCGAGGGATGGCTCGTACCGGTCGCCCGCAGTTCGAGCCAACGAACCTGCGTGTGGTTCCCGGTCTCCTGTGGTCGGGCGTACGGGAAGAACTGATCGTCCACGGCACGATCGAACCGGGACACCTCCAGACCCCGCACCCGGTCGGGGTAGGACTCCTCGGGCCCCGGACCGAACCAGGCGAGCCGGTCGTAGCCGACGTCGAGTTCGAGATCGAGCCCGACCCGAAGCAACGGCGGCAGGTCGAGATCGGTGATCGGAGTGACGTCGACCGCCACGTCGCCGTCGGGCCCCACCGACCAGACCACCGAGAGCACGAGGCCTTCACCGGCCGGGATCATGAACCGGGCGGTCACGATGCCCGATTGCAGGATCTCGACCTTCGGGAGGTCGTCACCGATGGCGCTCGGGATCGGGAGGCCCCTTCGGGTCCAGCGGTACACGAGCCGTTCGGGTCCGAAGGTGGCGTTGTCGTTGTCGGTGGGTGGCCGCCAGCACGACAACGCGGACGCCAGCACCGGTACGGGATTGCCGGCCAGGACCAGTCGACGGACCGCACCGCCCGATGACAACTCGATTTCGCTCCCACCGCCGGCCAGGCGCACGTCGCCCGAGGCCTCGAGTTCGGCTTCGACCCCATCCGGCGCCCCCGCCGCGGCGAAGTCCGGACCGGCGCCGAGCAGGGGGTCGGGCCCGATGATCGGGTTGGTCGCCATTCGCCCGGCCGGCACGACCAGTTGGTCGTAGGCGGTCTCGTGCCCGGCCGGGAGGAACACCACCTCGGGCTCGCCCGATCCGACGTCGGCGGCCGAGCGCATCGCGTCGCGGCGCAGCGACCAGCGGAACCCGAGGTGCGCCTCGCGTCCGATGGTCAGGGCCTCGTCGATGGCGCCTTCGATGTCGGCGCCGAGGACGAACTCGATGGATTCGCCCGGCGGGACGGCCAGGACGACGTGGTCCTCCCAGGTCCGCCAGGGCGCGCCGTCGATCGACAGCTCGATGTCGAGCACCAGGTCCGACAGGTCGGTGAACGTTCGCCGATTGACGATCGAGACCACCTGCCCGCTCCCGGAGCCATGGGCCCAACGGACCGAGACCGGCTGGTAGACCCAACGCACGTGGGCCAGACCCGGGTGCGGGCGGCGATCGGCGTCGACCAGTCCATTGCAGTTGAAGTTCTGGTCGTTGGGTTGGTCACCGTAGTCACCGCCGTAAGCCCACCAGCGAGTACCGGACGCGTCGACCTGCAACAGACCCTGATCGACCCAGTCCCAGATGAACCCGCCACCGAGCCGGGGCTCGGAGTGGATCCGGGTCCAGTAGTCCTCGATCCCACCGTTCGAGTTGCCCATGGCGTGGCTGTACTCGCACATGATCACGGGTCGTTCGTCGGCCTCGGCCGCCAGGTCCTCGAGTTCACGCAGGGTCGGGTACATGGGGCCGATGATGTCGACGAGCGGATCGGTCTCGGCCGGGTGATAGGCGATGGGGCGGTCCGGGTCGACGGCACGGATCGCCGCAGCCATGGCCCGGTGGTTCGGACCGAATCCCGATTCATTACCGAGTGACCAGGCAATGACGCAGGGGTGGTTGCGGTCTCGCCGGGCCATGCGCTCACCCCGAGCGACGAACGCATCGGTGAACGCCGGGTCGTTGGTGGGCAGCAGGTTCGACCGACGGGCCGATCGCTCGTGATGGACCTGTCCGTGTGACTCGAGGTTCGCCTCGTCCATCACGTAGATGCCGTACCGGTCGCACAACTCGTAGAAGCGCTCGTCGTTGGGGTAGTGCGCCGTCCGGACCGCATTCACGTTGCTGGCGGCGAGCAAACGGATGTCGGCTTCCAGGAGTTCGTCGGCCTGCCACCGGCCAGTGGTCTGATCGTGCTCGTGCCGGTTCACGCCGAAGACGGTGATGGGTGAGCCGTTGACGAGGAGCGCTCCGTCGGAGATGGTCACCACACGGACGCCGACAGGTCGGCTCGTGTGATCGAGCACGGTGCCATCGCCGGCGACGAGCGAGCAATCGAGCCGGTGGAGGTTCGGTGTCTCGGCCGACCAGAGATCGGGGTCGGTGATCGAGGTGGTCAGCGCCGTCGTACCCGCGGCCGGGACGGCCGACGACATCACCGACCGACCGGTCCGGTCGGTGAGCGAGGCGAGGACCCGGGACCCGGCGGGCACCGGTCCCCGCAGCTCGACGGTGACCTCGACCTCGGCCGTGCAACGGTCACCGTCGTCGATCAGGTCGAGGGTCCGGAAGCAGTGGTCGGCGATGCCGACGTGCGGGCGGGGGTAGAGGTGAACCGACCGGTGCAGGCCCGACATCCACCACATGTCCTGGTCCTCGATCCAAGTGGAGGCCGTCCAGCGATGGACTCGGAGCGCGACGGTGGCGGACGAGCCCGGGGTGACGTGTGCCGTGACGTCGAACTCGGCCGGGAGCCGGGAGTCGGTGCTCGTGCCGACGAAGGTCCCGTTCACGAACACCTCGACCGAGGACTCGGCTGCCCCGATCCTCAGGATCACCGCCCGGTCGGCCCACGACTCGGGAACGTCGATGTCGATCCGGTGGTCGCCTCCCTCGTCGGGCAGGGGAATCGCCGGGTAGTCCCCCGGATCGAACGGGTAGATCACGTTGGTGTAGATCGGGATCCCATGGCCGTGGAGCTGCCAGGAACTGGGCACCGGGAGCGGATCGAACCCCGCGAGCGGCGAACCGGGAAGGGCCCAGTCGTCGTCCGGGGCGTCGCCGGTCCAGTAGCGGAACGCCCATTCCCCGTCGAGCGAGAGCGCATCATCGGGGATGCGGCAGCCGTGGGCCGGGAGCCGCCCGACGGCAACGTGGCGAGGATCGCGGTGCCAGCGGATGGTCGGGCTCGAAGGGGTCGAAACGTCGGGATCGGAGGTCACCGCGGCACTCTATGCGGCACCGGGCCGGTCATTGGTCGGGCAGTCGGTCCGTCCGGTGATGGAGGCATCCGCCGATCGGCACGCGGGCCGCCGCGGTTCATGCCACGATGATCGGATGGAGCAGCGCAACGACGACGTCGGTCACGGTGTGGCCACGATCCCGGGATCGGGTTACGTGGTCCGGACCGGGCCTCTCACCCTGGTGATCGGATCGGACGAGTCGATCGGACGAGCGGCGTTGGCCGCCGCTGACGCGCTGGCTTCGCAGAACGCCTGGAGCTTCGAAGCCGTCGCGGCTGCCCTCCAGGAACTGGTGGTCGCCTACCGACCGAGCGGGATAGCCGCCGTGCTCGACGGTGACGAGGCCTTTGCGTTCGTCTTCGACCAGGCCGAGGTCCGCGCCGGGACCCAGGCCCACAAGGGCAGCGGGCGGTCCGGCTGGACCGTCGAGCTGCTGAGCGAATCCCCGGTCGAGCTGCGTCTGGCGTCGGTGCCGTTCACCAGTCCGTCGACCGGAACGGTGTTGCGAAGCGGCATGGTGCCCGGTGCCGGCGCGATCCTGGCGCGCCTCGAGTCGGCAACGGCGTCGCCGCCTCCGGTCCTGACACCACCGACTCCATCGACACCACCTTCACCCTCGACACCACCTTCACCCTCGACACCACCGACTCCATCGACACCACCCTCGCCCTCGACACCAGCGTCTCCCCCGACGCCGTACGCTCCCTCGACACAACCCGCTCCCCCGACACCGTCCACCAGCGACGTGGCCGCGTCGTCCTCGCCCGCCGACGCGGCATCGGGCGTCGTTGCCGGACTGGGACCGCCACCTCCCCTGCCAGAGCCTCGATTCAGTGCTCCGCCACTCCCGACGAGCGACGCCGCTCGCGAGCCGTCGAATTCGCCGCTGCCCCCCGCTCCGGCGTCGCCGCCCGCTCCTCCGGCACCGGCGCCCCTGTCCGCCCCGCCGCCGGCCGAGCCGGAGCCACTCGCCGACACCGGAAGCGCCGTCACCGACGAGCCGACCGTGGGATTCGACGACCTGTCGAGCGACGTCGACACCAACGACGAGCCCGAGTCCGACGACGAGCCCGCCGTCTGGGGCACGCTCGCCGACGACCCGGCTCGGCAGACAACCGACGCTGGTTCGGTGCCCCAACAGCGCTCTCGGCCGATGCCCGACCTCACCACACCGCCGCCGGTCGACATTGCGCCGCCTCCAGCCGGTCAACCGGCCGCAGCCGCTCCACAGACCGCAGCACCCGAACCCGAGCAACCGCCTGCGCCACCACTCGTGAACGCCGCAACGACCACCGACGACACGATCCAGCCCACTCCGCCGCCCGAACCCGCCATGCCACCGGCACCACCGCCGTGGACGGCCGCCCCACCCCAACCCGAAACCTCACCCCAACCCGCACCACCACCCTGGACCGCCACCCCACCCCAACCCGAAACCTCACGCCCACCGGCACCACCACCCTGGACCGCCACCCCACCCCAACCCGAAACCTCACCCCCACCCGCACCACCACCCTGGACCGCCACCCCACCCCCCTCCAACGCGCCACCCCCTCAACCGGCGGCACCACCTGCGCCACCCCCCTGGGCGGAACCGTCACGACCCACTCCGGCCCCACCCCCACCGTGGACTCCACCCCGCCGATGCCGCCGCCCGGGGCCGCAGCGAGCCAATCCGATCCCGCCGATTCCGAGAATCCGATCCCACCGGCGGCACCGCCGATGCCGCGCACCTCCCCCCGCCTGACCAGACCCACGATCGGATCCGCGCGCGGTCACGACCCCGCCGACTCGGTGGTGGCGTCCGAGGCTCGAACTCATGGCGCCGACGCATCGAGCGTCGGCTCGAGCACCACCCACTCAGGATGCCGTCAGCCCAGGGTCCGCCATCAGCCCAGGATCCGCCGTCAGCCCAGGATCCGCCGTCAGCCCAGGATCCAGAGTGCGTCGCTCCCGCCGGTCGACTCGGCATCGACGAAACGCGACCGGGCGGCCGTGACCGCCGAGCGCAGAGCCGACTCGGCGTCGAGACCCGACCGCCTCGCCGTCTCGACGACCGCAAGCAGGTGCCGGCCGAGGGCCGTTTCGGAGTCGATCGAGTCGACGGCGCCGAGCCACCGAGCCACCAGCTCCGGATCGGCCGGTGCGCCGCTGCGGTCGGCCTTCTTCAACACCTGCTCCGACAACACCAGCGAAGGCAGGGCGGCGGGAATCCCGTCCATGATCGACGATCGCCCCTTCTCGACCTTCTTGATCCGTTCCCAATTCGACACCACGGCTGCGGCATCGTCGGCGACGACCTCGCCGAAGACGTGGGGATGCCGGGCCACGAGTTTGTCGTGCACGGTCCGGGCCACGTCGGCGATGGTGAACTCGCCCGACTCGGCGGCCAGCTCGGCGTGGAACACGATCTGGAAGAGCAGGTCGCCGAGTTCTTCCTCGAGGTCGGCGTAGACCGCCGAGTCACTCGGCACACCGACCGAATCGGCGACGTCCCCGGCGAGGGCCGGGGACGGGTCGGCTCCATCGAGCCCGTCGAGTGCCTCGAGCACTTCGTAGGTCTCCTCGAGCAGGTACGGCCGCAGTGAGCGGTGGGTCTGTTGCCGGTCCCACGGGCAATCCTGTCGCAGCCGTCCGACCAGGCCGATCAGCTGCTGCAGCTCGCGACCCACTGGCGCGGTGACCTCCGGGAGGTAGATCGAGGTCAGATGATCGGCCTCGACCACCCGATCGAGCTCGGGCCAGGCCACTTCGGTGATCGATTCGTCGGGGGTACCGAGCCGCTGCAGAACGATGGCCCGTTGCTCGGGGCCGGCGTCGACGGCCAGCTTCAGGTCGGACAACACCCATTGTGCGTGGGTGTGCGCCACCAGCAACGGGCCTCGCTCACCAGCGGCGTCGCGAGCGAAGGTATGCCCGTCGACGAGCCGGACGCTCTCCTCGACCGGGTCGATCCCGAGTCGGGCCCACGTCGTGTCGAGGAACGAGAGGGCAGGGAGGAGTTCGACGTCGATTCGCGGGTCGGCCCGGAGATGACGCACGGATCGCTCCAACACCAGCGGCGAGCCGGGCACGGCGTAGACGATCCCGCCCCGACGCCGCCCATGGGGCGACGACATCGCTGCCGCGACCAGCACATCGGCGATCTCGGTGTACACCTGGTCGAGCCGGTCGGAGCGGTCGTAGATCGAATCGAAGGTGACGGCACCGGATGGAGCGAGGTCGGCACTGGGATGACGCTCGGTGCGGAGGTAACAGTGGTCGGCCGCGGCAAGCGCGTCGATCGTGGCGACGGTGACGTCTCGATGTGCCCCCGGTCCGAGCCCACAAACCGTGATCCGGACCGGGTCGATCATGGTTCCTGCGAAGCCACGATCGTCTGCGTCGTTCGATCCCAGACGCCGACCTTGGGATCGACCGCCACATCGACGTCGGCGAACGCATCGGCGAAGCGGGCATTGATCTCGGCCGACGGGTCATAGCCGGTCACCTTGATGACGTGGAAGCCGAACTGTGACTCGACCGGGCCGACGACCTCGTCGAGCTCCGCGGAGAGCAGGGCGTCGCGGAACTCCGGTACGTAGGTCTCGGGGTTGGCACAACCCAGGTCACCGCCGTTGGAGGCACTCCCGGGATCGATCGAGAACTCGACGGCCAGTTCACCGAAGTCCTCGCCGGCATTCAGCCGATCGACGATCTCGTTGGCCAGATCCTCGCTGTCGAGGTCGACCAGGATGTGACTGGCGCAGGGATCGCCACCCTCGGACCCGTCGGCTTCCTCGGCGAAGCGGGTCTGCAGTGCATTGTTGACCGTCAGGGTCTCGGCAACGAGATCGAAGTAGGACCCGATCTCATCGGCAACGGCGGCGGCCTCGCCCGTCGGATCACCGGAACCGGACTGAGCCAGCGCGCCTTCGAGCTGGCTCGTCAACGTCGCCTCGGCCGGTTCGACCGATCCGACATCGAGACCGAGGTCGGTCGCCTCGGCTCGCAGCACTTCGAGTTGCACGATGTTGGTGAGCACCGATTGTTCGACGTTGGGTGGGAGCTGTCCACCGTAGATGACGTCGAGGAATCGTGTGCTCGTGCTGAAGTCGTTGACGACCTGGCGAAGGTCGTCCTGGACGATTTCGATCTGGGTTCCCGACCCAGCGTCACCGTGGCGACCGGGTCGTTGGAACCCGACGAGACGCCACAACCGACGACGGCGAACGAAAGCGCCCCGAGAAGTCCGACGAGGCGATGGCGGGAAGGAAGTCGAGTCACGGGGGCACAGAGTATCGGGGGCACGCGAGGTATCCCGATCGGGCCCGTTCCACCGGCGGGCGCGACAACGGTCTTCGTTGGGTGCCCGCCCGCCCCGTCGAGCGACCGCGTTGCGTGCTCAGCAACGCTGCGACGAGGTCAGGACACCTCCCAGGTGGCTCCGGAACGCAGCAGCGCGGCGAGATCACCGGCCCCCTTGCGCTCGTTGGCCTCGAGCAGCTGTTCGGTGACACCGGCGACGTATTCGGGGTGATCGACCGCACGGAGCACGCCGAACGGTGTCGGCGACTGTCGATCGTTGGCCAGTTGGGAAAGCGCAAACGCCACCGAGGGGTTGGGGTGTGCCTCGTTGTGCACCGCGATGGCGGACTCGCCGACCTCGGCCACCGCAGCCGACGCGAGCCCCGTCGGCGTCGATCACCACTCCGAGCTCGTTGTCTTCACCGAAACGGATCGGCTGACCGTCGACGAGATCGATCATCTTGGCCGATCGGTTGCTCCGCTTCGTGATGGCGTCGAAGGCACCGTCGTTGAACACATTGCAGTTCTGGTAGATCTCGACGATCGAGGCGCCCCGGTGCTCATGGGCCCGACGGAAGGTCTCGATCATGTGTTTACGATCGAGATCGTGCGTCCGGGCGATGAAGGTCGCCCCGGCCCCGGCGGCCAGGCTCAGCGGATTGAACGGGGCGTCGATCGAACCCATCGGCGTCGACTTGGTGATCTTGCCGATCTCGCTCGTCGGTGAGTACTGACCCTTGGTCAGACCGTAGATCTGGTTGTTGAACAGCAGGATCGTCAGGTTCACGTTGCGTCGCAGCGCGTGGATCAGGTGATTGCCCCCGATCGACAGCATGTCACCGTCACCGCCGACCACCCAGATGTCGAGGTCGGGGCGGGCGATCGCCAGGCCGGTTGCGATGGCCGGGGATCGACCGTGGATCGAGTGCATGCCGTAGGTCGACATGTAGTACGGGAACCGGGCTGCGCACCCGATTCCCGAGATGAACACCGTGTTCTCGCGCTTCACCGAGTCGGGGTCGGCCTCGGCCAGTTCGGTGTGGAGGAACTGCATGGCGGCGAGGATGCCGTAGTCGCCGCAGCCGGGGCACCAGCGGACCTCCTGATCGGACGTCCAGTGACCCCGCTGGGTCGGGTCGAGTGCGACATCGGTCATCGGTTGGCTCCGTTCGTGGTTGCGTCGTGGCCTGCGGCAGCCAGGATTTCCTTGACGTCGTTGGCGATCTCGGTTGCGGTGAAGGGCAGACCCATCACCTTCGAGATCGGTTTGGCATCGACCAGGAACTCGGCCCGCAGGATCTTCACCAGCTGCCCCTTGTTGAGCTCGGGCACGAGGACGTGGTCGTAGCCACGAAGGAGTTCACCCAGATTCGGATGGAAGGGGTTGAGGTGTGTGATGTGGACGTGGTCGACCACGATGCCCTCGGCCGCCAGCGCCTCGCGAGCCGCCGTGATCGAACCCCGGGTGGAACCCCAACCCACGAGCAGGACATCGGCCTCGCCGTTGCCGTCGCGGACGGCCAGCGGGATGTCCTTGGCGATCCCGGCGATCTTGGCTTCGCGCAGATCGGTCATCAGGCCGTGGTTGGCGGGGTCGTAGTTGACGTTGCCGGTCACGTCGGCCTTTTCGAGACCACCCACTCGGTGTTCGAGCCCGGGCGTTCCCGGGATCGCCCACGGTCGGGCCATGGTCTCGGGGTCACGTTTGTAGGGGTGGAAGACCGGTTCGCCGTTCGCATCGGTGTCGTTGGGTTCGGTGGTGAACCCAACGCTGATGTCGGGCAGTGACTCGACGTCGGGCAGCAACCACGGTTCGGCGCCGTTGGCCAGGTAGCCGTCGGTCAACAGCATCACCGGAGTCCGGTACTTGAGCGCAAGACGACTGGCCTCGATGGCCATGTCGAAACAATGCGCCGGACCGTGGGCGGCGATGACCGGCATCGGCGATTCCCCGTGGCGCCCGTACATGGCCATCATGAGGTCGCTGGCCTCGGTCTTGGTCGGCAGGCCCGTCGAAGGTCCACCCCGTTGCACGTCGATGATGACCAGGGGGAGCTCGATCGACAGAGCCAGACCGATCGTCTCGCCCTTGAGGGCGATGCCGGGTCCGGATGTGGTGGTGAACGCCAGGTGTCCGCCGAAGGCGGCACCGAGTGCCGCCCCGACACCGGCGATCTCGTCTTCGGCCTGGAACGTGCGCACGCCGAAGTTCTTGTGATTCGACAATTCGTGGAGGATGTCGGAGGCCGGGGTGATCGGGTAGCTGCCCAGGAAGACCGGCAGCTTCGACAGCTGACCGGCAGCGACCATGCCCCACGCCGTCGCCATGTTGCCGGTGATGTTGGTGTAGAGCCCGGGCCGCTGAGGAGCGGATTGCACCTGGTACTGATTGGCGAACATCTCGGTGGTCTCGCCGTAGGCGTGACCAGCCTTGAAGGCCGCGGTGTTCGCCGCCACCACCGGAGGGTTCTTCCCGAACTTGAGTTCGATCCATTCGAGGGTCGGCTCGAGGGGGCGCGAGTACATCCAACAGATGAGGCCGAGAGCGAAGAAGTTCTTGGAACGCTCGGCGTCGCGCGCCTTGACGCCCAGATCGGCCGTGGCCTGGACGGTGAGTTTGCTCATCGGAACCTCGTGGACGGTGTAGCCGTCGAGGGTTCCGTCGAGTCGGGGATCGACCTCGTAGCCGCACTTCTCGAAGTTGCGTTCGTCGAAGGCATCGATGTTGAGGATGAGCGTCCCGGCCGACTTCAGGCGGTTGAGCTGGCTCTTGAGCGCTGCCGGATTCATGGCGACGAGAACGTCGGGCTGGTCACCGGGGGTGTGCACCTCGTGATCCGAGATCTGGACCTGGAACGCCGACACTCCGGCCTCGGTGCCCTGAGGAGCACGGATCTCGGCCGGGAAGTCGGGAAGCGTCGCGAGGCTGTTGCCGGCGATGGCGCTGGCCGAGGTGAAACGGTCACCGGTCAGCTGCATGCCATCGCCGGAGTCCCCGGCGAATCGGATGACGACGCGGTCGAGTGTTTCCACCTCGACCCGTTCGGCGGTGTCGGTCACATGGGCCCCTGTCTGGGCACGACGAATCGCCGTGCCGTACTCGTTGGAGCCAAACGAATCGACAGGCTGGCATGAGCACGGCCACCCGCCCAGCTCCGTTGCTGGTGAGACGACGTCAAACTACCCCGCGCAGCCGTGGTGTCAACAAGACGATCTGTGGATCGTGACGAAGGTCCCGCTCAACGGCCCAGGCGACAGAACCCGATCACGGCGTGTTCGATCGCCAACGGGGCGATCCGGTCACCGGGCGAACCGGGCACGACCGTGATCGGACCTCGCTGGTCACCGGACCGATCGAACCAGCAGACGGGCTCACCGGCGAACCATCCGACGATGCGGCGGCTTCCCGGTTCCAGCGGTGCCGGGTCGACGAGGTCCAGATCACCCGGGCGGGCATCACGGAACTCGATCATGTCGGCATCCGACAATGCCACGGCGGCCTCCCTGCCCTCAGCCCAGTGCCTCGGCCAGCGCCGCCACCGCTGCCGATCCGCCCGACAGCAACGGCGCACCGTGTCCGAAGTACACGATCTCGTAGTCGAACCCGGCCAGGACACGGACCGACGCATTGGCCATCACCAGGTCGGCCGTGAAGTCCGGATTCGGCCCCGACACCGGCCCGTCGCCGGCCCCGGCACCGTTGAGCGCATCACCGGCGACGAGGACACCGGCGGCCTCGTCGAGGACCGACAGATGGCCGGGCGTGTGACCGGGGGTCGCGATCACCCGGAGCCCGCCGACACGGTCACCGTCGGACAGACCGACCAGTCCCCGGTCGGCACCGATGGCCTCGATGTCGGCGACACCGGTCGAGTAGGTCGCCGACGACGCCAGCTCGGCGACGGCGCCGAGGCTCCCGACATGATCCGGATGGCGATGGGTGAGCACCACGTCGGACACCTGGTTCCACGACGAGCCGAGCTCGGTGAGGGTCGCCTCGATGGCTCCCTCGCTGCCCGAAGGCCCGACGTCGACCACGACCGCCTCGCCCGACCGAACCAACACGTAGGCCGAGACGAACCCCAGGTCGGTCCGGGCCCAGCCGGCACCGGCTTCGGTTTCGGATGTCGTCGACGGATCGGAACCATCGGGCTGCGTGGGCGTCGTCGCCACGCTCGGATCGACCCGATTCGTCGAACCGGTATCGGGCCCACCGCTGGAACCCGCACAACTGGAGAGGATCACCGCCCCGGCGCCGAGCACGCCGAGATCGATCAGGACGGCGCGGCGCGACACCACGCTTCGATGCTGCGGATGCATCGGCCCACCCTAGAACGGCGAGGGCCCCGAAGCCGCGCGACGGTGCGGTACCTTGTCGTTCGTGGCCCGGATCCCGCACATCGCCGCCAGGCTCCAGGGCTTCGGCACGACCATCTTCGCCGAGATGTCGGCACTGGCCACCGCCACGGGGGCTCTCAATCTCGGTCAGGGGTTCCCGGACACGGACGGGCCGCCCGACGTGGCCCGAGCCGCCATCGAAGCCATCGGGGCCGGCGTGAACCAGTACCCACCGGTGATGGGCCAACCCGATCTGCGCCTGGCGATCGCCGAGCATCAGCGACGCTTCTGGGGAATCGACGTCGACCCCGACCGCGAGATCGTCGTGACCGCCGGAGCGACCGAGGCCATCGCCGCGGCACTGCTGGCGCTGTGCGAGACCGGGGACGACGTCGTCGTGTTCGACCCCACCTACGACTCGTACGCCGCCGGCATCGCGATGGCCGGCGCCCGCATCCGTCCGGTCCTGCTGCGTCCACCCGACGACGACCACGACTCGTTCTGGTTCGAGCCTGACGAACTCCGTCGGGCCTTCACGCCCCGGACCCGGCTGGTGTTGCTCAACACCCCGCACAACCCGACCGGCAAGGTGTTCGCCAGCGACGAACTGGCGCTGATCGCCGAACTCTGCGTCGACCACGATGTCCTGGCCGTCGCCGACGAGGTCTACGAGCACCTGGTCTTCGAAGGCCACTCCCACCGCCCCCTCGCAACGTTCCCCGGAATGCGGGAACGCACACTGACCGTGTCATCGGGCGGCAAGTCGTTCTCGTTCACCGGCTGGAAGGTCGGCTGGGCCTGCGGACCGGAGGACCTGGTGGCGGCCGTGCGAACGGCCAAGCAGTTCCTCACGTTCGTCAACGCCGCCCCGTTCCAGCCCGCCATCGCCGTCGGTCTGCGCCTGCCCGACGCCTACTTCAGCGACTTCACCGCCCGGCACGAGTCGAAGCGGGATCGTCTGTCGGCCGACCTGGTCGCCGCCGGATTCGACGTCTTCTCGACCCAGGGGACCTATTTCCTCACCGCCGACATCGGCCCGCTCGGTCACACCGATGGGGTCGAGTTCTGTCGTGCCCTTCCCCGACGGGCCGGGGTCGTTGCCATTCCCAGCGCCGTGTTCTACCAGGAACCGTGGCGGCGACCGCCGCGAGAGGGGACGAGCCTGATCCGGTTCTGTTTCGCCAAGGGCGACGACGTCCTCGATCAGGCCGGAGTGCGGCTCAAGGAGGCCTTTGCATGACCACCGGCCAGCTGCGTGTCACCGGCGTCCAGCACGACATCGTCTGGGAGCGACCCAACGACACCTTCGAATCGCTCGGACCACAGATCGAGCGCGCCGCAGGCACCGGGGCAGACCTCATCGCCGTGACCGAGATGTTCGCCGCTGGTTTCTCGATGAACACCGAGGTCGTGGCCGAGCCGATCGACGGCCCCAGCATCACGTTTCTCGTCGAGGCCGCCCAGCGGCACGGCGTCATGCTCTGCGGATCGATCCCGAGCCATCACCCCGACCACGCTCGACCGATCAACCGGCTCGTCGTCGTGGACGGCAACGGCCTCCTCGGCGAGTACGCCAAGATCCATCCGTTCAGTTTCTCGGGCGAGGATCGGCACTACTCGGCCGGACGCGACTTCCTCACCCTCGAGCTGTCGGGCGTCCGCACCACCTTCTTCGTCTGCTACGACCTCCGGTTCGCCGACGAGTTCTGGGCCACGGCTGCCGACACCGACCTCTACGTCGTCGTTGCGAACTGGCCCGGGGCGCGGCGCCTGCACTGGCAGACACTGCTCCGGGCTCGGGCCATCGAGAACCAGGCCTATGTGCTGGGCGTCAATCGGGTCGGCCTCGACGGCCACGACGGGGCACCCGACCGCCTCGCCTACACCGGTGACTCCGCCCTCGTCGATCCGCTGGGAGAGCACCTGGCAACCGCGGCCGGGATCGAGACCATCGTCACGGGCCTGGTCGATGCCGCCGAGGTTCGTGGGGTTCGTCACCGATTCCCGTTCCAGGCGGATCGTCGCTGACCGTGGTCATGGCGCGGTCGGCGGCCCCGTGACGGCGCGGTCGGCCGCCTTCTGACGGAAACGCTGGGCTGCACCGAGTTCGCTGAGGTTCACGAAGAACAACACACCGGCCGCTCCCAGCAACAGTGCCCCCAGGGCGTAGCGACTCACGATCAACACACCCCCGATGGCGAAGATCGACACGGCGACCACGACCCCGTAGAGAACGACCATGCGGATCACGGCCTGGAAATGCCGTCTGGCCAGCTGTTCTCCGACCGTGGCCACCGCACCGACGATGACGAGCACGCCCGCGATGCCGAGGGCGTCGAAGAAGAACACCGCCGCGATGGCGATGAGGATCAGCGGGATGCTCGCTGCCGCCCAGAGCGCGAGGAGCCAGCCCGAGGCCGCCGGTGGCGGCAGCGGGGTCGCCGGGTGCCGGAGATGACTCCGAAGCTCGTCGGGACCGACCGGCGTGCCGATCCGGCGCCGGAGATCGTCGAGCTCGCTGCGTTGCCGCAGCAACTCGGTCATACGTTTGCTCTCGTCGACCATCTCCTCGGGGTTGCCGGTGCGCTGGGCGAGCGGGAGCAGCCGCCCCCGGCGCCGGATCTGCTCGTCGATGTCGGCCAGCGCCCGATCGAGTTTGGCCTCGGTGAGCCGGGCGCTCTGCGCCGACGGTGGCGGCGTCCCGTGCAGGCCGACGAAGCCGACCGGATCGGCCCAGGATGCCCGGACCTCGCCCGAGCGTGTGAACTTCGGCCCCGATGGGCCCCGCTCCCCTTCCATGGGGTCACCGGTGTCGAGGCCCCAGAGCCCGCGGTAATCGACGATGAACGACGTCCCGTCGTCGATCGTGCGCAGGTCCCAGTCGGTGATCGACCGGCCGTCGCCGATGGCCGTCTCGACGAACGGGGCACCGAGGGCGGGGCCGAGCCCGCGTTCGGTGGCCTCGTCGCGAATGCGCAACACCGAACGGACCCAACGCTGGAGGCGGAGGAACCAGCGCAACGCCGGCACGTCGAGCCGGGTGACGTAGTCACCCGGACCGAAGTAGAGCGCGTGGGATCCGGCGCCGGCTTGCAACACCGGCCGGCCATCCTCCTTGATGTCCTCGGGGTCGTCCCAGTGACGCCGGAGGTCGGGTCCGGCATGGTCATGACTCGATGCCGCCACCCACCGGGGCCCGCAGTCGGCCGGATCGAGGAAGATCCAGGCCTGCTCCCAGTCGGCTTCGTGGTCGTTGAGGCCCCGGTAGCCGGTTCGCCAATCGTTCATCACGTAGAAGTAGGAGTAGTGCAGGACCAGCCACTCACCGGCCCGCTGCACCCGCCCGTAGCAGACCGCTACCGGTGCAAACCGAGCCGCTCGGCCTTCAGCGCCGCCGCCGGAGTGGTGCGACGCGGTGTTGCCGGCCGCACGAAGACACTCACCAGGAAGAGCGCGTCGAGGACCCGCCCGAACAGCCCCACCCGCCCGAGGCGAGGGCTGAGCAGTTTGCGGGCCAGCCGTCGGGCCTCCTCTCGTACGACCGCCTTGAGGTCGTCGTCGTACACCCATCGCAACGAGGCTCGGTTCCCCCAGCGGTGGTCCAGGTCCGGGACCCGCAGCGACCCCGGCGGCACGACCTCGGTGCCGTCGACCCAGAGTCCCGCGGTGCCGACGTAGCGATCCACAGCCGTCGGGAAGAACAGCTCCCGATCGTCGAACCGCAGGATCGGTGCATGGCGCCGGAGCAGGATCTCGTCGTCGATCATTCCGACCTCGCTGGCACAGGCCTGACCGTATCCGTGATGTCGGCTACCTTTCGGCCACCACCTGCACACCGATGACGAAAAGGACCTCCATGTCGCTGTGGCTCGCCGACAACCCGCTCAGCAGGAAATGGCCGCTCTACACCCGCGGAAACGTGGGCGAGGTCTTCCCCGAGGTCGTCCTGCCCTTCACGTGGAGCCTCTATGGCCAGGAAGCCGAGAACGGTTGGCGGGACTCCTACGAACGTCTCGGTCTCATCGCCGACGGCGACCTCCCCGACAGCGAACCGATGATCATCCTGGGCGTGTTCGGCGGGTACTGCTACATCAACGCGAGCTACGTGCGCCTGCTCGGTGTCCGGGCTCCGGGCGGCAGTGTCGAGGTCATCGATCACCAGTTCTTCGGCGAGTCGGATGCTCCGGCCTACACCCCTCGCCCCGGCGACAAGAACCTCAAGGCCTCGGCCAGGCTCGGGGCCTCGGTCCTCAAGTTCCTACGAACCAAGTCGCTTCCGGCATTGGAAGAGGACAAGCGCCGCGTCGCGGCCTGGATCGAGCAGTTCCCCCGGGGCACCGGGTCCGCCGGTGACGTGTCGAGCGCCTCCGACGACGAACTCATGGCCTACATCACGGGCTTCCGGCCCCTGTTCCGACATCTCTTCGGTCGCCACATCGACAACACCTTCGCGGTGGCCCTGGTCTCGGGGGCCTTGTCCGACCTGATGACGAAGATCGGCCAGGAGGACCGGCTGGTGTCGATCCTCGGGGGGATCGGCGACGTCGAATCAGCGGCCCCGTCGGCCGTCATGTGGGACCTCGCCCATTCCGAGCACGCCCGCGACTCCGAGGCCTGGCAGAGTCAGTTCCGGGCCTTCCTCGACGAGTTCGGCAGTCGCGGCCCCAACGAATGGGACCTCGGTTCGGACCCGTGGGCCTTCCGGCCGGAACTGGCACTCGCCGCCATCGACGCCATGGCCGGTGCCGACGCATCACACGATCCTCGCAGCCAGCAGGTTCGGCTCGCCGCCGACCGCGAGCGGGCCGTGGCGGACGCCCGCTCGAAGCTCAACGTCGTCGATAGGTTGCTCTTCGACAAGGCCCTCCGGGCAACCACCCTCTATTCCCAGGGCCGGGAACGGTCGAAGACGACCGTGATCCGCGCCATCCACTCGGTTCGCCGGGCCCAGCGTGAACTCGCCCGTCGCGCCGCCGAACGAGGCGGTGTCGCCGATCCCCGGCAGGCGTGTCTGCTCGATGTCGGCGAATTCGCCGAATACCTGGCCAATCCCACGCCCTGGCTCGGCATCATCGCCGAGCGGGCCGAACAGCACCGGCTCCTCAGTGGGCTCATCCCACCATTCATCATCGACGGCATCATCCCCCCGATCGAAACCTGGGAGTCCCGGGACTCGATTGCCGAGCAGGCCACGGTCGGTCAGGAGTTCAAGGGCATCGCCGGGTGTCCGGGCATCGCTCGCGGAACCGCCGTGGTCGTGCTCGACCCGGGCGACCCTCGTCAGCTCGGTCCGGGGGATGTGCTGGTCGCACCGATCACCGACCCATCGTGGACGCCACTTTTCCTGGCCGCCGACGCGGTCGTCGTCGATGTCGGCGCCACCATGAGCCACGCCATCATCGTGTCGCGTGAGCTCGGCATCCCCTGCGTCGTCTCGGCCGTCGGGGCGACACGTTCGATTCCCGACGGTGCGGTCATCGAGGTCGATGGCAACACCGGCCGGGTCACGATCATCGAGCTGCCCTAGGATCCACGACACCGGCCCAGCAGCCCCAGGTCGTCGAGCACCCGTCGGGCCTCGACGTCACCCCGAACCAGGTGGGAGTCGATCCCGAGGGAGCGCGCCGCTTCGACGTTCGGCCGATTGTCGTCGAGGAACACGATGGCGTTCGGGGTGACGCCGAGGTCGTCGATCACGTGCTCGAAGATGTCGACGTCGGGTTTGGCCAAGCCGAGCCGGAACGACAGGTACTCGTGGTCGAACAGAACCTTGGATCACGTCGGCGTCGATCTGGTGTTCCCAGTGGAGAGCGTTGGTGTTGGACAGGACCGCGGTCGGGACGTCGAGTGAATCGATCAGGTCGGCCGACCCGGGAAACAGTCCGTGGGGCCAGGCCAGGAACCGTGCGATCAGTTCCGAAGCCGAGAAGGTGAGATCGAGTTCGGCGACGAGTCGTTCGCCGAAGACCTCGGCCGAGCACCGCCCCATCTCGAAGTCACGCACGGCGGGGCTGGCCAGCCATCGCGACCAGAACTCACCGGTCGGCAGCGGACCGTCACCGAGGATCTCGGTGAGCGGACCGAGTTCGACGACCACGCCGCCCAGGTCGAAGACGACCACCGCGACCTCATGGTCGCGCCTGCCCTGCTGGTGTCATGGCTCGGCTCGGGTCATCGGGCTGCACGGTAGACGATCACGGATTCGCTCACGCGAGCGTGACACTCGGGTGCGGTATCGTGTCACGCATGTCACGTGGCCCCATGCGAGTACTCGAGATCACCGGCGGTCCCCACGAGCGCGGCCTGCAACACGGCCGGGCCTTCCGAGACGACATCCGGGCCTACGCCGACGACCGTGTCGAACTCGTCTGCGCCGGAGCGTGGAGTCATCACCCGCTCGACCGGGCCACCGTGCTCGATCTGGCCGATGCCTGTGTCGAGCCGCATCGGGCGTACTGCCCCGATCTGGTCGAGGAGATGGAGGGCCTGGCCGAGGCGACGGGGACCTCGTTGGCCGAGATGCTCGTCGTGAGTGGTTTCACCGACTTCGTCGACACGGTCTACGCGATCCACGCCCATCCACCCCTCGGCGAGGACGACTGCACCGCCGTCATCGTCCCCGACCATCGGGCCGGTGGCTCCGGGTTCTTGGCCCAGACGTGGGACATGCACGACAGCGCGACCGATCACGTGATCGTGCTCGACGTGCGCCCCGACCATGGTCCCCGTTCCCTCGTGCTCACCACGACGGGCTGCGTCGGACAGATCGGCATGAACGACGCCGGCATCGCCGTCGGCATCAACAACCTCCCGGGTGGCGACGGCCAGATCGGAGTCACCTGGCCGTTCGTCGTCCGCAAGGCGCTGCAGCAGACCACCATCGACGAGGCCCTGGCCTGCATCACCGATGCCCCGCTCGCCGGCGCCCACAACTACCTGCTCTTCGATGCCAAAGGCAACGGATACAACGTCGAGGGCTTCAGCACCGCGGTCGTGGTGACCCCGCTGGAACGAGACGTGCTCGGCCACACCAATCACTGCCTTGCTCCGCAGACGCTCGCCGTGAGCCAGGACAAGCCGACCCAATTGCAGGAATCCTCCGAGGTCCGGCTGTCGACGGCCATCGACGCGCTCACCGATGGTCCGATCGACTACGAGCGCCTCGAGGCGTTGACCCAGCACCCGACGATCTCCTACCGCGGCGGGCCGCCGTTCCACGTCGAGACGTGCGGAGCGGCCATCATGCGACCCGCCACCGGCGACTTCTGGGCCTGCTGGGGTCTGCCGTCCGAGAACCCGTATCAGCGATTCTCGCTCAGCCCCGTCGGAGCCTGAGCGGGCCGATGGTCAGCCTGCGCTACGAGAACCTGTCACCCGAATGGGTCGACGGCGCGGCCCGCTGTGAGACCATCGCCTTCCCGACGGCCGACCCCGGGGATCTCCTGGGAAGCGACGACTTCGCCGCCTACCTCGAGGTGTTCCCCGAGGGCGTGTTCGTGGTGATCGACGACGACGCCGCCCCGGGTGAAGAAGTGGTCGGGGTCGGGGCCGGGATCTTCGTCGACTTCGATTTCGACCACATCGAGCACACGATCTGGGAAGTGGCAGGCGAGCATCAATGCTCCAACCATGACCCCGACGGTCAGTGGTACTACGGCACCGATATCACCGTGTTGCCGGACTATCGAGGGCACGGCATCGGCCGCAAGCTCTACGATCTGCGCAAGGACGTCGTTCGACGCTACGGCCGGCGTGGCATCATCGCCGGCGGGCACCTACCCGGGTTCGCCGAGGTCAAGCACGACATGACGGCGGAGCAATACGTCGCCGAGGTCGTTGCCGGGAAGCGGGGCGACGCAACGCTGACCTTCCAGCTCAAGAACGGTTTCGAGGTCCGAGGCGTGATCCAGAACTACTTCGCCGACCCCGCCATCGACAACAAGGCATCGCTCATCGTCTGGGAAGCCGACTGACCCTCCCCGCTGGACCACTCGGCCCCGGCCTCCCCGCTGGACCACTCGGCCCCGGCCTCCCCGCTGGACCACTCGGCCCCGGCCTCCCCGCTGGACCACTCGGCCCCGGCCTCCCCGCTGGACCACTCGGCCCCGGCCTCCCCGCTGGACCACTCGGCCCCGGCCTCCCCGCTGGACCACTCGGCCCCGGCCTCCTATGTTCGCCGGATGCAGACACTCACCGGAAAAACCGCGGTCGTCACCGGGGCCGCCAGCGGCATGGGCCGGGCCTTTGCCGGCGCCTTCGCAGCACAGGGCATGAACGTCGTCCTGTCCGACATCGAGGGTCCGGCGCTCGACCTCGCCGTCGCCGACGTCGCCGGCATGGCGACCGACGGTGCCGGAGCCATTGGCGTCGTCACCGACGTGGCCGATGCCACGGCCGTTCGCCAACTCGCCGCGACGTCGATCGACACGTTCGGCGCCGTCAACGTGCTGTGCAACAACGCGGGCGTCGGGGGTGGGAGCCTGTCGGCCACGCCGGGCAGCGTGGCCCTGCCCGACTGGCAATGGGTCATGGGAGTCAACTTCTGGGGCGTGGTCCACGGACACGAGGCGTTCCTGCCTCACATGCTCCAACACGGCGACGGTCACATCGTGAACACGGCCTCGATGGCCGGTCACTTCCCGGGCCACAGCGCCTACACCGCCTCGAAGTGGGCGGTCGTCGGCATCACCGAGGGTCTCTACAACTCGATGCGGGCCCAGAACACCGGTGTCGGGGTGTCCTGTCTGTGCCCGGGCTGGATCAACACCGCGATCGGGGCATCGGCCCGGAACCGCCCGGAATGGGCCGCCCCCAATGCGCTCGACGAACCCGACCCCGAGGCCGAGGCCCGCCACCAGTTCGTGCTCGATGCCCTGGCGTCGGGTCTGTCGCCCGAGCACGTGGCCGATCTGGTCGTAGAAGCCATCGTCGACGACCGGTTCTGGATCTTCACCCACCCCGACATGGTGGCCTCGCTCGAGCCCCGCTTTGCGGCAATCCTCGGCAACCACAATCCCACCTTCGATCCCGGCGCCGCCCTGCGGGACTGACCCACCCGGCGTTCCGGCGAGCCACCGTCCCGAATCCTGCGTTCTGGCGGGCCACCGTCCCGAATCCTGCGTTCTGGCGGGCCTGCGTTCCCCGGGAGGCGCGCCAGGCCGCCAGAACGAGATCGCGGGACACCAGGCCGCCAGAACACCCAGCCGGTGGCTCGAACGGTCGCTGTCAGCGGTCGGGTGGGCGATGGTGACGGATGGGGTGGTGCGACGTGAAGGCCGGTGGTAGCTGCGACCAGGGAGGCCCCGCAGTGAGTCCACCGTCGACGACGAAGGACTGGCCGGTGATCCACTCGGCGTCGTCGGAGGCGAGGAAGGCGACCATGGCGGCGATGTCGGCCGGTTCGCCCGGGCGGGCGATCGGCTGATTGCCGGTGTTCTCGAGCCGCAGACGATCGAGTTGCTCGGCCGTGGCATCGGGCCGACCGTAGAACAACGGCGTGATGATGAGCCCCGGAGCCACGGCGTTGCAGCGGACGTTGCTCGCTGCCAATTCGAGGGCGACCGACTCGGTCAGAGCGGCGACGGCCGTCTTGGCTGCGGTGTACAGATGCGGGGCGTAGCCGGCGCGCAGGGCCGCGACCGAGGCCGTGTTGATCACCGAACCGTGGCCCTGGGCGGTCAGCACCGGAGCTGCGTACTTGATGCCGAAGAACACCGACTTGACCAGCACATCGAAGGTCAGGTCGAAGTCCTCGACCGAGGTCTCCGCGATCGGCCCGAGGGCACCGCCGAAGCCCGCGTTGTTGACGTACGTGTCGAGCCGGCCGAACCGATCGAGCACCTCGGCCACCGTGGCCGCCATGTCACCCTCGTCGGCGACGTTCGTACGCAGGAAGGCCACCGTCGGTCCGAGTTCGGCGGCCAGGGCCGAACCGCGGTCGGCATCGAGATCGGCGATCAGCACCGACACGGCCTCGTCCACCAACCGACGAACGATGCCGGCCCCGATTCCCGACGCCCCGCCGGTGACCACGGCTGCGGTCCCGGCCAGCGAGCGTCGCCGATCGGCGCCGACCGAGACGGCCGGCCCGCTCTCTGGCGTCGGCGTGCGCTCAACCATACGAGGCGCCGAGTCCGGCCCGGGCATCGATCTGGACTCCATACGAGGGAATCGGGTAGCGGAGTCCGTTGCGTGACAACGCCTCGAGTCCGGCGATCGCCTTGGGCAGAAACGACGGCGGGGTCGCCATCAGCAGCTCGTCGTCCTGCACCCCGCCGTAGCGACGTTCGGCGAAGCATGGAATCGACACGCTCGGCTGCCGCGTCGACAGCGCTCGACCCCACGAGTCGGCACACGACGACTCCCCGACACAACCCCACTCGAAGTTCTGGTATCCCGACCACTGCAGCCCGTTGATCAGCAGGATCATCTGCGCCGGGGTGGCGTAGATCAGTGCGATGTCGGGCGGATCGAGACGCCCGGTGACGAGTGGGGACACCGCCATCGCCTGATAGGTCCCGAACGGCACCGTGTGCATGGCGTGCTGATGGACCGAGGAGTCCTCGATCGTCTCGAACCAGACTCCGGCCATCTTGTCGCCCGACAGCCATTCGTCGTCACGCGGGTGCAACCCGATCACGGTGCCGCACTGCGCCCCGACGAGGTCGTCGTTGGTGATGCCGACCGTCCAGTTCAACCTCGCCGCCATGCCGACGATCTGATCGGTCGTGTGAATCGACGTGGGCCGACGGATCTTGTCGATCGCCTCCATCTCTTCGACGGTGCCGAACATCTTCATCCCGATCGGGGTGGTGCGGAGGCGCAGCAACCGGTTGAGATCGTTCACCACGCCGTTCCAGTCGAGCGGGGCTCCTTCGAGGTGTACGGACTGGTCGGTGATGTCATTGGTCATCGCCGAACGTTACTTCGCCGACCTCGAACGCAAAATCGCCGACCGGCACGAGCGACGGGCGACGACCTCGTTGACCCCAGGCAGGCCCGACCCGGCTGCGGTCGCCGACCCCCCGGAAGGTCGGCCGGGTTCCTCAAGGCTCTTCGCAAACACCCGATGAACCTGATGTGGACCTCTCTCCGTGTACCCGCTTCTTCCGACGGACGTTCCGCGGCGGCGTCATCCCCCTCGTGTTGGCGGCGACGGTGCTCACCGGTGCCTGCGGCTCGGTTGGGTCATCCGGCGCCGCCGACCGTGATGGGCCGGCGGACCTGGCCTTCGCCGATGGGACGCCGACCACCGCGAGCACCCTGATCGCCGCTGCTCCCGATGTCGCCCTCAGTCAGCGCGATGCCGAGTTCGTCCGCTTCGAATCGACCTGGGTCTGCGAAGTCCAACGGCGAACCTTTGCCACCGAGGACGGGCGCGAGCTCGCGCTGATCGAGAAGCTCGCCGAGTTCGGACTCGACGAGGCCGAGTATCGGGCGTTCCGGGCACGGGTCAACGACGAACAGGATCTGCGCGACTCGATCCTGTTCAGCTATCAAGAAACATGCCGCCCCTGATGAGCTCCGGGTGGTCGGCATCGGCCGCCCTTCGACGAGTCGCCTCGGCCACCGTTGTCGCTCTGGCCCTCATCGCCACCTCGACGAGCCGTCCCGCGCCCGGCTCGGCGAACGAACCGGATCCCCAGCCCATTCTGCTGTCGGAGACCGATTTCGTCTGGGTGAGGGGTCAACCCGGGCTGGTCACGCTCAGCTGGACGACCGAGGAGACCATCACCGACATGCGCGTCGGGGTCGTTGGCGGCGCCGACGATGTCGTCGTCGAATACCACGATCCCGGACTGGGTTACGCCGCGCTCCAGTCCGACGATGACCTCTCGGCCAACGAGGTCGACACCACCAGCTTCACGATCCGCCCGACCGACAAGACCCCCGACGACTCCTTCGGACTCGATCTGGACGTGTCCTGGGTATGGGCTGGGCGTCGCCACGAGGCCGTGGTTCGTCTCGACTTCGAGCAACGGGTCGACGACGGCCGGCCGTTCCTGGCCCTGACCGACTCGGCCATCGTCCCGGCGGTCGGTGATGGATCCCGGAATTGGGTCGAGCTCGCGTTCCTCGGTCTCGACGCCGACCTACGGGACTTCGCGGTCTCGATCGAGGGTGATCTTCCCGTGTACTACCCGCAGTCGTCCTTCACGAGCCTCCACCACAACGACGTGCTCGAGATCGGTGAGCGGGACGTGGCACGGTTCTGGCTCGACCCCTCGGCGATCGAGCCCGGGACCTACGAACTCACGGTGCGCGTCGAATTCACCATCGGTGGATCCGGTCGTCAGCAGAGTACGTGGCCCTTGGCGGTCACGGTCGGTGGCTAGTCCGTGACCTGTGTGCGTTGGGCCTGGCGACGCAGTTCACGGCGCGCAATGGCCATGAGGTGCACCTCGTCGGGCCCGTCGGCGATCCGCAGCGATCGCAGCTGGGCGTACATCCTCGCCAACGGGGTGTCGTCGCTGACACCGGCGGCACCGAAGACCTGAATCGCCCGGTCGACGACGGTTGTCGCCGTTCGCATCACCTGGACCTTGATGACCGACATCTCGGGTGCTGCGGCCTTGTCCCCCTCGGTGTCCATGATCGACGCCGTACGCAGGGTGAGCAACCGAGCCGCATCGAGTTCGATCCGGGCCTCGGCGATCCAGTCGCCGATATTGGCACGACTGGCCACGGTCCGACCGAAGGTCGTTCGCTGCTCGGCCCGCTCACACAGGAGGGTCAGAGCCTGTTCGGCCAGTCCGATGGTCCGCATGCAGTGCTGGACCCGGGCCGGGCCGAGGCGAGCCTGAGCGATGGCGAACCCGCCGCCGACCTCACCCAGCAAGGCATCGGCCGGCACCCGAACATCGTCGAACGCGAGCTCCACATGACCATTGGCGTCGAGGTAGCCGAACTTCGACAGATTCCGAACGACTCGGAAACCCGGTGTGTCGACCGGCACGATGAACTGGCTCTGGCGCCGGTGACGGGGTCCGTCGGGATCGGTACCGGCAACGGCGATGACGAACGCGCAGTTGGGGTGCAGGACACCGCTGATCCACCACTTGCGCCCGTTGAGCACCCAGTCATCGCCGTCGCGCCGGGCCGACATCGCGATGTTCGCAGCATCGGACGACGCCACATCGGGCTCGGTCATGGCGAATGCGGACCGGATCATCCCGTCGAGCTGGGGCTCGAGCCACCGATCTCGCTGCTCGTCGGACGCGTAGATGGCGAGGGCGTCTCCGTTGACGCTGCTCGGGGCATCGCAGTTGGTGACCTCCTGGGCCAGCGCGCACGTGCCCAGCACCTCGGCCAGCGGGGCGTACTCGACCATGGAGAGTCCCGGGCCGTAGAACGGATCGCGGACACACAGGTTCCAGAGCCCGGCCTCCTTCGCCTCGGACTTGAGCGCCTCGACGATCGGGGGCTGTCTGCCGGGGGCCTCGCGTCGCTGCTCCTCGGCCAGCGCCTCATTGGGCCGAACCCGCTCGTCGACGAATTCGGTCAGTGCCTCGATCCGACGGAGCGTCTCGCGACTATGGGTGAAGTCCATGTGGTTCCTTCCTGATCCAACGGTTCAGCCGAGACATCGAGCCGTCGTGTCCCCCGCCGACACACGACGCCGACCTGTTGGCGCGCCATCTCCTCGCTGTGGTCATCGAGGTCTCCTGGGTACGAGCGCAGATCCCATGGTTGCGGGATTCGCCGACCGGCGCCACTTGCCGACGACTGGAGCCGACCCAGCATGCCGACGCCCCGACATTCGGGGGGCGGCTCGCTCGAACGGGCTCGCCGGCGCAACGCCGATCTCGGCCCGGACGGGATCAGTCGACCCGAACGCGCGTCACCCCATCGGCAACCCGCGTCATTCCATGGGGAACCGGCGTCATTCGACCGGGAACATCGTGTCGAAAAAGGTGACCAGATCCGTGGCGAGGTCGTTCTTGCGTTGCAGTCCGACCTGGAGCTGTCCGCCCTCGCCGGGGTATTCGTTGGGTTTCCACGTGCCCTTGGGGAAGAGCCGCTTGAAGCGAACCTCCTGCGAGGCCTTGAGCTGCACGGGCCCGAGCTTGGCGATCCACTCCGGGCCACCGAACCCCGGTCCCTTCACCACCACGACGTCGCGTACACCGATGCGCACACATTCGGCCCGGAGGCGGGCCACCTCGAGGAGACGTTCGGCCTCGACCGGGATTCGGCCGTAGCGGTCTTCCCATTCGGACCGGATCTCGTCGACTTCGACCTCGGTGGTCACCGCCGCCAGCTTGCGGTATGCCTCGAGCCGCAGCACCTCGGTCTCGACATAGGTGCTGGGCAGGTTGGCGTCGAGCGGGAGGTCGAGCTTGATCTCGACCGGACCCCGAACCGGCGTGCCGTTGAGTTCGGCGACCGCTTCGTTGACGAGCTGGCAGTAGAGGTCGTAACCGACGGCGGCGATGTGACCCGATTGTCCGCTGCCCAGGAGATTCCCGGCCCCGCGGATCTCGAGGTCGCGCATGGCGATCTTGAATCCGGAACCCAGTTCGGTTGCCTCGCCGATGGTCTTGAGACGCTCGTACGCCTGCTCCGACAGTGCCGCATCGGGCCGCGTGAAGAGGTAGGCATAGGCTCGCTGGCCCGAACGACCCACTCGCCCCCGGAGCTGGTGGAGCTGACCCAGACCCAGCAATTCGGCCCGGTCGACCACCAACGTGTTGACGGTCGGCATGTCGATCCCCGACTCGATGATCGTGGTACACACCAGAACGTCGTACTGGTTCTCCCAGAAGTCGTAGACGACCTTCTCGAGCGTCCCTTCGTCCATCTGACCGTGAGCGACCGCGACACGGGCCTCGGGCACCAGATTGCGGACGTCGTTGGCTACTTTCTCGATGCTCTGCACCCGGTTGTGGACATAGAAGACCTGGCCGTCTCGGAGGAGTTCGCGGCGAATGGCCTCGGCAACGGCACGCTCGTCTTCTTCACCGACGTAGGTCAGGATCGGCTGCCGATCGGCCGGCGGAGTGTTGAGCAGCGACAGATCGCGAATGCCGGTGAGGCTCATCTCGAGCGTTCGGGGAATCGGTGTGGCGGTGAGCGTCAACACGTCGACGTCGGACTTGAGCTGTTTGATCGATTCCTTGTGGTTGACACCGAACCGCTGTTCCTCGTCGACGATCAGCAGCCCCAGCTTGGGCATCGTGAGATCGGCCGACAGCATGCGATGGGTCCCGATGAGGACGTCGACCTCGCCGGCCGCAGCGGCGGCCAGCACGGTCTTGGCCTGGGCATTGGTGAGGAACCGACTGAGCACCTCGACCCGGACCGGGTAGGGCGCATAGCGGTCGGAGAAGGTCTGGAAGTGCTGCTGGGCCAGCAACGTGGTCGGCACCAGGATGGCGACCTGATAACCGGACTGCACGGCCTTGAACGCGGCCTGGACCGCGACCTCGGTCTTGCCGAACCCGACATCACCGACGACCAGGCGATCCATCGGGACGGGTCGCTCCATGTCTTCTTTGACGTCGGCGATGGCACTGGCCTGGTCTGGCGTCAGCTCGTAGGGGAACGACTCGGCCAGTTCGTTCTGCCAGGGCGTGTCGGGACCGAAGGCGATGCCGGTCGCCGCCATCCGGGTCTGGTAGAGCACCACCAGTTCCTGGGCGATCTCCGCGACCTCGGACCGGACCCGGGCCTTGGCCTTGGCGAAGTCGCCGCCCCCGAGCTTGTGCAGCGAGGGTGAGTCACCGCCGGTGTAGTGGCGGATCAGGTCGATCTGATCGCTGGGAACGTAGAGCTTGTCGTCGCCCCGGTACTCGAGCAGCAGATAGTCGCGGTCGTGCCCGCCGATGGCCCGCTTGACCATGCCGGCGAAGCGCCCGACGCCGTGCTGGTGGTGGACGACGTAGTCACCGGGGGCCAGGTCGTCGAAGAAGCCGTCGGTCTTGCGCTTGCGCTTCTTGGCCTTGCGGTGGGCCCGACGACGACCGGTGAGCTCGTGCTCGGTGATGATGCCGAGCCCGACCGAGGGAAGGTAGAAACCGCGTTCGAGGCCGGCGACCACGAGATGACCGCCGGGCGTGAAGGCGGTCGAACGAGTGGATTCGTCGACGGCGTCGTGCCGCTGGGGATGCAGACCCCACTCGGCCAGCAGGTCGGCCAGTCGATCGGCCGACCCGGCCCCGTCGGCGGTGACCACCAGGCGCGATCCGGCGTTGAGGGCGCTGGACATCCGGCCGGCGAGTGCCTCGCCGGGTGTGTCCCAGCCCGAGGCCTCGAGCACGGCGACATCAGGGCTCTCGGGAACCGAGGTCACGGTGACGACGGGAGCCGTGGTCTTGGCCAGGATCCGGTCGAAGGCCAGATGGAGCCGGGGGAAGTCGTGATGATCGTCGGCGTCGAGTGCCCCCCAGGTGCGGGCCAGGCTGTCGGCCAGGTCGGCCTCTTCGGAGAGCAGATCGTTGCCCCGGTCGCGCATCCGCCGGGGTTCGACCAGCACCACCATGGCATCGGCGTCGAGGAGGTCGGGCAGGACGCGGTCGTCGTCGGTGAGCCAGGGCAGCCAGGACTCCATGCCGTCGAACACGAGGCCCTCGGCCAGCCGCTCCCATTGCTCACGACCCCAGGGTTCCTCGGCGACCAGCTCGGCCGACCGGGCCCGGACCTCGTCGGTGACGAGCAGTTCACGACAGGGGAAGACCTCGACCCGGTCGAGGTCGTCGGTCGAGCGCTGGTCGGCGATCGTGAAACGACTGAGTCGTTCGACCTCGTCGCCCCACAGGTCGATCCGGACGGGGCCGTCGGCCGTCGAGGGGAAGACGTCGACGATCGAGCCCCGCAGGGCGACTTCACCCCGATGTTCGACCTGCGGCTCCCGGCGATAGCCCGTTCCGACGAGTCGCTCGATCAGCTCCTGCGGATCGATCCGGGCGCCCTCGGTGATGATGATCGGTTCGATCTCGTCGACGTGAGGGCTGAGCCGCTGCACCAGCGCCCGGACCGGGGCGACCACCACACGGGGGCTGCGTTCCGGATCGCGCAGGTACCAGAGGGTCCGGAGCCGGTGACCCATCGCCTCGATCGACGGACTGACCCGTTCGAACGGCAGCGTCTCCCACGCCGGGAACGACAACACGTCGTTCTCACCGAGGAAGACCCGCAGGTCGTTGACCAGACGGTCGGCGTCGGCGGTGGTGGGAACCGCGACGACGAGGGGACGTCGATCGGAGCCAACGGCGAGACCGGCCAGGGCGATGGCCCGTGCCGGATCGGGAACGGCCAGCACCTTGGCGGCACGCCCGATGATGCGTTCGAGCGCAGGATCGGCGGCGACGAGCCGAGGCAGAGAGGTGAAGCTCACCCGGTGAGGCTACGGCGACCGAACAGCGCGCGGGACGCTCGAACGAGCATCACGGCGCCGACCGTGCCGATACCGATTCCGGCCGCATTGGCCAGGATGTCGTGGATCTCCAGTTCACGGCTCCAGGTGAAGAGCACCTGACCGATCTCGGACCCGATCGACACGAGCAAGACGGCACCGGCGATCCGCCAGATCGAGGCACGGTTGGCGAACAGGCCGTAGGCCAGGGCCGCCGCGCAGGCCCAGAGGAGCATGTGTCCTGCCGTCCTCCACTCGAGCGGGAAGTCGGACACGTCGACCCAGTCGATCCCGAACCGGGACTCGATGCGGCGCCCGAGCTGAACGGTCCGGTCGATCGCGCGCTCGGTGGCGTTCGGGGCCCGGTCGCTCAGCAGCAGGACCACCGCGAGCGCCGTGAATGGGATCGTCGACAGCCAGAGCAGCACGCGGACCCAGGCGCCCAGCTCTTGCCGACCGGCGGCACCATGGGTCGCGGCACCATCGGTCAACGTGCTGTTCCCGGCCTCGTCACCGGCTTCTCGACCCGACCCCACGGGATCCAACGTACCGGTGGGGCGACGCCGTCGGGTGTCGGGACGGGCCGAGCACGGGAACTGGGTAGGTCAACCCGTCTCCTCGACGCCGAGACGGACCGCCTCGAGTTCGTCGACCACGTTCTGGAGTTCGACATCGACGCCCCCGATCGAGTCGGCGTCGGCCCCCGACACCGACAGCTCGATCGACCGGGTCACCAGCTCGTCGAGCCGGGCATCGAGGAGCAGGAGCTGGGAGTGGGTCGTTGCGATGGTCTCGTCGAGTCTTCGTGCACTGTCGAGCTGGGCCTGGAGCGCCGCCGCGGCCTGGGCGCTGGTGGAGCCGGGGGTCAGCGTGCGGCCACCCTGCAGCGAGGCCAGGTCGGCCACGATCCGGTCGACGTCGACCAGTGCCCGGGCCTCACTGAGCTGCTGTCCGCTCTGGGCCACACGATAGGAGTGGTGGACGAACCGGTCGATCCGGTCGGCCATGCCATCGAGCCGGTCGCGGACCGGGCCGGGACGAGTCCGTTCGATCGCCGTGCGGAACCGCTTCTGGGCCGCCAGCGCTTCGTCGACGAAGAGCTGCCACGGCCCCGAGACGCTCCGACGATCGATGCGCTCCTTGACCGGGCCGCGGGGAATGGCCAGGCCCACCCGGGTCGCCCAAGCCCCGAGCCCGATCAGCGGAGCCGCCAGGCCCAGCCCGACCAGGATGCCGCCTGCCGTTCCGACCCCCGCCAGCACGATGCCGGTTGGGCTCATGATGGCCTCGGCCACCGGCTTGGTGAAGAAACGGTCGCGCAGGCTCATGGCTGGCTCCTCACGTCCGCATCAGAAGTTCGAGATCACTTCGGCGAAGACCTTGTCGATCGAGCGAGGGTCGCTGGCGTCGTACACCGCCGACGACGCCGCCTCGGCGATCGCCCCGAGCACGTCGAGACTGGCACCGGCGCCGTAGGCGATCGGGAAGACCCGCACCGGCTTGCTCCCCTGCCCCTCGCTGCCTCGTGACAGGTTGGCCAGGAGCCGATCGAACTGGGCCTGGTCGTCGGATGGATTCTCGTCGGAGTTGGCGCCGTCGGAGAGCACCACGATGGCGTTGATCAGCGTGGGGTCGTATCCGGTGACGGCGTCGGCGTAGACGGTGTCGATCGCCTCGAACAGCGGCGTACCGGACTGCGGGAAGATCGAACCGAGGCTCCGCTCGATCGCGGCTCGGTTGTCGTCGAACGGACCGTAGGGAACGATCTCGTTGATGATGGTCTGCGTCCCGGTGTCGTCGGTCGTGAACGTGACCAACGACACCTGATCGTTCGGCGAGAAGTCGTCGAGGGCAGATCGGATGGCCGACGTTGCCAGCTCGAGCTTGGTCTGCCCGTCGCCGCCGTCGTCGCCCATCGACCCGGAGACATCGAGCAACAGCGTCACCCGCGCCCCCTTGCGTTGGGTGCGCCACAGGTCGAGCAGCGCGGTCATGACCTCGGGCTCGGGTACCTCGAGCAGATCGCGGGGCTGATCGGGGTCGACACCGAAGTCGGGGGAGATGGGTGAGGCCAGGGCCACCCGGGGTTCCCGGGCCGGAATCCGAACTCGAGCACCTTGCGTTGGTTGTCCTCGAGTTGCACGAAATCGATGAAGGCGGCCGCGCCTTCGCGCTGGCGGTCGTCGACCCACTCGTCGTCGACGACGAACAGCGGGTTGTCGGAATAGAGCGTGCCTTCCTCGGGATAGATGGCAACGAGTTTCACCTTGGGCGGACGGGGTTCCTCGCCGGGGTCGAGTCGACCGTCCGGGTTGCCCGAGTTGTAGTCGATGACGGACTTCTCCTCGACCGCTGCCGCCGCCACGTAGCCCAGGGCGGCGCCGCGCTGGTCGGCCTTGTACCAGTTGTTCATGAAGGTGAGCGTGGTGTCGCCGTAGTGGACCACCGCCGACTCGACGCCCGCGCCGAAATCGACGACGGCCGGGCGGGCCAGATCTTCGGTGTTCAGGTTCTCGGTCTTGCCCGCTGCCGCGTAGGTCTGGGCGATCAGGGCCGACAGACCACTGGTCGAGAAGTTCGGGTTGGTCTTGCCCAACCGGAAGTCGCCCCATTCGGGATGCCCGAACGCAGCCCAGCCCTGTTCACCGGTGGCGAGGGCCAGGATGTCCGACCAACCGATGGGTTCGTCGGGCCAGCCGAGCGCTGCCGCCATCGGCTCGGGCATGGCGATCACGAGCGGCGTGACCATGAACGGCGAGCCCTCGCCGACGATGGGCGGCAGCCCGGCGTCGGCCCGGCGTTGGTTGACCACCGAGCCCCAGGCGCTCGACGCCGGCGACCAGATCACCGGCCGAGGACCGTCGGCGAGCTCGTCCCATCCCTCGGCCAGGAGTGTTGCGCCGAGACCCGAGGCCTTGGATTGGACCTCGACGTAGATGCAGGTCCCGTCGGCCACCTCGGCGTCGGAGTCGTTGAACTCGGCAGCGAGATCGCTCATGAGCCGGATCTTCTCGGACGACACCGCGGTGTACACCGCCACACAGTCTCCGGGTCCTTCGGCGTTGCCCCCGCCCGACGAACACGCTGCCGCGACGAGACCGAAGGCCAGGAGCGTCGCCCCCACGGTTCGACCCATCACTCGTGAACGGTTGACCTCGGTTCCTCGCCTCACTCGTCTCTCCCAGTTCGAACTGTCGTTCATCATGTCGCGCCCCGTTCGACGGTCCCAACGGTGCGGTGAGGGGGATCGTTCCCTCATGATCCGGCCCGCAGAGCGGTCAGCACGCCGGGCGAAGGACCCTCGACCGGCGGGCCCGAACCCCGTCGCCATCCGCTGCCGGTCAACTGGTCGACCAGGTCGTCCAGCCCGGGAACATCGGCACCGGCGAGGCCGATGGCGACCACATCGATCGACGGTCCGGTGTCGGGAACGACCAGTTGCTCGTCACGCCCGAGGTCGATGGCATCGGCCTCGAGGGCCGCCACGGAGTCGTACATCCCCGGCCTCGTGAGGAAGAGGTCGAGGACCGACTGGGTCCCGGCGACGAAGTCGACGTGGGAACTCAGCTCGGTGCGCCAAGTCCGGAATCCCTGGTCGGAGAAGTCGTTGCTGGCGAAGTCCTGGCGCCCGAGGTAGGCCGCAACGACCTGGCTGTACGACGCGAGCCCCGAGGTCTGATCGAGCGAGTCGAGCCCGATGTCGGTTCCCCGACCCGACGAGGCGACGCATTCCCAGCTCAATGGTTCGCAGTCGTCGATTCGGCCGAGCAGACCGAGTCTGGTGTTGGCAACCGGTGTCGGGGTGGTGGCCCCGAGTGCCGGCCGGTTCGTTCGGTTGCGCTCGGCGGTGAGCATCTCGGGCCATTGCCGACCAACGATCCAGACGATCGGGTCGGGGGTCCGTTCGGCAACCAGTCGGTCGAAGGTGGCGCCCGGATCCTCGATGGTGAGGGTTCGATCGCCGAGGGCGGCCCGGCATTGCCGGGCGATCGCCGAGTCGCACACGATCGGGGTGTCCCGGCCTCCGAGACCGATGGACCCGCCGTTGTCGATGGCGTTTCGGATCAGGACGGCTCCGACGATGGCGAGGGCCGAGAACATCAGCGCCAGCGTTCGCTTCAGCGCCACGTCAGCGGCTTCGACTCAGTCCCAGACACCCGACCAGTCTGCCACCTGGTCAGCCGGTCGGGGCTCATCGCTCGGCGGCCGGTCACGATGGCGGGGACCCAGCCTCGATGCGGTGGGTGGTCGGGTCGGTTCGTACGGGTCGGCCGATCCCCGACGATCACGGCGAGGAGTCGGTTGGCTTTCGGTTCAGCGTGTTCATGGTGGCATCGAGGCCATCGGCCAGGAACGACTCGATCGCGTCGGCGGCCCGTTCGACCGCCACGTCGAGTTCGACGCGCTCGGTCTTCGACGGGCGACGCAGCACCCAGTCTCGCCCGAGTTGCGACGCCGGAGGCTTGCCGACCCCGACCCTGAGGCGCACGAAGTCGGTGGTCCCGACGTGCTGGGTGATCGACCGCAGTCCGTTGTGGCCGGCCAGCCCGCCACCCTGTTTCAACTTCAGCCGGCCGACCTCGAGGTCGAGTTCGTCGTGGACGACCAGCAGGGCAGCGCCGTCGTCGATGCCGTAGCGGCGAGCCAGCATCCGCACGGATTCACCGGATCGATTCATGTAGGTCTGGGGAAAGGCGATGGCCACACGCTTGCCACCGATGAGGACCTCGGCGCTGAGCGCCCGCTCCTTCGACTTGGACAACGTGGCGCCATGACGAGCCGCGAGGACGGCAGCGACCTCGGCGCCGATGTTGTGACGGGTGCCGTCGAACTCGGCCCCCGGATTCCCGAGACCCACGACGAGCAGGTCGGACGGCGTACCCCGCCGGGGCGGCTCGCCGTCTTGTCGCTTGAGTCGGGCCATGAACGACAGCGGACCGGCTACTCGTCCGCAGCGGTCTCGTCGGAGGCCTCGGCCCCTTCGGCCTCGCCGCCACCTTCCTCGTCCTCGAGCCTCTTCGTCTTCCTCGAGGCCCAGCTTGGCGGCGCGGGTCACCACGGGTGCGGCGACCGTGATGTTGTCCGGCATCAGCGGACGACAACCCTCGGGGAGGGGATGTCGCCGACCGAGATACGGGCGTCGGGCGTCAGCTTCGACACGTCGACCTCGATCGAAGCAGGGATCCGGTCGGGCAGGACCTGGACTCGCATCTGGAACATCTTCTGCTCGACGATGCCACCGGTGTCGAGGATCTTCGTGGCCTTGCCAACGAGGTGGATCGGCAGGGTGACCTTGACCGGCACGCTGTCGTCGACGCGGAGGAAGTCGGCATGGACGACCGTGCGCTTGACCGCATCGCGCTGGATTTCCTTGACCAGCACCTGGGACTCGGTGCCGTCGATGTCCATCGTGAACACGGTGTTGAGGCCGGCCGGCCCCTTCACCGCTTCACGCAGTGCGGCATAGTCGACCACCACGGTGATCGGGTCCTGGCCCAGGCCGTAGACGACGCCGGGCAGGTTGCCCTCGCTGCGGATACGGCGGGAGGGCCCGGTGCCCATTTCTCGGCCAGTTGTGCCGGCGACGACAGTCGTCATGATCGATCCTCGGATGTGGAACACGGAACCCGCGAGCGGGCGAAGGACAAGCACGGGATCCTAGCGGGGCCCGAGCGGCCCCCCACCCGCCAGGCCTGCGGCGAGTCCGGCCGCCGGTCCTAGTTCTGGTTCTGGCCGTCGAAGATCCGACTCACCGACGTGTCTTCGAACACCGCTCGGATGGCGTCGCCCAGCAAGGGCGCCACCGAGAGGATCTCGAGCTTGTCGAATTGCTTCTCGGGTGGCATCGGCAGCGTGTCGGTCACCACCACCCGATCGAGGACGGAGTTCTTCAGACGGTCGATCGCCGGCCCCGAGAACACGCCGTGGGTGGCAGCGGCGGTGACGCTGCGCGCCCGCGCTCGGTGAGGAGTTCGGCGGCGGAACAGATCGTGCCGGCCGTGTCGATCATGTCGTCGATCAGGACACAGTCCCGACCTTCCACCTCACCGACGATGTCCTTGGCCTCGACGGCGTTCTTCAACCCCTTGAGCCGGCGTTTGTGCACGATGGCCAGGTCGGCATGCAGCTGTTGGGCGTAGCGCTCCGCCACCTTCACCCGCCCGGCATCGGGCGAGACCACGACCAGATCGTCGCCATAGGACCGCAGGTGGTCGACCAGCACGGGCATCGCCGTGAGATGGTCGACCGGGCCGTTGAAGAACCCCTGGATCTGGCCGCTGTGCAGATCGATCGAGACCAGGCGCGACGCACCGGCCGCCGCGAACAGATCGGCGATGAGCCGAGCCGTGATCGGTTCCCGCCCTTCGGACTTGCGGTCCTGTCGGGCGTATCCGTAGAAGGGCATCACCGCCGTGATGCGCTTGGCCGAGGCTCGACGGGCGGCGTCGACCATGATGAGGTGTTCGAAGATGGCGTCGTTGATCGACTGCGCCTCGAGTGCGCCGTGGCTCTGCATGATGAAGACGTCGGAGCCTCGAACCGACTCCGAGAACCGACAGTGGGTCTCGGTGTTGGCGAACTGGCTCAGGTGGGCCTGGGTGACCGAGATCCCGAGAAACGATGCGACGGCATCGGCCAACTCGGCGTTGTGCCGCCCGGCGAACAAGTGAAGGGTCTTGGTCGTGACTGCTTCCATGATGAGGGCTCCGGTCGGATCGCATCGGGAGGTGGTTGAGGGCGGCGGTCGATCGTCGTGGGGGTCGATCAGCCGGCGCAGACACGCCGAAGGACTCTGCCCTCAGTCATCCGCCTTCGCAGCATAGAACGGCCCGGTCACGGTGCCATCAACCAACTCGGATCCCGGCTCTACCACGGCGAACGGGCCGACTCGACAGG
Organism: uncultured Acidimicrobiales bacterium; assembly: GCA_963700755.1. GTDB lineage: Bacteria > Actinomycetota > Acidimicrobiia > Acidimicrobiales > SZUA-35 > JBBQUN01. The sequence continues at coordinate 579,939 of CAVOYW010000006.1, forward strand.
ACTCACCGATGATCGCCAGCCGAGCCATCGTCTTCTCGATGACCGAATGTCGCCCGACCCGGCACCGATCGAGGCGGGTGTCGGGCCCGATCTCGCATCCGTCACCGATGACGGTCTCGCCCTGCAGGATCGTGCCGGGGAACAGGGTGACGTCGACGCCGAGTGTGACGGTGGCATCGATGTAGGTCCGGTCGGGATCGATCATCGTCACACCGCGATCGAGCCAGGCGAGGTTGGTGCGCCGCCGCAGGGCGGCCTCGGCTTCGGCCAGTTCACGTCGCGAGTCGACCGGCGACAGGCCGGGTCGCCGGTCGACGAGTGCGGTCGACACCGGGTGCCCGCTCTCGGCCAGGACGGCCAGGACCTCGTGCAGGTTCTGCCGACCGTGGGGCCCGACCAGCGGCGTGCGCCGCACGGCGGGGGCGAGGAGTCCCTGAGAAACGCAGTACACGCCGACGACCGCCTCGTGTCCGGCCAGGCGGTCGGCTCCCGGAACGGCCGGCAGCAGATCGGCCGATGCCGAGAGTCCGACGGCCCGACCGTGCCGATCGCGCTGGACGACGAGCTCATCGGCCGGACCGGCGGGAACCGTCAACGCCGTGCAGGCCGCGCCGCTTTCACGGTGGGTGTCGATCAGCGTTGCCAGGTCGGCCGGATCGATGAGGGGAAGATCGGCCGGAACGATGAGCAGGTCACTGTCATCGAGAAAGTCATCGAAACCGCTGAGTCCGACCAGCGCGGCGTCGGCGCTGCCACGGTCGTGGCGCTGCTCGACGAACGAAACGGGGAACGGCGTCGATTCCTCGTGCATCCGTTTCGAGACCCGGTCGCCCCCGGCTCCGGTGACGACGACGCCGGATTCGACCCCGACCGACCCCAGGGCCTCGAGCACGTAGGCCATCATCGGACGACCACAGAGCACGTGGATCGACTTCGGTCGCTCCGACCGCATGTCGACCCCGGTCGCCGTCGCAATGATCAACCCCGCCAAACCACGGTCACTCATCATCCCCCCTGTCTACCGCATCCCCTGCCCCGACGGGCGGAGCCGACGACGGCGATGACCCGACGGGACACAGCTCCCGGGGCAGGATTCGAACCTGCAACGGCTGGATTCAAAGTCCAGTGTTCTACCAGTTGAACTACCCGGGAACGGCGCAATGGCACCGGGGGTCACGCTATCGGGAACGGGAACGTCGGCCCACGAGTTGGGAACCCGCAGGTCGCCGCTAGCATCGGGCACCTCATGGGATCGCTCATCAAGAAACGCCGCAAGCGCATGCGCAAGAAGAAGCACCGCAAGCTTTTGAAGCGCACCCGCGTTCAGCGCCGCAACAAGAAGTAACCATCACCCAGACCGATCGCCGGCTCGCCTTCTGGGCCATCCGGTCGAGAACGATTCAAGACCACCCCGACGGGGTGGTCTTGGCGATTCTCCGGCCGGGACCCGGATGGGAGCCCTCGACGAACCAACTGGATCCGCTCCCGGCAAGGATCGGGCGTCGGCCGGTCTGCTCGGCGAACTCGTCTCGCCACCGGGCCAGTTCCGGTGCCACCGCGAGCGCGGCCGGTTCGAGATCGTTGACCGACTCGGGGTTGCTCGGCCCACCCAGCTCGTCCCAGGCTCGATAGACCGCCGGGGTCGAGCAGGCGATCGGTGGTGTGATCAGGGTGATCGTGCGGGCCACGAACGGCAACGGCTCGACGATCTCGCCGATCCCACGGACCCGGGCCCGACCACCGACGAGACAGAAGGCGACGTCGGCCCCCACCCGGGCCGCCGCCACCACGTCATCGAATCCGGCCCATCGCAACACCGCAGCGGCATCGGCGGACCCTCCCCCGAGTCCGGCTTGCGACGGGATGTTCTTGACGATGCGGACGTGTGCGGTCCGGGAGGCCAATCGGAGGGCCTGGGTCACGAGGTTGTCCTCGCCGACGGGAACGTCGGCGCCGGCGCCGACCAGTTCGATCCCGGATCCACCCTCGGTGATGACGAGTTCGTCGCCGAAATCGAGGGTGACCATCTCGGCGTCGATCAGGTGGAGCCCGTCGGGGCGAACACCGGTGACCCGCAACGACAGCGTCAACTTTGCCGGGGCCGTGATGGCCACCGGTGGTGTCCGAGGGGGTGTGCTCACGGCCGTCACCCTACTGGCGAGCCCTCCGCAGGCGAGCCGCTGCAGGTGACCGGACCGACGCCGGGCGAGATCAGAGTCGGGCGAGCGCCGCCCACTGATCGAGCGTGAGCTCCTCGGGGCGGGCGGTCGGTTCGATTCCCGCCTCGGCGATACGGTCGGCATCGAGGACGCCGGCGAGGCTCCGCCGCAGCATCTTGCGACGCTGACCGAACCCGGTCCGCACGAGCATGGAGTACCGGTCGAAGTCGACGTCGACGGTCGGGGCCGATGCACGGTCGATCCGGACCAACACCGACTCGACCCTGGGTTGGGGCAGGAACAGCTGCGGCGGGACATGGCCCACGACCGACGCCGTACCCCAGTAGGCAACGATGGCCGACGGGATGCCGCAGCCCTTGTCTCCGGGCCGAGCGGCGAGACGCTCCCCGACCTCGCGTTGGACCATCACCACCCAACGACGCAGCTGGGGCTGGGCCACCAGGAGATCGAGGATCAACGGTGTCGCCACGTTGTAGGGAAGGTTGGCGACGACGGACCACTCCTCGGCACCGAGTTCCGCATCCCAGTCGAGGGTCATCGCGTCGGCCTGACGAATCGTCACCGGGAGGCCGGCCACGACCTCGCTCAACACCGGAACGAGGAAACGATCGATCTCGATGGCCAGCACCTCGGCCCCGGCTCCGGCCAAGCCGAGCGTCAGCGAGCCCAGACCGGGCCCGATCTCGACGACTCGGTCACCCGATCGGACTCCGGCCAGCCGAACGATCTTGTCGACCATCGCGGCATCGCACAGGAAGTTCTGACCGAGGGCACGACTCGGCGACAGGCCGTGCTGCTCGAGGAGTTCCCGGATTCGGGTCCGGGTGAGATGGGCCATCGTGGTCGGTCAGCCGACCTCTCGACCGCAATGGGGCCAAGGGGCCCAACCTCGCAGCGTCCAGAGATGCAGCGCCAGCGCATCCTGTTCGTGGGGAGCGGCCTGACTGGGAGGAAGATCGACCAGATCGGTTCGCCCGGCAGACCGTGCCGTGGAGTTCCACGTCGCCTGGCCGAACTGGTAGGCACCGTGATAGAGCCCGTTGCCGCTGATGATGCTGTAGTTCCCGAACGACTCGCACTGGCGTAGGGCTTCCCATTGTGCGGCCGTCGGCACCGCTGCATCATCATCGGCCGTGGCCACCGTGGTCGGAGCTGCGGTGGTCGGAGCAGCCGTGGTGGGAGCAGCCGTGGTGGGAGCAGCCGTCGTGGGAGCAGCCGTGGTGGGAGCAGCCGTGGTGGGAGCAGCCGTCGTGGGAGCCCCAGTCGATGGTGTGCCGCTCGATCGGTCGGTTGGCTCGGAGTCGGACGTCGAGGCGGCCGACACCGCCGGCGTGGACGATTCCTGCGCCCGTGCGGCGGCCTCCGCACCGGACCTCGTGGTCGGTGAGGCGAGATCTCCGGCGGTCGAGCGCGAGGGCATCGGTCCGGTCCAGGCGAGCGGTGCCGTGCCGACGGAGCTGCTGGTCACCGCCACCGTCTCGTCGTCACGGTTGGCGTCGTCACGGATTCCGTCGTCCTGGTGTTCGTCGATCGAGGATGCATCGGCACCGCCTTCGAACAGACCGGTTCCGTCGACCTCGTCGAGCAGGGACCCCGCCGAAGCGGTCGATGGGGTCACATCGGACTGGCCACCGCTGCCGGAGCCGTCGACTGCCAGAGCAGACGAGGCGTTCGACGCGTCGACGGCGATCGACGATCCTGATCCAAACCACAGGACCGGAATCGCCACGAGGGTCGCCAGCCCACACAACACCAGGCCCATGGGGCTCACCGACGATGAGGGTCGTCGGCCGACGGAGGAGGGAGGCGCGGGAGCAGTGGGTCTGCCTCGCACGGAGTCGCAACCTAGAACGACTGTCATGAAACCGCAACACCTTACGGTGTCCGTTCGGTCACACTCCGTAGAGTCTGGCGCCGTTTTCCCAGGTGAGGCGGGCCATCTCGGCGGTGGAGATTTCTTTCACATTGGCAAGTTCCTTGCCGACCAGGGCGACCAGGGCCGGCCGATTGGGTTGCCCTCGGTGGGGCACCGGCGTCAGGAACGGCGAATCGGTCTCGACCAGGATCGACGAGAGCGGGGTGATGCGCGCTGCGTCTCGAAGATCGCCGGCACTCGGGAAGGTGACGATGCCGCTGAACGAGACGAAGGCGTGCCGCTCGAGCGCCCGCTCGGCCTCGGCCGGGCCGCCGGTGAAGCAATGGAACACGGTCCGGGGTGGTACCCCTTCGCTGTCGAGGATGTCGAACGTGTCGTCCCACGCCTCGCGCGAGTGGATGACCAGGGCCAGATCGAGTCGGTGGGCCAAGCCGATCTGTTGGGCGAAGACCGCTCGTTGGACGTCTCGAGGCGAGTGGTCGTAGTGATAGTCGAGGCCGCACTCCCCGACCGCCACCACCTTGTGTCGGGTGCCCGGATCGGCCAGCAGTGCTTCGAGACCGTCGATGGTGTCGGTGGCGTCGTGGGGATGGACCCCCGCCGTCGCGAAAACGCCATCGTTGACCATGGCGATGGCGATGGCCTGGCGCGAGTCCTCGACCGTGCAGCCCACCGTCAGCAGCCGTGTGACGCCGCCGGCAGCGGCCTCGGCGATCACGTCGGCCGGCGGTCGTTTCGAAGTCGTGAGATGACAGTGGTTGTCGAACCACTGCTCCGTCGGAGCGATGGGCTCGGTCAAGGCGAAGCAACCTCGTTTCGAGCCGCGAGCTCGTCGAGGTCGATCTTGGCGAAGAGCGGTTCGGGCCGAGCGATCGGTGTTCCCGGCACGAGCTCGACCCGTTCCCAGCCGTCGGGAACCCCCAGGATCTCGTCGAGGCGAGCCGCCGTGAACGGGAGGAATGGCGCGAACGCCACCCGAACCCCGTTGATGGCCGCGAGGGCAACGAACAGCTGTGTGAGTCCTCGCTCGGGATCGACCTTGACCGTCTTCCAGGGCTCGTGGGCATTCAGATAGGCATTGACAGCCTGGGCCGCCCCCATGGCGTCGCGCAACGCAGCCCGGAGCTCGATGGCATCGAAATGCCCGGCAGCGGTGACCAGCGCGGCATCGATGGTGTCGAGCAGCGCCTGATCGTCGGCGTCGAACGGGCCCGGTTGGGGAACCGTGCCGTTGCCGTTCTTGTGGACCATCGACAACACGCGGTTGACGAGGTTCCCGTAGGTTGCCACCAGTTCCTCGTTGATCCGTCGACCGATCTCCTCGACCGAGATCTCGGTGTCGGCTTGTTCGGGCAACGCCGCAGCCAGGGCGAATCGAAGGGCATCAGGTTCGAAGAGCTCGAGTCCCTGGTCGATCGTCAGGCCGATCCCGCGACTGGCCGAAGCCTTGCCCCCCTTGAACGTGACGTACTGGTTGGCGGGCACCTGGTCGGGCAGGTGCAGGTCGCCGTAGCCCATGAGCTGGGCCGGCCAGAACAGGCAGTGGAAGGGGATGTTGTCCTTGCCGATGAAGTAGACGTGGCGGGCTTCGTCGTTGTGCCACCAGTGCCGCCACCGGTCGGGGTCGCCCTCGAGCTGCTGCCCACTCCTTCGAGGCCGACAGATAGCCGATCACGGCGTCGTACCAGACATAGATCCGCTTGCCCGGGACCGAGGTCGTCGACCGGGAGTTCGATCCCCCAGTCGAGGTCTCGGGTGATCGCCCGATCCTGGAGTCCCTCCTCGGTCCAACCGAGGGCGAAGTTCAGCACGTGCGGTCGCCAACCCCGACGGTGAGCAGCCACGTCTCGGAGCTGCGTCGTTGAAGTCGGAGTAGCGGTAGTGGAAGTGCTCGGTGGCGCGGAGTTCGGGCGTGGCACCCGGTGATCTTCGACCGGGGATCGATCAGCTCGGTGGCGTCGTAGGTCTTGCCGCAGTTGTCGCACTGATCACCCCGGGCGTCGGCGTATCCACAATGTGGACACGTGCCCTCGACGATAGCGGTCGGGCAGGAAGCGTTCGACCTGCGGATCGAAGAACTGCTCGGAGACCCGCTTGTCGATGTGACCGTTCTCGAGCTGGCGCAGGAACATGTCCTGGGTGACCTCGGCGTGGTTCGGCGTGCCCGTGGTCGTGTAGAGATCCCAGGAGATCCCCAGCTGCGTCCCACTGGCGACAGGAACTCACCGTGGAATCGATCGACGATGTCCTGCGGCGACACGCCCTCGGCATCGGCCCGCACCGTGATGGGTGTGCCGTGCACGTCGGACCCCGAGACCATCAGCACTTCGTCGCCTCGCAGCCGTTGATGGCGGGCATAGAAGTCGGCGGGCAGATAGGCACCGGCCAGATGACCGAGGTGGCGCGAACCCGACGCATAGGGCCAGGCAACGGCGACGAGAACTGGGATAGTCATGGCTTCCCAGGCTACCGGCTGTTGGGCGTGGCCTCGAAGGACCAGGCATCGGCGGAAGGTGGGCGTCGCGTTCCTCGCCGAGGCCATCGCCGGCGAGGTCGAGCAAGCGCCGATCGCGGACGGCCTCGAGCCGGTCGAGTTGGCGCTCGAACTGCCGGGACCTCGGCCCGCGCAACTCGTCGAGCGCGACCTGGGCCGAGGCCAGCCCGCGATGGGCCTTGTCGACCGATTCACCGAACTTCTGCCACTGATCGCGAACGCCGCCGATCGCGGCCAGGATCTCGTCGCCCCGCCGCTCGACGAGGAACGTCGTCGACCGCCTGCCGGATGACGGCCAGCACGGCGAACAACGAGGTCGGGCTGCACAGCACGACCTTCTGTGGCCGAGCGCGAGATCGATGAGTTCGGGGTCGTTCTCGTGTAGGAACCCGTAGACGCTCTCGTTGGGGATGAACAGCAGCAGGTAGTCGACCGTGGTGGCCGGATCGACATAGCCCCGCTCGACCAGTTCCCGCACCCGGTTGCGCACGTCGACGCCGAACCGACGGGCGTGACGGTCGGCATCGACCGGGTCGGCGGCCTCGATCGCCCGGAGGTAGTTGTCGATCGGGAACTTCACGTCCATGTGGACCAGATGGCCCTTGGGCAGGAAGAAGGTGTAGTCGGGCAGGGTGCCACCGGCGACCCGCCGTTCTCGGGCGAAGTTGACCCCTTCGACGAAACCGGCGGCAGTCAGGACATCGGCCGCCATGCGCTCGCCCCATTGGCCGCGTGACTTGGGCGAGGCCAACGCATGGCGCAGGGAATCGGTGGTGTCGGCCAGAGCACTGGTGACGGCGATCGCCGATTCGAGGCCGCTCGTGAGCTGGCCGAACTGCTGCGCCCGCTCCTGCTGGAGCGCGGTCACCAGGTCCCCGACTCGCCGGAGCTCGTCGTTGACCACTGCCACCTGGTGCGCGACCGACTCACGATCGCGATCGATCACGTGTTTGCCTGCCTGCAACTGGTCGCCGAGCTTCGACGAGGCGACCGCGATGGCCGTGTCGAGGGCCGCCTGGGCGGCATCGGCCCGCTCCTGACGCATGGCCGCAACCGCGGCCGACAGGATCCGGCGCCGTTCGTCGTCGAGATCGACGGCCATCGCCGCACGTCGCCGCCGGTCGAGCAGCATTCCGGCGGCCAGGCCGGCTCCGGCCGCAATCAGGACCACCAGGGCCAAACTCAGGATCGAGCTGTCGGACGAGAGGGCGATGACCATGCCCCGATCATGACCACGCCCTGTGACAGACACCTCCGACGACAGACACCTCCGACGACAGACTCCTGCCGTGACCGACACCCTGATGAGGGCTTCGTCCTCACGACCCGGGCGCCCGGCCCGATCCTCGGAGCTGTGTGTCCGAACCGCCCTGTGTGTCCGAACCGCCCTGTGTGTCCGAACCGCCCTGTGTGTCCCAACAGCGGAGTATGGCGTCGACGGCGGCATCGACATCGGCCTCGGTGGTCTCCCACCCACTGACGCTGATGCGGAGGTAGTGCCGACCCTGCCAGGTGGTCCCGCCGGCCCAGAGGGTCCGGTCGGCCGCGATGGCTCCGATCACGGCGTCGGTCGTCCGGTCATCGCCGAAGGAGACCAAGACCTGGTTCAGCACCACATCGTGCGGGACCACGGCACCTGCCGCGACGAGTCGCGTGGCGAATCGTCGGGCGAGAACGCACGATCGCTCGACCAGATCGGCAACACCCCGCCGCCCCAACGAGTGGAGCGCTGCCCACACCACGATTCCGCGTGCCTGCTGTGACATCTGCAGACCGAGGTGCATCGGCACCCGACCCGAACCCGCCCCACCGGAATCGTCGACCAGGTAGGCCGCGTCGGCCCGCATGGATCGAGCCAGATCGTTGCCCTCGGCCACGATGGCGACACCGGCGTCGTAGGGCACATTGAGCCACTTGTGGGCATCGGTGGCCCATGAATCGGCCATTTCGATCCCCGCCACCTGACCGGCCCGGTCCGGGGTCGCCGCGGCCCACGAACCGAACGCGCCGTCGACATGCACCCAGGCCCCGCGTGCTCGCCACTCGGGCACGCTCCCGAACGGATCACTGGCGCCGGTGTTCACATTGCCGGCCTGGAGCAACACGATCGTCGGTCCGTCGGGGTCAGGGACCAGATCGGGACGGATCCGACCCTGCCGATCGGTGGGAACGGTGACCACCCGCCGGCGGCCGAGTCCGGCAACGGCAACGGCCTTGATCATGGAAGCGTGCGCCTCGGCACCGGCGATGACCGTGATCGGCGGGGAGCCGATCAGTCCCTCGTCGGGCACGTTCCAGCCATGACGAGCCAGCACGGCGTCTCGGGCGGCGACCAGGCAGGTGAGGTTGGCCACCGAGGCACCGCCACAGAAACCGGCGGTTGCCGTCGACGGGAGCCCCAGCAGCTCGACGAGCCAACGCGCCGCCACCCGATCGAGCGCCGAAGCGACGGGTGACATGACCGGCAGTGCGGCGTTCTGGTCCCAGGCCGTCGCCAACACCGCGGCGGCCAGCGGCGCCGGCAACGCCCCGCCGGTGACGAAGCCGAAGTAGCGAGGCCCGTTGCTGCGCATCGTCGCCGGGGAACCGATTCGGTCGAGCAGGTCGAGCGTCGCCGCCGGGTCACCCGGTTCGTCGGGCAGCGGCTCGTCGAACCGATCCAGTGCTGCCATGGCCGCGGCCGATGGACCGACGGCCCGATCAGCGGACCCGGTCAGGTACCGGTTGGCACGATCGGCCGCATCGAGGATCAGGGCTCTCTCGTCGGATCGGATCACGGGCGCAGTATCGCACCGGTCCCGTCACCGGGCGGACACGCCAGGGGTGGTGGCCGTCAGTCGAGTGGGGGGAGGTCGCCGAAGTCGAGGTCGAGGCCCTCTCCCGACGCCGCGCTCACCTCGATCACCGTCTGCGGCTTGTCGAATCCCAAGGCTTCGGACAGCCCGACCATGGCCGCCATCAGCACCGATCCGTTGGCCCGTCCCCCCGGAGGGGGCGGCATCGGCACGGCGACCGTTCGATCGGCACCGTCGCCAACGGTCTCACCGACCGCCTGCTCGACGGCCTCGCTGCACCCGGCGGTCACGTCTTCGTGTACGTGGCCGAGGGCAGGATCTTCCGCGGACGGGTCGCTCACGGGCATGCCGTTCACGGTACAGGACCAAAGTCCCTGGTCGCCAGCAGATGATTAGGGCCTTAATGACTATTCAGTTGACCCAACCGGATGAGCCCACCCCAGGAACGAAGGACCGACCGATGAGCACCACCAAGCAGAAGCTGGCCGGCGAGATGGAATTCCCGCCGCCGATCGCCGCCGGCAACATCTACCCCCTCGCCTGGCGACGCGAGACGCAGAAGATGGAAGAGATCTACGCCGCCGCCCAGCGCGAGAACTGGGATCCCGCCGCCCTTCCCTGGGATTCGTTCGATGTCGACGCCTACAGCTGGGAACAGCGCGAGGCCATGGCCTACTGGTGGACGTTGCTCAGCGTCTTCGACGCGTCGGCTCCGCCTGTCTTCGCCGCCGCGCTGATCAAGACCTACGAGGATCACGAGGAGGATCCCGTTCGCCGGTGCTTCTTCTCGGTCACTCGAGACGAACAGAACCACGAGCAGATGTGCGGCCTGGCCATCACCAAGCTGCTCGACTGGCCCGACCCGATCACCTACGAACCCAAGACCGAACTCGGCGAGCGGCTCCAGAAGAACGCGAAGTGGCTCTACTGGAACGGCGCCCGCTACTGGGAGGGCTACAAACAGGCCGTCCCCCGCTACAACCTCGCCGTGTTGTTCAGCTCGTTCCTGATGGGCGAGATCGCAGCGGCCACGATCTTCCACCAGATGGCCGCCGGGGCCTCCGAACCCGTCTTCCAGGCCGCGTTCAAGAACATCGGCCGCGACGAGGGTCGGCACATGGCCATCTGCATGACCCTCATGCAACGCGACTACCCGAAACTCGATCTCGAGAACCGGGCCGTCATCACCAAGCAGATCCGAGCCGGCTACCTGTTCCTGTCGGCGGTCCTGTTCGAGCCGCCCGCCGACTTCTGGGACCTCCCTTCGGATTTCATCGCCAATCAACGGGCCGGCGAAGCCGTCGCCCGGTCGGCCGGGTTCCACATCCCCGACTACGAGACCAAGAAGGAGAACTGGCGGGGCGCCATCCTCAACCTGAAGGGCGTGCTCGACCAGTACGACATCCCGTTCCCGGCCATTCCCGAGGTCGGTATCTCGGGCGAGGAGGTCACCGACGTCGATCTGGAAGACATCATCCCGGTCTTCTGACGAGTCAACTTCCGGTCTCCGACCGCGCCACACTCCTCCTGACCATCACCCGCAAACCGGAGCTGCCATGCCATCCCAACCCTCTCCGTCCCGGATCCAGCTCGCTCCATCGGGAGCCGTCGTCGAGGCCCAGCCCGGCGACACGATCCTCGGTGCGCTCGAACGCGCCGGCTACGCGCTGCCCAACAACTGCCGGGCCGGGGCCTGTGGCGAATGCAAGACCAGGGTGCTCGCCGGCGAATTCGATCAGGGCATGGTGCTCACCATGGCCCTGTCGCTGGCCGACCGCGAAGCGGGCTACGGCTTGATGTGCATGGCCACGCCGATCTCGCCGGTCGTCGAGATCGAGTTCGGTACCGAAGACGCACGGCCGACCCTGTTCCCGCCCCGGACCGATGTCGCCTACGTGGTCACCGATCGGATCGAACGGACTCCGTCGATCGTCGAATTGCGGGTTCGTCCGAGAGGCAAGCCCCTTCGCTACTGGCCGGGGCAGTACGTGCAGCTCGGCAGCGCCGAACCCGGCGCTCCGAAACGGTGCTATTCGATCGCCAACGCGCCCCGGCCCGACGGCGAACTCATTCTCCTCGTGACCCGCGTCGACGGTGGGCAGACCAGCAACTGGCTGCACGACCACGTGCGCCCCGGGGACTCGATCATGCTCGACGGCGCCTACGGCACGTTCGTCGGAGACCCCAACACCGAAACACCGGTGGTGTGCCTGGCGTCGGGGTCGGGCCTCGCCCCGATCCTGGCCCTGACCGACGCAGCCCTGCGCCGTGGGTTCCCCCATCCGGTGACCCTCGTGTTCTCGGCCCGTTCCCCCGATGACGTGCTCGATCCCGGCCTCTTCGCCTGGTGGTCGTCGATCCACCCGAACTTCCGGGCCGTCATCACCTATACCGGTGACGTCGTTCCCGACGGCGCACGAACGGGTCGGGTCCCGACCATCCTGGCCGACCTGTTCGACGAGCTGACCGAGACGAGCATCTTCATTGCCGGGAATCCCGACTTCGTCGACGACTGCGAAGCGGCGGCGATCGGGCTCGGCGCCGACCCGGCCCTGATCCACACCGAGGGCTACGTCAACCAACGCACCGTCACGATCGAACACTGACTCCGCGTCGGGCGACCCGTGAAAGACGGGGCCCGTCAGCTCCCGCCAAAGACGGGGCCCGTCAGCTCCCGCCAAAGACGGGGTTGCGCTTCTCGACGAACGCAGCGGCCGCTTCGCGGTGATCGTCGGTGCTCATGCAGCGAATCATCGCCGCGGCCTCGGCGTCGAGCGCCGGGGCCAGCCCGACATGCTGGGCCCGATTGATGTTCTCCTTCATGTATCGCTGGGCAATCGGGGCCCGGGTGGCCAGCGACCGGCAGTAGTCGAGCGCGGCAGCGTCGAAGTCGGCATCGGGAAGCACGACGTTGACCAGCCCGAGATCGCGGGCCTCGGCGGCGCTGAGTCGGGGTGAGGTGAAGTAGAGCTCCTTGGCCTTGGCCGGACCGACCAACTGGGTCAGGAACCAGCTCCCACCGAAGTCGCCCGAGGCGCCGACATTGGCGAATGCGGTCACGATCACGGCTCGTTCCGCGGCCAGGCGCAGATCGGCCGCCAGAGCGATCGAGAGCCCGGCTCCGGCGGCTGCTCCGGGCAAGGCGGCGACGACCGGTTTCGGGAACTCGTGGATCGTGAGCGAGACCTCACGCTGGCGAGTGCGCAGATTGGCGATGGCGTCCTCGAGACCCGACGGTCGGCTGGACGCGCCACCGCTGTTGCGTTCGTGCATGCCCTTCACGTCGCCCCCGGCGCAGAAGGCACCACCGTTGCCGGTGATCATGACCACCCGTACGGCGGGGTCGTCACGCATGACCGGCAGGGCGGCGGCGAACCCGGCGTAGATCCCATCGGACAGGGCATTGCGGCGGTCGGGTCGATTGAAGGTGATCACACCCACGTTGCCGTCGACGCGGGCCAAGAGGTCTTCGGTGCCGGTGTCGAGGTGGGTGATGGACGTGGCGGTGTCGGTCATGGAACGCTCCCCTGCTGGTTGCCGACAGCTTCGCCTCGGGTCCCGAGGACTGCAAGCCGACCCGATCCACCCCCGGGACTCCGCGATCCCTACCCTCGACACATGACCAGCGAATTGTCCAACGGAGCGGACCACGCGTCGATCGCCGATCGGGGGCTCGACCGCCGCGGCGCATCAGACCTCGGTGCATCAGAAGCACCCCGCCGGCTGGAAGCACACTGCCCGCACCGGATCCGCCGCGAAGTGATGCACATGTGGTGGGAGGACCTCAGCTTCTTCCACTACGAGATCGAACCCGACCGGGTCCAGGCGACCTTGCCCGACGGACTCACCGTCGACACCCTCGACGGTCGGACCTGGGTCGCCCTGGTCCCGTTCGACATGCGGGTTGGCTCCCCGGGCGGTTGGCAGCTCCCCTGGGTCGGTCACTTCCGAGAGACCAACGTTCGCACCTACGTCGTTGGCCCCGACGGCACCCCCGGCGTCTGGTTCTCGTCGCTCGAGGCCAGCGGCGCGACCGCGACCTTCACGGCTCGCCTCAGCTACGGGCTGCCCTACTTCTGGGCCGACATGTCGATCGAACGGAGCGGAACGCGCATCACCTACGAATCCTGGCGTCGGCGACCGGGGCCGAAAGGGGCACACCACCGGTCGGTCGTCCGGGTGGGCGAGCGCATCGAACAGAACGAAGTCTCTGCGGTGGAGCACTTCCTGACGGCCCGATGGGGACTCTTCTCGACCTGGCGCGACCGACTGGTCTACGCACCGATCGAGCACGATCCGTGGCCGTTGTACCGGGCCACCGTGCTCGATCTCGACGACGAACTGATGGCCGTGGCCGGGCTCGCTCCCGAACCCGGGGTCGATCCCCTCGTTCACTGGACGCCCGGGACCTCGATCCGCATCGGTCGGCCACGATTCGCCGCAGCGATGAACGGCGGGTGACTTCGCTCCTGCGTCGCCGTGTCTCGACAACCGTCGTCACCCGCCCGGCCACACAGCCCGCCTGGCCATTGCGGTCTCGACCCGGCAGTGGTGAGGTGACACGATGCCACCATGCCGCTGCTTCCCGATGTCGCCGCCGTCCTCGACGCCCTCGCCGCGCTCGACGTCCCACCGCTGAGCGCCGGCACCCCCGAGCAGGCGCGGGCCAACTACGCTCGAGCCCCCAAGCCGACGGGCGACGCAATGCACCGGGTCGAGGACCACATGCTGCCCGGACCCGCCGGCGACCTCGGCGTCCGGGTCTACACACCAACCGACGACCCTGACCTCGGGGTCATCGCGTTCTTCCACGGCGGCGGCTGGGTGCTCTCCGATGTCGACGGGCACGACAGCCTGGCCCGTCGCCTTGCGGCCAGGGCAGGTGCCGTCGTCGTATCGGTCGACTATCGGCTCGCACCCGAACACCCCTTCCCCGCACCGCACGACGACTGCTGGGCAGCGACGGCCTGGCTGGCCGAACACGCATCGGATTTCGGCGCCGATCCGACCCGGCTCGCCGTCGCCGGGGACTCTGCCGGCGGCAATCTGGCCGCCGGCGTCGCATTGCGTGCGAGAGACGAGGGGCTCGACCTGGCCTTCCAGTTGCTGGTGTATCCGTGCATCGACACCGACTTCGCCCGATCCTCGATGATCGACAATGCCACCGGGTACTTTCTCGACACGGCCGACATGATCTGGTTCTGGGACCAGTTCGTGCCCGCCGAACATCGCCAGAATCCCTATGCCGTGCCCATGCGAGCCGACGACGTGCGTGGCCTCGCACCGGCGCTGATCCAGACGGCGGAATACGACCCCCTGCGCGACGAGGGCGAGGCGTGGGGTGCTCGACTGGCCCGGGCCGGGGTTCCCGTGACCGTCACCCGGTACGACGGCGTGGTCCACGGATTCGTCAGTCGCTGGGAACAGATGTCTCGGGCCCTCGACGCCCACGACGAGATCGGCGTGATCGTCGGGGCTGCGCTCGCCCACCGGCCGAGTCCGGCTACGAGATGAATCGGATGGTCAACGGATAGCGGTAGTACTCGCCCCGGTTGGCGGCGACGGCGGCGACGATGTGCAAGACGATGACCCCGAGGGCCAGGAACGGCAAGGCGATGAACAGGAAAATGCCGACGATCACGAACAGCAAGATGAACGAGACGATGATGTAGGCAAAGGAGTAGATTGCGACGGAGATGGCGAAATTGAGCGCCTCGGCCGCCTGATCACGCACGAAACGCGACTCGTCCTTCTTGATCAGGTAGATGATCAGCGGCCCGAGGAACGTCGCAACCAAACCGAGCAGGTGGGCGAGCATCGCCATGGTCCGTTCATCGGCGGTGGTGCCGTTCGGGCCCACGGTGGCCGGGCTGGACGAAGGAGCGCCCGCGGCACCGAGCGATCCTGGTGGTGCGTTGCCGATGCCCGGTGCGGTGTGCGCCGTCCAGTCCGAGCCGTCCCAGTAGCGCTGGTTGCCGTCCGGCGTCGGGTACCAACCGGCCGGCGCTCCCCGATCCTCGTTCGTCATGGGATCATTGTGACACCGACGGGCCCACCGCACCGAGAGCCACTCGAGCGTGGCCGGACAGCTGCAGGCGTCGGGGTCGGGCAGGATCACCGTGCGGGCCGGTGGACGTCGGCCGGCCATCGGTCATTCCCTGCTCCGCAACCGTTCGATTTCGCGACGGTCCCGTTTGGTCGGTCGACCGGCGCCACGCTCTCGGTGGGCAAACACCGCCAGGCCGACCTCGGCCGGATCGCGTGGCGGCAGCGCCGGTGACCGGTCGTCGAGACATTCGGCCGCCCGCGCCGCCGACACCCGCTTCTCGATGATCTCGACGACACCATAAACGACGGTGCGATCCCTGCGACGAGCCGTCACCTCGTCGCCAACCGTGATCTTGGTCGCCGCCTTGGCGGTCTCACCGTTGACCAACACCTTGCCGCCGGTACAGGCATCGCCGGCCTGGGTGCGGGTCTTGTAGGCGCGAACCGACCACAGCCACTTGTCGACTCGGGTGGACGCTGCACTCACCACACCAGTCTGGCATCGGCGGCCGAGGATCGCGAGCGATCGACGCCCCGATCGAGTCCATCGAGCCGCTCCCTCACCTCGGAACGACCCTCACCTCGGAACGACCCTCACCTCGGAACGATCACCTCGGAACGACCCTCACCTCGGAACGACCCTCACGCCGAGAAGATCCTGCGCACCATCGGCTCGAAGTGCTCGAGCGGCGCCGACACGTAATCGGCGTCGAACGCCGTCTGGTCGTACTTGGCACAGAACTCCTCGGTGTAGTCGAAGTACGGCGAATCCCGGAACTCCTCTCGGGCATTGCCGTCCATCCCGATGTAGTCCCAGAAGTAGTAGCCCTGGAAGATGCCGTGTTTGGCCACCATGAAGTGGTTGGCCTCCGACACCCGCCCCTTGACCAGGGTCGCGGCGATGTCGGGATGGTTGTACGGGGCCAGGGTGTCGCCGATGTCGTGGACCAGCGCGCAGACGACGTATTCCTCGTCACGTCCGTCCTTCTCGGCCCGGGTCGCCGTCTGGAGGCTGTGTTCGAGCCGGGTGACCGGGAACCCACCGATGTCGGCTTCGAGGTTGCGCAACAGCTGCATCACGTTGTCGGCCACCCGGTCCTGCGTATGCGCGAGCTGGGGCACGATCTTGGCCCAGTCCTCGGCGGTCGACTCCTCGAAGCTCTTGAACGAGGTGAGGCGCGGCTGGGTCGGTTTGGCGAGATCGGTCATCGCATCACCGTAGTGGCGGTCGAGGCGACGACGAAAGCCCCGCATCCGACCGCAGAACTGCCGCAACCTCCCCTTGGCTCGGCGCCACCGTGCAGCCTGACCCGGCAACCGCGGGGGCACCGTCTCGGTCCCGGAGTTCCGAGGGGGCTCCGTACGGCGCCGGAGACGCTGGCCCCTCGGTTGCCCGAGGAACGACCAAGACCCCCCGGTTCGTGGGATGTTCGTGCCTCGGAGCGCTGGGGTCGGAGCGCGAGGTTCACAGGGCCGGGGTCACAGGGCCGGGGTCACAGGGCGGTGGCCAGCGCGTAGACCCGTCGCTTGGGGGCCCGAGTGGTGGCCACGACGGTGGCCACGGCGTCGCGGGTCGTGGCCCCGGCTGCCAGTTCGGCCCGCAGCAGCGAACGGAGCTGCTCATCGGTATGGCCGGTCGAGTTCGATGGTGCCCCGTCGAGCACGATCACGAACTCGCCCCGGGTGCCGACCTCGTCGAAGTGCCGACCGACCTCGTCGAGGTCCCCTCGGACGATGTCCTGATGCATCTTCGTGAGTTCCCGAGCAACCGCCACCCGCCGATCGGGACCGCAAACGGCAGCCAGGTCGGCCAGGGTGGCGACGACACGCCGCGGCGACTCGTACAACACGACCGTGCGTCTCTCGGATCCGATGTCGGCCAGGCGCTCGGCTCGTTCCCGTCCCTTGCGGGGCAGGAAGCCCTCGAACACGAAACGCTCGGTCGGGAGCCCGCTCGCAACCAGCGCCGTGGTCATGGCCGTCGGTCCCGGCACGATGTCGACCTCGAGTCCGGCGTCGAGAACCGCACGCACCAGACGCTCGCCGGGATCGGAGATCCCCGGCATTCCGGCATCGGACACCACGGCCACGGTCTCGCCGGCACGGATTCGCTCGACGATGTCGACACTACGGGCCAGCTCGGTGTGTTCGTTGGCGACGAGGAACGGTGGCCGATCGATACCCAGGTGCGTGCACAGCCCTCCCGTCCGGCGGGTGTCCTCGCAGGCGATGACCGAAGCCGACGTGAGAGCCTCGACGGCCCGAGGCGAGAGATCGCCGAGATTGCCGATCGGTGTTCCGACCACCACGAGCCGACCGATCGAGTGAGCAGTGCTCACTCCCGGATCTCGAGCTCGTCGCCGATCTTGAGTTCCCAGTCCCCGAAGGCTCCGGCCGCCGCCTCGAGCACCGCTCGGGCCCGCAGGATCGGTGCCGACACCCGATTGCGATGCAGGCGGAGGGTCTTGATCACGACGTTGTCCTCGTCGAGGAGTGCGATGTCGAGATCGAACTTCATGCCCATCGAGTGCACCGAACGCACACCACGCAACAAGATGGCGCCGTCGAAGTCGTCCCGCCCGAGCAGTCCCCGGGCCTTGCTCTTGCGCCCGACCGGGATCTCGAGGGAGGCCAGGACTCGGCCGTCACGAACGAGCCAACACTCCGACACTCCATTCGACGAGGACCCACCGGCCATGACCAGACCTCAAACGTTGAAACGAATGTCGACAACGTCGCCATCTTGCACGACGTAGTCCTTGCCTTCGGACCGGATCTTGCCGATCTCCTTCGCCTTGTGCCAGGAACCGATTTCGACGAGTTCGTCCCAGCGGATGGTCTCGGACCGGATGAACCCACGCTGGAGATCGGAGTGGATCTTGCCGGCGCACTCCGGCGCCGTCGACCCGACCCGGAACGTCCAGGCCCGGGTTTCCTGCGGGCCGGTGGTGAGGAAGGTGCGAAGTCCGAGCACGTGATAGGCCGACTGGATGAAACGCGGGAGGGCTCCCTCGCCGAGACCCAGGGCGTCGAGCATCTCGGCCCGATCCTCGGGATCGAGCTGAGCCGCCTCGGCCTCGAGTTGGATGCTCGCCCCGAACACGTTGCCGACCTCGGACCCGTCGTCGTTGCGGTCGACCTTCCCGAGCTCGGCGACGACCGGCGCGATGATCTCGTCGACCCGGTCGAGCTGATCCTCACCGATGTTGACGATCGCGAGCACCGGTTTGTTCGTGAGGAGGAACCAGAGGCGGAGCAGGGATCGGTGCTCGTCGCTCAGTGTGCTGCGGTAGAGCGGTGTGCCTTCGGCCAGGAAGGCCAGGGCCGCCTCGGCTGCATCGACTTCGGGCTGCATCGACTTGTCGGCGCGAGCCGCCTTCCGCTTCTTGTCGATCTGGCGCTCGACGGTTTCGAGGTCGGCCAGCGTGAGCTCGGTCTCGACGATCGCGAGGTGTTCCATCGGGTCGTGGGGTCCGGGGACGTCGTCGTCTTCGAATGCCCGCAGGACGAACACGATGGCGTCGACCTCTCGGATGCCCGACAGGAACTTGTTGCCGAGACCCTCGCCCTGTGAGGCCCCGGCGACGAGCCCGCCGATGTCGTTGAACTGCACGGTGGCGTGCACGATCTTCTTCGAGCCGCTCATCGCGGCCAGGGCATCGAGCCGGGGATCGAAGACCTTGGCCACACCGATGTTGGGGTCGGTCGTTGCGAAGGCGTAGGGCGCCGCCAGGGCGCTGCCACCGGTCAAGGCATTGTAGAGCGATGACTTGCCGGCGTTGGGCAGACCGACGAACCCGAATTTCTCCATGACCGCCCAGGATATGAGCGGCCCTCACCGTCCCCTCGCGGTCGGCGCGTTGCCCTTCAGTGCAGGTGCGACTCTTTGACCGGCTCGAAGCTCTGGGTCATGAGGACCTTCAGGTCCTCGGCCGTCACCGCCCCCGCGTAGAGGAAACCCTGGGCCATGGTGCAACCCAGCTGGGCCAGGGCCACGGCCTGATCCATTCGTTCCACCCCGAGCGCGATGACCGCGATGTTCCGTTCGACAGCCGAGGCCACGAGGTCGGCGAGGCGTTCTCGAGTTTCCCGATCGGCCCCGATCGACGTCGTCAGGCTCCGATGCAGTTTCACGTAGTCGATGGGCAGACCGTCGAGCACGTCGAGCGATGCCACATTCGTTCCGAACCCGTCGATACCGAGCTGGAACCTCGGTCGGAGCATCTCGCACATTCGTCGGAAGGCCTCGTGGTGTTGCCGGATCACGACCTCGGGAACCTCGACCGCGAACCGCCCATTGGGGATCGACCGATCGTGCACGATGTCGGCGAGCGTCTCGAGCAGTCCGTCGTCGGCCAGTTGGGTCGCCGACAGGTTGACCATCAGCAGGTGGTGATCGTTCGGAGCCCGCAACAGGTCACCGAGTTGTTCGTCGACCCCATGGAAGACCAGCGATCCGAGCGTGCCCATCAGGCCACTGTGTTCGGCTGCGGCGACCACCTCGACCGCCGAGAGACCGATGTCCCCGCCGAGTCGCAGCAGCGCCTCGGCACCCACGACCGATCCGGTCGGGAGGTGCACCACCGGCTGATAGGCGAAGCGGACATCGCGCTGTTCGATGGCCTTGCGGAGCTGACGTTCCACCACCAGGAGGCGCTGCGATCGGGTGCGGAGCTCCTCGTCGTGGACGGCAACCCGATTGCGTCCCCGACCCTTGGCCAGATAGACCGCCGTCTCGCCGGCCGACAGGAGCGAATCACCGGTCACGTCGTGATCATCGGCAACGGCGACTCCGACGCTGGCGGTCAGGGCCAGATCGTGCCCGACATCGGCGAGCGTCGCCACGCAGCCACGGACCCGCTCGGCCAGTTCCTCGGCCACCGAGGGGTGCTCCAGATCGGTGGCGATGACGACGAACTCGTCGGACGGCAAGCGGAACATCAGATCACCCGACCTCACGCTCGCGGCGATCCGTCGGCTCACGAGGTCGAGGAGGCGAACGGCCTCGATGTTGCCGACCAGGTCGTGCACGACCTTGAAGCGGTCGAGGTCGACGTAGAGCACGGCGACCGAACCGGGAGCCCCGTCACCGAGGGCTCCGTCGAGGATCGAGATGATCTCGGCCCGATCGGTCACTGCGGGGCCGGTGCCGGTGCGATTCAGGGCGATGATGGTGACGATCTGGTCGCCGTCCACCGTCAGGTCACCCAGCATCATGAGTTCGGCGAGATCCTCGCTCTGATCGGCGAACATGAGGGACCGGGTTCGCTGCCACGACTGACCGGGGGGCGGCAGGGGCGATTCGCCCGACTCGGTGGCCGAGGGCATGTGCCGGGCCCAGGTCGTCTTGGCTCCGAATCGCTCGATCCAGCGACTCGAGGCGAACTCGACGCGACCCGAGGATCGTTCGATCACCACCATCGGGACCTCGAGCGCGTCCACGGCCAGCGCCATACCGGCGGCGAGCATGGCGATGCGGGGTTGGCCGTCGGTGGCATCGGCGATGCCCGACGTCGACGGCTCGACGGGAAGGCGGTGGTCGTCCTCGACCGCCCCCGCGGTGGACCGACGACGTTCGGGCTGGTCGACGGGGGTCTCGACGTCGCCGGGGATGTCCTCGACCGACAGGTTGGTCTCGGCCGCGTCGACGAGCGGGCGCGCCACCTTCTGACTCGCGCCCTTGACTCTGGCATCCCAACTTCTCACCATGGGCGCTCCTCGATGAACCAGCGATCCATCCTGTCCTGTCGGCCGAAGTCAGTGGGCTGTGAAGGGTTTGGTAACCGGGTCCGGTAGCCTCACCCGAATGTCGAAGCGTCGGAAGAAGAAGCGGATCAACGCTCGCCGGAAGAAGGCGAACCACGGCCGGAAGCCCAACGCCGGTCGCAACAGCTGATCCCTCGGCTCCGCTTCGAGCCACGAGCCTCAGACGTCGAATCGGCGCTGCAGGTCGTGTTGGTACGAGATCAGGCGCTCACTCGCTCGCGTCGCGGCACTGCGGAGATCGTCGGCTGAGGCCACGGACTCGATCACTTCGATGTAGGCCTTGAGCTTGGGCTCGGTTCCGCTCGGACGCACGATCACCCGGGTGCCGTCGGCGTAGTGCAGCACGATGCCCGGCGTCGGGGGCAGCCGACGGCCGAGCGACAGGTCCTCGGCATCCACGAGCGTCGACCCGCCGAGGCGCTCGGGAGGTGCGGCGAGCAGACCGTCGAGCAGATCGGTCATGCGGGCCAGACCATCGGCGCCCGGCAGCCGGACCGTCACCGGGCCGGTGAGGTGGACCCCATGCTCGATGGCCAGCCGATCGAGGCGGTCCCACAGCGTCTCGCCTCGCTCCCTCGCCGTCGCCACCATCTCGGCGGCGACGAGCGCAGCCGAGATGCCGTCCTTGTCGCGAACCCGATCACCGACGCAGTAGCCCAGGGCCTCCTCGTAGCCCAGGATCAGACGATGATCGGGGTGATCGACGATCGGTCGGGCGACCCACTTGAATCCGGTGAGGGTCTCGTGATGCTCGAGACCCGATGCTCGAGCCATACGCGACAGCAGCCGGCTCGACACGATCGACGCCGACGTCATGCGGTTCGTGCCATTGGTGTGTTCGATGAGATGATCGGCCAGCAGGACACCGACCTCGTCACCACTGAGCGGTACGAAGAGGCCCGGGTCATCACGGCCGGGTATGGCCAGGGCCAGTCGATCGGCGTCGGGATCGTTGGCGATGACCAGATCGGCGTCGACCGATCGGGCCAGTTCGAGGGCCAGATCCAGGGCCCCGGGTTCTTCGGGATTGGGGAACGTGACCGTCGGGAAGTCGGGATCAGGCGCGAACTGGGCCTCGACCACGGCTGGTGGTGGGAATCCCGCCCGGTCGAGGGCGGCGAGGAGATGGTCGCCACCGACGCCGTGCATGGCGGTGTACACCGTGGCGACCGATCGACGGTCGGTCACCAGGGCCCCGAGGCAGGCCTCGAGGTGGGCCGTCACCGTGTCTTCGCCGAGAACCGTGACCGCCGGATGAGCCGGGTCGATCGCCGGGAGACGATGAGCGGCAACGTCGTCGATGAGGGCTGCGATCTCGGCATCGGCCGGCGACACGAGCTGGATGCCGTCGGACAGGTAGAGCTTGTATCCGTTGTCGGCCGGGGGATTGTGACTGGCGGTGATCATCACCCCGGCGTCGGCCGACCGGTGCAGCACGGCATGGGCCAGCACCGGCGTCGGAAGGGGCCGGGGCAGCACCTCGGCCCGGCCGCCCAGTGAGGCGACCACGGCGGCGGTATCGGCGGCGAAGTCGGCCGATCCGTGCCTGGCGTCATAGCCGACCACGACCTGTGGCGACTCGACCCGTTCCAGCAGCCAGCGCATCAGCCCGATGGTCGTCTGCCGAACCACCAGCCGGTTCATACGATTCGGACCCGGGCCGAGCGCGGCCCGCAACCCTGCGGTCCCGAAGGCGATCCGCCCGTCGAACAGCGAGCACAGCTCGACTGCGGCGCCGGACGTCGGGTCGACGTCGACGGCATCGAGCATGTCGCGCAACGCACGGCCCGTGACGGGGTCGGGATCGTCGCTCAACCAGCGGCGAGCGTCGGCTCGGGCGGTCATCGAGCTGGTCGGGCGTCGGAAAGCCGGTGGCGGGCACCATCGGATTGTCGCGCACGTTCGGGCGCTCACCCACCTGGATCGTCGAGCCCCCGGCGATCGGTGCTTCCCGGCTTCGAGCCGAGGGCTAGCCTGCGGCGCGTGATGTCGCTTCCCGAGCGGGTCCGGTCGTCCTGTGCGACGCTGATGGAGCAGTCCCGATTCGTGTGGATCGACCAGGACCGGCTGGCGGCGATGGCACCGGACTACGGCGCCGCCATCGAGCCGGCCGACGTGGCCCGAACCGACGATTCCCCGGTCGCTGGCGAGCGCGCCCTCCTGGTGATGGCCCTCGATGCCATCAACTTCGGCTCCGGCTACCACGACCTCGTCCGCAAGGATCCCGGCCGTTCCGGGGCGCGCACGATGGCAGCTCGTCTTCGTGGGTACGTCGCCGCGACCGGACCGCTGTCGAGCACACGTTTGCGCGCCATCACCCCCCGGGACTGCTCCCAGATCTTCGGGCAAGAACTCGACGATGGCGCCCTCGAGGAGCTCATGACCCACTTCGCCACGGCCCTCGGCGACCTCGGCACCTGGCTCGACGAGTACCACCGAGGGTCGGCGGCCACGGCAATCGACCGAGCGGGCCGTTCGGCGTGCGCCTCGCCGAGTCGCTGACCGAGATGCCGTACTACCGCGACGTCGAACGGGTCGAGTTGGCGACGGGACCGCTCGAGGTGTCGTTCTACAAGCGGGCCCAGATCACGGCCGCCGACCTCGAACGCGAGTGTGGGCCGGGACGATTCGACGACCTCGACCAGCTCACCGCCTTCGCCGACAACCTGGTACCCCACGTTCTCCGCGTCGATGGTGTCTTGCGGTACGACCCCGATCTGGCCGCGACGATCGACCGCGGACTCCGGCTCGAACCGGGGTCACGGCCCGAGGTCGAGATCCGCGCCGCAGGCGTCGTCGCCGTGGAACAACTGGCCTCGCGCACCGGTCGGCGACCGATGGATCTCGATCTGATGCTCTGGGAGCGAGGCGCATCGGCGACATACAAGGCGACGCCCCGACACCGGGCCCGAGGGGTCTTCTACTGATCGATCGGCGTCGAGCCCGTGGCCACCGATGGCAACCCCGAAGCCACGCTCGCCCGAACCCGAGCCTTCGCCGACTCGAGATCGGCGACCACATGCTCTTTGGCGCCCGCCGCGTGGCAGAAGACGAACCGACAGTCGGCGACTCGGAGGCCGGTCGAGATCTCGAGGGCGACCGCATAGGCAGCACCCTGGAGCTCGTAGCCACGTGCCTTGGCCGCGACCTCGGCCTCGGATCGCACCGTGTCGGTCTTGTAGTCGACGATCACGAGCCCGTCGGGTCCTTCGATCAGGAGGTCGATGTAGCCCTCGACCGTGACGGCGTCGGGACCGTCGCCGAGCGGAGCGGCGACGTAGAGTTCGCGGTGGAACGGGTATCGGCGGGCCAGATCGACCGCCGCGGACCCCAGGGCCGAACGGACCAGGGCCGCCACCGTCTCGACGTGATCGGGAATCACCTCGAGGTCGCACTGCCGGGCGACCTGGGCATCGAGATCGTCGGGCCGATCGGCCGCCGATCGGCCGAATTCGATGTGTTCGAGGGTGGCGTGGACGGCCCGCCCGATCGCCGAGCCGGCCCGTCCCTTGCGGCGGACGATGGGCCGGGCTTCACCCGGTTGCGGATCGGGGGTCGTCTCGGTCCGGCCCGAGTCATCGTCGACGTCGACGATGCTCTGGTCGGCCGACCGGGCGATCGCCGTTGCCGACACCGTTGTCGCCCTCGATGCCGGAGCGAGGAGCGCTTCGCGCTCGGCCACCCATCGCTTGCGGTCGGCCAGCGCCGCTTCGGTCGGCGGGACCGGACCGAGCGAGGTCGCCGGCGCAGCCGACGGGGGTGGGGGGAGGTCGATCACCCGAGATGACTGCTGATTGGCCAGACCGAAGGTTGCGAACCTGCCGGCGAACGTCCGGTTCGGGTCCTTGGGATCGACCTTGTGGTGGCCCGAGACGATCAGGTGGTCCCGGGCCCTGGTGGCCGCAACGTAGAGGAGACGGAGCTTCTCGTAGGAGCCCATTTCTTCTTCGAGATCGGCGCGGGGCTTGTGCTGGATGGTCTCGAGATCGGCCTTGAGCCGAACCGATGGTGGCTCGTCGCCGTTCCACAGGACACTGACTCCGGATCGGCGACCCTGGGGTTGGGTGGTCATGCCCGACAACACCGTGATGGGGAACTCGAGACCCTTGGCGCCGTGGACGGTGAGGATCGAGACTGCGTCGTCGTCGGTCTCGGGCAGTAGGGGTTCGTGCACACGGGCCCCGTCGGCACTCTGGAGTTCGGACCAGTCGAGGAAACCCCGGAGGTCGGCGCCGTGCGATTCTTCGAAGGCACGGGCCTGATCGACGAGGAACCGCAGCCGACGCCAGACCTCGGCCGGTCGCGGGTCACCGAACCCGAGCAGGAACGCCCGACGGTCACGCAACACCTGCTCGAGCAGTGCTGCAGGCCCGAGCCACCATCGTTCGCTCCACCGCTGGCGCAGGTAGGCCAGAGCCGTGACGACGGGGTGCGACGAGTCGAGACCGCCGTGGGTCGTCACCCGAAGGTCGAAGCGCCGTGTGGCGCGGTGATACGTGAAGAGGTCGACATCGGAGCAACCGAACAGCGGCGACCGCAGGGCGGCAACGAGGCTGAGCCGATCGTTGGGATCGTCGATGGCCCGAAGGGTCGCCAGCGCATCGCGGACCTCTTGGGTGTCGTAGACCAGCGTCCCGGTGGCCAGACGGTAGGGGATGTCGAACCGCTCGAGGGCGTCGCGCAGGTAGGGCAGGGACGTGCGGGTCGGAATGAGGATCGTGACGTCGGCCAGACGAGCGGGTCGCCACGCCCGGGATTGCGGCACCGGCGGTGGATCGGTGACGGACTCGTCGACGTCGAAGACCGGCCAGGCCTCGGGGTCGTTGCGGATGGATGCGACGGCCGCCGCAACGTCGTTGGCCTCGGCGTCACGAAGGGCGCCGGCTTTGACCTTGGGATCGGGATGCGGCCCGCCGAGGATCACGGGACGGTGGTCGGCGCCGGAGTCGGCCTGTCGATGGGCGACCAGCGGCTCGTACTTCGGTTGAGCGCCGGGAACCTCCTCGGGCATGGCCTCGGCGAACACCCCGTTGACCCACTCGATGATCGGCGCCACCGTGCGGAAATTGGTGCGGAGCCGCACCGGCCGATCGGCGCCGAAGACCCGACGGGCATCGAGGAAGAGTTCGATGTCGGCCCGTCGGAACCGATAGATCGACTGTTTGGGATCGCCGACGAAGAACAGCCGCCCCCCGTCGACGTGATGGCGCCGCCAGTCTGCGATCTGCTCGTCGGCAGGAGTGGCAGCGATCAGCGAGGCGAGTTCGATCTGGATGGGGTCGGTGTCTTGGAACTCGTCGAGCAACACGTGTCGGTAGCGACGGTGAAGGCTGGCCCGAACCTCCGCCGAACGGCGCAACACCGAGCGAGCCAGCACGAGCAGATCGTGGAACTCGAGCCCACCCTCGGCCTGGCGGGCCCTGGCTGCATCGACCACCTCGGCCGCCGTCAGTCGCATCAGTTGGTCGATGACCCCATCGACCGTTGCCGCGAGGACCGCGTCGGCGGCACCGTTGACCTCGTCGATGTGGTCCTTGATCTCGGCCGGAGGCCGGGTCCAGTTGCCCTTGATACCGCCGCTGCCGCGACCCCAGCGGTCATGGTTGGCGAGCGCTCGGAGCTTGCGGTGGGAATCGGTCAGCTCGACCACCGCCCGCATCGACGGCAGCAGGTGTTTCGTGACGTGATCGAACAGCCGGTCGGTCCGATCGAGACAGCAGGACTCGGCGACCGCGGCGAGCCGCTCGACCGCCGTGTCGAAGGCCGAGAAGTCGATCGACCGGAGCGGGGCCGGCGGCTCGGTGGCGAGTTCGACGATTCGGTCCCAGTTCTGGGCGAAGTTCGCGGCGACGTCCTTGAACGATGCCTGACCGTTGTAGCGAGGCACGAGCGCCACGTCGAGCAGGGCCGCTCGGTAGAGCAGCTCGGCTCGATCGGGGTCGTCGTAGAGCCGATCGACGAACCGTTCCCAGCGCTGTTCCTGAGCGAGCTGCGACGACACCTCGTCGAGGACGGTGATCCGTGGCGGGAGGTGCGCGGCGATCGAGAACTCGTTGAGGATGCGGCTCGCGAATCCGTGAACCGTGGAGATCGCCGCCTGATCGCTGTCGGCGATGGCGGCTTCACAGGCGACTCGAACGGCATCGGTCGCCGTCGGATCGGCGGCCCGCTTCTCGAATGCGACACGAATCCGCGTGGACAACTCGGCGGCCGCCGCCTCGGTGAAGGTGATGGCGGCGATGTCGACGAGTCGAATCGGAGGCGGCACGTCGGCGCCGCGGAGCGGAGCCCGGTCGGCGTGTTCGAGCACCAGATTCACCACTCGATCGACCAGTTGTGTGGTCTTGCCGGTTCCGGCCCCCGCTTCGACGAACAGTGTTTCGCCCAGCCCGTTGGTGCTGATGCGTTCCCGTTCGGCGGCATCGGCGACGGCGTCCGGCGCCATCGTCTCGACAGCGAGAGAGTTCTCGACGGTCATCCGACGGTCCCGCCGGAGCCATCCGGTTGGAGCCGCCGACGGATGACGACACCATCGGCGTCGGCCTTGGCCACCGCCTGCTCACCCCGATTGCGAACACACACCGTGTCGAACTCACAGTACGCACAGGCCTCGTTGGTCTGACGGTAGGTGTTCCAGTCGCCGGGAACAGCGGGAAAGCTCCCGGCGTCGATGCCATCGGTGATGACCTCGAGCACCTCGACGAAGCGGCGCCGGTACTCGGGTTCCCAGCGATAACCCCGGAACTCCTTGCCCGCCGGTGCGTCGAGCAACCAGTAGTTGGCCTCGGCGTCGGCGAGCCCGGTGTGGCCGATCGCCGCTTCGGCGTACAGGCCCAACTGCAGCGCGGTGCCCTCGAGGACGGGGTCGGTCGCGGCCCCCTTCTGCGGTTTGAGCCCGTCGTACTTGGATCCCTTCCCCGACTTGTAGTCGGTGACGATCGCCCGACCGTCGGCCGAGACGTCGACCCGGTCGGCCAGTCCACGGAAGGCGAGCGTTCGACCGTTCGAGAGCGTGATCTGAACGGGGGGACGATCGCCGAGCCCGAACGCCAGCTCGACCTGAGTCGGCGTGGCCCGATTCGAGGCCCGGAACGTGTTGTCTGCGATCAGGAACCGGTCGAGTGCTTCTCGCAGGTCGTCTCGGCTGACCTGCCAGTGCAGTGCCCGGCCGGTCCGGCCGCGCGCCTCGAGATCGGCGAACGCAGCGTCGGCGATGACGTGCAGCCGCGCTCGGTGCTCGGGCGTCCAGTCGACCCCGGGTGCCGGGGGGCCGGCCTCGATCGCTTCGGCGATGAAGGTCTCGAGGATGCCATGGAGGAGTGAACCCCTTTCGGGAGCCGTGATGTCGTCGAGATGCTCGGGATCGTCGCGGCCACTCAGGTCGAGCACATGGGCCAGGAAATACCGGAACCCGCAGGCGGCCCAGGTCTCGAGCCGGGACGGAGACAGCGGCCTCGTGCCACTTGCCGGAACCGGTTGGCCGGCCAGGTTGCCGTCGTAGATCGTGAACCGATCGCCGGATCGGGCCGACTGCATGTGCAGGCCCGACCGCACGTCGGCAACGACCGGGTGGTCCGATGCCGCGGCCACCCTGTTCGACGAAGGCGGCGACGACGGCGAGGTCTCGATCGTCGGGCGAGGCCGGGGCATCGGAACGGCGGATCCCGGAGGCGAACGATCCGATCGTGTCGACGACGTCGGGACCGAGCGTGTCGAAGTCGGTTGCGTAGACGGGCCGCCCGGCCAGAAGCGACGCCGAATCGAGGAGCCAGCGCGACGGCAGATTTCGGCGGTTCGACCGGAGGCTGCCCCGAGGGAAGACCAGCGTGGCGGCACCGTCCGGTGCAGCGGCCAGCGCGGCCAGAAAGGCCCGGTGCTGGTGCTGCAGTCGCATGGCCTTGGTCTCGAGTTGGTCGATCGAGGCCCTGCGAACGTCGTCGGAGAGACGGGCATCCTGCGTGCGCAGTCGGTCCATGGACGCAATGCGGACCTCGTCGGGCAGCACCGCGTCGTCTCGACGGGGAATGGGCAGCAGGCCCTCGGCGGCTCCCAACACGAACACGGCGTCGAGGTCGTGGCCGACCGCGCTCGACAGCGGCCCGAAGAGGACCCCTTCACCAAAGCGGCCGTGGCGGCCGCGGGCGACATCGAGTTCGGATCGCAGGGCACGCTGGAACACATCGAACGACGGACTCGGCTCGATGGGGTCGAGCCCGGACAGACGGACGAGTGCCGCCTCGAGCCGTTCGAAGGCGACCTGCTCACGCTCGGGCCACGCCGAATGCCGATGCCCGGCGCCGAGCAGCCAGGAGAGCAATGTCTGCGAGGCGTCGCTCTTGTCGGACCAGGATGACGCCCCTTTCACGGCGGCCACTCGCCCGTGGAGTTCGTCGACGAAGGAACCGAGACGGTCGATGGCGGACAGACGATCGGTGAGCCGGTCTCGCGGCCACGGGTTGCCGGTTCGCCGGGCTTCGGGTGTGCCATGGATCGTGTCGTCGCCGAGGTCGGGCAGGTCGGCCAAGCGTTGCTCGGTCGCTTGACGCAGCACAGCCAGCTTCGCCCGCCAGTCGGACAGGTCTCGTACCACCCCGGCCTCGCGGGACAGCTCGTCCCAGGTGGTGGGAAAGGCCCGGAAGTCGCCGACACCCACCGGCCCACCGGCCACGAGGGCCATCACCCGGTCCCGCCGCCAGCGCTCGCCGGGGAGCGCCAGCGCCGCGATCAGCGTGCGGCCGGCGACCGAGTCCCGGAGCCGCCGCGGATCGGGGCCGTTGGCGACGATGCCCGACGCGGCGAACTGCTGCTCGATGATGCGCACGTAGGGATCGGCTGAAGGATAGAAGACCCCGATGCGATGGAGCGGGATCGGTCGGCCCGAGGCGACGCTGGGATCGCCCGTGGCCAGTTCGAGGATCCGACCGGCGACGGCCCGGACCTCTTCGGCTGCATCGGTGACCGACACGATCCGGCCGGCGGCAGCCGGCCGAGCGACGGCCTCCAGGGCTCGGTTGGACGGCCGGACGACTCCGGCGGCTTCGCAGCTGCGGAGAACCGGCTCGTCGGCGTCGGGTACGCCGGTGATGCCGAGCACCACCGACGACCCCGCCGACTCGTGGAGCACCCGATCCAGGAACCGCCCGATGGCCGGTGTGACCGGGGCCGGGAGGAACCACACGACATGGCCGAGCGGTGCCACCCGCTCGCACAGATCGGGCCGTTCGGCGGCGGCGAGGGCCAGGTCGTGTTCGGTGTGGAAGCCGGTGAGGTGGCGAGCGATCGCCCGGTGGAAGGAGACCGCGGCCCGGGCCTGGGTGGAATCGAGTTCGGCGATCGACTCGAGACCGATCTCGTCGACGTTGGACAGCTCGGCGAAGAGTGCCGCGAGGGCCGCCTCGGTGGCCTGGTGGTCTCGGACCCGCTCGTAGGGGCCCGGTTCGTCACGCAGGACGCGCCGCACCGCCGCTCCCAGCACGGGATTGGTGATGGGTCGGGTGTCGAGCAGCAGGTCGGCCCCGACGAGTTCGACCAACTGGAACGGGGTGACGAAGGCAACGTTCGCGATTCCCCCGAGCGCTCCGACCGCCCCGAATTCGGGCGACCCCAGGAGTCGACGGGCCGACAACCCCACGAAGTTGCTGGCGACCACCACCGTGACCGGCGCCAGCGGGTTCGCGACCTTGGCCGCGCCGATGACGGCATGCAGGGACCTGGTGGCCGGTCGCCCATAGGGCACGATGTGGGTGGGCTCGATCACGGGATGATCGTAGGCAGGGCCTGTGACATCAACGGGTGAGTCCCGACCGGATGTCGTCGTCGAGCAGTTTTTCTCGGTCCTCGGCGTCGAGCTTCGTGATCGAGGAACCGAACAGATCGTCCTTGACGACGCTGAACACGGTGTCGACGTACTCGGCGACGGGGTGGAGATGGGAGATGAGGGCAACGAGTTTGCCCCCGCCGGCCACCGAACCCAGCGTGTCGAGGGCAACATCGAGTGCCGCGCCGTCGAGCGAGCCGAAGCCCTCGTCGACGAAGACCGCATCGAGCTTGCCGGCCCCCCGGGAGGCGATCTCGACCAGGGCCAACGCCAGGGCCAGGGCGGCCTGGAACCGTTCGCCGCCCGACAGCGTGTCGGGGCTCCGGACCTCACCCGAGGCGATCCGGACCACACCGAAGTCCGGGACGAAGCCGTAACGACCGTCGGAGATCGCCTTCAGTCGGCGCGTGGCCTCGCCGAGCAGCTCGGCCTCTCGGGCCGACACCAGGTGGTCGACGAAGTGTTGATCACGCAGGGACTGGATCAGCAGCTCGAGATTGGCGAGGTAGGGACGGCCGATGTCGAGCAGGTCGTCGAGAGCGCCCGACGCGGCGACCTGCGCCTCGAGCACACCGATGTCGAGGTCGGCTCGATCGGCCTCGGTCCGGGCGGAACCGGCCGTAGCGTGCAGCGACGCGACGTCGGTGACCCCGAGGTCGTTCAGCATCGTGGCGAGCTGGTCTTGCGTCTCGTTTCGTCGGGCCTCGAGTTCGTCGAGCGCCGCTCGGGCCTCGGGTCCGATCGGCTCGAGGGCCGCCATGATCCGGCGAGCGATCGGGATGATCGTGGGGAGCTGGTCGAGCAGTACCGGCCCGGCCAGGGGCTGGGGAAGGGCTCGGTCGTCGTGGTCGGCGTCGAGGACCGACAGCACGGTCCGGGCCGCCTCGAGCTGATCGTCGACCCGGCGGACGATCTCGCCGACCGGCGTGTTGATGGCCTCGACGGCCTCGGCGCGAAGCTCGGCGAACCGCTGCCGAGTCCGAGCGGCCTCGGTGTCGGCGGCCGAAGCGGCGGCGACGAGAGCACCGAGATCCGCGAGCATCGCTTCGATCGCCACGGCAACACGCTCGAGCTCTTCGGCCGGAGCGTGCTCATCGGTCAGCCATGCGTTCGGCAGGTCACGCACGAGCGCACGTTGGGCAACACGACGGCTGTCGATCTGTGCGACCCGTTCCCGGGATGCGGCGAGTTCCCGTTCGTGGGCGGCGACAACCGCAGCCCGTTCGGCCGAGGCCGTAGCCCGTGCCTGCTCGGCCGCACTGGCCGCCGCGGCCGCCCGTTCGAGCGTCACCGCGGCGCCATCGGCAGCGTTCTGGAGGGCGGCGAGGGCCGAGGTCTCATCGGGCCCGTCGGGGTCGAGCGACGCCGCAACGGCCGATGCCCGGCACTCGCCGACCATGACCAGGGCCTCGTCGAGCGACCGGCGCGCCGCGACGAGGGCCTCGTTGCGGTGGACGGCGATGGACTCGGTCATCGTGGCCGACCGGCGGGCCTCGACCAGCCGGGCCTCGGCCGTGTGCACCCGTGCCGCAGCAGCGTCGAGGTCGGCCGACTCGGGCACGACGAATCCCGGCGGGATCGTCTGGGCACACACCGGACAGGGGTCACCCACGGTCACGCCCTGCGCCGCCGTCACCGCAGCATTGGCCCGCAGGGCGACGTCGTGGGCAGACCTCGCCTCGTCGAGCGCCGCTTCGGCAGCCCCGACCGCGGCACCGGCAACCGCCGCGTCGGTCCGGGCGTCGTCGGCCGCGGACTGGGCCAGCTCGAGGGCCGACCGATCGCGCGACGCCGTCCGGGTGGCCTCGGCCAGGGTGCGCCACGCCAGCGCAGCCCGATCGACTGCGGTCCGGGCGACATCGGCGTCGTGCTGGGCGGCCACGAGCTCGGCGATGGCCGCCTCGATGGCGGCGCCGATGGCAGCGGGCTCATTGCGGTCGGGCGCCTCGGCAACGAGCCGCTCGACGTGGGCGGTTGCGGTAGTGGCGTCGGCGTCGAGCTCGGCGAGATTGGCCACCACGGATCGCAGGCGCGACGCTGCGCCCACCGCCTGCTGCTGGTCGTCGAAGCCGCGAAGCAGCTCGCCCTGATCGGCGAGGGCGCGATCACGTCGGGCTTCGGCCTCGACCTGCTCGGCGGTCAATCGGTCCCGCTCGGCAACGAGTTCGGCAGCTCGGCGGGCCAGGTCTTCGAGCGGGTCGAGTACGGATGGATCGGGATCGAATCCGGCACGGGCACGCTCGAGGCGGTTGATCTGCTCGGTCAGGCGATCCGACGTTCGACGGTGGAGGTCGGATTCGGCGATCGCTGCCGTGACCGCAACCAGCCGCCGTCGGGCCCGATCGGCCGTGACGAGGGCCGCGTCGAGCGCGGCCCTCGGATCCGGCGGCAATGCGTCTCGGCGAGCCTGGGCCTCGAGCAGGATCGGACGCCACGAGTCGCGTCGTCGGGTGGCGTCGTCTCGGACACGGCGAAGATCGTCGAGTCCGAAGATCGAGCGCAGGATCTTGTTGCGATCGGTTCGAGTGGCCTGCAGCAACTCGTCGAATCGTCCTTGGGGAAGGACGACGGCCCGCACGAACTGGCTGTGGTCGAGCCCGAGCAGTTGCTCGATCCGTTCGTTGACGGCCCGATTGCCGTCGACCTTCTCACCCGTGGCCCGGCATTCGAGCTTGTTCACCGCCGCCGATGCGTTGCGATGGCGCGAACGGGTCACGATCCATTCGTTGCCCTCGGCGGCGAAGACCAGTTCGATCGCCATGGTGTTCTCACCATCGGCGATCAGCTCTTCGAGGTTGCTGCCACCGGTCCAGGTCTTGCGGCCGTAGAGCGCCAGGCTGAGGGCCTCGATGACCGTGGACTTGCCCGCCCCGGTGTCGCCGATGATGGCGAAGAGGTCGAGGTCGGAGAAATCGATCGTGGTGGTCGCTCGGTAGGAGCGGAGGCCACGGAACTCGAGCCGGACCGGCCTCATTCGACTGCCTCGACCGACGTCGGACGGTTCGGGCCGACGGCTCCGATCGAGCCCTGGACCTGAGCGGCCAGCAGCGCTTCGTCCTCGGCGAGGTCGCCGGACTCGCCGTTGGCGACCGCGGTGAGCAACTCGTCGAAGAGCTCGACCACTCGAGTCGGATCGGCCCCTGGCGTCTTGTCGACGAGCGCTCGTCCGCCGTCGGCCAGCCATTCCCGATAGGACTCGTGGATCGAGACGGTGGCCCCGGTCGGCGGAGCAAAGGGATCGGCCGCATCCGCACGTGAACGCCGAGCGTCGATCACCGAGACGACCTCGGGTTCGGGAAGTAGGAACGCGACGGCCGCCGACAGCGTGTCGAAGCCCGCATCGGAGCCGGGCAGGGTGATCGGCCCGTCGAGCTGATCGTTGCCCTCGGGGTCGGGCGTGACCGTGACCTCGACGATGTCGACGCCGAGATCGGGGGCGAGGCCGGGGAGTTCGCCCAGCGGTGCTCGCACCCGGCGGAGCCGGCGGGCCCGGACCAGAGGGATCTGGTGCTGTCGTGATGGGCGGCCGGGCTCGAGGTCGATGATGACGACCTGCTTGGTCTCGCCCTCTTCACCGAAGTCGACCTCGAGGATCGAACCGGCGTAGCGGCCCCGGCCCCCGGCCACGGGTTGGGGCACGTGGATGTGCCCGAACGCCAGGTAGCCGTAGGCTGCGGGAAGGTGGCCGGCATCGGTGGCGTAGTCGGTGGAGACATGCACGGTTCGCTCGCTCGACAACGAGGCCTCGGTGACGTGCACGTGCGACGCGAAGACTGCGACCTGTGACGCCGGATCGAAGTCCTGCAGCGCCGTCTTGGTGAGGAGGTCGACGATCTCGCGGAGCCGATCGGCGTAGGTGGTGTTGGCCTCGGTCAACTGGTCGAACTCCTTGAGGACCCGATTGGCGTGCACGAAGGGCAGCGCCGCCAGGCGGATCTCGACTCCGGCGGCCGAGGGATAGGTGGCCACCGCGCCCTTTGTCGCCGTGGTGGGCCGGGAATGGATGCGGATCCGATGTCGGCTTGGCGTCAGCGGGTCGTAGCGGCCGGCGGCGAGTTCGTCGGCCAGTTCGTCGCCGACGGCCGTGCCGAGCACGTCGAGGGCCGCCGAGGAGTCGTGGTTGCCGGCGAGCACCACGACCGGGGCGATCTCGGCCAGCTCCCGGAGCGCCACGATGGCTCGGCCGAATTCGGCCATCGGGGGCCGATGGCCGTCGAACAGATCGCCCGTATGCAGGATCAGATCGGGCTTCGCCGCAGCCGCGATGTCGATGACCTCGGCAATGGCGGCATCGTGGTCCTGCGCCCGCGAACGATTCCGGACCGACACGCCGAGATGCCAGTCGGACGTGTGGAGGATCCGCGCCGCTCCCGGGTCGGCCGTTGGGATCATCGCGGTCGGGGTCGCTCACATGTCCTCCAGCAGCGCCTCGGCATCGGCGTCGGCCGTGGGTGATCCCATGACCTCCGAAACGCGGGTGGCATACGGCGGGAAACGGGAACCGGATCGGAACGGGCGCAGGCAACAGGGGCTGCGACGTGATCATGGTTCCGGGGGCGATGATCTGGGCCCTGGCTCGCATGTCGGGCGGCAGGAACCCGAGTTCGGCCGACTCCGACGACTTGATCTGGCCGACGACCTCGAGTGCTGCGTTGTTGGTGATGTCCCGATCGACCCCCGAGGGGTTCTGCTGCGCCCCGATCAGGATCACGCCGAGACTGCGGCCCCGGGCGGCGATGTCGACGAGGAGGTGCTTGATCGGCGAGGCCTGCTGACGGGGGGCGTACTTGTTGAGCTCGTCGAGGACGACGAACGTCTTGCCCGGTGCCGTGGAGTTCTCGTGCTGGGACCAGACCCGGGCCAACACGGCGGCCACGACGAACCGCTGGGCATCGGCGTGCAAGGCGTGGACGTCGACCACCGAGACCTGTTCGGACAGGTCGACCTCGGTGAGACCGGCCCGAACGAGCCGCCGCAGGCGGGGCACGGCCTTCCAGAGGCGGCGGGCGAAAGCCTGGCGGGTGCCCAGCGCGACCCCGGCCACCCACGACGGGTCGAAACCGGCCGCGGTGTCGTCGGCGACCTTGGAGTTCACGAAGTCGATGAGCTCGTCGAGGTCTTCCACGACCACGCCGGCGGTTCGGGGCTGGGGAGTCTTCTTGGCCAGGGACCGCAACGCCCCCTCCCAGGTGTGACCGACCGTGTCGCCGATGAAGCCCGGATCGACCAACACCACCCGGCCCTGGGTGTCGCCGGCCAACGGGTAGGCCCAACGCAGGAGCTGGATGCGGACGGTCTGTTCGATGAACGAGAGCTGACCCGACTCGAGATCGTCGAAGACGTATTCGAGGAGGCCATTGGCGATGAACGACCGAGGGGACCAGCCGTAGGCATGGGCCTCGGCCCGAGGACGAACCGCGATGTCGGGCACGGGGGTCACCCCCGGTCCGGCGTCTTCGGCCGGGGCATAGACGGCGAAACGTCTGAACGGACCGGGCTGGTCGACACCCAGCGCCGTCCACTGGGCTCGGGCCTCGGAGGCGGTTTCGGTGGCGCCGTTGAAGACCCGGTTGTGCTTGTCGAGGAGGCACAGATCGGCGCCCTTGACCGAGAACAGCAACGCCCGATCGCTGGGATTTCCCTGACGAGCGGTGGTGCCCCAGCGGGTCTCGAACAGGAGGTAGAGCAGGAAGAGGGCGTAGCTGGTCTTGGTCGCAACGCCGGACTTGCCCGAGATCGACACGTGCGCACCACGGTCGCCGTTGAGGAAGCTGTAGGGCACGAACACGACCTCGCCGTGCATGTCGAGACCGATCGGCAGTCGCTCGGCGTCGTCCATCTTGTCGAGGAAGAGGGCACGCCGACGATGCGTCCCGGCGGCAATCCACACCGGAGCGCCCGACGACGGGGGGAGGTATCGCTCGGGGTGGGTACGAAGCCACGACACCTCGGCTCGCCGGTAGCGCTCGCCGGGCAGGGTGGCGCCGGGCCAACCGTGCGGTGTCGGTGGCGGTTTCGGCCCCTTCGACCCGACCGGACACCTCGGTGACGATGCCGTAATGGAACAGCGCCGAGCCGTCGGCGAGACGTTGAGCCGAGACCACGAATGTGTCGAGGGAGACGTCGACCGAGGGGTCGATCAGGACCTGGGCCACCCGAGTGGAGGCGTCGGTGGAGGCGTCGATCAACCCGACCGGGGCCAACGCCGGCACATCGGGGACGCCGTCGAGCTGGTTGCGACGATCGAGCCCGGTGAGATCATCGGGTGAGGTGACCGGGGTGAGTTCGATCTCGGCCGGGTCGAGGGTGGCCCCGGAATCGCCGGTCTCGACCGAGGCCGGACCGATCGGCGACGAGGGATCGTGGCAGAGGGAAACGAGGCCATCAGGCAGCTTGGGCCACGGCGGCATCACGTGCTGCTCGTTTGGCGAAGTCTTCCGAGCCCATCTGCCGGCCGAGATGCTGCTCGAGGTTGCGAACGACCGTGAGGTTCACCGGCGCCCGGGGGTCGCGATGCGGTTGACCGGCGTACATCGGCAGACGTTGCCGCCAACTGGTCGGCCCGCCCGACGATCGCCTCGATCCCGGCGATGGCCGGGAACTCGAGTCGGGCGATGCCCGTCCACCGGCTGCCTCCGGGCCTCGGGTGGCCGACTCGGATGTAGCAGGTGTAGCGGTCGGTGCCGGCGGTGTAGAGCGCCGTCCGCCATCCGACCCCGAGCGTGGGGACGAGGGCGTGCTGCTCGGCCGGGAGGAGCTGCCGGCGGTGGGTCTTGACGTAGCCGGTGACGAGGTGGTGGAGCGAACGAATGCGGTTGAGCGGGCCGTCGAGAACGACGGTCCAGCCCTGAGCCGCGGCATCGAGGGCCAACTGTCCCTCGGCCAACCGCATGCGGTCCTGCAACCGGGCCATCAGGTCGGCCGGGTCGTCGGAGGTGGTGGAGTCCGAAACCCAGCGATGACCGACCGGCGAGACCAGGTCACCGGAATGCCCCCCGCCCCAGATCGCCGCCCGCCCGACGCGGACGCCCTCGTAGCCCGCCGACCGACCGGGACGTACGGCCACGGCGCCGACGGCGTAGCAGCCGAGCAGTCCCGGCACCCGAGCTCCGGTGAGCCGCTGCTCGGCCCAGAGGGCCAGCTCGACGCGGCGACGTCCGTCGATGAAACACATCGGGCTCGGACGAACGACGCCCGGCGCGACGTGACGATGGTCGAGCTCGGCCAACGAGACGTCGTCGGAGTCGTCGAAATCGAACGTGGCCGGTACCCCGTAGGACGGGTCCCAGTCTTCGGCGAAGACCTCCCACTCCCCTCCCCCACCGGTGGTGAGGCCTGCGCCACCGGCATCGTGGGAGCCGTCGGCCGGGGCCACTCCGCGAGACTGCACCCCATCGCCCCGACGCCGCTGGGGCGTGGGAACCGGCAGCTCACGACGGGGCACTCGGAGGTCGCCGACGGTCGGCGAGGTCGAAAGGGTGGTCATGACACGACCCTACGCAGGGGGTGTGACACGGTTCGGGGGCGGGGTCGTCGAATCATGGAGACAAGGGAGGACAACCCTCTCAGTCTGCCCGAGGGCATGAGGACAACGGCGGATGACCGGCACCGACGACCCAACTCCCCCGGTGGGGGTCGGGGCCGTTCGGTTGTTGCCGGGTTCTCCGAACCCGGTTCTCTCGTCGGGCAAAGGGAACACCCGGCGGGGTCGGCGTCGAACCGGTGAGCCGGTGTTTGGCGGTCATGATGCTCGATGGCCGGCGCCCGGTCTGCGGCTGCCGAGAGGGTCCGCATTCCGGCGTCTTTCGACGCCCCTCGGACCGGTTCACGAACCGGCGAACCCGACCACCGTCGGCCGCGCCAACCGGCGCGGCGGTTCCCCTCCGAGGCACCCGCCATGCCTCTTGGCCGCTCATCACCGTGCGAGCCACGTGCCGATACCCCGGCGCCGTTCGGGTTCAGGCCATGGGCGGTCCGAGGATGTCGATGCCGTAGTTGGACACGGCGCCGAGCATTCGCGGTACGTCGGCTTCGACGGGGGCCGGCATGGTCGGGGACTCCGCGGCGTCGCTTGCATCGATGTGGAATCCTTCGACACCGCCCGGTGTCGCGAACTCGAGGAAGTGGGCCTCGTCACTGTCGATTCGGAAGCTGTGCGGGACATCCCGGGGGAGCCACACGAAGCCGCCGGCGGACACGACCCGCTCGTCGCCACCGATGGCAACGGTGAGCTCGCCATCGAGCACCAGGATGGCGGTGTCCTCGCGGTGATGGACGTGCAACGGTGGCGAAAACCCTCGCCGAGCCCGCTGCTCCATCACGGTGAGACTGCCACCGGTGTCACCGGCGTTGGCCAGGATCCGAAGGAACGTACCGGCAAACCACCGGTCCCGATCCGCGTCGAGCGCTGCTTTTGCGAGCATGACACTTTCTGCGAGCACAGCACTTTCTGCGAGCACAGCACTTTCTCCGAGCACAGCACTTTCTCCGAGCATGGCATCCATCCTCTCTATTCAAATAAAGTTTCTCTCTATCGAATAGAGCGATCATCTACCCACTCGTGGCTGCTGTCAAGCGGAATCACGGATCCCCCCGGGACGGACCGGTGTGGACGGCCGCGGCGGGTTTCTCCTGCGGGGTCCCAGGCGAACCATCGACGGGCGGCAGCGAGCCCGGCGAGCCCCCAGGCGGTGATGATGCCCAAGTGGTCCCAGGCGAGGCCGGCACCGGTGGTGGCGGGATCGGCGGTGTCGGCCAACGCGACCGCGAAGTGACGGAGCGGGAAGGTCCACCCGACGGCTGACAGGACCGCCGGGAGTGGGTCACCGAACAGGAAGATCTCCGAAACGAACGACCGCGGGAGCAGCGTCCCGAAGGCCGCCGCTTGCACCGCGGCCGGTCGCACGAGAGCGGCCAGTGCCATGCCCAGCGCCGCGGAACACGCAGCGCCCGCCATCAGCGTGGTCAGCGCGGCGGGGACCTGGATCCAGACCAGCTCGAAGTCGTAGGCGACCACACCGACGGAGACCAGCACGGCGATCGTGACGGCGGTGATGAACAGGGCGGCCCCGATCCGACCCGCCAGGTACACCCCGGCCGGCAACGGCGTGGTCCGAAGTCGTTTCAACGTGCCGTCTCCTCGTTCGGCGGCCGTCGCGGTGGCCAAATCAACAGGATCGTCGTCCCGGCCTCGCGCAGGCTGTGCACGAACCGCCAGGCGTCACGGCGAGCCGCAGGATCGAAGCCGGTGGTGGGTTCGTCGAGGAACAACACCTCCGGTCGGCCGACCAACCCCAGTGCCAGATCGAGGCGTCGTCGCTGTCCACCGGAGAGCTCACCGACTCGGACCCGGCCCATCTCGGCCACCCCATCGAGGTCGCCAACTCGCCGGAATCCCAGGGATCCGGATAGAACCCGGCATGGAGGTCGATCACCTCCTCGACGGTCACCGAACCCCAGATCGCCGTTTCCTGCAACACCACCGCCACCCGTTCCCGCAGGCGCCGATCGCTGTCCACCGGGTCGGCACCCAACACCGTGACCGCGCCACCGTCGCGGCGAGACGGTGTCCGGGGAGAGCTACCAAGGCGGTCCCGGGAGCTACCGAAGCGGGGTCCTACGGGATCGTGCGGCGACGACGGTTGGTGACGAGAACGGCGGCACCACCGAACGCCATCATGAGCGACGCCCAGATGACCAGGTCGAGCGTGCTGGACCCGGTGAAGGCGAGCGCCCCGGAAGGACCCGACACCGAGCCGACGGCCCCATCACGGCTGTTGGCCTCGACCGACGGCGAGATGCCGAGCTGGGCCGCCAGCGTGTTGCCGGGGGTGGCGAGCGTGTCGTAGATGCTCTCGGTCAGACCGGGGTCGAGCGGCACACCATTGACCGCGTTCCCACCCGACACGGTGGCGTTGTTGACGATCGCCCCCGTCGCGGTCTGGCCGACACCCGCACCACCAGATCGATGGTCCACGTGGCGCCGACGACCATCGGAACCGGGTTGGCGCAGGTCACCAGGTCGCCGAGAACCGAACAGCCCGCCTCCGGAGACGACGACGAGACCGAGACATACGAGAGCGAGTTCGGCAGGTCGTCGACCACGGTCACCGTGCCCCGGGTGGCCGACGGGCCGAGGTTGGTCACCACCATCCGATAGGTCGCGGTGGACCCGGCCCTCAGGGATCCGGTCAGCGACTTGTCGATGTCGAGCACCGAGAACGGCACGGCCGTCGGATCGGCGTCGGTGTCGTTGGCCGGATTGGGGTCGAAGGTGGGACTGTCGACCGCGGCCGTGTTGATCACGGTCGGGATGGCCGCCACCGCCACGTCGACACGGATCTGGATCTCGGAACGCTGACCGGCGGCCAGGGAGACCGGGGTGTCGGTGACATCGACATGGGTACAGGTGACGGTCTCGCCGCTCGACACGCACGCCCAGTCGTCACCATCGGCGCCGACGAAGCTCGTGCCGGCCGGCAACGTGTCGGTCACCACCACCGGTGCCTCGGCCGTGCCCGCACCCTGGTTGAGGATCGCCAGTGTCCACCGGTTGGTCGATCCGACGGTGAAGTCCCCGACGTGGCTCTTGTCGATGGCCAGATCGGCCTCGATGCGATAGCCGAAGTCGACGTCGAGTCGATCCTCTCCGTCGCCCAAAACCACGTCGGCGACGTGACGGGTGTCGATGCCATCGACGTCATGGGTCGCACCGGCACCCGGCGGCAGGGTCGAGGCCGTCACCGTGACGGTGTAGTCGGCGGCCGGCAGCCGATCGAAGGTGTAGGTTCCGTCCCCGGCGGTCGTCGTCGTCTCGGTGAACACCGCACCGGTCACCGGGTCGGTTCCGACCACGGTGATCTCGACC
Source organism: uncultured Acidimicrobiales bacterium (assembly GCA_963700755.1). GTDB lineage: Bacteria > Actinomycetota > Acidimicrobiia > Acidimicrobiales > SZUA-35 > JBBQUN01. Next base: position 621,782 of record CAVOYW010000006.1, read on the forward strand.
CCGCCGAGCAGGGGCTCGCCGGGATCGATCAGGCCGTCGCCGTCATCGTCGCGCCAGACGGTGTCGCCCAGGGAACCGGTCCCGGCTACCGAGAAGTCCTGATCCAGGTCGTCGGGCGTGAGGGCGTCGAGCGTGAGGCCCGAGGTGTTGGCCGTCGCGATGCCGTCGGCATCGAACGTCGGCACCACGCCGCCGGGCAGGGTCGAGGTCACCAACGTCACGGTGTAGTCACCGTGGGGAAGACCGTCGAGCAGGTAGCGACCGTCGGGGTCGGTGGTGACCGTGACACTCATGTCGCTTCCACCGGTCGGGTTGGTCCAGACGATCGTCACCTCGACATTGGGCAGACCGAAGTCGCCCGGATCGATCGAGTTCGTCCCGGAGGCGTCGCGATCGAGCCAGACGGTGTCCCCGATCGAGCCCGCGCCGTTGTAGCCGAAGTCCTGGTCCAGATCGATCGGAGTGCCGGCGGTGAGGGTCGTGGTGGACGTGTGAGCCGTGCCGATGCCATCGGCATCGTGGGTCGGGACGAAGCCCGGCGGTAGATCGCCGGGGTCGACCGTGATCGTCAACACCGTGTCGAACGGGAGGTTGTCGAAGCCGTAGACACCACCAGGGTCGGTGGTGTCGATCACCGTGATGACCGACCCATCGGGACCGGTGTAGGTGAGGGTCACGCCGATGCCACCGAGGGCGACTTCGTCGGCGTCGAACACGCCATCGCCGTCACGGTCGAACCAGACCACGTCACCGACCGAGCCGGCTCCGGTGTACGAGAAGTCCTGATCGAGACGATCGGGGGTGACCGCGTCGAGCGTCGTGTTCGACACGTGAACGGAGGTGACGCCGTCGCCGTCGAAGGTCGCGACATCGACACCGGCCGGAAGGGTGCCGGCAACCACGTCGACCTGGTACGGGCCGAACGGAAGATTGCCGACGAGCCACTCGCCGTCGACGTCGGTGGTGGCGTTGTAGATCACGTCGTCGGCACTCTCGTCGGGGACGGTCCCGGGGTCGTCGCCGATCACACCGTCGAAGCCACCGAAGGTGACCACGACGTCGATGCCCGACAGCGCCTGGTCCTGCCCGTCGAACACGCCGGTCCCGACCGGATCGACCGCCCCGTCGGCGTCGGAATCGAACCAGATCGTGTCACCGATCGAGCCGACACCGGTGTAGGAGAAGTCCTGATCGAGACGATCGGGGGTGACCCCGTCGAGCGAAACCGCCGAGGTGTGGGCCGAGACGATGCCGTCGGCATCGAACGTGGATGTCAGGCCGGCGGGCAGGCTCGCCGGGTCGATGGTGATCGTGTAGTCACCGTGGGGAAGGTGCGGCACGACGTACGAGCCGTCGGCTGCCGTGGTCGCCACGACCGTCACGTCCGGACCCTGCGGGTTGCTCCAGGTGACGGTCACGTCGACACCACCGATACCGGGTTCCCCGGGGTCGGGGGAGGCACCGGCCGAACCGTCGATGTCGAACCACACCAGATCACCGAGCGAGCCGAGGCCGCGGTAGCCGAAGTCCTGATCGAGATCGGTCCGGGTGCCCGCCGCCAGCGAGACCACCGACGTGTTCGGGGTGGTCACCTCGCCGTCGGTGTCGAAGGTGGGGGCCAGGCCGGCCGGAAGCGTCAGCGGATCGACCGTGACGGTGTAGTTGCCGTCGGGGAGATTGTCGAAGAGGTAGTTCCCGGCACCATCGGTGGCCGTGGTCTGGGAGACGTCGTCGCCACCGCCGACCACGTTGTCGGCGCCGTACCACAGCAGGGTCACCGTGACGCCCGAGAAGCCCACCTCGATCGGACCGGCCTGCACACCGTCCCCGTCGTGGTCGAACCACACCGTGTCACCGATCCGACCGTCGGTCTCGCCGGTGTAGGCGAAGTCCTGATCGAGACGATCGGGGTGGTCGCATCGAGCACGGTGAGCGACACGTTCGGTGTCCCGACGCCATCGGCGTCATGGGTCGAACTGATGAGCCCGGCCGGCAGATCGGCGGCATCGACCGTGACCGAGTAGCTGCCGTGGGGCAGACCGGCGACGAGATAGTTGCCCGAGCCATCGGTGGTGTCGGTGAAGGTGAAGTCGTCGGCGTCACCCAGGATGCCGTTGGCACCGGCCCAGACGACGGTCAGGTCGATGTTCGGCAGGCCGGCGTCGCCGGCGTCGGGAATGCCGTCGGTCTCGGTGCCGTCGATGTCGAAGAACACGGTGTCGCCGATCGAGCCGAGCCCGCGGTAGCCGAAGTCCTGATCGAGGTCGAGGTCGTCGAGAGCGGTCAGGTCGACCACCGAGGTGTTCGCCGTCCCGACGCCATCGGCGTCGAAGGTCGGGGTGAGACCACCGGGGAGGGTGGCGGTGTCGACGACGACGGTGAACTCGCCGTGGGGCAGGTTGGCGAACCCGTAGGTTCCGTCGAAGGCGGTGACCGTGGTCAGGACGACGTCGTCGGCGTCACCGGCGATGCCGTTGGGACCGTCCCAGGTGGCGCGGACGGTCACGCCGCCCAGTCCGGGTTCTCCCGCATCGATGACCCCGTCGTTGTCGTCGTCGAACCAGACGGTGTCGCCGAGCGAGCCGTTCCCGGTGTACGAGAAGTCGATGTCGAGCTGGGACTCGGCCGGATCGAGGACCACGTCGACGACGTGGGCCGTACCCGTGCCGTCGAGATCGAACGTGGCGAGGTCGAGACCGTTCGGCAGGTCACCCGAGTCGAGGGTGACCCGGTAGTCGCCGACGGGGCACGAAGGCGAACAGGTAGGTGCCGGTGGCATCGGTCGTCGTCTGGAAGTCGATGTCGTCGGCATTGCCCAGGATGCCGTCCCAGCCGGCCCAGGTCGCGGTGATGTCGACCCCGGGGATACCGGGTTCGCCGGCACCGTCGGTGGCGCCACCGGAGTTGTCGGCATCCCACCAGACCCTGTCACCCAGTCGCTGGGTTCCATCGGGGGTGTAGCCGAAGTCGAAGGCGAGATCGGCGATCGGTCCCGACGGGAGGACGGTGTCGCCCGTGGTGATCTGTTCGGTCGTTGCGTCGTCGACCGTGCCGTCACGGTCGTAGCTCTGGTTCAGCCCGGACAGGTTCGGCGAGGCGGTGTCGACCGTGACGGTGATGTCGGTGTCGGCCGGCAGACCGACGGCGAGCGGAACACCGTAGGACCCGTCCGCGCGCGGTCACCGTCGAGTAGGTCCGGGGTGCGCCCGTTGCCGGGTCGTTCCAGGTGATGTCGACGGCGACGCCGGGGATCCCGGGCTCGGTCGGGTCCTGGATGCCGTCGGCGTCGAGATCGAGCCAGATGAAGTCACCGAGGCTCGTCGGCACGACCTCGATGGTGACCGAATCCTGGTCGTCCTCGGCCGGGGCGTCATTGCCCGGGATCGAGTCGGGGTCGTACTGGTCGGCGGTGGAAGCCTGGGCGATGTTGGTCACCGGGCCGAGGGCGACCAGACGGGTCCGGAGGGTGAGGGTGGCCTGGCCGCTGTCGGGGATGGTGCCGATGGTCCAGACGTTGGTGCCGGAGTCGAAGGTGCCCTGCGAGGCGAGCACCACCGAATCGAAGGCCGAGCTCCGCCGGGTCGAGCACGTCACTGATCGACACGTTGGTCGCCTGGTCCGGGCCGAGGTTGTCGACAATGACGGTGTAGTTGACGTACGAACCGAACCAGTACGGGCCCATTGGCCGTGTCGGCGTCGAGCTCGACCGGCGAGATCGACTTGTCGACCTCGATGTCGGCCCGGGCGATGAACACGTCGTCGGTGTCGGTATCGGAATAGGTCGGAGCGGGTACCCCGCCGGGGCCGTCCGGATCGCAGCAGCCGGTCGAGCCGATGGCGTCCTCACCGATCACCGAGACCGCATTGGTGTGGGGGTTGGCCGGACCGGTATGGGCCAGGCCGACGGCCGGGCTCGAGGTCAGGGCGGCCGCCTGCGGGGTGGCCGTGATCGTGATCACGATGGACTGGCCCGGCGCCAGCGGCTGGGCCGGTCCCGTCACGAGGTCGGTCCATTGCAGCGTCTCGATGTTCAGCGAGGCGGCGTCGTTGCAGAGCCCGGTGTCGGCGGTGCAGACGGGCTCCACCGGTGTCGTGCCATACGGCGTCGTGACCGTGGCCGATGCCGGGTCGTAGGTCCAACCCTCGGGCAGGACGTCGCTGGCGTCGACCCCGTAGGCCGACGCCACTGGATCGGTGTTGGTGATCGTGATCGTCCAGGTGAACGGCTGATCGAGGCGCACGTCGTCGACGTCCTGACCGAGGCCCGGTGCCTTGTCGACGACGAGCGTCGGGAAGTGGACCTCGACGGTCACGACGTCGGGGGCGACCATGCCCCGAGTGGCACCGGGGCCACTGCCGTAGGTGATGATGTCGTCGTTGGCCGGGTTGTCGAGCACGATCTGGGCCCGTTCGGCGGCAGGGAGACCGTAGAAGCTCGGGACCGTGACCGTGTTCGCGAGGTCCTGGCCACGATCGAGGTCGTCGGAGGCGTCGAGCTCGACGTCATAGTCGAAGGTGGCGGTCGCAGCCGGGGCCAGGGGCCCGGCGACCGACCAGGTGATCGTGCGGTCGGTCTGGCTCCAGACACCGACACTGCCCGAGTTGCCGGTGACGGTGTCACCGTTGGTGGTCACGGGGGTTCCGCCCGGAGCGGCCAGCGGATTCAGACCGACGGGCACGGCGTCGACCACGGTGATGTCGTGGGACGGTGAGGTGCCGCCGGCGGTGAGGGTGACGAGGTAGCGAAGCGCCGCCCCCGGCTGGGTGTCGCAGCCGTTGGCCGCATTGCCGTCGCCGTCGAGGACGTTACCGGGCGTGACGTCGCAGGCCGGATTGGCCAGAGGCGAGCCACCGACGGTGGCGACGTCCTTGTCGACCCGGACCGAGGGTTCGACCACGGTGAAGGTCTCGGAGTCGGCCCCGGAGTCTGCCGTCCACGACGGCGAGTTCGGGTCGTCGTAGCCGGCGGGGAGGGATCCCGGATTCTGGACGACCTGGTTCGTTCCGTTCCACACCAACATTGCGTCGTTGGTGACGTTGTCGGTGGCAACGGCACCGTTGTTGACGTGAGCGGTGTAGTCGACGGTGATCGTGCAATCGCCGTTCGCGAACAGGTCGCCGAGGAACCAGGCCGCCCGTCCGTTCACGCCGCCGGCCGGGTGGAAGGTCTCGATGTCGCCGCTCACGAGGCCGACGCCGGTGGTGAGCCCGGTGGCTCCGTCGAGCACCTCGCACGACGGCGAGATGATGATCGCACCGAACGAATCGAAGTCGAGCCGGCTCGGCAGTTCGTCGAACAACGCGGCGTCGAAGGCGATGGTGTTGTTCGGCAACGTCATGGAGACCCGATAGTCGACCGGGGCGCCGACGGTGGCCGAGGCAAGGTCATCGGCCGGATCGCCGGGGTTGAACGGCTCGATGTCCTTGGCGATCGTGGCCAGCGGAACCGCGATGAGATCGACGTCGCTGTCGTTGTACAGCCTGGCGTTCGCCTCGTTCGGGTTCTGCGCCGGACTCAGATCCTGGTCCATCGAGTACGACGCGGAGCGTGGCGGTGTTCTGCAGGCTCGACGACGAGACGGCCGGGTCGTCGACCCGGGCGCCGTAGGTGAACACCGAGCTGGCTCCGGGATCGACGGCCTTGAGCCCGGCCACCCAATCGGCCGGGTTCCACGTGATCGAACGGGTGGACTCCGACCAGGTGCCGGCGAACGGTCCGACCGGGCTCACGCCGGTCGAGGGGACCGGATCGCCGTTGGTGGTGACGGGCACGCCACCCACTCCCAGCGGGGTGAGGCCCACCGGAACGGTGTCGACGACACGGACGTCATGGGCTCGCGACACGTTGGTGGCGCCGGCGGTGGGGTTGGTCACGGCCACCCGATAGGTGACGACGTCACCCGGGCTCGCGGTCGACCCCACCGGGCTGGTGTGGGTCTTGTCGACCTGGGGGTTGGGCTCGACGACGAAGGTGTCGACGTTGTTCGACACCCGCTGGGGCATCGGGCTTCCGACCGAGTCGTTCCAGTTGAGACGGGCCGTGTTGCGGAGTCGGGTCGGGGTCGGGCTGGCATCGTTGCCGACCACATCGGTCACCCGGGCGTAGAAGGTGATGGTGACCTGATCGTCGCCCGACCCGGGAGCATTGGTGTAGGGCGTCGGGAAGACGTAGGTCACCGTCTGGCCGCTGTTGATCACCGTGCTGCCGGCCAGGGCAGCCGAACCGGTGGCCGAGGTGGCCCCGGGGGTGAGGTTCGACACGGTGCCGCCGAAGAGGCCCGGTCCCGTGTGCCAGACGAGCCCGGCCGGGAGCACGTCACTGATCTGGCCGCCGTAGATCACGGTGCCCTCCGGAATGGTGGCCGTCACGTCGTAGCGAATGATCTCGCCGATGGTCGCCCGGTTGGCACCGGCGTTGCCGGCTTCGGTGATCCCCGTGGCCTGGACCTTGACGAGCGCCGGATCAGGTGAGTCGAGGAAGGCCGGATCGTCGGCCCGGTCGGTGTTCTCGTTCGCGGCATTCGCCGGGTCGATGTTGTTGGCCGGGTAGTAGTCGTAGGTCCCGGCCCGGTTGGTCAGTCCCTGATAGGACGCGACACCTGCGGTGTTGGTCCAGTTGTCACCGGCGGTGATCGTGGCCGGGATGGTGAGATCGTAGGTGAGGGTGAGCCCGGTGCCCATGGCGGTCGCCTGGGGCACGGTCAGGCCGGTCCAGGTGATGATTCCCCCCGAACACGTCCCACCATCGGAGATGTTGTCCACGTCGGTGCAGCTGAAGTCGGACGGCAAAACATCACGGACTTCGGTTGCGGTTGCGTTCGTGTTGCCCTGGTTCCAGACGTCGACCCGGAAGGTGACCTCGTCGCCGATGCGAACGGTCCGCGACGTCGAGCCACCGAGACGCGAGCCGTCGAAGTCGGGCCCGTTCACGGCTCCGTTGTTGACGTCGCGCACACCCTTCACCAGACGGACCTCGGGTTCGGTCCAGACCGCCGCGGCCTCGTCACGAAGCTGGAAGACCAGGCCACCGTTGTTGTTGTGGATCATCTTCTGCAGGTTGGCGTTGATGTCGAACGCCTGACCTTCGGCGTTGTCGGTGAGTTCGGCGGCGATGGTCCAGCGGAACTCGTTGCCGGCCGAGTCGACCGTGCCGCCGCTCACGGCGAAGGTCACCTGCGACGCCGAGCTGCTCGCCACCGAGGTGGTGGCCAGGGTGTCGATCGAGGCCACCCGGGTCGCCGAGCCCGCGAGGTAGCGATACCCCGGGGGTAGGAGGTCCTGAATTCTCACCCCTTCGTAGTCGACGTTGGACGGGAAGGACGCGCCGAGTTCGAAACACACGATGTCGCCGGGGCCGTAACCCGGCTCGGCCGGGTTGCCATCGGACCAGGTGATCGTGCCGTGGCTGGCCGCACAGGTTCCCGGTGTGACCGACGAACCGTTGGCCAGTGGCCCGGTCTTGACCGCGATCCGCTTGTCGATCGTGGGCAGCAGGTTGTCGAGACCGGCCGAGGCGGTGTCACCGTCGACCCCGGTTCCCGGGATGGTGGCATCGGGGTCGGCCGGGTCGGCAGCGAGGGAGGCGTCGGCCACCGTGTCCGGACCCGAGACCTCGACCTCGTTGGTCACCGAGTCACCGGCGAGCACCGGCTCGCCGGTCAGCTGGGCGAGGCCGCCCCGGTAGAACTCCCGGACGACACTGGCATAGGTGATGGTGAGGGTGCCGTCGGCGTCGAGGTCGGCGAGTGCCGGCGTTGTCGAGATCGGAGAAGTCCCAGACCAGCTCGAAGCGGCCGGTCCCGTAGGGACCGCCGGTGGGCAGTTCCCGGACCCGGGCGACGTCGACGGGCGTGCCGTCGATCGTCGATCGGACGGTGCCCTGACCGGCGCAGTCGGTGGTGTTCCATCCCGACGACGGCGTGGCGTCGGCGTTGTAGGTCCCGAGGAAACACAGAGCCGACGGCAGGAGGTCGCGGACGACGAGGTTGGTGAAGTCGCGGTACTCCGAGGTCGTGATCGTGAGCGTGGTGTTGACGATGGTGCCCTGACTCAACGAGCCGGTCGACGACTTGGTGATGACGAGGTCTTCGGATTCGGTGATGTGGACGTCGTCGTCGGTCTCGGTCGCCCCGGTCGGGGTGTAGGTGCCCGAGGCGACGGCCACGTTGTCGAGTCCCGGTTCGGGCGCATCGAGGAGTTCGGGATCGGGGTTGGTCGTCCGATCCGGTTCACCGGTCGACGGCCCGGTGTTGTTGTCGAGGTTGCGGCCTTGGTTGCGGGTGTTGGCCGCCGGGGGGCTCGCCGCGAACGGACGGTTCTCGAACAGGGGGATGCCGGCCTGGTAGCGCACCGTCACGACCTGACCCGGCGTGAGGTTGCCGATCGTCCAGTCGACGACGGTGTCGCCGCCCGCCGCCGTGGTGACGCTGGTCGGGACCTCGAGCGGTGTGGGCGCGCAGTTCGAGCCGGTGGCCACCGGCCCCGAACCGGTCCACTCCTCCCCCACCGTGGTGTTGTCGGCGACGTAGTAGTTGTCGCACCCGAGGAACTCGAGGCCCGGATGGAGCGTGTCACGCAGGGTGACGGCATCGACCGGGTAGTCGGGGTTGTTCTCGATCCGGACGGTGTACAGACCGCCGGTGGTGCCGCTCGCCCCGTCGAATCCGTTGGCGTGGACACCGCGCAGGAGTTCCCCGGGCCCGGACTTCGTGACCCGGAAGGGGATGATGTCGACGACCCGGGAGTCCGTGGCGTTGCCGTCGAAGTCACCGGTGAAGGCGCCCGTGACCGGACTCCAGTCGGGGATGGTGAAGGCATCGAGACTGGCGGCCGCTTCGGCGTCGTTGGTGAACGAGGTACCGACCGGCACGGTCAACGCGCCGGTGGTGCCACCGACGAAGTCGGGGTTGGTGTCGACCGTGAGCGAGACCGAGGACTGCGAATCGGCCGGGAGGTCCGACACGTTCTCCCAGATGACCGTGGTCTGACCCGGCCCGGGGACGTCGTCGAGGACCTCGGTGGGAGCAGGGTCGGCCGAGACGAAGTCGACCCCCACGGGCAGGACGTCGCGGAAGGACAGGTTGTAGAGGAAGGCGTTCGACGACTGGCTTCCCGTCGCGGTCAGCGTGAAGGTGATCTGTTCACCGATCAGCGCCTCGCCCCCGACGTTGTCGGTCTTGGCCAGCGTGAAGTTGTCCCCGGGACCGGCGGCGGCCGGTGTGGGCGACAGCAGGGGCACCGCGCCCGGAAGCATCGTGGCGAGAACGCCCATGGTGGCCAGAACGGCCACCAATCGCTTCGAGAAGAGCACTCCGAGGCTCGGAGGGCGGGTTTTCGTTGTCAAGGACACGAGCTACTCCAGAGGAATGGCACACCCGTCATCGCACGGGCGGACCGGACTCGTATCGGCTGCGGCGACAACGATGTGAGAGCAGACTCGGCCGAACCTCCCCTGGATCCCGACCCGATCGGGAGATCGGCCTCCCGCTGGTCGAGGCCTCATCGAGCGGCTCACCGCCCTGGGCATGACGCCCGAGATCACCCGATCGGTGTCGGGCATCGGCTGACGATCGGCGGGATCAGTTCAACCAGGCGCGCACGAGGGTTCGGAGCCGGTCGATGCCGGTGCCCTTCTCGGCGCTGACCCAGACGACATCGCCCTCCTCGAGCTCGCAGCGTTCGGCCACCTCGCGGCGCCGCTTGTCGCGCTGCGACGACTTGACCTTGTCGTGCTTGGTGGCGACGACGGTGTGGGGCAGTTGGTGGGAACGCAGCCACTCGAGCATCTGGACGTCGAGCGCCGTCGGGCCGACCGCGCCGTCGACCAGCACCACGACCATCTCGAGGTTCTCCCGCTCGAGGAGGTAGGTCTCGATCATCCGGGCCCACTTCTGCTTCTGGGCCGCCGGAGCCTTGGCGAACCCGTACCCGGGCAGATCGACGAGCGTGGCCACTCCACCGGTGGGCCACGAGGCGTCGATCTCGAACAGGTTCAACAGCCGGGTACGCCCGGGTGTGTTCGAAACGAGGGCCAGGTTCTTGCGGTTGGCGAGCGCGTTGATGAGCGACGACTTGCCCACGTTCGAGCGCCCGACGAACGTCACCTCGGCCCGGGTCGCGGGCAACTGCGAGACGCGCTCGGCCGATTGCACGAAGGTCAGTCGGAACGGAGGGGCCATGGCGGGACCAACCTAGGCCGGTCGGACGTCGACGCCGCTGCGGATCATCGGACGAAAACCTGGCAGACTCGCGATCGGCGTCGGGTCTCGTGGCCCGACGTGCAGTTCGTCCCGATCGGAACACGTCCCGCCAGGAGTTCGGCCATGTCGGTCACCAACCATCTACTGCACCCGTTCGCCGAGGCGGCCACGCCCGAGACGGACTTCGTCAACATCGTCCGAGCCGAGGGATCCATCGCTCTTCGACGATACGAGGCAAGCGAGTACCTCGACGGGATGGCCAGCCTCTGGTACTGCCAGGTCGGGCACGGTCGGCGCGAGATCATCGATGCCATCACCGCCCAGATGCACGAACTCGCCACCTACAACATCTTCGCTCCGTTCACCAACGATCCGGCCCGCGAAGCTGGCCCGGCTGATCGCCGAGAAGTCTCCGCACCCGAACGGCCGGGTGTTCCTCGGATGCTCGGGCTCCGAAGCGGTCGACACCGCACTCAAGACTGGCCCGGTTGATCCAGCAGCGCCGGGGCAACCCCGACAAGCAGATCATCATCCGCCGCACCCACGGCTACCACGGCACCAACTTCGGCGGCACCAGCGCCCAGGGCATCGACCGAACCGAGACCGGGCTACGGCGATCTGGTCCCTCACTTCGTCGAGGTGGCCAATGACGACATCGAGGGCATGGCCCTCGTCTTCGCCGAGCACGGCGACGACGTCGCGGCCGTGATCAGCGAACCCGTGCAGGGCGCGGGTGGCGTCCATCCGCCCGTCGACGGCTATCTCGAAGGCGTCCGTCGGCTCTGCGACCAGCACGGCTCCCTGCTCATCTTCGACGAGGTCATCTGCGGCTTCGGCCGCACCGGATCGTGGTTCGGGGCCCAGACCTTCGCCGTCAAACCCGACCTGATGACCTTCGCCAAGGGCGTGACCTCGGGCTATCTGCCCCTGAGCGGCGTGATCGTTTCCGAGGAGCGTCGGCCGAGAACTCGTCCGAGCCCGGCTTCCTGCTGCGGCACGGCTACACCTACTCGGGCCATCCGGCCTCGGCGGCAGCCGGGATCGCCAACATCAACCTGATCGACGAGCTGGGGCTGGTCGAACGGGCCGGCCATATCGGCAAAGAGGTCGTGAAGGGCCTCGACGCGCTCGATCGCCGACGGCATCATCGAGTCCTACCGCGGCGTCGGCGCCGTCTGGGCCGCCGCCATCGGCCGCGACGCCGTCCCGGTCAAGGTCGCGATGCTCGAACGCGGCATCGTCGTCCGCGGCGTCGGTGATTCGATCATCTTCTGCCCGCCGCTCGTGGTCACCGACGACGAGATCGGACAGTTCATCGAGACCCTCGACGACACGCTCCGTCACGCCTGATCGGCGACTCGTTCGCCCCGACCCGACCACCACCCACCATCATCACCCCCAGCGAAAGGAAACCGTGGCCGACGAACTCCTCACCGAGGTCCGGGGCAGAGTCCTGCTCATGACCATGAACCGCCCCGAGGCCCGCAACGCCATCAACGGCGCCCTGGCCGATGCCCTTGCGGCGGCCATGGAACGCCTCGACAACGACGACAGCCTCACCGCCGGGGTCCTCACGGGCAACAACGACGGTTTCTCGGCCGGCATGGACCTCAAGGCCTTCGCGGCCGGTGAATCCATGGCCGGGTTCGGACAGTTCATCGAGCAGGGCTCGAAGAAACCCCTCATCGCTGCCGTCGAGAAGTTCGCCCTCGCCGGTGGACTCGAGATCGCCCTGGCCTGCGACCTGCTGGTCGTGTCGGCCGGGGCCCGGCTCGGCATCCCCGAGGTCGGGGTCGGCCTCTTCGCCGCCGGCGGTGCACTGCTTCGCCTGCCCCGACGGATCCCGTACGGCGTGGCCATGGAGATGGCCCTGACCGCGGAACCGATCACGGCCGAGCAGGGCCTGTCCTACGGACTGGTGTCGCGTGTCGCCGAACCCGGCACTGCGGTCGACGTCGCCATGGGGCTGGCCGAGCGGATCGCCAAGAACGCGCCCCTCGCCGTCGCGGCGTCGAAGCAGCTCCTGCGAGACACCCAGGGCCGAACCGAAGAAGAGTTCTTCGAGCACCAGCGCCCCTTCACCGGCCGGGTCTTCACCTCGAACGACGCCAAGGAGGGGCCGGCCGCGTTCGCCCAGAAGCGTTCCCCGGAGTGGTCGGGCTCCTAGTCGTGCACACCGTCGTCGTCGACACCGACTCGGTCGCGGCAACCCGATCGGCGCTCGAGCAGGGCGTCGACGACGACCTCGTCGTCGGATGGGTCGATCTCACCTCACCCCACCTGGTCGATCTGCTCGACGAGCTCGTCGGTGGCCCCGGGGGCCACCGACTCGTCGGGATCCGTTCCTCGCTCGGCATCGACGCACTCGCCGAGCTCCCGGTCCAGCGGGGTCTGTCGACGCTGCGCGACTCACGGCTGGCCTTCCACACCGTCGACCCCGAACTGCGCGCCGCTCTGTCGCGCCGTTGGCCGACCCTGCGCCTCCATCCATGAGCCCCCGCCGCGCTACGGTCAGCCGGATGGGCCCCACTCTCACCCAGCTCGCCATCGGCGATTCACCCGACGCCTGGGAGCAGGCCGGGTTCCGGGTCGTCGACCGGCGGGTGCGGATCGGGCCGGTGACGATCGTGCTGCAAACCCCGTCGGACCATGCCACCCGGGGTGTCCTGGCATGGGCGTTCGACGGTGTCGGCGACGACGGATCGATCGACGGTCTGCTCACGCTCGATCGTGGCGTCGACGGGTCCGACGACACGCTCCCCCACCCCAACGGTGTCACGAGGGTCGATCACGTCGTGGTCATGACCGACGATCTCGACCGGACCAGCACTGCGCTGCGCCACTTCGGGTTCGAACCCCGCCGACGTCGCGACCTTCCCGATGCCGATCCGCCCCGGGCCCAGATCTTCTGGTGGGCCGGAACGACCATCATCGAGCTCGTCGGGCCGGCAACGGCCACCGGCACCGGTCCGGCGTCGATCTGGGGCCTGGCGCTCACCGTCGACGACATCGATCGAACTGCGAACCAGCTGGGCGAACGCATGAGCGTCCCGAAGGCTGCGGTCCAGCCCGGCCGTCGGATCGCCGCCCTTCGCAGCACGCGATCTCGACATCTCGGTGCCGATCGCGCTGATGACGCCCCACGTGGCGCCACCGGACTGATCGGACGACCCGTGCTCGACCACGTCTTCACCGATGCCATCGGCGCCCTCCGGGACGCCCTCGAAGCGGCACGTCTGGAACGCCAGGCGCTCGAGGAGCGATTCCAGACCGACGTCCTGCTGGGCGATGTCACCTGGGAGACCAGCTACGCCCTTCCCGGCGAGGGATCGCCGCCCCGGGTCCAGGCCGATCTCACCCTCGAGTGGCCGACCTGGTCCCAGACCGCCTACCGGACCTGGTACCTCGACGAGGAATTCACCGAAGGCCCCGACATCGAGATCGAGATCGTCTTCCGGATCCAGCAACTCCTCGACCGGCCCGACCCCGCCGTGATCATGGCCGCCCTGCCGACACTCGGTCCGTCGCTCGGCGACGACCGGCTCGAGCCAACCGGACCGACTCTGGAAACGGTGTACGACATCGATCTCGTGGTCGCCTCGCACGCCGTCGAAGTCAGTTACCAGGGCTCCTACGAACTCGACGAACAGACCCTCGAGGATGGTTCGGTGCTCGACACCACCTTTGCCTCGATCGGCGGCTGGATCGCCAACACCCTCGTGCGGTTGGGAGATCTGACCCTCGACTTCCAGGTCGCCGATCCCGACGGACCCTGAAGGCAGGGGCGATGGCCCTGGCGCAACCGTGAGCTTCCCGCTAGACCGTTCACCATGACCGATCCCGTACTCCTGGTCGAGGTGAGCGACACCGTCGCCACGATCACCCTGAATCGACCGGCGGCGCGCAACGCCCTCAACCGGGAACTGCGCCGTGCCCTGCCCGAGGCCATCGCGTCGCTCGATCACGATCCCGAGGTCGACGTCATCATCCTCACCGGCGCCGGTCCGGCGTTCTGCGCCGGTCTCGACCTCAAGGAACTCGGTAGCGGAGCGCACGACCCGGTGCCGGCCGAGCCATCCGAGGTCATCATCGAGCGCGGCCCGTTCCCACCCCGTCGAACCCCGCTGATCGGTGCGATCAACGGTGCCGCGATCACCGGCGGATTCGAGCTGGCCCTGAACTGCGACTTCCTCGTGGCATCGCACCGGGCGATCTTCGCCGACACCCACGCCCGGGTCGGTGTGATGCCGGGCTGGGGGCTCGCCGTCCTGCTGCCGGCAGCAGTGGGATTCCGTCGCGCCCGCGAACTGTCCCTCACCGGGAACTTCCTGAGCGCCGACGAAGCGGCAACGCTCGGTCTCGTCAACCATGTCGTCGACCATGACGACCTCCTCCCGACGGCCCGCCGACTCGCCGCCGACATCGCCGGCAACCACAACGAGGGCGTCCACCAGATGCTGCACACGTACGACCTCATCGAGCGCTCGCAGCTCGATCCGGGATGGACCATCGAGGCCTCCGAGGCCGTCGCGTTCCGGCACCGAGCCGGTTTCGATCCGTCCGAGGTCGAGCGGAGACGCCAGGCCATCGTCGACCGCGGGCGGGATCAACTGGGCGGGCACACGCCGTGAGCCCCCGGCGACGGCCCGTGACCTCACGACGAAGTGCCTGGTCAGCGGGCCCGAGACCATCCGTCGATCCGGTGAGCAAAGGTCTCATCACCGAGGTCCGGCGACGATCGACCAGCTAGGCTGGAACCGATGCGTTCGGATGTGGACAGCGGGCTCGAGGCAATCCGGCGTGGTCTGCGCCTGCCGCGATCCGAACCCAGCCTCGTGCTGATCGGCGCCACCGATGCCGATCTCGGTCGGTCGATCGAGCGGGTGGCCGCCACCCATGCCATCTCACTCGACGTCCGCCGCGATCCGGCACAGCTCGTCGTCGCCGACGGCCTGGCGTTTCTCGTCGACCTGCTCGACGCCGTCGACCCCGCCCATCGATCATCGATCCGACTGGCGTTCGCCGATCCGGCCGCAATCGAGCGAGACCTCATCGACTCCGCCATCGGAGCGATCGATCTGGCCGACTACGCGAATCGACTCGAACGGGCCGATCTGGCCCACCGCCCGCCGCACTACGAAGTCCGATATCAGCCCGTCCTGTCGATGCAGGACCGATCGGTCATCGGCTACGAGAGCCTGCTCCGGGCCATCGCCGATGACGACGCCGAACATCCCACCGTCATCGACGCCGAAGATCTCATCGCCAGCGCCCTGCGCGGCAACTGGATCGGCGAACTCGACCAGCTCGGACGGGCCCTGGCGGTGCGGGGCGTGGGGCCATGGCTCGGTGAGGGCTTGCTCTTCCTGAACGTGATGGCGCCGAAGGGCCGATTCGACGAGGTCGCCATCAACGACACCATCGACGCGGCCATCGAGGCCGGCATCGACCCCGATCAGATCGTGCTCGAAGCGGTCGAACGCAACCGCTACACCGATCTCGCCGACGCCGCCGCACAGGTCGAACGCCTGCGTCGGCGCGGCGTCCGCATCGCCGTCGACGATTTCGGCGATGGATACGCCAATCTCCGGGTGCTCAGTGCGTTCGCCCCCGACATCGTGAAGATCGCCGGTCACCTCGTTGGCGATCTCACGCCCGATCCGGGCTCCAACGGAACCGGTTCGGCACAGGCGGCGATGGCGACCGCCATCGTGTCGACGATCGTCGAGATGGCCCACCGGGCCGGCGCCTGGGTCGTTGCCGAGAACATCGAGAACGAAGAGCAGTTCGAACTCCTCGCGGCGCTGGACGTCGACTGGGGTCAGGGACTGCACCTGGGAGCACCCGCTCACCGCTGAGCCTCGGCCCGCGGAGCGGGTTCACCGGCCGGCGACACTCAAATCCCACCCTCGGTGGCCGATAGTCACGCGGTGTCGGGCATCAGGTCGGTGTCATCGGCACCGGGAGCGATGACGATGCTCGACCGCAACCAAACGACGGGAGCCGTCGTTCGTGCTGCCCTCGTTGCTGCGATGGTCCTCGGTCTCGCCGGGAACGGCGTGACCCCGGTCGGGGCCCGAACCCTCGATGGGTGCGAGACGACCTCGGGTCCGGTGGGACGGCCCGCCACCACGGTCGCCGTCGATGCCGATGCCTCGGTCGTCCTCGACCCCGGAGAGACGGGCAGCGACCGGGCCGCGGCCGAGTTGTGGTCCGACGGCGGTGAGTTCGAGCCCGGTCCCGACGACGGCGTCGGTCCACCCTGCGACCCGGGTCGGCTCCCCAGCGCGGACGACCAAGGCATCGCCGACGTCGACCCGGACCCGTCTGTTGGTGATCACGCCGATTCCACCGTCGAGTTCGGCCTCGAGCGATGCCCGGGGCCCGGCGATCGAGTGTGGTTCGACCACGACGACGACGGACAGATCGATCCGGACGAGCCGGGAATCGAGGGGGTGGCCGTCTCGCTCTTCGCCGCCACCGCCGACGGTGTTGCCACCGGTCCACCACTGGCCGACACCGTGACCACCGAGGGCGGCACCTACCGGTTCCCCTGCGTCGCTGCCGGCGACCTGGTCGTGGGCATCGCGCCGGCGAACTTCGCTCCGGGAGGCGCGCTGGCCGGTCTTCGCCCGGGCGCCCATGAGCTCGCCGTGACCGATCGCGACGACCACGGCGACCGGAGCGACGATGAGTCACCGGTTCCGGTGGCCGAGATGATCCTGCTCGACGCAACGGCCCAGTCGGCGACCGATGGCCTCGGTGCACTCGCGGTCCTGGGGGCCGGTCAGACCGTCGTCGATCTCGAGGTCACGGCGACCGGCTCGTGGTCGGCCGAGCGCAACGAACTCACGTGGTCCATCCTGGTTCGCAACGTCGGCTCGGAGCCCGAGACGGGCACCATCGTGATCAACGACATCCTCCCCACCGGCTTGGGCCCACCGGTCATCTCGGCCCCGCCCGGGATGACTTGCGCGTACGACGACACCACACGGCAGATCACCTGCACCACCGATGTCGGCCTCGTCCCCAACGCCTCGTTGGCCATCACTGTGGTCACCGCCCGGACCTCGACCGCACTGTGCAACGTCTCGAACACCGTCACCGTGCGGGGCACGACGATCGAGACCTCGTCGGCGAACAACGTCGCAACGGCATCGCTCCAGGACCTGTGTGCGGGAGACGCCAACGCTCCGGACGCTCCGAGCCCGGGGTCGGGTCTGCCTCGAACCGGCAGCGGGATCGTGATGGTGGCCCTGGCCTGCTCACTGGCCGGAATGGGCTGGAAGCTGACCCGCATCGCCGCCGACGCAAGCACATCCCAGACGCCGGCCTGAGGAGCCGGTCATCGAATCGGACCGGCGAACGGTGGTCGGCGGGGACGGGGCGACGCGTCCCCGCCGACGCAACGAGAACGGTACCGCAACGAGCAACGGTTGACGAGGTCGCGAGCCGGCAGAGTCGACGGGTGGTCGACTCTTGTCGACCGGGCTTCAGCCCAGGTCAGCCAGCTCGCGCAGCGACACCGCTGGCCGAGGTCCCACGTGCGAGATGACCTCGGCCGCGGCCAGCGAACCGAGTTCCCCCGCACGTTGCAGGTCGAGCCCATGGGACAGCCCGAACAGCACGCCGGCTGCGTATTGATCACCGGCGCCCGTGGTGTCGACGACCGGCGCGATCTCGGC
Organism: uncultured Acidimicrobiales bacterium; assembly: GCA_963700755.1. GTDB lineage: Bacteria > Actinomycetota > Acidimicrobiia > Acidimicrobiales > SZUA-35 > JBBQUN01. The sequence goes on from CAVOYW010000006.1 coordinate 639,666, forward strand.
CGCAGCGATCTCGACCACGTCGTCGGCGGTCACCAGCAACGACCCCTGTTTGCCGAGCGTGATGCAGGCCAGCTCGACGTCGGCCCGTGCCGCGGCGACGCCCATCTTCAGATCGGTCGTTTCGTACATGACGGCGAGCTCGGCACGGTTGGCGAACAAGATGTCGACGTCGGAGCGGACCAGCTCGCGGAATTCGGTGTGGTGACGCTCGACACAGAAGGTGTCGGACAGGGTGAGGGCCGTCTTTCGGCCGGCCCGGTGGGCGATGGCCAGGGCCTTGCGGATGGCGAGCTTGGCCGATTCGACGTCCCACAGATAGCCCTCGCAGAAGAGCAGGGTGCCCGACGACGCCGTGGCCTCGACCACGTCGTCCGGCTCGAGAAGAGACGAGACGCCCAGGTAGGTGTTCATCGTGCGCTGGGCGTCGGGCGTGACCAGGATGAGGCAGCGAGCCGTTGCCGGCCCCGACATCGCCGGGGTCACGTCGAATTCGACACCGGCGGCACGCATGTCGTGGGCGAACACCGCCCCCAACTGATCGTCGGCCACCTTGCCGATGTAGGCGGCGCGACCACCGAAGCTGGCCACACCGGCCATGGTGTTGGCGGCCGAGCCACCCGAGGCCTCGATGCCCGGACCCATCAGGTCGTAGAGGGCGTGGGCCCGATCGTCGTCGATCAGGGTCATCGAACCCTTCGCCAACTGCTGTGAACGAATGAAGTCGTCGGTGGCGTGGGAGATCACGTCGACGATGGCGTTGCCGACGCCAACGACGTCCACGGTCGGTGTCACTTCGGTTCGGTCTGTCACCCGGAACTCGCTCTCGTTCGTCGACGCGGCCGATTCAAGGTAGTCGCTCCACCACCGCAGACCGGTCAATTGGGCAAGGTAGCCTCACCCCGATGCCGAACACCCCGCTGAGCCCCGAGTCACCGCAGGCGCCGCCGACCCCCTCGGTGCCGCCAACACTCCCCTCGTCGGAGCACCGCCTCCCGGCCGGGGTGTCCCCATCGCACTACCTCGTCCGGCTCGAGCCCGATCTCGAAACGGCGACGTTCGCCGGCTCGGTCACCATCTCGATCGACGTCGAGGCCGATACCGAGTCGGTCACGCTCAACGCCGACGAACTGACCGTGTCGGCCGCCCGCATCGTCACCGAGGCCGGCACGACCGACACCTCGCACGGGCTCGACACCGACCGCGAGCGGCTACGGGTCGACGGCCCGTTCCCAGCCGGTCGTCATCGCATCCAGATCGATTTCGCCGGCGTACTCAACGACCAACTCGTCGGGTTCTATCTGAGCCGCTTCACCGACACCGACGGGATCGAGCGCCGACTGGCGACCACCCAATTCGAAGCCACCCACGCCCGGAAGGCCTTTCCCTGCTGGGACGAGCCGGCCCACAAGGCCGTGTTCGACATCGAGATCGTCGCCGCCCCGGATCTCGAGGCCATCTCGAACAGCGCCGTGATCGGCACCGAACCGCTGCCCGACGGTCGTGTCCTGCATCGGTTCGCCTCGACGGTGAGAATGTCCACCTACCTCGTCGCCTTCGTGGTCGGGCCGCTCGAGTACTCCGAGAGTGTCGACGTCGACGGCATTCCGCTGCGAGTCGTCCACGTGCCGGGAAAGGGCAAGTCAGACCTGACCGCATTCGCGCTCGAGTCGGGGGCCTTCGCCCTGCGGTACTTCGCCGAGTACTTCGGGCTTCCCTATCCCGGCGACAAGTGCGACCTGGTCGCGATCCCCGACTTCGCGTTCGGCGCCATGGAGAACCTGGGCTGCATCACCTTCCGGGAGACCCTCCTGCTCATCGATCCGGTCAGCGCCACCCAACCCGAACTCCAGCGGGCCGCCGACGTGATCCACCACGAACTGGCTCACATGTGGTTCGGCGACCTGGTCACCATGAAATGGTGGAACGGTTTGTGGCTGAACGAGGCGTTCGCCACGTTCATGGAGATGCGCTGCACCGATGCCTTTCGACCGACGTGGGACCGCTGGACCGATTTCGGATTGTCGCGATCGGCCGCCTTCGACACCGATGCCCTGGCCTCGACCCGGCCGATCGAATTCGAGGTGCACAGCCCCGAAGATGCCGAGGGCATGTTCGACATCCTGACCTACGAGAAGGGGGCGGCCGTCGTCCGCATGTTGGAGCAGTACCTGGGCGAGGGTCGGTTCCGCGCCGGCATCCGCCGATACATGCGCCAGCACCAGTTCGGCAATGCCGAGACGACCGATCTGTGGGACGCCATCGAGGCCGAGACCGGCGAACCGGTCCGTCGCATCATGGACAGCTGGATCTTCCAGGGCGGGTTCCCGCTGGTGTCGGTCGACATCGGTGCCGATCGCCGTTCCGTCTCGCTGACCCAGGAACGGTTCGGCTACGCCGGCGGCGACGACGCTCCGGAGCAGCTCTGGGCCATCCCGCTCACCTATCGCTGGGCATCCGACGGCGGCGAACCGGTCACCGAACGCATCCTCCTCGACGCCGAGTCGGTCCAGCTCGAGCTGGACGAACCGGCAGGGTCGTTCGTCGTCAACGCCGAGGGCGCAGGATTCCTGCGCGTGGCCTACCCCCCGGAGACGCTCGAGGAGCTGGCGTCGTCGGCGCAGGAGATCCTGCTCCCGATCGAACGCTATGCCCTGGTCGACGACGCCTGGGCCACCGTGCTCGCCGATCAGATGACCGCGAGCCAGTTCCTGTCGATTCTCGAGCTGCTCACGACCGAAACCGATCGCTCGGTGTGGCAGCGCATCATCGCCGGGTTCAGCGCGCTCGACCGCTTGCTCAGCGGCGATGCCGCCGTGGTCTTCGCCGACAACGTCCACGACTCGATCGCGCCGGCCCTCGCCGGCCTGGGCCTGACGCCCCTGCCGGCCGACACCGACCGGGAACGGCAACTGCGAGGCGACCTGATCCGGGCGATGGGCATCGTGGCTCGCGATCTCGAGATCCAGGACGAGGCCAAGCGCACCATGTCGGTCGTCGCCCGCGACCCCGAACTGGTCGACGCCGCCGTAGCTGCTGCCGCACTCGACGTGGTCGCCCACATCGGCGACGAGACCGACTTCGCCGACTTCCGGGCGGCGATGACCAACGCCTCGACCCCTCAGGAGGAAGCCCGCTACCTGTATGCCCTCGCCGACTTCCCCGACCCCGATCTCCTGGCCGCGTTCGAAGCCGACATCCTCGCCGGCCAGGTTCGTTCCCAGAACGTCGGCTTGTGGATCCGACGAGGGCTGACGAACCGATCGGCAGGCCGCCAGGTCTGGGGATTCATGAGCGAGCACTGGGACGAGCTCTGCGAGCTGATCCCCCAGAACACCGTGGTGCGGATGGTCGACGGTGTCACCTCGCTGACCGAACCCGACGACGTCGCCGAGGTCGCGGCCTTCTTCGAGGCCCATCCGATCACGTCCGGGGCCAAGACCCTGCGCCAGATCCTGGAACGCCAGCGGGTCGGTGCGGCGTTGCGAGCCCGCGAGTCCGACCGCTTGCGCGCCCTCCTGGGGGGCTGAGGAGCTGTCCGCACTCGCCCGCATCACGCGGGCCGTTCCCGATCGGTTCCGCCCACCGCTCACGCCGTCGGCCTTGCGCGTCTGGGCCACCGACACCACGAGCGTCCAGGTCTGCTGGGGCCACCTACCGGCCGGGCACGTCTCGATGGCGACCGAGGAACGGGCGATCGAGTTCGACCATCCGGGCGGACCCGGCGCGACGACGATCGACGGCCTGGTTCCGGCGACCGACCACTCGATCCGGGTGACCGTCGACGACCGCCCCGTCACCTCCGGCGCCGTCGGGGCCCGGACCCTCACCCCGCCCGGAGGAGAGGTGCTGGCCCGGGTGGCCACCGTGTCCGACCTGCACATCGGGGCGCACAACTGGGGGTTCCTGCGCACGATGAGCGACCGCTTCGACGAACCCGATCCACCGCCGGTCCGCTGCGCCCGGGGTGCGATCACCGAGGCGATCGCATGGGGCGCCGATCGGCTCGTGATCAAGGGCGACGCCGCACACCATCGGGTGGAGGATCACTTCGCGCAATTGGGCGCGTTGCTCGACGAGTTCGACGACCTGCCGATCACACTCCTGCGCGGCAACCACGACGTCGATGACCGTTCCGACATGGACGTCCCCTCGACGGTGGGCCGGCGCGCCATCCCGTTCGTCACCGATGTTGCGGTCGAGGAGCTGCCCGGCATCCGCATCGTGTCGGTCGACACCACCATCGAGCGCCGCGGTATCGGCACCCTCGAGCGCAACGGCCCGATCGCGCTCGACGCCGCCGCGTCGTCGAGCGGACCGGTCCTGATGCTGCTGCACCATCAGATCCAGAAACATGCCGTCCCGACTCACCACCCGCCCGGGATCTCGCGCCGTGGGGGCCGCCCGTTCCTCCGAGACCTCGCAGCCGCCAACCCGAACACCTGGTTGAGTTCGGGCCATACCCATCGCAACCGGGCCCGGACCGCCGGACCGATCCAACTCAGTGAGGTCGCGTCCACCCGCGACTGGCCCGGCGTCTGGGCCGGCTACGAGATTCGCGAAGGTGGGATCACGCAGGTGGTCCGACGGGTCGAGACACCCAGCGCAGCCACGTGGCACGAGTACTCCCGGGGCGCCCTGCTCGGTGCCTGGTCGGCCTGGTCACCGGGCCCGCTCGATCAGCGTTGCCTGGTCAAGCACTGGATCTGACCACCGCGGCGGGTCACGGGGCGACACGACCCGAGGTGCCGGTTCCGTCTCCGAGCTTTGCGGCGGCCCGAACCAGTCGTGCGACCCCTTCGGTGAGTTGCTGTTCGGGACGGTCGAAACAGAGTCGGATGTGGCACCCGTCGTCGGCGGACACGGTTGCGGCACGCCCGGTGGCGATCACGACGCCTTCCCCGACCGCCAACCGGGCCAGTTCGTCGGCGTGGGGACCGTCGAGGGTGATCCAGAGCGAGAGCCCACCGGCGGGCGCCTGCACCCTCCATGACGGACAATGCTCGGCGAGGAGCGCCGACACCAGTGCAGAGCGACGCCCCAGTGACCGCTGACGGCTCTCGGCGATCACGTCGAACTGGTTGAGGACGGCGACCGAGATCACCTGCGACGGGATCGAGCTGCCGAGGTCGTCGGTGAGCCGGGATCGCACGAGTCGGTCGACCAGGGATGCGTCGGCACGGAGCCAACCGATCCGGAGCCCGCCCCACCCGAGCTTCGACACGCTGCCGACCACCACGGTTCGGGCCTCGGTCACCCGGGCCGCCACCGGTGGGATCCGTTGCCCGTCGAAACGCAGGTCGGAGAGCACGAGGTCCTCGAGCAGGGTGATACCGGTGGCGTCGATCTGTTCGGCCAGCCGGCGGAGCTGGTGCTGGTCGGCGCAGTGACCGGTCGGGTTGTGGACCAGTGTCTGGAGGTAGGCGAGCCGGGCACCGGTTCGGTCCACCATCGAGCGGAATGCGTCGGGGTCGACGCTTCCCGTCGTGCGAGGCAGCGGGATCGGTCGCAGGCGCCGGGCGGCCAGCAGGTCGATGACCCCGGGGTAGGTCGGGTCGTCGACGATGATCTCGTCGCCCGGTTGGGTCAGCTCGCTGAAGGCGAGCGCAAGCGCGTGTTGGGCCCCGTTGGTGATGAGGACCTGATCGGCCACCGTGGCCAGGCCGTCCAGCGTGAAGCGGTCGGCGACACCACGGCGCAGCTCGGGTAGACCGGCCGGGGTATAGCCGTGTCGGGGCCCGGACAGGAGGAGCGAGTCGATGTCGACATCGACCTGGGGCAGCGCTCGCGCATCGGCCGGGCTCGACGCCGCGAGGTCGATACTGCCCCCGCGCTCGACGGTCGGTTGACCGAGACCGCCGGAGAGCACCGTCGCAGCAACGGCGCCGGACGAACTCGATGGCTCGACACCGAGGGCCACCACCTGCGGCGCCACCGACGTGCCGCTGCCGTGGCGGGACACGAGGATCCCGGCGGCCCGCAGGTCGTTCAGGGCGATGGTGACCGTCGAACGGCTGACCCCGAGCGCTCGGGCCATGGTCCGTTCGGCGGGGAGTACGACTCCCGGCGAAAGGAGCCCGGTTTCGACGGCCTGGCGAACGGCCCCTTCGAGCTTGCGGTGCAGCGACGATCCGGGGCCGCTCGCCCAATCCCCGAGCGTGGCGAGGAAGGCGTTGTTGCCCAGACGTTCCATCGTCCCAGTGTGCCCCCGGATACCGCCGGCCGGTGCCCCGGGCCGGTTCCGGGCCGTGACGAAACCGCGGGCCGGTTGCCCGGTGAGGCAGGCCCGACCCCGGGTGCGGGCGCGGTGTGTTGTCAGCCCCGACGCAATCGGCGGTCGTACTGGTTGGCGACCAGCCACCGGGCGAAGGCCCGATCGAGGCCGAAGTGCTCGGCCACCCGGCCGGCATCGGCCCCTTCGAAGAGGGCTTGGGCCAGTTCGGGATGGGCGGCCATCGCCTCGTCACGCCGGGCAACGTGCTCGAGAGCCCGCCGCACCGTCGAGATCGAACAACCATTGGCGGCCGCGACCGCCTGATGGGATGCGCCGGCGGCGCGTGCCGCGGCTATGGCCTCGTAGTCGTGGCGAACAGCGGCGCGTCGGTACCGGTCGCCGGCGATGACCGCGGCCGATTCGATCGCGTCGGCGGCCCGCCGATCGGCGTAGTTCCAGAGCTCGAGATCGTCGACCTGCGCGGCCGCTCGCCCGACAGCGGTCCAGAGTCGATGAGCCGATTCGAATCGGCCCACCCGCTCGGTGTACTCGGCGGCCAGACGCAGATCGCCCAACGTCAGCTGCCCATCGGGTCGCGCGAGATCGAGGTCCACCTGGAGTGGGGAACGGCACCGACTGGCGGCCAACGGTTGCAGGGTCACTCGTCCTCGTCGGATCACCGATCGCATGACCGGGTATCGGCCGGGATCCGCTCGACCTGAACCAGAAACTGCGCGCAGCGAGGACACTGCGGCCAGCGAAAGCACAGCTCGCAGCGAAGCTCGCTCGTGCGGCCGCCGTCACCGCCCCGCGGGCGCCGTCACCCGTCGGCTGATCCGCCGGGCCCGGACGACGTCGTTTCCGCACCGGCCTGCGGCGGCACGGCGCTCGATTCGGCCAGGAGCGGCACCACGCCGGCCACGGTGTCGAGACACACACGATGCGATGCCACCCAGGCGTCGAGTTCGTCGAGCGGAACCCGGTCGATCTCGACCACCTCGCCGTCCGGACAGGTCGGTTCGTCATCGCTGATCGCGATGTAGGCCTCGCCGATGACCCGGCCGTCGGCGGCGTCGTACTGCACCGATCCGAGTGGCCAGAGCGGCGTCGATTCGATACCGGCTTCCTCGGCCAGCTCGCGTCGGGCCGCCGATACCCAATCCTCACCGACCTCGCAGATGCCGCCGAACGCGAGGTCCCACCATCCGGGATAGATGTCCTTCCAGTCGGCCCGGCGATGCACGATCACGCGCCGCTGGTGATCGACCACGACCACGTAGGTGCATCGATGACGAAGGATCTCGGTCCGCAGCCGGGCCCGCGTCACCACCTCGATCACCGCGCCCTCGGCATCGACGTGCTCGACCAGTTGTTCGGCGGCTGGTGATGCCTCCCGATGGGCGCCCACCGGATCAGCCGGCGAGCTCTCGGCGGGCGTCGTCGAGTGTGGCGCCGGCCCCGAGCAGCATGCGGGCCTGGATGGCCTGCCTCGGTCGGTTCCAACCGAGTGCACCGGTGAAGCGACCGTCGCCATCGGCGTAGACCTGGATGAACATCTGATCGGCGATCGAACCGTTCACGACCTCGGCGTCGAGCGACGGGACGCCCGCCAGCTGGATCTTGCGGTCGTACTGGTCGGACCAGAACCACGGGATCGGCATGTAGGGCTCGGCGGGGGCATCGGAGTCGAGGGCCAGGAGTCGTTTCGCGGCATAGGTGCCCTGCTCGATGGCGTTGTCCCACTGTTCGACCCGGGTCAGGGCGCCACCGAATCGCCGATTCGGCCATCGGGCGACGTCGCCGGCGGCGACGATGCCGGGTGCGGCCAGGCAGGTCTCGTCGCAGACGACCCCGTTGTCGATCGTGAGTCCGGAGTCGGTCAGCCAGTCGGTGTTGGGAACTGCACCGATGCCGACCAGGACGAGGTCGGTGTCGATACTGGCGCCACCGTCGAGCGTGACCGCAGCCACCGAGCCGTCGGCGCCGGGCTGGACCGACTCGACGCCTGCACCGAGGCGCAGGTCGACGCCGTGACGCCGATGGAGATCGGCGACGGCCCGACCTGCTTCCGGGTCGAGGACACGGGCGAGCGGAACGTCGGCCGCCTCGATCATGGTGACGTCGAACCCGAGTCCGCGTGCGGTCGAGGCCACCTCGGCTCCGATGAATCCGGCACCGATCACCGTGACCCGACGCGGCCCGGCCTCGAATGCATGACGCAGGGCTCGGGCGTCGGCCAGGGTTCGCAACACATGGCAGCCGTCGAGATCGAAGCCGGGCAGATGCCGTGGCGACGATCCGGTGGCGATCACGATGCCGTCGGCCCCGAGTGACTCCCCCGAGTCGAGACTGACGGTCATGGCCGACGGATCGAGCGACGTGGCCCGGGTGCCGAGCTTCCACTCGATGCCGAGGGCGTCGGGGTCGGCGGCCCCGCGTAGGCGCACCTTGTCCTCGGGGACGGTTCCGGCGAGGAACCCCTTCGACAGCGGCGGGCGGTCATAGGGATAGTCCGGCTCCTCGCCGACCATCGTGAGCGTGCCGTCGAATCCCGCCCGTCGCAGTGCCTGCGCCGCCTGCAACCCGGCGAGCGACGCGCCGACGATCACGACCCGCTCGAGCACGTGAGATCAGTCCTCTTCGAGCGAGATGGCCTGCTTGGGGCAGCGCTCGACCGCTTCTCGGACCTTGTCGTGGAGGGAGGGGTCGGGTCGCTCCTGCAGGATGTAGAGGAAGTCGTCGTCACGAACCTCGAACACCTCGGGGGCGATTCCCATACAGATCGCATTGCTCTCGCACAGATCGAAATCGACGACGATCTTCATGTGACGGTCCTTTGCTGGTCGAAGCCGGGGGAACGAAGGCGAGCATAGGCCAGCCGACGGGACCGGTCAGAAACGGGTGTATCCCCCGTCGACCACGATTTCGTCGCCGGTGTGGAAGGCCTGCGTCGGATCGGCGAGGAAGGCACCGACCGCCTCGAAGTCGTCGGGGGTCCCCCAGCGCCGGATCGGTGTGCGCTGGGTGGTGTTGGTGAGGAACTTCTCGTTCTCGCGGCCGGCCTCGGTCATCTCGGTCTCGGTCCACCCGGGGATGATCGAGTTGGCCCGGATCCCGTAGCGAGCGAGTTCGACGGCGAGTCCTCGCATCAGCGCGAGGATGCCGGCTTTCGAAACGGCGTAGGCCTGGCTGCGGGGAGCGCCGTGGATGGCCGAGGTCGATGACACGCCCACCAGCGATCCGCCTCCGCCCCGTTCGATCATGTGACGGGCACCTTCCCGCAGGGTGAGGAAGGCACCGTCGATGTTGACGGCATGGACCTTGTGCCACAGGTCGAGTGTCTGGTCGACGAACGGGGCCGCCGCGCCGATCCCCGCGTTGGCGAAGACGGCGTCGACCCGACCCAGGTCGCTCACGGCTTCGCCGAAGGCGGCGACGACCTGGGCCTCGTCGCGGACGTCGACCTGCTGGGCGAGCACGCGAGCCCCGGTCGCGGCCAGGGTGCCGTCTCGGAGTCGGGCTTCGGCCGAGGCGAGCTTGTCTCGGTTGGTACCCCAGATCACGAGGTCGGCACCGGCCTTGGCGCATCCCTCGGCGAGGCCGAGCCCAATCCCGCCGTTTCCGCCGGTCACCAACACCACTCGTCCCCGAAGATCGATCACGGCCGGACCCTATCGGATGGGTTCGGGGTGGTCACCTCCGACCGGGAATGCCGACCCGTCGTCGCCGGTTGGTGACACCATGCCTTCTCCCCTCACGCCCCCATCCCGGTGGCGAGTCCCCGGTCGGACACTCGTTCCGGCTCTCGCCTTGGCGCTGGGCCTCCTGGCTGCGGCCTGCGGGTCGAGCGACAGCACCGACGCCTCGGGCGGATCGGCCCCCGACAGCTCGACCGACCGCTCCTCGACCGAAAGCGGTACGCGCCGCCACCGACGAGGCCGGCCGCCCGGTCGACGACACGCCGGCGGCCCGCGACACCATCGGCAACTACCCCTCGGTCGAGGTCCACGACCTCGGTGCGGGTGGCACGGTGGTACTCGCCGAACAGCTGTCGGGAGGCTCCCTGCCCACGCTCATCTGGTTCTGGGCGCCCCATTGACCGTCGTGCCGGGCCGAAGGCCCTGGCGTCGAGCAGTTCGCTCGACAGCATCCCGACCAGGTCCGGGTCGTCGGGCTCGGAACCCAGGACGACCTCGACTACGCCCGGGAGTTCGTCGAGACGACAGGCACCGTCTCGTTCCCGATGTACTGGGAAGAGGGTGGCTTCGACTCATGGGCTTTCTATGAGGTCCGCGGCCAGCCGGCTGCGGTGCTGGTCGATGCCGACGGCATCGTGATCCGCAGCTGGTTCGGGGCGTTCCCCGAGGACGAGGTCCTCGATTTGGCCCGGGAGGTCTGATCGGTGGGCGAGACCAACGATCCCCACATCGATTCCGGAGCCGCAGCGGAGCCACGCTCGGCCTCGGCTCTTCTCGCCGCCACAGCCGGCGTCCTGGGCGCGGCCGCTGCGCTCGCCGTTGGCGAGTTCGCAGCCAGCCTCGCCGCGCCGAACCCCGGGCCGGTCATCGCCGTTGCCAACCGCGTGGTCGACGAAGCACCGGGATGGTTCGTCGCGTTCGGCAAGGACGTCTTCGGCCTGGCCGACAAGCCCGCACTCATGATCGGGACGGTGCTGATCACCCTGGTCATCGGAGCCGTGCTCGGTGTCATTTCGCAACGCAGCCGGCTGATCGGTGCGGCCGGGTTCGTCGCGTTCGGCCTGGTCGGCCTGGTCAGCGTCGGGAGCGACGCACAGGCCGGTTGGGGCGCGGCACTGGTGATCAACTCACTGGCCGTCGTTGCCGGCATCGCCTGCCTCTTCCTCCTGCTCTCACGGATTCCGGGCGACGACCGCCATCCTCGTTCGGCGGCGTCATCCCCGTCTCGTCGCCTGCCTGCGGGTGTCACCGACTCCCCGACCGACCCGGCCGTCGCCCGACGCTCCTTCCTCGGGGCCGCCGGAGTCCTCGGGGCCGGCGCCGTCGCCGCCGGAATCGGAGCCCGGGCCATCCGTTCTCGAAGCACGGTCGAGGCGGCGCGATCCGAGGCTCAGGCCGCGCTGGCGGGCGTCACCACCGACGGAGCCGACACGGTCGCGGCGAGGATCGAGGCGGTCACGGTGTCGGAGGTCGCGACGACACCCGGCATCACGCCGATCGTGGTGGCCAACGACGACTTCTATCGGATCGACACCGCTCTGATCGTGCCCCAGGTCGACCCGGCCGACTGGACCCTCACGATCGAGGGGATGGTCGAACGGGAACGCACCTACACCTACGCCGAACTACTCGAGCGATCGACCACCCTCGAGACCGTCACTCTGTCGTGCGTCTCGAACGAGATCGGTGGGGGGCTCGTCGGCAACGCCGTCTGGCAGGGTGTGCCCCTGATCGAGCTCCTCGACGAGGCCGGGGTCCTACCCGGTGCCACCCAGATCAAGAGCACGTCGGTCGACGGCTGGGACTGCGGGTTCCCGACCGACGTCGCCTATGACGGTCGATCGGCCCTTCTGGCCGTCGGCATGAACGACGAACCGCTGCCCGTCGAACACGGTTTCCCGGCCCGACTCGTGGTGTCGGGCCTGTACGGCTACGTCTCGGCCACCAAGTGGATCCGTTCGATCGAACTGACCACGCTGGAGGCCTTCGACGGCTACTGGATTCCCCGTGGCTGGTCCAAGTTGGGGCCGATCAAGACCCAGTCCCGGATCGACACACCCCGACGGGGCGCCTCGGTGCCCGCTGGTCTGGTTCCGATCGCCGGCGTGGCCTGGGCCCCGAACCTCGGGATCGAACGGGTCGAGGTGCGCATCGACGGTGGCGACTGGCTCGAGGCCACGCTGGGAGAGTCGCTCGGGATCAATGCGTGGCGCCAGTGGGTTCTGCGCTGGGACGCCGATCCGGGTCGACATCGGATCGAGGTACGGGCCACCGACGGCTCGGGACAGACGCAGGTCGAGACACGCACCGACGTCGCACCCGACGGTGCCAGCGGCTGGCACACGATCGACATCGACGTCACCTGACGACCGGCAACCCTCTGCCCCACTCGAACCGGTCGGCGGTCAGGAAGGGGTCGATTCGGGGCGGCCGATTGGGGGGCGGTCGATCAGGGAAGGTATCGGCGCGGGTTGACGGCGTCGCCGTTGACCCGCACCTCGAAGTGGAGATGCGGTCCCGTGGAATTGCCCGTCGAACCGACGGAGCCGATCACGTCACCCCGCTCGACACGATCTCCGTTGGACACGGCGATCTCCGACTGATGTGCGTACAAGGTGGTGATGCCGCTGCCGTGACTGATGATGACGGCGTTGCCGTAGCCGCCGTAGACGCCGGCGTGGATCACGGTGCCCCCGCCGACGCCACGATCGGCGTGCCGGTCATGGCCCCGAGATCGATGCCGGCATGGAGACGTTTCGTGCCGTAGATCGGGTGGATCCGCCAACCGTATTCGCTCGTCACCCGGGCCGAGACCGGCCACCGGAATCCCGACGACGAAGCCGAGGTCGTCGGTGCCGACGACGTGGACGGATTGGCTGCGGCGGCCGACGCCGCAGCTGCCGCCTCGGCTGCCATCCTCGCCTCTTCGGCCCGGATGAACTCGGCCAGTCGGGCCTCGTCGGCTTCGAACTCGGCAACCTGGGCCTCCCAGGCCGACACCCGAGACTCGAGCTCGATCTTGAGCTCCGCCTGAACGGCCCGCTGCGCTTCCAGGTCGACCAGGGTCTGCGTCATGCCTGCCTCGAGCACGCTGGCCTGCTCGACCGCGGCGTCGGCGATCGCTCGGGCGAGGTCCCCGTCCTCTTGCACCGTCCGCATCTGCTCGAGCAGGTCTGCGGTATCGGTGTCGGCGAGCTGCAACATGGTGTTGCGTCGCAGGGCCGCGGTCAGGTCGTCGCTCTCGAAGAAGATCGGGGTGGCGTGACGATCCCGGGTGACGAAGCCGTCGACGGCCACACCCCCGAGTTCGGCCCGGATCGCTTCGGCTCGGGCGGCGGCGTCCGCCACATCGACCTCGGCCTGGACGGCAACGGCCCGAGCGACGTCGAGCTGGCGCTGGGCGTCGGCCAGCGCCACCTCCTGGGCGGCAATGGCTTCTTCGACCGCAGACAGTGCATCGGCCAGTTCGGCGTCTTCGGCCCTCGCCGCATCGAGTTCGGCGGCTGCCTCGGCCCGCTGCTGGCGTACTTCGTCACGTTCCGCCCTGGCATCGTCGACCGAATCCTGGCTGCCCGCCGCACCCACGCCGGTGACGATCAGCGCCAAAAGAGCGGCGAGCACCACGGACGCGACGCGTCGACGAGACGGTCGGGTCCGACGCTCGGCGGCGGGATCGACGCCGAGCGTGGGCATGAGGGCGTGCGGGTCCACCATGTCGGTCGATCAGGATACTCGGCGGATCGCCACCCACGAGGGATGGCCCTGGCCGTCGTCGGCGCTACCGTCGAGCAGACCCGTTCCCCACCTCATCAAGGATCGACCGTGCTCGAGGAATCCGATGTCATGCCCAGCACCGAAACGATCGACCTGACCGAACGGGAAACCCTCGATTGGGCCACCTACGGATTGGCCATCCGGGCGTTGGCGCAGCAGGTCGCCGACAGCGGTTTCCGGCCCGACATGATCCTCGCCATCGCCCGGGGCGGGCTGTTCGCGGCGGGGTCTCTGGGCTACGCGCTCTCGGTCAAGAACCTCTACGTCATGAACCTCGAGTTCTACTCCGGCGTCGACGAGCGACTGAGCGTGCCGGTCATGCTGCCGCCCTACATGGACAAGGTGGATCTCACCGGCGCAAAGGTGCTCGTCGCCGACGACGTCGCCGACACCGGCCACACCCTCAAGGCCGTCCACGAGTTCTGTCAGGGCGTGGTCGCCGAATCGCGCACCGCCGTCGTCTATGAGAAGCCCCATTCGTTGGTCAAGTGCGACTACGTCTGGAAACACACCGACCGATGGATCAATTTCCCCTGGTCGACCGAGCCGCCGATCGTGGGTCCGTCGTCGGGCAACATCGTGGTCGACGCCTGAGCGACACCGGGAGCGAAGACTCCCGGCCGCGCCGGCGGCCACCCTCGACCCACCAGGCCCGCACGTGGCCTACGATCGCCGCCGTGAGGTGCTCATGATCAAGAGGATCGTTCTCGGATTGATCGGTGTCGTCGCCGGGGCAGTCGCGATCTCGGCTGCCACGCACGCCGTCGACTTCGAGGACTCGACCATCGAGGACGGCGACACCCGCTATGCGATCGCGGCGATCGGCGCGACGATCTTCGTCCTGTGCGTGTTCGCCATCGTCCGGTCGCTGAGCAGCCGCCGTCGGGCGCGTCGACTCGTTGCCGATGCCACGAAGTCCCTTACCTCCGACGTCGGAGGGGCCGCCCGATCGGGTTCGTCGATGGTGACCGTCCCGTCGCGGTCGCTGGCCGATCGGCTGCCGGCCCGCCCGACCGAGGCCGCCCGACCCGGCGCCGGGACCGCGACGTCCGGGGTCGGCCCCGGACCCGGCGCCACCGGCTCGAGGGGGACCGCTTCGGTCTTCGCCGAACGCTGGACCACGCCCGATCCGACGACCGAGACACCGGCGGCCACCGACGCCCGACGAGCGACCCTCTTCCCGAACCTGAGCGATGCCCCTTCGCCCGACACGACACCGGAGACGGCGCCCTCGGTCGGGCCGCCTCCTGTCGAGCCGCCACCGGCCGTCACGGCTTCCCCCGACCCCTCGACCGACGAGGCGGCGAAACCCTCGCCGGCCGAGGCCGCCGGAACCGATGCGCCCCTCGTGCTCCGGGACTACTCGCCCTCGGACATCGACGCTACGATCGACAAATCCGGACGTGAAGCGGTCGAGCAGCTCGTCGCCGCCGGGGCCCTGACCTCCGAGGGGCCCCTGACGCCTGACGACATTCGCACCATGCTCTTCATCGCACTGAGCACCCAACAGATGCGCGGCATTCTCCACGATGCCCGTGCCCAGGAGCCGCTCTTCGCCCTCGGGGGTGGCCCCTCCGATCCCGAGGAACTCCCCACCTGGGTCGACGTCGACGAGACGCCCGATCCCGGCGACGCGCCCGATCCCGATGAGACACCCGATCCCGGCGACGACGAGCCCCCCTCGGGTCGCCTCTACGCCGCCGGGGCCTGAGCGCCACGCCTTCGGTCGATCCAGCACATCGACCCGGCACCCGATCGGCGGATCCGACCTGAAAACGACGACCCCCCGGCGAGGCGATCGGCCGACACCGGGGGATTCACGGGGTGGAGGTGAGGGGATTCGAACCCCTGGCCTTGTTCAGTGATCCTCGCTGCACGCGTCAACGGGACTGTGTAACACTCGTTGGATGCAGTTCGTGGCGGCCACGGTAGTTCTCGCATCGGCATGCGGTGGTGGGAGCGGGCCCGAGATCGGCGCTGACACGTTTTCGATCGAGGGCCCCGATGGGCGCGAACATGCTGTCCCTGCTGAGGACGACGACGGCTCAGAGTCGGCCGCGATTCTCGATCTTTGCGCCGAAGAGGCCAGCACGACAACAACCGTTGCGCCGACCACGTCAACAACGACGACCGAGGCGACGACGACCACACAGGCCACCCTCGTTCCAGTGGGCGACATCCCGCCCACTGGTTCGTTGACAATGTCTCGATGGCTAGATCGGTTCAACAAAACCGACATGGGCCCCTGGCTAACCGCAACCAGTGAGATGATTGCCGCGATGGGTCGCGGTCTGGTTGCGTGGGAGCGTCCACCGACAGGTCAGTACGCCGGTACAGATCGACGGTCGCCACGGACAACCGGGGGCCCAGGGTCACGATGGTGGCTCGACACCATTCCGTTTCGATGTAAGGAGTCTGCAACCTTGCTCGTCAACAGTTCCTGAGTAGCAGGAATGAGGGGGACGACCGTCCATGGAGTACCAGATCTTCGGTGGGGTCAATGCGCTGGACAGTGGACGACGCTGCAACATCGGGGGAGCAGCGCCACGTCGGATCCTGGGTCTGCTGCTCGTCCATGCCGGCGAGCGGGTGAGGACCGACACGATCGTCGAGGTCCTCTGGCCGGAGCGAGGCGACGAAGCGCGACAGGTCAACAACGTCCGGACCTACTTGTCTCGGTTGCGTGCAGCCCTCGGCGAGGAACAGGGCGGCATCGTCACCGTGGACGGCGGCTACCGGATCGATCTCGCCGGCCATTGTCTCGATGCCGATGAGTTCTCCCAGCTGGTGGCTTCAGCCGGCGCGGCCCCGCCCCAACAGGCCATCAGTCTCCTGGACAAGGCGCTCTCGCTGTGCGCGAGGGGACGGCCCTACGGCGACTTCGCCGACGAGGACTGGGCCAGGGCCGAGGCGGCGCGGCTCGACGAACTCAGGATGCGGGCGCTCGAGCAGCGGGCGGACGCCCGCCTCGCCTCGGGGGCTCACGCCGATCTGGTGGCCGAGTTGCAGCCACTGGTGCTCGAGCACCCCCTGCGCGAGTCCTTTCAACGGCTCCTGATGCTGGCCCTGTACCGTTCGGGTCGCCAGGCCGAGGCACTTCGGGTGTACGGCAGCTATCGAGAATATCTGGCTCTGGAAACCGGGCTCGACCCGAGCGACGCCATGACGGCGCTGGAAGGTCGCATCGCCACCTCGGATCCCGCCCTTTCGGCGGCGGCCACCGGTGTCACCGTGCGGGGCTACCAGTTGGGCGAGAAGATCGGCGAGGGAGCCTTCGGCTCGGTGTACCGCGCCACCCAGCCCGCCGTCGGCCGTGAGGTCGCCATCAAGCTGATCCGCCCCGAATACGCCGACGACCCGGACTTCATTCGCCGCTTCGAGTTCGAGGCCCAGCTGGTGGCGCGGCTGGAGCACCCCCACGTCGTCCCCCTGTACGACTACTGGCGGGAGCCGGGCGCGGCCTACCTCGTGCTGCGCTGGATCCGAGGCGGTTCGCTGGCCCAGATACTGGAGTCGGCACCGTTGACCCTCGACGAGACGGTGCGGCTGGTCAGCCAGATCGGTGCTGCGCTGGCCAGTGCCCACGACGCAGGCATCATTCACCGAGACGTGAAGCCCGGCAACATTCTGATCGACGAACGGGGCGACGCGTACCTGACCGATTTCGGGATCGCGGTCGATGACACCCACAACATCGACGCCGGCCTGGCCTCGGCCGGTTCGCCGATGTACGTCAGCCCGGAACAGGTGCAGTCTCGGGAGCTCACACCGCGATCGGATATCTACAGCCTCAGTGTCGTGATCTACGAGGCGTTGACCGGCAGGGCCCCGTTCGAGTCGACGTCGATTCGCCAACTGTACGAGGAGAAGATGGCACGCGCCGTTGGGCGCATCGGCGACGTCCGCCGCGGGATCCCCGACGCAGTCGATGGGCTGTTGGTTCGGGCGACGGCTCCCGACCCGGGGCTGAGACCGGGTTCGGTGAGGGAACTGGTGGCCCAATTCACCAACGCCGCGACGCCGACCGAATCCGAGCATCCGGCCGACCGTCGGCGCCCCGGTACGGCAACCGTGGTCTCCCTCGACTCGGTCGGACACAATCCCTACAAGGGTCTGCGGGCCTTCCGCGAAGCCGATGCGGCCTTCTTCTTCGGCCGCGAAGAACTCGGCGCCGAGCTGGTCGAGCGGGTCCAACACACCCGCTTCCTGACGCTGGTCGGTCCTTCCGGATCGGGCAAGTCATCAGTGGTTCGGGCCGCAGTGGTCCCGGCGGTGCGAGCCGGGGCCATTCCCGGTTCCGATCGGTGGTTCGTCGTGACCATGATCCCGGGCGCTCACCCGTTCGAGGAGCTGGAGACCGGACTGCTGCGGGTTGCGGTGGATCCCCCAACCAGCCTCCTGGGCCTGCTCCGGGAGGCCCCTCGGGGCATCGCCCGAGCCGTCAAGCGGCTGCTGCCTCCCGACGAGGACGCCGAGCTCCTCCTGCTCATCGACCAGTTCGAGGAGCTGTTCACCTTGACCGAACCAGCCAACCGAGACGCCTTCCTGACGTCGCTGGTGGAAGCGGTCACCGAGCAGGGCTCACGGATTCGAGTCATCGCCACGTTGCGAGCCGACTTCTACGACCGTCCTCTGGCCAATCCGGCACTCGGCGAGATCACCCGAGCCAACACGGTGGCCATCGCTCCGCTGTCCCCAGAGGGGCTCGAGCGCGCAATCGCACGACCGGCAGGACGCCTGGGGGTAGAACTCGAATCGGCCCTGACCGCCCAGATCGTCAGTGACTTCGCCAAGAGCCCCGGCTCGCTCCCGCTCCTCCAGTACGCGCTCACCGAACTGTTCGAGCGACGGAGTGGATCGATACTGGGGATCGACAGCTACCACGCGCTCGGTGGACTGAGCGGATCGCTGGCCGGCCGGGCCGATGAGATCTTCGCCGCCCTGGACCCCGACGACCAACAGGCGACACGCCGGCTCTTCGGACGACTGATCACCCCTGGCGACGGAGCCGACGACACCAGACGCAGAGCCCGTCGGTCCGAGCTGTCGACCGTGCCGGAGCCGGTGATCGAAGCATTCGGCAAGGCCCGACTCCTGTCGTTCGATCGGGATCCCTCCTCCCGGGAACCAACGGTCGAGGTGGCCCACGAGGCGCTGATCAGCCGTTGGCCGCGCCTGCGGGGGTGGGTGAACGAGGACCGGGAAGGTCTGCGTATCTTGCGGCATCTGGCCGACGGGGCCAGGGCCTGGGACACGGGGGGCCGAGATCCCGGCGAGCTCTACCGGGGGGCCCGTCTGCAGGCAGCCGAAGAGTGGGCCGATGGCAACGCCGGTCTGCTCTCCGCGGTGGAACAGGACTTCCTCGATGCCTCACTGGCCAGCCGGAGCGCCGACCTCGAGGCCGAACGTCAGCGGATCGCCCACCAGGCCCGCCAGAACCGCCGGCTACGGCGGCTGGTTGCCGGGATCGCCGTCGCCCTCGTCGGTGCGCTGGTGACCGGGGTTTTTGCGCTGCAGCAGCGTCAGCGGGCGACGGCCGAAGCTGCCCACGCCAACTCGGCCCGCTCCGCCGGCGAGACCCGGCGGCTGGCAGCGGACGCCCCTTCGTTGGTGGACACCAATCGGCGGGTTGCACTCCTGCTGGCCGCCGAGGCCTATCGGCGCAACCAGACCCCCGAGACGCTCGGAGCACTGGAGCATGTTCTGACTCATACCGGTGGCCTCCTCGGCTACCTCGGTGAGGACCGGGCCTACACCCGGACAACGTGGACTGACGACAGCCAACGGCTGGTGGCCGGCCGCGTCGATGGGATCGACGTGTTCGATGTGGGGTCGGGTGAGCGTCTGGTGGAGATCCCTGTCGTCACCGGCGAGGCGTTGGCCGTCAGCCCGGACGGCAAGCTGATCGCCTCGGCGACAGGCGGAGGTGGCGTCGTCGTCTTCGATGGTCAGACGGGAGCCGAGCACACCCGGCTGGCACAGACCTCGAGTGTCCGAGCGCTGGCCTTCGGCCCCACCGGAAGCGTACTCGCCGTCGGTGACCGGGGCGGGATGCTCCGGCTGTTCGATGCCGCTTCCGGTGACCAACTGTTCGCCATCGACGCCCATCCGGAACAGGATTTCCCGCAAGATTCCCCTGCGGTTCTCTCCCACGAGCCGGCCAGCTATCCGGTCGGTGTCCTCCACGTCGCCTTCAGCGGCGACGGATCGCTCGTTGGAACGGTCGGCGGGGTGTTCATCCGAACCTGGTCGAGCGAGACCGGAGCCGCGATCCACCAGACGACCGTCTCGGAGCCCAGTGGTACCAACGAGCGCGGTCGGGGCAGGCCGATGGTCGTCGGTCTGGACTCCACCGGTGCCAACGCAACGACCGTGAGCGGGCGGTTCCTGCAGGTCTGGGACCTGGCCGAGGGCACTGCGGCGGTCGAACACGAGCTGAGTGTCTCGCTCGTTGCGGGGCTGCAGGGCGAAACCAGCGGTGCGTCGCTTCGTGAGTTCTCCGCACTGGTGTCCGAGGGGGACAACGTGTCCGTCGTGGATCGTGTCACCGGTCGACCACGCTTCGATCCCGTGGCCCTTCAGGCCGGCGGTGGGGGGACGCCGACGCTCTCACCCGACGAACGGACCATCGCCGCACCGGGAACATCCGGCGTGGTGCTGTGGGCCACGGACGGCCGCAGTCTGCTGGGCCGAGCGGTCGCCTACGCCATGCCCGACGGAACCCAGGCGTACGTCAACAACGACGGAACGCTGCTGGTCACCCAAGCGCTGGGCAATCGACGTCCGGCGCAGCTCTTCGACCTCGGGGTGGAGCCGGCCGAGGCCCGTGACACCGGCGATCGCTACCTCCGCTTCTTGCTGGACCGCATGGGCCCCGTGGGCGCCCAGGACTTCGAGGCCGGGGCCTTCGCCCTGGATCCCGGATCCCTGGCCGTTCGGGCAACGTACCCCCGGGCGAACGTGTACGGTTCGGCCACCAGTCCCGACGGCTCGATGATCACCATGGGAAGCGGGCCACCCGACGAGGTCGGTCTACGTGTCATCGACGCCGAGACCGGTGTGGATCTCGCTCCATCGATCGAGGGTCTGCCGACCGTCGTGGATCGGGATGACTCGGTGACCAGTGTCGCGTTCAGCCCGGATGGCGCACGACTCGCCGTTGCGACCCGCTCCGGTGCCAGCCTCGTGCTCGACACCGCAACCTGGGAACAGGTCGGCGCTCAGCTCAGCGCGGGAAACGGGGGCGTGGTCGCGGTGGCCTACAGCCCGGACCGTGCCTACCTGGCGACCCTGAACCGGGCCGGTGAGATCCTCATCCGAGACGCGGCGACCTACCAGCCGGTCGGTCCGCCCTTGGTCGGGGGCACCGGAAGTTCGGAGGCGGCGCTCTCACTCGTTCTGGCCTTCACTCCTGACAGTCGCTACCTGATCTCGACCGCCGACGGATCGGCCCGGATCTGGGACGTCGAGCAGCGGGTCATCGTTGGTTCCCCGATCGAGAGCCCTCCTGGCCGGGCGGTCACCGTTTCGGTCAACGGTCGATGGCTGGTGCAACCGACCCGGGAGCAGATCGCCATCGTCGAGATTGCCCCCGAGCGATGGTTCGACGTGGCGTGCCAGGCCGCCGGCCGCAACCTCACCGCCAACGAGTGGGACCAGTTCGGCCCCACCGACATCACACCACAAGCAACCTGTCCGAGCTGGCCCGCCGCGGCCCCGACCGAAAGTGCGACGTCATGACCGAAAGCAGCACCCGATCTGCCATCGAGCCTTCCGACGGAGACGACGACGGTATCAGTCGGCGAACGTGGCTCGGGACCGCCGCCGTGGCTGGGGCCGCCGTGGTGGGTGGGGCCATCGCCGGTGGCGGCGTGGCGGAAGCCAGGGGCGGGGGATGGCGCCCACGGCGGGAGCAGTTGACGGTGGAGGTGGCCTGCATTGGTGACACCTGGCGTGAACTGCGCTTCGAGGCCGACGGTATCGATCCCGGGGACAGGAGAGGTTCTCCGATCTCGGTCGAGGGCTGGATCTACCCCGAGGGTCACATCAAGGGAACAGGATTCATTCCCGCCGAGGAAGACTCCATCGGCCGTTGGTTCTGCTCCGGCTGGATGTTGGTCAGCCCTGAGCGCCCCGAGCCACACCTCAACGCCCGCGCCATGTTCGTGTTCGGCTCGATCACCCCCGACGGCCTCTTCCCCGAAGACAGCATCGCCGCGGTCGAGATCGGCGGGACGTTCTCGACCCAGATCTCGGTCGAACCGGTCGTCGGGGGATCGGGTCGCTACCTCGGGGTCCAGGGCCAGACCCGACGGCGTAATCACAGCAAGAACTCGACGGTCCTGTTCGGCGGAACGGTTGAGGCGCCCAATTTCGTGTACGAATTCGAGCTCCTGCACTTCACCTGAAGTCGCTCCGATGGCCCCCGTCGACCTCGAACCCCTGCACTCAGCCGATCGAGCTCGCAGCGTACGGCTGGGTTCCAGGACCTATCCGGTGCTGCTACCGGGCAGCAACGACGCCAGGCTCCACACTGCCCTGGTCATCATGACCATCCACGTTCTCGGTCAGGTGACCCTCGGATTCGCCGTATCCATTCCCCAGATCGCGAGCGCCATCGCTGCCGCCGCAGTGATGGAAGCCGTGATCACCGCGGTCCGGGACCAGCGCCTCGCTTGGCCGGCCAGCGCCGTGCTCACCGGCAGCGGGGTCGGCCTCATCCTCCGGGTCAACGGCACCGAGCCAGGAGATCATTGGAGCCGGCGGGGCTGGTACCTGTTCGCGCTCGTCAGCACGGCGTCGCTGGCAACCAAGTACCTCATCCGGTGGCGGGGCTCCCACCTGTTCAATCCGTCGAATGTCGGGTTGGTGGCCGCGTTCCTGTTGCTTGGGCGCTCACGCGTCGAGCCCCTCGACCTCTGGTGGTCCCCCCTGAACCCGGGGATGATCCTCGCCTATGCCGCAATCCTGATCGGCGGCGTCGTCATCACCCACCGTCTCCAACTCCTCAGCATGGCCATTTCCTTCTGGCTCAGCCTCGTTGGCGGCCTCGCCGTTTTGGCCACGACCCGGCACTGCCTGACCTCGCCCACCTCCCTCGGCCCGGTGTGTGACTGGGACTTTTGGTGGTTGTTCGCCACCTCACCCGAGATCCTTGTCTTCCTATTCTTCATGTTGCCCGACCCCCGAACTGTGCCGGCGAGCGGCGACAGCCGGATGGTCTTCGGCGTGGCCGTCGGTGCGGTCGCCACCGCATTGATTGCACCGGCCCAAACCGAGTTCGCAGCCAAGGTCGGACTGCTCGGCGCCCTGACCCTGGTGTGCGCGGCCCGGCCCCTGGTCACGTGGATCAGTACCCTCGCCACGGAGCGCCTGGCCTCGCCATCGCCCCAGACCTCCGACGGGCGCTCCACCGCTCGGCTGACGCAGGTGGCCGGCGTGATGGTGCCCCTGAGCGTCGCGCTCGGACTAGTGGTGGTCATCCAACTCGGGACCAGAGCCCGCGAACCACATCTGCCCCAGGTCGAGGACCCGTCCCTACCTGACCTCTCCGCCCTGGCCGATGACCTCAGCGTTCCATCGCTGCCGCAACTCTCGTTCGATTCCGAAATCGAGGGCCTCGCGGGCGATCTCACCACACCGAGGAAACAACGAGAGATCGCAACTGCGCTCCTTTTCGACCTGGCGGCCGAAGCGGAGATCCTGAAGCGTCGAGACGCCAACCTGCTCCCGGCTGTGGTCACCGGAGACCGACTTGCCGAGCTGGAACGCGCAATCGAACAGGAGGCCGACGGAAGAGGGATCGAGGTCACCACTTACGAGTTCGAGCGACTCCACCTGGTTGTCGGTCAGCGAGGCGGCCAGGGGGGAGCGCTGCTCGGGGTGACCGCCAACGGCCAGGCCCACACCACCATCTTCGCAGCCGACAACCACGTCACCTCCAGCCGGGAGGACCCGGTCGAGGTGACCTTCGTCCTGATCCCAGCGGACACATCGCGCTGGCTGATACTCGACCGCTACTAGGCCGGGACTGTCAGACGATTGGTGTGACTGGTCTGGCGGTGCATGTTGGCTGTTTGGATCGTAGGCCTCAGAAGAGGCGGCCTTCGAAGGTGATAGCGAAGGCGTTGAGGGCGGGCTTCCAGTGGTTCATCCTTCGCTCTTGGCCGCTGCCGGTCGGGTCGAGTGATCGGACGACCATGTAGAGGCATTTCATCGCCGACTGTTCGTTCGGGATGTGGCCTCTCGCTTCCAAGACGCCGATTGCCCGCCGGAGATCAACAAGCTCGGCGGGACTCTGCTGCGTTGGAAGCATCAGATCGCTGCCTCGCTCGCCTCGCACGTCAGCAATGCTGCAACCGAAACGGTCAACAATCTGATCAAGCAGGTGAAGCATGTCGCGTTCGGGATGACCAACTTCGACAACTACCGGATCCGCGCACTGCTCGACGCCGGCCGCCCCAACTGGGAACTACTCGCCACGCTCGCACCCCGCTCACTGGTCGACCATGAGGGTGTCAGCAGTGGCAAAGCTGTTTGATGCTCACCTGGGTTCTGGTGGTTCATCGCCCACCCCGCTCGCGGCTCGACCGCCAATTTCAGTATTGCGAGGACCGCCAGGCTCGGGGCGTGCGGACTGGCAAGAGGGCTGAGCGCCTCGAGCGCCGATCGAACGGGCTCGATGCCAATCTCGATCGCGGAGGAGTTGGCCGCTCACCTGAAGCACGGCGCACCACACGACCCGACCGATCTGATCTGATCTGATCTTCAGGAGCCTCACGGGGATGCCGCTGAGGCGGAAACACTTCCGCCGCAGAGGTTGGCTATCTGCGGTCAAGGACGCTGGATTCGATGATCTCACCTTCCATGGCCTTCGCCGCTCCGCCGCCGGACCAATGATTGAGATTGGGAACTCACCCGAGAGTCATCCAGAAGCGCTTGGGGCACTCGTCCATCCGGACGACATTGGACGTCTACGGCAGTGTCCTCGAGGATGTCGATACCGAAGTCGTCGATGGTCTCGGCGGCTTGCTGACAGGCGACACGCGACCGGCCCGCGGCCTATCTGCGGCCTCAGCCCAGAAAGCGAAAACCCTGGAGCACGGACGGAATGCCGTGGACCAGGGATTTCTGCGGGGTGGAGGTGAGGGGATTCGAACCCCTGGCCTCCTCGATGCGACCGAGGCGCTCTAGCCAACTGAGCTACACCCCCGCGTGGGACGTGCGGAATCCTAGCGAAGATTCTGTCGAACCCTGCCCGGGCCGAAGGGTTTCCGGCGCTGTTCGGCGCTCGACGCCCCCCGTTGGGCCAACCGTCGAGGTCTGTCGGGGTCGGTCGAACTCAGTAGTCGCCTGCGGCCTGCTGGTAGCCCCCGACCGTCGTCTGATCGGTCGTGCCGAGATAGGTGACCTTCTGGAGCCGCATGGTCTCGTTGGCCCCGGCCCGGGAGGCGAGCACCAGATAGCCGGCGAGTACGGCGTCGAGCAGCAGATGCTGCCAGATGAAGATGCCACGGAAGACCACGGCGAGCAGCAACGACACCGCCACCGCGCCCATGATGCCCATGAGCAGCTGTTGCCGGCGCTTGTGGACCGACTGGTATTGCCAGCTGCCCGTCGACATGGTTCGGCTCCGCTCGGGAGCCTGACCCAGGACCGAGAGCGACTTGTTGAAGTGACCGACCGGATCACGGCGAGCGCCGTTCATGAGGTTCTGCAGCGATGGCCGCAACAGCACCCAGCCCCAGAGGAGGACCAATCCGGCGATCACGAGTGTGGGAACGGAAATCAGGTCCATGTCGTGTGGTCACCCTCTTCTGGCTGTCTGAGGGGTGCGATCAACGAACGGACCCCGAAACCGTTGGCAAACCTACTACGACGCACCGCGGCCTACAACCACCCATGGCGTCGATCCTTCATTGTCGGTAGTGGGTCCCGTCGGGTTCGTCGACCCCTTCGCGCCGGTAGCTGCCCGATCGTCCACCGGTCTTCTCCCACAGGGCGATCTCACCGATCGTCATCGACCGGTCGGCGGACTTGCACATGTCGTAGATCGTGAGTGCCGCGACCGAGACGGCCATCAACGCCTCCATCTCGACTCCGGTGCGGTCGACGGTATCGACCTGGGCCTCGATGTCGATGAAGGTGTCGCCGATCTCGAAGTTGACCAGGACCGCTCCGACCATGAGCGGGTGGCACAGCGGAATGAGGTCGCTGGTCCGCTTGGCCGCCTGGATACCGGCGACCCGGGCCACGGCCAGAACATCGCCCTTCGAGACCGCACGTTGGGCCACCAGCGCCGTGGTCTCGGCCTGCATGCTCACCCGCCCTCGGGCGATGGCCCGACGATAGGTCGGTTCCTTGGGGGTCACGTCGACCATACGAGCTCGGCCGAGAGGATCGAGGTGGGTGAAATGTCCGTCAGTCACGCCACCAGCCTACGAGAAGCTCATCCCCCGAGTTGGCTCATCGACTTCGAGGGCCGAATGAAATGCACCTGCCCGATGGCGTGGCCGGCCCACTTGCGTTCGACCTCGCCGGCGATGGCGGCGATCAGATCGTCGTCGGAACCCCCCGTGCGCAAGATGCCGCGCAGGTCGACGTGCTCGGTGGCGAACAGGCAGTTCCGCAACTGGCCCTCGGCCGACAGCCGCATCCGGTCGCAGCTCTCGCAGAAGGGTTGCGTGACGCTGGCGATCACGCCGAACTCACCCCGACCGTCTCGATAGCGGAATCGTTCGGCCGGGTCGTGACCCCGGCTGACGGGATCGAAATCGAAGTGCTCGGCCGCCCGGTCGAGGATCTCGGCGTAGGGCACGACCCGTTCTGCCGACCACTCGCCTTGGGCATCGAGCGGCATGAACTCGATGAATCGAACCGTCACCCCACGGTCTCGACCGAAGCGGAGGAAGTCCACGACTTCGTCGTCGTTGATCCCACGCATCAGGACCACGTTGAGCTTGACCGGCGAGAACCCGGCGGCGACGGCCGCGTCGATGCCCTCGAGCACCCGGGCGAGTTCGTCGCGCTGGGTCAGGCGGCGGAACCGTTCGGCGTCGAGCGAATCGATGCTGATGTTGATTCGTTCGAGACCTGCCTGGCGAAGATCACCGGCGATCAGGGCCAGCGTGGCGCCATTGGTGGTCATGGCCAGGTCGACGCCGAGGCGGGCGATCTTCTCGACGAGGAGCGGCAAGCGGGCCCGGACGGTGGGTTCACCGCCGGTCAGGCGCACCGAGGTGACTCCGCACCGTTCGACCAGGAGGCGGGTGATGCGCTCGATCTCTTCGAAGGAGAGCACATCGGACCGATCGAGCCATTCCATGCCTTCTTCGGGCATGCAGTAGAGGCATCGGAAGTTGCACCGGTCGGTGATCGAGATCCGCAGGTCGGTGTGCACGCGCCCGAAACGGTCGATGAGCTCCATCGGTTCAGGCTAGTGCCCGCACCGTCCCGACGACAGATCACCCGGGCGCACACGCTGCCCGCCGCGCGACACTGGCGTCGACCGTTGGTCCCGGGTCCCCGGTGACCGAAGCAGGGAGGAACGTCACATGCCCGCGCCCGAGCCACCGCCGCCACCTTCCGAGGGTCTGGACCTCGGTGCCTTCTCGATCAGCCTGACCGTGAAGGACCTGGCCGCCTCACGGGCCTTCTACGAGAAGCTCGGCTTCACACCGACCGGAGGTCGAGCCGACGAGAACTGGCTCATCATGATCAACGGGACGACGATCATCGGCCTGTTCCAAGGCATGTTCGACCGCAACATCCTGACCTTCAACCCCGGCCTGGCCAACGACACGACCGAAGTCGACCCGTTCACCGACGTGCGCGAGATCCAGTCGCGTCTCGACGCGGCGGGCATCGAGATCGAGCAGCGTGTCGACCCCGCAAGTGAGGCGGGGCCCGCATCGCTCATGCTCTCCGACCCCGATGGGAACGTGATCCTGATCGATCAGTTCCGCTGAGGGGACGTCCTGCCCTGCTCACTCGGCGAGTTGGATCACCCGAACCCGTTGCCCGACGGCCACGCCGTTGCCGTCGGGCAGGATTGCGAGCCCGTTGGCCGTGGCCAGGGCACTGAGTTGATGGGAACCCTGACCGCCGGCGGAGCGGACCCGCCAGGCCCCGTCGGGTTCGGCGTTGAGCACGACTCGCTGGAAGTGCACCTTGCCGTCGGGGTGTCGGTGCAACGGTTCGTCGGCGAGGGCCCAGACGCGGCGGCGCTCGACGGCCTTCATCCCCATCATCGACCGGACGGCGGGCCGGGCGAACAGCTCGAAACTCACCGCCGAACTGACGGGATTGCCAGGGAGCCCGAAGACGGGGACACCCAGCAGCATGCCGAAGGCGAGCGGTTTGGCCGGCTTGATCGCCACCTGCATCCAGTTGAGGTCGCCCAGCTCACTCAGGACCTTCTTCACGAAGTCGAAGTCGCCCATGCTGACACCGCCCGAGGTCAGCAGGACGTCGACCGGCTGATCGGACCGGGGGTCGACGGCGGATCGCAGGGCCCGATCGATGGCGGCCTCGTCGTCGGCGAGTCGGCCGAGGTCGACGGGCACGGCGCCGGCTTCTCGGAGCAGGGCGAGCAGCGTCGGCCGATTCGAATCGCGGATCTGACCCGGCTGCAGGGTGACGGCACCGTCGACGAGTTCGTCACCGGTCGAGAACACCCCGACTCGTGCCCGACGACGAACCGCAACCGACTCGACCCCCACGCTGGCCATGACCCCGATGTGGCCGGGGGTGATCAGGGTTCCGGGACCGAACACGACCGTTCCCGCCGCGAGATCGTCACCGGCCGGACGGACGTGGTTGCCGACCGGAACCTCGGCCAGCAATTCGACCCGCTCGGAGCCGGCGTCGCTGCCGGGGATTGCACGAGTCAATTCGACCATGATGACTGCGTCGGCCCCGTCGGGAATCGGCGCCCCGGTCATGATGCGCATGGCCTCGCCGGGTTCGAGCCGGCGTGGGGCCAGGGCGCCCGCCGCGACCGTGGCAACGACGGGGAGCACGACCGGTGTGGTCTCGCCGGCACCCACCGAATCGGCGGCCCGAATGGCGTAGCCGTCCATGGCAGTGTTGGCGAATGGGGGAATGGGCTCGTTCGCGACGATGTCGTGCTGGAGCACCAGTCCCAGCGACTCGGCCAAGGGGACGACGACGATCGGGAGGAGCCCGATGTCGGCGTTGATGCGAGCTTGTGCCTCTTCCAGCGAGATCATCTTCGCAACCTACCCGACCCCGGCGAGCCCGAACGACGAGCCCGCCAGGGCTGACCAACGACGCAGACCCGATCGACAACCAGCGTTTCGGCCCCCAGGGCCGAAACGCGGTAAGTGAGGAAGCCCACCAGGGCTGACCAACGACGCAGACCCGATCGACAACCAGCGTTTCGGCCCCCAGGGCCGAAAGGCGGTAAGTGAGGAAGCCCACCAGGGCTGACCAACGACGCAGACCCGATCGACAACCAGCGTTTCGGCCCCCAGGGCCGAAAGGCGGTAAGTGAGGAAGCCCACCAGGGCTGACCAACGACGCAGACCCGATCGACAACCAGCGTTTCGGCCCCCAGGGCCGAAAGGCGGTAAGTGAGGAAGCCCACCAGGGCTGACGAACGACGTGGACCGTACAAGACTTGAACTTGTGACCTCTCGCGTGTGAGGCGAGCGCTCTAGCCAACTGAGCTAACGGTCCAGGGCGGCAAAGGATAACTCGGGCCTCAGCCAATGCCGCACCCGGGCCTGCCAAGCTGTGGCCATGGTCCTCCGTCCCCGACGTCGTCCCTCCTGCACGGCCGCGCTCGCCGAGCCCTCGCCGAGGCCGAAGACCGCCGTGGCTCTCCTGGCCGTTCTCGCGGCCATGGCGCTGGCCACAGCGGCCTGCTCGAGCGGTGGCGACAGCGACGGCTCGACGATCGCCGGGCCGGGCACCACGGTCGACCCCGAGGCCGGGCTCACCGAGGACACGGTCCTGTTCGACGACACGACGCCCGATGACCCGGGCACCTCCGGATCCGACGATGATGCGCCGACCACCGACTCCACCACGCCCAGAGCGCCGGCCACGACGCCCAGCCTGGTCATCGATCGGTTCGGCGTCCTGGGTGGCTGGACCGGTTCGGCGTGGAACAACGCCGACAGCCCGACCGAGGCCGACCTCGCCTCGGCGGCGGGAGCCACGTTCCAGACCGTCGGGTTCGGGGCGACCGTCGACTCCGTCGTCGCCGGGACCCCGCAGATCGTGTGTGATCCGATCGAGACGATCGGCCTCCCCACCACGCCCGACCTCGAGTACGACCCCGACCCGGTGATCGGGGTGCTCGCCGACTGGGATCCGACGCCACGAACGGCCCTGCGCTCATCGGCGGCGTCGGATGTCTACATCGAACAGATCGCAACGCTGCTCGAGCAGAACGGCATCGACCCGGCGTTGGCCTCGGTCGACTCGATCGCTCGGGTCGACCTCGAGGGAGACGGCGTCGACGAAGCCGTGGTCACCGCGAACCGTCAGGCGAGCTGGCCCGAACCATCGGCCGGCGACTTCTCGCTCGTTCTCCTGCGCAAGCTCGTCGACGACGAGGTGCAGACCGCGATCCTCTACTCCGCCTACCAGGTCGAGGAACCCGAGGAGTACTACTGGGTCCGGTCGAGGCTCGTCGGCTTCGGCGACTTCAACGGTGACGCCAAGCTCGAGATCATCGTGTCCTCGGAGTACTACGAGGGCGCCGGACTGGAGGTCTTCGAGTACGTCAACGACGACCTGGGCCCGGTGCTCGTGATGGACTCCGGCTGCGGTGCCTGAGCCGCCGGCGACCTGGCGTCCCTCAATCCCCGTTCTGGCGGGCTCGCGTCCCTCGGCAGGAACGCTGAGCCGCCAGTCCGAGGAACCGGAACGCAGGCTCGCCAGAACCGATCGAGTTCAGCCCAGGCAGGCCGTTTTGCCGTCCTTGACCGGTTGGACGAGCTTCGTGCCGGGCGGGCAGAGGACCCCCGGCTCGGTCACCGCGATCAGCACGCCGTCCTCGGTTCCGGTGCAGGGCACGACGAGCAGGCCGGCGTCGGGCAGGCGTCGCACACAGGCTCCCGGATCGATCCCGATGTCGGGGCCGGGGAACGTGGTGGTGGTCGTCGACTCACCGGGCGTCCGTGCGTAGGCCGTGAACACGATGATGCCGACCGCGAGGACCAGAAAGGCAGCAAACGGAAGGGCCCGGAGCATCCAGGAGTTCTTGTACTCGGCCGCCTCGACCTGCGATCGCCGTCGGGCCGCCAGGAACTCGGGATCGAGCAGTCGGGGATCGATCCGGGTGATCCCGTCGGCGGTTTGGACGCCGGGCCGGGGCGTCGTGGTCGCGCCGTTCAGTCCGAGGTCGTAGGTTCGCCGTCGGTCGACGTCACCGAGGACGCGCCACGCCTCGTTGACCCGACGCATCGACGACTCGGCGTCGAGCGCTCTCACCGGGTCGGTGTCGGTACCCAGCCGATCGGGATGCCAACGCCGGGCCTGGTCGAGATAGGCGCGACGGATCTCGTCGTGGGACGCTCCCGGAGGTACGCCGAGTACCTCGTAGTGGGTGGTCGCCGGAGTGGCCAACGAGAATGCCTTTCATTGCTCGACCTGGACAGCCTAGGGATGCTACACAGCGGTCGACGGATCGAAGGAGAGACCATGCAGTTGGCACTGGGACTTGGCTACTGGGGCAGTGGCCCGCCCGCGGGGGCTCTGGAGCAGCTCATGACAGCAGAAGAACTCGGCTTCGACAGCGTCTGGACCGCCGAGGCCTACGGATCCGATGCACTCACCCCACTGGCCTGGTGGGGGGCGAGAACCGAGCGGATCGGTCTCGGCACCTCGATCTGCCAGATGTCGGCCCGAACACCGACGGCGATGGCCATGGCTGCCATGAGCCTCGACCACCTGTCCGGAGGTCGGTTCCGGCTCGGACTCGGGGCGTCCGGTCCTCAGGTCGTCGAGGGGTGGTACGGCCAGCCCTATCCCCGACCGCTCGAACGTACTCGTGAATACGTCGAGATCGTCCGCCAGGTGCTGGCCCGGGAAGCACCGGTCGCCTACGAGGGTCGCCACTACCAGCTGCCCTATTCCGGCGGCGCCGGGCTGGGCAAACCACTCAAGTCGACGATTCACCCGTACCGGACCGACATTCCGATCTATCTCGGTGCCGAGGGCCCGAAGAACGTGGCGCTCACCGCCGAGATCGCCGACGGCTGGCTCCCGTTGTTCTTCTCGCCGAAGGACAACGACTTCTACGCTGCCGCGCTGGCCGAGGGATTCGCCCGCCCCGGGGCGCACAGCAATGCCGACGACTTCGACGTCGTGGCCGTGGTGTCGGTCGTGATCAACGACGACGTCGAGACGGCGGCCGACGCCATCCGACCGATGTTGGCCCTCTATGCGGGTGGCATGGGCGCCCGCGAGGCGAATTTCCATCTCAACGTGTTCGACCGTATGGGCTTCGGCGATGCGTGCGCCCAGATCCAGGAGCTCTACCTGACCGGTGACAAGGTGGCGGCGATCAAGGCGGTCCCGACCGAAATGGTCGAGGCCGTGGCGCTGGTCGGGCCGCCCGCGAAGATCCGGGAGGATCTGTCGCAATGGGAGGACTCGGTCGTCGACACGCTGATGGTGAGCGGTCCGCCGCCGGTACTCCGCCAAATCACCGAAATCATCCAAGGCTGAGGCGAAGGACCGCCCAACCACACCGTCCGCCGCCGGTACTCCGCCAAATCACCGAAATCATCCAAGGCTGAGGCGAAGGACCGCCCAACCACACCGTCCGCCGCCGGTACTCCGCCAAATCACCGAAATCATCCAAGGCTGAGGCGAAGGACCGCCCAACCACACCGTCCGCCGCCGGTACTCCGCCAAATCACCGAAATCATCCAAGGCTGAGGCCCCGATGGTCAGATGTCGAAACTGACCAACTTCTGCGAGGTCGACCAGGCGTTCTCGAATTGTCTCGAGGTCACGGGTTCACCGGATGGGTCCTTCTCGTTCTCGAACGTGGTCAAGATGGTGGCGAGCCGCTCGTCCTGTCGCCGGGACATCGTCATGACCAGTCTCGCCGCGAGCCCGGCAGCCACGAAACAACTCACACCCGACGCGATCGTGGCGAGTGCGTACTGCCGCGGGTCGACGTCACGCGCCTCGGTGATCCCGATGGTCCCGAAGTACACCGCGAGCGACACGGCCCACACGAGCACCCAGGTCGGCACCTCGTCGTCGTACCCCGTCGGCTGTGACCCCGACTTCCACAACATCGTCACCACGGCGAAGTGCAGCATCCACCAGACCAGACCGGCGTAGCCGAGGGCGAGCGCACCGGCCAGGACCAGGGCCGGCACGCCGAACACCCCACCGACGAAGACAGCGAGCAGTCCGATCAGACCCGAGACCACGTGGCGCTTCAGGATCGGCCACCAGGGAACCTTGGTCGACTTACCGACCGAACGAACATTCCCCCAGCTCCGGGCCATGAAAACGATCCACCCGATCAGGGTGATGACCACGAGGAGGCTCATGGCGACATCGAGAGCCGTGATGGCCCGCACGACAGCGTCATCGGTCATGTCGGTACGACCCAGTGCCGCCGCACCGAGCACCGTGAGCACGAACGCCGGTGCCAGCCAGAGCAGGAAGAGATTTCGCAGGACGGTGGCGGTCGTGATCGTCGACGCGAAGCCGTCGACCATCCCCCGGATCTTCTCCTGGCGGCGTGTGTCGAGACGCGACGGGCTCGGCGCGCGACGGCTGGCGCTTTGACCCACGGGTTCGAGAAACGAGGACATCACCGTTCTCATCGGCCACCGGTCGGGCAAGGTTGAGCGGTCGCGCTGCCGACCGGTTCAGCCACCCACCGCAAACCCGACGGCGAGGGCAAGTCCCGTGATCAATTGGACGCGCCCCGTCTGACCGAGAACCGGGATCAACCGGGCACCGGCAGTTCCGGAACGCACCGCCCGGATCGGCGGCACGGCCAGGGCCAGCGCAGGAAGGGCGATGATCGCAGATGGCCGGACCACTGCAGACAGCGCGATGAACAAGGCGATCGCCACGAACAAACCCGAGTAGAGGGTCCGGGTACCGGCGTCTCCGAGTCGGACGGCGAGGGTCCGTTTGCCCGAGAGCCGATCGCCCGGAATGTCGCGCAGATTGTTGATCACCAACAGCGCCACCGACAGCAGACCGACCGGCACGGCCCCCAAGACCGAGAGCGCGGTGACCGATTCGGTCTGGACGTAGGTCGAACCGGCCGTGGCCACCAGACCGAAGAAGACGAACACGAACACCTCGCCCAAGCCGAGGTAGCCATAGGGCCTCGGGCCTCCCGTGTAGGCCCACCCGGCTGCGATCGAGACTGCGCCGACGGCGAACAGCTCGGGCCCCACGGTGACCGCCAGCAAACCCCCGGCCGCGGCGGCCACGCCGAACGCCACCAGAGCGGCCCGCTTGACCTGGCCCGATGTCGCAAGCCCCGATCCGACCAGTCGCACCGGACCGACCCGGTCGTGGTCGGTGCCACGCTCGCCATCGGCGTAGTCGTTGACGTAGTTGGTGGCCACCTGCAGGGCCACCGACACGACCAGGGCGGCGACCGCTCGCCACCAGACGATGTCGACCTCACCCATTGCGGCCGCCGTGCCGACGGCGACCGGCACCACGGCGGCCGGCAGCGTCCGCGGTCGTGCCCCGAGTACCCAGCGGTTGACCGTCGGCACGCCGGGGCCGGATGCAATGGGGTCGGGAATCGTCACGGCGCCGACTGTAGAGCGGTCGAGCCGCGCCGAGTCGTTCCGAGCGCTGCGGTTCGGCGAGCTCCGGACCGACCAGGTCATCAACCGATGAGCCAGGCGGCGACGCGAGGCCGGTGCGCAGGCATCGGCACCGACCGTGAGGCAAGCTGGCCCCATGGCAATCGACACACCGGCCGGCGAGGCGGCACTGGAACGGCTCCGGGATCTGGCCCTGCAGCTCCCCGAGGTCAACGAACGACTGAGCCACCACACGCCCACCTTCTTCGTGCGGGACAAGAAGGTGCTGGTGCATCTGTGGGATGGCCACCACGACGACGAACGCCTGTGTCTGTGGTGCCCCGCCCCGCCCGGGGTGCAGATCGAGATGGTCGATCGTGAACCGGAGCGCTTCTTCGTCCCACCCTATGTCGGCCACCGCGGGTGGATCGGCGTCGACCTGAGCATCGACGTCGACTGGGGCGAGATCGACGCCATCCTTCGCGACGCCTACCGGTTGGTTGCCCCCAAGACATTGGTGCGGCAGCTCGACGCCGAATCCGACCGCTGACCATGCCCCGCAAGATCATCATCGACACCGATCCGGGCATCGACGACGCCCTGGCCATTCTGTTCGCCCTCCGTTCGCCCGAACTCGACGTCGTCGCCTTCACGTCGATCTTCGGGAACTGTTCGACCGAACGGTCGACGACGAACATCGCCCGCCTCCAACGTTTCGCCGAGACACCCGCCCCGGTCGGTGTGGGCGCCCGAAGTCCCCTGTTCGGGCCGGGGCATCCCCCGGCCTCGTTCGTCCACGGCGAAGACGGCCTCGGAGACTGCGGTCTCGCCGGCCAGTGGCCGGCTCCCGGTCCGCTCGATCCGAGCCCGACCGGAGGAGCAGTGGCGGCCGCTTCGCTGATCGTCGACACCGTGCTCGCCCACCCGGGCGAGGTGACCCTCGTCGCCCTCGGACCGCTGACCAACCTCGCCCTCGCCCTCGCGCTGGAGCCCCGAGTGGCCGACCTCGTCGCCGAGGTCGTCATCATGGGCGGCGCCCACAGCGTTCACGGCAACGCCGGACCGCTGGCCGAGGCCAACATCATCCACGATGTCTACGCCGCCGAGC
This sequence comes from uncultured Acidimicrobiales bacterium, assembly GCA_963700755.1. Lineage (GTDB taxonomy): Bacteria > Actinomycetota > Acidimicrobiia > Acidimicrobiales > SZUA-35 > JBBQUN01. Next base: position 675,231 of record CAVOYW010000006.1, read on the forward strand.
AGGTCTTCCGCGCCGACTGGCCGACGGTTCTGGTACCACTCGATGTCACCATGCGCGTGGTGATGAGTCCGGCGTACCTCGACCGACTCGGGACCGAGGGCGGCGTCGAAGGGCGGTACCTCCGCGAGGTCACCCGTTTCTACGAGTCGTTCCACCGACGGACCGGCGTCGAGGGGATCCACGCACACGACCCGACCGCCGTGATGTGGCTGGTCGCGCCCGAGGCCTTCCGCCTCGACGAGGGTCCGGTGACGGTCGCCATCGGCGGACCGGCCCACGGCCAGACCGTGATCGATCGGCGCGGGCCCGCCGCCCGACCGGTCGACTGGGGTGACCGGTCTCCCATCCGATACGGCATCGATACCGACGCCATTCTGCTGCTGGAGGTGTTCCGATCTAGGTTCTGCCCATGAGCTGGGAACCCGAACTCGAAGAGCTTCGACGTCGTGAGGCGTTCGCCGAGCAACTGGGAGGCCCCGACAAGGTCGAGCGTCAGCACTTCTTCGGGAAGCTGACCATCCGGGAACGCATCGAGGCCATCGCCGACCCGGGATCGTTCGACGAGATCGGCAAGACCGCCGGCGTGGCGACCTACGACGAGCACGGCACCCTGATCGAATTGACGCCATCGAATTTCGTCTTCGGACTGGCCGAGGTCGATGGGCGACCGATCATGCTCTCGGGCGACGACTTCACGGTGCGGGGCGGCTCGGCCGACGCCTCGCATCGCCGGGAAGCGGGTCAAGTCCGAAGGCATCGCCGACGAGCTCACGCTGCCCCACGTCCGACTGATCGACGGAATGGGTGGCGGAGGTTCGGTCAAGACGATCGAGACGGCGGGACGGACCTACATTCCCGAGCTGCGGGGCTGGGAAGTCGTGGTCCGGCATCTGGCCAAGGCCCCGTCGGTGTCGCTGGCGCTGGGTTCGGTCGCCGGGATCGGCGCAGCCCGGGTGACCACGGCCCACTACTCGCTGATCGTTCGGAACACCGCCCAGATGATGATCGCCGGGCCTGCCCTCGTGAAGCATGCCGCCCTCGGTGACGTGTCGAAGGAAGAACTCGGTCACGCCGACATCCACACCACCAACGGCGCCATCGACGACGCCGTCGATTCCGAGGCCGAAGCCTTCTCCCGGGCCCGTCGGTTCCTGTCCTACCTGCCGACCAACGTCGACCACCTCCCTCCCCAGGCTCACGACGGCGACGACCCGAACTGGGCCGACGAGTCGCTCATCTCGGTCGTCCCCCGCAACCCGCGCCAGGCCTACGACATGCGCTCGATCATCGCCTCGGTCGTCGACGAGGACTCGTTCTTCGAGATCGGCCGGGACTGGGGCCGATCGATCATCGGAGGACTGGCCCGGCTCGACGGATGGCCGGTCGCCCTCTTCGCCGAGGACCCGATGATCTACGGTGGGGGCTGGACCGCCGACAGTTGCCGCAAACTGATTCGCCTGCTCGATCTGGCGTCGACGTTCCATCTGCCCGTCGTCCACCTCGAGGATTGCCCCGGATTCGTGATCGGCAAGGAGTCGGAGGAAACGGCGACCATCCGGTACGGGTCGGCGGCGCTGGCTGCGCTCGGTCAGCTCACCACGCCGTTCTCGTGCGTCGTCGTGCGCAAGGCGTTCGGCGTTGCCGGCGCCGGCAACAACAAGCCCGGCTCGCACAGCTTCCGCTGGGCCTGGCCGTCGGGTGACTGGGGGTCACTGCCCATCGAGGGAGGGATCGAGGTGGCGTACAAGGCCGATCTGGCCGCATCCGATGACCCCGACGCGCTCCTGGCCGACATCACCGAACGTCTCAACCTCGTCCGCTCCCCCCATCGGTCGGCCGAGTTCTTCGAGATCGAAGAGGTGATCGACCCCCGCGAAACCCGCTCGGTCCTGTGCCGCTGGGCCAACCTCGTGCAACCAACGTTGCGCCCCGGCCCCACCGGGTTCGGTTACCGACCCTGACGCCGCCCGGCAGCAGCCCGGCAGCGGCCCGGCAGCAGCCCGGCTGTGGCACGGCTGTGCCGCGGCGGTAGCCGGCTGTGGCCCGGCAGCAGCCCGGCTGTGGCACGGCTGTGCCGCGGCGGTAGCCGGCTGTGGCGAGCCTGCGTACCAAACGCCCGAACTGGCGAGGCTCCGTCCCCGTCAAGGGACGCCGGCCCGCCAAAACGGGAAGGTCGGGACGCCGGCCCGCCAAAACGGGACGGTGGGTCACTTCTGCTTCCAGGCGAGGGTCTGACGGGCGAGCGTCTCGACCGCGTCGAGTTCGGGATGCAGGAGCACCTCGCTCACCCGTTCCATGCGGATCCCCTGGCTGCCTTTCACGAGGATCACGTCACCGGCGCCGGGTCCGGCCAGCTCGGCTCGGACCAAGGCCTCGACCACGTCGCTCGACGACTCGAACCAGTGCACGCCCACCAGCCGCTCGTCGTCGGGCCGGTCGACCCGCAGCCGCTGGAGGGCCAGCGCCATACGAGGCCCGACGGCGATCACCCGATCGGCGACGGCAACCGCCCGATCGAGCACCTCGGCATGCTGCGCCACCTCATCGGGACCGAGCTCGAGCATGTCACCCAGGAAGGCCACGCGCCGGGTCGCCGGGAGGTCGGCCAGCACACCGAGCGCGGCAAACGTCGACTCGGGCGAGGCGTTGTAGGTGTCGTCGATCAGGACCGAATCGTTGCGGCCCCGGAGCCGGGCGAGGCGGCCACGCTCGGGCACGATCTGGGTCAACCCGCGATTGATCAGCTCGTCGTCCATGCCGAAGGCCCGACCGACGGCGACCGCCGCCGTGGCCGTGGCGACGGCGTGGGCACCGAGCATCGGCAACTCGACGGTGACGGCGTCGGGACCCACGTCGGCGTCGACCGCGAGGCCGTAGAGAACGATCCTCGCCTCGGTACGGCGGGCCATGTTCCGGACTCGGTCGTCCGAGCTGTTGAGCACGGCGGTCCCCCCGGGACCGAGCGCGGCGACCAGTTCGCCCTTCTCCTGCTCGATCGCCTCGATCGAGCCGAGGGTCTCGAGATGGACACCCCGAACGTTCACCACGACCGAAACCGTCGGCGGAAAGAGCGCGGTGAGTTCGGCCAGATCACCCGGAAGTCGAGCGCCCATCTCCATCACCACCTTGGTGTCGGGACCGATGTCCACGTTGAGCACCATGAGCGAGAGCCCGAGCGGCGTATTGAGATTGCCCTCGGCGCAGACGACCGGAAACGACTCGCGCAACACGGCCACGATGGCGGTCTTGGCCGTGGTCTTGCCGACCGACCCGGTGATCGCCACGACAGCGGCACCCGTGCCGGCGAGCTTGGCATGGGCCAACCCGCAGAGATGGGCGACCGTGTCGTCGACCACGGTGCACTCGACGCCGGCGGGCACCACCAGCCCGGCACCGAGCGCCCGCTCGTCGACGACCACGGCCGACGCACCACCCTCGATCGCCGCAGATACGAAGTCATGGCCATCGTGCAGCTCACCACGGACCGCGACATAGGTGTCGCCGGGACGGATCGTGCGGGTATCGGTCGAGTACCGGATCGACGGAAGCGCCATGTGGACTGACGCTACTGTGCCGCGCATGCAGCCCGAGACACCCCGACCCCGACGACAGCTGTTCATCGACGGCACCTGGACCGACGCCGGCGACGGCGCCTCGTTCCCGACCTACGATCCGACGCTCGGGCAACCGATCGCCGACCTGGCGCAGGCTTCGTCGGCCGACGTCGACCGGGCGGTGAGGGCGGCGCGGCGCCGCTTCGACACCGCCGACTGGTCCGCGACCTCGTCGACCCGAGACCGGGCAGCGATCCTCCTGGATGTGGCCCGACGCATTCGGGCCGACCTCGAACGACTCGCACAGCTGGAGACACGCGACTCGGGCAAGTTGTTGGCCGACAGCCGAGATGACATCGCTGAAGCAGCCTTCCAGTTCGAGTACTACGCCGGCTGTGCCCTGCAGATGTCGGGCTCGGTGCCGTCCGTGCCCGGCGCCGCCATGTCGATCGTGTTGACCGAACCGGTGGGCGTGGTCGGGTTGATCACCCCGTGGAACTACCCGCTGCTGATGGCCACCCAGAAAGTGGCACCGGCCCTGGCCGCCGGCTGCACGGTGGTGCTCAAACCGGCCGAGCAGAGCTCGCTGACCGCGATCGAGCTGGCGCACATCCTGGCCGAGGCCGGCCTGCCCGACGGTGTGTTCAACCTCGTGACCGGAACCGGGACCGAGGCCGGGGCCGCCCTGGTGGAGCACCCCGAGGTCGACAAGATCTCGTTCACCGGATCCACTGCGGTCGGCATGGGGATCGCCCGCGTTGCTGCCGATCGAGTGGCCAGGGTCGGACTCGAACTGGGGGGCAAGAGCGCCAACATCGTGCTGCCCGACGCCGATCTCGACGCCGCCTTCGAAGGCAGCGCCCGGGGCGTGTTCTTCAACATGGGTCAGGTCTGCTCGGCCGGGTCGAGGGTGCTGGTGCACCGCTCGATCTATGACCGTTCGCTCGAAGTGATGGCCCAGCATGCAGCGGCGGTCCGGCTCGGGAATCCGGCCGACGAAGCCGTCACGATGGGGCCGCTGGTGTCGTCGCTCCAGCGAGAGCGGGTCGAACGCTACCTCGCCGTCGGCATGCACGACGATGCCGCCAGGCTGGTCTACGCGGGCGACCGGCCGACCGACCCCGAACTGGCGGGCGGCTACTTCGTCCCGCCCGTGATCTTCGCCGATGTCGACAACGACATGACCATTGCCCGGGAGGAGATCTTCGGCCCGGTCATGGCTGTCATCCCCTTCGATGACCTCGACCAGGCGGTGGCCATCGCCAACGACTCGGCCTATGGGCTGGCTGCCGCCGTGTGGACCCGTGACATCGCCACGTCGCTGAACGTCGCCAAGCGGCTGCGGGCCGGAACGGTCTGGATCAACGATTCGCAACCGGCGCCGAGCGAGGTCCCCTGGGGCGGCTTCAAACGGTCCGGTCTCGGGCGCGAACTCGGTCAGGCCGGCTTCGATGCCTTCTGCGAGACCAAGTCGGTCTACATCAACCTCACCTGATCGAGCGAGGTTCGCCGGTGAGGCCTCCCCATCGCCCGGCGGCACGACCAGTAGCCTCTCGAGGTGCCCTCACCGCTCGAGCCCAACGATTCCGGCGCGGCGTCCGACCCACCCGACACGTCGACCGCGAAGACACCGATTCGGCTGGTGGTGGTCTTCGGCGGCGAGTCGGCCGAGCACGACGTGTCGTGTTCCACCGCCGTGCACGTGATGGCGGCATGCGATCCCGACCGATACGACCTCCACGCACTGGGCATCACCCACGAGGGCCGGTGGGTCGAGGCCGAGGCGGCGCTGGCGGCGCTGTCCGACGGGGTCCGCAACCTGCCCGAGCGCTTCGAGGCGGCCGGCCCGGCGACCGACCTGGTGCCCGTCATCACCGCCGCCCGACCCGATCAGCAGGTGGTCGTCCTGCCCCTCCTGCACGGCCCCCTCGGCGAGGACGGAACGATCCAGGGCATGCTCGAACTGGCCAACGTCCCCTATGTGGGGTCCGGTGTGCTCGGATCGGCGCTGACCATGGACAAGGCAAAGGCCAAGGAGATCCTGCGGGCCACCGGCATCCCCCAGACCCGCTGGATCACCCTGTTCGAACCCGAGTGGAATCGTGACCCCGACGAGCTGGTCGCCGAACTCGGGCTCCCGCTCTTCGTCAAACCGGCCAACATGGGGTCGTCGGTCGGCGTGTCGAAGGCCCACGACCTCGAGGAGTTGTCCGCAGCCCTCGAGCTCGCCTTCCGCTACGACGAATGGGTCGTGATCGAGGAGGCGGTGGTGGCTCGCGAGATCGAGTTCGGCCTGCTCGGCAACACGACCGTCGAGGTGTCGGTGGGCGGCGAGATCATTCCGGGCGCCGAGTTCTACGACTACGACGACAAGTACGCCAACGGCGTTGCCACCGAGATCATCCCCGCCGACATCTCGGCGCAGGCGATGGACCAGATGCAGCAGCTGGCCGAGATCGCCTACCGCGCGCTGCGTTGCGAGGGCCTGGCCCGAGCCGACTTCCTCTACGAAGAAGATGGTCGCGGCCCGTTGCTCAACGAGCTCAACACGATGCCCGGCTTCACGCCGATCTCGATGTATCCCAAGTTGTGGGAGGCGTCGGGCGTGCCCTATCCCGTGCTGATCGATCGCCTCGTCGACCTGGCCCTCGAACGGCACGCCCGCCGCTCGGTCAAGCGCCTCACCCGCTGACCTGCCGCTGCGCTACCAGTTCGACGGGGCGTGTTGCCCGACCCACGCCAGGAGGTCGTCAGGGCTGCGATGCCCACCGGGCTGCAGGATCAGGCGATCGACCCCGAGTTCGACGTAGGCCTCGAGGTCGTCGGTCGTGAGCCGTCCCCGGGGCGTGATGCTGATCTCGAGCCGACCGAGGTCGGCCGGACGGTCGACCTCGTCGGCGATACGCCGGAGTCGTGCGACGTCATCGGCGGCGGTTGCCGGGTCACGCATGAAGCCGTACCAGCCATGCCCCAGTTCGAGGGCTCGCCGCAGGGCCCGATCGCTGTGACCACCGACAACCGTGTGGATCGAACCCGACGCCGGCTTGGGGTTGGCGGTCACCGACGAGAAGCTGACGTAGTCACCGGCGAAGCTGACGGCATCACCGCGCCAGAGCGTGCGCATCGCCCGCAGGTATTCGTCGGACCGATCGCCGCGGGCGGCCAGCGGCGTCGAGCATGCGGTCATCTCGGGCTCGAGATAGCCGACACCGAGCCCGAAGAGCAGCCGACCGTTCGACAGGTGGTCGAGGCTGGCCAGGCTCTTGGCCAGGACGGTCGGTTGGCGCTGCGGGAGGATGATGATCCCGGTGCCGAGCTTGATCGTGTCGGTGATCGCAGCCAGATACGACAGGGCGTTGGTCGAGTCGACGAACGGCACCTCGGGCGGCGAGGGCGATGGTGGAGCCTGGGGATCGGGCAGCACGATGTGCTCGCCGGTCCACAGCGACTCGAACCCGACCGATTCGGCCCGCCGGGCCACCTCGGCCATGACCGCCGGATCGGCCGCCGTTCCCATGTTGATCCCGAACAACCCGAAGTGCAGTGGCGCCATCGCCGGACCCTAGCCCGACCCGAATCGGCCCGCGACCTCTCGTCGGGCCGTGTCGTACTGCGCCGCCAACTCGTCGACCAGCGTGGCGACGTCGACGACCCCGTCGACGCCCGACACCGAGTGACCGGCGCTCCAGATGTCGGCCCAGCGCCGGGGGCCGGACCGTTCCGAGCCGGCACCTCCACTGCCATACAGCGCGCGGGCGCCGTCTTCCGACATGGTGGTCGGCAGCGCATCGGGATCGAGGCCGGCGGCGATGACGGAGGGTCGCAGCATGTTGGTCGGCAGACCGGTCATCGCACTCGTGAGCATGACGTCGTCGAGGGCCGAGTCGACCAGCATCTGTTTGTAGCCCTCGGCGGCCATGCTCTCGGTCGTCGCGATGAACCGGGTTCCCATGTAGGCCAGATCGCAGCCCAGCACCTGCGCCGCGAGGAGTGCCGTCCCATCCGACACGCCGCCGGCGAGGACGACGATGCCGTCGTAGAACTCACGAACGGCTCGAACGAAGGCGAATCCGTTGGCCCAGCCGGTCTGGCCGCCGGCTCCCGCCGTCAACAGGACGAGCCCGTCGACACCGGCGGCGATCGCCTTGCGGGCATGGTCGACCGAGGCCACGTCGGCGAGCACCAAGGTGCCCACGTCGTGAAGCGGACCGACGACGTCACGGGGCGACCCGACGCTCGTGATCACCATCTCGACCCGGTGCGACACCAAGCAGGCCAGGTCGTCGGCCACCCGCTGGCTGCGCACGATGAGATTGGGACAGTAGGGAGCGCCGTCGTGGCCGACCAGGGCTTCGTCGAGACGGGCGAGCCAGCCATCGAGCTCGTCGACGCTGCGACAATTCGCGGTCGGGAAGGACCCGACCACACCGGCCCGGCAGGCCGAGATCACCAGGTCGGGTCCCGACACCCGGAACATCGGCGCTGCGAGGAGGGGCAGCCGCAGCCGCCGTGCGATCGATGGCGGCAACCTGCCTTGGCCGGTACTCATGTCGACTCCTCCACGACTCGAAACGCAACGCTCGATCGATCATGGGGCAACAGTGACGCCGCGAGCGATTCGAGGACGGCTCGGCGCAGCCGGGCCGCCACGCGCAGGTCGAGACGGAGGCCGACCGCTCGAAGGGCCTCGGGGTCGGTCACCACGCCGGTGACCATGGCGTAGGCCGAAACCAACACCAGGCGCGGGTCACCTCCGGCAAAGGCACCCGATGCCATGCCATCAGCCAGGGCGACCAGGGCTCGATCGATCAACGGCTGGAGGTCGTCGAGGACGACCTCGGTCACGGGAGCACCGAGCCGGCTGACCTCGCGCAACAACGAAAGCAGTTCGGGTCTGGCCACGGCAAGCCCGAACGCGGCCCGGACGACGGCCTCGACCCGGTCCCAGCCCGGTTCGCTGCCGGCAACCGCGGCGTCGAGCACCGTCGCGAGCTCGCGGGCACCTCGCGTCGCCACCGAGCGCACGAGCCCGTCCTTCGAACCGAAGTGGTAGAGCACGGTCTGTTTGGTCAGACCCAGGGAACGAGCGAGATCGTCGAGCGACGTGGCCGCCACCCCCTGATCGGCGAACCGGAGCAGCGCCGCTTCACCGACCCGTTCGATCGTCGATGGCCCGGGGTCGCTCACGGTGGACCAACGTAGTCGGCCCGACCCGCTAGGCTCAGGCCCTTACCATTTGGTAGAGACCACACGCACGAAGACCACACGGACCAAGACCACACGGACCAAGACCACACGGACCAAGACCACACGGACCGAGACCATTCGGCCGCGGCCGACCACCGGGCACGACACGGTCCGCCCCGTCGAGCAATCGGTCGACACCACCCGACGACCACACGGTGACCACGCGCATGATCGCAGCACAACTCGCAGGGAAACGGATCGCCATCACCGGCTCGACCGGCTTCCTCGGCACGGCTCTGGTCGAGCGGTTGATGCGTGCGGTCCCCGACTGCGAGCTGGTCCTGCTGGTCCGCCCGGGCAAGCGATCGACACCCAGCGAGCGGGCCCGACGCGAGATCTTTCGCAACAACGCCTTCGACCGCCTCCTGTCGGAACTGGGCAAGGAGGCGTTCTGGGAGAGCATCGACCGTCGGGTCACCACCATTGCCGGAGACGTCGGCACGGATGGACTCGGGCTCGACGACGATGGCCGGGCCCTCTTCGCGTCGTGCGACATCGTCATCCACTCCGCCGCCACGGTCAGCTTCGATGCCCCCATCACAACGGCGGTCGAGGTCAACCTGCTCGGCCCGACCCGGATCGCCGAGACGCTCCAATCGCTCGAGGTCACCCCGCACCTCGTGGCCGTGTCGACCTGCTACGTCGCCGGCAATCGTCGGGGTGCCGCTCCCGAGCAGCTCCTGTCCGACAGCCCCTTCCACATCGACGTCGACTGGCGGTCCGAAGTCGCCGCCGCCCGCCGGGCCCGGTCGGACTTCGACTCCGAGAGCCGCCGGGCCGACAAGCTCGACGAGTTCCGGGCCGCGGCGGTCGAGGAACTCGGTGCGGCCGGCACACCGCTGCTGGCGGCCAAGACCGAACAGGGCCGCCAGCGCTGGGTGTCGGAGCAACTGGTCGAAGCGGGCCGGGCCCGGGCCGCCTCGCTCGGCTGGCCCGACTCCTACGCCTACACCAAAGCACTCGGCGAGCGGGCCCTCGACGAGTCCAAGGGGAACATCCCGGTCTCGATCGTTCGTCCCTCGATCATCGAGTCGGCCTGGTCCGAGCCCTACCCGGGTTGGATCAAGGGCTTCCGCATGGCCGAGCCGATCCTCATCAGCTACGCCCAGGGGCTGCTCAAGGAATTCCCCGGTGTCCCCGAAGGTGTCGTCGACGTCATCCCGGTCGACCTCGTCGTCGCTGCGATCATCAACGTCGCCGCCCGCGGACCCCTCGACCGGCTCGACATCACCCAGGTCGCCTCGGGCACCCGTCAACCCCTCAAGTACCGTCAGCTCGTCGAGCTCGTCAACGGCTGGTTCACCGAGAACCCTCTCTACGACAAGAAGGGCCAGCCCATCGCGGTTGCCCCTTTCTCGTTCCCGGGCCGGGGCGCGGTGGAACGCCAACTCGACCGTCTGCAACGTCAACTCGACATGGCCGACCGGGCACTGAAGCTCCTGCCGCTCCGAGGCAAACAGGCGCTGGTCGTCGCCGACATCGAAGACAAGAAGGAACAGGTCGACCGGGCGATCGGCTACGTCAAGATCTACGGCGCCTACGCCGAGTCCGAGGCGCTCTACGGGGTCGACAACCTCGTTGCCCTGCAAGCCTCGCTCGACGAGTCCGACCAGATCACCATGGGTTGTGATCCGATCGTGGTCGACTGGGAGCACTACGTCACCAAGATCCATCTGCCCTCGGTCGTCGATCACGCCCGGGTCAAGACCAAGAGCGAGGCGTCGGATCCCGATGCCCGCACCAAACGACTGCGCAAGCGGGTCCTCGATCCCGACCGTCAACTCGCCGCCTTCGATCTCGAGAACACGATCATCGCCTCGAACGTCGTGTTCAGCTACAGCTGGTTGGCCACCCGGCGCATGGGCCCCATCGACCGGGCCCGGTTCACCCTGAAGACCCTGCAGGAAGCACCCGAGCTGCTGGCCCTCGACCAGCGCGATCGCACCGACTTCCTGCGCCATTTCTACCGCCGCTACGAGGGTGCCTCGGTGGCCGAGATGAACCGGCTCGGCAGCGAACTCCTGGCCGACCACGTCCTCACCAAGGCCTTCCCGGCGGCTCTGCGCCGCGTGCGAGAACACCGCGCCCTCGGCCACCGCACGGTGCTGATCACCGGGGCGCTCAACATCGTGGTCGATCCGCTCAAGCCGCTCTTCGACGACATCATCTGTGCCGAGATGTCCGTGCGCGACGGCCGCTACACCGGCGAACTGCTGTCGGTCCCTCCGACCGGCGAGGTCCGGGCCCAGGCCCTTCGGGACTACGCCGCCGGACACGACATCGATCTGGCCGAATCGGTGGCCTACGCGGACTCGTCGTCCGACCTGCCCCTGCTCGACGCCGTCGGCTTCCCGGTCGCCATCAACCCCGAGACCCGACTGGCCTCGCTGGCCATGAAGCGGGGTTGGCTCATCGAGTACTGGTCCAAGGCCGCAGGCGGCAGCGACCGCATGCTGCCCCTCGGCCCCCTTCCCGTCCCCCGTCGCACCAGCCGCTAAGCGAGTACCTCCTTCGACATGGCCAAGACCCCCTCCACCAATCCCCGCCCCGGCTTCGTGCTCGACGTCGACCGCCAGACTCCGCCGATCCTGTTCCATCACGGCGAGGGCTTCCGCATGGAGAAACTGCCGGTCGGGCGGAGTCGGGTGATCTACCCCGGCGAACCACTCCGCGGTCTCGAGGATCCCGACGGCGCCATCCGTCGGGCCCTGCTCGAGCCGATCGACGACGACCCACTGCCCACCCTGCTCACACCGGGCATGAAGCTGACGATCGCCTTCGACGACATCTCGTTGCCGCTGCCGCCCATGGCCAAGCCCGACGTCCGTCAGCGCATCATCGAAGCCGTGCTCGACATGGCCGCCGCCGCCGGTGTCGACGACGTACACATCGTCGCCGCCCTCGCCCTGCACCGTCGGATGACCGAGGCCGAATTGCGTCACGCCGTCGGCGACCGCGTCTACGAGGCCTTCGCCCCGCACGGACTGCTCTACAACCTCGACGCCGAGGATCCCGACGAGATGGTCATCCTCGGCGAGACCGCCCACGGCGACACCGTGCAGATGCAGCGCCGCGCCGCCGAGTCCGATCTCGTGATCTACGTCAACATCAACCTCGTCAGCATGGACGGGGGCTGGAAGAGCACGGCCACCGGACTGTCGGGCTATGCCGGTGTGCGTTCCCACCACAATCCCGAGACCATGAAGCAGTCGACGAGCTTCATGGACCAGGAGGCGTCCGAACTCCACCGGTCGAACTGGCGCCAGGGCGACGTCATCAAGGAGCACGGGCCCCGCATCTTCCAGATCGAGACCACGCTCAACACCAACACCTTCGGCTACGACGGCCCGATGTCGGTGCTCCAGAAGCGGGAGTGGGAATGGTCGTTCCGTGACCGGGCCACCTTCGCCGCCATGCAGGCCGGCCTCAAGCCGATGAGTCCGGCTCAGCGGCGGAAGGTCTTCCACTCGTGGAAGTCCCCCTACGAACTCACGTCGGTCCAGGCAGGCGAGGTCGAAGCGGTCCATCGCAAGACCACCGAGATGGTCTACAAGCAGCACCTCGTGCCGGTCGAGGGACAGACCGACATCGTCACGATGGGTCTGCCGTACCTGTCGCCCTACAACGTCAACTCGATCATGAACCCGATCCTGGTGGCCGTGCAGGGCTTGGGCTATTTCTTCAACCTCTACCGGGGCAAGCCGGTGGTCCGCAAGGGCGGGGTGCTCATCATGAGCCACCCCACCACCTGGGAATTCCACCCGGTTCATCACCCGAGCTACATCGACTTCTTCGAACAGGTCCTCACCGAGACCACCGATCCGGTGGTCATGGCGCACAAATACGAAAAGCAGTTCGCCGAAGACGAGTGGTATCGCCACCTCTACCGCACCAGCTACGCCTACCACGGCGTGCATCCGTTCTACATGTGGTATTGGTGCACCCACGCCCTCGACCATCTCGGCCAGGTCATCGTCGTCGGGGGCGACCCCCGGGCCGTTCGTCGCCTGGGGTTCCGCCCGGCCTCGACCCTGCAGGACGCGCTCGAGATGGCCGAGGACACCGTCGGCCCGAAGCCAACCATCACCCACCTCCACAATCCGCCCATTCTCATGGCCGACGTCACCTAGGAGTCATCGACGTGGATTGGCTTCGCTTCATCACCGAATCGCCGACGGCGCCGGCCGGGATCGAGAAACGGGTCGAACCGTCGAAGACGGGCGTCCACTACGACACCCGCTGGGCTCGTCGACCCCTGGCCAAGGCCGTCCGGCAGGTCGGGGTGTACGGGTTCATGAAGCCGGCGGTGCGGATCTATGCCCAACCGAAGGTGATCGGGGCCGATCGTCTCGACCCCCTCGAGGGACCGCTGATCCTCGCGGCCAATCACCACAGCCATGCCGACACCTCGGTCATGTTGGCCACCCTGCCCAGCCACATCCGTCGCAAGCTCGCGGTCGTCGCCGGGGCCGACTACTTCTTCCCCAACCAGTTCGCCGCTGCCGTCTCGGCGCTGTTCATCGGGGCGATCCCGATCGAGCGCACGAAACTGTCGAAGCTGTCGATCGAGAACGCGATCGCCGTCATCGAGACCGGCCACAACCTGCTCATCTACCCCGAGGGCGGACGCAGCCCCGACGGCTGGAGCCGAGAGCACCGACCCGGTGCGGCCTTCGTTGCCAAGCGCACCGGCGCTCCCGTCGTTCCCGTCTACATCGACGGCACGGCGAACGTGCTGCCCAAGGGCCAGAACTGGCCGACCCGATCGCGCACCGCCGTGGTGTTCGGTGACCCGCTGCGGATGGAGACCGACGAAGACGCACGAGCATTCGCCGGTCGCATCCAGGACAAGATCAACGAACTGGCCGACGAGTTCAGCCACGGCTGGTGGGAGTCACGCAAGCGGGCCCACGCCAACAAGGTCGATTCCCTGCAGGGACCCGAGGCCGGCGCCTGGCGTCGCCGCTGGGCGCTCGGGCCCAAACCGGGCGAGGGTTCGCGTCAGCGGGTCAAGCGGTGGCCGCAACGTTGATGCCCGGGTTCGGCGCACCGCCCACGATCCACCAACGGGTCGTGGGTCGTGATCCGAGTGCCGCCGATCGGACTGCTCCGGCCCGATGACCTCACCGCTCGCCTTCCCCGTCAAGCCGATGAAGGCCAAGCTCGGTTCGCTCCCGTCCGTTGCCGACGACCGGAACTGGGCCTACGAGATCAAGTGGGACGGCTACCGCACGATCGTGTTCGTCGACGGAAACGACGTTCGACTGCAGTCGTCGAGCGGTCTCGACGTCTCGGGCCGGTGGCCCGAGATCGCCGGGATCGCCGGATCGATCCACGCCGAGCGGGTGATCCTCGACGGTGAGATGGTGGTGTTGGACGACGACGGACTGCCGAGCTTCGAGATGCTGCAGCGATCCGACCGACCGGCGGTCTTCCATGCCTTCGACGTCCTGGCCATCGGCGACCACGACACGATCACGCTTCCCTACCTCGACCGGCGCCGATTGCTGACCGAGCTGATCGAACCGGGTCCGAACTGGATCGTGCCCGCACACCGGGTGGGTGACGGCGCCGAGCTGCTGGCCGCGACCGCAGCCCGAGGGCTCGAGGGAATCATGGCCAAGCGGATCTCGTCGACCTACCGGCCCGGCATCCGAACCGACGATTGGCGCAAGATCAAGAATCGCCGTCGACTCGAGGTCGTCATCGGTGGCTTCACCGAAGGTACCGGCAATCGGGCATCCACGTTCGGCGCCCTGTTGGTCGGGCTCCCCGACGGTGATCGGCTGTCGTTCGCCGGCGGCGTCGGGACCGGCTTCACCCAGCGTCGGCTCGACGATCTGCGGCGACGACTCGACCGACTCGTCGTGACCGACTGCCCGTTCGACCCGCTGCCGCCGCCCTCCCACCGGCGCGGTGCGACCTGGGTTCGCCCCAAACTCGGGGCCGTCGTCGAGATGGCCGAACTCACCAACGACGGTCTCGTCCGCCACGCCAGCTTCGTGAGCCTGATCGACCCCTGAGCCGCCGAGCGGGCGGTGACCGGGAACAGCAGAGGTGGGGACTCAGTCCGGCCGATCGGTGGTCTGGGTCTCCTCGGCTCGAGCCCGGGCGGCGGCATCGAGTTCCTCGACGGTCTCGGGGGTCAACTCGGCGGCGCAGTCGAGAACCTGAGGACGGTCACCGCACGACACGCCGAAGCGTTCGTACTCGCTCCCGATCGGTGCCCTCACCCAGAGGGTGTCACAATCGGTCCCGGCACCGGCGACACAACCGTCCCACAGGGCATCGAGCGCAGGGTCCTCGCCGTACGTGAAGGGACCGTCCTCGAAGGCCAGTCGCTCGGGTCGGGGATCGATCTGGCCGACGAACTCCGCCGCTTCTCCGCACGAGTCGGTCAATTCGCTGATCAGGAGGTCATCGAGCGGTGCCCGCGCCGCGTCGGGCATCAGGAGATCGAGCGACACCTCCTCCTGACCGATGCCGACGAGGCACTCGGCCACCGCCGGTTCGAGGCCGGCTTCGACGTTGGCGGCGATGACCTCGTCCCGGGTCGGCATCACCTGCTCGTCGGAGCGTGCGCATGCGCTCAGCAGCACGAGCGCAACGACGAGCGCCGCGATCGGTCGCCGGAGGGCGACATCGTTCGATTGAGGACCAGGAGTGGACATCACGTTTTCCATCGGCCGAAGATGGGAACTCGCAAGTGCCCGCTCGAACATTCGTGATCGGCGGCCGACGACGGGAACCGCATGCCTGCTTCACCTGCCAAACTCGACTTGAGTGCCGACGAGGTCCTGACCACGACCCGATCCGTTCGAAAGCGGCTCGACTTCGACCGACCGGTCGAGCGAACGGTGATCACCGACTGCATCGACATCGCACTGCAGGCGCCGACCGGCTCGAACAGCCAGGGATGGCAGTGGATGGTGGTCGAGGACACGGCAGAAGAAGAAGACCATCGCCGACCACTACGCCCGGAACTTCGCCTCGTACGCCCAGAGGGCGAAGCCCACCTACGCCGAGGGTGATCCCCGAGGCGAGTCCCGCGAACGGGTGGTCGACTCGGCCCAGTACCTGGCCGACAACTTCCATCGAGCCCCCTTCCTGGTCATTCCCCTGATCCAGGGTCGCCTCGGTGAGGGGCTCGACACCATGAGCCAGGCCAGCGCGTGGGGGTCGATCCTGCCCGCGGTCTGGAGCTTCATGCTGGCGCTGCGCGAGCGTGGCCTCGGGTCGGCCTGGACGACGCTCCATCTGCCCAACGAGAAAGAGGTGGCCGAGCTTCTGGGGATTCCCTACGAGCAATACACCCAGGCCGGACTCTTCCCCGTGGCCTACACCATCGGCACCGACTTCAGACCGGCCAAGCGGCTCCCGGCCGCCGACCTCACCCACTGGGACACGTTCGGCACCTGATCACTCGGACCGGTCGATCGCTGAACCGACTCGTGCCGGCTCAGGCGATCACCGATCGGGGTTGGCAACGACCACGAGATCGGCCACGGCCGCCTCGATCAGGCTCGGTGTGCTCTCGTCGGCGGCCTGGATCAGCAATCGCACATCCTGACCGGCGTAGGTCGACAGGTCGACGGCGATCCGGTTCCATGCCGCCGGTTTGTGCACGGCCGATCCGGTCTCGTTGACGATCACCCGGTTTCCGTCCGCCGTGATCAGGACGATCCGGAAGTAGTCGTCCGTACTGGCGTTGGCGAGATGGGCGAAGTAGTACGCCAGCTCGAGGTCGATCGAGGTCCCGGTGGGTAGGGCGAGAACCGGCGACAGGATCGAGGTCACGCCGCCGTCGACGTCGTTGTCGCCGACGGCCGTTCCCGTTCCGGAGGTGGTGAAGAGACCCGTGGCCCCGCTGGGGGTGTTCCCGAGCTCGGTCGTGATGCCCTGCCAGGTACCCGCGACCGGCTGACCAAAGGCCCACGCGCCGCTCACCGCACGATCGGTGCCGTAGGGGTCGAGTGTCCACCGACCCGGATCGACCGTCGTGTCGATCAGCACGGCCGGACCCCCGATGCCGGAATCCGGACCTGGATCAGCGATCGATCCCGAACCCGGATCACCGACGGATCGACCCGGATCAGCCGACCCCGGATCAGCCGCTGCGGTCACCTCGACGATGCGTTCGACGGTCTGCGTGATCGGTGTCAGCCCGACGTACGAGGTGGCCTCGATCACCACCGGATGCATACCCGACGAGAGGCCGACGGCGTCGAAGCGCATCGAAGCGTGATCGCGCTCCCCCGCACGATGCGGGGCCCTTGCGACAGACTCGAGAACTCACCCCTTGCGGGGTACCGCATGGTGAATCCATTCGGATCGATCACCCGGAGTCGGACGTTCGACGCATCGGCCAGACCGATCACGTCGAGATCGAGCCAGGCTGCGGCACCGGCCTCGATCGTGCCGAGCAAACCATCGCCCAGATCCAGCGATTCCCCTTCGAAGGTCGAGGTGTCGATCTCGACGGCCGCGGTGTGAGCACTCGTGACCGCGCCGGCATCGGACTCGTATGACACCGTCAGGGTGACAGTCGGGTCGACCGCAGTCGGGTCGACGACCAGTCGCAGCGCGGTGTAGTCGAGTCCCTGAGGGGGAAGCGTGGTGCCCGCCCACAGCGAGCTGAACGCCCGATCGCTGAACTCGTGGTCGAGCGGGTAGCCGATCTCGACCCCGTCGGAGCCGGTCGCGGTCACCCGGAAGTTGCGGGCTGCGAGGTCGGGGTCGGCTGTCCAGAGGAAGTTGACCCACGCGTCCTGGCCCGGCAGCACCGGAGCGGTTCGGTCGGTGAGGAGCGTCACCCGGGCGTCACCCGTGCTCTGGTCGATGACCGCTGGGGTATCGGGTTCGGTGGCCGGACTCTGCGAGCCGGCCACGGCGGGGGTGGCCAGGAGCATCAGAGCCGTGAAGATCGAGATCGGGGCAAGTTTTGGCGGCACGACTCATACGTCGGCACGGTCCGGCCGAAACTGGATCCCTTTTGGCCCGGTTCGGGACGCTCGACCGAAATCAGGTCGATCGGCCCAGGACGACTCACCGCTCGTGCCGCCCCGGGGAGCAGACGCAGCCCTGGCGGCGTCTCTCCGCTGTCGGTCCGCGCCGCCAATTCGACGACGAACTCGGTGAGATGACCCGGGAAGACGTGCTCGGAAACCAAGACCGCCTCGCCGTCGAGATCGAAGGTGGAGCGCTTCACCACGAGGACCGGTGACTGCCGAGGAATGCCGAGCAGGTCGGCGTCGGCATCGGCGACGAGCGCCGCCCCGATGGTCTGACGGGCTCGGCCCGGGGGCCGTGACAGCAGCGACGAGAACGTCGAGCGCTCGACGTCGGCCCTCGACAGGCCTTCACCCAGGTCTTCGCGACACCACACGGTGACCAGCGCGAACGGCTGTCCGTCGGCGAGGTTGAGGCGTCGGGTCATGAGTACCGTCGGGCCGAGCAGGGGGACGACGTGACCGGGTGCGTCGACGAAGCCGAACTCGAGGATTCGTCGTTCCGAGGTGCGCCCCGATTCGGCCAGCTGGGCCTCGATCGTGGCCAGGCCGGTCAGCGGCTGGGGGATGGGATCGGAGGCCACGAACCAACCGAACCCCTGTCGGGCGTCGACCAACCCATCGGCCCGGAGCACGTCGAGCGCTTTGCGAATGGTGACACGGCTGGCCTCGTAGGACGCAACCAGCCGAGCCTCACTGGGCAGGACCTCACCCGGCCCGAACTCTCCGGCGACGATGCGGTGTCGGATCGCATCGGCGATCTCTTGGTAGCGAATCCTTCTCACTTGTATTAGAGTTGTATCACACTTGTTCGGCCACTGCACTCGTGCCCGGTCGATCGCCGAGATCCCCGGTGGCGGTGAACGCTGCCGAGGTTCCGAGCAAACCTGATTCCGACCAAACCTGATTCTGGGCAGAACCGTGGTTCTGCGCAAGACTGTCGATTCGAAAACAAGGAGCCCCGCCCATGCCTGTCGGCCCGGAAACCCCCATCGACCTCATCGAAGGCGTCTACGCCACCCTCGACGACCGAGTCGGCGCCATGCGCACCCGCGTCGGCCATCCGCTGACCCTCACCGAGAAGATCCTGGCCAATCATCTCGACGACCCCGGGGCCGAGGTCGAACGAGGGGTCAGCTACGTCGACTTCCGGCCCGACCGGGTCGCCATGCAGGATGCAACGGCACAGATGGCGTGGCTCCAGTTCGACACCGCCGGACTGTCCGAGGTCCAGGTCCCGACAACGACCCACTGTGACCATCTCATCCAGGCCAAGGTCGAAGCCAAACAAGACCTGCTGCGAGCGGTCGATTCCAACGAGGAGGTCTACCACTTCCTCGAATCGATCTCGGCCAAGTACGGGGGCGGGTTCTGGAAACCGGGCAGCGGCATCATCCACCAGGTCGTGCTCGAGAACTATGCGTTCCCCGGCGGCATGATGATCGGCACCGACTCCCACACTCCGAACGCCGGCGGACTGGGCATGATCGCCATCGGCGTCGGAGGGGCCGACGCCGTCGACGTGATGACCGGGTTCCCCTGGAACGTGCGGTTCCCCAAGCTCATCGGCGTGCACCTCACGGGTGAACTCAGCGGCTGGTCGGCGCCCAAGGACGTCATCTTGAAGGTGGCCGAGATCCTCACCGTCAAGGGCGGCACGGGAGCCATCGTCGAATACATCGGTCCGGGCGCCCAGAGCATTTCCGCGCACCGGCAAGGCCACCATCTGCAACATGGGCGCCGAGATCGGCGCAACCACCTCGATCTTCGCCTACGACGACGCCATGGCCCGCTACCTCAAGTCGACCGGTCGTGAAGCCACCGCCGATGCGGCCACCGCGGTGGCCCACCATCTGCGCCCCGACGACGAGGTGCTGGCCGATCCGTCCGCCTACTACGACCAGGTCATCGAGATCGACCTGTCGACCCTCACCCCGCACATCAACGGCCCGCACACCCCCGACCTCGCCCGTGAGGTCAAGGACCTCGGGGCCGAGGCCGCACGAGAGGGCTGGCCGCTCGAGATCAGCGCCGCCCTGATCGGCAGCTGCACCAACTCGTCCTACGAAGACATCACCCGGGCGGCGTCGATCGCCCGCGAGGCGAAGGCCAAGGGACTGGGTCTCAAGACCAAGCTCCTGATCACCCCGGGGTCCGAGCAGGTCCGCGCCACCATCGAGCGAGACGGCCTGCTGGCCGACTTCGAGGCCCTCGGGGCCACGGTGCTGGCCAACGCCTGCGGCCCGTGCATCGGACAGTGGGACCGATCCGACGAGCGCGAACCCGGCGATCCCCAACGTGATCGTCACCTCCTACAACCGCAACTTCCCCAAACGCAACGACGGCGACGCCGCCACGCTGGCCTTCGTCACCTCGCCCGAAACGGTCATGGCCCTGGCCCTGGCCGGGACGGTCGACTTCGACCCGATCAACGGCAGCCTGGTCAACGACGCCGGCGAATAGGTGCAGCTGTCGGTGCCGGTCGGCGATCGAACTCCCACCCAAGGGATTCGATCCGGGCGAAGACACCTTCGTCGCTCCCCCGGCGGACGGGTCCGACATCGAGGTCGCCGTGTCGCCCACCTCCGATCGGCTGCAGTTGCTCGAACCCTTCCCGGCCTGGGACGGCAACGACTACGAGAACCTGCCGGTCCTGGTCAAGGCCCAGGGCAAGTTCACCACCGACCACATCTCGATGGCAGGGCCCTGGCTCAAGTACCGGGGTCACCTCGAGAACATCTCGGGCAACCTCTACCTCGGTGCGGTCAGCGCCTACCACGAGAACATCGTCGGGTATCGGCAAGAACGTGCTCACCGGCGAGCGGCAGAGCTTCCCCGACATCGCCAAGGCCTACCACGAGGCCGGACAGCACTGGGTCGTCATCGGTGACGAGAACATGGGCGAGGGTTCCTCGTCGCGAACACGCCGCGATGGAGCCCCGCTACCGACTGGGACTGGTGGCGATCGCCCGGTCGTTCGCCCGCATCCACGAGACCAACCTCAAGAAGCAGGGCATGCTGCCGCTGACCTTCGCCGATCCGGCCGACTACGACCGCATCGGCGAGGACGACCGGATCGCGGTTCGAGGACTCGCCGACCTCACCCCGGGAGTTCCGCTCACGGTCGAGGTGACGACTCCCGAGGGTGAGACCTGGAGCTTCCAGGGCAACCACACCTACTCCCCCGAGCAGATCGAGTGGTTCCAGGCCGGATCGGCGCTGAACGTGATCCGCCGCAACCTCGGTCACTGACGGCTCGCCGCTTCGCCGCGGCAGATCCCCGACTCGTCTCGTACGGGCACGGGATCACCCCGAGCGATGCTGGACGCAAACGCGAAGGGACCCCCCGCCGAACACGGCGGGGGGTCCTTCGGCGTCAGGGGGTGTCTAGCCCGCCGGGACGAACGACTTCGTCGAGTACTCCGTCGGCACCGGGATCACCCCGCCCAGGTTCTGCTCGACATAGTCGATGAGACCCTGGGCGTAGTCGAGGTAGGTGTCGACGTAGGCCCCGGTACGGAAGATGGCACCCATCGTCGTGTATCCGTCACCACCGGCGGCCATGAACGAGTTCGTGACAACGGTGTAGGTGGTGGTGTCGCCGAGCGGCGACCAGGTGGTCGCGCCCCGGGGCCGCACCTCGATGTTGCTGGCCCGTTGGCCCTGCGGCTTGGTCAGGTCCATGTCCCAACGCAGACCGGCGGCCACCGGGTAGGCCCCGCTCGAACCATCGGGCTTGATCGCATTGGCGACACCCTCTTCGATGCTGGCCCGGATCTGGCGCGCCGGTCATCTCCATGTTGACCATCGTGTTCGCGAAGGGCAGCACGGTGTAGGCGTCGGCGATGGTGAAGTCGCCGGCCTCGATGTCGACCCGCACGCCACCGGCGTTCTGGAGTGCGATGTCGGCTTCGAAGCTACGGGCCAGGAAGCCATCGGTGACGAGCTGCTGCACCTGTCCCCCGGTCTGGGCCGTGATCTCGCGGCAGCCGGCGATCGTGCTCCGGCCCTGGCCGGGAATCCGTTCGAGACACAGGGCGGTCGCCACGGTGCCGATCACCTGCTTCTCGAGCACCGCGACCTCGGCGTCGTAGACGTCGAGGATGACCTGGGCATCCGGATCGGGTGTCACGATCGACAGCTGTGGCTTGGAATCGACGTAGGCCTGCACGGCCGCCAGGTCGGCTCCCGCCAACGCCACGTCGTCGCCCGTCGGCGTCTTCCCGGGTGAACTCCGAACCGAGGAGCAGATGAGGCGTGCCCTTGCACGAGGTCACGTGACCGAACTCGTCCCATTCGACCTCGAGCTCACCGACGACGGCCGAGTACTGCCAGGCCTGCGCCACGCAGACGGGCAGACCCTTCGAGTCGGTGGTCATGGTCGGATAGGCACCCCCCGAGGTGAGCCCGAACTCACCGAAGTCGCCGAGGAGGGTGTGCGAGTCACCGCCGATGATCACGTCGACGCCCTTCACGGCCCGGGCGAGGCGGAGGTCGTTCGCGTATTGGTAGTGCGTCACCAACACGATCTTGTTGATCCCGACGCGGGTCATCTGGTCGACGTACTTCTGCGCCGTTTCGATCTCGTCGAGGAACTGGGTCGTTGCCAGAGGGCTCGACGAGTTCTTGGTCTTCGACGCGATGTCGAGCCCGATGTAGGCCACGTACTGGCCATCGCCGTAGGGCTTGACGACCCACGGCTGGATGTACTGGTTCGGACCGGTCTCGGCCAGCGGCGTCCCCACCCGGGGGAGCACGTTGGCACCGAGGACCGGTGTGTTGCAGTCACCCTCGTCGAGGTAGTCGAGGAAGGTCTTGAGCCCGGCGTCGGAGGCGTCGAACTCGTGATTGCCGAGCTCGAACACGTCGAAGCAGATCTCGATTCATGAGATCGGCGTCGGCCTCTCCTCCGAAGAGCGTGTAGAAGAGCGTGCCGGTGACGGCGTCGCCGGCATGGATCTTGGCGATCGGCTCGCCTGCGTTCGCCGCCTCGAGTTCGGCGAACTTGGCCACCAGACGCGGGAAGCCACCCAGTTCGACCCCGGTCTCGACACCGGCGAGAGTCGAGGGTTGCCCCGTCGGGATTCAGATGCGAGTGGGTGTCGTTGACGTGGAGGATGTTGAGCGTGAAGTCACCGCTGAGGCTCGGTCCGCTCGCGCTGCTCGGGTGAGTCGGCGAACACCTTCACCACCTGGACCCGGACTGACCCGCTGGAGGATTCCCAGCCAATACGCCTTGCCATCGGGATCGGCCGGACGACCCAGGGCGTCGAGATAGAGGTTGTCGAGGAACTGCGAATCCGACACCGACGGACCGAATCGCTTGACCCGTTCGGGTGACGCCAGGAACTCGTCGACGATCGCGTCGTAGCTCATGCCGGCCTGGAAGAGATCGAGCCAGTAGGTGAGCCCGTCGACATCGGCCCGCCGTCCGAGCACGGTGAGATAGGCCCGTTCGATCCGACCGACCTCTTCGTTGACGGCGAAGCCGACCGGTCCGTCACCCGGCGCCTGAGTCGGTACCGCTGCGCTCGAGGCCGGGGCGGCCGGGGTCGTTGCCGACACCGGAACTGCAGCCAGTGCCGCCGCCGCCGCCAGCGTGGCAACGAGAGCAGCCCTGATCAAGGCGCCCCGATGCCGGAGGGGCCGCGTTCGGGCATGTGATTGAACCATCGTCACTCCTGTCCCTGGGATGCACGACGTCATATCACGGGATCTCGGGGACCCGCTCGTCCATCACCGGATTTTCGTCCGGCTGTGCCGCACCGTTCACGAGACGCCGTTCGCCGCAGACCGGTCGCCCGGGGTTGGTCGGGCACCCGGGCCCCGGACCGAACGATCAGGCGCCCAGCTCGCGACGGTAGGGCGGGTCGGCTCCGGCCCGGGACACGGTCACAGCCGAGACGGCGACCGCGAAGCGGGCGATGTCGGCCCATTCGTCGATCGAGAGATCATCGAGACCGCGGCCGATGGCGTTGCGCTCATGGAGCTGCACGAGCATGGCCCCGCAGAAGGAGTCGCCGGCGCCGACGGTGTCGACCACCTCGACCCTCCGACCCGGCACCGTCACCGTGGAACCGTCGCTCCGGTACACCTCGACCCCCTCGGGGCCGAGCGTGCGAAGTACGACCGACGCGCCGCGGCGCAGGAGTTCCGCCGGGGTCACGCCCATCCACTCGAAGTCCTCGTCGGACCCCCGGATCACGTCGGCCCGGTCGAGCCAGACATCGGCGTAGCGCCACCAGGTGTCGCGGCTGCTCGTCGATGATCTGGGGTCGGATGTTCGGGTCGAACGACACGATGCCGTCGAACGTCGAGCAGAGACCGGCGAGCACGTCGGCGGTCGTCCCCCGGAAGATCCCCAGGGTTCCACCGTGCAACAGCCCGGGCCGCGCATCCAGCACCGCCAGGTCGATGGGCTCGAGGCACGAGTCCGCCGTGCCCTCGCCCTCGAACACGAACGACTGCACCGGCGTCGTGGTGACGATGGCCCGAGCCGTCGGCTCGGGGCCACGCTGGACCAGCCGCAGATCGACGCCTGCTGCCTCGAGATGGGCGCGGATCGCTTCACCGTTGGCGTCGGTGGAGATTCGCCCGAGAAAGGCCACCGGTGCACCCAGGCGGGCAGCGGCGACGGCTGCGTTCATCGGTCCACCGCCAGGAACGACTCGCCCGTCGGGCAGGACATCGACGAGGCACTCACCGGCCGAGATGATCATCGACAACCACCCATCGTGGGCCGACCGGGGGGAAACGTGGCAGCCAATTCGTCGGCGCTCGGGGCATGCCGACGACGGGCCTCGGGCGGAAGCAGGTCGGCGATCCTGGCCATCAGCTCCTCGGTCGCCTCGGTCGGATCGGCACCCGACGGGTGGTAGGGCTCACCGAACTCGATCGTGACGCGGGGCGGATCGGCCAGATTCAGCACGTACGGCACGCGTCGGTTGCGCGGCCAGACCCGCTCGGTGCCCCAGATGCCGACGGGCAGGAGTGGCGACCCGGTCTCGAGTGCCAGCCGGGCGGCGCCCCGCCGACCCCGCAGGACCGGATCGAAGAAGGCCTCGCCCCGCGGGATCGTGCCCTGCGGGAACACGGCGACGAGTTCGCCGGCCCGCAGGGAGCGCGCCGCCTCGATCAGGGACGTCTCGGCCCCCGACGCACGATCCACCCGAATGGCTCCCATGGCACGGGCCAGCGAACCAACGACCGGTGCGTCGGTGACCTCTTTCTTGGACAGGAACCGCACCGGCCGATCGACCATGGCCGTCGCCTGGGTCAACACCAACGGGTCGAGTGCGCTGCGATGATTCGAGGCGAGGATCACCCCACCGGTCGAGGGTGTGCGTTCGCCATGGCGAACCTCGAGGTCGATCCAGGGCATCGTCCCCGGCCGGGCCAGGGCGCTCAGGATCTGCTGTGGCTCGACGCCCCCGGGCTTCGGGACGCCCGGCGGCGCGTTGAACCACACGATCGGCCAGCGGCGAAGCGTGGCGAAGGCGAGCAGCCGGGCATCGGGGTTGACGGCCACCGGATGCCCGACGCTCGACAGCAGAGGCAGATCGAAGACCGAGTCGGAGTAGGCGTGACTGTCGTCGAGATCGACCTGATGGAGCCGGGCCCACCGCCGCACCGACCGCGCCTTGCCTCGCGACCACACGAATTCACCGTCGATGCTCCCGTCGTAGGTGCCGTCGGCCCGGATCCCGAATCGGGTCCCGATGGCGTCGTCGAAGCCGAGCAGGTCGGCGAACGGCTTGATCGCCTCGTAGGGCGTGGTCGTTGCCAACAACAGGAGCCGGCCGGCGGCACGGTGTTCCTCGATCGTTGCCAGGGCGAACGGTTGAACCCGATCGGCGAGCTCGGCGGCCGCCGCTGCCCCGACGGCACGGAGTGCGGTGTGCGACCAACCCTTCGTGGCCCGCATTCCCTGCCGAGAGATCAGCATCGAGGGCAGGGTCTCGCCGATCAGATCGAACACCCCGAAAGCCAGTCGTTCGCCGGGGAGGTGGCGCTCACCGATGAGTCCCTGCTCACGCATGATGGCCGACAGGATCGGGCCACTGGCACCGAGGAGGAGCGTGCGGTCGAGGTCGAACACGGCGGCCGTCGGCATCGTCGAGACACTAGCGCCGGTGCGGTGATCAGGCGGCGGACACGAAACCGGCCTCCGCCGTTCCTCGCTCCGCTCGGCACTCACGGCCTTTTCTCGCTCCGCTCGAAAACGCCCCGAAAAGAACGAAACCGGCCTCCCTTTTGGGGGCCGGTTTCGGGGCGTCAGGTACGAGGGGGACCGACCTAATCGCCACGAGCGGCTCTCTAAGAGGGGGACCGAAAGCCGCTCGATCTGTCGATGACACTACGCACCCCGTGTGAATCTGTCCAGTAGTTCGGAGCGATAGGATCCATCTGTTCTCGTGATCGGCTCGGGTGCCGGGACGCCGAACAGCAGGTTCGGGTCCTGCCCCGGTTCGACCTGTGGAAGACTCCCTTCATGGATTTGCGTCAACTCCAGGCGTTCCTGGCCGTCGTCGAGCATGGCGGATTCACCGCTGCGGCCCGAGCCACGCACACGGTGCAGTCCAACATCTCCACCCACGTGGCCCGGCTCGAACGCGAGCTCGACGCCACCCTCATCGATCGGGCCACCGGTTTGACGACCCAGGAAGGCGAGGCGGTTCTCAGCCGGGTTCGACGAATCCAGGCCGAACTCGAATCGCTCCAGGCCGACGTCGCCTCGCTACGCGGCTCGCCGCGGGGCACCGTGCGGGTCGGCATCATCGGCACCACCGCCCGCTGGGTGACGCCCTTCCTCGTCGCCAGACTCGCACACTCCGCGCCCGACATCCGCCTCGTCGTCGCCGAGGGAACCACCACGTCGCTCGTGCTGCGCCTGCTCGACGGCGGACTCGATCTCGCCGTGGTCGGCCTGCCCGTCGACGAACCCGAGATTCGAACGAGCGACCTCTTCACCGAGGAACGCATCGTGATCGCTCCCGGGTCCCACCCGCTCGCATCCGGGCCGTCGACGCTGTCGATCAAGGAACTCGCCGCCCATCCCCTGCTCCTGGGGGCGGCCGGGACACCGTTTCGCCAGGAAGTCAACGAGGCCTTCGAGCATCACGGCGTCACGCCGACGGCTCAGCTCGAAGTCGATGGGCTTCGCCTGATGGCCAGCCTGGCGTTCCAGGGCTACGGCGCAGCCATCGTGCCGGCGACCGCCGTGCCGGGATGGCTCGGCGGTGACTGGGTCCGCATCTCGGTTCCGGAACTGGGACGGCGCAGCGTCGGGATCGCGGTTCGTCGCCGGGGGATGCCCTCGGTGGCCGCACAGACCACCGAGGCTGCGCTCTGTTCGGTCGTGGCCACCGAGGCCGACAAGGTCTCGGGTGTCCAGGCGGCGAATCCGGCATGATCGACCGCCGATCCCGCTGGACCGGGTAGAACCGTCCCCATGCCATCCTCGGTCCCGATCTGGGCCTCTTCGTCCTCCCAAACCCGGGCATCGTTCACCGAACTCGACGGGCGCCGAGTCATGCTCGTCTCGGTGCAGGGAGGCGTCAACCGTGGCGCGCTCAGCATCCACGACGCAGCCGTCCTGGAGCGGGCCTTCCGTTCCGCCCGTGAGGAACGGCTGCCGATCGTCGGCCTGCTGGCGACCAGCGGCGTCGATGTCTCCGAGGGCGTCGAGGCCGTCGTCGGGTGGGGTCGAGCGGCTCACGAACTCGCTCGGGCATCGGGTGTCGTGCCGATCCTGCTGGCCGCCACCGGTCCGGTCGTGTCCGGTCCGGCCCTCATGCTCGGGTTGGCCGACTTCACCTTCTTCACCGAGAACGCCTATGCCTTCGTGTCCGGACCGCACATGGTCGAATCCTTCACCGGCGTTCCCGTCAGTGCCGAGACACTCGGCGGCGCGGGGGCGCATGCGCGATCGAGCGGGGTCGCCGCCATGGTCGGCAACGATGTCGAAGCCGTGATCGAAGCCATGTCGAGGGTCCTGTCCTACCTCCCCGACCACGTCGACCACCTCCCCGACCGAATTCCGACGCCCGATCCGATCGATCGGGACACCGCCGTCGCCGCCGCGGCCATCCCCTCGCACGCCACCGGCTCCTACGACGTGCGAACGATCGTCACCGACCTGGCCGACGACGGCGAGTTCTGTGAGGTCCGAGCGGCGTTCGCCCCGAACCTGGTCACCGGACTGGCCACCATCGACGGGTACACCGTCGGCGTGGTGGCCAATCAGACCCAGGCCCTCGCCGGCAGCATCGACATCCCCGCCAGCCACAAGGGCGCCCGCTTCGTTCAGTTCTGCGACTCGTTCGGGATCCCCTTGATCACCCTCGTCGACACCTCGGGCTTCCTGCCGGGCAAGGACCTCGAGTGGCGGGGCATGATTCGGCACGGCGCCCAACTCGCGTTCGCCTACGCCCGTGCCACCGTCCCTCGCATCGCACTGATCCTTCGCAAGTCCTACGGCGGCGCCTACATCGTCATGGACTCGCGCTACATGGGCAACGACATCATGCTGGCCTGGCCCGGGGCCGAGGTGGCCGTGATGGGGGCCAAGGGCGCCGTCGAGATCCTGCACCGATCGGCGTCGGCCGAGGAACGGCTCGGACTCGAACGAGACTACGAGACCCGCTTCCTCACACCGTATCCGACCGCGGAACGTGGGTCGATCAGCGCCGTCATCGATCCGTGCGACACGCGGCGGGAGATCGGAGCCGCACTGGCGATGCTCATCACCAAGCGGGAGCAGCTGCGACCACGCCGACACGACAACATGCCGCTCTGACCGCCCACCCTGGCCCGGTCCGCAGCGCTCATCAGGTGAACCACAGGTTGACTCCGGCAACACCGTTGCCTGCCAGGTACGCACGCTGCCTCGGCGGAAGCTACATTCGGTTCGACAAAGGGACCTGGGCACAACGGCGTGCTGACACACCACCTCGAACCGTCTATCAGGGAGCATGATCACCGTGCCTGAAACCGTCACCATCACCGACAACCGCACGGGAGAGAGCGTCGAGATCCCCATCGTCGACGGTGGTGTCGACGCCAAGGCGTTCGCCAAGCTCATGCCCGGCACCTGGTTCTTCGACCCTGGGTTCGGGGCAACGGCCTCCACGGCGAGTGCGATCACCGACCTCGACGGCGAGGCCGGCATCCTGCGCTACCGCGGCTATCCCATCGAGCAACTGGCCGAACACTCGACCTTCCTCGAGGTCTGCTACCTCCTGCTCTTCGGTGAGTTGCCGACGACCGAACAGATGGACATCTGGGTGCACGACGTCACCTATCACACGTTCATCCACGAGAACATGCGCAAGCGGTTCATGGAGGGCTTCCACCACGACGCCCACCCGATGGGCATGTTGGTGTCGGCGATCGCCGCCCTGTCGACCTTCTACCCCGAGGCCAAGGACATCGACGACCCGATCAACCGCTACAAGCAGATCAACCGCCTCATCTCGAAGGTTCCGACCCTCGCCGCCATGGCCTACCGGGCCAGCATCGGCATGCCGTTCGTCTACCCCGACAACGACCTGAACTACTCCGAGAACTTCCTCTCGATGATGTGGCGAGTGGCCGAGCGCAACTACGTGGCCGACCCGGTGTTGGCCAAGGCCCTCGACGTGCTGCTGATCCTCCACGCCGACCATGAGCAGAACTGCTCGACCACCACCATGCGGGTCGTCGGCTCGTCCCATGCCGATCCCTATTCGGCCGCCGCGGCAGCAACGGCCGCGCTCTACGGGCCCCGTCACGGCGGGGCCAACGAGCAGGTCATCCACATGCTGCGCGACATCGGCAGCTACGACAACATCGAGCCGTTCATCAAGAGTGTCAAGGCCGGCGAAGGACGCCTCATGGGCTTCGGGCACCGGGTCTACAAGTCGTACGATCCGCGAGCCCGAATCGTCAAGGCCCAGGCCGATGCCGTCTTCGAGATCACCGGCAAGAACCCGCTGCTCGACATCGCGCTGAAGCTGGAAGAGGTTGCACTCACCGACGATTACTTCATGAGCCGCGACCTCTACCCCAACGTCGACTTCTACACCGGACTGATCTACCAGGCCATGAACATTCCGATGGACATGTTCACCGTCATGTTCACGATCGGGCGGATGCCGGGCTGGCTGGCCCATTGGCAGGAGCTCCTCGAGCAGGGCCAGCGCATCGCCCGTCCCCGCCAGATCTACACCGGCGTCGGGGTACGCGACTACGTCGCCATCGACGCCCGCTGACGATCAGGTCTTGGGCAGGGGCGAACCCGGAACCGAGTTGGTGCCGAACCCCCGTCGAACCTGGACGCCCCAGTCGCCCTTGCCCTGGGCGTAGGACCGCAGCCCATCGAGCCTCCAGGCGATCGTCATCGGCCGGAACACGAGATGCTCGACCGTTGCGATCAGGATCATCCGGACACGGGTCCGGGCATCGCTGATGAGACCGAAGGCGGCGTCATCGAGCATCAGCACAGCCAGGGACACGGCGAGTCCGATGCCGTAGGCCGATCCGACGAACAGCAGTTGGCCGACTGTTGCGTACCCGGCGATGAGCGACAGGAGCAGCAGGAACAGGCCGATCGCCTCCACCACGGGGGCCACGGCCTCGACGATCACGAAGTACGGCAGAGCGATCATTCCCGCCGTTCGGTACCTCGGCCGCAGGATCATCCGGCGATGCCGGCTCAGCACTTCCAGCAGGCCTCGATACCAGCGGTTGCGCTGGCGCCGCAGCTCGGCGAGTCCCTCGGGTGCCTCGGTCCACGCAATCGGTTCGGCGTCGAAGGTGACCTTCGCTTTCGAGCCCTGTTCGTACCCGTGCCGACGAAGCCGAACGATCAGTTCCATGTCCTCGCCCATGCTGCCCGGCAGGTAGCCACCGACGTCGATCACGCTCTGGCGACGGAAGACACCGAAGGCGCCGCTCACGATGAGGTTGCCGCCCAGCTGGTTCCATCCGAGTCGTCCGATGAGGAAGGCCCGGGTGTACTCGACGACCTGGCATCCGGCCCAGACCTGGTGCGGAAACTTCGGTCGCAGCCCGTTGGGTCCGCGATCGAGTCCGCCGTTGGTCAACCGGACCGAGCCACCGGCGGCAACGACCGCCGGATCGTCCACGAACGAGGTCACGAGCCGTTGCAGGGCATCGGGGCTCAGGATCGTGTCGGCGTCGACGGCGCACACCAACGAACCGTTGGCGAGATTGACGGCGGCGTTGAGGGCGTCGGCCTTGCCGCCGTTGTCCTTCTGGGCAACGACCAGGCGGGGATCCACACGCGAACGGTAGAGCCGGATGATCGACTGCGTCGGGAGCAGTGCTTGATAGACGTTGTGCACCTCGACGAGATCGAATTCCCGAACCAACACCTGTTCGGTTTCATCGGTCGATCCGTCGTTGACGACGACGACCTCGAGGTTTTGGTAGGTGAGCGCGAGGATGCCGGCCACCGAGTCACGGATCGTGATCGCCTCGTTGTAGGCCGGGACGAGCACGGTGACCTTGGGGGCCAGACTCGAGTTCATGACGGCGCGCCAGAGACGGTGCCGCGTACGCGTGTGGGAACGGCGAAGATCGACGATCGCCGCAAGGGTGAGCATCGCCTGGAGTCCCGCCGTCACGAGCACCACACCGGCGAGCACGACGACCGCACCGTCGAACACCTCGGCGATCATGCGGCGACCCAACGGTCGGCAAGATGCGAGCGATTGGTCAGGCCACTGATCTGACCCAGGACGTGTTTGGCCATGTCGCGGGCGAAGGGATCGTCATCGACGAGGTGGCAGCGCAACACGAGCCGGCCGACCGGACCCAGCTCGGCGAGAGCCGACCCGGATGCCCGCCGTACCTGCCAGTTGCCGTCGGACAGCAATCGTCCGAGGGCGGGTGCCAGCGCGATGACGCCACCGGCGCCGGCGGAACGAGCGGCCTCGGCTCGCACATCGGGTTCCGGGTCGTCGACGAGTCGGGCCAAGGGTTCCCCGGGTGAACGGAACACACCTCGGCCGAGCGACCCGGCAACCAGGCGACGCAGCCGGGCGTCGGGGTGGTCGACGAAGCCGAGGAGCGGTTCGGCCAGGCGCGGGTCGGGCAACTCCACCGCCACCTGGACCATGAGCACCGCGACCTCTGGATCGATGGCATCGGATTGGGATCGCACCAGTGTTTCGACCAGCGCAGGCACACAACTGGATCCGCCGCGTGCGAGCGCGTGCTGCGCCGCCGAACGAACCGCTGGACTGGTGTGGCCGAGCGACTCGAGAAGGACGTCGACGTACTCGTGGACCTCATCGGGCAGGAGGCTCTCGACGGCGCGGGCCCGGACGAACGGGTGGGGGTCCGACACCAGGAGCGCTCGCTCTCGTCCCTGATCCGGTAGCAGCATGAGCAGGTGGGCGGCCTGGACCCGGCGATGCCACGATCGACGTCGGCTCCGCGCTCGATGTGACGGGTCAGACCGGCGTGATGCGCCACCACCTGCAGGCGACGGCGCGCCTCTCCCGTGGTGTCGGACGAGAGATGCTGGAGGACCTCGGCCAGCAGGTCGCGCGGCAGTTCGGCCAGCGCTCGGCTGGCGGGATCGAGCCCGTCACCGCCGCCCAGGACCACGGTCGCAGCCCAACCGTGGGCCAGCGAGCGCCGCCGATCGCGACGGAGCCGCATCCGGTGCACCGCGGCGCCGAGCACACAGAACGCAGCGGCCATGACGGTCAGGACGATCTGGATCACCGCGAAGAGCGTCATCCGCCATCCTCGAGGATCCGGAGCAGTCGGCGCACCAGGATCCCGGGAGAGAACGGTTTCTGGATGACCTCCGAGGCGCCGAGATCGTATGCCTCCCGCAGGTCGGTCTCGCGAGTGCGCGACGACAACATCACGACGTCGAAACGACGGAGGGCCGACTTGCGCTGCAGACGACGAAGGATCGTCAGGCCGTCGACGCTGAGCAGGTCGAACTCGAGGAGCAACAGCCGAGGCAGGCGAACGAGGGGATTCTCGAGCCGCTCGAGCAGGACCTGCCCGTCGGCGATGTGAGCGACCGAGAGTCCCGAACGTTCCAGTGCGTCACCGATGACACGGGCGATGGCCGGATCGCTGTCGGCAATGATGACGTCGTGGGCGACGAGACCACCGGGATGCCAGTCGGCCGTGACGACGCGAGGCCCACCCTCGGCGAGGCTTCGCTCCAGCAGGCCGCGTGCCACCGAGACGAGGTCGTCGACACTCTGTGCGTCGTACGGGAACTCGGCGATCCCGACCCGGACCCCGACCGACTCGAGGCGCGAGGCCATGGCTTCGAGCCGTCCCTGCGAGACGGTGTGATCGACACCGCTGAGCACGACGACGGCCTCCCGGTCTCCGCTCCGGGTGACGATGTCATCGGTGCGGAATTCCCGGAGGAGCTGCTCCTGCACCGCATCGACCTCGGTCGTCGAACTCGATTCGTCGAATTGGATCACACACAGCGATGCCACCGAATCGGATCGGTGAGCGCCCAACAGCAGACGTTCGGCCAGGAACACCGCCGACGCCCAGGGGACACCGCCACTCCTGGCCGAGGGAACCAGGTCGGCATCGACGTCGACTCGGAGCCGGTACAGCGATCGGAGAACGCGCACCGACGACTCCACGGCGCCCCTGCTCTCGACGGTGGCGTCGACCCCCGGTTCGTGGGTCGGCGGAGCGTCGGTGGCCAGGACCTCCACGATCACCGCTCGGCGAGTCGTCGACTGCGCTCGCAACAGCCGGGCCAGTCGAGCATTGTCCTCGGCCGGGAGCAGGACGACGCCGGTCGCCCGTCCGGACTCGACGCCGGCCAGCAGGTCACGGTCGTCGTCGGACGGGAAGGCCTCCAGCCCGCGGTCGCTCAGCGCCGCAGCGAAGGGACGGCATCCCTCGCCCCGGACGACCACCCGCCGGGAGATCCGCCGGACGTGGATCTGGCGGCGTACCTCGTCGATGACCTCGGCCGGGCGGGCCGAGCCCGACAACAGGCTCGTGGCGTGAACGGCCAGATCACAGCGAGCCGATGGATCGTCGGGTCCCCCGACGACGATCACCGGCACACCCGGGTACCGCTCGGCGGCGAGCCGACTCGACAACAGTGTTGCCGCCGCCGACGGTGCTGCGTCGGCGCTGATCACGATCGCATCGGTCTTCGACGGCCAGTCCTGCAGCCTGGTCGACTGCCCGACCGTGAAGCCGCTGGTCACGGCATACCAGACCATGCTGTCGATGGCCTTGCCGGGTTCGCCGATCATCAGCAGTCGTTCGCCAACGGATGCGGACAGTCCGCCACCGGCCGTGGTGGCAACCGACGAACGCAGATCCTCGACGAGACCCGCGGCGACAGTTGCCGCAATGGGATCGGCGTGCAGCAGATGATCGGGCCCGCTCATTCGTTGCGAGAGTTGTCGGGCCAGTCTCGACGCGGGAACCATCCCGAGTTCACCGAGCCAGGTCGCGAGGTCGTGCAGTGAACTCAGTGCCTCGTTCAGCGCGCCCTGGTCGACCGGCCCCTCGATCAGGTGGGCGATCTCGATCTCGATGGGCTGGAGTCGGGCTTCGATACGGCTGTGGATTCGACCCCAGACATCGCTGAGCGTGTCGGCTTCGAGTCCCGGCCACGCGGATCTTCACCCGTGGCCACGTCGAGGAAGCCTTCGAAGGCACTGCTGAGTTCGTCCAGTTCGAACTCGTCGAAGCTGAGATCGCGGTCCACAACGGACAGTCTCGGCTCCGAACCGCACGGATTGAGCCTCGACCGGACGGCCGTGGGCTCGCCGGCCCCTCGGACCCGACGGCCGGGTCAGGTGGGTCGCACGGTCACGAGGATCTTGCCGACGTTGGCGTTGGTCGCCATGTAGCGATGCGCGTCGGCGATGTCGTCGAAGGGGTAGCGACGGTCGATCACCGTGTGCAGTGAGCCGTCGTCGAAGCGGGGCAGGAGCTCGTCTGCGAACCGTTGGGCCAGGAGGATCTTCTCCTCCAGAGGACGGGCCCGGAGTACGGTCCCGATCAGCGACGCCCTCTTGGGCAGGAGCAGGCCGAGCGGCAGCTCGACCTTGCCTTCGCCCATGACCCCGACCTGGATGACCTTGCCGCCGACACGGAGGGCCATGATGTTTCGTACCGTGTACTCGCCGCCGATCACGTCGAGTACGACGTCGACACCCCGACCGCCCGTGACACTCGACACGACCTCGGCGAAGTCGGTGGTGGAGTAGTCGACCACCGCGTCGGCCCCGAGCGCCTCGCAGGCCGCGACCTTGCCGGTGGAACAGGTCACGATGATCCGAGCACCCAATGCCTTGGCGATCTGGATCGATGCCGTTCCCACGCCCGACGCGCCGGCGTGCACCAGGGCCCAGCGGCCCGATGCGAGCCCACCCTGCACCACGAGTGCGTCGAAGGCGGTCATGAACACCTCGGGGACCGCAGCTGCGTCGGCCAGGGGCAGCGAGCGGGGAACCGGCAGGGCGGTTCGCTCGTGGGTGACGAGCTTCTCGGCATAGGCTCCGCCGCCGACGATACCCATGACCGATTCGCCGATCGAATGGGACCGCACCGCCGATCCCACCGCGGAGACGATTCCGGCGTATTCGAGCCCGGGGATCTCGTGTTCGGTGGGCGGACCGGGGTAGAGCCCCATCCGCTGCAGCAGATCGGCCCGATTCAGGGCTGTGGCGACGACGTCGACGACCACGTCTTCGGGACCCGGCTCGGGGTCGGGGACCTCCTCGATGGTGAGGACCTCCGGTCCACCGTGATCTCGCAGAACGACCGCTCGCATGGCGCAACCCTACGGTGCCGGGAGGGGCAGGGCGAATGGGCGGGTCAGAGGTGTCGGACCCCGTCGAGGATCGTGGTCGGCCATGGCCGCAGCGTGATCTCACCGTCGACGGCGATCGCCCCGCCCCCACCGGCGAGCAGCGGGTTGATCCGAACGAGCGCCAGTTCGGGCGACGCGGAGGCACCCTCGACCAGCGCCACCAACCAGTCCTCGATGGCGGCCCGTGTCTCGGGGTCGGTTCGTCGGACGATCCATTCCGCCGAACACAGCCGTTCGATGTCGGCTCGACTGGCGGGCAGGGTCTGCAGCTGCCGGGACGAGTCGATGTCGACCGCGGACCCGCCCGGACCGATCGACAGCCTGGCGCCATCCTCGAAGTCCTGGACCAGTTCGATCCGCAGATGGAGGCCGCTCGGTGCCATGACCTGAACGGTCAGATGGTCGAGGGCGTCCCCGAACTGGGCCTGCATCCGCTCGATGCTCTCGCGAACCCGGACCTCGTCGTGCAGGTCGAGGGCCGTGCCCCCGCTCTCGCCGACGGTCCGTGACTCGAGGCCGGCCACCTTCACGGCCACCGGGTACCCGATCTCGCTTGCGGCGGCGATGGCAGCGTCGACGTCTGCCACTTCGACCGAACGGGCAAAGGCAACACCGATCGTGGCGAGAAGTGACTGGGCGTCGTCGTTGTCGAGAACGCGGCCACCGCTGTCGATACCACCGTCGATCAGCCGGTCGACCGCCTGTCTGATCGAGTCCGCTCGATCATCGGCCGGCGCGATGGGGGGATCGACGGCGTGGCCCCGCCATTCGGCGTATCGGGCCATTCGGCCGAGGACCGCGGCCGCACCCTCGGGGAACGTGAAGGTCGGGATGCCGTCGATGGCGAGGTCGCCCGCATCGACCAGACCGGCGACCACGATCGGTTTGGCCACCGCCCGGTCGACGCGACGGAGGAAGGTTCGGAGTTCCTCGATCGGGAGATCGAGCGAGGGCACCAGGGCGACGAGGACCGCGTCGATGTCGCCCGAGAGCGCCGCCGACGACACGGCTCGTTCGTAGATCGACAGGTTGGTGGTCGATCCCGAATCGAGCTGATCGACGTCGCCGACGAGCACCGCCCCGTCGTCGGGTCCGCGTGGATCGAGACCGGCACGTCGACAGGCCGCGACGGCCAGACGGGCCACCGACGAGGTGTTCGAGACCACTGCCACCCGGCGGCCGGCGGGGAGGGGCTGCTCGATGGCGAGTCGAGCCTGTTGGGCCAGATCGGAGACCTGGTCGACCAGGATCACCCCGGACTGCTCGAGCATCTCGTTTCGGTCGGCATCGGCCGTCGCAACGGCGATGACCGGTTTGACGAGCGAGAGTTCACGAGCGATCGCGGTGAAGGTGCGGAGGTTGCCGTAGTTCTCGACGTAGAGGGCGATCACCGAGGTCCGGTCGTCGGTGGCCCAGTACTGCATCACGTCGTTCACCGAGACATCGGCCCGGTTGCCCAACGCGGCGAACGTGGAGATGCCCACCCCGCAGCGGTCGAGGTCGTTGAGGAGGGCGGCACCGAGGGGCCCCGACTGCGACAGGAGCCCGACCTCGCCGGCCGACAGGTGCACGGGGAGGAAGAGCGCCTGCAGGTTCACCGCAGGGTCGGTGTTGGCAACACCGAACGCGTTCGGTCCGACCAGACGCACACCGGCGGCCCGCGCGATCGAGACCAGACGCTGCTGGCGTTCGACCCCTTCGGGCCCGGCGTCGGCGAACCCCGCCGAGATCACCAGGAGGGCCCCGACCCCGGCCTCGACGCAGTCCTTCGCCACCGCCTCCACCTGCTCGGTGGGGACCACCACCACGGCGAGGTCGGGTGGATCGGCCAGGTCGGTGATCCGTTTGACGGCTGGGACCCCCTGGACCTCGTCGGCGTCGGGGTGGACGACCGACACCACACCGGCGAACGGGGCGGCGAGCAGATGCCGGAGCAGTTCGGATCCGACCGATCCGGCACGTCGACTGGGGCCCACCACGGCGACCGACGATGGTTCGAGGATCCGCGCCACCGAGCGCGCGATCGATCGCTGGGCCCGTCGTTCGATCGCCGCCTGGGTGTCCTCGGTGATGATGATCCCGAGGGTCACCTCGATGACGCCGTCGGCGAATCGGGTCGATACCTCGAAACCGGCCTTGCGGAACACCCTCAGCATCCCGTAGTTCTCGGGGAGCACGGTGGCGGTGAATCCGTCGAGACCACGGCGTCGACCGGCAGCAGCGAGGAACTCGAGCAGGATGGTGGCCAGACCCCGACCGCCGAAGCCGTCGTCGACGAAGAAGGCCACCTCGGCCTCTCGTCGGTCGGTGTCGTCCCGCTCGCCCCACGGCTCGTATCGGGCAACGGCGATGATCACGTCGTCGCGAACGGCGACGAAGGCCATGCGTTCGAGGTAGTCGACGGTCGTGAAGTGAACCAGTTCGGCCTCGGTGAGTTCGGGCCGGAACCGGAAGTAGCGGAAGTAGATGCTTTCGGGCGACTGCCGGGAATGGAAGTCGTTCAGTCGGTCGCGGTCGTCGGGCCGGATCGGCCGGATGCGGGCCGTCGAGCCGTCGGACAGGACCACGTCGGTTTCCCACGCCGCCGGGTATTCCGATGATTCGGTCACCGGGCCATCCTATGAGCGCGCGCTGCGGCCATCGAGTGATGACCGCCACATCACGCTCCGTCGAGCCGGGACCACCCATCGCGCTCGTCCCGGGCGTCGAGACGAACGCGACGGGTGCGGTGCCCGACCGGGTGATCCGGAACGGCCGGTCGTGTTCGACGTCGGACCGGCGGATCGCCGAAAACATCGAAAATCGTAATAGTTGATCTGAATAGTCGGGTATAGGGTGTCGGGGTGACGACCTCGCTCCTCGATCGATCGAACCCGACCCGCCGACGACTCCTGGGTTTCCCCGAGGTCGTGAACGAGACGGCGGCCCGACTCGTGGCCACGGGCGTGGTCGTGACCGCACTCGCCCATCTGATCACCGGATCTGGTTGGGTCCTGGTGCCGCTCACCTACGGCTTTG
Organism: uncultured Acidimicrobiales bacterium; assembly: GCA_963700755.1. GTDB lineage: Bacteria > Actinomycetota > Acidimicrobiia > Acidimicrobiales > SZUA-35 > JBBQUN01. Next base: position 713,897 of record CAVOYW010000006.1, read on the forward strand.
CTGCCCGGGTCGCAGCCGGTCCGCGACTGTCGCCGCTCGGACGTCTGGTGACCGAGGTGATCGTCCCCCGGATCCCGGTGGCCGAGCGACCGGTGGCCGGCGCCCCAAAACGATTCGCCCAGGGGATCGGAGCCGCGTTGTCGGTCATGGCGTCGATCGCTCACCTGGTCGGGAGCCCCACCACCGCCGCGATCCTCGTCTCGATGATCGTCGTCGCGGCGTCACTCGAGGCCGCACTCGGCTTCTGTCTCGGCTGCCAGATCTACGGCCTCCTCATCCGGGCCGGCATCGTGCCCGAAACGGTGTGCGAGGCGTGTTCGGACCTCTCGCGACGTCCCGGGTTCGAATCGGCGGTCCGCTGATCGCGCCTCGAAGTTGCCCTCACCGGCGCTCAGCGCCATTCTGGGGGCCCCTTCGGACCGAAGCCCACGAAGATGCCCCTGCCCCTCCCCATCGTCGAATCGGTTGACGCTGCCGACCTGACCGAGGCCGGACATCGCCTCGCTCCACTCGCTGCTCTGATCATGGAGCGTCGCGAGGGTTTCGACCCGTCGAACGTCTTCCTCGCCTGGATCCGGCGCGGCCATCAGCGCTCGACCTTGGTACTCGACGGCGGCTGGATCGACCTGCTCCGCCACACCGATCTCCACAATCCCGACCTGCTCGACGGCCTGGGTATCCCCCCGTCGGCGCTCGCTGCGATCGTTCCCGGTTGGCCCGGTGAGTTCGGCGACCTGGTGTTCGACGCCGAGTCGTGGATCCACCGGCCCGACGGTGTCCTCATCAGCGTCGATCGGTCCGAAGAACCTCGCCCCCGCTGAGCGAACGACGATCCGGGGGCACCAGCCCGGGGTCAGTTCTGGTGCAGTGCCTCGTTCAGACCGCTCCACTGCGCACCATTCGGATGGACCTCGACCGTGCCCGTCATCCCATTGCGGCGCAGCAGCAGACCATCGTGCCCGCTGAGGTCGCGGGCCTTGACCGTCGAGCGGTCGTCGAAGCCGGCCAGACCGCAGACCAGCACCGGTGTGCCGGCCGTGACGTAGAGCCCGGCCTCGACCGTGCAGTCGTCGCCGAGCGAGATGCCGATGCCCGCGTTGGCGCCGATCAGGCATCGGGCGCCCACCGACACGATCGCCGTTCCGCCGCCCGAGAGTGTCCCCATCGTCGAACAGCCCCCGCCGAGATCGGAGTCGGCGCCAACGACGACGCCGGCCGAGATCCGACCCTCGACCATGTTGGGGCCGACGGTCCCGGCATTGAAGTTGATGAACCCCTCGTGCATGACGGTCGTGCCGTCGCCCAGATGGGCGCCGAGGCGGACCCGGGCACCGTCTCCGATTCGGACCCCGGCGGGAACCACGTAGTCGAGCATCCGCGGGAACTTGTCGACGCTGTGCACGTGGACGGGGGTGCCGGCCAGTCGGGCCTCGGACCGCACCGAGTCGAACCGGTCGGGATCGATGGGCCCGAGACTGGACCAGACCACGTTGTTGAGCTTGGCGAAGGCGCCGTCGAGACTGATGCCGTGAGGCATCACCTTGCGCTGCGAAAGCAGCGTGAGCCGGAGATAGACGTCGGGCGCGTCGACCGGGGCGGAGTCGAGGGTGGCGATGGCGACGGCCACGGCCACCCGGCGATGTCCGGTGACCGTGACCGCGTCGCCGCGCGACGCCCAGCGAGCCAGGTCCTGCAGCGCGGCCAGGTTGGGATGCTGCTCGCCGTCGTCGACGAACGGGGCGAAGCGGTCGAGGATGGCGTCGATCCGTTCGGCGTCGAGCACCGTCGATCCATCGAACGATCCGAGGGCATCGGCGATGGCGGCGGCCGAGCCGGTGTTCTCGCCGAGGTTGGTGATCAGGAAGTCGGTGTCGAGGAACTTGGCGATCCCACCGCCGGCGTCGTCGGACACGGTGGCCAGTCCGAGCCCGAACGCGGCCGGGGTCACGTAACCGGGTTGGCCCTCGACGTCGCCGACCATGGCCGCGAAATCCCCCGCCGTCTCGATCCTGCGCGTCGAACCCATGTTCGTCTCTCCACCATCCGATGCGCTCCGGATGACCCGTCGGCCCCGGGCGGGTTGGCCCCGCCTCACGACAGGGAGTAGCGAGCGCAGCGAGCTACTCCTCAGGAACCCCGAGGCCCGACAGGCCGAAGGGTTCCCGTGGGCCATGAGGGAATCGAACCCCCGACCTCCTGCGCGTCATGCAGGCGCTCTAGCCAACTGAGCTAATGGCCCCGGAGCGGGAAAGAGTATCAGCTGGGCCGAACGCTTCACCCGGTGACGATCGAATTGGTGATCCGACTGACGATGATGGAGCGCGGAGCGGGATTTGAACCCGCGAATCACGGCTTTGCAGGCCGCTCCCTTAGGCCACTCGGGCATCCGCGGAGGGTTGTGGAGCGTAGCCGATCACAGCCGTGCTGCGACAGATCAGCCGTGCTGCGACAGATCAGCCGTGCTGCGACAGATCAGCCGTGCTGCGACAGATCAGCCCTGCTTCGAACTCTGTTGTCGGGATTCCACGAGGACGTCGTTCCGGCTCGCACGGTCGTTGTCGGATCGGCTCAGCCCTCGAGCGGCGAGTGGTGGGCGGCGATCGGCGCCTGTGCCTTCGGTTTGGGGGTGGCCTTCAACGCCTCCATCGCCCGCTCGTTGGCGGCGATCTTCGCCATGATTGCCTTGCCGGCCTGGGCGAACGATTCACGGTGCTCGATCACGTACTGGTTCGACTCACGCATCGGAGCGAGCATGCCCTTGATCTCGGGCATGACGTACCGGGCGACGAGGTCCCAGCTCTTGCTCGTCGCTTCGGGATTGGCCCAGTCGTTGACGAACCCGATGACCGCCCCGAACCCTCCGCAGACCTCGTACATCTCGCGGATCCGTTCGATCAGCTCGTCGGGTGTGCCGATCACGGCCGCCGAGCCGTCGACCCTCGCCAGGTTGTGGATCGCGTCGGCGGTATCGGCGAAGTGCGTGGCACCCGGTCGTTGCAGCGTGTCGACGTTGTACTCGTTGTGCCAGCGTAGGAGTCCCCACTCGACGTCACGTTCGGCCTGTTCGCGGGTCTCGGCCAGGTGCCAGTTGAAGAGCACCCGCCAATCGGCCCGATCGACGCGCTGGCCGTGTTCGGCTGCGGCCTCCTCGGCGAAACTCCACTGGAGCGGCAGCGATTGGATGCCCTCGGTCGACATCGACCCGATCGACAGCACGCCGATGCCGTACTTGCCGGCCAGGGTCATGCCCGAGGGGCTGACGCTCGATGCGGTGGTCATCGGCAACGGCTTCTGGATCGGCAGGATCTGGAGCGCCGCATCGTGGAGCTCGAACCACTCGCAGGAGTAGCTGAATCGGTCCTCGCCGTCGAGCAGACGCTTGATCACGCCGATCGCCTCGTCCTGGCGGTCTCGTTGCACCATCGGGTCGATCCCCAGGGTGAACGCATCCGAGGGAAGCGCACCCGGGCCGGTGCCGAAGATGGCCCGCCCGTTGCTCATGTGATCGAGCTGCACGATGCGCTGGGCCACGTTGAACGGATGGTGGTAGGGAAGCGACACGACCCCGGTGCCGAGCTTGATGCGATGCGTCCGCATCGCGGCACCGGCCAGGAACATCTCGGGCGAGGCGATCGTCTCCCAGCCGGTCGAATGGTGTTCACCACACCAGAATTCGTCGTAGCCCAGGCGATCGAGCTGCTCGGCGAGGTCGAGGTCGCGCTGGAGCTGCAGCGTCGGGCTCTCGCCCGGCAGGTGATGGGGAGCGAGGAAGGCACCGAATCGAAGCGTCATGGTCCCGGACCCTACGGCAAACCGGCGTGCAGTCGGAAGTTGGCTCCCGCAGTGGGCCGACGCGCACTCGACGGCACACTCCTGCGGGTGCACCGCTTCGCCTATCTCGCCGGATTCGCCCTGTCGTCGTCGGCAGGCGTGGTGTTCGTGCTGCTGTCGGACCTCCAGGATCGCTATGCCCTTCCGAGCTGGGGCATCGGCGCGATCGCCTCGGCCGGATTCATCGCCGGGCTCGCGATCCAACTCGTCGTTGCCCCCTTCGCCGATCGAGGCGGGCTGTTTCGCATCGGGCTGTTCGCGTTCGCCTTCGGGATCGGGGGCACCATCTGGTTCATCGCCGCCTCGACGCTCTGGCCCCTGGTTGCGGCACGGACGATGCTGGGGCTGGGTCTGGGTCTGTTCGATCTCGCGGCCCGGAAGGCGCTCGTCGGCGAGGCGGTCACGGGGAGCGGGGCCCGGCTCGGCTCCTACCTCTCGGCGAACGTGGCGGGCTTCATCCTCGGCCCGCTGCTCGGTGCGGTCCTCAGCCCGCTGGGCTTCAACGCACCGTTCGTGGCCGTCGGCGTCCTCACCGCCGTGGCGGCCGGCCCGGCGCTCCGCTGGCTGCGCAGCGCACCCATCGCCACCGCCGAACCGGGGCCCGGCGAGTTCCTCGTCCTGCTCCGGCACCCGGCGCTGCGAGCCGCGATGCTCGCCCAGTTCGTGATCTTCGGCAACATCGGGATCTTCGATTCGGTGGTCGACGTGTATCTCACCGACCTCGGTGCCGAGAACGCGACGATCGGCCTGATCCTCGTCGCCATCGGCGCCCCACTCGTCACCCTGCCGACCTTCGCCGGCCGATGGGTCGAACGCGTCGGCCCCCGCCGGGTGCTCGTCCCCTTGCTGTGCGCCGCCGTCCCCGCCATCGCCGGCTTCGGCCTGTTCCCGATCATCCTGACCGTCGTGCTCGCCGGGCTGCTCCAGGGCACGGTCGAGGCGACGATGTTCCCGACCACGCAGCTTCTGGCGCTCGAGGTCACCGGGCCCGGTCGGGCCGCGGTCGGACAGGCCATGCTCGGAACGATCGGGCTCGGCGCCGCCGGGGTCACGGCCTTCATCGCACCCTCCATCTACGAAGCGTTCGGGGCCCGCTGGCTCTTCGCCGGCATGGCCGGCCTGACCGTGATCGCGGCTGCCGCAGCAGCACGAGAACTGCGGGTGATCGACTAGGGTCGGCGGCCATGGACGTCCTCGCAACCCTGCTGGCGCTCGTGGCGGTCGTGCTTGCCGCGGTGGCGCTGATTTCGCGGCGTGCCGCCCAGGCGGCGCTCCAGAACGCCGCCGCCGCCCAACGCTCGACCGACGAGGTTCGGCAGGCAGCAGAGTCCGAACGCATCGAGGCCGATGCCGTGCAGGAGTCGCTGCGATCCGAACTCGACGCCGCCGATGCCGTGCAGGAGTCGCTGCGTTCCGAACTCGACGCCGCCGATGCCGTGCAGGAGTCGCTGCGTTCCGAACTCGAGGCGGCCGACGCCGCACGAGCCTCGCTGCGATCCGAACTCGACGCCGAGCGCCAGCGGGCCGAGGCCGCGTCGGCCGCCTCCGCCGAGTTCGAACAGCTGGCTCGAACGGCGTCGGCCGAGACCGACCGTGCCGACGCCGCCGAGGCCCTCGCCGCCGAACGGGGCCGCGAGCTCGACGCCCTGACCGAACGGATCGCGCTGTTGGAGGCCCGGTCGACCGAGCCGATCCGGCCCCAGGCAGACCCCGCGCCCGCGGCCGGGCCGTCGATCGGCGAGGGCACCGACGGAATCGATGCGGTGCATCAGAGCGTCTTCGTCGGATCGCTGGCCGGTGCCGCGCCGGCCGCGCTGTGGGACCTCGAGATGGCGCGGAGCGAGCGCACCTGGCGGCACAGCGTTGCGCTCGATCCCTCGGCGCCGAGCCCCTTCATCGATGCTGTCGACCCCCTCAAGCTGGCCGTCGAGATCGAGGCGGCCGCCTTGCGCGAAGAAGTCGGTGCCTTCGTCAGCCTGAACTGGAACGCCGAACCCGTGGCCGATCCGGTCCGTCGTCTCCTGGTGCTCCGGGTGGCCAACGAACTGCTGGCCTCGGCGGCTCGCCTCCCCCATCCGTTCACCATGAACGCAACGGGTTCGGACGAGATCGTTCTCGAGATCCGGTCGACCGACGAGGCCGACCGGATCATCGACCTCCGGATGCCCGACATGGGCAGCGACGCGGTCACCTTCCGGACCACCGACGAAGCATTCGTCGCCGTCCTGACCTGAGTCCCGGCCTCGAGGTCAGACGTAACTGCGGAACAGCACCACGGCGACACAGCTCGGCTTCGATGCACCCTCGACCTCGAGCGTGATCGTCAGCTCGACCTGGATCCCACCGGCGATGTCGGTGACGCCGTCGAGTTGCGCACCGGCTCGCAGCTTCGAGCCGACCGGCACCGGCGACGGGAAACGAACCTTCTCGAGGCCGTAGTTCACCCCCATCGAGAAACCCTTCTGCACGAAGATCTGAGGGAGCATCATCGGGATCAGGGACAAGGTGAGGAAGCCGTGGGCGATCGGCCCACCGAACGGGCTCTCCTTGACACATCGTTCGGGGTCGATGTGGATCCACTGGTGGTCGCCGGTGGCGTCGGCGAACAGGTTGACCCGATCCTGGGTGATCTCGATGTAGTCGGTGTAGCCGAGGTGTTGGCCGACGAGGGCCTTGACGCCGTCGGCGCCTTCGGCAACGACTGGGGACGACATGGTGGGTCCTTTCGTGACGGTCACAGCCGTCGGACGGGGGATCGACGAGCCGTCGACCTGACTGGTGGGCCGTTGTAGCAGACCGTTCCGGATCCGCACCAGTACCGAGCTCGGGGCCACGGGATTCGCCCCTCGGTCTACGATGCCGTCATGAACAACGCCCCGACGATGTTCGAACGACCCGATCGTTCGGTGCTGGTGGCGAGCGGGAACGGCTCGTCCACCACGGCACCCGACTTTGCGGTCGTGACCTTCGACGCTCGCATCGTGCGCGAGTCGCCGACCGACGCGCTTGCCGCGGTGACCGAGGTTGCCAACCGGGTCGTTGCGGCGCTCGACGGCCTCGGCATCGACGAGGACGCGATCGTGACCTCGCCCGGCCACGTCGACCGGGAACGCGCCTGGGACTCGGGCCAGGAGCAGGTGATCGGTTGGTATGCGGCCTACACCGTGCGAGCCCGGATCACCGATCCCACCACCGTGTTCACCTCGATCCTGCGGATCTCCCAGATCGACGCAGTCACGATCGGCGCTCCCGCGTGGCAGATCGATCGGGCCAACCCGGCCTGGGAGCGGGCCCGGCACGCCGCCGTTGCCGACGCCCGCTTACGGGCCGCTCAACTGGCCGAAGCGGCCGGACTCGAACTCGGCCCGATCGTCGAACTGCGCGAAGGGGGCCCGTCGATCGGGCCATCGACCTTCGCTCGAGTGGCCATGAGCGTGGAGTCGACGATCCCCCCGGCCCACGGCCTGGAGTCGGTGGAGGCGTCGGTGACGATCACGTTCTCGGTCTCGCCCCGCTGATCAGGCCGGCAGGCTCACCCCTGGCAGCAGTCGGATCAGACCGACGTGTCCTCGGGTTGCGTCAACCCTGGCAGCAGTCGGATCAGACCGACGTGTCCTCGGGTTGCGTCAACCCTGGCAGCAGTCGGATCAGACCGACGTGTCCTCGGGTTGCGTCAACCCTGGCAGCAGTCGGATCAGACCGACGTGTCCTCGGGTTGGACCCCGAATTGGGTCTTCATGGCACCGATGATCTCACCGACCGTGGCGTAGGCCCGGACCGCATCGAGGATCGGGGGCATGGTGTTGACGGTGGGGTCGGCGGCCGCTGCGGTGACCGCGGCCAGCGTCTCGGTCACGAGGGCGTCGTTGCGATCGTGCTTGACGGTGGCCAACCGCTTCAGCTGACGCTCCTCGACCTCGGGGCCGATGTACAGCAGGGGCGGCTCGGCGTCGTCGCCGTCGGTGAAGGCATTGACACCGACCACGATGCGCTCGCCGTTGTTGACCTTGCGTTCGAAGGCGTACGCCGAATCGGCGATACGACCCTGGAACCAGCCCGTCCTCGATGCCCGACGAAGGTGCCCTCGAGCATGGACCCCGAACCCATCTCGTCGACCTTGGCGAAGATCTCTTCGGCCTGACGCTCCATCTCGTCGGTCATCCACTCGACGAAGGGTGCTCCACCGAGCGGGTCGGCCACGTCGGCCGACGCCGGTCTCGTGGGCCACGATCTGCTGGGTTCGCAGGGCGATGCGGGCCGCCTTCTCGGTCGGGAGGGCCAGCGCCTCGTCGTAGGCATCGGTGTGGAGGCTCTGGGTTCCGCCCAGGCGCCGCCGCCATCGCCTGCAATGGCGACCCGGGCGATGTTGATCTCGGGCTGCTGGGCGGTCAGCGAGACACCGGCGGTCTGGGTGTGGAACCGGAGCTTGAGCGACCGCTCGGACCTGCGCTCCGTAGCGTTCCTTCATCCAGCGGGCCCAGATACGGCGGGCCGCCCGCAGCTTGCCGATCTCCTCGAAGAAGTCGATGTGGCTGTTGAAGAAGAAGGACAGTCGGGGGGCGAACTCGTCGACGTCGAGGCCGGCGGCGAGCGCCGCCTCGACGTAGGCGAAACCGTTGCCGAGCGTGAACGCGAGTTCCTCGGCCGCCGTCGAACCCGCTTCTCGGATGTGGTAGCCGGAGATCGAGATCGGGTTCCACTTCGGCATCTCGGCTGCGGTGAACCGCACCAGGTCGCTGACGAGGCGCACCGACGGGCGGGGCGGGAAGATGTATTCCTTCTGCGCCTGGTACTCCTTCAGGATGTCGTTCTGGAGGGTGCCGTTCAGCGCCGCCCGTGGGGTGCCGTTCTGCTCGGCGACGGCTACGTACATCGCGAGCAGGATCGAGGCCGGCGAGTTGATGGTCATCGACGTCGACACGCCGCCCAGGTCGATGTCGGCGAAGAGGTCTTCCATGTCGGCGAGGGTGTCGACGGCGACACCGGCCTTGCCGACCTCGCCCAGGGCGAAGTCGTCGTCGGAGTCCCGACCCATGAGCGTCGGAAGATCGAAGGCGGTCGACAGACCGGTGCCGCCGTCGGCCAGCAGCTGTTTGAAGCGGACGTTGGTGTCCTCGGCCGTGCCGAAGCCGGCGAACATCCGCATGGTCCACAACCGCGACCGGTACATCGAGGCGTGGATGCCGCGGGTGTAGGGGTACTGACCGGGGAACGGACCGTCGGGCCGCCGTAGACCGGATCGACCGGCACGCCGGACATCGTCTCGAACGGGCCGGAACGCAACGACGATGCGGCGAACTCGGCTTCCCACTGGTCACGGTTGGAGGAGGAGTCGTTGGTCACAGCCGCGAAGTTTAGATGTCCAACGATCGGCCCGTCGATCCGTGATCGGTCGATCCCGCCGGAACCGACCGATCAGTCGCCGACGGAGGCCGAGTCGTGGTCCTCGGTGAAGTCACCCTCGGCGGCGCGCAGGCCCCGGATCAGCTGGTACAGCTGCTCCCGTTCGTCCTCGGCGAGCGCGCCCGCGCCGTACTCGATCTGGCCGAGGGCCTGGGTTGCGTCCTCGGCGACCCGACGTCCCTCGTCGGTTATCACGGCGAGCACCGTCCGGCGGTCGGCCGACGATCGCCGCCGTTCGACCAGGCCCTGCCGTTCGAGCCGGTCGATGGCGTTGGTGACGCTGGCCGGATGGACCATCAGGCGATCGCCCATCTTGCCCAACGGGAGCTCACCGGCCCGACTGAACGAGATCAGCACCAGCGCCTCGTAGCGGGCGAAGGTCAGGTCGAACGGAGCCAGCGCCTCGTCGACGGCCCGTTGCACGATCTGCTGGGCCCGCATGATCGATGTCGTTGCCACCATCGCCGAGCTGGCCTCCCACTCGCGCTCGAGCCACTGGCGCCGAGCCTCGGCGATGGGATCGAAGGAGAGCGGATCGTTGCGGGCCACGTCCGAGACGTTAGCGGGTTCGTCGTTGACGCTTGGCCGAGCCGGTGGCGGGACGATCAGTCCAGCTGATAGAAGCTCGCTGCGGTGTCGTGGAACAGTGCGTCCTTCTCGGCCGCCGAGTAATCGGTCGTGATCCGCTGGAACGTGTTCCAGAGCACGGTGTAGCCGGTCGAACGACGGTCGACGGGGAAGTTCGACTCGAACATGGCCCGTCGCTCGCCGAACTGCTCGATGCAGAACTCGATGTCGGGCCGCCAGGCGTCGGCCAGATCCTGCGAGGTGGGCGGTGTCGACCGATGGTGCCAGTCGAGCCCGAACACCGTCATCCCGATACCACCGAGCTTGATGCTCACGTTGGGGCACTCGGCCAACGAGATGATCGAGCGGCGCCAAGCCGCTCGCACCTCGTCGCGTCGGCCGGCGTAGGGCCCGACCCCGAGCGGACCACCGAGGTGGTCGAGCACGATCAAGACCTCGCTGTGTCCCTGGGCCAGATCGACGAGCTCGTCGATCTGGGGATGGTAGAGCCAGGCATCGAAGCGGAGGTCGTGGTCGGCCAGGTGGGCGAACCCGCGACGGAAGCCCGGATCGGCCATCAGCCCCGGTGTCGGACGGGTGTGCGAACGGCGGATCTCGGGACTCGGATCGTGGGCCGTGGCGTGGCGGATCCCGCGGAAGCGCCCGTCGCCCGCGGCGATGTGCGCCTCGAGCACCGGGACGACGGCGTCGCCCAGGCTCAGATCGGCGAACCCGACGATGCCCCTGATCACGGCCGTGCCCGGTTCGTCGGCAGCCCGTGCCTCGCCGGCCCGGGCCTGGGCGACCACGAACTCGGTCTCACCCACGGGTCGGAGCGCCTCCGGACCGTCGGTCCGGTAGGCCGAGGAGCACTCGACGAACACGGTGCTGACGACTCGGTGCCCGGCTCCGGTGTCGGCAAGCAATTCGTCGACCAGGTAGGTGTCGGTGGGGAACTCCCAGAGGTGATGATGGGGATCGCAGATGATCTGCCCGGGGTCGATCGGGTCCTCGTGGTACGACGCGAGCCAGGCCAGCTGATCGGGCTCCATCAGTCCCAGCCCTTGATGACCGGGAGGACCTCGGACGCGAAGAGCCGCATCGAGGCGTCGGCCTCGTCGAACGGGATCCCGCCGAAACGGAAACAGGTGCATTCCTCGAACGAACCGAGGATCTCGCGCCGCTCCTCGAGTCGGTCGATGATCTGTTGCGGTGTGCCGTAGGCGTTGGCTGCGAGGAACCCCTCGATGTAGCGCTCGACCCCGACCTGGCGGAGCTTGTCGGCCTGGCCTGCGTAGCCGCTGTAGCCCTTGATGTCGGCGAAATGATCACCCATCAGTTCGTAGTGCTCCAGGAGGGTCGAGAGGTATCCCGCGAGGTAGCGCTCGGCCCGTTCCCGGGCCATGTCGGGATCGGAATGGCAGTAGGTGAAGTCGGCGGTCATCACCGGCGGGGCCTCCCGCCCGTGCAGCTCACGAAAACGCTGCCGGTGTGTCTCGATCGATCCCATGCGCTTCTGCCAGTTGGTCTCGGCGAACATGATCATGCGCCCGCCCATCCGGGCGCAGGCCTCGACCGAATCGGCCGAGTTGGCAACGGCGTAGATCCGGTCGGTGAACGATCGCTCCGGTCGAGGCCGGATCTCGATCGGTGTCTGCGGATACATCGGGCCGCCACCTTCGATGATCCCGGTCTCGAGTGCCGCCACGATCATCATCGACGCCTCGTCGAACCGCTCGCGGGCCTCGTCCATCTCGACCGATCGGAACGGTGCATATTCGCGGCGGGAGAGGCCTCGACCGAATCCCACCCGGACCCGACCATTCGAGAGATGGTCGAGCATGGACACCTTCTCGGCGACCCGTAGCGGATCGTTCCACGGCAAGATGATGGCGGCGGTACCGAGCGCGATGGACTCGGTGCAGGCCGCGAAGTAGCTGAGCAACTGGAGGTTGTCGGGGCAGAACGAGTAGTCGAAGAAGTGGTGCTCGGTGGGCCAGATGGCATCGAATCCCAGTTCCTCGGCCTGTCGACCCAGGGCCAGCTCCTCGGCGTAGACCTGCCCGTCGCTCGGTGTCTGATCCCACCCTCCCGACGTGAGAATCAACTGCAGTCCAACGTCCATCGTGCCCCCTCGGCTTCGAATCTGTCGGGCTCACGCTCGCGTCGAACCGCCGCCGATGCAAGAACGCCGATCCCCGCCGAGTTCAGGCAGGAAGGCCGGCCCGATCGGCGGCCAGGTGAGCGAGGGCGAGATCCTCGATGGCCAGGCCGACGCTCTTGAACACCCGCGGCCGGACCGTGGCGAGTTCGGGAGCCCCGTCGACCACCAACGACACGAGGTCGCCTCGGAGCCGTTCCCAGCTCCACGAGCCGGCTTCGACGGCCTGGATCAGATCGCCGGCCTCGACTCGTGCCGCCGACTCGGCGTCGACCCAGACGTCGGCCCCGCCGACGAGGGCCGGCGGGAGTTCGGCCTGTTCAGGGAGATAGGCACCGACGGCGGAGACGAAGGCTCCGGGCGCGACCTGATCGGGGAGGACCGGGGTCGCCGCCGACGTGCAGCAGCAGACGATGTCGCAGTGGCCCGCTCCGACGGCGTCGGCAACTCGGGCTTCGAGCCCGAGCGTCCGGGCGTGGTCGGCCAGTGCCTCGGCGGACGCCGGCGTTCGACTCGTGACCACCACGTGCTCCAAGGTCGGCCTCACGACCCGCATGGCGTCGAGGTGACCTCGGCCCTGGACCCCGGCACCGACGATTCCGATGGTGGTCGCCGCCGGCTTCGCCAGGTGGTCGGCGGCCAGGGCCGAGGCCGCCGGTGTGCGGAGAGCGGTGAGGCACGCGCCGTCGAGCATTGCCCGGACCCGGCCGTCGACCGGACTGAACAACACGTAGACCCCCTGGATGGCCGGGAGACCGAGCCCGGGGTTTCCCGGCCGGAGCGTGATCACCTTCGAGCCGGCGAGGGGGCCCGCAACGGCCGGCATGGTCAGCAGGTTGCCCTGATCGAACGGGGCGACGACCCGCTCGGGCGCCGGTCGCCGTTCGGTGAACGTCGACCGCAGGGCCTCGATCGTGTCGGCCATCGACACGAGTCGACCCACGTCGTCGGCCGTCAGATACGGGATCGGGTCGCTCACCGGCTACCAGTCGACGGCGATGTACTGGGTCTCGCAGAACTCGTAGATGCCCTCGCTCGCCCCTTCGCGCCCGAGACCCGATTGCTTCATGCCCCCGAAGGGGGCGGCGGGATCCGACACCGCGCCTCGGTTGAGCCCGATCATTCCCGCCTGGATTCGTTCCGACACCGCCAGGCCCTTGCCGATGTCGGAGGTGAAGACGTAGGCGGTGAGGCCCATCTCGGTGTCGTTGGCCTGGTCGATCATGGTGTCGACATCGGTGAACGTGATGATCGGCGCCACCGGCCCGAAGATCTCCTGGTGCACGATCGGTGACGACTGGGCGACGCCGGCGAGCACGGTCGGTTCGTAGAAGAACCCCGGGCCGTCGATCGGTCCGCCACCGGTGAGGACCGTGGCGCCCGCACCGACGGCCGCCTGCACCATCGTGTCGATGTCGTCGACGGCCTTGGCGTTGATCATCGGGCCACAGGACACCCCCGAGCTCCGGCCGTCGCCGACCCCGACGGCCGCCATGGCCGCCGCCAACTTCCGACCGAACTCCTCGGCGATCGGCTCCTCGACGTAGAAGCGGTTGGCGGCGGTGCAGGTCTCGGCCGAATGACGCATCTTGGCGACCATGGCTCCGTCGACGGCGGCGTCGAGGTCGGCGTCGGCGAAGACGATGAAGGGGGCGTTGCCGCCCAGTTCCATCACGGTCTTCAGCACCCGGTCGGCGGAACGGGCCAGCAGCATGCGCCCGACCTCGGTCGAGCCGGTGAACGAGACCATGCGGACGGCTCGATGGTCGACGCAGGCATCGAACCATGGTCCGGCCGACTTGGTGGGCACGAGGTTCACGACCCCGGCCGGAACGCCGGCCTCGACCAACAGTTCACCGATGCGGAGCGCGGTCAGCGGCGTCTCCTTCGCCGGTTTGATCACCGCCGCGTTGCCCGCCGCCAGCGCCGGTGCCAGTTTCCGGGTGATCATGGCCGCCGGGAAGTTCCAGGGCGTGACGATCACGACCACCCCGATGGGGACATGGTGCACGACCATCCGATTCGTGCCCGACGGTGCCGTTGCGATCGAACCGTGGATCCGGACGGCCTCCTCGGAGTTCCAGCGGAAGAACTCCGCGGCGTAGGCGACCTCGCCTCGGGCGTCGGCCAGCGGCTTGCCGTGCTCGATCGTGATCAGTTCGGCCAGTTCGTCGGTGTGGTCGATCATCAACTGCCAGACCCGCCGGAGGATCTCGGCCCGTTCGCGGGGTGCGGTCTTGGCCCAGCCGGGCTGCGCCGCGGCCGCCGCATCGCAGGCGGCGACGGCATCGTCGGGGGTCCCGACGGCGATCTCGGCGATCGTTTCACCGTTGGCGGGGTTGGTGACGGGGAGGGTCTCACCGGTCGAACCGCCCCGCCATTCGCCGCCGATCAGGAGCTGTGTCTGCACCGAGGCCACCATGGTCAAACCCTTCGAAGTCGTTGCGTCGTATCTCGCCGGAACGCCGGGCCTCAGCCTACTGAGTTGGATGACACCGACGTGGCCCGCCCGTCATCGGCGCACGGCGTGGATCACGACGAACTTCGGGGTCGAGCCGATCACCTCGCCGTTGCCGAAACGGCGGCGGAGGAGTTGGTGGTAGCCGAGGTGGCGGTTGCCGACGACGACGAGCCGACCACCCGGCCGCAGCACGCGATGGGCGTCGGCGAACATGGCGACGGCGGTGCCATCGCCCCGACTCTGGTGGGTGTGGAACGGCGGGTTGTTCACGACGAGATCGACCGATCCGCTCTCGAGGTGTGACAGATCACGGGCGACGACGAATTCGGTCCGGGCATCGACGGCCCACACCGCCGCGTTGCGACGGGCAGAATCGACGGCCTGGTACGACTCGTCGACGAACACCACCGAGCCCGGCTCGGATCGGGTCGCGACCATCAGGCCGAGCAACCCGTTGCCGCAACCGAGGTCGACCACCCGATCGCCCGACGCCGCCGGCGGGAGGTGTTCGAGCAGGACCCGCGTCCCGATGTCGAGCGAACCCCGGGAGAACACGTTGGCGTGCTCGACCAGTTCCTCACCCGAATCGAGTCGGTAGGTCGACGGGAAGGGGCTCGGGCCGGGCCGGAGGTCCGGGTCCACCGACGACAGGATCAGGCGCGCCTTCTTCTTCGCCAACGACGTCGGTGAGGGACCGATGATGCGTTCGAACGACTCCAGGGTCGAACGGTGGATCGACTTCACCATGCCCGCGCCGACCACCACCGATCCGTCGTGCAGCAGCGGTCGCAGGCGGCACAACTGGTCCTCGAGCAGCGCGAGGGTCCGAGGCACCTTGACGACGGCCACGTCGATGGGCCCCGATGGCTCGTCGGTGCTCGGCACGGCGATGGCTGCGGTCCCGGCCAGCCCGTTGCGAATCAGATTCGCAATCGTCGCCTGGTGGCTCGTGACCGAGTCACCCCAGGACTGGGGTCGATGCCCGGCCAGGGCGACCGCAAGGGCGCCGAAGAGATCGTTGACGATCAACCACCGTTGGCCGGTCGGGGCGAGGTCGGCCAGATGGGCCAGCACGAGCTCGTCGGCGGCGTCCCAGGCCCGGAGCGGGGATGTGGGCCGGTGGGGCAACCGACGCAGCTCGAACGTTCCCTGGGGAACGACGAGCCGAGCGGGGTCGGTGTCCATCTCGTCGCTCACACCCCGAACCTACTGGGACCACCCTCGTCCCCGTCGCCGGTCCGGATCGAACAACGCTGCCGGATGTGCCAGGCTGGCGGCGGTCACCGGGCCGATCCCAGCAGGAGCACGACATGCAGGCAGTGGTATTGCGCAATCGGCAACTCGTCGTCGACGACGTCGTCGAACCGGTGCCCGTCGCCGGTCAGGTGGTGGGTCGCGTCCTGGCCTGCGGGATCTGCGGCAGCGACCTCCACGCGGCGAAACACATCGACCGCCTCGCCGAACAGGGTCTCGGCAACCCGAGCCCCAAGCGGGGCCGGATCGATCCCGACCGTGATCTCGTGATGGGCCACGAGTTCTGCGTCGAGATCCTCGACCTGGGTCCCGGCGGAGCGGCCCGCTCGGCCGCCGGCACACCGCTCTCGGTCGGCGACCGCGTGTGTTCACTACCGATGTCGGCGGCCACCGGCACCATCCATGCACTCGGCTATTCCAACCTGCTGCCCGGCGGGTACGCCGAACGTATGGTGCTCGACGCCGGCCTGTGCCTGCCCGTCCACCGAGACGTACCGAGCGACCTGGCGGCACTCACCGAACCCATCGCGGTCGGCGAACACGCCGTTGCCAAGGCCCGCCTCGAACCGGGGTCGGTGGCCCTGGTCGTCGGCTGCGGGCCCGTCGGACTGGCGGTCATCGTGGCCCTGAAGGCGCGAGGCATCGGGCCCATCATCGCCACCGACTACTCCCCCACCCGTCGGGGATTGGCCGAACTGCTCGGCGCCGACGTCGTCGTCGACCCGGCCGTCGACTCGCCCTACGAATCGTGGGCCTCGGCCTGCTGGCCCGACGACGTCGACCGTCACGACCCGTTCAACGGGTTGGCCGGCATCACCGCCAAGCCGAACGTCATCTTCGAGTGCGTGGGGGTGCCCGGCATGCTGGCGGCCGTGGCCCAGGGAGCCCAACGGGGCACCCGGGTGGTGGTGGTCGGGGTTTGCATGGAACCGGATCGGATCGAGCCCTTCGTCGGCATCAACAAAGAACTCGAGCTGCAGTTCGTGCTCGGCTACACCGCCGAGGAATTCGCATCGACGTTGCGGGCGATCTCGGCCGGCGCCCTGGCGGGTATCGACTCACTCGTCACCGGCTCGGTCGACCTCTCCGGGACCCCGCAGGCGTTCACCGACCTGGCCGACCCCGAGCAGCACGTGAAGATCATGGTGAAGCCCGGCGGCTGAACGAACCAGGGGCCGGGACTACTCGCCGGTGAACGACGCCGCCCGCTTCTCGACGAACGCCGCGATGCCCTCACGCCCGTCGTGACGCCGCATCGATTCGGCGATCGTGAAGCCCTCGAGCTCCCCTGCCTTCTCGAGCGACGAGTCATGGCCTTCGTACACGATGCGCTTGGCCTGACCCAGCGCCCAGCTCGGACCGTCGGCCAACTGCTGGGACAGAGCTTCGGTCTCGCGATCGACGTCGGCCGCCGGCACCACCCGGTTGACGAGACCCCACGCCTCGGCCTCGCCGGCGGTCAGCACGCGATTGGTCAGGGTCAGGTCGAGCATGCGGCGCACGCCGATGTGGCGGGAGATGAAGTAGGTCGAGGTGCCGTCGGGGGTCACACCGGCCCGGGTGTAGGCCATGGTGAACTTCGCCGATTCGGAGGCGACGACCAGGTCGAAAGCCGCCATCAACGACAACCCGGCACCCCCGGCGGCACCGGCGACACCGGCGACGAACGGCTTGGGGATGCGGTTCATCTTGTTGATGGCCCCGTGGAAGTCGACGAGCATCTGGGTGGCCAGCGCCGGGAGGCCTTCTCCGGCGTCGTTGAATTCCTTGAGGTCACCTCCGGCACAGAAGACCTTGCCCTCGGCGGTGACCGACACCGCCTTGACGGCGTCATCGAACTGGATCTCGACCATCACGTCCCGCAGGTCGCGGGCGAAGGCCGGATTGACCGCATTCGCACCCTCGGGCCGGGTGAACCGAAGGTGTCCGACGCCGTTGCGTACGTCGTAGGTGATCGTGGTGAAAGGCATCACCGCAACATAGTTGGCCGGGCCATGGCGAGACAGTGGGCGCGCCCGGGGCGAGATGGCGGGGGCCGCCGTGACGAGCCAAGCTCGATCTCGCCCGCTCCGGGCGAGCCGTTCAGGGCTCGACGGGGACGAACCAGCCGTCGGGCGGACCGGTGCGGCCGCACCGGGTGCCCGGAGGTGGGGCGACGAGGTCGACGAGATAGTCGGCGACGAACCCGTCGATACAGGAGTCCCCGGTGGTGATCGTGTGGCCACTGCCGTCGTAGGTCAACAACACACTGTCGGCCAGCAGCCCATCGAGCCGGACCGCGTCGGCGTAGGGGGTCGCGTTGTCGCCGGTGTTGCCGATCACCAGCAGGGTCGGGGTTCCCTCCGTGTCGAGCGGCGGCAGGCCGTCGATCTCACCCGGGAACGTGTCACAGAAGATGCCGCCCCGCAGCATGCCCTGGAGCGGTGAGATCTCGAGCACCCTCGCGTAGGTCTCGGTGAGCTGCGCCGGTGTCAGGGCCAGGTCACCGTCGGCACACGTGACCGACACGAATGCGCCGTTGTCGGAACCGCCCTCGAAGGCATCGGCCAGCAGGGTCAACGGTCCGACATCGCCGGCATCGAGCGCCGCCAGCAGCTGCGAGAAGAACGCACCGATGTCCTGGGGATCGAGGTAGGTCACCTGGATCACGAGATTGACCAGATCGACCGGACCGAACGTGGTGCCATCGGGGAGCGGGATCGGCTCGGCCGACAGTTCCCGGGCCAACCGTTCGATCGTTGCCCGATAGCCCTCGTCCCGAACGGCGCAGTCGACCGACCGGGCGCAGCCCTGGTCGAATCGATCGATGGCCGCGTTGACCGCGACAGCCTGGGAGAGTCGGGCCGGGTCGGCCGGATCGGGGGGCGGGACCGCACCATCGAGCACCATCGCCCGGACGTGATCGGGGTACAGGGTGGCGTAGACCCAGCCGATCTGCGTGCCGTAGCTGAGACCCAGGTAGGTGAGGCGCTCGTCTCCGACGGCCTGCCGCATCAGATCGAGATCGTTGACGACCGCGACGGTGCCCAGATCGTCGAGCACCGGGGACTGGGCGACGCATGCCATCACCCGGTCCCAGACCTCACGATCGGCGGTGATCTCCTGATCGAAGCCATCGACCGGATCGACCAGGTCGTTGGGCTCGTCCCCGAACTCCGCATCGCAGCCCAACCCCTCGGTGTCCTCGACCCCCCTCGGATCCCACGAGACCACGTCGAACCGCTCGCGAACGAGCGGGGGAAGACCTCGGGCGTAGAGCACGACGGTCTCGGTGCCCTCACCGCCCGGCCCACCGAAGTTCACGAACAACGAACCGAGCCGGGCTGCGGCATCGCCACTCGCCGCCACCCGGGCCATGGCGATCGAGATCGTCGGACCGTCGGGTCGGGCGTGATCGAGGGGCACGATCAGGTCACCGCATTGGGCCGAACCGCACGGTCCCCACATGACCGGCTCGACCTCGAACGGAGCGGTCCCCGGTGGTGTCGTCGGGGAGCCTGTCGGATCGGCTGCGGCCGGCGCCTCCGACGTGGTCGTCGTCGGCTCGGCCCGACTGGTCAGGACACTGCCGGTGCCACTGCACCCAGCCGCGACGAGGCCGCTGAGCAGACCGATCAGGAGTCGAGGCCTCATGCCGGCCGAGGGTAGCGAGGCTCGGACGCGTCGAAGGGGCGGGCGAAACGCCCGCCCCTTCGATCTGACTGATTGCCCGGAGGGATGGGCGACCGGCCAGGACTCAGCGGCTGGTCTAGGCGTTGTCGCCGAAGATCGACTTGACCTCGAGGAACTCCTCGAGGCCCCATTCGCCGAATTCGCGTCCGTTGCCCGACTGCTTGTAGCCGCCGAACGGCGCCTTGTTGTCGAGTCGTGCACCGTTGAGGTGCACCATGCCGGTGCGCAGTCGGCGAGCGATGGCCCGGGCCCGCTCGGGGTCGCTCGACGAGACGTAGCCCGACAGCCCGTAAGGCGTGTCGTTCGCGATCTCGACGGCTTCGTCTTCGGTGTCATAGCCGATCAGGGTGATGACCGGGCCGAAGATCTCTTCCCGGGCGATGGTCATGTCGTTGCTGACGTGGGCGAACACGGTTGGTTTGACGTAGTAACCCTTGTCGAGACCTTCCGGACGACCGACGCCGCCGGTGACGAGCGTGGCACCCTCGTCGATGCCCTTCTGGATGAGGGCCTGGATCTTGAGGAACTGGGCCTCGGACACCACCGGCCCGACGGCGGTGCCTTCGGCCGTCGGATCGCCGACGGGGATCGCCTCGGCGGTGGCCTTGGCCACGGCGATGGCCTCGTCCATGAGCTTGTTCGGAACGAGCATGCGGCTTCCGGCATTGCAGGACTGACCGGTGTTCATGCACATGCCGAACATGTCGCGGCCGACCACTGCAGCCACGTCGACGTCATCGAGAATGACGTTGGCGGACTTGCCACCGAATTCCTGGGCGATCCGCTTGACGGTCGGCGCTGCGTTCTTGGCCACCTCGATGCCGGCCCGGGTCGAGCCGGTGAACGACACCATGTCGACGTCGGGATGCGAGGTCAGGGGTACACCGACGTCGAGGCCGTTGCCGTTGACGAGGTTGAAGACCCCGGCCGGGACGCCGGCATCGTGCATGATCTCGGTGAAGACGAGGGCGTTGAGCGGGGCGATCTCGGATGGCTTGAGGACCATCGTGCAACCGGCAGCGATGGCCGGGGCGACCTTGGCGGCGATCTGGTTGAGCGGCCAGTTCCAGGGCGTGATGAACCCGCAGACCCCGATGGGCTCGGAGACCACCGTGGTGGTACCGAGCTGCTCTTCGAACTCGATAGGCCTCGAGCGCGGCGAGCGTCGACATGAAGTGACCCAGACCCGACGGGGCCTGGGCCGCATTGGCGAGACCGAGCGGTGCGCCCATTTCCTGGCTCACCGTGGCGGCGATGTCGCCGAGCCGTGCCTTGTAGACCTCGATGATCTTGTTGAGCAGCGCGATGCGCTCTTCCTTCGAGGTCTGCGAGAACGCCGGGAAGGCGGCCTTGGCCGCCGCCACCGCGGCGTCGACATCGTCGGCGTTGCCGGCGGCGATGGTCTCGAGCACTTCCTCGGTGGCGGGGTTGATGACGTCGATCGTGTCGGTCGAGCTGGGATCGACCCAGGCGCCGTTGATGTAGAACTGGCGAGCGTGTTCCATGCGTGGAGTCTCCGTGTGATGTGGACGCTGAGAGCCGCGTCGTTGGCAGTCTTGCAGTGATGCCCGGGCGATGCCACCCGCGCGCCGTCAGTCCTCGAGCACGCTCTCGTAGTGCTTGGCACCGGGACCCTGCGGGGCTCGGACACCCCGGAATTCCCAGTCGCCACCCATCGCGGTCGAGACCACTTCTTCCGAACTGGACGGCTGGGCACCGACGTCGGATCGGATCGGGATCGGCCCGGCGACGATGTGATTGCGCAACACACCCAGTCCCTCGACCTCGACCTCGACCACGTCACCGGGCTGGACCGGGCGGCTGTTGGCCGGTGTCCCCGAGAGGAGCAGATCACCGGGTTCCAGGGTGATGCTGCGTGCGATGTCGGCCACGAGGTAGTGCATGTCCCATTCCATCTCGTCGGTGTTGCCGTCCTGCACCACCGCACCGTTCACCATCGTGCGGATCTGCTTGCCCCGGAAGTCCCAGCCCGTGACCAGGCCCGGGCCGACCGGACACAGGGTGTCGGAGCCCTTGACCCGCAACATCGATCCCGAATCGGTGTCGCGGAAATCGTGGAGGCCATAGTCATTGGCCACCGAGTAGCCGGCGATGTAGTGGCCGACATCGGCCGGTGCGACGTTGCGGCAGGTTCGACCGATGACGATGGCGATCTCGCCCTCGTAGTTGAGCCACTGCAATCCGTCGGGCCGGACGACGGCGCCGTTGTGGGAGTTGAGTGCACTGACGGGTTTGTGGAAGTAGGTGGGTGCCGCCGGCAGCTTGGTCATGAACTCGTCGACCCGACTGCGGTAGTTCAGGTGGACACAGACGATCTTGCTCGGTGAGCTCGGTGGGAGATGGACGGCCTCGTCGACACCGACCGATCGTCCGTCACCGGCCACCAGCTCGTCGCCGTGCCGGACCGTCAGGGTCGGGAAACCGTCGAGCAGCACCCGTCGATACTCGGTCGTTGGCTGGTCGGTCGGTGTCATCGTGGGGCTCCCGGGTCTGGTCGTGACCGATTTCTCACATCACTGGCGAACGTTTGGACCCGAACGATACTGTCCGGGCATGGCATCGGTCCACGGCTTCATGGTTCCACGCACCGCGACCGTTCGCGGCCGGCACGGCACCGACAGCCTCGACGAGTTCGCCTCGATGCGTGGCTCCGATGCCGAGGTCGGTCGGACGGCCACCGACGACGCCGAACTCCGGTTCGGCGGCTGAGCGTCGATGCCCTCCGGCTTCTCGTCGAGTGACAACGACGACCTGATCGCCGCCGAGCGCCAGGTACGCGCCAGCATCGGCAACCTCGAGCTCGACGTCGACTCGCTCGCCGCGGTCTCCAACATCTTCCGGGTGGCCAACGTCGTGCGCTACCACATGGAGCGTCACGTCCTCGCCGACCACGACCTGTCGTTCACCGCGTTCACCACACTCTGGGTGGTGTGGGTGTGGGGCGAGCGCGAGGCTCGGCACCTCGCCACCGATGCCGGCATCTCGAAGGGCACCCTGACCGGTGTCGTGAGCACACTCGAGCGTCGGGGCCTGGTCGCACGGCGCACGCACCCCGACGACCGGCGGCTGGTCCTGATCGATGCCACCGACCTCGGTCGCCAGACGATGAAGAAGCTCTTCCCGGCGTTCAACCGCGAAGAGGCCCGGGTCACGGCCGACCTGTCGACCGATCAGAAGCAGGCGCTGGCGTCGAGTCTTCGTGTCATCCTGCGAACGCTCGAAGGAGAGACCACATGAGCCCACCATCGGACCCGGATGACGTTCGGGTCGACATCGAAGGCATCTCGGTGTCGACCCAGCACCTCATCGACGGCAGACGAGTCGGGTCGTCCTCGACGTTCGAGACCCGATCACCGATGGCCTGGGACCGCGTCCTGGCCGACGTCGCGTCCGGTGACGCCGAGACCGCCGACCTGGCCGTCGGGGCCGCCGTCGACGGGTTTGCGGTGTGGTCCGAGATGGCGGCGACCGAGCGGGCATCGGTGCTGTACCGACTGGCCGACCTGATCGACGTCAACAACGATGCCATCGCCCTGGTCGAGACCATCGACATGGGCTTCAAACACTCGTCGATGCAGCAGCGCCTGGTGGCGCGGGGTGCGGTGAACTTCCGGACCTATGCCGAACTGATCGAGGCCAACGACGACGAGCGCTGGTCGGTCAAGGGCACCGAGCACGTCGTACGCCGCCGCCCAGCCGGCCCGGCCGTGGTGATCACCCCGTGGAACGCCCCGTTCATGTTGTCGACGTGGAAGGTCGCACCGGCCCTTGCCGCCGGCAACAGCGTGATCCTCAAGCCGGCGGAGTGGTCGCCGCTCTCGGCATCGATGCTGGCCGACCTGAGCGTCGAGGCAGGCTTCCCACCGGGGGTGTTCAACGTCGTCCAGGGAATCGGTGAGATCGTCGGACCACCACTCGTGTCCGATCCTCGGGTCCGCCGGCTCAGCTTCACCGGTTCACCGGGCACGGCCCGTTCGATCGGTCACGCGGCAGCCGAGAACATCGTGCCGTTCACGGCCGAACTCGGGGGAAAGGGACCGCTCATCGTCTTCGCCGACGCCGACGTCGACCTCGCGGCGCGCAAGGCCGCCGAGCAATACGAGGACTCGGGCCAGGTGTGCCTGGCCGGTACCCGACTGCTGGTCGAGGCGCCGGTCCGAGACGAGTTCCTCGAGGCCTTCCGCCGCCACACCGAGGCCCACGTCCTGGGTGATCCCCGCCACCCCGACACCACCGTTGCCCCCGTCGTCCACCCGGATCATCTCGCCTCCATTGCCGCGTTCGTCGACCGGGCCCGGGCGGCCGGCGACACGATCGTCTGGGGTGGGGAGCGGATCGAGGGTTCGCAGCACTACGCGCTCACCCTGATCGAGCCGGCCTCGAACGATGCCGAGATCGTGCAGCGTGAGGTCTTCGGCCCGGTGCTCACCATACAGACCTTCGACGGCGACGACGAGGCGATCGCGCTGGCGAACTCGACCGACTACGGCCTGTCGGCGCTGCTCTTCACCTCGTCGCGGGAGCGGGCCGAGCGGGTCGGGAGCCGGATCCGCTGCGGGATCGTGTGGGTCAACACGTTCCTGATCCGCGACCTCACGGCCCCGTTCGGCGGCGTCGGAATCTCGGGCATCGGGCGTGAGGGCGGCCAGTACGCGCTCGAGTTCCACTCCGATCTCCAGACCATGGTGATCCTCGACGACACCACCAGCTGATCGACCACGGCCCGCGCTCCCGCCGACGACTCCATCGGGAACGACAGCCGACGGCACCCGTCAAGCCAACCTGCGTCATCGGCTCACCCGATCACCCGGGCGCTGGGCTTTCAGAGGATGCCGAGCCGCCGAGCGGCCCGATTGGCGGCGGCGGCTCCGGCCAGCTGGCGGAGCAGGAGCAGCCCGTCGATCATGGCGATGGTGGTCTCGGCTTCGATCCGACGCTGGTCCGGCGGGCCGTCGATGAAGCCACCGACCCACTCGATCCAGGCTCCGATGAGCTGCGGAACCAGCGTCGAGTAGGGCTCACGGCCGGTCGCTGCGAGGCCGTTGGCCTCGAAGAAGAGGGCGAAGATCGGATCGGCGACGGGTCGGGCC
This sequence comes from uncultured Acidimicrobiales bacterium, assembly GCA_963700755.1. Classification (GTDB taxonomy): domain Bacteria; phylum Actinomycetota; class Acidimicrobiia; order Acidimicrobiales; family SZUA-35; genus JBBQUN01. The sequence continues at coordinate 738,357 of CAVOYW010000006.1, forward strand.
AGGACCGGCCACGCCGCGGTCGCGAGTTCGAGGTGGTCGGCCATCGGGCCGGTGAACGCCGCGGCGAGCATCTCCTGCAACCGAACCCCCATCGACACGATCACTTCGCCGATCAGCTCGTCCTTGCTGGGGAAGTAGTAGACGATGATGCGGTCACTGATTCCGAGACGTTTGGCCAGACGACCGAAGGTGAGCCGGCTGAGTCCGTCCTCGAGTGCAGCGGCCAGGGCACCATCGAGGATCTGCTCCTTGGTGTGCTTGTGACCCATGAGACGCCCGACTCTAGCCCCGAGGGCAGCCATCGATCGCAGCGGTCACGACGTCGTCCCCCAGGGATCTCTGGGGGAAAGCCACCACAGATCGGCGGTTCGACCGCTGCCATGATGAAGCCATGACCAACACACCCGAGGGTCGAATCGACGAGCTCGAAGCGGAGATCCGACGCCTGGCGGCCGATGTGGAGCAGCTTCGGGAACGACTCGACGCGACAGCATCGAGCACGGCGCAAGCATTCGACACGTCGCAGGTCCCGCCTCCGCCGCCACCATGGCTCGGTTCGTCACCGCTGTCGGTTCCGCCCCCGCCCGGTGGCCCCCCGACCACCCCCTCGGCGGTGCCCCGACGTCGACCGCTGATCGTCGACCGAGACGTCGTCAACAGTGAAGTCGTGCTCAAGTGGGCCGGGGTGGTGTTGGTCGTGCTGGCCGTCGGCTTCGCCGCCAGCACCGCGATCCGGAGGGGCTGGATCGGTCCCGAACTCCAGTTGGCGGGAGCGCTCCTGGTGTCCTTCGCCATGATCGGGGCCGGATTCCGCCTCTCGGCCACTCGGCCGCGCTGGACCCACGCCCTCTGCTCGGGTGGGGTCGCCGCCCTCTTCACCACCGTTGCGTCCGACCTCTTCATCGACCAGGCCGGCGACACCACCGCCTTCGTGTGCATCGTGCCGGTCGCGATCGCCGGTTTCGTGATCGCCCGACTCCTCCACTCCCAATGGATCGCCGCCGTCTCCCTCGTCGGGGCCGTGACCGGCTGGCTCGTCATCGCCGATGGCGACCCGCCGTTCGTTGCCACATGGGCGTGGATGGTCGCGCTGGTCGCCATCGGGCTCGGCCTGTCGCTCGAACGACGATGGTTCGCCCTACGGCTCCTGTCACAGGGAGTCGGCCTCGTCGCCCTCGCCGGCATGGCCGGCGACGCCGAGACGATGCTCGACCAGGTGCTCGTTCTCGGGGCGGCGACCGCCCTCCTGAGCGGGTCCCTGGTCCGATTGCCGAGCGTCGGCGACCTGACGACGCCGTGGCAACAGCTCGAGGTCCAACTCGCTGCCCTCGCGGCCCCGTGGGCGCTCGGCGTCATCTACGGGGCACTCGACCTGGAGGGAGACCGGCTGATCGGCTCGGTGGGGATCGCGGTTGCCGCCTGGTTCGGCCTGGTCGCCCTGGGGCTCCGGGCCTGGCTCAAACCGGCCCATTTCGTGTCGATCCTGATCGGCGCCAGCGTGGCGCTCTCCATCGGTCTGGCATTCCTGTTGTCGACAACGGCCGCCTACGTCGCCCTCGCCGTCCAGGGCGCCGGGCTCGTGATCCTCGCCCGATCGCTCGATGGCAACGTGCGGGTGTTCGTCAACGCCGCGATCGTGTCGACCATCTCCACGCTCTACGTCCTGAGCCACACGGTGGAAGCCTGGAGGATCGATGACTCGATCGGTGACGACGTCGCCCACCTCGTGATCATCGTCGTGCTGTCCATCACCGGTTGGCTCACGCTGCACCGCACCATCCGTCAGGTCACCGCAGCCGGCGTGCTCGTGCTCACGATGATCTGGCTCGGTTCGGTCCTCGTGCACCTCCCGCAGGGCCAAGCGGTCGTCTCGATCAGCTGGGCCGTGGTCGGGATCGCCGTCCTGGTCACCGGGGCCGTCCGCAAGATCCCCGAGGTCGGGGCGGCTGGACTGGCGGTGCTGGCGGTCACCGTCGCCAAGCTCCTCACCGTCGACCTGCAGGAGGTCGATGCGCTCTGGCGGGCCGGCCTGTTCTTCGCCGTCGGCATCGGCATCATGCGTCTCGGTTTCCTCCTGCCCCGCCTGACCGGTGTCGCCGCAGACTCGACCGAGCGGGAGCCGGTCGAGCAGGAGCCGGTGGGGACCGAACGCCGGGATCAGGACGTGTGACAGATTGGCATCCAATCGAGCACCGGGACCGGATCGACCCCGGTTCGGTGCGCGTCGACCTGGATGCGGATTGCCCGGCACCAGCCGGCACCGACCGCCTGCTGGTCGATCAACGTGTGCCGGAACGAGAGCGTGTCACCTTCGAACACCGGTGCCAGGTGGTTGCACGACTGCCACCCCACGACCGTGACGAGTCCCCCGAGCACACGGTTCAACGACGCCGACGCCAGGGCGATGGCGTGCCCGCCGTAGACGAGTCGTCGGTCGTAGGGCGAGCGTTCGGCATCGCGGTGGGCAGCAGCCACGTTGTGACTGATGCGCACGAGTGCCGTGGCCTGGTCGACCACGTCACGGAGGTCGTCGGAGCGGGTCTCGCCGATCGGCCACGTGTCGTGCGGACCGAGGAGCTCGACCTTCCACGACGAGTCGATCCCCGGGACGAAGCGTTGCAGGTCGAGCTCGGAGTCGGCGGCGCCGAGGACGTCGTGATGTCCCGGGGCCGTCTCGCCCCGACACGGCAGCAACGGACATCGTTCGTAGTCGATGATCAGCTCACCGGTGGCCGTGGCGATGGTCTGCATGCCGAGCAGGACCTTGCCCCTCGGCCCCACCCCGGACTTGGCCGATGCGTCGGCCATTCCGATCACCCGGGTCGTGGTCTGCAGGGTTTCCCCCTGGAAGACCGGACGCCTCACGACGACGTTCCGGTAGAACAGGTTGGCGATGACCCGCTTCGTGGCCACCGTGCTGGCACCCACCGACAGGTGCATCACCAGGGTGGCGTTCGCCAGGGGCACGTTGCGACCGGTCACCGCTCGACACAGTTCGTGATCGAGCGCCAGCCGCTGCCCGTCGCCACTGATGGCCAGGTAGGTGGCAGCCAGACCGGCGTCGATCGTGACCCCGCCCGGAACCGGGAACACCTGGCCGGGCGTCAGATCGTCGTAGTACGGGCCGTCGTTCACCGGGAACTCCCCCTTGGTCTGCCCGTCGGACCGCGACGGGCTCATGGCTTCGGCTCGAGCAGCGCCGACCGGGCCAGGACCGCACGGGCACGCTCGATGATGGGCTCGTCGATCATCACGCCGCCGACCCCGATCGCACCGAGACCCTCCGCGGCGGCGGACGCCGCGGCCGCGATGATCTGCCGGGCCGAGTCGACTTCGGCCGGCGTCGGCGAGAACGCGTCATTGGCCGGTGCCACCTGAGCGGGGTGGATGCACAGCTTCCCGCCGTAGCCGAGCGCTCGGGCCTCGTTGGCCTCGCGAACGAAGCGGTCGAGATCGGTGAAGTCGGCGACCACGACGTCGAGGGCCGCGATGCCCGCCGAGCGGGCGGCCCAGACGATCTGGGCCCGGGCCACCGCAACCTCGGAATTGTCGACCGTGCGAACACCACCGAGATCGGTCACGAAGTCCTCGGCCCCGAAGTACACGAGGTCGAGACCGGCCCGGCAGATCTCCGCCACCCGCTGCAGTCCCCGGATGGTCTCGATGCCTCCGACCACCATGCCGCCGGCCAAGGTCGTCATGGCCAGTGCACCCCGGGCGAAGTGCACGTCGTCGGCGGACCCGAGTACGGGAACGACGATGCCGTCGACACCGGCGGCCGCCGCAGCGGCGACGTCGGCGGCGAAGTGCGTCGTTCGGACGCCATTGGTGCGAACCAGCAGCCTCAGACGACCGCGTTCGACGGCGCCGGGTCGCTGGTCGGCGAGGTACTGGCGGGCCGCGGCCTTGGCCCCTTCGGGGACTGCGTCCTCGAGATCGAGCACCGCGAGATCGGCCCCGACCGACAGGGCCTTGCCGACGAAGCCGTCTCTGGTCGCCGCTCCGAACAGCACGCTTCGAGTGACCACGGGCTCGCGGGCCGGCGGCTGGTCGTCAGCGAACGTCATCATCCCAGAATCCCTGTTCCCGGAGCGCGTCGGCCGCCGCCAGGCCGCTCTCGTGGAGGTGGTGTTCCATGGCCAGGCGGGCGGCCTCACCATCACGGGCTCGCAGGGCGCCGAGGATCGCACCATGGTGTTCGACGGCCCGGGCATTCCATCCGTTGGCGAACTCGTAGTAGTTGGCCGGCACCGACCGTTCGAGATGACGCAGCAGCCACCGGGTGCGCCGCGGTGCGACCGTGTTGATCAGGCGGTGGAACTCGTGATTCAACGCCGACAGATCGTCCTCGGACTCCGCGGTGAATCGGGCGTGAACCCCTTCGAGGGCGTCGAGTTCGGCCTCGGACATGGTGGCGGCGGCCAGGGCAGCCGCCCGACCCGAGACCACACCGAACAGCTCGTAGTGGTCGACGATGTCGGACGGCGTCAGGCGAGCAACGAAGGCACCTCGACGGGGGGTGACGTCGAGCAGTCCTTCCTGACCCAGGACGACGAGCGCCTCACGGATCGGGCTGCGACTGACGTCGAGCGCCTGCGACACCGCGTCCTGGTCGATCTTGACACCGGGCCGGAGTGCACCGGTGAGGATCAGGTCTCGGATGTATGCGGCGATCTCGTCGGCCAGGCTTCCCCGTCGCCGGATCTCGGGCTCGACGCTCCGATAGGGGCTCACCGGGCCGTCATTCATGGTCCATCGGCCTCGACGATGCTGATGGCGCCACTCGGGCAGCGCTCGACCACCGTCTCGGCCGCTGCCCGTTCGAGCGTTGCGCCCGCGGCGACGGTCGAGATGGCGTCGTCGCCGATCCGGAAGACATCGGGCTCGAGCATCTCGCACTGGCCGATACCAACGCAGACGCTCTCGTCGACCACGACCCTCACTCGATCGCTCATCCGGTCACCCCCAGCCCGACCGACAGCACGCCATGGACGAAGTTCGAAGGAGCCCGAACGGGCGCCGCCTCGGGGACCAGGTCGACACCAGCGGCGATGAGCTCTTCCAGCAGGACCCGGATCTCCATCCGGGCCAGGAACGCCCCGAGGCAGAAGTGGGCGCCGCCACCACCGAAGGCAACGTGGGGGTTGGGATCTCGGCCGATGTCGAACCTGAACGGGTCCTCGAAGACGTCGGGGTCGCGGTTGGCCGAGGCGTACCACATGACGACCTTGTCGCCGGCCGCGATCGGCGTCCCGGCGAGTTCGGTGTCGACCGCCGCCGTTCGCCGCATGTGCAGGACCGGAGTGGCCCACCGCAGGACTTCCTCGACGGCGCCGTCGATCAGCTCGGGTCGGTCCCGCAGCCGCCGCAGCTGATCCGGGAACTCGGCGAACGCCATCGCCCCGTGGGTGATCGCCGTGCGGGTCGTCTCGTTGCCGGCGAACACCAGCACGTGGAAGAGGTTGCGGTACTCGCTGTGACTGAGGCGGTCACCCTCGTGCTCGGCCATCACCAGGAGGGTGACGATGTCGTCTTTCGGTTCGAGCCGACGCTGCATCCCGAGCTGCTCGCCGTACTCGTAGAGCGCGTGGCTGGCCGGGCTACCGAACGGCAACAGTCGCAGTTCGGTCGTGTTGCCGTAGGCATCGGCCGGAAGTGACGGACGGTCGCCGGTTCCCTCGACCAGGTAGTTCGAGAGTTCGACCAGATAGTCGGCGTCGTCGACCGGCACCCCCAGGATCGTGAGGATCACTCGGATCGGGAGGGGTGCCGCCACCAGGTCGACCCAGTCGCCGCCACCGGCGATCACGAACTCCTCGATCAGCTCGCGGGCGATCGCCCGTGTGGTGTCCTCCCAGACCACGATGTTTCGGGGCGTGAACGCCTTCGAGACGAGGCGACGGAGCCGGGTGTGGTCGGGCGCGTCGGTGTCGATGATGGAGCGCCGGGCCTCGAGCGCGTCGGCCTCGAGATCCCACAGGTTCGTGTGGCCGATCCCCGACGAGTAGGTGGCCGAGTCGGCCGACACCGTCTTGATGTCGGCATGACGGGTCACCGCCCAGAACCCCCGGCCCTCATAGGGGTGCCAGACGAGTCCGGGCCGGTTCCGCATCTCGGCCAGCGCCTCGTGGGGAATACCGTGCTCGTAGATCGACGGGGTCGTGAGATCGAACTCGGTGGATCCGGACATGGTGGAATCGGTCACCTCGACCATGTCAGCTGTGCTCCAGGTAGCGGGCCCGTTCCCAGTCGTTGATGTCGTCGCCCTCGCCTGCGTGTTCGGCCCCGAGCGCGATCTCGTTGGCAACGATCGAGGCGTAGCTCCGGGAGAACGTGTCGCCCAGCTGTGCAGCCAGGGCACTGTCTTCGAATGCCGCCAATGCCTGGGCCAGGTCGGTCGGCAGCGCCGTGTTGTCCCCGGGGTTGGTGTACATGTCGCCGTCGCTGCGGGGCGGAGGCGTGAGGCTCCGTTCGATTCCGTCGCACCCCGCGGCCAGCAGACCGGCGATCAGCAGATGGGGGTTGGCGTCGGCACCGGCCGAGCGGTATTCGACACGATTGGCCGGCGACCCGGGCTCGACGATGCACCGGGCCATGACCGTTCGGTTGTCGAGACCCCAGTGGATGTGGGTCGGCGCGAACGTGTAGGGGCGGATCCGACGTGGACCGTTGACGGTCGGCGTCCCGAGGACGGCCAGGGCCGAGGCGTGTTCGAGCTGCCCGGCCAACCAGTGGGCCATGACCTCGTTGGGTTCGTGCTCGCTGTCGGCGAATGCGTTGCCACCGTGGGCCCGCAGGCTGGTGTGGACGTGCATACCCGACCCGGACTGGTCGGCCCATGGCTTGGGCATGAACGTGGCGCGCAGTCCGTACGAACAGGCGACCTGCTTGACGATGCTCTTGAACAGCGCCGTGGAATCGGCCATGGTCATCGCGTCGGCGGGACCGGTGTTGATCTCGACCTGGCCCGGCCCGTATTCGAGATTGGAGGACTCGACCTCGATGCCCGCTCCGGCGACGGCATTGCGCATGTCGTGCAGGACGTCCTCGAGGTCGAGCCGTTGGGTCAGCGAGCTGTACTGGATGTCGTCCATCGCGAAACGCCAGTCGGGCGTGCACAGGTAGAACTCGAGTTCGGTGGCGACGTACGGCTCGATGCCGAGTGCGGCGCAGCGTTCGACCTGGTTCGCCAGCACGCTCCGGGGGGCGAGCGGATGCCGGTCCCCGTGGTGGTCGAAGGCGTCGGCGAACGCGATGGCATACCCGGGCCGGTGGCTGAAGACCCGCGTGGTCGAAACGTCGGGCACGAGCTTGCAGTCGAGGTACCCCGAGTCCATGTTGATGAACTCGTTCTCCGGGAGATCGTTGAGGATGTCGAAGACGAACATGGCGTCGGCGATGTTCACCCCGGCGGTGGCCACGGTGGCCAGGAAGCGACCGATCGGCACCCGTTTGCCGCGCAGATGACCCTGCGTGTCGGGCGCTGCGACCTCGACGGTGTGGACGGCGCCGGTGGCGGCCAGCGAGGCCAGGTGCTCGAGTGACATCTCGTCCATGGCGGGACTTCCTTTCGTGGGTCAGTAGCTCTTGGGAAGGCCGAGGGCCTTCTCGCCGAGGAAGGCGAGAATGAGATTGTTGTTGATCGGGGCCACCTGGTAGAGGCGGGTTTCGCGGATCTTGCGCTCGATGTCGTATTCGGTGGCGAACCCGAAACCGCCGTGGGTGTCGACCGCGGCGTTGGCCGCGGCCCACGACGCCTCGGAGGCCAGCATCTTGGCCATGTTGGCCTCGGCACCGCAGGAAGCGCCCCGATCGAACAGGGTCGCCGCCTTCCAGCGCATCAGGTTGGCCGCCTCGAGTTGGGCGTAGGCCTTGGCCAAGGGGAACTGCACACCCTGGTTGGCGCCGATGGGGCGGCCGAACACATGACGTTCGCGTGCATAGGTGCTGGCTCGTTCGAGCAGGAACCGTCCGTCGCCGATGCATTCGGCGGCGATGAGGATGCGCTCGGCGTTCATGCCGTCGAGGATGTGACGGAACCCCATGCCCTCGGTCCCGATCAGCGCGGCGGCCGGGATCACGACGTCGTCGAAGAAGACCTCGGTGCTGTTGTGGTTCATCATCGTCTCGATGGGCTTGATGCTCAGCCCGGGGATCAATTCACCGTGTTCGTCCCGCATCTCGACGACGAACACCGACAACCCGCCGAGCCGGTCGTCGACTTCGTCGATCGGGGTGGTGCGGGCCAGAAGGATCATCAGATCCGAGTAGAGGGCCCGCGAGGTCCAGATCTTCTGGCCGTTGATGCGCCATGAGTCGCCGTCTCGTTCGGCCCGGGTCCGGATCTTGGTGGTCTCCGAGCCTGCCGCCGGTTCGGTGACACCGAACGCCTGCAACCGGTAGGTGCCGTCGGCCACCTTGGGAAGGTAGTGCTGCTTCTGCTCGTCGGATCCGTGGCGCAGCATCGTGCCCATCACGTACATCTGAGCGTGACACACGCTGGGATTGCCTCCCGACGCCGAGATCTCCTCGAGGATGACCGATGCGCCGGCGAGGCTGAGGCCACCACCGCCGTACTCCTCGGGAATCAGCGCACCGAGCCATCCGTGGGCAGTCAGGTCGGCGACGAACGCCTCGGGATAGCGGTTGGGCTCCAGGCCACGCCAGTACTCGTTGCCGTACTTGTCACACAGGCGGCGGACCTCGGAACGGATCACGGCGAAGTCTTCTGGTTCATCGAAGTTCACGCAGACTCCTCGGGGTGGATGACGGTGAGATGGTTTTCCATGAGATACGCAAAATTCTGAACGATGGAGACGGTCGGACCCGAGCCCACCGTCGGTCGGTGGGTGGCCTCAGGCGGTCGTTCCGAGATAGGCCGCCTGCACGTCGGCGTTGGTCTGGACCTCGTCCGGGGTGCCGACCGCGATCACCCGGCCCTGGTCGAGCGCATAGATACGGTCGCTGATCCCGGTGATGAAGTGGAGGTCGTGGTCGATCACCAGCACGCCGGCGCCGACGGTGGCGGCCATGTGCCGCACCTGTTCGATCATCTCGCCCGACTCGGCATCGCTCATGCCGCTGGTCGGTTCGTCGAGCAGCAAGAAGTTCGGGCTCATGGCGGCCGCCCGGGCCAACTCGAGGCGGCGCGAATTGCCGTAGTCGAGTTCACCGGCCCGTCGGTCGCGGTGCTCCCACAGTCCGGCCTCGGCGATGAGCGAGTCGATGTCGGGGCGCACCCGATCCGTGCGATGCGTCTCGGCCACCCGGGCCGAGACCTCGACGTTCTCGCGCACCGTCAGCGAGGGGAACAGGCGCAGGTTCTGGAAGGTGCGGACGATCCCGGCGCGGGCCAGGCCGTGGGACGGCATTCCGGTGAGATCACGATCGGCGAGGCCGAAGTGCCCGTCGGTGGGGGTGACCATGCCGGTGATGACGTTGACGAGCGTGGTCTTGCCGGCACCGTTGGGACCGATCAGACCGACGATCTCGCCGGTGCGACGCTCGCAGGCTCGCATGGTCGAGCGCCCGGAAACCGCCGAAGTCGACCGTCAGGTCGGTGGCTTCGAGCACGACGGGATCGGGGTCGATCGTTTCGGGCAGTGGGTCGGGTCGGGTTTCCTTCCCGCGGCCGAATCGCCGATAGAGCCACTGGTCGAGTTCCCAGTCGTCGAGGAGGCCCGAGGGTCGCAGGATCATGAACCCGAGCATGGCGAGTCCGAGGAAGATGTCGCTCAGTCCCTCGCGGAAGAACACGTTGGCGATGGTGCCGTCGAGCCCCAGTCCGAAGAACTCGTAGCCCGTGGTGCCGATGCGGCGCGTGATCTCGCGCCCGGCGGTGATGATGACCACGCCGACGAGCGATCCCGAGATGCCCTTGCGGCCCCCGACGATCAGCATGACGAGCGTGAGGAGCGTGTAGTCGAAGAAGAAGAACTTCGGCGTGATGTTGCCGACCGAATAGACCCGCAGGCTGGCGGCGACCGCCACCACCACCACCGAGATCAGCAGGGCGGCCATCTGCTGGACCTGTGGATTGACCCCCATGGCCCGCGCCGCCAGATCGTCTTCCCGCGCCGCCTGGGCCAGTCGCCCGGGCCGGCTCTGGGCGAACAATCGAGCCGTCACGAGCGCGCCGGCCAACGCCACGTAGATCGGCCACCGGCCGGTCAGCGTGGATCCGATGCTGAACGACAGTCCGGCTCGATCTCCCCCGGTGAGGTCGGTCCAGTTGATCGCCAGCTCGTGGGTGACGAACAACAGCGCCAACGTGATGACCGTTGCCGACACCGCACCGGACGACGCACCGGATCGAGCCAACCCGAGACCGACGACGACGGCGACGAGGAGGGTCAACGCCACGGCGACGAGGCCCGCCATCGCCGGGCTCAGTTGGACGTCGGCCAAGCCCCAGGGGGCATTGCGGATCACGGTGCTCTTGCGGTCCGGGGCAATGGCGAGGACGGCGAAGGTGTATCCGGCGACGGCCCCGAATCCGATGTGGCCGAACGACAGGATGCCGGTGTTCCCGATGTAGATCTGCAGTCCGACCACCATGACGGCGTCGATCAGCATGGCGGACACCAACTGCTCGGACGAGCCGCCGATGACGGCGGTGTAAGCCAGCCCCCCGAACACGAGAAGGGCGAACTGGGCCAGCGCTCCCCCGATCGGGAAGACGAGGTCTCGGCGTGCGAGTCGGAACACGTCAGACCCTCTCGGCGCGCTGCACGGTGATGAGCCCCTGCGGTCGGAAGATGAACAGGAGGGCAATCAGGGCGAAGACCACCCCGTCGGTCAGACTGGCCACGCTGCCGGGCAGGTTCGATCGCAGGATCACTTCGGCCAGCCCGAGAGCGAACCCACCGAGCACGGCGCCCTTGAGCGAACCGAGTCCTCCGATCAGGGCCGCGAGGACTCCCTTCAACATCGGGGTCGTGCCGGCCCCGGGACTGGTCTGCCCCGCCCGCATCAGCCAGAAGACTCCCGCGATGCCGGCCAGGAGACCGGACAGGATGAAGGCCCCGCGGATCACCCGATCGGATTTGACTCCCATCAACCGGGCGGTGTCGAAGTCCTCGGCGGCGGCTCGCAACGACAGACCGAACATCGTTCGCTGCAACAGCATCGCCGTGAGCCCCAGGGTGATCAGGGTGACCACGATGACGACCAGGTCGAACGTCTCGAACGAGATCGACCCGACGCGGAACGTGTCGGTGATCCAGCCGGGCCGGTCGAAGCTCTTGACCGAGGCCGACACGTACATCAAGAACCCGGCCTCGACGACGAAGTGCACCCCGAACGACGTGAGCAGCATCGTGAAGTCGGGTGCACCGCGCACCCACCGGAAGGCCACCTGTTCGATCACCACCGACGTGAGCATCGACGTGAGCACGATCACCGGGATGATCAGGTACCACGGCCGTCCGCTGACGAACATCCAATACGTCACGTACCCACTGACCGTGATGAGCTCGCCATGGGCGAAGTTGACGAGGTGCATCACGCCGAAGATCACGGCGATCCCGAGTGCCAGCAGCGCATAGATGCTTCCCCGACCGAGCCCGTCGACCAGGTTCTGGATGAGCTGGTTCACGTGGCTGCTCCGGTCATCGGCAACCCTTCCGGTTGCGCACTCGTCTTCGTTCGGTACGGCTCGGTCACACGCAACTCGGTCACCTTCAACTCGGTCACACGCAACCCCCGGGTTTGCTCACTGGCGCCTTCGTTCCGTAGGGGTCGGTCACTTGCCGACGAATGTGTCGAACAGGTCGTCGCGCCCGAGGAGTTCGGTTCCGGACCCCTCGGCGACCACTTCACCGCTGCGCAGCACGTAGGCCCGATCGGACACGCCCAGCATCCGGGTGGCGTTCTGCTCGACCACCAGCAGCGTCCGACCCTGATCGCGCAGCTTGGTGATCAGATCGAACACCACGTCGATGAGGATCGGGGCCAGACCGAGCGATGGTTCGTCCATCATCAGCAGACCGGGGTTTGGACATCAGCGCCCGGGCGATCGCCAGCTGCTGGGCTTCGCCACCCGACAGGTAGCCGGCCGGGGTGGTCCACTTGTCCTTGAGGACGGGGAAGAGTTCGACCATCTCGTCGAGCAGTGCCGCCCGATCCCCGGCGGTGGTCGTGACGCCACCGATCTTGAGGTTCTCGACGACGCTGAGGTCGGTGAAGATGCGGCGGTGCTCGGGAACGAGCGCGAGCCCGGATCGCAGCATCTTGTCGGGGGTCCAGCCGGTGACATCGGCGCCGTCGAAACGAACCGTGCCCTCGGTCGGCTTGAGGAGCCCGGCGATGCTGCCGAGCAGGGTGGTCTTGCCGGCGCCGTTCGGTCCGATGAGGCCGATGACCTCACCGGACCGGACGTCGAGGCTGACGCTGCGCAGGGCCGAGATCGAACCGTATCGGTGGTGAGTCCGGAGATCTCGAGCACGAATCATTCCCAGTTCGCGGCGAGGGTGTCGACTCCGTCGACGATCTTGTGGATCGACACGGGCTTGTCCGGGATGCCGTTGGTTCCGGCGTAACCCATTTCGCCGGTGAACCCGTCGAAGCCCGAGATCTGGGCCACGGCCGCCCCGATTCCCTCGGGGTCGGTGCAGCCGCAGTCGCTGATGCCCTGCAGCCCCAGGAGGAGGGCATCGGCGTAGAGACCGGCGAACGAGCCCGACTCGATGGCCTCGCCCCGTGGCCGCCTCGTAGGACTTCAGCAGGAGATCGATCCGGCCACCGGGCTCGACGAAGGCATGGGTGGTGTGGATGATGCCTTCGTTGTCGGCCTCGACCAACCCGCCGGTGGCCTCGAACGCATCGGTTCCCATGTAGGTGAGGCCGTCGAGGCCCTGTCCTTCGAGCTGACCTCGCAGCGCCGTCATCTGGAAGGCGAGCATCGCCGAGTAGATCACCTCGGTCGCCGTCGGCGACGCCGGCGACGGCGTTGACCTGCGCCGAGAAGTCGAGGTCGTCGACCGGCACGTAGGTCTGGTCGATGACGACCTCGCCACCGCCGGCGGTGAAGACCTCGGTGAAGATCTCGGGGTTGTAGCCGAAGTAGGGACCGGGGCTCGAGAAGGTGATCGCCCGGGTGAAGCCCTGAGTCGAGGGCGAATTCGGCGGCGGCGGTGGCCTGCCGGGTGTCGTCGAAGCTCACCAGATACGAGTTGGCGCCAACGTTGGGCAGGCTCGGCTCGGTCGACGCGGCGAAGAACACCGGGATCTTGCCCTGGGTGACCTGGAGGACCGGATTGCCGAAGTCGGCGAACGGCGGGCCGATCATGAAGTGGGACCCGAAATCGATGAGGTCCTGGGTGGCCCGGGCCGTGACATCGGGATCACCCTGGATGTCCTGGACCTGGGTCTCGATCGGTGAGCCGTTGACAGCCGCCCGAGCAGTTGATCAGTTCGGCCAGGAACACCGCGGACTCGCTCCCGGGAATGTCGGCGAAACCCGACACCTCGCTGAAGTCCATGGCCAGACCGACCTTGATCGGTTCTCCGGTCGGCGCCTCGGCGCAGTTGTCGAGATCGGCCGCCAACACGGCGTCGATGTCGAGTGCCGCGGCCGATGCCTCGCCGCCACCGTCGGTACCGGTGTCGTCGCCCGTGTCGGAGTCGTCGCCGGCACCGGTGTCATCCCCGGTACCGGAGTCGTCGGCCGACGTGTCGCCCGTGGTGCCCGAGTCGGTGCCGCTGTCGGCTTCGTCGCTCGAACTACCACCGCAGGCGGTGGCGAGCATGGCCAGTGCACACAGCATGGCCAGCAGACGTTTCGATGTCATGGTTTCTCTCCCGTTGGTCATCGCCGTGTGACACTCTGCACGCCGGACGAATTGAATACAATAGACAAAATCAAGTCTTCACACGTCTGTGACACGACCGTCCGGGTCACCGGCGTCGGTGACACGGTGGCCGATCCAAGTGGTGGGCCGACTGCTTCCGATGTTCCCGCGAACCCCTCAGCGGGCGACAACGGTCACCGGTAGTCGCTTGATCCCGGCGATGAAGTTGGATCGGAGCCGGGCCTCGTCGCCGGTCTGTTCGACCGATTCGATGCGCTCGAGGAACTCCTGGAGGGTCACCCGCAGTTCCATGCGTGCCAGCCAGGCGCCGAGGCACAGGTGGGGTCCACCCCGCCCGAAGGCCATGTGATCGTTGGGCGAACGACGCAGATCGAGCTCGTAGGGATCACGGAACTGGTCTTCGTCGTAGTTGCCCGAGATGAAGTACGTCACCACCTTGTCGCCGGCCGAGATCTTCCGGCCTCGCATCTCGACGTCCCGTGTGGCGGTGCGCCGGAAGTGCATGGTCACCGTCGTCCAGCGAAGCAACTCGTCGATGGCCAGATTCCATTCGTCGGTCGACGCGTTCTGCAATTGCGGGATCAGATGTGGCCGATCCATCAAGGCCTTGAGACTGCCGGCCATGGTGTAGCGGGTGGTGTCGTTCCCGGCCGCCACGAGGAGGGCGAAGAAGTTGTTGAATTCGTGCTCGGTGAGCCGGGAGCCGTCGGTCGTGGTGGCGAGCAACTGGCTGATGAGGTCCTCGGTGGGGTCGGTACGCCGGAGCGCGGCCTGCTGGCGGGCATAGTCGAACAGGGCATAGCCGGCCGGCGAGCGGAAGGGCATCATCCGGTATTCGTCGGTGTCGGCCTGATCGACCACGAAGTCGGTGAAGTCGGGGTCGGAATTGCCGAGCAGGGCGTCGCCCAGTTCGACGAGCATCGGCCCATCGGCGTCGGGGGTGCCCATCAGGCGACCGAGCATCCGCATCGGCAGCTGCTTGGCAACAGCGTCGACGAAATCGAACGACCCCAGGGCCACGGCATCGTCGGCGACCTGGGATGCGAGTTCCCGGATCTGGTCCTCGTAGGCCTCGACCCGCTGGCGGGTGAAGCCCCGGCTGACCAGGCGACGCAATCGGGTGTGCGACGGCGGATCGTGTTCCATCATCGTCCGCCGGGCCTCGGTCTCCTCCGGCGTCATCTCTTCGAGTCGGATCCCCTGGGTGGAGGTGAACGTGGCGACGTCTCGGCTCACGTCGATGATGTCGCGATACTTGGTGATCGCCCAGAACCCCGACCCGTCGGTTTCGTCGATCCATGCCACCGGTGCCTCGGCTCGGAGCCGCCGGAACTCGTCGTGTGGGACACCGTCGACGTAGGTGTCGTGTGAGGTCAGGTCGATCGATGTGGTTTCCCCCGGCATGGGTCGGCATGGTAGTTTGGATCCAAACGATTGTCGACCGATTCGGTGTCGCAGGTCACAATCACGTCATCGGGACGGGTCGCTCGGACACCGGGCTCCGAAGGGAAGGTGGGGCACCATGGGGGAAATCATCGGGGTCGGACTCGTGTCGCACGTGCCGACGATCATGTTGGCGCCCGAGACCCGGCGCGAGCTCAACGAGGGCAGCGAGATCAGTCTCGTACCCGGGCTGCATCGGCTGAAGGCCGAGGTGCTCGACGAGCTGGGTCCCGACACCATCGTCGTGCTCGACACCCACTGGGCCTCGACGGTCGAGGTGCTCGTCGCCGCCCACGATCGGCGTCGTGGGTTCTACACCTCCGAAGAACTACCGAGGGGGATGGCGTCGGTGCCCTACGACCTGCCCGGCGACCCCGACCTGGCGCGGGCCTTCGCCGACGAGGTCTGCGCCGACGGCTCCTGGGCCACCGCGATCGACGACGAGTACCTGCCGATCCATTACCCCACGGTCAACCTGGCCCACTATCTCCAGGGTCCGGAGCGGTGGATGGGCATCGCCACCGTGCAGACCGGCGAGCCCGACGATTTCCTGCTGTTCGGCCGGGCACTGCGCTCGGGCCGTCGAGCGCAGCGATCGTCGGGTCGTCGTCCTTGCGTCGGGCGGGATGAGTCACCGGTTCTGGCCGCTGCGTCAACTGCGAGATCACGAGGCGTCGGATCCGATCCACCTGCGCACCCCCGAGGCTCGGGCCGCCGACGAGCAGCGGCTCGAGTGGATGCAGGCCGGCGACCACCGGTCGATCATCGACTCGATGCCCGATTACGCGGCCTTCGCTCCCGAGGGACGGTTCGGGCACTACCTCACCATGATCGCGGCCGTCGGCGGCGTCGACTGCCGGGCGCCGGGCCGGATGTTCAGCGACTACGAGAACTCGGTCGGAACCGGTCAGGTGCACGTCTGGTTCGACCGCCCCGATTCGGGCTGGGTCTGAACGGGCCGCCTGCTGGGCAGTGACCTTCAGGCTCGGCGGGCGAGGGCCCGGTCGATCAACCAGTTCCAGACGGGCTCGATCCCGTCGAGCATCTCGGGGTGCCATTGCACCGCGACGACATCGTGCCCGACCATTTCGAGGGCCTCGACCGTGCCGTCGTCGGCCCGGCCGGTGATGGTCAGTCCGTTCCCCAGTCGGTCCACGGTCTGATGGTGCAACGAATTGACCATCAGGTCTGATCCGTAGAGGGTGCCGAGTCGGGAGTCGGCAACGAAGGCCACGGGATGGCACCGATCGTCCGTCGCGAGGTCGTAGCGGGCGTGCTCGGGCACGCTCTGGTGCAACGTGCCACCGGTGTAGACGTTGAGGATCTGAAGGCCGCGGCAAATGCCGAGCACCGGAACCCCGGTGGTCACGGCACCGTCGAGCAGAGCGAACTCGAACTCGTCTCGTTCGGGTTCGGTGTCGCTCGCGGTGTTCTGCTGTCCGTAGCGCTCGGGCTCGACGTCGGCGCCACCCGAGAGGACGATGCCGTCGACGATCTCGAGGTAGGCCCTCGGATCGGCATCCACCGGCAGGTGTACGGGGATGCCTCCGGCGGCCAGCACCGACCGCGTGTAGTCGGCGAAGTACAGGTCGACGTCGAGGTGGGCCAGGTTGTCGGGGAATCCGACGAGCGAACCGACCTTGCGACGACGACCGGGGAGCCCGATCACGGGACGGGCGACCCTGTCCGCAGTGTTCACGAAGTCTGGGGCGTTCACGAAGTCCGGGGTGTTCACGACACGATTCCTTCGGGGTCGAGTTCGTCGACGGGGTCGAGCTGGGTCTCGAGTTCGGCGATGTCGGTCAGGAACCAGTCGACGAGCCGGAAGGTGTTGGGACGGGCCAGCGCCGCGTTGGACTCGGTTTCGGCCAGGAGCGTGGCCGCGCTGAGACCGGCCGCCTCGAGCTCGCCGTGCCCACCCATGTCGAGCCAGGCCTCGACGTGGGCTCGATCGACCTCGGGGTGGAACTGCACACCGAGGTTCCGGCGCAGTCGGAACGCCTGCACACAGGTGTCGTCCGACGCCAGCACGTCGGCACCGGGCGGTGGCTCGCTGCGGTCGTAGTGCCATTCCATCCACGGCCCGGTGGCGATGGCGTCGGGCACGTGGGACTCGACGTGGAACCACCCCACCTGCGGCGTCTCCGCCGGAAGGGTCCGTCCACCCAGTGCGCTGGCGAGCGCCTGGAACCCGAAACAGACGCCGAACACCGGTACCGCCGCCTCATCGGCCGCCCGGAGGAAGTCGAGTTCGCGACCGATCCAGGATCCGATGGTTTCGTTGTCGTAGACCGACCAGACCGCACCCATGGGCACGATGAGGTCGAACTCGGTGGGGTCCGGGAACGGGACGTCGCTGTGAGGATCGTCGAAGGGGGCGATCGGCAACTCGACCAGATCGAAGCCGTGCTGGCGAAGGCGCTCCCCGACCATCGTTGGCATCGAGCCGGGATCGTGGACGATGACGAGAGCACGCATCGCGGGGAGCGTAACGGGGGTTCCGTTCATGACAGATGCTCGGCCAGTCCGACTCGGATGTGATCGACGATCGCAGCCTGCGCGTGGTCGGCGTTGCCGGTGGCGATGGCTTCGACGAGGTCGAGGTGGTCGGCCTCGAGGGTGGCCTGGACATCGGCGGGGAACTTCTGGCTGTAGGCGAACAACGCGAGCGTGGCACCCCAGAGCGAGTCGAAGGCCGCCAGCAGCGGACGGTTTCCGCTCTGCTCGACGAACGCCCGATGCACCCGACGGTTGGCCACGTAGGCAGCCGACGTGGCCGAGTCCTCGGCGGCGGCGGCGATCGCGGCTCGTATCCCGCGCGACCCGTCGATCGAGGTCGGGCATCTCGCACAGGAGCCGAACCGAATGACCTTCGATGGCCTCCCGGGCCTGGTAGAGCTCGACGACCTCGCGGGCACCGACGCTGCGAAGCTCGTAGCCCCGCCGGCCGGTCGGTTCGACCAGGCCTTCGGACTCGAGCCGGAGCAGGGCGTCGCGAACCGGGGTGCGGGACACGGCGAACGCCTCGGCCAGCTGGTCCATCACCAATCGATCACCCGGGGCGATCCGACGCTCGAGGACAGCCTCGACGATGGCGTCGTAGACCTGGTGGGCCAGCGTCGGACGGGCGGCGTCGAGCGGCGCCACATCGATCACGGCCCCGCCCGCTCGGGCTGCGTCACGTCGCCGTGCTTCGGGAGACCGCGGTTCAGGCGACCGCAGTTCAGGAGACATAGCCGTGGCGGGTCTGGGGCAGTCGGGCGTCGAGCAGCCGCGAGGCAACGACGGTGCGCAGGATCTGAGCCGTGCCGCCACCGATGGTGAACATCCGCACATCGCGACACATCCGCTCGAGCGGGTTGTTGCGCGAGTACCCCGCGGCGCCGAACAACTGGAGCGCATCGTTGGCGACGTCGATCGCGTTCTCGGCGGTGAAGATCTTCGCCTGCGCGGCCAGTGCGGGATCGGGGAACTCGCTGCCGTCGGGGCCTCGGGACTCTGCCGCCCGATAGGTCAGGCTGCGAGCGGCCTCGAGCCGTGTGCTCATGTCGGCCAGCATCCACTGCAGCCCCTGGAACTCGGCGATGGGGCGACCGAATTGTTCCCGCTTCTTGGTGAACGCGAGCGCCTGTTCGTAGGCACCGGTGGCGATCCCCAGGGCCACGGTTCCGGCGCCGACGCGTTGTGCGTTGTAGGCGTTCATCAGATCGGCGAATCCGCGGCGGAACCCCGAGGGGGGTAGCAACACCATGTCGGCTCCGACTTCCATGTCGTCGAAGATCACCTCGGTCTCGGGAATGCCGCGTAGGCCCATCGTCGGTTCGCGCTCACCGATCACGAGCCCCTTGGTCTCGTCGCGGATGGCGATGAAACCGCCCAGACCGAGCTCCATGCCGTCCTCGTCGAAGACCCTTGCGAAGATCAGGTGCAGGCGAGACACCCCACCGCCGGTGATCCAGTGTTTCCTGCCGTTGACCACGTAGCCGTCGCCGACCCGGTCGGCCCGGGTGGTCATCTGCGACGCGGCCGATCCCGCGTCGGGTTCGGTGATGCAGATGGCCGGCTTGTCGCCGCTCAGCACGTACGACGCCGCCATCCGTCGTTGGGCGTCGGTCCCGTAGGCGATGATGGCCGAGATGGCGCCCATGTTGGCCTCGACCGCGATGCGACCGGTCACACCGCACACCCGGGCCATCTGCTCGACGACCAGGACGGCGTCGAGCAAGGAGTGACCCGGACCACCCAGATCGGGCGGTACGCACATGCCGGTGAAGCCGGCCGCCTGCAGGGCTGCGACGTTGTCCCAGGGGTACCGTTCCGTGCGGTCGACCTCGGCTGCCCGGGGTGCAATCACCCGGTCGGCCAGCTCGGCCGCTCGTGCCTGCAGTTCGATCTGTTCGTTGGTGAGTTGCCACATGGCGGTACCTCGGTTCGGTCGGAGTTGATCGGCGGATGGTGTTCGCCACTCGGCGAGCGGCTTCACCACCGCCGTACCTCGACCGGCAGCGTGGCCACACCATTGACGAAGTTGGAGCGCACGTATCCGACCGGTCCGGCCGGTTCGACCCGGAGCCGTCGCTCGTGCATGCCCTCGAGCAGCAGTGCGAGTTCCAGTCGGGCGAGGGAGGCTCCGAGACAGAAATGGGCGCCGCCGCCGCCGAAGGCGACACTGGCGGGGACCTTGGGTCGCGACAGGTCGAGTCGACGAGGCCGGTCGAAGACCGACTCGTCGAAGTTGGCACCGGCGTACCACATCACCACCTTGTCGCCGGCCCTGACCGGCGTGCCCGACAGCACGGCGTCTCGGGTGGCGGTCCGACGGAAGGAGAGGATGGGCGAACTGAACCGAACGATCTCGTCGGCTGCGGCCTCCCGCGCGGCGTCCCGGTCGACGCGACGTTCGGGGTCCTCGAGCGTCCGCTGGAGTCGGTCGAACTCGTCTCCGAACTCGATGTGCTGGAGCGCGAGGTGCGCCATGGCCGATCGGGTCGTCTCGTTGCCGGCGAAGATCATGAGTTGGAAGAACCGGGCGAATTCGACTTCGCTCAGTCGATCGCCGTCGATCTCGGCGAAGGCCAGCTTGGTCAACAGGTCGTCACCCGGTTCGGCCAGCACCCGCTCCCTCGCCTTCCGGGCGTAGTCGTCGATGCCGAAGGCCGCCGGACTGTTGAACGGCAGTTCGCGCAGCGGCGTGGTGTTGCCGTAGGCACTCGGGTCGAGCGTCGAACCCGACGTGCCCTCGACGAGGTGGTCCGACATCTCGATCATGAGGCGGTGGTCGGCCTCGGGAACGCCGAGGATGTCGCAGATCACCCCGATCGGGATGGGCGCCGCGACCACGTCGACCCAGTCACCGCCGCCGTCGGCGATCAGGCGGTCGAGCGATCGGTCGATCCGGACCTTCGCCGCGTCGCGATAGCTCATGACGTGCCGCGGCGTGAAGGCGGCGCTGACGAGTCGTCGGAGCCGGGTGTGCATCGGAGGGTCGAGGTCGATCATCGATGCCCGGGCGTCGCGCACGTCGTCGTCGATGTCGTAGATCTGGATGTGTCCCACCTCGGACGAGTAGGTGTCGGTGTCGCGCGAGACCGACACGACGTCGGCATGGCGGACGACCGACCAGAAACCACGACCGTGGGGGCCGTCGGGATTGCGGACCAGTCCCGGTCGGGCCCGCAATGCCTCGAACAGGGGATGTGGGATGCCGTGGTCGTAGTGGCTGGGGTCGGCCAGGTCGAGTGTCGACTCGGCCGGATCGGGGCGGGGCGGCACGGTCCGGGTCATGGCAGGGTCTCGTCGGGCAGGGTCTCGTCGGGCAGGACGAGGACGGTCGTCCCGGCGACGAGATCGATGACCTGACGCTGGGCCAACGACCCACCGACTTCGTGCAGCCGGGGCGACAGGGCCATGAGCGTCGCAACGCCCTCGTCGTGGTGCGACCCGTCGAGGAGGGCCAGGGCGTCGGTCAACGGTTCGACGACCTCGACGAAGAGCCGATCGTTCTCGGACCGGGGAGGGCGATGGGCGGAGCGCTGGGTATCTCGCCACCCTTCGGCGAAGCTCGGATCGGTCCGAGCGGCCAGTGCTGCGTGCAGGTCGAGGAACCCACAGGTGTGCCGGGTGGCGACCCCGCGCCAGGCCTCGACAACGGATGCCCAGCGATCTCCGACGTCGGCTCCACCGACCTCGATGCGAACCAACAGCGAGGTCACGTCGGCCAGGGTGAACGCCCGAGCCGGGTCGATCGGCAGGCTGTCGGCAACACCGAGGGCATCGTCGAAACGCCGATCGGCGACCAGTCGGATGCCACGGTGCCACCACAGATGGGCCGCCAGGAGATCGTGGTCGACCCAGGAGCCGCCCGGCTCGAGAAGCTCGTAGAGGGGCTCGGATCGGCCCTGCATCTCGTAGACGTGAGCGGCTGCGTGGCGGGCCCAGAGGTCGTCGGCGTTGATGGTCAGAGCCCGGTGGGCCGCCTCGAGCGCTTCGTCGTGGCGGCCGACCTCTTCGTAGGCGAAGGCCAACTGTCCGAGCACGTGCCCATGGGCCGACTCGTGAGGTTCGAAGCTCGTTGCGGCGCGAAGGCTCGACACCAGGCGGGCTCGATCGTTGCCGGTGTGCAGATAGACGTCGTGGGCGAACCGGATGGCGGCGAGATCACGGGGCCGTCGGTCGACGACCACCTCCCAGAGCGCGGCGGCCTCGGTGAACTCACCCGCGGCCAGCATCCGGACCGCGGCGATGTGACCGGCTTCGCGGTCGCCGAGGTCACCGAGGTCGTCGAGCCCGGCGAGGTCACCGACGACGATCTCGTGGTCGAGGGGCAGGCCGGCGAGCACCAGCGACGCGATCCGGAACACCCGGCCGAGCACGAACCCGGGGTCGGCATCGATGGCTGATCCGAGGCGCCCCAACGGGTCGCCCCGAAAGGCGAGGTAGTCGTCGTAGGCCGCAGCCCACGCCTCGCACGACGACGGCTCCCCGGCGAGCGGCACCCCCCACTGATCGGCCGTCGTCATGGTCGCTCCCGGCATGACCGCTCCCGGTTTGGCCACTCCCGGCATGGCCACCTCCGGCCTCGATCATCGGTGTTTCGTATACGAAGGACCCTAGAAGGTGACGATCGGCACCGCAACCGGCAGGATGGCCGGCGTGAGCGAGCAGCGAGATCCCGATGGCCCCGAACGCCCCGACGGCCCGGTGGCCCTGATCACGGGGGGCGGGAGCGGGATCGGCGAGGCGACGGCACGGATGCTCGCCGAGCGCGGCTGGCGGGTCACCGTGACCGGACGCCGACGCGAACCGCTCGAGATCGTGGCGGCCGACATCGGAGGTCTGGCGTTCGCCGGTGACACCGCCGACACCGACAGCGCCGGACTGGCCGTGGCCGCCACGGTCGAGCGGTTCGGTCGACTCGACGGACTGGTGCTGAACGCAGGCCAGGGAGCCGTTGCCGCCCTGCCCGATCTCGATCCGGGTGTGTTCGCCTCGATTCTGCAGACCAACGTCGTCGGAGCCGCCATCATGGCGCAAGCCGCACTCCCCCATCTGCTCGCCTCGCCCCATCGGGGATCGATCGTCTCGGTTGCCTCGGTTGCCGGGCTCCGAGCCACGCCGTCGTCGATCGCCTACTGCTCGTCGAAGGCCGCCATGATCATGATGACCAACTGCATCGCCCTCGATCACGGATCCGGCGGATTGCGGGCCAACTCGGTGTGCCCGGGCTGGACCCGTACGCCGATGGCCGATGCCGAGATGACCGAACTCGGTCGGGCACGGGGGACGAGCCGGGAACAGGCCTACTCCGAGGCGACTCGACACGTGCCGCTCGGTCGGCCGGCGTCGGCGCGCGAGGTGGCCGCCACGGTTTGCTGGCTGCTGTCGCCCGAATCGTCCTACGTCACCGGTGCGGTCCTCAACGTCGACGGCGGCAGCAGCGCCGTCGACGTCGCAACGACCCTCTTCGGCCCCGCATGAACACATCGCCCCGTGGCCCCCGGCTGCTGATGATCCTGACCGAGAACCACACCCTGGTCGACCCGAACGACCTCGAGGGTCTGGTCACGCTGGCCACGATGGCCGACGACGCAGGCTTCGACGCCGTGATGCTGAGCGAACACATCGCACTCGGACCGTCGGCCAACGCCAACGGCCTGCCGCCGAACCCGCGGATGTACGCCGCTCCGGGCAACCAGGACCCGACGATGGCCTGGCCCAGCACGCCGGTACTGGCCGGGGCGATCGCCAATGCGACCGACTGGGTGCGAATCGTGCTCGGTGCCCTCATCACGCCGCTCCGCCACCCGGTCGCACTGGCGAAGGATCTGGCCACGCTCGACCGACTGGCCGGCGGACGCCTGGTCGTGCAACCCACCGTGTCGTGGCACGCTGAGGAGTACGCCGCGCTGGGCGTGCCGTTCTCGCAGCGGGGCCGGATCCTCGACGAACAACTCGAGGCGATGAACGCCTTGTGGGGACCGTCACCGGCCAGCCACCACGGACACTGGTTCGACTTCACCGACGTCTACAGCGAACCGAAGGCCTCACGGCCCGACGGACCCACGCTGTGGTTCGGCGGCCAGACCCTGCATCCACGACTGCTCGAGCGGCTCGTTCGTCACGGCTCGGGCTTCCATCCGTTCGGCACACCGACCGACGACGACCTCTCGACGTTGCACGACGCCCTCCGAGCAGCTGGTCGCGATCCCGACGGCTTCGAGATGGTGGGTGGCACCCGCGCCGTGTTCTCGGGTCGAGACGACGTGGCCGATCTCGATACCGCCATGGCCGGATTCGGCGAGCAGTTCGAGCGAGGCTTCACGACCTTCTGCATGAAGCCGTCGCAGCACACCGACCGGCTCGAGGACGTACCCGATCTCTGCCGCCGGATGATGGAGCACGTCGCCCAGCTCGGTTCGACCGCCTGAGGCCTCACCGTTTGACTCCAAACGATCGACCGGTGTCTGCTACCTTGGCCCACTCAGGCCGATCACCGGGGGTGCCATGATCAAGACCGACCGGCAGGACGAACTCGTCGCCGCCATGGCCGCGCTCGGCCCGGCATTTGCCGCACGGGCGGAGCGCTACGACCGCGAGGCCTCGTTTCCCTACGAGAACTTCGAAGATCTCGCCGACGCCGGCTTCCTGACGCTGTGCATCCCGGAGCGCTTCGGCGGCCTCGGCGCCGACTTCGCCACCTACGCCCTCGTGTCAGAAGAACTCGGGCGCCACTGCGGGTCGACGGCGCTGACGTTCAACATGCACACGGCGACCTGCCTGCTGACGGGTCCGATCGCCGATGCCCTCGATCTGGCCGACGACGACCGGATCGCACTCGACAAGAAGCGGACAGCGATGTTCGCCGACATCTGCGACCACCACACGATCCACGCCCAGCCGTTCTCCGAGGGAATCAGCACCGGCGCCACCACCGGTATCGCCACCACGGCGACACCGGTCGAGGGCGGCTACCGGGTCAACGGGCGCAAGATC
Source organism: uncultured Acidimicrobiales bacterium (assembly GCA_963700755.1). GTDB lineage: Bacteria > Actinomycetota > Acidimicrobiia > Acidimicrobiales > SZUA-35 > JBBQUN01. Next base: position 763,103 of record CAVOYW010000006.1, read on the forward strand.
TTCGCTTCGCTGTCCGAAGCCGCCGGCATCCACAACATCATCGCCATGGTGCCGGGCGACGAGCGGGTTCGGTTCATGGGTGTACCGGCCAACGCCGACGGCGTCACGATCACCGGCGACTGGGACCCACTCGGCATGCGGGGGACGATCTCCAGGACCCTCGTGTTCGAGAACGTGTTCGTCCCCGACGACAACGAGTGGATCCCACCCGGTTTGTTCGACCAGATGGCGGTCGAGTTCCCGTACTTCTACATGACGCTGTCGTTCGCCTACCTCGGTCTCATGCGCGGCGTCCTCGACTTCACCCGCGACTACCTGCGCGGCGGCACCACCGGACAGACACGGGCCGAGCATCCGCAGAAGCAGGCTCTGTGGGCCGAGATGAACCTGATGCACCAGCAAGCCCAGGCGCTCACCTATCGGGTGCTCGAAGAGGCCGGGCCGAAACCCACCGACGAACAGGTCCACCGAGCCTGGACCGCCATGGTCACCACCATGGAGGGCGCCCCCGAGATCGCATCGAAGGCCATTCGAGCCTGCGGTGGTCGAAGCCTGCTCCGCCCCCTCCCGCTCGAGCGCTATTTCCGCGACGCCCGGTGTGGCGCAACGATGCTGCCCTGGAGCGTCGAGGTCTGCCTCGACCGGATCGGTCGACACGGCATCCTCGGTGCCGACACACCCGGTCCCGGCCATGCCGGTGCGTCGCAGAGCGACCTCGATCCCGAATCCACCCGGGGCTGACGGTGCGGTCATGGCCCTGACCGAATGGGACTGGATCGAGCGTTTCGGGCAGCAGTTCGAGGCGTGCGGGCTCCATGGCGGTGAAACCGCGGTCCTGCTCAGCGAGACTCGGAGCCGCCCCGAACTGGTCGAGACCGCACGCCTGGCCCTCGGCCGCTCGGGCGCGGCGACAACCCAACTCGTCATGCCGACGCCGGCCAACCCCGGACCGGTCCCGATTCGCAGCACCGGCGCATCGCAGGCCATCGCCGGCCACCGCTCGGCCATCGCCGCCCTGGCGACGGCCGACTTCGTCGTCGACTGCACCGTCGAGGGACTGCTCCATGCGCCCGAACTGGGCCGGATCCTTGCCGGCGGGGCACGCGTGTTGATGATCTCGAACGAGCATCCCGAGAACTTCGAGCGCATGCCCCACGACCCGGCACTGGCCGAGCGCGTCGCCGTTGGCAAGAGCCTGCTCGAATCGGCAACCACGATGCGGGTGACCTCCGAGGCCGGGTCCGATCTCACCGTCGGGCTCGACGGTGCCGTTCGCGCCGGATCGGCCGGGTTCACCACCACTCCCGGCGACATCGCCCATTGGCCCGGTGGTCTGGTGCTGGCGTTCCCGGCCGCGGGATCGGTCCACGGCACGCTCGTGTTGTCACCGGGCGATGTCAACCTCACCTTCACCGACTACGTGCGCTCACCGATCCGCCTCACCATCGTCGACGACTACATCACGTCGATCGAACCCGTCGACGGCACGGCCCGGTTCGAGGCCCAACTGTTCGCCTCCTACCTCGGCTCGTTCGACGAGGCCGACGCCTTCGCAACGAGCCATGTCGGCTGGGGCATGAACCCCCACGCCCGCTGGGACACCCTGCCGCTGTTCGACAAGAGCCAGATCAACGGCACCGAGGCCCGGGCCTTCGCCGGCAACTTCCTCTACAGCACCGGCGCCAACGAGGTGGCCGGCCGCTTCTGTCGAGGCCACTTCGATCTGCCGATGCGGTCGTGCACCGTCGTCCTCGACGGGCCCGACGGGTCCATCACCGTCGTCGCCGACGGTCATCTCCACCCGTCGCTCGCCCCACCCCCCGACCCGTCCACCCGATCTCGCCGAAGGATCACGCCATGACCGAATTCTCCCGCTACCGAGTGCTGTGGGCCGACCACCTCGGATTGGCCAGAGGCAAGTACCTCCCGGCCCGAGTGGCCGATCACGGCACGGCGTTCTGCGTCGGGGTCTATCTGCTCGGCTACGACCGCGAGATGTACGACGTCGAGGTCGGGATGGACCCGACCGGGTTTCCCGATGTCGACGCCACCTTCGATCTGGCCGATGCCCGGCCCGGCTGGGAACCCGGCACCGGCGTGATCGTCACCGACATCACCAAGAACGGCGCGCTCTATCCGGTGGCCGCCCGGTCCGCGCTGAAGAAGGCCATCTCGGACTGGAAGCACCTGGGCTACAGCCCGAATGTCGGAATCGAGCTCGAGGCGTACCTGATGGAACCCGACGGCGACGGCGGCTGGCGCCCGTTCGAGACGCCGTCGGCCTTCGTCTACGGCACCGGCCCCTTCACCGATCCGACCGGCCTGATCGACGAGATCATGAGCGCGGCCGAGACCAGTCGGATCCCGGTCGAGAGCTTCAACTCCGAATTCGACTTCCCCCAGTTCGAACTGACGCTCGAATACGGCGACGCTCTGGAAGCCGTCGACAACATCTTCCTCTTCAAGGAGCTCGCCCGCGAAACGGCCCTCCGCCACGGCCTGCGGCTCACGTTCCTCGACAAGCCGATCACCGAGAAGAGCGGATCGGGTGTCCACGTCAACCTCTCATTGGCCGATGCCGACGGCAACAATGCCTTTGCCGATCCGTCGACCGACGACGGGCTGACCCCGCTCGCCCGACAGTGCGTGGCCGGGCTCCTGGCCCATCACGAGGGTCTGTCGGCGCTGCTGGCCCCGACGGTCAATTCCTACAAGCGACTCCGGCCGGGGGCCCTCGCCGGGTATCGCGCCAACTGGGGATACGACCACCGCGTCGCCGCGGTACGGATCCCACCACATCGCGGCCGGTCCACCCGGATCGAGCAGCGCACCGGCGGCGGCACGACCAATCCCTACATCGCAACGGCGGCCATCCTCCAGGCGGCCAGAATCGGTGTGCTCGGCGGTCTCGATTGCCCGCCGTACGAGACCGGCGACGGTTTCGAGACGTTCAACACCGAGCGGTGCGTGCCGGCGAATCTGTCGGCCGGGCTCGACGCCCTCGTCGCCGACCGGGCCCTGACCGAGGCCCTCGGCCCGGACCTCGTTGCGAACTTCGTCGGGGTCAAGCGCCACGAGTGGGCGAGCTACGTCGCCGCCACCCCGGATTGGCAGGAGTGGGTCGACGCCGTCACCCCGTGGGAGCTCGCCACCTATCTACCGTTCCACTGATCCCCGCTGCATCGGCATTCGCGGAACCGGCCGTGGGGCGAGCGGGTTCGCCCCGGCCTCGGACCACCGGCTCGTGTCGCTGCCGATCAGCCGAAGAGGTGTTCGGCGACGTGGCGAGCGAATTGGGCGGGCGCCTCGCTCGGGGTGAGATGGCCGACGCCCTCGATCACGACGAGGTGCGAACCGGGAATGGCCCGGACCAAGGCCTCGGCGTACGAGCGCGGGGTCTCCTCGTCGAGCTCACCGACGATCACGAGGGTCGGTGCCTCGATCCGAGCGAGCTGCGAGCGGGTGTCGTGGGTCGGGAGGCAATCGACGGTGGCCCGGAGCCCGTCCGACGAAATCCGGGAGAACGCCGCCACCGCCCGGTCGAACTCGGGCCCACCGAACCCGGGGGCCGTGATCGCCCGGACGACCGAAGCCGCCATCTCGGCCGGCGTGACCCCTCGATCGAGCGGATCGAGTCGGCGTGCCTTCCACTCGCCGACGTCGGTGCCGTCGGCCCCGAACACGGCGCTGGTGTCGGCCAGTACCAACCGATCGATCCGTCCCGGGTGGGCCAGGGCAAGATGCTGCGCCTGCTGACCGCCGAACGACAGCCCCACCACATGGGCCCGGCCGACGCCGAGCCCATCGAGCACCCGACGAGCCGCCTCGGCGATCCCGCCGAAGGTGAGTGGGACGAGCGGTCGGGACACGCCGTATCCGGGCATGTCCCACGCCACGCAGTGGGCTCGGTCGGCCAGCGACGCCATGACGGTGTCCCACGCGGTCCGGCTACCACCGAGGCCGTGCAGGAACAGGATGGTCGGAGCCTCCGGGTCCCCAGTCGACCGGATTCCGATTCCGTCGACCACGTCGTCACGAAAGGGCTCTCCGACCGACACCGGGCGAGTCTGCCACCTCCAGGAGGGTCGGGGCACACGGCGAGCCCGGAGCCCCATCGCCGGTGGCGCCCGGCACCTCGGGTCAGTGACGCTGCCAGTCGGGCTTGTTGGCCAACGTCTCGCGGTAGTAATCGGCGTAGGTGAGCGCCGCGGCCGCGGCCTCGTCGACGATCACGGTCACGTGCGGATGCAACTGGAGTGCGGACGCCGGGACCATGGCGGTGATGGGGCCCTCGACGGCACGGGCGACCGGAGCCGCCTTGTGAGCGCCGGTGGCGATCAACACCAGATGACGGGCATCGAGGATCGTGCCGATGCCCTGGGTCAGCACATGGCGGGGAACCGAATCGACGTCACCTCCGAAGAACCGGGCGTTGGCGGCCCGGGTGCTGCGGGTGAGCGTCTTGATCCGGGTACGCGAGGCCAGCGACGACGACGGTTCGTTGAAACCGATGTGACCGTCGCCGCCGATGCCGAGGATCTGCAGATCGATTCCCCCGGCGTCACGGATCTGCGCTTCGTAGCGGGCGCCGGCGTTGGCGACCGATGACGACGAGCCGTCTGGCCCGTGGATGGCGCCGGCGGGCAGATCGACGAGCGAGGTGAAGTCGCGCTCGATCGATCGCCGATAGGTCTGCGGATGGTCGGGATCGAGTCCGACGTATTCATCGAGCAGGAAGGCGATGGCACCGGCGAAGCTCAGCTCGCCGGCCTCGTGGCGGGCAACCAGCTCCCGGTAGGTCGGGAGTGGTGAGCTCCCCGTGGCGAGGCCCAACACCGCTTCGGGCCGGTCGGCCAAGAGCGAGGCCACCGCATCGGTGGCGACCAGGGCGGCGGCCCGGGGTGAATCGACGATGACGACCTCCATCAGACCCCCTCGGTGGCTGCCCGAGCCCACTCGGCCGAGCGTCGACGGCGGCCCTCGGCCGAGACGAACGACGGGCGCCCGGCACAGAACGTGGCGACCACACCGAGCCGGTCGTCGAGCACGACGATGTCGGCGATCGACCCGACATCGAGGCGCCCCCGATCGACGGCACCGATCAGGTCGGCCGGCGTGGCGGTCGCCGCCGTGATGGCGTCGGCCGGCGCGCAGCCGGTGAAACGAACCGTGTTGCGCACGGCCTGGTCCATCGTGAGCAGGCTGCCGGCCAGCGTGCCATCGGGTTGGCGAACGCTCATTCCGTCGGCCACGATCACACGCCGCCCGAGATCGAACGAACCCGGGGGCCGCCCCATGGGCGCCACGGCGTCGGTCACCAGCACGAGGCCGTTCGGACCCTTGGCCTTCCAGGCCAACTTCACCACGGCCGGATCGACGTGCACCCCGTCGACGATGATGCCCGCGACGAGATCGGGCTCGGCCAGGGCGTGCGCCAGCAGGGGTGGTGACCGGTGGGTGAGCGGGTCCATGGCATTGAAGAGATGCGTGACCATGCGCGCCCCGGCCGCCGCGGCCCGGCGGGCGTCGTCGGCGTCGGCTGCGGTGTGGCCGCAGCTCACCGTGACGCCGCGGCGCACCAGCTCGGCGATGATCTCCATGGCCCCGGGGAGCTCGGGGGCCAGGGTCACGAGCCGTACCCCCCGCTCGGGGGTCCAGCCCTCGATCACCGACCTCGACGGCGGGAGCAGCCGACCGGCCGGGTGGGCCCCCTTGCGGGCGAGGCTCAGCATCGGGCCCTCGAAGTGGAGTCCGAGCGGCTCGGCGCCGATCCACGAAGCGGGCCGGTCGTTCCAGGCCGCCATCGCCGCGTCGGTGGTCGGTCGAGGCGAGGTGATGATGGTGGGAAGGAAGGCGGTGACGCCGTGCTCGGGAAGGCGTTCGGCGAGGGCCCACATCGAACCGGGGTCGCCGAGGAGGTCGAATCCATACCCGCCGTTGATCTGCAGATCGACGAACCCCGGTGCCACCGTCAGCCCGGTCGCGTCGAACCACCGGGCGTCGGACCCCGGATCGGCGCCGTCGGCGTCGGTCGTTCGCGACCGGCGGGCGACGATCCGGTCGCCGTCGACAACCAGGTCACCGGGGGCCGATCGGCCTCCGTCGACGATGGTCCCCCCAACGATTCTCACGCGATGCATCATGGCCCGGATGGGCCCGGACCGTCAGTCGGTGGTCGGAGCGGTCCGAGCTGCGCCGGCCCGCTGACGAAGGACCAGCCCGGCAGCGAGGAGGAACCCACCGACCAGACCGAGCGTGCGGGCGTTCCCGCCCGTGACCGGCAACGAACCACCCGGAGCCGCGGGTGCGGCGGTGGTGGAGGTCTGCTGGGGGGCGGCCGGGATGACGAGGGAATCGACCGAGACGATCGTGGTCGACGGCCCGGTCACGACCGGACCGGCCGGCTCGGGAACGGTGGTCGGTGCCGAGGTCGAGGGCGGCAGCGTGGAGGGACCGACGTCGACGCTGGTGGTCGAGGGGGCGACCGTGGTGGGGGCGACCGTGGTCGGGGCCACGGTGGTCGGGGCCACGGTGGTGGTGGGTGCCGGCCGGCAGTCGACCGACACGCTGAAGCCGCCGCTCGAGATGCCGTCGGGGCCGAACCGCACGTAGACCTCGACCGTCTCGGTCATGACGACGGACTCGCTGTCGGTGGTGACCTGACCGGGGTCGCTCTCGAACTCGGCGATCACCGCTCGCCGGCCACCCGTCACGATGATCAGATCGTTCCCGGGGTGGACCGATTCCTGGTTGCGGACATCGGCGAAGACCTCACAGTCGAGTCCCACGAAGGTGGCGGGAACCGCCGCCGAAGCGACGAGGACCTCGGTGCCCTCGGCACCGGTCACGACGTTGGAGACCGGAATCTGCAGGAGCCCCTCGGCGCCGGCCGGCGAGACCGCCAGGGCGGCAGCTCCGGTGAGTGCCAAGGCGATGGCTGCCCCCGATCGACCGAGCTTGCAGCGAACCGCGGCTTCCGTCTTCATGTTGTCTTCCTCCACTACCCACGGGTTGTTCGGTCCGACCTCGTTGGCCGAACCCACTGCTGGGCGTCGCACGCTCGACACGCACAGTGAACTGTGGATCGACGACGATTGAAACTCCACCCCGAAGAGTAGTGACTCGGCGTCTCTGCGTCGGTGATCCTCGACGACCAGGGCGTACGAGTCGATTTCGTGAGACGAGGCAACGGACGGGCCGTTCGACATGGAGGTGTTCCGAGCCGCCGGGCATGGGTCCACCCCCGGTCCGGCAAGGTCTTGCTAGCGTCGAAGCGACAGGAGGCAGCGCCCATGGCGACCGAACGCCCGATCTCGGGCCACAGGGGCGATGACGAGTCGTTCGCGCCTGCCCCAACCCGGGGTCGATTCGCGTCCCGCACCGAGCCGCGCTGGGAATGGATGCTCGGACCACTCGTCGCCGTCGTCGTGGTGGCGATGGCCGTGATCGGCATCACCCGAGCCGGCACCGGCGAATCGTCGATCATTCCGAGCATCGCGATCGAGTGCCCCTCGTCGGTTCCGGTCGGCGAGCGGCTTGCGTGCACCATCGCCACCGACGACGTCGTCTCGGGCAACTGGGAACTCCCGGGGTTCCTCCCCGGGCCCCTGGAACTCGAGATCGTGAACGACGACAACCCGATCTATGTCGAACCGACCAATCCCGATGTTGCCGGCCAGGACTTCACCATCACGGCGACCGCGTTCGCCGAGGACGGCAGCACGGTGACGGCGACCCACACGTTCCGGGTCGTTGCCGGCTGATCACGTGCGGCGGGCACGCGACCCCCGATCGACCTCGGATCGCAATCGGTCAGGACGTTCTCCCCTTCGTTCGCGGTCGCCGATTGGATTACGGTCTCGGTATGAACAGCCCATCGCATCTGCAACATGAGAAGCTCCGATCCTGGGTCGCCGAAATGGTGGAGCTCTGCCAACCCGAGGACGTCCACTGGTGTGACGGCAGCGACGAGGAATTCCAGCGGCTGACCCAGGAACTCGTGGAAGCCGGAACCTTCATCAAGCTCGACGAAACGCTCCGTCCGGGTAGTTTCCTCGCCCGATCCGATCCCAGCGACGTCGCCCGGGTCGAGGACCGTACGTTCATCTGCAGCCGCACGGCGCAGGGAGCCGGACCGACCAACAACTGGATGGACCCGACCGAGATGAAGGGCATCCTGGATGGCCTGTTCTCGGGCTCGATGAAGGGTCGCACGATGTACGTGATCCCCTTCAGCATGGGCCCGCTCGGATCCCCGATCTCCCAGATCGGCGTCGAGATCACCGACTCGGCATACGTCGCGGTCAACATGAAACTGATGACCCGGATGGGTTCTGGGGCCCTCGACGTCCTGGGGTCCGATGGCGAGTTCGTGCCGTGTATGCACACCGTCGGTGCCCCCCTCGAACCGGGGGACACCGACGTGCCCTGGCCCTGCAACCCCGACGTCAAGTACATCGTTCACTTCCCCGAGGAGCGATCGATCTGGTCGTACGGCAGCGGATACGGCGGCAACGCCCTGCTGGGCAAGAAGTGTCTGGCCCTGCGGATCGCGTCGACGATGGGCCGAGACGACGGCTGGCTGGCCGAGCACATGCTGATCATGGGCGTCACCGAACCCAACGGCCAGAAGACCTACGTCGCCGCGGCCTTTCCCAGCGCCTGCGGGAAGACGAACTTCGCCATGCTCGAACCACCCGAGGCCTTCGCCGCCGAGGGTTGGAAGATCGAGACGGTCGGCGACGACATCGCCTGGATCAAGCCCGGCTCCGACGGCAAGCTCTACGCCATCAATCCCGAGGCCGGCTACTTCGGGGTGGCCCCCGGTACGTCCCGGGTCACCAATCCCAGTGCCATGACCACCGTCGAGTCCAACACGATCTTCACCAACGTCGCCCTGACCGACGACGGTGACGTCTGGTGGGAAGGCATGGACGGTGACCCGCCGGCCCATGCCATCGACTGGCAGGGCAACGACTGGACACCCGAGTCCGAGGCCAAGGCCGCCCATCCGAATTCGCGGTTCACCGCACCTGCGGCGCAGAACCCGGTCGTCGACCCGGCGTGGGATGACCCCAAGGGCGTCCCGATCTCGGCCTTCATCTTCGGCGGTCGACGCTCCGACACCCTGCCCCTGGTCCACCAGTCGTTCAACTGGGCCCACGGCGTCTACCTGGCCGCAACGATGGGGTCCGAGACCACGGCCGCTGCGTTCGGCCAGCAGGGCGTCGTACGCCGCGACCCCTTCGCCATGCTCCCCTTCGCCGGCTACCACATGGGCGACTATTTCAACCACTGGCTGTCGTTCGGCCGCATGATCCACAACCCACCCCGCATCTTCGGAGTCAACTGGTTCCGTCGCAACGAAGACGGCGGCTTCGCCTGGCCCGGTTTCGGTGAGAACATGCGGGTGCTGCAGTGGATCGTCGAGCGGTCCCAGGGCAAGGCCTACGCGCTCGAGAGCCCCATCGGCTGGATGCCGCGCTACCAAGACCTGAACTGGAAGGGACTCGAGGACTTCTCCGAGGCCGACTTCCGACAGGCGATGTCACTCGACCGCGAGGACTGGGACAAGGAGATCCTCGCCCACGACGAGTTGTTCATCCGTCTCAACGACCGAATTCCGAAGGAACTGCTCGCGATCCGCGAGCTCATCCTGTCGGCGTTGTGGCGCTCACCCGAGCATTGGGAGATGAACCCCGACCCGACCTGATCGGTAGCCGGCGATTTCCCAACCGTCGCGGGCGCTCGTTAAGGTCGTCCTCGACGGCCTCATACGGAGACCGTCGTACCGAGAACCGAGCAACACCACACAATTCGATGAACCTGCGGGGTTGGGTGGAAGTCCCGACCGGCGGTGAGAGCCCGCGAGCCCTTCGCCTTTGGTGATCGGCCGACCCGGTGCAATTCCGGGGCCGACGGTGAGAGTCCGGATGGGAGCAGGATGATGTGACGACTCCCGATGCGCGCCGGCGCGTCGGGTGTCGTGTCGTCGTCGTTCCCCCGCGCCAGCCCGGAACGATCCGATGACCGACCAACCCTCCACCGCCCGACCCAACATCGTCCGATCGCCTCACCCACCACCCTCCGACGATGCGTCCGGGGTCGGGGAGCGTCCCGGGCCGACGACCTCGGCCGACCGGTTCGAACGAGTGATGGGCGAGGCGATCGCGGCTGCAGCCTCGGTGCGTCGCAGCACCAGCCCCAATCCGTGGGTGGGCGCCGCCTTGATGTCGGCGACCGGCGAGGTGCTCTCGCTCGGGGCCACCGAAGCACCCGGTGGGCGTCATGCCGAGATCGTGGCGATCGATGCGGCCGGAGCGAACGCTCGCGGTGCCACCCTCGTCGTGACGCTCGAGCCCTGTTCCCACCACGGCCGCACGCCGCCGTGCACCGACGCGATCGTCGCGGCCGGTATCGCCCGGGTGGTCGTCGGCGTCCAGGACCCCGACGACCGGGTCTCGGGTCGAGGAATCGCCGCGCTTCGCACCGCCGGCCTCGAGGTGATCGAGGGGATCTCGGTCGCGGCGGTGACCGATCAGCTCCGGCCCTACCTGCATCATCGCCGGACCGGTCGCCCGTTCGTGGTCGCCAAGATCGCGGCGACCCTCGACGGGGCGACCGGAGCGCCCGACGGCACGTCGCAGTGGATCACCGGTCCCGAGGCGCGGCGCGACGTCCACCGGATCCGGGCCGAGAGCGATGCGATCCTCATCGGCGCCGCAACCGTTCGGACCGACGATCCGGCCCTGACCGTCCGCCACGTCGAAGGGCGCGATCCGCTTCGGGTGGTGCTCGGCAACGCCCCGCCCGGAGCCCGCGTCCATCCCTGTGTGGAATGGGTCGGCCCGATCGACGAACTCCTGGACGAACTCGGAGGGCGGGGTGTGGTCCAGCTCATGCTCGAGGGTGGCCCCAGCGTCATCCGTTCGTTCCACGACGCCGGGCTGATCGATCGTTGGATCGTCTATCTGGCCCCGGCCCTCTTCGGCGGTCGCGACGCCCTCCCCATGCTGGCCGGCGCCAGCGCACCGACGATGGCCGACCTGTGGCGAGGGCGTTTCGTCGGGGCCGAACGCGTCGGCGTCGACCTGCGAATCGAACTGGCCCCCCTCGGGGTCCCACTTCGCTCCGACAACGAAGGAGACCACTGATGTTCACCGGAATCGTCGAAGAACTCGGCACGATCGACCGGTTCGAAGGGGGAACGGTCAGAATCACGGCAACGCAGGTGATCGAGGACGCGGCGATCGGCGACTCGATCGCCGTCAACGGATGTTGCCTGACCGTGGTGGCGCTCGGACCCGACTGGTGGGAGGCCGACGTCTCCGACGAGACAGTTCGCCGCACGGGTTTCTCCGGCCTCGGGCCCGGCGACCCGGTCAACCTCGAGCGTGCGGTGCGGGCCGGCGATCGCCTGGGTGGCCACCTCGTCCAGGGACATGTCGACGGCGTCGGTCACATCGTCGATCCGGTGCCCGACCTCCGCATCGCCATCCCGGCGCCCCTTCGGCGCTACGTGGTCGAGAAAGGGTCGATCACCGTCGATGGCGTGAGCCTGACCGTGGTCGAGCCGACCGACGATGGTTTCACCGTGGCGATCATCCCGCACACGGCGTCGGTCACGACGCTCGGCCGCCGACGCCCCGGCGACGAGGTCAACATCGAGGTCGACGCCATTGCCAAGTACGTCGAGCAGTTGCTCCGGCCTCATCTCGGCCCTGTCGGCGACGATCCCGCAGCAAACCGCTCTCCCGACACCGCACCAGGAGCAACACCATGAGCGTTCGATTCGACGCCGTCCAGATGGCGATCGACACCATCTCCGCCGGAGGCATCGTCGTCGTCGCCGATGACGAGGACCGGGAGAACGAGGGCGACCTCATCATGGCCGCCGATGCGGCAACGCCGGAGTCGATCGCGTTCTTCGTTCGCCACACCTCCGGGCTGATCTGCGTCGGGCTCACCGGCGAACGTTGCGACGACCTGGCGCTCGCACTGATGGTGCCGGCCACCTCCAACAGCGACACCCACGGCACCGCCTTCACGGTGTCGGTCGACCTCGCCGAGGGGACCACCACCGGGATCTCGGCCGCCGACCGTGCGGCCACGCTCCGGGCCCTCGCCGATGGCCGCACGGGGCCGGAGGCCTTCAACCGCCCGGGCCACGTCTTCCCGCTTCGGGCCCGGCCCGGCGGCGTCTTGAAGAGGGCCGGCCACACCGAGGCCGCAGTCGACCTCGCCCGACTGGCCGGACGAGCACCGGCCGGCGCGCTCTGCGAGATCGTCAACGACGACGGCACCATGCGACGAGGCCCCGATCTGCGGACCTTCGCCGACCAACACGGTTTGCCGCTGATCTCGATCACCGACCTGATCCGTCATCGCCGGCAGAGCGAGCACCTGGTCGAGCGGACCGCTTCGGCCCGGATTCCGACCGAGTGGGGAGACTTCCAGTGCCACTCGTTCCTGAGCCTGGTCGACGGAGAGACCCACCTCGCGTTCACGATGGGCGAGATCGACCCCGTCACCCCGGCCCTGGTCCGGGTCCACAGCGAGTGCCTCACCGGCGACGTGTTCGGCAGCCTGAAGTGTGACTGCGGCCCTCAACTGCGCGAATCCATGCGCCGGGTCGCCGAACTCGGCCACGGCGTGGTGGTGTACCTGCGAGGGCACGAAGGGCGGGGAATCGGCATCAGTCACAAGCTCCGGGCCTACGAACTGCAGGATCAGGGCCTCGACACCGTGGATGCCAACCTCGAACTGGGATTGCCGGTCGACAGTCGCGAGTACGGGGTCGGCGCCCAGATCCTGGTCGATCTCGGTGTGCGGCGGCTCCGGCTCCTCACCAACAACCCGGCCAAGTACGGCGGCCTCGGCGGCTACGGCCTGACGATCACCGAGCGCGTACCGCTGCACGTCGCGATCGGCACCGAGGCCCGCCGTTACGTCGAGACCAAGCAGGCCCGCCTCGGTCACCACGGCCCCGACGACCGCAACGACGCGGTGCCGAGCCGGCAACCCCCGACATCCCCCGACGACCACACCATCCCGGAGCTCCCCGTCTCATGAACGCCACCCCGCCAACGATCGACCACGCCGGTCACCGGATCGGTCTGGTCTGCAGCCACTTCAACGAGGTGATCGTCGAGCGTCTCGAGCGAGGCGCCCGCGATGCGTTGATCCGACGCGGGGTGGCCCCCGACGACATCACCACGATCTGGGTGCCCGGAGCCTGGGAGATCCCCCAGGTTGCCAAGGCACTTGCCGTATCCGGCCGGGTCGATGCCATCGTCGGTCTCGGGGCGGTCATCCGGGGCGAGACCTTCCACTTCGAGGTGATCGCCACCCAGAGCGCCGCCGGACTCGCCCGCATCGCGCTCGACACCGGCGTCGTGGTCACCAACGGGATCCTCACGACCGAGAACCTCGACCAGGCCCTCAACCGGGCCGGGGGCAAGTCGGGCAACAAGGGCGCCGAGGCGGCGCTCTCGGCTCTCGAGACCCTCGAGGCAGTCGAGGACCTGAAACGGGTCGACCCTCGCTGAGCACCATTTCGAAGGGCTGAGCAGATTTGGAAGGATCGTCTTTCCGACGCCAACCATTTCCTTGCCTTGGCTAATTAGCATACACAAGTAATGTCCCCGCCGACCGAAGGATCTCAACCGCCCGCGCCGGGCATCGTCACCGTCGACACCGACCGGGTCGCCCGACTCCGGCTGACCCTGGCGAGATTGGCCCGCCAACAACGACAGGCGTCGACCTCGGGCCTCACCCCCAGCCAACAGTCGGCCCTGGCGGTCATCGACCGTCGCGGCCCCATCACCCTCGGCGACCTGGCACGGTTCGAACAGGTCGCGCCGCCGACGATCACCCGCATCGTCGCCAAACTGGAAGACCGGGGCCTGGTCGAGCGCACCGTCGACCGATCCGACCGGCGAGTCGCCAGGCTGTCGATCACCGCCGCGGGCCACGCCGGACTCGAGCTGGCCCGTGCCCGTCGGAACCAGTGGCTGACCGAACGCCTGGCCCTCCTCGGCCCGTCCGACCTCGACGCCATCCTCGCCGCGATCGAGCCGCTCGAACGCCTGGTCGAGGGCGCGGCCGACGATCCGGATCGACCGAGATGACCGGGCTCCGAGCCGCCACCGGAGAGACCTTCCGATCACTCAGGGTCCGGAACTTCCGGCTGTTCTTCGTCGGCCAGCTCACGAGTCAGGCCGGCACCTGGATGCAGTCCGTGGCGCTGATCTGGGTCGTGCTGAAACTGACCGACAACGGTCTGGCCCTCGGACTGGCCACGGCGGCCCAGTTCCTCCCGGTCCTGTTGCTCGGAGCCTGGGGTGGCGTGATCGCCGATCGTGTCGACCGTCACCGCTTCATGGTGATGACGCAAATCGCCTTCACCGTCGTGGCCGCCGGGTTCGCGGTGCTGATGGTCCTCGATCGGCTGACCATCGCGGCGATCTACGGCCTGTCGCTGCTCTACGGGGTCATCACGGCCGTCGACAACCCCACGCGGCGGACGTTGGTCGTCGACCTGGTGGACACCGAGGACATCCCCAACGCCGTGGCGCTCAACTCGGCCATGATGACCGGGTCGCGTGTCATCGGACCGTCGATCGCCGGGTTGTTGATCACCACGGTCGGCGTCGAGTGGTGCTTCATCGTCAACACCGTCACCTATCTCGCCGTGATCGGCGCCCTCCTCAGGATGGACCGGCGGGCCATCCGCGCGGCACCACGGATGGCACGGGCCAGGGGCCAGCTCGTCGAAGGCCTGCGCTACGTCTGGGCCACTCCCGTCCTGCGACAATCGCTCACCCTGCTCACCGTCGTCGGCACCCTGGCCTTCGAGTATCAGGTCACCCTCCCGTTGCTCGCCGAGCGAACCCTCGACGCCGGAGCCGGGGGCTTCACCCTGCTCTACTCGGCCATGAGCGTCGGCTCCGTCGTCGGTGCTCTCACCATGGCCCGTCGCCGGTCGGTCGACGTGGCGTTCCTGGTGCGTTCGGCTTGGGGACTGGTGATCGCCACCACCCTGCTCGCCCTCTCGCCGACCTTGCCGATCGCCGTCATCGCCGTCATGCCGGTCGGGGCCGCAACGATCTTCCTGGTGTCCGGGGCCAACTCGGTGGTGCAGCTCCAGGCCGACCCGGCGATGCGAGGACGAGCCTTGGCGTTGACCACGGTGGTCTTCATCGGATCCACCCCGATCGGTGGTCCGATCGCCGGCTTCGTCTCCGAGCACCTGGGTGCCCGGTGGGGCCTGCTCATGGGGGCCTTCGCCACGGCCCTCATCGCCCTGTGGGTCGGCCTCCGCAACCACCCGGAGCCCGCCGTCGGGGGTCAACTCACCGAGTCGCTCCGGGTCGCCGAGCGCAGCTGATCGATCGGAGCCTTCGGTCGACGGTCGAACGTGAGGAGCCCGTTGACCTCTTGGTAGGTGTCGGTCAGCTGTGTCCAGCAACCCCCGGCAAGGATCTCGCTCCGGTTCACCACGGCCCACATCGAGGCGTATCTGGCAACCAGCTCGTCGGCTGACGTGACCTCGTCGTAGCCCCACGAACCACCGGTCCGGCCGAGGGGTTCCCGAGCATCGGTGTCGGCGGCCATCGCGACACCCCCGAACTCGGTGAGGAGCACGGCCCTCGATCCGATCGGTGCTCGATCCAGGTCGGCCAGCAGCCCGTCGGTTCGGCGTCCGGTGGCCAGCAACGCTTCGACGGCGGCCGCGGTTCCGTAGCGCCGCTCGAGGCGAGCCGCGTCCCGGTCGTAGTCGTGGAGGCCGATGATGTCGCCACCGGTGGTCTCCCACCCGTCGTTGGCCGAGACCGGGCGGGTGCCGTCGAGTGCGTCGGTGAGTTCGCACAGCGAGGCGATCAAGGCTCGCCGGCGGGGGTCCGACGCCGCGTCGTCCGCCCCCCAGGACTCGTTGATCGGCACCCACGCCGCAACCGAGGCGAAACTGCGATGGTCTTCGACGATGTCGGTCCACTCACGAACGAGGTTGGCCGACGTCGTCACTCCACTGCGGTAGGCGCTCGGCATCTCGACCCAGCACAGCATCCCCAGCCGATCGGCCAGTGCATAGAAGCGGGGGTCCTCGGTCTTCTGGTGTTTGCGGACCCCGTTGAATCCAAGCGATCGAGCGAGTTCGAGGTCGATCCGCAGAGCGTCGACCGACGGCGGCGTGGCCCCGGTCTCGGGCCAGTAGCCCTGGTCGAGCACGAGCCGCAGCATGGTCGGTCTTCCGTTGACACAGAACCGACCGGATTCGACGGAGAACCGCCGCAGCGCGGCGGTCGACTCGACCCGATCGACCAGCACACCCGAGGCATCCTGCAGTTCGACGATCACGGTCAACAGCTGTGGGCTGCGGGGCCGCCAGGGCAACGTCCAGCGGTCGTCGATGCCCCCATCGCCGATGGTGACGGTGCGCAGCAGATCCGGGCGGAACACGCCCACCGTGTCGTCGACCAGCACACGGCCGGCGTGGTGCGGTCCCTCGGCGACGACCAGGAGTCGTGCGGTGAGTCCGGCCGGGAGCGGACCACTGAGACGAACCGTCAGCGCCATCGTCATCGACCGGGGATCGCCGTCGGCCTCGACGGCCGCCACGTGGGTGGTGCCACGCTCCTCGACGAAGACGCTGCGCCAGATCCCGGTGGTCCGCGGGTACCAGACGGCGTGTGGCTCGTCGAGCCAGTCCTGTTTGCCTCTCGGGACATCGAGTGCCCTCGGATCATCGTCGGCCCGGACGACGAGTTCGACCTGTCGGTCGCCGTCACGCACCGCCGGGGTGATGTCGATCTCGAACGGCGAGTATCCACCGACGTGGATTCCGAGCAGGCGACCGTTCGCCCAGACCCAGGCCTCTCGATCGACGGCTCCGAACTAGACGACGTGTCGCTTTGCCGACTCCACGTCGACGTCGATCGTTCGGCGGTACCACACCCGCCGGATCGGACCCGACGCTCCGACTCCGGAGCCCTCGGTTTCGGGTGCGAACGGAACCACGATGGAGCGATCGAAATCGACCTCGACCGGCTCGTCCCAGACGGCGCCGGCATCGATGGCGAAGTCCCACGAGCCATCGAGCAGGGTGAAGGGCCGACGCAGCGAGGGTCGAGGGTGGAGCGTCGGGTCGGTCATCGAGAGGGCGGGGCCGCGGCGATCAGCGACCCTGCCAAGTCGGGGGCCGCTTCTCCGAGAACGCCAACGGACCCTCGACGTAGTCGGCACTCTTGACCATCGCCCGAACCGCGTCGTAGCTCCGCTCGTGGGCCGCTCGCACGCCGCCCTCCTCGAGCCCCTGATAGGCCGCCTCCTTCGTGGCCCGGATCGACATCGGCGAGCAGGCCAGGATCATGTCGGCCCATTCCCGGGCCCGGCCCATGAGCTCCGAGGGTGCGACCACCTCGTTGACGAATCCCAGCTCTTTCCCCTCGACCGCTGGGACATGGCGCCCGGTGAGCATCATCCCCATGGCGTTCTTCAGGCCGATCTGCCGTGGCAGCCGATGAACCCCGCCGGCCAGGGCCGCCAGCCCGACCTTGGGTTCGGGCAGCGCGAACCGGGCCGTCTCCGAGGCGATGATCAGATCGCAGGCCAACGCGATCTCGAACCCCCCACCCATGGCCACCCCGTTCACGGCGGCGATCACGGGCTTGTTCAGGTCCCACCGGGAGGTGAGGCCGGCGAAGCCGGTGGCCGGCATGGCCGAGCGATCACCCCCTCCGGCCTGATACTTCAGATCGTTGCCGGCCGAGAACGCCCGATCGCCGGCACCGGTGATGATGCACACCCAGAGCTCGGGGTCGTTCTGGAACTGGTCGAACAGGCCCGCCAGTTCGGCGTTGCCCGGGGGATGAAGGGCGTTCATCACCTCCGGTCGATCGATGGTGATCGTGAACAGGTGACCGTCGGTTTCGGCGTACGAGTAGCTTCCCATGCGGTGAACCTACTCCGGACCACCGTCGCCCGCCGCCGGAGTCTTCGGGCTCTGCCCGCGACCCGACCGTGGGTCGACGATGGAGGCGAAGCCGAACGTCGGCACCGATCGGAAGGTCAGCCATGACGAACCGTGCAACGGGCGTGTTCGTTGCCCTGGCCCTGGGCATCGCATCCCTGACGGGCTGCAGCGACGGGGCAACGAGCGAGTCGGATCCCGCACCGGTCACCGCGGCGGCGTCCGAGGACAGCGAACCGGCGACCGCGGCGGCGACCGAGAACGGCGAACCGGATCCGGTCCGCGACCAGCGGAGCATCACGGTCGGTGGCATGGGAGCCGAGTACGGAGCGCCCGTTCGCAGCGTGGTCGATCTCGGGGTGAGTGCCCAGCGTCCGTCGGTCACCGATGCCACGGCCGCGGCATCGGCGGCCGGTGCTCAGCTGATCGAGGCGCTCGTCGCAGGCGGCGTTCCGGTCGAGGCGATCCAGACCACGAGCGTGTGGATCAACCCGATCAACGACCAATACGACTGGACCAGAATCGTCGCGTACGAAATGAGTCTGGGCTACACGGTCACGATGACCGACATCGAACGCATCGGTACGATCCTGGGCCAGGTCGTCGAGGCCGGGGGCGACACCGTTCGCGCCTCGAGCGTGCGGTTCGAAGCCGATCCGGCCGACTTGATGGACGCCGCCCGGGCCGCAGCCTGGGACGACGTCACCCACCGGGCCGAGGAGACCGCACGGTTAGCCGGAGAGCCGCTGGGGGCCGTACTCGACGCGCACGAGAAAGTGCTCATCACGTCCTCGCAGGGCCTCATGCAGGGAGGCGAGGGTGACTCGGCCGGGTTCGACATCCCGGTCGCACCCGGGGTGGCCGGCGTGATCGTGCTTCTGACCGTCACCTATGGCATCGGCGGCTGAGCCGTCTTCGCCGGCCCCGGCGCGTCTCCTACACTGCGGCCGTGCCCGCCCCCATGCCGTACCGATCGACCATCGTCCGCTCCATCGTGAGCGCCTGGGCCTGGTTCGCCCTCGGTCTGGTCGTGATCGTGTTCCTGCCGATCGTGGCGATCACCCGCCTCGTCACGGCACCGTTCGACCCCGGCCGCTATCACGCGGGGTTGATGTTCCGGAAACTCGCCGTCGCCCATCAGAAACTGAATCCGCTGTGGAAGTTCACGGTTTCGGGCACGATTCCGGCCGACCCTCGCCGTCCTTACGTGGTGGTCGCCAACCACGAGAGCTTCGTCGACATCCTGCTCATCTCGCACCTGCCGTTCGAGATGAAGTGGATGAGCAAGAGCGAGTTCTTCAAGATCCCCCTGGTCGGTTGGATGATGCAGATGGCGGGCGACATCAAGCTCGAACGCGGCAACAAGAAGTCCGCGGCGAAGGCCCTGATCGACAGCCGCGACCGCCTCGAGAAGCACGTGTCGGTCATGGTGTTCCCCGAGGGCACCCGATCCCCGACCGGTGAACTCGGCGAGTTCAAGGACGGTGCCTTCCGCATCGCGATCCAGGCCGGTGTTCCGATCCTGCCCCTCGCCGTCATCGGCACTCGCGACGCCCTGATCAAACACGACTGGCGATTCGGGCAGAGCAACGCCGAGGTGCGCGTGCTCGATCCGATCCCCACCGACGGTCTCACCAAGGCCGACGTGGCGACGCTGCGCAACCAGACCCGAGCCGCCATCATCGAGGCTCTGGCCGAGTTGCGGGCCGAACGGGCTGCGGCCTGACCGCAGCCACCCGCGAGCATCGGGTCGGACCCGATGCCGGGGTCCTCAGCCCGAGACCGGCACGGTCACCGTCGCCCGGGCCCCGAGGTGCTGTCGGGTTCCGGCGATCACGAGGTCGAGGTCACGATCGCTGTGGTTCTCGACCACGACGGTCCGGCCGTCGGCGACCACGGCCAGCCACACGCCCCGGAAGAAGGTCCGGAAGCCGAGCGAGGTCCAGCCGGGGGCCAGGACCGGATTCAGGTGCAGGATGTCATCGACCACCCGGCGTCCACCGAACCCGGAAACGGCGGCGATCCAGGTGCCGGCCATGCTGGTCACATGGCACCCGTCCCGAGTGTCGTGGTTGACGTCGTCGAGGTCGAGGCGGGCGCTGCGACGCAACATCTCGAGGGCCTTGTCGAGCCGACCGAGGCGGACGGCGAGGACGGCATGTACCGCCGGCGACAGCGAGGACTCGTGCACGGTGCGGGGCTCGTAGAAGTCGAAGTTTGCCCGGATGGTGTCCAGGTCGAACCGGTCCTCGAAGACCCAGAGCCCCTGCAGCACATCGGCCTGTTTGATGAAACACGAACGCAGGATGCGGTCCCACGACCAGTGATGCACGATCGGCCGTTCGGCCGGGTCGAGATCGTCGACGGTGAGGAGTTCCTTGTCGAGATAGTTGCCCTGTTGGAGGAAGATCCCGCGTTCGGTGTCCTCGGGGAAGAACAGCCCGTCGGCGACCTCGGTCCAGCGGGCTCGTTCCTCGGCCTCGGCGAAGGCCACGCCGGCGAGGACGGCCTCGGTGGCGGCGGGATCGATCGACCGGGCGAGGTCGATGGCTTCACCGGCATGGCGCAAGGTCCACTGGGCCATCAGGTTGGTGTACCAGTTGTTGTCGACGTTGTTCTCGTACTCGTTCGGACCGGTGACACCGAGGATGACCCACGCCTGCTTGAGCCCGGAGAACGAGACCCGTTGCGACCAGAAGCGGGCGATGCCGATCAGCACCTCGAGCCCGCCCTCGAGCAGGTATGCGGTGTCTCCGGTCGTTCGGAGGTAGTCGTACACGGCGAAGGCGATGGCGCCGTTGCGGTGGATCTCCTCGAAGGTGATCTCCCATTCGTTGTGGCACTCCTCGCCGTTGATCGTGACCATCGGGTAGAGCGCCGCTCCCCCACCGAATCCGAGCTTCCCGGCGTTCTCGATGGCTCGATCCAGCTGACGGTGGCGGTAGCGCAGGAGGTTCTTGCTGACCTCGGGTTCGGCCGAGGCGAGGTAGAAGGGGAGGCAGAAGGCCTCGGTGTCCCAATAGGTCACGCCGCCGTACTTCTCGCCGGTGAACCCCTTGGGGCCGATGTTGAGGTCGGGGTCGACGCCGGTGAAGGTCGAATGGAGTTGGAAGATGTTGAAGCGCATCCCCTGGGCCACGGTCGGGTCTCCTCCGATCGCCACGTCGCTCAGCTGCCACTTGTGATCCCAGGCCTCGCGGTGTTCCTGGCGGAGTGCCTCGAAACCGGCCGCGACCGCAGCATCGAGCACGGCTGCGCTGCGGACGGACAGACGCTCGGGGTCGATCGTTCGCGAGGTGACATTGACCCCGAACTTGACCACCTCGATCGTCTCACCGACCCCGGTCGGGAGTTCCATCACGGCGGCAACCGACCGCTCGGTGAACTCACCGCTCGGTCCCGGCGGCGGCGCCGACGCGCCGATCCGCGTGACGGAGAAGTCCATCGCCGTCTCGGCGACGAAGCCGGTCTTCTTCGTCCGCTGCACGACGGCACCACGCGAGCCCTCGATCGAGACCGAGACCGGATCCCAGAAACCGAACTCGTGATTGGAGTCCTCGTTGTAGACGTCGCCGTCGATGCCGATCGAGAGTCGCACCACGGTGGAGGGATCGACGTCCGGGGCGTCGGACGTGGGTGGGCCGACCACGGTGATCCGATAGCGGATCACGCCCAGCTCGGGGCGGGCCATGCTGAGGAAGCGCAACGACTCGACCTCGACCACCGCCCCGTTGCCCAGGACGGCGCGGAACGTGCGCTGGAGTTCACCCGACCGGAGATGCAACGTGCGGCGATAGGCCTCGACCTGCACGGCGTTCAGATCGAGCGCCTCGTCGTCGATCCACACGTGGATCGGTGTCCAGTCGGCGGCATTGAGCACCTTGGCGAAGTACTCCGGGTAGCCGTTCTTCCACCAGCCGACCCGCGTGGGGTCGGGGTAGTAGATCCCGGCCAGGTAGTTGCCTCGCAGCGAATCCCCGGTGAACTGCTCCTCGTGGTTGCCCCGCCCACCGAAGTTCCCGTTACCGAGGCTGAAGAGGCTCTCGTGAACCCGATTCGCGCCGGGATCGAGCCCGTCCTGCACGACCGTCCACTCGTCGCCGCCGATCCGATGCTGCATGCTCGGGACTCTACATGGGCCATCATGGGACCGAGCAGAGAGGAAGCGCCATGACCGACGACACGACCAGGATCTACCGCGTCACCATTCGGGGCCGCTTTCGCGATCTGTCCGAGCGGGCCCGGGCCTCGCTGGCGAGGGCCGCCCCCGAACACGACATCTTCGTTTCGGCCTACACCGCAGAGGGCACGCTCTCCTACGACCACCGCATCGACTTCTTCAATCTCCGCTACGAAGTCCGGACGACGAACGCCGACGACGACCCGGCCACCATCGCGCTCACCGAGGCCGAGACGTTCCTGACCACATTGGGACTGACCCACGGAGACCTGAAGTCGAACGTCGTCGACATGGCCGACCTCAGCCGGTAGTCGTCACTCGTCTTCGGGCTCGGACTCATGGGCCCGGATCAGGACTTCCCCGATGCTGTGCCGGACCACGGTTCGGATCTCGATCTCCCAGTCCTCGACGACCACGGACTCCCCCGGGCTCGGTAGGCGGCCGAGATGCTCGAGCACGAGGCCGGCGACGGTGGCGTAGTCCCCCTCGGGCAGGTCGATGTCGAGATCGATGAGATCGTGGACCGGGAACTTGCCGGGCAACACGACGCTGCCGTCATCGTTCTGGACCACGGTGTCGAGATCGACATCGGTCTCGTCGTAGATCTCGCCGACGAGTTCCTCGACGAAATCCTCGACGGTCACCAGGCCGACCGCGCCACCGTGCTCGTTGACCACCAGCGCCATCTGTGTCCGGCGCTGCTGCAGATCACGAAGGGCGCTGAGGACATGGGCGGCGTCGGGGAACACCGGGAGTTCACTGGCCGCGGCACTGACGGGCTCGTCGTCGCGGTCGACCAGATCTCGCAGATGGACGAACCCGATCGTTCGGTCGAGACTGGCGTTCTCGGCCACCGGGGCCCGAGAGAAACCCGAGGCCTTCAAGACGTCGAGTGCCTCGCGACAGTTGACCTCGGCGTCGAGTACCAGGACATCGGACCCCGGCACCATCACCTGATCGAGGCGACGTTCGGCCACCTCGAAGGCACCGTCCATGATGCGGCGCTGTTCCTCGGTGAGCGTTTCGTGGAGCGCGACCATGTCGCGGAGTTCTTCTTCGGTGATCTCCTCACGCTGAACCGACGGGTCGGCGCCCATCAGCCGGACGGCCAGGTCGGTGGAGTGCGACAGCATCCACACGATGGGCCGGGTCAGCTTGGACGCCACATCGAGCGGTCGGGCCATGAGCAGCCCCCACTTCTCGGCCCGTTGCATCGCCACTCGCTTCGGCGCGAGTTCCCCGAACACGAGGGTGAAGTAGGACAGCACGAGCGTGACCACCACGATCGACGTGGGACGGGCGGCGCCGCCGAGGAAACCGAGGGGTTCCTCGAGGGGCTGCGCCAGCGACACCGCGGCCGCCGCCGAGGCCAGGAACCCGGCGAGGGTGATCCCGATCTGGATGGTGGCCAGGAACTGATTGGGCTGGCGGGCCAGTCGGGCCAGGATCGCACCCGTCGACGACCGCTGTTCGAGCCGTTGCAACTGGCTTTCGCGCAGCGAGACCAGTGCGAGTTCGGTGCCGGCGAACGCGGCGTTGACCACGACGAGCACGATCACCAGGATGAGTTCGGGCCAGACGTCGCTCATGGGGCTGAGTGTGCCCCTGGGTCGGGCTCCGATGCAGATGACATCCGCTGATCTTCGCACACGATCCAGGCGACGAGGTCAATCCTGGTGAGGCCGGCTGGCACGCAGTGCCTCGATCGAAGACTGGGCCGCGTCGACGTCGACCAGCTCGATCCAGCGTTCCGACACCGCCAGTCCCGCTGCTCTGCGGGCCAGCGTCGCCGCAGCGCCATCGGACGTCGAACCTTCGTGCATGTCGAGCACCAGGATGACGTCCCAGTCACCCACGTTGGTCAACCACATCCCTTCGATCGAGCCACCGGCTTCCTGCACCAGGTACTCCCAGTAATTGCGTCTCGCCGACGGTCCGTCCTTCACCATCTTGGCCGCTTCGTCAGCGGAGACCTTCACCATTCCGAGGAACCGTGCCATCGAGGACCCTTTCGTTCGCCGATCACCGATCAGCGTGCGCCGTGCACGAGTCGTTGGACAGGGCCCGAAGTCCGTCGATCGGGGAGAATTCGCAGCTCGGCTGGGATTCGCAGCCCGCTGGGTCGGGCCGGAAGACCCTACCGACGGTCGCCCGCCCGGCCAAGGATCAAGGCATGACCAAGCGCAACGAAGCGTCAGACCCGGAGACGCCGTGGGAATTCCTCCCCGGCGACGACGACGTCGATTCCTACGCCGACGAGCGGCTTGCCGCCGAGGAGTCGGCGATGCACGTCGAATCCGACGATCCGAGTCCGTTGTCCCGGCGACGCGCCCGTCGGGTCTCGACCGAGGACGCCGTGGTCGTGCACTATCTCGACGACGAGGAACCCGAGGTACCCGACCGCTCGGTTCGCCGGAAGCCCACCGACGAGACGCCCGAGGTCGAGGAGTTGCTCATCAGTCAGCACTACCTCGCCCCCGACGACTCCGATCAGTAACGCAGGAGGGCGGCAACCGGCCCGGAGCCGGGGACGGCTTCGAAGGGCACCACGTGCGCCCGGCCGCCATTGGCGATCGTCTGCACCACCGCATGATCGAACAGGTCGACATCTCCGGGTTGACGCTCCTCGTGATCCACCACGACCCGGCGGACGGCATCGAAACGGCCCCAGCGCACCCGATCGGTCGGAATCGTCAAGGCCTCGACCCGTCCGTCGACGGCGGCGACGAGCACCTCGTCGAGACGATCGGCCACCGGGACGGTGCCACCGACGAATCGCTCGGCGTCATGGTCGGTTTCACGATCGAACACGGGCCGGACCAGCGGCCAGCTCGCGGCCGCCAGGTCTCGGGGTGAACGCCGATCGGCACTGCCGGCCACCACTTCGGGAACGAGGTTCTCGAGTCGGCTGATGGCGCGGTAGGTGTCGAGCAGGCGGCGTTCGCCGGCCAGCACCGTCGGAGCCGTCGACGCGCCGACGATCTGTCGGACGTGATGATCGACGATGCGGCAGAACCGTTCGGTGTCCTCGTGGAGCGCGTCATCGACCGAACCCTGACCGTGGAAGGCGGCGGTGGTGCGACCGGTCGCAACCCGCCCGGCTCCGTGACTCTGGAGCTGGGGCTCGCGATCGTCGAGCCGGAGGGCCTGCTCGAGGGATCGGGGGGTGTCTCCGAGGTCGACCTCGTCGAGTTGCACCCGATTGCCGTTGAGGAGGCGGACGTCGTTGCGACTCAGGGCCAGCACCCAGAACTCGTTGCCATTCGACAAGGCAGGGAGCAACGGGGTGATCCGGAACCAGTCGGTGACCACGCTGCGCTCGTCGAGGGCTTCGGCCACCCGGAACGTCTGCATCCCCTCGCCGTCGAGCAAGACGACGAGTCCCTGCTCGAGCCCGTTCCAGAAGCTGTCGTCGGTCAGCAGCGCCCGGGCCGGCGCGAGCAAGGCATCGGTGGCGCCGCGGTCGGCACCCAGTTCGGAGAGTTCTCGGGCCGACTCGGTCAGGAGGTTCTTGAGGCGGATCGTGTCCTGCGCCCGGTCGGTACCGCCCGGATGCGTGGGCATCGTGATCGTGACACGTGACCCCGATCCCGGCTGGGCCAGGAGACGGAGCTGATCGTTGGTGACGAGATCGAGCACGGTGGGCTCCTCTTTTCGTTGCTTGCGTGATTGTCCCACGAAGACCTCAACACGTTCGTCGTGCGAGATCAACCGGCGATCAACGACGACGAGCCGACCCGTCGATCAGGACCTTCGGCCCTTCGCCGGATCGACGACCGATACGATGCTGGGACCGTGGCAACCAGCGCTCAACCGGCTCCCGGCGAGCCATGGGGAATCGTGGTCGGGGTCGACGGCTCGGCCGGATCCCGTCAGGCACTGCGCTGGGCCATGGCCCAGGTCGACCGGTTCGGGCCGGTACGGCCGGTCACCACCTGGCGGTATCCGTGGTGGTTGGTGCCGCATCCCTTCCCGCCACCCGGCATCGCCCCTCCCGGGGTCGAGTTCCAGACCCTGACCGAGGGCCAGGTCCAGACCGAACTCGACACCATGGGCGTGCGCGGCCATGCCGAGCCGGTCGTCGTTCGGGGTCACGCCGGCCCGACCCTGGTCGAAACCGGGGCCGATGCCAACCTGATCGCCGTGGGAACCCGAGGCCACGGCGCCGCGTTCGACACGCTCCTGGGATCGGTGAGTAGCCATGTGGTCTCCCACGCCACCGTCCCCGTGGCCGTGATCCCACCGACCGTCGACGTCGACCATCGGGCGAAGCGGGTCGTCGTCGGCATCGATGGGTCACCGGGATCGGTGGCGGCGCTGGCCTGGGCCATTCGATGGACGCCCGACGACGTGGCGCTCGAGGCCGTGCACGTCTGGTACGACAGCTTCGGGACCCTCCCGCCGGAGAACTCGGTGGAGTTGCTCGAAGTCGAGGCCCGGCAACTGCTCGACCGTGCGGTGGTCGAGGCGACGCTCGCCGCCGGCGGCACCCGCCACACCATCGTGCATCGCCTCGAACGGGGCGACGCACGGAACGTGCTGGGATCCGATCTCGCGAGCGACGGGGAATCGGTTGCCGACCTGCTGGTCGTCGGAGCGCAGGGGCACCGTGGCGTGGCCTGGCTGCTGCTCGGCTCGACGACCACGGCGCTCGTTCACCGTCCACTCGCCGCCACCATCGTGGTTCCCGGTCCGGCCCACTGATCCCGAGAGGCTCCCACCGGATCAGGTGCGCGTGGCCACCCGGAATTCACGCGAGTCCGAGAAGGCCAACAGCACCTCACCCCGGCTGAGACGACCGGCTGCGAGCTCGCCGGACCAGTAGGCGAGACCCTGCTCGTCGGCCTCACGACCCAACGTGTTGCGATAGAGCAGAGCCACGAACTCGATGTCGGTCGTGGAGCCGTAGCGGGCGAGGAACTCGGGAGAACGGGCGAACACCGTTGCCGTCGGCACCAGGCTGCTCTCCGGTGGATTGACCGCCAACCAGTAGGTGAACCCTTCGGGATCGGGGTAGCGGACGAACGTCGCACAGTAGAGCCGGTAGATCGATCCCTCCCGGGGTCGACGTGTTTCATAGAGATCGGGGGCCGGACCGACCCGACAGTCACCCGTACCCGAGCTGATGATCCGGAACTCGGCCGACTCGGAGAACCAGAAGAGGGCCTGCCCTCTCGAGAGCCGGCCGGCATCGAGCGCCGCCACCCAGTACGCGCGACCGTCATCGTCGGGATCTCGTGCGAGGACGTTGCGGTAGAGCAGGGCGACGAACTCGTCGTTCGTCGTCGATCCGTATCGCCCGAGGAACTCCGGCGAACCGGCAACGAGATCGGCGATGGCCTCGAGGCTGGTCCCCCGCGCCACGGTGGCCGACCAGTACGAGAAGCCGTCGTCGTCGGGGTACCGCAGATAGGCGGCACAGTAGAGTCGGTAGACCTGCGCCTTGACGAGGTACTGCTGGGTGTCGAAGCGCCCGGGGGCCGGACCTCGTCGGCAATCACCGGTCCCGGCCGGTGGCGCCTCGGACCACGTCTGCAGGTCGGGGTGGCCATCGACGAGTCGGAACCCGACCACACGGGCGAAGCGGGGCTCCGGGAACCCGGCGCGCCACGGGTCGTAGGCGTGGAACGCCATCAGCCAGGTGCCATCGGAAAGGCGAGCGACGCTGGCTCCACCCGGGCCGACCAGCGTGGCATCGGTCTGCAACAGCGGGGCATCGTCCGTCGAGACGCAAGGCCCCGAGGGGCTCACACAGCGAGCGGCCACGGTCGCATAGTCGGGGCCGTCCCAGCTCCCCGTCGAATACAGGAGAAGATACCGGCCGTCGATCCAGGACATCGACGGGTTCTCGATCACCTGCGGACTCCCGGACCGCTCCAGTTCGACCACGGTCGGAACTCCGTCGAGTCGTCCATCGGCGCCGAGTGGAGCCGACCAGAACCGGCATGCGCAGCCGATGCGGTTCCCATCGGACTTCCACATCAACCACCAATCACCGAACTCGTCCCGGAACGGTTGCGCGTCGATCGAGCCTCCGCCGTCGGTCTGACAGATCAGGGGAGACGGCGAGGGGTCGACGAACGGCCCTTGAGGCTGCGAGGCCGTTGCGAGGCCGAGGCACTGGAACCCCGAGACCCGGTCGAGTGCTGTGTAGTACATCGCGAAGCGATCGCCGATCTCGGCGACACCGGGAGCCCACGTCAGACCGGGCAGGGCCCACGTGCCGAGCGTGGGCAGGGCATCGCCGAGATGACCGAATCCCGACGGCGTGCTCCGCCAGACCGGCACGTTCCCGAGATAGACCGCGTTCGTCGTGTAGATCCAGATCTCGTCGTCGACGACGAGGATTCCCGGGTCGGGCGCATCCCACGTCGAATCGACGGTCACCACCAGATCGTCGGCCGCAACCGGACTCACCGAGACCGCGGCCAACGCCGCCAGGCCGACAAGGCTCAGAGCGAACACGGCCCCGCTTCGCCGTATCAGCACGATCAACGCCCTCTGCTCACGTCGCCGGCCGGGTGACCCCGACACGAATCAGATCCCCATTCCGCTCAAGAAGTACGCGACGTCGTTGATCGCCTTCGTCAGGCTCGGGTGGTCGGTCTCGAAGCGGTGAAGGGCGTCTCGGAGGCCTCCGAGCAGTTCGTCGTCATCGTTGGTCTCGTCACCGCTCGGGGGCGACGAGCGCCGCTCCTCGGCACGCTGTCGCAGTTCGGTGAGCTCACCGTGGTGCTCGGTCCGGTCGATCAGTTCGATGAGCCGATCGACCGCGGCGGTGAACCCTCGCTCGGACGCACCGGTGCTGGACGGGAGGACCAGGACCGGGCGATCGGCGGTCTTCAGCAGCGCAGCCGCAACGCTGCCCAGGACGAGTCGATGACCGAGGTTCTTGTGTTGGCCGACCACGGCGATCAGCGGCGAACCGAACACCTCGGCGTTCGCCAGGATCACGTCGACCGTCGGTCCGGGGACCATGGTGTGGTCGACCTCGACCCCGAAATCACCGATGGCGTCGGCCAGGGTGTCGAGCTGTCGGACCAGGTCGTCGTGGTGCGCTTCCGCCGTCGGACTCTCCATGTCGGGGTACCCGAAGAAGGCGGGCTCTGGCGCCGTGACATGGAGAACGTGGAGGCCCCAGCCGAGGGTCGCCGCCAGTTCGATCGCGGGTCGGACTTCGTCGAACCCCACCGGAAGGTCGACCGCGAGAAGCAACGTCGGTCGGTCACCAGCGTCCGATCCGCTCGGATCGACGTCGGTGATGGGGCGCTCGGTCATGGGATCTCTCCGTTGCGGTCGGGGCGTCATTGTGGCCCGGTGGTCGGTGGTCGCGCCATCGAGCGGATCACGGCCTTCTTGATCTCGTCGACGACGAGCACCGAACCGGCGAGCCCGGCACACAGCAGCCACTGCCCGGCGTCGAGACCGGTGGTGTCGAAGGCTCGATTGAGGAAGGGGAGGTGGACCACCAGGATCTGGAGCCCCAGCGAGAAGGCAACCGCCGCCCACAGGAGCCGGTTTCCGAAGGGGTCGACGAACGCGCTCCGGCGGCCCGATCGACTGTTGAAACAGTTGAACAGCTGGGCCAGCACCAAGGTGGTGAAGGCAACGGTTCGCGCGGTCGTGATGTCGCCGTCGGCCTCGAAGAAGCCCCCGGCCAGCGTGAGGTCGAGTGCCAGCAGGGTGGCAATCGCCATGACCAAGCCGGTGAGGAGCACGCCGAGCTGCATCTCGACGTCGATCACCCGCTCGGCGAGCTTTCGGGGAGGGCGATCCATCACGTCGCCGATCGGACGATCGACCCCCAACGCCAGCGCCGGTGCGGTATCGGTGAGCAGGTTGATCCACAGGATCTGGGTGGCCAGGAGCGGAACGGCGATCACCTCGCCGGTGCCGTCGAGGCCGAGCCAACCACCGGCCACCACCCCGAGGAACATGACGAGCACCTCGCCCATGTTCGACGACAGGAGGTATCGAAGGAACTTCTGGATGCTCTCGAAGATCCCTCGACCCTCCCGGACCGCAACGAGGATCGTCGAGAAGTCGTCGTCGGCCAGGATCATCTTGGCCGCCTCCTTGGAGACCTCCGTCCCGGTGATGCCCATGGCGACACCGATGTCGGCCGACTTGAGCGCCGGTGCGTCGTTGACACCGTCACCCGTCATCGCCACCACGTTGTCGTCGGCTTGCAGCGCCTCGACGATGCGCAGTTTGTGTTCGGGTGCCACCCGGGCGAAGACCGACACGTTGCGAACCGCCTCGCGGAACGAGCGATCGTCGAGGGCATCGATCTCGAGACCGGTCAGTGTTGCCCCGTCACGATCGATGATGCCGAGCTGCTCGGCGATCCTCCCGGCGGTGAGGGGGTGGTCGCCCGTGATCATGATCACGCGGATCCCGGCCGCTCGGGCCTCGGCCACCGATTGGCGGGCCTCGGCCCGCGGGGGATCGATGATGCCGGCCGTCCCGAGGTACACCAGTCCGCGCTCGAGCGACTCGTCGGACAGGTCGCCCGGGTCGTCGACTCGTCGGGCCGCGACACCGAGTGTCCGGAGCGCTTGATCGGCCATCGTCTCGATCACCGAGCCGAGCTCGGTCCGTCGTGTCTCGGTGAGCGGCACGACCTCGCCGTCACGCAACTCACCGGAGCAGCGCTCGAGCAGGATGTCGGGGGCGCCCTTCGTCACGACGAGCGCCCGCCCGAGGTCGTCTCGATCGATGTCGACCGTCGTCATCAGCTTGCGCTCCGAGGTGAACGGCACCTCGCGGACGCGTGTGAATCGGGATCGCCACGGTTCGGGAAGCCCCAACTTGGCCTCGGCGACGAGGAAGGCTCCCTCGGTCGGATCACCCCGGACCGACCACTCGGTACCGATCTGCAGGATCGAGGCGTCGTTGGCGAGGCTGCCCCCGGCGAGCGCCAACTCGATCTCGTGGCGCAACGGACCGTCGGCCAGGGGGACTCCGTCGACGAGGAACTCTCCCTCGGGCCGGTATCCGGACCCGGTCACCTCGACCAGGCCCGACGCGGTGGCCACCTGTTGGATGGTCATCTCGTTCCTGGTCAGCGTGCCGGTCTTGTCGGAACAGATCACCGACGCCGAGCCGAGCGTCTCCACCGACGACAGTTTCTTGACGACGGCGTTCTTCTCGGCCATTCGTTGCACCCCCAGTGCCAGGACCACCGCCAGGATGGCCGGCAGACCTTCGGGCACGGCCGCAACGGCCAGGGAGACGCCGACCAGGAGAACGTTGACGACGTCGCTGCCGGTGTCGACGTCGGAGGTGAGGAAGATCGCCACGATCACGATGAGCGCGATCACGACCACGGCGGCCCCGAGGACCCGGCCGACGAACGCGATCTCGCGCTGGAGCGGTGTTGGGGCCTCCTCGGACTGGCCGAGCAGGGTCGCGATCCGCCCGATCTCGGTGTCCATCCCGGTCGCCGTCACCGCCGCCCGGGCCCGACCGGCCGTGACCGATGTGCCCGAGAACACCATGTTGAGGCGGTCCCCGACGACCGTCGGACCCGTGATCGGGTCGACCTGCTTGGCCACCGGCTCGCTTTCACCGGTCAGGGCCGCCTCGGCCACCTCGAGGGTCGCCAACTCGATGAGACGGCCGTCGGCACAGATGGCGTCACCGGCAGCGAGGAGCAGGACGTCTCCGGGCACCACCTCGGCCGTCGGGATCTCGGTCGGCGCGCCCCCTCGGACGACCCGTGCGCTGGGAGCGGCCATCCGGGCCAGTGCCGCGACCGCGGCCTCCGCCTTGGCCTCCTGCCACAGCCCGAGGGCCGCGTTGGCCACCACGATCACGGCGATCACGATCGCATCGAAGGGTACGCCGTCGGCTCCCTCGAGGACCCAGGCCACCAGGGAGATCACGATGGCGACGAGCAAGAGCGCGACGAGCGGATCGGTGAACTGCGCCACGAACCGGCGCCACCACGAAACCGGGTCGGTGGCCGAGAGTTCGTTGCGGCCGATCGTCGCCAGACGTCGGGCGGCCTCGTCGTGACTCAGACCTGCGAGGCCGTCGGCGCCGAGTGAGTCCAGCACCGAGTCCGGTGCGAGCATCCAGGGCGTACCTGAGTCACCGGTCGGTGCGGCCGCCACACGCTCACTCATCACCCGATCCTCACACCGCCATCGGCCGATCACAACGTGAGCCGGGTTCGCGTTTGCGGAACGTGCCGCGGCGTTGACGGCCTGTTGATCGTCCGGCGATCACCCCTCCAAGCGAGGCCGTCACACTGAGATCGACAGGTGGCCCGTGCGATATGGGAGTGGTCCGTGCGATGTGGCGGTCGATGCCCCAAGATGTCCGACGGGAGACCGCCGATCCGGCGGCCACCGGAAAGTGACGATCATGAAACTCAAGACCATCGTGGTTGGATTCGATGGCTCGCCGACGGCGCTCGAGGCGCTCGACGCCGCCGCCCAACTGATCGCCGACGAGGGAACGGTCCATGTGGTGACCGCTTACCGGGTCCCGTCTCCGGGCGAGACGACTCGGCTGCTGGCGCAGCTGCCCGAGGAGTTCCACTCGGGCTTCGATCCGATCGCCGGCCCCCAGGGCGACCTCGATCACGGTGTTGCCCATCTCCGCGAACGCGGGGTGAACACCGATGCCCATCTGGTCGATGAACATCCGGCGTCGGCGATCATGGACGTCGCCGATCGGGTCGACGCCGATCTGATCGTCGTGGGGAGTCGAGGGCTCAGCCGACCCACCCGATTCGTCCGCGGCAGTGTGTCGTCCCGGATCGCCTCGCACGCCACCCGAAGCTTCATGATCATCCACGACGGGCACCACGCCTGAGGTCGGGCCACCGCCGTCGACCGGATCCGGTCGTTCGATCCGCTCCTTCCGCTCGGCCGGACTCCACCGTGGTTGCGATCTCGACATCGTGTTTGCCGGCCGTGTTTGCCGGCCGGGCTGGGATGATGTCAGCCGGGGTGGGTCATGTCGCGCGGGACGACCCAGCGGTCGAAGTCGGCCGGTGACACCGCTCCGGAGTCGGTGGCGGCGGCCCGGAGCGTGCGGCCGGTCTCGAGAGCCGACTTGGCGATCGTCGCCGCGGCGTCGTAGCCGATGTGGCGGGCCAGGGCCGTGACGAGCATCAGGTTGGATTCGAGGTTGGCGGCGATCCGTTCACGATCGGGCTCGAGGCCCACGGCGAGATGCCGATCGAAGGCTGCGCAGGCCTCGCCGATCAGTCCGATGCTCTCGAGCACGTTGTGCGCCATGATCGGCTTGAAGACGTTCAGCTGGAAGTTGCCCTGCGTTCCGGCGAAGGCGACGGCGACATCGTTGCCGAACACCTGAACCGACACCATGGTCAGCGCCTCGCACTGGGTCGGGTTGACCTTTCCCGGCATCATCGACGAACCGGGCTCGTTCTCGGGGATCCTCAGTTCCCCGATGCCGTTGCGCGGTCCGCTGGCCAACCAGCGGACGTCGTTGGCCATTTTCATCAGCGCACCGGCCAGCACCCGAAGCGCTCCGGAGACGGCGACCAGCGCGTCGTGGGACGCGAGCGCCGCGAACGGGTTGGGAGCCGGCACGAGCTCGATCCCCGTGGCATCGGTCAGTCGGGCTGCCATTCGAGCCGCGAACTCCGGGTGGGTGTTGAGACCCGTCCCAACGGCCGTTCCACCGATGGCCAATCGCCGCAGACCGTCGGCGTTCGTCCGGATGCCGTCGACCGCGTCGGTGATCTGCGCCACCCAGGCGCCGATCTCCTGCCCGAGTGTGATCGGGGTCGCATCCTGGAGGTGGGTACGGCCTACCTTGACGAGGTCGTCGTACGCCGTCGCCTTGCTGCGAAGCGTGGCGACGAGCTGCTGGATCGATGGATACAGGCGGCGTTCGAGCATCACGAGCGCGGCCACGTGCATGGCTGTCGGGAACACGTCGTTCGACGACTGCCCCAGGTTGACGTGATCGTTGGGGTGCACCGGGCTCTTGGATCCTCGCTCTCCACCCAGCAGCTCGATGGCCCGGTTTGCGATCACCTCATTGGCGTTCATGTTCGACTGGGTCCCCGAGCCGGTCTGGAACACCACGACCGGGAAGTGGTCGTCGAGACGGCCGGTGACGACTTCGTCGGCCGCCTGGCGAATGGCATCGGCCAGCCGGGGCTCGAGGAGCCCCAGCTCCTCGTTCACCGTGGCTGCCGCCCGCTTCACGAGCCCGAGTGCCTCGATCATCGGTCGCCCGAGCACGAATCGGTCGCGACCGACGGGGAAGTGCTCGATGCTGCGCTGGGTCTGCGGCCCCCAGTAGCGGTCGGCGGGAACCTCGATCGGCCCCATCGAGTCGTGGTCGATCCGGTTGCCATCCTCGGACATGGCGCTCCTGCCCGGCCGCCCGTCGGCGGCCTCGATCCGAGCGTAGATCGGCCGGCGGGGCAGGGTCGTTCGGGGGCAGGGTCGTTCGGGGGCAGGGTCGTTCGGTGAGGGGGTCGTTCGGTGAGGGGGTCGTTCGGTGAGGGGGTCTTTGCCCTATCGGCGACGAGTGATTCCCCGCGACTGCCGAATCCCCCCTTTGCCCGATCGACCGATTCGACCATGATGGTGGAATGCCCGGTCTTCGTGACGTCCCCTCGTTGGATCCCGACCGTACGCGCTCGCCGATCGTGCTCCTGCTCGACCTCCTCGGCGGTTTCTCGACGCCACTCGACACCGTTCCCTCAGCGACGACTGCCGAAGGTGTGCTCCTGATCCTCCCGAGAGCCATCCGCCCGCCGATCCTGAGCAGCGCCGCAGCTGCGGTGTGCGGGTCGACCGTGGCCGGTCTCCACGACCGGCAGCGACGACAGTGGGACACCATCGAACGGCGGATCTCGGCCGAACTCGCCGCGACCCGAAGCGCCCTCGATGCGTCGGGCTCGACCTGTGAGGTCATCGAGGCTCGCTTCGCCCGGTCGTCGCTGCCCCACCGTCATGTCCATCAGGCAGCGCTGGCCGTCACCGATGTGATCCGATCGATCGAGGTGATGCGGGTCGTGGTCGAAGCATCGAATCCCCTGCTGCCTGCGGTCGAACGGCTGGGCCGTCGAGGCTCGCCGCTCGAGATCGTTCGTGTGTCATCGACACCGACCCGCTGCTCGGGTCCGGTGCATCGGCATGCCCCACGACCCGACACCGTGTTCGCGCCCGCCTGACTTGGGTCGACGATCGGGTGGTGGTCGGTGGCCGGCCCTGGGCCCTCGGGCGAGCTGTGTGCTCTTGATCGTGCGGGCTGTGCTGTTGATCGAGCATTGACGACGATGACACGACGGATTGACCTCGGTCCGTGACGCTGGTGGTGAAGCAAGTCCGGTTTCCGCTCGCGACAAGGAGCACCATCATGACTGATATCGAGAAGACGACCAGCGGCAACGGCCCGACCACACCGACCAAGACCATGAACCGCTGGGATCCGTTCGCCGAGTTCGAGAACTGGTTCGGTCGTACGCCGACACAACGATGGCCGTGGGCCGGATTGTGGAGTGCCGCCGATGGCATCGATTTCACTCCGGCAGCCGACATCGAGGAGTCCGACGATTCCTGGACCATCGAGGTCGAATTGCCTGGTGTCGCCAAGCGCGATGTCGAGGTCGAATCGTACGGGCGGACCGTGGTGATCCGCGGCGAACGCAAGGAGAAGGAACGGACCGGTGTCCTCCGGCAGCGCCGCCGGGTTTCGGGCACCTTCCGCTACGAGGTCACGCTCCCGGGCGACGTCGACTTCGACGCCATCGAGGCGAGACTCGACGATGGTGAACTCACCGTCACGATTCCGAAGTCGATGGCCGAACAGCCCCGCAAGATCAAGGTGAACTGACATCGAGGTGAACTGACATCGAGGTGAACCGACACTGCCGGGTAGCCGAGGGCCGCGCCCCTGTGACTCCCCGCTGACCCGCGATCGTGAAGGGTCTTTCGCTCCTGGTGCGGCACACCGCCCGGGTTGACGATGGTTCGGTGGCGCCGGAGGTGGCCGGGAGGGCGGAAACCCCGGAACCGGCCTCCGGCGCCCCCACCGACGAGAGACGAACGCGAGAGACGAACGAACGGTCCGAATGATGGAATCGATCTGGGACCTGGTGACCGACAACGAATCGGTCGCCGGCAAGATGGTGACGACGGGGGTCATCATCGCTCTCGCGATCGTGATCGGGGCGATGCTCGGCCGGATCCTCGCCCGCCGGACCGACGACCGCTACCGCAAGTACTACACCCGCAAGACGACGAGCTACGTCGTCGGGGTGGTCGCCGTGATCGGGCTGGGCATCCTGTGGCGACCGTTCGCCGGCCAGCTGGGGCTCGTCCTCGGACTGATCACCGCCGGCCTGGCGTTCGCCATGCAGGAGCTGATCGGGGCCCTCGCCGGGTGGTTCAACATCGTGTCCGGTTCGATCTTCAAGGTCGGAGATCGTGTCCAGGTCGGCGGGGTTCGTGGTGACGTGATCGACATCACCCCACTGCGCACCAAGGTCATGGAGATCGGTTCGAGCGTCGACGACGACACCTGGGTCCGCGGCCGCCAATACACGGGTCGCGTCGTTGCGGTCTCGAACAAGGCGACCTTCACCGAGCCGGTCTTCAACTACTCGACGGCGTTCGAGTTCATCTGGGAAGAGGTCTCGATCCCGGTTGCCT
This sequence comes from uncultured Acidimicrobiales bacterium, assembly GCA_963700755.1. Classification (GTDB taxonomy): domain Bacteria; phylum Actinomycetota; class Acidimicrobiia; order Acidimicrobiales; family SZUA-35; genus JBBQUN01. Next base: position 799,905 of record CAVOYW010000006.1, read on the forward strand.
ACCGCGACGATTGGCGGGCCGCCGAGGCGATCATGACCGAGGAGGCGATACGGATCTCGTCGACCGAAGAGGCGACCGCGGCACTGGCCGACATGGTGAACCGCTACCCCGTACCCCGGACCGAGATCGAACCGCGGGTGTTCCTCCGGGCCACCGACAACTATCTGCAACTGGCGGCGAGGTTCGTCGTTCCGGTTCGCCGTGCCCGATGGTGCACCGACGAACTCACCCGACGGGTGCTCACCCGATTCGAACAGGCCGGAATCGGGGTCGCGTCCGAGACCACCGACGTGACGCTTCGCTACGGCGACCACCCCGTATCGACCTCGTCGACCCTTCCCGGACCGGAGCCGGCGCGATGACCGAGACCGCAATACCGATCGATCGCCCGCCGGCGTTCGACACCCGTTGGGTCCTCTCCTTCGAGATCACCCCCGGAAACCGTCGTTCGATCGAGAGCCTGGTCACGCTGAGCGACGGCCGCTTCGCCCGGCAAGGCCTTCCCATCGGACCGGCAGGCGCCGCCCGGCCCGGCACCTTTGCCGCCGGTGTCTACGACGACAGTGAGATCCCCACCTTCCTCGAGCTCCCCACCGCGCCGATCCTTCGTCGGCCGGGGAACGAGCGGGACCGGCCGACCGTGCGACTCGATCTGCTGCGGGGCACCCTCACCATCGAAATCGAGGTCGACAACGGTGACCGGTGACGCTCGTGCAGTTCGCCTCGCTGGCCCGCCCGGGGCTGCACGTGCTCGAGATCGTCGGCCCGACCGGCGTGATCGAGGCACTGGCGGGCTCGAACGTGGCACCCTCCACCGACTCGATCTCGAGCCAACGGGGCGCGATTGCCGCGGCGAGGGTCCGCACCATCGAACAGGAGTCGGATCGATCACGGCTCCACGAGATCACGGCCCTGACCAAGTCGCCTCCGGACGACCGGGAGGAGCTGCACCGGATCGCCGCTCGACGACGCGATGCCGCGGCCGGCCTCCCTCACCGATCCTTGCGAACCGAACACGAGGGGGCCTGGATCGACCGATGGGAGGCCGCGGCAACCGACCTCCCGGACGAGCCCGACCTCGAGCAGGCCGTGCGATTCGCTCAGTTCCATCTCCTCCAGTCGGCGAGCGACGACCGCGAGTCCGCCATCGGTGCCCGGGGCCTGACCGGCAGTGCCTACCGAGGTCACGTGTTCTGGGACACCGACGTCTTCGTCGTCCCCGCACTGGCCGCGATGGCACCGGCCCTGGCCCGCTCGGCACTGGGCTACCGGACGGCTCGAATCGAGGCTGCGATGGCGCGCGCCCGTCGTGAGGGTCGCCGTGGCGCCCGCTTCCCGTGGGAGTCCGCCAACGACGGCGACGAGGTCACGCCGACCGAGGGCGTCGACCTTCGGGGCCGCACAGTGCCGATCCGAACCGGCGAACAGGAGGAGCACGTCGTTGCCGACATCGCCTGGTCGGTGTTGCGGTACCTCGCCTGGACCGGGGACGAGGCGTTCCGTCGGGGTCCGGCAACGCGGATCCTGGTCGAGACCGCCCGGTACTGGCAGTCTCGTGTCGAACTCGACGACGACGGCTCCGGTCACCTGACCGGCGTGATCGGACCCGACGAGTATCACGAGGACGTTGCGGACAACGCCTATACCAATGTGCTGGCCCGGTGGAATCTCGTCCAGGCGGCCCGGCACGGCGAAACGATCGGCGCGGTCGAACCGGACGAGTGCCGAGCCTGGCGCGAAACGGCCGGGCGGCTCGTCGACGGCTACCGGCCCGATGTCGGGCGCCATGAGCAGTTCCGCGGCTTCTTCGATCTCGAACCGCTCCTGGCCGCGAGTCTCGGCGAGCCGCCCCTGTCGGCCGACGTGCTCATCGGAGCATCACGGATCGCGCGGTCACAGATCATCAAGCAGCCCGATGTGCTCATGCTCCACCATCTGATCCCCGACGAGCTGCCCGCCGGCTCGCTCGAATCCGATCTCGACTTCTACCTGCCCCGCACCGCCCACGGCAGTTCGCTGTCGCCGGCCATCTGTGCGTCGCTGCTGGCTCGGGCCGGTCGGCCGGACGAGGCGCGGCACTGGTTCGAGATGGCGGCCCGCATGGACCTCGACGATCTCAGCCGGACCACCGCCGGCGGTGTCCATCTGGCCACCATGGGCGGGGTCTGGCAGGCCCTCAACCAGGGCTTCCTCGGCGTGGTCCCCCACGACGACGGACTGCGGGTCGACCCACGGGTTCCCGCCGACTGGGGAACGCTCACCCAACGCTTCCGTTACCGGTCGAGCGTCGTGACGCTTCGGGCATCCGACGACCGACTGGAGCTCACCGGCACGGACGACATCGCCGTGACCGTCGGCGGCCAACGGCTGCGAACACGGCGACTCGAGGCTGTTCGCCGCTCGAAGGAATGGGAGATCCGATGAACCGAGTCCTGGCCTTCGTCGACGGGTCCCCATCATCGTTCCCCGTGCAGCACACCGCCCGCCGAGTGGCCGAGTTGCTCGGTGCCGAAACCGATGTCGTCCATGTCCGGTCCGATCCCGAACAGCCGGCGACGGTCGATCTGTCCGGCAAACGCGTCATCACCGGAGACCCGGCAGAGAAGCTGGTCGCCGAAGCGCAGCAGCCGGGGGTCGTCGCGGTCGTGCTGGGCGCCCGTTCGATGCCGGGCAAGCCCGTGGGCCACGTCACGCACCGACTTCTCGCCACATCACCGGTTCCGCTCGTGGTGGTACCCGCCGACAGCGCCGGGCTCGATCACGCCAGCCGACGGATCCTGGTTCCCCTCGACGGCGACCCCGCCACCACCGAGGCTCTCCGTCCGCTGGCCGCCGCTCTGCGGAACCAGGACGTCGACATCCACGTGGTCCACTTCCTCGACAGCGAATCCGTGCCACCCTTCATCGGGACGGGTCACGACCTCGAGATCCTGGCCGAGGAGTTCCGGGTCCTGCACCTGCCCGAGTGCAGCGATGGGTGCGATCTGCGGCTCGGTCACCCGGCCCAACACCTGATCGAGATGCTGGGACCGGATGAGCCCGGGGGCGTGGACGCCCTGCTCGTCGCCTGGCATCGCAACCTCGAACCGGGACGGGCCGAGACGCTCCGGCGACTGCTGCGCGAAAGCCCGGTGCCGTTGATCGTGGTACCCATCGCCGGGTCGGCCGCGACCGACTGAGGCCACCAACGTGCCGCGTCGATCGGGGTGCTGTGCCGCGTCAGCCCGGGGTGCTGTGTCGCGTCAGCCCGGGATGCTGTGCCGCGTCAGCCCGGGATGCTGTGCCGCGTCAGCCCGGGGTGCTGTGCCGCGTCAGCCCGGGATGCTGTTCGGCATCTCGGCCGACGGGGCCTCGACCGCCCAGACGTAGCCGAGTTGGTATCGCCAGCCGGTGGCACATCCGAGGCACCGGAACACGATCTCGGGGTGCTCCTCGATCAGGAAGTCGTGCGAGCCGCAGGCCGGGCACGACTCGAGCGGGATGGCTTCGCTCGGATCGGGTTGGGTGGAAGGGTCGATGCGGGCCATAGTTCACTCTCCTCGGCCCCCATTTCGGCGGACAGGGACCAATGGCCCTGACGTGGTCCGGCAGGGAGACCAGACTGGGACGCGTGCACCAGTGCATCGGGCATGGTGCCGCGTTCGATCGGGAACGAGATGTCGACGACTCCCTGGACCTTCGAGGGCGAGAGCACACGGACCGGTGGATCGGTGACGCTCGTCGACGGGACGACCTTCCTGGTCTGCGATCCCAGCGGCGACATCGCAGGCCACGGGCCACAGGGCCTGTTCATGCTCGACACCCGGGTCCTGTCGGCGTGGCGTCTCACGATCGATGCCGAGCCGGTCCAGCCGCTCTCGGTCATCCCGAACGGGCCCTTCTCGGCCACGTTCGTCGGGCGGGTCATCGATCCGACGCTGGCCGACGCACCGACCACGGTGATCCAGTCGCGGCACCTGGGCCACGGCATGCGAGAAGACCTGGAGGTCCGCCACTTCGGAGCCGAATCGGTGACGGCGACCGTCGGACTGCGAATCGGCGCCGATTTCGGGGGATTGTTCGACGTCAAGGCCGGACGCGAGAGTGGCTGGAACGGACCGGTCACGGTCGCCGACGACGGCGCCATCACCATCGCGGCCGATCCGACCGGTCCCGCCGGTGGTGTGGACTCACTGGTCATTCGTTGCCTCCGACCCCCGGAATCGGTCGAGGACGGTCTGCTCACGTGGCGGCCCACCCTCCGGCCCGGTGAGATCTGGCACAACTGCTTCCTCGTCGGAGTGACGTCGGCGGGAAACGCACTCGAGCCGACCCACCGATGTGGTGAACCGGTGCACGAGGCCATCCCGGTGGCGAGGCTGCGGAGCTGGCGCGATTCGTGTCACGAGATTCGACACCGACGACGTCGAGCTGGCCGCCGCGCTCGGCCGGGCCTCCGAGGACCTCGGCGCACTTCGGATCTTCGATGCCGATCACCCCGAACGGGTCGTGGTTGCCGCCGGCGCTCCCTGGTTCATGACCCTGTTCGGCCGTGACTCACTGATCGCGAGTTGGATGGCGCTGCCCCTCGACCACGAGCTCGCCGAGGGCGTGCTCCTCGAACTGGCCGACGCGCAGGGCGTGAAACACGACCCGGCGACCGAGGAACAACCGGGCCGGATCCTCCACGAGGTCCGCGATGACGCGATGGCGACGAAACTGCTCGGTGGCGGCAACACCTACTACGGAACGATCGACGCCACACCGCTCTTCGTGATGCTCGTCGCCGAGCTGGCGCGCTGGACCGGTCTGACCCCGACCGTGGCCACGCTGATGCCGGCGGTCGATCGAGCCCTCGACTGGATCGACCGCTTCGGCGACCGCGACGGCGACGGGTTCCTGGAGTACCTGCGCAGCGACAGCTCGGGTCTGGCGAACCAGGGTTGGAAGGACTCCTGGGACGGCGTCCGGTACGGCAACGGCGACATCGCCACCGGACCCATCGCCCTGTGCGAGGTCCAGGGCTACGTGTACGCCGCCTACCGGGGCCGGGCCGAACTGGCACGGGTCCGGGGTGAACCGGCCGAAACCTCCCAGCGCTTCGACCGGCTCGCCGACGAGCTGCGTCAACGGTTCGACGAGCAGTTCTGGCTGGAGTCCGAAGGTTGGTACGCCATCGGGCTCGACGGGGCCAAGAACACCATCGGATCGCTGACGTCGAACATCGGTCACCTGCTGTGGACCGGCATCGTGCCCGATCATCGGGCCCGTCGTCTGGCCGATCGACTGGTCGACCCTTCGATGTTCACCGGCTGGGGCCTGCGGACCCTGTCCGCCGACAACCCGGCCTTCAACCCGCTTTCGTACCACTGCGGGTCGGTCTGGCCACACGACACGGCACTGGCGATCGCCGGCCTGTATCGGTACGGCTTCCACGAAGAGGCATCCCTCATCGCCCGCGGCCTGCTCCGCGCCTCGGCGCAGAGCGGGGGCCGACTGCCCGAGCTGTTCGCCGGCTTCTCCCGCGACGATCTCCCGATACCGGTTCCCTATCCGGCCTCGTGTTCGCCCCAGGCTTGGGCCGCCGCCTCACCTCTCCTCCTCGCTCGGGCGATGCTCGGCCTCGAACCCGACGTCCCGAACCACCGTCTGCACCTGCGTCCTCGGCTTCCCCACGGCGTCCATCGCCTGCGTCTCGATGCCGTGTCGATCGGAGGGCACCTGGCCACGATCACGGCCGACGACAGCGGCCGGGTCGAGGTGACCGGAACCATGCCCGGGATGGAACTCGTCGTCGACGGGACGTGAACCATCCAGATCGAGCCGGCATCCAGATCATGACAGCCGCCCGGGCTGGGCCCTGCCAGATCGAGGCTGCCAGATCGAGGCTGCCAGATCGAGGGGCCGGATTGAGATGGTGTTGATCGTCAGACCAAGAAGGCCCAACGCCACGCGGTGACCATCGAACTCCACCGATGAAAGGAGCTGAGGTGCCCGTTCCTACCGACAGCCAACCGACGCTTCCCCGTCCGTTGTCGGCCGATCGTCGTCCGCTGCGGATCGGCATCATCGCACCGCCCTGGGTGGCCGTTCCGCCACCGGCCTACGGCGGTACCGAGCTGGTCATCGACAACCTGGCCCGAGGTCTGGTCGACCGTGGGCATGACGTCACCTTGTTCACCGTCGGCGACTCGACCTGCCCCGTGCGTCGCCGGTGGGTGCACGAGAAGGCGGCCGGGACCACCGCCGACCTCCTGACCGAACTGGGTCATGTCCAGGCCGCCTACGAGGCACTGTCGGGCTGTGACGTCATCCATGACCACACCCTCCTCGGATTGCTGTGGTCGAAGATGTCCTCGTCCACCCCACCGGTGGTCACCACCTGCCACGGTCCCTTCACGCCTGCGCTCGCCACGCTGTACGAGACCGTCGGGCGCCACGTTGCGATCGTTTCCATCTCGCACCATCAGCGTTCGACCGCCCCGTCGGTCCCGGTGGCGGCGGTGATCCACCATGGCATCGAGGTCGACCGGTTCCCGATCGGACGGGGCGACGGTGGCTATGTGCTGTTCCTGGGCCGGATGAGTCCCGACAAAGGAGTCCACCGGGCCATCTCGATCGCCCGGGCCGCCGGGAAACGGCTCATCATCGCGGCCAAGATGTGGGAGCCCGCAGAGCACCGCTACTTCCACGAACGGGTCGAGCCCCTGCTCGGCGATGACGCCACGTACATCGGACCGGTCGGCGGGAAACACAAGCTCGATCTGCTCGCCGGCGCCGAAGCCCTCGTCAATCCGATCCGCTGGCCCGAGCCCTTCGGGCTCGTCATGGCGGAGGCGCTGGCCTGCGGCACGCCGGTGGTGACGTTCCCGGAAGGAGCGGCAAGCGAGATCGTCGATCACGAGGTGACGGGATTCCTGTGCACCGACGACGTCGACATGGCCGAGCGACTGGCCACCGTCGACGAACTCGACCGGTCGGCGTGCCGTCGTGCCGCAGCCCTCCGGTTCGGCATCGACCGAATGGTCGACGAGCACGTGAACCTGTACCGGCAACACATCGCGGGTGAGGTGCTGGCCGGGCCGGGCACGATCGACCTCACCGGCTCCGGTGGGAGCACGTCGACGCTCGACCAGCCGAGACTGTTCGCTCGGCGATAACAGTTCGGCAGTTCGGCAGTACCGCGAGACAGTGAGACAGTGAGACAGCGAGACAGCAAGCGCTCAGGAGTCCGCACGCAGTCGCAACGCGTGCAGGAGGTCCAGGCTGCTGAGGATGCCGACGGGTTGTCCGGCCCGCTCCACGAGCAGGTGATGGATCCGCCGCTCGACCATCAGGTCGGCCGCCTCGCTCACACCGGCATCGACATCGATCGTCAACGGCGCCTCGGACATCACGGTGGAGACGAGCTCGTCGTCGGGCCAATCGTCGACCAGGTCGTGGCTCGTCACCAGACCGACGACCTCGTCACGCAACATCACCGGAAGCGCATGGATACCGAGCGTCAGGACCAGGTCTCGCGCCCTCCCGAGCGTGTCGGACGGCGAGACGACGATCGGCTCCACCGTCATGAGATCATCGACGGTCCTCGGATGCTCGCTGCGGTGTTTCATGAGGCCATCGAACCCCCGATGACGGTTCTCGGCCAGGGTCGATCGTCACGTCGTGAGGTCGAGGGCCGACCCGGGTGACCTTCGGCTCTGCCGACCTCTCCCTGCGCCCGACACACTGGGACGGGAAGTCGTCGCGGGCGAGATGTCGACGGCCGGGGATCGAGCCGAACCGATGCACGGGAGGTCGCAATGGCCACGTCTGGCAGGGAGACGAAGTGTCCGAGCTGTGGGACCCGGAACCGGGTCCCGGTGGTCGCCATCGGACGGCCGCGCTGTGGCAAGTGTCGGGCCGACCTGCCCTGGGTGGTCGACGCCGGCGATGACGAGTTCGACGAACTGGTCACTCGTTCGACCCTCCCCGTCCTCGTCGACCTCTGGGCGCCGTGGTGTGGACCGTGCCGTATGGTCGCCCCGATCCTCGAGCAGGTGGCGATCGAGCGGGCCGGTCGGCTGCGAGTGGTGAAGGTCAACGTCGACCTGGCTCCCCGGGTGTCGGCCCGGCTGGGGGCCCAGAGCATCCCGACGATGGTCCTGTTCGATTCCGGTGCCGAGGTCGGGCGTCAGATCGGTGCCCTCCCGGCCTCGGCGGTCGACCAGTGGCTCGACCGTTCATTGGCCGCCTGAGGGAGCGACGCTCGCCGTCGGCCTCAGCCGTTCGGCCTCGGCGACCCGCTCGATGGTCCGGGCCAGGGCATCGGGGGTGACGCTGATCGAGTCGATCCCCTCGCCCACCAGGAACGCGGCGAATTCGGGGTAGTCCGACGGGCCTTGACCACAGATCCCGATCTTGCGGCCGGCGGCGTGGGCGGCACCGATCACCATCGAACACGCCAGTTCGACCGCGGCGTCCTGTTCGTCGAACAGGACGGCCACCGACTCCGAGTCACGGTCGACGCCGAGAACGAGCTGGGTCAGGTCGTTCGATCCGATCGAGAAGCCGTCGAAGATCTCGGCGAATGCACCGGCCTGCAGCACGTTCGACGGGATCTCGGCCATGACATAGACCTCGAGCCCGTCCACACCACGCACCAGGCCGGCTTCGGCCATGACCTGGACGACGCGCCGACCCTCTTCCGGCGTCCGACAGAAGGGGATCATCACCTTGAGGTTGGTGAGGCCGAACTGCTCCCGCACCCGGCGAACCGCCTTCACCTCGAGTTCGAAACCTTCCCGGAAGTCGGGGTGGTAGTAGCGGCTGGCGCCCCGCCAACCCAGCATCGGGTTGGGCTCGGTCGGTTCGAAGTCGGCTCCACCGATCAGGCTCGCGTATTCATTGGTCTTGAAGTCGCTGAAGCGCAGGATCACCGGACGGGGCCAGAAGGCGGCAGCCAGCGTGCCGATACCGAGCGCGAGCTTGTCGACGAGGTACTCGGTGGGCTCGTCGTACCCCTCGATGGCGGCGTCGACGGCACGGCGGGTCGGTGCATCGAGTTCGTCGTAGCGGGTCAACGCCAGCGGATGGACACCGACGTGGCTGGCGAAGATGAACTCCATCCGGGCCAGCCCGATCCCGGCCGTCGGGAGCAGGGCGTGCCGGTAGGCCATCGACGGATCGCCGACATTGACCATGATCTGGGTCGTTGTCTCGGGCAGGGTCGAGAGGTCGAACTCGTCGGTCTCCCACTCGAGGGCCCCTTCGTACACGTTCCCGACCGTTCCCTCGGCGCACGAGATCGTGACCTCGATCCCGTCGGGGAGCGCCTGGGCGTCGGACCCGGCGCCGACGATGGCGGGTATGCCGAGTTCCCGGGCGACGATCGCGGCATGCGACGTCCGTCCCCCTCGGGCGGTGATCAATCCTGCCGCCCGCTTGAGGATCGGTTCCCAGTCGGGATCGGTGATCTCGGTGACGAGGATCTCGCCGGGGAGCAACTCGTTCATGTTCCTCGGATCGGTGATCCGACGGAGCCGGCCCGTGGCGATCCGCCCCCCGATGGCCAGACCGGTGGCCAGCACCGTCCCCGTTCCGGTCAGACGCTGCACTGTCGTGCGGCTCCCTCCCAGCTGTTGGCTGAACACCGTCTCGGGCCGGGCCTGCACGATGAACAGTTCCCCGGTGCGACCTTCCTTCGCCCATTCGATGTCCATCGGCGTCGGGACACCCCGTTGTTCGCTGTAGTAGTCCTCGATCGCAACCGCGGCCCGGGCCAGTTCCAGCACCTCGTCATCGGTCAGGCAGAATCGCTGCTGGGCGTACTCCTGCGTCCTCACGTTCACGAGCCGATTGGCGTTCGGGTCGAAGCCCATACGGAGTTCCTTGGACCCGAGCTGTCGACCGACGAGCGGGGCGAATCCGGCGCGGAGGCGGTCCTTGTGCACGAAGAACCCGTCGGGCACCACGCGGCCCTGCACGATGTTCTCGCCGAGCCCCCACGACGCCGTCACGTAGACCACGCTGTCGTTCCCGGTCTCGGTGTCGAGGGTGAAGATCACGCCGCTCGAGGCCATGTCGGCCCGGACCATCCGTTGGACACCGACCGAGAGCGCCACATCGAGCTGGTCGATACCCATGTCCTGCCGATAGTTGACGGCTCGGGCGTTGAAGAGGCTCGCGAAGCAGCGCCGGATCGAGTCGAGCACATCGGCGATGCCGTGCACCATCAGGAACGTCTCCTGCTGCCCGGCGAACGAGGCGTCGGGGAGGTCCTCGGCGGTGGCGCTCGATCGCACCGCGACCTCGACCTCGTCGAGACCCGACTCGAGCGCCAACCGGCGATACGCATCACTCACCTCGTCGACCAGGGCCGGTGGGAGGGTTCCGTCCAGCACCAACGAACGAATCGACCGCGTGATCGACGCCAACCGGTCGACGTCACCGGCTTCCCAGTCCTGCAGCAGCGCCTGGATCCTGGCGTCGAGGTCGTTGAACGCCAGGAACTCCCGATAGGCGTCGGACGTCGTGGCGAACCCGTTGGGCACCCGCACCCCGGCATCGGCAAGCCCCCGGTACATCTCTCCGAGCGAGGCGTTCTTGCCGCCGACCGACGCGATGTCGCCGATCCCGATGTCTTCGAACCACACGACGCGCTTCATCACGACTCCCTGTGTCCGGCCGGATCGGCAACGACCCGGCCCCTCCTTGGCAGGCTCGCCCCTGCCGATACCGAGCCGTCAACACCCTCATCAACCTGCGATCAACTACTCGAGGCGAAGGACCTCCTGCCCTGCGGACCGAGGTGTCCAGGGTGTGAACTGGAGCCGATGACCGAACACCGTGCGCTGCCGACCCCGCGGCCCTCGTTCGCTTCGAAGGCGCGGGTCGCCGCGCTGGCCGTGACGATGTCGGCGCTCATGGCGGCGTCGTGTGGCGGCAGCGATGACACGACCGACGCCACGACGACGCTCCCTCCGGCAACGACCGCCGTCGATTCCACCACCACCGAACCCGCCCGGCTCGACGACCAGCGGTGAGACGGCACCGACCACCGTCGCCCCGACCACCGGATCGTCCTCGGTCGACACCGCGGTACCGATCGCCGTCGATCCGTCGTGGCCGCGCTACGACGACCCGTTCTTCGTGTGGGGCGTCGCCGCCGATGACGTCCTGCACGTCCGTTCCGGACCGGGGGTCTCGAACCCGGTGGTGGCGGACCTCGCCCCCGATGAGCGCAACGTCGTCCGCTTCGACGAGTCGGCCCGGGTCGGTTCGAGTCAGTGGAGCGTCGTGGAGGTCCCGGGCGGGGCCGGGTGGGTCAACGCCACCTACCTGCGCCCGGTCGGCACCCGTCCGCCGCGCAACGAGGGAACGCTCGACCCCCGGGTCGAAACCGCGGCCGACGACGTGCAGGCGCTGCTCGGAGCGGGCGAGTACGAGACCCTGTCTGGGTTCGTCGACCCCGATCGGGGACTGGTCATCGCCATCCACGCCTCGATCACCGACGATTCGCCGGTGCTGACCCCGGCCGAGGTCGCGGGCGCCGCCACCGATCGGACCGAACGGCTCTGGGGCCACACCGACGGCGAGGGTGCGCCCGTCACCTCGACGATCGCCGAACGGTTCGCGGCGATCGCCGGCAACACCGGACTCACCAGCACCGATGCGATCGGTTTCGACATCCGACTCGGGATGGGCAACTCCATCGACAACATCGCCGAGGTGTTCCCCGGAGCCTCGGTGGTCGAGTACCACTTCGACGGGACCTCGCTCTACGGCGACTTCGACTGGAGCAGCGTCCGGTTCGTGTTCGACACCACGAGATCGGCACCGACCGGACGACCGGCTCTGCTCGCCATCGTCGAGGACACGTGGACCATCTGACCGATCACGACCTCGAAGCGACCACGACCTCTGAGCGACCACGACTCCGAACGAGCACGACCCTCGGCCGCATCGCTCCGGCGAGCGCGGGTTTTCCCGCAGGCTCCCGACCGCCCGCCTCAGAGGCCGAACGGATAGGTGTCGGGGACCCCGGACATCCCCGGTTCGTTCGCGGCGGTCACCGGGTGTGTCTCGTCGATCCAGATGTACTCGTCGAACTGGTGCGGGAGCGATGCCTGGAAGTAGTGGCTCGCCAACTCGGTCTCGGGCCGGTAGATGACTCCGATGGCACGTTCGAGTCTCGGACCGGCCAGCTCGTCGGGCAGATCGGGGCGGCCGGGGTGGCGAAGCGGCAACACGAACGCAGGAAGCGTGGTGTCGTGACACAGTCGCTCGTAGCTGCCGGAATGCGCGGGGCGGATCGACTTGTGTTCCATCGGTCCGCCCCAATCGGACGCCGCGGCCACCATCCCGTGATCGGTGCCGAACCCGATCAGGTAGGCGTCGTTGCCGAAGGCCCGTCGGGCGAGCATGCCGACATTGTGTTCGCCTCGGGCCCCCATCTCGGTCGCGGCGGCATCGCCGACATGGGAGTTGTGCTCCCAGACGACGATCTTGGTGCGGTCACCCCGGTGGGCCTGGACGGTCCGGAGCGTCTCGAACATGTGCTGGTCGCGCAGGTTCCACGACTCGTTGCCGCCGCGGTACATCACCCGGTAGTAGCGTTCGGCACCGGCCACGATCAGTGCGTTCTGGGCCGCGTTCAGGAAGTGGTCGCCATCGTCGCCCCGGTAGGCAAGGCGTTGGCGGAGCAGGTCGGTGAGCGTGTCGACGATGCCGTCCTCGCAGCCCCGGAGGCCCCGGGTCATGACGGCACGACCGTACGCGGCCGGATCGGCTTCCCATGGGGTCAGGCAGCTGTACCGGTCACGGGCCACAACGGCCGCAGCAGGATCGACGCGATCCAGGTACGCCAGCACGGCGTCCCTCGACCGGAACAGGCTGTAGATGTCGAGACCGTGGAAACTCACCTGCCGGCCCGGGTCGGTGATGCCGTCGTTGTGGGTGCGCAACCAGTCGACGAAGACGCTCACCTGTCGATTCCGCCACATCCACGTCGGGAACCGGTCGAACGGTCGGAACGGCGCACCGATGGTCGGACGACGGCGAACGTGATCGTCGACGATCGACGCATCGGGCCAGTCGGCCTCGACGGCGACGGCGGTGAAACCCTTCCGCACGATCAGCTCGCGGGTGATCAGTTCTCGGAGCCGATAGAACTCGGCCGTGCCGTGGGTGGCCTCCCCGATCAGCACGTACCGGCAATCACCGATCCGGTCCAGCATCGCATCGAGCGGCGCCTCGTCGACACTGCCGAACGGCGACGCCGACTCGGCGATCAGCAGCGGAAGACCATGCAGGTGGGCATGGTGGGTGGGTGGCCGGCGCCGCTCGGACCCCACCACACCCTGGTCGTGCAGGCCCGACGCCGGCTTCCATCCCTGGTCGCCGATCAGGGGGACGAACCGAACCGGCCCGAGGTCGGACTCCTCGAAGTCGTCACCGCGTCTGCGGATCCGCAGCAGTTCCTGGTGGCGATCCTCGTTGCCCACCGGGATCACCATGCGGCCTCCATCGGCCAGTTGCTCCCGGAGGGCTTCGGGAACCCGGGGGCCACCGGCGGTGACCACGATCGCGTCGTACGGACCGGCCTCGGGAAAGCCGAGCGTGCCGTCGCCTTCGACCACCCGGACGTTGGGGAATCCCTCGGCCTCGAGTCGGCGTCGGGCCGCAACGACCAGGGTGTGGTGGCGTTCGATGGTCACGACCTCGGCGGCGATCGACGCGAGCACCGCTGCGCTGTATCCGGATCCGGCTCCGATCTCGAGGACCCGATCGTCGGGACCGATTTCCGCCGCCTCGGCCATGAGCGCAACGATGAACGGTTGGCTGATGGTCTGGCCGGCGTCGATCGGCAGCGGGGTGTCGGCGTACGCGAACTCGGCCATCTCGGGTGGAACGAAGTGTTCGCGTCGAACGGCCCCGACCGCCTGCAGGACCCGGGTGTCGGCAACGCCCCGAGCCGCGATGGCGTCGCGGACCATGGCCCTGCGTTCGGCCTCGAAATCCATGTCGACTCCCTTCCCGGATCGTTGCCGATCGGCTGTCCGGACCGTTCGATCCACACCGGTCTCGATCTACACCGGTCTCGATCTACACCGGTCTCGATCTACACCGTTCTCGGCACCTTGCCGGTCAGGGTCAGCAGGGGCCGCATGATCCGGTGGGCGACGTCGGAGACCGGCTCGAACATGAGCGGACACCCACCGTCGATCACGGTCATGCCGTTCTCCCGGCCGTAGGCGGTCGCCTCGTCGCAGACACTGCCCTGGCCGAACGCTCGATGCATCCACACGTGGTGGATCCCGAGCTCGGCGCACTCGCGTGCCGTCGCCTCGGCCGCCTCGGGCCGGGTGGCGATCACCACCGCATCGACACCGCCGGGGATGGCAGCGAGATCGGGGAAACAACGATCGCCCTCGACCTGTTCGGCGTTGGGGTTGACGGCGAACACCTCGTAGCCGCGTTCGCGTAGCCGCCGATACACGGTGTTGCCACCATGACCGGCTGCGGTGCGCGACACCCCGGTCACGGCGATCCGCTTCTGCGCCAGGAACGCCGCTGCCGCCTGTTTCACGTCCATGGTCGTACCTCCATCCGAGCAAGACCGTCATCCATGACTGTGCACCCAGCGACCGAACGGGCCACAGAGCCCAAGGTCCCCAGACCTCGGCAAGCACGGTCCCCGACCCCGGCAAGCACGGTCCCCGACCCCGGCAAGCACGGTCCCCGACCCCAACAAGCACGGCCCCCGACCCCAACAAGCACGGTCCCCGACCCCGGTTGGTCGTGCTGTTGACCGTGCGTTGATGACCACCCGATGTTGCGTTCATCGGCTCGGCGCACGATGGGTCGTGAGGAGGTTCCACGATGACCCAGACAGATGTGAAGATGGCCTGGAGCCGGGTCGGTGACAAGCTGTCCGCCCTCGGACTCAAGCTCAAGCTGCACGCCGAACAGGAATTCGCCGACGACGACACCGAGGTGAAGGACGCACTGAAGCGTCTGGCCGATGCATTCGAGGATACGGCGAACGCCATTGGCAACGCCTCGACCGACAAGGCGGTGCAACGCGACGTCAGCGAGGCGGGCCGTCGCTTCGTCGAGGCGGTTTCGACCACGGTCAACCAGGCGGCGAGCGGGCTCAAGGCCAAGCGCTGAGCGGCGGGTCGAGCGGGCATGAAGTTGGCGCTGGGTCAGCGGGTCGACACCCTCGACGGACCGTTCGGTGAACTCGGCGACATCGTGGTCGACCCCCAACGGCGGGTCGTCACGCACGTCGTCGTGGAACCCTACGAGCGGCATCGGCAGGCTCGGCTCGTTCCGGTCTGGATGGTGACGGGCGACGATGACACGCTGACGATCCAGCTCGACGCCCCGCACGCCCGCCAGCTCCAGCAGGCCTCGTTCTCGGACTACGTCTATCTGGCCGACCCGATCGAGCTGGGCGACGAGTGGGATGTCGGGACGGTGGACAGCCTGCGCAGTCCGTTCCCCGAGATCGACGCCGGGGTGTGGGGCGGGGACGGGTATTCGACGGTGCGCTACGACCGGATCCCGAGGGGAGAGATCGAGATCCGTCATCGCAGCCGGGTGAGGAGCCGAGACCATTGGTCGGTCGGCCACGTGGTCGGACTCGTCACCGAGGGCGACGACGTCGTCGGGATCGCCGTGCGGCAGCGGCTCCCGCGGCGTCGCGTCGTTCTCGTACCCATCGACCGGGTCGCCCGCGTCCGGACCGATCAGGTCGACCTCGGCATCACCCGGCACGAGTTCGCCGCCCTTCCGACCACCGACGACTTCGATCACGATGCGCCGTCGATCGTCAGGCGCAGTCTCGCCGCCGCGTCGCCGATCAGGCCCGACACCTGGCGTCGGCTGATCGATCGGGTCCGGTCCACGGCCCGGCCGTCAGGCTGAACGATCGACCTCTCGCAGCCTGGCGTCCGTTCGGGGCCTGTCGTCGTTCCCGGGCCTGTCGTGCTCCCCGCTGCCGCCGTCCTCGTCGAGGTTCGCGGGATCACCTTCGGGCCGTCGGTCCGACAGCACCTGCGGTCTCGGCGCCGGCCGCGGTCGACCGACGATCTCGTAGACGACGTCGCCGTCGATCGTCTCGTCGTGCAGGAGCCGCTCGACCATCACATCCAGTTGATCTCGGTGCCGCGAGACCAGGGCGATCGCCCGTTCCTCGGCCTCGAGGAGGATTCGGGCCACCTCCAGATCGATGGCTCGCTGGGTCACGTCGGAGTAGCGACGGGACTCCACCATCGTCTCGGGCCCGAGGAACATCGGCCCGCTCCGCTCGTAGCTCACCGGGCCGAGTGTGGGTGACAGACCGTAGTCGGTCACCATCTTCACCGCGAGATCGGTGGCGCTCGCCAGGTCGTTCGCCGCGCCGGTCGATCCCTGATCGAACACGACCCGTTCGGCCGCCCGTCCACCGAGCATGACGGCGAGTGTGTCGTACAGGAACTGCTCGCTGTAGAGGTGGCGCTCGTGCTCGGGGAGCTGTTGGGTCACACCGAGGGCTCGTCCGGTCGGCAGGATCGTGACCTTGTGCACGGGATCGGCGTGGGGACAGTGAGCCGCCACCAGCGCATGGCCCGACTCGTGGACCGAAACCGCGTGTCGTTCCTCGGGCAGGAGCACGGTCGAACGATCGCGCTGACCGATCAGGATCCGGTCACGGGCCGCATCGATGTCTGCCGCGGTCAGAGCCCGGCGGTCGTCGCGGGCCGCTCGGATCGCCGCCTCGTTGACCAGGTTGGCCAGATCCGCGCCGCTGAAACCGGGTGTTCCGCGCGCGACCTCGTCGAGATCGACACCGTCGAGCTGCTTGCCGCGACAGTGGACGGCCAGGATCGCTTCGCGCTCACGTTGATTCGGCAGGGGGATCACGACCTGACGATCGAAACGGCCGGGACGAAGGAGGGCGGCATCGAGGACTTCGGGACGGTTCGTCGCCGCCAGCACGATGATCCCGACGCTCGGATCGAAACCGTCCATCTCCGACAGCAGTTGGTTCAGCGTCTGTTCACGCTCGTCGTTCGTCATCATCGTCCCCACCTGACGACGCTGACCGATCGCATCGATCTCGTCGACGAAGATGATGGCCGGGGCGACCTTCCTCGCCTCGGCGAACAGGTCCCGCACCCGTGCCGCCCCGACACCGACGAACATCTCGACGAAACTCGAACCGGTGACCGACAGGAACGGCACGCCGACCTCGCCGGCCAGGGCCCGGGCCATCAGGGTCTTTCCCGTTCCCGGTGGGCCCGTCATCAGCACGCCCCGCGGGGTCTTGGCGCCGGCGTTGCGGAAGCGGTCGGGGTTTCGCAGGAAGTCGGCGATCTCGACGATCTCGCGCTTGACGCTCTCGTAGCCGGCGACGTCGTCGAAGGTCGTCGCCGGGTGCTCGGTGTCGAAGACCTTCGCCTTGGAGCGGCCCATCCCGAGCGCGCTCCCGACCCCTCCCCCGGCCTTGCGACCCAGGTAGACCCAGAAGCCGATGATCAGGGCAAAGGGACCGAGGGTGAAGAGCACGCCGAGCAGGGTCGACCAGACCGACGGGGTCGAGGCCTTCGCCGAGATGTCGACCTTGCCCTGCTCGAGGCGGGCCAGCAGATCCTCGCCGGCCAACGCCTCCGGAAGCTGCGTCCGATACGTCGAACCGTCGGTGGTGTCACCGGTGACCGAGCCGTCGGCACTCACCACCGCCGTCTTCACGGTGCCGGCATCGACGGCGGCAACGAACGCCGAGTAGTCGTACTCGACCGAGTCGGTCGAGGTGTCCTGCGGCAGCCACATGACGGCGAGGAGCACCAACCCGACGAGGAGCAGGGGCAGGAGCTGCTTGGGATCCAATCCCGGCTTCGGTTCGCGTTTCGTCGGCCGTTCGAGCGGTGGTGGTTCGGGGATGCCCATCAGGTCTCCGATGTCGGTCCGGCCCAACGAATGGTCCCGTTGGGCCCGACATCATCGAACACCGTCCGTCCGGTCGGCGACAGAGCCCAAAGTCCGCCGACCGACGCCACGCGTGCGGCGGTGCCGGCACGATGTCCTTCGGCCCTGTTCACCCCCGGTCGCCCCGAGCCATGCTGGACGGCAGAGCCGAGCCGATGGCACCGAACGGCGGAGCCGGTCCGATGGCACCGACTCGGGCCGAACGGCGACCGGATCGGAATCGGGCATCCAGCCACGGCTTCGAAGGGAACAGCTGACACATGGAGACCTCGACCAGGGTTGGCGCACATCATCGGGGCTTCGATCTCGTCGTGGTCGCGGCGTCGGCCGGCGGCGTCCAGGCTCTGATGCAGATGGTTTCCGACCTGCCCGCCGACTTCCGCCCTCCGATCCTCATCGTGCAACACGTCGACCCCCGACACCGCAGCCTCCTCGTCGACATCCTGGGCCGGCGGTCGCCGCTGCGGGTCAGCTCGGTCGTGGAGGGCACGGCCCTCGAGCCGGGCACGATCTATGTGGCCCCCCCGGGGCTCCATCTGCTGGTGAACCCCGATGGCACGCTGTCGTTGAGCAAGGCCGAGCTCGTGCACTTCGTGCGGCCATCGGCCGACCTGCTGTTCGAGTCGGCGGCCGCGAGCTTCACCGATCGCGTCATCGCCGTGGTGCTGACCGGCACCGGCGAGGACGGGGCCAACGGGGTACGGGCCATCAAGGCCATGGGGGGCACCGTCCTGGCGCAGGACGAGGCGACTTCGGCATACTTCGGCATGCCCCGGGCCGCGATCGACACGGGCTGTGTCGATTTCGTCCTCCCCCTCGACGAGATCGCCGAGGCCCTGATGACCCTGACCAACCCGAAGACGGACCATGACTGACCCGCCCGACGATCCGGAACTGGAGACACTGCTCGAGTTCCTTCGATCGGTTCGGTCGCTGGACTTCACCGGCTACAAACGGCCGAGCCTGACCCGACGGATCCGCAAACGGATGCAGGAGGTCGGTGTCGTCGAGTTCGAGGACTACCGAGATGTCCTGGAGGCCGATTCCGACGAACAATCACGCCTCCTCGACACCATCCTCATCAACGTCACCGGTTTCTTCCGCGACCCCGACGCGTGGGCCCAGGTGGCCGACGAGATCGTCCCGGCCATCATCGATTCCAAGGCACCCGACGAACCGATCCGGGTCTGGAGCGCCGGCTGCTCGTCGGGAGAAGAGGCCTACACGCTGGCCATGATCCTCGCCGACGCCCTCGGCATCGATCAGTTCAAGGCCCGAGTGAAGATCTTCGCCACCGATACCGACGAGGGCGCCCTCGCAATCGGTCGCACCGCGATCTACACCGAACGACAACTCGAAGCCGTGCCCGACGACAAGCGCGACCGATACTTCGCGCCGGTCCCGACGGGATTCGCCTTCCGTCCCGACTGCCGTCGATCCGTGATCTTCGGTCGCCACGACATCACGGCGGACGCCCCGATCTCGCGGGTCGATCTCCTGGTGTGTCGAAACGTGTTGATGTACTTCGTCGCCGAGACACAGCGCCGGGCCCTGGGACGCTTCCACTATGCGCTCGCCGATGGCGGCTACCTCTTCCTCGGCAAGGCCGAGACCATCTTCTCGCACAGCGACCTCTTCACCGCCGTCGACACGCCGCGGCGGATCTACCGCCGGATCCCGCTGTCCTCACCGCGCCGCGAATGGGGTATCGATCCGCTTCCGGTCGCCGAGGACCTGCTCGGTCGTCAGGCACCGCTGGCGACATCGACCCGCGTTCTGGAACTGGCGGCGGCGGCCACACCGGTCGCCCAGCTCGTGATCGACATCGACGGACGCCTGGTCGGGGCCAACACCAGGGCGAGGGCGTTCTTCGGGATCACCCGCGATGACCTCGAACGCCCGTTCACCAACCTCGAGGTCTCGTACCGGCCGGTCGAGTTGCGGGCACACATCGACCAGGCCTACGCCCAGGCACAGCCCGTCGTCATCCGCGACGTCGAGCGGCCGCTGGCCGACGGTCAACACCAGTTCCTCGAGGTGACCGTGGCCCCACTTCGAGATCCCGCCGGCATCGATCTCGGTGTCGCCGTCACCTTCGCCGACGTCACCGAACTGGGCCGGACCAAGGTCGAGCTCGAACGCTCGAGCAACGAGCTCCGGCGGGCCTATGACGACCTCGCCGAGGCGAACGTGAGGTTGGAGACCTCGAACGAGGAACTCCAGTCGACCAACGAAGAACTCGAGACCACGAACGAGGAGCTGCAGTCGGCCAACGAGGAACTCGAGACGATGAACGAGGAGCTGCAGTCGGCCAACGAGGAACTCGGGACGATGAACGAAGAACTCCTCACCCAGGCCGGCGAGATCGAGGCCGGAGAACGGTTCCTCGCCGCGATCCTCGACAGCCTCACCACCGGCGTCGCCGTCCTCACCGAGTCGTTCGACGTGGTCGTGTGGAACCGAACGGCCGAAGACCTCTTCGGCCTGCGGGCCGAGGAGGTCCGCGGGCGGTCCTTCTTCGCGCTCGATCTGGCTCTGCCCATCGGCGAGATCGGCCCGATGCTGCACCGCCTGACCGGCAGTGAGCCGGGCGACGACCAACCGGTCACCTCGAGCCACGACATCGTCGACGGGATGGGACGGCCGCTGCACTGCAGCGTCACCGTCGGCCGCCTGGTCGAACCCCGACCCGCGGAACCGATCGGCGCCGGACACCACTTCATCATCCTCGTCGAACCCGGACCGGGTGCGCCACGATGACCGACCGGTGGTCCGATGAACTCGATTCGCTCCGACAGCGCCTCGGCGACCTGATCGACGGCTCCCGCCTCGGGGACCGCCACCGGGAGATCGCCGCCGAGGCCCTGGAGGAACTCGCCGTTGCCATCGAGGAACTGCAGACACAGAACAACGAACTCGTTGCCGGGCACGCAGACCTCGAGCTCGAACGTCGTCGCTTCCGCGACCTCTTCGAAACCATGCCCGACGGCTACGCGATCACCGACGTCAACGGCATCGTCACCGAGGCCAACACCACACTGTGCGAGCTACTGGGGGCAGACCGTTCGAGACTCGTCGGGAGACCGCTCGCGTCGCACATCGCGCCCGACGATCAACGGGCGTTCTACAACCTGGTCAACCGGGTCAACCGCGCCGTCGAACGCGGCACCCTGTCCATCAACCTCGGTGTCCGGGATCACCAGCTGGTTCCGGTCAATCTCCGGGCGACCACGACCCACGATGGGGTCGAGGGCGATCGTTCGATCCGTTGGCTGATCCACGACCGACGTCGGGAACTGGCGAGCGCCGACCTCCGCGAAAGTGAGGAGCGCCTCCGTGTCCTCTTCGACACCGCCGACATCGGCGTGGTGCTGTCCGACACCGAAGGCCAGGTCCTCTTCGCCAATCCGTTCGCGGTCGATCTGGTGCTCGGTGGATCCGACCGAGAAGTCGCCGAATCGACGTGGCTCTCACGGATCCCGATCGACGATCGCCATCGGGTCGAGGGCCGGCTCGACGCCGCGAGGCGAGGTGTTCGGTCGGACGCCGAGCGCCATCGTGTCATCACGCCGGACGGCACGACCCGCTGGGTCGATCACGGCATCATTCCCTTCCGGGAAGCCGACGGAAGCATCAGCGGCGTCGTGTCGACCTTCACCGACGCCACCGCCGAGCAGCTCGCCCTGACCGAGTTGCGCCGCAACCGGGACTTCATGGCAGCAACGCTCGACACGGTCGATGCAATCGTGATCGCCGTGGACCCTGCCGGTCGCATTCGGCTCTTCAACCGGACGGCGGAGGCCATCACCGGCTGGACGTCGGCCGAAACGATCGGGAAGAGCATCGTCGATGTCGTGTTCCCGCCCGAGAGCCACGCACCGGCGCAGGAGATCCTGAGCAACGCCGCCACCGGCCACCACGCGCGGTCGGAGCACGACTGGCTGAACCGTGACGGGAGCCGTTGCCGGGTCGCGTGGACGACGGCCGAGCTCCACTCCACCGACGGTGAGGTCGAGGCCGTGATCGTCACGGGGACCGATGTCACCGAACAGCGACGGCTCGAAGCCGATATCGCCCAGGCAGCACGACTGCATTCGATCGGCCGGTTGGCATCCGGAATCGCCCACGACTTCAACAACTCCCTGGCCGTGATGCTGGCGCGGGTCGACCGCGTCGCCGACCGCTCCACCGATCCTGCGACCCTGGCCGATCTCGACGGGATCCGGCGGACCATCGATCGATCGAGTTCGATGATCGCCGACCTGCTCACGTTCAGCGGCCGTCAGACGCTCTACCCGGTCCCGTGTGACCTCAACACCGAGCTCCGGCGTATGACCGATCCTCTGAGCGCCCTCGTCGGCGACGACATCCACCTCGTACTCGAGCTGACCGACGAGCCCGGTCCGGTCCTGATCGATCCGGGACGGTTCGAACAGGTCATGGCCAACCTCGCCATCAACGCACGCGACGCCATGCCCGGAGGGGGGACGCTGACAATCGGAACCACGATCGAGCACCGCTCCGAACGAACGCACGCAACGGGTCGGTCCAACGCCCAGGTTCACGTCACGGTGACCGACACCGGCTCCGGGATCGACCCCACCGTGCTCCCCCACGTCTTCGAACCCTATTTCACCACCAAGGACGTGGGACGCGGCAGTGGGATCGGTCTGGCCATGGCCTACGGCATCGTGCGGCAGTCGAACGGATCCATCGCGGTCGACCGCACGTCACCACGAGGAACCCGGTTCAGCCTCTGGTTCCCAGCCACGACCGACCCGGGGGCCGATGCTCCGGCCGCCGGGGAGGCCCCGGGGGGCGACGACCCCGACGTAGCCGGTCGAACATCGTCCGTGCTGGTGGTCGAGGACGACGCAGAGCTACGAAGCCTGCTGGTCGACGCACTGCGGGATGCCGGTCACCTCGTGGCCGAGGCCGAGGACGGCCCGAGCGCGCTGGAACTGCTCGATGCACCAATCGATCTGCTGATCACCGACATCGATCTTCCCGAGACCGACGGCATCACCGTCGCTGCGGCTTTCACCGATCATCGCCGCTCTCTGCCGGTGCTGTTCATCTCCGGCACCCTCACGTCCGATGCCCGGACGCGCCTTCCCGATGGCGCCCACTTCCTGGCCAAACCGCTCCATCTGCCCTCGTTCACCGAGACGGTGCGACGCATGACCAATCGATCGTGAGGGTTGCCGGGGCGACCAGGTCGAGAGGATCGAGCAACGATCGCGCCCACGAATCCGAGGTCCGTTCGGCCGCGGCGGCAGCCCGCTTCGCCGAGCGGGCGAGCCGATCCTCCGGGCCCCGACGGACGACGTCGACGATCGTCGAGGCAACGGCCAGGACGTCGCCTGCGTCGACGACATCGCTCCATGCTCCGATCGTGTCGACGGCACCGGCACCTCGTCCGAGGATCAGGTCGGCGGGCCGGTCCCCGTTCAGGACCGAGAACTCGAGGGCGACGAGATTCATACCGTCGCGCAGGGGCGTGACGAGGCCGATGTCGGCTGCCCGCATCGGGCCGGCGATCTCCCGGGGTGGAATCTGACCCTCGACGAGATCGACGACCGGACGGCCGTCGCGTCGGGGGAACCGCTGGTTGATCCGGGCCCCGATCTGGACGATCTGGTCGGCCAGGAACCGATAGATCGGGATGGTCGCCCGGGAGGGGACCAGGATCTGGATCAATCGCAGTTCGTCGGCCCCCAGCCGGCCGGTGTCGAGGAGGAGCTCGAGGGCCAGGAGCTTGTGGGTGAGACCCTTGACGTAGTCGATCCGGTCGACCCCCACCATCAACGTTCCATCGACCCGACGATGTCGCGCCGCGATCGTGCGAACCACGGGATCCACCCGGTACCGGTGCCAGGCCGTCACGTCGAACCCGACAGGCGAGACCACGACCGGCACCGATCCTGCCAGGCCCGAAGCGTCGAGGAATCGCTCCAGGCCCTCGGCGTCGACCCTCGACTGGGTACCGATGACATCGCAGGCCGCCAACGCCTCGGCCAGGGCCGGGTGACCCGAGATCGACCGGAGGCCGGTGTCGTCGACGGGAGTGTGACACGACATCACGATGCTCAGGTCGGGCCGGCGACGGCGCAACGGACCCGGAACGCCGAAATGGTGGTAGTCGTGCAACCACACCACCGCCCCGTCCGGCGCCTTCTCGGCGATCAGCGCCGCGGTTCGCTCGGTCCGTCGTTGGTACCCGGTCCACCAGTCGGGCGATTGCTCGACGTTCTCGAGCAGTCCGTGCAGGGCCGGCCACAGGGTGCGATTCGAGTAGCCGTCGATGGCGTGGAGGAACTCGTGCTCGCTGAGACGGATGGGTTCGAGGCGCGTGCCGGGATGCAGGTCGACCAGCGCGCGGGACGAGTCCTGGTCGAGTCGTCCCGGTCCCATCCAGTGACCGAACCAGACGGCCGGACGCTCGTGCAGCAGCGGACCGAGCGCCGACACCAGTCCTCCGGGCGACCTCACCCATCCGAGATCCGGCTCATGGGTGACGGGCAATCGGTGTGAAACGATGCAGAGGGGCGCCGCGCCGGTCATCGGACGGCCCGCCGCCGGCGATCGGTCGAGATCGCCCGGTCCCGCAGGTCGATCACCTCGACGTCCTCCGCCGCCGGCGACTCGGGAGCGGGTTCATGCTCCCCGTCGGCAATTCGGCGCAGCCGGGCACCGGCCACGATCGAGCTGATCCCCTCGATCAGCAGCGCCGATCCGACGACCGTTCCCAGTGTCCTCGGCGTCATGTCGGGCCAGGCGACAACCACCAGGCCCGCCAGTGCCGTCACCAGGCCGCCGATCAGGAGCAGTCGCCATGGGGGAAGCATCGACCGGACCACGGTGGTGAGCGTTGCCTCGGTTGATCCGGCAGCCACCAGCACCACACCCAGCATCGTGGCGATCGGCTCGGCGCCGCGACCGGCGAGCGACCCGACGACCGAACCCCCCACGATCAGCATCGCCCCCATGGCGGTCCGGGCCCACCAGAAGGCGACGTCCTCACGATCGCGGAGTGTGAAGAAGACCATGCTCGCACCGACGATGATGAGGTGGAAGGCAACGATGATCGTGACCGCCGACGGCGACAGGTTCGGCGCGAGCACGAGTGCACCGGCAACGATGCCGACCGAACCCGAGATCATCGACCAGACCGCGGTGGTCCGACGCATCATCTCGATCGGATCGAGCCAGTCGTGGCCGACCGTCACCGTTGTTGCCGTCTGGCCACTCCGTTCCGAACCAATCACACCACCCTCCCCCCGCTCGTCTCCCACCGAGCTTCGTCGAACGGCATCAGCAGGAGACCAGACCCCAATCAACCCTGGATCAACGGCACCGTGATCGCCGGCCGTCACGATGACCGAAGTCCCTGGGCCGATCCGAGCCAACGGTGTATCAAGGACATCAGAGGTCGGCGCCTCGAGCCCGGTTTCTCGACCGGGCGATCCCGTTGCCGCCGACCACGAGGAGCACCCATGGTCAACGAGCCAGCTCAGGTCGTCCCCGCCCCGCTCTCGCCGGGTGTCACCGCCCGGGTCCTGATCGTCGATGACGACGCCGAACTCCGCGAGATCGTGGAATCGGAGTTCCGCGAACACCATTTCGAGGTCTTCGGGTGCAGCGAAGGACAGCGGGCCATGGACCTGATCCGCTCCCGACCTCCCGACCTGGTGGTTCTCGACCTCGGTCTCCCCGACGTCGGCGGACTCGAAGTCCTTCGCCAGATCCGCGAGATCGGCTCGCTCCCCGTCATCGTGCTGACCGGACGAGGATCCGAGGCCGATCGTGTCGTCGGGCTCGAACTCGGCGCCGACGACTACGTGGTGAAGCCCTTCTCGCCTCGCGAACTCTCGGCCCGGGTCAAGTCCGTGCTGCGGCGGTCGAAGACCGGCCCGACGACCACCAACCTGCCCGGGACCCTCGAATTCGACGGTCTCGTCATCGACCGTGCGGCCCGAGAAGTCCGGGTGAACGGCAACGAGGTCGGGCTCACCGCCAAGGAGTTCGATCTCCTGGCCTTCCTCGCCGAATCCCCCCGCCAGGTCTTTTCCCGTGCGCAGCTGCTGCGGCTGGTCTGGGGTTCGGATCCGGAGTGGCAGAACCCGTCCACCGTCGCCGAGCACGTCCACCGGCTGAGACGCAAGATCGAACCCGACCCGGCAACGCCCCGATGGATCCACACCATGCGGGGCGCCGGGTACCGTTTCGTACCATGAGCGGGCCTGCCACCTCGCCGCCCGGTCACGACGACCACGGTACGGCGACGCTCGAACTCGTGGCCCGGGCTGCGTTCGACCGAGCGCCGGTCGGCATGGCCCTCACCGATCTCGCGGACGACGGAACCCGGCTCATCCTCGTCGCCAACGAGGCACTCGCCGCGTTCCTCGGCCGGACGGTGTCCGAACTCGTCGGGATGTCCTTCAACGAACTCACCCATCCCGACGACCTCGCGGCCGACGAGGCGGCGGCTTCCCGGATCCGCTCCGGGGTCGACGAGACGTATCGGACCAGGAAGCGCTACCGCCACGCCGACGGCCGCTACCTCTGGGTCGAACTCCACGCCCGGGCGTTGAGACACCGCGGCGGCTCGACGACGACCCTGGCCCACGTCGTCGACATCGGAGACACGATCCGGCTCGAACAGGCCCAGGCCGGACTGACCGAACGACTCGAAACCGAGGTCGCACAACGAACGGCGGAGCTTGCGGCATCGGAACGACACCTACGGGATGCGCTGCAGAACGAACAGGATCGGCGACACCGTCTGTCCCTCGTCATCGAGGCCACGGGCACGACGATCGGCGCCTGGGAGTTCCACGACGGCATCGTGGAACCGGGCGACGACTGGTATCGCCAACTCGGCTACGAACCCGACGAGACCCGTTTCGGGTCGTTGCCCTGGCAGGAGTTCGTCCATCCCGAGGATCGGGCCATGGTCGAACGACTCACGTCGGAACCGGTCGAGGGGAGCCAGCCCACCATCGACGGCACCTTCCGGATCCGTCGCCGAAACGGCTCGTGGCGCTGGATCCGCCGTCGAGGCCGCGTCACCGAGGTCGACGACGCCGCACGACCGATTCGCATCACCGGTATCGACGTCGACGTGACCGAACAGCACCTGCTCGAACGACAGCAGATCGAGGCAGTCAAGATGCAGTCCCTCGGCGCCTTTGCCGGCGGAATCGCCCATGATTTCAACAACATCATGGCGATCGTGCAGGGTCACGTCGAGGCGCTCCAGCGTTCGGCCAACGGTGACGACGACCCGGCCGACCGTCGCCGTCGTCTGACGGCGATCGAGCAGGCTGTCACCCGGGCCGCCGACCTGGTCCACGAGTTGATGACGCTGAGTCATCCGCTGACACTCCATCGCGCGCCGGTCGACGTCGTCGGGATCATCGAGCGGACCGCATCGATTCTCCCCGACATGCTCGGAGAAGACGTGCGGGTCGAGGTCGCCGTGCCCGCCGAGCCGGTCATCGTCGACATCGACGAGGCTCGCTTCGAAGCAGCGCTGCTCAACCTCGCGGCGAACGCACGCGACGCCATGCCGACCGGTGGTGTGCTGAGACTGCGGGCCACCGCCACCGGGACCGAATCGGGCGACGGCTCGTTCGAATTCGACGTGTCCGACACCGGCGTCGGAATGGATGCGGCGACGCTCGGATCGGCGTTCGAGCCCTACTTCACGACCAAGGCCCCCGGAGTGGGGACTGGACTCGGCCTGGCCACCACCTACGCAACGGTCGTCGAGGCTGCGGGCACCATCACCATCGACTCCCAACCGGGTGAAGGAACGACCGTCCACATCGTGCTCCCGATCGAGGCCTCAGGGATTCCCTCGGTCGTCGACGAGATCGATCCGGTCGAACCGCCGCGGGCGGCCACCATCCTCGTTGTCGAGGACGAGGCCGAGCTCCTGGAGCTCACGGCCGACCTCCTCCGCTCGCAGGGCCACCGCGTCCACGAGGCGCTCGACGCCACCGAGGCGCTCGAGCTCCTCGAGCAGGACGACACGATCGCCCTCCTGCTCACCGACGCGGTCATGCCCGGTATGAGCGGACCGGAGCTGGCGGCCATCGTTCGTCGCCGCTGGCCGTCGATCGGCATCCTCCTGATGAGCGGCTACGCCGCAACGTCGATGGCCATCGAATCGGTCGACCAGGCCGAACTGCTCGTGAAACCCGTGTCCCACGAGCGGCTCCTGAGCGCCGTTGCCCGAGCCCTGGCCGACGATCGGTGAACCAACCGGCCGTCAGTCGTCGGGGTTCTGCCAGCTGACGCCGAGTTCGCCGTGAACGAGGTCGATCGTGATGGTTGCGCCGTCCTCGACCTCGCCCGTCAACAACGACCGACCGATCTTGGTCTCGAGCTGGTGCTGGATGAAGCGACGCAGGGGGCGGGCCCCGTAGATCGGATCGAAGCCCTCGGCCGCGATGTGCTGCTGGGCGGCCGGGGTGAGCACCAGTTCGAGCTGCCGCTCGCGCAGTCTCGAACGCAGATCATCGACGAGCAGGCCGACGATGTGCTCGATCTCGTCGAGCATCAGCGGCTTGAACAAGACGATGTCGTCCAACCGGTTCAGGAACTCGGGCCGGAAATGCCGCCGGAGGTCGCCCATGACCGCGTTCCGGGCGTCTTCCTTGATCTCGCCGTTCCCCGTGATGCCCTCGAGCAGGTGGTGTGATCCGATGTTGGACGTGAGGATCACGACCGTGTTGCGGAAGTCGACCGTTCGACCCTGCGCATCGGTGAGGCGACCGTCGTCGAGCAACTGCAACAACGTGTTGAACACGTCACTGTGCGCCTTTTCGACCTCGTCGAACAACACGACGGCGAACGGCTTGCGCCGGATGGCCTCGGTCAGTTGGCCACCTTCCTCGTAGCCGACGTAGCCCGGAGGCGCCCCGACGAGCCGACTGACCGTGTGGCGCTCCTGATATTCGCTCATGTCGATCCGAACGAGCGCCTCCTCGCTGTCGAACAGCGCCGCGGCGAGCGTCTTGGCCAGTTCGGTCTTGCCGACACCGGTCGGGCCCAGGAAGAGGAAGCTCCCGATCGGACGACGCTGGTCCTTGACCCCGGACCGGGCGCGGATCACCGCATCGGCCACCAACTGAACGGCTTCGTCCTGCCCGATCACCCGCTCGTGCAGGATCTCGTCGAGCCGGAGCAGCTTGTTGCGCTCACCCTCGAGCAGGCGGGCAACGGGAATCCCGGTCCAGCGGGCGACGATGCCCGCGATCTCGTCGTCGGTCACCACTTCCCGCAGGAGTCCGTGCGAACCCTGTTTCTCGGCCAAACGCTCCTCCTCGGCGGCGAGACGCGACTGGAGCTGCGGCAGTTGGCCGTGCCGGAGTTGCGCCGCCTCGTTGAGGTCGTAGTCCCGCTCGGCCTGCTCGGCCATGGTGCGAACGTGCTCGACCTCCTTGCGCAGGGCCTGAACCTTGGCGATCGCCTGGCGCTCGGACTCCCATTGCGCCCGCATCGAATCGGCCTCGGCCCGGAAGTCGGCGAGATCCCGTCGCAGCTCCTCGAGCCGGACGAGTGACGCGGCATCGGTCTCCTTGCTCAGTGCCGCCTCCTCGATCTCGAGCCGAGTGACCCGTCGGGTGATCTCGTCGAGTTCGGTCGGCAGCGAGTCGATCTCGGTGCGCAGCATGGCACACGCCTCGTCGACCAGGTCGATGGCCTTGTCGGGGAGGAACCGATCGGAGATGTAGCGATGGCTGAGCGTCGCCGCAGCCACCAGGGCTGCGTCCTGGATCTTCACCCCGTGGAAGATCTCGAGCCGCTCACGAAGTCCACGCAGGATCGACACGGCGTCCTCGACGCTCGGCTCGTCGACCATGATGGGCTGGAATCGCCGCTCCAGGGCGGCGTCCTTCTCGATGTGTTTGCGGTATTCGTCGAGCGTCGTCGCCCCGATCATGTGCAGCTCGCCCCGGGCCAGCATCGGCTTGAGCATGTTGCCGGCGTCCATCGCCCCTTCGGCGGCGCCCGCCCCGACCACGGTGTGCAGCTCGTCGACGAACAGCAGGATCTGCCCCTCGGCCGCCCGCACCTCGTTCAGCACGGCCTTCAGCCGCTCCTCGAACTCGCCCCGGTACTTGGCTCCGGCCACCAGCGCGCCCATGTCGAGTTCGAAGACCGTCTTGTCGCGCAGACCCTCGGGCACGTCGCCGTTGTTGATGCGCTGGGCCAGGCCCTCGACGATGGCCGTCTTGCCGACACCCGGTTCGCCGATCAGCACCGGGTTGTTCTTGGTCTTGCGGGACAGGATCTGGATCGTCCGCCGGATCTCGGTGTCGCGTCCGATCACGGGGTCGAGCGTGCCCGTCCGAGCCTCGGCCACCAGGTCTCGCCCGTACTTCTCGAGTGCCTCGTAGCTGCCTTCGGGCGTGGCCGAGGTCGACCCGCTGATTACCCCGAATGGCGGTCAGCGCCGCCAGGAACGAGTCACGCGACACACCATGGTCGATCAACAGCGACGCCGACCGGCCCCCCTCGTCGATCAGGGCCAGGAACAGGTGCTCGACCGAGACGTAGTCGTCCTTCAGTCGCTTCGCCTCGGCGTCGGCCGCCTCGATCAGGCGGCTCAGTCTCCGACTGGTGAACACCTGCCCGGGGGACGCTCCCGGGCCGCTCACCCGCGGACGGCGTTCGAGTTCGCGGCGCACGTCACCGGTCAGCCGGTCGACATCGAGGTCGAGCTGCCGGATCAACCTGGCCACCAGGCCCTCGGGCTGTTCGAGCAGCGCCAGCAGGAGGTGCTCGTTGTCGGTTTCGGTCTGGCCGAATCCGGTGGCGAGGGTCTGCGCTGCTGCCAGGGCCTCTTGCGATCGTTGGGTGAGCCGCTGCGGGTCCATGTCGTGTCTCTTTCCTGGGGGTTCCGTCTAGTTCCGGGGATTGCGTTCGAGGTCGTCGATGCGGTCGAGGAGGTCGAGGACCAGGCCGAGGGCGGCGTAGTTCAACGAGAAGTCCGAACGCAGCCGCTCCATGCGTTCGACCCGCCCGACCTGGGCCGGGGAGAACCACAGGTCACGACCACGACCCTCGACCGGTTCGATCAGGCCGAGGCTCACGAACCGCAGGATCAGGTCGGGGTGGAGGCCGCATCGGGCCGAGAACACCTCGAGTCCGAGACTCGTGGTTCGGCCGCCTGCCGGGCAACGACCAGCGCCCGGGTCGGAACCGTCGGGCTCATCGGGACCTCCGCGGGTCGAAATCGGACTCTGCGGCCAGTTCGACCAGCAGTTCGCGTTCCCGAGCACTGAGTTCCTCGGGAACCACGATCTTCACCACGGCGTGGAAATCACCGGCCGGACCGTTGGCGTTGGGCATGCCCTTGCCCCGCAGCCGCAGGGTCTTGCCGCTCGACGTTCCCGCCGGGACCCGGACCTTCGTCTCGCCGCCGGGTGTGTCGATCGGAACCGTGGCCCCGAGCGCGGCCTCCCACGGACTGATCGGCAGATCGGCGATGATGGTCCGGCCGTCGGTGCGGAAACGGGCGTCGGGACGGAGGCGAACCACGAGATAGAGATCACCCGGCGCCCCGCCGGCGCGGCCGGGCGCGCCCTGGCCGGCCAGTCGGATCCGCTGGCCGTCGATCACCCCGGCGGGGATCGAAACCGTGTAGCGGCGAGGTTCGCCCGAGCCCTGGAGGCTGATGCGGTGTTTCCCGCCCCGAAAGGCGTCGGCCACCGAGAGCTCGATCTCGACCTCCTGGTCGGGCCCGGATCGGGGAACGCCGGCACCCCAGCGTTGACCCGGATCGGTGAACATGCCGCCGAGGAGGTCCTCGAGCGTCGCACCGCCGGACCCGCCGAGATCACCGAAGTCGACGAAGACGTCACCCGTGGGGCCTGCGGCCCGCGACGACCGGCGACCGGCCGACCCCGGTCCCGGTCTGCGACCGGCCTGGGCGGCGGCCCACGCCCGGGGATCGACGTCGTCGGGCACCTGGCGGAAGTTCTCTCCGAACGTGTCGTAGCGGGCCCGCAGGTCGGGGTCGGACAGCACGTCGTAGGCCTCGCTCAGCTCCTTGAACCGGGCCTCGGCCTCGGGTGCCTTGTTGATGTCGGGGTGCCACTCTCTCGCCAGCTTGCGGTAGGCCCGCTGGATCTCGTCGGCGGTCGCGGTTCGTTCGACCCCGAGTCTGCGGTAGAAATCGGTCGCAGCCATCAGCCGGCCTCGACCGCCACGATCACCGCCGCCGGCCGGAGCAGACGTTCGGGCGACCCGTAACCGGGTTTGGCAACGGCGACGATCGACGGCCCGCGGCCTCCACGGTCGGGACCGGCGGAGGCCACCGTGCCGATGACCTCGTGCCGTGTCGGGTCGAACGTGTCGCCCGGCTCGCCGAACCGGTCGTAGCCGAACGTCGACACGGTGGTCTTCATCCGTCGCACGATCGACTCGACGCCGACCACGAAGGAACCCAGGTCACCGGCTCCCACTCCGCCATCGGTGGCGAAATCGGACGTCCGGGCTTCGACGGTGTCCGTCGGCGGGGCCAGCCCCGAGACCCGAGCCGTCTCGACCGCTCGTTCGAGGTCATCGAGCAGCGAAACCATTGCGGTCAGCACCGCTTCGCGCTCGTGGAGCCGCTCCCGAGCCACCTCGCGGTCGAACCGCTTCCGGAGGTTGTCGAGGTCGGCCGCCGTACGGCGCCAGTGGTCCTGGGCCGCGGCGAGGCGGTTCTGGAGTTCCCGACGATGACGCCGCACGTCTTCCGACCCGGCGCCGCGGCTCTCGTCGCCCTTCGGTTCATCGATCGGGTTCGGGGTGCTGGAGGTTTCGGCGGCCATCACGGATCGATCCTTCACTCGGTGGTGAACTCGGCGTCGATCACGTTGCCTCCGGGGTGTTCGTCGTGAGCGTCGGCCCCCGGTTCTCGTCCACCGACCGTTGCCCCCACCGAGGCCGAATCCGACATCAGCCCGTGGTAGAGCGCCTGGAGTTCACTGGTGTGGCGACGGAGCCCGTCGAGATCGTCGCTTCGGTTCTGGACCATCGCCCGGGCCTCGGCGACCAGCAATTCGGCCCGGGAGCGATCGTGCGACGCGGCGCGATCGCCCAGCTCGGCCAGGCGATGCTCGACCTGGTAGGCGGCAGCGTCGAGTTCGTTGCGAGCATCCACCAGCTCTCGGAGCTTGCGGTCCTGCGCCCGGTTCTCCTCTGCCGCGGCCACCATGCGGTCGATGTCGGCCTGGTCGAGGGTGGAGCTGTCGCTGATCGTGATCTGCTGTGATGCCCCGGTGTCCTTGTCCCGCGCCGACACGTTGACGATGCCGTTGGCGTCGATGTCGAAGCTCACCTCGATCTGGGGAACACCGCGGGGTGCCTTGCGGATGTTCTCGAGCTGGAAACGCCCGAGCACACGGTTGTCGGCCGCGGGATTCGCGCTCGCCCTGCAACACGACGACCTCGACCGCAGGCTGGTCGTCGGCTGCGGTGGTGAAGACCTCGGAACGCCGGGCAGGAATCGTCGTGTTGCGCTCCACCAGCTTCGTCATGACACCGCCCTGGGTCTCGAGTCCGAGCGACAGCGGTGCCACGTCCAACAGGAGGACGTCCTGCATCTCGCCCTTGATCACTGCGGCCTGGATCGCGGCGCCGGCCGCCACCACCTCGTCGGGGTTCACGGTCATGTTCGGTTCGCGACCCCCCGTCAACCGGCGCACCAGGTCCTGCACGGCGGGGATCCGGGTCGAGCCCCCGACCAGGATCACCTGATCGATGTCGTTGGCGGTGACCTTGGCATCGGCCATCGCCCCTTCGATCGGTGTCCGGCACCGTTCGACCAGGTCCTTGGTCAACGCATCGAACTCGGAACGTCGCAGCGTGGTCTCGAGGTGTTTCGGCCCGTTGGCGTCGGCGGTGATGAAGGGCAGGTTGATGTGGGCCTCGGTGACGGTCGACAGCTCGGTCTTCGCCTTCTCGGCCGCCTCGTAGAGCCGTTGCAACGCCTGAGGATCCTGGCGGAGGTCGATCCCGAACCCGTTGGCGAAGTCGCCGGCCAGCTTGTCGACGATCCGGCGGTCGAAGTCGTCACCGCCGAGATGGGTGTCGCCGGCCGTCGCCCGGACCTCGATCACGCCGTCGCCCACGTCGAGCAGGCTCACGTCGAAGGTGCCGCCGCCGAGGTCGAAGACCAGGATCGTCTCGGACCGGGATCGGTCCAGCCCGTAGGCCAGGGCCGCTGCCGTGGGCTCGTTGATGATCCGCAACACGTCGACCCCGGCGATCCTGCCGGCATCCTTGGTGGCCTGGCGTTGGGCATCGTTGAAGTACGCGGGAACGGTGATGACCGCTTCGGTGACCCGTTCACCGATGAACTTCGAGGCATCGTCGACCAGTTTGCGGATGACCTGCGCCGAGATCTCCTCGGGGGCATGCGCCTTCCCGTCGACGTTGAACCGCACGACGCCCCCCGGGCCGGCCTCGACCTCATAGGACACCGAGTCCCGCTCACCGGCAACCTCGTCGAACCGGCGGCCGATGAACCGCTTCGCCGAAGCGATGGTTCCCTTGGGATTCAGTACGGCCTGGCGTCGGGCCAACTGACCGACCAGGCGCCCGCCGTCCTTGGTGAAGGCGACGATGGACGGCGTCGTACGCGAGCCCTCGGAATTGGGCACGATCGTCGCCTGTCCGCCCTCCATCACCGCCACCACCGAGTTCGTCGTTCCCAGATCGATTCCCACCGCTCGTCCCACGAGATGACCTCCCCTTGTCGGTACCCACCAACGATGGCGCACCGCGGTCAACGCACCTGTTCCCCTGCTTCAACGGGCCATCAACCGACCGCATGACGAACGGCCCTTCTGGGTGTCATGCGGTCGTCCTACGCTCCGACCATGAACGCCAAGACCGGCCTCACCGCCCTCGCCGCAGGTGCGCTGGGGATTGCGGGTTACGACCTGACCCAACGCCACCACGCCATCCTGCGGAACTTCCCGCTCCTCGGGCATCTCCGGTACCTCCTCGAAGAGGTCGGGCCGGAGTTCCGTCAGTACATGGTCACGAGCAACACCGAGGAGAAGCCGTTCAACCGCGACCAGCGACGGTGGATCTACGCGTCGGCCAAGCAGCAGAACAACTACTTCGGGTTCGGAACGAGCCGCGACCTCGAGAGTTCCCCCAACTATCTGATCATCAAGCACTCGCCATTCCCGCTCCCCTCGCCCGTACCGGGAATGCCCGATTACGACGATCGGTACCGGATCCCCACCGCCAAGACGCTCGGTGCCGCCCGGGGTCGGACCCACGCCTTCCGGCCCCCGTCGGTGATCAACGTGTCGGCCATGAGTTTCGGTGCGCTGTCGGCCAACGCCATCGAAGCGCTCAACCGCGGGGCCGCGATCGCCGGTTGTCTCCACAACACCGGCGAGGGCGGGGTCTCCGACCATCACCGTCACGGTGGTGACCTGATCTGGCAGCTCGGCAGCGGCTATTTCGGTGCCCGGGACCAACGGGGCCGCTTCGACCTCGCCCGCCTGTGCGACGTGGTGGCGGCCAATCCGGTCCGGGCGATCGAGATCAAGCTCAGCCAAGGAGCCAAACCGGGCCTCGGCGGGGTTCTGCCGGCGGCCAAGATCACGCCCGAGATCAGCCGGATCCGCGGCGTACCGACGGGCCAGGACTGCATCAGCCCGGCGGCCCACCCCGAGTTCCACGACGCCGACTCACTGCTCGACTTCGTCGAGCGCATCGCCGACGCCACCGGACTCCCGGTCGGCATCAAGTCGGCGGTCGGTGAACAGACGCTGTGGCGGGATCTCGCCGAGATCATGGCAACCCAGGACCGGGGTGTCGACTTCATCACCATCGACGGCGGCGAAGGCGGCACCGGGGCCGGTCCGTTGGTCTTCACCGACCAGGTCGCCCTGCCGTTCAAGGTCGGGTTCGCCAACGTGTACCGGGAGTTCGCCGAGCGCGGTATCGCCGACCGTGTGGTGTTCATCGGCTCGGGCAAACTCGGGTTCCCCCACGAGACCCTCTTCGCGTTCGGCCTCGGTTGCGACATGGTCAACGTGGGCCGCGAGGCCATGATGGCGATCGGTTGCATCCAGGCCCAGCGCTGCCACACCGGCAAGTGCCCGGCCGGGGTCGCCACCCAGAACCCGTGGCTGGTGCACGGCCTCGACCCCTCCCTGAAGTCCGCTCGGCTGGCGAACTACGTCACGGTGCTGCGCAAGGATCTGCTGGCGCTCAGCCGGGCCTGTGGCGTCCATCATCCGGCGCTGGTGTCGCTCGATCATTTCGACGTGCTCGACGACCGTTTCGGCACCCGTCCGGCCCGCGAGGTGTTCGGCTATCGCCCCGACTGGGGCGTGCCATCGACGGTGACCGCCTGAGTCGGCGACGAACCCTGCCCCTGCCAAAGACCCGAAGACCAACGTCGAGAGGAGAACGATGACCCAACGGATGCCACCGTCCACACCGTCCCGCCGCTCGGCGGCGTGGATGGATCGGCGCCGGCTCGGGATCGCGCTCTCGGCAGTGCTGACGGTCGCCGCCGCCGTGGTGTTCCTGAGGCAGGTCGAGGTGGTCACCGAGGCCGGCGAGGTTCGGGCCTGCGGCTCCGCCCTCGATAGTGCCGTCGACCGATCGGGCTGGGAGCAGTGGTGGGTCAGTGACCTGGACGACACGGATCGAGCGGGCAACACAGATACATCGGGAAACACAGGCACATCGGGAAACACAGCGCTGACCCGCACCCGTCTGTGCCCGGCGGCGGTCAACCGACAGACCATGCTGGCCGGGGTCCTCGGGGCAATCGGCGTCCTGATCGCTCTGGCGGCGAGGAGGCGAAGGGACTCCTCGACCGAGCCGGAGCCAACGTCGATCGAGGGCCGAATCCGATTCCTCGGCAACGTGGCCGCCGGCGTCGGGGCCGGTCTCACCCTGGCCGGAATCGTTGCGCTCGGCGTTCTGGTGGCCGATGCCGATGCCAGCCTGTTCCGCTACACGGATCGGTTGGTGGTTGCCGTTGGCGGGCTCCTCGTGCTCACGCCGGCGATCGCTCTGTTTGCGTTCGGTCGGTTGGTCGGCCTCGTTGCCTCGTTGCTCGGTCGGCGGACTCCGGAATGAGGCGACTGTGGCGGGTCCTGGTGGTTCTGGCCACCGTCGCCGTCCTCGGCGCCGGCTGTGCCGCGCAGGCGCCTCCCTGGGTGCTCGAGCAGACCCGTCGGTTCGAAACCCCCATCGATCTCCCCGCACCCGACGTGGTCGGCTCCGCACCGCTCGAATCGGTGCTGGCCGACCGCCGCTCCCGCCGCACCTTCGCAGCCGAGTCGATCGAGCTCGACTCGATCGGTCAGCTGTTCTGGGCGGCCCAGGGGATCACCGACGCCGCAGGCCACCGGACCGCCCCCTCGGCCGGCGCGCTCTATCCACTGGAGCTGTATGCGATCACCCCCACCGAGACGATCCACTACCTTCCGGACGGACACCGGGCCGAGCGGCGTGACGACCCGTCGGCGTTGTTGGACCTCGCGGCTGCGGCTTTCGGTCAGGACTGGATCGGCACGGCACCCCTCGTTCTGGTCGTCACCGGCGTGACCGGGCGGACCGAGGCGAAGTACGGCGAGGCCGCAACGGCCTACGTCGACCGTGAAGCCGGTCACGCCGCCCAGAACCTGCTCCTCCAGGCGACGGCGCTCGGTCTGGAGGCCGTCCCGGTCGGCGGCTTCGAGCCGACCGAGGTGGCGCGGATTCTCACCCTGGCGCCCCGGGAGGAGCCCCGGTACCTGATCCCGATCGGCCGGCCGGCGAACTGAACTCCCGCCGTGCCGGTCGCCGCGATCTCCGGCAAGCTGGTGGTCGGTTGGGCACGGTCGATCCGGGCAGGAGACAGTCATGCAGGGAGCCGGGCAGGAGACGGTCAGGCAGGGAGACCGTCACGCCGATCCACACGTCGTCATCATCGGTGGGGGGTTCGGTGGACTGGCGGCCGCCCGAGGCCTGGCCGGGGCACCGGTCCGCATCACGCTCCTCGATCGGCGCAACCACCACCTCTTCCAACCCCTGCTCTACCAGGTCGCCACCGCCGGGCTGAACCCCTCCGACATCGCCCACCCGATTCGATCCCTGCTCGCTTCGCAATCGAACGCAACCGTGCTGCTCGCCGAGGTCACCGCCATCGACCCCGAGGCACGACGGGTCGTGCTCGACGATGGGAGCCACGTCGAGTTCGACTACCTGGTACTGGCGGTCGGGACTACCCACTCATACTTCGGCAACGCGACGTGGGAGCGGTACGCCCCGGGGCTCAAGACCGTCGAGGACGCTCTGGAGCTGAGGCGCCGGATCCTCGTCGCCTTCGAGCGGGCCGAGCGATCGCACGACCCCGGCGAACGACGCCGGAACCTCACGTTCGTCGTCGTCGGGGCCGGACCGACCGGGGTCGAGATCGCAGGGGCCATCGCCGAGATCGCCTTCAAGACGCTGAGCAACGAGTTCCGGTCGATCGATCCGTCGGTTGCCGAGATCATCCTGCTGGAGGGCTCCGACCGAGTCCTGCGGAGCTACCCGGCTTCCCTGTCGAAGAAGGCCGAACGCCAGCTCCGACGCCTCGGGGTCGATGTTCGGCTCGGCGTCACCGTGACCGGGATCGACGACCGTTCGGTCACGACCGACCACGGCACGATCGCCGCCCGCACCACCGTGTGGTGCGCCGGCAACGAGGCGTCACCGCTGGCGGCCATGCTGGGCGGCCCGATCGATCGCGCCGGACGGGCCGAGGTCGAGCCCGATCTCTCGATCGCCCGGCACCCCCATCTCTTCGCCATCGGAGACGTCGCCCACGCGACCTCCGGCGGCGACCAGGTGCCGGGCGTGGCCCAGGGTGCGATCCAGGGAGGAACGCATGTCGCACGGGCCATCCGGGCCGACTTGGTGGGCACATCGCGGAAGCCGTTCCACTACCGGAACAAGGGCGAACTGGCAACGATCGGACGGTCCTCGGCCGTCGGCGTCATCGGTCGCCTCCGGCTGTCCGGTTGGATCGCGTGGATGGCCTGGTGGTCGGTACACATCTTCTTCCTGATCGACTTCCGCCACCGGGTGTCGGTCATGTTCAGCTGGGCCTGGAGCTACGTGACCTTCCGACGGGAAGCCCGCCTGATCACGACGCCGTGGCAGACCCGTGAACAGACCGGGACCGACCCGAGAGATGGTCCGGCAACCTGAGCGGTGCGGGCTGCCCCGAGCGGTGCGGGCTACCGGGTCGATGGGATCGGCCGGGTTCGGGGACGAACCCGGAGTGGTTCACTCCCCCGGGCGGTCGTCCGACGTTGCGAACCATGGTGGCTTCACGGCCACGATCGAGCAGTCGACACGATCGAGCAGGTGTTCTGCGGTGTTCCCGATGACGAGGGCCGGGAGGCCTTCACGGGCGACGGTCCCCATCACCAGCAGACCGATGTCGTTGGCATCGATCAGCTCGATGATCACCTGCTCCGCCCGGCCCCGAACCAGATGGGCCGTGACCTCTCCGGTCACGTCGCCGACCATGGCCAGCACGTCCTCGAGAGCCCGCCGATGGATGTCGTGCTCCGCCGCGACGATCGTGTCGATCCTGTCTTGGCGTGGATGCAGATACGCCGAGTGCCGCAGACTGGCCTCGCCGTAGAACTCCCAGGCCGCGACGACGTGCACCGCTCCACCCGTGAGCCCCTGAAGTGCAAGGGCGTGACCGAGGATCGAGCGGTTGAGGTCGATCGCATCGGGATCGGGATCGATCGCGGCGACGATGCCATGCGACGACGTGACCGGCGTCTGCATGACCCAGACGGGACACGGACACTGACGGACGAGTCGCTTGGCCAGAGGATCGGGTGCTCGGCCGCGGTCGGCCGTGACGATCACCAGGTCGTACCCCTCGGTGCGCACCAGGTCGAGAAGGGCCTCGGCCGGTCGGCCGACCACGACGACCGCTGTTCGGTCGACGTCGACGGGGTCGGGGCACCACAGCTCGAACTCGGCCACCCGATCGGCGGTCGAGCGCTCGATGGCAAGACTCAGCAATTCTGCCGGTTGGAGCAGGGTCTGGAGCCGAGTCGGCTCGGGGACGATGCCGACCATGGTCAGGGCGGCACCGTGCAGCCGGGCGAGCGCGGTCGCTCGCTCGATCGCCTCGGCGTTGCCCGACTGCGACTGCGGACTGAACAGGATCCTGCCGAAGGTGGACACCTCAGCGGGCCGTGTTCTCGAGCCACCGCATCCCCGACAGGCACCGGAACGCCACCGCGAAATATCGACGGGGCCGGCGATAGCGAGAGCGCAACACCAGATCGACACGGGCGTAGCGATCGTTGAAGGGTTGGCAGACCAGCTCGACGACCAGGGGTGGTGCGGCATAGGGCATCCGCAATTCCCCCATCACACCCCTCGGCCAGTCCCCGACGAATCGATGCCCCTCGTCGACCACCCGCACCTCGTCGCCGAGTCGGAGGCCGTCGCGCCGGTGCCCGACGACGCCGTGGAGAAATGCCTCGGGGTCACAGGCGAACAGGCGGACGAGTCGGCTGTTGTGCCCGGGCCAACGTCGGCTCCCGTTCCCCACCATCGGGCCGGGGCGGATCGTCGCGCTCCGGACGCCGTAGCCCGAGTTGTTCACGCCGGTCGTTCCACCGGAGTCGACGGGGGTCAACCACCGGGCCCGAGCCGCCTCGGGAGCCGGGGTCTCGTCGATGAACACGGTCCTGTTCATGAGGGGCGTCTCGTCGATGAACGGGGTCCTGTTCATGAGGGGCGTCTCGCCCCGGCCGGAGAACTCATGACCGGCCAAACCCCGGCAAGCCTCGGGGTGGTCGGACACCGGACCGAGTTCGACGATGCGATGCCGACTGCGCATGCGTCCATTCAAACACGCCCACCCGCTCCCCGGGCCCGCCCCCCGGGAGATTTCGAGGGTCTGAGCGACACTTTCGTCGCTCAGACTCTCGAAATCGCCGGGAACGACACCGCCCGAGACGACACCGCCCGAGACAACACCGCCCGAGACAACACCGCCCGAGACGACACCGCCGGGGATCATGCCCGGTCCCTCAGGTGTCACCGAGGGCACCCCATGATCCGGTGACCACCGGCGTGAGTGCCTCACACACCGTGACCCCGCCGGCAGCGAGGCGGATGTGGGCCAGGACGTGGTCGGGCCACTCCGCGATCGGAAGGGTTTCGCCGGCATTGCCCGAGCTCCACCAGTCGGTTTCGACATCGAGGGCGACCCGGTCGACGTCTCGCTCGTTGACACGGACCGTCTCTCCGGCAGCGGCGGTGACGGAATCCTCGATGACGGCCGGGGGATCGCTTCCGGCCGAGATCGGCGCGTCACCCAGGTCGACGCCCCACACCACGATCCGCTCCGTGATCTCGTGACCGACGATCTCGTCATCGGGGTCGATGACGAGGTGGTATTCCACTCGGAGTCGGCGTCTTCCCGAGTGGCCGGGGACCCGATCGATCTCGAGCGTGGGTCGCTCGATTCGTGGTGCACGCATGGAACCAGTCCCTTCCTATGACCAGAGGGCTCGACTGGGAGGCATTCTGCTCACCCCACCGGCGGCATTCTTCACGCCGAGTGTCTGGTAGAGCAACAAGCTGCCGTCCTCGAACCCATTGATCGATCCCGACAGGTAGAGCTGCCACACCCTGGCCCGACGCTCGCCGACCAGATCGATGGCTCGCGGCCAGTTCGACTCCAGGTTGTCCAACCAGTGCCGAAGCGTTTCGGTGTAGTGCTCTCGCAATCCCTCGACATCTCGGACCTCGAAACCGGCCCGGTGCATGCTCAGCACCGTGTCCCCGAGGTCGAGCAGTTCGCCGTCGGGGAACACGTATCGGCTGACGAACGACCGTGGACTCCATGTCGAACCGCCGATCGACGCGATGGCATGGTTGAGAAGACGCCCTCCGGGACGAAGCTGCCGATACAGGACCCCGAAATAGCGGTCCATGTTCCGATGGCCGACGTGTTCCGCCATTCCGATCGACGAGATGGCGTCGAAGGGCCCGTCACGAACCTCGCGGTAGTCCTGCAACCGGATGTCGATCCGGTCGGCGAGCCCGAGTTCGACGACGCGCTCCCGGGCGGCGGCGGCCTGCCGCTCGCTGATGGTCACCCCCACCACGTCGGCCCCGTGATGCGTGGCGGCATGGATCGCCATCGCCCCCCATCCACAGCCGACGTCGAGCAACCGGGGCCGATCACCGGGGCATGCCCGAACGAAGCTCGGTTCGGCCAGGCCCAGCTTCCGGCAGACCAACTCGTGCTTCGATCGCTGAGCATCCTCGAGCGACATCCCGGGAAGGTCGAAACGGGCACACGAGTAGGTCATCGACGGCCCGAGAATCAGGTCGTAGAAGTCGTTGCCGACGTCGTGGTGGTGGTTGATCGCCTGCTTGTCCCGTCCGATCGAGTGACGCAGACCATGCAACGCCGACTCCTCGGGGGGGCGCGTCGGATACGGTCCGAAGCCGCCGAGCTTCACGACGGAGGCGATCGCCGCAGGCATCGCCCGCAGGCCGGACCCGATGGAATCGCTCAGCGCCGGGCGGACGGCACGGAGCACATCGGTCACCCGACCGTCGAAGGTGATGTCACCGTCGACGAAGGCACGGGCAAAGCCCAACTCACCGGGTGCCCACACGAGGTGGCGCAACGCGTTCGGCGAACGAATGTGGATCCGTTCCGGTCCATCGGATTGGCTGCCACCGGCGTCGAGGGTGCTGCCGTCCCAGAACTCGATGGGGACGGGCGGAGATCCGTGGAGCACCTCGTGCAGGAGCGGCGCCATCGCGTTCGCCGCCGATTCACGCTGCTTGTCCCGCCTCGTGTTCGACGCGCGACTCGACGGTCCGGCCTTCACCCGATCACCCTCCTTCGCTCGACCGGGCCCGCAGGTGAGGACGCGCCGGCAGAGGCACGTTCGGACTTCGTCGGCTACTCATCGGAACGGTCTCTCGGGTAGTCCTCGTCCGTTGCGGTATCGAGCTCCACCACCTCCCAGGCCGTGTGGTCCCGGGATCGGCTCTCGATCTCGCAGACCGCTCCCGGAACGCGTTCGGTCCAGTTCTCCGCGAACTCCTCGGCGTCTTCGAGGGTGTCGAAACGGGCCGTGTGGACGACCGCACCATCCTCGCTCACGATCACCTCGAAGGCGAGGGTCTCATCACGTTCCGGTGGAGTGAGTGCCATGGAAGCTCCGA
This sequence comes from uncultured Acidimicrobiales bacterium, assembly GCA_963700755.1. Taxonomy (GTDB): domain Bacteria; phylum Actinomycetota; class Acidimicrobiia; order Acidimicrobiales; family SZUA-35; genus JBBQUN01. The sequence continues at coordinate 843,078 of CAVOYW010000006.1, forward strand.
TGGGGAGAAGCGGCCGTGGGCCGGGATTGGTCTTGCCCGAAGCATTGCCGACGACACAGACTGCGGTCAGGGTCCAATGTCCCTCGGTCCGGCCGGCGTCGTGGTCGAAGACCCACTCCCGATCGAGTGGCACAGTACGAACACGACCGCGGTGGAAAGGAAACCGTTGACCGGTGGCGAGGGCGTGAGCTCGGAACCGAGTGGTGTCAAGAGTCTCGGACGTCCCGCGGCAAGCCGCCGAAACGGTCGATCGGATACAGGGGATGCCTGCGTGGATGACCCCTATCGTGAGGTCGGACACAGAAACTCGGATACCAGGACCTTGGACGTGCGATGACCGACGCAGATCGCAACCTGACACTCGAACAGATCGGGGAACTCGCCGGCGTGTCGCGCTCGACCGTCTCCCGGGTCTTGAACGAGCATCCCCATGTCCGACCCGAGATCCGGGCCCTGGTTCGTTCGATGATCGAGCAGACCGGATACCTACCGAACCAGGCGGCCCGGGCGCTGGCTTCGAACCGAACGGGTTTGATCGGCCTCGTGATGGCCGCCGACGTCGACGAACTGTTCGGCGATCCCTACTACTCCACGCTGGTACACGGAATCCAGGACGGGTGCACCGAGGCGGGCTGCGTCTTCTCGATCTTTCCCGTCTACGGACAGAGCGGCCATACCGCCGTGCTCTCGACGCTCGTCGCACAGGGCTTCGTCGACGGCGTGATCGTGACGGCCGGGCCACGAAGCGACGGTCTGATCGCCGCGCTCCGGGATCGCGGGAAGAACATGGTCGTCGTCGGCCATCCCGGCGACGAGCGCGGAATCCGGCGAGTCGACGTCGAGAACCGGGCCGGCACCGCGGCTGCGGTCACCCATCTGTGCGGTCTCGGCCGACGCCGGGTCGGCTTCATCGGTCCGACACGCGACTACGTCTTCGGAGCAGAGCGACTCGACGGATACGGCGACGCGATCACCAGCGCCGGTCGACACCTCGACGAGCGGCTGATACGGCTCGGTCAGCCGACAGCCCAGGACGGCTACCGGGCGGCCGTCTCGTTGTTGTCCGAACATCCCGACGCGGTCCACGTCGCCACCGACACGATGGCCGAGGGGGTCCTGGCGGCTCTTCACGACCATGGAATCCGGGTGCCCGAAGACGTCGCCGTCGTCGGGTTCGACGGTCTGCCCAACGCCCCGCTCACCCATCCGACGCTGACGACCGTCGTGCAGCCGGTCGCCGAGGTCGGTCGCGTGGCCGTGCGGCTGCTCCTGAGCGACGAGTCCGAGCCCGACGTGGTCGTTCTGCCGACCGAACTGCGTGTGGCCGAGTCCTGCGGGGCGAGGGAGACGCCCGGCGCCTGACCGGGCACCGATCCTGCGGTCCGGGCGCAGTCGCGCCGCTTGACCTGATCGGGCTCGGATCGTACAGTTCCGGTGCCGCGCTGGGAGCGCTCCCAGCAGTGAAAGGGGACGACGTACCAGTGAGTTCGGCCGTGGACGATGACGCCGACGTGCTGGGAATCGTGCGCACCATGTCCCTGGCCGAGAAGGTCGGGCAGATGACGCAGGTCGAACTCGGCAGCATCGCCATCGATGACCTCGCGACGTGGTCGATCGGCTCGGTCCTCAGCGGCGGCGGTGGCAATCCCGGCGACGGATCGGCGTCGGCCTGGCGCCACACCGTCGAGTCGCTCGTCGCCACATCGAGACAGAGCCGGCTCGGGATCCCGATCCTCTACGGTGCCGACGCCGTACACGGGCACAACAACGTCCTGGGGGCCACCATCTTTCCCCACAACATCGGTCTGGGTGCCGCCGCCGACCCCGACCTGACCCGCTCGGTCGCCCGAGCCGCAGCGCTGGAGACGGCGGCAACCGGCGTGCGCTGGTCGTTCGCTCCCTGCCTCGCCGTCCCGCAGGACATGCGATGGGGTCGCACCTACGAAGGGTTCTCGCAGGACCCCGGCCTGGTGGGTGTTCTCGGCAGCGCCGCGGTCGAAGGCTGGCATGGCGACGACCTGGCCGCGTCCGGAGTGCTCGCATGCGCGAAGCACTACGTCGGTGAAGGGGCGATGGCCTGGGGCACCGCAGGGAGGCATCGTCATCCCTGGATCGACTGGTGGGACGAGTGGGGGCCCGACTGGAAGATCGATCAGGGCGACGCGCCGATCGACGAGAGCGAACTCCGACGTGTCCACCTCGCCCCCTTCATCGCCGCCATCGATGCCGGGGCCCTCACCGTCATGGCGAGCTACGGCTCGTGGCAGGGGCGCCGACTCCACGGTCACCGCTACCTCCTGACCGACGTACTCAAGGGAGAGCTCGCCTTTCCCGGGTTCGTCGTCTCGGACTGGCTGGCGGTCGATCAACTCGACGCCGACTACCCGACCGCGGTCGAGCAGGCCGTGAACGCCGGCGTCGACATGGTGATGGTCCCCTTCGACTACCGGCGGTTCATCACCACGGTCGTCGAGCTCGTCGAGGCCGGAAGAATCCCCGAACGACGAATCGACGACGCCACCCGCCGGATCCTCCTCGTCAAGGCCCGCCTCGGCCTCTTCGACGAACCCCCGGATCACTCGATCTCGTTGGACGTGATCGGATGTGACGAGCACCGCAGCCTCTCGCGCACGGCAGTCCAGGCCTCGGCCGTCCCACTCGTCGACCGCGACACGCTCCCGATTCCCCGGACCACGCTCCTGGCGGCCGGCGACGCGCTGGACGACATCGGTCTTGCCTGCGGAGGCTGGACGATCTCGTGGGCGGGTTCGGCCGGGACGACGACTCGGGGTACCACGATCCTCGACGGACTACGCCGCATCCTGGGCCCGGACCAGGTCCACTACGACCGTGGCGGCCACTTCGAAGCAGCCGAGGCGCCGTACGGGGTGGTGGCGATCCACGAGTTGCCCTACGTCGAGGGAGGGGGCGACCGCTCCGACCTCACGATCGACCCGGATCAGCTCGAGATCGTCGCCAACCTCCGGAGCCGAGTCGATCGGCTCGTCGTTCTCGTCGTTTCGGGCCGTCCACTCCTGATCGAGCCCGTCGTGGACATGGCCGACGCGATCGTCGCCTGCTGGCTCCCCGGCTCCGAGGCCGACGGAATCGCCGACGTGCTCCTGGGGGCCGCACCCTTCACCGGTCGCTTGCCGGTGGCCTGGCCACGAAGCGAGCACCAGATCAACGGTGATCACGACCCACGATCCGGTCCTGCAGCGTGGCCGATCGGATACTCAACAGAAGCAGGCAGGTGACATCATGGTGACCGGCGGACTGTCGACCCGTGACGGGATCGAGTACTACCGAATCGACGACGTCGGCGGCATGGAGCCGTTCCTCATGACGGTCGTGTCCGACTCCGACCTCTGGATGTTCGTGTCGAGCACCGGGGCCCTGACGGCCGGCCGAATCGACTCGGATCATGCACTGCTGCCCTACGAGACCGATGACCGGCTCCACCGGGCCGCCGGAATCACCGGACCGGTCACCGTGATCGCCCGCTCGGTCGACGGGGTTCGCGAGATCTGGCGTCCGTTCGGACCCGACCGGAACCCGCTCGGCACCCGCTCGATCGCCAAGAGCGTCCTCGGCGATCGTCTCGTCTTCGAAGAGCACCATGCCGCATGGCGGTCGACGTTCCGCGCGACATGGGCACCGTCCGACGCCCACGGTTGGGTGCGAACGGTCGAACTCGTCAATCACGACGCCGAGGACTCGGCGTACGAGGTCCTCGACGGTCTCCTCGACGTGATGCCCTCCGGGATCGACGCCCAGACCGAGATGACCTTGTCGAATCTCGCCGATGCCTACAAGCGCTCCGAGACCGGGCCGTGGGGCAGCCTCGCCGTCTTCACGCTGGAATCGCTCATCACCGATCGTGCAGAGCCGGCCGAGGCGCTGGCCGCCACCGTCGTGTGGTCGGCGGGTTTCGGCGACGCCGACATCGACCTCGACCACCGGGCGGTGGCGGACATGCTCGAGGCCCGACCGCGGCGGCCGGCCACGTTGGTGACGGGGCGTCCCGGCGCCTACCTCCTTCGGGGGCCGGTCGTCGTCCCGGGATCCGGCACGGTCTCCTGGAGCCTGATCGCCGACACCGGGCTCGACCATGCCGCCGTGCTCGACGCGGCGCGTACCGCCACGTCGCCCGATGCCACCGACCGACTGACCGAAGACATCGGGCTCGCATCCACCCGACTGACAGCCCTGCTCGAGGGAGCGGATGCCTTCCAGACGACCGGCGACGACGTGGCCGATGCCCACCACCTGTCCAACGTGCTGTTCAATTCGATGCGCGGCGGGGTGTTTCCCTTCGATCACCGGGTGCCCGTCCCGGACCTCGCCGAGTTCATCGGCAGCCGGAACCGCCCGGTGTTCGCGCAGCATCGGATCTGGTTGGACTCGCTGGGCACCTCGATCGAGGTGGCCGATCTCCGCGCCCGAGCGGCGGACGCCGGCGATCCCGACCTGATCCGGTTGGTGCTCGAATACCTACCGCTCACGTTCTCCCGTCGCCATGGCGATCCCAGCCGACCATGGAACCGTTTCTCGATCGACGTCCGCACCGAAACGGGCGATCAGGTGTTGTCGTACGAGGGCAACTGGCGCGACATCTTTCAGAACTGGGAGGCCCTGCTCCACTCGTACCCGGCCTACTTCGCCCACGTGGTCGCCAAGTTCGTGAACGCCTCGACCATCGAGGGGTTCAACCCCTACCGGATCTCACGGGCCGGAGTCGACTGGGAGGTACCCGATCCGCACGACCCCTGGAGCCACATCGGCTACTGGGGCGATCATCAGATCGTCTATCTGATGCGCCTCCTCGAGGCCTGGGAGCGGTACGAGCCGGGTGCCATCGGGGACTGGCTCGATCGACCCCTCTTCGCCTACGCCGACGTTCCGTACGACATCGCCGACCACGATGACATGGTGCGCGATCCACGAAACACCATCACCTACGACGAAGAGCGGGCCGCCGAGATCGGTCGACGCCAGGAACGGCTCGGAGCCGACGGTCGCCTGGTCGTCGACGGTGACGGGGCGATCCTCCGGGTCGCGTTCATCGAGAAACTCCTCGTTCCCGCGCTGGCGAAGCTCAGCAGTTTCGTACCCGACGGCGGGATCTGGCTCAATACGCAGCGCCCGGAGTGGAACGACGCCAACAACGCCCTCGCCGGACCGGGCTTGTCGATGGTCACCCTGTACCACCTCCGGCGATATCTCGATCTCGTCGATGCACTCATCGGTCGCGCCTCCACCCCGACGACACCGATGACGGCGTCGGTCGCCCAGTGGCTCGAGGACCTGACCGCGATCCTCGATCGACATCCTTCCGGTGAGCGCACCATCGACGACGCAGAACGCCGCGTCATCCTCGACGCGCTCGGTCGCAGCGCGTCGGCTCACCGCAACCGGGTCGGCTCGGGGTCCGGTCTCCATGCCGTCGAGATGTCGTCGGAGGACGTACGACGCCTCTGTGCCCTGGCACGAGAGCATCTCGACCGCTCGATCCGTCTTGCGCAGCGTGACGACGGTCTCTACCACTCCTACAACCGTGTCTCGTTCCCCACCGATGCCACAGCCCAGGTGGACCATCTCGGACCCATGCTCGAAGGCCAGGTTGCCATCCTGTCGGCCGGGACGCTCACCGCCGCCGAGGCCGTTGCCCTGGTGGACGCCCTGTTCGAATCGTCGATGTACCGGCCCGACCAGAACACGTTCATGCTCTATCCGGCCACGCCGTTGCGACCCTTCCTCGATCGCAACCTCGTGCCCGACGAAGCATCGGCCTGGATCGGGCCCCTGCTGTCGTCCGGCGGTCCTCTCACGAAGGTCTTCGCCGTCGATCACCTGGGCCGACTGCATTTCCGTCCCGAAGCCGTCAACTCCGCAGCGCTCGAGAAGCTGCTCGATCGAGAGGCGGTCGGCGACGTCGAGCGCGAGGCCATCCTCGACCTCTACGAAGAGGTCTTCGAACATCGATCGTTCACCGGCCGTTCGGGCAGCATGTACCGCTACGAGGGCCTCGGCTCGGTGTACTGGCACATGGTGGCCAAACTCCTGTTGAGCGTCCAGGAGACCTATCGGGCTGCCATCGATCGTGGCGAACCCGACGACGTCGTGGTCGAGCTCGCACGGGCCTACCGCCGCATCCGATCGGGCCTCGGCTTCGAGAAGGACCCGGCGTCCTACGGTGCGATCCCCACCGACTGCTATTCCCACACGCCGGCCGGGGCAGGCGCGCAGCAACCGGGCATGACGGGTCAGGTCAAGGAAGAGGTGATCACCCGGTTCGGTGAGCTCGGCTTCTGGGTTGCCGCCGGCACCGCACGACTCGCACCCGGCCTCCTCCCACCCGACGAGGTCTTTCCGACCGGAGACACCGACGGTTTCGACCCGGCACGGTTCAGCGTCTGCGGGGTGCCCATGACGGTCCGCTCCGGAGGGGCGGACGCGGTCACGGTCCAGCGGGCCGACGGGACCGATCACACGCTGTCCGAGCTCGCGCTCACGCCGGGTCTGTCGCAGGACCTGTTCGCCCGGTCCGGGTCGATCACCCGGATCGATTGGGTGGTCGGCGACACGACGATGAAGCGCTGGATCTCGAGCCGCTGACCACCGGCGACCCCCGGGTGGGAACCGGCCCGTTCGACGCGACACCGCCCGCGTCCCTCGGCGTCAGCGAACGACCGACGCGTCTCCGCCCGACGCCAGTCGTTCCACGTCGTCCAGATCGACCGACGACGTGTCACCGGGCGTGGTCATCACCAGTGCCCCGTGCGCGATTCCCAACTCGACGGCATCGACCAACGATCGACCGTCGAGGAGCCCGTAGATGAGTCCCGAGGCGAACCCGTCACCCCCGCCGACCCGATCCAGGATTTCGAGACGGGCATGGCGGGTTCCGTACGTCGTTCCACCCGACCGCGACCAGCCGACGCCCCACCAGTCGTTGACCGATGCGGAATGGACGAGCCGCCCCGTCGTGGCGACGATCGACAGATTCGGGTGCTCGGCAGCCAGCCGATCGGTCGTCTCGGCGAAGGCGGACGAGTCGACCCCGAGCAGGACGTCGACGTTGCGAAGAAGCCGGCTCGTCAGGCGTTGCGCGGCCTCGGCACCGCCTGCCGCCTTCCACAGACTCGGTCGATAGTTGATGTCGTACGAGACGATGCACCCGTGACGACGAGCGGTCTCCATGGCCACCGTGGCAACCTCGAAGGTCGACTCCGAGAGTCCGGCGAAGATACCGCCGGTGTGGAACCACCGAACGCCGAGATCGCCGAACAGGTGATCCCAGTCGACGTCGTCGACGCCGAGAGAGGCCGTTGCCGAGTGGGCCCGGTCGTACACGCCGTGAGCGTTCCGCACGCCGAAACCTCGCTCGGTGAAGTTCAAGGGAGTCCGGTGCTCACGTCCGATGTCGTCGGAGGGTTTCCACACGACGTGGTCGAGATTCACCCCACCCTGGAGCAGCAGGTCTTCGAGGAGGCGCCCCACCTCGTTGTCGCCGATGGCCGTGACCAGCGCGGCACGCAGCCCGAAGCAGCGTCGCAGCGCCCGACCCACGTTGTACTCCCCTCCCCCTTCCGACACCCGAAACGAGCGAGCAGTGCGAACTCGGCCTTCGCCCGGGTCGAGACGAATCATGACCTCACCGAGCGTCAGGACGTCGAAGCGGCAGTCGTCGGCCGACGAAGTCGTGATGATGCTCATCGCACCTCCCGGGTGAGCTCACGGGCCGCCGCCGCGGCGGCGGTGATCGAAGCCCAATCATGGGCGGCGACCGCAGAACGGGGAACCATCCACGATCCCCCGACGGCCAAGACCTGATCGAGGGCGAGATACGAGCCGGCATTGGCAGCGGAGATCCCGCCGGTCGGCATGAACCGTACGTCGGCCCACACCGCCGACAGCGCCCTGATCAGGTCGGTCCCGCCGACGACCTCGGCCGGGAACAGCTTCACGACGTCGACTCCGAGCGCCGTCGCTCGCAGGAGCTCTGTTGCGGTCGCGATCCCGGGGATCACCGGCACACCGTGTTCCCGGGCCGTGTTCACCACCTCCTCGTCGAGCCCGGGCGAAACGATGAAGCGTGCCCCGGCATCGATCGCCGCGATCGTCTGAGCGACCGAGACCACCGACCCGGCACCGACGATCGCCGTCGGAAGCGTGCTCGACACTCGACCGATGGCATCGATCCCAGCCGAGGTGCGGAGGGTGATCTCCACCACCGGAAGCCCGCCGTCGGCCAGGGCGGATGCCAGGCCCGGCAGCGTCGTCCGCGTCGTCGATCGTGACCACCGGGACGATTCGGGCCGACCCGATCGCGTCGATCACCTCGGACCCCAATCGAGATCGCCCCGACGATTCGTTGGTCATGGCCGCGCCGGTGAGCCGTCGGGTAGCCGGGCCTGTGTCCACTGTTCCACGACGTCCTTCACCGGGAATTCGGCCGCCAGCTTCTCGTCGATGTCGATGCCGAGACCGGGGCGATCGTTGGCGTAGAGGTAGCCGTTCTCGACCACCGGAAGGCCCGGGAACATCTCGTAGTCGAGTTCGGAAGGCCGGTACCACTCCTGTACGCCGAAGGCGGGCGACCACAGGTCGAGGTGGAGGTTCGCGGCATGTCCGACGGGTGAGGTGTCGGGTGGGCCGTGCCAAGCCGTCCGAATCCCGTACGAGTGGGCCAGGTCGGCGGCCTTGCGGGCCGGGGTGATGCCGCCCATCTGGCTCACGTGCATGCGGATGAAGTCGACGAGTCGCTGCTCGATCACCGATCGCCATTCGAGCGGGTGGTTGAAGAGCTCGCCCATGGCCAGGGGTGTGGCGCATTGCGATCGGACTCGTTCGAACCACGGCAGGTCCTCGGGGGCGAGGAGGTCTTCCAGGAAGAAGAGCCGGATCGGTTCGACGTCCTTGGCGAAGAGCACTGCGTCGGCCGGCGCCAGTCGTTCGTGGACGTCGTGGATCAACTCGACGTCGGGACCGACCGCGGACCGAACGTGCTCCATCATGGACAGCGTGTCCCGGCGGTAGGACCTCGGATCGAAATAGGCCCCGTCGGGTGCATTCCTCGGGCGCGGGAAGTCGATGTTCTTGCCGCCGTAGAGGCCTTGCTGGACGCGGACGAAGCGGTAGCCCTCACCGAGGAACTCCTTCACCCGATCGGCGACGTCCTCGGGGGTCGGCCCATCGGCGTGGACGTAGACGTTGGCGCCTTCCCGGCATTTCCCGCCGAGCAGGTCGTAGACGGGCATACCGGCCTGTTTTCCCTTGATGTCCCACAGAGCCTGATCCACACCGGAGATGGCGTTGTTCAGGACGGGACCGTTGCGCCAGTAGCCGTGCACCATCGACATCTGCCAGATCTCCTCGATGCGCGACACGTCGCGCCCGACCAGAAAGGGCTTGAGGTGCTGCTCGAGCGCGGCAGCCACGGCATGGATCCGCTGCGTGAATGTGGCACAGCCGATGCCGTGGAGCCCCGGCTCGGACGTCTGGACCTTCACGATCGCGAGTCGAGCGCTCCCGGGCTGGGTGAGGATGATCTGGACGTCTTCGATGGTCGTGGGCTTTGCCATGGATTCGGCTACCTCGGTGATGGTGGCGATGGGTTTCCCGAACGGCCGAATCGGCCGTAGTCGGTGCTCGGCTGCCAACCCGTCTCGGCCACGATTCGGGAGACGTCGATGAGATCGGGCAGGTCGACGGGAAGCCCGGGATAGTGGGTGCGCAGGAGATCGGGGAAGGCCAGATCCCGGTGCCGGTGCGAGGTGCCGGGCATGTACACCCGGTAGCCCGGCAGATCGGAGCGGATCACGGCGAGGAACAGCGTGGCTGCGTCGTGGTAGGTGAGACCGGAGAATCCCTCCAGGATGTCGGTGAATCCCTCCTCGCCCGAGGTGACACCGACCCGGTCTTCGTGACTGTGCAGGAGCGGGAACCGAATGGCGACGCTGTCGATGCCGCACCGCTCGGCGTAGTAGCGAAGCATGATCTCGCTGACGGTCTTGCTGAGTGCGTAGACGTTGGATGGGTCCGGTGGTGTTGCGCCGTCCAGGGGATAGGTCGGCGCTGCCGGCTCGTTGACCACCGTACGGTCGTCGATGTGGGATCCGATGAGTTGCAGGGTGCTGGCGAACACGATCCTCTTGACGCCGCGCTCGGCCGCACCCTGGAACATGTTCTCGTTCATGGAGACGTTCTCGTTGAACACCACCTGCCGCGGCCTGGGCCCGATGCCCGGATGATTGCCGATGTGCAGGAGCACGTCGATGTTCTCGAGCAGGTCGCACGCGGTCGCGTGGTCGAGCAGGTCGGCCTGCACGAAGCGGTAGGGGACCTCACCGGCGTGGACGATGTCGGTGGTGAGCAGGTCGTAGCCCTCACGAGCGAGCAGCGCCGACACGGTCCGGCCCAGCCGCCCGGCCGCACCGGTGACGAGAATCCTCGGTTCGTCGGCGGCGCGGCGCTCGATCATCGCTCCACCGCCAGGAAGGTCAGGCAGACGGGCTCGGACACGCCGTGGGCCTCGGTGCGCTGCTCGGGCATTCCGGTGGAGGCGTCGATCGCAAACGGGACGATGCTGTTGCTGTCCTGGTTTGCCACCAGCAGTGAGCGGCCGGATGGGTGGATCGCGAAGCTCCTCGGAGTGCGACCACCACTCGGAACTCGACCGAGAAGCTCGAGCTGGCCGTCGGTTCCGACCAGACCGAACACGGCGATGCTGTCATGACCCCGGTTGGACACGTAGACGCGGCGACCATCCGGATGCACACGAATCTCGGCCGCGATCGACGATCCGACGAAGTCATCGGGGAGCGTGGAACAACGGGCGATCGGGTCGAGTCGACCGGTGGTCTGGTCGACGCCGAGGGAAACCACGGTCGAGTCGAGCTCGCAGACCACGAACGCGAGCGCAAGCGCGGGATGGAACACCAGATGCCTGGGCCCGGACCCCGGCTCGAGCACGAGCTCGTCGAGAGATTCGAACGGGCCATCGTGCTCGAACGGGCCATCGTGCTCGAACCGCCCATCGTGACGGTGCCGATCGTGACGGTAGCGAACGATGCGATCGGTGCCGAGATCGGCGACAGAGACCGAGTCGTTCGTCGCACTGGGCACGATGCAATGCGGGTGTGGGCTCTCCTGACGTGGGCTCGGACCGGACCCGGCGTGTTGCCGCGTGGCGATCAGCCCACCGAAACGGCCATCGTCGCCGAGGGCGTACACCGCGACGGAGCCCGACTGGTAGTTGGCGACATAGAGGTGTTGGCCGGCGCCGTCGACGCTCAGGTGGCACGGCGCCGCGCCCCGGCTCGAGGCTCGGTCGATGAGGGTCAGCGAACCATCGGCGGGATCGATGCGGAAGGCCACCAGACCCCCGCCGTCGGGTGACGTCGTCTCGCTGACCGCGTAGAGCATCCGCCCGTTCGGATGGGTCGCCAGATACGACGGGTGTTCGACGCCCTCGACCGTGCTCTGTTCGACGAGGAGACCGTCGGGATCGGATGCGTCGTAGACGTGGATCCCCGTCGAGGACCGATGGGTGTAGGAGCCGACGTAGAGGTAGGAGCGATCAGACACCGGATCGTCCCCGGCCTTCGGAGATCGCGATCTTCTGCACCCGGCCGGAACTCACGGGGCGACCGATCCAGCGACGTCGTCAACTCCCTGAGAGCGCTCCCAATCCACCCGGGCAAGTTAGCGCACCCCCGGCGCCGAGCCACATCGACAACGGCACCGGTGACGGTTCGACGGCGGTCGAGAGGTGAGCGAGACCGGGGAGCCGGACGGCCGCCCCATCAGGTTCCGGTGGACGATCGGGTCCCGAGCGCTTCGACGGCCAGGGCGGTCAGGGCTCGGTAGTCGACCTTGCCCGAGGGTGCTCGGCCGATCGTGTCGACGACCACGAGTTCACGCGGCGCCTTGTAGCCGGCCAGGCGGGACTTCGTGAATTCTGCCAGGGCCGCGAGTTCGGGGACCGAGGCACCGGGCTCGGCCTCGACGATCGCGCAGATCCGCTGACCGAAGCGCTCGTCGGGGATGCCGACGCAAACCGCATCACGCACGGACGAGTCGAGCTTCAGGACCTCCTCGACCTCCTCCGGGAACACCTTTTCACCACCGGTGTTGATACACACCGAGCCTCTTCCCAGCAGGTTCAGCGTGCCATCGACCTCGACGGTCGCATAGTCGCCGGGGATCGACCAGCGCCGGCCTGCGACGGTTCGGAACGTCGCTGCGGTCTTCGCCTCGTCCTTGTAGTAGCCGAGCGGCATCGGGCCGCCGAAGGCCACCATGCCGATGTCGCCCGAACCGGGCTCGACGAACCGGCCGTCCTCGGAGATGACCTGGGCCTGTTCGCCGATCCGGAACTGTGCGGTGGCGGTGCTCGAATCCCGGGTCGACACCGACACCCCGAGACCGGGTGCCTCGGACGAGCCGAGGGCGTCGAGCAGCGTCGCCTCGGGTGGCAGGTGGCGGAGCATGCCCTGCTTGACCTCCTGGGACCACATGACACCGGCGGAGTAGATCACCCGAAGCGAGTCGAGGTTCCACCGCCCCGGCGATTTCTCGAGCTCGGCGAGGAGGGGTCGACCGAACGCATCACCGACCATGGTCAGCCAGGTGACGCCGTTGTCCTCGACTGCCGACCAGAGTTCGGCCGGGTCGAAGTGCCGGTTCTCGAGCAGGACGATCGTGGCCCCGAGCGGCAGCATCTGGAAGGTGTTGCCGAGGGCCGTTGCATGCATGAGCGGGCAGGCCATCAAGGCGATCGGGTTCGGTGCCGTTGCCGCTGCGGTTCGCTCGGCCAGTTCGTCGAGAGACGAGATCGGCTGGATCCCGAGGAGGGCGTTGCCGCCCCGACCCATGGCATGGAAGAGGTCCTCCTGGGCCCACATCACTCCCTTCGGCATGCCCGTGGTTCCACCGGTGTATTGGAGGAGCAGGTCGTCGGGTCGACGATCGGGTCGAAAGTCGAGGTCCGTCGTCGCTGCCGCGACCGATTCGTAGGGAACGGCCCAGTCGGGAACGGCGCTCGGGTCTCCGACGGCGAGCCAACGCTTCATCCGGGGCAGCTCACCTCGGATGGAATCGAGGAGCGGAGCGAACTCGACGTCGAAGACCGCGGCCTCGGCATCGGCGTTCTCGAACAGGTAGGCGACCTCTTGAGACCCATACCGATAGTTGACGTTCGCCGGAGCCAGGGCTGCCTTGAAGGAACCGAAACACGCCTCGAGATACTCCGGGGAGTTGTAGAGGTAGACCATCACCTTGCCCTGGCGTCCGACCCCGGCGGCCACGAGATCGTTGGCGATCGCGTTGGCCCGTTGATCGAACTCCCTCCAGGTCAGTCGACGATCGCCACACACGATGACGTCGCGGTCGGGCGCAGCGGCCGCAACGGTTTCGAACAGATCGGCGAAGTTCCAGTCCATTTCCGCATCGTAGGCACACCTCGGCGTGCACGCCCGCCCGCCGAACTCGTCACGCCTCCAGCGAGCCGACGGCGGAAGCCAACCCCCACCGGGCACGTCTGCGGAGTAGGTTCGGGCAATGAGCGTCATGACCGAATCGCCCGTGCTGTCGGCCGAGGAGAAGGACTTCTACCGGCGCAACGGCTACCTCCAGCTCTCGAGTTTCGTCGACCGGCAATGGTTGGACGAGTTGCGGTCGGCGTCGGCCGAGTTCGTGGAGATGAGCCGCGAGATCACGGAGTCGAACAAGATCCTCGACGTCGAACCCAGCCACACCCCCGAACGGCCGAAGCTCCGACGGCTGAACTCTCCGGTGGACAATCACGAAACCTTCCGCCGGTTCACCCTGGAGGGGCCGCCGGCCCGGTTGGCGATGGAGTTGCTCGGCGGTCCGGTGCGCTATCACCATTCCAAGCTCAACTACAAGTGGTCCGACGGTGGTGCCGAGGTGAAGTGGCACCAGGACATCCAGTTCTGGCCCCACACCGACTTCACACCGTTGACCATCGGGGTCTACCTCGACGACGTCGATGACGAGATGGGACCGATGGGAGTGCTTCCCGGCAGCCACACGGGGCGCCTCTACGACCTCTACGACGCCGATGGGTCCTGGGCCGGGGCCATCGCCGATGACGACGTGGCGGCGATCGACATGTCGGCGATGGTCTGGTTGAAGGGCCCGGCCGGTTCGGTCACGGTGCACAACTGCTGCACGGTCCACGGCTCGCTGCCGAATGGGTCGCGTCGGGCACGGCCGCTCCTGCTGCAGACGTACTCGGCGGTCGAGTCGTATCCGGTGGCCGGTATCGGTGCCAACGGGGTGACCGGTCGGGCCGGCGGCACGGTCATCGGTGGTCAGGCAACGCAACGGCTCGAGGTCGAGGGTCGACGGCTTCACGGTGCACCGGACTGGTCGAAGAAGGGCCCGCCGACCATCTTCGGCTCCCAGCAGAAGGAGCGTTGAGCAGCCGATTCGGAATTCGTCGACGCCACCGGGCAAGCGCCTCACCCCCGACTCTCGTTCGCCCGTTCGTTCGCTGGTACCGGACACCAGCGTTCGCCGCTGTCGACAACGGGGCCGAAGTCGGCTCGTCGCTAGAATCCACCCGTGGTCATCCGTCTCGTCCTCGCCGAGGACAGCTACCTCATGCGCGAGGGCATCAGTGCGTCCCTCGCGCTCGACGAGGGGCTCGACCTGGTGGCGGCGTGCGGCTCATACGACGAACTCCTCGCCGCAGTCGGTGAGCACCGCCCCGACGTGGTACTGACCGACATTCGGATGCCACCGACGCAGACCGACGAGGGCATCCGCGCCGCCACGCAGATCCGCTGCCGACTACCCCGACATCGGGGTCGTCGTGCTCAGCCAGTACGTCGAGCCCGACTACGCCGTGCGCTTGTTCGCGGCCGGGTCAGACGGCCGCGCCTATCTCCTCAAGGAGCGGGTCGGCGACATCGACGAACTCGGCGCCGCGATCCGGAGGGTGGCCGAGGGAGGTTCCGTCCTCGACCCCAAGGTGGTGGACGCCTTGATCGAGGGTCGCTCGCGGAAAAGACGTCGGTGACTCGATCGTCTCACCGAACGCGAGCGTGAGGTCCTCGCCGAGATGGCCAAGGGCGGCAGCAACGCGGCGATCGGCGACGCACTGTTCATCTCCGCAAGATCGGTCGAGAAGCACATCGGTTCGGTCTTCACCAAATTCGACCTCACCGAGACCGACGACGTCCACCGAAGGGTCAGGGCAGTGCTGGTGTATCTCGGCGCCCTGCAGCGAGACACCGTGACAGCACGACCGCGGAAGTGGGGCTCACCCGCTGGGCCCCCGCGTCGCCGCGAGAGATGATGGCGTGGTGGCAAACGTTCGAGTCCTGATCGTCGACGACCAGACACCGTTTCGGGAGGCGTCCAGCATGGTCGTCGAGATGACCGACGGCTTCGAGGTCATCGGAGAAGCCGAGAACGGCGAGCAGGCAGTCGAGATGGCATTCGCCCTGAAACCCGACCTGGTGTTGATGGACGTCCAGATGCCCGGCATCGACGGCATCGAGGCGACCCGCAGGATCACCGCACTCGATGAACCGCCGCACATCCTCGTCATGTCGACCCACGAGTCCAGCAGTTACGACCGATCCGCCATCGAGGCCGGAGCGTTCGGCTTCCTCCCGAAGTCGTCCTTCGGGATGGAGGCGCTGGAAGAGGTCTGGGCCGACATCCAGTCGAGCTGAATCGAGCGCTCAGACGGGCGACACCTGCTGGATCGGGACCGTCCCGGTGATGCGGGTGCCCTGGCCGGGAGTCGAGTCGATGCGGATGGTGCCGCCGACGGTGTCGAGCCGGTCGGTGATACCGGTCAGTCCGGCGCCCATGGTGACGGTGCCCGAATCGAAGCCGTCGCCATCGTCGCTGACCTCGAACGTGAGTGATCCGTCGATGGTCGCGAGCGCCACGGTGGCGGAGCTGGCCGCCGCGTACTTGGCGGTGTTCTGGAGCGCTTCGAGCACCGAGAAGTAGACCGCGGCCTCGACCTCTCGGGAGCAACGCGAGACGCCGTCGGCGATCACCGAGACCGGAATCGCCGATGCCCGAGCCTGCTGGCCGATCGCGACGGCAAGGCCCTCGGCTTCGAGCAGCGGCGGGTAGATCCCGCCGGCGAAATCGCGAACGGCCTTGATCGCGTCGCCGGCTTGCTGTTCGAGCTGGGTGAGCAGAGCGGCCGTCTTGGTGGCGCCGAGTTGTTCGGCCCGTTTACGGGTCGGGCCGAGCTTCACCTTCAACGCCACCAACTGCTGCTGCGGGCCGCTGTCGAGCGTGTTCTCCAGTTCCCGTCGGGCCGCGTCGGCGGCCGCCAACACGCGCTCGCGCGACGCTTCGAGCTCGGCGACTTGGCGGCGGAGTTGCTCGGTCAGGCGGGTGTTGCGCAACGCCAACCCCAACCCTGACGCGAGATCGGCGAGCAACGCCGTCCTCGGGCGGCGTGACCGACTCACCCTGCTCCTTGACCAGCGACAAACCTCCGAGCAGTTCGCCGTCGTGGAGCACCGGCAACGACCGGTCCGCCTCCGGATCGACGAAGTGGTCCGAGCTGTCGAGGTGACGAGGCGCGGCCTCCGACGGCCAGGACGACACGGACCGGAACCCGTCGCCGGACGCAATCCACAACGAGGCGGCCTTGGCCCCGGTCCCATCGACGATGAGCTGCGGGACACGTTCCATCAACTCGTCGTCGGAGAGCTCCGACGAGCGGTGGGAGAATCGCACCAGGATCTCGTGCGGTGTCGCACGCTCGCCGTACACGAGGCGGTTCGCCCACTTCGACACGCTTCCGACGGACGGGCTGGAAGGCGATCGCCACCAGCACCGTCGCCACGATCGACAGCCCGAACCCGGCGTCGCCGCCGAGCAACTGACCGAGCCCGACCACGATCGCGATGTACACCCCACCGATGAAGACCACCAGTGCGCCGTAGGTCACCGAGCGACTGATGATCCGATCGATCTCGTACAACCGATAGCGGAAGATCGCCACGCCGACGGCCAAGGGTATCAGCACGATGGCGACGGCATCGATCAGGAAGAAGGCGCGGTCTTCGGTGCCGAGCGGGGCGATGGCGACGTTACCGAGGAGGATGGTGATGTTGAGGGCGACGGCGACGGCGATCCAGTTCGACCTGTCGACGTTCGATCGAGTCGCCGTGACGTTTCCTGATGACGAGCCTCGCTGCGGCCACGTAGCCGAAGAAGAACAGCACGAAGCTACCGATTCCGACGATGTCGTAGATGATCTGAGCGACGGAGTCGTCGACGAAGGGATGCGAATAGGCCTTGGTCTCCGGAAGCGCCTGAGGCGTGGCGAAGATCGATGCGATCGTGAGGGCAGCCGCTGCCGACGCCGCTCCAGCGGAGGAGCTTGCGGTCGAGCGGCGTGCTCGCCCGACCATCGGGGAACAGCAGCCAGATGGCGGCGATGAGCCAGATGGTCGGCATGCTGCAGACGGCGAGGACCAATGTCACCCAGGCGGCCGCATCGACGCGGCCGGCCTGGTCGAGCGCGTCAGCCGTCACGAGTCCGGCGCTGAGCAGGCTCCAGATCGATCCGTACCCGAGGAGTGTCAGGCCGATGAGGTTGCCGGGCCGGCGAACGACGATCAGTCCCCCTACCGCCACGCATGCGCCGAAGGAGATCAGCGTGGCGATTTCGTAGCTGCGCAGCTGCACCAGCACGCCGATGACCCCCGCGAGGTACGACGCGACTCCGAGGACGAGGGTCCGCATCGGCCAGATGCGGACATCATCGGGGTTCATACCGGAGCCTCGTCGTGATCGACGACCGGGAGCGACGTCGCGACGAGGCGACCCTCGGTTCGGCTGTTCTTCGACGATCAGCGTTCCACCGGCGGCGTCGACCCGGTCGGAGACTGCGGTCAGGTCCACGATGTGTGATGCCCTCCGCGTTCGTGCCTTCCGTGACGGCGATCTCGGTGATCAGATGGCCGTTCCGGCGGGCGACGCCGACATGGGCACCGCTCGCGCCCGTCATGTGAATCCGCTCCACGATGTCGAGCACACAGAAGTACATGGTCTCCTCGATCGATCGCGGATAGCGGGGCAGGCCCGATGCCTCGATGACCAGCGGCACCGACGATGTCCGCTCGACAGCCCGAAGTGCGGACTCCAGCCCTTCGGACTCGAGCAGCGGCGGGTAGATGCCGTGGGCGACGGCTCGCAGCGCGTCGACTGCGTGCTGGGTCTCCTCGGCCAACGCGATGACGCGAGTGGCGATCTCCTCGGCGCCCTCTCGCTCGGCGATCGTCCTCGCGATTCCGAGCTTCACCTTCAACGCCACGACTTGCTGTTGGGCGCCGTCGTGGAGGTCGCGTTCGAGCCGATGGCGTTCGGCGTCCTGGGCCGCGATCAGCCGTTGCCGTGAGGCCCTCACGTCGTGCGCTCGTTGCTCGAGCTCACGGTTGAGGCCGATGTTGCGCAGCAGCAGACCCGCCCCGGCGGCGACGTCGGTGAGCAGCTCGCGGTCGGCCGGCGTGATCTGGTCGTTGCGGGGCTTGGTGATGCTCAGCGCCCCGATCTGCTGGTCTCGGTAATGCACCGGCTCGCGATTCGTCGAACTCGTCGTCGATCAGACCGTCGGTCGGCACCAGCTCGGCCAAGACGGACCGGATGGCGACGAACACGCCCGACAGGTTGGAGTGCATCACCACCGCGAGCCAGACGACGGCCCGCTCGGCCCCGGTTCCCTGGGCGAGGAGTCGGGCGAGATCGTCGGTGCTGCTGCCGGCGGTGGTGTCCGAACAGGCGGGAGGTGATCTGCGACAGCACCTCGTACGGGCTCGCACGATCGCCGTAGACCAGCCGATTGGCCCAGCGCTGCATCCGCGACCTGATCGGCTCGAACACGAGCGCGACCAAACGCCGCAGCCACGATCGGCAGCACGAGTCCCGGGCCTGCGTCGTTCGCTCGGCCGATCACCAGCAACGGCGCGATCACGACGGCGGCGTAGAGCGCGGCGATCGTCACCGCCAGACCGAGGTACGTGACCGACTTCGAGATGACGACGTCGATCTCGTACAGCCGATACCGGGTGACGGCGACACCCCAGAACGACGATCAACACCGCGAACGCGCCGATACCGATCAGATCCCCGACAGCGACGCTCCCGCTCGGCGCCCCTGAGAGAGTCGCCGGCGACGAGGGCGATGGTGAACACGGTGCCGCCGAAGCCGACCCATCGAATCTGACCCCGGGTCGTTCCGGCAGCCCTGCGGTATCTGACCACGAGTGAGGCAGCGCACAGCACCGCCATGAGCGACGACGCGAGGAAGCCCAGGTCGATCAGTGCTCCACCGGCGCTGTCGACCGAACCTTCGGCTGCCGACACCGGCAAGGTGCTCCAGCGGTTGTGGACCGCAGCACTGGCCAACGTGGCGACCGTGATCGCGGCGGCGCTCAGCCAGCCGACCCATCTCCAACGCGGTGTCGGAAGCCGGCCGTCCGGGAACAACAGCAAACCGAACGTCAGGGCGAGCCAACAGCGCGGGAACCCCAGCCCAGAACCTGAAGTGGACGGCGAACGCGGCGGGCCGTGGGAGCATTGCCGGGCTCAGTTCGCGGCAGCTCGTCGAGCGTCAGACCCGGGAAGGTGCTCCGAGTCAGGAGCACTGCGGTCGCGAGGCTGGCGGTGAACAACGACGAAAACAACGCGGACCACGTGACCGCCCAGACGGCTCCGTTGCCGGGTTGTGCCCTGATCAGGAGCCAGGTCAATGTTCCGAACCCGATGCCGAGCACCCCGAAGTAGACGGCGTGTGCGGAAGAGGCCGCTCCACCCCCACAGCTCGCCGAGCACGGCCGCTCCGAACAGGGAGAGGCCGACCGAGGCGACGACGAACCACCTGCCGCTCCCGCGACGAGCGCCGCTAGTCACCTCGATTCGGATTCCCGTCATGCTGCCCGCCTCGGCGGAAACCGGTAGGCGCCGACGGCGGTGTCGCGACCTTTGACCATCGCCGGTTCGAGCTGGTCGGCGTCGGGTTTGGTTTCGATCGCCGCCCAGGTCGGTTCGCTCAGCACGGTCTCGCCCGGTTCGGCCCACTGCTGGAGGCGTTGGGTCAGGTTGACGGTGTCGCCGACGACGGTGTACTCGAGGCGCTCCTCGGACCCCAGCAGAGCCGCTGCGACCAGCCCGGTCGAGAGCCCGATGCCGAGCCCGAAGACCGGCTGACCGCTGAGCTCCCACTCGCTCGTTCAGCTCGTGCTGGGCCGGGTGCATCGCCACCGCTGCGGCGACGGCCCGGTCGGCGTGATCCTCGCTGGCGACCGGCGCACCGAACACCGCCATCACGGCGTCGCCGACGAACTGCATGACGGTGCCGGTCTGGTCCGAGGATCGCCCGGTTCATGGCGGCGCGGTGCGCATGCAGTTGCCCGGCGAACACGCTCGGGTCGGCGTGCTCGGCGATCGTGGTGTACCCCCGGATGTCGGACATCAGCACGGTGACGGTCAGCTCCTCGGTGTCGCCGGGCCGGCGGCCCTGTTCGAGGATCTGGGCGGCGACGCCGCCAGGGAGGAAACGGTTGAGGGACTCCCCCTGCTCCTTCCGATCGACGATCGCCCGCTGGAGCAGTCTTGAGACGGTCGAGGCTGTCGGCGCGTCCGGCCGTCAGACCCTCGGCGAGGGTGGCGAAGAGCGCGTCGACCGATGCGTTGACAGCGGCGGCAGTCGTCTTGCGGTGCACGGAGATCGCCTTGATCGAGCGACCTTGGGCGATCTGCTGGAGGAGATCCTCTTCGTCCGGCGACAGCGATCGAGTCGGCCCGAGCCGGAGTGGTCAGACCCTCGACGATCTTCGGGTCGAGCATGGACCCACCGGCGGCGACCTCGCGAACCGCGCGGGCGCCAACTGGTTCCCCTCGCCGACCCGATCCTTGAGGAGGTACGCGTAGCCGGCGGCGCCTTCCGACAACAATGAAACCGCATAGTCCGGGTCGTCGAACTGGGAGAGGATCACCACACCGGTTCCCGGGTGACGCTTGCGGACCACCTTCGCCGCCTCGATGCCCTCGCGTGCGAGAAGTTGGGGGGCATCCGGATGTCGGTCACGATCACCTGTGGCTGCGTTGCGTCCGCACCGGCGACGAGTTCGTCGTAGTCGGCGGCCTGGCCGAGGACCTCGATGTCGTCCTCCAGCTCGAGCAGTGCTCTGACACCTTCGCGAACGATCAGATTGTCGTCGGCGAGAAACACCGTGATCGTCATCGAGGCCCCCTGTGGTGAGTGTGCGTGCAACGGCAGTGTTGCCGTTGGCGTCCCTGCTGACCAGGGTGCGAGCGCGAAGGCAGAGGTGGGGACAGCCCGTAGACGATCGGAGGGTGGCCACGCTCGTCAGCAGATGCTCGGTGGCGCATCCTGGGACCATGAGAATCGAACGCAGCATCACGACCGTCTCGTGGATCCCGTCGGACCTCCTGGAGGGAATGGGCAAGATCGCGACCCGCATGAAGATGGCGCACCACGACCCACCGCCACCCGACACGCTCGGAACCGACATTCCGGCCGCGATCGAGGACCTCCGAGCACGTGATCGATTCCGATTTGCGAACCAGTTGCGGGCCTATATCGACGTCGACGGCGCCGGGAACATCACCGGCTGCGGATACTGCGGTGGTGGCGAGATCGGCGCGACGACGGTCGGGCTCGGGGTCGGATCGATCACGATCCCCGCGACCAAGCTGCACGATCTCCAGGCGGAACCCGAAGATGTCCGTCGACATCGGTGCGTGTTCACGCCAGACCGTCGGCGGCCGGACCGGGGCGCCGATGCCGCGCGCGGTCAAACACCCGCCCTTCGTCCAGTACGCCGCGCCGATCGTGTGGACGACGCTGGAGCTCACGATCAGTGCCGACGGCACACACGATGCCGCCATGGTCGGATCGTCCGGATTCCCACGCCACTGGGTGTATCGACGACTCGGGCGCGCTGGCTGCGAAGAGCAGCGTCGCCGAGTACAAGAAGTGGATGAACACGTCGTTCGGGCGACGTACACCGTGGGGTGACGAGGACTCCGCCGCCCTGGTCACCGAGGTCGAGACGCGAGCTCGAACGCCAACTCCAGGAATCGATCATGCGGGGCGGCGCGAAGCCCGACATCCGCCGGATCAAGCAGGGCGCAACACTGGTCGAACAGGGGTCGGCCAGCGATGAGCTGTTCCTGCTCCTGAACGGCGTTCTGGTGGTCGAGGTCGAAGGCGAGCAGCTGGCACGAGGTCGGCCCCGGTGCGGTGCTCGGTGAACGAGCGGTGCTGGAGGGTTCGACTGCGGAGGCCGTCCTTCACCGTTCAGGTGAGTCCGGCGAGTTGGCGGAGGCGTTCGATCCGTGGGTCGCTGCCGCCCAGGTAGGTGGCGAGGACACCGAGCACGGTTGGGACGTGCGAGGGTGCCGGCGTCGTGCATGGCTTCGAGGTCGGCCCAGTCCCTGGTGCGGTCGAAGAACGCTTTGAACACGGCGAGATCGTCGCAGGCGAGGAACGGGACCTGGCGCCGGCGAACGCTTCGAACCGGACCCGGCCGGCTGCTTCGGCGTGGAACGCGGTGGTGTTGAAGAACACGTCGACCGGGGTGGTGTCCCACCACAGGCGGGTCTGGCCGTCACGTCCGATCCTGTTCCGATCCGCCGCCGTCACCACGACCGCCTCCGGCAACGCATCGAGCACGGTGTCGGCGTTGGTGGTGTCGACGAACAGGTTGACGTCGATGTCGATCGTGCCCCTCGCCTGCTGGGTGCACCAGGCCAACGCCAACGCACCACCGAACGCATGCGGCACGCCCGCTTGCTCGAGCGCCGTGTGGAGTTCGACGATCTGGTCCGTCAACCTCACCGGCCGAACACCGGAGCATCAACGTGCGCTTGTGTCGGACCGGGAACTCGCCGGCCAAATCGAACACCGCGATCAACTCATCGCCCCGGACATCGCATGATCACCGGCGCAGCCGCGACGGATGCGGCGACGCAGTGCGGCGTCCAGCTCGAACCCGGCCGCCTCGACGATCCGACTCAACGTGACGACCGTCGGCACCTTCCGGCCACTCTCGTACGCAGCCAACGTCGAATGGGAGGTACCGGCCAACTCCCCCAACGCCCGCAACGACAACCCCGACCGGCGACGAGACTCCCGCAACACCATACCAACATCCATCCCCGCATGGTATCCGAACGGATACCATCTGTCGAGGTACTTGTTCGTGGGTCTGCCTCGTTGAACGAGTTCTTCCAGGATCACGAGCTCGGCTTCGAGCGCCACACGTCCTGCTTTGGTGATGGTGACCCAGGTGCGGGGGCGGCGGTCTTCGAACACCTAGTCGATCTTGACGAGGCCGTTGGTCAGAAGGATCGCTGCCCAGGTATCGGAAGCGATGAGGCTCGTGCCGAGAAGGACAGCGAAGGCGATCATGAGTGCGTCGTCGTTGCCGTGCAGCCGTTCGGTTCGTCGCTGCAACGCCCAGATGATGACAGAGGCCGGGGGAGGCCGTAGATCCATGACACCGGCCCTTTGTAGAAGTCGGCCGAGATGTAGTGGAATCCGATGGCGCCGACGGTCACCAGTGGATATGAGGTTGCGTGACGGTCGGACCGAAACCTGTTCTTCGTCTCGGAGAGGGCGATGGTGTCGGTCATTGGCTGACTCCTTGAGAGTTTCCTGTATTGCAGAGTGCCCTGTATTGCAGAGTGCCCTTGATTGCAGAACGCCCTTGATTGCAGAGTGCCCTTGATTGCCGAGTGCTCTCAAGTGCCGAGGCCGTCAAGCATCGACTGCCGACCGCTCACGAGGACGGTTCCGTATCCCCGAATTCGATCAATCCGGGTTGGCCCCCGCGAGCATCGCCGACAAGGAAGCCCTGCAAGCCCTGGTCGATCAGACGCGCGAGACGTGGGGCCACATCGACGCCCGGACAGCACCGCCTCGGCCGAGATCGACGTGGTCGGGCCGATGCGCCTGCTCGTCGCCGAGGAGAGCCACAGCCAACTCCGCTGCGCCCATCAGCGTGGCCCCGACCCGCGTGTCAGGAACCGGGCCCAAGGAGCGACATCAGCGCGTCGCGCAGGACCGTCGCGGTCTCGGCGACGGTGAGGTTTCGGACTCGACGGAACAGGTCGATCGAGTCGAGCTGCGTCAACACGTCGCCGGCTTCGAGCGCTGACGAACGAGCGCGAGGCGACAAGCCCGCCAGTTCGGGACCGAATTGGGTCTCGAACTGCTCGCGAAGCAACCGCCGGCTCGTGTGCAACTCGTCGCGCACTCGCGGATGGTTCGCCGCGTTGTGGACGGTCGCTCGGAACATCGATCCGTCGGTCTCATGGAGCCGGAGTCGCATCGACACGAAATCGTCGAGTCGGTCACCGAACGACCCTTGACCGATGTGCGTCAGGTGGGCAACGTCGGCCGCCCGCGACCGGTTGCGCTTGATCGCGGCCTCGACCAACTCACCCGGATCGGCGAAGTAACGGTACAGCGTCCGCAGCGAGAGCCCGGACCGTGTGGAGACCTGCTCGATCGACGGAAACATCATCTCCTCGGCGAACATCTCCAGCACGACATCGAGCACCGCGTCGAGATTGCGCTGCCGTCGAGCCACCCGCCCATCGATGGGCCGCCCGTCGGGGGATTGCGTAGTCGCCGGCTCGGTCATCGGCAGCCGACTGTAGCAATCAGCCGCAATGAAGCTCTCGCTCTTCCCGGCGGTGCACGCGCCGAACTCGCCGCCGAATTGTTGGTCAGCCTCGAGCATGACGCAGAACAAGATGTCGACGACGTGCACGCACGATGAGGCCGCGAGATCCAAGACCGGGCTCGACGAGCCATTGCTGGTGGGGCAACCAGCCAGGACTGGACCGGTCGGACAGCAAGGAAGCAACCGAGACTGCCCTCCACAAACCCATCCGCCGCTTCGCGACCGCGTGTCTATCGTTGCAGCCATGGAGCTTCCCCCGGTCTTCGCAATCCGCCACACGAGTCACCGCATCCTCAATCCGTTCGACGCCACGAAGCTCGCCACCCTGGGCAATGCCCTCGGACTTGAACGAGATCAACACATCCTCGATCTCGCCTGCGGCAAGGGTGAGATGCTGTGCACCTGGGCCCGTGACCACGACATCGTCGGAACCGGTGTCGACATCAATCCCCCGTGGGTAGCCGCAGCCCAGGCAAGGGCGTCAGAGCTCGGAGTTTCAGCCCGAGTCACCATCCTCCACGACAACGCCACCGACTGGGTCTCGACCGAGCCGGTCGACATCGCCGCGTGCCTGGGTGCCACATGGATCGGCGGCGGGGTCTCGGGGACCATCGCGCTGCTGCGGCGGTCCCTTCGTCCTGGCGGGATGATCCTTGTCGGGGAGCCGTTCTGGCGAGCCGAACCCCCCGACCAGGAGACGATCGAAGGGTGTTACGCCACCAGCCGTGACACCTTCTACTCGCTGCCAGACCTGGTGGAGTTGTTCGCAGAACTGGACTACGACCTCGTCGAAATGGTCCTGGCCGACGAAGACACCTGGGACCGATACGCAGCCGCTCAATGGCTCAACACCCGTCGTTTCCTCGACGCCAATCCCGACGACCCCATCGCCGACGAGCTTCGAGACGAGCTGCGGACCGCACCGCTGCAACACGTCCGGTACCAGCGCTCGTGGCTCGGATGGGGAGTCTTCGCCCTCATACCGCGAAGCTAATCTCTGGCGATCACCCGAACAGCCACCGCACCGCACCGCACCGCAGACCGCTCGCCCTCGTTGCCTCCGGAACCTGCCCCATACCGCCGTGACCGTGACGCATCGCCCTGGCGCCAGTTGGCTGAAGCTACGGATATCTCTGGCAGGCGGGTAAGTCAGCTTCCGACTTGTCTCCCGAAGACGAAGGATCCGTCGCTATCGGTAGCGCTGCGTACCGTCGTTGGGTCACCGGTGACGGGTTCGTAGGCGAACCAAACGTCGACGGAGGCGAGGTCGGCCTTGCCTGCGGCGCCGACGAGTCGGCCCTCGATCGAGAGTTCCGTCTTCAGCAATCGCTCACCATCCGCCATTCGACACCTTGCCATGGATCGTGGGTGCGGGAGTCGCGCCGCCAGACCCCCGAGTACGGCGCGCCAGCTTCTCCCCCGATCTTTCTCGACCGCCGCCACGTTCCGCCTCCCGCCGCACCGTTTTCCGGCTGCGTCGTCGAGCGAAATGGTGGAGCGGTCGAAACGAGAAAGAGGCCCACCGAAGTGGGCCTCTGACCAGGGATTATGTTGGAGCGGACGACGAGATTCGAACCCGCGACCCTCACCTTGGCAAGGTGAGATCGGGTGTCCGGCACGTCCGACCCAGTCCGCCGAGCACCGAGAATTCCAGGAAACCGTACCGTCCGATACGTCCGACCCAGTCCGGCCAGATAGTAGACACGTCTACTATTCGCACCCGCCAGCACCACTCCCGGTCAATCGTCGGGACCGGCGCAACGCCCAGCCGACCGCTGCGAGGGTCAGGCTGTAGGCTTGTGGGATGCGTGACCGGCGACGCCTCGTCGAGGCCAACAAGCTCGGGATCAACGAGATCGTGCGCCGCCATCGCGGCCGAAACGTGTCGCTGTTCGGCTCCGTTGCCCGAGGCGACGAAACCCCGACCAGCGACATCGACTTCCTCGTCGAGTTCGAACCCGGCAGCTCACTGTTCGACCTGTTCCACATCAGCGAAGAACTCGAAGCCCTCCTCGGCGTATCCGTCGACGTCGTCTCCACCGGCGGACTCAAGAACGCGACCACCACATCCGGCAAGAAGCCGTCCCGCTGTGAGCCGGAACGATGACCAGCGCGTCGCCGACATCCTCGACGCAGCAATCGAGCTCGCCACCGGAGCAGTCCCCGAACTCGCCGAGCGACTCAACCAACTCTGACACCAACCACGGCCGTCACATCCAAGTCGGCCTCGAATGCGCTGAGGTCGGCCAACAACGGAGCCGCAATGTCGGCAGCTCGTCGCCCTTCTTGTCGCCGGAACAGAATCACCGACGGCCCCGCCGTGTTCGACAGCGCAAGCAGTTCTCCAAAGTCCGTGTCGCCCGAGACAAGCACGGCCCCGCGCTGTTTGCGGCCTCGAGCACTTCGGCGTCGAACGCCTCGCTCAATCCCGGATCACGAACGTGCTCGGTCGGATGGCCGGACTCCGTAAGAAGCAAGGCGAGCGCCGGCGACTGATTCTGTCGAGCAGAAACCTCACGCCGACAGCAACGGCAACTGACGCTCTTGCACAGCAAGCGCAGCGAACTGCAAGGCCTCGCGAATGTCCTCAGGCTCCAGCTCGGGATGCTCCGCAATGATCTCGGCGTTGCTCATCCCGTCGGCCACCATCGCAACGACCGACGCCACCGGAAACGCATGCCACGGATACAAGGCACGCCTCCCATCTTGCCCGGCTCAGAGGTGATCCTGGTGAACGTCATCAACGAAGCGTAGCGCTACGCCCTGACACCGTCCCGACAGTTGTGCAGCGGGCGCACGTCGCGTACGTGATCGATCGGCAGACGGCGGAGCCCATTCCGGCTTGCAGGTGCCCGCAAACCCTCTCCCGTTCCACCTCCTGCTGCCGGGCGACGGAGCTTCCCCGCGGGAAGCTCCAGAGGCTCCTATGTCAAGGGATTGTTCGATTCATGGGTGGGTGGGTGCTGTTCTGGGAGACGGAACGGTGAGGGGCCATGTTGGCGTGCTCCTATGAGGTCATCCCAGGTAGCGGGGGTTCGGGGTGGTCGACGGCTCTGGAGGAGCACACGCTGGTTGGCGGTCTGGATGTGTCTGGGGTCAGACCACCCCGAGATCTTGTTGTCAGTCGGCGAGGTTGTTGAGGTCGTTGACGAGGATGGGGTAGAGCTCGGTGGGCGACGTAGCGTTTGAGGATCCGGATGATCTCTCGTTTGGTGCGTCCTTCGGCCGTGCGCCGCTCGACGTAGTCACGGGTTCGTTGGTCATGGGACTGGAGATCTACCGGTGCACACGCAATACCTCGACCAATGAATGCAACGAGCCGCGTCGCCTCACCAACTCCACCAGCATCGACACCAATCCGGCATGGAGCCCCGACGGCCGAGAAATCGCCTTCACCTCGAGTCGGTCCGGCACCCCCCAGATCTACCTGATCGATGCCGACGGTCTGAACGTGCGTCGACTCAGTTTCGAGGGTACCTACAACGAAGGCGCCGCGTGGCATCCGGACGGAACGAAGATCGCCTTCTCCCATCGCGACAAGAACGGTTCACGCTTCGACATCGCGCTGATCGATCTCGTCACCCTGGAACTGACTCTGCTCACCGAAGGCGTCCCTGGCAGTTACGAAGGCCCCACCTTTTCCCCCGATGGCCGTTTCCTCGCCTTCGAGTCCACCCGGGCCGGAGGACGCCAGATCTTCGTCATGGAAGCCAACCGCGGCAATTTGCGTCAGCTGACAACGGTTGGCAACAACTACGGTCCGGCGTGGTCGAATCTACCTCAAATAGCGTGATTTCTATGAGATTGGTGGTTGCCGTGACAGCATACCTCTGCTACCCTAGTGCCGCTTCGAGGCCCGGAAATCGGAGCCCATCGCGGGTTCGAGGGGGGTGTCCGAGCCGCGACCCGCAGCCCGTCCGACCGAGTAGTGCCCTGCCTCTTCGAGAGTGCGGTACCGAGACGCCCGAGCACTCCGATTCAGTGGGCGGTCCTTTGACCGTGCCCTCCCGATTCTCAACCTGTCTACCGCGAGGAGATGTTACGCATGAGATGGTCTTCCCTGTGCACTGTTATCTTGGCGCTGGCCGTTCTCGGCCTCGGAGGCTGTAAGCCGAAACCCCCTTCGGTACCGCCCGATGGAAGCTCCTCCTCGAGCACGCAGCCCGCTCCGCCTCGCGATGTGAATCCCGCTCCCCAGCCCGATCCAGGAGGCGACCGGACCCAGGCTCCTTGGCCCGACGACGCGCGAGAGGCCACCGAGCAGGCGTACACCCAGGGTCTCCTCGGCGACGTGTTCTTCGACTTCGATCGCGCCGATCTCAGCAGTTCGGCGAGAGACCGTCTGACCAAGAACGCCCGCTTCTTGACCGGCGACGGTGGCAAGTACGTGGTCACCATCGAAGGGCACTGTGACGACCGTGGCACCAACGAGTACAACATCGCGCTGGGTGAGCGTCGCGCCAACACGGCTCGCGACTACCTGATCTCACTCGGAGTCGATGCGAGCCGCCTGCGCACACTGAGTTACGGCGAGGAGCGCCAGCAGCGCTCCGATCAGACGGAGAGTTGCTGGGCCAGCAATCGCCGAGCCTACTTCCGGATCACCGGGACCAACTGACTCGATCCCACTCGACACCACACTTCGCGGTTTCCCGTCTCCCTCGAATCATGCCCCGCCTTGCCCCGAGCCCCTCGCCACTGCTGCTGTCAGCTGTTGCCGTGCTCGGGGTAGGGCTCCTGGGGACCGGATGCAGCTCCTCGACCCAGTTGGACGAGATCCAGTCGCAAATCGGTGAGGTGCAGCGCCAGCTGCTGCAACTCCAGCTTCAAGTCTCCACCAAGGAGGAGCTCGAGGGGCTGGAATCGCGGATGATGGGCGAGACTGAAAAGCTGATCAAGCCCCAGGCGGACACGAAGCTGGAGCTGGACCGTCTGGCGAGCCAGATCGAGCAGCTCAAGGCTCAACTCGAGGACACCAACTACGGCCTCGCCCAGCTCTCTCAGCGGATCGCCGCGACCAATCAGGAGCTCAAGGCGCTGCGCGCTGCTCCGAGCCTCGGTGGCGAGGCTCCCCCACCGGTGGACATCGACACGACCGATCCGGAACAGCTCTACCAGACTGCCTACAACGACTACCTGAGCGCCACCTACGACCTCGCCATCCTGGGTTTTCGGCAGTATCTCGAGACCTTCCCCGACAGCGATCAAGCGGACAACGCGCTCTACTGGATCGGGGAGTCCTACTTCGCGCAGGGGAAGTTCCCTCAGGCCATTCAGGAGTTCGGCAACGTCCAGGCTCGCTACCCCAACAGCGAGCGACTCCCGAGTGCCATTCTCAAGAAGGGATACGCCTATCTCGAGGAACGAGAGCGGACGCAGGGCGTCAACCAGCTGCGCGCCGTGATCCGTGACTTTCCGCGTAGCGATGAGGCCAAGCTGGCACGACAGCTCCTGCAGAGCCTGGGGCTCGACGAGGACGGCCCTTGACGGGAACCTCTGAAAACCGGTAGTTTCTGCCTTTCGTGATGGAGCGCCCGGGCGAATCGGACTTCCTGGTGAAGCGACCTCGGCGAGAGCCGCCCCCCGGGACCGCGCTTTTGAGAAAACCTGACAGTGCGTCCCAGAGGGGTCGATCCCACCGGGATGCCGCGTGAAAACGCCAGTTCGAGCAACCGATCGAAGGAAATACCATGGCCAACAATCCCTCCGCTATCAAGCGCCATCGCCAGAGCCTCAAACGGCGCGCCCGCAACCGCGCCGAGATGTCGCGCCTGCGCGGGTCGATCAAGAAGGTCCGCACCGCGATCGAGGAGAACGACGGTGAGGCGGCCCTGGAGCTGCTCGCACCGACTCTCCAGATGATCGATGTCTCCGTGAAGAAGAACGTGCTTCACAGGAACGCGGCGGGCCGGTACAAGTCACGCCTGACCCGGCAAGTCATCGCACTCCAGCGCTGATGGGATGGTGCTCGGGGTGGGTCTCGAGCGCGGCAGGCAACGACTCGCGAGGGGCGGCGCAGCGTCGCTCCATCGCGTCTCTTCGCTGGGTTCCGGCCGGTGCTAGAACCCTTCGAGGATGTCGATCACCATACTCTCGGCGAAATCCCCTGCGCTGAGCTCGATGGCGGTGTTCTCCAGAGAGAGAAAGTCCGTCGGATCTCCTTTTTCCGCCCAACGGGTAGGTCTGACGAAACTGGTACCGGTCGCTCGCCCACAGCTGGGTTTCGTCTTCATCGTTGCGCACGAATGCCATTCGCACGGTAATCGCGACCTCGTACTCGTCGCCGCGCCCCTGGGAGTCGAACGTGACCGGGGTGAGGCGAAACCCGGTCACCGCACCCTTAAGAATGGCATCTGCCTCTCCCGCCGAGGAGGTCAAGGAGAACCGCTGGCGGGTCACCAGCTCGGTCGCCAGGGCCTGCGTCAGGATCTGATCCAGTTCCCCACGCCGGGTCTCGTTGTCCAGGGGTTGGAGGAACACCGCTCTGACGTCGTCGGGCAGCGTGGTTCCTCGTCCCACCAGGGCATAGCCTCCGCATCCCGTCAGGATCAGGGCGAGGATCAGAGCGACCGTCGCGGCACGGAGCAGAGAGGGCTGCCCAGGCCCCGGGGATGGCTGTTGCATGGATGAACGCCCCAACAGAAGTCAGCGATCGGGAGTCGAGCCGCTATCTTAGCGATTGCGGCCGGTACCCCATAGCGTCCTCGGCGTCGGATCGTCCGCGCTTCCCGGCTCGGCGAGACGGTACCAGCCTTCAGAGGCTCCAGGCCCGATCTCGACCCGGCGAACGGCATCCGCCTCGATCTCCAGAGTCCTTCAGGATGGACTTAGCTACGAGCGAAAGACGTACAAGAAGGTGTTGTTGGTTGGCAGTGGCGGCTTGAGTATTGGACAGGCCGGAGAGTTTGACTATTCGGGAAGTCAGTGCATCAAAGCCTTGAAGGAAGAAGACATTGAAGTCATTCTGATCAATCCCAACATCGCCACGGTGCAAACAGCGCAAGAAAAGGAAGATACGCAGACTCGACATGCAGACCGCGTCTACTTTCTGCCCATCAAGCCCGAGGTTGTCATGGATATCATTCGCAAGGAGAAACCTGATGGTATCATTGTATCGATGGGCGGTCAGACAGCCCTGAATGTCGGTGTCGAGCTCTGGCGAACTGGTCAGTTGCAAGAGGCAGGTGTCGAAGTCCTCGGAACTCAGATTCCCGTCATTGAGGCTACTGAAGATCGTGAGATCTTTAGCGAGAAGCTCAAGGAAATTGACGAGACGATTGCACTCTCGTACAGCGCTACCAACATCGACGAAGCTTTCGAGGCAGCCAACAAGATTGGATACCCTGTTCTTATTCGCGCAGCTTACGCTTTGGGCGGACTTGGGTCTGGATTTGCCGCCGACGACAACGAACTTAAGGTCATGGCGGCCAAGGCTTTCTCCACTAGCGACCAGATTCTCATCGACCAAGATTTGCGCGGCTGGAAGGAGCTCGAGTACGAGGTTGTCCGTGATTCCAGCGACAACTGCATCACCGTCTGTAACATGGAGAACTTTGATCCTCTCGGTATCCATACTGGTGACTCTATTGTTGTGGCTCCATCGCAGACTTTGACCAACCGCGAGTACTTTATGCTTCGTCGAACAGCGATCAAGGTTGTCAGGCATCTTGGAATTGTCGGAGAATGCAACATCCAGTACGCGCTTCACCCTGAAAGTGAGCGCTACTGTATTATCGAAGTCAATGCTCGTCTCTCGCGTTCGTCGGCTCTGGCCTCGAAAGCTACAGGATACCCGCTCGCTTACGTTGCCACCAAGATTTCGCTGGGAAAGGATCTTGTGTCGATTCGCAATTCTGTCACCAAGACAACTACTGCTTGCTTCGAGCCCAGCTTGGACTACTGTGTCGTCAAGATGCCGCGATGGGATCTGAAGAAGTTTTCTCGTGTCAGCAACAAGCTTGGATCTTCAATGTTGAGTGTTGGCGAAGTAATGTCTATCGGTCGTACGTTCGAAGAAGTGATCCAGAAGGCTTGCCGAATGGTCAATCCGTCTCTCGATGGTCTTGAAGGAAGGGATTCTAATTTGGTTGACGATGATTACGACCTAGAAACTGGCCTGAAGACACCGACGGACACGCGATTGTTTGCAGTACAGACTGCGCTTGAAGAAGGCTGGTCGGTTGACCGCGTCCATGACCTGACCAAGATCGATCGATGGTTCCTCAGCAAGCTCAAGAATATTGCCATGATGCGACAGGCTGTCAAGGATGGTGGAAGTCTTGATGTTCTGACCGGACTAATGGTAGAGAGCGCATGCTAGCGCTTAAGAGGGCAGGATTTAGTGATCGACAGGTAAGCTGCATCTTTTGGGTGCGCATGGATCTGAACCATTGATCTGGCAACTCACTGACCTTGTTCTTTCTAGATTGCCCGTTACGTTGGTCTTCCTGGGAATCTCGACGGAGAATCTCGTGTTCGCGACCGCCGCAAAGTCTTTGGGAGTCATTCCCGTTGTGAAGCAGATCGATACTCTTGCCGCCGAGTTCCCGGCTCAAACGAACTATCTTTATGTTACTTACTCAGGAGATACAGATGACGTTGAACATCCCGAGTATTCATCTTCCCTCACACCGTCGTACCGCTTTTCTCGAATCGAGAAGGCCCGCCTTGATTCGCCGACTGAATTTCAGCGCCGAGCCAGAGCTTTCTCCATGAATGCGTACGAGTCACTTGCCGAAGCCAAGGATCGTGGTGTGATTGTCCTGGGATGCGGTGCTTACTGCATCGGGTCCAGTGTTGAGTTTGATTGGTGCGCTGTCTCTTGCATTCGACAGTTGCGCCGAGAAGGCTTCAAGAGCATCATTATCAACTACAATCCCGAGACTGTTAGTACTGACTACGACGAGAGTGATCGCCTGTACTTTGAGGAGCTCAGTATGGAGCGTGTTTTGGATATTTACGAACGCGAGGGCGCTACGGGTGTTGTTGTGTCAGTCGGTGGACAGATTCCCAACAATCTTGCCGGTCCTTTGTCGCAGAGTGGAGTCAACATTCTCGGAACGGATGCCAGAGACATTGAACGAGCTGAGGATCGCAGGCAGTTCTCGGACATGCTGGATAGACTGAACATTAAGCAGCCTGCATGGTCTGTGCTCACATCGAAAGACGAGGCAATTGAATTTGCGCGAAATGTTGACTTTCCTGTTCTGGTCCGACCAAGTTTTGTTCTTTCGGGTGCGGCTATGCGCGTTGCAGCAGACGAGGCGCAGCTCAGGAACTTTCTGGATCTTGCGGCTGACGTTGGAAATGATAAGCCGGTCGTTGTGACAAATTTATTGTGAATGCCAAGGAGATTGAGTTTGACGCTGTTGCAAACAACGGTCGTATC
The DNA here is from genome assembly GCA_963700755.1 of uncultured Acidimicrobiales bacterium. Taxonomy (GTDB): domain Bacteria; phylum Actinomycetota; class Acidimicrobiia; order Acidimicrobiales; family SZUA-35; genus JBBQUN01. The sequence continues at coordinate 877,197 of CAVOYW010000006.1, forward strand.
CTGAACTATGCTATTGGTGAGCACTTGGAGAATGCTGGTGTCCACAGCGGTGATGCTACTGTCATTCTGCCAGCCCAGAAGCTTTACGTCAAGACCATTCGTCAGGTCAAGCGCTACGCGAGCGCAATTGCCAAGTCTTTGCGCATTACTGGGCCGTTCAACATCCAGTTCATGGCGAAAGGGAACAATGTGCAGGTTATTGAGTGCAATCTTCGTGCGAGTCGAACCTTTCCTTTTGTCAGCAAGACACTGAATCACAACTTCATCTCGCTTGCCACGCGGGCCATGGTTGGACTGGCCGCCGAGCCATACAAGATTTCCTTGCTGGACATTGACTATGTTTGTGTCAAGGCTCCGATCTTTTCCTTCACTCGGCTCCGTGGTGCCGACCCTACACTAGGTGTAGAAATGGCCTCGACTGGTGAAGTTGCTTGCTTTGGAGAAGATACTCACGAAGCGTTTTTGCAGTCCATGTTGTCGACAACCTTCAAGCTTCCCAACAAGAACAGTACGATTTTGTTGTCGATCGCCAGTGAGGAATTTCGTCGTGAGTTCTCTGAAGCCGCCGTGATTTTCTCCAGGTGTGGCTTTACGCTGTATGGTACTCCAGGAACAGCCAAGTTTTACCAGGACAATCACAATTTGCAAATCATTGTCGTTACCAAGCCGGCCGACGAGTCTGACGATGGTCCGGGCACGGCCTTACATGAAATCAAGAATGGCAGGATTGATTTGGTGATCAATGTAAGCGAAGGAACGACACGTCGCGAAGAAATGACGGCGGGCTACATGATTCGTCGTGCTGTTGTGGACTTTGGGGTGACTCTTGTGACGGACGTCAAATGTGCCATTTCTCTGGCGGAATGCTTTGACCACGGCATGGGAGAGGGTCGCTTTGTTCCTCGACACATTGGTGAATTCTACAAGATTCCGACGATTGGATGGACCAAATGAGGATGTTGATATATATAAATGTTGGTAGGAATGCGTGTCTTGGTTGCTGTAGAGTTGTCTGCACTTGTCGAGCAATCGCAGAGCCTCGCTCTCGCCTCTTCCCGTATGGCAAGTCGCCTCCGATGGACTGCATTGAATGCTTCGTCGGCTGAAGTCGTGTGGGCAGAAATTGATAGCTCACACGCTGCACGCGCAGCTGTTGATGTACTATTCCATTTAGCCGAAACTAGTTCTGCGGTAGAACTTTCTACCTACACTATGACTTCTCCCGATACTACATACATAGTCGAGCCTTTCGAGCCTTCCGACAGATCAGCTGCGTTTGAGGCACCGGCAAAGAGACATCATAGCCGCTCCACAATCGACACTTGCGGCTATTTGATGAGCACCACATCTTGAACCACAGCACCTCGTCATGACAACTGGTGTATTCTACCAGGTTCTCGAGACTTTCGATAGCACCGGGAGTAGACCATACTCCCAGCGCTATAATTACTGCATCTGGTGTTGAAAGCCATGCTTTCAGAAAACATCAATCTGAAGATTCGCCACTGCCCGCAAAGCGAGCACCGATCACATCTACTCGTCTCGAAAGCTAAGCGACCAATAGATAAACTTCCACCATGCCAAAGAAATCGAGAGCCATAGTCTACACACCGGTACTGTATGGATAGACCTTTCTTGGTACAGGTACGTACGTCGTCGCTTAATACCGGTACGAAACTGGTTTGAAACATCTCATGGTTTTTTAGCTTTGTTCCGGGCGCGGCCGGCATGATGCGAGCTTCGATCGTGTAACTGGCTTCTATGAGTCAAATAGTACCCGCCTGCGTTGAATTCTCCTAAGATTTTCGATCGTCAAAACTGACTAATAGCCGTTTAAAACTGGGGTTCATTAAGTAAGTATCTTAATTTGAGTCAGCCTGACTCAGTTTCTTAGGTGCTAACAAGACTAATTCGTCAGCATTTTAACGTCATCAAAGCGTCAGCCCGGAAAAACTATTCTCTCTCTCAATCAATCGACGGTCGGTCCACTTCACACACTTTCGCTCCGCTAACGGAGTTGTCCACGGGGTTGTTTTGACTCTAGTTGCTCCTCTTAGGACGACCCTTACAATCCTTAGTCACTTGTAAGTGAGCGGAGTGGACTTAAAACAGGTAGAAAGACTCCCACCATGATGAAAGCATCGCAAGGAAGCATTGCTACTGCTACTGCTACTGTCACTGCCAGTGAAAGGAAAAAACCTTCCCGGCGAGCATCTTCACTGCTTCGTCGACTCCTTTCCAGTGTCTCGTCCCCCCAGTCGCAGCGGACTGTTCAAACAGCCTCCGTCACGAGTCAAGACTATGACGATGAAGACGAAGATGACTTTTGCAGCAGCAGTACTAATAGAAACGTGACGATCGTTAGTCAATTACCCTCTGAAGTCGAGATTGTATCGACATTGTATCTAGAGCAAGAAGCCTTCAATCAGAACTGGGTCGAAGACGAACAAGATCTTCAAGAGGAGCAAGAAGAGCCCATGACTCCCGCTAATACAGCCTCTGGTCACTACGAACGAGCCGTTCAATGCGCTGGAAACCAAGATTTTGAACAGTCACTGCAACACGTTGAGGCTGGCTTGCAGCTACTACAAGACAAGGACGACAAGGAGTTGACGGGGACCATGCTGCAGCTTCAAGCTCAAGTCTTGGGCCAAATGGGGCGCTTCGCTCAAAGTCTTGAGCTCTATACCGGACTACTGGAACGTTGGCACAACGATCAGCGTCATGATAAAGCCGAACTGGCTAATCTATACTATGCTTGTGGCCATCTTTCTGTTCATTTGGGCCAATACGAACAAGCCCTGGATTACTATCAACATGAACTCAGAGTGACACAGTCCGTCGTTGCACATCATGCTACCATTGCTCGCATTTATCACGAAATGGCTCGCGTTTGCAAACTGGGATTGCAGGATTCCAATCGAGCACTCGAGTACCATCAACAAGCATTCCAGCTCGAACAAGAACACTACAAACAAGCGATACGTGCCACACGTACATGCCAAAATTGTACTTCTACTCCGTGTAAACAACATGAACACACCATTAAAGAAGTTCGCGGCATGATGCTAGAAAGTCGTCGTGGCATGGGACGAATCTACTTTGAACAGGGAGACTTCGAACGAGGCGTACAATTGTCCATTCGACGATTTTAAAATTAAACAATCAGTTTGATCCCTCTAGACTTTTTTATGTGCCGGCCCGATCGGGCAAAGACACACGGCGCGGATCTTGTTTCTGCTTTTCGGCACTGTGCCACACTGCACCACCCGTCTGATGAATATTGGCCAAAATGGCCGTGGGAGTTTCCGCCGAGTGACTGCTTGACGCTTGTCGATGGGGCGTAGGCAATGGCAAAACTTGCGTCAGATGCTGCGCTCCCTGACAGGTGGTGTCGGGGAGGGACTCAAACGGCGTTTGCTTTTCCTTCATATGCTCGGAAAGATTCTTGTAAATGTCAGAAAACTCTCGGAGATTCATACGAAAGGCCCACGCATACTGAGGACGCTTGTGAATGTCCGTTACCGACTTGTCATCTACCTTGGCCAACAGGCCGATGGATGAGAATACATTGGCAATATCGTAGAGACGACGAATCTTGGTCTTGAGTCCACGGGCGGCAGCCTGCTGAAAATGGCGGGGATCTTGAGGGACAGGTTCCGAAGCCGGCGTACCCAAGGCAGCGAGATCTTCTTGAGAGGGCGGGCCGCCATGAATCATGTCGGAAGCTTCAGGAAGACTAATCGTCTCGTATCCGACCAAAAAGACTTGAAGGAACTGTTGCGAAAGTCGACTGAGAGTCTTCTTGTTGTTGTTCGTATCTTTCTTGCGAGGATTGCGGATCTTGGCGTGAGCCTTTTCAATGTCTTCGTTCGAAGGTGCTTCAAGGACGAGTCCATGCTTGACCGCATCGTGTGGATACTCCAAAATGGCCTCATGCTGCAGAATGGCAAACATTTCGGGTAGATGTTCTGTTCCCATCCAATGATACGTATTCTTGGCCTTTTTGACTACTACCCGAATAGACTCAAAAATGTTAATGACGTCGTAGATGCGACGACGTTCCACTCCAAGTTCCTTAGCGAGTCGGTCAATTATAATGTCGGAACCTTGTGGATGCCCTTGATGTTTCTTCAAAAAGGTTTCTGCGAGAACACTGAGCGACTTTGTTTTGCGACTGTAGTTGGCGTCTTGGCGCGGCTTTTTGTTGGGCGTAGGCGTGACCATGGAATGCATCAATGGAGGTGGACGAGTCTTAGCGGCAGACTTGACACTGTTCTTTAAGTTCGGATGAGGCTAAGAATGGGGAACAGAACGTTTGTGAGTGTGTGCATAAATGGGAAGAACAGCATGTACTATTGTGTAGAGCAACTCGAGGACAGGCATCAGCGAGCAATGACACAAAGTTCATACCTGACCTTCTCCCCAGGCCGCATAAGGCTGCGGCGGCGGCAACATGCTCATCGGAATGCCCTTTTCGTGAGGCGTGTGCCAAGTTGGCGGGTGTGGCCAGGACATTGGCGGATAGTTGGCTGGCGGATACATCATCATGGGAGGAGGGTGGGGACGAGGAGGAGGACCGTCCTGATGAATTTTGTGAAGGAGAGGATCCGGGACAGGAGTAGGAATAACCGTATCCGTCTTTTTCCCGGCAGTTTCAGCGTCTTTGGGCTGTTCCTTAGCCTTGTCGTCGCCGTTCATGCTGTCATTTGTCAGCACATCAGTTGGTGAACTACGAGAGCTGCTGTTGGAAGACGGCTGCGACAAGGAAGCATTCGAGATATTCCTGGGAGCCCCAGCTCCAGGATTTCCCGTCCCCTGCTGACAGATGCTACTGAGCGCCATGGCAGCTGTAGAACGAGGTGAAAAGAGGTTGTCTTCGTTCGCATCAGTTGTCTCTTGTCGAGGCGGCGCTTGTGGCGTCTCAACGACCGGAGGTTCGGGCAAAACAGACTCAGCCACTTGCATTGTCTACGCTTAGCTATTCAACGACACAACTGCAGACTTCAAAAGACGAGCGTGCACTATAGCCAATGTCAATGGCTGTTGAATGCTGCTTTTATGAAGAGCAACTCTATGTGAGAGTCCTTGAAAGCGGTCAGCGGGAAAGTGGGCCGACTTGGAGGGAAAGCCCGACTGGCGTGCTTGGGCCCATCCAAATGAAGAGAGTCCATTGAGTCAATTTCTCTTTGTTCCTTTGTCCGAAACGTCTCTGTCTGTCTCCCGAAAGATCGCTTCTCACGCCATCATCATCGCCATTGCGTTGTTGTTGTCCTTATCGAAAGCAAAATGAGTGGTAAACCCATCACTACTTTCTGGCGAATCGCTGGAATGTCCTACTTGCAGGTGAGAAAGCAATGAAAGAGAAAAAATGGGTACAGAATGGTGTAGTCTCTTCATGGTCGCCAACAAAAGTACGAACGCGCAAACGCCGATGGACTCATTCGACCAACTATACGATCGTCGCATTGCCAAGAAATTTCATTCCTTTTCCTCTCGTACTTGAGACCTTACTCACACTATTTCTCTTTTCCTTTTTCGTTCGACAGTACGTCAATAAGTCGGCCAGTGTTGTCCGTTCTGCCTTGAAAGAACCTGCCAAGCGAAAGGCCATGGCGGAGGAACGATTCTCCTACAAGGCATCGACTTGGGAGGCTGGCCAGCAAGGTACCAAGACCGAAATTACCACTCTGACGGGTGCTGGATCAGTATAAGAAACGTTTATCCTAATTCTAAAGACAGATACGGAATCTGACTTGTTTCTAACTCTTATTCGCTGAAGCGTTATGTCCGTCAAAATGCTACTAGATAGATTCGTCCCAATTCTACTCAATGCGAGGTATACTCTTTAGGAAGGATATCGATTATCGATAGCTCGTATGATCAGCGCTAGCGATTGATATAGTCTGGCGCAAAGTACGTGCCTCCGTCAGCTCTAGCTTGGCTCTTTAATCCGGCGACTACCTTTGGCGTGAATTTACCTTTCATTAGCAGACGCGAACTGCATATTTCTTGATAATCTTACCAGATGCACCAGTTATCTTACCGTCTGAGATGGATTTGGACTGGTCAAAATGTTCCAACACGAAATTTTTATCATGCTTTCGCTTCCCTCCAAAGTAACGATTGAAAGCAAGCTCTCTTTCTAGTACTAGTCCTCTTCACGAGTAAGTTCGACCATGAATCAATGGCAGAAGCTCAATCCTAAACTGACAGTTCATCCTAAAGAGCAAACGTTGTACTTTCAATGTAATGATTGTATGACGTAAGTTATTGATAGTTCTCACGGCTAGCGTTCCACAATACATCAGCTTCATTCATTCATTCATTCATTCATCACATCACCCATAAACTCAGTACTGGACAGGGTCCAGCAGAGTTCCGGCGGCAACGGCGGCCGCCGCGACTACGCCAAAGGCAACGGCCGCGATGACAGCACCTCGCTGTTCCTCCGCTGTCTGCATATCAACCAAGCACTGACTGAGGTCATTCTCGTTGCCATTGGATTCTCGCTCGGTTACACCTTAGAAAACAAACAAGAAACGGTGAGCAGGTATGTATAGAACATTGTAAAGAAGGGAGAGCAGCTAGCGTAGATTCACTTACGGTAGACCCAACCTCCCGGGGGAACACTTTCATCCAAGTAACGGTAGATGCCACCTTCCGTTCCCTTGGATGCCAGAGGTCCGTAGCTTTCGTAAGAAGCAAGGACTTCAAATTCGTCCGTCTTGGCGGGTCGGCGCTTGACGATGAATCCCTTGGTGCTAGTTTCCGAAGCGGTGGCCCACTCCAACTCGACTGAATCTCCAATCACCTTGTAACGGAGTCC
>CAVOYW010000007.1:0-487155 GCA_963700755.1 uncultured Acidimicrobiales bacterium
ATCGACTCCGGGCGATGGAACGATCACCGGCTGGTCGTGGGATTTTGGTGACGGGCAGACGAGCACGGCCCAGAACCCCTCTCTACTATGCCGCTGGCGGTACTTACACGGTCGCACTGACGGTGACCGATACCAACAATCTAACGCACACGGAAACCAAGACCGACTATGTTACCGTCTCAGGGGGGACAGGTGTTGAGACAGAGCACATCTTTTTTATTGGCAGGTTATATAACACACACGGTAATGCAATCACGCGCTTCATCAGCGCAATCGAGGGTGTGGGCGCTCAGCAGGACGGCGACGTTTGCAGATCCGGCTGCAACACTCACATCATTCACATTGTTGAGGACGTTCCGGGTTATGTACAAGCTGTGCAATTCCCGGGGCACATATCATAACAACTGCACATTCGAATTACAGCTCCGGGGCGATTACTGCTGCGGAGGGTCAAGATCCAGGAAAGCCGGTTGACGTTAGATGGATAGACGATGATTTAACATTTCATGGTACCACGCCGTTTTTCTCGATACCTCTATACAGCGCAAGAAATAATCACGGTACACATTTTTATTGGTATAAACACCAAGACGGAACCTCAGGCATGGCACCTTTTACGTTGGAAAATCCAGCAAATCCGCCGCCGCACAATTACTACATACCATACAGGGTGCCTGGAAATTCTACTTATTACATGTTTGGAGGAGGAATGCAGAAATTTTCGGGTTCCGTAACACCCTGGTTTTCTTCTACTCGAGCGTTACCGGATCCTGCCAATCCTAATGATGAGAAATATTTTATAACCAATTACTCGCCATGGTCTCCTTCAGTGTACGCTACTGATGGCTGGATTGAATCCAGGGATCTTTGGAGTTACTGGGGTGAGAATTACGCATACCTTCCTGCTGGAACCGGGAACGAGGAATTTGAATGGCTTTTCAATGTCCCGACCGATGGAGTTTATAAAGTTTATGCCAGATGGCCCTTCTCGACATCTCCGAATACATCTTATGATGCTTTTACGGTAAATCATGCCGACGGCAACACTCCTTACATTGCCGATCAAAGGTACGGTTTTCTTCGATGGTACGAGTTAGGTGAGTTTAATTTTACTGCTGAGGCATATATTCAGGACTGGTATGAAAGCCGGTATGATAACCCTCTTTTGGTGAGTTTGGATCAAAGCAATGTTTTGGGGAACCCCACAAAGAAAGCGAGATTCACTGCAATTTGTTTGGTAATGCTTATCTGACCCAACAATTTAATTCACCCCAAGAAGGGACATTAAGCATAAGTTGGCAGATATTAATGGATTCCATACTAAATGATGCGGACCGCGACAGGGGCGGAATGATGTTAATTGGAACCGATACTGGTAGCGGACCTAACCAGGGAAGTGGACAATGCGTTTATATGGCTTTCTGGTCTCCGGGGGGCGGCAGTGGCGGTGGTGATACAATGAGTCTGGTTGCTCGCGAACCGGGTGATTCTTTTGATGATTCCACACAATGGAGAGAGATTGTTAGTGGGTTGAGTTTTGACTCATGGTACGATATTCAGGTGGATATCGATGTGGTAAGTGGAGTTTACGATGTCTATATTGACGGTGTGCTGCAGCAGCCGGCATTCAATTCTATAATCAGCATTCTGCGTTGTCCTATATCAGTTTCGCTCAGTGGAACGATGGCGCGGGCACATTTTATGTCGATAACGTAACTGCCGTTCCAATCGACCTTCTGGCTAATGGAGACTTTGAAGCCAGTGCAGACGAGTCAGGAGCTGCGAGATAACGCTAACGCAGGAGGGACTGCTTCCGGTTCGGTCATTCTGACTGATGACACTGCAAGTGGTAATGTCGTTGCGGATGCCGTAAGAATCGTTGACCATAGTTCTCCACCTATAATCCAAGCCGATTTTCGTGCCTTTGCGCGTTACGGCCCGGCACCGCTTGAGGTCGACTTCATCGACCAGAGTACCGGGCAAGCTACAGGTGATGTCAGCGGGAGGCAGTGGGACTTCGGAGACGGCACGGGAAGTAAAGCCGAGAGATCCGACGCATACCTATACATCGCCGGGGATCTTTGTGTTACGGTTGAAATTTGACGGTTACTGGTCCTAGGAAAGTAGCAGAGAAAAGGTCGGTTACATAATGGCGGGCCAAACGGCGCCGCCCGTCCAGGCGGAATTCAGTGTTAATAATCAATCTGGCAACTATCCTCTCACTGTATCCTTCCGGGATCGAAGCACTGGTGTGACAAGTCACGTATGGGATTTTGGTGATGGTGGAACGAGCACGTCAAGCAGACCGTCACACACTTATACCGACCCCGGTAACTACACGGTAACGCTAACCATAAACGGTAATGTTGTTCGAGGAAAAGCAAGACTTCATTCGCGTCAGTACTTTTGATAAGATAATTGATAATGTGGATTATCCTAAAAATCACTATAGTTCAAGATCAGTACTATTTGCCAATCAACCATCTGTCCCACAAGACCAATTAAAGTATGCACGAATGGCTTATTTTAGTTGTAGCTCGGGACCTTATTATGCCGGGTATTATAATCGCGGAATTTTGTTTTACACGGTTGCTTCAGGTGATACTGGCAATTATACTACGTATATTAGAGACTATCTTTTGGGGAAGAGCGATGAAGAAATTTGGTCAAACCTTCAAGCATTACAGCCGATTTACGATTATTGGAAGTTCGACTTAGACCCGACCAACAATAACAAAAAACGTCTTTTAAGATATAAGAAGGAGGTAATATAAATTAACTAATATTAATAGATTAAAAGGGGGAACCCATGAGAAAAGAATACTTATTCTTTATATTTTGTGTGTGTACTTTGATTTTATCACATGCATCTATACCAATCGCTGCTGATCCCGAGCCTTTATGATCGATCAAGGGAAGAGAAAATACAAAAAATAAAAAACCGAGAAATCAAGCAAGTAGTTGATGAACTAAAAAAGAAAGATTTCTATGATGATGAAGTGTTATTCAAAAATGCGGTTACTGCCGCATTGGAAAATAGAAAAAAGCAAGCGGCTGAGTATGTAACAAATTATCTTAAGCACCCTCGAATTATATACCAAGGCGAATCTGGGCTAGAAAATTATAATTTTATCGTTGCTAAAAGAATTTTGCATATTCTGCAAGAGGTGTCAATTGGAGATTTAAGGCAGGTTATATCAGGATGCAGATTCAACGACCAAGGGTAATATCATCGAAGTTTTAGGCACAATGCCGGATTCCAGCGGAGGGGTGATCGAAAAATGGCCGGTGAAGGCATTGGACGACAAGACCATATATGAGGAAGAGAATACTGACATTTCGGGTTGGCCGCTAAGGATTTGCGACGCTGCCTATAATCAACTGGTTTTACGTTTAAAAATAAAAAATGTTCTTCGTACGATTGGAAATGTACATAGTATAGAAAGTAGGGACTATAATATAACTATTCTAAAAAGTCATATATGATTCGCATTTCACTATTATTCGGTTTTTTTTGTGAAGCGTAAGAACAGTTAAACATCGCGATATTTACGGGAAATCTTCATCAAAACACCTCAGCAAAATGGCCTCATGATGATATAGTTCGTTAGCACTAAACTGGTTAGCGATTCAAAGAACGGACTGCGGTTCTGCTGTAATAATCTGTGTACTTTTAGCAACGAAATTTTCTTTCGCTTGACACCTCTCTCTTTTTGTCACTATTAGAGGGGTGTTTTTTTTACCATTTCAGTATACCGGTAATTCCTTGAGAGATTAAATTTGTATGTGGATTTCAAAGGATTAATGAGTGAATAAATTTGTATTAAAAGAAATATAGGATCTTCCGAGATTATCCTGGTGTGCTCATATTCAAAGGGGGGATAAATCACTTAAAGTTTATCATGGTCCATGGGTTGAGAACAATAATAGATGCTTTTTCGAAGGAGCTTGGAGTGGCGATTTTATAGAAAACGGTTTTATAACAGCAACAACTTTTACAGGAACAGGAGGTTTTGTTACTGATAATGCGTTTTCTTTGCTACGCCAACAAATACATTAATGCCAATTTATTATTATAAGGAAAACAAGCATCTTACAATCTCTAATTCGCTTTCGTTTCTCTTAGAAGTTTCTGATAAAGAAATAGATATGCAATATTTAGATTATGATTTTGATATGATATCAATAATGGATGGACTAAAAAAGTGTAAAAAAAAATTCCGATTAGTAATAAACACTACGTAAACATCTGCTATTTTAGCAACTTGATTATAGAGAAAAATCTAAAAATTAAAATTCTCAAAAAGAGGTGTTTATCAGAATTTTATAATTGTACTGACTACTTCAATACGATTATAAAAGAGTCTCAGTTAACAGTAAATAATGCCGCTCACCAATCTTAGAAAAATAAAATTTACGCCTATTTCGACAATCTCAACAGGATATGACTCACCAGCATGCTCAGTTATAGCAAAAGAGGTTGGGTGCAAAGAAGCCATAACTTATACAAAAGCAAGAGCCGTTTTTACAAATAGAAATGATAGTGGGAAAAAAATAGGCGAAATAATAGGTATAAGTGTTAATGAACTAGATGTAGACGAATATTTGAAATTTGAAGGGTTTAAAGAAGCGGAATTTATTAACCGCGGAACTGGTGGAGATGACCTCTATCTTATAAATGCAGAACAAAAGTTAGAAAAAAGAATTTTAATTACCGGACATGGTGCAAGATTGTGGGAAGTAGAAAATTTAAATATAAGTCCAAACATGGTACGGCGTGATTCTTCAGGTTGTTCTATGGATGAATTCAGATTCAGAGTAGGTTACCTTCACTTTCCCGTACCTTTATTGGTTTTTACATCTCATCGATCCATACATAAAGATTTCGATTTCAAATGAAATGATTTCTGTGGTCGATTAGAGATTATACATATAACCGTCCTATCCCGAGAAGAATAGTAGAGGAAGCTGGCGTGCCAAGAGATTTGTTTGGTCAAGAAAAAAAGGCTGTTGCTAAACCTATAACATGCCGACAAGCAACAATTATCCTCCTCTTGAAAATATGCTATCAGATACATCTTATAATGACTTTTCCACATTTGCTGCAGAATTACCTTATTACAAAAACCAGATAGAAAAAATAAAACGCACTATATTATATTGTTTCATTATAAAAATAGAAGATTGTATGTAAAGTTAAAAATATAAAATTTTTGAAAGAATAAAGTACACCATACCGGTGAATCCAATTATACCAAGAAAATATAGCAAAATGAGATCAATACATTGCTATCTATTCCATTGGGCAATATACAAAATGAAAGAAAGATATATTTTATACAAATAATGAACGTAAAAATAAAGTGAAAGGTTAAAATGATAGTTACAAACATTAAAAGTAAGGGAATGCAAAAATTTGGTAATATGTATTACAGGGCCGATAAGTTTGATCGACATCTGGAAGTGGACGATAGTTTATTACTTTTTAAAGGATACTTTTACCCCGACCTACAGAAAAGTTTAAAGGACCTCTATGAATTAATAGCAATTTATGGTTTAAGCAAAAAAATTAAAAATTTTAAAGGTAGGTACTGTGGATGCTTAATAAGCAAAAGAAAAATACAGTTATTATTTTTAACGATCAATTAGGGTTAAATGATATTTTTTATCATTTTGATAATGGTTGCCTTGTAGTGAGCGTAAATTCACAAGTATTTAAAGGCAAAGAAATTTACGAGATCCGATATTGACATCGTCAGCATGGCAGAAATTTCTGTTGGCAACACATGTGTTGCGAGAAAGGACCTTTATTAAAAGCGTAAAGCTTTTACCTATAGCTGTATGATGGCTTTCAATCTTGATGCCCAAAAAATCGATTGTTAAAATATTGGAGATATATACTCAATACCGAAAATAAGTTTGACAAGGAATATGCACTTAATCATATTGATAAGCTTTTTCAGCAATCAATTCATAGAATCGCTACGTTAAACACTGGTAAGAAATTTACGATCGGACTTTCTGGTGGTTATGACAGTCGTTTAGCAGCACGCAATGTGCATGCGATCTGGAATGAATCTGAGTCCTTTTGTATTTAACCATTTCGAATCAGACGCTAAATATACTCGCCGAAAATTAGCCAAAAAGATCAGTTTAACTTTAAAACCTATAAATATAAGCAACGAATATATGTCATTAAAAGAAAAGCATGTCAACTATGATCCTATGTACAACATTATGTACGCTGCTTACTGTACCGGGATTGATATTTCCCAGAGGCAGATGAAATGCTGACTGGCTTTCTAGGTGGAGAACTATTCGGAAATCATATACGACCTTGGGATACTGAGAATGGAATAGACTTTGTGAGTAAAATAAAAAAACGTCTTTTGCTTTACAATAAGGAACCACTTATCAGCAATTATGTTGCAGACGAAATAAATAAAGACATTTGCAAATATGAAAATAGGGGAGCTGAGGACTGGCAGTGCTGTGAAGCATTTGAATATGAAAATAGACAACGTCGTTTTGTTAAAAATAGTCCTAGTCAGTTTCATTTCTATGGTAAATTCGAAATAAATTTTTCAATATTTACAGACATTGATCTTGTCGAATATGTTACAACTTTACCAATAGAACAAGACTAGAAACAGGCGTTTTTATGCAGATTTCTATAAACGATTTTATAAAGAATTGGCAAAAATAAGAGCAGAGAGGACAAGCATTTAGCTTCTATGATATATACTATGAAAAAAAAATAAAAATGTCACTTTTAAAATATAAATTTAAAATATTTAATCATTATGGAATTAAATTACCGTACTATAGAAATATTAAATACATGGGGCATTTTGATTGGAAAATACTTTTTCCGTATTGTGAATTTGAAAAAGAATTTAAAGACTTAAAGATAAAACAAATATTTTCAAATAATGTTAAAGAATTACCGAAAAAATATATAACATTAAAATTCATCTTCTTTCACTGCAATATTTTCTTGATAGATATTTAACAATATTAATTAAACTAACTTCAGAAAACTCATATAGAAAGAAATGAAAATTATTTAAAAATAAATTGTTTTCTCTCTTAAAAGAACAACAATTCTTATAATAAGCCGAGTGTTAAAAGTACTTGTTGCTGTTTTGTCACCTATTTTGTTGGTTAGATTATTAAGTGTGCACACATTCGGCCAATATAGGGAATTTATATGTATATACATCAATGGCAATACACTTTTTGCAGTTTGCCATTCAAGGAAGCCTGATATACTTTATACCGAAATTTCCCGATAATGAACAAGTTCATGTAACAAATACAGCATATCTTACAGCTATTAGCTGTATCTTTGGCATTGTAATAATTTTAATTACAACGAAACTTATAATTGCCAATACAAGCTATAATTTCATCTTGCCATTGACTTCCTGTATATCATTTTTTCTTTGAATATGTCATTTTTAGAGGGCTATTTTTTAGGAAAAAAAAATGTTATCTTCTTATTATATTATTCATTTATATATACATTTTTAAGAATTGCAGCATTAATTCTGTAGCATATTTTACAAGACGTATTGAATGTTGCTCGACTATCGTCGCACATCTCTTGTGGAAATTGTTAGAGTTTGTTTTGTATTGATATTTTCAATCTACAAAAAAATGTTAGGATTAAAACCAAGTTTAAAAATATGATTGATCAAATAAAGTATTTCGCTCCACTTGGTGTTGGGAATGTACTTTTTTACTTTAATCAAGAAGTTGGAAAAATCATGATTATGCTAGATTTGGTGTTGAGTCTTTAGCCATTTATGCAATTGGAAGTTATCAGATGCCCCTAATAAATATTGTGAGATCTAGCATAGTTGACGCAATATTTCCAGATATCGTTGAAAGAACGTCATAATAATAACTATAAGTCACTTGAACTATGGCAAAAATCAAATATTGTATACTGCATATTCTTTTTTCCGCTGTTCATAATTATGTTTTTCTATGCTGATATTTTTATAAACACAATGTTCACTATAAAATATGACGGATCTATACCTATTTTCAGAATATTTTTATTCCTCATCGTTATAAGAGCCTTTGAAATGACAGTACCATTAAGAGCGATTAATAAAACTTCATATTTTATAGTAGGTGGTGTTATCAGATTGATTTTAAATATTATTTTGATGTTCATTCTAAGCCATTATCTTGGCGTAATTGGGCCTGCGGTTGCTGTAGTCGTATCTGGATATTTTATGAATATTTTTCTTGGATTAGCAGTATGTAAAATTTACTTGATAAAAATAAGAGACTTGGTAATGTGGAAAAAGATATTCAAAGTTGCTGCCAGCGCGTTGACTGCATTACCGATACTATTAGTTGGAGATACAATTTTTATCAACGATATAATTAGAGCAATAATATTCACTTTACTATATATAATTACATTTTGCGGTTTATTATATATAGCAAAAATTGACGAATTTATGATTCTTGCAAATAAAGTAAAAGCATTTTTGCCATATGAAAGACGTAAATAAATACAGAACTGTATTGATTATTACATTTTTTTTCGCACCAAGTACGTTAGTTGGTGGAAAGAGATTTAGTTTTTTATCATATCATTTTAAAAAAAAATAAATGATATTCATATTTTAACATCAAAAATTCAAAATAGTGATGATAAGGATAAAACAATACCTTTTGGAGGGAAAATACATTTTGCAAACATGTTACCAAAATATACTGTAAAAAACTCTAACTTAAAAAGAAGTATCTTAACTAAGATATGGGTACGATATTTGTGTGTCATTGATCCATGGAGCGGATGGATAATTCCCGCTATTTGTAAAGGAATAAAAATTATAAAGAAAAATAAGATCGACGTTATCATTTGCACAGGTCCACCTTTTTCAGTCTTTGTCGTAGGTCTTTTTCTACAAATAATGACAAACAATAAATTAATTTATGATTATAGAGATCCTTGGTCGAACCAAAAAAGAGAATTTTTTAAAGGTTATATTCCTAAAATAAATAGAATTTTGGAAAAACACTGTGCTAAAAAGGCTAACGCTATTGTTTTCTGCACCAATATGATGATGGAAAATTTTATAAATTATTTCGGAGAAACATTTAGAAAAAAATGCTATGTTTTTACCAACGGTTTTGAACCTAATTTGTATAAAGGTATACAAAAATTAGTCGGAAGGAAAAAAATAATATATAGTGGAAGGTTATATGGTTCTAGAAGAATTAAATTATTTACTGAACCGATTAAAAGGTTAATCAATGAAAATGTAATAGGTCATAAAAATTTGCGTTTTCATATATTTGGAAATATAAATAATGATGACGGAAAAGAAATTAAAGAAAATAGTTTAAATGATATTTTTATAGAGCATGCACTAGTAAATCATAAGGAACTATTAAGCTATTTAGGATCTGCTGATATTCTTGTGCTAATTATTTCTGAAAATATGAGGTACTCAATTTCCTATAAATTTTTCGATTATTTAGGCACTAAAAGGCCTATTTTTGCAGTTTCCTAAAAACAGTGAAATGAAAAAAATCATAGAAGAGATAAAATGTGGAAGATATGCTTATCTTGATAGTGAAGAATCTATTTATAAGAATCTACGCATTTTAATTGAAAATAAAGAAAAGTACAAGCAAAATGATGTCGAAAGATTTCACTGGAGTTCAATATCAGAAAAATATATTAATCTAATAAATGAAATCAGTAAATAACATTATAGACCGCAGGTCTATCAACTTAGAACCAATTAAAAATTAACCTTGAAAATAAGTGTTAGATTTTTTTTAGAAACACAGAAGCATGCTGCAGTTAGATACAATTTTTATTTTATGAAAAAAAATATTGGTAATGTTCATAACGTTTGGCATTTATAAAAAACGTTACCGATTAGCCTCCGGTGATGGGCGATTGAACATGAAGGCTGGACAGATCGAGAAAGTAGATATGCGATATAGGCTTCCTACAAACGAACGAAAAAAAATATTGTTTGGATTTGACTCGGAAAAAAATTCCTGCTCAATAAAAATATCGAATCAGTTGGCTATAAAACCAGCAATGAGTGAAAAATTCAAAATATAAATTAACAGCGTTTCATGTTCAAGGTGACAAAAGTATAATTTATTAGAAAGTAATTAGCGTATTAAGGCATCGAAGTATATAGAATGTCTTGAAATAAGTAAACGCAATGATGATCGCTATAATAGTGTATACTAAACAGATACACTGTTCAACGCCTTTTCGGAAAAGACCAAATTGGCTTTTGAGTATTTTGAAGGTGTCGTTTAGTAAGATTATGCGAGGTCCTTTGTTGTTGTGATGGTTTGTTTCGGTCAAAACTGACATACCAAAACTGGGCTTCAAAATTTACTATAAACTTCTGAAATACAATAATATATTACAATAATACGTAAAAAATCGGTTCGATATTCGTCGTGAAATATAATGGGCAACGAAAGTTATCTTTGCTAATCATATGTTATCATATATAATTAAGAAAGGGCGCGATCATCGCCCTGCTGCACAACGATATAAAAAACGGGAAACTTCAGTTTACGATTTTTTTAATGTAATTTGAGAGAATAAATATAAAAATGAACAAAATTCTTTTAAGAAAAGTGATATTCCCAGCTTATCATTGGATAAAAAAAACGTAACTTATTGAGCGAATTGAAGAATTAGAATAAAAATCAATGGAATATCAAAACAAGAATTAGATCGATTACAAGAATACAAAATTAAAAAGTCTTTTATGCTATTCTTTCAAAATGTACCTTATTATAGAAAAAACATTTATGAAATCGGGGATTAATTTAAAAGATTTACATCGCACTAGAATTTTTGAAAAATACCTCTGCTTACAAAAAATGACATAAATAAAAAACGTAAATTGTTGATTTCAAATGAATCAAAAAAAACAAGTCTAATCCATAATAGTACAAGTGGCTCGACTGGAGAAGCATTATATATTTTACTATGATATGCTATCATGGACTTACAGAAGCGCTGTTGTCATTAGAAATCAAAAAGCTATAGGAATTAATGATGGTGACAGAACAGCACGTCTTTGGGGTGCACCGATTGACTTAAAAAAGGCTGCTGCCTTTAGGGGTAGAATTCATTCATGGATTAATAATATAATGTTTTTGTCGTCTTACGATTTATCTGACAGAAATATTGAGTATATATTTTAATAAACTTATATAAATTTAAACCTAAATTACTGATTTCATATCCAGGTCCATTAACAGTAATTGCTGAAAATATGATCAAAAATAAAACAAAAATACCATCAATAAAAGCTATTATTAGTTCTGCTGAGACGCTTTTTGAATGGCAGAGAGAGATAATAGAAAGAGCTTTTTGATGTCCCGTCTACAATCGATATGGGTGCAGAGAGTTTGGAGATATTGCACACGAATGTACACAGACGAGAAGGATTACATGTCAATTCTGACCGTGTATATATAGAAATTTTAGATGAAAACCTTGAGACAGTAGAAGATTGTGAAACCGGTGAAATAGTTATTACTGACTTAGATAATTATGTAATGCCATTGATACGCTATAGAATTGGAGATGTTTCATCATTAAAAAATGATACATGTTCTTGTGGCCGGTCTTTGCCATTATTAAAGAAAGTAGAAGGTAGGACTCTGGATATAGTTAAAACACCAAATGGTAATCGCTTAGGAGGAACCTTTTGGACTCTACTATTTAGAAGTCAACCAGGGATAAAAACATTTAGAGTGATTCAAGAAACATTAGATGGTATAACAGTAGAATATGTTAAAGATCCGACTGTTATAAATATTAATTTAGAATACTATACGAAAAAAATAAAAAAAGAATGTGGCAAAAACTTTATCATCAATTTTAAAAATGTTATAAGGATTCCAAATACAATTTCTGGTAAGACAAGATTTGTAATTTCAAAATTATAGTAGTTATATGAAAATACTTTTTGTAATACATTCATTAAAGTTCGGTGGTGCTGAGCGACAATTAGTAGAGCTTGTCAAAGGCTTAAAAGAAAATTTATACGGCATTCATGTTGTGTGTTTAGACCATGATAATGATGGATATAGAAGTAATTTAGAAAATGCAGGAATCATAATTATAATTTTTTTCAGAACAAACAAATACGACCTTCGACCAGTTTTAAAGATTATGCGATATGTTAAAAAAGAAAATATACAAGTAATTCATACTTTTGATAATTTAGGAAGCTTGTTCGGATTGATAGCGTCAAAACTTTCAGGAAGATCTGTCTTGTGTTCTGTTATACGTGACTGTAAAGATAAAAATTTAAAACTTAAAATATCAAAAAAAATAATTGCTAAGTTATCAGATGTGTGTGTTTCAAACTCACATGCCGGTTTTAATAATAGATTCAAAAAAATTAAACCAAATTTTAAGGTTGTTTACAATGGAATTGATTTTAAAAGATTTAATTTTCCCGAGGATAATATTTTTAAAATAAAAAATAGCATTGGAATTGATAAATTCAGTTACGTTGTCGGAATGGTAGGATCTTTATCAAAGCATAAGGATCACAAAACATTTCTGAATGCTGCGAAAATCGTTGTTAAAAGCATTATCCAAAGACATGTTTTTTAATAATTGGAGACGGTAAAGAAAGGCAATGTTTAGAATTAATGTCGAAAAAATTAGTGTGAACAAAAATGTATTTTTTTTAGGTTATAGAAAAGATGTTGATTGCTTAATAAACATTTTTAATATAGCTGTTTTGCTGACTAATACGGATAAACATCTTGAAGGAATATCAAACGCTATTTTAGAGGCTATGGCTTTAGAAAAACCTGTTATAGCATCTGAAGGAGGAGGAACAGATGAAATTATAAAGCACCAAGTAACTGGTATACTGGTTAAACCCAAAATGCCAGATGAGACAGCCAATGCAATAATCGAAATTTTAAATAATGAAGATAAAGCCAAAAAAATAGGGAAAAGTGCAAAAATATTTGTATTAAAAAATTTTAATGTTCAAAGATACGTCAAAGATTATGAGAAATTATATAAACAGCTTATACATAGACATTAACATAAAGATTAAAAAAATAAAAATTTAAATTTAAATTAACTTATGAAAAATAAAACTAAAATAGCAATAATGTACATTTCTCCAGGTAGAAAAGTAAAAGGAGGGATAACAACTGTAATAAATAATTATCTTAATTCTGATTTAAAAAAAAAGTATCGTATTAAGCATATTGCTTCACACGATGACGGCAACAAAACATTAAAGTTTATTGTAGCAATAAAAGGACTCGTGCAAGTGGCATTATTGATGGTCACCGATCGAGCTGATATTGTGCATATACACGCAGGTGATGTTGTAAGTTGCATGAGAAAATATTTCTTTTTTCGCTTAGTAAAAAAATTTAAATGCAAAATTATTTTTCATTTTCACGGGGCATCATTTATGGACATTATCCGAATCTTACCGAAAGTTGCGAAACGTAGAATAAGTGAGATGTTTATGTCTGCGGACTCATTATATTTGCATGTTCGGAGAGTTGGAAAAGACAAATTATAGGATATTGCTCCAAAAGCATCAATGACTGTTAGATCCTAACTCAGTTTGACCTTACCTGAAAAAAAAAAATGCAATAGTATCAAAAAAAGGTTATTCAAATTACATTTCTTGGGTTAATAGCAAAAGAAAAGGAATTTTTGATCTACTGGAGGTATCAAATGACTATTAATGTGATTTTAGATCCATATTAACATTGGAGGAAACGGTGACATTTAACAGACTGAGAAGTGAAATAGAAAACAAATAAATCCAGGCGCATGTGAGCTATTTTTGGCTGGCTTATGGGGTCAAAAGAACAAATATCTGCGAAAGACTGATATTTTTGTCTTCCTTCTTACGGTGAAGGTATGCCAATGTCGTCTACTTTAGAAGCTATGTCATATGGTATTGCTGTAGTTTCAACATGCTGTTGGTGGTATACCGGAACTGATTACCAGTGAAAGAGGAAGGTTCTGCAGGATCTGGCCTGGAGATTTAAATGGTCTTTATAGAAAAATTGTAATTCGATGTAAAAATAGAGAACTTCTGATAATGAAATGGGAAAAGTGGCACGGAAAAAGGTGGGAAAGATTTCAGAATATTTTGAGAAAATGGTAAAGCAATTAGATAAAATATACAAAGAAATGTTACTTTAGAAATTGTTATAAAATAGATTGAATGAATTTGATGTTACATAGGTGAGGAAACATTAAATTAATTCTATCTATCAGAACAAGTATTACATAAGTCTTATAAAGGATGCTGAGATGCATTTAAAATTACATAGATGATATCTAAACAGCTATCAAAAATAACGGGTAATGAAGAGCGAGCATTACGAAAACACACATTGTACAATTCGGTTCAACAGGAATGAAGTAAATTACGCAATACAGGGAACATACCGTGCCCCTAATAATGACGTTTTGAGAACTATTTCGTTTATGAGTTGTAAATACTTCAGTTGAGATCTCAAATGCTTTTTAGTACTAAAGCTGGAAGTCTTTTAACTTGATAATTCCCTGCAGCTTGCTGCAGGGTCAATCCCTGTGATAGACAGGGAAAATGACCGAAAATATGTAAAAAAAGGGTATCATTGTGCATGGCAAATTCACTATCACATCGTATTTCCGGTAAAGTATCGCAAGGCGTTACTGGATAGTGAAGTGACCGAAATAATCAAAGAGACCAGCCAAGGCAATAGCGGAGCGCTATGCGATAGAAATGGAGGCAATTGGATGTGACCGAGATCATATCCATCTATTGTGTGGCGCGCATCCGAAAGTAGCACCAGGCCGAATCGTTCAAATATTCAAGAGCATCACCGCCCGAGAAATATTTCGGAGAAAGCCTTCGGTCAAAAAGGATCTTTGGGGCGGGGAATTTTGGACAGACGGTTACTTATGTGGCCACAGTCGGTGAGCGGGCCAACTGGGGTACGGTTGAAAGTTATGTTAAGCGTCAAGGGAAACCCAAAAGCGAAATCAAACAACTCAAGCTGTTCGACTAGGCTATAATACCCTGCAGCTTGCTGCAGGGTCGATTATTGTTCCAAGGATAAAGAATTATTTTAATAGAGAAAGCGGTTTCACCCAGAAATAGGCCAGCACCGATTACATTCAACGGCTTTTCATAGACAGCTTGAAACGACTGCCTGTAGTGGTTTAACCCTCGATAAGGATTTTTGTGCGAAACACTGTTAAACATTAAAATCGAGTCAAACGGATTTGAAACACCATGGTTTATGCCAATATTTTCCTAATACGGTCAAGATTCAGGCAATGCGTAAGTGGTGCACTTTACATTCCGATTTTAGGTACTTTATGCATTCCGATTGACAGCTTTGTTGTCTAAGTTAAAAAAGGTTTATCGCGAGTCAAAAACTATGTCGATTTTGTGATTTTTCTTAAAAAATATTATGTATAAATACAAGAGAAAACTAATAACAGTTTTATTTAATTTATTGATAGAAAACGTTTCAGATATTAAAAGTACTATGAAAACCGTTTCATCAATAAAAAAAAGAGAAATGCTGGCATTCACACACATAGAAAAGGCCGCAGGAACTTCTCTAATACACCTCCTTCGTGTTAATTATTTTATGAAATATTGTGATGTTATGCCTCTTTCGATTAAATCAAGTGGTATTTTACGTGCTGATGACTTAAGAAAAATAATGATAATTAATCCACTTTTAAAATGTATAGCCGGCCATGCTATTCGACCTTTCGCAGATTTACGCGATGTAGTTCCTATGATTAAATATATCACCATTTTACGAGATCCAGCACGAAGATACATATCACATTATCAATACTGGAGAGAAAAACTAGGACACAAGATTACCTTCGAAGAATTCCTAAGAATTTAGGAAAACTCACAATCTACAGACTCGGAAAATTGCAGGAGGTGAAAATGTTCAGCTCGCAAAGAAAATTTTAAAAAAACATTATTTTTTGGTAGGGATTGTAGAAGAATTCGATGAATTCCTCATACTACTAAAAAACAAATTGAAACCAATAAATTTTACACCGGAATATCGATTACAAAACGTAGGGAAAAGAAATTCTACAATTAGGTATGAGTTAAAAAAAAATATCCATAATTACTTGGATGAAATTATGTATGCTAATAAGTTAGACAATGAACTGTATAGTTATGTTAAAAATGAAATTATTGTTAAAGAAAAAGAAAAATATGGATCCAATTTTGAGGGTGATCTCAAACGCTTCAAGAATGAAAATAGAAATTATTCTAAAAAGCTTTTTTTGTATTTAGACTATTTATTAAGAAAGTGTTATTATGAACCAATGTTTGGTATTATCAGAAAAAAAAATGGATTACCAGCAAAGGGCTCTTACTAAAGTGGAAAAAATACTTGGCTATTCTGTAAATAGAAAATCAATACATCATTGCATTTCTGACATAATGATATGGATCGAAAAAGGAGGGAAGCCAAAATATCTTGTTTGTGCTAATTCACATTCTCTGGTAATAGCGAAAAATGATATAATTTTTGATAAGGCATTAAAAAAAGCGGATTTTGTTGTACCTGATGGGGTAGGTATCATAATTGCCTCAAAAATACTTGGAGGAAAGATAACGGAAAGAATAACTGGAAGCGATATTTTCTTAGGCGTGAGTCAGGTTTTAAATAAAAAAAATATATGCAATTATAAAAAGACTAAATATAGGTATTTTTTCCTCGGATCAACAACTGAAAATCTTAAAAAAATAAGTTGTAAGGTTAATGATATGTTTCCTAATATTAATATTGCAGGAACCTTTTCACCACCATTTAAACCTGAATTTACTGACATAGATAACCGATTGATTATAGAATAAAATAAACAGGGCCAAACCTGATGTTCTTTGGGTAGGAATGACAGCGCCAAAACAGGAAAAGTGGATTTTTATGAATAAAAATAAATTAGACGTTAAATTCATTGGCGCTATCGGGGCAGTATTCGATTTTTACACAGGCACAGTAAAACGGAGTCATCCTTGGTTTCAGAAGTTTGGGATTGAATGGCTCCCTCGATTAATTAGACAACCCCGACGGTTATGGCGCAGAAACTTAGTATCAAATCCATTATTCCTTGTTGAGAATAATTGAGCAGAGACACAAGAGTAAAAGACTCAGGAATATAAATTGAGGGAGCGGTACAGAATAAATCTGAATTTTGATAATTGTACCTGAAAAGGCTCAGGACATCGATGACCCAAATCTAACGGTTAAAAAGCTCAGGACATCGATGACCCGAAACAATATTTCTTTAATTATAGACAGATTTATTCAACTGCATACTTATGCCAAACATTTACAGCATAAGGCTTTACGAGACTGGACAAGCGAACACTTAACTTGAACGCATGATGGATTTTTCATAATAGAAATACGTCTGGGTAATCGATGTCTTGAACCTATCGGGTCATCGATGTCCTGGACTTTGACATGTACCCATTCACGGGGTAGTAGCGCTTGGAGGTAATTTATTGAAATTCACATAATTGAATTTTAAGGTAACGATCTGAAATAATATCAAAAAAACGCAAGATTTTTTGTTCCAGCTGTGCTACGCTTCCGGCTTTGGAAGTCGACGAAACCCTTTTCCACAGCCGAATGGCTCCAAACACCCGAGGCGGTGCGCGCCTACATCGAGATGCTGGAGCAAAGCATTCTCCAGCTGTCCCAGTCGTTGGCGGAGCTAAAGGGGCGCACCGAAAAACTGGAGCAGCGGATTAACCGAAATTCCCAGAACTCCAACCAGCCGCCTTCTGCTGATGGGCCCTTTAAGAAACCCGGAGCGAAAGAGGAAAAGAGGCAAGCGAAAGCGCGGCGGCCAAAAGGGCCACGCCGGGCATCGTCAAGCAGCTGCTCGACCCCACAGAGACCGTGTCACTTAAGCCTTCGATCTGCAGTTGCGGCAGTCGGCAATTTGATCGTGCTCAAAGCCTATTATACCCATCAGCAGATCGAGCTGCCGGAAATCGAGCTCGAAGTCACTCACTACGTGCTTCACAAGGGTCGCTGCAGCAGGTGCGGCCGGCACGTAGCGGCCAAATTGGAACCGCGACAACGGCGCGGTTATGGCCCGAGGATGAGCGGCCTGATTGCAGAGGTCAGCGGACGGCAGACCGCCAGCCGCAAGTCGGTCCAAGAGTTTCTAAGTTCGGTGTTTGGCCTATCGATTTCCACCGGGGCCATACAAAAAAGTAATCGACCGGGTCTCAACCGCCATTGAGCCGACATATGAAAACGAATCGGCCAGATGGCGAGCACGGAGCAAAGTCGCTTACATCGACGAGACCGGCTGGTTTAAGGCCGGCAAGCTGCACTGGCTCAGGGTGATGGATACCAGTGGCGTCGCCCCTTATCAGGTCCATCCGCGGCGCTACCGCGAAGCGTTTAGAGAGCTTATCCGCCAGTGGAGAGGAATTCTGGTCAGCGACAATTACCGCGTTTACAGAAACTGAGTAGTCAGCGCCAGAGCTGTTTGGCGCATTACATCCGAAAGGCCAGGGGGCTGGCCGAGAGTCCGGATGAGGAAATTTCCTGCATTCGGAGAACAGGCGCTCAGCTTGTGCAAGCAGCTATGTCACTTTGCGAATGCGCCGCCGGGGCCGGGCAAGTGGAAAAATTTCTACTCGCAATTTGTGCTGCTACTGATGCTTCATGAAGCCGCCGATAAAGAAGCTGGCGCCCTCGCACGCTCCCTTGCGGCCGAAATGGACTCGCTATGGGTCTTTTTGGATGAGAACGGCGTTGAGCCGACCAACAACCGGGCCGAACGGGCATTGCGTTTTGGCGTACTGTGGCGCAAACGCAGCCTCGGCAGTCAGAGCCACAAAGGACTGCGCTGGGTGGAACGCATTCTCTCCTTAAGGAAGACTTGTCGCATTAAAGCCAAGGCCCCCTTTTCAGTGCTGGCGGAAATGGTAAGTGCTTATTTCAAAGAACAACAGCCAGATTAAGATTAGCCAAACTCTGATGTATTGCGCATTTTTATCTGATTTAGAGCCGTAAAATAGTGATGATGGGCAGGTCTTACACAAGAAGGGTATAAAAGTGATATGAAATTCAATGGTTGATGAAAATTCAATGGGTTATTTCCAAAACTTTAGGTAAATAAAAATAGAAAAAATGCTAAAATTTAAAAATACAGTTAAGACTCTTAAAAGTATTTATAGAGGTAAAACATTAGCTCCTTTATCAACATTTTACGATTATCGATATCCTCCGACAAAATTTATAAAAAAATACAAATCTAGAAATTTATATAAAATGTATTTTATGCGGATTTCCTAGAACAGGGACTCATTGGATACGTAATGTTATCGAAAAAAGTACAGGAAAAAAGACTTATGATTTGTATTTTAATAAGCCTACTTACTTAGATAAAGAAGTTTTATTGTGTAAGATACACGCTCGAAATAAAAAAATAGCGTATTTAAAGGCGTTATGGCTTTTACCAAGATTTAATTTTGAAGGAAAATATATTTATGTTTATCGCGATCCGAGAGATTCAATTATTTCAATGTATGAAATGTATAAAAAAGAAAAAAAAATTGACTATATAAAACCCGAAGAATATTTAAAAGTTTACGATCCAATCGGTCAATATCGATGGGAAATTAACTCATGGGTAATAAATAAACATCAAGACGTATATATCGTTAAATTTGAAAACTTGAGGACAAATCCTGAAGATTATTTTAAGAAAATCTTTAATTTTTTAAATCTTAATTATCCAATTGCGATTAAATATATAGACAAATTGGTTGGGACTTCAGATGAAGTAAAAAGACCAAGGGGCAAAGCATATGGATGGAAAAATACTGATAGTAAAGATTATAAAGTAATTATCGATGAAATACAGAAAAGATTAGCTAGGGAAATAAAAATTATTGGATATGGATAAACAAAATTTGGACCATATGCGAATTGGTAGTGGTAAAATAGGGTAAAACAGTGTTTTTCATCGATCAAAACAGAATGGACATCCGGTACATACAAATATCTGAGAGGCTGGGTCTCGCAACGGTTGAGCAACTTTGGGTGCCTTGAGATAAAACCGCGACAAGGGTCCACTGAAAAACAGTTTGACAGGAAGTGATTTTTATCTTGATAACTGTCAAAAATATCAGTGTCATATTAATCTGAGGGGCGAAAAATGTCTTTGCTATTTTTTAGCCTTTAAAATAAAGTAATCGAAGTCCCGGCATTTAAGAACTGAGGAGAGAGGTACATGGCAAACATCGAAATAATATACAAAAATAGAAAGCTAAGTGAGGGGTTCCCTGATCTGGAGAAAGAAGCGTACAACACTTATATAAATTTTACAAAAAAACGAGCAAATCACGTGCCTGCACTTAAAAGACAAATTAAATTCTTTAATCGGCTTATAAATCTCAATAATTGCAAGAATATACTTTTAATCGGATGTGGGCCGAAACCAATTTCTCTTAAGTATTTTCTAGAAAATGAATTTAACGCTTATGGTGTCGAGCCCGTTCCTTATTTTGTGGAATCGGCCGCGAAAATATATAAATTCGCAAGAAAAGGTCGTTAGGGGCTCAGCTGAAAAAATTCCGTTTCCTGACGAATCTCAGCATATAATTATTTTAGAATCTGTCTTAGAGCATGTTGATTCACCTCTCAAAAGCTTAGAGGAGATTTATCGTGTTCTTGCACCAGGAGGAATTGCACATATTATTACTACAAATAGATTTAAATTTAGTATAGCAGGTAAGAATGGTGAGTTTAATGTAAGATTTTATAACTGGTTTCCAAAATTAATTAAAGAGTGTTATATTTTCAGGCATTTACATTACGAACCACGTCTTGGCAAATTTCACTCAACGCCCTGCAGTACACTGGTTTAGCTATAGTGAACTTTGCACTCTTGGAAGGCAGGTTGGATTTTCTCATTTTTATTCAAATCTAGATCTTTTTGAAATAAGGTGATTCAAATATTGCGTCTACTGGATACGTAAATTTTTGTTAAAACCATATTCAATTGAATCCTTGGCTTCGTGCTTTGGCATTAACACAAAAAGGAGGACAAATCATAATGTTGAAAAGATCTTGTGAGTAGTCCAGTACAAAAAAAAGGCTACGAATTCAATAAGATTATTTATACCAAGAGGGGCACTATATTTTATCTAAAATGTCGCACTTTGAAGTAAATACCTCGATACTGCATCGATTAGTTCTTGAAAAATAAAAAAGACATATGGTAGCATTGTCAGAGCAAAGATACACGCAAACATAAACAGCAATGACAGGAGATGCCCAGATTAAAAATGACGAAATCAAAATACGGTTGCAGGCACTGGGCGTGGGGGTGGGCGACCGGGTAGTGGTCATGCTGCCCAACTGCCCGCAGTTCATCATCACTGCTTACGCCACCTGGCGCATCGGCGGCATCGTGGTGCTGCTGCAACCCGTTGTACGTGGCCGCGCGAGATCGAGCACCTGGTCAAGGACTCCGGGGCGGAGACCTTCGTGGTGATGAGCAGCCTGTACGAACGGGTCAAGAGCATCCGGGCCGACTCGCCGATAAAGCGCGTCATCGTCACCAATGTCAAGGAGTACTTCCCCGGCCTGCTCAAGTTCCTGTTCACGCTGACCAAGGAGAAGAAAGAGGGTCATCGCGTGGATATCTCCGGCGAGACGCGGATACGCTACTGGTTCCAGGATGTGCTCAAGGCAGCAAGACGCCCAACCCGAACCCGTGGAGATCGACCCGGAGAGACGTGGCCACGCTGATCTATACCGGCGGCACTACCGGCGTGCCCAAAGGCGCACAGCTCACCCACCGCAACCTGGTGTCCAACGCCACGGTGCTCAACGTGTGGGCCAAGAGCCGGGAGGCGGAGGACGTCATGCTGGCGGTGATGCCCTACTTCCATAGCTACGGCCTGACGGCGGGGATGAACACGCCCATCGCCAATGGCCAACGCCATCCTGCTGATCCCCAACCCGCGCGACATGGTGCACGTGCTGGGCTCCATCGAGAAGCACCGCGCCACCTACTATCCAGGCGTGCCGACCATGTTCGTCGGCCTTCACAATTTTCCGGAGCGGGACAAGTACGACCTGACCTCGCTGCGCTTCGCCGTCAGCGCCGCCGCGCCGCTGCCGCCGGAGGTGCAACAGCGCTTCGAGGCGATCACCGGCGGCAAGATGGTCGAGGCCTACGGACTGACCGAGACCAGCCCGGCGGTCGTGCATGGATCCGATCGACAGCCCCAGGACCGCACTCCATCGGCGTGCCGCTGCCGGACACCGACCTCAAGATCGTCGACGTCGAGACCGGGAACCCAGGAACTGCCCGTCGGCGAGATCGGCGAGATCATCATCAGGGGACCCGCAGGTGATGAAAGGCTACTGGAATATGCCCACCGAGACGGCCAACGCCCTGCGCACCGGCCCGGATGGTCAGCCCGGCTGGTTCTACTCGGGCGACATCGGCTACATGGACGAGGACGGCTATTTTCACATCTCGGACCGCAAGAAGGACATGATCATCGCCGGCGGATACAACATCTACCCCGCCGAGGTCGAAGCGGTGCTGTTCGAGCATCCCAAGGTCCAGGAGGCCGCGGTCATCGGCGTGCCGGATGAGCGCACGGGGCGAGACAGTCAAGGCCTTTGTCGTGCTCAAAGAGGGCGAGAGCGCCACCGAGGAGGAGATCATCGCTTTCTGCCGCGAGCGGCATGGCGGCTTACAAGGCGCCGACGCAGCATCGAGTTCCGCGACGAGCTGCCCAAGTCCATGGTCGGTAAGGTGCTGCGCCGCGAGCTGCGCGAGGAAGAAACGGGGATTTAGGACCATTTCAACCAACAGATGACGGTGTATACGAGTCGAAGGCCCGTTTCGGCATGGGCGAGCGGTCTACTGTGTCACTCTATCACTGTCCGGGTGTGTGCCCTCTGCGAAGGAGGATCCTTCGGAAGCGAGAAGGGGGATAGCGACAGCGGCTAAGCATCGTGCGGCATTTCCACGAAAAGAGATACACTAGCCAACAGACCCTGGCCTTCCCCGCTCAAGCCTGCTCTGTGACCGGGAGGTGCGGCTGACTGCGCTTCCCAGTCGTCACCCGCTTTCTGCGCTTGCGGCAGGATCAGCCAGGAGGCCGTCCTGGGCCAGGGCGATGGCGCCCCACAGAGGGGCATCGTCGCCCAAGGCAGCGGGCTCGATCTCTGTTCTGATCTCGGGCAGGGCAGTGTCGCGGGCAGCTTGGCGCACGGCCTGCCACCACCGGTCCCCGGCTTTGGTCACCCCGCCCCCGAGGACGAAAAGCTCCGGATTCATGAGGTTGGCCGCGCCGCCGATGCCGCTGCCCAGCGCCCGAGCCGACACCTCCAGCACCTGCCAGGCAAGCTCGTCGCCCAGGGCCGCTGCTCGGGCAACCAGCTCGGCGTCCACAGCCGGGCTGCCTGCTGCCAGGCTGCGCAGGACCGATCCGTCGCCCGGTCGAGCGGCCAGCCACTCGCCGGCCCGTTGGGCGATGCCCAGCCCCGAGGCCATCACCTCCACACAGCCCCTCTTGCCGCAGGGGCAGGTGGGTCCCTGGGGATCGACGACCATGTGGCCGATTTCGCCGGCCACCCCGTCGGCACCACCCCAGGTCTGTCCGTTCAGTATCCAGCCGCCGCCTACGCCCGTGCTCACGGTGATGTAGAGCAGGCTGCCGTGTCCCCGGCCCGCCCCATAGCGGTGCTCGCCCAGGGCAGCGGCATTGCCGTCGTTGTCCATAAAGGCCGGCGCGCCCAGCTCGGCTTCCAGCCGATCGCAGAGGGGCACCCGTTCCCAGCCGGGCACGTGGTGGGACAGCAGCACCACCCGGCGCCCGCAGCCACGGGCCCGCCAAAGCTGACGCCGATGGCTGCCAGGGGTCTCCGGCTGGCAGCCCAGCAGCCTTGCCCGCCAGCTCCATCATGATCCGCATGTCGCTCTGGGCCGTGCGGCCGGGTGGCGAAGGTGCCTCTTCACGGGCCAGCCAGCCACGGCTCCCAGTGCGCGGCTAGCGCGCGGTGCCGTCCTCGCCGGCAGGCGGCCACGGGCCGCGGCCAGCTTGGTACCGCCAAAGTCAAGGGCGAGCAGTACGGGACTGGCGGGCACATCTACCATACGGCTTGTCTCCTGTCGCCGCATCCACGACCGGCCGGAACTGTCATTGCGAGGCGCGTCGTTTGCGCCGAAGCAATCCTCTGGGCACGGGGTGGGGATCGCTTCGCTGTGCTCGCGATGACCGGCTTCTCAACAGCACGGGACTGTCTGGCGCGTCTACCATACGGGTTGTCTTCACTGGCCACATCCGCGCCTGCCGTCTACGGGCCTGACGAAATCGCGTCCCTGTACCCAAGCCAGGGATCTCGCCCTGTTCAAATCCCCGCAAAATAGGCCGCACCGCTCCCTCTCCTGTCATCTCGCCAGTATAGCACCGGGGCCCGCCTTCTGCAAATTCCCACGAAAACCCCAATCTACCACTCCCCCAATCCACCACTGCCCAATCTACCAATCTACCTGCCCATTCCCCCCACCGTCGCGCCACTCTCCGAATCTCCGGACCCCGCCAACGCAACTTGACCTCTATGAGGGAGCGAGGTACACTGGAGGTAGGACACTGCAGTGCAATATGGGATGCGTATGGATAAAACGCAGTTGTCGCTGCTTCAGCAAGCGCTCGACGTCGTGGAGAGCCTTCCGCCTGAAGATCAGGAGAGACTAATAGACCTGATCCAGCGCCAGTCTGGTAGAACGGCGCAGGGCCAGAAATCGCCGGCTACGCGGAAGAGACCCTGCAGGCTGTGCGCCGAGAGGGTCGCGCCCAGTTTGGTTCGGTCGAGGATCTCAAACGCGATCTCTTGGGCGAATCATGATCAAGCTGGCGTGGGGGGGCAGCTTCCGTAGGGCCTTCAAGCGCTATACCCGCAACAACTTGGCTCGACAAGACCGGGTCCTGCAAACCCTCGAAGAGTTGGCCAACGATCCGTTTCATCCTGCGCTAAAGACGCACAAGTAGAGCGGTCGGCTCAAGGGACTATGGGCCTGTACGGCAGAGTACGACTGCCGCATCGCCTTTGCTTTCGAGCCGAACCCGGACACCGGCAACGACATGATTGTACTGATCGATCTGGGTAGCCACACCGAGGTGTACTGACGAGCATTCTGCTGCTTCGACCCTCCACCATTTGTTGTCCATCGTCCATCGTCTGTCGTCTATCCCCCCAGTCCCGCAGCGCCGGATTGACAATTCATAGAAAGTGCACTATACTCTTTATCAGGATATTACAACTCCAATAGGAAGGAGGCGACGGTGGCTCAGACCCCATGTCAGTATCGGCACAGTCAAGAGGGACATTTCCGAGCTGGTCAACCGCGTGGCCTACGGAGGCGAACGCATTGTGCTGACCTCTCGGGGCAAGCCCAAGGCGGCCATCGTCAGCATGGAGGACTATGAGCGGCTGGAGCAGGAGAAGGCGACCAGGACCGCTGGGAGGCCTGGCTGGCCCAGAGCGATGCGCTGGCAGCCGAGATCCTGGCGCGGCGCGGGGGCGAACCCATCGATGTGGACGCCCTCATGGAGGCGGTGCGGGCCGACCGGGAGGCGCGCGATGACGAAATCCTTGGTGGTTGACGCCAGCCTGACCGTGCGACTGATCCTGCCGGATCCCCGGCGCGGCGCCCTCCGCGCGCGGATGGAGCAGGTTGTACGGGAGGGCTATGCGCTGGATGCCCCCGGTCTGTGGCTGTACGAGATGACAACCGCCCTGTGCAAGGCGGCGTTCTTTGGGCTGGTCACCGCCGGTGAGGCTGAGCAGTCCCTGCCACTGGTGCATGAGATGGGGATTCGAACTGGTCGCGGCCGATGCCGAGCAGGTCCGCGCTGCCTACGCCTGGACACGTGCGGCTAAACCGCGCTGCCGCCTACGACAGCTTTTACCTGGCGCTGGCCGAGTCCCTGGGTTGTGAGCTCTGGACGGCCGACCAACGCCTGCACAACGCGGTCGATCTGCCCTGGGTGCGCCTGGCGGAGGTTCCATCCTAGAAACCGGGTTTTTTCCGAAAAACCCGGTTTCTGAAGAGGCAAGGCCAGGATCGAACAGTGGATCCTCGATAAAATCGAGCCGCACAAACGAGCCGCTCATCATCCTGTGCCATCCGCAGCCCTTGGTCCACACGGGTGCTCACGCGGTGGCTGCCAGGGATACCTGGGTAGCAGCCATTACCGTGTTCGCCAGTCCGGCGCTAGTCAAAAGGCGACATGCCTGACCTGGCACCGGCCTGTTGCAGAAACAACAGGCGATGGCCTCTGCTATGATCCCCTCAGCACAGAAGGGACACTCTTGGGTATCGCCACTCGTTGTCGTTCTCCTTCACTCCTCCTTGGGCGTGTAGGCAGGCAGGTCGCGCCCACAGTACCGGCACACGGTTGCTTCACTCTTGATAAGCTCCGCGCAATAGGGGCACTTGATCCTGCCCTCCGCCAACTGGCGCTTCGCCAACTCTTGCGCGTTTCTCTTGATCAGCAGAGAGGCCGGCAGCGCAATGATAAAGAGTGCCGTACCAAACAGCCACCAGACCAAAAAGTTCCTGCCCTTCCTGTGCGCGATGAGCGCGGGGACCAATCCGGGTACTGCCAAGACCAGCAACAGAAGCAGTTCAGGCCACCCAAAGTTGGACATGTGGATCTCCTTTCTTCTCAGAGCTAACTGGGTATGCTGCACTTCAATAGACGAAAACCGAGAGATGCCAGGGCAGGAAGACTGCGATCAATACACCGCCCATCTCAACACAAGGATACGCTGCTCAAATGGCGAGCCAGGCAACTGATAGTGACGTGCTCAACTCCGTCGGTCTCCGTGCGGCTAAGCTCCGCCTTGGCTGCTGGCCCATGGCGGCCCTATTTGGATTGGATCGCTGGCGAGGTGCAGGTTGCGGCCCAGGTCGGCGAGATAAGGCGGATCGCTGCTCTCCTGCTTCTATTTGGCTCCCGTGCTATCTCAGCCAGTATAACACCTGCACCCGCCTTCTGCAAATTCCCACGAAAACCCCATCCCCCACCGTCCATCATCTTCCGTCTATCCCCTATCCTCCCTCATCCTTCAGCTCTGAGATTGACAATTCGCGGAAATGTCACTATCCTCCTTATCAGGATATTACAACTCCAACAGGAAGGAGGGCGATCGTGGCTCAGACCCGAGTCAGTATTGGACAAGTGAAGCGCGACATCTCCGAACTGGTCAACCGGGTTGCCTACGGAGGGGAGCGGATTGTGCTCACCTCCCGGGGTAGGCCCAAGGCGGCGATCGGCAGCATGCAGGACTATGAACAGCTAGACAGGAGCAGGGTGGAGGCAGCGCTGGAGCAGTGGCAGGCCTGGCTGGCCGACAGCGACGCCCTTGCGGACGAGATCCTGGCCAGGCGCGGGGGCGAGGCGTCGGACGTAGACGCCCTGTGGGACGCGGCCCGCGCGGAACGGGAGGCACGGGATGCCAGTATCCTTGGTTCTTGACGCCAGTCTCGCCATTCGCTTGGTCCTGCCCGGCCCCGCGCGGGCCTCTCTTCGCTCACTGGTGGCGCGATGGCGTGAGGAAGGACGGGAGTGCTATGCTCCCACGCTCTGCGATCTATGAACTCACCTCTGCCCTGTCCAAGGGGGTACCTTTCGGCGCGTTGACGGAGGGCAAGGCAGAGCATGCCCTGCAGCTCCTCCGGGACCTGGGCGTTCAACTCGTGCCTCCCGATAGGGCCCAGGTGGACAGGGCCTTTATCTGGACACGGCGCCTGAACCGTGCTGCCGCCTACGACAGTTTCTACCTCGCTCTGGCCGAAGAGTTGGGATCTGACTTGTGGACGGCTGACCGGCGCCTGGTCAACGCCGTCGATCTGCCCTGGGTGCGGTTGGCGGGGGTTCCATCTTAGAAGCCGGGTTCTTTCCCAAAAACCGGGATAGTGACAAATGTCCCTATAGAGGTTTCTCAAGAGGCAAGGTCAGGATCGAACTGCGGTTCCTCGACAAAAGGGACCTATGCGCTGTCATCGCGACGAGGGCCGTTTGCGAGCAGCAGCCTGTCCCGCGTGAGCTGCATGTCCTGGATGTCCTGAGCGCAGCCGAAGGAAGCAAAGACGAAGAAAGCGCAGTCAAAGGAAGCAAAACCGAAACTACCAGTCCTTCGGGACAAGTGGCACAAAGACCTGGAGCCGCTGGTTGGCGATCTTTAGGTCACCGCCGGAAGGGGCTATGCTCCCGTAGTATGCGATGGTAGCCAGCCCAGCAGGGTTGACGGCAACTGACAAAAAGTCAGCCTGCCTGACTGACATCCCAATGCTAATCGTCTCACATTGCCAGGTGTAGAAAAGATTCTGGGGACCACAATTCCCAACAAGCAGACCCAGTGCAGCGGCCGGTCGTGCCACCTTGAGCCATCCCGTCCCCCCTGACTGGTAGGCGATGATCGGGTAGCCGGCCCCATCCACTGCCAGGGACACGCCCTTCGGGTGGGCGCCGGTAACCATGGAATCGATCTTGTCACACTGCCACTCGAATTTCGTGCTGCTGGCGTTAAACCCGCAGTTGCCGTTTGACCCCACAAACACTGCGTAACCCAACTCGCCGTTGGTGGCGTCATGGTGGGCGATGTGCGGGAGGTCTCCGTTGTCCGTGTCCACATACAGTGAAGCATATTGGCCCGCGTTGATTGGCAGAATCTCGCGGATCGTCCAGCCTCCGCCGTTTTGGTACGCATACATGAGGGCATCGTTGCCCCCGTCATAGTAGGCAATGCGCGGACGGTCAGAGCCGTCCAGGGCCAGGGAGGCGTACTTGCCCACCTGATCACCGCTATCTATGGCATCGCACTGATAGTCGTTTCCCCCGCAATTCCCCGCTCCCCCACCCACATACTTCGCATACCAAAGGCTATCGGCGCTCATAAAGTGGGAGACATAGTAGGCGGTGCGCGTCTTGCCCGTCGAGTCGAGTTTTAGGGAGGTATGCAGGCCAGCGCTCCCTAGAAGCGGGTCATCAATGGTCTTGATAATCCAGCCAACGGCCGACCCAATCGCCAACTTGAGTGCACCGTTATTGGCGTCATAGTAGGAGATTATCGGATAGTCGTCCGTTGGATCAACCGCGATAGAGCTGTACTTCCCAACGTCGCCGGTACTATCCACCGTCTCACACGCCCAGTCGTTATTTGGGCTGCAATTGCCGCCAGAGCCGACATATTTCGCCATCCGCAGGTCATGGTAGGTCACATCGTAGTAGCTGACGTACGAGGTACCGCTGGCCGGATCGATGGCCACCGACACGTACTGGCCGACGTCGTCAGGCGAGTCCACCGTGTTGACGAACCACCGGGCTGAGGCGGGCGAGGTTGTATTTGCACTGGTCCCCGCCCAATCTTCTGGGTACTGTGACTCCTGTGCCAGGCCTGGTGCCATCCCCAGGACCACCAACGTCGCAGCGAGCGCCAATCCGATACAGAGTTGCCGTTTCATCGCTTATCTCCTCCTCTCATGCGATCCCCAAGTTGCGCCAAACACGTACCAATACAGGACTCTTTTGCATAGCCATGCCCGCTGGGTGACTATCACGAATGGTTCGCTGGAAACACCAGTAGCTAGGCCCTGTTGACACGAACGACACGACTTGCGAGGTGGGCTGCGATGTGGGCTGGACCATCATACCACAGATCGGGCCCGGAGTCAATCGATCGAATTGACTCATTAAGAATGTTACCCAAAGGGATTCGTTGACTCACGAATAAATGTTACCATGACAGATTCGTTGACTCATGAGAGAATGTTACCCAAAAGGAGCCTTCTCATGAGCCGAACGGACGACAAGTATCTCAAGCAGCTCCAGGCTCGCTACCGCAAAGCGAGCAAGAAAGAGAAGAGCTGTATCCTGGATGAATTCGTCAAGACCACAGGCTATCATCGAAAACACGCCACGGCTGTTCTCAATGGTCGACGAGAACGAGTGCAAGGTCCCATTCGGCGACCCAGGCGCGCCCAGTACGGTGCCGAGGAGGCCGATGCCCTCGCCATCCTGGCCGATCTCTTCGACGACATCTGCTCGAAGCGACTACGAGCGGCCATGGATGTGGAGTTGCCGCGACTGTACCAAGCCGGTGTCCTCCGCATCAGCTCCACTTGCTACGAGAAGCTCCTCAGGGTGAGTCCAGCCACGATGGATCGCCTTCGGGCCAGATACCGACCTCGATCGCGGACAGCGACGTGGGTTCACCAAGCCCGGCACCTTGCTGAAACATCGCATTCCGATTCGTACCTGGGCAGACTGGACAGAAGATCGCCCTGGGTTCTGTGAGATCGATTTGGTCGACCATAGCGGTGGCCAGATCATTCGTGGACGTGAGCATGCCTGGACACTCTGCTTCACTGATGTCAAGACAGGCTGGACGGAGTGTGTCGCCGTCCGAAACAAAGCCCAGGTTCACGTCTTTGCCGCCATTAAGCGAGCACGCCAGCGCCTGCCTTTCCCCTTGTTGGGCATCGACTCTGACAGTGGTTCCGAGTTCATCAACGATCAGCTCTATCGCTACTGCCTCGAAGAGAAGATCACCTTCACCCGCGGCCGGGCAGGACGAAAGAATGACAATGCCTACGTCGAGCAGAAGAACTGGTCCGTTGTGCGTCGCGCCGTTGGCTACTGGCGCTATGACAGCCCAGAGCAGCTCGACCTGCTCAACACCCTGTACGCACGGCTCCATCTCTACGTCAACTTCTTCCTGCCGGTGATGAAGCTCGAAGAGAAGGTACGCCATTGGCAGCAAAGTCAAGCGCATCTACGACGACCCGCAGACGCCCTATGCGCGCGTACTGGCCAGCGACGACGTTTCGACGAGATGACAAAGCCGAACTACAAGAGGCGTACGGCTATCTGGACTTGGTCGAACTGCGGCAACGCATCGATGAGCTGCAAGTCCAGATCCTGCAGACCCTATCTCCCGCTACGATGAGCCTTCTAGCCCTGGCTACCGTCCACTGTTTCGGTAACATTCTCTCATGAGGCAACGATGACGCTTTCAGTAACATTTACCCATGAGGCAACGAATCGTCTTCGGTAACATTTACTCGTGAGGCAATACGTCGATTTCCGACGGCCCAGCTTTCCATGCGGGCCCCTCTCCTCATCGAGAAACGCCCTCCCAGCCCGCAACCGCTTCCTCCACCTGCAGTGCGCAGGTTGCGCCTCGCGTTGCACG
The DNA here is from genome assembly GCA_963700755.1 of uncultured Acidimicrobiales bacterium. Taxonomy (GTDB): domain Bacteria; phylum Actinomycetota; class Acidimicrobiia; order Acidimicrobiales; family SZUA-35; genus JBBQUN01. The sequence goes on from CAVOYW010000007.1 coordinate 31,309, forward strand.
CAAACCAGGGGTGTACGAAGCGGAGGGGGGATGTGGGGTTCCGTCCCGATGCACTCCGCACCGAGCAGAAATGCACCGCCAAATCGATCTGCTTCAAATGCCTAGCGAACCTCCCCCCTTTTGCCCACTACCTGCCCAAGTTTGCCTGATCCCCCCCTCTCCGCTGCTCTTCGTCCCCTGCTACTCAGAATCGCTGGATAGCTGCCGCGCAACTTGATCTCCATCCTGGAGCGTGGTACACTGGATGTTGGACACTGGAGGCGCAACAGGGGATGGGGTTGGAGAAAACACAGTTGCCGCTGCTTCAGCAAGCGCTCGACGTCGTGGAGAGTCTTCCGCCTGAAGGTCAGGAGGCGCTGATAGACCTGATCCTGCGCCGTCTGGTAGAACGGCGCAGGGCCGAGATCGCCCGCAATGCTGAAATGACCCTGCAGGCCCTACGTGACGGTCGCGCCCAGTTTGGCTCCGTCGAGGATCTCAAGCGCGATCTCTAGGGCGAACCATAATCAGGCTGGCTTCACTTGATGCTTGGCCAATCCGACGTCTCGGACGCCAACGACCGAAACAGGCTGCGGCTGTCCCACCTGGTATTCACTCTTCCTGAACGACCTGCAATCCCCCCTCATCCAACCCCAGCTCCCGCAGAGCTACTCTCGTCTCATCGGCCTTCTGCTGCGAGACTCCCTCCTTCACTTCAAAGCGGACCCTTAGCTTCAGATCTGGCTGCGTGGCAAAGCGCGCCAACACGCGCGTATAGAAGTTCATCCATTTCTGCGGTGGCACCTGGCCTTCCCACACCAGGCCTTCTGCGGGTGGTGGCGGCGGTGGCACGGGTGGCGGCGGCTTCACGCCTCCCTTCGCCACGATGATTTCTGCCGTGGCGCTAATCGCCTCCTTGGTGGCAGATACGAAGAAGTAGCCCTCTTGTTCTCCAGCGGTAACCCTACCTGAGTCATCAACGGGGAAGCCCTGGGCCTCCCAGACGACCTCGCGTAGGGCGAACAGGCGATCATGCTGGTCAAAACCTTGGACACTGAACCCATAGCTGTCGCCCGGCTTCAGTTGAATGCTGGCCGGATGTATTGCCAGCCGTGAAAGCCTTGGCTCCTCGATCTGCTTCTTGGCTTCCTCCGCCGTGATCACAAACATGTCGTCGGAGAACTCGACCTGGCCCGGAAGCAAGCGTCTCACCAAAGACAAATGGGTAGTACTTGCCATCCTCACCTTTTGGACCAACGTAGGCCAGCAGCTTCTGCGCTGCTCCATCGGCGATGGTGCGGCGCAATGCTCCCGGATCTAGCAGGCGGGGCAATTGGGGCGAGGCAAAAAAGGCATCGCGCACGGCCTTGGTACTCCACGCCAGCGGCACCAGGGTCTGGTTGGGCCAGCCGCGCACGAGGGCGGCCAGCGCCACTGCCCGATCGGTTTCGTCCATCCTCCGTGCGATGGCAGCGGCCACCTCGACCGGCAGCAGGGTCGGGCAAAAGAGAGGGATCTGGCGCTGATGAATCAGACGCAGGAGCGCCTGGCTGGCGGCCGACTCGGGCTCGAGGGAATTCAGGGCGCTGACGTGGACGCTGGCATCGAGGGTGTACATGGCTCTGCCCCTAACGCCGGATTGCGTCGATCAGGTCCTGGGTCGAGAGCTCTGCCGGCCACGCGCGGCGCAGTTCCTCGGCCAGCCGTTCGTAGCGGTCCCAATTGTCGAGAACGGCCCGCTTGCCTGCCTGGACCATCTCCTTTTCCGCCTGCTCGGCGTCCAGGGGCAAAAGGATGGCCACCGTCCGGCCTTGATAGGTGATCACGTATTCGGCGCTCTCCTCGCGCACCCTCCGGATCACCTCGCTGGCCTGTTGTCGCAACTCGCGCACCCCAATCAGAGACATGGCCCCTCCTGTAGCCTGAATTGTGCACATAGTTGAGGCTACATTCTAACCACACAACGCCTGCTCGTGCAATTCTTCCCAACATCGACGGAAATCCATCCCTGCCACGACAAACCTGTCCCAAACGGTTCACTCCATCAATGCGGTTCACATCGGGCTGTTCCGCAAAGGTATCTTGCCCGCGTCCACTGGACGCTACGCTCCAGAGTCGCCCCCAAACAGTTCCTCAAACGCGGCGACTATGTCAGCCCTGAATCTTTCAATGTCATCGTGATCGTTGGGCACTCTCCTAATCAGAGCGCCTTGCTCTACCAATCGTCGCTCGTGATCCGGAGCCAGGTCGCCTCTATCAGCGGCGAATCTCTCAAAGTAATGGACCGGGATTCTGTCCTGCCGTTTTGCATTCCTTTCCGCCCTTGTGTCGCAGGCAGCCTCCACAATAATCCATTTCACCTGCCCGGGTTCGACTCTTGCTCCCTCCAATCGCGCATACAGATCAGCGATCGTACGGCCATATGGGTTCTCACCTTCCTGTTCTGGGTTGGGACCAAAAGCAGCCTCGACAACGACAGGGTTTCCACTCACGGATCTCTCGCGGATTTGACACCCTAGTTCCATTTTGGCTCTCTTGCGAAAGGCAAGCAATACCTCATCATCATGGATGTCGAACTTGAGGGTGCTCGGTTCTACACTGCCCAGATCCTCTCCAGGGGCCAGCCAGACTGTGACCAGTTCAGAGTCCAGCCGTTGCCTTCCATCATCGTCAACACTCACCACAACCTCAGAGTCCTCCAGGTCGAGTACGTGCTTGACCGCTTGGCTGGCAAACAGCGCTCTGTCTGTTAGAAACACGACTTTGTCCTCGCCACCCAAGTGCCTGATCAAGGTTCTCGCCGCCTCAGTCTTTCCTGAAGCCCACTGACCCAAAACCCCAACGACGATTCCTGCATGGGTTTCCGTCATGGTCCCGCCTCCTGTAGGGTGAGATACCCCTTCTCTGAACCTCGTGCTTGGTCAACAACTCCAGAGCGTGTTTCATCGCGCGCGAGGATGGCACCACGGTGCCAGTATATCATGTCGCAACCTGGCTGTCAACGGGAATGCACATTTACAGGAGCTAGAACTCATCCCAGGTTCTTCCCAGGGATTTCTCGCACGTACTGCCCTGCGTCAAACTGCGCCGATTTCAGAATCCACCGAAAGCGGCCTGTGCCCGCCGCAGCCTTTGCCGAAGGGAACGTACTATCGAGCAGCCCCGCCAACCTCCCGCGAAGGAATCACAAAAAACCGGCCCGCAGGCCGGCTCACCAGATCTACTCGATTCCTGAAGGGGTTCCAGAAGGTGCGCTCAAGGACCTTCAATGGCGCTGTGCCCGATCAATGCGGAGGAGTAGAGCTACCATCAGCCTATCGGCCAGACTAGTACAGCGAGGCCAGCACCTGCTCGCAGAGCCTGGCTGCTATCCAGATATCTGGGCGGGCTGCGATTTCGCGAATCAGCAGTTCGGCTTGGTCAAGGGAAATCAAGCTCCCACGGTGAGCCCTCACAAGGATGCCCAACGTGCCGCACAGCTGCAGCTTCAGTCGACGAGCTTCCGCCCGCGCGACTTCGTCGTCCAGCAGCACCAGGGGATCGGCCAACGATTGGGCCAGAGCCAATACTTCAGTCTCACCCGGATCGAGAACAACAGGCGGTACATACGCAGACAACAGCGCTTGAGGCACATCGACAATGGGCCACTGCTGACGCTGCCAGAACAGCCGCACGGTGAGAGCATCGGGAGCACCGCGGCTGAGTCCCTGCGTCACAACCTCATCGTACACCGCACGAGGGATCTGGACTTCATCGAACAGGCCAGCGAGCAGATCCAGCCGGTTCAGTTTGCCCAGGGCCATCAAAGGGCTGGCATTGCACAGCACGGCGGCCATGATGCTCTAGCCCAGCTCTTCGGCCAAGGTCTCGGCGCTGAACGGAGGTTCCATGCCTCGTGCATATGCATGACGTGCGAGTTCGGATCGCGACACACCAGCCTGGCGTGCCGCCGCGCCAAAGGAGATCCCACCCCGCCCATACCGATCCAGGGCTTGCTCAATCTTGAATTCGCGCAAGCCACGCTCAAGCAGATCTATCAGAAGACCCTCTCCCACGGAATCCAGCTCCCGAGCCAGCGAGTCCGGGATCGTCAGGGTCAATGCTTCTGTGGACACCACACACCTCCATCCAAACACACTGTTACCATTAGCCAGATTGTACGATACACTTCAGCGTCATGGACGTCCTTGTTCACGGACGGCATTGACTACAGACACGATCTCCGCACCGGTGATATCGTCTGCGGCTTGTCTACTGCTCAGGCTCTTGATCAACTCAGCCATGCGTGCATCCAGCTCCGTTTCCATCAGAGCCATTGCTATCTCCGAGCGCGCAGTTGGTTTCAAAGGTGAAGTGTTGCTGACGACGATCATAGCCGGCCAAGCTCACGGTGCGCGGCAACATCTTCATCCAAATCTGCCTCATGATAGTGTGGCGGGATACGGCGTGAGGCCAATAGTTGGCGGAACTCCCCATAGCGCCAACCCCGCCAGTCCCCGAGCCTTTCCTACGGACAGCCGGCCTTCCGCGTACGAGTGCACCGCCATCTCCACTTTCAACTCCGAAGGAGTCAGCCGGGCCGAGTCCAGGATCTCTTGGGACACTTCTAGTACGCTGATTGTGCTCAACTTTCACTCCTTTGCCCAACCGAATGCATTCGGTTCAGGCTCGGATGCAGCTCTGCTTCAAGATTATATCACCAGTCCAGGGAGGAAAGCAAGACCAGGCAAGGACGCTCATCCTGCCGTCTGGCCAGCGGGAACCGTGCGCAAGCTCTGAAGATAGAGAAACCACTCCCCCAGCGGGGTGTCCAAGTTCTACCTCACCGCTGGGTAGTCGAGCGCATATTCGGCTGTTCTGCCCAGGTTATGCCCGATGCGGAGAGGTACCCGTTTCAAACGGGTTTTGAATTACAGGCGTCGATTTCAATCGATGCCGGTGTAGGCTTCCGCCTGCCCCAGCGACTCGGCCTGCACCAACACCGCATCTGGCAGCTCGTCCTCGACGTTGCGCAGGTGAGGGCGGACCGGGCCAGCAGCGTGATGGCGACCTTGGCGACGCCCATCAGCACGAAGAGCAGGCCGATGCCCCGTCCGGGCCCGGTGCCCAGGACCTGTCCCACGCTGCCGGCCAGGGGTCCATCCACGCCGAGCAGGGGATCGAATACGCGGTCGGCCAGGAGGCCGGCCAGCAGGTAGGCCAGGGGCGCCATGGAGCGGGCGACCATCTGTTGGGTGGCAAACACGCGTCCCTGGAGCTGAGGCTCGACCTTGCTCTGCCAGATGGCCTGATTGGAGCCGAAAACGATGGCGATGGTCACGTGCGCGCCAAAAGCGCCGGCGGCCACCAGCCAGAAGGAGGGCCGGAGCCCCATGAGCACAAAGCACAGGCCGCTCAGCATCTCAAAGTTGAGCACGCCGTTGATGCGGCGCCGGGGACCGCCCCAGACGCTCATGATCACGCTGCCGGCCAGCATCCCGACGCCGGCGATGGAGATGATGGCGCCCAGCGCGTCGCTCGAGGTCCAGCTCAGGATCATGGGTGTGACCAGCGCCCCCACCATACCCCAGAGGAAGTTGACCACGGCGAAAAAGACCAGCAGGCCCACCAGGCCGGGCCGGGCAGAGATGTAGCGCCAGCCAAAGGACAGGTCACTGCGCAGCGACACCTTCTCGGGCGCCTTCGGCGCGCCGGACCCTGGGCCGGGGAAAGCGCACCAGGAGCAGCGTCGTGACGGCAAAGAGAAAGGTGACCACGTCGATGAGGATCACGCCCTCCAGCCGGATGACGCCGACCAGCACGCCGGCCATGGCCGGGGCCAGGATCTCTGATGCGGCCTGCCCGAACTGGACCATGCCGTTGGCCCGGCCGAGGTTCTCTTTCGAGACCAGCAGGGAGGTCGTGGCCGCAAAGGCGGGCCACTGTACGGTGCCAAAGGCCGCATTGACAGCCGCCAGGAGATAGATGTGCCAGATCTCGAGCCGGGCGGTCAGGAGCAGAATGACGACGACCAGCGTGCTGAGCCCGGCGCCCACGTCGCCGACGATCATGACGCGCCGCCGGTCCCAGCGGTCCACGATGGCGCCCGCCAGCGGCGACAGGAGGACGCGGGGGAGCACGGCGGACAGGCCGATGAGGGCAAACTGCGTGGCCGAGCCGGTCTGCTGGAAGACCCAGACCCCCAGGGCAAAGCTGGTCAGCCCCGAACCCACCAGGGAAACGACCTGGCCCAGCCAGATGATCAGGAAGGTAGCGGTTCGTTGCGACGGGCGCGTGGATCCATAGCGCGCTCCTGGTTGATGCCGGGCGTCCCGAGTCAGGAGCCGGCTCCGGGCGAGGTCAGGAAGGGCTGGCCGCTCGAACTGGGCGAACTCGATCAGGTTGCCCGCCGGATCGTAGAACTTGACCCAACGCGCCGTGGCGACCGGCCTCGACGCCCCACGGGAGCTCGACGCCGTGGCTTCTCCAGGTGCTCGATCGCCTCCGCCAGGTCTTGAACGGCAAAGGCCAGCGCCGGGAAGCGAGCACCTGCCCGGTCCGGGCGGGCGCGGGCTGGCCCTCGACGATCACCAGGTGGCAGCCGTGCCCCAGGTCGAAGGCGGGCAGGTGGCCGTGATGGGCGAGCAGCGGCAGTCCCACGACGTCCCGGTAAAAGTGGGCCAGGGCGGGCACATCGCCGGCCGGCAGGCTCACAACGGCGAGACGATCGGGCGTGAATGGTGACATGGGTCTCTCCTCAGGGGTTGTCTTCAAAGAGGCGATGGCTGTGGCTGGCATCATAGTCCAGGCCATACACCTCCTTGAGGGTGGCGATGCGCTGCTGGGTCTCCTCGTCGAAGGGGGACTTGCCCTCAAAGGCGTGGAGCACGATGCCCTCCAGCAGGTCGCCCAGCGAGATCTCAAAGAGCTCTGCCAGGGCCTTGAGCACTTTGAGCAGGCGCTTTTCGATGCGGACGCCGGTCTGCACGCGCTCGACGCGCAGTCGCGGTTCGTCGAAAGTTGTCGAATGCTTCTCTCCATGCACGGTTCATCCCCTGCTTTCTCCTGCCAACCCCTTCATCGCACGGCACAGACTGGATCTGCTTACCAATGTACCCAGGTACCATTCTACTCCATCTCATCCAGACTGTCAAGCGGGGAAGGTGCCAAGACAATCCCCCAATCTACCAATCCCCAATTCACCAATCCCCAATCTACGAATTCCCGCATCCTCCAATCCCCCAATCCCACCTTGGCAAACGGCCAACTCTCTGATATAATGGGCGCAACTCGTCAGAGCGGAGTCGAGATAGCCTATGGAACCGCAAGTCCCAGAGGCACTGTCCCCACTGCGGGACGCCTGTCGCACAGCGGGCCGAGACCTGCCTGATGTGCGGGGTCGCTTTGAAGGAGCAGAAGAAGAGGAGGATCCTCTGCCCCAGGGGGACCTGGTGCTGCCCCTGCTCTGGTCGGCGGCCATTGCCGCTTTCTGGCTGTGGAAGCCGTGGCAGGCCGCCGAACCGCAGGCCATGGCCCCGGCCTGCCCGTCACTCCGACGGCCACCGCCCGCCGCCGCCCACGCGCCACCTACGTCGTCGCGCCCACGGCCACGCCGCTCAACTCGCCCACGCCGCCGCCCACGGCTCACCCTGCCGCCCAACCAGACGCGCCACACCGTCGAGATCGGGCGAGACAGTCAGCACCATCGCCAAGCAGTATGGCACGACCTCCAAGGCCATGCTGCGAGGCCAACGGGCTCAAGACCGAGCACCATCATCAGCATCGGCGATGAGTTGATCATCCCTCTGCCGGTGGCCAACACCTCCACCCCCACGCCAACCCTGACGCCCTCGCCCACACCCTTTGTGTACACCGTCAGGACGGGCGACACGCTGAGCGCCATCGCCAAGCGGTACAACACCACCGTCGAGGCGCTCATGGAGGCCAACGGCATCACCGATGCCACCCGCATCCGCGTCGGCACCAAGCTCATCATCGTACAGCCGCCGGACTTTTCGGCCACGATGGCCTACGAAATCTACGAGGTGCAGCAGGGCGACACCCTGATCAACCATCTCGGCCAAGTACGGCGTGACGGTCGCCGAGATCAGGGAGGTCAACGGACTGGAGAGCAACAACCTGCGTGTCGGCCAGGAACTCAGGATCCCTGTGGGCACGGCCACGCCCACGCCCACCCTCACGCCCGACGCCGACCCTGACGCCGACGCCCGGCCCGCCCTACCGGCGCCCGCCCTGCTGGCGCCCGCCCGACGGCGCCAGCTTTGAGGGGGCCGACACGGTCATCCTGCTGAACTGGGCCTCGGTGGGCATCCTGGACGAGGACGAGTGGTACGTCGTCCGCCTGCGACGCCGTGGGTACCGGTGGCACAGCAGCTGCCACTGGTCTGGACCAAGGCGACCTCCTGGCGCGCTACCGGCGGAGCTCTATGTCGACAGGCCTGGATGAGCCGCAGCGTTTCCGCTGGCAGGTTACCATCATGCGACGAGACGGGCGATCACTGAGGATGGCACCTGGACCGGCGAGCCGATCAGCCCCGCCAGTGAGCGCCGAACCTTTTCTTGGAAATAGCGTATAGTCGGATGAAGGGAGGAAAGATGAGCACTGGCAAGATCATCGGCTACATCGTGGCGGCATCCTTCTGCTCTTTGGGGTGCTCTGGCTGCTGTCGGCCTTTAGCGCCGAGACCTCCAGCCCGGTGGCCGCCTGCTGGTGGGCGGCGCTGTTGGCTGCCATCGGCCTGGGCATCATCGTCGTCATCCGGCTGCGGGAGCCCAAGCCCAAGCAAGAGGTCACCATCCGCCAGGAGATCGACTCGGCGGCGATGTCGAGATGGAGGCGCTCAAGTGCGAGAGCTGTGGCGCCCAGCTCGACAAGAGCGCCATCAGCATGGTCGCAGGGGCGGTCATGGTGACCTGCCCCTACTGCGAGCGCCACCTACCAGATCGTCGAAGAGCCCAAGTGGTGATCGTCCGCAGCGTGCCGAGTCGATGGCGAGCCTGCAGTGCAGCTATGAGTAGTGGAGGGAGAACAGCGATGTTCAAGCGAAACGTAAAGATGGGTGATGGGCGCTGCTGCCGCTGGTGGCCGTCCTGTGCATGCTCCTCGTGCCGGGCGTCTATGGCCCAGGACTATCGCTTCAACCTGGCGGAGAACCGGGTTGATGTCTACATCAACGAGGATGGCACGGCGCAGATCGTCTATGACTTGACCTTTATGCCCGACCCCGGCTCCCACCCCATCGACGTCGTGGACGTGGGCATGCCCAACAGCACCTATCACCTCGTCGACATCCGGGCCTCCATCGATGGCGTGTCGAACTCACCGATATCAGCAATTCGCCCTACGTCAACCCGGGCGTCGCGGTGGAACTGGGGCCGATGACCATCCAACCGGGCGAGACCGGTACTCTCCACTTTGAAGCGACGGTGCGAGATCTGATCTATCAGGACAGCGACGATGACGCGTATGCCAGCATCGAGTTTGCGCCCACCTGGTTCGACAGCGAGTTCGTCCACGGCCCCACCCGCCTGGAGGTCAACTTCCACCTGCCGCCGGGCGTGGAGCGCGGAGGAGCCCCGCTATCACGACGATCCCTTCACCACGCCGGATTTCGAGGATGACCGGGTCGTCTACACCTGGATCAAGGAGGATGCCCGGGGCGACAGGAATATGTCTTTGGCGCCTCTTTCCCCAAGCAGTACCTGGCCGAGGGCGTGGTGCAAAAGCCGCCGGCATTCAACTTGAACTTTGGCGATCTGCAGCGGCCTCTCTGCGCGGCCCCGTCTGCTGGATCATCCGCTTTATCGGCGTCTGGGTGGCCGTTGCGCTTTCTGGGCAGCCGGTACGAAGAAGGCGGCGCAAGATGGAATACTTGCCGCCAGCCCTGGCGGTGGAGGGGACGGGGGTGAAGCGCGGTTTGACCGCCGTCGAGGCGGCCATCCTGCTGGAAGCGCCCCTGAACAAGGTCATGACCATGATCCTCTTTGGGCTGGTCAAAAAGGGCATCGTCACCGTCGAGTCGGAAAAGCCGCTGAAGGTCAGCGCTGCCGATCCCGCTGCCCGAGAAGATGCCAAGCTGTGGTACTATGAGCGGCGTTTTCTGCAGGCGGTCCAGCCGGACGGCACCCTGGACGAAAAAGAACTGCGCGAGATGATCATCGACCTGATCGGCGATGTGAACAAAAAGCTGACCGGCTTTAGCCGCAAGGAGACGAAAGCCTACTACCAGGACATCGCCGCCCGCGCCTGGCAGCAGGTGGAGGCCGCCGACACGCCCGAGGTGCTGGGCGAGCGATGGGGTGATGGTCTGGAGTGGACGATGCTCGACGACGATTGGGACGACCGCACCCGCCGTGTCTTCCAGGACCGCCCCGTGATGCTGCCCCACTGGTGGTGGTTCTACCGGCCCTGGGTCGGCCAGCGCGGACGACCCAGCCGACCTTCCGGGCCTGCATCCCTCATCCGCAGGCGGCGGCACCCCGGTCACGCTGCCCACGCTGCCCGGCGCCGACTTTGCCAACACGGTGGTCAGCGGCGTGGAGAACGCGGCCAATACAGTGGTCAGCAGCGTCGAAGGGTTCACCGGCGGGGTGACGCAAAACGACCAACCCGCCGCCCAAGCCCTCCAGTTCGAGCAGCCGAAGCGGCGGCTACAGTTGCGCCTGCGCCTGCGCCTGCGCGGGTGTGCCTGCGCCTGCGCTGGAGGAGGGAGGTAGCCATGACACTCTTGGATCGCGTTCAAGGCATGGTTTGAGCCACCCAGCCCCTTGACGGCGGGCATTTACGAATACCACACGCCGCCCGATTCGCCGCAGCAGTTCCGGCTGCACCTGCGCGTCGAAAAGGACGGGCATGGCGTGCTGCTCATCAACGCCGCCAAGGTGCTGCACCTCAACCAGACGGCGACCGAACACGCCAGCCTGATCCTGCAGGAAAAGACGCGCCGAGGAAGCCGCGCGGCGAGATCGCGCAGCGCTACAAGGTGAGCCGCGAGACGGCCCTGGCCGACTTTGAGGAGCTGCAGGAGACGATCTGGTCCATTGCCCAGGCCGGCGAGGAGGTCTGTCCCGTCACCTACCTGGACGTGCAGCCGCATCGAGCCGATGAGCGCCGAGCTCTCGGCCCCCTATCGCATGGACCTGGCCCTGACCTACCGCTGCCAGAACGATTGCCCCCACTGCTACGTCGGCCGCCCCGCAGGACTTTCCCGAGATGTCCACCGAGCAGTGGAAGCGCGTCATCGACCGCTGCTGGGAGCTGGGCATCCCCCACCTCACCTTCACCGGTGGCGAGGCCACCCTGCGGCCCGATCTGGTGGAGTTGGTCCAGTACGCCGAGGACGTGGGCCTGATCACCGGCCTCCAGACCAACGGCCGCATGCTGCGCGACCGGGCCTACCTGGACGAGCTGCTGCTGGCCGGGCTGGATCACATCCAGATCACGCTGGAGAGCCACGATCCCGGCCATCCACGACCGCATGGTGGGGGTGGAAGGCGCCTGGCAGGAGACCGTCGAGGGCATCAGGACGGTCGTCGACGCCGACGTCTATATGATGACCAATACGACCATGACCACCGAGAACGTGGACGGCATCGAAGAGACCATCGCCTTTGCCGCCTCGCTGGGCGTGCCGACCTTTGGCTGCAACAGCCTGATCTATTCCGGCTCCGCGGTGGCGGTCGGCAGCGGCATCCGCGAGGCTGACCTGGAGCCGATCCTGGAGCGGGTCAAGGCCGCCACGGAGGCGCATCACCTGCGCCTCATCTGGTACACGCCCACCCAGTATTGCGAGTTCGACCCGGTCGGCATGGAACTGGGAATCAAGGGCTGCACAGCGGCCCGCTACAACATGTGTGTCGAGCCCAACGGCGATGTGATCCCCTGCCAGAGCTACTATGTGGCTCTGGGCAACATCCTGGGCGATGACGTGGGATGCGATCTGGGATCACGAACTGGCCCGCTACCTGCGCAACCGCGATTTCATGATGGAAAAGTGCCACGACTGCCCGGACCAGGTCCTGTGCGGGGGCGGCTGCCCGCTCTACGCCCAGCACCACGCAGGTGAGGGATGAGGGATTCCCCTCTTGGGCTATTCTTGCGCGGCCTGGATTCTCAAATCCAGGCCAGAACGGGCGGATTCGAAAATCCGGCTCAAGGATGGAGCTAGACCGAGTACGCTGGGGGACAACGTCTAAACTTAACATAAACGAATTACAGATCGGAACTCATGGTCTCCCGGCTCCAGGCAACTGGGCGGGAGACCTGTGCTGTGTGGACAGAGTGTGTGGGGGGCACCATCGATCTAGCCAAGGACCAGGCGCTGGTCGATCAGACCAGTCCGCAGGGCTGCTGTGCCATCTTGAGGCAGGCTTCACCTGGGACACAACCGCGCCGCTCCTGTCATTGCGAGTTTATCCATGGGGATCAAGCCCCACTCAATGAGGAATGACCTAGCCCCTGTCGCCGCGAGGAGCGTCGTTTGCTACGAAGCGGTTTCCCTCGAGTCCAGGTGAGACTGCTTCGCCTACGCTCGCAGTGACCGGATCACTGTCATTGCGAGGTCCGCTGTTTGGACCGAAGCAATCTCTACCTCGGCTGAAGGAGATGACTTCAGCCGATCCAATCCTTCGCAACGAGGACTCTGCGCTCGCCCAGGGGCAGACCGGCTGCAGCCTTGACCTCGCCCGATCACCTCGCCGGCGATGGCGCCGGCCCGGCGGGCGCCGTCGGCCAGCACGTCCCACACATAGTCGGGATCGGCGGCGTATTCGGCCCGGCGCTCGCGGAAGGGGGCGAAATAGTCGCTCAGGTTCTGGGCGAACTTCTTCTTGCAGTCCACGCAGCCGATGGCTGCCGAGCGGCAGTCGACCTCGATCTGGTCCACCTCGTCCGCCGAGAAAAAGCCGTGCAGGGTGAACACGTTGCAGACCTCAGGATGGCCGGGGTCGCTGCGGTAGCGGCGCGCCGGGTCGGTGACCATCATCCGCACCCGCTGCCAGATCTCCTCCGGTGTCGGCGGCGATCTCGATGTGGTTGTCCAGCGACTTGCTCATCTTGGCCTCGCCGTCGATGCCCAGCACCTTGGTGAACTCGGTGTGCTTGGCCTGGGGCTCGACCAGCACCTCGCCAAAGTGGTGGTTGAAGCGGCGCACGATCTCGCGGGTGAACTCCAGGTGAGGCGCCTGGTCCACGCCCACCGGCACCGTGTCGGCCTTGTACAGGGCGATGTCGGCCGCCATGAGCACCGGGTAGCCGACCAGCCCATAGTTGACGTTGTCGGGATTCTGGCGCACCTTCTCCTTGAAGGTCGGCAGCCGGGTGAGCCAGCCCAGCGGCGTGACCATCGACAGGATGGTGTGCAGCTCGGTCACCTGCGGCACGTGGGACTGGACAAAGATGATCGTCTCCTCGGGTCGCATCCCGGCCGCCAGCCAGTCGAGCGTCATCTCGCGGGTCCACTCCTTCAGCTTGTCGGTGTCCTCCAGGGTCGTCAGGGCGTGGAGGTCGACCACGCAGTAGACGCATTCGTAGTCGTCCTGGAGCGCCACATAGTTGCGGATGGCGCCCAGATAGTTGCCCAGGTGCTGGCGGCCGGTCGGCCGCGCCCCGCTGAAAACCCGTCCCTTCTTCTCCATCGTTGCGCTGCTCCTCTTCCTAGACTGTGCTGGGCCACATACTATCTTGGTTGCGTGCGGTCCCCTGGCAAATGCGATCATACCTCTGCGGCCAACGTGACCGCATCAAGCTACCGTCGGAAGGCACCTCCAACGGCTCACGCCTCTCACGAGGCCCCTGCCCGAGCCAAGACATTGCCAAGGCTTTTTCGTGCGCATTATACTCGAAAAACCAACATGCGGCAAGCAGACTGCAGATAGCGGGCATGCTCCCGCCCTGACGGCAAGCCGTGCTCCTGTCATCGCGAGTTCATCCATGGGGACGGGGCCCCACTCAGTCTGAAATGACCAAGGCCCTGTCATCGCGAGGAGCGAGCGCCGTTTGCGAGCGACAGCCCGTCCCGAGTACGCCGAGAGAAAGCGATCTTTCACGACTCAACGGGGGACAGCTTCGGCCCAGACGGCGGGCCTCGCAGTGACAGTTGCAAGTGGGATCATTCGAAGTCCCGACAGGGGCGACGCAATCCCCTATCTGACCAAGAGGAGGTCGATTCGCCCTGCTCGCGATGACCGGCATAGCAGCGGCGCTTTGGGTCCCCGCTAACTGGGTTGCGATAAACCCCCACCTATGGTATACTATGGATGAGCTCAAGCCAGCAATCAGTACCTCGCCGTACTGAGGTACCCCCAGTCGGCTGCCCGGCAGCGATGGGAGAAAGATGGTCGTGGAGATCGAGGCCAAGTTCAGTGTGCCCGACGAGCAGACCTTTCAGCGGCTGCGGGAAGCGCCTGCCCTTGCCGGATTTCGGCTGGGTGACTGACCTCAAACGAGCTCCATGACATCTATATGGATACGGCCGGCTGGGATTTCCAGGCCCGCAGTTACGGCTATCGACTGCGCCGTGCCGGAGACAGCTATCTTGCCACCATCAAGGGGCTCGGGGGCGCCACTGGCGCCGTCCACACGCGGATTGAACACCAGGTGGCATTGTCAGAGCCGCTGCCTCCCCAGCAGTGGCCGTTGAGCTCAGCCCGCGCGTTGGCCCTGCGTCTGTGTGGCAGCGAACCTCTGATCGTGCTCTTTGAGGTCCGGCAGACACGCGAGAGTAGACCTCTCTATGCCGGGGACCGGGCGGTGGCCGAGCTCAGCCTGGATCGCGTCAGCGTTTTTGACCCGGATGGAGGCGGGCCTGTGGATTCCTACCTGGAACTGGAGGCCGAACTCCTGTCAGGCGGTACCGAACAAGATCTCGATCGTTTGGTGTCAGCGCTTCGAGAAGAGTGGAGTCTCACACCAGGGGAGCGTTCCAAATACGAGCGCGGCCTGGCAGTCCTATCTGGCGCTACCCAAGAAGGTGACCAAGACATGGAACAAGCCGCGTTTGACAGCCAAGAGCCTTTGCACGCCACGATAGGCGCTATAGATCTGTCACTGGCTTTTGATGGCGCCGAGCCATCGACAAACCTGGGGCTCGAACCTGATGAACCCATGAGTGAGGCTGGGCGCAAGGTGCTGCGCGACCAGTTCCGGCGGATTCTGTCTAATGAAGCGGGCACGCGCCTGGGCGAAGACATTGAGGCTCTGCACGACATGCGTGTCGCCACCCGGCGGATGCGGGCCGCTTTTCGTATTTTTGGCAGCTTTTACGAGCGTGCGACGGTGGCACCCTACCTGAAGGGGCTGAAGCGTACCCGACGAGCGCTTGGCCCTGTGCGCGATCTGGATGTCTTTCGAGCCACGATGGTGGCCTACTTGGAGGGGTTGCCTGAATCGCAGCAGGATAGCATGGCCAATCTGCAGGCCGTTCTCGAGGTTCAGCGCGAGGCGGCCCGGCTGCGTTTGACCACCTATCTGGACAGTGCCAAGTACCACCGGTTTGTGGAAGGTTTCGCCGAATTCTTGGACACGGAGGACATGGGCAGCCTGCCGGCCTCCCTGGACGAACGAGAGCCGCGCCCTCACTATGTGCGCCACGCGGCGCCCGTGGCCATCTATCAGCGGCTGGCTACTGTACGGGCCTACGACGAGTGGGTACGGATCCCGGATCCGCCGCTGATACGGCTGCATTCGCTGCGTATCTCCTGCAAGCGGCTGCGCTACACTCTGGAGTACTTTGGCGAGATCCTCGGCCCGAATACGGGGGCGCTGGTCGAAGAGATCGTGGCTTTGCAGGACCACTTGGGGGTGTTGCAGGACACCGTCGTGGCCAGCGCGATTCTGAGCGAATACCTCAGGTTGGGTACGTGGGGCCGCGGCACCGGCCAGCCCCAGTTGCCCAAGGCCGGACCACCCGATGCAGCAGGCGTCGAGGCCTATTTGGCGGCGACACGTTCAGCGCAGCAGGATCTCGTGGATCGCTTCCCGGAAGCGTGGCAACGACTGAACGGCCCCGAATTGAGCCAGATGGTTGCGGAAGCGGTCATGGTCCTGTAGCGACGAGAGCAGAAAGGAGTTATCATCCATGTTGGAAAAGGTCGACTTGGGTCGCACGCTGTCCAAAGGAGGAGTACAAGGCCCAGATCCCACTCCTGCAACGCAGGCTCTACGATCTGCAGAAAGCGTGCTGGGATGCCGAGATCCCCAGCGTGATCGTCTTTGAAGGTTGGGACGCGGCCGGCAAGGGCACCTCCATCAACCTGCTCACCCAGCGACTGGACCCACGCGGCTTCAAGCTGTATGCCATCCAGGCACCGCGCACCTACGAAACGCACATGCCCTGGCTGTGGCGTTTCTGGCTCAAGCTGCCCAACTACGGCGAGATGGCCATCTTTGACCGCAGTTGGTACGGCCGGGTGCTGGTGGAACGGGTGGAGGGCTTGACACCCGAACGCCAATGGCGCAAGGCCTACCGGGACATCGTAGACTTTGAGCGAACCCTGGCCGACGACGGTTACGTGATCGATCAAGTTCTTTCTTGCACATCAGCAAGAAGGAGCAGAAGCGTCGCTTCAAGAAGCTGGAGAAGGACCCTCTCAAGAGCTGGCACGTCCAGCCAGAGGACTGGGATCATCATCGCAAATACGACGAGTATCTGGTGGCCATCGAGGAGATGCTGGAGCGCACCGACACCGAATGGGGGCCCTGGACCATCGTCGAGGCCACCGACCGCCGCTGGGCGCGGGTCAAGATCTTTCAGACCATCATCCACCGCCTGGAGGAGGCGCTACAGGAACGGGGCCTGAGCTACCGGAATGAGACTGCCCAAGCCAGTGGAAGAGGATCTCGAGATCGCATTGGATGAGGATGATGATTATGACGGTGAGGGTCTAGACGCCGAGTTGGCCGCCGAGGCGGAAGCCCAAGCAGGTGAGGAGTAGGAGGGATGCCATGCTGGAGACCATCGACCTGAGCAAAAGCCTGACCAGAGAGGAGTACGTCCACGAGCTGATCCGCTACCAGTTGCAGCTGCGCGAGCTGGCCTACCAGCTCTACGTACAAAAGCGCCCCCTGGTCATCGTCTACGAGGGCTGGGACGCAGGCGGCAAGGGCGGCAACATCAAGCGCGTCACCGAAAAGCTGGACCCGCGCGGCTACGAGGTCTTTGCCATCGCCGCGCCCAAGGGCGAGGACAACACCCATCACTACCTGTGGCGCTTTTGGCGTCGTCTGAAACCCCCGGACGAAAAACAGGTGCTCATCTTTGACCGCAGTTGGTACGGGCGGGTCATGGTCGAGCGCATCGAGGGCTTTTGCACCGAAGAGGAGTGGAAGCGCGCCTACCGCGAGATCAACGAGTTTGAGCGCCAATTGGTCGACTTTGGCATGATCCTGGCCAAGTTCTGGATCCAGATCAGCAAGGAAGAGCAGTTGCGCCGCTTTCAGGCTCGCCAGGACACGCCCTACAAAGCCTGGAAGCTGACCGACGAGGACTGGCGCAACCGCGAAAAGTGGGATCTGTACGAAGAGGCCGTCGATGACATGCTGCTCAAGACCAGCACACTCACCGCGCCATGGACCATTGTCGAGGGCAACTACAAGTGGTACGCGCGGGTCAAGACTCTGCGCACGCTGGTGGACGTGCTGTCGCAGGAGTTGGACTATGTGCCGGCAGATCCTATGGCCAAGGACAAGGACAAGGACAAAGATAAGGACAAGGACAAAGACAAGGATACGGACAAGGACAGGGCGGAAGACTCTACGAAGGATTCCAAGAAAGAGTCAAAGTCCGAATCTGGTAAAGGGACCAAAAAGGGAAAGAAAGGGAAAAAGAAAAAGAAAGGGAAAAAGAAAAAGAAGTAGCTGCTACTCTCGAAGCAGCCGCAAGACCTCTTTCAGGTCATCGGGGAGTGGCGCTTCGAGGTCCATTCGCTGGCCTGTAGCCGGGTGTCTGAATCCGAGCCGGGCAGCGTGCAGGAATTGACGCGCTACAGGCAGACGGGGCCGGCGGCGCCCATAGACCGTATCCCCTACCACTGCATGCCCAATAGAGGCAAAGTGGACGCGGATCTGGTGGGTTCGCCCTGTCTGGGGCTCCGCCTCGGCCAAAGTGAAATCCCCTGCCGCAGGACCTACCTGATGGGCGAACAGCTCCAACACGTGGTACTCTGTCATCGCTTCGCGGCCACCCGAGAGCACCGCCATTTGCTGCCGGTGGTTCGGATCTCGAGCGATGGCTGCCTCGATACGCCCCCAGGCCGGCTGCAAATGGCCGGACAAGAGCGTGAGATAGGCCTTGCGCACTTGACGATCTTTGAATTGGTGTTGCAGCGCCCGGCGGATCCGCTCATTCTTGGCTACCAAGATCAGCCCCGATGTGTCCCGGTCCAGGCGGTGGACGATGCCCGGTCTGTTATCCTCTGATGTCTCCAGATCAGGGCAGTGGGACAGCAGTGCGTTCACCAGCGTCCCACCGGGGTGTCCAGGCGCGGGGTGAACCACCATGCCCGCGGGCTTGTCCACCACTAGCAGGTACTCGTCTTCGTAGGCAATGCTCAGAGGTATCGCCTCTGCTACCAACCCAGCGGGCTCCTGATCCGGCAGCGTGGTCGTGACCTGGTCGCCTGCTCTGACCTTGTAGCTGGCCTTCGCTTCTTCGCCATTCACAGAGACATGACCGCTGTCGATCAGCCGCTGTGCAGCCGACCGCGACAACCCCGGGATCTGTTCTGCCAGGAACTTGTCCAGCCGTCCCACGGCTTCAGTCACTGACAGTTCAACTTGTGGTCCATTCATAGCAGTACATTCAAGACCGGGGCACCCTCTGCCCCGGTCTGCGTGGTCTTGTCAGACTCTTTGTCGGCTGCAGATAGAGCCCTGTTGGACTCCACCGCGGCCAGTGATTGTCGCAAAAAGATACCTTGCACTGAACATAGTCCGGCCCAGATAGAGCAAGGGGCGGCGGATTCTTCCCTACTCATTGGCCACGGGCTTCTCAGCCAACAGGGCCTTCTCATCCCGCCAGAGTGTCCAGGCCAAGATCGCCACCCCAGTAACAATGCAGAGGTCAGCTACGTTCCAAACCGGCCATATTCTAAAGTCCATAAAGTCTGTTACAGAGGCCCTGGGCAGTGCCGCCCAAAAGCTACCCGTGACCTCTGATATCAATGCCGCGGTGCGCAGACGATCGATCACGTTTCCCAGATCGCCGACCAGAATGAGCGCCGCGGCCACCTGAAGGTACCATCTTCCAACCAGCATGCGGGGATAGTAAAAGAGCACGCCCGCGAGGACCGCGAGGTTAACTAGCATGAACAGCCAGCCTAGCCCCGAAAATTGGCCAAAGGCGACGCCCGTGTTCTGTACATGAGTGATGGCAAAGATCTTGGAGAGTGCGGGGATGGGCGGCCACGATTCGCCTACGGCCAGGTTCTGCCGGACGAGCCACTTGGTCCCCTGGTCCGCGACCAGGAGGAACACCGTTAACCCGCCCAACACTGCCCAATCACGGAGACGACTTGAACGCAAGATATTCTTCGACTCCTACGCTGACTGACGTTGTTGACACCGCAGGCACAGGGTGGCATAGGGAAGAGCTCTCAGGCGCGCTGGGTCGATCTCGACACCGCACTGCTCACACGTGCCGTACGTCCCCTGCTCGAACTGTTCCAACGCTTCTGTGACCTGGGCCAGCAACTGCTCAGTGTTCTGGCGCAGAGCCAGATCCTTGGCCTGTTCAAACGCCTCGCTGGCGTCGTCTGCCATGTGGTTCCCGTAGCCCAGGCTTTCGGCTCCTTCAGCATCTGTCTGGGCTATCGCTTTCTCAAGACGCGCCCGTTCGTCCTCCAGGTACGACCGGAGAACTTTGGGACTTATGACTGCCATTCCACCTCCGATTCTACCTCGCTTATCTGTCAAGGATCTACAATTTTACTCCAAGGTGCGGAAATCAGCAAGTCGCCTCCAGCTTGAGGGGGCCTCCAGCCCTGCGTCAAGCCGGCGATTCATCTACTCTCAGAACGACAAGGTACTCAGTGTCTGCCGCCGCTGCCCAGCCAGAGACAGCCTCTGCTGAGAGAGTTACCTCATCGGGAAGGAGAGTAACCGCTTGCTCTTCCACTTTGATGCTGGCGCTCAGCCCGTTCCAGATCTCCAGAGCAAGGTCCTTGGCTGCCTCAGGCGTCAGTCCTTCCAGTGCTGACTCGATCGCCTCAGGAGCCAGGCCCCGTGGGATGGTCCCATCAGTCGCCAGAGCCGGTCGCCACGTGACTTTGTCCATGGCCTCTTCCGTGAGCCCCACCTGTACGACCTTCAGTTCCTCCGCCAACACCTCCTGGAAGGGAACCATTGAGCTTACCTTTGGCGACTCCTCTTGAAGTGAGCAGACGAGTGCCTGGTGCAGCCGCCGGTCCGCAGAGATGCCGGCCTGGTTCCGCGCAGACAGTCCCAGTTCTGCCAGCCGCCAAACTCGGGCCATGCCCAAGAGGAGCTCCGGGTCGACCGATGCGGGATCACTATCCGGCCACGGGCTCCGATGAATGCTGTCAACCGCCCGACCGTATAGGAGGCGATGGATAGCTTCGGCAAGGTGCGGGACGAAGGGAGCCAACAACTGGCTGAACGTGCCGAGGATCCTGCGTCCGCGACCTGGACGGCGGGGTGCGTACCACCCTGCCAAGTCGCTCAGGAAGTCTGACAGCCTACCAGCTGCCCAGTGCGGTTGGCATTCGTTGAGATCATTGGACACGGCCTCAATGGTCTGATGCAGGCGGGAGCTCGACCACCGATCCAGGAGGTCGCCGGCCTGGCCGGCCTGATCTGCGTCTCCTGGGGCCTCGGCCCGGATGATCCCGCCGACGAGTCGCCACAGGGGCCGCAGGAAGTCGAGCTCTGCTTGGGCGGGGGTGATGCCTGTATACACTGCCCATCGTAGAGCATCAGCCGAAAAAGCTCCTTCGGAGGGCCAAGCTGCGCCCTGGTCGCCAGCGCTCACGGCGAGTGCCTGATCCCAGGCCGGTGCGCCATGCAACTGGAGCCCGAGGGCGTTCAGATTGGCCAGCCAGCCCTGCTCTTTGCGTCCCAGACCGACTGCCAGCGTATGTCCTGCCCCTGTTTGTGAGAATGGCTTCGCAGACCGGCTCACTCGGACGTTGTCCGCGGATTGCCCTGTTTGTGACAGCGGCAGAGCCGCTGCCTCAAAGTCTGCGTCGACCACGGCCGCCGTACGTCTCATACTCCCACCGCATTTCTCGCAGGGAAAGACCAACCGATCCACTGCAGGACGGTGGGGGTCGATCTTTGTGACGGCTAGGCCGGTTCTGTGGGCAAGATCATCAAGTCCAGCTACACACTGCTCGGCATCGCACGATCCGCAGATCCATACCGGCAGCGGTGCGCCCCATGCTCTGTCGCGACCAAGAACCCAAGCGCCGCTCTCTAGGTCCGCCAGCCAAACGGGTCGAGAGACCGTCAGCAGCACAGTCTCACAATAGGGGCAGGTTGCGCTGGAAAGGGTGTCCTGCTCCTGCTTGAGCAGGAGACCCCGGGCCTCCAATGCCTCGATGAGCAGGGGCTCAGCTTCCCAAGGCGAGAGACCTCGCCAACGCCCCACCGTATCTCCCAACACTCCCCACTCGTCCAGCAATTGGGGTTGGGGCAAACCCAACGACTGGGCCAGCCTCAGCGACGCAGCATCATTGCCAGGTGTGACTGGCAGCAGGCCAGTGCCCTGATCGTGGGACACGTCCCTGCTGAGAACGACACGATCTATCGCCTCACCGCAAGGTAGAAAGCGAAACGGTGGATGGTATTGAGCTTCCGCGAGGGTCTTGCCACGCAGGCGACGGACCACTTGATAGTGCCCTGTCAGTGTCCGGTCCAGCGCGGCCTCGGCCAGGAGCAGGCGGGTAGGGCGACCGGCTGTCTGGTCACTGAGCTCGACCAATGCATAGTCCGAGATCCGGATTCGCGGCCAGGGCCACCATGCCCATGAGTGTCCATGGAGCCGGTGTGAAAGCCAGGAGGTAGGTGTCGGCCTGGCTTGGCGAACTCGTGCGGCTGGTGAATCGAGCAGCGCTCGACAGTGAGCCCGATCGTCTGCATCTCCACTGTGCCGGACTGGAACTCGGCGGCAAGGGGGTGTTGCTGGCTGCAGAGAGCGGAACCGGCAAGTCGACGCTTTGCACGGCAGCCCTGCTGGCAGGGTGGGGATACCTGACCGATGAGATGGTGTCGGTCAGTCGCCAGCACGCACCCGCTCGTTCGCTCGTTTCCCAAGCCGATCACCGTGCGCGAAGGAGCAAAGGTCTTCTTTCCAGAACTCGGCTCGGTCGTGGCTCGGTTGTCGGGGGCCGAAAAGTCGAAGAAGTGGCACATCCCACCGAGCTCGCTCCATGCTCGGGTGCACCGCGTGGTGTCGCCGTCGATGATTGCCTTTCTCGTTCGCCAAGACCGGGCGACGGTGGATCCAGAGCCGACCGCTCGACCGGTATCGGCCGCGAATGCAACCGTTCGACTTCTGACGCACACGATGGATTTCGCAAGGTTCGGCAAGAGCGGACTGGTCAGCCTGGCGGGTTTGACGTCATCGGTGCCAAGCTTCGAGGTATCGGTGGGCCACCCCGCCGCGACCGTCGAGCTCCTGTCGGCGTTGCTCGAAGACGGTGCCCCAGCCCCGGCAGTTCACATGGGGGCCGAGCATGCCGGCGACCTCCGCCGTGTCAGCGGAGAGATGAGAATGTCTGCATCAGCCAGTTGGATCGAGATCGGTCCGGAGGTCGTCATCACGATCCAACGGCAAACAGGATGGTCGCCTTGAACGAAGAGGCAAGTGCAATGTGGCGATCGCTCTGGCTTGGAGAAGCGTCTGCTGAGCCCCTTCCCGAGCACATCGTCGACGCGCTGCTCCAGGAGTGCATGCTCGAGGGGCCTCGGTGATGCCTCCTCCCGGTGTACGGATGGTTCGACGACGAGCATCGCACGCTTGATCATGCGTTCGTGCCTCGCTTGGTGCCTGACCTCGTCACCCAGTCATTCGGCAACGAGAGTGTGATCTGGTCGCCGTGGCGGCCGCCCCGGTGTACCTCGACCCGATCTCCAACTTGCTGGCGTCGGTCTTCGACGGCCTTGCCGATGTCGGGCAGCTTCGGCAGGAGATCTCGGAAGAAGTCGGCATCGGGCTCGATTTGGTCGATGCGCACCTGACCGCCGTCCTGCGGCTCCTGGAGGATGGGGAGCGCTCGATGTCGCTACCCGTTCCGCCGGCGCCGACACTGCACTTCCATTCTCGATCGTCGATCCGCCGGACTGGTGAATGGAGAAGGACTCTCGCCTCGTCGGGGTGAGTTCGATCAGTTTGTCGCTCGGCGACGATCACTTCCGCATTGCCAGCGACGACGAATCGGTGCTGGAACTCCTGCGCTCCTCACTGGACCGCTATCTGGTGGACACCGACGCCTTTCTCGGGTTCCGGATCATCGCGCCCCGCTCCCAGCGTGGACTCTGGGTCGTGAGATCCAGATCGGGAGAGATACTCGGACGAGCGAGATCGAAGCTCGATTGCGTCGCTGTGTTGATGAGCCACCTCGCCGGGTACGTGGCTGTTCCCCCGGGCGAGCATGCAGTCCGGTTCAAGCTCCGGGCGATCGTGGGTCCGACGGGAAATGCCCGCCTATACGGGCCCTGGGCGCCGGTCGTACCGATCGAACGGAAGTTGGCCTCCATGGGAGAGGGCGTGGTCGATTCTCCCTTCGTCGATGTTCACCATGAGTCACTCCGCCTGCTGCCGGTCGCGGACGCGATGACGGATCTCCCTCGGTTCGCGGACGTACCTGGTCATGTCCGTCTCGACGACGTGAACCATCGAGTGACCGCGATCAACGTCGATTTCGGCCCGCATGGGGCGACGTCACGCGCCCTCGCGGCCGCCAGAGTGGCCGGTCAGGCTCGCTCGGGATCGAGGCGCTTCAGGCTCGCCGTCGCCCGTGCCCTGGCTGGCGACGCCTGAAGGGCCGCCTCTCAGCGTTGCTCAGAAACAGTCGGCCGGATCCGTGCTGCACTCGACCGTGATGGTGACTTGGGAGTTCGACGGATACGAACCCCCGGCGCTGGTCTTCAGCAGCGCCGGCAGCGGGCCATAGATTGCGCCAGAGGTCAGGGCCACCGGACCGAGTGCGGGGAGCCCGCCGGCGGTGATCGTCAACTGGCATGCCGTTCCAGCGGGGATCGTCGGTGCCTTCATGTAGACGCCGACGTCCGAGCACGCGAATGGTGTCAGATTGACCCCAGCAGCATTCGTCGGCGCATTGAACGTGCCAACACCGGCGACGTTGAACGGGTGATACTGGTAGGACAGATAATCCCCACAGCTCGCATTCGTGTTGTTCGTGTCGGAATCGCTTGTGAGCTCGCCGGGGCTGCACGTGCCCGCATACGCCGGCGCAGCCCCGAAAATCCCGACCTGGGGGCCGGCAAACGCCGCCGCGCCAACGCCTGCGGCAACACCTGCCTTCAAGGCAGTCCGGCGGTTCATCACCGACCGCGAACGGCTCCCACTCGAATTCGGTTCCGCTTCCGACATTTCACAACCTCCGCCAATTGATCTCCGCTGAACGGGACACCAACTCGCCATCGCACACCCCGTGCCGGCAAACCCTACACTAGCGGGGCGTCGGCAACCAAGGAATCTTCCCGCTGGAACAAGGCAATGTCTCCCAGGACGGTGACCGGTCGATCCGGAATGAGCAAATCTCACGGTGGACCCACCATGTTCCGGAGGGTCGACTCGCCGAAGCGTCACCTCCTCGACGGCAGCCTCGTCGTGATCAAGAGCGATGGCCAACCACTCGACCTCCCGCCATCGGCCGCCCAGGTTCTTCGAGGCCCTTGAATCCTGGTCGACCGAATCGGAGATCGTGGAACGGATTTGGCGTCCCACCCGGAGATTCCCCATGCACGGATTGCGTCGGCGACCGCTGAGTGGCTCTCGGCGCTGGTCCGAAACGGCTTCGTCGATGAGCGATGACGTGGAGCGGGTTCGGTATCGGCGCGAGACGCTCAGGGTCGCTTTGGGCGCCCACGTCGGTGCCGAACCGCCACGCGACTGGCCCAAATGGGTCCGATCAGCTCGAAGGGACCGAACGGTTCCCTCGATCGTCCGGTTTGCGGCAGCCCTCGAATCGACCGGCGTACCGGCTACGGTCGGGGCGCCGACTGCTGCTGAGCTTCGGCGAAACTCGAATTCGGCGTGATGGCGAACGCTGTCCGTCTTGAGTTACTGCTTCTGCAATGCGGGGATGTGTTTTCCGACGCCCACATCGATTTCTTGGTGCTGAAAGGCATGGCCACCTGCCACCTCGACTACCGGAGCCCCGAATTGCGGCAGTTCGGCGACCTCGACCTGCTCGTCAGACCGGACGACTTCACGCGGGCCATCGCGGCGCTGGAGGCCCATCAGCTGGTCGCAGTCATCAGCCGTGCCGCGCCGAATCTCGAGTTCGCGGATACTCCGCCCTTCCGCCACCCCGGTGGTGGCGCGATCGATCTTCATCAGCATCTCGGGTCGAGGGTGATCGGCAGGTCGGTCCAGACGGAAGCGCTCTTCGCCGAGACCGTTGCGTTCTCGGTGGGCGGGGTCACCTTTCGGGCGCTGTCGGACACCGACCGTATGATCCACGCTGCCGTACACATGGTTGCGTCCCACGGATCCTACCGGCGACTGAGTAGCACCACGGATGTCCTGGTCATGGCCGAGGGCGGTCCGGTCAGCCCGGCCGATGTACTCGAGCGTGCACGGTCCTTCGGTCTGGACGGTCTCGTTCTCGGTGCGTTGGAGGCGGCGTATCGCGTACGTGGACTGGGTGATACCTGAGCGGTGGCGGGTGTTTCGAACCGAGCGTCGCTGGTCTCTGCGTCGTCGTCTCGTTGATTTCGCCTACCTGGGGGAGAAGCGGCGGCCCGTGGCCGAGGAGTTGGCGTTCCTGTCAGCGATGAGGCCTCGTAGCACCGTTGCCTACCTCGTCGGCTACCTCCAGCTCGACGCCAGCTATTCGAGGGTTCATGGTCGGGGATCGATCTGGTTCAGGTCCGATACCTCATCCGTCGTGTGCGAGACCGCTGATCGCGTTGTCGTAGCCGCGCGCCGCTCAGAACAACTCGAGGGTCCCGAGGCTGAGGTCGAGATCGTCGAGCGTGGGGGACACGGCGTTGGCCAATGTCCGCCACGTCAGGCGTGGGCCGAGCGGGGGAGCGGGCATGAACCCGTCCCTCGGGCCCAGGCCGGCGACGATGGCCACGTCGGCTCCCGCCTGGCGCAACAGACCGCCGACCCGGAGCGACGGCGAGAAGACGTCACAGATCGACAGTTCGCGGACGGAGGCCACGTGTGCGGACTCTGATCACGGCATCGTCGGTGAACCGGTACCCCAACGGACCGAAGCCGTAGCGCCAGGCCAGGTAGTCCGCAGAGACGGGGGTGTGCCAGCCGTCGGGGGCGAGCCACGAGGCCGCCAGCGCGGCCAGATCGGGGCCGTCGGACCCGACGGTCACCGGCTCGCCCCACTTGCCGGCGGCCACTCGGCTGCGGAGGAGCGACGGGAGCACCAGTGGGCTCGTCGGCCGGACGGCGATCGGGGCTCGTCCGAGGTCCGTCCACCCCATCTTGAGGTAGCCGGGCCGTGACTGATCGTTGGGCGTGTTGAAGATGGCGTCGACGCCCTCGTCGGTGAGTGCATCGACGGCGGCCATCGTCGAGCCGGGTGAAGATCCCCTTGCCCTGATGCGATGGTGCCGTGGCCGTGTCGACGGCTCGGACCATCTCGAGAGTCTCGCCCGCACGCCGGAACTGCCAACGCATCAACGCGCGTACACCGACGATCTCGCCTCGATCGACCGCAACCCAGATCGGCGAGGGACCGAAGACGTTGTCTCGGTGCTTCCAGCGGAAGAAGTCGGCGTTCGGGTCGCCCGGTGTCCAGCCGAGTGCCGACGCACAGCACGCGACGACCGCCTCGAATTCGTCGTCGGCTGCTCGCCGGTACTCGATGATGTCGTCCACCGACCGATTGTCGCAGATGGCACCCAATGGGTGCCGTTGACCGAGGGTATCCTCAGGGGCGTCGTCGCTGCACTCCGACGGTAGTGTCGCGGGCGGAAGGTTCCGTTCACGTGAAGCAAGCCCATGATCGTCCAGCCGAGCGAACCAGGCCCGCGTCGTCATCCACCTGACCGCGCCCGCCCGAGACCGGCGTCGACCGGTCCACGTGTCGTGTTTGGCACGCGGTCGACATCGCCGTTGCTTCCGTGGTCGTGATCGCGTTGGGCTGGTTGCTGGTCCCGGCCGGGGTGTCTTGGTGCTCACCGGTCGATATCGGCGGATCGACACGTCTCACCCGGTCTTGGGCAACGGCCGGCTCGGCTGGATCGGCAGGGTGCCCGCCCCGGGCACGCTTCTTCGCTTCCGGCCGCTGCTGGTTCCCTTTTGAGCCTCGATCTGGGTTTGGGCAACATCTCGCTTCGCCCCGAGTGTCGTTCCGGCTTCACGGTGCGTGGCTCCGACGACGACCGCCCCGGCAGTTCGACATCGATCTGACCGTGGCGTGAACCGGCTTCCTTCTCGAACGAGCGATCCCCCTCGACCGCACGGTCATCGGTTCGGACGGTGTCGCCTGCGGTCGGTGCCGATCGAGACGAGAGGCCACGACGAACTCGTTGTGCGCCGAGCTCTAGGCGTCGCGCCGCTGACAACCTGGCCGGCCGCACGCCGGACCGAGCTTGACCCCGTGCTCCGCCGTCACCGAGTGGGCCGGAGTCGTGAGTGCGAGCCCCTGATCTGTACTGAGGATGGAGTCCTTCGAATCTGTCTAAACTTTTCGATGTACTGTTGACTATCGAACATGCGTTCGCTACCATGATCCCCATGGCGGAAGATCAAGGCGAGGAACAGGATCGCTTCGGCGACCCACTCGGGTGACGAGTTCGATCCTTCGACGGTGCCAACGGCCGTGCTGTCGAAGTTGATGCTCGAGACCCAGCGTGAAGCCCAGCGGCAGCAGGCGATGGCCTGGTCGTTGCTGGCCGAGATGGAACAGCGGCGCTGTGTGCGCAACACGGCGTTCCGGTCGACGGGCACGTGGTTGTCGTTCGAGACCCACGACTCCCGGCGTTCGGCGGCGGGTCGGTCGAGCGGGCGCTGTTGTTGAACGAGCACCTGCCCGAACTGGGCGATCGCTACCGGCAGGGCCGGGTCAACGACTCCCACGTGCGCCGGTTCCTGCAGATCTGGCGCCGCACCGAACTGCGCGAGGCGCTGCTGCGGGACTGGTCGACCCTGCTGTCGTGGACCACCCGGCAGTGGGCCGAGTTCTGGGGCCTCATGGCGGCCTGGGAAGAACTGGTCGACCCGATCGATCCCAACGACGCCGCGGCCAAGGCCCACGCCAGCCGCGGGCTTCGCCGTCTCGGTCGGGGTCGGGCACCAGGTGATGCTGCAGATCGACACCACCACCGCCGAATGGGGCCAGATCGAACCACTGATCGACCAGATCGCCCAGCGGCTCTTCGACGACGACTGGGCGGCGGCCCGGGCCGAACACGGCGACGCAGCGCTTCCGTCCGATCTTGGGCGCACCGACTCACAACGCATGCACGATGCGTTGATCATGGCCATCCGCACCGGCGGCGCCCACGTCGACCCCGGTCTCGACACCACCCTGGCCGTGGTGATCGACGCCGAGACCTTCGAAGAAGAAGCAGCCCGCCGAGACGCCCAGGCCGCCGGTGAAGCGGCGCAGCCCCGAGACACGTCCCGGGCCACCGAACGGGCCGCCACCCGGCGCTGTCACACCGTCAACGGGGTGCCCCTGTGCCCGTCCGATGCGTTCGACTACGCCCTGGCCGGCAAGGTCCGCACCTTCGTGTTCGACACCACCACCAACGACTTCACCGCCAGCCGGGCCAAACGGCTCTTCACCGGCAACCAGCGGCTGGGGATCATCCTGCGCAACCGGCACTGCGCCGGCCCCGGATGCGACACCCCCGCCCACCGGTGCCAGATCGACCACACGATCCGACACACCGACAACGGCCCGACCACACCGAACAACGCCGAAGCGCTGTGCCGACCATGCCACCGCCACAAGACCAGGCTCGAAACCCTCGGCCTGTGGCCCGCCCTGGCCAAACCCTGACCCAGCCAACCCAGACCCAGCCGAGGTGCCCGAGACCCGAACGAATCGAGCCCGGTCGCTTCGAGCCAGGCGCGGCCGGAGTCGTTTCTCGTCGTGTTCGGCCACCGAGCCGTCGATGCCCTACACTCGGCGACTTCTCGGTTGGCCGCAGGCACCGAGAGCGGCACCCGAGGGCGACGAGAGGCGACTCATGGACAAATCATCCGACCCGTCGAACGACCAGATCATCGACCTGACCGACGACGGAATCACCACCGACTCAACTCAGGCCGGCGCCGACGAGGACCACGACGAGATCCAGTTCGACCACAACGGGTGATCCGGGCCCGACCCGGCGAGCGGACTCCGCTCCGATCCACGACCTCCCTCGGCAACCCCAGCGGACGCCGCCGGTACTTCCGTCGTCGCTGACACCGCTGCCGTCGCTGTCGGCCGTGAGGTCCATTGCCCTTGAGGCGCCCCCGTTCGTCACCTAGAGTGGTCGAACCAGCAAGGTGAACCGTGGCAGAGGCGGAGCATGACTCGACGGCAGAACTTCCTGTCCCAGGACCTCGGCAACCGGGCGACCGTCGCCGACTCCTCCAACCACGAGGACGATTCGATCACGTGGCGTGGTCGGGTCAGCCTTCGATGTGATCGACCCGTCTCCTCGCACGTCGAGCCACAGTCGACGAGCCCGAACGTGCCATCCGTTCGCCGAGGCCGACTGTTGGGTCCGGCACATCGGCCGCCCGATGCCCGAGCCTGGTGCCGAGCCGGACCTGGTCGTACGGTGATACATCGGCAGCGATCGAGGACACCATGAACTCCGAACACGACCAAGCGACGACCCCGGCCGGACCATCCGGATCGGTGCTGCATTCGGGGGAAGCCCGTCGAACGGCGCAGGCCGAGCAGCTGCGAGCGGCCCTGTTCGGACCACTACCCGGAGGCCTCTCGCAAGCTCGCGCCGCCGAGCTGGCCGCAGCACTGTTCGAACCTCGTCGACGAGCCACCGAGCGCCTCTACCTGCCGCCTCCGGCTTCGTCGGTCCCCGCTCAGACACCCGACACCCCGGAAGCTCACCTTCGCCGAGCGACTGCTGAGGCTGTTCGGCCGCTGACCCTCGCCTAGAGGTCGAGGACGTGGGTGAAGTGTTCGGCGGTTTTCTGGATGCCGTGGCGGAGGGGGATGGTGGCTTCCCAGTCGAGTTCTCGTCGGGCCACGGTGAGGTCGGGTTTGCGTTGTTTGGGGTCGTCGACCGGGATCGGCCCGAACGACAGTTCACTGCGGGAGTTGGTGACCTCGATCACCAGTTCGGCCAGTTCCCGAATGGTGAACTCGGTGCCGTTGCCGATGTTGACCGGTAGCTGATAGCCCGAGTCCAGCAGCCGGATCTGGCCCTCGATCTGGTCGTCGACGTAACAGAAACTCCGGGTCTGGGTACCGTCCCCGTTGATCGAGATCGGCTCGTCGCGCAGGGCCTGGATGATGAACGACGACACCACCCGGCCGTCCTCGGGCCGCATCCGGGGCCCGTAGGTGTTGAACGTGCGCACGATCCGCACATCGATCCCGTGATGACGGTGATAGGCCATGGTCATGGCCTCGGCGAACCGTTTCGCCTCGTCGTACATCGACCGGGGACCGATCGGGTTCACGTTGCCCCAATAGGTTTCGGGTTGGGGATGCACCAGCGGGTCGCCGTAGACCTCGCTGGTGGAGTTCAGATGGAACACCGCCCCCTTGGCCCGGGCCAGACCCAAACAGTTGTGGGTACCCAGGCTGCCGACCTTGAGGATCTGGATCGGGATGTGACCGAAATCGACCGGGGACGCCGGTGAGGCGAGATGCATGATGGCGTCGACCTCGCCCGGGACCCAGATGTGGTTCGACACGTCATGGTTGACGAACCGGAACCGGTCATGACCGAACAGGTGCTCGATGTTGACCATCCGGCCCGTGACCAGATTGTCCAGACACACCACCTCGTCGCCCCGGTCGATCAGGCGTTCACACAGATGCGACCCCAGGAACCCGGCACCACCGGTCACCACGACACGAGCCATCATAGCGTCCGATACCGCGGTAGGTGAACCCACGACGCAACAACTGGTGCCGGTCCAGCAGGTTCCGGCCGTCGATCACACACGAACCGGCCATACGTTCCTTGACCTGATCGAAATCCAACCAGCGGAACATGTCCCACTCGGTCATCACCACCAACACATCCACCCCATCGATCGCGTCATAGGGGTCGGTCATCACCTGCACCTCGGGCAGCTCGTCGAGCGGTGTCGTGCACGGCAGGGTCGTAGGCCTTGATCTTGACGCCGGCGGCGTGGACGCGGGTGAGGACTTCGATCGCCGGCGACATCCGTAGGTCGTCGGTGCCGGCTTTGAAGGTCAGACCCCAGACGCCGATGGTGGCGGCGGATACGTCGCCGGTGGGGGAGGCCAGGGTGAGAGCGTCGAGGACCTTGGTGGCGGTCCGGTCGAATTGTTCGTCGTTGACCCGGAGCACTTCACGCAGGAACGTGAAGTCATACCCGGCATCCTCGGCGATGCGGACCATGGCGATGGTGTCCTTCGGGAAACACGAACCACCCCAACCGGGCCCCGGTTTGAGGAACTCCTTGCCGATCCGATGGTCATAGCCCATCCCCAACACCACATCGTTGACGTCGGCCCCGACCGCCTCGCACAGATTGGCGATGGCGTTCACGAACGACAACTTCGACGCCAGGAACGCGTTCGACGCGTACTTGATCGTCTCGGCCGACACCGGATCGGTCACCATCACCGGCGCCCGCACCTTGCTGTACAAACCGGCCACCCGGATCGCGGCCTCCTGATCGGCCGAACCGATCACCACCCGGTCCGGATTCAAGAAGTCATCGACCGCAGTCCCTTCGCGAAGGAATTCGGGGTTGGACACCACGGCAACGTCGTTACGGCCCAGGACCCGGGCCACGACCTCGGTCGAACCCACCGGGACGGTCGACTTGTTGACCACGACCGAGCGGGAGGGGAGGACGTCGGTGATCTGGGCCGCTGCGGCCTGGAGGTAGGACAGGTCGGCCGACCCGTCGTCGCCTTGCGGGGTCGGCACACACAGGTAGTGGAACTCGGCGTTCTTGGATGCCTCGGCCGCGCCGACCACGAACGACAGATTCCCGGCCCGCAGACCCTCCTGCACCAGACGTTCCAGACCCGCCTCGACGATCGGGATCTCCCCCCGACACAACCGCTCCACCTTGGCCACATCGATATCGGCACACACCACGTCATGACCCAGATGCGCAAAACACGCACCCGTCGTCAAACCGACATACCCCGTCCCAATCACTGCAATCGATGCCATCTACTCGAACTCCTCGAAGTCTTCGGTCGGGTGCACGGTCGGCAGCCGCCGTCACACCTTGAACGTTCCCGTCAGGCGCACGTCGTCGCCACGTATCCCATCGGGTTCCGGCTCTGCCAACGCCAGGCGTCGGTGCAGATCGCCAGGGCGTCACGGTATTGCGTCAGACCGAGCCGTTCCGACGCCAGGGTCGTGTCGCCGTAGAGGGCAGCCACGTCTCCGGGGCGGCGGGGCAGGACTTCGGCGGGAATGGCGACACCGGTCGCCTGCTGGGCGGCGGCGTGGAGGTCGCGCACCGACACCCCCTCGCCCCGTCCGATGTTGATCGCCTCGAACCCGGTCCGGTCGGCCAGCAGGCCGAGCGCCCGCACGTGGGCCTCGGCCACGTCGACGACGTGGATGTAGTCGCGAACGCCGGTGCCGTCGTGGGTGGGGTAGTCGTCGCCCCAGATCTTGATGCCGTCGAGGTTGCCCGCCGCCGCGTGCATGAGGACCGGCAGCAGGTTGGACAGCAGACCGGTGGGGTCCTCGCCGATCAGACCCGACGGATGGGCACCGGCCGGGTTGAAGTAGCGCAGGGCGACGACCCGCCAGTCGGGTTCGGCCTGGCACAGGGCCTGCAGCATCTGCTCGCCGATCGACTTGGTCAGCGAATACGGGTTGGTCGGTCGATGAGGGGCCGATTCGGGGATCGGGAGCTCGTCGGCGTCGCCGTAGACCGAACCGGACGAACTGAACACCAACTTCCGCACGCCGGCGCCGTGGGCCGCCTCGACCACACTGCCCAGGCCGTCGACGTTCACCCGGAAGTACTCGATCGGCTTCGCCACCGATTCGGGCACGTGTTTGCGGGCCGCGAAATGCATGACGGCCCCGACCGAGTGGGCGGTGATCACGTCCTCGAGTTCCTGGGTCCGGCGAACGTCGAGCCGCACGAACACGGGGCGCACCCCGGTGATCGCCTCGATCCGATCGATCACCGGCTCGCCGTGACTGTTCGATCCGTCGTCGACCACCACCACCTCGTGGCCGGACTCGATCAGGGCCACCACCTGATGGCTCCCGATGAACCCCGTACCCCCGGTCACCAGGACCGTTCGCTCGTCGTGTTGCATGCCACCTCCGGGTCGCGCCCGTCCATCGTGCGGGCCCTTCATTGTTACCATCGGCCACCAGCGCCAAAGGTGAGTGCTTTCGCCCACCATTCATGAACCGCACCTCGACGCCGATAGGCCCACAATTGCCGGCGGACCCGAGGACCTGCATGGAACGCTTCGACAATCAGGCACCCATCGCCTACGTGACGACGCATTTCCCCAACCTGTCCCAGACCTTCGTGCGCAACGAGGTCGACGCCCTGCGCCGGCTGGGGCGATCGGTCGACGTGTTCGCCATGAACACCCCGAGCACCGACGACCTGCGCTCCGACACCGACCGTGCCGAACGCGACCGCACGACCTATCTGAAGGCCAGCCCGGCCCGACGGGTCCCGGCGGCGGTCCTCACCGCACTGCGGGTCGCCCCCGGCCCGTTCCTGCGTGAGGTCATCGGCTCGTTCGGTCACGGGCGCCTCGATCTCGGAGCCATCACCCTGCGGCTCGTCCACCTGCTCGAGGCCACCGTGCTGTGGGCCGCCTGCCGCCGGCGGGGCATCACCCACGTCCACGCCCAGTTCGGTGGGTCCACCGCCACGATCGCCATGCTGGCTGCCCGCCTGTCGGGAGGCCTGCCCCAACCGATCGGCTTCAGCTTCATCGTGCACGGCTACACCGACTTCACCGACGAACCGGCCATCGGTCTGGCCGCCAAGGTCCCCGAAGCCGAGTTCGTGATCGCCGTGTCGGACTTCATCCGGGCCCAGATCCTGCGCCAACTCCCACCCGACCAGTGGGACAAGGTCGTCGTGATCAAGGTCGGGATCGACCTCGACCGGTTCACGGTCGCCGACCCCACCGACCGGGTCCCGGGTCGCATCGTCACCGTCGGTCGGCTGTCGTCGGAGAAGGGTCAGAGTGTCCTGCTCGAAGCCGTTGCCCAACTCCGATCCCGTGGCTGCTCCCCCGAACTCGTCGTCATCGGCGACGGCCCGTTGCGGGCCGACCTGGAACGCCGGGCCGCCGAACTCGGCATCGTCGACCTGGTCGACTTCCGTGGCCCGATGGCACCGGCCGACGTGCTGGACGAACTCTCCCGGGCCGATCTGTTCTGTCTCCCGAGCTTCGCCGAGGGCATCCCGGTGTCGATCATGGAAGCCATGGCCGTCGGACTTCCCGTGGTGACCACGTCGGTCATGGGGATCCCGGAACTGGTGCGAGACGGCGACACCGGATACGTCGTCACCCCCGGCCGACCCGACCTGCTGGCCGACGCCATCACGCGGGCAGCGAGTGACACCGCCGGCCGTGCGGCCCTGGTCGAGCGGGCCCGGGCCGCGGTCGCCGCCGAGCATGGCGCCGCCCGATCGTTCGAGCGCACCGAGGCGCTCTTCCGGGAGCGAATCGATCGATGACGGCGTCAGGGGCGAAGCTTGATCGTGGCCGGCACACCGACGGCGAGGCCACCGGCCGGCACGTCCTGCAGGACGACGGCGTTGGCGCCGATGATCGCGTTCTCGCCGATCGTCACCGCACCGAGGATCACCGCACCGGCCCCGACATCGACATTGCGCTCGAGCGTCGGGCAGTCGCCGATGTTGACCCGCCGGACCCCCATCGTCACGTTCTGCCTGATCCGGCAGTCGTCACCGATCCGGCAGTAGCCGTTGACGACGATGCCCGACTGATGATCGATCGAGACCCGACGCCCGATCTGGGTGGAATAGTCGATCTCGATGCCGTAACTGCGCCGGATCCGGCGGAACAGGAACCGGTAGACCACACTGAGTGGTGCCCGCAACACACGGGGCTCGACATCCATCCGCCAGTTGCCGAACCGGTGGACCGCCAACGCCCGGAACCCCGGACTGAACCAGTCGCCGCCGTGGGTGGCCAGGTCTTCGCGCATCAGCTCGACCAGGCCCATCCCGCGGGGATTCAGGTTCGTGGTTCCGCTCATCGCCAGCTGCGCTTCATCGACCATGGCCGTCAGGCTAGAGCCGCCACGAAGCCCGTCACGCCATCCGAGGTCCGCCCATGACCGACACCATTCCCGTCGAACCCGACATCGTCGCGCACGCCGCCGCCGAGACCGAACTGGCGCGAAACCGGTGCGGCTCACGGCCCTGTTCGTCGCATCGTTCCTCCTGGCTTCGTTCGCCATCCGGATGGCGATCCCGCCCGACCCCGACTTCGTGTGGCACCCGACGCTGACGGCCAAGATCGACCACCTCCGGACCACCGACGAGCACTACGAGGTGGTGCTCGTCGGCGACAGCCGCGCCTTCCGGGGCCTCGATCCGATCCTGATCGGCGACGAACTCGACCGGTTGGGCTGCCCGGCCTCGGTCTACAACCTCGGCTCGGTCGCCATGTCGAAGATGGAATACGACCAGGTCATGGGCGAGCTGGAGCGGGCCCCCGGCGGCACTCCCGAGATCGTGGTCGTCGTCGACGCCCTGCCGCTCCTGGCCGGGCTGCTCAAGGACTTCAGCGTGCGTCAACGGGTCCACATGACGGCCCAGGACTTCGCCAAGTACCTCGAGTACAAGGCCAACCTGCCGGCCGAGGACTTCGGCACCGACCCGCTCGAACTGGCCGACACCGCCGCCGGCTTCCTGGTCAACCAGATCCCGGTCGGCGCCGTTCCCCAGCACATCTTCAAGCAGCCGGCGCTCGAGGACGAGGCCGATCTGGTGTCGATCGACCGGGGTTTCCAGCCCTGGTCGGAGTTCTACGACGAAGTCGGCGACGAGGGCCTGGCCAACCTCTTCGCCACGCTGGCTCCCGAACTCGAAAACGGTGGCTGGGAGCAGCGCTGGGCCGTCGAATCCCCCGACCCCGAGCGGATCGACAAGTGGATCGCCACCCTCGATGCGCTGATGGCCGAGATCCCCGACGAATCGACCGGTGTCGAGGTCTTCATCCCGTCGTACTACGACGAAGGAACGATCCGCGCCGTCCAGTCCGCCTGGCAGGAACGGGGCCGGACCGCTCCGTTCATCAACCTCGTCGATCGCGACCTCGTCGGCGACTACGACGATCCGGCGTTCTTCATCGACTACTGGCACCTGTCCCAACTCGGCGGCGACCGGGTGTCGACGGCGCTTGGCCCAGCAGCTGTGCCCCATCGTCGAACGTGAACTGGGGAACTGATCGTGCTGTTCACCCAACCCGTCTTCGGATTCTTCTTCGCCGCCGTCATCGTCCTCTATTGGTTCGTCATCCGGTCGAACCAGCCCCGCAAGTGGCTGCTCCTGATCGCGTCGTACATCTTCTATGGGGCCTGGGACCCACGGTTCCTCACCCTCATCATCATCTCGACGCTGGTCGATCATGTGGTCGCCGGCCGCATCGCCGGCTCGGATTCGACGCCGGTCCGGCGGCGGTGGTTGCTGGTCAGCCTGGGCGCCAACCTCGGCATGCTCGGCTACTTCAAGTACGTCGGCTTCTTCGCCGACTCGTTCGCCTCGCTGGTCGAGTCCCTCGGCGGAACCGCATCGAACGTCACCCTCAACGTGACCCTTCCGGTCGGGATCTCGTTCTTCACGTTCCAGACCCTGAGCTACACGATCGACGTCTACCGGGGCACCCTCGAACGGCGCAAGAGCCTGCTCGACCTGGCCGTGTTCGTCGCCTTCTTCCCCCAGCTGGTCGCCGGACCGATCGTGCGGGCCGCCGACTTCCTTCCCCAGCTCGACGTGAGCCACCGCCTGGCCCAGGTGGCGTGGCGGCCGGCGATCACCCTCTTTCGTCGTCGGGTTCTTCAAGAAGGCGGTCCTCGCCGACACGTTGGGGCCCCAGGTCGACCTCGTGTTCTCCGATCCCCGGGCCTACGACTGGTTCTCGGTCGTGCTGGCGGTCTTCGGCTACGCCGCCCAGATCTACTGCGATTTCTCCGGCTACTCCGACATGGCCATCGCCACCGCGGCCATGCTCGGCTTCTCGCTCGGCGAGAACTTCCGGTTCCCCTACCTGGCGAGCACCATCGACGACTTCTGGCGACGCTGGCACATCAGCCTGTCGTCGTGGCTCCGTGACTACCTGTACATCTCGCTCGGCGGCAACCGCCGGGGTGTGCGCATCACCTACCGGAACCTGCTGCTCACCATGGTGCTCGGCGGGCTCTGGCACGGGGCGGCCTGGACGTTCGTGGCCTGGGGGGCCCTGCACGGAACGGCACTGGCGGCACACCGAGCCTGGTCGCAGCGGCGGGCCAAGGCGATCCTGGCCCAACCGAGAGGGTCGGTGACCGACCCGTCACCGACCGCACCCCGAACGATCGCCATCCGCGTCAGCTCGACCCTGGCCACCTTCCTCTTCGTGTGTCTGGCCTGGGTGTTCTTCCGGGCGCCCACCTTCGGCGACGCCGCCACCGTGCTCGAAGAACTCGTCGGCTCGGGCAACGGAGCGCTCCAGATCACCCGCTGGGTGGCCGTCTACCTGGTGGCGGCCGTCGTGCTGCACCTGGCCGCCTACCGGCAGGTCCTCGTCGGCCGGGTGGCCGCCCTCACCGACACCCAGTACTCGCTCGCGCTCGGCGTCGTCGTGGTCGTCGTGCTCGCCCTGCGGCCGCTCGGCGCCTCGCCCTTCATCTACTTCCAGTTCTGAGGGGCGAGACGCCGAGGCCGAGCAGAGCTCAGGTGGTCGGCAGATACGGGTAGCGGTTGATGAACTCGTTGTTGGCGGCGATCCAGCGCACCACACCGGGCTGCGACAGATTGCCGCTGTTCATCAGGCCGACCCAGTAGTCGACGCCTGCCTGCTCGCCCTCACGACCGAGCATGTTGCGGTAGAGCAGTCGCACGTAGTCGAGGTTCGTCAAGGCCGGGCCCCCGGCGGTGAACTCGGTCGAATTGGCGAAGCCGTAGGCCAGGTCGTCGAAGTTGGCTCCGGCCCGAGCGACGGCGATCCAGTACTTGGCGCCCTCGACATCGGCGTCACGTTCGAAGAACGCCCGGTACAACCGCAGGATGTCGCCGTCGGAGGTGCGGTAGTCCGAGGCCGCAATGATCTCCTCGATGGTGCTCGCCTGGGCGATCGTGCCGGTGAACGGCGGATCGGGACACGTCACCGTGACCGTCACCGTGCCGGTGGTCGTGGTGACGCCGTCGCTGAGGGTGTAGGTGAAGGTGTCGGCGCCACACGTGTTGGCGTCGGGGGTGTAGGTGAACCCGCCGTTGGCGGCGACGGCGGCGGTGCCGCCCGCCGGATCCGAGTTGGCCGTGACGGTCAGCGAGGTGCCGGTGTCATTGCTCAGCACACCCGGGGCGGCAACGGTGAGTGCCGTCGCCTTGGTGGTGGTGTAGGTGGAATCGGCGACGGCAACCGGTGCCGGGTTGATCAGGGTGGCCGTGAACACGCCCATCGCAGTGGCGTTGCCGAGGGTGACGGCCACGTCGTCGGCGCTGCCGAATCCGGACTGACCGTCGAACCAGCTGCGCTCGATGATCGCCGACGGGGAGGCGTTGGCCACCGACCCGTAGTCGATCCGGAAGTCGTCGGCCATCATGCCGATCACGGTCCACTCGCCGTTGGCGGCAGTCGTCGCCGTGTCGAAGAAGTCACCATTTGCTCGGTAGACCGTCACCTCGACCCCGGCGATGGGGGATCCACCGGCGGTCTTGATCGTTCCGGTCAGTGAGCCACCGATCGGGACCACGATGGCCGGCGTGGCCGGGGAGCCCGTGGCGACGGTGATCGCGGTGGCCGTGGCGAACGAGGTGCCACCGAACCAGGATTCGGCGTAGATCTTCGACGGGTCACGGCCGGTCTGGATCTTGTAGGTCCCGACCGGCAGGCCGGCGATGCTGAACACACCGCTGAAGCTGGTGGTCGAACGCACCAGGGTCTCGGTCGCGTCGAAGATGTTGACCGGGGCCTGGATGTCGGTGCCGCCGGCGTTCTTCACCGTGCCCGAGATCACCCCCGCCGCAGCGAGCGTGGCGTCGATACCGGTCGATGCCGAGCCCGCGGTGATCGTGATCGTCGTCGGCGGATTCCCGCCGAAGAAGGCGTCGACGTACTGGGTGTCATCGGCATCGAACCGCACCGTGTAGGTGCCATCGGCAATGGAGCTGAAGGAGTAGGTGCCCGAACCGCTGGTCGTGGTCTCGGCCACTTGGGCAGTCGGTGGCGTCGAGGAGTCGGACGGTCACGCCCGAGATGGGATCGGTCGAGGAATCGATGACCGTTCCGGCAATCGACCCGTCGCCGGGCGCGGCCCCGGCCGACGACACACCGAGGGGGATGAGGAGCGCCAAAGCCAGCAAGACCGCCCGGCCAACGCGTTGACGTTGCGTGTTGAGGTTCATGTCGCGAACTATGGCGCACTGCGGCGGAAAAGATGCGGATGGCGCCGGAACTGGGTCGATGGGCCCATGGCCCGACCCCGGGCCCACCGAATCGACCTGGTACCGTCGAATGCTCGGGACGGGTGGCGAGGGCCTGTCAGTGCAGCGGGAGTTGAGTTTGAGAGATCAGCGGACCGGGCCGGAAGTGCCACGATCGAGCTCGCGTCGAACGTTGCCGCTGGTCGCCGGCGCCGTGGTCCTGGTCGGGATCGTCGCCGCAGCGGCCGCCTGGATGCTGACGCGCAGCGACGACGACGTCGCCGAGCAGGACGACACGACCGAGCCGATCGCCGGCCAACGACCGACGGCCGAGGCCGCCGGGTCCGATCCGTCGGGTCAGCCCCGCATCCAGGTCGACCTCGTTGTCCCCCCGGGGGCCGTCGACATGCAGATCAGCACCGACGTGTTCCTCGACGACGAGGCCTGGGTGCCCGCTGCGGCCCGGGCCGAGGTCCCTGTCGATTCGTCCGGGTATCAGACGCTGTTCGCCACCTTCCGCGACGATGGGGGTGCGGTGATCGAGCGAACGCCGATCGGTGTCGACGTGGTGCTCGATCCGGTCGACGCCGACGGAGTCGCCCTACCGCGGATCGCCGTTGCCTCCCCGGGTGTGCTCGTGGTCGAGCTGACCGACGGTCGCCTGGTGCGCGGCGGTATCGGAGAGGGCGACGAGGTCATCGGCCGTCGTTTCGACCAAGACCGGCTCACGACCGGATCCTGGACCGTCGAGATCAACGGCGAGGCGGTCGCCGTCAACGCCGTCGACCGGGTCAGTCGACCCCTCGGATCGGGCAACGCGCCGAGCGGCGACATCGTGATGCCGGTGTCCCATCAGATCTTCCTCACCCTCGAACGGTCGCTCTCGTCGGGTCAGGTCGCCGTCGTCACCGCCCCCGACGGGGTCGTCACCACCGGTGACGACCTGGGCCCGGTCGAGCTCGACTTCGATCAGCAGTCCAGCTGGTCGCCGAGCGTCCACGTCAACCAGGCCGGTCATTCGGTCGGCGATCCCCTGAAGATGGCCATGCTGTCGAGCTGGCGGGGGGCCGGTGGCGGCGCCGAGTTCCCCGAGTCCCCGGTGTTCCACGTCGTCGGCGCCGACGGGACCGTGCTGTTCAGTGGCGAGGGGACCCGCCGGGCCGTTCCGGCCGACGGGGAGATGGGTCGACGTGACCTCACCGGGTCCGATGCCTGGGCGCTCGACTTCTCCGAGGTCGACACCGAGGGTTGGCATCGGATCTGTGTCGACGAGGTCGGCTGCTCCGACGCGGTCCACTTCGGCACCGACACCTGGAGGCGCCTGGCGACCACGATCGCCCGGGCCATGTACCACCAGCGCAGCGGCATCGCCCTCGGCGCCCCCTACACGTCGTTCGATCGGCCCGAGTCCTACACCGAAGCGGCCGGCATCACCGTCTACCAGAGCACCTACACCCGCTTCGACGGTCTCAACCTCGACCCCAACGAGACCTTTGCCGGTCTCGAGGCCGGGGCCACCACCGAGGTCGTACCGGGCGTCACCGGCGGGCACTACGACGCCGGCGACTGGGACCGCCGGATCGACCACCTGGCCTATGTCCGATCGGTCCTCGACGTCTACGAGGCCGACCCCGAGACCTGGCAGAACCTGGATTTGCGCATTCCCGAGAGTGGCGACGCCGTGCCCGACCTGTTCGACGAGGCGCTCTGGACACTCGACCTCTTCCGCCGGCTGCAAACCGAAGACGGCGGAATCCGGGGCGGGGTCGAGGCGCTGAGCCATCCGATCCCGGGGAGCGTGTCATGGCAGGAGACACTCGCCGTCTACGCCTTCGCGCCCGACCCCTGGTCGACCTACATCTACGCCGGCGTGGCCGCCGAGATGGCCGCGGCGCTCGAGCCGTTCGATCCTCAACGGGCGGCCGATTTCGCCGACTCGGCCCAGCGAGCCATGACCTGGGCCGACGCGGCTCCGGTGCCCGACGACAAAGCCGACAAGGTGGCCGAACAGCGGGGCGTGGCCGCCACCGCCTTCTTCCGGGCCACCGGTGATCCCGTGTTCGCACAGATCGTCGCCGACACGGCCCCCTTCGCCGCCGCCCCCGTCGATCTGCTCGAGTGCTACGGCCTGACCTGGTGCGACGCCGCCTGGATGATCGCCCGCATGGACCCCACCGCTGTCGACCCCACCGCCCTCGACCCCACGATTCGGGACAACGCCATCGAGAGCCTCCGCCGGACCGCAACGGCCATTGCCGACGCCTCCGACCGCACCGTGTTCGGCTGGACGATCGAGGATCCGCGGATCCCGCTGGTCTGGGGTCTCGGACCGGGAGGTGCACCCCACCTCAACACCCTGCTCCGGGCCTACCAGGTCACGGGCGAACCGCGATTCCTCGACGTCGCGCTGCGATCGGCGTCGGTGTCGCTCGGGATGAACCCACCCAACCAGGTCATGCTGACCGGGGTCGGGCGCCGGAACGTGACCGACCCGCTGATCGTCGACGTCAACAGCGGCGCCATCCCGGTGTGGGCCGGCACCCCCGTCTACGGGCCCCACGAGATCTCGGGTGACCTGTGGTGGATGCAGGAGTACTTCCTCGGGCCCAACGGGATCGAGCCCGGCGGATTCGATGTTCCCTACCTGTGGTCGTGGTTCGACATCCACGACGTCGCAGCCATGAACGAGTTCACCGTCCAGCAGTCGCATGCCCCGGCCCTGTTCGCCTACGGGATCCTGGCCTCGCTCGACGGCTGAGCCGGCCGACCCCCGGGCAGGGATGCCCAGTCGTGCGACCGACCGGGGCCAACCGACCAGGGCTAGCCTGGCTCAAGTCGTGAGTCGATCGTCCGATGGTTCGGAAGAGCTTCGTCGATCAGGTCACCCCAGCCGGCCCACTCCAGGAGACCCGTGGAACTTTCATTCGTCATCTCTGCGCTGAGGAAGCGGTTCTGGGTCGTGGTCGTCCTGGCCACACTGGGCAACTTCCTGGGCGGTTTCCTGGCCCCGGCCGAGGGCAGCACCTTCCGGTCCAGCGTGGTCCTCGGTGTCACGCCGCCGGCCTCGGACACCACCGTCGTGCTCCAGTCCAACCAGCTCGAACGCTACGTCGCGACCGAACTCGGTGTTCTCGGCAGCGAAGACCTGGCCGCGGCCGTGGCCGCCCGGGTCGGCGGGGGCCTGACCCGACCGCGGCGGCCGCGGTGACCAGCTTCGAACAGGTCCCCGATTCCGACAACGTCATCATCACGGTCGTCGCCGACGCCCCCGAATCGGCCCAGGACATTGCGCAGGCCTACGCCGAGGTCTACCTCGAACAGGCCGAGGCCAAGCTCGTCGCCAACGAACAGGCGAAGGTCGTCGACCTCGATGCCCGGATCGCTCAGCTCCAGGCGGACCTCGACGCCGTCAACGAACAGATCCGGCTTGCGATCAAGCCGTTCCTCGATGCCTTCAACTCGGCGACGGCCCGGGGGGCACAAACCCAGCCGGTCCCCGATCCCCGCCTGGTCGATCCCGCCGGCTCGGTCCTGCAGGACCAGATCCAGACCGAGCTCATCCAGTTGAAGACCCTACGGAACGATCTCGAATTCGAACAGGGTCGCGCCGTCACCTCGTCGATCGTCCAGAGTGCCCCGCTGCCCACCCTTCCCGAGCCGCTCAGCGTCGGGTTGTATCGCACCGTCGGCATCGTGCTCGGTGTCCTGTTGGGCGTCATCATCGCCCTCCTGTCGGCCCAGTTCAGCACCAAGGTGCTCGACACGGTGGCCGTGGCCGAGATCCTTCGCAGCCCGGTCACGGCGCGTGTGCCGCGGGTCCGCAAGGTGGGCAGCCAGCCACGCACCGTCTTCGGTGAACTCCCGTCACTGTTCGTGCCCCCGATCGAGGGCCTCTGTGTGCGGGCCGAGGGTATGGCCCCGCTCGATCGCGCCATCCTG
The DNA here is from genome assembly GCA_963700755.1 of uncultured Acidimicrobiales bacterium. GTDB lineage: Bacteria > Actinomycetota > Acidimicrobiia > Acidimicrobiales > SZUA-35 > JBBQUN01. The sequence continues at coordinate 75,171 of CAVOYW010000007.1, forward strand.
GTCGCCGTCGCCGGCACCCAGCGCCGTGCCGGGTCGACGACCCTGGCCCTGGCGATGGCCGGTCACTTCGGATCCCACGGCTACGAAGTCATCGTCATCGACGCCGATCCTCGCAACCCCTACATCAGCGGTTCGTTCCTCGACGGGCGCCGAATCGCAACACGAGGCCAGTCCGATGACGTCGCCGCCGAATTCGAACAGCGACTCATCTCGACGCCCATTCCGACGGTGCGGGTGCTCGCACTGGCCGGCCGTGGCACCAACACGGCGATCCGGCGCGAATCGCTGGCGTCGTTGGTCGCGACCGCCCAGCGACGGGCCGACGTGGTGATCTTCGACGTCGGGTCGGTACCCAATTCGCCGATCATCGCCCACGTCGCCGAACTCGTCGACTCGATCGTGCTGGCGGTTCCGCTGTCCAAGCAGCGCATCGAGGGACTCGAAGACGTCCATCGCCGCCTCGGACCGGGTGCGATCCCGAAGCTGGTGCCGGTCGTGACCTCGCCCGGGCGACGTGCGGCACCGATCACCCAGCCGTCGTTCGAGCCGGAGCGGGCTGCCGGTCGCTCGCCGGCCGACGACGAGCCTGTTCCGTCGACCGATTCCCGGGAGCCGAAACCTGCCGGTCGGGAGCGGCCCGAGCCGCAGCTCGACGCCAAGGACGACGCGGTCCGGTCCGAGACCGAGTCCGAAACCGACAGCGAGGTCGGAGCCGGAGCCGAGACCGAGGTCGTGCCCTGGACCGACCCCGATGTGCCCCGGCGGCCGAGCGGTTCGCGTCCCGAGCCGGCCCGGCGTGAGCCGGCCAAGGCCGGTGCGGTCAGGTCCGGGTCTGATGGGCGCCGTGAGCCGTCCAGGTCCGAGCCGGCCAGGTCCGAGCCGGTCAAGTCCGAGCCGGCCAAGTCCGAGCCGGCCAAGTCCGAGCCGGCCAAGTCCGAGCCGGCCAAGGCCGGCGCGGTCAAGTCCGAGTCCGGTTCCGATGGCCGACCGGAGCCGGCCAAGACCGGTGCGGCCAAGACCGAGTCGGGTTCGGCCAAGACCCAGGGCGACAGCGGTCGTGATGGCCCGGTGGGCCACAAGGTCCGTCGATCGTCATGATCGGGCCGGGGCGACCGCCGACGTCGGTCGCGGTCTACGTGTGCACCTACCGGCGAAACGAACCGCTCCGGCGGTTGCTCGACTCGCTCGAGGTCGCCGCCAAGGCGGTGTCGGGGGTGGCCACGGTCGGCGTCGTGGTCGTCGACGACAACGTCGATGGGCGGGCTCGGACCGTGGTCGACGACTTCTCGGCCGAGACCGACGCATTCGGCCTCGGACTGCACTATCGGCACAGTGGCTCGGGCAACATCTCCACGGCTCGCAACATCGGGCTCGAGGCCGCCGCCGAACTCGCCGACTGGGTGGCCATGACCGACGACGACTGCGTGGTCGAACCCCAGTGGCTCCAGGCTCTGCTCGACGTGCAGCAACGACGCGGCGTTCTCGCCGTGACCGGACCGATGAAGCTCCGGTTCGCCCCCGGCAGTCCTCGCTGGCTCGACGACGAACCGTTCGCCCAGCTGGGTTCGTTCGGTGACATCGACGACGCCGCACTCGTCGAACTGTGCGCCACCAACAACTCGTTGATCAGCTCGGCGTTCGTCCGTGAACACCCCGACGTGCGCTTCGACCCGTCCCTGGGTCGCCTCGGCGGCGAGGACATGGTGTTCTACCGGCGAGCCCGCCAGCAGGGTCTGACCGCCGCCTACTCGGCAGACGGCGTCGTGTGGGGCGAGGAATCCGAGGAACGCAGCACCTTCGCCTACCAGATGCGGCAGGCCTGGTGGCTCGGCAACACCGAGTACGTCACGAACTTCACCACCGGCGACGCAACACGGCTCCGACTGATCGGGCGCGGGGCCAAACGGCTGCCGGCCGCCCTGGTCCGTCCGGCGGTCCGCGGCGCTCGGGGCCAGAACCCCCAGCTGCGCTACGCCCTGGCCCAACTCCTGCGCAGTGCCGGGTTGATCTCGGGCGGATTCGGAATCCGGGTCGAGCACAAGTGATCACGTTCCGACCACTCACCCGACGGGCGACGACCCGATACACGCCGATCCCGGACCCCCTGACCCCCGAACTCGGCGCCTGGGGGCGAGCGCTCACCACGGTGTTCGCCATCGCCGGCCCGTTCTTCGCCTTCCAGGTCATCGCCACCCTGCCGGTCCTGATCTCGGTGCCGGTCCTCGGGTTGACCTTCGGGGCCTTCCTCCTCGCACCGGCAACCGTCGTCAAGCGACTGCCGATCCCCCTCGTCTGGTTGGCGTTGATCATCTGGATCCTCGCCTCGTTGACCTGGACTCGAAGCCTGCTCACCGCCGACTTCATGCTGAAGCGTGACCTCGCCTTCTGGATCGGTTTCCCGGTGCTCGGTGGCCTCGTGCCCTGGCAGAGGATCCTGTCGAGCCTGGTCTGGTTCGTGCGGCTCATGCTCATCGTGACCACGTTCCTGATCATCACGAGGCCCGACGCCCGGACACACCTGGACCCCACGGGACTCGCGGTCGCGACACCGGGCTGGCACGGGCTCTTCGATCACAAGAACACCATGGCTCCGGTCCTCGTGTTCGGCTTCGTCACGCTGTGGTACGCCGACCACACCCGAATCCTGCGTTGGCTGGGATTCATCGGAACCGCGATCCTCATCGTCGGCTCCCAGTCGATCACCGGACTCTCGGCCGGCATCGCCGCGTTGTCGATGCTGGTCTGGTTCGAGGTCCTCGAACGGGTCGAGGGTCGCGACAACGCCCCGTTCATGATCACCAGCGCCGCCGCCGTGGCCGCCATCGGCATCGGTGCCTTCGCCTCGTTGCGGGCGATCGTGCAGGTCGCGGGCAAAGACCTCACGTTCTCGGGTCGGACCTCGATCTGGACCGCCACCTGGCACGCGATCCAGGACCAGCCCCTGACCGGCTACGGCATCGGTGGGCTGTTCTCGAATCCGCCGACCTCGACGACCCAACGGGTCAACGCCGAGATCGGCTTCAACGTGCCGCACGCCCACAATGGGCTGCTCGACCTCGTCGCCCAGTACGGCATCATCGGGGGGACCCTGTTCCTCGCCTGTCTCGGCATCTGGCTCTACACCTCGATCCGTGTCTACCGGATCGAGCCGACACTCGGAAGCTGGGGCCTGACCCTGTTGGTGACCCTGTTCATCGTCGGACTGTCCGAAGCCGTCTTCGGCGGCCCCTGGCTGTCGTTGATGGGCCTCGTCCTCGCCATGAACTACCGGGTCCTCAACGAGCAACGTCGACTCGAACACGCCACCGACCCGGCGGAACGGGCCGCCCCCGAGCCGTCGCAGCCCGAGAGCCGGCTGGCCCGGGCGAAGGTCGGCCGCTGATGCCGAGCAGGGAGTCACTCCGGTCGCTCGGCACCGACACGATCTGGGCCGGGATCCAGGATCTCACGACGCTGATCGCGGCCCTGGCCACGTTCACGATCCTGCTGTCCACGTTCAGCACCGCCGAATACGGTGCCTACCTCGGTGCCTACGGCGTCATCGCACCGCTCACCGGACTGGCCTGGAACGGGGTGTCGCTGGTTGCCCTGCAGCGGGTCCTCCGCGAGCGCGAGGCCCCCCAACAGGTCGCCAGCGCCTGTTTCGCGATCCTGTTCGGAGTCGGTGGCGTCGTCGGGGTGATCTCGATCGGACTGGCCGTCGTCCTGGTTCCCACCCTGGGTCTGGTCGACATCGCCGGCCTGGCCCTGGCCGAACTCGTCGGCTCGGCCATGGTCGGCGTGTCGTCGGCCTTCGTTCAGGCCCTGAAGGGGTACGCGGCCGCGGCCCGGATCCGGATCATCCTCCCGATCCTCAAGGTGACCGTCGTCGGGTCACTGGCGGCGCTCGACGAACTGACCGTTCGAAACCTGGGCTTCTCCCTGGCGCTCGTTCACGGCTCGGTGTCGCTGTTCTTGCTGCTCCGCACCCTTCCCAGGCTCGGCGTCCACCTCGGGTTCGCCCGGCCGAGTCGGGCCGTGGTGACCACCACTCGCGACTTCTCGTTCCCCATCCTGGTCTCCTCCGTGCAGGCCGACGGCGACAAGGCCGTCCTGAACTTCTACGGGTTCCCGGCCATCGCCGGCACCTACGGCGCCGCCTTCAAGCTCATCCAATTCGCCCTGATGCCGATCAATGCCTTTGATGGAGCAGCGTTTCAGCGATTTCTCAACCACGACCCGAACGCCCGGGGTCAGCATCTGCGCCGAGCCCGACAGTCGGCGACCTTCACCGTCCCGCTCAGCCTGGTCATGGCCGCCGCGCTCTTCGTTGCGGCCCCGATCCTGCCGGCCGTGGTCGGCGACCAGTTCGGTGATTCGGTGGCCATGACCCGTGCGCTCCTCCTGATGGTCCCGATCTACGCACTCACGACCGCGCCGATGAACGGACTCCTCGGACTGGGGAAGACGACCCTGCGCTCGCAGATCTACATCGGGGCGGCCGTGGTCAGCGTCCTGCTCTACGTGGTCCTGATCCCCCTGATCGACTGGCGTGGGGCCCTGATCGGCACCGTCGTCGGTGAATCGGTCATCGCCGTCGCCGGCTGGGCGTCGCTGGTCATCATGCAACGTCGACACGACAACCATCTCGACCCGGCCCTCGATCGGTCCGCACTCGAGTTCGCCCAGACCGAAGGAGCGGCCGATGTCGTCTCTTGATGAACGAACCCAGCTCGCAGCCTCACTGTCGCCCCTGCCCCGGCCGGTGTACTTCGTGATCCGCTACGCCGAGAAGTGGGCCGAGTTGTTCGACGACGCCACCTGTCCCGCTCATCTCCACGACCAGCATTGGCGGATCGTCAGCCTCGAGGAGATCCTGGTCGTCCAGACGTTCGTCCAGTTGCGGGCCCTGGGGCTCGACGTCCGCGTGACGCCGTCGTTCGTTCCCGGCGAGATCAACGTGGCGAGCGGCCTCGACTTCGGCATCAAAGACCGTCCCGAGCAGTCGTTCACCGTCGCCGTCCGTGGCGACGGGTACCGGCCCGAACTGGCCGACGTCGTCATCGCCCATTCCACCGCCGTCATGCAACCCGAGGACTTCTGGCTGCCGTGCTGGGTGCAGACCGGACTGATCCCTCGCGACGCCGACCGTGGAACACGGGTCGAACGAGTCGAGTTCAAGGGCGACGAGATGAACCTCGATGCCCGGTTCAAGACACCCGATTTCCTGACCGGGCTCGAACGCCTGGGCTGTCGGTTCGCCATCGGTGGGCTCGACCTGAGCGAGCAGAACAAGTGGAACGACTACCGCAAGACCGACGTGATCCTCGCCGCTCGTGATCTGCCGGTGGGCGACGTGGCGGTGAAACCACCCAACAAGCTCGTCAATGCCTGGGCGGCGGGAACCCCTGCGCTCCTCGGGCCCGAACCGGCCTACCTCCAACTCCGGCGTGGTCCGCTCGACTTCATCGAGGTGAACACCGGCGAGCAGGCCCTCGCCGCGGTCGAACTCCTCATCGACCAGCCCCGCCTCTACGAGGCCATGGTCGACAACGGCCGGCGCCGGGCCGAGAACTTCACCGACGAGGCCATCGCCATCCGGTGGCACACCCTGCTCGGCGGCCCGATCCACGACCGGTTCCTGCAATGGAGCACGGAACGGCCGGCCCTGCGATCGGTCCGCTTCATGCAACGCAGCGTGGCCCACAAGCGGAGCATGCGGACCGCGGCCTATCACCGCACCAACGGTGATGGGCTGCTGTCCGGGCCGGCCGACGAGCCGAAGGTCGCGTTCGACGACCCCTACTACGGGCTCGGGTCGACGTCGTGACGAGGCAACGGGCCGTCGTCATCGGCTGTGGCGCGATCGCCAAGGAACACCTCGCCGCGCTCGACGCCGGCTCCGAGGTCGACGTCGTCGCGGTCTGCGACCGCTCACCGGCCGCCGCCCGGTACTACGGCGAACGATACCGGGCGTCGTGGTTCACCGATCTCGACGAGCTGCTGGCCACGGTCGAAGCCGACGTCGCCCACGTCCTGACCCCGCCGATGACGCACGTCGACCTGGCAACGAAGGCGTTGGCGGCCGGATTGCACGTGATCGTCGAAAAGCCCATCGCCCCGTCCCGTGCCGAGTTCGAGCTGCTCCTCCAAGTCGCCCGCTCGGCCGGCCGGTCGATCATGGAGAGCCAGAACTACCGGTTCAACGATCCGATGCTCGCCATCGGCCGGCTGCTCGACAGCGGCCGGCTCGGGGACCCGGTCGAGGTCACGGTCGCCATCGCGCTGCCCATCGCCGATCGGGGGTCACGATTCGCCGACCCCAACATGCCGAGCCCGGTCGCCGGTCTGGCCGGTGGGGCGGTCCACGACTTCTTGCCCCACATGACCTACCTCGCGCTCGCCCCCCTCGGTTTCCCCGCCGAGCCCGACCGGGCGGGAGCCCGGTGGCGGAACCTCTCGGGCATCGATCGCCTCGGATTCGACGACCTCGCCGGTTGGGCCGAGTACGGGAACGTACGGGTGTCGCTGCGATTCAGCGCCCGACGCAAACCCGATCGGTTCGCCGTCACCGTCGAGGGCACCACGGGGACCGTTGCCGTCGATCTGTTCAACCCCTCGGTCGTCACCCACGTCCCCCGGGGGGCACAGAAGCTCGACGGCGTCGTCGACCAGATCGTGAACGGTGTCCAGCTCCTGGGGGCCGGCCCCCTCAACCTCAAGAACAAGGTGATGCAGCACAGCCCCTATCACGGTCTCGCCGTCATGCTCGACCGGACCTACACCGCTCTGAACGATGGCACCCCGCTTCCGGTGACCGAGTCCGAGATGCGCTCGAGTCTGGCCCTGGCCGATGCGCTCCTCGCCGACAGCTGTTCGGATCGATCATGAAGCTGTTCGTCACGGGTGCCTCCGGGTTCATCGGCCGCGCCGTGGTCGATTCGGCCCGGGCCCAGGGTCACGAGGTCATCGCCATGGTGCGACGGGGGACCGACACCGACGCGCTGGGATGGCACGAACCCGAGGTCACGGTCGTCACTGCCGACGTCCGCATGCCCGACGACTACCGCACGGTGCTGGCCGGGGCCGACGCCGTGGTGCATCTGGCCGTCGTCTTCGGCGACTTCGCCGATCAGTTCAGCGTCAACGTCATCGGCACCGAACAGCTCCTCGATGCCATGCGTGAGGTCGGGGTCCGTCGGTTGGTCGCCGTCAGCTCCTTCTCGGTCTACGACTATCGGGCACTCGACATCGACGGCGTGCTCGACGAGACGTCCCCGATCGAGGCGCGGCCCGAAGACCGTGACGACTACACCCGGACCAAGACCTACCAGGAGCGCATGATCCGGGAGACCGCCGAGCGCGACGGTTTCGAACTCACGGTGATCCGGCCCGGTGCGGTGTACGGCGTCGACCACCTGTGGGGGGCCGGCGTTGCCCTGGGGGCCGGACCGCTCGGGTTCGTCGTCGCCCCGAACTCGGCGATGAAGTTGACCTACGTGCGAAACTGCGCCGATGCCATCGTTGCCGCGGCCGATCCGGCCGCCATCGGTCACACGCTCAACGTCGTCGACGACGAACTCCCCACCCACCTCGACTACGCCAAGGCCATGCGCCGGCACGGCTTCGACGTGCCTCGGTTGATCCCGGTGCCCTACCGCCTCGCCCAGGCGTTCGCCGGGTTCCTGGCCGTGGTCAACCGGACCCTGTTCGGCGGTCGGGCCAAGTTCCCGGCGTTGTTCGAGCCCCCGAAGCTGGCCGCGAGTCACCTTCCCCTCCGCTATCCGAACGACGAGGCCCGATCGGTGCTGGCCTGGGTGCCGGCCCGTTCCCTCGACGACGCCCTCGACGAGATCGCCGCCGATGAGGCGACCTTCGCGAGCGAGCGATGACGATGGGCCGACTCGAACAGGTCGGACGTCGCCGCGACGTTCGGCGCCTCCTGTCGTTCGTGCCGATCTCGTCGATCCGGAACCGGCTCGTCGGTCTCCTGCCCGGAGTCGAACTCGGCCCCGGGGCGTCGATCGGGTTCGGTACCGTGATCGACGTCGAGTCGTTCGTCGCCGGCGCCGGCGCCGTGATCGGCCGATTCAACCGCATCAGTGGCCCGATCACGGTCCGAATCGGACCCGGTGCCTCGATCGGTACCAGGAACGAGATCAGCTGCGGTGACTGGGTGTGCGACGACCGGTTCCGCGACGAGGGCTACCAACGCCGGTTCGAACTCGGGGCCGACTGCCTGATCACCGATGAGCACGTCTTCGACGCCGCCGGGCTCGTCTCGATCGGCGACGGCACCTGGTTCGCCGGCAAGCGATCCCAGGTCTGGACCCACGGTGTCGGCATCGTCGACCGTGACGTGCACATCGGGCCCCGCTGTTACATCGGGTCCTCGGTGTTGTTCTCGCCGGGCACCGGACTCGGCCCGGGCAACGTCGTCTCGCTCGGATCGGTCGTGACCCGGGATTTCCGAGCCACCCACGACTGCCTGATCGGTGGGGCGCCCGCGGCGGCGATCAAGGACGTCGGCGAAGACTTCGCAACCGGTCGACTCCATCCGTTCCAGCTCGGAGCCACCGACTGAGCAGACCGGGCCTCGGCACGAACCACGATTGATCGGCGGCGACATGACGCCGGATCCATTCCCGGTCGCCCTGCTGCCAATGCCACACCAGATCGGCCCACTTCAGCTCGGTCTGGATCTTGGCCCACGTCCGGGGTGCCATCTCGCTCCACGCCCGGTAGCGATCGGCGTCGAGCGCGTCGACGACGGCCCGGGCGCAATCGGCCGGATCACCGCCGGTGAACATCGACACGTCGTCACGGTCGAGCAGCGCGGTGAACACCGGATGATCCGACGCCACGATCGGGGTCCGAGACGCGATGGCCTCGAACATCGTGAGCGGGAACCCCTCGGGGAACTCGTGGCGCGACGGGACGACCACCAGGTCGGCCGAGGACATCTCCGCCTGCACGTCGTCGTTGTCGACCGCCCCCAGGATCTCGACATGGCCTTCGGCGCCGCAGCGCCCGATCTGGGCGTGTGCGTCGTCGAGGTCACCCCGGCCGGCGATGCGCAGGGTGGGCGACCGACCGTCGGCGACGAGACGACCGACGGCATCGATCAGGTCGAACACCCCCTTTGCCTGGCTCACGTAGCCGACGTAGAACAGACGCGGCGACTGCACGGCCTCGGGGCGCAGCGTGCGGATCGGCGGCGCCGCTGGGTCGAGGTCGTGCTCGAAGTCATAGGCCAGCAGGCGACGGGGATCGACGCCGGCCATGGCGTAGTTCATCGTGGCCGCCCGGCCATGATTGGCAACGAAGTCGATCCCGGCGCCGTTCAACGCCGCGACCGTCCGGTTGCGAGCGATCATGGCCTTCGGTCCTCGCTCGGTGAACGTGTTGGCGTTCATGGCGAGCGTGCGGAATCGATCACGTCCCGAATGGGCGAACCGGAGCAGCGCGTCGAGCGGGAAGTGCGGGATCAGATGGGTTGGTGCGAGCCGGTCGATGGCCGCGACCACCCGATCGGGTTCGTCGAACGGCAGCACCCCCAACGCCTGGTAGAAGACGCCGGGTGCGATCTCGACCCGTTCCTGTTCGGCGTCGATACACGACACCAGGGTGGTGGTGCACCCCGCCGCGGCCAGCCGATCGGCGGTGGCCAGGATCTCGGGATGACCACGCCAGAGGGGGCCGAGGTCACCGGCTCGTCGCCGCTGCGCCTCGCCGAAGTCACCGGCGTAGAAGACGATCACGAGATGGTCCGAACCGGTCGGTTCGGACCCGGGGCGGCCGGCGGCGGAATCGGCATTGGTAGGGTTCACGAATGTCTTCCCAGGGGTCGAATGGTGACGGGATGCTCGGTGCGGTCATCATTCCGGCGCACAACGAGGAGAAGGTCATCGGTCGGACCCTCGATGCCGTCCTGGCGAACGAGGGTAGCTCTCGCTTCGACGTGGTCGTCGTATGCAACGGCTGCACCGATCGAACAGCCGAGATCGTCGCCGGCTATCCGGCGCCGGTGCGTCTGATCGACCTGGCGCAGGGTGGCAAGGCCCTCGCACTCGAAGCCGGGCGCCGAGCGACCGCCGACGGGCCCCGCATCTATCTCGACGCCGACATCGTCATCTCGCCCGAGGTGCTGGTCGCAACCACGACGGCCCTGACCCGACCCGGGGTACACGGTGTGGCCCCCCATATCGATCTCCGTCTCCCCGAGTCGCCGACCTGGTTCGTTCGGCACTACGCCAAGGTGTGGCATCGAGCCCCCTACTTCGACGACGGACTGGTCGGCGCCGGGTTCTTTGCCCTGTCGGCCGAGGCCCAGGACCAGGATCGGGCCCTGGCCGACGCTGATCGCCGACGACCTGGTTGCGCTCAGCCACCTCGAACCGTCCGAGCGGCGAACGGTCGACGGGTCGTTCGTCCACGAACTCCCCGGCCGGCTCCGCGAGATCTACCGGGCCGAGATCCGCCGAGAGGCCGGAAGGCTCGAGTTCGCGGAGTGGGCGGCCGAGACCGGACAGACGCTCAGCGAACCGGCGGCCGGAGGCCGCTGGCTCCTGGATCTGGCCAAACAGCCGGCCCTGCTCCCCGGAGTCGGCCTGTTCGTGCTGGTCAAAGGGGCGGCCAAGATCGGTGCCCGACGCCACCGACGTGCCGGCGGTGTCGCCTGGTCGAGCCCCGACCGCTGACCGGGCCTGCGTCAGCGGGCCGGTTCCCGGCGGAGCAGACCGACGTCGATCAGACGCTCGGCCGCCACCTCGAGTTCGTCGAGGGGAAGACCGGATCGGGTCGCGATGTCGGCGATGTCGACGTCGCCGTCGGTCAGGCTCAGCAACCACAGGTAGGTCGATTCCTTCGAGGTGTTGCCGATCGTCCCACCGATCGGGGCGAACAGCCCCCGGCGACCGAGTTGGGGCTCGCCGTAGGGAGCACCGTGGTGGAGTGGGCGGTGCTCCTCGAACCGTTCCAGCGCCTCGATCGCCACGTCGATCGCCTCGATGATCCGGTCGACGTCGACGAAGTCGAGGTCGTCGGCCGACGAGTGGTACTCGGGGTAGGTGCCGTGCATCGTGCGCGACAGCCGGCCCACGGGCAGGTCGAAGCCGGGGGAGCAGTATTGGCGTTCGTCGTAGCCATAGGGATACCAGTCGATGACCTCGCCCCGGTCGGCCAGGACGTCGGCCATGATCCGATCGGTTGCCGTCGAGCCACGGCGCGAGCGCTTGTAGAGGAGCGGACCGTTGTCGCCCAGGCCGGTCAGGACCAGCCCGTGGACGATGCGGGGAACCACGTCTCGATGCAACGCCAGCCAGGTGATCGATCCGATCGTGCCGGGCACGAACACGAATCGGTAGGTCAGCCGCCGATCCGCCCGTTGGGCCCAGGTGGCCAAGGCAACCGCAGCGGCGATCCCGCTCAGGTTGTCGTTGGCCATCGAGGGATGGCAGATGTGGGTCGAGACCAGGACCTCGGAGTCGCTCGACCCGGGAACGACCAGTTCGCCGTACGACAACGACCCCGGCGCGTGGGTGGTGTCGATCTCGACCTCGTAGTCACCCGGTTGGAGCTGCTCCCGCCGGCTGGCGGGCAGGCACAGGCCCCAGGTGTCGGCGTAGTAGGCGGTCCGATAGGGGATGGCGTCGGGAAGGTCGGGCTTGGTGTAGAGGTGCGGCGCCAGTTCGTCGAGGCCGAGCCGGCCTCGCATCGGTCGGCTGTAGCCGACGACGTGCAGGTTGGAGTCCTCGGTGTCGATCAGCAGATCGCCGTCGGGTCCCCACAACCGGGCCCGGTGCAGGTTCCATTCGTTGGGGACCTCCCAATCGAGCACCGGGGTCCCGGTCGGGACCTCGTGCCGCTCGATCGGGATCTCGGCGGCGATCCGGTCGAGGGTCGCCCGGTTGCCGTCGCCGGTCAGGCTCCGGGGGAAGGGGAAGAGATCGGCGAGCAGTGAATCGATCGCCGCCCGCCGTTCCTCGTCGCTCAACCCACCACCCGGGGGGCCGGTCGGAGGATCTCGGTCCGACCGCCCCACGAGGCCGCATCGACCATCGGGGCGATCTCGTCGGCCAGGTTCCAGGGCAGGATGACCACCAGGTCGGGTTCGGCCGCCCGCAGGGCCTCGGGTGCCAGCACCGGGATTCGGCTCCCGGGCAGCAGCGTGTCCTGTTTGTCGGGGTTGCGGTCGACGGTGAAGCGGATCATGTCGGGCCCGATCCCGCAGTAGTTGAGCATCGTGTTGCCCTTGGCCGGCGCCCCGTAGGCGGCAATGAGGCTGCCCTTGTCGAGTTCGTCGATCAGGTGACGCAGGATGGTGCGCTTGTGCTGGGCCACGGTGAGACCGAAACGGTGATAGGTGGCCAAGGAACCGAGTCCGGCCGCTGCTTCCCGGTTCCGGATCTGTGCAACGACCGGTGCCTCGACGGCGGAACCGGCGTGTGCGGCCCAGATGCGGATGGCGCCGCCGTGGGTGCTGAGCTCGTCGACGTCGACGATCGAGAGCCCCTCGGCCGCGAACACGGGCTCGAGGGCGAGCAACGAGAAATACGAGAAGTGCTCGTGGTAGATGGTGTCGAACTCGACCTCCTCGATGAGCGGGAGGAGGTGGGGGAACTCGAACGTGGCCCGACCATCGGGTCCGAGGAGCGCCTTGACGCCGCCGACGAAGTCGTGCAGCTCCGGAACGTGGGCCAGCACGTTGTTGGCGATGATCAGGTCGGCCGGGCCGAACTCGTCGCGGACTCGGCGGCCGACGTCGGTCCCGAAGAACTCGACATTGGTCGGGATGCCCCGCTCGATGGCGATCGCCGCCACGTTGGCCGCCGGCTCGATCCCCAGCACGGGAACGCCCTTGGGCTGGAACCACTGCAGCAGGTAGCCGTCGTTGCTGGCCAGTTCCACGACCCGCGACTCCGAATCGAGGCCGAGCCGATCGCTCACCATGTCGACGTAGCGGTGGGCGTGGTCGAGCCAGGACGTCGACCACGACGACTGATAGGCATAGTGCGAGAAGATCGACGACGGACTGACGTCGTGGTGGAGCTGAACCAGGAAGCAGTTGTCACAGACCAGTGTCGTCAGCGGCACGAAGAGCTCGCCCTCGTGGGCTCGCTCGAGCGCAACGTAGGAGTTGGCCAACGGTGACGGTCCGAGATCGACCATGATCTCGCTGATGGCGTGACCGCAGCCGCGACACTTGACGCTTTGGCATGAGCAATGATCCTTCGTGGATGATGCCGATTCCGAGAAGCGCTGAGTCGGGCAGCGCACGTGCGACGATCGGCGTCCGTCGGTTGAAAACCCTAACGCCGTCCCCGTCGCTGTCATGGGTAGAACGGCTCCTCGTCGAGCCGGCAAGGCCACCTCGGTCGTCGGGTCGATCGTCGACCTCGCGCCCGAGAACCCGTAGTCTCACGCATGCGCCTGTGCTGCCGACAGGACCGCAACGCTTCCGTCTTCGCACCACGAATGAGCCTCTCGCATGATCTTCACCCCAGCCGGCCTCGACGACGCCTGGTTGATCGACCCCGATCCCCATCGCGACGACCGCGGGTTCTTCGCCCGGTTCTACTGCAACGACGAGTTCGCCGAGCACGGCCTGGCCTCGAACATGGTGCAGGGCAACATCAGCTACACGGCCAGGGCCGGAACGATCCGGGGTATGCACTACCAGATCCCGCCGGCCGGTGAGGCCAAGTACATACGGGTGCTCGCCGGCGCCATCCTCGACGTGATCATCGACCTCCGGCCATGGTCGTCGACCTACCTCCGCCACATCGGTGTCGAGTTGTCGGCCGGGAACCGAACCGGGATCTACGTTCCGCCCCTGTTCGCCCACGGCCATCAGGCGCTGACCGACGACGTCGAGATCGCCTACCTGGTCAGCGAGTTCTACACACCCGGGGTGGAGCGGGGCATCCGCTACGACGACCCGGCATTCGCCATCGACTGGCCGCTGCCCGTGTCGCTCGTCAGCGACAAGGACACCTCGTGGCCCGACTTCGACGCGGTCACGGCGGCCGCCGAGATCCAGGAGGCTTCGTCATGATCGTCGTCGACACGGCGCTGCAGAACGCCGCCGCGGCCGGAAAGCCGGTTCGGGTGGCGGTCATCGGTGCCGGGTTCATGGCCCAGGGCATCATGAACCAGATCGCCCACTCGGTACCGGGCATGGACCTCGTCGCCGTCGTCGCCCGGCGACCCGACCAGGCCGAGGCCGCCCTCCGCTACGCCGGGCACGACGACATCGCCCGGGTGTCCGACGCCGCCGGTCTGAGCGCGGCCATCGCGGCCGGTCGGCCGGCGATCACCGACGATCACACCGCGGTCACCGAATGCCCCGAGGTCGACGCCATCGTCGAGGGCACCGGTTCGGTGCACTACGCCGCCCAGGTCGTGCTCGACGCCGCCGAGGCCGGCAAACACATCGTTCTCATGAACGCCGAACTCGATGGAACGATCGGTCCGATCCTCAAGACGTACGCCGACGCCCAGGGTGTCATCCTCACCGCCTCCGACGGCGATCAGCCCGGCGTGCAGGCCAACCTCATCCGGTTCGTCCGCTCGATCGGACTCACCCCGTTGGTGTCGGGCAACATCAAGGGCCTCCAGGACCCCTACCGGAACCCGACCACCCAGGAGGGCTTCGCCAAGCAGTGGGGCCAGAACGTGCACATGGTGACGAGCTTCGCCGATGGCACCAAGGTCAGCTTCGAGCAGGCCATCGTGGCCAACGCGTTCGACCTGCGGGTGCACAAGCGGGGCATGCTCGGCAACGATTGGCGCGACCACATCGACGGTGCCACCGAGCTCTACGACGCCGACGACCTCATCGCCAACGGCGGTGTCGTCGACTACGTGGTCGGCGCGACCCCCGGGCCCGGTGTGTACTGCTTCGGCACGCACCCCGACCCCAAGCAGCAGCACTACCTCAACCTCTACAAGCTCGGGACCGGCCCCCTCTACTCGTTCTACACGCCCTACCACCTCTGCCATTTCGAGGTGCCGCTCTCGGTGGCCCGGGTGGTGCTGCTCGGCGACACGGTCATGGCGCCCCTCGACGGACCGAAGGTCGACGTGGTCACCGTGGCGAAGACCGACCTCGCCGCCGGGACCGTCATCGACGGACTCGGCGGTTACCACACCTACGGCGAAGCCGAGAACTACGCGACCTCCCGGGCCGACGGTCTGCTGCCGATCGGCCTGGCCGAAGGTTGCACCCTGGTGCGTGACGTGCCCCGCGACGCCGCACTCACCTACGCCGACGTGTCGGTTCCCGAGGGCCGCCTCGCCGACCGGCTCCGGGCCGAGCAGGACGCTCGCTGGCCGGGCTGATCCCGCCGGGCGACCGGCAATCTTGACCGAATCTCAACCTCGTCGGCGGCTCCCGGGCCGGATCGGCCCTCTACGTTCGGTTCATGGCTGCGATGACCACCCACGAGAAGCTCGTGATCTGCGCGCTCGATCTCGTGGAACGGGTCGACGGTGGCCCCGTCCACGGGTACCGCCTCGCCCGCCTGATCGCCGACGTCGAGCCCCCGCTGAAGACCATGAACTATGCGACCGTCTACCGCATCCTGGCCCGGCTCGAGGGTCGGGGCCTCCTGGTCGGATCGGTCGACGCCGACGAGGTTCGCCCCGGTCGGCCCCGTCGCAGCTACCGGCTGACCGACGCCGGCCGGGCCGCCATCGACTGTCCGCCGTTGACCGTGCGGAACGGCACCCTGGCGGTCGAACGGCGGAGCAACTCGGGGCGGTAACGTCGGGCTCCATGGAGCACGCTCGCTACGTCGCCGATGCCGTCGTCGAGATCGCCGGACCGGGCGGCGATGCGGTCGCCGCCGTGACCGTGCACCGGCCCGGAGCCATCGACGTCGTCGGTGGGCGCATCACGGGCATCGGGGCACCGTCGGAGCTGCCCCCGGCCGGTCCCGACGTGGCCGTGCACACCATCGGGGGCCTGCTGCTGCCCGGATTGGTCAACGCCCACAGTCACGGGCCCATGGTCATCTTCCGCTCGGCCGGCGACGGCCTGCCCCTCGATCGTTGGCTGACCGAGGCGATCTGGCCCCGCGAAGGTCGGATGAACGGCGACGACGTCTTCGCCGGCATGCTGCTCGGATCGGCCGAGATGTTGCTGGCCGGGGTGACCACCAGCGTCGAGATGTACCTGCACGACGAGGCCATCTTCCGCGCCGTTGCCCAGACCGGAGCCCGGCTCGTTTCGACCCCCGGTGTGGTCATGGCCCTGCACGGCGACGACATCGACGGCCGGCTCGCCGAGATCGGTGAGCTCCACGCCCGCTTCCACCGGCCCGACGAGCGGGTCAGCGTCGGGTTCGGGCCCCACTCGGTCTACGACCTCTCGGCCGACACCCTGGCCGAGGTGGCGGCGGCCGCCCGAGACCTCGACACCGTGCTGCACATCCACCTCGAGGAGACCCGGGCCGAACGCGACCTCGTGATCGAACGCGAGGGACGAACGGCCACCCGGTTCATGGCCGACCTGGGCATCCTCGACCAGCGGGTACTCGGCGCCCACGGGATCTGGCTCGACGACACCGACCGCCGCCTCCTGGCCGACGCCGGTGCCAGTATCGCCCACTGCCCGAGCTCGAACCTCAAGCTGGGCTCGGGGTTCGCCGACGTGCGGGCACTGCTCGACGCCGGCGTCAACGTCACCGTCGCCACCGACGGTGCGGCCTCGGCCGACTCGCTCGACCTGTGGCACGGGGTCCGGCTCGCCCCCGGACTGGCCCGGGCGCTCCGGCTCGACGCCCAGGCGCTGTCGGTCGAGCAGACCCTGCTCATGGCCACCACCAACGGGGGCCGGGCCATCGGCCAACCCGATGTCGGCACCCTGACGGTCGGATCCCGGGCCGACTTCTGCCGGATCGACCTCGACCAACCGATGCTGTCACCCGCGCTCGACGATCACGAGCTGCTGACCCACGTGGTGTTCAACACGGTCTCGGCGTTCGTCACCGACGTCTGGGTCGATGGTCGACCGGTCGTGATCGATCGAGAGGTCGTCGGGATCGACCTCGAGGCGGCGACGGCCGACGTGGCCCGACGGGCCCGTCGCCTCACGGCCTGATGCGACCGGCCGCCCGGTAGTCGGCGAACTTGGCCAGGACCTCGGCCATCTCGTCGGCGGTCAGCAGGACCGGTCGACCGACCGAGCGGGCTCGCAGGTACTGATCGGCGAGTGCTTCGACCTCGATGGCCAGGGCCAGCGCCTGGGCCGGCGTGCCGGCGCAGGCGATCTGCCCGTGGTTGGCGAGCAGGCAGGCCGTCCGACCCTCGAGTGCAGCGACGGCGATGGCCGAGAGCTCGGATGTCCCGTAGGTGGCGTAGCCACCGCAGCGGATCGAGTCGCCGCCGGCGACGGCGACCATGTAGTGGAAGGCCGGGATCGACTGGCGCAACGTGGCGAGGGCGGTGGCGGCCGGCGAGTGCAGGTGCAGAACGGCGTCGATGTCGCGCCGGCCGGCGAGGATGTCGTGGTGGAACCGCCACTCCGATGACGGTCGCCGACGCCCGTCGGGGGTGCCGTCGGCGTCGACGTACACGATGTCGTCGACGCTCAGCTCGTCGTAGGGAACCGCCGATGGCGTGATGAGCATGCCATCGCCCCACCGCATGCTGGCGTTGCCCGACGTGCCCTGGTTGATGCCCGACCGGTTGGCGGCCAGGCACACGTCGATGAGGGATTGGCGGGCGGTCGGCTCGGCGGCCGGTGCGTCGGGAACGGTCACGGGTTGCTCCTCGAGGGATGGCTCCTCACCAGTTCGGCGAACAGATCGAGAACGGTGTCGCGGGCGCCGGCGATGGCGGCCATGATCTCGTCGAGCGAGATGTCGGTGTCGGCCAACCCGGCGGCCCGGTTCGAGATGATCCCGACCGACGCGTATCGCAGGCCCAGCTCGACGGCCAGCACCACCTCGGGATACCCCGTCATGCCGACCAGGTCGGCGCC
The DNA here is from genome assembly GCA_963700755.1 of uncultured Acidimicrobiales bacterium. GTDB lineage: Bacteria > Actinomycetota > Acidimicrobiia > Acidimicrobiales > SZUA-35 > JBBQUN01. The sequence continues at coordinate 93,136 of CAVOYW010000007.1, forward strand.
GAGCAAACGGGCCATGCGGATCTCGGCCTTGGTCTCGAAGCGTGGACCGTTGAAGCAGATGTAGGTGGCCGAAGGGTGGAGGTCGATCCCCGTGGTCTTCGCTGCGGCGGCGAGTGCCCTTCGCAGGCCCGGGTCGTAGGGGTTGCCCATCTCGGTGTGGCGGACGTCTCCCGGTTGGTCGAAGTAGGTGTCGGCCCGGCCCGTGGTCCAGTCGATCACGTCGTCGATCAGGGTCAGCGAACCGGTGACCAGGTGGTCGGCGATGCCCCCGCTCACGGCGGTGGCGAGCACGTCGGTCACCCCGACGTCGCGCAGCGCCCACAGGTTGGCGCGGTAGTCGATCTGCTGGGGCGGCACCGAGTGCCCGGTTCCGTGGCGGGGGAGGAAGGCGAGATCGGCGCCGTGCCACGATCCCGTGGTGACCCCGACCGGGCCGTAGGGCGTGCCGATCTGCGTGGTGGTCGCGCGCTCGAGCCCGGGGAGTTCGTAGATGCCCGAACCGGTGATGAAGCCGTACACCTCGCACAGCGTGCCACGGGGCGGGCACCGTTCCCAGTTGGTGCGCGCCGTTCCCCGTCGGTGCGCGCCGTTCCCCGTCGGTGCGCGCCGTTCCCCGTCGGTGCTCCGTGTCCGGAATGTGACAACCGCGCGGAGTGCGGTGCGCCGACCAGCCCACCGGCTTACACTGCGCGGGTTGTATTGGGAGAGACAAAGCGAGGACGCACCCATGAGTAGTGTGAAACGATTGTTGGCCCTGGCCTTCGCCATGAGCCTGCTGGCCGCGGCCTGCGGGAGCGACAGCGAGACCGACGCCGGCTCCGACGACGGCACCACCACCACCGAGGCCACCGACGACGGAGGCGAGACCACCACCACCGAGGCCACCGACGACGGCGCCGAGGCCGGTGACTGCTCCAGCGAGGACGTCCTCTGTGTCGGCCTCGTGACCGACGTCGGCAAGATCGACGACAAGTCCTTCAACCAGTCGGCCTGGGAAGGTGTCCAGGCATCCGACGCCGATGTCAAGGAGTTCATCGAGACCCAGGACTCCAAGGACTACGCCACCAACATCGGCACCTTCCTCGAGCAGGACTACGACGTCGTCGTGACGGTCGGGTTCGCCCTGGGCGAGGCCACGCTGATCGCCGCCGGCGAGAACCCCGACACGCTCTTCATCGGTGTCGACCAGTTCCAGGGTGAACCGGTCGACAACGTCGCCGGTCTGATCTTCCCCGAGGACCAGGCCGGCTTCATCGCCGGAGCCCTGGCCGGTCTGCTGACCGAGACCAACATCGTGGCCGCCGTGCTCGGGACCGACCTGGTCCCGCCCGTCGTCGCCTTCCGCGAGGGTTACGCAGCCGGAATCGAGTACACCAACCCCGACGCCGAGCTGCTGTCGACCTACCACCCCGGTGGTCTCGACGTGGCCTTCGTCGACCCCGCGTGGGGTGCCGACACCGCCCGCCAGGCTCTCGACTCGGGTGCTGACGTCGTGTTCGGCGCCGGTGGGCTCGACCGGCAACGGCGCCCTCGGCGAGGTCGCCAAGGAAGGCGGCGGTGCCTTCTGCATCGGCGTCGACTCCGACCAGTGGGAGACCGTGCCCGAGGCCCATCCGTGCCTCGTGACCAGCGCCATGAAGCTGATCAACCCCGGTGTCGTCGACCTGATCGCCCAGGCGAAGGCCGGCTCGATGACCAGCGGCAACTATGTCGGTGCTGTCGGTATCGCCCCGTACCACGATTTCGACAGCGTGATCAGCGACGACGTCAAGGCCCAGATCGACGAGATCACCGCCGGTGTGCTCGACGGCTCGATCCCGACCGGCTACACACCCTGATCATTTCCTGATTCACTCGATTCGGGCCCGGCGGTGTGCGAGTATCTCGCATCCCGCCGGGCCCGTTTCGCGTTCCGCCGGACCCACCACCGGAAGGATGCTTCTTGATCGCCCGTCTCCGAACGACCGCTCTCCTGCCTGCCCTGGCCGTCGTGCTCGGACTGTTGATCGGGGCGATCCTGATCCTGGCGGCCGGCAAGAACCCGCTCGAGGCCTACTGGGCGATGCTCGAGGGGGCGTTCGGCAACGCCGACCGATTCGGTCGCACCCTCGAGAAGGCGACGCCCCTGGTGCTCGGTGGTCTGGCCGTCGCCCTGGCGTTCAAGGCGGGCCTGTTCAACATCGGCGGACAGGGTCAGCTGCTGCTCGGCGCGGCCTTCTCGGCCTACATCGGCTTCAACTTCTCGATGCCGGCCGTCATCCACATCCCCCTCGCCATGTTCGTCGGTGGGCTGGCCGCCTCCCTGCTGGGCATGCTGGTGGGGGCGCTCAAGGCCTACCGCGGGACCCACGAGGTGATCAGCACCATCATGTTGAACTTCGTGGCCGCCAACTTCACCGACTGGTTGGCCAGTCGTGACGGTCCCTGGAACGACCCGAACGGTGGTGCCATCGCCCGGACCCCGCTCGTGAACGATTCGGCCGAGATCCCGCGGGTCGGCGGGCTCCCGCTCGGGTTCGCCGGTGGCCGTGCTCGCGGCCGCTGCCGTGTGGTGGCTCCTGGAACGGTCGACGCTCGGCTTCGAGATCAAGACCGCCGGTGCCAACAAGTTCGCCGCCACCTATGCCGGCATCAAGGTCAACTGGATCATCGTCACCACCATGGGGCTCAGTGCCTTCCTGGCCGGCGTCGGCGGCGCCATCGAGACCCAGGGTGTCGTCGGTCGATTCGAACCGGGCTTCAACACCGGCCTGGGCTTCGACGGCATCACGATCGCCCTGCTCGCCCGGACCAACCCGCTGGCCGTCGTGCCCGCGGCCCTGCTGATCGGGGCCATGGATGCCGGGTCGAGCCGGATGCAGTCGGTGTCGAAGGTCGAACCCGAGATCATCAGCGTGATCCAGGCCTGCATCCTTTTCTTCATCGCTGCGCCGTCCGTGGTGCGATACATCACACGCCTGAGGGCGGTCGAGGAGACCGCCGAAGACAGCGTGCGACTGTCCGCCGGTTGGGGAGCCTGACATGACCGCTGCCACCACACCAACGACCACCGAGCAGGGCGAGTCGATGTTCGAGACCGTGAAGCGTTACGGCCCGCACGCCTCGGCCGTCGTCGTGGTCATCGCCGCCCTGATCTCCTACAACTGGGACTCGGTGCAGACCGAAGCCGTCATGGCCGCCACGGTCCGTGCCGCGTCGCCCCTGCTGCTGGGGGCGTTGTGCGGTCTGATCGGCGAACGATCGGGCATCGTCAACATCGGCATCGACGGGCAGATGCTCTTCGCCGCCTTCGTCGGCTTCATGGCTTCGTCCTACACCGCCGACGCCGGCACGTTCGTTTCGTTGACCGTCGGTGTGCTCGTCGGCATGATCGGAGCATCGCTGTTCGGGTTGTTCCTCGGGTGGGCCTCGGTCACGCTCAAGATGGATCAGATCATCGCCGGCACGGTGATGAACATCTTCGCCCTCGGCATCACCAGCTACCTCTACGTGCAGGGGCGAACCCAGCCGTTCTACCCGAACTGGAAGGTTCCGGTCCTGAGCGAGATACCCATGCTGGGCAAGGCGATCTTCGACAACGGACCGCTCACCTACGCTGCCCTGATCATCGTGGTCGTCGTGCATGTCGCCCTCTTCCACACCCGCTGGGGGCTGCGCACCCGGGCGGTCGGCGAACACCCGTCGGCGGCCGACACGGTCGGTGTCAACATCTTCTGGTTGCGCTACCGCAACCTCATGATCGCCGGATCGCTCGCCGGGCTGGCCGGCATGACGCTCATCCAGTCGGCCTCGGTGTTCAACCGGGGCATGACCAACGGCAAGGGCTTCATCGCCCTGGCCGTCATGCTCGTCGGCCGCTACCGCCCGTTCGGCGCCCTCGGCGCCGCGCTGCTGCTCGGCTTCTTCACCGCGCTCCAGAGCCAACTCCAGTTCAATCAGGCATTCGACATCCCGCCCCAGTTCTTCGGGATGATCCCGTTCGCCCTGACCGTGGCGGTGCTGGCCGTCGCCGGTCTGCGGGCCCGTCCGCCGGCCGCTGCCGGCAAGCCCTACGAGAAGGAGTGACGCGCCGTGCCTGTCGCCGATGACGCACCGATGCTGCTCGAGGCCCGTGGACTCACCAAGCGGTTCCCCGGCGTCCTCGCCTGCGACCAGGTCGACCTGCAGCTTCGTTCGGGGGAGATCCTCGGACTCCTGGGCGAGAACGGCGCCGGCAAGTCGACGTTGGTCAAGATGCTGTTCGGCATCTACGACGCCGACGAGGGCGAGATCCTGCTCCGGGGCCAACCCACTCCGATCACCGGTCCCGCCGATGCCATCGGTCACGGGATGGGCATGGTCCACCAGCACTTCCAGCTGGTCGGACCGCTGTCGGTCGCCGACAACATCACCCTCGGCGCCGAGCGCCGCAAGGGGATCTTCCTCGACACCAGGCGAGCCGAGGCCGAGGTCCGGGAGCTGTCGGAACGATTCGGTCTCACCGTCGACCCGACGGCCATCGTCGAGGACCTGCCGGTGGGGATCCAGCAGCGGGTCGAGATCCTCAAGGCGCTCTACCGAGGGGCCGAGATCCTGATCCTCGACGAACCGACGGCCGTCCTCACCCCCCAGGAGACCGACGAACTGCTCCAGGTCATGCGCGATCTCGCCGCAACCGGGGTCGGCATCATCTTCATCACGCACAAACTGCGCGAGATCCTCGCCGTCACCGACACCGTCACGGTCCTGCGCGGCGGCAAGTGGGTGGGCACGGTCGACACCGAGGGTTCGACCCAGGCGAGCCTGGCCGAGCTGATGGTCGGTCGGTCGGTCGTGTTGCGGGTCGAGAAACCGGCGGCCGAACCGGGCGAGGTGGTGCTGTCGGTGCACGGGCTGCGGGCCAAGGACGACCGCGGCCATCGGGCGCTCAACGGCATCGATCTCGAGGTCCGGGCGGGCGAGATCCTCGGCATCGCCGGCGTCGAGGGCAACGGTCAGCGTGAGCTCGTCGAAGCGCTCACCGGTCTCCGACGACCCGACTCGGGAACGATCACGATCACCGGGATCGACGTCACGAAATCCGATCCGCGGACCATCTCGGAACTCGGTGTGGCCCACGTGCCCGAAGACCGTGAGAAGGACGGACTCGTCGGCTCCTACTCGGTGGCCGACAACCTGGTGCTCAACACCTACTTCAAGGCGCCCTACGCCAACGGGCCGGTCCGTCAGTTCGACGCCGTCGCCGCCCACGCCACCGATCTCGTCGAGCGGTACGACGTCAAGACCCCCTCGATCGACACGCCCGCCGCATCGCTGTCGGGCGGCAACAAGCAAAAGCTCGTCGTCGCCCGCGAACTCAGCGCCGAAACCAAACTGGTCATCGCCTCCCAGCCGACTCGGGGTGTCGACGTCGGCTCCATCGAGTTCATCCACTCCCGCCTGATCCAGGAACGAGACCAGGGCAACGCCGTCCTGGTCGTCTCGGCCGAACTCGACGAGATCTTCGGGCTGTCCGACCGCATCGCCGTGATCTACGAGGGACGCATCGTTGCCGTCCTCGACCCCGAGACCGCAACGAGGGAACGGGTCGGCCTGCTCATGGCGGGGGCCGACGTTTCGTCTTCATGAACACTTGATTGCATCGGGGCTGCCGCGCTCGATGATCCCCGATTCCGGCCGACGATGCTGATACCAATGGTGATGGCGCAAGGGCGGGTGAAGGCCCGCCGAGCCGGAACGGGGTCGTGTTCGATGTCCGATGCCTCCAGCGAGTGTTCGCCGGCCCCGCAGCGACGGCTGACCGTCGTGCTCGACACCTCGGTCCTGCTGGCCGACCCTCGGGCGCCACTGCGGTTCGAAGACCACGACGTCGTCGTTCCCGTCGTCAGCATCCTCGAACTCGAGAGCAAGCGTCACCATCCCGACCTGGGCTGGAACGCCCGCAAGGCGCTCGGATTCTTCGAGGAGCTCCGGGTGCGAGACGGCGGGCTCGACCAGCTGATCGCCCTCGGCACCGGCTCGACGCTGCGGATCGAACCGAACCATGCCGACGTCGAACTCCCGGACGCCCTCGCCACCTTCGATCACGATCATCGGGTGCTCGCCGTCTGCATCGGTCTGCTCGACGACGGTGAAGACGTCCAGCTCGTCAGCAAGGACCTGCCCCTGCGGTTGAAGGCCGGGGTGCTCGGCATCGAGGCCGACGAGTACCGCAGCGAAGCGGCTGCTGCCCCGATCCCGACGGGCTTCGTCAACGTCGACGTCGCCACCGCGGTGATCGACGAGCTGTTCGCCCGTCAGATCGTCGACCTCGACGAGGCCCGAGATCTGCCCTGCAACACCGGCCTGGCCCTGTTGGCCGGCTCCCAGTCGGCTCTGGGCCGGGTGATGGCCGACAAACGGGTCCACCTCGTCCGTGAGCGCTCGGCCTTCGACGTGCGGCCCCGCTCGGCCGAACAGCGGGTGGCCCTCGATCTGCTGCTCGATCCCGAGGTTGGCGTGATCAGTCTCGGCGGCCCGGCCGGAACCGGCAAGAGCCTGCTGGCCCTGGCGGCCGGACTCCAGCAGACGCTCGAGACCCGTCAATACCGTCGGGTACTGGTGTTCCGGCCACTACACGCCGTCGGCGGGCAGGACCTCGGCTACCTTCCCGGCACCGAAGACGAGAAGATGAACCCGTGGGCCGCCGCCGTTGGCGACGCGCTGGCGGCGATCGCCGGACCGGCGGTCATCGACGAGTTGCAGCGACGACGGATGATCGAGGTCCTGCCCCTGACCCACATCCGGGGCCGCACCCTCAGCGATTCGTTCGTCATCATCGACGAGGCCCAGAATCTCGAGCGCAGCGTCCTGCTGACGGCGTTGTCACGCCTCGGGCAGAACGCCAAGGCGGTGCTGACCCACGACATCGCCCAGCGCGACAACCTGCGGGTCGGTCGACACGACGGGATCGTCTCGGTGGTCGAGGCGCTCAGCGGTCACCCGCTGTTCGCCCACATCACCCTGACCCGATCCGAACGGTCCGAGATCGCCTCGGTCGTGACCCGCCTCCTCGACGAGATCTGACCCCGGGGTGAACGCCGACCGGGCCCCGTCCCCCCGTCCTGCCACCCGTGTGGTCGAGATGATCGCCACCGACATCGACGGCACGATGCTGCGCAGTGATGGCACGCTGTCGCCGCGGGTGCAGGCGGCGCTCCATCACGCCCACGCCGCCGGGATCCACGTGGTGCCGGCCACCGGGCGTCCGCAGATGGTGGCCGACGACGTGATCGAGGCGCTCGGACTCTACAACTACTGGGTCTTCGCCAACGGGGCCATCACCAAGCACCTCGACCGCGACGAGCTCGTCCGGGCGTACTGGATGGATCCCTCGCTGGCCCAGGGCATCGTGGTCGAGATGCGGGCCGCCCTGCCCGGTATCGGGTTCGCCATCGAGCTCGAGCACGGCGTGGCCCACGAACCGGGATTCGTCGACCGGGTGCCGTCGCCGCCGCCGGTGCCGGCCATCGCCGACGTTCTCGACGGTATTCATGGCCGGGTGCAGAAGGTGCTGATCTTCCACGACGACTTCACCATCGACCAGCTGTACCGCAAGGCGTGCGAGATCGTCGGTGACGAGGCTGTCCCGTCGTATTCGGGGCTGGGCTTCATCGAGGTGGCGGCTCGGCTCGTCACCAAGGCCTCCGCCCTCGACTGGCTGTGCCAGGACCTCGGGATCGATCCGGCCGCCGTCGTCGCCTTCGGCGACAACCACAACGACGTCGCCATGCTCGAATGGGCCGGTCGTGGTTACGCCATGGGCAATGCGAGCGACGATGCCAAGGAGGCCGCCGACGAGGTCATCCTCACCAGCGACGACGACGGCCTGGCCGTGGTCGTCGAACGCCTCGTTGCCGAACGCCTCGATGCCGAACGCCCAACCTGAACCCGAACGCCCAACCTGAACCCGAACCCCCAACCACCCGTTCTGGCGGGTCGGCGTCCCGCTCGAGGCACAGGGCCCCGCCGGTTCAGGGAACCGGAACGGAGGGCCGCCGGACCGGGGGATCGACCGGGAGGGCCTCGGCGATCGCGGCGATGCCGGCGATCGAATTGATCAGACCCAGGTGAGACGCCGAGATCTCGACCATCCGGGCCGACGGGTCGAAGCAGTACCGCCAGTCGACGATGCCGTCGTCGCGGGAGTAGATCGACACCAGCTCGACCGATTCGGGGAACGGACGATACCGGTCGTCGTCGACGGCCTGTTCCCGCTCGGGAGCGATGACGCCGAACGCCCCCGAGCGCCACACCCGGTCGAGGGTCTCGGCCGGGACCTTGATCACCACGAACGGTGGGTACTTGGTGCGGAGCGGGGCCCCGATCGTGATGACGCGTTCGACGAGATGGGGGTGGCGGACGGCCAGGATCCGACTGAACTGCCCACCCCGGCTGTGCCCGATGACGGTCACCGGATGCCCGGTCGCCTCGACCAGGGCCTCCAGGCCGAGTTCGGCGGACTCGACGGCGTGATAGGCCGGTCCGGCATTGCGACCGACATCGGCGACCAAGGGATGCCACCCGGCGGCCTCGAGCACGTGCCGCAACGGTTGGGCCTTGTGCGTCCCCGCCATGAACCCGGGGATGATCAGGATCGGACGACCGTGCCCCTCGGGCACGCCCTCGCCCCGCCACAACGGACTGCGGTGCAACGCCCGACGTTCGAAGGGGGCTCGAGTCTCTCGCCAGAAGGGCCGCGCCAGCCATCCAGCCAGTCCCTTCTTGGGAGTGGGGCCCTGTTCGGGCCAGGACTCACCCGGTGCACTCACGAGTTCCCAGCGTACCGGCGTCGACCCCATGCGCCGGTACCCGGGCCGGTTACGTTGGTTCCATGGCTGAGTTGCGGTTCTTCTTCGGCACCATGGGTTCGGGCAAGTCCACGCAAGCCCTCCAGATCCACCACAACCTGCTCAGCCGGGGCCTCGGCTGCGCCCTGATCACCCAGCTCGATCGCCAGTCGGGGCAGGTGTCGAGTCGGCTCGGGGTCTCCGCGGCGGCGACCGTGCTCGATCCAACCGTCGATCTCTACCGCTTGATCTCGCAGGAACACCTGTCCGGCGCCGGCTTGGTGGCGGTCGTGTGCGACGAGGCCCAGTTCTACGCCCCTGCGCAGGTCGACCAACTGGCCCGGGCCGTCGACGACCTCGACATCGACGTCTATGCGTTCGGGCTGCTCACGACCTTCCAGGGCGAACTCTTCCCCGGGTCGAAGCGGCTGCTCGAATTGGCCGACGTGCGCAGTGAACTCCAGGTCGAAGCACGCTGCTGGTGCGGGGCCCGGGCAACCCACAACGCCCGTCTGGTCAACGGGGTCCAGGTCTACGACGGTGAGATCACCGTCGTCGGCGACACCGCCGTGGTCGGTTCGGTCGTCGACGAGGCATCGGTGACCTACGACCTCGTGTGTCGCCGGCACTGGTTCGCCGGCAAGGAACGGCACCATCAGGACCCGCTGTTCGTCGATCCCATCCCGGTTCGGGTCCCCGACTCCGCAACGACACGGCCATCGTGACCTGGGTGTACGCTGCGATCTCGGTCGGGAGCGTCGGATCGACGGCGTCCGATGGCACCATGTCGGCATGGCACGCACGGTCGCACTCCTCAATCAGAAGGGCGGGGTCGGCAAGACCACCGTCACGCTCGGTCTGGCTTCGGCCGCCTGGTCGAAGGGAGTCTCGACGCTGGTCGTCGACCTCGACGCCCAGGCCAACGCCACCTGGACCCTCGGCATCGAACCGGCCCTCGAGAACTGGGGGACCGGTGATGCCATCATCGCCAACCGCGACGGCGTCGCCGCCGACATGATCGTCGCGTCGGGGTGGGGCGACGACATCTGGATCCTGCCGGCCGCCTCCGATCTCATCGAGCGAGAGACCGACATCCACCGCAAGAGTCCCGAACACCGTCTGGCCCGGGCCCTGCGTGGGATCGGCGATCGATTCGACCTCGTCCTGATCGACTGCCCGCCATCACTGGGGCTCAACACGGTCAACGGCCTGGTCGCCGCCGACGACGCCCTCGTCATCGCCGAGCCATCGGTTTTCGGCGTACGGGGCGTGATCCCGGTCCTCGATCTGATCGAGAAGGTGTGGAGTGAGCACAATCCCGATCTCGAACTGGCGGGCGTGGTGCTCAACCGGGTTCCGGGGATCTCGACCGACGCGCACGTCCAGGCCGCGTCGCTGTCGAAGCTCGTCGGGTCGAAGTCGGTCTGGAACCCGCCGATCCCGCACCGGGTGATCATCAACGAGGCCCACAACGAGCGCTCGCCGATCCACGCCTACGGTCGTCGCGCCGGCGAACTCATCGAGATCTTCGACGCTCACCTCCGCCGGATCCTGCGGTAGACCCGAGCCGATCAGGGAGCGGATCAGACCGGTTGATGGTCGCGCTCGACCGAGGACTCGCCGGATGCCGGTGAGGTCAGGTCGAGGACACCGTCGTGTCGGTTCTCGGCCCGCTGGACGGGAGGCGGCGGGGTCTGGTTCGGTTCGAGCCGCAGGAGCGGCAAGCGACGCATCTTGACCATGAAGACCCACGAACCGATCACCAGCAGTGCGGCGATGATGGCGTCGGCCCAGTAGTGGTTCGCCGTCATGACGACCACCATCGTGGTGACGATCGGGTGCACCACGATCAGGTAGCGCCATCGGGAACGGGACAGGGCGACGACGCTGATGGCAACCAGAAGCGCCCAACCGACGTGGAGCGAGGGCATGGCCGCGATCTGGTTGGCCGCTTGGGACGCCGACAGGTCGTAGGGGCTCGGGCCGAACAGGAGCCCGGTGTCGACGTAGCCCTGGGAGGTCAGCTTGCGGGGCGGGGCGAGAGGGAACGCCAGATGGAGGATGAGCCCGGCGACCGTGAGGCTGATGAGGCTGGCCCGGATCACCGGGAAATGGGGACGATGACGCCACCACGCCCAGAACAGGAACAGCGCCGTGCCCGGGAAGTGCACCCACATGTAGAACGTGTTGGCCGCCCTCACCAACCCGGGGTGATACAGGAACTGGGCCTGGAAGATCCGTTCCGACGGCAGGCCGATGGCGTCCTGGAAGGCCACGAGCTTGCGGGCATTGCTGAACGCGAGCGTGTAGTCGTCGGCGGTGAGTCGGCGCACCCACGCATAGGCGACGTAGAGCATGAACAGCAGGGCGACGTTGCGGGCCAGATCGGTCAGTCGGGCAACGACCGGCTGGGTCCGGATCGCGCGCCACGTCGAGCGGGCGGCGGAGGGGTGTTCGCGGTGCGTGGTCACTGCCATCGCCAACTGCCTTGTCATGAAACGGATCGCTATCGAACGACGATATGCGACGGGATGTGCCGGGTGTCACACCATGAAGATGCTGCCCCCCGGCCTGGCATTCAAGGGTAAAGCGAATCGGGCCGAAAGTCTTGCCTTTTCTCGGAACATCTTCGGCCGGCGACCCCGGCCGGGTCGCTGTTCTCGCTGGTCAGAGGGCCCAGTCGACCGGCTCTTTTCCGGCTTCGACGAGTGCTCGATTCGTGGTCGAGAACGGCCGACTCCCGAAGAATCCCCGGTGTGCCGACAGTGGGGACGGATGCGGTGCTTCGAGCACGACGTGCCGGGACCGGTCGATGAGCGACTTCTTTTCCGGGCCGAACTGCCCCACAGCAGGAAGACCACCCGGTCGGGTTTGGCGTCGACGGCGGCGAGCACCGCATCGGTGAACCGTTCCCAGCCCCGTCCCTGGTGCGATCCGGCCTGTCCGGCCCGAACCGTCAGGGTCGTGTTGAGGAGCAGCACGCCCTGCCGGGCCCAGGGCACCAGAGACCCCTGATCCGGGTGGGGCAACCCCAGGTCGGTCGACAGCTCGGTGAAGATGTTCCGCAACGACGGTGGTGGCGGTGTCGGAGGTCGAACCGAGAAGCACAGCCCGTGCGCCTGCCCGGGGCCGTGGTAGGGGTCCTGCCCGAGCAGCACGACCTTGACATCGGCATACGCCGTCAGGTGTAGGGCAGCGAAGGTCTCCTCGGCGGGGGGATAGACGGTTCCCGCCGCCCGTTCGGCGGCGACGAAGGACTGCAGCTCCGCCCAGTACGGCTCGTCGAGCTCGCCCCGCAGCAGTGGATTCCAATCGGTCTTGGCCACGGTCGCCAAACCTACCCGCTGAACGCACGTAGTCTGAGGGGCCATGGGCGACCGACCGTGGCAGACAGAGATCGAATTCGTCGATCCGGTGGGCCCTCTCGATCGGCCCGAGCCTCGATGATCGACCGGCGTCGGCGAGCTCGGTTGGGGGCAACCGTCCTGGCCCTGATGCTCGCCGCCTGCACCGGGGGGAACGGCCTGACCCGGTCCGCGGCCGAGGGGTCGGTGCTCGACGCCGCCCCGGCCACCACGACGAGCGCGCTCGCAACCGTGGCACCCACCACGACCGCCACCACCGAGACGACCGCCACGACGACGGCCCCCACCACGACGGCCGCACCCATCACCACGATCGAGCCGGCGCAGGTTCGGCTCGACCAGATGAGCCTCGAACACAAGATCGGACAGTTGCTGATGCCGGTTCTGCCGGGGACCGTGGCCGATGCCGGTTCACCGAGCCCGGCCGACCTCGTCGCCGAGTTCCACCTGGGTGGGGTGATCTACCTCGGCCCCAACATCGAGTCGGCGCCACAGCTCACCGCTCTGTCGGCCGGTCTGCAGGCCGCGGCGATCGAAGACGGTGGGATCGGACTGCTCATCGCGATCGATCAGGAGGGAGGTCGGGTCGTGCGGGTCCGTGACGGTGTGATTCGGCTGCCCTCGGCCCGGTCGATGGCGGGTGACGCCGAGGCCGTGCGCTCCACCGCGCAGCAGAGCGCCGAGGGCCTCCGACTCCAGGGGATCAACCTCGTCCTGGCCCCGGTGGCCGACACCACCGACAGCCTGACCAACGTGATCGGGAGTCGTGCCTACGGCAGCGATCCCGTCCTGGTGTCCGACATGGTGGTCGCCGCCATCGAGGGCTATCAGGCGGCCGGCGTGGCCATGGCGGTCAAACACTGGCCCGGTCATGGGTCGACCGAGGTCGACAGCCATCGGGCTCTCCCGATCATCGAGCGATCGATCGACGACTGGCTCTCGCAGGATCGGGTGCCCTTCGTTGCCGCGGTCGATGGGGGCGTCGATGTCGTCATGGTCGGCCATCTCGCGTTCCCGGCGCTCGATCCGACGGGTGACCCGGCCACCCTGTCGGCGCCGATCGTTGCCGAACAGCTGAGGGTCGGACTCGGATACGACGGGGTGGTGATGACCGACGCACTCGACATGGGTGCGGTGAGCCCGGTGAGTCCCGGCGACCAGACCGTGCGAGCCCTCGCGGCGGGCGTCGACATCTTCTTGGCACCGGCCGACCTCGCCGCAGCCCGCGACGGCATCGTCGCGGCCCTGGCCGATGGACGCCTGTCCGAGGCACAACTCGATGCCGCGGTCCTGCGTGTGCTGCGGCTCAAGCTCCGCCTGGGCCTTGCCCCAACCTGATCGCCAACAGGCACCGTTCGCCAACTGGCACCGTCGGGGCATCGCTGGCAGGCTTCGTCCATGACCACCGAAGAGTTGATTGCTGCCCTTGCCGGACCCACCGGGGACGCCGGCGCGGCGTTCTATTTCCACCCGAACACCTTGGCCAGGGGCAAAGAACTCGGCCTCGACGGCATGCGTTTCTACCTGCTCGGCCGGGGCGGTGTTCTCGGCGATGTCGAGCCCGCCGTCGTGGCCAGCGCATTCGGCTACTTCAGCCCGCCGCTGGTCGAGAAGCTGTGGAACTCGGCGAAGGAAAAGCTCGGCCCCCGTGAAGCGGGACGGATCTACTTCGAGTGCTGCGCGAACCTCGGTCGAGAGAAGTTGGGGTCGGTCGACGGGCTGGCCGACTACTGCGATGCCGCCGAGACCGTGATCGCCGGCACCCACCCCGCTGCGCTGGCCCTGTTCGCCGGTATCGCCGCCGAGCCGCTCGCCGACGACCTGCCGGGCCGGGCGGCGCAACTCATCGCCATCCTGCGCGAGCTCCGGGGCAGTGTGCACCTCTTGGCCGTGGTCGCCGTCGGGCTCGAACCGAAGGTGGCGCACGCGCTGCGCCGGCCCGACATGGTGTCGGCCTTCGGCTACGAGAACGTGCCCGACATCGACGACGCGGCCGCCGCCAAGCTCGCCGAATGCGACCAGCTGACCGACCGGCTCCTCGTGCCGTCGTATGCCGGCCTGACCGAAGCGCAGGCCGGGGCCCTGCTCGCCGGGTCGAACGCTATCGCCGCGGCCTACAAAGCCGCCTGATCGGGCGGTTCGTCCTCGTCGAGCAGGGCCGACGCGAACCGGTCCAGTTCGTGGTCGGTCAGTCCGGACTCGGTTCTCAGATACCCGAGCGGGCCTCCGTGTCGATCGTCGAGCCAGGCCAGGGTCTTCGCCAGGGCCGGGCGGGGTGCGCCGAGCGCCGGGCGGAAGTCCTCGACATCGAGCCCCCGCTCGGCAAAGGTGGCCCGAAGGGCATCGATCCGGGCCTGGGCCCGGTAGCGGTTCGACAGGTCGAAGTCGTCGAGGATCGACTCGCGATCGACTTGAGCGATGCTCAGCAGCAGCATGGCCATCAGTCCCGTGCGGTCCTTTCCGGCGGTGCAGTGGAACAGGGCCGGTCCGGTCGAGAAGACCTGACGCACGGCTCGCCCGTAGTCGGCGCCGTGGTCGCTGAGGATGTCGACGTACGACTGGAAGACCCAGTCGTCGTCGATGCCGTCCATCTCGCCGGCAAAGGCCCGTTCGAGGAACGACTTCTCCTGCGCGAGCTTCCCGGCCATGGGGATCTCGACATGGTGCTCGACCGTCGCCCAGAGGCGGGACGGGTCGTCGGTCACCTCCCGCTCGTAGCGGAAGTCGATGACGGTGCGAATGCCGAGCGAGGTCAGGATGCGGTGATCGGCATCGGTCAGTCCGCTCAGGCGATCGCAGCGAAAGACCACACCGTGGCGCACGGTTCGGCCGTCGACACTCGGCCAGCCACCGAGGTCGCGTAGGTTGAGCGCTCCTTCGAGATCGATACGGCTGCCGGGGATGGGGTTGGTCATCGATGGTCCTGTCAGGGGTTCGGAGCGCTGGGACGGCTTCGGGATCGGGCCCGCTCACGGCACGGTCCGCATCGTCGATAGTGTTCGGGGAAGGCCGAAGGGAACGGTGATGGGGTCCGAGGCAGCGCAGAACTCGACGAGCGCCGATGGCGCCTCGGCGCAGACTCTACGCCACCGCGGGCCGGCGGCCGAACTTCCCGCTTCCGGGCGGCGACGCACCGCCGTGTTGCTCTCGATCATCATCGTGGTCGCCGCCATCGGCGGCGTCGCTCTGCTGGCCGCGTTCGTCGTCGGAAACGAACCGCTCGAGGAGTCGCTCGACAACGCCACGTTCTTTGCCGACCAACCGACGACGACCACCGTCGAGATCGATGTCGTTTCGGCCGATGAGCTGGCGACCCCGGCCGAACCGGCGTGGCAGCCGCTGATCCCCGACGAGGGCGTCCTGGTCGCCACCGGTCGGCCCGGTCTGGCCACCATCGAGGTCTTCGCCGCCCCCGATCCGGCAGCCGGATCGGTCTGGCAGCTGCCCGTCCCCACCGAGTTCGGTGGTCCCCGACACTTCCAGGTGATCGGCGAGGTCGAGGACTGGGTCGAGGTGAAGGTGCCCGTTCGCCCCAACGGATCGACCGGGTGGATCCGCACCGCCGACGTGACCTTCTCCGTCACCACGATGCGAGTCGACGTCGACGTGTCCGATCGAGCGGTTCGGGTCTGGGACGGTGACACGCTCGTGTTCGAGACCACCGGGGCGGTCGGGCGCGACGCCTACCCGACGCCGGTCGGCGAATGGTATCTCCGCGACGTGATCCCCTGGGACGAGAACTCGGTCTACGGGCCCTGGGTCATGGCGTTGTCGGTGTTCTCCGAGCAGATCGACGAGATCAACGGCGGCCAGGCCGTGGTGGCGTTGCACGGGACCTCCCGGCCCGATCAGCTGGGCAGCGCCGTGTCACTGGGGTGTGTGCGTCTGTCGAACGACGACATCACCACCGTGGCGTCGCTCGTGCCGGTCGGTTCCCCGGTCGTCGTCTCCCCGTAGGACGAACGCCACGGGGCGGCTCCGCCGGCGATCGACGTGACGCTGGTCACAAACGTCCGCTACGGTGACGCCGTTCACCGGATCGCAAGGAGCTGCACGTGGTTGACAAGTGGTTGGTCGAAACCGATCTCAGCGAGGAGTTCGACTTCTACACCAGGGCGAACGTGGGCGAGGTCTTCCCCGATCCCGTTGCGCCGCTGTCGTTCTTCTACTTCGAGAACGAGAACGGTCTCGGCGGCTCCGAGATGGGTTTCCGGCGGGCGTACTACAAGATCGGCGTGATGACGCCCGACGAACTGCCCGACGACGAATGCGTCTTCCTCGGGGTCGTCAACGGTTACTGCTACCTCAACGCCTCGGCGTTGCGGATGCTCGGTCACCGGGCCCCGGGCATGACGGCAGCCGACATCGATGCGGCCTTCTTCGGCGACGCCCCCGGTGTGCCCGAATTCGTGGTCAAGCCCGGCTTCGACCGTGACGACCTGACCGCCAAGATCGGGGAGACCTTCAATTGGGTGCTCACCACGCCCGATCTCCCCGAGGTGTTGGCCGACGAGCAGGTCGTCAACGCGCTTCGGGCCAATCGTCCCGATTTCTCGACGATGAGTGATACCGAGCTGGTCGATTACGCCATGGATATGGCCGACCATCACTTCGAGGACCTCTTCGCCCAACACATCTACATCACCTTCCTGGCCACCGTGCCCATGGGCATCCTGACGGCGGTGTGTGCCGCGGTCGGGCGGCCGGAAGACACGCTGAAGCTGATCGCCGGGGTCGGCGACGTGGAATCTGCTGCCCCCTCCATGGCGATGTGGAACCTCGGTCGCACCGCGGCGGCATCTCCGACCCTGACCGCACAGTTCGAGCAGGGTCACCAGGGCCTGTACGACCGGCTCACCGCAGCGGCCGGCGATCCGGACGTCGACGCGTTCCTCACCGAGTTCGACGCGTTCTCGTTGGCCTATGGCTGCCGTGGTCCCAACGAATGGGAAACGCGGTCGCCGACGTGGGAGACCGATCCCGACCTCGCGCTTGCGGCCATCGATCGCATGCGGTTGTCGCCCCCGTCGGCGTCGCCTCAGGGCCACAACGCCGAACTGGCTGCCGAGCGAGAGCGCATCGGCGCCGAGATCGCCGCCTTGGTCGAGGGCGATCCGGAAACGCACGGCCAGTTCATGGCCGCGCTGAGCGCGGCCAAGGTGTTCATGCCGGGCCGCGAGCGCACGAAGACCAACAACATCAAGCTGGTCCACGAGCTGCGGGTCGCCCTCATGGAACTCGGACGTCGGAGCGTCGCCAACGGCACGTTCCCGAAGGTGAACTCCTATGGCCTGTTGACCCGACCCGAGCTGCTCGAGTTCGTCAAGTCGCCGGCGGGCTGGTTCGACGAGCTCGATCGGCGCGAGAAACTGTTGGAGGAGGTCACGGCGCTGCAGGAACCGTTCCTGTTCGTCGGTCATCCCGGTCCCATGGCCGACTACCCGCGACGCGATGACGTGGTGTTCGACCTGACGACCAAGGGCGAGGTGATCCAGGGGATGCCCGGCTGTCCGGGCAAGTCCCGGGGCATCGCCCGGGTCATCACCAACTCCCATGACCCGTCGGGACTCGACCCGGGCGACATCCTGGTCGCCCCGATCACCGACCCGTCGTGGACGCCCCTGTTCGTGCCGGCCGCCGGCGTGGTCGTCGACGTCGGTGCGGCCCTGTCGCACGCGATCATCGTGAGCCGGGAGCTGGGGATTCCCTGTGTGGTGTCGGCCACCGACGCCACCAAGCGGATCCCCGACGGTTCGCTGATCGAGGTCGACGGCGACACCGGTGCCGTCACCATCATCGAACTCCCCTGATCCGCCGGATGCCGAGAACTCAACGGCGTTCATACGTTGATAAAGGCTTCTAATGACGTTTGAATACGTTTATGCGAAGCATGGTGGATGTCCGGATCGTTCGGCTGGCGGTGACGAACGGGGGCGTCGTCACGGTCGCTCAACTCCGAGCCGAGGGCGTCGGACGCACCAGCATCGGGAGGCGGGTCGAGGTGGGGTTCCTGGTGCCGATCCACAAGGGCGTCTACGCGGTGGCACCGTTGGCCCGGCCCGACACACCCTTGCGCGCGGCGTTGGTCGCCGCGCCGCTTGCGGTGGCCAGCCATCGCAGCGCCGGAGTCGTCCACCGCTGGCCGGTCACCGCCGTGCGGCCCGAGATCCTGACGCCGAAGGGCGGCAACCACGATCTGTCGGGCGTCATCGTGCACGAGACCCGCTACCTCCCGGTCGTCGACACCGTGACCGTGGGCGAGATACCGGTGACCTCACCGGCGCGAACCCTGTGCGACCTGGCCACCGTCACGTCCCGGAGCCGCCTCCGGCACCTGGTCGAAACGGCGTTGGTCGACCGTTCACCACGTCCCGCCGAACTCGTCGCCTGTCATCGGGGCCTGGCCCGACGCGGGCGCCGGGGAGTCGTCGTCATGCGATCGCTGCTCGTCGAACTGCTCGACGACGAACCGTTCCCCCTGTCGACACTGGAACTCGAACTCGCGCTGGCCCTGGAACGGCGGGGTGGCCTGGACATCCGCCGCCAGTTCGTTCCGCCGTGGTTCGACGGCGTGTCCGGTGTCGTCGATTTCGCTGGCCCGGACAGTCGCCTCATCATCGAGGCCGATGGCCGTGCGTGGCACACGATCGACCAGGATCGCTCCCGCGATGCCGAGCGTGACCGTCGAGCAGCCAAAGAGGGCTGGTTGGTGTTGCGAGTCGGTTGGCAGGAAGTCGTGCATCGCACCGAGTCGGTGCTCGACGACATCGTTGCGATCGTGGCGGCCCGTTCGATGGCGGTCTGAGCCGATCCCCACGTGGCGGGCCAGCGTCCCTCGGTCCTGGACTGGCGGGTTCGCGTTCCTCGGACGGGACGCGACCCCGCCAGAACGAGGGGTTTGGTGGTGGGTTGGAGCTGGGGGCGGGGAGGGGGTCAGGTGAGGCGGTAGTGATAGCCCTGGCGGGTGCGGCCGGTCTGGGCGAACAGGCCGAGCGGGGTGCAGCAGTACGCCATCTTCTGTGCCGCCGCCCGATCGATCGAACCGAGGCCGGCCAGATCGGCGGTGGTGAACTCGTCGGGAAGGCCACCGGGGAGGAGCCGGAGAAGGTCGGCGGCGGTGTCGAACCGTTCGGTCCCCACCAGCGACGTCATCACCTGGTCGACCGTCCGGTAGCCGCCCCGTCCCCGCCGGGCTCGGGGGTCGGGCTCCTGCACCCGGTCGACCTCGACCAGGACGACCTCGATCGACAGATTGGGGTGGTCGAGCAGGGTCGGAATCGAGACCAGTTCGTCGAACAGGTCGTAGACCGAACCTCGGCGGGGCGACCGACGAGGGTTGGTGCCGGGCCGGATCAGGCGGGTGCGTACGGCGATCGGATGCACGAGCAGCAGGCGATGGGAACCGAGCAGGCGATCGAGCTTGTTGGCCATCGACCCGAACGACGCGGTCTGGATCTCGATCAGGTCGTCACCCCGCTTGATGTCGATCACGAACCCCTCGAGCGGGACCTCGAACTCGTCACCGGGCCGGGCGTAGTGCCGCTTGAGCGCGGCGTGGAGCGAGCCCTCGTTGAGCGTTCCGATGTGGGGGGAGTCGGCGGCGATCGATCGATGGTAGACCTGGTAGACAGCGACCATGCCGACCCCCGAACCCCCGCTGCCCCCGTCCGACTCGCCGTTGGCCCTGCAGCTCGCCGTCCGGGTCGAGCGGCTGGATCCCCCGACGGTCCGTGATCTCTGCGAGGCGGCGGCCCTGGCCACCATCGCCCTGCTCGACGACTCCCGGACGGGGCCCGGTGAGCCGTGGCACGACGCAGTGGCGGCCTGGAACGGCGCCCGGATCCGCAAGATCGTGCGGCGAGGCCGGGCCTCGGCCTGGGAACGGGCCCAGGATGCCGATGGGGTCACCGTCATCCATCGATCGGCCGAGGTGCGTGCCTTCGTCCCCGGCCCGCTGGACCGGGCCCCCGCACCGGTCGCCAAACTCCAGATCCGCTCCACACCGCTCGACGAACCGGTACTCGTCGACGAGCTCCCGCCGGTCGGCGCCGATCACCCCGAACTCCTGATCGCCGTCACCCCCGAGGTCGACATGTCATGGGGTAAGCAGGCCGCGCAGTGCGCCCACGCCGGGCAGCTCGCCTGGCAGGGCGCCGACCACGATCGCGCCGGCGCGTGGAATCGGGCCGGGCGACCCATCCAGGTCGTCCACCCCGATCGGGCACGGTGGGCCGAGTTGGTCGCCCAGGCCGACGTGACCGTCCACGACGGTGGCTTCACCGAGATCCCGGCCGGGACGCTCACCGCCGTGGCGTTGTGGCGTGGCCGGCAAGGCGGTGAGGAATGATCCTCGGTGCCAGGTGCTGCGGGGCCTACGATCGTTGGCGTGCCGATCACCCCGAACCTCGCCGGACTACGGCCGCTGTTCAACCGACGTTCGGCACCCGAGCCGGTGTCGTGGAAACGCACGCCGACCAATGATCCATGGCAGCGGGTGGTCAAGGGACTGGTGGCGGTCAATCTCGTGGTCGCCGTCGGCTTCGTCGGCTACCAGTTGCTCGGGCTGAACATCATCGACTCGCTCTATCAGACCGTGATCACGGTCACGACGGTCGGCTACACCGAGATCGGCTTCACGCCCGACAACGCCAGCCGCTACCGGGCGTTCACCATGTCGATCGCCGTGGTTGGCACCGCCAGCGTGCTCTACACGCTCGGTGTGTTGGTCGACACCCTCATCGAGGGAAGCCTCAACGACGAACTCAGGAGACGCCGCATGCTGAAGTCGATCGACACGCTCGAGGACCACGTCATCATCTGCGGCTGGGGCCGAGTCGGGAACGCCGTCGCCGTGTTCGTGCGTCGGTCTGGTGGACAGGTCGTGATCATCGACCGAGACCCGGCCGAGGACGCAGTCGAGTTCCCGGTCGTCGTCGGTGAGGCCACCGACGACGACGTGTTGAAGGCCGCAGGTATCGAACGGGCGAAGACCATCATCGCCGCCCTCGACCACGATGCCGACAACCTGTTCGTCTGTCTCAGCGCTCGGTCGCTCCGGCCCGATCTCCTCATCGTCGCCCGCACCAACGACCAGAAGAACGAACCCAAGATGCTCCAGGCCGGGGCCAATCGCGTGATCAACCCGCACGAGATCGGTGGTTCACGTATGGCCGCACTGGCGCTCCAGCCCCACGTCGCCGAGTTCCTCGACGAAGTCCTCCACGACGAGGGCCACGACGTCGCCGTGAACGAGGTGGTCGTTCCCCTCGGTTCGTCGATGGTCGGCCGGTCACTCATGGACCTGCGGGCCGAGGACGGTCGTCGCTCGCTCATCATCGCCATCCGCCAGGGGGACAGCGGGCGTTACCACACCAATCCGTCGCCGCAGACCACCCTCGAGGGGGGCGACGTCATCATCGCCCTGGGGTCGGCCGACGAGCTGGCTCGCCTCCGAAGCCTTGTCTGAGAGGCCTCGTGTGAGTGGTTCCGGCGCCGACGAACAACTGCTGGCGATGATGCTCGACGCGGCCGACGGCCGGTACCCGCCCGTCGACGGAGGTGTCACCTGGCTCGGCCCGCTCGGGGGTGGGCTCGAAACGGTCGTCTGTTTCACGGGGCATTCGGTCATCGCCACCCGGCTCGGCCCGGCGGACTTCGCCGACCTGCCGCTCGACGGCTTCGGCCCTGCCCACGGCGTCGACGTCCTCGACCGGCTCCGAGGACCGGGCGGTCGCGAGGGGGTCACCGACGCCGTCCTGGTCGGCCGGGGCACGGGACTCGGCGCCGATCTGCCCGAACGGCACGACCTCGACGACCATCATCGGGTTCGCTACGCCCGCTCGATCCGCCGCAACGTCTCCGTGTACGGCGATGACCGGGGCCTCATCACCCTGTCGCTCGGTCTCGCCGGTCGCCCCGAGCTCAGCATCGAAGCCGACCCCGAGGGTCAGGGGAAGGGTTGGGGTTCGAGCCTGCTCGTCGATGCGTTGGCCCTCGTCCCGGCCGGATCTCCGCTGTTCGCTGCAGTTTCGCCGGGCAATGCCCGATCGTTGCGGGCCTTTCTCGCCGCCGGGTTCGAACCCATCGGGTCCGAGACGATCGTCATCCCCCGGGGCTGACCGGGGCGAAGAGTCCGAGCACCCGCCAGCCCCGATCGGGGAAGCCGCAGGCATCGGCGGTGGCGGCCGACGCGAGGTTGTCCTCGGCGTGCAGATAGGTCGGGATCGCCCCGTCGTCGAGGACCCGTTGCGCAGCCTGTGAGACCAGTCGTCGAGCCCAGCCCCGGCCCCGGAACGCCTCTTCGGTGACGACCGCGAGCTCGTGCCCAAAGGCGTCGTGTTGCTTGCGGCCGACACCCGCGGCGACCCGACGATCGTCGAACCCGACGAGCACGTCGCCGTTGAAGGGATGCAGCCACGGCGGTACCCGGGGATCGTCGAGGGGAAGCCAGATGCCGGGAGGGCCGGGACCCGGTGCGGTCGGCCGGTCGGTCCAGCGGAACACGCCTCGGCCGAATCGCCACCCGGGTAGGTCGAGCGCTTCGGCCAGCCCGGAGCCCACGGCGTCGAGATCGGTCCCCAGGGCACGAACGGCGTCGACTCGGTCGGGTGGCACCGACAGCACGGCCCCGTTGAGCGTCTCGACCCCGGCCACGGGTCGGATCCGACCGTCCCAGCCCGGCCGGGTGCGCACCGGCGAGCCGACCACGATGAGCTCACCCTCGCCCGGCGGCCGCCACCGGCCGAGCCAGGCGTCGAGATGTCGGGCCAACCGTTCGGGGATCGTGCCCGACCGTCCGAATCGGCTCACGCCGTCGGTTCTCGGGGGAGCCCGAGGATCCGTTCGCCGATGATGTTGCGCTGCACCTCGCTGGTGCCGCCCCCGATCGTCAGGGCCCGGGCGAACAGATACGACCAGTGCCAGCGGTCGTCGTGTTCACCGTGTTCGGTCTGCAAGCCCAGCATCGCCGACGGCCCCTGGAGGTCTTTCATCAGGGTCGTGAGCCGCTGGCCGTGGACGTCGGCGAGCGTCTTGCGGATCGACGCGAACGCCTCGGCCATCGGATCACGACCCATCATCATGGTCATGATCCGGTAGCCGAGCAGTTCGAGGATCTTGGCGTCGGTGTACACCCGGGCTGCCGACTGGCGATGCCGGGGGTCGGCAAGCGGGGCGAAGTCGGCGGCGAGCGTGTCGAAGAACTCTGCGCTCGTCGGACCCATCCCCCAGATCACGCCACCCTCCGAAAGCGACAGCCGCTCGTTGCCGAGGGTCACCTTGGCCAGCCGCCAGCCGTCGTGCTCGGGACCGATCCGACAATCGAGCGGAATGCGGACGTCGTCGAAGAAGACCTCGTTGAAGTGGTTGCCTCCGGTCATCTCGATGATCGGCCGGATCTCGATCCCCGGCGTCGTCATGTCGAGGGCGAAGTACGAGATGCCGGACTGTTTCTTGCCGGTGACCGATGGCGCCGCCGGATCGGTTCGGGCGATGAGGATGCCCCACTGGGAGTGGTTGGCCCAGGTCGACCAGATCTTCTGGCCGTTGACGACGTAGACGTCGCCGTCGCGGATCGCCTGGGTGCGCAGCGAGGCGAGATCGGAACCGGCGTCGGGTTCGGAGAACAGTTGGCACCATTCCTCGGAACCGTCGAGGATGCCGGGCAGCCAACGCCGCCGCTGCTCGTCGGTGCCCCCGGTCAGGATCGTCGGGCCGGCCCAGCCGACGCCGATCGACGCACCGATCGGTTCGACGCCGGCGGCGAGGAGTTCGGCGTCGATGATCAGTTGGTGTTCGGGGTCGGCGTCGAGCCCCCAGGGTTGGGGCCAATGGGGGGCCGCATACCCCGCTCGGGCCAGATCGGCACGGGTGGGTGAGGGGTGCGCGGCGAGGAACGAGCGGATCGCGAGGCGTCGGGGATCGTCGTCGGGTGGGAGATCGAAGTCCATGCTGGTCGGGACTCGGCTCAGAACTGGCGGGTGTCGGTTGGCAGCCCGAACCGCATCCGGCCGAGCGGCTCCAGCAATCGGGGTGCGATCATGCCATGTTGGGTGGCGACGTTGATGTCGCGGAACACCCGCTGCAGCGGCGAGCTGTCGTAGACCGAGGTGCCCCCGCCGGCCCGGTAGCACAGCTCGATGGCGTGGGCGCTGCGTTCGGCGGCGTTGTTCGCCGCCAGGCGAAGGAGGCGTTTGTGCTCGTCGGTCATCGACCCGGTCTCGGCGGCCGACTGCCAGCACTCACCGACGACGTGGTCGGCGAACGCCTTGGCCGAGCGGACGGCGGCCTCGGCCGTTGCCAGGTCGGCCTGGACGGTTGCCCGTTCGGCGAGGCCCCGGGAGCTGCCGGAGGGTTTCTTCTCGCCCAGCGCGACCAGTTCGTCGATGGCCCGGCGGGCCAGCCCGAGCGTCACCGAGGCCACCCCGATCCCGAGGGCGCCGACGAACGAGAATCGGTAGAGCGGGGCGTCGACGATGGGCTCGGGGTTCGAGGCGAACGAGACCCAGCGCCCGTTCGGGACGAAGGCGTCGCGCACGACGTAGTCGGTCGAGCCGGTCCCCTTGAGCCCCATGACGTGCCAGGTGTCGAGGAACTCGACGTCGTCGCGGTCGAAGAACACGAACGGTGCGGCGGTGCCGTCGGGCAACCGAGCGGGTTCGCCCTGGGGGTCGACGATGCGTACGCCGCCACCGATCCAGGTGCAGTGGCTCGTTCCCGATCCCCACGCCCATTGCCCGGTGACCCGGATC
This sequence comes from uncultured Acidimicrobiales bacterium, assembly GCA_963700755.1. Taxonomy (GTDB): domain Bacteria; phylum Actinomycetota; class Acidimicrobiia; order Acidimicrobiales; family SZUA-35; genus JBBQUN01. Next base: position 118,057 of record CAVOYW010000007.1, read on the forward strand.
CCGCCGTCGACGGCGACACCGGTGCCGGCCGGCATACCGAAGCCACCCGTGACGGCGCGGGGGTCACCGTAGATCTGTCGACCCCATGCTTCGGGCAGGAAGCCGCTGTTGAGGGCGGTGGTCCCGCCGATCATCACACACCAGCCGGTGGCGCCGTCGTGATAGCTCGTCTGCTCGATGGCATCGAGCAGGTCCTGGACATGGCCTTCGGCTCCGCCGTAGCAGCGGGGGATCCAGGTGCGGAAGACGCCGGTGTCGATCAGCTTGTCGGCCAGGTCGGCCGGGATCCGGCGGAGCTGTTCGATCTCGGCCGCTCGGCGGCCGGCCTCGGCGGCCACCTCGTCGAGCGACCGGGTGGCGGGCGGGTTCGCCGGGGTCGGGGCGGTGAGGGGAGTGGCGGTCACGGTGGCTCGCTTTCGTCGGTCGGCGGAAACACGGTTTCTTGAGTTCTACTCTGGAAACGGGGTAGGCTGCAAGCCCATGGAGGCCAGGACCGCACGCAGCCGCCGCACCCGTGAGGCGCTCGTCGACGCCGTGCTGGCCGAGCTGCGCGACAGCGGATCGTTCACGGCCGGCCCGGTTGCCGCACGGGCCGGGTGTTCGGCCGCCACCTTCTACGCCCATTTCCCGACCAAGGACGATGCGCTCGCCGAGGCGTTCGGGGCCGTTCTCGACGAGCTGGTCGACCGATCGGCTTCCCGGTTCGCCGTCGGGCCGGGGATCGTCCACCCGTTGACGGGAACCCGAGGCCCGACCCGGTTCTGGCTCGACGTCGTCGACGATCTGGTCGAGTTCTTCGGGCGCGAGCACCTCGTGTTCCGGTCGGCGCTGGCCCGCCTCCCCGAACATCGACCCCTGCGCCAGTCCTACCGGCGAGCCGAGCGCCACATGCTCGAGGTGCTCCGCCGGTTCGTCGTCGCCGGGCAGGCCGACGGTGTCGTGCCGTGCGGTGACCCGGACCAGCTCGCCACCACCCTCCTGGTGGTGGCGCAGGGATGCAACAACCCGCGTCTGCTCCGGGCGCCGGCCGCGGTCCGGACCGGGATCGCCCGGGCCATGGCCGCCGTGATCAGCTCCGGCGTCGCCACGAGCTGATCGACAACGCCGCCACGCTCAGGCCGCCGATCAACACGATCACGGGGAACGCCCGTGACCAGTCGAGCCGGTCGTCGACCCAGGAGTCGATCATCGAGGCCAAACCGATCACCACCAGGCATGCTCCGACGACGAGCGAGATCGGTCGGGCCACCACGGGGCGGCCGGTCGGGGAATCGCCGACTCGAGAGGAATCGCCGAATCGATCAGTCACGGATCACCTCGATCTGGCCCAGTGCGACGTCGATCTCGAGGTCGAGGAGCGGTGCCCCTTCCCGAGACTCGTACCGTTCCCGAACGCTCGTTCCGGAACCGGAAATCCCGTTTCCCTCGGGTGGGATGACCTCGCCGATGACGGTGTGGGCATCGAGGACCAGGGTGAGGTCGTCGGGTACGTGGACGAGCACCGAGCCGGCCCCCACGTCGATCTCGATGTCGGTGTCGTCGCGGAGGTCGACCTGGCGGAGGTCGAGGATCAACTCGCCTGCCCCCAACTCGTAGCGAGGCCGAACCTCTTGCGGCGTCGTGGGAACGTAGCTGCGGGTGCCGAAGTCCCGCTCGTCGAGGTCCCAGCCATCCACCGTGGTCGCGATGACCAGGCCGCCGAGGGCGATCGCGGCCACGGGGTAGAGGCCCCACGCCCGTCCGACGAAGGCACTGACCACGAGGCCGGCGCCGATGACGGCCGTGACGGCGCCGAACACCGCCGCAGTCGAGACATCGACCGAGGTGAACTGGTCGAGGCTGACGAGCCCGCCGACCGTGGCGGCGGCAACGGCGATCGTGACGGCGGTGATCGGGGGCCGCGGCGCCGAGGGGCCTGGGTCGGGATCGGGCTCGACGAGAACCGAGCCCCAGGGTGGGGGAGAGGGCGTCGAGCCCACGGATGGCGGAGGAGGGGCAGTGGTCGTGGCGGCAGTGGTCGTGGTGGCGGCGCCGAACGTCGAGGACCACGCGTCGTCGGCGGCGGTCGTCCCGCCCGTGGTCGGCGCTCCGGCTCGCATGGACGGGTCGACCAGATCGCGTTGATTGAGGAGGTAGAAGCCGACGCCGACCAGGATGGCCGGCACGATGAAACCGGCCGAGAACGTGTCGGCGCTCAACGCGATCGACAGGGCGATCGTGGCCGCCACCGCCCCGACCACGATCGGCACGAGCTCGCCGTTGAGGACGAACGGACGGGGATCGGGGTCGTCGTCGGTGCGCAACAGGAACCAGCCCGCGAGATACACGAACAGCCCGAATCCACCCAGGAGGGCACTGATGACGAAGACCACGCGCACCAGGCCGGGATCGAGGTCGAGGTAGCGCGCCGTTCCGGCGGCGACGCCGCCGAGTGGTGTCCCGGCCGGACGACGGAGCCGCCGCGGTGGTGCCATCGGTGCGGTCGGCGCACCGCTCGGGTCATCGTCGGGCGACCGCTCGTCCGCCGGTTCGTCGTTCGGATCCGGGGGTTCGATCGGTTCGGTGAAGAGGTCGTCGGTCATGGCTCCAGTGTCGAGTCCGGCCGACGTGGTGTCGTTCGGTGCTCCCCCCGATTGTCCCCCGACACCGATCCGGGAGCACTCAGGGATCACCCTGAGGTGACACGACCGTGCCGCGTGCGATCATGGACCCGACCATGACGGCCAACGACACCACCCTGGTCGCCGGATCCGGCTCGGGTTCGCGACGCTACTGGCAGATACCCGCGCCCGATGCCGAGCGTCGTCTCCTCGCCGGCGTTGCCGTGGGTCTGGCACGAGAGGTCGGTGTCGAACCGATCTGGGTGCGACTCGCCTTCGTGCTGCTGCTGATCGCCGGCGGGTGGGGGGCGATGGCCTACGCCGTCGCCTGGGGCGCCATGGTCCTGGTCCAGTATCGCCATCGCGTGACACCACCGATCCCGAAGGGACGCTCGATGGGGCAACGGCTCGCCGGCTTCTGGTGCATCGTCGTCGGGCTCTTCGTGTTCTCGGCCGACCTGCCCGGCTTGCCGATCACCGTGATGGCCCCGTTCGGTCTCCTCGGCGCCGGTGCCCTCATCGCTCTCGATCGACTGACCGCCGGGACGGCGGAGATCACCGCCCGCCCGGCCGGCCACCGCACGCGGGACCGGGCCCAGCTGATCGTCGGTTCCCTCGTCGTCCTGGTCGCGTTGCCCCTGCTCGTTCGGGCCGTGCAGCAATGGACCGGAACCGGCTACGGCGCTGCGGTGGGCATCGGATTCGGTGTGGGACTGGTGGCGCTGTCGGCACCCTGGTGGTGGCGTCTGCTCACCGAGCTCGACGCCGAGCGTCAGGCCCGTGTCCGGTCCGACGAGCGGGCCGAGGTGGCCGCACACCTCCACGATTCGGTTCTGCAGACCCTGGCGCTGATCCAGCAGTCCGACGATCCGGTGCGGATGGTCGCCCTGGCCCGACGCCAGGAGCGCGAGCTGCGCAACTGGCTCGACCCCGATCGGGCCAGCCGGACCGGTGGCGGGCTCCGAGGCCGCCTCGACGAGCTCATCGGCGAGCTGGAACAGCGCTACCCGGTGTCGCTCGACGTGGTCGCGGTCGGGGACTGCCTGCTCGATGAGCGCGTCGAGGCGCTCCTCGCCGCAACCCGCGAAGCGCTGGTGAACGCAGCCAAACACTCCGGGGCCGATCGGGTCGACTGCTATGTCGAGGTCACCGCCGACCACATCGAGGTGTTCGTCCGCGACCGGGGGGAAGGCTTCGACCCGGGGGCCGTGGGTTCGGATCGCCGGGGACTGCGCGACTCGATCGAACGGCGGATGCAGCGCATCGGCGGTCGTTGCCGGATCGACACCGAACTCGGACTGGGCACCGAGGTCGAACTGACGCTGCCCCTCCTCGCCCCCGACACCCTGGAACGACGATGACCCTGGAACGACGATGACCCTGGAACGACGATGACCCTGGAACGACGATGACCCTGGAACGACGATGACCTACCAACCCAGCGTCGTCCTCGTCGACGACCACGACCTCGTCCGGGCCGGAGTCCGGGCCCAGCTCGGCGACTCCGTCCGTGTGATCGGCGAGGCCGGCGACGTCGTCGAGGCCATCGACGTGATCACGGCCCGACCGCCCGACGTGGTGCTGCTCGACGTCCATCTCCCCTCGGGCACCGGTGCCGAGGTGATCACGGCCGTGGCTGCCCGCGGTGTCGAAACCGCCTTCCTCGCGCTGTCGGTGTCGGATGCCCCGGCCGACGTGATCGCCGTGATCCGGGCCGGCGCCCGAGGCTATGTGACCAAGGCCATCAAGGGGCCCGAGCTGGTCGACGCCGTGCGCCGGGTGGCCGAGGGCGACGCCGTGTTCTCGCCCCGCCTGGCCGGATTCGTGATCGATGCATTCTCGAGCAGCGTCGCCGATCCCGCCGACCCCGAACTCGACCGACTCTCGCCCCGCGAAGCCGAGGTGATGCGCCTGCTCGCCCGAGGTTACGCCTACAAAGAGATCGCGCGCCGTCTGAACATCTCGATCAAGACCGTCGAGACCCACGCCTCCGCGGTACTCCGCAAGCTCCAGCTCTCGTCTCGCCACGAACTGACCCACTGGGCCGCCCGCCGACGCATCGTGTAGTCGGGCATCCCCGCGTTGACGCGTGACCGATGTCTCGGATAGGTTAATCTACCTACCCTCACCCCTCGGTGAACCGGGGTGAGCGATCGCCCCACGTCCTTGGCGGGACCGCTTCTGGAAGGTTCCTGCATGTCTCAAGCCCTCGCCCGGAAACCGATTCGTCCCTCTCGTCGGTCGACCGACCTCGTGAGCCACACCGCCACTGGTGGCCCGGCCCGGGGAATCGCCCTCGGTGCCGCGCTCAGCGCGCCGATGTGGGTCGGGATCCTCTATCTCCTGCGCTCGGTGGTCGGCAGCTTCTGAGCCAGCCGGCCGAATGGGCCGGCTCGTGGGTCGTCAGCCGACGGGATGGGCCTCGTCGGGATACGGGAACCAGCGCAGCGACTCGAAGTCGTCGGTGGTGACCGGCGCTGCGCCCTCGGCCATCGGCTCGGTCTCGGCCTGCTCGAAGACGGCGATCGCCTCGTCGAGGAAGGCCGCCAGGTCGAGCCGGATCCCGCGGCGTCGACGGTCTGGATAGCGCATCACGCCGGTCGAGTAGTCGATCTCGCGCAGCGACATCAACGGAGTGACGGCATCGGCGTCTCGGTGTCGCCACAGTCCGGTCGCCGGCTCGAACCGGTAGAAGGGCAGCAGCGCCCATCCCCGGTCGGCGACGAGACGCACCGCCTCGATCACGTAGTCGAAGGTCTCGTCGTCGATGAAGTAGTTGAAGTTGACCCGGACCCAGCCGGGTTTGATGCCCTCGCAACCGCTGGTGATCTCGCGCTCGAAGGCGTGTGAGCGCTCCAGGTCGATGCCGAGCAGTCGGTGCCCATACGGTCCGGCGCACGAGCACCCGCCGCGGGCCTGGATCCCGAACAGGTCGTTCAGTACGGCGACCACGAAATTGTGATGGAGGAATCGGTCGCCGTGGCGGATCACGAACGACACGATCGACAGACGTTCCGCCTCGTGACTCCCCAGGATGTCGATGTTCGGGGTGGCATCCCAGGCCCCGATGGCCCGAGAAACGAACCGGTCCTCGAGCGCACGGATCCGCTCGACGCCGACCGCCTGCTTGAGTTGGAACACCAGACCGGCCCGGATCGACTCGATGATCGCCGGGGTGCCGCCCTCTTCGCGGTGGGCCACGTCGACGAGGTAATCGTGCTCGCTCGGATTCACGTAGGCCACGGTGCCGCCCCCCGGTACGTCGGGCACCCGATTGGTGAACAGCGCACGTTTGGCCACCAGCACCCCCGGTGTGCCCGGCCCCCCGATCAGTTTGTGCGTCGACATGAACACCGCGTCGAGGCTCTCGGGCGCACCGGCGGGCCCCATCGTGATGTCGACATAGGGGGCGGCAGCAGCGAAGTCCCAGAAGGCGAGCGCACCGTGTTCGTGGAGTGTGCGCGACACCGACGAGATGTCGGTCATGATGCCGGTGACGTTCGACGCCGCCGAGAACGAGCCGATGAGCAGCGGCCGATCGGCGTGGCGGACCAACGCGGATCGGAGTGCCTCGAGGTCGACGTGGCCGTCGGGGTCTTCGGGGATCGTGACGACGTCGGCGATCGATTCGCGCCACGGCACCTCGTTGGAATGATGTTCGTACGGGCCGATGAAGACCACCGGACGCTGCTTCACCGGGATCTGGTCGGCGAAGTGCCACACGTCGTCGAGCGCCGACGGGATCCGGAGCCCGAGGACCCCGATCAATTTGTCGATGGCGTAGGTCGACCCGCTGCCGCAGAACAACACCACGTCGTCGTCGGTGGCGCCGACGCACTCGGCGATGATGGCCCGGGCCTCCTCACGGTACCGCGTGGTCTGGAGCCCGGTTCCCGACGACTCGGTGTGGGTGTTCGCGTACAGGGGGAGCACGGCCGATCGCACGTAGTCCTCGATGAAGTCGAGCGAGCGACCCGATGCGGTGTAGTCGGCATAGACCACCGGCTTGGGGCCGAACGGGCCCTCGACGACGTCGTCCCGCCCGATGACCGCCGAACGAATGGTGGCGATCAGATCGGACGGAGCAGCCGGTTCGGACATACGACCACGATAGCCAGGAGGTCGGAGCCCCGATGGGACACAAGCCCCTACCGACGGGCACCGAGACGGGCGTAGCGTTGGGCACGCATGGATGCGTCGGCTCCTGGTCGGCGAGAACGGATCAAGGAGACACGACATGACCGAGCGATGGGTGTACCGCTTCGATGAACTCGAAGCCGCCAAGGAGGCGGTCGGCGGCGATTGGGAGGCGGTACGCGGACTGCTCGGGGGCAAGGGCGCGAACCTCGCCGAGATGACCTCGTTGGGGATACCCGTGCCGCCGGGGTTCACCATCACCACCCGGGCCTGCAACGCCTTCGTCGCCGACGGTGGTGTCTTCCCCGACGGGCATGTGGGACCAGGTGCTCGAGGCCATGGCGGCCATCGAGGCCGAGACCGGCAAACGCTACGGATCGCCCGACAATCCGCTGCTCGTTGCCTGTCGCTCGGGGGCCAAGTTCTCGATGCCCGGCATGATGGACACCGTCCTCGACCTCGGCCTCAACGACGAGGTCGCGGCCGAGATGGTTCGGCGCACCGGCGACGAACGGTTCGTGTTGGACTCGTATCGTCGCCTCATCCAGATGTTCTCGACCGTCGTCCTCGGTGTCAGCAACGACCCCTTCGAAGCCGTCCTGGCGCAGCGCCGCGGCGAAGGCGGGGGTCGCCTCCGACGCCGACCTGACGACCGAAGACCTCCGGCTCGTCGTCGCGCAGTTCGACGACGTCACGGCCCGGCTGGCTCCGCAGCCGTTCCCGATCGGATCCGATCGAGCAGCTGCGCCTCGCCATCGAGGCGGTGTTCGAGAGCTGGAACTCGCGAGCGGGCCCACGACTATCGCGTCGCGGCCAAGATCGACCACGATCTCGGGACCGCGGTCAACGTCGTCGCAATGGTGTTCGGCAACACCGGCAACGACTCGGCGACCGGGCGTCGCCATGTCCCGCGACGCCACCACCGGGGACGACCACCTCGAAGGCGACTACCTCGTCAACGCCCAGGGCGAGGACGTCGTCGCCGGCATCCGGCCGACCAGGCCCATCGAGCATCTCGCCGTCGAGATGCCCGACGCCTACGCCGAGTTCGCGGCGATCGCCAAGCGGCTCGAGGCACCACTTACCGCGACATGCAGGACATGGAGTTCACCGTCGAGGACGAGCAAGCTGTGGTTGCTGCAGACCCGCACCGGCAAGCGCACCGCCCAGGCGGCGGTGCGGATCGCGGTCGACATGGTCGACGAGGGGCTGATCACCAGGCCGAAGCGGTTCGCCGGGTGTCGCCCCGGAACAGGTCGACTTCTTCCTCCATCCGCAGTTCTCGCCGCGATCACCGACGACCTCGAGGCCGATCGCCACGGGTCTCAACGTGTCACCCGGCGCCGCGGTCGGGGTCGTGGCGTTCGACCCCGATCTGGCCGAGCGCTGGGGCAGCCGAAGGACGCGAGGTCGTCCTGGTCCGACCCGAGACCAAGCCCGACGACGTGCACGGCATGCTCGCGCCGGTCGGCATCTTGACGTCGAGCGGCGGTCGCACGAGCCACGCCGCGCTGGTCGCCCGCCAGTTCGGCAAGCCGGCGGTCGTCGGGCGCATCCGGGATCGACATCGACCTCGTGACCCGCACGCTCACGAGTCGGTCTGCGAACGATCCACGAGGGCGACTGGCTGTCGATCGACGGCACGACCGGCGAGGTGTTCGTCGGGCAGGTCGACACGGTCGCCCCCGACCTCGACAACGAATGGCTCACCACGCTGCTCTGCGTGGGCCGACGAGTTCCGCACCCTCGGCGTGCGGGCCAACGCCGACGACGCCGGTCGAGGCGACCCGGGCCCGCAGCTACGGCGCCGCGGGCATCGGCCTGTGCCGCACCGAGCACATGTTCTTCGCCGCCGGAGCGGCTGCCCATCGTGCAGCGCATGATCACGGCGTCGAGCCTCGGCGAGCAGCGCGAGGCCATCGACGCGCTGCTGCCGTTCCAGCGGGAGGACTTCGTCGGCCTGTTCCGGGCCATGGACGGGCTGCCGGTGATCATCCGGTTGCTCGACCCGCCGCTGCACGAGTTCCTGCCCAGCTGGGACGACGCTGCATCGCACGGCTGCCGACCTGCAGATCCGGTTGGCGCAGCGCGTCCGATCTGGCCGACGGTCGAAGCGACTCGTCGAGGAGCTGTCCGAGACCCGGAGATGCTCGAGCGGGTCGAAGATCTCCGGGAGGCCAACCCGATGCTGGGTCTCCGCGGCGTCCGGCTCGGCCTGAAGATGCCCGACGCTGACCCGCATGCAGGCCCGGGCGGTCTTCGACGCAGCGCTCGAGGTAGCCGCCGAAGGTGGTGGATCCGCGACCCGAGATCATGGTGCCGCTCGTGAGCCACGCCAACGAGATGGCCGCGGCAGCGCACGATCATCGAACGAGGTCGCCGAAGCGTGTCATGGCCGAAGCGCGGTCGGCGGATCGACTACCCGATCGGCACGATGATCGAGGTCCCGCCGGGCGGCGCTCACCGCCGCCGAGATCGCCGAGCACGCCGACTTCTTCTCGTTCGGCACCAACGACCTGACCCAGATGACGCTCGGGATCAGCCGCGACGACGCCGAGGCCGCCTTCCTGCTCGTCCTATCTGGCCGACGGCATCCTGCCCGACGAACCCGTTCGCACACCATCGATCGCCGATGGCGTCGGACGCTTGATGCGCATCGCCATCGAGGACGGGGCCGCGCCACCGGCCCGACCTCGAGATCGGGCGTCTGCGGCGAGCACGGCGGCGATCCCGACGTCGATCGCGCTGTGCCATCAGCTCGGCCTCGACTACGTGAGCTGCTCGGCCTATCGGATCCCGGTGGCCCGGCTGGCGGCGGCTCAAGCCGCCATCGCCGATCTCGACCAACTGGACGACTGAGTCTCGCCGATCGCTGGGGATCCCACCGCCGAACCTGACGACACGGGTGAGAGCCGTTAGGTTCTCGGCCGTGTTCGTTCCACGCGGTTCCCTTCCCCGAGCATCTGCCCTCTCTCGACGGTCGCTGGTTCGCCATCGACGACCGTCAACAGGTTCTGTTGGTCGACGGGGCCATTCCGGTGGCGGCCGAGTCGCCCGTGCCCGGAGCCCGTCATCTGCTCGGTCTCGACGACGGTGTTCCCATCTATGCCGTCGCCGCCGGGACGTACCCCGACCTCGCCGACGAGTACGCCGAAACCGGTCGTTGGGTCCATCTGAGGGCGCTGTTCGGCGCCGTTCCCGACGACCAGTGGGCAATGGCCGGCCGGGCTTCGCAGGTGCTGACCTGGGAACGAGACCATCAGTACTGCGGGCGCTGTGGCACCAGGAACGAGCCCCACCCGATCGACCGGGCCCAGGAATGTCCGGCCTGTGGACTGCAGTCGTTTCCCCGCCTCACACCGGCGATCATCACCCTGGTCGAGCGAGACGACGGCCGGGCGCTCCTGGCCTGGGGTGCACGCTTCCCGGGACGGTTCTACAGCGCACTCGCCGGCTTCGTCGAGCCGGGCGAGAGCCTCGAGGAATGTGTGGCCCGCGAGGTCCGGGAAGAGGTCGGGATCGAGGTCGACGAGGTCACCTATTTCGGCAGCCAGCCGTGGCCGTTCCCGCACTCGGTCATGATCGGGTTCCGGGCCCACTACGCCGGGGGCGACATCGTCGTGCAGGAAGAGGAGATCGTCGAGGCCGACTGGTATCACCCCGCCGACCTGCCCCCGGTACCACGAGGTGGCCTCTCGATCGCCGGCTGGTTGATCGACGACTGGATCCGGCGCGTGAGCGGCTGACCCTTCGGGCTCAGTCGTCTTTGAGGGCTCAGTCGTCTTTGAGGGCTACGGCGTTCGGGGTGACGTTCACCTTCGGTTCGTACTCGGTCACCGATCGTTCCGAGGCCTCGTTGCCGAGCGTTGCCCGCAGTTCGGTGCGGCAGGATCGGCACGGACCGTAGAACCGTTCGGTGGCCTCGGCCCCACATCGGGGGCACGTGATGAGGAGGTCGGCAGGGGGATCGAACGACGTCACCGGGTCGACTCTAGGCGAGTCGTTTCCGAACCCCTGTCCTGAGACCCCGGTCACTGTTACGATGCGACGGCGATGACATGCCGGTCGTCTTCGCCCTCTCCATCGTCCATCCTTCTGCGAAACGGGAAACCATGGCCTCGGTCGTTCTGAAAGACATCAACAAGGTGTACCCGAACGGGTACCACGCGATCACCGATCTCAACCTCGACATCGAAGACGGGGAGTTCCTCGTGTTGGTCGGTCCGTCGGGTTGTGGCAAGTCGACGGCGCTGCGGATGGTGGCCGGCCTCGAGGACATCTCGGCCGGCGAGCTCTACATCGGGGATCGTGTGGTCAACGACGTGCATCCCAAGGACCGCGACATCGCGATGGTGTTCCAGAACTATGCGCTGTATCCCCACATGACGGTGGCGGAGAACATCGGGTTCGCGCTGAAGTTGGCGAAGTTGCCCAAGGCCGAGATCGAGGAACGGGTCAACAAGGCGGCGGCCATCCTGGATCTGACCGAGAACCTCGATCGCAAGCCGGGGCAGTTGTCTGGTGGTCAGCGCCAGCGGGTGGCGATGGGCCGAGCCATCGTTCGTCAACCGAAGGCCTTCCTGATGGACGAGCCACTGTCGAACCTCGACGCGAAGCTGCGTGTTCAGATGCGAGCCGAGATCGCGGCGTTGCAGCGTGATCTGGGTGTCACCACGATCTATGTCACGCACGATCAGGTCGAGGCGATGACCATGGGTGATCGGGTCGCGGTGCTCAAGCGTGGGTTCCTGCAGCAGGTCGACACGCCGCAGAATCTCTACGATTCACCCGACAACGTGTTCGTCGCCGGTTTCATCGGGTCGCCGTCGATGAACATCATGAACGGCAAGCTCGGTGGTACGCCCGAGGCACCGACGGTCCAGATCGGGTCGAACACGTTGAGTGTCCCGCCCGAGGTGGTGTCGGCTCGTCCGGCCATCGCCGCGTCGGTCGGGAAGGACATCGTGGTCGGAATCCGTCCCGAGGACATGGAGGACGCGGAGATCCTGACCGGTGCCCCGCCGGATCGTCGGATCCAGACCAAGGTGACGCTGCTCGAGTCGTTGGGCTCGGAGGTGATCGTGCATTTCGGGTTGGACGCCGAGCCGTTCTCGATCATGGATGCCGAATTCGAGGGCGAGGATGCCATCGAGAAGTCCCGTGACTCGTCGGGGCAGACGATCTACACCGGGCGTTTCAGTCCCGCGGTCGCCGGCTCGGATGGGCCAACCGATCGACATCGTCGTCGACACCGGTCGGCTGCATTTCTTCGACAAGGCCACCGGTCTCGCTCTGCGAGACTGACCGTCCCGACCGAGACCATCGACGCACCCCATGCTCCGACTCCGACAGGTGGCGCTCGTTGCCGCCGACTTGGCCGCTGCCGAGCGCGAACTCGGCGAGGCCCTCGGTCTCGACGTCTGTTTCCGTGATCCCGGTGTCGGCGAATTCGGGCTCCACAATGCGTTGTTCGCCGTTGGTGACCGGTTCCTCGAGATCGTGTCCCCGACCCAGCCCGGCACCACGGCCGGTCGACTGCTCGACAAGCGGGGAGGCGACGGCGGCTACATGGTGATCCTCCAGACCGACGACCTCGCACCCTTCCGATCACGCGGCGACGAGCAGGGGATTCGGGTGGTGTACGAGGCGGTGACCGACGGAATCGTCGGCCTGCACCTCCACCCCGCCGATCTGGGTTCGGCCATCGTGTCGATCGACCGGGCCGACGTGCCCAGCGAATGGCCGTGGGCCGGGCCGGTCTGGCGCGACCACCGTCGTGCCGACACCGTGACGGATCTGGTGGCCGTGGAACTGCAGGCCGACGACCCCGACTTCACCGCCGAGCGCTGGGCCCGGATGCTTGCCCGGCCTGTCGTCGATCGGATCATCGAGCTCGACGATGCCACGATCCGCTTCGTCCCGGTCGAGGACGGTCGAGGCCCGGGCCTGCGGCGATTCGACGTCGTCGCCACCGACCGTGAGCGAGCCGGATCGGCCATCGAGGTGGTGGGCGTCACGGTCGGCTTCGTCTGACGCCCCAGCTCCGGAGTATCGTGGTTCACGGCCGAGGAAAGGGGTGGGACCAGATGGTGGCGGTGTTGTATGGAACGTCTCTACCGGTGACCCTCGGACTGATCACGCTCTGGGCGGTCGGAACCGTGGCCTTGGGCTGGGTCGTCTGGACCCTGCTCCCGGGCAGCCGCCCCTCGCAGGGGGGTGCCCTCGACCAGATCAAGTCCCTGGAACGACGCCTCGGCACGGTCATGGCCGAGCGCGACGAGGTTCGAGCCGAACTCCGGACCCTGCGGGCTGCCTATCACAACGAGGTCGACCTCCTCGATGGTGTCGCCACCCGCAACGGCGTCGATCCCGACACGTTCCGGCGCATCGTCTCCAAGGAGTACCTGGGTCGTGAACTCGATTCGGTGGTTCCGTCCTTCGACGACGACGAGATCCGACGGCTGCAGGCCGAACTCGAGGCCAAGGATCGCCAGCTCGAGGCGACGACCGCCGAGATCCACGCCATCCGGGCCGCCGTCGAGGAGCTCACGGCCGACGCGCCGATGTCGTCGGCCACGCTCGGTGCCCGGGCGGCCACCGGCTCGGAAACGACCGCCAACACAGCCACCAACACAGCCACCAACACAGCCACCACCGGGGCGACCGCCACGGCGACCTTCGTCGGCGATCACCGGCCCGAGGGAACCCTCGACCTGCGTGGGCCGACACCGGTCATCGACCTGTGCGATGGCCGGAACGTCGATCGTCAACAGCTCGCACTGGCCGAGCTGGAGGTGCGCGACCTGCGGGCCCGCCTGGCCGACCTGTCGGTGACCAACGACGAACTCGAGAGCAGGCTGGCCCGCCGGCGCCAGATCGACGGTCGGCTCCGCGAACTCATCGGCGAGCTGTCGCAGCTCCAGTCGATCGCCGACGAGCAGTCGATCCCGTAGCGGGCAGACTGGACTCCATGGCCCTGACCCGACCCATCGAACCGCTGCGGTCGGCTCCCGATCTCGTCGCCGGCATTCCCGGATCGAAGAGCCACACCAACCGGGCCCTGGTCTGCGCCGCCCTGGCCCGCGGTCGTTCCACCCTGCGGGGTGCCCTCTTCGCCGACGACACCGAGGCGATGGTCGAGGCGCTCCGCTTCCTCGGAATCGGAGTCCACGTCGACCGGGCGGCAACGACCATGGAGGTCGAGGGATGTGGTGGCGAACTCCCCGTCAGCGACGGCGTCCTCGACGTGCGGCAGTCGGGGACGACGGGCCGGTTCCTCCTACCGATGCTCGCCCTCGGTCGGGGCCGAGTCGTGCTCGACGGTCACCCACAGCTGCGGGCCCGACCATTCTCCGAACTGACCTCGGCGCTCCACGCCTTGGGCGTCCGCACCGAGGGCGATGCGTTGCCGATCACGGTCCACGGCGGCGGCTGGCATGGTGGTTCGCTCACCGTCGATGGATCGGTCTCGAGCCAGTTCCTCTCGGGGCTCCTGTTGTCGGCACCGTGCGCCGGCGGGACCACGGTCATCACGGTTCGCGGGGAACTCGTGTCGGCTCCCTACATCGACCTCACCCTCGCCACCATGGCTCACTTCGGGGCCCGGGTCAGCGCCGACGATCACCGGTCGTTCGCCGTCGCCGCCACCGGGTACGAGCCGGCGACCATCGAACTCGAACCCGACGCCTCGGCCGCTTCCTATTTCTTCGCCGCCGCCGCCATCACCGGGGGACGGGTCCGGGTCGACGGTCTGGGGACCCGATCGATCCAGGGTGATCTGGAGTTCGTCGACATCCTCGCCGCCATGGGCGCCGAGGTCACCAAGACCGCGGACTGGACCGAGGTCCGGGGGACAGGTCGGCTCGAGGGCCTCACGGTCGACATGGGCGCCTGTTCCGACACGGCCCAGACACTGGCCGTGGTGGCCACGTTCGCCTCCTCACCGACGGTGATCACCGGCATCGACTTCGTGCGGCGCAAGGAGACCGACCGCATCGCCGCGGTGGTGGCCGAACTCCGGGCCCTCGGGCTCGATGCCAGCGAGGACCCCGACGGCATGACCATCCGGCCGGGCACCCCCCGACCCGGGGTGGTGCACACCTATGACGACCATCGGATGGCCATGAGTTTCGCCCTGCTGGGACTGGTACACCAGGGCATCGAGATCGCCGATCCGGGCTGTGTCGCCAAGACGTTTCCCGACTTCTTCACCGAGCTCGATCGGCTGAGGACATGAGGGCGGCGATGCTGCGGGGGCCGCGGCGGGTCGAGGTGGTGGATCTTCCCGAGCCCGAGCTGCTCGACGGCAGTGTCATCGTCGAGATCGACCGGTGCGGCATCGGCGGGTCCGATCTCCAGGCCTGGACCACGGGCACGGTGCCCAGTCCGGCCTGGTTCGGGCACGAATGGGTCGGGCGGGTCGTGGCCGTTGCCGACGGGGTGACCGGGCGATTCGTCGGCGAGCGGGTGCTGGGCGCGGTACCGCCGCCCTGCGGGTGCTGCCGGCCCTGTGTTGCCGGACTCGCAGAACACTGTGATCTGGTGCTCGAGACCATCGTCGGAGCCGATCCCCTGGCCAGCGGGCATGGCGCATTCGCCGAACGGATACGGGTCGATGCCCGCCGGGTCTACCCGGCCCCCGAGGCACTCGACGACGACGCCGCCGCCCTGGCCGAGCCGGCCGCGGTCGCAGCCCACGCCGTGGCCCGTCATCCGGTTCGCCTCGGCGACCTGGCCGTGGTCATCGGGGCCGGAACGATCGGCCTGCTCGTTGCCGAGATCGTCCGGGAATCGGGGGCCGGGCGGGTGGTGGTCGTCGAACCCGACGCCGTGCGTCGAGAGATCGCCTGCGACCTCGGTGCCGATGCCGCCTTCGCGCCGGGGGAGGGGGTCGAACGCTGGCTCGCCGACCGGAGCCATCGGCTCGGGGCCGACCTGGTCTACGACTGTGCCGGAACGGCGTCGTCGTTGGCAACGACGGTCGACTACGTGCGACGGGGCGGCGCCGTGATCGTGGCCGGTGTCAGTCCGGGTGCCCATTTCCCGTGGTCGCCCAAGACCCTCGAGCGCGAGCTGACGGTGAGGGCGTCGTTGGGATACACCGTGGGCGATGTCCGCCGGGTGCTCGACCTCATGGCCGACGACCGGCTCCGGCTGTCACCGGTGGTCGATCCGGTCAGCGTGGCCCTCCACCAGATCGGCGAGGTGCTCGCCCGAGGCGAACGACAGCCCACGGGCTGGTTGAAGCCCATGGTCGACCCTCGCCTCGGCTGACGATCAGGCCGGCATCGCCTTCAGGTGATCGAGGAACGAGCGGGCCCATTGGATGGCGTCGTACTCGCGTACCCCGTCGCGCAGCGCGGTCATCCGGCGGCGGGATTCGTCGGGTGACATCTCGACGGCGGTCATGATGGCCGTCTTCACCCCATCGATGTCGTACGGATTGACGAGGACGGCTTCCTGCATCTGATGGGCGGCCCCGGCGAACTCCGAGAGGACGAGGGCACCCGAATTCTCGATCCGGCAGGCTGCGTATTCCTTGGCGACGAGGTTCATGCCATCGCGGAAGGGGGTGACCAGCATGACGTCGGCCGCCCGGTACATGGCCAGCAGCTCGTCGAACGATCGGGTCTGGTGGAGGTAATGGATGACGGGCACGCCGAGACGGCCGTAGTCGCCGTTGATCTCGCCGACGAGCCGCTCGACTCGTTCCCGCAGCGACACGTAGGCCTCGACGTTGTCGCGGCTCGGTTGGGCGATCTGGATCATGGCGATCTGCGAGGGATGGAGGCGCTCTTCGACGAAGAGTTCCTTGAATGCCCGGAGGCGGACGTCGATGCCCTTGGTGTAGTCGAGACGATCGACACCGAGGAGGACGAACTGTGGCGACCCGAGCCGGGCCCGGAGGTCGCGTGCCGCCTCGGTCACCGTGTGGGCCGACGCCTCCTCCTCGAAGCGGGCGGCGTCGATCCCGATGGGGAAGGCCCGGATGCCGACTCGACGCCCGGCGACGGTGACGTTCAGGTCGTCGACCGCCTCACCCATGCCGAGCATCGTGGAGAGCCGGTGGAAGTTGGCGGCGTCGGCCGGCGACTGGAACCCGACGAGGTCGGCCCCCAGGAGTCCGGCACTGAGCGTTTCCCGCCACGGGATCTGGAGGAAGAGCTCGGGAGGTGGGAAGGGGATGTGCAAGAAGAAGCCGATCCGCAGATCGGGCCGCAGCTCGCGGAACATGCCCGGTACCAGATGAAGCTGGTAGTCGTGGACCCACACCGAGGCCCCGGGAGAGGCCTGGGCGGCGGCGGCCTCGGCGAAGCGGCGATTGACGGCGCGGAAGCTGTTGAACCAGTGACGGTGGAAGACCGGCGGTTCGACCTTGTCGTGGTAGAGCGGCCAAATGGTGCCGTTCGACATGCCCTCGTAGTGGTTCTCGCGTTCTTCTTCCGACAACGAGATCGGGACGAGCCGGAGCCCCTCGTGATCGAAGGGGTCGAGGTTGCCGTCGATGTCGGTGCCGGCCCAGCCGAGCCAGGCCACGCCATCGAAGTCGGCCATCGCCGGCGTGAGCGCCGAGACCAGGCCACCGGGGGAGATCTCCCAGCTGGTTCGTCGCTCCTCGCCCTCGACTCGTCGAACGGGGAGTCGGTTGGCCACGATCACGAGGTCTGCGGTCCGGGTCGAGGTCATGGTTCCAGGCTAAGCGGTTCTCGGGAATCCGCGATCGGTCGTCGGGATGAGGGTGAGGCAGCCGGGGAGGCCTCCGGTCCTGGACGCACCGGTGTCGGGTGTGCCGGTGTCGGGAGTGCCGGTGTCGGGTGTGCCGGTGTGGGAGACATCGGTCAGTCGGCCAGGGCGAAACGCCCGTCGGCGCCGAGGTCGGCCCGGAGCCCGACGCCCTCGTCGTGCATCAGGGCCGCCATGGAATCGGGATCGGGGCACGATCCCCAGGTGCGGGCACCGTCGGGGGTGGTCAGCGCGGCGAGGGCCGTGGTCGGACCGTCCCGATCGTGCATGACCGTGTAGCCCTCGATCGTCACCGGTCCGACGTGGTCGGGGTCGACCCGTGACGTTGGGGTCCGGTCGATGTCGTCCTGGACGTCGGCGGCGGCAAAGGGGCCGGCGCCGGGATCGGTGGAGTAGCACCCCAGCGCATGCTTGGTGACGTAGCCGCCATTGGCCGTGATCAGCCCCAGTGAGCCCGGGTCTCGGCGAAGGACATCGACCATGGTGGCGATCGAGTGGCTCACGTAGTTGTTGAGCGGGCCTCCGGCGAAGGGCAGGCCACCGGTGACGGTCAGACGGCGACCCTGGTCGATACCCAGTTCCGTGGCGCCGATCTGCACCGCCGAGGGGAAGCACGAGTACAGGTCGACGTGATCGGCGTCGGCCGGTGGCCGACCGACGAGTTCGGCGAGGCGGCGTCCGCAGGCGGCGATTGCGGGCGAGGAGTGCAGATCGCGGCGCTCGGAGACGGCATAGGTGTCGTGACCGTCGGTCCCGGCGAGGGGGAACACCCAGCGGTCTCGGGCCACCCCGGCCGATTCGGCCGCACCGACCGAACAGAGCAGCAGCGCCGTGCCCTGGTCGAGATCCCAATTCGAGTTCATGACCTTGGTGTACGGGAAGCCGACCATTCGGTTGTCGTCGGTGGCCGAACGGATCTGGTCGGCGGTCATCGGGGTGCGGGACCAGGCGTGGGGGTTCGCGACGGCGACGGCGTTGAAGTCGGCCCAGAGTTCGGCGATCCGCTGCCGATGGGCGTCGAGATCCTCGTGCCGCGACGCTCGGATCGCCGATTCGAAGATCGGGTAGTAGTGGATCGGTGCCTCGAGACCTCGGGACCGCTCGAACTCGGTCGACATCGGGACGTCGTGCTGGAAGCGCTCGTCGGGCTCGGAGCCGACCTGCACGGTTGCGTTGTCGGGCAGCCCCTGGGCCCGTCGCCGGCGGCGACTCCAGATCGTCTCGGCGCCGGTGATCACGGCGACATCGAGATGGCCGGCCTGAATCCGAGCGGCCAGGCCGTTGACGAGTGATTGCGGGGTGTTGCCGCCGACGTAGGAACGAAGGGTGCGGGCCGCTCGGGCACCGACGGCGTCGGCCACCAGACGTCCCGGGTCGGAGTACTTCCACGCTCCGTCGACCACGGCAACGAGGTCGAGTCGGGTCAGCAGACCCGGGGCTCGGGCATCGGCCGCCGCCGCTCGCACCATCTGCTCCATCAGGGCGACCGGTTCGACCGCGTCGGCCGGATCGGCGAGCCGGTGGCCCTGCTGGGCGACACCGACGATGACGGGAGTTCGTGGATCGAGAGCCATCGCTGCAACCTAGTACGCCGCACCGGCCGACCTCGGCGAACCGGGTGACCGGGCGGGGAGCGGAGGGAGTCGGTCCGGTGCCGATCAGGCCGGGTTGCTCAGCAGGACACCGAGGAAGAGGATCACGAGGGCGAGGATCCCGCCGGCTGCGCCCGTGACCGCCATGACCGGGCGCCGTTTCGAGGTCGAGTGCAGTGCCGCCGAGGCGCCGGCCGCCACCACCAGCAGGATCTTGATTCCGAGGGTGGCCGTCCAGCCGCTCACGCCGGAGTAGTCGACCGCGATCATGTTCCAGATCCCGGTGACGAAGGCCAGGGCGAAGGCCGGCCAGGCCACCAGCGCGAAACCGTTGGCGGCGGCCGAGGTCGCGTCGGGACCGACCCGGCGCAGGCGGGGGACCAGTCCCGCCAACACGATCTGACCGCCGACCCAGACCGAGGCCGCGAGGATGTGCAGGAAGAGTCGGATGTCGTCGAGCGACGGGCTCAGGATCACCGTTTCCCGAGCACTCGGCCGAGCAGGCCGCCGATGCCGCCCTTGGCGCCACCCTTGCCCTTGGTCAGATCGATCAGGTCGTCCATCATCGAACCGTCGCCGTCGGCGTCGAGGATGGCGGCCAGTCCGCCGAGGCCGGGCTGGCGGGACTCCGCCGCCCGGCGCTCGTCGCTCAGCATCGCACCCAGACCGCCCGGGTCGAGTTGGTGATCCTGCTTCTGCTTCGACAGGTATCCGAGAACCAGTGGTGCCAACATCGGGAGCAGTTTGGCGATGGAGGCCGTATCGAGCCCGGTCTGACCGGCAAGTTGTTTTTCGACGCCGGACCGTTTCTGCCCGAGCACGTGGCCGAGGATGGCGTCGCCCGGCCCACCGCCACCGACGAGACTGCCGAGCTGATCGAAGACGCCGGGGTCGTGGTCATCGAGGGCAGCGGCGAGTTCCTCGGCCCCCCGGGGATCACGGGCGTTGTTGGCGAGGCCACCGATCAGGGCCGGCAGCGCCGAGCCGATCGCCCCCTGCGCCTTCGATTCGTCGACCCCGAGGGCCTTGGCGATCTCGGCCGTCCCCCCGGATCCCAGTTGCTCGAGCAGCCCGTCCATCAATCCGGCCATCGTGTGCCGATCCTTTCCGGCGTCGCCCGCCGATTTCGACGGGCCGGTGCCCGTCGTGTCGGTAGCACCCTAGTGCGCCGTGCCGGGCGCCGCAGCGGCGATCGTGAGTCACCCTCGATCCGCAACTCAGGGCGTCGGTCCGGTCACGCAGGGCGTGTTCTCCCTGGTGGCGTCGCTTTTTCGGGAACGGTGCCCACCACGCAACGTGCCGACTACGCTACCGAGCGGGCGGAGTTGGTGCCAAGAGGAAGTTGCCTGTGGCCTCGACTCGACTGTTGACCTTCCCGGCGAGTGCCGCGTTCCTGCGGCGGTTCGTCCTGATCGTGGTATCCGCCATGATGACCCTGTTGGTCGCCGGGACCGCGTTCGCCTCGATCGGTTCGACACGACCGATCATGTCGAACCAGCAGTTGGGGATGTCCGGTCTGGAGCCGGGGGCATTGCCCGACGTCGCGCTCCTCATCGGGGGAACGACCGCCCGTGGCGACGGCGCAACGGTCGACGACCGAATCCGGCGCGACCTGCTGCCGGCCCTGAGCGCCCTGCCCGGCGTGGAGTCGGTGGCCACCGAACCGGCGACGGCCGATCGTCGCACGGTCTACGTCTCGATCGCCGAGGGCGCCGATTCCGAACTCCTCACCACCATCTCGGCCACCGTCGCCGACGTACTCCCCGACACGCCCGTCCTCGTCGGGGGCCGGGCCGTCGCCGACCGCGACCTCCTCGACCGGTTGAACCGCTCGCTCCTCGTCGCCGTCGGACCGGTCGTGGTCCTCCTGCTCGTTCTCGTCGCGGCGTCCGTCGGCACTCGCTACGGATTGGCCGTTGCCTCGTCCATCGCCCTCTCGACCCTCTTCGCCGGTCTGGTCGGCTCCCAGTCGGCCGGTCGATTCGACGGGTCGTTGGCAACGACCGCGGTCCCGGCCGTCCTGTCGGCCGTCCTGGTCTCGACGGTCCTCGGGTTCCGTCTGCTGGAATGGTTCAAGCATCCCCAGGGCGACGACCAGGCCGAAACCATCCGCGGTGCCGTGCGATCGGTCCTGCCCGAGCTCTCGGCGCTGATCGCCGGTCTCGTGGCCACCGCCGCCCTTCTCGAGGTGGTGGGCGTGGCCCGGACCCCGGCCGTGGGTGTGGCCGTCGGTGCCATCATCGCGTCGGCCATCACCTTCGCCCTGCTGCCTGCGATGCTGGCCACCCTCCCGATCGTGCCCGACGCAGACGACGATCGCCTGTTCCGGCTCCACCTGCCCGATGGCCGGGACGTGCCGACACCGATCCTGGCCGGTTTCGGTGTCTTCCTGCTCAGCGTGGGCCTCTTCGCCACCAGTCTTCCCACCGGTCAGCTGCTCGACGAGTCGGCTCTCCCGCCCGGCGTCACGTCTCGCCGGGTCGCCGAGACGCTCCAGGTCGTCGGGGGAGATCCGACGTCGGCCCTGCTGGCCCGGATCGACGACGCCGACGGCACCGTCCGGCCCGAGCAGGTCTCGGCCTGGGCTCGGACCGTGTCGAACCTCCCGGCCGTCGGCTGGGTCGAGACGTCGAGCGGCCGGTACGTCGACGGGGCCATCGTCGTGACGGCCGCTGCGGGAACCTTCGAACGAGACGACGCCTATCTCGCGATCGTCACCCCGAACGTGTCGGCCCGCTCGATCGGCACCCAGGAGCTCGGCCAGGCGGTCGGATCGGTCGACGTTGCCGACCTCTCCGTCACGCTCGAGGGTGTGCCCGTCGACGCGGCGCGATCCGCCGACGGAGGGTGGGGCATCCTGCTGCTGCTCGTCGTCGCCCTCTCGCTGGCGGGCGCGGCGGCTGCCTTCGTCCTGACCCGAAACCTGCGTACCGCGGCGTTCGTCGGTGTCCTGCGACTGGTCGGGGTGACCGGAGCGCTGGGCGTCTACCACGTCGTCGTCGGCGACGGAACGATGGCCGAGCTGCAGACGGTGGCCCTGATCGTCTCGGTCGCCGTGTCGCTCTTCGAACTCGGTGTGCTGCGACGGATCATTCGACCCGGTGAGTCGTCCGCCGTCGACGACGGTTTGGGCGACGCCCGCATGTCCGACGCCATCCGGCGCGAGGGGCGGGCCGGGATCACCGGTGTTGCCGTTGTCGCCGCCTGTGGTCTGGGCTTCCTCGCCAGCGATCTCGAGATCGCCCGTCGGCTCGGAGTCGGTCTGTCGGCCGCCCTCGTCGTCGAACTGCTCGTCGGAACCTGGCTGCTGCGCCCGGCGCTGCTCGGGCAACGTCTCTTCTACGTCTCGTTCCGTGAGGCGTCGGTCGATGCCCCTCGGTTGGGCGACCTGGCGCCGCGACGGGCCGGAGTCGTCGGCGCAGGCCCGATCGGCTGGTGCCGGAGCCTCGTGCAGGATTTCGCCCGAGTCGGTAACGAACCGATGGTCGCGGCCGATGGGGGAGCGATCGAAGTTGGTGGAAACCGGCCAGGAGGATCTGACATGTTCCGAGATCGACGTGACGATGCCGCTGCGGATACGGCGCAACCCCTGATCGATCCCCAGTGGCGCCGTGTCGTCCAGGGGCTGCTCCGGGCGGAGTTCAGCTTTCAGAACGACCCGGTCAACGCCGAGCTCTCGACCGTTTTCGTCGAGGACACCCCGGTGTACGCCGAACTGGTCGATCACAACCAGCGGTTGCGGTCCAACGGCTTCCGGGTCGTCGGTCGCGGTCCGAGGCTGGTCAAGGCCCGTTGTGTCGACGATTCGTCACCGGTCACGATCGCCATCACCGTCGACCATCCCGAGCGACGCCTCATGGATCGCGACGGCCGACTCCTCGGTGTCCGCCGGCCCGAGCGCCGTGAGGGCATGCTCTGGCTGGCCCAGGATCCCTCGGGCCGGTACCGGATCGCCGAGGCCGTCGATCTCGGCTCGGCCGCCGAGCCGGTGTCGGCCGACCTCCCGACCGTGACCCCCAACGTCGCCCTGTCGATCTGACGGCCAACCCGCAGCTTTGGTGCCGAGACACCGGAAACCGGCACCCCGGCTCCAGAGTTCGGTTGGATCGGGCCGAAACGCGGTGAGACCGCAAACGCGGTAAGAACGGGGTCGTGAACCACGATCGTCCGCCTCGCATCGCCGTCGAACCCCGGTCCGGTCGCCACGAGTCACTGGCCGACGCCGTCGTCGACGGTGGTGGCGTCGTCGTTACCCCGGCCGAGGCCGAAGCCCTGGTCTGGGCCGACGCCCACGCACGGGACCGCCTGCCCGGGATCCTCGCCGAGGCTCGACGGGCCCGGTGGGTCGCGCTCCCCTTCGCCGGGATCGAGCCCTACGTCGAGCTGCTCGACACCCAGAACGGTGTCGGTGAACCGCGTGTCTGGACTGCGGCCAAGGGGGTCTACGCCCGGCCGGTGGCCGAACATGCCCTGATGTTGGCGCTGGCGGGCATGCGCGGGCTGGCCACCTATTCGCGCGCCTCGACCTGGTCGGCGCCCGAGGGTGTCAACCTGCTCGGTGCCGACGTCGTGATCTTCGGTGCCGGTGGGATCACCGAGTGCCTGATCGAACTGCTTCGGCCCTTCGGTTGCCGGATCAGCGTCGTACGCCGCCGACCCGACCCGGTCGACGGAGCGGACCGCGGTCGTGGGGCTCGAGCAACGGCTCGAGGTGCTTCCCGACGCTGACCTGGTCGTGCTCGCCCTCGCCCTCACCGACGAGACCCGGCACGTGATCGGCCGGAGCGAGCTGGCCGCCATGAAGAGAACGGCCTGGTTGGTCAATGTGGCCCGAGGCGGTCACATCGATACCGACGCCCTCGTTGCTGCACTGGCCGACGGCACGATCGGCGGTGCCGGACTCGACGTCACCGACCCCGAACCCCTCGTCGACGGCCACCCCCTCTGGTCCCAGCCGCGGGCGCTGATCACGCCCCACGTCGGTAATACGCCCGAGATGGGCATCCCGCTCCTCGCCGCCCACATCACCGACAACGTGCGTCGATTCGGATCCGGCGCGCCGCTGGTCGGGCTCGTCGATCCCGACCTGGGGTACTGAGCGCCGGGGGTTCTGAGGTCCGGCGGTCCGGAGCAGGCCCAGGTGATTGCCATGAACCGGCCCGGTTCGGACATGGCAACTTCGTGACGATCGTTCGGGCCTTTGCCATCTCGTTTGCCCTGTGACCAGCGTCTCACTATGGTGCACCCGGCGCCGCACGAGGTCTTCGGGAGTCGCACCCGAACCGTCACCACTGGGAGAGTTCATGGCATTACTGGAAGTCCAGAACGTGGCGGTCAGATTCGGTGGGATCGTCGCCCTCGATGACCTGACGTTCAACATCGAGGAAGGCCAGATCTGCGGTTTGATCGGCCCCAACGGTGCGGGAAAGACCACGTTCTTCAACGTCGTGAGTCGGATCTACGACCCGACCTCGGGCTCGGTCGAGTTCGACGGGAAGGATCTGCTGGCGCTCAAGCCCCACGAGATCTCCACCGCCGGGGTGTTCCGCTCGTTCCAGAACCTGGCGTTGTGGCCCAACATGTCGGTCCTCGAGAACGTGATGGTCGGCACCCACACCCAGAGCAAACAGAACTTCTTCACGGCGGCCCTCAACGTCGGACGCAAGAAGGAAGAGGCCGAACTGGCGGGCAAGGCGTGGGACACGCTCGCCGACCTCGGGCTCGAGGGTGTGGCCCACCAGGCCTGCGGGGGTCTGCCCTACGGCACGCTCAAGCGCATCGAGCTGGCCCGTGCCCTGGTCGGGGACCCGAAGCTGCTCATGCTCGACGAGCCGGCCACCGGCCTCACCCATTCCGAGGTCGACGAATTGTCCGACGTCATCGCCGGCATCCGCGAACGCTACGACCTCACGATCCTGTTGGTCGAACACCACATGGGTCTGGTCATGGGGATCTCCGACAACGTCGTCGTCCTCGACTTCGGCCGCAAGATCGCCGAGGGCGTCCCCAAGGACGTCCAGGAGAACCCCGACGTCATCACCGCCTACCTCGGAGCGCCCGCATGACCGATCAAGCCTCAACCAGGGACACCGTCCTCGAGGTCAAGGAGCTGACCGGCGGCTACGGGCCGGTCCAGGTCCTGCACGGCATGGACTTCCACGTCGCCGACGGCGAGGTGGTCGTCGTGCTCGGGGCCAACGGGGCGGGCAAGACCACCACGCTGCGCGCCATCTCGGGCATGATCGCCGCTGGCGGATCGATCGAATTCAACGGCCAGCAGCTCGCCGGGATGAAGCCGGCCGACATCGTGCGCCTCGGCATCGCCCACGTGCCCCAGGGCCGCGGCACCTTTCCCGAGCTCAGCGTCGAGGACAACCTTCGGGTCGGCGCCTATGTCCGCAAGGACTCCGAGATCGAAGCCGACATGAAGAAGTGGTACGAGATCTACCCGGTGCTCTACGACCGGCGGGATCAGCGGGCCGGCAGCCTGTCGGGCGGCGAACAGCAGATGCTGGCGGTGTCGCGGGCCCTGATGTCGCGTCCGACGCTGCTCCTCCTCGACGAACCGTCGCTCGGTCTGGCCCCGATCATCGTCGCCGAGCTCTTCGATCGATTCGGCCAGATCAACCGCGAGACCGGCATGACCATGCTGGTGGTCGAGCAGAACGCCCAGCTCGCGCTCAACATCGCCAACCGGGGTTACGTGCTCGAAGCGGGCTCGATCGTCATCTCCGGCGACGCCGATCACCTGATCGACGACGACGCCATCCGCCAAGCCTATTTGGGAGTCTGAGACACGATGGAACTGTTTGTTGCCCGAATCTTCGACGGCTTCGCCAATGGTGCGGTCTATGCGCTGCTGGCGTTGGCCCTCGTGATGATCTTCAAGGCCACCACCCTGATCAACTTCGCCCAGGGCGAAATGGCGATGTTCGGGGCCTTCATGGTGATGGTGCTCTCGGTCGAGCAGGGCATCCCGATCTGGATCGCCGTCTTCATCGGCATGATCCTGAGCGCCATCGGCGCTGCGATCATCGAACGGACGCTGATCCGGCCCTTCGACCCCGCCGATCACTTACCCCTGGTCATCATCACCCTGGGCTTGTTCCTGGCCCTCGGCGGCATCGCCGGCATCGTGTGGCGGTTCACGCCCCGGGCGTTCCCGAGGATGTTCCCGTCGGGCAATGCCATCACCTTCGGCGCTGCGACCCTCACGTGGTACACGGTCGGGGTGGTGATCACCACGCTCGTCGTGGCCTTCGGCCTCACCGCACTGCTCGACCGGACCAAGATCGGTCTGGCCTTCCGGGCCGTTTCGTCGAATCTCCAGTCGAGTGAACTGGCCGGGATCCGGGTGGGACCGACTCTACAGTTCGGCTGGGCATTGGCGGCCGCGGTCGGCACGCTCGGAGCCGCGATCTTCGTCGCCGATCCGATCCGCCAGCTCGAACCGACGATCATGGCCCGAGTCCTGATCTTCGCGGCGTCGGCGGCGGCCCTCGGTGGGCTCGACAGCCTCTGGGGAGCGATTCTCGGTGGTCTGGCGATCGGGCATGGTGCAGAGCGTGGTCGTCCAGTACATCCCGTTCATCCCGAGCGAACTCAGCCTCGCGGCCGCGGTCGCCGTGCTTGATGATCGTCCTGCTCGTCAAGCCCTCGGGCTTCTTCGGTACCCCACAAGTGGAAAGAGTCTGATCCGACCCATGGCTGCACGATTCCAATTCACCGAGGGCACGGCGTCCTATCTCACCTACAAACGGTTGGCCTGGGCCGCCTTCATCCTGTTGATCCTGCTGGTGGCGTTCGCCTACGCCGACACCGGTCAGATCATTCTCGGGGGCAACAAGTACAGCCTGAGCGTGGGCCGGCTGAGCAAGGCCGTGTCGTTCATGATCGCGATCCTCGGTCTGCAGGTCGTCGTCGGCTACACCGGCCAGATCGCCCTGGGGCAGAGCTTCTTCTTCGGCACCGGTGCCTACACCGCCGCCTACCTGGTGCAAGACCAGAGTTGGCCCTGGCTGGCCACCCTGGCGGTGATCCTGCCGTCCTGCTTCCTGCTCGGCATGCTGACCGGCCTCCCGGCCCTGCGGATCCGGGGGTTGTATCTCGCTCTCGTCACCTTGGGTTTGGCGGCCATCTTCCCGGCGCTGGCCAAGATCGACGCGCTCGAGAAGTACACGGCCGGGTCGGCCGGCAAAGCGGTCGATCGTGACAAGTTGCTGAAGGCCCCCGACTGGCTCCCGCTCGACGGCATCGCGACGGCCCTCCAGAAGATCCCGGTCTTCGGTTCGTTCTTCGGCGAGGGTGATCTGTCCGACCGCGAAGCCGACCGGATCTTCAAGTTCCTGCTCTTCGTGCTGCTGGCCTGGCTGTGTTTCTGGCTCGTCGGCAACCTCCTGAAGAGCCGCCCGGGTCGAGCGATCCGGGCCATCCGAGACAACGAGACCAGCGCTGCGGTCTCGGGTATCGACCTCGCCCTCTACAAGACGCTCGTCGTTCGGATTGGCGTCCGCTCTCGGTGGTGTCGGTGGCATGGTCTACGTCGCCGAACTGGGGATCGCCTCGGCCGACGACTTCACCCAGCTCCTGGCCATCAACTTCATCGTCGGCCTGGTCGTCGGC
Source organism: uncultured Acidimicrobiales bacterium (assembly GCA_963700755.1). GTDB lineage: Bacteria > Actinomycetota > Acidimicrobiia > Acidimicrobiales > SZUA-35 > JBBQUN01. The sequence continues at coordinate 145,751 of CAVOYW010000007.1, forward strand.
GGCGTCGGCACCCTGCCCGGCGTGGTGGTGGGTGGTCTCGTGATCGCCTTCATTCCCGACTGGGCATCCGAGACGTCGTCGTTGCCCGGCATTCCCGAACGTTGGTTGTCGGGCCCGACCGGCTCGTTGATCCTCGGCATCCTGCTCATCGCGCTCACGTTCTTCCTGCCCGGCGGTATCGTCAGCGGTGCTCGCCGGTTGAAGGCCCGGTTCGTCTCGGTCCGTCCCATCCCGCCGAAGCTGGCAACGATGGGTCTGGGCGATCGTGCCACCGAAGTCGTGCCGGCAACCGAATCGGGAGCCGCCGTCTGACCGCCATCGGCCTTTTGGCCGGTAGGTTCTCCTGAGCCCACACCGGGCTCGGGGAGTAATGCTGAGAGATCAGCCACCCACCAATGCAAGGGGAGAGTCAATGAAGCTACGAGAATGGAAGCGGCTGCTGGCCGTGGTGTTGGCCTTGGGCCTCACGGCCGCCGCGTGCGGCAGCGACAGCGAGGCCGATGGTGGTGCCGACGACGAGACCACCACGACCGCGGCCGACGACACCGAGGCCACCGACACCACCGAGGCCATGGACGAGGGCGACGAAGGTGACGGCGAGGCCTCGGGTGAGGCGCTGCCCACCGAGGGTCAGGTCGAGGTCGCGGCCGGAACCGTGCTCGATCTCGACGAGTGCCCCGGGGACTGGAGTGCAACCCAGGGTGTCGACGGTGACGAGATCCGGATCGGCCAGTCGCTGCCCCAGTCGGGTCAGTTGGCATCGTTCGGCGACATCGGTGTCGGCATGCAGGCGTACTTCGACTACGTCAACGAAACCGACCCGATCGACGGCAAGACGCTGACGCTCGTCACCAAGGACGACGGCTACGAAGCCGGCCGTGCCGTTGCCAACGTCGAGGAAATGCTCGACTCCGAAGACATCTTCGCCTTCGCCCACATGATCGGCACCCCGATCAACGTGGCCGATCCGGCCCATCACCGACGAGGCCTGCGTGCCGCAGCTGTTCAACTCCACGGGCTTCCCGCTCTGGGGTGACCCGGCCAATTGGCCGTGGACGATCGGCAACATCCTCAACTACGCCACCGAGACCAGCATCTGGTGCGCCGACATCGTCGACAACGTCGGCGAAGGGGCCACGGTTGCGGCGTTGATCATGAACAACGACTTCGGCAAGACCTACCAGAGCTCGCTCGAGAAGTGCGCCGACGACGGTCTGATCACCATCGCCGGGCTCGAGCTCCACGATCCGGCGGCGCCGGACGTCTCCAACGAGATGACCACGCTGTCGGCCACCGGAGCCGACGTGTTCATCGCCGGCACCACCGCCGCCTTCTGCCCGCAGACGGTGGCCTCGGTCGCCGCCTCGGACTGGCGTCCCCGCTACTACATGTCCTACACCTGCAACAACCTGTCGAGCTTCTTCACGCCCGTGCAGGACCTGGCCGGCCAGCTGGCCGACGAGGGTTCCGGTGTGCTCATGACCAACTCCAACAAGGTCTGTGGCGACCCGACGTTCGACGGCGATCCGGCGATCGAGGAAGTCAAGACCATCCTGGCCGACTACGCCGACGTGACCTGCGCCGACGGGTCGTTCTCGACCGGTGTGCTCTACGGCCAGTACGTCGAAGCCGTGCTGCGTCAGACCGCGGCGCTGCCGGGCGGGCTCAACCGGGTCAACCTCATGGCCGCCATGTGGAACTTCGACTACGCCAACGACCTGCTGCTGGGCGGCCAGCTCCGGACCGATGGCGTCAACGACGCCTATCTGACCGAGGCAGCCCAGGTCCAGCAGGTCGCCGTCGTCGACGGGGCCCTGACCTTCGTCCCGCAGGGTGACGTCAGCGACTTCGAAGGCGAAGGCGGCTCGTACCAGGGCTGATGCCCCGAACCCGGTGACGGAACCAGTCCGTCGACCGGAAATCCAACGATGACGGCGAAGGGCCGACGACCACCACGGTCGTCGGCCCTTCGTCCTCATGTCGGCCCGATCCGAGCCGACAGGACCGAGGTGCGGCGTTCGACCCTGTTCCTCCTGTTCCCGATGGCCATCGCCGTGCTCGGCCTCGTCCTGACCGGGTTCCTGGTCAGATCGGATCGGGCGCAGGTCGAGGCCGAATCGGCCGACGTCGAGGCCGGCAACAGCGCGTATGTCCGTTCGGTGGCGAACAACGCCGATGACCTGCTGGCCGGGCTGTCGGACCGCTTGCGGGTCGCAGCCGATTCATTGTCGATCGCGTCGGCCGAGACGATCGACGCCCAGATCGCCGCCCAGAATCTCCTCGACGCGAACTCGATCGTGGCGTCGGTGTGCGTCCCCGGCGAACTCGGGTCACCGTTGCCTGTCGGCCAGCGGAGTGGTGAGCGAGGGTGTCGTTCCCCTTGCGTCCTCCGGGCTCCAGATCATCGAGCGGGGAAGCCTCCGCGGCCGCCTCGCCTATGGCACGACGGTGCCGGGATCGAGCCGGACCGGAGCGGTGTTCCTCCTCGATCTCGACCAGATCGTGACCATGGTCGGCAGGAGCCTTCCGCTGCCGGTGCGCATCGAGGGATTCCCGGTGCACGAGGGCAACGGGACCGAGCCGAGCGAGACGCCGGCGTCGGCAGTCGATCTCGGCAACGGGCTGAGTCGCGACCCGTCGTCGCAGGCCCTCACGGTTCGGCGGGAACTCGATTTCCTCGGGACGCCGATGCAGCTCGTCGTCGAGGCTCCCGCAGCCGAATTGGTGTCGACGCATCGGCCGAAGACCGGGTGGCTGTTGTTCGGGGGATTGGGACTGACGTTCGTCATGGTGGGTTTCTCGGCGCTCGCGGCCCGGGCCCTCGGTCAGCTCATTCTCGAACGAGACTTCGCCAACGCCGCCCGCGAGCAGTCCCAGGAACGCTTCCGGACGAGTTTCTCGAACGCTCCGATCGGTGTGGTCGAGATCGACGCCGAGAGCCGGATCGTCGCCGTCAACCCCCGGTTTGCCGGGCAGCTCGGTTACAACACCGAAGAGCTCGACGGCCGTGAACTGCTGGATCTGGTCGACGGCGAGGACCGCCCGGCCGCCCGGGCCCGACTCCAGTCGCTGCTCGAAGGCGAGCAGGTCTCCGACCAGTCCGAGCGGCGCTACCGCGGTCGCAACGGCGGTGCGGTGTGGGTTCGCGAGTCGGCGAGTGTCCTCGATCTCGGTGCCGGCGTTCGCCACATCCTGATCCAGGCCGAGGACGTGTCCGACGAGCGGCGATCCCGAGCGGAGCTCCATCGCAAGGCCCTGTTCGACGATCTGACCGGCCTTCCCAATCGGGCCAACCTGACCGCCCGGCTCAATCGGGCCATGGAGGCCGAACGGGCCTCGGGCGAACTGCTTGCCGTCATGTTCGTGGATCTGGACAAGTTCAAGGAGGTCAACGACACGCACGGTCACGAGGCCGGGGATCAGTTGCTGATCGAGGTGGCCGAGCGACTGCGGCGGGTCTCGCGATCGTCGGACACGGTGGCCCGGCTCGGTGGCGACGAGTTCGTGGTGATCTGCGAGGGCCTCGACTCCGACGAGGACGCCGAACGGTGTGCGTCACGCTTTGCCGAGGCGCTCCGGTTCCGGATGCCGTTGGGTTCGACCGAGGTGCGAGTGCAGGCGTCGATCGGCCTGGTGGTCACCGGCGGCGACTCCAGTCCGGAACGGATCCTCCGTGAGGCCGACCAGGCGATGTACCAGGCGAAGACGACCGGTCGGGACCGCCTCGTCCGGTTCGAGGTCGAGATCGAGGATCGGTTGCCCTCGATCAGGGAGGAACGTGAGGTCAGCGAGGCCGAGTTGTCGCATGCGATCGAGCACCGGGAGTTCCTGGTTCACTATCACCCCATCGTCGACACGGTTCACGACGACCGGGTCGTCGGCGTCGAGGCGCTCGTTCGCTGGGAGCACCCGGGCCGGGGCATGCTCGTTCCCTCGGAATTCCTTCGCGCCGCCGAGAAGTACGGACTCCTGAGTGCGATCGACGAGCAGGTCCTCGACATCGGGATCGGTGCCCTGGCCGACTGGATCGCACTCGACGACCGGGCATCGGAATGGTTCGTGTCGTTCAACGTGGCCGGGGCGAGTTTCGAGAACCGGTCGTTCGCGGCCACCCTGCTCGACCAGATCGACCGCCATGGCGTGTCGGCCGACCGGGTCGTGCTCGAGCGGGACGAGACCGGGTTCATGCACCAACCGGCGGCTGCGGTCCTGACCACGCGCGAGCTTCGCCAGGCCGGGATCCGGCTGGCCATCGACCACTTCGGTGCCGGAGCCGTGTCGTTGTCGGATGTGCCGACGCTCGAGTTCGACCTCCTCAAGATCGACCGCTCGTTCGTCCGCGACACCTCACCCCGTCAACGTGCGGTCCTCGCCGCCATCCAGCAGATGGCCGAGGCCCTCGACCTCGCCGCCATCGTCGAAGGGGTCGAGAACGCCGAAGAACTGTCGGCCGCCCGTGGCGCCCGCATCGCCATGGTCCAGGGGTTCCACCTCTGCCGGCCGATGGACGCCGCGGCCGTGGCCATGCAGTTCCTGCGGACCCCGGCGAGCGTCGAACCGGACTGAACCGGCTACCAGCTCGCCTCGGGTTGGGTGCCGATCACGGTCTGCAACGATTCCAGGAACGATCCGAAACCCGCGGAGCGGATGGTCCGACCGGACTGCCGGGTCGGTTCGGCGGGCCAGGTCACGGTCACGTCCAGGGCGTCCAGTTGCTGCTCGATGGATCGTCGCCAGGCTGCGCCCAGCTCGTCCGAGGCGGCCGTCGTGACCCCCTCGGCCAGGGCTTTCGCCTCGCCGGCGACCGGTTCCCACAGGCCGAGTGCGTCGGGCAGGAGCCGTTCGATGGCGGCCACGATGATCGTGACGGTGTCGGCCGAGACCACCCGCTCGAGGAACCGGTCGGCGTGCTCGGTGTGGAACGATTCCTCGCGAAGGGCCCGGCCGGCGAGGCCGGCCAGCGCCGGCAGCGACGAGCCGGCGAGTGCCTCCCACCGGAACCGTTCGGCCCGGTCGTAGAGCCAGTGCCGGACCAGTGCCTCGTCCCAGGTCGGAGCGGCTCGTTCGGCCAGATGACAGCTTCGATAGTCCTCGGGTGCGCGCAAGAGGGCGAACCGGTCGACGTCGTCGGTCAGCAGCTCGTAGAGCCCGATGGCATGACCGAGCTCGTCCTGGGCGATCGAGCAGAACACGAGATCTTCCTCGAGGAACGGAGCGGTGCCGATCCACTCGGCGTGACGGGATCCGACCAGGTGCTCGTCGTCGGCGAAGGCCAACACGAACTCCCGGACCTGCGGGTCGTCGATCCGATCGGTCATGCGGACGTCTCCTCGGTCGTGGCGGCGGCCCGGAGGCGTTTGCGGCGCGCCGCCACTCTCGACCCGTCGTTGTGGCGATGCGGCTTGTCGGCGTTGGGGGCAACGAAGGCCTCGTCACCGACGATGATGTCTCCCCGTTCCACCAACCAGAACTCGGCGCCCTCGGCCCGCCGCAGGTAGGACTCGCGGGCATAGAGGCGGGCCATGGTCGGATCCGACGCCTCGAGCGATCCGGCGTGACGGAACTCGTCCTTGCCCGCCTTCTTGATGAAGACCTCGTAGGTGCTCATGCTCGGAACACCTCGATCGGGTTGCGGCACTGCTCGCACCAGGCCACGCTCCGACACCGAGTCGGTCCGGCCATGGCCTCGTCGCGCACGGTGTCGCTGCCACAGACCGGACACCGCAGGGTGCCGTCCTTGCGTCGCAGCACCACGGTGAACTCGCTCGACAGCACCTGCGTCGCCGTGGCGGTCATCCGGTCGGTCGTCCAGGGCTTCGAGGTCGACCAGTGGACGTCGACCGAGTCGATGCCATCGACGGCGCGCACGGCGGCGCGCACGTCGTCGCCGATCATCGCCAGCGCCGGGCATCCCCCGAAGGTCGGCACCAACTCGATGAGGGCCGTGGTGCCGTCGATCGAGATCGACTCGCAGAGCCCCAGGTCGACGATCGACAGACCCGGGTATTCCGGGTCGTCGACCGTGCGGAGGGCGTCGAACACCAGCGCCTCGGTGTCGATGATCGTGCTCATGCGCTCACCCCGACTCGATGCTGCGACGACCGAGCGAGGGCGTCTCGGACCCAGGCCGTCTCGTTCCAGTGGTGGGCGGCGTTCTCGATGCGACGACGCGAATCGGGACCGCCGTTGCGCATCGTGGCCTTGAGGGGCTCCCAGTCGATCTCGCCGGTGACCCAGCGGCCGGTTTCGTCGTCGCGGTGGAGGTCGGGGTCGGGGATCTCGAAGCCGTAGCTGTGGAGCAGCGGGACGTATTTCTGGACATAGGCGTCGCGCAGCACCTCGTTGCGTTCCGACTTGATCCTCCATCGCAGCAGCGGATCGTCGGGATCGGAGTCGGGGCCGAACAACTGCACCGCCGGCCACCACCATCTCGTCAGCGAGTCCTGGAAGAGGGCGTGCTGGTAGGGCGTGCCGTCGGCCAGGCGGAGCAACATCTCCTCGCCGTGGCGCATGTGGAAACCCTCCTCGGCCACGATGCGTTTCAGGACCCGCTTGTAGGGCCCGTAGCTGCATTCGGCGAACACCGCCCGCTGACTGGCGAACGCCGCCGCGTCGACCAGGTAGGCGATGGCGATCTGGTCGGCCCAGGTGAGGGCCTGGTAGTGGAAGACGTTGTGGAACCGTGACCGACCGGCGAAGAGGTCCTCGATCATCTCGTCCCGCGACTTGACGCCCATGTCGGCGGCCACCATGTAGAGCAGGTGGGCGTGACCGATCTCGTCCTGGGTCTTGGCCAGGAAGATCTGCTTCAGGCGCAGGCCCGGGGCCTTGGGGATCCAATCGCGTTCGGTCAGCCCGCCCATGAGTTCGGAGTTGGCATGGAACTCGATGAACCGGAACACCTCGTCGCGGTAGGGCGCCGGGATGTCGTCGTTGGGCTCCACCATCCCCCCGGCGTCGAGGAAGGCTTCGAATTCGGTCATGGTCGACCACTGGGTCATGGGGATGCGCTCGTCTCGTGCTGGGCTGTCGGTGCTGGACTGTCGGTGCTGGACCGTCGGTGCTGGCGGGCGGCCGGTGTTGGGGTGGCGGTGACGGAGAAAGCGGGTCGTCAGAGCTCGCGGAGGTCGAGGGTGCGCGCCAGCTTTCCGCCCTCGGACCGCGGCACCGAACCGACCGGTTCGATGGCGACCGAGACCCCGAGTCCGAGACTCGAACGAAGACGCTCGACGATCTCGCGTTCGAGCACGGCGTCGGAGGTATCGGTGGCCCCGGCGTCGGCGGACCGCTCCACCCGCAGGCGCAGGGAGTCGAGCGTGCCCGTGCGTTCGACCACCAGTTGGAAATGGGCGCTGACGCCGTCGACACCGAGCAGGGTGTGCTCGACCTGGCTGGGGTAGACGTTGACCCCACGGATGACCAGCATGTCGTCGGCCCGGCCCACGATACCCGACATGCGGGCATGGGTCCGCCCGCACGGCGACGGGTCTCGGGTGATCGAGCAGAGGTCGCCGGTCCAGTAGCGCAGGACGGGGAAGGCCTGTTTGGTGAGGCTGGTGAGCACCAGGACACCGACTTCTCCGTCGGGCAGGCGATCTCCGCTGTCGGGGTCGACGATCTCGGGGAGGAAGTGGTCCTCCATGATGACGAGGCCGTCCTGATCGGCGGTTTCGCACGCCACGCCGGGTCCGATCACCTCGGAGAGCCCGTAGATGTTGACCGCCCGGATCCCGAGGCCCGCCTCGATGGCCGTTCGCATCTGTTCCGACCACGGTTCGGCGCCGAGGATGCCGACCTTCATCGGCGAGTTCGGTCCACCCTCGGGTCCGAGGAGCTCGGCCAGGGTGAGCGCGTAGGACGGGGTGCAGCAAATCGCCTCGGGAGCGAAATCCTCGATGAGCATGAGCTGCCGGTCGGTGTTGCCCCCCGAAACCGGAACGACGTTGATCCCGGCGGCCTCGGCCCCGCCGTGCAGACCGAGCCCACCGGTGAAGAGCCCGTACCCGTAGGCGTTGTGCAGCATCCAGCCCGGCTCGATCCCGGCCCCCCGCAGGCAGCGAGCGACACATTCGTGCCAGACCGCCAGATCGGCGGCGGTGTAGCCGACCACGGTCGGCTTGCCGGTCGTGCCCGAACTCGCATGGATCCGGGCCAGCTCGGTGCGATCGACCGCGAAGAGCCCGAACGGGTAGTTGTCCCGCAGGTCGGACTTGCGCAGGAACGGGAAGGACGTCAGATCGTCGAGCGAAACGGGGTCGTCGATTCCCTGCAACCGTTCGGCCATCACCGGGACCTTGGCCCGCACGGTTGCGATCGTGGTCTGCAGTCTCGACAACTGCAGTGCCTCGAGCTCGGGTCGCGGCATGGTTTCGATGTCGGGGCGGTGGAAGCCGACGTGGGGCCGCGTCGATGTGGTGTTGCTCATGTCACCGACCCTACGACCTCGAACCGAAGTCGTCAAGGCCTTAACGAGTTTGGGACATCATTCTCCAACATCGTTCCCGGCCGGCATCGTTCCCGGTCGGGGGTCAGTTCTCGTCGTCGACCCCCGCGGCGAGGATTCGCCGAATGAGCGAGGCGAGTTGCACGGTCTCGTCCGGGTCGAGCGAAGCGAACAGCTCGCGTTCGCGACGATTCTGGGCCAGGTAGGTGTCGCGGACCCGTCGGGATCCCGCATCGGTCAGTCGAACCGTGACCAGTCGGCCGTCGTCGTGCTGGCGCAGCCGCTCGACGAAGCCGTCGCGTTCGAGGGTGTTCAGAACGCCCGAGATGGCGGCCCGTGACACGCCGGCCAACTGGGCCAGCTGGCGGGGTTGGAGATCGCCGAGCGTCCAGATGGTGAACAGGATCCGAAAACCGGCGATCGACAGTCCCATGGGTCGGTGCACGGTCGACTCGAGTTCCTGAACCAACTGGCTCGACACCCGGAAGAGGTTGAACGAGGCCGCGAAGGCATCGAGATCGATGTCGTCGGCCAGCCGTGACACCCGCCGTCGCGCCTCGGTCTCGAAGGCGGCGGCGGTGTCGAGATCGGCTCCCGGGTCGGCGTCGGGTCCCGGCCCGGTGGACGTCACGATCCCCCGAGCGTCAGGGTCCGACCCCGGAACATCGCGATCGTCTCGCCCCGTTGGTTGACCACCACGGCGTCGTTCACGGCATTGCGCCCGGGCTTGGCCACCACGATGCAGGTTGCCGTGAGCACGTCACCGGTGTGGCTCGGCGCCAGGAAGTCGATGGCCGCTCCCGATGCCAGCGTTCGCCCGCCTCCGCTGTTCGAGGCCACGGCCATGGCCGTGTCGGCCAGGGTGAACACCAGGCCGCCGTGGCACACACCCAGACCGTTGACCATGGTGTCGGTGACGGTCATCGACACCACCGCTCGACCCGATGCTGCCTCGACGAGCTCGATGCCGAGTTCGGCCGAGGCTCGATCCCGGATGAACATGGAGGCCGCCGCCGAGTCGGGGTCGGGCTCGGGGGCGGGGTCGGGAGCCGGTCGGTCGGTCGTGCCGCGTGCGTTGGTCATCGGAGGTCGGTGGCCGAGGTCATGGCGATCGACACTACTACCTTGCCGAGGTCGTCTTTGCCGAGGTCGGCTCGTTGTTCGGGCCGGCGCCCGGGGGTGTCACGCGACTGGAAGGATCATGTCGGGTTACGGCTAGTCTCGACGGGGTACAAGACATCCGACAGCTCAATCCCTACCCAGGAGCACACCCATGATCAGCCGCTTCCTCGATGCCCTCGATCGTCGTTCGCCCGCCCTCGTCGCCGACGCTCACTGCGATGGTCCGTGTGGTGTCTACGACCCTGCCAGCGCTCGGATCGCCGCCGAGGCCGTGCTCTCGATGACCAAGAAGATCCTCGACCTCGGAGACGGTGGCGACATCGCCGCCGAGAACACCAAGTCCCGGTTCATCGCCATCAAGGAAGAGCAGGCCGAACTGGCCAAGCGCGAGCTCATGATCCTGTGGCACGACTACTTCAAGCCGAACCACCTCGAGGCCTACCCCGACCTCCACACCACGTTCTGGAACGCGGCCAAGCAGTGCTCGGCCTGCAAGACCAGCGTCGATGTCGCCGCCTGCGAAGAGCTCATGTCCCAGATCGAGAACATCCACAACATCTTCTGGGCAACGAAGGGACGCGACGTCACCTTCTACCGCGCCTCGTAGTCATCCACTCCCTCCCATGCCGACCGCTCGCGCCGTCGGCGCGGGAACCAGACACGCTGTCGCCGAACTGGTGGCCTGGGGCCGCGGTCGGCGCCGGCGTGTCCGCGTCCGGGGCCGATCGATGGTGCCGACCCTGCTCGACGGCGATCAGGTCCTCATCGATCCGATCGCAGCGCCGCACGTCGGTGATCTCGTCGTCGTCCACCATCCCGACGAGTCACGCTCGGTCGTCCTGATCAAGCGAGTCGTGGCGATCGGCGCCGCCGGTTCACTCGAGCTCCGCAGCGACGATCCCGAGGCCGGAACCGACAGCCGGTCCTTCGGCCCCGTCGGAGCCGACCGGCTCATCGGCGTGGTGACCTTCGGCTTCGATCGTCGCCGTCGGGTCGGACGCACCCGACGCGATGCTCCCGGCCGGCGTTGCTCTCGAGCGCCGGGCGTGGTCCGGAGTGGCGAGTCGTCGGCGACCGAGAAGAGAGCCGAACCGGGACCGGACTAGGACGGGTTGGAGCGGGGCTTCGGCATCGGCAGTTTGCCGAAGTCGACGGCGCCGGTGTTGGCCGCGGCGGCGAGGTTGGCCGCCGCGATCTCTCGGGCGACCTCCTCGCGGTGCACCGTGATCGTGCGGGGCGCATCGATGCCCAGGCGCACGTGATCGCCACGGATCTCGATGACCCGAACCACGATGTTGGAGCCGATGACGATCGACTGGTTCTGCCGGCGGCTGAGGACGAGCATCTAGGACACCAGCGCTTCCTGGGTCGAGTAGGCCGAGGAGTCGAGAACCAGTTGTTTGGCCCGTCGGGTCTCGGTGTTGACCACCACGGGGCCGAGCAGATTGGCCGTGAGCGCCGTGACGTCGTCACCGTCACGATGCACGGTGAGCAGGACCACGACCTCGACGTCTTCGACCGTGGCCACACCGAGCTCGGCCTGGACGGCGTCGTCGAGTTCGAATTCGTAGTCGGGGTAGAACAACCACGGTGTGGTGGCCAGGAAGGCCAGTTCGGACTGGTCGGCGCTCTGGACCCAGAAGTACGGGCTCTCGTCGTCGATCTCGACCACCACGTAGCGGGTCGAATCGGGGATCCCGAGCAGGCCATCGACGATCTGGATCGCCCGTTCGTCGGGCACCTCGAAGTCCCCGAAACGGGATGACGTGATCTTCATCGCTCAGACCCTAGCCCTTCGACACCGCCGGATGGGGGTTGGTCGGTGGTTGCCATCGCCGTTCCGTCGGGCCGGCGCGCGGCGTCGTCCCAACCCCGTTGCTCGGCCCGATCGGCGTAGTCGTCGTAGAGATTGCCGACGACGTGGATGCTGACGACCGTGGCCAGGAAGACGAACAGGAACCGGCCCATGGCCGTGTGGAACGGCAGCGGCCCCGACATGGCCTGCATCAGGGGATTCCAGCCGAGATAGAGCGCCAGGAGCAGCGACGCTCCAAGGCGGCGTTGCCGGGTGGCGCTCCGGTCGACCGGACCCGAGCCGATGACCTGGATGGCCACGGCTCGTTGACGCAGGTTGGGTGAGCCGCCGGAGGCGGACTCGTGGGGGACGTGATCGGCCATTCGTTACCTCGCTCGGGTTCGCGGCGTCAGCGCTGACGAAGGGCCATCACGAGCGCCGGCGTGAGGGGGCGCCCGCAGATCGACGAGATCGGTACACCGGCGCCGATGGCGGCGTCGAGTTCGCTCGGTGACGGCGCCGTCGCCAGGTCGAGGACCAGCGGAACGTTCAGGGAGCCGGCCAGGTCGGCGAGGTCGGCGAGGTTCGGGAGGGTCCGCAGCGCAAGGCGAAGCTGTCCGACCACGGCGCCGGCACAGACTCGTTCGATGACCCCCATCAGGCGGGCGGTGAGCACCGGGGCATCCACGTCACCGTCGGCCCATCCGGCGCCTCCCGCCTCGATGACGCCGACACAACGACGTCCCTCGTCGGTCCAGTGGGTCAGTCGACCGAGGAGGTCGCGACTGTTCTCGGCCAGTTTCCAGGCCGGGATGCCGGCGAGCGCCGCCTCGTCGGTGAGGACGGTCAGCTCGGCATCGGGTCGACCGTCGAGGGTGCGGCGAGCGAGGGGCAGCGCCACGTCCAGCGGTCCGACGATGAGTTGGGTGGCGGCGTCGATGGACGTCGCCGGGCGGAGTTCGGCTTCGAGCTGTGCCAGTTCGGTCCAGAAGTCGGTGGCACCGGCGTTCGACCGCATCATCGCCGGTTCACTCGACGGCACCGGGACCGCGGCGGGTCGGCTCGACGACTCCGGGACCACGTCCGGCGCGGTCAGGATCGGCGGCGTCGGCCGGGGCGGTCGGTGTTCGGCGGCGATCGGCGTCACCGGAGCCGGCGCCGCCTCGATCGGAGGTGCCGGAACCGGTGGTTTGGGGACCGAGGCGGTCGGCGTCAGGGCGCCCATCGGTCGGGCCGCCCGGAGCAGTTGGTCGATTCGCTCCTCGGTCGAGATGGACTCGGCTCGTTCGAGGAGTGCCTGGCCGGGCGTCATCGATTCGGCGAGCAACGCGTTCGTGATGGGGAGTGGTCGATTCCCGGCCCGGCCGGAGGATGCGGCCGTGATCCGATCGAGGTCGTCGGCCACCCGGTGGAGCCCGTCCGACGGCGGGTCGGGGAGATCCTGCGCCGGGGCCAGGTCTTCGGGTCCGAACCGGCGGGCCGGCGGACGGTCCAGGGTCGAGACCCCCGGACGCCTCGACGAGCTCACCAGTCGTTCGGACTGCGGTCGTTCGGATTGCTGTCGTTCGGACTGCTGTCGTTCGGACTGCATGGAGGCCGTGAGTTGGGCGATCAGATCGTCGCCGTCGTCATCGGCGAACCACGACGTCTCGCCACCCGCATCGGTGAGGGGACCGTCCTCGGAGAAGACCGTGCCCGCGAACGGGTCGGCCCCGAAGTTGCCCCGTCCATCCGGCCCGGTGGACGGCGAGGCCAGCACCTCGAACGCCTCGGAACGGAAGAAGCCGGCGATACCGCCCGTCCGGATCCGGTTCGCCTCGTGGATGGTTGCCCGCTCGCCGAGCTCGCTTCGCACTTCACGAAGGAGTTCGCTGAGCTCAGGCCCGGTGTAGCGCTGCGGTCGTGTCATGGTTCACTGTCCCCAGGGTTTCGATGCGGAGTTGACTGCCGAGTTCGTCGATCGCCAGAACGGTCGGATCGAGATCGGTGAGGGCGAGGAGCCGCCGCAACGGGCGTCGCAGCGGCTTGGAGGTCAGCAGGACCGGCATCATGCCGGACTGCTCGGCGGAGTGGATCTGCGATCGGATGGCGTTCACGAGCCACTGGATGTCGTCGGGCGGGAGTGCGAAATCGAAGCCGGCCGGACTCTCCCGCAGGCTGCCGATCAGGAGCTGCTCGATGGCCGGGGCCAGGGTGATGACCGGAAGCACACCCTGCTCGGTGGCGCTGGCCGCCGAGATCGACGGGCCGAGGGCGCTGCGAACACTCTCGCTCAGGTCGGCCTGATTGCGGGTCAGGCGAGCCCGCTCGCCGAGCACGTCGAGGATCCGGACGATGTCACGGATCGGGACCCGCTCCTCGAGGAGGTCCTGCAGCACCCGCTGGACCTCGGCGATGGTCAGATCGTTGGCTGCCAGCTCGTCGACCACGGCCGGGTCGGACTGGCGCACGAGGTCGACGAGCTGTTTGACCTCCTGGCGACTGAGGAGCTGGGAGGCGTGTTGGCGCACGACCTCGGCGAGATGGGTGGCGATCACCGACGGGCGGTCGACGACCGTGCCGTCGATGGATTCGGCCATCGCCCGCTGGTCGTTGCGGATCCACTTGGCCGGCAGGCCGAACACCGGCTCGGTGGTCTCGGGTCCGGGCAGCTGATCGAGCCGGTCGGCGATGACGAGGACGTGGCCCGACGGTGCCGTTCCCCGGGCCATCTCCACACCGTGGAGGGTGACGACGTACTCGCCCGGTCCGAGATCGATGTTGTCCCGGGTGCGGACCGGCGGGATGATCAGCCCGATCTCGAGCGCGATCTTCCGGCGCAGGGCCCGCACCCGGTCGAGCAGGTCGCCGCCCATCGACGGGTCGACCAGGTCGACCATGTCGACGGCCAGTTCGAGTCCGAGCGGCTCGGGCCGGATGTCCATGGCGAGCTGGCGGGGATCGTCCTCACCCGGCGTGTCGGGCTCGGTCGGGGCCGAGACCAGGCCGGCGGCGATCGCGGCGTCCTCGGTCTGGTCGTCGAACCGCCGGCTCAGGGCGATCATCGCGCCACCGACGACGAAGAAGGGCAGCTTGGGCAGGCCCGGCGCCAAACCGAGGGCGATGATCGCGATGCCGGCGTAGAAGAAGGCCGTGGCCTGACCTCGGAACTGGCTGCCGATGTCGGCGCCGAGGTCCTGGTCGTTCGAGGCTCGGGTGACGATGATGCCCGACGAGATCGAGATCAGCAGGGCCGGGATCTGCGAGACGAGACCGTCGCCGACGGTCAGCGACGAGTACTGGCTGACCGCTTCGCCGAACGGCAGCCCGAGCTGGACCACACCGATGACCATTCCACCGATGAGGTTGATCAGCGTGATGAGGACACCGGCGATGGCGTCGCCCTTGACGAACTTCGAGGCGCCGTCCATCGCGCCGTAGAAGTCGGCCTCGGAGGTGACCTCGGCTCGACGGGCACGTGCGGTTTCCTCGTCGATGACGCCGGCGCTCAGGTCGGCGTCGATGGCCATCTGCTTGCCCGGCATGGCGTCGAGGGTGAAGCGAGCACCCACTTCGGCAACACGCGGCCGCGCCGTTGGTGATCACGACGAACTGGATCACCACCAAGATCATGAAGACCACGAGCCCGACGACGACCGAACCGCCGACGACGAAGCTGCCGAACGCGGCAATGACACCGCCGGCTTCGCCGGTGGTCAGGATCAGGCGGGTCGAGCTGACGTTCAGCGCGAGCCGGAACAGGGTTGCCATGAGCAGCAGGGAGGGGAAGGCACTCAGCTCGAGGGCGCGTGAGGTGAGCATCGTCGCCAGGAGCAACATCACGCCGATCGCGATGTTGACCGAGATGAGCATGTCGAGGGCGAGTCCCGGGAGCGGGATCACCATCAACGCCACAACGGCCATCATGATGGCCGAGAGGAACGCTCCTCCTGTGCTGCGATTCTTCACGTACACCCTGTTGGGGCCGGGCCATCCATGGCGGTCCGGTCTGACATCGATGTCAGTCGGTCGAGTATCGGAGGCGGAACCACCGGTATGAGGGCCGGGCCCGCCGTGATCATTCGGCGTCGGGCAGGATCATCGCCGACGGCGGGATCTTGACCCGGCGGATGGTCGGGCTGTGGGCCGTGTTGGGGTGGCGCATGACGAAGGCGAGCACGATCGCGATCGCCCGGAACAGTTCGTTGGGGATGGTCGCACCGACCTCGACCCGATCGTGCAGGATCCGGGCGAGGGGCCGGGCTTC
This sequence comes from uncultured Acidimicrobiales bacterium, assembly GCA_963700755.1. Taxonomy (GTDB): domain Bacteria; phylum Actinomycetota; class Acidimicrobiia; order Acidimicrobiales; family SZUA-35; genus JBBQUN01. The sequence goes on from CAVOYW010000007.1 coordinate 161,357, forward strand.
GACGATCGGCACTCCCTTGGCGAAGGCCCGTTCGCGGATACGCATCGCCAGTCCGTCGCCGCCCTTGGCGACCACCCGTGGTGCACCGGTTCCTTCTTCGTAGCGGATGGCAACGGCGACGTGGGTCGGGTTGACCACGACGGCCGAGGCATCGTCGACGGCGGCGAGCATGCGGTTCTGGGAGATCTTGGCGTGGGCCTGGCGGCGTCGGCCCTTGATGGTCGGATCGCCCTCGGATTGCTTGTACTCCTGCTTGATCTCCTCCTTGGACATCTTCAGCTGCTTGTTGACCTTCCATCGCTGGTAGGCGTAGTCGCCGCCCCCGACGAGCAGCCCGGCGAAGGCGATGATGCGGACGAGGGAGATCATCTGGCCGCCGAGTTGCAGCGCGGCCTCGTCGAGGGCCACCGGGACCGGCACCAGGTGTTCTTCGACGATCGAGCGCAGCACGGTGGCCGACAGGGCCGCGAGGATCGCGAGCCGGATCACCGACTTGGCCGTCTCCACCAGGCTCTGGCTCGAGAAGAGGCGTTTGATCCCGGCCTTGGGCGAGATTCGTTCGGCCTTGGGTTTGAGCTGCTCGCCGGTGAGGACCACGCCGCCCTGGAGGCCGAGACCGACGACGATGGTGAGCATCACCATTCCGAAGAGGGGGAGGGTCGCCTGGGCGATCAGCGCGAGGAGGTTGTCGAAATGGCCGGCGATCAGGCCGAGTTCGCCCTGCTGGGCCGCGGTCATCATCTCGGTGGTCTCGCGCCGCAGGGAACGGCCGAGCCCGGCGATCATGCCCGGGATCATGAACGTCGAGATCAGCAGGACGAGCCACTGCACGAGGTCGGTCGACTTGGGGATCTGACCCTTCTTGCGGGCCTCGCGCAGCCGTTTCGGTGTCGGCTTCTCGGTCTTCTCGCCGCCGGTCTGGGCCATCGTTCAGCCCCCGATCAGCAGACTGCCCAGCCGCAGTCCCCGTTCGAAGAGCGACTCGGCGCCGTTCAGGACCAGCGGCAGCGTGAACGACAGGATGAAGATCAGGATCAGCGACTTGAGGGCCAAGCCGATGACCAGCACGTTCAGCTTCGGTGCGGCACGGGATGCGATACCGAGCACCACCTCGGTCAGGGCCATCGTCAACAGGATCGGGAAGGCGATCTCCACTGCGGCCATGAAGAAGAGGCCGGCGCCCTCGGTGACCATTCGGTCGAGTTCTCCGAGGCGCAGCCCGCTCAAGGGTGCGGCCTCGTAGCTCCGGATCACGCCCTTGATCAGCAGGAGGTGCCCGTCGACGACGAAGAGGAGGGTGATGGCGATCAACTGATAGAGGCGTCCGACCGGGGCGGCCTGGCTCTGGGTGGTCGGATCGTAGAGCGCCGCCGACGACAACCCGGCGGCGAGATCGATCATCGCGCCGGCGCTGGCGATGGCCGAGAAGAGCAACTGGATCGTCAGCCCGAGCAGCACACCGGCCGCAACCTGGAACAGCACGGCACCCACCAGGCCAACGATGTCGGTGGGGAGGGCTCCGGGCGCGGCGGTGGCCGATCCCGGCGCGATCGCCAGGGCGAGGCTTGCGGCCAGGGCGATCCGCATCCGGTTCGGCATCAATGCTCCCGCAAACGGAGGCGCAACCACGAAGACGGTGACGAGGCGGGTCGTGATCATCACGAAGGCAACGAGGACGCCGGCGTCGAACGAGAACTGCATGGCTAGAGGTAGTTCGGGGCGTTGGCGATCAGTTCACGGGTGAAGTCGACCAGGGTCCGCAGCATCCAGGATCCGGAGATGGCCAGGACCAGTCCGACGGCCATGAACTTGGGGACGAAGGTGAGGGTCTGCTCCTGGATCTGGGTGATCGATTGGAGCAGACCGATTCCGACTCCGACGACGATCGCGGTGAGCAGGATGGGAGCCGAGACCTTGCCGGCGACCCACATCGCCTCGGTGAGGATCTGGAGAATCGTTGCTTCATCCATGTCAGACTCGGAAGCTTTCGAGAAGGGTCTGGACGACCAGGGACCAGCCGCCGACCATGATGAACAGCAGCAACTTGAACGGCAGCGAGACGAACACCGGCGGCAGCATCATCATCCCGAGCGACATCAGCGCGGCGGAGACGATCAGGTCGATGATCACGAAGGGGATGAAGATCACCATGCCGATGATGAACGCCGACTTGAGCTCGTGGAGCAGGAACGCCGGGATCAGCGAGGTGAGCGAGATGTCGTCGGGTGTCTCGGGCTGATCGGCGCCCCGGGCGTCGAGGATCATGGCGAGTTCTTCGTCGGGGCCCTGGCTGAGCATGAACTCGCGGATGGGGGCCTGGGCCCGTTCGAGGGCCTCGCCCTGATCGAGTTGCCCGTCGAGGTAGGGCTGCAGCGAGTTCTCGTTCACCTGTTCGAGCGTCGGGCCCATCACGAACAGGCTCAGGAAGAGGGCCAGGCCGACGATCACCTGGTTGGGGGGAACACCCTGCAACCCGAGCGCGTTCCTGGTCATCGAGAGCACGATCACGATGCGGGTGAAGCTCGACAACATGATGACGAGCGAGGGGGCGAGGGACAGGATCCCGAGACCGACGATCAGGATGATCGCCTGACTGGGCGAGCCGTTCTGGTCCCCGATCGTGACCGTGACCAGATCCTGGCCCGGAGTGGTTTCGTCCTCGGCGACACCGCCGCTGCCGGAATCCCCGGTGTCGAAGCTCGGGGCGACGGTGTCGAGCCCGTCGTCGAGGCGGCTGCCGACGTCGGCCCCGGGTCCGGCGGTGGGCCGGCAGGGGCCGGCCTGGGGCCGGCACCGGGAACCGGGAGTTCGGGGGCCGTGATCGGCGGGTTGATCGTCTGGGCTCCGGCGCTCGTCACCACCGGACCGACGACGAGCGCGAGACCGATCACCACGAGGGCGATCAGCCGACCGACGACGCGGCGCGCCGACGACGACACCGGTCTCGGTGCACCGCTCGGACTCGAGTGGAGTGACGGCGAACCGCCACGTTGGGTTGACGACATCCTCGGCCTCTGGCCGGGCGGTCCGTGCTCGGGTCAGAGCTTGCGGACCGTGAGTTCCCGGAGCGATTCGATCAGGGTCATCCGTGGTTGGGTCGGCGTGAACATCGCCGGCAAGCGCTTCGGTGCCTCTTGCCTTGTTTGCTGGGGATCCGGGGATTGCTGGGGATCCTGGGTTGTCGGGAGGTTCTGGGCTGTCTGGAGGTTCTGGGCTGGCGAGTCGACCGGGAGGACGGCGATGGGATCGGCGCCCATCCCGGCGGCGAGCAGTTCGTCGGCTCGCAGGGCGATGGTCTCGACCTGGTCGGGGCGCGATCCGCGACGGGACTCGAGTTCGTCGGCGACGGTGTCGATGCCCGCTCCGACCAGATCGTCTCCTTCGGCAAGGAGCGTGATGCCGTGATCGCTCACCCCGATGAGCAGGTGGCGATCACCGGCCCGGACGACGGCAACCGAGGTGGTGCGGCCGAGCGGCCGCTGGGAGGTGATCTCGAGGTCGCCGCGTACGTCGTTGCCGAGCAGGAATCCCAGGCGGCCCTTGTTCCCGGCTCGGGCCAGGAACCACAGCAGCCCACCGACGAAGGCGAGCGCGAGGATCAGGCGAACGACGAGGTAGAGCGTCGACATCAGCGGGGGGCCTCGGGTTCGACGACCTCGGAGATGCGGACGGCGTACTCGCCGTCGATCACGACGACTTCGCCGCGGGCGAGGAGCGTCCCGTTGACCCGGAGGTCGACGGGTGAACCGGCCGGTCGATCGAGTTCGACGACCGAACCGATGTGCAGGCCGAGCACGTCGGCCAGGGTCATCTGGGTGCGACCCAATTCGACCGAGACCTCCAGTTCGACCTCTCGCAACATCGACAGGCCGGCCAACGAGGGGGTAGCCCGAACGGTGGCGCCCTGCCCGGCCGAGGACGCGGCCGTCGATTCCGGGGACGGTCCGGCGTGGTCGGCCCGGCGATCGGCGATCCAGAGCACCACACCGACGGTGTCGGGGCCACGCGTGATGGCAAGCGCTTCGGAGATGGTCGGGAAGCCGGCGACGACCCCACCCAGGTCGGCGGCCGGGCGGGCCGGCGCCACCGTGAGCCCTTCGATGGCATTGGCCAGCGCGGCGGCGACGGCGAGGAGCGCTTCGTCGGCCTCGGAGCCGGGCGTGTCCACCATGGCGATGATCGCCTCGGGCAACGCAGCACCGGCCCGCGACCCCTCGGTCACCAGAATCGGCCCGGACAGGCGGGCGATCGCCACGGGGGCATCGACCGCGACCGTCGACATGCCGTAGGCGCTGACGGCCTCGGCCAGGGCGCCGGCGGTGGTTCCGTCGAGTACGAGCGTGCTCATGTCTGGGGGTCCTTGCTGATGGGCGCCGTTGCGGCAAAGTCGTGTTGGGGCGTGGTGAGGACCTCGGCGACGAGGCGGCCGCCTCGTTGGCCGGCCTTGACCGTGAAGACGGGCACGTTCCCGACCGAGGCCACGAGGTGTCGACCGAGACTCTGGCCGGTCCGGATCAGGTCACCGGGTGCCAGATTGGCGATGTCGTAGGCCGGGGCCCGGATGGCGGCGAAGCCAACGATGACCGGGACGATCACTGGTTGAAGCGCCGCGGCGGCGGCGCTGGTGGTGATCGACTCGGCGTTGCGGGGCCGCCCATTGAGCCGGCGATCGATGATCTCCATGTGCCCCTGCAGGCTGAGGGGCGAGATACCCACCATGGCCGTGCCCGAGACCTGGGGGCCGGTCAGGTCGAGACCGAAACACAGCAGCGTCTCGGACAGACCGTCACGCATGGTCGATTGATGGGCGTGATGGGCCTTGAACCGGGCGGGGCCGAGGTGCAGTTCGGTCGCGAACTTCGGGATCATCGCGTCGACCAGGTCGGCCAGCAGGCGGGCCTCGAGCGGGGTGAGGTCGCGGACCGGACCCGGGTCGCCGTTGCCGCCGAGCATGAGCGTCACGATCGACAGGGCGATCTCGAGATCGAAGATCATGAAGGCCGACTGACCGGATTCGTCGAAGAACAGCTCGATGTAGTGGAGGGGCTGGTCGGCCAGATCGGGAAGGCTCACGGTCGACAGGCCGCTGCCGGCGACGCTGACCTTGCCGGTCCAGAGCTCGAGCGCCTCCTCGGTCATCCGGGCCATCTCGAACAGCGACTTCTTGAACGACGCCGCCCGACCGCCGTTGAGCCACGATCCGGTCATGCCGAAGTCGTGGGGCGGCAACCCGGCGGGGTCGCCATCGGGGAAGGATGCAGGATTGCCGACCTCGGCTTCGTCGGATTGCACGTCGGGCTCCATCACGAAGGCAGGGTCGACACCGCACCGGCCGGTATGAGGGCGAGGACGGCCGTCATCGAATGATCGGCCGACGCGCTCATGGCGTTGGCCGGGCATCCGAGACTGTTGCTTCTCGGTGATTCGATCGCCTCTGCGTGATTCGATCGCCCCTGGGTGATTGGTCGCCTCTGGGCGATTCGATGTGCTTCATTCTGCTTGTCGCTGGTCCATTGGACTCAATACATGCTTTTAGCTCAACCGACAAGCATGACGTCCGAAGGAGCAGCATGAACCTGGAGGACGCAGCATGTCAGTGACGATCACACCCGAGCAGCGGGCGATGGTGGAGCAGAACCTGCCGCTGGTCGAACACATCGTGTCACGCCTGGCGGCACGGTTTGCGTCCAACTACTCACGGGAGGACCTCGTCCAGACCGGCACGATCGGGTTGATCGAGGCGACAACCCGGTTCGACCCCGAACGCGGCGTGGCCTTCTCGACCTTCGCCGGGCGTCGGATCGAGGGCTCGATCATCGACATGCTCCGGCGCGACGACTGGGCACCGCGCTCGGTCCGCGAACTCGAACGACAGGTCGAGCAGATCGACTCCACTTTCCGGGCCCGTGGCCGGCAGGCGAAGCCAGGAGAGATCGAGGAGACCCTGGGCCTCGGCAAGGGACAACTCAGCCGTTTGCGGGCCGATCTGACCAAAGCTCGGGTCGATTCACTCGATCGCATGGTCGGGGGCGACGATTCGTCGGTGTCCCTGATCGAGACGCTCGCCGACTTCATGGGATCGTCGGTGGAGATGGATCTCGACGAACGTGAGGTGCTCGGCTACCTGCGAGATGCCGTGCGCTCGCTGCCGGAACGTCACCGAGTCGTGATCATGGGCTACTTCTTCGAGGGCCAGTCGATGACCGATCTCGGCGCCCTGCTCGGTGTGACACAGTCGCGGGCCTCACAGATCAAGGAAGACGCCATCCGGCTGATGCGGGCCGGCGTGCTCGACCAGTACCGAGACGACGACGACGAGGTCTCCGACGAGAAGCTCTGTCGCCGTCAGCGCAGCTTCAACGACTCCCTGGCCGCCGCCAATGACTGGCGTTCTCGAATCGCCTGATCGGGCGTTTCCCCAGGTGGCGGCCATCGTCCCGACACCGAGAACCGGATTCGGACTGCATGATGATCGTCGAGCCCTCATAGACGGCTCCGGGCATCCGACTCTGCCTCCATGGGAGACCTCCTCGCTCAACCCGACCTTCGCCGACTCGGATCGCTCCTCTGGGAGTACCGGGCGGCCTTCGACCGCCTGCACTTCCTGCTCGAGACCCAGCTGCTGCTGATCGGCAACGGACGAGACGACCAGCTGCACCACATGGTCGACCTGCTCGAGGACGCGAACACCCGCCTCCATCGTCTCGACCTCGAACGGGAGATCCTGCTCGACGTGGGACCCGACGGTGATCGGCTCCGCCTGTCGCAACTCGCCGATACGGTCGAGGCCCCGTGGGACCAGATCCTGCGAGATCATCAGCACGCCATGGAGGTGATGGTGGCCAGGACCGACGACCTGGTGCGCCGCAACGGGGCGCTGATCCGTCGGGTCAAGTCCGAGCTACCCGACCTCGAGACCCTGCTGGGCGTGAGTGCCGAGGCCGGCACCGCCTTCGCCGGCCGGACCGCGTCCTCGACCTACGGGCGCACCGGCCGCAACGAGTCGGGTTCGGGTGGTCAGGCCTACCTGTTCGAGGATCGGATCTGACGATGACGAACTTCTCCGGTCTCAGCATCGCCGCCAGCGCGCTCTACGCCCACCAGAAGAGCATCGCCGTGATCGGCGACAACATCGCCAACGTGAACACGCCGGGCTATGCCGCCCAGCGAGCGGAGCTGGGATCGATCGGAACCGGGAACATCGGGGTCTTCTCGGGACGTGTCCTCCAACACGGTGTCGACGTCGTCGCCATCACTCGCCGCCGCAACGAACTACTCGAGAACACCTCGCGACGGGCCACCAGCGACGCCGGCCGGGCCAACGCCCAGGCCCAGTCCATCCAATCCATCGAGGCCCAGCTCGGCTCGTTGCGCGAAGGCAGCCTGAGCGACCAGCTCAACCAGTTCTTCAACGCCTTCGACGACCTGGCCAACGAACCGGCCGACCTCGCCACCCGACAGGTGGTGCTCCAGCGAGCCGACCAGGTCGCGGGATCGCTCCGCAGCCAGGCCGATCTCCTGAGCAACGCCCGGACCGACGAGGTCGGCCGGATCACGCAGGTGGCGGCCGAGATCAATCGTCTCGCCGAGTCCATTGCCTCGCTCAACGTCCAGGTCAAGGCCGGGTCGATCGGTGGGCAGTCGCCCAACTCGCTGATCGGAACCCGGAACGAGCAGATCGACCGGCTGGCCGAACTCATCGACATCAAGGTCACCAACGGATCGAACAACGAGGTCACGATCGACCTCGACGGCATGATGCTCGTCTCGGGCGACCTGAGCGGGAAGATCGCCGTGAGTTCGGTCGTCGATCCGGCTCTGACCCCGCTCGGACTGACCCGAATCGCCATCACCACACCGGGCGGCCGCGAGCTGAGCGTCGACAGCGGGTCGCTGGGCGGTCACCTCGCCAACGCCAATGCCGGGATCCCCGACATGATGGCCGACCTGAACGCCTTCGCGATCGACTTCGTCGACCAGGTCAACACGCTCCACCGAGCGGGCTTCGGTCAGGACGGCGTCGACGGCCGTGATCTGTTCAGCCAGGCATTGCCGACGGCGGCCTCGGTCCAGGTGCACACCGACCTGATCGACCGACCCGACCGGCTGGGCGCGGCCCAGAACGCAACGGCGTCGCTCGATGGCTCGGTCGCCGCCCAGCTGGCCGCGCTCGGCTCGTCGGCCAGCGGCCCGGTTGCGGCGTACGACGCGTTCGTCGTCAAGCTCGGTTCGCAGACCTCGAAGCTGACCTTCGCCGCCGACATCGCCACCGAGAACCTCGGACACGCCGACGCGGCCCTGCAGTCCGACATCGGCGTCAACCTCGACGAGGAACTGACCAATTTGATGGCCAGCCAACGGGCCTACGAAGCGGCCGCCCGCATGATCACCGCCATCGACGAGACCCTTCGCACCCTGATCCAGAACACCGGCCTCGTCGGCCGCTGACCCACCCGGGAGCCCACGCTCCGCACCCGACAAGGACGTCACCATGATCGGAAGAATCACCAACCAAGGCTCCACGATCTCGTTCCAACGGCTCAACGCCGCCGCCGGAGCCAACGTCGAACGGTTCAATCGTCAGATCTCGTCGGGCCTCAAGTTCGAGAACCCGTCCGAGAGCCCGGCCGACACCAGCCTCGTACTCGGCGGTCAACGTCGCCTGGCCCGCATCGAGCAGTTCACCCGAAACGCCTCGAGCGCCAACCAGTGGCTGGCCATGACCGACCAGTCGATGCAGACCGCGAACGACGCGATCACCCGGGCCCGCACCCTCACCGTGCAGGGGCTCAACTCGGGCACCGGCCAGCTCGGTGCCGATGCGGCCGCGGCCGAGATCCGCCAGATCCGCGAGCAGCTGATCAGCGTGGCGAACACCACCGTGAGTGGCCGATCCATCTTCGGTGGCACCGCCGGCGGCCCCGCCTACGACGCCTCGGGTGCGTACCAGGGTGATGCCGGCGCGGTGACCCGCACGATCGACACCAACGAGGTGGTCACGATCAACGCCACCGGACCCGACGTGTTCGGAACCTCGAACCCCACCGACCCGATCAACGGCTCGATCTTCGAAAAGCTCGGGGCCATCGCCGACGCACTCGAGGCCGGCGACACCGCCGTGGCCGGACAGGGACTGACCGGCATCGACGATTCGTTGAACCAACTGCGATCGTCCCTGGGCAAGATCGGCGCGGTGAGCAACCGCATCGACATGGCCCAGGTCCGCCTGGGCGACGAAGACCTCGCCACCCGGGCCCGGATCTCACAGACCCGAGACGCCGATCTGGCCGAAGCCATCATGGGCCTGCGTTCGGCCGAACTCGGCTACGAGGCCCTGATGAGCACCACCGCCAAGACCATGAGCCGGAGCCTGCTCGACTTCATGCGCTGAGGCTCTGTTGGCTGTGACCGGCTTCGCCGGTCGGGCTCTGCCCATCTGGGTCATCGCTGGCGGTGCGTGCTCACTTCGTTGCGCACGCGGGACTTCGCCGGTCGGGCTCTGTTGGCTGTGACCGGCTTCGCCGGTCGGGCTCTGCCCATCTGGGTCATCGCTGGTGGTGCGTGCTCACTTCGTTGCGCACGCGGGACTTTGCCGGTCGGGCTCTGTTGGCTGTGACCGGCTTCGCCGGTCGGGCTCTGCCCATCCGGGTCATCGCTGGTCGGTGCGTGCTCACTTCGTTGCGCACGCGGGACCGGGTCAACGCTGCCCCCACGTTCGGGTGGGGGCTCGATCGTTTTGGGGCGGGTTCGTGCACGAAAACCTCACGTTGGGTGGTCACGATCCGACACTGGGGCGTCAGCACGGACGCTGACGCGAAGTTTGGAGCGGATGCAATGATCCTCCTGAAGCGACTCACCGGTCAGGTTCTGGCCATCAATCCCGATCTCATCGAGCGGGTCGAGGCCAACCCCGACACCGTCCTGACGATGGTCGACGGCAAGAAGATCCTGGTCCACGAGACCGTCGGAAGAGATCGTCGCCATGGTCCTCGACTATCGGGCCGAGATCCTCCGGCAGGCGTACCGGGACGAGCGTTCGCATCCCGCCAATCCAGCTCCGCCCCTACGTCTCGTCGTCGGCCCCGCCGATGACGACGTCCTCACGGAGGAATTCTGATGGATCCGGCAACGATCATCGGCATCCTGCTCGCGATCGGCGCCATCTTCGGTGCCGGCTTCATGGCCGGGCTCAACCCGATCGGCATCTTCCTCGCCGACATCCCCTCGATCATCCTGGTGCTCGGTGGGTCCATCGGCGTCACGATGGCCAACTCGACCATGCCGGCCACGATCGGTGGTCTCAAGGCAGCGGTCAAGGCACTCACCGGCGGACTCGGCACCGATCCGAGCGAGATCGTGACCAAGCTGGTCGACTTCGCCGACCTGGCCCGCAAGGAAGGTCTGCTGGCCCTCGAGGCCCGGCTCGACGAGATCGACGACCCCTTCTTTCGGAGGGGCATGGAGCTCGCCGTCGACGGCACCGACCCCGAAGTCGTGCGGGAGATGCTCGAGCTCGACGTCGAGAACATGCAGGCACGCCACAAGATGGCCGCCGGGTTCTGGGCGACCGCCGCCGGCATGGGCCCGGCCATGGGCATGATCGGAACGGTCATCGGTCTGGTCGCCATGCTCGGCAACCTCGACGATCCCTCGGCACTCGGACCGTCGATGGCCGTCGCCTTCCTCACCACCCTGTGGGGCGCGTTCCTGGCCAACGTCGTCTTCGCCCCGTTCGCCGGGAAGCTCAAGGCGCTGTCGGCGGCCGAGGTGAAGAGCCGGGAACTGATCATCGAGGGCATCCTGTCGGTCCAGGCCGGTTCGAACCCACGGGCCGTCGCCGGCAAGCTGTCAGCGTTCCTGCCGCCATCGGCCCGTGAGGCACTGCTGGAGTCGAAGAGTGCCTAGGGAGAAGAAGGCCGTCGAGGAGGACGAAGGCGTCGACGACGCCTGGCTCGCCTCGTGGGCCGACGGCATGACGCTGCTCATGGCGTTCTTCGTGATGCTCTACGCCTTCGCCCTGGTCGACGAGACCAAGTTCGCCGACTTCAAGGTCGGCATCGTCGCCGCTCTCGGCGTTGCCGACCCGGCCGATGCGGCTTCGCCGTCGATGCTCGACTCCGGCAACGGGATCGCGCTCACCGTCGGGATGCAGGTGGTGCCGAGCAAGGACGTCGAACAGCTGGTCAACAATGTCGAGCAGGCGCTCGACAAGACCGGCGGCGAGGTCACGACCGAGAACGCCGAAGAGGTCAAGGAGCTGCTCGAGGCCCGGTTCCGTTCGGTCGGCGCCGCCGATTCGGTGAGTGTCGAGATCGATGCCCGGGGCATCGTGATCCGCTTCCCCGATCGCATGCTGTTCGATTCGGGGCAGGCGACCTTCGACAACGACATCGCCCCGATCGTGCTGGGTCAGACCGCACAGGTCCTGAACACCATCGAGAACGCAATCGACGTCGAGGGCCACACCGACAACGTCCCGACCGGTTACTCGTGGCCGAGCAACTGGGAGCTCAGCGGGGCTCGGGCGTCGGCCGTGGTGCGCTGGTTCCATCAATTCGGCAAGGTGCCCGACACCCGCATGGCCGCGGTCGGACTCGCCGACACCCGTCCCCGGGCCGGCAACGACGATCCGATCGGTCGGGCCGCCAACCGCCGGGTCGAGGTGGTGATCCTGGTCGATGGCGTGCTCGACAGTGAGCTCGACGCCATCAACGTGTTCGACGACGCCATCATCGAGACCGGACTGCCGGACCGCGTCGGTGCCGGCTCGGTCGAGACGCCGACAGGCGCCGGAGACAGCGGGACTGATACCGGTGACTCGGCTGCCGAAGCTGACGAGGTCACGACCCCCGAGGTCGGTCCGATCGTCAGTCCCGTCGAAATCGACCCGATTCGCACCGGGCTCGAGTCATAACAGGAAGTCCCGCACATGGCGAAGAAGAAGAAGCCGACCCCGGCCGACGGTGAAGCCGAAGACGTCAAGGGCGGCAAGGATCCGAAGATGATGGCAGCCGGAGGCCTGTTGGTCGCGGCGCTCGTCTACTGGTTCGTGCTCAAACCGGCGCCGGCCACCGAACCGGCCATGACCATCGGGCCCGACGGCCAACCGATCCCCGCCGTGACGACCACCATGCCGATCGTCGAGGGCGAGATCTTCGAGATGCCCGAGATGGTGCTGAACCTCAACGATGACGAGGTCGCCTACCTGCGCATCGCCATCGCCGTCGTGCTCGAGGAGGGGGTCGTTGCCAAGGACTTCGAGGCCGAGTCGGCCATCGCCAAGGACATCCTCGTCCAGGAGCTCAGCCAACTCACCGCCGTCGACCTCGAGGATCCGGTGCGACGCCAGACCATCAAGGACGAGCTGTCGACCCAGATCCGCGCCGCCTATGGCAACGAGAAGGTCGTCCGCATCCTCATCACCTCGATGGTGATGCAGTAATTCGCTCCTCGGCTGCGCCAGGAGGTAATTCGCTCCCGGCTCCGCCAGGAGGTAACTCGCTCCCGGCTTCGCCAGGGATCGCGAGAAATCCGAAAAGTTCTTCGGCCTCACCCTCATACCCCCCAACGGGCGACCGAGGCTGGCCCCAGCTGCACGAGAAATCGGGCGGCCGATCGCAGTCCAAGGATGGACGGGTCGAGCAAACCAAATCAACAACACAAGACACTTTGTCTCCCACGGAAGGAACCACAGAGACATGCGCATCAACAACAACGTCGCCGCCTTCAACGCCAGCCGCAACCTGAGCACCTCGAACATGAGCCTCGGGAAGAGCCTCGAGAAGTTGAGCTCCGGCTTCCGGATCAACCGAGCCGGCGACGACGCCGCTGGTCTCGTGATCAGCCAGGGCCTTCGCGCCCAGACGTCCGGTCTCCGGCAGGCCACCCGCAACGCCCAGGACGGCATCTCGGTCGTCCAGACCGCTGAAGGTGCCCTGACCGAGGTCCACTCCATGCTCAACCGCATGCGTGATCTCGCCGTGCAGTCCGCCAACACCGGCTCCAACGACGCCAACGCCATCGCTGCCTCACAGGCGGAATACGACGAGCTGTCGGCGGAAATCAACCGGATCGCCGGTGCCACCAAGTTCGGTAGCAAGGCCCTGCTCGACGGCACCTTCGGGACCAAGGCCGCATCGGTCACCGGTTTCGATGCCGACAACGCGATCACGCACACCGCCAGGCGATGCGCTTCACTATCGACATCAACGGCGAAGGTGGCCGTCCAGCCGTGACGCCTCGACGCCATGGCCGGCGTGACCGGAGCCGCAGCTGCGGCCTCGATCCAGGCCTCGATCAATGCGGCTCCTCTCGGCCGACGGCAGTCGCCTACGCCGGCAAGGTCACGCGTCAAGGCCGCGACGGTCGGTGCCGGGCACTGCTCTGACGATCGAGGTCGACGGCCTCGCCGACACCGAGACGCTTCGCCCTCGTCGACGGTACCGGAACGGCACTCGCCGACATGGGCATCGTCACCGGCGCCAGTCACGGCCGCGAGCGGCACCGGCGGTGCGTTCCAGGTCGGCGCGAATTCCGGCGAGCAGATCACCGTCTCCATCGACGCCATGGACGCCACCACTCTCGGGATTGCAGCCGGTGACCTCGCCACCGACGCCGGTGCGGCGATCGACGCGCTCGACACGGCCATCGCCAGCGTTTCGCACCCTTCGTGGTGAACTCGGCGCCAAGCAGAACCGGTTCGAGAGCACCATCAACAACCTGCAGGTCAGCACCGAGAACATCATCGCCTCGGAGTCCCGGATCCGTGACACCGACATGGCAACCGAGATGACCAACTTCACCAAGCAGCAGATCCTCCAGCAGGCCGGTACGGCGATGCTGGGTCAGGCCAACTCGCTGCCGCAGAGTGTCCTTCGTCTCCTGGGTTGAGGAGAATGGCGTAGGGCCCAGATCACCGTTCTCGGTGCTCTGGGCCTTCGCCGCCTTCGTCGTGCCACGGCCGTAGGTTCCCGCCGACGCAAGAAGGAGAAGAGATGTCATGTCCTCGGTAGATGGTCTGGTGACCGGGCTCGACACGAGCTCGATCATTTCGCAGTTGATGCAACTCGAGCGCATTCCCCAGCAGCGCCTCGAGAACCGGGCCAACCTGGCCAAGTCGGCGAGCACCGAGCTCGACGGCTTGCGCACTGCCGTGGTCGGTATCCGAACCGCCGCCGCCACCATGAAGTACCCGTCTGCCTGGCAGCCACTGGCCGCCACCAGCTCGAGTGACTCGGTGAAGGTGACGGCGTCGTCGGGTGCCATGACGGGTTCGTTGTCGTTCAATGTCACCCAGGTGGCATCGGCCGAGGCGATCTACTCGACCAACACGATTGCGAACACCAACACGGTGATCGCGGCCGGCGGGTCGGTCTTCTCCTACCGCAACACCAAGGCCCTGGGCTTCGACAAGCTCGAAGCAACCGGTCTGGCCGTGGGTGACGTTTCGTTCACCGTGACACAGGCTTCGGCAGCCGCGACGACAACGGGGTCGTCCCTGCCGGGGCCCGTGCCGCTCACCATCGGCAACACCAACAACGAGTTGGTCTTCGATCTGTCCGGTCCCACCTCGATCTCGCTGTCGCTGGGAACCGGCGAATATCAGAACGCAGAAGAACTGGCGGCGGCCGTCAACGCCGCCATCGCCAAGAACCCCGCAGCGACGGGCCAGGTCAAGGCCGGAGTGGACGGCTCGGGCAACCTGACACTTTCGACCGTCGCCGAGGGAAGCGCCAACACCATCCAGATCACGGGTGGATCGGCGGCCGCCGAGCTCGGCTGGAACCTCACCGAGGGCCCGGCCAGCGGAACCGACGGCATCGTCGAGGTCAACGGGTTCGCCAACACGATCACCGACACGGCCAAGGACACCGCCGTCACGCTGTCGGCCGGACTCGGCCTGGGCAGCATCGACGCGAAGATGTCGGGCCCCATGCGACTCGGAACGGCGGTCACCGAACAGGTCGGTTTCGGTACGGGCACCCTGTCCGAGGTCGTCGCCGCGATCAACGGGGCCGACGGCCTCGCCTACGGCGCCGTCGCCGTCAACACCGGGAGCGGCTATCGGCTCCAGCTGACGGCCAACGAGACCGGCGCCGCCTCGTCGGTCGGCATCGACCAGTCGATGTTCACCGGCATCGGCGGGTTCACCCAGCTCACCCCGGGTCAGGACGCCGAGATCACCTTCCAGGGCACCAACCCCTACAGCATCACCTCGTCGTCCAACACCTTCAAGGATCTCCTGCCCGGCGTCAGCGCCACCGTCTCGGCGGTCACCACGACCCCGGTGACCATCTCGGCCGGCCGTGACAGCGCCAAGGTCGCCGACGCCGTCGAGTCGATGGTCAAAGACCTGTCGACCCTGTTCGACCGCATCCGCCAGGGCACGTCGAGCGACGTCGAGGCCGGTACCCGTGGCCTCCTGGCCGGAGCCTCGGCACCGAGACGGGCCCAGTCCGAACTGCAGCGAGCAATGCTGGATCCGGTCTCGGGGAACTCGATCATCTCGGCCGGCGTGGCCGGGATCAGCCTCGAGCGTGACGGCACCCTCAAGTTCGACAAGGCGGTCTTCACCGCGGCCTATGAGGCCGACCCCGAGGGGATGCAGCGACTCTTCGTCGCTCCCGAGGACGAGGTCGATTCGAACCCTGGCATCCTCGATCGGATCTCGGAAGCGGCCAAGAACGCTTCGTCGTTCGGAACCGGCTACCTGGCAACGGCCAAAGAGGCCAAGGACTCCCAGGTCAACGACTACAACCGTCAGGTCGACGCCTACGAGGTTCGGCTCGAGCGCCGAGAGGCGGCCCTCCGGCGCCAGTACGCAGCGCTCGAGGTCGCCCTCGGATCGCTCAACAACCAATCGAACTGGCTGGTCGGTCAGCTCAACGGGCTCAGCAACAATCAGGTCTGATCCACCGGCGGACGTCGGCTGGACACCCATCGCATGGGTCTCCCGGCCCGGTCTCCCGGATCGGCCTGATGGCATCGCCGTCGACGCCGATACTCCTCCCATCGTTCCCGTCGTCTCGTTTCGGCGGCCTCGTCCCTTCATGCCTCCCCTCGGTTTCTCGGTCCTCGTGGCCGATCGAGTCGGGTGGCACGACATCGAAAGTCACCGATGAACTCCTCCGTCGCCAACCGATACCGCTCCGATGGAATGGCCAGCACCCCTCCCGGCCGGATCCTCACGATGCTGTACGACCGGATGCTGCTCGACTTCGATCGGGCGACCGACGCCATCGGTCGGCGCTCGGTCGAAGAGGCCCACGGCGCCCTCGTGCATGCTCAGGAGATCGTCTTCGAGTTGCAGATGGCCCTGGACGTGACCGTGTGGCCCGAGGGTCGGGCCCTCAACGACATCTACACCTACCTGCTCGAACAGCTCACGTTGGCCAACGCCCGCAAGTCGGTCGAGATGATCGCCGTCTGTCGGGACATCGTGGCCCCGCTGGGCGAATCGTGGCACGAGGCCCTTCGTCAGACGTCGGCCCCGGCAACGAGCCTGAGCGAGGGTTTGTCGGCATGACCAGCTGGGTCGACGTGCTCGATGCGTTCGAGCGTTCCCTCGACTGGCATCAGGAGCTGATCGACGACGCCGTCGATCGCGAGAATCCGTGGCGGACGCCGGCTGCGGGGATCGGGCCGATCCCCGACGAACTGCGATCTCGGGCCGAGCACCTGCTGCGTCGTTCGGGCGACATGGGCGCAGCCGTCGAAGCGGCGATGGCGGCGATGCCCTCGGCCACGACGCATCAACGTCGCACTCGCCCCGGCCAGCACCACTCGAGCACCTTCAGCACCGAGCTCTGATCGCACCCCCTCGCCGCCCGAACGGCACCCGGGTGGCGCGGTCAGGCGGCTCGATCCCGGGGGGCGGCGTGACGTCGACGGAGCAGGTCGGCCACCTCGTCGAGAATCGAATCGTTGCGCTGGACGACCTCGTGCCAACCGAGTCGGAAAACGAACCACCCATGTCTGCCGGCCTCGAGATCGCGGGCGAGGTCCTTCCGCCGTGCCTTCTCGGTGGCGTGCCAGCGCCGCCCGTCGGCGCCGGGCCGTTTCACGACCAGCTGCGATTCGACGACCTGGCGGTGAAGCCTCGGGCCGACGGCGGGGCGACGATCTCGGATCTGCCGGCGGGAACCGACATGCCATGCAGCCGGCCGATACCCGCATGAAGAGCAATCAAGCGTTATCGACACGAAAAGACAACCATTGGCCTCCAGCGCAACGGGCCGCCCCGATCGGCAGCCCCGGAGGCTCCTCGGTTCACGCGCCGCGATCGCGACCAGAGATGAATCGCACGACCCACTCACGCTCGGTGATGGGATACCGAAGCTGGACCCAAGAGCGGGAAGCTTGAGCGGGTCGTTCCCCCGGGAACGAAGCACCACCTACACGCCCATGGACGGGCGAATGTTCGGATCGGCACCGACGGTGTCCGATCGCCATCCTCGTCCATCAAAGGAGCGTGGTCGTGTTCATCAGCGACCTCACCACTCAGAGCCTCGGCGTTGCTCTTCGTGGTCTCGACATCCAGCGTCAGGCCCACGAGAACAACATCTCGAACGTGGAGACCCCCGGCTACCTGGCCCAAGAGGTCGATTTCCGGTCGTCCCTGCGTCGAGCGATCCTGGACGGCGATCCCGCCCAAGCCGGAACGGATCGCTCGATCTCGCTTGCCCCGACCCGCTTCGACGGCAACAACGTCCGCCTCGATCACGAGGTCACCGCACTGGAGGAGAACGCCCTCCACCAGCAGTTGGTCACCGAGGCGCTGAACGCCCAGTACCGACAGCTCCGATCGACGTGGGCGTAGGTCATGGAGATCTTCCGCAGCCTCGACATCTCGACCTCGGGTATGGACGTCTACCAGACCTGGCTCGACGCGGTCGCCGACAACATCGCGAACGTCAACACCATCCGGAGCACCGATGAAGCCGCCTACCAGGAACGCCTGGTCGTGGTGTCCTCACAGACCGACAACGGCAAACCCGCCGGTGCTCGCGTGACCCAGGCCAAGTTCGGCAACGCCGAAGGCATCCAGATCTACGACCCAACGAATCCACTCGCCGACGAAGAAGGAATGGTTCGAGCCCCCGACATGAGCTTGTCCGACCAGATGACCCACATGCTGATTGCCCAACGCGCCTATCAGGCCAACGTGTCGGCGTTCGAACGCGCCCGCGACGCCTACCGCCGTGCTCTCGAGATCGGGGGCCGCTGATGATCAGCCCAGTCGGAGGCGTCAGCGTCACCGGTCTCGGTGGCAGCGCCCAGAAGCTCCGCTCCATCACCGACGCGGCTCCCGAGACGACCAGCATCGGCTCCCAGATCGGCGACGCTCTCGGTGCACTCGGCGCGGCCGAACAGCGAGCCGACACCGCAGCCCGGGCCGCCGCCACCGGTGATCTGAGCTCGATCAGCGACTTCATGATGGCCTCGACCGAGGCCCAGCTCATGACCGAGGTCACCGTCGCCGTCCGCAACCGGGCCATCGAGGCCTTCAACGAGGTCATGAGGATGCAGGTCTGATGGCCGGGACGAACGGGTCAGGGCCGAGCACGGGGTCGAGCATGGTGCCGTCGGGCATGGGATCGATGAGGGACGGGATCGGCGCGTCGATCGCCCGTATGACGCTGCAGCAGCGGGCCATTCTGGCCGGCGCGTTCGTCGCGACGATCGGTCTGCTGTTCTTCGTGTCGCAGATGGGCGGCCAGGGACCGATGGGGCTGCTCTACGGCGGGCTCGATTCGGCGAAGGCGCAAGAGATCACCTCGCAGCTGACCTCCATGGGCGTGCCCTACGAGCTCGGCAACGACGGCTCGTCGATCTTCGTACCGCAGGACCGGGTCAACCAGATCCGTCTCGATGTCGCCGGCAGCGGCATCTCGTCGGGGCCGGAGGGTTGGTCGTTGCTCGACGATCAGGGTTTCACGACCTCGGAGTTCGATCAGCGCACCGGCTACCAGCGGGCCCTGCAGGGTGAACTCGCCACCACGATCGCCGCCATGGACGCGGTCAAGACCGCACGGGTCAGCATCGTCATGCCCGAAGCCGACCTGTTCTCCGACGACGAGGTGTTCGCCAAGGCGACCGTGTCGGTCGAACTCGGCGGCGCCTCGAAGCTGACCGATTCCGAGGTGCAGGTGATCGTCAACACGGTGGCCGGATCGGTCGAGGGATTGACGGCCGACAACGTCTCGGTGAGCGACACGGCCGGAACCCTGTACGCCGCCCCCGGGCTGGGTGCCGGCGGCATCGGGGGCAGCGGGTCATCGTTCGATTCGGCCCGTGATTACGAGGCGAACCTCGAAGGCAGCATCCGCTCGATGCTCGAAGGCGTCGTCGGCTCCGGGAACGCACGGGTCACCGTCAATGCTGCGCTCGACTTCAGTCAGAGCGTGTCGGAGGTCCGGGAGCGCACGCCGGTCATCGACGCCAACGGCGAGCAGGTGATCATGGACGAGACGGTCCGTGACGAGGACTACATCTCGCCCAACGACCAGCTCGACACCGGCCTCCTCGGGACCGAGGACAACCTGATCGACCCGGTGGCCGTCGCCGAGAACAACGAGCTCTTCTACCGACTCCGCGAAGCCGATCGGGGCTACCTGTTCGACGAGACCGTGACCACCCGAACCGAGGCACCCGGAACCCCGACGTCACTGTCGGTGGCCGTGGTGCTCGATCAGAACGTGCTGACCGAGGCCGGACTCGACGACGCGGCGTCGTTGGCGAACTTCGAAGAACTCGTGTCCGCAGCCGTCGGGTCCAACGTCCAGCGGGGTGACGTGGTGTCGGTCAAGGCCCTGCCATTCGATTCCGCGGTCGCAGCAGCCCAGGAGAAGGCGCTCGAGGAGATCGCCGCCGCCGAGGGCCAGGCCGGACTCATCGGCATGATCCGCACGGCCGCCACGGCACTGGTCGCCCTCGTGATCGTGGTGTTCGCCATCCTGATGCTGCGCAAGGGCCGCAAGAACGACGTGATCGAATCCATCGAACTGGACGGGATCGACCTGACGGCCCTGCCCGCCGGATCGGCCGGGCAGCTCGAAGCCAGCCGAGCCGACCGGATCGCCCGGGAGTCCGACATCTACGAGTTGATCGAGAACCAGCCCGACGAGGTGGCCGACCTCCTCCGCCTGTGGCTCAGTGAGCGGGAGGCGTCATGAGCGCCCCATCGATCATGTCGCCGAACGCACCCCTCCCGACGGGTTCCGCATCACCCTCGGTGGCGGCATTGAACTCCGCGCTCGAGGGCGCCGGAGTCACCGGTGCCCGGAAGGCGGCCGTCCTCATCCTCAAGCTCGGGGTCGAACGATCGGGTCCACTGCTGCGTGGCCTCCACCAGCACGAGGTTGCCGCGATCATCCGCGAGCTCGCCAGTCTGGGCAGTGTCGACGGCAAGCTCGCCGACTCCATCCTGCGGGAATTCACCGAGCTGGCGACCGGTGACCGGCCGCTCCCACTCGGTGACCCGCGCCTGGCCAAGGAGTACCTCGAGGCCAATCTGGGCAAGCGCCGGGCCCGCGAGATCCTGTCGCAACTCGACGAGACGGCGCCCTCGGTGCCGTTCCAATTCCTCGACGCGCTGGAGCCCGAGGTCATCTCGTTCCATCTCGCCATGGAACACCCCCAGACCGTGGCCCTGGTGCTGTCGCACCTCGCCCCCGAATTCGCCTCGGCCATCCTCGGTCCGATGGAGCCCGAACTGGTCTCCGACGTCGGGGTCCGACTGGCGACGCTCGAGCAGGTCACGAGTGTCTCGTTGGCCGGAGTCGAGGCCGGACTGCGCGAACGCCTGTCACCGGTGCTCGAGAACCGCTTCCTCGAGGTGACCGGTGGTGTCGACACCCTGGTCGAGCTCCTCACCCGGATCGACAAGAGCCTCCAGGAACGGGTCATCGAAGCGCTCTTCGCCACCGACCCCGAACTGGGCAAGGAGGTCAAGGCCAAGCTCTTCGTCTTCGACGACATGCGGATCCTCGACGACCGCCAGGTCCAGTTGGTGCTGCGTAGTGTCGACGCCAACCGTCTTCCGTTGGCGCTCAAGGGCGTCGATCCGGTCGTCCGCGATCTCTTCCTCAACAACCTCTCGTCCCGGGCCAGGGAGAACCTGCTCGACGAGATGGATCTGCTCGGATCGGTCCGGATCGCCGACGTCGAAGAGGCGCAGGCCGAGATCCTCGCCGTGGTGTCGAGCCTCGAGGAATCGGGCGAACTGGTCATCAATCGGGGAGGGGCCGACTTTGTCAGCTGAACGTCCCTTCGTGCTCGAGTCCATCGGATTCCCCGACGTCGGCGCCATCGGCGACGTCTCGCGGATCGATGTGCTCGACGAGCGCCCCGATGAGCTGGTCGAACCGACCGGCGCGTGGGCCGAACATCTGGCAGCCGTCCGCGACGCCTCGTCCCAGGAGGGTTTCCGGGTCGGATACGACGACGGCTTCGCCGCCGGCGAGATGGCGGCACGGGAAGCCAATGGGGCCCTGCGGGAGCAGGTCGCCGCGGCGGCCAGCGCCATGGCCGAAGCCGTTGCCCAACTGCACGAGAACGATCGCCGAACCGCCGACGAGCTGGCCGGGCAGGCGTTGGAACTGGCCTTCGAGTTGGCGCAGGTCGTGCTCGACCGAGAAATCGAGCTGGCGGCCGACCCGGGCATGGAGGCGGTCCGGCGCTGCCTGGAGCTCGTCCCCACCCGGACGCACGTCGTGCTCCGGTTGCATCCGCTCGACGTGGAGACACTGGGAGAGGTGAGTTCGGTGTTCGCCGGGGCAACCGTCGATGTCGTTCGGGACCCCACGGTGATGCGGGGCGGCGTGGTCATCGACGCCGGACCGGCTCGGATCGACGGCCAGATCGACTCGGCCCTGGCCCGTGTCGGCGAAGCGCTCGGTCTCCGCCGTGAACAGACTCCGGGAGTCCGACGATGATGCTCGGACTCGACGTGTCGATCGACGAACTGCGGACCGCCGCGGCACCGGTCAAGACCGGCACCCTCACTCGCGTGCTCGGCCTCCACGCCGAGGTGGCGGGTCTCGACGCCGGGATCGGCGATCTCGTGACGATCGGCGATCGGACCACGTCCCGTTCCGGCGGATCCGACGGCGTCCCGGCGGTGGCTCCCATCGTCGCCGAGGTGGTCGCCGTCGACGAACACGCGGCAACGGTCCTGCCCTATGGCCACCTTCGGGGCCGATCCCGCGGCGAGTCGGTTCGCGCCCTGGGTCGTCAGCTCATGGCCCCGGTCGGGCAGAGCCTCCTCGGGCGCGTCATCGACGGCCAAGGTCGTCCGATCGACGGTGGGCCCCCGCTGACCGACGTGCAGCGAGTGGCAATCCATCTCGACCCGCCCTCGGCCATGGACCGTCCCCGGGTCAGCGAGCCGCTCCAGGTCGGCGTCAAGGCGATCGACACCCTGTTGACCTGCGGACGAGGCCAGCGAGTCGGCATCCTCGCCGGATCCGGCGTCGGCAAGTCGAGTCTGCTGTCGATGCTGCTCCGTGGCACCGAGGCGCCCATCAAGGTGCTCGCTCTCATCGGCGAACGGGGCCGTGAGGTTCGCGAGTTCCTCGAGAACGATCTCGGCGCCGATGGTCGGGCCGAAGCGGTGATCGTGGTCGCCACGTCGGACGAACCGGCGCTGGTGCGTCGCAATGCCGCCTTCCTGGCCACCAGGATCGCCGAGTGGTTTCGCGACGAGGGGAACGACGTCCTTCTGCTCATGGACAGCCTGACCCGCTTCGCCATGGCCCAGCGCGAAATCGGCCTGTCCGCCGGTGAGGTCCCGACCGCTCGGGGATACACGCCCTCGGTCTTCGGGCTGCTCCCGACCCTGCTCGAGCGGGCCGGCACCTCGGCCCGGGGTTCGATCACCGGCTTCTACACCGTCCTCGTCGAGGGTGACGACCTGAACGACCCGATCGGCGACGCCGCCCGTTCCATCCTCGACGGTCACATCTCGCTGTCGAGGCGGCTGGCCAACGCCGGGCACTTCCCCAGCATCGACATCCTCGCGTCGGCGTCACGAGTGGCCATCGCCGTCAACACCGCGGCCCGGACCGAGATGGCGCAGGCTCTGCGCCACTCCCTCGCCGTCTTCGACGAGGCCCGGGATCTGATCGAGGTCGGGGCCTACGCACCCGGCAGCAGCCCCGACATCGACCGCGCCATCGCCCTCCGGGCCGGCGCCAACGCCTTCCTCCAACAACCACTTCACCAACTCAGCGACCGCGAGTCGGCATGGGCCCACCTGGGCGAACTGCTGGCACTCGGGGGACAGGAGTCATCATGAGCAACCACAAACTGAAGCGAATGACCCGCATCTTCGGCATCCAGCGCCGGAAGGAGGAGCAGCTCCGGGCCGGGGTGGCCGAGGCACGGCGACGGGTCGAGCACGACCGTGCCGAACTGGCCGCCGCGGACGCCCAGCTCGAGGCGCTGGCCACCGAGGCCCGTGATGTTGCGACGATGCAGTTCGGCCGTCTGCTCATCGAGAGCGGGATGAGGGCCTCGCAGCACCGTCGTGAGATCCTCGATGCCTCGCTGGCCGATCTCGAGGTGGAATTCACGGCCTGGCAGCTGGAGCGCAAGCGGGCCAATTCGCTGGAAAAGGTCGTCGATCGGCTGTCCGACGAGGTCGCCGCCGAGCGGGCACGGGCCCAGCAGGCCGAACTCGAGGAACTCGCCATGGTCCGACGGGCCAAGGCCGACGCCTGACCATGCATACCGGTCTCGTGCCCGATCTCCGCACCCGACTCGACGCCGTCGCCCGACCCATGGCGACGACCGGCTCGGTGACGTCGTCATCGGCGCGCCCGATCGCCACGGCGACGGTTCCCGACGCTCAGGCCGCTCGGTTCGCCTCGATCCTGGCCGAGGCCTCGGGCGGGCCGGCCGAGGCCGCCGGTGGGTCACCGACCGCGGCCGCCGACGCCATCACACTCGACAGCGCCCGTTTCGCGGCGCTGACCACGGCGACGCGGAACCAGCCGAACCTGGGTGGCGGTGTCGTCACCGGTGCCCTCGATCACCTCGGGACCCCCTATCTGTGGGGCGGCAACGACGCCGATGTCGGTGTCGACTGTTCGGGTCTGGTTCGGGACGCGTTCCGGGACATCGGTGTCGACATGCCCCGGGTGAGTCGAGACCAGGCCCGCATGGGCGTCGAGGTCGATGGAATCGGCGCCGCGCTTCCCGGCGACCTCCTGGCGTTCGGCGAGCCGGTCAACCACGTCGCCATCTACCTGGGCGACAACAAGATGGTCCACGCCCCCCGACGAGGGGACGTGGTGAAGGTGGAGACCATCGACCGTCCGATCGCCACGATCCGTCGGATCGTCGACACCACCAGGCCGGCCGGGGCGACCTGGACGTCGCTCGAGGCCGGTGTGCCGTTCGGGCCCGAGCAGTTCCAGTCGCTCTTCGTCGCCGCCGGTGACCGGTGGAACATCGATCCGGCCCTCCTGGCCGCCGTGGCCCAGGTCGAGTCGAACTTCGATCCGACTGCCGTCAGCGGGGCCGGGGCGCAGGGACTCATGCAGTTCATGCCGGCTACCGCTTCGGGTATGGGCGTCGACCCGCTGGACCCGGCCTCGGCGATCGACGGAGCGGCCCGGTACCTCCGGGAGAACCTCGACCGGTTCGGCACGGTCCCCCTGGCCCTGGCGGCCTACAACGCCGGCCCGGGGGCGGTCCAACGTCATGGCGGGATCCCGCCATACGACGAGACGCAACGCTATGTCCGCAAGGTTCAAGAGATCTGGAGCAGGAACGCCGCATGACCCCCCTCAACACCGACCTTCGCCGCAGCACCCCGGCGACCGATCCATCGTCGGGTGCCCCGGTCGTCGGGTCCGTCATGGCCCGTTCGCGGCCCGACGATGCCGGCACCCGGGAACGGTTCGAGGCACTGCTCGACGAAGAGCGACGGATCCCGACCCGTTCCGATGCCGGTGAGGATCGGCGGCGAGCCGATGGGTCGACGCGGCGGCCACCGGCGGCCGAGCACGACCGGCGCTCGAGCGTTTCCCGCGACCGTGGTCGCGGGCGGCCCGACGACACCGACACGATGGCCGCAACCGACGGCTCCGATGCGGCCGCCGAGATCCATGAGAAACACCCGGACCCCGCTGCCGACCCGACCGACACGTCCTCTGCCGCAGTGATGGGAGCGGCCGGCATCGTTGCCACGGCCCTGGCCCCATCGACCAGTCGGGAAGCGTTCGCCCCGGGGGCAACCCAGCCCGAGGCCGACCCGATCGAGGCCCCGACCGGCCCGAAGCCGGCAACCATGATGGCCTCGGCCCCGGCGACCATCACCACCGAGATCGCCACCGATCCGGCGGCTGAGCGGTCGTCGGCCGACGTGACGATGGCTCCGCCGATCGAGGAGGCTACGGCGACGCCCGATTCGGGGAAAGCATCGATCGTGATCGACAATCGCGATACCCACCCTGACCATCACGCAACCCTCGAGCCACACCGGCCGGACCGACGTCGTCGCCGAGGAAACGATGCCGTTGCCCGCGGACATCGAGCCGCTCACGGCGCTCGACGTCGAACCCGGTGTCGAGGCGTCCCCCGAGTCCATGGTCGCCGGGCGGGAGGAGTCGACCGAACCGCCGCCTTCGGCGTCGCGGCCGCCGGCCGGGGTGCCCGAGAACCCTGTGCCCGAGAACCCTGTGCCCGAGAACCCTGTGCCCGAGAACCCTGTGCCCGAGAACCCTGCCGTCGGAACCGAGACCACCCGAACCGAAACGACCGCCTCCGTGGCCGACCCCCTGCTGCCGGGATTCGATGCCCGAGCGGCCGGCACCGATGCCCCGACGGCCGAAGCCGACGACACGGCCGGGACCGGTGTCGCCACGATCGAGGCGACCACCATCGAGGTGACGAACCCCGTCGTCGAAGCCGAACCTCGGGGCAGCGACGATTCGACCGATGGGTCGTCGGCGGCCGGCGCAGATCGACCCGACGACGCCGCCCGCACCGAATCCCCGCTGGGCTCACGAGCCCTGACGGGGGCAGACGGCGTCGCCGACTCCGACTTGGCTCCCGGGTCCGACGCCACGCCGCCGGTCGCCGGGTCGGCCCGAGCGGAGCGGCGCCGGCCGGCCGACGACCCCGAGAGCTCCATGATCGACCGAACCGGAACCGATTCGGCCCGACTTCCGGCCGAGGTCGTGTCCGAGCTCGTCGATGCCTCGTCCGGTCCGGCGCCGATCGCCGACTCGGATTCGACGCCGGCCTCACCCGATCCGCTGGCGGCGCTCACCGGTGTCCGTCGAGCCGACGTCTCGACGTCGACGGCCCCTGCCGTGACGCCCCCGATCGTCGAGTTCGACGGGGAGGTCTGGGAACAGGTCAAACAGGCCGTCGGGCTCGTTCGCCAGCGAGGTGACGGTCGTCATGAAGTGAGTGTTGTCCTGCGTCCGGGCGAACTGGGAGCGGTCACCGTCGAACTCATCCAACGCGGCGACGAGGTCGCCGTGCGGATCGTGACCCAGACCTCGGCGGCCCAGGAGCGGCTCGATCAGGCTCGGCTGCTCGCCGACCTGGCCTCGGCCGGGCTGGGTCGAGCCGATGTCGACATCTCGCACCGGGATCCGGGCGGCCGCCCCGGTGATCGCCCACCGGCCGGCCCACCGCGGTTCACCTCGGCGGGTGATCCCTCGTCGTCGCCGGGCCGGAGCGACGCCGGCGCGGGATCGATCGGCCGCTCGACGCTCGCAACGAGCGGCCGGGGGAGAGGTGTCGACCTTGCCCTCTAGACCGCACGCCAGACCGGAAGCGTCGACGGGCCCGAGTGGCCCGCCCCGCTCGACCATCTCGAATCGTCAAACCAAGGGAAAGCAGGCCAGTGCATGACCGACTTCGTTTCAGCGGTGCCCGGTGCCACGGTGAATCCGATTGCCAACACGATCACCGACAAGTACGGGATCGCGGCGGCGCCGGAGTCGAGCGAACTCGACCGTGAAGCGTTCCTGAAGCTGCTCGTTGCCCAGCTGCGCTACCAGGATCCCCTCAATCCCAGTGATCCCGGGGACTTCATCGCAACGACCGCCCAGTTCACCACCATCGAGGAGTTGCAGAAGATGTCGGCCCAGTCGGCGACGAGTGCGCTCAATTCGAGCCTGACGACCGCCAGCTCGATGATCGGGCGCACCGTGAGCGTCATCGACGCGGCCGGCGACCGGGCTTCGACGGTCGTCGATCGGGCCGTGGTCGCGAACGGTGAGGTCCGGCTCGTGACCGGTCTGGGCGAGGTCGGGCTCGACCAGATCGTCGAGATCGCCAGTTGATCGACACTCGTTTGATCGACACCGTTTGATCGACACCGTGTCCTTCCATCCCCCCTCGGCTCATCGCCTCGAATGGCCGACCTCCGCACTGACCATCACCAACCAGCAACCGCACACCAGCAACCGTCCCCCTCCAAGAAACAGGAACCCCACCAATGATCCGCTCCATGTACTCGGCCGTGACCGGTCTCCGCAATCACCAGATCATGATGGATGTCGTCGGCAACAACATCGCCAACGTCAACACCACCGGCTTCAAGAAATCCAACGCGCTCTTCCAGGACGTGCTCAGCCAGACCCTGAGGGGGGCCGGGGCGCCGGCTGGTGCGCTCGGCGGCACCAACCCGACCCAGATCGGCCTGGGCGTCCGCCTCGGGGGCATCGCCCAGAACCTGACCGAGGGCGCCATGCAGCGCACCGGTCGCGACCTGGATCTGTCGATCGAGGGAGACGGCTTCTTCGTGGTCCAGTCCCAGGGATCGCAGCTCTTCACCCGGGCCGGCGCCTTCTTCGTCGATTCGGCCGGTCAGCTGGTCGACGCCAACGGCGGCCTGGTGCAGGGCTGGCAGGCCGATCCGGCCGGCACCGTCGTGACCGACCGTCCGGTGAGCGGCATCAAGATCCCGTTGGGCGAAGCCAGCCAGCCGGTGGCCACCACGTCGGTCAATCTCGGTGGCAACCTGTCCGCCGATGGCGCCATCGGTCTGCAGGACTTCACCTCGGTCGTGGTCTACGACAGTCAGGGCAACGCCCAGATCCTCGACGTCACCTACACCAAGACCAACGTGAACGAGTGGACGATGACGGCGTCCTTCGGTGATCCGCCCACCGCGGTCCCGATGAGCGACAACGTCCTGACCTTCGGTGCCGACGGTGAATTGGTGTCACCGGCCGACCTCACCACGAACATCGCTGCCGGCGCCATCCCGGGGGCACAGGCCATCGAATTGACCCTCGGCGGAACCGAGGCCCGCCGGGTCTCGCAGTACGGCGGCAACTCGTCGATGGCCGTCGTCAACCAGAACGGTTCCTCGAGCGGATCGCTCCAGTCCATCAGCATCGGTCAGGACGGCGTCATCGTCGGTTCGTACTCGAACGGACGGGTCCGCCCCATGGCCCAGCTCGCCCTTGCCACCTTCGCCAACCCCGAGGGCCTGTCACGGGTCACCGGCACGGCTTGGAGGACCACGGCCAACTCCGGTCTGGCCCAGATCGGCGCAGCCGGTGGCGGCGGACGCGGGCTGTTCGCCGCCGGCGCCCTCGAGATGTCGAACGTCGACCTCGCCGAGGAGTTCACGACCCTCATCCGGTCCCAGCGTGGTTTCCAGGCCAACTCCCGAGTGATCACCGCATCCGACGAACTCCTCCAGGAGATCGTGAACCTCAAGCGGTAGTCGTCGGCCCGACCTCGATGAGCGACGAGATCGCTTCGATCGGCCGGTCGGTGGCATCGTGCCACCGACCGGCCGTTTCGCGCCCGGATCCGAGACGGGTGCTCATGTCCGAACGACGACTGCCGAGACTGCAGCGGCGTTCTCGGACCGACCGCCCGGTCGATCCGGCCACGATGAACAGGAGTCATTGGTGAGCCATTCCCCTTCGATCGAGCGCTCCGGCGCGGTACCGGCCGGTGCGGTGCCGATCGACAAGCTTCGTCAACCCATGCGCAAGCTGATCCATCTCGAGAACATCTCGGGTGTGGCCCTCATCGTTGCGGCCCTCGTTGCGCTCGTGCTGGCGAACTCGCCGTTGGGCGGTGAGGTCGCCCATTTCTGGCACCAGCATCTGCGGATCGCGGTCGGACCGGTCGAGATCGACGAGTCGCTGACCCACTGGATCAACGACGGTCTGATGACCATCTTCTTCCTCGTTGCCGGGCTCGAGATCAAGCGGGAACTCGCCGTCGGTGAGCTCCACGATCCCCGGAAGGCGGCGCTCCCGGCGCTGGCCGCGTTCGGCGGCATGGCCGTGCCGGCCATCTTCTTCGTGATCTTCGCCGGTGGTGGTGCCGCCGCCAACGGCTGGGGCATCCCGATGGCCACCGACATCGCGTTCGCGGTCGGCATCCTCAGTCTCCTGGGTGACCGCGTCCCGTCGGCCCTGAAGGTCTTCCTGCTCAGTCTGGCAATCGTCGATGATCTCGGGGCGATCGTGGTCATTGCCGTCTTCTACTCGTCGTCGCTCGACTTCGTGAGCCTGGCCTGGGCCGGGGCCGGGGTCGTCGCCATGGTCGCCCTTCGCAAGTCGGGTGTGTGGTGGACGCCGGTCTACGTCCTGCTCGGCATCGGCATCTGGTACTTCACCTTCGAGTCGGGTGTCCACGCCACGCTGGCCGGCGTGGTGTGTGGACTGCTGGCGCCGGCCACTCCCCATCGTCCCCACCTACACGTCGCCGAAGCCTCCGAGCGCACCAGCTACGAAGAACTCAAGGAGATCCTGTTCGAGACCCGGGAATCGATCTCGATCTGTGATCGGCTCATCAACACCCTGCATCCCTGGAGTGCGCTGCTGATCATTCCGGTCTTCGCCCTCGCGAACACCGGGGTGGTCCTCGGACCGTCCGAGATCGGTGCGGCCGCGACGTCGGGGGTCGGGCGGGCCGTGTTCATCGGTCTCGTGTTCGGCAAGCCGATCGGCATCCTCCTCGCATCGCTCGTCGCCGTTCGTTCGGGCCTCGCTGCGCTCCCTCGTGGCACCACCTGGCGGCTCATGGCCGGCACGTCGTGCATCGCCGGCATCGGTTTCACCGTTTCGCTCTTCATCAGCGACCTGGCCTTCACCGACGAAGAACTCATCGCCGACGCCAAGATCGGTGTGTTGTTCGCCTCGGTCGCGGCCGGGATCCTCGGAACGCTGCTCATTCGCAGTGCCGATGCCGCCACCCGACCCGGAAAGCCGGCGGCCGTCGTCGACGACGAGCGTGTGCTCATCGGGTCGGCCCGGTGAGCCACTCCGAGAGCGGTTCGCCGCCCCGGACCGACGCCATCGAGGCGTTCCTCGTCGACATCGACGGTCTGCCCTCGCCCCCGGCGTTGGTCCTGCAGATCCTCGACTACACCGCCAGGCCGGATCTCTCGATCGGTGTCCTCGCCGAGCTGATCGGTCGGGACGGCGCCCTCACGGCCAAGCTCCTGCGCATGGCCAACTCCGCGATCTACAGCTTCCCGAGCCAGATCACCTCGGTCGAGCGGGCGATCATGGTGCTCGGGGTGAAGGCGGTCCGCCTGCTCACCCTCTCCCTGTCGTTGAGCGCACTGTTCCCGATCCGGTCCGAACATCCCGACCTCCTGCTCGACGTCCGCCGGCGCTCGGTCGTGAGCGCCCTGGCCAATCGGGGATTCCTCAGCGAGATCGACCCCTCCCTCGCGCGAAGAAGGGTTCCTGGTCGGACTGCTGCATTCGGTGGGAGCGCTCGTGATCGCCCAGGCGGCGCCGACGTCGTTCGGTCGCCTCTTCGCCGAGGGCTGGCCCACTGACGAGCACCAGGAGGCCGTGCTCGGGTTCCGACTCGACGAATTCGAGCGCGGCCCTGTTCGATCTCTGGGGGCTGCCGAGCTTCCTGGCCGAGGTCGTCCGCGCCCGAGCCGACGGGCCGGTCGAGATCGCCGACCATGATCCGACGATCGGAACGCTCGTCCTGTCGCTTCGTATGGCCATGCTGGCCGAACGGGTGTTGTGCGATGTCCCCGACGGGCGGGCGCTGCTCGAACTCTCGGGACTGGCGGCCCGGACACTCGAACTCGGCGCCGACCGGGTCGAAGCGATCCTGATCGGCATGGGGCCGCAGATCCGGGAAACGGCCGAACTGCTGAGCCTGGCGCTCCCCGCCGGGCTCGACCACGAGTCGATGGTCCGCAGCGCGGCCGAGGCCATGCAACAGCTGTCGATCGAGGCGGTGACCCTCATGTCGCAGCAGTCCGGTCAGTTGGCCGAGCTCGAGACCCTCAACGAGGAGCTCCAACGGGACTCGCTCGTCGACCCGTTGACCGGCATGGGAAACCGCCGTGCCTTCGAGGATCGCCTCGAGACCTGCATCGCGATGCGGCGGCGGCGCTCGTTCACCGATTGGCTTGGCCTGATCGTGGTCGCGCTCGACGGTCGGCCGTCCGGCGACCCCGGGGACGGGGCCGGTCTCTTCGATCTGACCGTGTCGCACGTCGCCGCCCGGTTGCTCGGACACTGCCGGTCCGACGAGGATTTCTTCCGGGTCGGCCCGGCCGAGTTCGCCCTCGTGATGCCCCACGCCCTCGACGGTGATCTGGCCGGTGCCGCCGAACGCTTCCGCACCCTGGTCGAGCGGTCGACGGTGAGGTTCGGGGCCTCCGACATCGTGGTCACCGTCTGCATCGGCGGGGCCATGGCCAACGAGGTCGGCGCACCCGACGCCGGCCGTCGCCTGCGGCGTGAGGTCGTCGACAACCTGCGCCGGGCCCAGGCGGCCGGTCGCAACCGCATCTGCGTCGATCGTCCCGGTATGCCGTCATCCCCGCCACCGTCACCCCCGGCGTCGTCGCCCTAGGAGCGGCTCATATCGATCGGGGCCCACCCGATACTGGTGGGACGAGCGTCGTGTCAGCACGCCGGGTCCCGCCGATCGTCCTACACGTCACCCCTCGCCCACGGATGGGCGGGATTCCACACTCCACGGATGGATCATGCCTGTTCTCATCAGCATCCGAGCCGACCTCGGCGACCCGCAGCGCTGGCTGCTGGTGGCGATGCTCGCCCTGCCCATCATCGTTGCCATCCTGGCGGTCGTCGTCGGCCGGGCCCGCGTCCTCTCGAACGCCTCCCCCCGGGCCACGGCCGTGGACGTCGACCGGCAGCGGCTCGGAGATCGGCGCTACACCTCGAATCGCCTCTGGTTCTCGGCCTTCGTGTCGCAGCTGACGGCGGCCGAGGGGATCGAGACCCACGTCGACGAGGCGCTCGACCTCGAGCTGGTCTCCATCCAACAGTCGATGCTCAAGGCGAGCGCGTCGCGACCCTCGTCGCTGTCCGACGACGATCGCGACGCCCTCGAATGGCTCACCGCCCACTTCCGCCGTGACCTCCTGAACCAGGAAGCCGAGTCGGTCGAGCGACCCGGCATCGGGTCCTGCTGGCTCGGGTTCGGTGAGTTGACCCACTCCGGACGCCGACCTCGGTCCCGCGGTCGGCTCGATCTGCGGCTGGTCAATGCCGGTGACCTCGGCCGTCAGGTCTTCGTGTCGCTGGAATGGATCGACCGCCGCCGGAGCCTTCGCCGGTCGTCGACTCCAGTCGCCACGGTCATCCGCGAACGAGAACCGGCGATGCTCGTCGAACGGGTTCGGAGCCTGCTCGATGCTCCTGCCGCTCGGGCCGGGCACCGGGAACCGGACTCGTTCGCGAAGCAACTCGTCGTCGCCGCCTCCTCCTCGTCGGTCGACGCACCGCTCACCGATCCGATGATCGGCGTCCTCCAGAACGCACGAAATCATGTCGCCGCAGCCTGGGGCGATCAGTGGTGGACCGGCGGTCCGGTCGCAACCGTCGAGATCCGCAGCGGTCTCCGGGCCCGGAGCGAACTGTTCTCCGACACCGATCCGTCACCCTGTCGGGAATCCCGGACCGCCGACCGCCGCCAACGCTCGGCGCTGACCTGAGCGATCGCGTCGCCGATCGGCTCGAGTCCGATCTGCTCGAAAGCGGCCGGTGATCCCTACGCTCAGTTGGGTGCTTTCGGTATCGGGTCTGTCCAAATCACATGGATCGAGGGTCCTGTTCTCCGACGTCGGGTTCCGCCTCCTCCCCGGTCGGCGGGTGGCCCTCGTCGGCGGGAACGGTGTCGGCAAGACCACGATGCTCGAGATCATCGTTGGCCTCCAGGAAGCCGACGCAGGCGACGTTTCGAAACCGAAGGACTGTGTCATCGGCTACCTGCCGCAGGAGCTCACCGAGTCGTGGTCCGACTCGGTGATCGACGAGGTGATGGCGGGTGCCGGCGCCGTCCTCGAACTCGAGGAACGGCTCGAGGCACTCCTCCACATCGTCGCAACGACGACCGGGCCCGAACACGACGCGGCGCTCGAGGACTACGGGCACCTGCAGAGCCGGTTCGAGCAGCTCGGCGGTTACCAGATCGAAGCCGACGCCCGTCGCATCCTCGGTGGCCTCGGATTCACCGCCGACGACATGGATCGGCCCTTGGCCGAGCTCTCGGGCGGTTGGCAGATGCGCGCGGCCCTGGCCCGGCTCCTGCTGCAGAAGCCCGACGTCCTGGTCCTCGACGAACCGACCAACCATCTCGACGTCGATTCCGTGCTGTGGCTCGAACAGCAGCTCCAGAACTGGTCGGGCGCCCTGCTGTTCGTGTCCCACGACCGCGACTTCATCGACGCCGTCGCCGATCGGGTCATCGAGGTCGCCTGGCAGGGCGCAACCGAGTACGTCGGTGGCTTCGCCGAGTTCGTCGTGCAGCGCGAGGACCGGATCCGACAGGCCGAGGCGGCGGTTGCCAACCAGGCCCGCAAGGTCGCCCAGGCCGAGAAGTTCATCGAGCGGTTCCGCTACAAGGCCACCAAGGCCCGACAGGTCCAATCGCGGATCAAGACCCTGGAACGGCTCGAAACGATCGAAGCCCCCAAGATCGAAGAACTCAAACTGAGGTTCGCGTTCCCCGAACCGCCCCGGTCGTCGCGGGTGGTCGTCGAGATGGAAGCGGCGAGTCTTGGCTACGACGATGGGATTCCGGTGCTCAGCAACGTCGATCTCGTGATCGAGCGGGGCGACAAGGTGGCACTGATCGGCCCCAACGGCGCCGGGAAGTCGACCGTGCTCAAGGCCATCCTCGGTGACCTGAAACCCCTGGCGGGCACCGTGAAGATCGGCGCCAACGTCGACATCGCGTACTTCGCCCAACACCAGGTCGACGCCCTCGACCTCGACAAGACCGTCGAGCAGGAGTTCCGGCACAAGGTCGGTGAAC
This sequence comes from uncultured Acidimicrobiales bacterium, assembly GCA_963700755.1. Classification (GTDB taxonomy): domain Bacteria; phylum Actinomycetota; class Acidimicrobiia; order Acidimicrobiales; family SZUA-35; genus JBBQUN01. The sequence goes on from CAVOYW010000007.1 coordinate 195,611, forward strand.
AACCCAAACAACGAAACCTGCGAACCGTGCTCGGCTCGTTCGGCTTCTCCGGTGGTGCCGTCGACCGTCGGGTCGGTGAACTGTCCGGAGGTGAGCGGACCCGCCTCGCCCTGGCCGAGACCATGTGCAACCCGGTCAACCTGCTGGTGCTCGACGAGCCGACCAACCACCTCGACCTCCCCAGTTGCGATGTCCTCGAAGATGCGCTCGCGGCCTACCCGGGAACCATCCTGCTCGTCAGCCACGACCGGCACCTGATCCGGAACGTGGCCGAGTCGGTGGTCGAGGTTCGGGACGGCCAGGCAGTGCAGTACCTCGACGTCGAGGAACACGTGCTCAATCCGCAGCTCGCCGGGCCCGGCACGGCATCGCCGACCTCCCGCCCGTCGGGTACCTCATCGATCCGTGGCAGCGAGCGCAAGGTCACCCACCAACGCAAGGAGGTCCGCCGAGTCGAGGCCGAGGACCGGCAGGCCCGCAGCCGGGCCACCCGGGAGCTGCGCAAGACCGTCGAACGGCTCGAACGGCAGGCGATGCGAGCCGAGGACGTGGCGGCGGGCCTGGCCGCCCAACTGGCCGATCCGGCGATCTACGACGACCAGTCCAAGGTGCAGGACGTGGTCGCCACGCACGCCAAGGCCCAGACCAAGGCCGCAGAACTGTTGGCGCAGTGGGAAGCGGCGGCCACCGAACTGGCCGACGCCGAATAGCCGACCCGAACCGTGTCACCCCCCAGGCCCTATCGGGCCGACGGGTTCAGGCCGAGAGGGCGTCCAGGTTGAGGGCGTTGTTGATGATCCCCAGATGGCTGTATGCCATCGGCAGGTTGCCCAGGGCCCGGTGCGCAGCCGGATCGTACTGCTCGGTCATCGTCCCCGTGCTGCCGGCCAGGCGGCACAGGGACTCGAACATGGCGACCGCCTCGTCGTGGCGCCCCGCGAGATCGATGGCGTCGATCAGCCATGAGGTCATCAGGTGGAATCCGCCCTCCCGCCCCGGGAGCCCATCGTCGACGACGTAGCGATGCACCGTGTCGCCCTGCCGCAGTTCCCGTTCGATCGCATTGACGGTCGAGACGAAGCGCGGATCGTCGGGCTCGACGAGTCCGACGAGCCCGACGGCGAGAACCGATGCATCGAGGTCGTCGGCGTCGTAGGCCGCGGTGAAACAGCCCCGCGCCGGATTCCAGCCCCGTTGGAGGACGTCGGCGGCGATCTCGTCACGGAGTTCGACCCAGGTCGCCGGTTCGCGATCGAGGAACTGCTCGGCAATGGAGATGGCCCGGTCCACCGACTGCCAGCACATCACCTTGGAGTACACGTGGTGACGGGGTGGCTTGCGGATCTCCCAGATGCCGTGGTCGGGTTCGGTCCAGCGCCTCGACACGGCCAGCACCATCGATTCGACCAGCCGCCAGTGCTCGGCCGACAGGGCCTCGCCCCGGATGAGCAGCGTGTGGACCAGGTCGACGATGGGACCGAAGATGTCGAGTTGGACCTGGGAATCGGCTGCGTTGCCGACCCGAACCGGGCGTGATCCGCCGTAACCGGGAAGCTCGGTGATCTCTGCCTCGGGAGGAAGATGACGTCCGGTCACGTTGTAGAGCGGTGCGAGTCGTTCCGGGTCGGTCCGGGTGGTGAGGATGTTGAGGACCCAGTCGAGCAGGGCCATCCCCTCGGCATGGGATCCCAGGCGGGCCAGGGCCGAGGCCGACAGCGAGGCGTTGCGCAACCAGCAGTACCGATAGTCCCAGTTGCGGACGCCCCCGAGGTGCTCGGGCAGACTCGTCGTCGCCGCCGACACGATCGCCCCGGTCGGTCCGTGACACAACCCCTTGAGGACGAGGGCACTGCGACCGACCAGCTCGCGCTCGAGCGACGGCAACTCGAGTCCGGTGTACCAGTTGCGCCAGAAGCGGTCGGTATCGCCCCGCCGGTCGGGCTCGGATCGGGCATCGGGTCGCAGGGTTCCGGTCCCGGAGCGGAGCTCGAGCGTCACCGGTTCGCCAACGAGATCGACCCGTCCGATCGCGGTCTGGTGCCGCCCGTCGGCGACGATCGTCCACTGCACGCCGGGGGAGCGCAGGACCATGAGGTCGGCGGTTCCCATGACGGCCACGCCGTCGGGCCGCACTTCGAGCCTGGTCGGGAATCGTCCGAAGTCGAGCCTCGGCGCGAACTCCACCAGGGCCACACCGGTCCCATCGAGGACTCGGATGAGATCGGATCGTCCGGCGAGACGGCGTGAGCGGTCGTTGGAGACGTCGAGATAGTCGGTGACCGTGAAGTCGGGAAACCGGGACTCATGGATCAGGGTCGCCGCAACGTACCGATGATCGATCGGGCCCCGACCGTCGGCGTCGGTGACCGCGAAGTAACCGGCGGCGGGGCCGCCCAGGAGTTCCCCGAAGACCGCAGCCGAGTCGATCCGCGGCGTGCAGAGCCAGGTGATCCGGGCCAGCGGCGACACGATCGCCGCCGTCCGCAGGTCGCTCAGCATGGAGTGTTCCTCGAGTGGAACGAGCCCGGCACCACGCAACCAGTCGGATCGTAGCTCGGACAGCAGTGCGAGGATCTGGGCCGCCGTCGTGATGTCCTTCACCCGGTAACCGGCGAGGGTCTGGCCGTCACCGACCTTGATCCCGAGATCAGGGCCGGTCAACGTACCGAAGGCGTCCTCGTCGGTGACGTCGTCGCCGATGAAGACCACGGCGCTGGCGCCGATCTGGGAGCGGATGGTGTCGAGGGCCCAGCCCTTGTTGGTGGCAATGACCGACATCTCGATCACGTCGCGGCCGTTGCGGGTGAAGACCTGCGGCCACCCGGCAGGGCCTCGGACCACCTCGGCCCGAGCCGCCTCGGCGATCTCGGGGGCGAGCCCCCGGAAATGGAGGGTGACGCCGGTCGGCTTCTCCTCGACGAGGGCGCCGTGACGGGCGCCGATGTCGGTGACGGCCGTCGTGATCCGTCCCCGGAGATCGGTGAGCTCGGGTGCGAGTTCGGCCGCGAAACCGAGATCGAACTCACTGCCGTGGCTCCCGACGAGTCGGATCTCCTCGGGGAACCTCGACAGGGTGGCCAGGTCACGCAGGCTGCGACCACTGATCACCGCGACATGGGTGTTGGCCTGTTCGGCCAGGGAACGGACCGCCGCCACCGATTCCCGATTGGGGAAGGCCTCCATCGGATCGTCGGCCAGCGGCGCCACGGTCCCGTCGTAGTCGCAGGCGACGAGCAGATTGGGGACCCGAGCGAGTTGTCGGATCCGTTCACCCAGCTCGCCAAGGCTGTCTGTCGTCATGGGGACGGGGGCTCCAGATGCTTCGACATGTCGATACCAGGCGAAACGGGCTCGCCCGGCAGCCAACTTATCGCAACCGCCCGGCATCCGACCCGACACCGCCGACCCGACCCACCGCCGGATCGGATTTGGCCCTAACCTCGTCCCTCGGTTCGCTCCCGCAGGTTCGGTGTCTTTCGACCGGGCCGGAACTGCCGACGATGACTCCACGATGCTTGATTCGATCGATTCCCCAACCGGCCCCGGTCGCACCGATCCCGAGCCCGGCCGACGCCGTCTCGGCGAAGGGTTCCTCGTCGCCGTGGCCGCCGTCCTGGGCGCGGCGCTGGTGCTGGCCGTACTCGTGGTGGTCACGACGAGGGGCAATGGTTCGGACACCTCGCTCGCCGGTGAACGGTCCGAAACGGCCGGCGAACCGGATGGCGGGTCCCAGGACGGCGCCGTTCCACGACCCGACGAGCCGGCCGTTTCCGATCCGACGGGAACCACCCCCTGCCCGGGCGGTGAGCGCTCCGAGGTCTGCGAGGCCGTTGCGTTCATCGAGGACTTCAAGGGCATGCCGTTCGTGCGATTCCCCACCGTCAATTTCATCGACGATGCCGCCTTCGACGAGTTCATCCTCGACGATTTCGATGCCGAGTCCTCCGAACTCGATGCCGTCGGCGACTCCTTACGTGCGCTCGGGCTGATCGACACCGACGTCGACCTGGCCGATGCGCTCCGGACGTCGCTCGAGATCGGCGTCGTCGGCGGCTACAACACCGAGACCGAGGAACTGAACGTCCGGGGCACCGATGTCAACCTCTACACCCGATCGGTGATGGTGCACGAACTGACCCATGCCTGGGACGATCAGCACCACGAGCTGTCCCGGCCCGAGCTCGACGAGGACGACGAATCGGCCTCGGGTTTCCTCCAGATCGTCGAGGGGAGTGCGGTCCTGGTCGAGCAGGCATGGCGAGAGACGCTGACCGACGCCGAACGGGCCGAGCTGGAGCGGCTCGAACTCGGCGCCGTTGCCCCCGAGGACCTGGTCGTGCTCTTCCAGATCCCGTCCTTCATCCTGCAGACACAGATCTCGCCCTATGTCGACGGTGCGGCGTTCGTGTCGTCGGTCTACGACGACGGTGGGATCGCCGCCGTCGACGCGCTCTTCGCCGATCCGCCGGTCACGACCGAACAGGTCCTGCACCCCGAGGCGTACGCAGCTCGCGAGGCCCCCGCCGACGTGCCGGCACCCGAAGTCGGCGACGGTGCGGTCGGCGAACCGATCGACCAGGGCACCATCGGCGAGTTGGCGCTCGATCTCTGGCTCGGTCAGGACGCCGGTGATGGCTGGGGCGGCGACGCCTACGTGACGTGGCGCACCGAAGACGGTGTCTGCTCGGCGGTCAATCTGATCGGCGACACCGACGACGACACCGACGACATCCTGGCGGCGGGCCGCTCCTGGGCCGATGAGGCGCGGGGACGGAGCGCGCAGCGGGTCGCCGGTGTGGTGAGGCTGCTCGGCTGCGTCTGATCCGGGGCCGACGCCCGTGGCGTCCCGGCCCCGGCGGGTCACACGTCGGCGATGGGTCCGATGACCGACTCGGCCAAGGCGGTCGCCTTGGCTTCGGCGCCCTCGGATCCGAGCAACAGGAAGGCCGGAAGGATCGTGCGGTGCACGCCGATGCTCGCCAGTTCCTGGGCTGCCCCGACCGGGTCGTCGCCCATGAGACCGGGATGGGCGGCGGTCATCTCGATCGCCGTGGGGTCGCGCCCGACGTCGGCGGCGCTCTGGCGAACCACGTCGAACAGCTCGGTCAGCTCGGCGATGGAACCCTTCCCGGGGAAGAAGCCGTCGCCCAGTCGGCCGGCCCGCCGGGCCGCGGCCCGGGAGTGCCCACCGATCACGAACGGCACCCCGGAGCGCGCCGGTTTGGGGTTGGAGCTGACATTGGTGAACGACACGAAGTCTCCGGAGTAGCCGGCGTCGTCGGAGGCCCAGAGGGCCCGCATGGCCTCCATGTACTCGTCGGTGCGCTGGCCGCGGCGTTCCCACGGGACACCGAGCGCTTCGAACTCCTCCTCGAGCCAGCCGACACCGATGCCGAGCTGGAGCCGACCCTTCGACAGACGGTCGAGGGTCGCGACCTCCTTGGCCAGGACGACCGGGTTGCGCTCGGGCAGGATCAGGATCCCGGTCCCGAGGACGAGCGTCGAGGTGTGAGCGGCAACGAAGCTCAGCCAGATCAGCGGGTCGGGGATGGCCGAGGTCTTGTCGCCGGGCATCTTGCCGGTGGGGGAATAGGGGTAGGCCGAGTCGTATTGGGTCGGCCAGATGACGTGTTCGACCGTCCACAGTGACTCGATGCCGGCCCCCTCGGCGGCTCGGGCCAGGTCGACGAGTCCGTCGAGTTCGGCGAAGGGTCCGGTGTTGGCGAAGGCGAGACCTGTTTTCACCCCGCCGAACCTACGCGCTCGCCCCGGCTCCGTCGAGCCTGCGCGGTCACATGCGCTCCGTCGAGCCTGCGCTGTCACATGCGCTCCGTCGAGCCTGCGCGGTCACACCGCGTCGAGCGTCACCTTGGCAGGGTCCCTCGCCCGGTGAAAGAGTGACACGGTGAAGATACGAATCGGTTATGGCCTCGGCACACGCAGCTCGACCAACGACCAGGACCGGTTCTCCGAGCTGGTCGATGGTCTCGAACGGCACGGTTTCGACTCGTTGTGGCTGTCGGAACGCATCGGTGGGGAGTGTCCCGACCCTCTGGTCGGCATGGCCTTCGCCGTGGCCCGGACCACCAAACTCAAGGTCGGCATGTCGGTGATGGTCCTACCCGGCCGCAACCCGGTCGTCCTGGCCAAGTCACTGGCCAGCCTCGACCGGCTCTCGAACGGTCGGTTGCTTCCCGCCTTCGGACTCGGCGTTGCGAACTCGGCCGAGCATCAGGCATTCGGGGTGGACCGCACCGATCGGGGTGGGTGGTTCAACGAGGCGCTGCCCCTGATGCGCAGACTGTGGGACGAGGACCACGTGTCGCACCACGGCAAGCGGTTCACGATCGACGACGTGACGGTGCGGCCCAAACCGGTCCAGTCCCCCCTCGAGGTGTGGCTCGGCGGGATCGCACCCCTGGAACTGAAGCGGGTCGGTCGGTTCGGTGACGGCTGGCTGCCGTCGTTCTGCACCCCCAAGCAGGTGGCCGAGGCCCGGCTCACCATCGACGCCGTGGCCGCGGAGCACGATCGCGCCATCGACGTCGAGCATTTCGGGGCGCTCATCCCGTACCGTCTCGACGCGGGACCGCTGCCCGAGGCCTTCGTCCAGATCGTCCAGGCCCGCAACCCCGATGCCGACCCGGCCGAGATCTTCCCCACCAAGGACGAACTGCCCCGGTTGGTGGGGCGCTTCGTCGACGAGGGGTTCTCCAAATTCGTGGTGATCCCGGTGGTCGAGCCCGACGACTGGTCTGCCGAGCTGGCCGAACTGGCCGACATCGTGCGGCCGCTCGAGAACTGACGCGCCGGTCAGGAATCCACGACGCGGAGGTGGCGGAGCTGGATCCGCGACGTCGCCGGGTCGGGCCCGGTCGAGGTGACGGCCAGATGGCCACTGCCGACCGTGCCCAGCCGAACCGTCACCGGTTCGTTCGGATCCGATCGGCGGACACGGAGCGGACACTCGAGGAGGTCACCCGGGCTGGATCGAACGGTGACCGTCCAGGGTCCGGGCCCGGCCGTCGGGAAGCCGACCGAGATTCCGCTCCCACCCGCTGCCACGATCGGTCCGGCGGTCGGCCGAGGCCGACGATCGGGCTCGCTCAGCTCGAGCGGCCACACCTCGTGAGAGGCGACATCGACGACGACGAGCCGGTGATTGCCCGTGTCGGCGACGAGCACCAGGCCGGGATCGATCTCCATCACGTCCTCGGGGCGATCGAGACCGACCACACCGAGGGTGTGCATCACCCTGTCGGCCAGCAGCCGGAGCCGATGGTTCCCGGTGTCGGCAATGACGATCGAGTCGTCGGCCAGAACGGTGAGACCGCTCGGCCCATCCAGTGCCGCCGAGTCGGCGGGGCCATCGATCAGACCACGTCGGTCGAGGTCGCCCGACACCGTGTGGACCCGTCCCGGGTCGGTCAGGATCCGAAGCGAGCTCGATGCGGCGTCCAGGAAGACGAGGCCCGCTCGGCTGCGGGCCACCGCCACCGGCTGGCCAAGCTCGGCCTGTTTGGCGCGCCCGTCGAGCCGCCCGGTTCGAGCGTTTCCGGCGATGGCGCCGACCTGCCCATCGGGAAGGACACGGAAGAGCTGATCGGAGCCGGCGTCGGTGACGACGAGCGAGCCATCGGCATCGACGGTCAGTCCCCGTGGGCGGACGAAGCCCGAGGCGATCACGGGGTGTTGCGCCGACGGGTCGTTCGCGGCGTCCGGCGTGAGCCGGAGGACCCTCCCCGTTGCGGGTTCGCTCACGGCCAGGTCACCGTCGGGCAGGGCGCAGACCTGCGCCGGGCGATCGACCCCGTGAAAGATCCGACGGGCGACGCCGGTGCGGCGGGCGTCGTCGAGTTCGTAGACCACGACCCGGTCGTTGCCGCTGTCGGCGACGGCGATGCGCCGCTCGCTCACGGCGCACAGCCCGCTCGGCCACGACGGCCCTCGATCGGAGGACCGACGATTCGGAACCGGCACCGGTAGGGGGCGAACCCGAACGGGGTCGGAGCGATCCGCCACGATTCGCCGGCGTGCCTTGCCCCCTCGTCGTCGCTCCATGGCGAGGCGCTCCGCCATGGTCACCGCCTCGAAGAGCACGTCCAGGTCGTCGATACCGTGGCTGATCCCGAGAAGACGGCCCTGATCATCGATCACGACCGTTGCCGGCCAACCGGCGGGACCGAAGCGGGCCCAGGTCGTCAGATCGGGGTCGTGGACGACCGGGAAGGGAACACCCGCTCGGGTGATCAGACGGTCGACCGCGTCGATGTTGCGCTCGGAGGGATGACGGGGGCTGTGGACGGCCACGATGGCGAGCGTGTCGCCCAGGTCGGCGCTGAGATCCTCGAGCTGGCGGAGCCGGACCCACGAGGCCTCGTTGCCGATCGAGAAGAAGACGATGATCGTGACCCGGCCGGCGAGATGGGCCGATGTGACGGCGGGGGTTCGGATCCAATCGCCGTCGGCCAGTGGCGGTGCCTTCGGATTCACCTCGCTCCATCGGACGTCGGCGGTCAATCATGAGCACCCTCATCGGCACCGATCATCAGCGCCGGTCATGAGTACCGATCGTGAGCATGGGCTTCCGCCACGCGGCGCTCTGGAGTAGCTTCGGCGCATGGCCGTCGGCCGACTTCGACCATCGATCCATCAGGGGACGAATCCGTGAAGGTGCCACTGACCGTCAATGACTTCCTCGATCGTGCTGCGCTCGTCTATCCCGACCGCATCGCCATGATCGACGAGCCCGATCAACCGGCCCCGTCGCTCGGATCGGTCACCTATGCCGAGTTGGCCGACATGCGTCGTTCGATGGGTGTGGCCATGGACGAGCTGGGCCTTGCCATGGGGGCGCGGGTGGCGATGGTCTCGCACAACGCCGGCCGAATGCTGGCCTCGTTCTTCGGGGTGTCGGGCAACGGCCGGGTGTTCGTGCCGATCAACTTCCGACTGTCGCTGCCCGAAGTCGAATACATCGTCGAACACTGCGGAGCCGAGGCGTTGCTGATCGACCCCGAACTCGCCGATTCGCTGGGTGACATCGACTGCAAGCACAAATGGATCATCGGCCCCGACTCCGATGCCGTCTGGTTCGGTCGGAAGGGGACGCCGCAGCCGTGGACGCCCGACGAAGACGCCGTGGCCTCGATCAACTACACCTCGGGCACGACGGCCCGGCCCAAGGGTGTCGAGCAGACACACCGCGCCCGCTGGACCAACGCGGTGACCTTCGGTTGGCACGCAACGGTCACCGACCGCGACGTCTACCTGCACACGCTCCCGATGTTCCACTGCGACGGCTGGGGAATGCTCTACACGGTGACCGGTATGGGTGTGAAGCACGTCGTGCTGCGCAAGGTCGACGGCGCCGAGATCCTGCGCCGGATCGAGTCCGAAGGCGTCACGCTCATGTGCGGCGCCCCGGCCGTCGTGGCCGCCGTCCTCGACGCCGCGGCGACGTGGGACGGCGAGATCCCCGGTCGCGACCGGGTGCGCATGATCGTGGCCGGGGCCCCGCCGCCGACCTCGGTCATCGAGCGAATGGAACGTGAGCTCGGCTGGGAGTTCATCCAGATCTACGGCCTGACCGAGACCGCGCCCCTGCTCACCATGAGCCGCAACCGATCGGAATGGGACGACCTGTCCGGCATGGAACGGGCCCAGAAGCTGAGTCGAGCCGGTGCCCCGACCATCGGCATCACGATGCGGGTCGACGCCGAGGGCGAGCTCCTGGCCCGCGGCAATCACGTCCTCCAAGGCTACTGGCAGAACCCGGAGGCCTCCGCCGAGGCGCTGCGTGACGGCTGGTTCCACACCGGCGACGGTGGGGTCGTCGACGACGAGGGCTACTACGTGATCACCGACCGCAAGAAGGACGTGATCATCTCGGGTGGCGAGAACGTGTCGTCGATCGAGGTAGAGGACGTGTTGTTCTCCCATCCCGACGTCACCGAGGCCGCCGTCATCGGTGTCCCGCACGAGAAGTGGGGCGAGACCGTGAAGGGGCTGGTCGTGCTGGCTCCGGGGTCGACGGTCACCGAGGACGAACTAATCGCGTTTTGTCGGGAACGGATGACGCACTACAAGTGCCCGACCTCGATCGAATTCCGCGAGGCTCTCGATCGGACGGCAACCGGCAAGCTGCAGAAGTACAAGCTGCGGGCACCGTTCTGGGAAGGTCGAGATCGGATGATCAACTGAGTCGGATCGTCTGGCTCGTGGCGGCGGCGTTCGCCGTGGTGGTGGCTTCGTGTTCGAACGGGCTGTCCCGAGACGATCTGGTCGAATCCTTCCTGGCGTCCAACCCCGACGCGACGGCCGAACAGGCCGGATGCGTCGTGGATCGACTCATCGACGATCACACCCTCGACGGGGTGGACCGTGAACTCGGCGAGCCACGCCGAACGCCGGCGTTCGTCCGCTCCCAGTACGAAGCCGAGTTCCTGTGCGGTCGCACCGACGACGTGCGGAACCAGGTCCTCGCCCTGCTCCTCGAACGAGATCTCGACCCGGCCGACGCCGACTGTGTCGCCGACGAACTCACGTCGTTGTTCGACGCTGACGACCTCGATGTCCTGATCGACGGGGTGATGACCGACGAGTTCTTCGACGACTACTTCGTCGCCGTCGAGACCTGCGATGCCCTGCCCGAGTGACGACACACCGCCCCGAGCGCACACCCACCGGAGGAACCGTGGACACCGCCACCATCGATCGTTTCGTTGCCCGGCGTTGGGCCGAAGACCTGGTCGACCGGCTCGTCGAGTACGTCGCGATCCCGGCCCTCTCGCCGGCCTTCGACCCCGACTGGGAGGCCAACGGCCAGATCCAGTGGGCCATCGACCACGTCGAGGGCTGGCTCAGGTCGCGACCCGTTCAGGGTGTGCGTTCGGTCGAGGTGTGCCGGTTGCCGGGGCGGACACCCCTCATCCTGGTCGAGGTCGACCCCTTCGGTGACCCGGCCGCCGAGGGGACGGTCGTCCTCTACGGTCACCTCGACAAGCAACCCGAAATGGTCGGCTGGCGCCATGACCTCGGACCGTGGACGCCGGTGATCGAAGACGGTCGCCTGTACGGGCGGGGGGCGGCCGACGACGGTTACGCCGCCTTCGCCAGTCTGACGGCGATCGAGGCCGTGCAGACGGCCGGGGGATCGCACGGCCGGTGCCTCCTCCTGGTCGAGGCCTCAGAGGAATCGGGTTCCCCCGATCTGCCCGCGCACATCGAGGCCCTGGCCGATCGTCTGGGCCCGGTCGACCTGGTCCTGTGCCTCGACTCGGGATGCCTCGACTATGAGACACTCTGGCTCACGACATCGCTGCGGGGTCTCGCGGCAGCCACGTTGCGGGTCGACGTCGTCACCGAGGGCATCCATTCGGGGGCCGCCAGCGGTGTGGTGCCCTCGTCGTTCAGGATCTGCCGTCAGCTGCTCGATCGGATCGAGGACTCCCTCACCGGGCGGGTGCTGCTCCCGTCGGCCTGGGTGGAGATCCCGACCGAACGCGTGGCCCAGGCCGAGGCCATCGTTGCCGAACTCGGCGCGGCGTCGATGGAGCCCTTCCCGACGGTCGACGGACTCGAACCGATGACGTCGGATCCCGTCGAGGCGCTCCTGGCCCGAACCTGGCGACCGGCATTGTCGGTCATCGGGGCCGACGGCCTTCCACCCACCGGTCGGGCCGGCAACGTCCTGCGGCCGGGAACGGCGCTCGGGCTGTCGTTGCGGCTCCCGCCGACCGCCGACGCGTCGTCGGCCCTGGCCGATCTGGTCTCGGTCCTCACCCTGGACCCACCGTCACACGCCTCGGTCGCAGTCGTCGACGCCGCCGCAGCCGCCGGATGGAACGCCCCGAACCTGGCCCCGTGGCTCGCCGTTGCCCTGGCCGACGCATCCGACGACGTCTTCGGCCGGTCGTTCCAGGGATTCGGAGAAGGCGGATCGATTCCGTTCATGTCGATGCTCGGCGATCGGTTCCCCGACGCCCAGTTCGTCGTCACCGGCGTCCTGGGCCCCGGTTCCAATGCCCACGGTCCCAACGAATTCCTTCACCTCGACTACGCCGAGAAGTTGACTGGCTGCCTGGCCCGGGTGTTGCATGCACACGCGGTGACCAGTCACCGACCGCCCGATTCGGGCGCCGACCACACCAGGAGTGAGCCATGACGTCCAGCAGTGAGTTCGAGGGGCGTGTCGCCATCGTCACCGGGTCGTCGAGTGGGATCGGCGAGCAGACGGCGCATCGGCTCAGCGCCCTCGGAGCCACCGTGGTCGTCAACTCGGCCTCGTCGGTCGAGGCCGGCAGGGCCGTCTCCGAGGCGCTCCCCGGGGAGAGCTGCTACGTCCAGGCCGACATCGCCGACCAGGCCCAGGGGCACGCACTGCTCGACACCACGCTCGAGCGGTACGGCAGGCTCGACTACCTGATCAACAACGCCGGTTGGACCACGGTCGTGCCCCACACCGACCTCGAGGCCCTCACCGACGAGATCTTCGACAAGACGTTCCAGGTGAACGTCTACGGAACCTGGTGGCTGACCAAGGCGGCGATGCCGCACCTCAAGGCCTCCGACGACGGTGCCGTGGTCAACATCACGTCGATCGCCGGTGTTCGTCCCGTCGGCTCGTCGGTGGCCTACTCGATGTCGAAGGCGGCCCTCAACCAGATGACGATCCTGCTGGCCAAATCGCACGGGCCCGTCCGGGTCAATGCCGTGGCCCCGGGCCTGGTGGCCACGCCCTGGACCCAGACCTGGGGTCCGCTCCACGAGCAGGTGGCCAAGACCGCGCCGCTCGGACGCTCGGCCACGCCCGACGACTGCGCCGAGGCCGTCCTCGCCCTGCTCCGCAACAAATACGCCACCGGTCAGATCTTCGTCGTCGACGGCGGGACCACCCTGGTCGGCTGAGTCGGGTCGGTCAGATCGGTCCGGTTCAGGACCGGCGGGTCAGGTCGACCGGCCGAGAGGTCTCGGCGTAGAAGTCGTTGCCCTTGTCGTCGACCACGATGAAGGCCGGGAAGTCCTCGACCTCGATCTTCCAGATCGCCTCCATGCCCAGTTCGGGGTATTCGAGTACCTCGACCGAACGGATCGAGTCCTTGGCCAGCCGGGCCGCCGGTCCACCGATCGACCCGAGATAGAAGCCGCCGTGGCGTTTGCAGGCGTCGGTCACCTCCTGGCTGCGGTTGCCCTTGGCCAGCATGATCATGGACCCGCCGGCGGCCTGGAACTGGTCGACATAGGAGTCCATCCGGCCGGCGGTGGTCGGGCCGAACGAACCCGACGCGTACCCCTCGGGAGTCTTGGCCGGGCCGGCGTAGTAGATCGGGTGGTTGCGCAGGTAGTCGGGCATGGCCTCGCCGGCATCGAGGCGCTCCTTGATCTTGGCGTGGGCGATGTCGCGCCCGACGACGAGGGTTCCGGTCAGTGACAGCCGGGTCTTGACGGGATACTTCGACAGCTCGGCCCGAATGGCGGTCATGGGCTGGTCGAGATCGATGCGGACGGCCTCCGCGCCGACGTGCTCGTCGCTGACCTCGGGCAGGTATCGGGCCGGGTCGGTCTCGAGTTGTTCGAGAAAGACGCCCTCGGCGGTGATCTTCGCCAGCGCCTGCCGGTCGGCCGAGCAGCTGACGGCGATGCCCACCGGGAGGGAGGCGCCGTGCCGGGGCAGCCGGATCACCCGGACGTCGTGACAGAAGTACTTGCCGCCGAACTGGGCGCCGATCCCGAACGACTGGGTGAGGGCCAGGACCTCGGCTTCCATCTCGAGGTCTCGGAAGGCGTGACCCGTCGCAGATCCTGACGTCGGCAGCGTGTCGAGATAGCGGGCCGATGCCAGCTTGGCCGTTTCGACGGCCTGCTCGGCCGAGGTTCCGCCGATCACCAGTCCGAGGTGGTACGGCGGGCAGGCCGATGTCCCGAGGAGCCGCAGCTTCTCGTCGAGGAACCGTCGGAGGCTCGTGGGGTTCAGGATGGCCTTGGTCTCCTGGAAGAGGTAACTCTTGTTGGCCGACCCGCCGCCCTTGGTCATGAACAAGAACTTGTAGGCGTTGCCGGTCACGGCCTCGATCTTGATCTCGGCCGGGAGATTCGTGCCGGTGTTGCGCTCCTCCCACATGGACAGCGGCGCCATCTGGGAGTAGCGCAGGTTCGACGACTGGTAGGTGTCGAAGATCCCCTGAGAGATGGGTGCCTTGTCGTCCCCGTCGGTGAGGACGTACTGGCCCTTCTTGGCCTTGACGATCGCCGTACCCGTGTCCTGGCAACCGGGGAGCACGAAACCCGAGGCGATGTTGGCGTTCTCGAGCAGCTCGGTGGCAACGAACCGGTCGTTGGCCGACGCCTCCGGATCGTCCAGGATCCGGGCCAGCTGGGCGAGGTGGCCCGGGCGAAGCAGATGCGAGATGTCGCGTATGGCCGTTGCCGTCAGCAGGCGGATGGTCTCGGCGTCGACCCGCAGGAATTCGGTCCCGCCGAGGTCGACGACATCGACCCCATCGGTGGTGAGGAGCCGGTAGGGCGTGTCGTCGGCCCCGAGGGGGAAGACGTCTTGGTATACGAAGTCGACCATCACCTCACGGTACTTGGGCCGCTCCGTGCCGACACCCGATCCCGGGTGTCGATCAGGTCAGGCGCTGCTGACGGGCGTAGAGGATCGCCGTGGTCCCGGCGGCCAGGAGCCACAGACCGGACCACAAGAAGACACCCGCCGTTCCACCGGTGACCGGGAGCTGACCGCCCGAGGCCGACGGCTGTGACGGCACCGGGGTGGCGCCGCCGGTCGGCGTGACGGTCGGCCCGGCCGGCGGCGGTGCGGTGGTCGGGGTCGATGCCGGGCAGGTGCCGTCGGCATTCGGGGTCACGGCGTTCCCGGTCGAGTCACTGCACCCCGGGACGATGGGAGCCAATGGACACGAACCGTCGGCATTCGGGGTGACCGTGTTGCCGCTGCTGTCGGTGCAGACGCCGGGTTGGGGAACCGTGGGCCCGGCCGGAGGTTGGGGAACCGCGGGTCCGGCCGTCGGACAGGTGCCATCGGCCTCGGCGGGGATCGGATTGCCGTCGCCATCGACACAGACCGGTGGAATCAAGGCCGGGTCGTCGAAGCACAGGGTCACGCCCGAGACGTGGACACTGTTGGCGGTCTCGTTCGGCGGAAGGTCGTTGCGCAGGTTGGCGCGCACACCGACGACCGGGACGGGCAAGTCGACCGAACCGAGCGACCCGATCCACTCGGCTCGTTCGATCCGGTCGGCAACGTCGGGCGTGGCCGCCGAGGTGGCGACGACATCACCGGCGGCGTCGAAGAACTGCAGCTCCCACCGCTCGCTGAGCTGGGCGGGAACGTTCGTACGCCCCGCATAGCCATCCCACGAGATGGCCTCGGGGATGTTGAGCGTGCCGGCCGGTAACGACACCGCCACCACGTCGGTGGTCCGGCTGCTCGGTGCCATCAGGCGCACGTCTCCGAAATCGACGGTCTGACACAGCTGCGAATCGCTGAACGTCGGTTCGAAGGCCGGCTGGGCCGAGACCCCGCTTGCCGTCGAAGCCATGGCAAGGACCGGTGTGCCTGCCAGAACGAGCACGCGTCGCGCCGCCCTCAAACCCCACATGTGCGCCTCCACACGGTTGAACAGGGACGCAGTATGGCCCGCCCGGGTCGTCAAATCGTCGTCTGCGGGTGAGAAACTTCCACACCTCACCCTGTGCGTTCGTCGGGGCACTCCCCGTCGGTCGGCGGGGTCCCGGTCGTCACGTTTCGGGTAGCTCGAGGCCGTCGTTCGTCGGAGCCAGCGACGCCGCTCGTTCCCGCCCGGCCCCGGTGAGTGCGAAGACCCGGCGTTGCGGGCCGCCCGACGTCGCCGGCTCGCCGAGCCGCGATCGCACGAGTCCACGCTGTTCGAGTCGCGAGAGACATCGGTAGACCGTCGAATAGGCCATCACCCGTCGGGTGCTGGGAAGCTGCCGGAGTTGGCCGGCCAGGAGGTAGCCGTGGAACTCGTCGACCCCCTGGTGCTCGAGGAGCACCGCCGCTCGGAGGGTGCGTTCTTCGTTCGGTACCAGCTGGTCATCGCTGCGTCGTCTCATGGCTACGAACCGTTTGGGCCTTTCGCGCCGCCCGTAACGGGTCCCGATCGGATCGACCGGGCAGAGGTTTCTCGTTCATCGTCGGCGACCCGACGACCGATGGTCGGGTCGCTTCGTGGTTCTCGCCACCTTCAGTGGCGGATCTCGTAGTAGAGATTGGCGGCATCATCGAAATCATGGATGGTGAGTGAGCCGAATCCGGCCGCCTCGGTCAGCTCGCGGAGGCGCTCGGGGTGCAGCCCCAGCGTGCCGAGACCGAGCCCACCGGGTTCGGACAGAGCCGACTGCAGACAGCTCGCGATCGAGAACCCGTAGAACAGGGCGAGGAGCGGGTTGCGTCGATCCTTTTCGAAGTCGCCGGTGGAGCGGATGTCCTTCACCAGCCAGGTTCCGTCGTCGGACAGCGCCCGGCCGATGGCGGCCGTCGTCTGGTCCGGGCGGGGCATGTCGTGCAGGCAGTCGAAGGTCATCACGAAGTCGAACTGCGGTTCCGGAGGGAGCCCCTCACCGAGACCGACGACGAACTCGACGTTGCCCAGACCGAGTTGGTCGGCCCGTCGCCGGGCGAGTTCGATGGCCGACGCCGACGGGTCGAGACCGACACAGCGGGCATCGGGGAACGCCGCGGCGAGGATGCAGAGCGTGAGTCCGGCGCCACAGCCGATGTCGAGCACGTCGGCTCCGGCTTCGAGTTTGTCGACCACGCCGTCGAGTGCCGGCAGAATCGAGCTCACGAGCGCCTGCCGGGACCACGGCCCGGTCATGCGGGCCATGGCGGCCGCAGCCGCCGCTCCCTGTTGTTCGTAGGTCAGGCCGACGCCGGTGCGGAACGACTCGGCGATCCGCTCGATCACCTCGGGGCTGGCGCCACCATTGAAGGCACCGGCGGCGAACGCGATCGAGGCGTCCTCGTCGGCCAGCACCGCGGCCTGCACCTCGGTGAGCTCGAACGATCCGGTGTCGGCATGACGATCGATGAGACGGGCGGCGGCCTGCCCCATCAGCCATTCCCGGACGATGCGTTCGTCGAATCCCAGCTCGTCCGCCAGTTCCTCGCTGGTCACGGGGCCTCGCCCGGCCATGGCCCGGTAGAGCCCGAGTCGGTCGCCGAGATGGATCGTGAGCGAAACCTGCTCACCCATGCGGTAGGTCCACACCTGGAATCCGAAGAGCTTGATGTCGTCGGCTACGGCCAAGTTCTGGTTCCGATCTTCGTGCGGGCAACGTGGCGTCGTCCTGCTCACTCGCACACGCTCGACACGACCCTGTCCAAGTGGCATTCGGTCCGAGTTGCATTCGACCGGATGAGCCTAGTCCATCGGTCCGGGCCGGACCGAGCGGTCCCGGCCGATTTGTCGATGGTCAGACCTCGATGGGTTCACCCGACAGCAACGCCTCGGGGTCGGCTGTCGGACCGGCAACGAGCTGCCAACGACCGGAGCGTTTCTCGAACCGGAACCACAGCGGCGTCCCGTCGTGGTCGATCCGCCGCAGTTGTGCGGCGGGCGACACCCTGACCGTTTCGATCGGATGCACCTGAGCGCGGACACCGAACGCACCGCCGCGCTCCCAGGCCAGCGCCCGTGATGCCAGCTCCCGGACCGACAGGCCGGTGTGCTCGGACAGCCGGCGTCGATCGGCCGCTGCCGGGAAGGCCGATGCCAGTCGCGCCAGATCACTCGACGGATCGAGGTCGAGCCAGGTCGGGGCATCACCCGAGAGGAGCCCGGCGGCCCGTCGGATGACGTCGGTTCCGATGAGGGTCAGCCCGGTGGCGGTGAACGGCGCCGACGACGGCGGGGCACCCCAGGACGGCGTCGGTCCCGGCTCCAGGTCGCCGGCGAAGTCGTCGTCGTCGTCGGTAGGGGCTGTTCGGGACGGAGCCACGCGAGGGCTGCCGGCTCGTCGAGTTCCTGCGAGCTCGCCGTTGCCGGCTTGCGGCGATCGATCGACTCGATGATCTCGGTCCGGAGCCGACCGCGCAGGGTCAACAGGAGGAGGGGGTCGTCGTCGATGGCGTCGGCGACGGCGAAGAGGGCCGCCGCCACGTGCTTGCACGGTTGAGCCCACCCGTCGCAGTCACAGGACGTGGTGACCTCACCCGGTTCGGGAAGCAGGTGGATGCCGAGGCTGGCCGCCTCGGTTTCGACGCCCGGGTCGAGGTGCCCGGATGCGAGCGCAGCCGAGCGTATGGGGCTCTGGCCGATCCGGTCGAAGAGCCGCTCCCAGTCGTCGTTCGTCAGAACCACGGTGCGGACGGTCGTGTGGTACTCGCGGCGCGGCCCGGCGCTCACGACGACGTCGGCCCGACCGGGCGTGACCCGCAGATCGGGATGGGCGTGCGCCCTGCGCGACCCGTTGACCGACCAGCAAGGCCCGATCGCCGAAGGCCGGGTCGCGTTCGACCGCCTCGAGCCACCGCTGACCCCACACGGCCGACGCTCGACCGGCGTCACTCATCGTGGAACCCGGTCTCGTCGAATCCGATCTCGTCGAACGCGGTCTCGTCGAATGCGGGGTCATCGCTGTCTCGGTCGTCGCTGTCTCCGGTGTCGTCGTCGACGACATCGCCGCTGAGCGCAACCAGTTCGGCCAGTTCGTCGTCGTTCAGCCGCGAGATCCACTCCTCGCCGGATCCGACCACGGAGTCGGCCAGCCCTCGCTTCTCGTCGAGCATGGTGGCGATGCGGTCCTCGATCGTTCCCTCGCAGACCAGTCGGTGGATCTGCACCGGTCGCGTCTGACCGATTCGCCAGGCCCGGTCGCTGGCCTGATCCTCCACGGCGGGATTCCACCAACGGTCGTAGTGGATCACGTGCGTCGCCTGGGTCAGGTTGAGGCCGACACCACCGGCTCGAAGCGAGATGATGAACACATCGGCCTCGCCGGCCTGGAACGAGGCCACACGAGCGTCGCGCTCGGCCAGCGAGAGGCCGCCGTGCAGGACCAGGGTCCGGAAGCCGAGTTGGCGCCAGTGGGCCTCGAGCAGTTCTGCCATCACGACGTACTGGGTGAAGACCAGCGCCGCATCGGACTCGTCGCGGATCACGCTCGAGCAGCTCGGTCGCCGCCGTGAGCTTGCCCGAGCGGCGGGGGAGGGGACCGGTTTCGCCGAGGAAGTGGGCGGGGTGGTTGCAGACCTGCTTGAGCCGGGTGACCAGGCCGAGGACCAACCCCCGCCGGGCAAACCCCTCGGATCCGGCGATCGTGGCCATCGTCTCGTCGACGACGGCCCGATACAACGCGGCCTGTTCGACCGTGAGGGGCACGATCTCGTTGGTCTCGGTCTTGGGTGGCAGGTCGGGAGCGATGTCCTCGTCGGTCTTGCGCCGGCGGAGCAGGAACGGCCGCAGCAGCTTGTTGAGCCGCTCGGTCTCGACGGGATCACGGTCGCGTTCGACGGCGACCGCGATCTCGCTGCGGAATCGCTCGAGCGGCCCCAGCAGGCCGGGTGTGGTCCAGTCGAGGATGGCCCAGAGATCGGTGAGCTGGTTCTGGACCGGGGTCCCCGTGAGCGCCAGGCGGGTGGCGTCGCGGCCGATCGCCCGCATGGCTCGTGCGGTGTGGGAGTTGGGATTCTTGATCGCCTGGGCCTCGTCGGCGATGACCAGACCCCATCCGATGGCGGCCAGTCCGGATCGATCGCGCCGGGCCACCCCGTAGGTCGTCAGCATGACGTCCCCGGCCTCGAGGCCCGATTCGGGCAGCGATCGTGTCGCCCCGTGATAGCGAATGACGCGGGTCCCGGGAGCGAAGCGGTGTATCTCTCGTTCCCAGTTGCCGACAACCGAGGCCGGGCAGATCACCAGCATCGGTCGATGACGGGTCTCGTCACCGGTGGCCTGCCTGGTCAGGTGGAGGGCGAGCACCTGAATGGTCTTGCCCAGGCCCATGTCGTCGGCGAGGATGCCGCCGAGGCCCAGCCGGTCCATCTCGTCGAGCCAGGCCAGCCCCCGTTCCTGGTAGGGGCGGAGGGTGCCGTTGAGCCGGTCGGGTGCCCGAAGCGACTGGACGCCCTCGACCGAGCGCAACCGGTCGGCCAGATCACGCAGCGGGGCCACCCCCGAGACGTCGATGCGGTGACCCTCGACCACGAGTTCGGAGCCGAGGGCGGCGGCGACCGCGGAGGACGCCGTGACGGCCCGCCGTTCACGGAGCCGCTCGACCGAACGATCGTCGAGCTTGATCCACTGGCCCCGAAGCCGGATCAGCGATCGTTTCGACCGGGCCAGTTCGACGAGTTCGGCTTCGGTGAGCTGTTCGCCGTCGAGTGCGCCCTCCCAGCGGAGCTCGAGCAGGGAGCCCAGATCGAGTCGCGACGTGGACAGCGACGTCGGCGCACCGACCAGGACCGGACGGAACGAGAGCGCGGCGAACAGGTCGGACGGGGCGAGTACCGACAAGCCGACCGCACCCAGTCGGTTGGCCACCGGCCCGAGGAGCTCGTCGACGTCGTCGTCGTCGAGCAGGAGTTCGCTCGGTCGATCGGTCTCGAAGAATCGGTTGATCGTCGGCCAGACCTTGGCTGCCCGTCGCAGTGTCGAGATGAGTTCGGTCTCGGCGCCCTGGAGGCGTTCCCGGATTCGGGGCGGCGCCTCCCACAGGGCTGACACCGGGAGCACGATGGCGGCATCGTCGCGGTGCTGGAAGGCCAATGACGCGGTGAAGTCGCTCGAGGGGTCGAGCGGCGACGGAGGGCGCAACCGGAGGGTGACCAAGGGCGGCCGGTCTCCGGCGATGCCCTGGTAGGACTCGATGGCGGCACGGGCGTCGACCGTGACCGGCCGATGCGCGGCGAACGCATCGTGCCCGGCGGCCTGCGGACCGGCGCTGGTGCGAGCCATGGCGTCGACGACGGCATCGGCGATGGCCTCGACGGTTCGTCGGGCCGTTGGGATCAGCGGCGCGTCTCGGCCGTCGGCGTCGGCGACGGTCCGGGACACCGTGGCGTGGGCGGCCGCCGGCAGGGCAGCGGCGATGTTCGCGAATCGTTGGTGGGCGGCCGCGGACAGTGGGCCCAGACGCCAGCTGTCGCGGCCACTCGGTGTGAGACCCGGTCGGATGCTGCCGGCGGCGATCTCGGCCAAGGCCGCGCGAACGACGAGTGCCACGGCGGCGGCCGAGCGTGTGAGGCGGTCGAGGTCGATATCGGCCAGCACGTCGATGGCCTCGGCGATCGGGATACGACGCACGGCGGCCTCGGTCGCCGTGACCCGGTCGTCGACGGGTAGCGCCAAGAGGAGCGAGGTGTCGACCTCGGCGAGGACGTGCCGCGGGTGCCAGCAGGCCAACCAACTGGCCCGCGGAGGATCCGCCGAGACGAACGTCACTTCGACGCCGGGCGTGGCCAGGAGGTCGGCCACGGGATGGGTCGGAGCGCGCATCCGATCCAGGCTAGGGAGTCGTGCGCCACTTCGCTGGTTCGGGCCCGCTCGCGGCAGGGATCCGGCGGTGGCGACCTCGGCGGATCCGAGTCGTACCGTTCCCTCCTCGTCTCGATGCCGGCCCGGCGCTCGCTTGCGGGGCTGGGCACGGCTCGGCTCGGCTCGGTACGACAGGGATCCACCGGTGTGACGCCACGGCCGGACTCCCAGGCCTTTGCCTAGCACGGTCGATCCGGCTTGGACTCGGCCGCCACGAAATCGTCATCATCGATCGTCGGGACAGTGGCACGACCATCGGGACAGTGGCACGACCATCGGGACAGTGGCACGACCATCGGGACAGTGGCACGACCATCGGGACAGTGGCACGACCATCGGGACAGTGGCACGGTCGCGGCGGGGCAGGCCCCGGCGGGTCGAGCGAGGTGGTGGGTGGCGAACGAGTGTTCGCCTAGTCTGTCGAGGTGGTCCGCGCCGTCGCCTTCACCTCGATCCCGTCGCTCGCGCCCCGATCCGTTCCGACGAGGCGTCGTTGAATGGTCCAGTCCCTGGTCATCGACCCACGGTGGGAAGCCACCTTCGTTCCCCTCGACCCTCCCAGGGCGTCGTACTTCGCGCTGTGGGATCCGGCCGATGTCGACGGGCTCCCCCTCGCCATCGGTCCGTCGTCGCTCAAGTCGGTCGACGTCCGGCTCGTGGTCGGGTTCCCGTCGGGTCCGGTGGCGACCAACGTCGTTGCCGCCCGTCTTCCGCTCCGTGACGCGATCGAGGTGTTCGGGGCGCTGACCAGCCAGGCTCCGGTCACCCGGTCGGTTCGGGTGTGGGCCGCCGTCGTCCGATCGGCGCTCGGCCTGGTGGCCCGTGGCCGGCTCCTGCCATGGGTGAGCCCCGACGGCTGGGATGCCTGGCGAGTCGATCCGCTCGATCGTGCCGATCATGTCCTGGTCGAGGCGTTGGCCGATGCCATGCCCGCCATCGCCCACTGCCATCCCGCCATCGCTCCCGTCCGTCCTGTTGTCGTCCCCGGTCATCCTGTCGCTGCGAACCCGAGCGGCGAGGAAGCCGGATCCGACCGGGCCACCGACGACTCGGGTCGCACCGAGGGATCCATCGTCGACCCGGTCTACGCCATTCGGGCCTGTTACGACGGGGTCGCCGATCGATTCGTGCGAACGTCGGCCGCCTCGATCCGCACGAGCTCACCCCTCTTCGCCCAGCTCTCGCCCACCCGCGTTCCCCAGCTGCGCCCGTGGGTCGATGACCTCGCCTCGGAACACGGCACGGCCGCCATGCTCACCATGACCGTCGACCCGGCGGCCGATCTCGACGCCGACCACGACGATCCGTGGCGACTTCGCTACCAGTTGCAGAGTCGCCAGGACCCGTCGCTGCTGGTCGATGCCGCCGACCTGTGGCGAGCCCCGGACCAGGTCGTGCGCCTACTCGGCAACCAGGCCGAGGTCGACCTCCTGGCCGGGCTACGCCGCGCCGCCGGGGTGTGCTCGCTGTTCGACGATGCCTGGCACGAAGCCCGGCCCGACGGCCGATGGCTCGACCCGGGTGACCTCGACCGGCTGCTCGACGCACTCGACGACCTGGCCGCCATCGGGATCGACGTCCGTTGGCCTGCGGCGCTCGTCGCCCCCCGAGTGGAGCGCCGGCTGGTGGCTCGGGCGTCGGCGTCGGGTGGCGTCGGCCCGGGGGTCGGTGGCCTGCACGACCTGGTCGGGGTCGACTGGGAGTTCCTGCTCGACGGGATCGAACTGACCCCCGCGGAACTGGCCGTGCTGGCCGACGCCAAACGGTCGGTCGTCCCGATCCGGGGCCGGTGGATTCGCCTCGATGCCCAGTTGCGTCGGCGGCTCTCCCAGCCGGCACCGCATTTGGACCTTGGCGAACTCCTCGCTGCCGCACTGACCGACGAATGGGTCGACCCCGACGATCCGTCCGACCAACCCGAACCGGTGCGCCTGTGGATCGAGGGTGCGATGAGCGAGTTGATCGCGCCCCTACGGCCGGTGGCCGACGGTTCGGGTGGCGACGGGCGCCGCCGGGTCGAACCCGAACCCGACGGCCTCCGTGCCACGCTGCGCCCCTACCAGCGCCAGGGCCTGGCCTGGCTGGTCGATCGTCATCGGCTGGGGTTGGGAGGCGTCCTGGCCGACGACATGGGGCTCGGCAAGACGATCCAGATGCTGGCGCTGCAGGTGCACGGCCGGGGGTCGATGCTCGTCGTCTGCCCGACCTCGCTCGTTGCCAACTGGGAGCGCGAGGCCCGGCGCTTCGTCCCCGAGATCCGTGTGGTGCGATACCACGGGCCGGGACGGGCACTGCACGAGGTCGGGCCCGGTGATCTCGTCGTGACCACCTACGGGGTCGTGCGATCCGATGCCGACCACCTGGCGTCGTTCGAGTTCGACCTGATCGTCGCCGACGAAGCGCAGAACATGAAGAACCCCCGCTCGCGTACGGCCCGGGCGATGCGCTCGCTCCGGGGTCGGTCCCGCTTCGCCGTCACCGGGACTCCGATCGAGAACCAGCTCTCGGAGCTCTGGTCGCTCCTCGACTGGAGCGTGCCCGGCCTGCTCGGCCCACACGAACGGTTCCGTCGTGACATCGCCCTGCCGATCGAGCGCGACGACGACCCACGCGCCGCCCGCCGGCTGTCTCGCCTCACCGGGCCGTTCCTGTTGCGCCGGCGCAAGTCCGACCCCGGGATCGCTCCCGAACTCCCCCCGAAGACCGAACGCAACGTGATCGTGCCCCTGACGGCCGAGCAGGTGTCGCTCTATCGGGCGACGACCGACGAGGTCCTGGCCGACGTCAGGGCCAACGACGGGATCATCCGCCAGGGGTTGGTGTTGAAGTTGCTCACCGCACTCAAGCAGATCACGAACCACCCTGCCCACTACCTGGGCCAACTCGGGCCGATGGTCGATCGCTCGGGCAAGTTGGCCGCCCTCGACGAGATCCTCGACGCCGCCGGCGACGCCGGGGAATCGGCGCTCGTCTTCACCCAATACGTGGCGATGGCCGAGCTCCTGGTCCGTCATCTCGCCGACCGGGGCCTCGACGTCGGGCTGTTGCACGGGGGACTCGCCCCGGCGGCCAGACAGCGGCTCGTCGACCGCTTCCAGACCGGCGAGCTGCGGGTGTTGCTGGCATCGTTGAGGGCCGGTGGCACCGGACTCAACCTCACGAAGGCGACCCAGGTGGTTCACTTCGACCGGTGGTGGAACCCCGCGGTCGAGGACCAGGCCACCGATCGGGCCTACCGCATCGGGCAGGATCGACCGGTGACGGTCCACCGGCTCATCACCGAAGGCACCGTCGAAGACCGTGTGGCCCAGTTGCTCGAGGCGAAACGTGACCTCGCCAACCGCGTCATCGGCGGTACCGGGGAATCGTGGCTGGGTCGGCTCGACGACCACGAACTCGAAGCCCTGGTCGGACTCGATCTGGCTGATGGCGGGAGGGGATCGGCATGACCTCGTGGTGGGTCGACCGATGGCAGTCGCTGTGGCACACCGAGTTGGGTTTCGATCCCGTCGCGTCGCGTGGTGGCCGCAACCTGGCTCGAGGCATCGATTCCTCTCAACTCGAGGTCGCCCCCGGGTCGGTGACCCTCCGTCTCGGTGGTCGAACCCCCACGGTGGCACAGCTCTCGATCCGTGCGTTCACTGCCGGCGAACTGGCGCGACTGGTCGCCGTCGTCGTGGCGGATCCGATGCTGTCGGCCGGGATCGTGATGGGTGGGCTCCCGGCAGCGGCCGACGCCGCCTGGCAGGGAGCGGACCTCCATCTGGTGCCGCGCCCGGCCGAGGTGTCACTCGACTGCTCGTGCGAGGAGTGGACGCAGCGATGCCGGCACCTCGCTGCGTTGGGCGAAGGGCTGGCACGGGTCGTCGACGACGAACCGTTCCTGCTGCTCACCCTGCGCGGCTGGAACCGGGACCAGCTCGTCGACGCCGTCCGGCGAGCACGGGCCGCGTCGCTGGGTGCGACCTATCGCGCCAGCGGACAACCCCGCGGCGACGACCCGGGCGTCGACGCCGACCGACGCTACCGGCGGGCCGTCGCATCCTTGCCTGCGCTCCGCCCCACACCTCGTCGGCCCGGGATCGCCCCGAAGATCGCGCCTCCACCGACCGATTCCGGGATCGGTCGGAGCGATGTCGAAGCGCTCGTTGCCGACGCGTCGGTGCGGGCGCTGGGCATCCTGGCCGGAACGGGTGGAGCCGCTCTGCACCTCGAACCCGACGAGGACCTGGCCCGGTTGGCGGCCGGGCTGAACCACGACGGGCCGGCGCTGCCGGCCCTCGCCGAACGAGCGGGGGTGGACCCGCTGGTGCTCGAGGCCGAGGCCATTGCCTGGCGTCTCGGGGGGCGGGCCGGATTGGCCGTCACCCGGAACCGGTGGGCACCCGACCCGGTACGGCTCGAGCCGGCCCGGATCCTCGTGGGTGCCACCTCTCGCGTTGCCGGCAACGCCGTCGTCGGTGGTGGCCGCCAGTTGCGGCTCGATCCCGAGGGACTCTGGTGGCGGTTTCGCCCCGATGACCGGTTGGGCTGGGTGCTCGATTCGCCGGGCTTCGACGATCCCGAGGACACCCTCTGAGCCTCTGCCTCCGGCCCGCTCGGTCAACGATTCGTCAAGTCGCGGCGAATATCGTCGTCACGACGACCGACGCTGCACCATGGCCCTGTCCCACGACTCGACGGTCACCCGGCATCACGTGATCGATGTGTTGGTCGTCGACGGATCGCACGAGGCGCAACAGCAGTTCGCCCGGGCGGTGCGTCACGACGGCTATCGAATCCACTTCGTTTCCGAGGGAGACGAAGCCGTCGCCGCCCTGCGCTCGATCGATCCCGACATCGTTCTGCTCGATCCGGTGCTGCCCGACACCGATGGGTTCGAGGTCTGCCGACGGATGCGCACGATCAGCGATGCCTACATCATCATCGTCACGGCCCGGGCCGACGAGGTCGACAAGGTCGTCGGACTCGCCATCGGGGCCGACGACTACCTGACCAAGCCGTTCTCGTCGGCCGAACTGGTGGCCCGGATCGGGGCGATGCTGCGCCGCCCCCGACGAGGTGTGGTCGACCACGAGGACGGTGTGCGACGCTTCGATCGGTTGTCGATCGACCCCGTGGGCCGCGAGGTCCACGTCGATGAGGTCGAGGTGGCCCTCACCCGCATCGAGTTCGAGCTGCTGGCGACCCTGACCGAGCGGCCCACGGTGGTCCGGACGAGGCCCGATCTCCTCACGGCGGTCTGGGGCCCCAACTGGGTGGGCGATGATCATCTGGTCGACGTCCACATCGCCAATCTCCGCAAGAAGATCGACCGCGACGGCATCGGCCACATCCGAACCGTGCGTGGTGTCGGGTATCGCATGATGTCGGATCGCACCGGCTGAGGCCGGCACGCTCGCCGACCCGACGGTCACGCTCCGAGATCGGTGATGACCACGTCGCCGGACTCCTCGGTGGCGTCCTCCAATGCGGACATGGCTCGTTCGGCGAGGCGCTGGGGGTCCTCGTATCGTCCGGCCGTGACGCCGCCCGACAGGGTGAGCCTGACGGTGCCCGGCTCGCCGCACTCGGAGCGCCAGCCCGCCTCGACCCACCGGTCCCGGACCCGGCCCCGGATCCGTTCGGCGACCATGGCGGACTCGGCCTTGGTTGCGCCCGGCAGCAGGACGGCGATCTCGTGTTCGCCGGAGAGATAGGCGACGTCGCCCTCACGAATCGACTGGCGGATCGCCTGGGCCGTGACGGTCAGCACCTCGTCGCGGTCGGCGGGACGGTCGACCCCAGGGCGGTGAGTGGCCGACGTGAGGTCGTCGCCGTCGATCCGGAAGATGACGAAACCGACCTGACCCGCACGACTGTGATCGATGAAGTCGCGGTCCATCCGTCGCCGGTCCGGGAGCCCCGACGTACGGTGGCTGCCGCCATCGTCGGCGGCATCGTCTGCAGCATCGTGTGTGGCATCGTCCGCTGGGCCCGCGCCATGGTCGCCGGCCGCGGCTCGGGCCATCGTCAGGGCCGACCCCGTCACGACACCGATCAGGTCGATCACACCGGTGATCTCGGTCGATCGACCGTGCTCGGCGTGGTCGAACCGCAGCTCGAAGGTTCCCATTGCCCGACCACCGCCCGTCACGGGCTTCTCGAGGACCGTGGATCCGAGTGGTTCGCCCGGCCCGAGCCGGGGATCGCGTTCGGTGGCGGTTCCGCCGACGACCGGCCGGTAGACGACGTGGTCGGCGCCGGTGAGCTCGAGCAACGCGCCGGTGGCCAGTTCGATGATCTCGGCATCGTGCCGGGACGCAGCAATGCGTCGACTGGCGGCGACGAGCGCCTCGGCGCGATCGGCAGCGTCGAACATGGTCTTCCATCGGCCACGCCGGACCCGATCGGGAGGCTTGCCGGCTGGGCAGATTCACCCAGTCGGCCACGTCGGCGACGAGGAGATCGCGGAAGGGGTCAGTTCACACTGATGGCGAGCACCTCGTTGGCGGCCACCCGGATCACCCCATCGGGGGCGGTGATGTCGACGCCGTGGACGCCGGCGGCAACGATGGTCCCAACGAGGCAGCCGTGGGTCGTCTCGACCCTGGAACGG
Source organism: uncultured Acidimicrobiales bacterium (assembly GCA_963700755.1). Lineage (GTDB taxonomy): Bacteria > Actinomycetota > Acidimicrobiia > Acidimicrobiales > SZUA-35 > JBBQUN01. The sequence continues at coordinate 223,727 of CAVOYW010000007.1, forward strand.
CGCCCGAGCAGGCGGACGGGGTCGATGGGGGAATTCATGATGTGCTCTTTCCTCGACCCCTCGCCGTTGAGTGGTCAGGCTTTCAACGGTACGGCACCGGACCGACTTGAGGGAGCCATGGGGTAGATCGACCCAACGGCCCATGAGGAAGGGACCGATGGACCACGCCAGCCGTCAACCGGTCCCGACTCGGCCGACGATCCGATCGACGTCGATCACGATCACGACCCGATCGTCGCGCTCTTTGGGCTGGCGGTATCGACCGGCGTAGCGCTCGACGGCCTCGGCAACCTCGTCGGCGTCGTTCCGGACCGCGGCACGCCCGTAGAACGTGAGCCACCGACCCCCGTCGACCTGGCACACCGCAACGGTCTGACCCGGGTCGGCGGCAACGAGTCGGGCCTTGTGGGAGTCGGCCCAGGTGATCACCCGGCCGAGCGCTCGGGCCGGATCGTAGGTGAAGCCGACCGGGGTCACCTGCGGTGATCCATCGGCTCGGAGGGTGGTGAGCGTCGCCAGATGTCGTTCGGTCATGAACTGCTCGACGCCGGGCCCGGGGGATCGCAAATCGAACGAGGTGGCCATGGCGAGACCCTATCGGCCCGTTGCGAGCGCCGAGGAGTCGCGTGGCAGCCGACTCGAGACCACGGCCGCGAAGCACGCGATGACGATCGCCAGCGAGAACACGACGGTGAACGATCCGGTGGCATCGGCGATGAGACCACCGACCGACGGTGAGATCGCCTGGGCGAGGCCGAACGCGATCGTGGCTGCGGCGTAGGCCTGGCCGAACCGATCGGGTGTCGTGGCGTCGACGACGTAGGCGGCGATGGCCGACGGAACCCCGGAGAACATGACGCCGACGGCGAACGACCCGAACACCACGACGATCTGCTGACCGGTCATCACCGCGGCCGTGGCCGCGGCGAACCCCAGGAATCCGGCGATCATCGTGTTGCGCCGCCCGAATCGGTCGGAGGCTGGGCCGAGCAGCAAGCCGCCGACGGCTGCGCCCAGCCCGAAGAGCGAGAACATCGCCGAGGCCCGGGCCTCGCTGAATCCGGCATCGTCCTCGAGCCGGGCAACGAGGTAGCCCACGACCAGCAGGTAGAAGAACCCGAAGCTGGCGTAGGCCCCGATGAGTGCCGGCCAGCCCGGTACGGTCCGAAGGGCGCGGAGGCCACCGAACCCGCCGGGGCTTCCGGTCGTGACCTCGGTGGAGCGAAACACGGCGAAGCCGGCGATCAGGACCGCCAGGCCGAACGCCGCCTCGATCCGATAGACCATGCGCCACCCGTCGAGCCCGTACCGATCACCCATCGCACCCGAGAGCCACCCGGCGACCACGATGCCCAGTCCGATCCCGGTGCCGACGAGCCCGACACCGAGTCCTCGCTGGTGAACGGGAAGGGCCATGGCCGCCACCCGCGGCGACGGAATCCAGATCATTGCTCCACCGAGACCGGTGGCGAACAGCGTCAGAGCGAGGATCCACCCGTTGGGGGCGATCGAGGCCGTGGCCAGACCGCCGGTCGAGAGCACCAAACCGATTCGGAGCAGGGTGACCTGTTGCAGCCTCGACGCGAGCCACGAGACGGCCAGTGTGCCGAGCAGATAGGCGCTCACGTTGACGGTCCCGATGGCACCGGCCAAGCCGTAGGAACCGCCGAGGAGGTCGGCCCTGATGTCGGGTAGGAGGACCCCGTAGGTGAACCGGCCGAACGCCTGGGCCGTGGCGGCGCTCGCCATGACGACCGCGACGACGAGCCAGGCCAGGTTGCGCCGCGATGGCTCGGGCATCGCGGATGCGGTGGCAGTCAGCCTGCGGCCGGTGTTCCCGGGTAGGGCGTGGGATCGCCTGGGGCCGGGATCATGGGGCGGCTCCAGGAGAGTTCCACCGAGAGTTGCTCGGCGACACCCCGCCACAGATCCGGGTCCCAGCCACCGGCGACACGAAGGGCGAGGTCGTTCCGAACGTGCACCAGCGACGGGAGGCGTTCGATCCCGAGCCCGGCGATGGCCTGGCGGTCGGGGTCGGCGAACGTGAGGAATTCCTCGGACCACGGGCCGAGGAACTGCCGGCAGCCGTCGTCGTCGGCGGCGACCAGCCAAGCCACCCGCACGTCGGCCGGCTTGTAGTGTCGGAGGAACTGGCCGGCGGTCTCGAGCAGCCAGGCGCTTTCGTGGGTGTAGGGGTCGAGGGCCACCATGACGAGGGGATAGGAGGTCAGCCAGTCCCGAATGGGATAGGAAGCCCCCTGGATCGAGTCGAGCTCGACCTCGCCGGGTGCCGTTGTCATCGAACCATCAGCCACGGCGGGCGAGGCTAGCGCACCCGGCGCCCGACTCCGAACTTTGTGGTCACGATGTTGTGGCGCTCTGTCGTCGCGCTCTGTTGTCGCCCTCCGTGGTCGCCCTCTGTCGTCGCCCTCTGTCGTCGCCCTCTGTGGTCGCCCTCTGTTCTGGCGCTGTGCCGATCGGTCGTGGTCCGAGTCCGCCGTGCACGATTCCTGCAATGCACGGATCCGACACCCGAGCCGGCCCCTGGCCTGGCTCCGGTTCGGGACCGCGACCACGATGGTGGCTACGATCGTTTCGTGCACCCCATCGAAGCTCTGCGCTATGTGGCTCGGTCCGGGGGCGCCGATGCGTCTCTCCTGGTTCAGGAAGCAGCCTCTGCGCTCGGTTTCTTCGCCGACGACCAGGCCGGACTGCTCACCGCCGCTCGTCAGCTGCTCCATCGTCAACCCTCGATCGGGCCGCTGTGGTCGCTCTCGGCCAGGATGACGATGGCGGTCGACCCTCGGCTCGAGGCCCGTTCGGTGGTCATCGAGCACCGCACCGACCCCACCCACGAGGTGCTGGCCGCCCAGGTGCCCGACCGAGCGCGGGTCCTGATCGTGGGATGGCCCGACCTGGCCGTGCGCGGTCTGGTACAACGCCGTGACGTGGAGGTGCTGGTCCTCGATGTCGAGGGTCAGAGCCGATCGGCGGTGGCCCGGTTCGATCGAGCCGACGTTCTGGCCGAGTCGGTCGATCCGGCCCGGGTCGGCGGGGCCGTCGAGGCCAGCGACCTGGTGATCGTCGAGGCCGGAGCCGTCGGTACCGCGGCGGCGCTGTTCGACGTCGGCAACATGGCGGCCGCCGCGGTCGCCGCCGCAGCACGAACACCGGTGTGGTTGGTGGCCGGGGTCGGGCGTCGCCTCCCGGAGCCCTACTGGCAGGCCATCGTCGAACGGACCAGCGATCCCGACCTCCCGGCCTGGCTGGCCGATCACGAAGTCCTCGGTCTGGGTCTGATCGACCGGGTCGTCACGCCCGACGGGCTGCACCTCGTCGCCGAACTCGCCCCCACCGACTGCCCGTACGCCCCCGAGCTCCTCCGTCCGATCAAGTAGGGCCGTCCCCCGAGACCGCGGCGCGGTGAACGACGTCCCGACGATCGGAATCTGCCAAGATCATCGGCATGCCGACCGTCTCGAGCCCGTTCTACACCGATGATCACCACGCGTACCGCGACGTGGTGCGTCAGTTCACCGCCAAGGAGATCGCCCCGTACGTCCACGAATGGGACCTGGCGGGTGAGGTCCCCCGAGACCTCTACCGCTCGGCCGGAGCGATCGGCCTGTTCGGCGATGGCTTCGATGCCGAATTCGGCGGTCACGGGCAACGTGACGCCCTCATGCGCCTGGTACTGATGGAGGAGTTGTGTCGGGCCGGATCGGGTGGCGTGGTGGCCGCGCTCTTCTCCAACTACATCGGTCTGCCCCCGGTCCAGAAATTCGGATCCGACGAGGTCCGGGCCGAGGTCATCACTCCGTGCCAGTCGGGCGAGAAGATCGCAGCGCTGGCCATCACCGAGCCTTCGGGAGGCTCGGATGTGGCCCGGATCAAGACCACGGCCCGCCGCGACGGCGACCACTACGTCGTGAACGGATCGAAGACGTTCATCACCTCGGGGATGCGGGCCGACTACTTCACGACCGCGGTCCGCACCGGTGGTGAGGGTCCGGCCGGCCTGTCGCTCCTGGTGATCCCGGGGGACTCCGCCGGGCTCGAGCGGACCAAGCTCGACAAGATGGGTTGGCTGGCCTCCGATACGGCGACGCTCTACTTCGACGACGTGCGGGTTCCCGTTCGCTACCGGCTCGGTGAGGAGAACGCCGGCTTCTCGATGATCGTGAACAACTTCAACGCCGAGCGGATCGACCTGGCGGTCCAGTCGATCGCCTTCTCCCGGGTCTGCTACGACGAGGCGTTGGCCTGGGCCCGTGAGCGCGAGACATTCGGCAAGGCGCTGGCCAAACACCAGGTGATCCGGCACAAACTCGTCGAGATGGATCGCACCATCAACGCCAACATGGCGTGGGTCGAGTTGCTGTCCTGGCGTCTCAATCAGGGTGACGACCCGGTGGCCGAGATCGCCGAGGCGAAGGTGGCGGCCACGCTCGGCTTCGAGTTCTGTGCCCGCGAGGCGGCCCAGATTCTCGGGGGCGCCAGCTACCTGCGGGGTGACACCGTCGAACGTCTCTACCGCGAGGTTCGGGTCCAGGCCATCGGCGGAGGCTCCGAGGAGATCATGCGCGACCTCGCCTCCCGCCAACTGGGTATCTGAGTGCGCTGGTTGGCGATACGTCGGGTGGCGTCGGATGGGCAGAGCCCGACCTGCGGAGCAGGTCAAGGTGCACGAACGGAGTGAGTGCGCGGGCTGTGCTGGCGTCGGATGGGCAGAGCCCGACCTGCGGAGCAGGTCAAAGTCAAGAGAGCCCGACCTGCGGAGCAGGTCAAGATCAGTAGAGCCCGAAGAGCTCCTGGAAGGCAACGTTCTGACCGCCGTTGACCGACGACGGGACGATGATCGGGCTGGTGACGCCGGCGTCGAACCAGGCCTCGATCCCGTCACGAACCCGGTCGGCGGGTCCCGACAGCGTGCAGTCGTCGAGCCAGGCGTCGGTCATGGCGGCGAGGACGGCGTCGGAGTCCTTGGCCGCCAAACCGGCCTCGACCGCCGCCATCTCCTCTTCGTATCCGGCGGCCTTCCAGTAGTTGCGATAGTTCGGCAGGGCCACGTAGCCCCGCAGCGTCTTGCGATTGCGAGCCCGGCATGCGTCGAGATCGTCGTCGATGACGGTCGGGATCATGTTGCCGATGTAGAACGCATCCCCCTCGGTGGGATGGAGTCGTTCGTCGGGGATCAGCGAGAGCGAGTGGCCCATCGCCGATCGGGAGGCGTTGGCCCAGACCGCACCCTCGGCCACCTCGACCGCGAGCCCGACCATCTTGTCCCGCAGGGTGGCCAGCGTGATGCGGGGGAGGGGCCCCTGCGAATCGCCGGTCGCCCGCATGGCGGCGACGTAGTCGCGGGTGTCGCTGAGTGGCTTGCCGACTTCGATGCCGAGCCGCTGGTGCACCGGACCGTGGGTGACGCCGATACCGAGGCGGAACCGACCGTCGGCGATCTCGTTGATGTAGGCCGCGGTGGCCGCGAGCGCGGCCGGATGCTGGAGATAGATGGGTTGGATCGCGGTTCCGAACTCGAGCCGCTCGGTGACGTGGGCGATGCTGAGACACAGGCTCATGGCGTCGCCGAAGCTGGGGCAGAAGATTCCGGAGAACCCCTTGTCCTCGATCGACTTGACCAGTTCGAGCGTGGACTGGCGGCGGCCGGCGACGGCGGCCATGGATACGGCGGGCATGTGTTGGCTCATGGGATCTCGATTTCGTGTGGGCTCTTCATCGTCGCAGCCTGCGATCACGAAGAGGTTCGCCTCGTTCACCCGATGCCGGTGGCCGGGTTCGGTTCGTTCGCCCTAGTCTCCACGCCATGGGACAAATGGTCGAATTCGCAAGCAACGGCAACACTGCATCGGGCTATCTCGCACTCCCCGAGTCGGGTACCGGACCGGGCCTGGTGGTGATCCAGGAGTGGTGGGGTCTCAATGATCACATCAAGGACGTGACCGATCGGTTTGCCGCTGCGGGCTTCGTCGCCCTGGCCCCGGACCTCTACCACGGCACGGTCGTGACCGAGCCCGACGAGGCAGGCAAGGAGATGATGGCGCTCGAACTGGCCACTGCGGCCAAGGACCTGTCGGGCGCCATCGACCTGGTTCGCGAACGGTCTGGCAACGACTCGATCGGGGTCACCGGGTTCTGCATGGGTGGTGGCCTGACCCTCACCCTGGCCTGTCAGCGCCCCGACGCGGTGGCCATCGCCGTGCCCTGGTACGGCGTGATCCCGTGGGAGAACGCCCAGCCCGACTGGTCGGCGCTCGGTGGCAAGATCGTCGGCCACATCGCCGGGAACGACGACTTCTTCGGGCCGGCCGCCGCCGCCGAACTCGAGCAGACACTCGAGGGATTGGGCAAGGACGCCACGTTCCACGTCTACGCCGGTGCCGAGCACGCGTTCTTCAACGACACCCGGCCCGAGGTCTATTCGGCCGATGACTCGGCTCTGGCCTGGCAACGCACCGTCGACGCGCTCCACGACGTCCTGGGCTGAACGCGCAAAGCGGGGGCGGGTCGATCAGGCGGTCTGGTCGTTGACCAGGGAACGGGCGATCACCTTGAGGCACAGGGTCTCGTCGGCCCCTTCGAAGATCGACAAGACCCGGGCGTCGACGAAGTACCGGCTGACGGGGTACTCCTCGGCGTAGCCCATGCCGCCGTGGATCTGGAGCGCCTCGCGGGTCACCCATTCGGCCGCCTTGCAGACATAGGCCTTGATCAGCGTGGCCTCCATCTTGCCCTCGCCCTTGGCCATCATCTCGCCGACGTTGTACGAGAACTGGCGCGACGCCTGGATGATCGCCGCCATGCGGGTCAGCTTGGCCCGGGTGAGTTGGTAGTCGGCGATCGGCGAACCGAACACCGTGCGGTTCTCGGCGTAGTCCTTGGCTGCTTCGTAGGCGGCCTGCATCACGCCGACGGCGCGGGCGGCGGTCTGCAGCCGCCCGTTCTCGAAGCCGGCCATCTGGTAGTAGAACCCCCGTCCCATTCCGTCGTCTCCACCGATCAGGTTCTCGGCCGGCACGAACCACGAGTCGAAGGCGATCTCGTACGAGTGCATTCCCCGGTAGCCGATCGTGTCGATGGCCCGACCCTCCATCTTGCCGCCGCCGTCCTGGGCGAGTTCGAACCCGTGGCCCTCGGCCCGTTCCTTGGGAACGATGAAGATCGACAGGCCGCGATGACCCTTCGAGCGGTCGGGATCGGTGCGGGCCAGCACCATGAGCACGTCGGCCCGAGCGCCGAACGTGCACCAGGTCTTGACCCCGTTGAGGTGCCAGCCAGGCTCGCCGGCGGGACCGGTGGCCGGGGTGGCCATCACCTTGATGTTGGCCACATCGGAGCCGTAGTCGGGCTCGGTGACGGCGACGGCGTTCATGATCTCGCCACTGGCCAGGCGGGGAAGCCACGTCTGCTTCTGTTCCTCGGTCCCGCCGGCCTCGAGCGCCCGGGCCAGGATCTCGGGCCGGGTGATGAGGGAGCCGCCGGCACCGAGGGAGGCACGGCTCAGTTCCTCGGTGGCGATGACCATCCCGTAGTAGTCCGACTCGCCGCCCCCGGCGAACCCGCCGAACTCCTCGGGGATCGACAGTCCGAAGACGCCGATCTCGGCCAGGCCGGAGATGATCTCCTCGGGAATGTCCTCGTTGAAGCGATGGATGTGTTCGGCCCGAGGAGCGATCACCTCGGCGCCGAAACGACGGAACGTGTCCTGCACCAGTTCGAAGTCGGAGTCGAGGTGGCGGGGACCGTCGTTGCCGGCCAGCGAAGCGAGGAGGGCCGGATCGCGCCACGTCGCAACGAAGGCCCGGGTGTCGTCCAGGGAGTCACTCGTGGTACCCCAGGCCGATTCCCGACCCCAGATCTTGGCCGCCAGGTCGGCAAGGGCGTCGGCGGCGAACACGCAGGTCAGCTGACCCTCGATCTCGCCCTTCGAGCCATAGTCGAGCATCGACTTGGCGGTTTCGACGGCGGCGGTGGCGTGGGCGATGTCGTAGGCCAACACCTGATCGGCGTCGACCGAGCCGGTCTCGGCCAGGCGCCGGGTGGCCCCTGCGATCACATCGGTGGCGATGGCGAGGGCACTCGCCGCTTCCTGCAGGTCTGGAGTCGTCATGGCCAAGGATGCTAGAAGGTCACGTCCCGGTTGGCCCAGTTCTGGCCACCGGCCCGACGGACGGCCTCGACCAGTTCGTCGACGCTCGGACGGTCGTCGGGACCCGATCCCCGGAACAACCACGACAGACGCCCCTCGGCATCGATGACGGCGTTCCCGCCCAGCTGCAAGGTGTCCTCGTTCGTTCGATCATCAGGGCCCCGATCGAGCCGCCCACCGGAACGAAGCAGCCCGACGTACGATCGGAACGAGCGCCAGCCCCAGACTCGCGCCACCGAACCACGGCCCAGCCCGAGCATCCGGTAGAGCGCACGATCCTGGTCGGTCAGCACCGGAAGCGGTTCGGCGAACCGGCGCCGGTATCCCGGGAGGTTCCGCGGCCGGGTGAAGGTCACCACGACCACGAGCGCGTCGGCGAAGTCGTCGGTTTCGGCGAGTCGAACACGCACGGCGTCGACATGGGCCCGACAGGGCAGTCAGGCCAAGTGGCGGTGGAGGATCACCACGACGGGGCGGCCCCGGTGGTCGGCGAAACGCCAGGGGAGGCCGTCGTGATCGAGCAGATCGAGATCGGGTGGTCGGTCACCGATGTGCAGGATGGTTGCCATCCCGTCGGTTGTAGCGCCCGGCACCTTTGCTGGCATCATCGTGAGCGGACGGCCTGCGCTCGCCCGCCGTTCCCCCGTCGATCCCAGGAGTCACCATGACCGTGTACGACCGTCCCTTCGGCCGCCATCTCGAAGACTTCGAGGTCGGCGACATCTACAAGCACTGGCCGGGCAAGACCATCACCGAGGCCGACGATCACCTGTTCTGCATGATCACGATGAACCACCACCCGCTGCACACCAACCAATGGTTCGCCGAGAACGAGACCGTGCACGGCAAGAACGTCGTGGTCGGGAACCTCGTCTATTCCTTGGTCCTGGGGATGAGCGTGCCCGACGTGTCGGGTGCGGCGATCGCCAACCTCGAGGTCGAGACGCTCAAGCACTCCAAACCGACCTTCCACGGCGACACCATCTACGCCGAGACGCGGGTGCTCGACAAGCGCGAATCGTCCAAGGGCGACCGCGGCATCGTCTCGGTCGAGACCAAGGGCATCAACCAGCGAGGTGAAGAGGTCTGCTACTTCAGGCGCAAGGTGATGGTCTGGAAGCGCGACGCCGGGCCGAAGCGGATGCGTCCCTACGGCGACGAGATCTGGGCCGACTGATCACCATCGAGTCGGTAGCGGACACCGACCCGGTCGAGGATCTCGATCTCGATCCGGCCATCCTCCTGGGCTGGTTCGCCGAGCAGGGCCGCGACCTCCCGTGGCGGTCCAGCAGAGACCCGTGGTTGGTGTTGGTCTCCGAGCTCATGCTGCAGCAGACCCAGGTCGGTCGGGTCGTCGACCGGTTGCCCCGCTTCATCCGCCGCTTCCCGACGCCAACGGCCTGCGCCCGGGGCCCGGTGTCGGCGGTGATCGAGGAATGGCAGGGGCTCGGCTACAACCGTCGAGCCGTCAACCTGCATCGGGCGGCCACCGTGATCGCCGAACGCAACGACGGGGCGGTCCCCGACGATCTCGGCGAGCTGCTGGCACTGCCCGGCGTCGGTGCCTACACCGCCCGCGCCGTACGGGCCTTTGCGTTCGAGCTCGACGACGGCGTGGTCGACACCAACATCGGGCGGACCCTGGCCCGACTGGGCGGGGTCTCTCTCACCCGGGCCCGGGCCCAGCGCCTGGCCGATGCGCTCGTCCCGGTCGGTGAGGGCTGGGCGTGGAACCAGGCGCTCATGGAACTCGGCGCGATCGTGTGTCGGCCCAAACCGGGGTGTCACCGGTGTCCGCTGGCCGACGGGTGTTCGTGGTACGGCGCCGGCTGCCTCGCCCCCGATCCCGCGGTCGGTTCGGCCGCGGTCTCGACCGGCCAGAGCCGGTTCGAGGGTTCGGATCGTCAGGGCCGTGGTCGCCTGGTCGACGCGCTCCGTCGGGGTCCGGTCGCTCGTGCCGACCTCGCCTCGGTGATGGGCTGGCCGGACCAACCGGACCGGGCGGCGAAGATTGCCGAGACCGTCGTTCGCGACGGCCTGGCCGAGATCGCCGGCGAGAACCTGCGCCTGCCATGAGGGTCGCCGAGCGTGAAACCACTGGACGCCTTCGGGCTGCTCCGAGCCGGGGTGCGGTGGCGAGCCGGGGCGCATGGTGGGCGTCGGTGTGGTGGGCGTTACTGAGTGGGACCGTTCGGCGCGGCGGTGAGCGGGACGCCGTGGTAGGTCCCGACGTAGAGGCCCAGCAGACCGAACGACAAGACCGTGGCGGCCAGCAGGTAGTACCCCGCCACCGGGAGTCGGGAGGTGTCATAGCGGACGACCAGGGGATCGTCGGCCAGGTACTCCAGCGGGACCCGACCGTTCGAGGGTCCGAGCTTGGGACCGCCGAGTCCGATGTACGACACCCGGTAGAAAACGCCTTGCCCATCGGCGAAGATGACGTCGGTCCCGCCCAGGAGCGAACCGCTCGATGTGACCGTTCCGACGGTCGTGACGCCGCGGTCGGCATAGGCCGCTTCGACCCGATGCCGAGCCACGGCCCACCCGAAGATCGCGATGCCGATGACGAGCACGACCGCCGCACCCCGAAGAACGGCTGGGTTGCGCCGCGAAGCCCCGGTGCCCGACGTCGGGCGTCCGGGCGCGGCGGCCGTCGGTTTCGGCGCCGGGTGGCCCGATCGTCGTTGCGGACGGGGCGAGAGATCGGTCATGCCGCCCAGCGTGGCGCGTCGTGCCGCTCGCAGCGATGGGCGATCGACCTCTCGGACCCTGGGTAACCCTCCCGGTGGCCCAGGCCCGCCGTGTCAGGGGGAGGTGATGCGAGCGATCAGCGCGGCGATGGCCTCGTCGGCCATTTCGGCCATCTCGAGGTCGGTCCGGTCCTGGATCGGATGCGGGACGAAGTGACGTTCGGGCTGGAATCCGATGGCGTCACCCTGGGTCCGGGCCGCGTCGACGAACACCGAACTGGCAACGAAGACCCCGGGTACGCCTCGGCGTTCGAGGTCGGCGATGTCGTGCACACTGCACGACGTGCAGCTCCCTCAATCGGCGAGTGCTTCGATCACGGCATCGCAGTTGGTCGCGATCTCGTGACGCAGATCGACCGGTGCCGGTTTGGTGAAGGTCGGCTTCGTGTAGCGCTTCACGCTCGCTCCGGCCTCGACGAGCCGGTGCTCGAGCTGGTCGAGGAACCGATCGCCTCGCGGCTTGGAGATGTCGAGCAGTCCGACGACGGCGCCGTCGAGGGTGGTCAGTCGGGCCGCGGATTGCACGGCCTGGGCGACCTTTCCGCCCGTCGGGTCGAGCACGGTTCGGGTCGGCGCCGCCGACGTCTGGGCGCTCACTGGTTCGAGTCCGTCATGATGGGTCCCCTTGTGCAGTCCCGGTCAGTCTGGCAGACGGAGGCCTCAACGCCGAATCGCCTGGGTGATCGGCTCGCTTCCCTTCGGACCGCCCACCCAGCCGGTCAGGACCGACGAGAACAGCCCGGCATCACCGCCGGCGTGGACGATGAGCAGCCCACCGTCACGGAACTTCGGTAACGAGGCCCCGGCCAGGGATTCGGGAACGCCCTCGGTGATGCCACCGGCGCCCCGGATCAAGTCGTCGGCGTCGAGGGTCAGCAGCTCGTCGAGCTCGCGACGCAGCCGTGCCTTGTCCCACCCGGCCTCGGCGAAGACCCGGCCGTGTTCGGGCGACACGACGAGCATGGCGTCCATCCCGATCACGAGTTTCGGGTGATGGCACGACCGCAGGACAACGGCCATCGACCGGGCCAGCGATTCGGGATCACGGGACAGCTGGTCGACGATGGGCGTTGGGCCCTGGCCGGCGAAGAGCGTGATCGCGTCGGTATCGGGTTCGAGGCCCCGCTCGACCGACAGCGGCTCGAACGGCGAGTCGTCTTCGCGTTCGGCGAACGCCAGGCCGAGCTTGCTCGGCGAGCCGTGCATGCCCATGTCGATGCCGCCGGGTCTGCCCCCGCCGAGATTGCGGATGACGAGCTGGAGTGCCCGTCCGATCGTGAGGTTGGCCCGATTGCCCTGACCGAGGACGTTGTGGCGGGCGTTCATGCCGATCTGTTGGGCGATCGGACCGTTGACGACGGCGATCGGACCCGAGAAATAGGTCGTGGCCAGGAGGCCGTGGATGTTGAAGGCGTCGGTGCAGGCTGCCTCGACCGCTGCCAGCACCACCGGGAGGTATTCGGGTTTGCATCCGGCCAGGACGGCATTGACGGCCACCTGCTCGACGGTCACCTCGACGAGGTCGGGTGGAACCACGGCGACCACGTCGTCGGGATCACGGGTCGTCCCGGCCAGCATGCGCAGGACCCGGGCCTCGGTGGGCGGGACCACCGGCAGTCCGTCGGACCAGCCCCGGTCGAAACCGGCCTCCATCTCGTCCTCCATGGCCGCCAGTTCGATACGCCGCGACCGAAGGACCGAACCACCGAAGCGCACCATCAATTCGTCGACCAGCAGCGGGTCGACCGACCGTGAGCCACACCCGGGCCGCATGTCGGGAAGATCGGGCGCCAGGTTCTCGATGCCGCTGATGCGTTGCCAATCGACTCTCGACCAGCCGACCGTGCGCTCGACCTCGACCCCGTCGACCACCCGGAGCAGGGTGGGCACGGTCTCGATCTCGTGATCCCACGACGCTTCGAGGAGCGTTTCGTCGATCGGCGTCAGTCCGGCCGGGAAGCTCGGGTCGTCCTGGCTGTAGATCGACAGCGTGGTCGATTCGGCGATCTGCCCGAGGGCCGGCAACACGAGCTCACAGGTCGGGCAGTCCCGTTTGACGAAGGCGACGAGCCCGTCGGGAAGCACGGTGAGCGGTTTCGGGGAAGTGCCGGCGGTCATGGTTCGTGAACCTACCGCACGTCCCGAAGTGAGACCTTGTTCACAGAGTCTTCCCCTGATCGTCACCGTGGTCTACCGTTTCGGAAACGTTTGGCGTCCCCTCAGGCGTCATCCCGATCGGGGGACGGTCCGGAAATGATTCGATGCTAGAGGTCACGTTCTTCGGTGTTCGGGGATCGACACCGTGCTCATGCGATCGTACGCAACGCATCGGCGGCAACACGTCGTGTGTGCTGGTGAAGGGGCCCGAGGGCGACGATCCGATCGTGCTCGATCTCGGTACCGGGCTGCGCTACCTGGGCGAAGCGATGCTCGCCGACCCGCCGGTGGCCGGATGTGACACGACCCGCGACGACTTCGGTGGCACGGCGTTGCTCACGCACCTCCACTGGGATCACGTCCAGGGCATCCCGTTCTTCGTGCCCCTCCTGCGCCCTGATGCCCAGCTCCGGTTGGTGGGTCCCGAGCAGCCGGGGTCCAACCTCCGGCACGAGATCGAATCGTTCATCCGGCCACCCCTCTTCCCGGTCGATCTCGCCGTCCTGCCGTGCGAGATCGAGTTCATCGAAAAGAGTGTCGGTCGACTCGCATGCGGATCGTCGACCGTCACGGTGGCCTCGGTGCCCCACTGTGGCCCGACCAATGGATACCGGATCGACAACGGCGAGGCATCGGTGGTCTACATCCCCGATCACCAGCAGCCCGTCGACGGGTCTCACACCGTCAGCCCATCCGTGCTCGAGCTTTGTGACGGTGCCGACATCTTGATCCACGACGCCCAGTACGACGAGGCCGAGTTCGCGATGAAGGCCGACTGGGGTCACTCGACGGTGACCTATGCCGCCGAGGTGGCCCGACAGAGCGGCGTCAAGCGACTCGTGCTGTTCCATCACGATCCGACCCATGACGACGCGTGGATCGCCGAGGCCGTCGTCGTCGCCCAGCGCCACGCCGGCGACGACATCGAGGTGATGGCCGCGGCGGAAGGTCTGCGGCTGGTTTCGAGCAGCAGCGTTGCGGTCTGAGCCTCTCGCTACCGTGACCCGATGGACGACGACCGAGTGGAGAATGAAGCGATGACCCGTCATGCGGCCAACGACCCCGACATCGATGGGGCGGAATTCCGCCGAGTGCTCGGCCATTTCCCCACCGGTGTCACGGTGGTCACCAGCCTGTCGGGCGGGGAGCCCGTCGGCGTGGCGATCGGTTCGTTCGCCTCGATCTCACTCGATCCACCCCTGGTCGGGTTCTTCCTCGGTACCTCGTCGCAGTCGGGACCGGCGATCGAAGAAGCCAGGGTGTTCTGCGTGAACGTTCTCAACAAGGACGCGCTCGAGCTGTGCGGGGTGATGGCCTCGAGGGCTCCCGACAAGTTCAGCGGCGTCGCCTGGACCCCGGCGCTGTCCACCGGATGCCCGGTGCTCCCTCACGTGCAGGCCGTCATCGACTGCCGGATCGATCAGGTGATTCCACTCGGCGACCACAACCTGATCGTCGGGCGCGTGCAGCATCTCGACACCATCGACGGGGAGGCCGAACCGATGGTGTTCCACAAGGGCCGCTACGGCACGTTCGGTCTCTGATCGTCCGACCCTCACGAGGGGGTCGATCGGCCCGGGTCGCGTCCCCCGGTTGCAAGAAGTCCCTGATCATCGGGTGGGCAAAGCTTCCTGACGGGTCAACTCGCCCGGTGCCATCGCCGACAGACCGTGCTTCGATGAGGGCCAACGACCACGTGGGTCCCGGTCTCCGGGGCTCCGGGTCCCCCCGTCCGCTCCGGAAGGCCCCCTCGGTGACGCCTGCTTCGCAACGTACCCAGACACTCGATGCCCCCCAGCCCGAAACGGTCGGGTTCTCGGCCTCGCCTCTCTGGGCCACTGCCGCGGTCCTGTCGCTGGTGTGCCTGGGGTACTGGGCTCCCAGCGGCCTGTTGCTGCTGGGTTTCGTTGCCGTGATCGTGTTCGTCCACGAACTGGGGCACCTCGTCTTCGCCCGCCGGGCCGGGATGCGACCCACCGAATTCTTCTGGGGCTTCGGGCCCGAGGTGGTGGCCGTCGAGTTCGGCGGATGTCGGTACGGGGTGAAGGCCCTCTTCCTCGGCGGCTACGTGAAGATCTGGGGGATGACACCGACCTCGGTCCTCCCCGAGGGCATCGAGGAATCCGGCACCTACCGCAACGCCTCGCACGCCGGCCGCCTGGCGACCATCCTGGCCGGTCCCCTGGTCAACATCGGCATGGCCGTGATGGCCTTCGCCCTGGCCGAATTGATCGACGGTTCGTCGCCGGCGGTCGCGCTGCAGGGCGGATTCGTCCAGACCTGGGACGTGATCGCCGAGACCGGTCGGGCACTGGCGCTGTGGGTCACCAACGTCGGCGGCTACGTGGGTTCGGTGTTCGACCGCTCGTCCGTGCCGCCCGTCCGCTTCATGTCGCCGGTTTCCCAGGCCGAGCTCACCGAACAGGTCGTCGAGAACGGTCTGGCCATGTCGCTTCGTTGGTTCGCCATCCTCAGCTGTGCCATCGGGGCCATCAACCTGGTGCCGCTGCCACCGCTCGACGGCTCGCACGCCCTCGTCGCCGGGGTCGAGAAGCTCGCCCAACTGGTTCGCCGTGACGTCTCGGTGCGGGTCGACGTGCGTCGTCTCGAACCGATCGCCTACGTCACGCTGGCCGCGCTCGTGACGCTGTCGCTGTCGGCACTGGTCATGGACATCCAAGACCTGGGCGGTCTATAAACCAGCGCCATGCCCATCTACGCCCTCGGCGACCTCGAGCCCACCATCGCGTCGACCGCCTTCGTGCATCCCGAGGCCGTGATCATCGGTGATGTGCGCATCGGCGAGGAATCCTCGATCTGGCCGTGCGCCGTGCTGCGCGGCGACGAGGGCCACATCCGCATCGGAGACCGCACATCCATCCAGGACGGCTCGGTGCTCCACACGACCCCCGAGTGGCCGACCACGGTCGGAAACGACTGCGTGATCGGGCACATCGTGCACCTCGAAGGATGCACGATCGAGGACGGTGTCCTCGTCGGCAATGGTTCGGTTGTGCTACACCGGGTGGTCGTCCGCAGTGGGGCCCTCGTCGGCTCCAACGCCGTCGTCACCAACGACACCGAAGTGCCGAGCGGGGCCATGGCGCTCGGGATTCCGGCGAAGATCCGACTCGGGACCGTCGACCCGGCCATGATCGAGCAGGGCGTTGCGTCCTATCTCCAACGGGCGAGGACCTACCCGACCCGGTTGCGGCGGATCGGCTGAAGAGCGGGCGTTCGTCGCGTCGAGCACGAGCAGGACTTCCTCGATCGGCCGGCCGGTGGACGTGGCGGCCCGGGGACAGGCAGGCGGTCTCGGACCCCGTCGAGTGGCCCCCCGGTGCGAAACCTCCTTCGTGAGCGGGGTCTCGGGCGCCGAATCGGTCGTGCGGAAGCGCCGCATCACGAAACTCCCGGACCGGGTGGTCACAGAGTCGCCGACCTTTGTTACTATCCAGGTAGGAGAAATTCAGGAGGCCCGATGACCGTTACGCCAGACACGCTCGATCTCGGCAGGTACAAGCTCGGATGGAGCGATGCCGAGGACTACGTCTTCAAGCCCAAGAAGGGATTGAACGAAGCCATCATCAAGGAGATGTCCTGGATGAAGGGTGAGCCCGATTGGATGCTCGACTTCCGGCTCAAGTCCTATCGCCAGTTCCAGAAGCGTCCCATGCCGAACTGGGGTGGGGACATGTCCGAGATCTATTTCGACGACATCTTCTACTACATCAAGCCGACCGATGGTCAGGTCGACAGCTGGGACGACCTCCCCGACGCCATCAAGGACACCTACGAGAAACTGGGTATCCCCGAAGCCGAGCGCAAGTACCTGGCCGGCGTGACGGCACAGTACGAGTCCGAGGTCGTGTTCCACCGCAATCGTGAGGATCTCGAGCGTCAGGGTGTGCTCTTCACCGACATGGACACCGCCCTGCGCGAATACCCCGAGATCGTGAAGCCGTACTTCGGCAAGATCATCCCGCCGAACGACAACAAGTTCTCGGCGCTCAATTCGTCGGTGTGGTCCGGCGGCTCGTTCATCTACGTCCCTCCCGGCGTCGAGGTCGACATGCCGCTCCAGGCCTACTTCCGGATCAATGCCGAGAACATGGGCCAGTTCGAGCGCACCCTGATCATCGCCGACGAAGGCTCGAAGGTGCACTACATCGAGGGCTGTTCGGCCCCGGTGTACACGTCGGACTCCCTGCACTCGGCCGTGGTCGAGATCGTGGTCAAGCCGAGCGCCCACGTCACCTACACCACGATCCAGAACTGGTCGTCGAACGTGTTCAATCTGGTGACGAAGCGGGCCTACGTCGAGGCCGAGGGCCACATGGAATGGATCGACGGCAACATCGGCAGCCGACTCACGATGAAGTACCCGGCGGTCTGGTTGGCCGGCCCGAAGGCCTCGGGCGAGGTGCTGTCGGTGGCCTATGCCGGTCGCGGTCAGCATCAGGACACCGGGGCCAAGATGGTGCACCTGGCGCCCGAGACCACGTCGAAGATCGTGTCGAAGTCCATTTCGAAAGACGGCGGCCGCTCGAGCTATCGAGGGCTGGTTCGGGTCGAGGACGGCGCCTACGGCTGCAAGTCGCACGTGCAGTGTGATGCCCTCATCCTCGACGACGAGTCGGTCTCCGACACCTACCCCTACATGGAGATCGGCTCGCAGGACGCGCAGATCGGCCACGAGGCCACGGTGTCGCGAGTGGCCGATGAGCAGCTCTTCTACCTCAAGTCTCGTGGTCTGTCCGAGGAGCAGGCCATCGGGATGGTCGTCAACGGCTTCATCGAGCCGGTCACCCGCACGCTGCCGATGGAATACGCCGTCGAGTGGAGCCGGTTGATCGAGCTCCAGATGGAAGGCTCCGTCGGCTGATGCCGATCCCGGCAGTCATCGAGTAGGGGCCGGCAATCCAACGAGGGCCGCAATCCAACGAGGGCCGTTGCCCAACGACACGCAGAACGGGCCTTCCCCACGAGGGGAAGGCCCGTTTCGCGTCCGGCGCGGTTCATTGCCGCCCAGGGACCGAGCCTCGGCCCGTCCCACCCCTTCACCGACTCCCCACCCCTTCCCCATGCCGTCGAGGACGTCGCCACGTCGTCGCTTCGGACGTTCGGGGAGGTCGTGCGATTCAGGTCAGTCCTTCTGGCCCGGGATCTTGTCGACCAGCTCGTCAACCTTGTCGATCGCTTCCTTGGCCTTGTCGCCGAGGTCGCCGGGCAGCTTGTCGGCGTGCTCGTCGGCCAGCTCGTCGACCTTGTCGAGCGCATCCTTGGCCTTGTCGAACATTCCCATGATGTGGTTCCTTCCGTTGTCGTTCCCGACGAATCGATGCGTTGAGGGCGGGCTCACCGTTGCCGAGCCCACGGTTCGGTGACACATCGTATCCGACGTCTCGAACGGCCTCGGAGTCGCGAGATGGTGCAGGTTCCTGCTCCGTTGTCGACCTGGGCTGCTCCGTCGTTTCCGGCGCGGGATCGGTGGGCGACAGAAAGGCGTCGGCTCAGAGCGACTCCAGCGTGCAGCGGATCATGTCGTCGAACGACGTCTGGCGTTCCTCGACCGACATGGCTTCGCCTCGGGGAATGTGGTCGCTCACGGTGCAGATGGCGAGCGCCGCAACGCCGTGCTCGGCGGCCACGCCGTAGAGGCCGGCTGCCTCCATCTCGACGGCCAGGAATCCGTATCGGGCGAGCAGGTCGAACGTGCCGTCGCCGGGGTCGTAGAAGAAGTCCGAGGTGAAGATCGTTCCGACGGCGGTTCGCAGACCGAGTCGTTCCGCACTGGCGACCGCGTTCGACAGCAGTGTCCAGTCGGCAACGGCGGCGAAGTCGCGCCCCTCGAGTCGCACGCGGTTGACGGTCGAATCGGTGCCGGCGCCGAGGCCCATCACCACGTCGCCGAGCCGGAGTGAATCGGCCAGGGCCCCGCAGGACCCGACGCGGATGATCGACGTGACGTCGAAGAATCGAATGAGTTCGGTGGCGTAGATCTGGATGGATGGAACACCCATGCCCGAGCCCTGCACCGAGACCGGTTTTCCCCGGTAGCTGCCGGTGTAGCCGAGCATGTTGCGGACGTCGCTCACCAATCGGGGTTCGTCGAGGAAGTGCTCGGCGATGTACTTCGCCCGCAGCGGGTCACCGGGCATGAGGACGGTCGGGGCATAGTCGCCGGCTTCGGCGCGAAGGTGAGGGGTGGCCATCGGGTCAGCGTAGGGTCTTGCACGCACGACCGCCCGGGCCAGGGAAAGGGGGTGCGGTGGGCGCCCCGATCCGGTTTGGCACAATGGCACCATGTCGATGCGGCAGAACTGCAAGCATTTCCAGAGTCGGACCTATCCGAGTGGCGACACCGTTCGCAAGTGCGCCATCGACCTCGCTCCCGAGGCGCCCTGGCGGTGTCCCGACGACTGCCCCGGATTCGAACCGCGTCTGGCCGACGTGAACTGGCGCCACGGCTCGCTCGTCACCCCGGCAACGCCGCCGGCTCCGGAGAGCGTGGGCGAAGACCCGTCCGTGGGCGCCCTGCTCGACGAGGCCGAGGACATCGTGAATCAGGTCGCCCCCGACCTCCGGGCCGAGTTCGAAGCCATCGACCGGAAACGTCGGGAAGCCGAGCAGGGACGGTTCTGGAAGCGACTCTGGCCCTTCAAACGGGGCTGACCGTCCGGGAAGACGCTCGCGGACCGGTGGTGGTGCACGATCGCCAGCGCGGGAGGGCTTGCCGGCGCGAAATGCCGTCCCCGGGGTCGCAACCATTTCTCCTAAGCCGATAGTGTTAATTCCCGTGAACGAGCGTTTCTCTCCCGATGCCACCACCGCCATGCCCGACGCCGATCGGCGTCGACGGGCTGCTGCCTGGGCGGCGCCGATGGCGATGCCCTCGCCCGAGACCGAGGAGTGGCGGTACAGCCCCGTCGGCGAGCTCGACCTCGCCGAGTTCGTGCCGCAGGTGTCGCAACCGGTCGGACCCGGCCCCGATCGCGCCACCCCGATCGACCACGAGGCGGCGGCGACGGTCGTGATCATCGACGGGCACGTCGCCGAGATCCAACTCGATCAGCGGTGGGCCTCGAAGGGTCTCCAGGTCGGCAACCTGGCCGTCGAGCGGCCGGAACCGACGGCCGAGGACACCAAGCTCGACGTCCTCCACCTCGCCTTCGCTCCCGATCCGGTGCGGATCGTGGTCCCCGACGGGCTCTTCGTCGATGCGCCGATCGTGGTGCACAATCACCTCGGCGGCACCGGCATCGTCGCGTTCCCCCACATCGTGATCGAGGCCGGCGCTTCGACGATGACGACGGTGATCGAGCGGCAGACCTCGTCCGATGGGGCGGCAGTATCGATCGGTCGGACCGAGATCTCGGTCGGATCGGCCTCGACCGTCGAGTACTTCACCCTCCAGGAGCTGGGTCGCGAGACCTGGAACCTGTCCCGAATCCACACCACGGTCGCCGACCAGGCCACGTCCCGGACTGCGGTTGCCGCCTTCGGCGGTTCCTACAGTCGGGTCCGTACCGACACCGACCTCGCCGGAACGGGTGCCCACGGTGATCTCGCCGCGGTCTACTACGCCGACGGCGATCAGACGCTCGACTTCCGTACCTACCAGCACCATCGGGCCCCGAAGACCACCAGCGACCTGTTGTTCAAGGGCGCCTCCGACGACCACGGCAGCTCGATCTACACCGGCATGATCCACATCCACGAAGAGGGGGCCGGCTCCAACGCCCACCAGACCAACCGGAACATCAAGCTCAGCGAAGACGCCTGGGCCTGGTCGGTGCCGAATCTCGAGATCGAGAACAACGACGTGCGTTGCAGCCACGCCTCCACGGTGAGCCCCATCGACGTCGACCAGCTGTTCTACCTGCACGCCCGAGGCGTGCCGCCCGGTGCCGCCGACCGCCTGGTGGTTGCCGGGTTCTTCGCCGAGGTCCTCGGCCGATTCCGTTCCGCTGCGGTGCAGTCCGAGGTCCGAGCGCTGATCGAAGCCAAGCTCGATGCCCGCGCCCGCGGGGGCGTCGGCATGACCGAGACGACCCGGGTGCGTCTCTGCGCCCTCGATGACCTCGTCCCCGAGACGGCCCGACGCTTCGACGTCGGCGACCGGCGGCTCGCCGTGGTCCGTCTCGATCATGACGTGTTCGTGATCGGCGATCGCTGCTCACACGCCGATTTCTCACTCTCCGAGGGGGAGGTCGATCCCGGGGAACGAACCCTGGAGTGCCCCAAGCACGGCGCCGCCTTCTCGCTCGCCAGCGGCGAGCCCGAGTGCCTGCCGGCCACCAGGCCCGTGCCGACCTACGACGTCGAGATCGTCGACGGCGACGTGATCGTGACCGTGCCGTGAAGAACCGTGCCGTGAAGAACCGTGCCGTGAAGCAACCGTGCCGTGAACAACCGTGCCGTGAACAACCGTGCCGTGAAGAACCGTGCGGTGAACGACCGTGGCGTGAACGGCCCGGCGATCCGGGCGATCTCCCGACCCACGTCGACCAACCCCGAACCGGAAGTGAAGAACCGATGAGCGAACTCGTGATCAAGGGCCTGCGGGCCACCGTGGCCGGCAACGAAATCCTTCGTGGTATCGATCTCACCGTGCGGTCGGGTGAAGTCCATGCGGTCATGGGGCCGAATGGTGCCGGCAAGTCGACGCTGGCCCATGTCCTGCTGGGCAAGCCCGGCTACGAGGTCAGCGGCGGCACCGTCACGCTCGACGGAGTCGATCTGCTGGCCATGCCCACCTGGCAACGGGCGCAGGCCGGGCTGTTCCTCGGCATGCAGTATCCGACCGAAGTACCCGGCGTGTCGCTCCGTGACCTCTTCGCCGCGTCGTTCGCGGCGTCGGATCGCGACGATGTCGACCTCGACGCCCTCATCCTGTCCGAGGCCGAACGAATCGGCTTCGATCCCAAGCTGCTGACCCGGCCGCTCAACGTCGATCTGTCGGGGGGCGAGAAGAAGCGGAACGAGACCCTCCAGCTCGGTGTGTTGGCGGCCAAGATCGCCGTGCTCGACGAGCTCGACTCGGGACTCGACGTCGACGCCCTCCGTGACGTGTCCCGCCGAGTCGAGGCCATGACCGAGGAGGGTCGGCTGGGTGTGCTCGTCATCACCCACTACAGCCGGTTGCTCCAAGAACTACGGCCCGACCACGTCCACGTGCTCGCCAAGGGCCAGATCCTCGCCTCGGGTGGACCGGAGCTGGCCGACGAACTGGAGAACACCGGTTACGCCGGCTACGCCGAGGAGCCCGTTGCCGCCGGGTCGGGACCGGTCGCCGATCCCTTTGCCGACCCCTTCGCCTGAGGGTTCGCCCGCCTGATCGGTTCGCCTGGTCAGTGGGTCACGAGCCCGGCGGCGGCGAGGTAGTGGTGCTCGTTGAGGACGTGCACCACTCGTCGCCCGTCGCCGAAGCGAAGGCGATGGACCGACGCATGGACTGGTCGGTAGAACATGTCGGCTGTGGTGCCCAGGATCTCGGCCAGGTAGGCGTTGATGACGCCCCCGTGACAGGCAACGACGACCGTGCCCCCGGGATGGCTGGCGACGGCTGATTCGACGGCGAGGCTGATCCGGCGCCGGAAACCGTGGGATGACTCGGTGGCCGGATAGGAGTCCCATTTCTGGGTCTGGACGAACCGCTCGCCGATTCCCAGCATGGCCTTCTCGCCGAGCGTCTCGATGGCCTGTCGATCCTGAGGGAGATCGCGAAAGATGTGGATCTCCTCGAGTGTCGGCATGACCTCGACCTCGAGGCCGTGGCGCACCGCAACGGCCCGACCCGTGTCGTGGGCCCGCTTCAGGTGCGAACTGTAGACCGCGACGACCGGCTCATCGGCCAGGTGATCGGCGACGCATTCGGCCTGGGCCCGACCGACCTCGGACAGCGGCGGATCGACCCAGTCGCCCGAGACCGACGATGTCGGGTCGGGCCACTGCTGTTGGCCATGACGAACCAGGATCAGGTTGCCGATTCCGTCGCCAACCGACAGCAGGGCCCGGTCGATCGGCGTGGGTCGCCGGGTCGGTGGCGTGTCGATGGTGGTCGGCTCCTCGACGGAGGCCGGGTCGTGGTCGGTCCGGGGGTTGTTCACGCCGTCATCCTGCGTCGGCAGTCTCGGCCTCGTCGAGCGCCTGGGTCAAGGTGTTGAACGACAGGGTGGCGCACTTGATCCGGGCCGGGAACTTGACGACACCCTTGAGGGCCTCGAGGTCGCCGAGCTTGACGTCGTCGCTGAGCACCGGTTCGGCCTCGGCCTCGGTGCCATCGCCCCCGATCTCGGTCTCGTGGATCGACATCGTCGACTTGAATGCGCTGGTCAGTCGCCGGGCCTCGGCGACGGTCTTGCCCTTGACGGCGGCCGACATCATCGAGGCAGCCGACTGCGAGATCGAACATCCCTGCCCACCGATCTTGATGTCGCAGATCACACCGTCGTCGTCGATGTCGACGTAGAGGACGATCTCGTCGCCGCACAGCGGATTGAAGCCCTCGACCCGGTGGGCCGGAGGGGATGGCAGCTCACCCTTGTTCCGGGGTGAGCGGTAGTGGTCGAGGATGATCTCGCGATAGAGGTCTTCGAGTCCGGACATGGGGGGTCTCCTTGCTCGAGTCGAGCTAGAGGGCAAAGAAGTCCCGGGCGGCCACGAGGGAGTCGGCCAGGGCGTCGATGTCGTCGGTGTCGTTGTAGAGGTAGAGGCTGGCACGTGCCGTCGCGGCCACGCCGAGGTGTTTCATGAGCGGCTTGGCGCAATGATGCCCCGGACGGACGCAGACGGCGTGCTCGTCGAGCACCTGCGACACGTCGTGGGCGTGGACGTCACGCAGGGTCAGGCTGAGAACGCCGCCCCGCTCGGCCGGTTCGGATGGGCCGGGAATGGTGAGGTCGTCGCCCAGACGCTCCGCGAGTGTGCGCAGGGCGTAGGCGGTGAGTTCGACCTCGTGGCGGCGAACGGCGTCCATGCCAAGCCGGTCGAGGTACTCGATGGCGGCGGCCAGGCCGACGGCTTCGGCGATCGGCGGGGTGCCGGCCTCGAACTTGCCCGGTCCGGTGTCGGCGACGAACCCGTCGGTGGTGACGTTGAGGATCATGCCGCCGCCACCGAGGAAGGGCGGCATGGCATCGAGGAGCTCGGCCCGGGCCCACAGCACCCCGATGCCGGTCGGGCCGAGCATCTTGTGACCCGAGAAGGTCACGAAGTCGGCCCCCATCGCGACGACGTCGGTTGGCATGTGCGGCACCGACTGGCAGGCGTCGATCAGCGTGAGCGCACCGGCGGCATGGGCGGCGTCGGTGAGCATCCGGACCGGGGTGAGCGTGCCCAGCACGTTCGACATGGCGGTGAACGACAAGAGCTTGGCGCCGTCGAGCAACAGATCGAGGTTGGACAGGTCGAGCCGGCCGTCGTCGGTCAGACCGATCCAGCGGATCTCGAACCCCTTCTCGGCCGCGAGCATCTGCCAGGGCACGATGTTGGCGTGGTGTTCCAACAGGGTCAGGACCACGGCGTCGCCCGGGCCCAGGTTCGCCCCGCCCCAGGAACGGGCGACCAGGTTGATGGCCTCGGTGGCGTTCTTGGTGAACACGACCTCGCCGGGCTGGGCGCCGATGAAACGGGCGACAGTGGAACGGGCCCCTTCGTAGGCGCTCGTCGCTCGTTCGGCCAACCGGTAGACACCCCGGTGCACGTTGGCGTAGCTCGTGCGGTAGAGCTCGCTCATGGCATCGATGACCTGGACGGGGCGCTGCGACGAGGCGCCCGAATCGAGGAAGACCAGTCGCTTGCCGTCCTGGCGCTGGTTGAGGATCGGGAAGTCGGCCCGGATCGCTGCCACATCCAAACACGGACTCGCACCACGAACCGGTTCGGTTCCGGCGGGAGACACTGGTGACTTGGTCATCGGAAGCTTTCGTAACCGTCGGTTTCGAGTTTGTGCGCCAGCTCGGGCCCACCGGTGGCCACGATGCGGCCGTCGATCAGCACGTGCACGACGTCGGGTTGCAGGTGGTCGAGCAGTCGCTGGTAATGCGTGATGGCCAGGGTACCCAGGGTGGGGCGCTCCTTGCGGACTTCCTGAACCCCGGTCGCGACCACCCGCAGTGCATCGATGTCGAGACCGGAGTCGGTCTCGTCGAGGATGGCCATCTCGGGCTCGAGGATCGCCATCTGCAGGATCTCGTTGCGTTTCTTCTCGCCGCCGGAGAATCCCTCGTTGACGTATCGGTTGAGGAACGAGTCGTCCATGTCGAGCCGAGCCATCCACTCCATGAGCGAGAGGCGGAGCTCGAGCACGCTCATCTCGATGCTCTTGCGGGCGCTCAGCGCCTGACGCAGGAAGTTGAGCACGCTGACGCCGCTGATCTCCTGCGGGTACTGGAAGGCCAGGAAGATCCCGGCCTTGGCCCGGACATCGGTGTCCCAATCGGTGATGTCGTCGCCTCGGAATCGGATGCTGCCCGAGGTGACCTGGTATTCGGGGGAGCCCATCAGCGCGGTGGCGAGGGTCGACTTGCCCGACCCGTTCGGGCCCATCAGCGCGTGGACCTCGCCTTCGTTGACCACCAACGAGACCCCCTTCAGGATCTCGGTCGGTACCTCGTTGCCCTCGGGCACGGTCGACACGTGGAGGTCGTCGATCTCGAACAGGGGTACGGCGGGGGCGTCAGACATGGCTCCATTGTAATTGCACTATCTGCGTAGGAGAAATGTCCGGCGGCGAGAAATCGTCGATGTCGGGCGGAAATCTCAGCCATGGTCCTGCAGGAGTTCCTCGCCGGCGACCGGGCCGGGCACGAGGCGCACGAACACTGCCAACGCCATGGCGACCGCCGCCCCGAACAGCAGCACCGCCTGGATCGACGTGGCATCGGCGATGGCCCCCGACACCAGGTTGGTCAGCGAGATCACGCCGCCGAACGACACGATCCACAGCGCCAGAACCCGGCCTCGGACGGCCTCGGCCAGGTGTTCCTGCAGAAAGGTGCTCAGCACGGTCGGCATCGTGAAGTAGAAGAGACCGACGAAGAACATGGCGGGGAAGGCGAGCGACGGACGATCGATCGTGGACATCACCGCCAGGGAGATCGAGAACAGGGCCAGGGTGGATCGAACGACCAGGCCCCGATCGAATCGCCCCAGGACGGTTGCCACCGCCCCGGCCCCGGCCAACGCGCCGAACCCGAAGACGCCGTAGATCAGCCCGTAGACCGTTCCTTCGGCATCGACGCCCCAGCTCTCCTCCGCGATCGCCGGGAGTAGCCCGATGAATGGCAGGCAGCACAGCGAGAAGGTCACCATCACCAGCAGCGGTCGACGCACCTGCTCGGCTCGACGGGCCACGCGCAATCCACCGAAGAAGCGTTCGCCGGCACTGAGTGCATGCCGGCGCACGACGGGGGGAATGGTGGTGACGAACAGGACGGCGATGATGACGAGGTATGACGCCGAGTTGACCAGGAAGATCCCCGAGATGCCGATCGCTCCGATCGAGGCGGCGCCGAGCACCGGACCGAGGATTCGGGTGCCGTTGATCATCATCGAGTTGAGGGCGATCGCGGCCGACAGGTT
This sequence comes from uncultured Acidimicrobiales bacterium, assembly GCA_963700755.1. Classification (GTDB taxonomy): domain Bacteria; phylum Actinomycetota; class Acidimicrobiia; order Acidimicrobiales; family SZUA-35; genus JBBQUN01. The sequence goes on from CAVOYW010000007.1 coordinate 250,388, forward strand.
CTCCGTGCCGACGAGGCTCGGGACGATCGCCGAGAAGGCCGGTGCGTAGAGCGCCTGACCGATGCCGATGGCCAGGACGATCCCGAGCAGGAGCGGCTGGCTGATCTGTTCGTCCCACACCTGCCAGGCCAGGACCACACCCCAGGCCGCCTGCCAGGCCTGTGTGGCGATGAGCAGCTTGCGCCGATCGACGGTGTCGGCGAGCGAACCGCCGAGCAACGACAGGGCCAACAGGGGGAACAACTGGACGCCGATCACGAGCGTCGAGAAGCTCTTCGAACCGTCGAGCTTGTAGGCGAACACGCCGAGGGCGACGTTCTGCATCCAGCGCCCGGTCCCGGAGGCGACCGAGGCGAGGAAGATCCGGCGGAAGTCGCGGATGGCCAGCGCATCTCGGGCCGTGCCGGACGACGTCGGGTGCGAGGTGTCGACGGGACCGGTGATCGGGGGTGTCGTCGATCGGCCGGTGGTCGTCATGTCGCGATTATTCACCTGGTGAAAGACTTTCCCAACCTCACGTGAACTCTGTCATCCGGGAAGGGGTGTGAGCGGCCGGTTCGGGTGATCGATCGGTCGGGTTCACCAGCCGCGATCGGCCCACTCCTGGAAATGGGGTCGCTCGGCACCGAGCGTCGAGTCGTCGCCATGGCCGGGGAGGATGATCGTGTCGGCGGCATACGGGAAGAGGCGACGGTCGATCGATTCCAGGATCTGGGCGAAGCGGCCGGCGTCGCCCTCGGTGTTGCCCGGGCCCCCGGGAAAGAGCGTGTCACCGGTGAACAGCAGCGGCTTGTCGACCAGTTTGAAGCAGATCGATCCCGGCGTGTGGCCCGGGGTGATGATGGTGTGCAGCCGGGATCGGCCGACCTCGATCATGGTGTCGTCGTCGAGGATGTAGTCGTAGCTCGGAAGCATGTCGGCGTCGGCGGCCGTCACCCCGACCTCGAACCCGGCGTCGCGGATCGCCGGGACGGCCTGGATGTGATCCCAGTGTCCGTGGGTCTCGAGGATGGTTCGCACGCCCAGTCCACGGGCCAGTTCGAGTAGGAGGTCGTGCTCGTTGGCCGCGTCGAGCAGGACGGCGTCGCCGGTGTGGCGACAGCGCACGACGAACACGTTGTTGTCGTACGGGCCGACGACGACCTTGTGGACCTCGACGTCGGTGTCGTTCCAATGGAGAGTTTGGGTGAGGTCGATCATGCCGGCCACGCCACGGTCTTGAACTCGCGGATCGTGATCGATTCGAACAGGCCGGCCCGGTTGTAGGGGTCGGCGTCGACGATCTGTTCGACCGCGGACTTCGACGGAGCGTCGTAGAACACCATCGAGCCGCACATGTTGCCGTCGTCGTCGAGCAACGGCCCGGCCACCGGCGTGTCGAACTGCGACAGGTAGTCGAGGTGGGCCGCCCGGGTGGCGAGGCGCAGCTCGAGGCTGTCGGGGCGATCGATGGCGAACACGGCGAATCGCATGGTCGGATTGTACTGTCGCCCGCTGTCGGGTGCCCCATGGGCGAGGGGGGATGGTCGTGGGTGAGGGTCGTGGGTGAGGTCGTGGGTGAGGTCGTGGGTGAGGTCGTGGTGGGACTTCGCCGCGGGGCCGGGACCGGGATCGGTCGCTCGATGCCGGTTCGGGATCCACCGGGGCGGGTGATTCCGCTCCCGGGACCGGGCAACCTTCCACTACTGGCGGTGTCGATGTCTCACCTAGGGTGGCCGACGAGTGGCTGGGCGAGTGACCGAACGATTGCCCCGGGGAGGAACGACGTGCCGAAACTGTCCCACTGGGGCCTGACCTCGATCGTGGCGCTCGTGGCGACCATCGGGTCGGCGCTGGTCGGTGCGTGGGCCACGGGCCGGGCCGTGGCCGACGGAGACCTGACGGCCACCCTCGTGCGTTTCGGTGCCGCCGCTGTTCTCGGGGGCTACTACCTCGTGCTGTTTCGAACCGCTCGGCACCAGGCACGTCGCCCGGGCGGCGATTCTTGACCCTCCCGTGGAGGTAGCCGGCGACAACCGTGCGATAACATTGGCTTCGGGTGGTCGCTGGGATTCCCTCCCCCAGTGACCACCCGTCTTCGCGTTCGGGTTGCGTGGCATCGGGGTCGGCCTCATTTGCCGGGGCGCGGCTCGGTTGCCAAACTCCGCCGGTGACCTTCACCTCCGTCCTCGTAGCCAACCGCGGTGAGATCGCCTGCCGTATCCTGCGAGCGGTCGGTGAGCTCGGGATCGGATCGGTCGCGGTCTACGCCGCCGACGACGTCGAGTCCACCCATCGCCGGCGCGGTGATCGTGCGGTCGCGCTCCCGGGGCGTGGGGCGGCGGCCTATCTCGACATCGACCAGATGGTGTCGGTTGCGCTCGAGACCGGATGTGATGCCATCCACCCCGGCTACGGGTTCCTCAGCGAGAACGCCGACCTCGCTCGGGCCTGCGAGGCCGCCGGTCTCGTCTTCATCGGCCCCGGTCCCGACATTCTCGACGCGCTCGGCGACAAGTCTGCGGCCCGTGACCTGGCCACCGCGTGCGGGATCCCGGTCCTGGCCGGCACCGGAATCCTGACCGACGCCGCCATGGCCGAATCGTTCCTCGACGGACTGGGCGACCCCGGCTCGATCATCCTCAAGGCCGTCGGCGGTGGCGGCGGTCGGGGGATGCGCGTGATCGGTCACCGATCCGAGATCGCCGAGGCCCTGGAGCGTTGTCGGTCGGAAGCATCGGCGGCCTTCGGTCGCGGCGACATCTACGCCGAGCAGCTGGTGCCACGGGCCCGTCACGTCGAAGTGCAGATCGTTGGCGACCATCACGGTCGGGTCGTGCACCTGGGCGAGCGCGAATGCACGCTCCAACGTCGCCACCAGAAGCTGGTCGAGCTGGCCCCGGCACCCGGGCTCGATCCTCGGATCCGTTCTGCGCTGTCCGCGGCCGCCGTCACGATGGCCGAGCGCCTCGAGTACCGGAGCCTGGGTACGTTCGAGTTCCTGGTCGACGCCGATTCCGACTCGTGGTTCTTCATCGAGGCCAATCCCCGGTTGCAGGTCGAGCACACCGTCACCGAGGAGGTGACCGGTGTCGACCTGGTGCAGACCCAGATCCTGTTGGCGTCCGGGCGAACGTTGGCCGACGTCGGCTTGCCCGAGACCATCGCGCCCCGAGGGCAGGCCATCCAGGTCCGGATCAACACCGAGACCATGGTGGCCGACGGTTCGGCCAAGCCGACCGGGGGGACCCTGACGGCATTCGACCCGCCATCGGGTCTCGGCATCCGCACCGAGACCCACGGGCGGGTCGGGTACACCACGGCGCCGGCCTACGACTCGCTCCTGGCCAAGGTCATCGTCCATCACCCGGCGGGTCATCCCGAGGCGCTGCGCCGGATGCAACGGGCCCTGGCCGACTTCGGCATCGACGGGGTCGCAACCAACCGTGACTTCCTGCGAGCCCTGCTCGAGCGTCCCGAGGTGGCGGCCAACGCGGTCACGACCCGTTCGGTCGACTCGCTCGCCGCCGAGGTGATCACCGCGGCAGACGCGCTCGCCGATCCGACGTCCGATCCGGACCAGACCGGCAGCGGGCTGGCCGGCCGGCGGCTCGCGAGCGATGATCCGCTGGCCGTGTTGGCCCTGGGCCGTACCGAACGGGCGACGGCGTCGGGGCAGTCGCCGACGCCCCTGGCCGACGGTCTGGCCTGCGTTGCGGCCCCACTCCAGGGCACGATCGTGGCGTTGGCGGTCGACGTCGGCGAGCGCGGTGCGGGCCGGCGAGCCGGTCTTGGTGATGGAAGCCATGAAGATGGAGCACGTCGTCACGGCCCAGGTGTCGGGGATCGTCCGACAGGTGTCGGTGGCCGTCGGTGACGCCGTGTTCGAGCATCACCCACTCGCCGTGATCGAAGAGAGCGACATCGGCGGTGCCGACTCGGCGGCCGAGGACGTGATCGACCTCGACCGGATCCGACCGGACCTGGCCGAGGTGATCGAGCGTCACCGGATCGGTCTCGACGATCGTCGGGCCGACGCCGTGAACCGTCGGCACGAGCGAGGCGGACGCACGGCCCGCGAGAACGTCTCCGACCTGGTCGACGATGGGTCGTTCGTCGAATACGGGGCGCTCGTCATCGCCGCCCAACGTCGGCGGCGTCCGGTCGACGAACTCATCGCCAGGACCCCGGCCGACGGCCTGGTCGGCGGCCTCGCCCGGATCAACGGCGAACGGTTCCCCGGCCACGAGGCCAGTTGTGCGGTCGCGTCCTACGACTACATGGTGCTGGCGGGGACCCAGGGCACCATGAACCACGCGAAGAAGGACCGCCTGTTCGAGACCGCAACCCGATTGCGCCTGCCGTTCGTGCTGTTCACCGAGGGCGGCGGCGGCCGGCCCGGTGACACCGACGGCACCGGCGTCGCCGGGCTCGACTGCCTCGCGTTCGGCCTGTGGGCCGGTCTGTCGGGCCTCGTGCCGACGGTGGCCATCAACCGGGGCTACTGCTTCGCCGGCAATGCGGCGCTGCTCGGTTGTTCCGACGTCGTCATCGCCACCCGCGACTCCAACATCGGGATGGGTGGTCCGGCCATGATCGAGGGTGGGGGGCTGGGCGTGTTCCACCCCAGTGAGATCGGCCCGACCGAGGTGCAGAGCCGTAACGGTGTCATCGACGTCCTCGTCGACGACGAGGCGGCGGCGGTTTCCACGGCCAAGCAGTACCTGTCGTACTTCCAGGGCGCGTTCGCGGACTGGGAGTGCGCCGATCAGCGCCGCCTGCGACACGTGATCCCCGAGAACCGGCTCCGCATCTACGACGTGCGCGAGGTCATCGACGCTCATGTTCGACACCGACTCGGTTCTCGAACTCCGACGAGACTTCGGCGTCGGGATGATCACCTCGTTGGCTCGCATCGAGGGCCGACCGGTCGGGGTCATCGCCAACAACCCGACCCATCTGGCCGGTGCCATCGACCCCGACGGAGCCGACAAGGCGTCCCGGTTCATGCAGTTGTGCGATGCCCACGACCTCCCGATCGTGTTCCTCTGCGACACGCCGGGGATCATGGTCGGTCCCGAGGTCGAGAAGGCGGCACTGGTGCGCCACGCCTCGCGGATGTTCGTGACCGGGGCCAGCCTCACGGTGCCGTTCACCACCATCGTGCTGCGCAAGGGTTACGGCCTCGGTGCCCAGGCGATGGCCGGCGGTGGGTTCAAGGCGCCGATCATGACCGTCGGCTGGCCGACCTCGGAGTTCGGGGGCATGGGGCTCGAGGGTGCGGTGAAGCTGGGCTACCGGAACGAGCTGGCGGCCATCGAGGATCCGGCGGAACGCACGGCGGCCTACGAGGAACGCGTGGCCCGCATGTACGAGGTCGGCAAGGGTGTGAGCATGGCCGACCACCACGAGATCGACGATGTGATCGATCCGGCCGATTCCCGCCGGATCATCGCAACCACGCTGGCCTCGGCCGGTCCGACCCCGCTCCGCAGCGGCAAGAAACGGCCGATGATCGACACCTGGTGAGGGGCTCAGGCGTGTCGGCGGCGTTCGAGGTCGGGCGCCGGCGTCGATCCGCGATGATCAGCCCTGCAGGAATTGGCTGATTGCCCGGTAGGCGGACGGATCCTGGATGAGGAACAGGTGTCCGCCGTCGAACACCCGTAACGACGCGTCGGGAATGCGCTCGGCCATGCGCTCGGAGTTGGCCAACGGGGCGATCCCGTCGTATCGGCCGGCGCAGACGAGCGTGGGCGACGTGATCGTCGGCAGGAGTTCGTCGACATCGTGGCCGGACCGGGCGTCGAGCTGGTTGCGATGGCCGACGAGGTCGTCGCCGGTGCGCTCGATCCGGGAACCTGCGACCCAGGCATCGAAGAATCCCGGCGAGAGCCCGGGTATCGGCGGCCGGGCATCGGGGTCGTAACGCTCGTCGTTGAGGGCCATCGACCGGGCGATGCGTTCGTCGACGTCGAGCGAGGCGAGGGTGTCGAGCGGGAACGAAGCGAAGGTCCCGCCGGGCGAGGTGCAGTTGAGCACCAGACGATCGACCAGCTCCGGGTGCCGGAGCACGAGATTCAACGCCACCATGCCCCCGAAACTGGTTCCGACGACATGACAGCGTTCCCATCCGAGCCATGTGATGAGCGCCGCGGCATCGTCGGCGTACTGCGCCATCGTGTAGGGGCCGGGCGGTTTCGACGTCTGTCCGAGACCCCGCTGGTCGTAGTGGCAGGTGGTACCCACCTCGTTGATCGGGGATCGGGCCGGAACGGAACGGCGCAGGTCGTTGCCCGTGCCGCTGATCATCAGGATCGGCGGACCCGTCGGGTCGCCGTGCAGTTCGTGGTAGACGTCGAGATCGCCGAGTTCGCAGAAGGGCACCGCCGGTGTCTAGCAGGTCGACCCGTTCGAGGCCCGGGCGATCGACGCTCGCACACGCGATCGGTGGTGGCGAGGTGCCCGGCCGCGGTCAGGCCTCGGACGCCGCCCTGGCCGTGACGTGTTCGGCAGTCTCCCCGACGGCGAAGACGAAGATGGCGACGGCGACGAACGCCCCGATCCCCAAGGTCAGTGCGGCGGCCCCGAGGCCCACCGCATCGGCCATGGCGCCGACGACGATCGGTCCGAGGATGCGGCCGCCGTCGCGGATCATGCCCAGGACACCGAGGAACTGACTGGTGGCCTCGGTCGGGGCGACATCGCCCGACAGGGTGAGCATCGTGCCCGACCCGAAGCTGTTGCCGACGCCGATCAACGCAACCGCGCCGGCGACCCCGGTGTAGGTGTCGACCGACGCCAACCAGACGAGGCCGAGCCCGACGAGCGAGAAGGCCGGAACGATGGCGGCCAGCCGCCCGAATCGATCCATCGTGTACCCGGCGAGGGGGAAGAGGGCGAAGTCGGTGAAGGTCCCGATGCCGACCAACAGGCCGATGTCTCCCGGGTCGAGACCGAGTGAGTCGCCGATGAGGGGAATGACGAGGTTCCGCCCCTGCCGAACGGCGATGATCAACACCTGGGCCAGGCCGACCGGGAGCAGGATCCGCCAGTGATCGGCGACCGTACGGAGCGGGCGGGTCATCGGTTGTGTCGATGGGGCCGATGGGGGAGTGCGGCTCCGGTCGTGGCGACGGCCGATGGCGAGCGGGAACAGTCCGGCCAGGGTGACCCCGGCGGCGATCATGAACCCGGACCGGAATCCGAACCGGTCGACGATGACGCCGCCGACGACCGGTCCGATGAAGAAACTCAGTCGGGTCGTGCCGCCGAACAGCGACATCGCACGACCCCGGACGTGCGGCGGCGCGGCCCGGGTCATCAGTGTCTGGCGGGACAGCAGCCAGCCGGTGGATCCCGCGCCCCAGAACAGCTGCAATCCCACCAGGAGCGCCGTCACCTCGATCCATCCGAACAGGCCGCTGGTCACGCCCATCAGGAGCACCGAGGCGGCCATCACGCTCGTCTCGGACCGGCGACCGAGCACCTGGCCGAAGGGGATCTGCGAGAGCATGGCGCCGATCCCGGCCGCGACCAGGACGACCGACACCCGGCTGTAGGACAGCTGGATGTCCCGCAGGTAGAGCGGCAACATGAGGAGCAACATGGCGGTGCCGGTCTGCACCACCACGGCCGGGACGTAGATCGGCAGGGCCAGGCCCCGCAGTACAGCGGCCGCGCCGACCGTTGCTTCGGGAGTTTCGGCGCCGCTCATCGGGTGGCACCGTACCGGGCGGCCCGATGGCGAGCGCTTCACTAGTGTGTCGGAGATGAACATCAGCAACGCCTCGCTCAGCCACACCAGCGGTGCCACCGAACCACCGCTGCTCACCACGACCATCGGCGACGACCTGCGTCGCACCGTCGCACGCTTCGGCGATCGGGAGGCCCTGGTGGTGCGCCATCAGGACGTGCGCCACACCTACGACGAACTGTGGGCCGCCGTCGACGAGTTGGCTCGGGCGCTGCTGGCCAAGGGCTTCGCCAAGGGGGACCGGATCGGGATCTGGGCTCCGAACGTCGCCGAGTGGATCCTCACCCAGTTCGCAACGGCCCGCCTCGGCGTGATCCTGGTCAACATCAACCCGGCCTACCGCACCCACGAGGTGTCGTATGCGCTGCGTCAGTCGGGTTGCCGCGGCCTCGTCGCAGCAACCGATTTCAAGACCAGCGACTACGTGTCCATGGTGGCCGAGGTCCGGCCCGACCTTCCCGATCTCGAGCACGTGATCTTCCTCGGCACCGCCGACTGGACCGACCTGTTGGCGTTGGCCGGGCAGCGGTCCGCCGCCGACGTCGAGGCGGTCGAGGCAACACTCGAGGCCGACGACCCGATCAACATCCAGTACACCTCGGGCACCACCGGGTTCCCGAAGGGGGCGACGCTCAGCCACGCCAACATCTTGAACAACGCGTTCTTCGTCGCCGAGGCCTGCGACTACACCCATGAGGACCGGGTCTGCGTGCCCGTGCCCTTCTACCACTGTTTCGGGATGGTCATGGGCACGCTCGGTTGCACCACCCACGGGGCGACCATCGTGGTGCCGGCGGCGGCGTTCGAACCGATCGCCACGCTCGAGGCCGTCGCCGACGAGCGCTGCACCAGTCTCTACGGCGTGCCGACCATGTTCATCGCCCAACTGGCCGAACCGTCGTTCGACTCCTACGACCTGTCGTCTCTGCGAACCGGGATCATGGCCGGTTCGCCCTGTCCGATCGAGGTGATGAAGCAGTGCATCGATCGGATGCACATGGACGAGGTGACGATTGCGTACGGCATGACCGAGACCTCGCCGGTCAGTACCCAGACCGCCACCGATGACCCCATCGACAAACGGGTCGGCACCGTGGGCCGGGTCCAACCCCACGTCGAGATCAAGGTCGTCGACCCGACGACCGGCGACACCGTGCCCCGCAACACCTCGGGCGAGTTCTGCACCCGCGGCTATTCGGTGATGATCGGCTACTGGAACGATCCCGATCGCACCGCGGAGGCCATCGATGCCGACGGCTGGATGCACACCGGGGATCTGGCCGTGATGGACGACGACGGCTACGTCAACATCGTCGGGCGGATCAAGGACATGATCATCCGGGGTGGCGAGAACGTCTACCCCCGGGAGGTCGAGGAGTTCCTGTACTCCCACCCCCGGATCCGCGACGTGCAGGTGGTCGGTGTGCCCGACGCCAAGTACGGCGAGGAGATCATGGCCTGGATCCAGACCGAGGACGGCGGCCCGATCTCGGTGGACGAGGTGCGCGAGTTCTGCCAGGGACGCATCGCCCACTACAAGGTGCCGCGCTACGTCGCGGTCACCACCGAGTTCCCCATGACCGTGACCGGCAAGATCCAGAAGTTCAAGCTCCGCGACGACGCGATCGAGCAGTTCGATCTGTCGGGTCAGATCAGCGAAACCGCATGAGATTCGGCGGGGGGCCGGTGGTCGCGTAAGCTCTGCCCATGACCGCCACCGATGTCCCCAGCACGATCGAGACCTTCGCCGGTGGTGGATTTGCCACCCGGATGGGCCCACCGACCTTCGACGATGTCGCCGATCAGCGCCGCCATCTGCTCGAACGGCTGGCGGCGTCGTTTCGTCTGTTCGGCCGGTTCGGGTTCGACGAGGGGGTTGCGGGGCACATCACGGCGCGCGATCCCGAAGACCCGGAACGCTTCTGGGTCAACCCGTTCGGCATGAACTTCAAACACATCAAGGTGTCCGACCTCATCTGCGTCGATCATCACGGAGACGTCGTGGTCGGCTCGAACCCCGTCAACCGGGCCGCCTTCGCCATCCACTCCCGGGTGCACGCCGCCCGGCCCGACGTGGTGGCGGCGGCCCATTCCCACTCGGTCTACGGCAAGGCCTGGTCGTCGCTGCGTCGCCCACTCGATCCGCTGACCCAGGACGCCTGTGCCTTCTACGACGATCACGTGGTCTTCGACGACTACACCGGCGTCGTGCTCGACACCGCCGAGGGCGATCGCATCGGCGCCGCGCTCGGTTCCAACAAGGCCGCCATCCTCTCGAACCATGGGAATCTGACGGTCGGGACCAGCGTCGACGAGGCCACCTGGTGGTTCATCACGATGGAGCGGAGCTGCCAGGCGCAGTTGCTGGCCGAGGCCACGGGCCACAAGCCGGTGCTGATCGATCCCGATCAGGCCAAGAAGACCGCAGGCCAGGTCGGTTCGCACGACGCCGGTTGGTTCAACTTCCAGCCGCTCTACGACTGGATCACCCGCGAAGAACCCGATCTCTTCGACTGACAACCGACCAGCGACGAGTGATCACCCACGAGTGACGAGCTACCAGGTGACGAGTGACCAGGTGACGAGGCGATGATCGACGTGCGCGAGGTCGGGCCACGCGATGGCCTGCAGTCGGAATCGCCGCTCCCGGTCGAGTCCAGGGTGGCGCTCGTCGACGATCTCACGGCGGCCGGACTGCAGGACATCGAAGCGGTCAGCTTCGTGTCGCCGGCGGCGGTGCCCCAGATGGCCGGGGCCGCCGACGTCATGGCGGGCATCGACCGCCGACCGGGCGTCACCTACTGGGCGTTGGTCCCGAACCGCAAGGGTGCCGAGTTGGCCGTCGAGGCCGGGGCCGACGCGCTGACCGTCACCATCTCGGCCTGCCCCGTCTACAACGAGCGCAACGTCCGCCGGCGCATCGACGAGTCGGTGGCCGCCATGGCCGACATCGTGACCGTGGCCGACGGCCGGCCCGTGGACTGCGTGATCTCGTGCGTGTTCGGATCGCCCTACACCGGCGACGAACCCACCGAGACGATTCCCGACCTCATGGCCCAGCTGGCCGATCAGGGGGTCGACCGGTTCACCCTCGCCGACACCACCGGGATGGCCACACCCACCCGGATCGATCGGGTTCTGCACCGCACCGGGGTCGATGTCGGTTTGCACCTGCACGACACCCGCGGGACGGCGCTGGTCAATGCATGGACGGCGCTCGACCTCGGTGTCGCCCGCTTCGACACCGCGGTCGGGGGACTGGGCGGATCCCCGTTCGCGGCCGGTGCCGGGGGCAACCTGGCCACCGAGGACCTGGTCCACCTGCTCGACGATGCCGGGATCTCCAGTGGGGTCGACCTCACGTTGTTGCTGGCCATCGCCGAACGGCTGTCGTCGTGGCTCGAACACGACCTTCCCGGTCGTGTGGCCCGGCACGGACCGCGTTCGTGGTCTCACGCCGCCGATCGCCCCGACCCGACCCGGCGTCGATCTTCAGAGGGCGACGCTCTGGGGTAGGGACCCCGTCGAGGGATCGGCGAGGACGACGTCGACGCCGAGCCCGACGAGGTGCTCCACGGCGTCGGCCGGGAGTCGGCTGTCGCTGACCAGCCGGTCGGCGTCTTCGAGCGACGTGATCGTGGCCAGACCCGGGGTCTTCCACTTGGTGTGGTCGGCGACCACCACGAGGCGCCGGGCGGCGTGCACGAACGCCCGATTGGTTTCGGCCTCGGCCAGGTTGGGTGTGGAGTAGCCGTGCTCGGGGTCCATGCCGTGGACACCCATGAACACGATGTCGAGCTGCAGTGACGCGAGCGAGGCCGTGGCCAGCGGGCCGACCAGGGCGTCACTGGGCGTGCGGATCCCGCCGGTGAGGATCGTGATGACACCGTGATCATTGGAGCGGTCGTTGGAGCGGTAGAAGACCTGTGCCACCGACGGGGAGTTGGTCACGACGGTGAGCTGGGGGACCGACAACAACTCGGTGGCCAGTTTCCAGGTGGTGGTTCCGGCCGTGAGCCCGATGGCCAGACCGGGTTCGACCATTCCGGCCGCCAGGTGGGCGATCCCCGACTTCTGGGCCTCTTGGCGCGTCAGCTTGGCCTCGAAGCCCGGTTCCTCGGCTGCCAACAACGAGGTGCGGGTTGCTCCACCGTGGACCTTGGCCAGGTGCCCACCCGCCTCGAGCAGGTCGAGATCGCGTCGGATCGTCATGTCGCTGACCCCGAGGAGGTCCACGAGGTCTCGGACGCGCACCGACCCGTCGCGGCGGATCGTTTCGAGAATGATCTCGTGGCGCTGCTGGGCCAGCATGGACATCACCATGCCCCACACCCGACCGGGAGTCAACAGAAACCAACACCACGTCATCGACCGGCCACCGATGAACACCCTCGTCGGCGTCGACTGGCCCGTCCAGCCGCGTATGGGCAGGACGAAAGCCCCTGGTCCGCTTCGCGAGCCGGTGCGAGGCTTGCAGGGATCGCAGGGTCCTGACGTGACGATTGTCCTACTTCGGCTTGACACGAGACCGTTTTCGATCGAAGCTCGTGCGCAGTTCTGGTGGTTCTCGTTCGAAAATGAGAGATTTCGATCAGTTCACGATCAGCACTACCGATCGGCAGAACACGATCAGCAGGACCATGATCGGGTAGACAGCGATCGGCGAGAAAACGATCAGCAGAACACAGAACCGCAGAGAACAGAACCGCAGAAAACCGTGTCGTCCACCCGGGCGGCATCTTCCGGGAGAGAAGGAACGTTTCCATGACTGAACTGCATTTGCCGAAGTCACCGAGTCCATCGTCGGTCGGCTTCCCGATCGGGCGTCGCTCGATGCTCAAGGGGTCGGCCGCCGCGGCCGGTCTCGTCGCCCTCCCCGCGGTCCTGGCCGCCTGCGGCAGCGACAGCGATGGTGCCACCGACGCCGGTGGCGATTCAGCGGCACTCGAGGCGGCCTCGGGGGAGGTCACCCTCGGTTCGAACTACTCCAACGAGGTACCCCAGGCCGGCCTCCAGGCCGCCGTCGACGCGCTCCCCAACAAGGACATCACGGTCAAGATCAACGAGGTCGACCACAACACGTTCCAGGAGAACATCTCGACCTACCTGCAGAACCCCGACGACGTCATCCCGTGGTTCGCCGGCTATCGGATGCGCTTCTTCGCCGCCCAGGACCTGCTGGGCGACGTGTCCAGCGTGTGGCCGGCTCTCGACGCCGAGCTCGGTGAGGGTTTCAAGACCGCCTCGACCGGCGACGACGGCAAGCAGTACTTCGTGCCCTGGAACTACTACGCCTGGGGCGTGCACTATCGCAAGAGCGTCTTCGCCGACAACGGCTGGGACGTGCCCACCACGTTCGACGAGCTCAAGACGCTCGCCGCCGACATGGAGGCAGCCGGAATCACCCCGTTCGCCCTCGGCAACGACGGCTTCTGGCCGGCCATGGGCACCTTCGACCAGCTCAACTTCCGGATCAACGGCTACCAGTTCCACGTCGACCTCATGGCCGGCAAGGAATCGTGGGAGGACGACAAGGTCAAGGAGGTCTTCTCGACCTTCGCCGAACTGTTGCCGCTCCACATGCCCGACCCCAACGGCCGCACCTGGGAAGAGGCCGCGGCCGCCCTGGTCAACGGCGAGGCCGGCATGATGATCATCGGCAACTTCGTCGGCCAGCAGTTCCCGGCCGAGGATCTCGCCGACGTCGATTTCTTCCCGTTCCCCGAGATCAACGCCGAGTTCGGCACCGAGGTCGTCGAGGCCCCGATCGACGGATGGATGATGGCCAAGTCGCCCAAGAACGAGGCAGGGGCGCTCGAGCTCATCGGCTTCTTCGGAACGGCGGCCGCCCAGGACGCCTACCTGGCCGCAGACCCCTCCGCCGTTGCTCCCTCGTCGAAGGCGAACACCGCGGCCTACAACGAGCTGCAGACGAAGGCGGCCAAGACCGTGTCCGAGGCCAAGTACGTCACCCAGTTCCTCGACCGTGACACCAGCCCCGAGTTCGCCTCGAACGTCGCCGGTCCTCGCATCGCCGACTTCCTGGCCGATCCCACGAAGATCGACTCGATCCTGAAGGACATGCAGGAGCAGGCCGCCGTCATCCTCGGCGGCTGATCCACACCAACGTTCAGGGGGAGCTGCATGACCGCCACTGCGCCGGCCGACTCCGACTCCGACCTCGGGGTCGGGATCGGGATCGGGAAGAAACAGAAGAAACGGCGCAGTGCGATGGCCCTGAGGGGTCGGGACCGCACGATCTTCATCTTGATGATCGCGGTCCCGACCTTCTTCCACGTCATGCTGGTCTGGGTTCCCACCATCGCCTCGATCTTCTTCTCGTTCACCGACTGGAAGGGGATCCGGCTCAGCGACATCAACTTCGTCGGGTTCTTGAACTACGAGCAGATCTTCACGGTGTTCGAGAAGGACTTCTGGCAGGCCGTGATCAACAACCTCACGCTGTTGGTCTTCCTGTTCCTGGGGCCAACGGCGCTCGGGATGTTCCTGGCCTATCTGCTCGACAAGAACCTCAAGGGCACTCGGATCTACCAGAGCATGTTCTACACGCCGGTCGTGCTGTCGTTGGCGGTCGTCGGATTCATCTGGCAGAGCGTGATCTACAGCACCGAGAACGGTCTGGCCACCTCACTGTTCGCCGCTGAGGGCGGCACCATCAACTGGCTGGGGAATCAGGACTTCCTGATCTCGTTCAGTGAGAACTACGGCATCTCGAAGAACTTCGTCGCCATCCTCGTTGCCATCGCCTGGCGTCACACCGGCTACATCATGGTGCTCTACCTGGCCGGGATGAAGAGCGTCGACCAATCACTTCGGGAATCGGCGGCGCTCGACGGCTGCAACGAGTGGCAGGCATTCCGCCACGTGTTGTTCCCGACGCTCAAGCCGATCAACGTCGTCGTCGCCGTGATCACCGTCATCGAGGCCCTCCGGGCCTTCGACATCATCTACGTGCTCAACACACCACGCCGAACCCAGGTGCTGTCGATCCTGACCACCAACAACCTGCTCGGCGAAGGTGGCGGGAACGTGGGTCGGGGCTCGGCCTACGCCGTGCTGTTGTTCCTGCTCTGTATCGGCTTCGTGATCTGGTACGTGACCAACCACTATCGGGAGAGCGAGATATGACCGCCGCGAACGTCGTCGGGGCCAAGGGCAAGAAACTCACGCCGCAGCGGGTCCTCCTGCACGTGTTCCTCATCTCGATGGCCGCGCTGTGGCTCGTGCCCCTGGTCGGTGCGTTCTTCTCGTCGTTCCGGCCGTTCTCCGAGACCGTCCGAGACGGCTACTTCTCGTGGCCCGACTCGTTCACCCTCGACAACTACCGCAACGCCTGGGATCAGGGCGACATCCTCGGTCGCTACTGGAACACGGCGCTCATCCTGGTGCCGGCGTTGATCCTCACCCTCTTCTTCTCGTCGATGGTGGCCTTCGGTGCCAGCAGGTTCTCGTGGAGGTTCAACGTCTCGTTGCTCGTGCTGTTCACCGCCGGCAACCTGCTCCCGCAGCAGATCATCATCCAGCCGCTGTTCCAGATGTACAACCGAATCCCGCTCCCGGAGTTCCTGTCGAACTCCGGGAAGCTGAATGGGTCGGTTTGGGGCCTGATCCTGATCCACGTCGCCTTCCAGTCCGGCTTCTGCACGTTCGTGCTCAGCAACTACATGAAACTGCTCCCGAAGGAACTCGGTGAGGCCGCCGTGGTCGATGGCGCCAGCGTGTGGGTCCAGTACTGGCAGATCATCATGCCCCTGACCCGGCCGGCCCTGGCTGCGCTGGCCACGCTCGAGTTCACCTGGATCTACAACGATTTCTTCTGGGCCGTCGTCCTCGAACAACAGGGCGCCGACCGACCGATCACGTCGTCGTTGGCCAATCTCGGTGGAGAGTTCTTCACCGACGACAACCTCATTGCCGCTGCCTCGGTCTACGTGGCCATTCCCACGCTCGCGGTCTATTTCGCCCTGCAGAAGCACTTCATCGCCGGCCTGACCCTCGGCGCCAGCAAAGGCTGACCCCCGTGACCACAACCGAAGCCCCCGGTCGCCGCTCGGCCGTGCTGTCCGATGGGGCCCAGCCGACCGTCTCCCTGGTCGTGACCTGGGATCAGGGGATGCCCACGATCGTCCACTGGGGTGCACCGATCGGCGCGTTCCCGCTGGGTCTGATCGACCGCCCGGTGCCGCGAGGCGGCCTCGACATCGACGCGCCGCTCGGCCTCGTCATCGAGGAGTCCGGCGGCATCGGGGCTCGGCCGGGCGTCAGCGGCTCGCGTGCCACCGGCGGCTGGTCGCCCCGCTTCGCCCTGCGTGGTGAACCCTCGGTCACGGCCAGGAGTGCCTCGTTCGACCTGGTCGACGTGGTGGCGGGGCTCGAGCTCGCCGTGACCGTACGCTTCGGGCCGGCGAGTGAGCTGCTGATCGAGACCTCGATCGTCAACGTCGGCGATGACGAGTATCGACTCGACCTCCTCGCCCCGTCGATCCCGCTGCCGGCCCAGGCCGTCGAGCTGCTCTCGTTCGACGAACGATGGTGTCTCGAGTTCGGGATCGATCGGGGCCCGTGGCGCGGCCGCCGTGTCATCGAGAATCGCCGGGCCCGGACCTCGCACAGCCACCTCCCGGCGGTCTTCGCCGGGACGGCCGGTTTCTCGGAGACCTCGGGCGAGGTCTGGGCCGCCCAGTTGGCCTGGAGCGGGAACTTCACCATCGCGACCGAGGCCCTGGTCGACGGCCGGCGGCACCTCCAGCTCGGTGAACTCCTGGGGCCGGGAGAGGTCGTGTTGGCTCCGGGGGAGCGATACCAGGCCCCCGACGTCGTCGGTGCCTGGTCGCCTGCCGGTACGAACGGTGCGAGCCAGGTCTTCCATCGGCACGTGCGGTCGCATCGGCCGCAGCCGTTGCGGCCACGGCCGGTCAACCTCAACACGTGGGAGGCGGTCTACTTCGACCACGATCTCGACACCCTGTGCCGCCTCGCCGATGCCGGCGCCGAGGTCGGCGCCGAACGCTTCGTGCTCGACGACGGCTGGTTCGGCAGCCGCCGAGACGACACGTCGGGCCTGGGGGACTGGTGGGTCAGCCCGGACGTGTGGCCCGCCGGCCTCGACCCGCTCATCCGGCACGTCACCGGACTCGGTATGGAGTTCGGCCTCTGGGTCGAACCCGAGATGGTCAACCCCGACTCCGATCTGTACCGGGAGCACCCCGATTGGATCCTCGCCACGCCGGGCTACGAACCGCTCCGGGGTCGCCATCAATTCGTTCTCGATTTCGGCCGGAGCGAAGTGCGCGATCACCTGTTCGGTTTGCTCGATCGGTTGCTGGCCGAGCACGACATCACGTCGTTCAAGTGGGACATGAACCGAGACGTGATCCAGGGGTCCGGATCCAACGGCGCCCCTGGAACCCACGCCCACGTCATCGGCCTCTACGAGGTGATCGATCGGTTGCGGGCGGCCCATCCCGGCATCGAGATCGAGAGTTGCTCGTCGGGCGGGGGGAGGGCCGATCTGGGAATCCTTCGCCGAACCCAACGCATCTGGGCCTCCGACTGCAACGACGCCATCGATCGACAGCTCATCCAACGGGGCTTCTCGATGCTGTTCCCGCCCGAGGTCATGGGTGCCCATGTCGGTCCACCACACTCGCACACCACGGGGCGTCGCCAACCGCTGGGATTCCGCTTGGCCACCGCCATGTTCGGCCACTTCGGATTCGAATGGAATCTCCTCGAGGCTTCCCCCCGGGACCGCGACCGCATCCGACGGGCCGTCGACCACCACAAGCGGCTTCGAAGCCTGCTCCACGGCGGAGACGTCGTTCGCCTCGACCACCCCGATCCGGCCGTCATCGGTCACGGTGTCGTTTCGCTCGACCGTGACGAGGCCGTGTTCGCCGTGGCCAAGGTGGCGACCTCGGCCACGTCGGTGGGTCTGCCGGTCCGCTTCGCCGGCCTGGATCCCGACCGCCGCTATCACGTCGGGGTGATCGACGACTTCGGGTCCCATCGGGACTTCGGTCGCACGACGCCCGCCTGGATCCAGCGGCCCACCGAGGCGACGGGTCGCCAACTCACCGAGATCGGCCTCCAACCCCCGGTCATGCACCCCGAGTCCGTTCTCCTGGTGCATCTCACCCCATCGTGAGCCCGCAGGGCACAATGGGGGACATGGAGTCCACGGACACGCCATCGGCACCCGACCGCTTCTTCGAGTTCGATGGTCTCGTCGCCGCCGCCGGCTTCGCCTCGGGCGACCGGGTCGTGGTCGGCCACTGGCACGATTCGCCGATCGGGCCGTTCAGCGACGTGACCTGGTCCGAACCCGACGGTTGGCGCACACGGTTCGTGGTCGACGAGGTCGTGAAGCGGTTCGTCACGGCGATCGATGTCTCCGACTCGGTCATCCTCGCACCGGGTCTGGCCGTCGGCTGGTCACCCGAGGAGTCGTTGCTCGAGGTCACCTGGCCGGGGGCCGCGGTCGAGTTCGGGGTGGGTCGGACCGTGCCGCTGCCCGAGCATCGCCCACGGGTCCGTGTGCCGATCGGTCGCAAGGCGACCGCCGTCGATCGCTACGGGGTGAGCGCGACCGGTGTCTACGAGTGGCACCGCACCAAATGGCTCCGACGGATCGTGAGCGGATGGGCTGTGGTTGCCGGTCGGGATCTCGGGGAACCGGGCCCACCGGGGCGTTCGGTCGAGTTCGGCTTGTCCGAGGTTCCGCCGTTCGCCGCCTTGACCGAGCGGTCGACCCGGCTGCACGATCCGACACACCACCTCGACGATGTCGTCGACGAGTTGCGTCTGGCCCGGATCGAGTCGATGGCGGAATTCCTGCGTCAGCAGGGCTGATGCCGATCACCGACCCGCGTCGCAAGGACAACGATGCCCAGCCACTCCGACCTCACGAACCCGGACCCCACGAACCCGGACCCCACGAAACCCGAACCCGTCCCCGACCCTGGCGAGGCCCTGTGGACGCCATCGGCCGAGCGCGTCGCCACGACGGGTCTGGACCGGTTTCGCCGTCACGCCCATCCGGAGGCGGCCGACGCCGACGCCCTGTGGCAGTGGTCGGTCGATCGGCCCGGCCCCTTCTGGCGGGCGCTGTGGGACCATGCCGGCATCATCGGCGATCCGGGTGACCGCCTGGTGGTCGAGGGCGACGAGTTCTGGCAGTGGCGGTTCCTGCCCGACGCCGTCCTCAGCGTCGCCGAGAACCTGCTGGCCGACCGAGAAGGCGCCGACGAGGTCGCCATCGTGGCCCGGACCGAGGACGGGGATCGACGAGCCATCGGCCGCGACGAGCTCCGGGCCGACGTCGCCGCTCTTGCCGCCCATTTCCGGTCGGTCGGGGTCGGACCGGGCGATCGGGTCGCCGCCTGGATGCCGAACCTGCCCGAAACCGTGGTCGCGTTCCTCGCCGCCAACGCCGTCGGTGCCATCTTCACCTCGACATCGGCCGATTTCGGTCCGACCGGGGTGGTCGACCGATTCGGTCAGATCGCACCGAAGATCCTCGTCGCCGCCGACGGCTATCGCTACGGCGGCCAGACCTTCGACTGTCTGGATCGGCTGCCCCAGATCGTCGATCAGCTCCCGTCGGTCGAACAGGTCATCGTCGTCCGCCACCTGGGCCCAACCCTCGACCTCCAGTCAACCCCGAGGTCGCTGAGCTGGTCGGATGTCCTCTCGGCAAACACTGGAGCGCCACTCGAGTGTCTTCGACTCCCAGCCGATCATCCGCTCATGATCCTGTATTCGTCGGGTACCACCGGCAAGCCCAAGTGCATCGTGCACCGCTGCGGTGGGGTGTTGCTCAAGTTGGCGAGTGAGCACCGACTGCACAGCGACATCGGCCCTGGCGACCGTGTCTTCTACTTCACGACCTGCGGCTGGATGATGTGGAACTGGCTCGTCGGGGTGCTCGCCACGGGAGCGACGATCGTGCTGTTCGACGGCAGTCCCTTCCATCCGGGCCCCGAGGCGCTCTACGATCTGGCCGAGACCGAAGCGCTCACCTTCCTCGGCGTGTCGGCGAAGTTCATCGACGCCTCGGCCAACGCCGGGCTCCGGCCGATCGAGACCCATCGTCTCGCTGCGCTGCGCACCGTCAGTTCGACCGGCTCACCGCTGAGCCCCGAGGGGTTCTCGTGGGTCTACACCGATCTGGGGTCCGACGTTCACCTCCAGTCGATGTCGGGTGGCACCGACCTGTGCGGGTGCCTCGTCGCCGGTGACCCAACGAAACCGGTGTATTCCGGCGCGATCCAACGGCCGGCATTCGGGTTGGGCATCGAGGTCTTCGACGACGCCGGAGTGCCTCTCCCGGCCGGCATCAAGGGTGAGTTGGTCTGCACGACGCCGTTCCCCTCGATGCCGCTCGAATTCTGGGGTGACATCGACGGACAGCGCTACCGGGCCGCCTACTTCGAACGATTCCCCGGTGTGTGGGCTCACGGCGACTATGCCTCGTGGACCGCCGAGGGCGGCATGGTCATCCACGGCCGTTCCGATGCCACGCTCAATGCCTCGGGGGTTCGAATCGGCACCGCCGAGATCTACCGGGTGGTCGAACAACTCCCCGAGGTGGTCGAAGCCCTGGCCATCGGCCAGGAACAGGGCAACGACACCAGAATCGTGCTGTTCGTCCGGCTGGCCGACGGCCCCGACGGCACGCCGGTGCCGCTCACGGTCGAACTCCAGGACTCGATTCGGGCCGAACTCCGCCGGCAGTGTTCGCCCCGGCATGTCCCGGCGCTGATCAAGGCGGTCGCCGACATCCCCCGTACTCGATCGGGCAAGATCGTCGAGCTGGCCGTCACCGAGATCGTGCACGGTCGACCCGTCCGCAATCTCGAGGCCCTGGCCAATCCCGAGGCTCTCGATCTGTTCAGGATCTGACCCTCTTAGGATCTGACCCTCTTCAGGATCTGACCCACTTCAGGATCTGACCGTCCGGCCGGTGAACGATCGCCCGTTCGGGTGCCGGGTGATCGAGTTCACGTCGGACCGACCGAACTCCCACGATGGGCTCCCGGTAGCATCAGCCAGTGGTCGGGGTGGCGGGAGTCGTTGCGATGGTCGCGATCGTGTGGTCAGGGCAGGTGGGCCCCGGCTCATCGGCACCGATCGCCGCGGTCGGGGAAGGCCCCGAGGCTTCTCGACTCGAGGCTCCCGCACCCGAGCACGCCATCACGATCTACGAATACGCGGCGGCAACGGCACCGTGCCCGCTCGATTGGGCGGTGCTCGGTGGCCTCGGGGGTGTGACCTCGGATCACACCCGGGTCGGTGCCGATCCTCGCTTGCTGCCCGACGGCGGCACGACCCCGCCGATTCGTCACGTGCCGCTCGGCGGGGTGATCCCCGGTGCCGTTCCCGACACCGACGGGGGCGCTCTCGACGGCGACCCGGTCGGTGACACCACGGTGGGTCCGATGCAGTTCCTTCCCTCGACCTGGGCGGTCTACGGCGTCGACGGCAACGGCGATGGTGTGGCCGATCCCGAGAATCTCTGGGATGCCGCGGCCGGAGCTGCCGATCTGCTGTGTCAGGCCGGAGTCGACACCGATCGCGACGCTGCGCTGACCGCCTATTTCGGTACCGATCGGCATCTCGCCTGGTTGCGTCGCCGGATCGACGAGTTGATCGAGTGGCGAACCGTCACGGGGTGGGGGCCGACACCCCAGGTTGCCGAGGTTCTCACCGTCGTCGCTCCCGATCCCACCCTGGTCTTTCCCGATCTGGGTGTCATGCCGCCCCAGCCATCGGCTCCCCCGGGACCTGCCCCGACACGACCTGCCCCCGGACACGACCCTGCCCCCGGACACGACCCTGCCTCCGGACACGACCCTGCCCCCGGACTCGACCCTGCCCCCGGACACGACCCTGCCCCCGGACACGACCCTGCCCCCGGACACGACCCTGCCCCCGGACCGGATCGAGGTCGCCGGAACCGAACAGACGCCGGGCGGCTTCGTCGGACCGCTGCCCCCCGGTCGCGGTTTCGGTGCCTTGACTCGATCCGAGGGCACGGGCGCGCCCCCGCCCGAGACCAGTGCACCAGAGGCGACGCAACCCGGGAGCCCGTCATCGGGGATCCCCGCACCGCCGGTGCCCCTGCCCGACCCGATCGCCCCGACCACGGCCGCCGGCGACTGGGTCGGCGATGGAACGATCGGCAGCGCTTCGATCCAGACCTCGGGTGGACAACACCAGATCACGGTTTCGGATTCACTCGGACGCCCGTACGGGCGCACCATTGCACTCGAGCCCCTTCTGGCGGCGACCGATCGGGATCCGGCCAATGCCCCGGCACTCGTGGCCGGCGACTGGAACGGCGACGGGATCGACACGCTCGCCGTCGTGGTCCGAGACAGCCAACTCGTCGCCTCGGCCGTGGTTCTCGACCGGCGTGGCGACGTGATCGACCTGATCGACCTCGGAGCGTTGGCGACCGGTGCGCAGGTGGCTGCAGCCCCGACGACCGTCGGCGAACCGCTTGCCGGTGCCTTTTGGGACTCCCGGACGATCGCCGACGGCTCGTCGGTGGCCCTCTGGCAGGTCGGCGGCATGCTCGTCGAGGCTTCGGTGGCCGATCCGCTCGGCCGGCTCTTGGCTGCTGCCGCGGCAGACGGGATCACGCTCGAGGGGTGGGGCTGGCGGAGCCACGAAGCCCAGATCGAGCTCCGACGAGCCCACTGCGCCGACATCTGGACCACCCCGGCCTCGGAGTGCCGCCCGCCGACGGCCGTCCCGGGCACGTCGCGTCACGAATTCGGAGTGGCCATCGACTTCCACCGTGGCGGGACGGCCATCGGTGCCGGATCACCCGAGTTCGCCTGGCTCGCGGAAAACGCCGGACGATTCGGATTCTTCAACCTCGCCAGTGAACCCTGGCACTGGTCGGTCGACGGCGGCTAGGAACGCTGGTTCACCTTCACCTCGCGGAAGGGGAGCTTGGAGTCGACCGAGGGTTCCTTGGCCAGGCCCAGCGTGCGTTCACCGATGATGTTGTGCTGGATCTCGTCGGTGCCACCGGCGATCGAGGCCGCCGGGGTCGAGACCAACACCTCGGCGACCATCGGGTCGGGTGCGTCGGGCGGGGCCAGCATCCCGGTTGCCCCGGCGATGGCGGTGTGGGTCGAATTCGATCGCCGGGCGATCTCGGACCCCATGAGCTTGGCGATGGAGCCCTCGGGGCCCGGCTGGCGCCCCGCGGCCCGGGCCGCCGACGCCCGGGCCACGGTCCACGCCGCAACCCGATCGAGGGTGTGGAGATCGGCGACCTGCTGACGGATCACCGAGTCGTCGGCCCGATGGGTTTCGCGAGCCCGCGGTGCGGCCAGGTCCACGCGGCCGGCGCGCTGTGGATACCAGATGTAGGTGCGGTTGTAGGCCTCGTATTCGGCCGCGGCCTCGGTGCGGGTGCGGCCGACGGGCACCGATTCCCGGGTGGCCCGGGCGCCCAGACCTCGTTCATAGGACAGCGTGGTGAGGGCGCCTCGCCAGCCGTCGCCCACGTCACCGACGACATCGGCGTGGCCGACCCGGGCATCGGTCAGGAACACCTCGTTGAAGGACCGGTGGCCGTTCATCTGGTGAACACCCCGGACCTCGATCCCGGGTTGTTTCATCGGGAGGGCGAAGTAGGTGATGCCTCGGTGTTTGGGCACGTCCCAGTCGGTCCGGGCGAGCAGCATGCCGTAGTCGGCCGTGTGGGCGCCGGTGGTCCACAGCTTCTGCCCGTTGACCACCCACTCGTCGCCGTCGCGGTCGGCGCGGGTGGTCAACCCGGCCAGATCGCTCCCGTTGCCCGGTTCGCTGAACAGCTGGCACCAGGTGAGGGCGCCGGTGATCATGTCTCGGAGGAGGCGGCCCTTGAGGTCGTCGGACGCCAACGCCAGCAGGGTCGGGGCGGCGAGCGTCATGGCCGAGCCACCGGCCGGGCCGACGACGTCTCGGGTCCGGAAGACCTCACGAACGGCGGCACCGGCGGTCTCGTCGAGGCCGCGTCCGAACCATTCGACCGGCCAGGTGGGGCATCCCCACCCGGAGTCGGCGAGCAACGTTCGCCATTCGAGCAACGGTCGGTCAGGGTCCCAGTGTTCGTCGATCCAGGTCTCGACCTCGTCGAGGAGGTCGGGCAACGTGCGGTTCGGTTCCCCCATGCTCATGTCCGGCGACGCTAGTCAACCGACGAGGACCGACGCGAATCTTCCGCGACCGTCGACCCGTTCGGGTCTCCCACGACGGTCGACCCGAGCGGATCGATGTCGAGTCGGAGGACCTCGCCGTCGTCGGGCAGTGCCGCCTCGATGTCGTCGAGTCGGTCGGGATCGACCAGAACGGCGAGCGCCGGGCCCGAGCCCGACAGCCAGCAGGCCAACGCGCCGGCGTCGATGGCGCGCCGTCGGGCCGCGGCGGTTCCGGGAAGGGCGGCCAGTCGCGCGCCATGGTGGAGACGATCGTCGGTGGCGGTGTCCATCAGGTCGGGCCGGCCCTCGTACAGGGCGGCCATGAGCAGCGCCGTACGACCGATGTTGAACACTGCGTCGGCCAGCGGGACCTGGCCGGCGAGCGCGGCTCGACTCCGATCGGTCGACGACTGCTCGTCGGGGACCCACAGGAGCAGCGAGCCGGGCAGCCCGGCGGCGACGCGGTGTGGTTCCCAGACACGGTCGGTGGTGTCGGGTGCACGTCGTTCGGTCACGAGCTGGATCCCGCCGAACACCGACGGTGCTGCGTTGTCGGCATGGCCTTCGAGCCGGCACACGATGCGATAGCTCGACTCGGCGGCGTCGACCGGACCCAGACCCTGTTGATGGCTCGCGAGCATCGCCCCGGCGGCGCGGGCCGCGGCCGAGAACCCCATCCCGCGTCCGGGTCGCAGGTCGAACCAGCACCACAGGTCACCGGACCCTCCCGCGGCGCGATGGGCGATGTGGGCGATGTGGGACGGGGCGCAGGGCTCGGCACCGGGATCGCCGGGCGGCGGGTGATCGGCGACCCAGACGTGGCGCGAGATGGCGAGACCGAGCACGTCGAAGCCCGGCCCGAGATTGGCCGACGAACCGGGGGCGCGGACGGTGGTCATGGCTGGCAGCGTAGGACCCAAACCGGGCCCGAACGATCCGCCACCGACCGCCCCGCCGTGCCCCACGGTCGGCGAGTCGAGCGGTCGGGAGTGCCAGGGCGGCATCGAGGGCGGCATCGAGGGCGGCATCGAGGGCGGCATCGACGGCTGGGTCCACGGCTGGGTCGCACGGTTCTGCGGGTCACGGCCCTGCGAGTCACGGTCCTGCGGGTCACGGCGATCGGTATCAGGCCAGGATCGGCTGTCAGGCCAGGACCGGTGTCAGGTCAGGATCGGTGTCAGGTCAGGATCGGTGTCGCAAGGTCCCGCGTCAGAGCAGGAGCAGGATGGCGCCGGTCACCAGCGAGAAGAGGATCAGCGCGTCGAAGACCCGTTGCGACAGGCGGGTCACGACGAAGCGCCCGAGGAGGACGCCGGGCGGGATCAGGAACACGACCGGCCACAGGCGGGTGATCAGTGTGCGGTCGAACAGGTCGGCGGCCAGATACCCCGGGACCTTGGTCCAGTTCACCACCGTGAACACCAGCGCCGACGTGGCCACGAAGTCGCGTGGGGGCACCCGCCGGGCCAGCAGGTAGACCGACACCGGCGGCCCCCCGACGTGGGCGATCGTCGAGGTGATGCCGGCCGTGACACCGGCTGCCACACCGTGAACCGGTCGAACGACCAGGGGCGTGCTCCGGAGCCGGGGTTCGGTGATGCGGTAGACGGCGAACGCGATGCTGATGGCAACGATGAAGAGCTCGAGCGCCCGCTCGGACATGGCCCGGAGGAAGACGCTCGCGACCACCACGCCGGCGATGGCCCCGGGCAGGAGTGCTCGTGCCGCCTGGCGGTCCCAGCGTCCCCAGTGAGCCCAGAGTGCATTCACATCCCCGACCATGAGGATGGGCAGCAGGACGCCGACGGCGACCTTGGTCGGTACCGCGGTGGCGACGAGCAGGGTGATCACCGGGCCGAGACCGCCCAACCCGCCCTTGGTCAGGCCGACGAGCAACGCCGCAGCGGCAACGGCGGCCACCACCGACGGGGTGATCTCGGTCGTGGTCGCAACGGCCAGCATGGCCGCGCACCGTATCGGTCGACGTCGGTTCCGGAACGATGCCCGTCGTCGGAAGGGGCGACGCCGCGGCTGCTGGCAGCCATCACGGGCGGGGAGTACGTTGGATCGCCATGGAACTCAACGGAGCACATGTCCTGGTCACCGGAGCGTCACGCGGGATCGGGCTGGCCCTGGCCCGCGAATACGCCCGGCGGGGGGCGACGGTGTCGGTGGCGGCTCGCAACACGGCGGCCCTGAAGTCGTTGGCCGACGAACTCGACGGGCATGCCTTCACCTGCGACCTGCTCGACCCCGACCAGGTCGACGAACTGATCAGCCGGGTCGAACTCGAGGCCGGACCCATCGACGTCCTGGTCAACAATGCCGGTCTCGAGACGTCCGAGCCGTTCCACACCATCGGCTCCGAGACGATCCGCGACGTCGTTCGGCTCAATCTCGAGGCAACGATGGTGCTGACCCGGCAGGTGTTGCCGGGCATGTTGGCCCGACGCAAGGGGCACATCGTGTTCCTGTCGTCGCTGGCCGGAACGGGCGGCTTCCCCGGTCTCGCCGTGTACTCGGGGACCAAGGCCGGCGTTTCGAACTTCGTGGCGAGCCTTCGTCTGGAGCTTCGGGACACCCCGATCACCACCACGGTCGTTGCCCCCGGGCCGGTCGACACCGAGATGTGGGATCACCTCGAAGAGGCCGGGGAATACGCCCCGATGCTCAAACGGCTGCGCCGGTTCTTCCTCATCCCCAAGAAGTCCCCGGAGTTCGTGGCTCGGCAGACGGTTGCGGCCACCGAGGCCGAGAAGCGCCATGTCCGGACCCCTCGACGTCTGCTGGCCCTGTACCTGATGCGTGAGGTTCCGACCCGGATCACCGAGGCGTTGATGACCGGGGTCCCCCTCGGTCCGAAGGTCACCGATGACGACTTCGTCGAACTCGGCACCGGCGATCGGCGCTGAGGCGATGCATCTCGACGTCATGACCGGTGGTGGCTCCTGGACCTCCGTCGCCGACAACGCCCGGCGAATCCAGGACGCCGGCTTCTCGGGGATGGTGTTCACCGAGACCTCCCAGACTCCCTGGATGTCGATCGCCGCGGCCGCCACCGCGGCGCCCGACTTGGCGTTCAGCACGGGCATCGCCGTGGCGTTCCCCCGTTCACCGATGATGTCGGCGGCGATGGCCTGGGAGCTGGCCGGGAACACCGGTGGCCGATTCCGGCTCGGGCTCGGCAGTCAGGTCAAGGCCCATGTCGAGCGGCGCTACGGAGCGGAGTTCTCGCGGCCCGGACCGCGTCTGCGTGACTACGTGCTGGCGGTCAAGGCCTGTCTGGCCGCGTTCCGCCACGAGGAACGACTGGCCTATCACGGAGAGTTCTACCAGCTCACACTGCTCCCCGAGGCCTGGACACCGCCCCGGCACTCCTATGGCGACATCAAGGTCGACGTGTCCGCGGTCGGACCCTACATGACCCGTATGGCGGGTGAGGTCGCCGACGGCATCCACGTCCACCCGTTCCACTCGGCGCCCTATCTGGCCGAGGTGCTCGGACCGAGGGTGGCCGACGGTGCCGATCGGGCCGGTCGCAACGCTTCGGATGTCGATCTGATCATCCCGGTGTTCACGATCGTCGGCGACAGTGCCGCCGAGCAGGAGGCCACCAAGGCCTATGCCAAGGCCCAGATCGCGTTCTACGGATCGACCAAGAACTACGGCTTCCAGTTCGACATGCTCGGGTTCGAGGGCACCAGCGCCCGCCTGAACGAGCGACTCAAGGCGGGTGACGTCACCGGGATGGCCGACCTGATCACCGACGACATGCTCGAACACTTCGCCGTCACGGCGTCGTGGTCCGATCTCGGCCCCCGATTGGTGGAGCGGTATCGCGGGGTCGCCGATCGAATCGTGCTCTATCAGGCCGAGCAGACGATGAAGGCCGATCCGACGTGCCTCGAGAAGTGGTCCGCCGTTGCGGACCACGTTCGTTCGGCCTGATCGAACCGGCCGGCCAGAATTCCGCAGCCCGCGTTCGCCACGGGGCGAACGCGGGCTGCCCGACGCGGGTTTCCGCTCAGCGTCGAAGCCGATCGGGGAGCAGTCCCTGCAGATCGAGCGGCCGTGACGACCGTCCGTGCAACACCAGATCGGCCGTGAGCCGACCGGCGCCGGGAGACGTCTGGATCCCGGTGCCGCCCTGGCCCACACACCAATGGAATGTCGGATGGTCGGGGTCGGGCCCGATCACCATGGATCGATCGGGGGCGAAGGTGCGCAGGCCGGCCCACGTGCTCGCCACCGAGCGGATCCCGAGCGTGGTGGCGGCGTTGATGCGCTCGATGGCCAGCGCCACGTCGAGTTCGTCCGGTCGGGCGTCGCAGGGTTCCGAGGGCGTCTCATCGGCCGGTGAGCACAGCAGTTGTTCGCCGTCGGGTTTGACGTACCACGAATGATCGACCTCGGCGACCAGTGGCCACCGGTGCGATCCAGGATGTGGCGAGCGCACCATCAACGCCGTTCTCCGTCGGGGTTCGAGGCCGACCGGCTCGACCCCGCAGCGCTCGGCCACCACGTCGCCCCAGGCCCCGGCCGCGTTCACCAGGTGCCGGGCACCGAAGGTCCCGGCCGTGGTCTCGATCCGCCAACCGTTTCGGTCGGGAACGGCGCAATCGAGCCGATGGGCCACGGCGATGGTCGCCCCGGCCCGCCGGAGACCACGCACGAAGGCCTGATGGAGGCCGGCGACGTCGATGTCGCTCGACTGGGGTTCCCAGACGCATCGTTCGACCGCCTCGGGTCGTAGGACCGGCACCAGTGCCAGGGCATCGGCGACACCCAGTTCGACGATGGTCGGGTTGATGGCGCGACCGGCAGCCAATTCGGCGTCGATCCGCTCGCCGGTGCCCGGTCCGCCGATGGTCAGG
Organism: uncultured Acidimicrobiales bacterium; assembly: GCA_963700755.1. Lineage (GTDB taxonomy): Bacteria > Actinomycetota > Acidimicrobiia > Acidimicrobiales > SZUA-35 > JBBQUN01. The sequence goes on from CAVOYW010000007.1 coordinate 279,217, forward strand.
ATCCCCCTCGAGGTGAGCAGGGGAGCGTCGGTCAGGCCTTCGGGTGGATCCGAGAGGAAATCGAGGCTGGCCCCGGTCAGCTGGCGGATCGGGGCCGCCCCATAGTTCTCGATGAGCTGCGCCGCCGACCGACCGGTCGTGTGGAAGGCCAGCGTGGTCTCGGCTTCGATCAGACGCACCTGATCACCGAGCTCGAGCGACAGCGCGTACGCCGCGCTCACGCCGGCGATGCCGCCACCGACCACCACCACCTCGACATCGTGCATGGGCCGACCGTAGTCCGGCCTAGCCTGCGCGCATGATCTTCAACGGGGTCGAACTCGGGCGACTGCGCCTCCGGCCATGCCCCCGACTGCCGGTCCTGGTCGTCGCCATCGTGGCGCTGGCGGGGGCCTGCGGCGGGTCGGAGCCCGAATCGGGCCCACCCGCCCCCTCCGAGGTCGATCCGGTGGCCGCCGTGGGCTGTGACCGTGCCTCGATCGGCGAAGACGGCGGGCCACTGGTCGGTGCACTGGCGCTCGGCGACGGATCGGTGCTCGGTCGGTGTTTCGGCGAACCGGACGACCGGCTCGATCGGGCCTGGCTCGAGCTCAGCGCCGTCACGCCGCCCGGCGAACTCGACGACGTGGTCGTCCTGGCCGGTTTCGACGAGCCGGGGGGCGATTCACTGGCCTTCGCCGGGATCCTGGGCGATGACAACGACCGTTTCGTGGTGGCGGTCAACCTGGCCGAGGCCGAACTCGACCCCCAGGAGTTCCGGTTGACGCTCGTGCACGAGATGGCCCACGTGATCACCCAGCGGCCCGACCAGCTCGATGTCGATCTCGACCCCGAGGACTGCGACACGTTCTGGAACGGCAACGGGTGCTTCTTCCCCGACGCGTTCGTCACCCGGTGGATCGAGGCCTTCTGGACGACCGAACAGCTCGACTCGATGCCGGACCTGGCCCGGGCCGACGAGGAGGGGGCCGACGACCGCTGTGCCCTCGACCCGTCGTTCCTGGGTTCCTATGCCGCGAGCCACCCCGAGGAGGACCTGGCCGAGAGCTTCGGTGCCTTCGTCTTCGACCTGGACGTCCCGGTCGAGGTGGAGCCCAAGCTCGACTTCTTCGCCGTCGAACCCGAATTCGTCGCCTTTCGTGACCATGTCGTCGCCGGTGGTCTCGCGGCCCCACCGAACACGTTCGACCGCTGCGGCTGACCGGCGGCGACGAACCCTCCGGCCCGGTGGACATGGTCATCGGTACCGTAGGTAGGGCCGCCGGAGTGCCTCGAAGGCATCGACCGAGGGGGCCATGGCTCGCAGGATCTCCTCGACGGTTTCCCCCCGCTCCAAGGCCAGGCGCAGGGCGTCGGTCCCGGCGACCCGGTCGAACGAGGCGGGATCGGTCACGATCGTCGGTGGCGCCGTCGACTGGTCCCGGAACGCGACAAGCAGGGCAACCCCGAACGCAACCGGTTCGACCTCTTGCCAGTCGTTCGCCGACAGGGCGATGCCGTCGAGCGTGATCCCCTCGAAGAGCGGGGTCGGTGAGACACCGGCGATGGCCGCCGGTGTGAAACGGGCCGGGGTCATGTCGACCCCTCGACCGATCGTCGGGCGGTCGAGGGCCGCAACGAGTTCGTCGCCCGACGACACGAAGGGCGCACCGAGCAGGGTGAACGGTGTCGAGGTGCCCGAACCGTCGCTCACCGCCGTTCCGGCGAAGAGGACCGTGCCGGCGTAGAAGAGGGCCGATTCGGCCGTTGGGAGGCGTGGGCTGGGCGGGACCCACTCGAGTCCGAGGTCGGGCCAGGACTGGGAGCGGGACCAACCCTCGATGTCGACGACCACGAGGTCGAGGTCGTCGAGTCCGGGAAGCCAGCCCTCGCCGACGATCATCGAGGCGATCTCGCCGACCGTGAGGCCGTGGATCTGCGGCATCGGGTAGAGGCCGATGAACGACGAGTGCCCGGCGTCGAGGGTGAAGCCCCCGACGAGTTCACCGCCGAGCGGATTGGGGCGATCGAGCACGACGAAGGTGGTTCCGGTTGCGGCCGCGGTCTGCATGGCCAGACCCATGGTGGACACGTAGGTGTACGACCGAGAGCCGACGTCCTGGAGGTCGAACAGCACCGCATCGAGCCCGTCGAACATGGCGGCGGTGGGTTGCCGCGTGGCGCCGTACAGACTGAACACCGGGAGCCCGGTCGGCCCATCGACGGAGTCGCCGAGCGGGGCCCCGGCGGGCAGGCTCCCGTCGATTCCGTGCTCCGGGGCGAACAGCGCTGCCAGATCGACGTCGGGAGCCGCGTTCAGGAGATCGATCAGGCGCTCCGGCCGTTCGTCGCCCCGGCGGACCAGCGACGTCTGGTTCACGATCGCGCCGACCCTGAGGCCGCGGAGGATCCCGAAGTCGTCGTCGACCAGCACCTCGGCGCCGGTTCGGACCGTCGACGCCGGGGTTGCGCCGACTCGGGGTCCGACCGCATCGATCGTCGTCGTCGAGTCGACGGGGACCGACGAGGCGCGGCCACCCGGCATCGGCACGGGTTCGGCGGTCGTCGGACCGGTCGCGGGAGCGGTCGTCGGGGAGCAGGCGGCTGTCGCTCCGACCAGGAGGGCCGTGGCGAGGGCGGCGGCGAGGGCGGCGGCGAATCGGGCTGACCGGCGCCGGCTCCGTGCACCCCGTACGAGGTCGAGCGAGTCCCTCACGGACCGTATCCTCCCACGTCGGCGCAACCCTGGAGTCGAGCTTGTCATCGTGGCAGGCCTTCCGTACCGTGCGGCCCATGGAACTCAGGGATCGAGTCGTTGTCATCACCGGAGCAGGATCGGGCATCGGGGAGGCGCTGGCCCGGGCAGCCAACGCCGAGGGGGCCCGCCACGTGGTGGTGGCCGATCTCGACGCCACCAATGCCCAGCGGGTGGCCGCCGAGATCGGCGGCACCCCCTACACGCTCGACGTCTCCGACGAAGCGGCGCTGGTGGCGATGGTCGATGAGGTCGAGGCCGCCCACGGTCCGATCGACGTGTTCGTTTCGAACGCAGGGTTCGTCACCTCGGGCGGCGTCGAGGACAGCAACGAACGGATCCAGAAGATGTGGGAGGTCCACGTGCTGGCGCACATCTACGCCGCTCGTGCCGTGCTGCCTTCCATGATCGCCCGCGGCGAGGGCTACCTGCTCAACACGGCCTCGGCCGCCGGGCTGCTCACCCAGTTGGGTTCGCTGTCGTATTCGATCACCAAACACGCCGCTGTCGCGCTGGCCGAATGGTTGGCCATCACCCACCATCATCAGGGGATCCGGGTGTCCGTCCTGTGCCCGCAGGCGGTTGCGACCAACATCGTCAAGAACAGCCCCGATCGGGGGGCCGAAGCGATGGGCGACGACGACCTGGGATCGGGCGTCGCCTCGGGCGACGGCGTCGTGACGGCCGAGGAGACGGCGGCCGCGTGCATCGAGGCCATCCGAGACGAGCGCTTCTGGGTGCTTCCCCACGCCGAGGTGGCGACCTACGTCGAGCGCAAGGCAACCGACATCGACCGGTGGCTGGCGGGCATGCGCCGTTTCCAGGGCGCAATCTACGCCGAGGGCGATCTACCCGGCGACGCCATCGCCCCCAAGCTCTGAGCCGTCCGGTCGTCGTGCGACGTTCGGAACGGAACACGACCCGGTCGGCCGGGGCGCGAGCCTTGCTCCACGTCGTCGTGGTCGTTGCGCTGTCGGTCGTGGTGGCCGGGGTGTTCCGGCCGGCCGAGGCGTCGGCGGCGAGCGATCGACGCCTCCTCGACTCGCCGGTCGTGCGACCCGAGGAAGGACAGGTCCGACGGCTCTACATCGCCGTGCTCGGTCGCGACGCCGACACCGAGGGGTTCACCTACTGGGTGACCCGCCGTGTCGAGGGTGTCGACCTGACCACCGTGGCTGCCGGCTTCGTGTCCAGCGCCGAGTTCGAGGCGAGGTTCGGTGCGCCGACCGATGAGCGATTCCTGGACCGGGTGTACGACAACGTGCTCGGTCGACCACCCGATGCCGCCGGTTTCGCCTACTGGTCGGCCCAGCTGCGGGCCGGGCTCACCCGGCCCGCGCTCGTCCTGGCGTTCTCGGAATCACCCGAACTGGCTGCGCGGACGGGCACATCCGTCCCGCCGCTGCCCCCGTTCTCGGCCGAGATCGGCCCCGTCACCGTCGAGTCCCTGGGAGCATCGTGGCGTCCGGGCTGCCCGGTGGGCCCCGATGACCTGGCGTCGATCACGGCCGATCACGTCGATGCGACCGGTCAGCGACAGCGGGGGACGATCGTGGTCAACCGGCGTGTCGCGGTCGACGTCGTTGCCGTCCTGGGTGTGCTCTACGACCGTCGCTACCCGATCGCCTCGATGCGTCCGATCGCCGATTTCGGTGGCGACGACGAGGCGTCGATGGCGGCCGACAACACCTCGGCGTTCAACTGCCGACCCGTCACCGGGGGAACCGGCTGGTCGCGGCACGCCTTCGGGCTGGCCGTCGACCTGAACCCGATCCGGAATCCGTATGTGCGAGGCGATCGGGTGCTTCCGCCCGAGGGCGTCCGCTGGGTCGATCGGCGCCTCTACCATCCGGCGATGATCCGGTCCGGCGACGTGGTGACATCGGCTTTCGCCACCATCGGCTGGCGCTGGGGCGGCCAATTCACCTCGCTCGACGATTACCAGCACTTCGAACGCTGAGGCGGGACCGTCCGCACTGGCCGGACAGTCGTCCATCGTGGCCGACCCCTACGGTGGCCAACCCCTACTGTCGGTGACGATCCGGTCGATGCTGATCGACGAGCACGAGAAGGATCTCGGCTCGAGCAGTCACACCCCGAAGGATTCGGGGTACAGATCCGTCACGGAGGACGGCATTCCATGGATGGAACCACGGCACTCGCCGTGCTCGGCCTCGAGCCGGGCGCGACCGAACACGACATCAAGCGCGCCTTTCGCTCCCGGGCGAAGTCGGCGCACCCCGACGCGTCCGGCGACGCGTCCACGTTCGTCGTCCTGCAGGCCGCCTACGAGCGGGCACTCGGGAGCATCGATCGGGCCCCGCAATCGGTTCCGGCAGCGTCCGGGCCGATCCGTCGCTGGTTCGACGCAACGCCGCCCCGTGGTCGGATCGACCTGGTCGACTCGGCCCCGACGCGACGACCGGCAGCATCGTCGGCGGTGGCTCCCGACGAGCAGGCCTTCGCCGATCTGCTCCGCCGGGAGCTGGCCCATACGGCTCAGACGTAGGGGCTGACGATCTCGAATCCGAGCTCGGCGGCAGCCGGGATCTGCTGACGCTCGAAGGTGGCGAATCGAACCGGGCGGGGCAGCCGATCGGCGGCGGCCAGGTGGATGGCGTCGACCAGGGGCAGCCCGAATCGCGCGCCGATCTCGGTGGCCCGGACCAGGCACCGTCGGTCGACCGGGACCTCCCAGATCGCCTCCCAGTCGTCGCGCACCGCGGTCCAGAGCGCTTCGTGCGCCCGAGGCCCCACGGCGGCGGCGAACAGTCCGAGCTGCAGTTCGGTCCGGGCGAGCGCCGAGGCCGCCCAGGCGTCGGCCGCGTTCATGGCCTCGACCACCAGGGGCCGCCCGCCGTCGGCGATGTAGCGCCGCAGGAGGGCCGAGGTGTCGAGCACCAGCAGCGGTGTGGTGCCGGTGGTCATCGTCCCCGGACCTGATCGAGCAGGCGGTCGACCCGCACGTCAGCCGGCACGGGCAGCGGTGGGGGAGCCGCCGGTCGGTCGTGCCGTCGTGGTGGTTCGATCAGCCCGGCGCCGGCCAGGTCCCACAGGGTCGCCTGGCCTGCCGGCGGCTCCAGCGGTCCGAGCTGCGCCACCGGCCGACCCCCCACGGTGACGATGACACGCTCGCCGGCTCCGGCCCGGCGCACCAGGGCCGCCACCGAGCCACGCAGTTCACGGATGCCGATGCGTTCGATCATCGAGCCAGGCTACCGGCAAGGGATCCCTGTGTGTCCACCCGCGTACACCATGCCGTTTGTGAACGCGGGGACCGGTGTGCTTTGATGCCCGGCATGAACTTCGCATTCACAGAAGAACAAGAACAGCTTCGTCAGTTCGTCCGCCAGTTCATGGAGGACAAGTCCTCCGAGGCGGCGGTTCGGGAACTGATGGAGACCGAGTCGGGCTACGACGAGAAGGTCTGGAAGCAGATGGCCGAGCAGATGGGTCTGCCCAGCCTGATCATCCCCGAGGAATTCGGGGGCCAGGGCTTCACCTTCGTCGAACTCGGTGTGGTCATGGAGGAAATGGGCCGGGCGCTGCTCTGCGCCCCGTTCTTCTCGGGCGTTCTCGCCAGCCTCGCCATTCTCGAGTCCGGCGACGATGCCGCCAAGGCTGCCCATCTACCCGGCATTGCGTCGGGTGAGACCATCGCCACGCTGGCCTACACCGAAGAGAACGGCAAGTGGGACGCCTCGGCCGTCACCGCAACCGCCGACGCGTCGGGCAAGATCACCGGAACCAAGAGCTTCGTGATCGACGGCGCCACCGCCGGACTCCTGATCGTTGCGGCCAAGAGCGCCGCCGGCATCAGCCTCTACGCCGTCGACGGCAACGGCCCCGGCGTCACCCGCACCGCCCTGTCGACCATGGACCAGACCCGCAAGCAGGCCAAGATCGAACTCGACGGCGCCCAGGGCACCCTCATCGGCACCGACGGCGCCGGCTGGGACACCCTCGAGAAGGTCCTCGACCTCGCCGCCATCGCCCTCGCCGCCGAGCAGGTCGGAGGCGCCCAGTTCGTGCTCGAGATGGCGGTCCAGTACGCCAAGGACCGTGTCCAGTTCGGTCGCCCCATCGGATCGTTCCAGGCCATCAAGCACAAGTGTGCCGACATGCTGCTCGAGGTCGAGTCGGCCAAGTCGGCCGCCTACTACGGCCTGTGGTGTGCCGCCGAGCGCAACGACGAACTGCCCTCGGTGGCGTCGCTGGCCAAGGCCTACTGCTCCGAGGCCTACTTCCATGCCGCGGCCGAGAACATCCAGATCCACGGTGGTATCGGCTTCACCTGGGAGCACCCGGCCCATCTCTACTTCAAGCGGGCCAAGAGCTCCGAGCTGATGTTCGGCGATCCGGCCTACCACCGCGAGCAGCTCGCGCAGCGCATCGGTCTCTGATCACCGTCGGTCACTGATCATCGTCCGGCGAAATCCGTGTACTGCGGCCCCGTTCCGGGTCCGGGGTGCACGGATTTCGTGCGTCTCGGGGTGGGCCCCGGGCCTGCGGGACGGGCTCGGCCACGGTGAATCGGGCCATTTTCGCGCCGTGCTAGAGTCGGCCGGTGGCCGTCGTCCTGCTCATCGTCGCCGCCGTCCTGATCGTCGCCCTGGCCTTCGCGTTCACCGGATGGGCGGTCGGCAAGACCGAGTCGATGCCCGATCAGATCGTCGTCGATGCGCACGAGGCCATCGAGTTCTGTGCCCAGGCCCTGCCCGGCAACGTGACGGCCGAGTTGTCCTACGACGACCTGCGACGGGTGTTGCGGATGCATCTCGAGTGGATCCAGGCCTATGACTTCGCGCCCGAGGGGGGCGTCGACGGACCGATCGTGTTCGAGCAGTTCGATGCCGTCGACTACGTCATGGAGCGGGCCGACGTGAACCATCTCGACATCTCCCGAGATCACGTCGCGGCCATCGTCGCGGCCCACAGCGACTACCTGCAGGTGATGGGGGCCATTCACCTCGAAGACCCGGTGGTCGTGCAACAGGACCTCGCCGAGCTCCCGATGCTCGGTCCGGCCGACGATCCGGCGATCGACTAGTCGGGCCGTGGCCTCGACCTCGACCCCGACCTCGACCTCGACCTCGACCTCGACCTCGACGACACCGACGACACCGAAAATGTCACCCCCGCCACGATGGCTGTGCCACACTGTTCGGACCAAGAGAAAGGGGGTGGTCCAACTGACTGGAAAACGTGTTGGGACTTTGGAGGTGGCCGAGCGCTAGCTCGACCATTGGCGAGTTGGTCAATCCAACTCGGTCACCCCTGAGCGTCGGGCGAGACCGTCCCGCTCGTGTCGAAATCGACGCCCAGGTCCACTGGAACATTCATCGAGATGAACGCCGGGTCCGGCAACGGGCCCGGCGTTCTCGTTCCGCCCGTTCTCGCTGGTCCCTGTCGTCGTCCCGAGGGGATTCCCGACTCGCTAGAGTGCGGGGCGATGGAACGACCAATCAAGTTCGAGCACCACCGTTGGGTCGGCGACAAACGAACCCTCGTGGTCTACGACGTCGACGCGATGACCGACGAGTCGGTGATCGACGAGCTCATGTCGGCGGGCACCTATCTCTGCTTCGGTCCCGACACCCTGGCCGAGGCTCGCAACCGGGGTTTCCGTCCCTACCGGGGAACCGGCGCTGACTGAGCAGCTGGTCATCGAGTCCTCCGGCGGGGCCTCCTTGGAGGCTCACATGGCCCGACCCAGTGTCGGCCGCGGTGGCGGTCGGGCGTCGGTGCTGTTGTTGCACGGCTTCCCCTCGGGCTCGATCGCAGCCTCCGAGCTCGCCAGCGATCTCCCCGAGCTGGCCGACCGGATCGCCAGCGAAATGGACTGGGTCGCCCTGGCCCTGAGATTCCGGGGATGTGGCGCCTCGACCGGTGACTTCAGCCTCGCCGGGTGGGTCGACGACGCTCGGGCCGGGCTGAGCCATCTCCGGGTCTTCCGGCCCGAACACCGGCTCTACTGTGTCGGCTTCGGTACCGGAGGGGCCGTGGGACTGGTGGCTGCGGGAGCCGATCCGGAGGTTTGCGGGGTGGCGGTCTGCGGTTCGCCGGCCGACTTCGACGACTGGGCCAGCCGTCCGGAGCGGCTGCTCGCCCACTCGCACGAGATCGGTGTCATCAAGACGGCCGCCTACCCAACCGACTTCACGAGTTGGAAGAAGGAACTGGCGCAGATCCGCGCCACTCGCGGCGCCGAGGAATACTCACCGCGTCCGTTGCTCGTGCTCCACGGTTCCGAAGACGAACTGGTTCCCCAGCTCGACGCCCGCATGGTCGCCGAAGCCCACGGCGACGCCGAACTCCGCGTCATCCAGGGCGCCGGCCACCAGCTTCGTCATGATCCACGATCGATCGCCATCCTGTTGGGTTGGCTCGACCGCCAGGTCAACGAGGCGGGTTAGGCCCGACGGTCGACTCGTCGATCTCGCTCACTCGGCCGAAGGATCGGTCTTGGATCGACCGGCCCGACGTTGCCGTTGCTTCCAGGTCCTGACCGCAGCAAACGCCTCCGGTCCGTCGATGTCGGCCACCGAACGGGGTTGGTCGTCGGCGAACGGGGCGGCCGCCGCCTCGCCATCGTCGCATTCGAGGCCGAATCGCTTCATCAGCACGGCCAGCGTGATCCGGGCCTTCTCGGGTCCGAAGCCGGGCAGTGCCTCGAGGCGTCGGACGATCTCGCGGCCCGAGTCGACCCCGGTCCACAGGGCGGCCGCATCGCCGTCATGGTCGGCGACGAGCGCCGTGCACAGCGCCTGGATCCTTCTCGCCATCGATCGGTGGTAGCGATGGATCGCGGGTGGAGCGGCGGCCAGGGCAGCGAAGTCGTCGGGGTCCATCGCGGCGATCGCCGCGGCATCGAGCGGACCGTCGAGCCGTTCGACCAGTCGGGCCGGTCCGGCGAAGGCCCATTCGATCGGTACCTGCTGGTCGAGGAGCATGGCGATCACGAGGGCCAGTGGGTCGTGGTTGACGAGGTCTTCCGGTCCTGGGTCGGTGCCGAATCGAATGGGCATGGTCCCAGGTTGCCAGCCGGCGCCGCATGAGCGGGCGTGTTTCTCCCGATCGGGCACGGCGGTCGAACCTCGGTCGACGATTTCTCGGGGCCGGGTGTGCATTTGTTGCCGCCGAGCGGGCACGCTTTCGCCGTGGTCGCACCATTCGCTGCGTCGAGCCTCCTTCCGCCGCTTCGCTTCGTGCCGGCGGCTCTCGCCTCGCTGGCCCTCCTGGCTGCGTCCTGCGTCGGCTCACCCGGCGACGAGTTGACCGTTGCCGCCGACCCGAGCCCAACGACGTCCCCGTCATCACGGCCGGGATCACCGACGTCGACCACCGTCGCCTCGACCACCGCCGCGACCACCATCGCCTCGACCACCATCGCCTCGACCACCATCGCCTCGACCACCGTGGTTCCGGCCCTCCCCGCCGACCAGCGGGTGCTCGAACACCGGGCCGACCTGACCGGTGACCTGGCGTCGAAATCCGTGGTCGCATCGGGGACCGGGGTCTACGTGGCCCAGAACATGATGTACCGACACACCATCTCGGTCTTCGACGCCGACAAGTCGTTGGTGGCGACCGTACCCGATTCGGTCGACCTCGGCCGGTTCGCCGCCGACCTCGATCCGGTGGCGCTCGGACTCGACTCGGCCAGCGGGACCTACCAGGGCGCCCCCGTCGAAGCGGCGTTCGATTCGACCGGCCGATACGCCTACATCTCCAACTACCGCATGTACGGGCCGGGGTTCGACGCCGACCCGGGTGACGGCTGCAACAAGGACCAGGGAGACCCGAGCCTGGTCTACCGCCTCGACACCACGAAGGTGGCGACGCCGACCGAGGCCATCGACCGGGTCTATGCCGTGGGCTCGGTGCCCAAGTACGTGGCCGTCACGCCCGACGACCGCCTGCTGCTGGTCTCCAACTGGTGCACCTTCGATCTGTCGATCATCGACCTGACCAGCGGAACGACGCTGGCCACCATCGAACTCGGCCGTCACCCCCGCGGCATCGCCGTGACCCAGGACTCGGGTCGGGCCTACGTCACGGTCATGGGAGGGTCCGACATCGCCGTGGTCGACCTGGCCGGTTTCGAGGTGTCGTGGCTGAAGAACGTCGGGGCATCACCTCGCCACCTCGTGCTGAGTCCCGACGACTCGACCCTCTACGCCACGCTCAACGGTGAGGGCACGGTCATCAAGATCGACACCGCGAGCGGCGAGGTGACCGACCGGGTCTCGACCGGTGTCGCGCCCCGCAGCATGGCCCGGTCGACCGACGGGACGGCGCTGTACGTCGTCAACTACGAGTCGGACACCATGACCAAGCTGCGCGCCGCCGATTTCGAGATCCTCGACGAGGTCTCGACGGCGCACCATCCGATCGGCATCACCTACGACCGATTCAACGACGAGGTCTGGATCGCCTGCTACTCGGGCGTGATCCACGTCTACGCCGAGACCGACCCGGTGGCTGCGCCCTGACGAACGGGTCAGTCGGGCGCCTCGTCGGCCAGGTCGGCGGCATAGCTCGCTTCCAGCGCCGCCTTGAGATCGTCGAGTTCGCCCTCGAATCCGGTGGCCTCGGCGAACACGGTCACGGTGTCGGGCGCCGCCCTCAGCTCGGTCCAGCGTTCCGGATCCCACACGCCACCGCGTCGGAACGATTTGGCACAGTGCAGGAAGACGTTGTCGACCTCGATCACGACGGCGCACGTGGGCATTCGGACCAGCGACGACCAGCGGTCGAGGAGTTCGGGGTCGGTGGTGATGCGGGCTCGACCGTCGACCCGCACCGTTTCGTCTCGCCCCGGCGTGAGCACGAGCAGGCCGGCGTGCGGGTTGTCGATCAGGTTACCCAGCGAGTCGATGAGATTGTTGCCCGACAGATCGGGGAAGGCGAGATGTCGATCGTCGAGTACGAGCAGCTGCCCGGGCGGACCGCCCCGGGGTGAGACATCACAGCCGCCATCGGCGTCGCTGGTGGCGACCAGGAAGAACGGCGACCCGGCAATGATCTCGGCGGCCGCCGGGTCGATCCGGGCCACCTTCTTGGCCAGGACCCGACTACTCGGCGCCCGATAGAGTTCGCGCAGGCGTTCGTGGCTGGTGACGTCGTGGTCGGGGCCGGGAACCGTAGCTGTCATGGCTCAACGCCTCCACGGAGCGTCGGTGTCGGTCGCCACACCGTAGTGGGCGATCGCATCGGCCACCGTCTGGCGGTCGAGCGACCCGTCGAGGGCGAGCTGTTCGAGCACCGTGACCACGATGCTCGGCATGTCGGTCTCGAAGAACGAGCGAAGCGCTTCGCGGGTGTCGCTGCGACCCATCCCGTCGGTGCCGAGTGCCGTGAAGCGGCGGGGAACGAACCGGGAGATCGAGTCCGACACCGATCGCATGAAGTCGCTGACCGTGACGACCGGGCCCCGTCCCTCGCCCAGGAGCGTCGCCACGAGTGGTACCCGGGCATCGGCGGTCGGGTGCAGCCGGTTCCAGCGCTCGACCTCGAGCGCGTCTTCGCGAAGTCGTTTGTAGGACGTTGCGCTCCACAGATCGACGCCGACTCCCCAACGCTCGGCCAGCTCCTGCTGGGCGTGCCGGGCCGCGCCCTGAGCCGTTCCCGAGAAGACCACCGAGGCCTTCGTCTCGACGCCGTCCCAGCCCGGTGACCAGCGATAGAGGCCCTGCAGGATCCCGGACTCGACACCGTTGGGCATGGCCGGCTGCTCGTAGTTCTCGTTGTAGACCGTGAGGTAGTAGAAGACGTCTTCGTTGTCGACGTACATCCGCTTGAGCCCGTCCTTGACGATCACGGCGAGTTCATACGCGAACGCCGCGTCGTAGGCCTGGCAGGCCGGAATGGTCGTGGCCAGGAGGAGGCTGTGGCCGTCCTGGTGCTGGAGTCCCTCGCCCATCAACGTCGTTCGTCCGGCCGTTGCCCCGCACAGGAAGCCTCGGGCCCTCGAGTCGGCGGCCGACCAGATCAGGTCGCCGACCCGCTGGAAACCGAACATCGAATAGAAGGTGTAGAAGGGCACCATGGGCACGCCCTGATGGGCGTAGCTGGTGGCCGCTGCGATCCACGACGCGGTCGATCCGGCCTCGGTGATGCCCTCTTCGAGGAACTGGCCCTGCGCCGACTCCGAATACGACAGCAGCAATTCGTGATCGACCGGTTCGTACTTCTGTCCGAAGGGGGCGTAGATCTCGAACTCGCGAAACATCGAGTCCATCCCGAACGTGCGCGCCTCGTCGGGCACGATGGGAACGACGCGTTTGCCGAAGCCCTCGTCGCGCATCAGTTCTCGGAGCAGGGACGTCAGCACCATGGTGGTACTGACCTCGCGGCCGCCGGAGCCGGCGGCGAAGGTCTCGAACGGTGCGTCGCCGGGCATGGTGAGTGGTCGACGGACACGGGTCGTGCGAATGGGCAGCGAACCGTCGAGGGCCCGACGGCGGTCCATCATGTAGTGATACTCGACCGAGTCGGGATGGGGCCGGAAATAGGGGGGAACGCCGTCGGCGAGAGCTTCTTCGGGGATCTCGGCGTGCAACTGGAGCCGGTCGCGCAACTCCAGCATCTGGGTCTTGGTCATCTTCTTGATCTGGTGGGTCGAGTTGCGGCCCTCGAAACCCTGACCCAGCGTCCAGCCCTTCACCGTCTTGGCCAGGATCACCGTGGGCTGGCCGACGTGCTCGGTTGCGGCCTTGTAGGCGGCGTACACCTTCTGGTAGTCGTGGCCGCCGCGGGGAAGGGCCCGGAGCTCTTCGTCGGAGAGGTGCTCGACCATCTTGCGCAGGCGCGGATCGGGACCGAAGAAGGCTTCGCGGATGTAGGCGCCGGATTCCACGGCGTAGCGCTGGAACTCGCCGTCGACGGTGGTGTTCATCTTGTTGAGCAGCACACCATCGACGTCGCGCTGCAACAGCTCGTCCCATTTCGAGCCCCATACGACCTTGATCACGTTCCAGCCGGCACCGCGGAAAACGCCCTCGAGTTCCTGGATGATCTTCTCGTTGCCACGGACGGGACCGTCGAGGCGCTGGAGGTTGCAGTTGATGACCCAGGTCAGATTGTCGAGGCCTTGGCGCCCGGCCAGGGAGATCGATCCCAGCGTCTCGGGTTCGTCGGTCTCACCATCGCCGATGAAGCACCAGACGCGGCTCTTCGAGGTGTCCTCGATGCGACGGCCGTGCAGGTACTTGAGGAATCGGGCGTGATAGAGCGAGTTGATCGGGCCGAGCCCCATCGACACCGTTGGGTACTCCCAGAACTCGGGCATGAGGCGGGGATGGGGATAGCTGGACAGGCCCTGACCGCCGACCTCCATCCGGAAGTGGTCGAGCTGGTTCTCGTCGAGGCGGCCTTCCATGAAGGCGCGGGCGTAGATGCCCGGGGCGGCGTGGCCCTGGAAGTAGACGGCGTCTCCGGCCAGCCCGTCTTCCTTGCCCCGGAAGAAGTGGTTGAACCCGACCTCGTAGAGCGACGCCGACGAGGCGAAGGTCGACAGGTGACCCCCGATGCCGTCGGCGGTCTTGTTGGCCCGCACGACCATGGCTGCTGCGTTCCAACGGATGAAGGCGCGAATACGGCGTTCGATGTGTTCGTCACCGGGGAAGAACGGCTGCTGCTCGGTGGGGATCGTGTTGAGGTAGTCGGTCGAGACGTTCTCGGAGTTCCCGAGCTGGAGAGCCCTCGCCCGCTCGTTCATGCGACCCAGCAGATAGCGGGCCCGAGTCTTGCCACGCTCGGCGTTGATGGCGTCGAGCGACTCGATCCACTCGGCCGTCTCCTGTGGATCGATGTCGGGCAACTGGCTCAAGAACCCATCGATGGTCATGCCGACCATTGTGCCGCGCCACCCCGTCGAATGGTGGCACCGCACCGATGGGGCACCGGTCGTGGTCGTCCGTGCCGCGCCACCCCGTCGAATGGTGGCACCGCACCGATGGGGCACCGGGTCGTGGTCGTGGCACCCTGTCGGGATGCGTGTCTACACCGATGGAGCCTGTTCGGGGAACCCGGGACCAGGCGGCTGGGCCTGGGCCACCGAAGACGGACGGACGGGAAGCGGCGGAGCTGCGCAGACCACCAATCAACGGATGGAGCTCCAGGCGGTACTCGAAGCGGTGCGGTCGGTGCCCGGTGAGCTGGTGATCGTTTCCGATTCGACCTACGTCGTCAACTGCTTCAACGATCGCTGGTTCGAGGGGTGGATCGCACGGGGCTGGAAGAACTCGGCGAAGAAGCCCGTGGCCAATCGCGACCTGTGGGAGCCCCTGGTCGATCACTATCTGTCTCGCGAGCCGGTGATCGAGTTCGAGTGGGTGAAGGGCCACTCCGGTGACCCGATGAACGATCTGGTCGACCGGCTGGCCGTCGAGTCGTGCCAGTCCCAACGACCTGACGCAGGTCCGGGCGAAGCCCCCGACCCGAAGACCGTCGAGACGGTCGAGGCGCCATGGGATTCGGGCCGGGCGGTGTGGATCGTCGGCGCGACCGATCTGTCACGCGACCAACGGGCGGCGCTGCTGGCCTCGGTCGACCAGATGGATCCGGCCCGCGACGTGGCCGTTTCCGGTCTACGACGCGGAGCCGAGCTCGAAGGGGCCGAGCACGCTCGGCGCCGAGGTGTTCCCGTCGGGGTCGTGTTGCCGTTCCCCGATCCCGCCGCCGGCTGGCCGGCCCACGATCGTGAGCGCTTCGACGCGATCAACAGCACAGCACGCTGGCATGTCGTTCTGCCGGGGGATCCGACCCGACCCGGGGTTGCGGTATCGGAGCGTAATGTCTGGATCCGCTCCGCGGTGACCGGGGCGATCGTCGTCGGCGATCCCGAGCTGGTCGGGTCGCTCGACGATGACGGGCTGGGAGTCGTCGAGATCCCGTGAGCGCGGAGCGCGCCGGGACCGTGCCGAAATCAGGACACGGCCATGAGCCGGAGCGCGGCGTAGGAGGTGTTCATCTCTCGCCGAAGGGCGTCGGCCAGCGCAGCACGATCCGGGTCGGTCTCGTTCGACGAGTCGTACTCGGCCACCGCGGCGGCGTGGGCGGCCGAGATCTGGCGCCAGCTCGACCCCGGTGCGAGACCGAGGATCTCGAGCAGAACGGCGGCTTCGGGTCCGGTCGGGATCGAATCGTCGTCGGCACCGGCGTCGGCCTCGTCCGGGAGATCGAGTCCGGGGAGCGAGGCGTCGTCGAGGTCCGGGAAATGCCAGGTCGATCCGGAATCGGTTTCGCCGGCCTCGCGGTCGATCACGGGATCGGTCGAGTCGTCGACCAGCCCGGCGACGTGCCGATGACCGTTGGGCCCGGCGGCCAACGCCTCGATCGAGGCGGGATCGTCCTCGGCCAGTCCCAGCAGCCAGTCGTCCGACGCGACGAAGTCGTCGTCGGGCTTGTCTTTCTTGAAGTTCGAGAAGATGCCCATTGTGTCTCCATCAGAATGGCGAATCCTCCCATCGGCACGAGCCTCGACGAATCGGTGGTCCGAACGACCCTGGCTACCTGGGCCGAACGGCCCCTTCGATCGTGCCGGGCTCAGGCCTGATCGGTGACGGCACGTTCCAGTCGGACGAGGGTCTCGGCTATGTTCTTGCGATGCTTCTCGGGGTAACCGGCCCACTCGTAGAAGGGCGGGAACCGGGCCGTCCCCCACTCGAAGGACTCGGTGACGATCGTTGCGTCGCCATCGGGTTCGAGGTCGTAGCGCCAGATGTGGTGGCCGAAGTGGCGCCAGGCGATCCGACGGTTCGGTTCGAACTCGACGACCTCGTTCGAGATCCGGTAGGGCAGACCGATCTTCATGTCCATGCCGAACTTCGCGCCGAGTGACAGGGTGGTCGGGTTGTCGCTCCGAGCGGCCTGCACGGTTCCCGAACCGTCGATCTCGGCGTGGCGGGCCGGGTCGGCGAGGAGGGCGAAGATCGTCTCGGGCGGGGCGGCGATCCGCCGGGAGGCCCAGACGACCTTGTCGGACTTCGCGGCCGCGGGCCGCGGCGTCTGGGGCTGGTCGGCGTCGTTCATGACAGGAGATCCTCCAGGGCTGGTTCGACGGTGTCGAACGTCCAATGAAATCCGGCGTCGGTCAGGACCTGCGGGACGACGCGCATGCTGTCGAAGAGCAGCGCATCGGCCATGTCCCGGCCGAGAAGCAGGCGGGGTGCGAACGGGGGAACGGTGAGGAGGGTGGGTCGTCCGACGACCGAGCCGAGCGCTTTGGTGTAGTCGGCGTTGGTGACCGGGTTCGGTGCCGTCAGATTGACCGGCCCGCTCGTCGGAGCCGTCAGCAGGAAGACCATGGCGGCCACGAGGTCGTCGATGTGGATCCACGAGGTGTATTGGCGCCCTTTGCCGAACTTGCCGCCGAGGCCGAACCGGAACAGCGGGAGTGTCTTGGCCAGGGCGCCGCCGTTGCGGGATTGCACGATGCCGGTCCGGAGGAACGCCGTACGAATGCCGCTGTCGACCGCCGGTTGGGCCGCTGCCTCCCAGCGCACACAGAGGTCGGCGAGGAAATCGTCGGCCGGGGGGCTGGTCTCGGTGAGCACCGTGTCACCCTGGCTGCCGTAGTAGCCGATGGCCGATCCCGAGAGCAGCACCTTGGGCGGAGTGGTCAGGCCGGCGAGCGTCGAAGCCAGCAGGGTCGTTCCCTCGATCCGGCTGTCGACGAGCAGTCGGCGGTAGGAGTCGCTCCATCGTTTGTCGCCGATCCCGGCTCCGGCCAGGTGAATGACGGCGTCGATGCCTTCGAGCGACTCGGCATCGAGTCGACCGGCCGCCGGGTCCCACTCGAGTTCGTCGGCACCGGCCTTCGCCGGTCGACGAACGACCGAGATCGGTCGGTGGCCGGCGGCGATCAGCGCAGGGCGGAGTGCCGACCCGATGAGCCCGCTCGATCCGGTGATGGCTATGTCCATGGTGGTTCTCTGTCCATGATGGTTCTCTCCGAATCGGCGGATGCATGACTGTGCTTGATCGTGGGCAGGCCTCGATCGTGGTTTGGGCATTGATCGTAGGGCGGGCCGGGCGGCTTGGTCGGATCGTGTGCCGGCCGTCGCTCGCCCTACGCTGAGGCCATGAGTACCCGTCTCCTGCTCGGACTGTCGCTGGTGACCGGCTTGATGATCCTCGTGGCGTTCGCCGCCCAGGTCATCCTGTGGCAGTAGCCCGCTAGGCTCGGATCCACGCCCGTACCCGGAGGTGGTTCCCCTGTCCAGCCAGCACTTTGATGTGATCGTCGTCGGCGGCGGGCCCGCCGGGTATGCCTCGGCATTGTACGGCGCATCCGCCGGCCTCGACATCGCGTTGGTCGAGATGAACAAGATGGGTGGCACCTGCCTCAACGTGGGCTGCATCCCGGCCAAGGAACTGCTCGAGACCGCGGCGATCGCCCGGGCGGTCAACCATGCGCAGGACTTCGGGGTGCTGGTGAAGGCCAAGGGTCTCGACTGGGACAAGACGATGAGCCGCAAGCAGGGCATCGTCGACCAGCTCGTTGGCGGTCTGACCGGCCTGCTCAAGAATCGGAAGGTCACGTTGTTCGACGGTCGAGGCCGGCTGGGCGCCGACCATTCCACCGTGATGATCAGCGGCGGCGAATCGGGCGACGTCTCGATCACCGGTTCCTCGGTCATCCTCGCCGCCGGTTCGGTGCCGCGCACCATTCCCGGATTCCCGGTCGACGACCGCCGGATCGTCACCTCCGACGAGCTGCTCTCGATCCCCGAACTGCCCAAACGGGCTGTCGTGATCGGCGGCGGGGCGATCGGTTGCGAGTTCGCTTCGATGATGGCCGACCTGGGCACGAAGGTGACCATCGTCGAGGCCGCGCCCAAGATCCTGCTCAACTGCGACGCCGACATCGTCCGCGTCGTCGAGCGGAACTTCGCCAAGCGGGGGATCGACGTCTTCGCCGGTGTCGGGGTCACGGGTCAGACCACCACCGATGACGGGGTCACCGTGCACTTCGGTGACGACCAATCGGTCGAGGCCGACACGGTGGTGCTCTCGATCGGACGCCGGCCCTACTCCGAGACCCTGGGGCTCGAACAGACCCAGGTCGGAGTCGACGCCCGAGGGTTCATTCCGGTCGATCCCTACTGTCGCACGTCGGTCGACGGTGTCTGGGCCGTCGGAGACGTGATCAACACCCCGCAATTGGCCCACATCGGGTTCGCCGAGGGGATGCTCGCCATCACCGACATCCTCGGCGAGGACGCCCTGCCGATCGATTACGCCAAGGTGCCGTGGTGCATCTACTGCCAACCCGAGGTCGCGTTCGCCGGGTTGACCGAGGTCCAGGCCAAGGACGCCGGGCTCGACGTCGTCGTGTCGAAGCACCGCTATTCCGGCAATGGCCGGGCCATGATCGTCGGCGAAACCGACGGTCTCGTGAAGATCGTCGCCGAGAAGCGTCCCGACGGGACCGCCGGGAAGATCCTCGGCGTGCACATGGTCGGTCCGTGGGTCACCGAACAACTCGGCCAGGGCTACCTCGCGGTCAACTGGGAGGCGATCGGTGGCCGAGGTCGCCGCAGTTCATCCAGCCGCACCCGACCATGAGCGAGCTGTTCGGAGAGTCCGTGTTGGCGCTCACGGGTCGTTCCCTGCACGGCTGAGCCGCCCGACACCCCATCTCAGACCCCCGACAGCCCATCCGACACCCCATTTCCGCCGACAACAGGAGCCGACCCGACGTGGCCGACATCGAAATGCCCCAGCTGGGCGAGACCGTGACCGAGGGAACCATCACCCGCTGGTTCAAGCAGATCGGCGAGACCGTCGCTCAGGACGAGGTGCTCTTCGAGGTGTCGACCGACAAGGTCGACACCGAGGTTCCCTCGCCCGTAGGCCGGCGTCCTCACCGAGATCCGGGTGCCCGAGGGCGACACCGTCGAGGTCGGCACCGTGTTGGCCGTCGTCGGTGATGGTGCCGCGGCCCCGGCTTCCGCTCCGGCCGCCGCTGCCCCTGTCGCTGCTCCTGCCCCGGCTCCGGCTCCGGCCGCCGCTGCCCCGGCTCCGGCGGCCCCTGCTCCTGCTCCTGCCCCGACTCCGGCCCCCGCTTCTCCGGCGGCCCCTGCTCCTGCCCCGGCTCCGGCCGCCGCTGCTCCGGCTCCCGCCCCGGCGGCCGACACCGACGATGGCACCCGCAAGGTGCTCTCACCCGTGGTGCGCCACCTGATCGCGGAGTACCAGCTCGACGTGTCCCAGATCACCGGCACCGGCCTGGGCGGCCGGATCAGCCGGGACGACGTCCAGCGCTACATCGAGGCCAACCAGCCCGAGCCGGTCGCCGCCGCGGCCCCCGCACCCGCTCCGGAACCCCAACCAGCACCGGCACCGCAACCGGCTGCTACCCCCGACCCCGCACCGGTGGCGGCTCCGGCCGCCCCGGCTCCGGCGCCGAGCGCACCGGCTCCGGCGGCGAGTGCCCCGGCTCCGGCGGCGAGTGCCCCGGCAGCGGCCGCTCCGGCTCCGGCCGCGAGCGCCCCCGTGCCGGTCCAGGCCTCGGCCCGCGACACGGTCGTTCCGCTCAGCAACATCCGGCTGCGCACCGGTCAGCACATGGTCATGTCGAAAGCGGTGGCCCCTCACACACTCACTGCCATCGAGGTCGACTACGAGAACGTCGAACAGGTCCGCAAGGCCTCGGGCCAGTCGTTCAAGGAGCAGGAGGGCTTCAGCCTCACCTACCTCCCCTTCATCTCGCGAGCCATCATCGACGCCCTTCGTGAATACCCGCACCTCAACGCTTCGGTCGGCGAGGGCGAACTGATCGTCCACTCCGACGTCAACCTGGCGATCGCCGTCGATCTCGACTTCCAGGGGCTCCTGGCCCCGGTCGTGCGCCAGGCCGACGGGAAGCGCCTCCGGGCCATCGCCCGCGACGTCTCCGACGTGGCCCGCCGGGCTCGCTCGAAGCAGCTCTCACCCGACGATCTCAGCGGGGGCACGTTCACGATCACCAACGCCGGGAGCTACGGCACGATGATGCAGTTCCCGATCATCAACCAGCCGCAGGTGGCGATCATGTCGACCGATGCCATCAAGCGAAAGCCCGTGGTGGTCGAGGACTCCTTCGGGAACGAGAGCATCGTGATCCACTCGGTCGGCATCCTCGCCATGGCCTGGGATCACCGGGCGATCGATGGCGCCTACGCTGCGGCGTTCCTGGCCCGGGTCAGCGAGATCCTGGAAACCCGGGATTGGAACGCCGAGTTGGCGTAGGAGTCCCCGTGTCGTTCTCGGTCGCTCGTCAACCCCTCCACATTCGTTGGTTGGGTCGGGTTCCCTACACCGAGGCGCTCGATCTCCAGCATGCCCTGTTCGCCGGAACCGGTGACCACCTGTTGTTGCTCGAGCATCCGCCCGTGTTCACCGAGGGTGTTCGGGCCAAACGCGAGCATCTGCTGGTCGACCCGGCGGCCGTCGGCGCCGAACTCGTCACCGCCGATCGAGGCGGCGACATCACCTTCCACGGCCCCGGCCAACTCGTCGGCTACCCGATCCTGTCGGTGCCGGGGCGCCGCGGTGGCGGGATGGCCGACACCGTCGACTACGTCACCCGCGTCGAGCAGCTCGTGATCGACACGCTGGCCGACTTCGGGCTCGGCACCGATCGGCGTCCGGGGTTCCCCGGCGTGTGGGTCGACGCCGCGCTCCCGGCGGCCCGCAAGATCGCAGCGATCGGCGTTCGGCTCACCCGAGGCCGCTCGATGCACGGGTTCGCCATCAACGTCGACACCGACCTCGGCTGGTTCGATCACATCGTGCCCTGCGGCATCGCCGATCAGGGTGTCACGTCGCTCCGGGCCGAGGGCATCGAGATCTCGATGGCGGCCGTGGTCGATCGAGTGGCACACCATGCAGGCCGCCTGCTCGGCCCCGATCGTCTCGTGTCGCGCCACGACGTCGCCCATCGGATCAGCCCGACCGACCTCGCCCCCTTCACCCGGGGGAGGGACCCGGTGAGACCATCCGACCCCAGCGGCCGCCTCGACCCGACCAGCGGGACAAGCCGGAACGGGCCGGCGTACCCGTGCAGCTCGGTCGTCGTCTCGACCAGGCCGGCGTCGACTCCGGCCTCGATGTCAGCGCCCGCAAGCCCGACTGGATGCGGGTGAAGTTGTCGACCGGAGACGAGTTCCGGCGACTGTCGACGGTGTCACGAGAACTCGGGCTCGTCACCGTGTGCGAAGAAGCAGGCTGCCCCAACATCTTCGAGTGCTGGAACGAGGGCACGGCCACGTTCATGCTCCTGGGCGAGCGCTGCACGCGAGCCTGTGGGTTCTGCCTCGTCGACACCCGCAAACCCGAGGTAGCCGACCCGAACGAACCCGAACGGATCGCCGAGGCCATCCGCAGACTCGATCTCGATTTCGCCGTGCTCACGATGGTCGCGCGAGACGACCTCGACGACGGCGGTGCCGGCATCGTGGCCGCCACGGTGCGGGCCATTCATGCCTCGAGCCCCGGCGTCGGCGTCGAGGTCCTGATCTCGGATCTGAGGGGTTCGGCCCGCGACCTCGCCACCGTCTGCGATTCCCGGCCCGAGGTGCTCAACCACAACATCGAGACCGTGACTCGTCTCCAGCGCGCCGTGCGACCCTCGGCCGGCTATGCCCGCAGCCTCACCGTTCTCGCTCGGGCCAAGGCGCACGGGCTCACGACCAAGTCCGGGATGATCGTCGGGATGGGCGAGACCCCCGACGAGGTGCGGGCCACGCTCGCCGATCTGGCCGCGGTCGGCGTCGACATCGTGACGATCGGGCAGTACCTGCGCCCGACCACCCACCATCTGCCCGTCCACCGCTGGTGGACCCCCGACGAATTCGCTGCGTTGAAACGATTCGGCGAGCAGGAACTCGGCATCCCCCATCTCGAGTCGAGTCCACTCACCCGATCCTCACACCATGCCTCCACGGCCGCCGCGGTGCTGCGGCCTCCCATGCCTCTGCGGCCGCCGCTGCTGCGGCCTCCCATGCCTCCACGGCCGCCGCTGGTGCTGCGGCCTCCCATGCCTCCACGGCCGCCGCTGGTGCTGCGGCCTCCCATGCCTCTGCGGCCGCCGCTGCTGCGGCCTCCCATGCCTCCACGGCCGCCGCTGCTGTCTCTCGGTCGACCGACGGGCCGATCAGTCCCGACCGACGAATCTGACGAACGCGTCGAGCGGCATCCGCTCGGACTCGAGTTGGTTCACCGGCGCATCGGGATCGGCGTGGCCGATGGCAACCGCGCAGAAGATGGACTCTTCGTCGGGGGCACCGACGAACTCCTTCACGGCCTGCGGCCACGTGGCCCACGCCTCCTGCGGACAGGTGGCGAGGCCGGCCTCGGTGGCGAGCAGCATGAAGGTCTGGAGGAACATGCCGAGATCCGACCACTGGGGTGGGCCCATCCGGGAGTCGATGAAGCAGAAGATCGCGGCCGGAGCGTCGAAGAACTGGTAGTTCCGGGCCAGGTGGGCGAACCGGCCGGCCCGGTCGTCACGGGCGATCCCGAGCTTGTCGTACATCGCCTCGCCCAGGGCGAACCGGTTCGTGCGGTACGGCTCCCAGAGGTTGGGCGGGTAGACGTCGTAGGCGGGTTGCTCGGGCCGACGACCGGCCAGGCTCTCGACCAACCGTGCGGTCTGCTCCCCGTTGACGACGTAGATCCGCCACGGCTGAACGTTGCCGCCCGACGGTGCCCGGCTGGCGCGCTCCAAGAGCTCGGCGATCCGTTCGTCGGGCACGGGCGTATCGAGGAACGCCCGGATCGATTTGCGGGTCGACACGGCGGCGGAGACATCCATGGCGAGAGTGTAGGGCGGCGTCGAACAGGCCCGGAGCAGACCAGAGCCGGAGCAGGGGAACGCGTGTCGACGCGCGAACCATCTCCGGATCAGCGCAGTCCGCGGACCGATCAGCGCAAGAGTGCGGACGGATCAGTGACGAATCGAGGGATCGAGGGCCGTACGGAGGTCGGCAACGAGATCCCGGAACTCGTCATCGGCTCCCGTGGGCATGGCGGCGTCGTCGTGCAACAGATGGAGCGACGCCAGCAGCGTGGCATAGTCGACCACCTCGGCCGGATCATCGGGTCGAGACTTCCAGGGCTCGTGATGCAGCTCGACGATCCGGGCCACCGTGGGGTCGATCTTCCAGAGCCTCAGGAGATAGCCGCCGAGGATGGCATGGTCGACGCCGGAAAAGGCTCGTTCCCGCCAGCTGTGTTCGGTCTCGTCCCGGGCTTGGCGGTAGAGGTCGAGCGCATGATCCGGGAACATCACGAGCATGGCGACCTGTCCGATGTCGTGCAGCACGGCCGCCAGGAACAGACGATCGTCCTCGCCGGCCACGGTGCGGGCATGGTTGGCCAGCTCGATCGAGTGCTGGTTGGTTCGCTCGACGATCCGACGCGCCTCGATTCCGAGATTGCTGGCACTCTCGGTGGCGAGCACCACCCCCGTGGTGCAGTTGAGGCCGAGCCGGCTGACCGCCTCGCTGGCCGACCGGGCCGGACTGTTGAAGGCGAAGAACGCCGAGTTCGCCATGTTGATCAGCTGGGCGGTGATGCTGACGTCCTGGTCCAGCATCTTGCCGATGTCGCGCAGGGATGCGCCCCGCTCGACCTCCTGGCGCAGCTGGGTGTAGAGACCGGCGCGGGCGGGCAGTCGTTCGAGGCGCTGCATGACACTGGTGAGCGCGCCGGGATTGTCGCTGGCGAGTACGGCCACGGCCCGTTCGCCGGCGACCTGCAACGAGGATCCCATGCTGGGCACGGCGACGACGTCGTGCGAAACGGCGGCCGCCGCCTCCGCCGTGACACTGTCACCCAGCGAGACGACGCACACCCGGGCCACACGGGGCATGTGGGTGCGAACCTTGGTGAGGAACTCCACGCCCTGCCGCACCGGTTCCCGAAGGTCGCAGATCAGCAGTTCGTACTTGACCGACTTCAGGCGATCGATCGCCTGACGCAACGACGGCACATGATCCACGAACCACTCGTCGCGGTGATCCGGCAGCTCGATCGGCGGAAGACCCGCCGATCCATGGGGTTCGACACACAAGACTCTCACAGATACCCGACCTCCTGGTCTCTCAGCTTCGTCGGTCGGATCCCCTCCATGAGACCAGGAGCGGGGAATCAGGGCCCGATGTCACCGGTTGCTTCGTGGTGATCGACCGTCGCCGGGCTCGATGGCGTATCGCCCGGCGGCCGATTCCGGAGTTCGCTGTCTCGTGGCTCGGTTCGATGGCACTGGCGGTGACGATCGGCGCCGTGGCGCCGCCTCCGGTGCGGCCCTCATCGGTCCTGTTCGCCGAGGCGCCCGATCAGCTCCGAGCAATCGACCAGGGGCACGGTCAGAGCACTCGTTCGAGGGCTGATCGTCAGGCCGAGACTCGTTCACCGACTCCAGGGACGCGACACGACTGTTCGCTGCGGACCCGGCTCCGGAGCGCGGCGGCCAGGAGCACGATCGAGAGAATGGCCAGGACGGGCTGGACCGGCTCGAACCACTGCCGGGCTCCGACCGTGCCGAGCGCCAGGACGACCACCTTGTTGCACACGGGACAACCGACGGCGAAGAACGACAACAGGCCGCCGAGGCCGCCTGCTCGACCCGGCCCGTCGAGTTCCTCGACCGATTCGAATCGGTCGACACCCGACTGGCGGACGTACGTGGCGGCAAGAAGCCCCGACAACCCCGCCGTGACGATCAGGACGGGGTACGACCATCCCGTCACGGGGACCGGGCGACCGAAGACCGGATTCGGGATCACGTCGGTCGGCAAGCCGATGGCCAGCGCAACGACCACCGATGCTGCAGCGGCGAACCACCACCGCCTCGCCGTCCAGGTCCGCAGCACCGAAAGCACCCTCTGACCATACCGGCCCGACCCGGTGGGTTCGGCACCGGCGGCGTTCAGCCCGGGTCGACGCACGCGGACTTCGGGGCAACGATCGTGCAACCCCTCGTCTCTCGGCTTCGTCGGGCGGATCCCCTCCTCGAGACCAGGAACGGGAATCAGGGCCCGGTGTCACCGGTTGCTTCGGCGTGATCGACCGTCGACTCCGTCCGAGCGCCGAGCAGTTGCTCGGCCCCCTCGCCGATCGCTGCCCGATCTCACCCTCGGCGGTGACCATGATCGGATTCGTGTGGGGGATCGCTGCGGCCCTGCTCGCGGCGGCGGGACACCACGAACTCGCGCTGCTGTGTTTCGTGCTCAACCGGACCGTCGACGGGCTCGATGGTGTCGTCGCCCGGCGACACGGTCGGGTGAGCGACGTCGGGGCATATCTCGACATGGCGGCCGACATGGTCGTCTACGTCTCGATTCCGCTCGGGGTCGCCTTCGGTGAACAGCGGTTCGGTGTCTGGGTTGCGACGTCGCTGGTGCTCGGCTCGTTCGCCGTGAACGTGGTGACCTGGTCGTATCTGTCGGCGCTGCTCGAACGGCGTGACCGTGGGGCTGGGACGACCGGGGAAACGACCACCGTCACCATGCCCCCCGGCCTGGTCGAGGGGTTCGAGACGGCGGTCTGGTTCGGTCTGCTGCTTGCCGTTCCGCAGTTGGCTGTCTGGTGGCTCGGTTCGATGGCACTGGCGGTGACCGTGGGGGCCGCGGTCCGCCTCGTCGCCGGGTCGAAGGTCCTGAGCTCGCTCGAAGCGGAACCCGAGGTCGACCGAGCACGAGGTGTGGTGGTTCGCGACGACCAGGCGTTGCGATGAGGCGTCGGGTCGTGGTGGGAGGATGGCTGGTCGTGGTCGTGACCGCCGGGTTGGTCGCCCGCAACCGGGGCCTGACCCCACTCGACCTGGTCCAACGATTCGGTGGGCTCATCGCCGATCATTGGTGGGGGCCGCTCCTGTTCGTCGTTGCCTACACCCTTCGGCCGTTGGTCGTCTTCCCCGGATCGGCATTGACGGTTCTGGCCGGTGTCGTGTTCGGACCGGTCTGGGGCACGGTGTGGGTCATCGCCGGGGCGACGGCTTCGACGGCGGTCACCTACGGCGCCGGCCGGTACGTCGGTGGCGACCGAGCCTGGTCGAACGCCCCCGACTCGGTTCGCCGTCAGGTCGAACGTGCCGTGGATCGACCGTTCGTCTCGACACTGGTGATGCGGCTCGTCTATCTGCCCTTCGACGCCGTCGGATGGCTCGGCGGCCTCGTCGGACTCCGATTCTGGCCGTTCATGGCGGCATCGTTCATCGGGACCCTGCCCGGAATCGTGTCGTTCGTTGGTTTCGGGGCCTCGCTCGAGGCCGTCGGCGCCGATGAACCGGGTATCGACATCCGGTTGCTGGCCGCGTCGGCGGCGGTGGCCGTGGCAAGCATCGCCGTGTCCCGTCGGCTCGACCGCCAAGCTGCAACTCCCGCTGCCATCATCGAAACGAGTTCTCCGTGACGCCGACCGAAGGCCTGCCAACCCAAGACCGGCCGACCGAAGACCGGCCAACCGAAGACCGGCCGACGGGCCCGAGCAGGAGCCGGTATGACGTTGTCGTCATCGGTGCCGGCTCTGGGGGACTCACCGTGGCGGTGGGCACGGCTCGGTTCGGCAGGTCGGTGCTCCTGGTCGAGCGTCGGTGGGTCGGTGGCGATTGCACCAACGTCGGGTGCATCCCGTCCAAGTCGCTGCTCCATCTCAGCCGAGCCGGGAGTGGGGCCGACGGCCGTGCGGTGCTCCGGCGCGTCGCGCGAACGACGAGACCATCTGCGCGAAGAGGAGACACACGAGTTCGCGGGCATGGACGGCATCGAGATGTGTTTCGGAACCGCCCGCCTCGTCGGGTCGGGTCGGGTGCAGGTGACACCCGGTCGGGTGGTCGAATGCGATCACGTGGTCATCGCCACCGGCTCTCGACCGCACTCGATCGATCTGGGGCCGGTCGAACCGGGCCGCCAGATCACCAACGAGGAGCTCTTCGAGCTCGACGTGCCTCCGGCTCGTCTCGCGATCGTCGGGGCCGGTCCGGTCGGTCTCGAGATGGCTCAGGCGTTCACGGGGCTGGGCTCGTCGGTGACCGTCATCGAACAGGCCGCCCAGGTTGCCCCCGGGGTCCTGCCCGAGGTCGCGGCCGTCGTCCACGATCGTCTGTGCGAGCTCGGGGTTCGGTTCCTGCTCGATACCCGGGCCGATGCGTCGCTGGCCGCCATCGCCGAGGCCGACCGGGTCCTCGTCGCCGTGGGGCGCCGGCCCAACAGCGAAGACCTCGGCCTCGACGACGTGGGCGTCGAACGTGATCCCAGCGGCCGCATCATGATCGACACCCGGGGCCGAACCACGGCCGCAGGGATCTGGGCCGTCGGTGATGTGACCGACCGGACCGGCACCACCCACGGAGCCAATGCATGGGGCCGTCGGGTCATCAAGTCGATCGTCACCCGAGCCCTGCCGATCGGTGACGAACCGCCCGAGCCCCGCGTCGTCTTCACCGATCCCGAACTGGCGACGATCGGTCACCAACCGGCGGATCCCCCCGATGACGTCCGCCGGATCCGGATCGATCTGGCCGAGACGGATCGGGGGTTCGTCGACGAGGTCGGAGCCGGCGCGATCGTGGTCGACGTCCGGCGGCTCACGGGAACGGTCCTCGGAGCCAGTGTGGTCGGCCCCCGTGCCGGCGAACTGCTGGCGGTGTTCGCCTTCGCCATGCACACCGGGACACCGATGCACCGGTGGTACGGCGTCGTGTGGCCCTATCCGAGCTACTCCGACGCGATCGGGCGGCTCGTCGACGCCTACATGAGCGAGACGCTGGGGTCGGTCCCGACGGACTCGCGACGCTGGTTGCGAGGCCGCTGGCGTTCTGTTCGTCGATCGGTTCGTCGCACTAGTGTGGCCCGGTGGTTCCAGACATCGGATTGATGCGGATGAAGCACTGGGTCGACGACCTCAACGAGCAGATCCCGGACTCGGTCCGTGACGAGGTTCGGTACGACCTGGTGATCGAGGACCACGCCATCATCCTGCTCGAACGGCGCCGACCCCATGACGTGGACATCGTCGGCGCCGAGATCGCCACGCCCGTCGCCAAGCTGCGCTACACCAAGTCACGGGCCGAGTGGTCACTGCTGTGGTGTGACGCCAACGACGACTTCCACCGATACGACGAGATCCCCCCGACGCCACACATCGATGGGCTGCTCGACGAGATCGAGCGCGATCCCACGAACCGGTTCTGGGGCTGATCTCAGCGGCGCGGCGACGGCTGGGTTCGGTTGCCGAACCAGATCCGGACACCGGCGAGCCAGGCCAGGTGCACGAGCACGATCACGAGCCGCCCCCGGGCAGCCCAGGCCACCAGGGCGATCATGATGCCCACCTGGTGCCCGAACAGGGCCAGGCGATTCGACGTCGCCTTGACCTGTCCCAGTCGGGCCATGATGGGCAGGGCCAGGCCGTAGCCGAGGACCATCAGCGCCGTACCGAGCGGGTGCATGCCTGTCAGGATGCCGCGAGCGGTGGCAGACTCGACCCCGATGGGACCACCACGGATCGAATCGGTCATCGACACCACGTTGCGCCGGGCCAGCGGGGTTCACGACCTGGGCGGCCGAACGGGATTCGGACCCGTCCCGATCAGCGACGGAGCGGACCTCGGTCCCGGGGGCACCCGACCGGACTCGCCTTTCGCCGCGGCCTGGGAGTCGAAGGCCTTCGCCGTCACCCAGATGGCCCAGTCGTTGGCCGGCTTCAACACCGACGCCTTTCGTCACGGCATCGAACGAGAAGATCCGGACTGCTACCGGTCGATCGGCTACTGGGCCAGGTGGGTTCGAAATGCCGAGCGCATGCTGGTCGAGGGCGGTGTGCTGGCACCCGACGCCGTCGTGGCGCGAATCTCGGGGACCGCGATCGCCCGTGAGGCACGTCGGACGACCGACGCCACCCCGTCGGTGTCGCGGTCGTCCGAGGCGGATCCGGCGACCGCACCCCGATTCGAGGTCGGTCGAGTGGTTCGTGTCCGACGACCCCGCACCGACGGGGGCCACACCCGTCTGCCCGGCTATGTCGCCGGACACCGGGGAACGATCCTCGCCCGACGTGGCGGCTGGGTGTTCCCCGACTCCCATGCCCACGGTCACGGGACGGCACCACAGTGGGTCTACGGCGTCGAGTTCGCGGCGTCGGATCTGTGGCCCGGCGCCGGTGATCACCACGTTCACGTCGATCTGTTCGAGCCCTACCTGGAGCCCGCATGACCCACCCCGTTCCCAGCCACGGCCAGGATCACGGTCACGATGCCGGTCACGGCCACGATGCCGGTCACGATCACGATGCCGGTCACGGCCACGATGCCGGTCACGGCCACGATGCCGGTCACGGCCACGATGCCGGTCACGGCCACGATGCCGGTCACGGCCACGATGCCGGTCACGGCCACGATGCCGGTCACGGCCACGATCACGGTCACGGCCACGATCACGGTCACGATCACGACCACGCCGATCGGGACCGGGCCGACCACGAGGCCGCCCTGCGCATCGAGGCCATCGAGTCGCTGCTGGTCGAGATCGGACTGATCGACCCGACCCGCATCGATGCGCTGATCGAACGCTACGAGAACGACATCGGACCACTCAACGGTGCACGGGTCGTCGCCCGGGCCTGGGTCGACCCCGAGTTCCGGGCTCGCCTGCTCACCGACGGAACCGCGGCGATCGCCGAATTGGGGTTCGGCGGCCCGCAAGGTGAACGGATGGTCGTGGTGCCGAACGAAGCGGGTGTACACAACCTCGTGGTGTGCACACTCTGCTCCTGCTACCCGTGGCCGGTCCTCGGGCTCCCCCCGGCGTGGTACAAATCGCCCGAATACCGAGCTCGTGCGGTGCGGGAACCCAAAGCCGTACTCGCCGAGTTCGGCACCGAACTCGCCGAGGACACCGAGATCCGCGTCTGGGACTCCTCGGCCGAGATCCGTTACCTCGTGCTCCCCGAGCAGCCGGCCGAGTCGCGGGGGTGGGACGAGGAGCGCCTGATCCCCCTCGTCAACCGCGATTCGATGATCGGTGTCCGCCGGGCCGGTGTGGTCGGTGGTGCCCCGTGAGCGAACCCCGACCCGAGCTCGACGGCCCGGCTGCACTTCCGCGCCGCAACGGTGAACTGGCCTTCGACGCACCGTGGCAGAGCCGGATCTTCGGCGTGACCGCGGCCCTGGTCGAGACCGGTCTCCTGGATTGGCCGGACTTCCAGGCCGCGTTGATCGGGCGGATCGCCCGACCCGACGCCGGCGCGTACTGGGACGCCTGGGCCGGAGCGCTCGGCGACCTGTGCCAGGCTCGCGGCCTGGTGTCGGGTGAGGACTGGGACCGACGCACCGCGGAGTTCGCGGCGCGTCCGTCGGGTCACGATCATCGACGCGAAACCGGCGTGACGGACCCCGATTCCTGAACGGTCCCGGCGAACGGGCGTCGAGTTGCCGCCCCGATCCCCATCCCGACCCCGAGCCCGACCCCGACCGAGCCGATGTTCGTGGTGAGGGCCGGAACCGGGCCCGTGTCGCACGATGGTCGCGATGTTGACTAGAAAGAAGCTGATCCGTCCGTCCGTCAGGAGACCACCGTGGATTTCGCCCTGAGCCCCGAGCTCGTCGCCCTGCGAGATCGAGCCCGTGCCGTTGCCGCCCGGGGTGTTGCCGACTTCGGTCGGCACAACGACAGCTGGATCAACGGCTTCTCGAAGGACTTCGCCAAGGTGATGGCCGACGAGGGGTTCATCGGCATGGGCTGGCCGATCGAGCACGGCGGCCAGGCCCGTCCTCCGATCGAGCGGGTCATCGTTGCCGAGGAGATGATCAGCGCCGGGGCGCCCATCGCCGCGATGTGGTTCGCCGATCGCCAGATGGGCCCGACCCTGATCGCCTACGGCAGCGCCGACCAGCAGGCCGAATATCTTCCGAAGATGCTCACCGGCGAGACCACGTGGTGCATCGGCATGTCCGAGCCCGACGCCGGTTCCGATCTCGCCGGTCTGAAGACCTCGGCCGTGCGCGACGGCGACCACTTCGTTGTCAACGGTCAGAAGATCTGGACCAGTTTCGGTGACGTCGCCGACTACTGCTACCTGATCTGTCGCACCACCTCCGACGGCCCGCCGCACAAGGGGATCAGCGAACTGATCGTGCCGATGGATCTGCCGGGTATCGAGGTGCGCCCCATCACCGACATGACCACGAACCGCCACTTCTGCGAGGTCTATTTCACCGATGTGAAGGTGCCGATCGAGAACCTGGTCGGGGTCGAAGGTGATGCGTTCGGCCAGACCATGGTCCAGCTACAGCACGAACGGGGTGGCATCGATCGCCTGGTTTCCAACCGGGCGCTCTACGAGCTCGCGCTCGAACGGGCCGACACCGCATCGGCCCTCGTCCGCCAGCAGATCGCCGAACTCGAGATCGGCTACCGGATCGGTCGTCTCCTGGTCTACCGGGAGGTCCTGCGCCAGGCCCCCGCCGGATTCAGCGCGGCGACCAAGGCCTTCTGCACCGAACACGAGACTCGGGTGGCCGATTTCGTCGCCTCGGTCATGGGCGCCGATGCCATGGTGTGGGACGACGTCACCAAGGGTCTGGTCTACGCCCCGGGTTACACGATCATGGGTGGCACCTCGAACATCATGCGCAACATCCTCGGCGAGCGCGTCCTGGGCCTGCCGCGCGAACCGCGCTGATCAAGGCGCGCTCGCCATAGGAGCGCTGATCGAAGGCGCTCAGCCGCCGAGCAGCCGGTTCAGGCCTCGGGCCAGGCGTCCCGGCTGCTTCGGCGTCCATCCCTCGGGCACGGCGTCGGGCACGTGGGCCCGGGCTGCGGTGAGCACGGCGTCGAGGGTCGGGTTGACCAGGCCGATCGGACCGACCACGACCGTGGGGACGGTCTCGTTGCCGCCTGCCAGGGCCCGCACCCGGGCTGCGGCGTCGGGGTCGTCCCAGATGTTGACCAGGCGGTGGGGGACCCCGGCCCGCTTCATTCTCGACTTGAGCGCCAGGCAGAACCCGCATCCGGGTCGCCAGTAGACGACGATCCCGTCATCGGCACCCGAGGGCGGTGTTTGCGAGGGCGGCGCTTCCCGACGAGAGGTCATGACCAGGCCAACCCCGTCGGCGATCGGTTCGTTCCCCGACCGCTCGGACACGCCACGACCGACTCGTCGGATAGCCTTGCCGGCCGTGACCTCGATTCGACCTGCCGGATCCGGCCGACGGGCCCGGGCCGACGCCTTCATGCGGATCAACGCCTCACCCCGGGCCGGGCTGATCGTGGCGGCCGACATCGAGCGTCCCGACGACTGGCCGTCGTTCGACGCCGGCCCGAACGAAGCTGCGTCGGCCAACCTGGGTCATGCCCTGGGCTGGACCTGTGAGGTCCGACGCAACGATCTCGTGCTCCTCAATCCGCTCGGCGAAGGCATCGTGCGGTGTTCGCTCCCTGCTCTGTCGGCCGATTGGCTGACCCACGTCCGGCGCGACGGATCCTGTGCGTTCTACCTCGCTCCGATCGAGACCGACGACGACGTGCCCGAACTCGCGATCGAGGCGGCGGCTGCCACCGGTTCCCTGACCGCGGCCACCATCCGGACCGCCGTTGCCGACGACTATGGCCAGGTCAAACCGCCCGGTCGCAATGCGCCGTGCCCGTGCGGATCTGGTAAGAAATACAAGCACTGTCACGGCTGACCGGGCCGAACACCGTCGAAACGAGCAGGCATGGCCACCAACCATCCGACGATCGACCTGTGCACCTACGAGGTGTCCGGCGGCGTGGCGACCGTTGCGTTCAACCGGCCCGACCAGATGAACGGGATGACCGGCGACATGGAGGTCGCCTATTTCGGCCGACTCCGTCAGGCCGAGGCCGACCGCGATGTGCGGGTCATCGTCGTCACCGGCACCGGCCGGGGATTCTGCCCCGGAGCCGATCTGGCCCACCAGCGTGGACCCGATGACGAGCCCCTGCCCAACCGATCGATCCCGACCACCACACCGCTCGAGATCGCCAAGCCGATGATCGCCATGATCAACGGGGCCTGCGCCGGTGTGGGACTCGCCTTCGCCCTGCAGTGCGACGTCCGGTTCGCGGCCCAAGGGGTGAAGTTCACCACGGCGTTCTCCCGGCGAGGACTGATCGGCGAGTACGGCATGCCGTGGCTCCTCGGCGAGATCGCCGGTCGGGGAGTTGCCCTCGACCTCCTGCTGTCGGCCCGGGTGTTCCTGGCCGACGAGGCGCTTCGGCTCGGGCTCGTTCACGAGGTGGTCGAACCAGCCGAGCTTCGCAACACCGTGGTGGCCTACGCCCGCGACCTGGCCGACAACGTGTCGCCGGCCTCGGCGGCGGTCATCAAGCGCCAGGTGAGCGAGCAGGCCCACATGACCGCCGTCGAGGCAGTGGCCGATTCCGACCGGCTCATGCGTCAGTCGCTGACCGGACCCGACGTCACCGAGGGGATTGCCAGCTTCCTCGAACGGCGCCCCGTGCAGTTCGCACCGCTGGGCGAAGGCACGACCTACCCCGAGCGGGACGCCTGACGTGGGGCGGATGACGTGGATCGTGCCGCTGGTGCTGACTCTGCTGGCGGTGGCGGCCTGCGGCGCCGACGACCAGGATGCCACCTCGGAACCGGCGAGCACCACGACCGCGTCGCGACCGGCACGGCGCCAACGAACCCCGCTCCCACGCCCGCCCCGACCACGCCCACCCCGACCACGCTCACCCCGACCAGTCCTGCCGCACCGACCGGAGCCGCCCGATTCGGCGCGATCGTGCTGCCGGTTCTCGAGTCGTCGTGCGCCTCGTGCCATGCCGCCGACCAGGCCGGTTCCGACCACTTCCGGCTCGTCACGGTGGCCGACGCCGTGGCCAACGCCGACGACATCGCGTTGCAGGTCCAGACCGGTGTCATGCCGCCGTGGCCCGCCTCACATCGCTCGGTGGCGTTCGAGGGGGACCTGACGCTCCGTCCCGAACAGATCGATGCCATCGTTGCCTGGGCAGCCGAGGGAGCACCGGTCGACGTCGCTCCCGAACGGGTGATCCAGCCGTCGAGCCCGCCATCGTTCATCAAGGATCGTGACGTCGTGATGACCTCGGTCGGCGGTCCCTACGCCGGATCCCCGTCGGTATCCGACGACTATCGATGCCTGATCTTCGACCCCGAGAACACCGAGACCGAATGGATTCTCGCCACCCACCTCGAGGCCGATCAGACCGAGGTCGTGCACCACGGCATCATCACGATGGCCACCGAGCAGCTCCGGTCCCAGGCCGATCAGCTCGATGCCTCGACCCCGGGGCCCGGCTGGACGTGTTATGGCGGCAACGGCCTGCAGGCCTCCGCCGGTGGAGCCCAGTTCCGGGTCGGCGGTTGGGCACCGGGCGCCCAACCGGCCCGCCAACCCGAGGGCTACGCCATCGAGATGCCTCCGGGCGCCTTCTTCATCGTGCAGATCCACTACCACTACGACGGGTCGGCCCCGGCCGACCTCTCCCGCTACGTGCTCGACCTGGCCTCCGACGAACAGGTGGCCGCCACCGAGGGTGGCTACCGGGCACTCCAGGGCCAGCTCTACCTCGGGCCGGCCGAGATCCCGTGCCGACCCGACGACCCCAATCCCCTCTGTGATCGTGCGGCGGCCATCGAGCGGGTCCGCTCGCTCTACGGCGATTTCGTTGCCGGACTACCCGACCTCTTCCTGGCCCAGTGCGGCACCACCCCCGCCGACTACGCCGGCATGACCGACGGGAACGCTTCTTCGACCTGCGATCTGCCGGTGCGAAACCCCGGACGGATCATGAGCCTCACCGGCCACATGCACGAGCTCGGTGCCAGCATCCGGCTCACCCTCAATCCCGATACGCCCCAGGAACAGATCCTGCTCGACATACCCGACTGGGACTTCGAGTGGCAGTACGGCTACCGCCCGGTCGACGACATCGTCATCGACCGCGACGACGTGATCCGGATCGACTGCGCCTGGAATCGGGATCGGGCGCCCTACGAGGCCAACGGCTACATCCTGTGGGCCGACGGAACCGGCGACGAGATGTGCTACTCCAGCATCACGACGGCACCGGTGTCGTGACCGATGGATCCGGCATCGCCGGGCTCAGCCTGCGGCGTTGGCCGTGGCACAGCCGTAGCTCGTGACCGGGTCGCCGGTCCAGCACGAGCCGGTGACGGTGGGCCCGGCCAGCCGCACGAACTCGGTCGACTCCGAGAAGTAGATCATCAGGTCGCCACGGGACATGCCCCGGCGCATCTGGCCCATCCAGTACGCGATCCCCTCGGTGTCGGAGGGCCGTTTCAGCACGTTGCGGTACACGAGTTCCACGAAGGCCTGGTTCGACACTGCGCTGCCGTACACCGCTCGGAACTCGGCGGAATCGGCGAACGAGTTCGACATCGTCGAGAGGCCCACGCCGGCTCGGTACCGGGCGTTCCAGTACGACCATCCGGCGGCGTCGGGGTAACGCCCGAAGTAGGCGCTGTAGAGCCGGGCGACCTGGAAGCGATACCACGACTGCGGCGCGTTGGGATCGAGCCCGTCGACGCGGCCGGTGGTGCTCCCGCCCGTTCCCGGTCCGGGCCGGCTCGGATCGACCCACACGAACTGGTTGCTCGAGTTGCACGACGGGCCGACGCCGGTGTCGAACGTGGGTCCTGGCGCCGACCGGGACTGGGTGCCGGGCCAGGTGTGGTCGTAGCGATAGGGCTGCACGCTGCCCCAGACGGCGTAGCTGTAGCCCTGTGACGGCGGGCGGTAGCTACAGCCGATCGACACCTCGGCCACCTGGAGACCCGGCTCGAGCATGATGTTGCGGTGCCCGGTGGAGTTCATCCACTG
This sequence comes from uncultured Acidimicrobiales bacterium, assembly GCA_963700755.1. GTDB lineage: Bacteria > Actinomycetota > Acidimicrobiia > Acidimicrobiales > SZUA-35 > JBBQUN01. The sequence continues at coordinate 315,795 of CAVOYW010000007.1, forward strand.
GTCGGCGAAGCGGGGCACCAGCGGGTTGCTGGATCCGGCCATGGCGATGATCTCGCCTCGGTAGTTGCCGGTCAGGCACTGGCTCCAGTGTTCGAGTCGCCATTGGGCCGCACTGGTGGCGGTGTTGCAGTCGGCGCCGGCGTGGCTCGGGGCCAGCGCGAGGGGAGCGAGGCCGGCAGCGGCCCGAGCCTCGTTGACCTCGTCGAGGAGCCACGCCCGGGCCTGGTCGGCCGAGATCACCTGTCCGTTGTAGTAGGGGTAGTCGGCGGCCGAGGCCGGCGAGACGCCGAACAGTGTGGTTGCCGCGGTCAGGATGCAAACCGCAAGTGCGAGGGTGCGTCGAGGGATTCTCATGTCGATCAGGTCCGCCTTTGCCTGCGTCGGAAGAGGTTCTCGATGATTCGGCGCGTCGTCGCGAAACCTTGAGTCCGGCCCGAACCTGGCCGGCCATTTGGTTCGGTCGGGTCCGCTCGTGCTATTCCAAGCCCATGACCGTGACCCGAACCGAGACTTCCTCCTCGACCACGAGCGCCGACGGCGTCGAGCACTTCGACGTGCTCATCGTCGGCGCCGGAATCTCCGGCGTGGCCGCGGCCTACCACCTCGGCGACCAGAGCCCCGGCCGGTCCTACGTGGTGCTCGAATCCAAGAGCGAGTTCGGTGGGACCTGGCGGACCCACACCTACCCGGGTATCCGCTCCGACAGCGACCTCTACACCTTCGGCTATCGGTTCAAGCCATGGACGAGCGCCCCGATCGCCACCGCCGAGGAGATCCTCAAATACATGGAAGAGGTCATCGACGAGAACGACCTCGCCCGTCACATCCGCTACGACCATTCGATCTCGTCGGCCAGCTGGTCGACCGCCGACCGGTGCTGGACGATTCGGGCCACGCGCACCGACACCGACGAACCGGTCACGATCACGGCCAACTTCTTGTGGATGTGTCAGGGGTACTACCGCCACTCCGAGGGCTACACCCCCACCTGGGACGGCATGGACCGCTTCACCGGACCCATCGTTCACCCTCAGACCTGGCCCGAAGACCTCGACTACGAAGGGAAGAAGGTGGTCGTCATCGGTTCGGGCGCGACGGCGGCAACGCTCATCCCGGCAATGGCCCCCGACGTCGAGCACATCACGATGCTCCAGCGCTCACCCACCTACTTCTCCACGGGACGCAACGCCAACGAACTGGCCGACACCCTCCGCGAACTCGAGATCGACGAGAGCTGGATCCACGAGATCGTCCGGCGCAAGATCATCTTCGACGGTGCTGCCATCGCCAAGGCGTCGGCCGAGACTCCCGAGCTGGTCAAGACAGAGCTGTTCAACGGAATCAAGGAGATCCTCGGCCAGGACTACGACGTCGAACAGCACTTCAGCCCCCGGTACCGTCCGTGGCAGCAGCGCATCGCCTTCGTTCCCGACGGCGACCTCTTCCAGGGCATCGCCAGCGGCAAGGCCTCGGTGGTGACCGACGAGATCGACACGTTCATCGAGAACGGCATCCAGCTGAAGTCCGGCGACGTGCTCGAAGCCGACATCATCGTCACCGCCACCGGCTTCAACCTGAGCGTGCTCGGCGATATCGACTTCACGATCGACGACCGTCCGCTGGACTTCCACCAGACCGTCACCTACCGCGGGATGATGTTCACCGGGATCCCCAACATGGTCTGGGTGTTCGGCTACTTCCGGGCCAGCTGGACGCTGCGGGCCGACCTCATCGCCGACTTCGTCTGTCGACTGCTCGCGCACATGGATGCCAAGGGGGCATCGATGGTCACCCCGAGACTCGGGGAAGCCGATGCCGACATGACCCTGCGACCCTGGGTCGACCCCGAGGACTTCAATCCCGGCTACCTCACCCGCGGCCTCCATCTCATGCCCCAGCAGGGTGATCGCGACCCATGGCGGATGACCCAGGACTACCTCTACGACAAGAAGGTCCTGCCCGAGATCGACCTCGACGACGGCTCGCTCGTGTTCGAGTGATCGACCCCTGCGCCGCCCGTCAGCGTCCCTCGGGCCGATACATGCGGATCGGCCGGTGCTCGGTGATCCAATCGCCCTGCTTGGCCCACGGCTTCCCGGCGAACGCGCCACCATCGACCACCTGGGCGTGACCGGTGACGAAGCTCGATTCGTCGCTCGCCAACCACAGGGCGGCGTTGGCGATGTCGATCGGGTCACCGATACGACCCAGCACCTGGGATCGGCCCAATCCGGCCTTCATCTTGTCGAGCGTTTCCTGTGAGGTGCCGGCCCGGCCTGCGGCCAGGGGCGTGGCGATGATGCCGGGACAGATGCAGTTCACGCGGATGCCGTCGGCGCCCAGTTCCAGCGCCACCGTTCTCGTCAGGTGGATGACGGCGGCCTTGGCCACGCTGTAGAGGTGGGGTGACCACCCGGCCTGCAGGCCTGCCACCGAGGCGGTGCTGATGATCGAACCCGATCCACCCTGGCGCATGGCCGGGGCCGCGTGCTTGATGCCGAAGAAGACGCCCTTGAGCAGCACGTCGAAGGTCAGGTCGAACTCTTCTTCGGTGGTGCCCTCGATCGGTCCGAGCGCCCCGCCGAATCCGGCGTTGTTGAACATGACGTCGAGGCGTCCCCAACGGGCCATGGCGTCGTCGACCGCAGCGGCGACGTCGTCCTCCCTCGTGACGTCGACCTTGCGGAAGGCCACCCCGGTACCGAGCTCGTCGGCCAGGGCCGAACCGTTGGGTTCGTGCATGTCGGCGATGAGCACCTTCGCCCCCTCGGCGGCGAACAGGCGGGCCGTTGCGGCCCCGATCCCACTGGCGGCGCCGGTGATGATGGCTACACGGTCGTGGAGTCGCATGGAGTGCTCCCGGATTCAGTTCGGTTCGGTGGTCGGAGGGCGTCGGGAGGCAAGGCGCATGATGTGACGGTTGCCCTCTTCACGAATGAGCGCCAGCTTGACCTTCGTGAGCTTCCATCCTTCGGGTGTCCGCTGGCATTCGTCGGTGTAGGTACCGAACATCGTGTACTTGTCGCCGCCCTGGCCCGAGGTGAGCCAGTGTTCGGCGCGCATGTGGGCCGTGATCACGGCATGGTCACCGTCGATGGCATAGCGGTGTGAGCCGAGGAAGTGCTGGGTGGCGTCGAACGCCGCGAACATCCGTTCCACGGCGCGTACGTGCTTGTCGATGGGCAACAGCCGCGGGGGAGGTTCGGGTTCGAAATCGCTCATGTCGATCACGACCTCGTCGACGAAGATCGATCGCCACAGCGCCCAGTCCTGGTTGTCGAGGGCGAAGGCGTAGCGATGGATCAGATCTCGGAGTTCGGATTCGTCGGCCAGGCGTCGGACGGTGGCGTCGATGTCCATCACTCGGCCGCTGCGCCGGGCTCGGCCCACTCATCGGTGAGGACCACGCCGTCGTCGGTCAACCGTGCGATCGAATCGGGCCCGAGCCCCAGCCACCGACCGAGGACGTCACGGTTGTGTTCACCGCGGTGGGCCGGGATCCCGACCTCGGTGGCGGCGGCGGAGAACCGATAGGGGGATCGGACCACCTCGCGGGTTCCCCCGGCGCGGTCGTCGACCCGGGTGACCGTTTCGCGGTGCACGATCGTGGGTGACTCGAGCACCGAGTGCAGGTCGCGGAGTTCGCCCCAGGCCAGATTGGCTTGGTCGAGGGCAGCCAGGACGGCGTCTCGATCGGGGAGGGAGCAGAGGAATTCGGTGGCGATGCGTCGACGTGAGGCCAGCTTGGTCTCGAGGTCGGCGTCGGGCGGTGATGGGTCGACCAGGCCATGGACGTTGGACAGCTGATGCCAGATCCAGCGCAGGCCGCCGACGAGGGTGACCTTTCCGGCTGCGGTCTGCCAGACCTCACCGTTCATCCGTTCGCCGTGACGTCCGTCGAGGCTGTCGATGACCTTGTCGTTCGAGAAGACCATGGCATCGGTCATGGCCAGGTCGATGTGCTGGCCGACGCCGGTGGCGTCACGAAGGCGCAGCGCGGCCAGGATCGCGACCACGCCGTGCATCCCCGACAGCACGTCGGCGGCGCTGAACGAGAGGTCGACGGGCCAACCCGGTTGTTCCTGGTCGACCAGACCGGTCTCGGCGTGGATCACCCCGGCGTAGGCGGCCCGGTTCGATTCCGGACCGACCTGCCCGAAGCCGCTGATCGAGAGCATGATCAGTTCGGGGTGGTCGGCCGAAAGCGCGGCCCAGTCGAGACCGAAACGGCTCATCACGCCGGGGCGGAAGTTCTCGATCACGACGTCGGCCCGGGCCGCCAGCTCGGCGACGAGCGCCGCACCGCCCTCGGCGTGCAGGTCGACGCAGACGTTCTCCTTGCCGCAGTTCTGTTGCAGGAAGTAGGTCGAGACGCCACCGGTCTTGCGTCCCCATCGCCGGGTGACGTCACCTTCGGGCGGTTCGACCTTGACGACCTCGGCCCCGAGGTCCGACAGCACTCGTCCGGCCACCGGGCCGGCGAACACGCGGGACAGGTCGAGCACACGGACACCGGCGAGCGGAAGCGGTCGAGAATCCATGCGCCGTGACCCTAGTCACCTCCGCGGGCTGTGCCGAATCGGCCCCGGGCGTGCTGAATTGGAACCGGGCGCCGGCTCGGGCGATCATGCTGCGCAGGGACCACACGTTCGGGGAATGCTCCGGCGACGAGGAGTCAGACAATGGCCGCATCAGGCGACAAGCCGCAGAATCCGTTCCAGTTCGACATCTCCGACGCCGGGGGTGACGGCCGGCCGCCGCAGGAGTACTACGACGCCATCAAGGCCAAGTTCGCCGAGGAACGAGACCTCCGGCTCGGCTACCGGCCACCGGGCACCGAACAATACGTGCCTCTCGAGGGCGAACTGGCGCACTACGAGACCGACCCCTACGCCGAGCAGGTCGTCGAACGCGACCCGATCGACGACGAGGTCGAGGTGCTCTTCATCGGTGGTGGGTTCTCGGCCCTGCTGACGTCGGCCCGGCTCCGCGAGAAGGGCGTCGAGAGCATCCGCATCGTCGAGCGGGGAGCCGACGTCGGTGGAACCTGGTACTGGAATCGGTATCCGGGGGTGGCCTGCGACGTCGTCGCCTACGACTATCTCCCGCTGCTCGACGAGATGGACTACGTCCCTACGCGGCACTACGCCGAGGGGCCCGAGATCTTCGCCCACTGCCAGGCGATCGCCCGCAAGTACGACCTCTACGACCTCGCCGTGTTCCAGACCACCGTGACCTCGACGGTCTGGGACGAGACGTCCCAGCGTTGGGTCCTCACGACCGACCGGGGCGACACGATGCGGGCCAAGTTCGTGATCTGCGCCAACGGGACGCTGTCGAAACCCAAGCTGGCCCGCATCGACGGCATGGACCGCTATCGAGGGGCATTCCTTCCACACCAGCCGTTGGGACTACGACTTCACGGGGGCCGACCTCGAGAAGTTGACCGATGTCCGCGTCGGCATCATCGGCACGGGGGCCAGCGCGGTGCAGATCGTGCCGAATCTCGGCGCCAATGCCAAGGAGCTGTTCGTCTTCCAGCGGACGCCGTCGTCGATCGACATACGCGACGACTGGGAGACCGACCCGGAATGGGCGGCCTCGGTCGAACCGGGCTGGCAGGCCCGACGCCGGGCCAAGATCATCGCCAAGCAGCGCGCCGTGGCCGAGAAGAGGGGGTCGCTCGACGGGATCTCTCGTGAAGAGAAGATCCGGCGTCAGGAGAACGCCAACATCGACGCCATGATGCGCATCCATCGCCGCATCGACGAGATCGTCGAGGATCCCGAAACGGCCGAGTCGCTCAAGCCCTGGTACATGTTGATGTGCAAGCGGCCCTGTTTCCACAACGACTACCTGCCAACGTTCAACCGTCCCAACGTGCATCTGGTCGACACCCACGGCAAGGGCATCACCGAGATCGGTCCGAAGGGCCCGATCTTCGATGGCGTCGAATACGAGGTCGACCTGCTCATCTACGCCACCGGGCTTCGAGGTCCAGAAGACCGGCATCTACAACCGAATCGTCGGCGAGGACGGCGTCGACCTCAACGACAAGTACGTCGAGCGGGATCCGCACCCTGCTCGGCATCCATTCCAACGGATTCCCGAACCTGTTCGTGATGGGCGGCTACCAGGCTTCGTTCCAGTTCAACCTGACCGACCTGCTGCAGGTGCAGGGCGACCACATCGCCAACTGCATCGACTTCGCCCGCCGCAACGGCTATCGACACGATCGACGTGAACCCGAGAGCGAGGAGTGGTGGGTGCAGGAGGTCATCGCCCACCGGGGCAAGACCAATCGCAACGCCGGAGTGCACACCCGGCTACTACAACTTCGAGGGCGAGGACAACCGCCGCCAGGACGGCAACTACAACGGCGGGTTCCCGGCCTACATCGACCACATCGGCACCATCGAGGCCGACATGGAGCAACACTTCTCGTTCACTCGAGGCTGACCGGCACTCGACGGCTCAGGGTCGTTCGAGGCTCAGGGTCGTTCGAGGCTCAGGGTCGTTCGAGGCTCAGGGTCGTTCGAGGCTCACGGTGACCAGTTCGTGGGCCAGGGCGAGCAGGTCGGTCTCGGGGCCCGAACCGTCGGTGTCGTCGAGTGCGGCCGCTCGGGCTCGGCACTGGAGTTCGTCGAGTCGCTCGGCGGCAACGGATCCGGTCATGGCTGCGGCCTCCACGGCGGCGACGGCCAGCAACACCGCCTGCTGCCGGTCGCCGCGGGCCGCGACCGATTCGGCCGTCTCGAGCAGACGAAGCGGGAGGGTCGCGGTCGTTGCGATCCGACCGACCCGCCGGGCCTCGAGCTCGGTCAGGATCCGATCGACGCTCAGCGCACCGAGGGCAACGGCGAGCATCGTGACGCCCAGCCAGTTCGGGGCCCGGCTCAAGACCGCCACCAGGGAGCCGACGACCCAGGCCAGCTCGAGCCTGGTCTCGAGCGTGGCGTAGGACCGCCCCCGTCGAGCGTGCGGGGCCTCGGTCTGCACGATCCCATCGAAAGCCCCGTCGGCCGATGCTCCCGGCCAGTCCGAGCGTCAGGGCGAGCGCGGCGACCGTGACCGGATGGAATCGGAGAGCCGTGAGCGCCGCGACCAACGCCGGTGCGATCAGACAGATGGTCAGCAGGCGCTGCCCGTCGAGGCGGGCTCGCAGCCGGGGAGCGACGAAGGTGCCGGCGAAGCCACCGAACGAAGCCGAGACCGCGATCATGCCGATCAGCCAGGCCGGCTCACCGGTGGTCTTGAGCGCGAACCCGATGTGGAAGAAGACGAAGCCCGTCGCCATGCGCAGACCGGCCATGGCCACCGTGGCGGTGTGGATCCCCGGTCCGTGCATCTCGGTCGATTCCACGATCGGTGAGGCCGGATCGGGAACGTCGTCGTGGTCGGGAATCGCCAGCGCCGCCAGCGCGGCGAGTCCGTAGCACAGGGCACCCGTCCGCAGCACCCAGGACGCCCCGCCGAGCTGGAGGATGCCGACCCCGATCGCGGCGGCGCCGACACCGGCGACGGTCCCGACACGGGCCAGGATCGAATTGACCACGACGAGCCGTGACCGGTCGTCGACGAGCGACGGAATCAGGGCATTGCGGCCGACGACGTAGACCTTGGCCAACACCACGATCACGAACGCCTCGGGATACAGCAGCAGGGTCTTGAGCTGTGAGGCGAGCAGGGCGGCGATCACGGCCCGTCCGGCGAGCGACACGATCAGCACCGCTCGATGACCGCCCCGGAGTCGGTCGATGATCGGCCCGATGAGTGGAGCCAGGATGGCGAAGGGCGCCATGGTGACGGCCAGGTAGAGCAGGATCCGCGGTCGGGCGGCGTCGACGCTGACGTTGAAGAACAACGATCCGACCAGCGACAGGGCGAAGAGCGACTCGCCGGCACTGTGCATGGCCTGGACCGGGAGCAACCGCCGAGCGCCAGGATCGCCGAACAGGAATCGTCCGGCCGGCATCGCTGCGGCCCGGCGGAGGGCGGTCATGATGCCGCGACGAACCCTTCGGGTTCGACTGTCTCGGGCTCGCCCTCGACGACCCACTGCTCGGGACGTTCGTCGGTGGCGGGTCGATCGAAGACGAGCGTGATGCGATAGGCGTCGATGTGATCGAGGTCGCGGTACACCTCGGCCCGGACCCCGACGTCGCGATCGGTCGTTCCGGGGATGATCGGGCCGAGCCCGATGAGCAGGAGATCGTCACGGACCGGACGATCGACGAGGTCGGGGTCGATCACCTCGGCGAGATCGTCGATGAACCGGATGTCGTAGGTCTCGAGGAACCGGGCGACCACGGCCACCTGCACCTCGAGGTCGATCACGGCGGGGTCGAAGGACTCGACGTACACCACCGGTATCGCCTCGGGATCCTCGGGCGGCACGGCGTGGATGGTGATGACCTCGTCGATGGCGGCCGAATACACCGCAGCATCACGTTCGCTGCGGTCATCGGAGCGTTCCCCGCAGCCGCCGGAGCCGACCACCACGAGAACCGACGCCAGAGTGGCCAGCACCCTGGTTTGCAGGAGTCGGATCATCGGGCCAACCTAATGCCCATCGAGACGCTCGACATGAGCAGTCGGGGATTGACATGAACAGCTTGGGGAACGCATGAGCATCGTGGAACTGTTGAACGGCGACCCCTCGGTACTCGGCTTCGATCCGACCGAACTGCGGGCCAAGTACCTGCACGAGCGCGACAAGCGACTGCGCGACGACGGCAACGAGCAGTACACCGAGGTCGTGGCCGAGTTCGCCCACTACGACGACGATCCCTACACCGAGCGGGTCGAACGGGACCCGGTCGACGACGAGGTCGAGGTGGTGATCATCGGAGGCGGATTCGGTGGTCTGCTGATGGGAGGTCGGCTTCGTGAGGCCGGCTACGACGACATCCGTGTCATCGAACGGGCCGGTGACTTCGGCGGGACCTGGTATTGGAATCGGTATCCGGGCGCGATGTGCGACGTCGAGTCGTACTGCTACCTCCCGATGCTCGAGGAACTGGGCTACATCCCCAAGCACAAGTACTCCTACGCCCCCGAGATCCTCGAACACTCCAAGGCCCTCGCCCGCCACTTCGATCTCTATGACAACGCCCTGCTGCAGACCGACGTCACCGGTGTCACCTGGGACGACGATGCCGGGCAGTGGATCATCAGCACCGACCGCGGTGACACCATCCGAGCCCGTTTCGTGGCCATGGCCAACGGTCCGCTCAACCGACCCAAGCTGCCGGGGATCCCCGGAATCGACGACTTCAAGGGTCACACGTTCCACACCAGCCGCTGGGACTACGCCTACACCGGCGGCGACGACACCGGGAATCTGACCGGGCTCGTCGACAAGAAGGTGGGCATCATCGGCACCGGGGCCACGGCGGTGCAGTGCATTCCTGCGCTCGGCGCGTCGGCCGAACAGCTCTACGTGTTCCAGCGCACTCCGTCGTCGGTCGACGTCCGCAACAACCGCGAGACCGACCCGGAGTGGGCGGCCTCGCTCGAACCGGGTTGGCAGCAACGCCGGATGGAGAACTTCAACATCTTGGTGAGCGGCGGTGATCAAGACGAGGACCTCGTCAGCGACGGCTGGACCGACATCTTCCGCAACCTCACGGGGGTGGCCGCCAAGACTGCCTCGCGCGAACTCGGTCGGCGGCTGACCAGCTCCGAAAAGGGCAAGATGATGGTGCTCGCCGACTACCAGAAGATGAACGCCGTTCGGGCCCGGGCCGAGGAGATCGTGCTCGACTCCCACACCGCCGAGACCCTCAAGCCCTGGTACCGGCAGTTCTGCAAGCGTCCCTGTTTCCACGACGAGTACCTGCCGACCTTCAACCGGCCGAACGTCCACCTGATCGACACCGACGGCCGTGGGGTCGAGCGGATCACCGAGCACGGGGTCGTGGTCGATGGCGTCGAGTACGAGGTCGACTGCCTGGTCTTCGCCACCGGGTTCGAGGTGGGAACGAGCTACACGCGGCGGGCCGGCTACGACGTGGTCGGTCGAGGCGGTCAGACACTCAGCGAGAAATGGGCCGACGGCTGGCGAACCCTGCACGGCCTGACCGCCAACGGCTTCCCCAACTGCTTCTTCCTCGGGTTCACGCAGACCGCGGTGACGGTGAACATCCCGCACGCCCTCAGCGAGCAGACCAAGCACGTCACCTACCTGATGGAAGAGGCGAAGGCCCGGGGCGCGACCCGGATCGAACCGACGCTCGAGGCCGAGCAGGCGTGGCTCGAGGAGATGCAGGACAAGGCCCGCCTGGGCGAACGGTTCTACGCCGAGTGCACGCCGGGCTACTACAACAACGAGGGCAAGAAGGGGAACCCCAACGGCTTCTTCGCCGGCACCTACGGCGCCGGTCCGATCCGTTTCTTCCGGCTGCTCGACGAATGGCGGTCGAACGGTCGGATGGAAGGCATCGAGCTCAGCTGAGCGATCCCCTGGGTCTGGGCCTCAAGGCCCATGGCCCTGGTGCCGATGACCCAGGGACACACCGAATCGCCAGGGACACACCGAATCGCCAGGGACACACCGAATCGCCAGAGACACACCGAATCGTCGTGGACGAAACGGACCGGTGCGCACCAGCGCCGAACCCAAGCAGGCGATCAGCAAACCGGCGCCGACGAATACCAGTGAACGACGAACACCACGTGAACGACGAACACCAGTGAACGACGAACACCAGTGAACAAGGACGGGACACCATGAAGACCACACGCACGCGGGCCGATCGTCGGATCACCCTCAAATCCGCAGTCGGGGGAGCCCTCGTCTTCTCGATGCTCGGCGCAGCGGGGGCCGTCGGCGCCTCACACGCCTTTCGAGTCGATGGCGGCGACAAGGGCAGGGCCGAGATCATGTGCGCCGGCGGTCTGAGCAGCCTCAGCCACGTGCTGAACGAGAGCGCGAGCATCTTCGAGGGTGACCCCGAGACCGAGATCACGGTGTTCGACTTCCGGGATGACCCCGACCTGGGCTATATGATCGAGAAGGTCACCCTGGCGACCCACACCGGCACCCACCTCGATGCCCCCGGGCACTTCATTCCCGGTGGCCGCCTGGTCGACGAGCTCACCCCGGACGAACTGATCATGCCGGCCTACGTCATCGACGTTCGCGATCGAATGGCGGCCGAGGAAGACGATGCGTTCCAGCTGACGTCGCAGGACATCCGTGACTACGAGCGGCGCAACGGTCGCATCGAACGGGGCTCGATGGTGATCATCCAGACCGGGCTCGAAACGGCGTTCGGCACCGACGACTACTTCGCCGACGCCCCCGGGTTCTCGGCCGAGGCGGTCCAGTGGTTGGTCGACCGACGCCGGGTCGGCGGGATCGGTTCGGACTCGTTCGGGCCCGACGCCACGTCCGACGAGTTGTTCGACGCCACCTACACGATTCTGTTCAACGACCGGGTCGCGCTCCCCGGCCTCGCCAATCTCGATTCCATGAACACCAAGGGCGACATCATCATCATCTCGCCCATCAAACTCGAGGACGGTTCGGGCTATCAGGTCAACCCGGTTGCCTGCCACAGCCGATAGCGGTCGACCCCAGCACCCGACCCCCCGTGCTCAGGTGCGACGGGTGAGGCCCAGCTTCTCGAGGGTGTCGGTCTCGAAGTCGAACTGGATGATCACGACGGGCTCGTCGCCCTCGACCCAGGAGTCATGGCCGGGGTCGACGGCGATGATGGCCGGCGCCGTGTAGTCGAAGGTCGATCCGTCGGCGTATTCGCCGACGAAGTGGCCGCGAGCCAGGAATCCGACGTGGGCGTGCTCGCAGTACTCGGTCCCGACCAGCGGTTTGACGTGGGTCGACCATCGGCCACCGACGCCGTACACGAGCCTCTTGATGCGGGCGTGACCCGCCTTCCCGACGTCGATTTTCATCCCGGCGAAGTCCTTGGACTCGGCTCCGGCGATCGGTCCCAGCAATGCATCATCGGTCATGGGCCGACGCTACTGCGTCGGGGCACGCCGGGCCTGCGGTGAGGGTCGTCGACCCCGATCGAATCCGCCGCCCGAACCGCCGCCGCGTTCAGGTGAGCCGTTTGGCGAACCGGAGGGTGGCCACGTTCCCGGGATCGGCCAGCGCCGCCATCGCAACGTCGAAGTCGGGCAGCGCGTACACCTCGCCGTCGTCGTCGATCATCACGAATCGATCGAGGCGGGCCAGGAACGTGCGGTCGTGGCTGACGGCGAGGACGGTGCCTTGCGAATCCGTCGAGGGCCCGCTCGAGCGCCTCCGACGACTCGATGTCGAGGTTGTCGGTCGGTTCGTCGAGCAGCAGCACGTTGTGGCCCTCGAGTTCGAGGCACGAGGATCTCGAGCCGGGCCTTCTGGCCGCCCGACAGCGTCTCGAAGCGCTGGCGGGCGTGCGCGGCCAGACCGTAGCGGGCCAAGCGACTTCATGGCCTTCTCGTCGTCGGGCACCCGCTCGCGGACGATGTCGAAGCACTCGCGGCCGATGAAGTCGGGACGGTCGTTGATCTGGGTGAACGTCCCGATCGACGTGCGGGGCCCGAGCGTCGATCGTGCCGTCGTCGGTGGCGATCTCACCGGCGAGGGCCCGCAGGAGGTGGCGTCTTGCCGGTGCCGTTCGGCCCGATCAGACCGACCCGTTCACCGAAGAAGATCTCGTCGGAGAACGGGAGGAACAGGTCACCGACCGAGACGTCGTCCAGCTGACCACCCGGCGCGCCGAGTCGGCGCCGCGGAGGTCGACGTGGATCTGCTGGTCGGGGACCGGCGGGGGCGGGGGACCGGCGGCGACGAACCGCTCCCAGCGGGTCTCGGCGGCGTTGGCCTTGGTGGCGTTCTTGAAGTTCTGCGCCGCCCGCTGCTTCATGATCTTCATGTGGTGGAACAGCCGGCGCTCCTCGTCGTTCCAGCGCTTGAGCGCATCGCCCAGCAGTTCCTGGCGCCGGGCCCGAGCCTCGGGGAACGTCGCGTAGGAGCCGCCGTGCACCCAGCAACCCGAGCCCTCGATGACCACGATCTTGGTGGCCACCCGTTCGAGCAGCGCCCGATCGTGGCTCACCATCAGACATCGTGTGCGGCAGGCCTGGAGCTGCTCCTCGAGCCAGACCCGGGTCGGGATGTCGAGGTAGTTGTCGGGTTCGTCGAGCAACAGGACGTCGGCGCCCGGAGGTGAGCAGCAGATCGAGAACGAGCCGCTTGCGTTCGCCGCCCGACAGCTCGCCGACGCAGTCGGGTCGCGAAGTCGTCGACCGGCGTCTTCACGCTGCGCTCGGCCGCAGCCGCCCACTGGGCCTCGAGGTCGTAGCCCCCGAGGTCGCCCCATTCGGTCAGTGCTTCGGCGTAGGCCATGCCGTCGTCGCTCCCGTCGAGCCATCGCCGGCTCGGCCGCGACCAGCGCCCGGCCGGCACGGCGTAGCTGCGGGGGCGCGACCTCGAGCAGCAGGTCGCGCAAGTGTCGGCTCGGGGCGGGCCATGCCGACGTCCTGGGTCATCGACGAGCACGGTGCCGCCCAGAGCGAGACTCGCCGTCGTCGGCTTCGAGATCGCCGGCGAGGATCCGCAGGATCGTGCTCTTGCCGACACCGTTGGCCCCGACGATGCGCGCCGTGCTCGCCGGGGCCGACCCCGAAGCTGACATCGAAGAACAGCGAGTCGGCACCGGGCGGGGCGTAGTCGAGGTCGGAGACGACGATGCTGCTCATCGGGCGGTGACGTCGACGGACTCGATCATGGTGGGACCCTACCGTTGCCCTGCGAGACCGTTGCCCTGCGAGACCGTTGCCCTGCGCCCTGCGAGCGAGGGTTCTCGGGTCGGTTCTCGATTCCGGACTCATGGAGCCCGGGTGTGCGTCCGAGACTGCCCGACATGGTGAGCGATGTCGAAGTGGTAGCCCCGATCGGACTGGACGAGTTGCCCTCGATGTCGGCTGCCGCCATGTCGTTGGTGGAGCTTTGTGACCGTCCCGACGTCGGTCTGCCCGAACTCACGACGGCGGTGTCGATCGACCCCGGTCTGTCGGCCCGGATCCTGCGCCTGGCCAATTCGGCGGCCTACAGCCGTGGCAACGAGATCACCTCGGTCGAGCGGGCGATGATGGTCCTCGGTCTCAACGTCGTGAAGATCACCGCACTCGGCGTCGTGGTCAGTTCCACCGTGGCCGGCCCGTCGAGCCTGGATGCCGAGCTCGAGCAGCAGATCTGGCGGCAGTGCCTCGTGGAGGCGGTCGCCTGTCGGGAGCTCGCCGTTGTGGCCGGCAGTCGTTCGACGTCGGAGGCCTTCCTCGCCGGCCTGTTCGACGGCATGGGACGGCTGCTCGGCGCCCTGGCCCGTCCCACGACCTATGGCGGGCTCCTGGCCGTGGAACCCTGGCCGACCGCCGAACAGGAGCGGGCCACGTTGGGTCTCGGGAGCCGCGAGCTGCTCCTCCTTGCCCTGGAGTCCTGGGACATCCCTCAGCTCTACCGGCATGTGCTCGGTCACGAAGGAGACGGTTTCGACCACAGCGAGGTCGGCGAACTCGCCGCCATCCTGACCCTTTCGCGCAACGCCACTCGCCTGCTGTTGGGGGATCCGGCGATGGGCGGCACCTCGGTCGCCCAGGCCGCCGAGGTGCTGGGCGTCGCCGATGCGGCCCTCGACGACATCGCCGTGCACCTCGGTGCGCACGTCGAAGACCTGGCCCATACCCTCGACGTCGAGCTGGGTTCCACGATCGATCACCAGACACTGCTGAACCAGGCCCGGAACCAGATGGTGGCGACGTCGCTCGCGATGGCCGCCGACGCAGTGGCCCAAGCTCGCGAAATCCAGACCCTGCGGACCGAGACCGACTCGCTGCGACACGAGTCCCTGACCGATCGTCTCACCGGGCTCCCGAACCGGGCCCGCTTCGATGACTTCCTGCGATCCGCCGTTTTCGACCGGATCACGGGCAAGACCCTCACCGGTGGCCTGGGTATCGCGATCATCGACCTGGATCATTTCAAGGCGCTCAACGACACCCACGGACACCGGGCCGGCGATCGGGTCCTGCAGAGCGTGGGCGAGCGACTCCGTGCGATCACCCGCACCGACGAACTCATCGCCCGCTACGGGGGCGAAGAGTTCACGCTGGTCGCCCCTGTGGTCACCGGTCCCGACGGACTGGCCGCAACGGCCGAGCGGATCCGTCAGTCCATCGCCGAGCTCAGCATCGAGGCGGACGGGGTGATCCTGCGGGTCACGGCGTCGGTCGGTGCCATCGCGGCGACCACCCTCTCGGGCGAAAGTGCCGGCGGAGCCCTGACCGAGGCGGCGGACCGGCTGCTCTACCAGGCCAAGCACGCCGGACGGAACAAGGTCCGCGTGGAGTGGATCAACGGCGGTTGAGCGGCTCGGGTTACCATGGCCTGTGCCCGAAACCCGACCCACCCCGCCGTCGCCGTCCTCCGGGTTGACCAGTTCGCTGTTCACGGCCCTTCGCCAGACCGGCGTGCTGGATCCGGCCATGGTGACCGCTCTTGCCGGAGCGGTGGTCACCTGGGGGCCGACGGTGGCCGCGCCCTACACCGCCGCAGCCATCCGCCATCCGCGTCGCATCGCGCTCGTCGATGACCACGGATCGCTCACCTATCGGGCGCTCGAGCTCCGATCGTCCCGCGTGGCCCTGGGCCTGCGGGCCAAGGGAGTGGCCCGGGGTGACACCATCGGGGTGCTGTGCCGGAATCATCGGGGTTTCGTCGAGGCCAACATCGCCGCCGCCAAGCTCGGCGCCCGCCTGGTCTACCTGAACACCGGCCTACCCGATGCCCAGCTGTTCGAGGTCGTCGATCGGGAACAGGTGACGCTCGTCCTGGCCGACGCTGATCTGGCCCCCCGCCTGGCGGCCGGCGGCGCTCGCGTGATCGAGGCCCGACCCGAACTCGATCCGGGATGGACGTTCCCGGACCTGACCCAACGACGGTTCGGGTTGCTGGTCCCGCCCCGGGGCTCACCCGACCCCGTCGTGCTCACGTCGGGCACCAGCGGGGCGCCGAAGGGCACCAGTCGCTCCACCTCGCCCCGAGCGGGGGCGGCGGCGCTCGGCTTCCTCGAGGCGATCCCCTATCGACGGGGCGACGTGTTCTTGATCCCGGCGCCGCTCTTCCACGCCTGGGGGCTGAGCCAACTGGTCCTGGCCGCCGGCCTGGCCGGCACCGCCGTCCTGCGCACGTCATTCGACCCGGGTCGGGTCCTCGACGACATCGACACCCTGCAGGTCGACGTGTTGGCCGCCGTGCCCGTCATGCTCCAACGCATCCTCGCCGTCGCCGATCCTCGCCGACTGCCGAGCCTGCGCATCACGGCGTCGAGCGGATCCGCCCTACCCGGTGACCTGGCGACCCGTTGGATGGATGCCTTCGGTGACAACCTCTACAGCGTCTATGGCTCGACCGAGGTGGGCCAGGTCAGTGTCGCCGGTCCCGCCGATCTGCGGGCGGCCCCCGACACCGCGGGCCTTCCCCTGCGGGGGATCGGTGTCCGGATCCTCGACGACCGCGGCCGGGTCCGCCCGACCGGTGAGCTGGGTGCGATCGCCGTGAAGAGCGACGCGCACTTCGACGGCTACACCGGTGGCGGAACGAAACCGGTCGTCGACGGCTACATGCTCATCGGTGACCAGGGACGACTCGACGCCGACGGCAGGCTCGTCGTGGTCGGCCGGGCCGACGACATGATCATCAGCGGCGGCGAGAACCTCTACCCCGCCAACATCGAGCGGGCCATGCTGTCGCACCCGTCGATTCGCGACGTGGCCGTCGTCGGCGTACCCGACGACGAGCTGGGGCAGCGGGTGCGGGCCGTGGTGGTGTCGTCCGACGGGAACCTCTCGCTCGACGATGTTCGTGATCATCTGCGATCGCAGCTCGCCGCATACGAGCTGCCGCGCGATCTGGTCGTCGTCGACGAGCTGCCCCGCAACCCGGCCGGCAAGATCCTGCGTACCAGCCTGATCGCCGAGCCCTGAGGTCGGCCCCGATAGGGTCTGTGCGATGAGCATGCTCCACCGGACATACGAGTGTTTCGAGGTCGATGTCGAGGCCAAGGTCGCCCACGTCGTCATGAGTCGCCCCGAACGGAGCAACTCGATGATCCCGGCCTACTGGCGGGAACTGCCCGAGATCGTCGACGCCCTGTCGGCGTCGGGTGAGGTCCGGGCCATCGTCCTGTCGAGTCGGGGTCGCCACTTCTGTTCGGGCATGGACCTCGAGGTCTTTGCCAACGATGACACGGTCGGGTCCGGTTCGGGTTCCTCCGGCGGGGTCGGGCCCACGCATCGCAGCCGACGCAACGAACGCTTTCGCAGTACGGCCCTGCGGCTGCAGGACACCTTCACGGCGCTGGAGCGGGCCCGGGTACCGGTCCTGTGTGCGATCCAGGGTGCCTGTGTCGGCGGTGCGATCGACCTGGTCTCGGCGGCGGACATGCGCTACGCCACCGAATTGGCCTTCTTCTCGATCGCCGAGATCAACATCGGGATGACCGCCGACGTCGGAACGCTCCAGCGGATGCCCAAGCTGGTCCCCGAGGGGATCGTGCGGGAACTGGCCTACACGGGTCGGCGCTGGACTGCGGGCGAGGCGCACGCCGCCGGTTTCGTCAATGCGGTCTATCCCGATCACGACGCACTGATCGAGGGGGTCATGGGTATCGCCGCCGAGATCGCCACCAAGAGTCCGATGGCGATCTGGGGAACCAAGACGACCATGCACTACACCCGCGATCACTCGGTGGCCGATGGCCTGGAGTACATCGCCAACTGGAATGCGGCGATGTTCGACACCGATGACATGGCCGAGGCATTCGCCGCCCAGATCGAGAAGCGCCCGCCGTCGTTCCCCGACCTGTGGCCCCTCAGCGAGGGCCTGTGAGCCCGATCGGTGACACGTCCATCGGTGCCACGTCCATCGGTGACACGTCGAAAGGTGCCACGACGACCGGTGCCGACCCTGACGAGCCGCGAGCCCGCCTGCTCGAGACCACCTCGTTCCTTCGAGCCATCGCCCGATCGAAGGATCTTCTCGACTGCCTGAGCGTCGAAGAACGCACCGAGCTGCTCAATGCCGCCGGCGATGTGTTCTGTCCTGATCCCGACGAACGCCGGCTGCGGGTCAAGGCTCGCCGCAATCAGCGCCGTGCGGCCAAGCTCGAACACGACGAGGCGATCCTCGGCCGCACCGGTATCCGACAGCTGCGCGACAAACCGGTGTTCCACACGCCGAACGTGTTCCCCCCATCGGACCCGGGCGGCGTCGACATCGAACGATCCGCCACCGAGCCGCAGCACTGCTACGTGTGCAAGCTCAAGTATCACGACATCCACCATTTCTACGATCAGCTCTGCCCCGAGTGCGCCGCTTTCAACTTCGCCAAGCGGGCCGAATCGGCCGATATGGACGGCATGGTGGCGCTGCTCACCGGCGGCCGGGTCAAGATCGGATACCAGGCCGGTATCAAGTTGTTGCGCAGTGGCGCCTCGCTGATCGTCGCCACCCGGTTTCCCCGCGATGCTGCTGCCCGATACGCCGCCGAGGCCGACTTCGACGACTGGGGGCACCGCCTCGAGGTGTACGGACTCGATCTTCGTCACACTCCCAGCGTCGAGGCCTTCGCCGGTCATGTGGCCCGGTCCCGCAATCGTCTCGATCTCATCGTCAACAACGCCTGCCAGACCGTTCGTCGACCGCCCGAGTTCTATCGACACATGATGGAACTCGAATCGGCCGCTCTCACCCAGCTCGCGGCCCGAGGTGCTGCGCCTGGTCGGGGCCTACGAGGGCCTCCGGGGTCATCAGCTCCTCCCGGTCGCCGATCCGAACCGGGCCGGCCCACCCGGACTGACCGAGTCGGCGGCGCGCTCGCAGGTGCCGCTGCTGCCCGACGAGGTCGGGGCTCGCGACGGCCTGTTCCCCGAGGGGCTCCTCGACCAGGATCTCCAGCAGGTCGACCTCCGTGACCGCAACTCGTGGCGGCTCCAATTGCACGAGGTGTCGTCGGTCGAACTGCTCGAGACACAACTGGTCAACTCGGTCGCACCGTTCGTGCTCAACGCCCGGCTGCGGCCGCTGATGGACCAGACACCGGGGCGGCACAAACACGTCGTGAACGTGTCGGCCGTCGAGGGCCAGTTCTACCGGCGGTTCAAGACCACGAAGCATCCCCACACGAACATGGCCAAGGCGGCGCTCAACATGATGACGCGCACCTCGGCCGCCGACTACGAGACGTCGGGGATCCACATGAATTCGGTCGACACCGGCTGGGTCAGCGACGAGGACCCCGTGGCGATTGCCCGCCGCAAGACCGCCGAACACCGATTCCATCCGCCGCTCGACATCGTCGACGGTGCCGCCCGGATCGTCGATCCGATCATCGCCGGCCTCAACAGCGGCGACCACGTGTGGGGCAAGTTCCTCAAGGACTACCGACCCACCGATTGGTAGCAGCCGCGTCGGGCTCGTGACCAGGTACGACTCATGATGGAGCCGTGCGAGCCGATGGGACCCGATGGACGTCGGCGCCGGCACCCGCTGGATGGGTGCGCTGATCCTCGCGATCGCACTACTGAACCCGGCATCGGCTGCGGCACAATCGAACGCGTCGGATCGCACGGATGAGGGGCCCGTGCTCGTCGAACCCGGGCCGATCCTCCCGGACCCGGCCACCTTCGACCCGGCCTCGACCACCGACACCGAGGTGAACCGGATGCGGCTGCGAATCATGTTCGCCGAACTCGACGCCCGCCTCACCGATCGATCGGCAACCGCAACCCTGCAATGGCGCCGGGCCGAACAACGAGCCCGGGAGGACGAGCGCAACACTGCCCGAGCCGCGGTCGAGACGATCCGCTCGATCCTCGCCGTCACGGCCATCGACGGATTCGTGGTCGACACGAACACTGCGCTCGGGGAGCTGTTCCTCCCGACTCTCGACGGCGAGACCACGGCGACGCTCGCCGGTGAGACGGCGCAGCGGTTGCTCGACAACCGCACCACGGCCGAGGCCGCGCTGGTCGAGGCCGAGGCCGCACTGGCCGAGGCCCGCGCCGCCGCGGAAGAAGCGAAGTCGGCCAAGACCGAGGCGCTCGTTGCCCTGCGGGATGCCGTCACCGCCACCGAGGCCTTCGAGCAACGGGCGGCCGAGCAGCGTTCGTTGGCCGACGCCGCCGACGCCGAGGCCGCCGCCGTCTCGTCCGAGGTCCCGCTCCGATCGGTCGCCGGTGTGATGCACGTCAACGCCGCGATCGAAGCCGACGTCGACCGACTCATCACCGACGCACGGGAGCAGGGGATCGATCTGGGGGGCGGGAGCTTCCGCACCATCGAGGCCCAGATCGGCCTTCGCCTGGCCCACTGCGGTGGCTCGGTCCCCCCCGACGTTGCCGTTCCGGGGGCCGACGCGCCGCCCGAGGAGATCGCCATCTACGACGCTGCCGTCGCGGGGTGGAACCACCACGTCATCTACGAGGTCCCGGCCGGAGCCTGTTCGCCCCCGACGGCGACGCCGGGCAACTCCGAACACCAGCACGGTCTGGCCATCGACTTCACCGAAAAGGGTACCGTGCTCACGCGCACGAGCCCGGGTTTCGTCTGGCTGACCGAACATGCCGAGGACTACGGGCTCTTCAACCTGCCGTCGGAGCCCTGGCACTGGTCGACGACCGGCGGCTGAGGCCCACTCGGTCCCGCTGCCGTCGATCCCGTTGCTGTCGATCCCGGTGTCGGTTCAGCGTCGGTGTCGGTCCAACGTCGGTGTCGGTTCAGCGTCGGTGTCGATTCAGCCAGGTGGTGATGGTGCCGATCGCGTCGCGATCGTCGGATCGGATCAGTCGGAGGTCGATCATCCGCCTGACGGTCGTTTCGGCGAAACGTTCGGCCATCGACCGGGCATCGATGGGCGAGACGACCGAGGCGTCGTCCGACGACATGACCGCCTTGGCGACGTAGTCGAGGTGACGCCGGGAGAGGGCGGTGCCCCGCTCGGCCGCCCGATCGCGGGCGGCCCGGGCCACCAGGTTGATGGCTCGCGCCGTCGGTTCGGTTGGCCCGAAGGCCGACCAGGCCGCCGCCAGGTCGGCGAAGAGCTGGTCCCACTGCTCGGCTTCGAGAAGCGGGAATCGGCGGTCGATGCGGCGCATGGCCCGGGCCTGCTCGGGCAACCTCGAGGCGTCGGGTTCGTCCTCACGATCGTCGGCTGCCGGGACACGGGGTGTGCCGGGCGGAAGCAGATAGGCGTGACGATCGGTGATGATCTCGGCCTCGGGCACGGCATCGAGCAGGAACTGCTTGAACGTCCGACGACCGAACCAGTCGTCGCTGATCTCGGCGCCGAAGTCTCGTTGGAGCCCCCACGCCAGCGACGCCAGGTCGGTCGGCCGATCGAGGGTCCTCCACCGTTCGAGCAGCACGGTGGCGGCATCGGCCGCCTGTTCGCTGCCCTGCTCGGACTCGTCGACCGGCGCGGTGACCGCGACCAGCGGGCGACCGGGGCGACCGCCGGTCGACACCGCGTCGTCGGTCGCGAACTCCCCGACGACTGCGTCGTCGATGCGATCGAGTTCGGTGCGAAGGTCCTCGGCGATGTCGTCGAGGGTGGCGAGGAGGTCGGCCATCCGCTTCGACAGGATCTCGACCAGCGGCGGCAGGGCGCCGTCCTTGCTGTAGGTGTCCTCGTGGGTGAGCTCACCCCAGCTGTCCTGCAGCAGTGTCCGAACCTGCAGTTCGGTGGTCGTGACGGTGCGCTGCCCGTCCCGGTCGACCGAGATCGCCAGGTTCACGTGCCAGCCCCGATAGCCCGACGGCTTCGGTTCGAGGACGTAGTCGCGCTCGGTCGACAGATCGAGCGCCAGGCCCTGCCGGGCTCCGCGTCGGCGGGGCAAGCTGTCGAGGGCCCCCTGCACCATGTCGAGATCGCGCAGGTTGATACAGGTGATCCGCAACCCCAACAGATCGTCGATCACCGACGGGATGTCGTCGACCGAGGTGACCCGATCGCGATATCGGGGCTGGCGGAGCTTGCGCCAGGTCCGACGTTTGGACTTCACCCGCCCCGAGACATTGCGAACACGAGCCAGGTCGCGCTCGCTCAGCTGGTCGCGAAGTAGGGCATCGAGCGCGACCCGTGCGTGCTCGAGTCCGGGTTCGAGCACCTCGGGTCGGTAGCGGTCGTACCAGGCACCGAACGCGGTGTAGTCGACCCGACGCTCGTCGGTCACCCCTCGAGTACCTTCTCGAAGGCGTCGGCCACGCAGCGTCGCAGTTCGGCCGGATCGTCGACGGCGGTGGGATCGATGAAGAGACCGACGCCGAGCGTGCCGTTGTAGGAGATGGTGGTGACGTTGCATGCCGTCCCGGCCAACGGGCCCATGGGGTAGTTCTCGACGATCTTGGCCCCGGCGATGAAGCACTCGAACGGAGCGGCCCGGAGGTTGCTTGTTGCGATGTCGATGCCTTTGGCCTGCTGGCGGGCGAACTGGGTCAGGACCGAGGTCGGCAGGGCGGCCGCGATCGAGGCCAGGCCATCGAGGCTGATCCGAGATCCGGCGTCGGCCTTCCTCGCGCTCGACCGCTCGACGATCGAGGCGAAGCGGTCCTCGAAGTCACCGGCGGCGTCGACCCCGATCTTGGTGGGAACCCAGGCGTTGCCCCCGATGGCGTGATCGGAACGGGTGCTGACCACGTAGGTCATGTGCAGCCGGTGCAGATCGGCCCCGCGGTCGTGGTGATAGGCGATCGCTCCCTCGGCGATGCCGGCGACGAACAGGTCGTTGACCGTGCCCCCTCGACGCTTGGCCGCGGTCTTCACGGCGTCGAGATCGAGGATGAAACCCTCGAGGACCCGATGGCGTGAGCGTGTCGCCCAGATCGGTGAGCCGGAGGAAACATCCGACTCGTCATCGTCGCTGTCGTCGTCGCCGAAGAGTTCGTTCACCGCGTTGCGGAGCATGGCGATCGAGTGGGCCGTCGAGTCGACCACGCGGCGCGGGTCGGCCGGCCAGGTCGACAGCTCGGCCAGGGTGCGTCGGGCGATCCCGGCCTGGCGACGGACCTGATGGCCGATCGCATTCTGGAGTCGGTCGGGGAACGAGGGGTTGGCCGACGCCACGCGCTCGTCGGCGGCGAGGATGGCAGCGAGGTCGACCTCGGGAGTGTCCTCGGGTTTGCGACTCAGATCCATGTAGATCTCGGCGAGTCGTATCGCGCCGATCCCATCGGCGATCGTGTGGTGGAGCTTCGAGATGAGTGCGCTCTTGCCGCCTTCGACGTTGTCGACGAGCCAGAACCGCCAGAGAGGCCGGCTGCGATCGAACGGATCCTGGTAGAGCAGCGCTGCCAAGTCGAAGAGCTGGCGGCGGGTTCCGATGCCGGGCAACGCCGTGTGACGCACGTGGTAGTCGAGGTCGAACTCGGGGTCGGGCATCCAGCGGGGTGGGGCCAAGGCTCCGACTCCGGGCACGACACGTTCGCGAAGGCGGGGGACGACCGCAACGGCATAGGCGATGCGCCGGCGCAGCACCTCGGGATCGGCCGGGCCGTCCAGGATCGTGACCAGAGCGCCGCTCGGATCGAGCCACGGGTCCTTCTCGACCTGCCACATCAGCGATTCGGAGTCGGACATGGCCGGCTCGAAATGCATCGGGCGTTCGCGGAATCCGCGGAAATCGGCTGGGGGTTCGGCCATGGGGCTATCTCCTCGGGGGAACGGTGACGGTGTCGAAGTCATTGGCCGCGTGCACATCGGGATGATGGGCTGCGGCCTCGGCACGAAACAACTCGGTGGTGCCGCCGTCGGGGGCATCCCCATAACGCTGCGAGAAATGGGTGAGGACGACCCGGCGGGCGCCGGCCTCGGCGGCCACGCGGCCCGCCTGAGCGGCGGTGAGATGCCCGTAGTCGGCGGCCAGGGCCTCGTCGGCGTCGAGGAACGTGGATTCGATCACGAGGAGATCGACCGCGGCGGCCAACTCGAGGATCGAGTCGCAGATCGCGGTGTCCATCACGAACGCCATCGATTGGCCCGGGTGAACAGTCGACACCTCGTCGATCATGACCCGCCCGGTCGGGGTCTCGAGTTCGCCCTGCTGCTCGAGGCGGCCGACGTCGGGCCCTCGAATCCCTCGTGCGTCGAGTTCTGCGGCGTCGAAGGAACGACGATCGGGCTCTTGCAGCCGATAGCCGAACGCCGTGACCGGGTGCCGAAGGGGCTGCGCCGTCACGGACAGATCGCCGATCGATCCGACCACTCCGGGCTCGACGATGGGGTGGGGGAGCAGGGGAGGGTCGTAGGCGGCGGCGGTGCAGGTGCGGAGCCGAGCGAAGAAGCGCTCACCGTCGCCCGGGAACCAGACCGGCAGCGGCTCGGTGCACTGGTCGGCACCGCGGCGAGCGATGAGGCCGGGCAGGCCCAGGCAATGGTCACCGTGGAAATGGGTCAGGCACACGGCGTCGGCCCGGGCGATCGCGACCCCGGCAAGCGTGCACTGGCGCTGGAATCCCTCGCCCGGGTCGAAGAAGACCAACCGATCGTCCCAGCGCAGCGCGTAGCCGTTGTGGTTGCGGTGCCGGGTCGGCGCCTGGCTCGCCGTTCCCAGCACGATGATCTCCCGTGCACTCACGACCCCGACCGTACTCCCTGGCCGGTGACGAGACTCCCTGGCCGGTGACGGGCACGACCGCAGCGTCACGCCGTGCTCCCTCGACATGAAACCCACCCACTCTGCTGCTTCGCAGGCTTGCTCTGCTGCTTCGCAGGCTTGCTCTGCTGCTTCGCAGGCTTGCTCTGCTGCTTCGCAGTAGGGTCCATCCCATGAAGCACGTGAACCTCGGTCGAACCGGACTACCCGTCTCCCGGCTGTGCCTCGGCACCATGACCTTCGGGCTGCAGTGCGACGAGGCCGAGTCGTTCGCCATCCTGGATCGAGCCGCCGAGGCCGGAATCACGTTCCTCGACACCGCCGACGTCTACCCGCTCGGTGGTCGCGGACCCGAGGTCGGTCGAACCGAGGAGATCGTCGGTCGTTGGCTGCAGGGCAAGCGCGACGATTTCATCGTGGCCACCAAGTGTGTCGGCCCGATGAGCGAACGACGGTGGGATCGCGGGGCCAGTCGCAAGCACATCCGCGACGCCATCGATGCCTCGTTGCGCCGGCTGGGCACCGACCACATCGATCTCTACCAGCTGCACTCACCCGATCCCCACACGCCGATCGAGGAGACACTCGGCGCGCTCGACGACGCGGTCGGTCAGGGCAAGATCGGCTACATCGGCTGCTCCAACTTCCCCGCCTGGCAACTCGCCCTGGCGATCGGGAAGTCCGAGGCACTCGGCCTCGCCCGATTCGACTGCGTGCAACCCCGCTACAACCTGCTCTATCGGCGCAACGAGCTCGAGCTCTTTCCGCTCTGTGAGCAGGAGGGCATCGGGGTCATTCCCTACAACCCGATCGCCGGCGGGCTGCTCTCGGGCAAACACCGCCCCGGCACGGCCACCGAAGGCACTCGATTCACCCTCGGCACCGCTGGTGAGCGCTACCAGGATCGCTACTGGCACGACGCCCAGTTCGACACGGTGGAGTCCCTCAAGTTCCTGGCCGAAGAAGCCGGCATGCCGCTCGTCACGATGGCCGTGGCCTGGACCCTGGCCCAGCCGGCCGTGACGTCGCCGATCATCGGAGCCAGCCGGCCCGACCAACTCGAGGCGTCGATCGCCGCGCTCGACGTGACGATCGACCAGGACCTGTACCGGCGAATCGACGAACTGACCACGGGATACCGAGCCAGCGCCGAACTCCGGTGATTCGAAGACCGGGCTGATTCGAGGACCGGCTGCCGCCCGGGTCGTTTGGCGTCGCCCGGCCGTGGGAAGATCATCGACATGCTCCCTCCCTCGCTTCTCTCCCGACTCGCCGATACCGCCCTCGAGGGAACGATCGTCGGCAGCTTCACCAAGATCGGATCCGGCGCCCGGCGCACTCTGTTCGACTGGGGGCCGGCGGCCACGGACATGACGGGCAAGACCGTCCTCTTGACGGGTGGATCCTCGGGGCTCGGAAAGGAGACGGCCCGCCAGCTCGTTGCGGCCGGCGCCACCGTCCACCTCACGTCCCGAACGCTCGAACGTGCCGAGCAGGCCGCCGACGAGATCGATCGGCCCGACCCCGAGACGGGCGAACCCACCGGGAACGCGATCGGGGCCGAGCTCGACACCGGCGACTTCGACTCGATCGGGGCGCTCGTCGAGGGCCTCGCCAACGGGGGCGTGCCACTGGACGTGCTGATCCACAACGCCGGTGCCCTGACCAATGAGTACCGGACCAACGAGCAGGGAATGGAACTCACGTTGGCGTCGCATCTGGTCGGTCCGTATGCCCTGACCAGGCTCCTCGATCCACTGCTCACCGACGGGGCCCGGATCCTGTGGATGGCATCGGGTGGGCTCTACACCCAGCGACTCGACGTCGACCACATCGAGATGAGCGAAGCGGACTACCGCGGTGCGATCGCCTACGCCCGAGCCAAACGGGGCCAGGTCGAGATGGTTCGTGCGCTCGCCCCCGAGTGGGCGCCGAAGCGGATCATGCACAGCATGCACCCCGGCTGGGTCGACACCGAGGGCGTGGCCCAGGGGCTCCCCGGCTTCGGCGCGATCATGGGACCCCTGCTCCGCGACGTCCAGGCCGGAGCCGACACGATGGTGTGGCTGGCGTGCGGCGGCGCCGACGACGCCGAGCCGGGCCAATTCTGGCTCGACCGCAGGCCGCGGTCCACGTCCTATCTCCCCGGGACCGGTACCAGCGCAGCCGAACGTCGCAAGCTCATCGAATGGCTCGATCTCGTCACGCTGCCGGCGGTGGCTGGTCACGACTCGTCGGCCTGAGCGACGTCGGCGAGGCCACCGTGAGCGAGGTTTCCGTCGGCGAGGCCACCTTCAGCGTCCGGGCTCGACCCCGGGGACGGCCTCGCCCATGATGGGACGATGAGTGAACTCGCGAGCTGGCACGTTCGGGCCCGGAACCTCCCCGAACACGCACGAAACCCCATTCACACCGATGCCGGGGGTCGCGCCGCCGGGTTCCGCGGGGCGCTGGTGGCCGGGGTCACGGTGTACGCCTATCTGACTCGACCCGCGGTCGACGCCTGGGGTTCGGACTGGGTCGAGCGGGGCACGGCCGAGGTCCGCTTCCTCGCTCCCGTCCTGGACGACGAAGCGGTGACCGTCCGTCCCGGTCCCGCCACCGACGACGGACTCGTGCCCATCGAGGCGGTGGTCGACGCCGAGGTGCGGGCCGTCGCCCTGGTCGGGCGGGGTCAGCCGCAGCCCGGTGCGTGGACGACCCCGAGCGGGGAAGCCCTCGATGCCCTCGTCGTCGACCTGGCCGGGGAGTGGGCCGACTACGGGTTCCGGGCGGGCGAGGACGCCGGACTCTACGCCGAGCGCGGTCTCGTCCACGTTGCGGTCTGGCCGGCGCTGGCCAATGCGGTCGTACACGAGCAACTGGCCCGGGGCTCGTGGATCCACACCCGGAGCCGGATTCGTCACTGGTCCGCAGCGCCGGTGGGTGGTGTCGCCACGGTCGAGGCGACCGTGACCGATCGCTTCGACACCCGGTCGGGGGAGCGGGCCGTCCTCGACGTTCGGATCAGCGTCGACGGCTCACCGGTGGCCCATCTCGAACACGAAGCGCTGGTCGCCCTCTCACGCTGAACCCGCGTCGGGTCGAACGGCGGGCGGCCTGCCGCCGGGAAAGAGGTCGGGGTCGTCGAGCGAACGGTAGATGCTGCACACCGCCAGGTTCTGTTCGATCTCGGCGACGAGGTCGGCCGTGAAGGTCTCGCGATAGAGGTCGTCGGTCAAGGCCGACACCACGACGTTCAGCCCGGCGAGCACGCCGATGAGGCCCGAGACGCGGAGGTGCTCGAACGTCAAGGTGGCTTCGAACGATCCGATCGAAAGGGCGGCGATCTGGTGGAGGTCGTCGGTCCCGGTCCACTGGACGAGCACCTCCGGTGTCACGATGATCAGCCCGATCAGCACGTAGAAGAGTGCGACGAGTCCGGCCACCAGCGTGACCTGGGTGCTCACGCCCACCACGAGCAGGATGCGGAGATTGGCGCGGGCGCCCCGATCCAGGTCGAGTGGCGGGAGCGATCCGGCGGGTGCGGTGATGGTCGCCACCGGCGAGCTCCCGGCCAGTGACAGGGCCTCGGCCCAGCCGTCGAAGCGCCCGAC
Source organism: uncultured Acidimicrobiales bacterium (assembly GCA_963700755.1). GTDB lineage: Bacteria > Actinomycetota > Acidimicrobiia > Acidimicrobiales > SZUA-35 > JBBQUN01. Next base: position 344,054 of record CAVOYW010000007.1, read on the forward strand.
GTCGTCGAGCATCCGGTCGGTCGACAGCCAGAGGAACCCGAGTCCGATCCCGGCGATGATCGTACCGACGACGAGGAAACCCGGGGGCTCGACGGTGTAGGCGACCTGCCAGATCTCGGCATTGATGAACATGAAGACCGTGAGCACGAGCAGGACCGGCAGCGTCCGGGCCACCAGCCGAACCAGGACCCGGATGTGTTCGACCAGTTTGGTGATCGACCAGCGCGTCATCGGAATCAGCCCGAACCCGACAACGACGAACGCGATGATCAGAATGGCGCCGTTGACCGCCATCGAGAGCACGGCGCTCCACCAGCCCGCGCCGCCGACGGCCAGGGCCAACAGTGCCGGTGCGACCACGAAGAAGGCCAGTTCGGGCCACCCGACCTCGTCGGGCACGTCGAACAATCGCCGACCCCGCGACCGGTTGAAGATCCCGATCGCAACGAGCAGGAGGACCGACGCCACGATCACCATCACGCCCTGCGTTACCCCCCGGTAGCGGTCACCGAAGGCCACCACGACCTGCAGCAGCAGGACGGCGACGAGAAAGGGTCTGGCCCGGGTCCAGATCCGCTGTGAGGCGTGATAGTCCTCGATCAGATGCGGGACTCCGCGAGCGACGAACCAGCGCTCGGTCTCGGCTCGAAGGGGAAGCACGCCCGCAGCCTAGGAGCCCGGCGTTCGGCGCACGCGACGACTACGGTTCGACCATGTCCGCCTCCATCTCCATGCCGGTCTCCATCTCGATGCCGGTCTCCATCGAGGTCAACCGGGCCGATCTGCAAGAGGTGCGCACGGTGGTCGGCGACCACACCCCGCTCGCCGACGGTGAAGCCCGCCTCGCCGTCCGACGGTTCGGGTTCAGCGCGAACAACATCACCTACGCCGTGTTCGGCGACGTGATGCGGTACTGGACGTTCTTCCCGTGCGAGGAGGGCTGGGGACGGATCCCGGTGTGGGGTTTCGCCGAGGTGGTCGAGTCCAAGGGCAGCGGACTCCAGGTCGGGGAACTCGTCTACGGCTACCTGCCGATGGGCACCGAACTCGTGGTACGCCCGACCCGGATCAGCGAGGGTGGGTTCGTCGATGCCTCCGAGCACCGAGCTGCGCTGCCGCAGGCCTACAACGGCTACACCCGTTGTGCCGCCGACCCGGTCTACGACCCGGCGACCGAGGCCGTGCAGATGTTGTTCCGGCCGCTGTTCATGACCGATTTCGTGCTCGATGACTGGCTGGCCGACCAGGACTTCTTCGGGGCCGAGACCGTGGTGCTGTCGAGTGCATCATCGAAGACGGCGTTCGGTCTGGCCCACCTCGTCGCCGGGCGGGAGGGCGGGCCCGAGGTCGTGGGGCTCACCTCGTCGGGCAACGTGGGCTTCTGCGTCGACCTCGGCGTGTACGACCGGGTGATCGACTACGAGGACCTCGACGCACTGGCCTCGCCTACGGCTGCGGTGTACGTCGACATGGCCGGTGACGGAGGCGTACGTCACGCGGTGCACCGCCTTCTGCCGGGGCTCGTGGCCAGCGTTCAGGTCGGCGGCACCCACTGGGGCGATCTGGCCGGACCGGCCGACCTGCCCGGACCGACTCCGGCGTTGTTCTTCGCTCCCGACCAGATCGTGAAACGACGCAAGGACTGGGGTGCCGATGGCGTCGACCGCCGCTTCGGCGAGGCCTGGGCCGGCTTCCTGCCGTTCGTCGAAGACAGGATCGAGGTGGTCGAGCAGCGGGGTGTCGACGCCGTGGTCGAGACCTACCGGGCCGTGCTCGATGGTGCCGCGGCCCCCGACCAGGCCTTCGTACTCTCGGTGGACTGACCGCCAATTCCTGGACTGCCACGCTTCACCGGCCCCGCTTCACCGGCCGCGATCCGATCCGGTCGTGCCGATCGTTCCGGTCACGAGAAGGTACTGATTGCAGCCATGCCGATGATGAGCACCATGATGAACACGAGCAGCAGCGCCGTGGCCAGCGGGGGATGACTCGGCCGCTCGGTCGGTCTCGGGGACTCGGGCTGGATCGGTTCGAGATCGGGGGATCCGGTCATGTCATCACCCTAACCCGCACCCCCGGGGCACGGACCCGGCCACGCCCCACGGACGGGGCGAGGTGGGCACCGGGGGGAGGCGGGGACCGGCCGTAGGCTGGGTGCGTGAAGCGGATCCGGAGCAACGAAGCCTGCTGGTGCGGGTCGGGGCGGAAGTTCAAGCGGTGCCATGGCGACACCGGGCCGATGGCCCGCCCGCCGGTCGAGCTCGGTGTGGTCGGGCCTCTCCGGTCGGTTCCGGTCGACATCGCCCGGCCCGACTACGTCACGACCGGTCGGATCGGAACACCGGGGGGCTTCCAGATCCAAGACGACGAGTCGTTGCACCGGATGCGTCACGCCTGTCGGGTGGCAGCCGAGGTGCTGATCCGCACCGGCGAAGCGGTTGCCGTCGGTGTCACCACCGACGAACTCGACGCGGTCGCGCACCGGGCCTACCTCGATCTCGGCGCCTACCCGAGCACGCTCGAGTACCGGGGCTACACCAAGTCGATCTGCACCTCGGTCAACGGTGTGATCTGTCACGGCATCCCCGACAGTCGTCCGCTCCACGACGGTGACATCGTCAACGTCGATGTCACGGCCTTCGTCGACGGGATGCACGGGGACACGTCGGCCACCTTCTGCGTCGGCGAGGTCGACGCCCCGACCCGTGGCCTGGTCGAGACGACCCGTGAGGCCACCCTTCGTGGTATCGCGGCGATCCGCCCCGACCAACCGCTCCGTCTGGTTGCCGAGGCCATCGAGCCCTTCGCCCGGTCCCGAGGCTTCGGCGTGGTCCGCGAATACGGCGGACACGGGATCGGTGCCACGTTTCATGCCGAACCCCATGTCAACCACGTGGTCGAACGCTCCGATCGAGTGGTGCTCCGCTCGGGTATGACGCTGACCATCGAGCCCATGTTGACCAGCGGAAGGCGTGGGTTCCTCCAGGCCGACGACGGCTGGACCGAGCACACGGTCGATGCGATGCCCTCGGCTCAGTTCGAACACACCGTCCTGGTCACCGATCGTGGTGCCGAGATCCTCACCGTCACCGAGTCCGGCGAATCGGCGGCCGGCACGCTCGAGCTGCTGCGGTCCCGATCCGGCCGATGACGTGGCCGCCGAAACCCTGACTCGAAACCGCGGGCTCGAAACCATCGCTCCGAAACCATCGCTCCGAAACCATCGCTCCGAAACCATCGCTCCGAAACCATGGGCCCGAAACCATGGGCCCGAAACCAGGGCCCGGCTGAGTGAGTGAGCGCTCACTCAGCTACCGTGTCGGGGTGTCGCCGTCCCCTCGCACCACCAGCACCCTCCGGGCGCCGGCGTTGCCGGTCGAAGAGCGACGAGCGTCGATCATCCAGGCCATCCGCCCACTCCTCGCCGAGCACGGCGACCGGCTGACCTCCCGCCAGATCGCCGAGGCGGCCGGCGTCGCCGAAGGGACCGTCTTTCGGGTCTTCGCCGACAAGGACGAGCTGTTCGCAGCGGTCCTCGACAGCGTCCTCGACCCTGATCCGCTCGAGATGGCCCTGGGCCGGATCGACACCGACCGGGATTTCGAAGCGCAGCTCATCGACGCGACCGACGTCATCCGCCGCCGTGTCGCCGACGTCTGGAGCCTCCTGTCGGTGCTGAGCCCGACCCTGCGGGCTCGAGCCTCGCGACCCATGGCCGAGAGCGATGCGCTGGTCAACCTCTTCGAGCGGCACCGCGACCACCTCACCGTCAACCCCCGTCAGGGGGCGCGGATGCTTCGGGCCCTCACCCTGTCGCTGACCCACCCCATGATCGCCGGCGAGCCGATGACCTCGGCTCAGATCGTCGACTTCTTCCTCCACGGCACCCACCGCGGCGCCAACCACAGTGCCCCCCGAAGTGCCCCCCACGGTGCCCCCCACGGTGCCCACAGGGCCCCCCATGGCGCCCACGCCGAGAACGAGAACCCATGAGTCTTCGCAATCTCCTCCGATCCCATCTCGGGCCCTACTCGAAGCTGCTCTGGATGGTGGTCGCCCTCACGATCATCCAGACCTTCGCCTCGCTCACGCTGCCCACGCTGAACGCCGACATCATCGACAAGGGCGTGTTGGCCGGCGACAACGGCTACATCCGCCGGACCGGGTTGATCATGCTGGGCTTCACCGTGATCCAGATCGTCTTCTCGGTCGGTGCGGTCTGGTTCGGGGCCCAGGCGGCGATGGGTTTCGGACGCGACGTCCGGCGTGATCTGTTCCACCGGGTCACCGGTTTCTCGGCCCGCGAAGTCGGTCTGTTCGGTGCGCCGTCACTGATCACCCGCATCACCAACGACGTCCAGCAGGTGCAGACACTGGTCGTGATGGGCTGCACCATGATGATCGCCGCCCCGATCACGATGGTGATCGGCATCATCATGGCGTTGCGAGAGGACATCGGCCTGTCGGTGATCCTGGTGTTCTCGATGCCGATCGCCGTGGTCGTGCTCGGAACGATCGTTGCCAAGATGGTCCCGTCCTTCCAGGCCATGCAGCTGAGGATCGATGCGGTCAACCGGGTGCTGCGAGAACAGATCACGGGAATCCGTGTGGTTCGGGCGTTCGTCCGTGAGCCCGAGGAACGGGCCCGGTTCGCCGAGGCCAACGCCGACCTGACCGACACCTCGCTCCGTGCCGGTCGGCTGATGGCGGCCATGTTCCCCACCGTGATGTTCATCATCAACATCTCCAGCATCGCCGTCCTTTGGATCGGTGCCGACCGTATCGACGCCGGCCAGCTCCAGATCGGATCGGTCGTCGCCTACCTCACCTACCTGATCCAGATCCTCATGGCGATCGTGATGGCGACCTTCATGGTGTCGATGATCCCCCGTGCCGCCGTCGCCGCCGACCGTATCGGAGAGGTGCTCGACACCGAGTCGTCGGTGATTCCCCCGGTCGCACCGATCATGCAGGTCACCGAGCGGGGCACGCTCGAGTTCGACGACGTCGGTTTCCACTACGCCGGGGCCGAGCAGCCGGTGCTGAGCAACGTGTCGTTCCGGGTCGAGGCCGGCGAGACCCTGGCGATCATCGGCAGCACCGGGGCGGGGAAGACCACCCTGGTCAACCTCATCCCGCGGTTGTTCGACGCAACCAGCGGCCGGGTGATCGTCGACGGCGTCGACGTCAAGCGACTCGACCAGGATCTCCTGTGGAGCAAGGTCGGCTACGTCCCCCAGAAGCCCTATCTGTTCTCGGGCACCGTTGCCACCAACCTGGCCTTCGGTCGCCCCGATGCCACCGATGCCGAGATGTGGGCGGCACTCGAGATCGCCCAGGCCGCCGACTTCGTGCGGGCGATGCCCGACGGACTCCACAGTGCCATCGCCCAGGGAGGGGCCAGCGTGTCGGGTGGCCAGCGGCAGCGGCTCGCCATTGCCCGGGCGCTGATCGTCAAGCCCGAACTGTACGTGTTCGACGACTCCTTCTCGGCTCTCGACCTCCTCACCGATGCCCGGCTGCGGGCCGCTCTCGCCCCGTCGACGGCGAACGCCGCCGTCGTGATCGTCGCCCAGCGGGTGTCGACGATCCAGAACGCCGATCAGATCCTGGTGCTCGAAGACGGTCGGGTCGTGGGTCGGGGCACCCATGATCGACTGCTCGAGACGTGTCCCACCTACGCCGAGATCGTGGCGTCGCAGAACCGAGAGGCGGCCGGGGTATGACCGACACCCCCAAACGACCGAGCAAGGGCACCACCGACGAGGAGCGCGAGCTCCTCAACGCCGGTGGCCCGCCCGCCCAGCGGCGAGGCGGTTGGCACGCGGCCGGGGTCCCCGGCGAGAAGAGCCAGGACTTCGGCGTGACCGTACGCCGGCTCGGTGGCCTGCTGCGACCGGAACGGGCCCGGATCGTCTTCGTGATGGCCATCACCGTCGTCAGCGTCACCCTGGTCGTGCTCGGTCCACGCTTGCTCGGACAGGCGACCGACATCATCGTGCAGGGCGTGGTGGGCGGTGGGATCGACTTCGCCGACCTGCATCGCACCCTCCTCGTGGTCGCCGCTCTGTACCTGTCGTCCTGGGTGCTCGGCTACCTCCAGGCCTACATCCTGGCCGGTGTCGTCCAGCGCACGATGTACGGCCTGCGGGAACGGGTCGAGGTCAAACTCACCCGCCTCCCACTCAGCTACGTCGATTCCCAGCCCCGCGGCGACCTGCTCAGCCGAGTCACCAACGACATCGACAACCTGGCCCAGAGCCTCCAGCAGACGATGAGCCAGATCCTCACCTCGCTCCTCACACTGGTCGGGGTGACCGTCATGATGTTCGTCATCTCGCCCCTCATGGCCGTGGTGGCGCTGGTGACGGTGCCGACGTCGGTGTGGTTGATGAAGATGATCGGCAGCCGGGCTCGACCACGGTTCATGCAGCAGTGGAAGCACACCGGCGCGCTGAACGCACAGGTCGAGGAGGTCTTCACCGGTCATGCGGTGGTCAAGAGCTTCGGTCGCCAGCGTGAGGTCGAGGCCCGGTTCGAGACCGAGAACGATGCGCTCTACGAGGCCAGCTTCGGCGCCCAGTTCATGTCGAGCCTGATCCAACCGGCCATGCTCTTCATGGGCAACATCCAATACGCCCTGATCGCGGTGGTCGGCGGTCTGCGCATCTCGAGCGGTGCCATCAGCGTGGGCGACATGCAGGCCCTGATCCAGTACGCCCGCCAGTTCTCGCAACCCATGACCCACCTCGCCTCGATGGCAACGGTCTTCCAGTCGGGGATCGCCTCGCTCGAACGGGTGCTCGAACTGGTCGATGCCGAGGAGCAGTCACCCGAACAGGCACCGACGCCGAACCCGGTCACGCCGAAGGGGCGGGTGGCGTTCGAGCACGTGTCGTTCCGGTATCTCCCCGACGAACCCTTGATCGACGATCTGTCGGTCGTTGCCGAGCCCGGCCAGACCGTGGCCATCGTCGGTCCGACCGGTGCCGGCAAGACGACCCTGGTGAACCTCATCATGCGGTTCTACGACCTCGACGCCGGGGTCATCACGCTCGACGGCCGCGACATCGCGAGCTTCCCGCGCAGCGAGTTGCGCTCGAAGATCGGGATGGTGCTGCAGGACACCTGGCTCTTCGGGGGAACCATCCGCGACAACCTCGCCTATGGGAATCCGTCGGCCACCGACGACGAGATCCTCGAGGCGGCCCGGGTCACCTACGTCGACCGGTTCGTGCACTCGTTGCCCGACGGATACGACACGGTGATCAACGACGAGGGTGACAACATCAGCGCCGGAGAGAAACAGTTGATGACGATCGCCCGTGCGTTCCTGGCCGATCCCGCCATCCTGATCCTCGACGAGGCCACCAGCTCGGTCGACACCCGAACCGAGGTCCTGATCCAAGAAGCCATGCAGGCGCTGCGGGCCAACCGCACCAGCTTCGTGATCGCCCACCGACTGTCCACCATTCGGGGCGCCGATGTCATCTTGGTGATGGAGAACGGACGGATCGTCGAGCAGGGTTCGCACGACGAGCTCCTGGCGGCCGACGGGAGCTATGCCGCGCTCTACCGCTCACAGTTCTCCGGCGCCGCCGCACCGATCAGCTGAGCGTCGCCGACCGGTCACGGTTCCGAGGACGTCTCGTCGAGCCGGTCGTCCTGATCGACCAACATCGAGGGATCGGGTGTGATCTCGGCGCTGAACGGGACGTGCCGCAACTGCTGGGCGATCCTCGGGCGGGTGAGGATCCGGTAGAGGAGATAGGGCGTGATGGCGAGATTGGACAGCGCGAGCGTCAACCAGAATCCGGTCGGATCCCAGTCGAGGAGCGACGAGCCCAGGAAGGGGCCGATCACCGAACCGGAGCCATAGGCGAGGATGAGCACGCCGGCCGCCGGGATGCGGAGCTCGGGGTCGAGGACGTCGTTGAGGTGGCTCATGGCCAACGAGTAGAGCGGGTAGCTGATCGCGGCATAGGCCCCCAGGGCCACGAACACCAGGACCGACGCGTCCGGAGCGTAGGCCCCGGCGAGTGCCATGGCGGCTGCGGCGAGGTTGACGGCGAGGATGACCACACGACGGGGTTGGCGATCCGACAGCGAGCCGATGGGCCACTGGAGCACGATGCCGCCCAGTGAGCCGACCGCGACGAACAGGCCGATCTCGGCCGCGGTCATGCCGGTCTGGGTGCCGTACACCGCACCCAGGCTGACGATCACGCTGATACCGATCCCGCTCGTGAACGAGGTCAGGGGAGCCAGGGGGGCTGAGCGGATCACGGCCCGGAAGGGGACACCCCGATGGGTCGTGTCGTGCATCGGGGCCGGGATCGTGCTGAGCGAGATCGGGAGGATGGAGAGCGAGCAGATGGCGGATGCGGCCAGGAACGGCGTGTAGCTGTCGGGGTCGGTCCAGATGAAGAGGGCCTGACCGGCCCCGAATGCGACGTTGGAGACGACCAGATACAACGCCAGCAGCCGACCCCGGGAGTCGTTCGTGGAGGTGGAGTTGAGCCAGCTCTCGACCACGACGTAGATGCCCGACATCGACATTCCGAGCACGAAGCGCACGGGCAGCCAGGCGGCCGGGTGCACTGCCGCCGGCAGCAGCAGCGTGAACGAGGCCGCCACCGAGGCCAGGGCGCTGTAGACCCGGATGTGGCCGACCCGGGCCACCAATCGTGGCCCAACGAGGGCGCCGAGTAGGAAGCCGGCATAGTTGGCCGACCCGAGGAGCCCGATGATGCGCGTGTCGAATCCCTCGTTGGCGGCCCGCACGGCGGCGGTCGAGCTGAGCAGTCCGGCACCGAGGACGACGGTGGCCGTGGCGGTCAGGATGGCCCGGGACGCCGAGAAGACGCCGAATGGCCGAGGTTCGAAGTTGGAGATGATCACGGGCGCACCTCGGACGTGACGACTCGAGCAGCCCGCCAGCCTATGGCGCGCAGCGATGATGCGATCCGGAGGCGGTGGGGGACTGTCCGTGTGTTTGGGGACTGTCCGTGTGTTTGGGGACTGGCCGTGTGTTTGGGGACCTTTGTCCGTACGTTTGGGGACTGGCCGTGTGTTTGGGGACCTTTGTCCGTACGTTTCGGGACCCGGGCGGTCCACAATGGCGGGTATGAACGTCACCGAGGAACGTGGGGCCCGAGAGAACATGATCGATGTGTACGCCGATGTCTGGTGTCCGTTCACCCATGTCGGGCTGCGGCGACTGGCCGAGAAGCGCGCCGAACTCGGTGCCCACGTGATCCTGCGAGTCCATGCCTGGCCGCTCGAGATCGTCAACGGCAAACCGATGGACGCCGCCTTCATCGGCGAAGAAGTGGACGACCTGCGGGCTCAGGCCGCCCCCGATCTGTTCGCCGGCTTCGACGTCGACCACTTTCCCTCCACCACCCTGCCTGCGTTGGCGCTGGCCGAGGCGGCGTATCGAAAGGATCCGGCAACCGGTGAGGCGTTCAGTTTCGCCCTCCGTGACGCCCTGTTCGAACAGGGCCGCGACGTCGGTGATGCCGATGTCCTGGCCGAACTGGCGGCCGCTCACGGGGTCGGGGCCGCCGACGATGCCGATGCCGACGCGGTCAGGGCATCACTCGACGAGGGGCGGGCCCGCGGGGTCATCGGCTCGCCGCACTTCTTCACGCCGACCGGCGGTTTCTTCTGCCCGGCCCTCGACATCGAACGAGTCGATGGACACCTGCAGATCCGGCCTGATCTCGGCGCGTTCGAGGCCTTCGTCGAGGCCTGTCTGGCCTGATCCGATCGATTCGCTCGGTCCCAATTTGGAGGGTCGCCCCGCAACCGGGCCCGGGCCCGATACCCTGGCGCCACTTCGTCGCACAAAGCGGCGGATGCCCAAGGTGTCAATACGGATCACCGGGGGCAACCAAGAAGAGAGAAGTGATGGCAATCATCGGTACGGTCAAGTTCTTTAATTCTGAGAAGGGCTTCGGCTTCATCTCTCGTGAGCAGGGTGACGACGTGTTTGTCCACTTCTCCAACATCGTGGGCGAGGGCTACAAGTCCCTCGACGAGGGTCAGCGCGTCGAATTCGACGTCGCTCCCGGTCGGAAGGGCGAAGAAGCCCAGAACGTTCGCGCCATCTGATTTTCCCGATTCGCTCAGCGAATCGATCACGAATGCCGCCGGTCCGAACCGGCGGCATTCGCCGTTTTGGCCCCTTCCGTCCGGGCCGGTTGCCGGTCGAATACCGCCCCTCCCGACACCCGTCGAGCCGTGCTACGTTCGCTCGGGTGAAGCAGCTCACCGGTCTCGACGCCAGTTTCCTCTACATGGAGACACCGACCACCTACGGCCACGTCAACGGACTCGGCATCTACCAGCGCCCCTCGCCCGACTTCGATCCGTTCGTCGAGGTTCGCAAGCGATTCGACATCATGGTCGGCCACATCGAGCCCCTGCGGCGGCGCCTCGTCACCGTGCCGTTCTCCCTCGATCATCCCTACTGGATCGAGGACCCGCACTTCGACCTCGACTATCACGTCCGCCACATCGGCCTGGCCCCTCCCGGGGCAGCCGACCAACTCGCCGACCAGGTCGCACGAATCGTCGGCCGACCGATGGACCGCACCCATCCCCTCTGGGAGACCTACGTCATCGAGGGGCTGGCCGACGACCGTTGGGCGTTGTTGACCAAGACCCATCACGCCACGATCGATGGTGCGTCGGGCGTCATCCTGCTCAACATGCTGACCGACCATTCACCCGATGTCGAACTGGCCTACGAGCGGGTCGAATGGAAGGGCGAGCCGATACCGGGCGAACTCGATCTGCTTCAACGAGCGGCCAGGAGCCTGGTCCTCAATCCGGTCAAGAACCTCCGGCTCCAGCTCCGGATCATGTCCGAACTGGCCGAGGCGGCAGGGGTGACGAGCATCAGTACGGCGGCCTCGCAGACCCGAGCCGCGGTGAAGGCCCTGGCCGGCGGTGGAGGCGGCGACGGAGCGACCCGAGGGATGAGCCTCCCCATGACGGCGGCTCCCGACACCCCCTGGAACAAGGCGATCGGCCCCCATCGACGCTTCGCCATGCGCTCCACGGCCCTGGCCAACATCAAGGTGCTCAAGGACGCCACGGGGGGGACCGTCAACGACGTGGTCATGGCCATCTGCGCCGGAGCGCTGCGGGAATACCTGATCCGGCACGACGCTCTGCCCGACCAGCCCCTGCGGGCCATGGTGCCGGTCTCGATCCGGACCGGCCACGAAGAGGACCCATGGACCAATCGGGTCTCGGCCATCATCGCCGATCTCCCGACCCACGAACCCGATCCGTTGCGCCGGGTTGCGCTGTGTCACGAGGCGATGGCCGAGGGCAAGCGCCAGTTCGATCTCGTACCGGCCGACGCCCTCTCCGACATCACGCAGTTCGCCTCGCCGGTTCTCGCGGCGTCCGCCACTCGCCTCGCCTCGCAACTCCGGTTGGCCGATCGGGTCAATTCGCCGATCAACGTGGTGATCTCGAACGTCCCCGGACCCGCGAGTCGCTCTACTTCGCCGGCGCCAAACTCGATCACTACATCCCGGTGTCGACCATCTCGGAAGGGATGGGTCTCAACATCACGGTTCACAGCTATGAGGACAAGCTCGATTTCGGTCTGATCGCGGCCCGTGAGCTGGTTCCCGATCTGTGGGACCTCGTCGATCTGCACATCGACGAGGTCGAACGGCTCTTCGAGGCGACCGGAGCGCAATGGGCAGTCCCGCAACCACCGCCGGCCATGCGGCGTGGCGGTCACGACGGCATCAAGGCCATTCCCGCGGCAGCCTCGACCCAGCCGGCTCCGGCGACCGAACCCGAGTCGACACCGGCGAAACGTCGATCGGGGAAGAAGCGGTCGGGCAAGAAGAAGGCGGCAACGTAGCGAGTCGCCGGCCCGATCGACCGGGTCGGCGCCGATCGTGGCACCCTGACACGGTGATTCCACGCTCGGACCGTCTGACGCCTTCGGAACTGGCCGATGCCGCCGTGCTGGCCGACCTTGCCGTCCTGGTCGTGGTGTTGGCTCGACTGACCCCGTTCTCCGGCCTCACCACCGTGGTCGGATCGATCCCGTTCGCCGTCCTGTCCCTCCGGAACCGGCCGAAGGTCGTTGCCGTGGGTTTCTGGATCGCCCTGGTCCTGGTGTTCCTCCTGGCCGGGTTCAACGCCGCCACCGAGGTCGTGGTCATGGCGACCTTCGGCGGCATCACCGGACGAGCCATCGGCAACGACTGGAGCCGTCGCCGAACCGTGATCGCGTCGCTGGCGGTCGGCTGGACCACGGTGGCGACGCTGACCCTGCTCTTCCTGGCCACGTTTTCCGGCCTCCGTGAACTGAACCTCGAGGCGGCCAGGGTCCAGTGGAAGGGGATCGCGCGGGGGTTGGATGCGATCGGTCTCGATCCCGTCGTCGCGGCCGTCGACCCTCGGATCGACTGGATCCTCGATCACTGGTGGTTCACGGTTCCGCTGTTCCAGCTCTTCATCTCGATCGGGCTGACCTTGTTCGTGCTGCAGATCGGCCGACCGGTCGTGGGTCGGGTGCGGCGCACGTTCCACGAGCGGCCGGGACCCGACGCCGCCACCATCGAGCTGGCCGGCGACCTCGCTTCGTCGGGTGGGATCACCCTGGTGATCGGGCCCAACGGGTCGGGCAAGTCGACCCTGCTGCGGGCGATGGCCACCGCGGCCGGCGACCTGGGCGTCCGGGGCGGCACGGCGATGGTCGGACAGCGACCCGAGAGCCAGGTGATCGGGGCCAAGGTGATCGACGACCTCGCCTGGGGGATCGTCCCCGCCCCGGAACCGGCCGCGATGTCGGCGGCGCTCGAGGCGGTCGGCCTGGCCGGTTTCGAAGACCGCGAGACCGGCGGTCTGTCGGGAGGCGAGCTGCAACGTCTGGCCCTGGCGGCGGCTTCCTTGCGCAACCCCCGGCTCGTGCTGTCCGACGAGACCACGGCCATGATCGATCCCGCTGGTCGTGCAGTGGTCCGCTCGACCCTGCGGGCCATGGCCGACCACGGCGCCACCGTCGTCCACGTCAGCCATCTCGACGAGGACCGACCCCTTGCCGATCGTACGGTCGAGCTGTGATCGAGCTGCGCGGCGTCGGACACGTGCATGGAGCCGGAACGCCGTGGGCCCGGCCGGCGCTCGACGCCATCGATCTCGGGATCCCGAACGGCGACCGCCTGCTCGTGGTCGGTGCCAACGGTTCGGGCAAGTCGACACTGGCCTGGATCCTGGCCGGCCTGATCGAACCGACCACCGGGGACGCGACGGTGGGCGGGCGCACGCTCGTCGAGGCCCGGGATCACATCGGGATGGTGGTCCAACATGCTCGACTCCAACTCCTTCGGCCCACGGTCGGCGAGGAGCTGGCGGCGTTCTCCGACAACGTCGCCGACCAGTACGCCGCGCTGATCGACATGGGGTTCGAACCCGGAGATCGATCGCGTCGCATCGACGACCTGTCGATCGGGCAGCAGCGGCGGGTCGCCTTGGCGGCCCAGCTGGCCCGTCACAGCGATGTCCTCGTGCTCGACGAGCCCATGGCCGGCCTCGACCGGCACGGCCGGGCAGCGCTGATCGCCGCCATCGGCTCCCTGCCGGCGAGCACGACCGTGATCACCGTGACCCACGATCTCGGCGAGAGCCGGCTCCTCGGCGACCGGGTGATCCGGCTCGGCGAAGGCAGGATCGTGAGCGAGCAGGCCGCCTCATGACGCTCCGTCCAATGACGGTCGGCAGGGACCGCGACCGGGGAACCACGGCAACGATCGGGTGTCTGCGATGATGGCTCGGCTCCACCTGCTGCGCTACGTCGACGGGGCGTCGATCCTGCATCGGGCCAACGCCCGAACGAAGGTGCTGGCCCTCACGATCTCGGTCTTTGCACTGTCGTTCGACCCGGTGTGGTCGAGCCTGCTCGTGATCTGGGTGGGCGGACTGCTCGCGTTCGTCACGGCTCGCCTGCCGCTCGGCGTCCTGCCCCGACCGCCCCGGCTCCTCCTGTGGGCCATGGGACTGGCGTTGGTGTTCGGGGTTGCCGCCGGGGGTGAGCCCTTCGTCGTCGTCGGCGGGACGTCGGTCGGGGTCGGTGGCCTGATCCTCCAACTCCGATTCTTCGCCGTGACCCTCGGACTGCTGTGGCTTGCGCTGCTGTTGGGATGGACGACGCCCCTCAGCGAGTTGCCACGGGCAGCGGCGTGGATGCTCGCCCCGCTTCGATTGTTGCGCATCCCCACCGACGACGTCGTGGCCGGGTTGACCCTGGCCGTCCGGGTTCTTCCGTTGATGGCCGACGAGCTCGCCACCACCACCACCCTGTGGGGCCTGCGACCCAAACGACACGCCAACCGGGTCGTCGAGGCCATCGATCTGGCGGCAACGGCCACGACATCGGCCACCCGGCGGGCCGCCGAGCTGGGCGAGACCCTGGCCAACCGTGGTCCCGTGACCCACCCCACCGGGCACGGCACCTGGGGTGCGGCCGATCTGGTGGTCGCCCTCGGAGCAGCCGTCGTCCTCGGAGTGATCGTCACCTGGTGAATCGTCAGCGGGTGAGCAGCGTCCACGTGGTGAGCAGCGTCACCGGTTGAGCCGCGCTACTTGGTGAGCAGGGCCCGGATCCGTCGCCTGTGCCTCAGCGCAGCTCGGCCGGAAGGGACCGGAACTGCACCAGATCGTGGCCGAACAACAGCCGACAACCGTCGTCGCGCAGGCGGGCGAGTTCGAGCATGGAGGCCCGTTGGCGGTCGCGGTCGAAGCCGAACCGGGGGACGAGCATCTCGTCGAGCATCCGTTCGAAGTAGATGCAGTCACCGGTGAGGACCACGGGACCCGAGTCGAGTTCGACCCGGAGGGCCTGGTGGCCCGGTGTGTGCCCGGGAGTCGGCAGGCACAGGATGCGGCCGTCGCCGAACAGATCGTGGATGCCGTCGATGGTCTGGACCGGGTGTCCGAGATCGAAGTCGGCCGGGGAGTAGACGCCCCGCTCGATCTGACGCCGGTCGTGACCGGCCGCCCACTCGGCGGCCTGGACGACGATCGTCGCCTCGGGGACCTCGGCGGTCCCGCCGACATGGTCGAAGTGCAGGTGGCTGAACACCACGTGCGTGATGTCGTCGGGCCGAACCCCGGCTGCGGCCAGCCGAGCGGTGAGGTCTTCCCCCGGGGGCAGGTCCGGGGCGAACAGCTCGGCCGAACGGCCGAGGCGGCTCACGTCGTTCCGGAGCTCGGCATGCAGCCCGGTGTCGAACAGCACGAGCCCTCGGGGGTGCTCGATCAACCAACTCGGGATCGGCAACGTGATCGGCTCGTCGGCCCCGGCCAGGAACGTTCCGAGGTTGGTGCCGAGGCGGCCGATCTCGAGCGGAACGAGCCTCATGGCCCCGTCCCCTTCATGGTTCGGACCGCAGGAGCGAGGGCAGCACGATGTCGAGCATCTCGTTCACCAGGTGGGACGTGTCGAGTCCGATGTCGGCCGCGGTCTCGGGCTGACCGAGCGCCAGCGCACTGGCCGCGATCGTGGTGGCGACGACCCCGGGAGTCACGGGCCGGAACTCGCCCCGGGCGATGCCGAGGGCGACGAGGCGCTCGAGGACCACGGTCACGAAGCGGTAGTGGCGATCGACCAGGCGTCGGGCCGGAGCATCGTCGGCCAGGTCCTCGGACAGCGCGTCCTGGATCTGGAACTCGATCCCGCCGTTCAGGTAGGCGATGATCTGGTCGATGACCGGGTCGCCGGCGTCGATCGCGGCCAGTGCCGCTCGACCCTTCTTGTGGAGGAATCGGTCGAGGACCACCATCACGAGCTGGTCCTTCGACGGCGCGATCTCGTAGAGCGTGCGACGCGAGCAGCCGACGTCGGCGGCGATCTCGCCGATCGTGAATCCCGAGAATCCGCGACCCATGAACATCGATTCGAGCGCCTCGAGGATCTCGTGATGCCGTGGCCCGAGGCGGTTCTCGGCTGTCCGGGACAGCAGCGGTCGTGGCGCCCCGGCCTGCAGCCGGAGCTGGTGTTGGCTGGGGAGGACGGTCATGGCAGCCCGGCCTTGGGGACCTCGACGGTGGTGGTGAGTATCCGGCCCGCCCCGTGGCCGGCGATCTCGGCCGGGTTGGAGCTGGGGGCGGTCAGGATGAACAGGGTGGTCGCGTCGTCACCCCCGAGCATGCACGCGAACGCCGGGTCGGGCGTGACGATCTCGGCGGTGATGGCACCGCCCTCGATCACACGGGCCACCCGCTTGCCGCCGGCATCGGCCATCCAGATGCCACCGTCGGCGTCGAGCGTGCAACCGTCGGGAACGTAGCCGGGCGTCGATGCCCAGATGCGACGGTTGGTCAGCGTTGCGTCGGGGGCGATGTCGAACGCGGTGTATCGACTGAGCATCGACTCGCCGACGATCAGGGTCTTGCCGTCGGGGGTGATCACCGACCCGTTGGGAAAGCCCAGGTCGGGCGCGGCCGCCTCGACCGAACCGTCGGGCCGGACCAGGGCCAGCGTTGCCGTTCGGATGGCGTCGCGATCGCCGGCGAACAGATCGAAACCGAAGTTGCCGACATAGGCATTGCCCTCGGCGTCGACGACCATGTCGTTGCACCAGAACCCGGCGATCCCCGACAGATCGGCATGCTCGGTGAGCGAGGTGCCGTCGTAACGCAGCACTCGGCGATCGCGCATCGACACGATCAGCAGATCGCCGTCGGGCAACCAACCCAGTCCCGACGGTTGCTCGGGCACCTCGACGATCGCGGTGCGTCGGCCGGATCCGTCGACGGTGTAGACGGTGTGCTGATAGAAGTCGGAGTACCACAGCCGGTCGTCGTGCCAGCGCGGTCCTTCGCCGAAATCGATGCCGTCGATCAGGACCACGAGTTCACCCATGCCGCCGATCCTGGCATTTGGGTACCGATCAGGCAAGTCTGGTACCGTCCGTCGATGGCTCCTCGCTCGACCAGCCCCGCCGGCACCAGACTTCCCGCCGCCACCAGATCTCCGGCCGCCGGCACCCGACCCCAGGGCACCATCCGTCTCGCCCGACCTCGTATCGGCACCGCGATCCGGAGTCGCCTCGACACTCGCTCGGCGGACTATCGGGCCAACCTGGCCGTGATGACGTCGCTGTGGGACGAGGTTGCGTCCGAGCTGGCAACGGTTCCCACGATCGGTGGTCAGCGATACGTCGACCGCCACCGCAAGCGGGGCAAGATGCTGGTCCGCGAGCGGGTCGAGGCGCTGGTCGATCCCGACACCCCGTTCCTCGAACTCATGCCCCTGGCCGGTTGGGGGACCCAGGATCCGGTCGGCGTCGGCAACGTGACCGGGATCGGGATCGTCGAGGGCATCGAGTGTGCGATCACCGGATCCGACATGACCTACCGAGGGGGTTCGGCCAACCCGAACTCCTGGGCGAAGTCGAGCCGGTTCTACGAGATCGCCCGCGAGAACCGGCTCCCGGTGATCAATCTCAACGAGTCGGCCGGTGCCGATCTGCCTCGGCAGGCCGACCTGTTCGTTCGGGGCGGCGAGCAGTTCAAGAACATCACCCAACTGTCCAAGATGGGTATCCCGACCATCACCGTCGCGTTCGGTCCAAACACCGCCGGTGGCGCCTATGTGCCTGGCATGAGCGACTACACGGTGTTCGTCAAGGGTCGGGGCACGGCATATCTGGGCGGGCCGCCGCTGGTCAAGATGGCCATCGACGAGATCGTCGACGAGGAGACGCTCGGGGGGGCCGAGATGCACTCGCGAACCAGCGGGTTGTCGGACTTCCTCGCCGTTGACGAACTGGATGGTCTGCGACTGGCCCGGCAGATCCTGCGTCATCTGCAATGGTCCAAACTCGGGCCGGGGGCGACCGAGCCCGATGATCCGCCGATCTACGACCCGGCCGAGCTGTTGGGCTGTGCCTCGGCCGACGTCCGGATCCCCTTCGAGATTCGGGAGGTCTACGCCCGGGTGCTCGACGGCAGCCGCTTCGAAGAGTTCAAGCCGCTGTACGGCTCGACCCTGGTCTGCGGCTGGGGCTCGATCCACGGGTTCCCGGTCGGTGTCCTCGGCAACAATGGCATCCTCTTCTCCGAAGAGGCAGCCAAGGGCGCCCAGTTCATCCAGCTGTGCAACAAGACCGACACACCGCTGGTGTTCATGCACAACATCACCGGATTCATGGTGGGGTCGAAGGCCGAGCAGGGTGGGATCATCCGCAACGGGGCCAAGATGATCAACGCGGTCTCCAACTCGACCGTGCCTCATTTCAACCTCATGGTGGGGGCCAGCTACGGAGCCGGGAACTACGGCATGGCGGGCAAGGCCTACAACCCCCGGTTCATCTTCTCGTGGCCGAATCACCGCATCGCGGTCATGGGGCCCAAACAGCTGGCGGGAGTGATGGACATCGTGGCCCGCAACGCCGCCCTCGGACGGGGGATCGAGCCCGACGAAGATGCTCTCGCGGCCCAGTTCGCCGCGCTCGAGGGTCAGATCGAGACCGAGTCCACGGCGTTGTACGCCACCGGCCGCATGTGGGACGACGGGATCATCCACCCCGCCGACTCCCGAACCGTCCTGGGTATGGCGTTGTCGGCGTCGCACAGCAACGAAGTCGTTGGCGCCACCGACTACGGCGTCTGGAGGCACTGACATGACATCGCTCATCGAGACGAGACGAATCACCAGACTGCTCATCGCCAACCGGGGGGAGATCGCCGTACGCATCGCCCGCACCGCTCACCGGCTGGGCATCGACACGGTCGGCATCTATGCCGAACCCGACGCCAACGCTCTGCACGTCGACTCCGTCGACCTCGCCGTTGCGCTCGGCGGATCGTCGCCGGCCGAGTCCTACCTGCGGTCCGACGCCGTGCTCGCCGCCGCCCTCGAGACGGGTTGCGACGCCATTCACCCCGGCTACGGGTTCCTGGCCGAGAACGCCGTCTTCGCCCAGCAGGTCATCGATGCCGGACTGATCTGGGTGGGTCCGACGCCGCATCAGATCGCCCTGCTCGGCGACAAGGTCGCGGCCAAGAAGGCAGCGGTGGCGGCCGGGGTGCCGACCACCGACGTGATCGACGTGGCGCCGGGTTCGATTCCCGATGACGTCCCGATGCCGGCGCTGGTCAAGGCGGCCGCGGGCGGGGGTGGTCGGGGCATGCGGGTCGTGCGGACCACGGCCGAGCTGGCCGACGCGGTCGAGGCCGCGTCCCGGGAGGCCCTGTCGGCCTTCGGTGACGGCACCGTGTTCATCGAGCCCTACATCGAACGAGGTCGCCACGTCGAGGTCCAGATCATGGGTGACCGCCATGGGAACGTCGTCCACCTGGGCGAGCGCGAGTGCTCGATCCAGCGCCGGAACCAGAAGGTGATCGAGGAGTCGCCGTCGGCCGGCATCTCGGCTGCGACCCGGGCGGCGCTGTGTGAGGGCGCCCTCGCCCTGGCCCGCCACGTCGGCTACGAGAATGCAGGCACGGTCGAGTTCCTCGTCGGAGAGGGCGAAGACGGGGCCGACGGCGTGATCAACTTCCTCGAGGTCAACACCCGACTGCAGGTCGAGCACCCGGTGACCGAGGCGGTGACGGGACTCGACCTGGTCGAGCTCCAGTTGCGGGTGGCCGCCGGCGAACCGCTGCCGGTCGGTCAGGACGACATCGTGGTCGCCGGCCACGCCATCGAGGTGCGCCTGGTGGCCGAGGACCCGGCAACCGGCTGGCTTCCGTCGACCGGCACCATCACTGCGTTCGAAATCGGCCCCCCGGGGGGAGTGGGGCCTGCGTGGCCCGAACGCCCCCCGGAGGGAGTGAGGGTCGACACCGGGTTCCGGGCGGGGGCGGTGGTGTCGTCGGAGTACGACTCGCTGCTGGCGAAGATCATCGTGCATCGGCCGACCCGGGACGAGGCGGCCGCAGCGCTGGGGCGGGCACTGCGGCTGTCGCAGGTCGAGGGGGTCGCAACGAATCGGGACAGTCTCGAGGCCATCCTCGGCGAGGCCGATTTCCTGGCGGCGCGGACCCCGACGGCCTATCTCGACGAACACCCCGACGTGCTGACGGCGGTCGGCCCGGTCGGTGACGACCGATTGGCCTTGTTGCTCGGGGCGGTGTTCGCCACCGAGTTCGAGACCCGGCGGGCCGACATCGTCACCGGGTTCGCTCCTTCGGGTTGGCGCAACCTGCGCACGCAGGGCCAGCGCGGGGTCTGGATGCTCGGATCGGCGGACTCGGGCCCCGAACACCGAATCGAGCACATCCTGTGCGGGTCCAGCCAAGCCCGGTGTCCTGGTCGGACCGTGGCCCGAACCCGACCCCGACGGGGTGCTCGGTGAGGACACACGCCGGGTGGTGATGGTGCGTCTGCTGCAGCGCGACGAGCACCGCCAGGTGATCGAGCTCGATGGCCGGCGGACCGCGGTCTCGGTGCAGTGGGTGGGCGGCGACAGCGATCGTCCCTTGCTGCTCACGAGGAGCCCGGCCGGGTCGTTGTCCTGGAAACAGGCGCCGCGCTTCGTCGATCACGAGGCGGATGAAGCCGCCAGCGGAGGCCCGATCTGTCCGTTGCCGGGCACCGTCATCGCGGTGCACGTCGAGCCCGGGCAGGCCGTCGGAGAAGGTGACCTTCTGATGGTGGTCGAGGCGATGAAGATGGAACACAAGATCACCGCCCACGCCGCGGCGATCGTTGCCGACGTCCGATTCGCGGCCGGTGACCGGGTCGATCAGGGCGACCTCCTCGTGACCTTCGAGGAACCGACGTGAGCCCGGCGGAGACCCGGGCTCCGATCAGGATCGCCAACTGTTCGGGGTTCTACGGCGATCGCCCGAGTGGAGCCGTCGAGATGGTCGAGGGCGGGCCGATCGACGTGCTGACCGGTGACTGGCTGGCCGAACTGACCATGCTGATCCTGAGCCGCACCCGAGCAAAGCGTCCCGGCGGCGGATTCGCCGGCACCTTCGTGAAGCAGATGGAGCAGGTCATGGGGACCTGTCTGGATCGGGGTATCAAGGTGGTCTCGAACGCCGGGGGTCTCGATCCCGACGGCTGTGCCGAGGCCGTTGCCGAGGTCGCGGCCAGGCTCGGTCTGTCGCCGACGATCGCCCATGTCAGCGGCGATGATCTGCTCGATCGGGTGGTCGACCTCGTGGCCTCGGAGGATCTGCAGCCGTTCGGCCCGTCGGGGTCCCTGGGCGACCCCACGAAGTACCTGACGGCAAACGCCTACCTCGGTTGTTGGGGCATCGTCGAGGCGCTGACCGGGGGCGCCGACATCGTGATCACCGGTCGGGTCACCGACGCCGCAGTGGTGTGCGGCCCGGCCGCATGGCATCACGGTTGGGCCCGGACCGATCTCGACCCGCTGGCCGGGGCGGTCGTCGCCGGTCACCTGATCGAGTGCAGTGCCCAGGTCACCGGGGGCAACTACTCGTTCTTCACCGAGATCCCCGACCATCTCGATCACGCCCGGTTCGGGTTCCCGTGGGCCGAGGTCGCCGCCGACGGTTCGTGTGTCATCGGCAAACACGACGGCACCGGGGGAGCGGTGAACATCGGCACCGTCACCTCGCAGCTCCTCTACGAGATCGGTGGGCCCGAGTATCTCGGTCCCGATGTGACCACCCGTTTCGACACGGTCGAGCTGGAACAGCTGGCACCGGACCGGGTTCGGGTCTCGGGTGTGCGGGGTCAGGCTCCGCCGGCGACGCTCAAGGTGGCGATGAACGAACTCGGCGGATTCCGCAACTCGTTCACGGTCGCCCTGACCGGCCTCGACATCGAGGCCAAGGCGGCCTTCGCCCAGGCGGCGTTCTGGGATGCCTGCCCGTTCGGCCCCGACGACTTCGATCAGATCTCGAGTCGGGTGATCCCGACCGACAAGCCCGACCCGGCCACCCAGGAAGAGGCGACCGCGGTCTGGCGCGTGACGGTGAAGGACGCCGACGAGCGCAAGGTCGGTCGGGCCTTCAACGACGCCATGGTGCACACCGCCCTGGCCGGGATACCGGGTATGTACGGCCTCGGTGGTGGCCCGACCGGGGCCGCTCCCTACGGCGTGTACCGACCGGCCACCGTGCCCTCGGATCTGGTTCCGCAATACGTCACCCTGCTCGGAGGTCCCACGATCCAGGTCGACTCCGTGGCGCCGACGGGAGCCGACCGCGATGTCGGTGCTCCCGATGGTGGCGGTCCGGCTGGTGGCGCTCCCGATGGTGGCGCTCCCGATGTCGGAGGTTCCGACGCCGGAGGGTCAGCGGCGCCGACGCCGCTCGGTGGGCCCACCACCCTCGCTCCGATCGGTTCGGTGATCGGAGCACGATCGGGCGACAAGGGCGGCGACGCCAATCTCGGGCTCTTCGCCCGGAGCGAACTGGCGTGGCAGTGGCTCGACGAGGCTCTCACGGTCGATCGGTTGCGGTCGCTGTTGCCCGAGACCAGCGACCTCGTGATCGAACGCCACCGACTGCCCAACGTGTGGGCGCTGAACTTCGTGATCCGTGGCCTGCTCGAAGAGGGCGTTGCCGCCTCGACCCGCCAGGACGCCCAGGCCAAGGCCCTGGGCGAATGGCTCCGGGCCCGGATCGTTCCCATTCCCGATGTGGTGCTCCGTGCGCCCCCGACCGAGAGAGATCGTTCATGAAGAACCAGGTCACCGAGATGTTCGGGATCGATGTCCCGATCCTGGCGTTCACCCACTGCCGTGACGTCGTCGTTGCGGTGTCGAAGGCGGGAGGTCTGGGCGTGCTGGGCGCGGCCGGGCACTCCGACCGTCAGCTCGAGATCGATCTCGACTGGATCGAGTCCGAGTTGAAGGGAAGGCCGTACGGTGTCGACGTCATCGTCCCGGCGAAGTACGCCGGCTCCGATGAGGGCGGCGGGCTCACGGTGGCCGACATCTGGGCGGCGGTTCCACCCGAGCACCGGGACTTCGTCGACGACATCCTGCGCCGCTACGACGTGCCACCGCTGGCCGACGACGTGCGGGGACAATTCGAGTCACGGCCCGATGCCCCGGCCCCCTTCTCGGCCAACCAGGCCGGCCCCCAACTCGACATCTCATTGGCTCATGCGCCGTCACTGATCGTCAATGCCCTGGGACCCCCTCCACCCTTCGTGGTCGACCAGGTGAAGGCGGCCGATCGTCGGGTGGGAGCTCTGGCCGGCAAGCCGCAGCATGCCGCCCGGCACGTCAACGCAGGTGTCGATCTGCTGATCGCCCAGGGGTCCGAGGCCGGCGGCCACACGGGGGAGATCGGCACCATGGTGCTGATTCCCGAGATCGTCGATGCCGTCGACGGCGCGGTGCCGGTGCTGGGTGCGGGTGGGATCGGTCGCGGCCGCCAGATGGCGGCGGCGATGGCACTGGGGGCCCAGGGGGTGTGGTGCGGCTCGGTTTGGTTGACCACCGAGGAGGCCGAGACCCATCCGGTGGTGAAGGACAAGTTCCTTGCGGCAACCTCGGCGGACACCATCCGGTCGCGAGCCCGAACCGGCAAACCGGCCCGTCAGCTCAAGTCGGCGTGGACCGAGGAGTGGGAGAACCCGGCGACCCCCATGCCGCTCGGGATGCCCATGCAGCCGATCCTGATCAACCAGGCCATCGCCCGGATCGACCGGGCGGCCCACCGCGAGGGGTCGGGAGCCGAGAAGCTCGCGAACTACTTCGTCGGGCAGATCGTAGGCTCGATGAACACCTCGAAGCCGGCAGCGCAGGTGGTCTTCGAGATGATCGACGAGTTCATCGAGGCGACCCAGTCGCTGGCGGCCCAACTCGACACCTGAGCGAACCGCGACGCAACGCTCTCGGGCGGGTTCGTGTCCCTTCCCCGGCCATCTGGCGGGCCAGCGTCCCTGAAGGGGGACGGTGGGCCGCCGGCTCGGTGGTTGGGGGACGGTGGGCCGCCGGTTCGGTGGTTCAGGGACGGCCGGTACGGAGCCGCTCGGCGTAGTCGGCGCCGGTGATCGTGCCGCCTTCGGTCGCCGCTCGCCCCTGATCACGTGGGGGCAACGCATCCTGGAGCAGATCGATTCGTTTCCAGGCGGCAAGCGGCTGGTGGCCGCGGTCGTCGGGTACGTAGGGCGAGTCCTCGACCCGGGTGTGTTTGTGGATGTACCGGCCACAGTTCACGAACGCCGAGTCGACCGTGGCCACGACGACCAGGTCGGCGCCGGGGTAGGTGTCGACGATGGGATCGTCCTTGGCCGCAACCCGAGCGGTGGCCTGCACCCGCAGTCGGTGCGGGGTCTCGAGATCGATGAACAGCATGCCGATCTTCGCGGTGGCGATGATGTTGCCCATCGACAAGAACATGCCGTTGCCGTCGTAGCTGGGAAAGGCCAACGTGGACGCGTCGAGGACCCGGACGAAACCGGGGGCGCCGCCCTTGTAGGACACGGTGGGTTCGCCATCGGCGTTGACGGTGCTGAGGAAGAAGAAGTCACGAGACTCGATGAACGCGGCCGGCACATCGGCCAGTTCGTCTTTGACCATGACCGCTTCGAGGGTGTCGGCCAGCGGCCGGGTCTCGAAGTCGTCCTGCAGGCGACGCTGGTCGGGGCTGTAGAAGTCGTTCACGTGGCGACCCTAGACCCCTGGGTCGACCGCCATCGAGGCGAAGAGCGAGTCGGTGGCATCGTGGAGCGACTCGCGGTCGGAGCAGATGGCCGCAATGTACCGATCGGGTCGGGCGATGATCGCGCCCGATCGAACGAGGAGATCACCGAGGATTCCCTCGGGGACCTCGACGACGATTCCACCGATCGTCGACCACCGCTCCGAGACACCGGCCGCGACCTCGGGATCGACCACGACAACGGCGAAACCCGAGCCGAGCAGGTCGTCGAGCCGATGCCCCCCGACCGTTGGCGCAGGGAGTTGGCGACCGACGAATGGGTGATCACCGATGAGGACCCCGTCGTGCAGCGTCGGGAACGGGCGTTGGCCGCCGTAGGCCGCATCGAGCCCGATGGAGTCGTCGGAGCGGCCCGCCAATTGATCGATCAGCTTCCCGGTGTCGACGGCGTGGGCGACGACACCGGCCGCGTGGGGCAGTCGTTCGCTCTCGTAGGTGTCGAGCAGGGTCTCGCCACCGGTGCCCGTGGCCACCAGCTCGAGTTTCCAGGCGAGGTTGGCAACGTCTCGGACACCCGAACACAGGCCCTGACCGAGGAAGGGCGGCATCTGGTGGGCTGCGTCACCGGCGATGAAGATCCGACCGACTCGCATGCGCTCGGCCACCGTGGCATGGAAGCGGTAGACCACCGACCGGATCAAGACGGCGTCGCTGGGCGTGAGCCAGGGGTCGAGGAGGCTCCACACCCGATCGGATCGGGTCATCTCGTCGGCGGTCTCGCCCGGTTGCATCTGGAATTCCCATCGCCGGTAGCGGTCATGGCCGGGAACGAACGTGGTCGGCCGCTTCGGGTCGCAGATCTGCTGCACGAACGGGGGAAGGGGGACATCGGGATTGGTGAGTTGCACGTCGAGGACCAGCCAGCCCTGATCGAACCCCTGATCGACGAACCGAACCCCGAGTGACTTGCGGATGGGGCTTGCCGCGCCGTCGGCCGCGATCAGCCAATCGGCACCGGCGGACTCGGTGCCACCGTCGCCCGAGTGGACCGACACCGACACGCCGGCGCCGAGGTCTCGAACCGACTCGACGGTGACGCCGACACGAAGCGAGACACCGGCGGCGATGGCCGCCGACCGGAGGAAGGTCTCGAGTTCGGGCTGGTAGTACATCACCCCGTCGGGAAGTCCGAGGGCGTTCTCCTCGGGTGGGCGCGAGGCCGAACCGATGATGCGCACGCCGTGGGTGTCGACGAACTCGGCACCCCGAACCGGGGTCGTGATCGCTCTCAGCCCGTCGAGCAGGCCGGCACCCTCGAAGACCCGCTGGATCTCGGCGTCCATGATGATCGCCCGCGGCAGGTTGTAGATCTGTGGTTCGCGTTCGAACACGGTGACGTCGAAACCCCGCTGGGCCAGGAGCAGCGACCCCATCACCCCGACCGGTCCACCGCCGACGACGATCACCGAGGGTGTGGTCACGCCACACACCGATTGGTGATGGTTCCGATGCCTTCGATCGTCGAGGTGATGGTGTCGCCCGGTTGGAGATAGACACCGGACGCAGCGCCGACGCCCTCGGGGGTTCCGGTGAAGATCAGGTCACCGGTGGCCAGGGTGCAGATCCCCGACAGGTAGGCGATCAGTTCGGGGACCGAGAAGATGAGATTGGAGGTCCGGTCGGCCTGCTTCGGGGATCCGTTGACCTCGCAGCTGATGGCCAGGTCGGCACCGTCGTCGAACGAATCGGTCGACACCAGAACCGGACCGGTGGGGCCGTAGGTGTCACGGGACTTGCCGAGATCGAAGTGGGGCGGTTTGGCCGCGAATTGCAGGGCCCGGTCGGAGATGTCCTGGCCCACGGTGAGCCCGAGGACGTGATCCCAGGCGTCGGCCGGCTCGATGTCGCGCCCGCCCGTGCCGATGACGACGACCAATTCGACCTCCCAGTCCGCCGTCGCCGACCGGAGCTCGACGTCGGCGTTCGGCCCGACCAGGCAGCTCGGGAACTTGGTGAACACGAGCGGGTTCTTCGGAAGTTCCATGCCCGACTCGACCGCGTGGGATCGGTAGTTGAGGCCGACGGCGAAGACGTTGCGGGGGCGGGGGACCGGGGCGCCGAGTTCGGCATCGGCGAGCGAGCCGTCGGCGGCGCCGGTGAGCGTGGCCGAGGCCGCGTGCAGGGCGTCGGGCTGGGTCAGCGCGATCATCGGGTCGTTGCTGATCGCGCCCCCGAAACCCGCTCGGCGTCGAACCACTGGTGAGCGTCGTCGACCAGGGCGGTACGGCCGGCAACGTTGGCGAGGCGGAAAGTCATGGGGCGAGTCTCCCCGCTCCCGGCCGGTCACGCAATCGTCCTCACCGCGCGTCCTCACCGCGCGTCCTCACCGGGCGCCCTCACCGCGCGTCCTCACCGCGCGCCCTCATCGGGCGCCCTCATCGCGGATCCTCGGGAACTCGGAGGGGTCGTGTCAGGCGGGAGGGTCGTCGAACGAACCGTGCCGACCGGCGCCGGCAGCGAAGCGCGCCGCTCCTTCACGGGACTCGCCCGAGGCCAGGGTCTCGAGGCCGAGCGCAGTCTCGTTGGCCAGGGCATCGCCGAGGCCGAGCGACCACTGGTCATAGGACGAGCGCCGGTCGGAGCGAAGGCAGCGCTGCGGAAACCCGGCCAACTGACGAGCCAACTCGATGGCGTCGGACAACGCCTCGCCCGGTCGGGCGAGTCGATTGGCCAGCCCGATGCGCTGGGCCTCGTCTCCGCTGACACCTCGACCGGTCAGGATCAGATCGAGGGCGTGGGAATGGCCGAGCAGCCGGGACAGGCGAACCGTGCCCCCATCGACCAGGGGTACACCCCAGCGACGGCAGAACACGCCGAACACGGCGTCGGTGGCCGCCACCCGGAGGTCGCACCACGCCGCGAGCTCGATCCCGCCGGCGACCGCGTGGCCCTCGACGGCGGCGATGACCGGTTTGGACAGCAGCATCCGAGTGGGTCCCATCGGCCCGTCGACACTGACGTCGGAATCGACGCGGTTGCCGCTGCCGTCGGCCACCGCCTTCAGGTCGGCACCGGCGCAGAACGTTCCACCGGACCCGGTGAGGATGGCGACGAGCAGCGAGTCGTCGGCATCGAAGTCGGCAAACGCCGCAGCCAGTCGCTCGGCCGTCGCCCGGTCGACGGCGTTCCGGCGTTCCGGCCGGTTGATGGTGACCACGAGGATCCGCCCGTCGATCACGGACGTCGTGACGGTCTCGGTGACGATGGTGGATTCGGACGATTCGGTTGGCGCCATACCCATGCTTACGCATTTCGACTGCGGTCCGTCAAGGGCCCGCCCACTCGCCGAGGCGATCGTCGTCGGGACCCCGACCGCCCGACCGGCACATGTCCGGCCGGCCGGGTGTTCGACGTCAGGCCGGCTCGACGCCGATCTCGGTGGCCTTGACCGAGGCCCACACCGCCGACCCGGGGGCGAGACCGAGCTCGGCGGCCGACTCGGGGGTGACCTCGACGCTGAGGGCCATGGGCTGGTCGATCTGAACCCGGGTGACGTCGCCGAGGGAGTCGACGGCGGTCACCGTCGAGGCCCAGACGTTGCGGGGACTGCCCTCGGGACGGTGCCGGTGCAGGGCGACGGCGTTGGGGCGGATGGCGACGAGCACCGGTCCGTCGGATCGATGATCGGCTGCGTGGAGGACTCCGCCTCCGGCGAGCTCGATCCTGCCGTCGTGAACCGAACCCCGGAGCAGGTTGAGACCGGCAAGATCGGCGATGTAGGGCGTTGCCGGCCGGCGGCGGATGTCATCGGGAGTCCCGGCCTGGACCAGACGCCCCGCCTCGAGAACACAGACACGGTCGGCGAGCAGGTGGGCATCGGTCGGATCATGGGTGATCAGCAATCGTGGCCCGGCAAATCCGGCGAGATGGTCGGCGAGGACCCGGCGGGTCTCGACCCTCGTCGTCACGTCGAGGGCGCTGAGAGGTTCGTCGAGGATCAGCAGGTCGGGATCCGGGGCGAGGGCCCGGGCCAGGGCCACACGCTGGGCCTGACCGCCCGACAGCTCACCGGGGTGGCGCCGAGCGAACGCGGCGAGCCCGAGCGATTCAAGCCATCGCTGGGCCCGTTGGCGGGCCTCGTTGCGTGAGACCCCACGACTCGTCAGACCGAACGCCACGTTGTCGACCACACGCAGATGGGGGAACAGCAGATGGTCCTGGAAGACCACGCCGATGTTGCGGACCTCGGCCGGGACGAAGATCCGCCGTCCGTCGTCGAGGATGCGGTTGCCCAACCGGATCCGTCCGTCGTCCAGGGCGACGAGGCCGGCCAAGGCGGCGACCGCCGTCGACTTGCCGGAACCGTTGGGACCGAGCAGCGCCGTGGTCGACCCCGGTTCGATCGACATCGGCAGATCGAGTTCGAATTCGGGGCGCCGGACGACCAGGTGGGCCTCGAGATCGATCACACCCGCTGCCACCAGCGGTCCTTGAGCCCGAGGAGCACAACGAGCGACACGGCGACCAACACCAGGCTGGTCGCCACTGCGGCGTCACGGTCGGATTCGAGCGTGACGAAGACCGCCAGTGGCAGGGTCTGCGTCCGACCCTGGAGATTGCCGGCAAACGTGATCGTGGCCCCGAACTCGCCGAGGGCACGGGCCCAGGCCAGCACGACGCCGGCGGTGAGCGACGGTGCGATCATCGGCAGGGTGATCCGGCGGAAGACGCGCAATCGGCCGGCACCGAGCGTGGCCGCGGCGGCCTCGTAGCGCGGGTCGAGTCCACGGAGCGCGCCCTCGACGGTGAGGACGAGAAATGGCATCGCGACGAACGTGTTGGCGATGATGACGCCCCAGACCGAGAAGGGGAGGAGGAAGCCGGTGGCCTCGTAGATCGGCCGACCGACGAGGCCTCGACGACCGAGCGCGAACAGGAGTGCGGCGCCGCCGACGACCGGAGGCAGGACCATCGGCAGGGTGACGATGGCCCGCAGGAGTCGCTGTCCGGGAAACCGGGTGCGAGCCAGCATCCAGGCGAGCGGAACCCCGAACACGACCGAGAGTGCGGCGGCGGCGAGGGAGGTCAGCAGGGACAACCGCAGCGCATCGACCACGACGTCGCCGGACAGGAGCGACGGGAGGTCGGCGATCGGGGTTCTCGACAGCAGACCGATGAGTGGGACCACGAACAGCAGCGATCCCAGGGAGCCGAGCAGCACGATCGGCCATGGCGGACGGGCCGTCGTGCGACGGCGTGCGGTCCGCTGCTGGCGGCTCGTCATTCGTCGACGATACTGCTGAAAACCTTCAGAAACGTCTCGATCAGTTCCTCGGCACGATCCTCGGGTACCAGCATCGTCAGATTGACGAGGGGTCGAGCGAAGTTCACGGCCATGAGCGCCCGATCGGCGAGTTCGCGGTGTCGCTCGGGGCGAACGAACGGTGCGACGAGAGCCGTGTAGGCATCGGCGATGCGCTGGTTGTCGTCGTGGTTGATCCGTTCGAGCTGCGGGTCGGCGGTCATGGCGGCCAGCGCACTGCGCAGGCCCGGTGAGTTCCGGTAGAGGTCGATGAACACCGACAGCCCGCGCCGGAGGGCGGCCCGCAGATCGTCGATGGACTCGACCGGAGTGAGTCCGCCGACCAGGTTGTCGAAGTTGCGGTCGAGACTCCGAATGACGAAACAGGCGACGAGAGCCCGGATGTCGGCCACGTAGTCGTACACGCTGGCGGTCGAGACCCCGGCTTCGGCGGCCACGGCGGTGATGGTCAACTGGTCGACGCTGGCATTCTCGAGGAGCCGTCCGGTGGCATCGAGAATCGCGTCGAGGCGCGCCACACTGCGGGCCTGACGGGGGACCGTGCGAAGGAAGTGTTCATAACTCACGGAAGGACGAGGACCACCTGACGGGTTCACGACCGAGGAGCGCTCGGGCGGTTCGTGCGACGACCGATCGGCGCTGCAAGCCACTCTAGGTTGCAATCGGGGTCGCGTGGGCGGGAACGGCGATTGCGCGAACCGTGTGGCCGTGTCGGATCGCCCGTGTCGGATCGCCCGTGTCGGATCGCCCGTGTCGCATGGCCGCATCCGATTGCCTGTGCCGGATTGCCTGGTGTCGCATGGCCGCGATGCCGGATTGCCTGTGCCCGATTGCCTGAGCGGGATCGTGACGACCGGCAACCGGTCGGCGAGTGGGAGGGGTGTCAGCGGTCGATCGGGCGCCACCGGTGTGTCGGGCGCCCCGAGCGCACATCGACCGCGAAGTAGTGACCCTGACCCGGTTGGTCGTGGCGCCGATCGATGGCCAGACCGGCCAGGTGGCAGTACCACAGGGTGCCAACGCCGCCGTGCCCGACGACCAGGGTCACCGGGCGTCCCGGCGAGAGGAGATCGGACAGCTCGGCCACGATGCGGGCCTGGGCGTCGACGGCGCGCTCCCAGCCCTCGACCCGCTGATCGGGTTGGGCAAAGAACCGGTCGGCCAGGGCGTCGAACCGGTCGGGAGGGACGAAGCCGGTGGCCGAGCGATCGTTCTCGCCGGAACCCGGGCGAACCTCGACGGGGAACCCGAGGTGACCCGAGAGGATCGATGCGGTCTCCCGGGCCTTCGTCTCGTCGCTGGTGATCACGCACTCGACCGATGACATCCACGGCAGGAGGCACGCCGCACGGGCGCGAGCCCGCCCGACCGCGCTCAGATGCCAGCGTGGCACCGGCGTCGAGGGGTCGATCTCGACGTCGGGATGTGTCAGGTAGTACACGGTCGACACCGCGCCGAGCCTACGGCGCCGCGCAGGGCTCGGGCCGCCGGCTGTGCACGAGGCTCGGACTGCGGCCAGAATCGGGAGATGGCAGCACTCCCACCTTCGGGTCGATCCGTCGACGACGTCATCGCCGAGCTCACCGAGAAACGGGCCAACGACGTCCGCTGGCAGGACGGGCGCGCGTTCGGCATGGTCTACAACGGGGGCCCGAGCGTTCACGCCGTCGCCGAGCAGGCGGCCGCGCTCTACCTCCACGAGAACGCCCTCAACACCAAGGCCTTCCCGTCACTCGGCGCCATCCAGTCCGAGGTCGTCGGCTGGACGGCGTCGTTGCTGTCGGGGGGTGACTTCGCCGCCGGTTTCCTCACCAGCGGTGGTACCGAATCGATCCTGTGCGGGGTCAAGGCCGCACGGGAACGGGCCCGTACCGAACGTGGCGTCGATGCCCCCGAGATGATCGTCGCCGAGAGCGCACACGCGGCGTTCCACAAGGCCGCCCACCTGTTCGGACTGAAGGTCCACAAGACTCGAGTGCGACCCGACTGGACCGCCGACGTCGATGCCATGGCGGCGTTGGTCAACGACAACACGGCGCTGATCGTCGGTTCGGCTCCCCAGTACCCGCAGGGTGTCGTCGACGACATCCCGGCTCTTGCGGCCCTCGCCGCCAGTGTCGATGCCAACTGCCACGTCGATGCCTGCATGGGTGGTTTCGTGCTGCCCTTCGTCGAGATGTTGGGGCGAGACGTACCGCCCTGGGACTTCCGGGTCGAGGGCGTGTCGTCGATCTCGGCCGACATCCACAAGCTCGGCTACGCACCCAAGGGCGTCTCGGTGATCCTGCACCGGAGCAGGGAGCTGCGCAGCTACCAGACGTTCGTCTTCGATGACTGGCTCGGTGGGTTCTACGCGTCGCCGAATCTCCAGGGCACCCGGTCGGGTCTGCCCATGGCGGCCGCCTGGGCCGTGATGTCGCACCTGGGTGTCGAGGGGTACCTCGACCTCACCCGGACGAACCTGGCCAACGCCGACCAGATCCGGGCCGGGATCGCGTCGATCGACGGCATCCGGGTGTTGGGTGATGGTCGATACCACCTCATCGCCATGAGCAACGAACCCGATGATCCCGATCCGATCGACATCTTCTCGCTCGGAGACGCCCTCCTGCGCCGTGGCTGGTTCCATGATCGACAGGGGCCACCCGATTCGCTGCACTCCACGGTGTCGAACTCCAACACCGGCGCCATCGACCATTATCTGAGCGACCTGGCCGACAGTGTCGCCGAGGTCCGAGGCACCAGCACCGACGACCGGTCCACCAACTACGCGACCCTCGAATAGCGCCCGCTTGCTCGACGCTCAGCTCGTCGGTTTGACCACCAGACCGATCCGCTGACCGACCGGGACGTCGGGGTTGGGAAACACGATTCGTCGGCCCTCGCCCTCGATGGTCACACCGCCGCCGGCCCCGGTCGTGATGCGGTGACCCGGTTCGAGCAGGGTGAAGTTGGCGACGTCGTCGGCAACATGGAACTCGAAGTCGTCGGCGGCGGCTCGAATCAGCTCGTGTTCGACGTCGAACCGGATGGGTTCGGAGACGGGGGGCGGAAGGTCGCTGCCGCCGAGGACGGCCCGAAGGCACGCGTCGATCGCGGCGAGACGGGTCGGGTCGTTCCGGCCCAGCGGCGACACTCGGCCGAGTTCGACGGTCATCGACTCGGCCCCGCAGGTGTGGGACGAGTAGTACGAGAAGGTGGACGCCGGTTCGTTGGCGAACAGCACCGCGTGGACGTCGGCCCGACGGAGCAGATCGAGCTGGTCATCGGCCAGAGTCTGTCCGTGGGGGTGGATGACGAATCGCTCGAGCTGCGACGCGCGGATCGCGGTGTGGAGTTCGTAGTGCAGTCGCCGCTGGCCGGCCGGGGACTCGGCGAAGAAGCGGCCGACGATCCGCTCGAGTTCGGCGGCACGGCGGGCTTCGGGGTGATCCTTGCCTTCGTGGCAGCCGCTGAACAGGCGATTCAGGTTCTCGTCGACGAACCGCGTCCCGGCAACGACCGCCGGGGGGTTGCCGATGATGGCGAGGAGCCGCTGTCGCAGCCGAAGTCGCCCGATGGACAGGTCGGCGACGATGTCGTCGAGCATCTCGGCCGGCGCGGTCTCATTGCCGTGGATGGCGGCCGAGATCACGATCGAGAGGTCGGCGTCTTCGTCGGGCTCGATCGCGAGTACACCGTTGGCCAGCAGCCTCCACGTGAGCCCGTGACGGTGCCACTCGGTCGGCACGACCGCGCGATCGACATGGGCCATCGACGTGGCCAGGAAGGCCTCCCCCCAGCTCTCCGGCCGATCGACCGATCGGTCGTCGTCGGTCATCGCTGGAACTCGTACAGATCACCCAGACCGAGGATCTCGGTGAGTGCGTCGAGTGCCGTGCGGACCTCGCCGACCAGGGCCGGATCGGCCAGATCGTCGGCGTCGAGCTGATCACGGTAGTGGCGCTCGACCCACGCTGCGAGCAGGTCGAGCCGGGCCTCGTCGACCAGCACCGAGCCCGAGAGGGCAGCGCGTTGCTCGGCGGTCAGGACGACGCGGAGCCGGAGGCACGCCGGGCCACCACCGTTGCTCATGCTCTCTCGAATCGACACCGTGTGGAGCGAGTCGATGCCGGCGTCGCTGCCGATCAGCTCATGGAGGTACGTCGCGGTCGATTCGAGTTCGAGCACGTCGGACGGGGCGATCAGCGCCGTCGTCGAGTCGGGGAGGGTCACGAGCTGGGAGTTGAACAGGTAGGACGAGACGGCGTCGGAGAGCGTCACCCGCTCGGTCGGGACCTCGATCAGTTCGAGACCATCGACCGAGGACAGTCGCTCGCCGATCGATGCCGCGAAGGCGTCGGCGTGGAAGAACAGTGTGTTGCCGTTGGCCACCGACACGACGTCGTTGTGGAACGCGCCGGCGTCGATCGCCATCGACGACTGCTGGACGAACACGATGCGGGCGGGGTCGAGTCCGTGACTGGCGGCGATGGTCTGTGACGCGAGCAGCGTCTGTCGTCGCGGGTAGGCCCCGGGGGACACCACCGTGTCCTCGTCGCGTCCGTACACGAAGAGGTGAACGCCCGGGTCGCCGTGCCGAGCCGCGAGCCGGCCGTGATTCGCCGCTCCCTCGTCGGCGAACGATTCGTGCATCGGGAGCGGGTCGTGGACGACGAAGTGGTCGGGGTCGGCGAAGATGGCTCGCAGGCTGCGTGCGGTATCGGCCCCTTCGAAGCTGCGGTGCAGGGTCGAGCTGAGGTTCGCCGCCGTCAGGTGGACCCGCCCGTCGGCGGTATCGGCCGAGGGGGACACCGTTGCCGCATTGGCTGCCCACATCGGGGAAGCCGACATGACGGCGGCGAGCTGCCAGGCTCGCCCCTGCGCCAGCGTGGTCAGGGCCTCGGCCCGATCACGGGTACCGGAGCCCACGAAGCCGAGTGCCCGCAGACCGGTGGGGCTGGGCCGTTCCTGTGGGGGCAGCACTCCCTGTGGAAGTCCGAGCCGGACGAGGAGGCGCATCTTGTCGATCCCCTGCAACGCGGCAGCCTTGGGGTGTGAACTCTGCCGGGCGTTGCGCTGCGACGCCACGTTGCCCGGGGACAGTCCGGCGAAGTTGTGGGTGGGGCCGACGATGCCGTCGAAGTTCACCTCGAGCGCCGAGTGGCGATCAGTCATGGGGAACCTCGAAGATATAGCTCACGATCGGATCACCGTCGGAGACACCGAGGGCGGCGGCTTGCCCTGACGTGAGCGGTTGTGCGTCGTCGTGGGTGATGGCTGCTTCGATCAGCGCAAAGTCGGCAACGGCGGTGTTGGCGACCAGCCCGGCCTGAGCGTTTGGCTCCCGATCGACGATTCGGACCGTGCGGTGGCGGGCCCGACGGACGACGTCGATGTCGTCGATGAAGGCGTCGAGGCACAGCCCGGCGTCGAAGATGTCGATGTAGCCGTGGTTGCGCATACCGATCTTGGCCAGCATGGCGGCCGCCGGTTCCGATCCCTGATGGGGTCGGCCGATGACGTCCATGGCGTCCTGGGGGAGCAGATCGACGTGGATCGGGGTCCCCGGGAGGAGATCCTGCATGAATCGGAACTGGGTCCCGCTGAGCCGGTCGGCTTCTTCGAGTTCGAGGCCGAAGAACTTCTGGCCGACCGCGTCCCAGAAGGGCGAATGGCCGTGATCATCGGTCCAGCCCCGCATCTCGGCCATGACCCGGTCGCCGAATCGTTCTCGGTGAATGGCGAGGAACAGGAAGCGGGCGAACGACA
This sequence comes from uncultured Acidimicrobiales bacterium, assembly GCA_963700755.1. Classification (GTDB taxonomy): domain Bacteria; phylum Actinomycetota; class Acidimicrobiia; order Acidimicrobiales; family SZUA-35; genus JBBQUN01. Next base: position 379,710 of record CAVOYW010000007.1, read on the forward strand.
GCAGTCGGCCTCGGCCACCGCCGCGGCGCTCGGGCGGGAGATAGAGGGTGCCGACCTCGGCCGCGCCGTTGTAGTCGTTGGAAGGCTGGAGGATCCGGTAGTCGAACCGCCGGCCGATGTCGGGCGAGTACTTCGACAGCGTGGTCATCTTGTAGCTGTAGAACGGTCGTTCGAGTCCGACGGCGGCGTAGATCGCCGATGTTCCGGTGATCTGGCGCCGTTCGTCGACGGGGTCGGTCTCGTCGAGCACGAAGAAGTAGATCTCTCGTCCGTCGACCACTCGGTCGGGTGCGACGCTCGCTTCCGAGTCGAGGATCCGCTGCCCCATGTCGTCGGGGTTGTTGGGCATCGTGGTCATGAGGCCCTCGGCCGCCATCGCCAGGTCGACGAGTTGGTCGAGGTCGCCCGAATGGGCAAGCCGGATCGTTCTCGGTGCGGGCGTGGCCTCGGGCTGCGTCATCATCGCCGATGCTACGGCAGTGCCCGGTGGCGGAGAGCCACCTCGGTGCAGTTTCGTACCGATCCCTCTGCCCACCGGGCCGTGTCACTTCGGGCCGTGTCACTTCGGGCATGTCTCCGCGGGCCGTCAGGGCACGATCGTCACGTCGACGCTCGAGCGGATATCGGTGGCCGAGACGCCGATGAGGAGGCGGTAGGTCCCGGGGTCGATGATCCAGCGGCCGTCCTCGGGACTCCAGCGCCGGAAGGCCGCGGGCCCGAACGACAGCTCGACATCGGCCGTTCGGCCCGGTTCGACGATGAGCTTGCGCCAGACCTTCAGTGCCTTGGGCTCTCGAACGACCGGGGGGTCGAGCGCCGCGACGTATCCCTGTACGACCACCGTGGCCGGCCTGTCGCCAACGGCGGTGACCGGCACCGTGACCGTGACCGGCACCGCGGTTGCCAGCGGCATCGTGACCGAAGCCGGCACCGTGACCGACCCGTCGGCGGCGGCAACGACGTCGTTGCCGAGGCCGTCGGCCAAACGGGCATCGCCCCATCGGGCGTCGCCGTAGGAGAGTCCATGACCGAACGGCAGGAGCGGCTCGATTCCCCCGGCATCGTGGCCCCGGTAGCCCATGGCGAATCCCTCGCCGTAGGTCTGGACGCCATCGACCGGCGGGTAATGAGGCCAGGCGGGACAGTCCTCGAGCCGTCGAGGGAACGTGATCGGAAGCCGTCCCCCCGGGTCGGCCGCTCCGGTGATGACATCGGCGACGGCGTTGCCGAGTTCGAGCCCCCCGAAGAACGGAAGGAGCACTGCGCCGACCTCGTCGAGCCAGGGCATCGAGACCGGCGAGCCGGCGTTCACCACCACGACCGTCCGGTCGTTCACGGCGGCAACGGCGCGGATGAGTTCGTCCTGCCGTCCGGGAAGCGCAATCGACGTACGGTCGTTGCCTTCGGTCTCCCGGTCCTCGTTGGTCCCGGCAACGACGATCGCGACGTCGGCGCCGGCGGCGGCAGCCACGGCACGGTCGAACTCGTCAGGGGCCTCGGGCGGTGCGAATCCCAGGCGGACGCCGCAGAACGCCCCGCCGAGCCGCACGTCGATCTCGATGTCGACCGGCGAGCCCGCGGTCAGCTCGATCGGAACCGACGTCTCGGTGCTCCCGTAGCCGTAGAAGGCATCGCCCCCCTCGAGCTCGTCGGAGGGGTCCAGGATCTCGACGCCACCGATCACCGCCCGGCACGGGCCGGTCACGATGATGCCGACGTGGTGGATCCCGTCGGTGGCGGGAACGAAGCGACCCCGGACCTCGAGGGTGGCCGATCTCGGATCGACACCGTCGGGAAACGATCCGAGGTACCGGAGGTTGGTGGTGTCGCTCCGCGTCACGTGCACGGCCTCGCCGAGCCTGCTGTCCGGTTCTGCTGTGCTGTCTGGTTCTGCTGTGCTGTCTGGTTCTGCTGTGCTGTCTGGTTCTGCTGTGCTGTCTGGTTCTGCTGCGCTGTCTGGTTCTGCTGTGCTGTCTGGTTCTGCTGTGCTGTCTGGTTCTGCTGTGCTGGCACCCCTGTCCCGATCATTGACGAAGCGGACCTCGAGACCGGGTTCGCCGTCGGGGCCGAGCAGCTGATCGGGCCGCGGAAGCCGTGCGTACTTGTCGATCCGGCATCCCGGCTCGTGGACCAATTGCCCGAACCGGGATCGCAGTGATTCGAGGATCGAGGCATGGGGGAGCGGCTTGACGGCGGAACTCCCGCCACCCATGATGCGACTGAGTTCGGCGTTCGGACCGATGACAGCGACGGCGATGCCGTTCATCGAGAGCGGCAGCGTCCCATCGTTGGTTGCCAGGACCGTCCCGGCGATGGCGACCCGACGGGCAAACGCCCGCTCGTCGGGGTCGTCGACCGTGACTTCGGTGGCATCGGCGGAACGGGCGAGGGCACCGGTGCGTTCGCCGAGAACGAGCACGTCGCGCACGAGCGCGTCGACCGTGTCGACGTCGACTTCACCACGCTCGATGGCCGCGGCCAGTTTGGCGCCGTGGACCCGGGGTGGGCCCGGCATCTCGATGCTCAGGCCACCGTTCACCGAGCCTGTGGCCTCGTGGGCGCCGAACCAGTCCGAGACCACGAATCCGTCGAACCCCCATTCGTTGCGCAGAACCTGGTTGAGGAGCCGATCGTTCGCCCCGCAGAACTCGCCAGCGAGCCGGTTGTAGGCCGACATCACCCCCCAGGCCCCGGCCTCGATGACGCAGGCCTCGAACGGTCGCAGGTAGAGCTCTCGGAGCACGCGTTCGTCGACGACGACGTCGACGGTGTGCCGGTCGATCTCGGTGTCATTGGCGACGAAGTGCTTCACCGTCACGGCGACATCGTGGGCCTGCACGCCCCGGACCGTCGCCGCTGCGAGAGCCGCCGTGAGTTCGGGGTCCTCCGAGAAGTACTCGAAGGTGCGGCCGCCGATCGGCGTGCGATGGAGGTTGACCGCCGGTGCCAGCACGACGTGTGCCCCACGGCGTCGGGCCTCGCGGCCGAGGAGATCGCCGACCAGGCCGATCAGCGCCGGGTCCCAGGTGGCGCCCTGGGCGATCCCGGTCGGAAGGGCAACGGCCTCGGTCCGCCCGAGACCGACGTTCTCGCCCCGAACGCCGTTGGGGCCGTCCGACATCTTCACCGCCGGAATTCCGAGCCGGTCGATCGCCACGGTGCGCCAGGTGGATGCCCCGCTCAGCAACGAGATCTTCTCGTCGAGCGTGAGCTCGGCCAACCATCGCTCGATCCTGGCTTCGTCGACGTCCATCGCTCCACCATGGCGCCATCATCGACCCGATGTCCACCCTCGGCCCGGGGTCCACTCTCGATCCGGGGTCCACTCTCGATCCGGGGTCCACCCTCGATCCGGGGTCCACCCTCGATCCGGGGTCCACCGTCGGACCGTCGGGGGAGGGCCACCGTCAACGCTTCGACCGTCGAGAGGCCCGACCGTCGAGAGGCCCGAACGTCGAGGGAATTGTCAGGCCATCGTGGCCAGCATGTCGCGGGTGACGGGGTTGCGTGGTGGGCGACCGTCGCAGAACCGCTCGATCTCGTCGATGGCCCAGTCGCTCAGCCGGCCCAGTTCGGTACCCTCGGACCCCGCCAGATGCGGGGTGAGGTAGACGTTGGGCAGCGAGCGCAGCGGATGCTCGGCCGGCAGGGGTTCGGGATCGGTGACGTCGAGCACGGCCGAGAGACGTCCCGAGGCCAGCTCGGTCGTCAGTGCGTCGTGGTCGACCAATCGGCCCCGGGCCGTGTTGATCAGTGTGGCGCCGGTGCGCATCGCCGCCAGTTGAGGGGCGCCGATCAGGTGCCGGGTGCTCGGCAGATCCGGGGCATGGATGGACACGATGTCGGCGCCGGAACACAGCTCATCGAGGTCGAGCTTGGTGACGCCCAACTCCCCGGCTTGCTCAGAGGAGACGAACGGGTCGTACAGCGTCACCGCGAACTGAGGAAAGGGTCGAAGCAGTTCGATCACACGGCGACCGACCATCGAGGCGCCGATCACCCCGATGGTCTTGCCCCAGTTCCCGACCGGGCGGGCCAACGGTTGCCTCGATTCGGCGATGCGCGGGTCGCGCAGCACATCCCGCCGCCAGAAGACGTCCTTGTTGGCCAGCAGGATTGCGGCGAGCGTGAATTCGGCGACCGGCTCGGCGTTGGCGTCGGCGCACGACGTGACCCGAATCCCCCGGTCGAACACCGCATCGGTGAGCACCGACTTCATGGTGCCGGCGGCGTAGGCCAGCATCTGCAGGCGGGGCGCCCCGGCGAGAACCTCGGCGGTCAGAGGCGGGCAACCCCAGTGACCCAGGACGATGTCGGCCCGAGCAAGGAGGTCGGCCGCCTCGGGGGTCGACCAGTCGCCGATGGCGTCGGTGTTGAGCAGCGTCCCCAGCGCTCCCAGCCGATCGTGGTCGGTCGGCCGAAACAAGGCGAGTTGTGGCAGATGAGCGATCACGATCGAGGGTGCTTTCGAGGCCTGGACGGACCGGGACGGGCCGCTGGTCACCGGAGCACCGAGCGGAGCACTGCGAGATCCTCGATGGCCTGGGCCACCAGCAGTCCGGGCACGTCGCGGTCGGACAGGATCCCGTCGACGAACTCGATCGTCCACGTGCCCGAGAACCCGAGGGAACGCAGGAGGTCGACCTTGGCCGCGAGGTCATCCCGCCGATCGGCGAGCAGCGGGACTCGTCGGTCGGCGACGTCGAGGTAGTTGACGTGCACGTGACGGATCCGGTCGCCGTAGGCGTCGAACCGGGCCCGCAGATGATCCGCTGTCTCATGGGTGTGGACGATCGCACCCAGTCGGTCGACGGGGCCGGCAGCGGCGAAGATCGTTGCGGCGATCTCGGGGTCCTCGGCGATCGAGATACCGGCATGGCACTCGCACAGCAGTGAGGTGGCAGCGGGCAGGTCGGTCAGCCATTCGCTGATTCGCTCGGCGTAGAGACCGGCCGCCGTGGGGTCGTTGCCGACGTTGAACTTGACCGCGGGCGCCGCGCTGCGGCGGACCCAGTCGGCGACGGTGCGACGACCGATCGGGTCGGCGTCGTCGAGCGACTCGTAGGTGTTCAGGATCGAGACCGGGAGCACACCGCTGAGCACGGCGTCGCCACCGTCATCGGCGGCGGTCAGGTGTTCTTCCCACACCTCCAGACCGTCGAATCCGGCACCGGCGATCGCAGGCAGCCAGTCGGCGAGCTGGGTCCGGGGGGCCCGGCTCGGGTCGAGCGTCCCCCAACGGTTGGGCTCGATGGCGACCGTGCCGAGCAGGATCGAATCGGGGATGGGAGGCATCGGAACTCTTCTCGATCGGTGAACGCCTTGCCGTTACCGTTCCAGTCTGCCAAGTTCGTCGGTGTCACCGGTGGTTCCCGAAGCCACCACCGGTCCGACCCACACGGGCCCGATCGCCCTGTCGCCCTGTTCTCCGCCGCTCTGTTCTCCGCCGCTCTGTTCTCCGCCGCTCTGTTGCCCTGTCTCTGTTGCCCTGTCTCTGTTGCCCTGTCTCTGTTGCCCTGTCTCTGTTGCCCTGTCTCTGTTGCCCTGCCTTTCTTGCCCTGCCTTGTTGCCCTGAGCGCTGTTGCCCTGAGCGCTGTTGCTCCGTTCTGTTGAAGGAAACCTCGTGTCCGGATCCTCGTCCAACGATCGATGGGCCAACCCACTGGCCGGCCGGCCGATCGCCGACCGCACCGATGTTCAGCAGCTGGTCGGCGAGCTCTATGAACCCCTGATCGCCCATTCCTCGCCTGGTGGGGCCCAGATACGGCTCGCAAGCTTCGGCGCCGTGTTCGAACAACGAGTGGCCGGTCTCGAGGGCTTCGCCCGGCCGCTCTACGGGATCGTGCCCCTCACGGTCGGGGGAGGTCGGTTCGACCACTGGGATCGCATTCGGGCCGGGCTCGTTGCCGGTACCGACCCCTCGAGTCCGGAGTACTGGGGGCCGGTTGCGACCGATGTCGACCAACGTATGGTCGAGCAGGCGGGCGTCGGTCTTGCCCTGGCCTTCTGCCCCGAGGAGGTCTGGGATCCGCTCGGGCGGTCGGAGCGCCGCCATCTCGTCGAGTGGCTCCGTGGGATCGACGCCTTCGAACCGGCTCCCAACAACTGGCAGTTCTTTCGGGTCCTGGTGTCGCTCGGGCTCGAACGTATCGGCCAGACGGTGGACGCCGATCGCCTGACGTCATCGCTCGATCTGCTCGACAGCTATCGCCGTGGAGACGCCTGGTACGTCGATGGCGCCATGGGCACCGTCGACTATTACGTGCCCTTTGCGTTGCACACCTACGGCCTGATGTATGCCGCCGCCAACGACAACGGTCTGGGCGACGACCGGCGAGCCGAGCAGTATCGGGAGCGAGCGGCGGCTTTCGCATCCGACTTCGTGAACTGGTTCGCCTGCGACGGAGCTTCGATCGCCATGGGTCGGAGCCTCACCTATCGGTTCGCCATGTCGAGTTTCTGGGGGGCGTTGGCTTGGGCCGAGGTCGATTCGGCGGTCGACTGGGGTCAGGTCAAGGGGCTCTTCATGCGCCACTTGCGCTGGTGGTCCGACAAGGCGATCAGCGATCGTGACGGGGTGCTGTCGGTTGGGTTCGCCTACGACAATCGCAAGCTCTGTGAGGGCTACAACTCTGCCGGGTCGCCTTACTGGTGCATGAAGGCCTTCGCCGGGCTGGCCGCGCCGGCGACCCACCCGTTCTGGAGCTCCGCCGAACAACCCTTGGCCCCGCTGGACCGCACCGTCGACATACCCGACGCCGGATGGGTGGTGACTCGCAACGACGAACACGCCGTTGCCCTGGTGGCCGCCGCCGGCCCGCTCGGCCCCTTCCCGGAGGAGGCGGCGGCGAAGTATCACAAGTTCGCCTACTCCTCGGCGTTCGGGCTGTCGGGCGACAGCCCCGACACCCGCGGCGCCTCGCACACCGACTCGATGTTGGCGCTCACCGACGGTGACGGCACCCGGCGGGTTCGGGCATCGAACGTCGCGGCCGGTGTCGAGCGGGGTATGGCGTGGAGCACGTGGACCCCCTGGGCCGACGTTCGAGTCGACACCGTGTGTTGGGCCGTCGACGGAGCCTGGCATGGACGTGTCCACCGGGTTCGATCGGGCCGCAGGCTGACCTCGGCCGAGTCCGGGTTCTCGGTCGGCTACGACCCGATCGGGTCGGCGATCAACCCCGGCTCGATCATCCGAAACGAATCGTCCTGCACGATCGCCACGTCGTACGGAACGTCGACCATCGTGGCTGCGGCTCGTCCGGTTCCTGCCCCTGCTTCGTCCGCGCTCGCGCTGTCCGATTCTCTTGCGCTGTCCGATTCTCTTGCGCTGTCCGATTCTCTTGCGCTGTCCGATTCTCTTGCGCTGTCCGATTCTCTTGCGCTGTCCGATTCTCTTGCTCCGCCCGGCTCAGCCGGCGGGATCGGGACGGTCGGGGATGATTCGGGGGAGGCGGAGTCGCACGCTCGCAAACCGGCGGGGCGGCAGCAGGCGGTGAACGTCGCGCTGATGCATCCTCACACGGCAGTTCCGATGCTCCTTGCTGCGCATCCAGCGGGAACCTTCGATCTGATCTGCCTGGTTCACGGATCGCCGACCGGGCGCTCGCCGGGTTCCACCCCGCCGTTGCGGGCCGAGGCACTGGACCTGCTCGACATGATCGCCGCCCGACCCCTCCCGGACGCCTCTCCAACCCCTCCCGGAGGCATCGTGAGCCCGGCGCCGTCGACACCGAGGCCGTCGCTCGCCGATTCGTCGAGACCGGATCGGTCGAGACCGGCCTCGTCGGCAGGGGTCTCCGCCCCAGCGGCCTCGCCACGGATCCGGCCAGGGCGCGCGATCACGGGGATGTCGGCAATCCTGCTCGTGTATGGCGAACGTGGCGAGATCGACTGGCCGGCGACGCAAGCCCACGTCGCCCGGACCCACGAGCTCGGGCTGTGGCCGGCGGTCAACATGGACACCGGCTACGTCCAGCTCCTCGACGACGCAATGAGGAACCGGGTGCTCGACCTGACGGCCGAGGTCACGGGCGGACGGTTCACCGCCGGGGCGTTCGTGGCCGATCGGCCCGGTGACCGGTTCGAGCTGGCCGGCTACCTGCGAACGTGCGACGCCATCGCCCGTCGGGGCGGCATCCCGACGATCTTCCCGTCGCACGGCCTCAACCAGCCCGGGGGAGTCGCCGAGGTCGTTGCCGAGCGCCACTGGATCGACTCCCTGCGCTCCATCGGGGCACAGGTGGACTCGTTCATCGGGTTCGAACTGGGCACGATGTTCGTTCCGTACGGCCGAATCGTTTCGCTCGAGGTCTACGGCGAACTGATGGCGATCCCTTCCTGCCTGGGGGCGAAACACTCCTCACTCGACCGTCGACTCGAGTGGGCACGAATCGAGCGTCGCGACCGTGAGCGGCCCGATTTCAAGGTGTTCACCGGCAACGATCTGGCGATCGACATGGTGATGTACGGCTCGGACTATCTGCTCGGCCTGTCGACGTTCGCCCCCGATGCCTTCGCCCGGCGTGATGCGCTCTGGCGCGACGGCGACCCGGGGTTCTACGAGCTCAATGACCTTTTGCAGTATCTGGGCATGTTCGTGTTTCGTGACCCGGTCCCGGCCTATCGACATGATGCGGCGATGTTCCTCGAGCTGCGGGGGTGGGCGTCGTCGGACGCAACACCGGCGGGTGCGCCTCGACGGCCGGCGTCCGATCGGGAGGTCTTGGCCGACATCGTACGGCGACTGGACGAGATGATGGCCCGATCGGAACCGGATCGGGGTGCGACGCGATGAGGCTCGTCCAGGTCCGCAAGCTCGACACGTTGGCCGCCCTGACCGAGCGGCTGGACGAACTCGGCGTCGGCCTGCCGATCGACGCCGACGTCGATCCAGCCGGAGCGCTGTCCGAACCCGTGACCGTGCTCGACCAGACGGCCGGACCGCTGGTCATCCCGAATCGGTTCGCCGTGCTCCCGATGGAGGGGTGGGATGGCACCGCCGATGGTCGACCGACCGATCTGGTTCGACGCCGCTGGCAGCGTTTCGCAACGAGTGGCTGCGGACTGGTGTGGTGCGAGGCCACGGCCGTTCGTCACGACGGTCGGGCGAATCCCCGTCAGTTGCTGCTGAACGACGACACGGTGGCGGAGATCGCTGCGCTCCGGGATCTGCTGGACCCTGCACAGGTGACCGGGCTCCAGCTCACCCACTCGGGTCGGTACAGCCGTCCGGGCTCGGCTCCGGCCCCCCGCACGGCCTACCGCCATCCGTGGCTCGACGATCGGGTCGGAGCCGGCGAAGCCCATCTGTTGTCCGACGAGGAGCTCGATGCCCTGGTCGAGCACTACGTGGCCGCCGCGGTGCTGGCCCATGAGGCCGGTTTCGATTTCGTCGACATCAAACACTGCCATGGGTATCTCCTGCACGAACTCCTCAGTGCCGTCGACCGTCCGGGCCGCTATGGCGGAGACTTCGCCGGCCGGACCCGGTTCCTCCGCTCGGTGGTGGCCGGAATCCGCCATCGGGTCCCGGGCCTGGCGCTGGCCGTACGGTTGTCGGCATTCGACTTCCGTCCCTTCCAGGCCGGCGAGGACGGCATCGGACGGCCCGAGGGTGAGGGCGCCTACCCGCTGGCGTTCGGCGGTGACGGCAGCGGGCTCGGCATCGATCTCACCGAGACCCACCGGTTCTTGGACCTCCTGACCGAACTCGGGATCGGATTGGTGAGCACGACGGCCGGCAGTCCGTACTACAACCCACACATCCAGCGCCCCGCTGCCTTCCCGCCCTCGGATGGGTACCGGCCTCCCGAGGACCCGTTGGTCGGCGTCGCCCGCCAGGTGGCCGCGACCGCCGAACTCGCCCGAGCCCACCCGGACCTGGTGATCGTCGGCTCGGGCTACACCTATCTGCAGGAATGGTTGGCCAACGTGGGTCAGGCAGTGGTGGCGAACGGAGGGGCCACCATGGTGGGATTGGGGCGCATGATGCTGTCGTACCCTCAACTGGCGGCCGATGTGATGGCCGGCCGGGAGCAGCAACGGGCGTTGTTGTGCCGGACGTTCAGCGATTGCACGACGGCGCCACGATCGGGCCTGATCTCGGGATGCTACCCGATCGATCCGTTCTACAAAGACCATGCCCAGCGCGTCGAACTCACCAAATCCAAGCAGGCGGCCAAGGCCCGCCTCGGTGGAATCCGCTGACCCCGGCAGACCGGTCGACGTCGTGGGTGGGGCGGTCTTACGACAGAGGCGGACCGGGGCCGCCGCTGTCGGCTTGGGCGAGGTAGCCGGTGCTCGAACCTGCGGACGAGGGACTCGGCGCGGCATCGGCCCGATCGGGTCGGGGCGGGTCGGGGACCTCGGCTCGGAGGCGGCAAGCGGCGCGCTGGCCGGGCGGTGGTCGTCCGGCCCGGCCTTCGGTGGCGGCCAGCACGTCGATCACGGTCTGGATGGCATGGGCGGTCAGCGTTTCGTGGCTCTGCCGGGTCGGGCCCCGTGCGGCTCGACCGGTTCGCTGCCTGGGCGTTTCCGCCGGTGGTGTCGGCCGTTGGGCGAACACGACGGGCCGACCATCGGCGTCGAACAGCACGACACCAGAGCGGTCGGCGGTGTGCTCGATGCTCGCACCGGCAGCGTGCAGGGCTCGGTGGTGGAAGGGGCAGAGATGGACGAGCTCGGCGAAGAGCGTTTCGGGTTTGTGGCGAAAGGGGATCGAGTGGTGAGCCTCGAGGACGCCGTCGTGACCGCAGCCCTGGACCTGACACTCGGGCTGATCGAACCGAATCGCCGCTCGCATCCAAGGTGGGGCCGTGCGTGACCTCGACGAGATCCAGAGCGGGTGGCCACCCCGGGTGACCATCCAGACGGCATTGATCTCGCCGTGGATCATGTCGAGCTCCTCGTCGGTCAGTGGCGGACCGTTCAACACTCCGATCCCGGTCGCAACTGCCGGGTGAGTTGGCACAGGCGGCGCTGACGATCCGTCGTGACGCGGTTGCCGACTCCTGAACGACTCGACATCGACCGTGAGGACGGCGAGGTAGCGGTCGGCGGGGAGCGACGGTGCGAGGTCGAGGAGCGAGAGGAAGGCGTCGACGTTGGAGGCCGGCCGTTGGTTCGCCCCGTGGAGTTCGTGGCGGCGCTGCTCGATGAGCTTCTTGACCAACTCGGCCCTGGCCGGGGTGAGGAAACCCCGGATCCCCGTGCCGTTGTCGTTGGCGGCGAACTCGAGGAACTCGGTCGGACGTTCGTCGGATTCGGATCGGGGTCGGAGGACCCGCTTGACCGCCCGGCAGGTCCGGACCATCTGGGGCGCCGTCTGGTGTCGGGACTGGTCGACGAGCAGGGATTCGGTTTCGGGCGTGGCAACGGCGGCGATCGACGCCGTGACCGTGAGCGGCAATTCGCCGGCCCCGAAGGCATCGGCGAGGGTCGGGAGATCAGGGAGGACGTCGGCGACCTCGACGAGACGCCTGGCCTCGGGGTGCGTCAGCTTCCACTCGTCGGCCAGCCGCCGAGCCGGCGTTGACCACCCGCACCCCCAGCCGAGCGAGGCTTCGAACAGGCCGAGGACCTCGGTGGTGACTGCGGCCAGCTCGGCCTGGTCGGCGTTGATCCGGCCGGCGAGCATGCGGCCGTGCTCGAGGAGTTCGCCGAGCCGATGATCTCGGTCGGGTTGCGTGGCCGTTTGGTAGCGGCCGTCACAGCGAGCGACGCCCTCACGGGGACGACAGCCGAGGAGATCGAACACCGGAGGGCCGGGCGGGTGAGAATTCGACGGTGGACGCGCCGATCCCGACCGATGCCCGGAGCCCGCAACCGGTTCGACGGCGCCCGACGGTGGGACGACGCTGGGCGGCGGGTCGAGGGCCCATGAGTTGTCGAAGCTCGTTGTCGACGAAACGTCCATGGACCCATTCTGACCACGCCCTGTGACACAGCCTGACGAGACCGCCCGACGAGACGCCCGACGAGACCGCCCGACGAGACCGCCCGATAACACTGCCCGATAACACTGCCCGATAACACTGCCCGATGACACTGCCCGATGACACTGCCCGATAACACTGCCCTGAACAGGAACGACGTCGATCAGGAGCGGCGGTGCCGGCCTCAGTGCTTCGGGAGCACGTAGGTGCCCTGGGCAACGGCGGTCAGCTCATCGGAGCGGTCGTCGACCCAGAGCTTCACGGTGCCGATCACGTTGCGCCTTCCGGCGTTGTCGAGATCGGCTCGGGCCCAGAGCACCGATCCGACCGCCGGCCGCAGGAACCGGATCGACAACTCGGAGGTGAGCGCCATCAGCTCAACCCGTCCGATGGCAGCGAAGGTGAGGTACCACAACGCGCAGTCGGCCATGGAGAATTGCGACGGCCCCGAGATGTAGCCTCCGGGGCGCAGGGCCGCCGGGTCAGGAACGAGACGCGCGGTGATCCAACCGTCTCCGAGTTCGACACAGTCACCGCTTGCACCGGGATAGGCCGCCGCCACCGTCGAGTTGATCACTCCGGGCGTGAGGGGTCCGTCGCTGGCCATGGCGTCGCAACCTACCGGAGTGGCGCCGATCGATCGAGCCGGGGCCCTTCCGCATGGCCTCGCTGCGACCGTGGTTCCGTATGGCCTCCTCGTCGACCGTGGTTCGGCATGGCCACCTCGTCGACCATGAGGGCGAAGAACCACGATTCGTGGCCCGGATCGCGGCGAAGACGGGTGAACGGCCACGACACCGGCGAGTTCGCCGAGCGGTGATCGGCCCGAAACACGCCCGACATCATGGTCCGATTCACTCACCAGCACTTCGTGTAGCGGGGCTGGATCCGCACGAGGGTGCCCGACAGATCGTCGGGTATGGCAACGCTTCGGCGTTTCGAAAGCAGGAGTAACCCATGACGTATGTGCTGGCGCAGGCTTCGCCCGTCGATCTCTTGCGTGCTGATCTCGACAACGTGTGGGTGCTCGTCGCCGCCGTGCTCGTGATCTTCATGCAGGCCGGATTCGCCCTGGTCGAAGCCGGGATGACCCGAGCCAAGAGCGTGTCGAACATCATGATGAAGAACCTGATGGACTTCTGCGTCGGTGCGGTCGCCTTCCTGGCCATCGGCTACGCCATCGCCTTCGGTGGATCGATGGACGGCTTCGGCAAGTTCTTCGGCGCCAAGGGCTTCTTCCTCGGTGATGGCGCCGCCACCTACGGCACGCTGACCGTTCCGGTGTTCTTCATGTTCCAGGTCGCCTTCGCAGCGACGGCGGCGACGATCGTGTCGGGCGCCATGGCGGAACGCACCAAGTTCCGGGCCTACCTGATCTACAGCTTCGTGATCAGCCTGATCATCTACCCGGTCGGTGGTCCGCTGGCAGTGGGGCGGCGGCTGGCTGTCGCAGGGGGCCGGCTTCCTGCCGACCAACTACCACGACTTCGCCGGGTCGAGCATCGTCCACATGGTCGGCGGCGTCGCTTCGTTCTGGGGTGCTCGGGCGCTCGGTCCCCGCATCGGCAAGTACGACGCCGAAGGTCGGGTGCGAGCGATCCCCGGTCACAGCATTCCCTTCGCCATCCTCGGCTGTTTCATCCTGCTCGTCGGGTGGTACGGCTTCAACCCCGGATCGGAACTGGCTGCCGATTCGGCCATCGGGGGCATCGCCGTCACCACGACCGCGGCCGGAGCCATGGGCGCGATCACCGCCATGATCACGATCTGGCTGAAGAGTGGCAAGCCCGACGTCGGCATGACCGGTAACGGATTGCTCGCCGGACTGGTCGGGATCACCGCCGGCTGTGCCGCCGTGACGCCGCAGGCGGCGCTCATCATCGGGGGTCTCTGCGGGGTCATCGTGGTGTTCGCCATCGGGTTCTTCGACGAGGTGGCCCGGGTCGACGATCCGGTCGGTGCCATCAGCGTGCACGGCGTCTGTGGGGCGTTCGGCACCATCTGTGTCGGTCTGTTCGCGCGTCAGGAGGTCGACGGCGTGTGGAAGCAGGGCCTCCTCTACGGCGGCGGTACCGATCAGCTGGTCACCCAGCTGATCGGCGTCGTCGCCATCGCCCTGTGGGTCTCGGTCACGGCCTTCGTGTTGTTCGCCGCCCTCAAGCACTTCGGCGGACTGAGGGTGCCGGCCGAGGAGGAGATCGCCGGGCTCGACATCGTCGAGCATGGATCGTCCGGCTACGGCGAGGGGTTCGGATCCTTCGGTGGTACCTACATCAGCTCGACCAACCATCGGGTCGATGTCCGAACCGTCGACGCCGTCGACGAACCCGCCCCGGGCGATCGGGCGGGCAACGGCAAGGCTCCGAAGGAGTCCGCTCCGGTCTGATCGCCTCCCGGGGGTGTAGCGTCGCCCCGATGGCCATCAGCGTCTTCGATCTCTACAAGATCGGCATCGGGCCCTCGAGTTCGCACACCGTGGGCCCGATGATCGCCGCCGAACGCTTTGCGTCGGCGGTGGTCGATCGGGTGACCCCGGGTAGCCGAGTGAAGGTCGAGTTGTTCGGCAGCCTTGGTCACACCGGTCGGGGGCACGGCACCGATCGGGCCGTCCTGATGGGTCTCACCGGCGAGCACCCGTCGACCGTGGATCTCGAGATGTCCGACGTCGTCGTGGCCGAGGTCCGTCGGCGGGGGTCGGTGATCCTGGCGAACGGCGCAGAGGTCCTGCTCGATGTCGGCCGAGATCTGGTCTTCCACAAGCGCACCCGGCTTCCCCATCACTCGAACGGCATGCGGTTCACCCTGATCGGCGTCGACGGTTCGACGGTCGAGACACGGGACTACTACTCGGTCGGTGGAGGGTTCGTGGTGGACCACGACGAGGCGGCCGCCGACCGGATCGTCGCCGACACCACCCCCCTTCCGCTTTCGTTCTCGAGCGGCGACGAACTGCTGGCGCACTGTGCGGCAACCGGCCTCGACATCGCCGGGGTGATGATGGTCAACGAGGAGACCTGGCGACCGCGAGCCGAGACCGTCGACGGGCTGATCGAGATCTGGGACGCCATGCAGCATTGCGTTTCCCGCGGTTGTTCCGCCGAGGGTTTCCTCCCCGGCTCGCTCGGTGTGCGGCGACGGGCACCGGCCATGGCCGAATCGCTGCGGTCCAGGCCCGAGGCCAACCTGAGCGACCCGCTGACGACTCTCGACTGGGTCGGTCTGTACGCCCTGGCCGTCAACGAGGAGAACGCGGCCGGAGGACGGGTCGTGACGGCACCGACCAATGGCGCCGCGGGCATCGTTCCGGCCGTGTTGCACTACTACCGGCGCTTCGTGCCCGGAGCGAATGACGATGGCGTCGTCGACTTCCTCCTGACCGCGGCCGCCGTCGGGATCCTGTTCAAGGAGAACGCCTCGATCTCCGGAGCCGAGGTCGGCTGCCAGGGCGAGGTCGGCGTGGCCTGCTCGATGGCGGCGGCGGGTCTGGCCGCCGTGCGCGGTGGCTCGCCGGCCCAGGTCGAGAATGCGGCCGAGATCGGCATGGAGCACAACCTGGGGCTGACTTGCGACCCCGTGGGTGGGCTCGTGCAGATCCCGTGCATCGAGCGCAACGCAATGGGCGCGGTCAAGGCCATCACCGCGGCCCGTCTCGCTCTGCGGGGCGATGGCAGCCACCGGGTGTCGCTCGACCGGGTCATCGCCACGATGCGCGACACCGGAGCCGACATGAAGACCAAGTACAAGGAGACGTCTCGAGGAGGGCTGGCCGTCAACGTCATCGAATGCTGAGGTCGGATCGGGGTAGCGTCGACACAGAACCCGCAAGCCCGTTCGCCCACCGGCGAGCCGCCGCACCCGAGGTGAGTCGATGGCCAACGTGACCCCGCTCGAACGAGCCGACCTGTCCGAATTCGAGCCGATCTTCCAAGCGGTCGAGGCCCTCATGGGGTTCGTGCCGAACTCGATGTTCACCATGGCCCGCGTTCCCGGGCTGCTCCAGGGGTTCTCGAGCCTCGGTCGGGCCGCCAACGGCAATCCGGCGCTCGGCCCGACCCTGACCCAGCTCGTCGCCCACATGGCGAGCCGGGCCGCAGGATGCCAGTACTGCCAGGCTCACACGGCCGAGCAGGCGGTGCGCAACGGATTCGATACCGAATTGCTCGAACACATCTGGGCCTTCGAGACCGACGAACGGTACGACGACCGGCTCCGGTCGGCACTTCGGCTCGCCCGCGACGCGGCGCAGGTGCCCAACGCCGTGACGGCCGCTCACTTCGACGAGCTCCGCCGACATTTCGACGACGACGCGATCGCCGGGTTGGTTGCCGTCATCAGCTTCTTCGGGTTTCTGAACCGATGGAACGACACCATGGCCACCTCGCTCGAGGAATCGCCAACGGCGTTCGGGTCACGCCACCTCGGGCCCAGTGGATGGTCCTCGGGCAAGCACGGTTGATCGCCGCCGGGCGGCGGCCTGGGTCAAATGGCCCAAATCGATCAAGTCACCCGACCCGAATCGGCGATACCCAAGAGAACGCCTCGCCTTCCCGGGCGATGGATCGACGAACGCGAGCCAACGTTCGGCGACCAACGGGCCAAAGGAGATCACCTCGATGACATCCGCACCCGATGCCTTCCGTCCTCCCAGCCGGGGGTGGCGTCGTCTGCTGGCTGCCGGGATCATGGCCGGTGTCCTCGCCGCCGGAACCGTTGGCACCGTCAGCGCCGAACCGGCCCAGGCGGCCCCGGTCGCCACCGCGGCCATCGAATCTGCACCCATCGAATCGGCCATCTGCGGCAATGCCGGTGCCGCAGTCGTTCGTCTCTACCGGGCCTACTTCGATCGAGAACCCGATCCGGCCGGACTCGAGTATTGGAGCGATCAGTACCTGAGCTCGGATCTCGAGAACGTGGCCTACTGGATGTCCCAGCAGCCCGAATACGTCAACACCTGGAGCGGGACGACCGATGTCGGCTACGTCGAGGGGCTGCTCTATCGAAATCTGCTCGACCGCGCTCCGGATGCCTCGGGTCTTGCGTACTGGGTGGGTTTGCTGGGGCAGGTCGGTCGGGCCAAACAGGTGATGCACTGGGTTCAGACGCCCGAGATGGTCATGAACCATCCGGTGGTCGAACCGCCGACGTGTTCGGGGGCCGGGGTGAGCTTCCGTGACATCCCCGGCGGCCGGGCCGCCGACGTCGATTACCGCGTCGCCGACCTCAAGACCAGTAGTCGCCGCTGTTCGGTGGCGTCGATCAACGCCAACTGGCTCAACCTGAGCAACGGTCAGCCGGTGGGCATCGGCGTCATCGGAGGCGTGGTGCTCCCCGGCGGTGTCGACAACGACGATCGCGGCGTCATCGGTGAGCGATACCGGCCCGACGGTCCGATCCCCGAGTACACCTTCAGCTGGGACAACTCCCACATGAATGCCAACCTCGCGCAGAAGGGTGACCTCGTGCTCGAGGTCGAACGCGACTGGCAGCAGTTCGGTCCCACGAACCCGCAGGGCTACCGCTGGGCCGCCAGTGGCCATGTGATGACCATCAAGGGACAGCAGGCGATCAGCAACGCGGTGATCGCCGCCAATCCGTACACGATGTTGACCCGACGCCACTCGTTCGTCGCCTTCCGGGCACCCTCGACCGTCACGTTCGGTTCGACGGTGACGATGACGGCGCCCGAACTCCGGGACTGGCTCGTTGCCCAGGGATACACCGACATCGTCAAGATGGACGGGGGTGGGTCGGTCGAGTTCAACCAAGGGGGGCGGGCCGTGGTGGCCGGCACCAACCGCGACATTCCCGTTTGGCTCGGCGTCGGCTGCTGATCTCGCTCGTCTCTTCCTGAGTTCGCGGGGTTCGCTACCGGCCCATTGCGTAGAACTCGCCGTTCCTCGCTGCGCTCGTCTCTTCCTGAGTTCGCGGGGTTCGCTAGCGGCCCATTGCGTAGAACTCGCCGTTCCTCGCTGCGCTCGTCTCTTCCTGAGTTCGCGGGGTTCGCTAGCGGTCTCGCGTTCGCTGCGCTCGTCTCTTGAGTTCGCGTTCCTACCGGCCCATCGCGTAGAACTCGTCGTTGGGGCGCATGGCGGTGAAGTTGGCCATGCGGTTCGACAGGGCGAAGAAGGCGGTGATCGCGGCGATGTCCCAGATGTCGTCGGCCGAGAATCCATGATCGGACAGTACGGCTCGGTCGTCGTCGCCGACCGACACCGCATCGAGACACATCTTCATGGCGAAGTCGAGCATCGCTCGCTGGCGGGGAGTCAGATCGGCCTTGCGGTGGTTGATCGCCACCTGGTCGGCGATCAGCGGGTTCTTGGCCCGGATACGCAGGATCGCGCCGTGCGACACGACACAGTACTGGCATCCGTTGGCGCCCGAGGTGGCAACGACGATCATCTCTCGTTCGGCTTTGCTGAGGCCGCTGTCTCGCTCCATCAGTGCGTCGTGATAGGCGAAGAAGGCACGGAACTCGTCGGGCCGGTAGGCCAGGGCCAGGAACACGTTGGGCACGAAGCCCGACTTCTCCTGCACCGTTTCGATGCGCTGCCGGATGTCGTCGGGCAGTTCGGCCAGGACGGGAACGGGGTAGTTGCTGATCGGTTGGTCGCTCATGTCAGCGACTCACGTCGACGAGCACACGACCACGGGTGCGACCGGCCATCTGCTCGGTCGCCATCGGGATCACCTCGGCCAGGCCGATCTCGACCGCCATCAATTCGAGGTGATCGGTGTCGAGGTCGGTCACGAGTCGCTGCCAGGCCTCGAGCCGTCGGGGTTTGGGGCAGTTCACGCTGTCGACCCCGGCCAGGGTCACCCCACGCAGGATGAAGGGCAGCACGGTTCCCGGGAGATCGGGCCCTTGAGCCAGGCCGCAGGCGGCGACGGTGCCGCCGTACTTGGTCGTCGCGCAGATGTTGACCAGGGTGTGGCTGCCGACGGCGTCGACGGCTCCGGCCCAGCGCTCCTTGCCGAGCGGTCGCCCCGGCTCGGACAGTTCGTTGCGATCGATCGTGCCCGAAGCACCGAGCGACATCAGGTAGTCGGTCTCGGAGAGCCGTCCGGTGGACGCGATCACGGTGTAGCCGAGCTTCGAGAGCAAGGAGATGGCGACGCTCCCGACACCACCGGCGGCACCGGTGACGAGCACCTCGCCCCGGTCGGGCGTGACGCCGTGATCTTCCAGCGCCATCACACACAGCATGGCGGTGTAGCCCGCCGTGCCGATGATCATCGCCTGCCGGGTCGTGAACGCCTCGGGCAGAGCAACCAGCCAGTCGGCCTGGACTCGGGCCTTCTCGGCGTAGGCCCCCCAGTGGGTCTCACCGACACCCCAGCCGTTGAGCACGACCTTGTCGCCGACGGCGAACTCGGGATCGTCGCTCGCTTCGACGGTGCCGGCCAGGTCGACGCCGGGCACCATCGGGAACGAGCGCACCACGGGCGACGAACCGGTGATGGCGAGGCTGTCCTTGTAGTTCATCGTCGAGTACTCGACGGCAACGGTCACGTTGCCATCGGGCAGGTCGGCCTCGTCGACCTCGGTGAGTTCTGCCCGGTACTCGGGGTCTTTCGTGATCAGAATGGCTCGCATCGGGCCGACCCTACTTGCGTTCGCGGAGCAGTACCTCCTGGGCCACCGACGCCACATGGGTGCCATCGGCGGCGAAGAGATTCCCGACGGTGATCCCTCGGGCGCCGTGCAGCCCGTGGCAGTCCCAGTGATAGAGATGCCACTCGTCGGCTCGTAGCGGTCGGTGGAACCACATGGCGTGGTCGAGGCTGGCGCCCATGAAGGGATCGACCCCTTCGGCGGCTCGGGCCTGCGCCGGGTGGATGCTCCGCGCTGCCCCGAACTGGATCGCATCCGAACTCAGTGCCAGTCCGCACTCGTGTAGCCGCGGGTCGTCGGGCAGCTCATCGGTGAGCCGGACCCAGCCCATGGACTGCCCGGCCCCGGTGTAGCTCGCGAGCGGTCGGCGTTCCATGATCCACGGCCAGTCGTCGTTCTTGGGTCGGACGTCGATGGGGTCGGGAGCGAGCGGCATCCGGGCACTCTGGATCTCGGGCGCTTCCTCGCTGACCTGGAACGATGCGGACAGATGCAGGATGGCGCCGCCGGATTGGCGCGCCACCACGGCCCGAGTGCAGAACGATCGGCCGTCGCGCAGCCGATCGACCTCGAATCGCACCGGCTCGTCGATGACGCCACCGCGTATGAAATAGGCATGGAGCGAATGGACCCCGAACGACTCGTCGACGGTCTGGTAGGCGGCCCACAGTGCCTGCGCGACGACCTGGCCGCCATAGATCCGGCCCCAGGAATAGGCGGCGCTCGATCCGACCCAGGTGTCGGGCCCGTGCCGTTCGAGTCGCATCAGATCGACGAAGGTCGTTGGCGGCTCGTTCCCCCTGGTCACGACCCTTCGCCCCGGCGGTGGGTCAGGGCGTGGTGGGTCGGGCGGTGGCGGGTCAGGGCGTGGTGGGTCGGGCGGTGGCGGGTCAGCGGGTGGCAGATCAGGGTTTGGGACCGTGCCATCAGAAGGCCTCGGACCATTCGTCGGTCTCGTCGCCGCGGAACTCGGGAAGGGGTTCGGTCTCGTCGCGAGGCGGCGGATCGCCGAGCACGGACGAGCCGGGAGCGACCGGTTCGTGGCCAGGCGCCGACCCCGCTTGCGATCCGGTCGGTGCTGACGACTCGTCGCCGGCGTCGTCGTAGCCGTAACACATGGCAACGCCGTCGACGTCGAAGGGACGACCGAGTGACACCACGGTGAATTCGGACCAGTCGCCCGACTTCTTCAGGACCTTCACCCTGCCGTCTCCGGCGAGTGCGGTCTGCAGGGTTTCGACCGGGCCCATGACGGCCCACTTCCCCTGCTTGGTCTTGCGGAACACCGGGGCCGGTGGCTCAGCGCTCATCACGCATCCTCTCTGGTCGTGGTTCGGGTCGTCGTTGTCGTTGTCGGTGTTGGTGTTGGTGTCGGGTGCCTCAGGTGTCGGAGTACTCGTGTTCGGAAGCGGGATAGACGCCGCTCTCGACTTCTTCGCGGTAGGACCGGGCCGCCTCGAGCAGGACGCCACCGATGTCGGCGTACTGTTTCACGAACTTCGGGATCCGTCCGGTGGTGAATCCGGCCCAGTCGGTCCACACCAGGAGTTGGCCGTCGCAGTGCGGACCGGCGCCGACGCTGATGGTCGGGATCGACAGCATGTCGGTGATCTGTCCGGCCACCGAGGACGGCACCATCTCGAGGACGACGGCAAACGCCCCGGCGTCCTCGACCGCCTTGGCATCGGCGATGAGCTCCGCCGCCGCATCGCCTCGACCCTGGATCAGGTGGCCGCCGAGGCCGTGTTCACTCTGGGGGGTGAAGCCGATGTGGGCCATCACGGGGATACCGGCACGAACGATCCGCCGGATCTGCTTGGCGCTGCGGTGGCCGCCCTCGAGCTTCACGGCCTGGCACCCGGTCTCTTTCATGAACCGGATGGCCGAATGCAGCGCCTCCTCGGGGCCGTTCTCGTAGGACCCGAACGGCAGATCGGCAACCACCAGGGCCCGGTTGGCGGCACGTACGACAGCAGCACACAGCGGGATCAGCTCGTCGATCGTGACCGGGATGGTGGTGTCGTAGCCGAAGACCGTGTTGCCTGCGGAATCACCGACGAGCAGGAAGTCGATCCCCGCCTCGTCGAAGATCTGGGCCGACAGGAAGTCGTAGCTGGTCAGACCGGTGATCTTGATGCCTTGTTCCTTGGCCCGTTGGAAGTGGCGCGTTCGCACCCGCTTCAACGAAGCATTGGTGTCGGCAGTGGATCCGTAGGGGCGTTGTTGGTCGCTCACGTCGACACCGTAGCCACTGCGGGCCGGGTTGAACCGAGCAGCCGGCCGGTGACCCCGTCGCGGTCAGGCGCCGAGTGAGGAGATGGCCTCGTTGAACGTGGCGCTGGGGCGCATCGCCGCCTCGGCCCGGGCCGGATCGGGGGCGAAATACCCACCGATGTCCATGGCCCGACCCTGGACGGAATTGAGTTCATCGACGATGACGGACTCGTTGGCGGCCAACGTGGCGGCCAACGGGCCGAACGCTGCGGCGAGTTCGGCATCGGCGGTCTGGGACGCGAGTTCCTGGGCCCAGTACAGGGCCAGGTAGAAGTGGCTGCCGCGATTGTCGAGCTCGTTCACCCGGCGGGAGGGTGACTTGCCATTCTCGAGCACGGTGCCGGTGGCGGCATCGAGTGTGTCGGCGAGGATCTGGGCGCGGGCGTTGCCCGTGGTCTCGGCCAGATGCTCGAACGACACGGCCAGGGCCAGGAACTCGCCGAGGGAGTCCCACCGCAGGTGGTTCTCCTTCTCGAACTGCTGGACGTGCTTGGGGGCCGAACCGCCGGCCCCGGTTTCGAACAGGCCCCCTCCGTTGAGCAGGGGCACGATCGACAGCATCTTGGCGCTGGTCCCGAGCTCGAGGATCGGGAAGAGATCGGTCAGGTAGTCGCGGAGGACATTGCCGGTGACCGAGATGGTGTCGTCGCCCCGGCGGAGGCGTTCCAGCGTGAATCGGGTCGCGTCGGCCGGCGCCATGATCTCGATCTGCAGCCCGTCGGTGTCGTGATCGGCCAGATAGGTGTTGACCTTGGTGATGAGCTGGGCATCGTGGGCCCTGGCCGCATCGAGCCAGAAGACGGCCGGCGCCCCCGTGGCGCGGGCCCGGGAAACGGCCAGACGGACCCAGTCGCGGATCGGCTCGTCCTTGACCTGGCACATCCGCCAGATGTCGCCCTCGTCGACGTGATGACCCATGAGCACCTCGCCGGCCCCGTTGACGACCTCGACCGTGCCCCCCGAGGCGATCTCGAACGTCTTGTCGTGCGAGCCGTATTCCTCGGCCTTCTGGGCCATGAGCCCGACGTTGGGCACCGTGCCCATCGTGGTCGGGTCGAAGGCGCCGTTGGCCTTGCAGAACTCGATCGTTGCCGCGTAGACACCCGCATAGCTGGAGTCGGGGATGACGGCCTTGGTGTCCTGCTGTTCGCCGCGGACGTTCCACATCTGACCCGACGTGCGGATCATGGCCGGCATCGAGGCGTCGATGATGACGTCGGACGGCACGTGCAGGTTGGTGATGCCGCGGTCGGAGTCGACCATGGCCAGGTCGGGTCCGCTCTCGTAGGTCGCAGCGATGTCGGCCTGGATGGCGGCCTTCTGCTCGTCGGGCAGCGACTCGATCGCACCGAGGACGTTTCCGAGACCGTTGTTGGGGTTCGCCCCGACCGAGTCGAGCAGGTCTGCGTGCTTGGCGAAGACGTCGGAGAAGAAGACCCGCACGGCGTGGCCGAAGATGATCGGATCGGAGACCTTCATCATCGTCGCCTTCAGGTGCAGCGAGAACAGCACACCCTTCTGACGGGCGTCGTCGATCTGGACCGCCAGGAAGTCGACCAGAGCCTGTTTCGACAGGACCGTGGCGTCGACGACCTCGCCCGCGATGACGGGCACCTCCTTGAGGACGGTGGTGGCACCCTCGTGGTCGATGTGACGGATGGTCAGTGTGTCGGCAGCCGGGATCGTGACCGACTGCTCGTTCGAGAAGAAGTCACCGTGATCCATGGTGGCCACGTGGGTGGCCGAGTCGGCCGACCAGGCGCCCATGGAATGAGGGTTCTTCCTGGCGTATTCCTTCACCGCCTTGGGTGCACGGCGGTCGGAATTGCCCTGTCGGAGGACCGGGTTGACGGCGCTGCCCTTGACCTTGTCGTAGCGTTCCTTGATGTCTCGTTCCTCGTCGGTCGCCGGGGCGTCGGGGTAGTCGGGGAGGTCGTAGCCCTTGGCCTGGAGCTCCGCGATCGTCGCCTTCAGCTGCGGGTCCGACGCCGAGATGTTGGGCAGCTTGATGATGTTGGCCTCAGGCTGGAGCGCGAGTGCCCCGAGCTCGGCGAGGGCATCGGCCACCTGCTGTTCGGCGGTCAGACGTTCGGGGAACGAGCTGAGGACACGGCCGGCGAGCGAGATGTCCCGGGTCTCGACGCCCACGCCGGCGGCCCCGGCGAACGCCTCGATCACCGGCAGCAGCGAGTAGGTCGCCAGGGCCGGGGCCTCGTCGGTGAGGGTGTAGATGATCTTCGAAGATGCGGTCACGGGTCCGAGACTATCCAGCTGCGCCGGCTTGGGTGCGAAGCGATGGGTCAGCGGCGGGTGGGGAGTGTCACGGTGACGACGAGGCCCCGGGGGCGATTGGCATCGACGGTCGCCGTGCCCCCCGACACCTCGGCCAGGGTCTTGACGATGGCCAGACCCAGCCCCGTACCGGGACGCGTGGTGTCACCCCGCCAGAATCGATCGAAGACGTGTGCTCGTTGCTCGGCGTCGAGTCCGGGTCCCTGATCGGCGACCGACAGGGTCGTTGCGTGCTCGTGCCGCTCGATCCGAACGACGACGGTACCCCCCGGCCCGACAGCCTCGGGTTCCACCGGGCTGTCTTGACCGGGGCTGTCTTGACCGGGGCTGTCTTGACCGGGGCTGTCTTGACCGGGGCTGTCTTGACCGGGGCTGTCTTGACCGGGGCTGTGGGTGACGGCGTTGTCGATCAGGTTGTCGAGGATCTGCTCGATCGCTCCGGTCACGGCCGTCACCATGGCGCCGTCGGGCGGCGCTTCGAGGACCAGCCCGATGCCCTGGTCCTCGGCCAGTGCCGACCATGTGTCGACCCGTTCCGAGGCGATGGCGACGAGATCGCAGACCACCGGGGCGACCGAAATCGGATCGAGGCTGCGTTCGGCCCGTGCAAGGGTCAGGAGATCACCGACCAGGGCGGCGAGACGGTCGGCCTCGGCGATGGTCGCTTCGAGTTCGACCGCCTGCTCTGGCGTCGTTGCGTCGGCCTGGATGTTCTCGAGTCTCAGGCGCAGCGCAGTGAGCGGTGTCCGCAGTTGGTGCGAGGCATCGGCGACGAACTCGCGCTGTTTGGCCATCAGTTCCTCGAGACGTCCGGCCATCGTGTTCATGGCCCGATCGAGGTCGGCGAGCTCCGAGGGCGCGCCGGTGATCGGGTCGTCTCGTGTCAAGTCGCCGGCCGAGAAGCGCAGCGCGGTGTTCTGGAGCTGACGAATGGGTCTGGTGACCGAGCGGGCGATGCCCCAGCCGACCGCCACCACCAGGGCGATCACGAGCAGGGCGATCGCCGCCAATCCGGCCCAGAACCGCTGGATACGGGCGTTGGCGTCGGCGGTGTCGAGGGTGAGCCGGAGTGCTCCGTGCACCTGGCCGGCCGACGCGACCGGGAGGGCGGCGAAGAGGAGCTCGGTGTCCAGGGTGTCGGACCGGCGGGTCCCGGTCGAACGTCGACCGGCCAGGGCCTCGATGAACTCGGGTCGGGTCGAGAAGTCGCGGCCCGGCGCCGTGCCGGTTTCGGTGTCTGTGCTGGTTTCGGTGTCTGTGCTGGTCCCCATGGCGGTGTCGACCACGGCGATTCCCCGAGCGTCGACGACCACCACCCGTGCACCGGTGCGTCGGGCGTAGTCGATCGCCGGTTGGGGATCGATGGGCCGAGTCCCCTCCAAGGCGTCCTCGAAGGCCGTGATGAGCACGGTGGCGTCGCGTTCGGTGTCGGCCGTGAGACGCTCGACCTCGCGCTGCTGGAAGAAGATGGCCAGGGGGAGTTCCAGGATCAACAGCACGAAGACCGTGATCGTGAGGTAGCCGACGAGGAGCCGCCTGGTCATGGGGTCGGGTCGGTGTCGCGAGCCATGGCGAAGCCGACCCCGCGCACGGTTGAGATCCGTTCGGCTCCGATCTTCTTGCGCAGGGATGCCATGTGAACGTCGAGGGTCTTGGTGGATCCCCACCAGTGCTCGTCCCAGACCTGTTCCATGATCTGGTCGCGCGTGACGACGGCTCCCGGATCGCCCGCCAGGCAGACCAGCAGGTCGTACTCCTTCGGCGTGAGGGTCACCTCCGACCCTTCCACCTCGACCCGGCGACCTCGCCGGTCGATCAGCAGGGATCCGATCTCGATCGGCGTGTCGGCGGTGCCGGCGGTCGTGTTGGTGCGGCGCAGTACGGCACGGATCCGAGCGACCAGCTCCCGAGCGCCGAAGGGCTTGACCACGTAGTCGTCGGCACCCAGCTCGAGCAACGTGACGCGGTCGATCTCGTCGCCACGCGCACTCACCACGATGATCGGGACCGCCGAGCGGGCCCGCAGCTCGCGACACACCACCTGGCCGTCGAGATCGGGCAGGCCGAGGTCGAGCAGGACGAGGTCGACGGGGGCCGCGGCGAGGGCAGCCGCTCCCGTTGCTGCCCATTCGACGTCGAACCCCTCGCGCCGTAGCGCCGTCTGGAGTGGTTCCGCGATGGACGCATCGTCTTCGACAACGAGAAGTCGCACGACGAAAGGGTGGCAGGGCGTCACCGACTCCGTGCATTCCTTTGCCATTTCCTTGCCTGGCCTTGGCCGAGGCCTTGCCCGGCGCGTCCTACCGTTGCCGTCATGAACAAACGAACCGCAGGTATCACCGCCCTGTCGATCGCCGGAGTCCTCCTCGCCGGGGCCACCGCCGTCGGCGCCAATCTGGGCATCCTCAACTCGGTCGACGAGAGTCCGGTCGGCGAACTGACCGTGACCGACCTGACGCTGGCCGAACTCGACAGCACCTCCACCACGATCCCACGCGGATCATCCGACTCGACCACCACGTATCAGGTCGACGAGGCCGGCACGGTCGGCCTCGATGCCTCGACCGGTCGCCTCCGCGTCGTCGAGATCACGCCGGCCGTGGGCTGGGTCGTCGTCGATGACCGCTCTTCGGATGACCGCTCTGGGGATGACCGCTCTGGGGATGACCGCTCTGGGGATGACAGCTCTGGGGATGACCGCGAAATCCGAATCCTCTTCGCCTCGGCCGAACGTCGACTGGAGTTCAAGGCGACGATCGGAGTCGATGGCGTGATCGACGCTCGAGTCGACGACGTCTCGTCGGTCGACGGATCGAACCCGGATCCGAATGCCGTTCCCTCGGCGCCGCCCGTCACCGTGCCGACCGCCCCGGCCGTGACGTCACCGCCCAGCACCTACGACGACGACCACGACGACGACCACGACGACGACCACGACGACGACCACGACGACTACCACGAGGGTCGCGACGATGACGACTGAGCCCCGACCGACGACCGAACTCCCCGCCGGTCGTCGGACACCGAAGCCCCGCCGTCGTCGTCACCCGGCGACCGGAGCCCGGATCGCCAGCCTTGGTCTCGGATTCACCACGACACTGGCCATCGTTGCGGCCCTCGGTCTCGACGCAACCAAATCCATTTCCGTCGAACCGGCTGCATCCGGCGCGACCGGGGATCCAGTGCCCGCCGCCCTTGCCGCCATCGATCCCCTGGCCGCCAACGCTGCGTCCGTCCGGGACGGTGTGGCGTCGTCGCCCATACGCTTGACCGCTCGGCCCGTGGTCCGGCTGATCGCCGATTCGAGCGGCCGACGATCCCGGATCACGTCCGAGCGCCCGCAGGCGGCACCGGCGAACACTCCCGCCCCGGCGGCGGTTCCCGCACCTGCACCGCCTCCGCCGCCACCCGTTCCGAAGGCGGTGACCAGTGGGAGCCGTTGACCCCCGTGTGTCAGCCTCTTGCGATGGACCGGTCGACGACGAGCCGGTGCCTGAGGTCGGGCTGTCTGAGGTCGGGCCCTGCCGTACGCGGGTGCACGACACACGGCTGATGGCCAGTGCCACCAGGATCATCACGGTGGGCGGACCGGACGGTCTGGCGGCACAGGCCGAGACCCGGCTCCGCCGGCTCGAGCGCTGCTGGAGTCGATTCGTGCCGACGAGCGAACTGAATCGTCTCAACGCCGCCGCCGACCGGTGGGTCACGGTCTCGTCCGACACGATCGTGCTGGTGGAGACGATGCAACGAGCCCACGTCGAGTCGGGTCGCCGCTTCGATCCCACCCTGGTCAACGAGCTGATCGCTCTCGGGTACACGACCAGCCACGACGATCCGCTCGTTCGGAGCATCAGCGTTGGGTTGTCGGATCCGTCCGCCACGGTGCTCGACCTCGTCGTTGATGGCGAGCGTTCGGC
Organism: uncultured Acidimicrobiales bacterium; assembly: GCA_963700755.1. GTDB lineage: Bacteria > Actinomycetota > Acidimicrobiia > Acidimicrobiales > SZUA-35 > JBBQUN01. The sequence goes on from CAVOYW010000007.1 coordinate 407,744, forward strand.
CATCTGGACACCCGCCGGACTCGGCCTCGACCCGGGTGGTCTCGGCAAGGGACTCGCCGCCGACCTCGTGGTCACCGAACTGTGTGAGGCCGGAGCGGCAGGAGCCTTGGTGTCGATCGGCGGAGACCTCGCAGCCGCCGGTGAGGGCCCCGAGCCCGACGGTTGGCGGATCGAGATCGCCGACCCATTCGACGACGCGCCGGTCCTCGAGTTCCTGCTGAGCAGTGGTGGCGTCGCGACGTCGAGCACTCGCACCCGCCGGCTCGGACACGATCGACACCATCATCTGCTGGACCCGGCGACCCGCACCAGCGCCGTCACCGACCTCGCGACCGCCACCGTCGTCGCCGACGCCGGATGGCGGGCCGAAGTCGAGGCGACCACGGCGATCCTCCTGGGATCCCGGGCCGGCCGGATCCGACTCGACTCGCTCGGACCGGACTACCTCCTGATCGACCATCGGGGGCACCGCCTCGCTTCCCCTGCCCTGCAGGGCAGTCGTTCGCAGGAGGGCGGTCGTTCGCAGGAGGGCGGTCGTTCGCAGGAGGGCGGTCGTTCGCAGGAGGGCAGTCGTTCGCAGGAGGGCGGTCGTTCGCCGATCGGGGTGGGGCGATGAACGGCCAATTCTGGTGGTTCATGGCCCGGGGCTCGGGCATCGTGGCCTGGCTCATGCTGACCGCCTCGGTCCTGTGGGGCATCGTCTTGAGCAGTGGGGCCTTCCCGAAGCACCGCCGACCGGCCTGGCTGCTCGACCTGCATCGCTGGCTCGGCGGTCTCACGCTTGCCTTCGTCGCCGTCCACGTGGCGTCCCTCATCGCCGACAGCTATGTCTCGTTCTCCCTGGTCGACGTCCTGGTGCCCTTCGCCGCCGACTGGAAGCCGATTCCGGTCGCCGGCGGAGTGATCGCCTTCTGGGGCCTGGTTGCCGTGCAACTCACCTCGCTGGCCATGAAGCGCCTCCCGCGTCGGGTGTGGCGCTCGATCCACCTCACCAGCTACCTCGTGTTCTGGCTGTCGAGCCTGCACGGGACCTTCGCCGGGTCCGATTCGTCGAACCGCCTGTACGTTGCCACGTCGGTGATCACGGTGGTTGCGGTCGTGCTGGCCGCCACCCATCGGTCCATCCGGTACGCAGTACCTCGTCGACGGCGGTCGGGTTCGGCGGCCCGAGCCCGAGTTCCCCAGATCCAACCCTGATCAGGAGCCACCTTCCATGGAAATCGACGAGATCTTCGGGCTGCCGGCCCACCCACTGCTGGTACATGCCGCAGTTGTCCTGCTTCCGCTGGCCGCCCTCGGGTTGGTGTTGGTCGCCCTCCGTCCGGGCTGGCGTCGCCACTACGCGCCCGTCGTCTTCGGCTTCGCGGTCGCGGCCCTGGCATCGATCGCCCTGGCCCAGGGATCCGGGGAACAGCTCGAGGACCGCGTCGAAGAGACCAGGCTCGTCGAGGCGCATGCCGACGAAGGCGAGAGCGTGATGCCCTGGGCGATCGGCGTCGCCGTGCTGTCGGGCGCGGTCCTGGTCGCCGAACCGCTGGCCCGGCGCTCGCCGGCACTTCGCACGAAAGGCGTCGGGATCGCACTGACGGTGCTCAGCATCGCAGCCGCTGCCGGTGCCACGTACACCGTCGTCGCCGTCGGTCACAGCGGTGCGAAGGCCGCCTGGGACGACCTCCCCGCCGTGGGTCAGTCGATCGACGCCGACGGCTGATCCCGAGTCGACCCCGGACAGGCCGGCACCGGGGGTTGGAGGGTGTCAGCCGCCGAGGAGTTTGCGGAGCCATGTCGGCCCGCCCGACCCGGCGCCGCACTGGCAGCGGTCGGCCGCGGCGACGTCACCGAGGACCTGTTCGACATGGGCACCGCACCCGGCCCAGGATGGTTTCTTGCACGTGGAGCACGTCGTTCTTCTGCACATACCCCACAGGGTATCCCAAATGTCCGGACAATCAACCCCAACGGCGTGATGTACGCCACCGAGCCGAGAGGACCATCCGATGGCCACCGAGCATGACGCCCGACCGACGGGATTCGAGAAACTGACCGCGACCGCCGACGGACCGATCGGCCGGCTCACCCTCACCGCACCCGACAAGCTCAACCCACTGGGTTGGCAGACCCTGTCCGAGATCGCCCAGGCCGCTCGATGGTTCGACACTCGCCCCGAGGTCAAGGTGGTCATCGTGAGCGGCGCCGGCCGGGCGTTCTCGGCCGGGGCCGATCTCTCCACGTTCTCGTCCCGTATGGAGGTCACCACCCGCGAAGCCGCGGACCACGGCCGCAAGATGGCCGACGCGCTCGAACAGATGCAGGCTCTCGCCATCGCCTCGATCCAGGGATGGTGTGTCGGTGGCGGACTGGTGCTGGCCGCAGCCTGCGATCTCCGGGTCGCAGCCCAATCGGCGATGTTCTCGATCCCCGAGGTCGATCTGGGGATTCCGTTGGCGTGGGGCGGCATTCCGCGGCTCGTGCGCGAGATCGGGCCGGCCCTCACCAAGGAGCTGGTCCTGACCTGTCGGCCGTTCGGACCCGACGAGGCCAAGGCCGCCGGATTCCTCAACCGGGTGGTTCCCGACGACCGGTTGGCCGCCGAGGTCGACGACCTGGCGGCACAACTGTCGGGCAAGGCCTCTCATGCGCTGTTCAGCACGAAACGCCACGTGAACGCCGTGACCGATCAGATGGTCGGGACGATGCGTTCGTGGTCCGACGCCGACGGACTCGTCACGGCGTTCGGCGACCCCGAGTGCGGCGACGCCCGGAGGGCCTATCTCGAGGCCCGCGAGCGGCGCTGAGCAGGCGTCGACCCGACCCCATCCGGCTCGCTCGACGAGCCCGATCGCACCGACCAGACTGTCGGCCATGCCTGCTGACGACGCCGCTCCCACCTCAACGCAACCCAAGCCACCGACCGAGCACACGCTGTCGGTGCTCACCCGTGCCGCCGCAGAGCTGTCGCTCGACCCCATCGACGACGAACTGTCTGTTCGTGGTCTGATCGCTCAGCTCGACGGCCCGATCCTGTCGGGCGGTCCGGGTAGTCCACCGGCCTGGGACACGGCCCGCCACGACTTCGTACGCAACGCCACCGAGGTGCCCGACTCGGTACACCCGAGCCTGTGGCGTCAGGCCCAACGCAATGCACCCCATGGCCTGTTCGAGGTGGCGCCCAAGCTCTGGCAGGCCCGAGGCTACGACATCTCGAACGTCAGTTTCATCGAGGGTGACACCGGCTGGATCGTGATCGATCCACTCACGTCCGAGGCCACCGCCCGGGCGTGTCTCGACCTCGCCAACACCACGCTGGGAGAGCGACCGGTGCGGGCGGTGATCTACACCCACAGCCACGCCGACCATTTCGGCGGCGTGCTCGGCGTCACCTCGGCCGAGGCGGTCGCCAACGGTGAGGTGCGCATCATCGCCCCCGAACACTTCCTGCGCGAAGCGGTGTTCGAGAACGTGGTGGCCGGGCCGGCCATGGCCCGGCGGGCTGCCTATCAGTTCGGCCCGCTGCTCCCGACCGGGCCCCGGACCCATGTCGACTCCGGCCTCGGCAAGGCCATTCCGGCCGCCCCGGCCGGCCTGCTGGCCCCCACCGAGGAGATCACCGAGACCGGCCAGGAACTCGTCGTCGATGGGGTGCGGATCATCTTCCAGAACACCCCCGAGTCCGAGGCCCCGGCCGAGATGAACTTCTTCTTCCCCGACCACGGGTGGCTGTGCATGGCCGAGAACTGCTCGCACAACATGCACAACCTGGTGCCTCTGCGGGGCGCTCAGGTGCGCGATTCGTTGGCGTGGTCGAAGTACATCAACGAGGCCATCGAGCTCTTCGGGCGCCGATTCGGTCCTGATGTTCGCCAGCCACCACTGGCCCCGGTGGGGCACCGACGACGTGGACGGATTCCTGCGCCGGCAGCGCGATCTCTACCGGTGGATTCACGACCAGACCATGCGAAGGGCCAACCGGGGGATGACCCCGCTCGAGATCGCCGAAGACCTCGAACTGCCCGACGTGTTCCTGGCCCAGGGCCACACCCGGGGCTACTACGGATCGCTGGTCCACAACGTCAAGGCCGTCTACCAGCGCTATCTGAGTTGGTACGACGGCAACCCGGCCCACTTGTGGCCCCATCCGCCGGTGGAAGCGGGCCGACGCTACGTCGAACTGGCCGGGGGTGCCGACGCACTGCTCGACGCCGCCCGTTCGGCCTTCGATGCCGGCGACTACCGCTGGGTCGTCGAGGTGGTCAATCATCTCGTCTTCGCCGACCCGACCAACGTCGAGGGACGCGAACTCCAGGCGGATGCCTACGAGCAGCTCGGCTATCAATGCGAATCGGCCACGTGGCGCAACTCGTATCTCACCGCGGCCCAGGAGCTGCGAAAAGGCCCACCACGAAGCCGGCCGATGATGCGCCGACACCTGGTCGACGCATTGACGGTCGACCTCATGTTCGACGCCATGGCCATTCGGCTCCAGGACGAGCACGTCGTCGGGCAGACCGCGGTGATCAACTGGACGTTCACCGACATCGATCAGCAGTGGGTGCTCGTGTCTGGAGCATCAGGCACTGCACCATGTGGCCGGGCGCCACGATCCGGCCGCCACCGTGACGGTCTCGTTGGCCAAGTCGACCATGGGTGACATCATGGGCGGGGCAACGACGTTCATGGCCGAGGTCGAATCGGGGGCGATCGTGCTCGACGGGGATCCGGCCGCCTTGCTCACCGTGTTCGGCAATCTCGAGGTGTTCGAGTCCGGATTCGCCATCGTCGAACCGTGACGCGTCGGCCGGATGTTAGTCCTTCCTAACATCTGGCGGACGGTGCTCTTCTGAGCTGGCTATGCTGGCACCGTGCACCTGGCCGATCTGCCGATGGGCGTCATCGCCCCCGTTTCCGAGGTGGTCGCCGGTGATGGTGTCCGGACGCGGCTGGCCGAACTCGGCATCCGGCCCGGAGTCCACGTGTCGTGCGTGCAGCGCTGCTCCGGAGGCGGCCGGGTCGTCCGGGTCGGCAATGCCCGTCTGGCGCTCGATCGTGCAGCCTTGCGGGCCGTGCACCTGGAAGCGCCGGTCCTGCGTTGACCACGTCCGACCGTGTTCGTCGCCCCGGCCTCGGCGCCGCGTGCCACCAGGACGCCGACGGGCCGATCGATCCCGGTCGAGCCGTGGTTGCCCTCGTCGGGAACCCCAACGTCGGCAAGTCCAGCCTGTTCAACGCGCTCACGGGTTCGAAGCGGTCGGTGGGGAACTGGCCGGGCACGACCGTCGAGGTCGGACGGGGCCGGCTGCCGGGCCACGACGTCGCCGTGCTCGACCTGCCCGGCGCCTACAGCCTCGACCCGTCCTCACCCGACGAAGAACTCACCCGTGACCTCATCGTGGGCCGGGGGACTGATGAGCTCCCCGACGTCGTGGTCGTGGTGGTCGATGCCCCCAACCTGACCCGCAGCCTCTACCTGGTGGCCCAGCTCCGCGAGCTCCCGCTCCGCATCGTCCTCGCGGTGTCGATGCTCGACCTCGCCAACTCGGCCGGGATCGAGCTCGACATCGCCGAGCTGGCCGCGGCGTCGGGAACCACCGTCGTGCCCGTCGACGGCCGTCGCTCCCGCGGCATCGACGAATTGGGCCGGGCGATCGTCGACGAACTGACACGACCCCGACCCGAACCGCGTGCCACCGCAGTCGGCGAGGCGGACCAGGTACTCGGGGCCGAACCGAAGCCGGGCAACGAGCTCGCCCGCCTCGACGAGCGATTCGATTGGGTGGCCGAGGTCGCTGATCGATCGAACAGCCACGGCTCGACCCGCTCGACCCTGACCGAGACGATCGACCGGGTCGCCCTGGCCCCGGTCAGCGGGCCCCTCCTGTTCCTCGCCGTCATGTGGCTGGTCTTCCAGGTCACCACGACCGTCGCGGCCCCGATGCAGGACGGACTCGACCGGCTGGTGTCGGGGCCGGTGTCCGACGCCGCCCGCACCGTGCTCGGCGCCAATGTGGTCGCCGACTTCGTCATCGATGGCCTGATCGCCGGGGTGGGCATGCTGCTCACCTTCGTGCCGGTGATGGCCCTGATGTTCCTCTGCCTGGCGGTGCTCGAGAACTCGGGCTACCTGGCCCGAGGGGCGGTGGTGACCGATCGGCTCATGCGCCTGATCGGACTCCCGGGGCGGGCGTTCCTCCCGCTGGTCGTCGGTTTCGGCTGCAACGTGCCCGCCATCAGCGCCGCTCGGGTCCTCCCCGACGCCCGACAGCGGCTCCTGGTGTCCCTCGTCGTCCCCTACACCAGCTGCAGCGCCCGGCTGAGCGTGTACGTCCTCGTTGCCACGACGTTCTTCGGCGGTGCCGCCGGGACCGTCGTGTTCGCGATGTACGTCGTCTCGATCCTGTTCGTGGTCGTCATCGGGTTGATCCTGAAGGCCACGGCCATCCGGGCGCTTCCCGACGATCCCCTGTTCATCGACCTGCCCCGCTACCAGGCTCCGTTTCCGGCCATGATCGTCGGGCTGACCTGGGTCCGGCTCAAGGGTTTCCTCCAGACGGCGGGCGGCATCATCGTGGTCACCGTGGCCGCCGTGTGGTTGCTCAGCGCCATTCCGGTACGCGACGGGAGCTTTGCCGAGGTGGACACCCGCAACAGCCTCTACGGCGAGGTGTCGGCGGCGATCACGCCGGTCTTCGCGCCGGCAGGCTTCGACGATTGGCACACCTCGGCCGCCCTGATCACCGGCTTCGTGGCCAAGGAGGCCGTGATCTCCACGTGGGCCCAGAGCTATCAGACCACCGAGCCGGTGGCCGATGACCAGCCGGGCACGCTGGGTCCCATGCTCCGAGCCGACTTCGAGCGCACCTCGGGTGGGAACACCAACGCCGCGGTACTGGCGTTCATGGTCTTCCTGCTGGCTTACACGCCGTGTGTCGCCACCCTGGCCGCCCAGAAGCGAGAGATCGGGCTGCGCTGGACCCTGGGGTCGGTGGCCATCAATCTGGTCAGCGCCTGGACGGCGGCAGTGCTGGTCTTCCAGGTCGGGCGGTTCCTGTCGTGACCGGCCCGGCCACCGCGGTGAAGACGGCCGTTGCCGCCGGCGCCAGCAATGTCGACGCCATCACTCGCCTCACCGGATTGCCCCGGGGCATGGTCGAAGCCATCACCGAGCAGCTCCAGCGGGTCGGCGAGCTGACGGTCGACCGGATCGGATTCGGCTGCCCCGACGGAGCCTGCGGCACCTGCTCGAGCGGGAACGAATGCGACAGCTCTCGTGGCGGCGGAACGCACGGCGGGGCCGGCGACGGCCCCACCGTGGCCCTGGGCCCGACCCGTCGCCGCAACCCGTCCCCGTAGACGGTCCCCGTAGCCCCGCCGATGGGGCGGCGTCCGCCGGCCGTCACCGGCACGTGTCCTACACTCGCCGGGTGCTCGACCGCTTCCGACCGTTTCGCCCCGAGTGGGGCGACCTGATCGCCGGTCTGAGTGTGGTGCTGGCCCTGGTGCCCCAGGGTCTGGCCTACGCCGAGCTGGCCGGGATGCCCGGTCACGTCGGGCTCCTGGCCGGGACCCTGCCGGCGATCGCTGCGGCGTTCTTCGTCTCGTCGCCCTACCTCCAGACCGGTCCGACGGCGCTGTCGTCGCTGCTGGTCGCGGGGGCGCTGGCGCCGTTGGCGGTGGCCCAGACCGACGACTACGTGGCCCTGGGGGCGCTCCTGGCCCTGATGGTCGGGGTCTCCCGCGTGGCCTTCGGGGCCCTGCGTCTCGGCATCGCCGCGTACTTCGTCAGCCAACCGGTGCTCACCGGCTTCACCACCGGCGCCGGCCTCCTGATCGTCGGGTCCCAGCTCCCGACCATCGTGGGGGTGTCCACCGATTCGTCCCGGGTGACGGTTCGTGCCTTCGACGCCGTGTCGCATCCCGACGCGTGGAATCTGGCGTCGGCCGGGCTGGCCGTGTCGACGTTCGCCCTCATCATCGTCCTGCGTCGCGTGCATGCCCTGTTCCCGACCGTGTTGGTGGGCGTCGGGATCAGTTGGCTGATCGCCGAGGTGTTCGATCTCGATGTGGCGCGGGTCGGAGACATCCCCACCGGCGGCCTGTCGCTGGTGAGCGACCTGCCCTTCGGATCGGTGGGATCACTGCTGGTACCGGCTCTGGTCATCGCCCTGATCGGTTTCGCGGAGCCCTCGTCGATCGCTCGCACCTACGCGGCGGCCGAACGCCAGCGGTGGAGCGCGAATCAGGAATTCATCAGTCAGGGCGTGGCGAACCTGGCGGCGGGAGCCATCGGGGCCTACCCGGTCGGTGGTTCGTTCGGTCGCTCGTCGTTGAACCATCGGGCCGGAGCCCGGACCCGGTGGTCGGGGGCGATCACCGGTATGGCCATGTTGGCCCTGCTTCCCTTCGCCGACGTGTTCTCGACCATGCCCAAGTCCGCCCTGGCCGCGGTGGTGGTGAGCGCCGTCATCTCGCTGGTGCAGTTCTCGCAGATCCGTGCCATGTGGTCGTGGAGTCGACCCCAGACCGCAGCGGCGGCGGCGACGATGACCGCCACCCTGGCGCTGGACCCGAGGATCGACCTGGGCATCATCGCCGGGATCGTGCTGTCGATCGGTATCCATCTGTGGCGCGAACTCGATGTCTCGGTCGACGCGGAGGCCGACGGTTCGACCCTCACGATCGTGCCCCATGGGGTCCTCTGGTTCGGCTCGATCAACCGGATCTCGGAACGGATCCTCTCGCTGATCGCCGATCATCCCGAGGTCGACCGGGTGGAGATCGTGCTCAGTGGCATCGGGCGGCTCGACATCACCGCCGCCTTCGAGCTGGCCGACCTGGCCGCGGACGCTCGCACCACCTCGGGTCTCGACATCCACTTCGTCGGGGTCCCACCGCACGCCGAGCGGTTGTTCTCCCGCGTCATGTCCTGATCCGCCCTCGGTCCGGAGTCGGCGAGCTGGTGGCCGCGTCGATCTCGTCACCGGTGGCCGTGCAGCCGACCGGTGTAGTAGACCCCAGGTCATGCCGATGTTCATCGCCGATCAGCTCCATCGCTACACCCGGCGGGTCTGCGCTGCGCTGGGAAGCGACGACACCGAGTCCCGTCTCGTCGCCGACCAACTGGTCGGTGCCAATCTCGCCGGTCACGATTCACACGGTGTCGGCATGATGCCGACCTACGTGACGATGGCGCTGGCCGGAGAACTCCATCCGAACCGTCATGTCGAGGTCGTCACCGATGCCGGGCCCCTGGTGGTGCTCGATGGGTGTGCCGGGTTCGGACAGGTGATGGGTTTCGAGGCCATGGAACAGGCCATCGACCGGGCCGGGGTCCATGGCATCGCCCTGGTCGGGCTGCGCAACAGCTTCCACATCGGACGGATCGGCCACTGGGCCGAGCAGTGCGCCGCCGCCGGGCTCGTTTCGATCCATCTGGTCAACGTGGCCGGTCACGGTCCGGCGGTGGCGCCCTACGCCGGGGCCCAGGCCCGCCTCGGGACGAACCCGTTCTGCATCGGCATCCCGGGTCCCAACGGCGAGACGGCCGCCCTGCTCGACATGGCAACGTCGACGATCGCGCTGGGGAAGGCCCGAGTGGCCCTCAACAAGGGCGAAACCGTCCCGTTCGGCAGCATCGTCGACGGGGACGGTCGCCTGAGCGACGATCCGAGACAGGTGATCGGCGACGACGCCCGAGGCGCCCTGGTGGCCATGGGCGATCACAAGGGCTCCGGTCTCGCCATCATGTGCGAACTGGTCGGCGCAGCACTGCTGGGCGGCCTCACCATGCGGGATCAGGATGGACCGCCCCGGGTCTACAACTCGATGGTCACGATCGCGATCGATCCGAAGGCGGTCGATGCCGGCCATGATCATCTGCTGGCCGAGACCGACCGGCTCCTCGACTGGATCGCCTCCTCGGCTCCCCGTGACGGCTTCGACGAGGTCCTGATGCCCGGGGAGCCGGAGCGACGCGCCCGCGCCACGCGAGCCGCGGGCATCCCGGTCGACGACACGACGTTGCGCCAGCTCGTCGACGCCGCCGTGGCCGCCGGCGTGACCGAGACCGAGCGGCTGTTCGACCTCGCCTGACCGGTGGCTGCCGGCCTGCGGTCGACCGGGGTGGCGAAGACGCGGCGACGGCGACCCTCGTCGGAGCGCTCCTAGTTGAAGTTGGCCTCGAGGCGTCGGGCTGCGGCTCGGTAGCGCTGGGCCTTCGCCTCGTCGAGTGTGGCCAGTCGCTCGAATGCCCGGATCGCCTCGGGGTAGTCGCCCCGGCTCGCGGCCAACCGGGCGACGTCGACGTGGAGCGACAGGGGGGCGTTCGGCAGCTCGATCTGGGTGCCGAGGATCCGGGCCACCCGGCCGAGCTGGCCCCGCTGTTGGGCGATGGCCCGGAGGTTGTTCAGCATGCGCATCGCAACGGCATCGGGTTCGATGGGAAACAGGAAGCTGGGGTGGAAGACCTGTCCGGGCATGAGCGCGGAGAAGAACGCCCGAGCCTCGGGTTCGGGGAGGCGCCGTCCACCGGCCATGGGATCGAACCAACACGGCTCGGTTCCGCCCGTGGCGACGAGGAAGTGCCCGGGCATTCCGACGGGCATCAGGTCGATTCCGAGTCGGCGCCCGATCTCGATCACCACGACCGAGAGCGAGATCGGGATCCCGAGGCGACGCTCGAGCACGCGATGCAGATAGGAGTTCGCCGGGTCGTGGTACTGCTGGCTGTTGCCCCGGAACCCGAGGGTGCCGAAAACGAGCGTCATCAGCTCGTCGACCTCGTCGACACCGTCGCATTCGTCGTCGATCATTCGGTCGAGCATCCCGATGATCTCATCGACCGGCGGCGAATCGTCGTCGAGTCGAGCGATCCGGGCCGCGATCTGGTCGAGCGGCACCGGCTCCCGGGCGGTGGCGAAGAGCGGGCCGAGCCCGAGCGAGTCGGTCACTCGCCGATGGCCAGCACCATCTTCAGCGGCGGTGTCTCACCGGTGACGACGATGTCGGACTCGGCCGAAGCCGAGCGGTAGATGCCCTTTGCCATGAGCGAGGTCTCGATGGCCCGACGGGCGGTGTAGATGGTCGAGCGGGCCTCGTGGACCGCCCGGGATTCGGGGTCGGCGGCCGCGGCGTATTCGATCACCTGACAGGCCAGTCGGTGATCGCCGGCGGACGACAGCTCCAGGGCCCGGTCGATCAGGACATCGACGCCGCCGGCCAGCGCCGCGACCTCGGCGCCGATGGCGGAATCCGCTGCCGGCTTGAGCCGAGCCGGGTTGCCGTCCCACCAACCTCCGTAGAGCCGCCAGATGTTGCGGATCACGAACTCGGGTTCGTCGTAGAGCGGTCGGAGGTAGGGCAGGGCGAGCGTCTCGGGTGGCACCGAGACGCTGTTGACGATGTCGTCGAGGACGGCGCCGGAGTTCATCGCGTCGATGACCTGACCCGTCAGGGTGTCGAGGGTGTCGGCCACGGTGGTGAGGCAGGACCTGATCCGCTCGACGCCGGCGATGGGCAATCCGTGAGCGGGTACGAACAGTTCGGCGTTCATGGCGGCCATGTCACGCAGGGACTGGGCCCACTCGACGGGATAGCGCTGGACCTTCTGTGGGTTCCCGCAGTTCGGGAAGTTCCAGATGAACTGATCCCCGGCCGAGATCATGCGCTTGGACGGAATCCAGGTCCAGGTGTGGTCGTCGGTCTCGCCGAGACAGTGATGGAACTCGAGGTCGACGCCACCCACCGAGTCGCGGAGATGATCGCGGTACGTCGTGTCGGGTCGCAGCGTGCCTCGGGGAAGGAAACGCTGGGAGTCGTCGCGCTGCTGCGTGGTGGCCTTCGGCGCCCCGCCGAACTGGCGCTGGTTGATGACCTTGTTGTAGCCGGCGGTCTTGTCGTAGCGGTCGAATCGCGGAATGACCCGTTCCTGGCCGATCACCCTCGGAATCGGTCGTTCGAGTCGTTCGGCATCGGCGGCGAAGGCCCGACTGCCGCCGACGTGGTCGAGATGGCCGTGGGTGTACACGATGGTGTGAACCGGCGCCTTCGACCAGCGCCGAATCGACTCGACCACCCCGGGACCCGAGTGAGCGGCACTGGCGTCGAAGGTGACGAGACCGTCGGGTGTGTCGAGTACGACCACGTGGCTGAACGACTCGACGAGCGCAACCCCATCGGCCAACTCGCTCAGTTCCTGCGTGATGCGGTTGGGTGGGGTGTCGGAGACACCCGAATCGATGAGGCGGGCCGACAGCTCGAGTGGATGTTCGCTCATCGACGGAGTCTGGCCCGCGAGATGGAGGGTGTCCACCGCGACCGGCGGTCGAATCGGGTCGTCACCTTGGGTGGTCCGTCGGGGCTGTGCCAGGATGCGAACAGCACCCGCCAGGGACCCGGGTCCGAGCCAGGAGGACGTACCGATGACCATGAACGACGCCGCCACCGCAGCCGAACGAGGAGGGGGTCGGCTCTGCGAGGGGCGTGTCGCGATCGTCACCGGTGCCGGTCGTGGAATCGGTCGTGAGCACACGCTGATGCTGGCCCACCACGGCGCCAAGGTCGTCGTCAACGATCTCGGGGGTGCTCCCGATGGCACGGGTGTCGATCTGACACCTGCCCAGTCGGTGGTCGAGGAGATCGAGGCCTTCGGCGGCCAGGCCATCGCCAACGACGACGACGTCTCGGACTGGGAGGGCTCCCAGCGGATGATCAACGCCGCCATCGAGACGTTCGGCGGTCTCGACGTGCTCGTCAACAACGCCGGCATCCTGCGGGACCGCATGCTCGTCAACATGACCGAGGCCGAGTGGGACGCCGTCATCAAGGTCCACCTCAAGGGAACCTTCGCTCCGGCCCGCTGGGCCTCGGCCTACTGGCGGGAACGGGCCAAGGCCGGCGAGACCAACGACGCCCGTATCATCAACACCACGTCGGTGTCGGGCATCTACGGCAACCCGGGCCAGACCAACTACGGCGCAGCCAAGATCGGCATCGCAGGCTTCACGATCATCGCAGCCCAGGAACTGGCCCGCTACGGGGTGACGGTCAACGCCATATCCCCGGGCGCGCTCACCCGTTTGACCGAGCCGCTGCGCACCGAACCCATCACCGACGAACAGCGCGAGGCCCGCTCGCCGATGTGGATCGCCCCGATCTGCACCTGGTTGGCCAGTTCCCAGTCGAAGAACGTGACGGGTCGAGTTTTCCAGGTGGCCGGCGGCGAGATCGCGATCGCCGAGTCGTTCCACAAGGGCCCGCGGGCCGACAACACCGACGACCCGAACCAGATGTACGACATCGTGGCCGATCTCATGGCCCGGGCGAACCTCAACAGCGACATGAGCGGCGAATACGCCGAGGGCCCGGGTCGCCCGGCCAAGACGATCTGAATCCCATCTCGTTTCCGGTCAGGTCTCCCGCACGATGCGATCCACGGTGGCGCGTTCGGCGTCGTCGAGGCGCCAGCCGGCGGCGGCGACGTTGGCCCGGACCTGTTCCGGCGACGTCGCGCCCGCGATCACACTGGCGACCGTCGTGTTCGACACCAACCAGCCGAAGGCGAGGTCGAGCATCGTGTGACCCCGCGACTCGGCGAATTCGGTGAGACGGTCGACGATCGCCAGTTTGTCGTCGTCGATGAACCTGGCCGACCGGTCGCCCCAGCGCTCGAGCCGAGAACCGGCAGGAAGCGGTTGGTCCTTGCGGTACTTGCCGGTGAGCAGTCCCGATTCGAGGGGGAAGAACGGAACGAAGGCGATGCCATGGCGGCGGCAGGCGTCGAGGACCCCATCGGTCTCGGGGTCGCGGGTGAGCAGGCTGTAGTGGTTCTGCACGCTCGGGTAGGGCGTCAGATCCGTGCTCGACGCGACGGCGTACACCTCGTCGAGCTGGTCCGCACTGAAGGCCGTGCAGCCGATCTCGCGGATCTTGCCCTCGAGCTTGAGCTCTTCCAGGGTGCCCAGGGTCTCGGCGACCGGGGTGCCGGGATCGGGCCGGTGGAGCTGGTAGTGGTCGATCCGATCGGTCCCGAGGCGGTGCAGGCTGGCCTCGAGCGAAGCGCGGATACGTTCGGGTGAGGCATTGCGCTCACCGGGTTCCAGGCCGGCCGTGTGCCCCCACTTCGATGCGATCAGCACCGCGTCGCGGCGACCCTCGAGGGCTCGACCGAGGAAGACCTCGGACTCGCCTCCGCCGTAGGACTCGGCGGTGTCGAAGTAGTTGATGCCCGAGTCGATGGCCGCGTCGACGACTGCCCGTGTCCGGTCGGCATCGATGGCCATCCCGAAGTTGTTGCAGCCGAGGCCGACGACCGAGACGTCCAACGTTCCCAGGGCGCGATGTTCCATGCCCGAACCGTAGTGCTCAACGATTCGACAGTGGTCGTCAGAGTTCGACGAGCAGGTCGGCGAACAGCGCCTCGGGGTCGGACTCCACACCGTGCCTCGCGAACCACCTACACAGATTCGACACGTCACGGTGGAGGAACGCGAGCCCCTGGGGGTTGGCGGCGAGATCGACCGCCTGCGGGAAGTCGATGAACCAGATCTCGGCTTTCCACCAGAGCAGGTTGAACGCCGAGAGGTCCCCGTGGGCGTACCCGGCGCGAACCATCGCGCGAAGACCGTCGACGAGTTGCCGATGAGCCGACCGGACATCCTCGGCCGACAGGCGGACCCGCCCGAGTTGGGGCGCAGCCCCCGTCGACGTGCCGACGTATTCCATCACGAAGACGTCGTCGGCGAACGACACCGGGTAGGGCACTCGGACCCCGGCGTTCCACAGGGTGCGCATCACCTCGGACTCGTGACCGGTCCATCTTGACTGGAGCAGCTTCTTGCCGTGGGCGGTCATGGCCTCGACCGCTCGACGGTCGCGGGACTTGCGAAATTGGCGGCCCTCCCGATAGGCGACGTCATGGCGGAAGGTCGAGGCCCGTTGCACCCCCATGGCTTCGAGCGTTCCCTTGGTCGAGACCGACCGGGGGAGATAGCGCTTCTCGGCCAGCAGGATCGAGCGGCCGTCGGGCCCGGTGCGTTCGATCACGTTGATCTGGGCCTCCTTGCCGGTGCGGAGGACACCGAGATCGTCGTCGGTGTAGGGCTCCTCGACGAGCCACGCCGGCGGCTCGGGCGCGACGGGATCGAATGGTTCATCGCCCTGGGGGCGAGCGTGCGACATGATGGACTCCTGGATTCGACGGGTGCGGTGGAATCGGTCGCAGGAGGTCGCCCCGGTCGGGGATCGAGCGGTTCGGCTCGGGCCGATCAGGCGGGCACGGCAGGGCCGGAGGTGACGGCAGGGCCGGAGGTGACGGCAGGGCCGGAGGTGACGGCAGGCCGGAGGTGACGGGGCGTTGGCGACCGACGGACGACGACACGGAGACGAGATCCGTGACGGTGACCGGGTTTGCGACAGGGTCGATGACAGGGACGACGAACATGGGGGCGCCTCCGGTGGTGGGTCGGTTGGTCGGACCGGGCCGAGCGTAGACCCCCCGATCCTGCCCGGGCCATCGATTATCGTTCCGGCGCGGCAGGGGCGTCGTACGCAGGGGGTTCGGTGCGCAGGGGGTTCGGTGCGCAGGGGGTTCGGTGCGCAGGGCTTTCGCACACAGAGTGAGAGCCGAATGCGTTTCGTGTTCACGAGTGGACCGGCGGGCCAAAGGTCCCTGGTTCTCGTTGCCGGACACGACGATCGTGGATGGTTGGGAACGGTGGGCGTCGACGTCCGCCGAGAAAGGACATGATGCGTAGATCAGCTCGCAGGGGTCGATTCGGGCGCGTGGCGATGGGCGTGGGCGGGATGGCCGGGTTCGTGCTGGCGACGGCCATGACCGTCGGAGCCCAGGACCTCACCCTTCCTGCGGGGACCGTCATCACGGGTGTGCCCGGGTCGACGGTCGAACTGGGTCGTGTCCCGATCGACCAGGATCTGGCCGGGCCGCAGTGCACCTGGGAGGCCAGCGTCACGAACCAGGAATCGGTACATCCGGGCAACGATCTCATCGTGCGGTCGGGTGAATCGGTGTTGGTGTTGAGCGACATCGAGAGCGCAGCCGACAAGACCACGACGGAGTCCGGCTCGGCCTACCTGTCCGGTGAGGTGGTGGTGTCCCTGCGGATCGGGCCCGATGGCATCTTCAGCGGTGGCCTGGACGTGACCATTCGCTACGACCAGTGCACGCCGGTCACGACCGCTCCGCCGGCGACCGCCGCGCCGACCACCCCGGCTCCGACCACGCCGACCACAGCCGCCTCGACCACAGCCGCCCCGACCACAGCCGCCCCGACCACACCGGCGATCGAGCCCGAACCGCTCGGCCCACAGGTCGAGCAGCCGACGACCACGACGGTTCCGGCCACCACGGTGACGGTGACCAAGGCGGCGGCACCGGTGCTCCCGGTGACCGGGAACCGTTCCTGGCGTCCGTGGGTCGCAACCGGCAGTGCGTTGATCGGTCTGGGTGCGGTGCTCACGATCGGTGCCAGAGGTGCTGCGACTCGACGCGAAGCGCACGATTGAATCGGGCCGACGCGTTCTCCCATGCGATGACCTCGGTCAACTCGACGATCTGATCGTCGTCGTAGGCGTCGGCGACACGCCGGAACAGGGCGTCGTCGACGTCACCGAGTGTCATGGCATCGGCGTAGGCGAGTGCCACCATCGTCGCCTCGTCGAACAACGACGCGTCGATCACGTCGTCGACCACAGCGAGGAGTTGGGCCGCCGAGGCCCCGAGTTCGCTGCCGACCGCAGCGTTGATGTCCTGTCAGAACACGCACCCGACCCGTGACGCCACTCGTCGGTTGAGGAGGGCAACGAGCACGGGATCGAGCAGGCCCGACGCGTCGAGACCCGACCACATCGAGCGGGCACCGGCGAAGATGGTGGGCCGGCGGGCGTACAGCAGATGGTTGGCGAGGGGTGCGCCCCACCGCCTCGTCTGGGCTTCGAGTACGGCCTTGGTCCGGGGCTCGGTGTCTCGTGGGTCGACGCCATCGATTCTGGGCATGCCTGCACCGTAGAGTGGCCGGGTGCAGGCCGTGACCTATCTGTCGCCGGGACTTCCCGAGTCGCTCTTCGAGGCCATGGCCCACGTGATCGGTGCCGAGCTGTCCTTCGAACGGGAACGATCCGGACCCGAGCCGGGCGAGGATCCGTTCGCCGACGGCCGCTATGACCTCGGCTGGATCTGCTCGACCTCGTTCGTCGACGTCCACCGACGGTCCCGACTCGCGACAGGCGACCCGTCGATCCGCCTCGTCGGGGTGGCCTGGGTTCCCGACGACCCGGCGTCGGGCGACCGTCCCGTCTACTTCGGCGATCTGGTCGTCGCCGCCGACTCGTCCGCCCGGTCGCTCGCCGAGCTGGCCGGCTCCCGAATCGGCTGTAACGATCCGGTCAGCCTCAGCGGCCACCATGCCCTGCGACACGCGATCACCCGCTCGGGAGCCGATCCGGCATCGTTCGCCGAGCTGGTGTTCACGGGGGGTCATCGGCGATCGCTCGAGCGGCTGGTGCTCGGCGAGCTCGACGCCGCGGTGATCGATTCGGTGGTGCGCCGCGCCCGTGCGGTGGCCGACCCCGACGTCGCCCGACTGCGGGTGATCGACCGTCTCGGTCCCTGGCCCGTGCAGCCGCTGGTGGCCCGAGTCGGTCTCGACGACCGGGTCGTCGAGAGGATCGCCGAGCGTCTCTTCGCCGCCGCCGAGGAGGGTCCGCTCGCCAACGAACTGGCCAGGGCCGGACTGACCCGATTGGCGGCGGTCGAGCCGAGCGATTTCGACGAGGTCCGCACGATGATGGCGACCGAGTCCGGACACCGGTGGGCCGGCGGTGTGCGACAATTCGGGTTCCCGACCGAGGAGAACCGATGACGAAGCCGCCCGACCAGACCGCCCAGAACCCCGACCAGACCGCCCAGAATATTGCCACGATCACGGCCTTCGTCGACGCCTGGTCCGGGCTCGATCCCGACGAACTGGCGGCGTACTTCACCGAGGACGGCTGCTACCACAACATGCCGACCGGCCCGGTGACCGGGCGCGACAATGTCCGGCAGATGATCGCGGCTTTCACCGCCGACTGGACGGCCACGCAGTGGGACCTGCTCACCATCGTCGGATCGGGTGACGTCGTGGTGGCCGAGCGGCTCGATCGCACCCAGGCCGGAGACAAGGCGGTCGACCTTCCGTGCACCGGCGTGTTCGAGATGCAGGAC
Source organism: uncultured Acidimicrobiales bacterium (assembly GCA_963700755.1). Taxonomy (GTDB): domain Bacteria; phylum Actinomycetota; class Acidimicrobiia; order Acidimicrobiales; family SZUA-35; genus JBBQUN01. The sequence continues at coordinate 425,958 of CAVOYW010000007.1, forward strand.
GGCAAGATCCGGGTCTGGCGAGACTACTTCGATCTGAGCACCTACTTGAACGCCATGAGCTGATTCGGATGGCTCGGGTGTCGACCGACGTCCTGACCGGCGGCGCTGCGACCTTCCTCGCCAAGGAGCGAGTACGGCTTGTCCGGCGCCTGTCGTCGCCCTCACCTCGGACCGATCTCGCGGCGGCCCTGGTGGTCACCGCACTGATGGTGCCCCAGGCGCTCGGCTACGCCGCGCTCGCCGGTGTGCCGGTCCAGGCCGGGCTGTACGCGATTCCGCTCGCTCTGATCGCGTATGCCGTGCTCGGTTCGTCGCCGCAGCTGATCGTCGGCCCCGTTTCGACCGTGTCGGTCCTCACGGGGTCCATCGTGGCGTCCCGCGGGGCGCAGACCCCGGCCGAAGCGCTCGGCTACGCGACGGCGCTGGCCATCGTCTCGGGCCTCCTCCTCGTGATCGCAGGGATGCTGAGGATCGGTTGGATCGCCGAGTTCCTGTCGAAACCCATCATCACGGGGTTCGTGTTCGGGCTCTCGGTGTCGATCATCATCGGCGAGGCTCCGGTCCTGCTCGGTCTCGGTCGGGCTCGGGGGACCGGCTTCGATCGTGTTCGCGGCGTCATCGACGCGGTCATCGACGCCCATCGCCCGACCGCCCTGATCGGCGTCGCGGCGTTGGCGATCCTGTTCATCGGGAACCGCTGGCGACCCCGCCTTCCCTGGGGGCTGCTGGTGGTGATGGCCGGGATCGTCGTGTCCCGGCAGGCCGATCTCGCCGGACGGGGAGTCGAGACGATCGGCACCGTGCCCGGCGGTCTGCCGGCTCTCTCGATGCCCGATCTGGCGTTCTCGCAATACGGTGATCTGGTCGCCAGTGCCGCCGGCCTGGCCCTGGTCGGGTTGGCCGAGAGCCTCAGCGCCGGGCGGCTCTACGCCGTGCGCAACGGCTATCGGATCAAGGCCGATCAGGAGTTCATCGCGACCGGTGTCGCCAACCTGGCCGCCGGATTCTCGGGTGGCATCGGGGTGGCCGGCAGTCTGTCGAAGACGGCGACGGCGGATCAATCGGGGGCCAAGAGCCAGCTCACGGCGGCGGCGACGGCGCTGATCGTGGTCGTGGTCCTGGTGGCCTTCGCCTCGTCGCTCTCGTCCCTGCCCCGGGCGGTGCTGTCGGCCGTGGTCATTCAGGCCGTGTGGAGTCTGCTCGATCTCCAGTCGATCGCCCGGTACGGCCATGTGCGCCGGAACGACTTCATCGCCGCGTCGGCGGCACTGGTCGGCGTCCTGGTGCTCGGTGTGCTGCCCGGTCTCCTGGTGGCCGTCGCCCTGTCCGTGCTGGGACTGGTGTACCGCTCGGGTCGGCTCGAGGTGGAGGTCCTGGGCAAGGTCAAGCACGAGAAGGCCGCGTGGGGGTCGCTCGAGCGGCACCCTGGACGGGCAACCGTCGACGGAGTGGTCGTGCTGCGCCTGAGCGCCCCCCTGTTCTGGGTGAATGCCGCGCGGGCGAGTGCCCTGGTGATGGACCGGGTCGAGGCCCGGCCAGACACCTTCGCCGTGGTGATCGACCTGGAAGCGACCAATCAGCTCGATGTCACCGCTGCCGACGAACTCGGATCGCTGATTCGCCGACTGCGTCGCCGAGGGCTCGACGTGTACCTGGTCCGGGTCATGCACCCGGCTCGGCAGGTGCTCGAAGCGATCGGTCTGCTCGACGAGATCGGCGACGATCACATGTGGCGCACGATTTCGCAGGGTGTGCGGGCGGCACGCAAGGCCCGGGCCGCACGGATCGACGCCGAGTCGGTCGACGCTCCCGGTTCGGTGGACGCCGCCGACCCGGTCGGTCTCGACCCCTGACCGTCGCCAAGCCACGGCCGGGCCGGCGTCAGCCGACCTGCTCGACGGTGCGGACGAAGACGAACTCGCAGCCGGTCTCGGCCAACTCGTTGCGGGGATCGAGCGGGCCGGGAGCCTGGAGCAGGAACCAGCCATCGCGGAGCGCGGCAACACCGGTGCGATAGGGCGGTTCGGCCTCGGGCAGCGGGTAGGTGGTGCCATCGGTGCCGTCGTAGAACGCCCAGGCTGTCACCGGCGTGTCGAGTGCGGCTGCGGCGAGCCAGAGATGGAGCACCTGCTGGCGGGCGCTCATCGCCCGCTGTCGATGCTGTCGGCGACCACCGCCGGAGCGGTGACGGTTGCCCGTCGTTCGAGTCGGGTCAGGTAGTAGTCGGCATCGAAGGCCGGATCGCCCGAGAGGTATCGCCACAGTCGTGCTCGCTCGGCCAAGACGAAGCGGGCCTCGTCGGTTCCCAACCAGGGCGGCATGGCGCGAAGGATCCCGGCCACCGACTCCGACGAACTCCGAGCGAAGACATGGTCGCTCGCATCGTTGTGCCGCTCGTCGAAGTCGTCGGTGTTCCAGCAACGGCGCTGGCTCCCCGCCGGACCGAGCCGGATCTTGTACATCCAGCGGTCGACCGGTCCGGGATTGTCGCTGCCGGCATGCCAGAGCCCGTGGTGGAAGACCAGGACGGTGCCGGCAGGACCGGAGAAGAACTGGTCACCGACGATGTGCTGATAGCGGGCCGTACTGGTCGAACGCACACGATGGAGGTGGGAACCGGGAACGAAGCGTGTCCCCCCGCCGCCCGGTGCGACGTCGTGCGGAAAGTAGAACAGCTGGATGTCGAAGTCGGGGGATGGGCTGTCGACGATGGCGTCGGGATGAAGGTGCTGCCGGTGGGCGTGCCCGGACCGGAGCCGATGCACGAAGTCGTGATCGAAGATCGGGTCGTCACCGACCAACGAGGTGACGATGCCGACAAGGGCCGGGAGATCGAGGAAGGATCGGATGCCGGGGAGGGTCGGGTAGCACCGCGACAGCGGCGTGAGTGTCGCCGGCAGATCGGGAGCAGCGGTCCCGGGTGCAGCCGGGAGACCGAAGTTCTCGAACTTGGCCGCCTCGATCCGGGGGAGTTCCCCGAGCACGGCCTCGTTGACGTCGGCCGGAACGAGTGCGTCGAAACGCAGGAAACCGTCGGCGACGAAACGCGCCATCTCGGCGGTGGTCAGCCGATGATCAGAGGCCGGCATGGTCGACGCCTCCGGCGCTGGCCCCTGCGACCGTGTCCGGCTTCGACGTGGCCGGACGATCGTCACCGCCGACCGACGACGAGGTCCGCAACGGGATCTCCCGCACGAAGAGTGCGAGCAGGAAGACGCCGGACATGAGGGGGATCGCCAACCAGAACATACGCGAGACGGCGTCGCTCACGGCCTCGACCGCTGCCGTCCGGAGGTCGAGCGGGAAGTCCCGGACCACCTTCGGCTCCTTGATCAGGCCCTCGGCGCCACCGAGCTCGGCCAGACGGTCGCGGCCGAGTCGCGCCACCAGTTCATGGTCGAGCCGGGCGGCGAAGAAGGCTCCGGCGATCGCGGCACCGAACGCTCCGCCCATGCTGCGGAAGAAGTTCGACGTCGACGTGGCGATTCCGAGATCCTCGATCGGAGCGGCGTTCTGGACGGCGAGCGTGAGGTTCGGGAAGATGAGCCCGAGCCCGATCCCGAGACCGAACAGCATGGGGGCCAGGTCGAGCGCCGTGGTGTCGGGACCGATGGTGGTGAGGCTCGCCAGGGCGAGGACGGCGATCGCCGGTCCGGCCACCAGCGCCCACTTGTAGCGTCCGTACTTGGAGACGAGCTGTCCACCGAGCGCAGCGATGAGCGAGATGCCGATGCTCTGGGGGGTCAGGAGCAGCCCGCTCCGCGTGGCCGACGCCCCGGTGGCGATCTGGAGGAACAGGGGCATGAACGTCGTGACCGACAGGAGCGCGCCCATCAGCACGAAGCCCATCGCGAAGACGAGCACCACGGTGCGATCGGTGAACAGACGCAAGGGGATGATCGGTTCCGGGGCCCGGTGCTCCTGGAACAGGAAGGCGATGGTCCCGACGACGCCGACGGCAGCGGTGACGAGCAGGGGCAACGAGGTCCAGGCGTAGGTGTCGCCACCCCAGATGGGGACCAGGATGAGCCCGGTGGAGGCCACGACGAGCAGAGCGATCCCGAGCCAGTCGATCGGACGTTGGCGGGTGGCGAAGGGCAGCCGCAGACCCTTGTTGGTCACCACCAGGGCGGCAGCAGAGATCGGGACCACCGCCCAGAAGACCCAGCGCCAGCCGGCGGTGTCGACGAGCAGGCCGCCCCACAGCGGCCCCGTGATCGCCGAGATCGTGAAGACCCCGGTGAACACCCCGATGTAGCGACCACGTTGCCGGGGTGACACGACATCGCCGACGATGACGAACGCCAGCGACATCAGACCGCCGCCTCCCAGGCCCTGGACGGCGCGGGCGGCGACGAGTTGGGTCATGTTCTGGGAGATCGCGCACAGGACGGAGCCGATCATGAAGATGGTGATCGACGTCTGGTAGACGATCCGTCGGCCGAACAGGTCGGACATCTTGCCGTACAGCGGGGTGACGATGGTCGAGGTGAGGAGGTAGGCCGACACGACCCAGGCGATCCGGTTGGCCCCACCGAGTTCGCCGGCGAGCGTCGGCAACGCGGTTGCCACCACGCTCTGCTCGGTCGACGACAGGAACAGTCCGACCATCAATCCGCCGATCAACCAACGAAGCTGCGACGTCGAGAGCCCGGTCGCCGTTCCGGTCGGGGTGTTCGGTTCGGTCATGGGCTCACTCTGCACCAGTCCGGCCCTCGGCCGCCAATGAACCCGGGAGGCACGGGTGCAGAGGAGGCACGGGTACCCGGGAGGCACGGGTGCAGAGGAGGCACGGGTACCCGGGAGGCACGGGTGCAGAGGAGGCACGGGTACCCGGGAGGCCGACCAGGCCGATCGGAAGGGGAGGGGAACGTGGCAAGCTGACGCCGTGCGCTCGACGAGGACCATCCACGTGATCAGTTGCCATGCCGAAGGCGAGGTCGGCGACGTCATCGTCGGGGGTGTCGCCCCGCCTCCGGGTTCGACCCTGTGGGAGCAGTCGCGCTGGATCGCCGCCGACGACCGACTGCGCCGGTTCGTGCTGAACGAACCCCGGGGTGGTGTGTTCCGCCACGTGAACCTGCTGGTGCCGCCGATCGACCCCCGGGCCTCCCACGGCTTCATCATCATGGAGCCCGAACACACGCCGCCGATGTCGGGTTCGAACTCGATCTGTGTGGCCACCGTGCTGCTCGACTCGGGCATCGTCGAGATGACCGAGCCGCTCACCACGCTGGTGCTCGAGGCCCCGGGGGGCCTGGTGGAGGTGACGGCCGAGTGTCGAAACGGCAAGGCCGAGCGCATCACCGTCACGAACGTGGCGTCCTTCGCCGCCCGCCTCGACGTGGCGCTCGAGGTCGAGGGGATCGGCCGGTTGCGGGTCGACACCGCGTTCGGCGGGGACAGCTTCGTGATGGTCGACGCCGCCGATCTGGGTGTTGCCGTGCAACCCGACGAGGCCGCCGACCTGGCCGGTCTGGGGACGCGGATCACCGCCGCTGCCAACGAACAGCTCGGGTTCCACCATCCGACGAACCCGGATTGGCGACACATCTCGTTCTGCCAGATCGCCACCGAGCCGCAGTTCGCCACCGATCCCACCACCGGGGTCCGGACGGCGCGGATGCGCAACACGGTCGTGATCGACCCGGGCAAGCTCGATCGGTCACCGACCGGGACCGGCGTGTCGGCCCGTCTGGCCGTCCTCCGGGCCCGGGCGTTGATGTCGGTGGGGGACCGGCTCGAGATGGCCTCGGTCATCGGCTCGACGTTCGTCGGCGAGATCCGGGCCGACACCGCGCTGGTCGCCCCCGACGGCACGACGACGGCGGCCATCGTGCCCGCCATCACCGGTCGGGCCTGGATCACCGGGATCCATCAGCATCTCCTCGATCCCGACGATCCCTGGCCGACGGGCTACCGGGTCGGCGACACGTGGCCGAAGGCTCATCGCCGATGAAGTTGGAGGGCCCGGCCCCAGCGCAATAGCGTCCCAACGTGACCGAGACCCTGGTGCGCAGCGCCCCCGCCGACGACGGCACGACCCGGGGCCTCATCGGCGCCGCGCTCGCCGTCACCGCCTGGGGGTCCTCCACGGTCATCGCCAAGGCCATGGACATGGGCGGTCTCGCCATCGCGGTCTATCGCTTCACCCTGTACTTCCTGGTGCTGGCGATCTGGATGCGGGCTCGGGGCGGCTCGTTCCGGCTCGACGTCATCCGCCGATCGGCGTTCGGGGGTCTCGCCCTCGGGCTCGATGTCGCACTCTTCTTCTCGGCCATCAAGCTCACGAGCGTCATCAACGCAACGCTGATCGGTTCGCTGCAACCCATCCTGGTCGGCGTCGTCGCGGCCCGGTTCTTCGGCGAGCAGATCCGTGCCCGCGATGCGCTCTGGTCGATCGTGGCCCTCGTCGGCGTGGTCGGGGTGGTGGTCTCGTCGAACGGCGACGCAACCTCCGATCTGCGCGGCGACCTCCTGGCCGTCGGTGCCCTCGTGTCGTGGTCCGCCTACTTCATCGCCTCGAAGCAGTCGAAGTCCTCGATGACCTCGACCGAGTTCACCGCCGGTACCGCGGCCTGGGCTGCCGCCATCAACCTGCCGTTGGCGGTCGGGTTCGGCCAGGACCTGTCGATGCCGTCGAGCCGCGATCTGGTTCTGCTGCTGTTGATGACCGGGGTCGCCGGCGTCGTCGGCCATTCCCTGATGAACTGGTCGTTGGTCCGGATCCCGCTGTGGGTCGGCTCCACATTCACCCTGCTGATCCCGGTGGCATCGTCCGGACTGGCGTGGCTGCTGCTCGACGAACCGCTCGGCTTGCTGCAGATCGTCGGGATGGCGCTGGTGCTCCTCTCACTGGCCGTGATCGTGCGGGGTCAGGCCAACCGGACCCCGACCGCACCGATCGCCGCGGTGGTGTCGTGACCGGCATCCCGTCGATCGAGATACCGCTGCCCGACGACTGGCACGTCCATCTGCGCGACGACGATCTGCTCGCCTCCGTGGTCGGCTACTCGGCGGCCCGATCCCGCCACGCGATGGTGATGCCGAACCTCCGGCCGCCGATCACGTCGCTGGCTCGGGCCCGGGCCTATCACGACGAGATCCTGCGCCACGTGCCTGCCGATGCGCCCGATTTCCGACCGTTGCTCACGCTGTTCGCGTCGTCCGAGGTCGATCCCGCAGACCTACGGGCCGGCGCCGACGAGGGCCTCATCAAAGCGGTGAAGTTCTACCCGGCCGGGGCCACGACCAATGCCGATCAGGCCAGCGGTGGACTCTCGTCGTTCGGGGACCTCTACGACGTGCTCGAGGAGCTCGGCCTCCGCCTTCTCGTCCACGCCGAGTCGACCCGCCCCGACGTCGACGTCTTCGACCGAGAAGCCGCCTTCCTCGAGGACGAGCTCGCGTCCCTGTGCGCGGCTCGGCCCGGACTGGGGATCACGCTCGAGCACGTGTCGACTGCGGCCGGGGTCGACTTCGTCTCCGCCCATCCGTCGGTTGCCGCCACCGTCACCCCGCATCACCTCGGCCGACATCGTGGTGACCTGCTGGCCGATGGCCTCCGGCCCGACCTGTACTGCAAGCCCATCATCAATTCACCTGACGACCGCCGAGCACTGGTCTCGGCCGTCACGGGCGACTCGACCGACTTCGTGTTCGGCACCGACTCGGCCCCGCACCCGACCACGGCGAAGTACGGCCCGAAGGCGGCAGCCGGTGTCTTCAACGCCCCGTACGGCATCGAGGTGGTTGCCGAGGTGTTCCACCGGGCCGGGGCACTCGATCGCCTCGAGGCCTTCGTGTCGACCAACGGCACCGCGCTGTACGGCGTCGAACCGGCGACGACCCGGCTGCGACTCACCCGTGACGGATCGGGAGATCCACCGGTCGACCGGCTGCGGACCGCGCAGGGAGCCGAGGTCGTGTTCTTCGGGGTCGAGGAAGCGGCGCTCTGGCGGGTCGAACGGATCTGATCCGTGCCGACCCCGTTCCGGCGGCGAGTTCCGGGCGGCGAGCTCCCGAGCAAGAGTCCCCGTGTCACGGGAAGCTCAGTGTCACGGGGAACCCGGTGTCACGGGGAACCCGGTGTCACGGGAACCCGGTGTCACGGGGAACTCAGTGTGACGAGAGGGAGCCCGTCACCCGACCGTGGAGATCGGCGCTGGGGGCGTTCAGGCCGACCAGGCGGGCTTCGATGCCATGTGCCGCGAACTTGGCGACGACGGCATCGAGCGCGGCGACGGCCGAGGTGTCCCAGATGTGGGCCTCGTTGAGATCGATCACGGCGTGGGTGATGTCGTCGGTGTAGTCGAACAGGTGGAGCAATTCGTTGGTCGAGGCGAAGAAGAGGGCACCCGTCACGTGGTAGATGCGGGTACGACCGTCGGTGGGGTCGATCACGCTGGTCACCTCGGCGAGGTGGGCGACGTGACGGGCGAAGATGATGGCCGCGAGCAGCACGCCGCCGGCAACACCGAGAGCGAGGTTGTGCGTGGCGACCACGATCGCCACCGTGACGGCCATCACGGCCGTCTCGGTCCGGGGCGTGCGCCGGAGTTGGTCGATCGAGATGCTGCTCCAGTCGAAGGTCCCGACCGCGACGAGGATCATGACCGAGACCAGCGCGGCCATCGGGATGGCGGCGACCAGGTCTCCGGCCAGGAGAATGCCGAGCATGAGGAACACACCGGCCGACAGTGACGAGAGCCGGCTGCGCCCGCCATTGTGCACGTTGATCATCGACTGGCCGATCATGGCGCAGCCGGCCATGCCGCCGAAGAAGCCGGTCACGACGTTGGCGATGCCCTGACCACGTGACTCGCGGTCCTTGTCGGAGCGGGTGTCGGTGATGTCGTCGATCAGCTGGGCGGTCAGCAACGACTCGAGGAGCCCCACGAACGCGAGCGTGAACGAGTACGGAGCGATGATCCGGAGTGTGTCGAGCGAGAACGGCACGTCGGGCAGGGAGAACAGAGGGAGTGAATCGGGAAGCGCCCCCATGTCACCGACGGTCGGAACCTCGACCCCGAGGGCCCGACCGCCGAAACCGATGACCGCGATCGCGACCAGCGGGGCCGGGATGGCCCTGGTGATCCGGGGAAGCCCGACGATGATCAGGATCCCCAACGCCACCATGACGTAGACCGAGGTGCTGATGTTCCAGAAGTGCTCGATCTGGGCCAGGAAGATGAGGATCGCCAGCGAGTTGACGAAGCCGATCATCACGGTGCGGGGAACGAAGCGCATCAGTCGTCCGAACCCGAGAACGCCAAAGGTGATCTGGATGATCCCGGCCAGGATGGTGGCGGCGAACAGGTAGGCGACACCGTGGTCCTTGACCAGCGACACGATGACCAGGGCCATGGCACCCGTGGCGGCCGAGATCATCGCCGGGCGGCCACCGGCGATCGCCGTGATGATCGCGATGATGAACGAGGCGTAGAGCCCGACCTTGGGGTCGACGCCGGCGATGATCGAGAACGAGATGGCCTCGGGGATCAGGGCCAGGGCCACCACGAGCCCGGCCAACAGGTCGGCACGGGGGCTCGACCACCAGATGCGGTGGAGTCGTTCGAACAGGGTCGAGGCATCGGAGCCGGCGAGGGCCGCCGAGGGCGGTGTGAGTGCGCGCAAGCTGACGACCGTATCGGCAGCTCAGGGCCGATCCGGAGCCGGCGGGCGTGACATCGGTCGCTCCGAGGCGTCATGATGCGCCGATGAACGTGCGCATCAACGGAGTCCATCACCTCGCGGTCAACACCGCCGACATCAAGTCGCAGATCGAGTTCTTCTCGGACGTGCTCGGCGCCGAATTGGTCGGGTTGTTCTGGATGCATGGGGTCGAAGGAGCCTGGCACGCCTTCTGCCGCCTGAACGACCGGTGCTCGATCTCGTTCGTCGAGATCCCGGCCAACCACGACGTCGAGCCCCAGCTCGGTGTGACCCATGCCGGGAATGGCGCCGGCGCCTCGGCCCCGGGCACGATGCAGCACCTGGCGTTCAACGTCGACACCGTCGAGGAACTGCTGGGCATGCGAGACCGGATCCGCTCGAAGGGGATCAACGTGATGGGCCAGATCGATCATGGCCTCTGCCAGTCGATCTACTTCGCCGGGCCCGAAGGCCTGACGCTCGAGGTCGCGACCTCGTCCGAGGCCATCGACGCCCGGGCGTGGATCGATCCCGACGTCGTGGCCAGGGCCGGGATCAGTCCCGAGGAACTCGAGCGTTACACCCGGCCGGAATCGTTCACCGCATCGGGGGGCGCGGTTGGTCAGCCCCCCATCGACCCGTGCCGGCCCCACATGGCCTATCCCCCCGACGTCTACGAGAAGCTGATGTCGATCCCCGACGACGTGCTCACCGCCAGCGCCAGCTACGCCACACCGCCGGTCTCGGTCGACGCATGAGCGACACGTTCTCGCAGCCGGGGACGCCGGCCGGGTGCGAACGTCTTCCCTACGTGGTGGTCCACCGCGAGGACGCGGCGTTCAGCGACACCTACGGCGGCGGTGGCAACATCATCGGCCTCGATTGCCATCTGGTTCGGCCCATCGGGACCCCGTCGAATCGGGTGGTCATCATGATGCACCCGACCGGGGGCGGTATGTACCTGCCGATCGTCGGCGGTCTGGCCCGGGCCGGTCACCACGTGATCTGGGCCAACTCCGCGCTATCGCGGCACCGACTCGGCGTTGATCATGGAGAAGGTCGTCGCCGACCTCGGCGCGGTGATCGACGACGCCGGGCAACGCCTCGGTTACGAGCAGGTCGTGCTGTGCGGGTGGTCGGGCGGTGGCTCGTTGTCGATGTACTACCAATCGTTGGCGACGGCGGGGAACGGGATCGTCGACACGCCCGCCGGTGATCCCTACGAGGTGGCGCCCGAGCGCCTGCCGAAGGTCGATCTGCTCCTCGTGATGGCGGCGCACATCTCCCGCCACGGCACCCTGACCGAGTGGATGGACGCCTCGATCACCGATGAGTCGACGCCCTTCGATCGCGATCGGTTGCTCAATCTCTACGATCCGGCCAACCCGAACCAACCGCCCTACTCGGCCGACTTCCTCGACACGTACCGGGCTGCGCAGGTCGCCCGGAACCGCCGCATCACGGCCTGGGTCGAGGGAGAGTTGTCGGCTCTGCGATCCCGGGGCGAGGACCATGCAGAACGGGCCTTCGTCGTCCAGGGAACGATGGCCGATCCCCGCTGGCTGGATCCGACCGTCGACCCCTCCGACCGTGCTCCCGGCACCACCTATCTCGGCGATCCCCGACTGGTCAACGACGGGCCGGTCGGGCTGGCCCGGTTCTCGACCCTGCGGAGCTGGCTGAGCCAGTGGAGCTTCGACTTCGCTCGCGGTGACGCGCTGATCGCCGCGGCCGGGGTCGACGTGCCGGTGCTGGTGGTCGGCAACAGCGCCGACGATGCCTGCACCCCGAGCCACACCCACCGGCTCTTCGCCGCCGTGCCCCACGATCGCAAGGAACTCCACGAGGTACAGGGCGCGACCCATTACTACACCGGACCCCACGGACGCGAGCACCTCGGCGAGGCGATCGGCGTCGTCGGACGCTTCATCGACGACTGGCTCTGAGGGGCCACGTGGGGCGCCGACCTCGGCGCAGGACGTCTCGGCGCGGCCCGGGCTCCGACGACCCGGCGGGTTCAGCCCGAGGAGGTCCCCGGCATCCCCGACGAGCCATCGATCTCCTCGACCTCGGCTCGGGCCTGTTCCAGGATCTCGAGTTGACGGCCGAGATCGTCGAGTTCGCTCGACAACGCCGGAATCGAGATCCCCGACGTACGGCCGACCACCTGACCGGCGATGTCTTCGAATTTGGACACCGAGGCATCGAGTTGGGCCAGCACGGGTGGCTTGAGGCGTTCGGCGAGGTGGGAGCACGCCACGAGCTGCTCGGCCAGATGCAGGGCTTGGCGTTCGGCCGCCAGCGTGGTCTCGAGCAGCGTGAGATCGTCTCCGACACTGGCCCTGATCCCCTCGAGCGCCGCCTGGACCCGACGATGCAGGCGGGCCTCTGGTTCGTGCGACCCGAACCAGTTGTCGGGCACGATCGACGCCGTGCCCGGCACCGTCTCGTTCTTCTTCTTGGCTGCCTGACCGATGGTGATCGCAGCCACGACGGTGACGGTCACGAGTGCCCCCAACACCGCGGCGAGGACGAGGATGGCGCTCATCAGCGCGTTGCCGATCGAATCAGGAGCACGACGACGATGACCAGGATGACCGCGACGACCGCGGCGATGATCTTGGGCTTGCTCCACGGGCGTTCGCCGTGGATCTCGCCCGTCGCCCCGTTGATGAACACCTGCCAGGGTTGGCCCTCGTAGAGCACGGTCAGGAGCCAGATGGGCAGGAGGACGTGCTTGTAGGTGAGGTTGGAGATCTGTGTCGACTTGTGGTGGATGCGCTGCTGGTCGCCGCCGATGTCGGACCGGATCGACTGATCGATCGTCGATTCCATGCCGCGACGGGCCTCGTCGAAGCAGTCCTCGAGTTCGCGGTCGTAGGTCTTGGCGAGGTGACCGGCCATGTAGTCGGGGCTGAAGGGCTGGAGCCCGTGGGTCGGCCAGGGTTCGAGCTTGTTGACGTAGCGAGGGTCGAAACCGGTGTTCCCGAGGATCGCGATGTCGTCGAACGAGTTGAACACCCGGCCCGATGCCCGGTACCAGTCGGTCTCGATCACGGTCTTGGTCTCGTTGCCCTCCCGTACGGTGCGGACCCGGTTCTCACCCCGTTCGCCGGTGTAGTCGGTCGTGGCGTCGGCATCGAAGGTGAAATAGGCCGAATACACACTCTCGAACGACCCGGCCGTTGAATACTTCTTGAACTCGTTCGGGGCGAACCAGCGCTTGTCGATCCATTTCTCGAGGATCTCGGCTGCCTGCTTGTCGGACACCTGGAACGGCAGGACGCCGTCGACGGCGAGACGATCGGGGGCATCGTGGACGTCGGTGCGCTGGATGGGCGTGGCGCAGTACGGACACTTGGTTGCGGTCAGGGTGCCGACGAAGGTTGTCCGACCCCCGCAGTACTGGCAGACGATCTCCTTTTCGCCCTCGGCCGCTTGCATACGGCTGCCCGTGCCCCGCTGGGCGGCCAGGAGCCCGACGGCGTAGGAACGCTCCTCGACGACGGCATCGTCGGCGTGGACGATCTCCTCGATCGAACCGCAGTGCGGGCAGCGCAGTTTCTGGGCCTCGATGTCGAACACGAGCTGCCCGTTGCAGGCCCGGCAGGGTCGAGTCTCGATGTCGTGGCGCTCGTCGTTGAGCGAACGGGCGGGAGCGCTCGGGTCGGGTGCTGTCGGGCTGGGAGCGAGTGGGTTGGGTGCTGCGGGTTGGGTGCTGTCGGGGCCGGGTTGCCCACCTGGGGGATCGGCGGCGGGTTGTTGTCGGGTGGGGGCGTGGTTCCCTCCATGACCTCGACCCCCCTGACTGCGCCGGTGGGGGCATCGGCGGCGGGTCCTGGGGCAGCGGCGGGGGCACGGCGAAGAGGGGAGCGAGCGCCGGAACGGTGTTGGCCGGGGCCCAGCCGGCCATGCCGGCGGTCCAGACCATGTCGGTGGGCTGCATCTGACCGTTGGCCAGGCCGGCCTGCATCTGTTCGATCGTGAAGGGACCGGCCTGCTGACCATTGAGCGCAACGTGATACGTGGCCTGGGTGGGCAGGGGTGGCGGGGCGGCGGCGGTCGTCTGTTGAGGTTGCGCCTGGGGTTGGTTGAAGGTCTGGGCCATCTGGTTGGCCATCGCCATTCCCATCCCCATGCCCATCATCTCGCCCATGGCTCCGCCACCGCCGGGGTTGTTGGCCGCGGCGATCATGGCGTCGGCCGCCTTGGCCTGCGTGTAGCGGTCGAGATCGTCGACCTGGTTGAGGAACGAGCGCTCCTCTCGGCCCTTGGCCGTGCCCCGGGTGATGGCGTCGCGAATCTCTTCGGGCAGCGTGAGGTTCATGTCGATGGCCGGGATGGCCAGACCGAACTCGTCGTCGACCCGCTCGGCGACGTAGTCCCGGAGCTTGTCACGACACCTCGCGTTTCTTGCCCTGGAGGTCCATGATGCCGAGGCCGGTCTCGACGATCATGTCGCCGAAGGCGCTCACGATCACCTGGCGCAGCAGTTCGGTGATCTCCTCGGCGCTGACGTGGCTGTCGGTCCCGATCACCTCACGGAGGAAGATCGCGGTGTCGTCGACTCGGACCTGGCACAGGCCGTTGGCCCGCACCTCGACCATCTCGAAGTCGGGGTCACGGATCACGACCGGAGCGGGCGTACCCCAGCGGACCTCGGTGATCTTGGTGTTGATGAAGTAGACCTCGCTCCGGAACGGGCTGTCGAAGCCGTACTTCCAGCCCTGCAGGGTGCTCAGCATCGGCAGGTTCTCGGACGTGAGCTCGTAGTGACCGGGCTCGAACTGGTCGGCCAGTGCCCCGCGGTAGACGAACACCGCCCGCTGGCCCTCGCGAACGATCAGCTGCGCGCCGTTCTTGATCTCGTTCTGGTAGCGGGGGAAACGCCACGCCAACGTGGTTCGTGAGTCATCGAGGTACTCGATGATGTCGACGAGCTCGTTACGAAGCTTGCTGATCAGACCCATGACTGGTGAACCCTCCATCGTTCGGCCTGCCGATCGTAGACCGAGTCGTTCCCACCTTCAGGTTCAGTGTCTTCAGGTTGAGTGTTCAGTGTCTTCAGGTTGAGTGTTCAGTGTCTTCAGGTTGAGTGTGAAGAGGGGCGTCCGACCGTTCGATCCCGGCGGGGCGGGGCAACCTTCAGATCGGCTCGGCGAAGCGTTCCTGGAGCGCCACGATCTCGGGGAGTCCGATCAGGTCGGTGAACTCGGTGAAGGCGGGCAGCCGATCGGCGAGTCCGGCGGGTGTCCGTCGGGCTCGGATCTCGGCCAGCACCTCGACCATGGCGTTGGTTGCCGCCAACAGCATCGAGATCGGCATGAGGATCGCGGCGAACCCGTAGCCGGCGATCGTGTCGTGATCCAGCGGCGGGGTCTTGCCCCCGTCGACCCAGTTGAACACCAACGGGGTTCCGGACAGTTCGCTGCAGACGCGCTCGATCTCGTCGAGACCTCGGAGGGCCTCGACGAAGAGCAGGTCGGCGCCGGCGTCACGACAGGCGCGAGCCCGGTCGATGGCCGCTTCGAGGCCTTCGGGGCCACGGGCGTCGGTCCGGGCGATCACCACGAAGTCGGGATCGGATCGGGCTGCGACGGCAGCGGAGACCTTGGCCACCATCTCGCCGCGGGAGATCACCGCCTTGTCGTCCATGTGGCCGCACTTCTTGGGCATCACCTGATCCTCGATGTGGAGCCCGGCCACACCGGCCTGTTCGTATTCGCGTACGGTCCGGATGACGTTGATGGCATTGCCGTAGCCGGTGTCCGCATCGGCGACGACGGGGAGGCTCGTCGCCTGGACGATCCGGCGGGCGTTGCCGACCATTTCGGAGAGGTCCAGCAGGCCCACGTCGGGCCGGCCGAGCAGCGACGCAGAGGTTCCGAAGCCGGTCATGTAGACGGCCTCGAAATCGGCCCGTTCGATCAGGCGTGCTCCCAGCCCGTCGTAGCAGCCGGGCAGCAACAGCGGTTCGGGCCGGGCCAGGAGTTCGCGCAGGCGCGCCGGACCGGACGAGTGATCGGTGAGGAGGTCGGCCATGGCGGGCGACGGTAGCCCGCCATCTCCTGCCGTGCCGGCGATGCCCGTCAGCGAACGAGTGGCGCGACCGACGCTCCGGCGCCGGGGCGGACGACGAAACAACGAGGCTCGACGCCGGTCGCATCCCGATACAGCGCCGGTCACGGTGGCGACGAAGTCGTCGACGGCAGCGGTGCGGACCAGGGCAACGGCAGCGCCGGCGAATCCGCCACCCGTCATGCGAGCACCGAGCACGCCCGGTGACCGGCGAGCGCACTCGACCATGGTGTCGAGTTGCGGACCGCTCACCTGGTAGAGGTCCCGCAGGCTTTCGTGGCTGGCATCCATGGCCGAACCGAACGCCTCGATGTCGCCGTTGCGCAGGTCGAGCGCAGCCTGGGTCGTGCGGGCGATTTCGGCAACGACGTGGCGAGCCCGATTGGCCACCCGTTCGCCGAGCACGCCCACGTTGTCCTCGACCAGTTGGGCGGTGGCATCACGGAGGGAATCGATGCCGAGCTCGCGGCAGGCGGTCGTACAGTCGGCCCGGCGCAGCGCGTACTGGGATTCGGCCAGCTCCCGGCGGCTCATCGTGTCGAGGATCACGACCGTGGCGGAGGCCGGGAGGGGGACGGATTCGGTCGAGAGATCTCGGCAGTCGATCAGGAGTGCGTGATCGGCGACGGCCCGGGCCGAGACGAGCTGGTCCATGATCCCCGACGGGAAGCCCAGGAAGTCACCCTCGGCCCGGTTGCCGGCCAGGGCAGCCGCCACCGGGTCGAAGGTCAGCCCGGCAACGGCCGATGCCACGGCCGCCGTCGCGACCTCGAGTGCGGCCGACGACGACAGGCTGGCGCCGACGGGGACATCGGTTGCGACCGCACCTTCGAAACCAACGAGGGCGACGCCCGCTTCGCGCATCGCCCAGAGGGTGCCGGCAACGTGACTGCCCCAACCGTCGACCGGCCGACCGGGCGCAAGCTCGTCGATCGTGAAACGGGTTTCGCCGTAGCCCTCCGAGAACAGTCGGATCGTGCGATCGGGGCGGGCCCGGGCCACGATCCAGGTGCTCATCGGTAGCGCCATGGGGAGCACGAATCCGTCGTTGTAGTCGGTGTGCTCGCCGATCAGATTGACCCGTCCCGGTGCCCGGGCGATGGAGACCGGCGCTGCGGCGTCGGCAGGGAACGACGCCGCGAAGAGTTCCTGGACCCGGATCCGGGCCGAGGAGGAATCGTTGCCGGCAGCATCGGTCATGGCCGCCAATGTAGGCCGCGGTTCGGTGCGGCCGATGGAGGCGGCTCGGCACGGCCGACGGAGACCGTGTTCGTGTCCCGCCCCCAGGCCGCCGACGCTTCGCCCGGCGTCGCAGACGTGTCGCTCGAGGTCGCAGACACTCGGGGTCAGACGATCCGGCTCTGTCCGTCTCCCCAGTAGCGATCCCGCAGGGTTCGTTTGTAGAGCTTGCCCGTCGGGAGTCGCGGGAGCTCTGCTTCGAAATCGATCGAGCGGGGGCACTTCTGGCGGGAGAGGTGTTGCCGGCAGAAGGCCATCAGCTCATCGACGGTGTCCTGGTCGGGGTCGACGCCGGGCATGAGCTGCACCACGGCCTTGACCTCTTCGCCGAGATCGACGTTGGGCACCCCGAACACGGCGGCATCGGCCACCTTCGGATGGGTGATCAACAGGTTCTCGGTCTCCTGGGGGTAGATGTTCACGCCGCCCGAGATGATCATGAAGGTGGCCCGGTCGGTCAGGTAGAGGTAGCCGTCGTCGTCGACGTAGCCGACGTCGCCCACGGTGGTCATGGTTCCGTCCCGGTTGGTCGCCTCGGCGGTCTTGTCGGGGTCGTCGAAGTACTCGAACTCGCTGGCGGTTTCGAACCAGATCGTTCCCGGGGTGCCGGTCGGAACCTCGTTGCCATCGTCGTCGAGGATGTGGAGCACACCCAGGAGCACCCGCCCGACCGTGCCCGGATGGGCCAGCCACTCGTCGCTGTCGCAGGCGGTGAACCCGAGGCCCTCGGTGGCGCCGTAGTACTCGTGGATGATCGGGCCCCACCACTCGATCATCTGTTCCTTCACCGGTATGGGGCACGGTGCCGCGGCGTGGATCGCGATCTCGAGTGACGACAGGTCGTAGCGCGAGCGCACGTCTTCGGGCAGTTTGAGCATCCGCGAGAACATCGTCGGGACGAGCTGGCTGTGGGTGACCGAGTACTGCTCGACGAGCCGGAGGTACGTCTCGGGGTCGAAGCGCTCCATGATGATGGCCGTGCCACCGATTCCCACGGTGAGCCCGACCGCCGCCTGGGGGGCCGAGTGATAGAGCGGGGCCGGCGACAGGTAGATCATGCCTTCGCGGTAGTGCCAGAGCTGACGCAGGAAGCCGAAGAGGGGCAGCTCGAACGACGGCGGTTCGTCGGGGAGTGGTCGAACGATGCCCTTGGGTCGTCCGGTGGTTCCCGAGGAGTACAGCATCGGCGTGCCGAGGCGTTCGTCGGCGATCGGCGTATCGGGCAGCCCGGCGACGGTGTCGGCCAGGTCGGCGAACACGGCGTGGGACTCGATGGCGTCGAGACCCCCGGGTGCGCGGTGACCGTCGACCACCAGCACCGTGGCAATGCCCGGCGTCGCCGCGACGGCCTCGATGGCGACCGGCAGCTTGTCGACCGACGTGATGAGCATCCGGGATCGTGAGTTGCCGAGGATGTAGGCGACCTCGTCGGCAGTCAGGTAGGAGTTGACGCACGTGTAGTAGAGCCCCGACCGTTGGCTGGCGCCGCAGGCTTCGAGGTAGCGGCTGTTGTTCTCCATGAAGATCGACAGGTGGTCGAGCCGACCGAGCCCCTGGTCCCGGAAGAAGTGGGCCAGGCGGTTGGTGCGGGCTTCGAACTCGCCATAGGTCACCGTTTCACCGGTCGACGCCATGATGAAACAAGGTTGATCGGCGCGGGTCTGTGCGTACGCTCCCGGATACATCGGACTCCCTGGGTTGAATCGGCTCGGAACGGGCGAATTGGTCGCATCGTAGGGCACGGTCGTTGCCGACGCCTTCGGCCCGGCGGGCAATCGTGCGACGAGTCTTGCTCGGTTCCTCGGGCGGTCACTAGGTTGCGACCGATGGCATCGCCGGCCCCCAGTGATTTCCAAGCGATCGTCGAACCCGACCTCGGTGTCCTGCTCGACGACCTCACGCCACGGATCGCCCGGATCCTCGATGCCGCCCTGACCCTGTTCGCCGCCCAGGGCTATCGCACCACCACGATGGAGGACATCGGAGCGGCGCTCGACGTTCGGGGACCCAGCCTCTACAAGCACGTCGCCTCGAAACAGGACCTGCTGGCCCAGATCATGATCGGCACGATGGCTCGCCTGCAGCGAGATCACGACCTGGCCGTGGCCACCAGCGACGACGTCGTCGATCAACTGGCTCGGGCCGTGGAGACCCACGTCCGGTTCCACTCTCGATACCGGCGAGAGTCCTTCGTCGGCAACCGGGAGCTGTCGAGCCTCGACCCCGAGTCCTCGTTCCAGGTCAAGGAGATGCGGCGGGCCTACGAGCACTCGTTCCGGGCGCTGGTGACCTCCGGTGTCGAGGCCGGTCAATTCGAGGTCCGCAACCCCAAGTTGGCGGCCTACACACTGATCGACATGGGTCTCGGTGTCTCGATGTGGTTTCGCGACGACGGCGAGTTCAGCGTCGATCAGATCGCGTATCACTACGCCGACCTGGCCATGCGGGTCGTCGGTCGCTGAGCCTCAGCCCGGATCCGGTTGGGCCAGTCGCTCGATCACGTCGAGTGCGGCCGTGAGACGCTCGACCTCGTCGTTCGAGAGGCGGTGGAACTGGCGGGCCAGCCAGGCCTCGCGACGGCTCCGGATCTCCTCGACCCGTTTCTGTCCGGCCCCGGTCGCCGTCACGATCTTCACCCGTCCATCGGCCGGATCGGTGCGGCGTTCGACCAGGCCGCCTTCTTCGAGCCGCCCGACGAGCTTGGTGATCATGGACGGAGCCACCTGCTCTCGCTGGGCCAGGGCCCCCAGGGTGAGCGGTCCCTCGCGGCTCACCACGAACAGCACCGACTGCATCGACAGCGTCAGGTCGTTGGCCGACTGGGCCCGGAGCTGACGATTCAGGCGAGCAACGGCCAGGCGAAGGCGGGCGACCACCTCGAGATCGGGCTCCCGGGACCCGACGTCCGACCCGCCCTCACCAGCCTTCATGCCTCACCAGCGTTCATGGCTCGAGTCCGTTGTCGATCAGTCGATGAGGGAACGGAGCTTCTCGATGGTCCCGACGGGGTCGGGTCCGACCGGGTTGACCGACAGCATCGTGACACCGGCTTCCCGGTAGGCCGCGATCCGCTCCTTGACGTATCCGGCCGGCCCCACCAGGTTCGACTTCTCCAGCAGTTCGCCGGGAACGGCGGCGGCCGCCGCCTCCTTCTGGCCGTCGAGGTAGAGGTTCTGGATCTCGGCCGCTTCGTCGACGTAGCCGTAGCGCTGGGCGATCGTGTTGTAGAAGTTCTTGTCTCGAGCTCCCATCCCCCCGATGTACAGCGCGGCGTTGGGGCGGGCGTGGTCGAGGATGGCCTTCTGGCTGTCGCCGGTCAGCTTGTCGTCGATCGCCAGCATGCCGCCGGCATTGATGGACAGCTCGCCCAGCGAGGGGTCACGCTTGGCCAGCCCCTTGTCGAGGTCTTCGCCCCAGACGTCGCGGAACTTCTCGGGCATGAAGAAGATCGGTAGCCAGCCGTCGGCGTATCGAGCCGTGTTGGAGACGCTCAGGCCCATGAGGCTGGCCCAGTAGATCGGCACCTCGCTGCGAACCGGGTGGTTGATCAGCTTGAGCGGTTTGCCGAGGCCCGTGCCCTGCCCGGCGGGAAGTGGGATCGTGATCGCCGATCCCTGGTAATCGATCTTCTCGCGGCGCAGCATCATCCGTGTGACCTCGATGTAGTCACGGATGCGAGGCATCGGCTTCTCGTAGGGGACACCGTGGAACCCTTCGATCACCTGCGGACCCGAGGCGCCGAGGCCCAGGATGAATCGGCCGTCGGAGACGAAATCACATCCCGATGCCGTCTGGCCGATGCAGCTGGCCGTTCGGGAGAAGACGTTGAGGATGCCGGTTCCGATCTGGATGGTGTCGGTCTTGGCCGCGAGGTAGCCGACCTGACTGATCGCGTCGTGGCTGTAGGCCTCGGGGATCCAGACGACGTCGAGACCCGCCTTCTCGAGCAACTGGACCCGCTCGACCCCTTCCTTGAAACCGCCGGCGTAGTTCAGAGACATGGAGATCTTCATGGGCGGCGACAATAGGTCGCCGGTATGCCCCGCACCACTTCGCCCGGTTCGTGGTCCTATCGCTCGGTGTCGACCAGGTCGGCGATCACGTCGGGAACCGGTCGACGGTGCAGGAAGGCGAGGCGTCTGGTCGTGCGGGTCAGGGCCACGTAGAGCAGGCTCCGGCCATGGGGCTCGTCATCGATGGCCGCCGGTTCGACGATCACGACCGAGTCGAACTCGAGTCCCTTGGACTGACGGGGTGTCATCAGGGCGACGTCGGGATCGGTCGATGTCAGGAGCAGGACGTCGGTGTCGACCGAGATCACCCCGATCTTGCCCGGACCGAGCGCCAGTCGTTCCTCGTCGATGATCCGGTGGAGATCGGCGTGCAGGGTGGCGGTCGTGGTCCGGACGGCGCGGGGGACCACCCCGGCGTGACGGATCGACGACGCATTGGTCAGACCGGGGGCAAGGGTCTCGAGGACGGCCCCCGCCAACGGACCGACCTCGGCGGGGGATCGATAGTTGATCGTCAGCTCTCGGAACGCATGATCGGCGATGTCGGCGGGAAGCAGGGTGTCCCACGCCGCTTCGGGTGCTCCGGACGACCGCTGGGCCAGATCGCCGACGATCGTCATGGAGTTGCTCCTCGCCCGTCGCACCAGCATGCGCCACTGCATGGGCGACAGATCCTGGGCCTCGTCGACGATCACGTGGCCGAAACGCCAGGCCCGCTGCCGGGCGGCGAGTTCTGCCACCGTGGCCCCTCGGTGCCAGACGGCGTCGGCCGCGTCGAGATCGAGTTCGGTGATGGGGAGGCCGTCGGGGTCGAACACCCGCTCGCCATCGAAGATCCCGTCTCCGTTCGCCATCAGTCGAGCCCCCCGGTGTCGAACCCGCGCAGGTCGGGGAGCTCACGACGGGGCCAGACGAGATCATCCGGGTCGTCGGGAAACGACTCGTCGTAGACCGGTTCGTCGAGATCGGGGTCATCGAGGCTGGCCAGCTCGTACTCGGATCCGTCGTCGAGGTCGAGCACCGTCTCGGCGGTTGTCGCCGGACCGCCGTCGGGGTCGGCCTGCTCACTCTGCTCGGCCAACTCGAACTCGTCGAGGGCGTCGCGATGGAGCCGCTCCTCGTCGGCGTCGGGGATGACCGGACCGAGCAGCTCGAAGAGCTCGTCGAGCAGGGGAACGTCGGCGTCGGTCCAGCGAAGCGCGTCGAGCTCGGCTTCGGGTGTCCGGATCCGCAGGAGCCGATCGGCATCGGCCCGGCAGATGCCGGCGGTCCGCGCCGCCGAGCGCAGCAGGGATCGGGTGCCGAGCAGATCGTTGAGTGCCTGTTCGGGGGTGAGGGTCGGCCACCAGCGGAGGACGAACTGCCTCAGTCGCCGCGATCTCCGGAACGAGTCGGCGACGTCGGCCATCGTGCCGAAGGACGGGTCGTAGACGGCAAGGGCGAGGTGCTCGATGATCCCCTGGTGAAAGGCACTCGCCCCCTCATTGTGCGTTGCGTGGCGCTTTGCCTGCTCGTAGATCGTGTCGAGTCGGCTCAGCGGGAGGACGACCCGGCGTGATCCGTACCAGGTCTCGAAGGGCTCGCAGGGTCGTCGCCGGCGATCGGCGACCGCTGCTCGAAGGAGGTCGGCCATGACGGCCTGCCCCTTGAGCCGGGCAACCTCGTCGCTCTCGGCCGCGCCCCGGAGGATGCCGGGATACAGCTCGGGGATCGTGAGCGAGATGACGCCCGATTCACCCAGCGAGGGGAGCACGTTGCTGATGTAGCCCAGGAACTGGCTGCTCGGTCCCACGATCAGCACACCGGTGTCGGACAGCGCCGCCCGCTGGTCGTAGAGGAGGTAGGCGGCCCGGTGCAGCGCCACCACCGTCTTCCCCGTTCCCGGGCCTCCCTGGACGACGAGTGCTCCATCGCTCGGGGCCCGGATGACGGCGTCCTGTTCGGCCTGGATCGTGGCGACGACACTCCGCATGTGAGCCTCGGTGGGGCTGTCGAGGGCGGCCAGGATGGCGGCTTCGCCTCGCAACCCGGTCGACGTGCGCAACTCGTCGATGTCGAAGACCTCGTCGGTGTAGCCCGACAGTGCCTCGGCACCCTCGCCACGAGCGGTGTTGTCGCCGCGAGCGGTGCCCGGGTCACGCCGGTAGAGCAGGTGTCGGCGACGGTGGACGCCCAGTGGGTCCAGGGGGGTGGCTCGATAGAAGGGCACCGCGGCGGGCGCCCGCCAGTCGACGAGGACGGCGTCGCCGGGTTCGCCCAGTTCACCGTCGTCGTCGATGACCGTGAGTCGACCCACGGCCAGGCGACGACCCTCGGCGCCGAGCGTGTAGCCGAAGGCCAGGGCGTCACCCATGGCATCGAGCTCGGTCGATCGACGGATGGCGTGCATCGCCCGATCGGCGCTTTGGCGCACGAGTGCGGCCCGGATGGCCGCATCGACCTCGCCGTCTTCGTCGACCAGGTCGCGAATACCGTCCTCGGTTGCCTCGGCTGCCTCGTCGGCCAGCCGATTGGCGCGTTCCCGGGCCCGATCGCGATGGCGCCGATGGAGTCCCTGGATCGTGGCCAGCACCGCCCGCTCCCGCTCGAGTTCGGTATCGACGGTGGCGACCGGCGACGCGTCGGCCTTCGGGTTCCCCGTGACCTCGTCCTCCGTCGTTCCGGCCGGCATCCCGCCAATGGTAGGGGCCGACTGGCTCAGGGGCGTGACCCTGCCCGCCGCTCGGTCTCGCGAACGAGGCGGGCGGCCAGTTGTCGCCAGATCACCTTGTGGATCGGCAGCAGCACCCACCAGTACGCCCGACCGGTGACGCCACGGGGATGGAACCTGGCCAACTGGCGCAGTCGGACCGTGCCCTCGTCCTCGGCGACGATACGCCATTCGAGCCAGGCGTCACCCGGGACCTTCATCTCGGCCCGAAGCCTCAGCAACCCCGGACGTTCGTGAGCCTCGACCCGGAAGAAGTCGAGCGCATCACCGACCCGGAGTTCGTCGGGATGCCGTCGGCCGCGACGCATGCCGACGCCGCCGATGATCTTGTCGAGCCAGCCTCGCACCGTCCACAGCGGGTTGGCGACGTACCAGCCCCGCTCACCACCGATCCCGGCCACGGTTGCGAACAGCTCGGCGGGGTCGACGGTGGTCTCGATCTCCTGGATGTCCTGATAGATGGTGGCGCCGGCCCAGTCGGGGTCCTGGGGCATCGGTGAGGCCGCGGTGTTGGTGGGTGCGCTGTCCATCCAGCTGGTCCGGATCGCGAGGTCGCCGACGACGGCCAAGGCCCGTCGGATCGCCTCGTCGAGTGTGTAGGGAACGTGGTCGATGTGGCGACGGATGTCGCGTTCGGGATGGACGACGACGTCGTTGATCAGGCTGTCGACGAGCGGACGGGCGAGACCGTAGGGGAGGGGGGTGACGAGATTGACCCAGTGCGACGACAGCCGTGGTGTGAGGAACGGGACCGGGATGATGAGCCGCCGCCGGAGACCGGCGATGTCGGCATAGCGGTCCATCATGTCCCGGTAGGTCAGGACGTCGGGTCCGCCGATCTCGAGGATCTGACCTGCCGTCGCCGGTAGCTCGACGACGGCGACCAGGTAGTGGAGGACGTCCGCGATGGCGATCGGTTGGCATTTGGTCGACGTGACCCAGCGAGGACAGATCATCGCCGGGAGCACCTCGTCGAGGTGCCGGAGCATCTCGAACGAGGCGCTGCCCGAGCCGATGATGACGGCAGCCCGGAGTTCGGTGACCGGGACGGTGCCCGCGGCGAGGATGGAGCCGACCTCGTGCCTGCTCGCGAGGTGACTCGACAGGCGCTCGGGGTCGTCTTCACCCAGACCGCCGAGGTAGACGATCCGGGATACCCCGGCCTTCTCGGCGGCGATCCTGGTGTTCTCGGCCCCGGCGCGGTCGGTTTCGGCGAAGTCCCCGGCGTGGCCCATGGCGTGCACGAGGTAGTACAGGACCTCGATGCCGCCGAGCGCAGCCTCGAGTGAGTCGCGGTCGAGAACGTCGGCGGTGTGCACCTCGACCTCGGGGCGCCAGTCGACGCCCGCGAGCCGATCCGGATTCCGGGCCAGGCATCGAACATCGTGACCCTTGGCCAGGAGTTCGGGTACCAGCCGGCCGCCGATGTAGCCGGTCGAACCGATCACGGCGATCTTCATGAGGTGACCTCCTCGTGGGCGAGTGTGTCGAGTCGTTGCAGAGCCAGCCGGCAGACCCCGAGGTACGGTGCCGCAGGCCACGGCACGCCGAAGCCGACCCGGCATCGATTCGGTCCCCGGGATTCGACCCGATGGTCGGTGGCGCCGACGCCGGCCACCGACCATCCCCAACCACGGCCGGGCTCGAACCAGGTGATCTCGAAACCCAGTTCGGCGCCGAGCACGGTGGTCACCCGACCGGTGGCACCGGCTTCGAGCCGGTCTGCGTTCAGACTGGCTCCGCGGACACTCGGCCCCCACGAGGGCCAGTGCACCGGATCGGTGAGCAGTTCCCAGAGCCGCTCCGCGGGGGCGTCGATGTCTCGGTGCACCCAGAGCCTCCTCACGATCGCTTCACACCCGTTTCGTCACCCATTCCGTCACCACACTCATTCCGCCACCGCGGCCATCTCGTCACGGCAGGCACCTCGTCACCCTAACCGTCGGTTTCCGTCTGCTCGTCACCCGGGGATCGGGCCCGGGGCGGCTTCGGCGGGCTGGGCGTTCGGCGGGCTGGGCGTTCGGCGGGCTGGGCGTTCGGCGGGCTGGGCGTTCGGCGGTCTGCGTGCCAGACTGGTCGGGTGGAAGGACTCGACGATCGACACGGCGCGCCAGACCACCGGCGAGACCGCGGGCCGGCCCGTGTCGTGGTGGGTCACCCCGGTGACCCGGCCGTCGCTCGCCGGGCCACGGCCACGGCGCATTCGGCTCGCCGGGCGCGGGCCCTGGCCGAACTCGGTCTGCGGCCCGGTGTCTCGTGGGATGAGGTACGCGGCGAGGTCATGTGGCGAAGCGCATCGATTGCCGTTGATCGACGGGCCGAGTCGGCACGCTCCGACCATCGTCGCCTCAACCGAACCTACGCCGTGCTCCGGCTGCTGGCCGTCGACTGAGCGGCACGGCCGCTTCGTCCCGCTCGAATCATGGTTGACCTCAATCTGGCCGAACTGCACGAGGCCATCGCCGAGGTCGTGCCCGATCGGGAATGCCTGGTCTGGCGTGACCGCCGCCTGACCTGGGCCGACGTCACCGAGCGCACTCGCCGCCTGGCCAACGGCCTGCTCGATCGGGGCCTGGGGTCGGTGATCGAGCGCTCCGGATTGCCCAACCATCGGTCGGGGCAGGATCACCTCGCCCTGTACCTGACCAACGGCAACGAATACCTCGAGGGCATGCTGGGGGCGTTCAAGAGCCGGTTGGCCCCGGTGAACGTCAACTACCGATACGTGGCCGAGGAACTCCGCTACCTCCTCGCCGACGCCGATGCCCGTGCCATCCTGGTCCACTCTCGCTTCACGCCCACGCTCGCGGCCGTGCTTCCCGATCTCCCCGAGTTGCGAGTCGTCGTACAGGTCCCCGACGAGTCCGGCCTCCCTCTGCTTCCCGGAGCAGCGTGGTACGACGACGTCTTGGCCGCGGCCTCGTCCGAGCGGCCGGCGGTGTCGTGGTCGCCCGACGATCTCTACATCCTGTACACCGGTGGCACGACCGGGATGCCGAAAGGGGTGCTCTGGCGCCAGGCCGATGCCGCCGTGTCGGCCTTCGGCGTGCGCAACGGGGCAACGGGCTCGGAGTTCGGCTCGCTCGACGAGGTGGTGGCTTGGGCCACCGGAGACAAGCCGGCCATGCGCTTCCTCCCCGCTCCGCCGTTCATGCACGGTGCCGGCCATTGGAACGCCTTCAGTGCCTGGGGCCGCGGTGACGTCGTGGTCGTCCAGCCGACCACGGACCGACTCGACCCGGCCGAGCTCCTGGCCACGATCGACGCCGAACGGGTGACCTTCCTGCTGATCGTCGGTGACGCTTTCGCCCAGCCCCTGCTCGACGAACTCGATGCCAACGCCTCGGCCTACGACCTGTCGTCGTTGCAGGTGGTGCTCTCGGGCGGGGCCGCGCTGTCGGCGCCACGGAAGGCCCGCCTGCTGGATTTCCTCCCTCAGGTCACGGTCATCGACGGAGTCGGATCGTCGGAGGCAGGCGGGCAGCTCAGACAGACGATGGGTCGGGGCGATGCCGCTTCGACCGGCACCTTCGTGCCCGATCCGCTCTCGTTGATCGTTGACGACACCTTGACGACCCGGCTCGAGCCGGGCCATGTCGAGCCGGGTTGGCTGGCGAAACGGGGACGTCTCCCCCTCGGCTACCTCGGAGACGAGTCCAAGACCGCAGCGACCTTCCCGACCATCGACGGCGAACGGGTCTCGGTTCCCGGCGATCGTGCCCGGCTGCGGGCCGATGGGCTGATCGAGCTGCTGGGCCGGGATTCGGTCACGATCAATTCCGGCGGCGAGAAGATCTTCGCCGAAGAGGTCGAGGCCGCCCTGATGCACCACCCGGCCGTTTACGACACCATCGTGACCGGCCGATCGAGTGATCGCTGGGGAAACGAGGTGGTGGCGATCGTGCGTCGTCGCGACGGAGCCGCGGTCGACGAGTCGGATCTCCTGGCCGAGGCGGCGCGGCACATCGCCCGGTACAAGCTTCCGAAGGCCATTCTGTTCACCGATGAGATCGTGCGATCGCCTGCGGGCAAGGCCGACTACCGGTGGGCGAAGGCCTTCGTCGCTCCCATCCCCGACCCGGGTCCGAACGACTAGGTTGACCCACGTGGCCACCTTCAGCGACGAAGAGCGTGCGTTCCTGTGCCGTCCTCTGCACGCGGTCCTGGCCACGCACTCGTCTCGATCCGACCGGGGACTTTCGCAGTCGGTGGTCTGGTTCCACCTCGATGACGACACGGTCTGGATCAGCTGCCATCGTGATTCGGTGAAGGTCCGCCACGTCAAGGCCGACCCACGGGTCTCGTTGCTCGTACTGGCACCCCATGGCGGCGCCTACCTGCGGATCGAGGGCCTGGCAACGGCCGACGAAGAGGTCAGCCCACGGCAACGCCTCGAACTGGTCGGACCCTACCGGGGGGCCGAAGCCGATCTCTGGGTCTCCGAGCATCCGGTCACCACACCGCAGATCCTGGTGCGAATCACCCCCGAACACATCGCGAGCCGAGGACTCGGCTCGCAGCACGAGATCTGATCCTCATCCGGTCTGCGCCGACAGGTTCAGCGTCCGCTGATCACCGGGGTCGGGGCGAGACCGACCGCGCCGGGTTCGGCCACCCACAGTGATCCCGACTGCTCGAATGCGGGATGACCGGGGTCGAGGTGTTCACGGGCGGTGGTGATGTACAGCCGGTCGAGTCCGTCGCCGCCGAAACAGCAGGCGCTCACGTTGGGGACCCCCACCTCGACCACGGCCAGGAGATCGCCCCGGGGGGACACGCACACGACCTGCGATCCACCCCAGCGTGCGTTCCACACGTTGCCGCCGGCGTCCACCGTCGCCCCGTCGGGTGCCCCGGGCAGAACACCGCTCGGCACGAGCACCTCGTCTTCGAGGACGAGCGCGTGTTGGGGGTGGTAGCGGGCCGACCACAGGACGCCGCGTGCGGAGTCGGCGTAGTGGATGCCCAACCCGTCGGGCCCGAAGCACAGTCCGTTGGCGATCCGGGCGCTGCGGTACAGGTGTGTGAGGCCGCGCCACGCGTTCCAGTGATAGAAGTTGCCGAGTCCCGGACCGTCGCCCTCGACCATCGTTCCGAACACGAAGCTGCCGTTGCGATCGGGACGGCCGTCGTTGCAGCGGGTGTCGGTCCGATCGGGCTCGACGTCGCCGAGCCAATCGACCGATCCGGTGTCACGGTCGAGGAAGCCGAGTCCCCGGTCGAAGGCGGCGATCAGCGAACCGTCGTCGGCGACGGCAAAGGAACAGAGGCGTCGTTCGAGGGAGAGGGTGATGGGCTCGACGGAGCCGTCGGGGAGCCGGTGCAGGCGCCGACCCTGGATGTCGGTCCAGAGGAGTTCACGCCGCGCCGGATCCCAGACCGGGCATTCCCCCAGGGCATCGGCCGACGGAACCAGGAGTCGGGCGGCCGAGGACTGCGTCACGGGCCGATCGTAATCGACTCGACGATGGGAGCCAGCTCGGTCGGACTGGCACCGTGCAGGATCACGCCGTCGCAGCCGAGCGCGAACTGGCCCGCGATGGCGTCGCGGCACTGCTCGGGTGAGCCGGTGGCCGACGGTGCCAGCCAGGCATCGGGGATGAGCGTCGCCACGTGTTCGAGCTGGGCCGTGTCGGCCTTGGCGTCGAGTGCCCCGGGGAACGATGCGACCAGCGGGTCGGCCCGGAACGCCGTCAGAACGGCCGGGTCCCAGTCGTTGGTGGAGACCATCAGGTCGCCGTAGGCCTGGAGGTAGGTGGCGAGCCGCCCGACCGTCTTCTTGAGGCGGAGCTCGTCGGACAGGTGGTCGCCGATCGTGGCGAAACAGGACCAGACCTCGACGTCGTCGGGATCGCGGTCGGCCCGTTCGGCTGCCTGCTTGACGCGGGTCACCGCGGTGGCCGTGGTCTCGTCGGTGAAGAACGTGTGGAGCACGACCCGGTCGAAGCACCGACCCGCCAGGTCGAGGGTGTTCGGACCGAAGGCCACGATCGTGAGCGGGATCGGCTCGTCGAAGTCGGGGTCCAGACGCAGGACGGGATAGTGCCCGGCCCGGTCACGATGGTCGAGCACCGTTTCACCCCGCCAGAGCCGACGGAAGAGCCGAGCGGCCGCCTCGAGGTCGGCGGTGGTGGTGGTTGGCATGCCGTAGGCCTTCATGGCCCGTTCGATCCCACGTCCCAGCCCGAGGCTGAACCGTCCATCGGTCAATCGCCACATCGTCGACGCGAACGAGGCCGTCACCATGGGGTGGCGGATCGTGTGGTTGGTGGCGGCCGTGGTGATCTGGATTCGGTCGGTCACCGCGCCGGCCGCTCCGCAGAGCGTGGCGGCTTCCTTGATGTTGAACCGCTCCGAGATGAAGGCGTGGCCGAGCCCCATGGCTTCGGCGGTCCGCATCTCGTCGATGAGGT
Source organism: uncultured Acidimicrobiales bacterium (assembly GCA_963700755.1). Taxonomy (GTDB): domain Bacteria; phylum Actinomycetota; class Acidimicrobiia; order Acidimicrobiales; family SZUA-35; genus JBBQUN01. The sequence continues at coordinate 456,065 of CAVOYW010000007.1, forward strand.
CACGGGGCGATCGGGGGGCTCCGGCCAGCGCATAGAAACCGAGTCGGTCCAGGTTCATGGCTGTCGCCTTCGGGGGATCATGGCGCCAGGATGCACGGAATGTTGCGCGGACCGCGGATCTGGCCGTTGGTCCAGGTTGTCTCCAGCCTTTCGTCGACGACGTAGTCGGGAAACGCCCGGACCCATTCCTGCACGGCGACCACCAGCTCGAGGCGGGCCAGGTTGGAACCGAGGCATCGATGGATGCCGAGACCGAAGGCGACGTGGCGATTCTTCTGGCGGTCGATGATGAACCGATCGGCGTCCTCGAATGCCGCCGGATCGTGATTTGCCGCGGGGAACGTCAGGAGCATCTGATCACCGGCGTGGATCGGACACCCGGCGACCTCGGTGTCGGCGAGCGTCTTGCGGGCCATCGTGACCGGTGAGTAGTAGCGCAGGATCTCTTCGGTGGCCGTGATCCAGATCGGGTCGTCGTCGGCCGCGTCCACGAGGCGGTCTCGCTGCTCGGGATGCAGACCGAGGTGCCACAGTCCCGATCCGATGGCGCTCCAGGTGGTATCGATCCCCGCAACGAGCAACAACTTGAGGTAGCCGAGTTGGAGTCGTTCGCCGACCGGCTCCCCGTCGATGACGGCGTTGGCGACCAAGGTGGCCAGGTCGTCGCGCGGGTCGGCCCGGCGATCGTGAAGGAGGCGACCGAAGTACTCGTCCATCTCGGTCTGGAGCTGGAGTCGGACGGTGTTGTCCTTGGGGGCGAGCTGGAAGTTGCGGTAGATCCAGTCGCGGAACATGTCGGCGTCGCTCTCGGGGATCCCGACGAGCTGGCAGATGGCATGGACCGGGATGTGCTGGCTGTACTCGACGGCCGCATCGGCGGTCGCACGATCGCCGATGGCGGCGATCAGCGACCGGCAGAAGTCGCGCAGCTCGTCTTCCATGGGGCTGATCTGCTTCGGGCTGAATGCCGGGAGCAACAACCGGCGGTGTTCCTTGTGTTCGGGCGGGTCCGACGTGATGGGCGGGGACGGCGTCCGGGGGGCGTCGGGCCGGGACACGCTGACCCAGACCGAGGAGAAGTCGTCGGTGTTGTGGGAGACCTGCTGGACGGCTTCCATCGTGACGGGCATCCAGGCCCGTCCGTACCGCTCGGTCATGGCCAGCGGGGCGACTTCGCGGACCGAGTTCCAGATCTCGACGGCATTGGGACCCCACTGGTCGTCGAGCCAGTCCCAGTCGTTGAGCCAGTCCCGAACCGGACCGAAGTCCACCGCCGTCTTGGTGCGACCCTCGGCCGATCCTGTCTCGTCAGACCCTGTCTCGTACGACATGCGCTCCCCCCTGAACGTCCCCGTGGTCGGTCAACGTAGGGCACGCACCCAGCGTCGACAAGATCGTGCCGGCGCTCGGTGCCACCCTGCGGCGAAGCCGGGGCCCTGATCCACGTCGCCGTCCGGCGACCGATGCCGCCGGACGACCACCTGGATCAGCGCTTGGTCGAGCGGGCCAGGAGCCACTCCTTCATCGGAGCCGAGGTCGACAACTTGATCGAACGGCTCTTCTTGATCTTGATGGTGTCACCCGTCTGCGGGTTGCGGCCCTTGCGGGGACCGCGCTCGGTCATCGAGAACGTTCCGAAGCCTGGCCACGCAACCTTCCCGCCTGACTTGATCTGTTCGGCGGTGTGATCGAAGAAGGCACCGAGGACGGCCTCGGTGGTCTTCTTGTCGGCGCCGGATCGTGATGCGACGGCGGTGATCATTTCTGCCTTGGTTGCCACGGCAACTCCTTCGTGTATTGGTCTGAAGGCCACAGGAAAGCAGGGTTTCCGCGCCAACGGTGGGATACCAGGCTGGATTTGCAGCCTTTTGTGACCTTCGACCGCGCCGGTTCGGACTGCCGGCCCTATTCTGTGCCCGATGACGACCGCTCTCGCCTCGGTGGATCTGACCTGTCTGGATCTCGATGCGGCGGTCCGGTCGCTCATCGCACTGGGCTTTCGTATGGATCGCATCAAACCGGCCGACCACCCCCGAGAGGCCGATGTCAGCGGGCATGGGATCCGGTTGAGGATCACGGTCGTCGAACGGGACTCGCTCGTGCCGGCCGTCCTCCGCCTCGGGTCGACGGATGCAGGGTCGACGGATGCAGGGTCGACGGATGCAGGGTCGACGGCTTCGAGACTGCCCGATTCGAGACGGACAGGCGGGAGCGACTGGCCCGTGAATTGGACCCTGATCCACGAGCCCGCCCCGACCGTCGACCTCCCGCCGATGGTCGATGAGCTGGTGATCGGTCGGTCGACCGCCGGCGAGCTCGGGCTCGGCCGGGCCGGCATGGCCTATCGCGATCTCATTCCCTCGCGTCACGGTGGCCGCTACATCGCGTCACACATCCACATCGCCGACGCCGGTCCGGTACCCGACTACGTGCACTACCACCGGGTGGCGTTCCAGCTGATCTTCTGTGCCCGCGGCTGGGCTCGGTTGGTCTACGAGGGCCAGGGGGCGCCGTTCGTCATGAACGCCGGAGACGCCGTGTTGCAGCCACCCGAGATCCGTCATCGGGTGCTCGAGAGTTCGGCCGGTCTCGAGGTGGTCGAGATCGGATCGCCAGCCGATCACGACACGTTCGCCGAGCACGGATTCGACCTCCCGACCCCGTCACACGAACCCGAGCGCCGATTCGGCGGACAACGGTTCGTGCATCATCGAGCGGCCGATGCCCGCCACGATCCGTGGCGGCTCGACGGGTTCGAGGCGAGGAACACCGGGATCGACGCAGCGACCGGCGGTCTGGCCGACGTGCGGGTGGTTCGTGCGACCGAGCCCAGTCCCACGATCGAGCCCAGTCACACGATCGAGCCCAGCCGGATCATGCAGCCGGACGAGTTCTGCTTCTTCTTCGTGCTCGAGGGGTCGACCCGGTATGCCGACGACACCACGGCCACCGAATTGGCTCGGGGTGACAGCGTCAGCATTCCCCGAGGTGCCCGGTTCGGGTTCACGCCTCGGCCCGGTCTGGAACTGCTCGAGGTCCGGGTCCACCGAGAGCCGGACGGTCAGCGGTGGCCCGACAGCAGTGGTCAGCCGTTCGCGTAGGCCCGGCCGATGAAGAAGGCCATGACGGCCGAGATCCATCCGATCGCGACGAGCACGGCCAGGATCCGGTTGGAGCGGGGCGTCTCGCCCCGGACCCACCAACCGCCGACGAGGAACGCCCCCATCGGCGTGAGGCCACCGAGATAGTGGATGTAGAGCTGCACGATTCCCTGACCCTGATCGAGCAACTTGATGCCGACCAGGACCTGGAGAGCCAGCACGAGCTGGGCCACCGTCACCGCGACCTTCCCGGTCAGGTCGATCGGCCTGTTCTGGACGGCCAACCAACCGATCCAGCCCACTGCGGTGGTCATCGAGACCAGCACCAGCACCCCGAGCGTGACATGGACCGAACTCGAGATGATCCAGTTGTCGATCCGGCCATCACCGAGGGAGGACTCTGCGGCCCGGCGGGCGCCTGCGGCCAACTCGTGCGTCGCCATTCGGTTGCCCATCGGTCCTGTGCCCATCGGTCCTGTGCCCTTCACGATTCCAGCCATCGACACGTTCTTCCTTCGCCAGTCCTGGCATCGACCGTCCTGGCATCGACAGTCCTGGCATCGAGATCGCCCCAACCCTAGGGTCGGCAACCCTCGACTTGTGCCCGATCCTTCACGGGTTGAAAGATGTCGACTCGATGGACTCTGCCGCCGACACCGTCGTGACCCGACCTCGCATCTTCCATGGTTGGAAGGTGGTCGGGGCCGGGGCGGCGATCCAGGCGCTGCAATCGGCCTTCTTCGTGCAGGGGTACGGCCAGTACGCCGTGGTGCTCGAGCGGGACTTCGGCTGGAGCAAGACGCTGCTGTCGGCCGGCTACTCCATGAACCGGGCCGAGAGCGGGCTCCTGGGACCGCTCCAGGGCTGGTTGATCGGTCGGTTCGGTGTCACGGCCGTCATGCGGGCCGGCGTGATCATCATGGCCGGGGGCTTCATGGCCCTGAGCCAGATCCAGAATCCGATCCAGTTCTTCGCCGCCCTGCTCGTCACGGCGATCGGTGCGAGCCTGTCGGGCTTCCTGAGCGTGACGACGGCCACCGTGCAGTGGTTCGAACTCCGCCGGGCCCGTGCGCTGTCCTGGTCGGGTATGGGGTTCGGCATCGGTGGGGCGATGATCCCGGTGCTGGTGTTCTCGCTGGAACGGCTGGGATGGCGGACCACGGCCTTCGCCTCCGGCGTCATCTTCGGGGTCGTCGCGTGGTCGCTGATGCGCATCTTCGAGGGCACGCCGGCCGAACGGGGTGAGACCGTCGACGGGCTCGACCCCGAGACGCGCCGGATCGAACGATCCTTCCGGGCCGAAGGCCTGTCCGACGTGCACTTCACCGCCCAACAGGCCCTCCGAACCCGGGCCTTCTGGATGATCTCGCTTGGGCACGCCTCGGCCCTGCTGGTGGTCGGTGCGGTCATCGCCCACCTCTCGCTCTATCTCACCTCGGAGCAGGGCTATTCGCTGCAGCGTGCGAGTTTCGTCGCCGGGTCCCTCCCGCTGATCCAACTCGGCGGCAACCTGCTCGGCGGCTATCTGGGCGACCGGATGAACAAGCGGATCCTCGCCTCGGTGGCGATGCTCGGCCACATGGTCGGGTTGCTGCTGTTGGCGTTCGCCACCCATCGGTGGATGATCTGGGCCTTCGTCCCCATCCACGGTCTGGCCTGGGGCGTACGAGGGCCGTTGATGCAGGCGATTCGAGCCGACTACTTCGGAGCCACCTCGTTCGGGCAGATCATGGGATTCTCGTCGCTGATCGTCATGTTCGGGACCGTCGGGGGCCCGCTGGTGGCCGGCGTCCTCGCCGATCAGACCGGCAGCTATCGCACCGGATTCACGATCCTGGCCCTGATGGCCGGAGCGGGCCTGACGTTCTTCGTCCTCGCGACCCCGCCACCACCACCCGACGGGAATGCCGGGACGGAGGCGTCGGTTCCCGGTTCATGACGACGACCACGGCAGCGAACACCGAGCCGGTGGCTCGCGAGTACCACCCCCGGGCCATCCGATGGATGCACTGGGTGAACCTCCCGCTGTTGATGATCATGGTCTGGAGCGGGCTCCGGATCTACTGGGCCAACGACGTCTACGCCATCTCCGTTGCCGGTCGGACGATCTTCCCCTTCTTCCCCGAATCGGTCTACGAACCGCTCGGCCTCGATCGGAAACTGGCCAAGGGATTGGCCTGGCACTTCACCGTTGGCTGGTTGTTCGCCATCAACGGGGCGTTGTACGTCGCGTATCTGGCCAAGAGCGGTGAGTGGCGCCATCTGGTTCCCGATCGTCGGTCACCTCGCGAGAGCATCGACGTCGTCCTCCATGACCTGCATCTGCGATCCGAGGCGCCGCCGCAGGGCCGCTACAACGCCGCCCAACGTCTCAGCTACACCGCGATCGTGGTCATGGGGGCACTGATGGTGGCCACCGGTCTGGCGATGTACAAACCGACCCAGCTCCACCTGCTCACCGGGGCTTTCGGGGGTTACGAGACCGCCCGGGCGATCCACTTCGCCACCACCATCGGATTCCTGCTCTTCTTCGTGGTCCACGTCGCCCAGGTGATCAAGGCCGGCTGGGCCAATTTCGCCTCGATGGTGACCGGCTACCGGGTCGAGCGATGAGCGGCCGGGAGCCCTCCGACGCCGTCGATCGCGCCGAGGCGTTGCGGGCTCAGGTCGAGAACTCGCCGACCCGTTCGCTCGACGAGCACCGTCGTTCCTCGCGCCGTTCGTTCCTCGTCGGTGGGGTCGGAGCGGTGGCCGGCCTTGCCGGGTTCCGCCACGTCCAGGGTCGCCCCGAACAGGGCAACGTGCCCGACGTGCTGCGCCGCGGCTACGAGTTCAACGAGGGGCTGTGGACCCGGATCTCGAGCGGACGCACGGCCCCGACCTATTCCGACGATCGGCGGGAAGACCTTCGCGTCAACGGTCGGATCGGCCTTCGGTCCGAGATCGATCTCGAGGCGTGGCGTCTGTCGATCGAGGACCCGAGCGGGACCAAGATCGACGAGTTGACGCTCGACGATGTTCGGTCGCTCGGCGAGGAATCGATCGTCTGGGAACACAAGTGCATCGAGGGCTGGAGTCAGATCGTGGGGTGGACGGGCGCCCGTTTCGCCGACCTCTCGGCTCGCTACGCCCTCGATCACGCCAACGTGTCGCTCACGACGCCCGACGGCGCCTACTACGTGGGTCTGGATCGAGCCGCCGCCGAGCATCCCCAGACGCTCCTCGCGTGGGGCATGAACGACGAACCGCTCACCGATCTGCATGGCGCCCCGCTTCGGCTGGCCACGCCGGTCAAGTACGGCATCAAGCAGCTGAAACGGATCGGAACGATCCGGTTCACCGACGAGCGCCCCGCCGACTACTGGGCCGAGCGCGGCTACTCGTGGTACGCCGGGCTCTGATCGGACTCGTCGCGATCCGGTCCCTCCGACTCGGTCGGGGCGCGATCACGCCGTCCCAGAGGGCGAAGGCGATGGCGCCACACACGACGTAGATGTCGGCGACGTTGAACACCGCAAACCAGCTGACGTCGATGAAGTCGATCACCGAGCCGGTCAGGAACCCGTTCTCGGCGCGCACGATGCGATCGATGAGGTTGCCGATGGCACCACCGAGGATCACGGCGAACAGGACCAACCGGTGCAGCACGGTCGTGCTCCAGAGCTGGACGGCCAGGTAGAGCGACATCGCGATCACTCCCAGGCCGATGAGTCGGCCCCGTCCCTGGCCGGTGCCGAACGAGAAGCCGTTGTTGTAGAGGAGGTCGAATTCGAGGGTGGGAAGCAGCGGGATCGACCGTCCATCGCCCAGGGCCGCCTCGGCCCACGCCTTGGTGAGCTGATCGGTGGCGATCGTGATGGTGAGGATGACCATCACGATGAGGAGACGACGGGTCGACGACACGGCTCGACGGTAGTGGCTCGAACGGCCCCCGTTGCGACCCCGGCCGAACACCGAACGGTTCCCGGCACGACGTTCGGGCCGAGCGCACCCACTGGTGGACCACCTCCGAGCCCGACGATGCCGCAGGGTCATGATCGGGGAGGGGCGACCGACGCTGGCTCTCATGGATCCCATTGCGGGCATCACGGCGCGAGTCTCCGCCATCGAGTCGCGTATTCGATCGGGACCGATCGGCGACAGCGGCCGGTTCTCCGATGTGCTGCGGGCCGAGATGGGCACGGTCAACCCCGGTCTGGCCCTGGGCTACAGCGCCACCGGTTCGACCCCGGGTGCCGACCCGTCGGTGGGAGCGCTCGGGGCCGGTTTCGTTCCCTCGAGTCTGGCCGTCGGCGGGACGGCCTCGAGCGGCGTGGGTTTCGGTGCCCGATCCGACGGCCTGACCCCGGCCCAGCGGCTCGCTCCGGGCTCGTACGGACCACTTGCCCCGCCACCCGAACTCAGCGTCTACGGCAATGGCCTCGTTCCGGCCGAAGCCCTTGCCCCGATCGGCGACGACGGCCATCGGCTGTGGGCACCGGCGGCGTCGGCCTTCACGGCCCTGGTGTCGGCGGCCGAACGCGAGGGTGTGACGATCGGCGTGACCGATTCCTATCGCAGCCTCGCCGGTCAGGAGCGGGTGGCGAAGGAGAAGGGCCTCTACTCCCAGGGCGGTCTGGCCGCGACACCGGGCACGAGCAACCATGGCTGGGGACTGGCGCTCGACCTCGATCTCGATGATCGGGCCCAGGCCTGGATGCGGGCGAACGGACCGGACTACGGATTCGTCGAGGACGTGCCCCGCGAACCCTGGCACTGGACCTACCGGCCGATCGGCCCCTGATGGTTCGGGGCCGTTGATGTTCGTCCGCGCCAACCTACAGTCGGTGGAATGAAACTCGGCATCCTCTCGCGGGCACCGCGCTCGTACAGCACACAGCGATTGCGTCAGGCAGCGACCGAACGGGGCCACGAGGTGCGGGTCCTCAACACCCTGCGTTTCGCCATCGACCTCACCCGGGACGAACCCGACCTCCAGTACCGGGGCAAGCTGCTGGCCGACTACGACGCCGTGTTGCCCCGGATCGGGGCCTCGATCACGTTCTTCGGGCTGGCCGTCGTGCGCCAGTTCGAACAGATGGACGTCTACACGCCGAACTCGTCCAACGGCATCGCCAACTCGCGTGACAAGCTCCGCTCGATCCAGATCCTGTCACGCCACGACATCGGCATCCCGGCCACCACGTTCGTGCGGGATCGGGCCGATGTGCTGGCCGCCATCGAACGGGTCGGTGGGGCACCGGTCGTGATCAAGTTGCTCGAGGGCACACAGGGCATCGGGGTCATCCTGGCTCCCGACACCAAGGTCGCCGAGGCCGTCATCGAGACCCTCCAGAGCACACGCCAGAACGTGCTGATCCAGCGGTTCATCGCCGAATCCCGGGGCCGCGACCTCCGGGCGTTCGTGGTCGGCGACCAGGTGGTCGCGGCCATGCGGCGGGTGGCCCAGGGCGACGAGTTCCGGTCGAACGTGCATCGGGGCGGACGAACCGAGGTCGTCGAGCTGTCCGAGGAATATCGGCGGGTCGCCGTCCAGGCGGCGCAGATCATGGGCCTCAAGGTCGCGGGCGTCGACATGCTCGAATCCGATCGTGGCCCGCTCGTGATGGAAGTCAACTCGTCGCCCGGGCTGGAGGGGATCGAGACGGTCACCGGACTCGACATCGCCGGGGTGATCGTCGACTTCATCGCCAATCAGGTCGCCTTCCCCGAGGTCGACGTCCGGCAGCGCCTGACCGTCAGCGCGGGCTACGGCGTGGCCGAGATCCATCTCGGGCAGGGTTCCGAGCTGGTCGGTCGGACCATCGCCGACTCCGGGCTCGGTGAGCGCGACATCACGGCGCTCACCCTGCACCGGGGTGTCAAGATCATCCCGAATCCGTTCCCGACACGGGTCCTCGAAGCCGATGACCGTCTCCTCTGCTTCGGGAAGCTCGATTCCATGCGCGATCTGGTCCCGGCCCGTCGGCGACGGCGGGCCCGTCCGGCGGTGAAGCCCCTACCGGAACACCTGGCCACCGAAGACGACTGAACGCGAGACCCATGAGTCGCCCCGGTGAGCTGAGAGTCCGTCGGCTCCGGCGATCCCTGGTCGTCCTGACCCTGCTGGTATCGGCGGCAGCCTGTTCCCCCGATGATCCGCTCGCTGCCGACGATGGGGGACCGGGACTCGACGTGGTCGTCGCCGGCCTCGACCGGCCGACGCAGCTCTTCGTCGACGACGAGGGCTGGCTCATCGGTCAGCTCGCCGGATCGGAAACGGACCGAACGGGCCAGGTCGTCGCCTTCGATCCGGCCGATCCGGCCGCGCTGACGGTGCTCGTCGAGGGACTCGACGTGCCGACCGGTGTTGCCCGCTTCGCCGGTGACGTCTGGGTCATGACGGCCGACCGACTCCTCCGGTTCGATCCCGACCGATCGGGTCCGGCTCCCTGGTCGGTCGACCAGGCCGTCGTCGCGGCCGGCCCGCTGCCCAACAACGGGCGGTCGCAGGGCAGTCTGGCCGTGATCGGTGAGCGGCTCTACTACGACACCTCGGGGTCGATCCGGGGCGGGCAGGTGGTCGCCGGGTCGGGACGGGTCTGGTCGATCGACGCCGCCGGGACCACGACCGAGGTGGCGCGAGGGTTCAAACACGCCTACGCCATGATCGAGGCTCCGGACGGCTCCCTGGTGGTGACCGAGGTGTCCGACGGGTCGTTCGACGGTGCTCCGGCCGCCGACGCGCTGGTCCGGCTCGAACCCGGCGCCGATCATGGTTGGCCCCGCTGTGTGGGTCGGGTCGACAGGGCGGCTGGGGAGGGCAGCCTCGAACGACGAGCCGTCCGGGAGTTCGGCGGGACCGATGCCGACTGCTCGAGCCTGCCGCCGCTCGTCACCACCTTTGCCGCTGGAGCCACGCCCACCTCGCTCGCCATGGTGCCGTGGGATCCCGGACGGGTCGCGGTGGTGCTGTGGCAGCAACGACGGGTCGTGACGCTCGCCCTCGACGATCCGGGGTCGGAGTCGACGCTGCCGGTCGATGACGTCGTTGGCTCCGATCGGTGTCGTCGCCGACGGGGACCGGTTGCTCGTCGTCGACTTCGAGCGAGGTCGCGGTCGTCAGTCTCTCGGGGTCGGGCTGACCCGGTCGGGCAACCATCCCGACAACACCAGTGCGATGGTCACGGCGACTCCGGCACCGAGGAACGTCTCGGCCAGGGCCCGGGTCGTCAGGTCCTGGGCGATGTTCGTGACCGCCTCGGCGTAGCCGGGATCGGTGATCGGTGGGACGTCGGCCCCGGCTCGCATCGCGTCGTAGCGGCGAACCCCGTAGGTGGTGAGCGCGGCCAGGCCGATGCTGAACCCGATCATGCGGAACACGATGACGAGGCCGGCCGCACTCCCATGTGAGGCTTCGCCCGAGGCCTCGACGATGCCGGTGGTGGTTGGGGTCATGGCCAGGCCCAGGCCGGCGCCGATGATCGCCAGGGGGATCGCCATTTCGGCCGGAGCGGAGTCGGCGTTCCAGGTGAGGCCCATGCCGACGAACCCGGCGAGGGCCAGTGCGAACCCCAGGGCCGTCGGTCGTCGCAGGCCGGCTCGGCCCGCCATCGATCCACCCAGATACGAGCAAACGGCCATCGCTGCGGTCAGCGCGCTCAGCAGCCAGCCCGATCGGACCGCACCCTGCTCGACGCCCGAGGCCGTGACGTTGACGAAGAGGGGAACGTTCACCAGCGCCGTGACCAGGGCGGCACCGAAGAAGGTGTTGATGGCCATGGCAACGTAGGGTTCGCGTCGACGGCGCGCATTGGCGAACGACAGGTCGAGGAGCGGCTGGGCGGCCGTGGACTGGCGCCAGGCGAACGCCAGGGCGGCCACCAGACCGATCGTTGCGGCGATGGGCCATGACACCACCGGCTCGGACGGACCGGTCAGGTCCTCGAGGCCGGTGACGCTCTGGATCCTGGCCTGGCTGAGCAGGGCGACGCTCGAGCCGACGAGTGCCACGGTCAGCAGCACCGCTCCGGGCCAGTCGATGGCAATCGCCGAGTGGCGGCGGGTCGGGAGGTGGCGCCAACCGACGACGATGCCGATCGCAGCCAGGGGCAGGTTCAGGTAGAACTGCCATTCCCAGCTCAGGAACCGGACCAGGAGCGCACCATAGATGGGTCCCCAGATCCAGCCCATCGTCTCGATGGCGCCCAGCAGCCCGAAGGCCTGAGCCCGTTCCCGGCCCAGGAACGCGTCACCGGCGAGTCCGAGCGCGACCGGAACGAGTGCTCCGCCCCCGAGCGCCGTGAGCGCCCGGCCGACCAGCAACCAGGCCAGCGAGTCCGCCGTCGGGACGATGATCGAACCGATGGCGAACACCACCAACGAGGTCACGAACACCCGGCGGCGTCCGAAAGCGTCGGACAGCCGGCCGGCCAGCGGCATCACGGCCAAGTAGGCGATCAGGTAGACGTTGACGATCCAGGCGGCGATGTCGAGATCGTCGGGGAGAACCAGGCCCAGGTCGTTGATGATCGGTCGGAGCATGGTCGACACGACCAGGAGGTCATCGGCCGCCACGAAGACGCCGAAGGCGGCGACGGCGAACGCCGCCCGCGGCCGTTCGATGTCGCTCCACCGGGCAGACGGTGGGGCGTCAGCCTCCATCACCGGTGTCGGGCTCGACGACCTTCACGTCGGCACCGTAGTCCGAGAGCCGGACCGACCAGGAGGCGATCCCGGTGTCGACCGGCGTGTCGAAGAGGATCTCGTCGACCAGCAGGGTGACCGGATCGATCCAGACGTCGGCATCCGCCTCCTCGGTGACCAGCCCGCTGGTGAGGGTGGTGACATCGTCGGCGAGAACCGTGGCCGACAGGTGCAGTCGGGCGTCGCCGTCATCGACCAGGACGACGTCGGTGAGCCCGTCGGCGAGGATGGTCGCGATCCCGGTCGTCGGGTCGAAGATCTTGGCCGGATCGAAGTCGACGGTCCCGGTGGCGTCCTGCCAGGCGCCCGAGATGGGGTCGGTCAACCACAGTCGCCCGGCGATGGCAATCGCGCCGACCTCGAGTCGGTTGCCACCCACCGACACGGTCACGACCGCGTCGACGGAGTCGGGTGCGGCATAGCGGGCGTCGGCCGACTCGAAGACCAGCAGACCGCCGTCGTCGATGGTGACCTCGCCACCGGACCGCTCGACGGTGAACAGCACGGTCTGGACCTCGGCCATCGCCGCCGATGCGGCGGCTCGAACGCCGGCGACGGTGGGCGGCTCGGTGGTGTCTGGTGCGGTGGTGTCTGGTGCGGCGGTGGTCGGTGTTGCGGCGGTGGTCGATGTCGTGCCGGTGGTCGATGAGGTGGTGTCGGTGCTCGAGTCGTCGCTGCCGGAGCAGCCGGCCGCGGCGACCGTCAGGACGAGGGAGAGGGCGAGGGGGGCGAGGACGAGGCGAGGTGTCAAGAAAGGGCGCCTGTCTGGCTCGACGAGCGAGTCGGTTCGGAGTGGGCTGGTGCCGGGCTCGGGTCGGGACTTCCGATGGCCGGCAACATCTGGATGAGGACGACCGTGGTGATTCCCGACGCGACGAGCGCGATCGAGAACGGGGTCACCGAGTCGTCGAGCCGGCGGTCGATGAACGAGCCGACGAGGGACCCGGCGGCCAACGACACCGCGCCGACCAGCGACGACGCCGTTCCGGCGATGTCACCCAGTGGGATCAGTGCGGTGGTCACGAGGTTGGGATTGAGGATCATCGACACGCCGAGCGTCAGGGCCAGGATCGGCATGTAGGACCAGAACGACGGTCGTCCGTCGGAGCCGATGGACTGCATCAGCAGAACCGAGGCACCGGCGAGGTAGAGGAACGAACACGGAACCATGAGCCGTCGCATCCCGAAGCGGTCGACGAGGCGACCGTTGAGCAGCGACGCCAGCCCGAACACCGCTGCCGTCGCTCCGAACACCAGGGCGAACGAGCCCCGGTGGTCGAAGATCTCGCCGATGATCCGTTCGGCACTGCCGAGGTACGAGGTGAACACCGCCGTGAGGACGGTCACGCCGAGGAGGGGCACCAGCGACCGGCGTTCGGTGAACACCCGCCGCGACGAGGACCGCAACACGTCGAGCCGGATGGGTTGGCGATCGGCGACGGCGAGGGTCTCGGGGAGTCGGGCTGCGGCCCAGACCAGGAGGGCAGCGGCGATCGCGGCGCTGGCCCAGAAGATCGTGCGCCAGGGCGAGACGGCGACGATGAGGGAGCCGAGCGTCGGGGCGAGGATGGGAACGAGCAGGAAGACGGCCATCAGGGTCGACATCATCTTGGCCATGGCGTCGCCGCTGAACGAGTCCCGGACGACCGCCATCACCACGGTCCGACCCGAAGCCGCGCCGACTCCCCACACGAACCGGAAGGCGAGCAGCCAGGCCAGCGACGGCGCCAGCGCCGAACCGACCGCCCCGGCCGCGTAGACGGCGATTCCGGTGAAGATGATCGGCCTGCGCCCGAACCGGTCCGACAGCGGGCCGAACAACAGCTGGGCCCCGGCCATCCCCAGGAAGTACACCGTGACGGTCTGGGCGATCCGGGGCGATCCGGGCTCGAGGTCGAACGAGCGCCGCATCTCGTCGAACGCCGGCAGCATCATGTCGATCCCGAGCGCCGCCAGCGCCATCAACATGGCCAGCAGGCCGACGTATTCGGCTCGGCGCGGTGGTGAGGAGGCAGCCAAGATGGCCAACGGTATCGGTGCCGACCGAGCCTCGCCTCGCGAATCGGCCGGCGTGAGGCGAGATCGCCGAGCAGTCGTCATTGCGTCCGATCCCGGGCCCGAGCGTCCGGGCCGATAGGTTGAGGGGGTGAGCCGACCCCTGGTACAGCAGACGATGCCGCTGGGAATGCAGTGGCCGACCCTCGATCCGTTCCTGTTCTGCGCCCATCATCGCGACGCCTATCCGGGCGGCGCGATCGATCTCGGGCCCGACGTGCCCCTCGACGGGCGCCGGATCGGTCAGGACTTCGACAACGTCGATGGCTGGAACATGTACCACGGCCATCGCGTCCCCGGCTTCCCGCAGCATCCGCATCGTGGCTTCGAGACCGTCACCTACGTCCGCACCGGGGTCATCGACCACTCCGACTCGCTGGGCGCCCAGGCCCGGTTCGGTCGTGGCGACACCCAATGGCTCACTGCGGGGCGGGGGATCGTGCACTGCGAGATGTTCCCCCTGCTCGACACCGATCACCCGAACCCACTGGAGTTGTTCCAGATCTGGCTCAATCTCCCGTCGGCCGACAAGATGGTCGACCCGTACTTCACCATGCTCTGGGCCGAGGACACCCCGGTCGTCACCGTGCTCGACGACCAGGGTCGCTCCACGTCGGTCACCGTCATCGCCGGGCGCTACACCGACGGCGGTACCCGGGCCGAACCGGCCCCACCGCCTCCCGACTCCTGGGCCGGTCGGCCCGAGGCCGACGTGGCGATCTGGCACCTCGTGATGGCGCCCGGTGCCACGTATCGGCTGGCACCGGCCGAGCGCTCCGAGACTCAGCGCACGCTCTACCTCTTCGAGGGCGAGGAACTGCGCATCGCTCCCGCCGACGTCCCGGCCGACCACACGATCCTCGGGGCAAGCACCGGTGCGGTGGTCGATGCAACACAGACCGCGGTGCTGACGGCGGGCTCGGAGGGAGCCGAGGTGATGGTGCTCCAGGGCCGGCCCATCGGTGAGCCGGTGGCGCAGTACGGTCCGTTCGTGATGAACACCCAGGCCGAGATCGAACAGACCTTCCGTGACTACCGGTCGACCCAGTTCGGAGGGTGGCCCTGGCCGAGCGACGACCCCACCCACGGTCCCGAGTGGCGTCGGTTCGCCACCCATCCCGACGGTCGGTTCGAGCAGCGAGACGGGGCGTTGGCCCACTCAGCCCAGTCGATCCAGCGCAGCCTGTAGCCGCTTGGCCGAAACGGCGCCCTTGGTGCCGAAGCTCTGGGCGAAGAGCGAGATCCGCAGCTCCTGCAGGCCCCAGGTGACGGCCTCGAGGTCGGGCGACCAGCCGACGGACCCGGCCAACTCGTCGGCCCGACGTTCGAGGGCCGAGATCGTGACCAGGGCGGCTGCGTCTCGTCGTACGTCGTCGTGCAGTCGGTCGATCCGGATGAGCATCGCCTGGAGGTACCGGATCAGATCGGGGAGGCGCTCGGCGCCGAGTCCGGTGAGGTGTCCGGGGTAGACCAGCGAGCCCAACTGCCGCCGGAGATCGGTGGCCGCCGACTGGAATGGGGGAGCAGTCAGCTCGGCCAGTTGGCGCTGGACGTCGCGGACCAGGACGGCGATCTGTGCACCCGACACGGTGACCGCATGCAGTTGCGAACCGAAGCCGTCCTTGACCTGGCGCTCGATGTCACGGAATCCGGCCTCGTTCCACGCCGGCCCACCGGCGGCGAGCAGCAGCTGGTCGACGGCGGCTGCGGCGACGTCGTCACCCCAGGCCTTCACCGACCCGTGCGGGCCGACGACCAGCGCCAGCTTCGCCTGGTTGCCGAGCAACCGGTCCAGCGCACGATGGGGCGACGGCAAACGCAGCAGGAGCAGGCGTCGGGTACCGGTCCACATGGCCTCGGCCTGATCGTCCTCGGTGGCGAGGAGCCGGATGCCGACCGAATCGCCCTGATCGACGAGGGACGGATACGCGTTGACGGCCATTCCCAGCCCCCGGGTGGCCACCACCGGGGGGAGGTCGCCGAAGGTCCAGTCGGTGGCCCCATCACGTTCGAGGGGGTGCCGCTGCTCGGTGAGGGCCCGGCGAGCCTGTTCGTCGAGGAGTTCCCGGACGGCGTCGAGGTCGTGGCCCTCGGCCAGGATCAGCAGATCGTCGTCGTGGACCCGGAACCAGGGCCGCAGATGATTCGGGACCCGTTGCCAGTCGAAGTCGCCGGCTCCGACCCGTAGTCCGCGGCGCGTCCCGAGCACCCGGACCAGTTCGTCGACCGGGCCTCCGGCCGAGGGATCGAGTTCGTCGAGGAGCTCGTCGACGGTTGCCGGGATGGGAACCAGTTCCTTGCGCAACGGGCGGGGCAGGGTTCGGACGAGGGCGGTGACGAGTTCTCGTCGGACCCCGGGAACGTTCCATTGGAACACCTGGGGGTCGAGTCGATTCACGACCCCGATGGGGATGTCGACAAGGGTTCCGTCCTCGGCCTCACCGGCGGCGAACACGTACGAGAGGTCGAGTTCGAGGTCGCCGTGGTGCCAGACATCGGGGAACCCGGTGGCGTCGAGCGCCTCGGCCTCGGGGCGCACGAGGTCGGCCAACGAGTAGTCGAGCAGATGCGGAGTGGCGGGTCGGGTTCGCCGCCACCACCGGTCGAACTGCTTGGTCGTGGTGATGTCGGCCGGAACCCGTTCGTCGAAGAAGCGCAGGCGCGCCGCCTCGTCGACGAGGAGATCGTGACGTCGCCGTCGGGCCTCGAGTTCGGCCACCTCGGCGATCCGGTCGGCGTTGGTGGCGATGAAGTCGTGGTCGGCGTCCCACTCGTTGCGAACCAGAGCATGCAGCAGCAGGCGGGCCCGTGCCGCCGCCGGATCGATCCGTCCGAGATTGAGCTGCCGACCCGAAACCAGCGGAAGGCCGTAGAGCGTGACCGACTCGGTGGTGACCGCCGAGCCCCGTTCGGGATCCCACCACGGATCGGCATGGGTTCGCTTGACGAGGTGCTCGCCGACGGCCTCGAGCCACGACGGTTCGATCCCGGCCACGACCCGGGCCCAGAGCCGGTTGGTCTCGACCAGCTCGCCGGCCATGATCCAGCGGGGCGAGTTCTTCGAGAACACCGAGCCCGGCGCGATCATGAGCTTGGCGTTCCGGGCACCCCGGAACTCGTTTCCTTTCGGGTCCTTCATGGCGACCTGCGAGAGCAGCCCGGCCAGGAGTGTGCGGTGGAGCACCGCGACGTCGGCGGGACTGTGATTGGTCTTGAGTCCGAGGTCACGGGCGACCCGCCGCAACTGGCTGAGCACGTCGGACCACTCGCGGACGCGCATGTAGTTGAGGCACTCCGAGCGACACATCCGGCGGAACTGGTTCGACGAACGGGCCCGGCGTTCGGCCGACAGGTGATCCCAGAGATGGAGGTAGGCCACGAAATCGCCGGACGGATCACGGAACCGGGCGTGGAGGGCGGCCGCCTCGGCCTCGCGTCCGGTCGGTCGTTCACGGGGGTCCTGGATCGACAGCCCGGCGGTGATCACCAGGACCTCGCTCAGGCAGCCGTTGCGATCGGCCTCGAGGATCATCTTGGCCAGCCGAGGATCGAGCGGGATGCGCGCCAACCTGCGTCCGGTCGGGGTCAGCCATTTGCGGGTGCCCTCTCGACCAGGATGAACGGCGTCGAGTTCTTCGAGCAGGGCGATGCCATCGCGGATCGAGCGGGTGTCGGGCAGATCGACGAACGGGAACCGCTCGATGTCGCCCAGACCGATCGCGGCCATCTGCAGGATCACCGACGCCAGATTGGTGCGCTGGATCTCGGGTTCGGTGAACTCGTCGCGCTCGTCGTAGTCCGACTCGGCGTACAGGCGAATGCAGACCCCGGGCCCCAGACGACCGCAACGTCCGGCCCGCTGGTTGGCCGATGCCTGCGAGATCGGCTCGATCGGGAGGCGCTGGACCTTGGTTCTCCGGTTGAAGCGGGAGATCCGGGCGAAGCCGGAGTCGACCACCGAACGCACGCCGGGCACGGTGATCGAGGTCTCGGCCACGTTCGTGGCCAGCACCACGCGACGGCCCCGATGCGGCTGGAAGACACGCTGCTGCTCGGCCGAGGACAGCCGGGCGAAGAGCGGCATGATCTCGGTGTCGGGTAGATCGAGCTCCTCCAACGCCTCGGCCGCATCACGAATCTCTCGCTCGCCGGAGCAGAACACGAGGATGTCGCCGTCGACCTCGGTCATGAGCTCGACGACGGCGTCGCCGATCGCCTGGGGCTGGTCGCGGGTCTCGACCGAACCGAGCCGCTCGATGGCCTCGGCATCCAGACCCTCGGTCGGATCCAGGGGCCGATATCGAACCTCGACCGGAAAGGTCCGACCCGACACCTCGACGATGGGTGCGTCGTCGAAGTGCTCGGAGAACCGTTGGGTGTCGATCGTGGCCGAGGTGATGATCACCTTGAGGTCGGGTCGGGTGGGGAGCAGGTTGCGCAGGTACCCCAACAGGAAGTCGATGTTGAGGCTCCGTTCGTGGGCCTCGTCGATGATGATCGTGTCGTACCGACGCAGCCGGCGGTCCCGCTGGATCTCGGCCAGGAGGATGCCATCGGTCATCAGCCGGACCATCGTCGCCGGGCCGACGTGGTCGGTGAACCGCACCGTGTACCCGACCCGTTCCCCGACCGTCTCGCCCAGCTCGGCTGCGACCCGTTCGGCGATCGAGCGCGCCGCGATGCGTCGAGGCTGCGTATGGCCGATCAGTCCGTCGACCCCCCGACCGAGCGCCAGGCAGAGCTTGGGGAGCTGGGTGCTCTTCCCCGAACCGGTCTCGCCGGCGACGATGACCACCTGGTTGGCCGCGATCGTCTCGAGCAGCTCGTCGCGCCGCTGCGAGATCGGGAGGTCGAGCGGGAAGTCGATGGTGTCGGGTGTCGTCCTGGTGGCCGTCACCCGTCCAGCTTGCCCGCCTCAGCCCTCGGTCGGACCGAATTCGGCGCGGAGGCGGTCGTTGTGTTGTCCGAGGCCGGGTGGCGGAGGGGCCGAGGTCGGATCGGGCATGGTCGAGATCTTCATGGGATTGCCGGCCACGATCTGGCTCGGGCGGCCGTCGATCGGGAGCGCCATGTTGCGGGCCACCGTCTGTGGATGGGCCAGGACCTGTGCCACGTCGTTGACCAGCGAAGTCGGGATCCCGACGGCGGCCAGTCGCTCGACCCAGTCGGTGGCCGCTGCCGACGCCAACGCCGCCTCGATCTCGTGTCGGAGATCGGCTTCGTGATCGCACCGAGACGAGTTGCTGGTGAAACGGGGATCAGCCGCCAGTTCGGGTCGTCCGAGCTCGCCGCAGAGCACGCCGAACAGGTCGTCGTTGCCGGCTGCGATCACGACCGATCCCTCGGCGGTCGCGAACGCCCCGAACGGCGTGATCGACGGGTGACGAGAGCCGATCGGTCCCGGCACCACCCCGGTCGTGGTGTATCGGGCGATGGCGTTCTCGAGCAGCGCCACCTGGGAATCGAGCATGGCCACGTCGACGCGGGCCCCGACCCCGGTGCTCGTTCGCTGGTGCAGGGCGGCGATGATCGAGGTGGCGGTGAACATGCCCGCACAGATGTCGCCGATCGACGTCCCGACTCGTGTCGGTGGTCCGTTGTGTTCGCCCGTGATACTCATGATGCCGCCCATGGCCTGCACGATCATGTCGTAGGCCGGTCGGTTGGCCAGCGGGCCGGTGTGTCCGAAGCCCGACACCGACGCCAGGACGAGCCGAGGCCACCGGGCATGGAGCGTGTCCCAGTCGTAGCCTTGGCGATCGAAGGCGCCGGGCCGGAAGTTCTCGACGACCACATCGGCCCGGTCCAACATGGCGTCGAGCACGACCCGGTCGTCGGCGACCGTCAGATCGAGCTCGATGGACTCCTTGCCTCGATTGACCGAAGCGAAATAGGCCGAGCCATCCTCGGTGAACGGTCCGATGTGGCGGGCGTCGTCACCGGTTCCGGGTCGTTCGACCTTGATCACCCTCGCCCCGAGATCGGCCAGCATCATCGTGGCGTACGGCCCCGACAGCACGCGGGTGAGGTCGATGACCAGAACGTCGGCCAGCGGACCGGGAAGCGAGCCATCGGAGCCGTCTGCATGGGAGTCCGGCGGACCGGAGGGGTCCGGAGAACCGGAGGAGGTGGGGCCGGGCGATGTGGTCATGGCCAACCGTTCTAGCCGCTCGATGACTCATGTCACACCGCGCTGGACGGAACGTTGTCCGGTCAATTGCGGTCTACTGGGGGAGCCCACTTCCGGCGCTCGCGCCGGGTCGGATACCGACTCGGCGCACCATCGATCAGGGAGAGTCACTCGTGAATGGTTTGAAGACCGGCCTCGCCGTCGGCATGGTTGCTGCAATCGGTCTGGCCGCCTGTGGATCCGATGCCTCCGACACCGCGGCCTCGGGAGACGGCGCCGGCGGCATTGCGATCGAGGGGGCCTGGGCTCGGACCAGCCCGATGATGGCCGATGCCGGCGCCGCGTACATGGTCATCACGTCGGCCTCCGACGATGCCCTGATCGGGGTGTCGGTCGACTCGTCGATTGCCGGTGACGCGCAGATCCACGAGACGGTCATGGTCGATCCGGCCGAACTCGAAGGCGACGACTCGATGTCGGGCGATGACATGTCCGACGACTCGATGTCCAGCGATGACATGAGCGATGACATGTCCGACGATGACCATTCCGACATGGGTGGGGTCATGCAGATGCGAGAGATGACGAGCCTGGCCCTTCCCGCCGGCGAAGCGGTGGCCCTGGCCCCTGGGGGCTACCACATCATGCTCGTGTCGCTGGCCGCCCCGCTCGAGATCGGTCAGACCTTCGACGTCACGCTCGACTTCGAGGATGCCGACGACCAGGTGGTGACGGTCGAGGTCCTGGACGAAGCACCGGCATCGTGATCGAACGGGTGCTGCCGAGTGTCGTGATGGTGATCGCCTTGGCTGCCACCGCGTGTGGCGGCGGCGGGGCTTCGGCGCCAACGGTTGCGCTGTCGCCCGCCGCCGAGGCCGGACGGTCGATCGCGGTCGACTCGGGCTGCACCAGTTGCCACGGGGCCAATGGTCAGGGGGGTGTCGGCCCGGCCTGGGTCGGGCTCGCCGGGTCGGTCCGCCCCCTCGTCGATGGAACCGAGGTCGTCGCCGATCGCGCCTACCTCACCCGCTCGATCGTCGAACCCCAAGCCCAGCAGGCGCAGGGCTATACGATCATGATGCCGGTGTCGAACCTGTCCGATGCCCAGGTGGCGTCGATCGTCGACTACCTCGAGGAGTTGTCCTGATCCCCCGACTGCGCCCCCGCTCTGGGAGCACGATCCTGCGCCCGGCGGTCCTGATCCTGGCCGGGCTGTTCCTGGCCGGGCCGCTCCTGGTCGGGTGCGGCTCCGACGCTGACGCGATCTTCAGTGGGAGCCGCCGTGATCCGGCTCCCCAAGTGGACTCGATCGACCTTCCCGACGTCAACCACGGCGATGCCGCCTTCAGCTTCCGGGCCGACCCGGGCAACGTGCTGCTGGTCTACTTCGGCTACACCGCGTGTCCCGACGTGTGTCCGACCACCATGGCCGACATCGTCGCTGCTCGGTCGCAGCTGGGAGACGAAGCCGATCGGGTGCAGGTCGCCATGACCACGATCGACCCGGAACGGGACACCGCCGACGTGATCGGAGCCTACGTCACCGGGTTCGTCCCCGGCGCGGCCGCGCTTCGCACCGACGATCCGGCCCGGCTCCAGGCCGCCGCCGATCTGTTCGGTGTGTTCTACGACGTGTCGACCGCCGAGGACGGTTCGGTCGAGGTGCTCCATTCCGGGTCACTCTTCGGTGTCGACGACCGGGGCACACTGGTGGCGTCGTGGCCATTCGGCACACCGGCGTCCGATCTGGCCAACGATCTGCGACTCCTGCTGAACGGGGCTGTCTGATGGGTGGTCGTGTGGCGGCTGGTCGTGTGGCGGTCGTGATCGTCACGATCGTGTGGGTGTTGCTGGCTGCGGCATGTGGCACCGGTGGCGACGATCGGTCGGTCACGGGGGAGGGAACCACGTATCGCTTCGTCATCCCGGCCGGGACCGGGGAGCGCATCGATGCCGGTGACCCGGTCGACATCGTCCCGGCTCGTCTCGAGATCCTGGTCGGCGACACGATCGAGATCGTCAACGACGACGACCGCGGTCACCGGGTCGGGCCCTTCTTCGTCGGCGAGGGCGAGACGGCTCGCCAGACATTCCCCTCGCCGGCCGAGTTCGTCGACACGTGCTCGATCCATCCATCCGGTCAGTTCGAGATCGTCGTCACCTGACCATGCGCCGGTTCCGACGGTGATCTCGATCATGATGCGACGGACCGAGGCGGCCCGGCCGGTGGCGACCGGTGCCCGGCTGCGGGCTGTCGCGGTCGTTCCGGCACTGGTGCTGGCATCGTTGCTGTTGATGGCTACGCCGGCCGCCGCCGATCCCCCCGGGCCCACCGACTACCTGAGTCGCATCGATGCGATCGAACCCCCGACGACGGCGTTCGCCGTGAGCATCGTCGGTGGCGACAGCTTCGTGCTGCTCGAGCAACGAGAGCCCTCGACGATCGAGGTCACCGGATACGAGGGCGAGCCCTACCTCAGGTTCTCACCCGACGGCACGGTCGAACGCAACCGCAACTCGCCGGCGCGTTACCTCAATGACGACCGGTTCGGCGACGACACGGCGGCGCTCCCCGAACGAGCCGACGCCGACGCCGCTCCCGACTGGGAAGCGGTTGCCGACGACGGCCGCTACGCCTGGCACGATCACCGGGCCCACTGGATGCTGCGGACCCGGCCCCTCGGGCTCGGTCCCGGCGATCGGATCCTCGAGGGTGTCATCCCGATGACGCTCGACGGCGCAGCGGTGAAGGTGACCGTCGTCTCGACCTGGCAGCCGGCACCCTCGCCGGTCCCGGCAGCGGCCGGGAGCGTGGTCGGCGCAGTCGCCTCCCTGGTCTGGTGGCGCCGGCGGTTCGATCCGGCGGCGCTCCTGGCAGGAGCGGCGCCGGCCGGTCTGGTGGTCGGAGCGGCCCAGTTCCTGTCGCTCCCGGGCGAGACCGATCCGTCGCCGACTCTCTGGTTGCTGCCCGGGTTGGCCGTCGTCGCGGCGCTGGTGGCCGTTGCCGTTCGTAGCCGTCCGCAGAGCCATCTGCCCCTGGTGTTCGGTGGTGGGGTGGCCCTCTTCGTGTGGGGCGTCGTCCGGGTCGAGTCGCTGCCCCGGTCGATCCTGCCCACCGACCTTCCGTTCTGGGTCGACCGCGGTCTGACCGCCGCAACTCTGGTCACGGCGTTCGGCGTGGTCGTGATCTCGGCGGTGCGGCTCAGCCGTCTTCTGGGCGGGGCACCGCGCGTAGCGACGGGCGGGTCCCCGGCGACGTGATCGGCGCCAGCGGTCGGGAGAGCCATGCCACGAGCACCGTCACGATCACGGTGAGGCCGTGCACGCCCTCGGCCAGGAACGACACTCGGCGATAGTGCTCGTCGATCAGGGCCGTGGCGATCTGAGCGGTGAGCGCCGTTGCGCTGACGAGGGCCGCCGCCAGGGCGTACCGAGGACGCCAGGCGGTCAGGAGCCCGGCCACGGCCGTGACGAGGCCCAGGGCGCCGTCACGGGTCAGGTGCGACGCCGACGCGTTGCCGAGCAGCCCCAGTGGGTCGGCGCCGACCAGCCACGGCAGCGCCAGGGCGAGATGGGTCACCGACACCGCAGCGAGCAGGTAGCGAGCCCAACGGGGTGGCCCGATCGTGAATGGCGCCAATCGCTCCAGGATGTAGTCGGCCAGGTCGTCGGCCGTCTGGTCGTCGGCAGCCTGGCCATTTGCGGTCTGGTCGTCGGCAGCCTGGCCGTGGGCGGCCGGGCGGGCGGTCGGTCGCCGGATGCCGGACTGGCGTTCGCTCATGCCGAACGACTCGTCGTCGGTTCGAGGGCGAGGGCCACCGCAGCACGAGCCCGGCTCAGTCGGGACCGAATGGTGCCGACCGGGATCCCGAGCAACTCGGCCGCGGTCTCGTAGTCGTAGCCCAGGACGGCGCACAGCACGAGAACCTCCCGCTGGGCGACCGGCAGCCCGGCGACGACGTCGTCGACCTCGACCGTACCGACCGGCCCGGTGTGCCCGTGGCGGTGGCGGACGGCCAGGCGCTCGGTGTCGGTGTCGATCGGGACGGTGTCGATCCGCTCGCTGGTCCGGCCGGTGGCGAGATCGATCACGGCGTTACGGCAGATCCGCAGGAGCCAACCCTCGTACGACCCGGTTCCCCGGAACGAGTCCTGGTATTTCCACGCCCGGAGGAAGGTCTCCTGGACGGCGTCCTCGGCCAGCCAGCGATCGTCGGTGAGCGCGTGGGCGTAGGCGTTGACGGCACGGGCGTGGGTCCTGACCAGGGCATCGAAGGACCGTCTGCGCACCCGCCCACGATAGCGTTGGCCGGCTCAGCTGAGTCCGACGATGTCGCCATGCTCGTCGATGTCGATGTGTCGGGCCGCCGGATCGGCGCCGAGCCCCGGCATGGTGCGCATGTCCCCGCAGATCGGATAGACGAACCCGGCCCCGACCGCGGCCCGAACCTCGCGAACCGGAAGCCTCCATCCGGTCGGCGCACCGGTGAGCGTGGGATCCGAGGAGATCGACAGGTGGGTCTTGGCGATGCAGACCGGGAGATTCCCGAGTCCGAATGCCTCGAATCGGTCGAGCTGGCGGGCTGCGGCGGGCGTGTAGTCGACGCCGTCGGCGCCGTAGACGCGGGTTGCCACGGTCTCGATCTTGTCTCGCAGGCTCGCCTCGTCGGGATAGAGGACCGAGAACGAGCTCGGTTCGGCGGCCGCGTCGGCGACCGCCTCGGCCAGTTCGGTGGCGCCTCGTCCGCCATCGACGAAGTGCGTGGCCCGGGCCGAGCGAGCGCCGTACTCGGAGGCGATCTCGGCGATGGCCAGGAGATCGCGTTCGTGATCGTCGGGGAAGGCGTTGATGGCCACGACCGTCGTCACCCCGTGGAGCTGCATGTTCTCGAGCTGTTTGCGCAGGTTGGCACCACCCTCGTGCACCTCGTCGGGGTTCTCGGCGAGCAGGGCGGGTGGCAGCGGTCGACCGGCAACGATGTGGTGGTTGCCGGAGTGGGCCTTGAGGCCGCGGACCGTGGCCACCAGGACGGCGGCGTCGGGGGCCAGGCCCGAGACCCGGCACTTGATGTTGAAGAACCGTTCGGCGCCCATGTCGGCGCCGAAACCGGCCTCGGTGATCAGGAAGTCGCCGGTGCGGATGCCGATCTGATCGGCCACGATCGAGGAGTTGCCGGTGGCGATGTTGCCGAAGGGTCCGGTGTGGACCAGCGCCGGGGAGTTCTCGAGCGTCTGCATCAGGTTGGGTTTGACGGCTTCGCGCAGGATCACGGTCATGGCGCCGGCGGCGCCGATGTCGTCGGCGGTCACCGGGTGGTCGTCGCGGGTGTAGCCGACCACGATGCGACCGAGCCGGGTTCGCAGATCCTGCAGTCCGGTGCACAGCGCCAGTGCCGCCATCACCTCGGAGGCCGCCGTGATGTCGAACCCGGTTTCTCGGGGAAGGCCGTCGAGTCGGCCACCCAGGCCGGTCACGATGTTGCGGAGTGATCGATCGTTGACGTCGAGGACCCGGCGCCAGGCGACCTGATGGGGATCGAAACCGGCCTCGTTTCCGTGGTAGACGTGGGCATCGACCATGGCGGCACACAGGTTGTGGGCCGCGGTGACGGCGTGCATGTCTCCGGTCAGATGCAGGTTGAACAGATCCATGGGCACGACCTGGCTGTAGCCACCACCGGCGGCGCCACCCTTGATCCCGAAGGTCGGGCCCATCGAGGGTTGGCGGATCGCCACCGTGGCGGACCGGCCGATGTGCCCGAACGCCTGGCCCAGGCCCACGACGGTCGTGGTCTTGCCTTCGCCCAGTGGTGTCGGCGTGATGGCCGACACCACCACGTAGGACGCCTTGGGACGGTCGGCCATCTCGTCGATGGCCTCGAGCGAGACCTTCGCCGCCCCGAACCCGTAGGGCTCGAGCAGATCGACGGGGATGCCCGCCTGCTCGGCGACCTTGGCCAAGGGATGGAGCGTGGCTGCCTTCGCAATCTCGAGATCGCTGGGAATGGGCATCGAAACCTCTCGCGTGACGCTCGACAGACGAGGGTCGCTCGGGTACGTTAGTCGCCGTTCCGCCGGTTGGAACCCTTCCATCAGACAGAACACGAGCGGTCGGCCGGGAGTCGTCGGAGGCCGATGGAGCCGGTTTGCCCGACCGCTCGACCCACCTCGCCGGCCGGGCCCCCGGGGGTGTCAGAGTGGTCGTGTCGGAGAAAACGGGTGAGAGCGGTCGTGTGAGACCGGTCGTGTGAGAGCGGTCGGGTGAGTGACGAGGGCACGAATCGGTGTCGGAAGGAGATCCGGTGAGTGACTTCCCGAGCAGTGCCCGGTGCGTGATCATCGGAGCGGGCATCGTCGGCAACTGTCTGGCGGCCCACCTGTCCGACCTCGGTTGGTCCGACATGGTCCTGCTCGACAAGGGACCGCTGCCCAATCCCGGTGGCTCGACCGGTCATGCGTCGAACTTCATCTTCCCCACCGATCACAACAAGGAGATGGCGTTCCTGACGCTCGAGAGCCAGCGCCAATACGAGGCGCTGGGCCAGAACACCACGTGCGGCGGGATCGAGGTCGCCCGGACGCAGGAGCGGCTCGAGGAGCTGAACCGGCGGATGACCTCGGCCAAGGCCTGGGGCATCGAGGCGAGCCTTCTGACCCCGGCCGAGGTGAAGCAGCTCGTGCCGTTCATCAATGCCGACATCATTCTCGGAGGCTTCTACACGCCGAGCGTTTCGGTGGTCGACTCGCTCCAGACGGGCACGCTGATGCGCAACAAGGCCCGGGATGCCGGCGCGTTGTCGGTACATGCCAACACCGAGGTCCTCGACCTGATCGTTGCCGACGGCGCGATCCGCGCCGTGGTGACCGACAAGGGCACGATCGACGCCGACCATGTCGTGATCGCGTGCGGCGTGTGGAGCCCCCGGATCGCCGAGATGGCCGGGGCGACCATCCCCCTCACGCCGGCCGTGCACCAGATGGTCGACGTCGGCCCCATCGACATCCTGGCCGAGACCAACTCCGAGCTCGGCTACCCGATCGTCCGCGACATGGACACGTTCTGCTACGAACGCCAGTCGGCCGGCTCGATGGAGGTGGGCTCCTACGCCCATCGCCCGATCTTCCACCATCCCGACGACATCCCGTCGAACGACGAAGCGGCGCTGTCACCGACCGAGCTCCCGCTCACCGAGGACGACTTCTATCCGCAGATGGAACAGGCGATCGAGCTGATGGACATGCTGGGCGACGCCGAGATCAAGTACGCCATCAACGGCCTGCTGTCGCTCACCCCCGACGCCATGCCCGTCCTCGGCGAAACCGTCGAGGTCGCCAATCTGTGGTCGGCGGCGGCGGTGTGGATCAAGGAGGGACCCGGCATCGGCCGACTCGTCGCCGAATGGATGACCTACGGCTATCCGCACCTGTGCGATCCGCACGGCTCCGACATCGCCCGGCTCTACCGGCACGAGCGGAGTGAACACCACATCTACGCCCGGTGCGCCGAGCACTTCAACAAGACCTACGGGATCGTCCATCCCCGGGAACAGTGGAGTTCGGATCGGGGCATGAACCAGAGCCCGATGTACCTGCGCCAACAGGAAGCGGGCGCGGTGTTCTTCGAGGCCCGTGGATGGGAACGACCGCAGTGGTACGAGTCGAATGCCCCGCTCGTCGGGCGCTACGGGGTCGAGGGCCGAGAGCACGAATGGGACGCTCGGTGGTGGTCACCGATCATCGACGCCGAGCACCTCCATCTGCGTGATCACGTCGGGATGGTCGATCTCACGGCCTTCCAGATCTACGAGTTGTCCGGTCCCGGCGCCCTCGATTTCGTGCAGCTCCTCGCGGTCAACCAGTGCGACGTCGCCGTTGGCCGGTCGATCTACACTCCGTTCCTGACCCCTCGAGGTGGCTTCCACTCCGATCTCACCATGATGCGTCTCGCCAACGACCGGTTCCGAGTGGTCACCGGTGCGTTCGATGGTGGTCGGGACGAGTTCTGGATCCGCAAACACCTGCCGACCGACGGCTCGGTACATCTCGAGAACCGGAGCTCGGCGTTGTCGACGATCGGTCTCTGGGGACCGAAGGCCGCCGCAGTGCTGTCCGGTCTGACCGATGCCGATCTGTCCCAGGAAGCCTTTCCCTACGGATCCGTCCGCTCGCTCTGGATCGACGGGATCCCCTGCGAAGCCTTCCGGATCTCCTACATCGGTGACGCGGGTTGGGAGCTCTACGTCCCGATGGGTCACGCGCTTCGCCTGTGGGACACCCTCGCCGCCGCAGGCGTCGAGCACGAGATCATCCCCGTCGGGATCGGCGTCTACGGCTCGACGGGCCGGGTCGAGAAGGGCTACCGCCTCATGGGCGCCGAACTCGAGTCCGAATACAACCCCGTCGAGGCCGGACTGGCCCGCCCTCGGGTGAAGTCGGCCGACTTCATCGGCAAGACGGCCTACCTGGAGGCCCGAGACGAGGCGCCCTCGGCGATCCTGTGCATGCTGACCGTCGACAATCACACCAATGCCGCCGGGATCAAGCGCTACATGACCGGAGGCAACGAACCCATCCTCACACTCGACGGCGAGCGGATCGTCGATGCCAAGGGACGGGTCTCCCGCGTCACGAGTGCCGCCGGCGGGCCCTCGGTCGGCAGCTTCCTCCTGTTCGCCTACCTGCCACCCGAACAGGCCGTCGTCGGGACCTCACTCCTCGTGATGTACATGAACGAGACCCATCCGGTGACGGTGGCCGCCACCGGCCGCGACCTCGCACTGTTCGACACGGCCGACACCCGACTCAAGGGCTGAGTCCTTGCGGACACTGGTCTGTGTGAAGCGGGTGCCCGCACCCGGGGCCAGGATCAACGTGACGGCCGACGGCACCGAGGTCGACGCCTCACATCTGGGGTTCACGACCAGTCCCCACGAGGAGTGTGCGCTCGAAGCCGCCGTGCAGCTCAGCGAGGTGCACGGGGGTTCGGTGACGGTGCTCACACTCGGTCCGCCCGAAGCCGAGGAACAGTTGCGGCACGCCGCCGCAGTGGGCGCCACCAGCCTGGTGCTGATACCGACCGACGGCGCGGCCTGGGACCCCCAACGGACCGCTTCGGCACTGGCCGACGCCATCGTCGCCCGAGAAGCGGCCGATGGCCCGTTCGACCTGATCGTGTTCGGCAACGAATCCGCCGACGCCGGCGGCTTCCAGGTCGGTGTCCGGGTGGCCGTGCGCCTGGGACGCCCGATCGTCAACGGTGTCAAGGGCATCGAGGTCACCGATTCCGGTTTCGAGGTTCGTCGCGAGTTCGATGGCGGGTTCGAGGTCTACCGGCTGCCCCGCCCGGCCGTACTCGGGGTGAAGGAGGGGCTGAACCTTCCCCGGTACCCCACGATGAAGGGTCGTCTGGCTGCTCGCAGGGTCCCCATCGATTCGGTCCAGCCCTCGGCCGCCGCGGGCGGGCTGACCCGGCTCCGACTGCACCGCCCGACCGAGACGGTGTCCGAGACGACGATCCTCGGGACCGGTCCCGAGGCGGCTGCGGCGGTCGTCGATCTGTTCGACGAGCTCGGGATCCTCGATCCGACCGGTGGTGGTCTCTGATGCTGTTGACGGTGATCGAACACGACCGGGGTGAGATGCCCGAGGCGGCTCGAGAGGCGATGACGGCAGCCCGGTCTTCGGGAGAACGGTGGGAGCAGCCGGTGCACGCCGTGGTTGTCGGGAACGGCGCCGACGGTCTGACCGACGAGCTGGCCGGCCTCGGGGCCGAGGTGGTCCATGTCGTTTCCCACGATCTGCTCACCGACTACGGCCCCGAAGCCTGGGGCGAAGCGCTGCGCCAACTCGTCGTCGAGCTGGAGCCGGCGGCGGTGATGACCGTCGGCTCGGACCGGGGCAACGAGGTCATGGCCCAGCTCGCGGCCCGGCTCGATCTGCCGTTTGCCGCCAATTGTGTTCGTTGCGATCCGCCCGGCGAGGACGGTCGAGTCGCCCTGACCCGCGTGCAGTGGGGCGGTTCCCTGCTCGAGGACGCCACGTTGACCACCCCGCTGCCGCTGTTGAGCTTCGGCTTGCACGTGGTGGCCGCCGAGCCCGTCGCCGAGCGCGGCGCCGGCCTCGTCGAGATCTTCCGGCCCGAACTCGACGCGACGGTCGCGTCGACGATCGTGGTCGATCGTGTGGTGCTGACCCACGGCATCACGCTGCCGACGGCGTCGGTGGTCGTGGGCGGTGGTCGTGGCGTCGGCTCGGCGCCGGGGTTCGCACCCCTCGAGGAGCTGGCCGAGCTCATGGGTGGTGTCGTCGGTTGCTCCCGTGCAGTGACCAACAACGGTTGGCGGCCCCATGCCGACCAGGTCGGTCAGACCGGCACCCGGATCGCTCCCGATCTCTACATCGCCAGCGGGATCTCGGGTGCCATCCAGCACTGGGTCGGCGCGATGGCCTCGAAGAAGATCCTCGCCATCAACACCGATCCCGAAGCCAACATGGTGATCCGAGCCGACTAC
Organism: uncultured Acidimicrobiales bacterium; assembly: GCA_963700755.1. GTDB lineage: Bacteria > Actinomycetota > Acidimicrobiia > Acidimicrobiales > SZUA-35 > JBBQUN01. The sequence goes on from CAVOYW010000007.1 coordinate 486,547, forward strand.
GCCGTGATCGCCGACCTCCACGTCGTGGTCCCCGCCATCACCGCCGAGATCCGCCGCCGGCGAGCCGAGAAGAGCTGATCTCGACGGATTCGACCTGACGCTTCGATTCCGTCACGCCACAGCCACAGCCACAGCCACCGGCGCACGACGCCGCGTGCGCATCGGCTCATCGATCCGCTGCTGGTAGGGGGGCAGATCCGCAGACAACGCGGTGTTGGCGGTCAGAGTCCGATGGGCGGTGTGGCCGTCATCGGTCTGGAGATCCTCATGCCCAATCCATCGGGGGTCAACGGCTGAGGATGAGGGATGCCACGTGGCGTTTGGGCCTCAGGCGTCTCCGTGCTGATTGCCGTCGAGCATCGCATCGCCGCTTCCCCGAGCGAAGCTGCAGAGGCTCCTATGTCAAGTGGCGGGGCGTGTCATGCTCCTCAAGGTCGGGGAATGTGAGATGGGGAGTGGTGGCCTGCCGGCGACAAGGGGCGGGCTCCCAGTCACGGCTGCTGAACGTATATGGGTCACATCGCCGCTCGCATGCGTCCGTTCTCGGAGGGGTCCCGCCTGCTCTCCGTAGCGTGATTGTGCGCACTACCCAGGGGCCGGACCTCCCAC
>CAVOYW010000008.1:0-923937 GCA_963700755.1 uncultured Acidimicrobiales bacterium
CGTCCCGACTGCCGAGCAAGAACGACCGGGCCGATCCGCCCGCGCCTTGCTCGACCACGTCGCCATCCTCGTGGCCGACACCGAGCTGATGGCACGGCGTTGGGCTGCGATCCTCGGGGCTCCGGTGGCACACGCCGGTGTTCATCCGCTCGGCACGTCGATGGCCGCCCGATTCGTCCTCGGCGATCGCATGATCGAGCTGTTGGCACCCCTGCCCGACACGGCGTCACCGCTGCGCACCAGACTCGACCGATTCGGGCAGGGCCCTTTCGCTCTCGCCATCATCGCCGAGGACCTCGACACGACGACCACGGCCGTTTCCCAGTCGGGAGCCCGCCTGATCGACCAGCCGCCACACATCGTGGTCCACCCTTCCGACGCGAGCGGCGTCCCGATTCAGCTCACACCCAGAGTCCATCACTAGTTCCAGAGTCCATCAGTAGGTTGTGTGCGCCATGGCTTCACGATCTCCTCTCAGGCCCGATCGTCGGACGGACAGCCTCCGAATCCAGACCCTGGTGGCCGGATCCGGTGCTTCCGCCGGCGGATGCCCCGAACGTCGTCCTCATCCTGCTCGACGACACCGGCTTCGCTCACCTCTCGGGATTCGGCGGACTGATCCCCACCCCGAACTTCGACCGTCTGGCCGATCGGGGAATCCGCTTCACCAACTTCCACACGACCGCACTCTGTTCGCCGAGTCGGGCGTGCCTGCTCACCGGGCGCAACCATCACGCGGTCGGCATACGGGCCCTGTCGAACTTCGACACCGGCTTCGACAACATGCGGGGTCGCATCGATGCGAGTGCCCCCACGTTGGCCGAAATGCTCCAGACGGCGGGCTACGGCACGTTTGCGGTCGGCAAGTGGCACCTGGCACCAATGCGTGATTGGGAATGTCAACCCGGATTGGCCCCACCGTGCTCAGGCGGATTCAGGGGGTCATCGCAACATCTGACGCTAGGAGCGTGTGATGGCAGCGGATGCGAAGCGATGGAAGGGTCGGCGCGGAGGGGTCGCATTGACCGGGAAACGCGACCAGTACCTTCGGTTGATGAACCAAGGAATCTCGAACAGCGAAGCGTGTCGTCGAGTCGGGATCAACCGCCGGACAGGCACACGATGGCGCTACGGGCGAACCGTTGACCTCGGCGATGGACACCAACTTCACTACGCCGCTGTCGTCGCCCCGGTCGTGACGTCGCCCCGGTTTCTCTCCGAGGCGGAACGCGTCGTGATCGCCGATGCGCTCCGGTCCGGCCGGAGCCAAACCTCGATCGCCGACGAGCTGGGACGTCACCGGTCGACAATCAGCCGGGAGATCTCCCGCAACCGGCATCCCGAGACAGGTGAGTATCGGCCATGGGCAGCGCAACAGGCCGCAGTTGCTCGCCGGACCCGCCCGAAGCTCCGCAAGCTCGAGGCCAGCGTCGAGCTGCGTGACGCGGTCCAGGCCGGCCTCGATCAACGTTGGAGCCCTGAGCAGATCGAACGCACACTCCGTCTCCAACACGACGGCCAGCCGGACATGCACGTCACTGCCGAGTCGATCTACCAGGAGATTTACTCCACCGGCAGTGTTCTGCGTCGTGACCGGCCAGCGCTCCGCTCCGGTCGGGTCCACCGTCAACGCCGACGCCCTCAACGGCGTGAACGGTTCATCGCTCCAGCCTGCAGTCCGGAAAGCCGTCCGATACGTCCGACCCAGTCCGACCCGACAGTAGACACGTCTACTATTCGCACCCGTCAGGACCACTCCCGGTCAATCGTCGGGACCGGCGCAACGCCCAGCCGACCGCGCGCAGGGGTCAGGCTGTAGTCTTGCGGTATGCGTGACCGGCGACGCCTCGTCGAGACCAACAAGCTCGAGATCAACGAGATCGTGCGCCGCCATCGCGGCCGAAACGTGTCGCTGTTCGGCTCCGTTGCCCGAGGCGACGAAACCCCGACCAGCGACATCGACTTCCTCGTCGAGTTCGAACCCGGCAGCTCACTGTTCGACCTGTTCCACATCAGCGAAGAACTCGAAGCCCTCCTCGGCGTATCCGTCGACGTCGTCTCCACCGGCGGACTCAAAGAACGCGACAACCACATCCGGCAAGAAGCCGTCCCGCTGTGAGCCGGAACGATGACCAGCGCGTCGCCGACATCCTCGACGCAGCAATCGAGCTCGCCACCGGAGCAGTCCCCGAACTCGCCGAGCGACTCAACCAACTCTGACACCAACCACGGCCGTCACATCCAAGTCGGCCTCGAATGCGCTGAGGTTGGCCAACAACAGAGCCGCAATGTCGGGCAGCTCGTCGCCCTTCTTGTCGCCGGAACAGAATCACCGACGGCCCCGCCGCGTTCGGCAGCGCAAGCAGTTCTCCGAAGTCCGTGTCGCCCGAGACAAGCACGGCCCCGCGACTGTTTGCGGCCTCGAGCACTTCGGCGTCGAACGCCTCGCTCAATCCCGGATCACGAACGTGCTCGGTCGGATGGCCGGCCTCCGTAAGAAGCAAGGCGAGCGCCGGCGACTGATTCTGGTCGAGCAGAAACCTCACGCCGACAGCAACGGCAACTGACGCTCTTGCACAGCAAGCGCAGCGAACTGCAAGGCCTCGCGAATGTCCTCAGGCTCCAGCCCGGGATGCTCCGCAATGATCTCGGCGTTGCTCATCCCGTCGGCCACCATCGCAACGACCGACGCCACCGGGAAACGCATGCCACGGATACAAGGCACGCCTCCCATCTTGCCCGGCTCAGAGGTGATCCTGGTGAACGTCATCAACGAATCGTAGCGCTACGCCCTGACACCGTCCCGACAGTTGTGCAGCGGGCGCACGTCGCGTACGTGATCGATCGGCAGACGGCGGAGCCCATTCCGGCTTGCAGGTGCCCGCAAACCCTCTCCCGTTCCACCTCCTGCTGCCGGGCGATGGAGCTTCCCCGCGGGAAGCTGCAGAGGCTCCTATGTCAAGGGATTGTTCGATTGATGGGTGGGTGGGTGCTGTTCTGGGAGACGGAACGGTGAGGGGCCATGTTGGCGTGCTCCTATGAGGTCATCCCAGGTAGCGGGGGTTCGGGGTGGTCGACGGCTCTGCAGGAGTACACGCCGGTCGGCGGTCTGGATGTGTCTGGGGTCAGACCACCCCGAGATCTTGTTGTCAGTCGGCCAGGTTGTTGAGGTCGTTGACGAGGATGGGGTAGAGCTCGCGGGCGACGTAGCGTTTGAGGATCCGGATGATCTCTCGTTTGGTACGTCCTTCGGCCGTGCGCCGCTCGACGTAGTCACGGGTTCGTTGGTCATGGGACATGCGGGCCAACACGATGACGAATAGCGCTGCGTTGGCGTCGCGGTTCCCGGCTCGGTTGAGCCGGTAGCGAACGGTTTTGCCTGACGACGCGGGGATCGGGTTGACCCCGCAGAGCGCTGCGAATGCGGCTTGGTTGCCGAGGCGTTCCGGGTTATCGCCGGCGGCGATCAGTAGGGCGGCGGCAGATTCGACACCGACGCAATGAACAGCGAGCAGGTTGGGTGCGGTCTCGGTGACGAGGTTCTCGAGGTAGATGTCGAGGTCGGCGATCTGGTCGGTGAGGAACCGCCAGCGTCGGGCGAGGTTGCGGAGCGCGATGGTGGCGGCGACTTCGGTGTCGGCGATGTTCATCTCGTCGGGCCGGGTGCGGGCCAGCGTCAACGTGAGTTTGACGGGGGTGAGGTTGCGGTAGCGGTCTCGGACAACGGTGGGTGCCGTGTCGAGCACTGCTCGGATCTGGTTCATGGTGCGGGTCCGCGTCTGTACGGCGGAGCGGCGGGCGATGCGCAGCATCCGGATCGCTTCGACTGGTCCGTCACCGGTCTTCGGGGTACCGGCATCGAGTCCGGCGAGGCAGGCCCGTGCTGCGGCGATTGCGTCGGCGGGGTCGGTTTTGCCGTGGCGGCGGCGGTGTTGCCGGTTTGTTCGGTTGATTTCGGTGACGTCGATGCCGGCGGTGTTGAGGTGTCGGGTGAGGGCGGCTCCCCATGAGCCTGTGCCTTCGATCCCGATGCGTTGGATCGTGCCGTAGCTCCGCATCCAGTCGAGGAGGTTTTGGTAGCCGGTGGTGTTGGTGGGGAACGAGTGGGTGGCGAGTTCGCGGCCGAGGTGGTCGATGACGGCGGCGACGTGGGTGTCTTTGTGGGTGTCGACACCGCCCGTGACAGGGCGCGTCGAATCAGACAGTATTGGTGTTGCCATTTCCGGTTTCCTTCTGATGATCGGGATGGCACGCACTTGCCGGGACGGCGTTGTGAGGCCGGGCCCGCTGCTACGGGAACGGTCTACGCACGCCCGACCGGTGAGTGCCATCGAGCTGGAAACACCCTGACTTCTTGTCGTCCTGGTTGGCAAGTGATTCCGACCATCAGCATCACTCACCGATGTGTCATGCCCTTTCTCGGTCGTGGAATGGGAGGTGGATTCTCCTTGTCGAGCGCGCCGCTGCGGCGGGCGACACCACGGGACTTGCCCAAAGTCGAGGTCCGTCTCTGTGGGCCTCGCCGGTATCCGGAATGTGCGATATCAGAGCATCCCCTACCGGCACCTCGGGGCTATGGCTCTTCGGATTATCGACCGCACGGTATGGGGCACTCGGCTACGTGGGCTTCCTCATGCCTGCAAACCGACAGCCGATCCGCCAACCAACTGATGTATGCTGATCTGCATGCAGAGTACCAGCGTCAGAATCGACGCCGCCACCCACGAAGAACTCAAACGCCTCGCAGCCGAACTCAACACCACCGTCGGCAACACCGTCACCCTCGCCGTACGGGCACTGCGTCAAGACCGAGTCGGCACCGACCTTGCCACCCCGCTACGAGACGACGAGATCGACTGGCTCGATGCTGACCTCGGGTGACGTCGTCGATCTCGAACTCGGCACCCCCCAAGGCAGAGAAGCCGGATTCCGTCACCCCGCCGTCCTCGTGACCGCCCAACGCATCCTCGACGCCGAACCCTCCGTCGTCCACGTCGTCCCCCTCACGAGCACCATCAGACCCTTCAGCTCTGAGATCACGATCGAACCCGACCACACCAACGGACTCGACATCGTCTCTGCCGCCCAGTGTCAGCACATCCGAGCGATCTCCCCTGGCAGGATCATCGGGGCGCGGGGCAACGTCGGAACCATCGTTCTGACACAGGTACGTGAAAGCCTCGCCGTACTTCTCGACATCCCGTGACCCCCTCGCCAGACGCAGTAGCTGAGCGTCCCAAACCGTTCAACCGCTTGAACAGGATGGCCGTCAACGATCGCCGGGTCGAGGTCGTAGGTTCTGGACTAGCCAGAGCGCTTCGTCCGGCGATTTGTCGCCGAACGCCGTGTGCCGTTCTACAAGGTCGGCAAGTTCGTTCGCTTCGACCCCGCTCGGATCGATGCCTGGCTTGCGACGACGTCGGTCGACAGCGCCTGACGCTCACAGCAGTGTTCTTTCCCGCCGACAACCTCGAGCGCCCTCTGCTTGTTGTCCCCGGGGCTGCAACTTCGGCGATCGCCCACTGCCGTTCCATGAGACCGCCGCCGTCGAGTGGGATGTTGCTCGCCAGAGGGGCAATGACGCGGTCGGTGACCATTGGCCTCTGCCGGCAGCAAGATGAGCGCATGATGATCTCAGCAGTGGGACACGAGGTGTCCTGCCCTCACGGCGGGGATGCCTTGGGCAGAACCACAGCCGTGAGTTGGTAGGTGACGAGGTGTCACGCGCGAGGCGTTGCTCGGAATCTGCCGTGCGAAGTCAGACCGACGAGTGAAGGGAGTTGTCATGGACAACAAGGATCAGGTCAAGGGCAAAGTGAAACAGGCTGTAGGCGACCTCACCGATAACAAGGATCTGAAGAAGGAAGGCGAGGCCGACGAGCAGGCAGGCAAGATCAAGGAGTTGTTGGAGGATGTCAAGGACAAGGCCGACGACGTGGTCGACAAAGTGAAGGACAAGATCACCAGGCACTGACGAGTGAAGGGTGTCGTCGAAGCGCGAGCAACGGATGGGGTTCGCAGCCCTTGGCGCAGCGATCGGAGCACCCTTCAGCTTGCTGTGGCACCGCGGCGACCGCGGTGCCACACCGCCGCAGCACACCGGTCCCGTCGACACCCCCGATTGATGGCCCACACGTACACACCAAACCAAGCGCTGATTGGAACACCATGTTCACCCTCGGAATCGTCCTCATCATCATTGGCGCACTCGCCAACATCCCGATCCTCTACAGCATCGGCGTCATCCTCGCCATCGTCGGAGCCGTCCTCTACGTGCTCGGGAGCATGGGACGCGCCGTCGGCGGACGACGCCACTACTGGTAACAGCAACGGTCGGCCGAAAAAATCAGGGCCACAACGGCGCAGACGCGAACCAGCCGATCGGAGACGCCAGCCACAGGGAGAGTCGTATGCCGCCCACCGAGGCGCATGGTGGATCGGCAGTTCATGTCACCATGGGACCGTGACGAGCGACCCCAACGACCCAACCGTGGCAAGCCACGGACTGACGCCGAGCCGACCGAGGAACGGTTTTGTTGTGCACCACTTTTGTCTGAATGACGGCTCGACCAGTGTGCAGCTCGAGGGCAAGCTCGTCTTCAAGAAGGAGGGCGGGTCATTGGTCAGCCCGTTGGGCTACCAACTCCAGGACAAGTACCGGTACAAGGACTCGACGAACAGGGACAGAGTCCAGGAGCTCCTTTCGGCCAACGGCAAGGACTTCCAGAACGTGGAACGCCTCTTCGACCCCTACTGAGTCAACCATACGAACAAGACGCTCGCCGACGTCAACCGACCTGAAGTCGCTGGACAAGGTCGCTCCCGAGGGTGTCCCATACCAGCCGACCCGCCCGCTCGAAAGACCGCCCCCGACCGCCGGCAGTGCACCACTGATCCATCTCAGATATCTCGCCCATGAGGAGCATGACACAACTGCAGCTTGCCGATGGCAAGCTGCGCAGCCGAAGAACGGGAGGTGGCCTGCTGCAGAGTGTGAGATGGAACGAGAGATGAGAAAGCGGCCAGATCCGACGCCGCCTCCACGAGATCCACCCGCTCATGTCCGACCCGGTTCGTCACCGTGTCCCTCGTTGTGGAAATGGATGGACAACGCGGAGGCCAACCATGAGCGACACCCCGGCGAGACGGATGTACACGGTTCGAGGAACCGCCCTGTTGCTCGGCATCGGCGTCTCGACCGCCTACGAACTCATCACTCGAGGCGAGCTCCCGTTCACCCAAGTCGGTGGTCGCTGTCTCGTCAGCGTTGCGACGCTGGAAGACCTCCTCGGCGAGCGGCCACCACCGCCGTTCGAAGTTCTCCGCCTCGCCTCCGGCCGGTAGCGCTACGAATCGTCAGCGATGTCGTCCCAGGATCCGCCGAGAACCTCCTCACCGAGACGACGTTCCTTCCCCAGCGTGACGCCGCCGGCACTCGCCATCTCGATGAAGTCCTCGACGCGACCGCGGCGAAACAGCTGGCGTCCGAGGCTCGACGAATAGATCTCCGGACGATCCGGCTCGGCACCACGCAACCGAAAGCCCAATCGGTCGCGAGATGAGGGCGTTCCACTCCCCCGGTCGATCTCGCATTCGGCGAGCCGCATTCGAGCGTGGGACCAGGCGTTCTTGATGACGACGACGTCGCCGTCGATCCAGACGCCGCCGGTGATGACGACTCTGACACTGGTGACCCAGATCACCAGCCCAATCAGCGACACCACCACGACGAGGGCGAGCGGTGCGTTGTCTGAAGCGAAACCGGCTACGAGGAGCGGAACCCAGACGATCGCAACGAGTGAGCGCTGAAAGGGCTCCCCACCTCGGAACCGCTCACCAGCGGGATGCCCGGTCACCAACGCCAGCCGTGACGCGATGCCAACGGCGCATCCACCGGGCTCCGCCATCTAGTCCAGTTCGAGGGCACTGACAGCCTTTCGCTTTCCAACATCGGTCCGGCCGTCGTAGTGGAGGCGCAGCGTGTTCTCGCTGTTGCCCAGCAGATCGGCGACCGTGCGATAGGACTCGCCGGCGTCGAGCATCGTGGTCGCTGCGAAGTGTCGCAGATGGGTGAGCGTGATCGGTGACTCGCCCTTTGCCATGGTCCGTCGCTTGCTCAACCGGTCTGGTCGGATCGGCTCTCCCAAGCCGGCGTCGCCCAGGAAGACATAGCCGCTCGGATCGGCCTCGCCGTACACGGCGACGGCCCGAGCCCGCTGACGTTCGAGCGCTCTGAACGCCGTGTCAGTGAGCGGGACGTCTCGCCAGTCAGAGGTCTTGGTCGGCTTGCGAACGACACCAACACCCGGCCCGCCGTCGACGACAGCCGAGGACACGCTCAGCTCTCGACCGTCGGTATCGACGTCGGACCAGAGCAACGCCAACAGCTCGCCTCGTCGCATTCCCGTCGATACGAGGAGGGGGCGATGTCGGCCATCTCCGGATCTCGATCTTCGGCGACCACGAGCACCGCTCGAACGTCGACCGGCGTCGGCGAGTACGGCTTGGTCTTGCGAGACTTCGGTCGCTGGGAGTCCTTCGCCGGATTCGATTCGAGCAGTCCTCGCTTGCGTCCGAACTCCAACGATTGAGTGAGCACCGTGGCGCACCGACGAATCCAGTCGTTGCCCTTGCCGCTCGACTTCATCGCCGCATACAGCTGCTCGATCTCACGCCAGGTGAGCTTGGTCAGCTGGATCGAACCGAACACTCGACCATCGGCCAGCTCGGTGTTGGACATCGTGCGGATGGCCGACCGTGACGTGACCACCGTCGTCGGCGCCAACTCGATCTCGCCTGCCTCGATCGCTGCGAGGTAGTGCGCCATCACCGCTGCGACCGACCGTGCCGCGGTCTTGCCCGTCACCAGTCGCTTCTGGTGATCGGCAAGACGAAGTTTCGCAGCCAACAACTCGACGTCGGCTCGTGTCCCCCGAATGGTACGGGACACTCGCCGACGCCGACCGGTCACCGCATCACGCGCCACCTCGACATCGACCCGCCACACGCCGTCGCCCTCGGCGAAGATGCCGCCCGACCCCCGATTGCGACGCGCCCGTTTCTCGCCAGACTTTTTCTCGACCGCCGCCATGTTCCGCCTACCGCCGCACCGTTTCCGGCTGCGCAGGAGAGCAAAATAGTAGAGTGGAGCGTCAAAACGAGAAAGAGGCCCACCGAAGTGGGCCTCTGACCAGGTGATATGTTGGAGCGGACGACGAGATTTGAACCCGCGACCCTCACCTTGGCAAGGTGATGCTCTACCAGCTGAGCTACGTCCGCATGAGCCCCCGATCATAGCCAACGGGGCTCCGAATCAAACACCGCGGTCGGGAAGGCAGGTCAGCCCTTCGGGCGCAGGTCGATCGTCAGGGTGAGCACTCCGTCATCGAGCGAGCCGATGGCGTCGGCGATCATGGCGTAGTCCATGAAGTCCTGCTCGGCCTGCTGGATGAACGCCTTGCGTTCGTCGCCACCCACCGGCGGCAGATTCCTCTTCTTCACCGCATCGGCACGTTGGCGGTAGCGGGCGATCATTGCGTCGACGTCGAATCCATCAGCCATACGACAACCGTATTGGAATGACACGGCCGTTCTGGAATCGGGTCGAACCGAGGGGCCCGATCTGACGTGGGTCACGCGGATCCCGCGGCAGCGCCTGCGGACCCGTGAGTCGTAGCCATTCGTCGGCCTCGATGTCGTGACTCGAAGGGGCCGGATCGGGCGGCGGCGACACGGCAACGTGGGCCCGGGCCGCCTGGGCCGCGGCGTGGGCGCTCTCCGGCGACGTGTTCACGCCGCTCGGCGGAGCGGCCCGGGTCAGCGGAGCCCGCCGGGCCGCCGCGGCCTTGGCCCGGGGATCGGTGTGCTGCCAATACCAGACGGTGAGCACGGCGAGCAGGGCGGCCACCACCAGCAGGGCGAAGATCACCCACTTGATCGTGGAGGTCGTGAGACTTTCCTGAGCGACGAGCAGACTGGACACTTCTACCGAATCTAGCGGATCACCCAACGGACCGGTGGCACGGTGAGGGAGCCGACCGATCGGGTCGTCAGGTCGAGGCCGGTTGGTGCCTCGGGCACGAAAACGTGGTGCGCCCGCCGATGGTCCGCCGGTCGAGTTCGGTCCCACAGCGCGGGCAGTGCCCGCCCCGAGTTCGGGCCGTCATGAGCTGCCCCGTGTGCGAACCGCCGTCGGCCAGGAACTCCCTCACCACTCGGCGCAACGACCGGTGGAGGCGACGGGCCTCGGCGTCGGTCAGCGAACCGGCGGGCCGACCGGGATCGATCCCCGCTCGCCAGAGGGTTTCGTCGGCGATCAGGTTGCCGACTCCGGCGATCCGCGACTGATCGAGCAACCTGGCCTTCACCGCGACGCCACCCACCAACACCCGCCGGGCGAGCTGTTTCGGCGTGATCGTGAAGGCATCGAAACCCAGGGAACTCTCGTCGGGGTCGACGCTCACGCCCCCGAGCCGCCGCGGGTCGCGGACAGCGGAGCGATCCACCGTCGGCGAAATGGAGCACGAAACGGTCCCACTCGGGCTCGTCACGACGGCTCGAATACTCGAGGTGGTCGATCGACGCCACGGCATCGACGATCAGCCGGCCGGTCATGCCGAACCGGAGCCCCAAACGGTGCCCGCTGGACAGATCGAGCACGAGGAGCTTGCCGATCCGCCGGGCCGCGTCGATCTCGGCCCCCACGGCGGCGGCGACGATCTCGTCGGCCGTCGTGCCGCCCTTGAGATACCAGGCGTCGTCGGCCTCGACCGAGGTGATCGTTCGGCCGATCGCCGCCTCGGCACTTCGTCGGTACAGCTCGATCTCCACGCCCTCGGGCATCGGTGGTTCCTTCAGCGGGCCTTCGCCTGCTCGGAGACGAAGCCATCGACCATCGGACCCAACTGGGGGAACTCGATGAGGAACCCGTCGTGGCCGTGGATCGACGACAGGGTCAGGAACTCAACCGACGGCGCGTTGCCCCCCTCGAGCAAGTCGACCAGTTGGTGTTGCTGGCGTGGTGTGTAGAGCACATCGCTGTCGATCGACACGACCAGCACCGGGCACACGACCCGGGCGATGGCCTCGGCGTAGCCGCCCCGGTCGCGGCTGATGTCGTGGAGATCCATCGCCTTGTTGAGCACGATGTAGCTGTTGGCGTCGAAGCGGCGCGCCAGTTTCTGGCCGTGATAGTCGAGGTAGCGCTCGATCTGGAAGCGATCCCACATGGCGAACCGATCGAGCTTGCCGACGACGGCGCGGTCGAATCGGGCATGGAGCGAAGCGTCGGATCGATAATGGATCTGGGCGATCCGGCGGGCCAGCATCAGGCCTTCGGCCGGCCCATCACCCGGGTCGGCGTCATAATAGTCACCCTGGCGCCAACGCGGATCCTGTGCGATCGCCAGCCGACCGACCTCGCTCCAGCCGATCTGAAGGGGACTGGCCGCCGCCGCGCTCGCGATGGACACCAACGAGGCAACTCGTTCGGGGTACATGATGGCCCATTCCAGGGCCTGCATACCGCCGAACGAGCCCCCGATCACCGACATCCAGCGTTCGATCCCGAGCTCGTTCGCCAGCAATGACTGACTCCGAACGATGTCGCGGACGGTCACGACCGGGAAGCGGGACCCCCACGGTGCACCGTCGTCGGGGTGCGGCGACGACGGCCCGGTCGTGCCCTGGCAACCACCGAGCACGTTCACGCACACGACGAAATAGCGATCGGTGTCGAGCGGGCGACCGGGGCCGATCATGTCGTTCCACCAACCCTCGGTCGGTTGACCGGGCCCGCTCGGACCGGCGGCGTGCGCATCACCGGTCAGCGCGTGGCACACCAGCACGGCGTTGTCGGCCGATGCGGTCAGCGACCCCCAGGTCTCGTAGGCCAGGGTGAGCTCGCCGAGCAGACCACCGCCTTCGAGGGCGAACTTGCGGCCCACACCCACCGTGGCGAACCGACGCCAGGCCACCGGGTCTCCCGACCGCCAGGCCCCGCTGGCGGGCAACGGTTGACCCAACGGCGCGTCGCGTCGCAGTGGGTGTTCCCGGTCGGCCATCTCCCGAGGCTAGCTGGGGTATCCGACGAAGGCAGTCGGGTTTCCCTCCACGGGCCCCGATCGGGTCGGCACTCGGTCACGGGCGAAGGGTCTCGGCCCGGGCGAGCCACCAGGATCCGACCGCCTCGTCGGTGTGGTAGGCCTCGTTCATCACGGCCGCCACCTCAACGGCGATCCGATGGGCGTCGCCCGGGTCGCAGCCGTCGGCCGTCGCGACCAGCCGGGAAGCCTCGAGCCATGCCGTGTGGTCGAGTGGCAGCGGAATCGCCGTGACGTCGCGGGCCGCGATCTTGATGGCATCGACCGACATCGCCGTGCCGAACCACTGCGCGTAACACCACGCCGACACCGCCGGCGCCAGGAGCACCGCGACCACGAGATCGAGGTCATCGGCCTCGGCCAGCAGCGACAGCAGCGGCGTTGCCGGCGCGACCGTGCCCTCACGATCGAGCACCGGTTCGAGGATCCTCGACTGGGTCGGGAGCAGCACCTTGGGACGACGCTGCTGCCCGATCCAGGCCTTCCTGGCCGCCGGCACGTCGCAGGGGTCGATCACCGGACGGTCCCAGCGGCGCTTGGCGAACTGCATGGGTTTGCGCCCCCACCAACTCACCAGCGGATCGAGCGAACCGACCGTGGCCAGCCGCATTCGTCCGGTTGCGGCGGGGTCGTCGCCTTCTTCGACGCACGCCGCCGCCAGCGCGTAGTACTCGTCGCGGAACCCCGCTGTCGCCGAGACGATCGATCCGAGGGTTTCGCGGTCGGCGGGCAACCGGACTCGCGGAGCGCCGATCGCCGCCGCCGCCTCCTGGGCCCAGGTCGTCCGGTCGCGGCGCCGTTCGGCTCCCACCACGAGCAGCGGCGCCCAGACCCGGATCCCGGCGTCGAAGACGGCCTCGCCGGTCGCCCACATCGACTGCATGGGGGCAACCCGATCGACCCAGGCCCGCATCGCCGTGGCATCTCGTCCCGCCAGCAGCGACTGGGGGAGGACGAGTGAGATCCGGGTCCCCGGACGACACCGCTCGAGCACCACCACCAGATGGAGCGCCGCCAGATCCGCGTAGGGGCCGAGTCGATCGCGCCGCTCGTCGCGCGCCCGCCGGGCTTCGGTCGGGAAGTCACGTCCCCGCAGCGGTGTGGCGAAGGGTGGGTTGCCGACCACGGCATCGACGTCGGGCCACGTCGGCGGCCAACCGGCCAGCTGGTCGCCCTGGACGATGCGCTCGACCGCACCGGCGGTGGCCTCGGGACCGGCTCCTGCGAGCGCGGCCCAGGCGATGACGGTCCATCGGGCCGCCGAAACTGCGCCACGGTCGATGTCGATCCCCCCGATCCGTCCCACTGCGTCGTCGGCGGTGCAACCGGCCTCGACGAGTCGATCCAGCACGACGAGCAGGAACGCTCCCCCACCGCAGGTCGGATCGACCACGAACCGCGGGAGCGAACCGTCCAGCGGAATCACCCGCTCGACGAGGCGTTCGACGACCGCCTTCGGCGTGTAGAAGGCACCGCGCCGACCACGATCCTCCGCTGACGCCAGTGCTTCGTGGACGGCGCCGATCAGCCAGGGGTCCGACCAGCCTCCGGGGGGCTCGTCGACCGAAACCGAACCAGAGGTCGGCTCGAGCCCGGCGACCCGCCGGGCAACCGCGTCGACCACGGCGTCGACCGGGGACCCCGCAAGATCACGGGCCACGCCACGAAGCCAGCGACGACGGTCGGATGCCACGCTCAGTCGGCGGTCGGGTCCCAGGCGTAGAGATCGTGCAGCCGAGGATCGTTCGAGAACATCTCGACGATCGGAATGTCGAGAGCGAGGCGCTTCTGGATGCGCTTGACCTCGAGTTCCTGATCCCACAGCACCAGGGTGACCGCAACGCCCGTTCCCCCGGCGCGGGCCGTGCGCCCCGAGCGATGGAGGTAGGTCTTGTGATCGTCGGGCGGATCGAAGTGGATCACGACGTCGACGTCGTCGACGTGGATCCCGCGGGCGGCCACGTCGGTGGCGACCAGCGCCTGGATCTTGCCCTGGGTGAACCGGCTGAGGGCGGCCTCACGGGCCCGCTGACGGAGGTCGCCGTGGATCGGCTCGGCCTCGACACCCAACTTCTCGAGGTCATCGGCCAGACGATCACACATCCGCTTGGTGTTGCAGAAGACGATCGTTCGGTGGGCGTGCTGGACGATGGATGCCACGACCTTGGCCTGGTCCATCTTGTGAACACCGATGAACCGGTGGGCCATCTGCTCGACGGTGACCTCGTCTTCTTCGACCTCGTGCCGTGCGGGGTCGGTCTGGTAGCGCCGGACCAGGGAGTCGACGACGCCGTCGAGCGTCGCCGAGAACAGCAGCGTCTGGTGGTTGCCTTCGATGCGGCGCAGGATCCACTCGACCTGGGGCAGGAAGCCCATGTCGGCCATTCGGTCGGCCTCGTCGACGATCACGATGCTCACGTCGTTGACCGAGACGACACCCCGTTCGAGCAGGTCGATCATCCGACCCGGGGTGGCGACGACCAGATCCAGACCCTTGTCGATCTTCGCGATCTGCTTGTCCATGTCGGCGCCGCCGTAGATGGCGGCCGACTTCAGACCCAGGGTCTGGCCGAGGGGGCCGAGTTCCTCGAACACCTGGGTGGCCAGTTCACGGGTGGGAACCAGGATCAAGCCGTGGATGTGTCCACGTTCGAGCCCGGCAATGCGCTGGAGCGTCGGCAGGCCGAAGGCGAGAGTCTTGCCCGACCCGGTCTTGGCCTTTCCACAGACGTCCTTGCCCGCCAGCGCGTCGGCGATGGTGAGGTGCTGGATGGGGAAGGCGGTCTCGATGCCCTTGGCACGAAGCGCCTCGGCGAGCTCGGGAACGACACCGAGTTCGGCGAACGTGATCGACATGTGGGTCCTGTCCGGTTGCATCTGTCCGTGTCTAGGGTACCGATCGCGGCCCCGAACGCCGTCGACCGGTCTCAGGTCACAGATTCAGGGCCTCGACGAGCTCGGGAACGAGAGCCAGGTCGGCAACGACGATCGGCGCCTCGAACCCGGCGATGTCGAGTGGGCCGAGCACGGCCCGGGTTCCGGCCACGCCCGGGAACGTGTCGGCCGGAGCCAGGATCTGCCAGGGTCCGGCACGGTCGGCCAGGCGTGCCGCCAAGTTGACCGCCGAGCCGATGTGGTCGTCGCCCTCGAACAGGATCACGTTTCCGTCGCACACCCCGGCGTGGACCGGAAGCTCCATCGACGACGCCTGCACCGCACGCATGATCCGCATGACGGCCATGACGAGGCTGGCCGAGTCGACCGACACCACCATGGCGCCATCGCCGAGCCACTTGGCCACCCGCACCCCGGTGGCCGAACCGACCGACCGAACGATGCGGCGGAACTCCGACAGCTGCTCGACGGCACGATCGTCACCGTTGACCTGGGTGTACTGGGTGAAGCCCGACAGGTCGACGAACCCGAACATGCGCTTCACCCGATGGGTGGCAAGGGGGCGCTGAAACCCGAGTTCGGCCGCTTCCATCCGGGTGACCCTAGTCCACCGGGTGCACGGGCCCGGTAGGGTCGGCACCGATGGGCACCCTGGACGTGATCGAGACCTGGCCGGTCGACCACGTGGCCGCCGGATGGGTCGATCGAACCGGACGGACCGAACGCTCGGGCCCCACCGGCCGGGTGTTCCCCCTGGCCTCGGTGACCAAGCCGATCTTCGCCTACGCCGTTCTCGTCGCCATCGAAGAAGGCACGCTCGCGCTCGATCAGACCATCACCGAGAACGGCGACCAGCGACCGCGAACCGTCCGCCACCTGCTGTCCCATGCCTCGGGCCTGCCACCCGAACCCGGAGGCCCGATCGCCGAGCCCGAAACGCGCCGGATCTACTCCAACGCCGGGTTCGAACTGCTCGGACGTGCGTTGTCCGAGGCCAGCGGGATGTCGACCGAGTCCTACGTCGACCTCGCGGTGTGCCAGCCTCTCGGTCTGACGGCAACGATCCTCGACGGAAGCCCGGCCCATGCCGCCCGATCGTCGGTCGACGACCTGCTGATCCTGGTGGCCGAGTGGCTGTCGCCCACCTTGATCCACCCCGACACCCTGCACGAGGCGACGTCGGTCCAGTTCCCCGACCTCGCCGGCGTGCTGCCCGGCTACGGCCGGCAGGTCCCCAATCCGTGGGGACTCGGCTTCGAGCTCCGCGGCACCAAATCACCCCATTGGACGGGCTCGATGAATGCCCCCGAGACCTTCGGTCATTTCGGTCGCTCCGGAACCCTGGTGTGGGTCGACCCGGTTGCCGGCCGAGGGGCCGTCGCGCTCTCGGACCGGACCTTCGGCGAATGGGCGATCGCCCGATGGCCGTCGTTCAACGACGCCATCCTCGCCACCGACTGACAGCGACCGACCCCGCCCGCCGACCACCGGCGACCGTCGTTCGCTGCCGTTTGCTTCAACTTCGCCTGATCTCTGCCGATCCTGATGGCAGCGACGACGACGCTCGACGTCCTCGTGACGGAACCGGCCCGGTTCCCCAGAGGCAGCCGCTCATGACCCAGGACAACCCACTCTTCGCCCAGGCCCGGGCCAGGCAGGCGCTGCGCAACGCCGGATTCGGTGATCCCGGTCCACTGGAGCGGGCGTCCAGCACGAGGAACGAGGTGTTCCTCGGTCCCGATGTCGTCGTTCGGGTCAACCGACACCCCAACCAGCGCCTCCACCGCGAAGCGCTGCTGTGCCGCCACCTGCCCCAGGAACGATGGGCACCCGAGGTGCTCGCGTACGGGGGTGAAGTGGGTGCCGATTTCCTGATCGTCAAGCGGCGCCCGGGCGTACCCCTGTCCCGATGGTGGCCCGATTTCTCGGAGGGTCAGCGACGTCACGCGGTCCGCCAGATCGCCGAGGCGCTGCACACACTCCATCAGACCCCGACGCCGGTTCATCTCCCCCGGATCGACAACTCGCCGCACCTTCTCGACCCCCGGTGCGTCACACCGCTGGTGCCCCTGCTGCTGGCCATCGAGGATCTGGCCCCGATCGACCGCGGCCTGTTCGACGACCTGAACACGCTGGTGCACGCCAAGGCCGATTGCCTCGTCGACTACAGCCAGCGAACGCTGATCCACGGCGATCTCAGCTTCGAGAACCTCCTGTTCGATGGGCCCGATCTCACGGCCATCCTGGACTTCGAGTGGTGTCGGGGCGCCCCCCTCGACCTCGAACTCGACGTCCTGTTCCGGTTCTGCGCCTTCCCCCATGCCCACGTGGCTCCCGACTACGAATCGCGGACCCGCCCCGAGGACTACCTCGACGTACCGGTGTGGCTGGCCGATGACCGCCCCGACCTGTTCGAGCACCCCGATCTCGCCGATCGACTGTTGCTGTATGCCGTTGCCTTCTCGATCCAGGAACTGAAGTCCGATCCGGAGGTACAGAGCACGCCTCGGGCGTTCC
Source organism: uncultured Acidimicrobiales bacterium (assembly GCA_963700755.1). Lineage (GTDB taxonomy): Bacteria > Actinomycetota > Acidimicrobiia > Acidimicrobiales > SZUA-35 > JBBQUN01. The sequence goes on from CAVOYW010000008.1 coordinate 17,514, forward strand.
GGAGCCCGTTGCATCCCTTGCACCGCCTCGCGAGACTGGCCGAGAACGGAGGCCATGTCGCGGCCACGCTCGGCCGTATCGGCCTTGCCGTCTGAGGCCAACCGCACTCGCCGGGAGGGGCCCGCTACGCTTCCCACGGTGAGCGTCGACCCGAGCACCGACCAGCCAGGTTCGCCACCATCGGCCGCGTCGGTCCCATCCCAGCCCGGGGCACCGGCTGGGCCGGCCCCGACCACGCCGGCCTGGATCGTCGACCCCGTCGGCCCGCTGCGAGGCGACGTGACCGTGCGCGGCTCCAAGAACGCCGTCACCAAACACATGGTCGCCGCCATGCTCGCCGACACCCCGTCGCGCATCTCGAACTGCCCCGACATCGGCGACGTGGCCATCACCGCCGGGATGCTCGAAGCGCTCGGCTGTGGCGTCGAGGTCAGCGAAGGGGTGGCCACGATCGATCCCCGGTTCATCGAATCGAGCCGGGTCCCCGTGCGGTTCAGCGGGCTCAACCGGATTCCGATCCTCATGGTCGGCCCGCTCCTGCATCGGATCGGTCACGCCTTCGTTCCCCTGGTCGGAGGCGACGACATCGGTGCCCGACCGGTCGACTTCCACGTCGATGCCCTACGAGCGATGGGAGCCGAGATCGAGTTCACCGACGAAGGCCTCGAGGCCAAGGCCATCTCGCTCCGCGGCGCACACATCGAACTCCCCTATCCGTCGGTCGGCGCCACCGAGACGGTTCTCCTGACCGCCGTGCTGGCCGAAGGTCGCACCGTGCTCGACAACGCGGCGACCGAACCCGAGGTCATCGAACTGGCGCTGTTCCTCCAGCGCATGGGCGGCCGCATCGAGATGCGACCGAATCGTCGATTCATCATCGACGGGGTCGATTCGTTGACCGGCGCGGCCCACCACCTGAAGGGCGACCGACTCGAGGCCTTCTCGTACCTGGTGGCCGGCCTGATCACCGGGGGCGAGGTCCGCGTGCTGGGTTGCTCACAGGACCGGCTGGTCACGGCGATCTCGACGCTGCAGGGGATGGGGGCACGGTTCGAGATCACCGACCGGTCGATTTCGGCCTGGGCCGACACCCTTCGGCCCGCCGCGGTGCAGACCGACACCCACCCCGGCTTCATGACCGACTGGCAGTCACCGATGGTGGCGCTGTTCACCCAGTGCCGAGGCATCTCCGTCATGTACGAAACCGTGTTCGAGAATCGTTTCACCTACGTGCCGGCGATGAAGAAGATGGGCGCCCAGATCGAGCTCTACACCACACCGTTGGGCAGCATCGAGACCCGCTTCGTCGGCAGCTCGTCCCCCTGCTCGGTGCTGGTGAGCGGCGGCACGCCGCTGCACGGCGCCCAGGTCGTGGTGCCCGACATCCGGGGTGGCTTCGCGTACGTCCTGGCGGCGGCAGCCGCCGAGGGCCAAACCGTGATCACCGGGACCCACCACCTCGATCGCGGCTACAACCATCCGATCGAGAACTTCGAGGCGCTCGGCCTCGACATCCGCCGGGCCGAGGTGCCCGTCCCCACCGAACTCGTCGACTAGCACCGCGTGGCCGAGCTCAACGCCATCACGCTGCGGACCACCGACATGGCGGCCGCCGTCGCCTTCTACGAGATCCTGGGTTGCCGCGTCGTGTTCGGCGGGCCCGGTGCGCCGTTCACCAGTCTGGCCATCGACGACTTCGTTCCCGGGTCGGGATCGAACTTCGTGAACCTCACCGCCGAGCAGGACGAGCGAGGTCCGGTCGAATTCTGGGGGCGGTTCATCATCTTCGTCGCCGACCCCGATGCCCATCATCGCCGGCTCGTCGATGCCGGCTACCGGCCGCTGATGGCTCCCAGCAATGCCCCCTGGAACGAGCGCTACTTCCATGTCCTCGATCCCGACGGTCACGAGGTCAGCCTGGCCCGCCGACTCGGTCCGGACGAGTCGCCCGACTGACTAGCCTCTTCCCGGTGCATCACACCGCCACCGCCGACGATTTCGACTGGACTGCCTACGACGGGGTGCTCTTCGACCTCGACGGCGTGATCACGCCGACGGCCCTGGTCCACGAACAGGCCTGGAAGGCGCTGTTCGATTGGTTCCTGACCGAGCACGGAGCCGAGTCGGGGGCCGATGACTGCTCGCCCTTCGAGGCCTCGGACTATCTCGAGTACGTCGACGGCAAACCCCGATATCTGGGCGTTCGGTCCTTCCTTGCCTCTCGTGGTGTCGAATTGCCCGAGGGCGATCCGAGTGATCCGCCCGGTCACACCACCGTGGCGGCCCTCGGCAATCGAAAGAACGACGAGTTCAACCGGATCATCGAGCAGGACGGTGTCGATGCCTATCCCGGCTCGCTTCTGCTGCTCGATCATCTCGACCGCATCGGTGTGCCCCAGGCCATCGTGTCGTCGTCGAAGAACGCCGTGCCGGTTCTGGCCGCAGCCGGGTTGGGTGGCCGATTCGACGTCATCGTCGATGGCCTGGTGGGTGCCGAACTCGGGCTGGCGGGCAAGCCGGCACCCGACGCGTTCCTGCTCGGCGCCCAACGCCTGGGGGTCGATCCAGGCAAGTCGATCGTCGTCGAGGACGCGACCTCCGGCGTGGCCGCAGGAGCCGCCGGCCGTTTCGCCGTGGTCATCGGCGTCGACCGCGGTTCCTCGGCCGATGCGCTGCTCGCCAACGGGGCCACCTTCGTCGTCGCCGACCTTGCCGAACTGGTGCCGCCGGAGGCCACGGCGACGACCTGACCCGCTCGCCCCCGACCCCGTCTGTCCGCCCGACCCCGACTGCCCTTCTGTCCGACCGACCCTTCTGTCCGACCGATTCCGACCGATTGGTGAGCCATGGCCCGCATCGACAAGCCCCTCCAACTGCCGTCGCCCCGGTTCGTCGTCGACGATCCGTGGCGGCTGGTCGAGACCGAGTACGACGCGTCGGACCTCGGGGTGACCGAAACCCTGTTCGCCCTCGGCAACGGCTACATCGGAATGCGGGCGAATCCCGAGGAGGGACGTGAGGCCCACAGTCACGGCACCCTCCTGAACGGGTTCCACGAGACCTGGCCCATCCGTCACGCCGAGGACGCCTACGGCTTCGCCACCACCGGTCAGACCATCGTCAACGTTCCCGACACCAAGGTCATGAAGATCTACGTCGACGACGAGCCCCTCCTGCTGGGAGAGGCCGACCTCGATCGCTACGAACGGATCCTGGACTTCCGCACGGGCACGCTCGACCGCAATCTGATCTGGCGGACACCGAGCGGCGGCAGCGTCGAGATCCGCAGCCGGCGGCTCATCAGCTTTCGTTATCGGCACCTGGCGATCGCCACCGTCGAGATCACCGCTCTCGACTCGCCGGCACCCGTCGTGATCTCGTCCCAGATGCTCAACCGACAAGACGGCGAGGACGAATACCACGTCCGCTCGGCTGCTCTGGGCGAGGGCAAGGATCCCCGACGAGTCGCGGCGATTCGACCGCCGGGTCCTCATTCCCCAGATACAGCGCGACGAGACGACGGCGTCATCCTCGGCTATCGGTGCGCCGAGAGCGGTATGACCCTGGCCGTCGGCTACCGGCACCTGCTCGACTTCGACGGCGAGACCGAGATCATGGTCGACGTCGCACCCGATCACGCCAAGACCGCCTTCTCGATCGAACATCGAGGCGGGCCAGACGATCAAGCTGACCAAGGTCATCTCGTACCACTCATCGCGCGGCGTCCCCGCCCAGGAGTTGGCCGATCGGTGCGAGCGCACCCTGGACCGCGCCATCAAGACCGGCATCGACCACGTCTTCGACGTCCAACGCGAGCTGGCTCGACGAGTTCTGGGAACGAGCCGACGTCGAGATCGACGGATCCCCGGCCGATCAGCAGGCGATCCGGTGGAACCTCTTCCAGTTGGCGCCAGGCCTCGGCCCGCACCCAGGAGCAGGGCATCGCCGCCAAGGGCGTCACCGCCGACGGCTACGAAGGTCACTACTTCTGGGACACCGAGGTCTACGTGCTGCCGTTCCTGGCGGCCACGCAACCCGACCTCGCCCGCAAGTTGCTTCGCTTCCGCTGGAAACTCCTCCCGATGGCCCGCGACCGGGCCGCCATGCTCAACCAACGGGGCGCGCTGTATCCGTGGCGCACGATCAACGGCGAAGAGGCGTCCGCCTACTACGCCGCCGGCACCGCGGCGTATCACATCAACGCCGCCGTGGCCTTCGCGATCGAGCGCTACATGGATGCCACCGACGACCTGGACTTCCTCGCCGACGAGGGAGCCGAGATCCTGACCGAGACGGCTCGCCTCTGGGAGGATCTCGGCTTCTACGCCCAGAACGGCGAGGAACACTTCCGGATCCACGGTGTGACGGGGCCCGACGAGTACACGACGGTGGTCAACGACAACCTCTATACGAACGTGATGGCCCGGTTCAACCTCCGGTATGCCGCCACCACCGTCGAACGCCTACGCGACGAACGGCCGGCCGACTACGAGCGCCTCTGCCGTCGGACCGGCCTCACCCGAGCGAGAGATCGCCGATTGGCATCGGGCCGCGACCGCGATGTACCTGCCCTACGACGCGGACCTCGAGATCCACCCCCAGGACGAGAGCTTCCTCGAGCGTGAACCGTGGGACTTCGAGGGCACACCGCGCCGACAAGTACCCGCTCCTCCTGCACTTCCACCCGCTCGTCATCTACCGGCACCAGGTCCTCAAGCAGGCCGACGTCGTCCTGGCGATGTACCTGCGGGCCGAGCACTTCACGGCCGAGGAGAAGCGCCGGAACTTCGACTACTACGACCCGATCACCACCGGCGACTCGTCACTGTCGGCGTGCGTGCAGGCCATCGTCGCCGCCCAGATCGGCTACGAGCAGCTGGCCTTCGAGTACTTCCGGCAGGCGCTGTACGTCGACCTGGCCAACACGCACGGCAACACCGCCGACGGCGTCCACATCGCCTCGACGGCCGGCGTCTGGGCCGGCCTCGTCTACGGATTCGCCGGGATGCGGTTCGACGGCCCGGTGCTGCGCTTCGATCCGGCACTACCCGACGAATGGGACGGCGTTCGCTTCCGTGTCACCCGTTTCGGGTCACTCATCGAGGTCTGCATCAACTCCGGGAACGGTTTCTCGATCACCTCGATCGACGGTCCGGCCCTCCAGGTCGGGTTCGGCGACGAGACCGTCGTCCTCGAACCCGCGGCCACCGTGTCGTTCCCGCGCGGTGGCCGTTCGACCTGACCCGGCAGTCGGGCACGGAGCAAACCAGGCTCCGTGAGGGTGCGTCCAGCCGAGGGTCACCGGCGTGACCGAGCCCCGGTGGAAGCGCAGGTAGCCGACCAGGCTCGGCGAGGTCTCCGCCTCGACCTCGAACGGCGGACGGCCAAGACCCCGGACGACTCCCGGTGCCTCCAGCCCGAGCCAGATCACGGTCCGGTCGACCGAGGCGGCCGACAGCTCGGCCCGGAACCGCTCCCGTGCCGCGGGTGTGAGATACGCGGCGGCCCATGACGTGACCACGGTGACGAGATGGTGGCGGGGCGCGGCCGCGATGGCCTGACCGATTCGGTCGACCATGTCGCCGGCCATCACGACCGGCGGCTGCCGGGACAACTCCTCGAGGGCCCGGCGGGCCCGCTCGAAACGCTCGATCTGATCCGGCCACACACACGCCAGCAACCAGCGTCGGGCCGCGTCGTCGGCGAGGTCGACCGGAGCCCGCTCGACACCGAGCCGCCACCCGATCACGTCGAGCGATCCGGGAAGCGGCAGGGCTGCGTTCGGGCTCGGCCCGCGTAGCTCGCACCGCACCGTCACCGGCTCGGCGGGGTCGGGGTCGGGGTCGGGGTCGGGGTCGGGGTCGGGGTCGGGGAGCGTCGCCCGTCCCGGCTCGATCGAACCGAACCGACCGAAGTCGATCCGATAGCGATCGACCGCGAGGTTGAGCCCGGCGCTGCACCCGGCATCGATCAGGGCCAGCTTCGCCCGACCGTCCAGGCGGTCGAGTTCGGTGTCGGCGCATCCGTCGGTGCCGTGATCGAGCGAGATCCGATGCAGCGCCAACGCCAGCGGGGCGCTGCGCCCACATTCGTTGGTCTGGGTGAACCGGGAGGCGAGGAGCGCCTGCAATTCCGGCCGATGGTTCCGGCAGAACTCGACGAACCGCCGACCGACCTCGGGATCACCGTCGTTCCCGACACCCCGGAGGTCTGCATAGGAACGGGCGAGAGCGATCGCCGTCGGGTCGTCGCCGTGGTCGTCACGCAACACGATCGAGTGCACGGCGGCGAGCAGGAGGTTCGGTTGGCGGGCATGGGCCGGACCGGCGGCGGTGAAGCGGAGCAGTTCGGTGTCGTCGGCAACGGCCTCGCAGATCCTGCGGTACGCCGGGCTGTAGTCACCGCATTCGTCGCGGGCGAAGTCCAGCCAGAGACCGCGGAGCGTGTCATCGATCGAGGACGGAGACCGGGTCATGGCCCGATGATCGTCGTATTCGGTCGCGGTGGCCAGATTGATCCGGTCCATGTCGACCCGATCATCCTGCTTCGATCCCCGACGGGGCCAGATCGACCGATGGCTGTTGTCGCTGGTCGATCTCGTAGGCTTGAACCATGCGTATGACCGGTGACGACAACACGGGCGCTCTCGTCGGGATCTCGTTCGAGACTGCCTTCCGGGCCCAGGAGTTCCTCCTGGCGGCCAAGGGACTGGCAGCACGCAAGCAGCTCCGACTCAACGACGCCGTCGTCGTCGTCAAGAATCCCGACGGTAAGACGCTCGTCCAGGAAACCACCGACCTCCAGCCATTGCAGTCCGCGTTCTCGGGGGCGGTTTGGTCCGGGCTCTTCGGACTCCTCATCGGCGGGCCGGTCGGCTGGATCGCCGGCACCGTGCTCGGCGCCGGGAGCGGCGCCGCCGCGGCCAAGGTCGTCGACCTCGGCATCACCGACGAATGGGTCCAGTGGTTCCGCGACGAGGTCCATCCGGGTACCACCACGGTCGTGCTCCTCGTCGAAGACGTCGACCAGGAAGCGCTGATCGCCGAGGCATCACGTTTCAGTGGGGCCCGGCTCGTCTACACCAGCTTCGATCACGAGACGATGAATCGGATCGGAGGGGCCCTGGGCAGCGCCATTCCCGTGACCCACAACGAGCATCCCGACCCCGACGCCACGTTCGATCCCGATCCCTCGACCTAGGAACAGGCCGACCTGATCGATCCGATGGGCGTGCACTACGGTTCTCGTTCGTGACCACCATCGACACCGATCGCCTCCCGTTCCACCTGCGCGGCAACTACGCACCGGTCTTCGACGAACTCACCGAGACCGATCTCGCCGTCACCGGATCGCTCCCCGCCGAACTGACCGGGCTCTACGTCCGCAACGGCGCCAACCCGCACACCGGCCGGTCGCCTCATTGGTTCGCCGGTGACGGCATGCTCCACGGCGTTCGCTTCGACGGCGGTCGGGCCAGCTGGTACCGCAACCGCTGGGTCCAGACCCGCGCCCTGAACGAACCGAAGACATCGATGATCGGCGCCGACGGCACGGTCGATCGAACCATCGGCGTCAACAACACCCACGTCGTTCGCCACGCCGGCCGGATCCTCTCGCTGGTCGAGTCGAGTTTCCCCTGCGAGATGTCCCCCGAGCTCGACACGCTCGGGGTCTTCGACTTCGACGGTCGCCTCGACACCGCCATGACGGCCCATCCGAAGATCTGTCCGGTGACCGGCGAGATGCATTTCTTCGGCTACGGCTTCTTCGAGCCCTATCTCACCTATCACCGTGCGTCGGCCACGGGCGAACTGGTGCAGAGCGAAGTCATCGACGTTGCCGGCCCCACGATGATCCACGACTTCTCGATCACCGAACACCAGGTGATCTTCATGGACCTTCCCGTCGTGTTCGATCTCGACCTCGCCCTGAAGGGCGGCATGCCGTACCGGTGGGACGACGACTACGAGGCCCGGGTCGGTGTCATGCCCCGCGGGGGCAGCGGCGCCGACGTCCGCTGGTTCGGCGTCGACCCGTGCTACGTCTTCCATCCCATGAACAGCTTCGACGCGACATCGCCGGCGGGCACCTCGACGGTCGTCGTCGACACCGCCCGCTACCCCGAGCTGTGGCGCCAGGATTCGGCCAAGTTCAACAACGACGCCGCCTTGCACCGCTGGACGCTCGACCTCGACACCGGTTCGGTGACCGAGCAGGCCCTCGATGACCGCACCATCGAGTTCCCGCGGGTGCACGAGGACCTCGTCGGACTCGTGAACCGGTACGGCTACGCCGTCGCCAATCTGCCGGGGTCGTCCGAGGACTCACCGATCAGCCAGCTCGTGAAGTACGACCTCGAGTCGGGCGTGGCCACGGCGCACGACTTCGGAACGACCCGGATCCCGGGTGAAGCCGTGTTCATCCCAGCGGCCGAGGCGACAGCCGAGGACGAGGGCTGGCTGATGGCGTTCGTCTACGACAAGCCGACCGACTCGAGCGAACTGGTGGTGCTCGACGCGACCGACATGAACGCGGCCCCGGTCGCGAGCGTGGCCATGCCTCGCCGGGTCCCGTTCGGCTTCCACGGTTCGTGGATGCCGGATCCGACCGACTGACCGGGTCCCGCCTCAGCCGGCGACCAGGTTGCCGAAGCGATGCAGCGTTCGGCTCACGGACTGCTCGCGCAGGAACGGCAACAGCTCGAGCCGGCCGTTGATCGTCGGTGGGGCATCCGAGAGGTCGATGTCGGTGGCGTGCGCCAACCGGCGCATCTGCGGGTCGACCGGGCCGAGGACCCGCACCCGTTCGACCCCACGGACCGCCAGACGATCCATCGCGGCCTCGACCGACTCGTCGACGGCCCGGGACTCGACCAGCTCGACACCGCAGCGCTCGGCCGCCGAGCGGACCCGGGCCACGTCGATCTCGGGTACACCTTCGCCGATCCGCAACCCGGTCACGGGCCGAGGCCGGTACCGGAACCGATTGGCCTCGCAGAACAGACCGCTCGGGTCGTGCTCGACCGAGAACTCCTCGACCCACCACCGTTCATCGCTGCGACGGGCGGCAGCGAGCCAGACCTCGTCGTGTTCCCCGCCGGTCTCGATCCATCGTCCGAGCTGGGCGATGTAGTTCGGGCCGCCCGCCTTGGCCCCCGGACCGATGGCCGACCGCTTCCATCCGCCGAACGGCTGGCGACGCACGATGGCCCCGGTGATGTGCCGGTTGACGTAGGCGTTGCCCACCTCGACCCGTTCGAGCCATCGGTCGACCTCACGCGGTTCGAGGGTGTGGATCCCACCGGTCAACCCATAGGGCGTGCCGTTCTGCAACTCGATCGCCTCGTCGAGGGAGTCGGCCTTCATCAGCCCGAGCACGGGGCCGAAGCACTCCGTCTGGTGGAACCAACCACCGGCGTCCACACCCAATCGGACCCCGGGTGACCACAGCCGGCCCTCGTCGTCGAGTTGTCGTGGTTCGACCAACCACGACTCGCCGTCGTCGAGCTCGCGGAGTCCACGGGCCAGTTTGCCGGCGACGGGCAGGATCACCGGACCGGTGGTGGTGCCGAGGTCGGTCGGTGCGCCGACCTCGAGGCTCTGCACGGCGTCGACCAGTTGCCGGCGGAACCGGGGCGAGTCGTACACGTCGCCGACCAGGATGCCCAGCGACGCCGCGGAGCACTTCTGACCGCTGTGGCCGAAGGCCGAACGCACGAGGTCGGCGACGGCGAGGTCGATGTCGGCGTGCGGTGTCACGATCAGGGCGTTCTTGCCCGATGTCTCGCCGAAGAGCGCGAGATCCGGCTTCCAGGACCGGAACAGCTGCGCCGTCTCGAACGACCCCGTCAGGATCACCCCGTCGACGGTGGTCACGAGTCGCTGCCCCACGTCGTTGTCGGGCGTTCGGACGAACGCGAGCACATCGGTCGGTACGCCACCGGCCCAGCAGGCCTCGGCAACGATCTCGGCGATCCGGGGTGTCTCCGGAGCGGGTTTGAAGGCCACCGCGTTCCCGGCCGCGAGCGCCGCCAGGACACCGCCGGCCGGAATCGCCATCGGGAAGTTCCAGGGCGGGATGACGGCGATCACGCCCAGCGGCTCGAACCGAAGGACCCCGTCGGCGGTGAGCGCAGGTCCTTCCAGGTCGACGGCCCGATCGCCGTACCAACGGGCGAAGTCGATGCCTTCGCAGAGTTCGGGGTCGGCTTCGGCGACGGTCTTCGAACCCTCGTGCACCATTGCGTTGAGCAACACCGCCCGCCGTTTCGCGAGCTCGTCGGCCACCCGGTACAGAACCGCTTGCCGCTCGACCGCCGGTCGAGCAGCCCACGACTTCTGCCCGTTGCGCAGCCGTTCGACCAGCTCGTCGATCGCTTCGGTCGATTCGGTCATCGCCGCGTCGGGTCCCCGTGGTGTCATGGCGATGGCGGCGGCGGCGAAGGAGCGATTGGCGGGCAGCGCCGGATCGGTGTCGGCCTCGTTCGCGAAGCCCCGCTCGACCGGCCAGGGCTCGGGGTCGACGAGACGGTTCTGGGTCCGACGTGGCCCGAGTTCGACCTGCCAACGCCGGGCCAGCGCGTCCCGGAAGCCCTGTTCGGTGCGAGCGAACGCCGCCGTGCCGGGCGTCAGGGTCCCGAGTACCCGCAGGAAGTTGTCGGGGGCGGCGTTCTCCTCCAGACGACGGAACAGGTAGCTGATGGCGACGTCGAAGTCGGCCGGTGCGACGACGGGGGTGTAGAGCAGCAACCCGTCGGCCTCGTTGCGAACGACACGGGCCTGCGCGGGGGCCATGCCCTGCAGCATCTCGAATTCGATGCGGTCGGCGACACCACGTTCGCGACTCAGCAACCGGACCCAGGCGATGTCGAACAGGTTGTGGCTGGCGATCCCGAGCCGGACCGACCCGAGGTGCTCGGGCCGCAGGGCCCAGTCGAGGCAGCGCTTGTAGTTGGCGTCGGTGTCGAGCTTGGACGTGTGGGGCGTCTGTTCCCAGCCGTGGATGGCGGCATCGACCTTCTCCATCGCCAGGTTCGCTCCCTTGACGAGCCGGATCTTGATCTCGCCGCCGCCCGATGCCCGACGGGCATCGGACCAGGCGACGAGATGTTGCAGGGCACCCAGAGCGTCGGGCAGATAGGCCTGGAGGACGATCCCGGCGTCGAGCTCCACGAATTCGGGTTCGTCGAGCAAGGTCGTGAAGACGTCGATCGTGAGTTCGAGATCGTGATACTCCTCCATGTCGAGGTTGACGAACGTGGGCGGACTTGCCGCGGCGGCCCGGCGGAACAGGCCTCGGAGCCGTTCGACCACCCGACGCACCGCACGGTCGTGGTCCCAGGGGTTGATCTGGGACACCACCGACGACACCTTGACCGACACGTAGTCGACGTCGGGCTGATCCAGCAGCGCCGTGGTCCGGGCCAACCGGCGGTCGGCCTCGGCCTCGCCGAGCACCGCCTCACCCAGCAGGTTGACGTTGAGGTCATAGCCTTCGGCCCGGCGGGCGGCCAGGTGTCGGGCCATACGCCGGGGCCGGGCGTCGGCCACCAGGTGGCCGACGATCATCCTCATGCGACGGCGGGCCAGGGGCATCACGAACCTCGGCAGCCGGGGGGCCAGGAATGCGCCGGCCCGCAGCATGACCCGATCGATGGGATGGAGGAACGACGGCATGGTCCCCGAGTCGACCAACGACGCCAATTGGTCGGCCGCGGCCGCGGGGTCGTCGGGTCGGGCCACCCGATCGACGAACGCCATGGTGAAGGCGACGCCGTCGGGATCCTCGATCAGCTCGTCGAGCTGGCCCGTCGACTTGCGGTCGGCCCTGGTCTCGGTCCGTTTCGCCTCGGCCAGCCAGCGCTCGACCAGTGCGACGGCGGCGTCGGCGAGCGTGTCGGCATCGTTGGGGTCGTCGATCCCGCCTGGGCAGGTGGACGGGGAACGGGTCGGAGGACGGAGCGGACATGCGACCATCGTGGACGATCCGGCGTCGGGTGTCTCGTAGGCCGCTCAACCGGTGTCGGCCGACCCGGGCAGGATGGGAGCCAGGAGGACCTCGAGATCGGCGACCGGACCGGTCACCCGGATTCCCTCGGCGACGACGTCGACGGCAGCGGCCCCCTCCAATCGATCACGATCGACGTGGCGCAGGAGCGCCGATCCGAGCCACATCTCGGGCGCCACCCATCTCAGGGCCCGCTGCCCGTATTCGGCGGTCATCAACCGGGCGCGGTCACCACGCCGGAACCAGTCGATCCCGGTTGCCGTCTCGTAGAGGGTCCCCCGGTACTCGTCGTAGAGGTCGAATTCGGGAATCCAGGCCGATCGATCCACCCAGGCCTGCAGCGGTCTCGCCGATCTCATCAACTGGCGGAATCGGCTCAGGAGATCTCGCTCGGCCGGGTGACCCTCGGTGGCGAACGCCGTGAGATGGACCGTTTCGGCGCCGTCGGGGGGTCCGCCGTCGCGGAGCGTCCGACTGATCGACACACCGGTCCGCGGCAGGCCGTTCCCGGGTTCGATCGACCCGATCACGACCGTCTGGACCCCCGGGTTGGTCAGCGCCCTGACGACGGCCTTGTCGCTCGCGGAGGAGAGAACCCGATCCGATTTCGAGACCGAGCCGGATGCCGTCATGTGACGCTCGGTGTGCATGCTCACCTCGCCCACCCCGAGTGCCGAGCAGAGCTCACCCACCATGGGGGCGACGTCGCAGTCCGCCGGGAGGATGGCGACGGCACCGAGCACCGCAGGCTCTTCAAGGCACAACAACGCCTCCCGCAGGAACGGTCCGGGCTCGGCGTCCGTGAGCGTCAGCTGGAGGGGGCGGCGGGGGTCGACCCGACCGACGAGCCGCACCGCCGGGAGATCGACCACGGCTCCTCCGGCCGAGAGACGAGGCCGGATCACGGCTTCGCTCCCCGACCCGAGCACCATCCGAGCACCGATCACCATGACGTAGCGCCTCCGCGAGCCCGGCTCGACCCCGGGCACCGAGAGCATCGGCTCGAGGCTTCGGTCGGACTCACCGGAGGGAAGGTCGAAACCGTCGCACACGGCGTGGGCGACCGGGGTCGGGCTGGTGATCTGACCATTGTGGAACGTATGCGCTCGTACCTCGACCGACTCGACCCGGATCGACCCGATCACCTCGAAGCGCAGATGCAGCACGGGGTCCACGACCGGGCCGCCGGAGCTCACCACGAGCCAGCGGATCCCGTGGGGTTCGTCGGCGGGAACGGGCCAGGCACCGGGGTACACCCGAGCCTGGCGGCAGTCGTCGTCGTCGTGGTACGACGCGAACTCGGCGGGGTCGCCCGAGGGTGCCACGGACACCGGCGCCACCAGGCGTGCCGTCGACGCCCCCTCGGAAAGCGCATCCTCGATGGTTCGACTGGCGTGGAGGGGATCGATGCCGACGGCAACGAGGAGATCGGCCAGATGCTGCTCGGCAAACGGCGACCGTGACCCGAGCGCCGCCCGCAGCGGCCCGACGCAGGCTTCACCGAACCAGCTCTGCCACCGGTCCTCCCTCGAGCCGTCGGGGAGCTCGGAGTAGGGGTGGGCGGACTCACTCGTGACGACGTCGACCTGTGCACCCCGGTCGAACACGACGAACTCGAAACGGTCGCTGTCGAAGACCGCGTGGAGCACGACCGGAGTCGCGAGGGACCGGCTCAACCGAACGGCGAGTTCCGCCAGACCACCTGCTTCCAGCCCATCGTTGCCCGAGTCCCACACCGAGAAGAAGCGAGAGCTGTCCGGCTGCGCCACCGCAACCTGGATCCCACCGGTCTCGGAGGGCGTGAATCCGGCGGACTCGTACGACCCGACGACAGCCCCCAACGCGTCCGCCCCGGCCCCGTCCGGCCACAGGACGTGGACGGCCGCACTCGTCACCCCCATGGAACGACTCCTCCGGCTGCGGCATCGTCGAACGACTCCATCGAGTCAGCGTACGGGAACCCGGCGACGTCATCGAGACGTTGTCCACGGGCGCCCGCCACGCCGGCACGAGCGCAGGGCGACCCCGCGCCGGGCGCCCAGCCCGAACCGGCTCAGCGATCGAGTGTCCGGACCTGGGACCGGTCCATGCGCAGGTGGAGCGTCTCGCCGACGACCGGCCGGGTCGCTGTCTCGAACACCAGCGTTCGCCGGGGCGCGTCAGCTCGGATCGGTTCGATCACCTCCGACTCGACCACGAACCGTCCGTCGGCGAACGCCGCACCGACCACCCGCACCTCGAGCTCGCCGGTCGGATCGACGCGAACGGCCGTGACCGGAACCAGGAGCGTGCCACCGACGTCGGGCCACAGGTTGGGGTGACCCAGGAACTCGGCAACGAACCGACTCGCCGGTCGGAACCAGAGGTCCTGCGGTGAACCGCTCTGTACGATCCGGCCCGCCCGCAACACCACGACCCGATCGGCGACGGCGAACGCCTCGGCCTGATCATGGGTGACGTGCAGCGCGCTCACACCGACTCCACCCAGCAGCGCCCGGAGCTCCGATGTCAGCTGCCGCCGGAGCACCCGGTCGAGCGAACCGAGCGGTTCGTCGAGCATGAGCAGCGCCGGGTTCGGGGCCAGCGAACGGGCGAGCGCAACGCGCTGGGCCTCTCCCCCGGACAGGGTGGCGACCGACCGGTCGCCGAACCCCGAGAGTCCGACCAGGCTCAGGAGGGCCTCGACCCGGTCCCGCCGCTCGGCCACCGGGACCGAAGCCATCCGAAGGCCGAAGCCGACGTTCCCGGCAACGGTCTCGTGGGTGAAGAGGGCGTGGTCCTGGAACATGAGGCCCAGGCCCCGTTCATGGGTCGGCACACCGTCGAGGCTGCGTCCGGCGGCCAGGATCCGACCGCCCGACAGGGGCTGGAGTCCGGCAATGGAACGCAGCAGCGTGCTCTTGCCGCACCCGCTCGGACCGACCACGGCCACCACCTCGCCGGTCTCGATCGTCAGATCGACGCTGTCGAGCGCGATCGTCGAACCGAACCGCACGGTGAGGCCCTCGACCTGAAGCGCAGGGTCGTTCACAGGAGTCCCGACTCCTCGGCCCGAGTCCGCTCGAGGGCGGCCGCGATCACCCCGACCACGACCCCGATGATGACACTGATCGCCATCGCCTGGCCTCGCAGTTCCTGGCCCGGCTGTGACAGCAGCCGAAAGATCGCCAGCGGGGCGGTGAACGAATCGGCGCCCCGCGAGATGAAGGACGTGGCGCCGAACTCGCCCAGCGAAACCGCCAGCGAGAACCCAACACCGGTCGCGACCGCGGTACGAACGAGCGGCCACTCGACGGCGGTCACGACGCGCCGCGGACCGGCACCGAGCACGGCGGCCGCTTCACGCACGTGGGGGTCGATGGCGCGGAGCGCCGGAACGACCGCCGCCATCACGAACGGCAGGGCAACGACGGCATGTGCCAGCGGCAGCAGGAGCGGTGAGCGTCGGAGGTCGAACACGGCAAAGGCCAGCAGGTAACCGAACCCCAGCGTCGCCGCCGACACCCCGAGAGGAATCAGCACGACCGCCTCGAGCCACCGTCCGGTGCGACGGCCCGACGCGATCACCCGCGCCGCGGGAACGCCGACGACGGTCGCGACCAACGCCGCCCCGGCGGCCAGCCGCAACGACTGCCACAGCGCTCGGGCCGGGGAGACCGGGAGCAACGCGAGCGGCTGGGTGAGGGCCCGGTAGTGGTCGAGTGCGTAGCCATCGCCCACCCGGAGGGATTGCTCGACCAGCGCAACGATGGGGGCACCGATGAACAGCGTCGCCGAGGCCAGGACGGCACCGGCGTGCAGGCGGCGGCGCACCGAGTCGAGGGGTAGACCGGCGTTGCTCCGCCGGCGACGGTGCCCGACGCTGAGCCGTCGCTGGAAGCGGGCCGAGGCCACCGACAACACGACCACGACCACGAGCTGCACGAAGGCCAGCACCGCGGCCACGTCGAACTCCTGCCGGAAGATCGCGTAGCGCCGGATCTCGGTCTCGAGGGTGGCGACGGTCGGCCCGCCGAGGATCAGGATGACGCCGTAGCTCGTGAAGCAGAAGAGGAACACCACCAAGGAGGCCCCGGCCAGGACCGGGGCCAGCCGGGGCAACGTGACCGACCCGAACACGCGCACCGGCGAAGCCCCCAGCACGGCCGCGGCCTCCTCGGCCGAGCGATCGAGCGTCGCCCAGAACCCTCCGACGACACGCACGATCACGGCGAGATTGAAGAACACGTGGGCAACGACGATGGCGACCAACGTCCGGTCGGCCCCGGGAGCCACGCGGTCGAGCAGGGCCGAGATCGCGGCCGCCACCACCACCGTCGGGAGGACGAACGGGACGACGGTCAGGACGCGCATGGCGTTGCGACCCGGAAACCGGTAGCGAGCGAGGACGTGGGCGATCGGCAGACCGATGGCGACGGTGGCCAGCGTCGACACGAGCGCCTGCCAGAGCGTGAAACGGATCACACGCCAGGTCGAGCCCCGACCCACGATGTCGGCGAGCCGCCCCGGACCCACACCGGCCAGGCTGCGCTCACCGATGGCGATCAGCGGCCAGACCACGAGCAGACCGAGGAAGGTCACGGCGACGAGGGCGGCCACGACATCGAACCACGGCGGCCGGGACGTGCGCGGCGCCGTAGCGGTCACCGGTCACCACCGGCGCCGTCGATCACCGGGTGACGATCTCGGACCACCGCTGCGTCCAGTCGGCCCGATTGGCCTCGATCTCGGCGGGGTCGAGGGTGAGTGGAGCGTCGATGACGACGGCATTGTCGACGAACACCTCGGGAAGTTCGACGTCGTCCCGGACGGGTCGAACGAACATGTTGAGTGCCACGTCGGCCTGGAACTCCGGGCCGAGCAGGAAGTCGATCAGTCGGGCCGCGGCCTCGGGATGCTCGGTTCCGGACAGCACGCCGGCGAACTCGATCTGGCGGAAGCACGAATCGGTGAGCACCCCGGTCGGCGCGGTCTCGATCGGCTCGGCGCTGAAGAGAACCTCGGCGACCGGGCTCGTTGCGTAGGACGTCACGATCGATTTGTCGCCGCCACCGGCGATGAACTCGCCGCTGTAGGCCTCGGTCCAACCCGACGTGATGGTCACCCCGCCGTCGACCAACCGACGCCAGTAGTCCTCCCAGCCATCCTCGCCGTAGCGGGCGATGGTGGCGAGCAGGAAGGCGAAGCCCGGCGACGACGACTCGGGGTTCTGGGTCACGAAGTCGGCGGCGTTGCGGGGCTCGGCCAGGTCGTCGAGTGACGACGGGACCTCCCCGGGGAGCTCGTCGGTCCAGTAGTTGACACAGACGTCACCGACGTCGATCGGCACGACTCGATGGGCGGGGTCGAGTTCGAACTCGTCGGGCACGTGGTCGAGACCGGGCGAGGAGTAGGCGATGAACAGGTCGGCATCGAGACCCCGCTGGAGGAAGGTCGAGTCGATCCCGAAGAGCACATCGCCCTCGGGGTCGCCGGCGGTGAGTACGGCCCGGGCCACGACCTCACCCGCATCGCCGGCCGAGAGCACCTCGACGGTGATCCCCGATTCGGCGGTGAATCCGTCGAAGAGCCCCTCGCTGACGAGGAACGAATCGTGCGTGATCAGGCGGACCGTGGTGCCGTCGACGTCGGTGCGTTCGACCTCGGCCGGGTCGAGCACGTCGTAGTCGGCGGTGCGACCGCTCGTGCCGTCGCCGTCATCGGCCGGGGCACCGGCGTCGGTGGAGTCATCGGATCCACAAGCGCCGAGACCGGAGGCCATGGCCAGCACGACGACGACGCAACGCAGGAGACCGGGACGTTGGAACGGGTCGGACATGTGACGCTCCCTTCGCTGGAATTATCCAGAGCAGGTTCACGGGTCGACAGCGCCGGCGTGATGCCTCGACTGCCCTCTCAGCCCGACTGACTCGAGCTCCCCGGTGTTCGGATGTGACCTCCTAGGATAGCCGCCCATGACACCGGCTGTCGTGCTGCTCCGGCAACGGAAGATCCCCCACCGGGTCGTCGACTACGACCACGATCCGGGCACGTCCTCCTATGGCGACGAAGCGGCCGAGGCGCTGGGACTCGACCCGGCCGTCGTCTTCAAGACCCTGATGGCCGACGTCGACGGCACGATGGTCGTTGCGGTCGTGCCGGTGACGGGTTCGCTCGATCTCAAGGGGTTGGCCCGCGCCGCCGGAGGCAAGAAGGCCTCGATGGCCGACCCCGGCAAGGCCGAACGCTCCTCGGGCTATGTGCTCGGTGGCATCAGTCCGCTCGGGCAGCGCAAACGCCTCGCCACCTACCTCGACGACTCGGCCCTGACGCTCGACGAACTCTACGTGAGTGCCGGTCGGCGTGGGCTCGAGATCGCCCTCGCGCCCATCGACCTGATCACCACCCTCGACGCCACGGTCGCCCCGCTCCGCGGCCCCTGACTCCCGCGCCGCAACCACAACCCCGCCCGCAACCACAACCCCGCCCGCAACCACAACCCCGCCCGCAACCTTGGGGCCCCGGCACCGGATTCCGGTGTCGGGGCGCCAAGGTTGCGGTGCCCCGGGGTCGAGGCGGGTGGCCCGAAGCAGACCGGCCCGGGTCAGGCCGGTCGAACGACCGGACCGTCGGGTGAGTCCTCGATGATCCAGCCGTCGGCCGCGAGTTGGTCGCGGATCTCGTCGGACCGGGCGAAGTCCTTGGCCGCTCGGGCCGCCTGACGCTCGTCGGCGAGGGCCAGCACGTCGACCGGGACCTCGGCCCCGCCCCGGGCGATCTCCAGCCCGAGCGTGTCGGCGATGACCCGAACGGCGGCGGTCGCGGTTGCCGCTGCGGACGGATCACCGGCGTCGAGGGCGCTGTTCGCCTCTCGCACCAGTCGGAACAGCTGATCGACCGCACCGGGTGTGTCGAGATCGTCGTCCATGACGGTCGTGAACCGCTCGATGACCGTCGGATCGGGATCGGCGTCGAGATCGGCGGTTCGCCGGCCGAACGCGTCGAGCCGTTCGAGCGCCGCCCCGGCGTTGGCCATCGTGGTGTCGGTGACCTCGATCGGTGACCGGTAGTGCGACTGCAGCACGAGGAGCCGGAAGGCCCGGGGATCGTACCGGTCGGTGAGGTCGAGGAGGTTGTCGACGTTGCCCAACGACTTCGACATCTTCTCACCGCCGAGTTCGACGAACCCGTTGTGCATCCAGTGATTGGCGAATCGTCGCCCCAGGGCCACCGCCTGGGCCCGTTCGTTCTCGTGATGGGGAAACGCCAGATCGAGACCACCGGTGTGCAGATCGAAGCCCTCGCCCAGCAGATCGAGGCTCATGACCACGCACTCGGTGTGCCATCCCGGCCGGCCCGCACCCCAGGGTGACGGCCACGAGGGCTCGGTCGGCTTCGCGAATTTCCACAGGGCGAAGTCGGCCGGATGGCGCTTCTCGGTGCCGACGAGCGCACGGTCTCCGGCCCCCTCGACCAGGTCGTCGATGCTCTGGTGCGCCAGCAGGCCGTAGTCGGCGACCCGCTCGACCGACAGGTAGACACCGTCGGAGGTGACGTAGGCCGCGTCGCTGGCGATCAAGTCGCCGATCAGGGCCACCATCTGATCCACGTAGTCGGTGGCGTGCGGGGTGTGGTCGGGACGTTCGACGTTGATGCGGTCCATCGCCACCCACCAGATCGCCTCGCACTTGGTGGTGATGTCCTGCCACGGCCGGCCCTCTTCGTCGGCCCGCTTGATGATGTTGTCGTCGATGTCGGTGATGTTCGACACGAACGTGACCTCGAGGCCGCGGTACCGCAGGTACCGGCGGAGGATGTCGTAGGCCAGGGACATCCGGCCGTGACCCAGGTGCGGGGGGGCGTAGACCGTCGGGCCGCAGACGTAGATCGACACCTTGCCGGGATCCCGCAGTTCGAGCGGGATCACCTCGCGCCGGACCGAGTCGTAGAGCCTGATCATCCGCAATACGGTACTGGGCCCGGGCGGAACCTCCGGGCGAATTCCCTCGGACCGATCACCACCGGAAACGACAGGCTCGGGCTTCGGGGCCGCCGGTAGCCTTGTCCCGGATGACTGCCGAGACCCCGCTCCCCGAACTCCCGACCGCCTACGCGCCCGCCGAGACCGAGCCCGAGGTCCTGGCCAGGTGGGATGCCGCGGGCGTGTTCCATGTCGAGGAGCCGGCCGACCCCGACGAACCGACCTACTCGATCGTCATCCCCCCTCCGAACGTCACCGCCGCCCTGCACCTCGGCCATGCGCTCAACAACACGCTCCAGGACGTCCTCATCCGCTATCACCGCATGCTGGGCATGCCGACGCTGTGGATGCCGGGCACCGACCACGCCGGGATCGCCACCCAGACCGTGGTCGAGAAACGCCTGCTCGGCGAGGGCATCCGCCGCGTCGACATGGGCCGTGAGGCGTTCGTCGCGAAGACGCAGTCGTGGAAAGACGAATACGAGCACGTCATCCTGGGCCAGCTGCGAGAGATGGGCGCCTCGTGCGACTTCGACCGCACCCGCTTCACCATGGACGACATCTGCGCCACCGCCGTCCGCCACGCCTTCTTCGTGCTGTTCGACGACGGCCTGGTCTATCGGGGCAAACGACTGGTCAACTGGGATCCGGTCACCCGCACCGCCCTGTCCGATGACGAGGTCGAGATGGAAGAGGTCGAGGGCCACATGTGGTACCTCCGCTACCCGCTCACCGACGGCTCGGGCCACGTCACCGTGGCCACCACCCGACCCGAGACCATGTTCGGCGACACTGCGGTCGCGCTCAACCCGGCCGACCCCCGGGCCGAGGCACTGCGGGGCAAGACCGTCACCCTGCCCATCGTCGGCCGAATCATCCCGATCGTCGAGGACGACTACGTGGTCATGACCGACCCCGACGGCGACGCCAAGGCCCAGTTCGCAACCGGCTTCCTCAAGGTCACCCCGGCTCACGACCCGAACGACTACGAGATCGGGCGTCGTCACGACCTCCCGGTCGTCAACGTCATGGGCCCCGACGCGACGATCACCGAACACCACGGCTGGGACGACATCGATCGGTGGGGTCGACGCAACGACGTCGCGCCCTTCCTCGGAACGAGCCGGGAAGAAGCCCGGGACGCCGTGGTCGACTGGTTTCGGACCAACGGACTGCTCGAGGACATCCGCGACTACCCCCACTCGGTCGGCCACTCCTATCGCAGCCACGTTCCGATCGAGCCGTGGCTGTCGGACCAGTGGTACGTCGCGGTCACCGACGACCGGTTGCGAGGCAGCGCCCTGCGGGCCCAGGTGGTCGACCAGATCACCGAGCTCCCCGACGGAGTCGCCCCCCGATCCGACACCGACGGTGACGGCGAACTGCGTTTCTACCCCGAGCGCTACGCCAAGACCTACCACGCCTGGCACGACAACATTCGTGACTGGTGCGTCTCGCGGCAGCTGTGGTGGGGCCATCAGATCCCGGTGTGGAACCGCCTGGTGGCTGCATCGGACCTCGACCCCTCGGTGGCCGGCGCCCTCGACGGGGCCGGTCTCGACCAGGCGGTCCCCGTCGCGTCGCGCTGGGCTGCCGCCGGCTGCGCCCACCTGGCCCGCCGCACGACCGACGACGAGATCGAGGAGAGCATCTGCGTCCCGCCCGAGGCCACGCTGCGTCGCTCGGATCGGGCCGACGCCGAGCTCGACGAAGCCGGACTGATCGCCGCGCTCGAAGCCGAAGGGTTCGTCCGGGATCCCGACGTGCTCGACACGTGGTTCTCGTCGGCGCTGTGGCCCATGTCCACGATGGGCTGGCCCTGGCCCGAGGACTTCCCCGAAACCGAGGGCCTGCTCGACGCCTTCAATCCGACCTCGGTGCTCACCACCGCCCGCGAGATCATCACGCTCTGGGTCAGCCGGATGGTCATGTTCAACCGCTACTTCATGAATGGACAACTGCCGTTCCGCGACGTGTTCATCCACGCCATGATCCAGGACGGTCACGGCCAGAAGATGTCGAAGACCCTCGGCAACGGCGTGGATCCGCGCGACATCATCCACAGCCACGGGGCCGACGCCATGCGATTCACGCTGGTGCAGATGACCACCGACACCCAGGACGTCCGGATGCCGGTCGACCTGGTGTGTCCCCACTCGGGCCAGGCCTTCACCCCGACGTTCGTCACGACCCCGGCCGGGCACGTGGTGGCCGCACCGATCCAGACGTCCCCGTCGGACCCGAGCAAGACCATGGTGTCCGCCTTCGGGGCGGCAACCGGTGTCGCCGAACCCACCGCCGAACAGCCACTCGCTCGCAACACCTCGACCAAGTTCGACGTCGGGCGCAATTTCGCCAACAAGATCTGGAACGCCACCCGCTTCGCCTTGCGCCGCCTCGCCGACACCACTCCCCCGGCGGAGCCGGTCGCCGTCGAGTCCCTGCGTCTCGTCGACCGTTGGATCCTGGCCCGCCTCGGCGAGACCCTGGCCGCCGCCGACGACCACCTGGCCGCCTACCAGTTCAACTGGTTCGCCGACTCGCTCTACGACTTCGTCTGGCGAGACGTCTGCGACCGCTACCTCGAAGCGGTCAAGCCGACCATCGACGACGATCCCACCCAGCAGGTCGTGCTCGGTGCCGTGCTCGACGCCGTGCTGCGGGTGATGCACCCGGTGATGCCGTTCGTGACCGAGGCGCTCTGGCCTCACGTGTCGTCGGCCCGTTCCGGTTCGATCGTCGGGGTCGAGCTCCCGGCGGCTCCCATCCTGGCCGGGGCTGCCTGGCCCAGCCTCGACCCGCGAATCATCGACCCGGGGGTACTGGCCGACTTCGAACGGGCCGACCAGCTGGTCGCCCAGATCCGATCGCTGCGAGCCGCACAGGGCGTCAAGCCCCGGCAGCGCATTGCCCTGCATGCTCCCCAACCGGTGCTCGACCTGATCACCCGGGCCGAGGGCTACATCGAGGCCCTCGCCGGGGTGGGTGAGGTGACATCGCTCGACGATCGAGCCGCCGTGGCCAGCCCGATCGCCTTCGAGGGGGCGCAGGTCCTGCTGTCGGGCCTGACCGACGAGATCGACCTCGACGCCGAACGTGCCCGCCTGACCAAGACCATCGATGCCAAGTCGACCCAGATCAAGGGGTTCGAGGGCAAGCTCGGCAACGCCGGATACGTCAACAACGCCAAGCCCGAGCTCGTCGCCGAGACCCGCGAACGCCTCGCTGCCGCCCAGGCCGACCTGGCCGCCGCTCGGTCGGCCCTGGCCGCACTGCCGGCCGAGTGACCTCGCCATGACCGACACGCCCCCTGCCACCGACGCCGAACCCGGGTTCGACGGGCAGACCATCCTCGTCCGCATCTCGGGCCCCGACCGCCCGGGAATCACGGCCGGGCTCATGGATGTCCTGGCGGTGGCCGACGCCGAACTCCAGGACGTCGAGCAGATCCTGATTCGGGGCCAGCTGGCGCTCAGTCTCGTGGTGAGCATCCCGGCCGGGAAGGATCTCCTCAAGGAGCTGCTGCTCTTCGGTTGGGAGCATCAGGTCGAGGTCGGCTTCGACGTCGTCATCGAGAGTTCGCACCGACCGGCCCGGGGTCTCATCGTCACGCTCATCGCCCCGACGGTCCACCCAGCCGAGTTCGGCGCGGTGGCGTCGGTCATCTCGGCCAAGGGCGGCAACATCGACCGCATCGTGCGTCTCGCCAAGTATCCGGTCATGGCCTACGAACTGGTCGTCGCGGCTGCGACCGCCGAGGGTGGTGACTCGGGAATCGACGCGGACGACCTGGCCATCGAGGCGATCCGCGACGGCCTGCTCACGGTGGCCAAGGACCTCGTCTGCGACCTCGCCGTGCACCGAGAGGGCCTCGGCCGCCGGGCCGCCCGCCTGGTCGTGCTCGACGTCGACTCGACCCTGATCTCCGACGAGGTCATCCAGCTCATCGCCGAGGAGGTCGGATGCCTCGACCAGGTCGCGGCCATCACCGAACGGGCGATGCAGGGCGAAATCGACTTCGCCGAATCCCTCCACGAACGAGTGGCGCTGCTCGCCGGGCTCGAGGCGTCGCGCCTCGACGCCGTCCGGGCACGCATCCGGCTCACGCCCGGGGCCCGCACGTTCATCCGTACCCTGAAGCGCCTCGGCTACCGGACCGCAATCGTCTCGGGGGGCTTCACGGTCGTCACCGACGACCTGGCCGCCCAACTCGGAATCGATCACGCCCATGCCAACGTTCTCGAGATCGTCGACGGTCGGCTCACCGGCAAGGTGATCGGCGATGTGGTCGACCGGGCGGCCAAGGCCGATTTCGTGCGCAAGATCGCAGCCGCCGAGGGCATCCCACTCGATCAGGTGGTGGCGGTCGGAGACGGCGCCAACGACCTCGACATGCTGAGTACCGCCGGGCTCGGCATCGCGTTCAACGCCAAACCGATCGTCGCCGACTCGGCCGACACCTCGGTCAACGTTCCGTTCCTCGACGCCATCCTGTTCGTGCTGGGGATCAGCCGAGAGGAGATCGAGGCGGCCGACTCGGTCGGTCGGGCCTGACGACCGTCCGGGGCCTCGTCCTCGGGCGACTCCTGCGTTCGGGCGACTCTGGCGCTCAGGTGAGCTGCCAGGTCGCGGTCAGTGATGGTTCGCCCTCGACCGGGGCCGCCCGACCCTCCTTGTGGAGGGCGAGAAGGTGCGAATACACCGAGTTGGCGGCCGCTCGCCACAGTTGCTTGGTCGTGTCGGCGTACATGGTCGGCACCAGATCCTTGATGGTCGATGGGCCGTCGGACAGCGCCGCCACGATCTGGGCCTCGCGCGACCGGCGATGGTCGATGAACGACTGCACGTAGCGCTGCGGCTCCTCGATGGCGGGACCATGGGTCGGCCAGTAACGCACATCGGGGCGATCGAGCAGCTTGTGCAGACTGGCCATGTAGTCGAACAGATCACCATCGGGAGGTGAGATGACCGAGGTCGCCCAGCCCATCACGTGATCGCCGGTGAACAACACACGTTCGTCGACCAGACCGAAGCACACGTGGTTCGACGTGTGCCCGGGCGTGTGGACGACCTCGATGGTCCAGCTGCCGTCTTCGGCGGCGATGACGTCACCGTCGGCGACGACCACGTCGGGAACGAACTCGGTGTCGGGACCTTCACGCTTGAGTTCCTCGGGCATGTCGGCCCACTGCTTCTCGATGGTCGCCTTCTCCTCGGCGGTGAAGTACTCGTCGAACGTGATGGATTCGAGTGGGTCGTGCTCGGGCACGGGCCCATGCGGCCCGAACCCATGGGTGGCCGCTCCGGTCCGATCCTTGAGCTTGGCCACGCCGGCGGTGTGGTCGGTGTGCGTGTGGGTCACGAGGATCTTGGTGATGCGCTCATCGGGACCGAGCGCCGCCATCACCGCGTCGAGGTGCTCGTCGAGCGTCGGCCCCGGGTCGATGACCGCGACCTCTCCCCGACCGACCAGGTAGACACCGGTTCCCTTGAAGGTGAACGGATTCGGGTTGGGTGCGACGACCCGCCGGATCAGGGGCGACAGCTCGCTGACGGCGCCGTACTCGGGCTCGAAGTCTCGGTTGAAGGCAGGTCCGGCCATCGCCGGACCCTAGCCGGACCGACCGATGCTCTCCGAACTGCGGAGCGCCCGTCCGATCCCGAACTTCCGAGGGGGCTCCGTACGGCCCTGCGTACGGAGCCCCCTCGGTTGTCCGGAATACGACGGTGGCGCCACGGTTCGAGGAGTCGGTCGGGAGGGACGGTTGACGCTGGAGGGGCGGCCGAGGCGTCAGTCGGGAGGGACGGTTGGCGCTGGAGGGCGGAGGGCCTCGAGCGCCTCCATGATCCAGGTCGGCGGACGCACCGGGCGTCCGCGGCCATCGGTGATGGCGGCCGTCACCGTTCCCTCGATCATGACGTCGTCGCCCCGCAGGATGCGTTGGCTCCAGGTCGACGTGGCCCGGCTGGTTCGCTCCAGGCTGGTCTCGACCACCAGCACGTCACCCATCTCGGCGGCCCGCCGGTATCGGACGCCGAGCTCGACCACCACGAACTGGAACCCGGCGTCGGCCACCGCACGCAGAGGCAAACCGATGGCGTCGAGTGCCTCGGCTCGGGCGACTTCGAGGTAGCCGACGTAGGCGGCATGGTTCACGTGGGCATACGGGTCGAGTTCGGCCCAACGAACGGCGATCGTCGCCCGGTGGGGTGCGGTGAAGTCGATGTCGGTCATCGGGGCCCTTCGGCGGGGCGATCAGGCCCGGAGATGCAGCATGCCGGCCGCGGCCGGATCGACGGGCGGCGTGGTCGTGCCGATGATGGCGGCGGTGTGCCCCGATTCGATCAGCGCGCCGAGCGTCGACTCGGCCCGCTCGGGGGCGACCCCGAACACGAGCCCACCGGAGGTCTGGGCGTCGGCCAGCAGCAACACCGAGAGATCGTCGACGTCGCTGCGCTCGACCTGCGCCTCGAGCGACGCCAGATTGCGCCTCGATCCACCGGGCACGAAGCCGGCCTCGGCCAGCTCTCGGACACCGTCGATGATGGGCACGTTCCCGAACGACAACTGCACGTCGACGCCGGACTCCAAGGCCGCCCGGCCGAGATGACCGATGAGACCGAAGCCGGTGACGTCGGTGCCACCGGTGGCTCCGGCGGCGAGGGCGATGCGGCTCGCCTCGGCGTTCAGGCGAGTCATCTGCGCCACTCCGGCGGCGACGATCGCCTCGGGTGCCTGCCCGGCCTTGAGCGCCGTCGAGATCACGCCGATCCCGAGGGGCTTGGTGAGGATCAGCGCCTGCCCCGGTTCGAGTCCGGCGTTCGTGATCAATCGGTCGGGATGGGCCTCGCCCACCACCGCCAGGCCGAACTTGGGTTCGGGATCGTCGACGGTGTGTCCGCCGACGAGGAAGAACCCGCCCTCGGCTGCGACCTCGGAGGCACCTTCGAGCACGTCCCCCAGCAGATCGACCGGGAGCTCGTCGGTGTTCCACCCGACGAGGTTGAGCGCGATGAGCGGCCGACCCCCCATGGCATAGACATCGGACACGGCGTTGCACGCGGCGATCCGACCCCAGGTCTTCGCGTCGTCGACGAGGGGCGTGATGAAGTCGGCGGTGAAGACGAGCGCACGCTCGGCGTCGAGTCGCCAGACGGCCGCGTCGTCGCCGGTGGAAGCATCGACGAGGATGCGATCGTCGTGATTCGGGGTGAGACGGCCCAGCACCTGGGCCAGCTCGCTCGGGGCGAGCTTGCAGGCTCAACCCGCGCCGTGGCTGAACTCGGTGAGTCGACGGACCATGTGGCACCACCCCCTCTCGCGGCTGGGAACGACGGACGAAACGCTGGGCGGCAACCTACCGTGACAGCGTCCGACTATCGAACATCGAGGTCCCGACGTGCCGAGCGCCGAAACCATCACCTTCATCGGGTCGCAAGGTCAACCGCTGTCCGGCGTGCTCCATCGGCCGGACGGGTCGACGAAGGGCAGCGTGCTGTTGGCCCATTGCTTCACGTGTTCCAAGGACATCCACACGCTGACCCGACTGGCCAAGGGCCTGGCCGATGCCGGATTCGCCGCACTGCGATTCGATTTCACCGGGCTCGGCGAATCAGGCGGCGACTTCGGGACCACACACGTCAGTGCCAACGTCTCCGACCTGACCCGGGCTGCCTTCACGCTCATCGAGAAGGGATTCGGCCCGTGCGGGCTGATCGGTCACAGCCTCGGGGGTGCCGCCGCGATCCTGGCCGCCGAACGACTCAAGACGGTCCGCTGGATCGCAACGATCGGCGCGCCCGGTTCGGTGGAGCACGTCACGCACCTCTTCGCCGACCGGGTCGACGACATCGAGTCGCTCGGTCGCGCCCCGGTCACCATCGCCGGTCGAACCTTCGATCTCGACCGTGGCTTCCTCGACGACCTCACCAACCACGACGTCCTCGACGCCGTTGCCCGACTCGATCGCCCCTATCTCGTCGTCCACGCCCGGGACGACGACGTGGTCGGCTTCGATCAGGGTCTCGCGTCTTCGCGGCCGCCGCCGAACCCAAGGAGATGCTGGCGCTCGAGAGCGGTGGACACCTGCTCGGTCCACGGGCCGCAGCCGACGAGGCCCTGGCCGGCATCGTGTCGTGGCTCGACACGGTCACCTGAGGATCGCGCGCTCCGAAGGACCCAGCCCCGACGACCTCGGCCCGAACGACCGTCAACCGTCAGGACAGCGCGGCCACGGCCTCGGTCACGTCGCCGGCCATCACGATCAGGTTGCGTCCCGGACGGTCGTTGCCGTCCTGGTCGACGAAGACCCGGTCGAGCGCGGCGAGAACGCCCGAGTCGGCCCACCAGCCCTGCTGCTCGGGGGGATCGAGGAACACCATCGGCGAGGGGCCACCGAAGGTCACATAGGCGTTCTGGGCGGCATCCTGGAACACCTCCTGCATCGTGCCGGGACCGCCGGGGACGTAGACGATCCCGGCGGTGGCAATGGCCAACAACCCGGCCTCTCGCTCGGAGTTCGAGAAGTACTTGGCGATATGCGACGCGAACGGATTCGACGGTTCGTGGCCGTAGAACCAGGTCGGAACGGACAACGAGGTGGTGAGCGACCCCACCCGATCGACGATCGACGCCGCAACGTCGAGGGCCGCGGCGGCGAAGCCATCGGGATCGGCGTCGAACGACGGCGAGGCAGACAGGCGGTCGACCATGGTGTCGACCGAGGCCCGGTCGAGCGCCACCGTTGCCGCGCCCAGGTTGGCAGCCTCCATGGCCCCCGGACCGCCACCGGTCGTGACGCAGAAGCCCTCGACGGTCAAGGCCCGCCCCAGATCGACCACCGATCGGTAGGTTCCGGTTCCCCGCTCCATGGCATGTCCTCCCATCACCCCGACCAACCGTCTCCCGGCCCGGAACGCCGAGAGCGCAAGGCTGATCCCGTGATCGTGCAGTCGCTGGGTCAGTTCCTCGACCGGGTGGAGCGTCGGGCGTTCGGCGATCTGTGCCCGGCGGTAGATCGCCTGGTCGATGGTCGCGGCGAAGCCGTGTTCGATGCCCGCATACAGATCGGCCGCCCGATAGAGGCGTTCCGGCGTCGGGTCGTAGGGAAGCTCGGCGAGTTCACCTCGCAGATGTCCGACCAGGCCGTCGACCTGCGACCTCCAGGAAACGTCGTCATGGTTGCCGCTCACGGGTGTCCACGGTACGGCAACGGCGACACCGGGCGCACCGATCGGCCCGACCACGGGTCGGCGCGGCACCACGCACCCGAAACCGCCTCGACCCCCGCCGCCGGCCAAACCGACGCCGCGGTGGCTGGGCCGTTGACGATGCGAGCTCAGCCCAGTTCGGCGTAGTCGACCCCCGACAACGCCACCGACTGCTCCCAGAGGCGGCATCCGACGTCGGGGTCGGTGGCCGCGGTCGACATCCGGATCTTCTTGGGCAGACCGTAGTACTGCCCCGGCAGCCCCGGACCGAAGTAGTCGCCACCGCGCACGTCGGGGTCGACAGCCGCCCGCAGCGTGGGCAGGGCCCCGATCGATGCGGGCTGGGTCACGAACCGAGCACCGAAATCGACGACCGTCTGCCGCAGACCCCCCAGCTGGAATCCGCTCTGGAGATTGGTCGACGACAGCCCGGGATGAGCCGCCACGGCGATGGTCCGTTCGGTGCCCCCCGATCGGGCCAGTCGGCGGTCGAGTTCGATCGTGAACGCCTGATTGGCCAGCTTCGTCGTCCCGTAGACCTTGAACCGGTCGTAACCGTCGAGCGAGGTCGGGTCGTGGTCGACGAGTGAACCGCTGTTGGCGGCCAGGCTCGACACGCTCACCACCCGAGACGACGGGGTGGCCAGGAGGAGCGGCAGCAGGAGACCGGTCAGGGCGAAATGGCCCAGGTGGTTGCTGGCGAACTGCATCTCGACCCCATCGACGCTCAACTGCGGCGGGGTGGCCATGATGCCGGCGTTGTCGATCAGCCAGTCGAGCCGGTCGAGACGTCCGCTGACGGCCCCGGCCGCACGACGCACCGACCCCAGGTCCGACAGGTCGAGCTCGACCACCTCGACGTCGGCCGACGGGTGTCGACGGCGAATCGTCTCCGCCGCCGACCGGCCTTTCGACGGCGTCCGTACGGCCATGACGATCGCTGCGCCGGCTTCGGCCAGGGCCCGGGCTGTGGCCAGACCGAGACCGGAGTTGGCGCCGGTGATCACCGCGACCCGTCCCGACAGGTCGGGGATGTCACCGACCGACCATCCGAGCGAGGGCAGTCTCGTCATCGTGCTCCTCGGCCGGTGCGATACCCGCCCGGTCGACACCGGTCGGTCGCGATGGCGAAGCCGAGATGGGCCTGGATGGCATTGGTCTGGCTCGACCGCGAGGTGGATTCGATGAGCGACATGGCTCGCACCATAGGACAGACCGATCGCCTCGGGATCACGACATCAGATGACGGCGCTCGTGATCGAGGAGCCAACGCTTGACCTCCAGGCCGCCGGCGAAGCCGGTGAGCGAGCCATCGGCGCCGATCACCCGGTGGCAGGGAACGATGATCGAGATCGGGTTCCGTCCGTTGGCCGAGGCCACGGCCCGGACGGCGGTCGGCCGATTGATGGCTCGGGCCTGCTGGGCGTAGCTCGAGGTCACACCGAACGGGATTCGACGCAGCGACTCCCAGACGGTGCGCTGGAATTCGGTCCCCGGGAGATCGAGGTCGATGGTGAACTCGGTCCGGGTCCCGTCGAAGTATTGGACGAGCTGCCTCCTGACCTGGTCGAAGACCGGCACCTCGGTGCCGATCAGTGCGTCGGCATCGATTCGGACCCGCTTCAGTTCGGTCTCGAGATCGGCCCAGAGCAGGGCCCGGAGGCGGGTCGGTTCGTCGCACCGGGTCGGTTCGTCGGCGAGCAGATGCAGCGGGCCGAAGGGGGCGTCGATCGTGGTGTGGGCGATGGGGGGCATGGTGTCCTCGGCTGTGTCAGGAAATCGGCGTCAGGGAATCGGCGTCAGGGAGTCGGCGGGGTGGAGGTAGGCGTTCCAGAGGTGATGCATGGCGTAGGAACGCCATGGCCGCCAGCGCTCGGCGGCGACCTCGAGGTCGGTGTTCAGGCCACGATCGGCGGCGACGCGGACCAGGGCGAGGTCGGTGGCGGCGAACGCGTCGGGGTCGGCCAGACCCCGCAACGACACGATCGTCGCGGTCCACGGGCCGACGCCCTTCAGGGCGAGGAGGCCCGCTCGAACCTCGGCCCGATCGGCGACCGGCGAAACGTCGAGCGTGCCCTCGGCGACAGCGGTGGCGACCCGAACCAGGGTGGCGGCCCGAGCCTTGGTCAGTCCCAGCGAGTCGGGATCCTGGGCGGCCCAGACCTCCGGGGGCGGGAACATGGAGGTGACGGCGCCGACCGGTTGGTCGAGCGGCTGCCCGAGCCGAGCCACCAGCCTTCCCGCCATCGCTCGGGCGCTGGCCACCGAGACCTGCTGATGCAACACGGCGCGGATCACGGCGTCCTCTCCCGACACCTCGCCGGGTGAGCGGATGCCGGGTCGAGCGGCGACCAGGCCGGCGAGGATGGGATCGGATCCGAGGGTCTCGTTGATCACCCGGGGATCGGCATCGAGGTCGAGCAGCCGCCTCACTGCATGAACGGCCGAGGCCAGGTCGGCGAAATCGGCCAGCCGAATCCGTGCCTCGACCCAATCTCCGGCCGGCTCGAGCTCGATCACGGCCGGCCCCCCGGGCAGACGGAGACTGCGCCGATACACCGCCCCGTCGATCTCCTCGACCCCCGGCACGGCATGGATCGCCAGCCAGTACCAGACCTGCTCGACATCGAACGGTGGACGAAGACCGAGCCGCAGCGAGATCCACGACCCATCGCTCCCGTTCCCCGTTCGGCGG
Organism: uncultured Acidimicrobiales bacterium; assembly: GCA_963700755.1. Classification (GTDB taxonomy): domain Bacteria; phylum Actinomycetota; class Acidimicrobiia; order Acidimicrobiales; family SZUA-35; genus JBBQUN01. Next base: position 49,385 of record CAVOYW010000008.1, read on the forward strand.
GATCCCCGACGGCCGCGCAAGTCGGTCGGCGTCCGGGCGAAGACCTCGCGCACGGTGTCGTTGAACTGACGGACGCTGTCGAATCCGGCAGCGAAGGCGACATCGGTGAACGGGAGGTCGGTGGTCTCGATCAGGACCCGAGCGGTCCGGGCCCGACGGGCCCGGGCCAGCGCCAACGGTCCGACACCGAGCTCGGTGGTGAGCAGCCGATGCAGATGACGAGGACTGACGTGCAGTCGGCGGGCCAATCCACCCACACCGCTGCGGTCCACGACCCCGTCGTCGATCGCCCGGACGGTCCGGGCCACGAGGTCGTCTCGTCGATTCCATTCCGGCGACCCGGGTGACGCATCGGGAGCACATCGTTTGCAGGCACGGAACCCGGCGGCCTGGGCCGACGCCGGCGTCGGGAAGAACCGCATGTTGGCGCGCTTGGGCCGCACCGGTGTCGGACAACTCGGTCGACAGTAGATCCCGGTGGAGGTGACCCCGACGATCACCCACCCGTCGAAGCGAGCGTCACGGCTCTCGACGGCGACCATCCAGGCCTCGAGCGGTTTCTCGGTGGCGGCATCGGACTGCATGGGTGCATCCTGCCCCGCCGACACGACGAAGACGAGCGGGAATCGGACAGCTCGGTATCGGAGCCATTCGATGGTTGACTGGCCGCCATGCTTCCGCCAATGGTCGACTTCGCCGCTCGCAACACGCCCATCCGACCGGCCGACCGGCTGGCCGCTGCGCTCGGCCTGGAACCGGGCCGGCTGTGGTTCAAGCGGGACGACCTCACGGGTTTGGCCGGCGGAGGCAACAAGGCCCGCAAGCTCGAACTGCTGGTCGGCGATGCGCTCCGAACCGGATGCGACGTGTTGGTGACCGCAGGCGCCGCCCAGTCGAATCACGTCCGGGCCACCGGTTCGGCCGCCCGAGCTTCGGGGCTCGACTGCGTGGCCGTTCTGGCCGAGCGCGAACCGCGCACGGTCGCCGAAGGGAACCTCGTGCTCGACGATCTGTTCGGGATCGAAGTCGTCTGGACCACGGTGGCCGAGCGGCATCGGGCGTTCGACGACACGATGAGTCGTCTTCGCGAGGCCGGGCGGAATCCCTACCCGATCCCGCTGGGGGGCTCGTCCGCCATCGGCGCCGCGGCCTACGCCTCGTGCGCCACCGAGATCGAACTCGCCCTCGACGCCGCCGGATCGGTCCGGCCACTGGTGATCACCGCCGTCGGCACCGGTGGTACCTACGCCGGCCTGGCCGTCGGTCTGGGCGACTATCGCCAGGTGCTGGGGTTCGATGTCGCGGCGATTCCCGAAGTGGAACGATCGGTGCCACCGTTGGCCGATGCCGTTGCCGATCTGCTGGGTCGAGACAGCCCGAGCGGCCAGGTCCGCATCGACCGGAGCCAGGCCGCCGTGCCCTACGGCGAGCCGGTCGATGCCGTCTTCGATGCGCTGCGGCTGGTGGCACGGACCGAGGGCGTGATCCTCGATCCGGTGTACTCGGGCCGAGCCATGGCCGGGTTCGTCGCCGGCTGCGAGCGGGGCGACTTCGACGACGACGCCACCATCGTGTTCGTTCACACCGGCGGCATGCCCGCTCTCTTCACGGCCCGCTACGCCTCACGGTTCACGATGCCCACCACGTTGGCCGACCCATGAGCGAGCCGTTCCACGGCTCGTGGAGATCGTAGGCGTCGACGAAGGCGCGACGTGCCGGCCCCGTCGGTCTCGGCATCACAGCGGTCTCGGCATCACAGCCAACTGGCACCGGTCAGCTCCGCCCAACCTCGTGGATCGGCCAGCACCTTGGCCGCTCGAGGGGGACGGCGCCGACCGGAGGCGCTCCACCCACCGTCGCCGATCGTCATCACGACCTCGTCACGACGTCTGAGGTGCCGGAACCGGCCCGTCACGATCCCGATCAGGTGAGCATCGAGATGGTCCAGTTCGGCTCGAGAACCGCTGTCGCAGGCGTCGCAACCGCAATCGGGGAACCGACCGATCTCGATGGCGCGATCACCGACGCCCAACACGACACCGGCGTCGACGACGTCACCCAAGCGGGAGTGCCCCACCACCAACGGGATCGCACCCGACGCCCGCGGCACCACACGGTCGGCACTCGTCACCACGGGGCCAGGGGCCACGTCCCAGTCGACGACGGCGCCGCGGTGGACCTCCGCCAGACCGGCCTCGGCAAGCGCAACCATCCATGCCTCGGCCCGGGCACCGAGGATCCTCCACCGCTGCGGGTCGGTCAGGCGGGAGTACTCCTCGTCGTCCGGCGATCGATCCGCGTGCGGGTCGGGCCACGACCGCAACGCCCGACCGGCCGCACGGAACGCCACGTCGACCGCAGCCATCAGATCGGCTTCCGACATCACGACGCCATCATGGCCGCGCTCGCCACACTCCGGGAGTGAATTCGGCGAACCCGAACCGGTTCGCGAGGATGGTGGCCTCGGCGCGCCGACCGGATCCTCTTCGGCCCCCACCGGGTGATCGACCTACGCTCGGCGCGATGGCCGGGACCGGGCACGACGACATCGAGGAGGCGGCGTTCCCCCAGCTCACCATCGCGTTGCTCGGGCTGGTCACGATTTCGGCCTACGGGGCCTGGTACTACGCGTTCGGTGTCCTGCTCGATCCGATCCTGGCCGACACCGGATGGCGGGAGTCCTGGGTCACGGCAACGTTCTCGGCGTCGGCTGCCCTCGGTGCACTGGCCGCGGTCCCGGCCGGAAGGCTGATCGACCGTCGAGGAAGCAGCAGGGGCTTCCTCACCGCCGCGCTGGTCTCGGTGGGCGGCCTCGGTCTGGCATCGGCGGCCACCGCTCCTGCGTTCTTCGTGATCGGAGCGGTGGTGGGGGGCGGCGCGCTCCAGGCACTCGGCTTCTACCACATCACCCAGACTGCGGCAGTCCGCGCCTCACCCGATCAACCGGCACGGGCCATCGCCCGCCTCACGGTCTACGGTGCGTTCTCCTCGACGATCTTCCTCCCCCTGGCGGCGTGGCTCGAGCCGATGGTCGGATGGCGGGTCACGATGAGGATCCTGGTGGGCGGGGCCGCCGTCGTCCTGATCACGGCGGCCGCACTGATCCAGGACCGCCCTGATCCGGACCGACCACGGCCCCCGCTCCGTTTCGCCGCGATGTGGGGGTCGGAGCCGGCACGACGTTTCGTCACGGCAACGGCCCTGATCGGACTCGGCGTGGGTGTGGTCCTCGTGTACCAGGTGCCGCTCATGACCTCGGCCGGGCTGCCGGTCGCGGTTGCCGCGTGGATGGCCGGGGCTCGTGGAGTCGCCCAGGTGAGCGGGCGCATCCCGCTGGCCTGGATCGTCGGCCGCCTCGGCGCCAGGGCTTCGCTCGTCCTGGCGTACGGCGCGATCACGCTCGGTGTCCTGGTATTGGTCGTCGCCGGCCACGTGTGGAGCGCCCTCATCTACGTGGGGCTCGCCGGGTTCGGGATCGGCGCCACCTCGCCGCTCCAGGGCATCTACGCCGACGAGCTGTTCGATCGGGATCAGCTGGGCACGGCGATGGGCGTGATCAGCCTGGCGTTCGGATTGTCCAGCGCCGCCGGGCCCACCCTCGTCGGCCTCCTCGCCGACCTGACCGGCACCCGATGGTGGGGAGTTGGCATCGCCGCGGCCGCCGGACTCGGGGCCATCGTCCAGATGCGAGCGGGAACCGAGACGACGATGGCGGCCGGATCCGGTTGACCGGTGCAGCCGAGCGTCAGTCGGCCCGGGCGACGATGCCGTCTGCAACGAGGCGCTCGATCGTCGCCGCGTCGTAGCCGAGTTCGGCCAGCAGCTCGTCGGTGTGCTCGCCGTGCGCGGCGATCCCGGGACGGGCCCGGTAGGCCGTGCCGCTCAGCGCGATCGGCGCCGACGGCATGATGTAGTCACCCAGCCGCGGATCGGTTCCGTCGTAGACGAGATCGGCAGCCCGGGCATCGGGATCCGTCAAGACCTCTTCGACCAGGCGGATCGGACTCGCCGGGATGTCGTTGTCGAGCAGGAGCTCCATGACCTCGGTCGTCGGCATCGCCACCAGCCGCTCGGCCAGGAGGCTGCGCGTGGCGGCCAGAGCCGCCGGTCGGGACTCCCGATCGCTCCAGGCCGGGAGCGTGCGGGGATCCTCGGTGCCGAACAGGCGGCACAGCCTGGCGCCCATCGATCCGGTGGCACCGATGGACACCGCACCGTCGAGCGTCGGATAGGTCGACATGAAGAAGACTTCGGGCGCCGCCCGTCGGGCCCGTTCGTTCTGCAGGTTCGTCAGCGATTCGCCACCGTGGCGTCGTTCGGCCAGGTCTCGCTTCCACTCGTCGGTTGCGTCGAACAGGTTGGCCGAGCGGTGGAGCATGAACAGCCCGGCATGGGCGAGCGATGTGCTGACCCGCTGCCCTTCCCCGGTGCGTTCCCGGTGGCGAAGGGCTGCGGCGATCCCGAACGCCAGGAGGAGGCCGGCGGTGTAGTCGCAGAAATAGGCCTCGTAGCGACCGAACTGACCGTCGTCGGTCGCCGTCGACGACCGCAGACCGGTCCACGACTGGGCGATCAGATCGAGGCTGGGACGCTTGGCATTCGGCCCCGAGTCACCGAACCCGCTGATCTCGCCGTAGACGAGGCCCGGATTGTCGACTCGCAGGCCCTCGAAGTCGAGACCGATCCGGGCCGCCGTGCCTGGTCGGAGATTGGTGATGAGCACATCGCAGCGCGAAGCGAGATTCCGTGCGATCGCGCTGCCCTCGGGGCTCGACAGGTCGAGGGGCAACGCACGCTTGCCCCTGGCCTTGACGACGTATTGCCGACCGTCTCCCCAACCCACGCCGTCGATCGTGCGCAGCGGGTCGGTCGACCGGGTCACATCACCGGTGACCGGTTCGAGCCTGACGACATCGGCCCCGCCGTGTGCGAACAGTTCGGCGCAGATCGGGGCGGCAACGAACTGGCCGATCTCGAGAACGCGGAGCCCCTCGAAGAGGTCGACGAGATCATCGGTCATGGGAGCGCGTCCAGAGCGGCTTCGGCCTCGGCGACGAGCCGGGCCATCACGTCGGCCACCGTTGTCTGCTCACGGAAGTAGGCAACACTCTGCCCGACGGGCGAGTGCATCAGCGGCGTGATTCCGTGGCGCTCGATCTGGCCGAGGATGTCACCGACCAGAATGTCCTGGTACGGCATCTTCAGCGGTTCGGGAGCCCCCGGGGCCGACCACTCGTCGGTCCAGGAGGTCCGGATCTGCCGCAGCGTCTTGCCCGAGTCGGCTCGGGAGATGATGGCGTCGGCCGACTCGCCGGCGATGAGCTTGGCGAGGATCTGCGGATCGGTGTGCTCCTCTTCGCAGAAGAGCCACGCCGTTCCCATCCACACCCCGACCGCTCCCAGCGCCAGTGCCGCGGCGATGTGGCGACCGGTGGCCACGCCCCCGGCTGCGACCACGGGCGTGTCGCCGGCGACATCGACGATCTGGGGGACGAGCGAGAAGGTGCCGATCGGGCCGGTGTGCGCACCGGCATCGGTGCCCTGGGCGACCAGGATGTCGGCCCCGGCCTGGAGTGCTCGGAGCGCATGTTTGGGCTGACCGACGAGGCTCACCAGTACCTTGCCACGCTCCTTGGCCGGCCCGATGACCCATTCCGGGCTCCCGATCCCGAGCGCGAGCACTCGGATCGAGGAGTCCATGACGACGTCGACCTGCTCCCGGGCCATCTGCTCACTGCGAACGAACCGACTGCGTTTGCCCGGGTTGCCGTCGTCGGGCACCCCGTAGCGACTGCGGAGACCGTCGACGAAGGCGCGGTGTTCGGCCGGGATCGCCGCCTCGATCTCGGCCCGGTTGTCACGCTCGGGCATACCCGGCGGGATCACCAGGTCGAGCCCGAACGGCAGGTCACCGAGTTCGGCGGCCATCCTGGTCACACCCTCTTCGATCTCGGCCGGGGTCGAACGGGTCGCGCCCCAGATGCCGACCCCACCGGCGCGGGACACCGCGATCGCGGCGTCGAGCGAGTGGGTGAATCCGAAGATCGGCAACTCCGCTCCGAGTTGGTCGCAGAGCACGTTGTGCAGCCGGGAACTGGTGACCGTCGAGGACATGGTTGTTCACTTCCTACCGATGTGAGGGGCGTTGCTGGCAGTTGGCTGGTTCGATCGCTCGGGATTGCCCAGTCCGGAGCATGCGAGTCGGGAGCATGCGGGTCCGGAGATTGAGGGATCGGGAGCATGCAGCACGACCTGCACCCCGGCCGGAGGTGCGGTCGTCATGCCGATGCGGGCGAGAGTTCTCGGAGCGGACGTCCGCCGAGTTTGGGTCCCGACGTGTGCACATGGCAGGCCACCTCCCCGCCCGAGACGGTCGGTGTCCACTCGGGGAACGATGTCCGGCAGATGTCCATGACGTGGGGGCAGCGCGTGGCGAATGGGCAGCCGTCGATCGGCGGCGCGCCGGTCGCACCGGCGACACCGACACTGAGCGCCCGGCGCTGACGGGTCTTCTCTTTCTGGACGGCCGGGTCGGGATCGGGAATCGAGGCCAGCAGCAGCTGGGTGTACGGATGGGTGGGAGCCTCGCAGACCTCGTCGGCGTCGCCACGTTCGACGATCCGGGAGTGATACATCACGGCGATGCGATGCGAGATATGACGAACCACGGCAAGATCATGGGCGATGAACAGGTAGGCGGTCCCGGTCTCGCGCTGCAGCCGCTCGAGCAGGTTGATCACCTGGCTCTGGGTGCTGACATCGAGGGCGGAAACGGGTTCGTCGAGCACCAGCAGCCTCGGCTCGGTGGCCAGTGCCCGAGCGATCGCGATTCGCTGTCGCTGCCCGCCCGAGAACTCATAGGGGTAGCGCCGCAGGTGATGCCGTTCGAGCCCGACCTGTTCGAGGAGATCGCCGGCCCGCTCGGTGCGTTCCTTGTCGCCCAGACCGAAATGGATCGACAGCGGTTCGCCGATGAGGTCGCCGACCTCCATCGAGGGGTTCAGGGATCCGACCGGGTCCTGGAACACCACCTGGACGGCGCGTCGGTACTCCAAGGGGGTGGACCGGCCCATGGCCGTGACATCGAAGTCACCGAGCCGGATCGTTCCGCCTGCGGGCTTGATGAACCGCAGGATCGTGCGCCCGATCGTGGTCTTGCCCGAACCCGATTCACCGACGAGACCGACCGACTCGCCCTCGGCGATCCGGAGACTCGCGTGCTGGACGGCCCGCACGTCGGGCAGGTGCTGCCAGGGCAAGGGGCCCCGGCCCCCGGGAAACGTGACGGTGAGGTCCTCGATCTCGAGGAGGGGTCGGCTCATGACGGCTCTCCTCCGGGCAACCCGGCGAGCGGACTCAGGCGCCCCACCCCGTCGAGGTCGAGTTCGTCGGCGCGAAGACACCGAACGACCGAGGTCTGCACGGAGCGAAGGCCCACGGGGCCGACCGTGCAGGCGTCGGTGGCGTAACCACAGCGTGGGGCGAAATGGCAGCCCGCCGGCCACTCCCACGGCGGGGGCACCACGCCTCCGATGGTCGGGAGTTCGTCGCTGCGACGTTCGTTGCGCGGGATCGAGCGGATCAGCCCCTCCGTATAGGGGTGCTGGGGCGCTCGGAAGACGTCGCCCAGGTCGCCGCTCTCGACGATTTCGCCCGCATACATGACGGCGACCCGGTCGGCGAGATCGGCGACCACACCCAGATCGTGGGTGATCAGCAGCACGGCGACGCCGAGTTCCTGGCTCAGTTCACCGATGAGGTCGAGGACCTGACCTTGCACCGTGACATCGAGTGCCGTTGTCGGCTCGTCGGCGATCAGCAGCTTCGGTTCGCACGACAGCGCCATGGCGATGACGACCCGTTGGGCCATCCCCCCCGAGAACTGGTGGGGGAAGGCATCGATCCGCTTCTCCGGATCGGGGATCCCGACCCGGCGGAACAGCTCGATGACACGCTCCCGGGCCTCTCGCTTGGACAGGCCGAGATGCACGATGAGCGGTTCGGCGACCTGCCGACCGACGGTGTAGGCGGGGTTGAGCGCGGCCGACGGCTCCTGGAAGATGACGCCGATCTCCTTGCCCCGGATGCTGCGGAGTTCGTCGAAGTCGAGGTCGACCAGCTCCCGGCCATCGAGCTGGATGGATGCCGCCGACGCCTGGCCCGGGTCGGGGACCAGGCCGAGGAGCGACAGCGCCGAGATCGACTTCCCGGAACCCGACTCGCCGACCAGCGCCATGATCTCACCCCGGCCGATGTCGAACGACACGTCTCGCACCACCGCGACGTCGTCGGTGGTCCCGGGCCGCGGGAATCGGATCGACAGGTTGCGGAGCGACAGGATCGATCCGGGCTCGGGGGGAGCGACCGGTTCGAGCAGCGTGACCCGTTCGACGTCGCCGACGCCGACCCGGCCCCCACGGGCCTCACGGGCGAAGGCATCACGGAGCCCGTCGCCGAAGACGTTGAACGCGATCACGGTGAAGAAGATCGCGAGTCCGGGGGGAATCGCCGGCCACACGGTCTCGTTGATCGTGTCGCGGGCCTCACGCAACATGACACCCCAGCTGGCCTGGGTCGAACCGGCGCCGAGCCCGAGGAAGCTCAGCGCAGCCTCGGCCAGCACGGCCTGGGCGAACAGCAGGGTCGTCTGCACGATCAGGGCCGGAGCGATGTTCGGCAGGATGTGTCGCCACATGATGCGGTTGTCGTCGGCCCCGGCCGCTCTCGCCCCATCGACATAGAGCTCCTCGCGGGCCGAGAACACCTCGGCTCTCGCCAGACGGGCCACCACCATCGAATACACGATGCCGACGGCCACCATGGCCCGCACGAGCCCGGGCCCGACCGCCGAGATGATCGCCATCGCCATGACCACGGCCGGAACGGCGACCACCGCTTCGACCCCCCGCATCGTGATCTTGTCGACCCAGCCCCGGTAGTAGCCGATGGCGAGGCCGAGCGGAACGCCGATACCGAGCGCAACGGAGACGGCAACGATTCCGGCGATCAGCGCGTACCGGGCCCCGAAGATCAGCCGCGTCATGATGTCTCGACCGACGTTGTCGGTGCCCAGGAAGTAGTCACCGAACGGCGGCTCGAGTCGGTCACGGAAGTTGGTTGCCAGGATCGGATCCTGGGTCGTGATGAGGGGAGCGAAGACCGCCATCAGCACCACCAGGAGCAGGAACCCTCCTGCGCCGAGCGCCAGCTTGTTCCGCCGGAATCGCGCCCAGAAGCGGCTGCCGGTGTTCGACCCGTCCCGGATGCTCTGGGAGCTCGGCAGTGTTCCCGCGGGATCATCGAGCAGGTCGACCTGCGATTCCTGCATGGTCATTCGGGACGCACCTTCGGGTTCAGCCAGGCGTAGGTCAGATCGAGCGCGATGTTGACGACGACGACCACCAGGGTCGTCACCATGACGAAGCCCAGGACCACGGGCGTGTTCTTGCGGAGCACCGCATCGACGCCGAGGCTCCCCAGGCCCGGGATGTTGAGCACCAGTTCGACGAGAACCGCCCCGCCGAAGAGAGCCGAGACCTGGAAACCGACGAGCGTCACGATCGGGACGGCGGCGTTCCGCAAGGCGTGCCGGAAGATGACCCGCCGGACCGAGATGCCCTTGGCCAGGGCGGTCCGGATGTAGTCCTTCTGGAGGACCCCGATCATCGACGATCGGGCCTGACGGGCGATGGCCGCCGAGGATGCGGTGCCGAGCGCGATGCACGGGAGGATGATCGAGTGGACCCAGCCGGTGACCGTCGAGGTCCGACTGAGCGACCAGATCGACGGGAACCAACCCCCCTTCACGGCGAGGAAATAGACCAACAGGATGGCCACCCAGAAGTTGGGTATGGCGATCCCGAGCGAGGACACCACCGTGACGAGTCGGTCGGGCCATCGCCCGACATTCAGTGCCGCGAGGATCCCGAGTGTGACCCCGATGCTCAGGGCGATGAGCAACGAGCCGGCAACGATCGACAGGGTGACGGGCACCCGCTGGCGAAGCATCGTGTTGACCGACTCGCCGTTGAACCACGAGGTCCCGAGATCGCCGGTGACCGCATCGCCCATCCAGTTGGCGTATTGGACCACCACCGGCTTGTCGGTGCCGAAGGCTGCCCGCTGGGCTGCGATCGCCTCGGCCGAGGCGTCCTGACCGAGCGCAACCGCAGCCGGATCGACCGGGTTCAGCTGGGTCAGGAAGAACGTCACCGTGGCGACCAGGAACATGAGGGGAATGGCGGCCAGTATTCGACTGAAGAGCAGACGCAGCATGTGTTCCCCCGGGGGATGGTGCTCGATCGGTGACGATGTCGGAACGGGGAGGGAGTGGTGTGACCGCCGACGATCGTGCCGGCGGTCACACCATTGAAGACGATCAGCCGCTGACCCGCACGCCGTAGGGCATCGGGGCCTGCATGTTCAGACCCATGACGACACCGCTGACCTTGCTCGGGTCATAGGCGGCGTTCTGCGATCCATGGGCCAGCGGGATGATGATGCCCCGATCGATCAGCGCCGTTTCGACCTCGGCGTAGAGGGCCTGGGCGGTCGCCAGATCCGGGGCCGATGCCGCCTCGTCCAGCAGCGGGACCAGGTCGGCGGTGTCGTCGAGTCCGAGCGGGTTGTACCGCCCGTTCACCCAGGCCGGGAGGTCATTGGCCGGGTGGTACAGCAGCGCCCGGTTCCAGCTCAGACCCCACTCGGGCTCCTTGGCCGTGATTCGGGGGCCGAGCTCGCCGTTGTTGATCTGAGTCAGTTCGACGGTGATGCCCGAGGCCCCGAGCATCTGGACGATGAGGTCCAGCGGCGGGCTGATGGCCGGCATCACGGGCATGGCGATGGTGATGCCGTCGGGATAACCGGCCTCGGTGAGGAGTTCCTTGGCCTTGACCGGGTCGTAGCCGAAGGTGTCATCGAGTTCGGGCACGTGCCACTCGGCGAATGCCTCGGGATAGATCCCACCGAGACTGTCCCCGTTGTTGAGCTGGATCGCCTCCGAGTACGCCTCACGGTCGATGGAATAGGCGATCGCCTGACGAACGTTCTGATCGACCAACTCGTCGTCGATTCCGCCGTCACGGCCGTAGACGACGATGTACGGGAAGTAGTTCGGCACCGAGATCACATCGAGCCCGCCGTCCTGGGCCGGAGCGACCTCGGCATCGCGGAGCGTGGCAACGATCTCGGCCTCACCCGTCAGACCGGCATTGAGGCGAGCCGAGTTGTCGGCCACCGCGGTGACCTCGACCCGCTCGACGCCCTGCGCCGCGGGGTCCCAGTAGTCGGGCGCCAAGGTGTACACCTCGGTCACGCCCGCCTGGGATTCGCCCTCCTGCCAGACCCACGGGCCGGATCCGGCCGGAGCCCGTGTGAGATCGGAATCGAAGGCGTTCGGACTGACCATCATCCCCATCACCATCGACATCTGGATCGGGAACTGAGGCTGTGGCTTGCTGAACTCGACCCGAAGCGTGGTGGCATCGACCGCCGTGGCCGATGTCATGCCGACCCAGGTGGCCGCATTCGGGTTGCCCTCGAATTCCTTTGCCCGGATCATGTTGTCGGCGGCGACCTGCGCGTCGAACGCCGCACCGTCGTGGAAGACCACGTCGTCACGGAGTGTGAACTCCCACACCGTGGGCTCGGGCTGGTCCCAGCTGAGCGCCAGCGCCGGCTGGAGCGAGTAGTCGGCCGCCTGACGGATCAGGGTGTCGTACTCCGGGTAGAGATAGGCCGATTGGGCGGTCTGAGAACCGGCCGGATCGAACGTGGTCACCGGCGAGAACTCGACGAAACGGAGCGTCCCCGATGCCGGCTCGGCCTCGGCCGGAGGCACGGTGGTGTCGCCCCCGCCGGACTCGGGTGCGGTGGTACTGATCGATCGTTCGGTCGTGGTGGTCGACTCGGCACTGGTTTCGGCACTGTCGGATCCGCCGCAGGCAGCCGCCGCCATGGCCAGCGTGGCCAGCATGGCCACGACCAAGCGCCACGATTTCGTGACTCCGTTCACGTTCTCTCCCCTTCTTCTCGGGCCCGATGCGCTGTATCAAACCCCCGTCGACCCGGCCCATTTCCGATCGACGGCGCAAACCTAGTGGTATTGAAAGTACGTTTCAAGATGAAGCCCGGGCCCTGGATGGCTGCAGGCCAGCCGATCACCCGAGACCGGTACCCTCCAGACACCACATCACGAGATCGAGCACCACGATGACCATCACGCCGCCGGGCCGAGGGCCCATGCGATCGGCCTCCGTCCGCGCCGCCAATGCCGAGCTGGTTCTCGACCACCTTCGCTCCGGATCGGCCCGCACACGGGCCGAGCTCGCCGAGCAGACGTCACTCACCTCGCAGGCACTCGGCCCCATCCTCGCCGAACTGGTCGAAGCGGGGCTGGTGATCGAGGAGTCGAGCCAACGACCGGGACCCGGTCGGCCTCCGGCCCAGTATTCGATCGATCCGACGGGTGAGATGGGCGTCTCGGTCATCGTCCGATTCGCCGACGTGACCATCCATCTGATCGACGCCGTCGGTCGCGTGATCGCCTCCGGGCAATTCCGGCATCGACCCGGACCGACCCCGACGGCCTTGATGACGAAGACGTTCCGCCTGCTCCATCGCATGCTCGACGACGAGGGTCTCACGCTCGGCCGAGTGGGGCGACTCGATCTGTCCGTCGAGGGAGTCGTCGATCAGGAGCAGGGCATCGTCGTCGAGACACCGGCATGGCGGCGGCGAGACGTCGACCTGCGGGCCGTGTGCGAGTCGAGCCTGGGACGCTCCGACGTCGAGATCGTCGTCAACAGCAACATTCGAGCCCTGGCCCTGGGGGCACTCGCCGCCATCGGACCCGATCCGATCGAACTCGTTGCCGTCGTCTCCATCAGCCACGACACCCACCTGATGTTGGCGAAGGGCACGACCCTCGTCTCGAACCGCCGGGGTGACACCGGCTCGCTGGCCCATCTCCCGCTCGTCGGCAACGCCCGGGTCTGTGCGTGCGGTCGCACCGGCTGTTTCGGAACCGTTTCGAGTGGGCGAGCCGTGGTGGAGAACTACCACGGACTCTCCGGCGTCACGCTCGATGCGGCCGTCGACGTGATCGAGCGGATCGGTCGCGGAGAACCGGACGCGATCGAGGCCGCACGGCAGTCGATCGAGTGGCTCGGACGGGGTCTGTCGCCCATCCTGCGGCTGCTCTCCCCCGATCGAGTGATCTGCACGGGAGCCGTCGGCGCAACGGGAAGCAGGGGCGCCGAGGCCCTGGAAACCACGATCCGGCGCCACCTCGATCCCGAGCAGGCCGACCTGACGATCGATGTCGTGCAGCCCATCTTCGCATCGCAGAACCTGGCGACCCTCCTCATCGGTTGAGGATCGCGGCGGGCCGATCGACCGCGGGAGGATCGGCGGAGAGCCGATCAGGGAGATCGGAAGGGCCGCTCCACGTCGGGGGCGACGAAAACCGGTGCCCGCTTCTCGAGGAACGCGAGCCTGGCCTCGGCGGCATCGGCGGTGTTGCGCACCATCACCTGATTGCGAGCCTCGAGGGCCATCGCGGCATCGAGACTCGATGCGTGCAGATTGGTCCACATGATCTCCTTGGTGGTCGCCAAGGCCATGGGTGCATTCTCGGCCAGCACGCCGGCGAGGGCGAGGGCCCGATCCATCAGCTCCACCGGATCCGTCAGCTCCCCGACCAACCCGGCCCGCAACGCCTCGTCGGCCCCGACACGGCGACCGGTGAGCATCCAATCGAACGCCAGGGCGGGACCGACCAGTTTGGGCAGGAAGTACGACAGTCCCATCTCGCATCCGGAGATCCCACGCTTCACGAAGCCGTCGGAGAACGTGGCGTTCCGGCTGGCGACGCGGAGGTCGCAGGCCGCGGAAATGGCGAACCCGGCTCCGACGGCATGACCGTTCACCGCCGCGATCACCGGAACCGGAACCCGGTGGATCGTCCGAATGATGGTGCCGAGACCGGAGTCGAGGTTCTCGAACGAGGCCACGATCGGGTCGACCGCGCCGGCACCGGAGCCGGCGAGCGCATCGGAACGAGCGACCGACTTGACGTCGATCCCGGCACAGAACGCCCGCTCACCGGCCCCCGTGATGACGATCGCCCGGCACTCGCGGTCCCGAGCCGCGGCCGCGATGAGGTCGGGGAGCAACGAGATCATGACCGGCGAGAGCGAGTTCAACGACTCGGGCCGGTCGAGCGTGATGCACTCGGTGGATCCGATGCGCTCCGAGCGGACATCGGTCGTCGTGGTCATGACGACTCCCCCGCATGTTCCCAGTAGGGGCTGCGGAGCTTGTGCTTCTTGAGCTTGCCGCTCGCCTCGCGAGGCAGGGCGTCGACCACATCGACCGACTTCGGCAGCTTGAAGGGCGCCAGGTGCTCGGCGGCGAAATCCAGGAGGGCATCGACATCGAGGGTCGCGTCCGCAACCGGTTCGACCACGGCCTTGACCTCCTGACCCCAATCGGGATGCGGAATCCCGAACACCGCGACGTCGGCGACGTCGGGGTACTGGCTCAGCACGGCCTCGACCTCGGCCGGGTAGATGTTGGTCCCGCCGCTGATGATCAGATCCACCCGACGGTCGGCGAGGTAGAGGTAGCCGTCGTCATCGAGCCAGCCCACGTCACCGACGGTGAACCGGCCGTCGGGCAGCACCATGGCTCTCGTCTTCTCGGGGTCTCCGTGATACTCGGGCGGGCCTTCGACCCGCCGACCGTAGATCGTCCCGATCTCGCCGGCGGGCAGATCGCGGCCGTCGTCGTCGACGATCGAGAGCTGGAGCACCGCCGTCGCCCGACCAACGGTGCCCGGACGGGCCAGCCACTCCTCGGATGTCGCGATCACCGGACCGACGCCCTCGGACGAGCCGTAGAGCTCGACGATGACCGGACCGAACCACTCGATCATCTCGCGCTTCACCCACGCCGGACACGGCGCCGCGGTGTGCAGCACCCAGCGCAGGGACGAGACGTCGTGGCGCGCGCGGGTCTGCGGGTCGAGCTTCAGGAGACGGATGAACTGGGTGGGCACCATCGCCGTTCCGGCGATCCCCCGGTCCTGGATCATCGCCAGGGTCTGCTCCGGATCCCATCGATCCAGGATGACGAGCGAATTCCCACGAGCCAGCGACGTTCTCAGGACGGCGCCGCCGAGCGCGTGATACGCGGGCGTGCACAGCATCATTCGCGAGCCCTCGGGCATTCCGGTCAGCACGCCCCAACGGCCGTAGCCGGCGGCGAGCCGAGCAGCCCGACCCGATTGGTCGGAACGGGTGACCCCCTTCGACCGGCCGGTGGTTCCGCCGGTGTACTGCAACGGCGAACCCAGCGGGCCGTCGGGCAGCGGGTCCGACGGTTGCGCCGCCAGCCACCGTTCGTAGTCGTCACCGAGCACGATCACGTTGTCGATCCCGGCGGCCGTCGCGGCCTTGCGTCCGGACTCCTCCAGATCCGGGGCGACGACGAGCAGCGCCGACCCCGAGTCCTCGAGCAGTTCGACGATCTCGGGCACCGTGAGGTGCCAGTTCAGGGGCACGTACCGCGATCCCGCCCGACCGTTGCCGATGCCGAGTTCGGCCCATTCGAAACGGTTGCGGGCAAGCACGGCCCAGGTGTCGCCCGCCCCGATTCCCGCCCGACGCAGACCCTGGGCGAAGCGACGTGCACGGTCCTCGAGTTCGCCCCAGGAGAGGGATCGCTCGGCGGTCCACACGGCCTCGGCGTCGGGTGTCGAGTCGGTCGGCGGGAGCACGTTGCGGGGCTGGAGGGCAGCGCCATCGGCGTCGGGACCGCCGGGACCGGTCCCGGTCATGCGCCGGCCGCCGGCGTGCCGCTTCGCTGGGTTCCCTTGAGGAGGCTCCGGAATGGGACGTCCTTGTCGACGACGGGCTCGCGGGGCAGGCCCAGCACCCGCTCCCCGAGTGTGTTGCGCTGAATCTCGTCGGTCCCGCCGCCGAGGCTCATCCCCCTGCAGTTGAGGGTCTGGAAGGCGAAGAACTCGGCATCGACGTCGCCGTCGACCCAGGCCGGCGATGCCGGGAAGGCGATCCGGGATGCGAACTCGGTCGCGGCCCGACCTTGGGTGGTGCGCCACAGTTTGCCGATCGAGGGGTGTGTCCCGCCACGCTCGCGGAGGATCCCGACGATGCGCTCGTTGATCCACAACTGGGCCAGTTCCTGGCGCACGATCGGGTCGTCGGTTCGCCCCGCCCGGCGAGCGAGTTCGATGAGTTGCACCACCGGGATCGGCACCCGCGACCAGAGCCGTTCGGTACCGGCGTTGCTCATGGAGGCGACACCGGTCTGGACCCGCTCGTGGGCCAGGAGCGCGACACCCATACGCCAGCCGTCGTTGACGTCCCCGACCACCCAGTCGACCGGAACCCGGGCCTCGTCGATGAAGACCTCGTTGAACTCCGAGTGCCCGGTCATCTGCCGGAGCGGCCGAACGGTCACCGCGGGCTGCTTCATCGGCATGATCAGCATCGTGATGCCGCGGTGCTTGGGAGCGTCGGGGTCGGTCCGGGCCAGCAGGATCGCCACGTCGGAGTGCTGCGCCCCCGAGGTCCACACCTTCTGCCCCGTGATCACCCACTCGTCTCCGTCGCGTTCGGCCTTCGTCGCCAGCGACGCGAGGTCGGACCCGGCACCGGGCTCGGAGTAGAGCTGACACCAGATCTCGTCGCCTCGGAGGCCGGGGCCGAGGAAACGCTCCTTGACGGCATCGGCCGAGTGGTCGCGAATGACCGGCAGGGCCATGCCGGTCCCGATCCCGAACACCGAGTTCGCACCCGGGACCCTCCCCTTGCTCTCCTCTGCCCACACAGCCAGGTGCTCGGGTCCGAGGCCTCGCCCACCGAACTGCGTCGGGTAGTCGAGTCCGGCCAATCCGGCATCGAACAGGGCGGCCCGATAGGCCTTGCCCCGAGCAACCTCGCCGACGACCCCTTCGAGTGCGACCGGCAGCGTCCGGTCGAAGAAGTCACGGATCTCGGTTCGGAGCGCCTCCGGGGTCGTCGTGTCACTCATCGCGTTCATCACCGTCTGTTCGTTCACCGGTTGCTGGCATGCCGGCAATCTAGATCGTTATGAAACGCAGCTTCAAATATCACGACCGCGGCCGGAGTGGGCGGAACCCACCACGACCGGGGTCAGTCCCGGGTGACGCTGACGTCGTGGGGATGACTCTCGCGCAGTCCGGCACCGGTGATCCGGACCAGACGCGTGCGTTCACGGAGCTCGGTCAGGTCGGCAGCCCCGGCGTATCCCATCCCGGAACGCAGCCCACCGACCAACTGCGACATGAGTTCGCTCGAGCGCGCCGGCATAGCGGACCCGGGCCTCGACCCCTTCGGCGACGTGCTTGCCCGGGGCCTGCCCCGTTCCGTACCGATCGGTTGCCCGACCGCGCATGGCCCCGGCCGATCCCATACCCCGGTACGTCTTCCACATGGCGCCGTCGACCAGTTCGAGATCGCCCGGGGCTTCGTCGACCCCGGCCAGCAGGTTGCCGAGCATCACGGCATCGGCGCCGGCAGCGAAGGCCTTCACGATGTCGCCCGATGACACGACGCCACCGTCGGCGATGATCGGAAGGGCCCGGTCGGCGCCGCGGTGTCGCTTTGCCGCCTGGGCGCATTCGTAGATCGCGCGTCATCTGCGGCATACCGGCACCGGCGACGATGCGGGTCGTGCAGATCGACCCGGCACCGACCCCGACCTTGATCATGTCGGAACCGGCTTCGACCATGGCGTCGACGCCCTCGGCGGTGACCACGTTGCCTCCGACCACCACGACGTGCGGCCACCCCTTCTTGATGACACGGATGGCGTCGATCACACCGCGGGTGTGCCCGTGGGCGGTGTCGATCACGAGGACGTCGACTCCGGCCGCAGCCAGGGCCTCGGCCCGTTCGGCGGTGTCGGTGACGCCGACGGCGGCGCCGACGCAGAGCCGCCCGTCGGCGTCGAGGGTGGCGTCGGGCTTCTCGATGCGCTTGTTGATGTCCTTCACCGTGATGAGCCCCGACAGCCGACCTTCGTCGTCGACCAGGGGCAACTTCTCGATTCGGTGCTGGTGCAGGATCGCGACGGCCTCGTCGAGCGTGGTCCCGATCGGGGCCGTGACCAACGGTGCGTGGGTCATGTAGTCGGTGACGCGACGTTCGTATTCGTCGGCGCCGCAGAACCGGATGTCGCGGTTGGTCAGGATGCCGAGCAGATGATCGTCGTCGTCGCAGATCGGTACGCCCGAGATCTTGTGCCGGTTCATGATGGCCTCGGCATCGGCGAGCGTGGCGTGCGGGCCGAGCCGGACCGGCGCCGAGATCATGCCCGACTGGGCTTTCTTCACCCGCTCGACGTGCTCGGCCTGTTCGTCGATCGACAGGTTCCGGTGCAGGACCCCGATGCCGCCCTCGCGGGCCAGCGCCACGGCCAACGGTGCCTCGGTGACGGTGTCCATGGCCGCCGACATCAGGGGGATCTGCAGGGTGATCGATCCGAGGTCGGTGGACGTGTCGACGTCGTGGGGCAAGACCTCGCTCCAGCCCGGGACCACGAGCAGGTCGTCGAAGGTCAGGGCCTCGGCACCACGGAACACCCTGTCATTCAGAGATCCCGTGTCGTCGATGGATCGTGCGTCGTGGGAGGAGTTGGCGTTCATGGGGACCTCAGGGGGATACGGGCTGGAGGGCGATCTCGATGGCCTTCACGATGACACGATGTTCGACGCCGTGGACACGCGTCTCGAACGTGGTGAGGGTGTCGTCGGTCTCGAAGGGCACGGTCTCGGCCACGATGACGGGGCCGTCGTCGACACCGTCGTCGGGCACCCAGTGGACCATCACGCCGGACTCGGTGATGGCCCCTGCCTGCCACGCGGCGAAGGCCTCGTCGATGGCGTGGGCACCGGGGAACGTTCCGGGAAGGGCGGGGTGCAGGTTGATGACCCGGAAGGCCTCGACGAACGTGGTGGTGAGGATCCGCATCCAGCCGGCGAGGACCACCAGATCGGGCCGGTGGGGGGCGACGGCCTCGACCAGCCGGGCATCGTAGGTGGCTCGGGTCTCGCCGGCCCGACGTTCGAGCACAACGGCGGGCACGCCGGCAGAACGAGCCCGGTTCAGGGCGTGGGCGTCGGCCCGATTCGAGACCACGGCCACGACCTCGACGTCGTCGGACCGACGACCGACCGGACCGTACGCTTCGAGGATGGCCTGCAGGTTGGTGCCACTGCCCGAGACGAGGACGACGATCCGGTTCACGACAGCACGACCCCCGGCCGATCGGTGACGGCGCCGAGCACGAAGGTGGGTTCGTCGACGAGGCCCCGGAACGTGTCGACGTCGGCCGCCGCGACGATGGCGACCATTCCGATGCCCATGTTGAAGATGCGGTGGGCCTCGACCAGGTCGAGGCCGCCGGCCTCCTGCAACCAGCGGAACAGGGGCGGGGTGTCCCAGGCCGAGGTGTCGACGGTGGCACCGAGTCCGGCGGGCAGGCAGCGTGGGATGTTGTCGGGGAAGCCACCGCCGGTGAGGTGGGCCAGTGCCTTGACGATTCGGGGGCCGTGCCCCCGGTCGGAGGCAGAGTGGTCAGGGGCAGAGTGGTCAGGGGCAGAGTGGTCAGGGGCAGAGTGGTCAGGGGCAGAGTGGTCAGGGGCAGGGCGGCCGGAGGTGCCGAGCCCGAGCGCGGCGGCGAGGGGCTCGAGATAACTTCGATGTGGAGCGAGCAGGGCATCACCGAGCCGGACATCGGTCCCGGGGACGGGCCGATCGAACCCGTAGGCGGCACCGAGGCGGCGGGCCAGCGAGTAGCCGTTGGTGTGCAGACCGCTCGACGCGAGGCCGACGAGCACGTCGCCGACGACGATGTCGGACGAAGGCAGCAGATCACGACGATCGACCACACCGACCATGGTTCCGGCGACGTCGACGCCGCCCGGAACGATGAGGTCGGGGACCTCGGCCGTCTCGCCGCCGAGCAGCACGCACCCATTCGCCTTGCAGGCCTTGGCCATCGAGCGGACGACCCGGCCCACGATGTCGGGGTCGAGCACCCCGGCCGAGATCGTGTCGAGCATGAACAGGGGCCTGGCCCCCTGCACGAGGACGTCGTTGACCCCGTGATTGACGATGTCGGCGCCGATGCCGTCCCACTGGTCGAGCTCGGCCGCCAGCACGGTCTTGGTGCCGCAGGTATCGGTGGAGCTCACCAACAGCGGCTGGTCGAGTCCCAGATCGGCCATGTCGAAGACCCCGCCGAAACTCCCGACACCGGCCACCACCCGCTCGTTGTGGGTCTGCTTGACCGCGTCGGCGATCTGCTCGATGGCGGCGTCACCGGCCGAGAAGCTCACACCGGCGGCGGCGTAGGCGTCGGGGACGGCAGCGGAAGCGGAAGCGGCAGTGTGCATGACGGTCATCGGTACCGCTTTCTTCAGAGTCGAGACCTTGGGACGGGGGGCATGACGCCAGCCGATGTCGGGCCGGGCGAACAGGCCGGGGTCGGTGGTCAGCTGATCGGCGACGGCGTAGGCAGAATCGCAGCGCGCCGTCGAGGGTGGGGCCGGTGCCGACGGCATCGAGCACGCGTCCACCGCGCGAGACGAGCCGGCCCGAGTCGTCGATGGCCGTTCCGGCATGGAGCAGGGTCGAGCCGTGGCCGACCACCGCGTCGGGAATGGCGATGCCGGCGACCGGCGCGGTCGGGTAGCCCTCGGCGGCGATGACGACCGTTGCCGCGAAGGTCGAGGCCTTGGCCCGCAAGGGCTCCCACGATTCGCCGCGGGCGGCGGCGGCCATCACTGCGAGCACGTCGCCGTCGAGCAGCGGGAGGAGCACCTGGGCTTCGGGATCACCGAAGCGGCAGTTGTATTCGACCAGGCGGGGACCGTTGGGCGTCAGCATGATGCCGGCGTAGATGACCCCGACGTAGGGGGTTCCCTCGGCCGCCATACCCTGCGAGGCCCGGACGAGGAAGGTGTCGACGAGTTCGGCGACGAGGCCGGCGTCGAGGCCGGGCACCGGGTGCGAACGCCCCCATGCCGCCGGTGTTGAGGCCGGTGTCGCCCTCGCCCACCCGCTTGTGGTCCTGGGCCGTGAGCCCGCCGAGCGCATCGAGCTGGGTGGCGCTCGAGATGCCGAACAGCGACACCTCCTCGCCGTCCATCCGTTCCTCGATCAGGATCGAGGCCCCGGCCGAGCCCATCGATCCGGCGGCCGAGCATCTCGAAGATGGCGTCGTTCGGTCTCGGCTCGGCCCTCGGGGATGATCACGCCCTTGCCGGCGGCGAGTCCATCGGCCTTGACCACCACCGGTCCATCGACGCGGTCGAGGAAGGCGAGCGCCTCGCTCGACGTCGTCGAAGCGGCCGTAGGCCGGGCCGGGAATGCCGTGCCGATCGGCGAACGCCCGGGCGAAGGCCTTGGATCCTTCGAGGCGCGCCGCCGCCGCAGTCGGACCGAACGCGGCGATACCGGCCTCGGCCAGCGCGTCGACGAGACCGTCGACCAACGGCTTCTCGGGGCCCACCACGACCAGATCGATCCGTCCTCGGCGGTGGCGTACCCGACGACGGCGTCGACGGAGTCGACGTCGAGCATCACGTTGTGGGCCGCAGTGCCGGGATTCCCCGGAGCGACCCGGAGGTCGGTGAGCAACGGTGACGCGACGATGGCGTTGGCCAGCGCGTGTTCCCGACCACCCGACCCGATGAGCAGGACGCGCATCAGCCCAGCGCTCCGTCGAACCGGGCCTTGGTGTTGGCCAGGCTCAGTTGGACCGGGATCGGGTAGGACCCGGTGAAACAGGCGTTGCAGTACCCGTCGTCACGGCCGAGCGCCTTCATCATGCGTTCGACCGAGAGGAAGCCGAGGCTGTCGGCACCGATGTGGTCGCAGATCTCGGGGACGCCGAGCTGATGGGCGATGAGCTCGTCGTAGGTGCGCCATGTCGACACCGAAGAAGCAGGGGTGGGCGATCGGCGGGCAGGTGACCCGCATGTGCACCTCGGTCGCACCGGCTTCCCGGACCATCTTGATCAGCGGGCCCGACGTGGTGCCGCGGACGATCGAGTCGTCGATCACGATCACCCGCTTGCCCCGCAGGTTCTCCTCGAGGGTGTTGAACTTCAGGGCCACGCCCTGCTTGCGCAGCTCGTCGGTGGGTTCGATGAAGGTGCGCCCGATGTACCGGTTCTTGACGAAGCCCTCGTTGTAGGTGATGCCCGAGACGGCGGCGTAGCCGATGGCCGCGGGCATCGAGGAGTCGGGTACCGGGATGACGACATCGGCCTCGACCGGGTGTTCGCGGGCGAGCTCCTCGCCGAGGCGCTGACGGACCTGATGCACGCTGAGACCGTCCCAGAAGGCATCGGGGCGGGAGAAGTAGATGTGCTCGAAGGTGCAGCGGGCCTGGTTCGGCTTTGCCGGGACACGCATGGGTGGATGCGGGCGAGGTCTCCCTGGAGGACGACGATCTCGCCCGGTTCGATCTCGCGAATGTGCTCGCAGCCGAGCGTCTCGAGGGCTCCGGTCTCCGAGGCAACGGCGTGCCCGCCGGACGGGAGCTTGCCCAGCGACAGCGGGCGGAAGCCCCAGGGGTCGCGGCAGGCGACGACCTTGGTGCCGGCGATGATCACCAGCGAGAACGCACCCTGCCACTTGGGGCATCACCCGCATCGAGCCGCTCCTCCCAGCTGTCGCCCTCGGAGGCGGCCAGCATGAGGGCGATGACCTCGGAATCCGACGACGACTGCAGTCCGGCGCCCCGCTCGAGCAGACTGCTGCGGAGCGTGGTCGGCGTTGACGAGGTTGCCGTTGTGGGCCACCCCGAGCGGACCGTGCATGGTCTCGATCACATAGGGCTGGACGTTGCGGTCGGAGTTGGCGCCGGTGGTCGAATAGCGCGGTGTGGCCGATGGCCATGCCGCCGACCAGCGGCCGGAGCACGTCGGCGTTGAACACCTGGTTGACCAGGCCCATGACCCTTGTGGACCCGCACGGCTCGCCCGTCGGCGACGGCGATGCCCGCCGCTTCCTGACCTCGGTGCTGGAGCGCGTAGAGACCGAAGAAGGCCAGCCGGGCGGCGTCGTGGCCCGAGGTGGAGATACCGATCACCCCGCACTCTTCCTTCGGGGTGTCGGTCGAGGGGGTCGAAGCACGGTCATGATGCGCTCCTGTCGGAACTGGAGGGATCGGGCGCTACGCCGTGATGGTGATCAGGAGCTCAGGACGAGGAATCGGGCGAGGTTGCGGCGAGTCGGGCTTCGGTCGGCTGAGCACCGGGCACGAAGGAGGCGCCGGTGAGGCGTTCGTAGAGCTCGACGTAGCGGGCGAGGTCTGATCCCAGACCTCGGTCGGCAGCTCGGGGGGTGGACCGTCGCCCCGGTAGCCGGCGGCCCGCAGCGCCAGACGAACCGGCTTCCTTGTCGTAGCCGTCGGGCGCCTGACCGGCGTGCGAGGCGGACGTCGAGCGTGTCGCGTCGCCCAGATACCGGGACGAGTCCGGGGTGTGCATCTCGTCGATGAGCAGCAGCTCGCCGTCGGGTCGAGCCCGAACTCGTACTTGGTGTCGGCGAGGACGAACCCGGCGGCATCGGCGATCTCGGCGCCCGGCGCGAACAGGTCGAGCGCCACGTCTGGACCGATCGCCACAGGTCGGCGTTCGACGAGGCCCCGGCTCGCGACCTCGGCCACGGTGATCGGTTCGTCGTGCCCGCCGTCGTGCGGCCTTGGTGGTGGGGGTGACCATGGGCTCGCGGCAACGGACCATGGGGATGCGAGGCCGTCGGGCAGCGTGTGCCCGTAGAGCACCCGTTCCCCGGCCAGGTAGCGGGGCAGGATCGACGGTGGAGGTGCGACCCGGTGAGCCGGGCCCGCACCACGACCTCGACCGGCAGCGGCGAGGCATCGATGGCAATGAGCGCATTCGGGTCGGGGATCGAGACGAGGTGGTTGGCGACGATGTCGGCGGTCTCGCTCGAACCACCAGGCCGCCAGCTGGTTCAGCACCTGACCCTTGTGCGGGACCAGGCCGATCACGCGGTCGAAAGCGCTCAGGCGGTCGCTGGTGACGAGGAGATCGGCGACCATCGGGAAGCGCCCACGCTTCGCGGACCTTGCCCGAACGGTGATCGGGCAGGTCGAGATCGAAACCGGCCAGGGTGGGGACACGGGCGGGCTGATGACCGATGGTTCACGGGTGGCACCTCGTTCACGGCTGGCACCTCGTCGGTGTCGGACGTGGTGCGGTTCGGGTCACATGGCCCATCTTGCGGCCGGGACGGCTCTCGGACTTGCCGTAGACGTGGACGGTGGCGTCGGGCTCGGTCAGGAGGAGGGGCACGGTCTCGACGTCGTCGCCGATCAGGTTGGTCATGGACGCGTCGGCCCAGCGGTGAGTGGAACCGAGCGGCAATCCGGCCACGGCTCGAACGTGCTGTTCGAACTGGGAGACGACGCATGCGGCCTCGGTCCAGTGGCCGGAGTTGTGCACCCTGGGCGCGAACTCGTTGGCGAGGACCGAACCGTCGTCGAGCACGAACAGTTCGAGGCCGAGCACCCCGACGTAGTCGAGGGCCCCGACCAGGCGGGTGGCGGCACCGATTGCGGCGTCGACGGTCGAATCCGAGAGCGAGGCCGGAACGGTCGAGGTGCGCAGGATGCCCTCACCGTGCACGTTGCGGACCGGGTCGTAGCAGCGGACCTCTCCCCACTCGGACCGAACGACGATGACGGACACCTCGGCCAGGAAATCGACGACACCCTCGACGATGAGGGGGACCGACCCGAGGGACTCGAAGAGATCACCGGGCAGCGCGGCGCCACCGGTGGTGTCGACCCGGGCCTGACCCTTGCCGTCGTATCCGAAACGGCGCGTCTTCGACGACGGCCCGGCCACCGACACGGGCCACCGCATCGGCCAGCTCCGACGGGGAGTCGGCGGCAACGAACGGTGCGGTGCCGATCCCGATGTCGGTCAGGAATGACTTCTCGACGAGACGGTCCTGAGCGGTGGCCAGGGCCCGGGCGTCGGGCCGAACGGGCACCGACCCGACCAGCGCGTCCACGGCTGCGTCGGGCACGTTCTCGAATTCGTAGGTGACCACATCGCAGCGTGCCGCCAGTTCGGCCAGGAGCGCCGCGTCGTGGTAGTCGCCGACCAGATGGGTTCCGGCCACCTCGCCCGCCGGGGCATCGGGATCGGGGTCGAGGATCACGGTGTGCAAACCGAGACGGGCCGCAGCCATCGCCAGCATGCGTCCGAGCTGTCCGCCACCGAGGATCCCGACCGTGACCGTCATCCGGGTAGGCCGCTGTCGGTCGGTGGGTCGACCGGAAACTCGGCGACGGCGTCGCGTTGATCGTTGCGCCAGGCCTCGAGCCGATCGGCGAGGTCGGGATCGTGGAGAGCGAGCACGGCAGCGGCCAGGAGTGCGGCATTGACGGCGCCCCCTCCTCCGATGGCGAGCGTTCCGACCGGAATGCCGGCCGGCATCTGCACGATCGAGAGCAGGGAGTCCTGGCCCGACAGTGCCGCGGACTCGACGGGCACGCCGAACACGGGCAGCGCGGTCAGGGCGGCCACCATCCCGGGGAGATGGGCGGCTCCGCCGGCCCCGGCGATGATCACCTGGTGGCCGACTGCCTTGGCGTTGCGGGCGAAGTCGAACATCCGGTCGGGGGTGCGGTGGGCCGAGACGATGCGGGCCTCGACCGACACACCGAGCGAATCCAGCGTTTCGACCGCACGACGCATGGTGGGCCAGTCGGACTGGCTCCCCATGATGACGACGACCTGTGCCGCGCTCGTGTCCCCCGGCTGCCCAACCACAACCGAGATCCTAACGAGCCACGGCTTGGACTCCGGCCCGGAAGAGCGGGAGACATCGGCCTCGTTCGCCTCCGACCCGTCCACGCAGGGGATCCTGGCGGTCGACGATGTGGTCCTCGGGGTGCGGCATCAGGCCGAGGATCAATCCGGACTCGTCGCAGATGCCGGCGACGTCCCCGACCGAGCCGTTGGGGTTGGCCGGGTAGTCGGTTCCGGCCGGCGTCCCATCGGCGGTGGCGTAGCGCAGGGCGACGCGGCCGTCCCCGACGAGCGGCCGGAGGTCGTCGGCAACGAAGCGTCCCTCGCCGTGAGCGACGGGACAGCGCAGCGGCTCGGTCAGGCCCGACGTCCACACACAGTGCGAGGCAACGCCGTCGACCGGCGCGGCCGTGAGCGTGACCCACCGGCACTCGAAGTGGTGGGAATCGTTCTCGGTGAGCACGGCCCGGCTGTCGCCACCGGGAAGGAGCCCGGCCCGTACGAGAGCCTGGAAGCCATTGCAGACGCCGATGATCGGGGTCTCGCGGGCGACCGCCTCGGCCATCTGATCGGCGAACCAGCCGGCCAGGTCGAGGCCCAGCAGTCGACCGGCGCCGAGGGCGTCGCCGTAGCTGAATCCACCGGGGATACCGAGGATCTGGAAATCGGCGAGCCGGACCTCACCCGAACGCAACGCGGTGAGGGGAACGCAGCTCGCGTCGGCACCGGCGGCTTCGAAGGCGAGCGCCAGGTCGTGGTCTCGATTGGTGCCCAGGGCGACCGGAATGAGGACCCTTGGGTTCGTCACGGCAACTCCCCCATCGGCTGCGGGTCGTGGTCGACGTAGGCCCGTTCCACAGCGGCGAGGTCGAGCTCGATCGGACCGATGGTCACTCGACCGGACTCGACGACGGAGCCGAGCCGTGATGCCCACGGAACCAGTTCGGCGAAACGCTCGGCATCGGCCGGGGCCACCTCGACCAGGTATCGACCGGGTCCCTCGCCGAAGAGCACCTCGGGGTGAGCCGGGGACGTCGAGCTCGAGGCCGAGCCGTCCGGCGAAGGCCCATTCGGCCGCAGCGACGGCCAGGCCACCCTCGGCCAGATCGTGGGCACTGCGCACGAGCCCGGCGGCAATGGCAGCCGCCAGTTCCCGGTGTCGGTCGACGGCTCCGGGTTCGATGTCGGGCACCGGACCACCGAGGTCGTCGCCGATCACGAGATCGAGGTGCGAACCGCCGAGCGCACCGACCAGCGGTCCGACGAGCCAGACGTCGTCGCCCGATTCGACGACACCGGTGAGCGGCACGATGGCCAGGTTGCGAACGATGCCGAGGGCCGTGATGACCAGGGTCGGGGCGACCGGATCGGGTTCACCACCCTCGGGGACGTAGACGTTGTAGAGCGAGTCCTTGCCGGACACGAACGGTGCGCCGAAGGCGACGGCGGCGTCGTGGCAGCCTCGGCAGGCGGCGACGAGTCCTCCCAGCGTGCCCGGATCGGTCGGATTCCCCCAACCGAAGTTGTCGAGCAGCGAGAGCTCGGTCGGGGTCGGCCCCGGCGACGACAGCGTTCCGGACGGCCTCGTCGATGACCGACCAGGCCATGGCCTCGGGATCGATCCGCCCCAGCACCGCGTTGACGCCGATCCCGAGCACGACGCCCCGCTCGCCCGAGGTCCCCGGCGGCACGAGCACGGTTCCGTCGGCCGGCCCGTCGCCGCACGGCCCTCCGTAGGGGCGAACGAGTGTCCCGCCGAGCACCTCGTGGTCATAGGTTCGGATCACCGACTCGTTGGACCGGATCGACGGGTGGGCCAAGAGTCGGAGCAGCAGAGCCGTCGGATCGAATCCGTCGGGCAGCGGACGCCGTGGGGGCCGAGACCGGTCGACCGACAGCGCCGACATCGCTCGTTGCGGACGGCCGTCGTGCAGGAAGCCGCAGTCGAGGTCGATCACCGGATCCTCTCCGTCGACCACCACGATCCGGCCCTCGCCGGTGAACTCGCCGATCACGGCGGCGCCGACGCCCCAGCGTTCGCACAGTGTCAACAGCGGTTCGGGGGTCGGCAGTGGCCACGACCATACGTTCCTGGGCCTCGGACAACCAGACCTCCCACGGGGCCAGGCCGGGGTACTTGCGGGGAACCAGGGCCAGATCGACGCGGGCCCCCAACACCTCGGCCATCTCACCGACGGCCGACGACAGCCCGCCGGCGCCGCAGTCGGTGACGGCGGTGTAGAGGCCGGCGTCACGAGCGGCGACGATGACGTCGATGAGACCCTTCTCGACGATCGGATCACCGATCTGCACGGACGAGCCCGCGACCTCCGCGGTCTCGACCCCCATGGTCTGCGACGAGAAGGTGGCACCCCCGACCCCGTCGCGCCCGACGGCGCCACCCATCACCACGATGCGATCGCCGGCGGAGGCCGCCGTCGGGTTCGATCCGTGGGGCAGCAGGCCGAGGCATCCGGCGAACACGAGCGGCGTGGTGGTGTAGGCCCGATCGTGAACGATGGCACCCGCGATGTTGGGGACCCCGATCTTGTTGCCGTAGTCGCCGATCCCCGCGATCACACCCGACCGGATCCGCTGCGGGTGCAGGACCCCGTCGGGCAGCGACGCCGGGTCGGTGTCCTCGGGGCCGAAGCACAAGATGTCGGTCACGGCGATGGGTTTGGCGGAGACGCCGAGGATGTCACGAACGACCCCGCCGACACCGGTGTTGGCCCCGCCGAAGGGTTCGATGGCCGATGGGTGGTTGTGGGTCTCGGCCTTGATGGCCAGATCCCACCCGTCCTCGAAGGCGACGATCCCGGCATTGTCGACGAACGCCGAGCGAACCCACGGCGCGGCGACGGTGTCGGTCGCCGACCTCAGGAACGTCTTCATGAGGCTGTCGATCGTCTCGCCCGTGTCGAGCGTGATCCGGCCGGTGAAGGTCTTGTGGGCGCAGTGCTCGGACCAGGTCTGGGCCAGCATCTCGAGCTCGGCATCGGTCGGCTCGCGTCCGAGGTCGGCGAAATGGTCACGGATCACCACCATCTCCTCGGGATCCAGCCCGAGGCGGCGCCGCCGATTGACGTCGGCGAGACCGGCGTCGTCGAGATCGATCACCGCGACGCCGGCGGTGGGGGCGGCCTCGGCGTGATCGTCGGTGAAGGCCGCGGCGAGCGTGTCGAGCGCCCACCGCTCGATCACGTCGTTGTGGAGGACCCGACGGGCCAGAGCCTCGACCTGGACCGGATCGAGGGGGCCGGCGCTCGGGTGGACCACCCAGCGCGCACCCATGGTCGCGGCCTCGACCGGCAGGCCGAGTTCGTTGGCGCTGCGAACGAGTTCGGCCCCTTCACGATCGGTGACGCCGGGTCGCAATCCGGTCTCGATGACGATGGCCCGACCCGGGTCGTCGATCGGGCTCGGTGGGCCGGACCGCCACCACTGGCCCACCGGGTCGATCAACAGCGCCTCGGCCAGCTGTTCGACCTGGGCGGCCGACAGGCCGCCGCGCACGTGGACGAGGTCGAACCGTTCGATCGAGTCGATCGGGAGGTCGAAGAGGAGAGCCCGGCGAAGCGGACCGTCGGGTCCGGTGTCGCTCGAACCCGGCCCGATGACGATGACATGCTCACGGCCCACGCCCCAAGGATGGACGGGAATCAGGCGCTTGCCGCTCCTCGCCGCGAATCTCCGGCAACATTTCGACCCGGGACCGTCAGCGAACCCACCGGTCCCCACCCCACGGGTCGGGACCGGTACGGTGGGTGGCCGTGGCTCCCTCGTTCGTCTTCGGTGTCGACCTCGACGGCGTCTGCGCCGATTACACGCTGGGATTCCGAGCCATCGTCGCCGAGGCCAAGGACGTCGACCCCGACTCCCTGCCCGAGGAACGGTCGTGGGGATTCGACGAATGGGGACTCGACGAAGCCGAGTTCGCCCGTCTGCACAAGTTCGCCGTCACCGAGCGGCGGCTGTTTCGAACCCTGCCGACCATCGAGGGCTGCGCCGAGGCGTTGTGGCGCCTGTCCGACGCCGGCGTGTGGATCCGCATCATCACCCATCGGCTCTACACGAACTGGGGTCACGCCGAGGCCGTCGCCGACACCGTCGCCTGGCTCGATGACGCCCGGATCCCCTACCGCGACATCTGCTTCCTCGGGGCCAAGCCTCAGGTCGAGGCCGACGTCTACATCGACGACGCGCCCCACAACGTCGAAGCGCTCCGAGCAGCCGGGAACGACGTCATCGTGTTCGAAGCGCCCTACAACACCTCGCTCCCCGGTCTCCGGGCCCGCACCTGGGACGAGGTCGAGGCGATGGTCATCGAACTGGCGTCGGCTCGGGGCGCGATCCAGCCCCAACTCCCGGGGATCGACCCGGGTGTCGATCGACTGATGCGACGGAAGCGACCCGGCGGCGTCTGACCGCCGCCGTTCGAACGTCGGCGGGGAAGATTCAGACGGCCGGCTGGCAGTCGGCCGCGAGGGCCACCCGATCGAGGGTGTCACGCCACCAGACGAGTTCGACGACCGACTTGCCCGGCACGTCGGCGAGGATCTCGTCGAGGAGTGCGGTGAGGGCCGTCTCGGCCCCCGCTTCGAGGCGCAGATCGAGAAGGTGGTCGATGACCCGGCCCCGGTCGATCAGCTGTCCTGGAGTTGCGGCAGTCACATCGGCGGTCTGGAGTTCGGCGATCAGTTTCGACATCACCCTGCCATGGTGCCACCTCTGGGACGCCGTTGGTGCATCACAGTGGCAGATGACCAACCCACGAGCCCACCACGTCGGGCCCGGCGGGTAACCCACGATCCGATGCTCCAGCTCGCTCACCAGGGCTTTCTCCGTTCAGGTCGGGGGTGGAACAACCCAACGGAGTCGCCGTCGGACCCACATCGCACCGATGAGATTTCTCGAAGCCGACGCACGGCCGTAACGTCGGCGGACACGATGCGTCCTTCAGGGCGTGACCACGACCGTCAACCCGATCGGTGCCCACTCGTAGAGCGCCGCCGCGTGATCGTTGCGTTGCCGGACACAACCACTGGACCGGAACGTCCCGAGTTGGGCCTCGCTCTGCATCGGCGCACCGTTGGCGTAGGTGGGGATCGAGTGGAACCCGATCGAGAGCCTCGCCCCGTGGGCGAAGCGAACCATGTGTCGCATCGTGATGCCGTCGTGACCGGCGTAGGCAACGAGCGACTTCGAGTAGACCTGATAGCGGCCGGGTGCCGGCGTGTCGCGCCGACCCGAGACCGGATAGCTGTTGACCACACGATCGTCGCGGTCGACCCACCAGACTCGCTGCTGGGAGTTCGAGTACACGACCCGGTGGCCGTAGCCCGAGTTCGCCGGTGGTCGGTCGAAGCGGGGACCGGGCGGCGGGGGCGGCGCGACCGGGGGCGAGGTTCCGGTCAGGGCCACGAACTCGGCCGACTCGCTGAACCCGAGGAGCAGGCCGTTGCGCGCCAGTCCGGCGGAGACGAGACCGAGCCAGTATTGGTAGCCGTCGGGATCGGGGTCACGGCCGAGCACGTTGCCGTAGATGACCCGCACGAAGTCGGGATCGTCCAGGGTGCCGTACACGGCCTGCCACTCGGCGGACACCATGAACTCGTCGGCGATACGGGGAAGCGGTGTCCCACCGGCATAGAGACCGACCCAGTAGTCGAGTCCTGCCGCGTCGGGTTCTCGCAGGAACACCGCCCGGTAGAGCCGGACAACGCTGTCGGACACGCCCGGGGCGACCGACCCGGATGCAGCCGGATCCTGGGCCGAGGCCGGTGCCGGGTTGACGACGAGCGTCGTGGCCGACATCGTCACCGCCGCCAGCACGACGAGGGCGAGGCAGGACACGGGCCGGCGCCAACCGGCCATGAACACCGCAGAACGACGGTGGCGGGCGCGGCGGAGATGATCGAACGGTCGCACCCGCCCAGAATGCCAGCCGGCGGTGACCGAGCCACATCCGCGGACCGAATTCACGCGACGGTCACCGATGGTTACCGACGACCCGGAATCAGCAGGGGAAGCGAGCATGATCACCCGACGGGATGCCGGTGCCGACGTGACCGCCGGCCGGACCGTCCGGGCCGCGCCGGACATGACCCGAGCTGATCGACCGAAACACCAGGAAACCTGGGCACTCCGTTAGCATTCGCCAGCAATGGCTACCGGAAGGGCGAGGTCTCGCTGGCACTGGCAGACGACGCATCCCGGTCAGCTCGTGATCATGGGGTTTGCCGTGATCATCGCGGTCGGAACCGGGCTGTTGCGGCTCCCGTTCGCCCATGAGACGACGACCGAACAGATCTCGCTGCTCGACGCCTTCTTCACCGCCGTTTCGGCGACCACGGTCACCGGGCTCGCCGTCTTCGACACCGGCGCCACGTTCTCGTGGTTCGGGGAACTGGTGATCCTGGCCATGATCCAGGTCGGCGGCCTGGGCATCATGACCCTGGCCTCACTGGCCACCGTCTTCCTGTCGAAGCGGCTCGGCATCCGCCGTGGCCTCCTCGCCGGCACCGAGATCGGCGTCGGCGACTTCGGGGACCTCCGGCCCGTGATCAAGGCCATCCTGCGATTCACACTCCTGTTCGAGGGTCTCGCCGCCCTGGGTCTGAGCATCTGCTTCGTCATCGAGGGTGACCATTCCTTCGGCGGCTCGGTCTATCTCGGGGTCTTCCATGCCATCTCGGCATTCAACAACGCCGGCTTCTCGCCACTCCTGGGCGGTCTCGAGCGCTATGTCGGGGATCCATGGGTGAGCGGGATCGTGTCATTGACCATCATCGCCGGGGGCATCGGATTCCCGGTGGCCGTCGAGTTGTCGCGGCACTTCCGCAACCCCCGGGCCTGGTCGCTGCACACCAAGGTCACGGTCGCGGCAACGGCGGCCCTCATCGTTGCCGGAACGCTCGCGATCCTGGCGATCGAGTGGACCAACCCGGCGACCATGGCCGACCTCTCGGTACCCGAGAAGCTCCTGGCCAGTGTGTTCCAGTCGGTCACGACCCGTACCGCCGGATTCAACACCGTCCCGATCGGCGGATTGCGGGGCGGATCGATCCTGCTGATGTTGCTCCTGATGACGATCGGTGCCAGCAGCGCGTCGACCGGCGGTGGCATCAAGACCTCGACGTTCGCCATCGTGGTGTGGACGACCCTGGCCGAGTTCCGAGGCGACAACGAGGTGACGATCTTCCATCGCCGCCTCCCGTCGTCGCTCCAGCGTCAGGCCTTGGCGCTCGTGGTCGCGGCACTGGGCACCATCGGGACCGCCACGTTCCTGCTGTCGTTGGCCCAGCCCGACCTCGCTCTGTCCTCGTTGTTGTTCGAAGCGGCGTCGGCCTTCGGTACCGTCGGCCTGTCGACGGGCATCACACCCGACCTCGAGGCGTTCGGCAAGTTGTTGATCACGGCGTTGATGTTCATCGGCCGAGTCGGTCCGGTCACCTTCGGAACGGCCATCCTGTTCCGCAGCAAACCCCATCGATTCCGTTACCCGGAAGAAAAGCTGCTCGTCGGGTAGTCCCCGTCGTCCGCTCAAGGAGCTCCTCGTGCCCAATCTCCGCCAGATGCTGTCCGGCCAGCGAGCCGAACGACGACTCGCTGGTCGCCCAGTCGGTTCTCGTCATCGGTCTCGGCCGTTTCGGTTCGTCGTTGGCCGAAACGCTCGTCGAGATCGGCACCGAGGTGATGGCGATCGACATGGATCCGGCGCTGGTACAGGAGTACTCGTCGCGGCTGACCCACGTCCGCGAGGCCGATGCAACCAACCCCAAGGTGCTCCGTCAGCTGGGTGCCGACGAGTTCGACGTGGCCGTCGTCGCCATCGGAACCGGGCATCGAGGCGTCCATCCTCTGCACGGCGGCACTGTCCGAGGTCGGGGTCAAGAACATCTGGGCCAAGGCGATCCGAGACGACCATGGGCGCATCCTCGAGCGGGTCGGTGCCCACCATGTCGTCTACCCCGAAAAGCAGATGGGGGCGCGGGTCGCCCATGCCGTGTCGGGACAGGTGCTCGACTACTTCCAGCTCGACGAGGGCTTCGTCCTGGCCGAGGTGCGGCCACCACAGGAACTGATCGGGAAGAACCTCCGAGACGCGCACATCCGCGAGAAGTACGGGGTCACGATCGTGTGCGTGAAGCCCGAAGGGCACGGCTTCACCTACGCCACCCCCGAAACCGAGATCCTCGCGGGCGACATCCTCGTGATCGCCGGCGACGTACCGTCGACCGAACGATTCGCCATGGTTCGCTGATCGAGCCGTGGCGATCGTCGGCCGCATCCTCGCCGTGTTCCTGGCCGTCGTCTTCGCCTGGGCGGCGATCGGCAAGCTCCGCGACCGAGCCGGTACGGCGAACCAGTTCGCCGACCTGGGGATCCCGCGCCCGTCGGCAGCCGTTGGCGCGGTGGCCGCCGCCGAGTTCGTCGTGGCGATGCTGCTGCTGGCCATCCCGCCCTGGGGCGCCATCGCCGCCTTCGTGCTGCTCGTCGGCTTCACGACGTTCCTCGCCGGTGTGGTGCGCTCGGGGAGCGTCGTGCGCTGCGCCTGTTTCGGGGCCCTGAGTGAGGCCCCGGTGTCGTGGCGATCGTTGGTCCGCAACGCTGCGCTCATGGCGGCCACCCTGCCCATCATGACCATCGACGGCTGGTAGCCGGCCCCGTTCGCAGCCCGGGGCCGAGTCGTTCCCGATCGAGGACCGTGCCAGGATGGCACCATGACCGATCGTGCCTGGGGATTCCGCACCCGTGCGCTCCACGCCGGAGGCCGACCCGACTCGGCGACCGGCGCTCGGGCCGTTCCCATCTACCAGTCGACGAGCTTCGTGTTCGAAGACACCGCGGAGGCCGCGAACCTGTTCGCGCTCCAGAAGTACGGCACCATCTACAGTCGGATCTCCAACCCCACCGTCGCCGCCTTCGAGGAACGGATGGCATCGCTGGAAGGCGGCATCGGAGCCGTCGCGACCTCGAGCGGGCAGGCCGCCGAGTTCCTCACGATCACCACGCTCGCCGGGGCCGGCGACCACCTCGTCGCCGCAGCGAGCATCTACGGCGGTTCCTACACCCTCATGGCGACCGACGTTGGCCCGGCTCGGCATCGACACCACCTTCGTCCCCAACACCGACCCGGCCGCCTTCGAAGCCGCCATCCGCCCCGAGACGAAGCTGCTCTACACCGAGATCATCGGCAACCCCACCGGTGCGGTGGCCGACCTCGAGGCCCTGTCCGACATCGCTCATCGCCATGGCCTTCCCCTGGTGGTCGACGCCACCTTCGCCACGCCCTACCTGTGCCGTCCGATCGAGTTCGGTGCCGACATCGTCGTTCACTCCGCAACCAAGTTCATCGGCGGCCACGGCACCAGCATCGGTGGTGTCGTCATCGAGGCCGGCACGTTCGATTGGGCCTCGGGTCGATTCCCCCGATTCACCGAACCCGTGCCCACCTACAACGGCATCCGGTGGGCCGACAATTTCGGGGAGTACGCGTTCTGCACCGCACTGCGTTCCGAACAACTCCGCGACGTCGGTGCGTGCCTGTCGCCGTTCAACGCCTTCCTGCTGCTGCAGGGTCTGGAAACGCTCCCCCACCGCATGGACGCACACGTCGCCAACGCCCGGGCGGTTTCGTCGTGGCTGCACGATCATCCGCGGGTCCGTTGGGTCGCCCATGCCGACCTCCCCGACTCCCCCCACCGCGAGCTGGCGGCCAAGTATCTGCCCCTCGGTGCCGGGGCAGTCTTCACGTTCGGGGTCGACGGCGGCCGCAAGACCGGACGTCGGTTCATCGAGTCACTCGAACTGGTGAGCCATCTGGCCAACGTCGGCGACGCCCGGACCCTGGTGATCCATCCGGCGTCGACCACCCATCAGCAGATGACCGACACCGAGCTCGAGGCGGCCGGTGTCAGCGCCGACATGGTGCGCCTGTCGGTCGGTCTCGAAGACCTCGACGACATCCTGTGGGATCTCGACCAGGCCCTCACCCGCTCCTTCGTCACCCCCTGAGGCGGTTCCATCGTGTCCCATCACTCCTCCCAGCACCCACCCATCGAGGGCTGGACGCCACCGTCGGCCAAACAGATCAAGGCACTGCTCGATCGCACGACCTCGGTGGCCATCGTCGGGGCTTCGGCCAACCCGGCCCGGGCGTCGAACTTCGTCGTCAGCTATCTGCACGGCACCGCCAAGCGGTTCGACCTCTACCCCGTCAATCCGACCACGTCGGAGATCGACGGTCTCACCTGCTATCCCACGCTGGCCGATCTACCGGTGGTCCCGGATCTGGTCGACGTGTTCCGGCCTCCGGCGGACTGCCCTGCCATCGCCGAAGAGGCGGTGCGAATCGGGGCCAAGGCCCTCTGGCTGCAGCTCGGGATCTGGAGCGAGGAGGCGGCCCGGATCGCTCTGGCCGGCGGGCTCGACGTGGTGATGGATCGCTGCGTGAAGATCGAGCACGCCCGGTTCTCCGGCGGGCTGCACCTGGCCGGGTTCGACACCGGCGTGATCTCCAGCCGGCGCAGCGGCTGAATCAGCCCGTCGGCTGCAGTCCGATCCCGGCGAATTCACGATTGACTGTCGGGATGCGATTCCCGCTCGTCCGAGTGTCCCTCATCGCCCTCGTCCTCGGTCTCGGCCTGAGCGCCTGCGGCAATCCCGACGCCTCCCGGGACGATCTGACCACCATGCTGACCGAACGGGCCGATCTGACCGACGACCAGGCCGACTGCATCGCCGACCTCATCTTCGGCGGCGAGTTCACCCAGGACGAGATCAACGACGGTTCGCTCGACCCGGCCTCGGTCGACGGGTTCCAGCAGGCCATCGACGACGCCATCGCCGTCTGCCTCCCGAAGAGTTGACGCCGCCGTTCCCGGCCGACGGCGTCGTCTCAGCTTTACCCCGATGACGCCGATGGATGCCGGTGAACGAGATCGACGTGCCCCCCTCCGCTCCTGATGGCGGCGACGTGGCCGACGCCGAAGGAGCGCGCCCGGGCGATGACACCGGACCGGCGATGGCGCGGTTCGAGGCCCGGCTCGCCGAAATGGCGCGAGCCGAGCGGGAACGGGTCGGGCGGCGGAACATGTGGCTGGCCCACCACCACCCCGACGAGTACGCCGAACGCTGTGTCCGCCTCGGCAGCCGATGGGTCTGTCGCCGGTGTGCGTCGCTCTACCCGCTGGGGATCCTGGTGGCGGTCGTCTCGGCGATGGGGGCGGCGCCGTGGCCCGAGTCGATCGATCCGTGGCCGATCTGGCTGTTGTCGATCCCGGCCACCGTCGCCTACTGCGCCGAGGCCATCGGCCTCGTCCGCTATTCGGCCAGGGTCCAGGTCGGGACGACCCTGGTTGCGGCCGTCGCGTTCGGTCGGGCCCTCGGCTACGAGTTCGAGCAGCGCTGGAGCCCGGAGTTCTGGGGTCCGATCGCCGTGTTCGGGGGGATCTGGTTCCTGGCCACGATGATCGGTCTCACCCGCAGGAAGTTCTGAACCCGGCCGGGGCAGGATGATCGCAGCGGCCACGGAACCAGAACCGGGGCGCACCCGTCAGTAGTCGATGCCCTTCTTGGCCACGATGCCCTGGTCGAAGGCGTGTTTGATCGGACGCATCTCGGTCACGGTGTCGGCGACGTCGATGATCGGTTGCGCCATGTCCCGGCCGGTGAGGATCACGCTGACGTGCTCGGGCCGGCCCACGATGGTGGCGACGACGTCATCGGTGTCGATCCAGTTCCAGGTCATGGCGTAGCTGATCTCGTCGAGGACGACGAGCCGATGGTCGCCGGCCTGGATCAGCCGTTTGGCCAGGGCCCAGGCACCCTTGGCATGGGCCGTCGATTCGTCGAGATCGTCGGAGTCCCAGGTGAACCCGTCGCCCTCGGCATGCCACTCGACCCCGAGATCACGACAGATCTTCTCCTCGCCGACCTGCCAATCACCGCTCTTGAGGAACTGCACGACGGCGACGGGCCAACCCTGGGCGACCGCCCGGATCACGGTGCCGAACGCCGCGGTCGACTTCCCCTTGCCGTGACCGGTGTTGACCAGCACCAGCGACGTCGCCGTCTTCATCTGCGACTTGTCGGGCGTTGCCCGCGGGGGTTCCTGTGTGCTCCCCACGTCGGATCCCGAGCCATCGTCGGTCTGGGGTTCGGGTTCTGTCGATTCGGGCACGGGTCAACTCCTGTGGGAACGAAGGGGAACCACGACGACGGAGCCGTCGGGGGCGTGGAGGACGCTCACGGGCGTCTGGTAGTACTCGCCGAGGCACTCCTCGGTGAGCACGTCGATCGGTCGGCCGAACGCCACCGTGCTGCCGCAGCTCAGGAGCAGCAGTCGATCGGCGAAGCGCCCGGCGGCGGTGAGGTCGTGCATGGCCGCGATCACGGTCAGGCCGACGTCGTTGCGCAGCTCGTCGATGAGTTCGAGCACGGTCGTCTGGTGCCCGATGTCGAGGGCGCTGGTGGGCTCGTCGAGCACCAGCACCGGACAGCCCGAGGCGATGGCACGAGCCAGGGTGACCCGTTGGACCTCGCCGCCCGACAGTGCCGACAGGTCCCGGTCGACGAAGCGCGCAAGGCCGAGCCGCTCGATGGCGGCGCCGGCCGCCGAGCGGTCCGAGGCGGACTCACGACTCATCCAGCCGAGGTGGGCCGATCGACCGAGGAGCACGTATTCAGCCACGGTCATCCCCACCGGGAGGACGGGGTTCTGGGGCACGTAGGCGACCTGCCGGGCCCGGGTCGCCGCGCTCGCAGGCTCACCGATGGCGATCGAGCCGGAATGGTCGACGAGCCCGACGATGGCTTTCAGCAGTGTCGATTTGCCTGCGCCGTTGGGACCGATCAAACCCAGCCATTCACCGGCGTCGATCCGGAACGAGGCGTCGATCAGGACCGGTGTGCGACCGAGCCGGACGCCGACGTCGTCGGCCGCCACCGACAGGCCACCGGTGATCCGGTTCCCCCGAGCATCGGGGCTGACCGTCGTCTCCCGGTTCACCGTCGTTTCCCGGTTCACCGTCGTTTCCTGCTTCACCGTCGTTTCCTGCTTCACAGCGAGATCCGCCGCTGCGAGCGGAGCACGAGCGCGAAGAACGGTGCACCGATGAACGAGGTGAGCACACCGATGGGCAGCTCGGCCGGGGCCATCACCGTACGAGCGGCGACGTCGGCCATCACCAGGAAGCCGGCACCGAGGATGGCCGACAGCGGGATCACGACCCGGTAGTTCGAACCGAACAGCAGTCGGACCACGTGCGGGATGACCACGCCGATGAACCCGATCAGTCCGCTCACGGCGACGGCGGCCGCGGTCAGCAGCGAGGCGGCAACGACCACGATCAGCCGGACCCGGCCGGGGTCGATTCCCAGGCTCCGAGCCTCGTCGTCGCCCAATCGGAGCACGTCGAGGTGGCGGCGGTGCGGCGAACAGGACGGCGCCGCACACGAGAAGGTAGGGAGCCAGGGTCGCCGGCTCGCTCCAGCCGGCGGTGGTCAAACGGCCGAAGATCCACGAGTACACGTCACGGATCACATCGCTCTGGCGTTGCAGCACGTAGGTCTGCAACGCCGTGAGGAACGACGCGACGGCGACTCCGGCCAACAACAGCCCAGCCGGTGAACGGTCGGCGCTCACGCCGAGGAAGGCCGACGCCCCGACACCGAGCAGCGAACCGGCGAAGGCGGCCACGGCCACCGAGTCGAACGGTCCCCAGCCGATGTTCCAGTCGAGGGCGAACACCAGCGTGGCACCGAGGCCGGCGCCGGCCGCCGCGCCGAGCAGGAACGGGTCGGCCAGCGGATTGCGGAACACCCCCTGGTAGCCGGCTCCGGCCATCGCGAGCGAGGCCCCGACGCAGGCGCCGAGTACGACTCGGGACAGGCGCCATTGGATGAGGATCACCCGTTGGGACTCGGTCAGTCCCGAGTCGACGGCGACGCCCGGAATCCGGTCGACGAACTCCAGCACGATCGCCTTCGCTCCGAGACCGGCCGGTCCGACCAGCACGCCGATCCCCATGGCGACGGCCAGGATCACCAGGGCCAAGGCGACCGAGGAGGTCGGAAGGCGAAAGGTCCGACCGAGGGCCCGGGCCACGGCTCGCGACGCAGCGCGCGGATCTCCGGTTGCGTCGGCGGTCAGCCCGGGAGTCGTCATCAGCCGACCGTTGCTCCGGAGATGGCGGCGGCAACCACCTCGAGGAATTGCGGCAGACGAGGGCCACCGCGCGACGCGATGTCGGAATCCACGACGATCACGTTGCCGTTCTTCACGGCGGCGATGGTGTCCCAACCCGGTCGAGCGGCCACGTCGTCGACGGTGTATCCCACCTCGTCGGTGATCACGATCAGCTGCGGGTCGGCCTCGAGGATGTACTCGGCGCTGAGCTGGGGGTACCCGTAGCCATCGGTGTCGGCCTCGTCGGCGATGTTGACCACGTTCAGCCGGTTGTAGACGTCGCCGATGAACGAGGCCGAGCTGACGCTGTAGAACGAGGCGTCGAGTTCGTGGTAGACCCGGATCGGCTCACCGTCGGCGGGGGCCGACGCCGCGATCTCGTCGAACGCCGCCTGCATGTCGGCAACCACGGTGGCTGCGCCGTCGGCCTGGCCCGTGACAACGCCGAGATCGGCGATCGAGGCGTAGGCCTCGTCGAGCGTCGACGGGTCGGCCCGCAGGAACACCTCGACCCCGAGACCCTCGAGCCCCGACACGAGTTCGCCGGTGAGGTCGTAGGACAACACGACGAGGTCGGGCTCCTCGGCGGCCAGGGCCTCGAGGCTCGGCTCGAACGCCGACAGGTCGGTCATCGGAGCCTCGGGCGGGTAGTTCGAGAGCGAGTCGACGGCGATCACCTGATCACCGGCACCGATGGCGAAGAGCACCTCGGTGAACGCCGGCGACAGCGAGATGATCCGGGTCGGTGCACCGGCCTCGGCCTCGTCGACAGCTCCGTCCGGGGCGCCGGCGTCGCCGACGGTCTCGTCGGTGCTCGTGGTGGAGGCGCTCGTGGTGGTGGCCTCGGTCTCGGTGGTCTCGGGCTCGGTGCTGTCGGCGTCGGAGCCACACGCGGCAGCGACCAGGGCCAGCAACGCCAACACGACGAACACCATCGACGGGCGCGTTCGGGATCGGCCGGGGGACGGGTTGGGACGATGGGCTGACAACGGGGACCTCCTCTTGGCTCGGAGGTCTTTCGAGGTCAGGGGACGGACCGGGGCCCGCACGCCGACTGGTCCTTCCTCCGAGGACACGGTTCGGGAACCCCGGATCCCAGGCGACCTGGCTGACCGACCGAGGTCGGCATCACAGTTGCGGGACAGCGCCGGGATCACACCGGACTTCGCTGGAAGGCGGGGCGCTCATCCGCAAGGCGGGTGGGCGACCAGACTCTACGTCTCGACCGGGGCGAACGCACGCCAGGTCGGAACTCGCCGTCGGCGATGTCACCAACAGGGGTCGTTGCTCTCGATCCCGTTCGGGCAGACGGTGTCGTGGAACTTCGTGCCGCTCACCGAGATCGGAGTGCCCGTTGCGCCGGTGAGGACCGCGTTGCGGAGCTCGACCTTGCTCAGGTCGGCGTTCGCCAGCGCGACCCCCTCGAGGTTCGCGTTCTCGAGGTTGGCATCGGTCAGGTCGGCGCCGGTCAGTACTGCTCCCGACAGGTTCGCACGTCTCAGGTTCGTGTCACGCAGGTCGGCCGACGACAGGTCGGCCCCACTCAGGTTCGCCTCCTCGATGTTCACGTGGTGAAGGTCGGCACCGGCCAATCCGGCGCCGGTCAGGTTCGCCTTCTTGAGTTTGGCGTCGGTCAGGTCGGCACCGCGGAGGTCTGAGCCACGGAGATCACTTCGTTCGAGATTCGCGTCGACGAGTACCGCACCTCGGAGGTCGGTGCCCGAGATGTCGGTGTCGCGCAGATCGGCGTCGGTGAAGTCGAAGCCCCGCAGATCGAGGCCGGAGAGGTCGGCGCTGCGCAGATTCGCCCCGACGAATCGGCAGTTCCCCGTGGCCGGGTCGCGGTCGCCGGTCACACCGGCCAGGGAGCAGGTCGGTCCGGTCGTTGTCGTCGCCGGAGTGGGGGGTGGGGGCGTCGTTGGCGGTGGCGTCGTTGTCGTCGCCGGAGCGGGGGGTGGCGTCGTTGGGGCGGCGGTCGAGCCGACCGTGGAGGTCGAGGACGGGGGCGTGGTCGACGACGGTGCGGGTTCGGGCTCGGCCGTCGTGGTCGCGGTGCCGGCGACACCACCGTCGGGGCCGACGAGGAGGATCGTCGTCGTGGGGTCGTCGAGATCGATGACCGTGCCGCCGTCCTCGGCGAACGCCAGACCTTCCGGACCGTTGTCGAGCGGTGGCTCGTCGAACAGGGCGGCCCCCGTCGACCCGGCGAGGACGGCAGACGCGGCCACTGCGCCCGAGATGGTCGGCCCGACGGCAGGCCCGGCGATCAGCGGGGCCAGGTGGGGGATCTGGGCCAGGAAGGTCAGCGGCCACATCGTTCGCCGGAGTCGACCGATTCCGACGTTGAGGAATGCCCGCACGACCGTCGGATCGAACTGGGTACCGGAGTGGCGCGCGATCTCGGCCCGAGCGGCGACCGCGGTCGACGCCAGCTTGTAGGAACGAACCGAGGTGATGACGTCGAAGACGTCGGCCACCGAGACGATCCTGGCCGCGAGCGCGATGTCGGTGCCGGCCAGCCCCTGCGGGTAGCCGTTGCCGTCCCAACGCTCGTGATGCTGACCGACGGCCTCGATCCAGGGACCCAGCCAGCCGGCCAGCGGTCTCACCAGCTGGGCTCCCCATTCGGGGTGCTTCTTGACGACGTCGAACTCCTCGTCGGTCAGCCGACCCGGCTTGTTCAGGATCTCCTCGGGGACGTAGAGCTTGCCGACGTCGTGGAGCAGTCCGGCCCAGCGAAGCTTCGACCGATCGTCGTCGGGAAGATCCATCTCCTCGGCGATCAACTCGGTGTAGGCCCGGACCCGTTCACTGTGGCCCCGCGTGAGGCGGTCGTGCTCCGACAGTGCGGCCACCAGCACGAGCAGGTTCTCGGCGGCTTCGGCGTCGGTGTCGCCAAGGCCCCGCTCCCGCACCTGTTGGACGGTGCGTTCGAGTTCCTTGGTCGACGAGGTCCGCAACGCGAGGGCGAAACGGCTCGGGGCCTCGTCGGGAAAGACCAGGGTGAGTCGCAAGAGCAGCGTGAGGGGCAACAGCATGCGGGCCAGCCGCTCCACACCGGCCAGAACCGCCACCGACAGGATCACCAGCCCGGCGAACCAGCCCAAGGTCGGTCCCACGCCCTCGGGTCGGGGGACGATGGCGGCAACGACCCAGGTCACGGCGGTGGCGACCACGACCGGGGCCAGTGCGATCAGCGCCCGGAGAAGCTTGGCCAGCGCCGGGCGACCGGTCCAGGACGCGTCGGGCTGCGAGATCCGGTTCTCGGTCTTCGAGGGGGTGGGCGAATCGATGGTCATGAAACCGGAGGTGAAGCAATGGTCACGAAACCGGAGGTGAAGCAATGGTCACGGAACCGGGGGTACAGAGGGGTTCGGTATCGGAACATCGACGCGAACGGGGACGGGGTTGAGGATCCCCGGAGACGGTGGGTCGGTCGACCCATGCCTACGATGCCCACGTGGCCAACCGCTCGACCATCGAGATTCGTCTGATCGAACTCCCCCTGGCCGACCGACTGGCCGCAGCGCACGATCGTGAGCCCGAGTCGATCCGCCGACTGGTGATCATCGAGGTGGTCGACGAGTCGGGACGGAGCGGGTTCGGCGAGTGCTCGGCCCTCAATCGGCTCGGCTACACCAACGAGGACGCCCGGGGGTCCTTCGGTGAGCTGGTCCAACGACAGGGGACCGTCCCGGCCGGGTTCCCCATGGCCTTCGCCGCCGTCGAGATGGCCGCGCTCGACCTCGAGCTGAAGGCGGACGGCCGCTCGTTGGTCTCGTGGTTGTCGGCGCAATCGGGCGCCGAGGGCCCGACCGCCGATCGGGTTCCC
This sequence comes from uncultured Acidimicrobiales bacterium, assembly GCA_963700755.1. GTDB lineage: Bacteria > Actinomycetota > Acidimicrobiia > Acidimicrobiales > SZUA-35 > JBBQUN01. The sequence continues at coordinate 93,254 of CAVOYW010000008.1, forward strand.
GCCGGGCCGGTGCTGCCGCTGGCAACGGTGCAGGAGACGGTCGAGGCCGCCCGGGCCTTTCGCGGTCAGGGCGTTCGGCGGCTCAAGCTCAAAGTTCGGCCCGGGCACCTCGTCGAACCGGTCACCGCGGTGCGACAGGCCCTGGTCGACATCGAGCTCCACGTCGACGGGAACGGTTCGTTCGGACCCGACGACGCCGACCAACTGCTCCGGCTCGACGACCTCGGCGTTGCCGCCATCGAGCAACCGTTCGCGGCGGACGACCGGGTGTCGGCGGTCGCGCTCACGTCTCGTTCGAAGGCCCTGATCGTCGCCGACGAAGCCGCAACCGATCTGGCGATGGTCCGCGACCTCGTGGGAATGGGGGCGTGTGATGCGATCTCGATCAAGCCGCCACGACTCGGTGGCCTCCGGGCGGCGATCGAGCTCCACGACTGGTGCGCGGCCAACGGGGTTCCGGCCACGGCCGGCGGGATGCTCGAGTCCGGCCTCGGTCGTCATGCCCTGGCCGCCGTGGCCGCGCTGCCCGGGTTCACGGTTCCCGGCGACGTCACCCCGGCCCGGCGCTGGCTGGCTGCCGACCCGTTCGCCGACCTGGAGCAGGCCTCGGGTCAGGTCGTCGTGCCGACCGGCCCGGGCGTTGCCCCTCACCCCGACCGAGAGCTGCTCGACCGGCACACCGTCGACCGGGCGATCTTCCCCTGGTCTCGCTGACCACACCGGCCACCACTGTCGGGCCGGTCAGTCGAGACGGGATTCGAGCGAGGCGACGGCCCGGGCGATGGCGTCGTCGACCTCGAGGTGCACGGCGTGGCTGCCGGGCTCGACCCGCACCTCGGCGTTCGCACCGATCAGCCCGGCCATACGCCGGGCCAGGTCCGTGAACTTCGCATCGGACGAACCGGCAACCACCGCCACCGGCGCGGCAATCGACGCCAACGAGGCCCAGAGAGGCTCCTGGCTTCCGGTCCCACACTGCCGCAGACTGGCGGCCAGTCCCTCGGGTCGGTTCGCCAGCCGGGCGTCGAAGTGGCGAGACGACTCGGGCAACGAGGAGAACAGCGGATTGGCGAGCCAGTCGACCAGGAACGATCGGAAGGGCTCGTCGTTGCCGACCGACCGGGCGGCGGCGGCCGCGTCGAGCCGCTCGGCCAACCGCTCGTCGGCCTCCCGTCTGGCCGAGCGCTCTGCGGGGCTTTCGAGCCCCGCCGTGGCCCCGATCAGCACCAGCGACTCGATCGAATCGGGATGGCGCACGGCCAGGTGCAGCGCCATGCGTCCGCCCATCGAGTAGCCGACGTAACGGGCCCGACCACCCACCTCGGCGATGAGATCGGCCGCCGCCCACAGATCGGCGTCATCGTGGCCCGAATCACCGTGACCCGGCGCGTCGACCAAGACGACTTCGAATCGCTCGGCCAGGACGGAGGCGAGTGGCCCCCAACAGCGGGCGTTCTGGGTGAAGCCGTGCAGCAGCACCAGGCGTGGGCCGGCGCCGATGATGGTTGTCGCCAGAGTCACGTCCACAGGATGCCTGCAGGAGCGGGTGAGTTGTGGTTCGCTTGGCGCATGTCGCCCACCGATCCCACCCCGACCGACGCCGCGGGCGTCGAGCTGTCCGTCACGGCAGCGGCGACGTTCTGCGCAACCCTGGTCGACGAATGGGTGCACCAGGGCGTGACCGACGCCTTCGTGGCGCCCGGCTCCCGGTCGACACCTCTCGCCATCGCCCTGGCCGCCGACGATCGAATCGCCGTACACGTGTTCCACGACGAGCGATCCGCCGCCTTCGCCGGTCTCGGACACGGTCTCGCTTCCGGACGGGCCGGGATCGTGCTGTGCACGAGCGGCACTGCGGCCGCGCACTTCCATGCGGCCATCATCGAAGCGTCCCTGTCCTCGGTGCCGATGATCGTCTGCACGGCGAACCGCCCACCCGAGCTCTGGGACGTCGGTGCCCCGCAGACCATCGATCAGGACAAGCTCTACGGCACCAGCCCGCGGTGGTATCACCAGCCCGGGGTTCCCGATGCCTCCACGGCGGCAACGTGGCGCCCGTTGGCCCGCCGGTCGGTGGCGGAGTCCTCGGGCTGGAACGGCCCGGCCGGACCCGTCCACCTCGACCTCAGTTTCCGCGACCCACTGGTCGGTGCCGCCGGCCCGCTGCCCGGTCGTCGCAATGCCGTACCCACGGTGTCGGAGACCCATGCCCCGGACTCGGTTGCGGTCGGGCGTCTCGCCACCAGCGACGCCATGCGTGTCGGTCACATGATCCGGGCCGTCGACCCGAGACGGGGCGGCGTGATCGTCGCCGGCCGAGGCGCCGGCGATCCCGATGCCGTCCTCCGGTTGGGTGAGCGGCTGGGTTGGCCGGTCCTGTCCGACCATCGTTCGGGATGTCGGGTCGCCGGTCGCTCGATCGTGCACAACGACGCGATCCTGCGTGTCGGCGCATTCGCCGAGGCCCATCCGCCGGCCATGGTGCTGCGGCTGGGTGAGGTGCTCACCAGCAAGGTCACCGAGCAGTGGTTGGCGGCGGTCGACGGACCGACCGTGGTCGCCGCGACCGGCCGTTGGATCGATCCGGCCCAGGTCGCCGATCTCGTCATCACCGGCTCGCACCTCGCCGACCAACTCCTCACCCTCGACCTGGGTGATCGGTCGCCGGCCGCGGACGAGTGGCTCGCGGCCGACCGACTCGCCGCCGCAGCCATCGCCTCGACCATCGAGGTCGAGGCCGAGGTGACCGAACCAGCCGTCGCTTGCCGTGCGCTCGCTGCGCTGGGCGCCATCAACGCCGTCGGACCGACGCCGACCCTGGTCGTCTCCTCGTCGATGCCGGTACGAGACGTCGAGTGGTACGGCCCGCCGACCCCGGGGGTTCGGGTGCTCGTCAACCGCGGCGCCAACGGGATCGATGGAGTCGTGTCGACCGCCATCGGCGTTGCCCTGTCGGGGGCGCCGACGATCTGTCTCATCGGTGACATCGCACTGCTCCACGATTCGACGGCGTTGATCGCCCTCGCCGGCCGGCCCCTCGATCTGACCGTGCTGGTGGTCGACAACGACGGCGGCGGGATCTTCTCGTTCCTCCCCCAGCGGACACAGCTCGAGACCGCCCGGTTCGAGCAGCTCTTCGGGACGCCTCACGGCACCGATCTCCTGGCGTTGGCCGCCGCCCACGGACTCCAAACCGCCGACCTCGGATCCGACACCGACCTCACGCCCCGTGGGGTCCGGGTGATCCGGGCAACGACCGATCGCAACGCCAACACCGCCTTCCACGCTCAGCTCAACGGAGCGGTCGAAGCGGCCCTGACCCGATCCTGAGCAGCGGCCCCCGCGGTCAGGACCGGGCGGCCCAGAGGGCAAACGACTGCGGAACCTGGTGGCGGAGCTCACCGGGCAGATACCACTGCGCTCCTTCCTGGACGGCCGACGGGACGAACGGCCAGTCGAGCTCGGGGAACTCGGCCATCCGGGTGATGGTCATCCCGGCCCCGATCAACGAGTTCACGATCTCGGAGATCGGGTGATTCCATTCGTGGTGCCGAGTGTTGGTGATGGCGCTGTGGTCGCCATCGGTGTAGGTCTCGGAGGTGTCCCACGTCAGCGGGCTGGTGGGCGGGGTGCGAAAGCGGTGGTACGGAACGATCGCCCCGTCGATCTCCTCGAAGGTCCACAGGTTCGGGTGCAGGTCTCGGAGGAAGAACCGACCGCCCGGTTCGAGCAGGCCGGCGACCGCCGCGGCCCACCGATCGAGGTCGGCGAGCCAGTTGATGGCCCCGACGCTGGTGTAGACCAGGTCGACGGTGCGACCGATGGCCTCGGGAGCGTCGTAGACACCGGCAACGACGAACGACGCATCGGCTCCGGCGGACTCCGCGAGCTCGCGTGCGGTCTCGATCGCCCGCTCCGAGAAGTCGAGCCCGACGACCCGGGCCCCCAACCGGGCCAACGACAGCGTGTCGGTCCCGATGTGACACTGCAGGTGGGCGACGTCGAGCCCGCCGATGTCGCCGATCAGCGGCGCATCGAATCGGATGACGTCGCTGAGGTGACCGGGGTCGGTGCCGAAGCGGGCGAGGTCGTAGCTCGACGATCCGGCATGGACACCGACCCGGTCGTTCCAGTTCGCGAGGTTGTCCTGCTGGTGAGCATCGAGGTTCACGCTGAGACCGTAGTGCCCGCCGTCGGGCGGGTCGGGCTCAGGTCGTCGGACGACGGCGGCGGGTCGTGACCCGGTGGGCGACACGCCAGCCGTCGGGGGTCTTGACCACCCGGTCGTAGTACGACGCCGTACCGACCAGACCCTTCGGCTGCAGCGCCAGGATCCGGAAGTTCATCGTGACCCCGTCGTCGTTCTCGTCGACGTAGATGTTGGTCATGGTGTGGGTGCGTGGATGCTGGGCGTCTCGGTCCATGAAGACCTTGATGGCATCGAGCCCTTCGAGCAAGGGAACGCCGAGGTCGGTCAGATCGAAGACGGCATCGTCGGTGAAGATCGTGTCGAGTCGGTCCCAGTCGCGGTCGTCGATGGCATCGCCGTAGCGACCGGGGAGTTCGTGCAGTTCGAGGCGGTCGGCTGGTTCGAGCATGGGTCAGTCCTGATCGTTCGGGTAGGTCGTCGGGGCAGCGCGCTTGGCCAGCAGCCCGACACCGACGTTGGTGGCGACGAAGACGACGAACACGATGGCCTTCACGGCGATCGAATCGGCGGCCACGATTCCGGCGAGGAACACCATGAAGATCACGATGTTGAGCAACCGCAGCCGCTTCGACAGAACGAGCCGGTCCTGCGACGGGTCGAGACCGAGATATCGCTGCATCGTTTCGAGCACACCGGCAGTCTCACACGTCGAGACCGCGCACGTGAACCGCGCCCTGAACGGCCCGGCAGCGGCCATGCCTGGAATCGCGGCCCCAGCCGTGCCACGCTCTGCCCGTGACCGACCCCGAGGGATTCCGACATCAGGCCCGCAAGAACGGTGACGTGGTCATCTTCCACCACGGAAGGGCGGCCGGCGTGTTGCGGGGCGCAACCGCAACCTCGTTCCTGGCCGAGCTCGAAGAGCCCGATGCCAACGGGCAGGAACTGATGGCCCGAGTGACGGGGAACTACAAACGAGGCAACGAGCGAGTGGCCGCCAGCCACCCACGAAACCGACGCTGAGGCGCTGCCGCCTCGGTCCGTTCGATCCCCGCCATCGTGCATACGCTTGGGAACCATGACGACTGCTTCGATCGCCGAACTCCTCACCGAGTACGACCGGGCGCTGGCCCACACCGACTCGTTGTGGCGCGACCTCACGCTCGACGAGGTCCACTGGCGAGCGGGTGAGCAGGCCAGCGCGATCGGTTGGCACCTCGGTCACCAGGCCGCCGTCGCCCACTTCATGGTGCGCAACCTGACCGCAGCCGAACCGCGGATCGATCCCGAACTGGACGCGCTCATGGACTCGGCCACTCCCGAACCCGACCGTGGCGCCCTGCCCGACCTGGCCCGACTGGCCGACTATCGACGCACCGTCGCCGAGCGGGTGCACCTTCGGGTCGGCGACATCGATGCCGGCCGGGTCGGCGCGCGCCCGATCAACTCCGGGTGGTCGCAACGACCCTGCTGGTCGCCGTGGTCAATCACGAATACCAGCACAGCAAGTGGATCGGCGAGGTGCGATCCGATGCCCTCGGACGGCCGCTGCCGCCGCCTCCGGTGTCCGATCGATTGGTCGAGATCGACGGCTACCTCGTCGTTTCCTGACACCGGGGCGGGCGCCCTACGCTGACCGGCTATGACTGCTGCTGCCAGCCCGTTCGTTTCCGAGATCTTCGATGCCGAGCAGTGGGAGCTCGTCGCCGGGTTCGAGTTCACCGACATCACCTACCACCGGGCCCGACACGTCCCGGCGGTGCGGGTGGCCTTCGACCGGCCCGAGATCCGCAACGCCTTCCGACCGCACACCGTCGATGAGCTCTACCGGGCCCTCGACCACGCCCGCATGTCGAGCGAGATCGGCTGTGTGCTCCTCACCGGCAACGGACCCTCACCCAAGGACGGGGGCTGGGCGTTCTGCTCCGGCGGCGACCAGCGGATCCGAGGCCGAGACGGCTACAAGTACGCAGCCGTTGGGGCAACGAGCGAAACGGCCGAGGCGATCGACCCCGGGCGAGCCGGGCGGTTGCACATCCTCGAGGTCCAACGACTGATTCGCATGATGCCCAAGGTCGTCATCTGTGTCGTTCCCGGCTGGGCGGCGGGTGGAGGCCACAGCCTGCACGTCGTGTGCGATCTGACGATCGCCAGCCGCGAACACGCCGTTTCAAGCAGACCGACACCGACGTCGCCAGCTTCGACGGCGGGTTCGGATCGGCGCTCCTGGCCCGCCAGGTCGGCCAGAAGTTCGCCCGCGAGATCTTCTTCCTGGGCAAGACCTACACCGCCGAGGAGGCCCATCGTCAGGGCGTGGTGAATGCGGTGGTCGACCACGCCGATCTCGAGACCGAGGCACTGGCCTGGGCCGCCGAGGTCTGCCGCAAGTCTCCGACCGCCCAACGGATGGCCAAGTACGCGCTCAACATGGTCGACGACGGCATGGTCGGCCAGCAGGTCTTCGCCGGCGAGGCCACTCGGCTCGCCTACATGACCGACGAGGCACAGGAAGGCCGTGACGCCTTCCTCGAGAAGCGCGACCCCGACTGGTCCGCGTTCCCGTACTACTTCTGAGGTCGGAGTCCGACCCCTGCCGTCACGGGGCATCGATCGTCGGGGTCGGCTTCGTCGAGTATCCGGACGACGATCACGAAGGCCGGACGTCGGCAAGACGCGATCCGCTCCCGAGCAGTCGCCACGGCCTGGCGACGAGCACGAACACGACCAACGCTGCGACGAACGGGCCGAACCCGGGGCTCATCGACAGGGCGATCCCGCCTCCGTCCGGTGACGGGTCGATCGTGATCTCGGAACCGACGAAGGGGAACAGCCCCGACGACACCGGGGTCGTGACCCCGCTGTCGAGGACCCCCTCGGCGTAGACCAACGACATCAGCATGAAGAGCACGACGAGTGCGGCCAACGTGGAGAGTCCGGCCCACCAGCCGGCGAGCCAGCGGGGGCGGCTCACGTCGTCGACGACGGACTCACGAGCCATCGATCGCAGGCTCCCGACCCGACGGATCGCGATGGTGGCACCCACCGACGCCGCAGCCTCGGTCAGATTGGCCCGCAACTCGGATCGCAGCGACCGTCGTCGTTTCGCCGGGACCGAGTTCAGATCGAGCCAGAAGTCGTACCGGAGCCCGGCGCCCCAGATCCGTGCCCGGTCGAGGACCGATGACCCCGACGAGTTGCGATCGGGGTCGGAATACCCGACACCCTCATCGGTCGTTGTGGATCGTTCGTTCATGACGCCACCTCCCTGCTGGCTCGACCTGGGGCCGAGGATTCCGACGGAGGGTCGACGGGCGTCGAGACGTCGTCGAACCTCATCACCCGATCGACGTTCGATCGGAGTTCATGCCACGACTCGGTTGCCCGGGCGAGTTCGAGCTCGCCCTCGGCGGTGGGTCGGTAGTACTTGCGGGCCGGACCGGAGCCCGAGGGCACGAGCCGCGAGCTGAGGAAACCCTTGCTCTCGAGGCGGGTGAGCGCCGGATAGACGGTGCCCTCGGCGAGATCGTCGAAGCCGAGAGCCTGGAGCCGGGTGACGACCGAGTAGCCGTAGTCCTCGTGTTCGGCGAGCACTCGCAGCAACAACATCGAGAGGATCCCCTTCAGGACCTGGGTGTCATGGTTTGCCACCCCCTCAACGTATGCCCGGTACTATGTAATGTCAAGTACCTTGCAGTCCCCGGTACCGTTCCCTCCCCGCCCGCCACCAGACGCCCGCCCTCCCACCACCCCCACCACGCCACCCGCCACACCGAACCGTGGCGTCACCGTCGGTTCCCGTGCTTCTGTGGGGGCTCGGTACGCCGAGCCGTACGGAGCCTCCACGGTTGTCGGGAAAGCGACGGCAGCCCCACGGTTGCGGTCAGATGACACGTAGGGGTCGCCGATCCGCCGGCGGGGCCACGGTCGGTGGGAGAGTGGGGTCAGGGGCGGACGAGGGCCGAGAGCATGGCCTGGAACTTCGAGCGGGTCTCGGCCAACTCGGCGGCCGGGTCGGAATCGGCGACCACCCCGACGCCGGCACAGAAGCGGGCCTCTCGGCCGCTGACCTCGGCCGAGCGAAGGGCGACGGCGAACGCGCCGTTGCCGGCGCCGTCGACCCATCCTGCCGGTCCGGCGTACCGCCCCCGCTCGAGCCCTTCGAGTTCGGCGATCAGTTCCAGCGCCCGTCCCTGCGGATCGCCACCGACCGCCGGAGTCGGGTGGAGAGCCGACACCAGTTCGAGCACCGACGCCGCCGGTGACGAGAGGCGCCCTTCGACCCGGGTTCCGAGATGATGCACGTTGGCGAGCGTGACGATCGACGGCTCCGGCTCGGCATCCACGTAGCTGCAGTAGGCGAGGAGCGTGTCGAGCAGCCAGTCGATGGTGATGCGGTGCTCCCAGCGGTTCTTGTCCGAGGCGAGCAGACCGGCAGCAAGGCGGGCATCGGCCTCGGGGTCCGACGAGCGCGGCGCCGTGCCGGCCAGCGGGTGTGCCCGCACGATGTCGTCACTCCGCCCGACCAACAGCTCGGGCGACGCCCCAGGAACCCGTCGATCGAGAACAGGATCGCCGCCCGGAACGACTGCCGGAGCCGGTCGAGTACCGCTGGAACGTCGATCGGTCGGTCGGCGGTCAGCCGCAGTTCCCGAGCCATCACGACCTTGTCGACCTCGCCGGCACGGATACGTTCGACCGCCCGCCCGACGACGCCGTCACGCCACTCCTCGGGTGCCATCGACGACACCAGCGTCATCGACGTCGCCTGGGTCCCCGAAGACGCGCGGTCGGCCTCGGCGACCACCTGGTCGATCTCGTCCCGGGCCGCCTCGTCCGGCAGGTCGGCCGGTGTCGTGATCCATCGTCGCCCCTCGGCGCCGCGACCGACGACGATGCGGGGCACGATCAGCTCCCCCGGGGTCGTCCGGTCGAAGGGAAACGCAGCGAAGGCCACCGGACCCGAGCCCGAGACGCCGACCTGATCCTCACCGGCCATGGCGGCCAGTGTTCGCTGGGCCTCGACACCACCACCCGGGCGCTCGACGGGGATTCGGCACCGTTCGCCGACCCCGGCGAGTGCGAAGTCACCGTGGGCATACAACAGGCCGCTACGCGACCCGATCGCCACCGGATCCAGATCGGGAGAAAATCGGCGGCTGATCATCGGCTCGGTCACGACTTGGAGCGTAGAACCGGCAGACTGGCATCCGTGGATCGAACGATCAGCACCATCGCCCCCGCCACGCCCCCGGAGGTCCACCAGATCGTTGCCGATCTGGGCACCTACCAGCACTGGTTGGCCCTGGTCCACCGGGTCGAGCCAGCACCCGCCGCCGAAGCCGACGAAGGGCCGGCCTGGTGGGTCACCCTGCGGGCCAAGGTCGGCCCGTTCGCCGGCACGAAACGACTCCGTATGGTGCAGGTGGCGTACGACCCCCCCGATTCGGTCCGCTTCGAACGCCGCGAGACCGACGGTCGCGACCATTCGGCGTGGGTCATGGCGGCCTCGGTCAGCCCGACCAGCCACAACAGTGAGAGCGACGTCGAGGTCAGGCTCCGCTACGACGGTCAGCTGTGGAACGGCGCGCTCGACACCGTGCTGGGCAGTGCCATCGACGGCGCCGTGCGGGGACTCAGCGACTACGTCGCCCAGCGCGTCTGAACGTCCTCGCTCCCGACCGCCCGCCGGCCCGGCCGTCTTCGCTCCGACCATCGGAGGGCCCGGTCACGACGCGGTGCGCTCCACTCACCCAACGCGCCGGGTCAGCGAGGACCGACGAGACCGGGTTGGCCCGTCGCCTGGCGAAGCCGTTGCCACTCGGCCCCGGCCGGGTCGAGGCGGCGCCGCTGTTTGGTCGTCACTTCGATCGGAACGATCGTGAACTGACCGCTCCAGTGCCCGATCACGACGTCGGTGAATCCGGCCATCGCCGCATGGGCGGCGTGCTGGCCGAGGCCCAGACAGAACTCCCCGTCGGTGGCGTTCGCCGGGCCACCACGCACCAGGTAGCTCGGGTCGATGTACTTGACGGTGACGCCGATGCCCCGACAGTGGTCGGCAATGCGGTCGCGGAGGTGGGCACCGATGTCGCCGAGCTTGGCGTTGCCCGATGCGTCGGTGCCGACCCGGCTGACGAATTCCTGTCCGGCCCCCTCGGCGACCACGATCACGCAGTGATGACGATCGGCCAGGCGACGGTCGAGGAAGCGGAGCAGGCCGTGATCGCCTTCGAGGTCGAAGGGAACCTCGGGCACCAGGCAGATGTTGACGTCGGGGTTCGCCAGCGATGCATGGACGGCGATGAAGCCGGAGTGGCGACCCATCAACTTGACGATGCCGACCCCGTTCATGGCGCCCCGGGCCTCGTTGTGGGCGACGGCGATCGCCGTCGTTCCCCGCTCGACGGCGGTCGAGAAACCGAAGCTCCGCTCGACCCACATGATGTCGTTGTCGATGGTCTTGGGAACACCCACGACCGAGATCGGCAGCCCCCGCCGCTCGATCTCGTCGGCGATCGCCGAGGCTCCGCGCAACGTGCCGTCGCCACCGATGCAGAACAGCATCGAGATGTCCCGTTCGACGAGGGTGTCGACCATGACCGAAACGTCCTGAGGGCCGCGACTCGAGCCCAGCAGGGTGCCTCCTTCGGCGTGGATCCCGTCGACGACGTCGTGGGTCAGGGCAATCGGGGGTTCACCGTCGGGCGTGAGGCCGGCGTATCCGTAGCGGAACCCGTCGACCTCCTCGACGCCGTACCCGTAGCGGAGCGAGAACGTGATGCTGCGGATCACGTCGTTGAGACCCGGACACAGCCCGCCGCAGGTGACGATCCCGGCCCGGACCCGGGTTGCGTCGAACGCAAGATCGGGGCGTGGTCCGGCCGACACGAATCCGGGGATCGTTTCGCCCCGGGCGACGAGCTCATCGGCGTCGGCCCGGAGACTCGGCACCAACACGGCCAGTTCATCGCCCGAGGCCGGGACCCCGGCGATCAGCTCGACCGGAAGGGCGAAGGGACGCTCCACGAAGCGTCGGGGGACGAGACTCGGGTTCGACGGGAAACTCGTCACGGGAACTCCAGGGAAACGAAGCGACGGAGGCCGGGGCGCCGAACACGAATGTAGGGGATGGAAGCCCGACCGAGTGCGTCGCCGATCAGGACGGAGCGCCGGAGAGCGGGGTCAGCCACCGTCGGGCCAGCGGATGATCGACCGAGGCGATCATCGAATCGATCTCGTTCCGGATCGCCGCCGACACCGCTCCATCGGGCGGGAACGTGACATCGTCGAGGCGGGCGACGGGCACCACGGGGGCGTTCGTCGAGCAGAGGAACAACTCGTCGGCACCGGTCACCTCGTCCCAGCCGACACCCCGGATCTCACAGTGGAAGCCGAGATGAGCGCCGATGTCGAGCACCAGACGGCGGGTGATGCCGTCGAGCACGACGTCGAGCGGTGGCACGACGAGCCGATTCCCGCACACGACGAACAGGCTCTGCGTGGTCCCCTCGGCCAGGAGACCATCGACGGTTCGGAACACCACACCGTCGAAACCGTCGGCCATGGCCTCCAGGGTTTCCCGTACCCCGACGGTGTAGGACGCCGCCACCTTCAATCCGGGCGGCAGCAGCGACCTCGGCATCTTGGGGGCGTGCGCCGTTCTCAGCGCCACCGGCTCGGACGGGGGCAGGCCCGGCTCGAGCGGGTCGGGCACGAAGGCCGCCACGGTGATGCTCGGCTGCAGCGAGACCGGGAGACTCTTGTCCGGGATCTCGGCCCAGGCCGCAACGGCCTTGACGATGGCGGCACCGGGATTGGCGGCGACCACGTCGACCACGGCCCGTTCGAGCCGGGCCACCGACACCGAGGATTGCATCCCCATCAACGCCATCGACCGCTCGAGCCGGGCCAGATGGGGGCGGAGTCCGATCGCCGTCGGGCCGCCCGGCCCCTCCACCACCCGCAGGACGTCGAAGACCGCCGTACCCCGCATCACCGCATGCGAGAACACCGAGATCGTGGCCTCGCCGAACGGCCGGAGATCGCCGTCGATCCACACCAACGTCGATTCCGGTCCCGGCGGTTCGGCTGCAATCACCAGCCGAACCCTAGTCTGGGCCGGTGCCCGACCTCGTGCTACTCGATCTTCCGGGAGGACCGGGATTCGTCGACGCGCTGCGGCGGGTCTGGGCCGATGGGAACGCAGCGTTTCCCCTCGATCGGCGGCTCCCCACCGCCGAGCGATCGAGGGTGATCGACGCCCTGGCACCCGGAGCGGTCATCGAATCCGACGGCAGGCGCCGGTCGCTCGACGGGGGCCGGCCGGTCGAGCCCGGTGACGCCCTCGTCGTGGCCACCAGTGGCACGACCGGACTGCCCAAAGGCGTGGTGCTGACCCATGACGCCGTCGCCGCCTCGGCCCGGGCCACGTCGGCAGTGATCGACGTCGACCCCGGAACCGATCGGTGGCTGGCCTGTCTGCCCCTGGCCCACATCGGAGGGCTGTCGGTGGTCACCCGGGCGCTGCTGACCGACACGCCAGTCGAGGTACACGACGGTTTCGACCCCGCCGCAGTGGTCGCCGCCGCCGGCCGCGGGGCCACGCTCGTCTCCTTGGTCACCCGAGCTCTGGCCCAGATCCCGCCCGAACGGTTCCGCACGATCGTCATCGGCGGGGCTGCCCCTCCACCCGCCCGGCCGACAAACGTCATCGCCACCTATGGCATGACCGAAACCGGCTCGGGCGTCGTCTACGACCGGACACCGATCGACGGGGTCGAGATCCGGATCGACGACGATGGCGAGATCTGGCTCCGGGGCCCCATGCTGTTCCGGGCCTATCGGGATGGCACCGACCCGAAGATCGACGGATGGTTCCCGACCGGCGACCTCGGTGAGTGGCGCAACGGCCGACTCTGGGTCGCGGGGCGCCGCGGCGACGTGATCGTCACCGGAGGCGAGAAGGTGTGGCCGGAGCGGGCCGAGGCCGTTCTGGCTCGGCGTCTGGGCCTGACCGATCTGGCCGTCGTCGGTCGTCCGCACCCCGAGTGGGGAGCCGAGGTGGTGGTCCTGATCGTCCCCGGGGCGAGCGGAACGCTGCCGTCGCTCGATGCCGTGCGCGATGCCGTTCGAACGGAACTCCCCGTGTGGTATGCCCCGCGGCGCATCGAGGCCGTCGACGCCCTACCCCGGACCGCCCTGGGAAAGCTTCGCCGCCGCGAACTCGATCCCGGCCGCGATCGACGACTCGGCGGGGTCAGCGACGGCTGAGCGCCTGTCGGGCCAACTCGAGGTCGTCGGGATTGGTGATCCCGATCCACTCCTCGGGTGAGGAGACCACGTCGACCACCAACCGGCCCTCGTTCATCAGCGCCGCGACCTCGGTTGGCAGCAGACACTCGGCCTTCTCGGTCTCGGCGTTGACGGCGAAGAACGCGGTCCAGCGTTCGGCGAACTCGGTCATCACCGCGGGATGGAAGCACCACATGTTCATCGAGACCGGAGTGTCCTCGGGGATCGGGCCGCCGTTGGCGCAGAGCACACCGTCGGTCCGGCGTTCGCAGTCGTGGGTCTCGTCGATCCCGACGAGTCGGTGATCCTCGATCTGACAGATGCCTCGGCTCACCGTTCCCGCCGGCGGCACCGTGTTCCCGAGTTCGAAGGCGACCAGGCCGGCCGCGCCGGGGGCGACATCGCGCAGCAAACCGGCGGCCAACTCGAAGGAACGGGGTCCGTAGTAGTCGTCGGCGTTGATCACGCAGAACGGCGTTTCGACCGCATCGGCAGCGCTGAGGATCGCGTGGAGGGTGCCCCACGGCTTGCGTCTGGGTGGACCGAGATCGTCCTGACGAACATAGGTGATGTCGGGCGCCGCGCCGTGTTCTCCGCCATGGACCGAATCGATGTGGGCCCGGACGTCGTCCTCGATGTCGGAGCGAACGATCATGACGACCGGACCGAAGCCGGCCGCTCGGGCGTCGAGGATGCTGAAGTCGAGGATCGCCTCGTCGTGGGGACCGACCCGGGCCAGCTGCTTCACCCCACCGAAGCGACTTCCGAGTCCGGCGGCCATGATGAGCAGGGTCGACTTCGTCTCATCGGGTGCTGTCATGTCCTCATCGTCGTCCGCCGGGGCCCGACTTCCAATCGTTTGGCCAAGAAAGTCGACCTCACGCCGACCGTGGCCGCTCCTCTACGCTCTGGGCGATGCGACCGCCCGTCAGGACTGCGCCGTCATACGGCCTCCTCGGCGTGGCGATCATGGCCATCGCGTCGTCGGCGATCCTGGTCCGCTGGGCCGAGGCGCCGGCGATTGCTCTGGCCTTCTGGAGGACCCTGGGCGGCGCCGCGCTGCTGGCCCCGGGGGCGGCGAGATCGCGAGGGCGCTCACGCGACCGGATGGGACCGCTGATCGACCGCCGAGCCATGGTTGCCATCGTCGGCGCCGGCGTGGCCCTGGCCGTGCATTTCTCGGCGTGGCTGGCCTCGCTCGAGATGACCTCGATCGCCGCGTCGGTCACCCTGGTGTCGACGGTACCCATCTTCGTGGCCCTGATCGACTGGGGAGTCGGCGGCGCACGTCCCGACCGGCGTCACGGGGTGGTGATCGGTGTCACGGTCATCGGTGTCGGGATCATCGCCGGTGGCGATCTCGGGGCAGGCGGCGTCGAGCTGGCCGGTGATGCCCTGGCGATTCTCGGGGCGGCCGCGATGGCCGTCTACCTGGTCCTCGGCGCCCGCGTCCGGATGGAGGTCGGGACCGCGGCCTATGCAAGCCGGGCCTATGCCTCGGCGGCGCTCGCCCTGTTGCCGGTGGCCCTGGTGACCGACACCCCGCTGTGGGGATACGACGGGCGCACGTGGCTCGTGATCATCGCCATGATCCTGGGACCCCAGCTGGCCGGGCACACGGTGCTCAACCTGCTCCTCGACCGGCTCGGTTCGCTCACGGTCTCGCTGGCATTGCTCGCGGAACCGGTCGGGGCGTCGGTGCTGAGCTGGCTCCTCCTCGCCGAGGCCCCGCCGGTGGGCGCCTGGGTCGGTGGGCCACTGGTGCTGGGTGCCCTGCTGGTCCACCTTCG
The DNA here is from genome assembly GCA_963700755.1 of uncultured Acidimicrobiales bacterium. Classification (GTDB taxonomy): domain Bacteria; phylum Actinomycetota; class Acidimicrobiia; order Acidimicrobiales; family SZUA-35; genus JBBQUN01. Next base: position 108,485 of record CAVOYW010000008.1, read on the forward strand.
CTGGTCGAGTCGCCCCGACGACGGGGCAGAAGCGCTGGGCGAACGCCCCCGCCCCCCGATTTCGAGAGCCTGAGCGACGATTCTGACGCTCAGGCTCTCGAAAACGGGGCTCGGAGGGCGGAAGCGGGGCTCAGATGGGCCTCGAGACGGGGCCTCGAGACGGGGCCTCGAGACGGAGCCTCGAGACGGAGCCTCGAGACGGAGCCTCGGGACCGGGCCTCAGACCGGGCCTCGAGACGGGGCCTCGGGACCGGGCCGGACTCGGAGCCGGTGGGAGGCGAGTTCGGCGTAGATGTCGGCGGCGTCGGCGGCGAGGGTTTCCAGACCGGGCGGCGTGGGCGGGAGCGGGCGATCGCCTGCCGGGGCGAAACCGGTCGATTGCCACACGGCGTCGTACCAGTGCGCGGCCCAGACGCCATCGGAGTCACGCGGCCCACTCGGCCAGGCCAACATGGCGGGCTCGAAGGCCACGCCGATGAGGTCGCAGAGCGTCCCGAGATAGGTTCGGGGATCGGTGAGGAAGTCATCGGAGTCGATGACCAGCTCGGCCCGCTCGAGCAGTTCGAGTTGTTGCGGCAGCCCCAGGTCGTCGAGCTGTACCTCGCCTCGCTTGTCGAGATACGACGCCAGGACCCGTGCGGGATGGCGGAGCAGGATGACGTGACGCAACTCGTCGAGCCAGGCCCGGTCGAGGTCGGGCAGCAGGTGGTGGCTCATGTGTTTCTGATACGAGATGGTGGCCCCGTCGGGCAGCGGCATCAGGCACCGGGCGACGGCTTCGGCCCCATCGGTCGGGAGCGACGCCATGATCTCGCTCGCCATCGGGTGGTCGAGCCCCGTGGCAGCCAGGTAGTGGCCATAGAGCGGCTCGTCCATGACGACGGTGTCGAGCCGGTTCTCCCAGGCCCGCATCATGGCCGTCGACAGGTTCCGAGGACCCGACCACATGGCCAGACGAACGGTCACCGGTCGACCGCCCTCGACCCGACGTCGGCCCCGAACAACGGGTTCGACCGGGTGCAGATCGTTCCACGGCGCTCGGCCGGTGGGCACTCCGGGGATCGTGCCGACCGAGGCATCATGTCTCGGCGACGAGCTCGAGGTACTTCTGCTGCAGCTGCTCGGTGATCGGCCCCCGGCGACCGGTTCCGATCACCCGACCATCGACCTCGGTCACGGGTGCGATCCCGGCGAAGGTCCCCGTGACGAAGGCCTCATCGGCACCGTAGACCTCGGTCAGGCTGAAGTTCTTCTGGTGGTGGACGATGTCCCACCGACGGCACAATCGGAGCACGTTGGCCCGGGTGATGCCGGGCAGGCAATAGTCGCCGGTCGACGTCCAGACCTCGGGCCCGTCGTCGCCTTCTCGGACGATGAAGAAGTGCACCGAGTTGCACGTGGCGACGAACCCCTGTGGGTCGAGCATCAGTGCCTCGTCGGCACCGGCCTTGGTGGCCTGGATGCAGGCCGTGATGCAGTTCAGCTTCGAATGGGAGTTGAGCTTCGGGTCCTGCACGTCGGGTCGACCCCGACGCACGCTGACCGTCGCCAGGCGGATGCCCTCGGTCAGGGTCTCGGGCCGGGGGTCCTTGTATTCCGGGATGATCACGATCGTCGGAGGTGTGATCGTGAACCGCGGGTCCTGGTAGGGCGTGGACTTCATGCCGCGCGTGATCATCAGCCGGATGTGGACCCCATCGGTGCCCGGACCCATGCCGTTGGCCTCGAGGGTCCGGTGGATCCGGGCGAGCAGCTCGTCACGCTCGAGTCCGATGTCGAGGTCGATCGCCTTGGCGCCCTCGTAGAGGCGACGAAGGTGATCGTCGATGAACGCGAGCTTGCCGTCGTGGACCCGGATCCCCTCCCACACGCCGTCACCGAGGATGAAGCCCGAGTCGAAGACCGACACCATCGCCTCGGCCCGGGGCACGAGCTCGCCGTTCAGGCCGATGACGATGTGGTCGTTCCGCGGGTCGTGCTGATGGTCGTGGGTCCCGTGGGTGACCGGTGCGGCGTTGGACATCGCACGATCGTAGGCGACGATGTCGGGATGCGACGCCGACGCTTCCTCACCTCCCTCGCCGCCGTCGCGGCAACCGCGTGTTCGGGAATCGAGCCCGAGACGACGACGGCGAGCGGCCCGACCACACTGCCCCCGACCACACTGCCCCCGACCACACTGCCCCCGACCACACTGCCCCCGACCACCACCGGCACGGCCGAACCCCCGGTGGTGACCGAGCCCGACCTGCCGGCGGTCGAACCCCTGGCCTCGCCGCCGAGCCCCCTCGGGTCGGACGGCTTCGGACTCGGTGTCGCCTCGGGCGACCCCGATGCCAACTCCGTCGTGCTGTGGACCCGGCTGGTCGGCGACCTTCCCGATGAGGTCGGTGTGATCTGGGAACTCGGACCCGACCCCGATCTGGCGACGATCGTCGCCACGGGCTCGGTGTCGTCGTCATCACTTCTGGGCCACAGCCTCCACATCGTGGCCGGCGGACTCACCCCCGACCGTGGTTGGTACTACCGCTTCCGATCCGGCGACCAGACCTCGCCGGTCGGCCGGACCCGCACGCTGCCCGACCCGGCGAGGACCGTCGACCCGGCGCGGCCGCTCATGATCGGCGCCAGCTCCTGTCAGCGGATCGACGACGGCCGCTGGGCGGCGCTCGACGACGTGGCGGCGGCCGACCTCGACCTGTTCGTCTGGCTCGGCGACTACATCTACGAAGACCCCGACGACCCATCCCTCGACGGCTACCGGCAGCGCTATGTCCAGTACCGGGGTCAACCCGAGCTGCAGGCCGCGCACGCCGCCCATCCTTGGTTCGTCACCTGGGACGACCACGAAGTGGCCAACGACTACGACGCCGACATCGACCCGACCCGCCGGGCTGCCGCCTACCGGGCCTGGTGGGAGTTCATGCCGGTCCGGCTCGAACCACCCGATCCCTCGGCCGGACGCTACGACATCTACCGCTCGGTCGATCTCGGCGACCGACTCCGCCTGCTCGCCACCGATGTCCGCCAGTACGCCGACGACACCACGTTGTTCGGCGACGCCCAGAAGGACTGGCTGACCGACGCACTACGGCACGACCGGACATGGACACTACTCGCCAGTCCGGTGGTGGCATCGGGGATCTACACCGGCGGCGACGTCCTGCTGCCCTACACCCTCGACGGCCACCCCGACGAACGACGCTGGCTCGGCGAGCAACTCGCTCGGCAACCCGGCCGCATCATCGTGTCGGGCGATCTCCATGCCGCCGCGGTGTTCGAGTTCTCCCCAGACCGCAGCGACGTCGACTCCCCAACGGTCGCCACCGAGTTCATGGCCCCGGCGATCAGCTCGAGCTTCCCCGAGCGCTACGCAGCCGCCGCACCGCTGCTCCCGGTCCTGAACAGCCACATGAAGCGCTTCGACCTCTTCAACGGTTGGTTGTCGCTCGCCTTCACCGCCGCCGACGTCACAGCCGAATTCCGGCGCGTGGCCGACGTCAGCCGACCCGACTCCGAGGTCACCGCCGAGCGTCGCTATCGGGTCGAGTTCGGTGATCCCGAGGTGCAATCCCTCTGATCAGCCAGGTGGGCCGCCCGACGACGGCTCGGATCGGCCCGGGTGCCACACTGTCACGATGACCGACGCGATGACCGACGCGATGACCGAACCGAACCGACGATGGCAGCGAGCGTTGATCACCGGAGCGTCGAGCGGAATCGGCCGGTCGATGGCGAGGATGCTGGCCGACGAAGGCACCGACGTCGTCGTCGTGGCCCGAGACGTCGCCCGCCTGGAGTCGCTGGCCGACGAGCTCTCGTCGGCCCCCGGCTCGGTCGAGATCCTGACCGCCGATCTGGCCGACGCTGCCCAATTGGGCCGGGTGGCCGAGCGTGTCTGCTCCGACGAGCGACCGATCGACCTGTTGATCAACAACGCCGGGCTGGGCTTCACGGGTGACTTCGTCGACATCCCCACCGAGCGGGCCCAGGTGATGGTGGCCGTCAACGTCATCGCCCTGCAGACACTGAGCCTGGCGGCGGCCCGAACCATGAAGGAGCGGCGACGGGGGACGATCCTCAATGTCTCGTCGCTGGCCGGCGACGTTCCCGGACCGCGATCGGCCACCTACAACGCCACCAAATCGTTCGTGACGAGTCTCAGCCAGTCACTTCACGTCGAGCTGGCGCCGCACGGGGTCGTGGTGTCGTGCCTGTGCCCCGGACTCACCCGGACCGAGTTCCAGGAACGAGCCGAGTACGACACCTCGGAACTGCCCGAGGTCCTGTGGCAGTCGGCCGACGCGGTGGCCAGGGTCGGTCTCGATGCGGCCGACGACGGCGATGCCGTGGTGGTCTCCGGCCTGATCAACAAGGCGGCGTCCCGGCTGGCCCGTTCGGCCCCGCGATCGCTGGCGTTGTGGTCGGCGGTCGCCCTCAACCGCAAGTGAACCGACCGTGCTCGGACCGCGGCCTCAGCGGTGCAGGTCGGCGTCGGTCTGTGTGACCCGACAACGGATCGTGAACACACTGTCTCCCGACAGCACGCCGCTGCGCGAGAACAATCGCCCGAATTCCCAGTTCGACAGGCCCAGCTCCGGCTTCTCGAGCGCGTACTGACCGTCGACCCAGCGGGTGAACCCGTCGCCGACGAACGGGGCGTCGACGGTCCGCCAGAACCGCTCCTGGGCCGCCGGGTCGTCGGCGATCAGCGACGCAACGAATCGGGGGGACTGCCGGTTGAAGGCCTCGACCGCCTCGGCCACCGAATCGACGAGCACGAGCGTGATCTCGGGAGATCCCTCCCACTCCCACTCGTGACCCAATCGATCGCGGGAGATCACCTCGGCCCGGGCCTCGACGACGTCGCCTCCGGCTCGGGCGATGGCGGCCTCGGTATCGAACCAACCGGGGGGAATCGCGGGTTCATCGCCTTCGGCGACATGCAGCTTGGGCGACGTTCCCCGCGCTCGGGCCGCTGCTTCGAGACCGGCGAGCACACGGGGAACGAGAACACCGGCCGCCGAACGCACGACCGCACAGGTGTTGAGGGTGTTGCACACCTTGCGGTCGAGCGAATGGCCAACCACCGCTTCGAGACGGTCGGGGTCGGCCGAGGCATCGGCGACGATCCAGGCCCCGCCGGTTCCGTGCAGGCTGACCGGAACTCCGGCCTGCCGGGCGACGGCTCCCAACTGAGCGACGGCCGCCCCACTGCCACGGGCGACGGCCAGGGCCAGGCGGGCATCGTCGAACATGGCGTGGCCGGCGGCATGGGACGCGCTCGCCACCAACGAGGCCGATCCCTCGGGAAGTCCCGCTGCGGCCAGGGCCGGATCGAGCGCGTGCTCGACGATGGCCTCGGCCGTGGCGAGCGCATCGGAGCCGATACGGAACACCACGGTGTTGCCCGACCGGATCACCCCGCACGCGTCGGCGAAGACATTGGGTCGGCCCTCGAACACGAATCCGACGACGCCCAGCCCGGCTCGCCGCTGCTCGACCACCCACCCGTCGTGGATGACACGGTCGACGGGCTGATCACGCCCGGCTTCGGCGTCTCGCCAGCTGCGCAGACCGGCCACCATGTCGGCTCGCATCGATTCGGTGAGTTCGAGCCGGGTCGTCGAGCGACCACGGCGGCGGGCCGACTCCACGTCGAGACGGTTCGCCGCGGCGATCGGGGCGAAGGCCGTGTCGTCGTCGAGGAGGGCGGCGAACCGATCGAAGAAGTCGCTGATCGCCTCGTCGATGACCGCACCCAACCGATCGAAGGCGGCGACGGCCCGACCCACGGCGGCCGACGCGATCTCGGCCTCGGCGGCGGGGACGTGCAGCAGGGCACCGGTGTCGTTGACGACGATGAGCCGGTCACCGGCCGCGAAGGACTCGGCCAGTTCCGGCGGAACGGTGGTGAACCGATCGCCACCGTGGACGATGATCTGTCCGGCCTCGAGCGCGGTGAGCCGTTGCGTTCCTCGAGCAGTCGTCATGGCCCAAGTATGGGCCGTACCGAGCCCGTCTCGGACCGTCGCTCGAACACCGACAACACCTCGACCGCGCGACACCTCGACCGCCGAGCGATGGAGGCTCAGCTGTTGTATGCGGTCTCCGCGTGCTGATTGGCGTCGAGGCCTTCCCGCTCCTGCTCGAGCGTGACCCGGAGCCCGATCGTGGCGTCGAGCGCCTTGGCGATGGCGAAGGTGACCACGAACGAGAAGACGGCAACCACGATGTTGGCGAAGAGCTGCTCGAGGAGGAGGCCGGCGCCGTCGCCCTCGATGAGCCCCCCGTCGAAGGTGCCGCCGAGCGCGGAGGGGCTGGCGAACACACCGATCAGGAGACCACCGACGAGGCCGCCGACGAAGTGCACCCCGACCACGTCGAGCGCATCGTCGTAGCCGATCCGGAACTTCAGCCTCACCGCCAGGGCACACAGGGCGCCGCAGACCAACCCGACCGACATGGCCCCGGCGACACCCATGAACCCGGCTCCCGGCGTGATGCCGACGAGTCCGGCCACGACGCCCGATGCCGCACCCAACGAGGTCGGGTGACCGTCGACCACGCGCTCGACGAGCAACCAGGCCAGCATCCCGGCGGCGCCGGCGATGAAGGTGTTCGCGAAGGCCTGGACGGCGACGCCGTCGGCGGCCAAGGCCGAGCCGGCGTTGAACCCGAACCATCCGAACCAGAGGATCCCGGCGCCGAGCATGGTGAACGGCAGGTTGTGGGGCAGCATCGCTTCCTGTCGCCAGCCTCGGCGCTGTCCGATCACGAGCGCGAGCGCCAGGGCTCCGGCACCGGCGGCCACGTGGACGACGGTGCCGCCGGCGAAGTCCAGGCTGCCCCGCTTGACCAGCCAACCCACCTCGGGTCGGAACACCCAGGCCCAGGCCGGGACGAACACCAGCATCAGCCAGATCGGGACGAAGAGCACCCAGGCCGAGAACTTCATGCGGTCGGCCACGGCGCCCGAGATGAGCGCCGGCGTGATCGATGCGAACGTCAGGGCGAAGAACACGTTGCGGAGTTGTTCGCCGCCATCGGCACCGGTGATGCCGATGTCGGCCAGGAACAGATGATCGAGACCTCCGATGAGGCCGCTCCCGTCGCCGGTCGAGGACAGGCTGTAGCCGGCGACGAACCAGACGATCGGCACGATGCCCAGGCACACCATATTCATCATCAACATGTTGAGCATGTTCTTCGAGCGGGCCATGCCGCCGTAGAAGAGGGCGAGCCCCGGCACCATGAAGAGCACGAGTGCAGACGAGACGAGAATCCAGGCGTTGTTGCCGGTGTCCATCGGGAGAGCCTTTTCGATCGGGAACGGGGCTGCTCGTCGGTCCACGGAGGTCAGGACCGAGACATGCGGCCGTCAGCATCGCTACAGGTTGGGTCGGGCCGGTGTCGCCGTTGTTTCGGCTGTGTTAATTCCGCCCGGTGTCGGTCCACCCGGTGTCGATTCCACCCCGTCTCTGTTCCACCCGGTGCGGACGGTCATGGCGCACGTGGTTTCCGTGCTCGGCGTGCTAGACCACACCCATGTCCGAGAACATGAGCTGGAATGAACAGGTCATCGAGGAGTTCCGAGCGAACGGTGGCAAGGTCGCCCAGTTCGGTGACGCCCCGCTCGTGATCCTGCACACGATCGGCGCCAAGTCGGGCGAACTCCGGGAGATCCCGCTGGTTGCCCTCGTCGATGGTGACGATCGCTTCGTCTTCGCCTCGAAGGCCGGGGCCCAAACCCACCCCGATTGGTATTTCAATCTCAAGGCCAACCCCGAGATCGACGTCGAGGAGGGCACCAAGACCTACCGGGCGAACGTGGTCGAGTTGACTCCCGAGGAGTCGGCCGCTCGGCTGGCCCAGCAGGCCGCCCTCATGCCGCAATTCGGTGACTACGTCACGTCGGCGGCACCGCGCCTCATCCCGGCTTTCGCCATCCGACGACTCTGACGACGTCGACCCCGGGATCGACCCGGGGGCCGGCGAGCGGTAACGTCGCCGCCCATGGGACGACTCGATGACAAGGTTGCACTGATCACCGGTGGCGCACACGGCCAGGGCGCGGCCGAGGCAGAACGATTCGCCCAGGAAGGGGCGACCGTCTACATCAGCGATGTCCTCGACGACCTCGGGCGACAGACCGCCGACGACCTCGGCGACGCCGTCACCTACCTCCATCACGACGTCACGAGCGAGGACGACTGGGCCGGTGTCGTCGGCGGAATCGTCGAGGAGCGGGGCCGTCTCGACGTGCTCGTCAACAACGCCGGCATCTTCCGGGTGGCCGGCATGTTCGACACCTCGCTCGAACAGTGGAACCAGATGCTGTCGATCAACCAGACCGGTGTGTTCCTCGGCCTCAAGACGGCCGGGGCGGCCATGCGCGACCAGGGGTCGGGAAGCATCGTCAACATCTCGTCGATCGCCGGTCTGGGCGGCGCCGGATCGGCTCACGCCTATGCCGCCACCAAGTGGGCCGTGCGGGGCATGACCAAGTCCGCCGCCCTCGAACTGGCTCCCTTCGGCGTGCGGGTCAACTCGGTACACCCCGGCATCATCGACACCGCCATGCTCGCCGAGTTCGGCGGTGCCCTGCCCCAGATCACCGAGCGCATCCCGATGGGACGGGTCGCCTCGGCCATGGAAGTTGCGAACGTGGTCCTGTTCCTGGCTTCGGACGAAGCGTCCTACTGCAACGGGCACGAATTCGTCGTCGACGGAGCGATCAAGGCCTGACGCCGCTCCGATGGGCCTCAGGGCTCGTCGAGTCGATGCCATTCCGTCGTCGTGTCGAACAGGGTCATGCCTCGGGCCCGGTAGTTCGGCAGTGCCGCCGGACCATCGAGCGAGCAGGTGTGCAGCCAGACCCGCTCGGTGCCGGGTACCTCGAAACCGGTCCGCAGCGCCCGTTCGAGCAGCCAACCCCCCAGCCCGACGCCATGGAATTCGGGAACGAGACCAAAGTACTTGATCTCGGTCGACGGGGCCTCGGTGACGATGTCGAAATATCCGGCAGGCACCCCGTCGACCCAGCAGCTGACCAGGAACTGGTCGGGTCTGGCGGTCCACTCGATCCACTGCTCGTCGGTCCAATCACGACGTTCGAACCATCCCCACGGGCGACCGACCTCGGCGTAGAAGAACTTGGCCAACGTCGGCGCCGGCCGACGGGCCCGGAGCAGCAATGGTTCGACCGACGGCTTCGGGCCCTCGATGATCTGATCCGGGGCGGTCAACTCGAGCGACCAGACCGTGACCTCGGTGGCCCCCGGTTCGGGGCCCGACAACTGCGTCATGGCCCTGTTGCTACCAACGACCGTCGGAAAAACCGCTCAAGGTCGGAGTCGACACCGACCGATGTCAAGGGTGGAGTGTGCCGACCGACGTGCCGCGAGCGACGCCCCGCGAAGTGAGCCGGAAGGCCCAGGATCGCCGGGCCATCCGGCCCGGAACCGCCCCGGTCTCTCATCGGACGCCCACCGCTTCCGAGGCTGCGTCTGCGACTCATGTCGCCGTCGTCGACCCGGCAAGGAAGCCCCGTGACCTCTCGTTCATCGTCCAGCGCAGCCGAATCCACGGCAACGACGCCGGCCGGACGCGGCAGGAAAGCGGTGCCGGGGTTGGCCGTGATCGTCGCCGGCGCCCTGTTCACGGGAATCGTTCCCGGGACGACGTCGAACGACAGCACGCAGGCGGTCACCGAGACGACCCTGCCCCCTCCTCCGCCGGTCGTCCAGTTCGTCGAACAACCCGTGGTGCTTCCCGACGATGGCCTCACCCGGGTGATCGTACGACCCCTCGCCGACGCCCTCGAGCCTGCCATCACGAACGCCACCGTCGTGGACGAGCCGTCGCCGACCGTCGATGCATCGGTGCCCGAGGACGATCCCGGCGGCGAGCAGCCGGTCGACGACTTCGAAGCGCTCGCCCAGGCGCCCCTGGGCTCGACCGTGGTCCTGACCCCGACGGGGATCGCTCTCCGGACGCCCGACGGGGCGATCATGCCCTTCGATGACCTGGCCGGTGGTCCGAGCGACTCGGCCACAACACCAGCGCCCGACGGGGATCCCGACCCGGTGGCCGCTCCGGCAACGACGCTCGAACGACTCGGGGCCCTTCCCGGGGTGACCGCAGCGATGTCCCTCGGTGACGGAACCTACGCCCTCACGCTCGACGACCCCGATGCCCTCGATGGACTCCCACTCGAGATCGCCGCCGATCGGTTCTTCACAACGACGGCGGATCGGTACGAGGCCTACCAGTGGTCGCTCGAGAACGACGGCCAGGCCATGATCCAGGTCGGCGAGACACCATCGTTGGACGCCGACATGGACGCCGCCGTCGCGGCGAAGCACGCGACCGGCCGGGGGATCGTCGTGGCCGTGATCGACTCGGGTGTCGACTTCGACCACCCCGATCTCGCCGATGCCCGCTGGAGCAACGATGGCGAGACCTGTGGCAATGACCTCGATGACGACGACAACGGCTATGTCGACGACTGCCACGGCTGGGATTTCGCCTACGGCGACAACGAGCCGTACAACATGGGACTGAGCCCGCACGGAACGCACGTCGCCGGCACGATCGCGGCCCGCCGCGACGGCCAGGGTGTGGTCGGGGTCGCACCCGAGGCGACCATCATGGACCTCAACGTGGGGCTCGCGACCGCGAACGGGATGACCCTGCCGGGATCGGCCATCACGGCCGCGGTCCGCTACGCGGTCGACAACGGCGCCGACGTCATCAACCTGTCGCTGGGCTCGGATCCGGGGGCGCCGCGCGATGGCCTGGCCGGACTCGAGGAGGCCCTCGACCATGCCGCGGCCCGGGGCGTCGTCGTGGTCGCCGCTGCCGGCAACAACAACGTCCGACTCGACCAGTCGCCGGTCTGGCCCGCATCGTTCGACAAGCCGAACCAGCTCACCGTGGCGGCCAGCACGTCGTCCGACGGCAAGGCCGGGTTCTCGAACTACGGCGGCCCCATCGACCTCTGGGCCCCGGGCCAGAACGTCCTCGCCACGATGCCGGGCGGCGGTTTCGCCTTCATGTCGGGCACCAGCATGGCCGCGCCGAACGTGGCGGGCGCCGTCGCCGCCCTGCTCTCGAGCGAACCCTCACTCACCCCGGCCGAGGTGATCGGCCGCCTCCAGGACACCAGCGACCGCTTCGAGGTCCTGGCCGCCCACGGCGGGGCCGGCCGGCGCCTCAATGCCGGTGAGGCCTTGGGCGGCGACATCATCGATCCGGACCGGCCGATCACCGAGCTGGCGGTCGTCGCGACCGGTCTCGGCAGTGCCTCCGCCGACCGGCCGGTGTCCGCCACCGTGCGTTTCGAGGTGCCGGCGGCACACTTCGACGAGGACTACCACTGGGAGATGCGGCTCGCGGCCGACATGCCCGACGGTCTCTGGGCCCTCGTCGATCACCCCGTGACCGTCGGTGGGGACAGCCGCTCGACCGGTGACGTGGCAGCTGTCGACCTCGGCGTCACCGGCACCTCCGACGTGATGATCACGACCTCCCTTCCGGCCGGTGACTACTTCCTGGTCTTCGAGGCGGTCCCCAACGCCGATACCGACGTTCGTCTGGGCGACCCGTTCGTGCTTCGATTCGAGGTCGCCACCGCTCCCACCGGCTCCGACCCGAGCCCCGAAACACCGACGTCGGGACCGACGGCATCGGAGACACCCAACCCCGAGCCGGTCGATGCCGATGCCGGAACACCCACGACCCGGGCCCCCGGCGATCTCGGAGTCGGGGCCGTGCCCCCCGACGGCGACCGCTCCGGTCCCGCGGACCCGAACGCCGGAATCACGCCACCGGCCAACCCTCCCGATCCCGATCCGGTCGGCCCGACGCCGGATGTCGCACTGCCGGCGACCACGCCCAGCGGAAGCGGCGACCGCGACCCCGGCACGCCGAACTCGGGCGGTTCGACCCCCACCACCCCGACGGCCTCCACCCCGACCAACCCCACCCCGACCAACCCCAGCCCGACCAACCCCAGCCCGATCGACCCCACCCCGACTGCCCCCACCACACCCACCCCGATTGCGGCGGCGCCGGTGGCTCCGCCGACGCCGACTAGCCTCGGTTCGTATTCGGGCTCGGCGGTGACGCCACATGTCGGACCGGTGGGCCAGAGCACCGCGGTGGCGATCGAGGGAGTCTTCCCCGACCCGGTGCGGGTCTACTTCGGAGCCGCCGAGGCCGAGTCCGTGATCCAGACCGACAACCGCATCGCAACGAGAGCGCCGGCCCGCAGCGCGCCGGGCCCGGTCGACATCCGGCTGATGCGTGGGGGGACCACCGTGCTCACCATCACGAATGGCTTCACCTACCAGCCCCTGACGCGGTCGACACCAACGGCGTCGGCCGGCGAAGCGTCGCCGACGACCGGGAGGGCGCCCGAGCAGCCCACCGACCCCGGGTCGGCGCCGCGTGCTGCCGTCACCAGTCCGCCAACAGAAGGAACCGGGCCGGGGGTGGGCGAACCGGCTCCTGGTTCACCCGGACCGGCCGAAACGCCCGAAACCGGACCCGGTCGAGTTCGCCGGAGCTCGCTCGGCCCCGATCGAACCCCGCTCCGCGACGGGCTCCGAGGCGTCCGCTACGAAGCCGACCTCATGCGCTCGACACCGCCGTGTCGCTCCAACACCTGCCCGGCGGCTCGCCCCTGACCGGCGACTCAGGAACCGTGGTCACCGAACTCGGCCAGGAGCGCGGCCTTGATGCTGGGGCGCGACCCGAACACCAGCAGGAAGGTCGCTTCGCGCATCAGTCGCTCGGCCGTCGACCCGGCCATGGCGGCGCCCGCGCCGGTGGCTGCCACCAGTGCGGTGGCCGCATCGATGGCCAGGCGGCATGCTGCGGCTCGGGCAGCCGGGAGTTCGGCATCGTTCGCGCCGTCGAGGCGGGATCGGACCTCGTCGAGCCGTCGGTCGAGCCCGACCCCGGCTGCGCCGGGGATCCCGGCCAGCAGCCGATCGCAACGGCGGGCAAGACCGAGCGCCAGCGAGCCGTTGGGGCGCAGCCCCCGGCCGGCGGCGTGACCGACCACCGCCAGGGGATCGACGCCGAGCCCACGTTCGGCGGGCACGAACACGCCGCCGAACCGCAGCGCCACCGTTGCCGTGGCATCGACGGCCTGCAGCCGTAGCCGTTCGACCGAGAGGCCGGGTTGGTCCCGTGCGTCCATGGCCAGCCACACGACCTGCTCGTCGTCATCGTGCAACCGGGCCGCCAGCAGCACGGTGTCGATCATGCCCCAGCCGGTGCACCAGGGTGATCGACCGTCGAGGCGCCACCCGCCGTCGACCGGCGTCGCCGTCAGGACCGGACGGCCGGCCAGCAACCCGGCCTGCACGATGCCGGCCCGCCGGTGCCCGGACTCGAACGCCTCCTGCCATCCGTCGAGCGCCCGATCGTGGGGCACCGATCCCAGTCGGCGCACGAGGCCATGGTGCTGCATCCAGACGAAGGTGGTCGTGAGACAGCCCGATGCCAGCGCCTCGGCGACGAGCGGGAAATCCGACGACCACACGGCACCGAACAGTCCGGCCCGGGCCAGGGCCTCGAAGTGCCCGGCCGGGACCCGGCCCGTTCGTTCGACGTCGGCGGCCGCCGCGAACAGCAGCCGATCGGCGATCTCGGCTGCCGCCGCGACGAGGTCGGCCCGAGGGAGATCGGAATCGGTGGCCATCAATGAAGGACCAGAGCGGGTAAACACTCCCTGATGCAAATCGAGAATCCAACCGAGGTCGAGCGCACCGCAACGACGTCGACGCTTCGAGCCGTCGTCGAGTGGATCGCCCTCTTCTCGGTCATCGCCTCGGCCGCGCTGTTCCACGTCACGACCGGCGTCAACCAGTGGCTCCTCACCAACGCCGACATGCTGCTCCTCCCCGAGCTCTACGAAGACCTCCACAACGGTGGATCCATCTCGGACTGGTACCTGCCCTATTCGCCCTATTTCTTCCCCGACTGGCTCTTCTACTGGATCGCAGAGCCCGTCGGCTCGACCGAGGCCGTCCGACTGGCCATCGTCGCCGTGGCCCAGTTCGGTGTGGCCGTCCTCGGTGCGGCTTCGATCGCCAAGACCGTGGCCGGTCGACCCCAGCGACTCGCGACGGCCGCCGCGGCATCGCTGGTCGTGCTCGGGGGCCTGGGCAGCATCCGGCCCTTCACGTACCTGGCCACCCCGTTCGTGCACTTCGGCACGTTCGCCTTCACCCTGTGGCTGATCGCGTTCGCCCTCAAGTACACGCGCGGCGATCGGGCCAACCAATGGCTCGCCCTGTCGCTGGTCCTGAGCGCCCTGCTCGTCGGTTCCGACCGCATCATCGCCGTCTGGTTCCACGCGCCCGCTGCACTCGCCATGCTGGTCTGGGGCTGGCACGCCCATCGCCGGCGTGCGCTGGTGTGGATCGGGGCACACGTCGTGGTCACCACGGCCGTGCTTCCCCTCCGGGATCTGGTGCGCACCAAGGAGAGCACCTACGACCTCGCCCTGTCGGCAACGTCACCCCGTGCCGGCCTCCGGGGCCTGTACGAGGCGTTGTCCAACGCCATCGACGACGGCTGGTGGATCCAGGTCCTGGTCGTGGTCTCGTTCGTCGCCGTCGTCGTTTCGTTCCTCCGTTGCCGTTCGTTGGTCGGCGACCAGCGCCTCCAGTCCGACGCCAGCCGCTTCCTGGCCGTGTTCGTCCCCGCGACCGCGATCGTCACGTTTGCGGCGCAGATCATGCTCAGCGGAGCGGTCGAACCCGGACCTCGCTACTCGATGACGGTCTTCTTCCTCCCCATCCTGCTCCTGGCCGCGGTCGTCGTTCCGCCGACACTGGATCGCCGCACCACGGCTGCGCTGGCGCTTCCGATCGTCGTGCTCGGGGCCATGCTGGTACCGACGCTGCCCGACATCGACCTCGACCGCCAACCACCGGGCATGCAGTGCCTGCACGATGCCTTGGCGAGGACCGGCTCGATCCACGGGGTCGCGTCGTATTGGGATGCCCGAGACCTCAGCGTCTACCTGGATGATCCCGACGTGGTGATGGCCACCTACAGCCCGCTGAATCGGGGCGAGCGCATCAACGTGAGCGAGGAGTCCTACGCCGACCGCTACGACTTCATCGCGATCAGCTCGATCGTCCCGTGGTGGGTGCTCGATCTCGATCGAATCGAATTCCTGAACGGCCCCCCGATCCAGATCGTGGAGTGCGGCCGCTTCACCGTGTGGGATTACGGGCCCGATGGGCTCGACATGGAGCCGTTCGACTCACCGAACACGGTCGACTGGACCGGCTGCCAGTTGTCGACCCAGGTGGGGACCCTCGACGAGTCGACTTGCACCATCACCGGTGGCGAGACTCCCGGGTTCCTCGCCTTCGGGCCCTACCCCGCCGTGTCCAACGGTTCGTATCAGGCCCGTCTGCGTTACCGGGCACCCGGAACCGGACCGGTCGCCGACTGGGAACTCGGGTTCACCCGCGAACTCGGTGGTGCTCCCGAGATCACCCAAACCGGGCCGCTCGCCGGCACCGACGGTCAGGCCGGCGAACTCGTGATCGAGTGGGAGACCACCGATGCCCCGCTCGGCCGGGAGCCGGTGGTCGAGGTCCGAGTCGTTGCCGATGGCACCCCCGGACTCGAGTTCACCGGGATCGAGATCACCCGCCTCGACTGATCGGGCGGCCACAATCGGGGCGACAAGGGCCCTCGTTGCGTTCACAATGCACGCCATGCCCCGTCGCGTCCGATCCATCGATGCCGCCTCGGATCCCGCCGCAATCGTCGCGGCCGACCTCGGTCGCACCTTCGTGACCGGTCGACGCCGGCAGCGTCGCACGATCGAGGCCGTTCGGGGCCTCACCTTCCGGGTCGAGCCCGGCGAACGCCTGGCCTTCATCGGGCCGAACGGCGCCGGCAAGTCGACGTCGATCAAGATGCTCACCGGCATCCTCAGGCCGACATCGGGATCGGCCACGGTCCTCGGCCTCGTGCCCTGGGAGCAACGTATGGACCTCGCCCGGTCCATCGGCTCCCTGTTCGGCCAGCGATCCCAGCTGTGGCACGAACTCACGCCACGGGCGTCCTTCCGGATGCTGGCCGCGATCTTCGATCTCGACGATCCGGGGGCCGACCGACGGATCGCCGAACTCGGCGACCTGTTCGATGCCGGCGAGCTGTTCGACCAGCCGGTGCGGACCCTCTCACTCGGGCAGCGGATGCGGTGCGAGCTCTCCGCCTGCCTGCTGCACGAGCCGTCGGTCCTGTTCCTCGACGAACCGACGATCGGACTCGACCTGGTCGGCAAGCAGCGCTTTCGTGAACTGCTCGTGCGGCTCAACGAGGAGCAGGGCACGACGATCCTGCTCACGAGTCACGACGTCGCCGACATCGAGCACGTTGCCGACCGAGCGATCGTGGTGAACCACGGCACGATCATCTTCGACGACGCCGTCACCGCCATGCGTCGACTCATCCGATCGGACGAGGGGCAACGGGAACCGTCCCTCGAGCGGGTCATCGCCGACATCTACGAATCGGTTCCTGCGCCCGATGGGACGGGATCGTGAGCACGGTCGCCGCGGCCCGGCGGTCAGCGGCGCAGTCGTCCTCCAGGGCGGTCACGTCACGGGGAGGTCTGGCGGTCACGGCCTTCTTCTACGTCGTGGTGACGGCCGTGCTGTCGGAGCTGTGGAAGGCCGCCGCCGAGGCCAACGACGGCACCGTGGCCGGCTATTCGGCAACGGCGTTGGTGTGGTACATCGCCACGTCCGAGTCGGTCACGATTCCCCTGCCGATGCGCCTGATCGAGGACATCGGCAACGACATCACCAACGACACCTTCGCCGTCGAGCTCCTGCGGCCCGTCTCGCCCCTGCCGGTGCGGATCGGCACCCAGACCGGGGCGATGCTGCCGCGGCTCGCGGCCTGCGTCTGCGCCGGTTCGGTCCTGGCCCTGGTGTCCGGTGGCAGGCCGCCCTCCATTCCGGCCCTCGCCCTCGCCGTTCCCGGCGTCCTCCTCGCGCTCCTACTCAACCTCGTCACCCAACACGCCTTCGCCGCATCGGCCTTCTGGGTGCGCGACACCACGGGGACGTGGTTCCTCTACCAGAAGCTCGTATTCGTCTCCGGTGGGATGCTGCTCCCGCTCGAGGTGCTGCCCGACGCGCTCGAGACGGTCTGCCGGTGGCTGCCCTTCATGGCCATGGCCTACGCCCCGGCCCGTCTGGCGTCGGGGCATGTCGAACCGGAGTTGCTGGCGATCCAGGTCGGATGGTTGCTCGTGATCGGACTGATGGCCGACCGACTGTTCGCGGCCGGTCAGCGACGGCTGATCGGCGGGACCGCATGACCGTCCGGGGCCTACGGGTCACCTTCGCAACGGCCGGGCGCGAGGCCCTGGCCAACCGCCGGGGACTGTGGACCCAGATCACGATCATGTTCGTCAACGACTGCATGTGGGTCGTGTTCTGGCTGCTGTTCTTCCGCGAGGTCGGAGCAATCCGCGGCTGGGACAGCGAGCGGGTCATGCTGCTCCTGGCCGTGCTGACCACCTCGGGCGGCGTCGTGCTCGGCCTGTTCCACAACGTGCGCAATATCGGGCAGCTCGTCGCCGACGGGGGGCTCGACGCCGCCCTGGCCCTTCCCGTCCGACCGCTCCCGCATCTGCTCCTGCGCAAGATCCAACCGATCGGACTGGGGGATCTGGTGTTCGGTCTGGTGCTGTTCGCCACCGCCGGGAATCCGTCGCCGACTCGCGCCGCACTCTTCGGAGCGGGGGTCGTCGTCTCGTCGCTGCTGCTGGGGAGCTTCCTGGTGCTGATGGGCTCCCTGGCCTTCTTCGCCGGACGCAACGAGGCCAGTGAACTGGGCTTCCACTCCATCCTGGTGTTCTCGTCCTACCCGGTCGACGTGTTCTCCGGAGCGTTCAAGGTCCTGCTCTACAGCGCCGTTCCCGCCGGCTTCGTCGCCGCCGTCCCGGCCCGGCTGATCGACGAGTTCGACCCCCGCCTCGCGATCGGTTTTGCCGGGGCGACCGCGACTTTCGCGACCCTGGCCACGGTGACGTTCGCCATCGGCCTCCGTCGCTACACGAGCGGAGGGGCCTGGGTCAGAGCCTGATCAATGTTGATCAACTACTGCACAGGACATTGATCAGGAGCTACCATCAACCTCGATGGACGAGACCCGCCTCCTGACCGCCGTCGAAGCCGCAGCCCGCCTCGGGATCAAACGACAGACGCTCTACGCCTATGTGAGTCGGGGGGTGCTCGAGCGCACGATGTCGCTCGACGGCAAGACCAGCCTCTTCCATCCGGCCGACGTCGATGGTCTGCGCTCACGGCGACATCGCAGCGTGCCGGGTGAGGTCGGCACGCTGATCGCCTCGTCGATCACGACCGTCGACGACCGCGGTCACACCTATCGGGGCATCCCCGTCGTGGACCTGGTGGCCCGTTCGTTGTCGTTCGAGGCGGTGGCCGACCTCGTCTGGGCCGACGACGGCCCCTGGGACCTGGCCTTCGCCGACATCACCCAGCTTCGCGCCATGCAGTCGGCGCTTCCGCCCGACACCCCACTGCTCGACCGGCTCCGGGTCAGTGTGGCCACGCTGTCGGCAGGCGACCGACTGCGACACGATCTGACGCCGGCCGCCGTGGTGGCCGCCGGTCGGCGGATGGTGATGGGCATGGTCGCGGCACTGCCCAAGCAACACATCGGTCCCCACGATCGGCTGGCCGACCAGTTGTGGCTGGCGCTCGCCCCCGATTCGGGCTCGCTGGCGCGGCGCCAGGCGCTCAATGCGGCTCTGGTCCTGCTGGCCGACCACGACCTGGCTGCCTCCACCTTCGCCGTTCGGGTCGCGGCGTCGGTTCGGGCCGACCCGTACTCGTTGGTGTCGACCGGTCTCGGAGCCATGGGCGGTGTCCTGCACGGCGCAGCCAGCGGCGCCGTCAACCGGTTCTTCGCCGTTGCCGACGACGTCGGACCCGAGGCCGCCTTCGGCCGGCTGCTCGCCGATGGCGCCTCGATGCCCGGGGTCGGCCACAAGGTCTACCGGGAGTGCGACCCACGGGAAGCAGCCCTGCTCGACCTGGTCCGAGTCGGTTGGGCCGACGACGACCGACTCGGCACCGTGCTCGCAACCCGTGACCTCATCACCCAACGGCTCGACGCTCCCCCGAACGTCGACTTCGCCCTGGGGGCCCTGACCTGGCTGGCCGACATGGGCCCCGGTGCCGGAGACCTGTTCGCCATCGCCCGCACGGTCGGGTGGATCGCACACGGCCTCGAGGAGTTCAACGAGACACCACTGCGGTTCCGGGTCACCGCCCGGCCGACCAGCCCCCGACCCCTGCTGCCCGAGGACTGACGTGCCCGTCGGACGGTTCGCGCCGAGTCCCACGGGCGATCTCCACCTGGGCAACCTGCGGACGGCGCTCGTGGCCTGGTTGTTCGCTCGCTCCGACGACAGCCGATTCCTCCTTCGGTTCGAGGACCTCGACACCACCAGCGTGCGGGTCGAGAGCTATGACACCCAGGCCCGTGACCTCGCGCTGCTCGGACTCGACTGGGACGGCGCCGCAGTTCGACAGAGCGAGCGGCTCGACAGGTATCGGCACATCATCGCCCGGCTCGTTGCCGACGACCGGGCATACCCCTGCTACTGCACCCGCCGCGAGATCCGCGAAGCCGTCCAGGCCCCGAACGGCGGGCGAGATGGCACTCGATATCCCGGGATCTGCCGCAACCTGTCGAGTCGACGGCGTCGCGAACTCGAGGACTCGGGCCGGCCGCCGGCACTGCGACTCCGCACCGATGAACGCACGGTCTGGTTCGACGACGTGATCTGTGGGCCGAGCGCCGAAGGGCTCGACGACCTCGTGATCCAGCGAAACGACGGGACTCCGGCCTACAACCTGGTCGTGGTGGTCGACGACCTCGACAGCGGGATCGAGTTGGTGGTCCGGGCCGATGATCTGCTGAGTTCCACACCACGTCAGATCGAAGTGGCTCGGGTCCTCGACCTCGCGCCGCCATCCTATGCGCATGTACCGCTCGTGCTGTCACCGTCGGGCGACCGCCTGGCCAAGCGAGACGGCGCCGTCACGCTCGCCGACCGGATGGCGTTGGGCGAGTCGCCGGCGAACGTCCTCGGATATCTGGCCGCGACCCTGGGACTCGCCGATATCGGCGAGCCGGTGACCGCCGCCGACCTCGTCGACCGATTCGTGCCGGCGGCGCTGCCCCGCTCTCCGCTCCGACTCGACCCCGAGGCGCTGACGCTCTGAGTGGCGCAGACGATCTCGCTACGCTTCGATCCATGGCTCCCGACTCACGATCCGTTCGAGCGGCCACGGTCGACGAGGCCGACGAGGTGGCCGGTTTGCTCCACGACTTCAACACCGAGTTCGACTCGCCCTCCCCGGGCCCCGTCGTCCTGGCGTCTCGACTGCGCGAGCTGCTCGGATCGACCGAGTTGTCCGCGCTCCTGGTCGGTGACCCCGCCGTCGCCCTCGCGCTCGTCACCGTGCGGCCGAGCGTCTGGTACGACGGCAAGGTCGCCACGCTCGACGAGCTCTACGTGCGCCCCGACCGGCGAGGGCAGGGCATCGGCTCGATCCTCGTGGACCACCTGTTCTGGATGGCCGCGGCGAACGGGATCGACGCCATCGAGATCAACGTCGACGAGGGCGACGTCGACGCACAGCGGTTCTATTTCCGACACGGGTTCTCGATGATGGATCCCGACACCGGTGAGCGAGCGTTCTACTTCTTTCGTGACCTCGCCGGCCGGTGACGGCTCACCAGGCGATCTCGTGGCAACCGATGTGGGAGTCGGGTTCGACCTGGAAGGTGCCGTGCGTCGATGCCGTAGCCCGTTCGCGAGGAGTCTGACGCGGCCTGGTCGAGCACGGCGTGGGCATCTTCGTCGGCTCCGGTCATCAGGTGTGCCGACGCGGCGTCCATCTCGGAGGTGAGGGTCCACACGTGCAGATCGTGCACGTCGACCACGCCGTCGATGGCGGCGAGATCGACGGCGAGGGCATCGAGGTCGACACGGTCGGGCGCCGACTGCAGGAGGATGCGTACCGACCTCCGGCCCAGGCGTGCAGTGCGGGGCAGGATCCAGAGCCCGATCCCGGCACCGCATGACCGGGTCGACCCAGGACCAACCGAACACCTCGAGCAGGACGGCGGCGATGATCACGCCGACGGAACCGATCGTGTCGGCCAACACCTCGAGATAGGCGCCCTCGACGTTCAGCGACTCCTTCGAACCCTCTCGGAGCAGCACGAACGCCACCAGGTTGACGACGCAGTCCGAGGGTCGCAACGATCGAGCATCGGGACGCCCAGCACCTCGGGCTCGTCGCGAAGTCGGCGGACGGCCTCGATCACCACCCAGATGGCCACGCCGAACAGCAGCAGTGCGTTCACGAACGCGGCCAGGATCTCGAGTCGGTAGAGACCGAAGGTGTGGGATGATCGACCGCGCAGCTCGACGGGTCTCGAACCGGGAGGCCAACTGGATGGCGGCGAGCGCCATGCCCGATGCCGATGACGTCGGTCAGCATGTGCCCGGCGTCGGACAGGAGGGCCAGCGAGTTGGTCGCGAACCCGGCCACCGCCTCGACGATGAAGAAGGTGAAGATGACCACGAATGCCGCAGCAAGACGGCCACGGTGGCGCTCTCCGGCCCGGGCAAGCCCGGTTCCATGATCGTGGTCGTCACCCATCAGCCGGCCTCGCTGCGATGGGAGAGGTGTGTGCGGGAGAGATCGAGCAGCTGTCGTACGTGGTCGTCGTCGAGTCGGTAGTGGATGTGGCGGCCATCGCGACGGTTCCGCACGATCCCGGCGTTGCGCAGGAGCCGCATCGCCTGCGACACCTTCGTGTCGGACGTCTCGACCACCTCGGCAATGTCGCAGACACGCAGTTCGCCGGCTTCGAGCAGGGCGAAGAGGATGCGAACCCGCGTCGGATCGCCGAGCAACCGGAACATCTCGGCCAGATCGACCGCGACATCGACCTCGATGAGCCGGGGGGCGACCGTGACGACCCGATCGACGGCGCAGCCCCGGCCCGAACGGTCGGCCTGGGTGGACGGTGTCGGGGTGGAGGACGCGGAGCTGGGTGGGGTCGATACCTGCACAACTGCGAAGATATCAACCATGGAGTCGATCACAACCGGGCACGGGAGCCTGCTGGTCGGCATCGGCCGGTTGACGAGGTGTCAGTCTGAACGGTCCGGTCAGGCGGTCTGCTCGAGGACGGCGAACACGGCGCCGAGCGGGTCCTCCAAGACGGCGAAGCGCATGTCGCCCCCCGTCATCGTCTCGGTGGCCGCCGTTCCCCCGAGTTCCCGGGCGCGGGCAACCGCCGCATCGACGTCGTCGACGGCGAAGTACACGAGCCAGTACGACGGCACCTCGTCGGGCACCCCCGGCGGCATGTCCATGAGTCCGGCCACGTCGGTGCCGCCCTGGCCGAAGACGGTGTAGTCGGCGTCGGCGTCGTCGCGGGCGGTCCAGCCGAAGAGCTGCTCGTAGAAACGCCGGCTCGTCGCCCGGTCACGGCTGTCCGTCTCGATCCACGCGACCGCACCCGTGGCGTCCACGATCATCGAGCCCTCCGGTGTCGGCTGCATCAGCCCGACCACGGCCCCAGCCGGATCGGCGAGCGCGGCGATTCGGTCGCCGCCCGGGACCTCCATGGGCGGCTGCAACGCAGTCGCGCCCGCGTCGAGCGCCTGCGCCCAGGTCGCGTCGATGTCGGCGACCGACACGTACACGTTCCAGGCCGGCGGCGCATCCGCCGCTTCGGGCGCCGGCGCCATCATGCCGGCCGCCGGTTGACCGTCGACCAGACCGATGACGTAGCGACCCATCGGTGTGTCCTCGGCGTCGATCTGCCAGCCGAGCAGGCCGGTGTAGAACGCGGCGGCTGCGTCCGGATCGGGGGTCGACAGGTCGACCCAGGCCACGGTGCCAGGCAATCGGGGAGGGGCGGACATGGCGGAACCTCCTGGTGATGTCGGTGTGCCTTGATCTTACCGCGGCCGTCATGGACCGATCGGTCGACGCGGACGACCTGGTTCGGGAGGCGCTCGTCGGCGCGTTGCGCAGAGGGCGCTCGAGCGAGTTCGAGACCTTGCGGCCTTCCTGGTCGAGCCGGCCGGGTTCCAACCGCTGGACGCCGAGTCGGCAGCGTCTAGGTTGCGGACATGGATCTTGGTCTGACGGGGAAACGAGTCATTGTCACCGGAGGGAGCAGAGGCATTGGCCGAGCGATCGCCCGGACGTTCCTCGACGAAGGGGCCCGCGTCGCGATCTGCGCGCGGGACATGGACGGGCTGCAGGCGGCGGCCGAGCAGCTCGCCGGCCACGGCGAGATCCACTACAAGACGGCCGACATGGGTGTCGTCGGTGCACCGGCGGAGTTCGTCCGGTGGGCCGCCGACACCATGGAAGGGCTCGACATCGTCGTGTCGAACGTGTCGGCGGCCGCCGGCCCCGACTGGAACGCCTCCTGCGCCGTCGATCTGATCGGAGCCGATGCACTCATCCGGTCGGCGTTGGAACGAATGGACGATCACGTCGATGCCAACATCGTGTGCATCGGGTCCCGGGCCGCCAGCGTGGCCGCCCCCCGCATCCCCGCCTACGCGGCGGTGAAGGCGGCGACGGTCAGCATGGTCAAGTCCCTGTCGAGAGAGGTCGCCCGGCGCGGCATCCGGGCCAACGTGGTCTCACCCGGCGACATCATCTTCCCGGGCGGCACCTGGGACCAGGCACGAATCGACGACGGCAAGCTCTGGCAGGCGATCCTGCGTGAGAACCCGTTCCGACGACTGGGAACGCCCGAAGAGGTCGCCAACGTCGTCGCGTTCATCGCCAGTCCCCAGGCCAGCTTCGTGTCCGGCGCCAACATTCTCGTCGACGGTGGAGCAACCAGCGGCCTCCAAATCTGACGGCGGCGACCCACTGGTGTCGCTTCGAAACTCGAGGAGGTCCGGTGCGTTGCTCTGTCGGGGATCGATCGGCCGGGGACGTTCTGCCCCCGATGACCGACCGGAACGGTCGGATGCCAAGCGCATCGGCCTCGCCGCTCCTGCCCAACTAGGGTGCGATCATGCGCTACGACGAGGTCATTGCCGGAGCATTCCAACCGAGCCCTCCCGGCATCAGCCCCGCTCCCACGGTGGGCGCCTCACCGGCCCGACGGTTCCGCGACGCCATCGAACCGATCGCGATGCACTCGGTCTGGTCGCGCACCACCAACGAGGCCCTGGCCGAACTCGGGCTCGATTTCATGACGTCCTACGTGTGGGGCCGAGCATCGGCATTGGGTGAACCCGACACCGGTGTCGTGGTGTCGGCCTTCGCCGTCTTCGCACCGGAGTTGATCGGTGCCATCTACGAGCAGGGCCGCGCCGCCTGCGACCGCGATCGACTCATGGCCGTTCGCACCGAGGCAACGATCGCCAGCCTGACCCAGGCCTTGGGCGACGCCGACGTCGGTTCGGTCGCCGAGGCGTTGTACTCCGCCGTCAGTACCGCCGACGCGACCGCTCGCCCCCTCTTCGCCGGCTTCCAGACCCAGCCGTGGCCGACCGATCCGGTGGGTCGCCTCTGGCATGGCTGTGAATTGGCCCGCGAGCACCGGGGTGACAGCCACAATGCCGTGTGCATCGTCGAGGGCCTGGGCCCGATCGAGATGAACGTGCTGACCGAGCTGTGGCTCGGCATGCCGCTCGGCACCTATTCGGCCACCCGGGGCTGGACGACCGACCAGATCGCCGCGAGCGCCGACCGTCTCCGGGCCGGCGGTTGGCTCGATCGAGATCAGCTGAGCGACGAAGGCCGAGCCCGGCGCGATGCCATCGAGGCCCGCACCGATGCCATGGAGCAGGGAATCGTCGACGCACTGGGCGGGGATCTCGACTCGATCGTCACCCAGCTCGATGACTGGTCGCAGCGTTGCATCGACGCAGCCGCATTCCCACCGAACGCGTTCAAACGAGCGGCCGGCTGAGCGACGCCGGCCCGTCCCGACGACATTCGTGCCGACCCCGGTGACGAGTTGCTACCTCAGCTTCTTGATCAGGTCGTCGAGCGCCTCTCGCAGCAGGGAGGCCTCGGTTCGATTCGTGCGACCCGCCAGTTTGGAGAGCCGGTCCAGAGAAGCCCGCGAGTAGTAGTTGCTCTTGAGCACCATCTTCTCCTCGACGTAGAGCGCGACCCTCGCACCACCCTCTCGCTTTCCCCGGGCCAGGGCCTCGCCGGCACACCGGAAGAGGTCGGCGGTGTCGGCGGCGTGCGGGGGCCGGGCAGCAACGCCGATCGTGGCATGGATCACCCAGTCGTCGACGGGATGCTCCTCGAGATGCGACCGCACCTCCTCGAGGAGGATCAGCGCGTTCTCGATCGACGTGTTCGGCAACGCCACCGCGAACTCGTCTCCGCCGAGCCGACCCACGATCGCCTCGCTCGGGAGCGATCGGCACAACGTGTCGATCCACACGGCGAGCACTCGATCCCCGGCCTCGCGGCCCTGTTGTTCGTTCAGCACCCCGAAACGATCGAGATCGGCCAGCGCAACGGCAACGGCACCTCCCGCCACCGCAGCGTCGATCTTCGCGACCAGGTCATCGACATCGACCGTCTTCTCGTGCCCGTGCCAATCCATCGTGATACCCATGACATATATATGTCGCGCCGATCAGCGCCGATGTCAATCGGTTTTTCGATCTGCTGGTAGCGAGTCGTCGGTTCCTGCCGGTCGGGTCCCGGGACTAGCCTCGGGCCCATGGCCATCGCGGCGCCGATTCGCCGGCATGTTCGCAACGACCTCACCGATCGGTACCCGTTCGCCGGCCGGCCGAGGCTCGACGGCCCCCGTTCCGCCGTCGAGGCGACCGGCGGTCGGCCATGACGATCGCGCCAATCGCTGCGGACCGAGCCCCCCTGCTCCGGCGGGCCTGGTGGCTCGCCGTCTTCACCGTGGTGTGGAATCTGGCCGAGGGTGCCGTGGCCATGACCGCCGCCACGATGGCCGGCAGCCGGGCGCTCGCCGGGTTCGGGGTGGATTCCTTCGTCGAGTCGGCCTCGGCAGCGGTCTTGATGTGGCGCCTCCGAGCCGAGCAGCGGTCGCCCGAACGGATCGAACACGTCGAGAAACGGGCGCTGCGGTTCATCGGCGTCACGTTCCTGGCCCTCGCCACGCTCGTCGGGATCGAGTCGGTTCGATCGCTCGTCCGGGGGGAACGACCCGAGGTCAGCGGCATCGGCATCATCCTGACGATCGTTTCGCTGATCGTGATGCCGATCCTGGCCCGGGCCAAGCGGCGGGTCGGCCGGGATCTGGATGCCCGATCGGTCGAGGCCGACAGCCGGCAGACCATGGCCTGCGTGTACCTCTCGGCGGTGGTCCTGACCGGTCTGGCGCTCAACGCCGCGTTCGGATGGTGGTGGGCCGACCCGGTGGCCGCCCTCGGCGTCGTCGCCTTCCTCGTTCGCGAGGGTCGCGAAGCACTCCATGCCGACCACGTGGACGACTGTTGCTGACATCGGGCCATCGGCCGCGATTCGACGACGACGGAACCGGGGGTACGGTCAGCCTCGTCGGGCCAGCCGCATCTGGACGAGCAGGAGAGTGCCGACGATGGCGGGGGCGGCGATGGCGACCGGGAGGATCCCACCGGGATTCAGACTCCGTTGGTCGACCACTCGGATCTCGAGGACCTCGGAAGCCGAGATCGTGTCGAGATCCGGCGACAGCACGACCGCGTAGGCCATGAACGTCCCGGCCGAGATCGGCTGCAGTTCCCATTCGACCATGGTCGCTTCCCCTGGTTCGAGGGCTCCGACCGATCGACTGAGCGTCGGCGTCCAGTCCTCGGGATCGACCGAGATCGACTGCGCCGGGTCGGTGATGTCGAGATGGACGACCAAGGGTGCGCTCGCACTCGGGCCGGTGTTGGTGACGGTGACCGTCGCTCCGAGGTTCTCACCGAGCACGACCGATCTGGTGGCCGGTTCGATCGAAACGACCACGGTCTCGTCGAGGCCCTGGGCACCGGCCCACGGCGTGACGATCATGATCATGCCCGACAGGAACGCCACGAGACCGACTCCGGAGAGGCAACGAGCGCACGAACGCCGAGTACTCATCGGGCACCCCCCAGTTCGAGACGGCCGGACAGACCGACGGCGAGGACCGTCAGGACCACGGCGGCGACGATCGGCGACAGCAGATAGCTCACCTGATCCGACCAGGCCTGCTGTTTGACCAGCACGTTGCCCGCGAGTTCGAGACCGGCACTCACCGGATTGGCCTTGATCAGGAGGGGGCCGAGGACCCCGTTGGCCTTGATCGCCGGGAGCCGGCTCGGGGTGGCGAGGAGGAGCAGCAGGGCGACCGACGCCGACACACTGGTTCGATTCGACATCGCCACCGCGCTCACCGCCAGCCCCAGCGCGGTCAGGGCCGCGCCGACGAGGCCACCGGCAACGATGAGGACGGACACCGCATCGAATACCACCCCTGGTCCGTCGGCCAGGACGGCCACGAACGGCAGCGCGACGGCCAGGGCGGCCATCCACATGGTCGAGGCCGCCAGGAGCTTGCCGACCACGATGTCGCGACGGGCAACCGGCGTCACGAGCAACGCCTCGAGTGTCCCCCGTTCCCGTTCTCCCGAGATGGCATCGGCACCGACCACCAGGGCCGCCAGCGTCCCGAGACCGATCGCGGTCTGCACCACGATGCCAACCGACTCGCGGGCGTCGAGCAGGTTGATCCCGGCGTCGGCCGATGCCAGGTAGGCGAGCATCGACAGCAACACGGTGAACCCGAACAGGACCGACAAGCCTTTCGAGCTGAACCAGAGATCGACGAGCTCGGCCCTGGTGATGATGGCCCAGGTGGGGCGGGGCTTCGATGGCCCACCGCGAGACATCGTGACGCTCACGACCCACCCGCCGACCGGGCACCGGTCCGAACCGCACCGGTGAGGGCCAGGAAGGCATCGCTCAGGCGGGCCCCCTCGAGATCGAAAGCTCGCACGTCGACACCGGCCTCGAGCAGGGTTCGGATCACGTCCGAACCCGCACGTTCGGCCGGTCCGAGCCCGAGCACGAGATCGCCGGGACGGGAATTGTCGAACCGAATCGACCCCGCGGGAACGGTGCGACGGAGTGCGGTGTCGACTCGCCCCAGATCAGCAGGCGCAACCCGAATCCGGCATCGGCCCGCCACCGCCGACGCCGTGATGACCTGGTCGACGGTTCCCTCGGCAACGATTCGACCGGTGTGCATGATCGCCACCCGGTCGCACACCCGTTCCACCTCGTCGAGCAGGTGGCTGCAGAGGACGACCGCGGTGCCGTCGTCGACCGCCGTTCCGGCCAGATGGGCCACGATCTCCTCCTTGCCGGCGGGGTCGAGCCCGAGCGTCGGTTCGTCGAGGAACAGCACGGCCGGCCGGTTGATGAGGGCACGAGCCAGCCCGAGCCGCTGACGCATACCCCGCGAGAAGGTCGAGATCGAGCCGCGCCGATCGCCCAGACCAAACCGCCCGAGGAGCTCATCGGCTCGCCGGTCGGCGTCGTTGCGGCTCAGTCCGAACAGCTGACCGTAGAATCGCAGGTAGGACCGTGCCGTCTGGGCACCGGGGTAGCCGTTGGATTCGGGCAGCACGCCGATCGAAGCTCGGACGGCGGTCGGGTCGGTCAACGGATGACCGTCGACGGTGGCCGAGCCGCCGGCAACCGGCACGATCGTCGTGAGGGCCCGGATCACCGAGGTCTTGCCCGCTCCATTCGGGCCGAGCAGGCCGTAGACCTCGCCGGCGGCGACGCGGATCGAGACCCGATCGACCGCAGTGAAGGTTCCGTAGCGCACGGAGAGTTCCCGAGCTTCGAGGACCCAGCGATCGTCATCGGTGAGGGGCTCGGTCTCGTTTCGCTCGAGCGGATTGCGCTCCATGGCTCCAGGAGACCACACGTGCGCTGACTCCAACCTGACTCCGAAGCGGCCGTCGGTCAGCAGGCGGTCAGGTCCGGTTCGGGCCGCTCTCGACGCCGACCCGGCCCCGTCCGACGACGTGGGCCTCGCCCCGAACCCTCGGACGCGACGATGACGTCGACCATCGGCCCCAACGCCGCGACGAGCTCGCCGGGCGCTGCTCGGTACGGTCCAGGCTCGCCGTGGTGTCCGACGACGGACAGCACGGTCACGATCAGCAACCCGCCGGGAGCGACGGCGTCGGCCAGCGCCCGATAGATCGACGGATCACGGAATCGCTGACACACCACGACGTCGAATGCGCCCGGCTCGACCCCCAGGCCCTCGTCGAGGTCGACCACGTGGAAACGGGCCGAGTCGACGACATCGTGGTCGACCGCCAGCGCCCGGGCCGCATCGACGGCAACCGGCGAGACATCGACCCCCGTGACCGTCAAGCCCTGCTGGGCCAACCACACGCCCACCGCACCACGACCGCAGGCGACGTCGAGCGCACGACCCGAGCCCGGCAGCAGCCCGAGGTCGGACAGCGCCACGGGAGGCGCCGGAGTCACCGATCGGTCGCCCCTCGAGTGGCGGGCGTCCCACCGTTGCCCGTCGCCGGTGCTCACGGAGTCGATTCGCTCGGATCGCCGGTGTCGGAATCGTTCGCGACGGTCTCGTCGACGCCGTCATGATCGGCCTCTTGGGGTGCACGGCGGTCGTCGGCATCGACGCTGCTGTCGGCCGGATCGACGTCGCGTCGACCCATCACCATGAACCACACGAGTCCGATCACGACGGCGGCGCCGGAAACCCAGTGGTTCACCCGAATACCCAGGATCTGCGAGGCGAAGTCGATGCGAATCGACTCGACCAGGAAGCGGCCGAATCCGTAGCCGGCGATCCACAGTGGCAGCAACTGGCCCGGCTTGAGGACCTTCCTGCGATCGATCCGGATGAGCGCGTACGCCAGTGCGAGGTTGAACAGCGCCTCGTAGAGAAACGTCGGATGAAAGGTCGGCTCGTCGGCAAATCGCGCCGGCCGGTACTGCTCGTCGATCTCGAGGGCCCACGGCAGATCGGTCGGTTTCCCGAACACCTCCTGATTGAACCAGTTCCCCAATCGACCGATCGCCTGCGCCACGGGGATGGCCGGTACCACACAGTCGACGAGCCGGGGCACGTCCCATTGGCGCCGCCGGGCGTACCAGACCCCGACCCCGACCCCCAGGATCAGGCCACCGGGGATGCCGAGCCCGCCCTCCCAGATCTTGACGGTGTCGAACCACCGTCCCTGGTAGGCCTTCCAGTCGGTGATGACGTGATAGAGCCTGGCCCCGATCAGTCCGGCCGGGACGCCCCATTTGGCCAGGTCG
The DNA here is from genome assembly GCA_963700755.1 of uncultured Acidimicrobiales bacterium. Classification (GTDB taxonomy): domain Bacteria; phylum Actinomycetota; class Acidimicrobiia; order Acidimicrobiales; family SZUA-35; genus JBBQUN01. Next base: position 138,895 of record CAVOYW010000008.1, read on the forward strand.
GCGATGTCGTCGCCGTTGCCACCGATCGCCTCCCAGCGCCGCCTCGAGATCTCGATCGCCGCGACCACCCCGAGGGCGATCATCAGCCCGTAGAGGCGAAACGACAGGGGACCGATGTCGATCGAATTGAACGAGGGCGAGGGAATCGACGCGAGCAGTCCGACGACGACGGACATCAGGCCAGCTGTTCGGGTGTCAGGGCGAACAGCGGGGCCGCGCCGGCGGTGACGGCAGGCAGCAGGCCTGCGGCCGTCGGGAGGATCTGGGTTCCGAAGAACGCCGCAGTCGTCAACCGGGCCGCGTAGAACCCGTCGGGGTCGTCGGTCTTGGCCGACGCGGCGATCGCCTGCCGGGCCATGTAGCCACCGCACACCACCGTGCCCAGCAACCGCAGGAAGGGCGACGAACCGGCGAGCATGGCGTTGGGATCGGACGGCCCATTCTCGAGCAGCCACGTCGCAGCCGTTCGGGCCACGGCGACACCCGCACGGAGCGCCTCGGCGAAGTCGCTCATGCCGTCGATCACATCGAGTCGAGCCGCGGCGCTGTCGAACGAGTCGAGCAGTTCGCTCAGCACGGCTCCGCCTCGCATGGGGAGCTTCCGGCCGACGAGATCGGCGGCCTGGATCCCGTTGGTCCCCTCGTAGATCGGGGCGATCCGGCTGTCGCGCCAGAAGCGGGCGACGCCGGTCTCCTCGACATAGCCCATGCCACCGAAGATCTGGATCGTGATCGAGGTCAGCTCGACCCCGACATCGGTACAGAGGCTCTTCGAGATCGGGATGAGCAGGTCGGCGAGCTCCCGTGCCGCCTCCCGCTCGGCGTCATCGGCCAACGACCGGGCACGGTCGATACAGGCCCCGTTGGTGTAGAGCAGCACGCGCATGGCGTCGATCCAGGCCCGCTGGGTCATCAACATGCGGCGCACGTCGGGGTGTTCCACGATCGGGCTCTGCACGCCTCGAGGGGCCCCGATCGAAGTGCCCTGGCGGCGCTCCTGGGAATAGGCCAGCCCCATCTGATAGGACCGCTCCGCCAGCGCCAGCCCTTCGAGCCCCACCGAGAGCCGGGCGTTGTTCATCATCGTGAACATGTTGCGCATACCCGTGAACTCGTCGCCGACGGGCCAACCGATGGCGCCACCGGCATCGCCATAGGCCATCACACAGGTCGGGCTCCCGTGGATTCCCAGCTTGTGCTCGATCGACACACAGGACACGTCGTTGCGCTCGCCCGGGTTGCCATCGGCGTCGGGAAGATACTTGGGAACCAGGAACATCGTGATGCCCTTCGTGCCCGGGGGAGCACCGGGGGTGCGGGCCAGCACGAGGTGCACGATGTTCTCGGACAGATCGTGCTCACCCCAGGTGATCCAGATCTTCTGGCCGGTGATCCGGTAGCTCCCGTCGCCGACCGGTTCGGCCTTGACCTGAACGGCACCGACGTCGGACCCGGCCTGCGGTTCGGACAGGTTCATGGTGCCCGACCATTCACCGGTCATCATCTTGGGGAGATAGAGCGCCTTCTGCTCGTCGCTGCCGTGGTGCTCGATGGCATCGATCGCACCCTGGGTCAGGAGCGGACACAGGGCAAAGGCCATGTTGGCGCTGGTCATCATCTCCTGGATCGCCAAGGCGGTGACCCACGGGAACCCGCCGCCACCGAAGTCGGGGTCGAACGGAATCGCTCCGTAGCCGGCCTCGACGAAGGTCGAGTACGCCCGAACGAACGACTCGGGAGGTGTCACCACGCCACCCTCGGACCAGCGGGTAGGGGTCTCGTCACCGTCGACGCTCGTCGGAGCGACGACCTCGGTCATGAACCGGCCGACTTCGTCGAGCACCAGGTACAACGTGTCGGCATCGACGTGGGCGAATCGGTCGGTGGCCAGGATGTCGTCGATCCCGATGACCTCGTCGAGGACGAACTGCAGCGATCGAAGCGGTGGCGCATAATCAGTCACGGGGTCGAGGCTAGCCCTCACCCCGCCCCCCGCCCGACCCCGGAAGGCCACCCGTGATCCAGTACGAGCTCGCCCAGGGTGTCTACGCCTTCATCGATCCGGCGACGGGTTTCGGACGGTCCAATGTCGGGCTGATCATCGACGGTGACGGTCTCACGATCATCGACACGACCGCGACACCCGAGCATGCCCGATCCGTGAAGGCCCAGATCGCCGAGCTCACCGAGCCGCTCGGGCTGCGGATCAAGCGCATCGTGATCACGTCGAGCCGGATTCCGTTCTCCGGCGGGACGAACTCGTTCTGGCCGGCGGCCTACTACGGCAGCGATGCCACCAGCGACCAGCTCGACGAGCCGGTCAATCCGGTCGCCCTGCAGCGACTCCTGCCCGACCTGGCCTCGTCCTTCGGGCCCGACTACACGACCCGTCCGATCACCCACACCGTCAGCGAATCGGCCTGGTTGACCGCCTCGATCCAGGTGGTGCCGGCCCCGGGCGAATCCCCGATGAACCTGGCGGTGCTGGCCGGCGACTCCGGTGTGGTGTTCGCCGGGGCGTTGGCCAGCTTCGGGGTGACGCCCCTGGCCTTCGACGGCGATCCGGCCGCATGGGCCGACACCCTGCAGTGGCTTTCCCAGGTCGCCGTCACCGTGGTGCCGGGACACGGCGCACCGGGCGGCCGCGCCGATCTCGACGACCTGATCGGCTACCTCCGTGCCGTCGACCGGGTCGACGGCGACGTGTCGGCCCTGCCCGCCGGGCCATGGGACGACTGGGTCAACCGGGAATTCGACGCGGTCAACGTCGAACGGGCGGCGCGACTTCGCCGTGGCGACCGGTCGATCCCCACGGCGATGTTCGAGTTGCTGGGATTCGACTGAGTCCGAGCCGGAGCCCGCTCAGACCAGTTGGGCCTCGACCTGCTCCATGGCTGCGTCCTCGGAGACATCGAGAGCAAACGAGAGTTCCGAGACGAGGACCTTGCGAGCTTTGGAATACATGTTCTTCTCGCCGGCCGAGAGGCCCTTGGCCGCATCGCGCAGGGCCAGGTTCCGAACCACTTCGGCGACCTGATAGACGTCACCGGACTTCAGCTTCTCCTGATGGTTCTTGAAGCGGCGGGACCAGTTGGCCGGCTCACGCACGTCCTTCTTGGCCAGCAGCACGAAGAGGTCCTCGACGTCTTCGAGACTGATCGGTGGTCGCATTCCCACGTCGTCGACGCGATCGACGGGCACGCGGACCGTCAGTTCGTCGTGCGCGGTCTTGAGAACGAAGTACTTCTTCTTCTCGCCGTTGATCTCGATGGTCTCGGTCTTTTCGATGATGGCGGCCCCATGATGGGGGTAGACGACGCGGTCGCCGGTCTTGAACGTCATGTGACTCCTCGGACAAGGTCCACCACAGAAAGCGGATACTCCCAGGATGGCAGAACGAGCCGCGATTACCCACCCGCGCCGATGAGCATTGCTCCCGAATCGCGTCGATCGGTTCGGTTCATCCGCCGAGATCAGATGACGGCATCGATGATGCCGACCATCATCGACAACACCATGGCGATCACGGCGATCAGCATGAAGAAGAACGTCCCCGGTCGCCGCTTGTAGAGCGGAGGGATGTCGGGTTCGCTCGGGGCGGTGCGGGGCGTGGTGCGACCCGAACCCGAACGTGCCGATGACGAGGCACCGGCCGACGTGGTTCGACCCCGGCCCGGTTTCGATCGAGTCATGATGCCTCCCTGCGCGCAACGCCATCGGTTTCGGGGTCGATCGTAGCCGTGGCACCCTTCGGGCCGGCCGACCCGTATCGTCAGATCGTCGAACACTCCGCAATCGCGGGCCCAGGCCGATGGATGACCCGTGTCGAAAGGAAGCCTCGTGTCACGAACGATTCTGGTCACCGGGGGCGCCGGCTACATCGGCAGCCACACGTCCATCGCCCTGCTCGATCGGGGCTTCGAGGTGGTCATCGTCGATGACTTCTCGAACAGTTCCCCACGGGCGGTCGACGCCGTCCGGCGTCTCTCGGGGCACGACGTCACGCTGATCGAGGCCGACCTGACCGATGCCGCGGCCACGCGGGCCGTCTTCGACGGCCACGCCATCGACGCCGTCGTGCACTTCGCCGGGTTGAAAGCCGTCGGCGAGTCGTGGCAGCAGCCGCTGCGGTACTACCGGACCAATCTCGGCTCGACCATGAACCTGCTCGATGCCATGGCCGAACACGAGGTGTTCGACTTCGTGTTCTCGTCGTCGGCCACGGTCTACGGCGACCCCGAGATCCTGCCCATTCCCGAGTCCGCACCGACCGGCGCCACCAACCCGTACGGCCGGACCAAGCTGATGATCGAGCAGATCTGCGACGATCTCGCGGCCAGTGACGACCGCTGGCGCATGACGATGCTGCGGTACTTCAATCCGGTCGGCGCACACCCGTCGGGCGATCTCGGGGAAGACCCGGCCGGCGTCCCGAACAACCTCGTCCCGTTCGTGATGCAGGTCGCCGTCGGTCGCCACCCCGAGGTCGCGGTCTACGGCGACGACTACGACACTCCCGACGGCACCGGTGTCCGCGACTACATCCACGTCGTCGACCTGGCCCTGGGCCACCTCGCCGCACTCGAGCACCTCGAACCGGGCTGCGCCCACTACAACCTGGGGACCGGCAAGGGCGCGTCGGTCCTCGACATCATCCGGACAGCCGCCGAGATCAGTGGGCGGCCGGTACCCCACCGGGTGCAGCCCCGTCGGACCGGCGACATCGCCACGTCACTGGCCGATCCGCGCCGGGCCCAGGAGGTGCTCGAGTGGCGCGCCGACCGCAGCCTGGAATCGATGCTCCGAGATGCCTGGCATTGGCAGTCGAAACACCCCAACGGTTTCGCCGACTGAGCGAGCGCTGGGCGACCGGGACGGCCCGACACCGCCGTGGATCCCCCGGCTACGCCTTGGGTTTCTTCGGGTCCTTCAGCTGTTCGTAGATCTCCTTGCAGGTCGGACAGACGGGGAAACGTTGCGGGTCACGGCTGGGAATCCACTTCTTGCCGCACAACGCCTCCAACGGTGTTCCCTCGATCGTGCTCGGCAGGATCTTGTTCTTCTTCACGTAGTGGGCGAAACGGTCGTGGTCGCCTGCGTCGGTGGTCTGACGATCGACGCGCTCCTCGGTGATCAGGTCGGTGTCGAGATCGCTCATCGGACCATCTTCGCCGTTCGGGTGGTCACCCACAACCGTCGACCCGGGCCGACGCCGGATCAGGAGGCGACACCGCTCGCCGTCAGCTGCCAGGCTGCGGCGATTGCGGCTTCGTCGAGTTCACCGCTCGAGCGGGCCAGCACCGTGTTGTTGCCGTCGAGGTAGACGACGAAGGGGAAGCCACCGGCGCCATAGCTGACCAGCGCCTCACCGGACTCGGTGTCTCGCATGATCGGAGAGGTCCAGCCGACCCCCGTCTCGAGCCACTTGCTGGCCGGATAGTTGCCCCGGCCGGCGCTCACCGAGGTCGACACGGCGTAGACGTCCATGCCCTCGGGCTGCGAGCCTGCGTCGATCAGCGCCTGCACTCGCGGGGCCTCGGCCTGGCAGTGAACACACCAGTGGGCCAGGAAGTAGACGGCCTTGGAGCGCCCGTCGGCCTCGATGACCACCTCGTTGCCCTCGAAGTCGGTGCCGACGAGCTTCGGTGCGACCATGCCGACAGCCTCGTCGTTGGCCGCCGTGGTCAACCCACCGACTTCGGGCATCTGTGGGAGGGCGTCGCCCTCGATGCTGACCGGTGCGGTCTGGACCACCGAGTCGGGGTCGGACGATCCCGCACCCGAGGTCGCAACGATCGCAACGGCGGCCGCTCCCAGGATGCAGATCGCCACGATGGCGAGGATGAAGCCCTTGTTGCTCGACTGCTGCGAGTTGTAGCTCTTCGTGGTGGTGGTCATGGTGTGGCCTCCTTGGGGCGAAGCAACGCTAGTGGGACGAAGACGAGAACCAGACCGAACGCTGCGAACGCCATCGTCGGGATGGTCACGAACCCCCACGTGTTGACCCAGCGACCCGAGCACGGGTTGAGGGGATCACACGAGGAGGCGAACAGGTTCGGGTATTGCTGTTCGATGCGGTGATAGGTGGACACGCCGATCCCGATCACCGAGAGACCGAACGCCAGCCATGCCAGATTCGGCTTCTTGATCAGGAGTGCGAGTCCGAGGACGATCGACGACGGGTACATGAAGAAACGCTGCACCCAGCAGAGCTGGCAGGGGTCGAATCCTGCGACCTCGGAATAGTAGAGGCTGCCGAGCATGGCGGTGGTCGGTGCGATCCAGGCCATCACCAGGGCCAGGGGTCGGATCTCGTCGATCAAGCTTCGCACTGCCGCCGGGAGCGAACCCGTCGTCAACCGGACGACCCCGAGAACGAGCGCGGCGATGTTCACGGCCATGGCACCGACGAACAGGATGGCGAGGAACAGATTGACGGTCTCGACGGGCATCTGCCACTTTCGTTGCCGAGGACGGGGGCGCCGACTCGGGCTCAAGCATGGTGCATACGACGCGCCACGGCGCGCACCGAAGACCAGTGAACCCCATCGAGGATAAAGCCGACATCAACGCCCGCGTCGGCTGCGCAGGCTGGGGCGACGGTGCATCGAACGAGACCGGGATTTCCCTTACGCCCCGACCCCCTTTTCGTCGGACCCGTTGGATACCCTCGGCGACCGTGCATCTGGCCCTGCGGGAACTCCTTCGAGCGAAACTGCGCTTCGCCCTGTTGTCGTCGGCGATCGGCCTGCTCGTGTTCCTGATCCTCTTCCAGCAGGCGTTGTTCGGTGGACTCGTCACCAGCTTCATCGGCGCCATCGACAACCAGAACGCTCCCATCCTCGCATTCGGCGACCAGGCCCGGACCAACGTCGAGGCCAGCCTGATCTTCCCCGGACAGCCCGAGCAGATCGCCCAGGTCGACGGCGTCGGACGCACCGGACGGATCGGCGAGAACACGTTCACGGTCCAGGCCGGAGGCGAGCGCCGCGACGCCGCGATCTTCGGCTATGAACTGGGCGGTCTCGGTGAGCCGACCACCCTGATCGAGGGCCGTCTTCCGGAGGGGCCGTTCGAGGGGGTGGCGTCGGCGGCCGACGCCGGAGACGGCTTCGACATCGGCGACGTGATCGAGGTGGTGGGCACCGCGACCAGCGACCCCGACGAGCCCGACACGGCGATCACGATCGTCGGATTGGCCGAGAACCTGCAGTGGAGCGTTCAGGCCACCGTCTTCGTGTCGTTCGACACCTACGAGGCCTCCCGCCGGCACGTCCAACCCGACTCGACCGTGCTGCCGTCGCTGATCGCCGTCGCCCCGACCGATGGCGTCGACCCGGCCGACCTCGCCGCCCGGATCACCGAGGCCGTTCCCGGCATCGAGGCCGTGACCCGTCAGCAGGCCGTCGACGGCAATCCTGGGGTCCAGGGCGTCAACAGTTCGTTCGCCATCATCCTGGCGCTGGCCTTCATGGTCGTCGTCCTGGTCGTGGGGTTCTTCTTCCTCATCCTCACCGTCCAGAAGTCCAAGCCCCTCACCCTGCTCCGGGCAATCGGCGCCCCGGCCTCCTACCTCGTCAAGAACCTCCTGGTCCAGATCGTGATCGTCATGGCGATCGGTGTCCTCATCGGACTCGGGCTCACCCTGGCCGTCGGCGCGGCGACGACCGGCGGTGCCATCGACGCGACGCTCGACCCCGCAACCGTGATCCGCACCGTGGCGCTGCTGTCGGTGCTCGCGCTCCTGGGTGGTCTCACGTCGGTGCGTCGGGTCCTTCGGATCGATCCCATCCGGGCCACGGTCGACTCCGGGAGCAGCCTGTAATGCGCCTTGCCCTGATCGAACTGATCCGAAAGCCGGGCCGCTTCGCCGTCGCCGGAGGCGCCCTGACGCTCCTCACCCTGCTCTTGTTGTTCCTCGGAGCACTGCTCGACGGCCTGTACCTCGGTTCGACCGGAGCGCTTCGATCGCAGCCCGATGGGGCCGTGGTGTTCAGCGCCGACGCCCGGCAGTCGCTCCTGCGTTCGACCATGACGACCACCGATCGAGACACCATTGCCGGCATCGATGGTGTCGCCCGAGCCGGTGGCCTCGGTGTCACGCTCCTCGGCGTGAGGATTCCGGGTGAGGCCGAGATCGCAGACGGTGCAGTCCTCGGCTACGAACTCGAGTCCGACGCCGTCCCCGCCCCACCGCCCGAGGGCTTCGCCTGGGTCGACCAGGCACTCGAGGGCCTCGGGGCCGAGATCGGCGACATCTTGTCGATCGGACCCAACGAGTACCCCGTGACCATCGACGGCTGGGTCGACGACACCAACTTCCTCGGACAGAATGGAATCTGGGTGGCACCGGCGACCTGGCGAGCCGTCCAGAATGCCAATCGTCCCGATGCCCAGCTCGGCGACGACGAGTTCCAGGCCATCATCGCCGAGTCGGCCGACGGGGTCAGTCCATCGGCCCTGGCTTCGAGCATCGATGCTGCACTGGCTGTCGATGGTGAGAATCGAACCGAATCGCTCACCCGCGACGAGTCGGTCGAGGGACTTCCCGGGGTCCGGGAACAGAACAGCACCTTCAACGCGATCATCGGCACCACCTTCTTCGTCGTCGGACTCGTCGTCGCCCTGTTCTTTGCTCTCCTCACGCTCGAACGGATCGGCCTCTACTCGGTGCTCAAGGCCTTCGGCACTCCGAGCCGGACGCTCGTCCTCGGCGTCGCCGTCCAGGCCATGGCCGTCGCCGTCATCTCGTTCCTCATCGGGGCCACACTCACCTGGGTCCTCGCCCTCGGTATTCCGGCAACCGTTCCCGTGCAGTTCACCCTCTCGCGTGCCGCCTTCACCTTCATCGGCATCACCATCACCGCCGTCATCGGCGGGCTGATCTCGTTGCGCCGCATCATCACCGTCGACCCCGCTGCCGCCATCGGCGCGGGACTCTGATCAGGAGCCCCCATGCCCGCCCTCGAGCTCAACGACGTCCGCAAGGTCTATCAGTCGGGTGACAGTCAGGTCGTTGCCCTCGATCACGCCACGCTCCGTGTCGCCGACGACGAGATCGTCGCCTTGGTCGGGCCGTCGGGCTCGGGCAAGACGACGTTGCTGTCGATCGCCGGTGGGCTGCTGACCCCGTCGGAGGGCTCGGTCACCGTCACCGGGGAGCAGATCGAGGACTACTCCGACAAACAGCTCACGAAGTTCCGCGGCGAGCGCATCGGCTTCGTCTTCCAGGCGGTCAACCTGGTCCCGTTCCTCAATGCCCGCGAGAACCTGACCGTCGTCGCCGAGATGCGGGGCAAGGGCGGTGCGGCGGCGCGGGCTCGGGCCGAGACCCTGCTCGACGAGCTCGGCCTCAAACACCGGATGAAGAACCTGCCCGAGCAACTCTCGGGTGGCGAGCGTCAGCGGGTTGCCATCGGCCGGGCCCTGATGAACGAACCCCGCCTGGTGTTGTTCGACGAGCCGACGTCGGCGCTCGATTCGAAGCTCGGTGTGCAAGTGATGGAGCTGATCCGCTCCGAGGTCAAGGGGCGGAACATCGCCGCCATCATCGTCACCCACGACACCCGGATGACCGACTACGCGGATCGCACGGTCGAGATCAGCGACGGCCGCCTGGTGGCCTGAACCTCACACCGATTCGAGCGACTCCGGCGAGAAGTCGAACAGCTGCTCGAGGAGACTCCACCCGACGAAGCCGGCGAGGGTCTTCGGCTCGGCGCCGGCGGGCAGCGAACGAACCATGGTGTCGGCATCGGGATCGAACGGCGCGTGAAGGGCGGCACCGTCGGCCGTTGCCGCAACGGCTCGGACCACGACGGCCACGGCCTGCTCGAAGTCGAGACCATGGGACGTGTCGACGACACCCTGACGCTCGTCGATCAGCCGGGTGTAGCCGGCGGTCAGCACGTCGAGTCGGCGGCTCAGCGACGACTCGAAGGCAGCGACCGAGTCCGCCGCCTCGGACCGTTCGTCATCGGGGGCGAAGGCCAACAGCGCCCGGATCGTTGCCGTGGTCTGTGTCCGGCGTGACGTCGAGTCGTCGGACCCTGATCGACGGTCGCCATCGGAGTCGGCGCCGGTCAAGTCGATGATCTCGGGTCCCTCGTCCGCTCCGGCCTCTTCGACGAGACGCCGACGAACCGCAGCCTGGAAGGCCGCCTGATCGGGCCACAGACGTTCGTGCACCGATGCTCGTGTGATCCGGGCGCCCGACGTGGCCTCGAGCCGGCGAAAGACCCTCGCATAGGTGATGCCTTCGAGGCCGGTTCCCAAGCCCTCCGCGTCAACCAGGTCGACGGCGGCGTCGAGCACCAGCGACTCCAATTCCGATCGGCTCCTCCGCATGTGGTTCACCCTAGAGCCGGCCTCTGCCGACCATGAGTGCCTGATGACCTGTCGCCGATGGTCAGTTCTGCCCGGATGGTGTCGGCCCGCGGATGGGTTCGGCGGCCCCCACCATTCGACCATCGGACCTCACGATGGAAGACTCCGACCATGACCAACGATGCTCCTCCGAGTCCCTCACCGACACCCGACGGGATCAGGCGGTTCGGTGACACGGCGGTCTGGGTCGACGAGCAGCACGTCGCCACCGTCGAGATCCAGCGACCGCCGAACAACTTCTTCAGTCTCGCCATGTTGCACGATCTGGCTGCGGCCGTTCGGTGGTGCGAGACCGACACGCCGTCCCGGGTGATCGTGCTGTGCGCCCAGGGGAAGAACTTCTGCGCCGGAGCGTCCTTCGACCCGGCCGAGGCTCGTCTGACCTCGGCATCGAACACCGACGCCGAACTGGCCGACCGACACATCTACGACGAGGCCGTCGAGCTGTTCTCGGCCGCGCTCCCGATCGTGGCCGCCGTGCAGGGGGCAGCCATCGGCGGCGGCCTCGGTCTGGCCTGTATGGCCGATTTCCGGGTTGGTGGACCGGCGACGCGTCTGTCGGCGAACTTCGCTCGGCTGGGATTCCATCAGGGGTTCGGTCTCAGCGTGACCCTGCCTGCCCTGGTCGGCCAGCAGCATGCTCTGGAACTGCTGTATACCGGAGCACGCATCGACGGCGAGCGCGGGCACGCCATCGGGCTCCTCGATCGATTCGTCGACGACGACACCATCCGGTCGACGGCACACGATCTGGCCGTGGAGATCGCTCGCTCCGCCCCCCTGGCCGTGCGGTCGATCAAGGCCACGATGCGTGGCCATCTGCCGGCCGCCATCCGCTCTGCCACCGATCGCGAGCGGGCCGAGCAAGAACGGTTGACGCAGACGAACGACTGGACCGAAGGCGTCAAGGCCATGGCCGAGCGCCGGCTCCCGAACTTCACCGGCACCTGACCACCACGCTCGGCCCACTCGACACCGCCGAGCGCCGGCTCCCGAACTTCACCGGCACCTGACCACCACGCTCGGCCCACTCGACACCGCCGAGCGCCGGCTCCCGAACTTCACCGGCACCTGACCACGCCCACCTCGGAGGCGAGGTGGGTCATCGGGACGTCATACGGGTCGACGGGAAGGGGCGAGACGATGTAGCCATCGCTGATGCCGACCCGGAGTGCGTCGGGGCGAAGACGGGCGAGGAATCGGTCGTAGAATCCGGCACCGAAGCCGACACGGTTTCCCGCGAGGTCGAAGGCCAGTCCGGGAACCAGGACGATGTCGATCTCGTCGACACCGATCCTGGTGGCGTCCTCGACCGGCTGGCGATAGCCGAAGCGGTGCCGCTCCCAGGGGGAGTGGGCCGGGTGGACCGTGAGCGTGCGGCCATCCGTCGGCGTTCGCGTGAGCGCGAATCGGGCCAGGGGTCCACCGCCCGGACGCTCCACCTGCTCGAGGGGCCGCAGATCGATTTCGCCCGGCATCGGGTCGTAGAGCACCACCCAACCTCGTGGGCTCTGTGCGGTCAGGAACCGGATGAGATGGCGACGAACCCGGACGCCATCGGCGACGAGACCGGCCCGATTGGCGATCGCCCGCCGACGCCATTCGGCCTTGGGGATGGGGGCTGAGGACACCATGGCCGTACCGTAGCGATCGAGACTCGGGCACCGCCGGTCGCAACCCACGATCGCCATCCCGTGCACCCATGGGTGATTCACCCCAGGGCTCGATCAGGTTCGGTCGGACGAGCTAGAAAGATCGTGGCCGTTTCTCCCTCCCGCCGGCTGAGTCGTCGGAATCGACAACCCCCGACCATGCTGATCGATGCTGTGAAGCAAACGTTCCGCTCACCGCGGTTCTATCTGGCTCTCTCGCTTTCGACCCTGGCGACCGCGATGGTCGCCGTTCCTCTCGCGATCCAGGCGGTCCAGGTCCGCCAGGCCCAGTTCGATGCGGCCGGACGGGGTGAATGGGTTGCCACTGGCGACGAAGCCGCCCTGCCATCCGGCATCGGACCGGAGGCCTCGGTCACACCCACGACGGTGCCCCCGTCAGTCGACGTTCCCGTCGCCGAGCCCGAGAACGCCGAGGCGCCGCCGACATCGGCCCCGGGCACGACAGAATCCGAACCGCCGTCGGCCGGCAATGCTGCTCCACCGTCGGTGTCCGTGCCGCCCGACGTCGAGGTCGAGTCCGGCCCGAGCGTCACGGCAGCAATCACCACCATGACGGCACCGGCATCGACCGTCGCCGTTCCCAACGCCACGAGCATTCCGGCCGGCCCAACCACGACCGAGGCCACGGTTCGGTCGACGATCGAATCGTCGGCGACCGTTCCGCGGGATCCGGTCGGCTCGCCACCCCTCGGCGAACCACCGATGATCACCTCGATCGTCACCCCGACGACATCGGCCGGACCAACGACCGAGACCACCATGGGCCCGTCGGTGCCGACCACCCCGACGACCGTTCGCCCGACCAGCACCACGGCGGCCACCGGCTCCACCACGACGACCCGGCCGACCAGCACCACGGCGGCCACCGGGTCCACCTCCACGACCCGCCCGACCTCCACGACCCGCCCGACCAGTACCACTCGCCCGCCCACGTCGACGACCACGTCGACCACGTCGACCACCGTGAGCGCCGGAATCGCCGGGAACGGCGGTGGCGAGGCAAACCTCGGGGACTGATCTCCGAGTCGCCGAGCGCGTCGCCCAGTGGCGGGTCCGGCCAGATCGGTCAGAAATAGGGGTGGGCCAGCTCGAACTCGGAGTTGGCAGCGATCCAGCGGACGGCGCCGCTGCGAGGTAACCCTCGTTGGATCTCGGCCATCCAGTACGCGAACCCGGCGCTGTCGTAACGACGTCCGAGAACATTGCGATACACGATGTCGAGGAATTCGTGATCGGCGACTCGACCGTATCGGAGCCCGAACTCGGCACTCTCGGCGAAGGCCCAAGCAATGTCATCGAGGGAGAGCCCGCTCCGGCTCTGGGCGATCCAGTACTTGGCGCCGTCGGGCTCGGCTTCTCGCAGGAAGAACGCCCAGTACAGGCGGAGGATGTCGGCATCAGCGGCGGTGAAATCGAATGCGCCGACCATGCCGGCCAACGTGTTGGCCTGGAAGAGGCTGACCGCGACGGGTTCGAAGATCGTCGGCCCGAGTGGCTCGGGAACCGACGTGCCGTCGGGAAAGCCGACCGTGGTCGGTGTGACCGTGCTCGATGTGACCGTGCTCGATGTGACCGTGCTCGATGTGACCGTGCTCGATGTGACCGTGCTCGATGTGACCGTGCTCGATGTGACCGGCGATGACCGTGCTCGATGTGACCGTGCTCGATGTGACCGTGCTCGGCGGAGGCAGGGGAGCTGGATCGGCCCGCACCGTGAAGGTCGCCGATCGGGCCGATCGGCTTCCCACCACGTGGACCGACCACACGGTTCCGACATCGCCCGGATCGCACCTCCACAGCACCGTGTAGCTGCCGGAACTGCTGGTGTAGGCCGGCAGGAAGTCCATCGATGGCGACGAGGTGAAGCTCAGCGACTCGTTCGGATCTGCTCCCGTGAGCCGCCCGATCGACCCGTAGGCCCCGCTGCACACGACGGTGACCTGACTGGGACTGACCACCATCGTCGATGCACTGCTGGCCATCGGTGCGAGGGCAACCGAAGACCCGGCAATGCTCAGGACGAGCACGATTCGGACCAGTGCCCGTCGCCACCGATCCGACCCCGGGACCGTCGACGGCTCGCGGTCCGTGGTATCGGTGCGAACGGTGTCATGGTGCATGGTCGTCCTTCGAATGGATCGAGGGCTGTCGCCCGACCTCGCGGCCCGCCACGGGTTCCTCGAAGGTTCGGTCGTCCGGGACCGAGCATGAGGCCGGCAATCCCATTGCCTGGCCTCGGCCCCCGCTGCTAGTCGATCCGATCCCAGGCCACCGGCAATTCGACCGGGCCCCGGAACTCGAAGCCCCGCAACTCGACCTCACCGTCGAGCCGCAAACCGGGGAGTCGATCGATGGCGACCTGCGCCCCGACACGAACCTGTTGTCGGCCGAGCCATTCCCCGAGGCAACGATGAGGACCGAGGGCGAAGGCGGCGTGGCCACGCTCGGTCCGGTCGAGGTCGATCTCGGTGGGATGGGCGAAGCGGTTCTCGTCGAGGTTGGCTGATCGAAGGATCCCGGCCACGAACGAGCCCCGGGGGATGTCGACTCCGCCGAGGGTGGTGTCGACCATGGCTTGGCGGGAGATCGTCCCGACCGGCGAATGGCGGCGGAACACCTCCTCGACGAGCTTGGGCCATCGCTCGGGTCGAGTCGCCACCGCTTCGGCCAGATCCGGGCGGCTCAGCAACGTCCACACCACCAGGCCGATGCCGTCACGAGGCTCGTTGATGCCGCCCGAGATCATGAGTCGAACGTTGTTGACGATCTCGTCTCGGGTGAGGGGACCGGCATCGGGGCTGGCCCGCACGAAATCGGCGATGGCCCCACCTGCGGCTGGGTCGGCGCGAATCTCGGCGATCCGCCGATCGATCACGACACCGAGCTCGTCTCGTGCTCGATTGCCTCGCATCGTCAGATTCGGATCGTTGTCGAAGTTGGCGATGTCGGAGCACAATCCCACACACCAGTCCCAGATCTGGGTGGCGGAGTGTTCGCCCAGTCCGAGCACCTCGCCCAGGCCGGCCGACGCCAACGGACTGGCATAGGCGCTCATGAGATCGGCTCGCCCTGCGGGCCGGACGGCGTCGATCAGCTCGGCGGCCTGACCAACGAGACGGTCGCCGACGTACTCACCGCTCACGCCCCCGGGACGGAACGACCCGATCATGGCCGACCGGGCGCGGGTCGCTTCGGGTGGATCCATCGTGAGCATGTTGGGCCCGAGTGCCCGGGCCAGGAACGACGGATCGGTCCGGGCGGTGAATCGGGTCGTGTCGTTGTCGAGGGTCTCGACGTCATCCCAACGGGTCACGAAGAACATCTCGAGCGCCGGAACCCAACAGACGGGCTCGTTGGCCCGGAGGTCGGCCAGCAGGGCATCGTGATCACCCTCGAGCGACTCGAGCGTGATCCGGTCGCCGAGGCTCACCGGTGCAGCCCGGTGCCCTCGAGACGCCCAACGGCCCGGACTCTGGTGAGACCGGGCCGTTGCGTGATCACGGTCGTTGGTTCAGCTGCAGCCGCTGGTGGTGCCGCACGACGGGCAGGCGTGACAGCTGCCGGCGCGCTGCATCTTGATGCCGCAGGTGAAGCAGAGCGGGGCGTCGGGGTCGACCACCGGGGCGGCCTGGGCCGCACGCTGTTGCTCGGCCCCGATCATGTCGAGAATGTCCTCGGCGGAGTCGATCGATGGCGGGTCGGCCGCGATGTCGTGCCCCTGGACCGTTGCGGTCTCCTCGACTCCGGGCAGGGTCTGCTGGGTCCGCTCCCCGACCGTGAAGATGCCGAGTTCGGCTCGTTCGTCGTAGCTGAGGTAGAGCACGGCAAGCTTGCGGAACAGGTAGTCCATGATCGAACTGGCGATCCGGATCTCCGGATCGTCGGTCATACCCGCTGGCTCGAACCGCATGCCGGTGAAGGTCTGCACGTAATTGCGCAGCGGAACACCGTATTGGAGTCCATGGCTGAGGGAAATGGCCAGGGCGTCCATGATCCCGGCCAGCGTCGATCCCTGCTTCGCCACCCGAAGGAAGATCTCACCGGGCCGGCCGTCGTCGTATTCGCCGACGGTGACGAAACCCTTGCAGTCGGCCACCCGGAAGTCGAAGGTGCGGCTGCGGCGGTTGCGAGGGAGTCGTTCGCGGACCGGTTTGTAGACGACCTTCTCGATGACCTCGGTGATCGGGGCGATCGCCGCCGCACCGGCGGCACGGACGGCCGCGTCATCGTCGGTCTCGGCGTACTTGCCTTCGGTGTCGCCCTTCTTGGCCATCGACAGTGGTTGGGCCACCTTGCAGTTGTCGCGGTAGATGGCGATGGCCTTGACACCCATGCGCCAGGCGTCGATGTGGAGCTGTTCGATGTCGTCGACGGTGACCTCTTCGGGCATGTTGACGGTCTTGGAGATCGCCCCCGAGATGAACGGCTGCACGGCGGCCATCATCTCGACGTGGCCCCGGTAGTGGATCGGGTTGTCACCCATCGAGCAGGCGAACACCGCCACGTGATCGGGATCGAGACCCGGCGCACCGAGGATCGTCTTGTTCTCGTCGATGTAGGCGACGATCGCCTCGACCGCCTGATCGGAATAGCCGAGTCGCCGCAAGGCCCGAGGTACCGACTGGTTGACGATCATCATGGTCCCGCCGCCGACCAGCTTCTTCATCTTGGCCAGACCGAGATCGGGCTCGATGCCGGTGGTGTCACAGTCCATGAGCAGTCCAATGGTGCCGGTCGGGGCGAGGACCGTGGCCTGCGAGTTGCGGACCCCGACTTCGGGCGCCAGTTCGCAGACTGCGTCCCATGCCTGCTGCGCCTCGCTCAGGATGTCGTGAGGGGCGAGGTCCTCGTCGATGTCGGCGTTGGCCGCCCGATGCTGCTCGAGCACCCGCAGCATGGGTTCGCGGTTGTCCTGGTAGCCGGCGTGGGCACCCATTCGAGCGGCGGTACGGGCCGACGTGAGATAGGCGTGACCGGTCATGAGCGAGGTGATCGACGCAGCCAACGCCCGACCTTCATCGGAGTCGTAGGGCAACCCCAGGTTCATCAGGAGTGCACCGATGTTGGCGTAGCCGAGGCCGAGCTGGCGGAACTGGCGGGAGGTCTCGCCGATCGGCCCGGTGGGGTAGTCGGCCCGGCCGACCATGATCTCCTGGGCGGTGAACAGGTGCTCGATGGCGACCTTGAAGCCGTCGGTGTCGAAGGTGTTGTCGTCGTTCAGGAAGGTGAGCAGGTTGAGGCTGGCGAGATTGCAGGCGGAATTGTCGAGGTGCATGTATTCGCTGCACGGATTCGAGCCGTTGATCTTGCCGGTGTTGGCCGCGGTGTGCCAGCGATTGATGGTGGAGTCGAACTGCATGCCGGGATCGGCACATTCCCAGGTGGCCTGGGAGAACTGCCGCATCAGATCTCGCGCCTTGACCGTCTTCACGATGGCTCCGGTGGTGCGGGCGATCAGGTTCCAGTCACCGTCGTCGACCACCGCCTGCATGAACTCGTCGGTGACCCGGACCGAGTTGTTGGCGTTCTGGTACTGGATCGAATGGCTGTCGGCGCCGTCGAGATCCATGTCGAATCCGGCTTCACGCAGGACACGCGCCTTGCGTTCCTCGGTGGCCTTGCACCAGATGAACTCCTCGACGTCGGGGTGATCGATGTCGAGCATGACCATCTTGGCCGCCCGGCGAGTCTTGCCGCCGGACTTGATCGTGCCGGCCGAGGAATCGGCGCCCCGCATGAAGCTGACCGGACCCGAGGCGGTACCGCCGCCCTTGAGGAGTTCGTGGGAGGAGCGGATGCGTGACAGGTTGACGCCGGCCCCGGACCCGCCCTTGAAGATCGTGCCCTCTTCGACGTACCAGTTGAGGATGGAGTCCATCTTGTCGTCGACCGCGAGGATGAAGCAGGCCGATGCCTGCTGCGGTACCCCGGCGACCCCGATGTTGAACCAGACCGGCGAGTTGAACGCGGCGCGCTGATGGACCAGCAGGTACTTGAGTTCGTCGGAGAAGATGGTCGCCTCCTGGTCGGAGGTGAAGTAGCCGCCCTCCTTGCCCCAGGTGGTGATGGTGTCGACGATCCGATCGGCGACCTGGCGCAGGGAGGTCTCCCGCTCGGCGGTGCCGAGCGTTCCCCGGAAATACTTCTGGGCCAAGATGTTGGTGGCGTTCACCGACCAGGTGCTCGGCACCTCGACCCCCAACTGTTCGAAGGCGATCTCGCCGGTCTTCCAGTTGGCCAACCGGGCATCGCGCCGCTCCCAGACGACGGTGTCGTACGGGTCCACGCCTTCGGTGGTGAAGTGGCGGCGGAGGCCGATGCCGGTCTGGTCGGGTGCGAGTGTCATGAACTGCTCCTGTGTGCGCCGACTCGATGTCGGCGGCTGCGGGGTGAGGGATACGGGCTTGCGGGTGGATTCGGGGCGAACCGTCCGGTGACGGGCGCTGGTCGGTTCGATCGGTGGGGCGACGAGGGTGACCCAACCGGTGGCTCGCCTTGTGCGGTCGCAGCTGCGGGAGATCCGGCGGGATCCACCCACATCGTCGACGTGTCGCCCGACGTCGGGTGGCCCGTTCCCGACACCTCGAAGACACCAGCCTATCGCTGGTGCCTTCCACAAGATGTTGTGGTTCGGACCGCCCTGCGCCTTTCGACGCACAAGATGTAGGGAGGCATTACAACATCGTAATTACGCCGTTGTCAATGCTTCATTTGTGTGAACATTGCCGACGCAGAGTGGTCGCCTCAGCTCCAAACGTGATCGGCCCGGAGCCGCAGGTCGAGGCAGCACGGCAGGGATGAGCGCCAACGAACCGTCGTCTGTGTCGCCCATCAGTACCCACTACCCAAGGGAACCCTGCGAGGGCCCCGCCTTCCGCAACTCCAGACCGACCCGTCTGGCGATGGAGGTCACCCTACGGAGTGCCCCTTGTGGATCACAAGGGGACGAGCCTGTGGATTTCGCGAAGGTGTCGGAAAGAACCACTCGTCGAGCCGATTTTCCGCAGCGGGTACCCGGCCACGCGCGCTGCGTAGGGACGAGTCGGTCCGGGTTCGGGCTCGGGACCGACACGAATAGGGTGGAGGTGTGCCCGAATCGGTCGACATCGTCGAACTCCTCCCCCACCACGGACGGCTCGTCGACGCCGATGTCGACATCGCCGCCGAGGCCCGGGAGCCCCGCGCCGACCGGCCGTGGGTCTTCACCAACATGATTGCCAGCCTGGACGGCGCAACCACGATCGAGGGGCGGTCGGGACTCCTGGGACGACCGAGCGACAGCACCGTGTTCTCCGCGCTCCGGGCCCTGGCCGACGTGGTCGTCGTCGGCGCCACCACCGTCATCGACGAGGACTACCGGCCGCCCGGTGATCGCCTCGCCGAGCTACGGATCGCCCGGGGCCAGCGACCCCGACCCCAGCTGGCCATCCTCAGCCGCAGCCTGTCGATCGAAGCGACGCATCGGGTCTTCTCCGACCCCGGGAATCGACCACTCGTGATCACCATCACCGACGCTCCGCCCGACCGCCGGTCGGCGCTGGCCGAGGTGGCCGACCTCGTCGATGCAGGCCAGGCCGACCTCGACCTCGATCGAGCACTCCGGGCCCTCGGCGCGTTGGGCCATCGCCTGGCCCTGCTCGAGGGTGGCCCCACGATCAACGGGCAGTTCGTTGCGGTCGACGCCATCGACGAGTGGAACCTCTCGTTGTCTCCGTTGCTCGCCGGCGGCGACGGCCCGCGCACGGCACACGGCCCGACACCCGAGCATCCCACCGCCTTCGATCTGGTCCGGCTCTGGCGCGGTGACGGCCTCCTATTCGGCCGCTGGGTTCGGGCTCGTCGCTGAATCCGCCGCCGGAGCCGTACGATCGGCCAACGCGGGGTCGAGTCCGGTGCGATCACCGAGGTCGACTGCGTTGCGGTAGCTGCCGGCATAGCCCATCACCGTGAGACCGTAGGTCACCGACCGGTTGTAGCCGAGCAGCGCCCGCTGATAGTTCAGCCCATCGCCGAGGCCACTCGCCGAGCCGCAGAGGTGGTTTGCCGCCGCCAGGGCGGCGTCGTACAGATTGTGGGGATCGGCCACCCCGTCACCGTTGCCGTCGGCGCCGTAGCGCTTCCAGCTACCGGGAATGAACTGCATGGGGCCCACGGCACGGTCCCAGACCGGGTCGCCGTCCCAGGCACCCCCGTCGGTGTCCGGAATCGAGGCGAACCGGGTGCCGTCGAGTACCGGCCCCAGGATCTCCGCGTTCGTTCGGCCATCGGCCCCGACCGAGGTCCCGCCGTAGGTGCCGTGGCGGCTCTCGACCCGTCCGATGCCGGCAAGTTGATCCCATCGGACCCCGCATCGGGGCCGGGTGACCGCGGTGGCGAGAGCGGCCCGGTAGTAGGCGTCGAGCACGACGACCGGGAAGTCCGTGCCGACCACCGGAGCAAGGAGCAGTGCCGATTCGAACACGGGCACGATTCGCTCGATCTGGGCCGTGGCCATCGCCCGATCACGTTCGGCACCAGCCGCTGCGGTGCGGGCAGCGGCCCGTTCGATCCGGGCCTGCCCGAGAGCGTCGACGAGGCGGTATCGCTCGATCGTGGCGGCACCGAAACGTTCCGCCGCCTCGGCACGGGTGTTCAGCAACGAGTCCTCCGCGGCGCCGGCCAGCGCAGGGATCGGACTGGGCTCGACCTCGGTCGAGAAGGTGATGAGGTCGAGGGTGCCGGACTCGACGAACGTCCCGATCGCAAAGCTGCCGAGATCGGACCGGGAATCCTCGAGCACGACCCTCGCGGCCGACTCCTCGGCCCGAGCGATGGCCACCTCGGCCTCGAGGTGGGATTCCACGATCGTCAGCCGCACCTGAGCCGCACGGCTGCTCACGAGACGGCCCTCGGCGTCGGCCAGGGAGCGTCGGGCATGCGAGAGCTCCGTGGTCAGTGTTCCGATCCGGTCCAGGCGCACCGCCACGCGGGCCGCGATGTCGGGATGGATGATGGCCGGATCGGGAAGCAGCTGGGCCAGGTCGAGCAGTTCACCGGCCGACGCCGCAGCGGCGGGCCCCGGACGTGACGGTGTCGCCGGTGACGCAACCGCGGGCCAACCCAGTGTCGCAACGACCGAGACGGCGAACGCGAGTCGTCGCCGGGTTCGACCTCGCGCCGGCTGCCTCATCACCCCCATACCATCGGCTCGTCGTCATCGAGGGTGAGGCGTGCCGCCAAGCTTCGCCGTCGATCACGGCCGAGGCAGCCGCTTCCGGCGTCAGCTCGTCGGGCCGACCTGCGCGGCGTCCCGCTTGATCAGTGTCATTTCGCGTTCGAAGTCGTCGACATCGGTGAAGCCCTTGTAGACGCTCGCAAAACGCAGGGCGGCAACCAGATCGAGGGCTCGAAGGAGCTCGAGAGCGGCAAGTCCGACCCACTCCGACGTGACCTCGGCACCGGCGACCCGGGCCGCATCCTCGATGTCTCCGGCCACCTTGACCAGCAATGACGAGTCGATCGGGCGGCCCTTGCAGGCCGACTCGAGGCCGTTGATGATCTTGTCTCGGCAGAATGGCTGGCGTTCACCCGACCGTTTCGTGACCACGATGGGCTGCTCTTCGATGCGTTCGAAGGTGGTGAACCGGCGATCGCACTGGTTGCAGTAGCGGCGACGACGGATGGCCGTTCCGTCGTCGGCACCGCGCGAATCGACGACGCGGGTGTCGTCGGCATGGCACACGGGGCACATCATGTGGTCCAACGTACCCCGCGGCGTTCCCCTCACCGCCGACCGTGCTCTCAAATCCGAAACGTCGTCGGGTGGCGGGACCCGATCCGGAATCCCGCCACCCACTCCTGCCCTATTCCGCACCGACGGTTTCGAGAATGGGCGACGGTTCGACCGCCGCCAGCGTGTCGGCCTCGAGGTTCGACGCCACGGC
Source organism: uncultured Acidimicrobiales bacterium (assembly GCA_963700755.1). GTDB lineage: Bacteria > Actinomycetota > Acidimicrobiia > Acidimicrobiales > SZUA-35 > JBBQUN01. The sequence goes on from CAVOYW010000008.1 coordinate 160,877, forward strand.
CCCGGGGGACAGGCCCGCCGGAACGACCATGACGTCGCCGACGCGCAGGGCCGAGCCGCCGTTGCGATCGGCGAGGGCGTCGACGATCGGTCGGGGGTCTTGGCCCGGCGCGAGCGTTTCGGCGATCGCCCAGAGGGTGTCGCCCGCCTGAACGACTCGGGTGGTCTCGCCCAGCAGCGGCTCGGCCGGCGCCGCGGATGCGGCCGGTAACGGAACCGGCCCCTGGGGCGGGCTGCCCTGGGCCAGGCGCAGCCCGACCAGGGCCGCCAGCACGGCCACGACGGCCAGCCCGACGAGAAGACCGGACCGGTCGGCGGTCGGGGTGTCGAGGCCGCCACGCAGGAGTCGCAGGTCGGGACGGGACGGCAGCGTCGCCGACGCGGCTCCGGAATCGTGTGACCGACCCGAGTGGTCCCGCAATCGGGACCGGGTCGGAACCGGGGTTGGGTGAAGGAGTGCGACCATGGCGACAGTGTCCTCGTGGGGTGTGACACGAACGGGTGTTCGGCTCCACTCAATCCGAACGAACGTTCGATTGCAACCCCGGTATCGAACATTTGTACGTGCCGTCGTGGCATACTCTCCAAACACCCGTTCGACCGTCGTGGACCGGCCACGACCCAACCAAAGGGCACCCATGGCCAAGCATCGCCTCACCGATCGCCAGCGAGCGATCCTGGAATTCATCAGCGACCAAATGCGAGACCGCGGCTATCCCCCCTCGGTCCGAGAGATCGGTGCCCATGTCGGACTGACCTCACCCTCCACCGTCCACTCCCACCTGGCCACGCTGCAGCGCGAGGGATACCTCCGCCGCGACCCGACCAAACCCCGGGCCATCGAGGTGCGGTGGGACGCCATGTCCGGAGCGAGTGACGTCGAGCGGCGACCGGTGCGCCACGTTCCGCTCGTGGGGTCGGTGGCCGCCGGAACCGACGTGCTGGCCCAGGAGCACATCGAAGAGACCCTGCCGGTACCGGCGGACTTCACCGGCGACGGTGACCTGTTCATGCTCACGGTGCGCGGCGAGTCGATGATCGGCGCCGGAATCCTCGATGGCGACTTCGTGGTCGCACGGGTGCAGTCCGAGGCCCGAACCGGCGACATCGTGGTCGCCGGCATCCCGGGTGAGGAGGCCACGGTCAAGAGCTACTACTACGACCCGAAGGCCAAACAGGTCGTCCTGATCCCCCACAACCCGGCCCTGACCGAGATGCGCTTCTCACCCGACGAGGTCACGATCTTCGGCAAGGTCGTGACCGTGATGCGACGCCTCTAGTTCCTCGACCGGGGAGGAACACACGAACGGGCTGCCCCCAGAGGGAGCAGCCCGTTCGTGTTCTGCGATGACCGATCGGTCGGGGTCAGGCGTTGATGGCTTCCTTCATCGCCTGCGCCTTGCGCTCGTCGAACATCTCGGCACGCTGACGCAACGATTCGTCACGGATCGTGTCGACCTCGTCGTCGGTGAAGCCGGCCAGGCGCCGGAACTCCCGAGCGAGGCGGATCGGCGCGTCGTCCTCTTCGCCCCGCTGACCACGGAAGCTGAACAGCCCATCGACCACTCGCTGGAATTCCAGCGCACCCTTGCGTCGTTCCGGGTCGTTCTCGGTCACGGCCCGCAACCAGCGCGAACCCATTCGTACGTGGGTCACCTCATCGGCGAGCATGTAGTCCTCGCAATAGGACAGAACCGGGTCGGCCATCTCGTCGCCGAAATCGCGCATCTGCGAGAACACGTCGATCGCCAGACCCTCGAGGGCACGGTTCACCCCGGCGAGCCGATAGACGGGATCGTTGTGGCAGGCCGCCTCGAACAGCGTGGTGCTCTCGGCGTACTCGCCCAATTCACCGCCCATGTGCTCGGCCAGCTTGATGGAGATCTCGCAATGGCGGGCTTCGTCCCAGCACTGTCGGGCCATGTCGAGCTTGAGCTCGTACGGCACTTCTTCGGTGCTGAAGTCGAAGGCCGTGCGACCGGCGCCCTCGAGCGCCTGGACCTCACCGACGAAGATGCCGTGCATCCGCCGGCGAGCCCGGTCGGCGACGTCTTCGGCCTTCGGATCGACCTTGCCGATCTCGACCGGATTGCGCCGGTCGAGGAATCGCTGCTCGGTGGTTTGACGATTGAATCGGTCGTCTCGTGCCAGTGCCGACGGTGGAATGTTCTTGCGCACGACAGGGGTCCCTTCTGTGTGCTGATCCGATGAGGACCAGATCGACGCCGCCGACCGGGAACCGAATGCCATCCCGACGCGGTACAACAGGTGTCACCGTACCGCCCCGGCGGTTCCGACGCCATACCCCCACCGTGACCGACCGCTCTTCTTCTCGTCCCCAGCCACCGGCCCGACCCGACGACTCCTCCCCCGACGGCTCGTTCACGCCGCTCGTGTCGACCGGTCTGCCGGTCGAGAGCGCCCGCGACGACATCGTCGCGGCGGTGGCCGGGGCCCGCCGACCCGGCACCACACCGGGCCACGGGAGCCTCGTGCTTCGAGCCGAGCCCGGCGCCGGCAAGTCGAGCCTCGTACCGCTGTTCGTGGCGCAGGCACTGGGCCCCGAACAACCCAGCCTGATCCTCACCGAGCCGCGGCGACTGGCCGCACGGGCCACGGCGGCGCGGTTGGCCGAACTGCTGGGCGAGCCGGTCGGTGAACGGGTGGGTCTGACCATCCGAGGAGAACGGACCGTGTCGGCACACACCCGGATCGAGGTGGTCACCGAAGCCGTGCTCGTCAACCGGCTCCACGCCGACCCGGAACTGGGCGGTGTCGGCGCCGTCGTCTTCGACGAGTTCCACGAGCGGAGCAGCTCGGTCGACCTGGCACTCGGGATGGCGCTCGAGGTGCGAAACACGCTTCGACCGGATCTGGCCATCGTGGTCATGTCGGCCACCCTCGACGTCGATCGAGTTGCCGCGTTGCTGGCGCGCCCTCTCGAACCCACCGGCCGACCCACGGGCGGCGCCGGCGCGCCGATCCTCGACCTACCGGGGCGAACGTTCGAGATCACCACCGAGCATCGGGCCCGGCCGGCGCCGAGGCAGTGGACCGCGGCGGTCGCCTCGGCCATCGAATCCGCAGCCGGCCGGGTGTCGGGCGACGTCTTGGTGTTCGTGCCCGGTCGCCGCGAGATCGACGACGTGATCGCCGAGATCGGTCGCCGCTCGGCATTGTCGGGCCTCGAGGTCCTCGGGCTGCACGGCGGCACCCCGGTCGACCGACAGCGGGACATCATCGGTGGCGGCCGGCAACGACGGGTCATCGTCGCCACCTCGGTGGCCGAGACCTCGCTCACCGTTCCCGGGGTCGAGGCCGTGGTCGACGGGGGCCGGGCCCGACGACCGGTCTTCGATCCCTCCTCGGGCCTCGGACGGCTCGAGACCACCAGCGTGACCCGGTTCGCCGCCGACCAGCGCCGAGGCCGGGCCGGGCGGGTCGGTCCCGGACTCTGTATCCGGCTCTGGTCCAGCGACGACCATCGTCACCTCGACGAGACCGTGGCACCGGCCCTGGTCGGCGGCGACCCGCTTCCGGTCGGCTTCGAACTGGCGCGATGGGGCGATCCGTGGGCCGATTCGCTGCCCCTCCTCGACCCTCCCGGCCGATCCCGGCTCGACGCCGCCCAGTCGATCCTCTCGATGCTGGGTCTCGTCGATCCGGGCGGCCGCCTCAGCGAACGGGGATCGCAAGCAGCTCGGCTGGGCCTGCACCCGCGACTCGCTGCACTGGTGATGACCGCGACCGACACCGGTCGGAGTGGTCTGGGACTTCGTGCCGCTTCCCTTCTCGACGATGACCGGCGGCCCTCGCATGCGGACCTGGCCGACGAGCTCGAGCGGCGCTGGTCCGAGCTGGACCGCCCGGCCCGTCGTCTCGGGCGTCGTCTCGGCATCGCTGCCGCGGCCGACCGTTCCGACCTGATCCACCTCGGGCCGTTGCTCGCGGCAGCATGGCCCGATCGTGTGGCCATGGCCCGGCCCGATCGGCCCGGCCGCTTCCTCCTGGCCATCGGCCGGGAAGTCGATCTGGGCGCCGACACACCCCTGGCGGCTTCGGAGTTCGTCATCGTGGCCGAGGCAGACGGAGCCGCTCGAGCGGCCCGGGTCCGCCGGGCCGTTGCCATCACCCGGGCCGACGTGCTCGATGCAGCCGGAGACCGGGTCGAATGGTCGGATCGCGTCGAATGGGATCAGCGCGACGACACGCTCCGGGCCGAGCGTCAGCAGCGGCTCGGTCGCCTGGTCCTCCATCGGCTCCCTCTGAACGACCCGCCGGCCGACGCCGTCTCGGCCGGGCTCCGGGCCGGCCTGCGCCGATCGGGCCTCGGCCTCCTCGACTGGGGCTCCCGGGGTGTCTCGGTCCGCGCTCGGCTGGCTTGGCTTCACCAGGAGGATCCCGCAGGCTGGCCCGACCTCGGCGACGACGCCTTGATCGACCGGCTCGACGACTGGCTCGATCTCTCCCGGTGCCGCTCGGTGAAGGACCTGCGGCGAATCGCCGCCACCGACGCGCTCCTCGGACTGCTCGGCTGGGAGCAACGTCGCCATTTCGACGAGCTGGCCCCGGCCGAACTCGAACCACCACGCGGCCGAACCCGGCCGATCGACTACGCCTCGGGTCGACCGGTGTGGTCGGTTCGGCTCCAGAACGTGTTCGGGTTGGACGACCACCCCCTCGTCGGCCCCCATCGAGTTCCGCTCACCATCGAGCTGCTGTCTCCGGCCGGTCGGCCGGCCCAGGTCACCACCGACCTGCCGGGGTTCTGGCGCGGCTCCTACGCCGCCGTTCGGGCCGACCTACGTGGTCGGTACCCCAAACACGCCTGGCCCGAGGACCCGCTCTCCCTCCGTTGACCCTGCTCCGCCAGCGTTGACCTGATCTGCGGATCTGGGGCTCCGCCCACCCGACGCCGGTCAGGGTTGCAGCAGGTGGCGCAGCGCCGACCACGTGCGTTCGATCGACTCCCGATGCACGTGCTCGTGCTCGGTGTGGGCCACCTCGGGATCGCCCGAACCGAAGTTGGTGGCCGGGATGCCGATGGCGGCGAGGCGAGCAACATCGGTCCAGCCGAGCTTGGCCCGGATCTCGGGCGGACCCGAGTCTCCCCCTTCGACCAGACGACGCAGGATCGGATGCTCCAACGACGGTGGGCACGCCAGCGCCCGATCGATCACCTCGACCGTGTCACCCTCGTCGAGGTGGGGCGCCAGCAGCGATCGGATGAAGGACTCCGCTTCGGCGTCGCTGCGATCGGGAGCAAACCGGTGGTGGATCCGCAACACGGCCCGATCGGGCACCACGTTGCCCGACACCCCACCCTCGACGTGCACGGCCTGCACCGACTCGCGGTAGGTGCACCCATCGATGGTCGGCGTTCGTGGCTCGTAGGCGGCGAGATCGGTCAGGATCGCCCCGAGTCGATGGACCGCGTTGCGCCCCATCCACGGCCGAGCGGTGTGGGCCCGGGCCCCGGCCAGCGTGACCTCGAACCGCAGGGCTCCCTGGCAGCCGGCCTCGATGGCCGCATCGGTCGGCTCCCCGAGGATGGCACAGTCGGCGACGAGGAGATCCGGCCGGGACTCGATGAGTTCGGCCAACCCGCTGTGGACGGCCGCGACCTCTTCCCGGGCATAGAAGACGAACGTCAGGTCGACCCACGAGTCGTGGACCGTGCGGGCTGCCTCGAGGAAGCAGGCAAGGCCACCCTTCATGTCGGCCGAACCCACGCCCCACATGGTGTCGCCCTCGATGCGAGCCCGACCGTTGCCGTTGGCCGGCACCGTGTCGGTGTGACCGGCGAGCACCAGCCGCATCGGCTTGCCCCATGACGTCCGGGCCACGAGGTTGTCCCCCACCCGGGTGACCTCGAGGTGATCGAGCGAACGCAGCTCGGCTTCGAGCCAGTCGACGAACGGGCCTTCCGAGAACGACTCCGAGGACCGGTTGACGAGGTCGGCGGTCAACTCGAAGAGGTCCAGCACCCGTTCAGCCTATTGGACTCGGCCCGGAGCACCGAACCTTGGGGCCCCGGCTCCGGTTTCCGGAGTGTGCGCTCCAAGGTTCGGTGGCTCGCAGGGCGCCTCGCGGTGGTGAAGCGGTCGCCGGACCCGCCTCAGAGCGAGACGCCGTGTGTGCGCAAGACGTCGTTGAGTGCAGTCTTGTCGTGCCTCTCACCCTCGGCGAGTCGCTTGATGACCAGCGCGCACGGCAAGCCGAAGACGCCGCCCGGGTACTCCCGGGGACGGGTGGCGAACACCGCAACACACCAATCGGGGACGACGCCGCGGCTGAGCTCGTCACCGGTTTCGGCATCGATCACGGGAATCGACGGATTCAGGATCACGCCCGACCCCAGGACCGCCCCCTCTCCGACCCGTGCTCCTCCGGTGACCATGCACCGGCTCCCGATGAAGGCCTCGTCGCCGATGACCACCGGCGAGGCCTCGGCCGGTTCGAGGACACCGCCGATACCCACTCCACCGGCCAGATGTACGTTCGATCCGATCTGGGCACAGGACCCGACCGTTGCCCAGGTGTCGACCATCGTGTTGGCCCCGACGTGGGAGCCGATGTTGAGATAGCTGGGCATGAGCACGACGCCGGGCGCCTGGTAGGACCCCCAGCGAGCCGACGCTCCGGGCACGACCCGAACACCTCGTTCGGCGAAGTCATGCTTGAGCGGAATCTTGTCAACGTATTCGAAGGGACCCACTTCGACGGTCTCCATGGCCGAGATCGAGAAGAACAGCAGGATGGCGTACTTCAACCACTCGTTCACGAGCGGCGGTCCACCGTCGAGAGCCGGTTCGGCCACCCGGACCAGACCGGAATCGAGCAGGTCGATCGACCGCACGATCAGGGCGACGGCATCGAGATCATCGGCTCCGAGATCGGATCGCCGGTCCCACAAACCCAGGATCGACGACGCCAGATCGGCATGATCGGTAGTTGCCGTCGACGCGGACGGCGTGACCGAGGTCGCGGTGGGTTCGGTCGTCTCGGGGATCTCGCCGGTGTTGTCGGTCATCGGGTGAACCTAATGGGGCTCGACCAGCGTTGCCGACGATGTCGGGCCACGGCGGCGAACTACCGTGACCGAATGCGTTCACGCAGCCGATGGCGCCGTCTTCGCTCTCGCGGGCTCGCACCGCTGTTCGCGACGCTCGTGACCGCGGCGCTGTTCCTCCCATCGCCCGAACCGGCCGAGGCATCGGACCTCTTCGGCACCCGATTCCCCACCGAGGAGGCGTTCGTCGACCAGGCCTACCGAGACGTGCTGTCCCGCGGACCGGATCAGGCCGGCCTCACCTACTGGTCCGACCGGATCCACGCCGGCACCACCCCCGACGAGCTCGTCGAGTTCCTGATCACCTCACCGGAGTTCGAGGCCACCACCGCGCCGATCATTCGCCTGTATCACGCCATCTTCGATCGCGTTCCCGATCTCGACGGGCTCCGGTTCTGGGTGGCCCAGACCGCCGCAGGAAGCCCACTGGCCAACACGGCGGCGGCCATGCTCGAGAGCGCCGAATTCGAAGCGCTCGCCAACGCCGAGGACACCGACGAGATCGTGGCCGCGGTCTATGGTCGATCGCTCGGGCGAACACCCGACCAGGGCGGGCTCGCCTTCTGGCGGGGTGAGATCGACCAGGGTCGCCTGACCGTGGCCCAGTTCGTCGCGCTCGATCTCGGAGTCGCCCGAACACCAAGACCTGCTCCGGGGCGAGGTCTCGACAACGCTGATCTACCTCGCCATGCTCCAGCGAGTCCCCGAACCCGAGGGCCTCGGCTATTGGTCCGACCTGTTCGATTCCGGTACCCGGTTGCGGACCCTGGTCGGCGTGTTCTTCGACCAGCCCGAATGGAAGAACCGATTTGCGGTCCGCCCCGAACTCGATGCGGTGTCCATTCCCGGTTTCGATCATCCGTGGGACGTCGACTCGCTCCCCGATGGCACCGTGCTGGTCACCGAGCGGGCCGGTCGCCTGGTCGCCCTCGCACCCGGCACCCGCCGGACCCGAACGATCGCGGCCGACTTCGGTGACCTCTACGCCGGCGGCGAGACCGGCCTGATGGGTCTCGCCGTCGATCCCGACCACGCCACCAACGGTCGGATCTACACCTGCCAGGGCCACCGTGATCCAGCCGACGCGTCGCGGCGGGACATCCGCGTCGTGGCGTGGGCACTCGACGCCGGGGCGACCAGGGCCACGAAGCTCGGACCGGTCGTCACCGGGATGCCATTGGCGTCGGGTCGACACGGTGGATGTCAGCTCGAGTTCGCCGAGGACGGCTCCCTCTTCATCGGAACCGGCGACGGGGCGATCGGCACCACGCCGCAGGATCTCGGATCGCTGGGGGGCAAGGTCCTGCGGGTCGACCCGACGACCGGCGCAGGGGCGCCCGGCAACCCATTCGCCGATTCGGCCAATCCCGACACCCGACGGGTCTTCACCTACGGTCATCGGAACGTCCAAGGCCTGAGCCAGAGACCCGGTACGTCCGAGATGTGGTCGATCGAGCACGGCCCCGATCGCGACGACGAGATCAACCGGCTGCGTCCCGGGGGCAACGGCGGATGGAACCCCGTGCCGGGCTACAACGAGCGGGTGCCGATGACGAATCCGTCACTGGCCGGGATCATGCCCGCGGCCTGGTCGACCGGCTCACCGACGCTGGCACTGTCGGGCGGCGAATGGCTCGACGATCCCACGTGGGGATCACTCGACGGCGGTCTGGCCGTGACGGCCCTGAAGGGCCGGGCGCTGTGGGTGCATCGGTTCAATGCCGAGGGGCTGTCGCTCGGTCGGACCTCGGCGCTCCTCGGCGGTGACCGGCTCCGTGGTGTGCACCAGGCGACGGACGGATCGCTCTGGGTCACCTCCGACAACGGCGGCGGCCGTGACACCGTCACCGTCCTCATCCCTCGTTGACCCCTCGGCCCGGAAGGGCCGGACACCGGGTGACACCCCGGAATCACGTTTCGCCGTCGATGCCGATCGAGGTCAGCGGCCGACTCGGGACAGGGCCAACACGAGGCGTTCGGTCGGTTGGACCACGGCGATCCGGACGTGACCGGCACCCGCTTCGCCGTAGAACTCGCCAGGGCTGACGAGTACCCCGGCCTCCCGGGCCAGCAGCTCGACAAAGGCCCAGGCATCACCACCGGGCGCGGGGGCCCAGAGGTAGAACCCGCCTTCGGGAAGCGCCGTTTCGACCCCGAAGGCCCCGACCAGTTCCCGGGCCATACCGAGCCGCTCCTGGTAGCGCGCTCGCTGCACGGACACATGCTCGGAGTCGGCGAAGGCAGCGATCGCGGCCGCCTGAACCGGACCGGGCACCATGAACCCGGCGTGCTTGCGGACCTCGGACAGGTAGTGCACGAGATCGTGGTCGCCGGCATAGAACCCGACCCGGCCCCCCGCCAGGTTGGATCGCTTCGACAACGAGTGCACCGCGACCACCCCGTCGGAGCCATGCTGCAGGATCGATCGTGGTGGCCCGTTCCAGGTGAACTCGATGTAGCACTCGTCGGAGAAGACCGGCACCGAGTGGGTCCGCCCCCAAGCCGCCGCCGCCTCGAGATCGTCGAGACCACCCGCCGGGTTGCCCGGCGTGTTGACCCACAGACACAGCGCCCGGTCGGCGTCGGCCGGATCGATCTGCGACAGATCGATCCGCCACCGATCATCGACCGGTACGGCAACGGCTCGACAGCCGGCGAGGGTGGCGCCCATGGCGTAGCTCGGATAGCTGATGGCCGGGTAGAGCACGGTGTCGCGGTCGGGTGAACGAAGCCGGAGCCACTGGGGCAGCCCGGCCACGAACTCCTTGGTGCCGATTGCTGCGGCCACGTCGGTGGGTGCGATACCCGTTCCGACGAGCCGGTTGATCCATCCGGCGGCCGCAGTGCGGAAGGCCAGGGTCCCGATCGATGGCGGATAGCCCCGCTCGGCGTTGGAGTTTCCGAGGGCCTCGACCACCGCTGCCGGCGGCGGGTCGAACGGCGTTCCGATCGACAGATCGACCATGCCGCCCTGGTGGGCCTCGGCCAGCGGCGCAATGGTGTCGAGCCGATCGTAGGGATAGGGCGGCGGAACGAACCCGGTGGTCATCGTGTGATCATGCCCTGTCTCGTCTCGTCTCATTCTTCGACGGTCACTCGCCGTCTCATTCTTCGACGGTCACTCGCCGTCTCATTCTTCGACGGTCGCAACGACGAACTGTTGCAGCCGCAGCGCCGACGCGTCCTCGAGCCGAGCCCGCACCTCCATCCCCGCAGTCCCGGGAACCTCGGTGAGCACCTCACCCTCGCGATGGGCTGCGGCCAGCATGTCACCGCGGCTGTAGGGAATGAAGAGGTCGTAGACCCGAGAATGCTCACGCAGGGCATCACCGATCGCAACGAGCAGGGCGTCGAGCCCTTCGCCGGTCGCAGCCGACACCGCCACCGAACCGGGATGCAACCGGACCAACCGTTCGGCCGCCACCGGATCGAGATCGGCCTTGTTGAACACCACCAGCTCGGGCACCGCAACCGCACCGATCTCGGCCAGCACCTGCCGGACGGCGTGGATGTGGGCATCCGGATCGGGCCCGGATCCATCGACCACGTGCACCAACAGATCGACCTCGGCTGCGACCTCGAGCGTGGACTTGAAGGCCTCCACCAGCTGATGGGGCAACTTCTTGACGAATCCGACGGTGTCGGTGATCAACACGGTCTCGCCGCCGGGCAATTGGGTCTGCCGGGTGGTCGGATCGAGCGTGGCGAACAGCCGGTCCTCGACCAGCACGTCGGCCCCGGTGATGGCGTTCAGCAACGTCGACTTCCCGGCATTGGTGTACCCGACGATCGACAGGGACCGATAGGGCGACCGACGACGAGCCTTGCGCTGGTTCGCCCGCCGATCGGTGATCCCGCGAAGGTCACGTTCGAGCTTGTGCATCCGGCGAACGAGACGACGACGGTCGACTTCGATCTGGGTCTCACCCGGACCCCGGGTCCCGATCCCACCGGCCTGCTGGCTGAAGTCCTTCTTGCCCCGCAGCCGTGGCAGGTTGTAACGCAACTGCGCCAGCTCGACCTGGGTCTTGCCCTCGCTCGACGTCGCGTGCTGGGCGAAGATGTCGAGGATGACCGCGGTGCGATCGAGGGCCGTGCGTTTGAGGATCCGCTCGAGGTTGTACTGCTGGGCCGGCGTGAGCTCGTCGTCGAACACGACCGTGTCGGCATCGAACATGAGCGCAGCCTCGAGGATCTCGTCGACCTTGCCCTTGCCGACGAACGTGGCCGGGTCGGGTCGGTCGCGTCGTTGCACCACCCGATCCACGACGTCGGCCCCTGCGGTGTCGACCAGCAGCGCCAACTCGTCGAGGGAGGTCTGCGTTTCCTCCTCGGTCTGCCCGGTTCGGGTGACGCCGACCAGCACGATGCGCTCCCGGAAGCTCCGGTCGAGGAAACCGCCTCGGATCTCTCCGCCGAATTCGCCGAACGCCCCGCGGTGGGTCTCGGGTTCGTCGGGATCGTCCAGATCGGCGAAGTCGTCGAGGTCGTCGAGGTCGGGATCGAACGCCTCGCCGCCGCTTCGGCCTCGTTGGATCGAACCCCCGGACTCGAGGGGGGCGCTGCGGTAGCCGCCGCGCCCATCGGGGAAGAACGTCACGTCATCGGACGTCTCGTACTCGTCGAACGGGCCAGTTGGCATCAAACCTCCGTGGGAATCGGTTGGGGTGTGTCCCTGGTTGCGTGGTCGGCCGCAACCGGGCCGGCCTCGATCGTGATCGAGGCGATGAACCGGGTGGGCCCGGTCAGTCGCAGATCCCCGTCGTCGGTCGAGTCGACGGTGGCGACTCCACCGGGCATCGACACATCGACGATGCGACCGGTCAAGCCCCAGCGGGCGGCCGCCGCCGCCGCCGCGCAGGCCCCCGAGCCGCAGGCCAGAGTGATCCCCGCACCCCGCTCCCAGACCCGCAGATCCAGCGAATGGTCCGAGGTGACCCGGATCAGATGCACGTTCACGCCTTCGGGGTAGGCCGACTCGATCGCCGGACCGATGACGGCGAGGTCGTAGCGATCGGGGTCGTCGACCAACGCCACCAGATGGGGATTCCCGATGTCGAGACCGACCTGGCGCTCGACGACCACCCCGAGATCACTCCACGCACTCGAGTCTCGGGGGCCGGGTCGCACGGGCCCCATGTCGACACGGACCGACATCTCGTCGCCATCGACCGAGACCAGTTCGATCCCCCGCAGGCCGGCGTCGGTCTCGACCTCGAGGCGGACCGGCGGCCGGACCCCGACGTGACGAGCCAGCGCCTGGCCGACGCAGCGCGCCCCGTTGCCCGAGATCTCGGCCCGACTCCCGTCGGAATTGAGCAGCACCATGACCCACCGATCGGGGTGGGCCGGGTCGGGATGGGGAACGAGGGTGATGAGACCGTCTGCCCCGATGCCGGCCCGACGATCACACCAGGCGATCGCCTCGGCCGGGCCGATGGGCGCGGCCGGTTCGATCGCGACGAGGAAGTCGTTGCCCAGCGCCACGTGTTTGGTGAGTCGAATCGCCGTCAAGACACACAGTCTCGCATCACTCGACCGATTCGCCCCACCAATTTGCGACCTGGTCGACCAGATCGGGGGCCAGCGCGTCGAACCAACGGATACGAGGATCGCGTCGGAACCACCGTTGTTGACGTCGGGCGAAGCGTCGAGTCCGACGTTTGGCCTCGTCGAGCGCGTCGTCGAGCGACAGCTCACCGTCGAGGTGGCGAGCGAGTTCCTTGTAGCCGAGCGCTTGCGCCGCCGTCGACGACCACCCCGCAGCACGGACACGACGAACCTCGTCGAGGAAGCCGGCAGCCATCTGACGGTCGAATCGGTCGTCGATCCGCCGATCGAGCTCGTCTCGTTCGATGGTCAGGCCGGCCTGCGCGAAACGAGTCGGTGGATACCGGTCGACCCCGGGGCCGAACGACGAGAACGGCCGGCCCGACCCGATGGTCACCTCGAGGGCTCGAACGATCCGGCGCCGGTTGCTGTCGAGCATCTTCGCCGCCGCTGCCGGATCGAGTTCGTCGAGACGGCGCCACAGGGCCGCCGTATCGGATTCGGCCTCGAGCGTCCGGACGACCTCGGGGTACTGCGGTGGGATCTCGAAGGCGTCGACGACGGCACGAACGTACAGGCCCGTGCCGCCCACCAGGATCGGGGTGATCGAACGGTTGGCCACATCGGCGAGGACCGCGGCGACCTCGACCGAGAACCGGGACACCGTGTAGTCCTCGCTCGGCGCCACCTCGTCGACCAGGTGATGGCGGATGCGCACGCGGTCGGCTGCCGTCGGCTTGGCCGTTCCGATGTCCATGCCGCGGTAGACCGCCATGGCGTCGGCCGACACCAGTTCGCACGCCCCGATCGCATCGGCGAGCGCCAGGGCCAGCGCCGACTTGCCCGACGCCGTCGGACCAACGATCACCAGGGGTCGACGATTCACGATTGCAGGAACGAGGCGAGCAGGTAGTGATCGAGACGGACGAGATCGGGCTCGGTCCCGTAGGCCTCGTAGAAGGCGAAGACCGAGTCGGGTCCGAATCGGCGATGCAGGCTGTACTGGACGACCGCCAGGTCGGCGTGTCGATCGGCGAGGCGCAAACGGCCGACCCCGACCCAGCCGACCGGCGCCGGATCGACCAGGAGGTTGTCGAGATCGGGCCGGCCGTGGCAGAGCACGAGGTCCTCGACACCCGGGCGCCCCTCGAGCCAGATCTCGAGCAGGCGCTCGGCCTCGTAGCGCCGATAGGGGTCGGGCAGGATCGTCGGATCGAGAGCGCCGATGCCGGCCCGGATCTCGGCCGCCAATGCATGCCATCCCGACGGCGAACGGGAAGGCCGCCGGATCGACCGGCACGTCGTGCAGGCTTCGAACGGCCGCCGCGATGGTGGCCGTGATCCCACCGATGTCCCCGTGGTCGTCGACCCGATGCGACGGGTGACCGGCGAGGCGTTCGGTGACCAGCCAACCCGCGTCGTCGTCGTCGACGACATGGACGACCGCTGGGACCGGGACCCGCCCAGCGAGCCAGGTCAGTCGATCGGCTTCGGTCGATGCCCGGCCGGGGCCGAGGCGCTTGACCACGTTGTCCCGGGCGAACCAGGCGTGATCGCTGAACTCGACCGGGGACCAGCCCTCGAACGGGCCGACGACGTCGACGACCGATGACGGGACCGAGACCTCCACCCGGGTCAATGTAGGCCGATCACGGATCGACAATGCATCGGGTCGAGGTCAATCGGCAGCGTCCTGGCCTCGTGGTTCACCCCGGCAGTCACCGACGAGCGAGAGCAGGGCGCCCGCCACCGAGACGGGGTCGACCACGATGTGCAGGTGCTCGCCGTCGAGGCGGGCAACGGTCCAGCCCTCGGCCTTTGCCTTGTCGTAGGCCGGCTCGTACATGCGGCCGGTGGCGAGGAAGGTGCGGCGCACGGTCTGCGGCAGAGCGGGGATGGGAATGGGCTGGTCGAACAGCGCCCGGGGCATCGCCCGGGCCTCGGCGAAGACCCGTTCCCGCACCGCTTCGTCGGGCACCATGTCGAGAATCATCGAACCCCACCAACGATGCCAGGGCGGCAGGTAGTCGTTCGGGCGGACGAGCCCGTCGAGCAGCTGACGCAGTTGCGGATCGGCGTCGACGGGGGACTGCCCGTCGATCCAGGGAACCTTGCCGTTGACGCTCACCAGCGCATGGACGACCCGACCCCGATCGATGAGAGCCTTGGCGATCAGCGGCAGCCGGGAACACGACATCGAGTGGGCAACCACGACGAGTGGCTCGGTGCCACGGGGGTCGACCGCGGCGACGACCTGTTCGACCCAAGGGCCGATGTGGTCGGCGTCGTTCGGGGTCGTCGGGCTCGGGGCGGCGATGACACTGTCGTGACCGAGCCGTCCGAGTACTTCGCTGACCCCTCGCCAACATTCGGGACCGAGCAGGAACGACGGAACCAGGAGGAACGAGAGCCGACCGACGTCGGGCACGGCGTTCGACGTGGGCGGGCTCACCTCGAACTTCGTTTCCCGATCCGACACCGTCGCTCCTGATCCAACCGGCTGTGACCCTAGTCACTTCGTCAGAATGGAGAAAAATCGGCGTCAGACGTATCGGCCCCGAACCCCGGTCATCCGGACATCGTCCGACTCACCCCGCTTCGCTGTGCGTGACGGGCTCTTCGCCCATCCACTCGCGCAGCGTGTTCTTGAGTTTGGTCTGCTGGATGAAGAGGTCCTGCTCGGCCGGTGCGTCGCCCGCCGCCTGCGGTGCCTTGAGGTAGAAGCTCAGCCACTCCTGAACGCCCGACTGGCCGGCGCGCATGGCGAGGTCCATGAACAGCGCCAGATCGAGCACGATCGGCGCTGCGAGGATCGAGTCACGGCAGAGGAAATCGATCTTGATCTGCATGGGGTAACCCATCCAGCCGAAGATGTCGATGGCGTCCCAGCCCTCCTTGTTGTCACCCCGGGGCGGGTAGTAGTTGATCCGTACGACGTGGTCGATGTTGCCGTACAGCTCGGGGTAGGTCTCGGGCTGGAGGATCCCGTGGAGGACCCCCAGCTTGGACTCTTCCTTGGTCTTGAAGTTCTCGGGGGCGTCGAGCACCTCACCGTCTCGGTTGCCGAGGATGTTGGTCGAATACCAACCACGGAGGCCGAGCATGCGGGCCTTCAGACCCGGAGCGATCATGGTCTTCATGAGGGTCTGCCCGGTCTTGAAGTCCTTGCCGGCGATCGGCACACCGAGTTTCTCGGACAACTCGATCATGCAGGGAAGGTCGGTCGACAGATTGGGCGCCCCATTGGCGAACGGCACACCCGACTGGAGTGCGGCGTAGACGTAGAGCTGGCTCGGCGAGATGTTCTCGTCGTTGGCCTTCATCCCGGCCTCGAACGACTCGATCGAATCGTGCACCGACGATGCTTGCTGAAACGCCTCGGTGGAGCCACACCACACCATGACCAGACGATCGCAGTCGTTCTCGGTGCGGAAGTTCTCGATGTCGGCCATCAGCGCCATGGCCTGGTCCCACTTGTTGTCGATCTGCTTGACCCGGGTGCCCTCGAGCCGGCTCACCCACTTCTGGTCGAACACGGCGTCCATGGCGACGATGCCTTCCATCTCGGCCGAAATGGAGGCGAGGTCACGCTCGTCGAGCACGCCGCAGGTGCGGGCGGCCTCGAGCGCGTTGGGCGAGATCGGATCCCAACCGCCGAAGACGAGGTCGTCGAGCGAGGCCAGCGGCACGAAGTCGCGGATCAGCAGGCTGCGACCCTCGTCACGCTTGCCCAGACGGATGTGCGCCATTTGGCTGACCGAGCCGAGCGGCGGCTTGCCTTCGGCCCGGGCCTTCAGGACTCCGGCGATGAAGGTGGACGACACGGCGCCCATTCCGGGGGTGAGAACGCCCAGCTTGCCGCGTGCGGCGGCGATGTCGAGGGGGGCACGGTCAACGGATTCGCTCATGACACAAAGCATAAGCAGATGTGTTGAGCAAGTACCGTCACATCAGACATACTTCACGATCATGCGCGAGACCCCGCCGGACGAACCTCCCCTCCTCACCCTCACGACCCAGCAGCTGCAGTATCTGGCGACCGTTGCGGCCAGCCCGACCTGGGCCGTCGCCGCGGCACGCCTGGGGGTCTCGCCATCGGCACTCAGTCAGGGGTTGGCCGAACTGGAGCGTCGAATCGGCGTGCCCCTGTTCGACCGCCAGGGCCGCCGCCGAGTCCTGACGCCGGCCGCGGCCGAAGTGGTCGCCTACGCCGAGCGGGTCGTTGCCCAGACCCGAGACCTCGGGCGCTGGGCCGCGGCCCTTCGCCGGGGATCCACCGGTCGACTCCGGCTCGGTATGATCGATGCCGCTGCCGTCGAGTATTTCCCGACCCATCTCGCCCGGTTCCGGGCCGAGCGCCCGGATGTCGATCTGCGTCTCACCGTCGCCCCGTCGGCTGCGCTGTTGGCCCAGTTGCGAGAGGCGATCCTCGATGTGGCGGTCGTGGTCGATCCACCGCCACCGGCCGACGATCTCGACCTGACCCCGCTGCTCGAGGAGGATCTGGCGCTGTATGGTCCGGCCGCAGCGGCCGGACTCCCCGCCGACCGGTGGGGGCCGTTCGTGCTGTTCCCCGAGGGGTCCCACACCCGGGCCAGGATCATCTCGGCGCTCACCGAACTGGGAGTCACGGTCGACATCGTTGCCGTCTCCCATCAGCCCGAGGTCCTCCGCACGATGGTCGATCTCGGACTCGGTTGGACCGTGTTGCCGGTCGCCCAGGCCGAATCGGGCGACACCCCGCTCCATCGAGCACGATCCCGACCCATCACCACCCGTCGATTGGTCGCAGCCCGGCGCCGCAGCTCGATCGACGATCCGGCGGCACGAGCCCTCGTCGCCTCGCTCTCGGGACCGGGAGCGAGTCCGGTGGCCCAGGCTCCGTAGACTCGGGCGATGTCCGACGACGACCGGGACGACGAATTCGCGGCAATCGAGTTCGCCGACGACGAGATCGTCCCCATCGCCGATCTGGTTTCGCTCTACGAGTCGGTGGGCTGGCTGATCTATGCCTCCGACCCCGATGCGCTGGCCCGGGCCGTCGACCGGTCGACCTATGTCACCACCGCCCGCACCGCCGAGGGCGACCTGATCGGTCTTGCTCGTTGCCTGTCCGACGACGTGTCGATCATGTACCTGCAAGAAGTGTTGGTACACCCCGACCACCGACGAACACGGATCGGCACGGTCCTGGTCGGTGCGTGCCTGAATCGTTTCGACCACGTTCGCCGGAAGGTCCTGCTCAGTGACGACGAGCCCGGCCAGCACGAGTTCCACCGATCGCTCGGTTTCCACGACCTGGATGCGATCAAACCGATCGAGCTCCGAGCGTTCGTCCAGATCCCCGGTATCGACGACTGAGCACGGCGACACCGTTGGCGTGCAGGATCGGCCCGCTCAAGCCGCCACCACACCGAGGCGCCGCCGCAGTTCGGCCTCGAGCGCGATGGCCTCGTTGCGGCCGAAGGCCGAACCGAGAGCACTCGGGATCGGCATCGTGACCGATTCGCCGCTCGCTCGGTGGATCTCGAGGAACCAGCTCGACGCATCTCCGATCTCGGGCGAACTGTGGGTTTGTCGGAGTTCGATCGCCAAGGACCGCACATCGGCGGCCGGGATCACCAACGGCTCCTTGCTCGATCGTTTGATCGAGAGCCCGGCCCGATCGACCCCGATCTGGAACCGGCGACCGATGGTGTAGAAGAAGTCGATGCCGGCCCCGATCACCAGGATCAGCACCGGGACGAACATCGACAACGCAACCGCCGTCAGCCCGTTCTCCCATTCGCTGACGGCGGCAAAGACTGCGATCGCCAGGGCAAACCCGACCACCCCGATCCGCAGCCGGCGCCGATTCCGGGCCCGGTTGGGATGAGTGGGCAGCCTCCAGACGAACGCGTCGGGTGAGTTCACCACCGACCCCACGACCGGGGTCGATACCGAAGGGCGGCGAACACCACTGTCTCCGGGCTCTGCCGACCGGGCCATCGACGACTCCGTGCTCGCTCCCACCACCGAACCACCATTGGCCCAGGCGGTCCACCGCCGCAGCTCGGTCTCCAACGAGCGGATCACGGTCTCGTCGAGATTCCAGTAGGTCGCGATCGCAGCGATCTCGGCGTGCCAGGCGCCGTCACGAGCGACGGCCTCGATCGACCAGCGCCACTGCGGGCGCTTGTTGCGTCGACGGATGGCCACGTCCGTGACCGTCCGCAGGTCGACCGAGGTCGACCCTCGGGCATCGGACACGGTGAGCGTGCCCATGCGATCGATCCGGACCACCGTCGAGCGGAGCCGGCGCGAATCCCAGGCGCCCAGGACCCCCAACCCCGCGAGCATCAGGCCCACGACGATCAGGGCCCGAGCATCGCCGGCGAACGCCGTCGCGGCACTGGCCACTCCCCACACCACCAGACCGATCCCGCCTGCGAAACAGACTGCCTGGCTGAACCGGCCCTTGCGGGCGAGATCGGTCGACACCGGGGCGCGCCACTCATAGACGGATTCGGGTACGACAACATCGGACACAGGGTTCCCTCCTCGTGCTGTCGGCCAGGGTAGGAGACGTCGGGGTCGCCAACAAGGAAAACGGTGTCAGCGCTGGAGGCGGCGCCGCAGCTCGCCTTCGAGCGCATTCGCCTCGGACCGGCCGAAGGCGCTTCCGATCCCGACGGGAACCAGCGCCGACAGCGACTCGCCGTCGGCCCGGTCGATCACCACGTACCAACCCGGTTGGCCGGCAGGCGAGCGGACACCCGCGGTCTTCGACACGACCGAGACAGCCACGATGTCGTCGGCATCGACCCGATCACGCCGGCCCCCTCTCGCGAGCGTCAGCACCTGGTCGCCGACCTCGACACGAAAGCCGCTCCCGACGGCGAAGAGCCGATCGATCCCGACGGCGATGGCGACCAGCAGCAGGGGCACGATCAGGGCGAAGACCACCGCATCGAGCCCATCGCTCCACACCGAGGTTGCTGCCCACACGGCAGCGAGCCCGATCAGGACCGCCGAGCCGAGCCGGATCTGGCGTCGGGCTGCCGTTGCCGCAGCCGTGAGCGGTGGCGTCCACGCGTAGCGCTCGGGACTCGATTCGACCGTACCCCGTGGCACGGTGTCGGGAGGGAGCGGGGCGTCGTCGGTGGTCATGGCAGCCGGGGCGGCCTCAATCGACCAGCAACGGGATCTTGGTGCGGTGGGTCGCCCGATGCGTGACCTCGACGAACTCACCCATGAGGTACTGGTGTCGGGCATCGGTGACCAACACCGTGGCGTAGGTGCCGGGCCGCAGCCCTGGACCACCGACCCCCTCCGGGGTCGGCGTGTCGAGGACGAAATGGACGAGCTTGTTCTGAGCGGTGCGTCCGGTGAGCACGCCCGGGTCCTTCTTCGAGGGTCCTTCGACCACGACCTCTTCGACCCGGCCGATGCGGGCACGGTACCGGGCCAGAGCCGATCGTTCGATCACGGTTCGAAGGGCGGCGTACCGCTCCTTGACCACCTCCGGGTCGCAGAAATCGTCGACCATGTCGGCCGCCTCGGTGCCGGGCCGAGGTGAGAACACGAAGGTGTAGGCGCTGTCGAATTCGGCATGGGCAGCAACCTCGAGTGTTCGTTCGAAGTCCTCGTCGGTCTCGCCCGGGAATCCGACGATGATGTCGGTGCTCACCGCGAGGTCGGTCACCGTGGCTCGGGCCTCGGCCAGCTTCTCGAGGTACCGCTCGGCGGTGTAGCCGCGGTGCATCACGGCCAGCAGGCGATCACTGCCGGACTGGAGGGGGAAGTGCAGATGAGGAACGACGGTCGGTGTCTCGGCCATGGCGGCGAAGACGTCGGGCGTCATGTCCTTCGGGTGTGGACTCGTGTAGCGCACCCGCCGGACCCCGTCGATGGCCCCGACCTCACGCAGGAGCCGGGCGAACATCGGGCGAAGCTTCACGTCGTGGCCGGCCCGGCGGGCGGCGAGGGCAAGATCGCGCCCGTACGAGTTGACGTTCTGGCCGAGCAGGGTGATCTCGGTGACACCATCGGCCGCAGCCCGTTCGGCCTCGGCGACGATGTGTTCGAGCGGTCGGCTGATCTCGGCCCCCCGCACGGCCGGAACGATGCAGAACGCACAGTTGTTGTCGCAGCCGACCTGGATCGTGAGCCACCCGGCGTAGTCGACGTTGCGCTTCGCCGGCAGGGCCGACGCAAAGGCCTGATCGTCGTCGACGTCGGCCTGGTCCCAGATCTCGGTGACCGGCCCCGACAGGCGGGCCTGGGCCATGAGCCGGGTGGCCCGATGGACATTGTGGGTGCCGAACACCACGTCGACGTGACCGGCCCGGCGTTGGATCTCGTCCTTGTCCTTCTGGGCGAGGCAACCGGAGACCACGATCTGCAGATCGGGATTGTCGACCTTGGCCACCTTCAGGTTGCCGAGGGCCCCGTAGAGCTTGTTGTCGGCATTCTCCCGGATACAGCACGTGTTGAGCACCACGACATCGGCGTCGGCGACCGAATCGGTGGCGGTGTACCCCTCGGCTTCGAGCGACCCGGCGATGCGTTCGGAGTCGTGCTCGTTCATCTGGCAGCCGTAGGTCTTCACCAGGTAGCGCTTCGGGGAGTCAGCCATCACGGCGCCAAGGCTACCGATCGGGCGCCGCTGCGGTGTCGGCGACCACGACCGAGGCCACCGGGTCGAGCAGACCGGCCGGGATCGTGGCATCCCCGGCGAGCAGTCGAGCCAGAGCCGACGCCTTGTCGGCGCCCTTCACCAGCCAGAGGACCAGCCGGGCCCGGTCGAGGGCAGGACGGGTGAGCGTGACACGACGAGTCCCCTGATAGTCGCCGGTGATCGCCACGTCGACGTCGACGACCCCGAGAACCGGGTCACCGGGGATCAACGATGCCGTGTGACCGTCGGACCCCAGTCCCAGGTGGAGCACATCGATGGTCGGGGGTGTGCCCGCCAGCTCGGCGAACTCGTCGAGGAACCCGGCGATGCCCTCGTCGATCGGCGATGCCACCGGTAGCGGCAGCCAGCGGACCGGGAGACCGGCGAAGGCCTCGAGCTGCCCGGTGAGGTTGCGGTCGCCCGTCCCGATGGCGGCGATGCGCTCGTCGACCTGGACCAGCACGACGCGATCCCAGGCGAGATCGCGTCGAGCGAGGTCGACGAAGACCGATGCCGGGGTCGACCCGCCACTGAGACCGATGACGCACCGGCCGCGAAGCCCGATCGCCGACCGGATGGCCGCTTCGAACTCGTCGGCCGCGACCCCAGACCAGGCATCGGGCTCGACGACCTCGACCCGGAACGGTGCCGCATCGCGGTGCCCGCGGCGAACGAGGTCGTCAGTCACGACCGATCGCCTTCCACCAGGCAGCGGCGCCGGCCAAGCCGGAATCGTCGCCGAGTTCGGCAGACACGATCTGGATCGTTTCGATCGAGGGGCCGTGACGAACGACGTGGTCCTCGATGGTCGGCAACACGAGATCGGCATTCATGCCGACGCCGCCACCGACGACCACCATCTGGGGAGTCACGATCCAGCACAGATTGACCACGCCGAGGGCAACCGCGGTGATGGCCTCGTTCCACACGCCCACTGCGGTCGGATCTCCCGAACGCACCAGATCGGCCAGGGCTGCTCCCGACGCCCCCAGTCCACGGTCGGCGGCCATGCGGGTCATCGCGGTCCCGGCGCCGAGGTATTCGACGGTTCCGTCCTGACCGGCGGCCAGCCGGACCCGGTCGACGACACTGTGCCCGACCTCACCGCCCGAGTAGCGACCACGCATCAGCCGCTCGCCGAGGACGATGCCGGCACCGACACCGGTGGAGACGGTGACGAACACGACGTCACGAGCTCCGACACCGGCGCCGAAGCTGGACTCACCGACGGCGGCCAGATCGGCGTCGTTGGCGAGTGCGATCTCGAAACCGCTTCGCTTGCGGAGCCAGTCGTCGTTGAGCATCGGGATCCACTGCGGCGGCAGATTCGGCGCGGCAACGAGCTGTTCGGCGTCGTAGTCGACCACGCCGGGAACACCGATCACGGCCCGCGACACCGCGCGACCAGCGGCCACCTCGGCCATCATCGTGCAGACGAACGATGGATCGGCGTCCCCGTGAGGGGTCACCCGCCGAATCCGGTCGTGGACCGTACCGTCGGGATCGACCAGGGCCGCCCGAACGTGGGTGCCGCCGAGGTCGACCGCGAGCATCGGACCGGCCCCGGCCGGGACCGCGCCTGCGCCGACCATCAAGCTCCCTGCTCGGAGTGATCGCGCTCGGCGTGTCCTCCGAACTCGCTGCGCATCGCGGACAGCACCTTGTTCGACAGGGTTGCGTTGCCACGAGAGGCGAAACGGCTGAACAGCGCATCGGCGATGGTCGGAATGGGCGCACCCGACTCGACCGCGGCCAGCACCGTCCACCGCCCCTCACCCGAGTCCGACACCTGGCCCTGGAACTGGTCGAGGGCCGGGTCGGCGTGGAGGGCAGCGGCAGTGAGATCGAGCAGCCACGAACTCACGACACTCCCCCGTCGCCAGACCTCGGTGATCGCAGACAGGTCGAAGTCGTACTGGAACCGCTTGGGATCTCCCAACGGCGCGGTTTCGGCATCGACGACATGATCGGCCGACCCGACGTTCGCCCGATCGAGCAGGCCGAGCCCCTCGGCGAACGCGGCCATGACGGCGTACTCGATGCCGTTGTGGACCATCTTGACGAAGTGGCCGGCACCGGGAGGACCGCAGTGCAGGTAGCCGAACTCGGCCTGGTCGGGCTCGCCCTCGCGGCCGCGGGTCCGGGGAGCGGTGTCGATACCGGGGGCCAGCGCCCGGAAGACCGGGTCGAGCCGCTCGACGGCCGGTGTCGCCCCACCGATCATGAGGCAGAAACCCCGCTCGAGGCCGAAGACACCGCCACTGGTCCCGACGTCGAGATGATCGATGCCCCGTTCGGCCAGCACCTCGGCCCGGGCGATGTCGTCGGGGTAGTGGCTGTTGCCGCCGTCGATCACGGCGTCACCGGATTCGAGGTGTTGGGCGACATCGGTGACGACGAGGCCGGCGACCGCGGCCGGCACCATCACCCACACCGCCCGGGGTGTCTCGAGCCGCTCGACGAGGTCGGCCACCGAGTCGGCGCCCACGGCGATGCCCTCGGCGACCAGGGCCGCGACAGCGGCAGTGTCACGGTCGTAGACGACGCAGTCGATGCCCGCTCGATGCAACCGACGAACCAGGTTTGCCCCCATCCGCCCCAGTCCGATCATTCCCAGCTGCATGACAACCTCCGATTGGCGAGCCCCCAGTCTGCCCCGCTTCGCCGATGGAGACGTGACCAATCGCGACGAGGCCGCGGGTGCAGCCCCTCTCGGCCATCCCCTCCCGGTGTACATCGGTGGCGTGCTGCGCCAGACTCCGGGAATGACCGACCCGTTGACCCCCGCCAAGGACGCCCGGCCACTCGGCGCTCGCTGGGGGCTGGCCGGCGGTGTGGCCCTGTCGTCGATCGATGCGGTTCGCGAGACGGCGAGGTTTGCCGAATCGGCCGGGTTCGATGGGCTGTGGATCTCCCAGTCGAACGCAGTCGACCCGCTCGTCGCACTGGCGGCCGTCGGCGGCGACGTTCCCACGCTGGCCGAGGTCGGCACCTCGGTCGTGCCGCTCTACGGGCGTCATCCGGTCGGGTTGGCCCAGGAGGCGATGACCGCCCAGTCGGCGCTCGGCGGTCGGCTGACGCTCGGAATCGGCCCGTCGCACCGACGATCGGTCGAGGGTTCGATGGGCCTGTCGTGGGATCGACCATTCGGCTACACCTGCGACTTCCTCGACGGGCTGCAACCGCTGCTGGCCGGCGACCCGGCCGATGTCGAGGGAACCGATCTCACCACCCGCGCCCACCTGGCCATCGATGCCCCCGACACACCGATCCTCCTCGCTGCGCTGGGCCCACGGATGCTCGAACTGGCCGGATCACGAACGGCAGGGACGACCGTCGGCCAGTGCGGACCGAAGACGATCGCCGGCCACATCGCCCCACGTGTCATCGAGGCGGCCGAACGGGCCGGGCGGCACCGTCCTCGCATCATGGCGCTGGTGAGGATCTGTGTGACCGACGATCGAGCGGCGGCCTACGCCCAGGCCCGTCAGGTCGGGGCCGCCTACCGAGACCTGCCCTCCTACGCTGCCGTGCTGGCCCGGGAAGGGCTGACCGAGCCGGCCGATCTCCACCTCATCGGGTCGTGGGAACAGGTGCTCGACGGGCTTGGCACCTACACCGACGCCGGCGTCACCGACCTCCGGATCGAGGTGGTGGCCCCGACCCCTGCCGACACCGAGCGCACACGCGACGCACTGGCCGGCCACCTGTCGAACCGAGGCGATCAGGCCGACGCCGCAAACGCCTCGGCCAGTTCGAACACCTGACGCTGGGCATGGCTCCCGCCGAGCTTCCAGCGCCGGTCGCGGGTGCGGGCGAGCAGAACCGCGCCCTCCCGGGTCCGGCCCTGGGCGATGGCGAGCATCGCCCGGGCGGTATCGAGGCCGACCTCGTCGATCACGCGCCCGGCATTCGTCGCGGGACCGCTCCAGGCGGCCATGCCCTCGATCAGACGGGCGGCGTCGGCGTCGGCGCCGGCCCGGCCGAGCGCGTAGGCGATGTGGGCATCGGCGAACGGATGCGAATGATGACCGAGACGAAGCGTCGAGGGTTCGACCAGCGCAGTCCATCGGTCGCCGACATCGACCCCGGAGAACTCGAGGCGGGCGAGCCCGTCGATGGCGTTGGTCAGCGACAGCGAGTCGGTGGCGTCTCCCGGCTGGACCTCGCGGTCGTACAGCTCCAGGAGCCGGTCGTGATCACCGGTCCGGAGGTGGATGATGGCGTGGTGCCACCAGAGGTGGCGGGCAAAGGAGCCGTGTGCGTGGAGCACGCCGTCGCGTCCTTCGAACCAGGCCAGCCCGTCATCGGTCCGGGCCTGCATTTCGAGGACGTGCGCCACCGCGTGGATCGACCAGAGATCATGCTCGTCGGTGTCGACCGCCGACCGCCCATGGCGCTCGGCATCGGCGTACTCGCCCAGTTCCTCGAGGGCGAAGGCCACCATGCCGTCGAGGTGGCTACGCCTCGGCCGATCGTCCCATCGATCGATGGCCCGACGACTCGAGACCAGCATGTCGGCACATCGCCCCTGTGAGAACAGCGCGAAGTAGCGCAATCGCAAGGCCAGGATGTCGGTCGGCCAGCGGGTCAACAAGCGGTCCCACGTTTCGAGCGTGGCATCGAGGTCGCCGTCGAGCCAGGTCTCGAGGGCCTCGAGATGCAGGCGTTCCCGGGCATTCAGGTCGAGATACCGACCCCGCGCGGGCGGCCTCTGCGGCCCGCTGATGATCGGCCGCCGTATTGGCCTGGACCAGCAGCAGGCCCAAGGCCAATGTCGACATCGGCGCCGCCGGCTCCGCCACCGCACGGGCGAGACGCTGCGGAAGGTCCTTGGCGAACGTGACGAATCCGTCGACCAGCGAAACGTACCGGGCCAGCGCGTCCGGGTCGGGTGCGCTGGTGTCGAGTCCCCACGGGTCGATCTGCTCCATGGCCCCGAACCTACGGCTGCGGTCCGGATGCTTCAAGTGCGGTCCGGCAGGAGGGGGAACGCCGCTCCCGCGGAGACGACGGTCGAGGCGCGGTCAGCGAGCGAAGGTGCTGCGGTCGTCGGCGAACGACTTGAACTCGAGGGCATTCCCGGCCGGGTCGAGCACGAACGCCGTGTGTTGCTCACCCGGTTCCCCCGCGAAGCGGGCGTAGGGCTCGATCACGAACCGGACGTCGGCCTCGCGCAGTCGGGTGATCAGGTCACGCCAGGCGTGCACCGGCACGAGCAACCCGAAATGGCGGATCGGAACGTCTCGACCGTCGACGAGGTTGGCCGAGATGGTGGCGTCGTGGTGTTCGTCGAGGTGGGCGACGATCTGGTGCCCCCAGAGGTCGAAATCGACCCAGTCGGGTGCCGACCGACCCTCACGACACCCGAGGACCGTTCCATAGAACCAACGCGCCCGATCGAGGTCGTCGACCGGGAACGCCAGGTGGAAACGAGGGCGGGCGAGGGTCGGCACCAACCGACCCGTCTCGATGGTGTCGACGTCGGCTCTCGTGAACTGGGTCAACGACTCGAGCACGAGATCGGCGAATCCGAACTGCGCCGTGCCCCGGGACTCGAGGTCGGGAACGGCGACCACCGCCATCCCGGCCCCCTTCGCCGAGATACACCCGCTCACGGCGTCTTCGAACACGACACATCCCGCCGGGTCGACGCCGAGCTCGGCTGCGGTCGCCAGGTAGGGCTCGGGGTGCGGCTTGCCGTGGGAGTCGTGCTCGGCGGAGTGCACGACCTCGAAGCGATCGGTGAGATCGAGGGCGATCAGGGTCGCGTCGATCAGGCGCTGATCCGACGAACTGCAGAGGGCGAGTCGCAGCCCGCGGTCGGCACAGAGACCGAGTGCCTCGTCGACCCCGGCCAGAGCGACGGCTCCTGCGGTGAGTTCGACCACCCGATCGACGACACTCGAGGCCACTTCATCGGGGGTTGGACCGCTCCACGGATGCCACCGGTACCAAAGTCGAGCGACGTCGCCCATGCGGACGCCCATGGTCAGATCGAAGTCGTGTTCGGTGAACGGCAGTCCGAGCGCCGCCGCCGCCTCCCGCTCGGCGATCCGCCAGCGTTGCTCCGATGCCGTGAGCAGGCCATCCATGTCGAAGATGGCGGCAGTGAGCGAACGGGAGGCCATGGCTCGAAAGGTTACGGGCCGCTGGCTCGCATCCTTCTGCCCGGGCCTCGGAAAACCGGCCGCCAGCCAGAGCCGCCCACCGGCCGGCAGGGTTTGCCTGCATCGCTCGGGTCGATCGGGGGTTCAGTGTGTGGCGTGGGGCCGGTTCATCCCGAAGGCGTTGGGAGTGACGCGGATGAATTCGGCCTTCACCCAGAACTCCTCGATGGTCCGGGCATCGCAGTAGCTCATCCCCGAGCGCAAACCGGCCATGAGCGAACCGAGGAGCTTGCCCACCTCACCGCGATAGGGCACCGTGCCTTCGACCCCTTCGGGCGCGCGCTGTTCGAAGTACTCGGCGTCGATCTCCTCGCCTTCGCGGGCGGCCCGGGCCTCGAGCGCCTCGAACGAGGCCATGCCCCGGACCCGCTTGACCAGCCCTCGGTCGGACTGCTCGACTTCGCCCGGGCTCTCCTTGGTGCCTGCGAGCATCGATCCGATCATGACCGTCGAGGCTCCGGCCGCCAGCGCCTTGGCGATGTCGCCCGAGGTCCGGATGCCGCCGTCGGCGATCACCGGGATCGGTTCCCCGGCGACATCGGCGAATCCGGCACAGTCGCTGATGGCGGTGAGCTGCGGGACGCCAACGCCGGCAACCAGCCGCGTGGTGCACACCCCACCCGGGCCGACACCGACCTTGACCGCGTCGGCGCCTGCGGCGACCAGGTCGTCGGCTCCGACTCTCGTGGCCACGTTGCCGGCGATGACGTCGATCTCGGGCAGCGCCGCCTTGATCTGGCCCAGCACCTCGATGGCATGGTCGGCGTGCCCGTGGGCGATGTCGAGCACCAGGACGTCGGCGCCGGCGTCGACCAGCGCCCGCGAACGATCGAGCGCGTCGCGATCGGTGCCGACCGCTGCACCCACCAGGAGCGACCCCCGGTTGGTCACCGGCCCCGCCCCGGCCAAGGACTCCGGCGCCGGCGCCGCCGTCTTCACCGCTTCCACCATCGCCGCCTGTGCGTCGATGGTGAGGAACCGATGGATGATGCCCATGCCGCCCAGCCGGGCCATGGCGATCGCCATCGTCCGTTTCGCAGACGGTGTCCATGTTGGCAGCGATGACCGGAAGATCCGAGATCGACGTTGCGGGTACAGTGCCGTCTGCAGCGACACGTCGATGCGGGATCGGATACCGGATCGCCGGGGGACGAGCAGGACGTCGTCGAAGGTCAGGCCGGTTCGGAGTCGCAGTCGAGGCTTCACCGTCAGTCGAGGCTAATGGGCTCGTCGAGGGACCGCTCGTCGAGGTCGACGAGGTCGGGAGCGAGACTCGTCGGCTCGGAGCATCGAGCGCCCACGGCCTATGAGCGACTCGATCCTGCATCTCCATCATGAGGTCGGGGTTCTCGGCCAGGAACCGTCTTGACGGCTTCGCGACCCTGGCCGATCTGTTCGCCGTCGTAGCTGTACCAGGCCCCGGACTTCTTGACGATGTCCTGATCGACGGCGATGTCGAGCAGCGAACCCTCGCGGCTGATGCCATGGCCGTACATGATGTCGAACTCGGCCTGACGGAACGGCGGCGCGACCTTGTTCTTGACGACCTTGACACGGGTGCGGTTGCCGACCACCTCGGCGCCGTCCTTCAGGGACTCGATCCGGCGGATGTCGAGGCGGACCGAACTGTAGAACTTGAGCGCCCGACCACCGGGGGTGGTCTCGGGCGAGCCGAACATCACCCCGATCTTCTCTCGCAGCTGATTGATGAAGATGCAGATGGTGTCGGTCTTGTTGAGGTTGCCGGTGATCTTGCGCAGCGCCTGTGACATGAGCCGGGCCTGGAGCCCGACGTGGGTGTCGCCCATGTCGCCTTCGATCTCGGCCCGAGGGGTGAGGGCGGCGACCGAGTCGATGACGATGACGTCGATCGAACCCGACCGGACCAGGATGTCGGCGATCTCGAGCGCCTGTTCACCGGTGTCGGGCTGCGAGATCAGCAGCTCGTCGACGTCGACGCCGATGGCTCGGGCGTAGATCGGGTCCATGGCGTGCTCGGCGTCGATGTAGGCGCACTTGCCACCGTTGCGCTGGGCCTCGGCCACCACGTGCATGGCCAGGGTCGACTTGCCGGAGGACTCCGGACCGAAGATCTCGACCACACGACCACGAGGAAGGCCGCCGACACCGAGGGCGATGTCGAGGGCCAGGGCACCCGTGGGGATCGACGCCGATGGAGCGGCTGCCCTTCTCGCCCATCTTCATGACCGGCACCCTTGCCGAACTGCTTTTCGATCTGGCCCAGGGCCATGTCGAGGGCTTTGTCTTTGTCGACCATGTTGCGTGTCTCCTTGTGCGGCGGTCCGTGGGTTGGAGGCCTGGGTTGGTGCCGCCGGTTGGTTGCGGCGGGTACTCGACGGGGAAAGAGCTGGCGGTCGGACCTTCCGAGCGGACCCGAGAGGAACGATGATGAACCTACCGATGGGGTGTGACACTCATCGGGAACCGCCGGGTGAGCGGGTGCCGCACGAAGTTGCCGACGAGATCACAGCAGCGTAATTCCGAACACTTGTTCGGGCAACCACCCCCGCTAGAATTTCTCCGTGCTCGGTCCGAACCTCGTCTGCTCGACTCCACGGCAACGGGCTCGCCCCCGGCCCGGCACCACCGGCCGGACCAGCGCTGCGGCGAGACCGATCCTCCTGGCCACGATCGCCATCGTCGTCATCGCCCTGCTCGGTGCCGGCTGCAGCGGTCAGGACGACGAGCCCACCACCGCCGAGCTGCTGAACGAACTCGAAGGGCGCGCCCTCACCCCCGAAGAGCTGGCCCAGCGCAACGAGATCGCCCAGGTGCTCTGCCGTCTCGACGATCAGGTGTTGACCACGGTGTGGGACGACCTGTCGCCCCGACAGCTCGAATTCCAGGACATCGTCTTCAGTCGGGAGTGCCCGTCACGCCTGGACCTCTACCGGGCGACGACGGGCCGACTCGGTCCCGGCGATTGAGGATCCGAGGTTCGACTCAATCCCGGAACGGCGCCGCGACCTCGGCCAGGAACCGGTCGAGTTTGTCGTCTTTCGCCGACCCCGAGCCGAGCGTGAAGTCGGGAACGATGAACTCGTCGACACCGGCCCCGACGTAGGCCGCCATCTGTTCCTGGAGCTGGGACGCCGTGCCGATGATGGTCGGTCGGGGAATGGGCCGCTCCCGCAGGCCCGCCGCCTCGGCCTCGGTGTCACACAGGAACACCAGCGCCACCGACGATCGCTCGATCGTGGTGGGATCCCGGTCGAGACGGTCGCAGTGCTGCTCGAGGACCGCCGACTTCTGGGCGATGATCTCGGGCGTCGACCACACATTCCACTCCTCGGCATACTGGGCGACCAGGCGCAGCGTCTTCTTCTCGCCGCCCCCGCCGAGCAGGATCGGGAGGGGGCCGACGGGTTTCGGCGACAGCGGGGCGTCGACGGCTCGATAGTGGACACCGTCGAGGTCGAACCGTTCGCCGTCGCGCAGGCCACGCAGGATCTGCAACGACTCCTCGAGCTTCTCGAACCGGTCGGTGAAGGTCCCGAACGGAATGCCGTAGGCGACGTGCTCGTTCTCCTGCCACCCCGACCCGAGGCCGAGCACGACACGACCGCCGGCGATGTGATCGGCCGACACCGCCGTCTTGAGCAGTACTGCGGGGTTCCGATAGGTGTTGCCGCACACCAACGGACCGAGTCGCACCGAGTCGGTCGCCTGGCCGAGTGCGGCGAGCACGGTCCAGACCTCGTGGATCGGCTGGTCGACATCGCCCTGGAACGGCATGAAGTGATCGGCGAACCAGACGCCGTCCCAACCGGTGGCGTCGGCCCGGACCCCCGATCGCAGGATTTCGTTCCAGTCGAGGCCGTTGCTGATCCAATGGGAGAAGCGCATACCGGGCGACGCTAGTCGGCGTGCCCGCAACGACCAAAGACCCCGGGGTCGGGCATCACTTTGCGCCGGGCGACGCCTCGGGGCCAGGATGCCTCTCGTGACCGCAACCGACACCAGCCCGACACCGACGCAACGACCGTTGCCGACCCCCACGCCGGAAACCGACCACTTCTGGGACGGTACCCGCAACCGTCAGCTCCTCCTGCAACGCTGCTCCGACTGCTCGTCGGCGTACTTCCCTCCCCGGCCCTTCTGTCCCTCGTGTGGATCCCGCTCGGTCGAGGTGTTCGAAGCGTCGGGGCGGGCGACGCTCCACAGCTACGTGATCAACCAGCGTCCCGGCCCCGGTTTCGACGGCCCGGTCGCCGTGGCCGTCGTCGAACTCGAGGAGGGACCCCGCCTCATGACCAACGTCATCGACGTCGACCAGACCGAGGAGGCACTGCCCCTCGACCTGGCCCTCGAGGTCGCCTTCGTCGACTTCGTCGCGACCGACGGAGCCCAGACGGCCACGCTGCCCCTCTTCCGCCCGGCCGACCAGGGAGCAGCCCGATGAAGCAGAAGTCCGTCGCCATCGTCGGCGCCGCCGAGACCACGAAGTTGGGAAAGATCCCCGACCAATCGGTGATCGGCCTGCATGCCGACGCCGCACTCAACGCCCTGGCCGACTGCGGGCTCACACCCCGAGACGTCGACGGTGTCGCCACGGCCGGTCTGAGCCCGACCGACGTCGCCCACTACCTGGGGATCACACCCACCTGGGTCGACGGCACCTCGGTCGGCGGCTGCTCGTTCATGCTGCACGTCCGGCATGCGGCTGCGGCCATCAACGAGGGGCTCGCCGACACGATCCTCATCACCCACGCCGAGAGTGGTCGGAGCCGGATCGGCGCCGGCCGCTGGAGCGCCGACCCCACCAGCCTCACCGGACAGTTCGAGAGCCCATTCGGTCCCGGTGGCCCCCCGACCCGTTTCACGATCCCCTGGCTCCGCTACGCCAAGACCTACGGGGTCGGCATCGAGAAACTGGCGAACGTGTCGGTCGTCCAACGGGAATGGGCTGGGCTCAACCCTCGGGCCAGCTTCCGAGACCCGATCACGATCGACGACGTGCTCGGCTCGACCATGATCGCCACACCCTTCACCAAGTTGATGTGCTGCCTGGTGACCGACGGCGGGGGCGCGCTGGTGCTCACCTCGGCCGAGCGGGCTGCGGACTTCCCGCGCAAACCGGTGTACGTGCTCGGAACGGGCGAGAGCGTCGAGACCCCGATGATCTCGCAGATGGAGGACTTCACGAGCTCGAAGGCCTTCCGGGTGTCGGGGGCGAAGGCTTTCGCCGAAGCCGGAATCGGCCATGCCGATGTCGACCACCTGATGATCTACGACGCGTTCGCACACCTGCCGATCTACGGACTCGAAGACCTCGGCTTCGTCGGTCGGGGCGAAGGGGCCGACTACATCTGGGACCGCAAGACCGCCATCGGGGGCGAACTCCCCCTCAACACCAATGGTGGCGGTCTGTCCTACATGCACTCCGGGATGTACGGGATGTACGCCCTGCAGGAGAGCGTGCGCCAGATGCGGGGCATCGCCCCGGCGCAGATCGAGGGAGCCGAGATCTCCATCGCCCACGGGGTCGGGGGCATGTTCGCCGCCTCGGGCACGATCGTGATGTCCAACGTCGCTCCCTGACCAACCCGATGTCGGTCCCCGACGGGCGACCTAGGCTCGCACGATGGATGTAGCCGTCGTCGACTTTCGCGCTCCCGACGCCCCCGAGCGATTCACCCGGAGCCTGCTCGACACCGGGTTCGGTGTCGTGGTCGATCATCCGCTCGATTGGCCGGCGATCGAGGCCCTGTTCGACGAGTGGAACCGATTCTTCGATCATCCGAACCGCTTCGCGTACGTTCCCGAGCCCGGAACCCAGGGCGGCTACTTCCCCCCCGAGGTGGCCGAGACGGCGGCGGGCAACTCGATCCGCGATCTCAAGGAGTTCTTCCACGTCTACCCGTGGTCGGTCTACCCGACCGAGGTCACCGACGCCGCTCTCGACTACGCCGAGGCGGCCCAGGGTGTCGCTCGAACCCTGCTCGACTGGGTCGAGGCCAACACACCACCCGAGATCGCCGCCCGGTTCTCCCAACCCCTCTCGTCGATGATGGACCGAAGCACCCGGTCGCTCCTGCGCATCCTGCGCTACGGACCCCTCTCGGGCCGAGAGCCGGCGGGGGCCGTGCGGGCGGCCGCCCACAAGGACATCAACCTGCTGACCGTTCTGCCGTCGTCCAACGAACCGGGCCTCGAACTGCTCGGTGCCGATGGCGAATGGTTCGCCGTCCCGTGTGACCCATCGTCCCTCGCCGTCAACGCCGGCGAGATGCTCGAGTTGGCCAGCGGGGGCTACTACCCGGCCACGGTTCACCGGGTCACCAACCCCACCGGCGACGCCGCTCGCCGGCACCGCATGGCCGCTCCCCTGTTCCTGCACCCTGCCGACGACGTGATCCTCGCCGACGACCGGCCGGCCATCGACTTCCTCGAGGCCCGTCTGCGAGAACTCCGGGGGGAGACCCCCGGTCCGGCCTGATCGGGCCCGCGCCCGGCGCGGCCCAAGGGTCCCGATCCCGCCACCCGACCGGTCAACTGGCCGGAGCCGTCAACTGGTCGGATCGGTCACGTGGCCGGACCGGCGACGGACTCGACCGCGGGCGACACCGGGCGGCGTTGCCAGGGCGAGGCGCCGCGATCTCGGTGCCACGCCAACGCCGGCCCGATCCAGGTCAGACCGAGTGCGAGCACCACACCCGCCGTGGCGAGGATCACCGGACGGGCCCCGAACCGGTCGAGTGCCGGACCGACCAGGGCGTAGCCCACCGCCATGCCGAGCGTGTTGCCCACACCGATCCCGGCGAAGGCCCGACCCAGCTTCTGCTCGACGACGTTCTCGACGACCGTGACCTCGGTCAGGACCAGTTCCGGACCCAGGCTCACACCCCACACGAGCCAACCGAGCGGCAGCAGCCACGGCTGATCGGCGACGACACCGATCCCGGCCCCGACGGCATAGACCGGGGCCGCCATCACGACGATGACCGGCACCGGTAGGCGGAACTCGTAGCCACCGAACAGTCCCATCCCGAGTGCAGCTCCGACGCCGTAGGCAGCAACACTGACGCCGAACCAGGATCCGGACCGACCGAGGTCCTCCTCGTACCAGATCACCGCCGACGCCATCACCGCGGCGACCGTGACCATCACCGCGACGTTGTAGCCGAAGAGACGGCGGACCAGTGGCGTCTGGATGACCACCCCCATTCCGCCGACCAGGTCCCGGAACTGCCCGCCGAGCGACAGGCCCGTCCGTTCGGCCGCACGTCCGGCGTGGCCCCGGTCGACTCCGGGGATCGTCGCCATCACCAGGAACGAGATCACGAAGGTCCCGGCATTGAGCAGGATGGCATCGCGCGGACCGATGAGCTCGACCGCAACGGCGCCGATCGCCGGGCCGACCGTGATCGACACGGCCTGCACGAGTCGTCGGATGGCGAGCACCTGCTGGAGGTCGCCCTCGGCCTGACCGGGCACGAGTGCATCGAACGACGGGTTGTCGATGGCGCCCATCGACCGGGCCAACACACCGAACAACACCACCAGCCAGACCGGACCCGAGGCGAAGGCGGCAACGAGCAGGAGCCCGCGCACGACGGCCGAGACCATCAGCACCAGGCGTCGATCCAGCGCATCGGCCAGGACACCTCCGACCACGCCCAGAATCACGGCGCCGACGAGTTCGGCCGTGAAGGTCAGCGAGGTCAGGAGGGCCGAGTTGGTGCGTTCGTAGACGTAGAGCGGCAGCGCAACGAGCGTCACGCCGTCGCCGGCCTCGGCAGCGAACTGGGATGTGACCATCCGCCGGAAGGTTCGCCGTCGCAGTGGTGCGATCATCGAGGACATCGCCCCGACGCTAGCCAAACCCGGGGAGCCCGCATCGTCCCGGTCGAACGAACCGGGTCGGAGACGAAGGGCGGATGTCGTGCTCAAGATCGGGCCCCGGCGCGACGATACGTGCGCCATGTTGATCCGGGCCTGGCGGCGCAAGGATGCCGAGACGGAAGGCATGGGTGACACGACCGGATGCGGGGCTGCATCGCCGACCCCGAACGCTCGGCGCCTGCTGGTCCTGACGGGGGCCGAGGTGTCGGTCGACTCGGGGATCCCGACCTTTCGTGCACCCGGAGCCCGACGAGGTGATGCCGGTGAATCGGATGCGGGCAGCCCCGGCGCTCCGGTCTTCCTCCGTGACCTCGTCGACCGACCGGGCGAGGTCTTTGCGCTCGTGCGAGCGATCACCGAGGCGTCACTCGAGGCAAGTCCCAACCCCGGGCACTTCGCCATCGCCGCCTGTCAGCGCCGACTGCGGGACCGGGGTGGTGACCTGACGCTCCTGACGACGAACATCGACGACCTCCACGAACGGGCCGGCGCCGAGACGCTTCACCTGTACGGCCGGAGCTGGATGGACTCCTGCCTCGGGTGCGACCACGTCGCTCACTCCGGTCATCGCCCCGGTATCTGTGCCAACTGCGGCGGAACATTGCGCCCCGACGTCGTCCTCGTCGGCGAACCGACCCACGCCGAGGCGAGCTGGCACGGGCACCGTGCGCTCGAGGACGCCGACGCCGTGTACGTCGTCGGCACATCCGGGAGTACCGGATTCGCCCGGAGTTGGGTGCGCAAGGCGCGACAGGTGGGTGCAACGACCGTGCTCGTCGCCGAGGACCCCGAGCCCGACTACGCCGCCGAATTCGACGTGGTGGTCCGCGACCGGGCCACCAACCTCGCCGACTACCTGCCCGTCTGAGGTCGGGCGAGGACCGCCACCGGGCACGGCGCCGTCAGCGGACGGGTAGCACCGAGGCGGCGATCTCGAGCCGGCCCACCTCGACGCCGTCCTGGTTCCTCCGTGTCCGATCGTCCCACTCCGCCAGATCCTGTCGTTCCGGCCCGGTCAGGTGCCCGTTGGCGGACAGGACGTCGATGATGAGGGCAGGTAGCGGGCGATCGCTTCCGTCATCGATCTTCAGGGCATAGCCGACTCCCTCGCCGACCACGCCGACGACGAGGACACCCTCGGCGCCGCCTTTCACGAAGAGTCGGCCGTCGGTCGCGCTGATCAGGTCGGTGTCGAACCGTTGCCGGCTGCCGCCGATCAGCTCCGGATGGACCCGTGCCGCGCGGGTCATGCGTTCCGCGGCCAGAGCCGTCGCCGGGGCCAGGCGGCTCGGATTTGCGATCCGGGCGATGCCGGTGGCCAGACCATGCAGCCGCATCCGGAACGTCGGAGCGCTGCAGCCGTCGATCGCCGTCGTGAACGAGTCCTCGTCGCCGGCCCCGACGAGGGTGGTCGTCGCCTCGAAGACCGCTTGCTGAACGGCCCCATCAGGGCGCAGATAGTCCGCCGGATCGGTCCCCAGGAAGCGGGCGAGCGCGAGGAATCCGACGTGTTTCCCCGAGCAGTTCATGGCGGCCCGCCGCTCCGCCTCGGTCGACCAGGGCGCCAGTGGTCGCTGAGGCCCGCACTGAAGGTCGTCTTCGCCCAGCCCCAATCGTTCGAGCGTTGCCAGCACCCGTTCGACGTGGATCGACTCTCCGCTGTGCGAGGCAATGGCGAGCGCCACATCGCCATCGTCGAACCCGGCGGCGTCGGCTGCGCCACTGACCAGGAGCGGCAGCGCCTGGAAGGACTTGGTGGCACTTCTCGGGAACACGAACTGGTCGGGGTCACCGGCTGCGTCCAACACGGTCCCATCGGTGTCGACCACGACCCAGGTTCCACGGTGCAGGGACTCGACGGCAGGTCCCCGCCACAGACGGCAGACGACGGGGTTGGTCTCGATCATCCCGGCGGATGGTACTGGATCACCCGGTTCGTCACGGCTCGCTCGTCCACCCCGCCGTTTCGTCTTCCCGGGGGTGATTCTCCCCATTCAGACCGAGGTCGGCTCCGTCGATCACTCGAGCATCATCGGATCACGAACAAGGACCCAATCATGAGCACCACCGCCAAAGCCCGCCTCTACGCCACCTCCGCCGTCGTCGGCATCGGCACCATGATCACCGTCATGGGCGCCCCCTGGAAGTTCAACTTCGTGGCTTCCTGGTTCTGATCCAACCCGGCGACACACTTCTTGGGGAATCGAGCTCCGGCTCGGTTCCCTTCGTCACGTCCGGGGTCGCGGCAATGCTGCCTCGTCCGATGCTCGTGGGCACCGTCCCGGCTGTCGTCGCATCGAACGGAGTCGGCCTCGTCACCCGAGCAGAGCGGACCACGGCCGCAGGGCAGTTCTCCCCATTCAGACCTCCCCCCGGGCCGTCGATGACCAGAACATCGAAGCAACGAGCCCGCCGGGCCCCAACCTCCGACGAAAAGACCATCAAAGGAACCGGGATGATCACCAACCCCACGAGCACCGAGTGCAACGATGCCCCCATCGTTCGCAAGTGGTGAGAAGAGAAGGAACGACATGAGCACAACCACCAAAGCACGGATCTACGCCACCACAGCGATCGTCGGCATCAGCGGTCTGATCACCGTGATGGGCGCCCCCTGGAAGTTCAACTGAATCCATCTACCCACCGACCGCGACCCTCGGGGGAATCGAGCCTGGCTCGATTCCCCCGAATCGCGTCCGGCCTCAAGGCGCGTCGGCGACGGCCGATAGTGGAAGGAACCTCCCTGCGTAGGACCAGCCGCTCCATGCCCCGATCGATCTCCAAACGCCTACGCCCGCACCGACTGACCCTGCTGATCTGGCTCTCGGTGCTGGCCGCGGCCTGTCTCTGGCTCGGTACCTACGCCGAGCTCGACGGGGCACCGCTGCTCGGTGATCACCCCGAGATGTTCGTGGTGTTCTCGCTGTTGCTGATCGCGACCGAGCTCAAGCCGATGCCGTCGCTGACCGACGACACCGAGCTGACCGCCTCGTGGGCGTTCGCCTTCACCCTGCTCTTCACCGCACCGGCCGCCGGCGCGCTCATGGCGGTGGGGCTGGCCCCCATCATCGGCGACCTCAAGCGACGGAAACGGCTCGACCGGACGCTCTTCAACGCCGCCCAGTTCATGCTCAGCCTCGAGTTCGGCGGCCTCGTCGGATCGCTCGTGGAGGACCTGTCGATCGTGGCCGACGGCCAACCGGTCTCGCTCCGCTGGCTGGCCGCCGTCGGTCTGGCCTGTGCCGCCGGCTTCGCCGCCAACAGCGTGTTCATCAGCGTGGCCATCGCGTTCCACATGGGCCTCCCGGTGAAGGAGATGCTGCATCGATCGCTCGGCATCAATCTCAGCATGGACGGGCTCTTGCTCGCGCTGGCGCCCATTTTCGTGGTGATCGGGCTGGAAGCGTTGATCCTCGTCCCACTCATGTTGCTCACCGTTTGGATCATCTTCCGCAGCGCCGCCCTGGCGCTGCGGAACAAGCACGACGCGACGCACGATCAGCTCACGGGTATCGCCAATCGCCGTCTCTTCGAGGATCATGCCGCGATGATCATCGAGCAATCGAAGACCACCGGCCTCCCGTTCGCCCTGGTGCACATCGATCTCGACGGCTTCAAGGGCATCAACGACAGACTGGGACATCACTATGGCGACCTGGTGCTCGTCGAGGTCGCATCCCGGCTGAAGTCCGGCGAACGCTCCACCGATCAGTCGGCCCGACTCGGAGGCGACGAGTTCGCCCTGTTGATCGCCGACATCACCGACCCGGCCGAGGCCGAGAGCGTGGCTCAGCGCCTGCTCGATCTGATCTCGGCTCCCCTCGACATCGACGGGGTCCCGCTGACCGTGGGCGCCAGCATGGGCGTCGCCCTCTTCCCCGAGCACGGCGAGGACGTCAACCAACTCCTGCATCACGCCGACATCGCGATGTACGAGGCGAAGGCCTGCGGCGGTGGTGTCCGGGTGTTCGAAGGGATCGAGGAATCGCCCGGTCCTCCTCGCTTCGGATTGCTGACCGACCTGACCAGGGCCATCGAATCCGGCGAACTCAGTTTGGCCTACCAACCCAAGGTCGATCTCGACACCGGGCAGATCTCGACCGTCGAAGCCCTGCTCCGTTGGAACCACCCCACCCACGGCCCCGTGCGGCCCGGATGGTTCATGCCCCAGGTCGAACAAACCGATCTCATCAACGCACTGACCGATCACGTGATCGACATGGCGCTGTCCCAGTGCCGCCGCTGGGCCGGGGAAGGCATCTCGGTCTCGATCGCGGTCAACGTCTCGGCCCGGAATCTGCACGATCTGCGTTTTCCGGATCGGGTCGCTCAGAAACTCGCCGAACAGGGTCTCGACCCGTCGGTCCTCGAGATCGAGCTCACCGAGAACGCCGTCATGGAGGACCCGATCCGATCGGCGGCCGTCCTTGCCCGATTGCGTGCCGTCGGCGTCACCCTGGCCATCGACGACTTCGGCACCGGCTACTCGTCGCTGTCGGTCCTGCGTGACCTCGACGTGGATCGCATCAAGATCGACCGCTCGTTCGTGACCAACCTGGCAGTCGACGAGGGTGACCTCACGATCGTCCGGTCCGTGATCGAACTCGGTCACAACCTCGGGCTTCGGGCCGTGGCCGAAGGCGTGGAAACCGTCGAGGCCATGACCGTCCTCCAGGCGATCGGCTGCGACGAGATCCAGGGCTTTCTGCTCGCGATCCCGGTGCCCGCCGCCGAGCTCACCCCCCTCCTGCGTCTCGGTCGGGTCGATCTGGCCGAGCTGGCCCGAACGAAGGTTCTCCCGTGATCACTGCCGTCGTGTTCCTGATCCTCGTGCTCACGGTGCCGCTGCTCGGGGGGAGTCTCACCCGGCTCGGTGAGGTTCGACTCACGTCGTGGTGGACGATCGTCGCGTCGCTGGTGATCCAGGTCGTCCTGATCGAGGTCCTGTCGGACTCCTTCGGCGGCAAGACCGCTGCCACCCTCCACCTGTCGAGCTACGGACTGGCGTTCATGTTCGTCTGGTACAACCGTCGGCTCGTCGGTATGGGAGTGATGGTGCTCGGAGGCGTGATGAACGCGGCAGCGATCGCCGCGAACGGTGGCGTGATGCCTGCTCGCCTCGAAGCGCTGGAAACGGCCGGAATCATCAGCGACTCTCCGACCTTCGAGAACTCGGCCCCGGTCGAGAACGCTCGACTCGCCTTCCTCGGCGACGTGTTCGCCATCCCCGAAGGCGTGCCCTTCGCCAACGTGTTCAGCATCGGCGACATCCTGCTCGTCCTGGGCGGCGGCGTCACGGTCCACATCATCGGCCGTTCGAAGCTCGGACGATTGCTCCAACCCCGTTCGGGCGCCGACCTCGGCGACGGTGATCCCCAGGGCGAGGACGTCCGGTCGGCCGAGCCCGACCTGGTCGACATCGAACAGACACTCTCGTCGTTGTCGGCCGGCCGACCCCGGTCCGAAGGCGCCGAGGAACGACTGGAACGGGTGCGGGCACTCCGGCAGGAATGGACCGAGACCGCCGGTCGATCGGAGCTCAGCTCCAGAGGGTGACGTGCACGCTCGGCCGGAAGTGCGAGATGTTCGCTCCGGATCCGCTCAGCATCGACTGGATCGCCCGAGGAGTCGAAACGAATCGTGCGAGTTCGGCCGCCGCCGGGCTCACGCCACGATCGGGCGGGAGCGTCAGCGCCGACCAGGTTCCATCGGCTTGGGTTCCCGGTCCGTCGAGCCGCACCAGCTGCCCGGACTCCGCTGCCTTGGCCAACCGATTCGCCGGGACGATCGCCAGTCCCCGACCGTTTCGGGCCTCGTCGAGCGCCGCGGCGTGGCTCTGGAAGATCCGCTGCTTCGCTTCGGGTATCGACAGTCGGGCGAGCAGGGCATTGGCAACACCGCCGGCCTCGATGGCCGATGGACCCAGGTACCAG
Organism: uncultured Acidimicrobiales bacterium; assembly: GCA_963700755.1. Lineage (GTDB taxonomy): Bacteria > Actinomycetota > Acidimicrobiia > Acidimicrobiales > SZUA-35 > JBBQUN01. The sequence continues at coordinate 202,126 of CAVOYW010000008.1, forward strand.
GTTGCCCCAGCCAGCTCCCCGGCGGTGACCCGACGGCCGGCGAGCCGGTGCTTCGGCGACGCAACGACGACGAGCGTGTAACGCAGGAACTCACGCTGCACGAGCGAGTCGCTGGTGCTCGCCGGGCTGGGGCCCAGGGCGATGTCGGCGCCGCGAGACGTCAGCAACTCGGTGAACTCGTGGGGCGAATGGACGGCCATCTCGACGTCGAGATCCTTGGCTCGGGTCGAGAACAGTTCGATGAGTCCCGGTGCCGACATCTCGCCGAAGAGCGACGACACGGCGAGCCGCAACACCCGCCGACCGGTGGCGGCCGCCCGGACCTCGAGTCGGGTCTGATCCTGGAGACCCAGCAGTTCGACCGCCCGCGTCGCCAGTCGCAGACCGCCGGGGGTGAACGACAGCCCGGCGCCCGAGCGATGGAACAGGTCGTCGTCGAGCTCGCGCCGTAAGGAGGCGACATGATTCGACACCGCGGCCTCGCTCACGTCGAGCTCGGCAGCGGCTGCCCTCGACGAACCATGCCGGACGATCGCGGCGTAGGTCCGGAGCTGGGTCGGCGTCACGAGACCACGGTAGGTCACGATCCGGGCACCGGCCACGCGACTTCAGCAATGTCTGAAGCGACTCTTGACGGGCCAGGCGAGCCGGGCGATGGTGGCCCCGGGACCACGCAACAAAGGGGACATCATGCAGGTGCCAGCACCGTTCGAGTACGAACGGGCCACCAGCGTCGAGCACGCCATCTCGTTGATGGAGCGGCTCGGCGACGAGGCCCGCATCGTTGCAGGGGGCCACAGCCTCCTGCCGATGATGAAACTGCGTATGGCAACACCCGAGTACCTGATCGACATCAACGATCTCGTCGACGAACTCGCCTACATCCGCTTCACCGATTCCGAGGTGCGGATCGGCGCCTTGACCCGGCACCGGGAGCTGCTCGAGAACGACCGACTGGCCGCGGTCTTCCCGATCTTCCGGGATGCCGAGAAGGTGATCGCCGACCCGGTGGTCCGCAACCGCGGGACCCTCGGCGGTTCGCTGTGCCAGGCCGATCCGGCCGAGGACCTCTCGGCGGTGTGCGATGCGCTCGACGCCAGCTGCGTGATCCGCAACAGTTCGGGCGAACGGGTGGTGTCGATGCACGACTTCCACCAGGGTCCCTACGAGACGGCCGTCGGCGATGGCGAGATGCTCACCGAGGTCCGCTTCCCGATCAAGGCGAACTCGAGTTCGGCCTACCACAAGGTCGAACGGCGGGCCGGTGACTGGGCGGTGGCCTCCGCGGGGGCAGCCGTCACCGTGATCGACGGCCGGATCACCGACGGTCGGGTCGGGCTCTGCGCCGTCGGCCCGAACCTCACCAACGTCGAGCCGATCTCGGCCGCGCTCCGCGGCCAGGAGCCCTCCGAGGAGCTGTACGCCCTCGTCGGTCAGCTCGCCGCCGACAACGCGTCTCCGAGTACCGACACCCGGGGAACGGCGGCCTACAAGACCCATCTGGCCAAGGAACTGACCATCCGATCGCTGCGCAAGGCGGTCGCCCGTGCGACTGGAGTCGAGCAATGAACGTCACGATGACCGTCAACGGTGACGAGGTCACCCGAGACATCGAGGCCCGCACCCTGCTGGTGCACTTCATCCGGGACCACCTCGGACTGACCGGGACTCACTGGGGTTGCGACACGTCCAACTGCGGTACCTGTGTCGTCTGGATCGACGAGGAACCCGTGAAGAGCTGCACCACACTCGCCGCGATGGCAGGTGGCCATCGGGTCCGAACGGTCGAAGGACTCGAGGTCGACGGGGTGCTGGACCCGGTGCAGGAGGGCTTCATGCAGTGCCACGGCCTGCAGTGCGGCTTCTGCACGCCGGGGATGCTCATGACTGCCCGGGCGCTCCTCGACCGCAACCCCGATCCGAGCGAACACGAGATCCGAGAAGCCATCAGCGGCCAGATCTGCCGATGCACCGGCTACTCCACGATCATCCGCTCGATCCAGTGGGCGGCAGCCAAGGAAACCTCCGTCAGCCTGTCGGGAGCAAACGCATGACCGTCACCCAACCGCCCCCCGGGAACGCCAACCTCGTCCCCACCCCCGACGACAACCTCAACGACCACAAGCCCGTCGGCTACGGCCGCATGCTCCGCAAGGAAGACCCCCGGCTGGTCCGCGGCATGGGCCAGTTCTGCGACGACGTCCAACTGCCCGGCATGTTGCATCTGGCCATCCTGCGATCACCATTCGCGCATGCGAAGATCCTGAGCATCGACACGTCGGCGGCGAAGGCCCACCCGAAGGTCAAAGCCGTCATCACCGGCGCCGACCTGGCCGAACAAGGCCTGGCCTGGATGCCGACGCTGTCCAACGACGTCCAGGCCGTCCTGGCCACCGACAAGGTCCGGTTCGCTCACCAGGAGGTCGCCTTCGTCGTCGCCGAGGACCGCTACTCGGCCCGCGACGCGCTCGAACTCATCGACGTCGAGTACGAACGACTCGAACCGGTCATCGACGTGCGCAAGGCCCTTGCTCCGGATGCGCCCATCATCCGTGACGACCTCGCCGGCAAGACCGACAACCACTGCTTCTCGTGGGAGACCGGCGACGCCGCAGCCACCGAAGCCGTCTTCGCCGACGCCGAGGTCGTGGTCAGTCAGGACATCGTCTACCCCCGGGTCCACCCGGCCCCGATGGAGACCTGCGGTTGTGTCGCCGACTTCGAACGGGTCAGCGGCAAGCTCACCCTGTGGAGCACCACCCAGGCACCCCACGCCCATCGCACCGTCTACGCGTTGGTTGCCGGACTCCCCGAACACAAGATCCGCATCATCGCTCCCGACATCGGTGGCGGGTTCGGCAACAAGGTTCCGATCTACCCGGGCTATGTCTGCGCCATCGTCGCCTCGCTCGTCATCGGCAAGCCGGTGAAGTGGATGGAGGACAGAACCGAGAACCTGGTGAGTACCGGCTTCGCCCGTGACTACGTGATGCGGGGTGAGATCGCCGCATCGAAGGACGGCCGGATCCGCGCCATTCGCACCCAGGTGCTCGCCGACCACGGGGCATTCAACGGTACCGCGGCGCCCGTCAAGTACCCGGCCGGCTTCTTCGGGGTCTTCACCGGCAGCTATGACATCGAGGCGGCCTACGCCGGCATGGAGGCGGTGTACACCAACAAGGCCCCCGGCGGCGTGGCCTATGCCTGTTCGTTCCGGATCACCGAAGCCGTCTATCTCGTCGAGCGAATGGTCGACGTGTTGGCAAGCGAACTCGACATGGATCCGGCCGAGCTGCGGATCAAGAATTTCATCCAGCCCGAACAATTCCCCTATGAGACCAAGACCGGCTGGGTGTACGACTCCGGCAACTACGAACCGGCGATGCGCAAGGCCATGGACATGATCGGCTACGACGAGCTCCGCCGGGAGCAGGCCGAGAAACGGGCTCGGGGCGAACTCATGGGGATCGGGATCTCCTTCTTCACCGAAGCAGTCGGTGCCGGGCCCCGCAAGGACATGGACATTCTCGGACTGGGAATGGCCGACGGCTGCGAGCTCCGCATCCACCCGACCGGCAAGGCCGTCGTTCGATTGTCGGTGAAGACGCAGGGCCAGGGCCACGAGACCACCTTCGCCCAGATCGTCGCCGAGGAGATCGGCATTCCCCCCGACGACATCGACGTCGTGCACGGCGATACCGACAACACCCCGTTCGGCCTCGGCACCTACGGTTCGCGTTCGACACCGGTGTCGGGCGCTGCGGCGGCGCTGGTGGCCCGCAAGGTTCGCGACAAGGCCCAGATCATCGCCTCGGGGATGCTCGAGGTGTCGGTGGCAGACCTCGAATGGGACAAGGGGTCGTTCCACGTCAAGGGCGATCCCTCGAAGTCGGTCACGATCCAGGACATCGCCATGAAGGCCCACGGGGCCGGCGACCTGCCCGAGGGCGTCGAGGGCGGACTCGAGGCGCAGATCTGCTACAACCCCGAGAACCTGACCTACCCCTTCGGGGCCTACATCTGTGTGGTCGACATCGACCCGGGAACTGCCGAGGTCAAGGTGCGGCGTTTCGTGGCCGTCGACGACTGTGGCACCCAGATCAACCCGATGATCATCGAAGGCCAGGTGCACGGTGGCCTCGCCGACGGTGTCGGCATGGCCCTCATGGAGATGATCTCGTTCGACGAAGACGGCAACTGCCTCGCCGGCTCGCTCATGGACTACCTGATCCCCACCTCGATGGAGGTACCCGACTGGGAGACGGGTCACACGGTCACCCCGTCACCGCATCACCCCATCGGGGCCAAGGGAATCGGCGAGTCGGCAACGGTCGGTTCGCCACCGGCGGTCGTCAACGCGGTGGTCGACGCCCTCAAGCCGTTCGGGATCCGACACGCCGACATGCCCCTGACGCCGAGCCGGGTGTGGGAGGCCATGCAGGGCAACCACACACCACCGATCTGAGGAGTGGTCGATCCGATGTCGCTGCGACACGCCCGGGCTGCGGCCCGGGCCAACGAACTCATCGAACAGCGCCGCCGTTTCGTCCAGGCCACGGTGGTTCGGGCCCAGTGTCCCACGTCTGTCCGCCCGGGTGACTCCGCCGTGGTGTTGCCCGATGGGTCGATCGAAGGGTTCGTCGGCGGCCAGTGCGCCGAGGGATCGGTACGCACCGCCGCGCTCGGGGTGCTGGCCAGCGGTGAGCCACTGTTGCTCCGCATCCTGCCCGAAGACGGCGAGTCGTTCCCCGAGAGCGAGGGTGCGGTGACCGTCGTCAACCCCTGCCTGTCGGGCGGTGCCATCGAGGTGTACCTCGAGCCCAAGCTCCCCCGGCTCGAGTCGGTGTCGTCGGCAAGACACCGATCGCCGATGCCCTCGTCTTCTTCGCCCCGGCACTCGGATTCGACGTCTCGCAGTCGACCGATGGCCCCGGTGACCCGAACGGAGCGACGGCCGTGCTGATCGCCAGTCACGGCCGTCACGAGGAACAGGCCATCCGACAGGCCCTCGATGCCGGTGTCGGCTTCGTCGGTCTCGTGGCGTCAACGACGAGGGGTCGGGCGGTCATCGATTCGCTCGGACTCGCCCCCGAGGAGCGCGCTGCGGTGCACGCCCCGGTTGGCATCCCCATCGGGGCCAGGACAGCCGAGGAGATCGCCGTGTCGATCCTCGCCGAACTGGTCCGGGCGATCCGGATCGACGGGCTCTCGCCACCGACGACCGAGCTCGTGATCACGCCGACGACCGCCATCGATCCGGTGTGCGGGATGACGGTGAGCATCACCGACGACACACCCCACCTGATCCATGAGGGCGAGGAGTTCTGGTTCTGCAACCCCGGTTGTCGTCTGCGCCACGCCGAAGAGATCGGCGCCGGTGTCTGACCGCACGCCGACGACGGATGACCCGGCACCGCCCAACGACGCGCCGCTGACCATCAACGAGCTCCGCGAGCGACTCGACCGGATCGACTACGTGGTCGACGATGGCCTGGCCATGGCCCTGTTCCTCGGACAGTCGCTGGGCCAGCCGGTGCTGCTCGAAGGCGAACCCGGCGTCGGCAAGACGACCGCCGCAAAGGCATTGGCCGAGGCTCTCGACACACCACTGATCCGACTCCAGTGCTACGAAGGTATCACCGCCAACGAAGCCCTCTACGAATGGAACTACCCCCGGCAGCTGCTGGCAATCCGCATGGCCGAGGCCAACGGTCGATCGGTCGGCGACGACGACCTGTTCGACGCGGCCTATCTGCTCGACCGGCCCCTCTTGCGTGCGATTCGACACCATGGTCCCCGCCCGGCTGTGCTCCTGATCGACGAGATCGATCGGGCCGACGACGAATTCGAAGCCCTGCTCTTCGAGTTCCTTGGCGAGTCGTCGATCACCGTCCCCGAGATCGGCACGTTCCATGCTGCTCGGCGCCCAATCGTGATCCTGACCTCGAACCGAAGTCGCGAACTGCACGATGCGCTCAAGCGGCGTTGCTTCTATCACTGGATCGAGTATCCGAGCCTCGAGGTGTCCACCGACATCGTTCGGCGACGGGTGCCCGGAAGCCGGACATCCCTCGTCGACGCCGCGACCGCATTCGTTTCGGAGACCCGGGCCCTCGATCTCGACAAGGCCCCGGGTCTGGCCGAGGCGATCGACTGGGTGGCGGCCTTGCAGACGCTCGGGATCTCCGAACTCGATCGGATGACCGTGACGAGCACGCTGGGCTCGATCGTGAAGACACCCGACGACTTGATGACGGTCCGCCAGGCAATCGACGATGGCTCCCTGGGCGTCTCGTGATCTCGTTCACCGGGATGCCGTGACGATGAGCAGCACTCCGGTCCTGTTCGCCGGGGTCGACCGAGCCCTGTTCGTCGTGGCCCTGGCCCAACGGCTCCGAAACGTGGGATTGGGCGCCACCTTCACGTCGGTCACGAAGTGCTCGGCCGCCATCGACTGCCTCGGTCCGTTGACCCGCGACGACCTGTACTGGGCGGCTCGGATCAGCTTCGTCGCCCACCACGATGAGATCGACCGCTTCGACGCCGTGTTCTCGGCCGTGTTCGACACGGGGCTCGCGGCCTTGCCGTCACGCGAACGTCGACTCCCGCCGCTTCGGGCCACCGACGAGGACGACCAGCTCGTATCGATGCGACTGGCCGACGATTCGGAGTCCGAGTGGGGCCGAGGCCTGCCATGGGCGACGCTGCCGTCGACAACACTGACTGATGACGAGGATGGCGATGACGACGACGTCTCGTTCCTCCCCGAACGTCTTCCCTCGGATCTCGGCCACCTGGCCGACACGCCGTTCGACCTGCTCGATGAGCGAGAACTCGCCATCATCGGCGCCCTCATCGAGCGGTCGATGCACCGCTGGCCGACTCGACGGACCCGACGTCGGAGACGCTCGAACCGCGGTCGCCACACCGAGCTTCGATCATCGTTACGACGCGCGCTGCGTACCGGCGGAGAGCCGATGCGACTGGAGCGGAGCCGCGACCGCCGTGAACCCCGGCGGGTCGTGGCTCTGGTCGACGTGAGCGGCTCGATGGAATCCTTCGCCCGGGCCTACCTCCACCTGACCCGTGCCCTGGCCGTCGGCGGGCGGGCCGAGGTCTTTGCGTTCGCCACCGAGCTCACCAGGATCACCCCGTCGCTGCGACGCCGTTCTCCCACCGATGCGATCGACCGGGCCTCGGCCGACGTCGGCGATCGGTTCGGGGGAACCCGACTCGCCTCGGCGGTGGCGGCGCTGCTCGGCAATGCCCGGTGGTGTGGACTGGCCCGGGGCGCAATCGTCGTGATCGCATCCGATGGCTGGGACACCGACCCGCCGGCGGATCTCGATCGGGCCATGCGTCGGCTTCGGCGAGTGGCCAATCGGGTCGTCTGGATCAATCCGAGAGCGGCCGCTCCCGGCTACGAACCCCTGGTCGGTGCCATGGTTGTCGCGCTCCCCCACTGTGATGCGTTCGTATCGGGTCACTCGCTGTCGGCGATCGACGACCTGGTCGCGGCGATCGTCGACGCCGACTGATCCCGGGTCCACGGCAGACACGACGTTCCTGGCCCGCGTCGATTCGTCCGGACGGCGGGCCCGGTCAGAATCTGGTGGAGCCTCTGCACTAGGTTCGGAGCCATGATCCGTCGGGCCGGCCTGATCTCGTTCGCCTTCGTCTCACTCCTGTCCGGGGTTCTCGCCTCCGGTCCGGTTTCGGCATCGCCCCCACCGTCGACCGTGGTGCAGTTGGGCGATTCCTACAGCGCCGGGTTCGGGGTGTTGGCCGGCACCATCGCCGCCGGCACCGGATCGTGTACGAGTCCGGGGTACTCCGCCCCGTCGGCAACGCCCGGCGGACGCCTGGCTTCGGAATCGGGCGCCCGGCTCGTGTTCGCCGCCTGCGGTGGAGCGGAGGTCCCCGACGTCGTCGAGCAGTACCGGTCCATCCGTGAATCGATCCCCGGCGACGGGATCGGGACCATCATCGTGTTCAGCGCCGGCGGCAACGATCTGCGCTCGGTACGCGGAGAGATGTGGACCGACCTCCTCCAGCGGTGCATCCTGCTCGACCTCGATTGCGAGCGTCGCAGCCAGAACCAACCGGCCAACATCGACGCCGTCGCACACGATCTGGCGGATCTCGTGGCCGAAATCCGCGCGACGACACCGGGAGCGACGATCCGGGTCATGGGGTATCCCGAACTGATGCAGCGCACCCCGGGATGCTGGGGCATGACCGGTATCGACCGTCGCGAGGCCGACTTCCTCGACGACATCGCCCGTGACCTGAACGCCGCGCTCTCCGAGGCGGTGTCGTCGGCTGCTTCGGGCGGCGACGTCCGCTACGTCGACCCGACGAACATGTTCGACGATCGCGGCGCCTGCCAGACCGAGCGGAGCGGCTTGCGCTACGTGAACGACGTCGATTTCGTGCCGTGGTCCTTCACCGTCGCCGCGAACTCACTCCACCCCAACGCTGCCGGATATCGGGCCTACGCCGATCTCCTCGAGGCGAGCCTCGATCCGCGCTGACCCGCGACCGGCCGTCGCAGGAAAAGCGCGGCTCAGCACAGGACGAAATCGGCGACGACCGACCGGGCGGTCGGTTTCCCCTTCGATGGGAAACGCAGGAGGAGTTCGCCACCACCGAGCGACCGCAACCGCTCGACGGCGCTCGGTGGGCGCTCGAACGTCAACGTCGCCCGGTCGAGCGACAACACCGGCCCGTCGAGTTCGGGGGGCTCGGACCCCACGATCCGCACCACCAGGTCTGCTCCCGATGCCGGGAACGCCGGTTCGAGCCGGACCACGGCGCGACGCTCGGCGCCGGGCTCGGCATCGACATGCGTGCCGTCGCCGAGCATCACACCGAGCCACTGCGTTGCGCCCGAGGCCGCGGCCCAGTGGGCGACGAGGGGGGCGTACTGGTCGCGTGAGAACGGTGAGCGACGGCCGCGCTCGACACCCAGGGCGGCGTCGGGCCACAACGTGGTGGTGGCCTCGGTGGTCCGGAAACGCTGCGTGTGCGCGCGGGTGACGTGAACGGGTCGAGCCCGGAGCGCGGGGACGACGACCGGGACCAACGGATCGCACAGCGCCAGGAAGTACAGGTCGTGGACGTGGTCGGTTTCGGCGTCGAGCACCGGGGGCAGAGCGCCCTCCTCGCCCGCCAGCGACCACCACAGACCACTCAGGGACACGTATCGATCGAGCCCGAACCCATAGGTGCGGATGTAGGGTCCGGCCGCGGCCCGGAGGGCAGGGTGATAGGTCGCCGAGATCCGAGACCCCATCCCTTCGAGGAGGCGGCGTCCGGCGTCGGCGAACACATCGGTCGGCGGCGACCCGGCCCACAGACCGGCCGCAACGAGATCGATCCCGTCATAGGTCGGCGAGTTGTACTCGTCGACGTCACCGTAGGTGTCGAACCGCTCCATGAGCGCGGCGACTCGGCTCTGGCCGGCGACGATGAGCGATTCGTCGTCGTTGCGCCGACCGACCCAGCCCTGGAGCCACGCGTGCATCAGGTTGGGATTGGTGTACCACCGCGGGATGCGGTCGTGAGGCTCTCCGGCCACACAACGGCCGACGGCCTCGGCGGTCCGGGCAACGAGGTCGGGCGGAAGCTCCGGGCCGAAGCGATCGACGATCGTGGCCAGGATCATGCCGACGAACTGCCGCCAGTTCGGGTCGTAGTCGAGCCAGACGGTTGCGTCGGCACCGGGTGTCGGCTGCTCGGCGACGACCCGGAAGGTCCCGGCCCACGAGGTCCCATCGAGCGGATACTGGTGTGACAGGACGGCCTCGATCGTGTCGACGGCGCGGCGGTGGCCGTCGGCTTGCCCGCGACCGAGGTCGAACAACGCGGCCAACGCCGACTCGCGAATCACGTGCAGCCGATCGGCCCGGTCGGCCAGGCCAGGGGCGGCTCCGGGGCTCAGTCTCTGCAGTGAGGTGTCGGGGTCCCAACGTCGCTCGATCACTTCGGCGAGCGCTTCGTGGGCGTCGGCTCGAACGGGGGCCGGGCCGGACCCTTCGATCACGTCGGGGCGCCGGATCCGATCAGTGCCCGTCGCAGCAGATCGAGCAACGTGATCGCCGAGAACTGGCGGATACGTTCCCGGTCACCGGGGAGCCGCACGGTGGTGGCGATCGCCCCGTCGTCGGACGCCACGGCCAGGCAGACCGTTCCGACCGCCTTGCCCTCGGCCTCGTCGGGTCCGGCGACACCCGTCGTTGCGAGGCCGATGTCGGCCCCCAGCAACCGCCGCACTCCCTGCGCCATGGCCACGGCCGCTTCCTCGGTGACCACCGGACCGCGGGGCACCTCGAGCAGATCGAACTTGATCCGTGGGTCGTAGGCGACGATGCCACCGACGAAGGTGGCGCTGGCCCCCGGGACGGCGCAGATCCGGCCGGCCACGTAGCCGCCGGTCAACGATTCGGCGACGGCGACCGTGAGGCCGTGGTCGATCAACGCCCGAACGACCACGGCTTCCATGTTGTCGGCATCGTGACCGAACACCAGATGTCCGATCAGTGGCTCGAGGACCGCTTCCTCGGCGTCGAGGATCGCCGTCGCCGCCACCTCGTCGGCGGCCCACGCCGTGATCCGGACCTTCAGGCCCTCGACACCCGACGCCAGGAAGGCGATCGTCGGGTTGCCGATCTCGTCGAGTTCGGTGATCCGGTCGGCCAGGACCTCGGCCAGGCCCGATTCGGAGGTACCCCAGGTTCGCAGGACGCGGCTGCGAATGACCGCACGCTCACCCGACCGGGCGACCAGATCGTCGAGCACGAACCCCTCGATCATCTCCTTCATCTCGTAGGGCACGCCCGGCACGGCATAGATCACCTTGTCGACACGCGATCCGTCGGCGCCCTCGACCGTGATCGGGCAAACGAGGCCGGGGGCGGTTCCCGGCTGCTGCGGGATGGTGGTGGCGCCGGCGGGCACCATCGCCTGCCGCAGGTTGTTGTCGGGCATGGTTCGGCCGCGACTCGCGAACATGGCGGCGATCCGCGAGACGATCGCGTCGTCGCGGACGAGGTCGACCCCCATGACGTCGGCGATCACCTCACGCGTGATGTCGTCCTGGGTCGGTCCGAGTCCGCCGCAACAGATCACGGCGTCCGACCGGTGCAGGGCCAGTTCGATCACTTCGCGGATGCGAGCGGCGTTGTCACCGACCTTCGTCTGGTAGTGCGAGTTCAGTCCGACCAGTGCCAGTTGTTCGCCGATCCACGACGAGTTCGTGTCGACGATCTGCCCCAACAAGAGTTCGGTTCCGACGGCAACGACTTCGACACGCATCTGGGCAGGCTAGTGCGCCGACCGACCGGTCTCGCTAGCCAACGCCTCCCTGACGACCGAAGGTCTCGCCCTCGACCCTGGCCTGTTCGCGTCGCACGCCGGCATCGCCTGGCTGTGACTTCGCCAACTTGCGATAGTCGACCGGATCGTGAACCGATTTCACGATCCGGCGGAGTACGGCACCGATTCCCATGAGCCGCCAGCCTACGACACGCCCGGGCTCGGTGGTCGGGCGCCGGGAAGCGCCGATCAGGGGCGATGGGATCCGGTGGTGCTGAGGGCGGCCTGTCCGTCACGCAGGTACTGCGCTGCGGTGATGACGGTGAACACCACCGCGAGGTACAGCAGGGCATCGGCGATCCAGAGTGCACCGTCGAGAGCCGGGCACAGCGCCGCGGCGATGGCGATTCCCTGGACGAACACCTTGTACTTGGCCGACCGACGAGCGGGTATGGCCAGGCCGCGTCGGCTCCAGTAGGACCGGTAGGCCTGGATCCCGACCTCACGAACGAGGATCACGAGCATCGGCCACAGCGGGAATCGGCCGATCTCGACCAGTGCGAAGCCGGTCAGCAGCACGACCAGTTTGTCGGCCAGCGGGTCGAAGAACGCCCCGAACTTGGTTGGTGCCGCGTTACGGGCCAGCTTGCCGTCGAAGAAGTCGGTTGCGCCCAGCACCCAACCCAGGGTGAAGGCGGTCCAGGACGGATTGTGGTCGAGGACGATCAGCGCCAGGACGGGCGACAGGAGGAACCGGCTGATGGTCAACACGTTGGCGGCGATGGCCGAACGGGAGGATCCGATGAGGTCGACGGGGGCAGTGGCGCTCATCGACGGCGAATTCAGCGGACGGGAACGGGGACGGGGACGGGGACGGCGTCGAGGTCGGGGCCCTCGGCGTTGACGATCTCGACGTCGACGAACGAACCGGGCTCGAGCGTGTCGGGAACCCGAATGACCCCGTCGATCTCGGGCGCCTCGCGATGCGAGCGGGCCTCGCCGACGGCATCGACCAGGACGGTCGTGACCGAGCCGATCAGATCGTCGCGAGTCTCGGCGGTGATGCGATCCTGCAGTTCGACGAGTTCGGCCAGGCGTTCGGCGGCGAGGCCGGCGGGGATCTTGTCGGGCAGATCGGCGGCGTAGGTGCCGGCTTCTTCGGAGTACGGGAAGAAGCCACACCAGTCGAGCCGGGTTCGTTCGACGAACTCGATCAGCGCATCGTGGTCGGCCTCGGTCTCTCCCGGGTAGCCGACGATGAAGTTCGATCGGAATGCAGCCTGGGGTTCACGAGCCCGGATGGCGTCGATCCGCTCGCCGAAGATGGCACCATCGCCCCAGCGTCGCATCTTGCGGATCAGGGGCCGGGACACGTGCTGGAGCGACAGATCGAAATAGGGAACTCCGGTGGCGCAGATGGTGTCGATCAGTTCGTCGCCGAGGTCGGACGGGTAGAGGTAGAGCAGGCGGACCCGGCCGGTTCGTTCGGCTACGGCACGCACCAGCGGGACGATGTTGCGTTCACCCCGGCCCTGGTCACGGCCGTAGGCGGCCAGGTCTTGGGCGACCAGCACGATCTCCTGGGCCGCCAGTTGATCGACCTCGGTCAGGATCGAGTCGATCGTGCGACTGCGCTGCTTGCCCCGGAACGACGGGATGGCGCAGAACCCGCAGTTGCGATCGCACCCCTCGGCCACCTTGACGTAGGCCCAGGGCGACGCCGACGCCGGTCGGGGCAGCTCGAGGAGATCCATCGAGGGCACGGTGCGGGTCACCGCGCCCGTGACCCCGGTGCCAGTGGCAGCGGCAGCAGCGGTGGCGAGTCGTCGGGTGGGGCCGAGACCGACCGACACCGTCCCGGGTTCGGACGGGACCCCGCGTGGGCCGACCGGCACGCCGAACCCGGCCACCCGGTCGATCTCGGGAAGGGCCTCGGCCAATTCCTCGCCGTAGCGCTCGGCCATGCAGCCCGTGACCACGATCTCGGAGCCCTCGCGACGAAGCCCGTCGAGTGACAGGATCGTGTCGATCGATTCCTGGCGGGCCTGCTCGACGAACGCGCAGGTGTTGACCACCACGAGGTCGGCCTGATCGGGCCCCGAGGCGGGCACGAGACCATCGGCGAGAAGGGTCCCGACCAACTTGTCGGAGTCGACCTGGTTCTTCGGGCAGCCCAGCGTCTCGATGAAGAACGACGTCGGAGTCGGGCGGTCAGTCACAGCCCGCTGAGTGTAGGCCAGCGGAGGTGCGGTCGGGACGGCGATCCTTCGGCCCGGGCCGTTGGGAGGACTCAGCGAGGGCCCGAGCGGAGCTCGATCAGGAGCCGTCGGCGCCGGAACAGCACCACGGCGGCGGACGCAACCACGACGGCCGCGACGCCGATCCCCGACCAGGCGAGCCGCGACGGCCCAGACGAGGACGAGACGACGATCGACGGTCCACTCAGGGGGAGCACGCCGGGGGCATCCCGGTCGTACTCGAACCCGAATCCCGATTCGACGAGATCACGATCAACCGAGACGAACCGGTAGCGAACGAGATATGCACCTTCGAGTTCGAGCGGATCGAACCGCAGGTCGAGTTGCTGCGGGCCGACCCGCTCCGTCTCGACGGTCAGCGGCTCGGAGTCCGGTCCCGCGATGCTGGCCTCGAAGGTGTCCACTGGCTCGTCGAAGACCAGTTGGATCCGATCGACGGTTCCGCCCGCGACCTGACCCGGTGCCGGCGCCGCCGCGAGCAGATTGGCGTGGGCCCATCCCGCCGTCGGAGCCACCACGATCACCCCGACCGACACCACGATGACGACGAGAACAGCCGAGCAGACGGCCGAGCGCACAGTCGAGCGGGTGGCAGAGCAGACGGCCGACGGGGCCGGCATGACCCGAAGACAGGCGGAGACGACGGCAGAGATACGTTCGGGCACCACTCCATCGTGCCCGACGAAAAGCCCCGGTCCGACCTCACCACTCGCGCCAACCGGGGAGACTCCGTCGTTGTTCCGGACAACCGAGGGCCGCCGTACGCCGGCGCAGACGGACGACCCTCGGTTGTGGGGAAACCGACGGTGACTCCTCAGAACGCCAGGGGCAGACCGGCGGTCGGCCAGGCGCAGCTCACCAGTCGCCCGGTTCCCGACAACGTCACGAAGGCGGTGCGAAGACCGGCACCGCCGAAGCAGATGTTGGTGGTGAGCGGATCGGGGAACGAGACGTGGTGGTGTTCGCCGTCCGGGGCGACGACCGTGATGCCGCCGTTGCGGATGGTGGCCACGCAGACGTTCCCGTCGGCGTCGACGGCGAGCGAGTCGAACAGCGGTCCCCCCTCGGGATCGGCCAGCAGTTCACCTCGGTGGTCGGGACCGAAGTAGTCCTTGATCTCACCCGGTCCCGACAGGTCCCATCGGTAGAGCCGGCCCTCGTGGGTCTCGGCGACGTAGAGCCGATCTCCCGCCGGCGACAACCCGACGCCATTCGGCGCCATCAACGGATGAACGACCTCACGGATCTCCGATCCGTCGGCCCGGGCGTAGTAGAGGCCACCCCGGTCACGGTCGCGGGGGCGGTTCTTGCCGTGGTCGGTGAACCAGAACCCACCGGTCTCGTCGAACACGAGGTCGTTCGGGCCGCGGAGTCCGTGTCCGTCGACCTCGACGTAGAGGTCTTCGACCTCGCCCGTCTCGATGTCGACCCGCTGGATCCGACCGCCCGCATAGTCGTCGGGCTGGTTGCCGGGCAGCAGGAGACCGCTCACCTCGTGCCACTCGAACCCGCCGTTGTTGCACACGTAGACCTTGCCGTCGGGTCCGATCGCCGCACCGTTCGGCCCGCCCCCGCAGTCGGCGACGACGTCGACCGAGCCGTCGGGACCGATTCTGGTGAGGGTTCCCCGGGCGATCTCGACCACCAGGACCGAACCGTCGGGCATTGCGATCGGACCCTCGGGGAACCGCAGGCCGCCGGCGAGTTCGGTCAGTTCGGGCTGATTGCTCATCGGAGTCTCCGGGGTCGAGTGGCCTGCTCGGGGTCGGTTCAGCGGTTGCCGAGCCCGACCATGCCGTTTGGCGAGGCGAGGGTGATCGACAGCATCGGTCGATCGGCCGGGGTCACGCCAATCCCCAGTCCCAGATCGTGCAGCAGCGCGTCGATCGGCCCCGCCTCCGGCCCGGCCAGGCTCAGACCGGCCAACGACACGCCGGCGGGAAGCCCGGCCGAGGGGTGTGGTGTGCTCTCGCCCCACTCGATCAGGAAGGGTTGGAGGCCCCCGTGGGCGGCGAGCGCCGGGGTGGCCAACCGCCACGCCAACCGGACCCCGTCGGGACGCACTCGACTCATCGACGTGACCGGCCCCGGCTCGAGTCCGTGATCGCTGCACCATGGCCACGGCCGCGTCGAGGTCGTCGACGGCGACGGCGAAGGTCACGAGTGACGCCGCTTGAGGGGGCAGGTCATCGATGCCGAACGGTCTGGGTCGATCGTGGTCGGGCTGGTCGGGATCGGGGCCGATCAGTTCCAGATACGTGCCCGCACCCAGGCCGACCAGTGCGTTGCGCGTCCCCCAACCGGGATGGGCGCCACCGGGCGTGGCCTCGGAACCGGTGAGTTCGCGCCACCACCCGCAGAGCCAGTGGAGGTCCGAGGCGGCCAAGACGAGATGATCGATCTGTGCGTGCATCTTCGGAGTCTTGCCGCTCGAGCCCCGAGACGCCGCTCGGAGAGCATGGCAACGCTCGCACCCACGATTCGCACGCCCGATCAGGCAGCCGACTCGCTGACGTAGCTGAGGATGACGAAAGCGACGAATACCGTCAGCAGGACGATTCCCTCGACCCGCTCGAAGCGACCCCGGGTTCGCATCGCGACATACGCACCGACCGCCACCACCACCATGAAGCCGACGTCGATCGTGGTCAGTGACGTGTCGACGATCGGTCCCGATCCGAGCAGGGCGACGACCCCGCCCACAGCCAACGAATTGAACAGGTTGGAACCGAGCAGGTTCCCGACGATCAGTTCGGTTTGCCGGGCCCGTGCGGCGGCGATGGCGGTCACCAGTTCCGGCAAAGACGTGCCGACCGCAACCAGGGTCACGCCGACGAAACCCCCGCTGACCCCGAGCTCATCGGCCAGGCGGAGAGCACCCCAGACCAGGATCCAGGCGCCGGCAACGGTGATCGCCAGCCCGATCAGCGTGCGAAGGACCTCGATCGGAGTCGAGAGCTCGCCGTGGCCCGCGAGTTCTTCGACCTCGCTCACGAGTTCGCCGGTCTGATCTCCACCGCCCTTGATGATCCAGATGAGGAACCCGACGAGCACCGTCAACAGAAAGAGCCCGGCGAACCGGTTCATGTCGAGCACGACGACGCCGGCGAAGAGCAGGACCGAAACCAGCGACAGCGGCGCTTCGCGACGCAGCACGCCGGCCGTGATCCCGATCGGGATGATCAGCGACGACGCACCGAGGATCAACGACAGGTTGGCGATGTTCGAGCCGATGATGTTGCCGACGCCCACGTCGATATCGCCGCCGACGGCGGCGATCGACGAAACCAGGAGCTCCGGTGCGCTGGTGCCGAACCCGACGACGACGGCACCCACGACCACGGGCGAGATCTTGAAGATCAGCGCCAACCGAGTGGCTCCGGCCACGAACTCGTCGGCCGCCTTCCACAGGCACGCGACACCAAGGGCAACGGCGAGCAGGGCGGGAAGCATCAGCGCAGGGTATGCGGACGACCGGGCCGACCCGACCCCACGGGTCGCGCCGGATCGGGTCGAGTCGGTTCAGCCCCGGCCGTAACCCGGAGGCGGCGCCAGTGCCGGGTCATCACCACCCTCGAGATCGAAAGCGTCGTCGTGATCGGGCAGAGCCGGGAGCCGGGCCGCCAACGAGTCGTCGTCGTGACCGGGGCGATGATCGGCGTGACGCCGTTCCTCGGCCATTCGACGGTCGACGTCGATCGTGTCGTCGACCGACTCGTCGAAGATCGAGCGATCGGGGGCGACCACCTCGGAGAGCGTCGGTGGACGCTCGCGTCGTCGGACCCCATCGCTCACGACCGGCGCCGCGGCCGGCCCGCTCGGACTCGAATCGGCCGCGGCATCGAGCGGGGCTCCGCCCCGCATGGCCGCCGGCCAACGGCCGGCGTCGAGGTCATCGGGTGTGATCAGGACGTCTCGGGGCTTCGAACCGACCGAGGGTCCGACGACCCCCCGCTCCTCCAGGAGGTCCATCAGTCGACCGGCCCGAGCGAATCCGACCCGCAGCTTGCGTTGCAACATCGAGGTCGATCCGAGCTGCGACCGAACGATGAGTTCCATCGCCTGCAACAACAGGTCATCGTCGCCATCGTCGCCGGTGGTGCCTCCGGGCAGGGCGGCCGCCGCTTCGGAGACCTCCTCGCCCTGGACCCGCGAATCGAAGACCACCTCGGGCGCCTGCTTGCGCCAGTGCTCGACGATCTCGTGCACCTCGCCTTCGGTGACCCAGGCTCCCTGGAACCGAACCGGGGTCGACGTCGACCCGTCGAGCAACAGTCCGTCTCCCTTGCCGACGAGGCGCTCGGCGCCCTGCTGATCGAGCACGACTCGGGAATCGGTGAGGCTCGACACGGCGAACGCCAGTCGGGCCGGGACGTTGGCCTTGATGAGCCCGGTGATGACGTTGGTCGATGGACGCTGGGTGGCGATCACCAGGTGGATCCCGACGGCCCGGGCCTTCTGGGCGATCCGGCAGATCGACTCCTCGACATCGCGGGCGGCGACCATCATGAGGTCGGCGAGCTCGTCGAGGATGATCACGATGTACGACAGCTTCTCGTAGTCGTGCATCTCGCCGTCGGGACCCATCTTCGGGTCGAAGCGCCCCTCGTCGATGGCCGAGTTGTATCCGTCGATGTCGCGGACGTGCACATCGGAGAGCAGGTCGTAGCGCCGTTCCATCTCGCGTACACCCCACGCCAGGGCGTTCGCCGCCTTCTTGGGGTCGGTGACGACTTCGGTGAGCAGGTGGGGCAGGCGTTCGTATTGGGTGAGCTCGACCCGCTTGGGGTCGACCAGGATCAACCGGACCTGATCGGGGGTCGAACGCATGAGGATCGAGGTCAACATCGTGTTGATACAACTCGACTTGCCCGATCCGGTCTGACCGGCGACGAGCAGGTGGGGCATCTTGGCCAGGTTGGCCATGACGGTCTTGCCGGTGATGTCGCGACCGAGGGTGACCTCGAGCGGATGGGTCGCCTTGGCCGCCTCCTCGGAGAACAGCAGGTCGCCGGCGGTGATCATCTGGCGCCGCACGTTCGGAACCTCGACACCGATGGCCTGCTTGCCCGGGATCGGAGCCAGGATTCGGACGTCGGGGGTCGCCATCGCGTACGCGATGTCCTTGTGGAGGCTCGTGACCCGGTTGACCTTGACGCCGGGACCGAGTTCGAGTTCGAAACGGCTGACGGTCGGGCCGACGACGACGCCGATCAGTCGGGTCTCGACCCCGTGCTCGGCCAACGCGTGCTCGAGTTGTCGACCGGTCTTCTCGACGCTGACCCGGTCGACCTCCTGTCCCTTGCTCTGGATGAGCAGGTCCATGGTCGGCAGGTGCCATTCCCCGTCGGGCGCCTGGGGCGCAACCGTCGACAGGTCCTGCACCATCGGCGGAGCCGGGACCTCGATCACCGGTGCCGGCCCGCTCTGGGCCCAGCTGACCGTGCCCGGGTCGGCGGACTCGTCGACCGGAATGTCGGCGCTCTCGGTTGTGTCGGCTGTGGGAGCGGCGCCCCACGGGTCGTCGACCTCGGGCTGGCGGAGATCGATGTACTGCTCCTGATCGAACAGTTCCGGCCCGGTTGGCCGTGCTCCCCAGCCGTCGGCCGGGGCGGGGTCGGCTGCGCCCTCGGGATACTCGAGATCGAGGAACGCAGCCTTCTTGGCCGTCTTCGCCTTGCCCGTCACCGGGCCCGAGGCGTCGGGCGTCTCGGCGCCCGGCATCCTGGCCGCAAGCCGAACGACGGCCCACCATCGACCGATGCGCTCGCCCAGGACCGAGAGCTGCTGGGCCAGACCGTCGGCCGCATGGCCCAGGGAGAGCGACGTGAGGACCACCAGCGCCACCAGGACCATCGTGATCGTCACGATCACTTCGCCCCAGTATCCGAGATAGCGCTCCATGGTGCCGCCGACGTTGACGCCGATCCAGCCTCCGGCGCCCGACAGCCGCTCGAACGACGATCGCCAGCCGGGGCGTCCACCCACCAGATCGAGCACCGCGAAGCCCGCCACGGCGAGCAGACCCCAGGCGATCAGCTCGCTTCGCGAACGGGCCGGTGCCTTCTTCGACGCCGGTGTACGAAGCCGTTGGAAACCGGCCAGGGCCAGTGCCAGGGGCGCCGCATAGCGGGCGAGCCCGACCACGGCACCGGTACCGAGCGCCAGCCACCGGCCGAGGATCCCGGTTGCCGGGGTATAGAGGGCGAGGCCGAGGAACACGCCGAGTGAGAGCAGGATGATTCCCTGGACCTCACGGCGCTGGTCTTGGGCACGACGAGAAGACCCTCGAGGGGTCTTCGATCGTCCACCCGCAGCCCCCCGACCGGAACGTGATGTCCGATTCGATGTAACCACAGTGGCGCCACTCTAGCGGGTGACCCGAACGCGTTGAGGGAGGATTCCAAATCGTTGCCGAGAACGAGCCTGGTCGCGCCGGACCCATCCCGGAGTCCTCGTCGGGGGATCGGACATCATCGACGACGTCGGGACGACCGTCCGGTCTCGGAGCGGCGATCTCCGGTCATCTCGAATGGGTGGCCAGCACCTCGGAGACACCGGGCACGGCCAGACCGAGAGCACGAGCCCGCGTCAGTTCGAGGCGAAGATCGAGCGGCTGCCCGACGAGGTCGGCGGCGAGGGTCTCGTCGATCCGGTCATCGGCGGCCACTCCCCAGTGGCGGAGCAGGCGGCGAGCGAACGCAGCCCGACTCATCGCCTCGCCGCCGGCCAGATTGAGCGGGCCCGACTCATCGACGTGGACGAGCGCCAGATCGAGCAGTCCCCCGGCCAGGGCATCGATCCAGGTCGGCTGGCGGATGGCGTCACCCCACAGGCCCAATCGCTCACCCCGCTCGAGACGCTCGATCAACCCCTGTGTCCCCCGATCGATCCGATCCACCCCGTAGATCAGCGAGGTGCGCACGACCACCGCGCCGGGGTCGGCGGCGAGGACGGCCCGCTCACCGCCCGCCTTGGAACGTCCGTAGGCGTTGATCGGCGACGGCTCGGCGTCGTCGGCGTATCCCCCCTCACCGGGGGCGAGCCGGCCGTCGTGGACGATGTCGGACGACACGTGCACCAGGCGGGCCCCCACCGCTGCCGCCGCCCGGGCCACCGCCGCGGCTCCGATCACGTTCACCTCGAAATCGGCAACGGGGCCGGGATTGACCGCGGCAGCCGAGATGACTGCCGTCGGGCCGACCCCCGCGATCAGGGAATCGACCGCCGCCACGTCGAGCAGATCGATGCGGCGCCATTCGACGGCGGGAGGCAACGAACTCGGATGGCGGCGGGACACCACGACCACCTCGGCCCCTCGCTCGAGGGCCAACGGCACGAGACGGTGGGCGAGATAGCCGGAACCGCCGGTGATCAGCAGCGTCAGCGTCGGCCCTGCGGTTGGTCGTCGTCGGTCCCCTCGTGGGCACCGAGAACGACGGGAACGATCATGGGCCGGAGTCGGGTGCGGTTCGACACGAACCGCCCGAGAGCGCGGCGAGAGACCCGTTCGAGGTGTTGCCGGGTGTACTGGCCGTCCTTGAGGGCGTTCTCGATCGTCTGGCGCACACTGTCGGCAGCATCCTTGCGAAGCTGATCGCCATCGGGTCCGTCGACCCAGCCCCGAGAGATGATCTCGGGCGATCGCGACATCGAGGCTCGGGGGCCGTCGATGTCGATCGTGATGACGGCCGACACGAACCCGTCGGTACCGAGCGTTCGGCGTTCGATGATCACACTCTCGTCGAGATCGCCGACGTTGCCGTCGACATAGATGTACTCCGCCGGGACCGAATCGCCCCGGGTGATCCCGCTGTCGGAGATCACGACCGAGTCGCCGTCCTGACACACGATGACCCGATCGGCGCGAGTCCCCATACGAGTCGCCAACCGGGCGTGCTCGGTGAGGTGGCGATACTCGCCGTGTACCGGGATGAACCATTCGGGCTGCACGATCGAGTGAAGGACCTTGAGCTCTTCGGCCTTGGCGTGACCGGTCGCGTGCACCCTGGCGGTACCGGAATGGATCACGGTCGCCCCCTTGCGGATGAGTCCGTCGATCGTTCGCGACACCGACGATTCGTTGCCAGGGATCGGATGCGACGACAGGATGATCACGTCGCCCTCGGTGATCGTGAGCCACTTGTTGTCGCCCGACGCCATGCGGGTCAGGGCCGACATCGGCTCACCCTGCGAACCGGTCGAGATGACGCACAGGTTCTCGGGGGCGATGTCTCCGACCGATTCGATGTCGCGCAGCTTGTCATCGGGGATGTCGAGCAACCCCATACGACGGGCGAGGGCCACGTTGTTGTTCATCGAACGTCCGAGTGTGGCGACGATACGACCGTTGGCGATCGCGGCATCGGCGATCTGCTGGACCCGATGGATGTGCGAGGCGAAGCAGGCAACCACGATGCGGTGACCGGTATTGGCCTGGAACAGGTCGTGGATCGACTGGCCGATCGAGGTCTCGGAGTCGGAGAAGCCCTTCTCCTCGACGTTGGTGGAGTCGCAGAGGAACAGTCGAACCCCGTCGTCCTTGGCCAGGTGACCGATGCCCGCCAGGTCGGTGAGGCGACCGTCGACCGGCGTCATGTCGAGCTTGAAGTCGCCGGAATGCAGGATCACGCCCTGCGGGGTGTGGAAGGCGGTGGCGAATCCGTGCGGCACCGAGTGGGTGACGGGGAAGAACTCCATGTCGAACGGACCGATCTGGATGCGGTCGTTGTCGGACACCTCGACGAAATGGGCCCGCTTCATGAGCCCACGTTCCTCGATGCGGTTTCGGGCCAGACCGATGGTCAACGGCGAGCCGATGATCTGCAGTTCGATGTCGGGGAGGAGGTGACTGAGCGCACCGATGTGGTCCTCGTGGCCGTGCGTGGCCACCACACCGATCACCCGATCGGCGTTTTCGCGCAACCACGTGAAGTCGGGCAGGACGAGGTCGACACCCGCCATGTCGTCGTCGGGGAACATGAGGCCGCAGTCGATGAGCATCACCTTGCCCTCGAGCTCGATGCCGGCACAGTTGCGCCCGATCTCGCCGAGCCCGCCGAAGAAGATGACCCGGACGTCGGCGTTGTCGTTCTTCGCCGCCTTCTGCTTGGCCGTTGCCGTGTCGGACGTTGCCGTGTTGGACGTTGTCGTGGATCCCTTGGTCGCCATCAGATGGCCCGACCGAGACCGGCGAGCACCGCACGGGCCCGGTCGTCGAGATCATCGGGCGCGAATCCCATCGGCGGGCGACAGGCTCCGACCTTCACTCCGATCAGGTTCATCATCGCCTTGCTCGGAACGGGGTTGGGGGCGTCATCGGATCCTTCGAAGTCGTAGCTGGGAATCATGAGGGCATTGAGCCGCGTCGCTTCGGTCACGTCGCCGTTGCGGTAGGCCGTGACCATGGCCTTCATCTCGGCACCACACCAGTGGGTGGCGACACCGATCACGCCGACGGCGCCGACCGAGAGGAAGGCCAGCGTCAGGCTGTCGTCACCGGAGTAGACCTCGATGCGGTCGGGGGCCTTGGCGATCAACGACGCCGTGCCGGCCGGATCCTTCGCTGCGTCCTTGGTCCCGAGGATGTTGTCGACCTCGAACAGGCGGAGCAGGGTCGACTCGGCGATCTTCCTCCCGGTGCGAACCGGGATGTCGTAGAGCAGCACCGGCTTGTCGGTTGCGTCGGCGACGGCACGGAAGTGCGCTTCGATGCCGGCCTGAGAGGGTCGGTTGTAGTACGGCGTCACGGTGAGGATGCCGTCGGCCCCGGCGTCGGTCGCCCGTTCGGTCAGCTCGACGGCGGCCTGCGTGTCGTTGCTCCCGGCGCCGGCAACGAGGGAGGCCGACGGAACGGCGTCGCGAACCGCTTCGATCAGGGCGATCTGCTCGTCGTGGGTGAGGGTTGCCGATTCGCCGGTGGTCCCGGCGACGATCACCCCGTCGTTGCCGTTGGCGACGAGATGTCGGGCCAACGCCTGCGCAGCGTCGAGATCGAGCGAGCCGTCGGCGGCGAACGGGGTGACCATCGCCGTCAGGACGGTTCCGAAGGCGGGCATCAGTGACTCTCCGAAGCGCGGTCGATGCCGAGGGTGCCGAAGAAGTCCTCGTGCAGCTCGAACCAGACGGTGTGATAGGACTCCATGATCGGCCGGGTGAACCATTCCTGCTGGCCGGCCTGCACGTTGTCGAGGGCCGTGGTGAACCGGTCGGCGTAGATGCCGTAGCGTTCGAGCACCGACGACAGGTCGGCGACGATCGGCTGGACACCGGTGTCGAGGGCGGCCAGCTCGGCGATCACGGCGGCGTCGTAGTCGGGGTCGGCATGGTCGTTGATGACCTGTTCACCGGCAACGTCCTTCACCTGCCATCGGGTGCAGACCGCGAGCATCTCGGCGTTGAGTTCCTTGAAGCGCTCGTAGGCCTGCGTGA
This sequence comes from uncultured Acidimicrobiales bacterium, assembly GCA_963700755.1. Lineage (GTDB taxonomy): Bacteria > Actinomycetota > Acidimicrobiia > Acidimicrobiales > SZUA-35 > JBBQUN01. The sequence goes on from CAVOYW010000008.1 coordinate 226,131, forward strand.
AGCGTTCCCGGGCCCCGGCGGCATCGAGTTCGGCCGCCATCCTCCGCTCACCTTCGGCCTTGCCCTCGGCGGTCTGCATCCAGAAGGCGGTTCGACCTTCTCGGAACTGGGCGAGGCCGGCCTCGGCCAGCTGCTCCAACGTGGACTCGACCAGGGCAGGGTCGAGTCCGTAGAGGGTGGCGACGGCGTCGGGCTGGGTGCGGCCCTTGAGGCGGAGACCTTGCAGCGCCAGGAGTGAGGGTTCGGATGCAATCGGCATGAACGGCCAGCGTAGTCCGTGGCCAACCGACCTCACGAGGTTCCGGGCGCCTCGGGGGCCACCTGCCCGGGGTCCTCGGCCGCCTTGCGCAGCAGGATCAGACCGTAGACACCGGCCCCCATCGTCGCGAAGAGGAACCACTGCATGGCATAGGAGAAGTGGGACCCCTCGTCGATCGGGGGCAGTGGTACCGGTTCGGGCACCACCGGTTCTCCGGCCACGGCGAGCTCCGGTGCGAACGGACGGTCGGGAGGGGCCAGCTGGAGCCACAGGGCTTCGAGCGGCTCGGTGTCGATTCCGGATGCCGTGAGGCGTGCCGCGATCGCCTCGACGTCGAGCCGGGGAACGCGCACGACCTCGTCGCCTGCACCGAGGTCGCCTGCACCGAGGTCGGCCGCACCGAGATCGCCGGTGTCGGCGGCGGTGAAGGGTCCCTCCCGGGTGCGCGTCGCCCGCAGCCATCCCTCGATCGAGCCGTCGGTTGGCAGGGCCGTCTCGGTGTCGCGGGGCAGGAACCCCCGGTTGACGAGCACGAGCCGACCGCCGTCGGACTCGAACAAGCCGACGATCCAGTCGCCGGCGGCGCCACCCTGGCTCCGATTGGCGACCCGGACGACCTCGGGGATCAGGTAGCGACCACGGTCGGCCACCGCCACGTAGTCGAGTTCATCAGCGGTCGTGGTGCCGTCGAACGCGCGGTCGAGGGACAGCGGGGCCGAGAAGGAGCGGGCCTCGATGATGGCGTTCTGGGCCCGGCGCTCGTCGAGCCGGTCGAGCTGCCACATCCCGAGCAGCACGAACGAGACGATCATCGTGGCGGCGAAGAGGTGCGAGAGCAACCAACGGGGCCGCCGGACGAACGACCAGTCCCGGGGCCCCGACAGCCCCGAGCCGGGCTGCGGTGGCAGGTCGTCATCGGGCTCGATCGGCGTCGACACCGAAGAGGTGGTCACCCCCTGGACCCTATCGCCCGTGGGATGGCGCCGATCCATCGGGTGAGGCCGTCGGACAGTCCACCAGACCGAGGGCGAGACCGAGTTCGACCACCATCTCGGCCGCCGTCGGGTACCCCTCGACGTCGTGCCGGTCGAGCGTGGCGATGCCATGGATCCAGGTGTGGACGAGCGCCGCGACACGTTCGGGCGAACGGAGGTCGTCACGGCGGTCGAGGATGGCACCGACGACGTCGACCAGCTTGGCGTAGGAGGCCTGCCCGTCCTCGACGCCAAACCGGTCCTGATCGAATCGACGCCCGAACAGCGCCTGGTAGACACCCGGGTTGGCATGGGCGAAGTCGACGTAGGCCAGACCCTGGGCGAGGAAGCGTTCGCACGGGTCGTCGAGGTCGTCGCCGACGCCGAACACGGCCTCGTCGAACCGGTGCCAGCAGCACGTCGCCACCTGGGCGAGCAAGTCCGCGTGATCCTCGAAGTGACGGTAGACCGCAGTCGGACTCACGCCGACCAGTGCGGCGATGGCCCGGATGCCGACCCGCTCGTAGGAACCGTGGGCCTCCAGCAAGTCGACCGCAGCCGAGAGCAGTCGCTCGGCAGTCGAGCCGCGGCGCGGGACGGACCGCGTCGGCGACTCGTCGGCGGCGAGCGGTTCGTTCATGGGCCCAGCCTAGCGAACCCGACGCGGGGGGTTGACAGGTGTCAACTTCTCGGGTTGGGTGATGCTTGATGTGTGTCGCCCCCAGTCGATCGACGCCACAACCGCACCCGCTGTTCGCCGAAGGAACCACACCATGACCACCACCGATCCCACCCCGTCCGCAACCGATCAGATGCTCGGGCAGGCCGATTCGCCCTACCTGTCGGGGGCCGCCGCGCCGGTCACCCAGGAGATCACTGCCCTCGACCTCGACGTCATCGGAACCATCCCCGCCGATCTCGACGGCCGTTGGCTCCGCAACGGGCCGAACCCGATCGGCGAGGTCGATCCCGCCACCCACCATTGGTTCCTTGGCGACGGCATGGTCCACGGACTCCGGCTCCGGGGCGGCCGGGCCGAGTGGTATCGCAACCGCTGGGTTCGGGCCGACAATGTCGCCGACGCGCTGGGAGAGGAACGCCCCGCCGGCCCCGCCTTCGGTGGACGCACTCAACACGGGCCCAACACCAACGTCGGCACCTTCGCCGGCAAGACCTGGGCCATGGTGGAGGCCGGCGGCACGCCGACCGAGCTCGGCTACGAACTCGACACGATCGGCCGCAACGACTTCGAGGGCACGCTCGAGGGGCCGTTCTCGGCTCACCCCAAGTACGACCCGGCCACCGGCGAGCTGCACGCCATGTGCTACGCCTGGCCTGATCTCTTCACCGATCGAGGACTCTTCCTCCACTACGTGATCGTCGGTCCCGACGGCAGGGTGTCGCGGACCGTCGAGATCCCGGTCGACGGCATGCCGATGGTCCACGACATCTCGATCACCCCCAACTGGGCGTTGGTCTACGACCTCCCGGTCACGGTCAATCTCGACGTCGCCGCCCAGGGCTACGGGTTCCCGTTCGCCTGGAACGACGATTACCCGGCGCGGGTCGGGCTGGTACCCCGAACCGGCGACCGGGCCTACGACGCGGCTGCCATCGTGTGGTGCGACGTGAACCCGTGCTACGTCTTCCACCCGCTGAACGCCTACGAGGACGCGGCCGGGCGGATCGTGGTCGATCTGTGCCGCTACGAGACCATGATGGTCCATGATCGGCGGGGACCGTTCGTCGACACCATGCCCACGCTCGATCGCTGGACGATCGATCCGGTCTCGCGTCGGGTCACCGAGGAGCGGATCGACGACCGGGCCCACGAGTTCCCCCGCCACGATCCCCGGGTCGGCACCAGGCAGCACCGCTTCGGCTACACCGCGGGGCTGGTCGTGGTCGGGACACCCCCCAACCACACCTCGTTCGATCACACCGGCATCTACAAGACCGACTTCGAGTCGGGCACCGTCGCCGTTCACGACTTCGGTCCCGACAAGGGCGGGGCGGAGCCCATCTTCGTCCCCAAAGCCGACTCGTCGGCCGAAGACGACGGCTGGATCCTGACGATGGTCCACGATCGCTCGACCGACGGTTCCGAGCTGCACATCATCGACGCGGGCGCCTTCACCGACCCGGCGGTTGCGGTCATCCCGATCCCGCAACGGGTACCCCTGGGGTTCCACGGGAACTGGTGCCCCGATCGCAGCTCCTGACCGGTCCGACGCCGAGGATTCCGAGCGGGCTGCGGCCGAACAGCCGCTCGGCTTCCCTGCCGTGCCAGACTCAGACCGGTGAGCCCGTCTCGATTCTTCACTCCCGGCCATCCACCGGCGAAGCCCATCGTCACCGTCGCGATCGTCGTGTCGATCGCGTCCCTCGTTGCGGGGTGGATCGGTGACGCGATCTGGGTCGAGCTGATCGAGACCCACCCGCTGTTCCTCATGTTGTTGAACCCCAGGAACCGCTACTTGATCCTGGTTTCGAACGAGGTCGATGCCGTCAGCTACTTCGTGGTCGGGTTCCTGCGGCTCGTCGCTTCCGACCCGATGAACTACCTGCTCGGACTCTGGTTCGGTGACAAGGCCATCGCCTGGGTTGGGCGTCGTTCCCGCACCTACGGTCCTCTGGTCGAGGACGGCGCTTCGTTCTTCCGGCGGTACTCGGCGCCTCTGATCTTCTTCATGCCGAACAACATCATCTGTGCCCTGGCCGGCGCCAGTGGGGTCAAGGTCCGCACCTTCGTCCTGGCCAACGTGACGGGTACGATCACGAGGCTCATCCTGGTCCGCCAGTTCAGTTCCTACTTCGAGGAACCGATCGGTGGGGTCACCGATCTCATCGGCCGGTATCGAACGCCCCTGCTGATCCTGTCGGTGATCGCCGTCATCTGGACCGTATTCGGCGAATTCCGGGGCGACAGCTCCGAGATCAAGACACTCGCCCACCTCGAGGACGACATGGACGGCGCCGACGGCATGGACGGCGCCGACGGCAGGGACGGCGCCGACGGCAGGGACGGCGACCGGGGTGGCGACGACGCCGGAGACGACGACCCGGCGGCCGAGCCTCGTTCGGTTCGCCGGGCCGATGACTGACCGCGTGCCGGCCGACGACCTCCGACTCCGGCCGGCGGCGCGGGCCATCCTGTTCGACCCTGACGATCGGGTGGTACTCGTGTGCTTCGGGCTCCCGAACGGTTCGATCTGGGCCATGCCCGGTGGCGGCCTCGAACCGGGCGAGACCCATCTCGTCGCCGCAGCCCGCGAGGTGGCCGAGGAGACCGGCCTGCCTCACGACGACCTGGTCGGACCCGTCTGGATTCGCACGGCGGTGTTCACCGTGCCCGGGTTCGAGCACGACGGTCAGCGAGAGGAGTACTTCGTGGCCCGGGCGACCGACACGTTCATCGCGCCGTCGATGACCGAGTCCGAACTGGAGGCCGAGCGCCTCACCGGGGCCGAGTGGTGGTCGGTCGACGACATCCTCGCCTCCAACGAGAGGTTCGCGCCGAGTGCGATGGGCCCGCTCCTGGCTGCACTGCTGACCGACGGCCTACCCGACGAACCGGTCGTGGTCGGCAACTGACCCGCCTTTTCCCCGGGCCCGACCTGGCTCCCCCGGCATTTCGAGAGCCTGAGCGACGAAACCGGCGCTCAGGCTCTCGAAATCAGCACTCGGTCGAGGAAACCGGGGCCGAGGAAACCGGGGCCGAGGAAACCGGGGCCGAGGAAACCGGGGCCGAGGTGACGCTCTTTTCCGAGGGCCCGAACGATGTCGGCGACCACGTCGTCGGTTGCTTCGAGACCGCAGCTGATCCGAATGGTGCCCGGCGCAATCTGCGATTGGGCCAGCTGGTCGTCGTCGAGGATGGCGTGGGTCGTCGAAGCCGGGTGGCAGGCCAGGGTCTCGGGTCCCCCGAACGACACCGCGTGGACGGCGAGCTCGAGCGACTCGATGAACCGGGTCCCGGCGGCGAAGGCCTCGCCACCCGATGGTGCGGCCAGATCGAAGGTGACGAGCCCACCGAAGGAGTGCAACTGGCGCAGGGCGAGGTCGTGCTGGGGATGGCTGGGCAGCCCGGGATAGCAGACCGCGGCCACGGCGGGGTGGTTCGACAGGGCCTCGGCCAGTGCCTGCGCCGTTTCGGCCTGTTGCCGGAGCCGAACCGAAAGGGTGCGGAGGCCCCGGAGACCGTTGATCGCCTCTGCCGGTGACGCACAGGCGCCGTGCAGGTTGCCGAATCCGGAGATCCAGTCGACGAGATCCTGCGACCCCGCGACCACACCGAGCGTTGCGTCGTTGTTGCCCCCGATGCCCTTGGTCGCCGAGTGCAGCACCAGGTCGACACCGTGGGCGAGCGGGCTCTGCCCCAGCGGCGTCGCCACCGTGGCGTCGACCAGCGTGAACGGCCCCTCGATGGCTCCGACCTCGTCGAGATCGACCAGGTCGAGCCGTGGGTTGGCCGGCGTCTCGGCGATGACGAGCGTGGTCCGACCGAGCTGAACGGCCCCGGCGAGCGCTCCGGGCTCGGTCCCGTCGACGAAGGTCACCTCGATGCCGAATCGTGGGCAGGCATTCTCGAGGAAGGCACGGGTGCCACCGTAGAGCTGACGACTGGCGACGATGTGCCCGCCCGAGGAGCACAGCGCGAGGATCACGCCGGTGACCGCCCCCATCCCCGAGGCGTACGCCCGAGCGCCCTCGGCCCCTTCGAGCTCGGCAATGGCCGTTTCGAAGGCTGCAACCGACGGGTTGCCGTGACGGGTGTAGAAGTGGGTCGGTTTGGGCTGATTGGCCAACTTGGCTGCTTCCCGAACACCGTCGGGCCGAAAGATCGTCGACGAGTACAGCGGTGTGGCCAGTGCGCCGCCGTTGTGCTGACGGCCGGCGGTCACCGCCGTTGTCGCCAGCGACGGGGCCCCGGTGCCCGACGCCTGGGGGGTGTGCGATTGGGTGGTCATCGACGTCTCCTCGAATCGGAGCGGACACCCAGGGAACCGAGAACGTTTCGTGTGGTGGAACCACCGGTCTGGTCGGAACAGTTGTTGCCTCGACCCCGTTGTCGGGCCTCGGCCGCATCGCCCGGCCGCTTCGATGGTGAACCATCTGGGCGATCGAGCAGGCACCTTGGGTGTCCGTCCCAGGTTGCCGGACCCCCGAAGAGGGCCGCTCTGAATGCAATGCCACGATTCTAGGGCTCCAGCATGACAAGTCAACCGGTGGTCACGTCGTCGCTCATGACCCGAGGTCGAGGCGCACCACTCGGGCCACGGTGAAGGCGCCGAGCAGGCCCACACCAAGTACCAACGCCGTGGTGTCGACCCAGACTGCGAGGAAGCCACAGCCGACCAGGCCGAACACCGAGATCCAACGAGGAAACGTTCGCTCTGGCCCGCGCAAGCCGAAGCGCTGCCGCATTCGTGATGGCGTAGTAGAGCAACACGGTGAACGCCGAGAAACTCCAGGCCAGGCGAAGATCCCCGACCAGCGCAATGGCGGCGACCACCAGGCCCGTGACGGCGACGGCAGCCGTCGGGTTGTCGTTGCGATCGAGCCCGGCCAGCCGCACTGGCAGGTCACGGCGGCGACCCATCGCCAGCCAGACTCGCGACAGCCCGAGTACGAGATTGAGCAAGACCCCGATCATGGCCGCCATGGCGCCGAGCTCGACCACCCATGCCGCCGGCCCGTCGAGGAGCGCCGCCAAGGGCGCGCTGATCCTGGACCCATCGGGATTCTCGACCCGCCACCCGGTACCTCCGACCCGCCACCCCATCACCGCGACGGCGGTGTAGAGGGTGGCCGAGACCGCCAGCGTCACCATCACCGCCAGCGGGATCGTCCGTTGCGGGTTTCGGACCTCCTCGCCCAACGTGGCGATCCGCCCGTAGCCGGTGTAGGCGACGAACATGAGGGCGGTGGCTTCGGGCAGCACCTGCCACCAGGACTGCGCCGATGGTCCGAGATCGAATCGGTCCGGTGACAGATCACCACCGCCCAACTCGATCGCCCCGGCCGCCAGGAACACGAGCAACGACCCGATCGTGACCGCGACGAGCACCCGGTTCGCCTTCGTCGTGCGTCGCACCCCGGCGATCACGAGCCCGGTGACGGCGACGACCGCTGCGACCGCAATCGGCGTGCGGAGTCGGTCGTCGCCCCCGGTCAGCGCCAGGAGGTACGTGGCGAATCCGAGGGCGGCCGTCGCCGCCGAAGCCGACTTGGCCGTCAGGAAGAGGCAACCGGCCAGGTAGCCGGGCCACGCACCCAGATAGCGATATCCGTATTCGTAGGTCCCACCGGCAACCGGGTGGGCAGCCGCCAGTTGCGCCGACGACAGCCCGTTGCCGATGGCCACCAGGGCCGCGAGCGGTGCCGCGAGCATGACCCAGGGACCGGCGATCTCGGCGGCCAGTGCGATCGACACGAAAACGCCCGTCCCCAGGATCGAGCCGAGACCGGTCACCACGGCACCGCTCAGGCCGAGCTCACGTCGAAGCACCGGCGTCGGGATCACCGAGGCACCATAGGTCGGGCAGCTGAACGGCAGGCCAATTCCACGCGAATCCGAACGGCGGAGTGAAGACCCGATTCGGATTCAGCGTTTGCGTCGCAACCGGCCGGCCAGGGGACCGGCGAGATCACGGAGCAGTGACGGCGCGTCGTCGCCGGCGACGACGTGTTCGACGGTTTCGTCGACGGCGACCTGCGCCCGTCTCAGGGTCGACCGGAAGGTCAGGCGAGAGGTCGCCAGTCCGGCACCGGCGACGGCGGGCAACGCGACCAACACCAGCGGCGAGGTCACCAGTGCCGTCGTGACCACCACCGCCGAACCGACCGTCGACACGATGGCCCCACCGACCAGGGCACCCGCCCGCTTGTCGGACAGATCGGCCAGAACGGCCACGGCCACCACCGAATCGTCGTCGGTCTCGACGTCGACGACGACCGCTCGAACCTCTCGCAGCTTGCCCAGCCCTCCTCGGCCCTGGACGCTCCGCAGCGAGCGGTGGACACGGGCTGCGACGTCGTCGCGTCGTCGGGCGATGACCACACGGTCGGCCGTCATCCGGGGCCGGAGGCCGTGACCTCGTTCGAGCCATTCGGCTGTGCGCTCGATCGTGACCCCGGTCGACTCACGGCCGGCCCGTTCGGCCCAGACCTCGTCGGGCCCGACGAGCCGGTCGAGCAGGCTGCGGTCGTGGTCGACGCCAACCCGCTGCTCCGCCAGGGCGGTCGCCACCGCATCGGCCGGGATGCCGACCTCGGCAGCGATCTCGACCAACGTGGCCGAGTCGAGCCCGGTCACCCCGACTCCGGTCGTTGCGCCGAGTTCCGACGCTCGCCGCAGCACGTCCTCGATGCGGGTGTGATCGAAATCGACCAGATGCGAACCGGTCGTCGACGGCCGGAGGATCTCGGGCTCGGCTGCCGGGCGCGGTTGACCGGATTCGGGCCGCTGCGGACGACGCGGTGGGGCCGGTTCGGCCTGCGATGCCACCGGTTCGGCAACCGGCGGCGCCGGTTGCCGTTGCGTCGCCTCGCCTCGATCGGGCCGCCGGTTCACAATCCCAGCACCTCGTCGAGACCGATCGTGAGACCGGGCAGTTCGCCGACCCGTTTCACCGCCAGGAGCACGCCGGGCATGAACGAGCTGCGGTCGTAGGAATCGTGGCGCAGGAGCAGGGTCTGTCCCATCGTGCCGAGCAGCACCTCTTGGTGCGCCACCATGCCTCGCATCCGCACGCTGTGGATGGGTATGCCGGCGGGCCCCTCGGCGCCGCGGGCGCCGGGAATCGTCTCGTGTCGAGTGGGGTCGGGAGCCCACGACGCCGATGCGCCGGCCATCCGTTCGGCGGTCCCGATTGCGGTGCCGCTGGGAGCATCGATCTTGCCGTCGTGATGCAGTTCGATGATCTCGGCTGTTTCGAAGAACGGTGCCGCCAATTCGGCGAAGCGGATCATCAGCACCGCTCCGATGGCGAAGTTGGGCGCGATCACGGCGTTCGACGAGGTGAACCACGTTGCGATCTCGGCATGGTCGGCCTCGGTGAATCCCGACGTGCCGACCACGGCGTGGATGCCGGCCCCGGCCAGGGCCGACAGGTTGGCCCTGGTGGCGTCGATGTGGGTGAAGTCGACGGCAACGGCCGCATCCGCCGAGATCAGCGCATCGATCGATCCGGCGATATCGAAGCCACAGTCGTCGACACCGATCAGCTCGCCCACGTCGGTTCCGGCGAAACCCGGGTCGACGGCAGCCACCAACTCGAGATCGGGATCGGCGGACACGGCCCGGCACACCGCCTGACCCATCCGCCCTCCTGCACCCAACACACCGACCCGGATCGTCATGGAGGGGAGTCTACGGCCAACGGCATGGGCGCCCGGACGCGACCGGAGCCGCCACCCCGAGGGGCAGCGGCTCCGGCGAATCGATGGACGACCGACACTCGGTCAGTCGCGACCACGGCCACGACCGCGACCGCCACCGCGACCGCCGACCGCCGCCACTGCCGCTCCGACGCCGCCGGGGGCGATCGTCGTCGGTGGGCACCGGGGTTCCCTCCGGGCCGAGATCACCGAACTCGGCGGCGAAGTCCTCTTCGAAACTCATGGTGACCGAATCGGCTTCGATCACCTCGTCGGCGGGAGCCGGGCTCGATCGCCGCGAGGACGACGACGACGGACGAGGACGATCGACGACTCGCGGGGGGCCGGTGCTTCGCCTGCCATGGCCAGCGAGACCTTGCCGTTGGGGTCGATGTCTTCGACAACGACCTCGATGGCCTGCCCGAGCTCGAGCACGTCCTCGACCCGATCGATGCGCTTGCCGCCACCGATCTTCGAGATGTGCAGCAGACCGTCACGTCCGGGAAGGATGTTGACGAACGCACCGAACTTGGTGATGTTGACCACACGACCGGGATAGATCGCTCCGACCTCGGCGGTCGGCGGATCGAGGATCAGACGGATCTGACGCTCGGCTTCGGCAACGACGCCCGAATCGGACGACGAGATCGACACGTGCCCATCATGCCGTCGTCGTCGACACTGATGTCGGCTCCGGTCTCGGCCTGGATGGCGTTGATGACCTTGCCCTTCGGGCCGATGACCTCGCCGATCTTGTCGATCGGGATCTCGAAGCTGATGATCTTCGGTGCGCCGTCACGGACCTCGTCGCGAGGGGCGGCAATGGCGGCGTTCATGACGTCGAGGATCTTCAGGCGAGCGTCCTTGGCCTGGTTCAGGGCCGCCGCCAGGACATCGGATGGGATGCCGTCGATCTTGGTGTCGAGTTGGAGTGCGGTGACGAACTCGGCGGTGCCGGCAACCTTGAAGTCCATGTCGCCGAAGGCATCTTCGGCACCCAGGATGTCGGTGAGCGTGGTGTACTTGCCCTCGGCGTAGACCAGGCCCATGGCGATACCGGCGACCGGCGCCTTGATCGGCACGCCGGCATCCATCAGCGACAGCGACGAACCGCAGACCGACGCCATCGAGGTCGAGCCGTTCGAACTCAGGACCTCGGACACCAGCCGCAGCGTGTAGGGCCACTCCTCGATCGAGGGAATGACCGGAACGAGCGCCCGCTCGGCGAGCAGTCCATGACCGATCTCACGACGCTTCGGGCCCCGCATGAAGCCGGTCTCGCCGGTCGAGAACGGCGGGAAGTTGTAGTGGTGCATGTAGCACTTGCGCTCGGTCGGGTCGATGCCGTCGATCATCTGATCCATGCGCTTCATCCCGAGGGTGGTGACGTTGAGGACCTGGGTCTCGCCCCGCTGGAACAGACCCGAGCCGTGCACCTTGGGCAGGACCCCGACCTCGGCCGACAGCGGACGCAGATCGGTCGGGCCACGGCCGTCGATGCGCACGCCGTCTTCGACGATCCGGCGCCGCACGATCGTCTTGGACAGGCTGCGGAAGGCCGCCTTGAGCTGCTTTTCGTTGGCCGCATCACCCAGATCGGCGAGCACCGACGCGAGGACCTCGTCGCGCAGCGCCGACTCGGCGTCACCCCGCTCGGCCTTGTCGGCGATGGCCATGATCTCGTTGAGCTTGGCCTCGGCGGCGGCCTTGACGGCGTCCATCTGCTCGTCGGTGTAGTCGGCCTGCGTGGGGTAGGCCATGGGCGGCCTTGCGGCCACCGGCGGCCTCGACCAGCTTCCACTGGAGGGCGATCGCCTCCTTGATGTATTGCTCGGACTCGGCAAGCCCCTGGGCCAACGCAGCCTCGTCGACCTTCGGCGCTCCGTTCTGATAACGGTTCCACGAACCCTCGGTGCCGCCGGCTTCGACCATCATGACCGCAACGTCACCGTCGTCGAGCTGACGACCGGCGACCACGATCTCGAAGACCGATTCGTCGCCTTCGGCGTAGGTCGGGTGGGGCAGCCATTCACCGTCGGTGGTGTAGGCCAGCCGGACCGCCCCGATCGGACCGTTGAACGGGACGTCGGAGACCATCAGCGCCGCCGAGGCGCCGTTGATGGCGAGCACGTCGTGCGGGTTCTTCTGATCGGCCGAGAGCACCGTGACCACGATGTGGGTCTCGTTGCGGTAGTCGTCGGGGAACGACGGGCGCAGTGGACGGTCGATCAATCGGCAGGTCAGGGTGGCGGCGTCGGACGCCCGGCCCTCACGGCGGAAGAACGAGCCGGGGATCTTGCCGGCCGCATACGACCGTTCCTCGACGTCGACGGTGAGCGGGAAGAAATCGATGCCGTCACGGACGTGCTTGGCACCGGTGGCGGCGACCAGCACCGTGGTGTCGCCCATCTGGGCGGTCACCGCTCCACTGGCCAGACCGGCCAGCTTGCCGGTCTCGAGAATCATGTCGGGGCCGTCACCACCGGTGACGGTTCCGGATACTGCGTGTGCTTCCATCCTGGAAGCCTCCTTCGGGTTTTCGTGTGTTCCAGCGACCCTCGCTGGCACGGGCAGACCAGAGCCCAGATTTCGGCCACTGCCACCGTTTCGCACACCACAGCCGATGTCTGCACGAGACGTCAGCAGGCGCTCATCACCATCCGGGCCGACGATGGATGCTCTCCGTCGCTCGGGGCGACGAACGGGCACTCACCGTTCGCAGGGGTGGCGTGACGCGAGGCGGGCTCAGGGGCCGGAAACTGGTCGCTGATCTACCGTCGGATCGTCGTGGACGCTCGTCCACGACTTCGCGCCAGGGTAGCGGGCGCGCGTCGAAACGACGCGGACGGTGGCATGGCGCCGACAACGAGCGACCCTCGAGCCGATCGCCTCCGATTCGCCGGCACCCCGGCGACCCGCCGACGACGGCGAGCAATGGTTCGGCAACCGTGCCTCAGCGACGGAGCCCGAGTTCGGCGATCAAGGAGCGGTAACGCTCGACATCGATGCCGGCCAGGTAATCGAGCTGACGCCGGCGCTGACCGACGAGCATCAGCAGCCCTCGGCGGCTGTGGTGATCCTTCTTGTGCACCTTGAGATGGTCGGTCAGGTGGTTGATCCGATCCGTCATGAGCGCGATCTGCACCTCGGGCGAACCGGTGTCGTTCTCACCGCGCGCATGCTTGGCGATGGTGGCGGCCTTGGGCGGAAGGTTGGCGGCAGGCTTGCTCATGTGGCGGTGCTCCAGGGGTGAGAGTTCGGGATCCGTGGCCCAGCCGCACTCGACGACACGCTCACCGCGGCATCGAACACAGCAGCACGCAACGCTAGCGCCGCAACCGGACGGCTCCACCGATCAGTCGGCCGCGAGGAGTTCCCGGGTCTTGGCGATGTCGAGGTCGAGCTGGTGCTTGAGTGCTTCGATGCCGTCGAAGCGCTGCTCGGACCGAATCAGTTCGACGAACTGAACCCGGGCCACCTCTCCGTAGAGGTCTCCGTCGAAGTCGAGCAGATGGGCCTCGACCAGCGAGTGTTCGGCGTCTCGATAGAACGTCGGTCGGCGACCGACGTTGATGGCCGCCTCGTGGCGGGATCCATCGGGGCGCACGTACCACCCGGCATAGACCGCGTCGGCCGGCTTGGCACGGTCCTTGGCGACCGCCACGTTCGCCGTTGGAAAGCCGATGGTGCGACCTCGATGGTCGCCACCGACCACGACGCCGCGGATCTCGTGGAATCGCCCGAGGAGCGACGCAGCGGTGCGAACCTCGCCGCCGGCAAGCGCCCGACGGATCGCCGTCGACGACACCGACTCGAGCTTGCCGTCGGGGCGGGGCAACAGGTCGACCCCCACCACGTCGAAGTCGTACTCGATCCCGAGCTTGGTGAGGACATCCACGTTGCCGGCCCGATTGCGACCGAAGTGGAAGTCGTGACCGACCACGATCGCCCGGGCCCGGAGACACTCGACCAGCACCCGGCGCACGAAGTCTTCGGCGGTCTCCCTGGCCCGCTGCTCGTCGAACGGCACGATCACCACCGTGTCGACACCGCAGGCCTCGAGCAGCTCGAGCTTCTGCTCGGTGCCGGTGAGGAGCAAGGGCGCCGATTCCGGACGCAGGACGTGTGCCGGGTGCGGATCGAAGGTGACGACCGCGCTGCGCACGCCGAGCTCGGCCGCGAGATCACGGGTGGCAGCAATGACGGCCTGGTGGCCCTGATGTACGCCGTCGTAGGCACCGATGGTGAGGGCATGACCCATCCCGGTGGTCGGACAGTTCGATGGATCTCGAATGACCTGCACAGTGGCGAAACGCTACCGGGTCCCTCGCCGGGCGGCACAATCATTCATCGAGGGTTTCGACCCGAGCCCGGGCGATCGGCGGAGTCGAGCGGGCGCACGTCAGTGCGCGAGGACCTTGACCGGCTTCAGCTCCCCGTCGACCGCCTCGTAGATGGCGATGACCTCACCATCGCCCCGGCAGATCGCCAGCCGTCCCGATCCCGCGCTCGACCCCAGCGGACGGCCGTTGCGAACCATCGCCGCCACCGTGTCGTCGACCTCGAGCCGCGGCATACCCCGCAGCATCTCGCCGACCGGGCAGCAGGCGCGGCTCGTCGAGTGAGCTCGCCTCGTCGATTCCGAACGGCCCGACCGACATACGGCGCAGCGACCGAATGTGAGCACCGCCTCCGAGCGCGGTGCCGAGATCGGCACCGAGACTTCGCACGTAGGTCCCCGACGAACAACGCACCGACATCGTGTAGACCGCCGGATCGTCGGTCTGCGGCCAGCTCGAGTGAGAAGACCGTGACCGGCCGGGCTTCCCGCTCGACCTCGATACCCTCACGGGCCAGCTCGTGGAGACGCCTGCCATCGATCTTGATGGCCGACACCATCGGGGGAGTTTGCAGGATGTCCCCCACGAGGCGTTCGGCCTCGGCGGCCACTCGGTCCGGTGTGACCGCGGACATGTCGTGGGTGGCCGTCACGGCGCCCCCGGCGTCCAGAGTCGAGGTCTCGACGCCGAACACGACCTCACAGACGTAGGTCTTGTCGACACCCGAGACGAACTGCAGGAGCTTGGTCGCCCGCCCGACGCCGAGGACCAGGACACCGGTGGCATCGGGATCGAGTGTCCCGGCATGCCCGACCTTCCGGGTGCCCAGCACCCGACGGAGACGGTCGACGACATCGTGACTGGTCATGCCGGCCGGCTTGTCGATGACCACACACCCGGAGACCCCGGAATCCGGGCGCTTCGAACCGCGGGCCACCTCAGTCGGTCCCGCCCTCGACACCCGGATCGGCATCGGGGTCGTCGACGCGGTCGGCCTCGTCGTCGGGATGGAGGTCGAGGGTCGCCAGGATCTCCTCGACACGGGCACCGTGGCGCACACCCGAGTCGAATTCGAAGGTGACCGTCGGGGTCTTGCGCAGCTTGGCCTGGTCGGCGATGGCCCGCTGAAGCGGCTTGCGGTGTTCCTCGAGGGCCTCGAGGGTTTCGTCGTCGCCCGTGCTCAACGGCCGACCGTCCGTGCCCAGACTCGACACGAACACCTGGGCCACGTTCAGGTCGGCGTCGACCTCGACACCGGTCACGGTCATGAATCCCAGGCGGTCGTCGTCGGCCCGCTCGAAGTGATCGGCCACGATCTCGGTGAGCAACGAGTTGAGGCGGGCCGTGCGGGGATAGTGCCGTTTGGTCGCCGGCCGGGACTTGCGTCCACCGCTCTGTTTCCTGGCCATGATCTCAAGCTCCCACCGAGTCCGAATCGGGCCTCAGATCCTACCGGCCCGCCCTGCGGGATCGGTCGTCGCCCCCGGCTCAGGTGTCGAGCCAGTGCCAGTCGATGGCGATGACCTCGATCTCGGGTCGTGACCACACGTAGCGTTCGACGGCGTCGGCCCGCTCCTCGACGTTGCCGAGTTGGCTGCCGACGATGCCGACCCCGATGACCGTCCGCTGCCATCGGTCGTGATGATCGACCTCGGCCGCCGCCACGCCCGTCCAGCCGTCGAGGGTTCGCACCATCGACTGCACGATCGATCGCTTCGCCTTCAGCGACCGTGCGTTGGGCAAATGGAGTTCCACGCACAGCGTGACCGAATGCAGGCTCATGCCGACGGATTCACCGCAAGGCCCGGGCGGCACCGCAACGCCGATGCTCCGGCCATCGCTCCCGTTCAGGTTCGGGGGATCTCTCGATCCTCGAACGTCTCGATGATGTCGCCTTCCTTGAGGTCCTGGAAATCGGTGAGACCGATGCCGCATTCGAACCCGCTGTGTACTTCCCGGACGTCGTCCTTGAATCGTTTGAGCGACTGGATCGCACCCTTCCAGATGATGGTGCCGTCACGCAGGAAACGAACCTTCGAACCTCGGGTGATCGTGCCGTTGAGCACATAGCAACCGGCGATGGCGCCGAGCCTCGGCACCCGGAAGATCTCGCGGACCTCGGCTTCGCCGGTGACCACTTCTTCGAACTCGGGGGCGAGAAGGCCGAGCATGGCATTCTCGATGTCCTCGAGAAGCTTGTAGATGATCTCGTAGTTCCGGATCTCGACCTTTTCCTGCTCGGCGAGTTCGCGGGCCTTGCGGTCGGGACGCACACCGAAACCGAGGATCGTCGAATTGGATGCGGCCGCCAGTTGGACGTCGTTCTCGGTGATCCCGCCGACCCCACGCAGCACGAAGGACAACTTGACGTCGTCGCGTTCGAGCTTCTTGAGACTGTCGGTGACCGCTTCGAGCGACCCGTTGACATCGGCCTTGACGATGAGGTTGAGCGTGGCGGTCTCGCCCGATTGGATCTGCTTGAAGATGTCCTCGAGCCGAGCGCCACCGCCGGTGGCCGAGGCGTCGCGTCCGAGGCTGGCCAGACGGTGCCAATGCTCGCGCGTGTCGGCGACCTTCGAGGCGATCTTCTCGTTGGGGGCGACGCTGAAGGTGTTGCCGGCATCGGCGACGTCGGACAGACCCAACACCTGTACGGGCATCGAGGGGCCGGCCGACGGGACGTTCTCGCCGCGATCGTTGAGCAGCGCCCGGACACGACCCCAGGCCGCACCGGCGACGAGCGGATCGCCGACGCTCAGGGTGCCCTGTTCGACCAACACCGTGGCGACAGGACCCCGACCGATGTCGAGGTGGGATTCGAGCACGGTGCCCACGGCACGACCTTCGGGGGTGGCCCGGAGGTCTTCGAGCTCGGCGATGACGGCGAGGCTTTCGAGCAGTTCGTCGATGCCGTCTCCGGTCATGGCCGACAGCGGGACGAAGATGGTGTCGCCACCCCACTGCTCGGGGATGAGTTCGCGCTCGGCCAGTTGGGACATGACCCGATCGGGGTCGGCGCCTTCGCGGTCCATCTTGTTGACCGCGACGACGATGGGAACCTCGGCGGCACGCGCATGGGCCAAGGCCTCGACGGTTTGGGGCATGACGCCGTCATCGGCGGCTACGACGAGGACCACGATGTCGGTGGCATCGGCGCCCCTGGCCCGCATGGCCGTGAAGGCCTCGTGGCCCGGCGTGTCGAGGAACGTGAGGGTTCGACCACCGGCTTCGACCTGATAGGCACCGATGTGTTGGGTGATCCCACCGGCCTCGCCCTCGACGACGTTCGCGGAACGGATCCGGTCGAGGAGCAGGGTCTTGCCGTGGTCGACGTGGCCCATCACCGTGATGACGGGAGGGCGGAGCGGCCAATCGGCTCGCTCTTCGTCGTCGACGTCGAGGTCGATGTCGAGCATCTTGAGCAGCTCGACCTCTTGTTCTTCTCCCGGGTCGACGAGGCGGATCTCGGCGCCGATCTCGTCGGCGAACATCCGAATCATGTCGTCGCTGAGCGATTGCGTGGCCGTGACCAGCTCACCGTTGGTGAGCAGGAATCGGACGACGTCGGCCACGGTGCGGTTCAGCTTGGGACCGAGGTCCTGTGCGGTCGAGGCGCGCTCGATGACCACGACGCCCTCGGGGACCGAGGCATCGCTCGCCGAATAGGTGGGCACGTCCATCGGCGTGAGTTCTTCCGAGGAACGGCGACGACGGCTCTTGCGGCGAGGGCGACCACGGTTGGGGCCGCCGCCGGGGCGACCGCCGCCGGGACGACCACCTCCACCAGGGGGACCACCGCGACCGGGATAACCGCCGGGACCCGACGGCGCGGCCCCTCCGGCGGGACGTCCGGCACTCGCCGGCGCGTTGCGATAGCCACCGCCGGGACGACCGGTGCCGGGGGCAGTGGTCGGCCGGGTCTTGCCCCCGCCGGGGGGCGGCGGGATGGGCTTGCCACTGCGACCACGGGGCGGGCCGGGGGGAGGCGGGATCGGCTTGCCGCCCGGGGACGGTGGTGGACCGGGTGGCCGGCTGCCAGGGGGCATCGGACCTCGTGCGGGACGTTCGGCCCGGGCAGCAGGCGCCGCAGCGGACGCCTCGCCGCCGGCCGACGGGGTGGGCGCCGGAGCCGAGGTTTCGGCCGCGTCGGTGGCCGATGGCTCCGCCGGAGCCGGGGACGGAACCGGTTCGCTCGCGGGAGCCTGCACCGGGGCAGGTGGCGGCGGCGCGACCACCGGTTCCACCGGGGCCTCGGCGACCGGGGCCTCGGCAACCGGAGCCGGGCTGGCCGGAGGGGCGGTTGGGGACGATGCCGGGGTGTCGGGCACAGCCGGTGACGGAGTCGAAGCAGCCGGGGCTGCCGGAGCAGCGGGAGCTACTGGAGCAGGTCGGGGAGCGACCGGCTCGGGTCGGGATCCCGACGACGACACCACGCCGCCCGCAGTCTGCGAGGGACGAGTCGGTCGCGGCTTGCGGGACGAGACCGAGGGAGCCGGACGCGCAGGCTCGGGTTCGGCGACCTCGGGCTCGTCGGGCGCGACGTCGCGCACCAGTCCATCACGATGCGCCTTGCGCCGTAGCCGGTCGGCTTGCGCTTCGACGATGCTCGACGAGTGGCTCTTCACCCCGATACCGAGCTTCTCGCACAATTCGAGGGTCTCGGCATTGGAGAGTCCCAGTTCTCTCGCTAGCTCGTAGACGCGGACTTTGGCTGCCACAGGTAATACTCACCCTCGAGGGTCGTCGGATCATCGCGAACCGGACGCCACCACTGCGGTAGCGCGAAACGACTACCAAGCCTAGCGGGGCTGCCGGCCGCTACCACGTCCGTCGTCGAGCACGAGAACCGCCATGAGACCGGCGACCGCCGATTCGGGAACCGCACATCGGAAGGCCCGCCGGAGGCCTCCCCGCTTGACGGCATCGGCGAGACACCGGTCGGGTGTCGACGAGCAGAGCCACGCTCCCCGCCCGCCTGCGCCCTGGGTCACCTCACCGGTCGACGAAAGGCGGATTCGGATGAGCTCGTCTCGGGGCCGGACCGACCGGCACCCGATACAGGTGCGCGGTCGGCGACGGCGGGCATCATCGCGCTGCTCAGACGTCTTTGGCCTCACCCTCGATGGGCACGGAGTCGGCGTCAGCCATCTCGGCGTCAGCCATCTCGGCGTCAGCCATCTCGGCGTCAGCCATCTCGGCGTCAGCCATCTCGGCGCCAGCCATCTCGGCGTCAGCCATCTCGGCGTCAGCCATCTCGGCGCCAGCCATCTCGGCGCCAGCCATCTCGGCGCCAGCCATCTCGGCGCCAGCCATCTCGGCGTCGGCGTCCGGCGACGCCGAAGGGGCGGGGTCGGCATCGGTGTCGCCGGGCGACGGGGACTCGGAGTCGGCGACCG
Organism: uncultured Acidimicrobiales bacterium; assembly: GCA_963700755.1. Taxonomy (GTDB): domain Bacteria; phylum Actinomycetota; class Acidimicrobiia; order Acidimicrobiales; family SZUA-35; genus JBBQUN01. The sequence goes on from CAVOYW010000008.1 coordinate 245,482, forward strand.
TGTCGCCCCCGTCCTCGACCGCATCCTCGCCGTCGATGATCACGTCGCCACCGCTGTGCCACTCCTCGGCCGAGATGGCCTCGGACCCATCGGCCGGCTGCCACTTCTGCTCGCCGGTCTCCGGGTCGACGATCCACTCGCCCTCGGCCCACTCCTCGGAGTCGTAGTCCTCGACGCCCAGGGCCTCCTCGGCCAGCTGGGTCTCGCTCTTGATGTCGATGCGCCAACCCGTCAGGCGATGGGCCAGGCGGGCATTCTGACCCTCCTTGCCGATGGCGAGCGACAACTGGAAGTCGGGAACGATGACCTCGGCGGTGCCGGTGTCCTCGTGGATCCGGACCTCTTTCACCTTGGCCGGCGACAACGCCTTGGCCACGAAGTCGTAGATGTCTTCGCTGTAGGGGATGATGTCGACCTTCTCGCCGTTGAGCTCGTTGACGACCATGCGGACCCGGGATCCCCGGGCACCGACACAGGCGCCGACCGGGTCGACGTTCTGATCGTGGGACCAGACGGCGATCTTGGTGCGGTGTCCGGGTTCGCGAGCGACGGCCTTGAGCTCGACGATGCCGTCGGCGATCTCGGGCACCTCGAGTTCGAAGAGCCGCTTCACCAAGCCGGGATGGGTCCGCGAAACCACGATCTGCGGGCCCTTCGCCGTCTTGCGGACCTCGACGATGTAGGCCTTGAGACGGCTGCCGGCTTCGGCTCGAGGACCGGCCGACACCTGCTCGGCCTGCGGGAGCAGTGCCTCGACCCGGCCGAGGTCGAGCAAGGTGTATCGAGAGTCGGTCTGTTGGACGATGCCGGTGACGATCTCGCCCTCCTTGCCTGCGTATTCCTCGTACTTCTGCTCGCGCTCGACCTCTCGGATCCCCTGCATCAGGATCTGCTTGGTGGTCTGAGCGGCGATTCGTCCGAAGTTCTCGGGCGTGACGTCGTACTCCTGACCGTAGGGCTCACCGTCTTCGTCGATGTCCTGAGCCCAGACGCGGATGTCGAAGGTGGCGGGGTCGATCGTCACCCAGCTGTATTCGTAGCTGTCGGGCTGACGTTTGTAGGCCGACTCGAGCGCGTTCGCCATGATGCCGAACAGCTTCTCGACCGAGATCCCTCGATCCTCGGCCAGTGCCTGCAGCGCATCGATCATCTCATTGCTCATGAACAGGGGCCTCGCTTCGTGTTGGTGACTTCGGGGTCGGATCGTTGCCGGCCGGTCTGGTGTTCCGAGCCGGCTGCTTCGTCATGGCCGGTTTCGACTTCTTGGGCTGGCCCGCCGCCTGTCGCGAGCCGGGCTTCCCGCCCTTCTTGGGTGTGGGTCCCCAATCGAAGACCGTCCGGGCCTTTGCGATGTCGGCCAGCTCGATCACGTGGGTTTCGGGGGCAGGCAGATCGACGCCGTCGATCTCGATGGCGGCCACCGACACCCGATCGTCGTCGAAGGCCTCGAGGGCGCCCTTCACGCGGCGGGGCTCGATGCCCGGATGCATCTTGACCACCACGTTCTCGCCGATCGCTCGCACGAAGTGGTCGGGCCGGCTGAGCTTGCGTTCGACGCCCGGACTCGACACCTCGAGCGTGTAGCGGCCCGGGATCGGATCGTGTTGGTCGAGAATGGGTGAGATCAGGCGGTTCACCTCGGCCAACCGATCGGTGGTGATGCCGTCTCCCTCGTCGACCACGACCCGCAGGCTCGAACCGACCCATTCGACATCGATCAGTTCGACGCCCAGCGTCGCAACGACGGGAGCGAGCAGTTCGGACACGGTGTCGGCGACGGGCATGAACTCACCTCCTCGGGCAGGACTCGAGATGACCGGGACTCGAGACAGCAGCATGATTGGCAAACAGGGTCTTCGAAACGGGCTCGAAAAACAGAGCCTGAGACAACAAAGGCGTGGGCCGGGGCCCACGCCTACAGGCATGTTCGGACATCATAACCCTAGAATCGGCCCATGGGACTGCTGGACTCGATCGGTGGCTGGCTGAAGCGAGAGAAGGCCGACATCGACGACGCGCTCGACGAACTCGGAGCCGACCTCGACGCCGACCTTTCCCGCAAGGAGCGCGTGCTGAACGCGTCCCCCGAGGAACGACTGGCCATCATCCAGTCCGAGATCGCGGACGATCCGTTTGCCGAAATCCGCGATCGCATCGAGGCCACGACGGCCAAGGCCGACGCCGTCGAGAGCCTGGCCGACTCGAACTCGTTGCCCGGGATCGAGGTCGGAGACACCGATTCCGACCTCGATCCCCCACGCAACGACCCCCCATCCGACGATCCCCCACCCGACGAGGCCTGACCCGACCCACCTCGACTCGGTGTGCGGCCTCGGCGAGGCCACCTCGCCTCAGTCGCCGACCCGCTTGATGTTCTGGATCACGACCTCGGTCTGGTTGGCGTCTTCGCCCCGTTCCCCGAGATTGCGATCACGATCCTCCTCGGCCGCTCGCCGGGCGGCGTCACGAGTCGACGCCGCCCGCTCCATCGCTGCGTCCATACCGTGTTCGGCGATGAACTCGGCCCACTCGACCAGGGCATCGACCATCTCGTCTTCGGGAACGACGGCCACATTGGTGCCCTTCACGAACAGATGGCCTCGCTTGTTGCCGGCCGCGATCCCGATGTCGGCGTCTCGAGCCTCGCCCGGGCCGTTGACCACGCAGCCCATCACGGCCACCTGGAGCGGGAGTTGTTTGTCGGCGAATGCCTCCTGGGCCTGCGCCGCGATCTTGTAGACGTCGATCTCGGCCCGGCCACACGACGGGCAGGCGATCAGGTCGACGTTCTTGCGTTCCCGCAGACCGAAGGCCTCGAGCAGCGCACGACCGGCGCGGGCCTCGTCGACCGGATCCGAGGTCAACGAGTAGCGGATGGTGTCGCCGATGCCCTCGGCCAGCAGGGTGGCGATTCCGGCGGTTGCCTTGAGCAGACCGTTCGGCGGCGGACCGGCCTCGGTGACGCCGAGATGCAGCGGATAGTCGACGACCTCGGACAGCTGCCGGTAGGCCTCGATCATCAGCGGCACGTTGGATGCCTTGACCGAGATCTTGATGAGGTCGAAGTCGACCTGATCGAAGTAGTCGGATCTCCTCGAGCGCCGACTCGACCATGGCCTCGGGCGTGACGCGTCCCCCGTACTTCTCGTAGAGCTTGGGGTCGAGGCTGCCGCCGTTGACCCCGATTCGGATCGGCACGTTGCGATCCTTCGCCTCGCGGGCGACGGCCTTGATGTGCTCGGGCTTGCGGATGTTCCCCGGGTTGAGGCGCAGGCAGTGCACCCCGGCTTCGAGCGCCTCGAGGGCTCGTCGGTATTGATGATGGATGTCGGCCACGATCGGGACCGGGCTGCGGGGAACGATCTTCGCCAGCCCGACGGCAGCCTCGGGTTCGTTGCAGGTGCAGCGGACGATGTCGCATCCGGCGGCGGCCAACGCGTAGATCTGCTGCAGGGTGGCCTCGTGGTCGGCCGTCTTGGTGATCGTCATCGACTGCACGGTGATCGGCGCTCCACCGCCGACCGGCACGTCACCGACCATGATCTGACGGGTCTGCTTACGAGGGAAGGTGACCGCTCCGGCGTCCATGGGTCGAGGCTATCTCCGCCCGCATCGAGCCCCCGGATCGGGCCCGATCAGCCGATCGGGTCGATGATGTCGAGGCAGACCGTCGAGAACATCAAGAAGGCGAGCAGCGCAACGACGGCGTAGGTGAGCCGGCAGGAACTTCGCGACGTCCATCTGGTAGCGACGGCCCTTGCGGGATCGGATTCGCTCGTAGGTCGCGATGGCAGCATGACCACCGTCGAGCGGCAGCAGCGGCAGCAGATTGATGATGCCGACCGACACGTTGACGATCGCGAGCATCTGGATGGGCTAGAGCCAGTCGAACCCCGGTTGACCGGCGATCCGACCGACTCCCGACCACCGAGATCGGTCGGTTGTCGACCTGGCCCGTCGTGGTGTCGGTCTCGGAGCCGCCTTGAAGATCGCCTCGCCGAGACGGGCGAGACGTCGAGGGGCTGAGGAACTCGGGAATGAACTTCAGCGTCCCGTAGAAGACTTCACCGAAGAGTTCGACGCCCCCGAGCGGGCCCTGGCGCTCCGGCGAACTCGGGCCCGATACCGATGAAGCCACGGGTGGTGCCGTCGGGATCGGTTCGCTCGACGAGCGTCACCGTCGACGACTCGATCGCGATCCGTCGGCCTTGCGGATGTCGAGCGTGACCTCCTCACCGGCCCGATCGGCCAGCTTGATCGCGAAGATCGTCCCGAACGTCGGGATCGCGACCCCGTCGACGGCGAGGATCGTGTCACCCAGCTCCAGACCGGCCTCGACCGCGGGCGTCTCACCGGTCTCGAGCTGGGAGATTTCGCCGATCGTCCAGTTCTCCTGGACGCGGCAAGCCCGATCACCGACGCCACGACGGTGAACAGCACGATGGCCTGCACGAAGTGCATCATCGATCCGGCGGTGATCACGACCATTCGTTTCCAGTAGGACTTGTTCTTGTAGGCCCGGGGTTCGTCGCTGGGCATCGATCGGGTCGAGGTTGTTCATACCGATGATGCGAACGAACGCGCCGGCCGGAATGGCCCGCACCCCGTACTCGACCTCGCCCCGATGGAACGACCAGATACGCGGGCCCATCCCGAGGAAGAACTGGGTGGCCTTCATCCCGGTCCAGCGGGCGGTCATGAAGTGGCCGAGCTCGTGCAGGAAGATCATGACGATCAGCCCGATGACCACCACGAAGTACCGTGGACCGGCAGAGAAGTAGAGGAACCCGAGCAAACCGAGCAACACGACCAGGCCGGCCGGATTCGATGCCGGCGCCTGATCGGGTGCATCGACCGGGTCGCCCATCACCCATGACCCGCGCCGAGGATGGCCCGCTCCCAGAGCATTTTCGGATGTGGTGACACGGTCGGTCACGAATGGTCTCCTGGTGCAGACGGCAAGGCCGACGATCGAGGCCTAGCGTTGTCTTTCGGCGATGATGGCTTCGGCATGAACGCGGGCGCTGCGGTCGCCTTCGAGAACCCCGTCGAGCGTCGATCCATTTCCACCATCATGGCGTGCCAGTACCGCCTCGTTGACATCGGGGATGTCGATCCACCGCAGCCGCTTCTGGAGGAAGGCCTCGACGGCCACCTCGTTGGCTGCGCTCAGCCAGGCCGGGGCCGTGCCACCGGTCCGAGCCGCCTCGTACGCCAGGCCCAGGCAGGGAAAGGCCTCGTGGTCGGGCAGTTCGAAATCGAGACGCCCCAGCGTCGCCCAGTCGATGGCCCCGTAGGGCACCCGACCCCGATCGGGGTAGGCCAGGGCGTAGGCGATCGGCAACCGCATGTCGGGCTGCGAGAGCTGCGCGATGGTGGAACCATCGGTGTAGGTCACCATCGAGTGCACGATCGATTGGGGATGGACGACGACGTCGATCTCATCGAGCCCGATGTCGTAGCCGTGGTCACCGGCAGGCCGGCCGAACAGTTCGTTGGCCTCGATGACCTCGAGCCCCTTGTTCATCAGCGTCGAGGAATCGACGGTGATCTTCGGCCCCATCGACCAGGTCGGATGGCGGAGGGCCTCCTCGACGGTCACGTCCTCGAGTTCGGCCCTCGTGCGACCACGAAACGGCCCACCCGAGGCCGTCAGCTGGATCCGGGCAAGGCGCCTCGGCTCGTCGTTGGCTCGGAGGCACTGGTGGACCGCGGCGTGCTCGGAGTCCACCGGGACCAGCTCGGCCCCGGGCGTCCGCCGAGCCCGCTGCACCACCGGTCCGGCGGCGATGAGCGACTCCTTGTTGGCCAGCGCCAGACGCGTCCCGGCCTCGAGTGCCGCCAAGGTCACGCCCAGCCCGGCGAAGCCGACCACCCCGTTCACCGTGACCTCGGCCCGCCTCGCACACTCGGCCAAGGCCTCGGCGCCGGCACCGACCTCGATCGACGGCGGGAGCTGGGCCCGCAGGGCCGGACCGAGATCGTCGTCTCCGATGGCCACGAAGTCCGGGCGAAGACTCAGGGCCTGAGCGACGAGCAGATCGAGGGACCGCCCGGCGGCCAGCGCCGAGATGCGATAGCGATCGGATTCGCGAGCAACGACCTCGATCGTCTGCGTCCCGATCGATCCGGTCGATCCGACGACGGCGACCGCAAGCCGATCATCGGTCATGTTCGTCACGCAAAGCAGTCCGACTCACGAGAATCCGAGAACGAGCGCGAGGTAATAGACCGAGGGGATGACGAACAGCAGGCTGTCGACCCGATCGAGCACGCCGCCGTGCCCGGGCAGGATGGCGCCCATGTCCTTCACGCCCAGGTCCCGTTTGACCAGCGACTCGGCCAGATCCCCGATCGGGGCGATGACCCCGACGACCAGGCCGAGCAGCAGGGCATCCTGGATCTGGAGGCTGAACGGCGAGATCTCGTAGATGCCCAGGACACCACCGGCGGCGATGGCGAGGAACACGCCGGTGATGGTGCCCTCCCAGGTCTTCGACGGGCTGGCCGGGTGGAACTTGTGACCGTTCTGCCCGAAGGCGGTGCCGCCGGCCAGTGCGCCGGTGTCGTAGACCGCGGTGCACACGATGGCGGCCACGATGATCGACTTGCCGTCTTCCATCCGGAGGATGAGGCCGGCGAACCCACCGAGCACACCCACCCAGCCCACGCCCAGGAACGTGAGCCCCAGGTTGAGTGCCGGTCGTTGGGTGTCGGCGCCAGCGAGATACCAGATGGCTCCGAAGACGACCGTGAGTGCCAGGACCAGGGCGAACGCGGCATCACCTCGGTGATACGCGGCGAGCGGCAGCGCTCCGCAGGCGATGATGCCGAGCAGGGATGCCGGATGGCTCCCGGCGATCCGCATGGTGTTGAAGACCTCCACGGCCGCCATGACGACGACCAGGGTGATCAACACCAGCGCCGGGACGTTGCCATCCCACCGGAAGGCCAGCAGCGCCAGAGCCGCGATGGACAGCCCGACGCCGATCGCCTGGGGAATGTTGCGCTCACCGCCCGGTCCGGGATCGGGAACGGCGGGGCGGCGGGGCCGAGGGGCCGCGGCCCGAGAACCGTCGTCGGCCTGCAGGACACCGATCTCGACCAGCTCGTCTTCGGGGTCGATGGCCGCCGCACGTTTCGGCGCGTCACCCAGGACGACGTCGAGGTCGTCACCGCCCCACTCCGGTCCCTCGCCATGCCAGCGGGGTCCGCCGAGATCACTCCAGTCGTCGTCGCCGGAGGTGGCAATGACCCGCGGGACCTGCCCGGTGGCCGGTTGGGTCCAGTGGGGGAGGTCATCCGCGGACTCGTCGGCGGTGTCGTCGGCCTCGGCGTCGACCTCGTCACCGACGGAAACGATCGGAATGGGACCGAACTTGTTGGGATCGATCTCGGGTGGGGGATCGAAATCGAAGATCCCCGGCGCGGACCGGCCGGACGGTTCTGGGCTCGATTCTTCACTCATGGCGTGCCCTTCTCGTGGCCCCCAGGGGCGGCGTGGATGTTGCAGCGATGGCCCGCGACCCGGATCGGACCGGTGGCCGGTGGCGAGGTCAGACCTCGAGGAGTTCTTCTTCCTTGGCATCGAGTGCGGCGTCGATGTCGGCTTCGCAGGCGTGGGTGATCTTGTCGAGTTCTTTCTCGGCCCGGTCGAGGTCGTCCTTGGACATCTGGCCGTCCTTCTCGGCCGCCTCCAGATCCTTGCGGGCATCGCGACGCACGTTGCGGATGGCCACCCGTCCGTCCTCGGCCATCGACTTCACCAGGCGCACCAGCTCTCGCCGCCGCTCCTCGGTCAGGGGAGGGAAGTTCAGCCGGATCGCCCGGCCGTCGTTGCTCGGTGAGAGGCCGAGGTTGGAGTTGCGGATGGCCTTCTCGATGGCGTCGAGGTTGGCCGGGTCGTGCGGGGCGATCGACAACTGGCGGGCCTCGGGGACCGCGATCGACGCAAGTTCCTGGATCGTCATCTCGACTCCGTAGGCCTCGGCCCGGATCCGTTCGACGAGCTGGGGGGCAGCCCGACCGCTGCGGATCTTCGAGAACTCCTGCCGAGCGTGGGTGATCGCACTCGACATGCGATCCCTGGCGTCGTCGAGTACCAATTCGATCAGCTCGTCACTCATGACACCAGCGTACCGATCGGATCTCCGAGGAGCAGGGAGCGCAGATTGCCCTCACCGAGCAGGTCGAAGACCACGATGGGCATGGCGTTGTCCATGCGAGTGGGTGATGGCGGTCGAATCCATCACCTTGAGTCCGTCGTTGAGCACGTCGAGGTAGCTGAGCGTGTCGATCTTCGTGGCGTCGGGGTTGGTCCGTGGGTCGGCGGTGTAGATGCCATCGACCCCACCGTGCGTCCCCTTCAAGAGCACGTCGGCATCGATCTCGACCGCCCGCAAGGCGGCCGTGGTGTCGGTCGTGAAGAACGGGTTGCCGGTCCCGGCGGCGAAGATCACGACCCGCCCCTTCTCGAGGTGCCGGATCGCCCGACGGCGAATGTACTCCTCGGCGACCTGGGGCATCCGGATCGCCGACTGCACGCGCGTCGGGACGTTCCGCTGCTCGAGCACGTCCTGGAGCGCGAGCGCGTTCATGACCGTGGCCAGCATGCCCATGTAGTCGGCTTGGGCTCGATCGAGTCCACCTTCGGCGCCCGCCATACCCCGCCAGATGTTCCCCCCTCCGACCACGATGGCCACCTCGGCCCCGAGGTTGTAGCGGGCGTCGACGATGTCGTCGGCGATGCGCTGCACGATGGCCCCGTCGATGCCGAATCCCTTGTCACCGGCGAAGGCCTCGCCCGAGACCTTCAACAGAATGCGTTTCCATCGGAGTGGGGAGTCTGGTTCTGCCATGCCTGGTCCTCGAATCGGTGCGGTGGCGACGGGGCCGGACGCGGCCGGGCCCCGGGCGAGGCTATCGCCCGAGACCCGTTCGGTCCGTACGCATCACAGGATTCGCCCTGGTGGCCGCCGTTCGGGGGCAGGCAGTCGGCCGGGTTCTCTACCCGATGAGGGCGAGCGTGTACCGAACGATCGTGCCGTTGCCGATGCGCTGCGCCACGGTTTCCTTCTCGCCGAGCATTCCCTGCTCGAGCAGGACGCGCTCGCCGAACCACGAATTGATCCTGCCATCGACGATCTTCGGCCACGCCGCCTCGGGCTTGCCCTCGCTCTTGGTGATCTCGAGGAGCGACTGGCGCTCCTTCTCGACCTCGTCGGCCGGGACCTCGTCGCGGCTCAGGTAGCTCGGCTTGGCGAACGCCACGTTGAGCGCCACCTCGTGGAGCACCTCGGGTTCGACACCCTCGCCCTCGACCAGGACACCGGCGCGGCCGCCACCGTGGAGGTAGGCATCGATCGACCGACCCGGAACAGCCTCGTAGCGGGCGACCGTGCCGATCTCGATGTTCTCCTTGATGGTCAACTTGAGCGCTTCGAGTTCGTCGTTCTTCTCGGCGATCGCGTCGACCCCCTTCGCCAACACGAGGTCGGCCATGTCCTGCACGAGGGCCCGGAAGGCGTCGGACTTGGCCGAGAAGTCGGTCTCGGACTTCAGCTGCACCAGAGCAGCGCCCTGCTCGTTCTGTGCGATCGCCACGACGCCCTCGGCGTTCTCACGATCGGAACGAGTGGCGGCCTTGGCCAAACCCTTCTCGCGCAGGATCTGGACGGCGGCTTCGAAATCGCCGTTGGCGTCGGTGAGGGCCCGCTTGGCGTCCATCATGCCGGCACCGGTCGACTTGCGGAGTTCTTGCACATCTTTCGCGCTGAAATCAGCCACGGTTACTACCTCTCGAGTGGTGGGGACGGGATCGAGCGTGCGCTCAGTCGTCGGTGGAGGCCTCATCGGCCGCCTCGGGCGACTCGACCTCGGATGCAGCCGCTGCGGGCGCCGGGTCATCGGCATCGAGGGCAGCCACCTCGGCGACAGCGGTCTCGGTTGTTGCTTCGGCCTCGGCCGCTTCGGCCGCCTTGCCGGCAGCCAGCCGGGCCTCACGAGACGCCGCCTCGGCGGCGGCGGCGGCACGGGCCGCCTGCTGACGAGCCTCGAACTCGGCTTCTTCTTCGGGCGTGCGCTCGGCTTCGACCGGCGCAGCCTGTGGCACACCGTGCTTCGATGCGTACATGAGCTTGCCCTCGGCGATGGCCTCGGTGATCACCCGCGTCATCAGCTCGGTCGACCGGATGGCATCGTCGTTGCCCGGAATGGGGAACGTGATGAGGTCGGGATCGACGTTGGTGTCGACGACGGCGACGATCGGAATACCCAGCTTGCGAGCCTCGGTGACGGCGATGTGTTCCTTGATCGTGTCGAGCACGAAGACCACGTCGGGTTGCTTGGCCATGGTCTTGATGCCACCGATGTTGCGGTCGAGCTTGTCGAGTTCGCGGGTGTGGAGCAGGGCTTCCTTCTTGGGCATCGCCTCGAACTCGCCTGCGGCCCGCATACGCTCGTACTCGACCAGCTTGGACACACGCTTCGAGATGGTCTGGTAGTTGGTGAGCATCCCGCCGAGCCAGCGCTGGTTCACGTAGGGCATACCCACGGACTGGGCATACCGCTTGATCGGTTCCTGTGCCTGCTTCTTGGTGCCGACGAACAACACGGTGCCGCCCTCGGCAACGGTGTCACGCACGAACACGTAGGCCCGCTCGATGCGCTCCAGCGTCTGCACGAGGTCAAGGACGTAGATACCCCCGCGCTCACCGTGGATGAATCGCTTCATCTTCGGATTCCAGCGACGGGTCTGGTGGCCGAAATGGACTCCGGCGTCGAGCAACTGCTTCATGGTGACGACTGCGGTCACGGGTTCCTCCGGTTGATCGAACAATCGGTGTCGCACACCGGATGGTGTGACCGTGGATTTGCACCGATTGCGGGTGAGAACGACCTGGGACATCCAGACCGACGCAACAGCGTACCCGCCCCTCGGGCGGCTCCCGCACGAATCGACCGGTCGGTCAGTCGTCCGGGAGCAGCCCGGCGAGACCGCCGGAGACGCCCGCCAGGACCGTTGCGACATCGAGGGCGGCGATGATCGCCTGTGATCGGGCGATCGCGGTCAACACCGTCGATGCCGACCGGCAGCCCGGCGGGCGGCCGGATACGGCCAAGCCCACCTCGCGGCGCACGTCTTCGCGACCCGGCAGAGCCGCGTGCATGGTCGGGGCCTCCGAAACGACGCCCGGGACGAGGACGTGATCGGCTCCCTCCCAGGTGGTTGCCATCATCGGGACGACCAGGTCGACCGCGCCCCCGATCGTCACCACCCGCACCCCGGGCGGAGGACTCGACGGCCGATCCAGGGCGCCGAGCCCGAGCTCGGCGACCTGGCGGACCGATTCGGCCTCGAGGTACCGAGCAACTTCCCGATCCGACCACCTCGATGGCATCCGAATCGGCCCGAGCCCGACCGCAGCGGTGGCCAGATCGGCTCCGGCATGGGGCGAGCCGATCGTCACGATCGTGTCGGGCAGGACGGCTCCCGGTCGCTCGACCAGGATCTCGAGCGCTCGACGAGCCACGACGCCGCCGAGACTGTGGGCCGCGACGTCGATGGGTCGGCCCGGATTCGCGACCGCAGCCGCTTCGATCAGATCGGCGAGCCGGCCGGCAGCGAGATCGAGGTCGGCGAGGGTGTCGACCGGACCGTAGGCGTTCGCGCCGAGGACGTCTCCCAGGGCCCCGGGAACCGCGTCGAGCCCGAACGGCGTCGGCGTTGCGCCGCCGGCATACGAGAAGCCGATCACGTCGGTTTCGTGGTAGCCCAGAGCGAGTGGATCGAGTCGACCGATCGATCCGTTCCCACTGTCCGATCCCAGGCCGGCGACCTGGATGAGTGTCCGGCCGGCTCCGACCGGACCGACGACGACCGAGGAGTCGGTGCACGGACCGGGCGACCAGCGCCCAACGGCATCGACGAACGCCTCGGCCCGACGCGTCGGCGCCAGGTCACCCACCGACCAGAAGGCGACGATCCACGGTTCGAACCACGGCGGCTCGGGCGATCGGGACGGACCCGCTCCCGGCGATCGTTCGTCGACCAGGACAGGGTCGACCAGGACGAGGTCGACCAGCGCAACGACCACCGTGGCGCCGGCGAACAAGAGCGCCGGGTCGACGTAGTCGTCACCGAGCCGAGCGGTGAGGTGGAAACCCGGCCCGGCCGTGGCGAGCCGCCCACCGCGGGCAACGTCCTGGCCCCGGACCACGCCGATCGACTCGAGGAATGCATAGGTCGAGCGAAGACCGTTGCCATGATCGAGCGTGACATACAGCGCGGTTCCGACGCGACCGGCGAACGCGACTCGGCCGTCGTCGACGGCGCGGACTGCGTCGCCCGAGACCGTTGCGTACTCGATCCCGCGGTTTCCGGCCGAGAAGCGGGTCGGCGGGGGCCGGAACGGATCGACGATCTCGGCGTCGACCGGGACCAACCATCCCTCGCCATGGTCGATCGCTTCCGCCGGCACAACCGGTAGCGCCGCCAGCAGCGCCGACGCAACGACCACCACACACCGACGACGCAGGAACACACCCATCGCCACTCCCTCGGATCACCCGATGCACTCGGGACCTCGTTGGGGGGAAGTGGGAGGGGCGGGGCGCCGCCCGGCACGACAGCGTGACGCCGCTAGACGGCTTCGCGTTCTCCGGCCTGCAGTTTCGACCGCAACTGGAGGACCGCCTTGGTGTGGATCTGACATACCCGGCTCTCGGTCACGCCGAGCACCTTGCCGATCTCGGCCAGGGTGAGGCTCTCGTAGTAGTACAGAGTGAGCACGATCTTCTCTCGCTCGCCCATGCGGTTGATCGCCTCGGCGAGCATCTGACGCATCTCGACCCGTTCGTAGACGCCACCCGGTCCATCATGACGATCGGCCAGGGTGTCGCCCAGAGTCATCGAGTCGCCACCCCCGTAGGACAGCATCTCGTCGAGCGCAACCAGACCGAGGCTGCTGATCTGGTTGTAGATCGACGTGAGCTGGGTATCGGACATTCCCATCTCGGCCGCGATCTCTTCGTCGGTGGGGGCACGATGGAGTTCGGCTTCGAGCTTGGCCATGGCACGTTCGACCGACTTCGCCTTGGCCCGGACCGAACGAGGCACCCAATCGATCGACCGGAGCTCGTCGAGCACGGCCCCCTTGATACGAGCGATGGCGTAGGTCTCGAACTTGAACCCCCGGTCCAGATCGAACTTGGTGATGGCGTCGATCAGACCGAACATGCCGTAGCTGACGAGGTCCGCTTGATCGACGTTCTGCGGCAAACCGGCCGCAATCCTCGATGCCACGAACTTCACCAGTGGGGCGTAGTAGACGATCAACTGATCGCGGTCGGCCTGTTGGTCGAGTTTCTTGTACCGATCCCAGACAAGGTCCAGTTCGGAGTCGCTGTCAATATTCGCCACTTCTCCCGCCAAGGTTTGTGGGCCTCCAGATGGTGGAGCACTGGCTCGGGTAACACCCGAAAGCAGACGCTCCCACTCTCCGTCGGTACTTGACCACCTAACGTGAGGAGTTGGCGGAATATTTTTCTGGTTCTTTGAGCGGCTTTCGGTTCTGTCGGTGGTGTCCGGACGGGAGGTCGAGGACGAGCCCGTCGAATCGCCACGAGTGAGATCGACACCCGGATGCTGACCGGCCGCCCGCCGATCGGGTCCGACGAGAGTGAAACCAAGGGCTTCGAGATAACGGGCGTGGGCGGCAGTGGTCACCGGATCAACCTATCCGGCGAGGGAAACCGTGGCCCCGACCTGGCGGACCACGCCCCGTGCGGCCAGTCGATGGACGGCCAGGACCAGGGACGCGAGATCGACACCGGTGGCCGCGACCAACCGATCGATGGTGAGCGGAGCGGCGCCGATCTCGTCGACGATGCGACGTTCGAGCGGGTCGTCGAGCTCGAAGGGCAGGGGGCGGGGACGCGGCGGACCGCCACCGATCCCGGGGGGAGTCACCGACACGCCCCGACCATTCACCGGGCCGAGGCCGAGCCCATCGAGGGCATCGATCACGTCGGCCGCCGAGCAGACGGGGGCCGCACCATCGGCGAGCATTCGGTTGGTGCCGACCGATGCCGGCGATCGCACGGAGCCCGGCACCGACATCACGGTCAACCCCCGCTCGTGCGCCTCGTCGACCGTGATCAGCGCCCCACCTCGTTCGTGACTCTCGACCACCACGACCACCTGCGACAACCCGGCGATCAGCCGATTGCGTGCCGGGAATCGCCATCGGTCGATGGGGGCGCCCAGGGGTGTCTCGCTGACGACCGCGCCACTCCGTGCGACGTCGTCGGCCAGGTGGCGATGCGACGACGGCGACACCCGATCGAGACCGTTGGCAACCACGGCCAGCGGGGGCCCGAAGATCCCGGAGCCCAGGGTTGCCGACACCGCCCCCCGGTGGGCCGCCCCGTCGATGCCGAGCGCCAGACCGCTCACGACCGTGACACCACAGGCGGACAGGTCCCGACCCAGTTCGACGGCGATGCCTCGACCGACGTCGGTGCAGCGGCGCGTGCCGACGATCGCCACACGATGCTGCGCCACCAGCGGCGCGAGGTTGCCCTTGACATACAGCACGGCCGGGGGTTCGGGATCGTCACGGAACGGCCAGTCGGGGTGAGCGGGCGTGATCACGGTCAGCCCCCGCTCACGATGGCGGACCAACAACTCGGCGGGATCGAGCGAGCCGGCCTCGGCCATCCATCGGTCGACGAACTCTCGACGTACGCCCGGCGGTGCAGGCCCCGACGCGGGGTCGAGTCGGCCCTCGCGGAGCCCGGCCAGCGTGTCGAGGGCACTGCGCCCGGCCAACAACCACCGGAGTCGAGCCGGGCCGACCGACCGGAGCATCGAGAGCGCGATCCGGGCCGCCACTTCGGCGTCGTCCTCGGGGGCCGTGGGCCCCGAATCGGCCACTTGGGGGACTTCGGCCGGATTCATGGCCCGACCACCGAGAACGGTGTGGCCCGGAGCGCCAAGGCGGTGGCCGCCGCCGAATCGTCGATCGGCCCCTCGTTGCCGAGCAGGTCGGCGACCGTGCGGGCCACGGTGCGAACCCGGCGAAGACCTCGCCCACTGAGATCGCCTCGCCGGAGTGCGCCTTCGAGCAGCGACCGAGCCGCCGTGGTGAGCGGCGCCAGTTCGTCGAGCCGTGCCGCCGGCAGGTCGGCGTTGCAGCGCAGACCTCGAGCGACAGCGATGCGACGGACCCGGGCAACCCGAGTCGCCACGGCCTCGGTGCCCTCGGGCAACGGGCCCGACAGCAGAAGCTCCGGATCTGGCGGCTCGACCTCGATCCGGAGGTCGAAGCGGTCGAGCAGCGGACCGGACAGACGCCGCGCGTAGCGCAAACGGGCCACGTCGGTGCAACGGCAGGCCATTCCGGGCCGCGCCTCGCCGCACGGGCACGGGTTCATCGCCGCGATCAGCTGGAAACGAGCCGGCATCGTGGCCGATGCGTGGGCTCGGGCAACCCGGACGACCCCCTCCTCCAGCGGCTGCCGCAACGCCTCGAGCACCGAAACCGGGAACTCGCCCAGCTCGTCGAGGAACAGAACCCCGGCGTGGGCCAGCGAGATCTCTCCCGGGCGAATCGTGCGCGACCCGCCACCGATCAGCGCCACGGCCGAGGCACCGTGGTGTGGGGCCCGGAAGGGCGGCCGGCGGACCAGTCCGGACTCGGGCAGGACCTGACCGGCCACGGAGTGGATCTTGGTGACGGCGAGGGCCTCGTCGAGCCCCAGATCCGGCAGCAGTCCCGGCATACGCTTCGCCAGCATCGTCTTGCCCGCTCCCGGCGGACCCACCATCAGGACGTGATGCCCACCGGCCGCTGCGATCTCGAGCGCCTTGCGGGCCAGCAGCTGACCCCGAACATCGGCGAACTCGGGAACCACCGACGGGCGATCGACCCCGTTGCGCTCCACCACCCGGGCCAACGGGGGCCCGACGCCGTTCAACGCATCGACGACCTCACGCAACGAACGGGCCGAGCACACCACTCCGGCTCGAACCACGGCAGCCTGACGACCCTGCTCGACGGGCACCACCAATCCCGGTGCCGACACCGCGCCGGCCAAGGCCACGATGCCTGCGACCGGCCGAAGCGACCCGTCGAGTCCCAGCTCGGCCAGGGCGCCGAGATCGGCCACCGCCGAGGGTTCGAGCTGTTGCGAACTCACCAGCACCCCCAAGGCGATGGCGAGATCCATGCCCGCACCGGTCTTGCGGACCGTCGAGGGCGACAGATTGATCGTCACCCGGGCCAGCGGCCAGCTCAAGCCCGACGACAAGATCGCCGCCCGGACCCGATCGATCGACTCCCGACACGCCGCGTCGGGCAGCCCGATCACATTGTGCCGGGGCATCCCCGAGGTCTGATTGACCTCGACCGACACCGAACAACCATCGACTCCCTCGACCACGGCCGAGGCGACCGACGCGTTCACTACCGTGCTCTTGGTGGCTGTCACCGCACGCTCCCTTTCGTTCGACAACGAGAAAGGGGGCGGTGGCCACCGACCACGTCACGCTATCTCGACCACCGTCCCGCGCCACCGGGCCATCGGCCGGCTCGGCCAGGGAACTGATTGATGATGCTTCGCCAAGCATGCAGAAACTCAGCGGGTCCGCAATGGGTCGTTGCGATCATCGCGACCGGCTCCACGATGGGCAACGATCACCACTTCTTCAATTCCGCTCATGGGCGCGACGACACCACCGAGGTGAACGAAGGAACAGCCATCGAGTCCCAGCAGCGGATCAGGACCCTCCCCCCGGGCTGGTACCAGCACCAGACCGATCCTTCCCGCGAGCAGTTCTGGAACGGCACCATGTGGACCGACCTCGTCCGCAATGCCCCGGTCCTGTCGGAGTTCCTCGGGCCCATCGAACCGTTGATCCTCGCCGTGTTGGAGCACCACGAGCGCCGGCAGAGAGAGCGTCAGACGCAGGCCGCAGAATCGGTCCGACGCTCCTTCTTCGATCCCGCCTCCTGACCCGAGACGCCCAGCGAACCGACGAGATCAGGACGCAGGCGCGGCCAGCACCTCACGGGTGAACCGGACGACCGCCTCGATCTCTTCGGGGGTGAGGCGACCACCGAAGGCCGGCATCGCGTTGCGCCCCTCGGCGACCACGGTGATCTGGTCCTCGATGTCGGGGTAGGCCGCCGTGACGACACCGTCGGACAGCTTCGTACCCCGACCACCGCCGCCGTCTCCGCCATGACAGCTCGCACACTGCCGGATGTAGACGTCTCGTCCGCTCTGGAGCGTGGGATCGCCGTCGGCGACCTCGGGCGTCGACGCGCTGGCACATCCCACTCCGGTGAGCATGGCGAGGAGCGCGAAGGCACCGGCGAGAATCGTCGATCGTGCCGTTGATGCTGCAGGGTTTCGCATGTCCCCGATGATGGCCGGGGGACGGTCGATCACCGCACATCGAGTGGCAAATGACCAGGATCTCGCATCCGGTTCCCGACCGGACTCGCCGAGGTGGCCGCAACCCCAGCCCGATCGTCCATACTGAGCGTCGTGGGGTTCGATCCGAGACGACAGCACCGACGGACGCCCTTCGACTACTACTTCGTCGCAGCCAGCTGCGTCGCCGTCGTTGGCCTGACGATCTGGGCGCTCTTCGGCTGATGGCGCGCCCCTCGCCATCACGCGATCCGGGTCAGAGCAAGGGCCCCAACGCCAAGAAGAAGCGCCCGAAGCCGAAACCGGCCAACGCCAAGCGGTCGGGATCGGCGGCCAAGAAGAGGAAGAAGTCGACGCAGCGACCCTCTCGCCCTCGCCCACGCGACCCGTCGGATGTCCCCGGAGCGACGACCCGCTACCTCCAGCCCTACGAGGCAACCAAGAGCTATCTCTGCCCCGGCTGCCAGCAGATCATCCCGTCGGGCCTGGGGCACATGGTGGTCGTGCCACCCGATGACCCCGACCTGCGTCGACACTGGCACCGAGGTTGCTGGGTGAACCGGTGACGTCGGAGTATGGTCGGCCCATGGCCGACATCACCCTGTTCCACAATCCGAATTGAAGTAGTTCGACGGCGGCACTGGACGTGCTGCAGAACCTCGGCGTCGACCACGACGTCGTGCTCTACCTGAAGCAGAAGCCCGACCGACCCACCCTGGAACGGATCATCGCCAAACTCGAAGACGACCCCGCCGACCTGGTGCGGCGAGACAAGTTCTTCACCGACACCGTCGTCGGACGTGATGGCTTCGACCCCGACACCCTGAGCGATCCCGACGTCGTCATCGACCTGCTGGTGTCACACCCCCGGTTGCTGCAGCGACCCGTGATCGAAACGCCCGAGGTGGCCATCATCGGTCGCCCCCGGGACCGGGTACCCGCACTGTTCGCCTGACGCGAGAGGCGGGACTCGTCGTGGGCCTGGTGATCGTGATGGCGACGGGGAGCGGCGGTGCACACCCGCGGATGCGGGTTTCCACGCCGCCATCACGATCGGGATCAGCATCGGCTGCGACCGTCCGTCCAGAAGGACCTCGCCCCAGAACGACCCTCGCCCCAGAACGACCCTAACGACCTCCCCAGACGACCCTCCCCCAACGACCCTCCCCCAGAACGACCCTCCCCCCAGAACGACCCTCCCTCCAGAACGACCCTCCCCCAGAACGACCCTGCCGAGACGCAGTCAGAACGCAGCTTCGTAGACCGTCAACTGCTCGTTTCCGTCGATGTCGACCACGTCGCAGCGGAGGTCGGCCATCGACACACCCATCGGCCGACCGACCAACTCGATCCACGCCCCCGCCAGTCGCCGGATTCGGCGTTGTTTGTCGACCGTGACCGCCTCGACCCCGTGGCCGAAACGATCCGACGATCGAGCCTTGACCTCGCAGACCACGACAGTCGCTCCGCGGCGGGCGACGATGTCGATTTCACCCCGACCGTGACTGCGCGGCACCTGCCAGTTCCGGTCGAGAATCTCGTAGCCCTGCCGGCGGTACCAGTCGGCAGCCAGGTCCTCGCCCCGGCGGCCACGCTCGACGTTGGAGCGACGCGTGGTCACAGGTCGGAGATCGGGAGCTCCTCGACGGCGATGCCTCGTGAACTGGCGACCGTGGCGCGCTGCAGGAACCGGGACTGCCGGTACATGTCCCACACCCACGCATCGGTCAGCTCGTATTCGACGAATGCAGCACCCGGTGCGGACGTTCGCACGACCTCGTTCGCGAGGTAGAAGCGTCGGTCGGTCTCGACCACGAAACGGAAGACCTTGATGACGTCGCGGTATTCCTTGTAGAGCTCCAACTCGATCTCGGCCTCGTAACGCTCGAGATCCTCGCTGCTCATCGGAGCATACTCAGTTGAAGCGCTTCTCTTTGACCTTCGCGGCCTTGCCGACGCGGTCTCGGAGATAGTAGAGCTTGGCTCGGCGCACATCGCCACGTGAGACCACCTCGATCTTGTCGATGATGGGGGAATGCAGGGGGAAGGTGCGCTCGACGCCGACGCCGAAGCTGAGCTTGCGGACCTTGAAGGTCTCGCGAGATCCGAGCCCTGACGGCCGATGACCACGCCCTGGAAGACCTGGACACGCTCGCGGTTGCCTTCGGTGACCTTGACGTGCACCTTCACGGTGTCGCCGGGGGCGAAGTCGGGGACGTCGTCCCGAAGTTGGGTTTGTTCGACGATATCAGTCAGGTTCATTGCAGGTCCTCGAGACGAACTGAGGCCGGATTGGCGCAGCACATGAGGATATGGCCGCCGGGCGCGAAGACCACTGGCTCGGGCGTCCGATCACGGGGGAGGTTCGTGTCCGGTCGTGTCGAATTCGGCCAGCAGAGCGCGGTCGGCGTCGGACAGGCCGCCCCGGGCCTCGATGAGATCGGGTCGACGCTGGAGGGTCCGGCGCAGTGCCTGGGCTCGACGCCAACGATCGATCAGGGCATGGTTGCCCGAGCGCAGGACGTCGGGGACGGCCATCCCGCGGAACTCGGCGGGACGCGTGTACTGCGGGTACTCGAGCAGCCCATCCGCGAAGGACTCGTCTCCGGCCGATTCGTCGTTGCCGAGCACACCGGGCACGAGGCGGGCAACGGTCTCGAGGACGACGAGCGCCGCGAGCTCACCGCCGGCCAGGACGAAGTCACCGATCGAGAGCTCATCGTCGATCAGATGGGTCCGGACCCGCTCGTCGACTCCCTCGTAGCGCCCACAGAGCAACGTGAATCCAGCGAGTGCGGCCAACTCGGCGGCGAGCGCCTGATCGAGGCGGCGGCCGGCCGGCGAGAGATAGAACAGGGGCCGGGGCGGCTGGACGGCTTCGACGGTGGCGAAGATCGGCTCCGGGGCCAGGACCATGCCCGCTCCCCCACCGAAGGGGGCATCGTCGACCGAACGGTGCACGTCGGTCGTTGCATCGCGCAGGTCGTGGGTCCTCACGTCGAGCAGGCCGGCCCGGCGGGCCCTGCCCAGGATGCTGGTGCCCGCGTACGACTCGATGATCTCCGGGAAGATCGTGATCACGTCGACCCTCATGTCGGGACCGCAGCCATGGTCGGTCAGTCGCCGCCGTCGAGCAGACCGGGAGGGACCTCGACCGAGATGACCCCATCGGCGTGGCCGAGCACGAACACCATCGGAACGAGTCGGCCGTCGGCCAGCTCGAGCAGGTCGGAGGCCGGATTGGCCAGAACCGCCCGCACGGGTCCGTGATCGGCTCCGTGCTGGTCGACCACCCGCTCACCGATGAGTTCGTGAACGAACAAGGCATCGGCGTCTTCGATGCGTTCGGCCCGCACGACCTTGCCCCGGAGCAGTTCGGCCTCGTTGCGACCATCGACCCCGTCGAGATGGACCATCCAGTGCTGCTGATAGGGCCGGGCCGAAACCACCGAGTAGCTGCGGCCGCCGATGTCGAGACGCGAACCGACCGCCGTGCGCTCAGCGAGGCGGTCGGTGGTGAAGTTGATGATCAGATCGCCCCGAAGGCCATGGACTCGAGAGACCCGTCCGACCTCGAGCAGGTCGGTCACTCGACGAACTCGACCTCGGTGGTGACGCCGTCCTTCGCCCCGGCGGCACCGACGACGGTCCGGATCGCCGAGGCGACACGACCGCGGCGACCGATGACACGACCCATGTCGTCCTTGTTGACGGTGACATCGAAGCGCACTCGGCCGTCATCGACACTGGACGCCTCGATCGAGACATCGTCCGGCGAGGCGACGACGGACTTGCACAGGTGCAGGAGCACCGCTTCGGCAGTGGGGGCCACGGTGTCGCTCACGCTTCGACCGCAGCGGCAGCAGCGGCCTTCTCGGCCTCGGCGGCTTCGACCAGCTCTTCGGGCGTCTTGCCCGCCTTCCAGGCCTCCCAGGCGCCGGAGACCTCGAGCAGCTTCTGAACCCGCTCGGTGGGCTGAGCGCCCACGGCGAGCCAGCGGACGGCTTTCGCCTTGTCGATCTTGATCTCGGAGGGCTCGGTGCGGGGATTGTAGGTACCCACGATCTCGATGAACCGACCATCGCGGGGCGAGCGGGCGTCGGCAGCGACCACGCGGTAGGTCGGCTGCTTCTTCTTGCCCATTCGCATGAGGCGGAGTCGAACGGCCACAGGATTCTCTCTTCGGTGTAGGACTGGCTGGGGATGTCGAGGCTCGGTTCCCGGGGAACCACGAAACCATCCGACAAACGACGCACGATCCTACCGTCGCCCCGCCGCGGCTCCACCTCGCTCACCCCCGGGAGTCCTCCCGTTCTGGCGAGCCGGCGTTCCGCTGCAGGGACGTGACCCCGCCAAGTCGACGAACCGGTACAAAGGCCCGCCACATCGGCGAACTCGACGACTCCCGGGTCAGGACTTCTTGCCCAACTCGTCGAGGACCGGTCACATCGGCGAACTCGACGACTCCCGGGTCAGGACTTCTTGCCCAACTCGTCGAGTTCGGTGGCGAGCTGTTCGAAGTCCGCGTTGTCGAGGCGGTCGAGGCCGGGGAGCATGAGCGGTGCCTTGCGGGCCTTGGTGCCGGGTTCGGAGATGCGAGCGGTCTGTTTCTGGGTCACCCGGCCGCCCCCCTTGACCTTCTTGCCCTTGCGGTTCTTCTTGACCTTCTTGGTGCCGAGGCCACCCATCCGCTTCATCATCTTCTGCATTTCCGAGAACTGCTTGACCAGCATCGAAACCTGGTTGGCGTTCGTGCCCGAGCCGTTCGCAATGCGCGCTCGCCGCGAGGCGTCGATCAGCTCTGGCTGAGCCCGCTCCTGCCTGGTCATCGACTTGATGATCGCCTCGACCCTCGCCAGCTCACGGTCGTCGACGTCGACGTCTCGCATCTCCTTCGGCAACCCCGGAAGCATCTTCACCAGCCCACCGAGCGGACCCATCTTCTTGAGCTGCTGCATCTGTTCGAGGAAGTCGTCGAGCGTGAAGGTGCCGTCCATGAGGGACTCAGCAGCCCGCTCGGCCTCCTCCTTCTCGTAGGTCTGCTCGGCTTTTTCGATGAGGGTGAGCACGTCACCCATACCGAGGATCCGGCTGGCCATGCGGTCGGGGTGGAAGAGCTCGAACTCGTCGAGCTTCTCGCCCGTCGCGGCGAAGGCGATCGGCCGACCGACGACTTCTTTGACCGAGAGGGCGGCACCACCGCGGGCGTCACCGTCGAGCTTGGTGAGGATGACTCCGTCGAGTTCGAGCTTGTCGTGGAAGGCCTCGGCAACGGTGACGGCGTCTTGGCCGGTCATGGCATCGACGACGAGGAACGTGTAGTCCGGGCTGACCGCGTCGGAGATCTGGCGGACCTCCTCCATCAGCTCGGCATCGATGGCCAATCGGCCGGCGGTGTCGACGATGACGACGTCTCGTCCGAGCCGCCTGGCTTCGGCGATGGCATTGCGCGCAACCGAGACGGGGTCGGAAGCCTCGCTGAAGACGGGGACGTCGACCTGCCGGCCCAGGGTACGGAGCTGTTCGACGGCGGCCGGACGCTGCAGATCGGCACCCACCAGGAGCGGGTTGCGACCCTGGGCCTTGACCCACTTCGCGAGCTTGCCCGACGTGGTCGTCTTTCCGGAGCCCTGGAGCCCGGCCATCATGATGACGGTCGGCGGCTTGGCGTTGTAGCGCAGGTTGAAGGTCTCACCCCCGAGGCTGGCGGTCAGCTCCTCGTTGACGATCTTGACGACCTGGTTGGCCGGGTTCAGAGCCTTGTGGACCTCTTCACCGACGGCTCGAGCCTTGATGCGGTCTCGCAGACTGCGCACCACCGAGGTGTTGACATCGGCCTCGAGGAGGGCGATGCGGATCTCTTTGAGGGCCTCGTCGACGTCGGCCTCGGTGAGGACGCCCTTCTTGGAGAGCTTCGAGAAGACGCCTTCGAACTTGTCGGTCAGATTCTGGAACATGAGGCGGCCAGCCTATCGCTGTGTCTCCGACTGACGGAGGAGGGATCAGCCAACGGTCACGCAGCCGACGGAGGAGGCTGCCCTGAGCCCGGGCATCAGATGGCGAAGCCGGAGGCGACAGCCGACCACGTCCAGGAACACGTCACGCAGCCGACGGAGGAGGCTGCCCCGAGCCCGGGCATCAGATGGCGAAGCCGGAGGCGACAGCCGACCACGTCCAGGAACACGTCACGCAGCCGACGGAGGAGGCTGCCCTGAGCCGGGGCATCAGATGGCGAAGCCGGAGGCGACAGCCGACCTAGTCGAAGAGCGGCGTCGACGAACACGTCGGGATCGAAGTCGACGAGGTCCCCGACACCTTCGCCGAGACCGACCAGCTTCACCGGCAGCCCCAGCTCGCGCTCGATGGCGAACACGATCCCTCCCTTGGCCGACCCGTCCAGCTTCGTGAGGACGACACCGGTGACATCGACCGCTTCGGCAAAGACCTTCGCCTGCGTCATGCCATTCTGACCAGTGGTCGCGTCGATCACGAGCAGCACCTCGGACACGTGTCCGGGCTCCTTGGCGGCCACCCGTCGGACCTTGGAGAGCTCGTCCATGAGGTTGGTCTTGTTCTGGAGCCGTCCCGCAGTGTCCGCCAGGACCACATTGCAGCCGCGGGCCCTCGCGGCCTGGATTCCGTCGAAGATCACCGACGACGGATCCCCGCCTTCGGTGCCACGCACGATCTCGGACCCGCTGCGCTCGGCCCACATCGTGAGCTGTTCCGCCGCGGCAGCCCGGAAGGTGTCGCCGGCCGCCATCATGACCGTGTGTCCTTCGTCGGAGAGCCGTCGCCCGAGCTTGCCGATGGTGGTGGTCTTGCCGACGCCGTTCACGCCGACGAAGAGCCAGACGTTGGTCTCGCCCTCGTCGATGGCGAGCGTGCGATCCTTGTCTGCGATCTCGGCTCGCATGCGTTCCTTCAGCAATCCGAGGATGGCCGCTCCGTCGTCGACCCCCGCTTCCTTCGCCGAGGCCTGGACATCGGCGATCAGGGCCATCGTGGTCCCGACTCCGACATCGGCGCGGATGAGGGCTTCTTCGAGGTCCTCCCAGGCATCGTCATCGACCTTGCCGATGCCGACGAGCCCACCCAGGTAGCCGGTGAACGCTGTCCGGGCCTTGCCGAGCCGATCGAAGAAGGACGGCTTGACGAGCGGTTCGGGGACCAGTCGCTCCTCGTCGAGCACGGCCTCGTCCAGAACGGTCTGATCGAGCACGGCCTCATCGAGAACCGCCTCGTCCAGCACGGCCTCGTCGAGAACGGCGCCACCGAGGTCATCGCGTTCGGGTGCCTCGATCGTCGGCGTCGCCGGGGCCGACACCGCTGTCGATCCCGGTCGAGGCTCGAGCTGCCGACCACCCCCGCGTCGTGTGGCGACATAGGCAATGCCCCCGAGGACGACGAGCGCGCCGAGAATGATGAGGATCCAGATCAAGGGAGTCACAGCCCCGGAGCCTAACGGCGGTTGTCAGGGCCCGGCCCGGCGGGTCGAACCGGCGAGGCCGTGTCCCTCGAATCCGAACTGGCGGGTTTGCGTACCCGTCTGGGGACGCAGACCCGCCAGTCCTGGGGAGACGGGACACGAGCCCCGCCAGTTCGGGGAGGTCACGCTCAGCGTTCGCCGAGCGTGACCGTGATGTCGAGCGGCTGGCCGTCGC
Source organism: uncultured Acidimicrobiales bacterium (assembly GCA_963700755.1). GTDB lineage: Bacteria > Actinomycetota > Acidimicrobiia > Acidimicrobiales > SZUA-35 > JBBQUN01. The sequence continues at coordinate 270,585 of CAVOYW010000008.1, forward strand.
GGATCATCTCGAGGACGACCTGGTCACCGGGGAAGCCGGTCTGGATGAGCCCGGCGAGTTCCTGGAAGGTCGAGACCGGTGCACCGTCGAGGCTCAGGATCCGGTCCCCGAGTCGGACACCGGCGTCTGCCGCCGCCGAGCCGGGTGTCACCTCGGTCACGACCACACCCAGTTCATCGACACCCTGCTCCTCGGCCGAGATGCCGAGGAAGCCCGGATCGAGCGATTCGCCGTTGATGATCCGCTGGGCGATGTCGTTGGCCGTGCCGATCGGCATGGCGAAGCCGATCCCCGCGTTGCTGTTGGACAGCCCGTCGGTCTGGATCGCGGTGTTGATCCCGATCACCCGCCCTTCACGATCGGCCAGGGCACCGCCGGAGTTCCCGGGATTGATCGCCGCGTCGGTCTGGACCATCGCGTTCCAGCCGGTGCCGTTGTAGACCGGCCGGTTGACGGCCGAAACGATGCCCGACGTGACCGTCTGCTGGAGGTCGAAGGGGCTGCCGATCGCCACCGTGTACTGGCCGACCTCGAGCGTCTCGTCGGTTGCCAACGTCGCCGGCTGCAGGCGGTGACCGGTGCCGACCGAGATCACGGCGATATCGGTTCGGGGGTCGGTGCCGAGCAGTTCGGCCGGGAGCGATCGGCCATCGCTGAGCCGGACGGTGATCGTGTTGGCCTGCTCGATGACGTGGTTGTTGGTCATGATGAGGCCGTCATCGAAGATGACCCCGGAGCCGAGACCCCGTTCGGTGTTGATCTGCACCACCGACGGGCCGAGGAGCGAGGCCACGAAGGCGGCGGGCTCGGTGGTGTCCAGATCGGGTGGGGTCACCACGATCGGATCGCGCGTGCTCGAGTTCACGACGGTTCCCGCAGGGCCGACCGCAGCCGTGTCGTTGTCGTTGACGTTCAGGCCGACACCGAAACCGACCGCGGTGAGCATTCCGCCGGCAACGAAGGCCGTCAGAGCCCGCCATCCCCATCGGGAGCCAGGCGAACGAACTGGGGTCGGACCCGGCGCCTGTCCGTCGAACTGACTCGGAGGCCCCATCGGCAGACCCGAGGAAGCCCGTCCGGCCGAGCCCGGGCCGCCGGAGGCCGTCGACGGGAACGGAGCCGATGCGGACCACGGCGAGCCCGCGTTGGTCCCGGGAACCGCGAATGGATCCGGGGCGGCCGGCGGAGCGGGGGGACGACCGGTGGCATCAGCGACGAAACCCGAGGTCGACGCACCGACGGGGCGGGGTCGAACGGGTGGAGCAGCGGTCGGTCGATTGTCGAACTCCCACATCGGGTCAGTCATCGTTGGCTCCTGTGCGATCGGTGTCGATCACCAGATCAGAATGAGCATCGTTGCCGGCGGGCTCGCCGACCACGACGGTGTCGGTGGTGTCACCCGGATCATCCGGACGTGTGACCGGCACCGGGTTCGGCGGCCGACGGTCATTCCGTCGATCCGTCGCGTGCTCAACGGTAGAACCTGGTCCGAAAAGGCTGCGTAAAGCTCCCGACCGATCTCGTTGGTCGGGGACCTTGATCGTGAACGTGGCGCCGCGACCAGGCTCGGACTCGAGCCGAACGGTGCCCCCGTGGCGCTCGGCGATGCCCTTCACGATGCTGAGTCCGAGCCCACTCCCTGCGCCGGGATCCTGTCCCCGCCAGAATCGTTCGAAGACTGCAGCCTGGTCGGCCGGGTCGATTCCCGGCCCCTGATCGGCGACGGCGATCTCGACCCATCCGTCGACGGCCCGGGTGCTGACCGAGATCGAGCTGCCGGCGGGCGCGAATCGCAGCGCGTTGGCGACCAGGTTGACCACCGCCCGGCGTAGCGCGGCACCGTCACCGTTGACCATCGGCGATCCGGGGGAAAGACTCGAGACATCGATGGTCACACCGGCGGCTCGAGCAGCGGCGCCGTACTCGGTTGCGAGATCGGTCACCAGTCGATTGACGTCGACCGGGGCACGCGTGAACTCGGTGACGCCGTGGCGGGCCTGGTCGAGCAGATCGTCGACGATCACGCTCATCCGGCCGGTCGAGCGAAACGCGATGGCTGCGGCCTTGCGGAGCTCGTCATCACCGTCATCGGCGGTCGGCGCCCGACCGTCGGCGGTGAGTGCCAGTTCGAGCGTCGAACGCGCCGTCGCCAACGGATTGCGGAGTTCGTGTGAAGCCTCGTGCACGAATCGCCGCTGTTCGTCGAAGGCATCCTGCACTCGGTCGAGCATGCCGTCGAAGGTGTCGGCCAGGTCCTTCAGCTCATCGGAGGGACCCGGCATCTCGATTCGCCGAGAGAGGTCGCTGCCCGTGATCTCGCGAGCGACGGCACCGATCGATTTGACCGGCCGCAGCGCCGCGCCGGCGAGCACCCACCCGGCACCGAAACTGATCAGGGCCAGAGCGCCCACACTCACCAGACTGCTCTTACGCAGCTGCTCCAGCGAGCGCCGATTGACCTCACGCTCGAAGAGTCGCAGTTGGGCTCGCTGACTCTCGTCCTCGCTGATCAGGAAGAACGGGTTCCCGGCCGCCGTCACGCCTCGAACGCCGTTGACGACCACCGGCTCGTCGAGCTGACGGGCCTGGTACACGTAGAGACCGCCGACCAGCAGCGAGCCGAACGAGAAGACGACGAGCGCGTAGTTGAGCGCCAGGCGGAATCGGATCGTGCCGGCCCACCGAGGCAGGCGAAGCGGACGGAGCCGGCCGTTCATCGGCGGCCGATCACGCCGATGGGGTGGCCCCGACCCCGGCCCAGGCGAGCCCCATCACCCATCAGACGGATCGACGAGCCGATAGCCGGCGCCGATGACGGTCTCGATGAGTGTCCGGTCGGTGGCCGCAGCGAGCTTGCGGCGCAAGGTACCGACCGTGACCCGGACCGTGTTGGTGAACGGATCGGTCATCTCGTCCCACACGTGTTCGAGCAGGCGTTCCTGGCTCAAGACCTTGCCCTGGTTGATCATGAAGTAGCGCAGCAACGAGAACTCCTTGGTGGTGAGTTCGATCGGCATCCCGTTCCAGTCGACGATGTGACGGGCCGTGTCGAGTCGGAGCCGGTCGACCACGAGGACCGCGTCGTCGCCGGAGGTCTCACGCCGCAACAAACTACGCACCCGGGCAGAAAGCTCCGCTAAAGCAAAGGGCTTGACCAGGTAGTCGTCGGCGCCGTCGTCGAGCCCGGCCACCCGATCGGCCACCTCGTCGCGAGCCGTGACCATCAGCACCCGGGTCGACGGGTCGTACCGGGGGTCGGACCGGATCAGCCGGCAGACCTCGCGCCCATCGAGGTCGGGAAGGGTCAGGTCGAGCGTGACCAGGTCGTAGGGGTTGAGCATGAGCCGATCGAGGGCGCCGTGCCCGTCGTTGGCGACATCGACCGCGTATCCGTCGCGCCGGAGCGCGGTCGCGATCGCCTCGGCCAGTTCCACTTCGTCGTCGACCACGAGAATGCGCACACCTCAACGTTACGACAGCGCCCGATCGATCCTGGCGTCGACGGATCGTCGATGACCCGGCTTTCGTCGCGCTTTCGCTCACATCCGATTGACTGGTGGCATGCACGAGCCAGGCCATCCCGACGACTCGACCCTTCGCGCCCGGGCCACGACACCCCAGGCCGCGGCCGAACAACTCGAGCGGGTGATGTTCGAGGTCAAGAAGGTCATCGTCGGCCAGGACCACATGGTGGAACGGCTATTGGTCTCGCTCCTGGCCCGAGGTCACATCCTGCTCGAGGGTCTCCCCGGATTGGCCAAGACCCTCGCCGTCTCGACCCTCGCCCAAGCCATCGGCGGCAGCTTCGTCCGACTCCAGTTCACGCCCGACCTCCTGCCCTCCGACCTCGTCGGCACGCGGATCTGGCGCACCTCCAACGAGTCGTTCGACATCGAGTGGGGTCCCGTGTTCGCCAATCTCGTCCTGACCGATGAGATCAACCGGGCCCCGGCCAAGGTCCAATCGGCGTTGCTCGAGGTCATGGCCGAGCGGCAGGTCTCGATCGGAGGCGAGACCCGCGCACTGCCCAAACCCTTCCTGGTTCTCGCCACCCAGAACCCGATCGAGTCCGAGGGCGTCTACACCCTGCCCGAGGCACAACGGGACCGGTTCCTCATGAAGGTCACCGTCGGCTACCCCTCGCCCACCGAGGAACTCGAAATCGTCCGACGCATGGGCTCGTCGGTACCCCACGCCGATCCCGTCATGACGCTCGACGACCTCGAGCACCTGCAGACGATGGCCGATCAGGTCTACGTCGACGTCTCGGTCGCCCAGTACGCCGTCGACATCGTGATGGCCACGCGGGAACCCTCGCTCCGGGGTCTGCCCGAGCTCGAGCCACTGATCGAGTTCGGCGTGAGCCCCCGGGCCTCGCTCGGGTTGGTCGGCGCCGGACGGTCACTGGCGCTGCTCCGGGGCCGGTCCTACGTCGTCCCGCAGGACGTCTTCGACGTGGCCCGCGACGTGCTTCGTCACCGGGTGATGCTGTCCTATGAAGCCCTGGCCAAGAGCCTCAGTGCCGACGACGTGCTGAACCGGCTGCTGTCGGTGGTCCCGGCGGCGTCGGCCCGCAGCTTCGAACCCGGCCGAGACTCGGGAAACGGACAACGCCCCACACCCTCCCAGCCCTACGACCAACCGTCCCAGCCCTATGACCATCAGCCGCACCAGAGCCCATCGCCGGGCTCGCCGTGGCCGACCGCCGCCGGCCCCGACACCGATGCCACCGGAACCGCGACCCTGCCCCGACCGGCCACCGACACCACCACCACCGAGCTGAACCTGCCACCCCTGCCGGCACCCCCATCCGTTGCGCCCAACCCCGACTCGACGCCATCGGTCACCGATCAGCCTCCGCCGCCGCCACCGCCCCGATCCCCCGAGGCCTATCCGCCCGAGGGTCCTCGGTGATCGAACCGTCGGACCTCACAACGGGACGAACGAGGGAGGTCCTACGCCGCCTCGAACTCGACGTGACCCGTCGTCTCGACGGTCTGTTGCACGGAGACCACCGTGGTCTGGTCCCCGGTCACGGCAGCGAACTCGGTGAAACCCGTCGCTATGCGCCGGGCGACGACGTCCGACGCATCGACTGGAACGTGACCGCCCGACTCCAGTCGCCCTACATCCGAGAGACCATCGCCGACCGGGAACTCGAGACATGGCTCGTTGTCGATCGTTCGGCCCGACTCGACTTCGGAACGGCCGACGTCGAGAAGCGGGACCTCGTCCTCGCCGGCGCCGCCGCGGTCGGGTTCCTGACCAACCGAGACGGAAACCGACTGGGAGCGCTCCTCGCCGGGACCGGGGGCACGGTCGTGATCCCGGCAAGGGGATCGCGCCGACACCTCCTGCACGTCCTGCACACCATCGCGGCCACCCCGCGTGCGAGCGACCCGGCCGTCACCGATCTCGCCGACGCGCTCCACCGCGTCAACGCACTCGCCGGACGTCGTGGTCTCATGGCCGTGATCTCCGACTTCCGAGTCGGCGGCGATTGGGAGCGGGCCCTGGCCGTGGCCTCACTCCGACACGATCTGCTGGCCATCGAGGTGACCGACCCGCTCGAATCCGAACTGCCGAACGTGGGGCTCCTCACCACCATCGACCCGGGCACGGGGCAGATCCGTGAACTCGCGACCCAGAAGGCATCGGTGCGAGAGGCCTATGCCGCCGCGGCTGCCGCCCACCACGACCACCTCACCGATCTGTTCCGCCGTCACCGGATCGACCATCTCCGGCTCTCGACGGGTCGGCCGTGGCTCGACGACGTCGTCACCTTCATGGCCAGCCGGCGGGCCCGGCAGAACAACGCCGCTGCGCCAGGAGTGGTTCGACGATGAACTTCTTCTCACCGGAACGACTGTGGCTACTCCTCGCCGTCGTCGCACTGGCCGTGGCCTATGTCCTCATGCAGCGTCGACGCCGCACCTATGCGGCGCGGCTGGCCTCGGCCCACCTCCTCGAATCGGTCCTCCCCAACCGGCCGGGTTGGCGCCGCCATGGCGTGGCCACCGTTTTCCTGGCCGCACTGAGCACCTTCGTGGTGGCGTTCGCCCAGCCGGCGCGTGAACGCCAGGTCCCACGCGAGCGGGCCACCGTCATCGTCGCCATCGACGTCTCACTGTCGATGCAGGCCGCTGACGTCGACCCAACCCGGCTGCTGGCGGCCCAGGAGGCCGCCAACCGCTTCATCGACGAACTGCCCCCGACGCTCAACGTCGGGATCGTGGCCTTTGCCGGGCAGGCGAGCGTGCTCGTCTCCCCGACCACCGATCGAGACGCCGCCCACCGGGCGATCGACAACCTGACCCTGGCCGAGTCGACGGCGATCGGCGAAGCGATCTTCACCTCACTCGATGCGTTGGCCACCGCCCCCGGATCCGGCGACACCGACGACATCCCCCCGGCCCGAATCGTGCTGTTGTCCGACGGTGAGACCACCGTCGGCCGGCCCGACGCCGCTGCGGTCGAAGCCGCCATCGACGCCGACGTCCCGGTCTCGACCATCGCGTTCGGCACCCCTGAGGGAGCGATCGCCTACGACGATCCCGAGACACCGCAGATCGAACAGGATCTCATCGCCGTTCCGGTCCGAGAGGACAACCTGCGAGCCATCGCCGACTCGACCGGCGGAGCGTTCTTCGCCGCCGAGAGCCTCCAGGAACTCGATGCCGTCTACGAGGACATCGGTTCGGCCATCGGCTACGAGACCGAACTTGCCGAGATCTCCGACTGGTTCGTCGGTGGCGGGCTCGTGCTGCTCCTGGTGTCATCGGCCCTGAGCCTGTGGTGGTTCCAGCGGCTCGTCTGACCGCACGCTCAACCCGACCGGTCGCAGGTGGCCGCGTACGGCTGGCCGCGGGGCCCGAATTGGACCCACTCGGCCTCGGTCATGCTTCGCCCCACGGCACGACAACCGATGTCGAACCATGCGTCCACGTCGAGGTTCCACAACACGACGTCATCGCCGACGACGGTCATCAACTGGTTGGCCTCCACCGCCAGCTGCGCCGATGACTGATCCCCCTCGTGCGGGAACACGCCGCCGATGGCCTGGAGGGCTTGCACGTCCCACAGGCGGGCACCATTGTCACCATCGCTGACGAGGAACCGCCCATCGCTGGTGAACGCCACCGCCCGACCACCGATCTGCCCGACTCCGTGGGCCGCGATCGGTTCGGCGATCAACGAGAGGTCGGCGGCGTTCCGGAGCGAGAGCTCGCCGCCGAGGGTCAGGGTCGCAGCGAGGCGACCGTCGGAGGAGAAGGCGATGTCCATGAACTCATCGTCGCTCTCGATCGGCCGGAGAGGCGACCAGGTCCTGGTGTCCCACACCCCCCAGTAGCCCCCGAAGGTCGTGGCGACCATCTGCGAGCCATCGGGACTGAATTCGATGTCGCTCACCAACCTTCGAACGAACTCCTCGGACTCGGGAATCGCCTGGTCGAGATCGGCGAGCACCATGAGCGTCTCACCCGTCCGGCGATCGACGACGTGTAGGGTCGTCTCGCGGTTCCCGGTCGGGATCACCAGGATCTCGCCGTCGGGCGACATGCCGATCGTGGCCGCGATCTCGGGATAGGGGTGTGGGCTCTCGAATTCGCCCTCATCGGTCCACATCACGAACTCACCGGAGCCATCGGCGGCCAGGGTTCCCACCCAGAGGTCATTCCCCCGGATGTAACTCTGACTTGCCTCGAGTCGGCCGAGCTCGACCGGCGGCGGTCCCGGCCGCCACCAGCCGATGGGACCCCGATAGCCGCTGACGACAATCCGCCCGTCGTCGGAGACCGACGCCTTGGCCCGACCCGGCTCGAGCGGGACCCGCGTGCCGAGCACCCGTTCACCTGACAGGTCGTTGATCATCAGGCTGCCGCCGATCGAGGCGATCACGATGGAATCGGTGCCGATCGCCGAGAGACCACCGGCTACGACCGGCGCGAGCGGCGTTGCCGATCCCGAGGCGAAGTCGGCTGACCAGGCGTTCCCGTTCGACTCGACCGCGATGAACGAATCGGAACTCAGGGATCGCACCCGTCCGTTGACCCGCACATCGACCTCGGTGAAACGACCGATCTCGGCTCCTGTTGCCACATCGAAACGCACGGCCGGACCGTTCGCGACCAGGGCGTCGGCGCCCAGGAACTCCACCGCAGAGGAGCCATCGGTTGCACCCCCGGTCGCGATCATGTCGAACCCGACCTGGCCTCCGCGAAGGGCGTCGAAGACCCGGGCCGGCCTGGTGATGCTGCCGCCGGCGATGACCTGGGCTCCGTCGAACCTCCAGGCGAGATCCTCGACGCTCCCGTCCAGACCGCCCAGCACTCGACGGTCGCCATCTTCGACCACGCTCACTCCCCCACCGCTGTCGCCGAAGGCCACGGCATCACCGAACGGCGCGAACCGCATCGTGGCGACCGTCGGACCACTCCCCTGATCGACGACGTTCAAGTCAGGGAGGGCCAACAGCCACCACTCCCCTGTTTCCGACGCGGCAGCCACCAGCGATCCGTCCGCGGAAACCTCGACCACCGTGACGTTCTCGGCTTCGAAACCGGCCACCAGTTCCCGGGAATCGAGATCGAACACGTCGATGCCCAGCTCTCCAGCGGCCGCCACCACCGAGCCCTCCTCCGAACGCGCCACATCCACATACGACATCCGACCCTGCAGCGAACCCAGCCACCCTCGGGGCAGGCCGACCAGCACCCGCTGCAGCCCACCGAGCGTCTCGTTCGACGGCGCCCAGCGGTACGCCTCCAACGCGATCAGCAACGCCAGACCCACATCCGAATCCAACTGATCCACCGCCTGAGCCACCATTCGCCGGATCTCCGACTCCTCCGCAGCCGCCTCCGCCGCAACTCGTTGTGACTCCGCCTCGGCTGCCGCGACCTCGGCCGCAACCTGTTGGGACTCCGCCTCCGCCGTCGCCAACTCCGCGAGATCTCGTTGATCAGCCGCCACGCCGCGCTGCACCGCAGCCACCACGCCGGCGATGATCGCGAACGCGGCCACCACCCCGACCGCAACCAACAACCGGTGCAGCCGCACCAGTCGATGGCGCTCGCGTCGCACTTCGCTCTCGTGAGCCGCAACGCTGGCACCGAGGAACTCGGACTCCACCGGGTTGAGTCGACGACGATCGCCATCGGCCCATGCGGTCGCCGACTCCAGTCTGCCGCCCCGATACAGGTCCCCCGGATCCCGGCCTCGCTCCGCCCACGCAACCGACGCCGCGGTCAGGTGCCGGTGAAGGCGCAGACCCTCGCGATCGGAATCGAGCCACCGGCGAAGGCGGGGCCAGTCCCGGATCAACGCTTCGTGGGCGAGTTCCACCGTCGGTTCACGGGTGGCGCCGTCACGGTCGAAGGACAGCAAGCGGGCCCCACCGAAGATCGACACGGCATGCTCCATCGAGGCGTCGACGCCGAGTTCGCTCCTGGGAACGCGTCGCCGCGTGTCGGGGACACCTTGCCCGAGCGTCACGAGGCGGGTGAACAGTTGCTGGCAGGTTCGCTGATGGGCTTCGTCACCGTTGGTGAAGAGCTGCTCGGCCCGTTCGGCGATGGCCCCGGTCAGTCCGCCCATTCGCCGATAGGCGTCGAGGGTGAGTAGACCGGAGACCTGTTGGTCGTGCAACGAGGTCAGCGCGAACTGGAGCAGTGGCAACGCTCCGGGCTGATCGCCGACCTCTGCGACCATCGCCGCAACCAGTCCAGGCTCGAAGTGGCAGCCGACCGACGCAGCCGGGTCGACGATGGCGTGTTCGAGCTCATCGGGAGCGAGCGGCGCAACGGCGATCGTGTGATCTCGGACCAGCCCGGCGAAGCCGGCCCGTTCGAGTGGTCGGTCGTAGAAGTCCGCCCGAAGCGTTGCGACGATCCGGACCCTCGATGTCGGTTCGGTAGCCGCGGCGGCCAGGGCATCGAGAAACCGCCCACGGAGACCATCGTCTTCACAGAGCGTGTAGAGCTCCTCGAACTGGTCGATCACGATCATGACCTCAGACGTGGTGTCCGGAACGATTCGCATCGATGCGCGGAGCAGGCCCCGTTCGTCGGACCGGAGCTGATCGAGCAAGCTCGATGGCGGGTTCACGGCCACTCGCAACAAGGCGGCCTCGAGCTCCTCGAAGGGGTGGGTTCCTGGCGTCATGGTCGTGTGGAACCATTCGTCGGACCGCTCGACCAGGCCTCGCCGCAGGGCCGGGACGAGGCCGGCCCTGACCACCGATGACTTGCCCGACCCGGACGGGCCAACCAGGAGGACGAACCGTCCGGCTGGGCCGTCGAGCCTCAATCGGGCTGCGATCTCGTCGACGAGTCGAGCCCGACCGTGGAAGTCGCGGGCATCGGCCTCGTCAAAGGCCCGCAGCCCTTTGTACGGGTTGGCCGATAGCGGAACGACCGTGCGGCTCCCACGAGCCGCCGACGACGAGAGAGCGGGTGTGCCGCTCGCGCCGGCCAACGCCAGAACGAACTCATCGGCGGTGCGAAACCGATCGGCGGGCTCCTTCGCCGTCGCTCGAGCGATGACGTCATCGACCTGGCGGGGTAGCTCGGGTCGCAACGAGCGAACCGATGGCAGCTCGCGGTTGAGCTGCCGCGTTGAGCAGTTCGGCTTGGGTGGCGGCCTCGGCGAACGGCAGTCGACCGGTCAGCGTCTCGAACAGGGTGATGCCGAGTCCCCAGATGTCGCTGGCCGGTCCGACCCGCTCGTGGCGAAGCTGCTCCGGGCTCGCATAGGCCGGCGATCCGATCGACAAGGCGGCATCGGGATCAGCTCCCTCATGGTCGTCCAGGGCAATACCGAAGTCGGTGAGATAGGCATGGCCCTCCAGATCGAGCAGCACGTTCTCGGGCTTGAGATCGCGGTGCACGACGCCGGCCCGGTGGGCGGCTTGGATGGCCTCACCGACCTCCGAGGCCATCTGGGTCGCCCGCTCCAGCGACCAGGGGCCATCGAGCAGTGACTGGGACAGCGATCCGCCGGGCAGCCAACGCATCACGAGGAAGGCGGAGTCCGGCTCGCGCCAGAAGTCGTAGAGCGGCACGATCCGCGGGTGCTCGAGCCGCGCCACGAGGTGGGCCTCGGCCTCGAAGCGACGAATGAACTCGGGCCGGTTGGCCAGCTCGGCCCGGATCTGCTTGATGGCGACGGTTCGTCCGACCGCCGGCTGGGTTGCGCGGTAGACGATGGCGAAGGCCCCGTCGCCGATTCGCTCGCCGAGCTCGTAGCCCCGCAGGGGCAGCGGTGCCCCGACCGTCGCATCGCCAGCGAGGATCCGTCGCTCGAGCTGGGACAGCTCCCGGCCGGGTTCGAGCCCGAGATCGGTGGCCAGGCGACGCCGGTACTCCTGATAGGCCCGGAGGGCATCGGGCCGGCGCCCGGCGCGCTCGAATGCCGTCATCAGAAGGGCGAGTGGGGCCTCCCGCAGCGGATGGTCTCGCACGGCGCCTTCGAGATCGACGATCGCCAGCTGGATCTCACCTGCTTGGAGCAGTGCCTCGGCGCGGGTATCGACGGCGACCGATCGCAGCCCGTCGAGTCGGGCCGCCGGACCTCGGGCCCACTCCTCGCCGACGAAGCTCTCGAGCGCTGGTCCGCGCCAAAGCCGAAGGGCCTCGCCAAGCAACTCAGCTCTTTGCTGGGGTGGCCGAGTGGCCTCGGCCCGAGCCATCGACGCCTCGAATTCCCTGGCGTCGACCGACACGTCGAGCCGTGACAGCGCATAGCCGCCGCCGGAGCTCGAGATCGAGTCTGGTCGACCGAACGAACCACGGAGCCGCGAGATGTAGGTCCGCAGCGTGGCCCTCGGGTCGGGCGGGAGGTCCTGATCGGGCCAGACTGCGTCGATCAGGCGCTCGGTGGACACGACGTTTCCCTCGTTCAGCGCCAGGATCGCCAGGAGTCGTTGCTGTCGTGCACCCCGCAGGTCGACGGGTTCACCGTCGATCGTCAATCGAACCGGGCCGAGTAGCTGGATCCGAGCCCTCACGATGTCCCTCCCCCGAGGTCGTCTCAGTGGGCTCCAGTCACCACCGAGGGCGTGACAAGATCATGACACGGACGACATGGGGACAGGGCCGGCTCCCGACCGACCACCACCGACGATGCCCCCAACCATCACCCCGACCGACCGCGTCGGGGTCACTCGGGGTTGACCCCGACCGATTTCCGGGTGCGTTGGGGGTGACACCCGATGTCGTGATCCGCGGGATGCAACGACGCTCATGGCAGCCCGACATCCCGGAGGAACCACCATGAACCATGCTGCCCCTACCCTCGATCTTCTGCTTCCCGAGCCACCGAACCGGCCGGCCGAGGCAGCGACGACGCACCCCGGTCGGGCCGTGGCCGCCGGCGCCCGTGGGGCCACCAAGGTCTACCGCACGGGCGAAACCGACGTCCGGGCTCTCGACGCCGTCGACATCGACTTCGAGGCCGGCCGATTCACGGCGATCATGGGCCCGTCGGGCTCGGGCAAGTCCACGCTGATGCAATGCGTGGCCGGACTCGACTCGCTCACCACGGGCTCGGTCTTCATCGGCTCGATCGATCTGACCGAGCTCTCCGAGAAGGACCGCACTCTCGTGCGCCGCCGCGAGATCGGCTTCGTCTTCCAGGCCTTCAACCTGATCCCCACCCTGAACACGATCGAGAACATCACCCTCCCCCTGGGTCTGGCCGGCCGGCAACCCGATCCGGCCTGGCTCGACACGGTGATCGACACGGTCGGACTGCGAACACGGCTGCGACATCGCCCCGACGAGCTCTCGGGTGGCCAGCGCCAGCGTGTCGCCATCGCTCGCGCCCTGGTGTCACGGCCCCGGGTCATCTTCGCCGACGAGCCGACCGGCAACCTCGATTCCCGCAGCGGCGGCGAGGTCCTCGAATTCCTCCGCTCGGCCGTCGACACCATGGGCCAGACGGTGGTGATGGTCACCCACGACCCGAAGGCAGCCGCCTACGCCGACCGGGCGGTCTTCCTGTCCGATGGTCGCCTCGTCCAAGACGTCGAGGACCCGACCGCCGAGACCGTGCTCGACCACCTGCTCGGAATGGATGACTGACATGGCCCTCCCCATCATCACCGTCCCGGAATCGGGCACCGAGGACTCGCCCGGCAGCAGCGTCGTCGCCCGACGCACCCTCATCCGCCTCACCCGCCGCAGCCTCGGGGCCAACCGCATCCGCCTGGCCCTGACGGCCTTCGCCGTGGTACTCGGGGTCAGTTTCGTCGTGTCCTCGTTCGTCCTGACCGACGGTTTGCGCTCGAGCTTCGGAAACCTCTCGACCGAGATCGCGGGAACGTCCGACCTCGAGATCAGCCCGACCTCGTCCTTTGGGGACCCGGTTCCGCTCGACGCCTCACTGATGGCCGGCCTCACCGACATCGACGGAGTCGCTGCTGTTGCGGGACAGGTGATGGCCGACTCGGTCCAGCCGATCCGGTCCGACGGCACCCCGGTCACCACCAACGGCGCTCCCCTGCTCGGGTCATCGTGGGTCGACGTTCCGTCATTGAGTCGATTCGCCGTGGTCGAGGGCCGGGCGCCCGAGGCCGGCATGGAGTTCACGATCGACTCGACGTCGGCCGCCGCCAACGGCCTGATGGTCGGCGAGCACTACGAGGTCGTCACGCGGCAGGGCCGGTTCGATCTCGAGCTCGTGGGGCTGACCCGCTTCGGCACCAGTAACGCAACGCTCGGTGCGGTTCTCTCGCAGTTCCCGCTCGGGACGGCGCAGCAGATGTTCGATCGTGTCGGCCGTCTCGACGCGATCGCTGTTGCCCTCGACGTCGGCGCCGACCGCGAACAGGTCTCCGAGTCGTTGGCCGCCCGTCTGCCCGTCGACACCGAGGTCCGCACCAACGCCGAGGTCGCCGCCGCCACCAGGAGCGACTTCGACCAGGGCATCGACATCATCAACAACGTTCTGCTGGCCTTTGCCTTCGTTGCCCTGTTCGTCTCCGCGTTCATCGTCGCCAACACCTTCGCCATCGTGCTCGGCCAACGATCGGCCGAGCTGGCGCTGCTCCGGGCGATCGGGGCGACCGGTCGGCAGATTCGTGCCGCGACGATGCTCGAAGCACTCCTGATCGGCGTCACCGCATCGATCGTCGGCATCGGATCGGGCGTCGGCCTGGGCGTCGGCCTGAAACAGCTGTTCGCCGCGCTCGGCGCCGGGCTCCCCGAGTCACCGACGAGCCTGGCGCCACGAACGATCGTGGCAGCGCTCGTCGTCGGGATCGGTGTCACCGTCGCCTCGGCCTGGGGTCCCGCTCGCAAGGCCTCGAGGGTCGAACCGATCCGGGCGATGCGGCTGAGCGGCGATGTTCCCCGAGCGACGAGCGGGGGTCGGCTGGTCACGGGCTCGCTCGTCGGAGCGGTCGGTGTCGGACTCGGCTCGCTCGGGCTGTTCGCCGACCTGGGTTCGACCGCTCGGGTCGTCGTCTCGCTCGGCGCCGGAGCCGTTGCGGTCTTTCTCGCCGTCGCGCTCCTGGCGCCGGCCATCACCCGTCCACTCGTCACCGCGCTCGGTGTGCCCCTTCGTTCGCTCGGGATCGCGGGACGTCTCTCGACGCAGAATGCGGCCCGCAATCCCCGCCGCACGTCTGCCACGGCGGCCTCGCTCACGATCGGCCTGGCGCTGGTGACGACCGCGCTGATCGTCGGCGAGTCGATCAAGGCGAGCATCGCGGGCACACTCGATGCCTCGGTGTACGGCGACTACGTCACCGACATCGACGACGAGATCGGATCCCGGTACCCCGAGGCGATGAGCGCCACCGGTGTGTTCGATGCCGTGGCCGGATACCGATACGACGAGGCGATGGTCGGCGGCGAGGTCGTCGAGGTCGTCGGTACCGATCTCGTGGCGACTGCGGACCTGTTCGACCTCGGGTTGAGCGCCGGAGCGCTCTCGGCCGGTCCCGATCGCATGGCCGTCTCCGGACCCGAGGCCAGGCGCCGAGGCCTCGTCATCGGCGATGTCGTGCCCGTGAGCTTTCCGACCGGGATCGAGCAAACGCTCGAGGTGACCGCCGTGTTCGAATCGCAGACCGTCATCGACCTGGACTACCTCCTCGCCGACAACGATTGGCAGGCCCGGTTCGGCTCAGCCGACGACTCCTGGGCGTCAGCCCGCCTGCGTCCGGGCATCGACGACGAGGCCGTGGCCGCGGCGCTGGTCTCGCTCGAGGAGTTCGACCCGACCATCGCCCTGCTCGACCGGGAGGCCTATCTCCGATCGGTCGAGGGAGACGTGGATGCCACGCTGGCCGCCATCAACGTTCTCCTCGCCCTGGCCATCGTGATCGCACTGATCGGCATCGCCAACACGATCGCCCTGTCGGTGTTCGAACGAACCCGGGAAATCGGGCTGCTCCGAGCCGTCGGCATGAGCCGTCACCAGATCCGACGAATGGTGCGCTGGGAGGCCGTGCAGGTTTCACTCCTCGGCGCCGTACTCGGCATCGCCGTCGGCGTGCTGTTCGGTTGGGGCTCGGTGTCGGCGATGCCACCGTGGTTCGTCGACCGGATGGCCGTGCCCTACGGTCGGATCACCATGGTCGTCGGGGTCTGTGCACTCGCCGGTGTCGCCGCTGCTGCGCTCCCGGCCCGTCGGGCCGCCCGCCTGGACATCATCGACGCCCTCGCCACCGTGTGATCTGCCATACCGTGTGATCTGCCATACCGTGTGATCTGCCATACCGTGTGATCTGCCATACCGTGTGATCTGCCATACCGTGTGATCTGCCATACCGTGTGATCCCCGATACCGCCCAACTCTGGAGCCGGGATCCCCGAAACCGGGTTCCCGGCTCCAACGATCCCCGAGGGGCGAGCGGCCGACAGGCGAGGGACGCGAGGTGGGGGCTCGGTCAGTCGATGGGAGGGGCGGCGAAACGTTCGGAGTCGACCTTCTCGCTGACGACCTTCGACGACCCGCCCGGCTTCATCGAGACGCCGTAGAGCACATCGGCGGCTTCCATCGTGCGCTTCTGGTGACTCACGACGATCAACTGGGCATCCTTGCGGAACTCGTCGATCAACGAAAGGAACCGGCTGATGTTCATGTCGTCGAGCGCGGCCTCGACCTCGTCCATCACGTAGAACGGCGACGGGCGACTGCGGAACACGGCGAAGAGGAACCCCAGGGCGGTGAGCGAGCGCTCGCCGCCGGACAGCAACGACAGTTTCTTCACGTTCTTGCCGCTCGGCTTGGCCTCGATCTCGACGCCACAGTTGAGCAGGTCGTCGGGATCGGTGAGTTGCACCGTGCCCTTCCCCCCGGGGAAGAGCGTGTTGAACAGTTCGGTGAAGTTGGTCGCCACGTCGGCGTAGGCGTCGGAGAAGACCGTGATGATCTGCTCGTCGATCTCGCGGATGAGGCGCTGGAGTTCCCGGCGACTGCCCTTGATGTCATCGAGCTGCTCGGACAGGAACTCGTGGCGGGTCTTGATCTCTTCGAACTCCTCGAGCGCCAACGGATTGATGGGGCCGAGCAGCTTCAGCTCTCGGTCGAGGTCACGGACACGGCCCTCGGGCGTGGTGTTGTCGGGGACGTCGGGCAGCGGAGCCGACATCGCCACCTCGGGTTCGACATCGAGGTCTCGACGCAGCGCGTCGGTCAGGGTCTCGAGCCGGATCCGTCCTTCGGTCTCGGCGAGTTCGATCCGGGAACGGCGTTCGCGCACGTCGACGAGTTCCCGTTCGGCGTCCTTGCGTTCGGACCGCTTCGAGGACAGGTTCCGTGACACCTCGCGGGCGGCCGACGATTGGGCCTGCTGCTCGGATTCGAGCTCGACGATCCAATCCGCCAGTCGACGGCCGTGGTCGTCGAGCCGATCGGCGAGATCCCGGACGATGCCGAGCGCACCCTCGAGCTGTTCGCGACGGACCCGCGCTCGTTCGCGCTCGGCGACCAGTCGCTCGAGCCGCTGTTCGACCTCGGCGGAACGACGAACCAGGAGTTCCTCCCGCTCGGCAAACCCGGCCGCCCTGACCTCGAGGTTGGTCCGAACCGAGTTCAGAGTCCGCGTCCTCGCTTCGAGTGCTGCCCGTTCCCGCCCCATGAGCTGTGTTCGGTCGAGATGGGCGGCCTCCTCGGCCTCGAGTCCGGGAAGCTGGAGCTGGAGGCTGTCGAGTTCGGCCGTGTCACGCTCCTGGCGGGCCGCGATCTCGCTCTGTTGATTCTGCAGGCGCTCGCGGTCGGTCGAAATCCGGGCCAGTTCGGCCGTCGCCCGCTCGTCGGTGGCAGTGGCGTTCTCGAGACTGCGGCGCAGCGTTCGGAGCTGCTCCTCGAGTTCGCGCCGGCGCTGCTCGGCGTCGTCGAGACGCCGACGGCGCTCGACGACGAGCGCTGCGGCCTCGGCGGCGGCGTCGACGGCGCGGGCCGCCTCGGCGGTGGCCTCGTCGAGCGCCGCACCCGTGGCCCCGGTTCCGGCTCGGCCGATCCGCCAACCGGTCGCCGAGAAACGATCACCAGCTCGGGTGACCACCGTTGCTTCGGGGTGGGCCAGGGCCACGTCGATCGCGGCGCGCCAGTCGCCGTCGACGGCGATCGCCGAGCCGACCAGCGCATCGAGGACGGGTTCGACATCGGGTCTGGTGGCCCGCACCCGCTTCCGAACCGACTGTCCGACGACAGGCGTCGCCGCGACGAGTCGAGGCGAGGACAGGGCGAGGATGGCACCACCGAGTTGCCGGGATGCAAGCGCGTCGAGCGCTCCCCGACCGTTCACGATGTCGTCGACCACGATCGACTGGAGCGCTTCACCGGCTGCGGCTTCGACCGCAGCTTCCCAGCCCGGATCGATGTCGACCAGGTCGAGCAGGATGCCGAGGAATCCCTCGGCGCCGGCGAGGGCGTCGGCTCCCGCTGCGCTCCGGGCCGAGGCGAGCGCCTGCCCCAGCGCATCGGCCCTGGCCTGCCAACGGTTCACGTCGGCGTCGGTGTCGCGGCGGGCCTCGTTGGCCGCCTCGAGCTGCTCCTCGGCGCGGGCGTGATCGCCCAGGGCCGTGACCAGTGCCGACTCGATCGACGGCAGCGTGTCCTGTTCGATCCGCTGGACCTCGGTCACGGCTCGGCGCCGCTCGGCCTCGAGCTGTTCGCGGCGATCGGCGAGGGTCTCGAGTTGATCGACGATCCGTCGACCCTCCTGTCGGTCACGGTCGGCGGCCGAGCGCAGCGCGGTGAGCTGAGCCCGAACCTCGGCGGCGGCTGCCGGTGCCGGCCCGGCACCATCGCCCCAGGTCTGCTCGAACGATTCCAGGTCGCGATCGAGCGCTTCGGTCTGCCGGGCAAGCTGTTCGACCTCGGGGGCGAGCGCTTCGCGATCTCGACTCGTCGAGGCCAGATCGGCGGCGATGCGTGCGCCCTCGGCCTCGAGGCTCGACACGACGCCTTCGTCGATCGAGGACTGGAGTTCCCCCGTGAGGCGCCGTTGCCGTTCGGCCACCACGTTGCGCTGGCCGAGAATCCGCTCCCGAAGGCTGCGGGCCCGACCCAGGACATCGGCTACATCGGACCCGCCGAGCGCCGACAGTTCGGCCTCGGCGTCGAGAACCGAGGCGTCGAGCGAAGCCAGTCGGGTCACGAGGTCGGCCTCGGTCCGGTCGAGTTCGTTGTGCTGACGATGGGCCGTTTCGAGCGACCCCGTGATCGCCCGGAGTTCACGACCGGTCAGGTGGATCTTGAGGGCGGTGAGTTCGCCGACGAGGTCGCCGTGACGTCGTGCTGCCGCGGCTTGTTTCTCCAGGGGTTTCAGCTGGCGTTTGACTTCGCGGACGAGATCGTTCAGCCGGGCCAGGTGGTCGTCGGTCGACGCCAGGCGTCGCTCGGACCGCTCCTTGCGCTTGCGGTATTTCAGGATGCCGGCTGCTTCCTCGATGATGCTGCGGCGCTCTTCGGGTCGGGCGTTCAGCACGGCGTCGATCTGGCCCTGTGACACGATGATGTGCTGCTGACGTCCGACGCCGGAGTCCGACAACAGATCCTGGATGTCGAGCAACCGGCAGGACACGCCGTTGATGGCGTACTCCGATTCGCCCGAACGGAAGAGGGTGCGACGGATCTGCACCTCGCTGAACTCGATCGGCAGGGTGCCGTCGCTGTTGTCGATCGTGATCGACACCTCGGCCCGACCCAGTGCCGGGCGGCTGGCCGTCCCCGCAAAGATCACGTCGTCCATCTTCTGTGACCGAACGGCGCTGGGCGCCTGGGCCCCGAGCACCCATGCGACGGCGTCGACCACGTTGGACTTGCCCGAACCGTTCGGGCCGACGACGACGGTCACCCCGGGTTCGAGTTCGAGCAGGGCCGGATCGGCGAACGACTTGAACCCCTTGATCGCCAGGGACTTCAGATACACATCAAACCTCTCGGTCCGGCCGGTGGTCGGAGCGGGACGCCCTGATGAGCGCAACCCGACGGCCCCACGACCGTGCCCGAGCCTACAAAGAGCGGGGACGGGCACGACGCCCGAACACCCGGTGATCGCGGTTCGGGCCTCGCACAGCGCTGGGGTCGGGCGGCTCGAACTCAGACCTGGGTGGTGCAGTAGTACACGGTGGTGCCCTTGAACTGGGCTTTCTCGATCGGAATCCGTGAACGGGGGCTGAGTTGGCCGTCCTTGCCATAGACCGACAGATGGTCGCCGTATTCGCCCGGCGCGCCCGTGAGATCGAAGAAGGGCCGCTGCTCGATGTTGACCCCGCGGTACTTGATCGCGTCGTAGAGGATCCCGACCACCGATCGATAGAGCCGCCGGAGTTCCTGGGTGGACAACTTGTTGGCTGGCCGGTCGTAGCGGATCCCGGCGTCGAAGAGGATCTCGTCGGAGTAGATGTCGCCGATTCCGACGAAGGCCGACGGATCGGTGAGCACCGACTTGAGCGGTGCGGTGAACCCCTTCATGTACCGCTCGAAGATGACCCACGAGATCGGCTTGGCCAGGAGGTCGATGCCACCGGCGTTGGGAAGCACGGAGTCGAGTTCGTCATCGGGCACCACGGCGATCCTGGATTCGGGTCCGGGATCGATGATCCGGAGATCACCGCCCTGGGTGAACGTGATCGTGCACACCGTGTGCGGGTCGACGGGCTCCTTCGACGCCACACGCACCATCTTCCCGTCGCCGAGGAGTTCGATGACCAGGCAGTGTTCGTTGTTGAGCCGCAAGACCAGTGCCAGGTCGTGTCGCTCGACCACGTCGATCTTGGCCCCGATGACCGGATCGGTGAAGGCCTTCTTGGTGCGATGCAGCGGCATCGCTTTCAAGACCTTGATGTCGACCGCCTTGACCTTGCGGCCGGCGACGTCGCGCTCGAGATCACGCTTCAGCGTCTCGATCTCTGGCAGTTCAAGCATGTCGGTCGCCCATTTCCCCTGCGTATGAGGCATTGAGGGCAGACCAGGCAGCACGAGCAGCCGCCTGTTCGGCCCGTTTCTTCGAAGTGCCGGCGCCATCGCCCCTCGGTTCGCCCTGGACCAGGACGACCGCGGAGAAGCGCCGATCGTGATCGGGCCCGGAGCCCGAGATCCGATAGACCGGCGAACCCAGGTCGAGCTGAGCCGTGAGTTCCTGGAGCCGGGTCTTGTAGTCGCGGCGGCCGGGCCGGGAGGCGCCGTCGCTGATGTGGGGGCCCAGGACGGCGAGGACCACATCCGCCGCCCGGCCCCAGCCGGCGTCGACGAACACGGCTCCGATGACCGCTTCGAAGGCGTCGGCGAGAATCGATTCCTTGTCTCGACCCCCCGACATCTCTTCGCCCTTGCCCAAGAGCAATCGCTGCCCGATGTCGAGGTCTCTGGCGACGGCGGCCAGCGTCGCGGTGTTGACCACCGATGCCCGCAGCTTGGCCAGCTGCCCCTCGGGCAGTTCGGGGTAGACGTCGTGGATGAAGGCGGTCACCGCAAGACCGACGACCGCATCACCGAGGAACTCGAGCCGTTCGTTGGGCTGCGCGTCGTCGTTCTCGGCGCAGTAGCTGCGATGCGTGAGCGCCAGGGTCAGCAGCGACTCATCGTCGAACCGATGGCCGAGACGTTCGATGAGCAAGGCGGTGCTGCCAGCGGCAATCAGGACTCGGCCCCGACCTTGCCGTAGACGTAGTC
This sequence comes from uncultured Acidimicrobiales bacterium, assembly GCA_963700755.1. Taxonomy (GTDB): domain Bacteria; phylum Actinomycetota; class Acidimicrobiia; order Acidimicrobiales; family SZUA-35; genus JBBQUN01. The sequence continues at coordinate 291,717 of CAVOYW010000008.1, forward strand.
GACGGCGTCGCGGACGGACTTCAGGTCCTGGAGGTCTTCGTCGTCGATACGAAACCCGACGGTGCGGTCGGCCAGTTCCTCTTCGAGTGCCTCGACCAGCTCGATCAGCGCCAGGGAGTCGGCCTCGAGATCATCGGCGAACGACGCACCCTCACGAATCTCGTCGGGTTCGATCTCGAGGATGTCAGCCAGACGATCGCGCACGAGATCCAGAACTTCGGCACGGGTCATCGGGGATTGCTCCATGTGGGTCTCGGCAGGCATTCGTGCTCCTGAGTGGGGCCAGAACGCCGAGAGTGTAGCCGGTTCGACACCGATCGAAGCGGACGGCCGCCGGTTCGGAGCCCGATTTCGCGGCACGGAAGCGCTCGTGATCAGGTGCGGGCGTCGACCATCGAACGGAGATGCTCGACGATGCCCTCGTCGGCGATCCGAGCAGCGGTCCGGATCGCCCGGCTGATGGTCTCGGCGCTCGACGAACCGTGCGAGATACAGCTGACACCACGCACGCCCAGGAGCAGTGCACACCCGGTCTTCGATGCATCGAACGTGTCGAAAACCGGATCGAGCAGCGGTTCGACGATGGCGGCGGCTGCTGCGCCGTCGGTGGTCGAGACCATCGCGTCTCGGAGTTGAGCCTGAGACAGGGCCATCGCCCCTTCGATCGACTTGAGCACCACATTGCCGGTGAAACCGTCACAGACGATCACGTCGGCGACGCCCCGCATGAGGTCGCCACCTTCGACGTTTCCGATGTAGTCCGCGCCACAGTCGACGGCCCAGGAGCCGTCTTCGAGCAGCTTGCAGGCCTCCTTGACCAGGTCGTTTCCCTTCCCGGCCTCTTCGCCGATGGTCAGGATCCCCACCCGGGGGCGAGGCGTTCCGAACCGCACCCGGTTGTAGATCGCGCCCATCTCGGCGAACTGGACGATCCACTCGGGCTGGCACTCGGCGTTGGCCCCGCAATCGAGCAGCGTGGTCGGAGTCGAGCCGAGGACCGGGAAGGGCACGGCGATCGCCGGCCGGGAAATCCCCTTGATCCGCCCCATACGAAGGAGCGATGCGGCCATCGCCGCCCCGGTGTTGCCCGCGCTGAGCAGGCCCGAGGCCTCGCCGTCTCGTACCGCCTCGGCGGCGCGCACGATCGAGGAGTCCTTGAGCCGTCGCACACTGGACGCAGGCTCGGCACCCATTTCGACGACTTCGGACGCCGACTTGACCGACATGCCCGAGGTGTCCCCGAGCTGGTCGGGGTCACCGACGAGGAGGACGTCGATGCCGAACTCCTCGACGGCCCGACGGGCCCCGGCGACGATCACCGAGGGTCCGAGGTCACCACCCATGGCGTCGACGGCGACGGGAAGCCGCTCTGCGGTCATGAGGCAGTCATGACCGCGGTCATGAGGCAGAGCCGCAAGATGCCGTCCCCGGCATCGACGTGTTCAGCGCCGGCCGTGGCCGGTGCTCGGCACCACGCATGGTTCGATCAGCCGACGTCGACGGCCTGGCGACCCTTGTACCAGCCGCAGGCGCCACAGACCCGATGCGGAAGCTTGAACTCCGAGCAGCGAGGGCAGGTGCTCTTCGCCGGAGCGCTGAGCGTCCAGTTCGAAGCCCGACGGCTCCGGGTCTTGGACTTGGACTTCTTCTTCTTGGGAACGGCCATTGGGTTTCCTGAGCGATCTCGATCCGATGCATCCACCGGCCGGTGAGCACGAACATCGGAGGATAACGGTCCCGCCGATGATTCCATCCACGGCCACGGGCTTCCCTCAGGTCAGGTCGATGTCGCCGAGCGCGGCCCAGCGAGGATCGGGGACGGGTTCCGCTGCTGCCGCAGCGGCCTGCTGGCGCTCCCATGCATCGGCCGAGATGGCCGGGTAGCGCTCCGGATCGGGTCCGGCGCAGTCGTCTCGACACAGCGGAGCGAGTGGCAGACCGATCAAGACGGCGTCTCGCACGAGCGGAAGCAGGTCGACCTCCTCGCCGTCGAAATCGATGATGTCGGAATCCTCCGGGGCGTGGACCTGGTAGATCTCGTCGATCTGGCTGTCCATGACGCCGCCGACGTCGTCGAGGCAACGACGACACTCCCCGATCCAGGCGAAGCGAACCGAACCGAGCATGGAGACACCACGCTCGATCGAGTCGATGGTGACCGACCCGACCACCGGCTCGTCGTCGACGAGGCGGCTCCCCAGCACCTCGAGCGGGGGCAGGATGACGTCGAGTTCGACGTCCATTCGCTCGCCGAGCCTTCGCCGCAGCTCGACGACGTTGATCAGGAGGTGTCGGGTGGTTCGGTGCTTGGTCACGCTCTGTCCCTTCCCTGCTGTCCCAACCCTGCTGTCCCGTTCCAGCTGTCCCGTTCCAGCTGCCCTCGTGCTCAGCTGCCTCTGGTTCCCGGCTGTGCCGTGGCTCCCTGCTGTGCCGTTCGGCAGAGCGAAGCGGTTGCGGACGGACTCAGTCGTGACCAGCGTAGACACCTGCAGCGTCCGACGGCGACGGCGGGGGCGGGGCCGGCAGCTTGTCGGCTGCAGAGGTGCCGAGCAACTTCTCGCGACCCTGTTGCACCGTGCGTTGGGTCTTTTCGAGCACGACCTCGAAACTGGCCAGCCGCTGATCACAGAAGTCCTCGACCTGCCGCTTCAATTGCCGGGCCTCTGCTTTGGCGTCTTCGACGATGGCACGCGCCCGGGCATCGGCCGCCTTCACGACCTCCTGGCGCTCGATCATCCGGGCCACCTGGTCGCGGGCCTGGTCGATGATCTCATCACGTTCGCGTTCGGCCTGGGCCAGGAAGTCCTCGCGCTCCTTGAGCAGCCATCGGGCCGCTCGCAGTTCCTCGGGCAGGCGGGCCTGCGCCTCCTCGAGCAGATCGAGCAGTTCGTCCCGGTTGACCTTGACCGTCGACGACATCGGCATCGGTCGGGCCTGCGAGATGATCGCAATGGCGTCGGCCAGGATCTCGTCGACTTCGGGGACCGCGTAGGGATCGGGGGAATGGTGATCGGATGCGCTCATGATGCGAACCTCTCGTTGAGTCGGGCGGCGACGACCGGCGGCACGACGCTGCTGACGTCGCCACCCATCGCCGCGATCTCGCGGACATATCGGCTCGAGACGAGCGCAGCTTCTCCCATGGCCGGGGCGAACAGCGTCGGCACCCCGGCGGTGAGCGAGTTCATGGTGGCCTGTTGGAGCTCTGCATCGAGGTCGCCGGCACCCCGGACCCCTTTGACCAGGCAGTCGGCGCCCAGCGCACGAGCGGCGGCCGTGGCGAGCCCGACGAAGAGTTCGACCCGCACGTTGGGCAGATGATCGGTGGCACGACCGATGAGTTCGGCTCGCTCGAGGGCCGTGAACATGCCCGATGGCTTCTCGGGATTGTGACCGACACCGATCACCAAGGACTCGAAGAGGGGGGCCACCGACTCGATGACCTGGACATGGCCGTTGTGCACAGGATCGAACGAGCCGGGGTAGAGAGCGACAGACATGAGGATTCCTTGTCGGAGGCCGCCACGATCGGAGGGTCGACAGCGACGGCGTTCCACCCGCTCATCGAAGACTAGCCGAGGATTTCCGCACCGAGCGACCGGCCCGGCGGGCCGGGTCACCCGACGGTCACGCGCCGCGTTGCGACGCGATCACGATGCGGGCCCGACCGTACTTGCGACGCCGTTCCTCGACCCAGCCGTCAGGAACCACGATGTCCCGTTCGGCGTGACCGACGAGCAGGTCGGCGTCGACGCCGGCGAACAACTGCTCCCACACGTCGAGTTTGTAGGGCGGGTCACAGAAGGCGACGTCGGCGTGGCCGATGGTCGCAAGGGCCCGTTCGACCGGCATCACGAGGATCGTGGCGCGATCGGCGAACCCGAGTTCGTGCAGGTTGCGCTCGAGCGTGCGCACCGCGTGACGGTCGGCTTCGACGAAGACGGCCTTCGCTGCACCCCGACTCAGACTCTCGAGGCCGAACGAGCCGCTTCCGGCGAACAGGTCGAACACCACCGCGTCGTCGACCCCACCCAGGCTGTTGATCATGTTGAAGATGGCTTCCTTGGCCCGATCGGTGATCGGGCGGGTGCCCTGCCCCTCGGGCGCCATGATCCGTCGGCCGCGGGCCGTCCCGGCAATGATGCGCACCCCGGGAACCTAGCGGGCGGCCGCGGACTACCGTGGCGGCATGCCCATGCCCGACCTCGAGATCACCTGCGTCGACTGCGGGGGCACGTGCTACCCACTGGGTTGGTTCCCCGAGGACGGGCCGCTGGATCCCGGCGATGTCCTCCCCTATCGATGCAAGGACTGCCTCGACCGCTGGGACATCGTCATCGGCGAGTCCGACCCCACCGACTACTGACCTCGCGCCCCCACGGCCCACGGCCCACGGCCCACGGCCCACGGCCCACGGCCCACGGCCCACGGCCCACGGCCCACGGCCCACGGCAACTTTGGGGCCGGGGCACCGGAAACCGGCATCCCGTCTCCAGAGTTCGTGCGAATCGCGGCGCAGCGACGCCGTGAACACGAGCGTGAGATAACGTCATCGTGTGCAAACGAGAGTAGATGAACTCATCCTGCAGGCAGCACTCCGTCAGGACGGCCTGTGCCGACGAACCGACCTCATCGAGATGATCGGGCTCAGCTCCAGCAGTGTCCAACGACGGGTCGACCGAGGATCCCTCGAGATCGTCGGTCGAGGCCTCTACCTCGTGGCCGGCCTGCGGACGCCTCGGACCGAACTCCGCCGAGCGGTCTGGACCGTCGACGGCTCGGCGCTGAGTCGCCATACCGCAGCGAGGATCCATGGCCTCACCTCGTCGGGCGATCGGGGCATCGACCTGGTCGCCCCCCTGTCGGCCCATCACCCGTCGAACAACCTCCTTCGCATCCACCGCACCGGCCACCTCCCCGGGATCGATCTCACGGTCGTCAACGGCCTCACCGTCACGACCGTGCCGCGAACCCTGTGCGATCTGGCCGCGCTCCTGTGGCCGAGCAGGCTCCAGAACCTCGTCGAGCGAGCCGTCACCTCCGGACTCTGCACGCTCGGGGAGGTTGACGCCTGCCGATCGGCCTACGTCCGCCGTGGCCGAGTGGGCAGCGCACGACTGAACGAGACACTCGATCTGCTCGTTGGCCGACCGATCGCAACGAGAACACCCATCGAACGTCTCTTGCGCTCGATTCTCGGATCGCACCACATCGAAGGCTTCGCGGAGCAATACCAGCCGCCGTGGTATGACGGGATGCGGGGCGTCGTCGACGTCGCCGTGCCCGACGCAAGGCTGGTCATCGAGGCCGACTCTCGACGTTGGCATTCGACCACCCAAGCGATGACCGAAGACCGCCGCCGCGATCGCCTGGCCCAACGGCACGGTTGGGTCGTCCTGCGGTTCACCTGGCAGGAACTCCAACATCGCCCGGGCGCCGTCGGCGAGGAGATCGCCATGATGATCGATGCCCGACGGCACGCCGAACCGGCCTGACCACCCACCCCTGCCACCCCGACACCCTGCCACCCCGACACCCCGACACCCCGACACCCCGACACCCCGACTTTGGAGCACGCGACCCCGGAATCCGGGATCTCGGCTCCAGAGTTCGTGGGGACGGGTGGGTGGAATGCGCCAGGCCCACCCTCGACGGGACGGCCCGACAGCCCGACGACAAGACAGCCCGACGACAAGACAGCCCGACGACAAGACAGCCCGACGACAAGACAGCCCGACGAGCCCGGGACGCCATCAGTGGTCTGCGGCCTGTCGATCAACCCTTCAGGAGGAACTCGGCGTCGGCCTCGTCGAGGAAGAGCTCCAGTTCGGATGCCAACGCAGGGTTGCGAGCGAGACCGGGATCCGCGTCGACGAGCTCGATGGCGGCCTGTCGAGCCTGTACGACCGTCTCGCGGTCGCGGCGCAGCGAGGCCAACTTCAGGTCGTTGCGCCCTTTCTGACGCTCCCCGAGGATCGTGCCCTCGCCCCGCAGGTCGAGGTCGACCTCGGCCAACTCGAAACCGTCGGTACTGGCGACCAACGCCTCGAGCCGAGCCTCGCCGTCGGGCGTCGTGGCCTCACCGATCAGCCAACACGTCGAGGCGTGTGCACCCCGCCCGACTCGACCCCGGAGTTGATGGAGCTGGGCGATCCCGAATCGGTCGGCGTCGAGGATGACCATGACGGTCGCGTTGGGAACGTCGACACCAACCTCGATGACCGTCGTGGCCACCAGGACGTCGACATCACCGTCACGAAAGGCGTCCATCGTCTGATCCTTGTCGGCCGGCGGCATCCGACCGTGCAGCAGACCGACTCGGAGACCCGAGAGTTCGGTCGACCGAAGGCGTTCGAAGATCGTCTCCGCCGACGCCACCTCGATCTTCTCGGACTCGTCGATCAAGGGGCACACCACGTAGGCCTGGCGCCCGTCGTCGATGGCGCTCCGGATCTCGATCCACATCGCTTCGAGATCGAGTGATCCCGATTCGCCCGGCGGGGCATCGAGCGAGCCCGGCACCTTCACCCAGCGGGTCTCGATCGGGGTCCGCCCGGGAGGCAGCTCGTCGAGGACCGAGACGTCCAGATCGCCGTAGACCGTCATCGCCGCCGTCCGGGGAATGGGTGTCGCCGTCATGACCAGGACATCGGGGACCGCATCACCCAGTGACTTGTCGCGCAGTGCGGCGCGCTGCTCCACGCCGAACCGGTGCTGTTCGTCGATGACGATGGCCCCGAGCGAGAAGAACCTCACCTTTTCCTGGATCAACGCGTGGGTCCCGATCACGAGGTCGACCTCACCCACCGCCAGATCGTTGAGGATGCGCTTCCGGTCGGCTCCGGCGGTGCGGTTCGACAGCAGCTCGATCCGGAGCGGGCGATCACCGAGCAGGCTCTGCGGCGCCGGCACGGTGAGCCCGTCGAGCAAGCGACGGATCCCAGCCGCGTGTTGCTCGGCCAGGACCTCGGTCGGAGCCATCAAGGCCGCCTGGTGGCCTCCGTCGATGGCGGCCAACATCGTGGCCACCGCGACCAAGGTCTTGCCTGCACCGACATCGCCCTGGAGCAGACGGTGCATGGGAATCGGTCGGGTGAGATCACGCCCGATCTCGTCGATCGCTCGATGCTGGGCCCCGGTGAGCGGGAAGGGCAGGGCCTGAAAGAACCGCTCGAGCAGAGGTCCGTCGACGATGTGCACGAGCCCGACCTCGGTCGCCTCGATGGCCCGCTTCCGCATGACCAGCGCCAGCTGCATCCGGAACAACTCGTCGAAGATCAACCGCCGCTTGGCCGCCATGGCCTCGGCCATCGTTTCGGGTTCGTGGATACCCCGGAGCGCGGCCTGGCGATCGACGAAGTCGTAACGATCGAGAATCGCCATCGGGAGCGGGTCGACCACCCCGCGAGCGTCGGGTCCGGTGGTTCGACGCAGCGCTTCGGCGATGAATCCGGCCACGTCCCAGGTGTGCAGCCCGGCCTTCTCGGATTGGGGGTAGACGGGAATGATCCGACCCGTCTGATCACCGACCAGGTCGACCACCGGGTTCGACATCTGGCGTTGGTTCTGGAAGAACGAGAGTTTGCCGTAGACCACGGCCTCCTGTCCTTGCGACAGCTGCTTGACCCGCCAGTGCTGATTGAAGAAGGTGAGTTTGAGGATCGACTGACCGTCGGTGACCGTCGAGGTCACCATCGTGCGATTGCCCCTGATGCGGCGAGCGGTGGTCGACCGGACGGTGACGAAGACGCTGGCTTCCTCTCCTTCCACCAGGTCGGCGATCTTCGCTTCCCGGGTGCGGTCGAGATAGCGGCGGGGATAGTGGGTCAGCAGATCGAGCACCGTGTGGATCTCGAGCGCCTCGAGCCCCTTGGCCTTCTTGTCGCCGACGCCGTTGAGGCGCGTGACCTCGATCTGGCTCAGTTCCCGGAATCCGATCGGGTCCGTCGGGGAGCGGTGACTCATGACCGATCCAGTCTGCTCGGAATCGGGGCCTGGTCCACGGACTCCCGCCGGTTGATCCCGATGACCGATGGCCGGGATTCCTCGTGGCGATATCGGCGCCGCTGCCTTTCGCTGGACCCCAGCGTTGTCCTACCCTGGGGTTTCGTCGCTTCGGCGACGGCACGGCGAACCGCCGATCCCGAAGCGCCAAAGGACACACGAGCCATGCAGGGTGTCATCAAGTCGTACGACCCATCGACCAAGGACGGTGTGGTCCTCCGTGAGGGAGATCTCGTCGAGATCGAACTGGCCGAGGACGCCCTCCGCAACTCGGTCTTTCGCATGCTTCGCCCCGGCCAGCGGGTCAACTTCGATCTCAACGAACACGAGCAGGCCATCCATGTCCGTCTCGGATCCGAGGTCGACATGGGGACACCGGCCTGGTTGACCGAGGACTGACCTGCCTTCGGTTCGGCGATTCGCCTTCCGCACCCGGCCACCACCAAACCGCCCGCTCGAGCAACACGATCAACCGCCAACGACGTCGGAGATGAAACCTTGTCCGTAAATCGCACCACTGCCGATGTAGCCAGCGAACTCGAAGCGAAGTTCGGGCTGAAAGGCATCGACCTCCGATTCGGATTGGGTCAGGACGACCTCTTCCACGAGGCGATCGCCAACGACCGGGGCCGCACCCACCTCGATGGACCCGACGATGCGCAGAAGGCGTTCGCCACCAAGTTCGGCGTGGACGGCCCACTCGTCTACTACACCGATCCGACCTGTACGGGTCGGCCCGTACAGGACACCTTCGCCGTGGCACGCCCCGAGATCGTCGACACCGTCTGGTGGAAGAACGACTTCAAACAATTCGATCCGGCGGCCTTCGACGCGCTGTTGCCGCGGGTGATCGATCATCTCAACACCAGGCAGGCCCGGCTGTATGCCACCGACGTCTTCTGCGGCACCGACCCCGGTTTCGCCGAGGCCTACCGCTTCGTCGGCGAGTACGCGTCGCACGCCTACTTCTGCAACATCATGTTCCCGAAAGACGTCCGCAACGACGCCGACAGGGCCGAAACCGGGTGGACGCTGCTCAACGTGCCGTCGTTCGAATGCGACCCGGAGCACGACGGAACGGTCTCGAAGCGGGCCGTCATCATCGACATCGTGAATCGTGTCGCACTCGTACTCGGGCGAGCCGACTACTGCGGTGTCAACAAGAAGACCATGTTCACCCTGATGAACTACGTCCTGCCGGCCAAGGGCCAGCTCTCGATGCATTGCTCGGCAAACGTCGGCCCGAACGGAGACTCAGCGATCCTGTTCGGTCTGTCGGGAACGGGTAAGACCACGCTGTCGGCCGACCCCGACCGACTGCTCATCGGTGACGACGAGCACGTGTGGACCGAGGGCGGCATCTCGAACTTCGAGGATGGCTGCTACGCCAAGCTCATCGACCTCGACAAGGAAAACGAGCCGGTGATCGCCGCGGCCATGTCGATGAAGGGCACCATGATCGAGAACGTTCCCCCGCTGGCGGGACGCGCACTCGAGGACACCGACCCGCAGGAACTCGATCTGGCCGACGACTCCTTGACCGAGAACACCCGCTTCGCCTATCCCCTGAGCTGCAATCCCGGTGTCGCCGAAGGCGCTCGGGGCCCGCACCCCGAGACCATCGTGCTGCTCACCGCCGATGCGTTCGGCGTGCTCCCTCCGATCTCGATCCTCGACTCGTCCGAGGTCATGTATCACTTCGTCACGGGCTTCACCTCGAAACTCGCGGGCACCGAGGTCGGCGTGACCGAACCGCAGGCCACCTTCTCGGCCTGTTTCGGTGCTGCGTTCATGTCGCAGAAGCCGTCGGTCTACGCCGAACTGCTGGCGGAACGGATGGAAAAGCATCAGGCCCGGTGTGTTTTGCTCAACACCGGCTGGACCGGTGGCGGCTACGGCGTGGGATCGAGGATGTCGCTCAAACACACCCGCGCACTGCTCAACGCTGCACTCGACGGCACCCTGAGCGCCGTCGAGACCGAGACCCAACCGATCCTCGGCCTCCGCATGCCGGTGAGCTGTCCCGGGGTGCCGAGCGAGATCCTCAACCCGCGCAACAGCTGGGCCGATCCCGAGGCCTACGACGAGACGGCGACCAAGCTGCGCGACATGTTCCGTACCAACTACGAAGCCAAGGGATTCGCCGAGCTGGGTATCGCCGACGCCATGTGAGCGGAGGTTCGATCTGAACGGCGGGTCGGTCTGCGCTCAGCGCAGACCGACCACCACGGCCCGCAGCCCGATCCCCATCAGGAACAAGCCGCCACCGCCGTAGAGCAGGTATTTCGATTCCTCCATCTGCTGGCGGTAGCTGTAGATGATGCCGACCGAGGCGAAGCCCACGAACCCGTAGAACATGTGGAACTGGCTGATCTCACGGTCTTCGAGATTCATGGCGAGCACGCCGAGCAGGACCTGGATGCCGATCGCGATCTGCGCCACGGCGGTGAAGATCCACAGCGCACGCAGCCGCAGTGATTCCCTCCAGTGGGCGGCCAGTGCCCACACCCCGGCGACGCCGTTGGCAACGATCACGACCCAGGCGAACACGAGGTGGATCTGGCCGAACGACACCACCCGATGGTATTGGCCCGATTCGGGGCCGGTGCGTCAATGGGACCGGAGCGACGAACCGGCGCGGGCCGAACACCCAACTCGGATCGGCGAAGCCGGAGCTGCGCAGCAGCTCGGTCCGATACCGAGCAGCTCGATTCAATAGAGTCGAGCGGTGAAGCATCGCCAGTTCTACGTCGAGCACTTGGGGGCGTCGGGGCGCGAGATCCCGCTCGTCGGCGGCGACCTCCTGGTGGTGCGTCGGCCCGAGAGCCCCGATCTCGACTGGGAACTCGTGGTGAAGTCGCGGGGAACCGAACACCTCGATCTGTCACCGTACGACCTCATGATCTCGGGGCCCGAGGGAACGTTCACCGGGCCGGCCATCCTCGTGCGTTCCGATGGCGTGGCCCACGTCTTCCGGGGGGCCGGCGAGCTCGGAGGATTCGACGAGGCCGACTTCGTCTGACGGTCGGGTTGGCTGCCGCCGCTCAGAGTCCGGGAAGCAGGTCGACCCGCTGAGGTCCTCCGGTGTCGGCCACATCGGGAATGCCGTAGCTCTCGTAGCCGAACATCGCGGTGAAGGCCTCGGGTGGCATCGACATGAAGAAGTCGTCGGGTGAGACCTGTGAGCGATGCATCGACAGGGCCCGGCGCTTGTCGTCGATGTGGAAGGTCACGTCGATCTCGTAGACGAGATCGTTCTCGATCATCCCGAAGGCCTCGAACTGCTCCTCGCTGAACTCCTCCTCGAGTCCGTCGGGCTGCTCGGGCATCGACTGGCGCATGGCGGCGAACCCGGCTCGGGCGCGATCCCGGTTGACGGTGCCCATGTAGACGTGATCGAGGTCGGCGAGTTCGGCGGCCCGCCGACCGACACGGTGGACCTGGATGTGATCCGGGTGCCCGTAGAGCCCATGAGCGTCGTAGATCGTCAGGACGTCGGCATCGACCTCACGAAGGATGTCGGCCAGGCGCCCGGCCGCGACCTCGACATCGACCTGCCAGAAGCAGGCCGGGTTGTCGTTGGCCGGCTCACCGATCATGCCGGAGTCCTCGTAACCCAGGAGCACGAGTTCGGCCCCGAGGATCTCTGACGACCGGGTGAGTTCGACCAATCGTCGCTCGGCGAGGGTCTCGCCGTCGGTCAGGACCCCGGGCTGGGGTTCGCCCTGCTCGCCGTTGGTCGCCGTCACCAGCACGACCCGGTGGCCAGCGGCTGCAGCCTTGAGCATCAGACCGCCGGTGCCGATGGCCTCGTCGTCGGGATGAGCATGGAAACACACCAGGGTCGACATTCGCCCAAGACTAGGCCGGGGCGCTCCGGCTGGGCCGACTCAGGCGACGGCTCCGTCGGACCGCAACGCCGCGATCGCATCGGCATCGAAGCCGAACGAGCCGAGCACGTCGTCGGTGTGCTGGCCGGGGTGAGCGGGCGGCGTCGGCAACGACGGCGGAGTCTTGGAGAAGCGAGGCGCCGGCCCGGCCTGGGTGAGCCCCGCCACCTCGACGAACGTTCCCCGCTCGACGTTGTGAGGGTGGCGGGTCGCCTCGTCCATCGACAGCACGGGAGCGAAGCACACGTCGGAGTGCTCCATGATCTCGCACCACTCGTCCCGGGTCTTGGTCTTGAACAGCTCGGCGACCGTCTGCTTCATTTCGGGCCAGCGGTCACGGGTGTGCTGGGGTGGGAAGTCCGGGTCGTCGCCGAGACCCGACAGCTTCAACAACTCGGCGTAGAACTGCGGTTCGATCGAACCGATCGAGACGTACCGCCCGTCGGCGGTTTCGTAGACGTCGTAGAAGGGAGCGCCGGTGTCGAGCATGTTGGTCCCCCGCTCGTCCTTCCAGAACCCGCTCGCCCGCATGCCCCAGAACATGTTCATGAGCGCAGCGGCGCCATCGACCATGGCGGCGTCGACGACCTGCCCCTCGCCCGATTGGCGGGCCGAGACGATACCGCAGGCGATCCCGAAGGCGAGCAGCATGCCACCGCCACCGAAATCACCGACGAGGTTGAGCGGGGGCACGGGGGCCTGCCCGGCCCGACCGATGGGTTCGAGGGCTCCGGCGAGCGCGATGTAGTTGATGTCGTGGCCGGCAGCGTGCGAGTAGGGGCCGACCTGTCCCCAACCGGTCATCCGGCCGTAGACCAGCTTCGGGTTTCGGGCCAGGCAGACGTCGGGCCCGAGGCCGAGCCGTTCGGTGACACCGGGCCGGAAGCCCTCGATCAGGGCATCGGACTGCTCGATCATCGTGAGCACGGCCTCGACGGCCGCAGGGTTCTTCAGGTCGACACCGATCGACCGACGGCCGCGGGCCAGCGCATCCTTGGGCGGGTCGGCGGGGTCGGCGCCGGTGACCGACGCGGACCGGTCGACGCGAATCACCTCGGCCCCCATGTCGGCCAGCATCATGCCGGCGAACGGCCCCGGGCCGATCCCGGCCAATTCGATGATCTTGACACCCTGCAACGGACCCATGGACTTCGCTCCCACTTCGCTCTCGACGTCGTCGTCAACGTAGAAGATCGATCGGGCAAAGCCCAAGTTGCCACTTGGCCGGCGGCGAACCGGCGGCGCCGGTCACCGGATGAACGTGGCCACCTCGGAGGAGAGCCGAGGCCACAGCGCCGGCGGGAGATCGTGACCCATTCCCTCGATCTCGATGTAGCGGGAGCCCGGGACACAGGACGCCGTGTGCCGGCCGCCGCTCGGGTCGATCAGTGTGTCGGCCGAACCGTGGATGACCAGCGTTGGCACCGAGAGCGACCCGAGCGCCTCGTCGCGCTGCGGACTGGCCATGACCGCTCGATACTGGCGGGCCGTTCCGGCCGGATCGATGCCGTGGTCGAACATCTCTGCGCCCTTGGCCGCCACCCAGTCGGGATCCCAGAACCCCGGCGAGGCCCAGAACCGCTCGGTGTCGACCCGGTGGGCGATCCACCCGTCTCGATCCGCCGGCGGAACGGCAAGGAGTCCGGCCCGGGCCGATTCGCTGGGACGACCGACGGATCGGTTGCCGGTGGACGACATGAGCGAAACCAGATGGCTGACCCGTTCGGGGTGATCGATGGCCAGTTGCTGGGCGATCATGCCTCCCATCGACTGGCCGAACACGACGGCCCGCTCCCATCCGACGGCATCGAGCACGGCGACCGCATCGTTGGCCATGTCGATGGCGGTGTAGATCGGGTCGTCGAGGGTCGGATCGATACGCGAGGAGCGGCCCAGATCACGATTGTCGAAGCGCACGACGTCGAACCCGGCGTCGAGCAGTTCTTGGACGAAGCCCCGCTGATAGGCGACCGAAGGTGATCCGAGACCATTGATCAACAGCAATGGTGTCGACCCGGGCCGACCTTCGAAGCGCTGCCACCACAGACGGACCTCGCCGTTGTGGGCCCATGCGCCAGGAACGCCATCGGGGTCGGAGGATTCGGTCAACGGGTTTGGAGCATCGTCGTTCACGGTCTGTTGCTAACAGCGATCGCCGTCGTTGTCATGCCTGACGCCGGCGATCGGGGTGCTGCCACCGCCCGGCCGGCGCCATGGGCGACAATGGCGCCCGTGTCGACCCCCGCTCCGGATCAGGACCCGTCGTTCCACCTCGTCGCGGGCCCCGACCTCACGACGAGCGAGCTCTACGCCCTGCTCCGCCTGCGGGTCGACGTGTTCGTGGTCGAGCAGCAATGCCCATACCCCGAGCTCGACGGACGTGACCTCCTTCCGACGACCCGCCACCTCTGGCTCGACGACGAGCAGGGCCCTCGGGTGGCCCTGCGAATCCTCAGCGACCCCGAGGGTCTCCGGATCGGGCGGGTCGCGACCCGCGCTGACCAGCGCGGCCGCCAACTCGGCCGGCAGGTCATGGAATGCGCCCACCGCCACACGGGTTCCACCACGACCGTGCTCGACGGACAGAGTCATCTCCGCTCGTTCTACGAGGGACTGGGCTACGAAATCAGCGGACCCGAGTTCGTCGAAGACGGCATCCCCCACCTCCCGATGCGACGGGTGGTGCAGCCAGAAGCGGTCGAGGTTCCCCCGTCATGACGCGTCGAGACACCCCCAGCTCCCCGTCCTCCTCGCCATCCGCCCATCGAGCCCGCTCCGCCCCACCCGCGCCCGGCCGACCGCCGCCCCCCGATCGGACACGACCGTGAGCCGGGGGGCCGTCGTGGCCGTCGTCCTGGGGGCGTTGGCTGCGCTGGGACTCGTCGGGGCCACCCTCACCGACGACGGTGGCGCCGACGCCGTGGCTTCGGTGACCGGCGGGATGCTCGGCGGCTCGAGCGGCGATGGCCGGTCGATCGCCGAGCAGGACACCGACGTGGCACCAACCGAGGCCCCACCCTTCCTCGGGCCCGTTCCCGAGCTCGTCCCGGTCGATGGCTGGTTGCAGACCGACGCAGCGACGTTCGACGATTTCGACGGAACGGTTCGCATCGTGCAGTTCTGGACGTTCAGCTGCTTCAACTGCACGAACACGATCCCGTACCTCCAGGCGATCTACGCCGACGCTCGTCCGCGGGGTCTCGAGATCATCGGTGTCCACTCTCCGGAGTTCGAACGAGAGGAAGATCCGGCCGCCGTGGCCCGAGCGGCGCAGGACCTCGGGGTCACGTGGCCCATCGCGCTCGACACCGACAAGGCGTTGTTCCGATCCTGGCAGGGCAGCCGCCGGTTCTGGCCGCGTACGTACGTCATCGATCAGAACGGCCAGATCCGATTCGATCACGTCGGCGAAGGTGCATACGACGAACTGACGGCCACGGTCGACTGGCTGCTTGCGAATGGCCCGGGCGAGCCGCCGCTCGTCCCGAGCCCGACCGACGAGGGGGGTGCAGCCGGTTGATCCCGCTTCTCCTCGAAGGTTTCGAGTCGGCCCTGCTGCCCTGCTCGCTCGTGGTCCTCGTTCCGGGCGCCGCGGTCGGTCTTGCCTCCCGTCAGGAGTCGACACCCGGACTGCTCGGCTTCGCCGCGGCGATGATCGTGTTCGCTTGGCTCCGGTTCGCCGGTCATGTCGAGGCGTTCGACCGTGCGACCATCGCCGGCCTCCTGGCCGTCGGCCTCGTCATGATCGTCCTGCCGGTCGTCCGGCGGCTCGACGTCGTTTCGGGGCTCGGCGGGTTCCTGGTCGGGGTTGCCGCATCGGCCCTCTGGGAGCCCTGCGTCGGCGCCCAGTTCGGCTCACTCCTCGACGACCTCCCCACCCGTGGACCAACCGGGTTCGCACTGACGGCGGTGTATCTGGTCGGGGTCGGGGCACCGATCATCGCCGCCGGCGCGGTCCTGCATCTGATCCCGGATCCGGTCACCCTGCCGGCCCGGCCCCTCATGCTGCTGATCGGGGGCGGAACCCTCGCCGTCCTGTCCCTGGGCGTGGCCGCAGGGGTCCACGACGAGCTGATCGGTCGACTGGTGGACTTGTCGGCCTGATCCCGGTCCGACGACCCCGACCCGCCTGGCACACTGGACACCATGTCCGACGACGCCACCAGCGGCCCCGGTGTCCCGCAATCGGCGAAGCGTGCGTGGCACCTCGCCCAGTGCAACATCGCCCGGGCCAAGGGTCCCACCGACAGTCCCGTCATGGCCGAGTTCATGGCTGCGCTCGACGAGATCAACGCCCTCGCCGACCGTGCGCCCGGATTCGTCTGGCGACTCCAGGACGACACCACGGGGAACCTCACCGACCTGCGCATCTTCGACGACGACGAGCTGCTCATCAACCTGTCGGTCTGGGAGTCGGTCGACGCCCTGAAGGCCTACACCTACCAGTCCGCACATGGCCCCTACGTCAAGCGCCGTCGAGAGTGGTTCACCAAACCCACCGGGCTCCCCGTGCTGGTGATGTGGTGGATTCCCGCCGGTGAACGGCCGACGGCCGCCGAGGGCCGGGCCAGGCTGGAACGGCTGGCGGCCGAGGGCCCGAGCGAACTCGCGTTCACCTTCGCCCGACGCTTCGACCCCCCGGCGAACTGAACGCTCCGGCGTGGCGCGATCCACGTTCGACCCGAGCGTGCTTTCCTTCTACCCTGCGACACGTGCGTAGCCCCAAGGATTTCTTCAAACCCCTCGCGGTGGGGGCCCCGGCCCCCGTCACCGAGATCCCGTTCGCCCCCTCGCGGATGATCCATTTCTTCCCGCCGTCCAACGACAAGATGGTGGCGAAGGTCCCCGAGATCGCCCCGAAGGTCGACATCCTCCTCGGAAATCTCGAAGACGGCGTTCCAGCATCCGACAAGGAAGCAGCCCGGGCCGGCCTCGTGCAAGTCGGCAAGTCCGTCGACATGGGCTCCACCCAGCTCTGGACCCGGGTCAACTCGCTCGATTCGCCATGGGCCCTCGACGACCTCACCACCCTGGTCACCGAGATCGGCGACAAGCTCGACGTCATCATGATCCCGAAGGTCGAAGGACCCGAGGACATCCACTACGTCGACCGGCTGCTCGCCCAGCTCGAGGCCAAGGCCGGACTGACCCGACCCCTGCTGGTCCACGCCATCCTCGAAACGGCCCGCGGCGTGGCCAACGTCGAGGCGATCTGCGGTGCCTCCCCCCGCATGCAGGGCCTGTCGTTGGGTCCGGCCGATCTCGCCGCCAACCGTCGCATGAAGACGACACGTGTCGGTGGCGGACATCCCGGGTATCTCGTCCGAGAGGATCCGACCGGTGACGACATCACTGAGGCTCGCACCACCTACCAGCAGGATCTGTGGCACTACACGATCGCACGCATGGTCGATGCCTGCGTGATGCACGGCATCCTGCCCTTCTACGGACCCTTCGGTGACATCAAGGACACCGTCGCCTGCGAAGACCAGTTCCGCAATGCCTACCTGCTCGGCTGCGTCGGTGCCTGGAGCCTGCACCCGGTCCAGATCGACATCGCCAAGAAGGTGTTCTCACCCGACCCGGCGGACGTCGCCCACGCCCAGCGGGTCATCGAAGCCATGGGCGACGGCACCGGAGCCATCATGCTCGACGGCAAGATGGAGGACGACGCCTCGGTCAAGCAGTGCCACGTCATCGTCGAACTGGCCCGCCGATTGTCCGAACGCGACCCCGAACTCGCCTCGACCTACGGATTCTGAAAGAGCACGACCATGGCCGACACCACCGCCGCTGCGTCCCGGTCGGACGCCACGCCTCAAACCCTGAAACCCCGCCGCAGCGTGCTCTACATGCCAGCTGCCAACGCCCGGGCCCTCGAGAAGGCCAAGACGATTCCTTGCGACGCGCTGATCTTCGACCTCGAAGACGCGGTTGCCCCCGATGCCAAGGACGAGGCCCGGACCCAGGCCGTCGCCGCGGCCCGCTCCGGCGAGTACGGGCATCGAGAGGTCACGATCCGCTGTAACGGGCTCGACACGCCGTGGGGAGCTGCCGACGTCGCGGCTGCGGCCACGTCCGGTGCTGCGGCCGTCGTCATCCCCAAGGTCGGGTCGGCCGCGTATGTCGACGAGATCTCTGCGGCACTCGATGCCGCCGGCGCCCCGGCCGGGATGCGCATCTGGGCGATGATCGAGACACCGACTGCGATCCTCGATGCACGCTCCATCGCTGCCCATCCCCGGGTCGAGGTGCTCGTGATGGGCACCAACGACCTCTACCGCGAGCTGCGGGCCCAGATGGTCCCGGGCCGTGGTCCGATCCGCTCCCATCTGGCCTCCGCCCTGCTGGCCGCACGAGAGGCCGGGAAGGCAATCCTGGATGGCGTCTACAACGACGTTCGCGACGACGAGGGCTTCCGGATCGAGGCGACCGACGGCCTCGAGATGGGTTTCGACGGCAAGACACTCGTACACCCCAGTCAGGTCGAGCCGACCAACGAGCTCTGGGCACCCTCCGACGACGAGGTCGAGCACGCCCGCCGGGTCATCGCTGCCTTCGACGAGGGCACGGCGGCCGGCAGGGGTGTGATCACGGTCGACGGCAAGATGATCGAGAACCTCCACGTCGAGATCGCCCGAAGGACCCTGGCCGTCGCCGACGCCATCGCCGCCCTGACCTGACCGGCCTCCCTTCCCCCGCCCCACCCCACCCCCATCCCCCGATTTCGAGAGCCTGAGCGCCACGTCCGTCGCCGAGGCGCTCGTAAACGACCCGAGAGCGCCGAGGACCAGCACGTCGAAGACCAGGTACGTCCCCTGACGCAACCGCCTACACGACCCGGCCCGGCGCGACCCGGCGCTCGCCGAGCCGCTTGATCGAGCAAGCGAGGGGGCTGCGTCGCTTCCCGAAGAACGAGGAGCCTTCGCCCGCACCGGCGTACGGTGCCTCCTCGGTTGTGTTCGGGGCGGGGAACGCGACCCCCGCCACCGTGCTCAGACGGCGCCGATGGTGGTGCGGTGGAGCCGGCGATCGTGACCGTCGTAGCCGCCCGTGGCCCGGTGCAGCACCGAACGGTTGTCCCACATGACGAGCATGTCGGGAGCCCAGCGATGGGTGTAGACGAACTCGTCGCGGGTCTGCCACGCAGAGAGATCGAACAGCAGGGCCCGCGCTTCGTCGTCGGGCATGCCGTCGATCCCGATGATGTAGCCGATGCAGCTGAAGATCCCGAGGCGACCGGTTTCGGGGTGGGCCCGGATGATCGGATGGAGCTGAGTGGCGAGCGCAGTGTCGGATGGCCGGATGGCCATCGACCGTCCACCGGCCTGGTCGTCGAACCCGTAGGTGCCGTCGGGGGCGTAGCCGCCACGAGCCGAGTGGATGGCCAGCTTGCCCTCGAGCCGGCCGCGGAGCTCGGCCGGCATGGCATCGAGCGCCGCGTGCTGGTTGGCGTACAGGGTGTCGCCCCCGACGGGGGGCACGATGACGGCCCGCAGACACGTGCCCGAGGGCGGACGAGCCTGGAAGCTCCAGTCGCTGTGCCAGTTCTCGGCGAAGAGAGGCGCGGTCTCGTCGGCCCGACGTTCGACGGCGATGACGTGATCACGTCCGGGGATGGGGGCGATGTAGGGATCGTCGCCGAACGGGCCGAAGCAGAGCGTGAACCGTTCGAGATCGTCGTCGGTCATGGGCTGATCGGGGAACACCAGCACGTGGTGCTCGAGCCAGGCCGACCGGATCTCGGCCACCGTCGGCGGATCGAGCTCGGCGGAGAGGTCGATCCCGCGAACGAATGCGCCACACGCCTGCCCGGTGGGAGTCACATCGATGGCCATTGGCCGACGCTACCGGACGCGTCAGACCCGAACCAGCGGGACAGGCGGCCTCGTGGCGGCGCCAGCTCGATCGAGTCGCCCGGACGGATCGCGCCGCCGAGCCCGATTCACGGTCGACAGACCCCGTCGGCGACAGCGGCCGCGGCAACCGCGGCGGCCACCCGTTCGGACACCGACTTGTCGAACACCGGCGGCATGATGAACGTCTCGCAGAGTTCGTCGTCGCCGACCGAATCGGCGATCGCCTTGGCGGCAGCCAGCTTCATGTTCTCGGTGATGTCGGTGGCCCGTGCATCGAGCGCGCCCCGGAAGATACCGGGGAAGGCCAGCACGTTGTTGATCTGGTTGGGATAGTCGCTGCGACCGGTGCCCAGCACCCGAACGAGGTCGCCGACCAGTTCGGGCCGGATCTCGGGGTCGGGATTGGCCATGGCGAACACGATCGGATCGGACGCCATCGCCTTGATGTCGTCGACGGTCAAGACGTCGGGGGCGCTGACGCCGATGAACACGTCCGCCCCGGCGATGACGTCGGAGATCGAGCCGTGCCGATTCGACGGGTTGGTGTTCTCGGCGAACCACTGCTTCCAGGAGTTCAGGTCGGTGCGTCCCTCGTGGACGGCTCCGGTGCTGTCGACGCCGATGATGTTGGTGGCGCCTGCGCCGAGGAGGATCTTGCCGATCGCGACCCCGGCGGCCCCGACCCCCGAGATCACGATGGCCAGGTCCTCCATGTGTTTGCCGGTGATCCGGAGGGCGTTCTCGAGCGCCGCCAGGGTGACCACCGCCGTGCCGTGTTGGTCGTCGTGGAACACCGGGATGTCGAGACGCTTCTTCAGCTCCTCCTCGACGTAGAAGGCACCGGGCGCCGCGATGTCCTCGAGATTGATGCCGCCGAACGTCGGTGCCAGGCGGACGACGGTTTCGACGATCTCCTCGGGGGAGGACACGTCGAGACAGATCGGGAACGCATCGACGTTGCCGAACTCCTTGAACAGCAGAGCTTTGCCCTCCATCACGGGCATTGCCGCCTTGGGTCCGATGTTGCCCAAGCCGAGCACCGCCGTGCCGTCGGAGACGATGGCCACGGTGTTCTTGCGGATCGTGTACTCGTCGGCCTTCGTCTCGTCCTCGGCGATCGCCCGGCACACCCGGGCCACCCCCGGGGTGTACGCCATCGACAGGTCGTCGATGTCGGCCACCGGGAACAGCGCCAGCACCTCGATCTTGCCCCCCTCGTGCATGGCGAAGGTGCGATCGTGCCACTCGTGCAGGGTCACGCCCTCGGTGTTGGCGACGACCTCGGCGATCTGCCGTTGGTGGGCTTCGTCACGGCAGTTGATGACCATCGACCGGTTGACCACCGGGCCTCGGGCCTCGAAGCTGTCGACGGCGAAGATGTTGCCGCCCGCATCACCGATCGCCGTTGCCAGATGGCCGAGGACGCCGGGCACGTTCTTGAGCGTGACCCGGATCGAGATCGAATACTGCGTGGCGGGGGGCTTGTCCATGAGGCGGAAACCTACCGGCGTCGTCTTCCTCGGCGACACCGTCGACCCGCATTCGTGGCCATCGCGACGAGCTTCGTCGAATCGCCCCGTTCAGGCCGTGCAGTGGCGGCAGGGGACGGGTCCGTAGTGCGTGACGTGGTTGGTCCATTCGGTCCCGTCGTGCCACCGGAGCTTGTGGATCTCCATCGGATCGGGGTGCCATCCCCGGCCGACGACGGGAACCGTCGAGCTCTCGTCACGGGCGGGAAGTGTGTCGGTGCGAATCGTTGCGGTGGTCATGACCATCACCATGAACGAGTCCCGGCTCCGGCGAATCGGGTGTATCCCCCGATCGATCGGGCGGTCCTGGGGGTGGCCGGGGGCCTGTCGAGAGCCGGGTTCGACCGCTTCTGCGCCGAGCGGCCGGGCCGACCTCGGTCGGACGCTCAGAACGAATCGATCAACGATCGCAGGCGATCGAGCGCCGCCGGCGTGCGCGACCCCCACCAGAAGAGGTCTTGCCCGTCGATCTCCACCACCGGCGCGACGATCGACAACTCGGCCAGGTGCTCCGGGGTGAACACGTAGGGTTCGGACGGGGCGAGGACGATATCGACCCGTCGAGTCCGGACCTCGTCGAGCGAGACCTCGGGATAGGCATCGCCGCCGAGATCGGCGTAGGCGTTCTCGACACCGAGCACGGCGAGGAACGACGATCCGTAGGTGGCTGCGCCGATGGTCATCCAGGGTCGCCGCCAGATCGGGACGAACGCCCGACGCCGCGGTGCGGGGATCGGTCCCCAATCGGGCCAGTCGGCGGTCTGCGACCTCAGTCCGAGCCGGTCGGCCAGACGGTCGAGTTCGAACCGCACATCATCGAGGGAACGGACGTCGGTCACGAAGACCTCGATCCCGAGTCGTTCGATGGCCTCGGCGTCCTCTCTCCGGTTCTCCTCACGATCGAACATCACCACGTCGGGTCCGAGTTCGGCGATGGCCTCGAGGTCGGGATTCTTGGTTCCTCCGACCGTGGCCAGGTCGGGCTGTTCGCAGAACCGGGTGCAGGCGATGGGGTCGTGACCCCAGTGACGCAGCGTCTCGGTGATCGAGGGAACGAGGCTGACGATCCGCAGCCCGTCGACGCGCGTGCTCACATCCGCCGCAGGAGGTCGGCCTTCTTCAGTTCGAACTCGGAGTCGGTCAGAAGGCCCTTGTCTCGCAGGTCGGCGAGTCGTTCGATCTGATCGGCGAGCGACTCCGCAACGGGCTGCTTGCCGGGCATCCCCTGTCCCACACGGTCGTACTTGCGATTCTCGTTGTTCTCCATCTGACGGTAGATCTCGTTCTGCACGTCGAGCGGACGACGGATGTCGCTGAACCTCGATGTGCCCATCTCACCGGCCGACTCGATCCGCAGGTCGCCCGAACCGATCAGACGCTCGAAGATGGTCTGAGCGAAGAAGACGGTGTTGATCCGTTCGAGCGGGATCTCGACCCCGGACCGGCTGAGGATGCCGCTTCGGCTGATGAGGCGGTCGGTGGTGATCACGAAATTGGTCGTTGTCCACTTGAGGTAGCGCAGGCCGAACCACCCGACGGCGGCCACGATCAGCACGGCCACCACCCAGCCGATCTCCTTGGGCCATCCGAAGGCCAGGGACAGGATCCCGATCCCGACGGTGATGAGCAGCGCGAGCACCTGGCGGCTGAAGAACCACCAGTGGGGGCGGAGGTCGAGCACGACCTCCTCGGTGCTGTGCAGCTGACTCTTCGGATACGCCATCGCTTCCACCGTAGCGCCGGGCCGGGCGCCACGCCGTCGAACCGGGGTGAGCGTCACAGCCCCGGAGTAAGGTCGATCGTCGTGAGTGGAGCACGCCTTCTCGACGGACTGAACGAACGCCAGCAGCGGGCCGTGACCACCTCCGGTGGTCCGCTCGTCGTCCTGGCCGGAGCCGGTTCGGGCAAGACGCGGGTGCTCACCCGCCGCATCGCCTATCGCGTGCTCGAGGGCGAGACCGATCCTCGCCGCGTGTTGGCACTCACCTTCACGCGCAAGGCGGCCGGCGAGATGCGGGGCCGCCTTCGCCAGCTCGGTCTTCGCGACGACGTCGTGGCCGGCACGTTCCACGGCATCGCCCTCACCCAGCTCCGTCAGCGCTGGGACGAGCGGGGCATCACGCCGCCGGCCATGCTCGACCGCAAGTACCGGATGGTCAGCCAATTGCTGGGTCGCCGCCGCGGCATCGAGCCGATGGACGTGGTCAGCGAGATCGAATGGGCCCGAGCGCGTCTGGTCGAACCGGCCGACTACGCCACCGCCGCCGGCCTCGCCGGCCGCACGCCCCCGATCCCGCCGGCCGACATGGCCGAGATCCTCCATCGTTTCGCGCAGGAGAAGCGCCAACGGCGCGTGGTCGACTTCGACGACCTCCTCACGCTGGCGCTGCGAGACCTGCTGGTCGATCCCGACTACGCGGCGGCCGTCCGTTGGCGTCACCGCCACCTCTACGTCGACGAGTTCCAAGACGTCAACCCGCTCCAGTTCGAGCTGTTGAAGGCCTGGCGTGGACGCAGCGACGACCTCTTCGTCGTCGGCGATCCGAATCAGGCCATCTATGGCTGGAACGGCGCCGATCCCGACCTCCTCCGCAACTTCGCCAAGCGCGAACGCAACGCCACCGTGATCAAGCTCGACGACAACTACCGCTCGACGCCCCAGATCCTCACCGCCGCCGCTGCCGCGCTCACGGGCACCGACGGGCGTCTCGTACCGCACCGAGCCGACGGTGCGGTCCCCGATATCGTCGGCTATCCCAGCGAGGAAGCCGAAGCCGACGGGATCGCCGCCACCGTTCGGGCCGCCCACTCTGTCGGTGAGGCCTGGTCCCGGCAGGCGGTGCTGGTCCGGACCAACGCCCAGCTCGTCCCGATCGAACAGGCGCTCGTCGCCGCCGGAATTCCGGTGCGGGTCCGGGGCGGTGCCGGCCCGCTGGCCAGCCAAGAAGTCAAGGCGAAGCTCCGGGAACTGGCCCGACCCGGGATCGATCTCGTCCGAGCCGTTGCCGATCTCGACCACTCGCTCGGGTTCGATCGCCTCGGGCCCACGGATTCGCTCGACGACGACGAGCAGGTTATCGACCTCACCGACGACGAGACGATCAATCCGGCCGAGGTCGAACGCCGGCAGAACCTCGGCGCCCTGAGTCGGCTCGTCCACGACTATCTCACGATCGATCCCAACCCCGATGGCCCGGGACTCGCCGCCTGGGTCGCCACCCTGCAGGCCGGTGAGGTCTCGACCGATCACGACGCCGTCGAGCTCGCGACGTTCCACTCGGCCAAGGGCCTCGAGTGGCCCGTGGTGCACCTGGCCGGAATCGAAACGGGGTTCGTCCCGATCAGCTACGCCAAGACCGGAGCCCAACTGGCCGAGGAGCAGCGGCTGCTCTATGTGGCGATCACCCGGGCCGAACGAGAACTGCACCTGTCGTGGGCTGCGACCCGCACCTTCGGCACCCGGTCCATGAAGCGAGCCCCGTCACCACATCTCGAATACATCAAGTCGGCGATCGACCACCTCCAGCGCGGGCAGCAACCCCTCGACTGGCGGGCGAAGGTCGTTGACTCCCGGGCTCGGATCGGACGCGAACCAGCGGGCACGGTCATCGACAAGCGCATCGACCGCAACCCCGTCGCCGACCCGCTCTTCGACGCGTTGAAGGCGTGGCGCCGCGACCAGGCCCGAGCGGCCGACGTCCCGGCCTACGTCGTGTTCAACGATCAGACCCTGCGGGCTCTGGCCAAGCGCCGCCCGGTCAGCCGGGCCCAGTTGGCGAACGTCTCCGGGATCGGAGCGGCCAAGCTCGAGCGATTCGGTGACGACGTCCTCCGGATCATCCGCGAAACGAACGCCTGAACCGAGTCCGGGATGAGCCCGACCGCAACGCCCCTACGGCTTGGTCGCCACGGTGGTCACGAAGCCTTCGATCTGCCCCGACGTTGCGATCTCGAGCCCGTTCTGCTTGATGAATCCGTCAACGGTCGAGGGGCGGAGGCGCAGTTTGAGATAGCTCGACACGCGCTGCTCGAATTGATCACCCGTTCGGGTGTGAAGGATGTCGTGGACACGGATCCGGTCGGCATCGGCCACCTCGAGAAAGCAGGTCAGGACCCGGTCTCGATCGCTCCGGACCGCGATGAACCGGTCATCACCGATCGGAAGCGAGGTCGAGTCGCGGTAGCTCACGACGAGATGCCCACCGGGTCGAAGCGCGCGGCCGGCGATGGCAACGAACTCCTCGACGGCATCGGGCGAACCGAAGTGGGCAAGCGTGTCACCCATGCAGCAGATGAGCTCGGGCTCGACGAGGACATGGGCCGACAGCGGGTCGGCGCTGATCTCGATCCTCAACGCACCGACGCGTTCCCGCAGTCGGGTTCGCATGGCGGGCGACGGCTCGACGGCGATCACCCGATAGCCCCCCTCGGCCAACGGAACGCTCTGATGACCGGTGCCGGCGCCAACATCGACGGCGACCGCCCCCGCGCCGGCGGGCGTCACGCCGAGGTCGGCGAACAGCGTTCGATGTCGTTGGGCACACGACTCCCAACCACCGAGCATCCAGTCATAGATCGGAGCGAGGAGCGTGTCGTAGTGCTCAACGCTCACGGTTGCGTTCGGCGAGCATGGCCGCCAGCTTGGCGAAGTCGACACTGATGAACAGACCGTGGGCCTCGGCGCACAGGCTGTCGCCTGCGGTCAGGGTGGCATCGACGAATATCTTGCGCCCTTCGACCCGGTCGGTCCACGCCGTGCAGACCAGGGGCGTGTGCAGCGGGGTCGGCGCCCGGTAGTTGATCGTGAGCGACCCGGTCATGCCCGGGTTTCCGGTCATCGCCTGGGCCGCGCCCATCACTTCGTCGAATGCCGCCGCCACCATACCCCCGTGCACGTTTCCCGGCGGGCCCTCGAAGGCCGACCCGAACGTGACCTCGGCGATGACCTTCGGTCCGTCGATGGTGAAACGCATCAGGGGGGCGATGGGGTTTGCCCGGCCGATCAGCGGGCTGTACTCGGCGTGGCCGCTCGGTGGTCCGGCACCGGCGGTGGAGGCCTCGGCGAAACGGTCGTATTGGCGACCGTGCTCGAAGCCCCGCAGGGTGGTCGCCATCGCCTCGAGTTGATCGGCCATCGCCTCGAAGGACTCGTCGGGAGCCCGGCTGTCGACCAGCCGCTCGATCATCTCTCGCATGGCATCGCCGATTCGCCAGTTGAGGCGGCGCCTCGGCGGAAGCGAATCCATGTCGGCGTCGGAGTAGTAGCCGCTGAGCGCGGCGACCCCGGCCTCGGCCACGGCAGGGTCGACGGCGCCACGTTCGTGATCGCCACCCGACATCAGACCGACACCCGTTCTCGGAAGACGCTGATGACCGGCACGTGGTCGCTCGGCTTGGTTCCCTTGCGTCCGTTTCGATCGAAGACGTCGAGCACACACCGCTCGGCCAGCGCCGGCGAGCTGAGTATGTAGTCGATGCGCATGCCCTGTCGCTTGTGGAATCGGCCGGCCTGGTAGTCGTAGTAGCTGAACAGCCCGCCGTCTCGGTGGTGAACCCGGAACGTGTCGACGAGACCGAACTCCATCACCCTCTCGAGCGCATCGCGTTCGGGCTGGGTGACGTGGGTGCTTCCCTCGAACACGGACCGGTCCCACACGTCGTGGTCCTCAGGGGCGATGTTCCAGTCACCGGCCACCACGACCTCGCGTTCGGCCGCGGGCAGCTGCCCCACCGTCTGATCGAGGTGGAGGCGGAGACGATCGAGCCAGGCCAGCTTGTAGTGGTAGTGCTCATGGCCGACCTCTCGGCCGTTGGGGACATACACGCTGTGGACCCGAACACCGCCGCACGTGGCCGACACCAACCGGGCGTCGGGGTCCGGTTCGATGCCATCGGCGAACCCCCCGATCGGATCCTCGATGCCGACGTTCGACAGGATGGCGACCCCGTTCCACTGACCCTGACCATGGTGCACCGAGTCGTAGCCCAGTTCGGCGAAGGTCGCCGACGGGAAGGCCTTGTCGGTGACCTTGGTCTCCTGCAGGCAGACGACGTTGGGCCGAACCTGGTCCAACCAATCCTCGACCCGAGGCATCCGCATCTTCAACGAGTTCACGTTCCATGTGGCCACCAGCATCGACCAGACCCTAGCCAAGCACCCCGGCCCCGAAGAACCCGTTCCCGGTTTACGCTCGGAGCATGTCGCTGAACGTCCCGGATGGCTTCACGATCACGGTCTGGAACGACTACGTCTGTCCATGGGCCTACCTCGGCCGACGCCACACCCACTGGTTGATCGACCAGGGCGTTCCGATCGTGGTCCGGTCCTACGAATTGCATCCCGACATCCCGCCGACAGGACGGGCGATCGCGCCCGGCGGGCGATACGACCGACTGCTCGACGATCTGGGGGCTCAGGCGCTCGGGGCCGGACAGCCCTTCGCGAAACCGGTTCGGACTCCGAGCAGCCGATCGGCGTTGGAGGTCCTCGAGTTGTTGACCCGTCACGAGCCCGACCGGGCATTCGCCTTCGACGAGGCCGCGGCGCGAGCGGTCTGGGTCGAGGGCCGATCCATCGACGACCCGTCCGTGCTCGATGCCATCGTCGCCGACGTCGGAGTCGACCCGGCTTCGCTTCGAACCCGACTCGACTCGGGTGAAGGCGCCGAGCTGGTCGATCGGGGCCGCCGCCAGGCCAACGAGCTCGAGGTCACCGGGACGCCGGCCTGGCGGCTGGGGTCACTCACCGTGACCGGCGTCCACCACGACGACCAGTTCCGCCGGTGGGTCACCCGAATCGTCGAGCGAGCGACCGACGCCGAGCGACCATGACCTGCGGCACCCACAGCTAGGCTGGTTCGCCGTGGCCCCGCATCCGTCTTCCGCCCCCATTGGACCCAACGACTGGCTGGTCGAGGAACTGCGTGAGCAGTATCGGACCAACCCGAAGTCCGTTCCGGAATCCTGGCGGGCCGTCTTCGCCAACGGCGACGGTCACGAGCCCGGCGACTCAGGCTCCGACCCTGTTCCTGCCCCCACCAACGGCGCGGCTCCGGCCCTGACCAACGGGGCGCCGGCTCAGGCGACGATCCCGCCGCCCGCCGAACAGGCCGCCCTGCCCGCGACCACCCAGGCTTCGCCCCCTGCCGAGCCGGCACCGGTGTCGGCGACCCCGACCAGCCCGGCCCCGACACCCCCGACCGCAACGACAACGACGGCCGAGACCAACGGCGTCGATTCGGCACCGGCTGACGAACCGGGTGAACCACTCCGTGGTGTCGCGGCCCGAATCGTCACCAACATGGAAGCCAGCCTGTCGGTGCCGACGGCAACGAGCTTCCGCGAGATCCCCGCCAAGTTGCTCGAGGTCAACCGGAAGGTCCTCAACAACCATCTCCTGCGCGTGCGCGGCGGCAAGGTGAGCTTCACGCACATCATGGGCTACGCCATCGTTCGGGCCGTCTCCACCACCGTCCCCAACATGAACAGCGTCTACGTCGAGGGCGCCGGCGGGAAGCCACGGATCATCCGCGGCGGCGCCATCAACCTCGGCCTCGCCGTCGACCAGCAGAGGGCCGACGGCTCACGCTCCCTGATCGTCCCGGTCATCAAGGACGCCGGAACGATGAACTTCGCCGAGTTCGTCGCCGCCTACGAGGCTCTCATCAAGAAGGTACGCGACAACAAGCTCACGGTCGACGACATGACCGGCGCAACGATCAGCCTCACCAACGTCGGCACCCTCGGCACCGTGCAGTCGGTCCCGCGTCTCATGCCCGGGCAGGGAGCCATCATCGGGGTCGGCCGCATCGATTACCCGACGGCGTTCGAAGCCGCCGACAAGAAGGTGATCGCCCAACTCGGCCTGTCGAAGGTCGTCAACATGACCTCGACCTACGACCACCGGATCATCCAGGGCGCCGAATCGGGGGCCTTCCTGAAGCGGGTCCACGAGTTGCTGCTCGGAGCCGACGACTTCTACGACGACCTGTTCAGCGACATCGGTGTTCCCTACACGGCGGTCAAGTGGCTCGACGACCACGGCGCCACCGAGGCCGACGACACCGAAGGCATCCACGCCAAGCAGATGGCGGTCAACACCCTCATCAACCAGTACCGGGTACGCGGCCATCTGATCGCCAACACCAATCCGCTGGCCGACACCGCTTCGGTCCTGCATCCCGAACTCGACCCCGCAACCTTCGGGCTCACGATCTGGGACCTCGACCGCGAGTTCCTGACGGGTTTGCGAGACGGAGTGTACGCGTCGATCGGTGGCCGGGCCGTCCAGATGCCGCTCGGGGACATCCTCGGCGTGTTGCGTGATGCCTATTGCCGCAGCATCGGCGTCGAATACATGCACATCGCCGACCCGTCCGAGAAGCGCTGGATCCAGGAGCAGGTCGAGGGCCATCCCTACACCATCGATCGCCAGCATCAACACCACATCCTCGAGCGGCTGACCGCCGCCGAGGCCCTCGAGAAGTTCCTGGCCGCCCGCTACGTCGGGCAGAAGCGGTTCGGGCTCGAAGGCGCCGAGTCGACCATCCCGATCATCGACGCGCTCCTGTCCGCAGCCGCCGACAGCAACCACACGCGAGCGGTACTGGGCATGGCCCATCGGGGCCGCCTCAACGTGCTGGTCAACATCATGGGCAAGACGTACAACGAACTCTTCAAGGAATTCGAAGGAGCGGTGAGCGAGAGTTCGATCCAGGGCTCGGGCGACGTGAAATACCACCTCGGTATGAAGGGCACGCACGAGAGCCCGTCGGGCAACACCATCGACACCGAGCTCGCCCCGAACCCGTCGCACCTCGAGACCGTCGGTCCGGTCGTCGTCGGGATGACCCGGGCCTACATGGATCAGACCAGCGACGGCAATTACCCGGTGCTGCCGATCCTCATGCACGGTGACGCCGCCTTCGCCGGGCAGGGTGTCGTAGCCGAGACCCTCAACCTGTCCCAGATCAAGGGCTACAAGGTGGGCGGCACGATCCACCTCATCATCAACAACCAACTCGGCTACACGACCGCCCCCCACCACTCTCGTTCGTCGGAGTACTCGACCGATGTGGCCAAGATGGTCCAGGCGCCCATCTTCCACGTCAACGCGGACGATCCCGAAGCATGTGTACGAGTGGCCGAACTCGCGTTCGCCTACCGGCAGCAGTTCCACAAGGACGTCGTGATCGACATGATCGGCTATCGCCGTCACGGCCACAACGAGGGCGACGATCCGAGCTACACCCAGCCGATCATGTACCGCAAGATCGCCAACCGACCGTCGGTGCGAACGCTCTACACCCAGAACCTGATCGACCGCGGCGACATCTCGGTGGCCGAAGCCGAGTCTGCGATGGACTACTTCCAGGACATCCTGCAGGGAGCGCTGGAGAGCACACGGGAATCCGCCCCACCCGCCGGGCTGCTGGCCAAGCCGTCCCCTCCGGCGGTCGGTGTGCTCCCGCACGTCGACACCGGCGTGAGCCGAGGTTCGCTCGATGCGGTCTACGCCGCCATGAGCCACGTCCCCGAGGGGTTCACGGTTCACCCGAAGTTGGCCCGCCAGTTCGAACAGCGCGACAAGATGTACGAGGCCGGCGAGATCGATTGGGCCCTCGGCGAGGCCTTCGCCATCGGCACCCTGCTGCGCGACGGCATCTCGGTGCGCATCGCCGGCCAGGACTCGCGTCGTGGCACGTTCGCCCATCGCCACGCCACCCTGCACGACTTCGAGAATGGCGACGAGTTCACGCCGCTCACCCTGTTGGGCGACGACGACACCAAGTTCTGGATCTACGACTCGACCCTGTCGGAGTATGCGGCACTGGGATTCGAGTACGGCTACACGTTGGCCAACACCGACGCGCTCGTCGCCTGGGAAGCCCAGTTCGGCGACTTCGTCAACGGGGCCCAGATCATCATCGATCAGTTCCTGGTGGCCGCCGAGGACAAGTGGAAGACCCAGTCCAGCCTGGTGATGCTGCTCCCTCACGGCTACGAGGGCCAGGGTCCCGAACACTCGTCGGGTCGACTCGAACGCTTCTTGTTGCTGTCCGCGGAAGACAACATCCAGGTCGTCAACGCCACGACGGCGTCGCAGTTCTTCCATCTGTTGCGGCGTCAGGTCATGCGGGACGTGCGCAAGCCTCTCGTGGTGTTCACCCCCAAGTCGGGGCTTCGGGCCAAATGGTCTCGCAGCTCGGTCGACGAACTCCTCTCGGGCTCGTTCCAGGAAGTGCTCGGCGACCCCGGCGCCCCGAAGTCGAAATCGGTCCGGCGCGTGATCTTCGCCAGTGGCAAGGTCGCCGCCGAAGCCCTGGCCCACCGCGACGAGATCGGCGCCGCCGTTGCCGTCGTTCGCGTCGAGCAGCTGTACCCCTGGCCCTTCGCCGATGTCGCCCGGACACTCGAGAAATACTCGAGAGCCACCGAGATCGTCTGGCTCCAGGAGGAGCCGGAGAACATGGGGGCCTGGAACAACGTGAAGGGTCGGCTCTACGAGGCCCACGGCGACACCCACACCATCCGACGGGTGAGTCGGACCGAGTCGGGCAGCCCGGCCACCGGCTCGTTGGCCGTCCACAAGCAGGAACAGCAGGAGTTGCTCGAGCGCGCCTTCGCCGGCGTCCCCGACTGACCTGGCCGGCCCGGCGCCCGTCGCCGCGACTACAGGGCGAGACCGATGACCGAGCTCAGCTCGGACAACGCGATATCGGGATCGACCACCTTGATGGTCGTCATCCCCATGGCCGCCGCCGGCTTCAGGTTGACGCCGAGGTCATCGAGGAACACGGCCTCGGAGGCTTCGATCTCGAGGAGTTCGAGCGCACGTCGGTAGAACCCGATCTCGGGCTTCCGAATCCCGATTCGCGACGACTCGATGACCTGATGGAATTGCGCCATCACCGCGACGCGGGCCGCGTCGCC
Organism: uncultured Acidimicrobiales bacterium; assembly: GCA_963700755.1. Taxonomy (GTDB): domain Bacteria; phylum Actinomycetota; class Acidimicrobiia; order Acidimicrobiales; family SZUA-35; genus JBBQUN01. The sequence continues at coordinate 323,931 of CAVOYW010000008.1, forward strand.
TTCACCCACCCCGCTGCCCCGGTCGTCGTGCGCCCGGAAGTTGTTGGTCAGGCATGCCGTGATGAAACCGGCTCGGCGGACCGTGCCGACTGCGTCGGCCATCCTCGGTCGTACCTCACCCGACAGGAGCCCCAGGATGTCGTGGCCGTCGATGTGATGACCCAGTGCCGCAGCCTCACGTTGGAACAGATCGGCGAATCCGTCGACGTCGACGTCGCTCCGCTCGAGCCTGGCCCAGGCGTTGTCGTCGGGGTCGGTGGCGTTGATGGTGCGAATGATGTCGACCGGCAACCCCTTCGACCGTTCGTATCGATTGAAGGCCTCGAAGGGTGAGGTCAGGATGACGCCGCCGAAGTCGAAGAGCACCGCTTTGATCATCGGGCGAGCCTACGGTGAACCAAGCCCTGCGATGCGATCGCACACTGCACGCGGTCGCATCATCGGGACCCGGCAAATGTCCGAAGTCATGTGCTCATCCGCTGTTTCTGCACGCAACGGTGCTTGACTGGTGAGAACATGACATCCACGACACGACATCTCGTTGTCGACGGATCCAACATCGCGACAGAGGGACGATCCCTCCCGAGCCTGAAGCAGCTGGATGAGGCGGTACGTGCCGTCCTCGCCGAGCGAGACTTCGACTCCGTGACCGTGGTCGTCGACGCAACCTTTGCTCACCGAATCGATGCCTCCGAACGGGAGGAGTTCGAAGCGGCCATCGAGGCCGGCGAACTCCTCTCGCCCCCGGCAGGTGTCGTCGGACGGGGCGATGCCTTCATCCTCCAAGTCGCCGAGAAGGCCAATGCCGCGGTCTTCTCGAACGATTCGTTCCAGGAGTTCCACGGTGAACACACCTGGCTCTTCGACGAGGGTCGGCTCATCGGCGGCAAACCCGTCGAACACGTCGGATGGGTGTTCGTCGATCGCAACCCGGTTCGTGGCCCGGCCAGCCGCCGAGCGACTCGAGAAGCGCGAAGCTCGTCCAACAACCGACGACGCGGCCGATCGAGCGGTCCAACGGTCTCCGGGGTCGAACTCGGCCCGGCGCCGAAGCCCAAGAGCCCGCCTCCACCCCGGAGTGGCGCCAAGCGTGGCCGAACGACCGAACCCGCGGGCGCCGACCGGTCCGAGAGCGGTACCGAGAAGGCGACCTCCTCACGTTCACGCCGGCGCGGCGCCGGCCGCCAGCAGCAGGCGAGCGAACCGCGCCCCGCCTCGTCGGGCTCACAGCTCAACGAACCGCTGGCGTTCCTGAACTTCGTTTCGAGCCACTCGATCGGTGACGAACTGGTTGCCCCGGTCGATCGATACTCGTCGCACGGCTGCTATCTCGACGTGCAGGGCGCGCAGGCGTACCTCCCTCTCAAGTCGATGGGCGACCCGCCTCCGACGAAAGCTCGTGAGTTGGTCTCGATCGGACAACTCGTCAAGGTGGTCGTCGAGTCACTCGACGCCGACCGACGCGGTATCAACGTTTCGTTGCGTGCCGTGCTCGACGACGATCCAACCGGCACCACTCATGAACAAGTATCGTCTGCCGACGACTCGGCGGGGGAAATGAATCTCACAAGGAGCGAGACAGACGTGGCTACAGAGCGAAATGCATCGAAGAAGGCAAGCAAGGCGCCAGCCAAGCGTGCCGCCAAAGCCACCGCGTCACCGCGTGTGAAGACGGCCGCAGCGAAGAAGGCACCGGCCAAGAAAGCCACACCGGCAAAGAAGGCACCGGCCAGGAAAGCGGCCGTGAAGAAAGCCCCTCCGGCAAAGAAGGCCGCGCCGACCACGAAGGCACCGGCCAGCAAAGCGGCCGCCACGAAAGCACCGGCCACGAAGGCACGGCAGGCCACGGCCAAGAAAGCCACACCGGCCAAGAAGGCCGCACCGGCGAAGAAGGCCGCCGCCAAGAAAGCCACACCGGCCAAGAAGGCACCGGCCAGGAAAGCGGCCGTGAAGAAGGCCCCACCGGCAAAGAAGGCCACTCCGGCGAGGAAGGCCACTGCCACGAAGGCCACGCCGGCCGCCGCCAAGAAAGCCACACCAGCGAAGAAGGCCACGCCGGCCAAGAAGGCCACCGCCAAGAAGGCACCGGCCACGAAGGCACCGGCAACAAAGGCCGCCGCCAAGAAAGCCACACCGGCAAAGAAGGCCACCGCCAAGAAAGCCACTGCGGCCAAGCGGAGCTGAGCGCCGCCGGGTCTCCGGCAGAAACGAACCCGATCCACCCGAAGCCCCGGTTCCGACCGGGGCTTCGTTGCGTCGCGGCCCGCACCATGCCGCCGGTAGCCTCGCCCCCATGTCGGCGCAATTCGTTTACACCATGCACAAGGTGGGCCGGTACTACCCGCCCGATCGTCAGGTCCTCGAGAACATCACGCTCGCCTTCTATCCCGGGGCCAAGATCGGCGTGCTCGGGAGCAACGGATCGGGCAAGTCGTCGCTGCTGAAGATCATGGCCGGCATCGACGACGGCTACACCGGCGAAGCTCGACTCACCCCCAACTTCACCGTGGGCTACCTCGAACAGGAGCCGACTCTCGATCCGTCGAAGGACGTCCGCGGCAACGTCATGGACGGCGCCGGAGAAACGGTCGGTCTGCTGGCCCGCTACGAGGAAGTGCTTGCCGGCTGGGCCGATCCCGACGCCGACTACGACAAGCTCGGGGCCGACCAAGCCGAACTCGAGGCCAAGATCGAAGCGGTGCAGGGCTGGGACCTCCAGCGAACCATCGAGATCGCCATGGACGCGCTTCGGCTCCCACCGGCCGAGGAATCGGTCGAGCACCTCTCGGGCGGAGAACGCAGACGGGTCGCGCTGTGCCGATTGCTGCTGTCGAAACCCGATCTGCTGCTCCTCGACGAACCCACCAACCACCTCGACGCCGAGTCGGTGGCCTGGCTCGAGCGGCATCTCTCGGACTATCGCGGAGCGGTCATCGCCATCACCCACGATCGATACTTCCTCGACAACGTCGCTCGCTGGATCCTCGAACTCGACCGGGGCAAGGGGATCCCGTTCGAGGGCAACTACTCGAGCTGGCTCGAGCAGAAGCAGGAACGTCTCGATTCCGAGGTGCGGGCCCAAGCCGCCAGGAAGCGGACGCTGCAACGAGAACTCGAATGGGTCCGCATGGGTGCCAAGGCGAGGCAGGCCAAGGGTCAGGCTCGGCTCAATGCATACGAGACCCTGCAGGCCGAGGCCGAGGCCTACGATCCCCGCGACGAGAAGGTTCAGATCTACATCCCGCCGGGCAAGCGGCTGGGTGATCAGGTCTTCGAGGTCGAGCACCTGCGCAAAGGTTTCGGCGACCGGCTCCTCATCGAGGATCTGTCGTTCTCACTGCCGAAAGCGGGAATCGTCGGGGTGATCGGCGGCAATGGCGCCGGCAAGACCACCTTGTTCAAGATGTTGATCGGCGCCGCAACGGCCGACGGCGACGCCGAACAACCGGACGACGGCACGATCACCGTCGGACCGACCGTCGACTTGGCCTATGTCGATCAGTCCCGTGACATCCTCGACCCCAACGACACGGTCTACGACGCGATCACCGAGAAGCACGATCTCCTCGAAGTCGGTGGCCGAGAGATCAACGGCCGGGCATACGTCGCGTCGTTCAACTTCAAGGGATCCGATCAGCAGAAGAAGGTCGGCGTCCTGTCGGGCGGCGAACGCAACCGCGTCCATCTCGCCCGGGTGTTGAAAGAAGGGGGCAACGTCCTCTTCCTCGACGAACCGACGAACGACCTCGACGTCGACACACTCCGTGCCCTCGAGGATGCGCTCGACCGCTATCCGGGTTGCGCCGTGGTGATCAGCCACGACCGTTGGTTCCTGGACCGGATCGCCACGCACATCCTGGCGTTCGAGGGTGACTCGCAGGTCCGGTGGTTCGAGGGCAACTTCACCGAATACGAGGACTTCCGTCAACGCGAGTTCGGCGACGATGCCCAGCCCCACAAGCTGACCTACAAGAAACTCGCCTGAACCCGGCGTCGGCCCGGCTCGGACCGACGCACCGTTTCCGAGGTACCGCGAACACCGATTCCTCAAGCACCGACCGTTCCGGCCGAAAATCACGTCATGGCAACCTCGGCGGCAACGAAAGTCAAACCGATCACCCGGGCCGTGACCCGCCTCATCGAGGCCGGTTCCATGGTCGACTGCGTGCACTGCGACACCCAGGTCAAGTTCCGGGCCCGGCAGCGGGATCTCCAGGTGATCTGCAACGTCTACGAGGACGGACGCTGGGCTCGTGTCGAGCACTTCCACGAGCTCTGCTACCACGAGGCCGGCGAGCCGCACGGCACGCCGACCGACTGATCGGGCCGACCGAGGCTCGAGCATCGCAACGCGCTCGACACCCACGAGGCGATCGACAACCGGCAGGGCCGACGGCGACCGGCGAGCGACCCACCGATAGGGTGCAATCCGTGCCCTCCACCGCCGGTCCCGCTGCCACGCCCGATGATCACCGGCTGGCCGCCGATCTCGCCGAACGAACCGGCAGGGTCCTCAACGACCTGCGGCGCAGACTCGTTCAGTCCGGCATCACGCACTACGAACTCAAAGACGCCGGTGACGCAGCGGCCCACGACCTGATCGTCGCCGTGCTCGCCGAGGAGCGCCCCCACGACTCCGTACTCTCCGAAGAAGGGGCCGATCGCCGTTCGCGCCTCTCGGCCGAACGAACCTGGATCGTCGATCCGCTCGACGGCACGCGAGAATTCGCCGAACCACCCCGCACCGACTGGGCCGTCCACATCGCCCTCGTCATCAACGGCGACCCCGTCGCCGGCGCCGTCGCCCTTCCGGCGCAGGGGATCACGCTGTCGACTCACCGACCGCCCACGCTCCCCGCCCCCAGCCCCGATGCCCCCCGGGTGATCGTGAGCCGAACCCGGCGGCCACCGGCGGCGCAGATGCTCGCCCGAGAGCTTCGCGCCACCTACCTCGAGATGGGGTCGGCCGGCGCGAAGGCCATGGCCGTCGTCCGGGGCGAAGCCGACATCTATGCCCATTCGGGCGGGCAATACGAATGGGACAACTGCGCCCCGGTGGCGGTTGCCCTCGCCGCCGGGCTCCATTGCTCGCGTCTCGACGGTTCACCGATGGTCTACAACAACCCCGATCCCTACCTGCCCGATCTGTTGATCTGCCGGCCCGAGTGGGCCGAACCGTGCCTCGAGATTCTCAATCGATGACCGAATCCGCAACCCAACCCATCGGCGGTATCGAACTGCGGGCGACCCGCTACGAGGTGACGGACCGCGTGGCGATCATTCGGCTCCATCGGCCCCATCGTCACAATGCCTGGACCGGAACCATGGACCGTGAGTACCGCTGGTGCCTGGCCCGCGCCGATCACGACGACGAGGTCCGGGTGATCGTCGTCACGGGTTCCGGATCACGATTCTGCGTCGGCGGCGACAGCCAGGCGCTGGTCGGACACGTCGAACGCGGGGGCTACGACACCGGGCTCGTCGGCGACGAGGCAACTCCCGGGCACGGGGTCGACGCCCGATTCGATCATCCGTTCGCCTGCCACTTCGGACTGACCAAACCCGTCGTGGCCGCGGTCAACGGCGCCGCCGCAGGAATCGGGATGGCCCTGGCCGCCTTCGCCGACCTGCGGTTCGCCGATCCCGGAGCGAAATTCACCACGGCCCACGGCAAATTGGGCCTCCCACCCGAGTACGGGTTGTCCTGGCTGCTCCCCCGCATGATCGGGGTTCCCCGAGCCCTCGACCTGCTTCTCACCTCCCGGGTCATGACGGCCGAAGAGGCGCACGACTGGGGTTTCGTCCACCGGATCCATCCCACCGAATCACTGCTCGAGGCAACCGTCGACTTCGCTCGCCACCTCGCGACCACCGTCGCCGCCGCATCGCTGCGAACCAGTCGTCAACAGCTCTATCGCGATCTCCACGACGACATCGGGACTTCGGTCACCCAGTCCATGACCCTCCTCGACGAGATGATGGGCGGACCCGAATACGCCGAGGGCGTTCGGGCCCTCGTCGAGAAGCGCCCTCCCCGGTTCTGATCCGACCCCCGATCCCGACCCCTCTGCCGACGGCGCGACCCCGCATCGAACGCCGTGTTGATCCACACTCTTGGAGCACCCCGGCGCTCCCCGGCCCCGACCACGACCACACCGGTCGTCGAACACGAGACACCATGACCATCGAACAAGCAACCAACGACCGTACCGTCGCCGAGCCATCCCCCGATGCCGACGACCTCCACCTCGGGTCGTTCAGCGAGATCCAGCCGTGGAGCCTCGCACAGCGGCCACCGAGTTGGCTTCGGCGTGTCGCCGATCTGCGGTCGGCCCAACTGCGGTCCCTGCCGTCGTTGACCAGACCACCGAAGCTCCCGCCGGTCAGACGGGCCGTGACGGTCGTCCGGGTGCTCGGAACCGAGGTGGCGGTTTGGGCGATCAAGGAGCGTGGCAAACCCGAATCGAGGGCCGGGATCTCGCATCGCGTTCGCAAGGCGGCCGAGCAGCTCGGACCCACCTACATCAAGCTGGCCCAGATCATCAGCGCCGGTGAGGGCGTCTTTCCGGCCGAACTCGTCGCCGAGTGCAAGAAGTGCCGCGACCAGGTCCCCGCCGTGTCCTACGACCAGGTGGTCGAGGTGGTCGAAGGCCAGCTGGGCCGTCCGATGCACGAGGTGTTCCGCTCCTTCGATCCCGTCCCCCTGGCCGCAGCATCGATCGCGCAGGTGCACGCGGCCGTGCTCGTCACCGGTGAACCCGTCGTCGTCAAGGTGCAACGGCCGGGAATCGGGGAACTGGTTCGCAAAGACCTGAAGGTCCTGGCCTGGTTGGCTCCATTTCTCGTCGGCCGCATCCCGGTGTCGGCGTTGGCCAACCCGCCGGCGCTGGTCGAGCTCTTCGCCGAGACCATCGTCGAAGAACTCGATTTCCGGCTCGAAGCCGCCAACATGCTCGACGTGGCGAAGGTGTTCGTGGAACTCGACCAGCGAGGCTTCGTCATCCCTCGACCTCATCCCGAGTACGTGACCGAACGCCTTCTCGTCATGCAGCGGCTCGACGGATTCCGTTTCGACGACGTGATCGGCATGAAGGATGCGGGAATCGACACGCACGCGGTCATCAAGACCGGCATGCTCGGATTCCTTGAAGGTGCCTTCCTCCACGGTGTCTTCCACGGTGACCTGCATGGCGGCAACCTGTTCGTGCAGCCCGACGGCCGCACGGCGCTGCTCGATTTCGGCATCACCGGTCGCCTCACGCAGCACGAACGGATGGCGTTCCTGCGCATGATGATGACCGCCACGATGAACGACGTACACGGGCAGGTGGCTGCGCTCCGCGATCTCGGCGCCCTCCCCCCCGACACCGACGTCGCCACCGTGGTCCGAGATCTCGGCCTCGATGGTCCTCCACTCGATCCGACCAAGCTCGAACCCGAGGAACTCGTTGCCGAACTCCAGCGGATCATCAAGGCTCTGCTGGCATATGGCGCAAGGATGCCCAAGTCACTGATGCTCTACGTGAAGAACCTCATCTTCATCGACGGGGCCATCGCCAGCATCGCTCCCGAACTCGACCTCTTCGCGGTCGTGACCGACATCGCGACCCACTTCGCGACCACACACGGTGCAACGATCGCCGCCCAACTCGGCGTTGCCCAAGAGGACTGGCAGCTCGACCTCGACGGCGTCAAGGCCGGCTTCGGTGTGGATCCGAGCGAGATGGAGCAACTCACCTACGCCGAACTCCAGGCCCGCCGAGCCCTGATCCAGAAACGCCTCACGGGCCGGCATCTCGACTAGAACGATTCGATGCGTCTCGTCATCGCCGACTGCACCGTCGACTATCAGGGCCGACTCACCGCCCACCTGCCCAGGGCCACCCGGCTCATCATGGTGAAGGCCGACGGTTGTGTCGCCATTCACGCCGACGGCGGCGCCTACAAGCCGTTGAACTGGATGAACGCTCCGAACGTGGTGAGCGAAACCGACGACGTCTGGACCGTCACCAGCCCCAAGGGCGAACAGCTGATCATCACCGTGCACGAGGTCCACAGCGACTCGGCCCACGACTTGGGGGTGGATCCCGGTCTCCGCAAGGACGGCGTCGAGGCCCACCTCCAGGAACTCCTCGCCATCGAACCCGAACGCATCGAGCCGGGACTCACCCTGATCCGGCGCGAGTACCCGACCGACATCGGGCCCGTCGACCTCCTCTGCCGGTCGGCCGAAGGCGAGGTCGTCGCCATCGAGATCAAGCGCCGTGGCGAGATCGACGGTGTCGAGCAACTGACCCGCTACCTCAGTTTCCTCAACCGGGCGGGCCTGGGTTCGGTCCGCGGCGCGTTCGTCGCCCAGGAGATCAAGCCCCAGGCGAAAGTGCTGTGCAGCGACCGTGCAATCGCCGCCGTCGAGGTCGACTACGACCAGCTGCGCGGCATCGAACGGCCCCAGCAGCAGCTCTTCTAGGCCGTACTCCCGGGAGACTGCGTCACTCCCGGGAGACTGCGTCACACTCGAGACACTGCGTCACACTCGAAAGACTGCGTCACACTCGAAAGACGCGTCACTTCTCAAGACGCGTCGGTCAGCGCATCTCGCCCACCGGGCAGTCCCGGTCGCTCAGTAGGGTGTCGGCCGTCCGGGCCCCGTGGCCGGGCCACCGGACATGTTGGAGTTCGGCTGAGCCTTGCCCATCAGATCCCGGACGATCGGACCGAGCTGGGTCGGGTCGTCGACCGGCGTGGCCGTGGGTCCCCGATGCCAGGACTCGGCGATCCCGAAAACCTGTCCGCTGGCCTCGAACACCCGACCGGTCACCGGGGCCGACTCGGTGCTGCACAGCCAGGTGGCAATCGGGGCGATCCAACGGGGCGACATGGCTTCGCGGGCCTCGCCGTCGAGTTCTCCCATTCCGAGGTTCTCGGTCATCCGGGTCAGGGCCGCCGGGGCGATGGCGTTGACGGTCACTCCGTAGCGGGCGAGTTCCTGGGCTGCGATGATCGTGAACGACGCGATGCCGGCCTTGGCTGCGCCGTAGTTGGTCTGGCCCGGGTTGCCGTAGATGCCCGACACCGACGTGGTGTTGATGATACGGGCGTCGTTGGTCTCGCCGGCCTTGGCCCGCTCCCGCCAGTAGGCGGCGGCCCAGCGGGCCGGAGCGAAGGTGCCCTTGAGGTGGACCTTGATGACGGCGTCCCACTCGGCTTCGGTCATGTTGGTCAGCATCCGGTCGCGCAGGATGCCGGCGTTGTTGATCACCGCATCGAGCCCGCCGAAGCTCTCGACGGCGGTGTTGATGAGTCGCTGCGCCCCTTCCCAGTCGGAAACGTCGTCACCGTTGACAACGGCCTCGCCCCCCATGCCCTTGATCTCGTCGACCACGTCGTGGGCCGGAGACTGGTCACCTCCGCTGCCATCGACCCCGGCGCCGAGATCGTTGACGACGATCTTCGCCCCGTGCTCGGCCAGCATCAGGGCGTACTCACGCCCGATGCCACGCCCGGCTCCGGTGATCACGACGACTCGGTCCTGGCAAAGACGACTCATTGGAGGGATCCCTCACTCTCGGTGCCGCTCGATCGGGACTCGAGCACTGGTCGCTGTGGATCATGTCACAGCAAGCACCCGGGTTGAAAAGCCGACACCGCATGCGCTGCCGACAGTGGCAGACTCTCCTCTCGTGTCCCCGCGCAAACGAATGGTCCTGATCGCCGGCGGCGTCCCGCTCGGCTTGTTGCTCTTCGTCGTCGCGGCCTGGGGGATCGACACCGCCGTCACCGGGGACCGGGTCATCCGCAACGTCATCGTACGCAGCGAGTTCACCGAGGATCGATCCGTGGGTGGACTGTCGCGCGCCGATCTCGAAGCCCTCGGCGTCGATCTCACCACCGAGCTCGCCCGGACCGAGGCCGAACTCGACATCGGCGGCACCGAGATCGTGACCGATCCGTTCACGATCGGGGTCCGCATCGACACCGAGCAACTCGCCGACGATGCCCTCGAGGCCCGCCGGAGCGGCTTCTTCCTCTTCCGTCCCTTCCGCTGGGTCGGCACCTTCTTCACCGAGGAACCGATCGATCTGACCTACGACGTCGACTCCGAGGCCACCGAGCAGGCCGTCGATCAGCTGGTCGAGTCCGAACTCGACGATCCGATCGAGCCCTACATCGAGTTGGTCGACGGAGACCTCGAGGTTGTCCCCGGAGCCGATGGCGCCACCATCGATCCGTCGGTCCTGGGTTCGGCGCTGCTCCCGATGATGGCCGCGGGCCCGCCATTCACGGTCCGGCTCGATGCGGCGCCCCTCCGCCCCGATCTCGACGATGCCGAGCTGGCCGCCGTCGTCGCCGAGGCCAACGACGCCACCGACGTCCCGGCGCGGATCACGGTCCTCGGCGAATCGGCCACCGTCGAGCCCGCCCAGCTCCGCTCCTGGGTCACACTCGATCTGTCGGGCGCCGAGGCCACCTGGTCGATCGACCAGGCAACCGCCGTCGCCGAACTGGCGCCCCTGTTCCCCCAACTCGGATCCGACGACCAGCGGGCGAGGTTCGACGTCATCGACAACGCACCGGTGATCATCCCGGCGTCGGAGTCGGTGGTGTGCTGCGCCGACGACACCGCCATCTCACTGAAGAGCGCCCTCATCGACCAGAGCGCAACGGAGCCATCGACACCCGACGCCGACGAGCCAACCGTCGTCGAGATCGAACTCGAACCGAAGATCGCCGCCGCCGACGAGGGTGTGGCCCGACTCGAAGCCCTGGGCATCATCGAAGAAGTCGGCTCCTTCACCACCAAGCACGACTGCTGCCAGAACCGGGTGAGCAACATCCATCTGATGGCCGACCTCGTGCGCGGCGCCATCATCGAGCCCGGAGGCTCGTTCAGCCTCAACGGCTACGTCGGCAAACGCACCCTGGAACGGGGTTTCCTCCCCGCCGGCGCCATCGCCAGCGGCCTGCTCGAGGACCAGGTCGGCGGCGGAGTCAGCCAGTTCGCCACCACGACCTTCAACGCCGCCTTCTTCGCCGGCCTCGACTTCACCGAGTACCAGAGCCACTCGCTCTACTTCAGTCGTTACCCACGGGGTCGCGAGGCCACCGTCTCCTGGCCGAAGCCCGACCTCGTGCTCCAGAACAACACGCCCTACGGGGTACTGATCTGGACGAGCTACACCGACACCACGATCACCGTCACGATGTACTCGACCAAGCACATCCAGGTCGAGGACCTCGGCCGCTCCGAGACCCCCCAGCGCTCGTGCACGCGAGTCACCACCACCCGCCAACGCACCTACGACGACGGCACCAAGGTCGTCGACACGGTGTTCGCGCTCTATCGCCCCGGCGAGGGGCTGAACTGCGATGGCGAGTCGACCGTTCCGACCACCGAGCCTCCCGAGGAGACCACCACGGTGCCCCCCACGGAGCCGACCGAGACCACGGTGGCGCCGCCGCCGACCACGACACCCCCATCGACCACGGTGCCACCGACAGCCACCACACCGCCAACCACCGCTCCCGGCTGATCCCACCCGAAACCGGCACCCCGGCCACGCGAACACGAGTCCGGCAGCAGACCGGGACCGGCACGGGGCTCCGGTGCCCCGGTCGGGAAGCGCCCGCCCTACCCTGTGGTCGTGAGTCGTTCGCCGTCGGACCGCACCGACCTCCTGATCGTCGGAGCCGGCCCCGCCGGTGCCGCAGCCGCCATCGAGGCGGCCCGGGCCGGACTCGACGCGATCGTGATCGACAAGGCCGCGTTCCCGCGCGACAAGTGCTGCGGCGATGGTCTCACCGCCGGCGCCCTCCGTCATCTCGAAGCCCTGGGCCTCGACCCGTCCACCGTGCCGAGCTGGCAGCCCGTCGACGACGTCCGAGTGGTCTCCCCGACCGGCCGGTCGGTGGTGTTCCCGCTTCCGCGGGACCTGGGACGGTTCGCCGTGATCGCCCGCCGCAGCGAGCTCGATGCGGCACTCGTCCATCTGGCCGGCAAAGCCGGCGCCGACATCCGGCAGGGGGTCGAACTGACGGGGCTGGAACAGGACGGCGAGCGCGTGACGGCCAAGACGTCGCACGGGCCGATCGAGGCCCGGGCCGCCATCGCCGCCGACGGCATGTGGTCTCCGACGAGGCGATTCCTCGGCCTCACGCCACCGGACTACCGCGGCGAGTGGCACGCATTCCGCCAGTACATCGCCGGTGTCTCGCCGGCCGCGCAGCACGAGCTGGTCGTGTGGTTCGATGCCGACCTGCTGCCCGGCTACATCTGGTCGTTCCCGCTGGCCGATGGATCGGTCAACCTCGGCTTCGGTATCCAGCGGGACCGCAATCATCGCATCCAGGAGATGAAGGCCCTCTGGCTCGACATCCTCGAACGACCCCACGTCCGAGAGGTGCTCGGCCCCGATGCCGTGGCCGAGGGCCCACACAAGGCATGGCCGATCCCGGCCCGTCTCGGCGAACTGCCCCTCACGACGGGCCGTGTCTTCTTCGTCGGTGATGCCACCGCCGCCACCGACCCGATGACCGGCGAGGGCATCGGTCAGGCCATCGAGACCGGCCGCTGTGCCGCGCAACACCTGGCCGCCCACGGCCCCGCGTCGGTCCGCGACGCGGCCGAGGCCTACGAGGCCGAGCTCCGATCGGGCATGGTTCGCGACCACCGCCTGGCCGACCGGCTGTCGAACGTGCTGGCCACACAGCGAGGTGCCGCCTGGAGCGTCGCGGTCGCCGGGGCCACCCCGTGGACCCGCCGAAACTTCGCCCGCTGGCTGTTCGAGGATTATCCCCGTGCGCTCCTCGGCACACCGCGCCGCTGGGAACGAGGCGTGTTCTCACAGGCCGGGGCCTTCGCCGACCGGCGCTGACCACACCGCTTTCGGCCCGATCCCGACCTCGGACCTACACTCTCGACCGATGGGCCATGGACCGGCCCCGAACCGCCGACATGCCGCCGACGGCGACATCGACCCGAATGGACGACCCCGATGCCTGGTTGGACCTATGCCGATATCTGGGAGACCGTCGCCGTGTCGATTCCCGATGCCCCGGCACTGTTGCACGGTGACCGGCGCATCTCGTGGGCCGAGTTCGATGCCCGGGCCGACGGGCTGGCCCGGTTCCTCCTCGACCGCGGCTGTGCCCACCAGGACAAAGTGGCGTTCTATCTGCACAATCGGCCCGAGTACTGCGAGACCTTCGCTGCCTGTTCCAAGGCCGCGCTCGTCCACGTGAACACCAACTACCGCTACGCCGATGACGAGCTCGTCTACATCTGGGACAACGCCGATGCCGTTGCGGTGGTGTTCGAGGACGCCTTCCGAGACACCGTCGAACGGATCCGGGATCGGGTCCCGGCCGTCACCACCTGGATCTGGGTCGGCGACGACCCCCTGGGATGCCCCGATTGGGCCACACCCTACGAATCGGCGGTGGCCACACCGAACCCGGGCCGGGTGCAGGGACCATGGGGACGAGACGGCGACCAGCTCGTCCTCCTCTACACCGGCGGAACGACCGGTATGCCCAAAGGCGTGATGTGGAGAGAGGACGACCTGTTCGGCGTCAACGACAAGTCGAACGGAACACCGCTCCCCGACGCACCCGACCTCGACGCCGACGGATTCTCACCCGCCGTCCGGGCCCGGACGATCAAGCCCGGACCGATCAGCCTGCCCGCATGCCCGTTGATGCACGGCACCGGGCTCTTCAACGCCCTCAACACCCTGGGGCTCGGCGGCGCCATCGTGACCCTCGAGGGCATCAAGTTCTCGGTCTCGGAGATGCTCGACGTCATCCAGACCGTCGGGGTCAAGAGCATCTTCATCGTCGGTGATGCGTTCGCCAAGCCGATCCTGAATGCCCTCCGGGCCGAACCCGACCGCTGGGACGTGTCCAGTCTCCGGGTCGTGATCTCGTCGGGTGTCATGTTCTCGGCCGAGACCAAGGCCGGACTGGCCGAGTTCAACCCGCGGATGGTGATCGTCGACGCCTTCGGTTCGTCCGAGGCCATCGGTATGGCCAAGTCGGTGTCGTCGGCGGGATCGGCGTCTCGGACGGCGACGTTCGAGCTGAGCCCCGACTCGGTCGTGATCACCGACGATGGCCGACTCGTCGAACCGGGCTCTGACGAGATCGGCAAGGTGGCGCTCAGCTCGCGCACGCCGATCGGCTACTACAAGGACCCCGAGAAGTCCCGCGCCACCTTCCCGACGATCGACGGCCGTCGCTACTCGATTCCCGGCGACTTCGCCACGGTCGCGGCCGACGGCACGATCACGCTGCTCGGGCGGGGTTCGGTCTGCATCAACACCGGCGGTGAGAAGGTGTTCCCCGAAGAGGTCGAGGAATCGCTGAAGCAGTTCGACGGTGTGCACGACGCCATTGCCGTCGGGATCCCCGACGACCGGTTCGGCCAGGCGGTCACGGCGGTGGTCGAACTCGACGCCGGCGCCTCGGACTTCGACGAGAGCGAAGCCATCTCGCACGTCAAGGCGCATCTGGCCCACTACAAGGCCCCCAAGCGGGTGTTCGTCGTCTCCTCACTCGACCGGGCCGCGAACGGCAAGATCGACTACAAGCGCTGGACCACCCACGCCGAGAAGCAGGCGGCAACGAGCTGACGCGGCAACCGAATCGGGTCTGCCGGCGAAGCGGCTCGTTTGGTGCGGGCGTCGGGGCGTGCGCTATGAACTGGCCTTCACGCCATCGTCTCTGGGGGACACATGACCAAGTGGAATTTTGCCGACCTCTGGGAGCACTGCGCCGAGGTCCGCGACGGGCAGCGGGCCCAGGTCTTCGGTGATCAGACCACCGACTGGCGCGAGTTCAACCGCCGGGCCAACGGACTGGCCCAGGCCATGCTCGATGCCGGCGTCGGCCACCAGGACAAGTCGGCCCAATACCTCTACAACGCCCCGCCCTATCTCGAGAGCGTATTCGCCTCGTTCAAGGCCTCCCTCGTCCCCGTCAACACGAACTACCGCTACGCCGACAACGAACTCCTCTACCTGTGGGACAACTCCGATGCCGCAGTCGTCACGTTCCACGGCACCTTCGTCGACACGATCGAGCGCATCCGGGGCCGACTCCCCAAGGTGAAGCTCTGGTTGTGGGTCGACGACGGTTCGGCCCCGTGCCCCGCCTGGGCGACCGACTTCGAGGCGGCAGCCGGCGCCGGAACCGACGAGAACGTCTCGGGGCCGTGGGGGCGTTCGGGAGACGACCGCTGGTTCCTCTACACCGGCGGCACGACCGGCATGCCCAAGGGCGTCATGTGGGACCAGGACACACTCATCCAGGCAACGACCCGGGCCCACCCGGCGCCACTCGGGCCCGACGCCGACATCGAACACTGGAAGGAGGTCACCCGGCAGATGGGCCCGATGGCTCCGGTCGTACTGCCCGGCGCCCCGCTCATGCACGGCACGGGCCACATCAGCGCCATGAACGCGCTCACGGCCGGGGGGTGCGTCGTCACGATGACCAACCGACACCTCGACGCAGCGGCCATGCTGGACACCGTCGAACGCGAGAAGGTCACGGCGCTGATCATCGTCGGTGACGCCTTCGCCCGCCCGATCGTCGACGCTCTCGACGCCGAACCCGACCGTTGGGACCTCTCCAGCGTCACCGGCATGGTGTCGAGCGGTGTCATGTGGAGCCAGCCGATCAAGGAACGCCTGCTCGACTACATGCCGCAGATGATCATCTTCGATTCACTCGGTTCCTCCGAGGCGCTCGGCATGGGGGCCAGCTACTCCAGCAAGGACAGCATCAAGAGCACCGCCAAGTTCGACCTGGGCGAGAACGGGGTGGTCATCCGCGAAGACGGTGTCCTGGTCGAGCCCGGCTCGGGTGACATCGGACGACTCGGCGTGGTCGGCCTGATGCCGATCGGCTACTACAAGGACGAAGTCAAGACCCAGGCCACCTTCCCGACCATCAACGGTGTTCGGTACTCCCTCCCCGGCGACTGGGCCACGATCGAGGCCGATGGCACGATCACGCTCCTGGGCCGGGGGTCGGTCTGCATCAACACCGGCGGTGAGAAGGTCTTCCCCGAAGAAGTGGAGGAGGTCCTGAAGATGCACCCGAAGGTGGTCGACGCGATCGCCGTCGGGGTGCCCGACGAACGCTTCGGTCAGGCGATCACGGCCGTGGTCGAGACGACGGTCGGGGCCGATGTCGACGAGACCGAGCTCATCGCCCACGTCAAGGAGCATCTGGCTCATTACAAAGCACCGCGGAAGGTGTTCACCGTCGACTCTCTGACCCGGGCCGCCAACGGCAAGATCGATTACAAGAAGTGGACCTCGTTCGCGGCCGAGAAGGTGACCGGATCCTGACACTCGGATCGTTCGAACACGATCCGGGCCCTAGGGCTCTATGCCGCGCACCGTGGCGCAGGGCATGGTTGGGCCATGGGGAATCCACGAACGATCACCAGCCTCCAGGATCCGGTCTCGGCGGTGATGGCCGCCGTCCCGATCGAGATCCATGTCCACGTCTCGATCGCCGAGGCCGCCGAGTTGATGGCCGAGAACGACATCGGCGCGGCGCCGATCCTGCTCGACAATCCGGGCCAGGACCTCGCCGGGATCCTCAGTGAACGCGACATCGTACGATCGCTCGTCGACGAGGCCGATCCGGCCGAGGAACGCGTCGGCGACTGGATGTCCGCCGAGCTGATCACGGCCGACCCCAACACCACGGTCGCCCAGGCAACCACCATGATGCTCGAGGGCGGCATCCGGCATCTCCCGGTCGTCGACACCACCCACACCGGTCATCGGCGGGTCGTCGGCATGGTGTCGATCCGCGATCTCCTGTCGGCCCACGCCACCCTGGCGTGAGCCCGGCGATTTCGAGAGCCTCGGCGCCGGATTCGTCGCTCAGCCCCTCGAGAAACGAGGGTGGGCTCCGATCGGCTCCGACGCGGTAGGTTCGGGTCGTGGCCGAGTTCGTCGTTGCCCGAAACCCCGACCCCGACTCGACCCTCCCCTACCTCGTGCGGCTGCCGTTGCGATCCGGCGACGTGATCTTGAAGGTGCGGGACGTGTGGCCGCGCACGGCGAAGGTGTACTGCCATCCGACCCACGATTGGCCCGACGAGCCCGACATCGTCGACCGGGCCCCGATCCGGTCGATCGAACGTCGCGGGGTCGCCGTCGACCTGATGTTGGATCGGGCCCGGGAGAACCGGTCCCAGTTCGTGTTCACCAAGGGCCGGGGCCGCGACATGGTCTTCTGGCAGTCCGCCCGCACGGCCAAACAAGCCCGACCATCGGTACGGACCCCCACCGCCCGGGCCGCCGGCCACGTCATCGACATCGCGGTCGACACGCGGGAGCGGTACCCCTGGCGATTCACCGGGCAGCAAGCCACGATCACCAAGGCAGCGCTGCCGGTCGGTGACTATGCCGTCGCTTCGCCCCCGGGGAGCAGGCGGTCGTCTCCCCTGCCCTGGACGGTGCGGTCCGCCCCGCCACCGGTCGAGATGTCTTGGCGGTGGTGGAACGCAAGTCGTTGCCCGATCTGGTGTCGACCATCAGTGGCGGCAAGTTGTGGCTCCTGCTCGCTGCTCTGGCCGAGATCCCGCATTCGGCGATCGTCGTCGAGGACCGGTATTCACAGGTCTTCAAGCTGACCTACCAGCGGCCCATCACCATCACCGAAGCCCTCGCCGAGGCCGCCGTTCGCTACCCGTCGGTACCGATCGTGTTTGCCGAAACACGCCCGCTCGCTCAGGAGTGGGCGTACCGGTTCTTCGGGGCGGCCCTCGACCACGCCCGCGCCGACACCACCGGCCGGGCTCGCGTCCAGGACGCCACGCCCACACCCCGGCCACCGGCAACCCCGGCCATGATCCGGGCATGGGCCCGCAGGGCCGGGCTCGACGTCGCCGCCAAGGGTCGACTCCGCCCCGAGATCGTCACCGCCTACAACAAGGCCCACCCCGACACACCCCTCCCCTGACGTCGAGACACCCGGTTCGAGCCGTCGCCACGAAGATCGGGACACGACTCGGGCGCGGCCGCCATCCGTGGCCACCAGCGGGGCCAAGGCCACCCCGACGAAGCCGTGACTCCTCGATCGTGGCCGGTATCAGCCCGTCGAGAACCGGTGGCGGGCGTCGCTCAGACCCCGTGCGGGACGACGGTGGCGTGTGTCGGCCCACTCGGCGCGAGAATGGGGCCATGCCGAGCCCCGCGTCCCCGTCGCCACGCCTGGATGCCGTCGTCGTCGGATCGGGGCCCAACGGCTTGGCGGCCGCAATCACCCTGGCTCGGGCGGGGCGCTCCGTCACCGTTCTCGAGGCGGCACCCTCTCCCGGCGGAGGCGCCCGAACGGCCGAACTGACCCTTCCGGGCTACCATCACGACGTCTGCTCGGCCTTCCATCCCATGGCCACCGGTTCGCCCTTCTTCGCCGAACTGGACCTCGCCGCCCACGGCGCCACCCTGGTCTACCCCGACATCGACTATGCCCATCCCCTGGACGGGGGTCGGGCCGGTGCCGCCTACCCGTCGCTCGAGCGCACCATGGCCGAACTCGGTCCCGACGGTCCGCGCTGGGGTCAGACCATCGGCTGGGTCGCCGAGCGCTGGGACCGGTTGGCCAACGACGTCCTCGGCCCGCTGGTGTCGATCCCCGGGCACCCCCTGTCGATGGCCGGCTTCGGGGCACGCGGCGTTCTCCCGGCAACCGTTCTCGCCCGATCCTTCCAGACACCCGAGGCCAGGGCCCTCCTGGCCGGAACGGCCGCCCATGCGTTCCTCCCGCTCCATCGACCGTTCACCTCTGCCTTCGCCCTGTTGCTCGGTGGCCTGGGGCATGCCGGCGGGTGGCCGACCGTGCGTGGTGGGTCCGGCGCGCTGACCGATGCCCTGGTGTCGATCCTGGAGTCGTACGGTGGCCGGATCGAGTGCGGACGACCGGTCCGGTCATCAGCCGATCTCCCCGAGGCGAACGCCGTGCTCTTCGACCTCACGCCACGGCAGGTGATCGCCATTCTCGGCGACGAACTGCCCAGCCGAACCCGTCGACGCTTCGAACGATTCCGATACGGCCCCGCCGTGTTCAAGGTCGACTATGCGCTGAGCGAGCCGGTGCCCTGGACCGCCGACGTCTGCCGCCGTGCGGGCACGGTACACGTCGGGGGAACGATCGACGAGATCGACGCCGCCGAGACCGAAGCGGCCCGGGGAGTCCTGCCCGAGCGACCGTTCGTGCTCGTCGGTCAGCAGAGCCTGATCGACCCGACTCGAACACCCGAACCGCGACCGGGTCAGACCAAGGGACAGACCCTCTGGACCTACGCGCACGTGCCGCACGGATCCAATGTCGACGTCACCGATCGGATCGAGGCCCAGATCGAACGATTCGCCCCGGGATTCCGTGACACGATCGTCGACCGGCATCGGGCCGATGCCCGCTGGTACGAGGACTACAACGCGAACAACATCGGCGGCGACATCGGGGGCGGCGCCCACGCCGGGCTCCAGCTCCTGGCCCGGCCGGGGCTGACACGGCACCCCTATCGAACCGGGAATCCGAAGTACTCGCTGTGCTCGTCCTCGACACCCCCGGGCGGTGGTGTCCATGGCATGTGCGGGCACCGAGCCGCGCTCGACGTCCTGGCCACGACGTTGTCGTGACCGCCGCCGGCCTCGGCCGACGGCGAGCGGGGCGGTCGACAACGACCCGTCATGGCCCGGCCGGCAAGAAGCCCTCGGATCGAAGGATCTCGAGCACCGGAACGGCGATCACCGCACCGCCCTCGCGGGTCAGATGGATGCCGTCGATGGCCCGGAGCTGCACGTCGGTCCCGTCGACGCCGGGTCCGTACGCCCGGTAGCCGGCAGGAGAGATGAACGGCTTGGAGTCGACGAATTCGACCCGTTCGAAGGTGGCGGCCTGGTCGGCGTAGATCTGGTTGAGGACCGCGATCTTGGCGTCGAAGGACTCCGAACGCATCGTGGGCTGCCCGATCCAGATCACCTTGCGACCAGCGTCGGACATCAGCGTCATCATCGTCGAGACTCGCCGGCGATACTCGGTGATCCACTCCGGCGTCCCGAAGTCGAGCACGGCGCCGTCGACGACGAAGCCCTGTGCGTCGTTGCCCCCGAAGATCGTGATGATGACCTCGGGATCTTGCTCGGGGAGCACCTGGACCACGTGGGCCGGCCAGTCGAAGAAGTCGGGTCGAGAGAGTCCCGACGAGATCCGGGCGTCGACCTCGGACCGGGCAACACCGGTTGCGGCCAGGGCCTTCTGCAACGCGGCCCCCAACTCGGTCATCGTCGAGTCTCCGAGGAGCGCCACTCGCAGCGGGTCCTCGGCCGTCACGGTTCGGGGCGGCGGTGTCGTGGCCATCGTGGTCGTCGCGGGGATCGTGGTGGCGGGCGAGGCACTCGGCTCGTCGATCTCGGGCACCGTGCCGGTCGTGGTTCCCGGTGCGGTGGCCGCAACGTCGATCACCGATTCACCATCGTCCGACGACTCGCCGCCGTCGCGGATCGTGTCGAACAGGCTGCGTGGGGCTTGGAGCCCGAGGGGCCCGGCGACGGCGTCGATGGGTTCCCACACGGCGAGTGCCCGATCCCGGTCTGCTCCGAGGGGTCGTTGGGACGCCCGTTCCGCCTGACGTCCCGAGTTGAAGACCGCGGCCAGGACCAGCGTCAGCACGATGAGCACCAGCGCCCGGCCCGCGCTCATGACGTCGGTGCGGCGGGGAGCAGCGGGATCGGCCGCCCGGAGGCGGGGATGGAGGCTGGGTGGGATCGGCATCAGAATTGGAAGTAGATGAACGGAGCGACCCCTTCGGGGCCGAAGGCGTCGATGGCGGACAGGACGAGAGCCAGTGCCAGTGCCTGGACACCGAGAGGCATCAGGGCGAATCGACCCTGGATCTGACGCCCGAGGGTCGAGGGAAGGAGCTGCCAGGCGAGCATGGCCCCGATCGCCAGCACCATCAGCACCGAGACGAGCGACGTCGCCGATGGTCCTCCGCTCAGGATCCGCTCGAGCATGTCGAGGGCGCCGGCGAAGTCACGGGCCCGGAAGAAGATCCACGCCAGACAGACGATGTGGAACGTGAGCAACCAGCGCCCGACGGCCACCAGGGCCGGGGGCGCTCCGAGCGGTCGCCACACCGTGCCGAGCCAACGTTCGGCCGACAGTGCCGCTCCGTGGATCGTGCCCCAGATCACGAAGTTCCAGGCTGCACCGTGCCAGAGCCCTCCGAGCACCATCGTGAGCATCAGGTTGCGATAGGTGAACAGCGTTCCCATACGGTTGCCGCCGAGCGGGATGTAGAGGTAGTCACGCAGCCAGGTCGAGAGCGTGATGTGCCACCGTCGCCAGAAGTCCTGGATGCTGATGGCCCGATACGGCGAGTCGAAGTTCTGCGGAAACCGGAACCCGAGCAGCAGGGCGGCGCCGATGGCGATGTCGGTGTAGCCGCTGAAGTCGGCGAAGATCTGGATCGCGTAGGCATAGACCGCGGCGACGACCTCCCACCGCGAGTACTGCGACGGGACGGCGAACACCGGGTCGACGATCTCGGACGCCAGGTAGCTCGAGATCACGACCTTCTTGAACAGTCCACCTGCGATCAGGGCGAGCGCCTCGTAGACGGGGATCCGACGTGGATCGGGCGCAACGCGGATCTGGTCGATCATGTCGGTGGCCCGAACGATCGGACCGGCCACCAACTGAGGGAAGAACGCCAGGTAGAACGCGACGTCCATGAGGGCCATGGGCTCGTCGATGTCGCCGCGGGAGACGTCGATCACATAGCTGATGGCCTGAAAGGTGAAGAACGAGATCCCGACCGGCAACAAGATCTCGAGGAACGGCGGCGACACCCCGATCCCGATCGCATCGAGGGCGTTCGACAACGAAGTGGCGAAGAAGCCGTAGTACTTGAAGAATCCGAGCACGGCCAGATTGGAGGCGACGGCCACGATCAGGATCTGTCGGCCGATGGGGTCGACGTCGGACACCCGGGAGCCGGGATCGGTTCGGTGACGGGCCATGGCATGACCGGCCAGCCAGTTGCCGAGGATCGAGGCCGCCAGGAGGGCGGTGAACTTCACGTTCCAATAGCCGTAGAAGTAGAAGCTGAGCGCCACCATGGCGACGCGCCACAGGTCGTGACGGGGTCGGAGCACCCAATTGACGAGAAACGCCACGACGAAGAAGAGGGCGAAGGCGACGGTGGGAAAGAGCACGTTGGGCGGGTCGGTCAGCGAGCCGGTCGGCCGTTGACCAGTGTCACAGGCTAGTCCGGGCCCCGGCTCGAAAACCGGTGGGGGTGGCCCTGTCGAGGCCGAATTCCCCGATGCTCAGTCGAGTGGTCGGAAACGCAGGACGGCCATGCCCTCGGTGGTCGGATCGAAGACCGCCGTCACCCGCCGGCCGCACCGGAGCGTGTCGGGATCGACCCCGACCACGTTGGTCATCACCCGGGGCCCTTCGGTGAGCTCGACATAGGCCAACACGTACGGTGTGACCTTGCCCCAGCTGCCGGGCGTACGGCGGGCGATCGAGAAGCTGTAGATCGTGCCCTCGCCCGACAGCGTCTCCCAGCTCAGATCGGTGGCTGCGCAACGCGGGCACGTCGACCGGGGATACCACACGACGACATCGCAGTCGGGACAGCGCGGCAGCCGGAGGCGGCCCTCGGCCAGTCCCTGCCAGAACGGCTCGGTCTCGTTGGTGAGGGTCGGTTCGTGGGTGGGCAGCCCGGACGGTTCGGTCGACATCACACACCTCGTTTCATGATCAGGGTGGCCGACCCGTGACGGGTGGCCAGGCTGCCGCCGGTGCCGTGGGCCAGGACGAGCTCGCACCCCGGTACCTGGACGGCAGGATGGGCCTCGCCCCGCACTTGGCGAACGGCCTCGATCACCTTGGTGATGCCACCTCGGTTGGCCGGATGGTTGTTGCACAGACCACCGCCATCGGTGTTGAACGGGAGCCTGCCGTGCGGTGACTGGAGCCCGCCGTCGGACACGAATCGACCGCCCTTCCCCTTCTCGGCGAATCCCAGGTCTTCCAGGGTCTGGAGCACGGTGATGGTGAACGAGTCGTAGATCGAGGCGTAGTCGATGTCGGTCGGAGCAACGCCCGCCTGCCCGAAGGCGATCGGACCGGAGTAGGCCGCTCCGGTGAAGGTCAGGTCGATCGGGTCCGGCGAGGCCCCCTTGAACCCGAATCCGGCGCCGATCACCTGGGCACTGGCCCGACCGAGCGACGCAGCGATCTCGGGGGAGACAACGACCAGCGCACCTCCCCCGTCGGTGATGACACAGGAATCGAGTCGATGGAGCGGATCGGCCACCATCGGCGACTCCAGCACCTCGTCGACCGTGACCACGTTCGGCAGGAACGCGTTCGGGTTGTGTTGGGCGTGAACCGACGCCGCGACCTTGATCTCGGCCAGCTGGGCGCTGGTGGTTCCGAACTCGTACATGTGGCGGGTTGCGGCCAGGGCATAACCCGATACGACCGACAGACCGAAGTCGGACTCGAACGGCGACTCGGGTGCTGTCGGTCGGGCCGAACCACCGGGTTGGGCACCGCCGGTTCGAGGCTTCCCGGCGAGAGTGATCAGGGCCACCGACACCTGACCGGCGGCGATGGCGGCCGCCGCGTGCTGGACGTGCAGCAGGTACGACGAGCCTCCGGTCTCGGTCGAGTCGAGATACGTGGGCCGGAGACCGAGATATTCGGCCATCGACAGGGCGCCGAATCCCGGGGCATCGCCGGCGCAGTAGTAGGCGTCGACGTCGGCCGGCGTGAGTCCGGCGTCGGCCAGGGCCCCCAGGGCGACCTCACGGTGGATCTGGGGGACGGTGTGATCGGGAAGATGACGACCCGGATGTTCGAACACCCCGACGATGTGGGCTCCGGTCGTGCCGGCGATACCGGTCATGCCTCGGACGACCGGTTCGGGTCGTACGGCGCGAAGTGCGGGGCCCGTTTCTCGACGAAGCTGGCGACGCCTTCTTTGAAGTCGGGTTGCCTGAGCGAGCGCACCATCATCTCGTTCGACGCCGCGAGAGCCTCGTCCACCGACAGCAGCTGGTGGTCGTAGACCTGTCGCTTCATCACCGCCATCGACGCCGGCGAGCAGTTCGCAGCGAGGTCCCGGGCGTAGGCGAGCGTCTCGGCGAGCAGCTCGTCGGGAACGACCACCCGGTTCACCAGACCCATCTCCTTCGCCTCCTCGGCCAGGACCACACGACCCGACAGCAACAGGTCGAGGGCGACGGCCTGGCCGACCAGGCGGGGCAGCGTCCATGACAGGCCGTGCTCGGCGATGAGCCCGCGCCGGGCGAACGAGGTCGTGAACTTGGCTCCGGCCGCAGCGAATCGCAGGTCACAGGCCACGGCGTGAACGAAGCCCAGTCCGGCGGTCGCCCCGTTGATGGCGGCGATGACCGGCTTCGACAGGGACATGGCATGGGTGTGCTTCGGCCCCTCGGCCGCACCCTCGGCGTTCGACGAGCCGCCACCGATGCCCTGGAGCACGTCCATGTCGGCCCCGGCACAGAACCCTCGGCCGGCGCCGGTGACGACGATGACCCGGACGTCGGGGTCGGCCTCGGCCCGATCGAGGGCTGCGAAGTAGCCGCTCCCGAGGGGGCCGTTCCAGGCATTGAGCCGCTCGGGTCGGTTGAGCGTGATCAACGCCACCCCCTGGTCGACCTCGTAGAGCACGGCCTGCTCTGGCGCTTCCGATGATGCTGGCGTTGACACGACGGTTCCCCTTTGCCGGTTGGTGTCCGATCCGTGGCGAGCTCTCACAGCTGCCCGTCGACGCCGAGCGTCGAAGTGGTTCGCAACCTAGAAGACACCGCCGTTCCACGCCAAAGCCCGGGGCGCCAGAACCCGGCCGGGCCGATGGTCACTGGTCGGATCGGCCACTCGACCTCTATGCTCGCAGCCGCTTCGCGTGCACCCCCGCGTGCGAGCAACGTGACAACAGGAGTTCAACATGGCAGATCTCGGATTCGACGGCCAGGTCGCGATCGTGACCGGCGCCGGCGGCGGACTGGGTCGCGAGCATGCACTCGAGTTCGCCCGTCGCGGCGCCCGGGTGGTGGTCAACGACCTCGGCGGTGCGGTCGACGGAAGTGGCAGCTCCGCCACCGCCGCCGAGCGCGTGGTCGCCGAGATCGAAGGCCTCGGTGGCGAGGCGGTGGCCAACGCCGACTCCGTCGCCACCGAAGCCGGTGGTGAGGCCATCGTGAAGGCCGCCATCGATGCCTTCGGTCAGGTCGACATCGTGGTCAACAACGCCGGCATCCTTCGCGACAAGACCTTCCACAACATGACCGACGACCTGCTGAGCCCGGTCATCGACGTCCACCTCAAGGGGGCGTTCTTCGTGACCCGACCGGCGTGGCTCCACTTCCGCGAGCAGGGCTCCGGCCGAGTGATCAACACCTCGTCGAACTCCGGCCTGACCGGGAACTTCGGGCAGTCCAACTACGCCGCGGCGAAGATGGGTCTCGTCGGTTTCACCCGCGTCCTGGCGGCCGAGGGGGCCAAGTACAACATCCGGGCGAATGCGATCGCGCCGGTGGCACGAACCCGCATGACCGAGGACATCCTCGGTCCGATGGCCGACGCACTCAACCCCGAACTCGTGACCCCGCTCGTCGTGTGGCTGGCCCACAACGACTGCACCACGAGCGGCAACGTCTACTCGGCCGCCGGGGGCACCGTCGCCCGCTTCTTCATCGGACTGACCCAGGGTGTCCACCGCGGCGCCGACATCTCGGTCGAGTCGGTCCGTGACGACTGGGACGCCATCAACGACGAGACCGGCTACATCGTCCCGGGAAGCCCGGCCGACGAATTCGCCAAGCTGCTCCAGATGTGGAAGCAGGGATGACGAACCTCGGGCCGATCCCACGGTCCGATCCCACGGTCCACTCGCTCCCGACGTTCGCTCCCGTACCATCGGAGCCATGGCCTTCCGATTCCGCGCACCGGTGTTCGTCGAGGTCTTCGATCGCCGGGTCGATCAGGCATTCGAACCACTGCGTTCGATCACGCCGTTGAACCGGCTCGCCTACGTCGCCAGTGAGAGCGCCCACTATTCGATGTGCTGGCACGCGGCTGCCGCCGCAATTGCCGTGGTACGGCCCGACCTCCGTGGTCGGGCCGTCCGCATGGCCGTGACCCTCGGCATCGAATCGGTGCTCGTGAACGGCATCGTCAAGCCACTGATCAAGCGGGACCGACCGGGCAACTGGGAGGTGGATCGCCACCAGGTCCGCCGACCCAGGACGACGAGCTTCCCGAGCGGTCACGCGTCGTCGGCCGCCGCTGCGGCCACGATGCTCACCGATTCGGTTCCCCGGGCGCGAGTTCTGTGGTGGTCGGCCGCCACCGTCGTGGCATTGAGCCGCATCCACACCCGGATGCACCATCCCAGCGACGTGGTCGTCGGCGCCGTGGTCGGTCGGGCGATCGGGCTGATCGGCCTTCGGACCCCCACGCCCGACCCCGGTTCCGTGTCGCGACTCGGCCGAGGGTGGCGGCCGTGAGGCGATCCAGGACGCGGAGCCCGCGACTCCGATCGACAGAATCGGGAAACGGAGACGTCCCCATGTACGGTGCCGGGGTGGCTCGCCGACCTGATCCGCTGTGTGGGAATCGCGCCTCGTGACCGAGATCGTCGTCAAGGCCAACAGCGAAGACGTCGGGCTTCGGCGCGAGTCGACGCTCGATGTGGGCGCCCTCCCCCTCTGGATGGCGCGGCTCCATCGGGCCCTTCCGGTGGGCGCCACGGTGAAGTTCTCCCTTCGCGGCAACCTGCCGATCTCACAGGACCACCTCATCGAGGGGGCCGGCTTCAGTACCGACGGACCGAGACTCGTGCGGGAACGGACCCTGGCCGACATCGTGGCTCCACATCTGCGGGCCGTCGTGGTCGGGCTCAATCCCAGTCTGCACTCGGCCGACCTCGGCCATGGCTTCGCCGGACCGGGCAATCGATTCTGGGATGCGGCAACCGCATCAGGGCTCGTGGTCGAACCGCGCCGGCCCGAGCACGCCCTCACGCACGAGTTGGTGGGTTTCACCGATCTGGTCAAGCGGGCGACCCCACGAGCGAACGAGCTCACCACCTCGGAGTATCGGGCAGGCCTGACCCGACTCGACCAGCTGCTGACCTGGCTCCAGCCCGGGGTGACCATCGTCGCCGGGCTGACCGGCTGGCGCCGGGCGACCGGCGACAAGTCACCCCCCGGCTGGCAATCGATCGAGCTCGGAGGTCGGCCGGTCTACCTGATGCCCAACCCGTCCGGCCTCAACGCAGCGACCTCGCTCGACGACCTGATCGCTCACCTGCGAGCGGCCCTGCTGGGGCCACCGTCTCGCTGACGACAGCTCGCGAACCGACTCCTCAAGCCGGGCTGGAAATGCTCCGACCATTCAGGAGAACGAGCCGGACACTCGGGCACGGCGACCGTGAAGGGATCCGTCATGGGGCATGCGCCAGAATCGAGTGTCGTGCCCCGCTCGCGTCCGAACCACCGCGCCCGATCGCTGGGCATCGACTCGATCGTCGTCGCCGTCTGCGTGGCACTGGCCGCCGCGCTGACCGTCGCTGCCGCCATGGGCCGACAGACATTGCCCGGCTTCGACCCCGACACCCGGGCCCTCACCTCGGAGGGGCTCCCGACCCTCACCCCCGACGGGCTCCCGACCCTCACCCCCGACGGGCTCCCGACCCTCACCCCCGACGGGCTCCCGACCCTCACCCCCGACGGGCTCCCGACCCTCACCCCCGACGGCCTCCCGTCGGTGC
This sequence comes from uncultured Acidimicrobiales bacterium, assembly GCA_963700755.1. Classification (GTDB taxonomy): domain Bacteria; phylum Actinomycetota; class Acidimicrobiia; order Acidimicrobiales; family SZUA-35; genus JBBQUN01. The sequence goes on from CAVOYW010000008.1 coordinate 351,775, forward strand.
TCCCCATCGGCGATCCAGCGGTCTCGTTCGACGGCCCGGTGAGCCGGGTACTGGGCACCGAGGCCCTCACCCTGATCTCCTACGACTGGCCGACCGAACTCCCCGGGTGGCGTATCGAGTTCGTCGAGGACGACTCCCCCGTTGCGGGCTACACGTGGAGCCGAGAAGAGCGGATCGAGGTGTTCGTCCGACCCGGCGCCGATGCGCATGATCTGGCGCGAATCCTGGCCCACGAACTGGGGCACGCCGTCGATGTCACGTTGAATCGACCCGAGCACCGCGCCGAGTGGCTGAGCGGACGAGGCATCGCAGCCGACACCCCGTGGTGGCCGAGCAGCGGTGCCGCCGACTTCCGGACCGGCGCCGGCGACTTCGCCGAAGTGTTCGCCGCGTGGCAGATCGGGAACGCCGACTTCCGATCGGAAGTGGGTCCCGTCCCCACCGCGTCGGATCTCGATCGGGTCGCCCGGTTGGCCACGCGGGACTAGAACCCGGCCACCCGACCCGATCGGCCCGAGCGTGGCGACTACTCCGCCGTCGGCGTCTCCGGAGTCTCTGGTGTCTCGTCCTCCACACCGTCGAGCTTGTCGGCGACTTCGCGCACCTTGTCGATCTGTTCGGTGAACTTGCCCTTGGTCGCGCTGTCGGCGACGTCGGCCACCTTGTCGACGGCGTCTTCCACCGCACCGCCAACGGTCTCACGCAGACCGTCGCCCTTTCCCGTCACGCCGCCCAGCTTTTCCTTGGCCTTGTCGAAGATACCCATGCTGCCACTCCTCGTGTTCGGTTCCACTCACCAAACGGTGATGCGTCGTCACCAGTCTGCCGCGTTCGGCCGGCGTTCGTCGGCGATGGGCTGCCGACCGGCGATATCGCCGCTCAGGTGCAACGATGCGGCGGTCGATCGTGCCATCCTGGGCCCATGGAACGAGCACCGGGCAGACTGTTCATCGGCGAGACCCTCGACGGCACCGGTGAACGAACGGGCAACCCCGTGATGCTCGACAGCGCCGACTTCACGACGCACGGTGTCATCGTCGGAATGACCGGGTCGGGCAAGACCGGTCTCGGCATGGTGCTGCTCGAGGAGACTCTCCTGTCGGGCGTACCGGTTCTCGCGATCGACCCCAAGGGTGACCTGGCCAACCTCTGCCTGACCTTTCCCGGCCTGACGCCCGCCGAGTTCGAGCCGTGGATGGACGACGGCACGGCTCGAGTCGAGGGCACCACGAAGGCAGCACTGGCTCAAGAGACCGCCGGCGTGTGGAAGAACGGACTCGCCGACTGGCAGCTCGACGAGACCGACGTCGGATCACTGGCCGCTGCGGCCCGCCCGATCGTGTACACACCGGGCGCTCGGCACGGCGTGCCGCTCGACGTACTCGGCCGCCTCTCGGCCCCCGCGACCTCGGACCCGACGGCACGCCAGGACGAGGTCGACGCCACCGTTGCCGGCCTCCTGGGACTGATCGGCGTCGACAGCGACCCACTGTCGGGCCGCGAACACATCCTGATGGCCAACCTGATCGTCCGGGCCTGGGACACCGGCAACGACCTCGACCTGCCGACCCTGTTGGCCCAATTGCTCGACCCACCGATCCGCAAACTCGGCGTGCTCGACCTCGACACGTTCTTTCCTCCGGCCGACCGACAGGCCCTCGTCATGCGACTCAATGGACTGCTTGCGTCGCCGTCGTTCGCCGCATGGGCCGAGGGCGCACCCATCGACATCGAGCGGATGCTGTGGGACGAGTCGGGGAAGGCACGGGCCGCGGTCGATCTCGTTGGGCCATCTCGACGAGACCGAGCGCCAATTCGCCATCACCCTCGTGCTCTCCGCGCCTGATCAGCTGGATGCGAACCCAACCGGGCACCGGGGAGCTCCGGGCCCTGGTCTACCTCGACGAGGTCATGGGCCTGGCCCCACCGGTCGGCAACCCGCCACCGAAGAAGCCGATCCTGACACTGCTCAAACAGGCCCGGGCCTTCGGTGTCGGCCTCGTGCTGTCCACCCAGAATCCCGTCGACCTCGACTACAAGGCGATCTCGAATGCCGGTACCTGGCTGATCGGTCGACTGCAGACCGATCAGGACAAGAACCGACTCGTCGACGGGTTGCGCAGCGCCGACGGGGGCGTCGACATCGCAACCGTCGAACAGACCATCTCGGGGCTCGGCAAGCGACAGTTCATGCTCCGCACCACCAAGTCGAGCTCACTGCCGTTGCTGACCTCCCGCTGGGCAATGAGCTACCTCGCCGGCCCTCTGACCCGTGAACAGATCTCGACGCTGATGGACCCCCGCCGCGAAGCGATCATCGGCGCGGCCGCGGCGAACAGCGCAGCGACTCGAGGTTCCGACGCCGTGGCCGCTGCCGGTACGCCGCCGAGCCGGGCAACCGAAGCGGCCGCACTGGCCGACGACGAATCGACCGTCCCTCCGTCGCTGCCCGACGGCATCGTGCCGTTGACGGTCCGACCGTCGGCCCCCTGGCTCGACCAGCTCGGCCTCGACCCCGATTCCCACCGACTCGAGCCGGCCCTGGCCGCCAGGGTCACGCTGCTCTTCGACGACACCAAGGCCGACCTGCGCCACAGCGAGGAGTGGGAGGCGATCATCCCGCTCACCGGCCGATCGGCCGACGTCGCCGAGGCGGTCGAGGTCGACTTCGACGATCGCGACTTCACCGCACGAGATCCCGACGGGGTCGGTCTACGTCCTGCCCGCGTTCGACATCACCACCGCGGTGCTCCGTGACGTCGAACGAGACCTCAAGGATCGCCTCTACGCCAACGAGACCCTGTCGCTCTTGGCCAACCGCGACGTGAAACTGTGGTCACGCCCGGGCGAGACGGCCGACGCCTTTGCGGCACGATGCCGGGAAGCGGCCGAGACGGCCGCCGATGCCGAGGCGGCGACGATCCGCACCAAGCTCGACAAGAAACGCGATGCGATCGAGAAGGCCGTCGCCAAGGCCGAGGACCGCGTCGGCGAGCTCGAGACCCAGGCCGATGCATCTCGCAACAAATCGATCGTCGACATCGGTTCGAGCATCCTCGGCGGTCTGCTCGGGGGCCGCAAGCGAACCTCCGGCCTGGCCAGCGCAGCTCGCCGCGCCGCCTCGGGACACAAATCCAGCTCCGCAGTGAATGCCCGGCTCGAAACGGCCCGCAACCGGGTGGCCGAGAAGATCGACGATCTCGAGGCGCTCGAATTCGAACTCCAGGAGGCCATCATCGAGATCGACGACGAGTGGCGCACGAGGGCCGAGGCCATCGAGGAGATCGCGATACCGCTCGAGAAGACCGACATCGGCGTCGACCGGGTCGACGTCGTCTGGCTCCCCCGACGGGCCTGAACGCTCGCCCCCGCTGCTCAGACCGGAGCGAGATCGCGCATGGCCTGGAGCGGGTCGATGCCTCCGAACGGCATGATCGCCAAGGCCGGGGTGTCGACACCGGCCTCGACGTAGCGGGCGACATGTTCCCGGCACTGCTCGGGGGTGCCATGGATGATCAGCTCGTCGACCACCGAGTCGGGGATGGCGGCCAGTGCCGCTTTGCGGTCGCCGGCCTTCCAGTTGTCCCACATGCCGGCCAGCACGTCGCCCCGACCCATCCATTCGTGGAACGCGGCGTAGACGGGCACGTTCAGGTAGGCCGCGATGGCGAATCGGGCCTGGGCCCGGACCGTGTCGGCATCGGGATTCGGGCACACGAACAGGCGGGCCACGATCTCCTTGCCCTCACCCTGGGCATGCACGATCGGAGCGACGGTGCGGACGTCATCGGCCGACAACCAGTTGATGATGGCGCCATCGCCCTCCCGACCGGCGAGCTTGAGCATCCCCTCCCGCAGGGCTGCGATGAGGATCGGCGGTCGCTTCGCGGTCGGCACGTTGAGACGGAAACCGTTGATCGAGAAGCGATCGAAGTCGTGGGTGATCTTCTCGCCCTCGAAGGCCATCTTCACGAAACGGACCATGTCGCGGGTCTGGCGGTACGGCTCCTCGAACGGGATCCCGTTCCAGCGCTCGACGATCACGTTCGAACTGGAACCGATCCCCATGACGAAGCGACCGGGAGCGGCATCGGCCATCGAGGCGATCGTCTGGGCCATGAGCGCAGGGCCACGGGTGTAGGCAGGAATGATGGCGACGCCGAGACGGAGTTCGGGGGCCCAAGCCGCGGCCAGTGCCAGCGGCGTGAATCCATCGGTTCCGTCGGCCTCGGCAGTCCAGACGTCGGTGTAGCCGAGGTCGACGAGTTCGCGGTAGATCTCGCGATGGTCGGCGAGGCTTCGGCCACCGAGTGGGACCGTGATGCCATAGCGGGAGGTTGCCGAGCGGGGCATGGATCGTTCTCCGAGGGTCGTGGGTGCGACGGGATGAACCAAGGGTGGCCGGTCAGCCCCGATCGCGCCAGACGAGATGGGTACTCGACGCGCAACGACGATGGCGGGGACGTGGCCCCCACCAGAAACCGGCGAGCAATGACGGACCGGCCGTGTGGGTGTAGCCGGTCGGCCGCGACAACTGCGGGAGTCCCGCCTTGAGTGCGGTCGCCCCGTATTCCTCTTCGATCGACGCGCTGAGGGCCGAGACCGTCTCTCGGCTCGGTGCCCGGTCGAGCGCATGATCGGCGAGCAACGCCGCCGTGGCCGCGGTTGCCCGCTCACTTCGTCGTTGGCGGCGCCACCATCGCACCGGTGACAGGCCGGGTCGCAACGCGGCCTCCGGGCCCGAGAAGACCGTCTCGACGAGCTCGTCGAGACGACGCGACGGTACCCGAGCGGCAAAGAACGCAATCGAGAGCGATTCGACCCCGATCCCGAGCCCCAGACGGAATCGTCGGTATTCCGAGAGCTCCCAACAGCTCGGGTCGAGCAGGTGATCGCAGCGAAGAACCACCCGCTCGAACCCGATCGGGCCGAGCTGCCATGCCCGAAGTCGGCCTCGGCCCGCCCACAGCGCCAGACGAACCGGGGTGTCGTAGGACGGACGAACCACCTCCCACAGACGTTGGGCGTCGAGCAGAGCCTCACGAGTTCGATCTCGGGCCGCTGCCAGGGCCGAGTCATCGGCGACGCCGTCGCCGGGACCGCCGCCGGTCGAGACGTCACCGCCCGCAGCGTCTCCGCTCGACGTGTTCGCCACGCTCGTCGGGCGCGCCCGTGACAACCGAAGTGCGGTCTCGTGGGCGTCGACGGCCTCGGTCATGGCCGCGCGGGCCGCAACGACACGCTCGGCCGCCCTGCGGGTGACGACGTCGTCGGAGAGCTCGGCCCAGCGACGCCGGTCACGGCGGGCGACGACCAGGTCGAGCAGTGCGAAGCCGCCGACGAGAGGGACGATCACGAGGATCGACCAGCGGATGATCGAAGAACTCAGCATGGAGCGACACGCTACTTCGGCCATGGCCCGACCGAGGACGACGCCCGTGCGTTCTCGCAGCCGTCGATGGTCGATCCCGACGGGCTGACGACGACGTTCCCCCAGGTCAAGGCCGTGTCACACCCCACACCCATACTGGTGTCATGGCTCAAGCACAGCTGCATCTCATCCCCGCCACCGACAAGCCCTGGCTGCTCGATCGCACCACCGTCGCGGTCGGGCGTGCAGGCCTGGCCCAGGCCCGGGCGGCGCTCGCCTCGGCCCGCGTACCGTCGCATCCGTCCAGTGCACCCGACGAGCACATCCTGGCCGCTTGACCGGTCCACACCGGTTGCCCCTACGCTGCCTGACCATGGCCTCCTCCACCACTCCCACCGATGTCGTCATCATCGACGCCGTACGCTCTCCGGTCGGTCGCCGCAACGGCGGCCTGTCCACCATGCACCCCGCCGACCTGCTGGGTCGGGTCCAACGGGCGCTGCTCGACCGCACCGGTGTCGACCCCGCCTCGGTCGGACAGGTGGTCACGGGTTGTGTCAGCCAGGTCGGCGAGCAATCGTTCAACATCGGCCGGACGGCCTGGCTGGCCGCCGGGCTCCCGCAATCGGTGGCCAACACCACGGTCGACACCCAGTGCGGATCGTCCCAGCAGGCAACCAACCTCGCCACCGCCCTGATCGGGTCGGGCGTCGTCGACATCGCCATCGCGTGCGGTGTCGAAACCATGAGTCGCATCCCGATCGGCGTCAACTCGAGCAAGAAGCTCGGCCTCGGCGTCCCGATCCCGGCCCCGTACTTCGAGCAGTACGAGATGACGTCACAATTCGAAGGGGCCGAGCGCATCGCCGACAAGTGGGAGATCACCCGCGACGACACCGACGCCTTCGGTCTGTTGTCCCAGCAGCGCGCGGCGCAGGCCTGGGCCGAAGATCGCTTCGGCACCCAGATCATCCCGATCGAGGCGCCCGATGTCGACGAAGACGGCAACCTCCTCGACACGACCCACACGGTCGCCCGAGACGAGGGCTTGCGCGAGACGACCCTCGAGAAACTGAGCACCCTCAAACCGGTGGCGCGCGAGAACGGTGTCCACACCGCCGGTTCGGCATCGCAGATCTCCGACGGTGCCGCTGCGGTCCTCATGATGTCGGCGGCCAAGGCGGCCGAACTCGGCCTCACGCCGATGGCCCGGGTGATCGACACCGCGTTGGTCGGAGTCGATCCGGTCCTGATGCTCACCGGGCCGATCGACGCCACCCGCCACCTCCTCGAACGAACCGGGCTCACGCTCGACGACATCGATCTGTTCGAGATCAACGAGGCCTTTGCCTCGGTGGTGCTGGCCTGGGCCAAGGAGTTCGACACCGACCTCGAGCGGGTCAACCCCAACGGTGGCGCCATCGCTCTCGGCCACCCACTCGGAGGCACCGGCGCCTTCCTGATGACCAAGGCAGTCCACGAGCTCCATCGAGCCGACAAGTCGACTGCCCTCATCACGATGTGTTGCGGTGGCGGAATCGGTACGGGAACCATCATCGAACGGGTGTAGTCACCCCCGGGTCGGGGCTCGTCGAGCCCCCGGGCCGGCGCGATCCGTGCGAATGGGGCCACCCTTCGGACGGTTCGTCCTGCTCGCGATCATCGCCTCGAGCAGCTGTCGCTCGGCCGGTGTCGATCTGTCGACCGCAGCCGCCGATCGGGCCGTCGTCGTTGCGGTCGTCGACGGCGACACCGTCGATCTCGACATCGACGGGGTGACCGAGCGGGTCCGACTGATCGGCATCGACACGCCCGAGTCGGTCTCGACCACCACCCCGGATCAGTGCTTCGGTGCCGAGGCGACCACAGCGCTCCAGGGTCTGTTGCCGATCGACTCGGCCGTCTCGATCCAGCGAGACGTCGAAGCTCGAGACCGTTACGGCCGACTGCTCCTCTACGTCCATCGCAGCAGCGATCAGCTCTTTGTCAACGAGTGGATGGTCGCCAACGGGTTTGCCGCCGCGATGAACTACGAACCGAACAGCCACCTGGCGACGACCTTCGCCGCCGCCGAGTCCCTGGCTCGCTCCTCGGGCGCCGGACTGTGGTCGTCGTGCGACGGGCCCGACCAGCCCCTGGAGTGAGTACCGTGACGCCCGTGAGTCGCACCCTCGTCGAAAAGCTCGGTCACCCACCCGATTCCCGCCTGGTGATCGTTTCGTGCGACGGGCTCGGATCGTCGAATGCGGCCAATCAGGGTGTCTACGAATCGCTCCGCCATGGCCTCGGAACGACCAGCGCGATCCAGATGCCCTGCCCCTGGGCCCGAGGGGCCGCGGCCGAGTACCGGGGCGAAGACGTCGGGGTCTCCCTGACCCTGAACGCCGAATTCGAGCAGTACCGATGGGGGCCGCTCACCCACGCCCCTTCCCTCCTCGACGGCGACGGTGGATTCCCACGAACCGCCGACGACCTCTGGGACCACGCCGACACCGAAGAGGTCATGCGGGAGTGTCGAGCCCAGGTCGAACGGGCCGTGTTGTGGGGTTTCGACGTCTCCCACCTCGACGCCCATCTCGGCACGCTGTATTCCCGACCCGAGTTCTTCGACGTGTACCTCGAGCTCGCCCTCGAGTTCCGCCTCCCGATCAGTCTGCCCGACCCGTCGATCGATCTCGGCTTCCCTGCACGGGAGCTCGCGGCCGAAGAGGGGGTGCTCCTGCCCGATCACACCGTCTCGATCCCACGGGGCCAAGAAGCCCGTTCACGGCTCGAGTCGGCGATCTCCACCCTGACCCCGGGGGTCACCGAACTCCACCTCCGGCCGGCGACCGACACGCCCGAACTTCGCGCCATCACCCCCGCGTGGGCGGCGGCCACGGGCGATGCCCACCTGGTGACCAACGACGCCGCCTTCCGCAAGACCCTCACCGCCTCGGGCGCACTTCTGATCGGCTACCGCGAACTCCGGTCTCTCCAACGGGCCTGAGCCGACCAGCACCCGATCGGGAAGTGCCGACAACGACCGAGGTGAACTCCCCTGAACCCTCGGGTTCGCCGGCCTGACGAGTACGCCCGGCGGGCAGTAGCGTGACCGAGGTCACCGAGCCTTGGGGGAACGACATGCCCGGAACAGCCGACCGGATCTATCTCGACGCCGACAGCCACATCATGGAATTGCCCGACTTCCTCCGCGACCATGCCGATCCCGACGTTCGCGAACTCGTCCCGCGACTCAGCCTCAGCAGTGGCGGCAAACTCGCCGATGCCGTCGACCGTCTCGATCGACGGGGTGGCCATTCGGCCGAGCACATCGCCGAGATGGTGGCGCTGGGGTCCAGACTCCTGAGCGGACCCAAGGGATACGAGGCGCTGGGTGCCTTCAACCCGTCGGAACGCTCACAGGCGCTCGATCAGCTCGGCTTTCGGCGCCAGTGGGTGTTTGCCACGTTCAGCACCGGCGAGATCTTCTCGACGATCAAGGACCCCCGGGCCCAGGCGGCGTCGACGGCGGCCCACAATCGAGGTATGGCGGCCTTCTGTTCCGACGACGAGCGCCTGATCGGCGTCGGGGCGGCCGTGCTCGACGATCCTGCGCAGGCGATGATCGACCTCGAACAGGTGATCTCGCTCGGTCTCGGCGCCGTCTGGGTTCCGCACCGCCCGGCCGGTGGCCGCTCACCCGGCCACGACGACCTCGACCCGTTCTGGGCTCGCGCCGCCGAGGCGGGCATCACCGTCGTGTTGCACATCGGCGGCCACCCGCTTCAGCTGAAGCCGGATTGGATGAACACCGGCCGGGAGGTCCCAACCGATTGGCTGGGCGGAGGAGAGAACGTTCGGGGCAAGGACATGATCGCCGTGCATCACGCCGCCGAGACATTCATCGGGACCCTGGTCCTCGACGGCGTACTCGAACGGCATCCCGACCTTCGAGTCGGCGTCATCGAGCTCGGCGCCGACTGGGTGCCGGCAATGCTTCGCCGGCTCGATCACATCGCCGAGATCTGGCAGCGATCCGAGCCGGAGTTGGCGGCACTCACACGGCCGCCCTCCCAACAGATCAGCGAACAGATGGGGTTCACGCCCTACCCCTTCGAAGACGTCGGCTCACTGATCCGCGAGTCCAACCCCGATCTGTACCTGTTCTCGAGCGACTATCCCCACATCGAGGGTGGCCGCAACCCACTCGGTCGATTCGAGGCGTCCCTGGCCGGTCACTCCGACTCGGTACTCGACAAGTTCTACCACCGGAACATGGCCCGCCTCATCGGCTGAACCGGCCGGGCGACGTCAGGAACGGGCAACCCCGAGACGCTCGACGACGACGCGGTCGTCGAGCACCTCGAGCGCCGCGAGAAGGTCGCCGGTCCGGCCGTCGGGTTTCACATCACCCCGCATGTAGGCCTCACCAAGGTGCAGTTCACCGGCCAACCATGCCGCGATCTGAGCGCCCGTGAGCTGGATTCGTACCCCGGGCTCGCGATCGCTGACACCCACACAACGCCCGTCGTCGAACTCCACGACCACCGACGTCGTCTTGCCCGTCGCGAGTTCGACCACACCCGACAACCCACCGACCGACCGGCGATCGCCGGTCGCCGCGACGAGAGCATCGACGAAGGCTGCATCGAACCCGGCCATCAGTCGTCGATCCCGGCGAAGAGATCGGTCTCGGGGTCGTCCTCGGTCGGAATCGGACCGACCAGTGAACGAGCAAGAATGTAGTCGTCGTAGGGATAGGCCTCGACCGAGGCCTCGTCGGACAGACCGAACCAGAAGGGCGCCGCCGGATCGATCTGGGTGGCATGGGCCATCAGCGCAGCCCGACGCGCCGCGTAGAAGCCCGAGATCTCGATCTTGGTCGTGATCCGATGATCGAGCGACGGTCGCTTGAACCACCGCTCGTCGCTGTAGGGGGAGTCGAGCTCGAGTTCGGAGAACTTCTTGTGGTGGGCCAGCATTCGGGCCCGGCTCCACAGGGAGTAGTAGAGCTTGAGCGGTTGCCATGGCTCACCGAGCGCCGGGTACCAGTCGGGGTCGCCCGACCGGTCGAACGCCAACAGACTGATGTCGTGCACCCGAAGGTGATCGGGATGCTGGTAGCCCTGCTGATCGTCGGCGTAGGTCAGGATCACGTGGGGACGCAAACGGCGGACGATCTCGACCAGTCGACCGGTGGCCTCGTCGAGATCGGCCTGCGCGAAACACGACGGGTGCGCATTGGGTTCGGTATCGGGCATCCCCGAGTCGCGATAGCCGAGCCACTCGAGGTTCTGATAGCCGATGGCCTTCACCGAGGCATGCAGTTCGGATCGACGGATCGCAGTGAGATTGGCTCGTACGTCGTCGCGATCCATGGCGGGGTTGAGGATGTCACCGGCCTCGCCACCGGTGGCGCAGACGAGGGCCGCCTCGTGCCCTTCCGACACGTACCGGGCAACGGTCGGAGCCCCTTTCGACGCTTCGTCGTCGGGATGGGCGTGGACGGACAACAGGCGGGCCATGGGCAAAAGATAACGGCAACCGTGGTGAACCCAGATTTCCCGGTAACTCGGGGAACCGCGCGTGGTGGCCGCGTCGTTACTACTGTCGATGGCCTGGGGACCCTCCGGGTTCACGGCCGCAGAGCAGATCGCTCCGGCAGGGAGGAAGCAGGATCATGGACAGCCCCACCGTGTGGGCAATCATCTGGCTCGTCACCGCGGCGCTGTTCGGTGCCGGCGAGATCGCCGTGGCCGGATCGTTCTTCCTGATGCCGTTCGCCATCGGCGCCCTGATCGCTTCCATCGCCAGCTTTGCCGGCGCACCGATCGTCGTTGGCTGGGTCCTGTTCCTGGGCAGCAGCGTTGCGTCGTTCTTCGCGCTCAAGCCATTCGCCGCCAAGATCGAAGCGCAACTCCCCAACCCGAGGGGATTCGGCGCCAACCGCCTCGTGGGATCGATGGGCATGGTCGACATCGACATACCCGCCGGCGAGACCGATTCCGGTCAGGTCAAGATCGGTGGCGAGCAATGGCGGGCAATCGGCCGTTCCGGCATGGGGATCCCGAAGGGGACCCCGGTCGAAGTGGTCGAAGTACGTGGTACTCGAATCGTGGTGCAGCCAAGCAACTCGGCTGGCCTGTCGTCACTCGGCTGAAGAAGCCGAGGAAAGAGAGCAACTGTCATGGTCCCTGCCCTTCTCGCCCTACTCGTCGTCATCGCGTTGTTCGCTTTCGTCTACGTATCCGCTGGTGTCAAGATCGTGCGGCCCTATCAACGGGGGGTGGTCGAACGACTCGGTCGCTACAAGGAGACCACCGACCCGGGGCTGCGTCTGATCCTCCCCTTCATCGAGTCGTTGAAGAAGGTCGACATGCGCGAGCAGGTGATCGACGTTCCGCCGCAGGAAGTCATCACCGAGGACAACGTGGCCGTCTCGGTCGATGCCGTCGTCTACTTCGAGCCGACCGATCCGCAGCGTCTGCTCTACAACATCTCGAACTTCGTCCTCGCCGTCACCAAGCTGGCGCAGACCAATCTCCGTAACGTCATCGGCGAGATGACGCTCGACGAGGCCTTCACGTCCCGTGAACGGGTCAACGCCGCACTTCGCCAGATCCTCGACGACGCCACCGACAAGTGGGGTGTGCGAGTCGTCCGCGTCGAAATCCAGCGAATCGACCCGCCGGCCGACGTCATGCACGCCATGCACGAGCAGATGAAGGCCGAACGGACTCGACGGGCCGTGGTGACCGAGGCCGAAGGCTCACGGGAAGCCGCGATCACCCGGGCTCAAGGCGAGAAGGAGTCGGCGATCCTCACGGCCGAGGGTCAACGCCAGAAGGACATCCTCAACGCCGAGGGCGAGGCCCAGGCCGTGCGAACCCGAGCCGAGGCCGAGCAGTTCCGCCAGCAGGTCGTTGCCCAGGGCGAGGCCAACGCCATTCGCTCGGTGCACGGCGCCATCCTCGACTCGGGAACCGACGACCGTGTGGTCGCCATCAAGTACCTCGAATCGTTGCAGGGCGATCGGCAACGGTCAGGCAACCAAGATCTTCCTGCCGGCCGACATGACCTCGACGATGGGGGCCATCGGCGGCATCGCCGAGCTCTTCGGCGGCGGCTTCGGAACCGACGGCAAACCGGCGGCCCGCCCGACCCCCGCACCGGCCGCCATCGCGCCACCGGCCGCGCAGGCATCCCCGCCGCCTCAGGCCCCCCGTGCCCCCGTGCATCGACCGACCGCCACCGAGTCGAGCGGCACAGAACCGACCGATGCCCCAGGCCCCGCCGCTTCCGCCGCCCGCCTCCGGTCGCTGATCCCCGAGCCGCACTCCCCCACCCGGGCGATCGGAGACGGGCGGCGGCGTCACACCGACTCGAGCGGTTCGAGTTCGACGTCGCCGTCGTCGTTCTCGGTGAGGGTCCACCCGAAACGTTCGGCCAGAGCGACTCGTCCTTCTTCGGGGCCGCTCGCCAACACGAGGTCACCCTCCCGGAGTTCGACGTGCTTGCGAGGCCGGTACCAGTACCGACCTTCTCGCTCGATGGCGAGCACGTTGAACCCTGGCTCGATCGGCAGCTCGAGCTCGGCCAGCGTCTTGCCGTGCACCTCGGCACCGGCCCCGACGGGCATCCGGACCACGATGTCGTCGGTGTCTCCGAGTGCGATCCCCAGCACGGGGTGAAGCTCGGTGGACTGCTCGATCATCCAGACCATCGCCTGGGCCTGGTCGCCGATGTCCTCGGCCGCCTGCCCCAGATGGAGCAGTCCCCGTAACGGGGCCGGGTCGGCACCATCGGTGGCGCAGCGCAACACCCACAGTTCGAGTCGGTGGTTCATCTCGTCGAGCCGATCCTCGAGGTGGCGGACCTCGGCCGCAAGGCTGCGGTCGCGATAGACCAGAGCCGAGTAGGCCAGCCCGACGGCCACCTCGGACAGGTTCTTCATCTCGATGAGGGTGTCGACGGCACGGTCGAGATCGGTCAGGACGAGCGACTCGACCACTGATGGTGGATTCCACGGGTGCGCACCGGCCAGTTCACGGAGCCGGGCGATCCCATCGGGCGAACCACGGAGGAACAGGACATCGCCCGACTGCAGGATCTCGTCGCCGCCGGGATCGACGATCCACGAGCGCTCGCGCCGGATCGCCATGATCCGCATCCCGGTCACCACGGGAAGCTCGAAGGCCGACACCGGCCGATTGGCGAAGTGTGATCCGCCGGCGACCTCGACCCGATGGGAGATCTCCTCGGCGTCGCTCAGATCCATCACCAGCTCGCGGGGGATCCCCAGTCGACGGGTCACGATGCCGGCGATGTCGACGGCATCGTTGGCGATGCGCTCGAGGGCCGAGATCACCTGCAGCACCGAGGCCATGGCCTCGGCCTCTCTGGGGTTTCGGACCGCGACGATGCACAGCGTTCGCATGCGATGGACCAGCGCAGAGATCTCGGTCTCGAGCCCATCGACCTCGTCGGCCATGTCGGCATCGCCGAAGTAGAGCGCGGCGTAGGCCAGGTCGACCATCAATTCGCTGGTGTCCTTGGCCTCTGCCAACATCTCTCGCAGATTGCGCGATTCCATCCGCACGATCATGCCACGCCCCACAGCAGAAGGGCAGTGACGAACGTGGTGGCCCCGATCACGTCGAGACTCGCCGATACCAGGGGGATGCCGTGGTTGTCGGGGTCGAGCCCGAAGCGTACGACCAGCAGGGTGCCGTAGTACGCGATCACGGCGACGAATGCGGTCACGACCAGGCCGCCCGTGACGGCGACCGCGAGCAACGGGAGCGCGCCCGGGGACGTCTGGCCGAAGAGATTGCCGACCACGGCAGCCGTGAGCGACACGTAGCCGAAGATGGGGAACGCCAGCGCGAAGGTGATCCGAATGTCGTCACGGGCCTCCCCTTCGGGGATCCAGGCCCGCTCGACGAAGCCCAGGTGGACCTTGGTGGCGAGACGGCTCGAGAGGATCCCGCCGAGGGCCCCCGCCGTGCTCAGGAATCCGGGAAGCATCACGAGGAGGACGGTGAAGGAGAGGAATCGTTCGATGGAACGCTCGAGCAGGAGGCCGGCGACGAGGCTCATCGAACCGGCCAGGACGAGGATCGGCAGCGACTCCAGCACGACCCGGCGACACAGCGCCAGGTTGGATCGAACGACGAGGCCGGTCGTGATGAGTGCCACCGAGACGAAGGTCCCGGCCAGGACGTCGGTGAGCAAGCCCCGTTGGATCAACGACGTGGCCAGCACCAGGGCGGGCAAGGTCACGAAGTCGCCCGAGGCCGAGACCAGCGGCGCAGTCACGTTGTCGAGGTCCCAGCCGAAACGGGCCGACCCGATCGCCAGCCCCAGCGTGATCACCAAGACGATGAGTGCTGCCATCGTGCCGCCGAACACCGACACCACCACGAAGTCGGTGAGTCCGATCGGCTTGACGTCGCCGGACTGCACGAGGAGGACGAATCCCTCGGCCAGGAACGACAGCACGACCGCGGCGCCGAGTGAGGAGGCCATTGCCGCCAGTACGTTCTGGCCCAGGACCGAGTCGGGCCGCCAGCTCCAACTCAGGGTGCCGGTCCGAATCGCCGTCGAGAGCCGGCCGCCGAGCGGACCGAAGACGTTGCCGTTCAGTCCGATCGCCGCCGGAACGAAGAGCAGCAGGCCGGGGTAGTCGCGGAACGACGATTCGAAACCGGCGATCGTGAAGCCGGTGATCAGGCTGGTGGTCGCCGACAGCACCAGAGCCAACAGGCTCTGCAGTGCGTCATCGCGGGCCGGACCGAGGAAGCTGCGGAGCGGGCTCCAGGTGCGAAAGGGATTCGTCGTTGGCAGAGCCGCCGCCGGACGCAGCGTCGGCATCCGGCGCAGAGGTGACCAGCGCTTCCGTGGGCTCCACCTGAGCACGGCAACCTCCTTGCATCCATCGGCATCGTAGCCACGAGTACCCTGGCCTCCTGTGCTCCGACTCGCTGCCAAGATCCTGATCCCCGCCCTTGTCACGGCCGGTCTTGCCTCGTCGTGTGCCAGTGATGGTCGTGAGCTCGCCGAGGCCCGTCCGTGGCAGACGACCACGACCCGACCCCTCCCGGCAACCTCGGCGCCGCCAAGCGAACCCGGGGCGACCGGAGTCGTCTTGACCAGTCCCGATTTCGAGCCGGGCGGCCTGGCTCCGGTCGATGCAACCTGCGCCGGCCTCAACCAGCCACCCACCCTCGAGTGGTCGGGCGTCGACGCAGGAACGCAGGAACTCGCCGTGGCCCTGAGCGACCAGACCGACCCCGAGAACCCGTTGCTGATCTGGCTCGTGGCCGGTCTCGATCCGTCCCTCACCGAACTGCCCGGCGATGGCCTGCCGCCCGGGTCCATCTCGGTTCTCAACGACTACGGCCAGGCGGGCTACGGGAACCCGTGCATCGACACCCTGTCGGCCGGGCTCCGAGACCTCCAGTTCCGGCTGTATGTGTTGCCCGACCGCTCCGGACTCACCGAAGGGGCCGCCGGCAATTCGTCGTGGGACCACGTGGCCGCCCTCGCCGCCGACTCGGCGACACTGCTCATGAGGATCGACGCCCGGCCCTGACCCGGTCCAGCAGCGGCGGTAGAGGGCAGAGCGGCGGCGGCGGCGGCGGCGGCGGCGAAGCTCAGCGGATGATGCCCGCTTCGCGCAACCCGGCGATCGTTGCCTCGTCGTAGCCCACCTCGGCCAGAATCTCGTCGGAGTGCTCGCCGAGACGCGGTGCCGGGCCCGCCGGGTCGGACTGGACGCCGGCGAATCGTGCCGCAGGACGGGCCTCCCGCAGGGAACCGATGGGGCCACCGTCGTGTTCGATGATCGAGCCGTTGTGTTGCACCTGAGGATCGAGGTGGACCCGGTCGAGGGCGAGCACCGGCCCGCCTGGCAGGTCGAAGGTGCGCATCCGGGAAACGACCTCGTCGGTCGACAGATCGGCCAACACCGCATCGACCGCCTCGGAGAGTGCATCGGCGTTGCGCATCCGGAGCGAATACGACGCGAACCGCGGGTCGTTCATCAGCGACTCGTCGATGGCCGCCGCCAACCGGGGCCACGTCGAGTTGGTGGCGAGGTTGAGCGTCACCCACCCATCGAGCGTGCGTCGCGGATGGTAGTTCAGTGACATCGGCGGGGTCTGGGTGATGTCATCGCCGACGAGGGTGTGGCTCCACATCCCGTCGGGCCAGAAGAACTGGAGCCCGGCATCGAGCATGTTGATCTCGAGGTGCTGACCTTCGCCGGTTCGCTCCCGGTGGAACAGGGCCGCCGTGATGGCCTGGGCCACCGTGAGCGCCGTCGCCTTGTCGATGACCAACTGCTTGCTCAGCACCGGATCTGCACCGGCGCCTTCGAAAGTCGCCAGACCCGTCAGGCCCTGGATCACGTAGTCGTAGACCATCTGGTCGGCATAGGGACCCGACGAGCCGAAGCCCGAGACCGACACGTAGATCAGGGAGGGATTGGTCTCGAACATTCGGTCGGCGTCGATGCCCATCCGGTCGACGGCTCCGGGCCGAAAGTTCTGGACGAACACGTCGGCGGAGTCGATGAGGCGTCGCATCGCCTCGACGCCGGCCGGCCTCCTTGGTGTCGAGGGCGATGGAGCGTTTCCCCCGGTTGCAGAGCGCGAACACCGAGCCCAGGTCGTTGCGCTGATCCCCGAGGGACCGCATTCGATCACCGACCCCGTTCGCCAGCTCGACCTTGATCACGTCGGCCCCCTGATCGCTGAGGAGCGACGCCGCCAGGGGTGCCGAGATCATCTGGGCCGCTTCGACCACACGAACGCCGGAGAGAGGGTGCATGGACCGATGTTCTAGCCGAGGTCGGCCGGCCCGGCCCATTGGCCCCGGTGGCACGGGGCCCGTAGGTTGGCTGATGATGACTGCTGCCGACCGAGCCCCGACCGAACCACCCTCGTTCGACCCGGCGTCCGTACCGATCTCGCATGCGGCCACGGTGATGCTCGTCGACGATCGCCCGGGACCGGGCGGCGCCGATGCCCTGCACGTGCTCATGGTCCGCCGAACGGCGAAGATGGTCTTCGCTCCGGCGGCCTGGGTGTTCCCCGGAGGTCGGGTCGATCCCGACGACCATCACGACGAATTCGACACCATGTTCCGCGGCCTGACCGACGCCGAGGCGTCGAGGATCCTCGATGTGCCCGACGGGCGGATTGGCGTGGTGGCTGGCCGCGTGTCGCGAGACCTTCGAGGAGGCCGGCCTCCTCCTGGCCAGCGGTGATGCCGACGTCGATCTGGCCGAGATGCGTCGCAGAGTCCGCGAAGACGAGTCGGTCTTCGCCGATCTGCGTCCTCGAACACGGCATCTCGCTCGACGCGACGACCCTCGAGGAGGTCGCCCGGTTCATCACCCCGCTCGGCTCACCGCGGCGATTCGACGCCCGTTTCTTCGTGGCCCGGGCGCCCGATCGGACCAGGAACCCGAACACGACGACGGGGAAATCGTCGAGTGGGAATGGATGCGACCGGGCGACGCGCTCGATCGGTGGACGGCGGGCGAGATCGAGATGATCTCACCGACGGTGCGCATGGTCGCCTGCCTCGACCGATTCGCCACGGCCGACGCGGTGATGGCGCGCCGCGCGCCCGCCGACTTCCCTACCAGCGGGTGCGGGTGATCGATCCCAAGGGTGCCTACACGGTGGTGCTCCCCGGCGAGCCGGGCTACGAAACGGCCGAACTCGAGGTCGAGAGCGGCTGGGTCCGGCTCTGGGAGGGCTGATCGTCCGGTCATGCGGCTGGAGGTCGTCGCACCGGGATGCGACCCTCGCCCGGCCCCGTTAGCCTGAGTGTCCCCCTGTTCTGGCGTTCCGACACCGATGACCCCTGATCACCCGAGAGAGGTGACGCAGCCCTTTCGGGCGCCGAACTCCACGCTGAGGTAGCCGCAATGGCGACGCGCACCGATCTTCGCAACGTCGCCATCGTGGCTCACGTCGACCACGGAAAGACCACACTGGTCGATGCCATGCTCCGCCAGACCGGCGCGTTCAGAGTCAACGAGGAGCGTGACCGATCGTGTGATGGACTCCGGTGACCTCGAGCGGGAGAAGGGCATCACGATCCTGGCCAAGAACACCTCGGTGTCTGGAAGGGCATCACGCTCAACATCGTCGACACACCGGGTCACGCCGACTTCGGTGGCGAGGTCGAGCGGGCGCTCACCATGGTCGATGGCATCGTGCTCCTGGTCGACGCGGCCGAGGGTCCGCTCCCGCAGACTCGCTTCGTGCTCCGCAAGGCGCTCGGCCCGAGACCTGCCCGTCATCCTGGTCATCAACAAGGTCGATCGGCCCGATGCCCGCATCGCCGAGGTCGTCAACGAGGTCTACGAACTGTTCCTCGACATCGACGCCCGCGACGATCAGATCGACTTCCCGATCGTCTACTGCGCCGCCCGTGATGGCTGGGCCTCGCTCGACGAGGACGTGAAGGGTGAGAACCTCGAGCCGCTGTTCCAGCTCATGGTCGACCACGATCCCGCCCCCGGCCTTCGAAGAGGGCCACCCGCTGCAGGCCTGGGTCACCAACCTCGACTCCTCGCCCTATCTCGGGCGCCTGGCGCTGTGTCGGGTGATGAACGGCACCCTCACCAAGGGGCCAGTCCGTCGCGTCTCAGCCGGGTCGACGGCTCGATCCAGCGGGTCAAGCTCAGCGAGCTCTACCTCACCGAAGCACCTCGACGCGTGTGCCGGCCGACGCGGCCGGCCCCGGCGATCTGGTGGCCGTGGCCGGCATCGACGACATCATGATCGGCGAGACCCTGGTCGATCGCCGACGATCCACGACCGCTGCCCGTGATCGAGGTCGACCAGCCGGCGCTGTCGATGACGATCGGGATCAACACCTCTCCGCTGGCCGGTGGCCGAGCGGGTCGAAGCTGACGGCCCGCCTGGTGAAGGGTCGGCTCGATGCCGAACTGGTCGGCAACATGAGCCTCCGGGTGCTTCCCACCGCACCGACCCGACTCCTGGGAGGTCCAGGCCCGTGGCGAGCTGCAACTGGCGATCCTCGTCGAGCAAATGCGCCGCGAGGGTTTCGAGCTCACCGTCGGCAAGCCCCAGGTGGTGACCAAGGAGATCGACGGCACGCATCCACGAGCCGGTCGAGCGAGTCACGATCGACGTGCCCGAGGACTACCTCGGTGCGGTCACCCAGCTCCTCGCCGCCCGCAAGGGTCGCGATGGCCAACATGGTCAACCATGGCACCGGCTGGGTCCGGCTCGACTACCTGGTTCCGGCCCGAGGCCTCATCGGCTTCCGGACCGAGTTCATGACCGAGACCCGCGGCACCGGTGTCCTCAACCAGAGCTTCGAAGGGCTACGAGCCCTGGTACGGCGAGATCCAGTACGCCGCACCGGCTCGCTGGTCGCCGATCGCAAGGGTCCGGTCACTGCCTACGCCCTGATCTCCCTGCAGGAACGGGCCCAGATGCTCGTTGCGCCCGACCACCGAGGTCTACTACCGGCATGATCGTCGGCGAGAACAGCCGCGGCGAGGACATGGACGTCAACGTCTGTCGTGAGAAGCAGCTCACCAACCACCGAGCCGCCGTCGTCGGACGCCACGGTGAAACTCACCCCACCGAAGGTCCTGTCGCTCGAGCAGGCGCTCGAGTTCATCGCCGACGACGAATGTGTCGAGGTCACGCCCGACAACGTGCGACTGCGCAAGGTCGAACTCGACCCGATCGCCCGCGCTCGGGTGGTGAAGGCTCGCAAGGCCGCCGCCCAGGCCTCGGCCTGAACGGCGGCCTGGCGCCGATCAGCCGAGCGCGTCGAGCGGGATCCCGCACTGGTCGAGGGTCTGGAACAGATTGGCCATCAGGTCGGAGTCGGGGTCGGTGAGCCCCGATCCGAGCATCATCAATCCGATCAGATCGGCGTTGTCGACCAGACACGTGGCCTGTTCCTCGGTGAGTGTGCTGTCGGCCATCATCCCCTCGATCATGGCGGCGCGACCGGCCTCGGTCTGGAGCATCGCCTCGATCAGGGCGATCTCTTCCTCGGTCATGCCCAGCTCGGACTCGAGGGCCTCGGCCGCCTCGTCGACGAGGTCGTCGCTCGGCTCGACGTAGCCGCAGACGTCGGCACGGTAGGCGTCGAGCGTGGCGTTGGCCGCCGTGCGCTCGGGCGTCTCGGTGAAGGCGTCGGAAGCGAGCAGCTGGACCGCGTCGTACCCGACCTCTTCGGCGGCTGCGGCCGCGGCCAATTGGCTCTGGTAGATCACCTCGAACGGTTCGGCGATCTCGGCCGGTACCACCAACCGGGCCGCTTCGATGCGGGCGATCGACGCATCGAGGAAGCCCTCGAGGGCCACGGGGTCGTCGAAGGCATCGAAGGCATCGGTCGCTTCCTTGGACTCGATGGCCAACGCGCAGTACGCCTCGGAGTCACCCGCGGCCACCGTGGTGGTCTCGGCCGCCGTGGTGGTGGTCTCGGCCTCGGCTTGTGATGCGAGGCCCTCGTCGTCGCCACCGGACGATCCGCAGGCCCCCAGCAGCAGCAAACCGGCAACGAACGCAAACCGTGCTGTTCGCTTCGGCGAGCGACGGTCGTCGATCTTGGTCATGAGGTTCCCTCCGCATCACAGTCGGTCACGCCGGAACTGACGTCCCCCCAAGCTAGCGGTTACGTCTCGTTCCCTATCGTCGTCCGGGGCCCATCTCGACGCAGGGCCATCAACAGTGCGAGACCGGCCGTGCTGGCCACCGTCGCCGCCAACGTTGCGGCCCCGTATCCCGAACGATCGATGAGCACCCCGGCAAGGGGAGGCCCGAAGAAGCTCCCGAAGGCGGCCGACGTGTACAGCGTTCCGAGGATGCCACCCAACCCTTCCAGCCCGAAGCGGGAGGCCACGACGGCGGGCGAGAGTGCGATGAAGCCGCCATAGCCCAGACCCAAGACGACGGCATACACGACCATCACCCAGAGCCGGTCGCCGGCGACGAGCCAGATCAGATGGCTGCCGGACATCGTGGCGATCGACCAGAGGAACAATGGCATCGCACCGAACCGGTCGGCCAGACTCCCCAGGGACAGGCGACCGATCACGCTCGAGCCGCCGATGAGGCCGACCAGGCTCGCTGCGGTCACGGCACTCACGCCCCGATCCTCGGCGTACTTCACCAGGAAGACGAAGGGCACGAACAGGCCCATCGTGACGGCCAGCATCGACACGTAGAGCAGGCGAAAGTCGCGTATCGCCATCAGTTCACCGAGGGGACGCCGCCGAGCCGACGGCTGGGCGGCGGGCCCGAATGCAGCCGGGATGGATGCGAGGAGCAGCAGGGCACCACCACCGAACGCGTAGATCACGAAGGTGGTGCGCCACGACGTGGCATCGATGAGCCTCGCCGACAGCGGTGAACCGACGAGTGTCCCCAATCCGATACCGGCAACGGCGATTCCCATGGCCATGGCACGGCGCCGTTCGAACCAGCCGCCGACCGTGGCCACCATCGGTACATAGCCGCAGGCGATCGCCAGGCCGACGCCGGCGCCGTAGGTGACGTATCCGAGCAACAGACTCGGTGTGGCCGACGTGGCGAGCAGTCCGACGAACAGGGAGCCGGCCCCGATCCACAGGACGGGCCGGGGCCCGAACCGATCGGCGAGCGAACCGGTGAGCGGGGCGAGCAGGAACGACAGGGCGATGGTGATGCTGAACACCAACGCGGTGGCCCCGTTGCCGGCATCGAATTCGTCGGACATCGACTCGAAGAAGGCGCCGAAGCTGTAGCCCACGCCGAAGACCGCGAACATCGATGCCACGGCCGCGGCCACGACCCACCAGCCACGGGCACTGTCGAGTTGATGGACCGAGGTGACCGATGGCGACGAGGTCTTCACGGCGCCGACGCTACTGCGTGTACCTCGGGGGGTCGCTTTCGGCGGATGTCAACGGAAGTCTCGGCTCATCGACGGCGTGATCGGCAGGGGCTCGAGTGTCTCCGCCACCACGTTGACCACGGCGCCCTGTCGTTCGATCCTCCCTCGGACCAGGAGGGCCGGGGCATTGCGAGCGACCCTTCGGTGGAAGGCCCAGCAACCGACCGAGACCACGACGTTGATGAGACCGGTCTCGTCCTCGAGCCCGATGAACGTCGTTCCCGAGGCCGTTGCCGGCCGCTGACGATGGGTGACCACACCGGCGACGAAGGCCTTGGTGCCGTGGTCGAGACCGGCCAGGTCGCACGCCCGCACGACGCCCCGGGCGTCGAGGGTGTCGCGCAGGAACCGAGTGGGATGGCCATCGGGGGCGACCCCGGTGGCCCACAGGTCGATCATTGCCTCTTCCCGATCGCTCATCCCCGGCAGCTGGGGGGCGTCGACACCGGTGACGATGCCCTCGAGTCGACCCTTCCCCGTCGCCTGGGCCACCGCTCCCGCTGTCCACAGCGCCCGTCTCCGGTCGCCTCTCGTCGCTCCCCGGCCCGCCCCTGCTGCGGGGCCCGCCCCCGACTCCACCGAACCCTGGCGTTGGGAACCCGGTTTCGGGAGTCCCGAGTCCAAGGTTGCAGGATTCGAGACGGTCGAACTCGAGACAGTCGCACTCGAGACAGTCGCACTCGAGACAGTCGCACTCGAGACAGTCGCACTCGAGACAGTGGGGAGGGGGGTGAGGGAGTCGAAGGCACCGGCGCTGGCGAGGGCTTCGAGCTGTTCACGATTGGCGCCGGTGCGGCGGGCGACGTCTTCGATCGAGGTGAACGGCCGCTCGCCGCCGGCCCGGGCCTCGACCATCGCGTCGGCCAGGTCGGCACCGACGTGACGAACGGCGGCGAGGCCCAGTCGCACCGCCCATCCATGGTCGAACCGCTCGGCGATGATCGAATCGGCACCGGGAGCCGTGACCTCGAGCGGGCCGGCGTTGTCGACCGGGGGCTCGAGCGAGGCGTGGGACAGCGAGGCGTTGATATCGGGGGTCAACGTCGGAACCCCGTGACGTCGGGCATCTTGCACCAGCGAATGGGGCGAATAGAACCCCATGGGTTGGGCCCGCAACAATGCCGCGCAGAATGCCGCCGGGTAATGCAGCTTGATCCACGACGAGGCGTAGACGAGGTAGGCGAAGCTGATCGAATGGCTCTCGGGAAACCCGTAGTTGGCGAAGGCCGCCAGCTTGTTCCAGATCTGGTCGCCGATGTCGCCGGTGATGCCTCGCTCGGTCATACCGTCGAAGAAGCGAGCGTGCAGCCGCTCCATGCGGGCCCGGCTGCGCTTGGATCCCATCGCCTGACGCAGTTCGTCGGCCTCGCCGGCCGAGAAACCGGCTACGTCGATTGCCATCTGCATGAGCTGTTCCTGGAACAGGGGGATCCCGAGGGTCTTCTCGAGTGCCCCCTCGAGCAGGGGATGCAGATAGGTGACGGGCTCCTGACCGTTGCGGCGCCGGATGTAGGGATGAACCGACCCTCCCTGGATCGGGCCCGGTCGGATGAGGGCGATCTCGACCACCAGATCATAGAAGTTGCGCGGTTTGAGGCGAGGCAACGTCGACATCTGGGCTCGGGACTCGACCTGGAAGACGCCGACCGAATCGGCCCGACACAGCATCTCGTAGACCGCGTCTTCCTGGGGTAGCGCGGCGAGGTCGAGCGGGGCACCGTCCCAACCGCCGTGACACTCGTCGATCAGATCGACCGAGTAGTGCAGCGCCGACAGCATGCCGAGACCGAGCAGGTCGAACTTCACCAGTCCGGCGGCGGCGCAGTCGTCCTTGTCCCACTGGAGCACGGTGCGGTCCTCCATCCGGGCCCGTTCGACCGGGCAGACCTCGATGACCGGTCGATCGCACATCACCATGCCGCCCGAGTGGATCCCGAGATGACGAGGAAGGTCTTCGAACTGCTGGGCCAGTTCGATCACGTCGTCGGGGAGTTCGAGGGTCTCCGAGGGTCGCCGTGGTTCACCGGTCGGTCGGCTCGTCGGGCCGTTCGGTTCGGGTATGTGCACCACCCCCGGCCCGCGTACATGGCTCGTCTGATGACGCAGTCCCGACCAGCGGTCGACCGATTTCGAGAACGCGTCCTGTTGCCCGGGCGCATAGCCGAGCGCCTTGGCTGCGTCGCGCACCGCCGACTTGGCCCGGTAGGTGATCACGTTGGCCACCTGGGCGGCATGGCGCCGGCCGTGCTTGTCGTAGACGTACTGGATCGCCTCTTCCCGACGGTCCGATTCGATGTCGAGGTCGATGTCGGGTGGGCCGTCGCGTTCGGGGGACAGGAAGCGTTCGAACAGCAAACCGAGCGACACGGCATCGGCCTTGGTGATCCCGAGGACGTAACACACCGCCGAGTTCGCCGCCGACCCCCGGCCCTGACAGTAGATGTCGTTGCGACGGCAGAAGTCGACGATGTCCCACACCACCAGGAAGTAACCGGGGAACCCGAGGTGTTCGATGAGATCGAGTTCACGATCGAGTTGGTCCCAGGCCCCCGGCACGTATTCGGCGTTGCGGGTGCCGTAGCGATGGACTCCGGCTTCTTCGACCAGACGTCGGAGGTAGCCCATCTCGGTCAGGCCATCGGGGCAGTCGAACGGCGGCAGGGCGGGCGCCACCAACGACAGGTCGAACGCGCAGGCTCGGCCCAGTTCGGCCGCTCGCTCGACGACACCGGGATAACGCAGGAAACGCCGGTACTGCTCGTCGCCCGAGCGCAGATGCGCGCTCGTGGCGGGCGGCAACCAGCCGTCCATCTCGTCGAGACTCCGCCGGGAACGCACGGCGGCCATGGCGGTTGCCAGGCGACGATCGGCCGGGGTGGCGTAGTGCACGTTGTTGGTCGCAACGATGTCGACCCCGACCCGCATGCCGAGCTGGACCAACGCATCGTTGCGAGCGCTGTCGAGCGGGTGCCCGTGGTCCCACAACTCGATGGCCACGTTGGACCGACCGAATCGGGAGATCAGTGCATCGAGTTCCCGGGCCGCCGCCGCCGGACCTTCGCGCTCGAGCGCCCTCGGCACCGAGCCCTTGCGACAGCCGGTGAGAACCAGCCAATGATCGGTCTCACCCGGCAGCAGCCATCGATCGAGTGCCGACATCGACAGTCGGGGAGCGCCCTTCTCACCTGCCAGCTGCGCTTCGCTGATGACCCGGGCCAGCGCGGCGTACCCCTGCGGGTTGCGGGCCAACACCAACAGGTGGGTGCCGTCGGGGTCGGGTTGGGCCTGACTGATGTCGAGTTTGTCGACGGTGAGTTCGGCCCCGAAGACCGTTGGCAGGCCCACCGCCCGAGCAGCCTCGGCGAACCGTACGACACCGTAGAAGCCGTTGTGGTCGGTGATCGCCAGAGCCTCGTGCCCGAGCCGAGCCGATTCCTCGACCAGGGCCTCGGGCTCACACGAGCCGTCGAGGAAACTGAAGGCACTGTGGCAGTGCAGCTCGGCGTAGGGAACCGAGCTGGGGCGCCGGGGTATGGGTCGTTCCGGGACCTCGTAGGGAACACGTTTCCGAGACCAGGCCGGGCTGTCGCCTCCGTCGGCTCCGGGAGGCGGCGACGACGGAACGGGCCGATCGGACAGACGGGACTCGATGGCCCGCCAAGGCACCGGTGGATTCTGGAATCCCATCCGACCACACTATCGAACACCTGTTCGATAGGAAAGGGGCGCCGTGCTCGAACCGTGGCCCGTGCGTACGATCCCAGCCAACCGGGGGTCCTCCGTACGCCACGACGCACGGAGACTCCTCGCAAGTGTGAGAACGGACGGAGACTCCTCGGAAGTGTGGGAACGGGCCGAGCGGCCCGATCAGTCGAGGGTGAGGTCGATCACACAGTTCTGGGTCTCGCCGTCGGTCAGATCGACGTCGGCATCGTTGAACCACACGCCGCCTTCGCCCAGGTACTTGAATTCGACCCGGGCCGGCAGGTCGAGTTCGACCTTCGTACTGCGCGTGCCGTTCGACCGCTTCTTCAGCGGGTGGGCCAACGGGTCCCATCCGTTGAAGTTGCCGGCCACCGAAACCGCATCGGGGGCATCGGCGAGTGACAGCGAGAAGGTCACGGTGGCCTTCTTCTTCTTGGCGTTGGTCTGGACCTTGATCATGACTACCTCCGGTGCAGCACGTCGGCAGAGGACTCCTCGTGTGACGTGACACCAAGGTACCGGTCCGGCAGCCTGCGAACGCCGCGTGCGACCAACGTCATCGGGTGTTCACGATGGCGCCCGACGGCTGCCGAAG
Source organism: uncultured Acidimicrobiales bacterium (assembly GCA_963700755.1). GTDB lineage: Bacteria > Actinomycetota > Acidimicrobiia > Acidimicrobiales > SZUA-35 > JBBQUN01. Next base: position 378,369 of record CAVOYW010000008.1, read on the forward strand.
GCGGGTTTCGGCCCGACCGGGACGACCTCGGTGGCGTCGGCATCGAAGCCGACGTGGATCACGGCCGGCCGGCTCTCGGTCACCCACACCCCATCGCTCCGCACCCGGAGGAGGTCGAGATCGATGGTGATCGACACGGTTGCGGAGACACCGGCATCGAGCACCACCTTGGAGAACCCCACCAATCGCTTGGGCGGCCGCTCGAACACCGAATCGGGAACGGATGCATAGACCTGGACCACGGTCGAGCCCCGGCGGGTCCCGGTGTTCGTGACCTCGACCTCGACCACCGGAGCCCCATCCGACCCGCTGACCGACCTCGAGGCCGTGAGCGTGAAGTCGGTGAATCCCAGACCGAACCCGAACGGTCGGTGCGCCGGCGTGTCGTTGGCATCGAGCCACCACTGGCCGTGCAGGAGGCCGTAGGCCATGACGGACGCGTCGCGATCGAAGGGCACGAGATGCGTCTGGTCGGTCGGGATGGCGAACGGCAGACGACCGCCGGGCTCACCGACGCCGAGGAGGACATCGGCCAGGGCATGGCCGCCCTCCATTCCCGGGTACCACGCCAGCAACACCGCCGGGACCCGGTCGAGCCAGGGCATGACCACTGCGCTGCCGGCCTCGACAACGACCGCCACACGGTCGGAACGTTCGAGCGCGGCCTCGATCAGCGCGACGTCGGGATCGTGCAGATGCAGGGATCGCCGGTCGCCGCCGCCTTCGCCGAACGCACCGGTCGGGGCTCGATCGTCGGCGCTTCCCCCGTCACCGATCGTCCGGTCGGTGTCATCGGTGGGTGCCGTTCGACCGGGAAGCTCGAAACCCGGCGGGAGTCCGAGTTCGGGGTGGTCCATGGGCGGCATCCCGACGGTGAGCCCGGCCTCACCGTCGTCGCCTCCGCTGATGAATTCACCTTCGTCGTGACGGTCGTAGCCGACGACGACCACCACCAGATCGGCCCCTTCGGCCAGGGACGCATCGTGACTCGAGTACTCGACCTCCACCCCGGGCAGAGCCGATCGCAGCCCGGCCAGCGGTGTGACGACATCGGGCTGGCGGACATTGCTCGACCCGTTGTCTCCGGTGTTCTTCTGGTCGGCGAGCCGCCCGAGCACCGCGACCCGACCGAGCGAACCCGGATCGACAGGGAGCATCGGATCACCGTGGTCGTCGGCGTTGCGGACCAGAACCATCGAATCGACGGCGGCCCGCCGAGCCAACGCTCGGTGTTCGGCCGAGGCGATGACCGACGGGTCGGGGCTCGCGTCGTAGACCCGGGCCCACCGCAGGAACGTGGCCACGGTCTCGGCCACCCGGGCATCGACATCATCGACCGACAGCGTGCCGTCGACCAGCGCGCCCGTCAGCGCCATGGCCCGCTGCTGGCGAAACGGCATCTCGACGTTGCAGCCGGCCTTGACGGACTTGACCGGATCACGCAACCCGGCGATGAAGTCGGAGATCACGAAGCCGTCGAACCCCCACTCCTCACGCAGGATGTCGATCAGCAGGGTCGAGTTCTCGCCGCACCACTCGCCGTTCACCGAGTTGTACGCGCTCATGACACCGGCGACACCCGCCCGGACGGCTCGTTCGAAGTGGGGCAGGTAGACCTCGTGCAGTGCCCGTTCGTCGGCGACGACATCGACCTTGAACCGCGCGTTCTCCATCGAGTTCAGGGCGAAGTGCTTCACGCACGCCATGACGTGTTCCTGCAGACCCTCGGTGAAGGCTGCCGCCAGTTCACCGACATGGTGCGGATCCTCCCCGTAGGTCTCCTGGGCCCGGCCCCACGCGGGGTGGCGCAACAGGTTGCAGCACACGGCGCCCGTGAAGGTGGCCCCATTCGCCCGGAGCTCGGCGCCGATGGCCCGGCCGATCTCCCGCTCGAGGTCGGGGTCGAAGGCGGCGCCCCGCGCCATCGAGACCGGGAACACCGTCGACGGACCGATCACGCAACCGCGAGGCCCGTCGGCGAAATCGAGACCCGGGATCCCGAGGCGTTCCACCGCGGCAGCCGGCCAGGTTCGGGCGTGGTAGCCGCCCGACAGCATGTCCATCAGACCCGGCCAGTACGGGACGTCGCCATCGAGGCACCCCAGTTTCTCGTCGATCGACAAGTCGCCGACGAGGACCCGGGCCTCGGTCATCGCATCGGCGCCGGCGGCGACCCGGCGGGCGGCATCGGTGAAGGCGGACATGTCGCCGTTCTAGCAGGCACAGTGGCCGACGGCCCCGGAACACCCTCGCCCGGGCGTCGCCTCGACCATCCGGAAGGCCTGCCCTAGCATCTCGCCATGGGGACCACGTTGGACATGGCCGAACTGCTGGGCGAGATCGTTCGGATCCCGAGCGTCAATCCGCTCCAGGCGGGGCCGAAGGCGGGAGCCGGCGGTGAAGCCGCGGTCGCCGAGTGGATGGCCGGTCGGGCCGCCGACCTCGGTGCTGCCGTCACCCTCGACGATGCCCTGCCCGGTCGGCCGAACGTGTACGCCCGATTCGACGGCAGCTCCGACCGCGCCGTCGCCATCGACGTCCACCTCGACACCGTGGGGGTCGAGCACATGACCGACGACCCCTTCGACGGCAGGATCGAGAACGGCCGGGTCTACGGACGGGGATCGGTCGACACGAAGGCCACACTCGCCGTGCTCCTGACCGTGCTCGACGAGTTCCGAGCAGACGGCGAGCGACCGACACCGACCGTCCACCTCGTCGGCACGATCAGCGAGGAGATGGGCGGCCTGATCGGCGCCCGACGTTATGCCGAATGGCTGGGCGAGACCGGGACACGACTCGACCAGATCATCGTCGCCGAACCCACGCTGTGCGCACCGGTCTTCGGGCACAAGGGTGGTGTCGGATTGCAGATCGTCGTACACGGGACGGCGGCCCACTCGTCGAAACCGCACCTCGGGCGCAACGCCATCAACGGCGCCGCTCGCATCATCACCGCCCTCGAGGCCGAGCAGCTCCGCATCGATGCGCTGGTGCCCACCACCGAGGTGGGCAACGGCACGGTCAGCGTCACGACCATCACGGGTGGGTTGGCCCCCAACATCATCCCCGACCGGTGCGATCTCTACGCCGGTCGCCGCCTGGCGCCGGGTGAGGATCCCGACGAGGTCTTCGAGCAGCTGTCGGCGATCGTCCGAGTCGCCGCCCAACCGTGCGACGTCGACATCTCGATGACGTACGGACGAGGTTCGGCGGCGTTCTACCAGGATCCGAGTTCACCCCTCGTGCGTGGCCTGGCCGAATTGGCCGGGACCGATCCCGAGACGGCCACCTACGGCAGCAACGCGCTCAAGTATCCGGGCATCGCCAACGAGATCGTGATCTTCGGACCGGGCTCGATCGACCAGGCCCACCAAGCGGTCGAATGGATCGACATCGCCGAGCTCGGCAAGGCCGCCGACGTCTACCGAACCTGGCTCCGACGCTGACCCTGCCCAGGGCCCTTGGGCTCTGCCTCCCACGCTCGGGAGGAACGAAGATCGAATCATGAGGATCACGTTCCATGGTGCTGCCGAAACCGTCACCGGGTCACGCTTCCTGGTCGAGACGGCCGACTCGAGAGTCCTGGTCGACTGTGGGCTGTTCCAGGGGCTGAAGCGACTACGCGCCCAGAACTGGGCGCCCTTCCCGGTCGATCCGGCCACCATCGACGCCGTCGTCCTCACCCACGCGCACATCGACCACAGCGGCTACCTCCCGGCGCTGGTCCGGGACGGATTCCGGGGATCGATCTGGTGCTCGCCGGGAACGGCCGGACTGCTCCGGCTCCTCCTGCTCGACTCGGCCCATCTCCAGGAGGAAGAAGCCCGCTTCGCCAACCGCCACAAGACCAGCCGTCACGATCCGGCCCTGCCGCTCTACACGACCGAGAACGCCGAACGAGCACTCGAGCAGGTCCAAACGGTCGGGTTCCACGAACACTTCCACCCCACACCCGATGTCGTCGCCACGCTCCACCGAGCCGGTCACATCCTCGGGTCGGCCACCGTCAAACTCGAAGCCGATGGCCGATCGGTGCTCTTCACCGGCGACCTGGGGCGACCCGACGACCGGGTGATGCGACCCCCGGACCCGGCACCAGCCGCCGACTATGTCGTCACCGAGTCCACCTACGGCAACCGCCGCCATCCCGACACCGACGTGCGACACGAACTGGCCGACGTCGTCACCCGCACGCTGGGCCGCGGCGGCACGGTCCTCATCCCGAGCTTCGCCGTCGGCCGAACGCAGACCGTGCTCACGCTCATCGCCGACCTCGTCGATCGGGACCTGATCCCTCGCGTCCCGATCTACCTCAACAGCCCGATGGCGATCAGCGCCACCGAACTGGTCTGCCCCTTCACCGACGACCATCGCCTCTCGCCCGCGGAATGCGCCCGCATGCACGAGGGTGTCGAATTCGTGCGCACGGCCGATGAATCGAAACGACTGACCCCGCTCAAGGGTCCCATGATCGTGGTGTCGGCCAGCGGCATGGCGACCGGCGGTCGAGTCCTCCACCATCTTCGTACGGTCGCTCCCGATCACCGAAACACGATCGTGTTCGTGGGGTTCCAGGCGGCGGGAACTCGGGGCGAGGCGATGGTCGATGGTGCCGATCGGATCAAGATCTTCGGCGACTACGTGCCGGTTCGGGCCGAAGTCGTGAACCTGACGGGGCTGTCGGCCCATGCCGATGCCGACGAGCTGCTGGCCTGGCTCGGCGGAGGGGCGTTGTTCCCCACCCGGGCCTTCATCGTGCACGGCGAACCGGCGGCCGCCGATGCCCTGCGGCTCCGACTGGTCGACGATCTCGGGTGGGATGCGTCCATCCCGCTCCAAGGCGAGACCGTCGAGCTCGTCTGAAGACGCTCAGGCGAGGATGGCGTCGGTGGGCAGGGCAACGATGCCGCTGGCCCCGAGGGCCCGCAATTCGCCCAGCTTCGCCCACAGTTCGGACCGGTCCACCACCAGATGCGCGGCCACCAGGTCGGTACGACCCGCGAGCGGGAGCACCGTGGGGGCCGCGAGCCCGGGGAAGACCGTTCCGAGGATCTCGACCTTGTCGGCGGGGATGTGCAGCAGCAGGTACTGCGTTCGTCGGGCTTCGAGGGCGGCACCGATGCGCAGACGGAGGTCGACCACCTCTTCCGAGGGGTCGACCGTGGTCGACAGGATCGCCTGGCAGTGTTCGACCTCTTCGAGCACTCGCAGACGATTGCGGGCCAGGCTCCCACCGGTCTCCCGGAGATCGACGATGGCGTCGGCCATGCCGACCGCGCACACGCCCTCGAGCGAACCACCCATGGCCACCACGGTGACGTCGATACCCCGACCGGCGAACCAACGACCGGTCCAATCGGGCAGGTGCGTGGCAATGGTCGCGCCGTGCAGGTCGGAGGCCGTGCGGAACGAGTCGGCGTCGCGGCAGGCCACCACCAGATCGGACCTGGCGAATCCGAGTTCGATGTGGGGCCAGTCGAGGACATCGCTCTCGAGGGCCGTGTCGGTCGAGATGAACGCAGCGCTGAGACGCCCGGCCTCGAGCCAGGCGGCTGCATCACGAGGACGCATCTCGATGAACTCGATGCCGTCGACCATGGCCGAGGCGCTGTCACCCTTGAACGCACCGACTCCGTAGCCGGCGTGCCTGAGCAGGTCGAGGCACTGCTCGCGCAGCCGCCCCTTCGACGGCAGCGCAACACGGATGCGGTTCTCGGACGGGCTCATCGACGTCGCCCTTCGAGCACGGCGAAGACGTCGTCGAGGGGCACGTCGGCCCCGACCAGACCGGCGAGGAGGTGGTAGATCAGATCGGCCGCCTCGTTGGCGACGAGTTCGGCCGAGACCTCGGATCGACCGAGCTCGAGACAGACCTCGAAGGCCTCCTCCATGATCTTGCGTTGGTTGAGTTCGGGGTCGGCCAACAAACGTGCCGTGTAGGACTCGTTCGGATCGGCACCGGCCCTCGACCGAAGCACGCCTTCGAGTTCGCTGAGAATCATGGGCAGGAGCATACGAGCCGCTCGCGGACTGACCGCACGAGCCCGAACCCGCGATCGACGCGACACCCGCCTCCCCTCCATCGGTTCGTCGGGCCCGGTCCCGGTCGGGCTCGTCGTCGCCCGGCCCCGAACGGGGTCGATCGAGCCGTTCGGGGCCGGGTCCCGTACCATTCCCGACGGTGGATGCCGTGATGACCGTCGATGACGAAGCGCTGGCGACTCGGCTGCTCGATGCCTGTGTCGCCATCGGACCGATGGTCGTCGCGTTCTCGGGCGGGGTCGACTCGGCCCTGCTCGCCGTCGCCGCCCATCGAGCGCTGCCCGGCCGGGCCTGGATGGCCACCGCCGAATCGGCGTCGCTGGCGGAGGGAGAACTCGAGCACTGCCGCACCTTCGCCGCCGACTGGGGTCTCCCCTGGCAGAGCGCCGCCACCGACGAACTGGCCGACGAGCGATACCTGGCCAACGGCGGCGACCGCTGCTTCTGGTGCAAGTCGGCGCTGATGGATCAGCTCGAACCGGTCGCGGCGGCTCATGCCGCAACCGTCGTGCTCGGCGTCAACCTCGACGACCTGGGCGACCACCGACCGGGCCAGGATGCGGCCCGGGAACGAGGGGCGCGATTCCCCCTCGTCGACGCCGGTCTTTCCAAGGCCGACGTGCGCCGCCTGGCCAGGGCCTGGGGATTGTCGGTATGGGATCGTCCGGCCATGCCCTGCCTGTCGTCCCGCATCCCCTACGGCACGCCGGTCAGTGTCCCGCTCCTCAGCCGTATCGACCGGGCCGAGACCGCGCTGCGAGAACTCGGTTTCGTCGATGTCCGGGTTCGCCACTACGACGACACTGCCCGCATCGAACTCCCGTCCGACGACCTCGGTCGGGCGGCCGGGCTCGCCGATCGCATCGTCGCCGCCCTCACCGACATCGGCTACCGCTATGTCACGCTCGACCTCGCCGGCCTCCGGTCGGGCAACCTGAACGGCGCGCTGGTCGACCCGGCCGCGCACAGCGGCACCGGTGCCTCGAATGGACGCTGACCGCGACCTGTCGGCCTTCGTCCGCCTCGACCTCGACCGGTCCCGGCGGATCGACCTTCCCGAAGCGATCTACGCCGCGGGCAAGACCGCCGACCAGGTCGACGCGATCACCCGGAGGCTCCTGACCGACAGCACCGACGCCGTCATCGTCACCCGCCTCACCACCGACCAGGCGACGCGCCTCGACGATCACGAGCCCTCGGCCCGGGGCCACGCCATCCGAACCTGGCGGCACCGACCGAGCACCGGCTTCGACATCGCCGTGGTCTCGGCCGGCACCTCGGACCTCCCGGTCGCCGACGAATGCCGGCTCACGCTCCAGGCCCTCGGGCACGGGGCCCGGGCCATCACCGACGTCGGGGTCGCCGGACTCCATCGCCTCACGACCGCACTGCCCGACATCGAAACGGCCGATCTCGTCGTCGCCATCGCCGGGATGGAGGGCGCCCTGCCGACCGTCCTCGCAGGACTGATCCGACAACCGATCATCGCCGTTCCCACGTCGGTCGGATACGGCGCCGCGCTCGACGGCATCACGGCGCTGCTGTCGATGATGGCATCGTGCGCTCCGGGAATCGCCGTGGTCGGGATCGACAACGGCTACGGAGCCGCCTGCGCCGCCCACCGCATCCTGTCGATCTCGGCCCGATGACCGGTCGACGCAACCGCCCCGGGCGCGATTTGGCCTTGTGGCTCGATCCGAGTTTCGGCGCGTCGGGCGACATGCTGCTCGGGACCCTGGTCGGGCTCGGCGCCCCGCTCGATGCCATCTCCGGTGCGCTCGGGACCCTGGCCATCGACGGTTGGTCGTTGGCCGAGTCGACGGTGACCCGCTGCGGTCTCGGGGCCCGCCGGGTCGAGGTCTCGACCGGCGCCGGCGATCCCCGGCACTGGTCCGACATCGACGAGTTGCTCGCCGGGTCCGATTCGCTGCCCGCCGCAGCGCGGGACGGGGCTCGGAACACGTTCCGCCGACTCGGCGAGATCGAGGCCGCGGCCCACGACGTCACGCTCGACGACGTCCACTTCCACGAGGTCGGTGCCATCGATGCGATCATCGACATCGTCGGGACCTGGGTTGCCCTCGACCTCCTCGAGATCGAACGGGTGGTCGTGGGCCCGGTCGGACTGGGTCACGGCACGGTCACCGGCTCGCACGGAATCCTGCCCCTGCCGTCGCCGGCCACCGCGGCACTGTTGGCGGGCGCTCCGGTACGCCCGCTCGACGTCGAACTCGAGACCTGCACCCCGACCGGCGCGGCCCTGCTGACCACGATCGGATCCTGGGGGCCGATACCCGCCGGCACCCTGCTCGCCACGGCTCGCGGTGCCGGTGGCCGCGACCCGCACACCCACCCCAACGTCCTCACGGGCCACCTCGTCGCCACCAACGCCGAGCAGGAGGGGTCGACGTCGGGCGAGGCAGACGCGGTGTCGGCCGCGGTGATCCTCACCACGAACCTCGACGACGTGACGCCCGAGGTCCTCGGCCACGTCATCGATCGGCTGCTGGCCGAAGGAGCCGACGATGCCTGGATCGTCCCCGTTCTCATGAAGAAGCAACGCCCGGCTCACCAGCTGTGTGTCCTGACCTCGGCCGACGAGGCGCCACGCCTGCGTGGCCTGATCGGTGCCGAGACGGGCACGCTCGGGATTCGCCAGTCCGACGCCACCAAGTACGCGGTCCCGAGGAGCTTCGAGCAGATCGAGCTGCACGGCAGAACCGTCACCATCAAGATCGGGCCGCACGGGGCGAAGCCCGAACACGACGATCTCGTCGCGCTGGCGGCAACCACCGGCTTCCCGCTTCGAGACCTGTCGATCCAGGCGCTCGTACGCTGGCGTGACATTTCTGCGTCGTGACGCCAGACTGGCCCGACCATGAATGCCAACGTCGACTCCCACACCGAAGCCCGCCGCCGCGTCGGAACGGCGTGGCGTGAGATTCGGCGGGGCGCGTCCGCCACCCGGATCAAGGACCTGTTCTATGGGGCAGGGCCCGAGGGGCTCGACATGGCGCTGGCCGACGCACTCAGCGTTCTGTGCACGCAGGGCCCGATGCGGATGGGCGAACTCGCCGATGCCCTGCACATCACCCCCGCTTCGACCACGCGGGCCGTGAGCTGCCTGGTCGACAAGGGATACGCCGAGCGGGTCCGCGACATCGACGACCAACGGTCGGTGATGGTCTCGGCAACCGACGAAGGTCGAGTCCGCTACGAGGTCATCTTCGAGCGGGTGCAGTCGGGGCTCACGCAGATCCTCAATGCCTTCGACCCCGAGGAGCAGATCGTGCTGGCCGAATTCCTCGAACGCTTCGTCGGATCGGTCGAGACCTACGTCGCCGCCGAGGACGCTCGCGGCCACCTCGGCTGACACCCGAACCGCAGCGCCGACCGACCCCGATTCGCCACGGTCCGGACGTGAGTGTGACAAGCGGCCATCGATCGACCAGAATCGCAGCGCCGACCACCACCGAGTGTCGGCCCAACGCCGTTCGCTCGACCAGGGAGTACCCCCATGAAGGCTGCCGTCCTCAACTCGATTCCCGGCCAGCTCGACATCGAGGATGTCGACATCGCCGAGCCGGGCCCTCGTGAGGTGCTCATCAAGACCGCCGCTGCCGGACTCTGCCACAGCGACCTGCACTTCATGGAGGGCAAGTACCCCTACCCGTGCCCGGCCGTGCTCGGTCACGAGTCGGCCGGCGTGGTCGAAGCCGTCGGTTCGATGGTCCACTACGTCAAGCCCGGCGATCACGTGATCACCTGCCTCTCGGCCTTCTGCGGCCACTGTTCGCAGTGCACCGACGGCCACCTGTCGCTGTGTGAGAACAAGGGCACCGAGCTGGTTCGCCAGCCCGGCGAATCGCCCCGACTGAGCCGAGGCGGCGAGGCGGTCAACCAGTTCCTCCACCTCTCGTCGTTCGCCGAGTACATGCTCGTCCACGAGCAGGCGCTGGTGAAGATCCAGCCCGAGATGCCGCTCGACAAGGCCGCACTCATCGGATGTGGCGTCACCACCGGAATGGGCGCGGTCTTCCGTACGGCCAGGGTGCAGCCCGGGTCGAGTGTCGCCGTGATCGGAGCGGGTGGGATCGGGCTTTCGGCCATCCAGGGTGCCCGAATCGCCGGAGCGAACAAGGTCATCGCCATCGACATGCTCGACTCCAAGCTCGAGCTGGCCCAGGCCATGGGGGCCACCCATGTGGTCAACGCCGGCAAGGACGACGCCGTCGCCGCGGTCAAAGAACTCACCGGTGGCGGCGTGCACTACAGCTTCGAGGCGGTCGGCATGAAGCAGACGGCCGAGCAGTCCTTCCAGATGCTGCGGCCCGGTGGCCAGGCCACCGTGATCGGAATGATCCCCGTCGGCACCAAGGTCGAGGTGCACGGCCCGGACCTGCTCAGCGAGAAGACCCTGACCGGGTCCAACATGGGATCGAACCAGTTCCGCACCGACATGCCCCGGTTCGTCGACATGTACCTCGACGGGCGCCTGATGCTCGACGAGATGGTCTCGCAGCACATCACGCTCGATCAGATCAACGAGGGCTTCGCCGAGATGAAGACGGGCAACGTCGCCCGCAGCGTCATCACCTTCTAGCCGATCCCACCACACCTCGAGGTGTTGTCACCGGTCATGCGGGCACACTGGTCCGCATGACCATGACCTATCGCAGAATGGGCCGCTCGGGCCTCAAGCTCTCGACCCTGTCGTATGGATCCTGGGTGACCTTCGGGACCCAACAGGAGTTCGACGATGTCCTCACCTCGATGCAGGCCGCCTGGGACGGGGGCTGCAACTTCTTCGACAACGCCGAGGCCTACGCCGGGGGCAAGTCCGAGGAACTCATGGGCGCCGCGTTCGCCGAACTGGGCTGGGCCCGCGAGACCTACGTGGTGTCGACGAAGTTCTACTGGGGCATCGTCGATTCGCCGAACACCAAACTCACCCTGAACCGCAAGTACCTCATGCAGGCGATGGATCGCTCGCTCGAGCGCTTCGGGCTCGACTTCGTCGATCTCGTCTACTGCCATCGGGCCGATGCCGAAACGCCGATCGAGGAAACCGTCTTCGCCATGCACGATCTCATCACGTCGGGCAAGGCCCTCTATTGGGGCACCTCGGAATGGAAGGCCGACGAGATCCGGGCCGCCTGGGAGATCGCCGAGCGGCACCACCTCCACAAACCGGTGGTCGAGCAGCCCGAGTACAACCTGTTGAATCGACGCAAGGTCGAACGGGAGTACGCCCGGCTCTACGACGACATCGGTCTCGGCACCACCATCTGGAGCCCGCTGGCCTCGGGCGTGCTCACCGGCAAGTACGCCGACGGGATCCCCGAGGATTCCCGTGCGGCGCTCGAGGGATACGGGTTCGTCGCCGACCGGGCGTCGGACCGGGTCGTCCTCGACAAGGTGGCGGGCCTGGCCCCCATCGCCAGGGAACTCGATTGCACCCAGGCCCAACTGGCGCTGGCCTGGTGCACGCTCAACCCCAACGTCTCATCGGTGATCACCGGCGCCAGCCGGGTCTCGCAGGTGTCGGAGAACTTCGAGGCGATCGACGTGGCTGCGGCCATCACACCGGACATCCGGCAGCGCATCGAGTCGTTGTTCGCCTGAGCGGGGCGGCAGGTGATCGGCGCCCCCGGTCATCGCCCCGGTTGTCGGCACGGCGGGTGCGTGTCAGCGACCGGGGACCGTGCCGGCAGTGGGAACCATCGTCGGCACGGTGCTGCGCACGGCCACCCGTTCGAGCAACGAGTAGGCCGCCATGGCACCGAAGGCGACCGCACCCATGATCCCCAGTGTCTGTCGGAGCCCGATGGCCTCGGCGAGGATTCCGAGCGGCGCCGCCGCCAGGCCGAACCCGGCGAACGACAACTGCATGAGTGACTGAACCCGACCCTGGTGGTGTTCGTCGGACATCGCCAACGCCAGCGTGTTCGACAGCGACTGGTAGGTGTTGGTCATGGCCCCGATCACGACCGTGACCGCCATGGCGGCGAGCAGGTTGGGCGTGGCACCGAGGGCGATCACGCCGAGTCCGAACCCGAAGCCCGACCACACCATGAGCGACTTGGCGATCGGAGAGTCGGCTCTCGACGCGAGCGGCATGAAGACCGCAACGGCCCCGATGGCGCTGGCCGAGCTCATCAGACCCACCGATCCGTCACCGAGCCCGAATTCCCCCTCGATCAGGGACGGCATGAAGGCCACGTAGTTGAAGCCGAACATGATGACGAAGGTCGACGACACGACCAGTCGGCGCAGCGGGGGCCGAGCGGCCACGTAGCGTACGCCATCGGCGATGTCGGTGAACGGGTTGCGGGTCGACGCCGTTGCCGGCGGGGCGACGTTGGGCAGGCGGAAGATCATCACGAGGCTGATGATCGAGAACACGGCGGCAAGCAGGTAGGTGTAGCCCAACCCGATGAAAGCGACACCGGCCAGGGCACCGGCGACCGACGGGGCGAAGACCCGGGTGCCGTTCATGCTGAGCATGGTGAGCGAGATGGCGTTCCCGAGTTGTTCCCGGCCGACGAGATCCCGGGTGAATGCCGTGCGGGCCGGGCCGAAGAAGCCGAATGCCGCTCCCTGGCCGGCGCCGGCGATCAACAGCATCCAGAACTGCTCGACCCCGGCGATCACCGCGGCTCCGAGCCCGATGGCCGAGAACGCGATGACGAGTTGGCTCCCGATGAGCACGGCCCGTTTCGGAAGACGATCGGCCGCGACCCCTCCGAGCGGCGTGGCGATGAGCATGGCCAGCCCGAAACACAGGTAGACCTCGCCCAGTGCACTCTCGGACTCGGTGAGGTCCCAGGCCAGGAGGCTGCGCAACAGAAACTGCATCTGGACCGACAGGAACGAGAACAGACCGCCCCACCACAGCGTCTTGTACTCGGGTACGCGCAGCGAGCTGAAGGCCTGGGAGTTTCGACGTGACGGAGCAGATGGTGTCGACATGGTTAGAAGCCCAAAGTTATCGAGCCACCGGGCGAGCGCCAAGTCCGGGCACGACGACTCGGCCCGACACGACGTCGGGGCTCGGTTGCCTCGATCACGGGGTCGACCCCGTCGGCGCTACGTCTCTGCAGCGTCGACGAAGACGAGGAACCCCGAGTTCCCGTCGAGGCCCTCGATCCGATGGATGACACCGGTGTCGAGGTCGGTGACCTCGACGGCCTGACCGATGCGTTCGGCCAACCAGCGACCGTCGGGCGAGACGGCGGGGATCACCTGCCAGAGATCGTTGGAGTCCCGAAGCTCGAGTTCGCGACCGGTGACGACGTCGAAGAGCCGGCCCTCGGGCCCGTTCTCTCCGTAGTCGAACAGCATCAGCCAGTCCGTGCCGTTGAGGAACCGGGCCTCGTCGATCCGGCCGCCTGGGACGGCGAGATCGATCGGGGCACCGGTCAGTCGATCGACCCATCTCAGCCCACATTGCAGCTGCTCGTCGCACGCCGCCGCCAGGGTTCGCTGCTCGTCGGAGGCCAGGAGCCAGCCATCGACCAACCTGGTGAATCCATCGCCATCGGATCGGTAGACCCCGGAACCGAGATAGCTCACGAGCAGACCGGCCTCGTCGACGGACAGGTTGACGAACCGCGCCGTCAGGTCGGCGAACGGGGCCAGCCGTTCGAGCGCGGCCCCATCGGCGAGATCGACGAGGGTGACCGAGGGGTTCTCGCCGGAATACTCGTAGATCCACACCCGACCATCGGACCGCGAGGATCTGCTGGCCAGCTCGGTGTACCACTCGGCCGAGGACGGGTCGACGAGTCGTGGTTCGGCGCCCAGGTCGTCGAGCGGTACGACGGCCAGTCGGTCGCCGTTGCTGCGCACGACCAGCCAGTCGCCCGACACCATCTGCGGGTCGACACGGGCTGGCCCCGTGGTCCGCCGCAACGCACCGGTGTCGAGATCGAGCACCATCGGCGGATGGGTGTTGTGGCCGACCACCAGTCGGTAACCGACCGGCTCGCCGAGCAGCGGCGAGCCGTCGCCGAGGACCTCCAATTCGGGAAGAGTGGTCGTGGTGCGGCGGGTACTCGAGGACGCCTTGTCGGTCGCGGTCTTCGGTTCGGTGGTGTTCGGTTCGGTCGTGGTCGTCGCATCCTCGCCGGTCGTTTCGCCATCGGTCGTGTCGCCGCCCTCGGCACTCGGCCCACCCGACCCCGATCCCCAGAGGGCCCAGACCATGACGGCGAGGCAGGCAACCACGGCGACCGCCAACCACCGATTGCGCGTCGTCAGATCGGCAACGACACTCGATTCCACCACCACTGAACGATCCGGCTCGCGGACCTCGAGCAGCTGGAATCCGTCGACGACCGGGCGCCCACACGATGCGCAGTAGTTCGAACCCTCGGGGTTGTCGACACCGCAGGCACAGGCCACCACGACCAGACAGTATCGCTCGCCCCCGATCGGAGCCGGTCAGTCGTACGTGGCCTCGAGCCACCAGGAACGGTGCTCGACCACGAGCAGGTGGGCGGTGTCGTCATCGAGGGTGACCTGAAGCCGGGCCCGCCGACGTTGGTTGACCGGATCCCACCAGCGATCCTCGACCGGCCACGGACCGGCCCAGGCCTCGACCCGCCGCGGCCGACGATCGACCACGACCAGTGTCGGCACCCCCGACGCCTCGCCCCTGCCGTTCACCACCAGTGATCGACCGAGTTCGTCGGTCACCTCGATCGGCGGCGGGTCGAGGTAGACCCGGGCCGGGTGCGGCGGCGGCAACCGGCCGGGCCAGGGCTCATCGACCCATCCCGCTCGGGTGGCTGGTCGTTCCTCGCCGAGGTCGACGGCGGCCGCCGGGATGAGCGAGATCTGCTCACCAGGGCCACGACCGCCCCGCCACTCCGGGACCGACACCGCCTCGGGCCCGAGCAACGATTGGAGCCGGGCAACGACACGGGACACGTCGTCGGCCCGCTCGGACCGACCACCCCAGAAACCGAGTTGGCGTCCGGTGGCCGGGATCACCTGATCGGGTATCAGCGTCAGCCGCGTGACCCCCGACGACGGTGCTCCCTGTGCCAGATGCAACCAGCCGTCGAGTTGCCAGCGGGCCCGCTCGGCCAGGGCCGCCGCCGAGAGTGCTCCTTCGTGCCGCCACAGTCGCAGGTGGGTCTCCCCGGCTTCGGTCTCGGCCTCGATGGCGACCCGGACACAGGCCAGGCCCTCGCCATCGAGGTGAGCGTGGAGCTCGTCGGCCAGTGCCTTGGCCGCGAAGGCACAGGTGTCGATCCGTTCGGCCGGGGGTTCGAAGGCCCAGGTGACGGCCAGGTCGGGAGCCGGCCGACGCAGGTCGGGCGGGTGCTCGTCGTCGCCTCGGGCCAGTCGATGGGCTCGCCGGCCGTCTCGACCGAACCGGCCGACCACGTCGGAGGGAGCGAGCGCAGCGAAGAGACCGAGCGTGTCGAGGCCGAGTCGTGCCAGCACGTCGGTGAGCGCCGGCTGCTCGAGGGTGGTGATCGTCAGATCGGCCAGGAAGGCCGCGCTCCCGCCGGGCGGAACGATCACGGCGCCGTCTCGGGCATCGACCAGACGAGCGGCGAGTCGAGCGGCGAACACCCCGTCGGCGACCCCGATGCGGGCATCGCCCCGACGGTCGAGCACGGGCTTCACGACGTCTTGCACCCGGTCGCACAGCGCCGCTTCGCCCCCGAAGAACCGCGCCGGGCCACGGGTGGGGAACCCGATCAACCCGGGGCCGGTCACCTCGACACTCGGGGTGAGCGCTTCGAGCGCGGCGGCAACGGGTTCGAACAAGCGGGCCTCACGATCGACATCGCGCTCGAGGATGCCGAGATCGGGACAGCGACTCTGGGCATCCCGGCGACGTTGCCCGACCGCCACCCCATCGGCCCGAGCAGCCGGTGAGCAGGCAACCACCCGGTTGGCGACGAACACCGCCGCCGGTTCGTCGAGTGGCACCCCCCAGGCCACCACCGGCCAGTCGGGGCACCACACCACCAGCATGCGGATCGCGTTCATCGGGCCGGGAGCACCAGCACCGGTGCCGGCTCGGAAACCGGGTGGATCGGGTTCGAAGGGGCCGGGGCAAGACGACCCTGTGGGGTGGGCAGGGTGACCATCGCCGTCCGGGGGCGACCATGGGCACGACGGCCGGTGCTCTCGACGGCGAGCACCCGACTCCGGAGGTACCCATGGCCCGATCCCATCCCCTGCCAGACGGGTACATCCACCGGATCACTCGAGGCGCCCGGATCGGGCCGAGCCGTGAGAACCAGATCGGGTGCCTCGGGCCACTGCTTCGCGCCGTCGAGATGGAACAGGATCGACTCGCGTTCTCGGGCCCGGGCGACCAGACGGCGCGCATCTCGACGGCCGACCCGGGCCGTGGGAGCAACCGCAACGATGTCGACCGCCTCGAGCAGCGCCGCCACCACGGTGGCCCACTGTCGCGACCCCGGTGTCTCCACCACGAGTACCCGATCGAGGCGTATCCCCAGGTCAGCGGCGGCGACGAGGTTGAGGTCGGGAACCCCGACCACCGCCAGCCAACCCTCGGGGCCGAGCGCCTCACCCCACAACGACAGCGCCAGCGACCAGGCACCCGGCCCCCGGACGGCCAAGTCGAGTCCACGGGGCAGACCACCCCAGGGGAACAGGGGCGAGAGTGCTTCGGGGACCGGGACGGTCCGCTGACCTGCCAACGTCACCGGGGCGATCCGCGCCAGCACCTCGGGGGCGAGTTCGGGCCGCGGCCCCCGGTGTACGGTTCGCACGTGCCTCGGGTCGTCGTGGATCGCCGCATCCGCCATTCCCCCAGTATCGAACACATGTTCGCTTTCGGCAACCCGGGCACCATCATCGTTCCCGAAGCGGCCGGAGTGCACCGCTGGTACCGGTCGGCGCGACGGTCACCTCGAGGCCGGGCAGGCGGTCGAGATGGACTGTCGACGACACCCACCGTCGGGACGGGACTAGCGTTCGTTCATGACGAACGTCATCCGTGCGCTCGGAGTGGTCGTGGTCGTGATGACCGTTGCCGGGTGCCGCGACAGCGAAGACTCCGCACCCGAAACCGATCGGCCGATCTCCGCTGTTGCGCAGGGCCGAACCGGTGGACCACTACCGGAAGAGGGATGCACCTGGAGGCTGTTGCCGACGAACTCGGCACCGGGAATCACGCTCGAGAGCACCAGCTTCGACGGGGAACGCGGCACGACCGTGTGGCGTGAGGATGACGACGACGTGGTGTGGCTCGACGCCGTGACGTTCTGCATCGATGCACCGACGTTCGTGTTCGGTGGTGTGAGCGATGATGTCGAGTCGGTGGTGTTGACCTCGGGTGGGGAACAGGTCGTCTTGGATGTTCTCGAGGTGCCGGGACACCCGTGGGGAGCGGTGATCGGAGACGTCCCCCGCCGTTGGCGGTCGGCCGGGTCACTCGGTGTGGAGGTGATCTCCAAAGAGGACGGAACGGTCCTGGCTCGCGAGTCGATTCCGACCTGAGCGTCGGAGGTCGGAGGTGGTGCGAGATGGCCGGACGGTCCGCACCCGCTCGGCAACCCCGGTACGAGGTCGGGGTCAATTGCGTTCGTCGGTGGATCCAGGGGGAGGAACCAGGGCCAGGAAGCCCATGCCCTGATGGGTGAAGGTGGCGTCGAGACGAGCGAGCTGATCGTCGTCCCGGGCCACACCGACCACGGCTCCCCCCGACCCGGCGAACGTGGCCGGGGCGTCGAGCTCGGACGCGACGTCGACCAGGGCCAGCTGGGCCTCGGGCAACGGGCCGAGGGCTCGCCGCAGTTCCATGTTGCGACCGACCAACTCGGCGAAACGCCCATGATCGTGCCAGGCGAGTGCCGCCCGACCCTCGGTCACCAGGGCGGCCAGTTCCCGCATGGTGGTCCGGACCAGTCCGTCACCGGCGTCGAAACGGGCCCGCAGGAGCCGGTGATACGTGCCGCTCGGTTCGGCGGCATCGACGCGATAGGCCAGGAACAGCGAGGGCAACAAGCCCGGATCGAGCGTCTCGTAACGACCGAACGACACCCCGAAGCGCGCGTCGGTCTCGAGATGTCCGAAGTCCATCGCCACCAGGCCGCCCAGGCTCTGCACCACCCGATCCTGCAGACCCGCCGAGATACCCAGCTGCTCGGTCTCGGCCCGCAACGCCAACGAAGCCAGGATCGGATCCGGGATCTCGATCCCGGCGAACTCGCTCAGGCAACGCATCGTGGCGACCACCAGCGCCGACGAGCCGCCGAGACCGACCTGGCGAGGAATGGTCGAGACGTACCGGAGCTCGAACCCCTCGGGCGACCGGCGATCCAAGGAGCGGGCCACATCGACGAACGTACGGACGGCCGCGGCCAGGAGCTGCGGGCCGGTGCCGTAGCCGAACCGATCGATCCGCTCGGCCATGTCGGTGCTGGACTTCCACTGCGACCGGTCGTCGTCGTTGGGGTGGATCACGATCCCCCGACCTTCGGTCAGGGTCACCGTGGCCGAGAAGGCCGGAACGGCCAGGCCGAGGGTTCGACCGCCGTATCCGTCGGACGGATTGCCGAGCAGACCGACCCGGGCCGGTGCCGACGCTTCGATCACGGGCCGTCTACCGCCGACGTCAGGTGCTGAACGACGCTTCGGTCGGCACCTCGACACCCGGCTTGTAGTGGATGTACAACCCTTCGATGACCTCTTTGAGGCCGTCGGCGGACGACCCGGCGGCGAGCTTGACCGTGATGGTCTGGGCGTAGACGTGAACCTCGTCGACCTGGCCGGTCTCGAAGAGCAACCGGGCGATGACGTCGGGCGGACGATCACCGTCGACGGGTTGGTCATGGCGATAACGCTCGTGACCCATCCCGGTGAACGAACGATTCGTCTCGAATCGAACGAGTCCGTGTCGGCCCGACGGTTTCTGGATCACGCTCACTGGTTCACCCATAACGGGGGCGATGCTACCCGGATTTGGCCGCGGCGCTGAATCCTCTCGGCGCTCCGGGCGTCGAGGGGTCGTGCGTCATCGGGTGCCGGCGTTGCCTCCACTCGCCTCGCAGCAGCCAGCCGCTGATGACGATCGTGCCGATGGCCAGGATCACGTGCACGATCGTGAACGCCGGTTCGTAGTCCTTGATCACGATGCCGATGCCCCGGATCGTCCACCAGATGCTCCCCGCGATCGCCAACGCCACTCCGACGCCGGCGGCCCGCGTCGGGCGGACGAGACTCAGTCCGGCCAGCAGAACGGCCACGGCCAGGAACAGCACCGACACCCCGACCTGCCAGGTACGGCTCCACCCGACCAGGGTGGCGTCATCGAGCGCATTGCGCACGCGGGTGGACCACAACAGCACCGTCCACGCGGCCAACACCAGGCCGGGAACGTAGAACCGCTTCTTCGTCGAACGGATCGACATCGTCATGAGTCTGCCTCTCCTGGGCCGGGAACGGCTGATCCGACGACCGTGCCGGATCAGTCCAGATCATCGGGGGTGATCCCGCAGTCGAGGACCGCCTGCGAAAACGTAGCGGCCGTTTCGTCGGTCGGGGTTGCGCCTCCGAGCAGCAGGGGCACGGCGTCGTCACCGAGCGCGTCGATGAGGCACCGGGCGTCGCCTTCGGTGAGGCCGAGCACGGCGACCAGTTGTCGGGCCAGCACCGCATCGGCGTCGGCCTCGACATCACGGTCACCGGTGATCGCCTCTTGCTCCTGCGGGGTGAAGGGAAGCGGTGCCGCAGAATCGGGACGCCCGGCGGTCAGACCGCATTCGGTGTCGAGGAACCCGTCGAGGCGCTCGGACGCGGCGTTGGCCTCGGCATCGCGGTAATCGACGGCCAGGAGATCGGCCAGTCGATAGTCGACGTCGGCCAGTGCCCGGTCGAGGCGCACGAAGCCTGCGACGACCTCATCGACATCGGGCCGGACGTCGTCGGGCGCCTTGTCGGCCAGGAAACCGAGCTGCTCGATCGAAACGGCCAGGAAGTCGGGGGCCTTGGACGGGTCGGCGAGATCGCCGGCCACCTCGAGCTGGAAGGTCTGGAAGGCCTCGGCCTGCTCGCAGAAGCTGCGGTCGGCGGCGGCGGCTGCGACGTCGTCGAGGGCCTCGCTCGACGAGCAGCCGCTCGCCACCGACCCAAGAGCCAGCAGGGCAACGAGGGCCCGGCCCGCCATTCGCTCTGCCATCGAACCCCGTGCCGCCATCGAACCCCGTGCCGCCATCGAACCCCGTGCCGCCATCAGAACAGACGGCTCTGACCGCCCGGAGGCAGCCGACGAACGGCGGTCCAGGGAAGGGAATCCATGAACGCCCAGGATCGGCGATGGATCGACGTGGGCCCGTAGCCGCTCAACGCGATCCGGTGCTTCGGACACGGGTAGCCCTTGTTGTTGTCGAAGTTGAAGGCGGGGAAATGCTCGGCTTCGGCACGCATCATGCGATCGCGGGTGACCTTGGCCAGGATCGACGCCGCCGCCACCGACAGACACGTGGCGTCGGCCCTGACCAGTTTGCGGGTCACCCGGTGACCGACGAAGTCCCACGTGCCGTCGAGGATCACCGCATCGGGCTCGAGACCGAGCCCCTCGACCGCTCGACGGGCCGCCAGCTTCTGCGCCGCTGACATGCCGAGTCGGTCGCACTCCTCGACGCTGGCATGACCGACCGACCACGCAGACGCCCAGTCGGCGATGCGGTCGAACAACCCCTCTCGTTCGGCTTCGGTCAGCTGTTTGGAATCACGCAGCTTGTAGAGCCTTCGGTCGTGTGGGGCGACGACCGCCCCGATGGTCAGCGGCCCGGCCCATGCGCCCCGGCCGACCTCGTCGATCCCGACCACGATGTGGTGCCCGTGGTTCCAGAGATCGCGCTCGACCGACAGTCCCGGCGATTGCGCCTTGAGCGCCTTGCGGAGTTTGGGAACCGTGACGCCGCCCATGCCCGACGAACCTAGCGGCAACCCGTCGGGATCCCGGGTCATCCACGGCGAGGCCGGGCGGTGGTCCGTGCCGCCCTACTGGTCGACCGGCTGCTTCCACTGATTGCGATAGGTGATGTCGCGGGCCGGGCGACGCGGGGCCGGACTGAAGGTGTCGCCGGTGTAATGGGCAACGGGCAGCAGGGCGACCTGGGTGACCGTCGGAGGAATGCCCAACATCTCGGCCACCTCTGTTTCGTGGGCGAGATGAAAGGTGGTCCAGGTCGAGCCGAGACCACGCGAGCGGGCCGCCAGCTGGAAGCTCCACACACCCGGCACCACCGAACCGTAGTAACCGGCGGCCTGGTTGGGGTCGGGTCGGTCGAGGCGCATGGCCAGCAGCAGGATCGGGACCTCGGCCAGGTGGTCCACCAGGAACTCGCTGGACTCGATGACCCGCTCCTGACGCGACCCCGCCGCCACGGTCTCGGCGTTGGCCCGCAAGTACGGGCCGCCGACGCGGGCGTAGATCTCACCGATCCGGGTCTTCAGATCGGGGTCGTCGATGATCATCCAACGGTTGCGCTCGAGGTTGCCGCCCATGGGGGCCGCCGAGGCGATGTCGATGCACTCGAGCACGACATCGAGTTCGACCGGGCGATTCAGGTCGAGCCGCTTGCGCACCTGCTTGGTGGTGGTGAGGAGGCGGTCGGTCTGGGAGAGGTCGAACTCGGTCATGGTCCATCTTGACCCGAGACCGGCGGCGCACCAAACGGTGACCCGCGCGACCGAGGTTCAGGGCAGCAGCCGGGCGAGCGCAGCGAGAAGCAGCTCCACGTTGCGCATCCGTGCCGTGTGACCCATGCAGCCGATGCGCCACATCCGGCCGGCGTAGTCACCCAGGCCGCCGCCGATCTCGATTCCGTACCGGGAGAGCAGCTGCGAACGGAGCGCCGCCTCGTCGAGGTCGGCCGGAACGTGGACCGTGGTCAGTTCGGGCAGTCGGTGACCCTCGGCGGCGAAGAGTTCGAAACCCAGAGCGACCAGCCCCTCCTGCAGCCGCTCACCGCAGGCAGCGTGACGGGACCATGCCTGTTCCAGGCCCTCGTCGAGCACGACGCCCAAGCCGGCGTGCAGACCGAAGATCATGGAGATCGGCGCCGTGTGGTGATATGAACGCCCTCCCTCGCCATCGACGTAGGCCGAGATGAGCGACAAGTCGAGGTACCAGCTCTGCGGTCGGGGCACGAGGCGCTCCCGGGCCCGTTCCGACACCGTCACCGGCGCCAGTCCCGGCGGAACACCGAGGCACTTCTGCGTTCCCGAATAGGCGAGGTCGACGCCCCAGGCATCGACCTCGACGGGAATCCCGCCGAGACTCGTCACACAGTCCATGATCAGGAGCGCGTCACCCTTGTTGGCCCCCAGGTGTTCGATGTCGCTGCGGACCCCCACGGAGGTCTCGGCGTGCACGACTCCGATCACCGTCGGGTCGGGATGTGCCGCCAACAGGCGCTCGGGATCGACCGGCAGGCCCCACTCGGTGTCGACTCGGACCACCTCGGCCCCGGTCCGCGCTGCCACCTCACACATGCGGGCCCCGAAGACACCGTTGACCCCGATCACGGCGACATCACCGGGCCTCAGCGTGTTGACCAGACAGATCTCCATACCGGCCGAGCCGGTGCCGCTGACGGGAAAGGTGAGGCGATTGGCCGTTCCGAAGACGGTCCGGAGCCGGGCGTTGGTCTCGTCGAGGAGGGCCAGGAACTCGGGGTCGAGGTGCCCCAGCATCGGACGGCCGAGCGCCGCAAGCACCTCGGGGTAGGGATTGCACGGGCCCGGGCCCATCAGGATTCGATCGGAAAGGACGGGGTGTCGGGCCGGCATGGGGGTCTTCCTATCGGGGAGAGTCGACGCGGGACAAGTCCGGACCCGAACGAGCCACGGGTTCAGCTGAAGCTGTCGCCCTCGGACGGGACGGGCGGGAGTTCGTCGGCCACCCCTGCGAGAAGGGTCTCACCACGCGGGTCGGTCGTTCGAAACCCGGGATCGAGGCCCGGGCACGTGATCGTCACGGGCTCGTCGGGCCGGGCCGGGTCGAGATCCCAGAGCAACGCCGGTCGGGCGCCATGCCAGCGAACGGCGAACGACAGGGCACCGAACGCCGTCGCCGCTCGGTGGACCTCGGCGTTGCCGCCGCGCCACGCCGTCGGGAAGTCGGGCAACAGCACGAGGCCCTCCCCGCCGTCGTCGACGAGCCGGCGTCGGGCGCCGAGCCAGAAGCGTGCCGCAGGGTCCACCTCGTCGTCGCCCCAGCTCCCGACCGACGATGCCGATTCCAGCAGCGCCGTGAGGGCCTCGAGATCGGCCGGGACGTCGTCGGCATCGACTCGTGGCGGGATCGAACCCCGTACGTCGGCAGCCGCCTGATGCTGACCGAGGAAGCCGAGCAGACGAGCGAGACCACCCAGCGCGGTGGCGGCGGCCGGGCGGTCTCCCGACCGTTCCACGAGGTGAGTGATCTGCATGAGGGTCTCGAGCAGGGTCTCGGCCGCAGCTCGGTCACCGATCACGGCCGCGGCGCAGGCCGCTCCCCGAACCACGGCCGCGGCGGCCCGTGGCGAACGGTCGAGCCGGACGGGGAAGACACCGGCCAGTTCACCGAGCACGAAGGCGCATTCGCGGCCGGCACCGCTGGTCGCCAACGCCTCCAACACTCGGCCGGCACCCGGCTCGAGCGCTGCGGCACGCGCCGGCAGGTCGAGCGAATCGGACAGGATCCGGACCCGGGCGCTGTCGGCCCGTTCCCCGATTCCCGCGTCGGGGAAGACGAACCGGCCCGCCGGCTCGAGCAGGCTCGACCAGCCCCGGGCCACGTGTTCGAACTCGGGCACGTGGATCGGGATCGTCCCCTCTGTCCCGGGCACGACGAAGCGCAAGGTGGTGCGGTGGGGCAAGGGATAGAGGACGGCGATGTTGGCGCCCGGCCCCGAGGCCGAGGTCGGTCCCGTCAGTGCCCCGCCGGCCAGCAATCGATCGACAACGTCACCACCGGACTGGGCCAGGGCCTCGTTGGGGCGGCGAGGAAGCGAAAGGGCGGTGGCACCGTCGACGACGATGCGATCCCCGTCGAGCGCCACCGTGGCGTGGGTCGAGGCCCGACCGTCGAGACCATGGGGTCGGAGGGCGATGGCCAACGCGACCGGCACCGGCGACGCATTGTGGACCTCGATCACGGTGGCCGACCCCGTGGGGCCCGACACGGCGTAGCAGCGGTGAACGGCATCGCCGGAAGGGATCCGAACCGACGTCTCGATCACGGGGCCGGGACCGATCCGGCGCTGGCGGATCGTGGTCTCCCGGGCCGGCAGGTACCAGCGGTCATCGGCGCCGATCCACCAGTCGATCAGATGATCGGCCCCATGAGCCGAGAAGCCACCGGCCCGGTCGAGCGAGCCTGGTGACGGATCGTCGAGCACAGCGATTCGCGTCGAACCGGCGTCGGCCGGACGTTCGACCGAGCGCGGACCCAGGGACGGCGACGTGGAGGCATCGGACACCCCGTCACCCTAGGGGTGTTGGTTCGAAGGTGAACCCGAGCCGTGGTCTGCGTCAGTGATGCCGGGTCAGCCGGCCGGACTCGTGACCGACCCGGCCCTTGAGCAGGTTGTCGGCCGCCCAGTTCGAGGCCTGACCCTTCCAGCACACCTGGTAGACCGAGTAGGCGACGGGCAGGACCACCTGGTATTCCACCGCCAGTTCCTGCACGATCTTGGAGGCCTTGACCCCCTCGGCCACCTGGTTCATCTCGGCCATGATCTCGTCGAGCGCGCGCCCTTTGCCGAGTTCGCGACCGACGAACGAATTCCGGCTCTGTTCGCTCATGCAGGTGGCGATCAGGTCGCCCATCCCGGCGAGGCCGGCCAGTGTGAGCGGTTCGCCTCCCATTGCCGTGCCCAGTTCGATCAGTTCGGCCAGACCGCGGGTCATGAGGGCCGCACGGGTGTTGTTGCCGAGGCCGCGTCCTTCGGCCGAGCCGACGGCGACGGCGTAGACGTTCTTGAGTGCCCCGCCCAGCTCGCAACCGACGACGTCGTGGTTGAGGAAGACCCGGAACTTGTCGGTCGTGAAGATCCCTTGAAGCCGCTCGGCGATGTGGAACTCGGTCATGGCAACGACCGACGCTGCCGGCTGCCCGGCCAGGATCTCCTTGGCCAGGTTCGGCCCGGTCAGGACCCCGACTGGGTGACTCGGCAATTCCTCCTGGAGGATCTGCGTCATCCGAAGGTGGGTGCCCTCTTCGAATCCCTTGGCCAGGCTGACGATCGGCACCCAGGGGCGCACATGCTCGGCCACTCGTTGCGCCGTCTCACGAAAGGCCGAGGTGGGCACCCCCATCACCACGAGATCACTGTGGGAGACCGCGTCCTCGAAGTCGGTGGTGGCCCGTAGGGCCGGGGTGCAGGTCGTAGCCGGCGAGGTATCGCTCGTTGCGGTGCTCGGCGTTGATCCCGGCCACGGTCGGTTCGTCGCGTGCCCACAACGTGGTCTCGACGTTGTGGGCGCAGAGATGAGCCACCGTGGTGCCCCAGCTCCCGCCCCCGAGGACCGTGACGCGAATCTCCCGGTGTGGTCTGGCTTTGCGGCTCGTTGTCTTCGACGTGGTCCCCATCAGCTCCAGACCGTAGTGGCTCGCGGCGGTCCCTCGCTCGTAGCCTGCAGATCGTGCCTGCCGCCGTGCTCATCCCCATCAAGTCCTTCGACTTGGCCAAGGGTCGTCTCGCCGGCGCGCTCGACGAACCCACCAGGGCGGCACTCGCTCGCCGAATGGCGACGGGGGTCATCGCCGCCGCTCGCGGGCTTCCCACGTGGATCATCTGCGACCATCCCGACGTGGCGGAACTGTCGATCGCTCTCGGCGCGAACGTCATCTGGCGACCGGCTCGCGGTCTCAACCCGGCGGTGACCGAGGGAGTCGAGTTCCTCACCGGCGAGGGCTTCACCCGAGTCGTGATCTCGCACGCCGATCTACCGCTGGCCCGCGAACTCACCTGGGTCGCCGACGGCGACGGCGTCACGATCATCGCCGACCGCCGGGCCGACGGCACGAACGTGATGTCGATCCCGACCGGGTCCGGCTTCGTGTTCCACTACGGCGTGGGCTCGGCGGCTGCCCACCGGGCCGAGGCCGAACGACGGGGCCTGGCCTGGCGCATCGTCGAGGATCCGGAACTCGGTTGGGACGTCGACGTACCCGAGGATCTCGCTGCGCTCACCGAACCCGCGGCGGCTTGGGCGACCACCGACCCGGCGTTTCCGATCGATCGCGCCGCTCCGACCACCGCTCCGACCACCGCTCCGACCACGAGGTTCCATGACCGCTGCCCAGAACCCGCTGACGCCGGCACCGATCTCGATGCGGCTGAACAGTTCCAACCTCGACACACCGGTCCGGGCCCTCGCCATCGGCGCCCATCCCGACGACGTCGATTTCGGCTGCGGGGCAACCCTGGCCAAATGGGCCGCCGACGGTTGCGAGGTCAGCCTCCTGGTCTGCACCGACGGATCCAAGGGCACGTGGGACCCGACGGCCGATCAGGCTCAGCTCGTGGCCACTCGTCAGCGTGAACAGCGCGCCGCGGCCGAAGCCCTGGGCGCCACCGGCGAGGTCGTGTTCCTCGGCTGGCCCGACGGGGAACTCGACGCTTCGCTGCGCCAACGGTGGGAGGTCGCCTACTGGATCCGCAAGCTGCGGCCCTCCGTCGTGCTCGGGCACGACCCCTGGAAGCGCTACCGCCTGCATCCCGACCACCGCAACGCCGGCTGGTTGGCCACCGATGGCATCGTGGCCGCACGTGACCCGCTGTTCTTCCCCGAGCAGAACCTGGCCCATCACCGACCGGATCGTCTTCTGCTCTGGGAGGCCGACGAGCCCGATCACGCCGAGGACGTCGATGGCTGGCTCGAGGCGAAGTACGCCGCCCTGCTCGCCCACGAGAGCCAGTTCGAGTCGACCATGAAGGCCACCAACGGCGACGAGATGGCGCGCTTTCGGAGCCGGGTCGAAGCCAAACTCACCACCGCCGGCACCGCGGCGGGCATGCGCCTGGCCGAGGTCTTCAAGCTCATCGACGACCTCTGATCATGCCGGGCCCGCACCCCGGGCGATTCCGAGAGCCTGTGCGACGGTTTCGTCGCTCAGGCTCTCGAGATCCGGGGGTCGAATCAAGGGCGGGGGTCGTGCCAGGTGAGGAGGCGACCCTGGCCAGCCGTCATGAGGGAGCCGGGCATCACTCGGAGCCGGGTTGGCGTGAGCCGAAGGACGCCGAACGACTCGGCGTCGGGATCGGTCCACCCGGGGACGATCGACGGGTCATACCCAACCGGCGGTGGCCCCTCGAGGAACCGGTCCCACCCGGCTCGACGATCGGCCGGATCGGTGAGCCAGTCGGTCTCACCGTCGGCGGTACACGTGTCGTGCGTGGCGTCCCAATAGGTGCACGACACCCACGGCCGATGGGCGAGGTCATCGGCCTTGGGTGAGCGGGGTGACGTGGCGATCCATCCGGTGAGTCGCTCACCGTCCCATTCCCAGATCGGGTGGAGCACCCGGGTTCGGGGACGACCCGATCGTTCGACGGTGGCGACCGTGCACCACACGATGCGGTGCGCCATGGTGACGAACGCGGGGGCGACCTCGGAAAGCGGACTCATGTCGATCACCTTGCCACGTTCGAGGTCGGGCCTGCCCGACGTTTCACGGCGTCGACCCGAGGCTCAGGCCGACAGGGCGCGCGCGACCACCTCCGGGTGGGCCGGCGAAGGACTGGGCGATCGACGCCCATTGCGTCGCGGCGCCGCCGACGATGTCGAGGTCGAGGTCGTCGAGGTGCCGGCGCTGCGTGACGAGCAGGCACCAGTCGAGAGCCGGTCCGGTGATCCGGTCGGGCGACGCCTCGTCGCCCCACGTCCAGATCTCGCCCGACGGGGCCGTCAGCGCAACGAAGACGTCGGTGTCGGGCAGCTCGAGTTCGTTCACCAGGTAGGCGAACCGTCGGGCGCCGACGCCGATGTGGGCGACGTGCCGGAGCCGTGCGGTGGGTTCGCGCTCGGCGCCCAGGGCATCCACCACGTCCTGTCCGTGGGCCCAGGTCTCCATCAGACGGGCCGTTGCGAAGGACCGGGCCCCCATGTCGGGCCCGTACCAGGGCATGCGGGTCTTGGGATCGAGGGCTCGGAAGGCCTCGAGCATCGCCGCCCGAGCGTCGCGCCACCACCGGAGCAGGTCAGGTCCGGACATGGACCGACCGGGATCGATCGAGACATCGGCCCCGCGAGGTTCCTTCATCAGGACTGCGGCATCGACTCGGAAGCCGTCGGGATCGAGCGCAGCCTTGGTCGCCGCCTCGTCGAAGTAGGCGAGATGGCTGATCTGATCGCGCACCATCCAGCCGACGGCGGGTGTGTCGGTGTCCCAACCGGCCTCATCGATACCGGCCACCACGGCATCGAGTGCTGCGTGTTCGGCGGCCAGGTCGTCACAGATCTCGTCCATCGACCCAGCATGCCCCACCCGGGGCTCGACTTCGAATGGCCCGATCGACCGGGTCGTCACGGTTGCAGCGATACTCGGCGTCATGGAGACGACCCCCACCACCGTTGCCGGCGTCGACGGCTGTCCCGGTGGCTGGGTCGTGGTGACCCACCGCGGCACGAACTGCACTGGTGCGGGGCGCCTCGAGCACGGCACGATACCGGGCAGCTTCTCCGTCGAGAAGACCCCGACCCTCGACGGCCTGGTTGCCGCCGTGCGTTGTGGTCTGGTCGCCGTCGCCGCCATCGACATGCCGATCGGTCTGCTCGATCACACGCCCCGGACCGCCGACACCGAAGCCCGCCGCTACCTCGGGCCTCGACGGGCCTCGGTCTTCGCCACCCCGGTTCGGGCCGCGCTCGATGCCACCGACCATGGCGACGCCTGCGATCGGTCCCGACGGGTATCGGGCAAGGCGATCTCGTTGCAGGCGTTCCATCTCCTGCCGAAGATTCGCCAGCTCGACGCGCTCATCGGCCCCGCCGATCAGGCTGGGGTGGTCGAAGCGCATCCCGAATGCGCCTTTGCCCGGCTCGCCGGCGCGCCGTTGGACGATGCCAAAGCGACTCGCCGGGGCCTCGGCACCAGGCGACGCCTTCTCGAGGAACACTTCGGACCGTCGATCGGCGACATCCTCGACTCCGGAGTGGCACCCCGGAACGACCTCGTCGACGCAGCCGTGCTGATCGTGACCGCCCGGCATGTCCTGGGTGGCACCGAGATCCGGTTCGGCGGCGAACTCGACGCAACGGGCCTGCGGGCCGAGATCGTCGCCTGACACACTCCCGATCGGGGCCGCCTCAGGTGCCCCTCGGCGGAAGGCCGGCCGCCCGGTAGGCCGCATCGATCAGCTCCATGTTGGCGATCGAGTCGACACCGCCGGTCGGGAAGGGGGCGCCGTGGAGGACCGCGTCCCGGAACGCCATCATCTGATGGTGATACGTGCTCATCCCGTCGACCTGCTCATCGATCTGGACGGCTCCGGCGTCGACCACGATCCGGTTGCCCCGATGGGGGGCGAGCGGGTTGGTGGCCCGCAGGGTTCCCTCGGTGCCAACGACCTCGAGCCAGGCCGAGAAGGTGGTCTCGGGGTTCATGGCGGTGGTGATCGAGCCGGTCACGCCGTCGGGCCAGACGAGGTCGATCTCGGTGACCAGGTCGACCTTCGGCCGCCCCTGGGTCATCCGGGCCGCAACGACCTCGGGCTCGGAGCCAACGGCGAAGCGCACCCACTGGACCGGGTAGCACCCCAGGTCCATCAACGCACCACCCGAGAGTTCCCAGCTCTGCCGGACGTCGTCGCCGGGATCGATCGGCACGTTGAACGCCGCCGAGACCGACACCAGATCACCGATCACGCCGTCGTCGAGCAGTGAACGCAACCGGTCGGCGAACGGGTGGTAGCGCCAGTGGAACGCCTCCATCATGACCAGCCCGGCGGCCTCGCCGGCGGCCACGAGGCGGCGGGCCTGATCGGCATTCTCGGTCAACGGTTTCTCACCCAGCAGGTGTTTGCCACCAGCCAGGGCAGCCAAGCCCCACCGAAGATGGCCGCTGATGGGGAGCGGGTTGTAGATCGCATCGACACCGGGATCGGCGATGACGTCCTCGTACCGCTCGTGGACGTGGTGGATCCCGTGTTCGGCGGCCTGAGCCTCGGCCCGTCCACGGTCTCGGGCGGCGATGGCGACGACCTCGACCCCCTCGACGTCGGCAACCGGTGCGAACAGGGCCTGGGCCGAGATCTTGGCCGCCCCCAGGACACCGATACGAACCACTCGCTGCGACGACTCGGTCATGGCCCGAGACTACTCGTGGTCGCCTGGGTCGGACCGGAGATGCCGGAGGGTCGTTGCGAGTTGCGTCGATCACTGGCACACTCCGATGGCGCAGAGCCGGGCACCCCAACGCGTTGGGTATCCCTCGTCGACGCGGCCAACGGCCGTACGGTGAGCGGAAAGCCCGGAAGGATCGCCATCGTGCCCGCTGTCCCGCTCATCTACGGCCTCGATCTCATCACCGACAGCGAAGGGCCGGCGATCGACCCGGTCCGCCACCGGATCGTCGCCATCGGCATCAGCACCGGGGCCGGCGACGAGCTCTTCGAAGGCGACGAAGCGGCGATCCTCACCGATGTCGACGCCCGACTCGAGATGCTCTCGACCGGGGTCATCACCACCTGGGGAGGCTCCGTACTCGCCCTTCCCCTCCTCGCCGGGCGGGCCGGTGCTCACGGTCTCGAGCTCGAGCTGCGAGTCTTCGACGACGAGCGGCGGGCCGCCCAGTCGGTTCTGCCGAGCCCCGTCCTCGGTGTCGACCGCCCGCTCTGGGGGGCCTGGCACGCGCACCCGCATCTCGATCTGGCCCGGGTGTACGAGGATTCACGTCGGTGGCGACCGCTGCGATCGCGGCGCACCGAGAACGAGACCGAGAACCTGATGCCGGTACCCGACGAGCTGGCGCATCGTGATCCCCGCAAGGACGCCCGGCTCGCTCGCTGCCTGGCCGAGCGACGCTGGGCCCAGGCGCGCAAACTCATCGACCGGATTCCCTCGGACTACCGGCCCCGGCAGGTGGCGGCGTCGCCCGCCGACGACTCGATCGCGGGCTGAGCAACCCGACTCGCGATCGGCACCGAATCGGAACACTCCGGTCGTCGAGAATCCGAAGCGATGGCGCTAGTGTCGCCAGGATGCTCCTCGAGTTGGGCCCGATGGCCGCCGACGACATGTCGCAATGGGCTCGCTTCGCCCGGCGTGTGATCTGTGAACTCCGGGTCGATTCGGCCGAACTGACCGGCGTGGTCACGAACGACTTTCTGACGGCCTGGCAGGGTCTGGTCGATGTTTGGGACCGCGCCGCGAACTCGGGTGATGTGGTCTTCCGGTGGTCGAGTGACATGGACGCCGAGGTCGCCGAGTTCCTCGTCTACGGCTTCGAGCGCTGCGTTCAGTCGAGCACGATCCGCCACCTGACGACCCCCGACGAACGCGACCGCCACCGTGACGTCACCTACGCCATTCTGCGCACCTTCGCCGAGGCGCTCGCCGCCGAAGGGCGCTGCCACGAGCACCTGATCGACCAGATCCGAGCCTCGGCCGGGCACCGCCTCGACGTCTGACCGACACCCGATCGACGCGGTCAGGAGACGACCGGTTCGGCGGCAACCACGCTGAGGAGTGCTCGACCGGGAAGCTGGGACTGGTCGACCACACCGTCGGCCAGCACCCGGTTCCCCTCGACCAACACATGGGCGATCCCCGTCGAGGCCAACCCTGGTTCGGCAACCGTGGCACGATCACGAATGGTCGCCGGGTCGAAGATGACGAGGTCGGCATCGGCGCCGCGTTGGACCCTCCCCTTGCGGGCCAGATCGGGCAGCATCGACTCGAACCGTTTGGCCGGGCCGATCGTGATCTTGGCCAGTGCCGAGGCGAGATCGAGAACCGACCGCTCCCGGACGTAGACCCCGAGCAGGCGGGCGAAGCACCCCGAGGCCCGCGGATGGTTGTTGAGCGACCGGGTGAGGATCGCGTCGCTCCCGACCAGGACCCACGGCGTTTGCAGGGCCATCTCGATCGATGCTTCGGGTATCGAGCCATGGGCGGCAACGAGGAGATTCTGGGCCTGTGCGTCTTCGAAGGTGGCCGCCGTCAGGCGGCGACCTTGCCCGGCCACCTCGAGATCTTCGAAGGTCAGTCCGTACTTCTCGGGCCAGCCGATCGAGAATCGGGCGCTCCCGAGCCGCGTGGCCCAGAAGTCGTAGGGGTAGACGCAGGCCGTGACGTCGAGCCCGGCCGCTCGGGCCGCTTCGATCAATCCGAGTGACTCGGCCATGGCAGCCGGCTCGGTTCCTCCGGTGCTCGACAGATGTTCGAGGTGGACCGCCGAGCCGGTTCGCTCGGCGATCTGGATCGCCTCCTTCACCCCCTCCGGTCCGGTCCCGGGTTCGCTGTAGCGGAGATGGAAAGAGCACATGTGGCCGAGACGGACGGCGACCTCCGCCAGCCGTTCCATCTCCTCGAAGCTGGTGCCGGGTGCGTATTCGGGCGAGAAACAGATCCCCGCGAACCCGGCACGGAGGTTCTTCTCGGCGAGGCCGGCGAACGCACCCAACTGCGGCTCGACGACGGGGTCGTCGACCTCGGCCGAGACTTCCGGGTCGTTGGCCCGCATGAACTGCTGATGGAACGCCCCGCCGAAGTGCAGCGGTGTCTTCCCCGACCAGGTGTCGAAGAAGGCCCGGGCGTAGTTGTTGACGCCGTGCATGGCGAGGTTCGTCGTCACGCCATCGGCGATCTTCAGCCATTCCCCGAATCCGTTCGGTTCCGCGGACAGCAGATCGATGAACCCGGGAGCAACCACCAGACCGGTTGCGTCGATGGTGTCCCGGCCGACATAGCCGGCGCCACCCAAGGCCGTGATGGTGCGGCCGTCGATGCCGATGTCGGCCAGGGTGTCGAGACCGGTCTCGGGATCGATGACTCGCCCACCGACGATCACGGTGTCGAAGACGTGGTCGATGCCCGGGGCGACCGGGGCGCCGGGAAGGGCGACGTCGCGGGCCTGGAGTCCGAGCGGCTTGGACGCGACGCCCGAGTCGAGCGACCGCGCGATCGCGACGTTGGCGGCGCCGAATCCCATGGCGATCAGGAGCCGACGTCGATTTCGAGAGGGGGGCGACGGCGGTCGCTGCGGTTGCTGCGGTCGCTCCGGCATGGAGGCCATCGTAGGAGCGACCCGGCGACCAGGCATTCATGCCGGTGATCTCGCCCGGGGTCCTCGTTCACCGACCGTACGAGCACTCATCCCGTGGGGCCGCGGGAAATCGAAGCCAGCGCCCGAGCCAGCAGGTCGGCGGTCTCGTCGGGTAGGCAGGGACCCAACCGGTCGTACGCCTCGACCGGATCGACCAGCTGCTGGATGATGTGACGGCTGAAGGAGCCCTCGTCGAACCAGGCTGCGAGACGTGCATCACAGGACCCGATGTCGAGCCAACCCTCGGCCGCGGACCGTCGTATGCCCTCCCACCCGGTGATCGCGCTGTGCTCGACCAACCGCTCGATACAGAACGTCGCCAGTTCTCGTTCATCGAACCCGAAATCGAGTTCTCGCGGGTCGATGCCCGGATGCCAAGCCGCGGCCTCGACGGGCTCGGTGACCTGCACGTCGGCGATGGCCGCCAACCAGGCCAGGAACCAATAGGCATCGGGACCCGATGACGATGGAGGCGTCGGCAGCTCCAGCGCCCGCCTCATGGCGTCGGGGATCGCTCCGCTGGACCCGACGAACGGTCGGAGCCGACCGGCTTCGCCGGAGGGCGCCACGATGGCCATGGCGGCAGTCGCCGCACCGCTTCGCCAGACCACCTGGGCGATCCGAACGGTCGTGCCCGGGGCAACGGAGCCGGGACTGCCTGGTGAAACGGGGTCGGCGTGGTCGATCACCCGACCCGCAGCGATGACGGCGAGTCCGGCGACGGCTCGACCGACCCGGGCACCGAGAAGGCGATCGAGCGGGTGCGACGACGAGAGTTCGTGCACCTCCCCGCTGGTCGGTGAGGACAACGACACCACACACGAGACCTCGCGGCGGCCGAACAGGTCGGCGATCAGCGGAGGCAGTGAGGCACCGTCGAACGACGAGCCCCTCGGTCGGGTGCGCACGGCTCGGGAAGGCACAGGGTGGGCGGGTGGGGTTCGGTCGGACACGGCGGCTCCATCGGATACCCGCCACTCGCCAGATCGACGAAGCGGGTCGGACGTTCGGAAAGGAGGCCGGGCGCCGTCGACGATCGGCCCGGATCCCGAACCGATCGAGGCCAGTCTCGCAGCGGGGTGTGACACGAGGCGATCGATGCCCGCCGTCGGATCGAACACACGACCGCGGCGGGCGCCGTACTACCCTCCACCTCGTGGCCAATGACCTTCCCGCCCTCTACCGCCTCGGAATCGTTGGTGCAGGCCAGATCGCGCGGATGACCCACCAAGCGGCGGTGAAGCTCGGCATCACACCCCGACTGCTGGCCGAGAGCTACGACGACTCGGCGGCACTGGCAGCGCCCGACACCATGTTCGGCCACCCCGACGCACTCCCCCTGTTCGCCGAATCGTGCGAGGTCGTGACCTTCGAGCACGAGCGCCTCGACATCGGTCTGGTCGAACGGCTCGAAGCCGACGGTGCCGTCATCCGACCCGGCAGCAAGACGCTGCGGGCGGCATTCGACAAGATCCACCAACGGCGGCTGCTGCTCAACCGCGACTTCCCGATTCCCGTCTTCGCCGAACTGGCCAGTCCCGACGACCTCATCGATTTCACCGCCGTGTTCGACTGGCCGGTGGTCATCAAGTCGGTCCGGGTCGGCAAGCCGACCGAACGGAGCGTCTGGATCGTCGAGACCCAGGACGAGGCGCTGCGGGTCATGGCCGAGCAGGCCGGACGCCAGCTGATGGTCGAGAACTACCAGCCGATCGTCACCGAGCTGGTCGTGCTGGTGGTCCGGCGCCCGGCGGGTCACTGCTCGCAGCTACCCCGTGATCGAGATCGCACCAGGTCGACGGCCTCCTCCGGGAGATGTGGGCCCCGGCCAACATCGGTCACGAGGTCACGATGCAGGCCCGCGAGCTGCGCCACCCGACTGGCCGACGAACTCGACGCCGTCGGGGTCCTGGCCGTCGAGTTCTTCCTCACCAACGACGGGCCTCGTCATCAACGAGGTCGCAGCCCGACCGCACAATGCCGGGCATCTCACGATCGAAGCGTGCCCCACTTCACAATTCGAGAACCACGTGCGTGCGGTGCTCGACCTCCCGCTCGGACCCGCGTGGATGCACACGTGCCGGCCGCCGTCACGGTCAACGTGATCGGCGGCCTCGACGACGTCGACCCGGCCGATCACCTGGCCGAGGCGCTCGCGGTCGAGGGCGCCCAGTCCATCTCTACGGAAAGCAACCGGTGCCCGGATGCAAGCTCGGCCATGTGACCGCCGTCGGACGACGACATCGAACAAGCCCGAGAGATGGCCCGACGGCCGAAGCCGCTCTCATGGGAAGGCGCCCCTGGTGACCGCCAGCCAGCACCCTCGAGCCGGCGGGGACCGTTCTCGACCATCCACTGGTCGATCACAAGATGGCGCTGCTGCGCAGCAAGGACTCGACCGAACCGCAGATGTTCCGGGCGTTCTGCAACGAGATCACCCTGCTGACCGCCTACGAGGCGCTGCGTGACCTGCCGACCGAGCGGGTGGCCATCGAGACCCCGATCACCACCGACGAGTGCTCGACTGCTCACCAAACCGCCGCCGGCCGTGGTCGTCGGCATCCTCCGGGCCGGGTCTGATCATGGTCGAGGCCATCCTCACCCTCGTGCCGAACGCGCGAGTCGGCCACCTCGGGATGTTCCGCGATCCCGACTCACCCCGACCGGTCGAGTACTACAACAAGTTGCCGGCCGACGTCTCCGAACGCGAGGTGATCCTGGTCGATCCCATGCTGGCCACCGGCGGGAGCGCCGTTGCCGCGCTCGACGTCCTTCGGGGTGCCGGCTGTCGGAGCCTGCGTCTGGTGTCGATCATCGGGTGCCCCGAGGGGGTCGAGGCCGTCCACTCGGCCCACCCCGACGTGCCGATCACCCTGGCGGCGCTCGACGAGCGGCTCAACGAACAGGCCTACATCGTGCCCGGCCTCGGCGACGCAGGCGACCGCATCTACGGAACGAAGTGAACGCCCCGATCATGGGCGCGGCGCCGGACTCCATCCCGTGGGACGACCTGCGGCGAGCAGCGGTCGCGGCGGCCCAACGGGCCTACGCCCCCTACTCGGGCTTCGGTGTGGGGGCCGCGGCGCTCGTCGACGACGGCCGGATCATCACGGGCTGCAACGTCGAGAACGTCTCCTACGGTCTCACCCTGTGTGCCGAATGTGGTCTGGTGTCCGCCCTCCACGCCGGTGGCGGAGGCCGACTCCGTGCCGTCGTGGTGGTCTCGCGTTCGGGTGAGCCCTGCACACCGTGTGGGCGCTGCCGCCAGCTCCTGGCCGAACACGCCGCCGACGACTGCCTCGTCGACGCCACGGGCAGCCCCGAGACGATCGAGCAGCTGCTCCCCGGTGGGTTCGGCCCCGAGCGCCTGGCCGAGGGCTGACGACGCAGGTCGGGTTCGGCCGGGCCCGAGGCCGGGTCACCCCGACATCCGGGCGAGGGTCTCGGGCAGCTGACGAATCGAGTCGAGCACCGGGTACGAGGACGCGGGGTCCGGATCGTGGTGTTCGTGCGCCCAGGTCACGTGGTAGGGGATGTGCACACCGACGCCCCCGATGTCGAGCACGGGCTGCACGTCCGATCGGACCGAGTTCCCGACCATGGCGAACCTCGGAGCATCGACCCCGTAGCGACGAAGCACTCGCCGGTACTGATCGGGTTCCTTCTCGCTCAGGATCTCGATGCCGTCGAACGAGTCGGCCAGGCCCGACTCGGCGATCTTGGATTCCTGGTGGAAGAGATCGCCCTTGGTGATCAGGACGAGGCGATACCCGGCTGCCCGGAGCGCGTCGATCGTCTCGGGGACGTGCGGGAGCAATTCGACCGGATGGGCCAGCATCTCCTTGCCCCATCCGATGATCGTCTGGATCGTGTCGGCATCGATCGTGCCGTGGCTCGCCTCGATCGCCGTCTCGACCATCGACAGGGTGAAGCCCTTGATGCCGTATCCGAAGATGGCCAGATTCGACCGTTCCCGGGCCAGGAGCCGTCCAGCGGTCTCGGCCGGTTCCAGCCAGCGTGAGAGCAGGTCGTGGAAGCGCTCCTCGGTGACCGCGAAGTGGGTCTCGGAGTGCCACAGCGTGTCGTCGGCGTCGAGTCCGATCATCTCGATTGGCATGATCACCTCCCGGTCCGGGCCGAAGGCCGATACCGTCGACCGTCGACCGTCGATGACCGTCGTACCGTAACCCCCGGCAGTATCCTTCGGTATGGATGAACTCACCCGTGACGTGATCGCCAAGGCCCCCAAGGTCCTCCTGCACGATCACCTCGACGGCGGAATGCGACCGCAGACGGTGATCGAACTGGCCGCCGAGACGGGCTATACCGACCTGCCGACGACCGACGTCGACGAACTCGCCCAGTGGGTACGACGCGGCGCCGACCGCAACAAGCTCGAGCTCTATCTCGAGACGTTCGCCCACACCGTCGGCGTCACCCAGACCGCCGACGCGCTCGAGCGGGCCGCTCGGGAAGCGGCCGAGGACCTCGCGGCCGACAACGTCGTCTACGCCGAGGTCCGTTTCGCCCCCGAGCAGCACATGCGCCAGGGACTCGACCTCGATCAGGTGGTCGAGGCCAGCCTGCGGGGGTTCGAGGCCGGGTCTGCCGGCACCGATCTGACCATCGGGGTGATCTGTTCGGCGATGCGGCAGGAAGCCCGCAGCATGGACATCGCGGAACTCGCGATCCGTCACCGCGACGAAGGTGTCGTGGGGTTCGACATCGCCGGTCCGGAGGCGGGGTTCCCGCCCACCCGTCATCTCGACGCCTTCCAGTTGTGCATGCGCGAGAACTTCCACATCACCATCCACGCCGGAGAGGCCTTCGGCCTCCCGTCGATCCACGAGGCGCTGAGCTATTGCGGCGCCGAGCGACTCGGCCACGGGGTCCGGATCGTCGACGACATCCGTGTCGACGACGGCGGCAGGGTCACGCTCGGTCGTCTGGCGGCGTTCGTGCGAGACACACGGGTCCCGCTCGAGATGTGCCCCACGTCGAATGTCAACACCGGAGCTGCCGCTTCCATCGCCGTACACCCGATCGGCCTGTTGCGTCGACTTCGGTTCCGGGTGACCGTCAACACCGACAACCGGCTCATGAGCAACGTGTCGCTCACCGACGAGTTCGTCAAACTCCACGAGGCCTTCGGCTACGGCCTCGACGACATGGAATGGCTCACGCTGAACGCCATGAAGAGCGCGTTCTGGCCCTTCGAGCAGCGCCTCCGCATGATCAACGAGATCATCAAACCCCGCTATGCCGCCCTGAGGGCCGCTGCCCTCTGAGACGACCGGTTCACTCGGCGCCGCCGACCTCGGCCGCGGGGTCGAGACCGTGCCGGGCCCGGGTGAGGTCGATCAGCTTCTCGAGTTCACCGACCTGGGCGTCGACCGAGGCCAGCTCGTGTTCGAGTTCGCCGACCCGATCACGGAGCGCGTGATCGGGCACCGGTGGGGACGAGCCCCTCCCGACCACGTCGTCGTCGAACTCGATGCGCTCGACCGTTCGGGTCTCGGTGGTCACGATCTTGGGCTGACGCCATCGCCACAGGATCCAGCCCACCCCCAACCCGAGGAGGAACGCGACGATCGAGGGAACCAGCAGTTCGGCAACCAGGAGCGACACGCCGATCAGCCTTCACGGGTGACGACGACGTCGACCGAGGCGGCTCCGTCGACATCGACGACCGATCGCAGTCGGGTGGCCGTCCAGCCCTGGGGCAGGGGGCCGACGACCCGGCCGGATCGAACGTCGAAGTCGATGTCGAAGGTCGCGGGATCGAGACCGGCCTCGACCAGCCGGGTGTCGACGCGACGCTCGAGTTCTGCCTCGATACCGTTTCGGGTCGACGTGATCACGATGACCAAACCGGCGGCCCCGAGCGCGAGGCCGAGCCCCAGCCGGAGAGGACAGGGCCAGGGACGACGGCGGTCGGGATCGGCGCGATGACCGCTGGTGGTCGTCTCGATCTGGGTTCGAACCAGGATCGCCGATCGCCGATCCGACCGAGGATCGACGTCATGGGTAGTCGGCGTGGCGCCGGTCCTCGTCCCGTTCGTCGTCATCGTGATCGCCCCGCGACACAGTCATGGCCCAACGGCGATTCCCTCCGCATACCCGTCCGAGCGTAACGGGTTCGATGGACCGAACTCGGCGCGGATCGGTGCGCTTCGCGAGTAGTTTGTGCCCGTCGTGACGCTCCCCTCGCCCCCCACCGATTCCCCGGGTGACCGACCGGCCCCGGCCGTGGTGCTGCGGCAGCTGATCCGCCGCTTCGGTGACAAGGTGGCCGTCGATCACCTCGATCTGACCGTACCCAGCGGCACCTTCTTCGGTCTGGTGGGACCCAACGGAGCGGGCAAGTCGACCACACTGAAGATCGCCACCGGACTGCTCCGGCCCGACGCCGGGACGGCGGTCGTCGACGGGACCGACGTCTGGACCGACCCGGCCGCGGTCAAGGCCCGAATCGGCGTGGTGCCCGAAGACCTCCGCCTCTTCGAGCGTCTGACCGGACGGGAGATGCTCGAATACGTCGGCCTGCTGCGAGGACTCGATCGATCCGAGGCCGAACGGCGGGCCGAGGAGCTGCTCGAGACGCTCGACCTGAACGAGGCCGCCGGTCGACTGGTCCTCGACTACTCGTCGGGGATGCGCAAGAAGGTCGCCCTGGGCGCCGCCATCCTGCACCGACCACGGGTGCTCTTCCTCGACGAACCGTTCGAGTCGGTCGATCCGTTGTCGGTCCGCATCCTGCGTGAACTCCTCGAACGTCTGGTCTCGGGCGGGGCCACCGTCGTCTTTTCGAGCCATGTGATGGAGGTGGTCGAGCGGCTGTGCGATCACGTGGCGGTCGTGCACGCCGGCCGGGTGGTCGCAACGGGCCCGACGGCGGTGCTGTGCGACGGTCGGCGGCTCGAGGACGTGTTCGTCGATGCCGTCGGGGGCCGGGTCGCGGGCCCGGCGCTCGACTGGCTCACCCCGAACGTCCCGTGATCGGACTCTTCGCCCGGCTGAAGCTCCGGTTGCTGTGGAACTCCGTGCGTCACGGCCAGGGCCTCGGCCTGATCCTGTTCACCGTCCTGTCCGCGATCCTGTCGGCGTCGGCAACGTTGAGCGCCAGCCGGTTGGCCGTCGCCGACCTCGACCTGACACTCCCGATCGCCGCCCTCGTTCTCGTTCTCGCGTCGCTGCTCAGTCCCCTCCTCTTCGGCTCGACCGACGAAACCGTCGACACGACCCGTCTGGCCCTCTATCCCCTCGACACCCGACGCCTGGCGGTCGGCATGGGAACCGCCGCCCTCGTCGGCCCGGGACCGCTGGCCGTCTTCGTTCCGGTCGCCGCCGTTGCCACCCGGGCCCCGAGCATCGGAGGACTCATCGTGGGTCTGGCCGCGGCGTTCACCCTCGTGGTGCTGGTGGCAATCCTGCCCAAACTGGTGATGACGGTGTTCGGCGCACTGCTCCGGCGGCGCCGGAGTCGAGACATCGCCACGGTCGCCAGCAGCCTCGTCGTGGCCGTGGTCGCCATCGGCGGCCAGGCCGCCGTGGCCCTGGGTGGAGGCATCGATCGCCGTCACCTCGAGGTCGTGGCCGCCGGGGCCCGGGTCGTACCGGTCGCCTGGCCGGCCGACGCCCTGGTCCGCGTCCTCGACGGTCAGATCGTCGTTCCGCTGGGCCTCGTTGCCGCCTCGTGGATCCTGCTGACCTACCTCACCCTCAAGTGGGCGGCGGTGCTGGAACGCGCCCTGGCCGACGTCGACGAGGGCGGAACCGCTTCCGATCTGGGGGGCCACCTGCTCGGGAGAGGGGCGGAGCGTCCCCACGCCATCCGGCCGATCCTGGCCAAGGAACGCCGCTATCTCCGCCGTCATCCCCGCTACCGCGTCCAGGTCATCTCCCAGGCCATGGTCGTCATGATCGGCGGCGTGCCCTTCCTCAGCGCCGTTCTCGACAAGCGCCCCGAGGCCGTGCTCCTCGGCTGTGTCCCCGGTCTCACGGCCGGCCTCACCGGCGCCAACCTGCTCGGTCCCGACGGCCGCGCCCTGTGGGCCGAGGCGGTCGCCCTTCCCTCGCTGCGACCGCTGCTACGCGGCCGGTCGCTGGTGTTCGCCGCGATCGGGATCGCCGGGAGCGTCACGGTGACACTGGCGGCTGCGGCCTACACGGGGGGATGGGCCTACACGATTCCGGCCATCGCCGCCGGATTCGCCATGTCGGTCACCGGGGCCGGCGTCGGAACGATCACCTCGACGCTGGCCGTGGTCCCCTACCCCGAGGAATCCAACCCGAACCCGTTCGCCAGCGGGCTGGGCGGCGGGGGCTGTGTGACGGGTCTGATCTCGTTCACCGGCGTCCTGATCGGGCTGGTCGTCGCCGTTCCGATCCTCTTCGGGATCGCCCAGGGCATCGACGGTGATCGATGGCTGCTCGTCGGGATCACCCTGCTCTCGCCACCGTACGGGTTGGCCGTGTGGTTCCTCACCACCTCGGTGGCCGGACGGCGCGTCGACCGTGCGCTGCCGCGGATCCTGACCGAGCTGGCCCGGGCGTGAATCGGCGCGAAGGTGATCAGTTGAGCGACGGGTCGGTCGGGAAGTGTGCGTACCAGGCGAGCTCGCCGCCACTTCGACGCAGCACCGTCGCCCAGGCATTGGCCGGATCGGGGCGGAACACGTCGTCGACGATCGCCGGCACGACCCACCAGGCACCGTTGGCCAGCTCACCCTCGAGCTGACCGCCGCCCCAACCGGCATAGCCGGCGAAGATCCTCACTCGTTCGATCCCCGCTGCCTTCACGAGCGGGACCTGCTCGTTGAGATCGACGCTGTGGAGCCCCAGCACCAGATCACCTGCCGCTCGCTGCCCCCAACCGAGACTGATGAGGCTGTCCTGTTCGACCGGGCCCCCCTCGAAGATCACCGGAGGCTCGGTCACGGCGTCGGCCCAGGTCGGGAACGGTTCGGCCACGGGCAAGGAGGTAGGCCGGTTGACCACCACGCCGAGCGCACCCTCTTCGTTGTGCTCGAGCAGCAGGGTGAGCGTGCCGTCGAAATTCGGGTCGGCCTGCTCGGGACGCGAGATCAGGAACGAACCGGCCAGCGACTGCATGGCGCTCAGTCCTCGCTCCCGATGATGGCGGCGGTCGACGAGGTGCCGAGCCTCGTCGCGCCGGCTGCGATCATCGCCTCGGCGACCGCTGCGGTGCGGATGCCACCACTGGCCTTCACACCGAGCCGTCCACCGACGGTCTCGGCCATGAGTCGGACGGCCTCGATCGTGGCACCGCCGGCCGGGTGGAATCCGGTCGATGTCTTCACGAAATCGGCACCGGCCGCTTCGGCGGCACGGCAGGCGGCGACGATCTGGTCGTTGTCGAGGGCTGCGGATTCGATGATGACCTTCACGATGGTCGACGGGTCGACGGCGCCCCGCACCAGGGCGATGCCCGATTCCACCTCGGACCAGGCACCCGTCGTCGCCAGCCCCAGGTCGATGACCATGTCGACCTCGGTCGCACCGTGCTCGACGGCCAGCGCCGCCTCGGACGCCTTGACCTCGGCCCGATGAGCGCCCGATGGGAACCCGATGACCGTGGCAACGCCGACGGACGGAGACAGCCAGCCGTCGGGCAGGGGCAGGCGTGACGGCGAGATGCAGATCGCGGCGACGGCGTACCGTCCCGCCTCGGCGCACAAGCGCTCGATGTCGGCCGGTCCGGCCTCGGGCTTGAGGATCGTGTGATCGATGAACGAAGCGAGCGTCGGAGAGGCCACGCCCTCAGGCTAACGGGCCGTCCGGCGATCAGATTCGATCGAACACCGATCGCAGCGGTGCGGCCGTGCCGCAGAAGACACAGATCTCGGACCGGGCATTGACCATCGCCCCGCAGCCGCATTCGGTCGCCCGCTCGCGACGCCGACCGTCGACCGATCCGTCCATCTGGTCGAGCAGGTTCACCTTGTGGTGCAGGTGCTCCTCGGTCAGGCCCGTCGTCTCCTTCAGGAGCTCCCACATCGCCTCGTTCACGAGCCGAAGGCGCTCGATCCGGTCTTCGAGCTGATGGATCTGGTCGGATTGCTGCTTGCGCTGTGCGTCCTGGGCCGACGCCGTTGCCGAAACCATGTTTCGGGCGGCTCGCAGCTGGCTCTGCTGGTGGAGGTTGACGAAGCTCACCCGACGAGCATCGACGCGCCGACTCGTCGACT
Organism: uncultured Acidimicrobiales bacterium; assembly: GCA_963700755.1. Lineage (GTDB taxonomy): Bacteria > Actinomycetota > Acidimicrobiia > Acidimicrobiales > SZUA-35 > JBBQUN01. The sequence continues at coordinate 421,887 of CAVOYW010000008.1, forward strand.
TGAGCGAATCGTCAGGCCGTGGCCCGCTCGGCGGCCGCGGTGACGGTTGCTGCGACCTCGTCGGCCGAGGCACCGGGGTGCAACACGGCGTGCACACCGGCCTCGAGGAGCTTGGAGACGTCGAGATCGGGAACGATGCCACCCACCACCACCGGGATGTCCGATCCCTCGGCCCGCAGGAATTCGACGACCTTGGGAGCCAGCGTCAGATGGGCCCCCGACAACATCGACAGCCCGATCACGTCGACGTCTTCGTCGATCGCGGTCGCGACCACCATGGCCGGAGTCTGACGAAGGCCGGTGTAGATCACTTCCATCCCGGCATCACGCAGGATCCGGGCGACGATCTTGACCCCCCGGTCGTGTCCATCGAGTCCGACTTTGGCCACCAACACCCGCAACGCCATGCCGACACGCTACTACGACGTCTGGGGCCGCACTCGATGGACCTCCTCGGGTCCGCAACTCCTACACTGATTTCATGCGAGTGCTTCCCAAGTCGAACGATCTCTGCTTCTGCGGTAGCGGCCTGAAATTCAAGCGTTGCCACAAGCAGTCGATCGAGCCGATCCGCCAGGGCCGGCTCACACCGCTGCGGACCGTGCCCGATTCGATCGTCACCCCCAGCTGGGCCGACGGAACCCCGGTCGAACGGTGGGACGAGTCACGGGTCAAATCACCCGAGATCATCGCGGCGATGCGCCGGGTCGGCAACGAAGCGGCCGACATCCTGAACGAACTCGGTCGCATGATCCAACCGGGTGTCACCACCGACGAGATCGACGCCGCCTGCCACCAGGGAGCCATCACCCGTGGTGCGTATCCCAGCCCGCTCCTGTACCCCGGGGGCGACAACCCGTTCCCGAAGTCGCTGTGCACATCGGTCAACGAGGTCATCTGCCACGGCATCCCCGACGACCGACCCCTGCGCGACGGCGACATCGTGAACCTCGACGTCACGATCTACAAAGACGGCGTCCACGGCGACACCAACGCCACCTTCTTCGTCGGTGACGTCGACGAGGCCTCGGTTCGGCTGGTGAAGGCGACCAGAGAAGCCACCGAACGGGGAATCGCGGCCGCCATGCCGGGGCGACCGATCAACGAGATCGGCCGAGCCATCCAGGACTACGCCGAAGCACAGGGATTCGGCGTGGTGCGCGACTTCGTCGGTCACGGCATCGGCGAGCAGTTCCACACCGACCTCCAGATCTGCCACTACTACCACCCACGCCTCGACGACATCATCGAGCCCGGCATGACCTTCACCGTCGAACCCATGATCACCGCCGGCGACTGGCGGGCCCGCATGTGGTCCGACGGCTGGACGGCGGTCACGGCCGACGGCAGCCGCACGGCCCAGTTCGAGCACACGATCCTGATCACCGACGACGGTCCCGAGATCCTGACCACCCCGACCGACACGTCGACCCATCCGTTCTGGACCCTGCGCGGCTGAGCCATCGACGCCGAGCTTCCCGGGTGTCGCCCCGGGCCCCGACTACGGTGACAACGATGCCCGATCAGCAGCAGCGGATGCCCGCCGGGGCCGTGGTCGAGTCGCGCCGCGACCGTCAGCGCCGCGAGCTCCGAACCGAGATCCTGGCCATCGCCCGGAGCCAACTCGACGCCGGCGGGATCGAGGCGGTCTCCTGGCGTGCCATCGCTCGCGAGGTCGGGATGAATGCCGCGTCGCTCTACACCTACTTCGACAACATCGACGCGCTCGTCGCGACCCTGTTGTCCGACGGACGACGAGCCCTTGCGGCCGCGGTCATGGGCGCCGAGTGGGCCAACGCCGGGGCGCCCGGCCAGGCCAGGGCCATTGCGTGTGCGTTGGCCTACCGATCGTGGGCCTTGGCCAACCCGGCGCCCTATCGCGCCGTATTCGCGACACCCGTGCCCGCCGACCACCCGGGACCGAGCATCGACGAGGTCTTCGTTCCCTTCGCTCGGGCCGTCGCCGACGCCGCCGACCACCGGTTCGACACCGACGATTTCACCACCATCCCGCCCACCGACCTCCCCGCCTTCGCCGGGTTGCAGGCCATGCTCCATGGATTCGTGTCACTCGAGATCAACGGCCATCTGACCCACGTCGGTGACGGCGGCGCCGTGCTGGTCGGTCGGCTCAACGAGACGTTCAATGCGCTGACCGACAGCAGTCACTGATCCGGTCGAGTCGACGAAAAGAAGGCCGCCGACCTTCGCCCGGGGCGATTCGTGCCGACGCTACCCCCTCGGCAGTCCCACGAAGTGCGAGAATCGTGCGATGCAGAAAGGCTTCCCAGATGCGTAGAGGTACGGCGTCGTTGCTCCTCGGGCTGGCCCTGGTGATCTGTTCGGTCGCCTGGTCGGGATTCATCCTCACCCGGACCGCCCTCGATCCCAACCGGTCGGAGCGACTGGCAGCGCAGGTCTTCGACAACACGGTCCTGCGCCAGCTCCTGGTCGACCGCATTGCCGATTCGCTCGAGGCGTCCGTTCCCGGAGACGTCGCCATTCCCCGCCAGATCCTGGAACAGGCGGCGTCGACGGCACTCGACGACCCCGACGTGCAGAACCTCGTTCGAAACGGGATCGTCGGGGTCCACCGTTCCGCTCTCGAGGGTGATGCCCAGCCCGTTGTCATCGATGCTGCCGCTCTCGGATCGGCCAGCCGCCGAGCGCTGGTCGAGGTCCGACCCGAACTCGACCCTCTGCTCCCCGCGTCGCCGGTGGTCGAGGTCGAGCTCCCGGTCGGCGGGCTGAGTGTGCTCGGCACGCTCCGGTCGTTCACGTTGCAGGCGACCCGGGTTCTGGCCGCAGCAGGCGTCTTCGGCATCCTGCTGGCGACCATCATCTCGAACCGGCGACCGGCGATGCTGCGACGGGTGGCCTACTGGGCGTTCGGTGCGGCACTGTTCTGGATCGTCGTGGGCTATGCCATCCCGTTCCTGGCCGAGCGGCTCGCACCCTCGTCGGTTGCGCTGGTCGCCGCCGTGATCGATGTGTTCTTCGGGGCGATGATCGCTCCGGGCATCGTCATGGCCGCGATCGGTGCCGCCATGCTCGGCGCGTCGTTCCTTCTGGCGGCGGGTGAGGCGACGGCGGGATCTCGGATCCTGCAGCCGTCGCGGCCTCGTCAGGCGGGGCCCGCCCCGGATCGGGCCCGCATGGGATCCCATCAGTCGAATATTCGCCAACCGGCCCGGCCGGCCACTCCGGGATCGGCCCATCGGGCAGCGGCGCCACAACACCGGGCGCCCACCCCGAACCAGCGAGACGCCCGGTCAACGGATGCCCTGGCCCGATCCTCGGGTGGAACCGGATTTCGGCCCGACGTCGACACCACGTCGGCGATGCCGACCCCGCAGCAGGCAACACCACCCCGCTGGATCGCGGGCGTCGGCTACGTCGACGAAAACGGCGTTCCACTCCCGCCAACCTGATCCCGCCGCGGTGGGAGCACATGGTTCCCCGGCTCCGGAGTTGTCCGGGCCACCCTCGCTCGGATACCCTACCCCCCTATGGCATCATCCGTCGATCTGGGCACACCCGGCTACCGAGACACCAAGGCCAAGCAGCTCGCCCACCTCCGCCGAATCGAGGGGCAGGTGCGAGGGCTCCAGCGCATGATCGACGAGGACGTCTACTGCATCGATGTCCTCACCCAGTTGGCGTCGGTCACCAAGTCGCTCCAGAGCCTGGGCCTCAACCTGCTCGACGAGCATCTCCGTCACTGTGTGCGCACCTCGATCACCGATGCCGACGACCACGGTGACGCCAAACTCGACGAGGCGATGGCCGCCATCGCCCGGCTGCTGAGGAGCTGATCGACATGGTTGAGCTGATCGGCAGGACCAAGGTTCTCGATCGACCGACCCAGGTCCAACTCCCGGTCGAGGGCATGACCTGCGCCGCCTGCGCCTCGCGCATCGCTCGGGCCCTGAGCAAACTCGATGGCGTGACCGATGCCGAGGTCAACCTGGCAACCGCCCAGGCCACGGTGCGATTCGACCCGACGATCACCGATCGGACGGCATTCACCGAGCGCATCGAACGACTCGGGTATCACGTTCCCGACGTCGTCGACTTCGCCGGCGAGGAACGAACGCTACGCCGGCGAGCGTTGCTGGGCGTCACCCTCGCCGTTCCGGCCATGGCGATCCACATGCTCGTCAGCGACCACGGCGATGCCGGCGTCCGTTGGCTCATGGCGCTGCTCGCCACGCCGGTCGTCGTGTGGATCGGCTGGCCCTACCACCGCAAGGCCGTTGCCGGTGCCCGAAATGGCACGCTCGGCATGGACGCCCTGGTGTCGCTCGGCGCCGGATCGGCGTGGTTGTGGTCGATGGCCGTCGTCATCCTCGGCCTCCACGAAGAGGTCCACTTCGGTTCGGCGGCACTCATCGTCGCCCTGATCACCGTGGGCAAGTGGCTCGAGGCCAGGGCCAAGGGCCGGGCCCGTACGGCCATCGAGGCGCTGGCCGATCTCGGCGCCCCGACGGCCGAACTCGAAGACGGCACGGTCATCGCCAGCACCGACCTGGCCGTCGGCCAGCGATTCGTCGTCCGGACCGGGGCGAGGGTGGCCACCGACGGCGTCGTCGTCGACGGAACCGCGGCCATCGACACCTCCATGCTCACCGGTGAACCCGTGCCCGTCACCGTTGCGCCGGGTGACGCCGTCGCCGGCGCGACCGTCAACACCTCGGGCTACGTCGTCGTCGAGGCAACGAAGGTCGGCGCCGACACCACCTTGGCCCAGATCGGCCGACTGGTCGCCCGGGCCCAGGCGTCGCAGGCCCCGATCCAACGCCTCGCCGACCGGGTCAGCGGCATCTTCGTCCCGATCGTGATGCTCATCGCGCTGGCCACGTTCGCCGGCTGGTCGTTGACCGGACACTCGCCGGCCGAGTCGTTGGTCCACACCGTCGCCGTCCTGGTGATCGCCTGTCCGTGTGCGCTCGGACTCGCCACCCCCATGGCGATCATGGTCGGAACCGGTCGCGGCGCCCAACTCGGCGTCCTCATCCGCGGCGGCGAGGTGCTCGAGGCAGCCAATGACATCGACACGATCGTGTTCGACAAGACCGGCACGATCACCGAGGGCCGGATGTCGCTGAGCGGCGAGCACTGGTTGCCGGTCGACGACGATCGACGGACCGCCCGGGTGGCGGTCGCCTCGATCGAGGACCGCTCCGATCACCCGGTGGCCCGGGCGCTCGCCACGCTGACCGACGAACGGGCCGAGGTCGACGACTTCCACGAGATCGCCGGTCACGGCGTCGGCGGCCGAATCGGAAACGACGAATTCGTGATCGCCCGCCCCGACGATTTCGCCACCCTCGTGCCAGAACTGGCCCAGTGGATCGACGAGGCCGAGGCGACCGGCCAGACCGTTGTCGTCGTCGGCCGGGTCGCCCCCGACGCGTCATCGGAACCGATCGGCGCCCTGGCCGTGGCCGACCGCGTCAAGGACCACAGTGCCGAAGCCGTTCGGGCGCTCGGAGCGCTCGGTCTGGCGACCGTCCTACTGACCGGCGACAACGAACGAACCGCCAACGCCGTTGCCCGGTCCGTCGGGATCAGCACCGTGATCGCCGGCGTCCTGCCCGACGGCAAGGACTCGGCGATCAGCGAACTCCAGGCCGGAGGAGCCCGGGTGGCCATGGTCGGTGACGGGATCAACGACGCTCCGGCCCTGGCCCGGGCCGATCTCGGGATCGCCATGGGCACCGGAACGGCCGTGGCCCGCGAGGCGGCCGATCTCACCCTGGTCTCCGGAGATCTGCTGGCTGCCGTCGATGCCGTCCGCCTCTCGCGCCGGACCTTCGCCACCATCAAGGGCAACCTGTTCTGGGCGTTCGCCTACAACGTGGCGGCCATCCCGCTCGCCGTGACCGGCCGGCTCGGCCCGGCCGTCGCCTCGGGAGCCATGGCGTTCTCGTCCCTGTTCGTCGCCTCGAATTCGTTGCGACTCCGCCGTTTCCGATCGAGCCGATGACCGCCCACCAAGGAGCGACCAGATGATCACCTATTCCGTACCCGACATCTCGTGCGACCACTGCAAGTCCGCCATCGAGGGCGAGGTCTCGAAGGTGGCCGGCGTGACCACCGTGAGCGTCGACGTCACCACCAAGACCGTGCTGGTCGAAGGGGGCGACGACACCGCCATCCGCACGGCGATCGACGAAGCCGGCTACGACATCGCGGACTGATCGGGCTCCGACACCAACGGGCCGGGGTGGGCCATGGTCGACAGCCGGTCGTCGACCCATTCGACCAGTGCGGCCAGTACCTCGCCCTGCTCGGGTTCGTTCAAGCACTCGTGGCGCAGGCCGCGCCAGATCCGGCGTTCGGCGCTCGGCAGTGAGGCCAGTCCATCCGACGCAACCAGGGGCACCAGCCGGTCCTCGTCGCCGTGGAGGACGTAGACCGGGATCGTGACCCGGTCGAGGGCGGCGGCGGTCGACTCCATCGTGGTGAAGATGGCGTTGCCCAACCCCGCGGTCGCTCCGGCGATCACCAGCGGATCCTCGACATAGGCCCGCTGCACGTCGTCGTCCCTGCTGAGCAGTTCGGCATCGATCGTGCTCTTGATGAACAACGTCGGCCGTATCCGAGCCAACAATGGGGCGAGCACCCGTTGCCATCGCGGCACGTCGGCCACGAGGGCGGGAGCACTGAGCACCGCAAGATCGGGCTGGGGTCGATCCGAGGTCAGGTACGTTGCGGCGATCAGCCCGCCCAACGAATGACCCATCAGGACCACGGGCACACCGAGCTCGCGTTGGGCCGCCAGCGTGTCCTCGACGTCATCGAGGTAGTCGTCGAACGCGTCGACGTGGGCACGCCGACCGGCGGACTGACCGAACCCCCGGTTGTCGAACGCGAGCACGTCGAACCCGGCACCGGCCAGGTGGTCACCCACGTGGCGGTATCGGCCCGAGTGCTCACCGATGCCGTGGACCACGACGAAGGCGGCCTTCGGATTCGGCACCTCCCAGCGCCGCTGAAGCCTCGTCCGACCGTGGCGATCGGCGGTGAACGACGTCAGGGGCTCGACAGATTCCACCGGGCTACCCTACCGGCACGGCCGGTTGGGGCCAGACTGTCGTCCATGGCGCCGACCCGACCCGCTCGACCCCCGGCGTTCGGCCCGGCCACGCTGACACTGGCCGCGAGCGGAGGGGCCGCAGGAAGCTGGCTTCGATGGCAGGTCGAACAACTGGCGACCGGCGACTCGCGATCGCTGCTCCTGCTGCTGCTCAACATCACGGGATCGGCGCTCCTGGGATGGCTGCTGGGCCGAGGGTTCTCCCATCCGTCACCACTCTGGTTCCTCGTCGGTGTCGGCTTCTGCGGCGGGCTGACCACGTTCTCGTCGTTCGCCTACGACATCGCGATGCGCCTCGACGGCTCGGCCGTTGCCCTTCCTGCAGCGCTCACGGCGGCCACTGCGGTCCTGACCGTGATCGCCGCCGGCCTGGGCTACCGCCTGGGGACCTCCCGTTGACGACGGTCCTGTTCCTGCTCGCAGCGGGTGTCGGCGCGGCCATTCGGTTCTCGCTCGCCGTGCGACTCAATCGTCGCCTCCCGATCGGCACGTTCTGCGCCAACCTGGCCGCAGCGTTCGCGCTCGGGGTGTTCGCCCCGCTGGGTGCCGAACTCGATCCGCTGGTCAGGATCGGACTGCTCGGGGCCCTGTCGACCTGGTCGACCCTGGCGCTCGAGGTGTCCGAGATGTTGCGACGAAACGAACGCTCCGAAGCCTGGATCTACCTTGCCGCCACCGTCGTCTCGGGAGTGGGTGCCGCCTGGCTGGGGCTACAACTCTGATCCGACCAGGACGCTCATCCGACCAGGACGCCGACCCGACCAGGACGCCGACCCGACCGGCTCGTCACTCCCGAGCGGCCCGCACGACGGCACAGTCGACCACGATCTCGCTCACGACCTGATCGGTCACGGGGTCGACGATACGGATCACCCCCTCGACCTTGTCGGGATCGTCGAGGCACTGCTGCTCGGCGAGCTGCCGTACCCGCTCTCGCTCCCCCGCGTTCGGGTCGTCGGTCGTCGCATCGTCGTCGCCGGGAGCGGCACCCGAGGTCGACGTCGTCGTCGGATCGGCGTCGAGGTCGACCGGTGTCGCGGTTTCGCCGGTGCAGGCGCCGGCCAGCAGGGTGATCACCCCGATCGCGACGATCAGGCGGGCACACCCGACTCGGGGTCGTTGGGTCGGTCGGATCACGAGGCGAAACCTACCCGGTCCTCGCTCCGGAGCCGTATCGGCCCGGCCGCCCGGGCCGTACCGTGCTGGGCGTGTCCGAGCCGTCGCCCCATCCTCGTCGCGTCGTGATCGGGCTCAGCCTCGGGCACGGCGGCATGTCGGTCCTCATCAACCTCATCGCGATCCTGGTCGTGTACTTCTACCTCCCGCCCGACTCGGCCGGGCTTCCACCCCTGGTCACCGATGCCACCTTCTTCCACGTTCTCAACGCCATCGTCCTGATCGCCGCCGCCGGACGGCTGCTCGACGCCGTGACCGACCCGCTCATCGCCATCGGTTCGGACCGCTCGCGACATCGGCTCGGCCGACGGATCCCGTTCATGCGAATCGGCGCCATCCCGGCCGCAGTGGCCACGGTGGCCCTCTTCGTGCCGCCGGTCGGACACGAGAGTGGCTGGAACATCGTCTGGCTCCTCGGCGTCCAGGCCGTCCTGTACGTGGCGCTCACCGCCTACGTCACGCCCGCCTTCAGCCTGGTGGCCGATCTCGGGCGCACGCCAACCGAGCGGCTCGACCTCGCAACGTGGACTTCGGTCGCGTGGGCGGCCGGCATCATGGTGGCCGCGCTGACCCCGTTCCTGTCGGCGGTGTTCCGGTGGGCCGGCCTCAGCCCCATCCGGTCGTGGCAGGGGGCCGTGGTGGCCGTCTGCAGCCTGGCCCTGGCCGCCATGTGGGCGCCGATCAAGCTGATCGACGAACCGTCGCTCAGCCGCTCGGACCCGACCTCGGTCCCGCTGAGTCGGGCACTGCGGCTCGTGGCCCACAATCCGTTCTTCCGCTTCTACCTGGCCGCCGATTTCGCCTATTTCAGCGGGCTCACGATCGTCCAGACCGGCCTCCTCTACTACGTGACCGTACTCCTCGAACTCGACGAGACGATCACGGCACCCCTGCTGTTGCTCATGGTCGTCGTCGCCGCATTCCTCTACCCCGCGGTCAACCGAGCGGCCAAACAGCGCAGCGGCCGCCAGCTCGTGGTGTTCGCGTTCCTCGTTTCCGCCTTCGACTTCCTCGGTGTGGTGTTCCTGGGGCTGCTCCCGATCCCGAACTGGCTCGAAGCCGTGCTGCTGATCCTGGCCTTCTCGTTGCCGTTCGCCATCCTGAGCGTGCTCCCGCAATGGATCCTGTCCGACATCGCCGAGCACGCCGCCGTTCGGAGCGGGCAGGCAACGGCAGCCACCTTCTTCGCCGCTCGAACCTTCATGCAGAAGCTCGGCCAGACGATCGGCGTGATGGTCTTCGCCCTACTCGCCTCCTTCGGCCGCGACGTGGGCGACGACCTGGGAATCCGCTTGTCGGGGGCGGCCGGTGTCGTGCTGTACGTCGTCGCCGCCCTGGCCTTCCGCCGCTACGACGAAGAGACGCTGCAGGCCGAACTGGCGACCGGCTCACCCGTGGACCGCCCGACCGCGCTCACCGACCCCGAGACGGCCGGCTGATCACCGATCGACCGAAGAGGTCATACGTCGCGACCGTGGTCCGAAGCTTGAATCCATGAGCAGTTCCGGCCCCCACCCGACCACTGGCGAGCCCCAGCAGGACCAGGCTCCGACGATCGTCCACTCGACCGTGCAGGTCGATCTCGAGGTCGAGGCGGCCAGTCCGGTCGTCCGGGCCTTCCACCGGGTCACCGGATCATCGGCGGTCTTCGTGCCCCGCCACATCGCGCTGGTGAGCGTGTCACGCAACCGTGTTCGTTCGACACTCGTGCTCGATGGCGCATGGCTCGAACTGGCCATCGAAGCCAGCGAGGTCGACCGTTCACTGGTGGAGAGCCTCGATCTGCCTCGTGAGGCCATCCTGGCCGTTCTGCCCGGCTGGCACCATGAGTGGGCCGCTCTCGACGAGACCTCGTTGAAGCGGCGCATCCTCGACGGCATCTGCTACGTCGCGGCCTGAGGGCAGCCACCCGACCGTCACCCGAAAACGACCGTCACCCGAAAACGACCGTCACCCGAAAACGACAGTCACCCGAAAACGACCGTCACCCGAAAACGACCGTCACCCGAAAACGACCGTCACCCGAAAACGACAGTGGCACCCCGTACGGGATTTGAACCCGTGCTACCGGCATGAGAAGCCGGCGTCCTAGGCCGCTAGACGAACGGGGCCGGACTGTCGAACGGCCGCCCCATCGACCCCCGAAGGGGTGCAGTCGGGCAACCGCCACCGGATCCTAGCGAGCGAACCGGCCGAAACCGCGATCACACCGTCAGGGCCGGATTTGCTCGGGGGGGAGGACTTGAACCCCCAATGACTGGACCAGAACCAGCTGTGTTACCAATTACACCACCCCCGAAGGTGGAGCCGTCAGGTTACCGGGGAACCCCAGCGGTGACGACACGATTCTGCCGTCGGATTTCGAGGCCGTGATCAGCGGCTGTCGAGGCGCCGAAAGCCGATGATTCGGCCCACACCGACGGCCATCGACTCCTCGAGCAGGCGTCCCAGCGGCGCTCCCGACGTGGTCGGCGAGACCTCGGCATCGAGCCCGACCTCATCGGCGACGAGCAGCGACCGCTTGGCGTGATAGGGGTCGGTCACGAGGATCACCGTGTTGACGTCGCGTTGGGCCAGGAAGCGGGCCGTGGCCCGCAACGACTCGTAGGTCGAGGCCCCGTCGACTTCGAGCAGGAGGTCCTCGTCGGGGACATCGGCGGTCAGACGCAGATAGTCGTAGCCGGCCTTGGCCTCGGTCGTGACGTCGCCTTCCTGTCTGCCCCCCGTGACGACGATGAGATCGACCCGGCCTTCGCGGTACAGCTCGACGGCATGATCGAGCCGAGCCCGCAGGACCGGTGACGGAACTCCGTTGTATTGGGCGGCACCGAGCACCACGACGGCGTCGGCCGTGCCCTCGTAGTGCTGACGGGATGCGAGCCACACGTCGACGAAGGTTCCGGCCAGATAGACGAGCACGAGCGCCGCGACGGTGCTCAGCACCATCGCTCGACGGCGACCGGCCGATCGTTGACGCCCCGGCACGGGTCAGAGTCGGGCCCGCGCCGCCCGGAGGCGATCGAGAACGACGGAACGGTCCATCTGCGCCATGGGTTCCCACAACGGGATACCCGAGCGCGATCCGGTGATGGCGAGGCGCACCGGGAGCTGGGTCTTGGTCTCGAGCGTTGCTCCGGCCCCGAACACGACGGCCTCGATCGCGTCGGCGTTCCAGTCGACGGTTTCGAGTTCGGCTGCGACCAGATCGAGCACGGCGGGCACGTCGGGCTTGCCCATCACCTTCTTCCAGTCCTTGTCGTCGGGTTCGGGCGCATCACCGACGACCCAGTCGAGGAACCCGGCCGACTCGTCGAGCCGTTTCACCCGCTCCTGGACGAAGGGAGCCAGACGGGCGAACAGGACCGGGTCGAGGTCGCCGATGAAGGGCAGGGCCCGAGTCACGAACTCGTCGACCGACAGGGCCCGGATGTACTCCGCGTTGAAGTGCTCGAGCTTGCGGACGTCGAAGAAGGCGGGGGCCTTGTTGATGTCGGTCAGTTCGAATTCGGCGATGAACTTCTCGATGGGGGCGATCTCGATGTCGTCCTTGGGACCCCAGCCCAGCGTGAGCAGATAGTTCCGCATGGCCTCGGGCAGAAAGCCACGCGACCGGTAGTCGCCGACAGCGACGTCGTCACGGCGTTTCGACAGCTTCTGCCGCTTCTCGTTCACGATCAGGGGGAGGTGGGCATAGAGCGGTTGATCGGTGCCACCGAGCGCCTGCCGAAGCAGGAGGACCCGGGGCGTGGTGTTGACGAGGTCTTCTCCCCGGACCACATGGGTGATCCCCATGTCGAGATCGTCGATGGCGTTGGCCACATGGAACATCGGAACACCACTGGATCTCACGATGATGAAGTCCTCGAGCACGGCGCAGTCGAATTCGACCCGGCCCCGGATGATGTCGTCCCAGCCGATGGTGCCCTCGTCGGGGGTGCGAAAACGCACGACCACACCCGCTCCGGGGGCGACCTCGCGATCTCGGCAGAATCCGTCGTAGCCCGCGCTCCCGGCCGCTTCGGCCCGCTCCCGCACCGCCTCCTGGGTACAGTCGCAGCGATAGGCCAGTCCACGACCGATGAAGTCCTCGGCCGCAGCCCGGTACCGATCGAACCGGTCGGACTGGTGATATTCCTCGTCCCAGTCGATCCCCAACCATCGGAGGCTGTCGTGAATCGCCGTGACCAACTCCGGGCGACTGCGGTCGGCGTCGGTGTCCTCGATACGAAGCACCATGACCCCTCCGGTGTGGCGAGCGTAGAGCCAGTTGAACAGCGCCGACCGGGCACCGCCGACGTGCAGATAGCCGGTGGGAGCGGGAGAGAAACGAACACGAACGGTCACCGCGCCGAGCGTAGCGAGCACCCGTGACAACGCTGGCGCGTGACCCCGGGAACCGATCCGCTGCTTCGTGGCTTGAACCAGGGTGCCGACCGTGACGATCGACAACGACGCCACCGTCGACCCCGACGTCGTCGAGCCCACCGACATCGACGCAGCCCGCCGCGATGGGGGCTCGATGCGGTCAGCCGGGCCCGAAACCCCGACATCGGCCGCAGACGCGACACACGACCCCGGGACCCCCGCCGACCCGGGCGGCCACACCTTCGAGGACTTCTGCCGACGCGAACACGCCTCGATCGCCAACGCCCTCGGCTGGGCACTCGGTGGGCACGACCTCGGCACCGAGGCCGCCGACGAGGCCTTCGCCCGGGCCTACGAACGCTGGTCCGACGTCAGCGAGATGGCCAACCCGACAGGCTGGGTATACCGCGTGGGCCTCAACTGGGGACGACGGCGAATCTGGCGCCGCCGGAAGGAGCGGGAACTGATCTCGACGTTCGACCTGGATCACCACACCGACGCCTACCTCGACCACGACCTCGCCCGGGCGCTCCAGAGCCTCCCGGTCAAGTTCCGCGCCGTGGTCGTGCTGCGGTATCTGCTCGGCTACTCCGAGCGCGCCACCGCCGAGTCCCTGGGGATCTCGACGGGAACGGCGAAGAGCCGAATGAGCCGGGCGCTCGTTCGCCTGCGGAATCAACTCGACCTGCCCGAACCCCCGCCCCCATCCGAGGAGTCATGAACCACCACGGCGACGACGCCGAACCGGACCGCCGGGGCCACCACGACCGGACACATCGTCCGACCGCCGCACCGGGGTCGGTCGATGCCGTGGTGATCGATCGGCTCCAGCGCGTCGGTGCAGCGCGCCTGCCTTCCGAACCCGACCTCGACGCCATCATGGGGCGAGCCGCCCGGCGGCGACGACGCCAGCAGATGGGAACCCGTGCGGCGACCGTGGTGGTGGTCGGCGGTCTCGGCCTGGGTTCCCTGCACTGGTTGCGCAGCACACCCCAGACCACCACGGTCACCGCGGTCGGGATGCTCAGCGCCTCGGCCGAATCCCCGGCGGCACCACCGCCCATGGCAGCGAGCGCCAGTGGAGTCGCCACCACCGTGCCCGATCCCGACCGGCCGGCCGAGAGCGCCGCCGGCGTATGGTCGGCGGCGACCGAGGCCACGGCCACAGCAGAGCATCCACAGCCGACCACCGGCGCACTGCTCGACGACACCGAAGGCGGGCTCGTCGACGTCGAAGGCGGGACTCTCGTCCACCAGCGGGCGTCGGGCGAACGGATCGTCATCGACCTGCCCGGCATCGACGACACGTGGTCGTTGCGGATCACCGACCTCGCCCCCGTGAACGGCGTGCCGCACCTGCTCGTCACCGGTGGCACCGACCACGACGACGTCGTTGCCCAGCGGACGGCGGCGCTCTACCAGGCGTACGGGCTGACCCCTTCGGCTGCGTCAGACCCTCCTCGTGACCTGGCCGGTCGGGCCTCGACCGAAGAGCTCGACTCGCTGGTCCATCGTGAACTGGCGCTCTTCGCCGTCGACCTCACGACCGATGTCGTGCACGTCGTCGAACGACGCACGATCGACGATCTGAGTTCGGCCGACGCCACGACCTACGACCACGTCACCTCCGACGGTCGTCGTATCCTGATCGTGCGTGATCTCTGGGACGGCCGGTGTGTCTACGCCGATGCGCTCGACCGAGACGGCAGTCCGGCGATCTGGCCCGACTCACCGCTGGAACGACCCGACCTCGGGGGCCTCGACGGCCCGACACGACACGCCATGAGGACCGGGCAGGAAGACCCGCCCACCGGATGCCGCAATCGGGACGAGCTCCCCGACGGGGCGGCGTCGGTGTTCGCCGTCACCGCCGATCGCGAGGCGATCGCCACCCTGAACCAGATCCTGGGAGGGAGCTGACGTCGCTCAGGGAGCGGTGGGGAGGTTGCGGCGCCAGTCGCCGGCGTAGTCGGCCACGATGGCGGTGTGGGGACGGCGCAGCACGTCGTCGGGAACGAGGTCGATCAGGGCCTGGCGCTCGGAATAGTGATGGTGGCTCGCGACCTCGGCGAACGCCGATTCACGAAACGCAGCGAGGTCGCCCGGCGCATCGGGATCGAGGAAGCCGAACAGCGTGAAGGCCGCGGTGAGGTCGTGCACCACGGGGGCCCGTGTGAACAGGGCGGCCCGCTTCATGGCGACGCCGACACAGCCGGCGATCGCATCGGCGACATCCACGGCCCCGAGCTCGAGCCGATCGCGAAACTGGTCGACGAGTTTGTAGGCATAACCCTGGTCGGGGCCGATGGTCCCGAGCCGAGCTCCACGCGGCATCCCCGGCGCGGAGAGGTCACCGGGACGATCCGCAACCCAGGAATCGGGTCGCCGTGGCGGCGAGGAGTAGCGTCGGACTCGCTGGGTGGGATGGGTCGGCACGAAGTCGGGGGCAGCCACGGGGTCAGACTACCTCCGGAGAACACTCGCGGTCGCTCGTCACGTGTCGCCGCTCGGGCTCCGCCGGCGCTAGCGTCTCGGCATGGGTACCGAGTCCGCGATCTACAAGATCATCCTCCTCCTGCACGTTCTCACTGCGATCGTGGGGTTCGGCGGCATCATCGCCCACAGCGCCTACAACGCGAAGGCCTTCCGCTCGAAGGCGTCCGATGCGGCCGTCCTCCTGCGAACCACGATCGGGGTCGGCAAGCTCGCCGAGTACGGCATCTACGCGGTGTTCGTGCTCGGCATCGTGCTGATCTCGCTGTCCGACGGCGCCATCGGCTTCGGCGAGGCGTGGATCTCGGCGTCGTTCGTGGTGATCTTCGCCGTCGTCGGCCTCCTCCACGGACTCGTCCGACCGGCGATCAAGGGCATGACGGCGCGGGCCGAAGCGCTGGCCCCCGACGCCGAGCTCTCCGGCGACGGCGAGGCCATGGCCCTGGCCAAGAAGCTGGCGCTCGGCGAAGGGGCCACCCAGCTGCTGCTCGCCGTGGCCCTCTACCTGATGATCTGGCAGCCCGGGGCCTGAACCGCGGCGAGGCCCGGCGTCGAGTTTCGCCGTGGTTCAGCCGGCGAACGACTGCAGGGCATAGACCAGCGAGTCCGACAGGGCCTGCCAGCTGGCCTCGATGATGTTCTCGCTCACCCCGATGGTGGTCCAACGCCGATCACCGTCGGACGCGTCGATCAGCACCCGGGTGACGGCTTTGGTCCCACTCGTCGAGTCGAGGATCCGCACCTTGTAGTCGGTCAACTTCACCCGCTGCAGTGCCGGGTACCGATCACCGACAGCCGAACGGAAGGCGGCGTCGAGCGCGTTGACCGGGCCGTTCCCCTCGCCGGTGGCCACGATCCGTCGACCGTCGATCACCAGCTTGACCACGGCATCGGTCTCGACGCCGTCGTGGTGGCCGAGCGGGTTCATCTCGAGTGCCATCCGCTCGCCCGGACGGTGCTCGACGTTCACCCGGAACGACTCGAGCTCGAAGAACTCGTTTCGCCAGCCGGTGGCCCGCCGCATCAAGAGTTCGAGCGAGGCGTCGGCCGCCTCGAAGTGATACCCGACGTGTTCCAGGGCCTTGAGCTCCTCGAGCACGACCTTGAGCTGGGCCCCATCGAGTTCGATGCCGAGCTGCTTGGCCTTGAGCTCCACCGTCGACCGCCCCGAGAGGTCGGAGACGAGGAACCTGGTTCCGTTGCCGACCAGGCTCGGGTCGACGTGCTCGTAGGCATCGGGTCGTCGGGCGATCGCCGAGGTGTGCAGACCGGCCTTGTGGGCGAACGCCGACTTGCCGACGTAGGGCAACGCATCGTTGGGGGGCAGGTTGACCAGTTCGGCCACGTGATGGCTGACGGCGGTGAGCCGCTCGAGGCAACTGTTGGGCAGCGTCCGGATACCCATCTTGAGCGACAGATTCGGGACGAACGTGGTCAGGTCGCAGTTGCCGGTGCGTTCGCCGTAGCCGTTGATCGTGCCTTGCACATGGGTGGCACCGGCGCGAACCCCGGCAACGGCGTTCGCGACCGCGCAACCGGTGTCGTTCTGGGTGTGCATGCCCACGACCACCTCGGGAAAGGCCCGGACGATGTCGCGGGTGGCACTCTCGACGTCGTGGGGCAACGACCCTCCGTTGGTGTCGCACAGGACCAGGGCCTCGGCCCCGGCCATGGCCGCGGCCTCGACGGCACGGAGGGTGAACTCGGGATTACGTTTGTAGCCGTCGAAGAAGTGTTCGAAATCGACGAAGACCCGCTTGCCCTCACCACGCAGGAAGGCCACCGAATCGGCGATCATGGCGATCCCCTCGTCGAGGGTCGTGCGCAGTGCCTCGACGACGTGGTAGTCCCAGCTCTTGGCGACGATGCAGCAGATCTCGGTCTCGGCGGCCAGGAGATTGGCCAGTGTCTCGTCGACGTCGACCTTGCCGTTGGGACGTCGGGTCGACCCGAAGGCCACCAGTGTCGACGTGTCGAGCTCGAGCTCACCGGCGGCCGCTCGGGCGAAGAACTCGTCGTCGCGAGGGTTCGAACCCGGCCATCCGCCCTCGATGTAGTGCACGCCGAGCAGATCGAGTTGCCGGGCGATCTTGAGTTTGTCGTCGGCGGTGAGCGCGATGCCTTCGAATTGGGAGCCGTCGCGCAGCGTGGTGTCGAAGATCTCGACCGCCTCGGGCCACTCGGGCCGGCGGAGGCCTTCTCGGGAGATGGTCATGTGCTCGGTTGACATGGGGTTCTCGGTTCTTCGGTCGGTCATCGGCGTCGGTGGGGCATCGTGGATCGGGCTCAGAGCCTGGCGATGACCGCATCGGCGATCTCGACGGTGCTGCCGGTGACCTCGACGCAGGCGTCGCAGGCCGCGATGATCCGTGCCGCGGCGGCGGGCTCCCCGATGAAGTCGAGCATCATCGCACCGGACACGATGGCGGCGATCGGGTTGGCCTTGCCCTGACCGGCGATGTCGGGCGCCGAACCATGGACCGGCTCGAACATCGACGGCGAGGTCCGGGCCGGATTGAGGTTGGCCGAGGCCGCCAGTCCGATGCCGCCCGACACGGCGCCGCCGAGGTCGGTGAGGATGTCGCCGAAGAGGTTGTCGGTGACGATCACGTCGTAGCGTTGCGGATCCTGCACGAAGTAGATGCAGGCCGCGTCGACGTGGTTGTAGGCCGTCTCGACGTCGGGGAAGTCGGCCGACACCTCGTCGAACGTTCGCTGCCAGAGATCTCCCGAGAAGTTCAACACGTTGGTCTTGTGGACCAGGGTCAGGTGGTGTCGCCGGGTCTCGGCCAGCTCGAAGGCGTAGCGGATCGCCCGCTCGGCGCCCATCCGCGTGTTCACCGAACCTTGTGTCGCGACCTCGTGAGGTGTGCCCTTGCGCAGGATCCCACCCTCACCGGCGTAGGTCCCCTCGGTGTTCTCGCGGATCACGACGAAGTCGTGACTGTCCTCGAGCTTGAAGGGCCGCTGGTTCACGTAGAGATCGAGGTCGAAGCGCATCTTGAGCAGCAGGCCACGTTCGATCACGCCGGGTGGGACGCCGGGTGCACCGACTGCCCCCAGGTAGATCGCATCGCACTGTCGCCATTCGTCGAGCACCGAGTCGGGCAGGATCGTCTGGTCACGCAGGTAGCGGGCGCCTCCGAGTTCGTAGTCGACGGTGTCGACCTCGACCCCGGCCGACTCGATCACACGGAGTCCCTGGGCGATGACCTCGGGCCCGATGCCGTCGCCGCCGACGACGGCGATTCGATACTTGCTCACGCTGCTGCTCCTCACTCGGCGACCCGACTCGGACGAATGGATTTGCGGTGCGCCGCTCGTGGCACGGCGGCCGTCGGGTCGAACCGAAACGAATTCGAGCCTATCGCTCAAGGTGGTACCCCGTTCGGCCGACGAGAGTCGCAAGGGAGGCGTCATCCATGACCGACATCGAGGACAACTATTCCTATCGGAACGCTCCCGACGAGTGGGCCGATGCCGAGACCTTCTCGGACGTCGAGACCGACAACTCGCCGCTCGGGCGCCGACGGGTCATGCCCAGTGTCCCCACCCGCGAGCAGGCCGACCTGGTCACCGCCCTCACCTCGGGGGGCATCGTCGCCCTCGCCACCGGTTGGCTCTGGTACTCGTACGAGATCAACAACGCGGTCGAGGCCACCTGGATGGCACCCGTTCTCGGTGTTGCCATCGCAATCGGTGTCCGCCTCTCGGGCGGGGGTCGTCATCCCGATGTCCGCGCCGCGGTGTCGACCGTTCTCTACCTCCTGACGGTCTTCGCCGTCGCCTACCTGGTCGAGCGGACCCAGTTCCTCGACACCTACGGCGATGCCAGTCGATTCTGGAACGGCAACTCGGCGCTGCTCCGCAACCGGCTGTCGGATCTCGAGACGGTCTGCTTCTGGCTCGTCGGGCTCTTCGCCTCGATCCAGACCAGCTATCTGCTGAAGACCAAGAAGTAGCAGCCGCCCGCAGGGCCTCCACGTCGCTGCGCTAGCCTTCGGCCCGTGACCGATCGACACAAACTCTCTCGTGAAGCGTTCGACCGTCTGAAGAGCGAGCACGACGACCTGACCACCCGGGGCCGGATCGAGATCGCCCAGAAGATCGAATCCGCCCGCGAACTCGGCGACCTCTCCGAGAACGGCGATTACCACGCGGCCAAGGAGGAGCAGGGCAAGATGGAGGGGCGAATCGCCCATCTGGCCAAGCTGCTCCTCGACGTCGAGATCGTCGAGATCGCCGACACCCACCTCGACAGCGTGCAACCCGGCTGTGTGGTCTCGATCCGTTACGACGGCGATGACGACGTCGAGAAATACCTCATCGGATCGATCGAGGAACGACGCGAAGGCGTCACCGTGATGTCACCCGGGTCCCCGCTGGGTCGGGCCCTGCTCGGTTCGGAGAAGGGTGCGACCGTGACCTACCAGGCGCCCGGAGGCGAGCTCGCGGTCACCGTCGTCGACATCGAGGCCTGATCCCGCTCCGACGAGTGGCAGCCCCCGGTCGACGCCCGAAGGGCACTCGTCACCGAAGGGCATTCGTCACCGAAGAGCCCTCGTCATCGAAGAGCCCTGGTCAGTGCCAGCCGAGTGCGGTTTCGAGTGCTGCGGCCGCCGCGGCCACCTGGGCACCGTAACGCTCCCCGGGTTCGGTCGAGGTCCGATCGATCGGTCCCGACACGCTGACCGCGGCGACCACCGCTCCGGTCGGGTCGTGCACGGGGGCGCTCACCGAGGCCACCCCGGGTTCCCGCTCCCCCACCGAAACCACGAAACCGTCGGCCCGGCCGAGGAGCGCCGATGCCGCCGAGCCCTTGGCCATCGTGAGCCGGCGACCGACGGGAACGATCGTGCGCAGGCCGTGCTCGGACTCGGCGGCGGCAACACAGACGCGATCGCCACCGTCGCGGACGTACAGCTGAGCGCTCTCCTGGGTTTCGGTTCGCAGCGCCTCGAGGATGGGTTGGGCGATCACGGCGATCGGCAGCTCGGCTGCGACCCGGCGGCCGAGCTCGAGCAGGCGGAACCCGAGCGCGAAGCGGCCATCGTCGAGGCGGCGGACCAGCCCGTGTTCGGTCAGGGCCGATGCCAGCCGATGGGCGGTCGCACGGTTCAGGCCCGTGGCATCGACGAGTTCACCCAGCGAGCAGGGCCGCACACCCAGCGCCTCGATCACGAGCATGGACTTGTCGATGACGCCCACCCCGCTCTCGACGCCGGGACGAACACCGGCCACCGGGACATCGGATGGACCCGAGGACGGGGCTGACGACCCGGAGGGAGACGGCGTCGACGGAGCTAGGATCGGATCCACCAGTTGAGATTATCGTCTCACATGATGAGATGAACGACCTCCGAGGATGGATCATCGTGACCGAACCCCGCACCCTGGCCGACAAGCTCTGGGATCGACACGTCGTCACCGCCGGCGGACCCGGCGAACCAGACCTCCTCTACATCGATCTGCACCTGGTCCACGAGGTCACCTCACCGCAGGCGTTCGACGGGCTCCGTCTCTCGAACCGCACGGTTCGTCGGCCCGACCTGACCGTCGCCACCGAGGACCACAACGTGCCGACGGCCGACACCGATCAGCCGATCGCCGACGAGATCAGCGCCAAACAGATCCAGACCCTCCGCAACAACACCGCCGAGTTCGGGATCACGAATCACCCGATGGGTTCACCCGGGCAGGGCATCGTGCACGTGATCGGCCCCGAACAGGGCCTGACCCAGCCCGGCATGACCGTCGTGTGCGGCGACTCGCACACGGCCACCCACGGCGCCTTCGGGGCCCTGGCCTTCGGCATCGGAACCAGCGAGGTCGAACACGTACTCGCCACCCAGACCCTTCCTCAGGTCCGCCCCAAGACCATGGCCGTCACCGTTGAGGGCACCCTTCCGCCGGGGTCGACGGCAAAGGACCTGATCCTCGCACATCATCGGCACCATCGGCACCGGCGGCGGGATCGGCCACATCATCGAGTACCGGGGTGAGGCCATCCGCAACCTGTCGATGGAGGGCCGGATGACCGTGTGCAACATGTCGATCGAGGCCGGTGCCAAGGCCGGAATGATCGCCCCGGACGAGACCACCTTCGCCTATCTGGCCGGCCGCGACCACGCCCCGACGGGAGCCGATTGGGACACCGCCCTGGCCGAATGGCGGTCCCTTCCCTCCGACGACGGTGCGGTCTTCGACGCCGAGGTGGTCATCGACGCCTCGACGATCGAGCCACAGATCTCCTGGGGAACCAATCCGGGGCAGGTCGCCCCCATCAGCGGCGCCGTTCCCGATCCGGCCGGCTTCGCCGATCCGTCGGCCCGCGGTGCAGCCGAGCGGGCGCTGGCCTACATGGGGCTCGAACCCGGCATGCGGTTCGCCGATGTTGCGGTCGACACCGTGTTCATCGGGTCGTGCACCAATTCCCGGATCGAGGATCTCCGGGCCGCGGCGGCGGTCGCCCGGGGCCGCACGGTGGCCGACGGTGTGCGCACGCTCGTCGTGCCCGGTTCCTGGGCCGTCAAGGCGCAGGCCGAGGCCGAGGGCCTCGACCGGGTCTTCGTGGACGCCGGTTTCGACTGGCGCGACCCGGGCTGTTCGATGTGCCTCGCCATGAACCCCGACAAGCTCACCCCCGGCGAACGCTCGGCCTCGACCAGCAACCGCAACTTCGAGGGTCGACAGGGACGAGGCGGGCGAACTCATCTCGTCTCACCCGAGATCGCCGCCGCCACCGCCATCGTTGGCCGCTTCGCCACCCCCGCCGACCTGGCCTGACAGAAAGCTCCGACCATGAAAGCCGTACGCATCGTCACCGGAACCGCCGTTCCCCTCGACCGTTCCGACGTCGACACCGACCAGATCATCCCGTCCGACTGGCTCAAGCAGGTCGAACGGACCGGCTTCGAGAAGGGACTGTTCTCGGAATGGCGGGACGAGCCGAGCTTCGTCCTCAACGACGAACGGTTCTCGGGCGCAACCATCCTCCTCGCGGGCGAGAACTTCGGCGTCGGGTCGTCCCGGGAACACGCTGTCTGGGCCATTCAGCAATACGGGTTCGACGCGGTGATCTCGCCCCGCTTCGGCGACATCTTCCGCAACAACGCCACCAAGAACGGGCTCGTGCCGGTGGTCCTTCCGGCCGACGTGGTCGCTGCCCTCATGGCCGCCGTCGAGGCCGACGCAACACTCGAGCTGACCATCGACGTCGAACGCCGCACCGTCGAGGCGCCGGCCATCGGCCTCGAGGTCTCGTTCCCGCTCGACGACGCCACCCGGGAACGATTCCTGCAGGGGCTCGACGACATCGGCCTGAGCCTCCGCCACGCCGAGGACATCGATGCCTTCGAGGCTCGTCGACCTTCGTGGCTGCCCGCCAGCTGACATGAACGACGACAGACGCTCCGACGACCATCCGGCGACGACGTCACCACGGGTCCTCATTCGCAACGGCCTGATCGGCGCCGTCCTCGGTTTCGTCGTCGCCTTGGTCTGGCCCCGATCCTGGAAGGCCTGACTCGGGCCTCTCAGCCCGAGAGCCGAACCGGATCGCCGAGCATACGGACCGACCACGTCGTTCGGTCGGTGATCGAGGCACCGAAGGTGTAGCGGATCTGCCACCACTCGCCGGCGTAGACCGTTGCATAGTCGTTGGGGAGGTCGACCGTCGCCACGACCGTGCGGTCGTTGTAGCGCGACGTCGACAGGGTGGCGGCATAGACCTGCTGGCCGTCTCCGCTGACATCGAGGGAGGTCCCCGAGCCCGAGCAACCACCGGTGGGGGCCAGCCCGATCGTGCAGTCGGTCTCCCACTCGAAGAAAACCGGCTGACCGTTCGGGTCGAGGATCTCGATCATCTCGGCGCCCTCACCGACATCGAAGAGGGAGACCTCGAGCTGCTTGCCGGCGTTCGACGCCGGGATCTCGGCGAGATAGAACGTCGACGACCCCCCACTGAGCGAGGCGTACATCGACATGTCCTCGACCGAGGACACCTGCGGGCAGGCCGAGTCGTAGCCCAGCTGACCGACCAGGGTCGTACACCGGCTGAAGGTCATGCCGGCGTAGGCTCGTAGGCCGAAGCCGTTCGAACCGAACGAGTTCAGCCCACCCCCGGTGGCCCGCACCCTCAAGTAGTAGGTGCCCGGTTGGGGATCGGCGATGAGCCCGATGGTGCGCCAGGTGCCGGCGTAGGCCGCGTTCCGCGAACTCACCGTTGCGGTCGACAACACCGTACGATCGGCCAGGTCGAAGGCGGCACCGTCGGCGTCGTAGAGAACGAACTCGGTGGCGAACTCGGCCCCGGGCCGAAATTCGAGGTCGGTCTCCGAGGTGGCCGAGGGCATGAACGAGGCGTCGTAGGCCTCGATGCGGACCGGACCGGCCGGTGCGTCGTCGATGGTCACGGCGTAGAGGTACGAGCCCTTGTAGTCGAGGTTGGGTGAGCCGCTGCAGTTGCTGGGCGGGTACGTACCGCCGGGGTAGCCCGCGACGTACTGGGCCATGCGGAGGTCACCGTTCTCCCGAACCGAGCACCGGCCCGACACGGCGAGCCACAGTGACGATTCGCCGAGCGAGTTCTCGGGGCTCCCCATCGCGATCGGCGGGTTGTATTCGGCGATCGCCGATCGTGTGACCGAGAACTCGCCCAGGAACATCCGGGCGAACGAAAGCTCGCTCTTGGTCGACACCTGCACCTTGAGCCGGTCCCGGCCGAGCGCCGTGACCACGACGGTGGAATCGACCCCGGCCGTGAGCCCGTTGCGGGTCACGGCCTCGTTGGCGGTGGCGATCGCCGTCGCCTCGTCGGGCATCCAGACGACACCGGCCAGGGCGGCGGAGTCGGCGATCCGCTGGTTCTTCTGCGCCTGCAGGTACCACACGCCGATGTCGACACCGACGGCTGCCAACGCCATCAAGGGCAACAGGATGAAGGCGAGGAACACGATCGCGTACCCCCGCTCGCCGGAGTCTGCGGGCACCGCGAGCGACAGCTCGATTCCGGCCTCCCCAGAACGGCTCACGACACGAACCTCGGTTCGATTCGCATGACGGTCGTGTCGCTGAGGACCCGATCGGGGATGAACGGCGCCAGGCTCGTTCGCGACACTTCCACCCGCACACCGATCCAGTCGGTGCCGGCCACCTGACTCATCTCGCGGTCGAGGGGGCACCAGAATCGATCCGGTGCGGTGAGGGCGCAACTCGTGGCATCGACGAAATCGGCCGGCGTCGACGACAGGTCGGCCGCGGTGTACCGATTGCAGAGATCGGTCTGCGAGGCGGTGGAACAGCCGGCGGGCATCGATCCATCGGCCTCGGGTTTGAAGACGACCACCGACAGGATCCTGCCCGGGTCGAGGTCGGACAACGAGGCGGCGACCGACATCAACGCGTCGTGGTCGGCCAACCGATCGTCGCCGGCCGAGGACGCCACTCGAACACCGGCCTGCGAGGCGCCGACGACCGACTGGGTGTCGCTCACCGTGAGCCCGAGTTCGGCGATCCCCAGGAACAGGAACACCAACAACGGCACCACGAAGGCCACCTCCACGACGGCGGCGCCGCGTTGTCCGCGGCCCGCGCTCCGGGGCGGCCGAGCGACCGAGCTCCTCACAGGTCCCTCGGTTCCAGGCGGGCGACCTTGGTCACCGTCAGGGTCTGGCTCCCGCCGTAGAGACCGGTGATCAGCGATCGGTCCAGTTCGAGGTAGACGCCGACGTAGTCCGGCGGCCCTCCGTTGGCTGCGGTCCTGGCGACGACACGATCGGTCGGGCACCACCAGCGGTCGGGAGCCGTCAGTGGATCGCAGCCGAAGTCCGAGATCGGCCTCGCGAGGTCGGCGGCGGTGTAGAGGTTGCAGCGGTCGGTGACCGTGTCCTGCGAGTTGACCAGGCAGGCCGGCGGAACCGTGTCCGCCGGGCCGTCGGCCCGGAAGACGACGACCCGGGTGAGGGCATCGTCGGGCAGGGCGGAGGCGCTGTCGAGGATGACCTCGAGCACGTGATGGTCGGCCCCCAGATCGTTCCCACCGATCGCGGCTGCCCGGGCCGCGTCGTGGCCGACGGCGTTCAGGGTCACATGGTCCCGCAACATCAGGCCCATCTCGATGATCCCGAAGACCAGGAACAGCACCAGCGGAGCGGTGATGGCCACCTCGGCCAGCACGGCCCCCCGCTGGGCATCTCGCCCTCGATCGCATCGATCCGGTCGCCTCATCCTCAGCCCCTCGGTGGCACGAACACCGTGGTGGTGGTCGTCGGCGCCGTGGTGGTGGTCGTGGGAATGGTGGTGGTGGTCGTCGTCGGCGGTGGCGTGGTCGTGGTGGTCGTCGGCACCGTCGTCGACGACGGCGGCACGGTCGATCCGGTGGCGATGGTCGTGGTGGTCGTCGTGGTGGTGGCGATGGTCGTGGTCGGCGCCGTGGTCGACGGGATGGTCGTCGTGGTCGTGGTCGTGGTCGGCGGGAGGTGGTGGTGGTCGTGATCGTGGGAGCGGCCGTGGTCGGCGGGATGGTGGTGGTGGTCGTGTTCGGGAGCCACACCTGCTCCCGACCGATGTCGTAGGCCACGCTGCTCTGGTACTCGGTCGCCCCGTCGCCCAAGAGCCCCAGGATCTCGATCAGACCCACGACGAATACGCTCAGGACCAGGGCATATTCGACCAACGCGGCTCCGGCGTCTCGGGTGCGCCGGTGCCGGGCGTCGGCAACGTCGCCAGCGGATCTGATCCTCACACCTTCATATCGACCGATTCGGGCACGAGTTGACCGCGATGGGACGATCGCCCAGGCCCCGCCGGGACCACCTCGACCTGGCCGGATGTCGGTCAGTCGGGTGCCGGGTCGACCTCGGCGATCGGATCGGTCGACCATCCAGCGCCCTGGACGAGGCTGGCCACGGCGTCCGAGCAGTAGTCCGCGGCCGCGTATCCGGCCGGCCGATGATTCCCCGATGCACCCAACCCGCCGAACGGGGCGGCCCCGGACGCACCCACCGTGGCGACGTTCCGGTTGATGATGCCGGCCTCGAGACGGCCGAACGCCTCGGCCCAGCGATCGTCACGGTCGGTCATCACGCCGGCGGCAAGCCCGAAGGCGGTGTTGTTCGCCTCGGTGATCGCCTGGTCGAACGTCGCCACCCGAACCACCTGGAGCATCGGACCGAACACCTCGACGTCGGGCCGATCCGCCACGGCGGTGACGTCGAGGACCGCCGGCGACACGTAGGCGGGGCCGTCGTGGAGCCGGGTCGCCTCGACGAGGACGCGGGCGCCGTCGGCGACGAGCGCACGTTGGGCGTCGAGGACCCGCCGAACGGCCTGCGGTGAGATCAGTGGCCCGAAGAACGGATCGACCTCGGCTCGGGGGGAACCGACCCGGAGCCGAGACGTCAGCTCGACCACGGCGTCGACGATCGCGTCGCCCTCGGGCCCGTCGGCGACGATGAGGCGCCGGGCGCACGTGCAGCGCTGACCCGATGACAGATAGGCCGAGCGCACGATCACGGTGGCCGCTGCCCGCAGGTCGTCGACGTCCCAGGCGATGATCGGGTTGTTGCCACCGAGTTCCAGTGCCAGCATCACCTCGGGTCGCCCGGCCAGACGCCGGTGGATGGCCCGGCCGGCCTCGACTCCCCCGGTGAACAGCACACCGGCCGTTGCCGGATGGTCGATGAGTGCGCCACCGACCTCGACCCCGCCGACCACCAGGTTGATCACTCCCGGCGGCAGCCCGGCGACCTCCCACAGCTCGACCATGCGCTGGGCGACGGCGGGCGCCTGCTCACTGGGTTTGAACACCACGGTGTTGCCGGCGAGCAACGCCGGCGTGATGTGTCCGTTGGGGAGATGTCCCGGGAAGTTGAAGGGACCGAGGACGACCATCGGTCCGAGCGGCCGATGCCCGATCTCGAGGCGTCCGGCTGCGAGGTCCCGCCGGATGGTGCCGGTCCGCTCGTTTCGGGCCGAGATCGACAGCTCGGCCTTGCCGATGATGGTCCCCACCTCGGCGTCGGCGTCGGGCCTGGTCTTGCCGACCTCGGTGGAAATCAGTTCGGCCAATTCGGTCCGGTGGGCGCCGACCAGTTCGGCGAAACGCCGCACGACACGGTCGCGCTCGTCGGCATCGGTGCGACGCCACCCGTCGAACGCGGCCGCCGCCGACTCGACGGCCAGCATGGCCTGGTGTTCGGAGGCGTCCCGACCCGTCCACACCGGGTCACCGTCGACCGGCGAGTGGGTGGTGCGATCGAGCGCGTGGCCGTCGGTCCAGACTCCGGCGATGAGGTGGCAACCGGCGACGGGGTAGGGGGAATCAGGCATGATCGGTGGCTCGTTCCGGGCAGGTTCGGCGGGCAGCGAGGACATGGGGTCGTGACGGTGCGAGCAGGATGGGTTGGCCCGGCACCCACCCGGTTTCGTCGAGGACAGGGCGACCGAGGGTGATGCCGCCGCCGGCACAACCGACCGACGTGTTCACGACGGTGAAGGATTCGAGGCGTGGGTCGGCGACGAGCAACGAGCCGTCGCCCTCGGGGCCGGGCGCAGCCTCGGGTGGCGAGGCGAGGGTCGCGTCGCGACGGCCGCGCACGATGCCGAGGTCGTCGATGAACGCGTGAAGGCACAACCCGGCGTCGAAGATGTCGACGTAGCCGTGATCACGCAGTCCCTGCTCCTGGAGGAGGGCCACGGCCGGCTCGGCATCGGGATGGGAGCGCCCGATGACCGCCTGGGCCCCGGTCGGCAACAGATCGGCGTAGATCGGATAGGTCGGGAACAGTTCGGCGATGTAGCGGAATTCGTGACCCCGCCGGAGGTCGGCCTCACTGAACTCACGCTGGAAGAACCGCCGACCGACCGCGTCCCAGAAGGGCGAGCTCCCGTCGGTCTCGGTGAGTCCGCGCATCTCGGCCATCACCCGGTCGCCGAACCGCTCGCGGTGCGCGGCCATGAACACGAACCGGGCCAGCGACAGCAGACGGCCCCGGCCTCCCCCTCGGGCGTCGGGATGCAGGAACAAGGTGCCGACCACCGACGAGCCGGCGTAGTCGTTGACGAGGTGCAGGATCCGGGTGTCGACCCGAACGCCCAGGTCGGGTGATGCCTGCGAGATGCTCGACACCTTGTAGCTGTAGAACGGCCGATGGACACCGACCGCGGCGTACACCGCCGACATGCCGACCAGCCGTCCCGCTTCCTCGAGCACGAAGAGATAGGCCTCGCTGCCGTCGATCCGTCGGTCGGGCGAGGCGCTCACCTCGGCCTCGTCGAGACGTTCGGCCATGGCCCGGACGGTCCGGGGAACCGTGGTCATCGACCGGTCGACCGTCGCCGCCAGTTCGACGAGCGCGTCGAGGTCACTCCGGCGGGCCAACCGGACGAGGCTCACGTCGGATCCTTCTCGGTCGGGTCGGCGCCGGCGACGAATGCCTCGGCTGCGGCACGTAGCCGTTCGAGTCCGAGATCGGCCTCGGCCTCGGTGATGTTGAGCGCCGGCGTGAGCCTCAGCACATCGACCCCGGCCACGAGGGTCAGGACGCCTTCGGGGACGCACCGCAGTTGGAGGTCCTTGGAGCGACCTCGATACGGCTCGGCCATCACGCCACCGAGGAGGAGGCCCCGGCCGCGGACCGACTCGAACACCCCGGTGTCGTTGCCGATCCGTTCGAGACCGTCGCGCAACTGCTCGCCCCGGGCGACGACATTGGCCAGCAGGTCGGGTCTGGTCACCTCGGACAGCACGGCATTGGCCACCGCGCACGCCAACGGATTGCCCCCGAAGGTCGATCCGTGCGTGCCCTTCACGAACGACGCCGCGATCTTCGCCGTCGACAGGGCTGCACCGATCGGGAAGCCGCCACCGAGGGCCTTGGCCGTGGTGAGGATGTCGGGCACGACGCCCAGGGCCTGGTAGGCGTAGAGCGTGCCGGTCCGTCCGACCCCGGTCTGCACCTCGTCGAAGATCAGCAACGCGCCGTGCTCGTCGCACAGTTCGCGGGCTCGCCGGACGTAGACCTCGTCGAGTGGCAGGATGCCACCTTCGGCCACGATCGGTTCCATCAGCACCGCGGCGGTCCGCGGCCCGACCGCCCCTTCGAGCGCGGCGATGTCGTTGGGAGCCACGTGACGGATGCCTTCCGGCGTCGGACCGAAACCCTCGGCATAGGCCGGTGTGCCGCCAACGGCGACGGTGAACAGGGTCCGACCGTGGAATGCCTTGTCGAGGGCGACGATCTCGAACTTGTCCGACCCGACGTGGTCGCTCGCGTAGCGACGAGCCAGTTTGAGGGCCGCCTCGTTCGCTTCGGCACCGGAGTTGGCGAAGAACACCCGCTCGGCGAAGGTCAGCGAGGTGAGCGTCTCGGCCAGTTCGAGCGCAGGCTCGTTGGTGAACACGTTCGACAGGTGCCACAGCTTGTTGGCCTGGGCCGTCAGTGCGTCGACCAGCGCCGGGTGGCAGTGACCCAGGGCGTTGACGGCGATCCCGCCCGCGAGGTCGAGGTAGTGGCGCCCGTCGACGTCGACGACGTCGCAGCCCCGGGCATGGTCGGGAAGCAGCGGCAGCGGACCGTAGGTGGGCATCATGACCGACGCCACCCGTTCGTCGAGATCGGTCGTCGAAGCTGTCGTCGTGGGTGCCATCCGCTCACGCTACGGGAAACCGGCCGCTCCGTGAAGGTCGTTCGCGTGGTGCTCGGGCCGGATCGCCGCAGTCTGTATCGTTGAATCATCCGCTCACCGGTCAGAGAGGCCCTGATGGACGACATCGACTGGCAGATCGTCGAACACCTCCAAGCCGACGGGCGGCTCTCGTTCCGGCAATTGGCCGAACGGGTCCACCTGTCACCGGCGGCGGCGACCGCCCGGGTCCATGCCCTCGAGAGCCTCGGGGTCATCACGGGTTATCGGGCGGTGATCGATCCGTCTGCGGCCGGCCGCAACGTCCGGGCGATCGTCCGGCTGACCGGAAGCGGACCGACGACGAGGGCCATCGGCAAGGCCACCGAGATCGCGGCGTCGCATCCCGCCGTCCGCAGCATGCACCAGGTCCTCGGCGACTGCGATGCGGTGCTCTACGTCGAGGCCGGCACCATCCACGAACTCGATGCGCTCGTCACCGAACTCGGCGATCACGGGCGGACGACGACGTCGCTCGTGGTGGAGAGCCCCGTTTCCGACAAACCGGTCGGGCCACCTCGTCGCCGCTGAACCGATCCGGGATCAGCAGCACTCGATGGTGTCGACGGACAGCACGCCGCTGGCGGCGGCCAGTTTGGCCAGCGTCTCGGGCGGTGCAGCCGTCCGGGTGGTGATGACCATGGTCGCCGACTGCCCGTCGGTGTCACGGCCGACCGCCATGTCGGACACGTTGAGCTCGGCCTCGCCCAACAACGTTCCGACGGTGCCGATGACGCCGGGACGATCGTCGTTGCGAACGACGAGCATGTGCCGACTCGGGGGGACGTCGACATCGTGACCGTCGATCTCGACGATCCGGGCCTCGTTGCGCAGCCCGACGAGCGTGGCCGCCAAGGTGTGGCCACCGCCGCTGATCGAGAGCTTGTTGACGAAGTCGGAGGCCGCCGTGGTTGCGATGGCCTTCACGGTGATCCCCCGCTCGGCCAACAGAGGGTTGGCGTTGACGTAGGACACGGGCTCGGTGGCGTCGACCGAGAGCAGACCCTTGATGGCCGAGAGCGTGGCGAGCCGGTTGTCGTAGCCCCCGATGTCGCCCTCGAACAGGACGGTGATGTCGGCCGGAAGCGACCCGACGAACGAGGCGAAGATCTTGCCCAGTTGCTCGGCAAGGGGCAGGAAGGGCTTCATGGTCCCGGCGACCTCGGCGGCGTCGACGTTGACGGCGAAGGGCACGAAGTCACCGGCCAACGCCAGGTTGACCTGTTCGGCGATGGTGACGCCCGCCTTGTCCTGTGCCTCGTGGGTGGAGGCCCCGAGGTGCGGGGTGACCACGACGTTCGGGAGCGCGAACAGGGGTGATTCGGTCTTGGGTTCGGTGTCGAACACGTCGAGAGCGGCGCCCCCCGCCTTGCCCGAGACCAGAGCGTCGTAGAGGGCCGCCTCGTCGATCACGCCACCACGGGCGACGTTGACGATCCGGATCCCGTCCTTGGCCTTCGCGAAGAAGTCGGATCCGATCATGCCGACAGTGTCGGGCGTCTTGATCACGTGCAGGGTCACGACGTCGGAACGAGCGGCCAGTTCGTCGAGCGACACCAGCTCGACCGAGAGCTGACGGGCGCGGTCTTCGGAAACGAACGGGTCGTAGGCGATCAGCTTCATCCCGAAGGCCAGAGCCCGCTGGGCAACGAGTTTGCCGACACGACCGAGCCCGACGATCCCGAGGGTCTTGTCGTAGAGCTCGATGCCGGTCCACTTCGAGCGTTCCCACCGACCGGCCTTGAGCGCCGCATCGGCCTGCGCGATGTTGCGGGCCTGGGCCAGGATCAACGCCATCGTCTGCTCGGCCGTGGTGACGATGTTGGACTGTGGTGCGTTGCACACCATCACGCCTCGCTTGGTCGCCGCCTCGACGTCGACGTTGTCGAGCCCGATCCCGGCCCGGCCGACGACGAGCAGGCTGGTTCCGGCGGCCAGCACCTCCTCGGTCACGGTGGTGGCCGAGCGGATGATGATGGCGGCAGCACCGGGCACGGCGTCGACGAGTTCCTCGGGGCTGAGACCCAACCGGATGTCGACGTCGTGTCCGGCGGACCGGAGCTTGTCGAGGCCATTGGGAGCGAGTTCCTCGGTGACGAGAATGCGTGCCATGGCAACAGGATTCCGGTTTCGCACACCAAGCCCAACCAGATCGTCGAGTTTCACCGATTTCTCCGCCCCGACCCGCACCTCGACTCACGACGAGAAGCAGAACCGGACCACGACCGGGACTCCCCCGAATCGATCAGGGATGTGGCGGAACGCGGGATTAGCCTTCCGAACGTGACTGCTGCCGATCCGACCGACGCACCGACCCCGACGCCCGACGGTCGGGTCCTGATCATCGGGGCCGGCATCACCGGCCTTACGGCGGCCGGTCGGTTGACCGAGGCCGGCCGACGGGTCCTGATCGTCGACAAGGGCCGCAGCGTCGGTGGACGGCTCGCCACCCGTCGGCTCGAGGGTGCGCTGCTCGACCACGGCGCCCAGTTCTTCACGACCCGGTCCGACGCCTTCACCTCGGCCGTCGCCGGTTGGGTCGACGACGGTGTCGTCGCCGAATGGTGCCGCGGGTTCGGCACCGACGACGGCTACCCGAGGTACCGGACCGAAGGTGGCATGAACCGGCTGGCCAAGCACCTGGCCGGCCGCCTCGACCCGGCCCTGGCCCAGATCGTCACCCGGGTCCGGGTCCAGGCCCTGCACCAGCTCCCCGAGGGCTGGGTCGCCACCTATGAGGCCGCCCGCCGCGAAGGTGACGACGCCTCGGCCGTGATCGCGACGTCGCCCGTCCCGCAGACGCTCGACTACCTCGCCGACGGGGCCGTGCGCTTCGATCCGGCAGTCGATGCCGAACGGGTGCGGGCCCTCGCCTATCACCCGGTCATCGCCTTGTTGACCCTCGTCGACGGCGTCCCCGACCTCGGTCCGGCCGGTGCCCTCCAGCTCCCGGACGATCCGACGTTCACCTTCATCGCCGACAACAAGGCAAAAGGCATCAGCGACGTCCGTGCCGTCACCTTCCACTGTGCCCACGACCGCAGCGCCGAGCTGTGGTCGCTCGACGACGCCGCAATTGCGGCGGCCCTCCTCCCTCCCGCTTCCGAACGCCTCGGGTCGGCTCGGATCATCGAGCACCAGGTCAAGAAATGGCGCTATGCCGGGCCCGTCGAGCCCTGGCCCGATCGCTGCCTGACGCTCGCGTCGTCACCGGGACCACTGGTGCTCGCCGGTGACGCCTTCGGCGGACCCAAGGTCGAAGGGGCCTACCTGTCTGGACTGGCGGCGGCCGACGCCGTCCTCGCCGCGTCGTAGCGAGTCGCCGGCACCCGACCACGGCGGCGCAACCGGGTCTCGGTGCCCACGGTCAGCTGCGCCGGTACACCGCCCAGAAGCCGGTACCGGCGTTGGCCGAGACACCGTGCCAACGCCCCGGGAGCGCGCGGGCCACGTCCTCGACCGGCAGATGGATCGGTGTCTGGTCGCCGTGCGTGTTCACCCAGACCACCGCTCCGTCGTCGGCGAGCACCCGGTCGACTTCCTGCGGGAACAGGAGCATGTTGACCATCAGCACGACGTCGAACCGAGCGTCGGGGAACGGGAGGCAGCCGGCATCGGCCCGGATGTGAGGGACCAGGTCGGACGGTGCCTCGGCCAGCATCTTCGCCGCCAGGTCGCAGGCAACGAGCCGCTCGACCCGGGGAGCGAGGACCCTCGTGCCGGCCCCGGTTCCCGAGCCCAGCTCGAGCCACCAGCCCGACAGGTCGAGGCCGCCTCGTTCCAGCGCGTCGACCACGGGCGCCGCCTTGGTCGGCTCGACGTGTTCGGTGGCCCAGTTGGACGCCAGGGAATCGAACAGGGTCGCGATCTTGGCCGCCCGAACCCGATCCCAGGCGTCTTCGAAGGCCACCTGTCGGGTGACCTTCCGGATGGGCTGGTCGGGGCCGGCGAATCGGTCGGGAGGGCGGGCATCGGGATGCGGCGGCAGATACTCGATCACATCACGAACTGTGTCACGGTCCGGGCCCGGTTGCGACCGGGGTGGTCGGGCCAGGAACGATCACCGCCCGGACCTAGCGTTGGACCATGGTCGCACTGACGCTCAAGACCTCGCTCGAGTCCCAGCCCAACTTCCTCGAGCTCCCCTGGACGACACCACTCGATCACTGGCCCGACGACCTCGCGGTCCGACTGCCGGCCGGGCGACACCGCCACGTGGTGAGGTTCATCGAGCACGGTGAGACCTACTACGCCTTCAAGGAACTCTCACCGGCCCTGGCCCAACGCGAGTACCGACTCCTGGACTGGCTCAAGGAGGAGGGCCTCCCCGTCGTCGACCTCGTCGGCATCGCCATGGAGCGCACCGACGACGACGAACAACCACTCGAGTCGGTGCTCATCACCCGGCATCTGCGCTTCTCGGTCCCCTACCTCCACCTCTTCGCCAGCCCCGGCAACGACGGACTGCACGTCCACCTGATCGATGCACTCGCCATCCTGCTCACGCGTATCCATCTCGTCGGGTTCTTCTGGGGGGACTGTTCGCTGGGCAACGCTCTCTTCCGGAGGGATGCCGGCGCGCTGGTCGCCTATCTCGTCGACACCGAGACCGGTGAACGGCACGAGACCCTGAGCACCGGGCAGCGCCTCCTCGACCTCGACATCGCCTGCGAGAACATCGCCGGGGGCTTGTTCGAGCTCGAAGCGATGGGACGGCTCAACGGGGTCGATCCCCTGCTGGTCACCGATCAGCTCCTCGAGCGCTATGAGCGACTCTGGGCCGAGCTCACGCGGGTCGACCACCTCGACGCCGGCGAACTGTGGCGGATCCGTGAACGGATGGAACGGCTCAACGACCTGGGGTTCGACACCGCCGAACTCGAGATCACCAACGACGGCACCACCAACCACATCACCTTCCGACCGAAGGTCGTCGAAGAAGGCCACCATCGTCGCGATCTCGAACGGCTGACCGGCATCCGAGCCGAGGAGAACCAGGCCCGTCGGCTGCTCAGCGCGGTCCACGGCTACGGGGCATACCTCTCACAGCAGGAAGGCCGCACACTGCCCGAAGCCGTGATCGCCTACCGCTGGTTGACCGAGCGCTACGAGCCCACGATCTCGTCGATTCCGGACGACTTGCGCACCCGGCTGACCGACGCCGAGATCTACCACCAGATCCTCGACCACCTCTGGTTCCTGTCCGAACGGGCCGGCGCCGACATCGGACTGCCCCAGGCGACCGAGAGCTACGTCGAGAACATCCTGACCGGTCTGCCGGCCGAGGCCGCGCTGCTCGTCGAGCCCGAACTCGTCCCACCGGGGACTCCGTCGACCAGCCCGCCGGCGATCCCCTAGCGGCTCCCGGGGACATCCCCGATGGGCGCCGACCCGACGTGCGCCATGATGGTCCCGTGAGCATTCGTCGAACCATCGAGGGGTTGTTGCAGGACCCTGCCGACCAGGCGGCCTTCCGTGAGGGACCCGAGACCTTCTTCGCCGAGCGAGGAATGACCGACCTGCCCAGCGACCTGATCGGATCCAGTTTCGGCCACTTCTCCGACACGGCCCCGATCGAACAGAGCGACGCCGTGGCCGG
The DNA here is from genome assembly GCA_963700755.1 of uncultured Acidimicrobiales bacterium. Classification (GTDB taxonomy): domain Bacteria; phylum Actinomycetota; class Acidimicrobiia; order Acidimicrobiales; family SZUA-35; genus JBBQUN01. The sequence goes on from CAVOYW010000008.1 coordinate 457,307, forward strand.
CATCGCCACCCGATTCGGCCCGGTGCCGTTCGAGGAGTCGGACCTTCCCGACTTCGACCCGGCCGCCGACGCCGTCGACCCGTTCGCCACTCTCGACTCGCTCGACTCGCTCGACGACGTCCTCGAGGATCGGGTCGATGACCTCGACGACGTGACCGACGACGACACCGCAACCGAGGACACCGACGACGACACGACCGGCCCCGACGCTGCGACCGACGAGGACACAGCAACCGACCACACCGCCGACGACACGGCCGGCCCCGACGACACAGCCGACGCCACCGTGCGAGACCGAGCCGGTCACCGACGCCACCGTGGAGACCGAGCCGGTCACCGTCGCCGAAGAACGCGATGCCGCACCCCGCGGCCAGGCCGACGGCGACGACGGTTTCGGCTCGGGTGGGTTCGGAACCACCTCGGTGCTCGACGACTTCGACGACGACCCGTTCTACGACGAGGTCACCAGCGAAGACGCCCTGACCCTCGACCACTTCGCTTCGGCCGACATCGTCACCACCTACGCGCCCGACGATGATTCGACCGGCTTCGAGCCGGCGGTCGTCGAGGACTCCTACGAGACCTTCCCCGAAGAGGACACCAGCGCCTTCGACGACATCGACCCGAGCGATCTCGAACTCGACGACATCTGACCGACCGGCGAACCGGGGGGCCACCGTCGGTTTCGCTGACGACCGTGGGGCCTGCGTACGGCGCCGAGTACGGCGGCTCCCCAGAACCACGGGTTGTTGGACGGAGCCTCCCCGGAACCACGGGTTGGGGCGGTCGGATCGCTACGACGATTCGGCGATCATGCCCTCGAGCGTCCGGATGACGACCCGGCTGGCCGTGACCAGATCGAGCGAGGTCAGCGGATTCTCGGCCTTGCGCTGCCACCGGCCCAGCGCCTCGAGCGCCGCCGACCGGATCTGGTCGCGGTTCGACGCCGGGTCGATGCCGAGGCGCTGGGTGGGCTGGGTCCCCTTGGCGCCGAGCAGCTGCTCGACGTCTCGCAGATCATCCTCACGACCCCGGACCCAGCCGCTGCGCACGGCCGCCATCGTCGTGAGCTCGTTGAACGGGTGGGCGCCGGCCATGACCTGCTCGATCCCTCCGAGCAGATCCGAGACCCCCGGGGTCTCGGGATGCTCGGCACAGAGCCGTTCGATCGCGAGCAGGGCCGATCGGGCCTTCAGGACATCGGCTCGGTCCATGAACAGCGTCGACAGGATCTGTTGCAGATCGGACAGCCCCGAGCGGTTCACGAGCTCGTCGGCGAGATCGGCGCTGCTCTCGACCACGTTGCGGCGGATCAGCGCCAACGAGAGGCGAACACCGAACAGCCCGAACCGGTCGAGCAGTTGCTGGCGTTCGAGCGAGGTCAGCGGTGTCTCGGGGCGGGCCTCGACGAATCGATCGGCCGACAGCAGGTGCGTCTCGAGGTCCCGGGGCGGGACTGCGGCCAGCTTCTTCAGCGACTTGAACTCCCACTCGGTGAGGGTCTCGGCCGTCTCGGCCAGCAGACCGGCCACCGGGACCACGACCTGGATGAGCCGACGCAGGCGACCATCGTCGCCGTACCGCTTGGCGATCTTGCGGGCCGACGTCATCGAGTCGAGACGCCCCGCGCCGATCTCGTCGGCCCGGGAGAGCACGGCGACGGCGTTGACGGGGTTGGGCTGCGACACCGCCGTGTCGTGGAACGACTCGAGCAGTCGCAGGTCGGACGCATGGATGTGCTTCATCAGGTAGAGCACGGCGTCGGCCGGGGTCTCGGCCTCGGTCGGGATCGAGGAATTCGAAGGCCCGGGTTGCGACCTCTCTCGGTCAGCGAACCGACGCCCGGGGTGTCGATGAGGGTCATGCGTGCGCAGTCCGGCCGAGGGCCAGGTGATGTCGATGCGGTCGAAATCGAGGGCCGACGCCCACCGAGGTCGACGTCGATGGCACCGTCGTCGCGCGGAAACGGGCCTGCACCGGCGGGCTGATCCGTCGACGGGATGCAGCAGCACCTGGTAGGTGTGCCCGTCTCGGTACCAGGTGACGATGCGGGTGCACTCACCGGTGTCGGTCGGAGCCAGCCGCTCGCCGACGAGGGCATTGAGCAGCGTCGACTTCCCCGCCTTGACCTTGCCCGCGATCGCCACCCGTAACGGACCGTCGAGGCGTTCTCGGGCCTGGGCCAGGCGGACGGCATCGGGATTGCCCGCGAAGGTTTCTTCGGCCCGAGCGAGCAGGGAACGGGCCTGAGCAACGAGATCCATACGGCGCCCGCCGAACGGACCTTCTCGACCTGATCCCGCAGGGCCTTGATCCGCGCCAGTTCGGCGGCCAGGTCGTTCTGGCGATTGGCCCGATCACGGTACCGATCTTGGCTGCGTCGTTGGCCGCCCTCAGCGCCTCGTGGGTCGAGCGGTTGCAGCTCCTCGGCCCGGCCGCTGTAGTGGTCGCGGAGCTGGCGTTGGATCCGCCGCAGCGTGTCCTTGGAATCCTTCGAGACCTGGAACGAGACCTCGTCGCAGTACCGGCGCACGCTGTTCTTCGCCTGGCCCCGGCGCTGCATGAGCTGTCGTTCCTTCTCGTCCTTGAGCGCCTTGCGGCCCATCATCAACCCGATCCCGAGGCCGAGCGGCATCACCAGCGACGCCGAGACGAGCATCCCTCCGACCAGGCTGAACATCAGCGTGCCCGAATAGGTGCCTCGGATCACGGTGAGGCCCTTGGCCGCCGTGGTCGCGGTCTTCATGTCGGCTGCCGGCTCGACCCCACCCGCGCCAGTGCCTGGGTCGGGTTGGGCACGTCGAGCTGCTCGAGCAGTTCGCCGCCGTCCAGCTCGAAGTGGCGGGCGACCTCGGCGCTCAGGACCGACGTCCGGTCGACCAGGACTTTGTGATTGGCCACCACCTCGTACGAGACGCGGTTCACCAGCCAGGGCTGGAACTCGCCCCAGGTGTCGGCCGGGTCACTATTGTCGATGGCGGTGTCGGCTTCCTGGGTCATCCTGCGCATGCGTTGCCGGAAGTCGAAGTCGACCTCACTGCTCAGGTCGCCGACGCCGTCGGACAAGGTCGTGCTCCATTTGGCCGCCTGGCTCCGCAGCTTGTCGGCCTGGACCTTGGTCTCCTCCAACTTCTGGACGATCTCGGCCGCCTTCTCGGGATCGTTGATGGCGGCGAGTTCGGCCGAGAACTGGGTGCCGAGCTGGTCGCACACGCCGAGCAGGTCGTCGCAGGCCCGACGACGCAGCATCGCGTCGGCGGCTCCGACGATGTCGTTGCTGAGCGTCCGCACGAGTTCGGCGAAGCCGGATTCGGCGTTGAGTTCCTTGTCGTTGCGACGCACCGCTTCGGACCGCAACAGCGACGACACCGGGAGGATGTCGAGGGAAAACCCGGCGTTGGCCAGGTGGCCTCGGTTGATCTCGAGCACCTTGCGCCACGCCGGGTAGAAGTCGATCTTGGTCATCAGGCACACGACCTGCGGGCAGAGGTCGACGGCTTGAGCCAGGAAGTCGATCTCGGTCCGGGTGAACTCCTGGGACGCATCACTCACGAAGACCGCAGCATCGGCCACCGACAGGGCGCCGAGCGCCGCCGTGGCGTGCGCCGATCCGAGCCCACCGACTCCGGGGGTGTCGACCAACGACAACCCTCGAGCGAGCAGCTTGCGAGGAAGGTCGATCTCGACCCCCTTCACGATCTGATTCGGGTCGGACGATCCGAGTTCGCTGGCGTAGGCGGGCACCTGATCCATCGAGATGTCGATCGTCCGGGTCGGTGCGTCGGCATCGACCCCGGCCAGGATCGCACGCGCCGCGATCGTGTCGCCGTAGGCGATCACGGTCGGCACTGCCGTGGCGATGTCGTCGTCGACCGGACAGACGCCCGCGTTGACCAGGGCATTGATCAGGGAACTCTTGCCCTGTTTGAACTCGCCGACGATCACGATCTGCACACCGGGGTTGCCGATCTTGTCGCGCAGCCGGGTGAGACGTTCGCGGAGATCGGGCCGTTGATAGGCCTGGCATGCCTGGAGCCCGAGTTCGAGGACCTTGCGGACGTCGTTGTTCGCCGTCTTGTAGTCCGCCTTGGCGGCGGTCGTGGCCCCTGGTGCTCCGCTGGTCATGACCCCTCACTCGCTCGATCGATGGACACCACAACTACCAGCAATGACGGCCGAACGCCGAACGTCCCCGGGGATTGTTCCCCGGGGACGTGATCGTGGTCGATTCGCCGATTCAGTCGAGGGCTTCGACCTCTTCGATGAAGCCGCCATCATCGGCCGACACATCCTGATCGATGTCGACCGAGAAGTCGTCATGACTGTCGACCTCGTTGAACGAATCCTCCGTCACATCGATGTCGGCATCGACATCGAGATCGGTGTTGAACGAATCCTCGGTGTCGAACGAATCATTGATCGAGTTGTCCTGCAACTGGGTCTGCTCCACCGACTCGTCATTGAACGAATCATTGATCGAGTTGTCGATCGTGGTGTCATTGTCCTGAATCGCATTACTACCCCCACCGAAGGCGATCTGGACGTCACCGTCACCGCTCCCACCGATGTCGGCATCCTCGAAATCGGCAACATCACCCGAACCGAACCCGGCATTCACATCATCCGAACCCTGGATCGTCTGATTCCCGTCACCGACCACCGCATCGCCACCATCGGTGTCGACCGCAACGTTGCCATCACCGATGGTGACCGGCCCACCGTCGCCACCCCGACCACCACTGGCGTCGACGTTGTTGACCGTGTTCCCGTCACCGACCACCGCACCGTTGGCATCACCATCGGCCTGGATCCCGGTGAACTCACCCGTGTTGATGTTGCCCTCGTTGTCACCATCGAAGGCCACCGCACCATCACCCGTGGCAATGTTCGAATCCTCGATGTCCCGACCGGCAGCAACCGCACCGTCACCGGTGGCAACACCCTCCTGATCCCGACCAGCCGCCGCCGCACCATCACCGGTGGCATTGACCGACTCATCGGTGATCTCGATGTCACCATGCATGTCACCATCGACATCGACATCGAAATGCTTCGAATTGTCCTGAATGTTCTGCGTGATGTACTCGTTCTGCTCGTACACCTCCGTCACATAATGATTGATCGTCCGCTCCACCGTCTCCATCGTGGGCGGGGGCAGGGAGGGCGACGATGCTCCCGACGATGGGGAACCCGACGAGCTTCCGCTCCCGGATGAGCTTGCTCCCCCGGATGAACTCCCGCCTCCCGACGAACTCCCGCCCCCGGAGGAACTCGAACCGGGGGCCGACGATCCCATCGGCCGGGGCGCCGGCACCGACGCCAACGTCTCGACGACGGTCGGGCTGAACTTGAGTTCGTTGGCGACCTCGTTCACGGTCGCGGCCAGATCGACGTTGCTCACGTCGAGGTCGGTGCCACAGTGACCGCCCAGATACGCGGCCGGGTCCTTGGAATAGGCCAGGGCTTCGGACTCCGAACCCATCACCTTCATCAGGACGGCCTTGATTGCGGTTGCGGCATCTTCGTAGATCTCGGACATTTTCGGTTTCCCTCCGTCGGCTTTTCTGGTTGCTGGGGATCGTCTTCGTGACACTGCTTTCTGACTGATGCCCACAGTACGTGAGCAACGACCACTCGAGATCGGGGACAGGCCCGTTCCCCGGTGAAGACGTTAGGGGATCCATCGACGCGACGCCCGAGCAACGGGGCACCGACCGGAAGCCGGCAGACCGATCACAGCGGCCGGAGCTCCCGGCAGGTCGACCAACGACACGGCGGGGACGCGAACGTCCCCGGGGCACGGCGGCCCCGGGGACGATGGTCCTGTCGTGTTATGTGTCTGTTGGATCAGTCGAGGGCTTCGACCTCTTCGATGAAGCCGCCATCATCGGCCGACACATCCTGATCGATGTCGACCGAGAAGTCGTCATGACTGTCGACCTCGTTGAACGAATCCTCCGTCACATCGATGTCGGCATCGACATCGAGATCGGTGTTGAACGAATCCTCGGTGTCGAACGAATCATTGATCGAGTTGTCCTGCAACTGGGTCTGCTCCACCGACTCGTCATTGAACGAATCATTGATCGAGTTGTCGATCGTGGTGTCATTGTCCTGAATCGCATTACTACCCCCACCGAAGGCGATCTGGACGTCACCGTCACCGCTCCCACCGATGTCGGCATCCTCGAAATCGGCAACATCACCCGAACCGAACCCGGCATTCACATCATCCGAACCCTGGATCGTCTGATTCCCGTCACCGACCACCGCATCGCCACCATCGGTGTCGACCGCAACGTTGCCATCACCGATGGTGACCGGCCCACCGTCGCCACCCCGACCACCACTGGCGTCGACGTTGTTGACCGTGTTCCCGTCACCGACCACCGCACCGTTGGCATCACCATCGGCCTGGATCCCGGTGAACTCACCCGTGTTGATGTTGCCCTCGTTGTCACCATCGAAGGCCACCGCACCATCACCCGTGGCAATGTTCGAATCCTCGATGTCCCGACCGGCAGCAACCGCACCGTCACCGGTGGCAACACCCTCCTGATCCCGACCAGCCGCCGCCGCACCATCACCGGTGGCATTGACCGACTCATCGGTGATCTCGATGTCACCATGCATGTCACCATCGACATCGACATCGAAATGCTTCGAATTGTCCTGAATGTTCTGCGTGATGTACTCGTTCTGCTCGTACACCTCCGTCACATAATGATTGATCGTCCGCTCCACCGTCTCGATCGTCGGGGGTGCGTGGTACACCGGAGCCGCTGCGGCGCCGGCCGAGGCCGAGGCCGAGGCACTGGCGGAGGCGGCAGCTGCCGCCGGGGCCGGAGCCGGCGTCTCGATCAGGGTCTGGGTGACCTGTGGGCTGAAGTTGAATTCGTTGGCAACCTGGGTGACGGTGTCGCCCAGGTCGACGTTGCTGAGGTCGTAGTCGGCGATGCCATGATCGACGAGATACCCGTGGGGATCCTCGGAGTACTTCATGGCTTCCGTGGGGTCGCTCGGGTCGAGGAGCTTCTCCATGACGGCCTTGATGGCTTCGCTGGCGTCTGCGTAGATGTCTGACATTTCGGATTCCCTCCGTAGTTTGTGTGATTGCGAGGTGCTTTGGATTTCCCTGGCAGACGTCACACTACGCGGCAGTCGCCGGCGGCAAATCGGGGAGTCCCCCCTCCCGTTGGGGAAACGTTAGGGGATCTGGTCGAGACGTGCCCAGGGAACGAGAAGTGCCCTGGTCAGAGCGCTTCGCGAATCGCGCTCAGCAGTTCGGCTCGTGTGCCGGCACCCAACTTCTGGCGAATCCTGGCCACATGGTGCTCGACGGTCTTGGGCGAGATGAACAATTGCGCCCCGACTTCCTTGTGGGTCCGACCGTCGGCGACGAGGCGGGCCACGTCGGCTTCGCGCTCGGAGAGACCGAGTGCGACGAGCGGGTCCTCGGACTCGGCTTCGTCGACTTCGACCGTGAACGACCGCGCCCGTTCCAGCAGCCGGCGGGCCACGCCCGGGTCGTCGACCTCGATCGCCGCCTGACCGACCAGCCGCGATGCCTCCCAGCTCTCGCCGCCGTCGGCCAGGGCGGCTGCGACGTCGATGAACGAAGCCTCGTCCAGGTCGGTGAGGCCTTCGCCGTCGGAACCGGCGTCGAGTCGGGCGGTGAGCAGGGACCGCCACAGCCGTGCAGCATCGAGCCGGGCCTGTGATCGGGCGGTCGGAGAGGTGTAGATCGCCATGTCGTCGGACACCGTGGCCACCACGTCGGCCTGATTGGCGGCGAGGCCGGCCTGCAGGCGCATCCAGGCAACGTTGGCCGGAGCCGGGCTCGACGGCGAGAAAGCCCCGACTTGACCCAGGAGCACCTCGATCACCGGATCGACGCGAGCGTGCTGCCCGAGTTTGGCCCCGGCCGCGGCGAGTTCGGTCAGTGGGTCGACCAGCAGCCAGGACGGCGAGTGGCGGACGAGGACCGGGTCGGCCCGCCGCCACGCATCGCGCAGCCGCGTGGTGTCACCCGAGCGGCGAGCCAGTCCGGCGTCGAGCACAGCCAGCAGCAGCCGATCCCGGCCGGCCCAGTCGGTTCCCTCTCCGTCACGGACGAGGGTCAGGGCATCGGAGTAGCGGCCGTCGAGCAGACGGACGTACGCCAGTTGCAGACGGGCCGACAACGCCTCACCGGGTGAACACCGTTCGCAACCCAGCAGGGCGAAGTCCTCGGCGGCCGGGAGGTCGCCGATTCCGACGGCGACGAACGAAGCCAGCAGGTGCGGGGTGAATCCGAGCGTGAGGTCGGGCTGGAGCCGATCGTGGTCGTCGACGGCGGCGGCCAATGAGGCCAGCGCCTCGAAGGGACGACCGAACGCGAACCGCTCGAGTCCTTCGATCAGCGAAGCCAGCATGGAGGTGATCGGACCCGTCGGTGCCGGCAGGTCGCCGATCTGGTCGAACCGTCCGACGGCGGCACTGGCCAACCCCACCAGGTGGGGGCCGAGTTCGGGGGGAAGTTCGCGGTCGGCGGCGGCGATCCAGCGGAGCTCGCGCAGGTCGAGGCCGAAGCCCAGCACGGCTCCTCGCTGACTGACCACGCCTCCCGCCTCGGCCAGGCCGGCCAGGGCCGACGCCCTGCCGAGATGGAACGAGGCCTCGGCCCGGACCAGTGCCGCCCGGTCCGACGTCGGATCGGCCGTGGATTCGTCGGTGGACGCATCAACAGCGCGGCGGTCGAGCGACGCGACGAGTTCGAGCGCACGGGACGGATCGCTCCGTCGGACCCGCTCGGCCGCCACCAGCAGGGCCTCCACCGACTCGACGTTGTCGGCGGCCCCGGCCTCGAGATGGCGGGCGGCTCGGTCGGGGTCGGCACCGGCCATGATCGCGCCGAGTCGATCGTGGAGTTCTTCCAGATCGGGTGTGGACAGGTCGGCCAGCAGAGCCCGCTGCACGAGCGGCAGGAGCCCCCCGACGGAGTCGGTCAGCCCACCGCTACGGACCCCACGCTGGGCACCGCGGGCCTCGATCCCGACCGGCAGGGCCCGGGCGGCCAGACCGGGCTCGAGCCCGGGCTCGACGGCGATGAGGCTCGCCGAGCGCGACGGCATCGGGACCGGCGCGCCGCACGCGGGTGACGACGGCGTCGATCAGCGCCTCGGGGAGGTTCGCCAGGTCGCCGTCCCACTTCGACGCGACGGCGTCGGCGGCCAGTCCGACCGAGCCACCGGTTGCGGCGAAGAGCTGATCGGCCAGCGATCCCGAAACGGTCCTGCCCATCAGCTCGGCGAGAAAAGGGGTGAAGTCCTCGGCATCGAGGAACACGGTTCGCTCGGCCTGGTCTCGGGCCGTGAGCTGGTCGTCGAGCATCCGCAGGCGCTCGGTCGAGGGCCAGGGTCGACGGCTCGCGAACACCGTCACCGACTTGGCCAGGTCCGACACCATCGAGAGTGCCCCGTCGGTGAGCCACTGCAGATCGTCGACGACCAGGACATCGGGCCGGTCGGTGACGGCTTCGGCCAGGTCGGCCTCGTCGACGGCCCGGATGCTCGACCCGGAGACCCACACCACAGCGAGTGCGGGGTCGAGCTCGTCGACCCAGGCGCGCAGACGATGGGTCCGCCCACTGCCCCCGGGGCCGATCACCAGCCGATGCGTCGTTCTCACCTCCCGTTCCCTCCGAACGCCGACATCACCGGCCGATCTCGATCCCCGCTGCCGGCGACGGGGCCACACTAGTACGCCCGACCCCGCAGGGTCCCGGGCGTAGCGGCACCGACGATGTCGGGACGCAGCTACGCCAGGAACCAGATCGCGGCATCATCGGCGATGCGTTCGGGCGCCTCGAGCGGGCCGAAGTGGGTCAGGTCGGGGTATCGGGCGAGCGACATCCGCGGGTGCGTCGTCGCTGCGTGCTCGGCCATGAGGGCCGGTGGCATGCCGTCGCCCGACACCAGCACCCGATAGTCGAACGAGATGGTCGCCGCGGCGGCGAAGGCTCCCGAGTGCGAGTTCTCGAAGGTCTCGGCCTCTCGGGCCGGTGTGCAGCGAAGCGTGACTCCCGGCTGCCGGATCGTCCCGGATCGAGGTCCCGGAACCCGTAGTCGACGTAGGCCCGCAGGGCACGGGGATCGAGCAGATCGAGTGGCGGTCTCGACGAATAGCGTTCGTAGACGGCATCTCGGGACTCGAAATCGGCTCGACGACGCCGGGCCGCCTCGACCATGGCGCTCGGCTCGTCGGGTTTGGTGCTCGCTGCTCCATCGGGATCGAACAGGATCGGCTCGAAGCCCCATCCCTTGGCGATCCGACCGGGTCGGATGCGATTCGGCGAGAACGATGGCCGCCCCACCCATGGAATGCCCGGCGACGAACGCCGGCTCATCGGGTGAGAACACGTCGAGGACGGCGAGAAGATCATGGCCCATACCGGTCCAGGCCATCGTGGCGGTGTCCGGGGTGACCGTGTGACCGTGGCCCCGGTAGTCGAGCGCGACACAGTGGAAACGTCCGGTCAGGTGCTCGGCCATGGGCAACCAGGCGCCTCCGCAGAACCCGGTGGCATGGCTCAGCACCAACAGGGGACCGTCGCCTCCGAAGTCGTGCACTGCGACACGAACTCCGTCGGTCGACTCGACGAACAGGGGATTCACGGTAGCACCGGTGGTGCGGTTCGCTTCGGGCACCGGTCCATGTTGCCCGTTCCGGGCAGGAAGCAACCAATTGCCTCGCCCGCTCCCGATCCGAACCTTGGATCCGAGACACCGGAAACCGGAGACGGGGCTCCAAGGTTGCGGGGCAGGAAGCGGGATGCGGGGGTGCGGGGGGCGGGAGCGGGGGGCGGGGGGCGGGTGCGGGGGGCGGGGTGCGGAGCGGGGGCGGGGTGCGGGGGGCGGGGGGCGGGGTCGGCATCAGAGGCCGACGGCGTCGATCGATCGGGTCGATCGTGTCGGCCGGTTCGAAACCGAACACCCGGCCGTAGAACCACAGCTCGGCCTCGAGTGACCGCACGATGGTCTCGTTGCGCCGGAACCCGTGCTGTTCGCCTTCGAAGTAGATCGCGGCATGCGGAATGCCCTTGGCGGCAACGGCGGCGACGATGGCTTCGGACTGACTGGGCGGAACCATCTCGTCTTCGAGACCCTGCAGCACGAGCAGCGGGCTCGACAGACCGTCGACGTGGTTGATCGGGGATCGTGCGTCGTAGACGGCTCGGCCCTCGGGCCAGGGTGCCGACCAGATTGTCGAGGTAGCGCCGTTCGAACTTGTGGGTGTCGGTGGCCAACGCTGCCAGGTCGGCGACGCCGTACAGGCTGGTGCCGGCGGCGAACACGTCGGAGGTGATCAGTGCGTTGAGCACGGTGAGACCGCCGGCCGAACCGCCGCGGATGGCCATCCGCTGCGGGTCGACCCGTCCGGCTGCGGCCAACTGGCGAGCAGCACCGATGCAGTCGGCAACGTCGACCACACCCCACTGGCCGTTCAGCAGCTGCCGGTAGTCGCGGCCGAATCCGGTCGAGCCGCCGTAGTTCACGTCGACGACGGCGAAGCCCCGACTCGTCCAGTACTGGATCTTCAGGTTGAGCGCCGGTGTGGTGTGCGCCGTCGGACCGCCGTGGCCGATCACGACCAGCGGCGGCAGGTCACCGTCGGGCCCCACGATGTTCGGTGCACACGGCGGATAGAAGAAGGCATGGCGGTCGGTTCCGTCGGCCGCTTCGTACTCGAATCGCTCGGCCGTCGAGATCCACTCGGCGTCGAACCCGAGTCGGCTCGGAGCCCGTACGACCAGGGGATCGGCTCCGTCGACATCGAGTTCGACGATCATCGGCGTCGAGTCCCCCGGTGCCACGATGCACGCCACTCGGCCGTCGGGCGTCGTCGACAGGCCGGTGATGCTGGGGAAGCGCTCGTCGACCACTCGGACCGTGCCGTCGTGGTCGACGACGGCGAGGGCATCGACGGCTCGCCGGGTGACCACCACCGCGAGCCGCCCGTCGGGGAGTTCGGTCCAGGACTGTTCACCGAACACCCAGGGTGGACCACCGATCTCGGCGTCACCCAGCTTGGTCAGCGCAACCGCAGACGGATCGCCCGGCCGCCACGTCATCAGATTCCAGAACCCGGATCGATCACTGCTGAACACCAGGCGACCGTCTCCGGTCCAGTTGGCACCCACGATCGACTCGTGTTCGTTGCCGGCGACCACCTGCACGTTGCCGAAGCGGCAGCCATCGAAGATCGGCGCGGCGCACAGGGTCGTGCCGTCCCAGGGCATGTTCGGATGGTTCCAACGGATCCAGCTCACCCAGCGGCCGTCGGGCGAGATGCGCGGTGCGGCGACGAAGTCGGTGCCGGTGACCTCGACCCGGGGCGGCAGCGATCCGTCGGTCGGGATCGCGACGATCTCGTTGACGGCCTCGTCGAGCAGCACGACCGGTTGATCGGCGTCGGGCTCGACGGGTTCGGGCGGGGCGGAGTCGACGTCGTCGTCGAACAGGCCGCTCGGTGGCTCCGGTGGTGCGGCGACATGGGATTCGCGGACACACAGGATCCAGTCGCCATCGGGCGACTCGACACCGTCGGCGAAGCGCCAGGCCGCCGGTGCCGGTGGCTCGGGCGTGATGGCCACCGGGTCGCCACCGTCGGCGGGCAGGCGGTACAGCCGCTGGTCGCCCATGTTCGAGAAGTAGACGTCGGCGGACCCGAGGAACCAGGCCCCACCCCCGTATTCGTGTGCCCGGGTGCGGGCCGAGAAGCCGTCGGGAAGCATGTCGGCCCGCTCGTCACCGACGGATCGGACGAGCACGACCCGGCCGGCATCGGCGGGCCGGGCCTCGGACCACCAGCGCTCGTCGCCGCGAACCGCGGGACCACCGAGACCGACGCTGCCGGCTGCGACCAGACTGGCATGAATGGGTGAGGGCCACGCCCCGAACGGCACCGGGGTCGGGTCGACGAAGGGCTCGGGATTCGGCGAGGACCCCGACGGCGTGTCGGGGGATGGCGTGTCGGGGGAGGGCGCGTCGCTCATACGTCGGCCAGGAAGTCGCCGATACGCCGCAGACCCTCACCCATGTCGTCGTCGCCCATGGCGAAGGAGAAGCGGCCGTAGCCGGGGCTGCCGAACGCCTCTCCCGGGACGAACGCCACCTTGACCCGATCGAGGATGACGTCGGCCAGTTGCGTCGTGGATCCGATGGTCACCCCGCCGATCGTGCGGCCGATCAGGGCCTCGAACGAGGGGAACGCATAGAAGGCGCCCTCGGGTTCGATGACCTCGACCCCGTTCATCGCCGAGAGCATGGCGAACATGTTCTTGCGGCGGCGATCGAAGGCGTCACGCATCGTTTCGACCGCCGACAGGTCACCCGACACCGCAGCCAGCGCCGCCATTTGCGAGACGTTGGCGACGTTCGACGTCTGGTGCGACTGGAGGCTGGTGAGGGCCTTGGCCATGTCGTTGGGGGCGATGACCCAGCCGACCCGCCAACCGGTCATGGCGTAGGTCTTGGCCACCCCGTTGAGCACGATGCACCGGTCGGCGATCTCGGGCACCAGGGAGGGCATGGACCAGAACTCGTTGTCACCGTAGGTGAGGTGTTCGTAGATCTCGTCGGTCAGGATCCAGATGCCGGCATCGACGGCCCATCGGCCGATCTCCTCGACCTGTGTCCTTCGAGTAGACCGCACCGGACGGGTTCGAGGGGCTGACGAACACCAGCGCCTTGGTCTTGGCGGTCCGGGCCGCCTCGAGCTGGTCGACCGTGGCCTTGAAGCCCGATGAGATGTCGGTCGGCACCTCGACCGGTACGCCACCGGCGAGCTTGACGGGCTCGGGGTAGGTGGTCCAGAAGGGTGTGGGGATGAGGACCTCGTCACCGGGATCGAGCACGCCGGCGAAGGCGTTGTAGACCGCGTGCTTGCCTCCGTTGGTGACGACGACCTGGCTCGCCTCGATCTCGTAGCCCGAATCGCGACGGGTCTTGGCGACGATGGCCTCCTTGAGTTCGGGGAGTCCACCGGCCGGGGTGTAGCGATGATTCCTCGGGTCGCGGCAGGCGGCGACGGCCGCCTCGACGATGTAGTCGGGGGTCGGGAAGTCGGGCTCGCCGGCACCGAAGCCGATGACCGGCTCGCCGGCGGCCTTGAGGGCCTTCGCCTTGGCGTCGACGGCCAGGGTCGCCGACGGTGCGATCGATCCGACCCGTGCGGAAATGCGTCCGGTTGCCATGGTTTCTCCCCGATCTGAGCAGCGCTTGTGGAGTTCTCTCGCCTGGCGCGAGGTTCTGTCGACCTGAGCTGCAATCCTGTCATCCTGTGAGCCAAACACCACCGTCAATCTCGATTCCGTCCGATCTTCTCCCGGCCGACGGACGCTTCGGAGCCGGGCCGTCGAAGGTTCGATCCGAGGCGGTCGCCGCCCTGGCCGAGGCAGCTCCCCACTACCTCGGCACATCGCATCGTCAGCCCGCCGTCAAGGACATGGTCGGGCGGTTGCGACGGGGGTCACCTCGCTGTTCGGGCTGCCTGATGGGTGGGAGGTCGTGCTCGGCAACGGTGGGACCACCCTCTTCTGGGACGCGGCCACCTTCGGCCTGGTCGACGCCAAGTCGCAGCATCTCGTCTTCGGCGAGTTCTCGTCGAAGTTCGCGGCCTGCACGGCGGCGGCCCCCTTCCTCGCCGATCCGCACGTCATCGAGTCGGCAGCCGGGACCCATCCCGACGCCGTCGCCACCGACGGCGTCGATCTGTACGCGCTCACCCACAACGAGACCTCGACCGGAGTCATGGCACCGGTCGCCCGGCCCGTGGGAGCCGAGGGGGCCCTGGTCGCCGTCGACGCCACCTCGGCCGCCGGCGGTATTCGCTGGGACCCCGATCAGGCCGACTGCTACTATTTCGCCCCGCAGAAGGCCTTCGCCTCCGACGGGGGGCTCTGGATCGCCTGCTGCTCGCCGGCGGCCCAGGAGCGGATCGCATCGGTCGGCGCCGGCCACCGCTGGATCCCGCCGGGTCTCGACCTGACCATCGCACTCGACAACTCGACCAAGAACCAGACCTACAACACCCCGGCCCTCGCCACGATCTTCTTGATGGTCGCTCAGCTCGACTGGTTCAACGACCACGGTGGCCTGGAATTCTCGGCCGGTCGCTGCGACGCCTCGTCCGAGATCCTCTACGGCTGGGCCGAGCGCACGGTCTACACCACACCGTTCGTCGCCGAGCCGAGCCGGCGGAGCACGGTCGTTGGCACGATCGACCTCGACGACTCGATCGATGCCAACGTCGTCTCATCCGTGCTCCGGGCCAACGGGATCGTCGACACCGAGTCCTATCGCAAGCTCGGACGCAACCAGCTCCGCATCGCCATGTTCCCGAGTGTCGACCCCTCCGATGTCGAGGCCCTCACCGCCTGTATCGACCACGTGGTCTCGCAGCTGGCCTGACGAGGCCGGGAACGACGGACCGGTCGGCCGCCGATCCGGTGACGATCAGCTGTCGGCATCTCCGTCGTCCTTCTCCAGGACGAGCGACGCCGAGTTCATGCAGTACCGCAGGCCGGTGTCGGTCGGGCCGTCGGGGAAGACGTGCCCGAGATGCGCACCGCATCCCGAGCAGACGACCTCGGTCCGGATCATGCCATGGCTCAGGTCACGCTTCTCGGTGACACGACCGGCGTCGATGGCCCGATCGAAGCTCGGCCAACCGCAGCCGGCATCGAATTTGGTGTCGGCCTCGAACAGGGCCTGGTCACAGACGACACAGTGATAGGTGCCATCGTCCCAGACATCCCAGTAGGCACCGGTGAAGGGCCGTTCGGTCCCGGCGGTCTGGGTGACGTGGAACTGCTCGGGGGTGAGGCGGGCCTTGAGCTCGGCAACGTCGAACTTCTGGTTCATGGGCGTACCTTTCGATGGGTGACTTCGGGAGCGAAGTCCCGGGAACAGATGCTGGAACTGTCGGGACCGACTGCGTATTCCGTCGTTTCTCACACGGCGCCATTCCACACCGCGTCATTCCACACGCGTCATTCCACACCGCGTCATTCCACACCGCGTCATTCCACACGGCGGGCATCCTCGACGAGGTTGATGTCGTAGATCACGAGATCCAGCCGGTCGCCGGACTCGACGGGGGCGAACCGCTGCGGGTTGTCGGGGGTGACACAGCTGGCGACCGGGGCCAGGATCGTCCACGGGGTCGGGTGACAGAACTGAACGACCGAGTAGCGATCGCCCGGTTGGTCGGGATCGGCAACCACCTGGTGGACCCCGACCGGGATCACGCCGTTCGTGAGGTGTTCGAGCATGATTCCGGTGTTGATGATCATGCCGCCGTCGGGCGGAACGGCATCGATCCAACCGTCGGCCGTCTTGACCTGGAGCCCCTTGGCGGTGGCACGGGGGAGGGCCGTGATGAGATTGATGTCGCCGTGCTCGGCCGCCCAGACGTGCCCGGCTCCGGGCGAGGAGTCCATGGCCGGGTAATGGATGGCTCGGGTGAGGTGGGGTCCGTCGGTGGTCATCACGTCGAAGAACGACTCGTGGCAGCCGATCCCGACGGCGATCAAACGAAGGAACCGGCGTTGGATGTTCTCGATGCGGTCATGGAAGCGACCCAGCACGTCGGTGATCCCGGGAACGAGGTCTTCGGGGAGCACCTGGGTGGGGTATCGGGTGGGGTACTTGCGGGCGAGGGGATGACCCGAGGCGATGTCGCGGCCCCAGTTGAGCATCTCCTTCCAGTCGGGCACGTCGGAGATGGCCGCCGTCTCGACCAGGAGACCGGTGTAGCCGGTCTGGCCGTAGGTTCCGGGCGCAATTGCGGTCTGCTTGGCTTCGGGCGCCATCGAGAAGAACTCGGCCAACATGGCGTAGGCCGTGTCGAGGAGGTCCTCGCTGAGATCGTGACTCGTGTAGACGAACCCGGTCCGGAGGCTGCGCATCACACCATCGACCACGGCGCGGCGCTGGGCCTGTCCACCCTGCTCGAACGCCAGCAGGTCGACGTCGAGGATGTCGTCACTCATGGCGAAGAATCGTAGTCAGCGCTCAGCCGGCGACCACGAGCGAGAGCAACACACCGGAGGCCAGGCCGATCGCGACGGCGCCGAGGACGGCGAGCAATCGGCCGTTGGCGACGACGGCCAGTCGCTCGGCCGCCAGATAGAGCCCGGTGAGCCCGAGCAGGACCACGCTCACGTGCAGGAGCAGGGCAACGGCCACTCCGGCGATCGCCCCGGCTCGCCAGTATCGCCACCACAGGACGCTGCCCAGCACCGGGATCACGAGGGCCCCGGACAGGCCCTGGACGAGGTCGCGCACCAGCGACTCGGATCGCATCCAGGGCAGATCATGGACGAACCACTGCTGTTGTCCGACGTCGATCAGGTCCATGGTGGCCTCGAATCCGAGCCAGGCGATCACGACGATCGTCAGGACCACGATCCACCGGTAGTACCGGCGACCGAACGACGACTCGGCCGTGCCTTCACCGGCGCGCGCATCGTGGCGGCGGCGACCGCCGTCCAGACCAGCCAGCGTCGCACCAGACCGGTACCGAGATCGGCCATGGCGTCACGAAAGATCGTATCGGCCTCGACGCGGGTCACGTCGGGCCCGAGGTGCTCGGGTGCCGCTCCCCGTCCCCGAACCAACCCGTCGTGGATCAGGGCCGCCGGAAGATGACGGCCCGACTTCGGTACGAGCCAGGTGAACAGCGCGGGAACCGACGTCAGGTCGGTTCGCCATCGTTCGGCGTCGGCCGGAACGAGGACATACCGGTCCCGAGGATCGGCAACATCGTCCCAGGCCCGAACGCAGTACCCGATTCTGCGACGAAGGCGGAACACCTCCCGCTCCCGACCCGTACTGTCGGGCTCGAGCACGCGGGTCAGGTCGACCCGGGGATCGGCGGTCGTATCGGGGCTCGGCGGGTCGGCGTCGACCGGTCCTCCGTCGAAGAACCGACGACGCTCGGCGGGGACCGCGGCCGGAAGCCTCGTCAGCACGATTCGGCCGTCTCGTCTCTGCGTTCTGGCCACGCTGACCCCCTCGACCCGCATCTCGTTCGAACGGTAGTCCGGACTCGAGGCGGGGCGCGGAACGAGCCGCCGACAGGGCCGGCGGCTCGTTCGGAATGGAGTGGCGCGAGGATTCAGTCGTCGTGTTCGGTGATGGTGACCGACTCGATGACCACGTCGGTCTTCGGCCGATCACCCGATCCGGTGGGGACACTCTGGATGGCCTCGACGACGTCGAGACCCTTCACGACCTTGCCGAACAACGAGTACTGCGGGGGGAGCCCCATCCCGGCCCGTCCACTGATGACGAAGAACTGGCTCCCGTTGGTGTTCGGTCCGGCGTTCGCCATGGCCAGCGAACCGAGCTCGTACTGACCGGCCTTGGGGAGTTCGTCGGCGAAGCGATAACCGGGACCACCGCGGCCGGTGCCTTCGGGATCTCCACCCTGGAGCACGAAGTCGTTGATGACCCGGTGGAAGATGATGCTGTCGTAGTAGTGGTAGCGGGCCAGGCAGACGAAGTTGTTGACCGTCTTCGGCGCCTTGATCGGGTCGAGGGCGAGGATCATCGTCCCCATGCTGGTGACCATCTCGGCGGTGTAGCGCTTCGACGGGTCGATGCACATCGGGAACTCGGCGTCGAACTTGGTCTGACGGGGGCTGGAGCCGTCAACGGCGGGGCACTCGGGCACGGTGTGTCCTTCGGGTCGGGATCGGAACGGAACGCGCTCGTCCGAGCACGCCCTGATCGAGCAGTGTCGCAGCATTCGCGGCCCCTCCCACCCCGGCGCGCTCGGCCCGGCCCGTCGGGTCGACTCGGTGATGCTGGTCAGTGATGCTGGCGCGACAACTTCAGGATCTTCAGGTTCAGGACGACGAAGCGCGCCACCTGATGAACGAGACTGGACCGTCGGGCCAGTTCGCGCTCGGTTGGCAGCGGCGTGTTCGCGATCTGGATGTCGATGGCCGAGCGGTCGGTGGTCATGGTCACTCCGGAATCAGCCACCAGCCCGGGCGGGCCTTGGCCTTGTAGATGAACAAGGTGTGCAGCAGGCGTTTCATCCAGTGGCCCGCCAGGCCGATCTCGCCGAACGTCTCGTTCGGGTCCCGGCCGGTCTCCGGGAACCGTGATCGGTCGGGAACGATCGGCGACATCGTGATCGCCGCGGCCGCGCCGTGGCGGAGCCCCGTACCGACCGAGGCGATGCACGCTGCGCCCATCTCGGCCATCGACACGGTGCGCGCCGGGACGACGCCTCGATCCGCACCGGCTTCGATCCGGTCGGCGATCGTCTGGGCGACGGTCTTGCCCTGCACACCCGACGGCATACCGGTCCGGGGTGGGGCCGGGGCGACGGGAACACCACTCGGCGTCGTGTACGGCCGGGAGATCCCATGGGGCGGGGCGAAGGCGATGCCGACGGCGAAGACGTTGGGGTAGACCGGCGACTCGTACGTTCGGGGCCAGTCGCCGGCCGCCCACTCCTCGAAGGGTTTCGGCTCATAGACGGCATCGACCTTCATGAACCCGTTGGGGGCGAACAGCGAGGCCGTGATGTCGACACCCTGTCGGTCGAGCGCGACGAGATCGACACCCTTGAACGGGGGGAGCAGCATGGCGAAGTCGAACGTCTGCTCGCCCTGCGTCCCGTCGATCGTCTCGTATCGAACCGAGTGCTCCAGGACCTCCGAGACGTGGGCGCCCAGGATGACCCGGATGTCACGCTCGTGGAAGAGGCCCTGGATCCACTGCTCGCTCGTCACCTGCTGCGACCCCTGGGCGAAGGTCATCCCGCCCACCCCGAAGTCGCCGAGCTCGTGCTCGTTGGTGAGGTAGATCACCTCGGCCCGGTCGCGCACGCCGGCCTCACGCAACACGTGGTCGACATTGAAGACGTATTCGAACGCTGCCCCTTCACAGGTGCAGCTGCCATGCCCCATCCCCACGACCAGCGTCTTGCGCTCGCCTCGCTTCAGATCGGCGATCACCTCGTCGAGGGCAGCCGAAGCCTGCGCGGCATGACCGGCGGTGCACACGGACAGGGAGTGCCCATCGGGGCCGAGGCCCGGCGTGGCATCGAAACGGAGTTTGGGTCCGGTGGCGTTGACCAGGTAGTCGTAGCGCAGCTCGTGGATCTGCCCCGTGCGCACGGGATCGGTGGACACGGCCTCGACGTAGGGCGTCGGGTCGGACTCGTTGCCCTCGGGATGAATCGTCACCGCCTTGGCCTGGACGTACCGAATACCCTTCCGGCGGTAGACCGGGGCCAGAGGGAACGTGACCTCGTCGGCCGTCATCTTCGAAACGCCGACCCAGATGTTCGACGGAATCCAGTTCCATTTGGAGTTCGGCGACACCACGGTCACCTCGTGACTCCGCCCCAACAGCCGCTTGGCGTGCAGCGCCGCGGTATGGCCGGACACTCCGGCCCCGAGCACCAGGATTCGAGCCATGACGCACCTCCTCGCCCGATTGTCCGTACAACCACCAGGAGGAGACAGGGCCTTGGTCCCGCCGCCCACCGCACCGCAAACCCGAGAGGCTCAGCGACGAAAACGTCGCTGAGCCTCTCGAGATCCGGTGGGAGGGGACAGGCTCGCCGGTTCGCGGGCGCCCCGGTGTGGGTCAGGCCCCCTTGGCGGCGCGGAAACCCTGTTCGAGATCGGCGAGGATGTCGTCGATCGACTCCAGGCCCACACTGAGCCGCACCAGTCCGGGCTCGACACCCGCACTGAGCTGTTCGTCGACGGTGAGCTGGGAATGGGTGGTCGACGCCGGGTGGATCACCAACGAACGAACGTCGCCGATGTTGGCAACGTGGCTGTGCAGCTCGAGGGCCTCGACGAAGCGCTTGCCGGCCTCGACCCCACCCCGGATGATGAACGCCGGCACCGAACCCGCGCCTCGACCCTGGGTGTACTTCTGGGCGGCGTCGTACCACGGCGACGAGGCCAGACCGGCGTAGTTGACCCGCTCGACCTGGTCGTGGGCCTCGAGCCACTCGGCGACCCGTTGCGGCGTTCTCGACATGACGTTCCATCCGCAGAGACAGGGTCTCGATGCCCTGGATCACGAGGAAGGCGTTGAACGGGCTGATCGCCGGACCGAAGTCCCGGAGCAACTGCACTCGGGCCTTGGCGATGAACGACCCGGCGCCGAGCATGGGCCAGTAGGTGAGTCCGTGATAGCTCGGGTCGGGCTGGTTGTAGTTCGGGAAACGATCGGCATCGGAGAACTCGAAGGAACCGCCATCGACGATGGCTCCGGCGATCGCCGTGCCGTGCCCGCCGAGGAACTTGGTGGCCGAGTGCACCACGATGTCGGCCCCGTGTTCGAGCGGGCGGATCAGGTACGGGGTGGCCACGGTGTTGTCGATGACGAGCGGGACACCGGCCTCGTGGGCCACGCCCGGCGACCATCTCGATGTCGAGGATCGAGTTCTTCGGGTTGCCGATCGACTCGCCGTAGAACAGCTTGGTGTTGGGGCGTACGGCCGCCTTCCAGGCCTCGGGGTCGTCGGCGTCCTCGACGAACGTGGTCTCGATCCCGAACTTGGGCAGCGTGTAGTGCAGCAGGTTGTAGGTGCCGCCGTACAGCGCAGCCCCGGCAACGATGTGATCGCCGACTTCGGCGATGTTCATGATCGTGAGCGTCTCGGCCGCCTGCCCCGACGCCACGATCAGCGCCCCCGGGACGCCGGCGGCGGTCGAGGCCAGACCACCCTCGAGGGCGGCGACGCGGGTCTCGAGCACGCCCTGGGTGGGGTTCATGATGCGGGTGTAGATGTTGCCCGGCTCGGCCAACGCAAAGAGGTTGGCCGCGTGCTCGGCGCTGTTGAACTGGTAGGCGGTCGTCTGATAGATCGGAACGGCTCGGGCGCCGGTTGCCGTGTCCGGCTCCTGCCCCGCATGGATCTGCTTGGTCTCGAAACCCCAACCGTCGGTTGCCATCGCTTCCATCCCTGCCTTCGGCGTCGTGCGCCATCGAGTCGTGTGCGCCCTGCACGATAGACCCATTCCCGACCGAATCGGTCAGAAATCAGGAGAGCAGGACGTTCGTGCGACCGACCGGCCCGACGGGACGGTCAGGTCGTGCGGGTGGCGATGAAGACCGGGATCTGACGATCGGTCTTCGCCGCGTAGTCGGCATAGCTCGGATACACCGCAACCCCACGATCGAACCATTCCTGACGCTCGTCGCCCTCGACCCGGCGGACCGTCACGTCGAAGGGCTCGGGACCGTCCTGGATCATGACCTCGTCGGGGTTTCGGGTGAGCAGATGGAACCACGAGGGGTTCTTCGGCGCCCCGCCCATGGATGCGATGAGCGCGTACTCGCCGTCGTGCTCGACCCGCATCAGGGCGATCTTGCGGATCACGCCCGGCTCCTTGCCCCGCATCGTCACGATGATCACGGGGATCCCGGTTTCGAGCAGGGTGTTGGCCTCGGTTCCGTTGGAGGCTTCGTAGGCGGCGACCTGGTCGCGCACCCAGTCGAGCTTGCTGGGGATGTATTCACCGGTCAATGGCATGGCCAGACCTTATGGCGTGCGCCCGATCGTTGCGAGTGCCGGATCGGTGACCGCCACGGCCTCAGTGTGCGACACCCGACCCGGGACCGGTGTAGACACCGATGTACGGCAGGTTCCGGTACTGCTGCGCGTAGTCGAGTCCGTAGCCGACGACGAAGGCCGGCGGGATCTCGAAGCCGATGTAGTCGACCTTCACGCCTTCGGCCTGTTGACCCTCCCGCACGAGCAACGAGCAGGCCCGGATGCTGGCCGGTTCGCGAGCACTCAGATGGTTCAGGAGGTAGGTCATCGTCAGCCCGGAATCGACGATGTCCTCGATCAGGATCACGTGCCGGCCCGCGATCGACTCGTCGAGGTCCTTCACGATCTTCACGATGCCGCTGGACTTGGTCTCGTCGCCGTAGGACGACACGGCCATGAAGTCGATCTCGACGGCCCCGGGAATGGCCCGCATCAGATCGGCGGCGAAGAGCACGCTTCCCTTCAGGATCGTCACGAGCAGGGGGACCTCGCCGGCCAGATCGGCTGCGATCTCGGCACCCAGCTCGGTGACCCGGGTCCGGATCTGCTCCTCGGAGAGGTAGATGTCACCGATGTGGTCCGCTGGGGGGTAGGGATCAGGCACCCCCCGACCGTATCGACCACCCGACCTCATCGGTGCGGCAACGAAGCCGAGTCCCGTCGGCGATCGGGCATTGGGGACCTAAGTCCATGGCCCCGACCCCGCGGGCTCCCTAGCGTCGGCGCCAGCGCCGCCCTTTCCGAGGAGCACATCATGGACTTCGCCCTGTCCGAACAGACCCAGACCATGCTCGACATGGTCAACGACTTCATGGATGCCGAGGTCATCCCGCTCGAGGGCGAGATGCTCCACGGCGACCCCGTCGAGCTCCAGAAGAAGGTGGTCGCCGCGCAGGCGAAGGTCAAACAGATGGAGTTGTGGGCCGTCAACCACCCGGTCGAATTCGGCGGGCTCGGGCTCGACATGGTCACCCACGGTCTGCTGAGCGAGGCGATGGGCCGCAGCCCGCTCGGCCACACCGTGTTCGGGGTCCAGGCCCCCGATGCCGGCAACGTCGAGATCCTCCACGCCCATGCCACCGACGAACAACGCGAACGGTTCCTTCGACCCCTGGTGGCCGGCGAGATCCGCAGTTGCTTCTCGATGACCGAACCCGAGACCGCCGGATCGAACCCGCTGCTGCTCGCGACGACCGCGGTCAAGGACGGCGACGACTACGTGATCAACGGGCAGAAGTGGTTCACCTCGTCGGCCGACGGAGCGGCGTTCGCGATCGTGATGGCCGTCACCGATCCCGACGCCCCGCCCTATCAGCGAACGAGCATGATCATCGTGCCGACCGACACGCCGGGGTTCGAACTCGTTCGCAACGTGAGCGTGATGGGCCACAGTGGCTCGGGCCATGCCAGCCACGCCGAGGTGAGCTATCAGTCCTGTCGGGTTCCGCAGACGAACCTGCTCGGCGACGAGGGCGCCGGGTTCGCCATCGCCCAGGAGCGGCTCGGTCCGGGACGGATCCATCACTGCATGCGCTGGCTTGGGATCGCCGGCCGAGCCTTCGACCTGATGTGCGAGCGAGCCAACGAACGGGTCATCGACCTCGACGGCTCGACGTTGGCCGACCGGCAGATCATCCAGCACTGGGTGGCCGAACTCGACGCCGAGATCCGGGGCGCCCGACTCCAAACCCTTCATGCGGCGTGGGCCATCGATCGATACGGCGCCAAGGCGGCGCGCGACGAGATCGCCGCCATCAAGTTCTCGGTGGCCAACACCATGTTGCACGCCGTCGACACCGCCATCCAGGTGCACGGGGCCCTCGGTGTCACCGACGACACGGTGCTCTCGTACTGGTATCGCCACGAGCGGGCGGCCCGGATCTACGACGGGGCCGACGAGGTCCACAAGACGTCGTTGGGTCGTCGCATCCTGGCCAGGCGCAAGAACCTCGCCTGAGCCGTCTCACTGCGGAACCCACAGCGCCACGCCGAACCGAGGGGGCTGCGTCCCTTTCCCGACGGTGACACCGCAGTTCGCAGCCGGGTGGGGCGGGACGCCGGTGAGTGAACTGCCGGAACGAGCCGGCGCTCGTGGGCGGAGTGGCGGGCAGGCGGGGCGCTCGCGGGCGAGGTGCCCGGGCCGGGATCAGGTCGGGGGCCGACGGCGACGGCTGCCGCGGTCGCGGGCCCGAGCGGCCTGCACCGTGGCCGCCTTCACCTCGACGACCGGCACCGGATCGTGACCTCGCAGCACTGCCGCGATCTTGGTCAGATGCGCCGGGGTCGAACCGCAGCAGGCACCGACGATCGACACCCCGGCGTCGCGCAGGCGGTGGGCGTGGGCCGCCATGATCTCGGGTGTTCCGTCGTAGTGCAGCCCACCGCCGGTCCACTCGGGAACGCCGGCGTTGGCCTTCGAGACGACCAGGATGTGGCCGTACCCGGCAGCATCGAGCGCTCGACGCACGGCCAGCACCGCAGCCTCGGTATCGGCGATGTTGTTGCCGCAGTTCGCACCGATCGCCGTCAGGCCAAGGCCGGCGAGCCCGCCGGCGAGCTCGTCGCCCGTCACCCCCATCATCGTGCGTCCGGCCGTGTCGAAGCTCATCGTCGCAACGACCGGCAGATCCGACACCGATCTCGCACCGCGAACGGCGGCGGCCACCTCGTCGAGACTGCTCATCGTCTCGATCCACAGGAGGTCGGCACCACCCGCCGCCAGTCCCCGAGCCTGCTCGGCGAACGCCGCCTCACAGGTGTCGGGCGTCATCGATCCCATGGGATCGAGCAGTTCGCCGGTCGGACCCATGGACCCGGCGACGAACGCCGGTCGATCGAGCACGTCGACCGCAGCGCGCGCCACACGGGCAGCAGCAGCGTTGAGTTCGACGACTCGGCCCTGGAGCCCGTGCAGGGCCAGACGAACGTGCGTACCGCCGAACGAGTTGGTCAGCACGATGTCGCTCCCGGCATCGAGGTAGCGCTCATGGACCGATCGCACGAGATCGGGTCGATCCACGTTCCAGAGCTCGGGAGCATCACCGGAACGGAGTCCCAGCGCGAACAGTTCGGTTCCCATCGCCCCGTCGGCCAGCAGGTAGCCCTGCCGAGCCAAGAGCTCGTGCAGGGAGGGGTTCGAGGCGACGGCCATGGGGCGCAGACTAACGCCCGGTGAACTCCGCCTTGCCCGGACCGTTCTCGAGGAAGCTCGTGATGCCGATGACCGCATCGTCGGTCTGGAACGATGCGACGAACTCGCGCTTCTCGATCGCCAGCGCGTCGGCCAGCGAGACGTGCAGACCGTCCATGATCGCCCGCTTGCAGTTCGCGATCGCCGCCGGCCCGTCGGCGTACGTGCCGGCCAGGGCGACGGCGGCGTCGAAGACGGCGTCATCGGGATGAACCGCCGACACCAGGCCGATCGCCAGTGCCTCGTCGGCCTTGACCATTCGACCCGAGTAGTTCAGCTCTTTCGACTTGGTGACGCCGACCAGTCGGGTCAACCGCTGGGTGCCGCCGGCACCGGGGATGATCCCCAGCAGGATCTCGGGCTGCCCGAAGACCGCACTCTCGCCACACACCCGGAAGTCGGCGGCCATCGACAACTCGCAGCCACCGCCGAGAGCGAAACCATTGACGGCCGCCACCGAGATGGCATCGAGGTTCTCGATGGCGAACAGCGCCTCGACCAGGACGTCGACGTTGTCGGACGGATCGCGGTCGCCGTCGATGGGGAACTCGGCGATGTCGGCGCCGGCTGCGAAGATCTTCGGCCCACCCCAGATGACGACGCCCCGGATCTCGGGCCGTCCGGCGATCTCGTTTGCGGCCGCCAGGAGTTCGGCACCGACCTGCTTGTTGAGCGCGTTGACCTTGGGACGCTCGAGCCGGATGACCGCGACCTTGTCGTGGCTCGACGGTTCGACGTTGACGAATTCACCCATGGGAGTCTCCTGGATCGGGGGCGGGGTCGAATCCGACCACACGAAGGTCGGGCTCGATCGAAGCGAGTTCGGACAGTAGCGCAGCGACCGTCGTCGGACCGCCCGAGCCCGCGGCCGCCCACCGCCCGGCGAGGTCGGCCGCCACGACGAGGGGCGCGTGCACGACCCGGAGGCGGGATCGGTCGACCGACGTCACCACACGAGAGCCGTCGACTCGCTTCAGCGCGTCGGTCATCGGTCCCACCCGTGCCACGACGGTCGACGTCGCCGAGTCGACGGTGGGAAGGCGGTCGACGACAGCGGAGAGCTCGGCCTCGCCGAGCTCGTCAGCCCGCTCCACGAACACGAATCGGCGCTGGGTCGGGTCGGCGTCGGGCACGGCCGACGACAGGGCCGAGCGAACGGCGGCTGCCGGATCCTCGCCGTCGAGCCGGATGATGTCGACCCGGCGTTTCACCGGAGCGTTCGTGATCGGGTGACCGTCAATCGCACGCCCCGA
The DNA here is from genome assembly GCA_963700755.1 of uncultured Acidimicrobiales bacterium. Lineage (GTDB taxonomy): Bacteria > Actinomycetota > Acidimicrobiia > Acidimicrobiales > SZUA-35 > JBBQUN01. Next base: position 484,331 of record CAVOYW010000008.1, read on the forward strand.
GCCTACGTTGTGGTCATGTCGCTTATCCCAGACCGCAATCCCGGGACGACCATCGCGATCGTGCTCGGCGGCGGGTCGGGCACCCGTTTCGGAAGCGAGACCAACAAGGTGCTGGTCTCCATCGGTGAACGCCCGGTCCTGGGCTGGTCGCTCGACACGCTCCAGCGATGCGAACACATCGACGCGGTCGTCGTGGTGATCCGGGCCGGCGACGAGGGACCGGTCGACTCGATCATCGCCGACACCCAGGCGGACAAGGTCGTGGCCGTGGTGCCCGGGGGTGAGACCAGGCAGGCATCGGAGTGGGCGGGCATCCGCGCTGCCGCCGATCTCGGTCTCGATGGGCTGATCACCATCCTGCTCCACGACGCCGCACGCCCCTTTCTCACCGTTGCCCTCATCGAGCGCCTCGTCGACGGTGACCCGGCCGTCGAGATCGGCGCGATTCCGGCCCACCCGGTCACCGATGCCCTGATCGACGAGCAGGGCCGATTGGTGCCGGCCGACGAGCTGGTCCGCGTCCAGACGCCACAGGCGTTCAGGCTCGACGTCCTCCTCGAGCGCTACCCACGGGCCGAAGCCGAGGGCTTCACCGGTGCCGACACCGCCGAGACCGTGCAGCACCATGGCCCCGGCGTGATCCGCTGGGTCCCGAGCGACCCGGACAACATCAAGGTCACCCATCCCGAGGATCGGGTGAAGGCCGAGCAGTTGGCCCGCTCGTTCTCGGCCGGAGCGTGGTCGAACCAAACCTGACCGGGCCCCGGCGAGGGACCATCGATTCAGTCCGGAGCGCCGGGATCCACCCTGGGAACGACCGCCGGATCGCCATCGGAACCGGGGATGACGCCGAGTTCCCCGCTGGACGACACCTCACCGAGAGCACCGAGCAGCTCGGGCGGAAGTTGTTCGAGCATGAAGGTGATGAGGACGTCCTGACCGATGCCGCTCTGCGGGTCCATCACCGCGTCGCAGGCGTTGATCACATCGGAATCATCACCCATGATGGCCACGATCACTTCGTTCGCGAAGTCCGGACCCTCGGGATCGAGATCGGCGGTTGCCACCCGGATCGCCTCGGCGCAGCCGTCGAGCATCGACTGCTGGGCGGGCGTCACCTCGCCGGTCGGCGGCTCGAGGTCGATCGTCGTTGCCGGGACCGACTCGGTTGTCGTGGTCGTGATGTCGGCCACCAACGGCAGGGCCTCGGGTGCCTCGCCACCACCACACGACACCGCGAGGACGAGAAACGGGGCAGCGAACACGAGCAGGGCGGCGGGCGTCATGGACCTCGTATCGGCCGGGCCGAACGGATTCATGAGCACCGGCACCTTCCGGAAACCGGGTCCTCGCTCGAGATCCAGGTCGGACCGGCTACGTCGTCCGGGTCAGCAATCCGTGGGCGACGAGCTGTGCCCGGGCGCGGCCTGCGGACTCGAATCGATGGGCCCGGATCCCGAACCCCTGGGCGGCCCGGACGTTGGCGAGGGAGTCGTCGAAGAACACGATGGCGGGGGGATCGAGGCCGAGTGTCGTGCAGACGTGGGCGAAGACCGCCGGATCGGGTTTCGCGATCCCGATCGACGAGGAATTGAACACGACATCGAAGGCGTCGGCGAGTGCGTGGTGATCCAGCTCCCGCGGTGTCGCGTCGGTCCCGTTGGTCAGGAGGGCAACGGGCAGTCCGACCGACCGGGCATCGGCGATGAGGGCACGCATGGCAGGATCGACCGATCCCCGATCGGCGAGCCAACGCCGCACGGCCTCGGGTGCGGTGGAGCGTTCGGCCACCCGGTCGATCCACTCGGCGCGGGTGATGCTGCCGACGAGCAGCGGCCCCATGAGCTCGTGATCGAAGGCGATTCGGGCCATGGCCCCGGGTTCGAGGCCGGCCGCCTGCGACGCCATCGCCTCGTGGCCGGGGTGGTGATGCCGCACCACACCGTCGAAGTCGAGCAGCAGATAGGACGGCGGACCGGGCATCGAGTCCATCATGACCGACGTTCGGGGATGATCGACGTTCGGGGCATCGACGAGGGAATCGTTGAGGAGGGAATCGTGGGCGTGCCCTACGATGGGCCGTCCAGTCCCATCGCCGCGCAGAAGAGAACCACATGGCCGACACCCCCGTCACGCTCAACCGCTATTCGGCTCGAATCACCCAGCCGGCGAGCCAGGGCGCCTCGCAGGCCATGCTCTTCGCCACCGGTTTGACCCACGCCGATCTCGACAAACCGCAGGTGGGTATCGCCGCCTGCTGGTACGAGGGCAACCCGTGCAACATGCACCTCGACGACCTCGGGACCCGGGTCAAGCAGGGGGTCACCGAGGCCGGGTTGATCGGCATGCGCTTCAACACCATCGGCGTGTCCGACGGGATCTCGATGGGCACCGACGGGATGTCGTTCTCGCTGCAGAGCCGAGATCTCATCGCCGACTCGATCGAAACGGTCATGGCGGCGCAGTGGTACGACGCCCTGATCGCTCTGCCCGGGTGCGACAAGAACATGCCCGGCGTGGTCATGGCCATGGGCCGACTCGATCGTCCCTCCATCATGGTCTACGGCGGCACGATCAAGGCCGGCTGCGCGACCATCCGCGGCGTCGAGGAGAAGCTCGACGTGGTGTCGGCCTTCCAGAGCTACGGCCAGAAGCTGTCCGGGGCCATCACCGAAGAAGAGCGTCAGCTGATCGTCGATCACGCCATTCCCGGGGCCGGTGCCTGCGGTGGCATGTACACCGCCAACACGATGGCCAGCGCGATCGAGGCAATGGGTCTCAGCCTGCCGTACTCGTCGTGCACACCCGCTCTCGACCAGGCCAAGAACGACGAGTGCGTCACCGCCGGGCATGCCATCGACCTGTTGTTGCAGGAAAACCTGACCCCACGCCGCATCGTCACCCGGGCATCGCTCGAGAACGCCATGGTGCTCACGATGGCCCTCGGTGGTTCGACCAACGCCGTGCTCCACCTGATCGCCATCGCCCGAGCCTTCGAGCTCGAGCTCACGATCGACGACTGGCTGGCCACGAGCAACCGGGTACCCATGCTGGCCGATCTCAAGCCATCGGGGAAGTACGTCATGGAAGACCTGCACGCCGTCGGCGGCGTGCCCGGCGTGCTGCGCTATCTCCTCGACAACGACTTCCTCGACGGCGACCAGATGACGGTCACCGGCAAGTCACTGGGCCAGAACCTCGAAGCCGTCGATCGGTTGACACCCGGACAGTCGATCGTGGCGCCGCTCGAAACGGCGGTCAAGGCACGGGGTCACATCAGCATCCTGCGGGGCAACCTGGCGCCGGGCGGTGCCGTCGGCAAGATCACCGGCAAGCAAGGCCTGCTCTTCACCGGTCCGGCCCGTGTCTTCGACTGCGAAGAAGACATGATCACCGGTCTCGAAGAGGGTCGCATCCAGTCCGGCGACGTGATCATCATCCGCTACGAGGGCCCCCGAGGCGGTCCGGGAATGCCCGAGATGCTCACCCCGACCAGCGCATTGGCCGGTGCCGGGTTCCTCGATGACGTCGCGCTCATCACCGACGGTCGATTCTCGGGTGGGAGCCACGGGTTCATCATCGGCCACGTGGTTCCCGAGGCCCAGGACGGCGGCCCGATCGCGCTCGTCCGCGACGGCGACTCGGTCACGATCGACGACGAGGCCCACACCATCACCGTCGACGTGTCCGACGACGAAATGAGCCAACGGGCCGCGGCCTGGACCGCTCCCCCGTTCAAGGCGACCTCGGGAACGTTGTGGAAGTACATCCGTCTCGTCGACGACGCCAGCCACGGCTGCGTCACCGACGGCCAGGCCTGAGAATTCGAGAGCCTCAGCGACGGAATCGTCGCTGAGGCTCTCCAATTCGGGTTGGGCGCGAGTTCGGGTTGGGCGCGAATTCGGGTTGGGCGCGAATTCGGTTGGGATGGTCGGGTACTCGCGGTGTTGCTCGCGGTGTCTAGCCCTGGCCGCCCGAGGTGCTCCGGACCGAGCTCTTGCCTGCTCCGATCCACGGCATCATCGCTCGTAGCTTGGCACCGACCTTCTCGATCGGATGCTCGTGACCCTCGGCTTCGAGCCGCAGGAAGTTCGGGCGGCCGGCCTTGGATTCCTCGACCCACTTGGCGGCGAAGGTGCCGTCCTGGATGTCGGTGAGGACCTTCTTCATCTCGGCCTTCACGTCGTCGTTGATGAGACGGGGCCCCGAGGTGAGGTCGCCCCACTCGGCGGTGTCGGACACCGAGTAGCGCATCCCGGCAATGCCCTCCTCGTACATCAGATCGACGATCAGCTTGAGCTCGTGGAGACACTCGAAGTAGGCGACCTCGGGCTGGTATCCCGCCTCGATGAGCGTCTCGAACCCGGCCTGGACGAGGCGGGTGGTACCACCGCACAGCACGGCCTGTTCGCCGAACAGATCGGTTTCGGTCTCTTCGGTGAAGGTGGTCTCGATCACACCGGCCCGGGTGCCGCCGATGGCATCGGCGTAGGCGAGCGCCAGTTCCTTGGCCTTGCCGGTGGCGTCGTTCTCGACCGCGATCAGGCAGGGAACGCCACCGCCGTCGGTGTAGGTGCGGCGAACCAGGTGGCCCGGACCCTTCGGGGCGACCATACAGACGTCGACGTTGGCCGGCGGCTCGATCAAACCGAACCGAATGTTGAACCCGTGGGCGAAGAACAGGGCGTCGCCGTCGTCGAGGTTGGGGGCGACGTGCTCTTCGTAGATTGCCGCCATCTCGGTGTCGGGCATGAGCATCATCACGAGATCGGCCTCGGCGACCGCGTCGGCGATCGGGAGGACCCTCAGTCCGGCCTCGGCCGCCTTGGCCGCCGACGACGAGCCCTCACGCAGGCCGACACGGACGTCGATCCCGGACTCCTTGAGGTTCAGGGCATGGGCATGACCCTGCGAGCCGTAGCCGAGCACCGCCACCTTGCGGTTGGCGATCTGGGAACGGTCGGCGTCGGCTTCGTAGTAGATGTTGACCACGGTTGATTACTCCTCAAGGGTTTTCGTACAGCGAAAGGATAGGGACGGCGCCCGCCATGGGCACCGGGTTCGAGCGGCCTGTTGCTCGACAGCAGGGGTCAGGCTCGGAGCCGAGGGGCATCGACGCCGAGCTTGGGCAGGGCGATCCGACCGGAACGCTGGACCTCGATGATCCCGAAATCGGCGATCAGGCTCTCGAAGTCGTCGATCTTCTCGGGGGTCCCCTCGAGGGAGACGGTCAAGGCGTCGGGTCCGACGGCGAGGATCCGGCCCTTGAAGATGTCGACCAGTTCCATCACCTCGCTGCGGCGACCTCGGCCATCGTTGGACTCGAGGTCGGCACCACGGGTGTCGACCGTGCACATGATGAGTTCGCGCTCGACCGACGCTCCGGGCGCCAGTTCCAGGATCTCGACCACGTTCACGAGCTTGAAGAGCTGTTTGACGATCTGTTCGAGCGGGGCCGACTCGACGTCGACCACGATGGTGATCCGGCTGAAGCGGTCGTTGGCGGTCGGGGCCACGGCCAGCGACACGATGTTGTAGCCGCGGCGGGCGAAGAGGTCGGCGACCCGGGCGAGGACGCCAGCCTTGTCCTCGACGAGCACCGCGAGGGTGCGGTGTTGGAGATCTCCGGGACGGGTCATCGGGCAGTCTCTCGTTCGTCACGGGCGAGCGGCGCCGGGCGGGACGCCCGATCGCGGGTGAGGGCGTCGGCCTGGGACGGATCGACGATGACGTCGTCGTTGGATCCACCGGCTGCCACCATCGGGAACACGTTCTCGGTTTCGACGCAGCGGAACTCGACCACGACGGGTCGATCGTTGATCGCATTGGCCTTGGCGATGGTCGCCTCGACCTCGGACGGGTCCTCGACCCGGAAGGCGACACAGCCCATCGCCTCGGCCCACTTCACGTAGTCGGGCATGTCGTGGCTGAGGTAGACCTCGGAATAGCGGTTGTCGTAGAACATCTCCTGCCACTGACGGACCATGCCCAGGTAGGCGTTGTTGATCAGCGCGATCTTGACCGGGATCTTCGACACCGAGGCCGTCACGAGTTCCTGGGCCGTCATCTGGAAGCAACCGTCACCGTCGACCGCCCACACCGTGCGATCGGGGAAGGCGACCTTCGCTCCGATGGCGGCGGGGATCGAGAAGCCCATGGTGCCGAGACCCCCGGAGTTGATCCAGGTGTAGGGATGATCGAAGGTCCAGTACTGGCTCGTGAACATCTGGTGCTGACCGACACCGGACGCCACGATGGTGTCGGCCGGCGAGCCGTCGCGCAGCTTCTCGAGAACGAACTGCGGCTTGAGCAGTTCGCCCGGGGCCGAAGCCTGATAGGTCAGCGGATAGTTCTCCTGCCAACCCGAGATCGTCGACCGCCAGGCATCATGACCGGCCATGGCCCCACGCCCGCCCGCCGCCTCGATCTGGGCGACCATCTCTTCCATCGCCAGTCGGGCATCGCCGACGATGGCGACATCGGGCCGGCGAACCTTGCCGTGTTCGGCCGGGTCGATGTCGACGTGGATGACCTTGGCCAGGGGGGCGAACGAGGAGACCCTGCCCGTGACGCGGTCGTCGAAGCGGCTTCCCATGGCGATGAGCAGGTCGGACTCCTGGATGGCGGTGATCGCGGTGTAGTTGCCGTGCATCCCCGGCATCCCCAGGTTCAGCTCATGGCTGTCGGGGAAGGCACCCCGGGCCATCAGCGTGGTGACGACCGGGATGTCGGTGAGTTCGGCCAGGGCGCGAAGGGCATCGGCCCCTCGGGCCTTGAGCACGCCGCCACCGACGTAGAGCACCGGGCGCTCGGCGGCCAGCATCAACGACACCGCCTCGGCCACCCGTTCGTTGTCGACGGTGACCTCGGGGTTGTAGCCGGGCAGATCGACGGTTTCGGGCCAGTACCAGTCGAACCAGGCGTCGGGGTTGTTGGCATCGGTGATGTTCTTCGGGACATCGATCAACACCGGACCCGGGCGACCGGTGGTGGCGATGAAGAACGCTTCTTTCACGATGCGCGGGATGTCCTCGGCGTTGGTGACGAGGAAGTTGTGTTTGGTGATGGACCGGGTGATGCCGGTGGTGTCGACTTCTTGGAACGCGTCGGTCCCGATCGAAGCCAGCCCGACCTGGCCGGTGATGCACACCAGCGGGATCGAGTCGAGCATGGCGTCGGCCAGTGGGGTCACGGCGTTGGTGGCGGCCGGCCCCGAGGTGACCATGCACACACCGGGACGGCCGGTTGCGTGGGCGTAGCCCTCGGCCATGTGTCCGGCCCCCTGCTCGTGACGGGCGAGGATGTGACGGATGGGCGAGTCGAGCACGGGGTCGTACACAGGCAGGATGGCGCCGCCCGGGTAGCCGAACACGGTGTCGACACCCTCCATCTCGAGACTCTTGATGAGAGCCTGTGCTCCGTTGATTCGCATCGCATGGCCTTTCACTGGTCGGGGAGAACGCTAACGAAAACCGAAGAAGCCTCCCCCGGAGGAGAAGGCTTCAGCGCACACAACGTTGTCGTAGCGTGCGCTACGTGAGTACTACGAGGATGGCGCCCGAGATGAGGATGTGGAGGTCGTACGTCATCGTCCGCCAGTCAACCAGCGCCCCGACCAAACCGCAACCAGAATCCGGCGTGCACAGGTTTGTCGGGTGGCAGAGCGGTCATGAGCGTCCTCGGATTCCGGGCGATCGAAGGAGCTGGTCGATTCGATCCGTCACCCGGGCAGGAGCGAGCAACCACTCGCTGATGAACACGCGGGTGACGGGCCAACCGAACGCGGCGAGAACGCCGGCGTCGGCGACGAGCCGCGCTGTTGCATTGGCACTCTCCTCGCCCGGATCGATCATGACGCCGAGCAGATAGCCACCATCGCCCCGAACGGCGGCGTCGATCGTGAACACCGACCGACCGACATCGAGATCGACCTCCCAGCCGCACTCGGTGAGCGCGGCGGCGAGGCTTCTCGCCACGGCGGATCCGGGTCGATCGGCGGTCCCTCCGAACGGCCTTCGACCGAACGCCGCAAGCGATGCCGCCGAAGCGACCTGGTCGCCCCGACACTCGGCCTCGGCGAACGACAGGAACCGGGCCAGGCTCGCGGCGCCGTCGTTGTGGGTATTGGTGATCTGTGGTCCCTTGATGGTGGAGACGATCATCATGTGCCGCCTGCTCCGGCTGAAGATGACGTTGAGGCGCCGCTCGCCGCCGGCCTGATTGATCGGACCGAAATTCATCCGCATCCTGCCGTCGGCGGCCGGCGCGTAGCAGACACTCATGATGATGATGTCGCGTTCGTCGCCCTGGACGTTCTCGAGGTTCTTCACGAAGAGCCCGACGAATTCGCCGTCCTCGACTCGCTCGGTTTCCTCCTCCAAGGCGATCGCAAAGGCCGCATCGTTGAGCGCCAGTTCGGCCAGGGCGTCCTCGATGGCCGTCTGCTGGGCCTCGGAGAACGCAGCGATGCCGATGGTCATGCGGTTGCCGGCGGCGAGGAGCGAACGAACCAGCTCGGCGACGTAGTCGGCCTCGGCCTCGTTGCGTCGATCGCCGTAGACCCCGGTCTCGATGTGGTGGAACGAGACCGGTCGATCGAGAGCGGCGGCGAGATTGGTTCGTGCGTCCTCGGGATTCGTTGCGGTGATCGGGGGCCGCGACCGGGCGGGGAAGCCACGGTCGGGAACCGTGGCCAGCCTGCCGCCGTAGAAGGCGGTGTTCGAGAAGCTGATCAGGTTCTCCGAGCGCGATCGATAGTGCCAGCTCAGCATCATCGAATCGAAGCTCTGATCTGCCTGGGTGAGGAAACTGTCGGCGTCGAGGGAGATCGACAACCCGAGGCCACCGTCATCGATCTGCAGGTCGTCCTCGCCGTCGGCCGTGGCCGAGAAGAACCTCGTCGGTGGCAGCTGCATCCGATCGCCGACGACGATGGCCTGTCGAGCTCGGTGCAGGGTGGGGACGGCGTCTTCCACCGGAATCTGGCTCGCCTCGTCGAACACCACCACATCGAACAGGTCATCGTCCAACGGCAGGGTCGTCGACACCGAGATCGGGCTCATCAGCCACACGGGTTTGAGGTCTCGGACGACGAGCCCGCTGTCGCCTGCGGCCAGTTCCCGGATCGGGCGGAATCGCATCTTCTTGTTGAACTCGCGTTCGAGCAGCCGCCGGCCGGCGGCATAGGACCGACTACGCCTCTTGTCCTCCTCGCCACGACCCGCCATCGATGCCTCGCTGAAGGCTGCGTTGCGAGCGAAGCGGCGCCGGGAGCGGCCGAGCACGACTGCTGCATTGGCGTCGAGGAGGTCCCGGTACGCATCGAGGAGTCGCCGTACGGTGTCGTCGAGCTGGGCGGAGGTCGTCGGGCCGAGCCTGCCGTCCGCACTCGCCCGAGAGATGGTCCGTTCGAGCACGGCCCGTTCGAGCGCATCGAGATGGTCCGATGCTGCGTCGCGATCTGCCAGTGAGAGTGCGGCGTCGAGCACCGACGTCTCCGCACCCCGCAGATCGGCCCACGCCAGCAACGCTCGCTCGTGGGCGACCGTCATCGACCCCAGTCCAACGGCCACCGACCTCAGGTCGGCGAGCGATGACCGTTCGGCGAACAGCAGATGCGGGCAGTGGGCGGTCAGCACCGCAGCGGCGTCGCAGAGCGCGCCGAGATCGACCGTGGCGGTGGCCGCAGGGTCCAGGACCTGCCGAACAACGACGTTGGTCGACGCATGCTCGAGGAAGGCGAGCAGTCCTGCGGTGTCGTCGGTCCCGAAGCGGGCCACGAGCTGCGAGCGGTGATGCTCGACTGCCCGATCGGCATCGTGCCACGCCATCAGATCGGCGAGCACCTGTGCGACGGATGGCTCGACGTCGTGCTGATCGAACCGGTAGCTGGTCTCGACGAGGCTTCGCAACGATCGCCACCGACGATTGAGGAAACGAAACATCGAGCCTTCGGCCTCTCTCGCGAGGGCGAGACCGGTGGCGGTGTCCTCGGGCGAGAGCGGCTGCACCCATCGGGCGAGGACCTGACGGTTCGCCTCGGCCACTCCCCCGAGCCGGAGCAGGAGCTCGTGTGCGGAACGAAGCTCGGCGTGCAGGGCACTGGACGGATCGACCAAGGACGTCGTGCCGTTCCGGATCAGGTCGGCGACCCGGCCGCCCGACGAAACGAACAGCTCCAGATCGCGGAGGTGGATCGCAGTGAGGTCGGCACCGGGGGGCAACGATCGATGGATTCGATCGACGCCATCGGTGATCGTCTTCCCCAGTCGTGGCACGGCCTGCACGGTGTTCCCCGAAGCAGCGAATTCGGGGGTGACACGAAGAACGAAGTGGCCCCCGAGACGTGGGGGCAGCCCAGCCGACGCCAGTGCGTGCTGCGTTGCGTCGAGCCCAGGCCGGGCCGCGAACCAGTCGGCAACGTCGATCTCGGGCCCGGCGAGAACCGTCGAGCCGACCCCACCGGAGCGGAGGACGACCAGGCGCTCGACGAGCTGAGCCAGCGACTGCTGTCCGTATCGCGGGACATGAAGGTCGGCGAAGGTGAGGTCGAGTGGTGCGAGCAGCTGCTCGGCTGCCTCCAGAGCCATCGCTCGTCGTTGTTCGTCGTCGTCGTCGTGGTTGTCGAGCCAGGCATCGTAGGTCTCACCCAACTCCTCGATGAACGGCCGACGGTCGAGCTCGGCGTCGTGGATCGTCGCGACCAGTGGTCCCAACCCGACCTGTTCGAGTCGGTGGGCAACGACGTCGAGTGCGGCTCTCTTCTCACAGACGAACAGCACACGCCTGCCGTCGGCCACCAGCGCGCCGATCACGTTGGTGATGGTCTGACTCTTGCCGGTACCCGGTGGGCCTTGGACGATGAACGAATGGCCTTCGAGGGCTCGTCGCACCACCATGGCCTGGGTCGAGTCCGTCGGGAGCACGAGAAGCTGATCGAGTGAGATCGGCGGCAGGTCCGACAGCCCTCGCTTGCGATGCTGGGGCGAGAACATGGCGTCGAAGGGCGACGGGTGGGTCGCCATCGGAGCCGTCTGCCCGTCGATCTCGGCGCGATCCAGCAATTCGTCGTAGTCACGGGCGAGCGTCGAGCGGCGGGAACCGAGCGACGCCAGCGTGACCGCACAGAGATCGACCTCCCATCGTTGTCGGCTGACGTCGCCGCGCTGGAGCGCATACGAATCACGTTCGCGCGCCGCGGTCGATCGGCCGTCGGCTGCCGCCACCATGGCGGCCGGTCCCCGAACGCCGGATGGAGCACCGGCCAATTGTCGGAGGGGAAGTTCTGCGGGCTCGACGAACCGGCGGTAGAGCGCCAACCCGAGGGGACGCCAGTCGTCGCGGTCGTAGCTGTAGTCGTTGCGGCGCCACCGCCCGGACGATGCCTGGGCCTGCGCACGGCGACGCAGATAGGCATCGACCCGAAGCTGCGCTCGCCGACGGATGAGGCTGATTCGTGGTTTGTCGACGACGTCGATCGAGATGCCCGGGTCGGAGCGCCGCACCGAAGCCTCGAGTTGGGCGATGAACGTGGCGACGGATTCGTCGTCGCTGTCGACCCGCTCGGGAAGCTGAAGATCGAATCTGCTGCCGAGCACGTAGCGAAGGACGGGATTCACCTCGGCTTCGGCCTCGACGTCCACGAGATACCGCGTCTTCACGCCCTTCTTCCGGCTGAGCTCGGCGGGCAGGGTGAGCAGCGGCGAGTGGATCTCCTCGTTGTTCGACGGGTCGACCCAGCGAAGGAAGGCGATGATCAGTCGCAGCCGACCCTGGCCGTGCTCGGCGCGGAGCTTGCGTTCCGACGAGATGAGCTTGTCGAGGCCAGGCGCGAGGTGAGGAGACTCCTCGAATCGGCACCACCGTTCGAGGTCGACCGGTTTGCCCTTCCGGAAGGCCGCTGCGTTCTCGCCGGTCCAGGTCAGGAGCTGGGCCGGATCGATCCGCTCGACGTGGAGGAGCAGCGGCACCGATGCCTCGGTCAACGAGAGCGCACCTGCCGATGGCCGGAAGTAGAGCGCCTGATTCCGGCGCGAGGTGTCGAAGACACGCTCCCGCAGCGTCGTCAGGACCCCCCGGCGCCACGCCTGGCCATCGGGCGACGACGTCCGGTAGGCCTCGGTCAGGTCGAGATCCGCCGGCAGCTCCCGGTGGTGGTGGAGTCGGGCAACGATCTCGCTCATCGTCGGCGGCCGCTCGTGGCGGTCAGGACGGACCATCTCCCCGAGCACGTTCGCGACGACCGGATGCAGCGCCGGATTCATGCGCAGCAGATGGCGATGACCCAGCGCGAGCTCGTCGGTTGCCGGGGCCAGGGTCAGATCGAGCCCGACCGCATAGCTGGTGAGGAGCAGGCCGGCAACGTGGATGTCCGTCAGCGCGTCGTGGTGTGCGTGCAGTTGCTCCCAGGCTCGGTAGCCGACGACGAACACGGGCCGGCCGGGACGCTCGTCGGCACCGTCGATGGGATCGATGACGTCGGCGCGGTGATAGGCCCCGGTGGGTTCGGTACCCAGATCCTGATCGAGGCGTTGCACGATCTCGACCGCCTGCCGACCCTGGAGCGGGTCGAGGTCCTCGACGGCAGGCACCGTCCGCGGTTCCCGGCCGGCGGGTTCGATCAGCGACAGGTGATCCCCGTCATAGGTGACTCCCTCGAGACCGGCGCCGAGGCCGACGCGTCCCTCGTCGTGGAGATCGTCGAGCTGGCGGAGGAGCGGGAGCCCCACGGCCAGGACGTCGCCGGTCTTCGGCAGCTCGCTCGCCGCCAGCGCCTCACCGAGCAGTCGGGCGAAACTCATCGCGGTTCGGCCGCCTGTCGGACCACCCGGAGGTCGCGGGCCGTCCGATTCGTCGCTCGACAGAGGATCTTGTCGAACTCGTCGGCAACCCCCACACGCTCGGCCTCGATCGCGATCGGCGCAATGATGCTCAGGTCGGTGGCGACACCGTCGGTCACGAGGGCGAGGTCGACGAGCAGCGCTCCGCACAGGTGACGCACCGAGGGATCCGATGCGGCGAATGCCTCGTCTTCGAGGGGGGCGGCCGACGTCGAGGCCGCACGTTGGACGCCGGCCGGAAACGAGGCGATGTGCGTATCGAGTTGCTCGATCTCGACTCCGGTCACGTTCGCCGTGGCCGCGGCGGCCCGTCGCCCGGCCGCGAGGGCCCGACCGCTCAGCGTTTCGAGGCGCAACTGGCCGAGCATATCGAGCCGATCGAGTTCGTCGGGTCCCTCGATCAGGGTCCGGACGATCTCGTCGGTGCGGGGTGCGCGCCGGGCCGCCAAGGCGGCGACGCGTACATGCAGCTCGGGATGGGTCCAGCCACGGCTCGACGTCGGATCCGCCTCGAGGATCTGATGGGCCTGCCGGACATAGGCCGCGGGGTCGACGGTGCGCAGACCGCTGTGCACCTTGACGATCGTGGCGATCACGTCGTTGTCGTCGTCGACCAGCGCGCTCGCAACCGCGTCGGCGAAGACCTCGGTGTGGAGCCGCAGGCGTCGGGCCGTTTCGTCGACCGCGGCCGACCGCCTCGCCGACCATGGGGTCGGCCGCGAGTCGGTGAACGAGGCGATCGAGAATCCAGTACGCCCGGCCCTCTCGCTGCCAGAGAGCCACGTGCGCCAGCTCGTGGGCCAGCACGGCCTGTTGCTCGCCGAGATCCAGGAGGTCCAACAGGTCACCGCCGAACACCACGTGCACGTCGTCTCCCAGCAGGACGACACGGGCGTTGCGTTCCCGGACCCCGAGCTCCTGGTACAGCGAGATCGAGCCCGTCAGGTCGAGCCGACCGGCCAGGAGCGACGCGAATCCGGTGAGCACGTCGTGGAGCGAACCATCGAGGCGATAGCACGTCTTGAGCAGCTCGAGTTCGGCCTCGTCGACGCTCTTGGCCGTCGGCGTCGTGGTCTCGGCGAACCAGGCCCACAGCTCGGGCTCGGTTGCCTCGAAGTGGGCCCGGAGTTCGGCGTGATAGCGAGGGGTCGCCAACCGGGTGGCAACCTCGGGGATGGTGACGGGCGGCGTGGCAGCCGATCGGCCGGACGGATCGGTCACGCGCTCGAATGTAGGTGACGTCGCGCGGCCGCAACCGCCATCGGTGCCACAAATCCCCGCCGGGCGCCTCGCTCCGGCGGCGAAGGCCGACGGCCAGCCGGGACACCCGCGTTGACAAGACCTGTATGGCACCATACAGTCCGGTCCCGAATGAATGCCCCCGACGAACGACCCTCGTTTGCGAACCCCACCGACGTCTGGCCCGGGGTGGCCGCGCTCACACCGATCGAACCACCCCCGTGGTTGCGGGTCGAGGCCACGCTCATGGCAACGGCCCGGGCCGTCCGAGCCGCATTCGACCACCGCCTCGGCGTGCTCGACCTGAACCTCACCCAGGCCACGATGCTCGCCTACGTCGCCGAGTACGGCCCGATCACCCAGACCCAGATCTCGGATCACAACGGCATCGGGCGCGCCGCCACCGGCTCGGCCATCGACCGGCTCGAGACCCGAGGGTTGGTCGAACGCCGACCGAACCCCGACGACCGGCGGGTCTGGCTCGTCGCCATCACCGGCGCCGGGGCCGATCTCGTTCGCAAGATCCGCGAAGTCGACCACCGACTGCAGTCGGAACTGCGTGCCGGGATCAGCCGCCAGGATCGCCTGGCCCTGGCCAACGTCATGAACCGGTTGCAGGAGAACGTGGCCATGGCCCTGGCCGCACCCCGGCCCCGCCCGCTCACCGATCACTCACCGAACAACCCATCTCTACCAACCACGTAGGAGTCAGCAATGCACGAAGCAGTCATCATCGACGCCGTCCGCACCCCGGGCGGCAGGCGCAACGGAAAGCTCAAGGATTGGCACCCCGTCGATCTCGCCGCCCACGTGCTCAAGGCACTCCAGGAACGAAACGACCTCGACCCCGAGATGGTCGACGACGTGATCATGGGCTGCGTGTCCCAGGTCGGCGAACAGTCGCTCAACATCGGTCGCAACGCCGTGCTTGCCGCCGGATGGCCCGAGTCCGTGCCATCGACCAGCGTCGATCGCCAGTGCGGCTCGAGCCAGCAGGCCATGCACTTCGCCGCGCAGGGCGTGATGGCCGGCGCCTACGACATCGTCATCGCCGCCGGCGTCGAGGTCATGACCCGGACACCCATGGGCGCCTCGGTCGTCGAGGGCAAGCTCGGCATGCCCTTCCCGCAGTCGATGCAAGACCGCTACGCCGAGACCGGACTCCCGCCCCAGGGCATCGGCGCCGACATGATCGCCGACGAGTACGGCATCACCCGTGAGGATCTCGACGAGTTCGGGGCGATGAGCCAGCAGCGGGCCGAGCGGGCAACGGCCGAGGGCCGTTTCGACAACGAGATCATCCCGGTCCCGGTCGACCTCGGTGACGGCGTCGAGATGATGACGACCGACGAGGGCATCCGTCCCGGCACCACTGCCGAGGGTCTGGCCAAGCTCAAGCCCGCATTCAAAGAAGACGGCAAGATCACTGCCGGCAACTCCTCGCAGATCTCCGACGGCGCCTCGGCCGTGCTCATCATGAGCGCCGAGAAGGCCAAGGAACTCGGGCTCAAGCCGCGGGCACGCTTCCACAGCTTCGCCCTCGCCGGCACCGACCCGGTCACCATGCTGAAGGGGCCGATCCCGGCCACCAAGAAGATCCTCGAGAAGACGGGTCTCTCGATCGACGACATCGACGCCTTCGAGGTCAACGAGGCCTTTGCCTCGGTCGTACTCGCCTGGCAGAAGGAGACCGGTGCCGACATGAGCAAGGTCAACGTCAACGGCGGCGCCATCGCC
Organism: uncultured Acidimicrobiales bacterium; assembly: GCA_963700755.1. Lineage (GTDB taxonomy): Bacteria > Actinomycetota > Acidimicrobiia > Acidimicrobiales > SZUA-35 > JBBQUN01. The sequence continues at coordinate 500,146 of CAVOYW010000008.1, forward strand.
CTGGGTCACCCGCTCGGGTGCTCGGGCACCAAGCTCATGTCCACCCTCGTGAACGAACTGGAACGCACCGGCGGCAAGCTCGGGCTCCAGGTCATGTGCGAAGGCGGCGGCATGGCCAACGCAACCATCATCGAAAGGATCGAAGACTGATGCCACGTATGGATCTGAACGGCGCTTCCGCCGTCGTAACCGGAGGTGCCTCCGGAATCGGTGAGGCCTGCGCCCGCCAATTGGCCGCCCTCGGCGCCCACGTGGTGATCGCCGACCTCAACGAGGAAAAGGGTGCCGCCGTCGCCTCGGAGCTGAAGGGCATCTTCGTCAAGTGCGACGTGACCTCCGAGGAGGACGGGGCCGCCGCGGTGGCCGCCGCGTCCGAGATGGGTCCGCTGCGGGTCCTGGTCAACTCGGCCGGGCTCGGCATGGCCGCTCGCACCGTCGACCGCAACAACGAGCCGATGCCGCAGAAGACGTTCGACTTCGTCATCAAGGTCAACCTGCTCGGATCGTTCAACATGCTGCGGCTCTGCGCCGCGGCCATGGCCAAGACCGAACCGCTCGACGCCGACGGAGCTCGCGGGGCCATCGTCAACATGGCGTCGGCTGCGGCCTTCGACGGCCAGATCGGCCAGGCCGCCTACTCGGCGTCCAAGGGCGGCATCGTCGGCATGACGTTGCCGATCGCTCGCGACCTCTCGGCGGTCGGTATCCGGGTCAACACCATCGCCCCGGGCCTCATCGACACGCCGATCTACGGCACCGGTGAGCAGTCGGATCAGTTCAAGGCCCACCTCGGCCAGTCGGTGTTGTTCCCCAAGCGTCTCGGCTCGGGTGAAGAACTGGCCTTCATGGCGATCGACACGATCACCAACCCCTACATGAACGGCGAGACCATTCGGGTCGACGGCGGCATCCGGATGCCGCCCAAGTAACCGTCGGCCGACACCAACCCAGTGATTTCGAGAGGCTCAGCGACGTTTTCGTCGCTGAGCCTCTCGATTTCTCGCGTTGGGGGACGACTGCCGACCGACCGGCCGTGATCACGACTTGGAGAGGAGTTGGTCGACCGGTGCGAACTCGTCGGTCAGTACCCTTGCGCCATCGATCCAGCGGTCCAGGTCGTCGTCGACGTGGGCCACGTCGTTGTCGGATCGGGCACGCGACGCATCATCGATCGCGCCGCCGTCGATCGGTTGGTGTGAGGCGACGAGGACGAAGTTTCCGCCGGTTTGGGCATCGAACTTGATCTCGGGAACGACGACGGCAACGTGTTCGAAGACCTGGCGCAAGGTGGCGACCTCGGCCCTGACGAAGTCGAGGGGTGGGTAGTCGATCACGTTGATCACGTAGACGCCGTCGGCCCGCATCACCCGGTCGACCTCGTCGACGAACTCGACCGTGGTCAGGTGCCAGGGCACGGCCAGGCCGCCGAACGCGTCGCCGATGACCAGATCGAACCGATCGTCGTCCTGGCCGAGGATGCCGGTGCGGGCATCGCCGGTGCGGACCCGGAGTCGGTCGTTGGTGACGAGCCCCATCTCGTCCTTCACCAGCTCGACCAGGGTCGGGTCGAGCTCGAGTACGAGACTGTCGGATCCGGGTCGGGTCGCCTCGAGCCAGCGCGGGAACGTGAAACCCCCGCCGCCGATGTGCAACGCGTCGAGCGGTTCCGACCGGGCGAACGAGGTGTCGATCACATCGACGAAGGACTTGGCGTAGTCGAACTCGATGTAGGTCGGGTCCTCCAGGTCGACGTAGGAGTGACGAAGCGTGTCGAGAATGAGCACTCGACCGCTGGCCCGATCGTCGTCGGGAACGACTCGGGCACAGAAGTAGGCACTCTCGACCTGGCACGGACCGCTGATCGACAGGTTCAGCAGCACCCCGGCGGCGAGCAGGACGACGACGGTGGCGGCGTGACGCGAACGGCTCGGTTCGAGAGCCACCCAGACCACCAGCCCGCCCAGGGTGATCATCGCGCCAGTCCCGAGCACGATGGTCGTGCTCGACACGGCCGCCACGAACACGAACCCGGTGAAGAACGAACCCGACAACGCGCCTGCGGTTCCGAGGGCCGAGAGGCGACCGACGACCGCCCCCGTGTTCGACAAGTCCTGCAGTTGCAGCTTCACCACGGTCGGCGACACCGCCGACAACATGGCAGCGGGAACGAAGAGACCCAGGAACGTGAGGAACGTCAGGCCGACGAGCGACCCCGGCGGGACCGACGGTCCGACGACACGGATCACCGGGATGACCAGGAACGTGAGGAGGCCACCGCCGACCATGAGCGGTCCGAGCAGGCGACGGGGGTCGAAACGATCGGCCAGGCGACCACCACCCCAGGTGCCCAGGGCGATTCCGGCCAGCACGACGCCGATGATGGTGGTGAAGGTCTCGAGCGTCACCCCGACGTAGGGAGCAAGCAGTCGGCCGGCGACGATCTCGAGGACCAGCACGACGAACGAGGTGAAGAAGACGAGAACGCCGGCGAAGGCGTTCGGCAGGACCCGGGGTCCATCGCCCGGCGTTGCGGTTCGCGGTTGAGCCGGCTCGGCGTTGGAGGACACGCCGAGGAGTATGCCGCTCAGAGTCTGCGAATCGCCGGTCGGGCCAGAAGCGGGAAGGCAATGGCCATCGTGACGGCGCCGACCACGGTCATCGTGCGCTGGGCCCCGAACGTCGGTGCCAATGCCGCCTGGATCAGGGCACCGATGGGCAATGACCCGGCAAAGCCCAGCGTCATCAGCCCCATGATCCGCCCCATCATCTCCGGGGGTGTGTTGGTCTGCAGCAGCGTCCGATGGCTGACCATCGCCAGTCCGGCGTTGACCCCCCAGCCGAACATCACGAGCATCGCCACCCAGGCCGATGGCGCCAGGCTCACGAGGAACTGGCCGAGACCGAGACCGATCCCGATGTGGACCAACACCATTCGGCCGTGTGGGAGGTGGGCCCGCCCCGAGACGGCCATCGACCCGACGAGCATGCCGGCGCCGAAGAGCGACAGGACCAACCCGGCCTGGCTCGACGATCCGCCGTAGACCGTCTCGACGACTCGGGGCATCGAGACCTGCATCACGCTGAACGAGCTGCCGAGGACAATCGAGATGACGAGCAGTGTGCGCAGGGGCTCGGAGCCGTAACCGAAGCGGGCTCCCTCGACGATGGATGCCAGCATGCGCAGGGGGGCGACACCGTCGGCGGGAGCGGCGGTCGCCGGGAGCGTGACCCGCCACATCGCGGCCACCGAGACCAGGGCGAACGCCGCCAGCAGGAAGAAGCCCCCACCGTCGCCCAGCAGGGCGATCGCGAGACCGGCGAAGGCGAGACCGAGGAAACTGGCGGCCTGCGAGGCGCCGTTCTGGAGGGCGACCGCGTTCATGAGCAGGCGAGGCGGAACCAGCACGGGCACCAGCGCCGAGATGTTCGGCATGTTGACCGTCGCGAGCGTGCCGATGATCACGGCGGCCACCCCGGCCAGGATCGGCGTGACGACGTCGGCCGTGATGAGGACGGCGAACACCGCCATGCAGATGCCGGCCGCGAGCGTCCACCGCAGGAACATCAGCCGGCGATCGGCCCGGTCGGACCATGCTCCGGCAGGCACCGACAGCACCATCGCCGGTAGGCCGAGCGCGATGGCGATCAGCCCCTCGGCCGCTTCCCAGTCGGTGAGCGTCACGATGAGCCACACGAAGGTGAACCGCATGGTCCCGTTCACCGCCGAGTACAGGACCTGGGCGATGAAGAAGCGCCGGAAGTTCCGGTCGGACATGATCTCGCGAACCGGGGATCGGCGCGCCACCGCCTCCGGCGTTGCCCCGACCCTGCCGCTGACCAATGGATCCCCCTACTCGGCTCCGTGTCACCCGCTGGTCCGGGCAACCGGCAATGGTTGGATCCCGCTGACGGAACGACCGACGCAGTTTCTCGCAGGCGGTGCGCACATGCGAATTCACCGGCCGGGCACCGCGGTGTCGTGCGATCGTGGCCAGGCCCTGCGCCCACCTCAGCGACTACGGTGGCGGCGTCGGAAACACGAGAGAGAAAGCGGTCATCCATGCCACAGCACGTGCGGGGCGTCATCGCCCGGGCCAAAGGCGAACCGGTCACCGTCGAGACCATCGTCGTCCCCGATCCCGGACCGGGCGAAGCCGTCGTCGCCATCCAGGCGTGCGGCGTCTGCCACACCGACCTGCACTATCGCGAAGGTGGGATCAACGACGAGTTCCCGTTCCTGCTCGGGCACGAGGCCGCCGGCCTCGTCGAATCGGTCGGTGACGGGGTCACCGACGTCGCGCCCGGCGATTTCGTGATCCTGAACTGGCGGGCGGTGTGCGGCCAGTGCCGGTCGTGCCTCAAGGGCAGGCCGCAATACTGCTTCGCCACCCACAACGCCACCCAGAAGATGACCCTGCTCGACGGGACCGAGCTGTCGCCGGCGCTGGGCATCGGTGCGTTCTGCGACAAGACGCTCGTCGCTGCCGGGCAGTGCACGAAGGTCGACCCGGCGGCCAAGCCCGAGGTCGCCGGACTCCTGGGCTGCGGCGTGATGGCCGGCATCGGGGCGGCGATCAACACCGGTGGCGTCGGCCGGGGTGACTCGGTTGCGGTCTTCGGCTGCGGCGGTGTCGGCAACGCAGCACTCGAGGGTTCCCGCCTGGCCGGGGCCGGCACGATCATCGCCGTCGACATCGACGACACCAAGCTCGAATGGGCCAGGGGCTTCGGCGCCACCCACACGATCAACTCCACCCGCGAAGACCCGGTCGAGGCCATACGGGCCCTGACCGACGGCAACGGGGTCGACGTGGCCATCGAGGCGATCGGACTCCCCCAGACCTACGAGCAGGCCTTCTACGCCCGCGACCTGGCCGGCACGGTGGTGCTGGTCGGCGTCCCGAACCCGACGATGACGATCGAACTCCCCTTCATCGAGATCTTCGGCCGGGGCGGCTCGCTGAAATCGTCGTGGTACGGCGACTGCCTTCCGGCCCGCGATTTCCCGATGCTCATCGACCTGTACCTGCAGGGCCGACTGAACCTCGAGGGCTTCGTGTCCGAGACGATCGATCTCGACGCGATCGAAGAGGCCTTCCACAAGATGGAGCGGGGCGAGGTCCTCCGTTCGGTCGTGGTGCTCTGAGACCGATGGAACCGACGCCGGGGAACCTCGAGCGGTCGTTCATCCATCTCGGTCTCGGGGCGACTGCCGTGCCGCAGCCGGCGTTCGACGGCATGGAGTGGTATGCCGGTTACGGCGAACGCCATGGTGACGACGGCGTCGAGGGGCGGCTCGTTTCGATGTACACCTTCACCGAACCCTGGGACGTGTGGGAGATGCATCCGTCGGGCTCCGAGGTCGTCGTCTGCACCGCGGGCGCGATCACCCTGGTTCAGGAGATCGACGGAGCCGAGCGGGTTACCACCCTCGGCGTCGGCGACTACGCGATCAACGCCCCGGGTGTGTGGCACACCGCCGACGTCGACGGATCGGCGACGTGTCTCTTCATCACCGCCGGCGAGGGCACGCAGCACCGCCCCCGCTGAGTTCCTCGCCACGTCGCCGTTGTCTCGCCCGACCGCGTCCATTCGTGACCCGTCGCCACCATCGATCGCCATCGCGGTCGAGGCCGAGGCCATGGCCTGACGCCCCCTTGGCGGGGACGTTCGCCCCTGCCGGCTCCCGGCTCGCGGCGAGAAGATTGCCCCGACACACCAATCGCGAGCCGCGAGGATGCCGGTGAACACCGCTGACGAACAACACCAGCACGCCGCCGTTGTCGAGACGACGGCGACACCCTCCCCGAGCTTCGGTCGCCCTCGGGTGATTGCCGTGGACTACGACGGGACGCTCACTTCCGGGGAACGGCCGGCCGACAGCACGCTTGCCGCGATCCAAGGCCTGCGAACGACCGGCTGCGCCACGGTGCTGGCGACCGGCCGCATCGGCGCCGAGCTGTCGACCTCGTTCGGCGACGCAGCCGAGTACTTCGACGCACTGGTTCTCGAAAACGGCGCCGAGGTCGTCATCGACGGACGGGCCATGGCCACGGGGCTGCCACTGGACCCCTCACTCGCCGCCGCCCTTCGACGGCGTGGCATCGACCATCGCCGTGGCAACGTGATCCTCGCGACATCGATCGCAGCCGAGCACGCGGTCCTCGACGAGATCGATGCGCTCGGGATGGAGTGTCAGCTCGTGCGCAATCGCTCCGAGCTGATGGTCCTCCCGTCGGGCACCAACAAGGGAGTCGGGCTTCTCGCCGCTCTGGCCGAACTCGGTCTCTCGCCCCATGACTGTGTGGCCGTCGGCGACGCCGAGAACGACCATTCGCTCCTTGCGGCGGCAGAGCTCGGGGTGGCCGTTGCGAACGCGATCGAGTCACTCAAGTCCGAGGCCGACGTCGTCCTCGATGCTCCGAACGGAGACGGGATCGTGGCGCTGATCGATGACCTCTGCGGGCCCGCCAGGACATGGTCCCACCGGCGAAGCCCGACGATCACCATCGGAACCGACCCTGCCGGTGAAGCGGTGGATTTCCGGGCCGCTCCCAGCAACGTGATCGTCACCGGCGGAACCGGAGACGGAAAGTCCTATCTGGCCGGCTTGCTCGCCGAACAGCTCATCGATCTCCACTATTCGGTGCTGATCGTCGACCCCGAAGGCGACCATGCAGGGCTCGAGGCGCGACGCCCAGCGGTGATCGTCGGAGCCGAACGGCCGCCTCCACCGGTCGACACCGTGGTCGGTCTGCTCCAACACAGCGACGCCTGTGTCATCGTCGACCTCTCCCAGCAGTCGTCGGATCAGCGCGCCGACTACGTCCGCGCCCTTCCCGCTGCGGTCGAAGCATGCAGGCGAGCACGCGGCCGGCCCCACTGGGTGTTCTTCGACGAGGCCCAGGACTGCATTGCCTCCGCCGAGGCTGCCGATGCGATCGATCCTGCAGCCCCGGGGTACTGCCTTGCGACCTGGAGACCCGAACTGCTTCCGGCCCCCCTGATCGCGGCAGCCGACACGGTCCTGGCGCTCACGTCACCCACACCCGATCGGCACTGCGTCGAGCTGGCCGCGGCGGTCGCCGGTCAGCCACGAGACGTGATCGCTCGCCTGGTCACCCGCCCTGTCGGCAGTGTGCTGATTGCCCGTCGGGGCTCGCCGGACCTGCCCCAGGTCGCCCAACTGGGGACTCGACGCACGGCGCACCTGAGACACGAGCACAAATACGAGTCCATCGGAACACCGCTGCATCGTGGCTTGTGGTTCCGCAACGAACGCGACGAACTCACCGGGGCCGTCGCGACGAACCTGCGAGAACTGCACCAGGAACTCGCGACCTGCGACCCAGGCGTGCTACGACACCACGCTCCTCGCCGGGACATCTCGCGATGGGCGCGTGACGTCCTCCACGACTCGGTGCTGGCGGACTCGATCCGCACCATGGAGGCCGACGTCTCCAACGACAGCTCCGACGCCACCGTGAACGCAGCCAGGCATGCGCTGATCCTGCTCCTCACCCAGAGGACACGACCCGATGCGAATGCCGACACCGCTTCGCCGTGACAACGCGCCTTCGAGCGGAGGGCAACCACGACGTCCGTACCGGCCATGCCGACCTCGACACAGCAACGTCGCGGCTTCACCCGGGTGCCCCCAGCCGGAATGGCACGGGTGCGTCCGAGCGGCCAATTCCGCCATCGACCACATCCGGTCAGAGGAGCTGGCCCCGATCGGCACACCCGTCTGGTTGTACTGATCCCGACGGCTCCGATCCGAGCGCCACGTCGTCGGCCCCGTCAGGCCTCTGTCTTCTCTCGCCGTCGCAGTTCCGAGGCGAAGTAGTTCTGCAGCACGCGGCGATAGCGGTCCGAGGCGAGCCGAAACGGGTCGAAGTCGGGTGCACGTCGGATGCAGTCACGACTGAGCGACGTGTCGCAGCGCCGGCCGGCCATGTCGATCCGATCGAGAGCGGCGACGGGCACCAGCCGACGACTTCCTTGTGTCCAATGTCGGGAATCGACCAGCACGTACCGGTCGTCCCCGAGGGTGAGGGTCTCGAGGATCTCCCCAACGCTCGTCGACTCGAGGACAGGCCCATCGCCACGATCCGACGTGGGATCCCGATCTCGCGATGGGCTCGCCGTGTGCAACTCCAGTCCCGCCAACACGCCGACGCCGGCGTCCAACGCGGCACCCTGGCTGCCGGCGCCACGAACCCGCACCGACTCCAAAGCACCATCCACGACGCCACCACACTGTTCGAGCGAGTCGACCTTCTCGACACCTGGCGGCCGCGAGGGAGTCGCCGGCTCGGCGGGACGTGATGATGCGGACGACGCCTCGACGTTGGACGGTGATTCTGCCATTGATCCATCGTGGTGTATCCGGATCGGACGCCACAGAGGACGACGGCCCTACTCGGATCGACACGCACCACCCGTGCCGGCCACCGCCTGCGGCTTCGGTGGATCCGGGCCGCGTAGAGACCAACGTCTCTACCGCCCACGGTCAGGACCGTTCATGCTGACGACCATCCGAGCGTGAAGGAGACCGTGATGGGCGCATTGTTGAGCTTCCACGACTTCAGCTTCGACCGCAGGGAGCATCAGCTCGAACCCGACGACCGCGTCGTCGCCACCTATCTGGTGACGAATCGGTGCGATTGTGTCGACCTCACCGACGTCGAGATCACCCACGTCGACCGGGTGGCGAACGACGGAACCGTCATGCTGCGGTGCGAGCCTTCGGTAGTGGCCCTCGAGGGCCCGTTGGGCCCGAACGAGGAGCGACAGGTCACCGTGGAGCTGTTCACGACCGGTCACCTTCCGGGTCGCCATCCCCTGAGGGTGCAGGCCCGTTTCAACTGCCGGCCCGTCACACCGACGGCCGAAGGCCTCTTCGAATTCGCGGTTGCCGCCGACTGACCGCAGCCGGCGAGTACCGGCGAGACACCTGGCTAGGGTGAGGCGATGGCCAGCGTCGACCGAATCATCACCTCCGGCATCTTCCGTCTCGACGGGCAGGACTTCGAAGTCGACAACAACGTGTGGATCATCGGCGACGATCGCGAGGTCATCGTCATCGATGCGGCCCACGACCATCGGGCGATCCTCGACGCCCTCGGCGGGCGCTCGCTCAGGGCCATCGTCTGCACCCACGGCCACAACGATCACATCAACGCCGCCGCCGAACTGGCCGACGAAACCGGCGCCCCGATCCTGATGCATCCCGACGACACGATGCTGTGGGAGGTCGTCTACCCCGACCGCCGAATCGACGATGCGCTCCGCGACGGGCTCACGATCGAGGTGGGCGGCAGCGAGCTCACGGTGTTCCACACCCCGGGCCACTCCCCCGGTGGCTGCTGCCTCCACCTGCCCGCCGATGGCCTCCTGTTCAGCGGCGACACCCTGTTCAACGGCGGTCCCGGGGCCACCGGCCGGAGCTTCTCGAGCTACGACGTGATCCTCGACTCGATCGAGCACCGGTTGCTGACGCTGCCCGAACACACCGTGGTCCACACCGGACACGGCGATTCGACCAGCATCGGAGCCGAGGCGCCGAGTCTGGCCGAGTGGCGGTCCAAGCAGTAGCTCCGGGCGACGAGGGCCTCGAGCCCGCGCCGGGCATGACGGGTGGTCGGGTCATCGGTCCCCTATCTTGTGCAAGCCGTCTCGGCGGGGAGCCGCTCCGCAGACCGAACACCGAGAGAACCATGCCCACTGCTTCCACCCCGCCCCGCCGAGCGAGGATCGTCGCTGCCATCGCTGTGGTGGCGCTGTTCGTCGCCGCCTGTGGCGGCGGCTCCGGTGATGTCGAGGCCGGCGGATCGACGACCAGTACCGACGCCGAGAGCACCACGACGACGAGCAGCACGCCGCCGACGACGGCTTCGTCGACCACCGCCCCCACGGTTCCCGCTCCCGCGCCCGATGACTCCCTTCCCGGCACGGCCCTCGACATGGGCCCCGGACCGGGAACGACCGTCGGCGTCGTCGGCGTCGCCTTCGACGACGTCCTCAACGTGCGCACCATTCCCGATGCAACGAGCGATCCGATCGCCTCCCTCCCGCCCATGGCAGCCGACATCGTGCACACGGGCCGAAAGCGGAGCGTCGGGGCCTCGATCTGGTGGGAGGTCCAGGTCCCCGAGGGTGTCGGCTGGGCCAACGCGAGGTTCCTCGCCCCGCCCGCCGGCACCACCGACGTGACAGCCGATCTCGTCGCCCAGATGGGTGGACTGGCCTCGGCGTCGTCGGTCGACGGACTGATCCGCCAGGTGATGGAGCACTACACCATGGTCTCGGAGGGGCCGGCCCCGTCGGTCACGCTGGTCGGCGAACCGACGACCGGAGATCTCACGGAGGCGTGGGTCGACGTGACGGGGTACCCCGACGACGCCGTGCTCGGCGAACGACTCCACGTGTTCATCGCGAGCGAGGGAGGTGTCTTCGGCCTCAGGAGCGTGGAGTCGACCACCCTGTGCCGGCGAGGCGTCGCCGAAGGGCTCTGCCTGTGACGACAGCGGTCGGCGCTCCCGACGGGGGCCGCCGACAACGGGCACTCCTCTGGACGGTTCGGATCTCCCTCGTCGTTGCCATCGCCGTGAGTGTTGCCTTCCCCGATTGGGAGCAGTTCGAGGGCAAGGGGATGGCTTTCCGGGCCCCCTTCTATCTGCTTCCCCTGCTGGTCGTTCCCGTCGTGTGGAGGATCCACGGTTCGCACCCGCCCTACCCCTGGCTGGTCGATGCCCTGGTCGTTGCTCCGTTCCTGGTCGACACCCTGGGCAACGTGGGGAACTTCTACAACCGATACGGATCGACCGACGACGTCCTGCACTTCGTCAACTGGGTGTTGTTGATGGGCGGTGTGACCCTCGCCGTGGCGCGCACCGGAGTGTCGAGATGGACCGCCTGGTCGTTGGGCTGGGGATTCGGTGCACTGGCGATCATCTGGTGGGAGGCGGCCGAGTTCCTCGTGCAGGAGCTCGGAACCGCGGGTCTGTCACTGACCTATGAGGACACCATCGGCGATCTGGTGCTGTCATCCACCGGAGGTGCCGTCGGAGCGGCCCTGGCGATCGCCCTGGCCTGGCCCGATCGCGTCGAGGCCGATGCCGACGCCCTCGGCGGAGATCATGGGTGGCGCAGCTCGGGCCAGCTGCCAGACTCGGTGAATGCCGAGACTTGAACTGCCGAGTCCTCCCGTCGGGTGGATCACGCCGTGAACGACATCTTCGAGTTCAGCGATCGAGCCATCGAACGGGTGGCCGACACCATCCCGACCTTCGCCACCGCACTCGGCCTCCCGGGGCGCGACGACCGGTGGGACGACTTCGGTCCCGAAGGCATCGCCGAACAACGCCGACTGTTCCGCGAGCTCCTCGACGGAGCTGCGGCCCTCGCCACCCCCGACCGCCGATCGCTCGTTGCCCAGCGGGTCCTGATGGCCGAGATGACCAACTTGATCGACGGGCTCGACTCGCAACTGTGGCGGCGCGACGTCAACAACATCGTCTCGCCGTGGCAGGACATCCGGACCATCTTCGACCTCATGCCCACCGACACCCCCGAGGCATGGTCGAGCATCGTCGCCCGGCTCGAGCAGATCGACCAGGCCCTCGACAGCTACCGCGCCAGCCTCGAGGTCGGGCTGACGGCGGGCGACGTCGCTGCCCGCCGTCAGGTCGAGTCCGCCATCGAGCAGGGTCGCCTGGCGGCCGGACCCGGCTCGTCGTTCCTCCAACTCCTCGACCGATTCGCGGCCAGTGGTCCGGTCGACGACGAGTCACTCGCCCGCCGGTTGCGTGCCGGGGTCGAACACGCCCGTCGGGCCTACGCCGACATGGCCGACTGGTTCGAGGAAACCTACCTGCCGGCGGCCCGACCCGACGACGGCGTTGGCCGCGACATCTGGGTGGCGTCGGCGGCCCGGTTCCTCGGTCGCAAGGTCGATCCCGAAGCGACCTCGGTCTGGGGCTGGACCGAGCTCGAGCGGCTCCTCCGCAAACGAATCGAGATCGCCCGCCGGATCGACCCCGAGGCAACGGTGGCCGAGGTCATGCAACGCGTCCGAACCGATCCGACCATGGCCGCACCCTCGGCCGACGCCTTTCTCGCGCTCATGCAACGCCGGCAGGAACAGGCCCTCGACGAGCTCGACGGCACCCACTTCGACGTCCCCGAACCGATCAAGAGAATCGAGGTCCGGGCGGCGCCTCCCGGCGGTTCCACCGCCCCGCACTACATCGGGCCCTCCGAGGACTTCAGTCGCCCGGGCCGGGTGATGTATCCGCTCGACCATCGGACGACCTTCGCGCTCTACGACGAGGTCACCACCGCCTATCACGAGGGATTCCCCGGCCATCACCTGCAGGTCGGGTGGCAGGTGGCCATGGGTGAGCAACTCAGCCGCTATCACCGCCTGGCCGTGTGGTACCCGGGGTCGGGTGAGGGTTGGGCGCTCTACGCCGAACACCTCATGGGGGAACTCGGGTTCTTCGAGGAACCGCACTACGAATTGGGGTTGGTCTCGTCCCAGATCTTCCGGGCGGCCCGCGTGGTGATCGACATCGGGTGCCATCTCGGTCTGCCGATCCCCGATGGGGCATTGGACGGGCTGACCGACTTCGACCACGGTGGCGAGATCTGGGACCACGATCTCGGCCTCGAGATGTTGACCGAGGTCGTGCACCTCGACCGGGGGGACGCCGAGTCCGAGATCGTCCGCTACCTCGGCTGGCCGGGCCAGGCCATCTCGTACAAGGTCGGCGAGCAGTTCATCCTCGATCTCCGAGCCCGGGCCCAGCAGTCCGACGACTTCGACCTCAAGGCCTTCCACGCAGACCTGTTGTCGCTCGGATCATTGGGCCTCGACCTCCTCGAGGAACTGATGACGACCGCGAGGTGACCCCGAATACCCACCGTCCAGACCCGAGGTCAGTCGGGTCTGGTGACGATCAGTCGGGTCTGGTGATGAACAGTGATCGCGCCTCGACCATGACCGATCCGTCGGGTGCCGCAATGGCTGCCTCGACCCGTACCGTTCGCATCCGCACCGATCGAGCGGTCGCGGTCAGCCGATAGGGACCGCCGTCGAGCGGTACCGGCCGCCGGTATCGAAGGTCGAGGGTCCCGGTCACCACGGGGGCACCGAGGGCCTGGGCCGCCGTTCGGGCACCGATGTGGTCGAGCAGCGTGGCAGCCAGACCCCCGTGGAGCCACCCGGGGTTACCCCGGTGCTCGGGTTGGGGGTGATAGAGGGCGTGGCCGGTTGCACCGTCGAACTCGATGTCCGGGTGGAGCGAGCCGAACACCCGACCCAGCGCAGCGGTGGCGTCCTCGTCGTCGTGCGGCAGTCGGGTCGTCATCACCGGCACGGTATTGGAAAACCGGTGAACCACTCGATGTCGACGACCGAACCCGAGGGGCTTCCCGCTAGAACCACAGGCTCATGCCTCGCTTCTCACTCCTCGGCGACTTCCGGCCCGAGGTCCGCGGACCCATGCGATGGATGCTGGCGTTCCGCCTGGTGTCGAACACCGGCGTCCGGTTCGTGTACTCGTTTCTTCCGGCCCTGACCCGAGGGACCGGGCTGTCCGAGGGCACGCTGGGGACCGTCCTCGCCCTTCGAGACCTGAGTGGTGTGGCCGCCCCGGGAATCGGCCACGTGGTTCAACGACACGGCACGGTCCGGGTCATGGGACTCGGTGCCACCTTCGCGACGCTGTGCTACGGCATCGCAACGCTCGGAGCTCCCGGTCTCGCCATCGGGCTCGTGCTGTCGGGCGTCGGGAAGATCGTGTTCGACGTCGCCATGAACACCTGGGTCGGCGACGAGGTGGCCTACGAACGTCGCGCTCGGGCCAGCGGACTGGTCGAGGGAGCATGGGCGGTTGCGGCGCTCGTCGGTCTGCCCCTGTGCGGACTGGCCATCGATCGGGTGGGCTGGCAGGCCGCCCCGGCCTTGCTCGCGCTCACCGGCATCGCGCCGGTGCTGGCCATCAATCGGCTCCATGTCACCGGACAGGTCCACCGGGTCCAGCCCGACGCGAAGCTCCGTTTCTCGGCGAGTTCGATCGCGGTGATCGTCGGCTTCTGCGCCATGACCTTGACCTCGCAGTTCCTCATCGTCGGCCACGGCAAGTGGCTCGACGAGACCTACGGGCTCGATGCCACCCAGATCGGGTTCGCCGTGATCTCGGTCGGGTTGATCGAGGCCGTGGCCTCGGCGGCAACGGCGCGGTACACCGACCGTCTGGGGAAACGGAACGCCGTCATGAGTGGCATGGCGTTGCTGACCTCGGCCTGTGGCGCCTTTGCCTTCGCCCCGAGTCCACCACTGGCAGTCGGTCTCGTCGTGTTGGCAACGGCCTTTCTCGGTTTCGAGTTCGCGTTCGTGTCGGCCCTCCCCCTGATCGCCGAGCTCGATCCGGTCTCCAGGGCCAAGATGCTCGGCCTGGCGCTCGGATTCTCCACCGTGATGCGGGCGGCGGGGAGCCCGGTCGGATTGTGGATCCAGAACGGTCGGGGCTTTGCCACCTTGATGGCAGTCGGCGGTGCCGGCGCGGTGCTCACGCTCGTGGTCTTCGCCGTCGTGGTGGTGGAACCCGAGGCTGCGAGCGCATGATCGCGTGCAGCGACCGTTCCAGCGCGGCCGCTCGTGCTGGAATGGTCGGCCATGCACCGAAAGCCCGCGTCCTCCCGATCCGGCGACACCCGCCGTACTCGGTCGTGACGCTGCCGACGGCGACACTGCGGGCGACGACACCGCAGGCGATGACCCGGCGGGCGGCGACGTTCGTGGCCCTTGCGCTGGCGCTGGGGGCCTGCTCATCGTCGGATCCGATGGGCCAGGGTCTGCGCTCGGCTGCCGAGGTCGTAGCGGCAACGGGCGACACCTCGCCCCAGCCGGACCGCGGTCCCGACACCGAGCCGTCCGAAAGACCCGACGTCGACTCGTCGCGAGCCGCGATCATCGGATCCGACAGCATCGGCGACCCGGGCTTTCCCGGAATGGGCAATGGCGGCTACCAGGTCGATCACTATGCACTCGCGTTGACGGTCGACCGGCCCCGGATCGACGGGATCGCCACGCTGACCATCATCGCCGAGGTGCCCCTGGACCGGTTCAATCTCGACCTGAGCGGCTTGACCGTCGAGTCCGTCCTCGTCGACGGGCTCGAGGCGCCATTCGAGCGGTCCGGACTCGAGCTCACGATCGATCCCGAAGCGGTCGTCGAGCCGGGCCGCGACACCACGGTCCAGATCCGCTATGGCGGCGAGCCCGAGACGATCGCCGATCCGGCCGGTCCGGCGCCGCTCGGCTGGTACTCGCTCCCCTTCGGCACCTTCGTCCTGTCGGAGCCGCTCGGGGCACCCACGTGGTTCCCGGCCAACGATCATCCGCAGGACAAGGCGACCTTCGAAATCACGGTTCGAGCGCCGAGCACCGACGTTGCGGTCGCCGCCGGCTCCCTGGTCGATCGGGTCGACAACGGCGACGGCACCACGAGCTGGGTTTGGGTGATGGAGCAACCGATGGCGACCTACCTCGCGTCGGTGGTGACGGGCTCGTTCACCATGGTCGAGGAGGACCCGGTCGGCGAGGTGGCGATCCGCCACGTCCTACCGACCGCCTCGGTGTCGGAACTGGCACCGGTGGCCGCACGCCAACGGGCCATGATCGAGTTCTTCGTCGAGCGGTTCGGGCCATACCCGTTCGACACCTACGGCATCGCCGTCGTGCCCGAGAACCTCGGTTTCGCCGCGCTCGAGAACCAGACGCTGAGTCTGTTCGATCAGCGTGTCTTCGCTCCGACCACTCCGGCCGACTTCGTGGATCGGGTGATGGCCCACGAACTGGCTCACCAGTGGTTCGGCAACCAGGTGTCGCCCGAGATCTGGGACGACATCTGGCTCAACGAGGGCTTCGCCACCTGGGCCGAGTACCACTGGTTCGAGGTCGCGACCGGTCTCGACCCCTGGGACGACGACGCCTCCTCGTATCCACCGCTCAAGGACCTCGCCAACGAGAACCTCTTCGACACCAACGTGTACGTCCGGGGCGGCCTGACCCTCGAGGCGTTGCGCCGCGAGATCGGCGACACCGAGTTCTTCGATCTGCTCCGCCAATGGCTCGACCGTTTCGGCGGTGGAACGGCATCGACCGACGACTTCGTCGACCTGGTTTCCGAGCGTGCCGGATCCGAGGCCCGGGAGCTGGTCGAATCCTGGATCTACGACGACACGATGCCCACGCTCGAACCCTGATGGTCCATCATGGGCCGATGGCCGATCCGATCTCGCCATCGACCAGGGAGCGAACCGGGGTCTATCCCGGTTCGTTCAATCCTCCCACGGTCGCTCATCTCGCCATCGCCGACGCCGCCCGTGGGCAACGAGCTCTCGATCGGGTCTTCCTCGTGATCAGCCGGCGAGCGTTGGCCAAGGAGCACATCGAACACCCCCGGTTCGAAGACCGGGTCGAGGTCGTGACCGCCTCGGTCGCGCACCTCGACTGGCTGGACGTCATCGTGACCGAGCGGCAACTCCTGGTCGACATCGCCGACGGCCATGACGTGCTCGTCATGGGTGCCGACAAGTGGGCGCAGATCAACGATCCGGCGTGGTACCAGGGCTCGATCAGCCGGCGGGACCAGGCGATGGATCGGTTGCCCGAACTGGCCATCGCGCCACGGCCTCCGATCGGCGTCCCGCCCCGGCATCTCCTCGAGATGCCCAGCGACTATCACCACGTTTCATCGACACTGGCTCGTGAGGGAGCGCTCGACGTGATGACCCCGGCCGCCCGAAGGTTCGCCGAGCGAACCGGCGCCTGGATCGACCCCGACCGCTACGAGCACTCGGCGACCTGAACAGGCCGATCAGCCGGGCCCCTGCTGCCGGATCCGTTCGACCTCGGACATGGCCTCTCGGAGCCGGTCGATCCACTCCGCCTGGTGCGAGCCCACCTGGGTGACGCACCAGGCCAGCGCCTCGGAGCGGCTCCGAGCGACGCCGGTGTCGATCAGGGTGTCGAGGATCTGACGTTCGTCGAATCGCAGCCGGGTCATCACCGGGACCGATGCGTTCGTGAAGATCGCCTCGACGTCGCCGCAGCGAGCCGCCCACGAGACCGTCCGCCGGAAACGTTGCTGAGCCACCTCGGCGATCCTCATGCGCTCGAGCCGGGTCTCTTCGCGGAATCCGTTGATCCGCGATTGCGCCGCAACACCGGCCGCCTCGTCGCCGGCCGGTGTCGACGAGGGGAACGACAGCACGCCGGTGACGATGATCTCGTCCTTGTCGGCGCGGACCTCGATGGGACCGTCGAACCAGTGGTCGGGGGTGCGCCCGGCGAACCAGGCGGCCAGTTCGTGGAGGTGGATGTCGACTCGATCGGCCATGACGGCTCCTGTCGTTTCGGGATCCGGCAGGTGGCCCGGATCCGGGGGAGGGCGGGAATAGTCGCCCGACCTACGGCGTTGGTGACATTACCGGTAATCTTGTAATTCGCGCAACCGGACGGGGACGACCCCAACCCAGCCGCAACCGACGGTGTCGAAACCGAACGGTGTCGAAACCGAACGGTGTCGATCCCCTTCGCATTCCCCGCCCCGCCCTCCCGACAGGAGCCCTGTGACCACGCACTCCCCTTCCTCGACCAGCCACGACAACGCCAACCGCCCGCCGACCGACGTGGTGGCGCTGCCGGTCATGCCTCTTCCCGATGGCGTGGTCCTGCCCGACATGGTCGTCACCATCGCCCTGCAGTCCGACGAGTCCCTCGAGGCCGCCTCGGCTGCCACCGACGACCAGATCCTCCTGGTTCCCCGGATCGCACAGCCCGACGGATCGTCGCGCTACGCCCGCATCGGGGTCGTGGCCACGATCGAAGACCGAGGGGCTCTGCCCAACGGGGTTCCCGCCCTGACCATTCGTTCCCGCCAACGCGCTCGGGTGGGGACGGGCATCATCGGCACCACCGGGGGCCTGTGGGTCGAGGCCGAGCCCCTCGATCCGGCGACCACCAGCGCCGATCCCGAGACCGTCGATGGTCTCGCGGTCGAGTACCGGGCGGCTGCGACCAACCTGCTCGACCGGGTCGGTGGCCAGCGCATGACCGGCGCCCTGCGAGAGATCAGCGAACCCGGTGCCCTGGCCGACTCGATCGGCTACTGGCCCGAGCTGACCCTCGATCAGCGGATCCAGCTGCTGGAAACGGTCGACGTCGCCGAGCGGCTCCGGCTGGCCACCTCGCTGGTGAAGCAGGCCCTGGCCGAGATCGAGGTGCGCAACCGGATCAACAACGAAGTCTCGGATCAACTCGAGAAGACCCAGCGCGAGGCGATCCTGCGCCGCCAGTTGGCCGCGATTCGCACCGAACTGGGCGACGACCCCTCGACCGGCGGAGACGATTACCGAACCCGGCTCGAGGCGCTCGTCGCCGACGGATTCCTCGAGACCAAGGTGGCCGAGGCCATCGACACCGAGATCACCAAGCTCGAACGCAGTGGCGGCGAGTCGACCGAGGCGAATTGGATCCGCACCTGGCTCGACACGGTCTTCGAGTTGCCGTGGGCCGGCCGCAGTGTCGAACATCTCGACCTGGCCGAGGCTCGGGCGATCCTCGATGCCGACCACACCGGTCTCGACGACGTCAAGGATCGCCTGATCGAGTTCCTGGCGGTGAGGAAACTCCGGGCCGATCGAGCCGACGGCCGGGGCGACGATCGAGCGACGACGACGCCGCCGCGCAAGGGGGGCGTGATCCTCAGCCTCGTCGGCCCGCCCGGCGTCGGCAAGACCTCCCTCGGCGCCTCGATCGCCCGCTCACTGGGTCGCGAGTTCGTCCGACTGGCTCTTGGTGGCGTCCACGACGAGGCCGAGATCCGGGGCCACCGGCGGACCTACGTCGGCGCCCGGCCCGGTCGCGTGGTGCGGGCCCTCACCGAGGCCGGAACCATGAACCCCGTGGTCCTGCTCGACGAGGTCGACAAGGTGGGGTCGGACTATCGAGGCGACCCGTCGGCAGCCCTGCTCGAAGTCCTCGACCCGGCCCAGAACCACTCGTTCCGCGATCACTACCTCGAGTTCGAACTCGACCTGTCCGATGTGGTCTTCATCGCAACGGCCAACGTGCTCGACACCATTCCCGGGCCGCTGCTCGACCGGATGGAGATCATCTCGATCGAGGGCTACAGCGAACGCGAGAAGGCCACGATCGCCCTCGACCATCTGATCCCGCGGCTCGTCGATGCGAACGGTCTCGATCCCGACGAGGTCACGATCACCGAGGAGGCCGTGCGCCGGATCGCCGGGGACTACACCCGTGAGGCCGGGGTTCGCCGGCTCGAACGGCTGCTCGACAAGGCGTTCCGCAAGTCGGCGACCAGGATCGCCACCGATCCCGGGATCGGGCCCATCGTGATCGGTCCGGACGATCTCGGCGATCTGCTCGGACGCCCGCCGGTGCAGGAGAAGGCGGTCGATCGGATCGACCGTCCGGGTATCGCCACCGGTCTGGCCGTGACCGGCGCCGGCGGCGACGTGCTCTTCGTCGAAACGGCACTGATCCCGGGCGACGGAGAACCGTTGCTCACCGGTCAGTTGGGTGACGTGATGAAGGAGTCGGCGTCGCTGGCTCGTTCCTTGGCGGCCGTCCGGGCGCCCGAGCACGGTGCGGAGTTCCCGGCGGGCAAGCGACTGCACGTTCACTTCCCGGCCGGCGCCGTCCCCAAGGACGGCCCATCGGCCGGGATCACGATGACCACGGCTCTCATGAGTCTGCTGCTCGGCCGGCCGGTCCGGGGCGACGTGGCGATGACGGGTGAGGTCACCCTCCAGGGGCGGGTCCTTCCCATCGGTGGCGTCAAGCAGAAGGTCCTGGCCGCCCACCGAGCCGGGATCACCACCGTGATCCTGCCGGTTGCCAACGGCCCCGATCTCGACGACGTGCCCGACGACGTTCGATCGGCCCTCGACATCCACTTGGCCACCACCATCGACGACGTCCTGGCCGTGGCCCTGACCTGACCCGATCCAACCCGATCTCGATCTGGCGGCCCTGCGTCCCATGACGACACGCCACCACCTCCGTTCTGGCGGCCCTGCGTCCCACGATCTCGTTCTGGCGGCTCTGCGTCCCCGAGCCGGGACGCAGGGCCGCCAGATGGGGAGGGAGGTACACGGGGCCGCCACAGCGGTTCGGCAAACGCCGACGACTCGGGCCTCGAGGCGGGTCGGGGTGCGAGCGGATCCGAGACCAGTCGGGGCAGTCGGGGTAGGAGCGGGCTCGAGACCGATCAGGGTTTGAGCGGCTCGTCGGCCCAGACGCCGGTCGGCACGTCATCGGCGAGCACGTCATCGGCGAGGACGTCGTCGGGTCGGGCGACCTCGACGTCGATGCGCTTCATCTCGCCGGTTCGGAAGATCTTCTCGTTGATCTTCCACGACCGCTTTGCCCGGTTGATCCCGAGACGGGTCCCGAGGATCGAGTTGACCGCGGCACCGATCAGCAGGACCTGGGCCGCCAGCCAGACCCAGGTCAGACCCAGGATGAAGGCACCGATGGCGCCGAGCACGTCGCTTCCGGCCGAACTCAGGTCGACGTAGTAGCCAAAGCCGATCGTGAGGGCCCACCACATCGATGCCGCAACGAGTGCCCCGGGCAGGTCCCAGTGCCACTTGGTTCGCACCGACGGGCCGAAGTGGTAGATCGACACGGCCCACAGGTGCAAGATGATGATCGAGACGATCGTGCGGACGGTCGCCTCGAGGGGCACGTCGTATCGGGACCACACGAACACCTCGAGCAGGGCGATCGCCGCCACGATCAGCAGCGTGCCGATTCCCAGGACCAGGGCGACGACCCGGGTGTAGTACCAGGTTCGGCCGTCGTCGACGTCGTAGACGTCATCGAGCGCCCGGATCAGTCCGGCGAATCCACGGCTGATCGTCCAGAACGCGAGCAGCAACGAGAAGGTGACGAGGCTGGAGTTCTGCTGTTCGAACAGTTCGCTGATCGTGCGTTCGACCTCGGGTACGTTGGTCCCGAACAGACGCTCGGCGAAGTTGAGTGCATCGGCCCGAACGTCGTCGCGTAGGCCGGTGCCGACGATGCTCCCCAGCCAACCGAGAGCCGACACCAGGGCCAGCACCGCAGCGGGGAGGGTGAGGAAAATCCAGAAGGTGACACCGGCTGCGAGGTCGCCGAGACCGCCGTAATACCAGTGCTTGGCGACGTCGAACACGAAGCTCCACGCCGCACGCAACCACCCCAGCGGACCTCTCACAACCAACAGCGTAGGAAGTGCGGAGGCCGGAGGTGCGCAGGGGTAGGGTCGACCCTCATGGCGCGTCCCGCAGGTGAGGCATTCTTCGTCGGCCCCGAGAGCGGCCAACGGGGCCCTGGTGTTCTGGTGCTGCATTCGTGGTGGGGTCTCAACGACTGGGTGCGGGACTTGTGTCGGAGACTGTCCGACGAGGGCTACACGGTACTGGCCCCCGATCTGCTCCACGGCGAGACGCCGGCCACACCCGACGAGGGGGAACGAGCCCTGGCCGACCTCGACGCCGACGAGCTGTCGGGGCTGATCCTGGCTTCGACCGGCGTGCTGCAACGGGCGGCCGCGGGGGACGACGAACCCATCGCGGTCGTCGGTTTGTCGATGGGCGCATCCCTGGCCCTGTGGCTCGCCGCCAGGTCGTCGGACACGGTGCGGGCCGTGGTGTCGTTCTACGGCGCCCAGTCGATCGACTTCGATCGAGCCCAGGCCGTGTTCCAGGGCCACTACGCCGAGCACGACCACCTCGTGAGCGAAGAGGATCGGATCACCACCGAGGCCTTCATCCGACTCGGCGACAACGACACCGAATTCCACCTGTATCCCGGGACGTCCCACTGGTTCTTCGAAGAGGGTGAGACCTTCGACCACGACGCAGCCGACCTTGCCTGGGACCGGATGGTCGGGTTCCTGCACCGACACCACCCCGTCGACCGGACGACCGACGACGGCACCGACGGCGGCGATTGATCGGCCCCGGGTCGGGCCGACGGGTCTCAGACGGGTTCGGGTCGGTAGGCCTGGCCGTCGGTGAAGAGGTGGTTGGCGCACGGCTCCCAGTGGGTACCGAGGACCAGGACGTCCCGGTCGGCGTTCGCTGCGAAGAATGCCCGCCGGGTCGCCTCGGACTGCCTGCGGTCGACGTCGGCGCTGCTCCCCCATTCCGGATGGGCCAGCTGACAGGGATGATGCGACAGGTCGCCGGTGATCACCGCCTCGGCCCCCTCGGAGCGGATTCGCAGACTCACATGGCCCGGCGTGTGCCCCGGTGTCGGCTCGAGTGACAACTCGGACGTGAGTCGGTGGTCGGTCCCGACCAGATCGACCAGTCCGGCCTCGATGACCGGGCGCACCGAGTCGGCCATCAGAACGACGTCGTCCTCGACGGAGCTCGCCGACCAGTGGGCCCACTCGGTCTCACCGAACAGGTAGCGGGCGTTGGGGAAGGTCGGCACCCACGCACCGTCGACCAGGCGGGTGTTCCAGCCGACATGATCGACGTGCAGGTGCGTGCACAGGACGAAGTCGATCGACTCGGGCGGGAACCCGGCGGCGGTCAGATCCTCGAGGAAGGGGCCCGACCGGTTCGACCACACCTCGATGGCCCGCTGCTTGTCGTTCCCGAGGCAGGTGTCGACGACGATCGTCCGGCCCTCGCTCTCGACGACGAGGCTGCGAATGGTCATCCGGCCCTTGCCCTCGGGTGACACGTAGTGCGGTTGGGCCCACGGAATGGCGAGCAGGTTCTCGGCCGTGGCGTCGGGCAGGATGAAGTGGATGGCCGAGACGGTTGCCATCTCGACGACCTCGGTGACCCGCACCGCACCGACCTGCCACTGACGGAACATGACAGGCGGTTCGGTCGGCAGGGTCGGTGTCTCGCTCATCGTCGGAGCCTTCCACCCCCTGGCGACGCTGTCGAGGCCGGCCCACGATCGGTGCCCGACCCGGTCGACCTTCAAGCCCAGGAGACACCCGCCCACGACGAACCCGCCCACGACGAACCCGCCCACGACGAACCCGTCCACGACGAACCCGTCCACGACGAACCCGTCCACGACGAACCCGTCCAACTCGATCCCATCCAGGACGCACCCGTCCACGACGAACCCATCCAACTCGAGCCCGCCCAGGACGCACCCGTCCACGACGAACCCGCCCAGCTCGATCCCATCCAGGACGCACCCGTCCAACTCGAACCGGTCCACGAACCACCGGTCCAACTCGAACCCGTCCAACTCGAACCCGTCCACGGGGCGCCGGTGACCGTGACCTCACCAACGATCTCGACGCCGTCGACCACGACGTGCTGGCTGCCCCGTGCCGCCTCGAGCGATCCCGTGCCGGTCGAACGGGGCCAGGTCTGCACGGCATCCCCGGGAGTCGGGAGGGCCACGCTGGCGGCGATGTCGAGCACCCCCGCGCCCTGGGCGATCGGAACGGCATACGGGATCGGCTGGGCGCCGCCAATCAGCAACTGCTTGACCTGGTCGGGCGTGAGCGAAGGACGGGCGTCGAGCAGCAGGGCAACGGCGCCGGTGACCACCGCCGCCGATTGTGAGGTTCCGGAACCCTTCAGGATCTCCTCCGACACCATCCCCTCGGGGTGCTCGATGGCCACCCGGGACCCGGGCACCCGCAGGCTCTCGATATGTGCCCCGGGAGCGATCAGATCCGGGAGACGGCCCGTGTAGCCGGTCATCCCGAAGACCGCGTAGTCGTCCCACAGCGATTCGGTCGAGGCACCGTCCACGGTCTTGGTGACCAGCTGAGCCGTGCTGGTCCAACTCGGAATCGCGAATCCCTTGTCGGTGGCTTCGGCCCCACCGACCGCGATCACGAAGGGGTCATGGGCCGGATTCGCCAACCCCGCACGACTCGACCAGCCCTCGTTCCCGGCCGCGACCACGACGACGATCCCGGCGTCCCACGCCCGCTCGACCGCATGGGCCAGTGGATCGATCTGGTAGCTCTGGAGGCTGTCGGTCCCGTACGAGAGATTCAGGACCCGGACATTCAGCCCGTCACGGTCCTTGTGCTCGATGACCCAGTCGATTCCCGCGATCACCTGCGAGACGTCCACGGCGCCGGTGTTGTCGCCCACCTTGACGCTGACGATGCCGGCGTCGGGGGCCACGCCCAGGAAATCGTCGGACCGTTGATTCGTCGGGTCGGCTCCCGGGGTGCGGCCGGCGATGATGCCGGCCATGTGGCTGCCGTGCCCGTTGGTGTCGAGGTAGACGGCTTCGGGCACACCGGCTTCGAACGAGAGGTCGACCATGGCGACGATCTTGTCCGCACCCGTCAATGCCGGAACCGGTGCGACCCCGGTGTCGATGACGGCGACGTGGACCCCACGTCCGGTGAATCCCCGCTCCCAGAGCGCACGGGCGCCGATCTGATCGACCACCGCCGTCATGGATCCGAGACTCGGGGCCACCGTCCGGGACGACGAGACCACCGGACTCGTCGTGACCTCCGGGGTCAGCGTGATCGCAGGGGTGGTCGTCGCGACCGGGGTCGTCCAGGTGGGAAGGGCGCCGACCGACTGCGACGACGTCTGTGCCGAGCGGTCCTTCTTCGAGGTCTTCGGACCCCGACCGGCCGAAGCAGGAGCGGCGCCGACCACCACGATCATCATCGTGGCGGTGAGCAGAGCGACGAGGCGAACGATCGCTCGATGCGATGAAGAAGGCGACGAGAACATCAGGGAGAACTCCGGTGAGCGGTTGACAGACGCGGGGTTCGCCACTGATTCCCCGCAAGGTCAGGCGACCAGGATTACGACCAAGCGGATCAACATCTCGTCTTCTTGTCTTCGCAGAGGCCAACGGCATTGCCGGGGGTCGAACTTGAGGCCCATCGCGGCGATTGATCCGAACGAACCATGTTCGGTCGGGACCGAGGGGCGGCGTCCGACCGGTCACACGAAGCGGGCCATCCGTCGACGCTTGTGTTCCTTGGCCAACAGATCCTGACCGGCCTTCGCCCGCTTCCCCAGTTGCATCGCCGTCGCCGCCGAGACCCGTTCGACGCCCGACAGGCGATTGAGTTCGGCGTTGACCGCGGCGTGTGTCTTCCCCGTCAACGACACGAGCTCCCGTACGATCTCGGCGTTCTGCTCGCGTAGTCGATCACGGTCACGACGCGAGACCAGCACCATCGGTCCCGGCCCCGGCGGTGGAAGGCGCTGGAGGTCGATGAACAGCTCGGGCTGTTCGAACTCCTCGTGGTCCCCGTCGTCGTGATCGTGATCGTCGCCGTCGTCGAAGATGTCTTCGCCGTGGTCGGCCGATCCCACCGTGGCCGACAGCACCGCAAACAGCGACAGCTGTTCCTCGGCCGGTTCCTCCGAGACCTCGTCGACGTCGCCGTCGTCGAACTCACTCGACTCGTCGTCTTCCTTCTTGCGCAACAGATGGCGGCGAGCCTCGGCGATGGATTCGCCGTAGAACCGCAGGCGAGGATCATCGGGCATGAAGAGGTAGGCCCGTTGCCGGCCCTCTCCCCGGGTCCAGCGGACGATGCGGCCCACGGCCTGGCGGAAGAACAGCTCGGTGGTCGTGGTCGTCGCATACACGGCGACCCGGAGGCGAGGGATGTCGACACCTTCGGACACCATCCGAACGGCGACGATCCACTCGCTGCTGCCGTCGGAGAACTCGGTGATCTTGCGCGAAGCCTGGGGGTCATCGGACACGGCGATCGTCGGCTGCACCCCGAACCGTCGGCGGAGCAGGGCCGCAATGGACTGAGCATGTTCCTGGTCCATGGCGATCACCAGCCCGCCGGCGCCGGTGTGCGTCTGCCGGATCTTCATGAGCTGATCGTGTGCGTGCCCGACGACCGACGGCAGCCACTCCCCCTCGAGGGACAGCGCCGCCCGCAACCGCTGGTTGGCCTGGGTCCGGGCCAGCTCGTCGTCGAAACCGGCGGCGACCTCGGCCCCGTCCGGAGCCACCCATTCCATGTGCCCACCGAAGCGGGGGAAGAACACGGGGCGAACGACGCGACCATCGGACAGCGCATCGCCGTAGCCGTACTCGATGTCGGGAACGACCTGGTCCCATTCGTAGCGGACGAACGGGATCGAGCGCGTGTCACTCCGGAACGGGGTGCCCGACAGCGCCAGTCGCCGGGCGGCACCGGCGAACGCGACCCCGACGCCATCGCCCCACGATCGCTCCTCGCCGGCATGGTGGATCTCATCGAGGATCACGAACCCTCCCTCGGCCAACGATCGGAACGCGAGGGCCGACGAGCCGACCTGCTGATAGGTGGTCACGACCCCGTGAACGTCGGACGGCAGTCCCCCGCTCGGATTCCACTCGGTGTCGAGCACCAGTCCGAACCGTTCGGCCGCATCGGCCCACTGCTCCTTGAGATGCCGGGTGGGGGCAACGATGATGAGCCGACCCGTCAGGCCCGGCAGGGTCAGCCGGGCCGCAGTGAGCGCGAAGGTGGTCTTGCCCGCTCCGGGCGTGGCGACGGCGAGGAAGTCCGGTCCCTCGGATTCGAGGTATCGGTCGAGGGCCTGCCGTTGCCAGGGTCGCAATCGAAGCGTGGAAGCAGCCATGGAGTCCTCCAGTGTGGCCGACCACGACCCGAATCGAACCGTGTCATTCGTCGACTTCGGTGGTACGGCGTCACCGGCGCCGACGGGCGACGAGATCTCCGCCACCGACGTCGCAACGGCCCGCCGAACTGCGAGACTCGCGGCCAGTGTCCGCCACCACCCAGCTCGATCGGAGCACCACCGCCCTGGTGCACGCCGACCACGTGCAGAAGCGCTACGGCGCCCACGTCGCCCTCGACGACGTCGACTTCACGATCGAACCCGGGGTGACCGGGCTCCTGGGGGCCAACGGCACCGGCAAGACCACCCTGCTCGGCATGATCATCGGACTCCATCCGGTCAGCGGCGGATCGTTGCGGGTGCTCGGCAAGGATCCGTGGACCGACGGGGCGATGGTGCGCCAGCATCTGGGCTACTCGCCCGAGCATCACACGCTCCCGCCCGATCTGCGGGCGGCCGATTTCGTCCGCCACGTCGCCGAACTGCACGGACTCCCCCGCAACGAAGCCGTCACCCGAGCCAGCGATGCCCTGTGGCTGGTGGGGCTGGGCGAGGAGCGGTTCCGTCCCATGGGCACGATGTCGACCGGCCAGCGGCAGCGGGTCAAGCTGGCCCAGGCGATCGCCCACGACCCCGATCTCGTGCTCCTCGACGAGCCGACCGACGGGCTCGATCCGATCCAGCGTGACGCGATGCTCGACCTGATCGCCGGCGTGGCCCGAGACTTCGGGATCAACGTGATCCTGTCGTCGCACCTGCTCGACGAAGTCGAACGCATCTGCGACGCCGCCGTGATCATCGGCGACGGACGGACGTTGGCCTCGGGGTCGCTCGAGTCGCTGATGGGGACGTCGACCGGCCTCCATGTCGAACTCGACGGCGACGACGGCTGGATCGCGCAGGCTGCAGAGCAGCTACGCGAGCAGGGCTTCACCGTCGCCGCGAATGCCCGTCAGCTGGTCGTCACCGAACCCGCGACCGGAACCGGCGTCGACATCTACGACGCCGTGCGTGATATCGCCGTCGACTGCCACTGCGGCATCGTCCGGCTGTCACGCAAGGGCCGTTCCCTGGAAGACATCTTTCTGGAGGAGACCCTCGACCCCCACGTGCCGGCACCGCACCCCAGCGCTCACGAGGTCGGCGCATGACCGCCGAGGCGCAGATCTACGACCAGGGCTACCGACGCTACGACGGCCCACGGGGTGGGCTGGGCGGGGCCATGCGCAGCCTGATGGTCCACAGCATGCGTGACGCCCTCGGGCTCGGTCGGTCGTTCCGCTACAAGGTCTTCCCCTTCGCCACCATCATCGCGGCGTACCTCCCGGCGGCGGCGTTCATCGGGATCTCGGCCCTGATCCCGTCGGACTCGGACGAGTTCCGGGACTTCCTCCCGTCCTATGCCGGCTACTACAACTACGTCATCGCCGCCATCTACCTCTTCGCCGGCTTCATCGCCCCCGAACTGCTGTGCAAGGACCGGCGGACCGGTCTGCTCGGTGTGTATCTGTCGTCGCCGCTGAACCGGCCGACCTATCTCTTGGGCAAGGCACTGACCGTCCTGGGCCTGCTCCTGCTCGTGACCCTCGGCCCTCCGCTCCTGACGCTCATCGCCTATTCGCTCGAGTCCGTCGGACCCGACGGGTTCGTCGAGTGGATGCGGACGCTCTTCGAGATCGTGGTGTCGTCGCTCGTGATGGGCGTCCTGTTCGCGGCGGTCGCCCTGGCGATCGCGTCGATCACCGATCGGGCCGCCGTCGCGACCGCGACCGTGCTGGCGCTCTTCCCCGGTTCGGCCATCGTGTCCGACGTGCTGGTCGACGAAGCCGACCTGCCGGCGGTGATCCGCCTGTTCAACCTGCCGAACCTCCCCCGTGAGATCATCTTCCGCATCCACGGCGAGATCGGGATCTGGAACCCCTACACCGACAACCCGACCTGGACGCTCTGGGCCGCCTGGCTGGGTTGGATCGCTCTGTCGGTGGCCTTCATCTGGTTCCGTTATCGGAAGCTGCTGGTGCGGCGATGACCCACACCGAGCCGACCGTTTCCCCCCTGCCCCCGGCACCGTCCGAGTCGTGGCCACCGCACGATGCGACGATCGTCGCCTACGACGTCTCGAAGTCGTTCGCCGGTCTGGTGGCCGTCAGCGACATCTCCCTGGCGATCGGGCCGGGGGTCACCGCCCTGCTGGGTCCCAACGGGGCGGGGAAGTCCACCCTGCTCCGCCTGCTGTCGGGTCAGGCCAATCCATCCAGCGGCAAGGTCTGGGTTGCCGGCGGCGACCCTCGTCGCGATGCCGCGGCACGAGGCCGGATCGGGCTGGTACCCCAGCAGGATGGAGTCTTCGAGCGCGAAACCGCGCTCGACGTGGTCCGCCTCGCCGCCGTGCTGAGTGGGCTCGACCACCCGACCGAGCGGGCCCGGGACGCGCTCCTCGTCACCGAGATGGATCCCGACCTCGACCGAAGTCTCGGCACCTTCTCGAAGGGAATGCGGCAGCGGGTCAAGATCGCCCAGGCACTCGTGCACGACCCCCTGGTGTTGATGATGGACGAACCGCTCAACGGGCTCGATCCCCGCCAGCGACGCAACATGACCGAGCTCGTCCATGGTCTGGGTGATCGTGGCAAGACCATCCTGATCTCGTCGCACGTCCTCGAAGAGGTCGAGCGCTTCGGCTCGCACGTCGTGGTCATCGCCCACGGTCGATTGGCGGCTCAAGGCGACTTCCGGGGTATCCGCCGGCTCATGGAGGACCAGCCGATGCGGATCCGCGTCGTCGCCGATGACGTTCGTCGGCTGACCGCAGCACTGCTCCAGGCCGGGGTCATCACCGGTGTCTCCCTCCATGGCCCCGACCGGGCCGAGGTCACCACCACCTCGGCCACCGACTTCCGCCGCTACCTGCCCCATTTCGCCCGCGAGCTGGGCCAGCGCCTCACGGAGGTCACCCCGCTCGACGACGACCTCGAGAGCGTGTTCCGGTACCTGGTCGGGAACCGAGCATGACCGCGCTCGCTGCGCTCTACCGACTGTTCCTCCGGCATCAACTGACGGCAGGACGTCTGGTGTTGATCGCCGTACTGTCGGGTTTCGCGCTCCTCATCGGTTTCGTGACCGGACAAGCAGTCGAGGCCGTGGACGCCGTCGACGTCGGCGTTCGCTTCGCCTCGGTGTTCGGCCTGGCCCTGATGACACCGATCGTGTCACTGGTCCTGGCCAGTTCGGCCCTCGGCGACCTCGTTGCCGACGAAACGCTCGTCTACCTGTGGCATCGTCCCTCGTCACGGTGGGCCATCGCCGGCGGAGCCTGGCTCAGTGCGCTCACGGTCGCCGTGCCGGCCACCGTGATCCCGCTGTCGATCACCGCCTTCCTCACCAGTCGCGATGCCTCGACGGCCGTGGCCGCCGGCCTGGCCAACGGCTTGGCCGCGATCGCCTACACGGGAGTCTTCGTCATGCTCGGGCTGATGGTTCGCCGGGCCCTCGTGATCGGACTGGCCTATCTCTTCATCTGGGAACTCTTCGTGGCCCGCGTCGGCGCAGGAGCGGCCAAGCTCTCGATCAACACGTATCCGGCGTCGGTGCTGGCCCGCCTGACCGACGTGGAGCTCCCCCTGGCCGAACGGGCGATGACCACCGGGGTGATCGTGCCCCTGGCGGTGCCCATCCTCGCCGTCGGCGTCACCGCCTGGTGGCTCGACCGAATGGACGTCGCCTGAGCGGCTTCCCCTCACTGCGGAGCGAGCACGACGCCGACATCGCCCGGCTGGCCGTGCCCGCGCTCGGCACGCTGGTGGCCGAACCGCTCTACGTGCTGGCCGACACGGCCATCATCGGTCATGTGGGCACGGCCCAACTGGCCGGCCTGGCGCTTGCGTCGACCGTGCTCCTGACCCTGCACTCGCTGCTCATCTTCCTGGCCTACGGGACCACTGGGCCCGTGGCCCGGCTCATCGGCGCCGGCCGGGAACCCGAGGCGGCGGCGCGTTCGCTCCAGGGACTGTGGTTGGCCCTCCTCCTCGGCGTGATCGGTGGAGTCCTGCTCTTCACCGTTCGGGAGCCGCTCCTGCGGACCTTCGGGTCCGATCCCGAGGTGTTCGGCCACGCCCGCCGATACCTCACGATCTCGATCGCCGGCTTCCCCTTCATGCTGATCCTGCTGGCAGCCGGTGGCGCCTTCCACGGCCGGCAGGACACTCGTACGCCGCTGGCCCTGGCGGTCGGGGGCGCAATGATCAATCTCGTGCTCGAGTCGATCCTGATCTTCGGCTTCGGATACGGGGTCGGGGCATCGGCACTGTCCACGGTGATCGCGCAGGGTCTCACGGCCGGGGTCGCCGTGACGGTGCTGCTGCGCTGGATTCGCAGGACCGGGTCGTCGTTCGCTCCGCACGGGGCGACGATGCTCTCCCTGGCCAAGGCCGGGCGTGCCCTGATCCTGCGGACGGCCGCCCTGCGGGGCTCGTTCACGCTGTCGGTCCTGGTGGCCAGCCGCATGGGGTCGACCGAGGTCGCCGCCCATCAGGTGGCACTGCAGATCTGGGGGACCCTGGCCCTGGCCCTCGATGCGGTGGCCATCGCCGGACAGGCACTGACCGGACGATGGCTCGGCACCGGCGACGTCGGCCAGGCGAAGGCGGCGACTCGGCGCATGATCGAGATCGACATCGGTGTCGGCACCGTGGCGGCGATCATCGTGGTGGTGTTCCGTGGCCCGATCGCGTCGGTCTTCTCCGACGACGTCGCCGTGACCGGCCTGGTGTCGAGCCTGTTGGTGCTGGTCGCCCTGCAGCAACCGCTCAACGGCCATGTCTTCGCGCTCGACGGCATCCTCATCGGGGCCGGTGATCTGAGCTATCTGGCCGTCACCATGGTGGCGGCCGCCACCCTGTTCGTGGCGCTGGCCATCCTGGTGTTGGTGGGCGGCCTGGGCCTGACCTGGCTGTGGTTGGCCCTCGGTGTCTTCATGGCCGCCCGGGCGATCGGCCTCCACGTCCGCTGGCGCAGCGATCGCTGGCTCGAAACGACCCTTCCCTGACCCTCTGTCGGGCGGAACGTCCGACCGGTCCGCCGAAACTCGGGTACACACGATCGGATTCGACGGCCTCCCTCACGTGGCGCGCCGACCGTCGAATCCGATTCTCCGTGTGGTGAAGACCACCCTCGGCGTTTCCCTCAAACCGCCGTCGATGGACCGTTCCCATCATGCCGAGCCGGTGTTGAGAAATCGTTGAACCTGGCCAGAGCCCATTGGTCCGGTCATCCGGACGTTCGAGTCCGATGGGCCACCCGCAGGAGCGAACTCCGACCGCCAGCACCGCCGGACTCCCCGATGGTCTCTCAGACCCAGCCGGGGTTGGCGGCGAGCCAGTGCTCGATCTGCCACCGCTGACCGGCCCGGACCGACCATCGCTCGGCATCGTCCAGCGCCCGCCGAACGGCGGAACGGTCGTCACGTCGGACGCCGAGATCGGCCCGAGCCAACGACACCCGAACGTTGGCGGGGTGGGCATCCAGCTCCCGGTGGTGTTCCTCTGCTTCGTCGAGCAGGCGTTCCGCTTCGTCCCATTGCCCGAGCACCAGCTGGAGGCGGCCGACGAACAGCGAACCGGAGCCGAGCAGCAGGATTCCGTCGTAGACGGACACGATCCGGCGGCGAGCGGCCGACATCACCGGCAGCATCCGTTCGGCCAGGATCCGATCGCCGAGATTCGCCGCCGCTTCGGCGAAGAAGCTCTGGGTCAGGAACTGCAGGATCGGTTCACCACCCGAGGTCTGCTCCGTTGGGGTGAAACCCGCAACGATGGAGGCCGCCTCGTCGAGGCGCCCCATCTCGCTCAAGATCACGGCATAGGGCGCCGAGAAGGCCGGCCCGGGATATCCCGAGATCTTGTACTCGAGCAATTCGAGGATCTCGGGATGTCGGTTCCGTTCTCGCCACAACGCCGAGAGCTGCATGCCGAACTGGTCGAGCATGACGTCGCCGAAGCGCTCGTAGCGGGCAAACGCCTCGTCGATGCGCTGCTCGACCTCGTCGAGGTGCCCCTGCAACAGCAGCAGGGCGACTTCGCCGACTTCGGCATTCATCAGGGCCAGGGCTCGTCCCGAGGTCTCCGCCACCGACCGGGCGAGTGCCAGTTCCTTCCTGGCCCCGTGTAGGTCGTGACGATCCAGTGCCAGCACCGTTCGAGCCCGGAGGGCGGCCACGGTCTGCATCGGGTGGCGCTGTCCGTCGGCATTGGCGATGCATTCGTCGAGCAGCGCGGAGCGAGCCTCGAGATCGAGCACTCGGAGCAGCGCGTTCTGGCGCTGATGGAGCGCCAACGACAGCTGGGGCGGGTAATTCTGGAGTCGAGCCGACTCGACAGCGGCCGAGGAGGCACGGTCGACGGCGGCGATGTCGTCGAACTCCCCGAAATGCTGAAACGCCAGTGCGGTCCACAGCACGGGCACGTACGGATCGTCGACCGGCAGTTTCTCGAGACATTGCTCGATCATCGGGATGATCACACCCGGGGGGCACCAGTAGCCGAGCCAGGTCGGGTCGGTGTCCTCGTTGGAGAGCGCTGACGAGCCCTCGAAGGCGATGGTCACCTTGGTCATTCGCCGCACGTCACCGGTCCGACGGGCAACCTCGAACGCTCGGATCGCGGTCTCGTGGACGGCCGGAGGCTGCGCCGTGTGTTTCCGGACCTGCACCAGTTCGAGGAGGAGATCGGCCAGCAATGCATCGTCATCGACGGTCTCGGCCGCCACGATCCCCGCCTCGAGCAATCGCTGGGCGGTGTCGTAGTCGAAGAGCCGGGAGGCGCCGACGGCGGCTTCGAGCGCGTACTCGGCTCCCTTCTGTGCCGCCTCGGATCCAGAACCGCGGAGGAAATGGTGCGCGAGCTGGGCCGCCGGCGCCCGCTCGGATTCGAGCACCAGACCGAGACGGGTGTTCAACCGGCTTCGGCGCGGCGCCGACAGTCGTTCGCTGAGCGTCTCGGCGAAGAGATCGTGCACGAACCAGAACCGATCACCGTCACCGGGGTCCTCTTCGATCATCTTGGCCGCAAGGGCCGCTTCGAGCTGATCGAGCACCGTGTCCTCGTCGAGGTCCAGCACCGCAGCCAACGTCGTCTCGCTGAAGGCATCGACACACAGCGCCGCGACCGTGAGCGACTCGGTGGTTCCCTTCGGCAGGCGGCGCATCCGCCCGTGGATGGCGTCGCGGACGGTATCCGACGGCGCCAGGGTGCCGGTTGCCTGGAACGACCGGAGCATCTCGGCGATGAACAAGGGGTTCCCCCCGGTTCGAGACACGAGGTCGGCCGCCAACTCGTCGTCGACCAATCCCAGTTCGCCCATGATCTCGCCCACCGCCCGGGCCTCGAGGCCGGCCAGGGCGAAACGGGTTGCACCGGCCTTGGCACCGATCTCCTCCAGCAGACCACCGACCAGGTCGCTGACGGCCTCGGTGTCGCGCCAGCTGGCCATCAGCACCACCGGGGCGTCGACGAGGGATTCTGCGGCCAGGGCCAGGAGCCGCAGGGAGTTCTCATCGGCCCAGTGCAGGTCTTCGATGGCGATGAGCACCGGTCGGATCTGCGATCCGTGACGGACCGTTCGGACGACCGAGTCGAAGAGCGTGAACCGGTCGGTGGTGCGTTCTTCGTGGAGACCGAGCCGTTGCCCGATCTCGGGCAGGATCTGGGTGAGGACCGGACCGAAGGAACCGACGACGAAGGCCAGTTCCTCGTCGTCGAGCCGCCCGACCAGGTCGCGCCACGCCGTGGTCCAGGGGAAGAGGGTGGTGTCGTCCGATCCGTCGTGGCATCGTCCGACGGCGACGGCGTACCCCATGGCCCGGGCCGTCTCCACCGAATGACGGATGAGCGTCGACTTGCCGATGCCAGGCTCTCCGGACACGACGACGAGCGAGCCTCCGTTGCCGGCCAGCGAGCGGCCGAGTGCCAGCGCGATCGCCTCGGCCTCGAGCTCACGCCCGAGGGGCGGCCGTCGGGAGGGAGGAACCGGCCGACCCTGGGGCTCGGACTCCGCCCAGTCGAGTTCGGGATCGTTTCGCAGGATTCGTGCCTCGAGCGAGCGCAGCTCGGGTGAGGGCTCGAGTCCGAGGTCGTCGCGCAGGATCGTGCGGCCGGCCTCGTAGCACTCGAGCGCCTCGGCCTGGCGGCCGGCCCGATAGAGCGCCACCATGAGCCGACCCCGGACCCCTTCGTCGTAGGGCTCGGCGACGACCGCCGCCTCGAGGGTGGGGATCGCCTCGTCGTGCCGACCGAGAGCCAAGAGGGCTTCGTGGCGAATCCGTCTGGCCAGCCGATGGATCTCCACGAGCCGGGTCACGTCGTCGGCGAACGGTTCCAGAACGCCGTCGCCGAGACCGCCCCGAGGCCACCGGGCCATGGCCCGATCGACGGCGTCGAGAGCCGCGGCCGGTTCGCGTCGGGCCAGGAGGTCGTTGGCCGAGTCGACCTCGACCTCGAACTGCCAGGCGTCCAACTCGGCCGGTTCGATCGACATCGCATAGCCCGGGGCGCGGGTCACGATTCGCTGGCTTCGGCCACCGGCCGCCCGTTCTGGTTCGAGCACGCGACGAAGATGGCTGATGTAGGACCGCAACGTCACATGTGGCTTGGCCGGCGGTCGCTCGCCCCAGACGGCGTCGATGATCCGGTCATTCGACAGGACCTGCCCCTTGGCCAGGAGCAGGGCCGCCAGCACCGTCTGCTGCTTGATCCCGCCGAGATCGATCGGATTGGTGTCGTCGTCGGTGGCCGTGACCGACGATCCCAAGATCTTGAAATACACCCTCCACCATCCTCGGCCAGCCGACTCGTCCGTCTCAGCGTCGGGCCAGAGTAGGTGAAGCCGGCACCGGAGGGGAAGCCGGCCATCGGTCGTGGATCAGAGGGTCAGCCCGCTGCCTTCGCCCGGAGGAGCTGGTTCACGACCTTGCCGTCGGCCTGGCCCTTCGTGGCTTTCATCACCTGCCCGACGAAGAATCCCTGGAGCTTTCCGCGAACGGCGTCGTCGGCGGCCCGATAACGCTGCCACTCGTCCGGATTGGCGTCGAGAATGGCGTCGAGGATGCCGTCGAGCTCGGAGGTGTCGAGTGCCTCGAACCCTCTGGCTGCCGCGATGTCGGCCGGCGAGCCACCGTGCTCGACCATCTCGGCCAACACCTGCTTCGCCTGGGTGGCGGTCAGGGCGCCGGTCACCTCGAGGGTGACGAGTTCGGCCAACGACGCCGGATCCAGCCGATCGGCACCGGCAACGGCCAGGTTGTTCTGAACATGGGTCATCACACGATCGACGGCGCCACCGGCGTCGACCGCAGCGACGGCGAGATCGTCGAGGCCACGATCGACGGCGATGGCAGCCGTGGCCGGTGTCGCACCCAGGTCGATCAGGCGATGACGACGCTCGGCCGGGAGCATCGGCAGGGCGGCTCGAATCGACTCGACGTACTCGACCGACGGGTCGATCCCCACGAGATCGGGGTCGTCGAAGTAGCGGTAGTCGTCGGAGTCCTCCTTGACCCGCCCGGCGACGGTGCGACCGCCCTCTTCGTCCCAGTGCCGCGTTTCCTGACGGGGGCGGTCGCCCGACGCGTAGAGGTCGACATGGCGCTGGGCCTCGTACTGGATGGCCCGACCGAGGGAACGCAGCGAGTTCACGTTCTTGATCTCGCAGCGGGTCCGGAGTTCGTCAGAGCCGGCCGGGCGAACGGAGACGTTGGCATCGACTCGAAGCGAGCCTTCCTCCATCTTCCCGTCGGAGGCACCGACGGCCACGATGATCGACCGGAGCTCGTCGACGAAGGCCTTGGCTTCTTCGGGGCCACGAACATCGGGACGAGACACGATCTCGAGCAGCGGGACGCCGGCCCGGTTGTAGTCGACGAGGCTGTACCCGGCATCGTGGATCCGGCCCGACGTGCCCACGTGGGTGGACTTGCCGGTGTCCTCTTCGAGATGGGCCCGCTCGATGCCGACCCGGTGGCCACTCGGCAGCTCGAGCCAACCCTCGGCGTTGAGGGGTTGGTCGTACTGCGAGATCTGGTAGTCCTTGGGCATGTCGGGATAGAAGTAGTTCTTCCTGGCGAACACACACCGTTGGACGGTGCAGTTCAGGGCCAGCCCGAGGCGGATCGCCAGCTCGACCGCCTTCTCGTTGACCACCGGCAGCGTGCCGGGGAGTCCGAGGCAGACCGGATGCACGTTGGTGTTCGGCTCGGCGCCGAAGCGGTTGGGGGCCGGTGAGAACATCTTGGTCTGCGTGGCCAGCTCGACGTGGACCTCGAGACCGATGACGATGTCCCAACCTTCGATGCCGTGGTCTTCGGGGGCGACATCGCTGTCGACCCGGTAGGCCGACAGGGTCGTTGCCGAAACCGGATTGATCGAGGGAGCGTGATCGGTCATGACGCAACCTCCGCCCGGGTGACGGGCGCGGCCGCTTCGACCACGGCAGCGGCCCGGAACATGGTGGGCTCGCTCAGAAGGGGTCCGAGGAGCTGTACCCCGACCGGCAGGCCGTGATCACCGGTGCCGAAGGGCACCGAGATCGCCGGGTGCCCGGCCAGGTTCGAGGGGATCGTACACACGTCGTTGAGGTACATGCTGAGGGGGTCTTCGGTGGCACCGATCGGAAAGGCGACCGTCGGTGAGGTGGGCGACAGCAGCAGGTCGGCCTGCTCGTAGGCTCGGGCGAAGTCGTCGATGATCAGGGTTCGCACTCTCATCGCCTTGCCGTAGAACGCGTCGTAGTAGCCGGCCGACAGGGCGTAGGTTCCGAGCATGATGCGTCGCTTCACCTCGGCGCCGAATCCGGCGGTCCGGCTGGCCGCCATCATGGCCGCCGTGTTGGCGCCGTCGACCCGCAGGCCGTACCGCACACCGTCGTAGCGGGCCAGATTGGACGACGCCTCGGCCGGGGCGATGAGGTAATAGGCCGAGAGCCCGTAGACCACCGACGGAACCGACACCTCGACGATCGTCGCACCGGCGGCCTCGAGCGCAGCGGCGGCCGCCCGGGTCTGCTCGATCACGGCCGGTTCGAACCCCTCGATTCCATCGCCCATGAGCTCGCGGATCACCCCGATCCGAAGCCCTTCGACCCCGGCACCGAGTTCGGGAAGGCAGGGAGCGTGGGGCTGGGGAATCGAGGTCGTGTCGCGGCGGTCGGGCCCGGCGATCAGATCGAAGAGGGCGGCGGCATCGGCGACATCGACCGTCAACGGTCCGATCTGGTCGAGCGAGCTGGCGAAGGCGATCAGTCCGTACCGGCTGATGGCTCCATACGTCGGCTTGAGGCCGACGACCCCGCACAGCGCCGCGGGCTGACGGATCGACCCGCCGGTGTCGGAACCCAGGGCAAGCGGCACGAATCCGGCGGCAACCGCGGCCGCCGATCCGCCCGACGAGCCACCCGGGACGCGATCGAGGTCGTGCGGGTTGCGAGTCGGGCCGAACGCCGAGTTCTCGGTGGAGCTGCCCATGGCGAACTCGTCGAGGTTGGTCTTGCCGACCAGCACGGTGCCACCGGCGGCCAGGCGCTCGATCACGGTGGCGTCGTACGGCGGCACCCAGCCCTCGAGGATCCGCGACGAACAGGTGGTGGCGATCCCGTCGGTACAGAGGTTGTCCTTCACCGCGATCGGCACCCCGGCCAGCGGGCCCAGGTCCTCGCCGGCGGCCAGACGAGCGTCGATGGCGGCGGCCCGCTCGAGTGCCCGATCGACCACCACCAGGTTGAACGCATGGATCTCACCGTCGCGAGCATCGATCCGGGCCAGGTGGTCGTCGAGCACGGCGGTCGCGGTCGTTTCACCCGATCGGATCCGATCGGCGAGTTCGAGGGCGCTCACTGCTCACCGCCGAGCGCCGGTGGAACCCGGAAGAGTCCGTCTTCGGCCGCCGGAGCGTTGGCCAGCACGTCGTCGCGTCGGTCGAACGGTTCGGGAACATCGGCGCGGAACACGTTCACCAGGGGATAGGGGTGACGGGTGGGCACCACGTCGTCGATGTCGAGCGCCTCGACGTCTTCGGCATGTTCGAGAATCGCCGCCAGCTGCTCGGTGTAGGTGTCGAGTTCGGCGTCGTCGAGGTCGAGCAGGGCCAGTTTGGCCACGGCGGCCACGTCGTCTCTGGTCAGGGGTGTGGACACTCGATCAACCTACCGTCGCCAACCGTTCGGGTTGCTCTGCAGGGCGACGACTCAGGTGTAGGGATCGGCGGTGAGGGGTTCCTGCCACCAGTCGTCGGGGGCGGGCACCCAGTCGGGATCGGGATGGATGCAGTCGACGGGGCACGGATCGAGGCACTTGTTGCAGGCCGAACACAGCTCGGGGATGATGATCACGTCGATGTCGTGGTTGAAGATCGCGCCGAGCTGGGGTGGGCAATGGCGGAGGCAGGCGTCGCAGTTGATGCATTCGCTCATGTCGATCTTGAGCGGTGGGTTCTTCCACATCGGATTGCGTTCGCGCGTCTCGATGCGCAGTGCTCGTCCCGTCTTGGTCACGGACAAAACGTAGCGCCTCGGGATCGATCGGGCCGAAACCCGTTCGGCCGGTAGCCTCACCGTTGGTGGTGCCCACGCCGGCACCGCCGACCACTGCCATCTTCCAGGAGCGCCCGTGTCGAGTCCCCCTTATGCCTTCCTGACCGACGCATGGATCGATGCCGCCCATGCCCTGCGGGCCGAGTTCGCCGACCGAATCCCTCCGCCGCCGGCGCCGATCCGGATGAACGTCGTGGTCACCAAGTCCCCCCACCACGACGAGCCCATCCAGGGCCACATCGACACCAGCGCCGGTGAGATCATCATCGAGCGGGGACACATCGATCGTCCCGACCTCACGATCACGGTCGACTATCAGACCGCAACGGCGGCCTTCGTCTCTCGCGACCCACAGGCCGTGATGGCCTCGTTCCTGGGCGGAAAGATCCTGGTCGAGGGAGACGTCATGAAGCTCATGGTGCTCCAGGGCCAGGAACCGACCGAGGACGTGATCGAGATGTATCTGCGGCTCGACG
The DNA here is from genome assembly GCA_963700755.1 of uncultured Acidimicrobiales bacterium. Taxonomy (GTDB): domain Bacteria; phylum Actinomycetota; class Acidimicrobiia; order Acidimicrobiales; family SZUA-35; genus JBBQUN01. The sequence goes on from CAVOYW010000008.1 coordinate 539,841, forward strand.
CACTCACCGCACGGGACTGACCCCCCGGGCCAGGGCCGCGATTCCCTGCCCGCAGTTCACGGCTCGGCACCAACGGCCGATACGAACCGATCCGACGACGACCGCCGACGCTCCACGAAAGGGCCCCATGGCCACCAATTTCAACCGCTTCCGGGCCCACCCCTGGCATGGTCTCCCGGTCGGCGACCAGGCTCCCGACATCGTCGAGTCCTATATCGAGATCACACCGTTCGATGCGGTGAAGTACGAGATCGACAAACAGACCGGCTACCTGCGCGTCGACCGCCCGCAGGGCTCGTCGGCCCTTCCCCCGACGCTGTACGGCTTCATCCCGCGCACCTATTGCGGGACCCGGGTGGCCGCCCTGACCCCGCTCGCCGAGCAGGGTGATGGTGATCCGCTCGACATCTGCGTGCTGTCCCAGCAACGGATCGACCGGGCCGACATCGTGCTGTCGGCGCGGGTGGTGGGCGGCATCCAGCTCCTCGACGACGGCGAGGCCGACGACAAGATCGTCGCCCTGCTGGCCAGTGACACCGTGTTCGACTACGCCAAGGACCTGAAGAACCTTCCGGTCGCGGTGGTCAACCGCATGGTCCACTACTTCGGGACCTACAAGATGGACATCACGGGCCAGACCGAGAACAGGATCGAGGTCGTCGGCACCTATGGCGTCGACCATGCCCGAGACGTGATCCGGGCCTCACTGCTCGACTACCAGGACGCCTTCTCGGTCGAGGACCGTCGGGGCCGTCTGTTCGGCGAGTGACGAACGGGTCGAGCAGCCCGCTCAGCGGGTGAAGATCACGATCGAGGTCCCGAGGCGGTGGCCCTCGCCGGCCGGCGGATTGGTGGCCAGGACCTCGGCGTTGGGTCGGCCTTCGACGTCGGTCACGACGAAGCCGGCGGCCTCGAGGATGTCGGCGGCCTCGGCGGCCGGTTTCCCGGTGACGTCGGGGACGGTCACGTACGGCCGACCCTTCGAGACCAGCACCGACACGGTGAAGCCCCGGGGCACCGATTCACCCGCGGCCGGGGTGATGCCGATCACCTGCCCCTCGGCCACGTCGACCGAGTAGTCGTCGACCCGCTCGACGAGCAGGCCCAGCCCGACCAGGGTCGTCTCGGCGGCTTCGAAGGTCGAGCCGGCCAGTGGCGGAAGCAGCCGTGGTTCGGGGCCGCCGCTGACCTCGAGGTCGACCGATTGCCCCGATTCGAGCTCGGTGCCCTCGGCCACCGATGCCGACATCACCACGTCGGGGGGGACGTCCTCGCTGAAGGTGGTGGTGACCTGCCCCACGACCAGCTTCACGTCGGTCAGCGCCGCTCGGGCCGCACCGAGGTCGAGCGCCACCAGCTCGGGCACGATCCGCAGTTCCGGTCCCTGCGACACCACGACCTGCACACTGAGGCCCTCTTCCCATTCGGTTCCGGGATCGGGAGCCTGGCTCAGCACCTCGCCGACCTCGGAACCGTCCTGGCGGGTGTAGCTGATCTCGGCGACCCAGTTGTTGAGGTCGATGTCCTGCTGGACCTGCTCGATCGGAAGCCCGACGAACGTGCCCATCGGGTGCGTGATCGGGGCGAAGACCTCGGTCAGGGCGCCCGGGGCGAGATCGCGGTTCTGGTAGGCGACCGCGGCCCCACCGATCAGCACCACGAGCAGGACCAGGATCGGCCAGCGCCGACGCCGGTCGGGCACGTCGATCAGGTCGTCGCCATCGGCATCGCCGCGTTCGGCATCGCCACGTTGGGAGTCATCGCGTTCGGCGGCGGTCCGTGCGGTCTCGTCGCCAGGGCGGGCATCGGTGATGACCTCGAGCCGCTCGGTGCGGTGGTCGACGGCCAAGGCTTCGGAGGGCAGGCTCTCGCGAGGGCAGGGTTCCCGAGGGCAGGGTTCCCGAGGGCAGGGTTCCCGAGGGCAGGGTCTCGGTCGAGGGCAGGGCATCGGTCGTGTGGTCCGAGCGGCGACGGGCGGGGACCGGGGCGAGCGCCGGTCCGGAGTCATCGACCCCCAGTCCGATCCGATCGCGGTCGACGTCGAGCCACGACGAGTCGGTCGACCCGGGCGGGATCTCGTCGGCCGAGGGACCGTTCTCGGAACGCGCGTCGCGGCGGCGGGCGTCGGCGACGTGACGGTCGACGTCGATCGGCGCCAGGGGCAGGGCCTTCGGCCGCGGCATCGACGATGCGGCGGCCAGCAGACGCCGGGTCAGGGTGGCGGCATCGATTCGCCGGGACGGGTCGGCGTATCCGGCGGCTTCGAGTACGGGACCCAACGGACCGAGCGAATCGGAAACGGTGAGATCACAGTCCTGACGCAGCAACATGGTGGCCAGCGCGGTCGGTGCGGTCATCGGTACCTCACCGGTCACGGCTTCGACCAGGCTCAACGCCAGACCGTAGACGTCGGCCCTCCCATCGACCACGGTGCCCGAGGCCTGTTCGGGGGCGGCATAGCGGGCCGTGCCCACCAGGGCCCCCTCGGGCTCGGTCCACGCCGCCTCGGCCACGGCACGGGCGATGCCGAAGTCGGCGATCCGGAGCCGGGCGTCGCGGTCGAAGAGGAGGTTGGCCGGCTTGATGTCGCGATGCACGAAACCCCGGTCGTGGGCGTAGGCCAGACCCTGTGCGGTGTGCAGGCCCACCAGGAGTGCCTGCGACGGACTGATCGTGCCGACCGCATCGAGCATCGAACGGAGGCTCCCCCCTTCGAGGAGTTCTGACACCAGGTAGGCCGGGTCGGTGTCGCTCCAGTCGTAGACGGCCAGGATGTGCGGATGGTTGAGCTGGGCCGAGGACCGGGCCTCGGACTCGAACCGGCGCGCGAACCGGCGATCGGCACCGAGACCGGCATGCAGCAGCTTGACGGCGACCCGTCGGTGCAACGACACGTCTTCGGCCAGGTAGACACGCGCCGAACCGCCGCTGCCGATGGCAGCGATCAGGCGATAACGCCGGCCGAGGACTTGGCCGACCTGCTCATCGATGCCCGGAGCGCGCACCGCGTGATGTTACCGACCAGGTCCCGTGTCGTTGGGTACCCCCGGCCAACTCCTTCCACCGAGTGGCACCGTTCTCCATTCCCGGAGTCGGACGGCTACCGTCAACGTCGTCCTTCGACCCCGGAGTCTCGACAGTGCGAACTCGGATCATCATGTCGCTCGGTGCGGTGCTGGCGGTTGCTGCGCTCGTGTGGGGCGCCATGTACGACGCCGACACGACGCCGTCGGCCCCGGTCCTCAGCGGCGGCGCGGCCGACGGGGGTGGCGAACGCGACGGCGACGAGGTCGTCCTCGACGTCACCCCGATCGAGGGCTGGTTCCCGAAGACCGGCGTCGGCAGCACCTGCACCGAGCCGGTGGGCGTCGATCTGATCCCGGGCTACGGCGCCGTCCTGGTGATCAACGGTCAGCCGATCCCCGACAACGAACTGAACATCTACGTCAACCCCGATGCACCGCCCGACGAACGAATCCTGACGGCGCAGGGTGCGCTGGGCCAGTACACCTGGGGCCCCGAAGAGGACTGTCCGAACGGGTTGCTGCTGCGACCCGAGAACAACCGGGTCGAGGTCTGCGTCTATCGCATCGAGACCGGGCCGAGCGGGTGCACCATCTCGACCGATTTCTTCACCTTCGACGCCCTCTGACCTCGACGCCCTCTGACCTCGACGCCCTCTGGCCTCGACCCCCTCTGACCTCGACCCCCTCTGACCTCGACCCCCTCTGACCTCGACCCCACCGACTGAACCCCGATCGAGCGCCGGCCTCGGCGCCGGCCGACCCCGGCAACCCTGGAGCGGCGACACCGGTTTCCGGGCTCGCAACGCCAGGGTTGCTCAGTCCGGGGCTGCGATGACCCCCGGGACCACCCCGGTTTCGAGCAGTTCGACGAATTGGGCTTCGTCGAGCATGGGGACACCGTGTTCTTCGGCCTTGGTGACCTTCGAGGCCCCGGGGTCCGAACCGATCACGACGGCCGTGGTCTTCTTCGACACCGAGCCCGGGCTCTTTCCGCCCCGCGACTTGATGGCATCGGCCGCCTCGTCACGGCTGAATCCCTCGAGCGAGCCGGTCACCACGATCGACCGTCCGGCCAGGGTCTGGGGGACGTCGACGACCTCGGGGCCCTCGAAGTTGAGTCCGGCGAGCCGCAGTTTCTCGACCAGGGCCCGGGCCGGTTCGCTCGAGAAGTACTCGTGGACCGATCGGGCGATCACGGGGCCGACCCCGTCGACCGCAGCCATGTCGTCGACCGATGCGGCCATGATCGCGTCGAGGTGACCGAACGCCGCCGCCAGAGCGGCCGCCCCGCTCGGGCCCAGGTGACGGATCCCGAACCCCACGAGGAGGCTGGCGAGCGGGCGGTCCTTGCTCGCCTCGATCGCCGCCCGCAGGTTGTCGATCGACGTCTGACCGAAGCCGTCCCATTGGGCGACGGTGTCCCAGTCGATCGTGTACAGATCGGCCAGATCGGAGACGAGACCCCTCTCGATGAACAGGGCGATCCGGCTCTCGCCCATCCCGTCGATGTCCATCGCCCCCCGAGACGAGAAGTACTCGATCTGGGCCTGTCGCTGGGCCGGACAGGCCGGGTTGATGCAGAACGTGTGGGCCTCGTCGGCCGGTCGGACGAGTTGCTCACCACAGGATGGGCACGAGGTCGGGAAGTGCCACTCGGGGAGGCCGTCGGGTCGCTCCGACAGGACCGGTCCCAGCACCTCGGGAATGACGTCGCCGGCCTTGCGCACGATCACGGTGTCGCCCGGCCGCACTCCCTTGAGCCGAACCTGATCAGCGTTGTGGAGGGTCGCCATCTGCACCGTCGAGCCGGCCACCGTCACCGGCTCGAGCACGGCGAACGGCGTCGCCTTGCCGGTGCGGCCGATCGACACCTGGATGTCGAGGAGCCGAGTCGTCTTCTCTTCCGGTGGCAGCTTGTAGGCCATCGCCCAACGCGGTGCGCGTGAGGTCGACCCGAGCGAACGCTGGGTGGCCAGCGAGTCGATCTTCACGACCGCGCCATCGATCTCGTAGGGCAGGTCATGACGGTGGAGCTGCCAGTACTCGACGAACGCGAGGACCTCGTCGAACGTGTCGACCGCTCGACGTTCCGGATTCACCGGGAATCCCAACGAGGACAGCCAGTCGAGCGCTTCGCCCTGGGTGGACAGATCGGGACCACCAACGACCTCACCCAGCTGATAGGCCCAGAAACTGAGATTGCGAGAGGCGGTGACGGTCGGGTCCTTCTGGCGGAGGCTTCCCGCCGCGGTGTTGCGAGGGTTGGCGTAGCGGGGCCTGCCCGCCGTCTCCTGCTGCTCGTTCAGCGCATCGAACTCGGCGACCGGCAGATAGACCTCGCCCCGCACTTCCAGCACGGTGGGGGCTCCGACGAAGGTCGTGGGGATCACCCCGATCGTGGCCACGTTGGCCGTGATGTCCTCGCCGACCCGTCCGTTGCCCCGGGTCGCCCCCTGGACGAGGACCCCATCCTCGTAGCGGAGCGATAGCGCCAGTCCATCGATCTTCAGTTCACACAGGTATCCCAGCGGCAGGTCATCGCCGTCGACATCGAGCGCTCGGGCCATCTTCTGGGCCCAGGCCCGCAACTCGTCGTGGTCGAACGAGTTGTCGAGGCTCATCATCGGCACCCGATGCTCGACCGGGGCGAACGTGGCCGACGGTGCTCCTCCGACCTGCGTCGTCGGCGAGTCGTCGACACGCAGTTCGGGATGATCCCGCTCGAGCGCCGCCAGTTCACGAATCATCGCGTCGTAGTCGGCGTCGGGGATCTCGGGGGCGTCGAGCTCGTAGTACTGGCGGTTGGCACGCGCAATCGACGCTCGCAGCGCTTCGATCCGGTCGATGACGTCACCGAGGGCATCCACCGGGCCGAGGGTAGTTGTTCGTGCGCTTCTCACCGCGCCGACCGTCGGCAGGGGACGATCGTCCGGAGTGGCCGATCGTCCGGAGTGGCAGTGCGAAACGGCACACTGGATGGATGACGACCACCACCTCGCCGGCTTCGATCCCGGCGCTCGTCGAGCGAAGCGGACTGTGGCCGATCCGGGTCCTGTGGTTCCTGGTTCCGGTCCTGGTCGGTCCGGGACTGCTCGACACCGTCGACGGTCGATCGGGACCGGTCGCCACCGTCGTGGAGATCCTGGCCTGGGGCGCCTGGTTCATCGGTCTGGTTTCGGTCTTCGCGCCGTCCACGGTGACACTGACTGCGCTCCGGATGGTGGCCCCGTCGACCGTCGTCGCTCCCCTGCTCGGCGCCATCACGGCCGGCGAGTGGCCCGACACGGCGCTGGTCGCCATCGGGGCGGGGATCGTGGTCACCGCCGTCGCCTTTCTTCCGAGCACCGGTGATCCCATGATCAACGGCTCCGCCTATGGGGCCGAGCGCCGTATGGCACTGCGCCCCCCGGCCTCGGTCGTCGTCGGTCCGCTCTACCTGGTGTGGGCCCTGGTGTTCGCCGGGACCGTGAGTGGACCGCTCCTGCTCGCCGCCGGCAACTGGCGGCTCGGAGTCCCGGCGCTCGTCATCGGATCGCTCTTCGTCTTCCTCGGCGCCCGCTCCTTCCACCAGCTGTCGCGCCGCTGGATCGTCTTCGTGCCGGCCGGGTTCGTGATCCACGACTACTGGTCCCTGGCCGAGTCACTGCTGTTCCAGAGATCGATCAAACCGGTGCTGGGTCCGGCCCGCTCCGAACGGGACCGCTCCCAGCCGGCGATCGACCTCACGGCCGGCGCCCGAGGTCTGGCGCTCGCCGTCCGGCTCGACGAGCCCATGCCGACCGCAGTACGCAACCGCCGTTCGGTCGAGTCGAAGACGGCAACCGAGTTCTGGTTCGCCCCGACCCTTCCGGGCCGGGTCATCGCCGAGGCCCGAACCCGGGCCATCAGGATCGACTGACCGATCCTCAGGGGCGAGGTGCGCTCGCCTTGGTCAGGCGATCGAGCACCGCCGGCAGGAGGGGCCCGCCCTCGAGCGGTGGGACGACCACGATGCGCGCCGCCCCCGAGGCATCGGCCTGGCGCAGGGCACGATACAGACCTTCGGCATAGCCGTCGGCTCCGGCGGGCAACACGATCTGCCGGGCATGCGGGTGCCGCATCGGGGTGATGAGCACGACGTCGTCGGGCAACCGGTCGAGTTCGGGTGAATCGGGCTCGAGCACCGTGACCGGCGCGTTCGGCGCGTAGTGGGAGGCGAGCATGCCCGACGCCCGCGACACACCCGAACGACCGTCGAGCACCGGCTCGTCGAGCACGGCGACCAGTTGCTCGACCGAGATCCCACCCGGTCGCAACAACACCGCATCGGGGCCCACCAGTTCGACGATGGTCGATTCGACGCCAACGGTCGACGGACCACCATCGAGGATCAGGTCGACGGCATCGCCCAGGTCGTCGCGGACGTGGGCCGGTGTGGTCGGGCTGACCCGGCCGAAGCGATTCGCCGAGGGCGCCGCGATCCCCCCCACCGAAGGCCCGCAGCAGGCGCAGCGTGACGGGATGATCGGGCACTCGGAGCCCGATGGTGGATCGACCTCCGGTGGCGACATCGGCCACCCCCTCGACCTTGGGAACGATGATCGTCAGCGGCCCCGGCCAGAAGGCGGCGGCCAACCGGTGCACCCGGGGGTCGTCGGTGGGCGACCAGGCCGGGATCTCGGCCGCCGAGGCGATGTGGACGATCAGGGGATGCCCGGCCGGTCGGCCCTTGACGGCGAAGATCCGGCGAACGGCCTCGTCGTTCGAGGCATCGGCGCCGAGGCCGTACACCGTCTCGGTCGGGATGGCGACGAGGCCGCCGGCCCGCAGGACCGCCACCGCCCGTTCGATTGCCCCGGGATCGCTCGCGGCCGCGTCATCTGCGGCCGAGCCATCCGCCGCCGCGTCGTTCGTGGCTGGCGCGTTCACGATGAGGTCAGGACTCCGCGATTCCGCCGCCGACGATCTCGTCGTCGGCGTAGAACACCACCGACTGCCCGGCTGCGATCCGAGTGTGGGGCTCGACCCATCGCACGAGGGCCCGTCGACCGTCGAGGGGCTCGACCTGCGCCGCGGCACGGCGTCCGTGGGCGGACGCCTGAACCAGGAGATCACCGTCGACCGGTCCGGCGGTCCAGGCCAGTCCCGACACTGCGGTGACGCCGGTGCGGGTCAGTTCGCGCGGACCGACCACGATCCACGGCGTCACCGGATCGATGTCGACGACATAGTGACGCTCGTCGTTGCCGGCCAGACCCAGGCCCCTGCGTTGCCCGATCGTCACCAGCTGCACCGCGGTCGATCGACCGACGACGCTGCCGTCGGTGTCGACGATGTCGGCTTCGGTGAGCGGGATCCGATCACCGAGGAACGTACGCCGGCCCCCGTCGGAGTGGATGAAGCAGACGTCCTGACTGTCGGGCTTGGCGGCGGTGCGCAGCCCGAGGTCGGCGGCCATCGCCCGGACCTGGTCCTTGGTCAGATCACCGACGGGCAGACGGAGCCGCGCCAGCTGGTGCTGATCGAGCATGTGGAGCACGTAGGACTGGTCCTTGGCTTCGTCGGCTCCCCGGCCGAGCCGGCGCGTGCCGTCGTGCCGACGGACGACGCGGGCGTGGTGGCCGGTGGCGATCTGCTCGAACCCCAGGGCGTCGGCCCGCCGCAGCAGTTTGTCGAACTTGATGTGGCGATTGCATTCGACGCACGGATTCGGTGTTCGGCCGGCCTGGTAGTCGGCGACGTAGGGATCGATGACGTGCTCGACGAACTCGTCACCGAAGTTGAACACGTGATGATCGATGCCGAGCTGCTGCGCCACACGCCGGGCGTCGTCGACATCGGACACCGAGCAGCAACCCGAGTCGCTCTCACCGCCCCACAGTTTCAGCGTCACGCCGGTCACGTCGTGGCCCTGGTCGACCAACAACGCCGCCGCAACCGACGAATCGACCCCACCCGACATCGCAACCAGGATCTCGGCCATCAGGAGTGCCTCTCGGCGAGTCGGCTCATCGATGGGCCCGCAGTCGCTCGACCGCGGGCGGCACGACGGCCAGTGCGGCGTCGATGTCGGCGTCGGTACTGGAGTGACCGAGCGAGAGGCGCAGAGACCCGAAGGCGAGGTCGCGCCCCAGACCCATGGCCGCCAACACGTGTGACGGCTCCATGGCCCCGCTGGCACACGACGATGCCGCCGATGCCATCACATCGTCCTTCTCGAGCAGGAACAACAACGCCTCGCTCTCGATGTCGTCGAAACAGAGATGGGCGATGTTGGCCGTCCGTGGCGTCGGGACGCCGTCGATCACCCCCGAGACGTGTGTGCCCGGAATCGCCGCGACCAGGCCCGACACCAGGCGGTCACGCATCGCCCCGATTCGTTCGACCGACGCCGCTCGGGTCCGGTCGGTCTCGACCGCCGCCGCCGTCATGGCGACGATGCCGGCCACGTTCTGGGTGCCGCTGCGTCGCTCACGTTCCTGGCCTCCACCGCGGGTGCGGGGCGCCAGCGGCGTGCCGTTGCGCACCATGAGGACCCCGACTCCCTGGGGTCCGCCGAACTTGTGGGCAGCCAGCGAGAGCAGGTCGACCTGCGCCGCGATGGGACGGAGGTCGAGCCACGACAGGGCCTGCACGGCGTCGGTGTGAACCATGGCCCCCGGGGCCAGGCGGCGGACGATCGACGCGGCCTCGGTGACCGGCTGCACGATCCCGGTTTCGTTGTTGGCCGTCATGATCGACACCACGGTGACCCGACGCGACGGATCGGTCGATGCCTCGTCGGCCGCCGCTTCGAGCAGCGCCTCGAGGGCGGCGAGGTCGAGCCGGCCATCGGCTCCCACGGGTGCGATGACACCGTGACGATCCTCGACCGGCTCGAGGACGGCATGATGTTCGATGGCCGAACACAGCGGGCGCCCGCCAACGGCGTCGAGCACCCCGAAGACCGCCAGATTGTCGGCCTCGGTGCCTCCGCCGGTGAAGACGATCTCGCCGTCGTCACACGCGAGGATCTCGGCCAGCTGCTCTCGACACTCGCTCAACAACAGGTTGGCGTTTCGACCCAAGCGGTGCGCACCCGAGGGATTTCCCGGATCCCCGAGCAAGACCCGCTGCATCGCCTCGACGGCCACGCGCCCGGTGGCGTCGTTGCGGCGTGATCGAGGTAGTACGTCATCGTCCCAGGCTACGGGGATCGCTGCGAACCCTGACGATTCCGGGCTCACCCCGCCGGCGAACCAGACAGCCCTCAACCGGACAGTGCTCAACCAGACAGTGCTCAACCGGACAGTGCTCAACCGGACAGTGGCGCGGACCGCATCATCGGCGGTGGGGGCGGCGGACCCGACGGGGCGGCCCATCCAGGCCGGCCCCCAGGAGGTGGAGGCGCACCGGGCGGAGGGGGCGCCTGGGTCGTGTAACCGGACCCGTAGGTGCTCGATGCGAAGGGCAGCATCGGGGCCTGGGCCTGACCGTCGTCGAAGGTGAAGCGCTGCTGGTAGGCGAACGCCGCGGCCTGCAGGTAGTGCTCGTCGGACAACCATGACGGTTTCGGTGTGACGTTGGCCCGCTGCAACCCGGCACTCAGCCGTGCCGCCAAACTCACCGATGCGGCGGGGGACAGCTCCTCGTGGCGAAGCATGAAGTCCCGCAGGAGCGCGAACTGATCCTTGGCCAGACCGCCGGCATCGAAACGGCGGCAGTACTCCTCGAATCCCTGCACCGGTGGGAAGAAGATCGGCTGCGGCAGCGCTCCCTCGAGTCGAACCACGATGGTGCCCGCGGCCATGTCTCCGATGCGCTGACTGCGTTTCGAGACCAGTGCGGCCACGGTGGCGATCAGACCGCCGAGGATGAGGAAGAACTCGGCGAATCCGACCAGTGCCCGCACGGCAGCGTGGCGGAACTGGAGCGGACCGCCTTCGGTGGTGATGACCCGGATGCCCAGTATCCGCTTGCCCGGGGTCTGGCCGGATCGGAACGCCTCGATCATCGGGTACCCGAAGAACACGACGAAAGCGAGCACCGACCCAACGACGATTGCGGCCGTGTCCGAGATCGCGGCCACCGCCGTGATCGGCAACGAGACGAAGGAGAGCAACATCACCTGCACGATCAGATCCACGAACTTGGCCAGGATCCGCGATCCGACCCCGGCCGCCCGGAATTCCAGCAGCACCGCCTCGGGTGTCACCACCGACGCGTGATGAAGGGCTCGCTCCGGCCTGGCATCGGCGATCGTCGGGCCGCGCCGATTCATCGACTGCTCCAACGATCGGCGATCGTCGGGCCGCGCCGATTCATCGACTGCTCCAACGATCGGCGATCGTGGGGCCGCGCCGATTCATCGACTGCTCCCACGATCGGTGCGGGGAGACGACGCCGATCCGAACATGGGCACTAGCGTAGATTCGGTCATGGACATCGACCGGTATCTCGTGACGAATCGACCCGGCTGGGGGCAGCTGGCCGAACTCACGTCCCGGGTCGGCCGCAAGCCATCCTCCCTCGGGCCCGACGACGTCAAGCGCTTCGTCCAGCTCTACGAGCAGGCGTCGAGCCAGCTCAGCTTCGCTCGGGCCCACTACGACAACCCGCAACTCACCGCCGAACTGACTGCGCTGGTCGGCAACGCCAACACCGTGCTCTACCGACGATCGTCGAGCCCGACTGCCTCGATCCGCCGGTTCTTCGGCATCTCGTTCCCGGCGGCGGTCTGGCACCTCCGCAAGACCATCGCCGTTGCCGCAATCGTCACCTTCCTCCCCGCCGCCGTGTTCGCCATCTGGCTCGGCAACGATGCTCGAGCCCTCGACCTGGCCCTGCCCGAGGCCGAGCGGGCGGCCTACGTCGACGAGGAATTCGAGGACTACTACCGCTCGGCACCCGCATCGCAGTTCGCCACCGAGGTGCTCATCAACAACATCCGGGTGTCGTTCCTGGCATTCGGCGCCGGGATCTTCCTGGGCCTGGGGACCGTCTTCATCCTGGCCTACAACGGGATCAACCTCGGCATGGCCCTCGCCGTGTTCATCGCCGCCGGGCAACAATCCAAGTTCTGGGGACTCGTCATACCCCACGGGCTGCTCGAGCTTTCAGCGATCGTTCTGGCCGGAGCAGCCGGAATGAGCATCGGGTTCGCCGTGCTCGCCCCCGGTGACCGCACGCGCGGCGCCGCCTTCACCGAGGAAGCCCGGCGCGCCGTCCTCGTCATCATCGGCCTCGTGCTGATCTTCATCCTCGCCGGCCTCATCGAAGGCTTCGTCACCCCCGGGCTCCCGACCGTTCCGCGCGTCTTGATCGGCATCGTCGTCGAAGCCGCCTTCATCGCCTATGTCGTCGCGTTCGGACGACGAGCGGCCGAACGCGGATTCACCGGTTCCCCGACCGAACAACTCGAGGGGATCACCAGCCGCACGGCACTCTCGGCCTGACGGCCCCCACCCTCAGAGCCGGCCTACGGCCCCCACCCTCAGAGCCGGCCTACGGCCCCCACCCTCAGAGCCGGCCTACGGCCCCCACCCTCAGAGCCGGCCTACGGCCTTCGCTTCGAGATAGGCCTGGCCCAGCGCCTCGCTGAACCGATCCGGATCGGTATCGATCACCATCACACCGCGAGCCCGCAGCCGGGCCGCCAACCGCTGCCGTTCCGCCAGCACCTCGATCGCCGACGCCCTCAGGAACGCCCCCTCGGCATCGGCCCGGCCATGCCGAGCCCAGTGGACGACGTCGGGATCCTGGACCGAGGCCACCGCAACCAGATGCGTCCGTGTCAGGATCGTCAGCGCCGGCAGCACGAACGACTCGATCACCTCCTCGGACAACTCGGTCATCAGCACGAGCAGATGCCGACGGCGATAGCGGGCGGCCACGTGGGTCATCATCGACCGGTAGTCACTCTCGGCCAGCGCCGGTTCGAGATCGAACAGGGTCTCGGCCACCCTCGCCCGTTGCGATCGCCGGTTCGACGGTTCGATCGTCGAGTGAACCGTCCGATCGAAGGCCACCAGGCCCATCCGATCACCGAGACCGGTGGCCAGCTCGGCCAGCAACATGGCTGCGTCCATGGCGTACTCGAAACGCGGGATCCCGTTGATGCGTCCGGCCATCACCCGCCCCGAGTCGAGCAGACACAGCACCGTCTGGTTCTGCTCGGCCTGGTAGGTCCGCACGACCGGGTGGGTCGACCGGGCCGTCGCCGCCCAGTCGATCCGCCGGGTCTCGTCGTCGGGAGTCAGTTCCCGCAGCGAGTCGAACTCGGTGCCACCACCCCGGCCCCGGGCCGACCGGAGTCCGATCTGCTGGGCCCGGGCCTGACGGGTCGCCAGCTCCGCCTTCTTGGCCGACAGGAAGGCCGGCAGGACCCGGAGCCTGGTCGGGACCGAACGCGACGATTGGCGAACGATCAGGCCCAGCGGTCCCGGTGTCCGCACGACCATACGGGTCGGCTCGAAGCGACCCCGGCGCGACGGCTCGATCCACGTCCGGGCGCCGCCGACGCCATTCGCCGGGACCTCGACCCGCACTCGGCGGGTCTCGGCCCGCAACGACGGAGCCAGCTCGTCGGCAATCCACACGGCGCGCCGCCGCCCACCGACCTGCGACACCTCCCAACCCATCGCCGCCCGGGAACCGATGACCACCGACGAAGGGTGGACCCGCTCGATCGTGAATCGCCCAGGCGACGGCGCCAATGCCCAGTCGGCCAAGAGGACCAGCAGCAGGACCGCGTTCGCCCCCAGCCAGGTACCCCACCATTGATCGGCCCCGAATGCCACCGGAACCACGAGCGCGATCACGGCGACGACGACGCTGACCCCCACCGCCCTGCGAGTGGGAACGGGCCAGCTCATCGGCGGCGTCGACGATCGATGCGGGACGGCACGGTCGACTCGCCGATCAGGGTGTTGGCACCTGGGCCAGGATGCCGTCGAGCACGCCATCGGCCGTGAGCCCCTCGATCTCGAGCTCGGCCCGAACCCGGACCCGATGCCGCAAGGTCGGTTTGGCCATGGCCTTCACCTCGTCGGGGGTCACGAACTCCCGACCCGACAGCCACGCCCACGACTTGGCCGCCTTCAACAGCGCCGCCGCCCCACGGGGAGAAACGCCGAGCTCGAGCGATGGCGCCGCACGCGTGGCGCGGATCAGGTCGACGACGTAGGTCAACACCGGCTCGGACACCGTGATCCGGGCCACCTCGGCCCGGGCCACGCTCAGCGATCCGGCATCGGCCACCCGCCGAACACCCGACGCCACCGGGTCGTGGGGATCGAGTCCCCGGTGGTGTCGCCGCAGCACCTCGACCTCTTCGTCACGGCTCGGGTAGGCAACGAGCAACTTGAACAGGAAGCGGTCGAGCTGGGCCTCGGGCAGCGGATACGTCCCTTCCTGTTCGATCGGGTTCTGGGTGGCGATCACCACGAACGGATCGGGGAGCAGGCGCGGGATCCCGTCGGTGGACACCTGGTGTTCTTCCATCGCCTCGAGCAGCGCAGCCTGGGTCTTGGGCGGGGTGCGGTTGATCTCGTCGGCCAGCAACAGGTTCGTGAACACGGGACCCTCCCGGAACCGGAAATCACCCCGGTCGAAGATCATCTGGCCCAGAACGTCGCTCGGCATGAGGTCCGGGGTGAACTGCACTCGGGCCGCCTCGAGATCGAGCGCAGCGGCCAGCGACTTGACCAGCAGCGTCTTGGCAACGCCGGGGACGCCTTCGAGGAGCACGTGGCCCTCGGCCAGCAGCGCACACAACAGCCCCGACAGGACCCCGCTCTGGCCGACCACCACCTTGCCGACCTCGTCGCGAATCGCATGGAACTGGGCCTGCGTCGGAGGTGCCGCCGGAGGCGGTGCCGAAGCTGCCGCCCGGAGGCGGTGCCGGGCTCTGCGGTGGTTCGGAACTCCGATGCGGTTCGGCACCGGGCGAGAGCGCGGCGGCGTTTGAGCCGTCGGACGGCCCGCTCGGGGCCGGATCGGTGGGGGGCCATTCGGTCATGACAGGGAACTCCGGGGATCGGTCGGGTGTCGGTTCGTCTCACCCGACAGGGCGTCGGCGAAGAGCAGGGGTGTCAGGTCGTCGATCTGGGTGACCACCGAAGCCAGGTCGGCCGGACCGGTGACAGGACCTCCGACGAGCAGCGCGAACAGCAACGGGGCCGGTGCACCGGTTCGTCGGGCGACCAATTCGGCAGTCGTCGCTTCGTCGAGTTCGGGCCCGAGTCGGTGTTCCCGGCGTAGGCGCCGGGCGAAATCAGCACGCAGCCGGTCGGCGGCCCACTGATGGTTCCCGGCCCGTCGATGGAGTTCGGCCGACGACCGAACGAGCAACGAGGCCGGGATCTCGACCAGGACCGGTTCGGAAACGACCCGGCCGAAGCGACGGCCCCGAAACCAGAGCCACAGCAGTGCGGCGATCACCAACTGGGCCAGCGCAACCTCGACCCGGGGTGGGATCAGCCCCACGAGCGTGTCACCGCCACCGTCGGCACCGGTGGGCAGTGTCGCCGGATGGACCAGGGCGACCCGTTCACCGCGGTCCTCACCGACGAGGCGGACGATCAGGGCCGCGTTGTCGTCGGAGGCGAGGTGCTCGTTGTCGAAGGGCGAGGCCCCGCCCACGTTCACGACCTGGCCGAGCCCGAGGCTCGACTCGACGACGAACGCCGTGCCCGATTCGTCACCGAAGCACGAACGCTCGGAGGCCGTGGCATCGAACTCGACGAGGAACTCGCCCGACACCGTCTCGAGATCGTCGATCCGCGGAATCGAGCACCGCCCGATCGACCGCACGTTGTCGGCAACGTCGACCGAGAGCGCCCCCAGCTCACTCCCGGGGTCGAGCACGATCGCCCGACCACCCTGCCGGACGAAACGTTCGAAACGCCCGGTCAGCCCGGCGTCGAACGGGTCCTCGACGACGACGATGACCGTCGTCTCCCCATCGAAGGGATCGAGGGAGACGCCTGCGGTGTACGCCGCCAGCAGCTCGCTCATGGCCTTGGTCCCGGTCGGTGACGTGGACCGGGGATCGAGGGCCAGGCCATCGGTGCGACCCGGTCGGGCCAGCAGTCCGACCACGACGGCGACCACCGCCAACCCGAGCCAGAAGCCCAGTCGTGTGCCCCTCACGGAGCACCGGTGTCATGGGCGTCGGACTCCGGCACGGAGTCGGGCCCCTGGGGCCCCGGTCGTCGACGGTCGCCCCGTCGATGGTCGGTGACGAGCTGCCGATCGATCGAGGCGAGCAATGCCGTGTCGTCGAGGCCCGCCCGGTGCTCTCCGAACCAGGTCGCCTCGTAGCGTTCCGTCGCCGCCGCAAAGGTCGAGTGTCGGGGTTCGCTCGGATCGAAGGCGCGCAGGTGCTCGCCGCTGGTGACCGCTTCCCCGGGATCGAGTTCCCGCCGGTCGGCGAGCCCCGTCGTCATGGCCCGGTACCGGCATCGCACGGCCAGGACGAAATCCCCGGACGATTCTGCCTCGGCGGCTCGGGCCAACCACTGGTCTCGGGTCGCCCGTTCCCGTTCGGCAGTGATCACCTCGGGTCGAGTCGATTCGGGGCGGCGAAGACGGCCGCGAGGCAGGATCCGGACCAGGAACCAGACGAGCGCCACGGCGCCGATCACGAGCACCACCCAGCCGATCAGATAGCCGCCACTCCCCGCCGCCGGACCCGTCGTCAGCAGCCCGTTGAGCCAGTTCACGAACTCGACGATCCGGTCACCGAACCAACCGAGAGCACGGCCGATCGGACCCGGCTCGGGCCGGTCGTAGTCGGGCCCGCTCAGGATCTCCGACGCCCGATCGCGGATCTCGGCCGAATCAGCCACGGACGCCAACGGTGCCGAAGGAGGGCCGGTCGAGAGGGAACACACGCCCCGCACGCAGCTCGAGGTCGAATCCCTCGTCGCGGAAGCGGGCATCGAGATAGAGCAGGCACATGGCGGCGCCGTTCAGCGGCACCATGACGAACGAAACCAGCAGCGCCACCGCGGCGTTGATGGCCAACGCAATGCCGTCGCCCTCGATTCCGAAGGTCAGGAAGAAGAGGGCGATCCCGCCCTGCATGGCGGCGCTGACCAACAACAGAGCCGACATCAGTCCCAGCACGGTGCCCCAGCGGGCCCGGGCCAGGCGAGCCGACCGGGTGATGGCATGCCAGGGATTCGACGGATCCTCGAGCGCGATGACCGGGGAGACCAAGCTGAACAGGAGCAGGGCGATGAAGCCGGGAACGAGCAGGACGACCCATCCGATCCCGGCGATGACATGGGACACGACGAAGGCTCCGGTGACCACCGGCAGGCGTCGAATCGCGAATCCGATCGCCTCGCGGGCCGTGGTGTCGCGTCCCTCCGACCAACCACCGACGACTCGGGCCACCGCCACCCCGGAGGCGGCAGTGACGAACCAACCGATCACCAGGTACAGGACCAGGCCGCTGCTCACGAGCTCGTCGGAGGTGACCTCGCGCCGGACACCGAAGACCGTGGCCAACGAGGACCCCTGGGATCCGAGCGCGGTTCGTTCGATGATGATCTGGATCAGCGACGCCGGAACGGCGATCCACATGGCGCACAGGGCGAGCACCCTCGGCCGCTGGCGGAGGGCGTGGAAGGCTCCGTCGAGCAGGTCGATGAGTCGGAGCGGCCGATCGGTGATGGGCGCCGGAGCGCCGAGGGTCGTCACCTCGACATTGTGGCCCAACCACACCGGGACATCGTGGCCCAACCACACCGGGACATCGTGGCCCAACCACACCGGGACATCGTGGCCCAACCACACCGGCCTCCCCAGGATCCTGCTATCCAACGGGCATGACCGGCTTCCAACCCGACACCTACAGCCCCGACACCTATGGCCCCCACACCTACGGAGAGGCGTTCGCCGATGTCTACACCAGCTGGTACGGCGACATCACCGATGCCGATGCGACGGCCTCGTTCGTCGCTGCCCGTTCGCGCCCGGGGCCGATCCTCGAGCTCGGCTGCGGCGACGGCCGTCTGGCCGAACCCATCGCCGCTCGGGGTCACACGGTGATCGGGGTCGACGCCTCGCCGGCGATGCTCGAGCGGTGCACGGCCCGGTCGCCGGCCGACGCTCTGCCCGGTCGGGTACTCCCGATCCGCGCCGATCTGGCCCATCTCCCGGTCGGCGGGCCGGTCGGCGGTGCCTTGTGCGCCTTCAACACGCTCTTCAACCTGCCGTCGCCCGAACGACAGCTGGCCCTGCTCCGATCGGTGGCGTCGGTCCTGGTCCCCGGAGCGGTGCTCGTGATCGAGGCGATCACCGGCTCGGGGCTCGACGACGCCAACGGGCAATCGGTCGGGGTCTCGCGGATGACCGTGGATCGGCTGGTCTTGAGCGCAACGATCGTCGACGTGTCGACCCAGACGATCCGCGGCCAGCACGTCGACATCAGCGAGGCGGGCATCACCCTGCGGCCGTGGCAGCTGCGTTGGACCACACCGGAGCAACTCGATGCGATGGCGACCGAGGCCGGCCTCACGCTGGCCGAGCGCTACGCCGACTGGGACGAGTCGCCGGTCGGTCCCGACAGCGATCGACACGTGTCGGTCTACCGGCGTCCCTGACCGATCCGGATCGCAACGGCTTACGGCCCGATTCACAGGATCGTGACGATCCCGCCCCGCTCGGAGACGAGCACACCACCGACGCCCATGGCGACCACCAGTACCGTTGCCACGACGGCGGCCACGGTGTGCGCCTCTTTCGAGCGGCCGATCTGGTCGGGGACCCACGTGAGCAACATGGCGACGAGGAAACCACCGGCGATGCCGCCGAAGTGACCCCAGAACGAGATGCGGAATCCCGGGATGAGCGGGAGCAACAGGTTCAGCAGGAAGATCCCGCCCAGCGACGTCTGGAAGATCGACCGACCCTGGGCTGCCAGGACCCCGGCCAGGCCCCCGGCCAGGCCGAGCACGGCCCCCGACGCCCCGAGGGTTCCGGTACCGAAGTTGAAGGCCACGACGGCGAGACTTCCGCCGAGCAGCCCCCCGGCGTAGACGAGCAGGAACCGGAACCAGCCCATCGCCTTCTCGATCACGGGACCGAACAGGTAGAGCGCGTACATGTTCAGCCCGATGTGGAAGATGCCGTCGTGGAGGAACCCGCTCGTGATGAGGCGCCACCACTCACCGGCGGCAACCGCCGGACCGAACAGGAACCCGTCGTTGGTCACCTGCGGGGTCGATTGCTGGGCCAGGAACGCCAGTCCGCACAGGCCCATGATGGCGTACGTGGCCATCGGCCGGCTGACCAGATCACCGGGTCGATACACCCGCTGGGCCCCGGCCCGGGTGCATTCGGGGCAGTGGAACCCCACCGATGCCGCGTGCATGCACTCGGGGCAGATCGGTCGGTCACAGCGTTGACACCCGGTCGCCGCCGGTCGGTCCGGATGTCGATAACAGACCGCGTCGTCAGCAACCACGGGGCGAGCGTACCGTTCGGGCAACGATCACCAGCGAGTCGTGAGAAGTGTGCAAGCATTCGGCGACGCCATCCGCGACTTTCTCCGTGGGACAGCGTCAACTCTGGGCTGCGGCCAAGTCGGACGTGGCGCACGATGCTCGAGGAGAACCTCCAATGCTCGAAGAATTCAAGGATTTCATCAACAAGGGTGGGGTGTTCGAAGCCGCCGTCGGCCTGATCATGGCCCTGGCCTTCGTCCCGGTCGTGAACGGACTGGTCGAGTTCATCCTGATGCCGATCATCGCCGCCGTGTTCGGGCAGCCGGACTTTGCGAACATCGGATTCAATCTCGGCGATTCGCGGGTGTTCGTCGGTGCGTGGATCAACACGATCGTCACCTTCGTGATCATCGGCTTCGTCATGTTCCTGGTCGTCAAGGCCTACAACACGATGACCAAGCCGGTGGCCGAAGAGGCCGGACCGAGCGAGGTCGACCTGCTCACCGAGATCCGCGACTCCCTCCGCCGGGGCTGACCCTCGACCGGCCAGGCGTCATGGCCTGGCTCCCCCGCATCGACACGGACGCGGTCAGTCGTCTCCCAGGAGCCGGCTGGCTGCGTCCCATGGTGCGAGCGTGCGGTCGATGACCGCCGAACGCAGTTCGGCGAACGCCTCACTCGACTGGAGTCGGCGCACCCGGTCCTCGATCCGTTCGTGGACGATCTGGCCGAGTTCGTCGGTGGCACGCCGGCGCCGACGTTCGTCGAGTTCTCCGGTTCGCGTGACCTGCTCACGATGGTCGGTGATGGCCTGCCAGAGATCGTCGATTCCGGTGCCGTTCGTTGCGACCGTGACCACGATCGGTACCCGCCAGGCACGCGGCGCAGAGAGGTCGAGCATGTACTCGAGGTCCCGGCGGGTGTCATCGGTGCCCGACCGGTCTGCCTTGTTGATCACGAAGACGTCGGCCACCTCCATGAGCCCGGCCTTGTTGGCCTGTACCGAGTCACCCCAGCCGGGATTGACGACCACCACTGTGGTGTCGGCCGCGCCGGCGATCTCGACCTCGACCTGGCCCACGCCGACCGTTTCGACAACGACGTAGTCGCGACCGGTGGCTTCGAGCAACCGGATGGCTTCGGGGGTCGCCAACGCCAGACCACCGAGATGACCCCGGGTGGCCATGGAACGGATGAACACCGACTCGTCGAGCGCGTGGTCCTGCATCCGGACCCGGTCGCCCAGGATCGCTCCACCGGTGAAGGGTGACGAGGGATCGACGGCGAGCACCCCGATGGCGAGGTCGTCCTGGCGCATGCGGGCCACCAAGGCCGCCGTGAGGGTCGATTTCCCGGCGCCGGGAGCGCCGGTGAGACCGATCGTGTAGCCGCCGCCGGCGTCGACGAACGCCAGCCGACCGACCGTACGGGCGTCGTCGCCACCACGTTCGATGACCGAGAGGAGGCGGGCCAGGGCGGCCCGCTTTCCGGCCCGGGCATCGGCATAGAGCGCAGGAAGATCGAGCGGTCGCGTCACAACGAGACGTGCGTGCCGGTCTCTGCCCCCTGGAGGGGCTCGCCGACGTGTCGGACGGCCGTGACGCCGTCGACCCGCGACCTCAGGATCCGTTCGACACCGTCTTTGAGGGTGCCGGTGGAGATCGGGCAGGTGACGCAGGCGCCAAGCAGTTCGACCGTGACGATCCCCGTTTCGGCATCGACGTTGCGGAGTTCGATGTCGCCGTCGTCGGCCTGGATCGCCGGCCGGATGACCTCGATGACCTTCGCCACCTTCGCCGCGAACGCCGCCGGGTCGACCACGGGCGCAGGGGCGGTGGCGTCGCCATCCGGGGCGGACCGAACGGCCCCGGCCGGGGCCAGGGGGGAGACGGTCCGGGGCTGGGTCGATGCGGTGGAATCGGTTGGTGGTGTGGGTTCGGTCACAATGGCTCCTGTGGTCGATCCGGTTGGCGGCCGATCGTCTCGACGCGCTCCGGATGGCACCCTCTTCACGGTATCGCCGTACCCTGGAAGGCAGTGAATCTGGCTCTCACCCTCGACGCACCCAGCATCTTCGGCGCCCCTGTGTGGTCGGCGGCGATCTTCGCCCACCAGGGTGGATGGGACGAGTTCCTGCTCGTCGCCCTGCCGCTCGTGCTGATCGGGCTGCTCCTCTGGGTCGCCAATCGTCGGGTGTCCGCCCAGCTCGCGGCGACTGCGGCCGAAGCCGCCGCCGACCCGGACCGACCGGGAGGCGACCGACTCGAGCCGGGCCCGGACACCGCCGACCGGACGAACCCCGCCTCCGACGGCGAACCCGGTCCGGTGGCCTGAGCCGAGAACCATTCATCGCCCGCTGATGCCCCGCCGTACGGTCCACCACTCGCTCACTCCTGACGACGCAATCGCCGTCCTGGGCGCGCGTGACGATCTCCTGATCGAGCGCGAAACCGGTCCCGGTGTCTTCGAACAGGAGCGCGGCCCGTTCCGGCGCTACGTGCGGTCCGTGGCGGCCACCTCCCCCCGATCCTCGTCCGACGGGCCGCGGTCGGGGCGGGTCGAGATCGAGGAGACGGTCGACTTCTCCTTGGCCATCACGGTCTGGGCATTCCTCTTCAACCCGCTGATGTGGCGAGCGTTGGTCGATCCCGACCGACGACCCCGGGCACGATGGTGGTGGCCCAGGGAGATCGTCGCCGAGCAGACCACCCGCCTGGTTTCGCTGCTGTCGATCATCGCGGTGATCGCCGGCTATCTCGGTGTGATCATCGGGCAGACCATCGCCTTCGCCGCTCGGGACTTCGACGTTGGCGACGACGTGCAGAGCACGACCCTCGCCGCCATTCGGGTCGGTGTGTTCGTGTCGGTGATCCTGATCCACCGGGCCGATCGCATCGGCCGGCGGCCCCTGGTCCTGGGTTTCGCCCTGGCCTCGATCCTGTTCACCATGCTGGGTGCCGTATCGACCGACATGATCATGCTCGGGGTCACCCAGGCCGTTGCCCGAGGGTTCGACACCGGGCTCCTCACCCTGCTCAGCCTGGCCGTCCTCGAGGAGATCCCGGCCGGAGTCCGTTCACTCGGGGTCGGGCTCATGGGTATGGCCTCGGGTCTCGGCGCCGGGATGGTGCTCTGGATCCTTCCGCTGGCCGACACGAGTCCCGGAGGCTGGCGGTGGATCTACGCGGCGTCGGCCCTCTTCCTGCCGGTGTTGTGGTGGGTCGCTCGGCAACTCCCCGAGACCCGCCGGTTCGTCGCCGCCGACACGGTGGGCGCCCCGGGGCGCATCGATCGCCGGTTCTTCTGGCTGCTGGCCATCGGAGCGTTCGCCGGGGCCATGTTCCTGTCGCCGGCGTCGCAACTCAAGAACGAGTACCTCCTCGACGAACGCGGGTTCTCGGCCGCCAAGATCAGCCTGTACCAGCTGGTGATCGGCACGCCGGTCGGGTTGTCGATCGTGCCCGCCGGCTACCTGGCCGACCGATTCGGGCGAAAGCCGATCGGGGGTGTCGCCCTGATCGTCGGAAGCCTCGCCACCGCGGCCCTGTACTTCACCGACGGTGCTGCGCTGTGGGTCTTCTCGCTCGTCGGGATCTGGGCTCTCGGGGCCTCGTACCCGGCACTGAGGAGCTTCCAGACCGAACTGTTCCCGACCCGGGCCCGAGCCAGGGTCGGCGGGTGGCTCGATGTGCTGAGTGTGGCCGGGAGCGCCACCGGCCTGGTGATCGCCGGCCAGCTGTCGGTGCGGTGGGGCAGTCTCGGTCCGGCGATCGGCGTCCTGATCGTGGGGCCGCTGCTCGCCGCAGGCCTGGTGCTGTTCCGCTATCCCGAAACGGCCCGCGCCGAACTGGAGGCCTTCAACCCCTCCGACCCGACGCCCGCTTCCTGAGCCACCTCTGGGTCAGCTCGACGAGGGATTCCGGCCCGACAACCACGAACGTACGGCGGAGACGATCATGTCGTCGTAGGTGGGGCGAGGATCGTGGGTGGCTCCTTCCAGCCAGACCTCTTCGACGGTGCCCCCGAAAGCAGGAAGGTGTTCGGCGAACTCGTCGCGGCGGCCGAAGGCATCCTTGGTGCCCTGGATCAACAGCGTGGGCACCGAGATCGACGGGAAATGCTCGACTCGCAACCGGTCGGGCTTGCCCGGCGGATGGAGCGGGTAGCTGAGCAGCACCAGCCCGGCGGCAGGGAGCCCCTGGGCGATGGCCACCGAACAGGCCCGCCCACCCATCGATCGACCTCCGAAGACCAGCGAGAACGGCGAGACACCCCAACCATCGGCAACGATGGCGGCCCGCTCGACGATCGAGTCGACCAACTTCGGCATCCGATCCGGGGGGCGGCGACCGGGGCCCTTTTCTCGGTAGGGGAAGTTGCAGCGGGCGACCGGCAGATCGAGCTCGGCCTCGAGTCGGAGGAACACCCGATGATCACGATCACCACCGGCCCCGTGGAACAGCACCAGACCTCCGGGCCCGACCGAGCGTGTCATCGGGACAACGAGCCCACCGGGGGACCGCTCATGCCACCGTGAGCAGGATCCGACGGGCCTCGGTGAGTTCGGCGATGCGCTTGGCCGCCTGGCCCTCCCCACCCCCGTGGTCGGGATGCGCAGCCCGCAGCAACGATCGGAACTGCCGCTGGACCGCCCGCTTGTTGGGGGTGTCATCGCCGGCGGTCGTGAGGTCGAGGATCTCGAGGGCCCAGGCCACCGGATCGTTCCACGACGCCAGCTCGACCAGCGACGCGGTTCGCCCTCCCATCACCGACGAGATGAAGTGCTCGTCGACCGGCCGACCCCAGACGAGCGCTCCCCGCATGGCGTCGAACACGGGTCCCCGGACGTCCTCGGGAAGGGAGCCCGCGCAGTAGATGGCGCCGAGGGCAAAGGCGACCGGCCGACCGCGGTCGTCGTCGAACTCGAAGGTCAACGAATCGCCGTCGGCGACGAGCCGATGGGTGCTGCGGAGCAGGCCGACCTGATCGACCTGGTATCGGTGCCGAACCCTCGGCTGCGAGACCCGGTTGCCAACGGCCAGCTGCTCGAGCAGCCAGACCAGGTGTTCACGAAGGTCGGGTTCGACGTTGGGTGCCGTGTGGGCGAGGATCCCCGCCAGCAGGACACCGCCGGCTCCCGGAGCCGGGTCGACGGGGAGGTTGCGCAAGCCGAGCGCGATACGACGGGTCGGCGCGATCGGCCGGGAGTGATAGATCTCGAGTTCGGCGACGATCACGACCACCGAATCTATCGCACGCTCCCTTCGTTCTCTGAGTCGGACGGGAGATCGCCGACACGAAGTCGACAACGGCACCGTCACCCTTCCCGAGTCGCTCCGTGTCAAGATCTCCTCATGCCATTTCCCATCGCCGACCTGCGGGCACGACCCGGCAAGAAGCTGAATCTGTCGTCCATCGACACCGACGGAACCCCGGGTTGGGATCACGACGAGCGGGAGGCGGCCGAAGCTCGCACCGCCGAGCTCAACAGCCGGCTCGAAGCGCTCCAGGAGATCCTGTGGGCGCAGGGAACCAAACGACTCCTCGTCGTGCTGCAGGCCATGGACGCCGGCGGCAAGGACGGCACCATCCGCCATGTCTTCGACGGGGTGAACCCCACCGGCGTTCGGGTCGCGTCGTTCAAGAAACCGAGCGACCTCGAACGATCACACGACTACCTGTGGCGGATCCACGCCGAAGTGCCCGGCGACGGTGAGATCGTCATCTTCAACCGCAGCCACTACGAGGACGTCCTCGTGGTCCGCGTCCTGGGTCTGGCCCCCGAAGAACGATGGAAGCGGCGCTACGGCCACATCCGGGACTTCGAGCGGCTGCTGGTCGACGAGGGAACGACCATCGTCAAGATCATGCTGCACATCTCGAAGGACGAGCAGAAGGAACGGCTGCAGGATCGGCTCGACCAGCCTCACAAGCACTGGAAGTTCGATCCGGGCGACCTCGACATGCGGGCCCGGTGGGACGACTTCATGGCGGCGTTCGAAGATGCGATCGAGGAGACCTCGACCGACGATGCCCCGTGGTACGTCATCCCGGCCGATCGCAAATGGTACCGAGATCTGGCGATTTCCGAGATCCTGGTGCAGACCCTCGAGTCGATGTCGCTGGACTTCCCGCCCGGCCACGATCTGACCGGCATCACGATCCCCGACTGAGATTCAGCGCGCCGCCGGCTGGAGCGGCAGTCTGCCCGTGAGCAGTTCGAAGCCGGCGGTGAGTGTCTCCACGTCGGGCGCCCCGATCTTGAACATGGTGAGCGGCTCGTCGAGCAGGCCCCAGGCCATCGTTTCCGCTGCGACCTCCCGGGCCTGTTCCTTCCAGGGCATCACGTCGCCGTCGATCCAGGTCTGGAGTCCGGCGGCCTCGATGAACGCCGTGCGATCGGCGTCGTCGAGGTGCTGTCTCATCCACACGTGGGCCAACTCGTGGAGGATGATGTGCTTGCAGTCGAGTTCGGTGTGCGTCCAGCGCTCGTCGCCGTACAGGTCGTGCTCGTGATAGCAGAGCAGGATGTCGGCCGTTGCCGTATCGAACTCGGTCCGCCCGTTCACGCCGTGGCACGACTGGTCGAACTCCGAGAACCGGATCGAGCGAACGTCGGGCAAACCGATTCCGGCCCGGTCGAACCGCAGGAGTGCCCACTGGACCAGGGCGTCGAGGGCATCGGTGCTGTTGATCATCTCGACCTCGACCCCGTCGGCGGTCACGACGCCGGTGGGCGTGGCCAGATCCTCGTAGGGGACGTACCGGTCGTCGAAGACGAGCGACTGATCGCTCCACCAACCGTCGGGAAGCCGGTCGGGCGGCAGGCACCGGCGGGCCTGTTCCAGATCCCAGTAGCGCTGCGCCCACACGACCAGGCCGTCGACCACGTCGAGCACCTCTGCCAGTGCCCCAGGGCACCCGTTCCCGTCATCGCCCACCACCACCAGCACCAGCGAGTCGAGGACGCCGGCCTCGGCGGCGATCGGGTAGATCGCCGGCGTCTCCCGGTCCTCGGGGTCACCCACCGTGCCGCCGACCGACGCGTCGCGCCAGTCGGTCGTCGACTCGGTTTGCACGAGCGCCCGAATCTCGTCGGCGCCCTCGGCGGTCACGCCGGCGATCGAGTCCGAGATCGTCGCCTCTGGTCCGTACAGGGACTCGACCGGAGCGGTACCCGACCGAACCTCGAGCCATGCGTCGGCGATGGCTTCGGCGCCATCGGGCTCGACGGAGGACTCCTTGCGTTCGCGCCACGAATCCACGGCCATGGCCGACACCATCTGTGTCGCTCCGTTGATCCTGATCGGCGACAACACCTGCGCGAGCTGGGCCGGTGTCGCTCGCAGCGGCGTTCGGTTCAGGTTTGCCGGTGACCAATCGAACCGGCTGAGAAGGACCGCCCCGTCGCGATCGAGGAACGCCTCCTCGCGTTGCGACGCTTCCGACTCCCGCGGAATCAGGACGGCCAGGGTCGTGATGACCTCCGAGCCGCGCAGGACCTCGGAGTCGGGGTCGATCGAGCGGTTGTCCCACTCCACGTGCGGATCCAGGAAGTACTTCCAGCCCCGGCCACCCTCCTCGGCGATCACCTGGGGAATGGCATCGAGCCAGACCTCGGCCTCCCAGGCCCAGGGCTTCGGGGCCGAGGTGGTCGACGTCGACACCGCATCAGCCGGCGCCGCCGTCGGCGATGACACGGGCGCACTGCAGGCGACCACGGCGAACAGCCCTCCCATCATCGGGCGCAGGAGTCCGAATCGATGGGTCATGGCCTCATGGTGCGCCTCGACGGCGCCTCACCCAAGGGCCCGATGTCACCCACCGGCGGATGACGTGCCGCGAGTCACCCATGCGCACCAGAGGAGCTTCCCGAGCGCCTGAATGGGATCGGCGAAGCCAGGAGCTGCGAAGCAGCTCCAAGGTCAGAGCGTCTGCGTCGGATCGGCGAAGCCGGGAGCTGCGAAGCAGGTCCAAGGTCAGAGCGTCTGCGTCGGATCGGCGAGGCCGGGAGCTGCGAAGCAGGTCCAAGGTCAGAGCGCGAGGGTCGGATCGGCGAAGCCAGGAGCTGCGAAGCAGCTCCAAGGTCAGAGCGGTCCGGCGATCTCGGACAGCTTGTGGATGGAGTGCCGGGCATCGATCATCCGCACCGTGCCCGACCGGGACCGAACGACCAGCGATTGGGTGGTGATGGTGTCACCCTCGAAGGCGACCCCCTTCAACAGATCGCCCGTCGAGATGCCGGTGGCGGCGAAGAAGCAGTTGTCGGTCCTGACCAGGTCATCCATGGTCAGCACGGCATTGAGGTCGTATCCTGCGGCAAGTGCGGCCTCACGCTCGGCGTCATCGCGGGCGTAGAGCCGGCCCTGGAGGTCCCCACCCATACCCTTCAGGGCGCAGGCGGTGATCACGCCCTCGGGTGTTCCGCCGATGCCGAAGAGGATGTCGACCCCGGAATTGGGCCAGGCACAGGCGATGGCCCCGGCGACGTCGCCGTCGCCGATCAGCCGGATACGTGCTCCGGTCGACCGGATCTCATCGATGAGGTCGGCGTGCCGGGGACGATCGAGTACGACGGCGGTGAGGTCGCGGACGTGCACACGCTTGGCCTTGGCCAGCGCCGTCAGGTTGCGTTCGACCGGGAGGCGAATGTCGACGATGCCGGCACCGCTGGGCCCGACGGCGATCTTGTCCATGTAGACGAAGGGGCCCGGGTCGAACATCGAACCGCGGTCCGACGCCGCGATGACGGCGATCGCTCCCGGTTGGCCCTTCGCGGTGAGGGTCGTGCCGTCGATCGGGTCGACGGCGATGTCGGTGTGGGGCGGGAGGCCGTTGCCGACGACCTCACCGTTGTAGAGCATCGGAGCCTCGTCCTTCTCGCCCTCGCCGATGATCACGATGCCTTCCATCTCGACACCGTCGAGCACGTGGCGCATGGCGTCGACGGCAGCCTGGTCGGCACCGTGCTTGTCGCCTCGGCCGAGCCAGCGGGCTCCGGCCATGGCAGCAGCTTCGGTGGTGCGGACGAGTTCGAGCGCCAGGTTGCGCTCGGGGCGGAGACGTACGTCGTTCATGGCCGCCAACCGTACCGACTCAGAACCCCGAGAGGGAATCGATCATGCTGCCCACCACACACACCGAACCCGTCGGCACCTCGGTTCTGGCGTGAGCGGGCCTGGGAAACGAGGGCGGGCCACACCAGATGAGCGCGGTTGGGCCCGTTCCAGCGGGCAAGCGGGACGGGCGAGCTCGGGCTCAGTGGGAGGCCGAGGCTCCGGCGACTCCGAGGCACACCTCGGCCCATCGAAGATCCTCTCGGGCAAAGGCGTCCTCGGCATTGGCCGCGAGCGCCGACTCGGCCGCGGCCTTGTCGGCCTGGGTTGCGGCGATGTCGATGTCGGCCGCCGCGATTGCGGCGTCGGACAACACGGTGACCGACGTCCCCGTCACCGACACGAAACCGGACCGCACGGCGAAGTGACGCACGACCCCGCCGGCCTCGGTCACCCGGACCTCGCTCGGCTGGAGGCTGCCGATGAACGGTTCGTGACCGGCGAGGAACGCGATCTCACCGCCACCCCGGGTACGGGCAACCACCTGGGTGCCCTCGCCCGAGTACAGGACGGACTCGGGCGAGACGAACTCGACCTGGAAGGCCATCAGGCCCCCGCATCCTTGCGCAGCTTCTCGGCCTTCTCACGAGCCGAGTCGGCGCCACCGACGTTGAGGAACGCCTGTTCGGGCAGGTCGTCGAGGTCGCCCTGGACGAGGGCCTCGAACGAGTCGATGGTCTCCTCCACCGGGGTGAAGATGCCGGGCAGACCGGTGAAGACCTGGGCCACGAACATGGGCTGAGACAGGAAGCGTTCGACCTTGCGGGCCCGGTTGACCGTGACCCGGTCTTCCTCGGACAGTTCGTCGAGACCGAGGATGGCGATGATGTCCTGGAGTTCCTTGTAGCGCTGGAGGATCTCCTGCACCCGACGGGCCACCTGGTAGTGACGGTTGCCGACGACCTCGGGGGCGAGGATCGACGACGTCGACGACAGCGGATCGACGGCGGGGTAGATGCCCTTGGCCGCGATGTCACGGGACAGCTCGGTGGTGGCGTCGAGGTGGGTGAAGGTGGTGAACGGTGCCGGGTCGGTGTAGTCGTCGGCCGGCACGTAGACCGCCTGCAGCGAGGTGATCGACTTGCCTCCGGCAGAGGTGATGCGTTCCTGCAGCACGCCCATCTCGTCGGCCAGGGTGGGCTGATACCCCACGGCCGACGGCATACGCCCCAGCAGGGTCGACACCTCGGACCCGGCCTGGACGAAGCGGAAGATGTTGTCGACGAACAGCAGCACGTCCTGGCCCTGCACGTCGCGGAAGTACTCGGCCATCGTGAGAGCCGACAGGGCGATGCGCAGACGCACACCGGGGGGTTCGTCCATCTGGCCGAAGCAGAGTGCGGCCTTGGACAGCACCGACGTCTGACCGTCGCCCATCATGGTCTCGCCCATCTCGATGAAGAGATCGGTGCCCTCACGGGTGCGCTCACCGACACCGGCGAACACCGACACACCGCCGTGGTTCGACGCCACACGGGTGATCATCTCGGTGATGAGCACGGTCTTGCCGACGCCGGCCCCGCCGAACAGGCCGATCTTGCCACCCTGCAGATAGGGCGTCAGGAGGTCGATGACCTTGATGCCGGTCTCGAGCACTTCCTTGGTCGGGGCCAGCTTGTCGAAATCGGGGGCGTGACGGTGGATCTCCCACCGCTCCTTGATGTCGAGCGACTCGACGGGTACGTCGAGCGGTTCGCCCATCACGTTCCAGATGTGGCCGAGCGTGACGTCGCCGACGGGCACCGTGATGCCGTGACCGAGGTTGCGAACCGGGGTGCCCCGTCGGAGTCCGTCGGTCGGCTTCATGGCAACCGCACGAACCCGGGAATCACCCAGCTGCTGGGCGACCTCGGCGTTGACCCGCACGGTTTCGCCGGCCACCTCGATGTCGAACTCGAGCGCGGTGTTGATCTTGGGCAGCGAGTCCGGCGGGAACTCGACGTCGACCACGGGGCCCGCGATGCCGACGATTCGGCCGTCTTTCAGCTGTGGTTCGGTGGCAGTCATGGGGTGCAATGCTCCTGGATGCTGGTGAGGCGAGACGGGTGAGACGTCACGGGCAGAGGCCGAGGATCAGGTCTCGGCATGACGGTGTTCCTGGCGGCCGAGATGCTCGGGGAAGATGTGGGCGGGCTGCAGATGGTCGAGCATGTAGTCGTCGTCCTCGGACTGATCGGCGGTGAGCGACTCGGCGCCGCTGACGATCTCCATGATCTCGGTGGTGATGGATTCCTGGCGAGCCCGGTTCATGATCCGAGAGAGCTTGATGATGAGCTCCTCGGCGTTCTCGGTGGCCGCCTTCATGGCCCGCTGGCGATTGGCGTGTTCCGACGCGGCGGCGTCGAGCAGCGCCGTGAAGAGACGGGCCTCGACGTAGCGGGGCAGCAGGTCTTCGAGCACCCCTTCGGCAGATGGCTCGAAGTCGTAGCTGGCGAGCGCCGCGGCGTCGCCGCTGCCGGCAATGGTTTCGGTCGACTCGAGCGGCAGGAACCGGCGGACGACCGCGGTCTGTGTTCCCATGGAGACGAACTCGGTGTAGATCAGTTCGACCTGGTCGACCTCGCCGCTGTCGAACAGCTCACGGACACGCCGGGCGATCGCCCGGGCGTTCTCGTAGGTCGGGCTCCCGGTGAAGCCCTCGAAATGGGTGTCGATGGCGAAGCCCCGGAACCCGAAATAGTCGCTTGGTCTTCTTGCCGACGCTGACGATGCGATAGTCGCCGCCCTCGGCCCGCAGTGCCTGGATCTCTCGTTCCGCGGCCCGGAACACCTGGGCGTTGTAGGGACCGGCGAAACCGCGATCACCGGCACAGACGACGAAGGCCACGCGCTCGACCCGCTCGGCCTTGCGCAACAACGGATGGTCGACGGCCGCGCCGCTTGCTGCGAGGTCCTCGATGACGCCGGTGAGCTGTTCGGAATAGGGGCGAGCGGCCGCGGCCCGACGCTGCGCCTGGGCAACCCGGGTCGCGGCGATGAGCTCCTGGGCCCTCGTGATCTTCTTGGTGTTCTTGACGCTGCCGATTCGGCGACGAAGAACGCGTTCGGCTCCACCCGGCATCGGCGATCAGTCCTTGACTCGGCTGACGTCTTCTTCGGGCAGCGTGCGGGGCGAATCGACCACCCTGGTCGCAGCCTCGCCCTGAGGCGTGGCCTCGGGTGCCTCCTTGACCTCGCCCTTGGAGACGAAGGAGTCGGTGAACTGACCGATCGCCGCCTCGAGCGCTTCTTCGTCTTGCACCTGGCCGGTGTCGACGATGTGCTGCAGCTGGTCGGCGTGGCGGCTGCGGAACCAGTCGAGGAGACCGGTTTCGTAGCGACCGACGTCGGCCACCTCGACCTTGTCGAGGTAGCCGCGGGTCCCGGCGTAGAGGACCACGACCTGTTCCTGCACCGGTACCGGGGTGTTGATGCCCTGCTTGAGGAGTTCGGTGAGGCGGTAGCCACGGTCGAGCTGGGCCTGCGACACGGCGTCGAGATCGGAACCGAAGGCGGCGAAGGCCGCCAGCTCACGGAACTGCTGGAGATCGGACTTGAGCGTGCCGACGGCGGCCTTCATGGCCTTGATCTGGGCGGCGGAACCGACTCGGGACACCGAGATGCCCACGTCGACCGCGGGCCTGATGCCGGACTTGAACAGGTCGTCCTGGAGGTAGATCTGGCCGTCGGTGATCGAGATCACATTGGTGGGGATGAAGGCCGAGACGTCGCCGGCCTTGGTCTCGATGACGGGCAGGGCGGTGAGCGAGCCGGCGCCCCGCTCGTCGGACAGCTTGGCTGCTCGTTCCAGTAGGCGGCTGTGCAGGTAGAACACGTCGCCGGGGAAGGCTTCACGGCCCGGCGGGCGACGCAGCAACAGCGACACCTGCCGGTAGGCCTCGGCCTGCTTCGACAGGTCGTCGTAGATGGCCAGGCCGTGCTCGCCGTTCTCCATCCAGTGCTGGCCCATGGCGCAGCCCGAGTAGGGGGCCAGGTACTTGAAGGGAGCCGGATCCGATGCCGCGGCGACCACGACGACGGTGTATTCCATGGCGCCGAACCCACGCAGGATCTCGACGGTCTGGGCCACGGTCGAGGCCTTCTGCCCGACGGCCACGTAGACGCACTTCACGCCGAGACCCTTCTGGGCGAGGATCGTGTCGATGGCAATCGTGGTCTTGCCGGTCTTGCGGTCGCCGATGATCAGCTCTCGCTGACCTCGCCCGATCGGGATCAGGGAGTCGACGGCCTTGATGCCGGTCTGCATCGGCTCGTGCACCGGCTTGCGGCCGGTGATGCCGGGGGCCTGGATCTCCATGCGGCGAAGCTGCACGTTGGTCAGAGGACCCCTGCCGTCGATGGGCTCGCCGAGCACGTTGAGCACCCGTCCGAGCACGCCGTCACCGACGGGGATCGAGAGGATCTCACCCGTGGACTCGACCGCCTGGCCCTCTTGGATGGCGTCGACGTCGCCGAGCACGACGGCGCCGATGGACTCCTCGTCGAGGTTGAGGGCAAGGCCCACGGTTCCGTCTTCGAACCGGAGCATCTCGTTGACGGCGGCGTCGGGCAGCCCGCTCACGCGGGCGATGCCGTCGCCGACTTCGATGACTCGACCGACACTCTTGCTGGCGAGGTCGGACTCGTACGAATCGAGGTTCTTCTGTAGCGCCGCAGTGATGTCGGCTGGATCAAACGAAAGTGCCATGTGAGTTTTCTTCCTCTAGACAGGTTCGAGGCGCCTACAGAACTTCGGCTCCGCATCTTGTTCAGGCGGGTACGGAGCGAGCCGTCGATCACGGCGTCACCGATGGTGGTGACGGCGCCGCCGACGACGGTGGCATCGACCACGACCTGGAGTTCCACGTCGTTGCCGGTCTGGGTCTTGAGCGCTGCGGCCAGGCGCGTCTGCTGGTCGGCCGTGAGCGGAACGGCGGTGCGCACCGTGGCGACGCACCGGCCGGAGTCGGCGGCAGCCTTGATGATGAACTGGTCGACGATCTCGGAGAGCTGACCACCACGTCCCGAGGTGACGATCATGCCGACGAGAGCGCGGGTGGTGTCGGAGGAGCGACCGCCGAGGAGGTCATCGACGATCTGGCCCCGCGTCGCCGCCGGGAGCAGACGATTGGAGAGCGAATCGTGGAGGTCGTCGTTTCCGGCGACCGCTCGGGCGAACTCGGCGAGTTCACTCTTGACGACCTCGATGTTGCCGTCGGCCTGGACGACGGCCATCAGGGCGTCGGCGTAACCGTTCGGTTGAGTCAGACATGCGAATGCTCCGTGTGGGGATCGGGACTCAGCTCTTGGCGAGCTGGCCGACCTGGCTGATATAGGACTCGATCAGATTCGTCGTGCGCTGCGTCGTCGAGGGCGTCGACGATGACCGCCTCGGTGGCACCACGGGTGAGACGAGCCACCTCTTCGGTGATGTCGGCGAGTGCCTGACGCTTGGCCGTTTCGACGTCGGCCGCAGCACGAGCCTTGAGCGCAGCGGCATCGGCGTGGGCCCTGGCCACGAGATCGACCTTGAGTCGCTCGGCGGTCTCGACCGCTTCACGACGGAGGCGATCGGCCTCGGCGTCGACATCGGGCAGATCGGCGGTCGAGGCAGAAAGCGCCGACTGGGCCTCGACCCGGGCCGCCTCGGCCTCGGCCAATTCGGTACGGATCCGATTGGTCCGGCCGTCCATGGCCTTCCTGATGGCGGGGACACCCTTCATGACGAAGGGGATCATCAACACGAAGAAGGCGAGAGAGCCCCAGTAGACCTCGTTGATGTCACCGGCGAGGTGAACACCATTGGGCCCTTCGGCAGCAAGGAGTTCGAGCATCACGACCTCAATTCGGGTTCTCGAGGAACCGGTTCACACTTGGTTGGGCCGCAGCGGCGTCGATCGGGCGACTCATGACACGGGAGGCTGCCTGCGTGGCCAGGGCTGCGATCTGAGGCTGCACGCCGGCCAGGGCCTGGGCCCGGGCAGCTGCGATCTCGGCATCGACCTCGGCCTTCATGGCAGCTACCTCGGCGTCGGCGTCGGCCATGATGCGAACCCGCTCGGCATCGGCTTCGGCCCGAGCCGCATCGACCACCGCGGCGGCTTCGACGCGGACGTCGGCCAGCTGGTCATGGATCTCGGTCGCCGCCGATCCGGCGAGGGAACGAGCCTTGTCTGCAGCATCCAGATCGGAACGGATCCGCTCGGCCCGCTCGTCCATGACGCGCTTGACCGGGGGGAGCAGCACGAACTTGATCAGCGCCCAGAGGGCGAAGAAACAGATCGCACCCCAGAACAGCTCGTTCGAGGTTGGCAGGATCGGATTGGCGGCTTCTTCCGCCACGTCTCCTGCTTCGGTCGCAAGAAGGGTGAGCACCGGCCGACCCCTCAGGCGAACTTGAGCAGAATGAAGACCACGAAGCCGATGAGGGCGAGGGCCTCGGTGAAGGCGATACCGAGGAACATGGTGGTCTGGACCTGACCGGCCGACTCGGGCTGGCGGGCCATGGCCTGCACGGCCTGACCGACCAGGTAGCCGATGCCGATGCCAGGGCCGATGGCGGCGAGGCCGTAGGCGAACCCGGCGCTGCTCGCGCCGGCGGTTGCCTTGGCGGCGTCGGCGTCGCTGGTCGCTGCATCGGCGGCGATCTCGACGATGTGAGCTGCGGTACTAGCAAGGGCGCTCATTGGATGATGCTCTCCTGTGTCAAAGACGCTCCGACGGTTGCGAAGCGTTGCTGTTCTGCCCGGAGGCGAGAAGGTGGATGGGTGGGTGGAATGTTGGGGCGGGGGTGGCCCCGAGATCTCGGCGCCGAATCGGATTGGGAACGGAATCAGTGGTGCGGATGCAGCGACAACGAGATGTAGACCGCAGTGAGCAGGCTGAAGACGAAGGCCTGGATGAGCGACACCATGATCTCGAAGGCCGTCAGGGCCACCAGGGTGGCGAAGCTGAAGGGGAGCACGGCGATGAGCGCCGACTGCTGCCACAGGGCGATGCACAACACGCCGAAGGTGACGAGCAGGATGTGGCCGGCGAGCATGTTGGCGAAAAGACGGACGGCGAGACCGAAGGGGCGAAGGAGGAAGGTCGAGAGGAACTCGATCGGGGTCACCAGGACGTAGAGCGCCTTCGGTACGCCGGGCGGGAACAGCGACGACTTCATGAAGCCGCCGACACCCTGGGATTTGACACCGACGGCGATGAAGGTGACCCAGGCCACGAGCGCCAGCACGATGGGATTGGCCATGCGGGCGTTTGCCGGCATCTGGAAGGTCGGGATCACCTCGAAGATGTTGCCGAAGAAGACGAACAGGAAGATGCTCAACAGCAGCGGCAGATACTTCATGCCATCGGGGCCGATCGCCGACTGGACGACCTGCTTTTCGACGAAACCGACCGTGCTCTCGACGATGTTCTGCAGACCGCTGGGAACGAGTTCCTTCTTGGACAGCAGGAACAGCACGCTCGGGATCACGACCGCCAGGACACTGATGAGGGCGATCTTGTTGAACATGAAGATCGTGTCTTCACCGAAGTACGCAGGCCATTCGACGAGATTCTCGATGGGGGGAAATTCCAGAGCGAACACGCAGCTACTCCTTGAAAGGCTCGTCAGCGACGGCCGGCGGCGACCGGACGGGACGTGGTACGGGGTTTGAGACCGGGGAACGCGAGCGAGGCCGAGATGAAGCGAAGCTCCCAGACCAGTAGCCCCAGATGTGTGGCGATGATCGTAACGCCGAGCGGAACCATGGCGACCCACGATTGGTCCTTGACCAACCAGACGGCGGCGAAGATCAGGCTGAGTCGCATCACGTAGCCGCCGAGGGCGGCCGAGGCGACGAGGGCGAACGAGATGCGAGCGGCCCACGCCAGCAGGAAGGCCGACAGCAGGAAGTTGACCAAGACGATGGCCATGCCGAAGGCCACCGACGCCGCACCGTCGGCACCGGCCACCGCTGCCCCGATCAGCACGCCGAGGGGCAGGAAGGGAAGGCCACGACGAACCATGTCGATTGCGACCTCGGCCGCTGGAGACGGACCCTCGAGACGGTCGACCGCAAGGGTCATGAGCCGGCCTCGGACAGGCGAGCGGATCGGGCGAGCAGCGCCTCCCGCTCGGCGTTCGCCGCGTCACGGCGAGCCTCGAGCCGGGCGATGTCGGCCCGGTATCGGTAGAAGAGGGACAGGGCGGCACCGGCGAATCCGGCCACGGTTGCAACCACGGCGATCCAGGGCGTGGTGCCGAGCCTGGAATCGAGCCAGAGACCGAACAGACCGAACAGAACAGCGGACAGCACGAGTTCGTAGGAACCGGCACTCGACTGAAATTGTTCGGTCACGTTGGGCTGCTTGGCGTCCACGGTTGGTCTCACGTCAAAAGCCGGGCCTCACGCCCGAACGGCCAGAACCCTATTTGTCGGGGCCCGAACATGCAACCTCCGAGCGTGTTCGTCGGTCACGATTCTCACCTCTGAGCGTGCTCCGCCACGCCTGACCGAGTTCGTTCAGCCGGCTCTCGGACCTCGGCGCTCGACCTCGCGTCCCATCTCGCGACCGACCTCGACCGGCTCATCGGAATGGTCGAGGCGGCGGGGAAAGGGAACGACCGAGAGCTCGTCGTCGATCGGTTCGTCACGCCCGACCAGCCGGGGATGCAACGACACGAAGAGCAGCACGGTGATCCCGACGATGCCGAGGGGCACGATCGCGTCGCCTCGCCCCTCGTTGTACACCGGCCACAGGACGAACGCCGAGAGCAACGCCGTCCAGGCCCACAGGATCAGCACACTCCGACGGTGGCCATGACCCAGCCGGATGAGGCGATGGTGCAGATGATCCCGGTCGGCCGTTGCAAGACCCTGACGGCGTGAGGCTCGCCGGACGATGGCGAAGGCGGTGTCGAGCATCGGGACCCCGAGGATCACGAAGGGGATCGCCAACGGGGCGTAGAAGAAGAACGCCTGGCCGCTGTAGCTCTCCTCGGTTCGGCCCCCGACCGAGATCGTCGATGCGGCCATCAGGCAACCGAGGAGCAACGCCCCGCCGTCGCCCATGAAGATCTTCGCCGGGTGGACGTTCCACGGCAGGAACCCCAGGCAGATCCCGAAGACCAAGATGGCGATCAGCGGACCGATGCTGTTGGCCGAGAGCACGCCGACATCACCCAGCTCGAGCGAGTAGAGGAAGAACGAGACGGCGCCGATGCCCATGATCCCGGCGGCAAGTCCATCGAGCCCGTCGATGAAGTTGACGGCATTCGACATCCCCAGCACCCAGATCACCGTCAACAGGTAGCTGTAGTCGGGGGACAACAGGAAGAGGTCGAGGAACGGCACCCGAAACCAGAAGATGTTGGTTCCACCGAGCACGAGCATGGTTCCGACCAGGACCAGGCCGGCGGTCTTGGCCGGGGCCGACAGCTCGCGGACGTCGTCGACGAGACCCACGATGTAGGCCAGCGTCGCTGCCGCCAGCACACCGAGCGGCTCGGTCGAGTCGCCGAAGACCCCCGGGAACCAGCCGCTGTACCACGCCAGACCGAGCCCGGCGACGAACCCCAGGAACATGGCTCCGCCCCCGATCGTGGCCGTCGGTTTGTCGTGGGCGCGCCGTTCGTCGGGGGCCACCATCAATCCGGCCGCGTCGGCGATCACCCGGAAGATCGGCACGGTCGTGATCGTCACCGTGAAGGCCACGACGAGCACCACGACGTACGACGTCAGGTCAGGCCGCATGGGACGACCCGGCATGATCAGGACGAGGTACGCCGGCGCAGTGCCGTTCGAACGTGGTCGACAACATCGGTTCGCAGGCTAGTTCGACACCGACACCGGATAGGGAGCGAACGGTCGGCACAGTTCGGCCACCTCGGCCCGAACGTCGGCGACCTCGGCGGCGTCGGCACGGTTGGACAGGGCGCGGGCGACGAAGGTCCCGATCTGGTGCATGTGTCCCTCGGTCATCCCCTGGGTGGTGACTGCCGGGGTCCCGATGCGGATGCCCGAGGTCACGAAGGGCGAGCGGGGATCGTCGGGGATCGAGTTCTTGTTCAACGTGATCCCCGCCTCGTCGAGCACCAACTGGGCCTCCTTGCCGGTCAGTTCGGCGTCGAAGGGACGCAGATCGACGAGGAGGAGATGATTGTCGGTGCCCCCCGAGACGAGACGGAAGCCGTGGCCGGCCAGCGACTGCGCCAAGGCGGCGGCGTTGGCCACGATCTGCGCGCCGTAGGCCCGGAACTCGGCGGTGGCGGCCTCGGCGAAGGCCACGGCCTTGGCACCGATCGCATGTTCCTGGGGGCCGCCCTGTTGCCCGGGGAAGATGGCCTTGTCGATCGACGCGGCAAGTGCCTCGGTCGACAGGATGCAGCCGCCCCGGGGTCCACGCAGGGTCTTGTGGGTGGTGAAGGTCACCACATCGCTGAAGGGCATCGGGTTGGGGTGCACACCGGCGACGATGAGTCCGGCGATGTGGGCAGCGTCGAACATGAGCAGTGCTCCGACCTCGTCGGCGATGGCCCGGAACGGCGCCGGGTCGATGAGGCGCGAGTAGGCGGTCGCCCCGGCGACGATCAGCTTCGGACGATGCTCGAGGGCCAGCGCCCGGACCTGATCCATGTCGATGCGTTCGTCGTGCTCGGTGAGCCCGTATCCGACGAAGTGATACATCAGGCCCGAGGCGTTCACCGGGGAGCCGTGGGTGAGATGACCGCCGTGGTCGAGCCGGAGGCCGAGCACCGTGTCGCCCGGGTCGAGCAGGGCCTGGTAGACGGCCATGTTGGCGTTGGCGCCGGAGTGGGGCTGGACATTGGCATGGTCGGCACCGAAGAGCTCGCAGATCCGCTCGATCGCCAGGCTCTCGACCTGATCGACGATCTGATTGCCGCCGTAGTACCGGCGCCCCGGATACCCCTCGGAGTACTTGTTGGTGAAGACCGAGCCCGTGGCGGCCATCACGGCGGGCGAGGCGAAGTTCTCGGACGCGATCAACTGCAAGGTCGTGTTCTGACGCTCGACCTCGGCCGCTTCGAGCGAGTCGTAGGCGGTGTCGTCGACAATCGGCCAGGGCATCAGGAACACTCCTCGGGAGCAGGGGAAGGGGTGGGGGGAGCGGCGTCGAGCGCCGAGATCTTGTCGACTCGTCGCTGGTGGCGACCGCCCTCGAACTCGGCCGTGAGGAACGCGTCGACGGCGTCGAGCGCCACCTGGACACCGACGAATCGCTCGCCCAGGCACATCACGTTGGCATCGTTGTGTCGGCGTGACATCCGGGCCGACGTGACGTCGTGGACCGTGGCGGCCCGAGCACCGGGAACCTTGGCCGCCGCCATGCAGATCCCGATGCCGCTGCCACAGACCGCGATGCCGAGCCCGGCGTCGCCGGCCACGACGGTGCGGGCGACGGCTGCGCCGTAGTCGGGGTAGTCGACCGAGTCGGCCGAGTTCGTGCCGAGATCGACCGGCTCGTGGCCCAGTTCGAGCAGGTGTTCGATGATCGATCCCTTGAGAGCGAATCCGGCGTGGTCGGATCCGACAGCGATGAGCATGGGCTCTCCTCGACGAGTGTTGCGTCGAGGGTACCGAGTCAGTTCCTGGACTTGTTGTCCCGGGCCCGGGCGTTCAACAGGGCGTGCACACGGGCCCGGAGATCGGCGTTCTCGTCGAGGATCTTGCGGAACTCCTTGGTGCCGAACGACACGAGGACCATGGGGGTCTCCGCGATCACGGTTGCGGTTCGGGGCCGGTGCTCGATGAGCGCCATCTCGCCGACCATGGTGCCGGCCTCGACCGAGGTGACGTACTCGCCGCTCATGAAGACGTTGGCCGTGCCTTCGATGATCAGGTAGCAGACGTCGCCGTAGCGGCCCTGATCGGTGAGTTCGGCCCCCGCATCGACGTCGACCCGATGCCCCAGGTGGGCGATCTGCTCGACCTGGGCCGTGGTGAATTGGTCGAAGAAACCGACCTTGCTCAGCCAGTCGACATCGAGCTTGTTGTTGCGTCCGAACATGGTGACCTCTCGGTAGGCGTCCGCGTGGCTCGTCACCACGTCCGAGTTCTAGCGTAACGCTGGGGCCTCGGCCAGTGGATGGGCGGTCACGACGACCCTCGTCAACGATCCGGGACACTCGGGGCCGGCGCGTCCGACATTCGGGCCACCAGCCCGCGTCCTCGACCCGACAGGTCTTCGAACGCCTCGACCTGGCCGAATTCACGGCCGGCCCACCGCACCAACCGGTCGACCTGATGCGGCGCGCATTCGAGAACGAGGGCACCACCACCGCGGAGCCATCTCGGGGATTCACCGATGAGGACGTCATAGGCGGCGTAGCCGTCGGACTCGGCGATCAGCGCGTGCCGAGGCTCCCAGTCGACGACCGACGCCGGGAGGTCGTCGCCGACGGAGACGTAGGGCGGATTGGAGACCACCAATGAGATCCGGCCGGCCAGCTCGATCGGGAGCGGTTCGAACCACGAGCCCTCGACGGCCCTCACCCGCGAACCGTGGCGACCGAGGCCGGCCACGTTGGCCCGGGCCACATCGAGTGCGTCGGAGGAGACATCGGTGATCCACACATCGGCCGAGGCGTGTTCACGGGCCAACGACAGCCCGATCGCTCCGCTACCCGTACCGAGATCGACCGCCACCGGTGGTCCGTCGAGGCCGAGCCGCCGCAGTTCGACGAGAGCCCGCTCGGCGACGACCTCGGTCTCGGGTCGGGGAATCAGAACGCGTCGGTCGACCATCAGGTCGAGCTGCCGGAACCCCCAACGACCGACGACGTATTGCAGGGGTTCACCGGTCGAACGCCGGGCCACCATGGCGTCGAGACGAGCCACACCCCGGACGGTCGCCGGTTCGTCGAGACCGAGGGTCAGGTCGATGCCCTCCATACCCGACGCCTCCTCGATGATCCGTCGGGCACTCACGACGGCGTCGCCGACGCCCGCGGCGCGCAAGCGGTGCTCGGTCTCCCACAGCAGGGACCGCCAGGACACGGTGCCATCGAGATCCTCGGACTCAGACGCCATCGTCGATCTCGGTCTGGAGCTGGCGCGTCCGCTCGTCGATGACGAGGGCGTCGCTGATCTCGTCGAGCTCACCGGCGAGGACTCGGTCGAGCTTGTAGACCGTGAGCCCGATCCGATGGTCGGTGACGCGGTTCTCCTTGAAGTTGTAGGTCCGGATCTTCTCGGATCGGCCGCCACCGCCGATCTGACCACGACGGGTCTCGGACGCGGCGTCGGCCGCCTTCTGCTGTTCGAGCTGGAGCAACCGCGACCGCAGGACGACCAGCGCTCGAGCCCGGTTCTGCAGCTGACTCTTCTCGTCCTGCATCGACACGACGAGTCCCGTGGGGCGATGGGTGAGCCGGACCGCCGAGTCGGTGGTGTTGACGTGCTGCCCACCCGATCCCGAGGCGCGGAAGGTGTCGATCACGAGGTCGTTGGGGTCGATGTCGACGTCGACCTCGTCGGCCTCGGGGAGAACCGACACCGTGGCCGACGATGTGTGAACCCGGCCCTGGGATTCGGTGACCGGCACCCGCTGGACCCGGTGGGGGCCGGCCTCGTGCTTCATCCGTGTCCAGACGCCGTCGCCACGGAGCACGAAGGTGATGTCGGAGTAGCCGCCGAGGTCGCTGGGCTGCGCGGAGATGACCTCGCTCTTCCAGCCCTGGCGGGCCGCGAACGCCTGGAACATCTCGAACAGATCCCGGGCGAAGAGGTTCGCCTCTTCGCCACCCTCGGCGCCCCGGATCTCGACGATCACGTCGCGCCCCTCGTTGGGGTCCTTGGGCAACAGCAGCAGACGGAACTCCTGGGACAGGCGTTCGATGTCGGCCTCGGCCTCGGTCGCCTCGACCCTCAGTTCCTCCTTCTCGGCCGAGCTCGCCTCGATCAACAGCGACTTCGCAACATCGAGGTCTTCGGTTCGTTCGCGCAACCGCCGTCCGACTGCGACCAGATCGGACAGCTCGGCGTACCGACGGGACAGCTGGACGAACCGCTTGTTGTCGGCCGCCACGTCGGGGTCACCCAGTCGGGCCTCGATCTCGGCATGCTCGTCTTCGAGCGTGCGCAGGCGTTCGAGCATCGCGCTCATCGCCCCTCGACGGGCAGGTCGGCGGCCCACGGGGTCGGCACCGTCACGAGGTCGGCCCGATCGAGCAACCCAACCAGGCGTTCGACGATCGGGTAGCGGTCCCGTTCCGGGATCACCACGACGAGGCGGGCAGCCGGGTCGGTGCGGAGACGATAATCGCCGGCCTCGGCGGCCAGATCGACCTCGATGCCCACCGAGCACACGACGACGACCGTCTCGCCCGTCTCGTCCTGGCCGACCGCCGCCACCGGTTGGGTACCGAGCAGCGAGTCGCGGGGCGAAGGGGCGGGAGCGGTTCGAGCGAGGTGAGCCCGACCAGGGACGGTCGATCGAGCAGGGACGACCGGAGCCACCGCTCGCGAGCGAGCCGATTCAACGGGTGCGGGGGAGCCGAAGCGTGCCGGTGC
The DNA here is from genome assembly GCA_963700755.1 of uncultured Acidimicrobiales bacterium. Classification (GTDB taxonomy): domain Bacteria; phylum Actinomycetota; class Acidimicrobiia; order Acidimicrobiales; family SZUA-35; genus JBBQUN01. The sequence goes on from CAVOYW010000008.1 coordinate 582,896, forward strand.
GACGCGACGGCGGCGATGGCTCGGCGCAGCGCGGCATCGGGGTCGAGACTGCCGTGGACGAGTTGTTGGAGTTCGCGGTCGGCCTGACCCACCCCCACTTCGAGGACGACCTCGGGTCCGTGTTCGACCACCCGCGCCACTTCGAGGCCACCGAATTCGGCGACCAGGCGACCGTGGTCATCGACGGGGCGGGCACCGGCATCGCTGATGAGACTGGCCATCGCCCATACCCGACGCCCGAGCACGGGCACCTCGGCGATCGCCGCCGGCGTGACGGGAAGCAGGTTGCGGCCATCGACGGCGAGCACGTCGATCCGCAGACCGAACGAACCACCACCGCCGAGCCCGCCGGCCCGCCGTGCCAGGTGCCCGGCGACATCGGCCGAAGCGAGGACGGCGAGCGAATCGAAGCCGTGTTTGGTGGCCCAGAGCAGGACCGGTCCCAACGTCCGCACCGCCTGCGCCGGCTCGAGCCCGTCGACGAGCAGATACCCCCGGGACGCGACGAATCCCCCGGCCACGCCAGGGGATTCGAGGCATTCGATCTCGCCGCCACCGGCTTCTCGAACCAGTGCCCGAAGCTTGGCCTCGTGCAGCGCTGTGCGATCGGTCACCGGAGAGCGTCAGCTCTCGGAGGCAGCCTCGGCTTCGGCGCCAGGCTTGCGGCGGCGGCCGAAGCGACGCTCGAACCGCTCGACGCGACCCGCCGTGTCGACGATGCGCATCTGACCGGTGAAGAACGGATGGCTGGCCGAAGAGATCTCGACCTTCGCCAGCGGGTAGGTGTTGCCGTCTTCCCACTCGATGGTCTCGTCGGTCTGGATGGTCGAACGCGTCAGGAACGCGAATTCCGCACCAGGGTCCTGGAAGACGACGTATCGGTAGTTGGGATGAATGTCGGACTTCATAACTGCTCCATTGTGGCGGGGCCGGAGCCCACTCGCGACGGCCTAGGCGAATTCGTTCAGAAATTCTTGGTTGTCGGCCGCAGCGGCGAGCCGGGCGACGAGGGTTCGTGTCGCGTCGGCGGACCGTACGGTCCGCGTGGCGGCATCATCGGATCGGGCGACCTCGGCGAGGGCGGACCGCATGTTCGACAGCAGCCCGAGGGTGCGCTCGTCGACCAGACGGTCGGCGTGGCGGGTCGAACTCGCGGCGACATCGATGGCGGGGAAGACACCCCGTTCGGCGATGAGCCGATCGAGGCGGATCTCACTGTTGGCCGTGCCGCCGAGTTCGGCCAGGACGACGTCGTCGAGCTCCGAGCCCGTCTCGGCGGCCACCGTTGCGACGATGGTGAGCGAACCACCCTCCTCGAGGGCCCGAGCCGCACCGAAGAAGTGCTTCACCGGGTAGAGGGCGCCCGCATCGAGGCCTCCGGGGAGCTCTCGACCGGTGGCCGACCCCGAGAGGTTGTAGGCACGGGCGAGGCGGGTGAGGCCGTCGAGCACGATCACGACGTCCTTTCCTTCTTCGACCATACGCTCGGCCCGAGCCAGCGTCAGCTCGGCAACCGTGCAGTGCTCCTCGGTGGGACGATCGAACGTCGACGCGATGACCTCGCCCTGTTCGAGGTGACGCTCCATGTCGGTGACCTCTTCGGGTCGCTCGTCGATCATCACGACGACGAGTTCGACCTCGGGATGGTTGATCTCGATCGACCGGGCGATGTCCTTGAGCACGGTGGTCTTGCCCGAATGGGGCGGTGTCACGATCAGCAGGCGTTGTCCCTTGCCGAGCGGAGCGAGGAGGTCGATGACGCGCGGCGTGATGGTCTGCGGCTCGTCGGTTCGTTCCAGCCGCAGTCGTTCGCCGGGGAAGATCGGCGTGAGCTTGGCGAATTCGGGGCGGTCACCGATGTCATCGGGTGTTCGCTCGTTGACACTCGCCACCTCGGCCAGCGCCGGGTTCTTCTCGTTGCGGTTGGCCGGGCGAGCGGTTCCCGAAACGAGGTCTCCCTTGCGGAGGTCGTATTGCCGCACCATCTTGACCGGCACGTAGACGTCGTCGTTCGAAGGCAGCGGGCCCTCGACGCGCAAGAACCCGTAGCCGTCATCGCGGAGATCGAGATACCCGGCGACCTCGATCGGTTCGCTGGTCACCGGATCGACGATCTCGTCACGGTCGCGGCCACGCCCGCGACGACGACGGCGACGGTTGCCGGTCTCGCCGTCATCACCATTGCCCGCGCCGCCTCCACTGCCACTCGCACTGCCGCCCCCACTGCCACTCGTCCCGTTGCCGCCCTGATTCGCCTGATTCGAGGATTGGGCATCGGGCTTGTTCGATCGCCCACCCTGACCCGAACCACCCTGCTGACCCGAACCACCCTGCTGACCCGAACCACCCTGCTGACCCGAACCACCCTGCTGACCCGAACCACCCTGCTGACCCGAACCACCCTGCTGACCCGAACCCTGCTGCTGGCGCGGGCCCGGGCGACCCGAACCCTGCCTCGCGGCACCGTCGTTGGACCCGCCCTGCAGGGTCCGCGCGGTGTCCCGGGCAGGCTGGGCGTCGTCGGACCGTTGGCCCGTGTCGGGTCGCGGAGTGCGCTCGGCACCCCGGTCCCGCCCGCCGTCGCGGGGCGCCCCGCCGCGGTCGCCGTCGGGCCGGGCGGTCGGTGCCCGCCGGGCGGGTCGATGGCTCGGCCGAGGGTGTGGTCTCGGACGGCGCCTCGGCATCGGCTGTCGGGAGCTCGGCGGCATCGGCGACGACCGCACCCGAGAGTTCGAGCACGAGATCGATCAGGTCGGACTTCTTCATGCGACTCGTTGCCTTGCCCCCGAGTGCATTGACGATCGTCGTGAGCTCGCCCTTGTCCTTCTTGTCGAGGGTGGCGCGGTCGATGACCTGCTCAGTCACGTTGGACTCCTGGGTGTCGTGCCGAGCGCGAGACGTGATCGAAACGCTGGGGAGGAAGGGCCGATGGACGGCATCGCCTCGGACCGGATGTGTTGGGGCCGGCGAGCACCGGTTGAGCCTTCGAGTTTCGCCGCGCAGCAGGGCCGGGTCCGACGGCCGTCCAAGCTGCACGCCGGACGCTACAGCGGTGAACGGTGAAACCACGCCCCGGCACGCCCGGATCGCTGCCGGTCCGGGCAGCAGCACCCGAGACCGAGCTCAGCGGCGGTGGAAGGCCCGGATCCGGCCGGCGATGTCACGAGGTCGGGGCTCGCGACCTCGAAGTGCTCGGGTCGCTCGAACAACTCGGCCAGGAACGGCGGCAGCGGAGGGTGAACCCCGGTCGCCCGCTCGACGGCATCGGGGAATTTCGCCGGCGTGGCCGTCGCCAGCGTGATCATCGGGATGTCCCGATCACGGCGCAGGTCGGCGGGCGACCTCGGTGCCGACCGCGGTGTGCGGATCGATCAGGAGCCCGAGCCGATCGTGTACTCGCGGGATCTCGGCCAGGGTGCCGTCGTCGTCGAGTCGACCGGCGTCGAATTCGCCTCGAATCGACTCGACCCAGGCCTCGGGGACCGCCAACCCCGAGGTGGAGAACTCGGAAGGACCTCGGCGACGGCTTCGCCATCTCGCGCCCGACGCCTCCCAGAGCAGTCGCTCGAAGTTGGACGAGATCTGGATGTCCATGCTCGGGCTCAGTGACGGTTCGACGGTCCGGGCCAGGGAGCCGGTCTCGAAGAACCGGGTGAGGACGTCGTTGCGGTTGCTGGCGACGACGAGCTGATCGACGTCGAGTCCCATTCGCTTGGCGTACCAGCCGGCGAGGATGTTGCCGAAGTTGCCGGTCGGGACGGTGAACGAGACCGGTCCGCCGTCGGACCGACGACCCGGTTGGCGGCCCACACGTAGTAGACGATCTGGGCCATCACCCGGGCCCAGTTGATGGAGTTGACTGCGGCGAGACCAAAGTCGGCCCGCAGCCCGGGATCGTTGAACGCCGACTTCACCAGGTTCTGACAGTCGTCGAACCTGGCACCGTCGACGGCCACGTTCCGGATGTTGTCGGCATCGACGGTCGTCATCTGGCGTCGCTGGACCTCCGACACCCGACCCTCGGGATGCAGGATCACGACGTCGACGTTGGCCCGGTTCTTGAGCGCCTCGATGGCGGCCGATCCGGTGTCGCCCGATGTCGCAGCCAGCACGGTCACCCTCGTTCCCCGGCGCCCGAGTTCGGCATCGAGCAGTCGGCCGACCAGCTGGAGCGCAACGTCCTTGAACGCGAGCGTCGGTCCCTGGGTCAGGTCGAGCAGATGGTGATCGTCGCCGAGGTCGATCACCGGGACACACGTCGGGGTGACGGAAACCCGAATACGACGCGTCGACCACGTCGTCGAATTCGTCTCGGTCGAGGCTCCCGACGACGAAGGGCCACATGACGTCCTGCCGCGAGGGTGATGTAGTCGGTGCAGAAGCGGGCCCGGTCGGACAATGCCGGTACCTCGTCGGGACAGTAGAGGCCACCATCGGAAGCCAGCCCGGCCAGCAGCGCATCGGCGAAGTCGAGGGGCGCCGCCCGGCCCCGGGTCGAGACGTAGCGCACGGCGACGGGACCGGTCATCCGACCACTCGAAGCAGACTCTGCACGCTCTTGACGGCGTCGAGCGCGATCAGGTCGTGGAGCGTCGCCTGGACGTCACGCTCGACGGCTTCGTGCGTGATGAAGACGATGCGAGCGGTCTCCCCGACCTCTTCCTGTTCCATCGATCGGATCGACACCCCGTGGGTGGCGAACACGCCGGCCACCTGGGCCAACACCCCCGGGGAGTCGACGACTTCGAGATTCAGGTAATACGCCGTTTCGAGCTCGTCGATCGAGCGGATGGAGGCGTCGTCGCCCGAGGGGACGACGTGGTGACCGCCGCGGTGCCGATTCAGGGCCGCGTCGATCAGGTCGCCGAGTACGGCGCTCGCCGTCGGGCGGCCACCGGCGCCACGCCCGTAGAACATCAACTCGCCGGCCGAGGAGCCCTCGACGAACACGGCGTTGAAGCTGTCTCGGACCGAGGCCAACGGGTGCGTGCCGGGCACCATCGCCGGGTGGACCCGGACCCCGATCTGGCGGTCGCCGTTGCCGGGGAAGACCTCGGCCACGGCGATCAGCTTGATCTCGTAGCCGAGCCGCCGGGCGTAGGCGATGTCGGTCTGGGTGATGGCCGAGATGCCCTCGTGATAGACGTCGCCGGCGACCACGCGGGCGCCGAACGCGATCGACGCCATGATCGCGGCCTTGGCACCGGCATCGAACCCCTCGACGTCGGCGGTCGGGTCTCGCTCGGCGTAGCCCAGTCGTTGGGCCTCGGCCAGGGCGTCCCGGTAGGACGCGCCGTCTTCGGCCATGCGGGTGAGGATGTAGTTGGTGGTGCCGTTCACGATGCCGGTGATTCGGGTGACGTCCTCGCCGAGCAGCGACTGACGCAACGGCCGAACGATCGGAATGGCACCGGCGACCGCGGCCTCGAAGAGCAGATCGACTCCGGCGTCGGCCGCCGCCCGGTAGAGCTCGGCGCCGTGGTTGGCCAGCAGTTCCTTGTTGGCGGTGACGACCGGTTTGCCGTGGGCGAGGGCGGCCAGGATCAGTTCGCGAGCGGGCTCGATCCCACCGACGACCTCGACGACCAGGTCGATGTCGGGTGAGACGACCAACGAACGGGCATCGGTGGTCAACAGCGACGGGTCGATCTCGATGTCTCGATGACGGCTGGTGCTGCGCACCGCGATCCCGCCCAGAACGAGGCGGAGCCCGGTGTTGGACTCGATCGCGGCGCCCCGCTCGGCGATCAGTTCCACGAGGGCCGAACCGACGATGCCGCAGCCGAGGAGCCCGACCCGGACGGTGCTGGTCGACGGGGTCGATCCGGTGGGGGTTTCGGTCGGATGCTCGGCTGATTCGGACACCCCGAAACCCTACTGGGTGGGGCGGCTCGCCCGGAACGGATTCCCGGCTCCCGTCGCACGGGACGACCGGAGACGCGCCGGAGTCAGCCGACGTCGGTGAGGAGCAGGTCGTCGTAGGTTTCGCGGCGAACCACCAGTCGGGCATCTCCGTCCCGACAGAACACGACCGGGGGCCGCAGGACCTTGTTGTAGTTCGAGCCCATCGAATGGCCATAGGCCCCGGTGACCGGGGTGGCGAGCAGATCTCCGGGTGCGAGATCGGAGGCGACACTGGCTTCACGAACCAGGATGTCCCCCGATTCGCAGTGCTTGCCGACGACACGGGCCGTGTCGGGTCGATCACCGAGGACGTCCCGGGGCACGAAGGTCTCGTACCCCGACCCGTAGAGCACCGGACGGGGATTGTCGCTCATCCCGCCGTCGACGGCGACATAGGTGCGGATGCCGTCGAGTCGCTTGATCGTGCCCACGGTGTAGATCGTGACGGCGGCGCCGGCCACGATCGCGCGGCCAGGCTCGATCCCGAGCGCCGACGTGATGCCGAGTTCGGCCGCCGACGACTTCAGCGTGCGAGCCCACTGCGAGATCGTCGCCGCCTCTTCCCCCTCGACATAGGCCACACCGAGCCCACCACCGATGATCAGCTCGGGAAGACCGAGCGGATTGGCGAACTCGGCCAGCACGGCCAGGGCCTGGCCGAACGAATCGACCTCGAAGACCTGGGAGCCGATGTGGCAGTGGATCCCGACGAGCTCGATCGCCGACGAGGCCCGAGCCCGGTCAACGGCGCGCCCGGCGACGCCGGTCGACACCGTGAACCCGAACTTGGAATCGTCGTGACCGGTGGCGACGAACTCGTGCGTCTCGGCCTTGACCCCCGGCGTGACCCGCAGGATCGCCTTCGGCACGGCCAGCCCGGAGGCAACGAGCTGTTCGATCCGATCGATCTCGTCGAACGAGTCGATCATGATGCGCCCGACTCCGGCCTCCATCGCCAGTCGCAGCTCGGCGAGCGACTTGTTGTTGCCGTGGAAGTCGAGCCGCCCGGCCGGGACACCGGCAGCGAGTGCCACCGAGAGCTCCCCACCGGTTGCGACGTCGATCGACATCCCCTCTTCGTGCGCCAGCCTGGCCATCGCCCGGCACAGGAACGCCTTGGACGCGTAGGTGGCGCGTTCGCCGAACGCATCGACTGCTTCGCGGCAACGGGCGCGTAGGTGGTCCTCGTCGTAGACGAACAGGGGCGTGCCGAACTCGACGGCCAGATCGAGCGTGTCGCAGCCGCCGATGACGAGCTGACCGTCGTCGCCGACGGTGGCGTTGTCGGGAAGGAGGTGCCAGGGAACCGGTCCGGCTCCCATCACATCGACTCCGGTGCCGTCACTCCGAGCAGATCGAGACCGACCGCGAGCCCGATGCGGCTGGCATCGACCAGCCAGAGACGGGCCTGGGTGACCTCGTCGGGAACGTCGTCGCGCAGGATGGGGCAGTCGCGGTAGAACCCGTGGAATGCGGCGGCCAGCTCACGGACCCAGGTCGTGATCTTGTGCGGGGCCCGATCCTTTGCCGCCACCGCCATCACCTCGGGCAACTCCGAGAGCACCCGGAGCACCGCCAGCTCCCGCTCGTGGGTCAGCGGGGCAAGATCGACGTCACCCAGGGGCCGCCGCTCGATCCCGCGCTCGATCGCCATACGGCCGATCGCATGCACCCGGGCATGGGCGTACTGGACGTAGAAGACGGGGTTCTCCGAAGCCTGGGCCTTGAGCACGTCGATGTCGATCGTCTGGCGGGTGTCGATCGATTGCAGGAGATACGCGAAACGGGCCACGTCGGGCCCCACCTCGTCGACCAACTCGGCCAGCAACACCATCGTCCCGGCCCGCTTCGACAGCCGCACCTCCTGGCCACCACGGATCAGGGTGACGTTCTGCCCGATGATCGGTTCGTAGGCGCCCGGTTGGTGACCGAGCGCCTGAAGCGCGGCCTGCATCCGTCGGACATAGCCGTGGTGGTCGGCTCCCAGGATGTCGATGAGGACGTCGCCCCGCCGGTACTTGTCGCGGTGATAGGCGATGTCGGGCAGGAAGTAGGTCGGCTCACCGTCGGCCTTGACCAGGACCCGGTCCTTGTCGTCACCGAAGTCGGTCGTGCGCAACCAGATCGCGCCCCCGTCGTCGTAGACGTGCCCGTGTTCGCGAAGGTCGGCCAGGGTCTCGTCCATGGCGCCGGTCGCAACGAGTGCCTTCTCGCTCGACCACGAATCGAAGCGGACGTGCATGGCGAGCAACGACGCCTCCTGCTCCTGCCGGGCGTGGGCCAGACCCCACTCGAGGGGATCGGCGTCGACCGGCATGTCGGCTGCCCACTCGACGATGTACTCGCCCTGATATCCGTCGTCGGCCGGCTCCTCGCCTCGGGAACGGGCAACGAGGGACTCGGCGTAGAGCTGGGTCTGCATGCCCCGGTCGTTCACGTAGAACTCGCGGTGAACGTCCCACCCGACCCGCTCGAGGATTCGACCGAGCGAATCACCGAAGGCCGCCCACCGGCCATGTCCGGCATGGAGCGGTCCGGTGGGGTTCGCCGACACGAACTCGACGTTGATCCGACGCCCGTCGGCGAGATCGAGGCGACCGAAGTCGGCCTCGCCCGCAGAGACGACGTCGACCAGCACGTCGTGCAGCCAGGTCGGAGCGAGGTGGAAGTTGACGAAGCCGGGGCCGGCGATCTCGAGACGCTCGACGTGCCGGGGCCGGTCGACGTCGAGCCGGTCGGCGAGACGCTGACCGAGCTCACGGGGGTTGGACCCGACGATCTTCGAGCACACCAGCGCGGCGTTGGTCGACCAGTCGCCATGATCGAGGTTGGCCGGCCGCTCGACCGCAACGGCTTCGGGGATCGGATCGATACCCAGGTCGGTGAGTGCTGCTCGGACCGCAGCCAGGAGTTCGTCACGAATCATGAATCACCAAAGCTACCGGCGCACCTCCGGGACGGTGCCGATCGTCAGCGTCCCGCTCAGGCCATGCTGTGGTGCTTCTTGCGGAAGCGCAGCGCCGGCTGCTCCACGAAGCGGTACGAGGCGTAGGCCACCAACAGCGAAAGCGGAACCGAGACGACGGCCAGGACCGGCGGAGAGATGTCGGGCGCCTGCTCGACCACGGCGAAGATGATGACCTGGTGGACCAGATAGAGGGAGTAGCTGAGCGTGCCGATGAACCTGACCCAGCCGATGTTCAGGATTCGGAACACCGGGTCGTCGGGGCACGAGACCGCAAGATAGAAGATCGGGGCCAGGGCAGCGGTCTGGATCGAGTAGCGGAGTCCCTCCCGAAACACCTCGTCACGAATGGCGAGCGTCATCACGATGGTCCCGGCGGAGGCGACGACGATGGCGAACCGGTACCAACGGCCCGGAACCCGCACGGTGTCGAGCGACGGGTTCAGGAAGAGACCCATGGCGCAACCGAGCAGGATGGCATCGAGGCGGGTATCGGTGGCGAGGTACGTCCGTGACTCACTTGCGTCGAAGAAGACGACCAGTGCGGTACGCCAGGCGAGGATCGCGAACCACACGGCGACGATCGCACCGGCCTGCATCGTCGGCCGGAAGCGGCGCATCAGGAACGCCGCACACACGGGGAAGAGAAGGTAGAAGTGCTCCTCGACCGCAAGGGACCACATGACCGAGGTTCCCGCCGGCATGCCCTCGGTTCCCTTGACGATCATCCAGTAGTTGGTCAGGTGGGCTGCCTGGGCCGCCATCGGCCAGAACCGAGGCTCGACCTTCGTGATCCCCAGCAGGGCCAGGATCAGGCCGAACGCCAGTGCTGCATACATGGGCGGGAGAATTCGCCAGGCCCGCCGCCAATAGAACGCCCGGTAGTCGATCCGCCGATTCGCCTCGTGTTCGCGGCGGAGGAGCGTCGTGATCAGGTAGCCGCTCAAGAAGAAGAAGACCGTGACTCCGAGCCCGCCGGGGACGATGTCGGCATAGCCGACGTGCGACACGAAGACCAAGCCGATCGAGAAGGCCCGGATGCCATCGAGCGATGGGATGTAGCCGTGAACCGGCTGCGTGCCGGTCGACGGCGGAAAGGGGCTCAGCTTGACCATCATGGTGCAGCGTATGAACCGTGCGACTCCCCGGCATGAGTCGGGGTACCCGCTCGCGGGTGGGGCACGATGTCTGGTGCCCCCGACGACCCCACCCCACTCGACGGCCGACCCAACCGACTCGACGCCGGGGCGACCCATGGGCGAGGCTCTGCGTCCATGACCGACGAACCTGTTGCGCTCCATGGCCCCGAGGGCACCGCACGGCGGTTCGAGGGCGCCCGAGCACTGGTCACCGGCGGCGGATCGGGGATCGGCCTGGCGACGGCGAGGGCCCTGGCCGCGGGTGGCGCCACCGTCACGCTGATGGGCCGCAATGCCGCCACACTCGACGAGGCAGCCGCTGCCGTTGGCACGGAAACCGGGGCCGACATCTCCACCTCGGCCGGCAGCGTCGCCGACGAGCGGGACGTCGCGGCGGCGGTCGCCCGGGCCTCGACCGCCGGCCCGCTCACCCATCTCGTCGTCAACGCCGGCACCGGCGGCGCCGCTCCCCTGACACTCACCGACACCGGCGAGTGGCAACGGATCCTCGACACCAACCTCACCGGCGCGTTCCTCACGATCAGGCACGGAGCCGCGGCCATGACCGAGGGTGGGGCGATCTGTGCCATCTCGTCGATCGCCGGGTCGTCGACCCACCGGCTCATGGCGCCGTACTGCGTGTCCAAGGCGGGGCTCGAGATGCTCGTGCGCAACGCCGCCGACGAACTCGGGGCTTCGGGTATCCGGGTCAACGCCGTGGCCCCGGGGCTGGTCGAAACCGACCTGGCTGCCGGGTTGCTCGGGAGCGAGGCCATCTACGGCGACTACCTGGCCAACATGCCGCTGGGGCATCACGGCCAGCCCGACGACATCGCCGAGGCGGTGGCGTTCCTGCTGTCACGGGCGGCGCGCTGGATAACCGGCGCCGTGGTTCCGGTCGACGGCGGCCACCATCTTCGCCGCGGACCCGATCTGGCCCTGGGATTCGGCGGCTGAGACCACCAACCGGGGGTTGCGCCCGGCACGTCGGGCCTGCGCCGGGCCCGCGTGCCGGGTTCGCGTTCACCTCACCAGGAGGCGACCGGATTGGTTCTCGAGGAGACGGGCGATGCGGTCCTCGGTCGGCGGATGGGTGAGGAAGAGCCGGGCGAAGCTGACCTTGCGTCCGGTGAGGGGATTGACGATGTAGGCGGTCGCCTGAGCCGGGGCGACGTCCATCGGAACCCTCGAGGCAAGCCGATCGAGCTTGGCCAGGGCGCTGGCCAGGGGTCGGGGATCGCCCAGGAGTTCGGCCCCCTTGCGGTCGGCTTCGAACTCCCGCGACCGGGAGAGGGCCATCTGGAGCACCGAGGCGGCCAGAGGCGCCACCAGGGCCATCAGCAGGACGGCGGCAGGGTTCGGCGCATCGTCGTCGTCACCGAACATCCCGGCGAACATCGCCATGTTCGCGATGGCCGAGATGCCGGTGGCAACCGCAGCGGCGACCGATCCGATCAGGATGTCGCGATGACGGATGTGGGCGATCTCGTGGGCGACCACGCCACGCACCTCGTCCCGGTCGAGCACCCGGAGCAGACCCTGCGTGACGCAGACGACTGCGGTCGACTCGTTGCGTCCGGTGGCGAATGCATTGGGCTGATCATCGGGCGAGAGGAACAGGCGGGGCGTCGGCATGCCGGCCCGGTTGGCGAGCAGAGCCAGATCGCTCCGCAGCCAATCCAGTTCGCCGGGTTCGATCTCCCTGGCCCGCGCCGACCTGATGGCCAGACGATCGGAGTACCAGTAGGACCCGCCCACCAGGGCCAGTCCGAAACCGAGGCCGATGATCATGCCGGTCGGCCCCCCGAGCAGGGAGCCGCACAGCACCATCAACCCGGCAAGGCCGGCGAGCAGGGTGAAGGTCTTGAGGGTGTTACCGAGCATGGACGTGTTCACGAGCATGACGTCTTCCCGAGCACGAAGGCTCTCCGAGTGAGTACGTGGCTTCCCTGAACGTCTTCCCGCCCCGATTGGGACTGACCTCGCCGGCTCCGTGCTGGAGCGTGCTGTCGACAGGTCTCGTGGGGTACTCCCCTTCAGTTTTCCCCATGATACCGCAGCCGATCCGGAAACATCAACTCTCGAAAAGGTCTTATACAAGACACCTATCCGGCGATGGGGTAGGGTGCAGCCCGGAAAGGACAACCAGCCCGGCCGACCTGCACGAGCTGGCGTGGCCCCTGGTCAACCGCTGGCTCGAGCAGGACCAGGTCGTCGCCCTCGATCGCCTCGACCGGGCCATTTCCTCACGCCGCTTCGCCGGTGGCATCGACGAGATCTGGCCGCTCGCCAACGACGGTCGGATCGACCTGATCGTGGTCGAGGACGGGTACCGCCTCACGGCCCGAACCGACGACCACGGGCACCTCGAACCGATCGACGCCCGCTCGGGCGCCGAACGAGACGACCCGCTGGTCACCGACAACGTGGTCGACGAGGCGATCGAGGCCGTCCTCCGCCAGGGCGGATCAGCGGTGGTCGTGTCCCCCGGGGTGCTCGAATACCACAGCCGGATCGCGGCCGTCCTGCGTTACTGACCACGCAGCGTTACTGACCACGCAGCGTTACTGACCACGCAGCGTTACTGACCACGGAGCGCTCCTGACCACCGAACGGTCAGGCCAGCAGATCGTGCAGGCTCGGGTCGGCGTGCATCCGAGAACTGGCGTAACCGCACAACGGTCGCACCTTGTGACCACGGGCCCGAATCAGGGCCAGCACGTCGTCGAGGAAGGGGCCCGACGTGCCGGTCCCGCGGAGTTCGGGCACCACTTCGACGTGGGGAACGACGAGCACGTCGCCGTCGAGCCGATAGTGGACATGGCCCGAAACTCGGCCATCGAGCACCAGTTCGAAGCGATGACGTTCACGGTTGTCGACGATCTCACGCTCCATGGCGGCCATTGTGCCCGTTCCCCACCCCGGCAGACCAGTTGCTGGTGCCGGGCCACGAGCTCTTTCGTACCGAGAAGATGTTCCCGCTTTGTCGAATTCGGGCTCAGGGACGGCCTCGGGATGTCGATGCTCTATTGAATGCCCGAATCTGGCCCCACACAAGGCGCGGAGCGACATGCCGCCACGGTGAACCGGTGGAAGTCGCATCCGTTACTCGCCCGACTCGTACGAGTGGCGATCTTCATCGCGCCGCTGGCGTCGTCGGTGACCTTCACCTGGGTGGCCGGAATCGTCCTGCCGCCGGAGCGACTCGGTGTCAGCCGGTGGGTCTGGATCGGGCTCGTGTTCGTGGTCGCGAACGCATTGCTGTACGTCGTCGGCCGACTGACCCGCCAGCTGCTCCCGCTGGTCGCCCTGATGAAGCTGACCCTGGTCTTCCCGGACCATGCCCCGTCACGAACGAAGGCGACGCTGCGGCGATCGAATTCCCGGACGATGCTGCGCCAGATGGAGGAGGCGCGGGCTCGGGGCGAGAAGACCGGCGAGGCGATGCACGGGGACTACCTGGTGCAGCTCCTCAAGGAGGTCAACGAACACGATCGCCTGACCCGCGGCCATTCCGAACGGGTTCGGGCCTACTCGGAGATGCTGGGCGAAGAACTCGGCCTCGGCGATGCCGACATGAACAAGCTCCGTTGGGCTGCGCTCCTCCACGACGTCGGCAAGCTCTCGGTGCCGTGGGAGATCCTGAACAAGGACGGTCGCCCCACCGACTCCGAATGGAGGGTGTTGTCGGCGCACCCGGCCGCGGGCCTGCCGATGCTCGAACCGCTCCGGCCATGGCTCGGCGAATGGATCCACGCCGCCGACCAGCACCACTGCCGCTGGGACGGCAAGGGCTATCCGGAGACCCTGGCCGGCACCGAGATCTCGGTGGCCGGGCGCCTGGTCGCGATCGCCGACGCCTATGACGTCATGACCAGTGCCCGGAGCTACAAGCAGGCGTTGAGTCCCGACCTGGCCCGGCAGGAACTGACCGACTGCGCCGGGTCACAGTTCGACCCCGACATGGTGCGGGCGTACCTCCGGATCGGGCTCGGCCGATTGCAGACCGTGGCCGGGCCACTGGCCTGGTTGGCCAACCTGACCGGATCGGCCCAGATCCCGATCCCGGCTGCGTCCGTCGTCACCAGCACGGCCTGGTCGGCCGGTGTCGCCGCGCTCGGCATCACCGCGGCGAGCCTCACGGGTTTGGGACCGGCCGATCCACCGCCGGTGGAGCAGCTCGCGTACGTGGCCCCCCAGCTCGAGGCCGATGACACGCAGGTCGTCGGAACCGAGGGCGTCACCATCGAACTGACCCTGAGCGCTCGTGGTTCGAACGGAACACCCGAGTTCGTCGTCGGCGGTCCCGCCCACGGCACGGTCACCCAGGTCGGCGGGGCGATGCTGGTCGCCGGTTCGACCGATCAGTGGCAGGTGAGGATCAGCTACCGACCCGATGCCGGCTTCGTCGGCGAAGACGGCTTCGGTTTCGAGGCGTGCGACCCCGATGGCCGGTGCGACCTGGGTCGGGCGACGATCACCGTTGCTCACGCCAACCGGCCGCCGCTGGCCGAACCGGACCGGGCGACCGTCGAGTTGGGCGCCGTCGTGACGATCGACGTCCTGGCCAACGACCGGGATCCCGATGACCAGGAGCTCGTGTTGTTGCGGGCCGGCCCCGTATCGAACGGGTTCGTCTCGATCGATGGTGGATCGGTCCTCTACCGGGCGGGCAACACCCAGGTGGGCCCCGTTGCCTTCGCCTACGTGATCGCCGATACCAAGGGTGCCGAGGCCACCGGCACCGTGGTGGTCGACGTCATGCCCCTGCCGACGACCACCACCGCCGCTCCGGTCGTCACGACGGCCCGTCCGACGACTACGGCCCCCACCACCCGACCACCGACCACCACAGCGCCGACCACCACAGCGCCGACCACCACAGCGCCGACCACCACAGCGCCGACCACCACAGCGCCGACCACCACCACAGCACCGACCACGACACCCCCGCCGCCGCCCAACCTCGCCCCCACCGCGGTCGACGACCCGGCCGTCGTGCTCGAAGACGGGTCGGTCCTGATCGACGTCCTCGCCAACGACAGCGACCCCAACGGCGACCCATTGTCGATCAGCGGCCTCGGTACACCCCTGCACGGTGTGGCCGCGATCGAGGCGGGACGGATTCGCTACGCCCCGAACGCCGACTACGCCGGTACCGATCAGTTCGCCTACACCATTTCCGATGGGGTGAACCCCGACGTCGCCGCTGTGGTCACGGTCGCGGTGCTGCCCGTCAACGATCCCCCGACGGCGGTCGACGACAGCGCCAACACCGCCGAGGACACACCGACCGCCATTCCGGTCGGAACCAACGACTTCGACCCCGAATCCGGTGCGCTCATCTGGAACATCCCGTCAACGAGCGTGATGGGCGGAAGCCTGTCCGAAGCGGCCGGCGTCGTGACCTACACGCCACCCTCGAACTACGCCGGCGACGACGCCTTCGCCTACACCGTCACCGACCCCGACGGCGCCACGTCGGCCCCGGCGAACGTGGCCATCATGGTCTCCCCGGTCAACGACCCACCCACCGCCACCGACGACACGCTCACCGTCCTCCGGGGTGCCTCAGCGACGACCATCGACGTTCGCCTGAACGACACCGACATCGAGGGCGGTCCGCTCAGCATCGTTGCCGTTGGCAACGGCGCCAACGGCACCACGACCGACAACGGGAACGGCACGATCACCTACGCCCACGACAACTCGGCCACGCCCTCGGACACGTTCACCTACACCATCGCTGATTCCGGTGGTCTCCAGGTCACGGCGAACGTGATCGTCACCGTGAGCCAACCCGAGGACTTCGACGGCGTGGCCGCGGCAGTCGACAACTGCGTGTTCCTCTTCAATCCCGACCAGATGGACACCGACGGCGACGGCCTCGGCGACCGGTGTGATCCGACCTCGACGGTCGCTTCGTCGGGCACGTTCGCCGACACGGGTCAGGACCTCGGCAGCGGGAGGTCGACCGAGGTGGCAATGGCCGATCTCGACGGCGACGGCGACCTCGATGCCGTCTACGCCCACGACAACCAGCCGAGCACGGTCTGGTTCAACGACGGCAGCGGCGTGTTCGTCCAATCGCCACAAACGCTGGGGTCGCTCCACAGCGTTGCGGTGGCAGCCGCCGATCTCGACGGTGACGGCGACATCGATGTGGCCTTCGCCAACGACAGCAACCAGGCGAACACCGTTTGGCTGAACAACGGCGACGGCACGTTCGTGAGTTCCGGGCAGGGCCTCGGATTCGCCAATGCCCAGGACGTCGAGGTCGGCGATGTCGATGGTGATGGCGACCTGGATCTGGTCTTCGCCAACGACAACCTGCCCAACACCCTCTGGATGAACAACGGAAACGGCACCTTCACGCTCGCCGGCCAGCTCTTCGGATTCGGGAAGGGTGCCGGCGTCGCCCTCGGAGACGTCGACGGCGACCTCGATCTCGACCTCGTTTTCGCACACGACACCGCCGACAACACCGTCTGGTTCAACGACGGGTCGGGCACCTTCACCAACTCGGGCCAGGCCCTCGGTTCCGGACGCTCTCACGACGCCGAACTGATCGACCTGGACGGCGACGGCGACCTCGACCTGGCGTTCGCCGAGGACACCAGTGACGACACCGTCTGGTTCAACAACGGCTCGGGGACCTTCACGAACTCGGGACAGACCCTCGGAATCGGCCACAGCCTCGCGGTCGCGGTGGGCGATGTCGACGGCGATGGCGATGTCGACCTGGTCTTCGGCAGCCACATGGACGCCAACTCGGTGTGGTTGAACAACGGCAGCGGGATCTTCACCGACAGCGGGCAATCGCTCGCCACCAACCGGACCGAGGACCTCTCGCTCGCCGACGTCGACGGCGACGGCGACCTCGATCTCGTGACGGCGAACAATGGCGACCCGAACCTGGTCTGGCGCAACAGTTGACCCACGCCGTCACGGGCAGCGGCGGCACATCACTCACTCCGGGGCCGAGTCGAGCATCGGCGCCATCCGATGCGACATCGCCACACGAGGACCAGAACGGCGATTAGGGTTCGGTCGATGAGTCGCCTGACGTCACGCTCCCGATCGGTCGCCGGCAAGCGGGTGATCGTCACCGGTGCAGCATCGGGAATGGGCCGGGCCACTGCCCATCTGTTCGCCGACGAGGGCGCCCGAGTGGCCATCGTCGATCTCGACGCCGAGCGCGTACTGGCCGTCGCCGACGAGATCCGAGACGCACACGGCCCCGAGTCCGTCGGGGAGTTCCCGTGCGACGTGGGCGATCTCGCGGCGGTCAAGAACCTCGTCGGCGCGGTTCGGGAGCGTGTCGGGGGCATCGATGTGCTCATCAACAACGCCGGCGTCGCGCTCCCGACCTCGGCGTTCCAGGACGAGGAGAGCTACGAGGCCAACTGGGCGAGGACGGTGGCGGTGAATCTCACCGCGCACTCCTGGTTGATCCGCGAATGCCTGTCTGCCCTGCAGGAGGCACCAGATGGCGGTCGGGTCGTCAACATCGCGTCGACCGAGGCGATCGTCACCACCGGCGGCATGGCCGCGTACACCGCAACGAAATCCGGCGTGGTCGGCCTCACCAAGAGCTTCGCCGTCGAACTGGGTCGCTTCGGGATCACCGTCAACTGCATCTGCCCGGGACCCATCCACACCGGCATGACCGCCGGTCTCGACGACGACGCCAAGGAGACCTACGCCAGACGTCGCGTACCGCTGCGCCGATACGGCGACCCCGAAGAGGTGGCGCACATCACGGTCAGCATGTGCATGCCGGCCGCCAGCTATCTCAACGGCGCGATCGTCCCCGTCGACGGCGGGATGAGCATCCGTCACACCTGACGGATCGGGGACGGGACCCTTCGCCGGCGACGATCCGTACACGATGGTCGACGACCCGACCCGAACCGTGTGGCGGCCGGTGCACGGTACGGTCGGCGGTGTGACCCGTGTCGATCGGCCCGACAGAAGCCGTGGTGATCGATCGACGTCGCTCGTCGGATCAGGCGCCGTCCTGAGGCTGCTGGAGACGCTGCCGGGACGGCGGGACGACGCGCTCGCGGTGGTCAACGGGCTGTTCGGCGACGCCCTCGAGGACCGAGACTCCCGCCTGGCGGTTCCGATGACGATTCGGGCCGGGGAGGTGGTGCTCCCGCTCGAGCGCGACACACCACGAGCCGTCCTGGCCGAGGCGATTCCCGATGCCTCCTCGCGGATCTGTCTGCTCGTCCATGGCCTCATGTCCACCGAGTCGGTTTGGGGCTTCCCCGAGGACGAATCGACCACCTATGGCACCCTGCTCGCCCGCGACCACGGACTCACCACGTTGTCGTTGCGATACAACACCGGTCGCCACATCTCCACCAACGGGCGCGAGCTGGCCGAGCTGCTGAACCGGCTCGTGCGCGCCTGGCCGGTTCCGGTCCGGGAGATCAATCTCATCGGGCACAGCATGGGCGGACTGGTCGTCCGGTCTGCCTGCCATTACGCCCGTTCGGTACGACCCCTCGGCCGGCATCTGCCGTTCGGCCGCCCCTGGACCTCGAAGCTCCGTCGCGTGGTGTTGATCGGCGCGCCCAACACCGGTGCACCGCTGGAGTCGATCGTCAACGCGGCCAGTGCAGGCCTGTGGGCGCTCCCCGTTCCCGCCACCCGACTGGTGGGCCTCGGCCTCGACCGGCGCAGCGCCGGGATCAAGGACCTGCGTTTCGGGGCCATCGCCGACGAGGACTGGATGGAGCAAGACCCCGGTGCCCGAACGCGCGCCCATCCCCATCGAGTTCTCCGGCTCCGACGGACCCGATTCCTGACCATCGCCGGAAGCGTGACCGCGGATCCCGACCACCCACTGGCCGAGGTCGCCGGTGATGCGCTCGTGACTGCGGCGAGCGCCGGCGGGCTCACCGGCGAAGCCGGCGCCGAAGAACTCTTCCCCGGAGCGACACAGCACGTGTTCACGAAGGTCACCCACATCGCGCTCGCCCATCACGACGGCGTCCACGCCGCCATCGACACCTGGTGGCCGGCCCAAGCGAGGCCGTTGCGCTGGGGCAGTCCTCAGCTGTCCGGGCGTGCGCCGCAACCGTCGAGGTGGCGTGAGATCCGATCAGGCCAGGTCAGACGGCGTCGAGTTCGAGCTCGTCGAACCTCGTGACCAACTCGAGCGTCGACTCGATCCGATCGAGCGACGCGACGAAGGTCGGGGCCTCGACCAGTCGCACGTGCGCGTAGTCGGTCAACGTTCCGAGGATCACCGCTCGAACCGAGGACTCGGGAGCAGCGTTGAGGCAGTCGAGGAGCCAGTCGACACATCGGGCCTGTGAGAGGAACTGCTGGCCGGTCGTGGCACGCCGTGCGTCCCGGAGCACGACTCGGATGTCGTCATTCACCTTGCGGTCGGTGGTATCGGCGCGGTCGGTGACATCGGCTGCGAAGTCGGCGGTCTGGGATGGGAAAGCGGGCATCGGGCACTCCGTTCGTTGCTCATGGGACAACGGCATGCCGACCGAGGGTGTTCCGAACCCCAGGTGGTCATCGGTCACGCGGGATGGCTTCGGGACCCGGGCTCCTCGGCACGGGGCAACCGCCGGACCGTTCACCCGTTCGTCGGTGGGACTGCTCGGCTGAATTCGCGTCGACACTCACGCCATGCGAGACGACAGCGTTTCGGAGCAGTGGATGGACGGCGCCGAACGGTCACCTCGGTGTTGCGCCTCGAAGGACGATGTCGACGATCTGGTCGGCGAGTTCCTCGGTGATGGCTTCACCGGTGAGGAGGAGTCGGACGTAGAGCGGTCCGATCACCGATTCGATGATCAGGTTGGCGTCCGTGGCTCTCGGGAGCTCGCCGCGCTCGATCGCTCGCTTGACGATCTCGGCCGTCAGTGCGAGCCGGTTCGCCCAGAAGCCGTGCATCGCCGCTGCAAGTTCGTCCGACGTGGCCGACGCAGCGGTGATGGATCGCGCTCGCCGGGCTCCGCCTTCGGTACCGATGTTGGCGACGATCTCGTGCGCCAGCACTTTCAGGTCACCGACGATGCTTCCGGTGTCGGGAATCGGCACCACGTCGGCGCTGTGTAACGACGCGGCGTCAGCGGTCAGTGACGCTTTGGTGGGCCATCGGCGGTACACGGTCGTCTTGTGGACGCCGGCTCGGGTTGCGACTTCCTCGACGCTCATCGTTTCGTAGCCGACCTCGGTCAGCAGTTCGGCAGCGGCATGCAGGACGGCGTTGCGAACTCGGGCGGCACGCCCTCCTGGCCGCTGCTCGCCGATCCGCGGCGTGTTGTCGACGTTGTCCGCGTTCATGATTCGACCACATTATCGCAAAGGGGTTGCGTTAGACGGTCCGATGGTTCAGAGTCGTAACGCAACATGAGTTGCGACTGAAGGGGGAGCAGCTGCAGCTCCCAACCACGAAGGAGAGCACCGAGATGCGCCACGAACTGCACACCGAGATCACGATCGACGCCACATCCCAAACCGTCTGGGAGGTCCTGACCGATCTCGGCAGCTACCACGAATGGAATCCGTTCATCGTCGAATCGGGGGGCGACGTCGCCCCTGGCAACAGGCTCGTCAATCGAATGCAGCCCCCCGGCGGCAAAGCTGCGACCTTCAAGCCAACCGTCACCGAAGTCGAACCGGCTCGGATCTTCGAATGGCTCGGTCGCCTCGGTGTCCCGGGCGTCTTCGACGGGCGACACCGCTTCGAGCTCGAGCCGACACCGTCAGGGGGCACCCTCGTCGTCCACACCGAACGGTTCCGGGGGCTGCTCGTGCGACCGTTGCGAAGATCGCTCGACACCCGAACTCTCGAGGGATTCCGAGCCATGAACGCTGCACTGAAATGCAGAGCCGAAGCAGACGACCGGGCGAGATCATGAACCCGCCGACCATGGCGCGGTGGCATGGTAGACCGGCCGGTCGGCCCAGCGCCCGGGACCAACGGCTCTTGCCGTCTGCGGCGAGCCCCGCCACGCTCGAGGCGGAGGTGGTGTTGCGATGTCGCACGACACGACCACGATCAAACTGCCGGGTACTCCCAAGCCATGGATGAACTCGGCCATGATGACGCTCCTGCGAACGCCCGGCCTGCGTTCGGCGATGGGAAAGATGTTCCTCATCCTCACCGTGACGGGCGCCAAGACCGGCAACCGCTACACCATGCCCGTCCAGTACGTGCGCGACGGCGACCGGCTGGAGCTGACCCGACCCGATGGACGGGGTTTCGGTTGATCACCCTGCCAGAGCTGCGCCGAAACCTTCCCGTACGAAAGCCGCAGTCGGGACCCGGAGGTGCACGCTGGGGAGCATGGAACTCGAAACCGTCCCCATCGCGATCCCCGACGATGCAAACGTCATCGTCGGCCAGTCACATTTCATCAAGACGATCGTCGATCTTCACGAGACGCTCGCCGGGTCGTCGCCGGCGCTGCGCTTCGGTGCGGCGTTCTGCGAGGCATCGGGGCCACGTCTCGTGCGGCGCTCGGGGAACGACGACGAGCTGATCGCAGCGGCGGTAGACGCCGCGTTGGCGATCGCCTGTGGCCACTGCTTCGTCGTGTTCCTGCGGGCTGGCTACCCGGTCAACGTGCTCAATGCGCTCAAACAGGTGCCCGAGGTCTGCCACATCGTGTGTGCCACGGCCAACCCGCTCGAGGTGCTGGTCGCCATCACGGCGGGCGGTCGCGGAATCGTGGGCGTCGTCGACGGCCAACCCCCGCTCGGTGTGGAGAACGACGACGACGTTCTCGCCCGCCTGGAGCTGTTGCGGACGATCGGCTACCGCGTCTGATCCCCACGACGCAATGGCGTCGGGTGCGACGCCAGGCGGCGACTGACCCGGTCGGGGCAGTCCCGATGCGGCGATGTCCCGGGCATCGGTGGGACCCGGCGCGAACCGCCGGCCACGCCCGGCAAGGCCGACCCTCCCAACCTCCTCCCATTCCCCTCCCAATGCCGACGGGAAACGCGGGGTATGCAGGAGATCCGGGGCGAAAACGGCGACGGCCCCGACCTGCGGGTTTTGCTGGCCAGAGCCTGTTCTTGCTGGGCGCCCTCGGCAGGATTCGAACCTGCGCACACGGCTCCGGAGGCCGATGCTCTATCCCCTGAGCTACGAGGGCTTGGGACCGGGAGCGTACCCGGATCAGATCCCCTTCCCGAATCGGTGCAGCACTTTCAGTACCGAACCGGCCGGGACGCCGGCGGCAACGGCGAGCGCCACGGGTACGCGCCGCTCGGTCGGCGACAGCTTGAACGTCTCGAAGCCGGTGCGAATCGCCCGCTTCCGATCGCCCATCGCCGCCTGCGCAACCGCCTGCTGACCCCGGATCCTGGCCAGTCCAGCCCGGTCGTCGTGGAACTCGGGGTACTTGTCGACCAGGTAGTCCAAGGCCTCGTCGATCATCTTCCACCGCTCGAAGAAGAACGACGACCCGTGCCAGTGGACTCGCACCAGTGGTCGTGTTGCAACGGCGATCGGTGCAACCCTCGCCGCCCGAAGCAGCCAGTCGTAGTCCTCCGCGTAGCCGCCGGGAATCGACTCGTCGACTTCTCCGATCTCACCCCAGGCACTCTTCGCAAAGAGGGTGGCCGACGGGTGCACGTCGGTCATTCGGTCGTGGATGAATCCCTCGAAGGTCAACTTGGACGGATCCGGGATCCGGGGAATGTCGCTGCCCTCGTAGTTGACGAAGATCCCGGTCGTTGCGACAACGGCGTCGGGCCGGGCTGCGAGCACGTCGAATTGGGCTTCGAGCTTCCCCGCCAACCATTCGTCGTCGTCGTCACAGAACGCGACCCATGGGTGTGCTGCCGCATCGACCCCGGTGTTGCGGGCGCCGGCCAAACCGGCGGATCGAGCATTGTCGATCACACGGATCCTCACGCCCGGTTCGTCGCGTTCGAGTGATCGATCCGGTTCGCATCGATCGAACACCAACACGATTTCGATGTTCCACCCGTGGTCCTGCGCCAGGACCCCCTCGATGGCTCGTCGGAGCAGAAGCGGCCGGTCCCGGGTGGCGATGACGACCGAGACGGACCGATCGTCGAGGGCGTTGCCCGGTCGCGCCGTCATCAGTCGGCGGCGACGTCGGTCGAGCGCTGGTCGTCGATCGAAGGTTCGTCGAGCACGAGTTCGGTGTGGATGCCCAACAACTCGTCGACCACCTGTCCGAAGCGGACGACCCCCGAGGAGGTTTCGAGATCCTGTCGGCGAATCCGGAATCGTGAAGGTTCGGCCAGCGCCTCGTCGATCAGAGAGAAGAGCTGGGCGCGGGTGACCGCGCAACGGGCCAATCCGTGGCGTTCCAAGTGCCGAGAGAACCGGACCTGGTGATCGTCGACATGCTCGCCGAGAGCACGGTCCCGCGGAACCACGATGGGCAATCGCCCGGCCATACGAGCATCCATCACCGTGGACGGGCCACCATGACTGATCACCACGGTCGCCGCCCCGAACAGCTTCCGCAACTCATCGTGAGGAATGAGGTCGTGGCTTTCGACGCCCATGGGTTCATCGGCGGTACCCCGCTGCACGACAACACGATGAGCAGGGTGTTCGGCGGACCATTCGACCATCCAACCGACCAGTCGATCGAACGGGTGGTGGTCGGTACCGACCGAGACCACGATCAACGAATCCGCGGATTCCGCGAGCCGGGATCGATCCAGGAACAACGGTGTACCACCCATGTCAGTACAACGGTCCGACGAGTTCGCTGCCCGGATTCAGCCGCTGTTGCTCGGGCCATTGCACGCAGAACCGGGTCGTGAACGGGCGGACCATTCGGCCGGTCAGGGTCCGGGAATCGATGCGGTCGTACACCTCGAGGTACACGGTCGGGATCCTCCTGACCTTCGCAACGACGAAGAACGGGAACGCCACGCCGGCTCCATTCGAGATCACGACGTCAGGTCGCCACTTCGACAACACGGTGTTGGCCAGGAGCAGGTTTCGGAAGGTGTTCGGCACGTGGCGAGTCGTCGGGTAGTGGGCAGGAACGAGTTCCTCGCCGATCAGCTTGGAACGGGCGTCGGGCAGGTCGAACGTCACCCAGCGCCGCTCGTGTTGGATCCACCACGGTCGCAGCTGCAAGAGCTGCGACAGATGCCCTCCCGACGACGAGACGAACAAGACGCGTTGGCGCGCTTTCGGAAAGCGGAGGACCGTGCCGGGTTCGCTTTTCGTTGGGTCCAACTCGCTCATGACAACCTCTCGAAACCACGTTCGGCACAGAGTCCGAGCAGCGTGTCTGCCGCCGAGGCGGCGTCGAGTGTACCCACCGCAGCGAGCAGTGCCCGACCCGCCTTCTCGTACGACTCCACGCCGAGCGCGATCGCGGCTTCGGCCCCTCGAACCAGCTCGGCATCGATCTCGTCCCCGACGTCGCCCCGCCCGAGTCGGATGTAGCCGAACTCCACGGCGGCGCAGGCCACCGCTTCCTCCGGTCCCATCGACGGCGATTGGACCGACCCGTCGTTTCCGGTTGGATCGGTCGTCTCATCATCGTCCGGCGCGGTCACCGGTTCGGAGTCCGGGATCGGGACCGAGGTTTCGGAGGCCATCGTCCCGCCAACCGACTCCTCGACAACGAGAGTCGACGGGCCTGGGGTCGCGGCCGGCGAATCGGTGCTCGAAGCATCGCCGGAAGCCGGTGCGGCATCGTCGGATCCCGATCCGACGCACGACGTTGCGGCCACGGCCAACGCGACCATGGCTGCAGCGACATTCGACGGGATTCGGGCAGTTCTCATCATGAGCCTTTCGGCCGTTGGGACCTAGGGTTTAAGGCTCCACCGGAACGGACGACAGGAGAGGTGCATGAGTCGCGAAACAGACGAGAAACTCGACGACGAGCTCGCCTGGACCCGCGACGTTCTCGGCGGCAACGGCGACGGGCCGGCCCAGCCCTACCTGTGCCGGCCCAGCCGGTCCCGACCCGAATTGTTGATCCCCCTCCGACCTCGGGTGGTGGCCGGTGGAGCGCTCCGCCGCTCCCACGACGACCGTTCCTGGAAGCAGCGGTGGATGGTTGCCGCCGGTCAGGTCCTGGGTCGAACCGGCGCCCTCGACCACGCGCCGGGCGACCGGATCGAACTCACACCCTTTGCGCTGGTCGATCAGCTTGCGACCTGCCTCGGTGAGCCCTCGCTCATCGCCGCCGTCGGCCTTGGCCCGCGACGACGCAACCGCAAGCCAGTGCTTCAGCTGCTCCGTCCCGATGGGCGAACCGTCGGTTTCGCCAAGGTCGGCTGGTCACCCTTCACGGCCGAGCTGATCGGCAACGAAGCCCACTGGCTTCGTCAGGTCGACGGTCGGATGCCCCCGGGTACGGCGGCACCGGCCGTACTCGTCGACCGCACCTTCGCCGACGTCCGGGTCGTCGTCACCGCCCCGGTCCCAACACCCGCCTTTTCGAGACGCCGCAGGCCCCTCCCGCTCGACACCCTCACCCAGATCGCGCGACTCGGAACATCGGGCCGTTCCACCGTTGCCGACCTTGCGATGCTCGACGGCTTCCGGGTGGCCGGGCTCGGCGAGGTCGTGCCGCTCGACGCCCTCGTCGAACGGCATCGCTCGGTCGAACTCGAGCTCGGCATGTGGCACGGCGATCTGACGCCGTGGAACACCGCGACCAGCGGCGGGATCACGTCGATCTGGGACTGGGAATTCGCCGACGATCATCGACCGGTCGGATTCGACGCGCTGCACATCGCCTTCGAAGTCGCCCGGCGCTCTGCGGCCCCGACCGGCGGATCGAGCGAGGCGCTGGCCATCGACACCATCGAGCGCAACGCCGCGAACATCCTCTCCCCGTCGACGAGTCGCCGGACAGCGGCGGCGATGACCGACCTCTATCTCTGCGAACTCCTCCAACGAGAACGACGGCTCCTGGGGGAGGGCTGGGACCCGACACACGTCGGTCCGCTCGAGGCGCGGCTCGTCGCCGCCCTGACGAGACGCCTCACCTGACATGGCCGGCACGGAGACGAGCAGGCCACCGACGGCATTGGGCTCGCAACAGTCCACGGCGGCCGCCTCGTCGCTCGCCCTCGTCGGCGCGATCATCACCACGGCGGCCAACTTCGTCATCGCCATCCTGGTCTCGCGCTCGAGCCTTGCCCTGGCCGGCGTCTTCTGGACGGCGACGGCCGTCATCACGATCCTCGGCAACTCGTCCAGTCTCGGCACGATGACCGGGCTCGTCTTCTTCATGCCGCAGGCGACCCGTCAGGACCATCCGAATCCCCGCTCGCTGATCCTGATGGCTCTGGCACCGGTCGTCGCCCTGTCGGCGCTGATCGCGGCCGGGGTGTTCGTCCTGGCCGTGCCATTCGCCGACCTGGTGGCCGAGGAGTCCTCGGCCGATCTCTCCGCAATGCTGCGGACGCTCGCCGTCGTCATTCCTGCCTGGGCGATCACCCAGACCCTGCTCGGCGCGACCCGTGGGCTCGGGACCATGAGCCCCACCGTCGGCGTCGGCCAGATCCTACGCCCCGGTGGCCAGATCGTTCTGCTGGGGCTGCTGTTCTGGCGCACCGATCCGACGGCCGGCCAGATCGCGCTGGCCTGGGGCCTGCCCGTTCTCGTGGGACTGGGCGTGGCGATCGTGAGCGTGGGCCGATTGGGTGGCTGGCAACGCCACGGAGCGGCGGCCGTCAGTCGCTCGGAGTATTGGGCCTACACCCGGTTCCGGGCGCTCTCGACCACGATGCAGATCGCGCTCGAACGCATCGATGTCATCGTCGTCAGCGCCCTGCTCGGTGCCCCGGCCGCCGGCGTGTACGGCTCGCTCAGTCGCTACATCTCGGCCGGCAACTTCTTGATCTTCACGGTCGGCCAGGCGATGTCGGCTCATCTGCGGCGTGCGATCTCCAACCAGGATCTGGCCCGCGCCGCGCAACTCCTCCAGCGCACCACGGCTTGGGTGGTCCTCATCGCCTGGCCCTACTTCCTCCTGGTCGCGACCAAGGCCGACCCGCTCGCCCGTCTGATCAACGACGGCTACGGCGCCGACTCGAACATCCTTCCGATCCTGGCGCTGGGCATGATGATGAGCGCCTTCGCCGGCCCCATCGATTTGATGCTGTTGATGCTCGGCCACTCCAGGGCCTCTCTGATCGGGGTGACCGCGGCGATCATCACCGATCTCGTCCTCCTGGCGATCCTGGCGCCGGCGTTCGGGTTGATCGGGGCAGCCATCGCCTGGTCGGCCGGTGTCGGTGTCCAGAACCTGATCGCCTCACTCCTCGTCCGCCGTACCGCCGGCGTCCTGGCGGTGGCCCAACCCTCGCTGCTCGCCTCGCTCGGAGCGACGATCGCCGTGGTTCCGATCGGACTGCTCACGCCGCCCACGCTGGCCGGAGCGATGATCACGGCCGGGGTTGCCGGTGCGATCCTCATGGGCTGGATCGTTGCGGCCAACCATCGGCTGGGTCTCGAGGAGTTGATCCCGGCACGGATCCTCAGCCGTCTCCCAGGGTTCTGACCAACTCCCGGAACGCCTCGGACGACGACGGCGACGTGTCATAGTCCCACACACAGTCCGGATAGGTCCCTCCGGGGGCCGTCACGTTGAACCACGACACGTATTCGAACCGGGCGGCTACCGATGGGTCCTTCAGGTACTCGGCGGCGTCTCGGATCCATTCGGCCTTGCGTCCCAGCCGCGCCGGATCCTCGACACTCGCCGTCTCGGTGACGGCCAGGGGCTTGCCGTGAACCTCGGCAAACGCGAGCGCGGGCGCAACGAGATCGGCAAAGCTCACCCATGGGCGCTCGGTCCCCTGACACGTGAACCAGTTGTAGGGATCCACCCCGACCACGTCGACGACGTCGTCGCCCGGATACCACTCATCGGCCACGGGACCGGCGAACGCCCCGCCGGTCATCACCCAAACGGTGCGGAGGTGCCCACCACCCCGCTCGTCGAGCAACTCGTTCCAACGGACCCACATCGCCCGGAAGTCCTCCGACGAACCATTGGGTCGGGACTCGCGGGTCTCCGGCTCGTGGTTGAGGGTGACGTAGGACCCGCTCGGAAGGGCCACCATCCGGTCGACCCAGCCGACGAACTGCCCGTAGAGTTCCGACCCGGGTCGGGCTTCGGCCAGATCGCGCCAGGGCACCACCAACCCGGCACCACCGGCCGGCCGGACCGAGAGATGAACACGACGCCCCTCGGCCATGGCACGAGCCATGTCGGGGTTCTGCCGGTCGTCATCCCAACGCTGGAACCACCGGATGAGGTCGAGCCGCTGACCGACGTCCGCCTCGACCCTGGCGATGGCCTCGTACCGACTGCCGGGAACCGACATCGCCATGAACGGTCGGTTCTCGGCAACGACCGGCCCGGCGGGAACCGTGGCCGGTCCGGTCCTCGATGTGGTGACGGCCGACTCGGACCGAAGGCCCACCGACTCGTTGCGACCACCGGCCGAGCAGGCTGCGGCGATTGCCATCAGCCAGAGCGCCGCGGACGCCGATCGACGGGTCACGAGAAACGCTCGGCGTCCTCGTTCTGGAGGCGAAGGGCGAGCGCAACGGCGGCGAGCATGGTGAACATCTGGTGAGGTACGTGGAGGTAGAAGAACGTCTGGACCAATCCGATGATGAGCACCGTATGACACCACAGACCCGTGACCGAGACTTGTCGCCTGGTCGACCCGGCCCACGCCACGAATGCCCCGACATAGCCGATCGCGCCGACGAAACCGTAGGAGAACATGACGAACCACATCTGGCCATGCGTCCCGATCGAGGGCAGGTTGCGGTCGTTGGGGCGGGGCGCACCCCAACCGAAGACGGGACGTTCGAGCGTGCCGCCGACGGCGTCGTACACCAGTTCCAACCGGTCGTTGTTGGAGTGTCCGGTGGCGACACACGTTGCGATGAGATCGCCCAGAGGTGTCACCAGGATCAGCAACACCAGGGCCATCATCCCGAGGATCGTGTTGCGCAGCGCCCTGGACTGCCCGGCGGCGCCCAGCCGCAGGGCGACATAGCCGAACCCCAGACCCAGGCTGAGCCAGAGGCCTCGGTTGAGGGAGATCACCGCCGGGAAGATCGAGGCCACCAGCATCACGCGGATCAGGCGTTCCGAGAATCCCACCCGTGGCTCACGTTGGGCGATGAGGGCGAACGGCGTGAGCAGGCCCAGCATCGATCCCCAGGAGTTGGTGTACGGGAACGGTGCCTTGGGTCGTGGCACGGGGAATCCGATGATGTCCTGGATCTCGGCGAAGCTCGGCGTCACCAGGGTGCCGATCAGTTCGTTGGCCCGCAGACCGGCCGGGATGAGATACGACATGGGCGAGGCGTACGTGAGCGATCCGACGACGAACGCCAGGTAACCACCGGCCACGGTGGCCATCCAGAGCCACACGAACACGCGGACCACTCGCCAGACCGACACGCCTTCCTTGCCGTTCAGCACGTAGAGGAGGAAGACCGTGCCGGCCACGTAGTAGCCGAAGCGGAGCAGCCAACCCGCCATACGGGCACCGGAGTCGATGCTGGTCGACGATCCGACCACCGCGACCAGGAACAGCAACCACAACCCGAAATACCGGGGCACGACCAGGTCTCGGCGCCGGACCAACGACGCCGCCATCGGCAGTGCGAACACCACCCACGTGAAGCCGGCCAGGCCGAGCAGGAACCAGATCGGCAGCGCCGCGATCATCAGCGTCACCGGCCACATCGGCAGCGGCGCCTCGGCTTCGGGCCGGGCGATTCTGGGCCGGATGGCCGTCTCGGTGGACGGGAGAGGCGTCACAGCGGTCAGTCTGGTCAGTCCCGCGTGGTTTCGGCAATGACGGCGCCGACAACGTCGGCGCCCACCCGGCGAAACTGCTCCACCGAGTCGGCAACTCCCGAGCGGGTGGCGCGATCGGGCTCGACGACGAGTACGGCGCCTTCACACAGGCGGGCGAGGTCGACGGCGTCGGCCCAACGCTCGACCGGCGGCGCTTCGAACACCACGAAGTCGAACTCACTGCGAGCACTGGCAACGAGCCGGCCGAAGGCTTCGCTCTGCAGCAGTCTCGCCGGATCGGCCACCTGGGTGCCGGCCGTCAGGATCTGGAGATTGGGGATGGAAGGAAGCATCTTGATCGACTTGCTCAGCTGGGCCCGACCGGAGAGCACGTCGCTGAGTCCGGCATCGTTGTCGAGCCCGAACCGCTCGTGCATGCTCGGACGACGCAGGTCGGCTCCGACGAGCAGGGTCCGACGACCCGACCGTGCCGCTGCAGCGGCCAGGTTGGCTGCAACCGTGGTCGCCGAGTGCGGATTGTTCGTCCCGGCCACGAGAACCGTCGAGCGGTCACTCCGGTCGAGACTGAAGAGCAACGACCCCTGCACACGGCGGTACGCCTCACCATCGTCGGTGTTGACCTGGGCGATGGCCGAACCCGATTCGCTGTCGAAGAGGCCCTTGCCCACGGGGACCGAACCGAGGATGGCGAGGCCCATGCCCGAGAGTTCGAGCGAACCGGTGCGAACCCGATCGTCTTGTCGGTCCCGCATGAAGGCCAGCGCCAGACCGGCCATGGCACCGAGCAGCGCTCCACTGACCGGGCCCGCCAGCGGAGGAATGCCGCTGGGCGAACTCGGAAGGCTGGCGTCGGTCAGGATCTCACCGGGGTCGACGCTGATGGCGCCGAGATTGGCGAGCTTCGACCCGATCACCGAGAGCTCTTCTCGTTTCGCGATCTCCCGGTTCTCGAGAGACCGGATCTTGGCCTCGTCGGCACCGGCGGCGCCGATGTCGGCGGCGAGCACGTCGAGGTCGGCGATGAGAACGGCCTCACGGGCGACCAGCTGGGCCCGAGCCTGCTCGGTATTCGCCAGGCCGGCCGTGCGCCGGAAATCCAAATAGGCAGTTGCGGCCGCCTGGGCCAGGTCCTGTGCCCGCTCGGGACCATCGGCCGCCGCCGAGAACTGCAGGATCTGCGAGTCGAAGTCGACCGAAACGGTGATCTGTTCGCCGATGGTCCTGGCAACGACCGGATCGATGACGATCTCCGCTGCTGCGGCCTCGACGTCCGGCCCATCGAGCTCGGACACACCGAGCGAGTCCCTCGCCTCGATCAGCGCCAACGCCCGCTCGGTCACACGCTGGGACTCGGCGATCGACCGTTCGGTGTCGGTGTTGACCTGTCGCTGAGCGTCGAGATTCGGGTTGTCTCCGGCGATCACGAGAGGCCTGACCTCGACCGTTGCGGTGGACTCGTAGTCGCGGCTCTGCAGCTGGATGACGGCGATCCCGACGATCGTGCCGACGAGGGCACTTCCGACGATCACCGGCCACCAGCGCTTCAGGACGCTGGTGTACTCAGAAACGTCAACGACGCCTTCGCCGTCGGCCATCGCCTGTCCTCGTTTCCTGTAGATGAACGGACTCGGTCTCCATCGGTCGATCCACCAACCTTGTGAGCACGGGCATCGACGGGTCGAGGTCATAACATTGCCTGGAGTTCGGCCGATGAAGGGACCGATGATGAACACGACCTATCAGTTGAGTGATTTGCGGGCGTTGGAGTCCGAGGCGATCCACATCATCCGTGAGGTGGCAGCGGAGTTCGAACGGCCGGTGATGTTGTTCTCCGGCGGGAAGGACTCGATCGTGATGCTGCATCTGGCCATCAAGGCGTTCGCTCCGGCCCGGGTCCCGTTCCCGATCATGCACGTCGACACCGGCCACAACTTCCCCGAGGTCATCGACTACCGGGACCGTCGAGTCCTCGACGAAGGACTCCGGCTGGTCATCGCCTCGGTCCAGGCCCAGATCGACGCCGGCCACGTGGTCGAAGAAAAGGGGCCCCGGGCGTCACGCAACACCCTGCAGACCAGTGCCCTGCTGGCCGCCATCGAGGAACACCGTTTCGATGCCCTCTTCGGCGGGGCCCGCCGCGACGAAGAAAAAGCCCGGGCCAAAGAACGGGTCTACAGCTTCCGTGACGAGTTCGGCCAGTGGGACCCCAAAGGACAACGACCCGAACTGTGGTCGCTCTACAACGGCCGCCACGCCATGGGTGAACACTTCCGGATCTTCCCCATCTCGAACTGGACCGAGCTCGACATCTGGCACTACATCCGCGACGAGAACATCGAGATCCCCGGCATCTACTACGCACACAAACGCCGGGTGTTCCAACGCGACGGCATGTGGCTGTCGGACTCGGACTTCATCCGCCGCATGGACGGCGAAGAACTCGAAGAACGCCTGGTCCGGTTCCGGACCATCGGTGACGCCACCTGCACCGGCGCCGTCGACTCCCCCGCCCACGACATCCACATGGTCATCGAAGAAGTCGCCGCCACCCGCATCACCGAACGAGGCGCCACCCGAGCCGACGACCGCCGCACCGAAGCCGCCATGGAAGACCGCAAGAAAGAAGAGGCTACTTCTGATGGAGTTGTTGCGTTTGGCCACCGCCGGTTCGGTCGATGACGGCAAGTCGACCCTCATCGGCCGCTTGTTGTACGATTCGAAATCGATCTTCGAAGACCAGCTCGAATCGATCGAGGACACCTCGGTCGCCCGCGGCGAAGAAGACGTCAACCTGGCGTTGCTGACCGACGGCCTCCGGGCCGAGCGCGAACAGGGCATCACCATCGACGTCGCCTACCGCTACTTCGCCACCCCCAGCCGCAAGTTCATCATCGGCGACACCCCCGGCCACATCCAATACACCCGCAACATGGTCACCGGCGCCTCCACCGCCGATCTCGCCATCGTGTTCATCGACGCCCGCAAAGGCGTGATCGAACAAACCCGACGCCACGCCTTCATCGCCTACCTGCTCCGCATCCCGCACCTCGTCGTCGCCGTCAACAAGATGGACCTCGTCGACTGGGACCAAGAAGTCTTCGAAACCATCCGAGCCGACTTCGGCGAGTTCGCCACGAAACTCGACATCGTCGACCTCACCTACATCCCGATCTCGGCCCTCATCGGCGACAACGTCGTCGACCAATCCGCCAACATGCCCTGGTACCAGGGCGCCACCCTGCTCTATCACCTCGAAGAGGTCCACATCTCCGCCGACCGGAACCAGGTCGACACCCGCTTCCCGGTGCAATACGTGATCCGACCCCAAACCACCGAACACCACGACTACCGGGGCTACGCCGGCACCGTCCGCGGCGGCGTCTTGAAACCCGGCGACGAAGTCATGGTCCTGCCCTCCGGATTCACCTCGACCATCAAGAGCATCGACGCCGCCGGTGAACCCATCACCGAGGCCTACCCACCCATGTCGGTCACCATCCGACTCGACGACGAAATCGACATCAGCCGGGGCGACATGATCTGCCGCCCCAACAACCAACCCACCGTCAGCCAGGACATCGACGCCATGATCTGCTGGATGGCCGACCAAACCCAACTCCGACCCGGCCAGAAACTCGCCATCAAACACACCACCAAATGGGCCCGAGCCCTGGTCAAGACCCTCCACTACCGGCTCGACATCAACACCCTCCACCGAGACGAAGCCACCACCCACCTCACCCTCAACGAAATCGGCCGGGTCACCCTGCGCACCACCCAACCGCTCTTCTACGACCAATACCGACGCAACCGACAAACCGGCAGCTTCATCCTCGTCGACGAAGCCACCAACATCACCGTCGCCGCCGGCATGATCATCCGCTGATGACCCCACCCGATCAGGCGCCCAACGTCGTCTGGCACGCCAGCAGTGTCGATCGGGCCGATCGATGGAAGGCGATGGGATCGACCGGGCTCACGCTCTGGTTCACCGGCCTCTCGGGGTCCGGAAAGTCGTCGGTCGCCGTCGAGGTGGAGCGACAGCTCGTGGCATCGGGCCGCTCGGCCTACCTGCTCGACGGCGACAACCTGCGCTTCGGGCTGAACGGCGATCTCGGCTTCTCGGCGGTCGACCGCAACGAGAACGTGCGTCGGGTGGCGCACGTTGCCCGCCTGTTCGCCGACGCCGGCATGGTGGCGATCGTGCCGCTCATCAGTCCCTATCGGGCAGCCCGACAGCTGGCGAGAGACCTGCACACTGCCGCCGACCTCCGGTTCGCCGAGGTGTTCGTCGACACCCCGCTCGAGATCTGCGAGCAACGCGATCCCAAGGGTCTCTACGCCAAGGCCCGAGCCGGCGAGATCACCGGCATGACCGGGATCGACGACCCATACGAGGCTCCACTCGCACCCGAGTTCCGGTTCACCCCGGCCGACGGCGACCCGGCCACGGTCGCGGCCCGCCTCATCGCGCTGCTCTGACGCCGACGACGGCCGTCACCGCTACTGACAGTCGGTACCTTCGGGCGTCGGCCCCGGAACCACGCCGATGACGGTGGTCGGAGTGGTGTCGGCCGGCGTCGGCTCGGTCGGAGCCACGGTCGTGGGAGGGACCGGCAGATCGACGCTGTCCCGCGGTGTCTCGAGAAGGCCGGCATAGTCGGTTCCGGTGATCAGGACCACCTCGGTCAGGCTCTCGTCGATCTCGTAGGCCGGTCCCGAAACGAGGTAGGTCCCGAGCTTGGCCGCCCCGGCGGCCATCGACGACGGATACCGAACGATGGTGCGGTCGGTCGTGACACCATTGTCGATGTTCTCGACGTTCATCCCGACCACGCTCATCGCCTTGGCCGCCTCCGACGCCTGGCCCGGCGTACGCGATCCGTTGGAGACCCGGTAGACCACCGGCACCGGCGGCGCGGTGACGACGGCCGGATCGATGCCTCGGAAGATGGCGAGGGTCGGTTCGGCCAGGTCTCGCTCGAGACCGAGCACGGCGGCGCCCTCGGTGGTCCGGAAATCGTAGACCGGCAGCGCGTGACCGATGATCTGTTCGCCGCTGATCGTGCCGAAGGCCTTGGCCAGTTCGAGCAGGGCACCGGGCTCGGCGCCCCCGTCGATGGTCAGATTCCGGCCACCGATGTCGAGCACGTTGTTGAGCGTGCCGAGGTCGGCGATGTTGATCTTCTGCAGGATGGTGTCGGCCACCCGACGAATGAAGTACTGCTGTCGACTGGACCGGCCGAGGTCGCCGGTCTGATCGGTGTGCCAGGTGCCATCGGCGAAGTACTCGGTGTGGCGGCCCCGGACGAACGCCAGGGCCTGGAAGCCGTCGAGCAGCTGGCAGCCGGCATTCGGGACGTTCAGCCCCGAACCCGGGTCGCGCATGGGTGTGTCGAACCAGATGTGGACGCCACCGAGCCCTTGGACGATGTCCTGGAAACCGACGAAGTTGACCTCGGCATAGTGGTTGATCTCGAAACCGAAGTAGGTCTCGATCGTGTCGACCAACCGTTGTTCGCCGCCCTCACCGTTGAACGCACTGTTGATCCGGCCCTCGCCGCCGCCCGACAGCGGCACATAGAGATCGCGTGGGATCGACAACAGGTCGATCCGGCCGATCTCGGGGTCGATGCGGGCCACGATCATCGTGTCGGTTCGTTTGCCTTCGGGCTTGCCATCGCCCAGAAACACCCCGTTGGCGGGATCGTTGGCGTCGAGACCTTCCCGGCTGTCGGTGCCGACGAGCAGCCAGTTGGACGGCTGACCGGCAGCCGCCGCCTCGACGCCGGCAATGTCGACCTTGGTGACGTTGGCGAACTTGTCGAGGCCCCACGCCAGCACACCGGCCGTGAGCAGGCACATGGTCATGGCGATCACACCGAGACCCAGCACCAGGCGTTCCACGGCCGTGCGATGGAGCTTCGGCCGCCGGTCGGACCCCCGAATCGGAGTCGGTGAAGCGGCGGATCCTGGGGTGGTGCTCGTCATGACGCAGGAAACGCTAGCGCCTGCTACCGAGGGGCGACGCGCACCCCCGGACGAAATCGTCTCGACCGCGGTCCGGTCGCGGGTATCACGACGGCCGGGGCTCCTTCGGCAGGCCGAGCACCCGCTCTCCCACGATGTTGCGTTGCACTTCGGCGGTGCCGCCCCAGATCGTCTCGGAACGGCTGAAGAAGAACGACGCCTGCATCGCGTTCACCGGATACGAGGCCTTGCCCCGTTGCCGATTCGGGTTGGAGCTGGACGGATCGTAGATGCCATCGAGGATCAGCGAATCGGGTCCGGCCACGTGCGTCCACAGCTCCATGACGTCGCGGTGGTACTCCGACCAGAACATCTTGTTGGTGGCACCGAGGGCGGCAACACCAAGATCCTTCTTCTTGTGCAGGGTGGCCGAGAGCGAACGCAGACCGTTGACCTTCATGATCTGCACCTTGGTGTGGGCGGCGGCCAGGCGCTGGCGGATGACCGGATCGTCGATCCTGCCGTTCTCGCGCGGTGTCGATGATGGCGTTCAACTCGGTCTCGAACCGCCGGTATCCCGTGGTGGCGCTCGTTCCACGCTCGAAGCCCAGGGTGGTCATGGCCACCTTCCAGCCGTTGTTGACCCCGCCGACGACGTTGTCCTTGGCACACTTGGCGTCGCTGAAGAACACCTCGTTGAATTCCTGGGACCCGTCGACCTGGTTGATCGGGCGAACCTCGACGCCCGGCTGGTCCATGGGCACGAGGAGGTAGGAGATACCGGCATGCTTGGCGACGTCGGGATCGGTCCGAGCCAACAGGAACACGTAGTCGGCGTGTTGTGCCCGGGTGGTCCAGACCTTCTGCCCGTTGATGACCCACTCGTCGCCATCGAGGACGGCCTTGCACTGCAGCGATGCCAGATCGGAACCGGCCTCGGGCTCGGAGAATCCCTGGCACCAGGCGATTCGGCCGCTCAGGATGCCGGGCAGGAACTGCTTCTTCTGCTCCTCGGTGCCCCACTGCAGGATGGTCGGGCCGACGAGGGTGTCGCCGAAGAAGTCGCCCCGCATCGGCGCGCCGACCCGGGCGAACTCCTCGGACAGCACGACGGACTCCATGGTGCTGAGCCCCTTGCCGCCGTACTCCTTCGGCCACGAGGCACAGATCCAGCCGCCCTCGAAGAGCTTGGTGGTCCAGTCGTTGACGAAGGCATCCCGCTCGTCGTCGGACATCTCGAAACCCTCGTCCATCCAACCCTCGGGCAGGTTGGTTTCGAGCCACTGGCGGATCTCGATGCGGAAGTCTTCGGCTTCTTTCGGGTAGTCCAGGTCCATTCGACAATCTTGACCCACCGGTCAAGTTTTGTGCAACACGGGCGCCACGAGCCTCTCACCATGCCGGCATCGTCCCGGTCGAGCCGAAGGCCTGTCGTAGGGTGGTGTCGTGGAAGACCTGGTGCACGGCGACGACGGGAGAGCGCGGTGCGCCTGGGCGACGTCGACCCCCGACTACGTCGCCTATCACGACAACGAATGGGGCCGCCCGGTCACCGATCGCCGGACCCTGTTCGAGAAGCTCTGCCTCGAGGGATTCCAGTCGGGACTCTCGTGGTTGACCATCCTTCGCAAACGCAACAACTTCCGGGCCGCGTTCGCCGACTTCGACCCGGCGTCGGTGGCCTCCTTCGACGAAGACGACGTCCGCCGACTCCTCGGCGACGCCGGCATCGTTCGACACGAGCGCAAGATCCGATCGACCATCGGCAACGCCCGAGCCCTGCTGGCCATGGAGTCCGAGGGTGAACGCCTGGAGACACTGATGTGGTCGTACCGGCCGCGCGACTCACCGATCCCGACCACGCTGGCCGACGTGCCCGCATCCACCCCCGAATCGACCGAGTTGGCCCGCGCCCTCAAATCACGGGGATTCACCTTCGTCGGACCGACCACCGCCTATGCCGCGATGCAGGCCATGGGCATCGTCGACGATCATCTCGCCGGGTGCTGGTGCCGCCAGGACGGCGTCGAACCAAGATGATGCTCAAGGCCTATTCGACAGGTGCCGAAACAAGGAAGATGTCCCGCCCCGTTGATCGAGCTCGCCGGTTGCTTCTCTTCGAACCGGGCATCGATGCGCTGTCGCCCCCCTCGGCATCGTCACCCTGGTCATCGTCTCCCGAGGACCAGCCACGATTGCCGCCCGTTCGTCCGGCCCGACTCGAGTTGCGCCAGATCGCCGGCCTGACCGCCGGCGCCACCTTCCCGATCCACCGAGAGCGACTCCGGATGGGCACCGACCGTTCGACGGTGGGGTTCGAACTCGTGACCGACCGAGATGGTTCGACAACGCTGGTTCCCGGCTGTACACCGGTACGCGTCGACGGAAGGACCGTGACGGCACCGACGGCAATCGAAGACCGATCCATCGACGCCGGCAACGCACGATTCGTCGTGGCCCGGGTCTCCGACGCAACGACCCCCCGCCGCACTCGGATCCGCTTCGGCGACGAGACCGTCGTCGTCGACGACGACGACGGGGCCCTGTTGGCGCAGATTCGATCGGCCCGGCGAGTCGTCGAGACCGAACGACGACGATCCCATCCCGACCCCACGGATCTGATCCGAGCCGCCGAACGAGGGGGCTCGTTGCGCTGGTCACGTCGCCACGATGACCGCTCGTTCGCCACCGTGAGTGTGGCGCTGGCCGACCTCACCTGGACACCGCGCTTCGACCGTCCGGACCGCATCTCGGCCCGCATGGCGAAAGCGATCGCGCCCCTCCGGCGTCTCGACGCCGTGCCTCTCACCGCCGATCTCCGGGTCGGGCCCCTGGCCATCATCGGTTCGCGACCCGCCCGGCTGGCCATCGCTCGCCATCTCGCCGTCGCACTCGCCACTCTCTCCCCGGCGGAAGACCTCGAACTCGCCGTCCTCGCCGACCGGGAGCACGCCGCAGACTGGCACTGGGCCGATCTCCTCCCCCACGCCACCGCCGGCGCCGACCACGCCATGCCCGTCCTGATCGTCGACGGGGCCGAGCAGATCGACCGCTCGCTCGGTGAGGCATTGTCCGAACCGGGGGGAATCGGCACGGTCATCCTGGCCGACGACGCGGCGACCCTGCCGATGGCGTGCGCGATGACGGTGTTCGTCAACGACGACCACACCGCCACCGTGATCGACGACGGTGGCGGGACGACGACCACGTCGGCGACACCACTCGGCCTGACCGAACGGGTCGCCCACTCGGTGGCCCGCGATCTCCGGAACGCCGACCGGTCTCGGCCGATTCTGGAACCGGCCCTTCGCTAGGACCGGCGGTCGCGACCTACTTCTTCTTCGGGGTCGGCAGTCCGACCCGGACATCGGCGCGGGCCCAATCCGGCCAGCGTTCACGGCTCTTCTGGGCCAACTTGTGCATCAGAGCGATGGCCCCGGGGTCGTCATCGCCGGGACGGGTCTCGATGACATCGTCCTTGATCATCGCCTCGATGACGGCGCGTCCGAGATCGGTTCGAACGATCGTGAGGGTCCAGTCGGTGAGCTCGCCGATCCCGCCGGTCGAGATGTCGGCGTGCTCGGCGGCGAAATCGGGGCAGTGGTTGCAGCCCTCACGGGTCCAGGCGTGGCATTCCTTGAGGTTGATCTCGTGGTAATCGCCGTTCTTCATCCAGATCTGGAAGACCCCCTTGATGTTCATCTTCACGATGTCCTCTTTGGCCAGCCCGTATTTGAGGCCGAAGAGTTCGTCGAACAGTGAGTCGTCGAAGCTCTTGGAACACAGCAACCCGATGTTGAGCTTGATGGGCTTGGAGACCTTGCCCACCTTGCGGTGCCACATCACCGGGGCGATCGAGGATTGACAGCTCATCCCGACCAGTGCGAGGTTCTCGAGTCCCCGTTCGATCGCTTCGTCATATGCGATCGTGTTGGCCGAGTAGGTGTAGCGGCTGCCGGCGCCGGCCAACACCTCGTCGGCGTTCGTGGCCACACCCGGGGTGGCCTTCCATCCACTGCCGCC
The DNA here is from genome assembly GCA_963700755.1 of uncultured Acidimicrobiales bacterium. Classification (GTDB taxonomy): domain Bacteria; phylum Actinomycetota; class Acidimicrobiia; order Acidimicrobiales; family SZUA-35; genus JBBQUN01. The sequence goes on from CAVOYW010000008.1 coordinate 622,690, forward strand.
TTCCAACATCGACACCAGTGCGCCATCGATGATCTGGTTCTCGAGGCACCAGATGAGGATCTGGGACACCAGGCCGCCGTCCTGACCCTTCTCGTAGACCTCGTCGTTCTTCGCCCGGACCAGGAGGATGTCCTTGTAGATGCCGGACATGGCGTCGGCGTCGCGATCGTGTCCGAAGAGGTGTTCGTTGGCCTCGGTCTCCCAGTCACGGAACCGGGGACAGGCGCGTGTGCAGGACGTGCAGCCCTTCTCGCCATGTCCGCAGTTGGTCGGCCCCAGTTCGTCTTCGAGATGGAAGGGCTTGTAGGCCCCGGGCTCGTGCTTGTAGCCGATGACATCGTGCGGGCAGGCGATCACACAGCCGGCGCATCCGGTGCACAGGCCCGACGTGATCACCTCGTCGTAGAGTTCCTTCCATTGGAAGGTCCAGCGCTCTTTCTTCGCCGCAGGTGCGGTGGCGGTGTCGGTCACGACCCGACCCTAGTGCAGTCGCCCCCGGGGTCCGCAACGGGTGCGGCGAGCCCCGACAGCGGCGGACACCCGGATCGGCCCCCTCCGAGCTGCTGTCAACCCGCGATCAGAGACCGCCCTCTTCGATCACGCATTCGGCGATGATGTCGACCATGACCGACGGGAGTGGCGGCGGCGCCTCGCCATCGGCGACCTCGACCTTGAGCGCCGCTTCCATCTCGTCGAACTCGGCGAAGCGCAGCCTGGCCTCGGCGGTGTCGATGACACACTGACAGATCTGGGTCTGGAGGATCGGGTCGTCGTCGATCGACGTGCACGAGGCCATGAAGCTGTCGGCGTTCGACTGGGCGAAATCGATCTGCTCCTCACCACCACACGAGGCGGCGAGCAACACGACGACGATGGCGCCGGAGATCGGCACACGGCGAAGCAGGGGCACCATCCAACGCTAGCGCCTGGTCCCGAACGCACCGAGCCGGACGGCGGCAACGGTCAGGCCGGGTTGGCCAGCCGTTCGAATCGACGATTGCGGTAGTCGTCGAGTGACATCACCGTTGCGCCGTTCCCGTTCCCGTTCGCTGCGCTGTTCCCGTCGGCTGCTTCGGCTGCGAGCATGGCGACGGCAACCTGGCGGAGCACCTCGGCTTCCGACAGGGTGATCCGACGCTGGTGCATCAGTCCGGCCAGCGTGGAAGCGACCACCGCACCGGGCGTCGCCCCGACTCCGGACGACGCATCGACTCCGGGCGCCGCAGGGGTGGCGCGGGGTACGAGCGAAAGACGTCGGGGCTTCACGGGCATGGTGGAGTCTTCGGCGCGCCTCGGGCCGATTCTTTAGCGGGAACTGCGCCGAGCCACGTCACGCCGGATCGAGCCGATCGTCGAGGAGTTGCCGGGCTCGGGCGAACACCGCATCGAGCATCGGCTCGGTCAAACGACCGGTGAACGTGTTCTGCTGCGAGACATGGTAGCTGCAGACGATCGTGCGATCGTTGCCGGCGTCGGCTTCGACACCGTGACCGAACCGGGGGCGCGGGGCCACGCCGAGGTGACGACACAAACCCTGGTATGCGAAACCGCCGAGGGCCACGAAGACGATCGGGTCGAGGATCTCGATCTCGCGCTCGAAGAACGGCCGGCAGGTGTCGCGCTCGGTGGTCGTCGGTTTGTTGGCCGGAGGAGCACACTTCACCGGCGACGTGACATAGGCGCCGGACAGCACCAGCCCGTCATCGGGACGAGAGCTGTCGGGCTGGTTGGCGAATCCGGCGCGGTGCAGGCCCCGATACAGCCAATCGCCAGATCGATCCCCGGTGAACATCCGACCCGTCCGATTGGCACCGTGAGCCGCCGGCGCCAGGCCCACCACCATCAGACGCGCCGCTGGATCACCGAATCCGGGCACACCCTTCCCCCAATAGTCCCAGTCGGCGAAGGCGGCTCGCTTGTCGCGGGCGACCTGTTCCCGCCAATCCACCAGGCGCGGGCAGCGTCGGCAGGCTGCGACCTCGACCGCGAGCTCCTCCAACCGCCGCGCCCGATCGGCCGAAGCGGGCGGTTCGCCCGGGCTCGAGCCCGATGAGAGACGTCGTCGATCCGCTGCCACGAGGGAACCGTAGATACCGTGGACACCGATGGCACCCGCTCGCAAACAGAAATCCGGTCCGAAACCCACCACCGTGCTGCTGGTACGCCACGGTCGAACGCCGACCACCGGCAAGGTCCTGCCCGGACGGGCCAAGGGCCTGCACCTCGGCGACGAAGGCGTCCGGCAGGCCCAGCGAGCCGGCGAACGCATCGGCGCCTTGGGTGACGGCCGGATCGCGGCCGTCTACAGCTCGCCGATGGAACGGGCCCGCGAAACGGCGGCACCGATCGCCAAGGCGACCGGCAAGCGGGTGCGCGTCCGCCAAGGACTCATCGAGGCCGACTTCGGCGACTGGACCGGCCGCAATCTCTCCGATCTGGCGAAACTCCCCGAGTGGTCCCAGGTGCAGCGCTACCCCAGTGGGTTCCGGTTTCCCCGTGGCGAGTCGTTCTCGGAGATGCAACATCGTATGGTCGACACCATCGCGGGGCTCGTCGCCGAGCACCCGGGTGACACGATCGTGTGCACGTCGCACGCCGACACCATCAAGGCAGCGGTCGCCCACGCAATGGGCACACACCTCGACCTGTTCCAACGGATCGTGATCGGGCCCTGCTCGATCACCGCCATCACCTACACCACCGGCGGGCCGATCGTGCTCGCCGTCAACTCGATGGGTGACGATCTCTCGACCCTGATGCCGAGCTGAGTTCCCGATGGCCGACTCCTTCGACTTCCGCAACACCAGCCACTTCACCGCCGGGGCGATCGGCGAGCCCGGCAGTCGTGTCTTCTATCTCCAGTTCGGCGACCAACACCGCCACGTCTCGCTCAAGATGGAGAAGCAGCAGGCGATCGCGCTGGCGGCGTTCCTGCGCTCGGTCCTCGAGGACATGCCGGCTCCCGAATCCGAGCCCGTGCCCCAGGCGCTGGTCAATCCGGTCGACCCCGCCTGGGTCATCGGACAGATCGCCGTCGGGACCCCCGAGAACGACCAGATCCTGATCCTGGCCGAAGAGCTGCGCTTCGAAGACGACGACGCCGAGCCCGATCCGCTCGATTTCCTCGATGATGGTCCGAGTGGGGCCACCTGCAAGGCGTTCGTCAATTCCGCCCAAGCGGCGAGTTTCGTGGCGACGGTCGACCGCTTGGTCAGCCAGAGCCGCCCGCCGTGCCGCATCTGTGGTGGCCCGATCGACCCCGATGGCCACGTCTGTCCACGTCTCAACTGAACCCGCCATGTCCTCCGATCCAACGACGTCCTCGGATCCAGCTGGGCCCGAACCGTTCGACCTCCCCGTCGACACGATGCTCGATCTGTTCGCGGCCGGCGACGTCGACGTCGAGGGTCGCATGCCCTACAGCTCCAACGCCACGTTGTTGGTGACGGTTCGCGGCGAGGATGCTGCGGGTCGACCCATCGAACACCGGGCGATCTACAAGCCGGGCAAGGGAGAACGGCCGCTGTGGGACTTCCCTCCCAACCTGTACAAACGTGAGGTCGCGATGTATCGGCTGGCCCGCGCCCTCGATCTCGACGTGATACCGCCGACCACGATCGGGGAGGGCCCCTTCGGCGAGGGGTCGTTCCAGGCATTCGTCGACGCGGACTTCGCCCAGCACTACTTCACCCTGCACGAAGCCGGTGTGGGCCTCGACGACCTCCATCGTCTCTGTGCCCTCGACATCATCGCCAACAACGCCGATCGCAAGTCGGGGCACTGTCTCATCGCCGCCGACAACCGCATCTACGGGATCGATCACGGTTTGTCGTTCCACGCTCAGTTCAAATTGCGTACCGTCATGTGGGACTTCGTCGGGGAGCCGCTCACCGACCGCCTCATGGGCTCCATCGAGTCGTTTCTCGACCAGGGTCCCCCGGTGGAGTTGGCCTGCCTGCTCGACCGCTTCGAGATCGATGCGATGATGACCCGGGCCCGGGCACTGCTCGACGCCGGTGTCTACCCGGCCGACGACACCGACGGCCACCGCTGGCCGTGGCCACTCGTCTGAGCCGGGGCCTAGGATCAGCGCCCATGGCGCCCACCGAGAACAAGACCGTCTTCCGCACCGACGAACTCCGAGGGGCCGATGGTTACAAGCTGATCACCGGCCTCGTGGTGCCCCGGCCGATCGGCTGGATCGGCTCGGTCTCCGCCGATGGCGTGCACAACCTGGCGCCCTATTCCTTCTTCAATGCCGTGTCCGGTGAGCCCCCAACCGTCGTGTTCTCGGCCGGTCGGGGACCCGGCACCCGCAAGGACACCGCCGACAACGTGCTGGCAACCCGGGAATTCACCGTCAACGTGGTCACGATGGCCACGGTCGATGCGATGAATGCCTCGTCGGCCAGCCTGCCGGCCGACGACGACGAGTTCGACCACGCCGGACTGACCCCGCTCGACTCCGTGCTGATCGCGCCGAAGCGGGTCGGCGAGGCGGCCGCGCAGATGGAGTGCCGTTTGGTCGCCGACCTGCACATCGGTGTCGAGGGCGGCGGGAACTGGCTGTTCGTCGGCGAGGTCGTCGCCTTCCACGTCGACACCGATCTCCTCGATGGGACGCGAGTCGACCAGGCCAGGCTCGGTGCCGTCGGGCGGCACGTCGGCAACCTGTACAGCACCACCGAACACCTCTTCGAACTGATCCGGCCGGCCTGATCCCGGTCGGCCTGATCCCGGTCGGCCTGATCCCAACCACTCGCCGGCGCATCCCGGCCAAGCACGAACCGCGGGGCCTGCGTCGAATCCCAGGGAACTGTCGAGTCCCCGGGAACTGAGGGGTCTGCGTTCGCCGCGGCGTACGGAGACTCCGCTATTCGCCGGAAAACGACGGTGGACCCACGATTCGGCTGCGATCCGTGGGCCGTTCGGCCCTCCGAGCCGCTTGTTGCTCAAGCTACCTACATCTACATACCGAATCAATCAGCGCCAAGGATGGCGCCAATGCCGCCTTCGGGACCTCAGGGTGACCGAACATGACTGCTTGCTGCGAAGACCCAGCGTGCTGCGAAGACCCAGCGTGCTGCGAAGACCCAGCGTGCTGCGAAGACCCAGCGTGCTGCGACGAGACCGCGATCCGGAATGGGGTGGCCGGCACACGGGTCTCGGGTCGCCGGGCCCTCGCCACGATTGCCGCGGTCCTGATGATCTCGACGTTCGGCCCGGTTGACGTGACCGCATCGTCCGCCGCCGCGGTGACGGCGGCCGAACCACCGACATCGATGGGCACCGAATCCGGAACGGGCATCTTCGACCCGACCGACCTCGAACCCCTCGGGGCGCTGATCGATGGCGTCGATGGATCCTCGCCGGCATTCACGACGGCCATGGCCGACACCGGCCACGAGACCATCACCGGCAACGACTCGGTCGTCGCCGTGGTGACCACCACCGATGGGGTCTCGGTGCTCGAACTCGATTCGCCCGACCCCGAAGCCCTCAGCGACGCCCTCGGACGAATCGACGGGGTCGTTGCTGCCGAGCCAGACGGGGCGTTCGTCCCGATGGCGTCGGGCACCGACCCCTATTCCCCGTTCCAGACCCATCTGGCCGCGATCCGGGCCCAGCCTGATCGCTCGGCCAACGGGATCATCGTGGCGGTCCTCGACTCCGGGGTGAACCCACACCCCGACCTGCCGCCCATGGTTGCCGGCTACAACACCGTCGACGAGAACACGAACGTGGCGGCAGCCACCGATCACGGCACGATGGTCGCCGGTTCGATGACGGCCATCACCGGCAACGGGATCGGAATCGACGCCACGGTGGAGGGCATCACGATCATGCCCGTCCGGGTGTGCAGCACCACGGCGTGCGGATTCGCCGACGTGGCCGAGGGCATCATCTGGGCGACCGACCACGGTGCCAGGATCATCAACATCTCGCTCGGTGGTGGCTATTCGTCATCAACCGAAGCGGCGGTGAACTACGCCAATCGGCGCGATGTCCTCGTGGTGGCCTCGGCGGGCAACGACGGCTACCGCGGCAACCCGGTGATGTATCCCGCGGCGCTGCCCGGTGTCATCGGCGTGGGGGCCTACAAGGACGACGCCGCAACTGCCTGGGCCTCGTACGGCAATTGGATCGATCTGTCGGCTCCGGGCGAACGGGTCATGACACTGGCCGCGAACAACCAGGGATACGTACTCGGAACCGGAACGTCGTTCGCTGCACCCCAGGTGGCGGCCGCCGCCGGACTGCTCCGGTCGATCGTGCCCAGTGCCAGGGTCGCCGACATCAGAGCGGCCCTCGTCGACTCGGCCCGGGACGTGCACACGCCGGGCTGGGACCCCCAGACCGGAGCCGGTTCACTCGACATCGCCAACGCGATCGCCCTGCTCCAGACCCGTTTCGGGAACAACGTCTCCGTTCCCCGAATCGCCACCTCGGTCGCGGCGGCGACGACCCTGGCCGAGATCATCGCTGCCTCGGACTATCGCCCGAGCGACTCCGACATCCTTCGCCTCTATCAGGCATTCTTCGCCCGCGATCCCGAAATCGACGGAGTCCGATACTGGATCGCCGAGAACCGACGCGGCGTTTCCCTCGATCGGATCGCCGCCGAGTTCGCCACGTCGGCCGAATTCGTCGCTCGATACGGCGTCGAGCTCAGCGATGCCGGCTTCCTCGAGGTCGTGTATCGCAACGTGCTCGGTCGGGAACACGACCCCAGCGGCTTCGAATACTGGCTCGGCCAGATGGCCCGGGGTACGAAGCGCCACGAGGTCGTGCGCTACGTCGCCGCCGCACCCGAGTTCGTGAACCTGCACCCCTACCGCTGACACCTCGATCCGATCAGTTCCCGCCCCGACGGGGACCGGCGACGGCAACGACCTCGAGATCGATCCCGCCGCCAGACGTGAATACGCCCAGCAGAGTGAGCTCGACCCGCCCCTGCACCGTGACGGTGACCGTTCCATCGGTTGCCACGATCAGCGGCGGCTCGATCAAGGCCGCCGGAGCAACCTGGCCGGCCAGATTGTCCCGGGCGAACGCCTCGGCCACGACCGGGTCGAGCTCGACGACGCCGTGGTCGCGGTAGTGCTGGTGATCGATGCCGTTGGCCCCGGCGGCCGCAGCGGCATCGGCCAGTTCGGCAAGGGATCGACGCTCGTCGAGAACCCGCCACAGGTCGAGCGCGAAACCACCGATCGCCAGGAGCATCACCACGATACCAAGACCGAACAAGGTGATCTGGCCCCGCTCGGACCCCAGGACTGTGGCGGGTTTGACGCACCGTTTCACCGAACCGGCGGGCGGCCGTTCCTGCTCGGGAACGCCAGGCCGCCGAAACGGGGGTTTGGGAACGCCAGGCCGCCAGAACGGGGGTTTGGGGAGGTCGGTCACGGTAGGGCCCCATGATCAGGGAATCGCTCGGCGTGACTGACGGCCCAACCGAATCCACCGACCGGGCCGAACAGCGGAAGCGACATCAGCGGCACGTCGACCTCGACGACCACCCGGACGGTGCCACCGGCCGTCAGGGTCGTTGGGATCGATGATCGTAGGGTCCCCGGTGCCAGTCCGGCGGCGGACTCCAACTCGACGAGGAGGTGGCCGGAGTCGGCCGCGGATCCATTCACCACGATCGATCGTGCGATCTCGCTTGCCGCGTCCCGGGCGATCGCACGGCGTTCGACCCAGGTGGGCAGCGTCAGCACCACGCACGCAAACGGGATGACCATCAGTCCGAGCACCAAGGGAAGCTCGAGCACCGCGCTCCCCCGCTCCGACCGCCGCCCTGACCACCGCCCTGACCACCGCTCCAGCCGCGGCCCTGACAACCGCCCTGACCACCGCTCCAGCCGCGGCCCTGACGGAGAGTCGGACCGCCGCGCCGACCACCGCCCTGACGGAGAGTCGGACCGCCGCGCCGACCACCGCCCTGACGGAGAGTCGGACGGAGGATCGCACCACTTCGGCGTCGACGTCGGCCTCATTCCGGGTCCACCTCTCGGACGGCGATGACGGCGACGGTCGTCGTCGAGTCCGACAGCAGCGGAAGCCAAGACTCGAACCGGACGTCGACCTCGACGGTCACCCGGTCAGGGCCGATCGCGCAACGAGGCGTACCGACCCCCGCACCCAGTGACCCGCCGAGAACTTGTTGCCGTACCTGCTCGAACCGGTCGACGCACTGCACGATCGAAGCATCGAGTGGAACGACCGCCCGGGCTGCCTCCTGGGCCGCAGCGCGCACGGCACCCCGGGTGTACTCCCAGGCGACGAGTTGCGCAACCAGGACGAAGACGAGCAGGAGCACCCCGATGGCGAACAGCGCCGGCACGGTCAACGAGCCACGTTCGTCGCGGCGGCCGACGTGCGGCACCATCGTCACAGCCCCACTGACAGTCACAGCCGCAGCGACAGTCACATCCGCAGCGACAGTCACAGCCCCAGCGACGAGCGAATCGCCGAGAGAACGGCCTCGCCGATCTGTTCGAGTCCGGCGAAGAGCCCCACCAACAGCCCGATCGACAAAGCCGAGATGCCGAGCCACTCGACGGTTCCCGAGCCCCGCTCGTTTCGGCGATCGGACCCGGGCACACACTCGACCCGGCGCCGGTGGGCCTCGACGACCAGGCGCGCCATCGTGAGGTGGGGGAATGGACGGAAGAACCGCTTGGAGGACATGACGGGTCTGCTTTCTCGTTGAGGATGGAGCATCGAAACCGTCGGGACTCAACGGCCGAACACGAGCGAGGGAAGGGCGGCGGCAACGAAGAGCACCATCACCGGAGCAACCAACAGGAGTAGAGGAACGATCATCACGCTGCGCCGCTTGACCGCTGCCCGGGACAGCGCCTCGCGCTGCTCACTCCGGACCTCGTTGCTGATCGCCATCAACGGCCCAACGACGTCGTTGCCCGACCGGACCGACGATGCGAGCAAGCGAAAGAGCCGGCCGGCGACAGGCTCGCTGGTGGACTCGGCCAATCGCTCGTAGGCGAGTTGGGGCGACAGCCCCCCGGTGACCGACGCAAGGGCCTCCCGCAGATCGGCGGCAACGGGACCGTGGCTGCGGACGGCGACGCGGCGCACGGCCTCGATCGGCCCATGTCCGGTCCGAAGATGAACGGCGATCAGCTGGGCCAGGGTCGGCACCTCGGCTCGCATCCGAAGGCGACGCCGGTCGATCGCCCGATCGAGGCGCCCACGGTGGTAGGCCGCGCCCGAGAAGCCGAAGCAGACGATCAACAGCACCGTCCCGCGCCCACCCCCCAGGAGCAGCACGCCCGAAACGGCACCGAGGGTCGAACCCACGACCGTGGCCGCGCCCTGCCGGACGCGGTATTCGGCGACGTCGATCGACTCCCCGGCGTGGCGGAGTCGAACCGCCAGAAGATCGTGATCGGTGGCATCGATGACCCGACCCAGCCGCGCCAGCAGTTCCAGGATCGTCGACCCGAGAATCCGAGTGATGGCCGATCCCTCCGTCGGCAGGACGAGCCGAGCAACACCGCCGCCATCGCTCGCCAACCCGAGGCGCAAACGCCCGAGACCCAGGTACGGCCCCAGGCGGGATCGCAGTCGCCGTCGTGGCGGTGCGAGCACGGCCACCATGCCAACGACCAGCGATGCCGAGCTCAGTGCGGCCAACAACGTCACGATCCCTCGATCAGCACTCGGGGTTCGTCCGGGATCCGACCGAGTCGCGCGATCAGCCCGAGACCCACCAGTGTCAGCATCAGTCCGACGAGAACGACGACCGTACCGGCGGTCGATGCGTAGAAACCTCGGTAGCCGCTCGACCCGGAGCAGAGGATGGCGAGCACCACGAAGGGCAGCACGGCCGCACCGCGGGCCTCGAGGGTCACCTCGAGGCGCGCCGTTTCGATGTCGGCCAACAGGTGCACGTCGTCGACGACGGATCGGGCCAGGTCCTCGAGGACGTCGATCACGACCCGGGTTCCCTGATCGAAGGCGATCAGCAGCACCTCGATGATGCGGTCGGATCGCGGGTCGGCCAACTCGCTCCGCACCGTTTCCAGCGCTGCCCGGTGGTCGAGCGCGGTCGTCAGCGCCTGATAGCGCACGAATGCGGGCCGCAGCGGCAACGGCCCCGACTCACCCAGCCCGACGAGGGCCCGGTGCAGGCTCGAACCCGAACGCAGCTCGGTCGTCAGGTCTCGCACGGCGTCGGGCCAGGCCCCGGCCCGCAATCGGGAACAACTGGCCCGACGACGCTGCACGGTCATGATCGGGACGATCGCCCCCGAGCCTGCAGCCAACACGGCCAGGGCAGGAACACCGGTGAGACCGCCCAACAGCCCAGCGAGTGCGGCCATTCCGGCAACCATGCCCATGAACGACTCGGGGCCGACGAGTGTCTCGCTGGCGTGGAGCCACCGTGTCAGACGGATCCGGACCTCGGCTACCGGACCGGTACCTCGGGACGATGCGGTCGCCGGATGAATCCCCAGGAGCATCGCGACCAGCAGGGAGGTCCAGGTGGCGGCCGCGAGCGCGCCGATGATTCTCATACGAGCGCCACCCGACCTTCGAGCACGTCGTTGCAGCAGAAGCCCGACGATCGGACCGAGTGGTCGAGCCGAGCCGCGAGCTCTGCGGGGACCGGCGAACCGGTCCACCGAAGCGGTCCACCGAGGGACTCGCGTACGAACAACGGCTCGACCGTGACATCGTGTTCGGTGGCCTGCATGGCCGGGACGGCGACGATCTCGGTGATCTGTCGGCGTCCATCGGTGCCCGACTCACGAGTGGTGTGCACGACGACGTCGACGATCGAGCTGAAAACGTGGCGCATCTGCTCGGCCGAGATGTTGGTCCCCGCCATCGTTGCCGTCGAGATCAGAGCCATCAGGCCCTGGCGGGCACCGTTGGCGTGGATGGTCGACAACATGCCGCACCCGGCATTGCCCGCCCGGGTCAGTTCGAATGCCTCGGCGCCACGTGTCTCACCGACGACCACCAGGTCGGGCCGCATGCCGAGCGACATGCGAACCAGATCGCGCAACGACACCTCGCCACCTCCGTCGGGCCCCGCCGGACGGGTTCGCCACCGCGCTGCCTGGAGGTGATCGGTGGACAGCTCGGGTGTGTCCTCACACACGATCACCCGGCGGGTCGTCGGTGTCGCTCGCAACAGGGCATTGAGCAGGGTGGTCTTTCCACTTCCCGGTTGGCCGGTCACGACCACCCCGGTCGGCGTCCGCATCAGCAGCGCCAGCAACGAGGCCGCAGGAGTCGAGATGGCGTCCCACGCGACCAGCTCGCCGAGTGTCTCCCGCCTCGTGAGATAGCGGCGCAGGGTGATGTCGATGTGTTCGGCGATGGGGGGCAGCACGACGCCGAGCCGGGCCCGCCCGTCGAGAACCTGGGCCTGGATCACGGGGTGAGCCTCATCGACCGATGCCCCGACCGACGCGAGCAGCTTGGTGATCACATGGGTGACCTCCTCCTCGCTCACCGGCTCGGGATGGGCCACCATCCTCCCTGTCTCGTCGAGGTACGTGACCTCTTCGCCATGGATGATGAGTTCCTCGTATCGAATCGAACCATCGAGGAAGGGCGTGAGTGGCCCGTACTCGAAGACCGAGCAAGCCAGTCGGTCGACCATGAGCGCCGGATCACCGAGCGGGCGGCCGGCGTGGCTGCGGGATGCTCCCGCCTCGTAACGATCGACGACCGCGGCGAGCACCGCCGTGACGAGCGCCCGATCCGTGGTGTCCAGCCCACGACGACCGATCTCGTCGAGTGCCTCGCGGCGAAGCGACTCATAGGTGCTCACGACTCGGGACGCGGTCATCGGCGATCGTCCGCCCGATCGAGGCCACGGAGCGCGTTCAGGAACGGGCCGTTCCCCGACACCCGGGCGTCCCAATTCGCTCGCTCCACCCGACGGTCGTGGGGGGCGCACACGACAAGGCCGAGCCGATCACCGGCCGCCGATCGGATCTGATCGACGAGCTGATGACGCACCGAGGGCGAACGTGGAGCGCGATTCACCACGACGTCGACGGATCGGTCACCGATGACGGCCAGAGCATCGACCAACCAGTCGACGAACCGCAACACACCCGACGCCGATGCATCGCACACGCCGATCACCCGGTCGGCAACCGAGGCACACCGTCGCGACAACTCGTATCGCGGGACGAAACGGGACAGGTCCTCGAGCTGCGGACCGAGCCTCACGAAGACGGCCGGCCACTCGCCGGCGGCCCGGTCCAGCAGGTCGGCGACGTCGTCCGGTCGAACCAGCGACCAGTCGTCACGGCTGACGAGTCCGACGATGACGTCGAACGGCAGTCCGGTGGGCCGGTGGGCTCGATCACCGATTCGATGGGCCGAGCAGTCGAGTAGCGACGGTGGCACGGCGGCGTCGATCGACACCACCTCGCGGCGATGCACGTCCACCGCCGTCAGCAGATGCGGGTGGAGCGCGAGGCCGAGACGGCAGGCGAGCGAGGGATGCGTCTCGTCGACATCGACGACCAGCGGACGGTGCGACGCGAATCCGGTCCTCGGCCCGGACCACACTGCCGCCAACCCGAGACAGACCTCGGTCGCGCCGGCACCGGCGGGACCGCCGACGGCAACGAGGGTTCGGGAGTTGGCCGGGGGAACGGCCTCGGTGAGGAGCTCGACGAACCGACGGTCGAGTTCGGGGTCGGGTCGATGGCGGCGCGCCACGTTCACGAGATCCTCGACGTCCAGATCCGCACGCAACGCGAGTTCGACTCCCAGTCGCCGAAGGTGGTGGAGACCGTACCCGTCGCCGTCGTCGGGATCGAAGAGACCGATCACCACGATGCCCGCTTCACGAGCCCGATCGACGAACGGTGCCGAGAGCCAACTGGTGTCGTCGTCGACGACCAGGACGTCGATGGCGCCCTCGAATGCGTCGGCTCCCTGATGGAGCGGCGTGACGATCATGTCGAGTTCGTGATCGCGGCAGTGCCGCTGGAGCGTTCCGCGCCACGGTCGCGAGCTGAGTGCAACCCCGACACCGAGGCGACTCATGGCTGCACCGTCTGATCGGCGGTGGCTGGGTCGGCAACAGTCGGATCGAGAACGGTCGGATCGAGAACGGACGAGTGGAGCGGTTGCTGCGACGGCGTGCCAACACGGTGGACCGGTTCGACCGCCGGGGCACCCGTCGACCGCACGATCTCGATGGTCCCGTCGAGTCGAGCGATCGCCAACGACAGTGCCTCGCCGTCGGACACCTCGATCGTCACGAAGGCCTCACCGCGCCCGGCGAGGAGCCCGTCGGAAACCGCCGACGACGGGACGCTGGCCACGAGCGCATCGACGATCACGTACCTGGCCCGGTCGACTCGGGCAATCGAGCCCGCATCGATCCGGGACACCGAGATCACGTCGACCCGATCGCCGATCACGAGCCCCAAACCGTCGAGGACGACCCGTTCGATGGGTATCGTCACGGTCCGTCGCAGGAACGGCGAGCCGACGGCCACCAGATCGCGCCAGAGCACCGGTTCGCCGGCGGTCAGGGATCGGCCGACGGCGAGATCACTCGGCAGCGCATCGAGCTCGACGAACGACCCGAGGAACGCCAGGCCGGCATCGACCGCCACCGGAACGACGGCGAGGTCGGCGGTCGGGGTCCCGGCGGCGGTGTCGGCCCCGACACCGAGCACGATGACCGTGGCACTCCGATCCTCGAGCACCCGGCCGACGGTGACGAACGTGGCGAGTCCTGCGATCACCACGACGCCGTGGGCCAGCGTGAGTCGAGCCGGCCGGAGGCGAGAGGGGACGAAGCGGCGAGTTGGCGGTCGATGGGCTCGCATGGTCGCCTTTCGGTTCGGATCCTGAGCACGGATCGAACCTATGAACGATCGAACGCGGGCGAAAGGGAGTGCGCGACCCCTTGACAATCACGACGAAGTGGGCACTGTCGGATTGGGCACTGTCGGATTGGGCACTGTCGGATTGGGCACTGTCGGATTGGGCACTGTCGGATTGGGCACTGTCGGATTGAGCACTGTCGGATTGGGCACTGTCGAAGTCGGCACTGTCGGATTGGGCACTGTCGAAGTCGGCAATGTCGACCTCGGCCGCCACACTGTTGCCCGTGACCAGCAACACGAGCCACGGCCCGACCCGGCAGTCGATGATCACCCTCGACCTCGAAGGCGTTCTCGTCCCCGAGATCTGGGAGGCGGTGGCCGCCGAGACCGGCATCGAGTTCCTGACTCGCACCACCCGTGACGAGCCCGACTACGACGTCTTGATGAAGGGACGACTCGACTGTCTGGCCGAACACCGTGTCGGGCTGTCGGTGATCACCGGCGTGATCGCCGGCCTCGACCCGCTCGACGGTGCCGCCGAGTTCTTGTCCTCACTCCGGGCCCAGACCCAAGTGATACTGCTCTCGGACACCTTCGAGGAGTTCGCCCGACCCCTGATGGCGAAGCTCGGCTGGCCGACCATTCTCTGCCATCGTCTCGAAACCGACGGCGACAGCGTCGTGAACTACCGACTGCGCCAACCCGACCAGAAGCGTCAGGCCGTCGCCGCGTTCCAGTCGCTCAACTACCGGGTCGCTGCGGCGGGCGACAGCTACAACGACACCACGATGCTGGCCCAGGCCGATGCCGGATTCCTCTTCCGGGCACCCGACAACGTCATCGCCGAATTCCCCCGGTTCACGTCGTGCACCGACTACGACGAACTGGCCGGGCGACTCCTCGATTCGCTCACGACGGACTGACCCCGTTCGCAGCCAACCACTCGAGGATCTGGGGCCGGTACGCGACCGAACCGCTCTTGTACGTGGCGATGTCGTCGGGCATCGAGGCCAAGGCGTCGGCCAGGCCCGGTGCAGATCCGTCGTGGAGCACCGAATGCAGGGGCCGGCGCAGGATCCGGATGGTGAACAGGATCGAGTCGTGCACGGGCATGCGTCGGAGCGTCTGATATTCGAGGCGCAGGCAGAGGCGGTCGGCCACCTGCCCGGCATCGAGCACACCGGCATCGATCGACGCCGGATCGGCCCGGGTGCTCGGTTCGAGCCGATTGCCCCAGTCGGCGTCGATGGTCCAGTTGCTGCGCCAGACCGGTTTGTCGACACGGAGCCGATCCAAGAACCGATCGGTTCGTTGCGCGAGGTCGGTGTCGTAGCGGGGGACCGGTTCGTGGATCATCGCCATCGAGCGCCCTCGTTTCGAGGCCAGATCCCAGCGAGTCGGGAAACACACGCAGGCTGCGGTGAGGCGCCAGTCCGCGCCATCGTGCTGGAGGATCACGAGGTCCTCCTGTACCAGCCGGGCCGCCGCCTCGATCGGATGCCGAGACCCGGGATCCGGTGGCAGATCGTGGCCGAGGGCCATCACATGGTCGGCCACGGCATCGTGGACCTCGGCGGCCGGCGCCTCCGACCCCTCCACCACTGCCACCACGTCGTCGTAGCGCTCGGCGAGGAGCGATGCCTTCTCGGCCCGGTCGGATTCGAGGTCGTGATCGACGACGAGCCACGCCTGGAGATCGAGAGGCCGGACACCCATACGCCACCGGAACGGCGCTGTCCCGAACGCCGCCGGCAGATCGTGGACCCGCGGCGACGACCTCGATGGGGTTGCTCCGTCACCCGTCATGGAAGGTAAGCGTAAACGACCGCTAGACTCAACGTGTGCCTGAATTTCCCGATGGTTTCGATGCGCTCAGAGAGGCGTACCCACCTGTGCTGACCACCGCACAGGTCGCCGAACTGCTCGATCTCAACACGCGAACCGTGCTCACCATGGCCGCTGACGGTCGCATACCGGCCAGCCGTCTCGAGGGGTCACGGAAGTACCACTTCGTCCTCGAGGACATCATCGCCACGCTCAAACGCAACCGGGTCGTCCCCGAGAGCGCACCCACCCACCTCTAGCCCTCGCACGACACGGCTAGCCCTCGTAGCACACGGCGACCAGGGCTGGCTGCGGGACGATGACGTCGACGCCGGAGTGGGTCCGGACCACGACGACCTCGTCGGAGACGCCGGTCACCACACCGACGATCCGGTCGCCCGAGCGGCGCACGAGCTCCACGACGCGTTCACGGCCAACGAGTTCACGCAGGAGCGCGACCACCGAGCCGGGATGCCCAGCGGTCCACTCGTGGGGGCCCGACATGACCGATCCCGGCCGCTCACGCACGCCGTCGACGGCGTCGAATTCGAACAGGATGCGAGTATCGGAGTCTTCGACCAGGGTCGCCGCTGCGCGGCCGAGATGGCCGATGCGACCCTGCACCACCTGTCCGGCCAGATCGACCACCACGACCGCTCCGGTACGGGCCCATCGGTCGAACACCTGATGCAGTCCGAGTCGGGCGGCGTCGAGTTCGGCTTCCGCCGCTTCGGCCTCCGCACGACGGCTCCGGTCTTCGAGCAGGAGGCGCCGCAATTCCCGTTCGTGGTGATCCATACCCTGACCATCGACGGGTTGTGGCCCGAGTTGAGTGACGTTTCATGACATTTGACACCTTTCGTTTACTTTTGTTTACACTCATTGCATGAACATGGAATCGGTGATCTTCGACGGTGCGCAGTGGGTACTGCTCTTGACGCTGCTGTGGTGGGTGCTGGGCGTCCTGTGTTGGACCACGGCCTTGTCGTTCGATCGCCTCTGGGCCGAGCGCTTCGCCCAACGAATGGCGCTGCCCGGCTGTCGACGCGTCGCCGGCCGCTTCGTTGCCATCGGGCTGTTGGCGCTCCCGGCGTGTACCAGTGACGGTGCCGAACGGCCGACCATGGCCTGGGTCGGGCCCGCCGACGACGAGGTGTCGTCGGCGCAGACCACCCTTGCGCCCTGGCCGGCGACGAGTGGCCCGATCACCCCATCCAGCACGGCTCCGACGACAGCACCACCAACGACAGCACCACCACGACAGCACCACCAACGACAGCACCACCAACGACAGCACCGACGGCGGGAAACTCGCCGTCGACCCCGGCATCGGAGGTGCCGACCGCAACCGAACCATCCGGAGCAGACCCGACGGTCGGCGAACCCGGGGGGCCCGACCCTATCGGCGTCGAGAACCGGGCCGAGCCGTCGCCACCGCTCGCCGAGCACACCATCGTCAGCGGCGAACACCTCTGGTCGATCGCAGCCGCCCGGGTCGAGGCCGAGATGACGGACACCGCCGTCGACAACACGGCGATCGCCCACTACTGGCGTCGACTCATCGACGAGAACCTGGGCGTCCTCCGCTCCGGCAATGCCGATCTCGTCTACCCCGGCGAGGTGATCCGACTGCCACTCGTGGAATCGAACCGATGAACCGACGGTTGGACCGTGCATGACGATCACTGCAGTACTCATCGATGGCTTCCGCGTCGACGTCTCCAACGGCAGCCACACCTGGCGAGCCGACGAACCCTTCGACCTCGGGGGAACCGACACCGGACCCAACCCCTACGATCTCCTCCTCGGCGCCGTCGCTGCCTGCACGGTGATCACCCTGTCGAGCTACGCCAAGCGCAAGAACATCGACATCACGTCGATCTCGGCGGAGTACTCCTACGCCAAGATCCATGCCGCCGACTGCGTCGAATGCGACGACTCAGCCACCGGGATGATCGACCAGATCACCTCGCAGGTCTTCATCGACGGGAACTTCGACGACGCAACCCGCCGCCGGCTCGAAGAGATCGCCCGCCGCTGCCCGGTCCATCGCACGCTCGAGAACGGTGTGGTGTTCAAGGACATCGTCTTCGCCGGGTGAAGACGACAGAACAATCGTCTTCGCCCGGTGAAGACGACCGAACAATCGCTACCCCGAGTGACCCCCCGGGCTAGGCTGGCGAACGCATGTTCGCCACCTCGCTCCTCGACGACCTGAATGACGCCCAACGCGATGCCGCCACCCATGCCGGATCGCCGCTCCTCATCGTGGCCGGGGCCGGCACCGGCAAGACCAAGACCCTGGCCACCCGGGTCATCCACCTGATCGACGAGGGAGCCGATCCCAACCGGATCCTGCTCCTCACCTTCACCCGCCGCGCCGCCACCGAAATGATCGGCCGCGTCGCGGCATCGTCGACGGATCGAGCGGCGAGCCAGGTCTGGGGCGGCACGTTCCATGCAATCGCCAATCGTCTGCTGCGCCAATACGGACAGGCCGCCGGACTGGCTGCGGGGTTCACCGTGCTCGATCAGGGCGACAGCACCGATCTGTTCGGCATGGTTCGGACCGACGAGGGCTTCGGCGAACGGGGCAGACGCTTTCCACGGAAGGAGACGATCGCCGGAATCTACTCCCGGATGGTCAACAGTCAGGCCAAGCTCAGCGACGTCCTCGACACCGACTATCCCTGGAGCGCCGACCACGCCGATGCATTGAAGACCGTCTTCACCGCCTACACCGCACGCAAGCGGCGCCACCAGGTGCTCGACTACGACGATCTGCTGTTGTTCTGGCGCGGGTTGCTCGCATCGAGTGTTGGCGACACGTTGCGTGGCCTGTTCGACCACGTCCTGATCGACGAATACCAGGACACCAACCCGATCCAGGCCGACATCATTCGCGGCCTGTGCCGACCCGACACGGGCCTGTGTGCCGTCGGCGACGACGCCCAGGCCATCTACGGATTCCGTTCTGCCACGGTGGCCAACATGTGGGCGTTCCCCCGGCACTTCCCCGGGGCCAGGGTCGTGACCCTCGAACAGAACTATCGATCGACCACGCCCATCCTCGACCTGGCCAATGCCGTGATGACCGCGTCCGACCGGGGCGGCGACGACGGTCGGCCCCAGCACTTCGACAAGTCGTTGTGGACCACCCGGGCCGGCGGGCTGCGACCCCGGTTGGTGACCTGCCACGACGAATCCGAGCAGTCGAGCTTCGTCGCCGACGCCATCCTCGATGCCCGCGAACGAGGTGTCGATCTGCGCGAACAGGCCGTGCTCTTCCGCTCCGGCCACCATTCGGACCACCTCGAACTCGAACTCACGCGCCGCGACATCCCTTATGTGAAGTACGGCGGTCTCAAGTACCTCGAGGCTGCCCACGTGAAGGACCTGCTCGCCCTGCTCCGGATCCTCGACAACCCGGCCGATCAACTGGCCTGGCATCGCGTTCTCGGCTCGATCGAGGGCGTGGGTCCGGCAACGCTGCGCAAGGTTGCCGCCGCCATCGGGCTCGACCCGGTCGATCCGAAGCGACGAGCCGATGATCGCAC
Organism: uncultured Acidimicrobiales bacterium; assembly: GCA_963700755.1. Lineage (GTDB taxonomy): Bacteria > Actinomycetota > Acidimicrobiia > Acidimicrobiales > SZUA-35 > JBBQUN01. The sequence continues at coordinate 641,912 of CAVOYW010000008.1, forward strand.
GCCGGACCCCGAATCCAACGACACCCACACCAACGACACCCACACCAACGACACCCACACCAACGACACCGCACTCCAACGCTTCCTGGTCGAGTCGATCCCGTTCCCGGGGCCGGCCACCGAGCAGGTCGCCGAGTTGCGATCGGCACTCGCCGACTGCTCGACCGACGATCTGTCACCGGCCGAACAGGTCGACCGCCTGAAGGCGTTCTGCTCGTTGTCGTTCGCCGCCAACTACGAGAACCCGGCGGCCCGACTGGCCGACATCGATCAGCTGGCGGCAACGGCGGCCGCCTATGGCTCGCGCAGCCGCTTCCTCACCGAGCTCACCCTCGACCCACCCGAACGCACGGGCGACCGTGCCGGTCCACCCCATCTCGACGACGACTGGCTCACCCTCTCGACCATCCACTCGGCCAAGGGCATGGAATGGAAGAGCGTGCACGTGATCCACGCGGCCGACGGCAACCTGCCCTCCGACATGGCCCTCGGTGACCGGGACGGGCTGGCCGAGGAACTCCGCCTGCTCTACGTTGCGCTGACCCGGGCCAAGGACGAACTCACCGCCACCTTCCCGCTGCGCTACCACGTGCATCGCTACGGCGCCGACGACCGTCACCTCTACGCCCAGTTGTCGCGCTTCCTCGAGCCGGTCCGCGAGCACTTCGATCAGATCACGACGGGCGATCGTCCCGACGACGAGGTGATGATCCTCGACTCGGTGGGCGTCGCCGACGAGGTCGACACCCTGCTGCACTCGCTCTGGGACTGATCGTCTGACCGACAGCGTCGGACTGACACCAGGGCGACGGCGTGCAAGGATCCACGTCATGCGTATCGACGCCATCACCCCCACGATCGGAGCCGACGTCGGCGATGTCGACCTCAACACGCTCGACGACGCCGCCTTCGCCGAGATCCATCAGGCCCTCCTCCGTCACCAGGTCCTGGCCTTCCGCGACCAGCAGCTCGAGCCCGAGGCCCAGCTGGCGTTTGCCCGACGGTTCGGCGACATCGACCAATACCCGTTCACGTCGGGCAATCGTCACTTCTCGCCCCATCCCAGCGGCATCGAAGGCCTTGTCCGTCTCGAGCACGACGAGAACAATCCGGGCTACGAGAACCAATGGCACATCGACATGACCTGGCGGGCCGAACCGCCGATGGGATCGGTCCTACGGGCCATCGAACTTCCCCCCGGGGGTGGTGGCGACACGGCGTTCTGCAATCTCGCCGCGGTTCACGCATCGCTCGACCCGGCGAGCCAGGGTCATCTCGAGGGCCTCCAGCTCACGCATGACTGGCTGCACGTTTTCGGCCGGCAGCTCGACCCCGCCGATCTCGCCCGGTTCCGGGCCGACCTGCCCGGTGTCACCCACCCGCTCGTCCGGACCCATCCCGAGACCGGGGCCAAGCACACCTGGGCCAACCGAGCCTTCGGACTCGGTCTGGTCGGGGTCTCCGCCGTGGCCGGCCGCAACTGGCTCGAACACCTGTATGCACTGATCAACACGCCCGAGTTCCATTGCCGAGTGCGCTGGGAGCCGGGAACCGTCGTCATGTGGGACAACCGGGCCGTCGCCCACTACGCCGTCAACGACTACTACCCGCAGAAGCGGGTGATGGATCGGGTCACCATCGCCGGCGACAAGCCGTACTGACCACCCGCCGTGCCGACCCGCATCGTCGTCATCGACGCGTCCCTCGACGTCGCCGACACCATTCGAGGGGCCAAGAATCCGTTGCTGATCGGCCCCACCGAGACCTGGTGGGCCACTCGAACCCCCGACGGCCCCGGCACGCTCCACCTGACCCGGCTCTCACCGACCGAGATGCAGGCCGAGAGCTGGGGGCCCGGGGCGCCGTGGCTGCTCGAGCAGACACCCCGACTCCTCGGCGCCGATGACGATCCGACCGGCTTCGCTCCCACCGGCAAGCTCGGCCGGCAATGGCGGCGCAAGCCGTTCCGGCTGGCCCGAACCGACCGGCCGTGGGATGCCATCGTGGGTGCGGTGCTCGGACAGAAGGTGCAGTCCACCAAGGCCCGCCAGAGCCGCCGGGCCCTGGCCCGACGGTTCGGCGAACCGGCCCCGGGGCCTCTCGACGGCTGGATCCTGCCGTCGATCGACACGGTCGCGTCCATGAGCTACGCCGATTGGCATCCGCTCGGGGTCGAACGCAAGCGGGCCGAGGTCTTGATCCGTGCCGCCCGTGAACTGCGCCGCCTCGGCGAGTTCGAGGGTCGGACGGTGGACCAGGTCAGGGTCCGGCTGGAGCGGATTCGGGGTATCGGGCCGTGGACGTCGAACCTCGTCGTTGCGACGGCCTACGGCGATCCCGATGCCGTGCCCATCGGCGACTTCCACATCCCCGACACGGTCGCCTGGGCACTGGCCGGCGAACCACGGGCCGACGATGCCCGCATGCTCGAGTTGCTCGAGCCCTATGCCGGGCATCGTTGGCGAGTCATCAGGCTGGCCAAGTCGAACGGTCCGGCACCGCGGTACGGTCCCCGACTCTCGCTCCGGGGCGACGGTCTCAGTCGTGGCCGCTAGATCAGGCCATCCCAGACCTCGGTCCGCTCCGACATCGGGTGCTCGACGAGCGTGTCGGCCTCGTGGAAGTCGTGCACCGTCCGGGTCGCGGCCTCATAGGCCGGGAAGGCGCCATGCTCGTCGGGAGTCCCATGACGGGCGAAATGGAGCCACGTGTCCTGCATCCGGTCCGACAACGGTGTGGGTGGCGCATCGCCGACGAACGATGTCATCCCCCGGATCCCCAGGGTGCCGAAGACGAACGGCAACTCGAGCGCATGGCAGCTCCCGAGGATGCCGCCCGCAACCGGTGACGGCCACGAGAAGTGGTAGTGATGACCCGGTCGCCCGCCGGCGGCCTTCGCCTCGAGCAGCCGAACCGCCGGCACACGGAAGACCAGGTCGGTCATGAGCTTCTGCTGTGATGATCGCGCCACGTTGCCGTCGTCGTCGACCACGACCTCGTAGGCGGCAGCGAGGGCACCGGCCTTCTCTGCGTCGCCGGCAAGTCGTTCCAGCCGAGCGGTGAGCCGATCGGCCCCAACCGGTTTCCGAGTTGGGTCGAACAGATTCCACTCGTCGGCATTGGCTCCGACGAGAAGATCGACGCCGGCACCGGCCCCGGCTCGAATGCGCTCGAGTGGCGAGCCGTCGATCACGACACCGTCGGCCACGGGCTGGAAGGCCATCAGCTCCGGTCCGGCCTCGCGTGCTGCGTTGATCCGGTCGAGCACGTTCCCCGATGCCGAGCGCACCTGTTCGGCCGCCGCAACCAGTGCTGCCCCGTCGATCGAGCGGAGTGCATCGATCGAATCGACACCGGCCGTCTCGAGCACCGCCGACGTGATCTGCGATGCACCGTCGAGGGTCGAGGCGTTGTGCGCCGCCCCACTCTGCGAAATGGCGCGTTGGAAGAGTCGCCCGTCTCCGGCGATGGCAACGAGGGTGGCGACGCTCATGGCCCCGGCCGATTCACCGAAGATCGTCACGTTGCCGGGATCGCCACCGAACGCGCCGATGTTCTCCTGCACCCACTCGAGCGCCGCGAGTTGATCCCGAAGGCCGTTGTTTCCGGATCCGGCCAAGTCGGCATCGATACGGTCGAGTGACAGGAAGCCGAGCGGTCCGAGGCGGTAGTTGATCGTCACCACGACCACGTCACCGCGCTGGGCCAGGGTCCGGCCGTCGTAGATGGGGCTCGAACCGGAGCCCGTCATGAATCCACCGCCGTGGATCCAGACCATCACCGGACGGCGGCCGCGGTCGACCGCAGGTGTCCAGACGTTGAGACGCAGGCAGTCTTCGCTGCGCGCTTCCTGTTTGCCCCCGAGCATCACCTCCAGGGCGGAGGCCGGCTGCAGCGCGGTCGGCCCGAAGGCCGTGGTGTCGACCGGTCCGCTCGCCCGGTGCGCGACGGGCGCCCGGAACCGGAGTTCGCCGACCGGTGCTTCGGCATACCGAATGCCGGTGAACCGACGGACCGGGCCGAGGTCGAGCCCGGTCAGGGTGCCGCTCGTGGTGATCGTCTGGGTCATGGTTCGGAGCTCCGAGGCGGTTGGCGGTGACGGTGCCGGTTGGCGGTGAGGGTGCCGGTTGGCGGTGAGGGTGCCGGTTTCCGAGCCATCTTGACCGACGTCCAAACCCGACACCCAAACCGCGGGTCGGTCGACATCGGCGAGCCCGGAGTCGTGGGTCCGATTGCCGACACCGCGCCGTCGCCGTACGCTGCGAGACGCTTGTCACATTGCCGAGCATCATCGAGCGGAGAAGGAACTACGCATGGCCACCGTTGCCGGAATCGAAATCGGTCTGCCCCGGAGCATCGACGACGTGACGACGGACTGGCTCACGGCCGCGCTCCGCACGAGCGGAGCGATCGATCCGGAGACGTCGGTGGCGACGGCAACGAACAAGCGCTTCGCCGAGGGCGTGGGTCTGTTGTCGGAGCTCCATCGGAGCACGCTCACCTACGACGGTGACGCCACGGAGGCACCCGAGACGGTCATCGTCAAGTTCGCCATCGCCGACCCGGCCCAGCGTGGCCTGGCCGAGGCACTCGGCTTCTACACCAAGGAATTGACCTTCTACCGCGAGCTGGCCGACGAGATGCCCATTCGGGTCCCGAAGGCGCATGCGGCAATGCAGGATCCGGAGTCGGGGGACTTCGTGCTCGTCATGGAGGACCTGAGTGGTCTGCGAACCGCCGACCAGGTGATCGGGGTGACGTGGCCCGATGCGCTGCGTTCGGCCCGGGCCATGGCCAAGCTCCACGCCCAGTTCCACGATGATCCTCGCCTGGCGGATTGGGCCGAGGTCTACGCACCCATCGAGAACCCGATCTACCTGGCTGCGCTCCCCGGGGTCTTCGCAACGGGCTGGGCGGCGGCGCTCGCCCATTCGGCCGACATCATTCCCACCGACGTCAAGGAGTTCGGTGACCGTTTCGGTGAGCACATCCCGTTCCTGCTGAACTCGTTCATGGGCCCGATGACCCTGCTGCACGGTGATTGGCGCGGCGACAACCTGTTCTACCTCAACGACAGCCCCGAGGCCGACGGTGACGACATGGCCATCGTGGACTTCCAGATCATGGGCCAAGGCTCCGGCGCCTACGACCTCGCATACTTCGCGAGCCAGTCCATTGCACCCGACGTCCGCCGCGGGCGCGACGCCGAGTTGATCCAGGCGTATGTCGATGCGCTGGCCGCAGCCGGTGTCCAACGCGACATCGACGAGGTCACGCGGCAATACCGGATCGGGCTGGCCCACTGCCTGATCTACAGCGTGGCGAGCTACCAGTCCTACGACGTCCTCCCCGAGAACTCGCAACGGCTGATGGACACGATGCTGGCCCGATCCATCGCGTCGATCACCGACATGGACTCGCTGAGCCTGATCCCCGACTGACCGTCAGGAGCCAACCGGGCCGAGGACCCGATCGAGGTACGGGTTGGCGAAGGTCCCCGCCGGATCGAGTTCGGCCCTGGCGGCGGCGAACGCGTCCCATTCGGGGTACCGGCCGGCGAGGCTCGCGGCGTCCTGGAAGTGCAGCTTGCCCCAGTGGGGTCGACCGTCGTAGTCGTCGAGGATCCGTTCGATCCCGCCGAAGTAGGTGTCGTAGGACGTGCCGCGGTACACGTGCGCCGCGATCCACGCCGAGTCGCGTCCGTTCGCCGTCGACAGGGGGATGTCGTCGGCAGCCGAGCAGCGGACTTCGATCGGGAAGAGGTTGGGAGTGGCCAGCGAGGCACTGAATCGGGCGACCCGTCGCATCGCCTCGGGGAGCGCGTCGATCGGGATCCCGTATTCCATCTCGTAGAACCGAACGAGCCGGGGGCTGGCGAAGACCCGGTCGCTTCGATCCACCAGTTCCCGTTCGGTGATGCCCGACGTGAGGAGTGGGGTCACCTTCGGAATGACACCCGGGAATCGGCGACCGACCCGACACACGGCGCCGAACGCGATGTTCTCGGTGAGGATCTTGTCTCGGAACCAGGCCGGCTTCGAGGGCGGTTGGGCGGGACGACCGGTCCGGTTGTTGCGTTTCACGTGAGCGTGGTCCGTGCCCGGGAACCAGAAGAACTCGAAGTGATCGTTGCCCGAGACGTGATCGTGCCAGCCGTCGAGGAGGTCGTCGAGGGGCTCGATCCGTTCCACGACGTGGAGGTTGAAGGCGGGGACGGCCTGGATGGTCACCTCGGTGACGATGCCGAGCGCACCGAGACCGACCCGAGCCACGCGCAGCAGGTCGGGACGGTGATGCTCGTCGCAGCGGACGATCTCGCCCCGCCCGTCCACCAGCTCGAGGCCAACGATGGTGGTTGCCAGATTGCCGAGCCGCAGCCCGGTGCCGTGGGTCGCCGTGGCGATCGCGCCGGCGATCGACTGGTAGGCGATGTCACCGAGGTTGGGCATCGCCAACCCGGCGGCAGCCAGGTGCTCGTTGAGCTGATGGAGCCGGATGCCGGCCTGCACGGTGACCCGGGCGGTCGAGGGGTCGATCGACCGAACCGACTGCATCCGGTCGAGGTCGATCAGGATCCCGTCGGTGCAGGCCGCGTCGGTGAAGGAGTGACCGGCTCCCACCACCTTGACCCGCTGTCCGGCGGCCGCGGCGCGCTCGACGATCGACGCGACCTCGGCGGTCGACGACGGTTGCGCCCGCTCGACTGGGATACAGATCTGGTTGCCGGCCCAGTTGCGGAACACCGTCGAGGGTCTCTTCCCCGCTGACCTTCTCATCCCCGATCCCCGATCACCAGTGCCGCAGATCGATCGGCCACTCATCGACCACCCGGTCGCCGTCGACCACCCAGTAGCGCTCGTGTTTGGCCACGGTCGGGTCGACATGCGCCGGCAGGAACCGGACCCGGTCGCCGACGCGGAGCGCACCGTCGGCGTTGTCGAGCGTCGCGTGTTCGTCGGAGCAGAACCACAGACTCCCCCCGGCCCAGGTCGGGTTGCCGTGGTCCATCCCGAACGACTTGAGGCCGGTGTCGGCCACGGCCCATCCCTTGGGGTTCACGGACACGACGGAACCGATGACCGACAGGGCGATCCGGAACGGCGAATCGAGTTTGGCGTAGTCGGTGTCGAGCAGGCAGTAAGAACCGGCCTGGACCTCGGTGACCCAACGGTTGACGGCGAAGGTGCCGGTCCCGCCACCCGACACGATCTCGCCACCGACGGTGGCGTGCGCCTCGAGCAGAAGCGCCATCGACGCCTCGACCTGCTCGGCCTTCTCGGCCGGATCGGCGACCATCATCAGGTGACCCTCGTAGCCCATCACGCCGCGCACCTCGAGTCCGGCCCGACGAGCTCGATCGGCGAGTCCGCCGGCCTCACCGACCTGGCAACCACAACGGGGAAGACCGACCTCGACATCGATCAGGACCCGGCCCACGCCGGCCGCCACGACGGCATCGAGCACGGCGTCGGAGTCGACCGCCACCGTGATGTCGGCCCCGTCGTCGATCAGCGGCGTCAGACGCGAATAGTCGGCGACCTCGTTGGCCAACAGGAGGTCGGTCCCCACGCCGGCCCGGGCCAGTCCCTCGATCTCCCGCACCGTGGCCGCGCAGAAGTGGTGGTGCCCGGCCGCCTCGAGCTGCGCCGCCAGCGCCGTCGACTTGAAGGCCTTGGCGTGAGGACGCAGGCGATCCCCCGGTAGGGCAGCCGCCATGGCCGCCACGTTGTGGTCGAAGACCGACCGTTCGATCACCAGCGCCGGCGTCGGAAGGTCGTCGAGCGTCGAGGGATCCGGCACCCCGGAACCCTACCGCTGCCGGCACCCCCGGTTCGAACGGAGGAGCCCGGGAGTCGGCGGGATGGTCTCGTACCATCGAGGCGTGAGCACCGCACGCGAAAGACCGGGAGGAGAGCCTCCGATGCGAGGCCGGCTCCGGATCGGCTGCGCCATGTGGGCCCACCCGGCCTGGAGGGCGCGCTACGGCGTCGGCCGGGGCAACGAGCTGGCGTGGTACGGATCATCGCTGTCGACTGTCGAGGGCAACACCACCTTCTACGCGTTGCCCACCGCCGAGACGGTCGGTCGTTGGGCCGACCAGGCACCGCCGGATCTCCGGTTCTGCTTCAAGCTGCCCCGCCATGTCACCCACGAGCGCCGTCTGCGTGGCGTCGACGGACTCGTCGACGAGTTCCTCGACCGGATGCACCCGCTGGCCGACCGGATGGGGCCGGTTCAGGTCCAGCTCCCGCCTTCGTTCGGACCGTCGGATCTCCCCGTGTTGCTCACCTTCCTCGACGGGGTGCTCGGCCGAGAGGGCCGCGAACCAACCACCTGGCCCGCCGACCGGCCGCTCGCCTGGGCCGTCGAGGTCCGCCATCCCGACTTCGCACCGGGGGGATCGACCGAGCGCCGGCTGAACGATGCCCTCGCCGAACGTGGGGTCGACCGGGTGGTTCTCGACTCGCGGGCACTGTTCGCCGGAGTACCGATCACCCGGGAGGAGCAGGAGGCGCAGCGGGCCAAACCGCAATTGCCGGTGCGACCGGTGGCAACGGGCCCCCAGCCCATCGTCCGACTGATCGGCCGGTCCGACACCAAGGCCAGCATCGAGTCCTGGCGCCCCTGGTTTCCCAAAGTCGTGGAGTGGGTCGACGCCGGGCTGGAACCGCACCTGTTCGTTCACACGCCCGACAACGTGGCTGCTCCCGAGGTGGCGCACCTCGTGTGGCGCGAGATCGCGTCGCTGACCGATCCCCCCTGGCCGCCGCCGGAACCACTCACGATCACGCCCGACGATCGCCAGCTCGGTCTCTGGGCCTGACGGCCAGGTCGAGCGCCCGATCAGCGAAGCATGCCGCAGCTCATCGCTTCGCGGCTCAACCATTCACGATGATCGGGGTGCGCCACATCGATCAGCGCCCGCGCTCGCTGCGAGATGGTTCGGCCCCGAAGCTCGGCCACGCCGTACTCGGTGACGACGTTGTCGACGGTGTTCTTGTTGGTGGTGACGACCGCCCCACTGTTGAGTGTCGGCGTGATGCGGCTGACCCGGCCACCCGAGGTCGTCGACGGCAGCACGATGAACCCCTGCCCGCCCTTGGAGTACTGGGAGCCGCGGGCGAAGTCGGCCTGACCGCCGCTCCCCGAGAAATACTGGGTACCGAGAGTCTCCGACGCACACTGGCCGAAGAGGTCGACCTGCAGCGTTCCGTTGACCGAAACGAACTGTGGTTCGCGACCGATCAGCCGTGGGTCGTTGACCTCGTCGACGGCCAGGAACATGACACTGTCGTTGTTGTCGAGGAAGTCGTAGAGCCGGCGACTGCCGAGTGCGAACGTGGTCACGGCGCGACCCCGGTAGCGCCGCTTGTTGGTGCCCGACGCAGCACCCGATTCCATCAGATCGACCAGTGGGTCGCTGAAGAGCTCGGTGTGGATGGCGAGGTCCTTGTGGCCGGTGAGGAGCCGGGCGACCTGGCTCGGGACCGATCCGATGCCCAGCTGGAGGGTGGCGCCGTCGTCGACGCGATCAGCCACCTGCTCGGCGATACGGCGATCGATGTCGGTCGGGACGGTCTCGGGGACCTCGACCAGTGGGGTGCTGGCCTCACACCAACCGAGCACGTCGGCCTTGTGGACACGGTTGGCACCAAAGGTGCGGGGCATCTGGTCGTTCACCTCGAGGATGAACGGCACCCGACCGATCATCGCCGCGGCGTAGTCGGCACCGACACCCAGCGAGAAGTGGCCATTACGGTCGGGTGGGCTCGCTGCCGCCAGCACGGCGAACGGCTTCTTCTCGAGCAGCCGGAGCGGGACCTCGCTGAAGTTGGCGGGCGCGAACTCGCATCCGCCGGCCTGGTAGGTCTTTCGGGTGATGTGCGACAGGAACCAGGCGACGTGGTCGAGATGGCCCCGGTAGGCCCCGTGCAGGTAGGGGCGATCACGGAGTGCATGCATCTGGTGGATCACGACACCGTCGAGCTCGGTCGCCCGGGCCTCGAGCGCATCGAGCAACCGGACCGGTTCACCGTTGGCGATCGGAACGACGAGCTGGGCGTTGGCCGGCAACTGCGCGATCAGTGCATCGGCCATCTCCTCGGGGGTACAGGGCGAGGTCGGGAAATCGAACGGCATGACGCGAGCGTAGACAGCTGAGCTGCCCCGACCCGCCTCGAATCCCGACAACTCTGGAGCCGAGACTCCGGGAATCGGCGTCCCGGCCCCAAGGTTGCCGGCCGGGGCGGGTTGGGCCGGCGGGGCGGGTTGGACGGGTGAGGGTGGCGTGGGTTGGGCGGGTTGGGGGCCGCGGATCGTGACTGGGTGGGAAGGCTGTGCCGGGGTGCGAGGCTCCTAGGCTCGGGCGGTGCCCGAACTCCCGGAGGTCGAAACGGTTCGCCGGCAATTGGCGCCGCGTCTCCTCGGCCGGCGTGTCGTCGAGGCCGGGTCCCATCCGTCACCGAAATTCACCCCCGCCCGAGATGCCACCGGTCACGGCTTCGGCGAGGTCGGTCGACGAGGCAAGTACCTGCTGATCCCGACCCATGACGGTCACGAGCTCGTCGTTCACCTGGGGATGACCGGCACCCTCGGCTTCCGCGAGGGTGGCGCCGATCACGACAACCCGTATCTGCGGGCGTGGTGGCACCTCGACGACGGCCGAACACTCGAATTCGTCGATGTCCGGCGTTTCGGGCGACTTCGTTTCGTGGTGTCCGGCGACTACTCCGGCATCCCCACACTCGCCAATGCCGGCCCCGAGCCCTGGGACCCGGCCCTGACCCCGGCCCGGTTCCATCGGCTCCTGGCCGGGAGACGAGCCCTCAAGACCAAGCTGCTCTCGCAGCGACCGATCGCCGGGGTCGGCAACATCTACGCCGACGAGGCGCTCTGGCTGGCGCGGATCAATCCGACGGTCGGCCGACTCGGGGTCGGGCGGGCCGGCGACCTGCTGATCGCGCTGCGCCACGTGCTCGAGCAGGGCATCGATCAGGGCGGTACGACGTTGCGCGACTACCGCAACGTCGATGGCGGACGAGGCACGAACCAACATCGCCTCGCCGCCTACGGTCGAGCCGGACTCCCCTGTCTCCGGTGCGGAACCACGATGCGTTCGGCCGTCGTCGACGCCCGAACCACCACGTGGTGCCCCGTCTGTCAGGCCCGCTGAACCATCCGATTCAATCGACCAGCGACTTCCCGAGCATCTCGTGGAGCGGCGCTCGGAGAAGCTCGAGGCGAGTCCCGTCGGGGTCGAGGAAGTACATCGATTCTCCCGCGACGAGATGCAGCTCGACACCTGCCTCGGTCAGTCGCTTCTTCGCTGCCTCGAAGGCCTCGGGAGTCACCGACAATGCGAGGTGGTGGAATCCACCCAGGACCTCGGCGTAGGGCCCCAGACCGAGTCCGGGGAAGTCGAAGAAGGCCAGGAGGTTGCCGTTGCCGATGTCGAAGAAGAAGTGGGTCGAGCCTTCGTAGTCACGGTTCTCGAACAGTTCGACCAAGGGAAAACCGAGCAGGTCCTGGTAGAAGCGAATGGTCTGCTCGACATCGGAACACAGCAGAGCCAGGTGATGGACTCCCTGGGCGATGGTCGCCGGTCGCTCGGCGGGAGGGCGAAGGTAGCGACGACGAAGGTCGTCCCATTCGGCACTGCGGTCGGTCTCGGTCATCGGTGTGGTGTCCTCGTGCATCGTGATCGTGATGGTGATCGTGGTCGTCTCTGTCTCGTGCTCGTGCGAACCGTAGGACACGGGGGCCGGCTGACGCGGTTCGGCCGGCCCCCGTGTCGACGCAGGCTCGGTCAGCCGGCGGCGACGAACTGCAGCTCGAGCTGCACGTTCACCTTGTCGGCGAGTAGCACGCCACCGGTCTCCAGCGGAGCGTTGAATTCGATGCCGTAGGCCTTGCGCGACAGGGTGCCCTCGGCCGAGAAGCCGGCCTTCTGGTTTCCGTAGGGGTCGGTGGCGAGACCGTAGAACTCGACGTCGAGTTCGATCGGCTCGGTGATGCCGTTCACGGTGAGATCACCGACGAGTTTCCAGTCATCGCCCGACCCCGCCAACGCAGTCGAGCGGAACGACATCGTGGGGTTGGCATCGACACCGAAGAAATCGGTGCTGAGCAGGTGCTGGTCGCGATCGGAGTTGTTCGTATCGACCGATGACATGGCGATATCGGCCCCGACCGACGAGGTCGCCAGGTCAGCGCCGACCACGATCGATGCGGTGAAGTCGTTGAATCGCCCGCGAACCTTCGAGAGTCCGAGGTGGCGAATCGTGAACTCGACCGATGAGTGGGCCGGGTCGGCGACCCAGGTGCCCGAGGAAAGGGGAAGCAGGCTGGTGGTGGTGCTGGTGGACATCGTTGACTCCTGAACGTGGTCGGGTGACATGATCCGAATTTGAACTACTCCGAGTTCGAACGATAGGGGATGATTCAAAGTTTCACTACTTTGCCCCGTTTTCCGTTGCCGGCCAATCCACCGCCTACCCTGTCCGAGATGACGAAATGGCTGACCAGAGACGAACAGGTCGCCTGGCGTGCCTTCCTGCACGGCACGTCGCTGCTGTTCGAGCGGCTCGACCAGGAGCTCCAGTCGCGGTCCGGCCTCTCCAGCACCGACTACGAGATCCTCGTCTTCCTGTCGGAGTCCGATGACCACCGGCTGCGCATGAGCGAGCTCGCCGATTCGGTCCTGGTGTCGCGGAGCCGACTCACCTATCGCGTCGACCAACTGGCCAAGCGGGGACTCGTGATCCGCGAAGCCTGCGAAGAGGACGCCCGGGGCATGAACGCCCGCCTGACCGCAGAAGGTATGGCGCTCCTCGAATCGGCCGCACCGGGCCATGTCGACGATGTTCGCCGACTGCTGATCGATGCCATTCCGGCCGAGCGCCTGTCGTTCTTCACCGAGCTCTTCCAGTCGATCGGTGCCGCCGCGAGCACCACCGAGACGAGCGACGAGGCCGATGAACGGCCCGGCCGACCATGACCCGCCACTTTCGCGTCATCGGACAGGGCCGGGCAGGACGATCGCTGACGGCCGCGCTCGAAACCGTGGGCTGGGTCCACGATCGCTCCTATCACCGAGGTGACGACGTCGGCGCTGCCGCCGTCGGGGTCGATCTGCTCGTCATCGCCGTTCCCGATCACGCCATCGCCGATCTCGCGGCGAGTGTCGCTCCGGGCGATGCGGTGGTGATGCACCTGGCCGGTTCCCGACCACTCGGCGACCTGGCACCCCACGGTCTGCGGGCGTCGCTGCACCCGTTGGTGTCCATGCCCGACCCCGTCACCGGCGCCGCTCGACTTCTCGACCACTGCGTGTTCGCCGTCGACGGCGACCCCTTGGCTCGTTCGCTGGTCGAGCAATTCGGTGGAACCGCGGTGGTGATCACCGACGACCAGCGAACCCGCTATCACGCCACGGCCGTCGTGGCTGCCAACCACCTGACAGCGCTCTGCGCCCAGGTCGAACGACTCGCCGACCGGGTCGGCGTGCCGATCCAGGCGTATTGGACGCTCATGTCGACCACGCTCGACAACATCGCTGCGAACGGTGCCGCGGCGTCCCTGACCGGGCCGGCGGCACGCGGTGACTGGGACACCGTTGCCGCCCATCTCGAGGCCCTCCCCGAACGCGAACGGCCACTCTACGAAGCGCTCGCTCGGGCGGCCGCCGACGTTGCCGGAACCACCTGGCCCGACGGGCTTCGACAGCGGGAACCGACACCGTGACGATCGAGACCGTCACGACGATCGCCGACCTCCGGAACCGCCTCGATCGGGCCCGGTCGAGCGGTTCATCGGTCGGATTCGTCCCCACCATGGGGTACCTGCACGATGGGCATGCCTCGTTGATGCGGGCCGCTCGTTCCACCGACGACGTGGTGGTGGCCTCGATCTTCGTCAATCCGTTGCAGTTCGCTCCCAGCGAGGATCTGTCGGCTTACCCTCGCGATCTGGAACGAGACACCCGACTCGCCGAGGCCAGCGGCGTCGACGTGTTGTTCACCCCGACCGTCGCCGAGATGTATCCGCAGGGTGACGTCCTCACCTCGGTCGAGGTCACGGGACTCTCGAGCGCCTGGGAGGGAGCGAGCCGGCCGACCCACTTCGCCGGGGTGGCCACCGTGGTGGCCAAGCTCTTCTCGATCGTCGGGCCGTGCCGGGCCTATTTCGGCGAGAAGGACTTCCAGCAACTGGCCATCATCACTCGCATGGTCGCCGATCTGTCGATGCCCGTCGAGGTCGTTGGCTGCTCCATCGTGCGCGAGCCCGACGGGTTGGCGATGTCGAGCCGCAACGTCCACCTCGACCCGGAGCACCGAGCGGCGGCCGTGGTGCTGCGACGGGCGCTCGACGCCGGTGTCGCCGCCGCCCGGTCCGGTGCCGTCGACCCGCACGTCGTCATGGCCGCCATGCGACGGGTGTTCGACGCCGAGCCACTGGCAGAACTCGACTATGTCGCAGCGGTCGACGCCGCAACGCTCGAGGTGCCGACCGAACTCCGAGGCGAGTGTCGCCTGCTCGTCGCTGCCCGGGTCGGCGTGCCCCGGTTGATCGACAACTGTGCGCTCTCGGTGGAGATCCCTCTCTCATGAGCCGCACGGAACGAAGGCGATCGGACAAGCCGAGCCGCACGGAACGAAGGCGATCGGACAAGCCGAGCCGCACGGAACGAAGGCGATCGGACAAGCCGAGCCGCACGGAACGAAGGCGATCGACTCGATGATGAAGCGGCGGATCCACGCCCCGACCGATCTGGAAGCAGGATTTGCCCGGATCCGGTCCGAGCTCGGCGTTCCTGCGGCCTTCCCGGCCGATGTCCTGGCCGAGGCCGAGGCGGCCCGACCTTTGTCGACCGAGCGCCGTGATGCCCGGGACCTACCGCTTATCGCCATCGATCCTCCTGGCGCCACCGATCTCGACCAGGCTCTTGCCACCGTCGAGACTCCCGCCGGATTCCGGGTCAGCTACGCCATTGCCGATGTTGCGGCGTTCGTCGCACCGGGCGGAGCGGTCGACCGTGAGGCGAGACGACGGGGCACGACCCGTTACTCACCCGACCTGCGCACTCCGCTTCACCCGCCGGTCCTGTCCGAGGACCGGGCCAGCCTGCTGCCCGGTGTCGATCGGCCCGCTCTGCTGTGGACCATCGATCTCGACCGTGACGGCGAGGTGCTCGATGCCCGAGTCGAGCGGGCCCAGGTTCGGGTCCGAGAGGCGATCTCCTACGCCGAGGCCCAACGCCGGATCGAGCGTGGCAACGACCTGCTCGCCCCGCTCGAGACGATCGGCGAACGACGTGCCGTCATCGAGGCCGAGCGCGGCGGTATCAGCCTCAACGTCCCGGCCCAGGAGGTGATCGAGACCGATCACGGATACGAGCTGCGCTACGAGACGTCGCTCCCGGTCGAGAAGTGGAATGCCCAGATCTCCCTGCTCACCGGCATGGTGGCCGGCCACGACACCATCGACGCCGGGCTCGGCCTGTTGCGGACCCTCCCCCCGACCCGCCACCAGGACCTCCACATTCTGCGCCATCAGGCCCGAGCGCTGGGGATCGACTGGCCTGACGACCTCCCCTACCCCGACCTGATCCGCACGATCGAACCCACCGACGCCGGCCGGGCGGCGTTCCTGCTCCAGGCCGCTCGCTCCTTTCGGGGTGCCGGCTATCTGGCCCTGACCGACCGGTCACCCGGCGATCGACTCGAGGCCGGCGAACTCGATCGCTACGAGCACGGCGCCATCGCTTCGGTCTATGCCCACGTCACGGCACCGCTGCGTCGTCTCGTCGACCGCTTCTCGAACGAGATCCTGCTCGCCATCCATGCCGGGACGCACCCACCCACCTGGGCGGTCGAAGCCCTCGACGAGCTCCCGTCCCTGATGGGCCAGGCACGGTCGCGGGAATCGGCGCTCGAGCGCGCCGTCGTCGACTACACCGAGACCGTCGTGCTCTCCGGCCGGGTGGGCGAGACGTTCCTGGCCTACGTCGTCGACGTCGAACCCCAGCGGGCGATGGCCCGGCTGCAGTTGGTCGACCCCGCCGTGGTGACCACGGTCGAAGCCGACGGGCTCGACCTCGGCACCGAGGTCGGTGTCATACTCCGTGGGGTCGATCACGACTCGCGCACGCTCGACTTCGAGGTGACCCGATGAGCACACCCGTTCTTCCGACCGCGACCCGACCGACCCGACACGATCCCCTGCCCGATCAGCCGGTCGGTGTGGCGTGGCCGACGATCGAGTGGCCGACCGCCCCCGTCGGCCCCGACGTCGACCGAGACCGGCTCGCCGGCCTGATGGCACGGGCGTTCGGCAATCCCGACACCGGGACGAGCTCAACGGATCCGGTCCTCGACCAGACTCTGGCCACGGTGGTGATCCACGGTGGTCGACTGGTCGCCGAGGCCTACGGCCCCGATACCGACGCCGACACCACCCTGATCTCGTGGTCGATGGCCAAGAGCATCACTCAGGCCATGGTCGGGCTTCTCGTCGGCGACGGGCTGCTCGATCTCGACCGGCCGGCGCCCGTCGCCCGCTGGGCCGACGACCACCGTCGGACCATCACACTGCGCCATCTCCTCACCATGACCAGTGGACTCGAATTCGTCGAGGACTACGTCGACGACCAGGTATCGCACGTCATCGAGATGCTCTTCGGTCGCGGGGCCGACGACGTCGCGGCCTACGCCGAGTCGTTCCCGCTCGTGCACCCGCCCGGTAGCCATCACTCGTATTCGAGCGGAACGACCAACATCGTCTCGGCGATCTGCGGACGAGCGATCGGGCCCGACCACGATGTCGTCGACTATCTGCAGACGCGCCTGTTCGATCCGATCGGCATGACCAGCGCCATTCCCAAATGCGACCCGGCGGGGACCTTCATCGGATCATCGTTCGTCTACGCAACAGCTCGCGATTTCGCCCGCTTCGGCTGTCTCTACCTACGCGACGGTCGTTGGGACGGCGAGCGCCTCCTCCCCGAGGGATGGCTCGACGTGACTCGGCAGCCAGTCGATCCGGTCGTCGACGAGGCGTGCTGGTACGGCGGGCACTGGTGGCTCTGGGACGACTCGACCGGTGCGTTCGCCTGTCACGGCTACGAAGGCCAGTACACGGTCGTCGTGCCGGGCAAGGACCTGGTGATCGTGCGACTGGGCAAGACGCACGCCGACCGGGGGGCCGATGTCCGCGCCTGGCTCGCTGCTCTGTCGACCTGCTTCCCCGACGTCGGCTGATCACCGTGGACACCCACCCACCTCCGCCCTCGACGAGACAACCGACGGCCGGTTCGACTCGATGGCAAGTGGCCATCGCCGGCCGGGAACACTGGTTGGTCGCCGGCCTCGGTGGTGCGGCGCTCCTTGCCCTCAGCCGGGACAGTGGCACGGTGCTCTGCCCGTTCCGCCGGTGCACCGGTGGCTACTGCCCGTTCTGCGGGGCCACCCGATCCCTCGGTGCGGCGTCCCGGCTCGATCCGGGCGAAGCCCTGCGGCTCTACCCGCTCCTGCCGCTCCTGGGCGTCATCGCCCTCGCCATCCTGTGGCCGGGCCTGATCGGCCCGGCCGCCAGGCGACGGATCCTGTGGTTCGGGAGTCTCGCCATCGGCCTGCAATGGGCCGTCCGGCTCGCGGTCGGCGACATCCCCCGACCGTCGGGTCTGTTCTGGCCCCTGTGAGAAGCGGGTGAGAACCGACTCCCACCGGGTGGGGCTCAGGCCTTCTTGACCTGCATTTTCAGGAACTTGTCCGAGAACCGACGGTTGTCCTTGTCGGTGAGGATGAAGACGTAGTCGACGAGGAGCGGGATGAAGCACAGGATCGCCAGCACGGACTGAACGAGACCACGGACGAAGGCCATGCCCATCCCGACCGGCGCGCCGGTGTCGTCGGACAGAAGCTTGATGTTCTGCTGCTGCTTGCCGATCGTCGAGCCCGTCGTGCCCTGCAGGTAGATGTAGTTGTAGATGATGAAGGCCAGGTAGCCGAGGTTGCCGATGAGTCCGAGGGCGTCGGAGATCCCGCCGAGGATGGTGACCACGATGCTGATGCCGATGGCGATGGCGAAGTCGATCAGGAACGCGATGAAGCGTTGCCCGGGCTCGGCCGGCGTACCCCCCGTGCTGCCGGCGGCCACACCCCCGATGCCTCCACCGACGGGTTGTGGACCGCCCTGCCAGGCCGATCCGTCCCAGTAGCGTTGGGTGCCCGGTGGGTCACCGGCGGCGTAATACCAACCCGGAGTCGGTTGTGAACCCTGGTCGCTCATTCAGTACATTCCTCTCTCGCGGGGTCTCGGCCCGTCGATTCCGGTGATGGTGCGAACACCCGGTCAGGCGACCAGGACCTGGTACTTGAGGATCTTGTCGGACAGCCGCTGGTTGCGTTCGTCGACCAGGATCCACCAGTAGTCGAGCCAGCAGAGCTGGGCGATCAACCCGCCGAGCAGGTAGCGAACGAACGACATGCCGGCACCGACGGGTTGGCCGGTGGCGTCGGCAACGAGTTTCGTGCCTTGCTGTTTCTTGCCGATGGACTGGCCGGTCGTGCCCTGCAGGTAGACCGAGTTGTAGATGAAGAAGCCGATGGCACCGAGATAGGTGATGGCGATCATGAGACCGCCGAGGACGTCGGCGATCGCTCCCAGGATGGCGGCGACGATGAGTCCGACGATCACGATCGCCAGGCTGATGCCCGCATCGATGAGGAAACCGATGAAACGCTGACCGGGCGACGCAACGGTGCCGCCGACGCCGGCCGACACCCCACCCAGGCCGCCGCCGACGGGCTGAGGACCTCCCTGCCAGGCCGATCCGTCCCAGTAACGCTGGGTCCCGGGCGGGTCACCGGCGGCGTAGTACCAACCGGGGGTCGGCTGTGAACCGGATTCGGTCATGTGTGCTCCATCCCTCTCGTCCGACACGGTGATGGCCCGACCTTCGTCGGTCACGATGTCATCGGCCGCCATCCTCGCGTACCTACGGGGACATTGCAGCGGTTCCCTCGGAACTTTCCCTCGTCAGGGAGACTGGCCGTCGGCGTCCGATGGGGTCGCCAGGTTGAAGTGGATGTCGAGGCCGAGCGCGTCTCGCAACAGCTTCGACCGTTCTCGCGCTGCGTAGAGTTCGAGCTCGAGGTCGGTCCCGGGCTCCCGAGCCAGTGGCTCGATCGTGATGGACCCCTCGGCGTCGTTCAACACGCGTACCGAACCGACATGGCCGGCGTGGCTGCGATCGAGCCCGATGGCGATTCGCAGCAGCCCGGCCAGGATCTTGACTCGGCGCTGATCGTCAGGCGACAGCGCGGCGAATTCGGGGTGCCGCTCCTTGGGTCGGCCCCGTCGGTGGTACCGGGCGATCAGGGCGATGAGTTCGATCTCGTGTTGGGTGAAGCCGGTGAGGTGATCGTTGTTGCGGATCACGTAGTAGCTGTGCTTGTGGTGGCTGGAATGGCTGATGAACAGTCCCACGTTGTGGAGCTGCGCCCCCGAGACGAGCAGTTCCCGATCGGCGTCGTCGAGCCCGTGCAACGAAACCGTTCGGTCGAACAACTGGCCGGCCAGATCGGCACAGGTCTGGGCGTGGAGCGGGTCCGGATCGAGTTGCCGAGCGAGGTGCTCGACGTTGGCCCGGCGCAGGTCTCGGAGCCGATCGAGGCCGGCCAACCGGGAACCGCCGAATCGGTCGAGCAGGACACCCTCGCGGAGGGCGTAGCTCGACACGGTCATCTCGTCGAGGCCGAAGGCCCGAAAGATCTCGGCCAGCAACACGATGCCACCGGTGATGATGTCGGCTCGCCGTTCGTCGATCCCAGGGATGTGCTTGCGCTCGTCGGGTGCGGTGGCTGCCACCAGCTCGACGAGGTGTTCGAGTTCGTCGACCCCGAACCGGACACCATTGACCGATCGGAGATCCTCGCCCCGAGCGGCAGCTGCCATCGATGCCACGGTGCTGATCGTGCCCGACGAACCGACGGCGATCTCGGGCTGATGGCCTCCGAGCTCGCGGGAGACCGACGCCAGTGCGCCCCGCACGTACTGACGACACGCCTTCAACGCATCGCCCGGCATGGTCCGGTCGGGGAAGAAGCGCTGGGTCAGCCGTATCGAACCGAGCTTCATGCTTCGCGCCTCGATGACCCGACCACCCTGACCGACGAGGAACTCGGTGCTCCCGCCTCCGATGTCGGCCAGGATCAGGCGCTGGTCGAAGACCGGGAGGGCCTGGAGCACGCCGAGGTGGATGAGACGGGCCTCTTCGGTACCGGCGATGACCTCGACCTCGACCCCGGCCTCGCGTCGAGCCCGGTCGATGAACTCCTGCCCGTTGCTCGCTTCGCGGACGGCGCTGGTGGCGACAGCGATGAGGTCGACGGCACCGAAGCTCTGCGCCACCTGGTTCATCCGCTGCAGCGCTGCGATACCCCGTTCGATGGCGTCGGGCTGCAGGCGTTTCATCTCGTGGGCGCCCGATCCGAGCCGCACCATCTCCTTCTCGGTGGTCAGGACATCGAAACCGCCCTCGGCATCGGCCCTCGCCACCACGAGATGGAAGGAGTTGGTCCCGATGTCGATGGCTGCATGCAGCCGGTCGGAGCCGGCTGCGGCGGAGTGGGTCGAGTCAGTCATGCCTAGCGTGAGCGTATGTCAGTCCTGATGCGGATCACGCCGATCTCGGGCGGCTCGACCGACGCGCTCGGCGCCCGGCTGTGGGAACTCGGGGCGACCGGCATCGCCGAGGTCGGCGGTCCAACGGGTCCCGTTCTGCTCGTGACATTCCCGGCGCCGGGCCGAACCGGCCCGGGTCACGCGGTTCCGGGCCATCGACGCCTTGCGGACCGAGCCGCTCGTGGTCGACGTCGAGCAGATCGTCGTCGACCCCGACGCCTGGCCGACCCCGGAACCGACGACCATCGTCGTTGCGGGAACCGAGCTGACGATCGAGGCCGGTCGGACCTTCGGACACGGCCGGCACCCGACGACCGCACTGGCGCTCGCTGCGCTCGAGCGGCTGGTCCGGCCCGATGCCGCCGTGCTCGACGTCGGGACCGGCAGCGGGCTGTTGGCCATGGCGGCCCGGGTGCTCGGGGCTCGACCGGTCGTCGGCCTCGACATCGATCCGGTGGCACTCGCCACGGCCCGCCGCAACGCCGCATCGAACGGTGTCGACATCGAGGTGCTCGACATCGACGTGGCCGACCTCGATCGGCACTTCGACCTGGTGGTGGTGAACATGCTCGCCGCCGAACTGGCCCCCATCGCCGGATCCGTGGCCGACCGGATCGCCAACGGGGGAATGCTGTTCGTCACGGGACTGCTCGACACCCAGGTTCGTTGGGTACGGTCGATGTTCGGCGACCTCGTCCCGGTCCGCTCGACCTCGGGCGACGAAGAATGGGTCGGCCTGGACCTCGCCCGTCCCATGATGCGATCCACATGACCGACACCCCACCGCCCTCCACCTCGGCACCGATCACGACACCGACGTCCGACAGCGGAACCCCTTCGACCGGACGGGCGAACGCGCCGGTCTGGTATGCGGCCTACGGTTCGAACCTGCTCCGGGCCCGGTTCCTCACCTATCTGCAGGGTGGCACGATCCCGAACGCCACCGACGGACGACTCCAACGCGGAGCGCAGGACACCGCCGCTCCGAGCGACGACCGGCCGCTCGAGCTGCGCCACCAGTTGGTCTTCGCCCACGCCGCTCGACGCTGGGGGCAGGGAGGCGTTGCGAAGCTCTCGCTCGAGGCCTCGCCGGCGGTGACCACCCATGCCCGGGCCTGGCGGATCACGATCGGCCAGTTCGACGACGTGTTCGCCCAGGAGAACCGCCAAGACGGACCAGCGGGGATCGACGTCGAACAGTGCCTTCGCGACGGGCGCCTCGACATCTGGCCGACCCGATACGGCACGATCCTCCATGTCGGCACCATCGACGACGAACCGGTGCTGACCTTCACCGGGACCACGGCGGCCGGCGACCTGCGGCCGGCGCACCTGTCGTATCTCCGGGTCATGGCGGCCGGACTGGGCGAGCTCCGCAGCTGGGACCTCCGGACCGCAGCCCACTACCTCGCCGCCTGCCCCGGGAACCAGGGCCGGCTCGACGCAGGCGAGCTGTCTCGGCAACTCGAGGACTGACCGTCCCGTCTTGCCTGGCACATGCGAACCCGTCGTGGCAGTGTCTCGGGCGTGACTCAACCCTTCGACAACCGCATCACCCGAATGCTCGGCGTGGAATACCCGATCATCCAGGCCCCCATGGGCTGGATCGCCCGCAGCCAGCTGGCCTCGGCGGTCTCCAACGCCGGCGGACTCGGCATCATCGAGACGTCCTCGGGCGAACTCGATGCCGTGCGCGAAGAAATCCTGAAGATGCGGGACCTGACCGACAAACCCTTCGGTGTGAACATCGCCCAGGCGTTCGTGCGGGACCCCAACATCGTGCAGTTCGTGATCGATCAAGGCGTCACGTTCGTCACCACCTCGGCCGGCAACCCCCAGACCTACACGGGCCAGCTCAAGGAGGCCGGGCTCACGGTCTTCCACGTCGTCCCGACCCTGAAGGGAGCGCTCAAGGCCGTCGAGGCCGGAGTCGACGGCCTCGTCGTGGAAGGAGGGGAGGGCGGGGGCTTCAAGAACCCCGACCCGGTGGCCAGCATGGTGCTGCTCCCGCTGATCCGATCGAAGGTCGACGTCCCGATCGTGGCCGCCGGCGGGATCGTCGACGGGCGGTCGATGGCCGCCGCCTTCGCCCTCGGTGCCGAAGCGGTGCAGATGGGCACCCGAATGGTCTCGGCCGCCGAGAGCCCGGTCCACGACAACTGGAAGCAGGCGATCATCGACGGCGCAGAGACCGACACCGTCTTCCTCAACCAGCGGCATTCGCCCGCCTTGCGGGCCATCAAGACCGAGCGGACCCTGGCACTGCAGTTCGCCGAGCACAACGTGTTCGGCGACTTCGGAAACCCCCTCGAGCTGTACTTCGGGGGAGACATGAACGCCGCGATCGCGCTGAGCGGCCAGGTGCAGGGCCGGATCGACTCGGTCCGCCCGGTCGCCGAGGTGATCGAAGACTGCGTTGCGGAGTTCCGGGCGACGCTCTCCGATCTGGCCGACCGTTACCTGGCGCCATGACGGGGGGAGCGCCGTCGACGATCGACCCGATCGTCACGGTCGACTGGCTGCTCGATCGGCACCCCTCCGAACCCGATGTCAACGATCTGGTCGTCTGCGATGCCCGGTCCTACCTCGACGGTCGGGTCGGCCGTGACGCCTTCCGGGCCGGTCACATCGTCGGGGCCCGCTTCGTCGACCTCGACACGGTGCTGGCCGCCCCCGCAGCACCCGTCGCCGGTCGCCATCCGATGCCCGACCCCGAGGTCTTCGCGGCGGGCCTCGGGGCCGAGGGGATCGGCGACGACACGATGGTCGTGGCCTATGACGACCTCGGCGGCATGATCGCCGGCCGACTGGTGTGGATGTTGCGCATCCTGGGCCGACCGGCAGCGTTGCTCGATGGCGGGATCGACGCGTGGATCGAACGCGGCGGAGCCATCGACGTCGGCGATGCGGCTCCGGTCACCCCGAAGCGCTGCACGGTGGTCCCGTGGCCGGTCGAGGCCTTGGCAACCGCCGATGATGTTGCCGAGCACCTCGACGCCGGTGGGCACGTGATCGACAGCCGCGCCGCCGAGCGCTATCGGGGCGACGTCGAGCCGATCGACTCCCGGGCAGGCCATGTGCCGGGCGCCGTCAATCTGCCGTTCGGCGACAACCTCCGAGACGGCCGGTTCCGACCGCGCGACGAACTGGCGACACGGTTCACGGCCGCCGGTCTCGATGCGCGGGCCATCGTCTACTGCGGCTCCGGGGTGAGCGCCTGCCACAACATCCTGGCCGCCGAGCATGCCGGCCTCGGACGACCCCGGCTGTACGTGGGTTCGTGGTCGGGCTGGTCGTCCGAACCCGGGCGCCCGGTCGCAACCGGCTGACGCCGGTGAACGACCCGGGCTCGTTCGGGTGGCTCAGCCCCCGAGCGCGCCGCAGTCGGTCATCGCCTCGAAGATGAAGGCCACTTCCTCATCGGTGGGTTCGTCGTTGGAGCCGAGCTTGTCGGTACCGAACTCGTCTTCCATCTTGTCGACGACACATTCGGCAACCGGCCGCTCGAGACCGGCGTCGTTGACCAGGTCGTCGACGGCTTCGTCACGGTCGTAGCTCGAACCGCAGGCGCTGATGGCCAACAGTGCAATTCCGGCAACGGCAATCGAGGCAAGGCCGCGCACGTGTGGCTTGAGATGAGTTGACATGATCTGGTTCCCTCCAGTTGTTCGATCGATCCCCTGTCGGGGTCGCGGATCGGGCGCTTCGGGTTACCCATCCTTCGGCGCCGACGGCCGTGAGATTAGCGCTTCGGGACAGACCATGTCGCCGGGTCGGGTGATCCCGGCACTCGACGATGCTTCGACTCTCGCGATTTCTTTCGGGCCGTCGACGGGCCCTACATTCACCGGGTCGTCGGTGGAACGGCACGGGTCCGATGGGGGAGATCACGATGACCACGGTCGATCAGCCAACGGCCACGATCGAGGGTGAACTGACACACCGCCAGGTGATGGTGATCCTGTCGGGGTTGCTGCTCGGCATCTTCCTGGCAGCCGTCGACGGGACGATCGTCTCGACGGCGCTGCCCACGATCGTCGGTGAACTGGGCGGCTTCGATCAGCTGACCTGGGTCGTGACCGCCTACTTCGTCACGTCGACCGCCGTGACACCGCTCTACGGCAAGGTGAGCGACCTCCTCGGCCGGCGGGTGGTCTACCAGTTCGCGATCATCTCGTTCATCGCGGCCTCGATCCTGGCCGGACTGGCCCAGAACATGACCCAACTGGTGCTCTTCCGCGCACTTCAGGGAGTCGGCGGAGGCGGTCTGCAGTCGCTGGGCTTCATCGTGATGAGCGACATCGTCTCGCCCCGCGACCGCGGACGCTACATGGGGTACTTCACCGGGACCTACGCCCTCTCGGGCCTGGCCGGGCCATTGCTCGGCGGTCTGATCGTCGACTCCTCGTTCCTGGGATGGCGCTGGATCTTCTACCTCAACATCCCGATCGGGCTGATCACACTGGCCGTGATCACGGCGGTGCTCCGTATGCCGCACACCCGCATCGAGCGACGGATCGACTGGGAGGGGGCCGGTCTGCTGATCGTCGGGGTGAGCGCGCTGCTCGTCGCCGCCAGCATCGGGGGCGACGAGTACGCCTGGTCGTCACCTGTCATCCTCTCGCTGATCGCACTCGGGGTCGTGGGATCGGTGGCGTTCGTGTGGTGGGAAGGCCGGGCCGAGGAACCGATCCTGCCACTGCGTCTGTTCGGCAACGACATCGTCGCCATCGGCATGATCCTGAGCGTTCTCACCGGGGCCGCGCTCATGAGCACCAACGTCTTCCTTCCCCTGTTCCTGCAGGTGGTCACCGGCACCAGTGCCACGGCGTCGGGCTTGATCCTCTCCCCCATGATGCTCGGACTCACCGCATCATCGATCATCGCCGGCGGACGGCTGTCGAAGACCGGTCGCTACCGGTCGCTGATCCGTTCCGGTCCAGTGGTGGCCGTGGTCGGCATCTCCGGTTTGACGCTGCTCACGTCGGAGTCCTCGGCCTATCTCGCCGTACCGTTCGTGATCCTCATGGGCATCGGCATGGGCATGCTCATGCCTCCACTCTCGGTGTCGATGCAGAACGCGGTGCCGTTCAACGACCTGGGCGTGGTGACCGCGGCCGGCGCGTTCTTCCGTTCGCTCGGACAGACCATCGGGGTGGCCCTCTATGGAGCGCTGATGGCGAGCAAGCTGCGATCCGAACTGGCCGAACGAATCGATCCGGAGACGATCGGAAACCTCGATCTGTCGGAACTCACGGGGAGTCCCAAGAAGATCCGAGAACTCCCGCCCGAACTCCAGACCCCGGTGATCGAGTCGATCGCCCACTCGGTCCACCTGGTCTACCTCGCTGCGGTCCCGATGGCGTTGCTCGTCGTCGCCATCGCCTGGCGGCTCCGTGAGATCCCGCTCCGAACGCAATCGCCGCTGGCCGAGGCCCGCGCCGCAGCCGGAGCGGCAACCGAGAAATCCGAAGCGTCCGAGGACTGACCCGAGCAGACTGGCGAGATGTCCGTCGACTTCCGCCCGCTCCAGGCCGACCAATTCGAGTCGTTCGCCGCGTTCGATGGCCGGGCCTTCGGTTCGGAGTGGAAACCCGACGACCTGGAACGAACGAGACGGACCCTGTCGTTCGATCGGTTCATCGCGGGATGGGACGGCGATTCGATCGTCGCCGGAGCCGGTGCCTACGACAAGCGCCTGACCCTGCCGGGTGGCGCCAGCGTTCGCGCGTCGGGGGTCACGTGGGTCGCCGTTGCGCCGACGCACCGTCGCCAGGGCCTGCTGGCCGAGATGATGCGGCGCCTCGACGCCGCCGCCGCGGCCAACGACGAACCGGTCCTGATCCTGACGGCGAGCGAGGGCGGCATCTACGAGCGCTTCGGCTTCGGCATCGCCACCCGGAACCGGATCATCTCGATCGATCGTCGATTCACGGGGCTCCGCCCCGAGTTCCAACCTCCGTCGGGCTCGGTTCGGCTGGTGTTCCGGCGCGAACCCGACCTGAACGAGATGTTGCGAGAGCGGTGGGAGCGGTACCGGCTCACCCAACCCGGCGAGATCTCACGTTCGTTCGAGTGGTTCGACGCCAACGTCGGTCGGGGCGAGAACGTGACCGTGGCCCTCCACGACGACGGATACGCCGTCTGGAAGATCACCCAGCGATGGAACGACGGCCATCCGGCCCACGAGCTGTCCCTCGACGATTTCTGCGCCGCCACGGCCGAGGCCCACGCTGCACTGTGGCACACCATCCTCTCGGTCGATCTGGTCGGACCGATCACCTCGTACACGGGTGTGGCCCTCGACGATCCCCTTCCCTACCTGCTGACCGACCAACGGTCGCTCCGCACGGTCGGGGTGAACGATTTCGTCTGGGTGGCAGTGCGAGACCCCGTCGCGGCCTTCGGCGCCCGGTCCTACCGCACCGACGACCGATTCGTGGTCGAAACCCCCGACGCCGTCTTCTCGGTGAGCCCCGACGGCTGCCGGAACGCCGATGCCGCACCCGACCTCCGTTGCACCGCCGCCGCCCTCGGGTCGCTGCTCCTCGGCGGCACGAGTGCCACCGAACTGGCGCGGGGTCGGCGTCTCTGGGCGGATCCGGGCGTACTGTCGCGAGCCGATGCCTTCTTCGGATCCAACCCCCTCCCCCACTGCCGGACGCCGTTCTAGACCCAGACGGCCCGGTCGACGGGTGCCGGCGTGCGTGATGACCGCCGTCGTCCTGGCCGGCTGTTCAGGCCCGGCGGCGACACAGGATGCGATGCCCCCGATCTCTCCGGCGCCGTCGATCACCCAGCCGACGACGACCCAGCCGACAACGACCCAGCCGACAACGACCCAGCTCCCGACCACGCTCGCACCCGACCAACGGCCCATGCCCACCGAACCGGGCTCCCTGGCCGTCGCCATCGGCGAGGCCGAGCTGGCCATTCGCGATCCGTCGCTCGACACCGACACCGCACGGGCCTGGGGACGGCGGCTCCAGCTTCTCTACCGCGTGCTCGCGTCGAACGAGAGCTGGGCCGACGAGGTGCTGGCATCGGTCGAACCGGCCGTTGCCGACGACGTGGCGTCCAACTGGTCGGCACGCCAACACCTGAGCGCGCTTGTCACGAGCACTCGCCTGGCCGAGGAGATGCCGGTGTGGAGGATTCGCGAACCGCTGCCCGTCGACGAGCTGCTCGGGTTCTACCGGGCCGCCGAGTCGGCCACCGGTGTGCCCTGGCACTACCTGGCGTCGATCAATCTGATCGAGACCCGGATGGGTCGGATCGAGGGGCTCTCGACCGCCGGCGCCGTCGGCCCGATGCAGTTCCTGCCCTCGACCTGGGCGGGCTGTTGCGAAGGTGACCCGACGATCGATGCCGACGCGATCATGGGGGCCGCCGTCTATCTCACGCAGGTCGGGGCCCCCGGCGACATGGACGCTGCGCTGTTCTCGTACAACCGATCGACCGACTACGTCGAAGCCGTGAAGGATTACGCCGAGGTCATGGCCCGCGATGAGCTCGCGTACCGGGGCTACCACGCCTACGAGGTGTTCTTCCGCTCGGCTGACGGGCTGGTCGTCCTCCGGCCGGGCTACTTCGAGCCCGAGCCGGTCGACGCCGCCACGTGGATCGCCGCCCACCCCGATGCGGTTCTCGCCGACTGAACACCGAGCACGATCATCGCCAGCCCCGTCGCGAGAGCCCGAGCTAGAGAACCGAGGCACCACCGCCGCCGCCCGGGGGCGGACTCCAGGTGACGTAGTCGCCCGGTGCGATCAGGAACGGGCCGAGGCCCCCGTCGACGAGTTGGACCCAGATCCCGGTCTCGCCCCCGATCGTTCCGGCGAAGGCCATCGCCGTGCCGTCCGGGTCCCAGCGGTGCTGGCTCTGCGCATACTGGTCGAAGAACGGCAGGTATGCCGCAGCATCGAGGGTGCTGGGCCGGTACGGGGCCAGGGTCGTGAACTCTCCCGCCCGGGTCCAGACGTGCCACTGGGCCAGGCCGGCACCGACTTCGCCGAGCCAGGACAGGAACGTCCCGTCGGGGCTCCATTCGAAGGCCAGGACCGGATCGTCGGTCACCAGCTCGTCGCGTCCGGTCACGAAATCGAAGACCCGCAGTCGGATGCCGACCTCGAGGTCACCCCCGGGCAGGGTTTCAGGAGGCAGGGTTTCAGGCGGCAGGGTTTCAGGGGGCAGGGTCGTCGACGGGTCGCCCTGCCGGGGCCACACGACGGTCTGGGTCCCGTTGACCACGGTGAGATAGGCGAGCTTGGTGCGGTCCGGGCTCAACACCAATCGGGTGACCTCGCCGATGTCGAGCAGTACCCGCTTGTCGCCGTTCTCGACGTCGACCAACACCAGCACTCCGTCCTGCACCAGACCCAGGGTGTCCTCGTTCACCCAGATCGGCGTTGCGAACTGCCCGGTGGTCGCCAATCCCGGTCGATCGTCGGGGACGACCAGGTCGGCCACTCCGGTCGTGGCGTCGACGACCCCGACGCTCGCATTGTTGCGATGGATGGCGAGTTCGTCGGCGCCGGGCCGCCACGACAGGTAGAGCGGAGCACCGGCGGCCGAAACGACGTAGGTGTCGCCGTCGACCACCCCGGCCTCGAACCCGACACCCGACTCGGCGTTCCGGAGGTACGCGATGCGGCTCCCGGCGTCGTTCCAACCGAGGTAGAACGGCAGGGTGTCGAAACGGGTCGAGCTGACCCTCTGCGCTCTCGCCAGCGCCACCTCGACACTCGCCGATCGACCGTCGGTCTCGGCCCAAGCGAGTTGCGAGCCGTCGGGAGACCACGACGGCTGCGAGGCGACCAGGCCGTCGTCGTCGCCGGCCAGCACGACGGGATCGGAACCGTCGGGATTCATCACCGTCAGTCGGTGATCATCGATGACGGCGAGCTGTCCGGCGAGCGCGGTCACCGAATCCGGCGCAGCGAGATCGAATCGGCCCGGTTCGGTGGTGGTGGTCGTTGCCTCGTCCTCGCGGTCCGCCTCGGAATCACCCGCGGTGCAGGCCACGGTCGACATCACGAGCACCAGGGCCACGACGAACCGGGCTCGATGGAGGCACCGGCCGCGCCGGCGAGCCGAAACGGCGTGGTTGCTTGCGGCGTCGGGCGTCACGATTCACCATCTTGCCCCCGAACCCCGAGAGCTGGTGCGTCGGGCCGCCGAATCGGATGCGCTGTCGGCCGTTTTCGTCCCCGAGGGTGTGGCGGGTACCGTGACCCTCGTCACGACGGCAGCGGCCGTCGCGCCGCACCGCCAACCGGAGAGCCCGTGACGACACCGACCTCGAACCCCGACCCCGTACCAACGGCGACACCCCGAAGTTTCGCCGCCCAGTTCGCCCACCACGCTGCCACGATCGGATCCCGTCCCGCCGTCACGTTCGA
This sequence comes from uncultured Acidimicrobiales bacterium, assembly GCA_963700755.1. Taxonomy (GTDB): domain Bacteria; phylum Actinomycetota; class Acidimicrobiia; order Acidimicrobiales; family SZUA-35; genus JBBQUN01. Next base: position 671,998 of record CAVOYW010000008.1, read on the forward strand.
AGGCGACACCATCGATTTCGCCCAACTCGACGCACGGGCCAACCAGATGGCGCGAATCCTGGCCGATGCCGGCGTCGGTCCGGGACGCTTCGTCACGATCGCCGAGCCCAACGCACCCACGTTCCTGATCGGGACCATCGCCTGCTGGAAGGTCGGCGCGATCCCGCAGCCGGTGTCATCCCGCCTGCCCGTGCTCGAACTGGCCGCCCTGATCGAGTTGGCCGATCCGGCGGCGGTCATCGGGGCCGAGGTCGAAGGTCGGACATCGTTCGCCGTCGGCTACCTCCCCCCGGCGGACACCGATCCGAGCCCCCTGCCCGACATCGTCTCGCCGGCGTGGAAGGCCCCCACATCGGGTGGATCGACGGGCCGACCCAAGCTGATCGTCTCGGGCGATCCGTCACGTTTCTCCGACAACCTCGTCGCCATGGCCGGCGTCCTGGGCGCCACCGGGGACGACACCATGGTCATGCCGGGGCCGCTGTATCACAACGGACCCTTCAGCTGGTCGTTCCTCACCCTGTTGTCGGGCGGACACCTCGTGCTGCTCCCCCGATTCGACGCCGAGGGCACGCTCGCCGCCGTCCAGGAACAGCAGGCGACCTCGATGTACCTCGTACCCACCATGATGCAGCGCATGTGGAAACTGCCCGAGGAGACCCGGCAGGCCTACGACCTCACGAGCCTGCGGCGGGTGTTCCACCTGGCCGAGCCCTGCCCGCCGTGGCTCAAGGAGGTCTGGCTCGACTGGATCGGACCCGACGTCCTGTGGGAGCTCTATGGCGGAACCGAGGGCCAGGCTTCGACCGTTCTCAGCGGAACCGAGTGGCTCGCGCACCGGGGATCGGTCGGTCGCCCGAGTTCGGGCGAGATCCGGATCTTCGACGAGGACGGCAACGAGGTTCCTCCCGGCACGATCGGTGAGGTCTGGATGCGGCCCACCGAGCCGGGGCGTGTGACCTATCGCTACATCGGCGCCGAGGCCGAGGCGCGCGATGGGTGGGAGTGCCTCGGCGACATCGGCTGGATGGACGAAGACGGCTACCTGTACCTCGCCGACCGCCGCAAGGACATGATCCTGGTCGGTGGGGCCAACGTGTACCCGGCCGAGGTCGAGGCCGCCATCAACGCTCACCCCGCGGTCGCCTCATGTGCCGTGATCGGGTTGCCCGACGACGACAAGGGCAACCGCATCCACGCCATCGTCCAGACCGAGGCCGAGCTGGTCGACGACGACCTGCGCTCCTTCCTCGCCGACCGCCTGGTCCGCTACAAGCACCCGCGCACGTTCGAGTACGTCGACGAGCCGCTCCGTGACGATGCCGGCAAGGTCCGCCGGGCCCAGCTGCAAGCCGAACGACTCGACCGCATCGACCACGAGGTGACGCCATGACCGACGAGACGACGATCGCCACCGCAGACGACCCCGGCGCCGAACCCGTCCGGGGGATCAAGGCCGGTCCCGTCAGCACCTGGCTCGAAGGCCACATCGACGGAGCCTCGGGCCCGTTCACCTTCGAGCTCATCACCGGCGGGCATTCCAACATCACCTACAAGGTCACCGACGCGAACGGAATCGGCTACGTGCTGCGTCGCCCGCCTCTCGGTGCGGTTCTCGCCACCGCCCACGACATGGCCCGTGAACACCGGATCATCTCGGGTGTCGGCCGAACCACCGTCCCGGTGCCCCGCGCCCTCGGGCTCTGCGAGGACGTCTCGGTCAACGACGCCCCGTTCTACGTCATGGACTTCGTGCCCGGTGTGGTGCTCCACAACGACGAGACCGTGCGGGCCGCGATGCCCGATCCGCGAACCCGGGCAGCCACCAGTCGATCGGTCGTCGAGGTCCTCGCCACCCTGCACCTGGCCGACCCCGATCAGATCGGGCTCGGCGAACTCGGCCGCAAGGAGGCCTACCTCGACCGCCAGCTGAAGCGCTGGGCCGGACAGTGGGAGAAGTCCAAGACCCGCGAACTGCCCATCATGGAGCAGGCCCATCGGCTGCTCGTCGAGGCCAAACCCGACCAGAAGTACACCGGGATCGTCCACGGGGACTATCGCCTGGGCAACATGCTCGTCGATCCGGCGTCGGGTTCGCTCACCGGCGTGCTCGACTGGGAACTCTGCACCCTGGGTGATGTCCTGGCCGATGTCGGGTACCTCCTCAACAACTGGGTCCAACCCGACGAGGAGTCGGCTCGGGGGGCGACCGCCAATCCCACGGCCGTCGGCGGTTTCGGCACTCGCGAAGCCCTGATCGAGCACTACTCCGAGCTGACCGGTTTCGAGGTCACCAACGTCAACTACTACCGGGCTTTCCAGAATTGGCGCCTGGCCGCGATCGTCGAAGGGGTGCTGGCCCGGTACCTGCAGGGCGTGATGGCCGACGACACCGTCGACACCGACGTCTACAAGGTGCAGGTCGAGGGCCTGTGCCAGCAAGCCCTCGATCTGCTGGCCACACTCGGTTGAGGGTGGCGAGGGCATGACCGAACTGCTCTACCTCCGAGACGCCGAGCTGGCCCATTTCGATGCCGTCGTCAGCGCCGTCGATCCCGACACCGGGGCCGTTGCGCTCGATCGCACGGCCTTCTATCCCACCGGCGGAGGCCAACCCCACGACACCGGCACCCTGCACTACGGCGAGACCACGGCGAACGTGGTCGATGTCAAGAAGGTCGGTGATCGTGTCTGGCACCACCTCGATCATCCCGGACCCGAGGTCGGAGACCCGGTGGTCGGCGCCATCGACTGGGACCGCCGCCACCGCCTGATGCGGACCCACACCGCGCTCCACATCCTCTGCGGCGTGATCTGGAACGAATGGTCGGTTCCCGTCACCGGGGGCAACATGGAGCCGCTCTCGGCTCGTATGGACTTCGAGTTCGATCCGCTCCCCGATGGATTCGCCCAGACGATCGAGGCTCTGGTCAACGCCGAGATCGAGGCCGATCGACCGATCGAGGTCTCGTTCCTGCCCCGCCGAACGGCCCTCGAAGACGCCGACCTGATCCGGACCAAGGTCAACCTGATCCCCGAGTCGGTCGCCGAGATCCGCGTCGTCGACATCGTCGGACTCGACAAACAGGCCGACGGTGGCACACATGTCGGATCGACGGGCGAAGTCGGCCGACTCCGTGTCCTGAAGACCGAGTCCAAGGGCAAGGGGAACAAGCGGCTTCGGATCCAGATCCTCGACAGCTGAGCGGTCCCGATCCCGGCGCCGTCTGACTCCGGGCCCGCGTGATGTATACGGTGAACGGATGCCCGACCGCACGATGCCGAATCGGTCGAGGTTTGCGACGTCCTCGTGGTCGGAGCCGGTTTCGCAGGCATGGCGATGCTCCATCGGTTGCGCTCGATGGGACTGACCGCGCCGGTGATCGATGTGGCCGACGGTGTCGGCGGCACCTGGTACCGGAACGGCGAGCGAACGAACCGCTGGTTGGTCGAGACCGAACCGGTCGGGCCCTCCGGGATCGACCGGTCGTTCGACAGCCGGTTCCTCGTCCTCGCCGTCGGGTGCCTGTCATCGACCAACCTCCCGGACTTCGAGGGTCTCGACACCTTCGAAGGACCCACGCATCACACCGGTCCGTGGCCGCACGAGGGTGTCGACTTCGCCGGACTGCTTGCCGCTGCTCGGCCACCCGCCCTCCGTCGAGATCTGCAACGACGTCGCCGCCGACCACTACCGTGGTTTCGTCATCGATCGGCTGCCCATCACCGGCTGATGGCCGGGTGCCGCGGTCCGGTCGAGGCGACACTAACCTCGGCCGCGCTCATCAGACATGGGCCGAGCGAGAGGACGAGCACGTGACGACGACCGGTACTGCCACCGAGGCCTCCGAAACGATCCGGGTCGAGAGCCGCCGCCTCGACGAGGTCGATCCGGCCGAGCGAGCTGCCCTCCGATCCCACGTCGAACAGGGCGGCCGCCTGCTCCTGTTCCTCCGACCCGACGACGCCGCGGCGGCCGAGCTCGCCGGGGTCGAGGTCTCGGGCATCGAGCCGTCGACCGAGTGGTTCGTCACCCTGACTCCTCGGCCCGAGGCCGTCCGACTCGATTCCGAGGTCCCGGTGGTGACGGGGTTGAGGACGCTGCGCGTACTGGCCGGCGACGTGGACGTTGCGGCAACGACCAGCGTTCGGTTCACCCACCATCCGGTCCTGACCGTTCGCCGACGCGGTCACGGGATCGTCGTCGCCAGCGGGATCGACGCCGGAGCCCTCGAACGGCACCGCGTGCTCGGTCCGTTCCGCGATCGTCTGTTGGTGGCGGCGTCGGAGGCCACGCCGTCGGTGACCCTCGGCGTCGCCGTGGTCGGCTACGGGCCCTACGGCGGCATGGGTTACAGCCACGGCCTGGCCTGCACCGAGACCGCCGGACTCGAGCTGGTGGCGGCCGTCGACCCGTCGGCCGACCGGCTCGACGCGGCAACGCACGACTTCCCCGACCTTCGCTGCTACGCCGACGCCTCGTCGTTGGCCGACGATGGCGGTGTCGACGTCGCCATCATCGCCACACCCCCGGTCCACCACGCACCCCTGGCCCTCGAGCTCCTCCGGGCGGGCAAACACGTCGTGCTCGAAAAGCCCATGTGCCTGACGCTCTCGCAGGCCGACGAACTGTTGGCGGCAGCCGAAGCGTCCGGTACCGCGCTGACCGTCCACCAGAGCCGCCGCTGGGACCGCGACTACCTGGCCCTCAAGCGGGCCGTGCACGATCGGTCGGCCATCGGCGAGCTGTTCAACATCGAGACCTTCGTCGGTGGCTTCGAGCATCCCTGCCGGGCCTGGCATTCCGAGGAATCGGTCTCGGGCGGCGCGGTCTACGACTGGGGGTCGCACCACATCGACTGGATCCTCGAGCTCTACGGCTCTGCTCCCCGCCGGGTCCTGTGTACGACCCACACCCGTGTCTGGCACGACTCCAGCAATGTCGATCAACTGTCGGTCTGGATGCAGTGGGACGACGGCCGCGAAGCGACCTTCCGCCAGAGCGATGTCGCCGCCATTCGTCGACCGAAGTTCTACGTGCAGGGAACGGGGGGCACGATCGAAGGGCACTACCGTCCTCTGCGCAACGAACGACTCGAAGCCGGCCGAGGCCACCTCGACGGGTGGCATCACCACGCCGAGGCTCCCGTCGACCTCACCATGTCGGTCTACGAGAGCGACTATGGGCTGACCGAATCCACGCTGCACCCTGCCCCCCACCCGGGTTGGGGTTTCCACCGCAACCTGGCCGATCACCTTCTCATGGCCGAGCCCCTCGCCGTCGAGCCCACCCAGAGCCGAGCGGTCGTCGCCGTGCTCGAGGCCGCACACGTCTCCGGGGCCAAGGGGGGCGAGGTCGTCGAGTTGGGTGATCTCGAGCGATGATCGGGTTCGGCATCCTCGGTGGCAACTCCGTGGTTGCGGTCAACGCCGTCAACCCGGCAATCGACGCCGCACCTTCGGCGCTGCTCGTGTCGATCTGCTCGCTGTCGGGTGTCGTCGACGTCCGCTGGAGAGCCGATGCGGTTGCCAGCTACGACGCGGTCCTGGCCGATCCCGCTGTCGACGTCGTGTACATCGCCCTCCCCAACGGCATGCATCGGGAATGGACCGAAAGGCGCTCGACGCGGGGAAGCACGTCCTGTGCGAAAAACCGCTCGCCGGCAACGCGGCCGACGCGTGGGCCATGCTCGACGCGGCGGAACGATCGGGCTTGGTGCTGGCCGAGGCATGGATGACGCCGTTCGCCCCCCGCTGGCAGGAGGCACTCCGGCTGGCTTCGTCGGGTGCGATCGGGCGGATCGAGCGCATCGAATCGGCGTTCACGTTCACCATCGGTGCCGGCAACGAGGCGAACTACCGCTGGGATCCCGAGCTGGGTGGGGGCGCGCTCCTCGATGTGGGGATCTATGTGTTGGGTCCGGCGGTCGAGCTCTGGGGGACGGAGCCGAGTTCGATTCGGGCCGAGCGGCGAACAGCGGGCGGCGTCGACATCGCCACCCGGGCCGAACTCCGCTGGGACGGCGGGCAGACGCTCGACATGAACACCTCCTTCGACGACGACGAGGCGCAGACCCTGCGCTTCATCGGTACGGGCGGCATCATCGAACTCCGGGAACAGGCTCACACCATGGACCCGTGGGCCGAGGAGATCTGGATCGACACCGGCAACGGGTTCTCGTCCCAGCGGGTCGCAGGCGTCGACCCCTACACGGCGATGGTCGAGGCGCTTGCGGTGTCGATCCGCGACGACACGACGTTCCCCCGGTCGCCGCAGGCCTCTCTGGCGATGCTCGAGTTGCTCGACCGCATCGCCGCCTCCTCCGCCGATCGGACCTGACCGTGCGCATCCGCACCATCCCCCTTTCCTCGGGCGTCGAGCTGCACACGGTGTGGTGGGAGCCCGAGCAGCCCGTCGATGGCGCGGTGCCGTGGCTCCTGGTGCACGGATTGGCGTCGAATGCCCGCCTGTGGGACGGCATCGGTCGCCGGTTGGCCGCCGCCGGCCATCTGGCCGTTGCGGTCGACCAGCGGGCGCATGGACAATCGTCCAAGGTCGACGGACCATTCGACATGGAGACCGTGGCCGACGACCTGGCCCTGCTGCTCGCCGAACTCGGCTGGGACCGGGCCAACCTGGTCGGGCAGTCCTGGGGTGGCAACGTCGTGATCGAAACCGCCAGCCGCCACCCCGAGCGGGTGGCGATGGTCGTCTGCGTCGACGGGGGGTTCATCGAACTCCAGGAACGCATGCCCGACTGGGCCGAAGCCGCGACCACGATGGCTCCACCACGGTTCGAGTCGACGCCATTGGCCCAGGTCGAGGCGTGGTTGGAATCCTCGGCCGCCGACTGGCCCGAGGAAGGCCGGCAGGGAACGCTGTTCAACTTCGAGGTGCGGGACGACGGCACGATCGCTCCCTGGCTCACGTTCGATCGTCACATCTCGGTGTTGCGCGGCCTGTGGGAACATCGGCCGTCGTCCCGCTACCCCACGATCACGGCTCCGGTCCTCATGATCGGGGCCGACAGCGGGGACGGCGGCTGGGCCGAGACCAAGCACGCCGCCATCGATCAGGCCGTGGGCCTGCTGCCGAGGGGCCGAGCCGTCTGGTTCTCGCCGGCCCACCACGACGTCCATGCCCAGAAACCCGATGAGGTCACCGAGGTCCTCCTCGCCGCCGCCTCCGATCCCACCTTCTTCGACCGACCAGGGGGAGAACCATGAATGCCGATGTCCAACGCGTGGTCGTCGACGGGCTGGCCCGATTGCCGCAGTTCTGCCACTGCTCCGTCGCTGCCGGCTGGGTCTTCGTCTCGGGCACGCTCGGGACCGCACCGGGCCGGCTCGAACTGGTCGAGGGCGGCATGGGTCCGCAGACCACGCAGACCATGGAGCACATCCGCACGATCCTCGAATCGGTGGGCGCATCGCTCGACGATCTCGTCAAGGTGTCGGTCTTCGTCTCCGACATGAGTCGTTTCGCCGAGATGAACGCGGCCTACGAGGCCTTCTTCGAGGGGGTGACGCCGCCGGCTCGGATCACCGTCGGCCAGGTCGGCCTTGCACTCGGGGCCCTCGTCGAGATCGAGGCCATCGCCTACAACGCGGCGTTGGCCTGAATCCCACGGGCCGGGGGGCGGCTGTCGTGAGACTCGGACCGGTGCTCGATCGATGGCCGAGTTCGCTGTCGGGTCTCGACGACCGTGCCGACGAAGAGCCGTTTCGGGCTCGCGTCGGTTCGAAAACCCGGCGAGCACCCGCAGGTCACGCTCCGGTGAGATCCAGCGGTGTGGCCGTGGTCGGCCGGTGATCCCCGCGAACGTCGACCCGGAGGTCCCCGATTTCGGCTGGTTGCCAACCGGGGCGGTTCCACACGTGACCCCACTTGGCGCGCCAGCCCGTGGCCGCCCGCACGTCGCGCCACAGGTCGGCGAACTCGTGATAGCCGATCTTCACCGGATCGAACGTCTCGATGTTCTTCGTGAGGCCATACTTGACCCGACGGACCTCGGGTTCGAACGTGCCGAAGAGCTTGTCCCAGAGGATCAGGATGCCGCCGTAGTTCTTGTCGAGATACTGGGGGTTGGCGCCGTGATGGGCCCGATGGTGCGACGGCGTGTTCAGCACGGCCTCGGCCGTCGGGGCCAGCCGATCGACGGTCTCGGTGTGGATCCAGTACTGGTAGAGCAGGTTGAGCTGGCCGGCCTTGGCCGTCTGACGGCCCGAGAATCCGAGCAGCGGCATCGGCAGGTAGACCCACGACAACAAGAACCCCGACCAGGGCTGACGCAGTGCGGTCGACAGGTTGTAGTGCTCGCTCGAGTGATGGGTGACGTGGTTGGCCCAGAAGATCCGTTTCTCGTGCTGCCAGCGGTGACTCCAGTAATAGAGGAAGTCCCACGTCAGCATGGCGGCAGCGAAACTGCCGCGCCGGCCGGTGATCGTGAACAGCCGTCTCCGAAACGCGCCGTCGACGACCTTTCCCAGGAGACCGGCGGTGGCCAGACTCACGGCCACGTTCCCGGCCAGCATCGTGAGACTGGCGATGGTGTCTCGCCGCTCGTAGCCGACCGGGACCAGCGGATCGGCCGGCAGGGCGGGGTCCGACAGCTCCTCGGGGGTCCAATGGTCGAGATCCCCGAGTTCCCTCCGCTGGGAGGCACGACGCAACACCACCCGTTCGGCGTAGATCGTGACCGCGAACAACGGCAGCGACAGCAGATCGGTCTTGTCGATCCTCAGACCCGGTTTCATGTCCCCAGTGTCGCCCATCGAGCGGACCACGCAACGTCGGCCGCAGCCGGGATCGATCAGCCGCAGACCCGGGCAACGAGTCGGGCCACGTTGCCCCCGAGCACGGCGTCGACCTCGGCCGGCGCACAGCCCCGCTCGCCGAGCAACCGTGCGACCTCGGCGAACTGGGAATACTCGGTCAACACGGGGCGGTAGTTCGCGTCGAGATCGGTCCCGATCGCCACATGATCGACCCCGATCACGTCGACGAGGCGGCAGATCTCGTCGACGTAGTCCGACAACGTGGTTGCCGCGATGCCGGCCGGCCAGGCTCCGATCAGACCACCGGCATCGGCGACCACGCGGGCGTGTTCCTCGGTCAACAACCGAGGGTGGTCGGCCGTCGGTCCGGCCAGATGGCTGTGCGAGATGACGATCGGTGCATCCGAGGCGTCGAGGGCATCGACCGTCGTTGCGAACGTGGCGTGGGCCAGATCGACGATGATGCCGAGACGGTTCATCTCGGCCACGACCTCACGCCCGAAGGCGGTGAGCCCATGGTGGCGCGGTTCCTCGGTCTGGATGTCGCCCAACTCGTTGACCCGGTAGTGCACGAGCGTGATCATCCGGGCGCCGGCCGCGTACACGTCGGACAGACCGTCGAGCCGACCCTCCAGGAAGTCGGCACCCTCGCAGCACACGAAGGCCGACCCCGCCCCATCGGCGTGCGCCGCGTCGAGGTCGGCCGCGGTTCGAACCTGGCGGACCTGGTCGAACATCGCCGAGAGTCCGGCCAGCTGACGATCGTGGTCGGCTCGGGCCTCACCCTCGGCGAATGCGCGTACGGCCCCCAGTCCACCGGCGTCGTTCGGGGCCAGAACCGCCAGATCGGCCACCGTCGACACACTCACCGAGCAGACGCCGGCTTCGGCCGCAGCCAGGATCGAGGAGATCGGCGCCGGTGCTCCAAGCAAGGTCACGATCGCAGCGGCGTCGTCGTAGCCGGCCAGGAAGCAGCGGCCGGGGTGCGCGTGAAGATCGATCCAAGGTCCATGCGTGTTCACCCCGTCGATCGTAAGGTGCTTCGAAGACCGCGACTCAGCCGATGAGACCGAGCCGCCCGGCCAGCGCCCGGCCCCGTTCGACGTCGACCGAACGCAGGAGACGGATGCCGGTCGCGAAGAAGACGACGAGTGCCAGCACTGCCGGCCGACTCGAGCCGAAGATCGTCACGCTCAGCACGAAGAGCAGCGGCGACAGGATCGATGCGAACTTCGACAGGATCGAGAAGAATCCGAAGAACTCCCCACTGCGGGATTCGGGGATCAGGCGGGCGAACAGGGCCCGCGAGAGGGCCTGGCTGCCGCCCTGACAGACCGCCACCATCCAGGCCAGGAGCCAGAACTCCGCGACCGAGTCGAGGGCGAACCCCCACACGGCGATCACCGAATAGGCCACCAGGGCCATGGTGATCGCCGTCTTGGTCGTCATGGCGTCGGCGAACCGGACGATCAGCTTGCGGCTCACCACTGCGGCGATCAGCACCGCCGCGAGCTGGGTTGCACCGATGATGGCCAGGATTCTCGGGATACTCGACGAACGCGGCGGCGGCAGGATCTCGATGGACTCGATCCCGAAATCGTTGCCGGTGCCGGAGACGAGTCGCAGGGTGAGGCGGTGATCGCCGGGAGCATCGAGCTCGATCGTCTCGGTCTCGCCCGAACGCTCCGTCGGGTTGGACCCGTCGATCACGAACAGGTCGCCGTCGTCGTCGACCAGGGGATCACCGTCGACGATCACGGCGATGTCGCCGTGATTCGGCCCGGTCTCGTGGGTCACTTCGACCGATTGGCCCGTCCAGTCGAAGCTCACCGGGCTCGACGACGTGTCGAGGTCGATCACCCCCTCGGTGCCGAAGTCGGCAGGGGCCGCGCCGGTCACGTCGGGATCGGCGAACAACCTCGCACCGATGCCGACGACCGGGAGCAGCACGATGTTGGCCACCAGGAAGCCGGTCAGGAACCGACGCCGGACCCGGTCGGTGGTGATGAGCGAACCGAACGCGAGGCTGTAGGGAATCCCGACGAACTGCACGACCAAGATCGCCAGGATCAATTCGATTGCGCCGAAACCGAGCTCGGATCCGTAGATCGCGGCCACTGTGATCACGGCATTGATGCCGTCGTTGTAGATGAGGAACGCCACGAGGAACCGACGCAGGTCGGGCAGATCGGCCAGACCTCGAAGGGTGACGACGGCGTCGCCGACGCTCGAGCGAAGCGCCGCACGGATCGATCGATTGCCGAGGCCGGGCGGCTCGGGAACGAATCGAATCAGGGGAATCGAGAACACGGCCCACCAGACGCCGACCGACAGCATGCTCAGCCGGGCGCCGAGGTCATCGTCGGGCAGGGCGAAGATGGCCGCGACGTTGATGCTCAGCAGCAGGCCGCCGCCCAGGTACCCGAAGGCGTAACCCCGGGCCGACACCCGTTCGAGCTCGTCGGGTTCCGCCACGTGAGGGAGCAGTGAGTCGTAGAAGACGTTCGAGGCACCGAAGCCGATCCGCCCGATCCCGAACAGGATCGAGGCGGCGAGCCAATCCCCCTCGCCGACCCCGAACAGCCCGACCGTGGCGACCACTCCGACGACCATGAAGATGATCAACAGCCGCTTGCGCATCCCGGCCTCGTCGGCAGCGGCCCCCAACACCGGGCTGAGGAGGGCCACGACCAGGACCGATGCGCTCAGGGTGAGGGTGTAGTACCGGGTGGCCTCTGCCGGGGACGAGAGCGACGAGCCCGCAACCGACGAGTAATAGACGGGGAGGACTGCAGCCAGGATCGTGGTCGCGAACGCCGAGTTGGCCCAGTCGTACCAGACCCAGGCCTGAGTCTGACGACGGTGATCTGCTTCCTTGGCACGCACTCGTCCAACCCTACGCAGTCCGGCGCACCAGACCGATTCCGACGATGCCGACGAGGGCGAGCCGGCCGATCGCCGGTCAGATCTCGAGTGCGATGAAGTGCGGGAACTCGGTGGCCGGTTGCCCGTCTCGGGGCTCGCACATGGCCTCCATCGGGTCCCAAAGGGCCAGGACCTCGGGATGGTCATGGGCCTGGTCGAGCCCGCCCTTCGCCCATTCGAACATCTCGACGTAGGTCGGGCCCGGCTCGTCGACGCTTCGGTAGCGGCGCGGCGGTGTGTCGGTCACCAGTCCGAGTCGGTTGAGCGTCGGCCAGTGCCGTTGCATCAAACGAACGAACTCCACCTCGGACTCGACCCGCACCCGGAATGTGCAGATCACCGTCTCCCTGACCATGGAGCAACTATCGGGCCGATCGCGTGAATCGTCAACCACCGAACGCGAGGTCGCCCGGGTCCACCGTTCGCACCACCTTCCTCGGACTCACGACCCGCACCCGCGCCGGCCACGACCTCGCCCGGGAGAGAAACGGTGCAGTGTGATCCACCTCACAGACGGCGGGTGGCCGGATCGATCACACTGACCTCATCAGGCCGACGAACCAACATGTTCGGGCCGAAGGGTCTCCTCTCCTGATGAGGGTCGGAGACGAGACCGGTGCGGCGGGGGATCTCGGAGGGAGTTCCCCCGCCGCAGTCCGTTTTGCCGCCACGGGCAGCGATCCCGCCGCAGGCAGCAATCCCGCCGCAGGCCTTGATCCCACCGCAGGTCCTTCGACCAAGGACTCGGATGACGGACCGGGGATAGCCTCTCGGCGTGCAGGATCAGGTTCGCGACCGTCGGGCGCTGCAGTCGGTGGCAACCCAGTTCTTCGTCAACGGTGCCGTCTTCGCCTCGTTCGTGCCCCGTCTCCCCGAGATCCGCGACCAGGTCGGGATCCGGGTGGGCACCCTCGGACTGATCATGACCCTGGCCGGTGCCCTCGGCATGGTCGGGAGTCTCGTCGTCGGACCGCTGCTCGCCCGCCACGGAACCCGCCGCCTGATCATCGGTGGCGCGATCGGCCTGGTCGGCTGCCTGCCGATCGTCGGGTTCGCCACGGACCCGTTGATCCTGCTCATCGGCCTGTCTGCGCTCAGCGCCCTGGACGTCTTGGTCGACATCTCGATGAACATGCAGGGCTCCTGGCTCAGCGCCCGCCGCCACCGCCCGGTCATGAGCCGACTCCACGGCCTCTGGAGCCTCGGAACCCTGGCCGGCGGACTGGCGGCGGCACAGTTGGCTGCAGCGGGCATCTCGCTCCGGGTCCACCTGGTCGGCGCCTCGGCCGTGCTCCTGATCGCGGTGGTCTTCGTCGGCCGGGGACTCCTCGTCGCCGACGAACCCTCCATCGAGCCCGAGCCGTCGAACGACCCGAGGCTCGATGCCGCACGGCGGCGCACGGCCCGCACCGGGCTGCTCGCGTTCGCGCTGGCCGGGGCCACCGGTGTCGCCATGGAGATGACCTCGAGCGACTGGGCGGCATTCCGTCTCACCGATGACTTCGCGGCGGGGGCCGGCCTGGCCGGTCTGGCCTACGTCTGCAACGTGACCGGCATGACCTTCAGCCGATTGGTCGGCGATTCACTCCAGTCACGGCTCGGACGAGATCGCCATCTGTCGTTGGCGCTGGCCACCACCGCGATCGGACTGGCGATGGCATCGCTCTCGCCGCACGAGGTCCCGACCTTCGCCGGGTATCTCCTCGCCGGACTCGGGATCGCCCCGTTCATGCCCAGGCTCTACGACGACGCCGTGCGCTTCCCGGGCCGCGCCGGTCGTGGTCTCGCCGCGCTCACCGCCGGGATCCGGGTCGCCGCCCTCGGCACGCCCGTGATCGTCGGTTCCCTCGCGGCGACATCGCTCGGCGTGGGTCAGGCCACCGCGATCGTCACGCTGCCCAGCATCGCCGCGTTCGGTGCGTTGTCGCTGCACCGGATGAGGAGCGCGCGGATCGCCGGTGCGACCTCGTCCTAGTCGAACTGCTTGCGCTCGGCGTCGGTCAGACAGCCGTCGAGGGCGGTGGAGATGACGGTGTCCGCGGCGGGATCGTCGAGGGCCTTCAACCGGACGTAATCGGTCCCCTGGAGCGCCGTACCCACGCATCCGGTCGTCTGGGTCGAGATCTCGATGCCCTTCTCCTTCCACAGCGATGCCTGCAGGAGCACCCCGTGATCGAGACACCGCAGGGTCGATCCCTCGAGCGCGAGCCGCATCGACTCGTCGTCGTCCTCCCCCAGGACCACTCGGCGGTAGCGGGCCAGCCAGTACCCGACGGTTTCGGCCGGATCGGCGAAGATGGCGTCGTAGCAGGCAGCGTCGACGGCCTTCTCGGTACGCGGGTCGGCGAGCAGGCCCGCGACGGCTTCACCGAGAATGGGCAACGACGGTGAGACGCACGCACTGGCCCCGACGATGGCGGGGTCCATCGCCTCGGCCCGGAACACGGGGGGCTCGAGCCGCCCACTCATCAGATGCAACAAACCCAGGTAGGCCAGGCCCTGGGTCTCGGACCCCTTGACCGACGTGGCCAGGCAGTCGCGTTGTTCCTGGCCCAGCCACGGTTGCCCGACCTCGGCCAGAAGCAGGGACACGAGCTGGGGCGGCGAACACCCGATGATGTACTCGTTGATCTCGATCTGATCGTCCTTCGGAAGGTTGGCCGAGCCGCCGGAGGTCGAGGCCGATCGGAAGAGGGCGTCGAGTTCCGGGCGCCCGTCGACCAATTCCTGGAGGCAGCGCTCCCGGGCGTCGACCATGGCTGCCCGCTGGGACTCGGGGTCGCTGCCGGGCACGTCGGCCGACGAACCGGTCGATCCGTTGGCGACCGGCGAGGTCGAGTCACCACCGCACGACGAACCGATCAGGATCAACGCCAGGAGGCACACGCCGACGAGCGACCATGGACCGATTCTCCGCTGCATGACGGCTCCCTCACCAGGTGACAACGGGGGACCGTCCCACCGTAGCCCGCGGGTGAGGGAGGTCCCCGACGGGCCGCGGCCCGCCGATGGGTCAGTCGGTCACACCGATGGCCGGCGGAATCAGCCCGACGAGGGACTGCCAGGCATCGATCTCGCAGCCGTCGGTTCTGGTGATCAGCGCATCGACGTCGTTGCCGTCGATCTGCCCGACGATGCGGGCTTCGTCCGGCCCGCCGTAGATCTCGGTGCACATCTGATCCGCCGGCAGCCCGTCGAACAACAACGTTCGTATGACTTCGTCCTCGAGAAGTCCGCAGGCCGTCTGGCCGTCGACGCCGTCGACCTCGGGCGTGACCGGGAAGGTGTCACCCAGACACCCGACGACATAGGTGATCGGCTCGATGTCGGGGTGGGTGACCGTGATCTCCAGACTGCCGATCGTCACGTCGGCGCCGATGATCTCGTCGCCACCGGGAGGGGGCTGGGTCGTCTCGGTGCCGGACCCGGCATCGATCGTCTCGCCGTCGCTGCCACAGGCCGCGACCATCGACACGAGCAGGACCAGCGACGACGCCAGTGCGATTCGGGACTGCGGACCAATCATCTGGGTTCCTCCGGGATCGTGTTCGTCGGCTCGACTCGTTCGGGCCTGATTCCTGAGACGACCGGCGACGACCACTGGTTCCCGAGGCCGTCGGTGTCGCGAAGGATGTCACACTGTCGATGGCATAGCTGTTCATCGAGCAGTCGCCTCCTTCGTGAGATCACGAATTCCATCCACGGTTGATGAAAGGATCGGGCCCGTGCCGGACACGTACGGGATGTGTCTCCCCTCTCGCTCGTCGTGACTCCGTCGGCGCCGATGTCCGATGCCCGCGTCGAACGGTTTCGCTCGATCTACGACGACACCTACGACGACATCGTGCGGTATTGCCGGCGCCGGGTGAGCGACGCCGATGTGGCCGATGCCGTGAGCGAGACGTATCTCACGGCGTGGCGCCGACTCGACGAACTCCCGGACGCGGACTCGGCCCGCTTGTGGCTGTTCGGCGTCGCCCGCAACGTCATCGCCAACCTGCACCGGACCCGCGATCGACGCGATCGCCTCGACCTCCGGTTGTCCACCCAACCGCACAAGACCACGACCCCGAGCCCGGAGTCCGCCGTCGTCGACGAGACCGGCGTCATCGCCGCCCTGGCCACGCTTCGACCCGCCGACGCCGAACTGTTGCGACTCATCGCGTGGGAGGGGCTGACGCACGCCGAAACCGGTGTGGTGCTCGGCTGCTCGGCCAATGCCGTCGGCATCCGCCTGCACCGGGCCAGAGCCCGTCTGGCCGAGGCGCTGACCGACCACACCCATTCGTCACCACACCCGTCACCCGACCCCAGGAATGAGCACCCATGAGCGATCGCCCCGACTCCCCGGACCCGCTCGATGTGCTCCGGGCCGCCAACCCTTCCCCCGCCAACCTGCCCCTCGCCGAGTTCACGCTCGACCGGTCCCGACTCCTCCAGGAGATCACGATGTCTGATCCAACCCAGTCTGATCCAACCCAGTCTGATCCAACCCAGTCCGAGTCACTCACGTCGTCGGACGCCGGGTTGCGGTCGTTCGGCCCGGCCCCCAGCAAAGACGAACTGATGCCGCGTCGCACCGCTCGGTCGGGCCGACGGTTCGCCATCACCGGTGTCGCAGCGGCCTCTGCCGTTGCCGTCGGGTTCGGCGTCGTTGCCCTCGGCCCCGGGAGCACCACCTCGGCCGAGGCCGCCGTGGTGAAGGCGGCCCAGGCCACCGAGGCGAGCGACTCCGGCACGGCCACCATCACGATCGGCGTCGACGGCCTCGACGCATCGCTCGACGGCGCCCCCGACGGATCGTTCGTCCTCTCCACCGCCTTCGACGGCACCGATCTCTCGGCCCGACTCGACGGTGATCAGGCCGGAAACTTCGGATTCGGCGGAGCGCCCGAGGTCCGGGTCGTCGACGGTGTCATCTACCTCAACATCGGTGACGGTTCCTGGTACTCGGTCGATGACCCGAACATCGCCACCATGCTCTCGACCGTCGGTCTCCCGATCGACATCCGAAGTGACCTGTCGTCGGGGATCGTCGAACTCGTCACCTCGGCCGACAACGTCGAGGATCTCGGCGACAGCCGATACCGGGCGACCGTGACCGTCGAGGAGGCTCGCCGGCTCGCCGACTCCTACCCGAGCCTGGGGCTCTACACCGACCGCATGCTGCCGGCCGAGATCGCCCAGCAGCCCCTCGAGATCGAACTCGTCCTCGACGGGAATGGGCTCATCGACGTGGTCACGATCGGTGCGACCTTGACCGACCCCGATGATCCGTCGGCCTCGGCCGGTGGGTCGATCACCATCGACTTCAACGATCTCGGCATCGATCAGGACATCGTCGCTCCCGAGGGCGCCGAGACGCTCGACCTGGGTTCCCTGCTCAACGGCGACTGAGCCCTTGACGGGCTTGACCCACCGCGAAGAACTTGACTACCTTGACTCCATGACCTCATGGATCGACGAGGCGACGACCGCCTTTCAGTCCGCACTCGACGAGATCGTCGGGCGTCACCGCCCTCGACACGATCCGGCCCAGCTGGGCCGGGCGGCGGCCTTGGGGGCCATGGCCGGTTCGCTGTGGTCCGATGAACTCGGCCCGTTCTACGATTCCGACGGTGTCGCGGTGCTCCTGGGCGGGATCACGAAGCAGGCCGTGAGCGATCGAGTCCGTCGCCATCGGCTCATCGCGCTCCGCACCGGCTCGGGCCGTCTGGTCTACCCGGCCTTCCAGTTCCAGGGTCGGGCCGTCGTTCCCGGCGTGGCCGCCACCCTGACGATCGTCGCCCCCGACGACACCGAGGCCTGGTACGTGGCCTCGTGGTTCGTCACCCCCGACGCCAACCTCGCCGGTCGGTCGCCGATCGAGGCACTCCGCAACGGCGACACCGATCAGGTGGCGCGGGCGGCCCGCGACGTCGCAGCCAGTCTCCGGTCCTGACCGCCGACGATGGTCGACTTCCCGTTCCCCGGCGATCATGGATCGCTCGACCGATTTCCGTCGCGACGCCTGCCGGCCGGGACCCGGATCCACCGCCTGCACGCCCGAGACCTGGGTCCGTTCTGGTTCTCGTCGACCGCCACCGAACTCGGCGGTGGCAACCGCTTCGATCTCGCCCCACCTGCGGGTTCGTCCTACTGGGCCCTCCAGCCCGTCGTTGCCGTCCTCGAGACCCTGGCCCGCCGGCCGGTTCGGACGCTCCCGCTCGAACTGCTCGACCGCTACGTGATGACGACGGCCCCGCTCCCGCAGGATCTGGCCGATGTCGCCAACGCTCCGGTCAAGGCAGCGCGTGCGTTCGGCCTGACCGCCGAGTTCCACACCTCGGTCGATCGTCGCCGCACCCGGGCCTGGGCCCGGGCGCTCGCCGCGGCCGGCTTCAAGGCGCTGATCGCACTTCCCCGCCACGACGTCACCGGCCGTCATCGCACACTCACCCTGTTCGGGCGAGCCGGTGAGCACCCACCCTTCGGATGGACCTGGAGGCCGGCGTCGTCGCCGCTCGACGACGACCTGATCGACGAGCTCGGTCCATGGGGCATTCGGGTGCTCCCGATCCCGTTCGACGTCGAGATCGAGCCCGTCCGATGATAGAGAAGGCGAATACGTACGACAGTCTGGCCGTCGCCGGTCAGCCCAGGGCCCGAGGTACCACGAACATGAGCCGTCCCAAGAACACGAGTCGTGTCACCAAGCCGTCGAAACCGGTCCAGGGTCAGACACGTCGGCGCCAACACGGTGACCACTTCCACACCGAGGTCTGGTGTGAGAACCACCAACGGTGGGAACAAGCCGACTGACGAACATCGACGGGTCGACGAACCGAGTCAGGCGTGCCAGACTCCGCCCATGATCTCCGTCCTCATCATGTACCCCAAGACCGCCGACTCGACGTTCGACATGGACTACTACACGTCGACCCACATGCCCATGCTCGCCGACGCCCTCGGCGATGCCTGCCAGGGCTGGGGTGCCAGCACCGTCAAGAGCGACAAGTGGGCCGCCTACGGCTGGGCCATGGTCGACAGCCAGGAGGCTTTCGACACCGCGATGGCCGCCCACGGGGCCAAGATCATGGCCGACGTCGCCAACTACACCAACGTCGCCCCCGAACTCCTCGTCGGCGACGTCGCCCGCTGATCCGTCCGGGCGTTCCGGCGTGGCCCGATTCGACGCCATCGGGATCGTGGTCTGGCGATGCCACCGTGCTCGATCCCACGGCAACGCCGTCGATCTGTTCGCCGACCTCGGCTGAACTCGACGGTCTCGCCTCACCGTCGGATCGGGCGGTCGGGGCCCGCATTCAGCGGCGACGGTGCCGGGCCCATGCCAGGAACTCCTCGCGGGGCCAGGTGTTGACCACCTGGTCCCGTGGGGCCCACCCACGCTGCGCTGTGAGCACACCGTATTCCATTCGCCCCAGCTCGCTGGTGTGATGGGAGTCGGTGTTGATGACGAGCTTGACTCCCCGCTCGACGGCCGAGCGAACGACATCGGACGCCGCGTCGAGTCGCTGGAGCGCGCCGTTGATCTCGAGCGCAACGTCGAAATGGTGCAGGGCCTCGATGACGATGTCGATGTCGAGCTCGATACCGGGGCGTCGGCCGATGTAGCGACCGGTGAGATGCCCGATCGAGTTCACCGTCGGGTCGGCGATGGCCTTCACCAGTCGCTCGGTCTGGACCTTGACGTCCTGATCGAAATGCGAGTGCACCGAAGCGACGGTGTAGTCGAACAACGCTCGGAACTCCGGCGTGTAGTCGAGTCCACCCGAGGCACCGATGTTGAGCTCACACCCCCACAGGATGGTCAGGTCCGGGTAGTCGGCCTGGAGCGCCCGAATGTTGTCGCGTTGCTCGAGCAGCTGCTCTTGGCTCGAACCGTTGATGGCCAGGTCCTCACCATGGTCGGTGATCGCCAGGTACTCGTAGCCCTGCTCGGCGGCGACCTTCACCATCTCGACCAGCGATGACCGACCATCACCGGACCGGTCGGTGTGATAGTGCAGATCGCCGCGGATGTGATGCCGCTCCACCAGGTCGGGAAGCGTTCGATCGGCGGCTGCCCTCACCTCCCCGGTGGCCTCGCGCATCGGTGGGGGGATCGTCGCCAGATCGAGCGCGGCGTAGATCTCGGCTTCGGACGAACGAGCGACGATCACCTCACTCGCCGACTTGGTCGCCTTGCCATCGCCGTCCCGCGTTGCTTCGAACAACCCGTACTCGTTGAGCACGAGACCACGATCCATGGCCCGCTGACGGAGCTCGATGTTGTGCGCCTTCGAACCGGTGAAGTAGAGCGTCGTCGCCCCGAACTGTTCGGGCTGCACGATCCGCACGTCGATCTGGAGACCCGACGAGGTGAGGAACGATGTCTTGGTCTCGCCGCTCACCAGGATCTCGTCGACTTCGGGCAACTCGCGCACCCGCTGCATCACGGCCAGCGGATCGGTCGACGCCACGGTGACATCGACATCGCCGATCGTCTCGCAGAATCGGCGCAGGCTCCCGCAGTACATGACATCGACCACGCCCTCGAGCGCGGCCAGGTCGGCCACCAGCCTTTCGGCCAACGGTAGGGCGTCGGCGATGGGCGTGCGCCGCTCCTTGCCCGCAAGGCCGAGCCGCTCGATCGCCTTCGCGATCTTGGCCTCACTGGTCGCCCCGAGCCCCGGCACGGTGCGGAGGGTCTCGGCGGCGATCGCGGCCCGAAGTCCCTCGACGTCTTCGACACCGAGATGGGACCGGATCTGTTGGAGGGTCTTCGGCCCGAGACCCGGGATCTTGCTGAGTTCGACGACACCGGGGGGGAACCGGGCCCGCAGATCATCGAGTTTCTCCACCCGGCCGGTGTCGACGAGCTCGCGGATCTTCGCCGCCGTCGACTTCCCCAGACCGTCGATCTTGGCCAACTGTGTCGCCGACAGCGACGCCAGATCACTCGATGCCGACTCGACTGCCCGCGCCGCGTTCTCGTAGGCCCGCACCTTGAACGACTGGGGTGTCCCCTCGGCGAGCGTGGTCAACTCGGCGAGTTCGCCGAGCATCACCTTGATGTCGCGGTTGGCGACCATCAGTCCAGTCGACTCTTCACCAGCTCGGCCACGGTCCGCCCATCGGCCCGGCCGGCGACCACGGCGTTCACCGCCTTCATCGCGGCACCCATGTCGGCCTTCGAGGTGAAGCCGTGTTCGGCCAAGGTCGCCTGCACCAGCGCGGCCAGCTCGTCTTGGTCGAGACCGGCCGGCAGGTAGCGTTCGAGAATCTCGGCTTCGGCCCGTTCGTCGGCCGCCTTCTCGGGCCGGTTGCCCTGATCGAAGGCCTCGGCGGCCTCGTGGCGTCGCTTCAACTGGGCGGCGATCACCTTGGTCACGCCGGCATCATCGAGGGTGATGGCCGACTTGCCTGCGGTCTCGGCCTCCTGAACCGCAGCGATGACCGAGCGCAGCGTTCGCAGGGCGACGACGTCCTTGGCCTTCATCGCCGCGGTCAGGTCGGTTCGGATGGTCTCGATCAGCATCGGTCCATGATGACATGCCACGACCCCGAGGCGGCCACGGTCGCGTTCGCCGTCTTGGGTCCGACGCGGCCACCTGGGCTAGCGTCCTCCCCCGACGCCGCGGGAGGGACCTACATGGCAGACATCAAGGGACGACACGACGGGCGTTTCGACGCACTCGTGGCCGGGCTCTCCGAACAACTCGACAACGGGCACGATCTGGGTCTGTCGGTGGCCGTGACCATCGACGGCGAACCCGTCGTCGACCTGTGGGGCGGCTGGGCCGACGTCGACCGCACCAAGCCATGGGACGAGAACACCATCACCAACGTCTGGTCGACCACCAAGACCATGACCAACCTCTCGGCACTGGTCTTGGCCGATCGTGGTGTCGTCGACCTCGACGCTCCGGTCGCCACCTACTGGCCCGAGTTCGCGGCGAACGGCAAGGACGGCGTGCTGGTCCGCCACCTGTTGGCGCACACCTCGGGTGTATCGGGATGGGATCAGCCGATCGAGCTGACCGATCTCTACGACTGGGAACGCTCGACGGCGAGACTGGCCGAGCAGGCACCCTGGTGGGAACCGGGGACCGCCTCGGGATACCACGCGCTCAACCAGGGACATCTCGTCGGTGAGGTCATCCGACGGGTCGACGGTCGCACGCTCGGCACGTTCTTCGACGAGGAGATCGCCGGCCCGCTCGAGGCCGACTTCCACATCGGTCTGCCTGCGGTCCACGATCATCGGGTCTCGAACGTGGTCCCCCCGCCGCCGGTGTCGGTGGATCTGTCGGCGCTGCCTCCCGAACATCCGGCGGTCCGGACCTTCACCGGACCGGTGGCCGACGCAACGGCGTCGTGGACCCCGGCGTGGCGCCGGGCCGAGATCGGTGCGGCCAACGGTCACGGCAATGCACGATCGGTGGCCAGGATCCAGGCCGCGGTGGCCTGTGGCGGCACCCTCGACGGCGTGAAGTTGCTGTCGCCGGCGACCATCGACCGGATCTTCGAGGAGCAGTCCAATGGCATCGACCAGGTGCTGTTCGACCAGGTTCGCTTCGGCATCGGTTACGCCCTCGAGTCGGCATCGTTCCCGTCGATACCCGAGGGGCGCCTGTGTTTCTGGGGTGGTTGGGGTGGATCGGTGATCATCGTCGATGTCGATCGGCGTATGACCGTCGCCTACATGATGAACAAGATGCAGGGCGACGTGGTCGGGAACCAGACCGCCAAACTGGTCGTCGAGAACGTCTACGAGACCGTCGCGTAGCCCGAGCGGTTCGTCTCGACCCTGGTGCAGTCGTACCGACGATCGGCAATGCCATGATGGAGCGGTGATGGATCGGCTCGACTCCCCGACCCCCGACGCTCCCGGCGCCGAGCGCCGTTCCTTCCTGCGCCAGGTCGGATTCGTGGCCGGCGTGGTCGGTCTGATGTGGATCATCGAAATCGTCGACAACTTCGCCCTCGACGACCGTCTCCAGGGCAACGGGATCCTGCCCCGTCGATCCGAGGGACTCGACGGCATCCTGTGGGCGCCGTTCCTGCACTCGGATTGGCGTCACCTCGTCTCGAACACGTTCCCGTTCCTGTTCCTCAGCGCCCTCGTCGCGATCCGCGGTTTCCGCTACTGGCTGACGGTCAGCGTCGTCGCGATGCTCCTCGGCGGTGTGCTCACATGGACCTTCGCCGGATCCGGCAACCACATCGGCGCCAGCGGCGTCGTCTTCGGCTATCTGGGGGCGCTGCTCGGCGCGGCGTTCTTCGAGCGCAGCGCTCGCGCCGCCGCACCAGCCATGGTTGCGCTCTTCCTCTATTACACGATGCTCGTCGGTCTGGTTCCCCAGGACGGCATCTCGTGGGAGGGCCATCTCGCCGGGTTCCTGGCCGGGATCGCGGTCTCGAAGACCATGGCCCGGCCTCGGCCCGTGGTTCCCGAGGAGCCTCCGATCACCGGCGACGAATACTGGCTGACATGAGGCAGCCGGTTGCCGTCGTGGCCAGGGTCGGCTGGATGGTCGCAGGATGGCTCCTGGTCGCCGTCGGCGGGATCGGTGTCGTGGTCCCCGGCCTTCCGAGCACGGGCTTCTTCATCCTGGCCGCCGGATGTTTCTCGAAGTCGAGTCCCCGTTTCGAACAGTGGATCCTCGACCTCCCCGGTGTCGGGCCGCTGGTCGCCGACTACCGGGCAGGCCTGGGTATGCCCCGCTCGGCCAAGGTCCGGGCCAACGTCCTCATGTGGGTGGCCATCGGAATCAGCACGGGTTTCGTGATCAACGTGTCGGCCATCCGGTTGGCGGTCATCGTGCTCGGCTGCGTCGGCAGCTGGGTGATCCTGGTTCGGGTGCCGACCAAGGCCCCGGCAGGATGAAGAGGGCCCCCGCAGCATGAGAACGCCCCGGCAGGATGAAGCAGACAACGGAGCAGGGACCATGGACGTGACCCGATGAACCTCGGACTCCGTGGACGCACCGCGCTGATCACGGGCAGCCACCGCGGAACCGGCGCGGCCACCGCCCGGATGCTGGCGAACGAGGGGGCCGACGTGATCGTCCACGGCCTCGAACCGGGTCAGGCCGACCCCGTGGTGGCCGACATCGTTTCCGCCGGTGGCCGGGCACGTGGCGTCGCCGCGGATCTGACCGACGACGCCGCCGTCGCGGCGTTGGCCGAGCAGGTCGGGAGCGAGATCGACATCGTGGTCTGCAACTACGGGGTGGCAGCGGGAGGACGCTGGCAGAGCGCGACGACCGAGGACTGGTTCGAGGCCTACGACCGCAACGTCCTGTCGGCGGTGCGCACCATCCGGGCGTTTCGCGCCCCACTGGTCGAGCGAGGATGGGGCCGAATCGTGCTGCTGGGAACGGTGGGATCGATCCGGCCGGCCGCGGCCCGGCCCCAGTACTATTCGGCCAAGTCGGCCCTTCCCGGGCTCGTGGTCAGCCTGGCCCAGGACCTGACCGGCACCGGCGTGACGGCCAACCTCGTCAGCCCGGGGCTGATCGCCACCGCCGAGGTACTCGAACGGCTGGCGGGTCGAACCACGGCCGAGGTCTTCGGTGCCGACCTGGCTCCGTTGACCGGTTCGATCCCGACCCCCGACGAAGTGGCGTCGTTGGTCGCCTACGTGTGCAGCGAGCAGGCCGGAGCGATCACCGGCGCCAACCTGCGTATCGACGGGGGCTCGGCCCGGGCCGTCACGCCCTGAGTGTCGCACCCCCTGCCTAGGGTGATCGGCGTGAACCCCACGTCGACCGACACGGCCAGGATCGAGCCACCGCGACCCACCCGGGCCGAGGTCGAGGTCGAGTTGGCCGAACACGTCCGAGCCCTGGCCGGTCCCGACGCCGTGCCGCGCCCGGAACAGATCGACGCCGTTGCCGCCGTCGTCGCCGGCCGCCGGCGCACGCTGCTCGTGGCCCGCACCGGGTTCGGCAAGTCGGCGGTCTACTTCTCGGCCACCCGGATGTTGCGCGACCGGGGGTGGGGCCCCACCGTTGTCGTCTCCCCCCTGCTGGCCTTGATGCGTGACCAGGTCGCGGCGGCGCAGCGGCTGGGTCTGGCGGCCGAGACCATCAACTCGTCGAACCTCGATGCCTGGGATGCCATCGAGGCCGGACTCGTCGCCGACGAGACCGACCTCCTGCTGATCGCACCCGAGCGACTCGCGAATCCGGGCTTCCGGCACCGGGTCTTCGACACCCTGCGTCGCCGACCCTTCGCACTCGTGTGCGACGAGGCCCACTGCATCTCCGACTGGGGTCACGACTTCCGACCCGACTACCGGCGGCTCCGGCGGCTGCTGGCCGAACTCCCGGACTGGACCCCCGTGCTGGCCACCACCGCCACGGCCAACCAACGGGTCACCGACGACGTGGCGGGCCAGCTCGGCAACGACACGCTGGTGCTGCGGACCTCACTCGACCGGGCCTCCCTGCACCTCAGCGTGGTCGAACTCGACAATGACGCCCAGCGCTTGGCGTGGCTGGCCGAAACCATCGATCGGCTGCCGGGCTCGGGCATCATCTACTGCCTCACCCAGGCCCAGGCCGACGACGCCGCAGCCTGGTTGCGCAGCCAGGGTCACGACGTCGAGTCCTACACCGGCGGCATCGATGCCGAACGACGACAGGTGCTCGAAGACGCCCTCCGCGACAACCGGATCAAGGCGTTGGCCGCCACGTCGGCGCTCGGGATGGGCTTCGACAAGGGCGACATGGCCTTCTGTATCCACCTCGGTCTGCCCCCGTCACCGGTGGCGTACTACCAACAGATCGGCCGAGCCGGCCGCAACATCGACCGGGCCGAGGTCATCGCCCTGCCCCGACCGGTCGAAGACGCCGCCGTGTGGCGCTGGTTCGAATCGGTCTCCCTGCCCTCCAAGCAGATCTGCTGAGTCGGCACTCGACCAGCTCGACAGCGCCCGACCGACCTCGGCGGCCGCGCTCGAGACGGCCGTGAACCTCGGACGCAGTCGGATCAGCACCCTGATGAACATCCTCGAGGTCGACGGAGCTGTCGACCGGGTCCGGGGGGTTGGGTCCGCTCGGGAAACGACTGGTCATACGACGCCGAACTGGCGTCGACGCTCTCGGCGCTGCGACGGGCCGAGTCCGACCAGATGCTCACCTGGGCATCACTCGATCGGTGTCGACTCCGTTACCTCCGCGAATCCCTCGACGACACCGAGGCCTCCGACTGCGGACGCTGTGACCGCTGCACCGGCCGATCGTGGCACCACGTCCCGGAGCCCTCGCTCAGCAATCGGGCCAACGACTTCCTGCGCGGCGGCGAACTCGTCGTCGAGCCCCGCAAGCAATGGCCCTCGGGCATCGAAGCACCGAAAGGGCGTATCGCGCTCGATCGCCAGGCCCGTCCGGGTCGATCCCTGGCCCGCATCGGTGACGGCGGCTGGAGCACCCCCGTGGCCACGCTGATCGCGGCGTGCGACCGAGCCGAGGCGATCACCGTCCCCGACGACCTCATCACCTCGCTGGCCGCCGTCCTCAAGGCGTGGGACTGGGACGAACGACCGACCTGGATCGTGCCGATGCCGTCGCGCCGACGGTCCACGCTCATCGACGCGGTCGCCGACGGCCTCGGTGCTCTCGGCCGACTGCCCGTGCATCGGGCACTGGTCGAACGCGCCGTCCCCGACGCGACGTTCCAGGTCGACCAGGCCAACTCGCCTCATCAGGTCGGCAACGTGCGCGACCGTATCGTGATCGATCCGGCCCGGCTTCCCACCGACCCCGGCGTGCTCGCCGGTCCGGTGTTGCTGATCGACGATGAAGCCGATTCACGCTGGACCCTCACCGTCGCCGCCTGGGAACTCACCGGCGCCGGGACCGGTTCCGTTCTGCCCCTGGTGCTCCGAACCCGCTGAGTTCGGCGGCCTGGGCGACCGGACCGGTGGGCGACCGGATCAGTGGGTGTCGAGCGGTTCGAGCACGGTTCGGGTGATGGCCTGCGAAGCGACGGCAAGATGGCGAACGTCGATCGGAACCTGCGGGTCGACGGCGCCGCGGCGCGTCGCCAGCGCCGCGTCGAAGCTCGGGCGCTCTTCATCGGTGACGAGGTCGAGCATCTTGGCCCCAGCCTCCGTCTTCGAGATGATCTCGCCGGTCTCGATCGTGTGCGCCAGCCGGACCGGGCCCAGCGCCAGCCACTCGAGGGCCGAGGCCGGAACGTTCGGCGTGGTCGCCGGATCGGCGTCGACCGCGGCGCTGAGCAGTGGTTCCCAGTAATCGGTGAGGTTCTGGCGGCAATACTGCGTCACGACCCGATCCTTCGGGTCACGCATCCAGGCCGACGTCGGGTTGCCCCGGACCGCGATCGCGTGGCGCACCAGCGTGCGCCAGGTCACCGGATTGACCTCGGCATCGGGCCCGTAGGTCGTCGTCCCCTTCCGATGCGAGACCGACGGCACCCTGGAATCGGCCGCCGTTGCCAAGGACGAGGTCGTCAGGTAGCTGCTCTCGAGTGAACCACCCGATCCGGCACCTTCGCGGTTCGCGACGGTGCACGTCGTCGATCACCGCGACATCGGCCTCACCGAGCGGATGGCGGGTGACGACCACGACGTCGATGTCGGAGTGACCCGGTTGGTAGTCGCCGAGCGCGACCGAGCCAACGAGGTGAAGACCGGAGACGACGTCGGGCAACGCCTCGTCGAGCAGGCCGAGCAGGCGGTCGATCCGTTCGGCGACGTCGGGCGGGATCGGTGGAGCGTCCATCACCCGACCGTAACGGACTCGGTTCTGGTTGACCCGCGCGGCGGCGCGGATCACCGGGCGCGGTCACCAAACGTTCAACTCGATGACACCGAGTCCGCCGGTAGCGTGCCGTCATGCGACTTCTGTTGACCAACGACGACGGCATCGACTCGGTGGGCCTCCACGTGCTCGCCAACGCCATGAAGCCATTCGGCGACGTCATCATCGCCGCACCCGATCGCGAGTACTCCGGTGCCGGGGCAGCCATCGGCGCGCTGTGGCTGAATCGGCCCGAGGTGCACAAGATGCAGATCCCCGGCTTCGACGAGGCCTGGTCCGTCTCGGGGCCACCGGCGCTCTGCGTGTTCTTCTCCCGCCTCGGTGCCTTCGGTCCTCCGCCCGACCTCGTGGTCTCGGGTATCAACCCCGGGGCCAACGTCGGTCGATCGGTCTATCACTCCGGCACGGTCGGTGCGGCCCTGACCGCCCGAAACGGCGGCATCCACGGGGTGGCCGTGAGCCAATCGGTCACCGGCTTCGGGGCGGAGGGTCAGGCCTGGGAAGACGCCATTGCCGGCCAGAAATGGGAGACCGCCGCCGCCATCGCCGCCGAGGCCGTCGCTGCGATCATCGCCGACCCGCCGTCGGAACCCTCGGTCCTGAACATCAACGTCCCCGACCTCGAGCTCGATGAGATCACGACTCGTCGCTGGACCCGGGTCGGCAACGAGCCGCCTCGGGCGATGTCGACGGCCGTGCTCACCCCGAAGATCGGTCACGACGGCAGCTACCACGTCGACATGCAGTTCGGTGAGGAGCGTACGCAGACGAGCGAGACCGACGTCGGAGCGATCATGAACGACGAGGTGTCGCTGACCTGGCTCGGCCGGCTGACCGCAATCGAGGCCGAGACCGACGCCATCGACAAACGACTCGATGCGCTCCTGGCTCCCTGAGGAGGCCGACGTTGCGATAACGTCACGAGTGGCCTTATAGGCGCTCGGGAGAGTGGTCGGTTCGCCGGCCCGCCGAAGGAGCAACCGCCCCGGAAACTCTCAGGCACCGGTACCGAACGTCTTTGGCCACTCTGGAGAGCGTCGGGGTCCCCGCGGGACCATCCGTCCACCGAAGGAGCAAGTGGTTCCGGCCACCAAACTCTCAGGTACCAACGACAGAGGGGGCACCCGTCGAACGACTGCGAGGTGCACCCGATGTCCGAACCATCCGTGCCGAAACCACCGACATCGAGATCATCGGACTCCGATCCGGTGTCGAAACGGCCCGGGTCGGAACCGACACCGACCCCCCTGGCCGGGCTGCATGCCGAACACGGTGGCCGCATGGTCGACTTCGCCGGGTGGTCGTTGCCGGTGCAGTTCGAGGGTGCGATCGCCGAGACCAATCAGGTTCGCCGATCTGCCGGTCTCTTCGATGTCTCGCACATGGGTGTCGTGGACCTGACCGGACCCGACGTCGCCGCGGCGCTCGAGACGATCACTCCGGCCGGTCTCACGACCCTCGCGCCGGGCCGGATGCGCTACGCCCTGCTGACCAACGAGACCGGCGGCCTGATCGACGACATGATGGTGACTCGCCCGCTCGACGACCGTTCGGGCGAACACCTCGTGCTCGTGGTCAACGGCGCACGCCGCTCGATCGATCTTCCTCATCTGCGGACCTCGCTCGACGGGATCGACGTCGCCGTTCGGGCACGCTATGCCCTGCTCGCGCTCCAGGGCCCCAAGGCGATCGACGTCATGACCCGTCTGGCCCCCGAAGTCGGATCGATGGTGTTCATGGACGCCATCTCGATCTCGATCGATGGCATCGACATCGAGATCTCCCGATCGGGCTACACCGGCGAGGACGGATTCGAACTCACCGTTCCCGGCGACGGCGCCGATTCGATCGCACGGCTGCTGCTCGACCAGCCTGAGGTCGAGCCGGCCGGCCTGGGGGCTCGCGATGCACTCCGCCTGGAAGCCGGGCTCTGCCTCTACGGCAACGACCTCGACGAGACCACCAGCCCCGTCGAAGCAGACCTGGTCTGGGCCATGCCGAAGCGGCGCCGCGAAGCCGGGGACTTCCTCGGCTCGGAACGGATCCTGGCCGAACTGGCCGGTGGCCCCCGCCGAATCCGGGTCGGTCTGGCGCCCGAGGGCAAACGCCCGGTCCGTGACGGCGCAGACCTACGAACCCTCGACGGCGAGACGGTCGGCGTCGTGACCTCCGGAGGCTACGGACCGACCGTGGAACGTCCGGTGGCCATGGGCTACGTACCGCTCGATCGCTCGACCGTCGGGACGAGGTTCATCGCCGACGTCCGAGGCAACGACGTGCCCTGCGTCGTCGCCGAACTGCCCTTCACTCCCCACCACTACGTCCGAGGTGCCTGACATGACCCAGCTCCCCCACTCCTTCGCCAATCGCCATCTCGGCCTCACCGCCGACGACCACGCCAAAATGCTCGCCGAGCTCGGTCACGGGTCGGCCTCGGCGTTCCTCGACCACGCCGTTCCGGCCGCCATCGCCATCGACGGTCCGCTCGACCTGCCCCCGGCACTCACCGAGACCGAGGCGCTGGCGCGGCTGCGGTCCTTGGCCGATCGGAACACCGTGCTGACGAGCTGCATCGGCATGGGCTGGCACGGAACCATCACGCCCGCGGTCATTCGCCGCAACATGATCGAGAACCCGGCCTGGTACACCTCCTACACGCCCTATCAACCCGAGATCTCGCAGGGCCGACTCGAAATGCTCACGGTCTTCCAGACCATGGTGGCCGAGCTCACCGGCTGCGAGATCGCCAACGCCTCGATGCTCGACGAGGCGACTGCCGCCGCCGAGGCGATGACCCTCCTGCGCCGCGGCGACAAGACCAAGCGCCGGGTTTTCTTCGTCGACGCCGAATGCCACCCGCAGACCATCGGCGTGGTCGCCACCCGGGCCGAACCACTCGGGATCGAAGTGGTCATCGGCGACCCGACCACCGACCTCGACCCCGACGCCGTCTATGGGGCGCTGCTCGCCCACACCGGGACCTCCGGTCGACTGCTCGACCTGACCGACATCGCCACAACCCTGCACGCCGCCGGTGCCGGGGTCGCCGCCACCACCGATCTGCTGGCCTGCGCCATCGTTTCCCCACCGGGCGAAATGGGCGCCGACGTGGTGGTGGGCTCGGCCCAACGCTTCGGCGTCCCGATGGGCTTCGGTGGTCCACATGCCGGCTTCATGGCAACCAGCCAGGATCGGGCCCGGCAGCTCCCGGGTCGCCTCGTCGGTGTCTCGGTGGATGCCAACGGGAACCCGGCCTATCGGCTGGCGCTCCAGACCCGCGAGCAGCACATCCGTCGTGAGAAAGCGACATCCAACATCTGCACCGCCCAAGCCCTGCTGGCCAATGTGGCTGCGGCCTATGGCTGCTGGCACGGCCCCGACGGGCTGGCCATGATCGCCCGTCGGGTGCACGATGTCACCCATCGGTTCGCCTCGCTGTTGCGCGACGGCGACCTCGCCGTCTCCGACACCCATTTCGACACGATCACGGTCACCGCCCCGGGCCGGTCCACCGAGATCGTCGCGGCGGCGGCAGCGGCCGGCGTCAACCTTCGTCGGGTCGACGACGACCACGTCGGGGTCTCGTTCGACGAGACCACCACGACGGCCACGCTCCGGGCCATCGCCCCGGCATTCGGTCTCTCCCCCGACGCGATCCACGATTCCGCGGCCGCCGGCGCGCCGGCCGGCATCCCTGCGAGCCTGCACCGGACATCGTCGTTCATGACCGACGACCGCTTCCACCGCTACCAGAGCGAGCACGAGATGTTGCGTTGGTTGCGGCGACTCGCCGACCGTGATCTCGCTCTCGATCGCACCATGATCCCGCTCGGAAGCTGCACCATGAAGCTCAATGCCGCGGCCGAGATGGAACCCATCACCTGGCCCGAGTTCGCCGACATGCACCCCTTCGCCCCGGCCGACCAGACCGAGGGCTATCGCGAAATGATCGCCGAGGTCGAGGCGGCCCTCGTCGAGGTCACCGGCTACGACGCGATCTCGTTGCAGCCCAACGCCGGCAGCCAGGGCGAATACGCGGGACTCCTGGCCATTCGGGCCTACCACCGAAGCCGGGGTGACGACCAGCGCGATGTCTGCCTGATCCCCTCGTCGGCCCACGGCACCAACGCCGCCTCCGCCGTCCTGGCCGGCATGCGGGTGGTGGTGGTGGCCAGCACCCAGCGGGGTGATGTCGACCTCGAGGACCTGGCGGCCAAGATCGACGAGCATGCCGACACCCTGGCGGCGCTCATGGTCACCTACCCCAGCACCCACGGCGTGTTCGAACCCACGATCACCGAGATCTGCGACCGGGTGCACGCTGCGGGCGGCCAGGTCTACACCGACGGCGCCAACCTGAACGCGCTGGTCGGAGCGGCCAAGCCGGGACGGTTCGGCTCCGACGTGAGCCACCTCAATCTGCACAAGACCTTCTGCATCCCCCACGGTGGTGGCGGCCCCGGAGTCGGCCCCGTCGGCGTCGGCGCCCATCTGGCACCGTTCCTGCCCGGTCACGACGTCGTCGACGGCATCGGCGGCATCGGGGTCGACGGTCACCGGGTCGGTGCGGTCTCGGCGGCACCCTGGGGCTCGGCCGGCATCCTGCCGATCACCTGGATGTACATCGCCATGATGGGCCCCGACGGGTTGCGTCGGGCCACCGAGGGTGCGGTGCTGGCGGCCAACTACGTTGCCAAGCGCCTGAGCGAGCACTATCCGGTGCTCTACACCGGGCCCAACGGCCTGGTGGCCCACGAGTGCATCATCGACCTCCGTCCGATCACCGACGCCACCGGTGTCACCGCCGACGACGTGGCCAAACGCCTGGCCGACTGCGGCTTCCATGCGCCCACCATGTCGTTCCCGGTCGGTGGCACGCTGATGATCGAGCCCACCGAGTCCGAGAGTCTGGCCGAGATCGACCGCTTCTGTGACGCAATGGTCGTGATCAAGGCCGAGATCGACGCCGTCGCCAACGGGGAGGTGTCGATCGACGACTCGGTGCTGCGGCACGCCCCGCACACCGCCGACGTCCTGATCGTCGACGACTGGGACCGGGCCTACACCCGTCGCCAAGCCGCCTTCCCGCTTCCCGGCATGACGGTCGACAAGTACTTCCCGCCGGTCGGGCGGGTCGACAACGCCTATGGCGATCGTCACCTCAGCTGCAGTTGCCCGCCCCTCGACGCCTATCGGTGACCCAGGCCGAATTCCCACTAGGGTCGGGGCCATGAGCGACCTCGAGATGCTGGCGTCGGGCTATGGACTGGTCGAGGGTCCGCGGGCCGACGATCTCGGCAACCTCTACTTCTCCGACGTGCACGGCGGCGGTGTCTACTGCCACCGACCCGACGGGACGATCGACACCGTCATCCCGAAACGTCGGGGGGTCGGTGGCATCGCGCTGCATGCCGACGGCGGCCTGCTCGTGTCGGGCCGGAACATCTGCCACGTGGTCGACGGCGAGACGAGGATCGTCTTTGCCCCCGATGCCCCCGGGCTCAACGATCTGATCGTGGACCGGACCGGTGCCGTGATCTGCGGAACGATGCGCTCCGACCCGTTCTCGACCGACGGCCCCCGCACCACCGGTGAATGCTGGCGAATACCGGTGGGAGGCGAGCCCTACGAGCTCTACGACGACATCGCCCTCACCAATGGCATCGGGTTGTCCCCCGATGGATCCACCCTCTACCACTCCGACACCACCCGGGGGGTGTGGGCCCACGACTATGCCGACGGCCTGGCGAGCGAGCGGCGACTGTTCGCTGCCGACGGGCTGATGCCCGACGGTCTGGCCGTCGACGAAGCGGGCACCGTGTGGGTGGCCGACGTGTCGGGAACCGGTGCCGTGCGGGGCTACGACCCCTCGGGCACCGAAGTGGGTCGCATCATCGTGCCGGCACGGATGGTGACGAGTGTCAGCTTCGGCGGCGTCGACCGGCGCGACCTCTACGTCGTCACCGGCGACAACACCGACGACCCTGATCGTCGAGGAACCATCTTCCACACCCGGGCCGAGGTGCCCGGAGTGCCGGTGCCGAAAGCCCGGGTCTGAGACCCACTCAGTTCGGAACCACTCGGAACGCCCGGGCCAGGAGCGGCGAGGCAGCATCCAGCGCCTTCTGCGACGGGATCGGCTCCTTCTGGCGCCCGAACTCGAACCCGTGATCGCTCGATCGACGACGAGGGGGTCGAGCGCCGGGTGTCACGGCGACCGACGGCGCCTCGGACTCCCAGCCATCGGGATGGGTCGGTGTCCGCCGGTCGACGAGTGACCAGCCCACCGGCGCGGTACGGGTCCGGGCGTGTCCCGAGCAGAGCGGGATTCCCTCGAACGAATCGGTGAGGTCGACCAGGTGGACCTCGGCGCGTTCGTTCTTGAATTGCATGCTCGCAATCGCTTCGATTCCACAGCCCAGCCGAGCACAACGAAGACTCATGGACGACGAAGGTAGCCGGTCCACCGAGGTGAGCGGTGGACGAAGACCCCGTGGTTCGGATCGCGGGGCCGGCATCGGGGCTGTCGCAACGGTGCCCGTTCTGTCACAGTGACGACATGGATTCGATCGTGCTCCCCTTCCTCCGTCATGCCGACCGACCCGACGGCGTGTCACTGGTGCGCATCGTGTCACTGTCGGGGTTCGGGCTCCGGAGCGGCTCCGACGGGGCCATCGTCAGCTCGGCGGGCGTCGACGGGACCCTGCTCGGTGGCCTTCTCGACGGGGTCATTGCCGACACCCACGCCACCGGACCCGGTGAACGACACGTGATCCGGACCAAGGTGAGCGATCCGGTTGCCGACGCCGCCGGCATGGTCTGCGGCGGTAGCGCCCGCCTCCTCATCAGCCCCCTCTCGGATCTGCCTCCCCTCTTCGCCGACGCCATCCGCACCGCCGAACCGGTGGCCGTCGTCACCATCGTGCCCGATGGCCACGATCTGGTGGTGACCCGGCGAGCCACCGACGGGGTCGTGTCCGACGACCCCGACCAGAACCTCGTCGCCGTCGAGGCGGCCCGCCGGGCCCTGTCCGCGGGGGTGTCGACGAGCACGCTCGACGTGATCGACGGGGTCGAGTTCGTGATCTCGGTGATCCTGCCGACAGCACGGGCCCTGATCGTCGGCAACGGCGCCATGGCCGACGCCATCGCCGCCCAGGGCGCCCTGCTGGGCTGGAAGGCCACCATCGACGAGTCCTCCCGCGTCGGCCTCGACTTCCTGTCCACGGCAGGGCCGGCCGATGCGCTGATCATCCTCACTCACGATCCCGAACTCGACACCCCGCTGCTGTCGGCCGCCCTCGACTCGTCGGTGGGCTACCTCGGCGCCATGGGTTCACGAGGGACCCAGACGAATCGTCGCAAGCGACTCCTGGCGCTCGGACACGACGAATCGTCGTTCGACCGCATCCACGGCCCCGTCGGGCTCGATCTCGGGTCCCGGACCCCGGCCGAGACGGCGGTCGCCATCGCCGCCGAGTACCTCGTCATGCGCTCCGGGCGCCGACCGGTTCCCCTCACCGAGACCGCAGGCCCCATCAACGGCTGAGCACACCCGGGGCAACGGGATGCGGTGGGCAATCCTTCCGCTTTCTCGCGGGCGGTGCTTGCGGGATCATGGCGTGTCCCCAACGGGCGAAAGTGCAGCTCTTCCATGCCATCACTGACCGAGGCGATCACCGTCACGACACCACACACCCCTGTCCCCGAGCTCGAGATGACGCCCTACGGGGCCCGCTACGAGGCCCCCACCGCGATCGGCCCACGGCTCCGAGCAGCGGGGCTCACCGTCATTCGTCGCTACGGCATGACGACGGCATCGTTGCGGGTCGGTCCCGACTACCTGATCATCGGGGCCAAACGCGGCGGCACGACCTCGTTGGCCCGCTACCTCCTGAGCCATCCCGACGTCCGTCCCCTCTTTCCGGCCCGCGAGACCCGGAAGGGAACCTACTTCTTCGACGTCAACTACGAACGGGGGGCCGATTGGTATCGGTCGCACTTCCCGACCCGCGCCGCCCACGCTCGACGACAGGCTGCGTCCGACCATCGGGTCGTGATCGGCGAGGCGACCCCGTACTACCTGCACCACCCTCATGCGCCCGTACGAGCGCGCGGGCTTGCTCCCAACGCCAAGATCATCGTGCTGCTGCGTGACCCCGTGGCACGGGCGCACAGTCACTGGGTCGAACGAACCCGCAACGGGGTCGAGACACTCGGCTTCGCCGAGGCCCTCGATGCCGAGCCCGCCCGGCTCGAGGGAGAAGAGGAGCGGATGCTCCAGGACCCCGCCTACCGGAGTTTCGCCCACCAGCACTTCTCCTATGTCGACCAGGGTCGCTACGCCCGAGGACTGCGGCGGTGGATGGCCGCCTACCCCGAGCGGCAGATCCTGGTCGTGCGTTCGGAGGACTTCTACGCCGACCCGGCCGCGATGTACGCCCAGACCCTCGACTTCCTGGGTCTTCGTCCCTTCCAACTCGAAGACTTCAAGGCCTGGAACAGGAAGCCGAAGGAGTCGATCGATCCCGGTCTGGTCGCCTCGTTGCGGGAACGTCTCGCACCCGACGTGGCCGAACTCGAACGACTGCTCGGGCGATCCATGCAGTGGTCATGAACCCGGCCCACCCCGGCCGGCAGCGAATCCTGTTCATCGGGGGGCTGGGCCGTTCGGGCAGCACCCTCGTCGAGAAGCTGCTCAACGAGCTGCCCGGAACCTTTGCCGTCGGCGAGACGATTCACCTGTGGGAACGTGGTGTCCGGGACAACGAGCGCTGCGGTTGCGGTGATTCCTTCGAGCAGTGTCCACACTGGACCGCCGTCGGCGACGAGGCCTTCGGTGGATGGCAGCACGTCAACCTGGACCGGATCATCGGTCTGCGCTGGTCGGTCGATCGCAGCCGCCGACTGCCGCAGATCATGGCGCGCCTGCGAACCGGCAACCGTGATGCCGAACAGCGAGAGTACCTCGAACACCTTCGGGCCGTCCTCCTCGCCGGAGCGACCGTGGCCGGTCATCCCCCGGTGCTGCTCGAGTCGAGCAAGCATCTCTCGACCGCGGCACTCCTGGCGCTGGATCCGGCCTTCGACGTCCGGGTGCTCCACCTGGTTCGTGATCCCCGGGGTGTCGCCTACTCCTGGACCAAGGACGTCGCCCGACCCGAGGCCGGTCCCGACGCCAAGATGCCCACCTATCGTCCCGAACGAACGGCCATGCGCTGGGTCACCGACAATCTCGGCTTCCGCTCGTTGGCCCGGCTCGGTGTCCCAACCATGACCCTTCGATACGAGGACTTCCTGAAGCGGCCCTCGAGCACACTGGTCGACATCGCCGCGTTCGCGGGCCTCGACGTCGGGCCCGAGGACCTGTCGTTCCTGTCCGGTCACCAGGCCTCGCTTCGTACCCCGATGCACTCCATTGCCGGGAATCCGCTCCGTTTCGGAGGATCGGACCTGACGCTGCGGCTCGACGCCGCGTGGACGACCGAACTCGACCCACGTTCCCGGCGGGTCGTGACGGCCATCACGGCGCCGGTGCTCGGCCGGTTCGGCTACTCGCTCCGAGGCTGAACCCGACCGTTGGCCGTGGCAACACCCTCGGCTTCGAGTCGCCGAGCGTGCTCCGCCGATCCGTGCGGGATCAGCCGACCGTTGGCGGCCACCACCCGCCACCACGGCAGCCCGCCATGGCGTCTCAGCACACCCCCGACGGCCCGTGCCGCGCCGGGGTGGCCCGCTTCGGCCGCCACTTCTGCATAGGACAGGACGTCACCCGGTTCGGTCGACTCGAGCACCCGGATCACGGCTCGTTCGAACGGGGTCAGGTCGGCCGGGACGTCAGCGGGCGACACGGGATTGGGCCGCCTGGTCGGCCCACCACGAGCGCAGTCGCACCTCGACCTCGTCGGGATCGAGCTCGCCCTCGCGACGTCGGAGGTCAAGCAGGAACGCCAGGGCCTGGCCGACAGCCGGGCCGGCGGGCAGATCGAGCAGATCCATGACGGCCCGACCGTCGAGCTGAGGTCGTTCGGCGGCCACCCGCGCCTCGTTCGCCAGTCGTACCACCCGACGCTCGAGATCGTCGATGAGCTCGTGCAATCGAGCCTCCTTCGACCGATTGCGGGTCGTGCAGTCCGCCCGCACCAACTCGTTGAGCAAGCCGAGCAGGTGTCCGGCGTCGCGGGCGTATCGCCGGACCGCGGAATCGGACCAACCGTCGCCGTAGCCCTTGAACCGGCCCGACAGACGAACCAGTTCGGCGACATCGCGAACGGTTTCGGGGTCGTACTCGAGTTCGCGCAGACGACGCTTGGTCATCTTGGCACCGACGGCCTCGTGGTGGCGGAAGGTCACGCCCCCGTGGTCGAACGACCGGGTCGCCGGCTTGCCGATGTCGTGGAACAGCGCAGCCAACCGAAGGGTGAGATCGGGGCGGGTCTTGGCCGTGACGGCAACGGTGTGCGCCAAGACATCCTTGTGACGGTGAATCGGATCCTGCTCGAGCTGGAGCGCCGAGAGTTCGGGGATGACGACATCGGCGTCACCGGACTCGTAGAGCTCCCAGAGCGCGTCGGTGGGATCGGGCTCGAGCAGCACGGCGTTCAGTCGATGGCGACGATCCTCGGGACTCATCGCTTCACGACTATCACGGTCCGGGCCGATTGCCTACCGACTTCCGGCGAAGCAGTCACGGCAGGAACGGCTCCACCACCACCGGACCCGATCCCCGGATCGAGATGATGGCGTCGGCACCGGCGACCGAGGCCACCCCGATCTCGACATCGTCCACCCGATCCTCGACGACCCTCACCGCCACGTCGTAGCCGGTGTCCGGAACGGACAACCGCACCGGGCCCTCGGCCGAGGTGACGACCACGGACTGGGGCGGCTGCGAGAACTCGAGATCGATCGAGGCCCGGTCGACGTCGACGGAGAGCTGCCCCAGTGCCATCCCGGCGCCGCTGATGTCGCCGGTTCCCGCCACCACCCGGGCCGAGCCGCGTATGGGTCCGAGCGCCACCTGATCGTGATCGGCGAACACGGTCAGGGCACCGTCGAAACGCTCGACCGTCACGGTGCCGTTGTTGGCGATGACCACCAGCTCGATCCCCGGGACGACCCGCACGCTGGCTGCCGAACGACAGGGCCAGGAGGTGTCACATCGCAGTCGCACGATCACCTCGTCGTCGTCTCGGCCGAGCTCGACGGTCGGCCGATGGATGAGCCAGGAGTCACGATGGTCGACCTGATTCGCACCGGCCTCGGTGACGCGGACCGGACCGGCGTCGGAGATCACCACGATCCGTCGCGTCGAGCCGAGATCGACGGTCTCGAGCGCGCTCCGGTCGAACCAACCGAACACGAAGAACAGCGAAACTGCGGCGATCCCCAGGCCCAGCAGCACCCGACGCCGGTTTCGACTCGACCGATCGGCGACGGGTCGGATCACCTCAGCGGTCCACGCCGACTGAGCCGACGAGGTTTCGACTGGACCAACCGAGGTGAACCAGATAGCTGCCCGGCGGGGTGTGCCAACCCTGCTCGGCGTTCCAGATCTGGAACGACCGGCCCGGAACGACCAGCTCGACCACATCGGTCACGCCGGGATCG
The DNA here is from genome assembly GCA_963700755.1 of uncultured Acidimicrobiales bacterium. GTDB lineage: Bacteria > Actinomycetota > Acidimicrobiia > Acidimicrobiales > SZUA-35 > JBBQUN01. Next base: position 711,087 of record CAVOYW010000008.1, read on the forward strand.
AGTCGGCACACCGCGAACCCACAGAGGGCCCGGAGCGGCCGGGTCTCGGCTCCGATCGGCGGTTCGAGATAGGCCTGGACGACGGCCTTGCCCGAACGCCTTCCGACGTTGGTCACCTCGACCGTCAGGCAAAGGTCGTCGCTGTGCCCGGACGGATCGACGACCGTCGGAACACCCATCGAGAACTCGGTGTAGGAGAGCCCCTCGCCGAAGGCCAGACGGGGCTCGATGTCGCGGGCGTCGTACCAGCGGTGCCCCACGAACAGACCCTCGCGATAGTGGATGAGCTCGCCGTCACCCGGCACGTCGAGCACCGTCGGGGCATCGTTCAGTCGTTTCGGGAACGTGACCGGTGCCCGGCCGCCCGGATCGGCGACACCGGTGAGCACATCGGCCAGCGCGCCTCCGAACTCCTGGCCCGGGTACCAGGCCAGCACCGCGGCCGTCACGTCGTCGAGCCAGGGAAGGTCGACCGGTCCACCGGTGTTCACCACCACGACCGTACGGGGATTGACCGCCTGTACCGCCCGCACCAGGTCGCCCTGTCGACCGGGGAGACCGAACATCGGCCGGTCGTGGCCCTCGGTTTCCCAGTCGGCGTTGAGGCCGACCACCACCACTGCGGCGTCGGCGGATGCGGCGGCGGCCACGGCGTCGGCAAACAATTCGTCCTCGTCGCTCGGCTCGAGGACCCCGAACCGCAGGCCAACGAGGAGCTCGTCGAGTCTGGGGGACCACTCGACCACGACCTCGACCTCGGCTCCCGCCGCCAGTTCGACGGTGCCGACGACCTCGGCCGAGCCCATCTGGAAGAAGGCGTCGCCGGGTTCGGGAGCCGTCCAGTTGTCGCACACCACGACGCCGTCGACGAGCACCCGCGATCGCCCGACGGCCATCACCCCGAAGTCGTGTGGCCCGGACTCCTCGATGATCAGGCGACCGATCCAGCGCTGCGACCACGACCTCGGGTCGGGCACGTCGTTGCGGAGATCACCCAGCACCGAGATGACCGATCGAGCGGCGGACGTCACGACCGGGTCTCCGAACGGTTCGGGGCCATCGAACGTCTCGACGAGCAAACCGTCGTTGCCGGCCCACCTCGTCCGGGGCACCGATGGCAGATACCGATGGGTCAGGCAGCCGACGGCGTGCACGATGTGGGTGTCGACGAAGGCCGCACGCAGGCCCTCCAACGGTGAAACCACATGGTTGGCCCGAACCTGGGCCGACCCGCCACCGACGACCACCCCGGGGTCGGCATTCGGCCCGATCACCGCCAGAGAAGCGGTCGACGACGGGTCGAGCGGCAACAGCCCGGCGTTGCGGGCCAGGACCATCCCGTTGGCGGCAGCGCGGCGCACCAGGATCCGCTCTTCGGGAAGGTCGACGAATTGCTCGGATGACTCCTCGGTCGAACCCATCCGTCCGGAGCGGATCGCCAAGCCGACGACGTTCCTGGCCCGGGCGTCGATGGTCGCCTCGTCGATCTCGCCCTCGTCGAATGCCTGTCGGAGCCGTTCGCCGAGCGCTCGGGGAGGACCCGGCATCTCGAGATCGAGCCCGGCCTCCACCGGGATCGAACGGTCGTGGGTCGCCCCCCAGTCCGAGACGACCACGCCGTCGAACCCCCACTCGTCACGGAGGACGTCGGTCAGCAACCATCGATCCTCGGTGCAGTACGTCCCGTTGAGCTTGGGATACGCCGCCATCAGGGACCACACCCCGGCCTCGACGACGGCTTCGAAGGGAGCCAGATAGACCTCTCGCAGTGTGCGTTCGTCGACCTGGGACGACGCCGTCATGCGTCGGTACTCGACGTCGTTGGCCACGAGGTGTTTGGCACAGGCCCCCACGCCCTGACTCTGAACACCCTCGACATAGGCCACGGCCAACGACGAGGTCAGGAAGGGATCCTCACCGAAGCACTCGAAGTTGCGGCCCCCGGTCGGGTGGCGGGCGATGTTGATCGTCGGGGCCAACAACAGCTGCGATGCCTTGCGGCGGGTCTCGCGGCCCAGCAGACGGCCGAGTTCTGCCACCATCGCCGTGTCGAAGGTGGCAGCCAGGCTCACCGCGGCCGGAAGACACACCGCCGGTGTTCCACCGGCCATCGAATCACCACGGGCTCCGCTCGGACCATCGGTGACCTTCACCCGTGGAACACCGAGGCGTCCGACACCCGCCGTGTGCCAATTGTCGGACCCTGACAGCAGCGAGATCTTCTCGTCGACGGTCAACTGCTCGACCAACGCCTGCGCCTCGCGAACGCGTTCGTCGGATTCGGCTCGCCGGTCCTGGCTCGACAACTCACACGCTCCTCGTCAGGTCGGCGAACCGACACAGCGCTCGGCCCCCGATGACCCCTGGAGCCGGCCCGCTCCAAAATAGGCCGCTGCGGGCCGGAAGCGACGAGAACCCCAAGCATCGCGAGACGACCGCACGCCGGGCGACCGAGCGGCGCCGACAGGGCCCGCTAACCTCCTGGAGAGGCGATCGGTTCTGCTCATGGCCGGGGACCGTCATCGGTTCGCAAGATTCGACAGACGTTCAACCAGCCATTGTGGGGATCCGATGACAAACCGCGACCATCGACCACCCGATTCGTCGAACCATCGAACCCCCATCTTCGAAGCGAGTCCTGCATGAAGAAAGTCCTCTCCGGTGCCGTGCTCGGCGCCCTCGTCCTCGCCGGATTCGCGGTGTGGGCCAACGCGATCGACATCCGCTTCCCCTGGCAGACCCTTCCCGACTTCGGTGATGTCGACGTGACGCTTTCCCTGCCCGAGGAGGCTCGCATCGTTGCCGTCGAACCGATCGCGCTCGACTGTCGTGCTCGTATCCATGCCGAGGTACCGGTCGAGGGGCGCCGTGAACACTCGCTGTTCGGCGGCGTCTACCGCACCGACACCGTGACGCTGGACGCCATCGGCGACGTCGACACCTGCGTCGAAGGGACCTCGGCCGACGTCATCTACCATCGCGACGGGTCCACCGAAGTCGTCATCCCCGGCGAGGCCATCGTCTTCGTTCGACCTCGGGTCGATGCCGTGGCGACGGCCGGTTCGGTCGAGGTCGACAAGGGCTTCGTCGGCAAACTCACCGATGTCTTCCCATGGGTCGCAGACGACGATGGGCTGACGCCCCTTGCCTATGCCTATGCCCAGACCGTCATCGGATCCAGCCAGTGCATGCAGGCGGCGTTCTCGGTGACCGAAGAGGTCCTCATCGACGCCTACCGTCAACAGTTCATCGATCAGGGTGCCAACCCGGATTCGCTCACGGTGCGGATCGATGGCGACCCCTTGTTCCCCGACCCACCCGCTGTCGACCTCGGTGACGACGTCACGATGGGGATGGGCGGTGACGCCATCAGCTGCGTGACCGCCGACGGTCTGGGCGCACCGACCCGCTGAACTCGCCCGGGCCGATCCGGGCGGCTCAGTCGCCGGCCACGCTCGAGATCGAGATGTTCGAGGTCGGAGCCGGGGTGGGCGCCGGGGTGCTGGGCGCGGCCGTCGTCGGCGGTGCCGTGGTCGGATTGAAGATCGTGTTGCGCGTCGTCGACAGGCTCGGGATGGTCACCTGCGTGGTGGTCGGCGCGGCCGTTGCCGGGGGTGCCGTCGTGGTCGGGGCCGGCCTCGTCGTGACGACGCTTCGGGTCGTGGCGGTTCGTGCCGTCGTCGGGGCCGGGGCCGGTGGTTCCTGCGGTGGCGCCGTGCTCTCCACCACCGAGGTGTCGGCCGCAACCGTTTCCGGCGACACGGTTTCGGTCGCCGGGGGTTCGGTGCTGGTCGTCGTCGATTCTGCGATCGACGAGACGATGGTGGTCGAAACCGATGCCGTCGGCGTCCCGCCGACGTCGACCCCGCTGGACGAATCGCTTCCGAACAGGACGTAGGCGTTGGCCGCGACGACGGCAACGATCGCCAGGACGACGACCGCACGGCGGACGTCGTACAAGGAGATTCGATCCATTTGCCTACCTTCCCGCGCCGGTTGGCCTCGACCGGTGACCGGTCTCTGCCAGCCACTGACCTCCCCCCAAGTATGGAACCTCATTTTCCCGCTGGGAAGGGCACCGGGGGAAATCACCCGGATCGACCCGGCCGACCCGGGCTAGCGTCGGACCATGGCAACCGACGATCCGCTCGCGGTGAAACCCGGCCTGTCGATTCCGACGTCGGAGCTCACCTGGCGGTTTGGGCCGTCGGGCGGTCCGGGTGGTCAACATGCGAACACGTCCAACACACGAGCCGAACTGGTCTTCGAGATCGCCGATTCGCCCACGTTGAACCACCACCAGCGAGACAAGCTCGAGCGGGCCTTCGGCCCCCGAATCCGAGTCGTCGTCGACGACACGCGATCCCAGACCCGCAATCGCGAGCTGGCCCTGGCCCGACTGGCCGAGCGAATGAACGAAGCGCTACGGCCCGAACGGATCCGGCGACCGACCAAGCCCGGCCGCGGGGCAAAGGAGCGACGCCTGAAGCAGAAGCGGCAACGCGGCGAACGGAAGAGCCAACGCCGGGCCCACTGGGACGACTGACTCGACCGACTCGACCGACTGGATACCGACCTCACGCCCGCTGGCGATCGAGGTGGCGACGGACGATACTGACGCCATGACCGAGATCGTGAAGGCCTGGGACCTCGTCGCAATCGCAAAGGAGTCGATCGAGAACCTCTCCGCCGAACAAGTCGAAGCCGAACGCCAATCGGACTCGGCCGTGATCGTCGACATCCGCGACCACCGTGAGCTGTACCTGAAGGGGAAGATCCCCGGAGCGGTCCATGCCCCACGGGGCATGCTCGAGTTCTGGGTCGATCCGGCCAGCGAGTACTACCGCAAGGTCTTCAGTCCCGAGCGCCGCTACATCATCTACTGTGCCGGCGGCGGCCGATCGGCACTGGCGGCGAAGACCATGCAGGACATGGGATACCGCGACGTCGCCCACCTCGAGCCCGGGTTCGATGGCTGGGAGGCGGCAGGTCTCGAGATCGAGGACACCAAACCCGATTCGAAGTGGGTACCCCGGGCCGACTGACCCGACCGCACGCCGAAGCCGAGTCGTTCACGGGTCACCGAGCGCCAGACGCAACGCACCCGATGATGCCTCGAGCCGGATGGGCGCTTCCCCGAATGGTTCGCCATCGGCCCAGAGTGGCTCGGTGGTCTCGATCTCGATCCACCGAACACGCAAGGTGGTCACGGCCGAATGGCGGACGTGCCGACCGACGAAGACCAGGGGCATCACTCGCATCAGCGTTGCTGCCGGGACATGTCCGACGAGGGTGACGTCGAGCAGTCCGTCGTCGGGGTCGGCGTCGGGACAGATCGCCATTCCTCCGCCGAAATATGGGGTGTTCGCAACGGCGAAGAACGCGGCATCGAGCTCGAGTTCGAATTCGGGCGCGCGGACCCGAAGCCCCATCGGGCTGAGTTTCGTTGCCTCGATCACCGTGGCCACGGTGTATTTCGACTGGCCGGGAGGGAAGCGCATCGGATTGGCACGGGCATTCACCCGCCCCGAGAATCCGGCGGTGACGACCGATGCCGCCCAGCGCCCGTCGTCGCCGGCGATCAGATCGACGGGTTCGACGGTCCCGAGGAAAGCTCTGCGGTATGTCGCAGTCGCCTTCCGGGACGCTCGGCCGACGCCGGTCCCGATCCCGAAGCCGCGAGCGAAGTCGTTACCCGTACCACTGGGCACGAGGCCGACGTCGATGCCCGAGTTGGCCAGCGCCGGAAGAGCACGATGGATCAGCCCGTCTCCCCCGACGATGACCAGGCGTTCGATGTCGGCTCGAGCGGACTCGATGGTGCCGACGATGGCCTCGGGGGTGGGAGACGACAAGACGGTGGTGACGAAGCCCAGCGCTTCGGCGGCGGCGACGGCTGCTTGCACGGCCTTGGCTCTCGGTCCGAACGAATCGGGCCGAGCCAAGAGATGGACGCGATTCACCGATCAGTCCCGATCCTGCCAGGTGCAGACACATGCCTCGTTGCCCTCGGGGTCGGCCAGCACCCAGAACGATCGGGCGTGCTCGTCGGTCAGCAGCACCCCGCCGGCGGCGAGGGCAGCAGCAACCCGCGCGTCGGCCTCGTCGTGGGCTACCTGGACATCGAGGTGGATCCGATTGCGCTCGGTTCGTGGTTCTGCCATCTGCTGGAACCAGAGGGCCGGGCCGAGTCGTCGACGATCGGCGATGTCGTAGACGATCCCGTCGGGCGCAGTCGGGCCCTCCCGGTAGCCCAGAATGGCCAACCAGAAGGGGCGGACCCGATCGATGTCGAGCGCATCGACCGCGATCTCGACCCGCTGGGCAGCCACCGGTTCGGCTCGCATTCCGAGCGCCTCCGCCTGGAACGACACGAGTCGGGCCAGGTCGACGTCGAGGTCGGTGAGACCGCCGGACGCATGGGTAGTGAGCGTGACGTGCACGACGCCGGGATACCGGAGATCGATGTCGGGGTGATGATCTGCAGCATCGGCCAGCCGCGCGATGTCGACAACGAACTGCGCCGCCCGGCCGAAGACGGGGCCCTCGGTCGACGGGTCGACCACGAAGGTCGCTTCGATGGCGCCGAGCAGATAGCGCCAGTCACCGAGGTCGACGTTCTGATCGAAGGTCTCGGGGGAGATGCTCGTTGGCATTCCCGGAGGCTAGTGCCCCGCCCTCGGCCCCGCCCTCGACCCCGGACCGGGACCGTGCCCCGGGACCATCCCCTGGGACGGTGCGCCGAGACGACGACCGGGCCACGCCCGAGCCCACGCCCAGTGCACTGCGCCTGCGCTGAGTCCGCTCGCCCCACCCGTCCACCCGTCCACCCGTCCGCCCGATCGACGAATCGACCAACCGACCAACCGACCAACCGACCAACCGACCATACCCCGAGCCACCCTGTCGTCGACACCACCCCATGCGCGCCGACATCACCCTGGTGGGCGTGCCGGGTGGTACTCAGTTGTTGCTGGGTTCTCGGAACAGCGTGGCTTCGGCGAGCTCACCGATGGATTCGTCACCGCTGCCGTCGAGTTGTCGACCGCTGCGACCGCCTGCCCACCAGTGAGCGGCACCCTCGACACACCGCGGCCCGGCCCGATCCGACTCGACGCCGCCACCAGATCCGCCGAATCCGGTGCCAGCATCGATCGCGGGCCGTCGACGGACCGTCTTCGTCGGATGGATCACCGCACCGTCGGCGTCGTTCCGGGTCGGTCGGAGACCAACGATGTCGTGGGTGGTTCCGTTGGGTCGGGTGATGGTGATGGTGCGGTGGGGGTCGATGTCGAGTTGCCATCGTTGGTCGTGGACGAGGTGGTGGTGTTGGTTGCACAGGGGTAGCAGGTTGTTGAGGTCGGTTTGGCCGCCGTGTTCCCAGGGGGTGACGTGATGGATCTGGCAGTGGTCGAAGCGGCGATCGCATTCGGGCCAGGCACAACCGGGGTAGAGGGTTCGGAGGGCGATGCGTTGGGCGTCGGTCGCGGTCCGGTGGCGGCGACCGACCGCCAAGGGCAGGCCTTGGCGGTCTCGGATGACGTGTTGGATGACGGCGTCGCAGCACAGTCGGGTGAGGGTGGTGGGTGACAGGGCCCGGCCGTCGAAGAACTCGGGCCCGGGACCGATCTCACGGGGTGCGGGGTCGCCGGGTGCGGGGTCGTGGGTTGTGGGGTCGTGGGGTGCGGGGTCGCCGGGTGCGGGGTGGTGGGGTGCGGGGGGGGGCGCGGGTGGTGGGGTGCGGGGTGGTGGGGTGCGGGGTGGTGGGGTGCGGTCTGGTGGAGGGTGTGGTGGTCGACGATGACGGCGACGAGGGGGAGGGCTGGGCCTGTGGTCGGGTGGTGGGAACGGCGGATCTGTTCGATCAGGGCCTCGGCTCGCAGGTGATCGTCGAACCTGATGACCCCGGGATCGGCGTCGGCGGTGCGGACCGCGGCGTTCTTGCGGGCCTGTGCCAGGGACCGCATTTCGGTATCGAGTGCTGTTTCCAGGATTGCTCCCCATTCGGGGTCGAGGACTCCCCGGAGCCGGGTCATGCCGTGCTGGTCCCGCCAGATCGACATCTCGGCGTCGCGTCGTTGCCGTTCCTCGAGCGACAGCCCGTGGTCGGTCATTGCCCGCCGCACCATCTGATCGAGTTCCCGACCGAACCGGTCGGGGGCCAGGCGGGCGGCCAGGCCGGCCAGGCGGGTGTCGAAGGACACGAATCGGGCCCGTTGGGCGGGATCGGTGAATCGTTCCAACGCTCGGGCGATCGCGTCGACGTTCTCGGTTCGGGCGTCACCGTCGTGGATCGTGGTTCCCAACGCCTCGAGTTCGGTGGCTGCGTCACGGCGGCGCAGGGTGTTGCGGGCTGCGCCCTTGGACACGTCACCGTCACCGGACAGGATCTCGATTGCCGGTGGGGCGTCACCGGTTGCGGCGTGTCGTTTCGCGGCTGTGGCCAGCTGGTCTTCGTGGGCGGACAACACACGCCGGCAGCAATGCAACCGGGCCACCAACGACGTCACCTCGTCGAGCGCGGCCGTTGCAGGATCGAACCCCTGCATCTCCTGCTCGAACTCGGCCAACGTGGACATGAGAACAAGTGTACGCACGTGGTGTGACACTGGCCGAAGGTATAGGGATCCAAGAGGGGAGAGAATCAGTCGAACGCAACTGTTCGACGGAAAAGGATTCGCGCCATCATCACGGCGACCAGCGAACGAAGGTCCGCTCTAGATCACTCGGTCCTCGGATGGGCACGGCCGACACCGAATCCATGGCCGCGGCGGTGATGACGTCGTCCTCGTGTCCCCGAGCGGCGAGTTCCCGCCCAATGATGTAACGAGCGAGCACCGATCGGCCACCTCGAGGCGCAGCAGTGAATCGACGCACGCGGCCGCTTCGTCCACATCGAGCAACGACGCAACGATCACCGCCGGTGCCCTTGCCCCGATTCTGCCCTGGTATTCGTATGCTTCTAGGCCCGCGACCTCGTTGGCCAACTCGCGAATCCCAGCCCCCGTAGCTCAGTGGATAGAGCATCGGTTTCCTAAACCGTGTGCGCAAGTTCGATTCTTGCCGGGGGCGCAACCCATTCTCCCCGTTCAGAGGCCGAAGGACCGGTGGAGCGGGGATTCGGTTGGCCTCGAAATGGGAGTTGTCCCATCCGTTGTCCCAACCCATTGCCAGCCTTCGACGCATGGCGGCAGGCAACGGAAGCATCCGGTTGAAGCGGGAACCCGACTCCTGGGAGGTGCGAGCGTTCGCCGGCCGCGATCCGATGACCGGGGAGAAGCGCTACGTCAGCCGATCGGTCCGTGGCGGCAAGCGCTACGCACAGCGCTTGCCGACCAGGTTGTCGAGCGAGCTCGACACCACGGCCCGACAGTCGACGAACCGTGAACGAATTGCTGACCGCGCACGTCGATCACCTCGAAGCACGCGGCCGGCAGGCCCGAACGATCGAGGGCTACCGCAGCATCACCCGAGCGATCGGCCGCGACGCCACCTTCGGCAAGACACAACTCGACAAGCTCACCGTCAAGGCCATCGACGACTTCTACAACCGCCTCGGCCGGGACCGTGGCCTCGCCCCGGCATCGATCCAGCGATACCACGCCCTGCTCCGCTCGGCGTTCAAGCAGGCGATGGCCTGGGGGTGGACGACGACCAATCCCGTGCTGCTCGCAACGCCGCCATCGGTGCGCCGGGTCGGCCGCAAGATCCCTACTCCCGACGTCGTCGCTCAGCTGCTCGATGCCGCGGCCCGGAGTCGCAACGCCGAGAAGTCCATCGCGTTCCGGTTGCTGGCCGCAACCGGCTCTCGACGGGGCGAGGTGTGCGGCTTGCGATGGGACAGCGTCGACCCCGACACCGGGCGCATCGAGATCCGGGCGGCCATGGCACAGCTCATGACCGGCGCGGTGATGGAGAAGGATCCCAAGAGCCACCAGATCCGAGTCGTGACGATCGACAGCCGGACACGAGCGCTGCTCGCCGGCCACCACGAACGGCAGCAATGCGATGCACTGGCACTCGGGGCGACTCTGTCGAATCGGGCCTCTGTGCTCGCCGATCTCAGCATCGATGCCGAGGGTCTTGCTCCGACGCATCCGAACCGCCTCACGCAAGCCTTCGGTCGTCTCCGCCACAAGATCCCAGGAGCCGAGGAGCTCCGACTCCACGATCTGCGTCACCGGTATGCCAGCACCCAGCTCGACGCGGGTGAACCACTGCCTGCGGTGGCAGCGCGCATCGGCGACCATGTCGAGACGCTCGCCAAGGTCTACGCCCACAAGGGACACCGCGGCGACCAGGAAGCCGCCGACCACATCCCCGGCTGCTCGACGGCTGACACCCCACGCCGCCAATGGCGGTGCCTCAACCTGCGTCGTCGCCGTCAACATAGCCATGAGCGCCCGCCTGGGAACAGCCAACCGGTGGCCCAGCCGCAGCGACGGGATCGTCCCGATCCGTACCAGCTCATAGGCCGACGACCGTGAGATCCCGAGGACCCCGGCCGCTTCGCTCACCGTCACGGTTGCCCGGGCCGGTGACCGCCGACCGGCGGCTGGGAGGATTCGGGTGTCTTCGGATTCGTGCATTGATGGTCGCTCCTTCTCGCGTGCGTGTTCGAGATGGCTAAGCGCATTCGGGCCGTGACGTTCGACAAGCCGGGGAGGAACAGACCGAGCGCCACCGGTGTGGCACGCGCCGCCTCACGCTGGTGACCAAGTGGCCCACCGCGTCGACGAGCTCGGACTGGACAGTTCCGCTCCGCTCGGCAGCGCCTGCCGCCCTGCCCTGCTCGAGCCGACCGGCACATACGAGAGGCCCCCGTTGACCGGTGTCAATGATCGGCACAGACTGTCCACTTGCGCGTGACGCAAGCGAACGGCCCGGGCAGACCTCCAGCGACAGCAGGTTCCCGAGGGCTCAGTGTCGGTCGCTACTCGGCTCCGGTGGGCTCACGCATGGCAACGAGTTCGAGCGCAGCGCGGATATGGGACTGGCTCCGCTCAGGTGACCACGCTCGTGTGAACGTCCCCGGTTCTGCTCGGCACAACTGGGGAACTGCAGCGAGCGGCGGCACAGGAAAGTCGTCGATGATCTCTGCCGCCGTCATCCCTGCAGCCAGGTAGTCCAACACGTCGTCGACCGTGATCCTGGTCCCAACGAAACACGGCTTGCCACTGCGAGCACCCGGACGGCTTCCGATCATCTCGGCCAAGCTCATGGCTGGGACCGTCACCCATGCTCGAGTGGTGGTCGGACTGCGATTCGCAGCCTCGTGGGCCCTGAGGACATCCTCGATTGGTGGCCGGCGATCGATCCCACCTACTTGCCGTCTTTCGGCCACCTGAACAGATCGGCGGAACGCGACGTTCGTGTCGATGTTCAGCCCTCGACAGGGATCACACCCACGGCTGAACGACGGCCCAGCAGAGCCAAGCGGACGGCCATCGACCGACGAGTCGCCAACGAAGACGTCAGGCCGATGATCTACGCCTGGGCGCTGAACCGCCCTCGTCAACCCGCCCACTCCGGAACCAAGTGCCTGCACCAACGGGGATGATCTGAGTGCCCCTGAACGGCACCAGTGGGGCATGGCACATCTGGATATCGGCCGCGCATTATGGGACGCGGTGGCCACACACTTCGCCGGCAGTGCGGCGCCCCGAGGTGCCCTTTCGTAACGGATTATCGGTCAGTCACATTGTTCTATCGGCTGGGGTAGTCGAGGTCGATCATCGGCCTCGACTTCGAATCGACCCTCGGTCTGCACGTCATCGACCTCACCAGCCTCGATCAGACAGCCGCACGCATCGACCCGCTGATCGCTGCCATGGGTCGGTTCGACTCCTTCGAAACCGACCAACAAAGCGCGATCCTCGAGGAACTCAACCAATCCGGCGACCGACAAGCCGTGCTCCGCCGACACGAAGCGTTGCTCGTCGTGATCGTGAGCGCCTCTTCGAGAGCGTCGAGCTTGGCGTCCAATGTGGCGACATGGCGGGAGTCCTCGATCGCACCGCGGCGGCAGCCTCGATCTCCAACCCGAGCACGAAGTCTCCCACGGCGCGCGGCACCAGCTCGGTGCGATCGACCTCGAGCACTGCGCGGGTCAAACGTGGCAGTTCGACCTGCGATCGGTCAGGTGACCGTCGGGTCAGCGCGATGTGCCCGGGCCGTCGACGTGCTCGACGTGCTCGTGCGTGAAGCGGTCACCCTCGGGCTTGCGGGCCGGCTTGCGGGTCCGGTCGCTCGGCGCCTTGGGGGCCGGGTCGTTCGGAAGCTTTGACATGGGTGCTCCTTGCGTCGGACGAGATTCACGCCGGTTTCTACGACAGTAGCCCAACGATCGACATGCACGATCCGGCATCGTGACACGGTGACGGGGCGCCTCGCTCCCCGCCTCGTCGGCGCGCTCAGTCTGTTGACAACCTTTGTTCGTCTTCTGTGCTTTGCTCGCACGCCTGCGCTACCTCTTTCCATGGCGATCGAGATCGCCGAGATCGGATGGATCGGCGCTTGGCCGGCGGACATCAGCCGCTGCGCCACCGCCGTGCAGAGCGTCGCCGAGCACTTCACCTGAACCGGCGACCTCACAGCGACCGGCATCTGAGACGGCTCGCTTTGGGTCACCGCCACGGCGTGGCCCGAGCGCACCCGAAAGCGCGAACGCCGTAACCCCGCAGCGGAGGTGCAATGACCACAACGGTACGGCCCTTACCGAGTACCCCACAATCCCGGGGCGCAGTGGCCCCGAGATGCCACCCAACGCCGGTAGGGCGACGCCCATTCTTGAGCGGTCCGTCGGCAGCAGGAGGGCCGGATATCGAGTGGGTCTGAAGGCCACCCGCTGGAGTCGATATGCGTGCCCTCGAACCGGCGTTGTGGGACGGGGGTCTTCTGCTCGATATTCAGGGTCAGCGGTTACGTGGGACGTAGTTGCCGCAGGTGGCGTTGCCGCACGCAGCAACCTTCAAATCACGGTTGCTGGCGTCGTAGTAGCTGATGATCGGTTTGCGGTTGACACCAACCGCGTGTGAGCGCTCACACCGCGATCGACGTGGACAAGCCGACCTCACTTCGACCCCCTCTGGATCGAAGTTCAGTCCTCGAACATCTCGGTGAGGGCCGCTTCATCGGCGACGCTCATGTTCGAGGTGAGCAGGTTCATCTCCTCGCCCGCCAACGCCTCTTTGACGCGGTCGACCACGGCGTCGCTCGACATCAGGAACAACGCAGAGGTTCCCGGCGTGACCTGGCTGCGGCCCGAGTCGATGAACTCGTCATTGATGTCGAAGTCTCGCAGTGAGCCGCTCAGTGCGCCCATCGCTGCGCCAACAGCCATGCCGAAGATCGGGACGAAGAAGATGACGCCGAACTGCAGAGCCCAGAATGCTCCACTGGGGCACCGACACCGGTTGTCGAGACGGCTTGCTTGGTCTTCTTTCTCTTGTCGGCAGGCCAGGTCACCACGACGGCGTCGTGGATGCTGATCAATTCTTGCTTCTGCAGGTCGATGACCTTGTTGCGAACACGCTCGGCAGAATCCGGGTCCGAAAAACCCCAGACGGTGAGTGTCGAGATGGTTGTGTACTGCTTGAAGTTGAAAACGGACCGAACGAGCTCGGTCCCAGAGCGGCCCCGAAGTTGATCAGAGCAATCAATCGGTAACACGCGATACCTCCGGCCTCCCTACTGCGCTCCAGATCGGTCTGCAGGCCGACCCCGGGTTCGGCATCTCGTCGGGCGTCGTCAGCGGGTGAGCACCATCAGGCGGCTGCCCTCAGCGCTGAGAATCAGTCGATCGTCTCGATCACGAACTCGTCCGCCGACGTGAGGAGAGCGAGGAAGGTGGCTTCCTGGTCCGAAACGCCTGCCGGTTCGTCGCAGAGCTTCATCGTGGCGATCAGACGCTCGACAACGAGCTTCGAACCGTCGGTCGCATAGTCACCCTGATACGCGTTACACCCGCCCGATCCTCCGACGCTGCCTGTGCCACACAGCCTGCTCAGGGTCGCGTGGGTCGGCGCAGCGCTCTTCGCGGTGCTCACACTGTTGTCGGTGGCGGTGCTCGCCGACGATCGCCTGCTTGTCGGCCTCGGACGATTCATCGACCGCCTGCGACGGCGAGCGCCGGACCGTCCGTCACTCAGCGTCATGCTGATTGAGGAACGCGATTCGGAAGTGGTTGAGGGCGGCGACGTTCTCCGTTGCTCGGGCCCACTTCGACTTTCTGACGCCCCTTGTCGCTCTTGTTGCGTTCGGCCCAGATGTGCGTTGGTCGCTGGTGCTCTTGACCTACGCCAGTGCGATGTTGCTCGGCATGATTCCGCTCACTCCCGGTGGCCTCGGGTTCGTCGAAGCCGATCTCACCGCTGTGTTGGTCCTCGCCGGCGTTCCCGCCGCGGTCGCCATCAGCGCGACCCTGTTGTATCGGCTCGTGTCGTTCTGGCTGCCGATTCCCATTGGACTCGTTGCCGGCCTCGCCCACCGCGTCAAGTACGGCACGGAGCGGGCTGGGTGATCAGTGCGCCGTCAGCACGTCGAACCGCGACGCGTCGTCGGGAGCGACGGCGACCTCGATCAACGAACCGTCGCTCAGTGTGAGCAGCCGTCCCACCGCGTCGGCAGGCTTGCGCGGCGGTTGATCGAGCGTCAGGTCAGCAACCTGATCGACCTCGTGAAACGTGGTTCGCACCAAGGCCAGACCCTCGTTGACGACGATGATTCCGCGGATGCATCGACCGAACGCGGGCTGTCGGGGCCACTTCTCGTCGCCCTGGGCGCGCAACGAAAGCTCGAAGACACCGTCTTGGGCCCGGAAGTTTCGGCGCCTGATACACGACGGCAATCAGGACACTTACAATCAGCCAGATCGGAACACCGAGCAGGCCGAGCAGAATCGTGATCACGACGGCGTTCCCGTCGTGATCACCTTGCGCGTCGAGCGCCAGCGGTTGGGTTCAGCTTCGATCGTGTGCGACATGTGTTGTCCGTCGTTGGCGAGCGGTCAGTGGATGATCAGGAACCGAGGACGCCGCGCTTGGCGGCCGCGTGCTCTTCGTCGCTCAGCTTGCCTGCGTCCGAATATTCGACCCCCACAGGTGCGCCCCCAAGCGGTGTACCCACCTATTGCTTCGCCACCGGAGACAAGTAGTAGTAGTCGAAAAGCGCGCGGGCGATCTCGGCAATAGCCCGATCCCTATCCGCCATGGATGTCTCGCTGCTGTTCGTGAACACGGCGAGAGCAAATCGTCGACCGTCAGGGAGCGTGATATAGCCAACGTCGTTGGCAACTCCGCCTTCGGTTCCGGTCTTGTGCGCTACGGGCGTTCCCTTCGGCAACAACCCCTTGATACGTTCAGCGCCGGTGCGCGTGCGCGACATGACTCCCAGCAGGAACTCGCGGCTTTCCGGGCTCATCGCCGTGCCACCGTCAATGGCAAGCAGCAGTTGCAGCATCGCAAGGGGCGTTGCGTGGTCGCGGGGATCCGCCTCGAATTCCGGATTGGGATCAACCTGGGCCGCCACCAGTGCCGGGTTGTTGCTGATGGCCTCAGCGACAGCTTCTGGCGTGGCCGCCGACAAGCCGTAGAAATCCATGAGAATCTCGCAGACAGTCCGATCGACCCTGAAATCGGTGATCCCGAGCCTGCGCAGATTCTCGGTCACCGCCGCTGGTCCACCTGCCAGCTCCAAAACGACGTCGGTCGCCGTGTTGTCACTCTCTGTGATCATCGGATATATCAAGTTCGCTAACGAGAACTGGACCCCGGGGTAGGGGAATCTCTCGGCAATCGCAACTACGCCGGCGACATACATGTCGGTCGGGACTTCGACCAGTTGGTCGAGACTGAGTTCCCCCTTGTCCACGCGATCCAGTACGGTCGTGGCGATCGCAACCTTGTAGGTGCTGGCCATGGCGAAGGTCTCATCACCATTGAACGCGATGACCTCGTCGCCGCCGATTTCCTGCGCCGCGAAGCCGATGCGCCCGGCAAGCCCCGACACGGTCTGTGCGATCGCGGCTCCAAGGGACTGTGCGCCTGTGTTCATCGTATCCTCCAAAGTTTTTGGTGTGAATGCGGTTTGACCGGAGTCAAGGGCTTGCACCATTCGACGTCTGCCCGGAGCGCCTCCTTTGGAGTCGCTCGACTGCACGATTGCATCGATGCGCAGGGCGCGACGCCATGAGCAGGGGTGAAACACGGTTTCACCCCACCACGGTGTTCCCGTGCAAGTCGGGCGACGAGGACGATCCACCCGCCGTTACGAGAGCAGCGCACAAGGTCCTGCCAATGCCGAACCACCATCTTTGCTCCCGCGAGGCCCACGGGTCGACCGCACGTTCCGCGCCGATCGAAACCACCGAGCTCCGCTGGTTCCGGAACGGGCCGCTTCCCCGATCGGTGTGCTCGTGGTTCACGAGCAACGGCGCGTGCGGTGCTGTGGAGGAGCGTCACGACCGGTACCTGATCGACGGTCGCCTCGATCGCGGCCTCAAGCTGCGGGGCGGATCCACCCTCGAGCTCAAGGTCCGCCAGACGATCGCTCGCACCGTCCCCTCGAGCGACGGACCTGACGCAGTCGCAGCACTCCCGCGAGGAACCGTGGAGGAGTGGCAGAAGTGGAGTCCAGCCGATCACCTCGTCAGCATCGGGTCCGAGCCGTGGGTCGCGGTCCACAAAAGGATCGTCAAGCGCAGGTTCACGATCGCCGGTGAGGAGATGACCGTGCTCGACCACGCCGACACGCCGGTCGGCGCCTACTGCGACATCGAGATCGTCGTGCTCGACGATGGATCAGCCGAGGCTCGGTCCCTTGCCTTCGCTGCACACGGGCCACTCCCCAGTCGACTCGCCGGCATCGGTGCCGCCTGGGGAGCGCTCGTCTCCGTGGCACGACCCCCGTCCCGATCGTTGGTGTTCGACGTCTCGTGTGGCTACCCCGAGTGGCTCGAGCGGCGAATCGGTGATACCTCGGCGGTTACCGGGCGATGACGGCCGAGTCGGGGTCAGACGTGGGCCGGGCGGCGACGACGACGTCGGGGGACGGTGCACGGTTGGACCTCCACCGCCACATAGCAAACACGATGAAGCCCAACCCGATGATGTAGCCAGCCATGATTCAAACGCCTCCAGAGGTCAAGTATGCGCCTACTCCGATCAGGCTCGTCAGCATCGCGAACGAGCGCATATTGCCGGAGTTGCAGACCGCTTCAAACCGTCCGAGATCGGCACATTGCGGGCATGCCCCAGCCGGATATTGGCCACGCGTTACGTGTGTGGGGTTGTCCGTCAAGGCCTTCTTTGCCGGAATCCTCGGGGCCGATGGTGTTGGTCGAGGTGGAGCGCCCGAGCGCACGACGAACGACCTGCCTCAACCCGAGGCTGGTGCAGGCGTTCTATGGGCCGGTCGGCGGCGGCGTGGGGGCTCCCTGCGTTACCTGGGTGCTCGACGAACAACGTGTCGTCGGCGACAACGATCGGGATCGGGTGTCCCCCGCAAGCGGAGAGGCGCGGTCGCGTCAGTGTTATATGGCCGTCCAGCTTGCAAGCTGGCGGGCATGCGCGTGGCAGGAGCAGACCGCGGGTGGCGACCCGTGATGTTCGAGTGGGAGACCGTGACCGTCGTGACCAGCGATGATCAGGCCGGCATCGCGTAGACGATGTCGGGATCGAGGTTGCGCAACACGTGATAGCAGCGCCGGGCGAACTGGCGCGCGCTACCGAGAGCGCCGCGATCTTGCCGTTGTGGCGTTGTTTCACCTTCATGTAGTAGTCGTGGTCCGGGCTGCCGGGCCGGGACGCATTGTGGGCGGCTTCGAACAACGCCCACCGCAACGTCGAGGGCCCTTGCCGCGACAGATGCCCATTCGCTCGGCGGAGATCCGATGCATCGACGGTGACAGCTCGCCCGACTCGAGGAGGTCCCCACACATCGATTGTTATGGGACGCAGTCGCTGCGCACTCGTCGGGTATGCGGGCGACACCTACAACCGGGGTGAAACGCCCAGGGCACTCCAACCGGCCAGCCTGAGATCGAACCGCCATAACGCTTGTCGTTCATAACGAACTACGTTATGCTCATCGAGATGTTGCAGTCGTTCCGTGACAAAGACGCCGAACGCGTCTGGCGCCGACAACGATCGAAACGCCTCGACCAACCAACACAACGCGCCGCCCTTCGCAAGCTGCTCATCCTCGACGCCGTGGACCAGATCGGCGATCTCCGAGTTCCGCCCGGCAACCGTCTCGAGAAACTCAAAGGCGACCGGGCAAACACCTACAGCATCCGAGTCAACGACCAGTGGCGCATCTGCTTCCGCTGGACCACAGCCGGACCCGAAGACGTCGAGATCGTGGACTACCACTGAGAGAAGATGACATGACCACACCCACCATGGAACCCATCCACCCTGGTGAGATCCTGATGCTCGACTACCTCGAGCCGCTCGGCGTCACCCAACACCGCGTCGCGGTGGCCATCGGTGTGCCGCCGCGGCGGATCAACGAGATCGTGCACGGCAAACGCGGGATCACCGCCGACACTGCACTGCGCCTTGCCCGGTACTTCGGCACCAGCGAACGGTTCTGGCTGAATCTTCAGAGCCGCTACGAGCTCGAGGTCGAACGAGACCGCCTCGCCGGAACGCTCGATCAGATCGAACCGCTGACCCTCGCGTAGAGCCGTCTCAACTGACGCTCGAGCGGCCACCCCGTAGATTGGCGAGGTCGAGGTTCAGAGATAGCCCCTACCGCTCGGGCTCTGGTCTCGAACACCGCCCCGAAACGCCGGCCGTGGGTCGCACATTCTCGGGCCGGTGGATGGGCGCAGATAGGCCGGTTCTGCTCGAGCATGACCCGAATGAGCAGCCGTTGATATGCGCCCCTGATCCGGCGGTCGGGGGCAGGGCGAGCGCTCGGTGCTCGGGCGGTATGGGACACATCGCTCCGCTCGTCCAGCCTGAAAGTCGGCGGACCTGCGGAGGGCGCTGTGACAGGCTCATTGCATGCACATCCCGACCGAGCCACCCTGCGCGTATGCAGCCCTCTTCGATCTCGAACGACGTCGGCTTCTCGAACTCTTGCAGCCCCTGAGCACCTCCGACTGGTCCCGGCCGACACCCTGTCCTGGATGGAGTGTCCTCGGACTGGCAACACATCTCCTCGGCGGCGACCTCGGCTTGTTAGCACGCACTCGCGACAAACATCACGGCACCGAACCCCCACAACGCGTCGACGAAGCCGGGTTCATCAGCTGGCTCGATCAACTACAGGCAGACTGGGTCAACGCTGCCCGGCGACTGAGCCCCCGAATCGTTGTCGAACTGCTCGCATGGACCGGACCGCAGGTCTCGGCAATGGTCTCGACCCAAGTCCCAACCCAACGAACCGCCATGGTGTCCTGGGCAAGCGACCAGGCGGTACCGGTGTGGCTCGATCAGTGTCGAGAACTCTCCGAATGGTGGATTCACCGCCAGCAACTACGTGAGGCATTGGGCGACGCCAGTGATCTACGTGTCGATGTCGCGGGTCCCGTCCTCGCTGGGCTCAAGTGGGCCTACCCCTATCGGCTGTCTGTTCTCGATCGGCCAGCCGGCACGACCGCAATGGTCGAGATCACCGGCCATGGACTCGATGCCCAGTGGACCTTCGCTTCCGATGCCAGCGGCTGGCGACCCGCAGGCGACGCCGTCCGTGACCCTGATGCCCGACTCACCATGACCGCAGAACAGGCGTGGAGACTACTCACCAACAACCTCGAGGTCGAGGAGCTGGAGCAGCTCTCGACCGGTGGCGACACTGTCATCGTGTCGGTCCTCATGCAAACACGCGCCATCATTGGCACACCCAAGTAGAGCGAAGCCGCACCAGTCGAAGAGTGATGCGGCCATTGGCTCGTCGCCGACCGCGCGCAGGCGCTGAGTCCCACGGCCGGCGTTCTGGGACGCCCCGCTCTCGGCGACCGTTGCCGGCGTTGGAGGCGAGCGGGGCGAGTGTGGAACGATGCATTCTGTCCGCGGAGCTTCTGACGGCAAGAGAGAAGGTTGACGACCCATGGGTGTACACGGAGGACGGTTCACCGCCGAGGTCGAGGGCGACTTCGTCGTGTTCCTGATCGGGATGCGCTTCAACAAGCCGTGGAAGGTCCGGAAGTGGTGGCCGGTGGCAACGGCGATGCCCAGGATGTTGCGGGTGATCGACGAACACCCGGAGCTCGGCTGCCTCGGGTACCAGCAGTGGATCGGGCGGACGACGATCCTGGTCCAGTACTGGCGGAGTTTCGAGGACCTCGACCACTTCGCCGCGATTCCGACTTGCCGCACTTGGAGCCGTGGCGACAGTTCAACAAAGTGGTTCGTGACTCGGGCGATGTCGGGATCTGGCACGAGACTTTCAAAGTGCGAGCGGGGGAGTACGAAGCTGTGTACGGCAACATGCCTGCGTTCGGACTCGCAGCTGCGGCCGGCCATGCGCCGGTCGGGCGCCTCAAGAACTCTGCGGCAGCCCGTATCGGTGAGAGCGACGCAGATGAGCCAGTCGTCGATCCCTACTGAGCAATCCGGTTCAGGGACAGCGCCTGCCATCGAAGTGCCGGTCGGGGACACCCATATGAGCGTGACTCAGTGGCCTTGCGCCGAGCAGAACGGCACATACGCGACCGTCGGGGTGTCCCCTACCACTCATGGACCGAGGCTCGGAAAGCGTCACCAAACGGTTATGCGGGTGATCAGAAGACCTTGTCGGCAACAGCCTCTCGCTCTGTAGACGCTCCGGCGATGCTCACCGACGTCTCGGCCCACCCTGACTGGGAGGTGCCGAGCGGGAGGCATCGACCAACCTTGCCGAATGTCGCAGGCCCACACTGTCGATGAACTCGGACGCTACGACGGACTCACCTTGGCCCAAGCCGTCCCACCCGTCGTCGACGAAGTCGTGGCCGCACTGAACCCCGCCGAGATCATCCTGTTCGGCTCAGTGGCCCGAGGTGACGACGGACCAGACTCCGGCATCGATCTCCTCGTCGTCTTCGATGCCCTCGAGCCCTCAGACAAACGAACACTCATGCGGACGACCCGGGCCGCAGTCGAGACGTTCGTACCGCTCGACATCATTGTCGCCGACCTCGCCGAGATCGCGGCCGATCAGAACAACGTCGGATCTGCCGTGTACTGGCCGCTTCGAGAAGGCGTGAGCGTTTACCGCCGACCTACCGACGATGCCAACTGACGCCTTCGACTGGCTGCAATTCGCGTACGACGACCTCGCTGCTGCTCGAACACTGCTGTAGGATCCCGACCTCCCGAGCCGCATCGCGTGCTTCCATGCCGAGCAGTCGGCCGAGAAGGCGCTACTCGTCGCCTCGTCGATCCCGTTCAAGAAGACGCACGATCTCGTCGTGCTCGCCGGGTTGCAGGACGTCGAGGTCAGTGCGGAACTCGCTCCGATCGATCTGCTACTCCTCCACCCGTGGGCCGTCGAAGCTCGCTATCCCGGCGACTTGCCCGACGCGTCAGACGATGAGGCTGCCGAGGTCGTCTCAACCGCTGCGAGCGTCTTCGACATCGCGGCTCGTCGGGATTCGGCCGATCGAGCCCGAGGACCGACAGTCGATCGTCGGTCTGTCCCATCTCTTGTCCCATCTTTCGGCTGACACCACCCGGACCGGACCGGACACGCTGGAGGTTCGCAGGTCGCTGAACTGGACAAATAGCCATGCGACCGCACGTGCTGGACCCCTTCCCGGCAATTCCTAAACCGTGAGCGCAAGTTCGATTCTTGCCGGGGGCGCAACCCATTCTTCCCGTTCAGAGGCCGGAGGACGGGCGCGGCGGGGATTCGGTTGGCCTCGAAATGGGAGTTGTCCCATCCGTTGTCCCATCCGGTTGCCAACGTTCGATACATGGCAGCGGGCAAGGGAAGCATCCGGTTGAAACGTGAACCCGACTCCTGGGAGGTGCGAGCGTTCGCCGGCCGCGATCCGATGACCGGGGAGAAGCGCTACGTCAGCCGATCGGTCCGTGGCGGCCAGCGCTACGCACAGCGCTTGCCGACCAGGTTGTCGAGCGAGCTCGACACCACGGCCCGACAGTCGACGAACCGTGAACGAATTGCTGACCGCGCACGTCGATCACCTCGAAGCACGCGGCCGGCAGACCCGAACGATCGAGGGCTACCGCAGCATCACCCGAGCGATCGGCCGCGACGCCACCTTCGGCAAGACACAACTCGACAAGCTCACCGTCAAGGCCATCGACGACTTCTACAACCGCCTCGGCCGGGACCGTGGCCTCGCCCCGGCATCGATCCAGCGATACCACGCCCTGCTCCGCTCGGCGTTCAAGCAGGCGATGGCCTGGGGGTGGACGACGACCAGTCCCGTTCTGCTCGCGACGCCGCCATCGGTGCGCCGGGTCGGCCGCAAGATCCCTACTCCCGACGTCGTCGCTCAGCCGCTCGATGCCGCGGCCCGGAGTCGCAACGCCGAGAAGTCCATCGCGTTCCGGCTGCTGGCCGCAACCGGCTCTCGACGGGGCGAGGTGTGCGGCTTGCGATGGGACAGCGTCGACCTCGACACCGGGCGCATCGAGATCCGGGCGGCCATGGCACAGCTCATGACCGGCGCGGTGATGGAGAAGGATCCCAAGAGCCACCAGATCCGGGTCGTGACGATCGACAGCCGGACACGAGCGCTGCTCGCCGGCCACCACGAACGGCAGCAATGCGATGCACTGGCACTCGGGGCGACCCTGTCGAATCGGGCCTCTGTGCTCGCCGATCTCAGCATCGATGCCGAGGGTCTTGCTCCGACGCATCCGAACCGCCTCACGCAAGCCTTCGGTCGTCTCCGCCACAAGATCCCAGGAGCCGAGGAGCTCCGACTCCACGATCTGCGTCACCGGTATGCCAGCACCCAGCTCGACGCGGGTGAACCACTGCCTGCGGTGGCGGCGCGCATCGGCGACCATGTCGAGACGCTCGCCAAGGTCTACGCCCACAAGGGACACCGCGGCGACCAGGAAGCCGCCGACCACATCCCCGGCTGCTCGACGGCTGACACCCCACGCCGCCAATGGCGGTGCCTCAACCTGCGTCGTCGCCGTCAACATAGCCATGAGCGCCCGCCTGGGAACAGCCAACCGGTGGCCCAGCCGCAGCGACGGGATCGTCCCGATCCGTACCAGCTCATAGGCCGACGACCGTGAGATCGCCGCACTCTGCGTCGCCGGACATGTCGGGATCCACATCGACCGCACGTTCGCTCTCGAGGAGGTGCCCGAAGCACTGCGCTACGTGGGCGAGGGCCGCGCCCTCGGCAAGGTCGTGGTAGAGGTCAACGCCGACTGAGCCGACCCCTCGGTCGGATTACCTGGCGCTCGAGTGGGGCCATGGGGTTGCGGTCATGAATGGATTCTTGATCGGTTGTCGCGCCGATTGTGGAGTCCCCCAACGACGCCTCCCGGGGGGGGGGACGCCCCTGGATTGATGCCTCCGCCGTCCGAGCCGCCACGGTGGGGAGGAAGGGGATTCGTATCGGGCTCCCCGAACAGCGATCTACTCATGAAGCCACACCACCGCCAGATGGCGCTCTGCGTTGCCTGGCGCGAGACCTTGTTCGTGTGCCCGTTGGTCACGAAGAGACGAAGGTCGCAACCTTGTCGAAGTTTGGGACGTTGAACCCTGGCGGCGGACCGGTCGGTGGGCGTCAATTGGGTGGTGATCGAGTCCCAGTCGTGGTCGTATGCGCCGACTACCCGAGCTCCCCAAACACGGACCGGGCGCTTTGTGAGCGTCCCGCTGGTCACGCCACATTCGATCAGACTTGTTGAAAGAGGGGCCAGCGTGATGACAGGCCGAGTTACCGCACGCGTTATCGGAGGTTTCGCCATGCACAGCCGGCCCCGACGCGAGGACTGCGCGAGATGAGAGCGGCGGTGTTCAGCGAGTACGGGCCGCCCGAGGTTCTGCGTCTCGCAGAGGTTCCCCAACCGATGCCAGGCGATGGCGACGTGCTCGTCCGGGTCCGCGCCACGTCGGTGAACTTCGGCGACACGCTGGTGCGAAACTTCAAAGCGGTGTCGCCGCGGCAGTTCAACATGCCTCTGCTGTTCTGGCTGATCGGCAGGGTCCAGTTCGGGATCCGCCGGCCGCGGACTCGGGTGTTGGGTAGCGAGTTCGCCGGAGAGGTTGCCGCTGTCGGTGGGAACGTGACGCGATACGAGATCGGCGACCGGGTGTTCGGCTTTCGTGGTCCCCGGATGGGTGCCTACGCCGAATACCTGTGCGTACCCGAGAAGGCGGTGATGGCACCGATGCCGGCCAATGTCACCTTCGAAGAGGCTGCGACGGTGCCATACGGCGCGATCATGGCGTGGGGCCTGTTGCGCAAGATCGGAGTCCGGTCCGGGCAGCGTGTGCTTGTCGTCGGTGCGTCAGGCGGCATCGGCCCGGCCGTTGTGCAGCTGGCGGTGAGGCAGTTCGGGGCGGTGGTGACAGGCGTGTGCGGCACGTCCAACGTCGACTACGTTCGCTCACTAGGTGCCACCACCGTCCTCGACTACACCAAGGACGACTTCCTCGTCGGCGATGCGACCTACGATGTGATCGTCGACATCCTGGGCAGGACGGCGTTCGGCGACTGCAAGGGCGTGCTCGCCCAGGGTGGGCAACTCGTCTACGTCAGCTTCAAGATGCGCCAGGTCGTTCAGATGGTGTGGACGTCGATCGTGCGCTCGAAGAGGGTCCGCTGCGTGCTCGTCAGCGAGAAGCCGAAGGATCTGGACGCCATCGGGGAGTTCCTCGAGACCGGCAAGTTGCATCCACGGGTCGACAAGGCCTTCCCCCTCGAACAAGCGGCCGAGGCCCATCGCTACGCGGACAGTGAGGCGAGGAGCGGCCCCGTCGTCATCACCGTCGCGTAGCGATGCCTCGGACCCAAGGGTCGGCGTGTCAAACATGACGTCGACGTCCATGAGTACGAACTCATCACCAGCCCGCCGGCCGGAGGAGACCCGAGCGCGATCGGCGACGCGAGTCGCGCTCTGGTTGAGCGCTGGATCACCCAGGTCCTCTGCGAACACGACGGCGGGCAGATCAGCGTGATCGTCTCGCCACACACCTGCTGTTCCACGCAACAGCCATGCCAGGCCAGGCCGCCTACCACGGCACCAACGGCGCCTCAGCGTGGCTGACACAACAGTGGACTGCGTTCCCCGACCTCACGATCACGGATCACTTCACCGTGGCATGCCGAGACATCGTCGCAGTGCGTTGGACGGCGACAGGCACCAGCCAAGGTGACTACCTGGGCGTGCCCCCAACGTCTCAGCGCGTCGGGTTCACCGGTGTGTCCATGTACCGGCTCGAAGACGGAAAGATCGCCGAGATCTGGGACACCCGCAACACCCTCGGGATCCTGCACCAACTCAACCCCGAGATCGCAGGCCACGGGCATCATCACCAAACCCCACGCAAACGCATCGATCACGCGGTCCAACGGCCTCAAGCACCAACCACTCCGGACCGCCGAGACGCAGCGGCCATTCAGCAACGGCCCACACCAGCGGTCACGCTCGTCCGGAAGCGCCCGAACCGAATCCTGAATCGGTGCGCGACCGTGCTCGGCTCGAGTGCCCATGAAAGTGTGACGTCACGCTTGGGCCGAAGTCGTGGACTCGACCCGGCGTCAGTCTTGGTTCAGAGCTGTGTGACAGGCTGATCTCGTGATGTCGATCAACGACGACCGGCGCCGCCACCGGCTGGCCGTCCGGCACGCCCTGGTCCCCACGACACGCACCGGATCGTTCGGGGCGGCCGTTGACGCCGTGGTCGCGTTCCACTCGTCGGACCCGACGACCGTGTTCCTCTCGGCAGCGGCCCGGATGAGCGCGCCGACGACACGCTCGATCGAGGAAGCCCTTTACGACGAGCGGATCGCCGTCCGCCATCACGCGATGCGACGCACGATCTGGGTGATGCGGCCGAGCACGGCGCAGGCGGCGCACGCCGGCTTCACCCGCAAGATCGCGGTGAGCGAGCGAAAGCGGACCGCGACCCTGTTCGGCGAGGACGACGCCTGGGTGTCCGAAGGCATCGACCGGGTGGTGGCGGTTGTCGAAGCCGCGGATGCCCCGATCGGTGCACGCGAGATTGGGCTCCGGCTCCCCGACCTCGCGGAGCCGCGCGTGGTCAATCCCGGGAAGCCCTACGAGGGGATGATGGCGCCTCATACGCGCCTGCTGCTGTGTGCGGCGCTCGAGGGGCGCCTCGCACGTGGACGCCCAGCCGGGTCGTGGATCGGCTCGCAGTACGTCTGGGTACCGAGCGCCAGCTGGCATTCGATCGACTGGTCCGAACCGGACGAGGTCACGGGCGCGGCCGACGTGATCGCGAAGTACCTGGATCGCTTCGGGCCTGCGACGCTCGACGACGTCGTGTGGTGGACCGGTGCCACGAAACGCCTTGTCCGGGAGGCACTCGAACGGATGGACGCGGTGGAGGTCCGGCTCGACGATGGCTCGACCGGTCTCGTGCTGCCCGGCGACGTCGACGACGACCGGGACAACGACCCGCGATTCGGACCATGGGTCGCCCTCCTGCCCGGGCTCGACCCGACGGCCATGGGATGGAAGCGACGCGACTGGTACCTCGACCCGGCCATCGCGTCGCGGGTGACCGATCGCAACGGCAACATCGGCCCGACGGTGTTGGTCGACGGGTCGGTCGCCGGCGGCTGGGTGCAACGACGCGACGGCAGCATCGCCCACGACGCGACGGGACTGACGCGGGCACAGAACGACCTGCTCGCTGTCGAGGTCGAGCGGCTGCAGGCCTTCCTCGGCGACACCAGGTTCAGTGTCCGTTTCCCTGCACCCAACCAGCAAGCGCTGCTCGGCTGAGCGGTCAGGCCGGGAACCGCACGTTGCCGATCCCGACCGACGGACTCGGCGGCCCTGCCCCCGACACGGCCTGATGCAGGTCATCTGACCAGCCGGTCCGCTCCTCCCACCCACGCGATGTTCACTGCCCCACCCTCAGCCATCGCGCTCGGCTTCCGGCGTTACGAGCGTGTCCGGCGCCCGGTATCGCACGCTCGTCGTACCGCCGTCGGATGTTCAGGCGGTCTCACTGGTCTGTTCGAGTTCGCGGTCGACAGCGCGACGGATCCAGGCCGACACGGACCGGTCGTCGGCGCCGACGGCATCGCGGATCTTGGCGAGCGTCTCGGGCGGGAACCTGACCGGGACGAGCTGGGTGAGGTTCGAGGTGCAACGCCGGCCCGGTCCTTGAGGGGTCCGGTTGTCGGGGTCGGCATAGACGTCGTGTTCTTCTTGCCGGGTCATCGTCTTGGTGGTCATCGGTCCTCCTTGTATCGGCCCGCGAGATGCTTGGCGGCGAGGTAGCAGCCGATCGGTCGGCATCGGGTCGGATCGTCGTGGTCGGACGGGGCGAGCGGCACCATCAACACCTCACCAGCGATCTCGGCGACCATCAGCCAGTGCGCTGGTGTGCACCTGCCGACGCCGAACGTTGAGTGCGGGGGGTCTTGTCGAGGATGTCCTCGGTCTGGCAGTCCCGGTAGAACGATGGACCGCCCCGAAACGACGCAACTCCCGGCGGAACTACAGGATCACCAGAGCGAGACAGCAGCGGCAGCGACCCAGCAACATCCGAACATCGATCCCCTGGTCCCGCAGGCCCGGCATCGACGGGACGGGGAACCCCCGATTCGCCGGCTGACCCGCGGCATCGACATGACAACACCACCGGACCCGCCTGCCAGGAACGGACAGCGGGCCGAACTCGAAGGAGCACATCGTTGACCTTCATCCCCGAGGTCGAAATCGACGGGATCCCGACCGATATCGCGGAGCACAACCGTCGCGTCCGTCGTGATGTGGCGGGCCCAAGGCGTCGCACGATCGCAGACTCAGAACGGAACCTTCCGAGGCCGGCTTCGCCGGCAGGCCGAGCCCGACCTCGCGCTGGAGTCGGCCGGGGCCGATAGCCCGCCTGGGAAGGCGCTCGGGGAGATGGCCGTCGAGTCACGATTGCGCGTCGTGCACGAGAATCGCGATGTGTACCCGGTTGGTGACTTCGAGCTTGGTGAGAAGACGCGAAACGTGCGCTTTGACGGTGGCCTCGCTCATGAACAGCGATGCGGCAATCTCGGCGTTGGATGCGCCGGACCCCACCGCAGTTGCGACCTCCCGCTCCCGGTCTGTGAGCGACGTCAGGCGCTGGGCAGCGACGCGACGGCGATCTGTCGTTTCGTCGTTGCCGAGGTGAGAAAGAAGTGTCCGGGTGACCGACGGTGAGAGCATCGCTTCTCCTGCAGCCACGAGGCGCACTGCGTTGACGATCTCCGTGGGTGCGGTGTCCTTCAACAGGAACCCGTCGGCGCCGGCCCGAAGCGCGCTCATGACATGCTCGTCGGCCTGGAAGGTGGTCAGGACGATCACGTGCGGCGGAGTCGTCAGACGGCGCAGGGCCGACGTGGCGGCAATGCCGTCCATCCCGGGCATCCGGATGTCCATCAGAACGACATCGGGTCGATGCGCCCGCACGGCCGCAACGGCGTCGGCACCGTCGGCAGCCTCGCCCACCACCTCCAGCTCCTCTGACGACGACAGGATCATCCGGAGACCGGCACGCACCAACGCGTCGTCGTCGACCAGAAGCACCCGGACCTTCACCACGGCAGGTCGGCCTCGACGACGAAGTCACCGGAAGCGTCCGGTCCATGCACCAGGACGCCATTGGCCAGGGCCACGCGCTCCTGCAGACCAAGGAGGCCGGTGCCGGAACCCGGCAGAGCCGGACGGGCGTGGGCGCCCACTGCGGGTGGGTTCCGAACGCTGACGTGCAGTCCGCGGTTCGGCGCTCCCGCCACCCGCACCCGGGCGTGGGTGCCGCGAGCGTGCTTGGTGATGTTGGTCAGCGCTTCCTGCACGATGCGGTACGCGTCGCGACCCAAGGGGCCGGGTGCGGCAGCTGCACCGTCCACCTCCATCTCGAAGTCGATCGTTGCGCCGGATCGGCGAGTCTCCTCCACCAAGCGTGGTATGTCGGCCAACGTCGGTTGGGGTACCGTCGACGGCCGTTCCTGCCCCGGCTCCTCCCGCAGCACGCCGATCACGTCCCGCAGCTCCTCCAGCGCCTGGTGGGCCGTCAACCGCAACAGCGCTGCGCTTTCGCGCACCTGGGCGGGTGGCAGGTCGGGTGCGACCTCGAGGGCACCGGCGTGCAGCGCCACCAGGGAGATGCGGTGGGCGAGCACGTCGTGCATCTCCCGCGCGATGCGGGTTCGCTCGGCCAGGCGTGCGCGTTCGGCGCGGACGAGCTGATCGGCCTCGGCCCGTTGGGCACGGTCGCGCAGGGTGGAGAGGAGCTGACGCCGGGCGCGGATGAACATGCCCCAGGCGGTGGCGGCGGCCGCAAGCGCCACCGTCGGCAGCATCACCGACCAGGTATTGGTCCGCCCGAGCCAGATCGAGCACACCACTGCCGCCGGAACGAACAGCGCCGAGACGAGCAGGGCAGGCCGGACATGGCGGTGGACAGCCAGCGAGGACAGTGCGAGCAGGCCGGCCACCGTGCCAAACGTCGAGAACGCGCCCAACACGACGCAGACGAGCGCCACACCGAGCGGCCAGCGCCGCCGCCACCACAGTGAGATGCAGCAAAGAACTCCGAACGTGGCGTCGGTGGCCACCTGCCCCGAGGTCATCCGATAGGCGGTGTCGTCCACCGTGATGCTCAGGATGAGGGCGCCGAGAGCGGCGGCGATGACGAACGCACCGGCGTCGACGGACCAGTCGCGCCCTGTCCTGGGCCCCACGATGTCGGGAGGGGCCGGGTCGCCGGGTGCCAGCATCGCCGTAGGGGCGGTCTGCTCCCACCATCTTCCGAGCCAGGACATGGTTCGAGCTTACGTCTCGGGGCCGCCGTGCAACATCGACGAAAGTCGACACGGCAACCAACGAAAGGCCAAACACTGGAAGCGGCCGGCCTCCCTTCGGACATCGGATCGTGGCCGTCCGCCCGATGCGTCGGCGCAACCGGCGGTTCAGGCTGGACACATGATCACGACAACCGCTCTCACCAAGAGCTTCAACAAGATGCCGGTCGTTCGCGACGTCTCGTTGCGCTGCGAACCCGGGACCATCACCGGTTTCCTCGGGGCCAACGGCGCCGGCAAGTCCACCACGCTGAAGATGATCGTCGGGCTCGTGCGACCCGATCGCGGCACCGCGACCATCGACGGGCGACCGTTCGTCGAGCTGCCCAACCCGACGCGCGTGGTCGGGACGCTGCTCGACGCGTCTGCGATGCATCCCGGGCGCAGTGGCCGGTCGACGCTCACGATCGCGGCGCGACTGGCCGGCGTTCACCCGAGGCGGGTCGAGCACCTGTTGGACCTCGTCGGGCTCGCCGATGCGGCGGAGAAGCGGGTCGGGACCTACTCCCTCGGCATGCGCCAACGCCTCGGCATCGCCCAGGCCCTCGTCGGTGAACCGGCGGCGCTGATCCTCGATGAACCGGCGAACGGGCTCGATCCCGAAGGCATCGCCTGGATGCGAACGCTCCTCCGCGACTTCGCCGACCACGGCGGCACGGTGCTGCTGTCGAGTCACCTGCTCCACGAGGTGCAGGCCACCGCCGATCATCTCGTCGTCATCTCCGACGGTGCCGTGGTGGCCGCCGGTCGGCTGGACGATCTGCTGGCCAGCTCCACCATCCTCGTGCGCAGCCCCGACCGCCATGCACTGGCGGCGGCGCTCCGAGCGGCACAGATCGACTACGTCGCCGGGCCGGGAGATGCGTTCACCGTTGACGTCTCCGGAGGTCGGGTCACCACCGAGGTGCTGGCGGGAGTCGCCCGCGACCACCAGGTGCTGCTCACCGAGTTGCGTCAGTCCGAGACGAACCGCCTGGAACAGCTGTTCTTCTCTCTCACCGCCGCCAAGGCGGCTCCGCCCCAGGAGGATGCAGCATGACCACGTCACTCTCTCCCCGAACCCTCGGCATCGACGCGGCACCGTCGGCCCCGGGACCGATCCCGTTCTCACGGCTTGTCCGGGTCGAGTGGGCCAAGGCCACCGACACCCGCGCCGCCCGCTGGCTCCTCGCTCTCGTGGCCCTGTCGACTGCTGGGATGATGCTGGTGCCGGTGCTCGTCCCGACGACCTTCGATCAGACCCACGCGAGCTACCTCCGCGTTTCCGCCCTCGGGCTGTCGATCCTCCTGCCGGTGGTGGCGATCCTGACGTTCACCGGCGAATGGAGCCAACGCAGCGTCATGACCACGTTCACCCAGGAACCACGACGCATCCGAGTCGTCAACGCCAAGCTGGCGGTGTCGGTCGTGCTGGGTGGTGGCGGTGCGGTCTTCGGTGGAATGGTCACCGCCGCCGGTCTCGGGCTGGCGGCGGCCTCGGGACGCGCCCTGGAGGCAGACCTGAGCGTCGGCGCCATCACCTCCTATCTGCTGTACGTGCTCCTCAACGTCCTCGCCGCCGTCGCGCTCGGGGCGCTGCTGCACAACTCCGCTGCGGCCATCGCCGCCACCTTCGCGCTCCCCGCCGCCTTTGCGCTGCTCGGTACCGCATCGACGCTGGTGTCGGAGTGGATCGACATGTCGACACCCTGGAATTGGGTGCTCGAGAACGACTGGGCTGGTCACGTGCCGCAGATCTCGGTCTCGGTCCTCTTCTGGGTGGCGGTCCCGCTCGCCGCCGGCGTCGTCCGGACGATACGTCGCGACGTCACGTAGGCAGCGATCTTCCTGCTGTCGGACCTGGCCCGCATGGTGACCGGGGAGATCCTTCACCTGGACGGCGGCTTCCACGCAATGGCCGGTCGCCGGTCCTGACGCATTCCGCTTCGAGATCCGAGTGCTCCGTCCGTGGATCTCATCTTGTCGGATGTGGCCGGTCGGGTTCATGCTCGGTGCAGGAACCGAACGAAGAGGACGGTCATGGGCATGCGAGGTCTGGGTCACATCGGGAGGTACCGGTGAGCGAGACCGTGACGTGGCGGGACCAGGTTTGGCACGATGATCTGCTGGCACGAATCTACGAGCCGCCGGCCGAAACACGAGCGCTGCGCAGGGGTGCTGCGGTCATCGACGTCCATGGTGGCGCGTGGGCGCAGCGAGACCGGACCCTCGGCCAGCACTACGACACGACGGTGGCCGCCGCCGGGTTCGTTGTCGTGGCGATCGATTTCCGCGACGGTCGGGTTGCCCGCCACCCCGCTGCGGTACTCGATGTCGCTGAGGCTGTTCGTTGGGTGCGCCGGCAGGCTGGTCCGCTCGGCATCGACCCGATGCGGGTTGCGCTCATGGGCAGTTCCAGTGGCGGCCACCTGGCGCTGAACGCCGCGCTCACCGAGGTCGACGTGCCGTTCGTGGCTGCCTTCTGGCCTCCGGTCGACCCGCTGGAACGTTACCGCTACGCACGATCCAGGATCGGCCGGCCCGTACCCGAAGGTCAGACGTTCGACGCCGCCGGCCTCGTCAGCGCGTCAGAGGCCTACTTCGGCGATGAAGCCACGATGGGAGAAGCATCGATCGCGACGTTGCTTCGCTCCGGTCAGGCACGGTTCCTGCCGCCGGTCTGGCTGGTTCGAGCCGGTGCTGATCTCAACGTTCCCCCGACCATGATCGACGAACTCGTCGCCGAATATGCACGGGCCGGCGGCCTGCTCGAGCTGACCGACTACCCGGGTGAGGTCCACGGCTTCGGTCACGGCAGCCACGCTGGAGCCCTCCGGTTCCAGGAGACACTCGTTCAGAAGCTCAGCGCCGCCCTGCGCTAGCTACGCCCGTCACAGCACGCCATGGGCGTGTCAGGTCGCAGAACAGGCGCCACCCCGCCGAGATGAGCGAGCGGGCTCGTCGGCGGCAGCGACCGATTACCGGGCGACCACCTTCAGCGAGGTTGGTTCTCGCTCCCGCGTTGTGACGGTCCCGGTCGCTTCCCGACGAAGAATCCGACCAGCCCGCCGGTCGCGCCGAGGCCGACGATGATCCAGAAACTCGAGAAACCGGTGATCGCCACCAGTGCGGCACCGATCAACCCACCGATGAACGTCCCGGCACGAAGACCGTTGACGGCGTCGAGCGCGTATCTTCCCGACGGATCCTTCGAACGCTTCAGAGGGGCCACCCGACAAGGCTCGCTCCCCGAAGCAGGCTTGGTGAGAGCAGAAGGTCACGGCGTTCGCCGGGGTGTCGCACGAACACCCGGAGTAGGGTGCCGACCCGTGACGTCTCGGTTGCCACCCGCCGATCTCGACACCGAGCTCGCGACCTCGTGGTTCGATCTGATCGACGACATCGGTGCGACCGTGTGGATGAGCGGCCTGTGGTCGCCGACCCTCGAACGTCGCTGCGATCGGCACGGGGTCCGCCTGGTCGACGATCCGATGGAGGCCGACACCGTCATGATCACGGCGACGGAACTCGACCTCGTGGAACACCTTCGTGACACCACGACCGTGGTGTGTCTCGCCACCAATCGCTTGCGCACCCGACCCGGCCACCGGAAGCCGCCCAACCGCGCCACACCGGCGCTGCTGCCTCGCCTCGTTGCCGCAACGGGGGTCGACGGCAACCGACGGGGTGAAGTCTTCGGACTGCTGCGCTCGGTCGGCGAGCCGCGGGTGGCATTGTCGCTACGATCCGCCGCAGCCCGGCAGCTCGTCCTACGGGCGCTGGCCCTGCACGTCGACGGGCCGCGGTTTGTGTTCGTCCGGCTGCTCGCCACACTCGGCCGCGTCGGCTGGTTCGCCTATCCCGGTTGGCTGGTGGTCGCGCACGGCGTTGGTCGGGCGAGCGGTCCGCGGGTGACCGGACAATTCGGATACGCCGACAACCTCGACGTCACCCGATTCATCGGCGAACCGCCCGAGATCATCGAGCGGGCGGGCCCGGCCCAGAACCAGGCACACGAGGCAGCCGCCCTGGGCGAGCTCGCCTCCACGGCGTTCGCTCCCCTCGTCCCCCGGGTCGTGACTCCCCGACACCGAAGACCCGGATTGAGCACGACCCGCCTGCGGGGCGAGACGCTGACACCGAATCGCCTGTCCGACACCGAGCTGATCCGGTGGACCGAGGAGGCAGCCGCCACCCTGGCCCTGCTCCAGGCGGCAACGACCCACGAGGACGGGACCGTGCTGGTCCACGGCGACTACTGGCTGGGCAACCTGACCGTCGAGCACGACGGAGTCGTCGGCGTGTTCGACTGGGAACTGGCCCATCGAGGCTCACCCGAGGAAGACCGCGACTTCCTCACCGACGGTCTCGTTCGCTACCTCGATCGAGATGCCGAATTCGCGGAGCGGATCAGGTCAGCGGTGCGTCGAGGGCTCGATCGTCGGGGGAGCTGACCGCGATCGACAACAGATGACCGGAGAGGTGGCGCAGGATGGCGCCGATGAACAGGGACAGCCCGATCATCTCGCACAACTCCTCGACCGCGGAGAACGAGATCGACAGCAGCGTTCCGGTCCCGTTCGCCTCGGCCTCGGGACCCGCCAGCAACTCCATGAACGCCGCACCGCCGACGAACACGACTCCGGCCACGATCACTCGCCGGGCGATGTCGGAGGGCAGGGATCGGAGCCACGGAAGCTCGTAGAGCGCAACGATCGCGACGAACACCAGCGCAGGAATCACCCAGATGTAGTACAGCCAACCGCCGGCATCGACGACCTCACGAAGTCCGGACCCGAGACGCTCGTGCATCGAAGCTGCCTCGTCGACCGAGAGCGCCAGCATCACGCCCGACAGCACGTACCACCGCCGCGCCAACGGGGCCGCCAACCGGCCTCCGAAGAGGAGCACGACGGCAGCAATCGCGAACTGGAGGGTCTCGAACCAGGTGCCGAGGCTGACCTCGTCTCCCACGTCGAGCAGCGCGAGGGTCTCGCCGCCGCGTGACCGCACCACCAGATGCATGGCGTACGAGGCAACGGCGAGGATCAGCGAGATGGCGACGAGTACGGCCTCGACGGCGCGGGGTGACAACGCGATCGCCGCGGGCTGGTGGTCGACGACACGACCCACCGGCCGTTTGGGATCGACAGCGTTCTCCATCCTGGAAACGCTAGGCGATCACCTTGCCCACCTGAAGAGTCGTGTTGCCCGTCGTTCAGAGCGTGTCGACGATGGCGTCGAGGGCGTTGATGAGTCGCACGCTGGTCTCGTTGCCGACCAGGCCGGCCTGCATCCGATTCATCATGTACGTCATGGTGATTCGGTTGTCGAGGTCGTTGAGCACGATCGAGCCGCCCCAGCCTCCCCAGAAACACTTCTTCCCCGACGTCACGCCGACCGGGTTGTCGGGCGCCGCCAGGGCGTAGCCGAGGCCGAACCGGACCGGGATGGTCAGGACCAGGTCGATGCCATCGGACTGCACCTCGAAGATGCGGTCGATCGTGTCGGCCGAAACGAGGTCGACCCCGTTGGCGGTGCCGCCATTCGAGACAGCGGCCTGGATCCGGGCCACCGACCGGGCGTTGCCATGGCCGTTGGCGGCGCCGATCGTGGCGGCCCGCCACGCAGCCGTGTGGGCGATCGACGCTTCCGGGGCCGGCCCGGTGAACGTCTTGAACATGACGCTCTCGGGATCGAGATCGGGTGGAATCGGCAGGGGCGGAGGCGGCACCACGTTCGCGATGCGATGGTGGTTCTGGGGCGGCGAACCGATCGTGAAGTCGGCGTCGAGCGGGCCGGCGATCTCTTCGGCGAAATACTGCTTGAGTCCCCTCCCGTCGATGCGGCGGATCACCTCGCCGACGAGATGCCCCTGGTTCAGCGCGTGGTAGCCCGAGGCGGTTCCCGGTTCCCACCACGGGGCCTGCGAGGCGAGCATGGCGGTGGCCTTGTCGTCGTCGAGGACGTCGTCGGGGGTCACCGGTTGGGCCCACGCCGAAACACCGGAGGTGTGCGACATCAGGTGCCGTACCTCGATGTCGGCCTTTCCGGCCGCCGCGAACTCGGGCCAGTAGGTGGCCACCTTCTCGTTCGGGTCGAGTTGGCCGCGGTCGATCAGGTGCAGTGCCGACAGGGCCGTCATCGTCTTGGTCGTGGACCACACGTTGGTGATGGTGTCGGCCTCCCATGGCTTGGTACGGCCTTCGTCGGCCCACCCACCCCAGACGTCGGTGACGATCTCGCCGTCGACGGCAACGGCGAGCGACGAACCGAGGTCGTAGTCGGCATCGAGCTGTTGGTCGATGATGTCGACGAGTGGCTGGAATCGGGCGTCGGTCTGACCGCCGAGCGTTGACATGTGGTTTCCCCCGTTCGGCCCGGACACCGTGCACGGGACACTCCGAACGTAGTCGGGCGTTCGCCCGCCGACCAGTGACGGGCCGACCGGCAAACACTCGAGACCACGCACTGCTAGCGTCCTGTCGGTATGAAGGTTCACCTGCTCGGCCCGGTCCGAGTGGTGTCCCAGGATGGCAGCCTGGCGGCGCCGGCCTCGGTCGCACAGCGCCAACTCATCGCGCTCCTGGCGCTTCGCCAGGGTCAGGTCGTTCCGATCGACACCATCTGTGAGTCGTTGGATCTCACGACCGGCGCAGTGCGGACCACGATCTCGCGGGTGCGCCGGCTCCTCGGTCCGTCGTTCGTGATCACGGAGTCCCCGGGCTACGCGCTCCGAGCCGACACCGACGTCGCCCGCTTCGAAACGCTCGTCAACCAAGCGGCCGGCGCTCCCCTGGTCACCGCGCTGGCGCTGCGAACCGAGGCCCTCGATCTGTTCCGGTGGGAGGCGCTCCCGGAGTTCGCCCATCTTCCCTGGGCCGAGGGGGCCGTGATACGCCTCGACGAGATCCGAGCCCACACCGTCGAGGACTTGGCCGAGAACCTGATCGACATCGGCCGCCCGACCGATGCGATCGCCGAACTCGACACGCACGTCGTCGCTCATCCCTATCGGGAGCGGCCTCGCGAACTCCTGATGCGAGCGCTGGTCATGGACGGTCGCCAGACCGAGGCCCTGCGCCAGTTCCAGTCCTATCGGCGCCTGCTCATCGACGAGGTCGGCGGCGAACCGTCCGCGCACCTTCGGTCGATCGAGAGCGCGATCGCGATCGCCGACATCAGTCCCCGGCGCACCCCGAGGCGCACCCCGTCGCTCCAGTGGCGGGGTGGCCGCTCGCTGGCGCAGGCGCGGTGGCGATCGAGTCGCTGATCCGCCGATCGGCTTCTCCCCAACGGGTGTGACGGCGCTGTGATCCCTTCGTGATCGAGCGGAGACGCCGCCGAAATGTCAACCCGCCATCGTGTCCTCATGCTCGCGACTGCGGGCCGAACGAGGGGGTTTCATCCGATGTACATCAACGCGATTCTGTTCCAGGCCAAGCCCGGCCATGCGGCCGTGGTCGGCGCTGCGGCCACCGAACTGGGAGGCCTCATCACCAAGGCCGGTGCCAACCCGGCCATGACGTGGAGCGTCCTGTCCGGCGCGCCCTACGGCTCGTTCGTCGTCTCGGCCCGCTTCGACACGATGGCGGACTACGTCAAGACGGCAGCCTCCGTGCAGGCCGACCCCGCGTACACCGAGTTCGCGGCGAAGATCGGCGATTCGCTGCTGGTCCCATCTGAGACGAGGATCAACAAGGTCGTGGCCGCCAGCGCGAGCTACAAGCCCCAGCCCTTCACCGTGAGCACCGCCGTGGTGATCGCCGCCGGACAACTCACGTCGGCCATGGGTTGGTCGACCGAACTCCTGGAATTCGTCGAGAAGGCCACGGGTCATGGTGGCGTCCTGACGGCCGCAGCAGCCGGCCGCGTCGGTGAGATCGGCTTCATCTTCTCGGCCGAGGATGCCGAACACTGGGAGGCGATGGACTCGAAGTTGGAGGCCGACCCGGGGTACGCGGCCCGGATGGATCAACTCGACGGAATGTTCGAGCCGGGGTCCGATCAGCGGGTCCTGATGACCCAGATCGCCTTAGTCGTACCGGGCGGGGTCGGGGATCGTCGGTCCACTCGGGGCCGACGATTCCCGATTTGCGGCCCGGCCTGTCACACTTGCCCGATGGGGAAATCGAAGAAGCGGGACACCACGAAGCAGAAGGTCGGATCGGACGCTGCGTCGGCGCCGTCCTTCCTGGGACTGCTCAATGCCATCGCCATTGCCGAGACCGAAGCCGAGCGGTATCTGCTCGGGTGGGCCGAGGCCACCGACGATGCAGAGCTCGCCGAAACACTGCGCTTCGTCGCGATGCGCGAAGGCGAACACGGCAAGGCATTCGCCAAGCGCATGCTCGAACTGGGTTATGAGGTTCGCTGGCCCGACTCGGCAGCGTCCGACGCCAAGTGCGCCATGGCGTGCTCGTCGATGTCCGACCTCGAGAAGTTCGAGGCCTTCGGTGTCGGGCGAAAGCCCGGCGGGCCCGACGTCTTCGACCGGATGTTCGAAGACAAGAACCTCGACCCGATCACCGGTGGTCTCCTCGGCCGCTACATCGCCGAGGAACGCGATTCGGGCCGGCGCCTCCACGCCGCCCGGCGCCAGGTGAAACAGGCGACCGCGAGCGGCTGACCGGGACCTCGATCCTGTTCGGCACCGACGAACAGCGCGTCGGGAGCGGGACCGTCCGCTTCGGCGCCCGAAATCCGCGCCCGTAGGCTCTGGCACCTAGGCCAGGAACGGCACGAGCGCGAGGTAGCCGACGATCAGCGCAAGGCCCTCGCGGCGACTGACCGTGTGGCCCGTGATCATGGCTGCCATGGCCAGCCCCGCGGCGACCACGGCGGCCAGGGCCGCCACGGTGGTCAGCTCGGGGGCGTCGATTCGGTCGGCCCCGATCACCCCGACCAGGCCTCCGACGGCCAGCCCGTTGAAGAGGTTCGAGCCGAGCAGGTTGCCAACGATCAGGTCGGTCTCCTTGCGCCGGGCCGACTGGACGACCGTGACCAGTTCGGGCAGCGACGTACCGATGGCGACCATCGTGGCCCCGACGAAACCCTCGGACAGGTCGGCTCGATCGGCGATGTCGAGCGCGCCCCACAGCAACAGCTGGGCGGCGCCGATCGTGCCGGCGATGCCGAGCACGGTCCGGACGACCTCGGTCGAGAATCGGTGGTCCTCCACGTCGGCGAGTTCCTCGACCTCGGGACCGAGGGGGTCGCCCCCCGACCGGCGGGTGACGACGAACAGGGTGCCCGCCATGGCTGCGATCAGCGCCACGCCCTCGATTCGTCCGATCCCACCACCCTGGACGGCGACGGCAAAGGCCACCATGGCCGCCAACACCAGCGGTGCCTCCCGCTTGACCGTTCGGGAGTCGACCACCAGCGGGACGAGCAGCGCGCCGATGCCCAGCAGCAGCGACAGGTTGGCGATGTTCGAGCCGACGATGTTGCCGATCGCGACCTCGGGCTCGCCACCCGAAACGGCCAGGGCCGACACGAGCATCTCCGGAGCACTGGTTCCGAACCCGACGATCACCACGCCCACCACGAGCGACGGCACCTGCTTGATCAGGGCAACGCGGGCGGCACCCAACACGAACTGGTCGGCAGCCCAGGCCAACAGGGCAACGCCGACGACCACGGCAGCGATGGCGACCAACACGGGTGTTCCCCTTCACACGAGCACGCACGGTTCCGGCGCAGGTGGTCCGGTCGGCCGATCGTAGCGGGCCGAACTCGGTTCGCTCCCGACAGGTCGACACGCTCCCCCTGCCGGCTACACTACGAACATGTGTTCGATTCGAGCGGCGATCGGAGCCTCGATCCTCCATGCCGACCTCGACGCGTTCTTCGCCTCGGTCGAACAGCGAGACCGACCCGAGCTGCGGGGCCGGGCCATGGCCGTTGGCGGTGGGGTGATCCTCGCCGCCAGCTACGAGGCCCGGCAGCTCGGCGTGCGGACCGCAATGCCCGAACGCACGGCCCGCCGACTCTGCCCGCACCTCATCACGGTCCCACCGCGCATGGATGCCTACAGCGAGGCCAGCCGGGCCGTCCTGGACATCTTCCGGGACACCACTCCCCTGGTCGAACCGATGTCGATCGACGAGGCGTTCCTCGACGTCTCGGGACTCGGCCGGTTGGTCGGCTCGCCCGAGTTCATCGCCCAGCGGCTCCGGGTCCGGGTCGCCTCCGAGGTCGGCCTGCCGATCTCGGTCGGCGTGGCCCGCACCAAGTTCCTGGCCAAGGTCGCAAGCGCCGTTTCGAAACCCGACGGTCTCCTGGTCGTCGAACCGCACGACGAACTGGCCTTCCTCCACCCCCTGCCGATCACCCGACTTTGGGGAGTCGGCCCGGCGACGGCAGCCAAGCTCGAACCGCACGGAATCCGCACGGTCGCCGACGTCGCCGCCCTCGACGAGGGCACACTCGTTTCGCTGGTGGGGGCCGCGACCGGCCGACAGCTCCACGCGTTGGCCAACAACCGGGATCCCCGTCGGGTCGTCACCGGTCGCCGGCGCTCGTCGATCGGGTCGCAACGGGCACTCGGCCGACGCGACCGTTCGTTCACCGACCTCGAAGCCGTGCTCCTCGAATTGGTCGACCGCGTCTCGCGGCGGCTCCGCGACGGCAACCGGGTCGGGCGCACGGTCACCCTGCGGTTCCGATTCGGCGACTTCACCCGAGACACCCGATCGCACACCCTGCCCCAGGCCAGCGCGGCGACCGTCGACTTTCTCGACGCGGCACGAGCCCTGCTCACCATTCGTCGGGCCGAGATCGAACGACGGCGGCTCACCCTGCTCGGTGTCACCATCGCCAACCTCTCCCCGGACGACACCGTGCAACAGGCCCTCCCGTTCGGCAAGGGGTCGGACGCGTCGCTCGACGAGGCACTCGATGCCGTGCGCCACCGCTACGGGAGCTCGGCCATCGGCCGGGCCGCTCTGCTCGGGCGTCGAGCCGGGCTCACCGTTCCCCTCCTGCCCGACCCGACCGGCGACGACGCCTGACGACCGTCGGCCCGGCTGCGGTCTGGCACAGCTTGCCGCGGACGGGCTGTTAGTTTGGGTCGTTTCCGCCTGTCCGAGGTCGTTGATGCTGTTCAACTCCATCGATTTCGCGTTGTTCTTCGCGATCGTCCTCGGGCTCTACTGGCAACTCCCTCCCCGGTTCCGCAACCCGATCCTGCTGGCGGCTTCGATCTGGTTCTACGGCAGCTGGGACTGGCGCTTCCTCGGCCTCCTGGCGATCTCGACCATCGTCGACTACTCGGTCGGTCGGCTCCTGACCCGAACCGATCACGAGGGGACCCGCAAGCGGCTGCTGATCCTCTCGATGGCGACGAACCTCGGGATCCTGGGTCTCTTCAAGTACTCCAACTTCTTCGTCGACAGCTTCGCCGAGATGGTCGGCGGTCTGGGCCTGGAACCCAACGAGCCGTTCCTGAGGATCGTGCTGCCGGTGGGAATCAGCTTCTACACGTTCCAGACGATGTCGTACACGATCGACGTCTACCGACGCCGCCTCGACGCCGTCGACGACCTGGTCGTCTTCGCCATCTTCGTTGCCTTCTTCCCCCAGCTCGTCGCCGGCCCGATCGAGCGAGCCAAGGTGCTGCTCCCCCAACTGCAGCGCACCGAACGTTCGGTGACCGGCGACCAGATCGCCTCGGGTCTCGGCCTGATGCTCCTCGGCCTGTTCAAGAAGGTCGTCATCGCCGACGGTGTCGCGCACGATCGTCGACTCGGCCTTCACCGACCCCGACCCAACGATCGTGGATCGCCGTCGCCACCGGCATCCTCGCCTTCGCCATCCAGATCTACGGCGACTTCTCCGGCTACACCGACATCGCCCGAGGCGTCGTCCCGCCTGCTCGGCATCGAGCTGACGATCAACTTCGCCCAGCCCTACCTCAGCCGGAACATCACCGAGTTCTGGCGGCGCTGGCACATCTCGCTGTCGAACTGGTTGCGCGACTACCTCTACATCCCGCTGGGCGGCAACCGGAAGGGCCCGGTCCGCACCTACGTCAACCTCATGGCCACCATGGTGCTCGGTGGCCTCTGGCACGGCGCGTCGTGGAACTTCGTCGTCTGGGGCAGCGCTGCACGGCGCCTTCCTCGTCGTCCACCGCCGTTTCCGCGGCGGTGCGGTCAGCGATCGGTCGGTGCGGCTCCGTGACCTTCCGGCCATGGCGACCACCTTCGCCGCCGTCTGCTTCGCATGGGTGTTCTTCCGGGCCCCGGACTTCGCCACGTCCCGAGCCGTGTTCCGACAGCTCGTCTTCGAACGCGGCCAATTCTCATCGGCCGACACGGGGTTCGTGCTCGCCGCCTTCGCCGTCATGCTCATCATCGACGGTCTCGCCCGGTCTCGAGTCCTGTCGCCGAGGCTGCTCTTCCAGCGGCCCGCCCTGGCAGGGGCGCTCGTGTCCCTCACCATCGTCGGCGTCGCCCTCTTCTCGGGCGGAGCACCCCGGCCCTTCGTCTACTTCCAGTTCTGATGTCCCGCTTCCTTTCCACCCCCGCTCCGATCCTGGCGATCGCCACCACCGCCCTCCTGCTCCTCGCCGCGTGCGGCTCGAGCGAGCCCGACGGCTACGCAGTGGCCGACCGCGTCATCGAGTCGGTCGGTCAACCGGTGGCCGTGACCCAACCGCTCGTGGTCGACTCGGGTTGCGAACGCACGATCGTCGTCGACGAATACGGCTTCGAGGACGAGGTCGTCGTGTGCCCCGACGGGTCGGCCGGCGAGGATCCGACGGCCGACGCACCGCCACCCTTGGTCGAGGGCGGTCCGCTGAACGCCGACGTGGCACTGGCCGTCGAAGGCGACCTCCCGCTGTGGGTGATGGGGCAGCTGGCCACGACCCTGCCCGATCCGGACCTCCTCGCTCAGTTCGAATCGC
Source organism: uncultured Acidimicrobiales bacterium (assembly GCA_963700755.1). GTDB lineage: Bacteria > Actinomycetota > Acidimicrobiia > Acidimicrobiales > SZUA-35 > JBBQUN01. The sequence goes on from CAVOYW010000008.1 coordinate 753,941, forward strand.
TCGAAGCGACCATCGCCGAAATCGATGCCGCATGCGGATCCGACTTCGACCGGTGGCGTTCGGCCCTCGATGACCTCACCCAGCAGTCCGAACGGGCCACGAAACGCATCGACGACGGAGCCCTCGAGGGGTACGCCGGGATGTCGACGGCCCGGGCACTGGCCCGAGCGTTCTTCGAGCGGGCTGTCCTCGAGACCGGCTGCGCCGCTCCCGGCGGGGCGGAACCCCTCAACTACGATCAACTGGTCGACGACGGGACCCTCGAAACGACATCCCGGGCGCTCCTGGCCGCAGCCGAACTGGGCCGGGCGCTCCAGGGTTCACTGTCGAACGACCTCTTCCACTACTACTCGAGCCTGCCGAACTACGAGTGGCTGCGGTCCCAGACCGACCCGATCGAGCTCGTCGTCTACGGCACCTCGCAGGCCGGGGCCGCCATCGAGGTACCGATCCTGGCCGACGCAACCGGCTTGGCCGTCGGGAACGCCTTCCTTCCCGGCTCCCTGGCCGAGGTGCAGCAGTACTGGTTCCCCGAGGTCGAGCAGTACATCGACCCGCCACGGGTGATCTGGCTGATGGGCGCCATCGATCTGTTGATCGACTGCGAACCGAACGACCGGCCCGAACAGTTCCTCAGCCGGCTCGACAACCGACGTCGGGCCTTCACGGCGTCGGGTTGGTTCCGCACCATCGATCCGATCTCGGTGATCCTCGGACCGCCGGGCACCGAACGAGTTGCCCCCGGCAACGGCGACAAGCGGCCCGGGCCCGACCAGCCCGCTCTCGACGAGCACCTCAGCGGATATCGAGACGGCTTCGCGGCCACCGAGTTCTGCGTGTCGCGGGCCGAGGTGACCGCAGCGGCTGTGCAGCGGATGGTCGACTCGGGCCGAGACGTCACCATCGTCGGCATGCCGATGAGCCCGCTCACCGCCCAGCTCGACGCCGACGTCATACCCGAAACGGCGGCTGCGCTCGTCCGACTCCAGACCGACTACCTCCCCGACGGCGTTGCCCTGATCGACCTCACGTCGACCATGCAGGACGACCCGAACCAGTGGGCCGACCTGACCCATCTCACCCAATCCGGGGCCGACGACTTCAGCCGCCTGCTGGCCGACGCGCTCGAGGGTCCTGGCTCATGAGCGTCGACCGTCGGACGTGGGCGATCCGCTTCGGGGTCGCGGCCCTGGCCATGGTCGTGCTGGGCGAACTCGGCGCCCGAGTTGCCTTGGCCCGCTCCGATGCGCCGGTGCTGCGGTGGCATGACTTCTCCACCCAGCTGAAGGTGGAGCAGATGGACGAGCGAGGCGACGTCGATCTCGTGGTGATCGGTACCTCGATGGCCCAGCAGGACATCGTGCCGGGCGTCCTGGCCGACGCACTGGCCGATGACGGCGGACCGACCGAAACGATCTACAACGCAGCTCTGAACGGCGGCGTGCCGGTCGTGATGGAGCCCTGGCTGCTCGATCAGGTCGTGCCTCGACTGCGGCCCGATGTCGTGGTCTGGGGCCTCTCCCCGCTCGACATGTCGCTCGAATACGGCGATGCCACGCTCGAGGCCTATGAGGACGCGCTCCAGACCAGGCCGGGCATTCTGGCCGAAGTCGATCGCTTCGTCTCGCGGTTCTCGGACCTCGTCGCGGCACGAGCGGTGCTCCGGAATCCGGACCAGATCCTGGGATCGGGCCGCGACGACAACCGGCGCCGACTCGCCGAGGCCGAAGCCGAGGTCGGACCCGACGGCGAGCGCACCAACTTCGCAAGCGCAACCGGCATCGGTCACGCCCAGGAGATGGCGCGGCGCATCACCCCGTTCCAACTCGACCGTGACGACCTCGCAGCGATCGCCCGAACGGTCGATGCCCTGCGTCGGGACGGAATCGAGGTCGTGTTCGTCGAGCTGCCGGTGCCCGATCGATTCCGCCGGCTCTATCCCGGCGGGCCCGAACAACAACAGCTGGTGACCGACACGATCGCGGCGCTCGGTGAGGCGCTCGATGTCGAGGTCATCACCTCGATCGGGCCGACCGACGATTCGTCGTTCGTCGACTTCACCCATCTCGGACCCGACGCAGCCGTCGACTTCACCCGCCTCCTGGCCGAACCGCTCGCCCGCTCGTAGCCCCGGGAAACCGACCCGGCCCGGCTGCCCGGTCGTTTACCCTCATCGACGTGCCTGCCATCGACATCGACGCCGTCCGATCCGATACACCGGGTTGCCGCTCGGTGGTCCACCTGAACAACGCCGGGGCCGCCCTACCACCCCAGGCGGTCGTCGACGAGATGATCGACTATCTCCGCCTGGAGTCCACACGGGGCGGTTACGAGACCGCCGACCGCGAGACCGAACGCCTCGGGCGGGTCTACCGAGCCGGTGCCCGGCTGCTGAACTGCAACGCCGACGAACTGGCCCTGACCACCAACGCCTCCGAGGCATGGTGGCGGGCGTTCACGGCCGTTCCGCTGACACGCGGCGACCGGGTGCTCACCGACCGGGCCGAGTACGTCTCCAACGCCTTCGGGCTGATGCAGGCGAAGGCCCGTGGTGTCGAGGTGATCGTGATCCCCGACGACCGACACGGTCAGGTCGACGTCGAGGCCCTGCGCGCCGCGGCCGACGAACGGGTGAAACTCGTCGCGCTCACCCATGTCCCGACCAACAACGGCCTGGTGAATCCGGCCGAAGCCGTCGGCACGATCGCCGAGTCGATCGGCGCCTTCTACCTCCTCGATGCGTGCCAGTCGGTCGGACAGCTCGAACTCGACGTCGAACGGCTGCGGTGCGACTTCTTGAGCTTCACCGGCCGCAAGTTCCTCCGGGGCCCTCGGGGCACGGGGATGCTCTACGTGTCCTCGGGCACTCTCGACCGACTGGAGCCGCCAGGCTTCATCGACGGCCACTCGGCCGAGTGGACCTCGGCCGCGCACTACGAGCCGGCGCCGACGGCGCGGCGGTTCGAGCTGTTCGAGTCCAACTTCGCGGCCAAGGCCGGGCTCGGCGTCGCCATCGACTATGCGCTGGATCTCGGCCTCGATGCCATCGCCGAACGAGTCGGCCTGCTGGCCCGGCGGCTACGCACCGGGCTGGGTTCCATCGACCGGGTCGTGGTGCGTGACCGGGGTGAACGGTTGAGCGGCATCGTCACGTTCGACGTCGAGGGCTTCGACGGAACCGAGGTGAAGGCCCGAGCGGGGGAGGCCGGGATCAACGTGAGTCTGGCCTCGCCGAGCCCATGGCAGTCGTCGACCTCGGCGCGACGGCCGATGATGACTCGGGCCTCGCCCCACTACTACAACGACGAAGCCGAGCTCGACCGGCTCTGCGAGTTCGTCGCTGCGCTGACATGAGCCTGATGACGAGTCCTCGAACCAGGTTCCTCCGCCGAGGACTGAGCCGGGTCGAGGTGGCCCTGGTCCGGCGCACCGGCCGAAGCATCGTGTCGGTCCTGCTCCGCACCGAGGTACTGGTGCTCGAGACCACGGGACGGCGAACGGGAAGGCCTCGCCGGACCGTGCTCGCCCACCGTCGACTCGACGCCACCACCGTGCTCGTGGTGGGCGGCGCCGCCGGGCAGACCATGGTGCCGGACTGGGTGGCGAACCTGCAGGCCGGCAGCGCAGCCCGGGTGGTGGTCGACCGGATCGAGTCGGCCGTCGAGGTCCGCGAACTGGATGGCGACGAGCGCGCCCGGCGATGGTCTGAGCTCTGCCGGGTGTGGCCTCGCATCATCGAGTACGAGCGCCGTTCCGGCCGCATCGTTCCCGTGTTCGCGCTCCGAAGGACGGACTCAGGCGACGTCGGGACGACGCCGCCGGGCGACGAGCACGAGCCCAACACCGATGGCGAGCAGCCACCCGGCAACGGCGACGAGGAATCCGACATCACTTCCGGTGAACGCCAGTGAACCGGTCGGCGGCGAATCGACACCAGCGCCAACCGGTCGTTCGATCTGGGCCGAGTCCCCCACCTGCGGACTGATCCCGGCCGAGTCCCGACTGGTGGTCGGCGGGATCGATGTCGGCTGGGTCGTCGGTGGCAGGGTCGTCGGTGGCAGGGTCGTCGGTGGCAGGGTCGTCGGTGGCAGGGTCGTCGGTGGCAGGGTCGTCGGTGGCAGGGTCGTCGTTCCCCCGTTGGGTTGCAGCGCCACCAGACCACCCCACACCAGCTCGACCTGACCGTTCGCCGTCAACACGACACCCGAGCGCCGATCGGCACCGAACTCCGACTCACCGTCGACGTTCGACGGCGGGCTCAGCTCACGATCGACCGGTGGCACGACCTCGACCTGATACGGACCGAGCGGTAGGTCGACGAAGCCGTACCGACCGTCGGTGTCGGTGGTCGTCCGTCGCAGTTCGACACCGGCACCGTCGTAGAGGATGACGACCACACCCGTCACCGGCAGCTCATCGGGGCCGGGCGCACTGTCGCGATCGAGGTCGTCGAAGATCGTCCCGTCGATCGAACCGACGGGTTCGGGGTCGGGCGCGTACCCGAAGACCGAAGGACCATCGACGGCGCCGGCCACCACCGTGACCGACGACGCGTGATCGACGACGGCATCGGGATCCTCGGTTTGATTGCGGACACCCGACGGCAGCGTCTCCGGAACGATCCGCACGGTGTACGGGCCGGGGGCGAGGCCGGTGAACGAGGCGGCTCCGTCCGGTCCGGACGTGGTCTCGGCAAGGACCGCACCGGCACCATCCACGAGCTGAACGACCACGCCGTCGAGACCCGTGTCGCCGTTGTTCATCACACCGTCACGGTCGAGATCGGCGTAGACCACGACCGCCACGTCGCCGGTGTCGGGAGCCGGCAGGTAGCCGAAGTCCATTCGATCCACGATCTCACCGACGGCAACGGTGACCGAGGCCCGATGATCGGGGACACCGTCGGCGTCGGACGTCGGCGACAACGCCGACGACGGAAGCGTCGCCACATCGATTCGTACCGTGTAGTCCCCGGCGACCAGACCACCGAACCGGTAGCGACCCGATCCGTCGGTGACGGTCGTGGCGACGACCGCGCCGGCGGCGTCGAGCAGCTCGAGCGTCACGCCCGACACCCCGATCTCACCGGCGTCCTCGAGGCCGTCACCGTTGCGATCGAACCAGACCGTGTCGCCGATCACCGCCAGGGGTCGGAACCCGAATGACGGCGTGCGAACGGCCTCACCGACGCCGAGGGCGATCGACGTCGATCCGTCGAGGACACCATCGAGGTCGGCGGTCGGCGTCGTGGTGTCGACCGGCAGGGTCGACGTGTCGACCCGGACCACATACGTCGCCGCGGGAAGCGAGTCGAAGAGGTAGTTCCCGTCGAGATCGGTCATGGTCGTTGCCAGGACGACACCCGAGGCATCGAGCAGTTCGATCGTGACACCCGGAATCGCCGGTTCTCCGGCATTGCGGGAACCGTCGCCATCGGGGTCGGACCAGACCGTCGCCCCGATCGAACCGAAGGCGCGGTAGCCGAAGTCGGCGTCGGTCACGACCTCACCCGCCACGAGGGTCACCGTCGTCGACGAATCGAGCACGGCGTCGCGATCCGCGGTCTGGGTGGTCGTGCCAACCGGCAACGAGGCGACATCGACCCGCACGACGTGAACACCGGGAAGGAGGGAGTCGAATCGATAGGCGCCGTCTGCGTCGGTGGCCGTCGCGGCGACGACGGCCCCGGTGCCATCGAGCAACTCGAGCACGACGCCCGCGATTCCCGGCTCGCCGGCATCGGCAACGCCGTTGCCGTTGTCGTCGCGGAAGACCCGGTCGCCGATGGCGCCACGAGTTCGGAACCCGAAGTCGGCGTCATCGATCACGGCCGCCGGATCGAGGGTCAGGGTCGTTTCCCCATCGGGCACGGCGTCACGATCGACCGTTGCCGTCGAGACCCCGACCGGCAGCGTCGTCGTGTCGACCCGCACCGTGTAGCCGGCGGCGAGCAGGGCATCGAAGCGGTAGGCGCCCGCCGCGTCGGTCGCGGTCGCGGCGATGACTGCGCCGCTTCCGTCGAGGAGTTCGACGGTCACACCGGCCAGCCCGCTCTCACCGGTGTCGAACGAGCCATTGCCGTCGTCGTCGCCGAAGACGAGGTCACCGATCGAGCCGAGCGGCACGAAACCGAAGTCGGCGTCGTCGACCACCTCGGCCGGGCCCAGGGTCACGATGGTGATCGAGTCGGCGACACCGTCACGGTCGACGGTCGGAACCGTCGTTCCGGGCGGCAAGGTCGTGATGTCGACCCGGATCGTGTGATCACCGACCGGCAGGTCATCGAACCGGTAGGCGCCCGTGGCGTCGGTCGTCGTCGAGGCCAGAACCGCTCCCGAGCCGTCGAGCAGCTCGAGCGTCACACCGGCCAGCCCGAGCTCGCCGACGTCGGCGATCCCATCACCATCGAGATCGGCGAACACCAGATCGCCGATCGCCCCACGGGGCTGGAACCCGAAGTCGGCATCGACGACGAGTTCTCCCGGCGCCAGGTTCAGCGTGGTCCGTCCATCCGGCACCACATCGGGATCGGCTGTCGGTGTGGTGTTCCCGGGCGGCAGAGTCGCCGCGTCCACCACGACCGTGTACGAGCCGGCACCAAGGCCAGGGAACGAGTAGGTGCCCGTGGCATCGGTGAGGACGCTGCTCACCACCGTTCCGGCCCCGTCGAGGAGCTCGACGGTGACGGCCGCGAGGCCGGGCTCGGATGCGTCCTGGGTTCCATCGCCGTCATCGTCACGAAACACGGTGTCACCGATCGAACCCAGCGGACGGAACCCGAAGTCGACGTCGTCGACGGCCTGACCCGGTGCCAACCCCACGGTGGTTCGCCCATCGAACACACCATCACGATCGGCCGTGGGCGTCGTGGTCGTCGCCGGGAGCGTGGATCCGTCGACCCGTACCGAGTACGTCCCGGCCGACAACGATCCGAAGCTGTAGTTGCCGAAGCCGTTGGTGACGGTGGAGGCGATCACGGTACCCGTGTCGTCCAAGAGGTCGACCGCCACCCCGCCCAGACCGTCGTCGCCCACGTCCTGGACGCCGTTGCCGTCGAGATCACCGAAGATGGTCGTGCCGATGGTGCCGGTCGGCTGGAAGCCGAAGTCGACGTCGGTCACGGCCTCGCCGGGCGCCAGCGTCAACGAGGTCGAACCATCGAGCACCCCATCACGGTCGCCGGTCGCCGTCGTCGTCGATGCCGGCAGCGTCGAGGTCACGACCCGAACCGTGTAAGTGGCCGCCGGCAGACCGGCGAAGAAATAGGAGCCACTCGCGTCGGTGTCGGTCGACGCGACGACGGTCCCGGATCCATCCAGGAGCTCCACGGTCACGGCCCCGAGCCCGAGTTCGCCGACATCCTGGCTGCCGTTGCCATCGTCGTCGGCGTAGACGGTGTCACCGATCGACCCGAGGGGCTGGAACCCGAAATCGGCGTCGTCGACGTCCTGGCCCGGCGCGAGCGACACCGTCGTCGCACCATCGGCCGTCCCGTCACGATCGGCGGTCGCCGTCGTCGTGTTCACGGGCAGGGTCGACGCATCGACCCGAACGGTGTGGTCGCGCCCGGTCAGACCGTCGAAGCGATAGGCCCCGAGCGCATCCGTCGTGGTCGTTGCGATCACCGAACCGCCTGCGTCGAGGAGCTCCAGCACCACCGCCGCCAGGCCCGGCTCGCCGACGCCCTGAACGCCGTTGCCGTCGACATCGGCGAACACCGTGTCACCGATCGACCCGAGGGGCTGGTAGCCGAAGTCGGCGGTCACCACGACCGCCGCCGGGAGCAGCGGCACCAACGTTGCGCCGTCGACCACGCCATCGGGATCGGACGTTCGCGTCGTGGTCGAAGCCGGAAGGCTCGACTCGTCGATCCGAACCACGTAGTCACCGGCGGCGAGGCCGGCGAAGAGATAGCCACCGGATCCGTCGGTGGTCCGGGTCGCCAGCTCCAGACCGCCTGCATCGAGGAGGCGAACGGTCACACCCGAAAGCCCGGGCTCTCCGAGATCGCGAAGCCCGTCACCATCGACATCGGCCCACACGAGGTCACCGATGGCACCCAGGGGTTGGAAGCCGAAGTCGGCGTCGATGATCACCTCGGCCGGGCCGAGCACCAGGACCGTTTCGCCGTCGGCCGAACCGTCACGGTCGATCGTCGGGGTGGTGGTACCGGCGGGAAGGGTCGTGCCGTCGATCCGGACCGTGTAGGAGCCGGACGGAACATCGCCGAAGCCGTAGGCGCCCACGGAGTCGGTGGCGGTCGAGTCGACCAACACACCGAGATCGTCGAACAGTTCGACGGTCACACCGGCCAGGCCGGGTTCGTCGGTGTCCCGGACACCATCGCCGTCGACGTCGGCGAACACGAGGTCGCCGATCGAACCCAGCGGTTGGAAGCCGAAGTCGGCGTCGTCGACCACTGCGCCGGCCCCCAGAGTCAGGGAGGTGACACCGTCGGCGACCAGGTCACGATCCCCTGTCGCGGTCCCGGTTCGCAACGGCAGGGTCGAGGCAACGACGCGGATCGTGTAGTCGCCGGACGGGAGATCGCCGAACCGGTAGCGGCCCGTGCCATCGGTCGTCGCGACGGCAACGGTCGCACCCGTCCCGTTCACCAACTCGACGTCGACCCCGCCCAGACCGAGCTCACCGGGGCCCGGGAAACCCCTGCCGTCGAGATCGGCGAACACCAGGTCGCCGATCGACCCGAGGGGCTGGAAGCCGAAGTCGGCGTCGGCAACGGACTGACCCGGCGCCAGGATCACGAGCGTTTCACGATCGGCGACTGCGTCGCGATCGACCGTGGGGTGGTCATGCCCGGTCGGCAGCGACGCACCCAGGACCCGGACCGTGTAGATGCCGCCGACGAGAGCATCGAAGCCGTAGACGCCGGAGGCATCGGTGACGGTCGACGCAATCGTGGAGCCGGCGGCGTCGAGCAGCTCGAGCGTGACCCCTCCGATGCCCGTCTCACCCGGGTCACGAAGGCCGTTGCCGTCGAGATCGGCGAACACGACGTCCCCGATGGAGCCGAGCGGCCGGAATCCGAAATCGACGTCGACGGCTGCCTCGCCGGCTCCCAGCGTCAGTGCGGTACTGCCGTCGGCAACGCCGTCCCGATCGCCGGTCGGCGTCGTCGAGTTGAGCGGCAGCGTGGCGGCATCGATGCGGACGAGGTAGTCACCGCCGACGAGATCGGAGAACACGTACCGACCGGAGGCATCGGTGACCGCGGAGTCGATGAGGCCGCCTGCGCCGCTGCGCAGCTCGACCCTGACGCCGGCCAGCCCGGTCTCGGTCGCGTCGCGATCACCATCGCCGTTGTCGTCGGCGTACACCTCGTCACCGATCGAACCGAGCGGCCGGTAGCCGAAGTCGGCCGTGCCGACGACCGCTCCGGGGGCCAGCGTCACGTCGGTGGCATCGTCGGGGGTTCCATCAGGATCAGCGGTCTGCAAACGGGTGTTGGTGGGCAGCGTCGACACGTCGACTCGGACGCGGTAGTCCGCGGCGGGAAGGGCGTCGAAGCGATAGCCGCCGGTCACGTCGGTCGTGGTCGAGGCGAGAACCGACCCGCCGTCGTCGAGCAGGTCGAGTGCGACGCCAGGCAGGCCTGGCTCGCCGGTCGTCTGCACCCCGTCGCCGTCCTCGTCGGCGAAGACGGTGTCACCGATCGAACCGACCGGGCGGAACCCGAAGTCGGCGTCCAGGATCGACGAGCCGGCCGGCAGGGCCACCGTCGTTGCGGCATCGAAGACGCCATCACGATCGGCGGTCGGTGTCCGCGTGTTGCCCGGCAGTGTCGACACGTCGACTCGCACGGTGTAGGAACCGACGGGCAGCGCCGCGAACGAGTAGGAACCGGCTGGGCCGGTCGTCGTCGTTGCGAGAACCGTCCCGGCAACATCGATCAGTTCGACCGACACGCCGGCCAGTCCCGGCTCGCCCGCCGTCTGGATTCCGTTCCCGTCGTGATCGGCGAACACGGTGTCGCCGATCGAGCCCAGCGGCTGGAATCCGAAGTCGGCGTCGTCGATCACGACCCCAGGGCCGAGGGTGAGCGAGGTGACCCCGTCGAACACGCCGTCGCGGTCCGCCGTTGGCGTCGTGGTGTCGGCCGGCAGCGACGACCCATCGACCCGCACCGTGTAGGCCGCGGCAGGAAGTCCGTCGAAGCGATACCGACCGGCGGCATCGGTGGTCGTCGTTGCGATCACGAGGCCGCCGACGTCGAGGAGTTCGATCGTCACACCGTCCAGGCCGGGTTCACCGAGGTCGAACGAGCCGTCACCATCGAGGTCGGCGAAGATCGTGTCACCGATCGAGCCCAGCGGCTGATAGCCGAAGTCGGCATCGTCGATCACGCCGCCGGGCGCAAGCACGAGCGAGGTGATGCCGTCGGGGATGCCGTCCCGGTCGGCGGTCGCCGTCGTGGTGTCGGCCGGCAGGCTCGCCGTGACCACGCGGATCGAGAACGAGCCCGCCGGGAGTCCGTCGAACCGGAACCCGCCACCGGCATCGGTGATGGCGGTCGCAATGACCGCTCCGGCACCGTCGAGCAGTTCGACGGAGACGCCGGCCAGACCGGGCTCACCGGGGGTCTGGGTTCCATCACCGTCGCCGTCGGCGAACACCGTGTCGCCGATCGAACCCAACGGCTGGTAGCCGAAATCGGCATCCGTGACCGACTCACCCGGCGCCAGGGCCACCGTCGTCCGGTCGTCGAGCAGGCCATCGCGATCGGCGGTTGCGGTCGTCGTCCACGCCGGGAGCGTCGACACGTCGATTCGCACGGTGTAGGTGCCGGTGGCGAGCCCGTCGAAGCGATAGGCCCCGACGGCATCGGTGGTCGTCGTCGCGATCGTCGAGGCCGAGCCGTCGAGCAGCTCGATCGACACCGCGGCCAGACCTGGCTCACCGGAAGTCTGGTTTCCATCGCCGTCGTCGTCGGCGAACACCGTGTCACCGATCGAACCCAACGGCTGATAGCCGAAGTCGGCATCGTCGATCGTCGCGCCCGAGGCCAGCAGCACCATCGTCGAACCGTCGGAGTCGGCGTCGCGATCGACCGTCGGTGTCGTGGTCGTCGACGGCAACGTGGCAGCGACCACGCGCACCGTGTACGAGCCCGAGACGAGTCCGTCGAAGGAATAGGCCCCGGACCCGTCGGTCGATGCCGACCTGATCAACACACCGGACCCGTCGAGGAGCTCGACGATCACCCCGGCCAGGCCCGATTCACCGATGTCCTGGGATCCGTTGCCATCGTCATCGGCGAACACGGTGTCACCGATCGAGCCGACCGGCCGATAGCCGAAGTCGGCGGTCGAGGCCGCTCCCCCGGCCGGAAGGACCACCGTCGTCTCGTTGTCGAAAACGGTGTCGAGGTCCGCGGTCGCCGTGGTGGCGTTCGTCGGCAGCGTCGACACGTCGATGCGAACCGTGAACGTGCCACCCGGGAGGCTGCCGAAGCTGTAGTGGCCGAAACCGTTGGTGATCGTCGTCGACAGCACCGCACCCGACCCGTCGAGCAGGTCGACCGTCACCCCGGCCAGGCCCGGCTCGCCGGGAGACTGCACGCCGTCACCGTCGTCGTCGGCGAAGACCGTGTCACCGATCGAACCCAGCGGCTGGAACCCGAAGTCGGCGTCGTCGATCGACGAGCCGGCACCCAGGGTCACGACCGTCTGTCCGTCGAGCACGCCGTCGCGATCTCCGGTCGGTGTGACCGTGGTCGACGGCAACGACGACGTGTCGATCCGAACGGCGTAGCTGCCGGCCGGGCGACCGGGGAACGAGTAGGCCCCTCCGGAGCCGGTCGATGTCGTTGCCAGGAGCGTGCCGCCGGCGTCGAGCAGCTCGACCGTGACCCCAGGCAGTCCCGGCTCACCCGGATCCTGCGAGCCGTTGCCGTCGAGATCGGCGTAGACGGTGTCGCCGATGGCACCCAACGGCTGATAACCGAAGTCGACGTCGTCGACGATCTGGCCGGAAACCAGCGTCAGGACCGTCGAGCCATCGAGGACGCCATCACGATCGGTCGTCGGGGTCGTTGTGCTCGCGGGCAGCGTCGAATCCTCGATCCGGACCTCGTAGGTGCCGGCCGCCAGGTCGGGGAACCGGTACGACCCCGAAGCGTCGGTGACCGCACTGGACAGCAGCGAGCCGGAACCATCCCGCAACTCGACGATCACGCCGGGCAGCCCCGGTTCGCCGGCATCCTGTGTGCCGTCGCCGTCGAGATCGGTGAACACGAGGTCGCCGAGCGAACCGAGCGGCCGATAGCCGAAATCGGCGTCGGTCACGAGGCCACCCGGTGCGAGCGTGAGGGTGGTCCGACCATCGTTCGTGCCGTCGGGATCGTCGGTCTGGGTCGTGGTGTTCGCCGGGAGCGTCGTTGCGTCGACGCGGATCGTGTAGTCCGCGGTCGGGATGTCGGAGAAGACATAGGTTCCGCCGCCGGCCGTGACGATCGAGGCGATCGTGACGCCACTGGCGTCCAGCAGGTCGACGGTGACGCCGTCCAACCCCGGCTCACCCGACGACCGGACACCATCACCGTCCAGATCGGCGTAGACGGTGTCGCCGATGGAGCCGAGCGGCTGATACCCGAAGTCGGCGTCGACGATGGCTGCGCCGGGCGCCAGGGTGAGGGTCGTCGCCCCGTCGGGGACGGCGTCGCGATCGGTGGTCGCGGTCGTGGTTCGGGTCGGCAGGGTGCCCGAGTCGATCCGGACTTCGTAGTCGGCGGTCGGCAGGGCATCGAACCGGTAGCGGCCGGTGGCGTCGGTGGTTGCCGAAGTCAGTGCCGCGCCGGCGGGGGAGAACAGCCCGACGGTCACGCCGGCGAGACCCGGCTCGCCCGGGTCCTGGACCCCGTCCCCGTCGTGATCGGCGAACACGGTGTCACCGATCGAGCCGAGCGGCTGGAAACCGAAGTCGACCGTCGTGACCGACGCCCCGGGAAGGAGGATGACCTCGTGGCGGGCGTCCATCACGGCATCGGGGTCCGCGGTCTGGCCGGTGGTCGAGGGCGGGAGGCTGGTCACATCGACCTGCACGGTGTACGTACCGATCGGAAGGCCGGCGAAACCGTACCCGCCCGACGCATCGGTGGTCGCCGTGGCGGACCGAGCCCCCCAGGCGTCGAGGAGTTCGACGGTCACCCCGGACAGACCGGGCTCACCGGGGTCCTGGGACCCGTCACCGTCGAAATCGGCAAAGACGCGGTCACCGATGAACCCGAGCGGCTGGAACCCGAAGTCGGCGTCGCCGACGACCTGCGCCGGAGCCAACGAGACGAGGGTCGAACCGTCGGGGACCGCGTCACGGTCGGCCGTCGCCGTGGTGACACCGGTCGGCAAGGTCGCCGCCGAGACGACAATGGTGTAGTCGTCGGTCGGGAGATCGTCGAAGCGGTAATCGCCGGCGGCATCGGTGGTCTCGGTGCCGATCACCACCCCGGAAGCGTCGAGAAGCTCCACGACCACACCCGCCAGCCCCGGCTCACCGGGATCCTGGGCGCCATCGCCGTCGTCGTCTCGATAGACCCTGTCGCCGATCGACCCGAGCGGCTGGAACCCGAAGTCGGCGTCGTCGACGACCTCGCCCGGAGCGAGCGACACGAAGGTCTCGCCGTCGGCGACACCGTCTCGATCCGTCGTCGGGGTGACCGTACGGGCCGGCAGCGTCGTGACGTCGACGCGTACCGTGTAGTCACCGGTGGCCAGATCATCGAACCGGTAGCGTCCGGCGGCGTCGGTGACGGCGGTACCGATCACGGCACCTCCGACATCGAGCAGCTCGAGCCTGACACCGACCAACGGGGGCTCACCGATGCGGCGCGATCCGTTCCCGTCATGGTCGGCGAACAACGAGTCACCGATCGAGCCGAGAGGTTGATAACCGAAGTCGGCGTCGTCGACATCCTGACCCGGTCCGAGCAGGATCGTGGTCTCGTGATCCAGGGAGCCGTCCCGGTCGATCGTTGCCGTCGTGGTTCGCACCGGCAGGGTCGAGACGTCGACGCGCACGGTGTACTTGCCTGCCGGCAGCGCTTCGAAACGGTAGGACCCGTCGGCGGCGGTCGTCGTGGTGTCGACCACGGCACCGGCGCCGTCGAGCAGTTCGATCCCGATACCGGGGAGACCGTCTTCGCCACCGGCCCGGAGGCCATCTGCGTCGATGTCGGCAAAGACGACGTCACCGATCGAGCCCAACGGCTGGAAACCGAAATCGGCATCGGTCACCGACCCGCCAGGGGTCAGCACGACGACGGTCTGGGCGTCCACGATCGCGTCGGGATCGGCCGACTGGGTCGTGGTGTCGGAGGGCAGGGTCGAGACATCGACGCGGACGACGTACGAACCGGCCGGCCGATCGGCGAAGGAGTAGAAGCCGGCTCCGTCGGTCGTCGTCGAGTCGACCAGGGTTCCCGACCCGTCGAGCAACTCGATCCTGATCCCGGCGAGACCGGACTCGCCCGCGCCCAGTGTGCTGTCGCCGTCGTCGTCGGCGAAGACCATGTCACCGATCACCCCCAGGGGCTGATAGCCGAAGTCGGCGTCGTCGACGTCCTCGCCGATCCCCAGGGCCACGAGGGTCTCGTCGTCGAGCACTCCGTCGCGGTCGGTGGTCGGCGTGACCGTCCCGGCCGGAAGGCTGGCCGTGTCGATCGCCACGCGAACGTCACCCGAGGCGAGGTCGACGAACCGATAGTCGCCGTTGACATCGGTCGATCGTGTGTCGAGCAGCGTCCCGGCGCCGTCGTACAGCCGGACGGTCACGCCCTCGATGCCCGACTCGGTGCCGTCCTGGATGCCATCGCCGTCGATGTCGGCGAAGACCCGATCACCGATCGACCCGGGCGCCACGGAAAGCCGGGTCAGTGCCTCACGGGGCCCGGAGGTGTCACTGGTGACCGACGCCGTGTTGACGATCTCCCGTGCCCCGTCGGGGACGTTCGCGTCGATGGTGGTCGAAAGCAAGACGGTCGCCGTCTCACCCGGATAGAGGTCGAGCCCCGACGCGAAGATCGGACCGGTGCCGGCCGACACCGTGGTCTGGTTGCGTTCGAGCGCAGAGATCCTGACCTCGTCGATGTAGACGGTGTCGTCGGACTCGAGCGTCGCGGAGCCGACGAACCGCACGATCACCGACGAGTTGGCGAAGGCGCTGAGGTCGTAGCTTGCCGTCAGGAATCCGGCATCGGTGCTGGGGCCCGCGAACTGTGCGAGCTCGGTCCAGGCGGCACCGCCGTTGCGGGAGACCTGGACGGCCACGTGCTCGGTCGCGTCGTCGAGGCTCTGACGGGAGTAGTCGAAGCTGAGCGTGAGGCGCTCGTAGGTGGAGGCATCGAAGGTCCGCCGGGCCGAGTTGAGCGCATTGCGAACCCGCAGTCGTTGGCTGCCACCGAAGCTGACGACGCGCACGTCACCGGAGGCAACCCCCGCCCCGCCGGAGTCCACATCGGTCCAGGGGGTGGCCCAGGGCAACGAGCCGTTGGAGTTCGAGAAGCTCGCGGCCGGGAACGAGTCGAGGGCGGCGCCGCTCGAACCATCCACGAAGCTCGTCAGCGTGGCGTTCGTCAGGGCGAGGCCGGCCGGCAGGACGTCGGTGATCCCGACACCGGTTTCCACGATGGTCCCGGCATTGCCGATGCTGACGGAGAAGTCCACCGAGTCGCCCGGGCGTACCGGACCGGTTGCGTTGCTGCGCTTCTCGATGCCCAGAGACGCGATCTGCACCGGCAACTCGATCGAGTCGGAACCGGACGCCTCGTTCGCCGTTGCGGTGACGCGGTTCTGGAGTTGCGTCTGCAGGAGCGGCCACTGCTCGGACAGAACCGTGTCGAACGTGAACCGGGCGTTGCCCCCGGCGGTGATGAGCGGAACCGTGTACCCGGCCCCGTCGAGCGGGAACGGGGTCCCCGAGACATCGTCGGCGATGACGGCCCCGTCGAGACGCGATGAACCCGGGACGTAGTCGAGCTCGGAGGGCAGGACGTCGACCACCCGGGTGTTGGTCAAGGCCAGCGCCGCGGCATCGAGCACGTCGACGGTGAAGCGCAGGGTGTCGCCGGGACCGATGAGGCCGTCCGCGTCGGCGTCGACCTGCAGTACCGCCGACTTGTCGATCACGAGCGCCGTCGACGGCATGATCGCCGAGCCCAGATCGAGGGCCGGAGCACCCGGACTGGCGGTCAGCGGATCCTGGCCCCACGCGGCCGTGATGGGTGTGCCGTCCGTGGTGTAGAGGCGAGCCCCGGTCATCGAACCGTCGGGATCGTAGAACGTTGCCGACTCGTAGGCTCGCACCGCCCGGGCCACGTCGTACCCGTTCGACGGATCACCGTCGTAGTCGACGAAGACCGTGGTGTCGGCGAGCGGCGCCACCCAGACCGGGCTCATGTTCGACACCCCGTCGGAGGCTCCTGGTCCCCAGCCGACGATCACCCCCGTGGTGAGGAGCTGTTCGGGCACCAGCGAGTAGCCCCAGTCGTTCTCCGACGAGTTGGAGCCGAAGGCCCCGGTCGCCGAGACGGCGTGGAACGGGTGGCCTGGCGAACGGAATCGGCCCCCACTCCCGACCGGAAGCAGGTACGAAGCCGAGCCGCGAGCCGGTACCGACACGCTGGTCGGTCCGGTGGCCAGATCGATGTCGATCGTGATCGCCTGTCTGGACGGATTGAAGAAGAAGATGGCGACCTCGGTGCCGACCTCGGTCGTGCCCGTGGCCGCGACGTAGGTGTCGCTCAGCAACGAGTCGGGGAACAGCTCGTACCAGCGACCTTCGAACGTGGCGCCGATGTCGCCCGTGATCAGATATGCGTCGACCGGCGCACTGGCGGTCAAGGTGCCGCCGGCCGAGATTCCGCCGTTCACGAAGGTCGCCCGTCCCTGATCGAGGGTGACGGTCCGGTCGATCGTGCCGTCACCGTTGGCGTCGATGCGAACAACAGTTCCGTCCTGGGCCGCCATGACCGACAGGCCCGCGTACTCGAACGCCTCGTTCGAATCGATGTTCTGCCCGACCGGGAACGTGAAGTTCCGGCCGAACCGAGTCGTGTCGTAGGCCGAGACCGCACCGGCGTGCAGGGTGCCGTACGTGGTCTCCCAACCAGCTCTGGTCAGCGCGAAGCCGCGGTTGGACGCCACCTTGTCGCCACCGTCGAAGCGCTGCTGCGACGCGACCCGGGGCGTCGAGATCGCACCGCCGTTGTCGAGCACGATGACCGAACCGGCTTGCAGCGTGTCGGAGGCGAAACCCGGAGGCGCCCCGTTGGCGGCGTTGCCGTCGCCCCAGACCTGGGTCGTCGACTGGCTCGGATTGGCGATATCGGCCTCGAACCCGTCTTCCCAGTGGTCGTAGTACAGGAAGGCCCCGTCGCTGGCGACGGTGATCGAGATGGTCGTCTGGATCTGATTCCCGATGGTCAGTCCGGAGGTGGCGGCCATGGCGACCAGCGCGTCACGGATGTCGTTTTCGGGGATCGGAACGAAGGTCGTGAGGACCGGTGCCGGGTTGGCCGCGCCTGCCTGGGACGGCGCGACGACCAGCGTCGACGCTGCGACCAGGACCGATACCAGGCACGCCAGGAGATTTCGCCCGCTTCTGCTCACCAGCCTCATATCGGCGCGAGGCCGTCCGAGACTGAGGGGTTCTCACCGAATCGTCGGCTCGGTCAGTCCTCGGTCCGTCGCGGGCGCGCCAATTCGAGACCCAGACGTCCCCATGTGAACCGCTCGTGCATCAGATAGTTCGCACCCGCCGCCATCGCCACGGCGATGGCGTTGGCGACACCGCCCGCCATGAGCTCACCGTCGACGCGTTCGGCGATCGGGTCCTTGATGGCGAAGAAGACCGCGGCCTGCACGAAGAGCCCGTAGAAGCTGAAGAACTGGTAGACCGCCAGCCCACCCAACGCCCGGATCCCACGGTAGGTCGTCGGCGTGAACGAGAAGCGGTTGTGCCCGGTGAAGTTGAAGACGATCGAGGCCTGGATCCCCAGGACCACGGCGAGAATCGGGCCGGCCCCGAGTGCGGTCGCCACCAAGAAGGTGACCAGGTTGACGACCAGACCGAGTGACCCGACCAGCGCATAGCGGACGAACTGGGCCGAGACCACCAGACCGAAGCGCAACTCGATCAGGGCCAGCAGATAGGCCAGGACCACCGAGCCCGACAGCTTGGTCTCGCCGTGTTCACGATTGCGGAAGACATAGCCGACTTCTTCGGTCACGGGGTCGGACCGGCTCAGGAACTCGAGGAGGATCTTGAACCCTCGGGGGTTGACCCGTCCCTCGAGCCGTTCGTAGTGAGCTCGGGAGACGACGAAGAAGCCGCTCATCGGATCGGTCACGTTGATTCCGAGCAGGACCTGCGCCATCGAGGTGGCGGTCCAGCTGGCGAACCGTCGGAGGTGTGACCACTCTCCGTAGCCGCCACCTTCGACGGCTCGGCTTCCGACACACAGGTCGGCACCAGCCAGGACCCGTTCGATCATCTCGGGGAGGATCGACTCGTCGTGTTGGCCGTCGGCGTCGATCACCGCCAGGACGCCGCCGCGCCCGGCCCGCATCCCGGTGAGGACGGCCGAGCTCAGACCTCGCTCGGCGCTCCGCCGGATCACGTGCACTCCGGGGTGATCGGCTGCGTAGTCCTGGGCGAGGCGCGAGGTGCCGTCGGGACTGTCGTCGTCGACCACGATGAGCTCGTGTGGCACCCCGACCAGAGCCGCGTCGAGTCGCTGCAGCATCGACACGATGTTGCCGGCCTCGTTGTAGGTCGGAAGGACCACCGACACCACGGGCTCGACGAGCGAGTCGATGAGCCCTGAACCGATGGCGTCGAAGTCGTCGCGCCGCCGCGACGTCCGACCGGAGCGACGGTCGTCGGACGCCGGCTCGCCGTCGGGATCGGTCGGCGCACGGGTCGGTTGTTCGTTGTCTTCGTCGATCACGAGTGCGCGATTCTCTCGGCGGTCCCATCGACATGGTACCGGCCCGAGGGGTGCAGTCCGGCGGACCCCTGCCGGCCCCGAGCTCCGCCACGATTCCTCGACGGACGGCCGGCAACGAGAACCCGGGTCCGCACCCCGGATCCCGCGCCCCCAAACTCTCGACCTCGAGTCGAGCCTCAGGTGAGGTGAGCGCCCGCCCACCGTGCGGTTGTCCACGGCGAGCGAACGGTCTGCGACCGAGTGGACCGCCGCACGGCGGCAACGGGCGCGGCCGCACGGCGGCTACCGGCACGGCCGCACGGCGGCTACGGCGCGGCCGCACGGCGGCAACCGGCGCAACCGCATCGACTCGGGATTCGGACTCGACCGACACGTGGCCACGACCCTCCGGAATGCGTCGGGCGATGAGCCTCGCATCGAGGCGACGTCGATCGAGACAGGCGGCCGGCGCAGACCGGGCAACGACGATTCGTCGGACGGGGACGCCACGACGTCTCGAGTGCCACCAGGTCTCCCAACGCTGTTGGAGAACGTCGGGCACACCCACCACAGGTGGGATGCGCCGAGGGAGTCCTCGTGAACGTACGCCCCCGTTCGTCGTGCCGGAGCCGGCGACGCTTGGCACCAAACGCAGCACCGCAGGGCGTTCTGCGCCCCCATCGCCGTTGTGTAGACAAACGCTGTTCGATATTGGATCGATGATTGGCATCCGGGCACCGACGAACGAATCCGGAGTCGCCCTGCCCTCGAATGGCCGGGCACCGATCGCACCGGCCCCGGGGCACGATCGCCTGGCCCGGTGGTCCCCAGCTCACTAGGTTGGCCACCATGACCGCACGTCTCGTCGCCGACCTGATCCTGCGAGGCGCCGAGGTGATCGACGGCACGGGAGCGCCCGGTGTGTTCGCCGACGTGGCGATCGCGGGCGACCGTATTGTCGCCCTGGCACCGGCCGGCCGGCTCGACCCCGAGTTGTCCACAGCCGAGACGAGGCGGCTCGACCTCGACGGTCGCACCCTGGCACCGGGGTTCATCGACACGCACACGCACGACGATTTCGCCGTCGTCTTCCATCCCGAGATGGGGTTCAAGGTCGAGGGTGGCGTGACCACCTGCATCGTCGGGAACTGTGGCATGGGAGCCGCTCCCCATGCCGCCGCCTCGGCGGTCGCCCAATCCTTCCATCCCGATTCCGAACTCCCTCCCTGGGATGGATTCGCCGGATACCTCGCCCACCTCGAGGCCCATCCGGCGTCGGTCAACGTCGCGGCGCTGATGGGCCACGGCACACTCCGAGCGGCCGTGATGCGCGGAGCCGAGCGGGCACCGGACGACGGTGAGCGACGCCGGCTGCACGAGCTGCTCCGAGAGGGCATGGAGGCCGGCTGCCTCGGCCTGTCGACTGGGCTGATCTACCCACCCGGAAAATTCGCGGACACCGACGAACTCGTCGACCTGGCCCGCGTCGTCGCCGGATTCGGCGGGCTCTACACGAGCCACGTCCGCGACGAGGGCGAGGGGCTCCTCGACTCGATCGCCGAGGCCATCGAGATCGGGCAGCGGGCCGGAGCGGCCGTCGTGATCAGCCACCTCAAGGCGAACGGCCGGAACAACTGGGGACGGGTCGGCAGCGCCCTCGATCTGATCGCCCGAGCCCAGGCCGCCGGACAACCGGTCGCCGCCGACCAGTACCCCTACACCGCCGGCAGCACCGTCCTGTCGGCGCTGGTCGGGCAGCACGCCTTCGACTCGTCGGGCCGGCGAGTGGCCACGCTCCGTGGTCATGACGTGGTCATCGCCGCCTGCCCCAATCGACCCGACTGGAACGGTCGCTCGCTGGCCGACCTCGGCGACGAACTCGGTCTCGACACCGCGGCCACGGCCGATCACGTCGTGGCCGTCGACCTGCGCACCAACGTCGTCATCCACAGCATGAGCGAGGACGACGTCCGCACGATCCTCGGCACCCCCGGGATCATGATCGGGTCGGACGGTCTCCCAACGCTCGATGGCCAACCGCATCCCCGGCTCTACGGAACGTTCGCCCGCGTGCTCGGTCACTACAGCCGCGACCTCGGCCTGCTGTCGTTGCCCGAGGCCGTCCACCGCATGACCGGACGACCGGCGGCGGTATTCGGACTGCACGACCGGGGGGTCATCCGACCCGGCGCCATCGCCGACCTGGTCGCCTTCGATGCCGCCACCATCATCGACCGCGGCACCTTCGACGACCCTCACCACTCCCCCGCCGGTATCGATCACGTCTGGGTCTCCGGCATCGCCGTGGTCGCCGACGGCCGCCACACCGGCGCTCGACCCGGCCGGGTCGTGCGCCGTTCGACGACGTCGGTCGGCTCCTGATCCTCCTCGCCGGCCGCCGGCATCATGAGGGACCTTGGGCCCGGGCCGCGACCTGACCCAGAGACCTACGGTTGACGGTGGCAATCGATCGGCGACCGAACCATGGCCTACTCACGAGCGATGACAACGTTTCGGCGGTGTGGAAACCGTCACGCCAGAGGTCTCGGCCGGTGGGCTCGGGTGCCGTCCCTTGAGTGAGACGCGGTCGTCGTGGCCGCGCTGGCGTCGTTGCTGCTGACCGGGCCGACCGACGTTGCGGGTTCGCAAGACGGCACGGCGATCGTGCTCCACCTCGGCGACGACGCAACCGTCCTCGAACACGACACGCAGATTGCCTGGCATGTCAACGGGAACAACATCGTCCATCCGTCCGTCACGACGTCGTGGGTTTCCTCCTACATCGGCGAACCCGGCGTGCTCGGCGGCATGATCGTTCTCGACCTCGCCGCCGGCTCGGTCAGCGGGGAGATCACCGAACAGTGGCGTTGCCTCTTCGGTGACACCGGCTGCGGCGATTACACCTTCCGCCATGCCGACCTGTCGGCCACGATCACCGACGGGCAGATGGCCCCTGACGGCGACGGATGGTCTCTTCTGGGCACGGTGCTGATCTCTTATCGAGCCGCTGGCGAATGGGAGGAGTCACCGTCGAACTGCGGTGGCGTGGAGTGCTACATCTGTGAGAACCGATTCTGCACGTTCGATCGGGCAATGAGCAGCGCTGCGGAGTTCACGGGCCGCTACGAGGACTCGACGCTGACGCTCTCCTTCGCTGATGGGCTGACGGCGGATCCGGCCGACACCGATGTCTCGTCGATGTCGGGAATCGAATATTTCCTTTCACGTTTCTCGGCGACCATTGACGTGCCGCCTTCCGTTGCCGCCGACTCGACCGATACCGCCCAGGATCCCGGCCAGGTCGATGCAGCCGAGGTCCCCGGCGTGGTACCGGGCCAGACCGACGAATCGGTTGGACCGGAAGTCTCCGACGATCGGGCGTCGACGCCCTCGATACCCGAGTCGACCGAGGCCGGGTCAGGGGAGACGGACACAAACCCCGACTCGCCCGGTTCCGGTGACGCCGACTCGGCGCTGAACACGAACCGGGCGACCGCGACAACGATTGCCGCAGCCGCCGCTGCCGCCGTCGCCGCGGTGGCAGCTCGAAGCGGCAACGGCCCGAGCGTGGATCCTTCGGTCTTCTCGTCCGAGCCCCACGAGACACCGGCAGGGGAGCACTCCCCTGGGTCGAAGCCCGACGAGAAGAGCGGAGCCGGCTCCGCCTTCGTCCCAGGCGTCGAGACGCCCGGCTCGTCGACCGGTTTGGACGACCTCGCCGCACGCGCCACGGCCGAGGCCCAGGCCACGGCCGCCGCGAACGTGGCGGCCGCGGCCGCCGCGATGCGGCCGCGGCCGCCAGACGAGGACGAGCCCGAACTCGACCCTGCACTGTTTCCGACCGAGCCCGGGGAATGGTGGTTCGTCGACCCACCCGACGAGGTGGAGGCATCGCTCCCGCCCGTGCTCGACCACCACGACGACCGGTCCATCCACTCCAAGGCCACTCGCCAACGGCGTTGGGAACGAAGAGTGTGGGGTCCGAACCTCCTGGGTCGAGCCCTTCTCGACGACCGAGCCGCCGAAAGGAATCGGAGACTTCGAAGGCTCTCGCTCATCGAGGAGCGGGCCGAGATCTTGAACGCGGCACCGGCGTTCGCTCGAGATGAGCGAGGCAATGCCGTCGTCCTCCATTGCCTCCACCCGTCCGTCTTCAGGGGGGGAATTCGCCGAGAACTACGCCGGACGTTCGACGAGCGCCGCGCTGCGCAGGGTCTGCCGGCACTGACACGTCACCAAATCGTGGAATACCGGCAGTGGGTCAATCGCTGGTACTCGTGGTTACGTCGCGACTACGCCAGACCGCGGCTCTACAAGCGGGCCGGGACGGTCGGAAGGATGAAGGACGGGAAGCCTGCACAATTCACGGCGGCCACCGGGGGAAGGGCCTGACATGGACGTCGTGATCGCCACGCTCGGATGGGTCGCACTCGGTGTCTTGGTGCTGGCCGTCATCGGTTCCGCTGATCGGGACCGTGTCTGGCTCACGCCACGTCGCCTGGTTGCGCCGGCTGTCGCGTCGCTCCTGCACCTCATACTGGTGGCCACGATCCTCGGGATCGATTCGACCGTGTCGGTGATCATCACCGCTTCGTTGGCCGGTGTGGTCGGTGGAATCGGTCTCGCTGCGACCGCTCGGCTCCACCCACACCATTCGGCCGCGTTGCCAGCACACCGCCACTGCCCGAGGTCCTGTGGTCTGTGGCGGCGCTGACCACCCACGGGTCGGCACTGCTCGACAACACCGAAGGTGTACGAATCGGCAGCTTCTGCCTCGCAACGGCAGTTGGCCTGTTGACGGCGACGCAACGCGGCGCTCGTCGCTCGCGTGGTGAAGCTCCGGCCCATCGTGGTCCATGTTCGGCAGTGCAAGACCTGCGCCGCCGCCCTTGCACCTGATGCGGCTTCCTGTCCGATGTGCGGGTCGATCACGAGTGGGGTCTCGCCGCCACCGGCGTCGTGAGCGGTCGCGCTTCTCCATCCCAGCGCTCCGTCGACCACACTGCCCTGGTGCACGATCTGTCCATCGACGAGTTGGGGACCTCCGGCGCCGCGATCGAAGCCATCGTCGACGCGACACCCGGTATCGACCACTGGTGCTCCGGTCCCGACTGGATCCTCCCGGCGCACCGGGCCTTCGCACCCCAGGCCACGCCGCTGCTGCTCGGCGACGGGACGGGACTCGCCCTGCTGAGCCGCTACCCGACACCGGAGGGAACCTCGCTGATCGCCGGACTCGAGCCGCTCTGGGGATTCGCATGTCCGCTCCTCGGGCCCGATCCGGCGGCGATGGCCCGGGCGGTGGCTCAACACCTCCACGACGATTCGACCTGGTCGGCCCTGGCCATTCCCGGTCTGCCGGCTCGGCGCGAACACATCATCCCGGTCGCGACCGAGCTGGCCCGGCTGGGTGACGTCGGACTCAAGGCCGGAATCGGTCGGCGGATCATCGACCTCTCGCAGGGCCCACAGGCGTGGCTGGATCGTCGCAGCGCCAAGTTCCGACGCAACCTGGGCAACGCCCGACGGCGCGGTGCCGCCGCCGGCGTGCAATTCGAGATCGTCGACGACCACGCCGACCTGTTCCAGCGGATCCTCACCGTCGAGACTTCGAGCTGGAAGGGCCAGAACGGCGAGGGCATCACGACACCCGAGATGAGCTCGTTCTACCGCATGATGATCGGCCGGTTGCAGGCGTCGGGGCGCTGCCGGGCCGTGATCGCCACGATCGGCGGGACCGACGTCGGCTACGTCCTCGGCGGTGTCCGTCGCCTCCACTACCGGGGACTGCAGATCAGCTACGCCCGCTCGGTGAGGGACCTGTCACTCGGCCACCTGCTGCAATCCCACGAGATCCGTCGCCTGTCGGCCGAGGGTGTCACCTCGTACGACATGGGTATGGACATGCCGTACAAGGAACGGATGGCCGACGAAATGGTGGAATCGGTGATGCTCGTCGTGCGCGCCGGCCCGATGGAGCGAGCGGCCGGTGGTGGCCGGACCGGATCGCCATTAGGTTCGCCTCCATGATCGACATCGGACAGGTTGGCATTTGGCAGGGCGTCCTCGACGCCCACCCCAGTGGTGTGGTTCGCGAGACGGTGGCCGAGGTGGAAGCCATGGGTTGGCCCACGATGTGGATCCCCGAGACCGTCTCGAGGGATCCCTTCGTCTCGGCTGCCGTGATGCTCGAGGCGACCGACCGGCTCAAGATCGCCACCGGCATCGCGTCGATCTGGGCCCGCGATGCCATGACCACGGCCAATGCCAGCAAGACCCTGAACGAGGCCTACGACGGGCGCTTCCTGCTCGGACTCGGCGTCAGCCACCACACCCTGACCGAGTGGGTCCGCAAACACGACTACTCCAAACCGCTCTCGACGATGCGCGAGTACCTCGAACGGATGGATGCCTCGATGTTCGCCGGCGTGGAACCGGCGGAACCACCCAACCGTGTCCTCGCCGCCCTCGGCCCGAAGATGCTCGAACTCTCGGCCGAGAAGGCCGATGGCTGCCACCCCTACTTCGTT
This sequence comes from uncultured Acidimicrobiales bacterium, assembly GCA_963700755.1. Taxonomy (GTDB): domain Bacteria; phylum Actinomycetota; class Acidimicrobiia; order Acidimicrobiales; family SZUA-35; genus JBBQUN01. Next base: position 779,411 of record CAVOYW010000008.1, read on the forward strand.
CCCGTCGAGCACACGGCGATCGCTCGGGCGGCGGTCGGTCCCGACAAGATCGTCGCCACCGAACAGATGGTGGTCCTCGAGACCGACCCCACCGTTGCCCGGGAGATCGCCCGCAAGAACATGGCCATCTATCTCGGATTGCCGAACTACGCCAACAACCTGATGCGGCTCGGTTTCACCGAGGAGGAACTCACCGCTGCGAGCGACCGGGTGGTCGACGCCATCGTGGTCTGGGGCACCCCCGATACCATTGCCGTACGGGTGCGCGATCATCTCGACGCCGGGGCGAGCCATGTGTGCGTCCAGGTCCTGCAATCCGAGCCACGAGCCCTACCCACCGAAGCCTGGCGTGAACTGGCCGGGACGCTCCTGTAGCTCCCATCTGGCCGGTGTGCCGACAGCCCAACGAGCAGCAACCATGACCCAACAAACCGTTCTCCTCCTGGCCGGCAGCGGACTCGTCCTGGGCCTGATCGCCGTCGTGATCGATCGACTCAACTTCCCCCAACCGAAGTTCCGGGCCAAAGGGGTGAAGGTGGTCGACGGTCGCCAGGCTCGCGATCGAACCGGCGCACACATCATCGACGTCGACGATCCACAGTGAGTCTGGCGATCGACGGCGCCGTGGCGGCCGGTGCCCGGCCGACGTGGCGCGAATCGCTCAAGCAACTCCAGGTCCGGATCAAGGCCCACAACGTGGTCATCATGTGCGCCGGGATCGCCTTCTACGGTGTCCTGGCCCTCGTCCCGACCCTGGTGGCGCTGGTCACCGTCTACGGCATCGTCACCGACCCTGCCGAGATCGCCGACCAGATCGTCAGCCTGTCCGAGCGTATGGATCAGAGCACGGCCGAACTCATCGGCACCCAGCTCGACGAGATCGTGCGGAGCGCCAAGGGAAGCGACGGCACCCTGGCGCTGATCGTCAGCATCGTGCTCGCGCTGTTTTCGGCGTCGGCTGCGGTTCAGAAACTGATGCTGTCGGTCAGCATGGCGTACGCCACCCTGGAGGGACGCAAGGGTTGGGTGGTGCGCGGGTTGGCCTATCTGTTCACGGCCGGTGCCATCGTCGGGATCGCCCTGATCGTGTTCCTCCTGGGCGCGCTGCCGACGCTCATGGACGAAGTCGGACCTGTCGGGCCCGACCAAGGTGCTACTCAACATCCTTCGGTTCCCCATGCTTGGCCGGCCTGTTCGCCGGTGCACTCACGATCCTCTACCGCTACGGACCCGACCGGCCGCACCGGACCCCCTGGCGGAACCCGGGCGCCGTGGCCGGCACCGTGGCCTTCCTTCTCTTCGCGTTCCTGTTCTCCCAGTACTTCCGTTTCGCCGGATCGATGCCACCCAGCTACGGCGTGCTCGGCGCCGTCGCCGCGCTGATCATCTTCTTCCAACTGTGTGCCATCGCCGTGATCATCGGCGCCGAGGTCAATGCGACACACGAGGGCGAAGACCTCGATCCGGCAACCCGTGGATCGAACCTCGCCGCCCGAGGCAGCACGACGGTCGCTCCTCCCCCGCCCGCGAACCTCGCCACGGCACTGGCCGTCGTGGGGGCGATCCTCGTTCTCGGCCGCAACGACTGACGGCATCGACCACCCGTGGGCAACCGCGCCCAGACCCATCGCCACCGATGACCCCATCAGTATGGGCCGAACGACTCAATCTGACGGGAACCCGGCCGACTTCCATCAGGCCCCCGGATCCCCGGCCGATGGCTAGGTCATGCGTTCCGCCTCGACCTCGACTCGTGCATCCGGCACGTCGGGTGTTCCGACGCGACGCGCTCGATCGGTCCAGTACCGCCTGACGAGGCCCGACGACGAGTCGACGCCTCGATCGACCGAGATCCCCGAATCGGGGGAACTCGGCGAGGAGGACTACACCGAATTCCTCCAGGGGGTCTTCGGCATCGCGCTGGTCATGTTCTTCGCCCAGGCCCTCGGCTCGATCGCCATCGCCAACTACCTGGGTGTCACGATCTCGCTCCGGGCCGCCCTCTATGTGTTTCCGTACATCGAGATCCTGGCCACCGGCGGGCAGATCATCGACATCACGACGATGAGCACGGCTCTGACCGCAACGGTCGTCGTGTTGCGGGTGCTGTTCGGCCTGATCTTTCGTCGTTCCCAACTGCAGACGATCGACGGGCGGGCCACCGGTCTGCTCATGGTCGGCGTGCTGGTCATCCTCCAGTACGCCCGACACGTGCTCTCGCACCCCGTCATCGACACCTGGGTCCTGGCCCAGGTCACCGCCGGCGTCATCGCCGCAACCGTGATCTACCTCGGGTTCCGACCCGAGGTTCCCCCATCGGCTCATGCCGAGAGAAGAGTTCGACCGACGCGGATCGAACGCAGCAATCCCTCAACCCACGCAACACGAACCAGAAAGAACCGATCAACATGAAAAAGGGACGAATTTCCCGACGCACGGCGCTCGCGGCCACCGCCATGACCGTCTTCGCCACACCGGCCTTCGCCAGCGTGATCATCCAGAGCTACATGAGCGCCGACATCACGGTGGGCAACGAATGCCTCGTCACCGTGGCCGGGGCCGACGTCAACTCCTACACCACGGCGTCCGACGGACCGAACGTCGGCCTGGCCGCCGATGTGCTGACCGGCGCTCGCGTGTCGTTCGAACGGGACTCCCTGACCGTACGCGGCATGCAGGGTGACCGGGTGATCTACAACGACGTGGCTCGCCTCCAGAACCAGTGCTCGGTCCCACTGACCGTCACCCTGCGGATGGCCGGCAGCCAGGGCAGTGGCTGGACCGATCGATACGCCGAGGTGTACCTCAGCTCGACGGCGGCACCCATCGGGTCGACCGCCACATTCGGCTACCCAACCGACAGTTCGGGTGACTGGGCCGCCAATCCGCTGGCCGTCGACGGTGCCGGCGTCATCGCCAACGCCACCACCAGCCCGGTGACGGTCAACGCAGGCTCCGAGCTCCGAATCGCGGCCCTCATCGAGGCCGGTACGTCGTCGTCGCTGATCGACACCAGCACCATGAGCTGGGAAGTCACCGCCATCAACTCCAACGGAAGCTGATCGCCGGCGAGGGGTTCGCAACCGCCCCCTCGGGCGGCGAACCGCTGCGCAAGATCACGCGTCGCCTGCGGCCGCTCCCCACGGGGGAGCGGCCCTTGCGCGTGAGGCCCGCGATCGGTCGGCTCAGCCCCCGGGTTCGGCGACGATCGGGGCCCGTCCGGCCGTGGTGTCGTCGCAGACCAGGAGTTCGGCACAGAAGGCGACGACATCCGGACTCTGACGAACGACGCCACTGTCCAGTCCGAGCGGTTGGTAGGCCAGCGACGCCATACCGAGGACCCGCCCTTCGCCGTCGACCAGCGGACCACCGGCGAAGAAGGTCCCGACCGGCGCCGTGTGCTGCAGACCTGCGAGTGAACGATCGACCAGGACCCCCGGCGTCGCCGTCGCTCCCTGCCCACCGATACCGGCCAGGGCGAACACCCGCCCTCCCAGGGCTGCGGTCTGCGTTGCCGGGTCGGCCAGGGACAGCGGCTCGATGGGTTCGGTCGTCACGAGCAGGGCGAGGTCGTAGCGCTCGTCCCAGGCCCAGAGGCTCGCCACGACCCTCCGATCGCCCTTGGCGAGCGTGATGGTCGGCGACGGGACCACCGTCGAGGACCGGACGAGCGACAGGCTCGTGATCAGGGCGGTTCCACCCTCGTGTCCCGTGACGGCAAAGGCCGACCCGAGTGCCTGGCCGCCTCGTTCGTCGAGTGTTTCCACCGACCAGACCCCGGCCCCGGAGGTCTGGGGCAGCTCGATGACGCCCCGAGCATCCGAGGCGAACTCGGCGATCGGGCCCAACTCGGCTCGGACGGCCTCGATGGACGACGCCCGGAGCTCGTCGATCGCGCCGGCGGCATCGGTGAACTGCTCGTCGAAGCCCTCGACGAAGCTGGTGATCTCTCGTTCGTTCTCGGCGAGCCGATTGTCGTAGTAGGCGTAGAACGCAGCACCCGAGAATCCGACACCGACGGCGAACGCCAGCAACATGAACGACGTGCCGATGACGGTCCGCGGCAGGATCCGGTGGCGGCGTTTGTCCCGCCCCGGACTCATCGGGACGAATCCCCTGGGTTCCCAGGTGCGCCGCGACCGCCACTGCTCGAATCGGCTCGGCGGCTCGAGCAGTGGCGCGACACCACCCGGACCGGCCGCCCTGCGGCCGAGTGTGAGGGAGCGGGGCCGGATCGAGCGATCCATCGGCCGTTTGGTGGGTGCGGTCATCCGTTGCCTCCTGATGGCGGCGGGTCGGTCGGGGCCGGCCCCGGTGGGGCCGTTGTCGGCGAGCCGGTTCCCGGCAGCAGCGTGGGGGGAGGGGCCACGGTCGAGGGAAGGGTCGGCGGAGGGGTCGGGGGCGGCGGCACGACTGCGAACTCGGGCATCGCTACCACCGATCGTTCGCACGGCCCGGCGCAGTCGGCGGTCACTCGATCGGGCTGGTCACGGCCACCGGCCGTGGTGAACTCGTGCAGGGGCTTGTAGGTGTCGGCCGCCGGTGCCGTGATGGGGCGGGGGATCACGAACGATTCGGGCGGCCGGTCCCGCAGTGCCTCGGTCATGAAGTCCCGGAAGGCGACGGCCGGGTGGCTTCCGCCGGTCACCCTCGCCACTCCGTTGACGCCGTAGAGCGACACCAAGCCATCGGTGTGGCCCATCCACACGGCAGTCGAGAGCGACGGGGTGTAGCCCACGAACCAGGCGGCCCAGTAGGACTGGGTGGTGCCGGTCTTGCCGGCGATGGCATGACCCGGAACCGCTGCCGCCTCGCCGGTGCCCGTCGTGACGACACCCTGCAGAACGTCGGTGACGGTGTCGGCCACGTTCGCATCCAGAACCCGGAGACCCGGCCTGGTCGATTGGTCGATGAGGACCTGACCGTCACCGTCGAGGACCCGCAGGACGCCGATCGGGTTCTGCCTGATGCCGCGATTGGCGAAGGTTCCGTAGGCCGACGCCATCTCGAGCGGAGAGGTCTCGACCGAGCCGAGCGCGAGGCTCGGTCCGTAGGCTCCCGCCGGATCCACCCGACTCAGTCCGAGGTCGGCGGCCAGCCGAGCGGTCTCCGAGATCGACACCTCTTCGACCAGCATGGCGAACACCGTGTTGACCGAGGCAGCCGTTGCGTCCCGCAACGTGATCTCGCCGCGGTCGGCCCCGTCGTAGTTCGTGATCGTGCACTTCACGCCAACACAGCCCGGAACGATCCACGAGCCCGGCGCCGCCCGGACGGTGTCGGGCCCGATGCCCTGCGAGAACGCCTCGGCGAGCACGATCGGTTTGAAGGAGCTGCCGGGCTGGAATCCGGTGCTGCCGCCGATGGCCAGATTGACCTGACTGGCGGCGTAATCCCGTCCACCGACCATGGCCAGGACCTCGCCCGTTCGCGGATCCACCGACACCAAGGACATGTCGACGGGCGCCTCGGTGTTCTCGAGCCGGGCAGCGACGGCGGCCAGCGCTGCGGCCTGGAGGGTCGGGTCGATCGTGGTGTGGATCTGCAAGCCACCCCGATAGAGCGCATCCGGTCCCAGTCGATCGAGGAGTTCGGCTTCGACCCAGTCGACGAAGAACGGGTGCGCACTGGCGCCGTTCTTCGGGGGCGGCGCGACCACGGTGACCCGACCGTCGGGCAGGACCGGGTCGGTGGCGAGCCAGAGGGTCCGAGGGGCCTCCACCTCGTAGTCCTCGACCGTGATCGCCCCCGTGTCGACCATGGCCTGCAGGACCAGTCGACGACGCTCGTCGGCCGCGTCGATGTCGGTTCGAGGCGACAGTCGGGTGGGCGATTGCAGCACCCCGGCGAGTGTGGCGGCCTCGGAGATGTCCAGCTCGTTCACCGGCTTGTCGAAATAGACCTCGGCTGCAGCGCCGATCCCGTACGCCCCGGCCCCGAAGTAGGAGGTTTCGAGATAGGCGAAGAGGATCTCGTCCTTGGACATCCGCTCCTCGAGCTCGACGGCGAGCAACGCCTCACGGGCCTTGCGTTCGAACGTCTGCTCGCCCGAGAGGAATCGGTTCTTCACGTACTGCTGGGTGATCGTCGAGCCGCCCTGGGCGATCGATCCAACCTCGAGATTCGTGCGCGCGGCGCGGGCGATGCCCTCGAGATCGACACCGTTGTGGTCATAGAACCGCTGATCTTCGATGGCGATGACGGCGTCGATGACCACCTGGGGGATGTCCGATGGTCGGATCTCGACCGTACGGTCGAAGCCTCGGAACACGGCGATCTCGTTGCCCTCGCGATCGAAGACCGTCGACGGCTCGGCGGCGAAGGTCGGTGGCTCGTCGGGCAACTCGCCGGGCAACGGGGCCCGGAGGAGCGTGGTCACGCCGACGGCGGCTGCCACCGGCGGCACGATGACGACGGCCAGGGTCAGGGCCATGACCAGGCGCAGCAGTGCTCCGAGCAGCCCCAGCAGTCTCGAGTGCTCAGTCATCGGTGACGTCCGGGTCGTCGACCCCGGGATCGGGTGGCGGCGGAGGGGAAACGCACGGCGGTGGTGTGAAGACCACGGATCGAGCCGGGACCGTTGCGGGCACGCCCGGAATCGGTGCCGGGATCGAGCCCACCGGCTCCGCCACGACGACCGTGGCCGTGGTCGAACCGAGCCGATCGCACACCACCGTGTAGGTGGCGGCTCCGCTCGCTGCGGTCACGGTCTCGGCCGCCGACGCCAATCGGACGGGGGCACCGGGGTCGATGTTCAGGCGAGCCGATGCACCGGCGACGGGATCGATCACGACGATTCCGTCCTCGTCGACCCGGCCCCGGCCAACCGTCACCGCGACGGTCCCCGACCATCCCACCTCGAGTTGTTCCGGTCCACCCGTGTCGAGCACCAGGCCGGGGTCGGCAGGGGCGACGGACAGGTCGACGGTCTTGATCCCGTCGCCATCGTAGAAGGCGAGGCGGGGTTCGACGGAGGCCAGCAGTGAGGGCACGAACGCCCGGATCCTCCATCGGCCACCGCCGACGCCGTCGAGCCGCCAACGTCCGTCCTGGTCACTGACCACATCGATGCCGGTGACGACGAGTGCTCCGGTCGACGGATCGACCCCGTGGTGTTCGAGCCGCACGGTCGCGTCGGGAACCGGTCCCTCGGGATCGGCGACCGATCCGACGAAATCGACCGTACCGGCCGGGATCGACGGTTCGGGGGCCGCCATGGGCTCGACCCGGATCGATGCGAGCGCCACCTGATCGGTGTCGGGCGGACGCGGCACCCGCAACGGCGAGGGCGTCACCTCGGCCGAGGGCGTGAGTTCGACGTCGAACCCGTCGAACCGGAACACGACCGGTTCCCGCGGTGCGGTGTAGGCCTCGATGACCTCGGCGCGACGATGCCAGATCGCCATGACCGCGACCGACAACACCAGCCCGAGGCCGATCCGAAGAGCTCTCACCTTCGTCCATCGGCCATTGCGAGGGGCTCATGAGCCGAACGGATCAGTTCGTGGATCGTACGGCCCAGCTCGGATTCCGGTCGGGGCCGAAAACGGGATCCGACCCCGGCTCTTGGCCGGGGTCGGATCCGTCAGAACTCGGGTTCGGGAACGTTCAGTCGACGTCGAGGAAGATGCACTCGCCGGGACACTCCTCGGCGGCTTCGATGACGCTCTCGAGGCCTCCGTCGGTGACCCGTGCCATTCCTTCGGCCCCGGCGGGGTTGGCCACCCCGTCGAACAGCTTCTCGGTCCCGAAGTTGCTCGCCGATTCCTTCACGTAATAGAGGCCGTCATCCATCCCGAAGAACACATCGGGAGCAATCTCGGCGCACAGGCCGTCGCCCGTGCACAGATCCTGGTCGATCCAGACCTTGACCATCGTGTGACACCTCATCTCGATCTTGGCGGACCTGCCTCCAGCGGACGGCCCGTCCAGCTACTACCAACGTCGTCATGACGGAGGCATTCATGAGCTTATCCCGGTGACCGCCACCTGCGGAGAACCGACTCGGGTAGAACCGTCACGGCGGAATCGGTACCGAATGCGGCCGGACGAGTGACGGGCCGCCCATCACGCCATGATGGAACCTCGAGTTTGGAGTTTTCGTGGGACGACAGTTGAGTGACGTCGAGGCGCTCATGTGGGGCCTCGAGGACAACCCGCATCTGGCATCGACGGTCGGTTCGATCGCGATCCTCGATCGTGAACCCGATACCGAACGGCTGACCACCGCCATCGCCAACGCCATCGTCGAACTCGAGCCGCTCCGGCAGCGGGTGTCGACCTCGCCCCTTCCGTTCGCCGGGCCCCGCTGGGTCACCGACACCGACTTCGATCTCGACCACCACCTGCGATTCGTTCGTCTCCCACCGCGATCCGGTGACGACGCCATGTTCGATCTGGCCACCACCATCGTCAACGACCCGTTCGACCGCACCCGGCCGTTGTGGACGATGACCCTCGTCAGTGGGCTTCCCGAGGGCCGCTGTGCCCTCGTGACGAAGGTCCATCATTCGATCGCCGATGGCCAGGGCCTGGTGCAACTGGCACTCCACTTGTTCGACCTCATGGCCGACGCCCGGCCGAAGGCACCGGTCGACCTCACCCGTCGACTCCACGAACTCGCCGCCGACGAAACGCCGACCACCGACGCGCTCACCGAGGCGATCCGGTCCCGGGTCGAGGAGCTCCTCACGTTGGCCGTTTCGGCAACGGGGACCCTGGTCACCGGCGCGGTGGGAAGCACCGGAGCCGGGTCGTCGGGGTTGTCCGCCCTGCCGCAGGCGGTGGCCACGATGGCCAACGACATCGCCGGAACGGCGCGGGTGCTCACGGGAAGCGTCGTCGATCGGCCCTCGGTCTCGACCCTGTGGGCCACCCGCAGCCGCAACCGTCGATCGGTCCATCTGGTCGCGTCGCTCCCTGCGCTGCGCTCGGGCGCCACGGACCTCGGCGCCAGTGTCAACGACCTCTTCGTGGTGGCCGTGACCGAAGCCGCCCTCGCCTACCACCGCGCGGCCGGCCTCGAGCTCGACCACGTGGCGACGACGGTGGCGATCAGCACCAGGAACGATGACCACCCCGCAGCCCACAACGCCGTCGTACCCTGCGGCATCGTTCTTCCGGGCTCGGCCTCGACGACCCACGAACGTCTCGCCGAGGTCCGGCGCCAGGTGAGCGAACGCCGGACCGATGTGGCGGCCAAGGAGGCCGACCTCGCCGCGGCGGCCACGTTCGCCACCCTCGTCCCGTCCCGTCTTTCTGCGGCCATCGCCATCGACCACACCCGGGGCATCGACTTCGCCACCAGCAACCTGCCCGGCCCACCGGTTCCCCTGTGGCTGGCCGGATCGGCCGTGGAGTCGATGCATCCGCTCGGCCCGGTGGCGGGAACGGCCTTCAATGCCACCCTGCTGTCGTTCGTCGACGATGCCGCGATCGGGCTCCACGTCGATCCGACCGCGGTTGCCGATGCACCGTTGCTGGCCAACGAGCTACGATCCTCGCTCGCCCGGCTGGGCGTTCCGTCACGGGTCCTGACCCCCCGAGACCCAGCCCATCGAAACCCATGACCGACTTCCCCCGCCAATACGCCGCGACCCGCCGCTTCACCCTGGGTTCGCCCAGGAACCTGCGGGTCTCCCCCGACGGCGCCATGGTCTACTTCCTCCGGTCCCGGGACGCCGACGATCCGGTGCTGTGCCTGTGGGCGTTCGACGTCGCCACCGGCAACGAACGGGTGGTCGCCGATCCGAAGGCCTTCGACGACCACGACGACGAGCTCCCCGCAGCCGAACGGGCTCGGCGGGAACGGGCACGGGAGAGCGCCGGCGGCATCGTGGCCTACACCACCGACCGGGCCTTCGAACGCGCTGCGTTCGTGCTGGGTGGGACTCTGTCGGTCGTCGACCTCGCCACCGACGAGCGCACCGACCTCCCGTCCCCCGGGGCAGTGTTCGATCCGGTCCTCGACCCCACCGGTTCCCGCGTGGCCTTCGTCGGCGACGACGCTCCGGGCCTCTGGGTGGTCGACGCCGGCGGACGACACGAGCCGAACCTGATCGCCGACGACCCCGATCCGCTGGTGTCGTGGGGCAGGGCCGAGTTCGTCGCCGGCGAGGAGATGTCTCGCACGCGGGGCTTCTGGTGGTCACCCGACGGCGAACGACTGCTGGCTCAGCGCACCGACGAACGACAGGTCGTGCAGTGGTGGATCAACGATCCGGCCCACCCCGAGCGACCGCCGCATTCGGTGCGGTACCCCCGAGCGGGAACGGCCAACGCCTCGGTCGATCTGGCCCTGTTCACCCTCGATGGTTCGCGAGTCGACGACCCCATCGACATCGACTGGTCCGATGGTGGCCGGTTCGAGTACCTCGCCGACGTCGTGTGGTCGCCCGGACATGACCCCGTGATCGTTCGCCAGACCCGAGACCAACGTACGGTCGAGATCGTGGAGGTCCCCGATCACGGTCGCGGTGTCCCCGTGACCCGGCGCACGATCACCGATCCGACCTGGGTCGAGCTCTTTCCCGGCTCGCCGACCTGGTCGGACCGTGGGCTCCTCACGATCGAGGACACCGCGTCCGCTCGGGCCCTGCATCTCGATGGGAATCCCCTTACCGACGACTCGTTGTACGTTCGTACCATCCTTCGCTCCGACGGTGACTCGGTGTGGATCACGGCCTCGACCGACCGACCGGGTGAGACCCATGTCCTCGAGGTCGCTCTCGACGACCCGTCGTCACGCCGGATCGTCAGCAACGGCGCCGGGGTCCATACGGCAGTGTCGGCGGGCGGGACCACGGTCCTCAGCTCGCTCGGCATGGAGCACCACGGTTCCGAGGTCACGGTGCGAACCGCATCGGGTCGCCACCGCATCGCCGACCGGAGCGCAAAACCGGTGATCACCCCGGATCCCCGGTTCTTCGCCGCGGGCGAGCGGTCGTTGAACTCGGCGGTCTTCTTCCCGACCGGCCACGACGGATCGACTCCGCTCCCGGTCCTGCTCGATCCCTACGGTGGCCCGCATGCCCAGCGGGTCGTCCACGCCCACAACCCCCACCTGGTCTCCCAGTGGTTCGCCGATCAGGGGTTCGCCGTGCTGGTCACCGACGGCCGGGGCACGCCGGGCCGCAGCCCGGCATTCGAACGAACCGTGTGGGGGGACCTCGCCGGACCGGTACTGGAGGACCAGATCGACGCTCTCGACGCCGCGGCCGCCGAGTTCGGGTGCCTCGACCTCGACGCCGTCGGGATCCGCGGTTGGTCGTTCGGCGGATACCTCGCCGCGCTGGCGGTGCTGCGCCGGCCCGATCGATTCCACGCCGCGATCGCCGGCGCTCCGGTCACCGACTGGGCGCTCTACGACACCCACTACACCGAGCGTTACCTGGGCACGCCGACCGACCACCCCGAGCACTACGACCGCTGCGACCTCACCGTCGACGCCCATCGGCTCGAACGACCGCTGCTCCTCATCCACGGCCTGGCCGATGACAACGTCGTCGCCGCGCACACCCTGCAGCTCTCGACGGCCCTGCTCGGCGCCGGCCGACCTCACCAGGTGCTCCCCCTCTCGGGCGTGACCCACATGACCCCGCAGGAGTCGGTGGCCGAGAACCTGCTCCGATTGCAGCGCTCGTTCCTCGTCGATCAGCTGTGCCGGCCCGGAACCGAGATCTGACCCCGTGGCGCTCCAGCAGACCCCGCGCTCCCTCGACCAGCTCGGCTGGACCAGCGAACACGACGAGTGGGCCGAGGGCATCCCCCACGACGACCGGGGCCGTATCGCTCGCGCCAGCCGCGGATTCTGTGTCGTCTTCACCGGAGGCGAGACGGTCATGGCGGCATCCGGTTCGGTCCGCTCCGACCTGGGCATCGCCCCCGCCACCGGCGACTTCGTCACGGTGACGATGGTCGACGACACCCCGGTGATCAGTGGCATCGCCCCCCGGACGACCGATCTGACCCGGCGGGCCCCGGCCGGGTCCCCGAGCCCCAGACCCTCGCCGCGAACATCGACGACGTGTTCGTGATGCACGGACTCGACCGCCCGCTCAACCTGAGGCGACTCGAACGCCAGCTGGTGATCGTGTGGCAGAGCGGCGCCACACCGGTCGTGGTGCTCACCAAGGCCGACGAGGTGGCCCACCACGAGGAAGCGGTCGAATCGGTCCGCCAGATCGCACCCGGCGTCGACACCATCGCCATCTCGACGATCAGCGGCCGAAATCTCGACTTCGTGCGCAGCCGTTTCACCGGCACTCGCACCATCGCCCTGCTCGGATTGTCGGGGATCGGGAAGTCGACACTCATCAACGAACTCTCGGGGGGTGCGGTGCAGCGCACGGCTCAGGTGCGGGCGACCGACAAGCGGGGACGCCACACCACCGTGACCCGTGACCTCATCCCACTTCCCACCGGGGGCATCGGACTCGACACGCCCGGTATTCGCGAGATCGGCCTGTGGCAGGCCTACGAGGGCATCGACCGGACCTTCGCCGAGATCGCGGCGGCCGTCGAGAAGTGCCGCTTCACCGACTGCCAGCATCACCGCGAACCCGGGTGCGCCGTGCGCGAGGCCCGGTCCGAGGGTCTCATCAGCGAGCGGCGCCTCGACCACTGGCGTGAACTGATGGCCGAACTCGACCTCCAGGAGGAGCAACTCGAGGACTTCCGCCGACGGTCCGAGAACCGAGACCGTGCCGACGCCGATCGCAAGCACGACCAGGAACGGCCCCAGAAGGCCGGGAAGCGCCGCAGCGGTCGCCGCAAGCGCTGAGGCCCCGGGCTGCGTCCCGGCCCGGCCGGCGTCGGTGGGTTCCCAGCGCAGGCCCGCTCGATGCGCCATACTCGCTGGGTCGGGCGGATCGAAAGGACCGGGGCGCATGGGGACATCAGCGAGACGTGCAGCGGGGCGCTCGTCGGATTCACCCTGCTGGCCGCAGCCTGCGGCCGAGGTGGTGACGGCGCCGAGGTGGCCGGAACCGAGGTCACCGCCGCTCCGACCACGGCGACCGTCGCCCCGGCACCGACCACCGCCCCTCCGACGTCGGCCCCGGTCACCTACGTCGTCCAATCGGGCGACACGTTGTCGGTCATCGCCACCCGGTTCGGTGTCGCCACCCAGGCGCTGGCCGATTTCAACGCCATCGCCGACCCGAACACGCTGCAGGTCGGACAGGAACTGGCCATCCCGCCGGCACCGCCGCCGACCACCGCCGCTCCCTGACCTGGATCGCCTCATCGACCTGGATAGCGTCGTTGCTTGGTTCCGAGCGGGAACCGCCGATGGGAGCGCCATGTCTGATACCTCGAAGTCCGATACGTCGAACGTCACCTCGGCCTCGACCACTCGCACGGCCGACGTCGTGATCGTCGGTGGCGGCATCGTCGGTCTCGCCACCGCCCACAACCTGCTGCGGACCAAGCCGGGCACGTCGGTCGTCCTCGTCGAGAAGGAACCCGACCTCGCCAGGCCATCAGACCGGCCACAACTCGGGGGTGCTGCACTCGGGCATCTACTACAAGCCGGGCAGCGTCAAGGCGCTGACCTGCACCACCGGGCGCACCGACGATGGTCGAGTTCTGCCAGGAACACGACATCGAGCACGAGATCTGCGGCAAGGTCATCGTGGCGACCCAGGAGCTCGACTCCCGCGTCTCGATGCCCTCGAGGAGCGAGCAGCGGCCAACGGGGTGAAGGCCCGTCGGATCGACCGGGCCGAGCTTCGCGAGCTGGAGCCCCACGCCGCGGGCATCACCGGCTCTCCACGTACCCGAGTCACCGGCATCACCAACTACACCAAGGTCTGTCTCACGCTCGGCCTCGGCTCCTCACCGAGGCCGGCGGTCGAGCTGCGCACCGGCACGCAGGTCACCGCCATCGACGAGCGGGTCGATGGCGTTCGGCTGTCGACCACCGCCGGCGACTCCAAGCGGGACTGGTCGTCACCTGCGGCGGCCTCCACAGCGATCGCCTCGCTCGTGAGACCGCACCGGACACGACCGAGCGAATCATGCCCTTCCGCGGCGAGTACTACGAACTGGCCGAGCACCGGCGATCCCTGGTCAATGCCCTCATCTATCCGGTGCCCGACCCGGACTTCCCGTTCCTCGGGGTCCATCTCACCCGCATGATCGACGGATCGATCCACGCCGGACCCAACGCGGTGTCTCGCTCTGGCCCGCGAGGGCTACACCTGGGGCGACATCGATCTGGGCGACCTCACCGAGGTCTTCGCGAACCCGGGTTGGTGGAAGCTGGCGAAGAACTACTGGCGGACCGGCATCGGTGAGTACTACCGGTCGCTCTCGAAGGCAGCCTTCGTGAAGGCGCTGCAGCGACTCGTTCCCGAGCTCACCGTCGACGATCTCGTTCCCTCGCCGGCCGGGGTGCGGGCCCAGGCCGTGTCGACCGAGGGCAAGCTCCTCGACGACTTCGTCTGGTCCGAGACGGCTCGGGTGGTCAACGTTCTGAACGCCCCTTCACCGGCGGCCACCGCGTCGTTGGCCGATCGGTCCGCAGATCGTCGATCGCCTGGTCAGCCACCAGGTCTGAGCGAGCACGCCGTCGCCGAGTCCGACTAGTCCGATGGATCCTGACTATGCCGATCGACCTTCCGGCCAATCGTCCTGCAGAGTGCCACGTCATGGCACTTCGACTTGGAGACATTGCACCCGACTTCACCGCCGACACCACCGAGGGTCAAATCGCGTTCCACGACTGGAAGGACGGCTCGTGGGCCGTCCTGTTCTCGCATCCGAAGGACTTCACGCCGGTGTGCACCACCGAACTCGGGCTACACGGCCAAGCTGAAGGACGAGTTCGACAAGCGCAACGTGAAGGTCATCGGCCTGTCAGGTCGACCCGGTGGACGAGCCACGACCGCTGGGCGAGCGACATCGAGGAGACCCAGGGCACCGCGGTCAACTTCCCGATCATCGGCGACGCCGACCGGACGGTCGCCGAGCTCTACGACATGATCCACCCCAACGCCAACGACACCCTCACGGTTCGCTCGGTGTTCGTCATCGACCCGGCGAACAAGATCCGGCTCACGCTCACCTATCCGGCATCGACCGGTCGGAACTTCGACGAGATCCTGCGGGTGATCGACTCGCTGCAGCTCACCGACAGCCACAAGGTGGCGACGCCGGTCAACTGGACCAAGGGTGACGACGTCATCATCGTTCGCCGGCCCTGTCCAACGACGATGCCAAAGTCCTCTTCCCCGACGGCTGGGACGAGAAGAAGCCCTACCTCCGGCTCACCAGGCAACCCGGCTGATCAGACCGGCACGCCGCCGACGGCCAGCGTCCAGCACCGCTGCCAACCGGCCGGGTCGATACCGAGGGCCTCGATGTCGCGAAGCACGGCCGACACACCCCCCGACTCGACGAGCGCCTCGACGAGCGCCACCATCAACGGCGTCACCCGGTCGTCGGTCTTGTCCAAGAGGTCCTTGGCCGACGAGATCGCCGACCGGGTCCGATCGACGTCACCCCGCCGATTGGCGGCCGCCGCCGACGCCAGGAGCGCCGTGACCCGATCGAGATAGGTCGACTCACCGGCAACGACCCGCGCAACACGCTGGTCGACCAGTCCCGTGTCGCCCTGCGCTGCGGCGATCAACGCCCCGACCGACAGGGCGAAGGTGCTCCCCGATCGACTCGTCGTCGGGGAGCACGTCGGCGAGTTGCCGTGCGGCTTCGTCGACCGCACCCCGTTGCAGGTGTGCCAGCGCGACGGACACCGCCAGATCGTTGTGCCCAAGCAACGAGGGCCGGACGACGAGTCCGTCGAACCGGGCTGCCCATCGAATCGCCCGATCGGCATCGCCGAGACGGGCGGCCGACGCACAATTGCTGATCATGGCGATGCGGCGGCTCTCGTCGTCACCGCCGCGCTCGGCGAGCGCAGCCGATTGTTCCAGCGCCGCCAGTCCCTCGCCGACGCGGCCTCGGCTCATCAGGGCTCGCCCTTCGATGGCTCGGGCCTGGACCGCCAGCGAGAAGTCGTCGGCCCGTTCGGCAGCGGATTGTGCGTCGCGGGCGATGTCGAGGGCACGTCGGGCCTGACCGGACCACAGACTCATCGAGGCCTGGAGGATCAGCATGATGGCTTCACCCCACGGATCGCCGCCACGGCGGATCTCGGGCAGGACATCGGCAACCATCGCCTCGGCCGTCTTCCAGTCGCCCCGATGGAAGGTCACCCAGGCCCCGAGGCCCATCGCCCAGCCGAGACCCGACCGGTCGTCGAGTTCGGTGAAGATCTCGGTGGCTGCGTCGATGTGGGCACCGGCCTCGTCGATTCGACCGGCCCGATAGGCGAACCAGGCCAACGTCTGGAGTGCCCAGGCTTCTTCGCGGCGCTCCCCGGATTCGGCGGCGACCCGTCGAGCCAGTTCGAGGCTCGACCGCGCCGCATCGTCGTCGTTGCGGAACATGTCGGTACGACCGAGCAGTCGGAGTGCCTTCGCCTCGGCGGCGGAATCCCCAAGCCCGTGGAGCCGCTGGATGGCCTCGGTGAGCGCGTTGACCGAACCGTCGTAGTCTCCGGCCTTGGCGTCGATGTCGCCCCGCACGACCAAGGCCCTGGCCCGCAGGGAGGGATCGTCGAAGCCCATCTGATCGAGGTGCTCGAGGTCGGCTCGGGTTGCCGCCACCTTCCGCTGATCGGCCCGGGCCCTGGCCCGCCCGTAGTGGATCGATGGTCGCTCGTCGGGTTCGGCGAATTCGAGGGCTCCGGTGAACCACGCCTCTGCCTCGGCCGGCACACCGGCGTCGAGCGCTCGCCATGCCGCCTCGGCCAGCCAGTGACCGGCCCGGGCGATGGTGAGTCCGCCCTCGGTCGGATTCCCGGCGCCGAGTTCGACCACGAGTTCGGCGGCGGCCTGATAGTGCCGGGCGATCGCGACGGCGGTCGAGTTGCGGTACGGCGGGCCACCGGTGTCCTCGAGATACCGGGCGATGCCCTCGTGGGACCGGGCCCGCGCTGCTTTGGTGATCGTGCTGTACGCCACCTCGCGGATCAGATCGGAGACGAAGGTGAACCGAGACCCCTCGATCGCGAGGATGTCGGCCTCGGCCAGCTTGGCGACGGCCTGCTCGGTGTCGCCACCGAAGTTGGACTCGTCGAGCATCAACCCGATACTGGTCACCGGGCCGGACCGTCCGATCACGGCAGCAGCATCGAGGGCCCGACGGGCGTCGGGCG
This sequence comes from uncultured Acidimicrobiales bacterium, assembly GCA_963700755.1. Taxonomy (GTDB): domain Bacteria; phylum Actinomycetota; class Acidimicrobiia; order Acidimicrobiales; family SZUA-35; genus JBBQUN01. The sequence goes on from CAVOYW010000008.1 coordinate 796,632, forward strand.
GGAGCTGATCGAGCCGGGCCGCCAACAACCCGCGGAGCGTGTCGGGGACGAGGGCCAGGCGCGAAACCGACACGTCCCCGTTCGCGGAGGCCGTCTGACTCCCCACCAGGTCGGAAAGCTCTTCCAGGAAGAACGGATTCCCCCCGCTGCGTTCGATCAGTTCGTCGATGTCGGCCTGCGACAGCTCGATGTCGAGTTCGCCGACCAGTCGGCGGGCCGCAGCGGCCTCGAGCGGACCGAGTTCGAGTTCGAAGCGACCGAAGCGGCCCTGCGGCAGCGTCGCTTCGTCGCCCGAATGCCGAGCCGTCAGAACCACGAGGAGGCGAGCGCGCGACAGCTGCGACAGCACGTGTTCGACCAGACCCCACACGGCTTCGGCCGACCAGTGCATGTCGGAGATCAGGAGCACCACCGGTCGCCGGGCCAGCTCGATCTCGAGGAGGCTGGTCAGCATCAACGTGACCTCGGCCCGGTTGCGATCGCGGTTGCCGTTCCGAAGGGGGGTCGGGTAGCCGAGTGCGTGGAGGGCGGCAGTGGTGAAGCGATCGACGTCGGTGGCGGCCGGCAGGCCGAAGGTCTCGGTCGTGCGTCGAACCGCAAAGGCGGCGACGTCATCGGGGCAGTCGACGTCGAGATCGAAGAGCTGCCGAAGGACCTCGGCGATGGGCCACCAGACGTTGGCCTCGCCGTAGGGGACCGACCGGCCACGCAACACCAGCGCACCGTCGCTCCGCGCCAATCGGGCGGCAAGCTCCTCGGCCAGGCGAGTCTTGCCCATGCCCGCTTCACCATAGAGCGCCGCCAACTGGGCCTGGCGGAGATCGAACGCGAGGCGGGCCTGCGCCGACAGGACACCGAGTTCGTGTTCGCGACCGACGAAGCCCGATTCCCGACGGGTTCGCGCTCCGGGTGGCCGAATGGCGTAACAGGCCAGCCAGGCCTCGACCTCTCCGGCCCGCCCCTTGGCCTGCAACAGACCGAGCGGCTCGTAGGCGATCGCATCACGGGTGACGGCATAGGTCGACCCACCGACGATGATCTGGCCCGGTTCGGCCATGGTCTGCAGGCGCGACGCAGTGTTCATCACATCGCCCATGGCCGTGTAGTCGCGTCCCGACGCCGAACTGCCAACCAGCACCTCGCCGGTGTTGATCCCGATTCGGACCCGAAACGGGGTCTCGGCCTCGATCGCCATGGCGGCCAGGCTGTCCTGGATTCGCAGTGAGGCACGGACGGCACGCTCGGCGTCGTCCTCGTGGGCGACCGGCGCACCGAACAGCGCAACGATCTCGTCACCGATGATCTTGTCGACGACGCCACCGAAGGACGTGATGTCGCGGGTCAACTGGACGAAACAGCGGTCGACCTGTCGCTTGACGTGCTCGGGATCGAGCCGCTCGGCCATCGCGGTGAAACCGGCGATGTCGGCGAACACCACCGTGACGACGCGTCGCTCCTCGTCGACCGGGGACTGCGAGGTCCCGCAGGTGGGACAGAACCGAGAGCCAACCGGGACCTCGGATCCACAGGAGGCGCAGACCATCGCTCCATCCTACGGCGTGACGTGGTCCAACGGCCCTTCCGCCCCGGCTCGAAGCCGGCTGCTCAGTGCTGGCAGCGCGGGCACCAGTACGTGCTCCGGACGTGCTCGCCGTGTGCGTCCCGTCGGATCGTTCCGCCGCACCGGGGACAGGGCCGACCGGCCTTGCCGTAGACGGCGAGCCCACCATCGTCGGTGGCCCGGCGGCCACCGCCGAGGTTGGCCCGGAGCAGCCGGTGGGCCGTGGTGACGATCGCGAGCCGTTCGTCGGCGCCGAGTTCGGGGCTCGGCCGATCGGGGGAGATCTGCAGGGCATGGAGGACCTCGCTCTTGTAGACGTTGCCGACCCCGCAGCAGATTCGCTGATCGAGCAGGGCCACCGCCACCGGGGTGTCGTCACCGGCAAAGCGAGCGAACTGTGCCGCCGCGAGTGCGAGGTCGGGTTCGGGTCCGGTGAGGTCGGGCCCCAGGTGTCGCGTGGCCGCCACGTCACCTCGTTCGGGCCGGAGCAGGCGAACGTGTGGCGCCGAGAAACACACTGCTGTCCAGCCGTTGTCGGCGGTCAGGATCACCCGGGCCGATCCTCGACTCCGTCGCCACCGATCCCCTTCGGCATACAGATGCCAGCTTCCGGTCATCTTCATGTGCGTCTCGAGCACCTGGCCGTCACCGAATTCGACCAGCAGGAACTTCCCCCGGGCCGACACGGCGTCGATGGTGACCCCCTCGGCCACCGATCCGACGAGACGGGGCCCATCGAATCGTCGAACCCGCCGTCCGACCAGGGCCGGCCGCAACCGGTTCGCCGTCTTCCAGATCGTGTCTCCCTCGGGCATCGTTTGATTCTGTCGGATCCGTACGCCCTACCGTCTGGTCATGGCCGCATTCTCGCCGACATCGTCCGCCCCGTCGCGATCGACGGTCGATCTGATCGTGACCGACGCCAGGCTGGTGGCGACGCTCGACGCCCAGCGCCGCGAAATCGCCGGGGGCTGGATCGCGATGACCGACGGGTTGATCGGCGCCGTGGGCGGACCGTCCGATCCGCAACCGGCGGCCGGCCGCTCGCTGTCGGCGGCTGACTGCCTGGTCACGCCGGGTCTGATCAACACCCACCACCACCTCTACCAGAACCTGACCCGGGCGTACCGGCCGATGACCTCGACACCACTGTTCGGCTGGCTCCAGACCCTGTACCCACTCTGGGCGTCGCTCGACGAGGAAGCCGTCCATCTCTCGACCTGGGTCGGGCTCGCCGAACTGGCGCTCGGCGGTGCAACGACCTCGAGCGATCATCTCTATCTGCACCCCCATCATGCCGGCGACCTCATCACCGCGGAGATCGATGCGGCCCGAGAGGTCGGGATGCGGTTCCACCCGACCCATGGTTCGATGAGCCTGTCGGTCAAGGACGGCGGGCTTCCGCCCGATTCGGTGGTCGATGACGAGGACGACATCCTGGCCGAGAGCGAACGCCTGGTCGGCCGTCATCACGATCGGGCCCACGGGGCGATGACCAGGCTGGCCCTCGCCCCGTGTTCACCGTTCTCGGTGAGTCCGCGGTTGATGGAGGAATCGGCGCGGCTGGCCGAGCGACTCGATGTCCGGCTTCACACCCATCTGGCCGAGAACGCCGAGGACGACGAGTTCTCGCTGGCGACGTTCGGCCGGCGCGCCGTCGAACAGTTCGAACACGTCGGCTGGAGCACCGATCGCACATGGGTCGCTCACTGTGTCCGCCCGGACGAGCACGAGATCCGCCGACTCGGTGCCGCCGGGGTCGGCGTTGCCCACTGTCCCAGCTCCAACATGATCCTGGCCTCGGGGATCGCTCCCGTCGTCGATCTCCTTGCCGCCGGGTGCCCGGTCGGGCTCGGCTGCGACGGTTCGTCCTCGGCCGACTCGGCCTCGCTGTGGCAGGAGGCTCGCCAGGCCCTGCTCGTTGGCAAGCTCCGCAGCGGGGCGGCGGCCCTCGACGCCCGCACCGTGCTCGAGATGGCCACCCGGGGAGGGGCCGCCTGCCTGGGCCGAGCAGGTGAGCTGGGGGAGCTCACGGTGGGGGCCGTCGCCGATCTCGTGGCCTGGAAGCTCGATGGTCCGGTCTTCGCCGGTGTGCTCGACGACCCGATCGAGGGTTGGCTCCGCTGCGGTCCCGTTCAGGCTCATCACACGATCGTGAATGGGCGGGTCCTGGTCGAGAACGGAACCTTCCTGGCCCCCGAACTCACCACCAAGTTGGCCGAGCATCGCCGGGTGGCTCGCCGGTTCCAACCGGCGATCGGAGCCTGAACGGCGCAGCGTCGGGGTGCAAATGCCCGGACCGGCGCCATGCTGGCGTGATGACAACTCCGTGGTGGCGTCACGCCGTCGTGTATCAGGTCTACATCCGTTCGTTCGCCGACTCCGACGGTGACGGCACCGGCGACATCAATGGCCTGCGCGCTCGCCTGGGCCATCTCCGGGATCTCGGGATCGATGCCATCTGGATCAATCCCTGGTACCGGTCACCGCTGCACGACGGCGGCTACGACGTCGCCGACTACCGCGAGATCGAACCCCGCTACGGCACCGTCGACGATGCGTCGAAACTCATCAGCGAGTCCCACGAGCACGGGATCGCCGTCATCGTCGACCTGGTCCCGAACCACACCTCGTCCGAGCACGCCTGGTTCCAGGAAGCCATCCACTCCCCCATCGGCCACCCCTCACGGTCGCGCTACCACATCCGACCGGGCAAGGGACCCGACGGGTCGCTCCCGCCCACCGACTGGCTGTCGGTGTTCGGAGGTCCGGCCTGGGACCGCCTCCCCGATGGCGAATGGTTCCTGCACCTGTTCGACCACACCCAACCCGACCTCGACTGGACCAATCCCGAGGTGATCGAGGAATTTCGGTCGATCTTCCGGTTCTGGCTCGACCGCGGGGTCGACGGGTTCCGGGTCGACGTCGCCCACGGGCTCGCGAAGGACATGACCTTTCCCGATCTCGGCGCCAGGCAGGGATCGATCCTCGAAGCCACCAAATCTGCCGACCACCCGTTCTGGGACCGTGACGACGTGCACGAGATCATCCGCGGCTGGCGTCGGGTGCTCGACTCGTATCCGGGCGACCGCATGATGGTGGCCGAGGCGTGGGTTCCCACCGCCGAACGGCTGGCGAAGTATCTGCGACCCGACGAATACCACCAGTCGTTCAACTTCAACTTCTTGCAGTCCGAATGGACTGTCGCCTCGAAGCGGGCCGCCATCGAATCCGCCGTCATCGCAGCCCGGGCCGTCGGCTCGGCGCCGACCTGGGTCCTGTCCAATCACGACGTCGTGCGGCACACGACCCGCTACGGCCTGCCGAACGGGACCGACTGGCGGCGCTGGCTCCTCGACGGACCGCACGACCTGCTCGATTCCGACCTCGGTCTGCGGCGGGCACGCGCCATGGCGCTCGTGATGCTGTCGCTCCCGGGCTCGGCCTACCTCTACCAGGGTGAAGAACTCGGGCTCCCCGAGGTGTGGGATCTGCCGACCGACGTGCTCGACGACCCGGTCTGGGAACAGTCGGGGCGTACGCGCAAGGGCCGCGACGGCTGCCGGGTTCCGATCCCGTGGACCGCCGAAGGCCCGGCATACGGGTTCACGACGGGCCGAGCCTGGCTGCCGATGCCCGAGCGGTTCGGGCCCCTGTCAGCACAGGCTCAGGCCGGTGAGCCGGACAGCACGCTCGAGTTCTACCGCGCCGCCATCGCGTTGCGTCGCACCCATCTCCGCGACGACGAAGAGTTCGAGTTCGTCGATTCCCCCGCCGACGTCCTGGCCTTTCGTCGAGGCGAGGGGTTCGAGTGCTGGATCAATTTGGGCGACAACCCGGTCGAGCTGCCGGGAACCGTGTTGTTCTCGAGCCTGACGGTCGACCGGGTGGCCGACGACGGGCCCATGCTCGATCCCGCCGAATCGGTCTTGCTGCGGCGCTGACGCAGGCTCGGTGTCGGCCTCGGGGTTCTCCCTGATTCCTCCCCGAGAACGATGCTCCGAGGCCCACCGACCCGGCACACTGGTCGGGCAAGACCCGCCACTCACAGGAGCACGTCATGTCCATCGATTCCCCGTCGAGGCCGACCACGGTCGAATATGCGGCTCATTGCGTCGATGCCAGCAAGGTCTACGGCCAGGATGACACCGAAGTCGTTGCGCTCCGAGACGTCACGGTCGGATTCGAGTCGGGCAGGTTCACCGCCATCATGGGCCCCTCGGGGTCCGGGAAGTCCACGCTGATGCAGTGCATGGCCGGACTCGATCGGCTGACCAGCGGCACGACCTTCATCGGTGACGTCGAGATCTCGGATCTGCGTGACAAGGCACTGACGCAGATCCGACGAGACAAGGTCGGCTTCATCTTCCAGGCCTTCAACCTCATCCCGACACTGAACGCCGAAGAGAACATCACGCTCCCGATGGACCTGGCCGGGTCCAAGGGCGATCGGGCCTGGATCGACCAGGTCATCGAGACGGTCGGTCTCGGCGACCGCCTCCACCATCGACCCAGCGAGCTGTCGGGAGGCCAACAACAGCGGGTCGCCGTTGCCCGGGCTCTGGCCAGTCAGCCGGCCATCGTGTTCGGTGACGAGCCCACCGGGAACCTCGATTCCAAGACCGGGTCCGAGATCCTCAGGTTCATGCGCTCGGCCGTCGACGACCTGGGTCAGACCATCGTGATGGTCACCCACGACCCGGTCTCGGCCTCGTACGCCGACCGGGTGCTGTTCCTCGCCGATGGGCGCATCGTCGATGAGTTGCTCGACCCCGATGCCGACACGATCTTCGATCGTATGCGCCACCTCGGGGACTGACCGATGATCAAGACCACGCTCAAGTCCATCCGGGGCCACAAGGCCCGTCTCGTCGGAACGGCCTTCGCCGTCATTCTCGGCGTTTCGTTCCTGGTCGGCACCCTCGTTTTCACCGACTCGGTTGGCAAGGCGTTCGACAACCTGTTCGCCAGCGTCTACGAGGGCACCGACGCCGAGGTCCGGTCCACCGAGACACTCGATCTCGGTTTCGGTGCCGAGATCCGCGCCAACATGCCCGAGTCCTACGCGGCTCAGGTGGCGGCCGTCGACGGTGTCGCCGCGACCGATCCCTACGTCGCCGGCACCGGCCAGATCGTCGGTGCCGACGGTGAACCCATCGGCAATCCCGGCCAGGGGCCTCCCGCCTTCGCGTTCTCGTGGAACTCGACCGACCAGGTCAACCCGTGGAACCTCCTCGATGGCGGGCGCGCTCCGTCCGGACCCGACGAACTCGTGATCGACAACGCCTCGGCCAAGGCCGGCGACCTCGCCGTCGGTGACCGAGTACGCGTCATCGGCACCTCGGGCACCCGCGAATTCGAACTCGTCGGGGTCGCCCAGTTCGGCGACACCGATTCGCCCGGCGGTGCCTCGTTCGCGTTGATGGACCTGCCGACGGCGCAGGAGTTCCTCGACCTCGAAGGCGAGCTCACCGGGATCTCGGTGGTCGCCGAGGACGGGATCAGCCAAGACGAGATCGTGGCCCGCATCAGTGCCACCCTCGACGGCCCGGTCGAGGCCGTCACCGGTGAACAGCTCACCGAGGAGAGCCAGAGTGCCATCCAGGACGGGCTGTCGTTCTTCAACATCTTCCTCACGGTGTTCGCCATGATCGCCCTGTTCGTCTCGAGCTTCGTGATCTACAACACCTTCTCGATCCTGATCGCCCAGAAACAGCGTGAGCTCGCCCTGCTGCGGGCCATCGGCGCCAGCCGTCGACAGGTGCTGCAGTCGGTCTTCTTCGAGGCGGGTGTGATCGGGCTGGTGGCGTCGGGCCTGGGCATCGGGGCGGGGATCCTCCTGTCGATCGGGATCCGTTCGATCCTCGAGGGAATCGGCTTCGGCCTCCCGAGCGCCGGCCTCGTCATCGAACCGTCGACGCTCGTCTACGGGATGCTCGCCGGCATGGTCGTCACCATGGTCTCGGCGGTGTTCCCGGCCATCAGCGCCTCCCGCATCGCTCCGATCGAGGCGCTGCGCGAGTCGGCGGCCGAGTCACAGGGCTACTCGAGAATCCGCCTGCTCACCGGACTGCTCGTCATGTCCCTCGGCGTCCTGGCCCTGCTGTTCGGACTCCTCCAACCCGAGATCGCGCTCGTGGGTGTCGGGGCGGCCGTCATCTTCATGGGCGTGTTCGTGCTCGGCCCGGTCATCGCCCGCCCGGTGGCCAGGGTGCTCGGTGCGCCACTGGCGGCCACCCGCGGTGTCACCGGAACCATCGCCCGAGAGAATGCGATGCGCAGCCCGAAGCGCACGGCTCGCACCGCAGCCGCCCTCACCATCGGTGTCGCCCTGGTGGCCGGCGTGTCGATCCTGGCCGCCTCCCTGCAGACCACGATCCGCGACATCATCGGCAGTCAATTCACCGGAGACTTCGCCATCGACTCGGGATCCGGCGGGTTCGGCGGTGGCCTGCCCCCGTCGTTGGTCGACGAGCTGCAGGCGCTCCCCGAGGTCCGGACCGCGGCCGGGATCCGGGTCGGCTTCGGTTCCATCGACGACGAGACGGACTTCTTCAGCGTGGTCGACCCAACCCGGGCCTTCGACGTCTTCGACGTCGGTCTCCTCGAAGGGACCCCGGCCGACCTGGGCGAGTCGAGCATCTTCTTGTACGACGACAAGGCGTCCGACCTCGGAGTCGGCATCGGTGACACGTTGACGGTGACGTTCCTCGACGGCACACCACGCGACCTGACCGTCGGGGGTATCTACACCAAGAACGAACTGGCGGGGAACTTCGCGATCTCGACGTCGCTCTACGAGACCACCGGAGCCGAGCAGTTCGACGTCACCGACTTCGTGGTCCTGGCCGACGGGGTGTCGATCGACGAGGCACGGCCGGCCATCGAGGCCGTTGCCGCCGCCTATCCGAACGCCGACGTGCTCGATCGCGAGCAGTACATCGAATCCCAGGGTGAAGCGCTCAACCAGATCGTTCAGCTGATCTACGGACTGTTGGCACTGGCCGTGATCATCGCCGCATTCGGGATCGCCAACACCTTGCGCCTGTCGGTGATCGAACGGACCCGAGAGATCGGGCTCCTGCGGGCCATCGGCATGACGCAGGGCCAGATCCGTTCCACGATCCGTTCCGAGGCCGTGATCACTGCCGTGCTCGGGGCCGTCCAGGGCATCCTGCTGGGTCTGTTCTTCGGCTACGCGATCGTGTACGCGTTACGCGACCAGGGCGAGATCGCCTTCAGCGTCCCGATCGTCAGCCTGATCGTCATGCTGATCCTGGCCATCGCGATCGGCATCATCTCGTCGCTGGTCCCCGCCTACCGGGCGTCACGCCTCAACGTCCTGGAGTCCATCGCCACCGAATAGGACCGGTCGGCGTCGAAGCGTCCGGGTCAACGCAGGGTCGGGCCTTTGTATCCCTGCTTGAAACCGTTGGCGAGCAGCAGATCTCGGACCTCGGGCACCTCGGCGGGTGACTTGCCGTCGATCTTCGCGACCTCGATTCTCTTGACCTGTTTGGCCGAGACCAGTCCGGCGAGGGCCCGGACCCAGGTGGCATCGGTCCGGGTGGCGGCACCCGATCCGGAACCGAACAGGGTGAGGCTCCGGCCTCCCCGTTCGAGGAACACCAGCGGAACGCCGTGCTTGAGCACCACGTACGCCCCGATGGAACGAGACGGCCGACCGTCGGTGTCGGGCCAGGGCAACGCGGCCCCGTAGGGCTGGGCCGGATCGGTGGCGGCCAGCACAACGACACCGGCGTCGTCGGGAGCTTCACCACCGAAGCGGGCGTGGTCGTCTCGCTCGCTGCGGAGCCGGTCGACGGCTCCGGGCAGGGCGAACTGGGCGGCGCCGAGCCCGGCGACGAAGTAGCCCCGCCGCACCTGACCGCGGTCTTCGAGTTCCTTGAGGATCGGGTACACCCCGGCGAATCCCCCGACCGATCCTTCGGCCAGGGCCATCTCGCGGGTGAGCACGCCATAGCGCTCCAGCAGCTGTAACGCCCGGGCCGTGGCCTGCTCGGTGGGGGTCGCGGCCGGCCGGCGGAGCTGGTCGACCAGGGACCACCGGCCCGTGGCCGCCGGCGGACCGAGTCGCGACAGCGACCGCATGCTCGGACGACGCCCGACTCGGCTTCCCCGGCCGGCACTGGCGGCCTTGGCCGGGCCGGCACCACCGACCAGGGCCCGCAGGGGCGTGAGCGAGTCGTTGGTGACTTCGCCGGCCCAGACCAGATCCCACAACGCCGAGAGCACGGCCGAGTCGCGGTAGTCACACCCGGCCTCCTGGGCGGCGAGGACGAGGTCGGACCAGAACGATGCGCCGCCCTCGGCCAGCCGAGTCCGCAAGGCCCGGTGGAGGTCGTCGGCGGGGAGCTCATCGGCCGGTTCGGGGGCGAGGAACGGGACCTGGTCTCTCCACAGCAACCGCAGCCGCCCGTCGCCGGCCCCCAGCGCTCCGCCGCCCACCCAGACGACTTCGCCCGCCGTGAGCAGGGTGTCGAGATCGGAGGGCCGGTAGGTCCGGAGCCGGGCAGGCAGGATGTCGACCTCGAGCATCGACGCCGGAAGCGCCGCACCCTGCAGGCTCGTGATGACCTCGGTCAGGCCCTCGACCCCCGACAGACTCGATCCGACGTGCTGCCAGCCGGGCAGGAAGCGGGCGAGCACCTCCTGGTCGACCGGCTCGACTTCGCGCCGGAGCGCGGCCAGCGACCGGCGACGCAGGACTCGCAGGACGTCGTTGTGGCACCATTCCCGGCGGATACCGTCGGGGCGGAATTCACCCTTGACCACACGGCCCTGACGCTCGAGTTCTTCCAGTCCGCGACGGGCCCGGTCGGGGTCGAGCCCGTAGCGGGCGGCGACCTCGTCGGTCAGGAACGGGGTGTGTGTTCGGGCGTACCGGGTGAGCAGGTCACCCAACGGGTCGGCCACCGACTCGGTGAAGGCCTGCGGCAGGCCGGGTGGAAGCGCCACCCCGAGGGCGTCGCGGAGCCGCGACGCGTCTTCGGCCGCGGCGAAGCGCGCCTCACCGCCCACGGCCACGGCAATGATCCGGCGATCGTCGAGCAACTGGGAAACGACGGCGCCGGCATCGAGACCGTCGACCCGGGCGGCGATCTCGTCGAGGGTCAACGGGCCCAGCCACCGCATCAGATCCTCGACTCCGTCGAGATGACGGGCCCGCCACCCGTCGAGCGTGCGCTGGAGCTCGGCGTCGAGTGCGTCGAGCACATCGGGGTCGAGGAGCTCTCGGAGCTCCTCGGCACCGAGGAGGTCACGCAGCAGCTCGCGATCGAGCGACAGCGCCGTTGCCCGCCGCTCCGCGAGCGGGGCGTCGCCCTCGTACATGTACTGGGCGATCCACCCGAACATCAGCGACTGGGCGAACGGTGATGCCGACTCGGTGTCGACCGAGTGCACCTTGATCGTGCGACTTCGGAGCTCGGTCAGGACCTGGCGAAGAGCGGGCAGGTCGAACACGTCGTTGACACATTCGCGAGTGGCCTCGAGCAGGATGGGGAAGCTCGGGTACTTGGCGGCAACCGCCAGCAGGTCGGCGGCCTTCTGGCGTTGCTGCCACAGCGGGGTCCGCCGATCGGGCCGGCGCCTCGGCAACAACAGCGCCCGGGCCGACGCCTCGCGGAACCGGGCGGCGAACATCGCCGTCTGAGGGAGTTGGGTGACGAGGAGCTCGTTCAGGTCGTCGGGATCGAGCATGAGTTCGTCGACGGGGACCCGGTCGACCGCCTCGGGGAGGCGGATCACGATGCCGTCGTCGCTCCACATCAACTCGACGTCCCAGCCCCACTGCTCGGCCAGGCGATGCTGCAACGCCATACCCCAGGGGGCATGCACCTGGGCTCCGAAGGGGCTGAGGATGCAGACCCGCCAGTCGCCGATCTCGTCGCGGAACCGTTCGACCACGATCGTGCGATCGTCGGGGACCTTGCCCGTCGCCTCGTGCTGATCGTCGAGGAACTGGACGAGGTTGCGAGCGGCCAGGTCATCGAGCCCGTGGCGGGTGGTGAGGCGCTCGCGGGCATCGTCGGGGGAGAGCCGCCGGATCTCGCGGTTGAACACGCCGATGGCCCGACCGAGTTCGAGCGGTCGGCCCGGTCCGTCACCGTGCCAGAAGGGCATCTTGCCCGGCCGGCCCGGGGCGGGCGTGACCACGACCCGTTCGTGGGTGATGTCCTCGATGCGCCACGTGGACGCCCCGAGCAGGAACGTCTCGCCCACCCGGGACTCGTAGACCATCTCCTCGTCGAGTTCGCCCACCCGGGCGCCGTCGGGCAGGAACACGCCGTAGAGCCCTCGATCGGGAATGGTGCCACCACTGGTCACCGCCAGCCGTTGGGCACCCGGTCGGCCCCGGAGGATGCCGTCGACCCGGTCCCAGACGATGCGGGGTCGGAGTTCGGCGAATTCGTCGGACGGGTAGCGCCCGGCGAGCAGGTCGAGCACCGAGTTCAGGGCGTCGTCGGAGAGCTCGGCGAAATTCGCCGCGCCCCGGACCGTTTCGGCCACCGTCGTGAGCGGCAGGTCGTCGAGCGCCACCATGGCCACGATCTGTTGGGCCAGGACATCGAGCGGGTTGCGGGGGTAGCGGGTCTCCTCGATCAGGCCCTGCTGCATCCGATCGACGACCACGGCGGCTTCGAGCAGATCGGACCGGTGTTTGGGGAAGAGCTTTCCGCGGCTCGGCGCGCCGACCTGGTGACCGGCCCGGCCCACCCGCTGCAGCCCCCGACTGACCGCTCCCGGTGACTCGACCTGGATCACCAGGTCGACCGCACCCATGTCGATGCCCAGTTCGAGCGACGACGTGGCCACCAGCCCCTTGAGCGTTCCCCGCTTCAACTCGTCTTCGATGATGAGCCGCTGCTCTCGACTGAGCGACCCATGATGGGCCTTGACGAGTTCCCGCCCGGCTTCGGGAGGCCGGCCCTCGGCCTCGGCCGACCGGTTCTCGTTGTCGACGTACAACTCGTTGAGTCGCGTGGCCAGTCGTTCCGAGAGCCGTCGGGCATTGACGAAGATGATCGTGGAGCGGTGTTCCTGGACGAGGTCGAGCAGGCGCGGATGCATGGCCGGCCAGATACTGCGACGCACCGGGCCGGCGGCGGCCGGACCGCTCACCGGTTCATCGGTGATCTCCTCCCCCAACCGGGCCATGTCGTCGACCGGCACGATCACCTCGATGTCGAGGATCTTGCGGATCCCGGTGTCGACGATCGTGACCGGTCGGGGTTTGCCTTCGGGCCCGAAACCGCCGAGGAAGCGGGCGATCTCCTCGAGCGGGCGCTGCGTGGCCGACAGGCCGATTCGCTGGGCCGGCCGGTCGGTGATCCGATCGAGCCGTTCGAGGCTCAGTGCCAAGTGAGCGCCACGTTTCGTGGCGGCCAGTGCGTGGATCTCGTCGACGATCACCGTTTCGACGCCGGCCAGCGTCTCGCGCACCTTCGAGGTGAGCATCAGGTAGAGCGACTCGGGCGTCGTGATCAGCAGATCGGGCGGATGGGATCCCAGCCGGCGGCGCTCGTCGGCCGGTGTGTCGCCCGTTCGCAGCGCCACCTGGGGTTCGAAGAAGGGATGACCGAGGCGCTCGGCGGCGAGCCGGACCCCTTGGAGCGGTCCCCGGAGGTTCTTCTCGACGTCGACCGCCAAGGCCCGCAACGGAGAGATGTAGAGGATACGAGTGCGATGGTTCTTGTCGTCGGGGGGCGGGGTGGTGGTGAGGCGGTCGAGACCCCAGAAGAACGCCGTGAGCGTCTTGCCCGAGCCGGTCGGAGCGAGGATGAGCGTGTTGTCGCCACCGGCGATCCGGGGCCAGCCCTCGACCTGTGGCGGGGTCGGTTCGACGAACGTGGTGGCGAACCACTCGGCCGCCGGTTCGCTGAACCCGGCGAGCACCTCGTGCCGGGATCGTGCCCCGCGTCGTTCCCGCCCCGCTCGACCCCTGCGCCATCGTCCTACCGTAGCGAGGGGGTCCGACAGTCCTCTGCTCGGACGACCACCCTGTCCGTACGACCACCCAGTCTCGTCGACCACCCGGTCGAGCTCGTTCGATGGCCGACTCCGACACGTCGGGGGCGTGTCTCTCGGTTTCCCGACGGGGCCACTAGCGTGCGGGCATGCCCAAACCCTTCCGCTTCGGCGTCCAGGCCCGTGCCGCTTCCACTCGTTCCGACTGGGTCGAGCTGGCCAGGAAAGCCGAAGACCTCGGCTACTCGACGCTCACCATTCCCGACCACTTCGACGGTTCCATGGCACCGGCCATCGCCCTGCAGTGCGCCGCCGACGCCACGACCGATCTGCGGCTCGGCGCCCTGGTGTGGTGCAACGACTACCGCCACCCGGTCGTCTTCGCCCAGGAGATGTCGACCCTCGACCTGCTCTCCGACGGCCGCCTCGAGCTCGGCATCGGGGCCGGCTGGATGGAGACCGACTACGTCGCGGCCGGCATGGCCTACGACCGCCCCGGCGTGCGCATCGACCGGATGGTCGAATCGATCCAGATCCTGAAGGGGCTCTTCGCCGAGGGGCCGTTCTCCTTCCAGGGCGAGCACTACACGATCACCGACCTCGACCTGCACCCCAAGCCGATCCAGGGCTCGGTGCCGTTCCTGGTCGGCGGCGGCGGCAAACGGATGCTCGGCCTGGCCGGCAGGCACGCCGACATCGTCGGGGTCAACCCCAACCTGCACTCGGGCAGGATCGACGGCAACACCATCAACGACGCCGTCGCCGAGCGTTACGTCGAGAAGATCCGGTGGGTCAAGGACGGCGCAGGCGATCGTTTCGATGACATCGAGCTCAACGTCCGCTGCTTCTTCGTGGTTTTCACCGACGACCGTCGGGGCACGGCCGAAGCGATGGCCGCGGGCATGGGGCTGACCGCCGATCAGGCACTGGCCTCACCACTGGCGCTGTGCGGCAACGCCTCGCAGATCGCCGCCGACCTGGTCGAGCGCCGGGAGACCTACGGGTTCAGCTACATCGGCATCGGACCCGACGAGATGGACGCCTTCGCTCCCGTCGTCGCTCAGCTGGCCGGCACCTGAACCTGACCCCAGGGAATATCTGGGGGCGAGCCCCCATGGTCCCGACGCCGGATGGGGTCGATCATCGAGACATGAGCGACACCAACCCCGAGACCGGGACCCGGAACACCCTGGCCATCGCAGCCATCACGATCGCCGGCCTCATCGCCGGCTTCGTCTGCCTGGCCGCGGCGGCCCTGACCCAGCTCACGTTCTTCGGCGAGCAGCCCTCACCCCGCGACGACCACCACGCCGGGTTGCTCCTGCTGGGCATCCCGGTCATCGCCGGTGTGGTCACGGCGGCGATCGGCCGGGTTCGACGGGGCGTCTGGGGACCCATCGGGCCGGTCATCGCCGGTGTGGGCCTGGCGCTCATGGCCCTGAGCGTCGTGAGCTTCGAACGTCGGGACCACCGGATCGATCGGGTGCATTCCGCCGCACGGGAGTGGACCGACGGCCTGGCGCTGGGTTCACCGGCGTCGACGGTCGAGGATCGGGCGTCGCTCGATGATGCTCGATCGGTCGAGGGCTCGGTCTCGCTCTCGATCGCCACCGACGAGTCGATCGCCCGGCGTTTCGAACGCTTCGATCCGATCCTGCGGGCCGCCGGAGCCGTGCCCGTGGCCGGTGTCTGCGCCGAGGACACGGTGCTGTTCACCTACGAGTTGCCCGACGAGGAGTTGGTCGAACTCCGCCTGCTCGATCGATACCGGGCGACCGACGAGGTGATCATCGAGGTCCGATACGCCCGCGACGACAACCGGAGCCTGTCGATGGACTATCGGTACACCGATGGTCCGGCCTGCGCCCGGCCCTGAGGGACTCAGGCCAGCTCGAACAACGACCACCAGGCGGCAACCACGATGCAGTGCATCGCACCGGAGGTGATCAGCCAGAACGTCCGGCGTGACACCGATGCCTGCAGGGACCACACCACCACCGTGGCCGCCGCCAGCACGTGGAGTCCGATCATGAGCGGGAACCCGTCGTCGAGCAGCTGCGAGGCTTCCCGGACCCGAATGCTGGCGGGATGCCGATCGACCACGGCCGAGGCGATGATCTGGGCCATCACCAGGGCGAGCCCGTGGCCCAGCACGAAGAAGGTGGCGATCACCAGGCCCCGGCCACCGTGGCGGACCGGGCTCGATGCGGAACGATTGCCCGACCGGGCGGGCGGCGAACCCGGCGCCGCGGCGGCGATGGGGGCGGCGATGGGGGCGGCGATGGGGGCGGCGGCCTCGGGACGCTGAGGCCAATCGAAGTCCTCGGTGCCGGGCATCGGCAACTCCCCTCGTCCGATAACGAGTGTACCCGTGGGTCCCCGCCCTGCTAGGGGACGAGGCACCCACTCGAGAGTCGCAGCACCTGGTCGGCCCGGTCGAAGGCGACGGTGCGATGGGACACGGCGAGCACGGTCATCCCGGCGTCGGCGAGGTTGGCCCAAAGGGCCAGTTCCGTCTCGACGTCGAGCGCACTGGAGAGGTCATCGAGCACCACGAGCTCGGGCTCGTGCACCAGCGCTCGGGCCGTGGCCAGGCGTTGACGCTGACCACCCGACAACCGCATGCCCCGCGGCCCGATCAGGGTGGCAACGCCGTCGGGCATCTCGGCGATGTCGCGACCGATGGTGGCCCGCCGCAGTGCTCGATCGAGTGCCGGTCCGTCGACCGGGCCGAGCGAGACGTTGTCGGCAACGGAATCGGAGACGAGCTGGGGCACCTGAGACAGGAACGAGGCATTGGGAGGAACGAAGAACGCCCCGGGGTCCTCGACCGGTCGACCGTTCCAGCGGACCTCACCGGTGACCTCGGCCTGCCAGGCCAGACCCAGGAGGGCCCGGAGCAAGGTTGACTTGCCGGCCCCGATGGGACCGGTCAGCACGGTGAAGCTGCCGCGCTCGATCGTGAACGAGGCATCGAGGAGACCGGCACCGTTGCCGTATCGGGCCGACAGGTTCCGAACCTCGAGCCGGCGGAGCGGAACGCGTACCGGGCGGACGATGGTGAGCGGGGTTCGAGACTGACGGGGGTCGATCGGGATGTCGCGGGACGTGACGGTGTTGTCCGGCGACCGATCGGCGACGAGCCGGCTCATCCGTTCGAACGCCACGGCGGCCTGCTTGCGCCGGGCCAGCAGGCGCCCGATCATACGCGGCAGGAAGCTGAGCCAACCCAGATAGGCGCTGAACAGCGCCAGTTCTCCGACTCCGAATCGACCGGACGCAATGGCACCGGCACTGACCAGCAGGACCAGGCCCAGTCCGACGTCGGCGGCTCCCTTGCTGAACGCCTGGACCCCCTCGTCGAGGACGTTGTCGCGTACGGCCGTGTGGCTTCGGTGCCGCACCAGGGTGGTGAGCCGGGCGAGCATCGGGTCGGCTGCGTCGTTGACCTTGATCGTCGTTGCTCCGGCCATGACATCGCCGACGAGTCCGCTCACCGCTGCGGCTGCCGCCCGGTCGGCGCTGCGATAGGCCTTGATGCGGTGATCGAGAAAGCGGGTGGCGAACGCCACGGCCACCAGCGGCAGAAGGAGGATCGCGGCTGCTCGCACGTCGGCCGCGCCCAGGATGAATCCGGCGATCACGGTGAAGGCCAGCCCCCCGCTCACGTCGATCACCCCATCGACGAACATCCCGACGTCATGGGTGTCGTCGCGGAAGTGCGTGATCGCCTCCCCGGCCGAGCCCACCGGTTGACCGGCCTCGGGCCCACCGCTCGCCATCTGGGCGTTGAGCATGTTGGCCCGCAGCAACGTCTCCATGTGCACCCAGGCCTTGGTCCATTCGACCACCCCGGCGTGCAGGAACGCCATGCGGAGCACCTCGCTCACGGCGACCCCGGCCGCCATGCGATAGGCGAGTCCGGGATCGGTGGACAGCGAGTCGTAACCCCGACCGAGCAGGTACCCGGTCACGACGGGCATGAGGAAGAACATCATGAACCCGCCGTAGCCGATCCAGAAGCTGCGAGGTTCGTGCAGGGCCACACGCCGGGCCAGGCTCCACACGTTCACGGGATCACCTCCGTTTCGACGGTGTCGGAGTCGCCGGCCAGGTCGAGCAACTGCCGGAAACGACTGTCGTCGTCTCGGACCAGGTGGGCCCGATCCCCGTGTTCGGCCAGGCGGCCGTGATCGAACACGACGATCTCGTCGACCCGGCGCAGGGTCGACAGCCGGTGGGCGATGATGAGCGTCGTGCGGCCGTGCATGAGCTTGGCCACGGCCGCATCGATCCGGGCCTCGGTCTCGGGGTCGACTCGTGCCGTTGCCTCGTCCAGCACGATCAGGTCGGGGCGCCGCAACCAGACCCGGGCCAGAGCGAGCAACTGTGCCTCACCGGCCGAGAGGCCTTCGCCGCCGGCCCCGAGTAGACGATGGATGCCGCCCTCGGCGAGCTGTCCGAGTCCGACGGCCGTCAAGGCATCGATGACCTCGCTGTCGGTGGGCATCGTTCCCGCGTTGCTCAGCGAGTCGAACAACGTGACGTTGTCGCGGATCGAGCCCGAGAACAGCTCGACCTCCTGGGGAATCAAGGCGACCCGGCGTCGAAGCTCGTGCATGGGGATGTCGGCGATCGCCACACCACCGAGACGAACCGTGCCGGACGTGGCCTCGGTGAGACGCAGGATCAGGCGCGAGAACGTGGTCTTGCCGCTTCCGGTACGGCCGACGACACCGACGGACCGACCGGCAGCGATGGCGAGGTCGACGTCGGTGAGGACCGGTTGGTCATCGCCGTAGTCGAACGAGACGCCATCGATCGAGACCGACAACGGACCCGGCGGGGGCGAGACCGTGCCCCGGTCCACGATCGCCGGACGGATGGCTCGCAGGTCGGCCACCCGCTTCATCGCGCCGTTGGCCTTCTGGACCGTTTCGAGCTGGTGGACGACGTCTTCGAGCGGTCTCGAGATCGCCAGAACGTACTGGAAGAGCAGGAAAGCGGTGCCCAGCGAGATGGCGTCCCGCTGCACCAGGACGGCGCTGCTCACCAACGCCAGCACCGAACCCATCGCCACCGACCCCTGCACCGCCCACCACATACGCAGGAACGCCTGCTCCCGCCGGACCGTGCTCGACAGGGCGTCGGTGCTCTCGGTGATGAACCGGTCGAGTGCATAGGCCGTCGCCCCGTTTGCCCGCAGGTCCTCGGATGCGGTCAGCCGTTCCTCGATACCGCCGTAGAGCGTTGCGTAGTCGCCCATCTCACCGGCAGCCTCGTCGATCGCCCGATGCCGGGTGGCGAAGACGACCGAACCCGAAGCCAGCAGGAAGAGGGTCATCCCGATGGCGAGGCGCCAGTCGACCACGAACAGCACGACGTTCATCCCGGCCACCAGGAAGACGGCACCGAGTGCCTTCGGGACGACCTTGCCCAGGAAGTCCGAGACCGACGTCACGTCACCGTCGACCCGCTGGATCAACTCACCCGGCGTGTGGGTCCGATGGAACTCGTGGTCGAGGGTGAGTACGTGCCGGGTCAACGACAGGCGCAAGTCATTGGTGGTCGCCCAGGCGGCCACGGTGGCGACCCACGACACGGTCACCTCGGCCAGCTGCGAGGCGACGGCGATCGCCAGGAACACCAGGGCCAGACGAACGATCGTGGCGCTCGTCGTCCCGGCGCGGGCCTCGTCGACGATGCGTCGGACCACGACCGGTCCCGCCAGGGTCAGGCCCGACGAGACGGCCACCAACGACCCGAGCGAGAGCCAGCGGACGCGATCGGGCGCGAGCAGCGCCCAGAGAGCGCGCCAGCGGGAATCGCTCCGGGTGATCGGCACGGACTGGGACACTCCCGCAGTCTGCCCCAGCTTCGATCGGCGCCGGTCCGAATATCGGCCTGAGTACGGCCGCGGATCAGGCGGTCGCGAACGTGAGTCGATTGCGGCCCGCTGCCTTGGCCGCGTACATGGCCGCGTCGGCGTGACGGACGAGATCTTCGACATCGGCGACATCGGTGGAGGGAAACGCGACTGCGCCCAGGCTCACGGTCACGCTCACCCGATGTTCCTGGCTGCGCGTGACAGCGGCCTCGACCTCGTGTCTCACCCGCTCGCCGAGGTTGTAGAGATCCTCGACGCCTGCGCCGGGCAACAGAGCAAGGAACTCCTCGCCGCCGTAGCGCATCAGCGTGTCGCCTTCGCGAAGCACGCCACGAGCCGACTCGGCCACCGAGCGAAGCACGCGATCACCGACGTGGTGACCGTAGGTGTCGTTGATGGACTTGAAGTGGTCGATGTCGAACAGGATGACACCGAGCGGTTCCTTGGTGCGCACTGCTCGGCTGAACTCATCGGCAAGACGCTCGAGACCGAACCGACGATTGACCAGGCCGGTCAGCGTGTCGATTGCCGCCACACGCTGCAGACGTTCATGGCTCAGTGCGTTGTTCAGGGCCACCGAGAGGCTCGGCAACAGCTGCCGGACCAGCTGTTCGTCCTCTGTGGAGATCGAGCGCCCGGATGCGACGAGGAGTACCCCGATCGGCACCATCCGAAGGTGAAGGGGGAAGGCGATCGCGGTTTGCGGACGGAACTCGACGATGCCGCCATCGATGGCGATGCCCTCGGGCACATCGACTCGGACCGTGTCGAGCCCACGGTACGCGCGCTGGATCGGGTCGGAGTCCGCAGCCGATGCGGGGTCGAGGAGTCCGCTCGAGGCGATCGCCGCCATGTTGGCGTCGTGCATCACGAACAGCCCTGCGGCGTCGAAGCCCATCGCATCCTGCATGCACTTCAACGCGGCCTGAGCCAGCGGAGTCAGTTCGATGTGCGAGGACAACGTTCGCGCGAACGTCTGGGAGACGCGGGTGACGTGGTGACTCGCCGACAACGCCTCGACCAGCCGATTGAACGAAGCGGCGGCATCACCCAGTTCGTCGTCGGAATCCACGGGAATCGAGCAGGACTCCGGTGTACACGCAGCCGCATCCGGAGAGTAGATCGTTGCCCGCAGATTGCTCTCGACCGTCGACATGCGCGACCGCATGAACCGCAACTGCGAGCCGACCACCGCTCGCGAAAGGAATTGGTTGCTTGCGCCGACAACGAGACCTGCTGCGATCGTGGCGAGGAAGAAGACCGGCGTGAGCACGTAGCGGGATGGCACACCGAGCGCCATGACGAAGAACGGGAACAGCCCGCCCATCACGAGACCAAGGCCCATCATCCAGATCGCAAGGTCCGTGAAGACACGACGAGTGATGCGTGGCATCGGGTATCTCGGTACCTCGATCAGCTCGTTCGTTTCGGTCGACATGGCACAGTTATCGGTTGCGGCTCGGCCGTCGTGACCTTTGCCTCCAACTCGAGGCTCCACGGCCCAGGGTCCCGGCGAGTCAGATGTCCTGCACGTACCCGTCGCCGGCGGTCCGCAGGCTGCCGCGGTCGGTCCGCTGGTTCGTTGATCAGGTCGCCGAACCTGTCCCGAAACGCCTGCCGGGCACCACGCGCCGATGACCCCGGCCGAGGCCGGGGTCATCGGTGCTCGACGTCGCGAGGCTCAGGCGTCGGCGTCTTCGTCGGCGTCACCGAGTGGACCGTGCCCACCGGGACCACGGCCGCCGGGACCGTGCCCGCCGCGGCCACCCATCTCGAAGGCCGGGAGATCACCGTTGACCATGTCGGTGGCCCGCTGGGTGGCCTCGGCCAACTTGTCGGCGACATCGGTCTCGTCGATCCGGCCGTTGGCAACCGCCTCGTCGAGGTGGGCTTGGATGTCGGCCACCATCTCGTCGATCAGGGTCTGGGGATCGATCCCCTGGGCCGTTGCGATGTCGGCCAGGCTCTTGCCGGCTTCGAGTTCGGCGCGGATTTCGTCGGCGTCGAGACCGAGTGTCTCGGCCAGGTCACCGAACGGTGCCCCCCGCCCGCCCCGGCCGGCCATCCCCTCGCGACGCTCGGGGCGAGCCGCCTCGAGCGTGCTCTGGACGGTGTCGGCCTGGGCCTGCGTGAGCGTGCCGTCATCGACGAGCGTCTGCAGGGCGTCGCTCACCCAGCTCGATCGGTCTGCTTCGCCACCGGATTCGGTGGTGGTCTCGGACTGGGCCGACGCCAGGTTCGGGGCGAAGATCACGGCACCGGCACCTCCGGCCAGCAGCGAGGCGGCGATGGCGGCGGATGCGAGGGACTTCTTCATGGTGGGTGTTCCTTTCGGGAAGCGGTTGTGACTCCACGATCGGCCCCGATCGTCAGAGCGACCTTCCCGAATCGTCAGAATCGGGTAAGAACGTGAACCCGATCACGGCACCGCCTTCGTCGGCGTTGCGGGCGAACGCCGTTCCCCCGTGAGCCTCGGCCACCTGGGCCACGATCGCCAGACCGAGACCCGAACCGGGCAGGGTGCGAGACGCCGTCGCCCGATAGAACCGGTCGAACAAGTGTGGCAGGTCTTCGTCGGCGATCCCGGGACCGTGGTCGCGCACGCTCACTCGGTCGGCCTGCACCTCGATCGACACCGGCGTCGAGGGAGGGCTGAACTTGACGGCGTTGTCGACCAGATTGGACAGCGCCCGCTCGAGCATCGCCGGGTGCCCCAGCAACACGACCGGATTCCCGGTCACGGTCACGGCTCGTTGGTGACGGCGCCGGGCCCGATCGGCAACGACATCGACCAGATCCAGCAGATCACAGGGCTGTGGCGGTTCGGTCCGACGGCTGTCGGTGCCGAGGTCGACGATCTCGCCGACCAGGGTCGTCAGCTCACCGACCTCCTCGCCGATCGAGGCCAGGAGCCGTCGGGCGTCCTCGGGCGACACCGCCTCGCGCTGCAACAGCTCGACGCTGGTCCGGAGCGTCGTGAGCGGTGTCCGCAGTTCGTGGCCGGCGTCCATCACGAGCTGTTGCTGCCGGTTCCGGGATTCGTCGAGCGCCTCGAGCATGGCCGTGAGACTGCCGGCCAGCCGTCCCACTTCACCCGAAGCAGCCGTGTCCATCGGCGTGTCGAGCGCCTGGGTCCTGGCGACCTGCTCGGCCCGATCGGCCAATTCCTCGATCGGTTTCGCCACTCGCCGACTCATGAGCCATCCCACCAGGGCGGCCGCCGCGGTCGTCAACAACCCGACGGCAATCAGCCGGTTCCGCACACCGGCGAGCGCATCGTCGGTCTCCTCCAGACTTCGGGCCACCTGGGAGAGGACCCCATCGGCGAATGGTGCGGTCACCATGCGGTAGTGGCCGCCCACGAGATCGACGTCTTCGAACACCGGATCACCCGTACGCCGAACCCGTTCGATGGTCTCGGCGTCGACCGGGAGCGGATCGGCACCCTGGAGCGAGAACACCACCCTGGCATCGGGTCCGACGATCTGGGTGATCGAATCGGCCTCGGTGAGCGCCAAACCGCCGAAGACGGCCCGGGGGTCGCGGCGACCCGGACCGGCCCGATCGTCGAAGAGCCCGTCGCGGGCCGATCGCTGGAAGCTCTCGGTTCGAGCTCGGAGGAAGTCGTCGATCTCGCCCCGCAGCTCGGTCCGAGTCGATCGATAGGCACCGATCCCGCCGAGAGTCAGGGCCAGGGCGACGATCAGCCCCACCATGAGCGCCAACTGCGAGCGCAGGCTCATCGGCCCGGATTCCTCACGGCGAACGGAGCGCGAATCCCACACCCCGCACCGTCTGGATGAGCCGTGGCTCGCCCGCTTCCTCGGTCTTGCGTCGCAGATAGCTCACGTAGACGTCGAGCGACCGGGACGTGGTCTCGAAGTCGTAGCCCCAGATCCGGTCGTAGATCACCTCGCGCGACAGCACCGCGCCGGCGTTGTGCATCAGCAACTCGAGCAGGTCGAACTCGGTCTTGGTGAGGTCGAGCCGCCGATCGCCGCGGGTCACGAGACGGGCCTCGGGATCGAGTGTCAGATCGTCGAACACGAGCTGTTGGTCGTTGGCCGCCGGGCTGGATCGCCGCAACAGAGCCCGCAGGCGGGCCAGCAACTCGTCGAGCGCGAACGGTTTGGTGAGGTAGTCGTCGGCTCCGGCATCGAGACCGGCAACCCGGTCGCTGATCTCCTGCCGGGCCGTCAGCACCAGGATCGGCGTGAGCACGCCGCGCTGGCGCAGGGTACGACACACCGAGAGACCGTCGATCACCGGCATCATCACATCGAGCACGATCACATCGGGGAGCGACTCGGCGACGGCATCGAGCGCCGCCGCACCGTCGTGAGCCGAAACGACGCGGTGCCCGGCGTAGCGAAGAGCCATCTCCAACGACTGCCGGACTCCGGCGTCGTCCTCGACGACCAGCACCGTCGCCTGGCCGTTCGTGCTGTTCGTTCCGGCTCCGGTCACCGTCCCAGTGTCGCGCCCCGTCCACCTGGTGGAGAGCTTCGGACCCGATTCTTGCAAACTCCTTGCAGTCTCAGGCCCGGCGCAGTCCGACGAACTTGGCAATTGCGACGTCGACGACGAACAGCGCGGTCGCGCCGAGCGCCCAGGTGCCGACGGTGCTCGTCGACCAGACGAGCGGCACGGCCGTGAGTCCGACCGCGAAGACCAGGTCGACGATGACCGACGCCCGGGCCAGCCAGATGTGCTGATCGACACGGCGGTGGACCACCTCGAGCAGCACCGTGTTCAGCACCAACACGAGACCGAGCCCGGCAACGGCCGCCGTCGACCAATCGAGAACCTCGGCCACCCACGGGGCCCTGGCCAGGACCACCACGGCGCTCGCGCCGCAGACGATTCGATCGATGGCGAACACCCGGCGGAGGAGGTAAGGCCGTGGGGCCGCGGTCGTCCCGGGAATGCCGGTCATGAGATGGCTGGACGCGTGGTCGGTCATGGGTGGTCTCCTCGAGCGGTCGAGCTTTGTCGCTACCGCCCATGGTCGGGCCGAAACCGGTCCGTGGCCATGACCTGTGAGGTCATGGCGGTGCCTCGAGACATGGGTCATGCTCGTCCGATGGCCAACCCGCCCAGGACAACCGACCCGACGAGAACCCGGCCGGCCCAGGGCTTCGGCTCGGCCCTGCGGTGGTGGCGGACCACCCGACGCTACAGCCAGCTCCAACTGGCCAACGAGGCCGGGGTCTCGAGCCGGCATCTGAGCTGTCTCGAGACCGGCAAGGCCCGGCCGAGCCGGGAGATGGTCGTTCACCTTTCGGTTGTGCTCGATCTCCCGCTCCGCGACCGGAACACCCTCCTCGACGAGGCCGGTTTCGCTCCCCTCTACCACGACACGGGCCTCGACCGGAATGCATCCGACACCGTCGGCAGCGATGCCGTGCACCGCGTCCTCCGCACGATCCTCGACGCTCATCTCCCGAACCCGGCCCTGGCGGTCGATCGCTGCGGGAACCTCGTCGAGGCCAACACGGCGGCGCTGATGCTGGTCGGCCACACCATCGCTACGGACAGCCCGGCCCTGCAGCCCGTTCCGAACCTCAATCGGCTCACGTTGCACCCCGACGGCATCCGATCTCGGACATCGCGATGGGAGGAGGTGGCAGCCAACGTGCTGGCCCGGCTGGAGCGAGAACAAGCGCACCGACCGGCCGACGAGCGACTGGCCGCGGTGCTCGACGAGATGCGCGGCTATCCCGGGGTCGCGGAACTCCGCCGGACTCCACGGCTGCCGACCGGGGACGATCTCCTCGTGACGATCGGCATCCGCTGCCTCGACGGCACCGATCTGGCCATGATCTCGACCATCGGCACGATCGGCGCACCCAACGACGTGACCCTCGACGAGGTCCGCCTCGAGACCTTCTTCCCGGCCGACGTGGCTACACGCCAGTCGTTCGACCGCTGGGCGTCGGAACTCTGAACCGGACCCGGCCGGGTCTGGGGACGGCGGGTCAGAACAGCGTGGTCTGGACCTCGACGATGCCGACGGCCTCGGTGGCCGTCGGTGCCGCTTCGCCGCTGATCAGGAAGTCGGGGAGTGGCCGATCGTGCACGATCGTCAGGCGCTTGGTGGCCCGGGTGAGCGCAACGTAGAGCGACCGTGCCCCCTGAGGCTCCTCGTCGAGGATCGCCTGGGGTTCGACCACGATGGCCGCATCGACCTCGAGCCCCTTGACCACGTTGACCGGAACGACCGTGATCGGATGATCGAGGCCGTCGCGAATGGCGAGCCCGATGTCGATCCGGCGCCGTTCGAATCGTTCGATGATGTCGTCGTAGAGCGACGGCGAAGTGATGACGGCGACGTTGCCGGTGCCCACCGTGTCGCGTTCGGCAACCGCTGCGTCGACGACGAGATCGGCGATCGACTCGACCGAGGAGGTCTCGAGGATCTGCGGCTCGTCGCCGTCGACCCGCACGGCTTGGGGCGACCGCAATTCGGGGGCCGCGACTCGGAGCGCCTTCGCCGCCAGCGCCATCGACGGACCGGGGATGCGGTAGCCGACGGTGAGTTCGGCCCGCCGCGCCGGCCTCCGATCGGGCAGGTGCTCGAGGATCTCGTCCCAGTCGGTGTGAGCCCACGCCCCGGTCGACTGTGCGATGTCGCCCACCACCGTCATCGATCCGTTCAGCGATCGACGGGTCAGCATCCGGAGCTGCATCGGCGACAGGTCCTGGGCCTCGTCGACCACGATGTGGCCGAAGGTTCGGGTCTCGTCGTCGTCGGTGCTGTTGGGCCGTGGCCCGAGGAACTCGAGCGCTTCGTCGAGCGCCGGAACGTCGTCGACGGTCCAGATCACCAGACCCGCCCGCTTCTCGGGCTGCCAGGGCCGATACAGGCGTTCCCGTTCGTCGTCGGAAAGCCGCCGTCCGGCCGAGCGGAGCAGCGCCCGCGACCCGAACAGATCGTGCAGCAGCTGGGCCGGGGTCAGGACGGGCCACATCCACGCCAGCGCCTCGCGCAGATCGCGATCGTTGCCGATCTGGTCGCGTACGGTGCGGGCATCGGTTCCGTCGGGGTGGCTGGCGGCGATGGCCTCGTGAACCTGGGTGACCACGAATCGTCGCGCGGCGTTGTGCGTACGGAATCGCCGCCGGGCCTCGGTGACGATGCGCTCGGATTCGGCGGCCCGGAGTCGGACCTTGCGGATCCCCATCCCGAGCACCAGATCGCTCCGCAGGGAACGCTGCCGATCACGCACGGCCCGACGGATGACGTCGACCATTCGCAGATCGCCCTTGATCCGGGCGGTGTCGATGTCGTCGCGGCCGGTGACCCGCACCCGCGGAACGAGGTCGGCCAGCACCGCCAGCTCGACGCCGGCCTCGCCGAGCGACGGCAGCACCTGTTCGATGTAGCCGAGGAACAGCCGGTTCGGTCCGACGACGAGCACGCCTTGACCATCGAGCGGGAAGCGATGCTCGTAGAGCAGGTAGGCAGCCCGGTGCAGCGCGACCACGGTCTTGCCGGTGCCCGGGCCGCCCTGCACGATCAGCACCCCCGGCAGCGGGGCCCGGATGATCTCGTCCTGTTCGGACTGGATGGTGCCGACGATGTCCCCCAGGTGGCCGGTGCGCCCGGTCTCGAGCGCGGCGATGAGGGCACCCTGCCCCGCAGCTGGCGACCGTTCACCGTGGCCGAGGTGGATCCGGCGGCGTCACCGAAGAACTCGTCCTCGAGCCCGAGGACCTGACGGCCACGAGACACGAAGTGCCGGCGGCGCACCAGGCCACGAGGCTCGACACCCGTTGCCCGGTAGAAGGCCTCGGCCACCGGGGCCCGCCAGTCGACGATCAGCGGCTCGTGATCGTGATCGGAGACGGCCACCCGTCCGATGTGGTAGCTGCCGCTACCGGCCTCCTCGCTCTGGTCGATCCGCCCGAAGCAGATCGAGCGATCGCCGATGTCGAGCTCGGTGAGACGGGCCACGACCTGATCGGTGATCACTTCGCGTTCGTACCGGGCCTGATTGGTCCCGCCGGACCCCACCTCGACCATGGCCCGGAGACGCTTGGCCTCGTCGCGGCTCTCGTCCAACCGCCGATAGGCCCGATCGACGTGAGACTGCTCGGCGGCGAGTTCCGGATGCTGTTCGGGGTGGCTGCTGTGGTTGGGACTGGCCGGGGTCACCGCGCTCCTGACCTGGAATGAAGGGACCACGATTGTAGAGGGAGATCGGATCGGACCGGTACCGTTCTCTCGGTGAGCCCCAGTCCCCCGCGCCGATTCGACGACAGCCCCCTCATTCGGGCCGCCCGACAGCAACCTGCCGACCACGTGCCGGTCTGGTTCATGCGTCAGGCCGGGCGATCACTACCCGAGTACCGGGCCGTTCGCGGCGAAGGCACGATCCTCGACGCCATCGCCGACTCCGATCGCGCGGCCGAGATCACGCTGCAGCCCATCCGGCGCTACGGCGTCGACGCCGCGATCCTGTTCTCGGACATCGTCACCCCCGTCTGGGCGGCAGGATTCGGCATCGACATCACGCCGGGCATCGGGCCCACCGTCGAACGACCCTTCCGGTCTGGTTCCGACCTCGATCGGCTCCGTCCGCTCGACCCGGGCGATCTCGACTTCCAGACCCGAACCGTCGAACAACTGGTCGCCGAACTCGACATCCCGCTGATCGGCTTCGCCGGCGCACCCTTCACGCTGGCGTCCTACCTGGTCGAGGGGAAGCCGTCCCGCGACTACGCACAGGTCAAGGCCCTCATGCATGGACAGCCCAGCCTGTGGCACGACCTGTGCGACCGTCTCGCCGACTACGCGATCGTCACGCTCACCGCCCAGGTCGAGGCCGGGGCATCGGCCATCCAGCTGTTCGATTCCTGGGCCGGGGCGCTGCGACCCGAGCACTATCGCGAGTTCGTCTTCCCCCACTCGGCCAAGATCATGGCGGCGATGGCCGACCTCGGGATCCCTCGAATCCACTTCGGGATCAACACCGGCGAACTGCTCCCGATGATGGCCGAGGTCGGCACCGAGGTGCTGGGTGTCGATTGGCGCACACCCCTGGCCGACGCCCGCGCCCGAACCGGTGGACGAGTGGCGCTCCAGGGCAACCTCGACCCGGCCATCGTCTTCGCCCCGCTCGACGTGGTCGACCGTGAGGTCCAACGAGTCCTCGACGACAACGGCGGCCACCCCGGGCACATCTTCAACCTGGGCCACGGGGTCGGTCCCGCCACCGACCCCGACGTCCTGCTCCACATCGTGGAGCTCGTCCATGCACACCGGACGGGCGCATCGTGAGCCATCGCCACGCCACCCACACCGCCGCGATCGTCGGTGGTGGCATTTCCGGTCTGGTCGCGGCCTTCGACCTCCACCGCGCCGGCTGGGACGTCTCGGTCCACGAGGCCTCGGGCCGCTTCGGCGGCAAGCTGTGGTCGTCGCCCGTCGGTGACCGCCTGGTCGACGCCGGTCCCGACACCTTCCTGGCCCGGGTACCGCAGGGTCGGCAACTCTGCGAAGACCTCGGGTTGGCCGACGAGCTCACCAGTCCCGTGGCGCCCGTACCGGCCTACTTCCACCGTGACGGCCGACTCCATCGACTCCCCACCGGGACGGTGCTCGGTGTCCCGACCGACCTCGACGCCCTGGCCGACAGCGGTCTGGTATCGGCCGAGGGTGTGGCTCGGGCCGCCGAGGACCTCGTGCTCCCGGCCACGCCGATCGACGGCGACATCAGCGTCGGTGCCTACTTCCGGGCCCGTCTCGGCGACGAGGTGACCGAGCGGCTCATCGATCCCATGATCGGCGGCATCAACGCGTCCGACATCGACCGGCTCAGCCTGCGCTCGGCCTCACCACAACTGGCCGACGCCGCCGCCACCCATCGTTCCATCATCGAAGGGTTGCGCGAGGCCCAGGCCAAGGTGGGTGCGACCCTCGGCTCGCAGAAGCCCGGCGTGGGTGGCACACCCGAACCCGTCTTCTATGGACTTCCCGGTGGCATCGCCCGGCTGACCGACGCGCTGGTCGACGCCCTGCCCGCATCGAGTGTGCACCTGGACAGCCCGGTCGACGACCTGTCGTCGCTCGATGCCGGTCACATCATCGTGGCCACCCAGACCGGCCCGGCAGCCCGACTGGTCCGGCCGCTGTCCCCCCAGGCGGCCGACCTGCTCGACACGGTCGAGTACTCCTCGGTCGCCCAGGTGACGATCGAGATCGCCAAGGACGCCGTCGACCCACTGATCGATGCCGCCGGGATCCTCTTCCCCCGGGTCGACGGGATGGTCCTCACCGCGGCCACGTTCTTCAGCACGAAGTGGGCCCACTACGACCGGCCCGACACCGCGCTGATCCGTCTGACCTCGGGCCGCTTCGGCGACACCCGGGCCATCGATCTGAACGACGACGAGCTCGTCGCCACCCTGCTGGGCGACCTCGGCACGGTGGTGACGATCTCCGGCGACCCCATCGCCACGCGTGTGCACCGGTGGATCGATGCGCTCCCGCAGTACACCCCGGGCCATGCCGAACGGGTCACCGACATCGAGGCGTGGCTGGCCGTCGACGCCCCATCGATCCACCTCGTCGGGGCGCCCTACCGAGGTATCGGGATCCCGGCCTGCATCGGCATGGCCCGGACCACGGCGGCCGGACTCATCGCCTCGCACTCGTGATCATCCGCCTGTCGGCGAGCAGGCCCGGCATCATCGTGCGCTGTGCGCTCGCCGGCGTCTGCCTCGCGGCCTCGGTCCCACCGTGGGGATGGTGGCCGCTGGCGTTCGTCGGTGTTGCCCTGCTCGATCGACTCGTTGCCGTCGATTCCGCCCGCCGTCGTTTCTGGCGGATGTGGGCCGTCGGCGTGGCCTGGCTCGCGCCGGCGATGCTGTGGATGTGGGACCTCACCCCTCCCGGGTACGTCATCGCGTTCGTGCTCTACAGCGCCTACTTCGGGTTCGCCGCCGTCCTCACGCCACCTGACGCCCGCTGGCGTCGCATCGTGCTCCCCGGCACACTCACCCTGGCCGAGCTGGCCCGCTGGTACTGGCCCTTCGGTGGCGTCCCGCTGGCCAACCTCGCCCTCGGCCAGGTCGACACGCCGCTGGCCCAGACCCGCGCGTCTGGCCGGACCCCTCTTGATCATGGTGCTGGTGGTCGTGCTCGGTCAGGCCCTGTCGGCCGCCGTCGATCGGCAGTGGCGACCGGTGGCCGTCGCAGCCGGCCTCGCCCTGGCGGCAGTCGCCGCCGCCTTCGTTCACCCCCGCTCCGATGTCGTCCGCGAAGTCGAGACCGCAACGGTCCAGGGCGGGGGACCGACCCGCACCCGGGCATCATCGGACCAGCAACCCGTCGTCCTCGCCCGCCACGTCGAGGCCACCCGCTCGATCGACCGACCCGTCGAACTGATCCTGTGGCCCGAGAACGTCGTCAATCCCGGGTCGGTCCTCCCCCGGGAGACGGCCGAGGCCACGGTCGTCGAGGTGGCCCGCTCACGGAACGCCACCCTGCTGGCCGGCTGGTTCTACCCGGTCTCGAACACCGGCACCGTCAATTACCAGTCGGCGACGTCGCCCGATGGCGTCGAACTCGACCGGTACGACAAGGTCCAGATCGTGCCGTTCGGTGAATACGTACCGTTGCGTGGGTTCATCGAATGGACCGGTCTCGGCGAGGGGATCCCGAGCCGCGACGTGATCGCCGGAACGGCCGAGCCCGTGCTCGACACCCCGGTCGGTCCGGTCGGCGTTTCGATCTCGTGGGAAGGGTTCTTCGAACGTCGGGCCCGGGCGGCGGTGGCAGGCGGGGCACAGCTCCTCACCAATCCCACCAACGGCGCCTCGTACTGGCTCACCCAGGTGCACACCCAGCAGGTGGCGTCCAATCAGCTGCGGGCGATCGAGAACGACCGATGGGTCCTGATGGCTGCCCCGACGGGCATGAGCGCGATCATCGGGCCCGACGGTGATCTCCAGCAGCGCAGCGGGATCGGGGAACGGGTCGTGCTGTACGCCACCGTGGAGATGCGCGAAGGTCGGACCCTGGCCAGCATGGTCGGGATCTGGCCGATACTTTCCTACGGGATCATCGCGAGCATGATCGGAGTCTGGCGTCTGTCACACGCCGGCACCGCCCACCCCAACGACAGCGGCACACGCGGCGAATCGGAGCCATCCCCATGACCAACTCGAATCGCTCGATCACCTCCACTCCGGCCTGGCGGGCCGTTGCCGACGCCGCGACGACGCTCAGCCTCCGCGATCGGTTCGCCGACGACCCGCAACGGGCCGACCGCTACACCTTCACCGTCGGCGACCTCACGGTCGACCTCTCGAAACACTGGATCGACGACGACCTGATCACCCGACTCGTCGACCTCGCCGACGAAGCCGGGCTACCCGACCGGATCGTCGCCATGTTCCGGGGCGATCACATCAACTCGACCGAGGATCGCGCCGTCCTGCACACCGCCCTGCGACGACCGTCGGGCGACGAGCTGCTCAGTCGACGGCTCCGACGTCGTCGCCGAAGTACACACCGTGCTCGACGCCATGTCGACCTTCGCCGATCGAGTGCGTTCCGGGGCCTGGGTCGGCCACACCGGTCACCGCATCGGCACGGTCGTCAACATCGGGATCGGCGGTTCCGATCTCGGCCCGGCCATGGCGTATCGGGCCCTCGGACCCTTCGTTCAAGAGGGTCTCGACGTTCGGTTCGTCTCCAACGTCGACCCGGCCCATCTCCAGATCGCCCTGAACGGGCTCGACCCGGCAACGACGCTGTTCATCATCGCCTCGAAGACCTTCACCACCATCGAGACCATCTCGAACGCCAAGGCAGCCCGATCCTGGTTGCTCGACTCGCTTCCCGGCGACACGCCGCAGGCCGAGGCCATCGCCAAGCACTTCGTCGCCGTGTCGACCAACGCCGACGAGGTCGCCGAGTTCGGCATCGACACCGCCAACATGTTCGGATTCTGGGACTGGGTCGGGGGCCGCTACTCGGTCGACTCGGCGATCGGCCTGTCCCTGATGATCGCCATCGGACCCGACGGATTCCGCGAACTCCTCGACGGTTTCCACACCGTCGACCAGCACTTCCGCACCACCCCCCTCGATCGCAACGTGCCGGCCCTGGCCGGCCTGATCGGGGTGCTGTACCGGAACTTCCACGACCTCCCGACCCACGCGGTCCTCCCCTACTCCCAGCGCCTGGATCGTTTCGCCGCCTACCTGCAGCAGCTCGACATGGAATCCAACGGCAAACGGGTGACCCTCGCCGGCACGCCCGTCGACCACGACACCGGCCCCATCGTGTGGGGCGAGCCCGGCACGAACGGCCAACACGCCTTCTATCAATTGATCCATCAGGGCACCACGATCATCCCGGCCGACCTGATCGGGTTCCTGGAACGACCCGACGACCCCCAGCTCGGCCGGCTGCACGACCTGCTGATGGCCAACCTCTTTGCCCAGGCCGAAGCCCTCGCCTTCGGCAAGACCGCCGACGAGGTGCGGGCCGGGGGCGTTGCCGAAGAGCTGGTCCCGCATCGCACCTTCCCCGGGAACCGACCCACATCGGTGATCCTGGCCGACCGCCTCAGCCCGTCGGTGCTCGGTCAGCTGATCGCCCTCTACGAACACAAGGTCTTCACGCAGGGCGTGATCTGGGGCGTCAACAGCTTCGACCAGTGGGGCGTCGAACTGGGCAAGGTGCTCGCGACGGCCATCGCCGCCGAGCTCACCGACGACGACGACCCCGATCTCGACCACGACACCTCGACCAATGCCCTCATCCGCCGGTACCGGAGTTTCCACGGTCGCTCGTGACCCTCTCTCCCCGATGACGCCGCTGCCCGCCATCGACATCGTCGGCCTGACGAAGGTCTTCGATCGGTCCGGTGAGCACCTCGTCGCGCTCGACGGACTCGACCTTCGAGTCGAGGCCGGCGAGTTCGTCAGCCTGATCGGGCCCAGCGGCTGCGGGAAGTCCACCCTCCTGCGGGCGGTCTGCGGGCTGCTGCCCATCGACGGTGGCACCGTCTCGATCGGCGACGAGTCACCCCTCGAAGCCAAGCAGCGGAAGCACTTCGCCTTCGTTCCCCAGTCCCCGGCCCTGCTCGAGTGGAAGAACGTACGCGACAACGTTCGCCTGCTGCGCGACATCAACCCCCGTGTCGGCAACGGGGCTGCGTCCGACGCCGAGATCGATGCCTTGATCGATCGGGTCGGACTCCGTTCCGCAGCCGCCGCCATGCCTCGTGAACTCTCGGGCGGGATGCAGCAGCGGGTGAGCCTCGCCCGAGCGTTCGCGCTGCGCGCCCCGGTCCTGATCATGGACGAACCGTTCTCGGCACTCGACGAGATCACGCGGGCCGAGATGCGCTTCCTCCTCCTCGAACTGTGGCGCGAGACGCAGGCCACCGTGCTCTTCGTCACCCACAACATCGACGAGGCGATCGTGTTGTCGGATCGAGTCGTCGTGCTGGCCGGCCAACCGGGCGAGGTGATCGCGGACGAGGCCATCACCCTCGGGCGCCCCCGGCTGGAAGACATCGAAGACGCGCCGGCGTTCCACGCTCACGCGGCTGCCATTCGCCGCGCCCTTCACGACGGTCACCGATGAATCGGCGACCAGCAGGGCTGAATCGGCGACCAGCAGGGCTGAATCGGCGACCAGCAGGGCTGAATCGGCGACCAGCAGGGCTGAGTCGGCGACTGGTCCTGAATCTGGCACCGGTGACGGGCATCGCCGCGTTCTTCGGGCTGTGGGAGCTCTACGTCCGCGTCTTCGAGATCCGGCCGCTCACCCTCCCGGCGCCGTCACGCATCGTCGTCCACGTCCTCGGCAACGCCGGCTTCTACGCCGAGAACGCCGCCGTCACGGTCACCGAAGCGGTCGTCGGCCTGATCATCGCGTTCCTGCTCGCGATGGTGGTTGCAACGGCCATGGCTCATTCCGGGTTCGTCGAGCGGGCCTCCTGGCCGATCATCGTCCTCATCCAGTCGACGCCGATCGTCGTGCTCGTCCCGGTGTTCATCCGGTGGCTCGGGTTCGGGATGGCCCCGAAGATCGCGATCGCCGCCATCTTCGCGTTCGTACCCTTCGTGTCCAATGCCGTCACCGGGCTGCGGTCGGTCGACGCCGACCGTCTCGATCTGCTGCACTCGGTCGACGCCTCCGGCCGAGAGATCTTCTGGCGGCTGCGACTGCCCAGCGCCCTGCCGGCGCTGTTCGCCGCCGGCCGGATCTGCATCTCCTTGGCGCTGATCGGCGCCGTGATCGGCGAGTACTACGGATCGTCGACCTCCGGTCTCGGCACGGTCAGCCAGCGAGCGGCGAGCCGCTCGTTCGTCGACCAGCAGTGGGGATCGATCTTCGTCGCCTCGTTCGTCGGCATCACCGCCACGCTGATCCTGCTGGCCCTCGAACGTCGTGTCCTTCGCTGGCATGCCTCCACCCAACAGTTCTGCAGCCCAACAGTTCTGACACCCAACAGTTCTGCCGGTGCCGTCTTCGATTCCCGACCACCTCGGTAGGGTGTCTCGATGCGTTCGACCCTCCTCGCCCGTTCCCTGACGGCTCTGGCCGCCCTGGCGTTCGCCGCTGCCGGATGCAGCTCCAGCGACTCGGCGGGATCGGACGAGTCCGGCACCACCACCTCCCCGGACGACGCCGGGGTGGGGGCCGGCGAGGTCGGGTCACCCGAGCGCTGCGACGCCAACAGGGCGGCGGGCAAGATCATCTACCTGTCCGGCTTCGACTACGCCGCGTCGCCCGGGATCATCGACGTCTTGATGGCTTCCGAGCTCGGCTACTTCGAAGAGCTGTGCCTCGACGTCGACGTCCTGCCGGGGTTCTCCCCGGGCAACCTCGGCCTGGTGGCCGGCGGCGAGGCCCAGTTCGCCAACGC
This sequence comes from uncultured Acidimicrobiales bacterium, assembly GCA_963700755.1. Lineage (GTDB taxonomy): Bacteria > Actinomycetota > Acidimicrobiia > Acidimicrobiales > SZUA-35 > JBBQUN01. The sequence goes on from CAVOYW010000008.1 coordinate 831,967, forward strand.
GGGCTCGTTCGGTGACATCGTGAGCACCAACGTCAACGGGGGCGCCGATCTCGTAGCCGTCCAACAGTACGGGAAGACCGCGATCCAGGCTCTCGTCGTTCCGGCCGACTCACCCATCGAGTCGCTCGACCAGATCGCCGGCACACTCATGGGGATCAAGGGCGATCTTCCGCCCGACATCGAGATGATGCTCTCGGTCGGGGGCGTCAACCGAGGTGATTTCGACGAACTCGACGTGCCGTTCGATCCCATCGGGGCGTTCGAACTGGGCATCGACTCGCTTCCGGTCTACAAGAGCAACGAACCCCGTCAGCTCGATGCCGCCGGATTCGCCTATCGGGTGTTCGACCCGTCCGACTACGACGTCCCGTCGTCATTCGGTGTGCTCGCCACCTCGTCGAGTTTCCTGAATGACCATCCAACCGCCGTGCAGGACTTCATCCGAGCCGCCTCGAGGGGATTCGAGTACGCCGTCGCCGATCCCGAAGACGCCGTTGCCCGGGCCGTCGCCCGCATCGACCTCGGCGAGAACCAGGCGTTCCTGACGGCCGAGTCCGAGACCGGCCGGTGGGCCGTCGAATCCGCACTCGTGGTCGACACCACCCCCGCCGGGCAGGGCCCGGGAGTACCCGATCTCGAGCTCGCCGGAGCCCAGGTCCGGCTCCTCACCGACATCGGCCGATTCGACGAGCTGCCCGACTGGGAGGCGATGATCACGGCCGCACCGGCGGCCGGCATCTACGACGGCACCGAGATCATCTGGCCCAGCGGTACCTGAGTGGTCGAGTACGGTCTGATCTCGCTGGCCGACCACCTGGCCGACCCGACCACGGGGGTGCGTATCACCCAGCGGCAGCGGCTCGCCGAACTGGTCGACCAGATCGTGCTGGCCGAGAAGGTCGGGTTCGAGGTCTTCGGCGTCGGCGAGCACCATTTCGGCAACTACATCCTCCCATCGCCCGAGCTGGTGCTGGCCATGGCGGCGGCTCGAACCGAACGCATCACGCTGGGCACATCGGTCTCGCTCCTGGCCAACATCGATCCGGTCCGCTACGCCGAGAAGCTCGCCGTGCTCGACGTCCTGAGCAACGGTCGGGCCGAGGCCACCTTCGCCCGTGGGGCATCGGAGAAGACGGCCGAGGCCTTCGGCATCCACAGCTTCGAAGAACTCCGACCCCGTTTCGACGAATCGCTGCGTCTGGTGCTGCGCCTGCTGTCGGAGGCCGAGGTGAGTTGGCAGGGTGAGTATCGGTCCGGCCTCGATCGTGTCCGCATCGAACCACGACCGATCCAGCACCCCTACCCCACCATGTGGGTCGGGGGCGGGCTCTCGAACGTGTCGGCCGATCTCGCGGCCGACCTCGGTCTGCCGCTCATGCTTCCCAGCCTGTTCCGCTGGCCCGTCGACTTCCGCGAGATCGCCGATCACTACCGCGCTCGCTCCCGCGGCCACGGGTTCACGCCGCGGGTCGGATTCCCGACGTACCTGCACGTCGCAAAGACCTCTCAAGAGGCCAGACGGCGGTGGCGGCCTCATCTGGAGCACTACAAGGAATTCGCCATGGAGATCCGGGGCAGCTTCGGTCGCCCCACCGATTTCGACTCGCTGCTCCACGGGCCCGCCGTCTGCGGGAGCCCGGCCGAGGTCGCCGACCGCATCGGCCAGATCAACCGAGATCTCGATCTGGATCGCCAGCAGTTCCTCGTCGACGTGGGTGGGCTGCCGTTTCCCATCGTTGGCGAGGTCGTCGAGCTGCTGGCGACCGAGGCCCTTCCCCAGGTGTCGTGAGCCCGCACCGGCGAGGCAGAGCTCTCGACTGCCAGGATTCCAGGCAGTCAGAGTTCCAGGCAGCCACAGTTCCCCGAAGTCAGAGTTCCAGGATGATCGTGACCGGGCCGTCGTTGTGGATCTCGACGGCCATGTCGGCTCCGAACCGGCCGGTCTCGACCACGGTTCCGAGCGAACGCAGTCGGGCGACGCAGTGCTCGATGAGCGGCTCGGCCAGCTCGGGTCGGGCTGCGGTGACGAACGACGGCCGGTTGCCCTTACGGGCATCGCCGTAGAGCGTGAACTGACTGATCATCAACACCGACCCGTCGATGTCGGCCACCGAGCGGTTCATCTTTCCCTCGTCGTCGGTGAAGATCCGCAGCTTGTGCACCTTGTCGGCCAGCCTGGTGGCAGTCCCGGCGTCGTCGCCCTCGGTCACACCGACCAGCACACAGAGTCCCGCTCCGATGGCACCGACCACCTCGTGATGCACGCTCACGCTGGCCCGGCTCACCCGCTGTACGACCGCTCGCATCAGTCGAACCTACTGGAACCGGCTGCCCGCCCGACGGCCCGGAACCCGGATTAGCCTTACGGCGTTGACCGGCGGCATCCGCCCGCCGTGAAGAGGACGTTCCCACCGATGAGTTCCCCCGAAGACCGACCGCTCCGGCTGGCCTATCTGTCGTACCGGTCGAAGCCCACCGTCGGTGGTCAGGGCATCTACACCCGCCATCTCACCAAGGCGCTGGTCGACCTCGGTCACACGTCGAGGTGTTCTCCGGCCAGCCCTACCCGGTGCTCGACGAGCGGATCACCCTCACCGAGCTGCCGAGTCTCGACATCTTCAACGATCACTACCCCGGCCGTTTCCCCGCCTACTGGGAGATCAAGTCCAAGGCCGACCTCCTCGAGCTCGCCACGTTCTCGACCGGCATGTTCCCCGAGCCCCTGGCCTTCAGCTACCGGGCCAAGCAGGCCCTGGTTCCCCGAGTGTCCGACTTCGACCTCGTCCACGACAACCAGTGCCTGGGCTACGGCATCCTCGGTATCGACAAGCTCCTGCCGACCCTGGTCACGCTGCACCACCCCATCACCGTCGACCGACGGCTCGAGATGGACGGCCGCCCCGACCCGACGCAAGCGGATCAGCGTCGGCCGCTGGTACGGCTTCGTGAAGATGCAGGGCCGAGTCGCTCGGCGCATGCCTCGCATCGTCGTCGTGTCCGACAACTCGATCCAGGACATCCACAACGACATGGGTGTCGACCTCGACCGCATGCGCCTCGTACACGTCGGCGTCGACCCCGACCTGTTCAAGCCGATGCCCGACGTCACCCGGATCCCGGGCCGCCTGATCACCACCGCATCGGCCGACGTCGAGCTGAAGGGCCTCCGCTTCCTGCTCGAGGCGATGGCCAAGCTCCGGACCGAACGAGACGTCACCCTCACGGTCATCGGGCGGGCGAAGAAGGGCGGCCCGGCCGAGGGCCTCATCGAACGTCTCGGGCTGGCCGACCACATCCAGTTCGTGACCGGCGTGACCGATGAACGGATCGTCGAGCTCTATGCCGAATCCGAACTCGCCGTCGTGCCGTCGCTCTACGAGGGGTTCTCGCTGCCCGCCGTCGAGGCCATGGGTTCGGGAACACCGCTGGTCGCCAGCGACGGTGGGGCACTCCCCGAGGTCACCGGGGTCGACGGCGAGACCGTGCTGCGGTGCAAGGCCGGGGACGTCGATTCGCTCAGACGGGCGCTCGAACGAGGCCTCGACGACCCCGAATTGCGGGCCCGGATCGGCGCAGCCGGTCGGGAGCGGGTCAGCAAGCTCTACACGTGGCGTCAGACCGCCATCAAGACCGTCCAGCAATACCGCGAAGTCATGGCGCTGCGCGCCGATGCCGAAGCGAGGCGGTGATGCTCACCGTCGACTACGACCGACTCGAACTCGAGCCCGGGATGCGGGTACTCGACCTCGGTGCCGGCTTCGGCCGTCACGCCTTCGAAACCGCCCGCCGTGGCGCCTCGGTGGTGGCTGCCGATCTGGCCTTCGACGAGATGGAGGCCACGAAGGACACGTTCGCCGCCATGTACCTCTCCGGTGAACTGCCCGAAGGTGTCTCGACCGTGGTGCTCCAGGCCAACGGCCTGTCGCTTCCGTTCCCCGACGGCACCTTCGACCGGATCATCGCATCGGAGATCCTCGAGCACGTTCCCGACGACCTGGGTGTGATGGCCGAACTGTTCCGGGTGCTCGCGCCGGGCGGTCGCCTGGCCGCCACCGTCCCCGCCGCCCTCCCCGAGCAGGTCTGCTGGTGGCTGAGCGACGACTACCACGCACCGGCCGCCGTCGGCGGCCACGTGCGGATCTACGGTCAACCCGAACTGCGCATGAAGCTCGAGTCGGTCGGGTTCGTACCCGGCGATTCCCATCGAGCGCATGCCCTGCACAGCCCGTACTGGTGGCTCAAGTGCGCAGTCGGGGTCGAGAACGACGACAACCCGCTGGTGCAGCAGTACCTCCGATTCCTCACCTGGGACATCGTCAAGGCACCCGCTCTCACCCGCACGGCCGACCGGCTGCTCAATCCCATCCTGGGCAAGTCCCGGGTGGTCTATGCCGACCGGCCGGCCGCCCGACCTGCGGCGATACCCGCCGGAGCCTGATGGAGACCCCATTCGTCGAAGGCATCGTCACCGCCGACGAGTTGCGGGCAACGGCGCAGACCATCGCCGAACTGCAGCTCTCGAACGGGATGATCCAGTGGTACCCCAACGGTCATGCCGACCCCTGGAACCATGTCGAGGCCGCCATGGCCCTCGCCACGTGCGGGTTCGTCGACGAGGCCGAGCACGCCTACCAGTGGCTGGCCGAGATTCAGCGCCGGGACGGGAGCTGGCACAACTACTACACCGCCGACGGCATCGAAGACGCCAAGCTCGACTCGAACTGCGTCGCCTACATCGCCACCGGCATCTGGCATCACTGGCTGGTCACCGGCGACCGGGCGATGCTCGAACGGTTCTGGCCGGTGGTCGAGGCAGCCACCGAGTTCGTGCTCGACCTGCAGACCAAGCGGGGCGAGATCATCTGGGCCCGCCATTCCGACGGCCTGCCCTGGAGCTATGCCCTGCTGACCGGCTCGTCGTCGATCAGTCACAGCCTGCATTGTGCGGTTCAGGTGGCCGCTGCGGTCGGGCGACCCCGGCCCGAATGGACCGAGTGCCGGCGTCGACTGGTCGACGTGATCGCCAACCAGCCGAACGCCTTCGAGCCCAAGGCCCGTTGGGCCATGGACTGGTACTACCCCGTCATGACCGGTGCCGTCACCGGCGACGACGGCGCCAAGATGCTGGTCAGAGGGTGGGACACGTTCATCATGGCGGGCAAGGGTGTTCGCTGCGTCAGCGACCGTCCGTGGGTGACCGCCGCCGAGACCTGTGAGTGTGCGCTGGCCCATCTCGCCGTCGGCGAACACGGCACCGCTCGGACGTTGTTCTCGTGGATCCAGGCCCATCGCGACCGAGACGGCTCGTACTACACCGGCCGGGTCTTCCCCGAACTCGTCTTCTTCCCCGATGCCGAGCGCAGCACCTATACCTCGGCGGCGGTGATCCTGACCGCCGATGCCCTGTGCGGCACCAACCCCACATCGGGGCTGTTCACCGAATACCCGATGTCGGGCCTCTGACCCTGCCGAGCCCAAGGCGTTCGCAGTGTGAACGAACGATCCCAGCCGTCCCAGGCCGGTGACCGGTGGGGATTCCATCGTCGAGACAGTACGCGCATGCCGCTCCCGCGTCATTCGCCATCGATGATGGAGCGACCGCTCATGTGCGCGGGCGCCTGCACGCTCAGCAAGTCCAGAATCGTGGGGGCGATGTCGAGATTGGAGCGTTCGACGACATCGGGCGCCCCGTCGAACGCGGGCCCGGCACACCACAGTTTCGATCGGTCGGTGTGGTCGCCTGTACGCGCCAGGTCGGGGCGCTGCAGCGCACGGCGTAGCTCACCGACTCGAGGACCCACCACGGCGCCGATCTCGCCGACGTCACGGCGGAACACCACGAGAAGGTCCGGAAGGTCCGGGTGTCGCTGCGGTCCGAATCGATCAGCGGTCCGAATCACCCGATCCACGACGAGCACATCGGAGTTCCGCAGCCGTAGTTGCTCGAGCTCAGCCGTGATCTCGGTCATCACGGCATCGACATCCGCCGGATCGATCTCGCCCTCGGGTTCCCGCCCCACCACGTTGAGCCGGATCCCCCCAACACGGTTGTTCGGCACCGGCATCGCTCTGACACCTGCTCGGATGAACCCGCGATCCTGGATCCGGGAGCCGGCGGCGACACGACGGATGGCCGGAAGACGACCGAACGCGCGCTGAGCCACGGTGATCGGAACCAGGGGGCGCAGCCATGAGGGCAGTCGCCTGTTGTCACCCAGCCCGAGGGCCCGGAGCACATCACCCAGGAGCTGGGGTCCACCCACGTACGGGCCCATGCCGTGGCTCGTGAAGACGAGCACGGTGGCGTCATCACCGGCGGCGCCGATCACCGCGCCCCGAGCGCGGTGTCGAGTGCGACATAGACCTCGTCCAGCAGGCCACGATGACGCTCCGGACAATCAGCCGGGTGCGACCACCACGTCTCGTCATGAAGATGCCAAAGCTGGTGTCCGGCACAGTGGCCTTCACCGAACGCCACAGAGAACAGATCCCAGGCCTCGTGCGCAAGCAGGTCCTCGACCATGGCCGTCTTGGTAGTCAGCTGACGCCGAAGTTCCTCGGTCCACGATACGTATCCATCGAGCGTGCCCCGGTGAGCGAAGTCGCACCGGTCGATCGGTTGACGGCCGAAACGGGACTCGAGTTCGGCGAACAAACCAGGGGGGTTGCTCCCACTCCCCCAGAGCTGGTCGTGAACGTGCCATTCGGCGATCTGCGTCACCTCCGGCACGGTTGGCAACACCGGAACGAGTGGTTGATCGACGATGGCAACCCGACGGCCGGCTCGGGCAGCGGCCGTCCAGTAGTACCGATCGGCGTGCATCGTCGGTTCGATGCTTCGTATCACCTGTTCACCGGTGTGGAGCCGTATCGGGTAGTAGTCACCGTGCCGATGAGATTCCTGACCCGTGGCGACGTCCTGCCAGATCGCTCCGGGGAGCGTGTCCATGCACTCGGCCCTCAAGACCGAGGAAGAGCCCCGCGCCGGCGAGGCCGGCCAGCGTCGGGGCGCGACCCTCGGCGATGAGCCGGTCGAGGATCGTCGACTCCACGGCATCCAGCCCGATCACGAGCACCTTCGCCGTCATGTCCTCCCCTTCCGTGGGATGTCGGTCGCCTTGGTGGAGTCGGTGAGCCGACCGACCTCGGAGCGAAGTTCCGCCACGAATCCATCCTTTCCGAAGCGGGCTGCACTCGCACGAAGTTCGGTCTCGTCCCAGGTGCGAGAAAGGGCGATCTCGATGGTACGGGCCAGCAGGCCCGGCTCGGGTCGGTCGGCGAGAAGCCCGGTCACGCCGTCGACCACCGTGTCCAGATAGCCGCCCCATCGGATCGCCACCGTCGGCCGCCCGACCGATGCCGCCTCGAGCGGCGTCAACCCGAAGTCCTCGAACCCGGCCGCGACCACGACGCGGCATCGTTGGTAGAGCCATCGCAACTGCTCATCGGTGACCGCGCCGAGCATCGTCACGTTGGAGGGGAGATCGGCCGACAACCGACCCCACATCGGCCCGGAACCCGCCACCACCAGCCGAACTCCTGGCAACCGGCGAACGGCCTCGATGACGGCGCCCACGTTCTTGTAACCGAGGAGTCGCGACACCACGAGTACGAATCCGGGCGACAGCCCCGCGATCGGCACGGCCACCCCCCCGGGGTCGAGGGTGACCGGAGGGTTCAGGACGTCGGACGCGATGCCGTAGACGTCACGGATCCGCTGTTGGACGGTCGTCGAACCGGCCAGATATCGATCGGCCGAGGCGGCAGCGCGCCGGTCCCAGGAGCGGAAGGCCGGAGCGACCTGGTGTGAGACGAAGCGAGTGAGTGGACCGATGTCGTCTGCGACCCGGGCGAATGGGTACAACCAGCGCGCCGGCGTATAGCAGTAGACGATCTTGCGGCCGCTGGTGCGAACTCCATGCGACCAACCGGCCGAGCTGCAGACCACCACGTCGGCGTCGACATGGTGGGCCGACCATGCCGCCGCCAGGAAGGGAAACGCCTTGCGGTGGTCGCGGCGAAAACGTGACACACGATTCGTCGGCAGGGTCCTGACCTCGATCTCGGCGAATTCCGGGTAGGTACTGTCCGGTTCATAGAGGGCCGTCACGACCGGCGCATCCGGGAAGGCCTCGTGCATGGCGAGGACGACCCGCTCTGCGCCACCCCGCTGCACCATCGCGTCATGCGCGATCACCACGCGAGGTCTCATCGGTCTGCCCGGTGCAGCGTCTCGTCAATCTCGACCGCAACACCGACCGTGCCGAAGCCGCGTGCCACCGGGTCCCGAAGCGAGTCGGACAGGAGCACCCCGCCGGTGTCCAGTCTGATCTGCAGACTGCGGCCGCCGACCCCGTCGACCAACGTCGCAACCATCCTCCGGCGAACGGGTGGAACGACCAGGCCCGATGCGCTCAAGGCGGTCACGACCCCGGCCACCCGCTCGAGACGATCCCTCTGACCACCGTGGCCGGAGTGGCCACCTCCGACGGAGGCGCCGTCACCCATTTCGGCGAAGGCGACCATCCGGTGACGGAGTGACGGGTCGGGACACGACGAGGAACTCACGTCTCGTGTCCATTCGCGCTGCCCGACAAAACGGCCCGCCAACTCTCGGCGAGACGCTCCGGCTCGTATGCCTTGGCGGTGCCGATTCCTGCCGCGCCGAGGCGTTCGCGGAAGCCGATGTCGGAGCGGAGACGGGTCAAGGCCCCAGCCAGGGCGTGCCCGTCATCGGGAGCGACCAGCAGACCGTCGACGCCATCGGAGATCACCTCGGCCGGTCCTCCAGCGTTCATGGCAACCACCGCCAGACCGGCACCCATGCCTTCGACCACCGACCGTCCGAACGGCTCCGTCAGTCGCGATGAGTGAACGAGGACGTGGGTGCCGCTCAGCTCCGAACCGACGTCGGCCACATGGCCCGAGAACGTGACTCGGCTGCCGAGCACTCGAGATCGGTACCGCAGCTCGGCTTCGAAGGCATCTTCGCCGAACAGGGCACCACCGACGAATCGGAGCGTCTCGGGACCGTCGGCGAATGCCTCGACGAAGGCGGCGAGCGTGTGGAGCTGCCCCTTCCAGGGCGCGAGTCGACCGACGACGGCCACCGAGAGCGGTTCGTCCGAACGGCCCCGCCGGATGACCAGTGGGGTCACCGAGGGAGGAATGACCACGACCGGTCTCCACCGAGGGCAGGTGGCCGCGGTCGTCAACGAATTCGCAACGATGACATCGGGTCCGACCGCCAATCCCAGACGGGCAACCGTCAGGGCCGGCCCGCTCAGGTACTCGTGCCGGAGTCGATCACGCAGTGCCCACACGAAGCGCATCGGAGGCCTCCGGGCCGTCAACGCCACCCCCGCCTTCAGGCTGTTCGCCACGACGACATCGGCCCCGAGGGCAACGGCTCGACGACGCAGCTCGGAGCCCCATTCGACGAAGCGGCCGGTGTGGCCGCTGCCCGCAGCCCGGAGCTCCGCCGGGCGTTGGCAGCCGACCGATCGAGCGGCACCACGTCGACGGCGACACCGGCTGCTCGCAATTGGTCTGCCAGCGGACCGTCGGTTCCCAACACGACGACCGGGCGGTGTCCATCGAGATGTGTCACGACTTCGAACAGGGATCGCTCGGCCCCACTCAACTCGGCGACATGGTCCACGAAAACGGCGATCGGGGCGCTCATCGGGCTCGCCCGAGCAGCGACCGATAGAGGTCGAGGTGTCGAGTGGCGACCTGTGACCAATCGGTCTTCGTTGCCGCTCGACACTGCGCTGCCGATGGAAGGGGCAGCGTGCCGGTCGCCGCCGCCGCGAGGCGGGCTCCCCATTCGGCGGTGTCTCCGGCCGGAACCACGAAACGCGGGCCCAGGGCGACGACCGCCTCGGGCAGGCCACCGACATCGCTGACCACGACCGGTCGGCCGCATGCGAGACTCTCCATGACGACGAGCCCGTACCCCTCGAGCGCAACCGATGGGACGACCGTGAGGTTTGCGGCCCGATACCAATCGACGAGGGTGTGGTCATCGACCCGGCCCGTGAATCGGATGGTTCTCGGTCTGTCCCCGATCATGACCATCGCCCGTTCCCGCAGTGCGGGACCGAGCGGACCATCACCGACGATCACCAACTCGGCGTCGGGGGAAGCAGCCAACACCTGGGTCCACGCATCGATGAGGAGTTCGATCCCCATGCGCGCGACCAATCGACGAACACAGACGACCAGGAATCGTTCCGGGTCGACACCCAGCCTGAGTCGCGCCGATACCCGACCCTCCGGGCCTCCATCGCCGAAACGGGTCGTATCCACGCCGGGCCGGATGACGTGTATCCGCTTCCGCGGGATCGAGTAGTCGGCGGTGGCGATCTCCGCGAACGCCTCCGACTCGGTCACGACGGCGTCGGCCTGTCCATAGACGAACCTCTCCACACGGCGACGAGCCGAAACGACTCGCTTCGGGGCTCCCTCGGCGGCCGACTCGTCCGCCCAGGGACCGTGGAAATGCACGACGAGCCGATTGGGTCGGGGCATGATCAACGCCCCGGCGGCAAACGCCGCGAAGTGGACATCGACGATGTCGAAGGGTCCGGAGCGTCGCACGGCCCGTCGCATCGACGCGACCCGTCGAATCTTCGAATCGTCGGTGTTTGCGGCAACCACGACACCGGCCGGCGCCGGCCCGGGCCGTCCACCCAGGACGAACGTGGTGACGTCGACACCAACCGGTCGCAGATGCCGATGGAGATTCGCCACATAGCGGTTCATTCCACCCGGACGGTCGGTGACCCACTGTTCCCCGATCATGGCGACGCCGATCATCGCCGCGCGTCCGAGCTGGTATCTCGCCAGGTGCGACGACCCTCGGAGCGGCCGCGACGGGCTGCAGACCAGCGGAGCCATGCCACCGAGCGGCCATCCCGGGCGAGGCGGACGAATTGGATCAGACCGGGGTTCGTTCGCGATCCAACGAGGCCCATCCAGATGCGAGCCGCCACCCGCCCGCCCAGCCCGAGGGCGCCGAACACCACCAGGATCTCGTTGTGGGCCCAGTCCTCGACGGTCGACCGACGGAAGACGTCGGGCCGGCTGTCGTCGACCGATCGGGGACCCTGGCGGTGCGTGACCTGCAACGCCCCGTCGTACACGAGCCTCCAACCCCGTGCTCGCACTGCCATCGAGAACACGGTGTCGTTGTACGGCTGTGCACCGGCACCGTGCAGTCGCTCGTCGAAGCGAACCCCCGCTGTGGCGAGGCCGCGAAACGCCATTGCGCAGCCCTTGAGGTGGGCGACCTCCCGGGACGAGTCCGGCCCGAGGTGGAACAAGCCCGTGATCCGGCCGAACCAGGTGACGCTGCCGATGCGGCGATCCGTGTGGCCGCCGACCCGGGATCCTTCGACGAACATCCGATCACGGCCGCAAACCCCGCCGATCGACGGGTCCGAGCGCAGCATGGCCAGCGCTCGCTCGAGCCAGTCGGGGTCGGGTTCGGCGTCGTCGTCGAATACCGCGATCACGTCGGCAGCAGTTGCCGCCAGGCCGGTGTTGAGCGCAGCGACCTGTCCGGGTCGATCGACGTCGATCACGACCAGACCGGGAACACGGTCTCGCCACTCCTGGGCAACATCTCGTGCCGCGGCATCCTCGATCCGGGCCACGACCAACACCCGATTCGGGAGTCTGTTCTGCTGAGCGAGCGAGGCCAGGCACCGAGCGAGTTCATCGGGTCGCTGCCAGGTCGGCACGATGACGTCGACCGTTTCCGGTTCGCGACCGGAAACGTCCATGCGTCGAGTCCTCATCCGCTTCCAACTGATGGTCGGCCTGCCCTTGGTGCTGTGGGCCGTGCGTTTGCTCGGAGTCCGGTCGCCGCCACACCGGCTGCGAGGAACAACGGAGCGGTCACCGCCGTGACCAGACCGCGTCCCGATACTCCGATCGTTCTGGCGAAGATCGGTCCGGTGATCGCCGCGGACAGTGGTGGGACCAACGACGTTGTTGCCGTCGTGACGAGGTGGGGCCGAACCCGGGCCATGCCCAACAAATCGGCACCACCGACTCGTTCCGACGGACGTGAGGCGTTGGGCGGGGTCAGTTCGAGCGACGTCACGGACACCCTTCCGCCGATCTTCGCCGACTGACGACAGCACGACCTCCCGGCACCCGAGCAGCGGCCGTTCCGCCCAGGAAAGGGCCAGTTCACCCACGGTCGACGCTTCACCGGCGACCGCTCAGAGATCGGGCAGCTCACCGACGAGATTGGCCCGCTGCGACAACTCGAGCCAGTCACCGTCGGGCAACCGGACGAACGAGATCGCGGCCGTGTCGCCCAGCCGGGTCGGTGCCATTCCCTCGCCGAACCCCTTGCGGAGGAACCGTTCGTGCTGCTCGGCGACATCGAAGACCTGGGCGGTCAGATAGGTGAACCCGGCCGAGCGCGACGGCCCGGCCAGGGGGCGACGAGGCTGATGGTCGAAGGCAATCACCGTCTCACCGACATGGAGGCATCCTCCGATCGGCTTGGCGTCGAACGCCTCGATGAGCATCGACGCCGTGTGATCGACCGAACGGGCCGCGATCGTGACCTCGGTGGCACTGACACCGTCGTGACCCATCGGCACCAGCTCGACGTCGACCCCATCAGGATGATCGAGCATCCTCGGCGCATCGACGTCGGCGGCGATCCTGAGCCGGATCAGACCGCTCGTGCTCGGTTCGAGCCGATCACGAGCGATGTTCGACTTCAGGACGGCGCCGTGCAGCGTGTAGCGGTGCTGGTGCACGCCGCCACCGACCTTCAGCAGTTCCTCGTAGGGCAGCCCGACGGCCGATCCCCAGAATGCCTGGGCCGCTTCGAGATCGTTGGAGTAGAAGCCGAGATCGAGGGCCGGTTTGGCGGGGGTGAAGGTCATGACGCATCTTGGCCCAGAAACATCGAGGCAGCCACCAGGCGCTCGCCGTACTAGGTTGCGGCGATGCGCATCGGAATCAATGGCTCCAGCCTGCTCGCCCACCCCGACCTCGACGCAATCGTCGCCAACATGGCCGACGCCGAGACGTCGGGATTCGACAGCTACTGGCTGGCCCAGACCGGCCTGATCGACCCCCTGCAGCTCTTCACTGCGGCCCGAGGCGACACGTCCACCATCGAATTGGGCACCGCCGTCGTACCCACCTGGCCCCGTCACCCCCAGGCCCTGGCCGCCTCTGCGTTGGCATCACAGGCCGCGGTCGGTGGGCGACTCGTGCTCGGCGTCGGCCTCGCACACAAGCCGTCGGTCGAGGGAACCTGGAAGATGGAGTGGACCAAACCGATCCGTCACATGCTCGACTACCTCGACATCCTGCTGCCGCTCCTCGAGTCGGGCGAGGCGAAGCACGATGGCGAGGCCTGGTCCTACGAGGGCAAGTCGGCCCGGATCACCGACCAGCCCCCCTCGGTCATGCTGGCGGCGCTCGGCGATCAGATGCTGAAGATCGCCGGCACTCGCACCGACGGAACGATCCTGTGGTGCGTCGGCCCCAAGACGCTCGAACGTCAGATCGTTCCCGGCATCACCGACGCAGCCGACTCGGCCGGCCGCCCGGCGCCCCGAGTGGTCTGCAGCCTTCCCGTGTGGGTCACCGACCGACCCGACGAGGCTCGGGCCATCGTCGCCAAGACCCTGACGATCTACGGTCAACTCCCGTCGTACCGGGCCATGCTCGACATCGAAGGTGTCGAAGGTCCGGCCGACATCTCCCTCATCGGCGACGCCGAGACCGTCCAGGCCGGCCTGGCCGAGATCGAGGCGGCCGGTGCCACCGACTTCACCGCCGTCGTGCAGGGCTTCGACCCCGACGAGGTCTGCAAGGGCTGGGAGGCCCTCAGCGCTTGAGTGCTCGACGGCCGGTGGTCTCGGCCGCTCACCGAACGAGGTCAGCCCCGGAAGTTCGCGGCGATGCGCTGCCCGAGGTAGTCGGCGGCCGTGATGGGTTCGTAGCGACCGCCGGGGCCGGCGATCACGGCGTTGCGATCGGCCTGGGCGAAGAAGGCGATCGAATACCGGGGTCCTCGGTACTCGCCGGGACGGGGCATGCGAACACGGTGGAGCGTGGACGGGAGGCGGTCGTCGCTCCACCGCATCAGCATGTCACCGATGTTGCACGTGATCGCTCCGGCGACCGGTTCGACGTCGGTCCATCCGAGTGGATCTCGCTGCGCCCGCAGCTCGGCGTCGCTGTCCCGGGCAGACCTGCAGGCCGTACTGTCCGGGCACCTGATGCAGCAAGGTGAGGCAGTCGTAGTCGGTGTGGGCACCCGCACGCCAGATGTCGGGACCGGGAGGGGCATCCGAGCGGCAGGTAGTGGAGCAGCCGGAGTGTGCTCTGGTACTCGGGAGAGGCCGGGTCGTGCTGCTCGCTGAAGAAACCGTCGGCGAAGCCGAGTTTGCGGGCGAAGCTCGACAGGATGCGCATCGCCACCCGCCAGTTGACGCGTTCGAATTCGAGCATCACCTCGACGAACCCCGCGAGTTCGTCCTCGGTGGGCCACAGATCGAGTTCGCGCATCCGCGACCGGGTGATCTGATACGACTCCTTGTCGTCGAACGTGCCCGTCGACGGTCGATTCTGCGACTTGTATTCCCAGCCCGAGTTCGTTCCCGGCCGCATCGGTCGACGAGCCTTCACCTCGTCGGGCAGATGCGAAGAAACGGGCCGCGAAGTCGAAGGCACGGTCGATGTCATCCTGCGGGATCCCGTGACCGTGGACCTGGAAGAATCCGAGACCGGCGGCGGCATCCCAGATCTCGTCGTCGAGGCCGGGCGAGTCGGGTCGGTCGAGATCGATCGAGCGGATCTCGCGTCGCACCTCGATACCGGCCCCGCCGAAGGTCCGTTCCCTGGCCAGCTCGTACTCGGCCGACGACGTCACAGCGAGGACAGGAACGCCGCCAACGGCGGATTCACCACCGTCGGGGTGGGACAGGTTCGCGGCGTGGGCGGCACCCGGCACCTCGACGAACCCCCGGCAGTCGGCCACACCGTCGGCGACGATTCGAGCCTCGTCGAGGGAGATGGCCTGGTCTTCGGTGCCATGGACGACGAGCACGGGACACGTGACCTCGGCCAGTCGATCCGAGACATCGTCGCGATCGAGCAACGCTCCCCCGGGAATCGAGATGTCGCCGTTCGCAACGAGCACCTTCCACTTCGGCATCCATTCGGCGGTCAGTTCGGGGGTGCCGAGGATCAGCCCGGCCACCGCCGTGAGGACCTGGTCGATCACGTCGTCATCGCCGCTGCTCAACGCCGCCAACATTCCCCGGTAGCCCTCGATCGTCTCGGGTGTGTCGACCGTCGCCGACGAGTCGATCATCACCAGGGCCCGTACCCGCTCCGGGTTGGTCAGGGTGGCCCGTAACGAGAGATACCCGCCCTGGCTCATGCCCACCAGGACGGCCTGGTCGATCCCGAGGTGGTCGAGCAGGCCGATCGCATCGGCGGCGGAGTCCCAGTACGAGAAGGGCCCGGGGGCAGGTGTATCGCCGAAGCCTCGCTCGTCCCAGCGGATGCAGCGGTAGTCGGATGAGAGGGCTTCGACCTGCGGGTCGAACATGGTGTGGTCCATGAGGAAGCCGTGACTGAAGAGGATCGCCGGGCCTTCGCCGCCGGTGTCCTCGTAGCGAATGCTGATGCCGTTGATCGATGCGGTTGCCATGGCCGCACAGTAGCCCCGGTCGGGCGAAGGGTCCTGGCCGAGCAGGATCAGGCGTCGACCCGTTCGAGGACCCGGAGGGATCCGGTGACCGAGCGCTCGACGAATCGGCCCGATCGTCGCGCCGGCAGATAGATCTGCTCATACGGCGGGCGCCCCCCGTCGGCGGGATCGGGGAAGACATCGTGGATGACGAGCAGGCCACCGGGGGCGACCGCCGGGGTCCACAATTCGTAGTCGAGCCGCGCCGGTTCCACGCCGTGGCCACCGTCGATGAACAGCAACGAGAGCGGCGTCGTCCACAGCCGGGCGACACGGGGCGAATCGCCGACGACCGCGATCACCCAGGGCTCGAGACCCGCATCGTGCACGGCTCGGCGGAAGAGCGGCAGCGTGTCCATCTTCCCGACCGCGGGATCGACCAGATCGGGCTCGTGCCATTCCCAGCCGGGTTGGTTCTCCTCCGAACCGCGATGGTGGTCGACGCAGAACAGCTGGGTATCGAGGGCGCGGGCTGCGGCACCGAGGTAGAGCGCCGACTTGCCGCAGTAGCTCCCGACCTCGAGCATCGGACCCAGCGAGACGTCGGCAGCGGCAGCAGCCGCATGCAGGGCCAGGCCTTCGTCGGGCGGCATGAAGCCGCGGGCGGCCTCGGCTGCCGCACGTTCGGCCTCGGTGAGCCGAGGGGCGGTCACGAAACGACCGGGTGTGCGGCCGCCGGCTCGCCGGACGGAACGAACAACCGGTCGAGCAGGATGAACTTGAGGACCCACACCAGGAAGTAGGCGAGGAGCGACGCGATGTTGACGGCGATGCCCTTGCCGAACCAGGTGTCGGCGATCTGAGCGAAGAGCGTCGAGACGGCCAGACCGAGCAGGGCGATACCCCAGAACGGCAGAACCTCACGGCGAACATCGTGCCGCCGACCCCGGACCTGCCACACCCATGCTCGGCTCAGGAGGTAGGCCGGGACCGAGGCCACCGACCCGGCGAAGAGATTGGCCCAACCACCCGACCAACCCCACACCGTGTTGGCCAGCCACAGCAGCCCCTGGTGGTTCACGTTGTTGACCATCGACACGGCCAGGTAGCGGCCGGCGGTGCGGGTTCGTGCCGGGCTCAGGGCCTGGAACCGGTTGGGAGGGTCGATCGGCACGTCGCGAGGCTATCGGCACGTCGCGGTACCGACGAGAACCCGGTCGGAGAACACCGGAGCGGCCCATTCGATCGCCAGAATGAACGCCGTGCCCACCGATGCCGTCGCCGACCTCATCGATCTGCTCGACCTCGAACAGATCGAACGCAACATCTTCCGAGGGCAGAGCCCCGATGAACAGCGTCAGCGGGTCTTCGGCGGGCAAGTCGCGGGCCAGGCCCTCGTTGCCGCCACACGCACGGTCGACACGGGTGCGGTGCACTCGCTCCACGCCTACTTCTTGCGTCCCGGCGATCCGACGATTCCGATCCTCTACGAGGTCGAGCGCATCCGCGACGGACGATCGTTCTCCACCCGTCGGGTCGTCGCCATCCAGCACGGCGAGGCCATCTTCCACCTCTCGGCGTCGTTCCACACCGCCGAGGAAGGGTTCGAACACCAGATCGATCCCCCACCCGATCTCCCGCCGGCCGAGACTCTCCCCGACTTCCAGACCCGTAATGCCGAACACGCCGCACAACTGGGCGACTGGTACACCAGGCCTCGCCCCATCGACACCCGCTACGTCGGACCCGACGCGATCGGCCGCTCCGGTGTCAAACTCGACCCCGTCCAGTATGTGTGGATGCGAGCCGATGGCGACCTTCCCGACGACCCGATCCTTCACCAGTGCGTCCTCACCTACGCCTCCGACATGAGCCTGCTCGACACGGTCACCCGGCCTCACGGGGTCTCGCCTTTCGACGGCGGCGTCATGATGGCGAGCCTCGACCACGCCATGTGGTTCCACCGACCCTTCCGGGCCGATCGCTGGTGCCTCTACGCCCAGGACACCCCATCGGCATCGGGCGCCCGGGGCCTGGCCCGCGGCTCGATCTACCAGGACGGCGTGCTCGTGGTCTCGGTGGTGCAGGAAGGCCTCGTCAGAAAGCTTCGAGGCTGACACCCGACGACCACCCCGACCAGCGAGACTGGACCATCATGCCGCGAATCCCCACCCTGCTCCTTGCTCTGCTCCCGGCGGCCATCGTCATGGGGTCGTGCGGCCTGCCCGAGGTCGCCTCGTCCGAGCGGACGACGATCCCCGATCGCGCCCCGGCGGCCGATGTCGACGCACGTACCGACGCCGGTGTCGAACCGCCCCCGCTGGCAGAGGTCGACACCGAACCGGTCTGGTCGATCAGCGGGATGTCCCTGCAGGTGATCGCCGAGGTCCCGAATGCCATTGCGTTCAGCCCCCGATCGGGAACGCTGAACTATTACATCGCCGTCGCGCGACGGGCTCATCCGAGTCGTCGAACGAACCCTGTCCGAGACGGGGACGAACGAGCGGATGTCATTGGCGTCGCGTCCCATGCTCGATCTGACCGGACAGGTGTCGCTCGACGGTGAGCAGGGCCTGCTCAACCTCACGTTCTCGACCGACGGGCGCCAGCTCTTCGTGTTCTACACCGATCTCAACGGCGACGCGGTCGTCGCCCGCTACGACGCCGATCGGTCCGATCGGGCCGACGTGGAATCCCGCACCGAACTGCTGCGGGTGCCCCAACCGGCAACCAACCACAACGGTGGGAGCATGGCGTTCGGGCCCGACGGTTTCCTCTATGTCGGATTCGGGGACGGCGGTGGCAGCGGCGATCCCCTCGGAACGGGTCAGAATCCCGACGATCTGCTCGGGTCGCTGATCCGGATCGATCCGGCGCCCGTCGGCGACGCGCCCTACGCGGTTCCGGTCAACAACCCCTACGTCAACGGAGGTGGCGCCCCCGAGGTGTGGCTCATCGGTGTCCGGAATCCCTGGCGTCTCTCGTTCGACCAGCAAACGGGCGACCTCTGGATCGGTGATGTCGGCCAGAACGAATACGAGGAGATCGACCTGCTGACCGACGCCTCGGGCCGCGGGCCGGGAGCCAACCTCGGGTGGAACCGGATGGAAGGCGTGACCCCGTTCGAGGGTGGTTCCGAACCTCCCGACCACGTCCGGCCGGTCTTCGTGTACGACCACAGCGAGGGGCGTTGTTCCATCACCGGTGGCTACGTGTCACGGGCGGCGTTCCTCCCACAGTTCGACGGCGTCTACGTGTTCGGTGACTACTGCACCGGCGAGATCTTCGGACTCCAGCTGGTCGAGGGGGCCGCGCTCGTCCGTCCGCTGACCGTGCGGGCGGCACCGAGTGAGCTGGTGTCGTTCGGCCAGGACGACTCGGGTCTGGTGTACGTGGTCGAGAGTGGCGGGCGGGTCTCACGCATCGTTCCGGCGCCGGCGGAAGCGGCCGACGACTGACGCCGACCGAAAGCGTACGCCAACGATCGGCGCAATCGAACGTTTGTTCGATAGTGTCGGGGCATGACCGACAGCTCTCCCCCACACCCCCAGACCAGCGAAGACTGGGAACTGATCCGACGCTCCGTCGCGATGTTGCCGCCCGGAGCCTGGGCGATGCGCCGCGAACAGGCCCTCGAAGCCCTGTCGGCACTCGTCGCCGGCCTGCGCGCCGAGCGACGGGACAGACCTCAGAGTTCGTAGCGATAGACGTTGGTTTCGCGGGCGACGAAGCCGATGCGCTGATACAGCCGGTTGGCCGCTTCCCGACTCGGACGCGACGTCAGGTCGACCGTCGTTGCCCCTGCGGCCCGGGCCATGTCGATCGCATGTTCGTTGAGGAGACGGCCAACGCCTCGACCTCGGGCGTTGTCGTCGACGACCACGTCTTCGATCCAGGCCCGGACCCCGGTCGGGATCCGGAACAACACCAAGGTGAGGCTGCCGTAGACCACGCCATCTTCCTCGGCCAGCAGAAGATGCGACGCCGCGGATCCCACCAGATCTTCGAGTTCGGCGCGGGTCGGGGGCAGGTTCGACTTCGACAGCTGCGGGATCAACCGCGCGAAGACGGCGACGAGGTCGTCGGTGACTTCGGTGACTTCGATGATCTGCACCGGGCCAGTATGGCTGATCATGCCGGGTACCATGAGCCGGTGGACCACATCCAGTGGATCGAACCGACCCCGGCGCTCCGCCGACCGACTCTCGTGCTGGCGTTCGAGGGTTGGAACGATGCCGGCGATGCAGCCACGGCGGCGGCCGAACACGTCATCGAAGTCTTCGATGCCGAGCCGATCGCCCGGATCACGCCCGAGGACTTCTACGACTTCTCGACGACCCGCCCGATGGTGGTGCTCGACGACGGCCAACGGGTGATCGAGTGGCCTGCCCCCGAGTTCAGCGCCGCCGTGCTCGAAGACGCCGAAACCGACCTCGTCGTACTCTCGGGCATCGAACCCCAGCTGAAGTGGCGCACCTTCGCCGACGCCGTGGTCGCCGTCGCCCGTCACCTCGACGTGTCGATGGTGGTCACGCTCGGTGCCTTGATCGCCGACGTCGTCCATTCGCGGCCGACCACCGTGTTCGGGTCGTCGCACGACAAGGCACTGGCCGAACGACTCGACCTCGAACCGTCGACCTATGAGGGCCCCACCGGCATCGTCGGTGTGCTCACCACCGCACTCCACGACGCCGGCCTCGACACGGTGTCGCTCTGGGGCTCGATCCCGAGCTACGTGCCCCATGCCAACTCACCCAAGGCCGCCCTCGCCCTCATCGACCGACTGGGCTCGGTGCTCGGCCTTCCGATCCTCGGGGGTGACCTGGTCGAAGCAGCGGCGGACTACGAGGCCCAGATCGACGCGCTCGTCGAGGACGACGAGGAGACCCAGGCCTACGTCTCGAGTCTCGAGGCGGCCTACGACGCGTCGATGAGGCCGGAGTCGTCGGCCGAACTCATCGAGGAACTCGAGAACTTCCTGCGCGACCAATCCTGAGGGCGCCGCCGGATCAGTGGCCGGGCTCCGAATCCCGCCAGATTGGATCCCGCGGGAGATCGAATGCCGTCTCGGTGAGTTCACCGCGGAGTGCGGCGAACGCCAGAGCACCCCAGCGCTCGAAGGTCGCGATCGGGGACGGTAGGTCGTCCTCGGTGAACCAACCGACGTCGAGGCATTCCTGCGGATGATGCTGCAGTTCCCCGCCGGTGGCCCGACAATGGAACACGATCGTGTACAGGGGAATCCGACTGAATCCCAGACGCAGGCCGTCGAAGATCCCGATCGGCCGGACCACCTCACAATGGATGCCGGTCTCCTCCTGTACCTCCTTCACTGCCACCTCGGCCGGGGAGTAACCGATGTCGGCCCACCCGGTCGGGTAGAGCCAGATCCCGCTGTCGGCTCGCTGGATCAGGAGCAACCGGCCCTCGTCGTCACCGACCACCGCACCGATGGCGACCTTGGGGGTGACGTAGCCGGCGATGCCGGATCCGACCACCTTCAGCCATTCGCCGTGAAAATGCGAGGGCTCGCCGCCATCGACGTGGGAGCGGATGTCGGCGGCAACGGCGAGCACCTCATCGAATCGCTCGCGTTCGTACTGACTCTGTGTGAACCCGAGCCCGGTCCTGGCGATGCCGGCCAGCGACTCGGCCCAGCGCAGCAGTTCTTGTGAGTTGACGGATCGATCGGTCATGAGTGGGTCGAGACCTCGGGATCGAGCGTGGCCTCGGTGACGGCCAGTTCGAGTTCGCTCAGCAACGTGGGGTCGGTGAGCTTGTTCCCTCCAGCGTCGCAGAGATAGAAGCTGTCTACGGCATCGGGTCCGAGGGTGTGCACCTTCGCGCTGCGGATGTCGAGTTGCAGTTCGGCCAACGCCTGGGTGATGCGATACAGCAGACCAACCGAGTCGGGGGCATGAACGTCGACCACCGTGGCGACATCGGACAACGAGTTGTCGACACGGATGAATCGGCGGGGAGGCGTCGCCGAGAGCCGCCGATGATGACGGGAGTACGTTCGAGCCCGTTGTGCGATCCGAGCACTCAGTGCGAGCCGGCCATCGAGTGCCCGGCGCGCCAGCTCGACGACCCGGTCCCAATCGACCGGCGCTCCCGTCGAGGAGTGCACGACGAATTCGGTGGCCGCCATACCGTTCTCGGAGAAGGCCGAGGCGTCGAGGACCTCCAGGCCCGACACGGCGATGACCCCGGCCAGGCGGCTGAAGTGTCCCGGCACGTCGGAGGCGACGACGGTCAGGGTCGTGCCCCGGCCACGGATGAGCTGTTCACCGGCCGCCATGAGTTCGAAGAGCTCGGCCGTCGGGAACTCCGTCGTGATCTCGTCGACACTGCCTCCCTGGAGCACGTGCGTGGTCTTCACCACAAGATCGTCGAGCAGCCCAGAGGTCCACGCGCCCCATGCCGACGGTCCGGTGGCCTTCGAGTCGCTCGCCGTCAGCGCGGCCAGCATGTCGAGGAACTCGACGGTGTCGACCGCAGCTGCGACGGCACGGATCGTTCCCGAGTCCGACAGATCACGCCGGGTCGCGACATCGGGGAGCAGGAGATGAAGGCGGCACAGGTCGACGAGGGTCGCCACCTCGTCGACGGAGTACCCCATGCGCTCGCCGATGGAGTCGATGATCGTCATGCCCATCTCGGTGTGGTCACCCGGGAATCCCTTGCCGATGTCGTGCAGCAGCGCACCGACGACGAGGAGATCGGGACGGACGACCGAGTCGACGAGCTCGGCGGCGTTGGCTGCGGTCTCACACAGGTGACGATCGACGGTGAAGGTGTGCATCACGTTGCGCTGCGGCTTGCAGGCGACCGCAGCCCACTCGGGGAGCAGGCGGACCATCAGCTCGAACTGCTCGAGGTCTTCGACCACGTCGATGGCACCTCGGCCGGCCAGGAAGATCGCCTCGAAATGCTCTCTGGCCTCGGGGGGCCAGGGCTCGGGAAGGCGAGCCCCACTGTTCTTCAGACGCTCGAGCGTGGCCCGCCCCATCTGATGGCCGGTGGAGGCCGCAACCGAGGCAACGCGCAGCAGCAGGAGCGGATCGGCATCGACATCGACGTCGTCTCGGAGCTCGATCTGCCCGTCTCGGATCTCGATGCCGCGCTCGAGCTCGACCTTGGGTCGGCCGCGGCGAGGCCGCGACCGGGCCCGTTGCCAACGATCCCAGGCCTCGTCACTGTGCCAACCCACTCGCCGACCCGCTTGTGCGACACGGCCCATCAGGTCGCCACCGGCTTGTCTGCCGAATCCCATGGCCTCGGCAACGGCGTCGTGGTCGTCGAGCGTCAGCACGTCGCCCGGTCGCCCGGTCACCCGGTGCAGCTCGACCCGCACGGTCGAGAGCAGCTCGGCCTCGGGGGCCAGTTCCTTCAGAAGATCGTGCGCGAATCCGGGGTCTCCCCGCTCGGCCCATGACAGCGCGTGGAGATCGCGCAGTCCCCCGCGGCCCTCTTTCAGGTCGGGTTCGAGTCGGAAGGCCACGTCACCCTGCGCGGCATGGCGCTGCTCGACAGCCACGGCCAGCCGGTTCATCAGATCGTTGCGGCCCGTCCTCCACAACTTGTCACGTCCGGCCTCGAACGAAGTCAGGAGGGCGGGGTCACCGGCGATGAGCCGGAGGTCGAGAAACGCCGTCGCTCGTTCGAGCTCCTCCTTGGCCAGGGCCAGGGCCTGCTTCGGGGTGCCGACCGAGTGACCGAGCTTGAGTCCGAGGTCCCAGATCGGGTACCAGATCCGGTCTGCCAGGTCGTCGATCGAACGCTTCGGTGAATGGAGCAGCAGCACGTCGAGGTCGCTGCAGGGCCACAGCTCGCCACGGCCATATCCGCCGACGGCCAAGAGGGCGATGCCCTCGAGGTCTCCGTCGGCGAGGTCGGCGACGGCATCGGCGACGAGTCCGGCGAGGAACACGTCGGCATGCTCGGCATGGGCCCGGACGTACGCCGAGCCGGTCAGGCTCGGATCATCGAGCAGATTGGCCGCGCGCTTCACCGCCGATCAGTCTCCATAGTGGTCGCTCACGGCCTGACGGATCGACAACTCGACCCGGCGACGGCGCTTGTCGACCGCAAGTATCTTGACCATCACGACCTCGCCCGGCGTGACGATCTCCTCCGGGGCCGAGACTCGGTACTCCGCCAGCTCCGACAGGTGCACCAGACCCTCGACGCCGCCGAGATCGACGAACGCACCGAAGTCGACAAGTCGGGTCACCGGAGCGGAAACGACCGAGCCGGGCACGATCGCCGCCAACGGATCGGGACGGGTCTTGCGTAAGGACAGCGAAACCCGACGCTTCTTCACCTTCACGTCGAGCACGCGAACCTCGACCTGTTGACCGACGCTGACCACGTCGCGGGGGTGGCCGACCCGTTGCCACGACAACTCCGACAGATGCACCAGACCCTTGATCCCGCCGAGATCGACGAAGGCGCCGTAGTCGGCCAGCGAGGCAACCGTTCCCGTGACGACTTGACCGACCTCGAGCTTCGTCAGCAGATCGTGGGCCTCCTTGCGCTGTTCCCGCAGCAGCTGGGATCGCCGGGACAGGACCAGGCGTTCCTTCTTCTGATCGACCTCGAGCACCTTCAGTTCGACGGTCTGATCGGCGAACTCGGAGAAATCCGGTTTCGAGTCGAGCGAGAGGTGGGAGGCCGGCACGAAGCCGCGCAACCCGTGAACGTCGACGACCAGGCCCTTGGGGCTGACCGAGGTCACTCGGGCCTTGATGGCCTCATGCGATTCGGCCGCTTTGGTCACGGCATCCCAGGCCTTGGTCTTGAGCGACCAGGCACGGGACAGGACAACTCGATGTTTCGGGTCGTCACGGGCCAGGACGGCCGCCTCGACGAGATCGTTGACCTCGATCACCTTGGTCAGGTCATCGACCGGGTGGAGGTCCCAGTGCCGACGGGCCAGCACGGCCGGGCGGCCGTCGAGCAGGGTGATCGAGAGCTCATCGGGACTCACCCCCGTGACGGTTCCGGTGACGATCTTGCCGGCATCGGTCGGTGCCGGCGGCTCGTGCGCCCCGGGAGGTGGCGGAGGCAGGTGTGACACGGGTGCGCCCGGTTCGGCCACGGGACCCGGCGCCGGCTCCACCACCTGACTCGGCGCAGACTCGACCACCGCACTCGGCGCCGGCTCGACCGATCCAGTCGGCGCAGACTCCACCACCGCACTCGGCGCCGACTCGACCGATTCAGTCGGCGCAGACTCCACCACCGCACTCGGCGCCGGCTCGACCGATCCAGTCGGCGCAGACTCCACCACCGCACTCGGCGCCGGCTCGACCGATCCAGTCGGCGCAGACTCCACCACCGCACTCGGCGCCGGCTCGACCGATCCAGTCGGGGCCGGCTCCACCACCGCACTCGGCGCCGGCTCGACCGATCCAGTCGGGGCCGGCTCGATCACCTGGCTCGGCGCGGGCTCCATCACCGCACTCGGCGCCGGCTCGACCGATCGACTCGGGGCCGGCTCGATCACCTGGCTCGGCGCGGGCTCGACGACCTGGCTCGGCTCCGGTTGATCGTCGTCGGATTGTCGCTCCACGTCGGTCACAAGAACCAACAGTACGCAAAAAGAATCGCTCCGTCCGGTCCGGTCGGCCGGGGACCTCGACGATCAGACAAGGCCGATCGCCTCGAGGACCTCCTCGGGTTCACCCACCATGCCGGTGTAGAACGAACCGAAGTCGGCATAGACGGCCGACGCCTCGTCGAACCGCATGGTGTAGACCACGTCCTTGAGGTCGTCGGGGCGCTGGGCGAAGAGCGTCACACCCCACTCGTAGTCGTCGAGCCCCGCCGAGGCCGTGATCAGTTGAACCAGCCGCCCGGCGAACTTCCGACCCGAAGTCCCGTGTTCCATCATCAGCTCCCGGCGCCGATCGAACGGAAGGGTGAACCAGTTGCCCGTCTGATCGCGGCGCTTGCTCATCGGATAGAAACACCACGCGTGCTTGTCCTCGGGTGGCAGCACGGGGTAGAGGCGGGCCTGTTTCATCTCATCGGGCACGCCGGCCGCGTACTCGCTGACCTCGGTGATCGACACATAGCTGTCGACCAGATCGAGTCCGGCTGCGGCCAGGTCGGTCTGCAACCTCCGGAGTCGCCAGAGGTCCCGACCGAGGGCCATCGTGGCCAGGTCGGTCTTGTGACCGAGCATCGCAACGGTGATGACCTGGTCGCCGTCTCCCTGTGCTCGCTTGATGGCGGCCAGGGCCGCCTGGGCGTCGGCCAACGGGCTGGTGCGCCAGAACAGATGGACGACACCGAGACCTTCGGAAAGCGTTGCGGGAACAGGCATGGACGCCAGTGTAGGGAGCAGCGGGATGTGCCGACTCCATCGGGACCCGGGTCAGGGACCCAGTGGGCTGTACAGGTTGGCCCGCCCACCACGCACGAAGGCCACGAGGGTCATACCGGCCTGCTGCGCCGTCGTGACGGCGAGCACCGACGGACCGGACGCAGCGACCAAGGCCGTGAACCCCGCCGCCCACGCCTTCTGCACCATCTCGAACGAGGCACGGCTCGAGACGAACAGCGCACGATCGTGGGCCGGTAGGGCACCGTCGAGAAGGAGATGACCGACCACCTTGTCGACGGCATTGTGACGCCCGATGTCTTCGCGGATCGCTCTGAGTCGGCCCGATCGATCGAAGGCGGCGGCCGCATGCACCGCACCGGTGGCGTCGTGCAGGGGCTGATGGCCGTCCAACCGTTGGGGAAGTGAGATCAGGAGCTCGCGGTCCCAGGGCTCGATCTCGGGCAGCGACGGCAATCGCTCGGCCAATTCGAGGATGGCGTCGGTCCCGCAGATCCCGCACGATGACGAGGTGGGCCCCAACCGCGGTGTCGGGGTTGGGGCCGTTCCACCCGAGTCGACCGCCACGACGTTGAACTCGGTCTCGGCCGCAGATCCGGTACCGCAGTAGCGAATGGTCCGGATCCGGCCCGCACCCAGCATTCCCTCGGTGAAGCAGAACCCAGCGGCCAGTTCGAAGTCGGATCCCGGGGTGCGCATCGTGGTCGACACGGTGATGCCATCGAGCTGGATCGACAGGGGCTCCTCGACGATGACGTCGTCGGGTACGAGACGCGACGACTCGTTGCGAATCTGGCGGGTGAGGAGACGCTGCGTCCGGGACCGGCTCACCGTGACAGCCGACCACATCGAGGCGAGCGACACAACACCGCAACGCAAGTGGATCGCCCTTGCCCCCGCAGTGCCGGGAATCCGCTCTAGCCTTTGCAGTTCATGACCGACCCGTTCCGCCCCGAGCCTCCGCAGGCGCCACCGTCGCCTCCGTCTTACCCACCGCCGGGAGCCGGGTCGGCCCCAGGAACCGGGGCGGCTCCAGGAACCGGGGCGCCCTGGACGGAACAGGCGCCCCAGCCGGGAGCACCGGCCTACGGTGCCCCACCGCCGATGCACCACCGCTCACACGGCGCCGATGCGCCGCGCACGCCGGGTGCGACCGACCCGCCGATCGAGCAGCCATACGCGGGCTTCTTCGTCCGAGCGGTCGCCGCCCTGATCGACAGTTTCATCCTCGCCTTGATCGCCGTCCCCTTCGTCGTGATCGCCCTGTCCCAGTGGGAGACCACCATCGACTCGTGCACTCGCGCCGATGGCACCGTCTATGCCTGCGAGGTGCCGACCGATCGCTGGATCGGTATCGCCGTGGGGCTCTTCGGGCTCTGGGCGCTGGTCGCCCTCTCGATGACGTTCCTGTACTTCATTCGGCCCATCGCGAAGAAGGGAAACACGATCGGCGGGCGCCTCATGGGGCTCATGATCGTGTCGGTGCACACCGGCGAACCACCCTCGCTCGGCCGTTCGGCTCTGCGCTACCTCATGCGGACCTTCGGCAGTAGTCAGTTCCTCGGGATCGGCTACTGGTGGATGCTCTGGGACGGCCAGAAGCAGACCCTGCACGACAAGGTCGGCGAGACCGTCGTCGTGCGACGAAGAGGGTGATCTGCTGAACCGCCACCTCGGCTGGCTCCTGCCTGCCGCACTGCTCGCCGCGTGCACGAACGGCATCGACGACACCGCCCCAACGGGCGGCGAATCGTTCGCGACCGAGATCGCGCCCGATTGCAGCGCTCAGCCGGTTCCCGCCGACCTCGCGATCCCGGCCGATCCTGCCCTGGCCGCCATCGATGTCGCCCAGGCCGTGTTCCCCACCTGTGCCGACATCGTCGTCGTCACCGATTTCGAGCATCTCGAGATCGGTGCCCAGCAGGCCCAGGTCGCAAGCGCTCCACTGGTCGTGCTCGAGGGTCTCGAAGCGCCGCTGGCCAGCGCCGAGATCGACCGGCTCGACCCGGGTGCGGCGATCTGGGTCGGCCTCGACGAAGACCGGCCGGCGGCCGAGGCAGCGATCGGGCGAACCATGTCGCAAGCCGTCGCCGACCCGGCAACGGCTCCACCCGGTCTCGCCGGCGCACCACCCCCCGGACCGACGACGCCGATCTGGCTCGCCGGCCCGGCACAGGCCACGACCGCACTGGCCGCCTTGCCCGGATTGGCGGCCGGCGGCGGGACCATTCGGGTCCTCGACAGTCTCGAACCGGACGGGATCGCCACCTCGGTGGCCGATCTCGTCGGCACCACGCCGACGATCGTGGAAGGCCTCGACGCGACCGAGCAGTGGCGGCTCGACGTGGCCCTCGGCGGAATGCAACTGCCCGGTGGCGGGACCGAGGTCTTTCCCGGTCGTCGGATCATCGCCTACTACGGCAGCCCGGTGACCTTCCGGCTCGGGCTGCTGGGAGAGCAGGGCCCCCAGGAGACCGTCGAACGCCTCCGGGCCACCATCGACACCTATCGCGTGGGTGACGAGCTGCTGATTCCCGGTTTCGAGCTGATCGCCACCGTCGCCTCGGCCGACTCGGGCGAAGATGGCAACTACTCCACGGAGCTCGAGCCCGAAGCGCTGCGGGAATGGATCGACGTCGCAACGGCAAACGACGTCTACGTCATCATCGACCTGCAGCCGGGCCGAACCGACTTCCTGACGCAGGCCAAGCGCTACGAGGAATTCCTGCGACTTCCCAACGTCGGCCTGGCCCTCGACCCCGAGTGGCGACTCGGCGCCGACGAGGTCCATCTGGTCCAGGTCGGATCGGTCGACGGGGCCGAGGTGAACACCGTGGTCGACTATCTGGTCGGCCTGGTGCGGGAAGAAGGGCTACCGCAGAAGGTGCTCGTCCTGCACCAGTTCCAGTCCCGCATGATCACCAATCGCGACATCATCCGGACACCACCCGAGCTCGCGACCGTCATCCATGTCGACGGACAGGGCCCACTGGCGACCAAGTACGGAACGTATGACGTCATCACCGGGGATCCCCAGGGCCCCGACCAGGTGTTGTGGTGGGGTTGGAAGAACTTCCTCGACGAGGACTTCCCGATGGCGACACCCGAGCAGACGAACGCCGTCACGCCGTTCCCGGTGATCGTCACGTTCCAGTGAAAAATGGATCGGTCGGCGGCACGGAGCCGCCGACCGATATCCCGGTTCCCGCCGAGAGGTGACGAGGCCTCCAAAGGGGGAGAGGTGACCTCGACACCGATAGCTTCGGTTGGGACGGGGACCCACCTGAGCGCAATGATCCGAACGGCCCCCTCCAACGGGCCGAGTGGTCCACCTGCCGATTACGCACCGATGCGCCTCTACGACACCACCGCCTTCACCGTCCCCCGCCTCGTCGAGGCCAAGGGTCCGTTGCGTGTCACGGTGGCGCTTCCGGCGAAGGACGAGGCGCCGACGATCGGGGCCATCATCGGCGCCATCCGGAGCGAACTGATGGGATCGGGCGGTCTCGTCGACGAGCTCATCGTCATCGACGACCACTCCAGCGACGACACCGCCGCGCTCGCCCGCGAGGCAGGCGCCACCGTTTACCCCGCAGGCGAGATCTTGCCCCAATACGGGGTTGGCCATGGCAAGGGGGAGGCCCTCTGGAAATCGTTGCACGTGTCGACCGGCGACATCGTGTGCTGGTGCGACGCCGACATCCGCAACTACGACAACCGGTTCGTACTCGGTCCGCTCGGTCCGCTACTCACCGAGCCCGACATCGGCTTCACCAAAGCCTTCTACCGTCGACCACTACGAGACGATGGCGAAGGCGGTGGTCGGGTCACCGAACTGGTTGCCCGCCCCCTCGTGTCGAGCCTGTTCCCACAACTCGGATCGCTGATCCAGCCCCTTTCCGGCGAGTTCGCCGGACGTCGTTCGATCCTCGAGCAGCTCCCGTTCAGCCGCGGGTACGCCGTCGATCTCGCCCTGCTGATCGACATCACCCAACGGTTCGGACCCGACGTCGTTGCGCAAGTCGATCTCGGTTCGCGGATCCACCGCAATCGGCCACTGCGAGAACTCGGCCCCCAATCGGCGGCGATCACCAACATGGTGCTTCGCCGGGCCGGCGTCCTGACCGTCATCGACGACACGCTGCTCGGTGATCCAACCGCCGGGGCCGAGCTCACACTGTTGCGTCCCACCCTCGGCGACGCCGTCGTTCGCGTCGGCGACCTCCCCCCGATGGTCAGCGTGTCGAGCGAACGAACTACGCTGAAACGGTGAGCGTGGAACGTCCCGACACCCCGACCGGTCCTGTCGTCATCGGTGCCGTGGTCGGCGTGGTCGTGGTGCTGCTGGTCCTACGCTGGATCGTCGGCTTGGTTTTCACCGTGGTCAGACTGGGAATCGTCGTTGCGATCATCGCCGCCGTGGTCTACTTCGTCGTCAGGGCCAACTCGGCCGCTGACGATCGATGATCGACTCCGACCGACGTCACCGAGTCGCTCCTCGATCACCCGGTTGACCAGAGCAACGGTCTCGGTCAACGATCGAGCGTGACCGAACCGTTCGACCAGTGACACCACCTCGACATCGGTGGGAATCGAGAGATCGGGATCACCGTCACCGACCACGGCCAAAACGGGCACCGCCTCGGCCCGGGCCCACTCGGCGACGCCGCCGACCACCTTGCCGTTGAACGACTCGGCGTCGAGATATCCCTCACCGGTCACCACGAGGTCGGCACCCGCAAGCGCCACATCGAGTTCGGCCCGCTCGGCGAGTACCGAGAACCCCGACTCGATCCGGGCCCCCAGCGCCACGAGGCCGCCGGCCAATCCGCCGGCCGCACCCGCGCCGTCGAGCGCCGAGACGTCGATCCCATAGGTCTCCTGATACACCTGGACCAGGCGCTGCAGTCGGCGGGTGAGCAGCTTGACCTGGGCCGGTGACGCCCCCTTCTGCGGACCGAACACCACTGCCGCCTCCTCGAATCTCGTCCGCACATCGCAGGCCACCACGAGATCGATGCCTTTCAGGCGGGGAGCGGGCGGCATCGCCCGGATGGCGCCCAGACCGCCATCGGTCGTCGCCGAACCACCGAGGAAGACCACCACGGTCTTCGCGCCGAGTTCGATCGCCGTACCGATCAACTCACCCGTTCCCGAGGTGTCGGCCGCAACGGCGTCGTTGCCCTGGGCGCCACCAACCAGCGACAGTCCCGACGCCGCCGCCATTTCGATGTAGGCCGTGCGACCCTCCAGCCGCCAGCCCGCCTCGACCGGGTCGCCCAACGGATCGGTGACGGTGGTGAACTTGTTCGGTCCGCCGATGACCTCGAGCGACCCCTCGCCACCGTCGGCCAACGGAATACCGACGGCGTCCCACCCCGAACGGCGCGCCGTCTCGACGACGCCCGAGGTCAGTTCGACCGCGGTGGCGGTCCCGCGGAACTTGTCGAAGGCCGCGACGACTCGGGGCACCCGATCAAACCTGGATCACACCATCGGAGCCGATTCTCACAATGATGTTGGCGTCCTGGGTGGCGGCGATCGGTGGGTTGACCGGATCGAGGGGCTGCAACACGGCCGCAGGATCCACCCCGAAGACGGCGGCCACGGCCGCAGCCTCGGCTTCGTAACCGGCGGCATAGAAGATGGTCGACGGGCCGTTGACGTCGGCGTTCTTGGTGTCGAGCGTGACGTAGTTGAATGGCTTCAGCAGGTCGGTTCCCCGACCTCCGAGTCCCTTCACCTTGGGTTCATCGGTCCCGTTGATGACGAGCACTCGGACCTCGCTCGGGTCTCGAGCCACCAGGGCGGCCGTCGTCGTGGTCTCGGGGATCGTCTCGGCCGTCGTCGTGGTGACCACGTCGCCCTCGGTCGGGGCCTGGTCACCGTCGGCCGTCTCGCTCGACCCGTCGGCGCCGTCGGCAGCCACCGTGTCGTCGTTGCCGATACCCCGCCACATCAACAGCAGACCCACGACGACCGCCGCGATGATGACCATGATTCCACGTGCGGCGTTGGTGCCCGCCGATCGACCGAAGCCTCCTCCTGCGTCGTGAGCCCCTGCCGTCATGTGTGTCCTCCATCGAAGGTGGTGCAGCGAGAGCCCGAGGTCGGATTCGAACCGACGACATCCGCTTTACAAGAGCGGCGCTCTGGCCAACTGAGCTACACGGGCGTACCGGATCAATCGTAGACGCAACGTCAGGTCGTCACTGGGCAACCGCCGGTCATTGCAGCTGGAGGTGAACCGCGCCGTCGACCCCGTTGACCTGCACGATCATGGTGGTCGAGGCGAGCTGCCCGGAGGGGACGACCCAGCACACCTCGCCTTCGACGACCTCGCCGGGACTCACGACCCGGTTGGTGACGAGATCGTTGGGGCACGAGGCCTGGTCTCGACGGTCGCCGTCGGGGCCGACCGTGACGAACTCGAAGTCGTTCAGATTCGGGGTCTGGGCGCCACCGACGTACTCGAGCCGGACGGTCGACCCGAACTCGTCACCCTGCTTCGGTGTCGGCGGGTCGAGCACCTGGATCTTCCAGTCGACCTGGTCACCAGAATCGGGGTCGTCGAACGTGAGCCGCACGACTTCGCCGAACCCGTGCGGGTTCGCAGCCGAGCCCGGGGTCGCACCGGGATCGAAGGCCACCGGGCCGCCGTCACCGTCGTCGTCACCGCCGAGCAACGCAACCGCAGCGATCGCGCCGATCACGACCAGCGCCACGACAGCTCCGACGATGAGGATCAACGGCTTCTTCGATGACGAACTCGCCGGGACCGCGGTGGAACCCGGCGGGGGCCCGAAGCCGGGTGGGGGGCCTGCGTCGCCGCCACCGATCGGAGCCGTCGGCTCGGGGGTCGAGACCGGATCGGGGAGTTCGAACGGGGGCGGCGCGACACTACCCGCACCAGGCGGTGGACCCATCCCCAGCGGCTGGGCCGGCAGGACCGTGGTGGGGTCGGTGGCAAGATTGCCGGTGGGATCGATCGACGTCTCGGCACCCAGGCCGGGATCGGCGGGAATCGGTTCGACCGGGACCGGTGCCGGCTCGGGCTCGACCGGAGCGCGGGACCGGTGCCGGCTCGGGCTCGATCGGGACCGGTGCCGGCTCGGGCTGGACCGATTCGCTTGCGGTCGGTTCAGGCGCAGGACCCGGACCGTAGCCCTCGGGCCACCAGAGCTCGTCGGCCGCCTGATACCACCCCTCCGGCGGAGGCCAGGGGTAGTCGTTCTGATCCCAAGCACGATAGGTGGTCATGAGGTCTCCCCCTCTGGTGTTCCGACCGCCGGACCGTCGGCGGCGCGCTGTCTGACGACTTCGAAGCAGGCGACGGCACTGGCCATCGCGACATTCAAGCTGTTCAGGCTTCCACTCATGGGGATTCGGGCGAGAAGATCGACCCGTTCCCGCACCAGTCGCCCGAGACCCTTGCCCTCGGCCCCGAGCACGAGAGCCACGGGCTGCCGATCACCGATCGGCAGATCGAAGACCGACACCTCGCCACCCATGTCGAGCCCAACGGTGAGGACGCCGAGTTCTTGGAGCCGGGTGAGCGCGGCGGGCACCCCGGGCACGAGAGCCATGGGCAGGTGCTCGACGGCGCCGGCGGCGATCTTGGTGACCGTGGGCGACACATGGACGGCTCGGTGGCGAGGGAGAACGACGCCCGTCACCCCGGCGCACTCGGCGGTCCGCAGGATCGCTCCGACGTTGCCCGGATCGGTGATTCCATCGAGCACGAGAAGGAACGCTCCCGGTGCCTGAGCCAGATCGTCGAGTGCGTGTTCGGGCAGCTCGCTTGCGCGGGCGATCACCCCCTGATGGGACTCGGTGAGCGCTTCGGCTTCGAAGTGCCGACCCGACACCCTTCGAACAGGAATCCGCATGTCGTTGGCCAGCTCGATGATGTCATCGAGGATGTCGGCATGATCGAGATCGTCGATCATGTAGATCTCGCGAACGGTGCGACGTCCGGCGAGGAGCAGTTCACGCACGGCCTGACGGCCCTCGACCTGATCACCTCCGAGGGCCCGCTTCGGTGGCCGTTTGGCGTTGCGTCCGGCGCCGGGGGGCCGGCCCCGGACGCTGCGACCGGGAGCCGAGGCCGCACCCGAGGCCTTCTTCGCCTTGCCGCGTCCGGTCGCACCCTGACCGCGGGCGGCCCCCTTGGCCCGTGCAGGCGACGCACCCTTGCCGGAACGGCCGGCCTTCCCGGGTGCGCCCTTGGGGGCGTTGCCGGGTTTCCCCTGCCGTCGTTGCGTCATCGAACTCTCCGAGTCATGTCGAAACCCACACACCAGCGCAGGCCGTTCAGGGACCTGTCTACCGAGCCGGCTCCGGATTCGTCGCTACGGGTGTGCACCCTTCGCACGATCGTCGTGTCCATCACTCGACCGGTCCGATCGGCCGGGAGGCCACACACAGGGCGACGGCATGGCATTGGATCCCGCCACCGAGGCCCTCCACCCCTTCGGTTCGCTTGCCCTTCACCCCAACCGGCGCGCCGACGGCAGCCGAGAGGTTGGCCTGCATCTGCTCTCGCAGCGGTGCGATCTTCGGTCGGTCGACGATCACCGTGCAGTCGACGTTGATCACCGACCAACCCTCCTCGGCCAGGAGCGCACGGGCCCGAGTGAGCAGGACGATGCTGTCGGCTCCGGCGAACTCGGCGGACGTATCGGGATAGCGCTGACCGATGTCACCGAGGCCGGCTGCGCCGAGCAGGGCGTCGGTCACCGCATGGGCGATGACGTCGGCATCGCTGTGGCCGGCGAGCCCGGGCTCGCCGGGGAAGTGGACGCCACCCAGGACGAGCCGACGACGGGTGTCGGACGACCATGGATGGACGTCGAATCCCTGACCGACCCGGAGGTCGGCGAGACCCGACACGTTGGGGGATGCACCCATCCTCGAAACCCTAGCCGTCGGGGCTGTCCCCATGCGCTGGCCTGCACCATTGCCCCTCTCACGACGGCTGCACTGTGACAAAGCGCACTCCGAGTGAGTACCGTGGCCGAATGATCCAGCTCGATCTTCTCCGCACGGTGGACCTGTTCCGGAATCTCGACGACGCCACCCTTGCGGCACTGGCCGACGCTGCAGAGCAACTCCGCCTCAAGCGAGGCGACGTCCTCTTCCACGAAGACGACCACCCCACGGATCTCTATGTCACGGTGTCGGGCCGGATCGCCATGGTGAACCGATCGATCGATGGGCGCGAGTCGGTCGTGGCGCTGATGGAAACCGGTGACCTCTTCGGCGAAATGCCGTTGTTCGATCAGCAGAACCGCTCGACCGACGCCCGCGTGCTCGAGTCCTCCGAGGTCATCCGGATCCCGTACGAGCCACTCAAGCAGATCTACGCCGACCAGCCCGACCAGCTCTGGCAGGTCGTGCGACTCCTGGCCCACCGGGTCCGCACCATGGACGGTGTGCTGGCCGACTCGGTGTTCCTCGACGTCACCGGCCGGACCGCGAAGCGTCTCCTCGAGATCGCCGGCGAAAAGGACGAGTTCTCGCTGCCGGTCACCCAGGAAGAACTGGCCGGCATGGTCGGTGCCAGCCGGGAACGAGTCAACAAGGCCATCGCCAGCTTCATCCGACTCGGCTGGCTCGAACAGCGTGACCGTCGATACGCCATCGTCAACCGCGATCAACTCGAACTCCGAGCGACGGTAGGGCTCAGGCGCCCTACTGGTAGCGATCGAGGATCGAGCTCTCGGCCAGACGACTCAGGCCGTCCTTGACCGACCGGGCACGAGCCGCACCCAGCCCCTCGACCCGTTCGAGCTCGTCGGTCGTGGCCCGAAGCACCCGCTGCAACGATTCGAACTCCTCGACGACCTTGTCGACGATCGGTTCGGAGAGCCGGGGCAGCTTGGCCAGGAGTCGATAGCCGCGAGGCTCGAGGTTCTCGTCGAGATCGGCTGCCGAGTTGGCCAGATGCAGGGTCTTGGCCAGCACGTCTTCGTCGTAGAGCGACTCGTCGTCGAGGGCCGACAGCGCCTCCATCGCCTCGTCGAGCTGGAAGGTGGCGTCACCATGGAAATAGTCGCGGATCAGCAGTCTGCGGTCGTCGACGACTCCCCCCACCAGTTCTTCGAGCTGGAGCCGCACGAGCCGGCCGTCGGATCCGAGTTCGACCAGGTTGCGCTCGATCTCACTGGCGATCCGGGCCACCATCTCGGTGCGCTGGAGGACCTCGATCACGTCGCGAAGCGTCACGAGGTCCTCGACCTCGAGAGCCGTCAGGTTCTTCGTGATCGCCGACAATCGGGTGCGATAGCGCTCGAGCGTCTGCAGCGCCTGGTTCGACCGTTCGAGGAGACGGCTGACGGGTTCGAGCGGGTGGCGCTGATCACCGACGTAGACCTGGATCTCCTTGCGTGACTCCGAAACGGCGATGACCGGAACATTGAGCGAGCGGGCGACCCGCTCTGCCGTCCGATGGCGAGTGCCGGTCTCCGAGGTCGGGACATTCGGATTGGGGACGAGATGCACGTTGGCCCGAGCGATTCGGCTGGTGTCGGCGGCGAGAATGATGGCGCCGTCCATCTTGGCCAGCTCCGACAGCCGCTGGGGTGTGAAGGCCGCATCGAGGAGGAAGCCGCCGGAGCAGATGTTGAGCACGTCGGGTCCGTCGCCGATCACGATCAAACCACCCCGACCGGACTGGAGCACTCGATCGAGCCCATCACGAACCGGCGCGCCCGGCGCCACCTGGGCCAGTGCCCGCAGCAAGGCAGTGTCGGCGCGGGATTCCATCCCGGCCACTGTAGTGCATCCGACTCCCGCCGATCGCGGTCAGCGTCGGGCCAAGGACCGGACCACGGCGTCCACGGCCTGATCGAGGCGTTGACACCGTACGAGTTCGAGCCCGGCTGGACCATCGGGGGCCGACTGCGGCACGACCGCCGTTCGGTACCCCACTCGGAAGGCCTCGTGGAGCCGGGTGTCGAGTCGCGGCACCGAACGAATCTCGCCCGCCAGGCCGACCTCGCCGACGGCGACCACGCCGGCGCCGATCGGCGACCCGCTCGCCGCCGAGGCGAGAGCAAGAGCCAGCCCCAGATCGACCGCCGGGTCGTCGGTCTTCACACCCCCGGCAACCGAGGCGAAGACGTCGAACGCCGACAGGTCGAGCCCGGCTCGTCCGGCCAGCACGGCCAAGGCCAACTTGAGGCGGGCCGAGGTGAGTCCATGGGCCGTACGCTGCGGCGCGGCATCGGTGCGGGCCTGGATCAGGGTCTGGACCTCGACCAGCACCGGGCGATGACCATCGACGATGGGCACGACGAGCGAACCCGGCACATCGACGAGCCGATCGGCGAGAAACCGAGCCGAGGGGTCGAGCACGGCCTGGAGTCCGCTGAACGTCATGTCGAAGAGCCCGACCTCGGAGGTGGAGCCGAAGCGGTGCTTGGCCGCACGGAGACGGCGGAGATCGCTGCTGCGATCACCCTCGAAACTGAGGACCGTGTCCACCACGTGTTCGAGTTGGCGCGGACCGGCCAGCGTGCCGTCCTTGGTGACGTGCCCGATCAGGATCACGGTGACACCGAGGCGTTTCGCCGCAGCGATGAGGTGACCGGCGACCTGCCGAACCTGGGCGACCGAACCCGGTGCGCCATCGAGATCGGGATCGTGCAGGGTTTGGATCGAATCGACCACGACGAGCTGCGGGGAGGCGTCGGCCATGACCGCCGTGACGGCGTGGACATCGACGACGTCGAGGACCGAGACCGACGGCGGCACGGGGCCGAGACGATCGGCCCGCCCGGCGACCTGCGAGGGGGCTTCTTCGCCGGTGACCAACACGACGGCGCCACCGCTGGCCGCCACCGACTGGATGATCTGCAGGCTGAGCGTCGACTTCCCGATGCCGGGCTCGCCGCTGAGCAGCGCAACCGAGCCGGGCACCAAACCTCCGCCGAGCACCCGATCCACCTCGGACAGCCCGGTCGGGATGGGGATGGCGGTTGCCCGATCGACCTCGGTCAACGGCCGAGGCGAGACGGATGGGGCGGCACGGCGAGCGATGCCGTTGTGTGGTGCCACGAGCTCGGTCAACGACGCCCACTCGCCACACCCCGTGCAGCGGCCCGTCCAGCTCGCGCTCTGCGTGTCGCAGGTCTGACAAACGAAGATTCGACGTGGTCGTGCCATGGATCCGACCCTACGCAGGGGCAGTGACAGTCACGGGGCTCGGTCGGCTGGTTCCTCGATCCGGAAGCTGCGCAGGATGGCGTGCTGGCGGGATGCATCGGCGGCCGCATCGGGCGCGAACCAAGCGGTGCGGAATCCGTATGACCGGGCAGCATCGAGGATGTCGAGATCGTCGTCGACGACCAGGATCCGAGCGGGCGGCGTGCTGGTCACCCGACGCAACACCTCGAAGATGGGTTTGTCGGGCTTGCGGACCCCAACGGCGCCGCTCACGATCCAGGGATCGATGAGACCCTCGAGACTGTGCCGAGCCCGGAGCTTGGTGGCCCACGCCGCCGAGTCGTTGGTCACGCAGGCGATCTGCACCCCGCTCTCGCGAAGGTGACGCAGGAAGCGGATCACCCCGGGATTGAGTTGGAAGCCGGCGAGGTACTCCTCGTCGAGAACGTTCGGATCGGCATCGAGTCCGACGCTCCGCCAGAAATCGGCCGGGGTGATCCGCCCCAGACTCATCGATCGCGCCCGAGCCACGATCTGATCATGGGTCGTCTCCGAACCATGGGCCCGCACGAACGGCACCAGGAGCTGGTTGATGTCGTCGCCTTCTCGATACAGCACGCCCATACCGTCGATGGCAACGACGGCAGGGAGGGCATCGGCGTCATCGACATCACCAGGCGCTTCGGCGACGTCCATGACGGGCTGCGGGTTCCTGGCCCGAGGGCGCGGCGGATCGTCGCGGCCCCGTCCACCGCGTCGCCGTTCGGGCCGCACGACCCGCAGGACGTGTCCGAAGGCAACCAGCACCGCCAGGGCGGCAGCCACGACCGCGATCCCACGCCAGACGAGCGCCGCCACCGCTCGGGTCGACGAGGCAATGGCAACCGATGTCGTCGACGGCGCGTCCAGACGGGTCCGCCAGATCCTGGTCGAATCGGCCTGACCGACCACCGGATCGCCGGTCGACAGGTCGGGGTCGACCGATCCGGGCAGCCGAATGGCCATCGTGACGTCGACGTCGGCGGCCGACGCGCCGTATCGCTCGGCCAATTCGGTCACGGAACGCCCGAGTGCGGCCGACAGCGTATCGTCGGCGAAGGGCTCGAGACCCTGTGGTCGGAGCTCACCCTCGATTGCGTAGTCGACCCGGGCAAATGCCTTCGTCCGGGTGAGTTCGAACGGCCCGACCAGACCGTCGTCTCCGGACAGCTCCGCCATGATCTCGCCGAACTGGGCCGGGGTCCCGAAGGCTTTCGTTGCCGACACCTCGATGGATCCCTGCTCGTTGGTCTCGGGCCGGCTGATGTCCCAACCCGTCTGGAACAGGTCTTCGAGCAGCAGACCCTCCCGCTGCAGGTCGAGCACGGCACCGGCTGCGTCGCGGTCGAGCACCGCCAACACGCTGACCGTGCCGGAACCGTCTTCTGCGACAACGACGTCGACGTCGAGGCTGGTTCGACAGCCCGCCGCGAAGACGACCAACAACGCCAACAACGCCCACCGGGCACGGAGCGAGAGTCGTCGGGATGCGACCAGCGGTCGGCGGATTCGGGCAGGCACTACGGCCAACACTACCGGCCGAGCGAGGTCAGGTTGACGAACCGAGCCCCGACGACGCCGATGGGGCACCCCCATCGAAGCGGGCACCCCATCGTGCGGGAACGAATCACCCAGGACAGGTTCAGTCGCCGGTCTCGGCCAGTTCCGGCGTCGAGGGCGGCTGGAATCCTTCATGGGCCGTGAAGGTCAGTTCACGCTTGCCGTCGGCGTCTTCGGCGACATCGACGACCACGATCTGACCGGCGCGGAATTCCTTGTAGAGCAACTTCTCGGACAGGACGTCCTCGACCAGCCGCTGGATGGCCCGGCGCAACGGACGTCCACCCATCGTCGGATCGTAGCCACGGTCGGCCAGCAGGTGCTTGGCCTCGGTGGTGAGCTCGAGCCCGATCCCCTGACCCTCGAGGGCCTCGGCAGTCCGGGCGATCAACAGATCGACGATCTCGGTGACCTCGGGCTTGCTCAGCTCGTGGAAGACGATGGTCTCGTCGACCCGGTTGAGGAACTCGGGCCGGAAATGGACCTTCAAGGCGTCGTCGACCTTGGCCTTCATCCGCTCGTACGAAACGGCCTCGTCGACCTTGGCGAACCCGAGCTGCGCCTTGCGCAGGTCCTGCGTGCCGAGATTGGAGGTCATGATGAGCACCGTGTTGCGGAAGTCGACCGAACGACCTTGCGAATCGGTGAGGCGCCCTTCCTCCAGGATCTGGAGAAGGGTGTTGAAGACGTCGGGGTGGGCCTTTTCGATCTCGTCGAACAGAACCACCGAGAAGGGCTTGCGGCGAACGGCCTCGGTGAGCTGGCCACCTTCTTCGTAGCCGACGTAGCCGGGGGGCGAGCCGACCAAACGGCTCACGGTGTGCTTCTCCATGTATTCGCTCATGTCGAGCGTGATCAGCGCTTTCTCGTCACCGAACAGGAACGACGACAGGGTCTTGGCCAGCTCGGTCTTGCCGACACCGGTCGGGCCCAGGAAGATGAACGATCCGGACGGACGGCGAGGATCCTTCAGGCCCGCGCGGGTGCGGCGAATCGACTGGGAAACCGCTCGAACGGCGTCTTCCTGGCCGATGACCCGCTTGTGGAGTTCATCTTCCATACGCAGGAGCTTCTCGGTCTCCTCTTCGGTGAGCTTGTAGACCGGGATGCCGGTCCAGATCGACAGCACCTCGGCGATGGATTCCTCGTTGACCTCGTCGAACAGGTCGACGCCCGAGGCCTTGATCTCGGCTTCGAGGGTCTCCTTCTTGGCCAGGAGTTCCTTTTCCTTGTCGCGCAGTCGGCCGGCCTCTTCGAAGTCCTGGTTCTCGACGGCCCGCTTCTTCTGCTCGACCACGCCGTTGAGTTCGCCCTCGAGTTCCTTGAACTCGGGCGGAGTCGCCATGCGCTTGATCCGCAGACGCGAACCGGCTTCGTCGATCAGGTCGATGGCCTTGTCGGGGAGCTGACGGTCGGCGATGTAGCGGTCGGCGAGGTTGGCCGCGGCCACCAGTGCCTGATCGGTGATGGTGACCCGATGGTGGCTCTCGTAGCGATCGCGCAGACCCTTCAGGATCTCGATGGTGTGCTCGACCGTTGGTTCCTCGACCTTGATCGGTTGGAAGCGGCGCTCGAGGGCGGCGTCTTTCTCGAGGTGTTTGCGATATTCGTCGAGCGTGGTCGCGCCGATGGTCTGCAGCTCGCCACGAGCCAACATGGGCTTGAGGATGGATGCCGCGTCGATCGCGCCCTCGGCGGCGCCCGCACCGACGAGCGTGTGGAGCTCGTCGATGAAGAGGATGATGTCGCCCCGGGTCTTGATCTCCTTGAGGACCTTCTTGAGTCGTTCCTCGAAGTCACCTCGGTACCGGCTCCCGGCGACCAGGGCTCCGAGATCGAGCGAGTAGAGCTGCTTGCCCATGAGCGTGTCGGGCACGTTGTCGGCTGCGATCCGCTGGGCCAGGCCTTCGACGATGGCGGTCTTGCCGACACCGGGCTCGCCGATGAGGACCGGATTGTTCTTGGTTCGACGCGACAGAACCTGCATGACGCGTTCGGACTCGCGTTCGCGGCCGATGACCGGATCGAGTTTCTTGTCGCGTGCCAGCTGGGTGTAGTTCCGACCGAACTGATCGAGGATCAACGACCCCGATGGCGCATCGGCGCTTCCACCACCGGGCGTGGCGCCGGGCTTGGAGCTGCTCGATTCCGACGAGCCGCCGGTGGACCCCGAGGGTCCGGAATAGCCGCTGAGCAACTGGATGACCTGCTGACGAACCCGACTCAGGTCGGCTCCGAGCTTCACCAGCACCTGGGCGGCGACGCCCTCGCCTTCACGGATCAGCCCGAGCAGGATGTGCTCGGTGCCGATGTAGTTGTGTCCGAGTTGCAGCGCTTCGCGCAGCGACAGCTCGAGGACCTTCTTCGCCCGAGGCGTGAAAGGGATGTGGCCCGACGGCGATGATCCGCCCTGACCGATGATGTCCTCGACCTGGCTCCGCACCGCTTCCAGCGAGATGGAGAGTGACTCGAGCGCCTTGGCCGCGACTCCTTCTCCCTCGTGGATCAGCCCGAGCAGGATGTGCTCGGTCCCGATGTAGTTGTGATTGAGGAGACGGGCTTCTTCTTGAGCGAGGACGACGACTCGTCGGGCTCGATCGGTGAAACGTTCAAACAATGGAACTCCTCCCGGTGGGGCGTGAGGATGGTTCGTGCCAGCCTAGCGGTGCCCATGCCCTCAAGGTCGGCTCGGACGATGCAGGTGTGAGAACTCCGCCGGTGCCCCGATTGTTCCAGGCGTGGCCCGACCACGGCCGAGCCGTTCCTGCCGGAACCCGGCCCCGACACGAACGGTGGGAGTCGGCCACGGACTGTGGCATGCCACGGTTGAGGATCACCGTCCCCGGTGCTCTAGGTTGTTTCCGTGGCCCCCAATCCGCTAGCACTCCTCCCTACCGGCCCGGCCGACAAGGAGCGGGTCGAGAACACGCTGCTCGAGGTCGTACGGATCGACGGTGACGTCTACCTCACCGAGATCGCCTCCCACCTGATCAAGGCCGGCGGCAAACGATTGCGTCCCCTGTTCACGATCGCCGCAGCCGGTTCGGTCCTGCCCGACGGGCAGTCGGTTTCGATCGATGCCGTGCGTGGTGGCGTCGCCGTGGAACTCGTGCACATCGGTTCGCTCTATCACGACGACGTCATGGACGAAGCCGAGATGCGTCGCCAGGTGATCAGTGTGAATGCCCGCTGGGGCAATCTTCGCGCCATCCTGGCCGGCGACTACCTCCTGGCCAAGGCGTCCGAAATCGCCGCCGACCTCGGCGTCGAGGTGGCCGGTCTGCTCGCATCCACGATCGCCGATCTCTGTCGTGGCCAGGTCGGCGAGCTCCAGACCCTCTACGACGTCACCCGCACCGAGGATCAGTACTTTCCGTCGATCGAGGGGAAGACCGCCTCCCTCTACGCAGCTGCCTGCCGCATCGGCGGGATCGTGTCGGGACAATCACGAGACAACATCGATCGGCTCACCGAGTTCGGTCGGCTCTACGGCATGGCCTTCCAGGTGATCGACGACATCCTCGATGTCATCGCCACCGACGAACAACTGGGGAAGCCGGCCGGGAACGACATGATCGAAGGTGTCTACAGCCTCCCGGTGATCCACACCCTGGCCTGGCACGAGGGCGACGTGCTGCGAGCGATGCTCGCCGACGGCCTCGACCCCGACGAGCGATACGCCGCGATCGACATCGTGCGGCGCGGCCCGGGAATCCATTCCGCCTTCGCCGTCGCCGAGGACTTCGTGGCCCAGGCCAAGTCGGTGCTGGCCGAGGTCAGCACCAATCAGGTGGCCACGGCCCTCGGTGGTGCCGCCGATCATCTCCTCACGTCGGTCCCGCGCCCGCAGACCGCCTGATCCATCGGCCGATGTCGGCTCACACCGGGTCGACGGCGGGCCACGTGGGGATCCCGATCTTGCGTCGGGCGAGCACCCGCTCGAACCCCATCGCCTCATAGAGCCGTCGGGCCGGGTTGCCCTCGGTCACGGCCAGCCCGAGGGTCGACTCCCCCGCCGCCGCGAGTTCGTCGATCGCGTGTCGCAGCAGATCACGACCGACTCCGG
Organism: uncultured Acidimicrobiales bacterium; assembly: GCA_963700755.1. GTDB lineage: Bacteria > Actinomycetota > Acidimicrobiia > Acidimicrobiales > SZUA-35 > JBBQUN01. The sequence goes on from CAVOYW010000008.1 coordinate 875,833, forward strand.
CGAACCGTGGGGCGGGATCGCGGAAGATTTCGGTGACCCACGGGCCGCCCTCGGGAGGCGTACCGGGTGCCCGATTCACGATGCACACGCCGACCACGGTCTCGGCACCGGTCCCGGGGTCCTCGACGACGGCAACGGCACCGGCGTGACCGAGATGATCGCCGACGAGCGCACCATCGAGCAGTCCCTGCAACACCTGCGCCGTCTCACTCGGGTCGACGTCGTCGTGATCGACGTGCCCGGCCGGATATGCCCGACGCGACAGCGGGGTCAGGTCGACGCCGCTCGAGTCCAGGGGCGAGACACGCCACCGATCGGTCGTTCGCCGGCGTCCGATCGGTCTCGACCCGTCGAGTCGCAAACCGTAGATGTGCGAATGGCGCACCATCGTGGCCCCGGCGGCCAGCAGGGCATCGAGCAGTCCATCGTCGTCGCTGGTGAGCCAGTGACCGTGCAGATGCTCCAGCACCGCTGGCACGACGAGGCCGAGGTCGGCGAGAGCGACCGTCCGTTCGGCGGTCGGCTTCTCCTGTGAACCGAGGCAGAACGAAACGAGTGCGACGCCATCGACCTCGATCACACGACGGGACATCGCTCTACGCTATGGGACCATGCCCCGTGACCACGCCCCGTGACCACGCTCCGGCCGAACCGCCGACCCGCCGACGATCCAGATCGGCGTCGACCACCAAGCACGGGACGTCCCCACTCCGCTTCCGCTCACCCATCGACCGTACCGACCGATTGGAGCCGGTGAAGCTCGACACGACGGTCGAACGCAACGGCGGCGCCGTGCGGACGATTGCGATCATCGGCCCGATTCGTGCGGCACGGATCTCACCCCCGACCCGCCACACGCTCCTGCGCGGGCTCCTCGCCTTCCGCTGGCTGACCGGGTCGTGGATGATCTCGGTGTTCTGTTGGGAGGTCTGGGACCGGCGCGGCGCCCGCCGGCCCGGAGTCGACCACCCCCTGATCGGGCTGGCCCTCCTCGGACTGGCGTTCGGGTTGATGCTGTGGCTCACCATCTTGTATCGAGCGCGACCCGACGCGTTGACGACTCCCGCGCCGATCCTCCTCGAGATCGGCATCGCCTCCACGCTGTCGGCCGCCGACATGTGGGTCTACGGGGCCACTCATTCGCAGGCACTCCCGACGATCTGGCCGCTCGGCGTGATCTTCACCGTCGCCATTGCGGCCGGCACCCGTCCCGCGGTCATCACCGGGATCGGACTGGGGTTGTCCCGCTATCTGGGGTGGCTGCTCTTCGTGCCACCCGGAGACTCACCGTGGAGCCTGTCCCGGGTCGCGAGCACCGTGCTGTTCGCACTCGGCGGTTTCGTCGCCGGCTACCTCATCGAACAGCAGGAGGACGCCGACCGCTCGATCTCGGCATTCCGAGCCCGAGAGGAGGTCGCCCGCACACTCCACGATGGCGTGCTCCAGACCCTGGCCGTCATCCAACGCCGCAGCAACGACGCCGAGTTGGTCGAACTGGCCCGGTCACAGGAACTCGAGCTCCGCCAGTTCCTGTTCGACGGCCGATCGATGCTGGACCCATCGATCGGGGACGATCATGACCTGGGAAACGCCCTGCGGGTCGTGGCCCGGCGAATCGAACAGCGCGAGGGTCTTCGAGTCGACGTGATCTGCGCCCCCGACCTCCCATCGGGCCAGGACCGCCGCAATCACGCCGTCGCCGGAGCCGTCGCCGAGGCCCTGACGAACGCATCGAAACACGGCCTCGCCGGACGGGCGACGGTGTACGCCGAACCGGACGACGACAGCACGATCTTCGTCTCGGTCAAGGACGACGGCAGAGGCTTCGACCCGAGGACGGTCGCTCGGGGACAGGGACTCGACGGCTCGATCACCGGCCGGATCGTCGAGGCCGGCGGGCGGGTCGAGATCGATGGCCGACCCGGTCAGGGGACCGAAGTGAGGATCTGGATATGAGTTTCCGCGAACACGTCAGGGTCGTCCTGGCCGATGATCACCCCATCTGGCGCAGCGGCGTTCGGGCCGACCTGGGCGAGAACTTCGTGGTCGTCGCCGAGGTCGGAGACGCCGACGCCGCGATCGAGGCGATCCGCAAGCACCGACCCGAACTCGTCGTGTGCGATCTGCAGATGCCGAACGGCGGCGGCATCAAGGTGGCTCGAGAGTGCGGAGACATCACCTCCATCGTGATGCTGACCGTCTCGGAGGCCGAACGCGACCTTCTCGACGCCGTTGCGGCGGGAGCGATCGGCTACCTCGTCAAGTCGACGGCGCCCGCCGAACTCCGAACCGCACTGTGGAAGGCCGCCCGAGGGGAACCGGTGTTCTCGCCGGCGCTCGCCGCCCTCGTGCTCGGCGAGTTCCGGGCCATGGCCAAGAAGGCCACGGGCGCCCAGCCCCTGTCGCAGCGCGAGCGCGAGGTCCTGCAATTCGTCGCTCGCGGCCACTCCTACAAAGAGATCGGTGAAGCCTTGTTCATCTCGCCCAAGACGGTCGAAAACCACGTGCGCAACATTCTCGGCAAGCTGCATCTGAGCCGAAAACACGAACTCGTCCGCTACGCCCTGGATCACGGCATCGAATGACCACGAGGCGCCGGGGTCATGGCGAACGTCGCGGCCCCGGCCATCTCGTGATTCCACCGAGAACGCTACGAACTCTGCTCGGGCCGCAGCGTCGGGAACAGCACCACGTCTCGGATGGTGTGCACGTCGGCCAGGAGCATCACGAGGCGGTCGATTCCGATCCCGAGTCCACCGGTCGGTGGGAGGCCGTACTCCATGGCCCGGAGGTAATCGTCATCGACAGCCATCGCCTCGTCGTCGCCGTCGTCCTTCTGGATCGCCTGGTCTTCGAAACGAGCCCGCTGCTCGGCGGGATCGACCAATTCCGAGAACGCGTTGCACAGCTCCCGCCCGGCGACGATGGCCTCGAAACGCTCGGTCATCCCCGGCTGGTCTCGGTGGTCCCGCGACAGCGGCGAGACCTCCTTGGGATAGTCGGTGACGAAGACCGGCCCCCACAGCTCGGGCTCGGTGGTCTTCTCGTAGATCTCGAGCAGGAGCTTCCCGGGACCGTAGGTGTCCTTCACCACAACGCCGAACTGCTCGGCGTGGCCGCGCAGGACGTCGAGGTGCGTGTCGAGCGTGAGTGAGAGTCCGGTCTGCTCCTCGATCAGTTCCAGCATCGAGGCTCGTCGCCATGGAGTCGACAGGTCGAGTTCACGGTCACCGTAGGACAGGGTCGTGGTTCCACGAAGCTCGATGGCGAGCGCGGCCACCAGTTCCTCGGTGAGGGCCATGATGTCGCCGTAGTCGGCGTAGGCCTGGTAGAGCTCGAGCATCGTGAACTCGGGATTGTGTCGGGTGCTGATGCCCTCGTTCCGGAACACGCGGCCGATCTCGAAGACCCGCTCCAGCCCCCCGACGATCAACCGTTTCAGGTAGAGCTCGGGGGCGATGCGCAGGTAGAGCGTGGTGTCGAGCGCGTTGTGATGCGTGGCAAAGGGTTTGGCCAGCGCCCCACCGGGGATGGGGTGGAGCATCGGCGTCTCCACCTCGATGAAGCCGCGCTCCTCGAGCCAGCGCCGGGTGAACGACAGCAGTCTCGACCGAAGCAGGAAAGCGTCGCGGCTCTCGGGGGTCACCCACAGGTCGACATAGCGTTGCCGGTAGCGGGTGTCGGGATCGGAGATGCCGTGGAATTTGTCGGGGAACGGACGACGGGCCGGAGCCAGCATCGTCCAGGACTCGACCTTGACCGACAATTCGCCCTTGCGCGTCTTCATGACCTCGCCGCTGACACCGATCCAGTCCCCAAGGCTGAGTTCGCAGAAGCGTTCGAAGTCGGGGGTCACCTTGGCCGGGGCGAAGAGCTGGATCCGTCCACCACCGTCTTGCAGGGTTCCAAAGGCGAGCTTGCCCTGGACCCGTCGGAGCATGAGGCGACCGGCGATCGTCACCTGGTCACCGGTTTCGGTGCCGTCGTCGATCTCGCCGTAGCCGGCGCGCAGGCTGTGCGACGTTGCGGTCGGCTCGAATCGATGCGGGATCGGCAACTCGGACGGTCCAGGGGATTCGGTCATGGGTTCAGGCCCGATCAGGAACGACATCGAGGCCGATGTCGAGGACGATGGAGGAATTGGTGAGGGCACCCGACGACAACAGATCGACACCGGTATCGGCATAGGCGTCGAGCACGTCGAGGGTGATCCCTCCCGATGCCTCGAGCAGCGGCCGCTTGGCGCCGTGCTCAGCCGCCCAGGAGTCGACGTCGGCGACGAGGCCCCGAAGCTCGTCGGGACTGAAGTTGTCGAGGAGGATGATGTCGGCTCCGGCGACGAGCGCCTGCACCATGAGTTCCTTCGAGTCGGCCTCGACCTGGATGGTCCGGCCGGGCCAGCGCCGACGCGCTGCGGCGACGGCATCGGCGATCGTGGTCCCGAACAGGTGGTTGTCCTTCAACATCAACCAGTCCGACAGGTTGCCACGATGGTTGGCGGCCCCACCTGCACGGACAGCTGCCTTCTGCAGCGATCGGTAACCGGGCAGCGTTTTGCGCGTGTCCCAGACGATCACCCGACCGTCGGCGATGTCGACCCAGCGGGCGGCTCCGGTGGCAACACCCGAGAGATGACTGAGGAAATTCAGGGCGGTCCGCTCGGCGGTGAGCAGGGAATGGAAAGGCCCCCGGGCGATCCCGATGAGATCACCGGCCTCGACCCGGTCGCCGTCGGACCGGGCCCATTCGATGCCGAGGCGACCATCGAGGGCCCGGAAGGTCTCCTCGACACAGAGGCATCCGGCGATGGTGCCGGCCGCCCGCGACCGGAACTCCGCGGTTGCCGTCAGCGCCGGGTCGATCAACGACGACGTCAGGTCACCGAGCGGCGTCAGATCCTCGGCCAGGGCTCGGTCGACGAGGAATCGGACGTCGGCCAGTGGGGGATGGAGATCGGGGCGCACGACCACAGGGTAGGGCTCGGACACCCGACTCGCCTTCGTCCCGTGCGGCTCGGACACCCGACTCGCCTTCGTCCCGTGCGGCTCGGACACCCGACTCGCCTTCGTCCCGTGCGGCTCGGTCACACCCGCGTGCGGACGAGTTGCCGGACCAACCACTCGTCCCGGGACTCGGGGTGGTCTTCCCTGGTGTGAGCACCGCGGCTCTCCTCACGTGCCGCGGCCGCAGCGATCACGCCCCGGCCGAGCGTGATCAGGTTCCGGACCTCGTGCCACTCGGGTGCCGCATCGCCCGCAGGGACCTCGAGGGCCAGGTCGTCGAGCCTTGCGCCGGTGGCGGCAAGGGACTGGGCGGTTCGGAGCACACCGGCACCGCGGGTCATGGCGTGCTGAAGATCGGATCGGACCTCGGCGGCCGGGCGACCGTCGGCGCCAGCCCAGATGACCGGCTCCAGGGGCGGGAGATCGCGGCCTCCCACCCGGTCGGATTGCGGGCTCAGCACGGCGCGGCATGGCGCCGGTTGCCGACGGGCCGCCCTTTCCGGCGGCGATCGCATCGACGGCACGGGGGGCGAAGACCATTCCTTCGAGCAACGAGTTCGAGGCCAGGCGATTGGCGCCGTGGACACCACTGCACGCCACCTCGCCGGCGCCCCAGAGCCCGGGCAACGACGATGCCCCGTCGAGATCGGTGAGCAGACCGCCGCAGGTGTAGTGGGCCGCCGGGGCAATGGGCAGGAGATCGATCGCAGGATCGAGCCCCACCTCGTGTAAGGACGCCATGATCGTGGGGAAGCGGATGTCGAACTGCTCGAGGTCACGGGCATCGAGGTAGAGATGATCGACATCGAGTTCGAGCATCCGTTTCATCATCGCCCTCGACACGACGTCCCGAGGCTGGAGTTCATCGACGAACCGGTTGCCCTCGGTGTCCCGAAGCAGCGCGCCGTGCCCACGGAGCGCCTCCGAGAGCAGCGGGCGCGGCATCGACGGATGGTGGAGCGCGGTCGGGTGGAACTGCACGAATTCGACGTCGGCCAGAACGGCACCCGCGGCCAGGCTCATGGCGATGCCATCGCCAGTCGCCTCGACGGGGTTGGTGGTGACGGCGAAGAGCTGCCCGGCACCCCCCGCCGCGAGCAACACGTTGCGGGCGAGGATCTCCTTCACTGCACCGGTCTCGGTGAGGTAGCTCACACCGACGCACCGGCCGTTCTCGACGAGCAGGGCGTCGGCGAATGCGTGCTCGACGAGCGCGGCCGCCGTGTCGTGGACGGCGATCACCAGCGCCCGCTCGATCTCGGCGCCCGTGGCCGCACCCTTGGAGTGCAGGATTCGGGGCATCGAATGCCCGCCCTCTCGGGCCAGCTTGTAGGCCCCGCCGGCATCGGTGTCGAACATGGCGCCCATGGCGATCAGCTCGTTCACCCGGCCCGGACCTTCGTCGACCAAGACCCGGACGGCGTCGAGGTCGCACAGTCCGGCGCCGGCGGACAAGGTGTCGGCCAGGTGGAGGTCGGTCGAGTCGGGGTCGTCGGCGAGCACCGCGGCCACACCGCCCTGGGCCCAACGGGTGGTGGCCTGGTGCAGCTGACCCTTGGTGATGACGCCGACGCTCAGCCGGTGGGCGCTCGCCGCCCGGACCGCGGCCGACAACCCGGCGACGCCGCTGCCGATGACGAGCAGATCGAGTTCTGACATCGCATCGTTCTAGCCCCGAATCGCTGACAACACTGCCCCCAGGCAGCCACAACACCGCCCCCAGGCAGCCACAACACCGCCCCCAGGCAGCCACAACACCGCCCCCAGGCAGCCACAACACCGCCCCCCGGCAGCCACAACACCGCCCCCCGGCAGCCACAACACCGCCCCCCGGCAGCCACAACACGGCCCCAGGGCCGGCGATGGCTATCCGAGGAGACCGAGGCGCACGACCTCACCGACGGCACGGCTCGGATCGTAACGAGGATGTCGGAAGTCGGGATCGAGATCGAGGAGTGGATCCATCACGAAATTTCGCTCGTGCATTCGGGGGTGGGGCACCGTGAGCTCGGCCGAGTCGATGCGTACGCCGTCGATCCAGAGCACGTCGACGTCGAGGGTTCGTGGCCCCCAGCGAACGCTCCGGAGCCGTTCGGCGGCTCGCTCCAGTTCGCGGCACCGCTCGAGCAGTTCGTGCGGGAGGGCCTCGGTGTCGAGTTGGACGACGATGTTGAGGAATCGGCCCTGTTCGGGACCACCGACCGGCGCCGATTCGTACACCGGTGATACCGCCACGACGTCGGGCATCGCGGAGACGGCTGCTCGGAGGTGGCCGGCGCGGTCTCCGAGGTTGCTGCCGAGACCGAGGAAGACCCGCATCAGCGAGAGCGTCGAATCCGAACGCCCGTGGTTCCCACGTGCTGGGGTACCGGTGGCCGAAGTTTGCGAGCGACGACGGTGATCGAATCGACCCGGGCGAATTCCGCCAGGATGAGTTCGGTGATCCTCGTTGCCATCCGCTCGATGAGCAGGAACCGTTCGCCGTGGAGCACCTCGGCCAGACGACCGCAGAGGGCGCCGTAGTCGACGGTGTGGTCGAGGTCGTCGCTCTGACCGGCATCGGTCATGTCGAGTTCGATGTCGAGGTCGAAGAGGAAGGGCTGGCGTCGGGCCTGCTCCTCGGGCAACACCCCGCAGTACACCAGGAGTTCGAGCCCACGAACCTCGATTCGATCGGGCTGGAGCTCAGCCATGCGGCAGCTTCTTGGCCTCGACGGCGGCCGCTGCCATTTCTCGGCCGACCGGCCCCATCTGCCGTTCGAGGATCCGCTCGATGACGATGATGGCCTTGGCCGTCTCGGGCACCATGCCGGTCCACTGGAGGTAGCCGGCCATCAGACCGGCGAGCCGATCACCCACCTCTTCGGCGTGCAGGAGCAGCTTCGTACCCGACGCCAGCAGCGCAGCCAACTCGGGAAAGATCTGCGCCATGGCGACCTCGGGATCGACGCTCGGAGTCAGTGGCCAGTGCTTCCAACGGAGCCCGAGTTCGTCGTAGCTGTGCAGGTTGTGCGTCGAAGGGATGAGCGAGATCACGTACCCGAACCCGTTCTCCCGTATCCAGATGATCTCTTCCTGACGACGCACTCGTCGGTGGTTCGTGCCGTAGCCGCCCGGCCGTTCACAGACCGCGAGCTGTTCGGCGATGATCCAGCGAAAATGCCGAGGCTGGATCCCCTGTGCCCACCTCCCCTTCGCCATCAGGTCCTCTCCAAGATCGGATCGGCGGCCACCACGGTGGCCGCCTGCCATGCGGCCTTGACATCATGGACGCGAATCATGCTGGCTCCAAGAAGCATTGCGTAGGTGGCCGTTGCCACCGAACCCTCCAACCGATCATCGGCCGGGGTCGGGACGTCGGCACCGTCGGACCGGGCGAGGATGGCGCCGAGCATCGACTTGCGGCTGAGACCGACGGCGACGGGCCATCCGGTGGCCACCAGGCGGTCGAGCCGGGTCAACAACGAGAAGTTGTGCTGTTCGGTCTTGCCAAAGCCGAAGCCAGGATCGATCCAGATGTCCCGCACGCCGGCGGCCCGGCCTGCTTCGGCTCGATCGACCAGGAACTCGAGGACCTCGCCGACGACGTCGACGTAGTGGGGCCGGTACTGCATCGACGTGGGGTCACCGAGCATGTGCATCGCGATCCACCCGGCGCCGGTCTCGGCTGCGACCGGGTGCAGCGAAGCCGACACGTCGTTGATGATCGTGGCCCCGGCGGCGACGGCAGCTCGTGCCACCTCGGCCCGTCGGGTGTCGACCGAGATCCGAGCGGCACCCCGGAGGGCGTCGATCACGGGTACGACCCGGGCCATCTCGGTGGCGGGATCGACGGGCGCCGCACCCGGCCTGGTGGACTCACCGCCGACGTCGATGATGTCGGCGCCTTCGGCCAGCATCTGGTGGGCTCGTTCCACGGCGCGCTCGACCGACGTGAACTGGCCACCGTCGCTGAACGAATCCGGCGTGACGTTGAGGATGCCGAGAATGAGCGGGCGCATGTGACGACGAGCCTACCGAACGCAACGGGCCACGACCCGTGTCCGTCACCCCTCGAGAGCGTTCGGGTGCAGGATCAGCCGGCCGTCGGACCGGCTCACTCGTCGACCGCCGGCGAGTTCACAGGCCTTCACCCGATTCTCGACCACGGCTCGGACCCGTTCGAGGTCGCCCGCCGATGGCGGATGCCCCTCGACCGTGCGAAGCCAGTCCCTCAGCGCGGCCGACACCACCGCGCGGGGGGCACGGCGCAGGGCGCGGGTGTCGGTTGGATCGAGTTCATCGGCCATCCTCGTGACCTCGTCGGCCGCTTCCCGGGACAGGTCCGCGGTCCGGTTGAGCAGAGGGACCGGGTCGCGATCGGCGATGTCGGCCAGGAGGGGCAGGAGTTCGTTTCGCATACGGCTCCGAACGAATCGGGGGTCGTGATTGCTCGGATCCTCGACCGGGTCGAGTCCTGCGAGTGCGCACACATGCACGGTGTCGGTCCGACGAAGCGACAGGATTGGATGTTTCGGACCGGGTCGGATGCCACCCAGACCCGTCGGCCCGGCCCCTCGGGCCAGGTTGATCAGGAGGGTCTCGGCTTGGTCGTCGGCGGTATGCCCGAGCAGCGCATCGGGTCCGAGCACGCGGTGTCGAGCGGTCCGGGAACGAGACTCGAGATTCGAGCCGGGTTCCACGTCGAGCCGTTCGCACCGAAAACCGGTACCGAGGAGGGCCGCTGCCGCGGCGACGACGTCGGCCTCGGCCGGGCCGGCATCGGGCCGCCAACCATGGTCGAGGTGGACGGCCGTGACCCGGTTCGGGCCGAACCAGGCGGCAGCCAGGACGAGGAGCGCAAGTGAGTCGGCCCCGCCGGAAACGCCGCAGATCACGGCGTCGGGGCCCAGTCGTTCGGGCGACGCGAACGTGCATTGCGGAAGAAGAGCGGCGACGAGGGCGTCGAGACCGTTGTCAGGCGACGCCGACATGACCGGAAGCGGTCATCCGAGCGACCCACGTCGACGGGTCACGGATCTCGGCGATGGTAGGGAGATTGTTGGAGTCGGCCCAGACCTGGTCGAAGAGTTCACGCCCGCCGGCGGTTTCGACGGCCTTCACGAAGGACTCTCCTTCGGCGTACTGCGCGAGCTTGGCTTCGAACCCCAGCACCTTCTGCAGGAGCTTCGTCGGGCCCGAGGCGTTCTTGCGTCGCTGGCTCATCACCCGGGCGAAACGAGGCTGACTCGGGATCCGATCGACCCCGGCTCGGTCCATCGTGATGTCTCCGTGACCTTCGAGCAGGCTCATCAACCCCGTGAGCCGATCGAGTACTCGGCGCTGCTCGGGGCTGGCCAACAACTGGGAGATCCCGGCGTCGAGGCCCGAGGCCCGGCCGGCACGCTTGTTGTCGACCATCTGCCTGGCGGCTTCGACGAGCCGGGCCGGGTCGGGGTCGACGGCGTCGATCATGGCCTCGACCTGTGACAGGAAGTACGGACGCAGCCACGGCACCGCGGTGAACTGGGCCCGGTGGGTGCACTCGTGGAGGGCGATCCACAACCGGAACTGCTCGGGCGGGAAGCCGTAACGTCGTTCGATCGACAACACGTTGGGACCCACGTAGTAGACCCAGTCCTGATCCTCGGGTCGTTCGTCTTCCACGATCAGCAAGTCGTACTGGCCGATCACCCGACCCGACATCCAGCCCAACATGGCGCCGAGTTCGGCTCCGGCGAAGCGTGGCCCAACCGCATCGGAGACCGGTTTGAGCCAACGACCGATCGTTCCGGGCTCGGTCGATTCGTCTTCGAGCTTGCCGAGCAGGGGTCGGGCGAGACGGTCGAAGCTCGCCAGGTTGGCCTCGACCCAGCCCATGCGGTCGGTGATCCGGGCCCGAGCCGGACCGGCGAGGGACACCAGTCCGGTCTCGGCGGCCACCAACTCTTCGGCCTGGGAGGTCAAACGCAGCAGATCGGACTCGAGTGACCGATCGCGCTCGTCGGATCCCACGGGCTCTTCACGGGCGATCCTGCCCGCAACCGTGCGGGCCACCCCCCAATCGACGGAGGCGTTCACTATGGCTTTCTCGGATACCTCGGGTTCTCCACCTTCATGAAGTAACCGGCGACCAACGCCAGCACGGTGAGGAACGCCCCGACCGAGAGGAAGAACCCGATCCACCAGTGCCATACAACAGCCAACATGGCGGCGAGTGTACCGAAGCACGACCCATCGGCACGATCGGGGTCACGATTGCCCCGTGTCCGCTGCCCTGTGTCCGCTGCCCTGTGCCCGTGCCCCGTGTCCTCAGGACGGATCGGGAAGATCGGCCAGTTCGGACAGCGAGGCGATGATCCGCCGTCGTAGCGCCTCGGGCACCTCGGTCTGACACTTCGCCGAGATGACCGTCTTCAGCTCGGCGTGGAACTCGAAGGCATGGAAACAACCCGAGCACCCGTCGAGGTGTCCGGCGATGACCGCCCGCCGCTCGTCGGTCAGGACTCCGTCGAGATACTCGTAGAGCTCGGCCGCCGCCTCGCGACAGTCGCCGGGGGCGTCGAACCCGGCACAGGGATCGAGCGCATCGGACGGTTCGGGGAAGTCGGCTTCGCTGGTCATCGTGAGGGCTCCGCGGTGAGGCCACGAGCTGCGGCAAAGGTGTACAACTCGCGTTGCAGCGCTTTTCTTCCGCGATGGAGACGGCTCATCACGGTGCCGATCGGGATGTCGAGGATCTCGGCGATCTCCTTGTAGGCGAATCCCTCGACATCGGCGAGGAGGACGGCCATGCGATACGACTCGGGCAGGGCCTCGACAGCAGCGACCACCTCGGACTCGGAGAACAGGTCCATCAGCTCGTCCTCGGCGCTGCGGCTGTACTGGCCGGGGTCGGTGAGGCGCCGGTAGAGGAACAGGTCGTCGATGTCGTCCAGCTCGGATTCCTCGACCCGCCGCGACTTCGCCCGATAGCGATTGATGTGGGCGTTGGTCATGATCCGAAACAGCCAGGCCCGAAGGTTGGTGCCCTCGGTGAACGACCCGTATGACCGGTAGGCCCGAAGGTAGGTGTCCTGGACGAGGTCTTCGGCGTCGGCGCGGTTACCGGTCATCCGCAGCGCCGTCGAGAACAGCGAACCCATGAACGGCTCGGCGTCGGTGACGAACGTCGCCTGATCAGCCACGAGGGGCCCGCGGAATCGAGGGAGAGGAGTGCTGCACCTGCCCGAGGCTACCGACAAACCGAGTCGTCGACCGGACCGGTCGACAGGTTCTCGGGCCTGCTTGTTGAGCCCGGAACGAGAATTGAACTCGTGACCTACGCTTTACGAGAGCGTCGCTCTACCGACTGAGCTATCCGGGCGGAGCCGACAGCTTATCGTCGGGGCTCGACCGTGGCGCCCACCCGAACACGACGCCGTCAGCGGGTCCGGTCGAGCCGGAGCAGCAGCGCCTGCAGGAGCAGCGCCTCGTTCGGATTGCGCACCAACGCCTCGGCCGCGGCCTGGACGGCGGCAACGGCCTGCGCGGCTCGGGGATCGTTGTCGGCGACGAACGAGTCGCGGTAGTGCCGCGACAACGTGGCCAGTCCGAATCGGAGTTCGTCGTTGCGGATCGCCTTGATCTGGCGTTTGTGCTGGGCGATCAGGAGCGCCCGTCCGAGTCCACGTTCCCCCAACTGCTCCGCCTTGGCGTCGAGTTCGGCCATCTCGGCGGCCTGGCGGACGTCGAGTGGAGCCTGGGCTTCATCCATTCCCTCGCGTAGTTGACGGACCAGTTCGACCACCTGGGCGCCCGTACCGTTCAGCTTGGCGGGCAGGCCTGCCCAGAGCGCCTGTCGAGCCGCCAACTGGTCGTCGCCGGACAGCAGGCGTGCCCGGTCGAGGTCGCCACCGGCAGCAAGTGCGGCCAGTCGCGCTCGATCGGCGGGCACCCCGTCGGCGATCAACGAGACCTCGAGGACCCTGGCCGGGATCGGTGCGAACTCGATGGTCACACATCGACTGGCGATCGTGACGATCTCGGGAGCGACGTGTTCGGCCAGGAGGACGAAGACGGCCGAGGCCGGCGGCTCCTCGATCATCTTGAGCAGGCGACCGATGGCCGCCTCCTCGATGTCGTCGACTCCGTGTACGACGATGACCTTGCGGGGCCCCTCGGCCGGTGAGGTCTGTCCGTGCCGGATGACTTCACGGGCATCGACGACCCGGAGAGATGCACCTTCGGGGCGGATCTCACACAGATCGGGGTGGTTGCCTGCGATCGCCAGGCGCTTCGCCCGATCGGCACGGTCGCCTTCCAGGTGGTCCGACAGCAGCAACGCGGCGAAGGCCCGTGCGGCACGGGCCGTACCGACCCCGATCTGACCCAGGAAGAGATAGGCGTGGACGGGCGCCCTGGCCGCCCGATCGAGGCGGGCGATGGCTGCGGGCTGGCCGACCACACCGTTCCAGATCGGGTCGTCGACGGCCATCACCGTTCGAGCCGGGGCGCGAGCCGCGCCCAGATCTCGGCCTCGATGTCGTCGATCCCGAGGCCGGCATCGACGACGATCCAGCGCTCCGGGTCGTTGCGCGCCATCCGGTGATAGCCGGCATGGACCGCACGGTGGAACTCGTCACCTTCCCGCTCGAACCGATCGAGCGACCGGGACAGTCGACGGCGGGCCTGGTCGGGATCGAGGTCGAGGAAGACCACGGCGTCGGGCAGTCGCTCCGCCATCGCCCACCGGTTGATCCGCTCCACCTCGTCGATCCCGAGCCCGCGGCCGCGCCCTGGTAGGCCATCGACGAGTAGAGGCTCCGGTCGGACACCACGTGTCGTCCGGCCGCCAGCGCCGGCTCGACCACGTCGGCGAGGTGCTGAGCCCGATCGGCCGCCATCAACAGGGTCTCGGCCCGAGCACCGACCACCGGTCGGTCGACGTCGAGCAGGATCGAACGAAGCTGCGCGCCCAACGGCGTTGCACCGGGCTCGAAGGTGAGGCAGGCGTCGAGGCGGCGGGCGAGACGCCTGGCCTGGGTGCTCTTGCCCGAGCCCTCACCCCCTTCGAACGCCAGGTAGCGGGCCCGGCCCGGTCCTTCGTGGGTCATGCCAAGGCGCTCAGAACGGCGTTTCGTCGCCGGTCGTCGTGGGGGGAGTCGTCGACGTGACCTGCTTCTTTGCTGCGGGTCCCTTCGTTGCGGCCTTCTTGGCGGCCTTCTTCTTGGCGGTCGCTTTCTTGGCGGTCGCCTTCTTCCTGGTCGCCTTCTTCTTGGTCGCCTTCTTCTTGGTGGCCTTCTTCTTGGTCACCGGACCACGGGCCCGACGATCGGCCAGGAGTTCCGATGCCCGCTCGATCGAGATCGTCTCGGGATCATCACCTTTGCGCAGGCTTGCGTTGCTCTCGCCATCGGTGACATAAGGGCCGAATCGGCCCTCCTTGAGCTGTACTTCCTTGTCGGTCGCAGGGTCGACACCCACGATCTTGAGGGGCGCGGTCGATTTCTGGCCCCGTCGCCGCTTGGGCTCGGCCAACACGGCGAGGGCCTGCTCGAGGGTGATCGTGAAGAGCTGTGACTCCGCGTCGATGCTCCGGGAATCGGTTCCCTTCTTGATGTAGGGCCCGAAGCGACCGTTCTGCGCCGTGATCTCGACCCCGTCAGCCGGGTCGACCCCGATCACCCGCGGAAGCGAGAGCAACTTCACCGCATCATCGAGCGTGACCGTGTCGGGTTCCATGTCCTTGAAGAGCGAGGCCGTGAGCGGTTTCTCACCGGTCTCGTCGTCGTGCTCCCCCATCTGGACATAGGGCCCGAACCGACCGGCCTTGAGCAGGATCGGCAGATCGGCCTCGGGGTGCCGGCCGAGTTCGCGATCACCCTTCGGCGCCTCGAGCAGTTCGAGAGCCTTGACGATGGTCAGCTCGTCGGGCGGCAGGTCCTCGGGAATCGACGCTCGGTCCTCACCACGTTCGAGGTAGGGGCCGTAACGCCCGACCCGGGCCACGATGGCGATGCCGTCGTCGTCGGCGCCGAGCGGAATCGAGTTGACGGCTCGGGCGTCGATGTCACCCAGCCGCTCAGAGACCTTCTCTTTCAAACCCGGCAATTCGTCGGCCCCGAAGTAGAACTCGGTGAGCCACGGAATCGGTTCTGCCTCGCCTCTCGAAATGGCGTCGAGGTCGTCTTCCATGCGAGCCGTGAAGGCATAGTCGACCAAGTCGGGGAAGTGCTGCTCGAGCAGGGTGACCACGGCAAACGCCTTGAAGCTGGGAACGAGGGCCGAGCCCTTCTTCCAGACGTATTCACGAGCCTGGATCGTGCCCATGATCGAGGCGTAGGTCGACGGTCGACCCACTTCGAGTTCCTCGAGTCGTTTGACCAGCGACGCCTCGGTGAATCGGGCCGGAGGCTGGGTGTCGTGACCGGCCGCCTCGACGTCGGTGACATCTGCGGTGTCTCCTTCGGCCAGCGGCGGCAGCAGCTGCTCGGCTGCTTCCTGCTCGTCGTCCTCGTCGTTGTCTTCGCGGTAGACCTTGAGGAAACCCTGGTGTGAGATCACGGTGCCACTGGTGGAGAAAACGGCCCGACGACCCGAGCTCGCTTCGACACCGAGGCGAAGGGTGACGGTCTCGCCGGTGGCGTCGGTCATCTGCGACGCCACGGTCCGTTGCCAGATCAGCTCGTAGACACGCTGGTCTTGGGCCGACAGCTCGGCGGCCACGTCCTCGGGCGGGCGGAAGATGTCGCCGGCGGGGCGGATCGCCTCGTGGGCCTCCTGGGCATTCTTCTGCTTCTTCGCGTAGGTCCGAGGCGCATCGGGCAGGAAGTCGCGGCCGTACCGTTCGACGATCTGGTTCCGAGCGGCACTGATCGCCGTTTCGGACAGGGTCGTCGAATCGGTTCGCATGTAGGTGATGAAGCCCCGCTCGTAGAGCCCCTGCGCCACCCGCATGGCCTGAGCCGACGAGAGACGGAGCTTGCGACCGGCCTCCTGCTGATAGGTCGAGGTCGTGAACGGAGCCGCAGGGCGACGCCGATAAGGCTTGGCCTCGCGGCTGGTGACGGTGGCGCGACGGCCCTCGAGTTCGCCGGCGAGGGCCCGAGCCGACACCTCGTCGAGATGAACCCGATCAGCTTGGGACATGCTGCCGTCGGAGGCGAAGTCCCGGCCCGTCGCGATACGCCGGTCGTCGAGCTCGACCAACATCGCCGTGAAGGCAGGGGCATCGTCGGCCCGGGCATCGAAGGTGCCCTTCAGATCCCAGTAGTTGGCCGATCGGAAGGCCATCCGCTCGCGCTCACGCGCCACCACCAGGCGGGTGGCCACCGACTGGACCCGGCCGGCCGAGAGCCGCGGCATGACCTTCTTCCACAGCACCGGCGAGACCTCGTATCCGAAGAGCCGATCGAGCAGTCGCCGGGCCTCCTGAGCGTCGACGAGATGGCGATCGAGTTCACGGGGGTTGTCGATGGCACGCTGGATGGCCTCGGGCGTGATCTCGTTGAACACCATGCGCTTGACCGGCACCCGGGGGCTGAGGACCTCGAGCAGGTGCCAGGCGATCGCCTCGCCTTCACGGTCTTGGTCGGTGGCGAGCACGAGTTCGCTGGCGTCCTTCATCAGGGCCTTGAGTTTGCGAACCTGATCGGTCTTCTCGGGGGAGACGACGTAGAGGGGCTTGAACCCATTGTCGACGTCGATGCCCAGGCTGGCCCACTTCTCGCCCTTGTACGCCGCCGGTACCTGTGCGGCGTTCTGGGGCAGGTCGCGGATGTGGCCGATCGACGATTCGACCATGTAATCGTCGCCCAGATAGCCGGCGATCTTCTTGGCCTTTGCCGGTGATTCGACGATGACGAGGGGGTGTGGCACCTTCGCAGACTACGAAGGCTCGTTGCCTTTTCGCCAACACCCGCCCGATTTCACGCCGTCGGGACCTCGTGGTGGGCCGGCGGACCGGTGCTGCTCCCGGCATGACCCGGGTCACCGACGACCGCCTCCGGAGCCGGCGAGAGCCGCAGGAGCGCCCAGCCGAAGACCGTGGCGAGGAACGAGGCGACGAGGATGCCGATGGTCGCCTGATCGCTGTTCGACGGAATCTCGAAGGCCAACCCACCGATGAACAGCGCCACGGTGAATCCGATGCCCGCCACCGCACCGACTCCAGCGATGTGCATCATCGTGACGCCCCGGGGCATCTCGGCGATCTTGCTTCGCACGGCGAGCCAGGTGAACAACGTGATGCCGAGCGGTTTGCCGATCACCAGACCGAGGATGACGCCCCAGGTGACCCGGGACGACACGGCGTCACCCAACACGTCGCTCGACAGCACACGCCGGCGTTGGCCACGGCGAAGAGTCGGAACGATCACGAACCCGGTCCAGGGACTCAACACGGCTGGTCAGCCGCGCCGTCACCGACACGCTTTCCTTCATCTTCCAATTCGCCTCACGCACCGCGACCGGGGTGGCCCGCTCACCGGTGATGATGTCCTCGATCGTCTCGAACGCCTTCGGGCCGAGCAGCGGCTTGGCCGGTGCCAACAGCCCGATCGCCACACCGGCGATGGTGGCATGGACGCCCGGAACGGAACGTGGCATACCAGACGAAGATACCCGAGCACGGCGTAGACCGGGATGTACCAGACCCGGAACCGCGAGCAGAGCGACCACGATCAACCCCCCGGCCAGCGGCTGCCAACCAGGCGAACGACAGAACCCGATCGAATAGAAGATGGCGATCACCACGATGGCACCGATGTCGTCGGCGATGGCCAGGGTCAGCAGGAACAGCTTGAGCCGGAACGGCACTCGGGGCCGAGGAGGGTCAGCACGCCGACGGCGAAGGCGATGTCGGTGGCCATCGGGACTCCCCAACCTGCGGTGCCCGAGCCACCGGCGTTGACGGCGTAGACGATCAGGGCAGGGAACAACATGCCGCCGAGGGCCACGATGGCGGGCAGGGCGGCGACCTTGGGGTCCGACAGGTCACCGACGACCAGCTCGGTCTTGATCTCGAGCCCGACAACGAAGAAGAACAGCACCATCAGGACGTCGTTGACCCACAGGTGGAGCGGCAGCGCATGCCCTTCGTGTTCCAGGAGGTGTCGGCCGTTGAGCGCGATGTCGAGGCTGCTGTTCCAGAAGTCCTGATAGCTCGCCGTTGCGAAGTTCGCCCACAGCAGAGCAACGGCCGTGGCGATCAGCAGCAGGACACCCGATGCCGTTTCTTGTTCGAGGAATTTGACCATCGGGCGGGCCACGGCCCGGGCGAGGCGCGTATCGCCGCCGCTCCACGCTTCTTTGCGAATGGCCAGGGGGGATTCAGACATGGTTCTCGAATCGGGGGCGGGGATGAGCGACGAGAGAGGAGGGTACTGGCGCGTCGAGAAGCGCGGAGCGCCGGCTAGCGCCGGAGTTCCATCTCGACCACGGTCCCCGACTCCGAGGACTCGAAGACCACCTCGCTCGAACTGAGCGTTCGCATGAGGGGGATCCCGAATCCACCCTCGATGTCGAGCCGTTCCGGGTCGATCATGTCGGGGATGGCGATGGATTCGGGCATACCGGGGCCCTGGTCGGTCACCCGGAGTCGGACCCAATCGGGTCCGACCACGGCCCGGACCAGGACTCGGCCTGGGTCGGGCTGTTCGAGATTGGCCTGAATGGCGTTCGTCGTGGCCTCGGAGGTGACCCATCGCAGGTCGTCGAGACGGTCGCCGACGACGGCATCGGCGGCATAGGAACTCGACGCGATGATCATGCGCACCACGGTGACGAGATCGAACCGTGACGGGATGTCGATCTCGACGATCCCGATGGCCGACGCTTCGTCGGGATCGTCGTGATCGTCGCCCATCCAGGACCGGGACCCGTGCACCCTCGATGACTCCGACATCGATACCGACGCTAGCCGACGGCGTCGGGACCGTGGTGGCTCACCTGGCGCAGCCACGCACTGAACGACCGTACCGATCGACCCCTCGGTCTGACGTGCCAGGGGTAGGGATGCACGACGGCCGGCTCGATGCGTTCACTTCGTCGGACGAAGCCCGGGACCGGGGCATGGGTGACCGAGACCGATCGTCCGGCGAGTTCGACATCGGGGCGACCGAGTCGGAGTTCGAGGTCCCGGGTCGTGGCCAATTCGGCGAGGGTCTCGGTCAGGAAGACGAGCCGCTTTCCCGACAACCGCAGACGGGCGAGCAGTGGCTCGTCGAAGACGAACACGGCCGGGAGGTCGGGGTGCGCGGCCAGCGCCGGGTCGGCGACACCGAGCGACTCGGCGGTGAGCCAGACCCACGAAGGCTCGGCCCGCCGGACCGGAGTCGACGGTCCGGCCATGCGGGTGTCGTCACCCGAGCGCAGCTCCATCGGCTCCTCCCGGCGAATCAACTCCACCGGCGTCGGCCAGCCCTCGACCGGACATTCGTGCACCAGATCACACGACGCACACAGCCCGGCGGCGCGCTCCTCGACCTGCCAACGGCTGAAGGAATAGGACTTGGTCGATGCCATCCCGGTCGTCCACTGCCAACCCAGACGATTGGCCGCCCGCGAACCGTCGAGGAGATGCCGGAAGAAGAAGTCCTCGCCATCGGCCCACGGCGCCCCACCACGTACCGACCAGTGGCTGGCCAACCAGAGGCGAGCCTGATTGACCAACCATCCGTCCTCCTCGAGTTCGCCGAGGGTGAGCTCGAGACACGCCATCGTTCGGTCGTAGATCTGGTCCCACGGCACCACTGGGACATCGACGGGCATCTCGGCCCGGATACCGGATCGGGTCCGGGTTCCGAGTCGGGCGTACCAGTGCCGGGCGTACTCCTGCCACAACAGCTCGCTCCGAAACTTCGCAACATCGGCCTCGGGCCCGCCCTCGACGTGGTTCCAGACGGTGTCGATGGACAGGAGCCCGTGGCGGATGTAGGGCGACAACGCCGACGCCCCGCGGCGGGGAATGGGGAAGACCTCGTTGCGGTACCGGTCGTAGCCGCCGACGTCGAAGGACCGGAGGGCCTCGTCGGCGGCCTGCTGTCCACCCCGGAATCGCATCGATCCGCTCGGGTCGTCGAGAAGCAGATGAGCCAGATGATCGCCGACGAAGCGGGTGGCGGCCTCGCGTCCGACAGATGGGGTTGGCAGGTGACTCACGTCGTCTCCGAACGGCGGGATCTGACTCGGCTCCTCAGTATCGGCCGGACGGGCCGGATCCGGTTTGGGTGATCTCCACCAGAGTCTCGCGCCGATCCGGCAGCGTCTCGCGCTGATCCGACCGGGTCAGAGGGTTCCGGCGTCGAGCCTCGACCGGATCGTGACGGCGTGCTCGCGAACCTCGCCGAGATTCGACAGACGCCGCATCCCGGCGAGCTGTCGGGCCATGCGGTGGTTCCCCGAGAGGGCCGCTTCGTTGCGGGCCAGGAAATCCCAGTAGAGCGTCGTGAAGGGGCAGGCCCGCTCACCGACCCGCTTCCTGGGGTCGAACCGACACGAGCCGCACGAGTCGCTCATGCGATGGAGATAGGCACCACCCGAGGCGTACGGCTTGGTGGCCATACGACCACCATCGGCGTGGAGAGCCATACCGACGACGTTTGGCACCATGACCCATTCCGCGCCGTCGACGAACGAGGCCCACATCCACTCGGTCATCGATTGCGGGTCGACGCCGTGCGTGAGGGCGAGGTTCCCGAGCACCATCAATCGTTCGATGTGATGGGCATAGCCGTGGCGCTCGAGGTGATCGATGGTCGAGGCGACACACGCCAGCTCGGTCGGCGCATCGCCGGTGAACGCCGGTGGCACCGGGCGGTCCGCCCCCAGTTCGTTCGATTCGGCATAGGTCGGCATCCAGGCCCAATAGAGACCCCAGACGTACTCGCGCCACCCGATCACCTGACGGACGAATCCCTCGGCCGACGCGATCGGGACCCGACCGTCCCGATAGGCCGCTTCGGCGGCCTCGACCACCTCGAGGGGGTGCAGGAGCCCGAGATTCAGCGACGACGACAGCGCAGAGTGGGCGAGCTTCCACTCGGAGCGGAGCATGGCGTCCTCGTGCGGCCCGAACACCGGCAGGGCATGCGCGATGAACTCATCGAGGCGCCGGCGCGCCTGGGCCCGGGTGACGGGCCACAGGCCGCTCGGCGGATCGCCCCACAGCCCGCGCGCCGAATGCGGGATCGTCGAATCGATCGATGACGGAGCGGTCGATGTGGTCGAGTTCGAACGACGTGACCGACGGCCACGCCCTTCCATCGGTGGGCGGTGGTTCGCGATTGTCGTGATCATGGTTCCAGCGCCCTCCCGCCGGGTCGCCGCCATCCATCAGCAGATCCAACCGGCGTCGCTGGAAACGGTAGAAGTCCTCCTGCGTGACCCGCGGGTACCCCCGATCGTCCGTGGGACGGTCGGCCAACCAAGCGGCAAAGTCGTCCTCGTGACACAGGAACTGTGCATTCGGCACGAGGTCGACCCCCAACTGCTCCAGCATCGGCCGGGCCGTCCAGCTCATCGGCTCCATCGCAGTCACCCGGGCGGGTGCGTACTCGGCAACGTGGTCGCGGTATCCCTGCGCCAGGGTCGAAGCTCGGCGGTGGTCGACCTCGTGACCGGCCTCGCGGAGTTGTTCCGCCAGATGAGCCATCCCCGACAACACCACGTGCAGCCGTTGCCGATGCCAACGCTTCGACGCGATCTTCGCTCTGCTCTCGACGAGGAGCACCCGGCACCGACCGGGCTCGACCCCGGCGAGGGGTCCGACCTCGGGGTCGAGTTGGTCCCCGAAGATCCACACCGTTTCGCGAGCCACGTCCGGATCGTCGCACCATCTGCGCCGCTGCGCTCATCCAGGACCCCGACTCGACCCCGACGCACGCCGGGCCGGTCCCGCCGTGTCGGGGTACCCCACTATCGTGATGCCTCGATGTCGGGTTGCCTCCCATGACCGGCCCCGAACCGGGCCGGCCCTCGACCGTCAGCGCCGTCCTCGACGCGCTCGCCGAGAGCGGCCGGGTGATCCACGTCGAAACCCTTCCCGAGCGGTTGCCGACCACGGCGGTGTTGGCTCGCCCCCTGCCCCCGACGCTGGCCCACCTGGTCCCTCCCGGTGGACTGTGGCGTCACCAGGTCGAAGCAATCGACCAGATCCGTGACCGCCAGTCGGTCGTCATCGCCACGCCGACGGCGTCAGGCAAGTCGCGGTCTGCTTCCAGATCCCGATCGCCGAGTCGGTCGTGACCGGGCTCCGGCCATCGACGTCGCTCCTGATCTATCCGACCAAGGCCCTGGCCCAGGATCAGCTGCGGGCCTTCGGCGACCTTGGGGTCGATCGACTGGTTGCCGTGACCTACGACGGCGACGCCGGACGGAACGAACGGGCCTGGGCCCGTGACAACGCCAACGTGGTCCTGACCAACCCCGAGATGGTTCACCACGCCCTTCTTCCCCATCATCCCAAGTGGGCCACGTTCTTCCGGCGGCTGGAGCACGTGGTGATCGACGAACTCCATGTGCTGAGAGGCGTGTTCGGCACCAACGTCGCCCATCTGCTGCGTCGCCTACGCCGGGTCTGCGAGCTCTACGGGTCCGACCCCACGTTCGTCTTCTGTTCGGCCACCATCGGCGAACCATCCATCCTGGCCGGTGAACTGTGCGCCCGCCCGGTCAGCCCGATCACCGTGGATTCGTCGCCGTCGGCACCCCGCCACATCGCCCTGGTCCAGCCGGCGACCATCGATGCCGAGCGCGGCATCCGGCAGTCGCCGGCCACCGAAGCCATCTCCGTGCTCACCCGCCTCACGCTCGCGGGCCAGCGTTCGATTGCGTTCTGCCCCAGCCGAGCGATGACCGAGCGGGTCGCGGCCGGGGTTGCCCGCGCCCTTCCTCCCGATCTCGCCGACTCGGTCCGCCCCTACCGTTCGGGGTATCTCGCAAGCGAGCGACGCGAGATCGAAGACGAGGTCGCCGCGGGCACGGTTCGGGTCATCGTGGCAACGAGCGCGCTCGAGCTCGGCGTTGACATCGGAGGCCTCGACGCCACGGTGCTTTGTGGCTTTCCGGGCACGATCGCCTCCCTGTGGCAGCAGATCGGCCGCGCCGGTCGTTCGCTCCGGGAGTCGCTGGCCGTCCTGATCGCGGGCGACGACCAACTCGACCAATGGTTCGTCCATCACCCCAAGGACCTGTTCGAACGCGATCCCGAACCGGCCGTCATCAACGTCGCCAACACCGTCGTCGGTGATCCGCACGTGGCCTGCGCCGCCTACGAGTTCCCACTCACCTGGCGAGACGAGCGGTGGTGGCCCGATCTCGAGGCCAGCGTGCACCGACAGGTCCTGATCGACGAGCTCCGTATCCGACCTGGCCGCCAGCGGATTCCCCGGGCCGTCTGGGGCGGGAGGGGCATGCCCTTCCATCGGGTCGGTCTGCGTTCCGGATCGACCGGCGAGGTGACGATCGTCGACACCGACGACAACCCCATCGGCACGGTCGAACGATCTCGCGCCGTCGATCGGGTTCACACCGGCGCCATCTATCTGCACCGGGGCCGGGCCTGGAAGGTGATCGACCTCGATCTGACCGCCCGGCGAGCCGTCGTCGAACGCAACGACGGAACGACCTGGACCCAGACCCGGTCCACGATCGAGATCGCCGTCACCGACGAACTCGACGCCAGGGCCGTCGGACACGCGACCCTTCACCTCGGCACGGTACGGGTGACCACACGGGTGACGGGCTACCGCGTCTACGAGCAGGGACGACGAGAACCCATCGAACGGCACGATCTCGACATCGAGCCGCAGGAGCTCGCGACCACCGGGATCTGGTACGACTGGTCACCCGACGCGATCGCCGCGTCCGGAGTCGCCGCCCACTGCCTCTCGGGTGCCCTCCACGCCGCCGAACACACCGCCATCGGGATCCTCCCTCTCTTCACCATCTGCGACCGTTGGGATGTGGGTGGTGTCTCGATTGCCCAGGCACCCCAGACCGGACTCGCCACCGTGTTCGTCTACGACGGCTACGCCGGTGGCGCCGGGGTGGCGTCGCTGGCATTCCAGGCCTCCGACCGGCATCTCGCGGCAACGGCCGACGTCCTGGCCAACTGCCCATGCACGTCCGGATGTCCCTCGTGTGTCCAGTCCCCCAAATGTGGCAACGGCAACGAGCCACTCGACAAGCACGCCGCCCTGGCGCTGCTCCAGACCACGCTCGGTTTCGACGAGCCCTTCTGAGGATGACCATGAAGATCGCCATACCCCTGTTCGACAAGGTCACGGCCCTGGACGCCGTGGGTCCCTACGAGGTGCTCCAGCGATTGCCCGACGCCGACGTGGTGTTCGTCGGGGAAGGCATCGGTTCGGTGCGGACCGACAACGGCATGCTGGGGCTGGAGGTCGACGCGACCTTCGACGAGGTGACTCGGCCCGACGTGATCGTCGTCCCCGGCGGCATCGGGACCCGGGCGATCGTCGCCGACCGCGAACACCCGATCTTCGCCTGGCTGGCCGAAGCCCATCCGGGAACACGGTTCACCACGTCGGTGTGTACCGGGTCGCTCGTCCTGGCTGCCGCCGGTCTGCTCGATGGACTCGAAGCCACGACCCATTGGGGCGCGATGGGAACGCTCGAAGAGCTGGGCGCCGTCCCGACCGGCGCTCGGGTGGTCGACCACCCGAGCACGCGCATCATGACGGCGGCCGGGGTCTCGTCGGGCATCGACATGGCCCTGTTGCTCGCAGCTCGACTCTTCGACGATGAGACGGCGAAGGCGATGCAGCTGATGATCGAGTACGACCCCACGCCGCCGTTCGATGCCGGCAGTGTCGACAAGGCCGGTCCCGAGGTCATGGCCCGTCTCCGAGCACTCATGGTCGCCGGCCGCGGTTGACCGCTCGATCAGCCGGGTCGGCGCCCTCTCGCTGGTGGGCTGCGGGCGGTGTCGTTCCAGGTGGGTGTCGTTCCAGGTGGGTGTCGTTCCAGGTGGGTGTCGTTCCAGGTGGGGGTCGTTCCAGGTGGGGGTCATTCCACGCGCATGGTCACCTCGGCACCGAGCGTCACGTCGCCCACCAGTCGACCAACCAGGGGAACGTCGGTGGGTGATCGGTAGCGCAACCGGGCCGTGGTGGTCTCGCCTCGGGTCGTTCCGCCGCCGAGCGTGAGCGAGAGTCGCTCGGGGGCGAGACGGGCCGAGGCGAGCGCAGCTCGGAGGGCCACCGTCGGATTGGGCTCGACGGCGGCAGCTCGGGCAGCTTCGCGAGCGGCGTGTTGGACCAGCAGGGCGTCCTTGGCCACCAATCCAGCCTGGATCACGATCAAACACAGCAGGATGACCAGCGGGAGGGTGAGCGCGAGTTCGACCGTCGCCTGCCCACGCTCACCCCTTCCCGCCCCCATCAACCGACCTGGCCGATGACCGAATTCAGGACCGCGTCGAGCAGGCGGCCGATCTTGCCGGTGCCGAGGGCCCAAGCGAGTACCAGACCGGCAATGGCGGCCGCCCCCAGGACCACGAGGGCGTATTCGGCGGTCGCCTGCCCTCGTTGACTGCGAGGCCGGCGGGTGGTGACAAGAGCGTGGATCATGAGCATGGAGGTTCTCCTTCGGTGGGTACGACACCGCGGTGTCGTGGATCGACGAGACAGCGTGAGCTGCGACAAGACAGCGTGAGCTGCGACAAGACAGCGTGAGCTGCGACAAGACAGCGTGAGCTGCGACAAGACAGCGTGAGCTGCGACAAGACAGCGTGAGCTGCGACAAGACAGCGTGAGCTGCGACAAGACAGCGTGAGCTGCGACAAGACAGCGTGAGCTGCGACAAGACAGCGTGAGCTGCGATCGGCACTCGTCAGAGGCGACGCAGCGACACGATCACGAGCGGAGCGACGGCGCCGACGAGGACGGCCGGAAGGGAGCAGCAGATCAGGGGGAGGAGCAGTTGAACGGGGAGGCGACGGGCCGCGGCCTCGATGCGGCGACGACGTGCGGTCCCGGCTTCGTCGGCCAGCCGCTGCAACAACGAGGACAGCTGCGCTCCTTCACGCTCGGCCTGAGTCAGGACGAGCGAGAGGGGCAGATAGTCCGGGCCGGCCTCATCAGCGAGGTGGCGCAGCGTCTCGGACAGGGTCTCGCCGGCGCGTAGCCGCCCGAGGAGCGCGGTGAACGGTTCTCGGATCACCGGCGGCCCTCGATCCTCGAGGAGTTCGAGGGCTCCGGTGATGGTGCTTCCGGCCGACACGGCGACCAGGATCAGATCGATGACATCGGGGAGAGCATCGGCTATTGAGTCGCGCCGCCGACGCGCAGCCAATCGAGGTCGCACGAGCACGACACCGATGAGCGTGCAGACACCGATGGGCACGATCGGCCACCAGGCCACACCGGCGACCACGCCGGCGCCGAACGCCCAAACGCCTGCTCGTCGGATCGACCCGGTCATACCGATATCCAGCGATCGATCCACCACCAGCTACCCGCCGTGGCGACGGTCGCCGCCGCACCACAGAATGCTCCGGTCCACGTGTGCAGATACAGCCTTGCGGCATCGGGGTCGGCAAGGGCGACGAGCACGGCGAACAGGAACGGGAGGAGGGCGAGCAGCGTGGCCGACGCCAACGCCTGGCTGGCCTGGGCTCGAGCCTCGTCGCGGGCCCCGATGGCGACCCGAAGGGTGTCGGCGAGACGCTCGACCGCAACGGCCGCCGGCCCGCCGCGTTCGAGCAACACGGCCAGCCCGGTCAGCAGCAATCCGAGGCCGGAGCGATCGGGAGTGGGACAGCGGCGCAGGGCCACCGACATCCGCTCGCCGGATTCCACTGCTCGCCGAACTGGATCGACGAGATCGCCGAGAGCGGCCCGATCCGACGAGTCGAGGCTTCGGGCGACAGCGCTCGCCAACGACGTGCCGGCCCGCAGTTGTTGGCTCACATGGTCGACGAGATCCAGCGTGGCGGCGTCGAGGCGACGTCGGTTCGATCGTTCGCTCCGACGTTGTGCGAGGTGCGCTGCGAGGACGACGACCATCGGTCCGACCACGATCACCATGGGAGAACCGACGATCCATCCCGATGCGATCACGACAACCGAGGCGCCGACCCTCACGAGTGGATCGGTCGATTCGAGCCGTTGGCGTCGTCCTGTGGCTCGGGGCCGATACGCCGAGCGCAGACGCACGAGCGTGCTGGAGCGGGGCGTCACCGATTCCCCCACAGGAGTTCGGTTCGCAGCGAGCCATCGTCGGCCACCCGTGCCACCGCAACGACACGGCGCCCGTGCCCGTGGCGTTCGACGTGCACCACGAGGTCGATCGTGTCGGTGATGATGTCGGCCAACGCCGCCGGGGCGATGGAGCTGTCGGCCAGTGAGGCCAGGAGTTGCAGGCGGCGCAACGCGCCGTCGGGATGATGGGCATGCACCGTCGTGAACGAGCCGCGGTGCCCGGTGGTGAGCGCCATCAACAGATCGAGGGCATCGGGCCCACGGGTCTCGCCGATCACCAGCCGGTCGGGCCGCATTCGGAGCGAGTTGCGAACCAGGTCGCGGATCGTGACCTCGCCGGCGTGCTCGGCGTTGGGTCGACGGGCCTCGAGTCGAACGCAGTGCCGTGGGCCGAGAGCGAGCTCGGCGGTGTCTTCGATCGTCACGATTCGTTCGTGATCGGGGACGGCGCCGGCGAGGGCATTGAGCAGCGTGGTCTTGCCGGCACCGGTTGCGCCCGAGATCACGATGGTTCGGCGCTGCTCGACGGCCCGGATCAGCTCTTCGACCACCGACCGAGGAGCGAAGTCGTCGAGGCGAACGGGACGAGCCCGGAAGCGGCGAATCGTGATCGCCGGTCCGTCGACCGACAGCGGCGGGATCACCACGTTCACCCGACTGCCATCGGGCAGGCGGCCATCGGCCATCGGATGTAGACGATCGACCCTCAGTCCGAGCGGGTCGAGGATCCGGCTCACGAGAACTTCGAGTTCGACGGGATCGAGTCGCAGCGAGGTGGGACGGAGCGCGCCGTGCTCTTCGATCCAGATGGGCTCGGAACCGTTGACCATGATCTCGGTGACATCGGGCAGTTCGAGCAGGGGTTCGATGACGCCGAGTCCGGTCGACCGGGCCAGAGCACGTTCGGCAGACGAGGAGAGACCGGCTACGTCGGCCTCGGGCCAACGCTGTCGTAGGATCTCGACCAGATCGCCGACGGTGACCGCTGGATCGTCGATGATCCGGTCGATCAACAACCGCTCCACGGCGGCATCACCATCCGGGTCGATTTCGGCGGCGCCGGGTCGTGTTCGCGGACGGCGAGTCACACGAACACCTCGAGTCGACGCAGTGGGCGCGGCAGACGCACGGCCAACAATCCGGCGTCGACGGCACGAAAGACGCGGGGCTCGTAGTCGACTCGAGCGGTGATCGGTGCGCCGAGGACGGCTTCGACATCGGCCGCCGTGAGCGCCCGATGGGGTTCACTCACCAGCACGATGTCGTCGGGAGTCGGTCGTTCCCTGGCTCGGGTCAGCGCCACGTAGCACGAACGGGTGACCAGCACCGAGCGGAAGGCCTGGGCCAGGAAGGCATCGAACTGCCGATGTGATCCGACATCGACGACCACCGGGCGCGTCTCGGAGGCGAGCATGGACGCCAGGAGGGTCAGGCCCGCCGACTCGTGCGAAACCACACCGCCGCCCGATGCGAGCATCGAAAGGCCATCGGTCACCCTCACCTCGAGTCGTTGGAGACCATCGGGGCCGGGTTCGTCGTCGGCGAGCCATCGAGCCAGGCCGAAGGGGACGTCTTCGGCCAAGCGGTGCGGCGTCACGCCGAGAACATCGGGCAGGTCACCGGCGAGGTCGACGAGCAACGTGGGTCGGTCGCGTGCGATCAAGAGTGCGGTTGCCGCGGCGGTGACCGAACAGCCGACGCCGCCCTTGCAGGAGTAGAAACACAACACATTCACCTCGAGATGATCCGTTGGGGAGATCCGGGGGAAGTGTGTGGCTGCCGGGCCAGGCCCGAGGGGCGTTCGTGCCGCCGATCGGTCACCCGCCGCTAGGGTGCGGCGTGGAGGTGTCCGAGTACCTGGTGGGCTCCCCCGCCTTCAAAGCGGGTGTGCGATGTGATCCATCGTAGGCGGGTTCGATTCCCGTCCACCTCCGCCATCCAGATTTCCTCTCGCCCCGGCCATTGCCATGGCGCCTCGCCGAGGCCACAATCGCCATGCCGTCGCCAATCGATCGAGAGGCGAGCGATGAAGGATTTCGATCCGAGCACCGGATGGACCGAACTGAATGCCGGCCAGGTTCGCCGCTATTACCGCGCCCTTCCCGATCGGCCCGACTCGATCGACGAGCGACTCGTTGCGGCCGGGCACGACTTCTACTGGGATGTCTACGGTGGACTGCACACCCGAACCACGCAGGGCGTCATCTGGGAGTTGCTGAGTGGGCAACCCGACACCCGACCACCCGAGCACCATCCACCACCGCGGGCCCAGGAATGGATCACCATCACCGATCTCGGAATGGTCTTCGATCCACCGGCCTCTCCGAGCACCGTGCTCCAGTTGCTCTGCGAGGAGGGCCTGGTCGAGCGGGTGGACGGGCACTACGAACCGACCGCCGCAGCCGAAGGACATCACATCGAACGGCCACCCGAACCGAGTCTTCGATTCTCTCACCTGCCCCGTTCGAACCAGCGGCGCTGGTCCTACGAGGTCCTCACCCGGCTCCGGGCCCGGGCCGACGAGGTCAACGCCGACCTCGCCACTCAGCTCCATCCGGTTCGACAGACGGCAAGACCGTCACGGATCGAGCTGACGCTCAAGTACTCGACCCACTGTGCGCACTGCAACCGCTCCGTCGCCCACGGCCACCGGGCCTGGTGGGACCCGAGCACCAAGAGCGTGTTCTGTCAGCGCTGCGTCGAGTCCGACTGATCGACCGTCGGGCTCGACGAGCGCCTTCAGCACACCGACAGTGTGTCGCTCACGTTGGCAGGATCGGTCGATCCGCTGAGGCCCGCCACGAGGTTGTCGAACCTGGTCGCCGACGCCCAGCCATCGGCACCGGGACCGCTGCCGATGCGATACCACCAACCGTTGCCGCTCGGCAGATCGACGTCGGTGAAGGCACGGCACTCGATCACCACGATGGCGTTGCCATCCAGGCGCGGCAGCTCGGGCCCGACTCCCGGCCAGCCGGTGTACGTGTCGGCTCCGCCCGGGAGAACTGCCAGCGCGACCAGCGTTGGAGCCGGCGGAAGGGGCACGGTGATGACACCGGTCGTGGTGGTGACGGGGGTGGTGGTCGTGGGCTTGGTCGAGGTCGTCGGCCTGGTCGTGGTGGTCGTCGGGGCGGCCGTCGGTTCGGGGATCACCGGCTCGGCAATGGTCGGCTTGACGGTCCGGGGCGGCGGCGTGGTCGGCGGAGCCTGCGTGATCTGCGGTCCGGCCGGATCCGGCGCTCCCACGAACGAGAGACTCGAACGCACGACGCCGGCCCGTTGCTGGCTGCGAAGGTTCCGGGTCCGTTCGACGAGGTCGGTCACGAGATCGCCGATGTCGGGCAGCTGGGCTCGATCGTCGGCGTCAGCCGCATCTCCGAGCTCATCGACCGCACACACCAGATACGAATCGATGGCCTCGGCGAGGTCAGGCCCGGATGGCTTGGCGACCACCGATTCGACGTTGCACGTCTCGGCGATCTCGGTGGCCCACTCGAACGAGTCGTCGGCGTCGACAACGAGCAGGCCGATCAGGGAATCGGTGGCCTCGATGACCGTCCAGCGGTCCACGTAGTCGACGGCGAGCGACTGTTCGGTCCACGATCCTCGAGCGACGGCGAGGACACCGATCTGCAACGGGCGAATGATCACCCCGGAACCACGGGGAAGGCCGACGGCGACTCGGGCGTCGGTGGTGTCGGCCTGCCAGGCGGCTACTCCGTCTCCGAACGCGATCAACACCGGGCTCGACGAGTTGTTGCGAACGAGGAGCCGAAGCGAATCCTCTGGACCGGACTCGGCACACACCAGCAGCGGGCCCGAGCCCTCGCCGCCGGCGTCGTCGGGCCGTAGCCACGGAGGGGCGGTACCGCAGACCGGAAGGGCGGCATCGCCCGCCGTCACCTGGTTGAACCAACCGGTGACGTCATCGGTGAGCGAGGGCTCGACCACCGAGTCGGCCGTGATCGTGGTCTCGGCCACGGGCGTCGTCGTGGTGCGGTCGGCGTTCTCGTCGCCCGAGCTGCAGGCACCGAGAGCCAGGACCGACACGAGCACGACGGCAACGATCGGACGGTTCATCACTGCCTTGGGACGCATGCGCTCTCCAGGGACCGAGGGCGGGTGCGGAGCCTGCCTGGCCCCAGGATCGGCGGCGGTGGGACCGGAATGAGAACGTGGCCGGAGAACCGGACACGCAAGGACACGTTCACGACCGCCAGAAGCCGGTGCCGGGGCGATCGGGATCGTCCTCGGCATAGCGCACCAGCCGCTCACGACCGGCTCCGTCGAAGAGCTCGATCACGTCGAACAACCCGTCGCGCCCGACGGCCCGAAGGGCCCGATCGCCGTCACCGCCCGGCTTGGGGATCGCCGGCGTCAGTACCAACAGTCGGGCGTCGGGTGGGACCAGGCCGGCGGAGCGGGCGGCTCGGAACACGTGTGACCGGCCGAGCACCCGCCACCACACGTCGGCCCGCTGCATACCCGGCTTGACGGTCGTGAAGGCACCGGCAACGTCGATGTAGTACCGGCGGCCCGACGAAGCCGTGGCCAACAGGTCGAAGGTGACGCCGGCCTTGGTCAGCTTGGGAGCCGCCCGAGCGGTGGCGAAACCGGCTTCGTCGAGCAGTTCGCGAGCAATGTCGACGACCTTTCGGCCCTTGGCCATCGCCAGCGTCTGCCGTCGGGTCTCCATCGGAGCGTTCTCGACGAGACGCGTCGCCGGGAAGGGGACGAGCAACGACCTCGGCCAGGCGGGCTTGCGCCAACGCAACATAGGAGGGGTCGAGGTCATAGCCGACGGCTCGGCGCGAGGCGAGCGTGGCGGCAACGACGGTCGACCCCGAACCGAGGAAGGGATCGAGGACGAGATCATCGACATAGGTGTAGAGATCGATGAGCTTGAGCGGGAGCTCGACGGGGAAGGGCGCCGGGTGCCCGACACGCCGAGCCGACTCGGCGTCGATCTCCCAGATGTCCCGGGTCGTGTCGACGAACTCGTCGTTCGTGATCGTGGCGATGTTCGGTAGGCCCTGTCGGCGTCGTTCGGTCTGACTGTGGGCCCGGTCGAATCGGCCCTTGCTGGCGATGATCACCCGCTCGCTGACGTCGCGCAACACGGGGTTGGCCGGGCTGCGGAACGACCCCCAGGCGCACGAACCGCTCGACGAACGACCCTTCTGCCAAATGATCTCGCCCCGCAGCAGCAGTCCGAGTCCCTCGAGGATCCCGAGCACATCGGCCGAGAGGCTTCGGTAGGGCTTTCGACCGAGGTTGGCGACGTTCACCGCGATCCGACCACCTGGCTCGAGGACCCGTACACACTCGGCGAAAACGTCGTGCAGCAGCTCGAGGTAGTCGAAGTAGGTGGAGGGAACGTTGCCCTGCGGCGCGTTCTGATCGGTGGATCGGGCACCCCGCAACGCCTCGACCTCGTACTCCTTGCCGACGAAGTAGGGCGGTGAGGTCACGACCAGGGCCACGCAGCCATCGGGTAGCTCATCCATCGATCGGGCGTCGCCGAGCAGGCACGACGAGGACAGGGCCGGGCGCTCGCCGATCGTCGTGTCGTCGGAGACGATGGGAGGGGTGAATCGGGCGTAGAAGGCCGATGCGTCGTGCCCTTCACGGCGGCCGACTCCGAAGGAAGACGTCTCGGTACTTCCCCGCCGGGAGTTCGGCTGCTCTGCCATCGACGCATCCTAGGAGGGCGAAGGGGCGGAGCCCGACCACACGACCCAGGGCGAAGGGGCGGAGCCCGCTCGGGACGGGACGGTAGAGTCGCCGCCATGACGAACATCCTCCCCGGGGCCGAGCCGATGAGTGTCACGGGTGGCCCGATCGGTGTGCTCACCATCCACGGCTTCACCGGAAGTCCCCAGTCGATGCGCCCCATCGCCGAGGCGATGGCCGCCCGGGGCCATACGGTCGAGCTGCCCCTCCTGCCCGGACACGGCACCACCGTCGACGACATGATCGCCACGGGATGGTCAGACTGGACCGCCGCCGTCGAAGCGTCCTACCTCGATCTTGCGAGCCGCACCGAACGGGTGATCGTGACCGGACTGTCGATGGGAGGATCGCTCACGCTTTGGCTGGCCACGAAGTACCCCGAGATCGCCGGCATCGTGCCGATCAACGCGGCCGCCGTCGCCGACCCCGACCTGATGGAGGGTCTTCGTTCGTTCCTCGACTCGGGGGCTTCGGTCATCGACGCCATCGGCGGCGACATCGCCAAGGAAGGTGTGGTCGAAGTGGCCTACGACCAGACGCCGTTGGCGCCGCTGCTGAGTCTGCAGGAGGGTCTGCTCGCGATGACCTCCGACCTGGAGCGGATCTCGATGCCGACCCTGCTGATCACGAGCCACAACGACCACGTCGTTCCGCCCTCGTCGAGCGATTTCGTGGCCGCTCGAATCGCGGTTTCCGCCGAACGTCTCTGGCTCGACGACAGCTTCCACGTCGCCACGCTCGATGTCGACGAACAACGCATCATCGACGAGATCGCCGCCTTCACCGATCGCTTGATCGGCTGATCCGGCCGATCAGACGGCGAGGAGGTCTCGGGCGCCGGTGTCGGAACTGGGGTGACGGAGCTTCGACATCGCGCGGGCCTCGATCTGGCGAATCCGTTCACGCGTGAGGTTGAAGTACTCGCCGACCTCTTCGAGGGTCCGAGGCTCGCCCCGGTCGAGCCCGAATCGGAGCTTGAGGATCTCTCGCTCCCGCTCGTCGAGCGGGGCCAGGAGCCGTGAGATCTCTTCGGGCAGGAGCGCGGTGGCGGCCACCTCGAACGGTGAGTCGGCCGATCGGTCTTCGACGACGTCGCCGAGTTCGGCATCACCGTCCTCCCGCAGGGGTTCGGATAACGAAAGCGGTTCGGCGGCGAAGCGAAGCGCCTCGGTGACCTTCTCTTCCGACATCTCGACCTCGGCGGCCAGTTCGGTAAGCGTCGCCGGGCGACCGTACTTCAACTCGAGTCGCGCCCGCGCCTTCTGCAGACGGGCGAGCGTGTCTCCCGCGTGCACCGGCAGACGGATCGTGCGGCCCGTGTTGGCGATACCGCGGGTGATGGCCTGACGAATCCACCAGGTGGCGTAGGTCGAGAACTTGAAACCCTTGCGCCAGTCGAATTTCTCGACGGCGTGCATCAAGCCGAGGTTGCCTTCCTGGATCAGATCCAGGAGGGGGAGACCGGAGGCCTGGTACTTCTTGGCGATCGAGACCACGAGACGCAGGTTGGACTGCACGAACGTGCGCTCGGCTTCGCGGCCCTTGCGGATGGCACGGCTGCATTCGCGCTTGCGCGCCGGACTGATGCTGGGATCGGATTCGAGGGCCTCGGCCGCCTCTTTCCCGGCCTCGATGGCCTGGGCCAGACGTACCTCGTCTTCCTTGGTGAGCAGTGGGTACTGCCCGATATCGGTGAGGTACAGACGGACGAGGTCTTCCTCGTCCCGTTCTACTCGCTCCTTGGCCAAGGATCCCAACCTCTCGTTCTTGACAGCCGGCGAGCCGAAAACCCGCTATATCAGAGGGTACCGAATACGTCCAACAGTTGTGCGGTCCATCGTACCGTTCCACCTGGTGCCCGATGAGATCGGGCGCCGAGCGATCATTCGTAAGCCTCGGCGTTTCGACGCCCCTACTTGAGCCGAGATCACCACTATGCCGGAGGAATCACCCAATCAAGCACCGACGGATCGTGGCGCGCCGGAGGTCGACCCGATCATGGTGACGATGTCGTTCGACGCAACCGAGCCCGATGCGCTCCTCGCCGTACTGTCGAAGTACGTCGTGCTGGCCAGGAACGAGCCTGGCTCCCGCAACATCGATCTGGTCGCCTCGGTCACCCGACCCGGTCGCTACCTGATCGTCCAGAAGTGGGACTCGGTCGAGGCGCAGCAGACCCATTTCGACGGTGCGACCATGGTCGACATGGCTCGATCGTGTGATGGGCTCCTCGCGGCAGCACCACACATCGACCTCCACGAGGGCGTGACCATGCACGATCTCGCCTGAACCCCGTCAGGCTGGGACCCTCACGGTCAGGTCGGACCAGGTCGGCACATCGTTCGACCAGATCCGTTCGAACTCGGCGTCGGCTGCGTCACTGAACCCGAATCGGTTCCGGAAGTTGTACCGAAAGCGTGGCTTGTGGGCCCGGAACCCGAGCCGGGTGGCCCGACCGACGCACGAGGCCTCCCACGCTGCCTTGGCCGCCAGGTCGAGTGGCTCGCCCAGGTCGGGACCCCCGAAGTCGGAATCGAGCCGATCACGAAGCTGGATGAACAGCTGGGCCAGCGCCAGCGATGCCTGGGTGGGGCCGAAGCTTCGCGGCTGCTTGGTCTCCTCCAAGGCACCGCTCTCGATCCTGAACACCGCCGGGTCGAGCGACGCGATCGTCAGTCGCGGCGTGGGCTCCTCCTCGTCGACCTCGATCCGCAGGTCGAGCCCCTCGGGCAGACCCGGAACCTTGGCCACAACCTCGCGAACGAGTACGGCGATGGTGTCGGCGTCGTAGTCGACCTTGGTGAAGACCGCCGGTTCGACGATCACCCGTCCCAGTGAACTCACGACGGGGCTCCGGCCCCGTCAGCGGCATCCTCGTCGGTGTCGAACGACCCGACCGATCCCGGACCGGTCACGCCACCGGCTGCGAGCATCAGCTTGGTCAGCTTGGCCTGATGGGCCGCGGCCCGGTCGATCGCCTCGGGACTGTCGCACAGCGATTGGATGATCATCTCGCCTTCGCGCCATTCCTCCATGTCGTCGGCCAGGCAGAAGTCGAGCGATCGAATCGTCGGGGAGTCGGTGATCGAGGAGGTGTTGTTGCGATGGTAGGTGTAGGCCGCGATGAGGTGCGGAAGCAGCACGCGATACAGGCCAACCAGCTTCTCGATGGTGGTGTCGGGAGCCTCGGGTTCACCCAGTGCCTCGATGAACGACTCGAACTCGGGGTTGGGCGGCAGCGTCAGTCGAGCCGGATTCATCTCGCGCAGTTCCGGCAGTCGCTTGTGCCACAGCTCCGAGTGGAAGGCGTGGTGATAGCAGTGGGTACCCAGACGGAGCTTGATGTCGAGCTCGGGAACGGTGGCGACCCACCCGCCCATGAACTCGAAGATCTTCATCTCGACCCACTTGTAATTCCCCACCCGCCTGGCCGTCTCGTCGACCGAGAATCGACCCGGAAGTTCGCGTCGATCCCACGGCGCGAATGCGGCTCGAGGTTTGGTCGGATCGGCCATGGTGCCCCCTTGGTTCAGAGGCGACCGAACATAGCTCAGCGCCGTCGAGCCGACGAGTCCGTGGTCGACCGGAAGACCTCAACGACCGTTCGTGCTCCAGTGCCAGGGCTCGGAGGGAAGGTTGTAGAAGCCGTAGCTGGCTGCGTTGGCGGCCAGCCAACGATACGCATCGTTGGATCGGCTGCTGATGATCCGCCCGCCGTAGGTGAAGTCGACGGCCTTGCCCTGCTCGTGCATCGACGAACCGGGGCGAGCCGTCGGTGGCGAACAGCTGCTCGAAGGCATCTCGTAGACGGCGTAGTTCGAGGTACCGCAGTTGCTGCGCCGGACCGCGATCTGGCCGGCCGGGTCTCGGTAGCCACCGCCGCTCAGGGAGATCCCGGCATTCTCGGCTGCGGCCAACATCGATTCGAGGTTCGAGGCGATCGATTCGTGGACCTGGATGCCGCGGACACTCGTGATGGAACCGGACGACACGGGTGCACCGCCACCGCCACCGCCGCCGCTCGGGGCTCGGGGAGCCGATGCCGCAGCAGCGGCACGTTTCCGGGCCAGTTCGGCGGCGAGCCGATCGACCTCGGCCTGTTCCTTGCTGGCCAGTTCCTGATCGAGTTGCTGCAGGGAGTACAACTCGCTCAGCTCGTGGTCGAGTCGGTCCTCGGCCTCGGCGGTCAGCGCCGCCTGGGCATCTCGGGCCTCGGCCAGCTGAGCGAGTTCGTCGGCCATCTGGTTGCGCAACGCGGCGGCCTCGGCCGTGGCATCGGCGGCGAGCGCCTGTTCCACCCGAAGGTCTTCTTCTGCGGCCCGCAGCCGCTCTTCGATGTCGACCTCGCCCTGCGTGACGTCTTGCACCATCGTCTGCATGCGGACGGCTTCGCTCAGATCGGCACTGTCGAGGAAGACCGAATCGGTGTCGCCCTGGGAGATGAACGAGTTGATGGCCCGACTGGCCAATTGCGCCCGAAGGTCGGCGATCTCGATCTCTTTCTCACCGACTGCGGCCTGAGCTGCGGCCAGACGCGCTTCGGCATCGGCGAGGCTCCGTTCGGCATCGGCGACGCGACCTTCCTGGGCCGTGACGTTGGCCTGGACGGCATCGAGGGCCGCCGTGAGCTCGTCGACCTCGGCGTTCACCGCATCGACCTGCTGGGCCTGCGCAGCCTTCTCGGCCTGGGCCTGCCGCCGCTGTTCGCGGATCGACTCGAGGCTGTCGGAGTTCTGCGCCGTTGACGGCGCGGCAATGAGGGCCAAGCCGACGGCGACCACCACGAGAGCGACGCGTCGAAACAACGGTGAGGGATGGCTCGACATGTTGGCTCGAAGGCTAGCCCGCCTCGGCCCCGATCGGTGGCGCGCCGTCAGCCCCGATAGCGGTTGGTGATCGGCATCCGACGATCGCGGCCGAAGGCCTTCGGCGAGATCCGGATACCGGGTGGATTCTGCCGGCGTTTGTATTCGGCCAGGTCGACGAGGCGCGTCACCCGGGCGACGATGGCCGGGTCATGGCCGCGGGCGACCAGCTCCCCGGCGGTCAGGTCGTCCTCGACGTAGCCGGCGAGTACGGCATCCAGCACGTCGTAGGGGGGCAGGCTCTGATCGTCTCGCTGATCGGGCCGCAGCTCGGCCGAGGGTGCCTTGTCGATCACGTTCTCGGGGATCATTGCGAACCCCGCGACCTCGTTTCGCCAACGGCACAACTCGTAGAGCCGGGTCTTGAAGACGTCCTTGACCACCGCGAAACCACCGGCGGTGTCGCCGTACAACGTCGAGTAACCCACGCCGACCTCGCTCTTGTTGCCGGTGGTCAGGATCATCCAACCGAGCTTGTTCGACAGCGCCATCATGATCACACCACGAATGCGGGACTGCAGGTTCTCCTCGGTGGTGTCGACGTCTCGGCCCTCGAACGACGGGTCGAGCATTCCGAGCAGCGACGCATGGGCCGGCTCGATGGGGATCGTGCGATGGTCGACCCCGAGCGTCTCGCACATCGCCACGGCGTCGGAAATCGAGTGGTCGCTCGAGAACCGCGATGGCATCAAGACGGCGTGAACCTTGTCGGCGCCGAGGGCGTCGCAGGCGATCGCAACAACGATCGACGAATCGACCCCGCCGGACAGCGCGACACCCACCTCGGCAAACCCGTTCTTCCGCACGTAGTCACGAGTCCCGGTCACGAGGGCCTGCCAGATCTCGGCCCGTTCGTCGAGGAGTTCGATCATCGGCGGGATCAACGTGGGTCCCTCGAGAGGTTCATGGCCCGAGAGCCGGATCACGGGCAGCGCCGGGACCGGCAACTCCTGGCCTCTCGGATCGAGTCGGCGCTTGCGGTAGGTGGGAATGGCGTCGACGTCGCAGATCAGGATCTGTTCTGCGAATTGGGCTCCCCGGGCGATGAGGCGACCCTCGTGATCGAAGATCGCCGATCCGCCGTCGAAGACCAGTTCGTCCTGGCCGCCGACCTGATTGACGTAGACCAGGGCACACGAGCTGTCGGCCGCCCGGCTCGACAGCATCACGTCACGTTCGAGCACCTTGCCGGCGTGATAGGGGCTGCCGTTGGGGACGAGCACCACCTCGGCCCCGCCCGCCGCCTGCTCGTGCATGGGGCCGGTGGGACTCCAGATGTCCTCGCAGATCGCAACGCCGACCTTGACCCCCTTGATCTCGATCAGCTGATAGGGATCGGTGCCGGGGGTGAAGTAGCGACGTTCGTCGAACACGCTGTAGTTCGGGAGCAGGCGTTTGCGGTAGCGGAGGACCTCGTCGCCTTCGGCACACAGCACGGCGGTGTTGAAGATGTCGCGGCCACCCTCGACCGTGCCGATCAACGCCGCACACGAACCCGTCCGGGCCGCCACCTTGGCCACGGCCGTTTCGCAGTCGGCAACGAAGCCGGGCTTGAGCACCAGATCCTCGGGTGGGTAGCCGCAGATCGACATCTCGGGAAAGACGGCGACGTCCGCGTCGGCCCGCTCGGCGTCGTCGAGGCAGTCGAAGATCCTGGCGACGTTGCCGTCGATGTCGCCCATGACCGTGTTGATCTGACAAACCGCCACTCGCAAGCGTCGCATCCGAGCAGTGTAGGGACACGACCGGACCGCTCGAGTCCGCTCGATCGACTACAACGGCACCATGATCGTCACCGTCGTCCGCTTCACCCTGCCCGAACCCGTCGATCTCGACGAGGCCCGCAGGACGTTCGGAGCCAACGCAGCGAGTTACCTCGACGTGCCGGGATTGTTGTGGAAGGCCTACCTCCGGGGTGCCGACGGCACGGTGGCCGGTGGCGTCTACTGGTGGGCCGATCGAGCCAGCGCCGACGCAAGGTTCAACGACGAATGGCGAGTGGGCGTGACCGAGAAGTACGGCTCGCCACCCTCGATCGAGTTCTTCGATGCCCCTGTCGTCGTCGACAACGTCCGGCAGGTCGTTCGCACCGATCCCCCGTTGCTCGACCACTGAACCCGACCAGAACCAACGTTGGCCGACCCCAGGGGGCCGGCCAACGTGTTCGCCACCGCGGGGCCGGGGGGATGCGCTACTTGAGCGCCTCGCACACGGTGTTGGTCATGACGGTCGCCAACACGTAGGGGTCGGCGTTGGCGTTCGGCCGACGATCCTCGATGTAGCCCTTCTGGTCCTGGGCGACCTGCCACGGGATGCGGATCGAGGCGCCACGATCGGAGACGCCGTAGCTGAAGGTGTCGAAGCGCTGGGTCTCGTGGGCCCCGGTGAGCCGGTCCTCGATCCCGTGTCCGTAGGCGGCGATGTGTTCGGCCGGCTTGCCCGGTGCGCCCAGCGCCTCGCACGCCGCGATGATGGCGTCGTAGCCCTCGCGCATGGCCTTGGTCGAGAAGTTGGTGTGCATGCCGGCGCCGTTCCAGTCGCCCTTCATCGGCTTGGCGTCGATGCTCACCTCGAGACCGTGGTTCTCGGCCAGACGGAAGAGGATGTAGCGGGCCATCCACATGTGGTCTCCGACGGCAACGGTGTCGGCCGGGCCGATCTGGAACTCCCACTGGCCGGGCATGACCTCGGCGTTGGTCCCGGAGATGGCCAGACCCGCCGCGATGCACGCCGTGGTGTGCTCCTCGACCAGGTCGCGGCCGTGGATCTTCACGAAGCCGACACCGCAGTAGTAGGGCCCCTGCGGGGCCGGGAAACCCGTGGGAGGGAAGCCGGCCGGCCAACCGGTGTAGCCGTCGAGCAGGGTGTACTCCTGCTCGAGACCGAACCATGGCTCCTGGTCGCCGTACTTCTCCATGGCCGCCACCGCAGCGGCCCGGGTGTTGGTCGGGTGGGGCGACAGGTCGGCGGTGAGGAGCGTCTCGCACAACACGAGGATGTCGTTGCCGCCGCGGATCGGGTCCGGGCACTGGAACACCGGACGGATCACGACGTCGGAGTTGTCGCCGGACGCCTGGTTGGTGCTGGAGCCATCGAAGCCCCAGATTCCGGGCTCGTCGCCGTCGGCGAGGATCTTGGTCTTGCTCCGGACCTCGGCGTACGGCTCGCTGCCGTCGATCCAGATGTATTCAGCCCTGTATGCCACGTCGGTGTCTCCAACTCTCGAGTGATTCGGTTGACCGGAGTCAGCCACCAGTAAACGGGCCGCACCCACGTTCGGCAATGTTTCGATTGTGAACGCAATGTGAACCGAGCCTGCCACCGTGACGGTGCGGCCCCTGGCTGGTAACACTTCGAGCATGGAACCTTCGACGCCCCTGGATCGCCAGCACGACTACGTGCTGCGCGCCGTGGAAGAGCGCAATGTCAAGCTGATCCGGCTGTGGTTCACCGACGTGCTCGGCAAATTGAAGTCCGTGGCGATCTCCCCCATCGAACTCGAGAACGCCCTCGTCGAGGGGATGCACTTCGACGGCTCGGCCATCGACGGGTTCAGCCGGATCCAGGAATCCGACGTTCTGGCCAAGCCCGATCCCAACACCTTCGAGTTGTTGCCGTGGGCCGACGGCGGTTCGACCGGGCGGATGTTCTGCAACATCTTCAACCACGACGGTGCCCCGTTCGAGGGCGATCCCCGCCACATCCTGAGGCGCAATCTGGCCAAGGCGCGCCAAGCCGGCTTCGAGTTCATGGCCGCACCCGAGATGGAGTTCTTCTACTTCGCCGACGGTGACCCCAGCCATCCGCCGAAACTGCTCGACTCCGGCAGCTACTTCGACCTCACCACCAGCGATGTCGCCTCCGATCTCCGGCGTCAGACGATCTCGGTCCTCGAGACGATGGGCATCCCCGTCGAGTACTCCTTCCACGAGGATTCGCCGTCGCAGCACGAGATCGATCTGCGCTACACCGACGCCCTCGAGATGGCCGACCAGATCATGACGTTCCGGCTCGTCGTGCGCGAACTGGCGCTCGAACGGGGACACTACGCGAGCTTCATGCCCAAGCCGCTGGCCGGGATGCAGGGATCGGGTATGCACCTCCACCTGTCGCTGTTCGAGAACGACACGAACGCCTTCCACGACGACGGCTCCCCCTACCACCTCAGCGTGATCGGACAGCAGTTCACCGCCGGCCTGCTCCACCACGCCCGCGAGATCACCGCCGTCACCAATCAGCTGGTCAACTCCTACAAACGGCTGGTCATCGGCTACGAGGCCCCGATCTGGGTCAGCTGGGCCCGCAACAACCGGTCGGCACTGGTGCGGATCCCGGTCACCCGACCCGACAAGACCAGCTCGACCCGAATCGAATTCCGTTCTCCCGATCCGGCGTGCAACCCCTACCTCGCCTTCTCGGTCATCCTCGCCGCCGGCATGAAGGGCATCCAGGAGGGATACGAACTCCCCGAGGAGGCGACCGAGAACCTGTTCCAGCTCGACGAACAGACGGCCCGGGCCGCCGGCATCGGCTCCCCTGCCGGCCTCGCTGGCCGAGGCCCTCGACGAAATGGAGCGCTCCGATCTCGTCCGAGAAGCCGTCGGCGAACACATCTTCGAGTGGTTCCTGCGGAACAAGCGTGACGAGTGGCGCAGCTACAAGACACACGTGAGCCCGTGGGAACTCGAACGCTACCTTCCGTCCTGGTGACCACCGTGAACGAGTCCTTCGTCGTCTTCCCCGACCCACCCCCACCCGATCTGGCCAAGTCGCTCGACCTGTCCGGGCTATCGGTGGTCGGCGGTCGGCGACGCCACCGAGGCCAACCGCTCCGAGCCCGAAGCCGG
Source organism: uncultured Acidimicrobiales bacterium (assembly GCA_963700755.1). GTDB lineage: Bacteria > Actinomycetota > Acidimicrobiia > Acidimicrobiales > SZUA-35 > JBBQUN01. Next base: position 918,465 of record CAVOYW010000008.1, read on the forward strand.
CTGGACCGGGGCCATCGTCTCGGCCGATCAACAGCCCGAGAATGCCTGGGCCCTGTGCCGGGAACTCCGCAAACGAGACGTCCCGATCGAGCCCCTCCTCCTGCTCGTCTCGGGCAATCAACTCGACGAACTCGAATCTCGTGACGACCTCTACGACGACTTCGTCATCACCCCGTTCCACCCACGTGAACTCGAAGCGAGGCTCAAGCACCTGCTCTGGCGGGCCGGGCGGGGCGTCCGGCCCGAACTGATCGAGTACGGACCGCTCGTTCTCAACGTCGAGACCTATCAGGCCACTCTCGACGGGCGACCGCTCGACCTGACCTACATGGAATACGAACTCCTGCGTTTCCTGGCGGCTACTCAGCCGGGCAAGGTCTTCACCCGCGAGACCCTGCTCAACCGGTCTGGGGCTACGAGTACTACGGCGGCGCCCGCACCGTCGACGTCCACGTTCGTCGCCTCCGAGCCAAGCTCGGCGAGGAGCACGCCAACCTCATCCAGACGATCCGATCGGTGGGCTACAAGCTCGGCCAGTCACGCTGGGGATGACACGGGCAAGCGGCCGCTTCCGAGAGTCCCGGCGACGGGATCGCCGCTGAGACTCTCGGGAACGGGCCGGTTCGCGATGGTGGCTACTTGGCGTAGAGGGCGGCGATCTCGTCTTCGAAGATCGACATGACGCCACGACGCTTCAGCTTGCTGGTCGGCGTCAACAGCTCCGAGTCGGGGAGCCACTCCTGGCCCAGGACCTTGACCTTCTTGACGGCCTCGGCGTTGTTGAACTTGGCCATCGCCTCGACGAGACCGGCTTCGATCTCGGCGACCACCTCGGGGTTCTCCGCCATGGCCATGGGTGTGGCGGCGTCGCCGGTCAGACCATGGGCGGCGGCCCACGCAGCCGCGGCATCGGGATCGAGCACGACCAGCGCCGACACGAAGGGCTTCTGGTCACCGATCGCACAGGCCTGCCCCACCAGCGGAATCATCTTCAGTGCCGCTTCGAGGTTCGCCGGGCTGATGTTCTTGCCACCGGCGGTGATGATCAGCTCCTTCTTGCGATCGACGATCTTCAGGTAGCCCTCGTCGTCGATCTCGCCGATGTCACCGGTGTGGAACCACCCCTCGGCGTCCATCACCTCGGCGGTCTTGTCGGGGGCGTTCAGGTAACCGGCGAACACGTGTGGCCCGCGGGTGAGGACCTCGCCGTCATCGGCGAGCTTCATCTCGACCCCCTCGGACGGCCGTCCGACGTAGCCCGGTTTGACCGCAGCCGCCCAGGTGAGGGCGGCGGTGGTCTCGGACAGACCGTATCCCTCGGTCAGTGGCACACCGATGGCTCGGAACCAGGCCATGATCTCGGCCGGAAGCGGCGCGGCGCCGCTGATTGCAATCTTCACCTCGTTCAGGCCGACCAGCGGCCGAACCTGGCTGAACGCCACGGCGTCGAGGAAGTTCCAGGTTTCGATCTCCTCCGCCGTCGCCGTGCCTCGAGTCATCTTCTCGGCGATGGGTAGCGCAGCGGCAACGGCCTCGTTGAATGGGCCACCCTTCTCGGGGTCGGCCGACAGCACGGCATTCACGCCGGCGTAGATCTTCTCCCACACCCGGGGCACTCCGATCAGGATGTGCGGGCTGGTCTCGGCGGCGTAGGCCGCGATCTTGCTGGTGTCGGGGCAGCAGATCACCTGCGTTGCCAACTCGATCATGTAGTAGTGCCCGAGCAGCCGCTCGAAGATGTGAGCCATGGGAAGGTACGAGATGTAGCGCTTGCCCGCGGACTCTTCGATGTCGGTCTGGGTCTCGAGCTGCTGCTTCATGGCCTCGAGGGTGAACGTCACGTTGGAGTGCGTGAGCATCACACCCTTGGGCGGCCCGGTGGTGCCCGAGGTGTAGATCACCGTCGCCAGGTCTTCGGGTTTGGCGACGCCGGCCAACGGGGCCAGATCGGTGGGCTCCGAGGCGGCCATCGCAGCGTACCGACCGACCTCGGGGCCGGCGAGGCCTTCGGGGTCGTCCATCACGACCAGGTGTTCGAGTGACGGGATCTCACCTCGCACCTTGTTGAACCGCTCGAGGAAGGAGATGTTGTCGACGATCGCGACCTTGCCCTCGCAGTGGTTGACCAAGTACTCGATCTGCTCCGGGGCAGACGAGTTGTAGATCGAGATCGGGGTGGCACCGAGGAACATGACTGCGAGGTCGAGCGCATGGAACTCGGGCCGGTTGGTCAGCATGATGACGACCCGATCACCGGCACCGACGCCGAGATCACGCAACGCCGTGGTCAGCCGGGCCGTCTCGTCGGCCAGCCGGGACATGGTCCAGGTCTGCCATTCGCCCGACGAGTCCTTCCAGCGCAGGACCTCGACGTCGGGATACTCGGCCACCGTGCCGAGGAACCGACTGGGGAGATTGTCGTTCGTTGACTGTTGTGCAGCGCTCGTCATGGCCGCCAGTGTGGCAAAGACCGGCCCGCTTGGCTCGTCGGACGATCCGATTTTCGGCCGTCAACCCAGCGATCGCGCCCTGACCGACCCGAAATCAACGGGGTTCGATGACCTCGAGCCCGCAGAACGGGCGTAACACCGCGGGCACCGAGATCGTGCCGTCGGGCTGTTGATGGTTCTCGAAGATCATGAGCAGCGTTCGCCCGATCGCACAGGCCGTCCCGTTGAGCGTGTGCACGAAGTCGGTGCCCTGATCGCTCCTCGACCGGGTGCCCATTCGCCGGCCCGAGAAGTCGGTGTAGTTCGAACAGGACGTCACCTCGCGGTAGCGCTGTTCGGACGGGAGCCAGGCCTCGATGTCGTATTTCTTGGCGGCCGCGGCCCCGAGATCGCCGGCGGCCACGGTGATCACCCGGTGGGGGATCTCCAGCTCGGTGAAGATCTCCTCTTCGACCGACCGCAACAGTTCGAGCTCGTCCCAGGAACGGGAAGGGTCGGAATAGACGAACATCTCGACCTTGTCGAACTGATGCACCCGGAAGAGCCCCTGGGTGTCCTTGCCGTAGGTGCCCGCTTCGCGGCGAAAGCAGCTCGAATAGCCCACGTATCGCAGCGGCAGCTGCTCGCCGTCGAGACGCTCACCCCGGTGGAGGCCGGCCAGACCGACCTCGGCGGTACCCACCAGGAACAGTTCGTCCTTCTCGAGTTCGTAGACCTGATTGCGGTCGGTCGGAAAGAAACCGGCGTCGACCATCATGTCTTCGCGGACCAGGACGGGCGGAATCACCGGGACGAACTGCTTGGCAACGAGTTTCCCGAGGACCCACTGAACGAGGGCGAACTGCAGCAGCACGGCGTCGCCGGTGACGTAGGCGAAACGGCTTCCCGACATCCGGACCGCCCGCTCGGTGTCCACCAGACCCAGCCGTTCGCCGATCTCGCCGTGACTCTCCCGTGGCGGTGGGGTCTGCGATCCGAAGGTGACCTCGACCCGGAAGTCGTCCTCACCTCCGTCGGGCACGGTTTCGTGGGCCGGGTTCGGGATCGTCAGCGCAAGTGCCTTGACGGCCTCCTCGGTGGCCGTGAGCTCGGCCTCGGCGACGCCCAGCCGGGATTTGAGTTCGGAAGCAGCGTCGATCTTCGCCTGTCGCTCGTCGGGGGCAGCCCGGCCGATGTCCTTGGACGCCACGTTCTGCTGTGCCCGGAGATCCTCGACCGTCGAGCGGGCCGACCGCGCCTGCCCATCGAGGCTCACGAGCTCGTCGAGAGTCTTTTCGTCGGCGCCCTTGCGGCGGACTCCGGCCCGGTAGGCGGCATCGTCTCGGAGGCGGCGCAGATCGATCACGGGAGCGACCGTACCGCCTCACCCCGCAGGCGCGGTGGCATTCGATCGCTCGTGATGGAGGCGAGCTCAGGTGTTGGTGTCGATCAGTTCCGAACCGGCGTTGTCGGCTTCGGCGTTGGTCTTCAGCAGGTATCCGATGACCGCTGACGGCAGCACCATGGTCATGAGGAACCCGACGGGGATCACCACGAGGAGCACGACGAGGAAGATGATGGTGCCGATCATGGTCGCCAGTGTGCCCCAACGAGGATTGCTTCAGCCAACGTGGGCCAACGCTTCGATCTCGATCAGCGCGCCGAGCGGCAGTTCCTTCACGGCGACGGCCGACCGCGCCGGCCGATGATCGCCGAACAGTTCGACGTAGACCGCGTTCATGGCGGCGTAGTCGTCCATCGAGGTCATGAAGACGGTCGTCTTCGAGACCTGGGCCAGCGAGGCTCCTTTCGAGGCCAGGACCGAGGCGAGGTTCGCCATCGCCTGACGCAGCTGCGCTTCCAGTCCACCCTCGACGAGGGCACCGTCGGCGATGCCGATCTGACCGCTGGTGATCAGGAAGGGACCGGCCTCGACGATGGGTGTGTAGGGGCCAACGGGTTTGCTCATGTCGCCATCATGGCACCGACCGGCCACCGAGGGGCGAAACCGGCGTGCATCCAGGTGGCGGCGGCCACCGCGGCGAAGACCGCGTCCGAACCGTTGATCGGTTCGCGATCGTCTTCGATCAGGTCGACCTCGATCGGCGGTGTGTCGACGGCGCGAACGACACCGAAACTCCGGATCGTGAGATCGTGCACCTCGCCACCGTCGTCGACGGTGAGTCCTTCACTCATGACCCACGAGTACGCCATGTGGGCCGCGCCGATGCAGTACGAACGCAGAACGACCGCGTCGAGCACCCGACCGCACCGGACCGACACCCGGATGACGCCGTCGGCAACGACAGCGTCGGCCACGGCTCCGTTGGGGGCCCGCACCGGATCGAGCCTCCGTCGGGCGCCGGCGCGAAGCGCCACCATCTCGGCCCATCCGGCGGCCCGCAGGTCGGTCGACACGGGTGGCCCAGGAAGCGGAACGGTTTCGATGACCATGCCGGGTGCGATGTCGGCGATGATCGACTCGATCCCGGGGGCCGCCGCCACGACCACCACACCGGTGCCGTCGGCCCGAACCCCGGCCGCCATGGGCGGTCGCTTCGGTCCGAGACGCACGGTGTCCTCCCTCCCGAACAGGGCGACGATGGGCTCGCCCCGGGCCGCCGACTCGGCGCGGGCGACATCGACGGTCGGGCTCGAGAGCTTGGCCCCGAAGGCGCCCCCGTTCGCGAGCGGTGATGCCGGCTCACCACCGGGTGAACACCACGACGCATCGGTCTCGAGGTAGGCCGGCTCGACCCAGGTCGTCTGCAGCGTGGCCACCCAGTCCCCCTCGGGCACGGCGATGGGCCAGCGGACACCGATGGTGGTGCGACGGCCCTGGACCTTGCCGGCGGCGCTCCTGGCCTCGCGGAGGTCGCGGCCATGGGCCCAGACCGGGGACGTTGCGGCCGTTCCCGACGCCGGCGCCCCGATCCCCCGTGGAACCATCACGCCGGCGCCGTGCGGGGCCGTGTCGGCGGCGAAGCCACCGGCGCCGAGGGCAACCATCGGCCCGACCTGCTGGGGCGCCCCGCCTTCGATCT
>CAVOYW010000009.1:0-55538 GCA_963700755.1 uncultured Acidimicrobiales bacterium
CGAGAACGCCAGTACCGACTTCGACGGGCCGGCGGTCGCGGCCGCCCTCGACGCTCGGCAGGAGTCGGGCTGGACGGTGCTGTTCCTGGGGGCCAACCAGGATGCGTTCTCCACCGGGGCCTCGCTCAACATGCGGGCCGGCAACGTCCGCAACTTCATCGCCGACGCCGACGGGGTCGCCCACGCCATGGACGTGGCCGGGTCGGCCGTTGCCGAGCACCGGACTCTGCGGCCGCACGAGCGAGCAGCCTGGAAGGACACCCTCTTCGACCGGGCCGAGCTCGATCGAACGGGGCGGGATCGGACGGGGCGGGATCGGCCGGGCTCTCCGGAGCACGGCTGAGTGGTCGGCCGGCTCGTCCACCGGGTGCACACGGCGGCGTGCATCGGGTTCGGGTAGGCCGGTCAGGCCCCGTACTGGTCGAGCAGTTCGGCCAGTACGGGGCTGGGCGACCCGTGAGGGCTCGTCGGTGGCGTCGAGCACGCGCCCGTGGGCGCGCCAGCATGGCCCCTGACGCGAGAAGTCGACCGCCCCAGATCCTCGGAACCCATCGTCGGGTGACTCCGGAACTGCGTTGGTCGACTCCGTTCGACTGTAGCCGTCGGCGGCGACATTCGGTCCGGGAGCTCAGCGATCGAGCCAACATGCGCTGCCCGCAGGCGCGCGTCGGACGCAGCACCGGAGCCCCGAGTACCGGCACGGCGTTGAGGCCGAGCTCAGCCGGAGGTGAGATCGGCGCCGGCAGAGGGGTTCGATGACCTCGACCCTCCAAGGTCCGCCCACCTTCAGGTGTCGCTGCTCCACTCCGACGAGCACAGCCTCGGCCAGCCTGCGGAAGACGGCCTGGCCGTGCAACTCACGAAGAAGATCGGGCCGAGGCTGCGCCAGCGCACATCCCTCGAACATGGCGCCGAGCCTGGGAACACCGCCCACCGTCAAAGACCTCCCGATCCAACCGACGTTCGATGGTCCTGCTGCTATCACCATCAGCGACGAGGGTTGGGGACCCGATGATCGAACCGACTCGGAGTTCACCTTCAGCTCGCGTTGCCGGCGGACACGAGGTCGGAGCGGCGCTTCGGAAAGCTGCTGCCAGATCGGGCCGATCGACCCATGTGCCGGCCCGTCGACTCCCGTATCGTCATCCCCGACTTCATCAAGAGAATCCGAGGGACCTGGCCCGATGACGATTCACCAACCGATCGAGTGCGAAGCGCATTTGACAGCGGTGGTACCGCCAGGCGATGAGGAGGCCACATGCTCCGTTTCGTCCACCCTGACGACCGCTGCTGCCGGCACCGGAGCCAAGCGCCAACGCTGGGCCAACGAGCGTTGGCGGGACGAGTACCGCCGAGCACTCGCCAAGCATCGGATCCTCGACGGCGTGGCCTTCGACGTGAAGATCGCCGTCGGCCTCGGACCCAACAGCCGGTTCGATTTCAGCCAGATCGACCGCCACGGCGATCACTATCTCTTCGTCATGCTCGAGACCGATGTCTGGGAATATTTGGGCCAGTTCGCCACCCCGGCGGCCGCGCTCGAGTAGCGGCAGGCATCGGCACTCTCCAACGGAGCGACTCTCCACTCGCAGATCCTGTAGGGCCTCCTGGCGCGATCAAGCAGTCTCGGTTGGTCCTTGCCCACCCCAGGCCGCGGTTGCGGGGCTCGGCGGCTTGCCGCACCAACTGCATACCAACAGGGCAAACATGCTGAACTGCCCCGATGTCGACACCAGCCAGTCCTCGCTCGCCCGTCCGCGTCGGCACCTGGAACGTCGAATTCGCCAAGGGTCCGGAGAAGAACCGGCGGCGACTCGAGATCCTCACCGAACGGGACTGTGACATCTGGGTCCTCACCGAGACCAACGACGACCTGGCGCTCCCCCACCCCTACGGGTCGGTGTCGACCGAGGACCGGCATGGACCGGACAACGGCGGGCGCTGGACGACGATCTGGACCAGGTTCGAGATCGCCGAACGGATCGCCACCACCGACCCGTCGCGCACCGCATGCGCTCGCGTGGTCACGACGACCGGGCTGAGCATCGTCGTCTACGGCACCGTGCTCCCCTGGCACGCCGACGGCCTCCACGACGACCCGCCGAAGACGAACTGGTCGGAGTTCGACCGGGTCGTCGACGAACAAGCCGGCGAATGGCGATCCCTTCGTGCGCGATATCCCGACGCTCTGCTGGTCGTGGCCGGCGACCTCAACCACAACCTGGGCGGCCCCCACTACTACGGCACGAAGAATGGTCGAGCCCAGCTCCGAAAAGCCCTCGCTTCGGCAGACCTCGACTGCCTCACCGAAACCGAACGCATCCCCACCGGCCAACTCGACTTCCCGCCCATCGACCACGTCTGCGCCGCTCCCCCGACGGGGCACACCCTGCGGGCGCGGGCCGAGGGATGGCCCAAGACCACACCCGATGGCGTGGTGCTCACCGATCACTCGGGCGTTGTGGCCACGATCACGGTCGATTGACCCGTCCCATCCGCGCCACGGGCGCGCCATCACGCGCCGGGACGCGAAACATTCGACCGCCCCAGATCTCCAGCTTGCCTTGCGAGTGCTGCCGAAACTGTGTTGGTCGAACTCCGTTCGACTGTAGCCGCGGGGTGTGACATCGGGTCCCACAAGGCACGGGCCACCGACGCCGGCGCGCCCGCGGGCGCGCCGTTGCCGAACATCACCCGTCGTGGTCGCCGCCCAGGAGCTCGTGGAGCATCCGGTGGTGGAACGAGCACAGCAGCACGAGATTGTCGACGACGGTTGGGCCGCCACGCGAGCGGGGGATCACATGGTGGGCGTGGAGGAACGTGCGGGCTCGGCAGCCGGGATGCCGGCAGTGGGCGTCTCGGGTCTCGAGGAGCCGCAGCTGTCGGGTGGTCGGACCGGGTCGCAATGGTGAGGCATCGATCGGCGTGCCGTTGCGATCATGGAGCAACGCCCGAATGCTCGACTCGCACAGGATTTCGCCGAGCTGCGCGTTCGGCACGGGCGTTCCGTCGGCCAGCGCTGCGACATGGCGACCGTCGGCCCGTTGGCTCACGTGGACGACCACCTCGGCCTTGATCGCTCCCCCGCTGGTCAGCAGCTCGAGGATCGCGTCGGCCCGCAGTTGGCCCAGTGAGCCGCCGGCCGGCGACCGGGCCTTCATGACGACCGCATCAACGGCAGCTCCGAGCCTGCTCGCATCGGCGGGCCGCAACCGCAGGGTGAACGTGACCATGCCGTCGGGCTCGGTCTTCCACGAGAGCCTGCGGGCGTCGAACTGTGCCGCCGAGCGGGAATCGGAGTGGTCGTTGCCCTGCTGCCAGACGGCCAGCGCAACACCGAGACGACCGGCCGGGCACGGCTCGGCCAACTCGATGAGTTCACCCACGTTGTCGACCGTGGCCAGGCGCGAGACCACCTTGACCTTCGCGTACGACAGCCGACCGGACCCCAGCGCCTCGTCGAGTTCGGGCAGATCCACCAGGCAACGGGCCACCCGCAGGTGTTCGCGAGCCGTGCTCTGTTCGATGCCACAGGCCTCGGCCCACCACACCGAACACGACGTCGCTCCGTGAGCGACCCAACCCCCGAGCCGGTCATACTCGGCCAACAGGCGAAGCATCCGATGCTTCGCCGCACCGCGTACCCCGACCAATGCCAGCAGCTCAGTTTCGACCTCGATCAGTGCGTTGGCCACGCCGGCCTCCGTCGGACCACCACCCATGTTCATCTGGGGCCGGTGCCCGAATCGACGTGAAGTCGAACTCCGTTCGACCCTAGCCAAGGCCTGTGTCACCCCACGCGCCCACGGGCGTGTCAACGCGACCCCCCTCGGCCCATCGGGACTTCCCCGATGCCGGGCGACCGGTTGCGGTCGACGATGCCTCCATGACCAAACCACTGCAGACCCATCACCGTGTCGTCGGCGCCCTCGTCGGGAGCTGGCTGGCACTCGCACTCTCGAGCGTGCTGCTCCTCGGTTTTGCGTACTTCACCGTGCCGCTCGCGGCAGCCTTCGGCGCGACGAGATCGGCCCAGCGACTGGCCCGACCGGCACTCGCCCTCACCGGGGGCGTGGCCACGGGATCCTTCGTCGGGAGCGCCGTCGCCATCGGTCCGGCATCGATCCTGCTCATGGCGGTCGCGGCCGGCGTCCTCTGGTGGAAACTCGACGACCTGAACGCCGCCGAGCGCTCCCTGCGTCCGGCTCGGGTCTGACCACTCGGGTCACCCGCCGATGGTGCTCAAGAATTCGACGACCGAAGCCGATGGTCAGCAGTGCCCAAACTCCTCGCCACCGAGCCGCAATCGACGTCGGCCTGGGCCAAGGGGGCCAACGGCGAACGGGCGCTGGCCAACCGCCTGGCCCGAGACCTCCCGGCTCCGATCGTGGTGCTCAACGACCGCAAGGTGCCCCGCACCCGAGGCACCATCGACCACCTGATCATCGGCCCCAGCGGCATCTGGATCGTCGACGCCAAGAACGATCGGGGCCGCATCGAACGCCGTGATGTCGGCCACTGGCGTGTTCCCGACATCGAGCTCTTCGTCAACGGCCGAAACCGGATGAACGCCGTCGAGGGCATGGAATGGCAATCCGACGCCGTCTACGCCGCGCTGGCCGGAACCTCGTTCGCCGAGACCCCGATCCACTCGGCGCTGTGCTTCACCAACAGCGAGTGGCCGCTGCTGGCGAAGCCCGGAACGGTCCGGGGCGTCTGGATCCTGTGGGCCAAGAAGCTCGTCGAGCTGGCATCCCAGCCCGGCGATCTCGACGACCAGGCCATCGAGCAGATCGCCCGGCTCCTGAGCAGCCGCCTCCCGGCCATGGTTTCGGATTCGGCAGCCGGCTGAACCACCGAGTGATCGATCGTCCGAGCAATCGACGCCCGACAGACCATCCGATCAGCGGATCCCGGTGTCGTAGTCGGCGGTGACCTCGAGCGTGCCGCCGTCGGCGATCGTCACCTCGATCGCTCCGGCCGTGCCGAGCAGGCCCTCGACGGGTTGGGGAACGGCAACGAGGTCACCGGGGGGAACGGCGATGACCGCCACCCCGTCGGGTCCGGTCACCGCGCGGGCGACCTCCGAGCCGGTGCCGTCGTTCACCACGATCGTCGCCCCATCGACCGGACGAGGCTCGCATCCCGGCGTCGGAGGATCGGTCTCGACCGGACAGGTCGGTCCGGCCAATGCCGTGACCACCAACGTCGCCGTCCGTTCCAGCCCCTCACTCCCGGCCTCGGAACCGCAGGCAGCACCCACCAGCACCGCGGCGACGATCATGACCAGGAGTGACTTCATGCCACTGGGACGTGCGGGCCATCGACCTGGTTCCCGACCAAAGAATGCGCAATCCACAGGGCTGTCCTCTTGTACCCCACAGGGGCGAGCGTTCATGGTGGGAACACGAACACGATTGGGAGGTCGACGATGCAGGCATACACCGTGGAACTGACGGGCAGCCGGGTCGAACACATCACCGCCGACGCCTACCAGCAGGAAGGCCCCCTGACCACGTTCTTCACCGTCGGCTCGGGCCGCACCGTCATCGATTCGTGGTCCCGCCGGGTCGCCTCGTTCCGCACCGCCGACCTGATCGCCGTCCGCAGCATCGACACCCGGGAACTCGTCGCCGCTTAGGCGCGCTCGGCTCAGGCCCCGTCGGTCCGGTAGAGCTTGGTGAAGTAGTCGGTGAGCATGCGCTTCACGGCGAAGGGTTCGGCGGTGGTCTCGATGCTCGAGCGCATCATCTGCTCCCACGTGTCCGGGTCGTCGTAGTAGGTCGGCAGCACCTTGTCGAGCACCACGTCGTAGAGCGACGCCCGATCGTGGGCGTCGAGCTCGTCGTCGTCGTCGGACTCGAACCCGTCGCCGATCTGCCAGCCGTTCACGCCGTCGATGCAGGCCTCGGGCCACCAGCCGTCGAGGATCGAGCAGTTCAGCACGCCGTTCATCGACGGCCTTCATGCCGCTCGTGCCCGATCGCCTCCTGGGGCCGGCGCGGGTTGTTGAGCCAGACGTCGGAGCCGCGGGTCAGCATCCGGCCGATCTCCATGTCGTAGTTCTCGAGGAACACCACGGCGTTCGGGTACTCGCCGCATCATGGCCACGATGTTGCGTCACGATGCCCTTGCCGGTGTCGTCGAGCGGGTGGGCCTTGCCCGAGAACACGATCTGCAGGTCACCGCTCTGCAGGTACGGCTCGATGCGGTCCCGGTCGGTGAAGATCAGGTCGCTGCGCTTGTAGGGCGCCGCCCGCCGGCTGAACCCGATGAGGATCCGGTCCTGGCGCAGACGTGGCGCCGGTGCGGTCCTCGATGAAGTCGAGCAGTTCGCGCTTGATCGTCGTCGTGCACCGGCAGCAGCGGCTCGCCGGCCTCGAACGCAGCGGTGATCCGGTCGTCGACCCAGGTCGGGGTGTGGATGCAGTTGGTGATCGCCGACGATCTCGCTGCGACCGGCCACGTGCTGCCACATCTTGTTGGCGGTCTCGGCGTGCAGCATGGCGACGGCGTTGGACTTGCGGGACACCCGCAGCGCCGCCACGGTCATGTTGAACGGGTCGCCACCGATCCGGACCATCTGCTCGCCGGTCAGGCCCAGGAAGGCACCCATGAACTCCATGGTTCGCAGCTCGTGACTCTCGTTGCCCTGGAGCACCGGGGTGTGGGTGGTGAACACGACCTGCTCGCGGGTCTTGCGCCAGCGCCTCTTCGAAGCTCGAGGCCCTCGGACTTGTGCTCCTCGATCAGCTCGAGCGCGGCGAGGACCGCGTGACCCTCGTTGAAGTGGTAGACGTCGACGTCGATCCCGAGCGCCCGCAGGGCCCGCACGCCGCCGACGCCGAGCACGATCTCCTGGGCCAGCCGCTCCTCCTTGAACCAGCCGTAGAGCTGGCCGCAGATCCAGCGGTCGTCGCTGTTGTTCTCTTCCAGGTCGGTGTCGAGCAGGTACAGCGGCGAGTTCCCGTAGGCCTCGGTCTTCCAGACCTTGACCTTCACCTCACGGTCCCGGATCGTGACCGACACCGTCACCCCGGTGTCCTCCAGGTCGTAGTCGCGGTTGCGGTAGCTGTCGTAGGGCGTTCCGTCGTCGGCCACGTACTGATCGGTGTAGCCCTGCTTCCACTTGATGCCGAAGGCGGTGATGGGCAGCCCCTCGTCGTGGGCGCCCTTCAGGTAGTCACCGGCCAGGATGCCGAGGCCACCGGCGTACAGCTTCAGGTCGTTGTCGAGCCCGTACTCCATGCAGAAGTACGCGACCTTGGGTTCTTCGTTGCTCATGCGGTGGGTTCCTCGGTGACGCTGATGGGGGCGCAAACGCCATCACTGTAGAGCGGGAGCGGTGAAGCCCGGTCCGACGCCGCCTCAGCGGAGGTCGACGACCCCGTCGCCGTCCGCCCCGCTGTCGTCTCCAGCCCCAGGTTGGTCCCCGGCGGGGCCATTCTCCCCGGCAAGGCCGACAGCCCCCACCAGGTCGTCGGCGACACGGCGGAAGTCCGGCGACTCGAACAACTCCGGTCCGCGGGGGCGTTCGAAGTCGATCGTGCGGACCGTCCGGATCCGACCCGGTCGGGGACCCATGACCACGACCCGATCGGCCAGGTAGACCGCCTCGTCGACGGAGTTGGTGGCGAACAGCGTGCTCACCGGTTCCCGGGCCCAGGCCCTTCGGAACTCGGTGACGAGCCGCCGCCGACCACGTGCGTCGAGCGCATCGAACGGATCGTCGAGCAACAGGAGCCCGGGTTGCAGCACCAGGGCCCGAGCAATCGAGGCTCGCCGTCGTAGGTCGTCGGAGACGTGGCGAGCACGAGCGTTGGCGAACTCGGTCAGGCCGAAGACCTCGAGCAGCTCGGCCACCCGAGCATGGTCGACTCGACGTTGCGTCGACCGGAAGGGCAGAGCGACATTGGCCTCGATCGTCGCCCACGACCTCAGCGCATCGTCGGCGGTCGCCAACCCGAGTCCGTGCCGGCGGGCCACGCAGCCCGGCGCATCGCCACCGACCCGCACCGTTCCCGACGTCGGTCGTTCCAAGCCGGCCGCAAGCCGCAGGATCGTGCTCTTGCCGCAACCCGAAGGCCCGAGCAGTGCAACGAATTCACCCCTCGCAATCGTCAGATCGACCCCGTCGGCGGGACGAACCGGTTCCCCCCGCCGCACCGGGAACTCCTTGACGACGTTCGAGAGGCGCAGGGCATGGGGAATCGACCTTCGCGGGACCCGAGCGGCCGGTTCGAGGGTCGTGAGTGTCTGGAGGATGTCGGGGATCATCTCTCGTTGCCGTGCACCGGTCGTGCCGCCCATCCAACGACCCGGGCACGGTCGGAAACGATCGCGAGCCGGCCGCCGCCGGTACGGCTCCGATCCGGTGCGCCACGGTTCGGTGTGGTGAGCTCGATCGTGTGGTTCGACGGCATCTCGCGAGTGAAGTCGAGCGCGATGACGACGCGATGCCCCGGCCGTGAACGGCGGGACACGTTTCCCTGAGCCGATCATGACCCCAATCTTCGAGCATTCTGACGGTCCGAGGACGGTCCGGAGATCGGCCGAGGGTCTAGAGTCCGATTCGGAGGTCGACCATGTTCGGACGAGCCAAAGCCTTCGATGATCCCGAGCTCGGGTGCCTGGAACGATCGCGGGGCGCCTGGCGGGGTACGATCCGCATCGAACCCCACGGCGAGATCCCCCTGACCGTCCTCGGGTCGCGTTCGGGGCCCGATCCCGACGCGCTGACCCTCGCCAGGACGATTCCGGCCGAGTACGACCGATGTCGTGCCGACATTGCGGCTGCCCTCTCCGAGCACCGCTCCGCCGGCCTCGACGGCGACGAACCCACGTCGTTCCACGAACCGGCACCCTCCTCGGCCGCCGTCATCGACTTCGATCGGACCCCCACGATCCAGCTCGCGTACCGGGTGGACTGGGACGACGACCACACGCTCGGCGCCTGCCTCCGGGCCGGGCAACTCATCGAGCTCAACGGCTCGATCCTGGAGCCGTAGACCGATGGCCGGACGGCGCCGGGCGGCGCCTCGTGCCGTCGCATCAACGTGAGGCGATGGTCTCCTTCGACGACGCCGTCGACCTGACGCCTGGCTGGCGTGTGCCCCCGAGGCGACGGCCCAGGGCCTTCCTCGCCGAACGCAACCCGAGCTGAGGCTGCGCCGCCGACCCAGGTCTCACACGGTGGACGTGCCATGCTGAGCCGGTGCGAGTTGGCTCCCTCCGCTGGTGGTTCGAGAACCGAGACACCGGCGAGATCACGATCGCCCAGTTCCCGAACTGGCCGCTGTGGGCCGTCCTGTCGCTCTGGGTGATCGGCCCGTTCCTCGACGACGGCTCGGTTCCGAGCGACATCATCGGATGGGCGACGAGCGGACTCTGGGTCTACTGGGCCTGGCTCGAACTCCGGCACGGCGTCAATCCTTGGCGCCGACTGCTGGGCCTGCTCGTCATCGCCTGGCAGGTGGCCGCCCGCGTGCTGTGACCGCAGTCCGCCGCCTCACTCGCCCTTGATGTCGCCCAGCTTCATGAACCCATCGGACGTGCCGGTGTCCAACCCCAACCCGCGGGTGATACCGCCTCGCAGTACCTTCGGGTCGGGTTTCATCAGATCCTGGATCTCGAAGTTGCCCAGGTAACCCTGGACGTCGTCGCCGCTGGCCCGGGTGATCAGGTCGCCGAGCGCCGCGGCTTCGGCGCCGGTCAGCTCGAGTCCGGCGATCTTGTCGGCCAGCGATTCGGCGTCGGTGATGGTGTAGCTCATGGTGGTCTCCTTCGTTGGTCGGAGTGAGGACGAGCCAACCAAGCATGAGTTACACCGGTCCCCGCCGGCTCAGTCGTCGATCACCCGAACCGTTCCGGCCCGGGGGTCGATCTCGACGGTGGCGCCGTCGTCGATCGCCGTCATGGCATCGGGAGCACCGACGACGGCCGGGATGCCCAGCTCACGGCTGAGGACCGCGGCGTGTGACATGGGTCCACCCTCGGCGGTCACGAGACCCCCGACGAGCGTCAGGACCAGGTTGTAGGCCGGCGACGTGGTCCGAGTGACCAGGATGTCGCCGTCTTCGAGGAGATCGAACGCCTCCTCGGCTGTCTCGGCGACCCGGGCCCGGCCCACGATCGGCTCGGCTCCGATCCCGGTCCCGGCGAGCCGGGCGGGACCCCCCGGCGCCACCGGGTCATTGGTCATGCCCAGCTCGGCGATCACCACGCCGACCATCTCGACCATCCGGGCGAGAGGCCCCGGGAGGGCGTCGATCGGCGGCGCCGCCTCTGGTTCGCCAAGGGTGCGGGGCGGGTCGAGCGCCCGTAGCGCCGCCCGTTCCCGTGCACGTTGGGCCAGGTCGTCGGCCGAGGGACCGCTCCCGGAGCGGACGATCCGATCGAGCTCGGCCCGGTCGAGCTCGAACACGTGATCGCGTTCGTGGAGCCGACCGGCGGCAACCAGCCGCCGCCCGGCTTCGAGCATGGCCAGGCGCAGCAGGCCGGTCGGCCATTCCGCGGTGATCGGTCCGTTGTCGTCACGCAGATCCATGGCCGTGCGAGCCATCGCCAGCAATTCGTCGAACTCGTCGCGATCGCCGGCAGGCACCCGCCGGCGCAATCCCTCGATCACCTGGGCCGTCGCCTCCGCGGTGTCACCGCGACCACGCTCGCGCCCGGCAGCCTCGATCGTGGCCAGAATCACGTTCGGCGACTCACCAAGCGTTGGCGTGTCCAGGTCGTAACCCGAGTACAGCACCGACCCCCGGTAGCGCAGGTAGTCACCGAGTTCGCTCGCCACCGCCGGTGACGCCGCCATGACGTCGTCGAGGGTGTTCGGCCTCACACCCGCTTCCACCAGGCCGGCATGGATCCTGGCCAGCGCTTCGCGCGGGGCCGCCGTCGACGGCGACGCGCCGGTCAACACCTGCACCATCTCGCCCGCCGGTATCCCCCACCGGCGCCCGGCGTGGAGCAGTTGCCCGATCGGGCCCAGGTCGTAGCAGTGCAGTCGATGATGCTCTTCGAACGTGCTGCGCAGATGGGCCACCAGCGTGTCGAGATGATCGGCGAGCTGCGGGTCGTCGAGGTCGGCCAGCTCGACGTCTTGCAGCGCAAGGTTCTGGGCAACGATCCTCGGCCGGATCTCGGTGTGCCACCGTTCGATCTCGGGCGGCGACGGCGACTCGGCCAGCGCCGCGGCTGCGGCCCGATTGCGCCGACGGAACTCGGGGTGAAGGCGTGCCACCAGTTTGAGCAACGGCGTCGGCGGAGCCTTGGCCGACGGCTTGTCGGGCTGCACCAGCGGCCGGAGGCGGGTGTAGGTGAACCCGTTGACGAACCGCATCGAAATGGTCTCGGCCGGAACCCCGAGCAGCGGCCACGCCTTGCGGTAGGCGTCTTCGGTGGCATCGGTGACGATCGGTTGGATCAGTGGTGTGGAGCCACCGGCGAAGTGCGAGCGGTCGAGTTCCCAGAAACCCGGCCCCGGCGGTTCGAACGTCACGTTCATCGCGGACCTCCATCAGGTCGATGAAGCCACCAGTCAACCACATGGACGGTGAGCGAGCCGGGGGCCGGACACCCTGCTCCCCTCAACATCCGGCACTCTCCACAGACGCTCTCGCCGGCAGAGCAAACGGGCGGCCGGGGTCAGACCCGGTTCGGGACCAGTCGAATCGTCGAGCTCGCCTTGGCGAGGACCTCTCCGGCACCGTCGAGGAGTCGACCCTCGGTGAACACCGTCTGCCTTCCGGCCCGTTCGATCCACCCCTCGGCAACGACCCGTCCCGGCGTCGCCGGCCGGAAGAAGCTCACCTTCACCTCCAGCGTGGCGATCCAGTAGTCGGTCGTGTAGCGGGCGATGCAGGCATGGGCCATGGCGGAATCGATCCAACCCGTCACGAAGCCGCCCTGGGCCACACCGCCGGAGTGGCACATCGTCGGAGCGCACGTGAACTCGATCACGGCGCGACCCGTTTCGCCGTCGGCCGAGATCACCCGGCCGTCACCGAGCGTGGCCAACACCTCACCACCGTCCTCCGCCGGGACATCCTGATCCGAAGCACTCATTCGTCGATCACTCCTTCGCGAACCCGCTCGACGGTCCGAATGGTCCGACGCGGACCATCATCGGATGCCGATCCCACCGCACCAAGTCGAGATCACCCGAAGCCCGAGCGGCCGGTCGAAAAAGCGAACAGGCCAGGTCGTTGACCTGGCCTTCATCGGGGACTCGTGGAGCCAAGGAGAATCGAACTCCTGACCTCTTAAGTGCCATGGAGGAAATTCACGTTCGCATACGGCCATCGACGTCCTCCGGAGTGGCTCTGAACTGGACTTTTGTTTCTCGACGTCGTCGCTGCCCGTTCGGCCTCGATCAGGACATTGGCGTCGAGCAAGAGCAGCGTCAGAACCGATCCTCCGTCGCCAGTTGGTCGCGCAACGTCGCGAGCTCATCGCTCCAGTCCGGATCGAGGCGATGTCGCCGAAGGAGGGCCTTCACCTCAGCTCCGCTGGTGGCGGCCGCTGGTTCGAGTTGAGCGATGACGCGCCCCCGTCTCACGATCGTGTGGCGCTCGCCTCGATGCTCGACGCCATCGAGCAGGTCAGCCAAGCGCCTTGATGCCTCCGTCGCTGTCACCTCGGTCATCAGATCGGATCATCTGATATCGATCTGATCGTCGAACCAACTGAGATGACCACCGGATGGCCGAGCGAATCACACCGAGACCGCCCGGCCCCGCCGCGAGTGTGCGACTTGTCGATCGAGACCTACCGCCATCGTCGGCCAGGCGCGCCTTCAACTGCCGTGCAGCGAAAGAAACGTGCGGCCCCGATCCGGCGAAGTGGGGCATGGCGTGGTGTGAGGGCCGGCTAGATTTTCGATGCGCTCACGCTGCTTGGTGAAGGCTCGATCACCGAGGCTCTACAGGTCCAGGTGAAGCCGGAGTGCGTCATCGAGTTGGTCCATCAGATCGAACCCGAGTGTCCCGACGACCGGGCCGACACGCTCGATCGCGACAGACCTGACCTGCTCGGCTTGCGCCTTGGAATCGACTGAGAGCCCGGTTTCCTCTGCTGCCAGCAGAACCTGGAATGGATAGATGCGATCGGTGTTGGAGGTGACTGGCACCATGGTGATGACTCCGTGACCGAGTCGTGCTGCGGTGGTGTTGGCGCCGTCGTTGCTGACGACCACACCCGGGCGTGTGTTTGCAGCTTCGTTGCCGATCACGGGATCGAGGTTGACGAGTCGGATCTCGGTCCGGCGCATCAGCTGTCGGAAACGACGTTGTCCCACACGTCGTTGGCGGGATCATCGGCCCACTCGGTGAATGCCGCGGCGTAGGCGTCGGTCAGCTCGGAAGCACGAAGTAGGCGGATGGCACGCTGGAGCGCTGCAGATCGGGAGGCGATCCGGTGGTTCTTGGTGTAGTTGTCGAGGAACTCGACGTCTTCGTCTGGGATGCTCACGCTGACCTTCATCCTTGGGATGCTACCTCAGTAGTACTCGTAGTACTACTAGCTGTGGTGTTTGCGAGGCGGCGAATCAACTGGCGGCCCCGGAATGGCGGTTCTCGAGAGCGCCGGTCGACGCCAACCGTCCCATATCGCGCGTCCGGAGGCCTCCAGCGACCGTTGCATCTGTGCCGGTTCGCCACGGATTGGGCTGGACCTCGAACCGGCGGTCGGGGCAGGGTTCGGGGCAAACCTGCCGAGCGATATGGGTCACCCCGCCCTCGTGTGCCTGCCGTTCTCGGAAGGGCCCGATTGCCTCCAAAGAGTGATCATGCGCTAGCCCACGGTCGGTCTGACCTCCCACAGAGGCCGGATCGGTGGTGGCCGGTGGCACGTTGGGTTCGGAGAATATCGAGTGGCACGCGACGGCTGAGCCCGGGGCTAGCGGAACGCACATGTTCTCCGCCGTGGTTTGCGCGCCATTCATCGCGGCTGGCCACCTCAGTGCTTGCCGGGTTCGGCGCTATCAAGAGGGAACCGCCTCGACCGTCAAGTTAGGGTTGCCGAGATACGAATCTCCCACCCGCTGAGACGAGGAGTGCGAATGTCCAGGGTCATGGTGACAGGCGCAAGCGGTGGCATCGGTGCTGCGATTGCCAAGCAGTTCGCCGCCCGGGGGCATGAAGTTGTCGTGGTCGCACGTCGACAAGCGTTGTTGGAGCGATTGCGTTCCGAGCTGGTCGACCTGGGAGCGAGCGACGCCGACTACCGGGTGGTCGACCTCGCCGACCCGACTCAAGTGGAAGGCTTGGCGAACGACCTCGCGCGACTCGAAGTCGATGTGCTGATCAACAACGCAGCGCTCGGCCACTGGGACTACACGTGGAACATGCCCATGGCCAAGCTGCAATCGATGATCTCGCTGAACGTGAACGCCGTGGCGGTACTGACCGCCGCATTCAGCAGCTCGAACCACGATCGGCCCGCCCGACTCATCAATGTCGCCTCGGGTGCGGGTTATGCCTTGTTCGAGGGGACGATTCCCTACTCCGCATCCAAGTTCTTCGTGACGGCGCTCACCGAAGGGCTCGCGGCGGAGCTTGCAAGCCAGGACCGTCCGATGCGAGCGCAGCTCTTCGCTCCGGGGCCGACCGGCACCGACTTCGGAGCGAACTCGGTCGATGGTTCGACAATGGCAGCCACACGCCCAGCCGATAGAGCGCGCATCGAGATACACACCCCAATGCATGCGGCCGAGCTCGCCATGGAACTGTTCGACAGCGATGCAACAGTCGGGGCTGTGCAACCCGACATGAGCTTTGCCTTGCGTGGCGGGCGACACCCGATCGGAAATCTGATCGACCCCGACTGGTAAGCCGAACACCGCAGGCCTCACCCGGACGCGGCTCGGTATCACCGGCGCGAAGTCACGTTCTTGCTCTACCAGCGGCTTTCGCCGCGGTTCGCGCCGGCCGTGCGTCCCATGGCCCGCGTTCTGGGGCAGGGAACTTGGTTTCTGCATCGAGTGGTAGGGAGCACGCTCCGGTGGTGGAGTTCAGCCATGCCGGTGCAAGCACTGCTCTGGCACGCCGACACGATGTTCTGCCCTTGCGTTCGGTAGTCGCTCGTGAAGGCCTCCTTGCGCTCGCGAACGCCAGCTTGACGAGCGCATCCTTTCAGATCCTGGTTCAGTGCTCGTCACCGCCGTAGCCCGACCGCCAGTTCTCTCGCTCGATCGCAGCGAGGTCGCCTGCCGCCAGTCGCCGCCACAGTTCCTCAATCTTCTCTCGGCTGACGTTCAGCAGGTGCCTTGGCTTGTCGTCGTGCTCAACATCCTCCCAGACCACCAGCCGGCTCTGGGATACCGAGATCGTCCATTCAGTGTCGTGACTGAGCCAGGCATCGGGGTCCGACGCGGCGAGGATGCTCGGCAGGGCCCGAAACATCGCCTACGGACGCGTCCGCCGGGGCGCGCTACCCGCAATCCTGCTCGGGCGACTGATCGTCTTCGACCGCCACACCCCCAAACCAATCATGTGCCCTCTCCACCACACCGGCCCCGACTCGGATCACCCATGACCGTCGACCCTGCGCTCGCATCGCAGCCGACGGATCCGCAGTCCCCGAGCGCTGCACCACCGAACCTCGAAATGACTGGCACAGACTCGCCACTTCCCCGAAGGGGAAGCAGCGGAATCACCGCCGAACACATCGAAGCCCTCCTCGACACCGCCCTCGACGCCGTTCCCGCCCCACCCCTCAACGACACCTCCCGAGACGCCGCCTGCACATGGCTGCGTCACGTACAAGCAGGTCTGGTGTTCCGCCGAGAACGAGCAGGGATGACTCGACGCGTCATCGAAGCGTTCGACGCCGAACGAGCCTCGGCCGCAGCCGTCGAACGAACCCGACGCGCCTTGCACGGGCGCCTCGACGCAGCCGAACAACAACGAGCCGACACGTGGTGGACCGACCACGACACCCGCCGCCGATCACAACGCCCGGCTCGGTTCACCGTCGACGACACAACCTGGGAACGACATCGACAGCACGCCAGCGTCGCCGGCATCGGACTCGGCGACCACCTCGGCGCCGTCCTCACCGCACACGCCAACAACCCGTCGCCTCGCCCGACCACGAACACGATCCGCACCGACGACACACGAACCACACGGTTCATCCGCATCGCCATCGACGACCACACCTGGATCGAGCTCAAAGCCGCCGCTGCAGCCTCCCGCCGCACACTCACCACCTACATCTCCGCCATCGTCACGAGCGCACCCTGACCTGCCTCGAACAACGACTCGTCACGGCGACACAGCGGGCGACCGCTTCGTGCCTCGCACGTCGGCGGACGATGTCGTAAGCCACTGACGCAGTGCGAGGGCCGCACGAACGACAGCGCCCGACATGGTCGACCTTCGTCGACAGAGAGCCCACCCCAGTTCTCCAAGCGCGTATCCAGTCCCGCCCACCAAATTGAGCCATGGCGTGTGCCCGGGGACGTCCACCAACGTCGGCCGACGTGCAATCGGCGTAACTCACTCCGTAACTCACTCGGCCCGATCGGCTGACGAAAACGAAAAAAGCCCAGGTCGATGACCTGGGCTTTCGCCGTGGAGCTAAGGAGAATTGAACTCCTGACCTCTTCCATGCCATGGAAGCGCTCTACCAACTGAGCTATAGCCCCGCACATGCGGTACGGAATCGCGCCGAGGCCCGATTCCGAAGTTGAGATCGTACCAACTGAGCACCGGCCACCAACACCAGTCCGGCCCAGATTCTGGAACCGAACCGCCGGGACGGTTGCCTACCATGGCGATCTATGGGTTCTGACCAGTCTCCCGCCACCGCTCCCCCCAGCACCGAGGTGCACGAAGGCGGCGAGCTGCCGCCGTTCCGCTACGACGCCCGCCTCGCCAACACCATCGAGACCCACTGGCAAGACGTCTGGGAGGCCGACGGCACCTTCGAGGCACCCAATCCGGCCGGACCCCTGGCCCAACCCGAACTCGTCGGTGGCCGACCCAAGCTCTACGTGCTCGACATGTTCCCCTACCCCTCGGGCAAGGGCCTGCACGTCGGCCACCCGCTGGGCTACATCGGCACCGACGTCTTCGGCCGCTACAAACGCATGAAGGGCCACAACGTCCTCCACGCCCTCGGCTACGACTCCTTCGGCCTGCCCGCCGAGCAGCACGCCATCAACACCGGGGTCCATCCCCGGGTGAACACCGAGCAGAACGTGGCCACCATGCGCCGCCAGCTGCGTCGCCTGGGCCTGGCCCACGACGCCCGGCGCAGCGTGTCGACGACCGACGAGGACTTCTACCGCTGGACCCAGTGGATCTTCCTCGAGATCTTCGGGTCCTGGTACGACTCCGACACCGATCGGGCCCGACCCATCGACGAACTGATCCGCGCCTTCGAATCGGGCACCCGCCCCACCCCCGACGGCCGAGCCTGGGCCGACCTCACCCCGGCCCAACGACGCCGGGTGATCGACGACCACCGCCTGGCCTACCTGTCCGAGGCCCCGGTCAACTGGTGCCCCGGACTGGGCACGATCCTGGCCAACGAAGAGGTGACCGCCGAAGGCCGATCCGACATCGGCAACTATCCCGTCTTCAAGCGCAACATGAAGCAGTGGATGTTGCGCATCACGTCCTACGCCGATCGCCTCCTCGACGACCTCGAGGCCCTCGATTGGCCCGAGGCCATCAAGATCATGCAGCGCAACTGGATCGGGCGCAGCAGCGGCGCCCTGGTCCGCTTTGCGCTCGGCAACACCGACACTGCGTCCCCCTCGACCGCACCGGCCGGCGACATCGAGGCGTTCACCACCCGACCCGACACCCTGTTCGGGGCGACCTTCATGGTGCTCTCCCCCGAACATCCCCTGGTCACGACGCTCACCACCCCTGAACGTCAACTCGAGGTCGAGGCCTATGTGGCCAAAGCCGCATCCATCGACGAACAGGACCGCACCGACGACACCCGGGCCAAGACCGGCGTCTTCACCGGATCGAGCGCCATCAACCCGGTCAATGGCCAAGCCATCCCGGTCTGGGTCGCCGACTACGTCCTCATGGGTTACGGCACCGGTGCCATCATGGCCGTCCCCTGCGGCGACCAGCGAGACTTCGAGTTCGCCCGGAAATTCGGCCTCGACATCGTCGCCATCCAACAACCCCCGGCCGCCTGGTTCGCCGAACACGGGATCGAACCCACGCTCGACACCTCGGCCTGGCCGGTCGCCTACATCGGTGATGCCCCCTACGTCGACTCGGCCAACCTCGAACACCAGAACCCGCTCGACCTGAACGGCATCACGAGCGTGGCCGAGGGCGTGGCCCTCATCAACACCTGGCTCGAGGCCGTCGGTCGAGGCGAATCGACCATCACCTACCGCCTGCGTGATTGGCTGTTCTCCCGCCAGCGCTACTGGGGCGAACCGTTCCCGATCGTCTACGACGCCGACGGCAATCCTCACGCCGTCCCCGATCGGCTGCTGCCCGTCACCCTGCCCGAGCTCGAAGACTTCAAGCCGACGGCCATGGACCCCGAAGACGACGTCACCGACCCGGTCCCACCGCTGGCCCGGGCCACCGACTGGCTCGACGTCGAACTCGACCTCGGCGACGGTCCCACCACCTATCGCCGCGAAGTCAACGTGATGCCCCAGTGGGCGGGGTCGTGCTGGTACGAGTTGCGCTACCTCGACCCGACCAACGGCGACGCCTTCGTGGACCCCGAGGTCGAGCGCTACTGGATGGGGCCCGAATACGAGGGCCACTCCGGCGGCGTCGACCTGTACGTCGGTGGCGTCGAGCACGCCGTCCTGCACCTGCTCTACGCCCGCTTCTGGCACAAGGTTCTCTACGATCTGGGCCACGTCAGCTCGTTCGAACCGTTCCACCGCCTGTTCAACCAGGGCTACATCCAGGCCTTTGCCTACCGCGACGGCCGTGGTCAGCCGGTCGAGGCCGCCGAGGTGGTCGAAGTCGGCGACGGCTACGAGCACGACGGCGTCCCCGTGCACCGCGAATACGGCAAGATGGGCAAGAGCCTGAAGAACATCGTCACCCCCGACGAGATGTACGACGAGTTCGGAGCCGACACGTTCCGCCTCTACGAGATGGCCATGGGCCCCCTCGACGCCTCCCGTCCGTGGAACACCCGCGACGTGGTCGGCATGATGCGGTTCCTGCAGCGGGTGTGGCGCAACCTGGTCGACGAGGACTCCGGCGCGAGCCGGGTGATCGACACGGCCTCCAGCGACGAGCTGCGGCGCATCCTGCACCGCACCATCGCCGGCGTCGACGACGACATGGCGGCCATGCGCTTCAACACCGCCATCTCGAAACTCATCGAGCTCAACAACGCGCTCACCACCGAGTCGGCGGCACTCGGCGGATCACCCCGCGAAGTCGTCGAGCCGATGGTCGTCATGCTGTCCCCGCTGGCCCCCCACATCGGCGAGGAACTGTGGTCTCGGCTCGGCCACACCACGACCATCACCTTCGAACCGTTCCCGATCCACGACCCGGCCCTGTTGGTCACCGACACCGTCACCCTGG
This sequence comes from uncultured Acidimicrobiales bacterium, assembly GCA_963700755.1. GTDB lineage: Bacteria > Actinomycetota > Acidimicrobiia > Acidimicrobiales > SZUA-35 > JBBQUN01. The sequence goes on from CAVOYW010000009.1 coordinate 19,539, forward strand.
TGGTGCAGGTCAACGGCAAGGTCCGAGACCGGCTCGAGGTCGCCGCCGACATCAGCGAGGCCGACGCCGAGGCCGCAGCCCTGGCGTCGGAGGCCGTGAAGCAGCACATGGGCGGCACCACCACACCGAAGAAGGTGATCATCCGCCTGCCGAAGCTGGTCAACGTCGTCGTCTGACCGGTGCGACCGGCGAGAAATGCTTTCGACTGTCGCATCGAGGCCGATGGGATCCGATGCGATCCAGGTCCGGCACCCGCCTGCGACGACTCGCCGCGCTCGGTGCCCTGACCACGTTGACCGCCTGCTCGGAGTCGATCACGATCTTCGCCACCAATCCGTGTCCGACAACGGTGGTGGTCTCGTTCGACGACGGCGACGTCACCGAACGCACCGAGGTTGCCCCGAACGCAACGGTCGTGGCCTGGAACATCTGTTGCGAACCGGGCAAGGACGGCGTGGTGCTCGTCGGCGCCGGTGACTGGACGACGATGTTCGACTACGACACGCTGCGAGACGACCCGATCGTCGAACTGCCGCGCTCGGCCTGCGCCCTCTGAGTCGACGCCGCGAGGCCGGGTTCAGGCGATGCGCTCGAGCCGTGGGACGTCGTCCCACAGCCGATCGAGCTCGTAGTAGTCACGAGCCTCGGTGTGGAAGACGTGGACGACGAACACGCCGAAGTCCATGAGCACCCAGGTCAGCTCGTCGAGCCCCTCGATGCTGCGCGGCTTCGGGCCCCCCATCAGCGTGAGTTCTTCCTCGATCGCCTCGACGATGGCGCGCACCTGACGGGGGTTGGACCCCGAGGTCACCACGAACCAGTCGGTGATGCCCATGACCTCCCCGACGAAGAACGCCTCGGTCCGTCCGCCCTTCTTGTCGTCGGCGGCGTTGATCGCCGCTCGGACCCAGGCCCGGACTTCTTCGTCGTGTTCGGCACTCACCATTCGACCTTCGTTCACTCGAGGACGATGTCGGATCCGGCGAGCAACACCACGGTGTCGTCGCCGGTCTCTTCGATCGGATCCGGTGAAACGGTAGCGGCTCCGAAGCTCACCGCCAGATCGCGCAGTGAGTCCGACGCCCGATCGATGGGCACCAGCAGTTGTGTCGGGCCGTCGTCGAACACCGCCGCGTTGGCGATCTCGGTCACCTCGAATCCCCGGCGACCGAGCTCGAGGGCGATGGCCCGGGTGTCCAGCGTGCCGCTGCGATCGACCACCCGGATCGTGATCCGATCGTCGGGCTGCGAGCCCGACGGCAGCGGGACAACCTCGTTGACCAGGGCCTCGACCGCCGAGTCGATCGGATCGAGACCGATTGCCGTCGGCTCGGTCGGGAGGTCGACCACGTAGCCATTGCCCTCCCCGACCTGGCGAAGCAGCACGCTCAAGGGGTGATCGCCGGCGGGCGGGTCGGCCAGGGCGGCCTCCCACCACAGCCGACGACGGAACACCAACGAACGAGGATCGTCATCGGCCGTGGAATTCCCGAGAAATCCGGCCGTGGTCGAGGCATCGATCGTGACGACACCAACGGGGATCGCCGGTTGCACCCCATCACCGGGGACCGGATCGGGGTTGTCGATCGAATACCGTCGATCACCCAGCACACTCGACCAGTCGGCTCGATCGACGATCATCCGAGTGGTGATGCCGAGTCGCATGGTCGCACCCACCGCATCGATCGCCTCGTCGGCGCCGAGGCTCGACAGCGTCCGACCGTCGGCCAACAGGGTCTCGGGCGACACCAGGATCACCGCTCCTCCCCCCTCGCCCGAACCGGGCTGGGTGATCACCGCCAGACCCGACAACCGACCATCGACCAGTTCGGCCACCACGGTCACCGGGGTCGGCTCGACGATCGCCCGCCAACCCGGATCGGTGGGGCCGGCCAAGGTGGTGAAGGTGCCGGCTCGGCTGTCGAGCAACTCCTGGGAACCGACGTAGGCCAGCACCGGCACCAACACGACGAGCAGCACTTCGACCAGGACGAACCAGAGGGGCTGTCGAGCCCGACCATCGGAGCCGTCGCCCATCGAGTGCTCGTCGGCGACCGGCGCCGAATCGAGTCGCGCTCGTTCGCCGGGGGGCAGCGTGGCAACCGGGCGGATCATTCCGGTCGACGATAGAGCGACCAGTCGGCGACCAGTCGCTCGACGCCGGCGGGGACGAGGAAGCGAATGCTCCTTCCCCGAGCCACCCGATCACGGATGTCGGTCGACGAGATCCCGATCGGGGGCATGGCGACCGACCGCCACCGCCAGCCGGCCGGTGGCCGACCATCGTCTCCGGGCCGGTTGACCACGGCCACCTCGGCCATCTCGGCCAGGGTCGCGGCGTCATGCCAGGTATCGAGTCCGGCTGCGGCGTCGGCCCCCACCACGATGACCCAGTCGATGTCGGGCTCGTCGGCCGACAGCGCCGCCAACGTGACCACCGTGTAGCTCGGGCCTCCGATCGCCAACTCCACATCGGACACCGCCAGACCGTCGACCCCGTCGAGCGCGGCCTCGACCAGGGCGACCCGTCGCTCGGCCGGGGTGATCGCCCGGTCGTGGGTCTTCTGCCATGGTTCATTGGCAACGACGAACCTCACCTCGTCGAGGCCGAGCCCGTCACGAACCGATTCGGCCGCCACCAGATGACCGAGATGTGGCGGATCGAACGTTCCCCCGAACAGACCGATCCGGCGTCGAGAACGCGACGGATCGCCTGTTGAAGAGGGGTCGGGAGACAACACCCCGTCAGTATCGCAGGGCTGGGTCGGGTGCACCGGCCGGCTCCGTCGAACGTCGCTCCCCGGGCGCGGACGTCGGTCTTGTGACGATTAACACTCGACGGATGGGAATAATCTGTAGTAAAACGGTCGTTTGGACGGACGTCCGCGTGGTTAGACCCCTGAGGTCCCCTCACATCAGTCCGGTGCCCGCCGAGCCCCTCGATTCCGAAGCTCACACGAATCGCCGTTTCGCTGATGTTAGCCATTCCAGCACCAGCTCCAACCCGCCGACACCCAACCTCCATCCCCCCGTTCCCCCCGCTCACCCAACGAGACGAAACCGCGCCATGAGTGATTCAGTAGGTCAGTACCTCAACGAGATCGGACTTGTCCCCCTTCTCACCGCCGACGAAGAGCGAGAGCTCAGCCAGATCATCGAGAAGGGCCGCGAGGCCCAGGATCGAATCGATGCCGGCGAAGACACCGCCGCCAACCGCCGTTCCGCCCGGGCAGCCGCACGGGCCAAGGACCGCTTCATCCGGGCCAACCTGCGCCTCGTCGTCAGCGTCGCCCGCCGCTACCCGCTCCCGCCGTCCATGGAGTTGCTCGACCTGATCCAGGAAGGCAACCTCGGGCTCGAGCACGCCGTCGACAAGTTCGACTGGCGGAAGGGTTTCAAGTTCTCCACCTATGCCACCTTCTGGATCCGCCAGGCCATCGGCCGGGCGCTCGACCAGAAGGCCAGCCTGGTGCGCCTGCCCGGCGACCGGTCGGCCTCCCTGCGGGCCGCTCTGCGCCAGGTCGCCGGCGATGGCGACGAACTCGACGACGAGCACGCTCGGCTGCATCGGCTCACCACGCCGACCTCGCTCGACCGCACCATCGGTGACGACGACTCGAACGAGCTCGTCGACCTCCTCCCCGACTCCAACGACGGCCCCGAGGTCGAAGTCATGGCCCGGGCCGAGGAACAGATGGTCACCGACCTCCTCGACGTCCTCGACGAACGGGCCCGCTACGCCGTCGAGCAGCGCTTCGGCCTCAACGACGGTCGCAAGCGGTCCTACCGTGAGGTCGGCGAAGAGCTCGGCGTGACCGCCGAGGCCGCTCGTCGCCTGGTGAAGCGAGCCGTCAGCGCGGTGCGCGACCAGGCCGGTGACGTCATGGCCGACTTCGACGCCGCCTGAAGCTCTTCAGCCCTGAGGGTGCTTCGGACGTATCTCGAAATTTCGCCTGGCACGAAAACTCGCATCGGCAGGTGACCGATCGAATCGCCGCTCCCTTCCGGGGGCGGCGGTTTTGCGTTTCGCGGTAACTCGGTTGTGGTTCGGCGTCCGGCCGGGAACACTTGACCGGTGACTTGGAACCCTGGATCGTGGCGCACCCTCGAAGCGAAGCATCAGCCGATCTGGCCCGAAACGGCCGAGCTCGAGCAGGTCGAGAAGGAACTGGCACGCTATCCGCCGCTCGTCTTCGCCGGCGAGGCCCGTGACCTCAAGGAGAAGTTGGCCCAGGTCGCGGCCGGTCGGGCGTTCCTCCTGCAGGCCGGTGACTGCGCCGAATCGTTCGACGGCTTCAATGCCAACGCCATCCGAGACCGGCTCCGCGTCATCCTGCAGATGGCCGTGGCCCTCACCTACTCCTCGGGGGTGCCAGCCATCAAGGTCGGCCGCATCGCCGGACAATTCGCCAAACCACGGTCGCAGCTCGACCGAGACCATCGACGGTATGGAACTCCCTTCGTTCCTCGGCCACATGGTCAATGACCTGCCCTTCTCGCCCGGTGACCGCACACCCGATCCCCGTCGGCTCCTGCGGGCCTACAACCAGTCCGCGGCAACCCTCAACCTCTTGCGTGCATTCACCAAGGGCGGGTTCGCCGACCTGCACCGGGTGCAGGCGTGGAACCAGGAGTTCGTCGCCGCCTCGGCCGAGGGGCAGCGCTACGCCGCCCTGGCCGCCGAGATCACCCGGGCCCTGCGCTTCATGGAGGCAGCCGGTATCTCCTCGAAACACCCCGAGATCCACGAGGCCGACTTCTACACCAGCCACGAAGCCCTCCTGCTCCCCTACGAAGAGGCCCTCACCAGCGAAGGACACCCTCACCGACGAGTGGTATGACTGCTCCGCCCACATGGTCTGGATCGGGGAACGGACCCGCCAGCTCGATGGCGCGCACGTCGAGTTCTTCCGAGGCATCAAGAACCCGATCGGGTGCAAGATCGGTCCGACCGCAACCGCCGACGAGGTCGTCGCCCTCTGCGGCGCACTCGATCCCGACCGCGACCCCGGCCGACTCACGCTGATCGTGCGAATGGGGGTCGACAACGTGCGCACCGGACTCCCCCCGCTGCTCGAGGCGGTCCGCGACGCCGGCCACCCGGTCGTGTGGGCGAGCGACCCGATGCACGGCAACACGTTCACCGCCACCAGCGGCTACAAGACCCGTCACTTCGATGCCATCCTCGGCGAGGTCGAAGGCTTCTTCGCCGCTCACCGCGAGGTCGGCACCTGGCCCGGCGGGATCCACGTCGAGCTCACCGGGGAAGACGTCACCGAATGCCTCGGAGGCGCCGAACGCATCGACGACGACGGACCTCAATCAACGCTATGAGACCATGTGCGACCCGAGGCTCAATGCCGGCCAGAGCCTCGACCTCGCTTTCCGCCTGAGCGAGTTCATCGAAGCCTGACCGCCTCCCACCTCGGGGCCGACCCGGCTCCGACGGTGAACGTGTTCACGGCCCGAGCGATCGACCGCTTCGTCTCACACCGCCCTTTTTCCAGTCAGGCCTTGCGGGCCATGACGAACTGGTGGTCGTTGCAGAAGCGGTACATCCCGCGATCGTCCAGGCACGACTCCAGAGCGGTGAGCACCTCGGCCTTGATCTGTGCGACATCGCCGGTGCGGAGTGCCGGTACGGCAGGGCCGACACTCGACACCGCCCGCCATGCGAGCTCGGCGTCGGGCCATTCGATCACCGACACCCGCTGTCCCCGCTCGAGCACCTCGAAGCCGCTCGCCTCGAGCATGTCCTCGGCCGTGCCGGGCTTGGCGATGTTGTTGAGCTTGACCATGGAGCCGAAGTGCTGTCTCGGGGCGTTGCGGGCGAACGTCTTGAAGACGTTGCGGAGATCGTTCGGTGTGCCGTTGCCCCAGAAGCTGATGCCCAGCGTCCCGCCCGGCCGCAGAACCCGGAAAGCCTCCTCCAACGCTTCGTCGCAACCACCCCAGACCCCGTTCACCGAGATGACGGCGTCGAACGTCTCGTCGGCCCACGGCAGCTCGAACATCGACCCCAACCGGAGGTCGGCCCGGGGAGTGCGCGCCCGGGCGATCGCCATCAGATCCTCGGCCGCGTCGATTCCGGCGACCTGAGCACCCATCGCCGCGGCGAGACGGACCGCGAGTCCGGATCCACAGGCGACGTCGAGCAGGGTCGTGCCCGGACCCACCCCGGCCCGGCCGAACATCGCGACGATGACGTCGATCGCATAGTGCTCGTAGAGGCTCGACCAGTCGTTCGCGGCATGACCCCATGCCTCACCGGCTTCACGCCAATCGTGTGCGGGTTCGCCGGAGTGGCCGTCTGCGGTGTCGCTGGTTGCTGTCGTCATGGACACATCGTGTGCCCACCCACTCCTGAAGTCATGAAGAACACGTGGAGATGCGCTCAATCCCGGGATTCAGCTGCCGACCACCTGCTCTCCACGACTTGGCCGGCACCGTCGTCGAGGGTGGGAACCGTTGCACAACCGCAACGTGCCCACAGCGGGCCGACCAAGGAGACCACCAGATGACCAGCACCGAATCCCCAGCCGTCGACAACGGCGTGAACATCGAGGCGCTGCTCGGGGCCCGCCAGCACCTGACCGATGCCCCCGAACTCGCCGCGTTCCAGTTCCGGGCGACGTGCGGCTGGGTGACGGGCACCCACAGCCGTACCACCTTCCCGAGTTTCTCCGGTCTGACCCAGGAGCACTCCCACCGGCAGGCCTATACCATCGACGCCGATCATCCCGAGATCTTCGCCTCCGAGGACAACGGACCGACCCCGACCGAGGTCGTCCTGGCCGCCCTGGCCTCGTGCCTCACGGCCGGTGTGGCCACCGTGGCGTCGAACCGGAACATCCAGTTGCGGTCGGTCACCGCAACGGTCGAAGGGAACATGGACCTGCAGGGGATGCTGGGCATCGACGGTGATGTTCGCAACGGGTTCAGCGAGATCAAGGTGAGCTTCGCGATCGACGCCGATGCATCCGACGCCGACATCGAGGCGCTCGTCGCCCAATCCCAGAAGCGGTCACCGGTCTTCGACATCGTGTCGAACCCGACCTCGATCAGCGTGGGAATGGCGTAGGGGACCGAGGGAGGAGAGGCGGTTCCCATGCACACACCCGTGGTGATCATCGGTGGCGGTCAGGCAGGTCTGGCGATGAGTCGCTGCCTGTCCGACCGTTCGATCGAACACGTCGTACTCGAGAAGGGGACCGTTGCCAACTCGTGGCGAAGCGAGCGGTGGGACTCGCTTCGCCTGCTCACCCCGAACTGGATGAGCCGGCTCCCGGGACATCGGTACTGCGGTGACGACCCCGACGGCTACATGACCAAGCACGAGGTCATCGACTACCTCGAGGGCTACCGCTGGTTGATCGCGGCTCCGGTGCAGCCGAATACCACGGTCGAGCAGGTTCGGGTGACCGACACCGGTTTCGACGTCGCGACCGACCACGGTGCGTGGACCTGCGTCTGCGTTGTCATCGCCACCGGGGCATCGAGCGATCCCAGGATTCCGATCGTGGCGGAGCACCTGCCCCGGCAGGTCCGTCAACTCGATGCCCTGCGCTACCGCAATCCCGACCAACTCGACGGGGGTGAGGTGCTGGTCGTCGGGGCCTCGGCTTCGGGCGCCCAGATCGCCGATGAGCTCCACCGCAGCGGCCGGCCCGTGACCCTGGCGGTCGGCGACCATGTTCGCCTGCCACGCCGCTATCGAGGACGTGACATCCACTGGTGGATGGATGCCATCGGCCAGCTCGACGAGCGCTTCGACGAGGTCGAGGACCTGACGAGAGCCCGACGGCTCCCCTCGCTCCAGCTCATCGGCAGCCCCGAAGGTCGGACACTCGACCTCAACGCTCTCACCGACATCGGCATCGAAATCGTCGGGAAGTTCCTCCACGTTGCCGGAACCCGGGCACAGTTCTCCGGGGGGTCATCACACCTCATCGCCAACGCCGACCTGAAGCAGAACCGCCTGCTCGACAGGATCGACGAATTCGTCTCGGAACGCGGCCTTTCCGACGAGCTCCCGGAGCCGACGAGACCACCGCGAACGCGGATCGGTACGCTGCCCACCGAGTTGCCACTCGCACGATTCTCGTCGGTCGTCTGGGCGACCGGCTATCGGCCGAGCCTCCCATGGCTCGACCCGGCGGCCTTCGACCGGCGTGGCCGCCTCGCCCACGAGGGTGGACGGTGTGAGGTGCCCGGCCTGTTCCTGCTGGGGCAGCCCTTCATGCGGCGCCGGAAATCGAGCTTCATCGACGGAGTCGGGCCCGATGCCATCGAGCTCGCGGCGTCGCTGCACGACCACCTCGACCAACGCGTCCGGCAGACGATCTGACACCGGGTCGATCACCTCGAGGGCACCACTGCGACCTGGTCACGACGACGTGGAGCGTCCGAGGAGCGCGTTCCTCGTCCGGTGGACGACGTCGGCGACGGGCGACGACGCGCCGACCATCCGTTCGTGCAGGGCGCGTTCCTCGCCCAACCGATCGTCGAGCGCCTGGCGGGCGGCGAATGCAGCCGCTCGGACGGTGACCGTTGCCGGCGGGCAACCCAACGTCGTGTGCTTCTCGACCGCGCCCACCGCCTGGGCGGCCAGGTCCAGTCGACCGATTCGCTCGAGTGCGATCACGCAGCGTGTCAGCGTCGTCCACTGATGCGACCATTCGCCGGCCCGGAACCAGGTATCGACCAGCTCGGCCAGCCCTTCACATCCTCGGTCGACGTCGCCTCGATGGACGAGCAGGCCACACGCCTCGGTCCGGGCGAACCCGCTCATCCAGCGATTCCGAGCCGCCCGGGCCAGTCGATCGGCGTTGTCGAAGGCGTCGAGCGCCGCGTCGTCGTCGTGCCGGGTTGCGAACCCCTGGGCCACCCACGCCGACGCGAGATCGGTTGGGCTACCGGTTCGATGAGCAGCAAGACGGGCCAGCTCCATCTTGTGATTGGCATCGTCGAAATCACCCATCGAACTGGCGGCAACCGAGTCCATGTAGCAGGCATGGGCGATGCGAGAGTCGTTCCCCGACTCCAGGGCGAGATCGATCATCCGGGTGCCTTCGACGAGCCCCCGGACGTTGTTTCCGGTCGTGTAACACACGTTGGCGATGACTCGCTCGACGAGACCCGAGGGCACCGCGCCCTGTGCGGCCTCGACGGAGCGAGCATGCAGAGCCAGTTCGAGCGCCCGATCGACATCGCCATGGACCCATGCCCCGTAGGCACGGATGGCCGCGATGAGCGGAGGCGGCGACGGTCCGACACCTTCGGCGGCGAGCGACGTGGCGTCGGCCCAGGCGAAGACCTCGTAGCGCAACGTCCGCATGGCGTATTCGTGGATCGAGCCGATGAGCTCGAAGGCCAGGTCGAAGTCCCCGATCTGGGTCGCAAACCGCTGAGCCGAGCGGAATTCGGCGAACGACGCATCCGCCCGGGCCACCGCCGGGCCTTCGTCGGACGTCTGCTGACGGGCTCGGACCTCCTTGGACAGCGAAAGAACGTGATCCGTATGGGCCGACTGCAGCTCGACCCGTTGGTTGTCGTCGAGTTTGTTGCGTCCGTACTCACGAAGCGTTTCGAGCAGCTCGTAGCGCGTTCCACCATCTGGAGGGCGCCGGACGACCAGCATCGAGCGCTCGGCGAGACGCGTCAGTTGGTCCAGGACGTAGTCGTCGCGGCAGACCGCTTCGGCGTCGGCCAGTTCGAACTGGCCGGCGAAGACGGCGAGGGCACGAAAGACCCACTTCTCGTCGTCGGGAAGGAGGTCGTAGGACCAACTGATCGCATCGTCGAGCGTGCGATGCCGGGGATCGGAACCCCGACGCACGGCCTTGAGGATACGAAATCGCTGGTCGAGCCGGTGGGCGATCTCGGCGACGTCGATCGAGCGGGCACGGGAGGCGGCGAGTTCGATGGCCAAGGGGATGCCATCGAGCCGCCGACAGATCTCCACCACCGACGCCGCGGTCTTGTCGTCGACCCGGAACGCCGGATCCGCGCTCTGTGCACGCTCGATGAACAGGGCGATGGCCGGGACCGCAGCGAGCTCCTCGTGGGTGAGCACATGGCGGTCGACCGTGGCCAGCGGCTCCACGGTCCACACGTGTTCACCGGCGATGGCCAGGGGCTCGCGACTGGTGGCGACGATCGAGACATCCGGAGCGCTGCGCATGATCCGCGTGACGAGTGAGGCAACCGGATCGATCAGATGCTCGCAGTTGTCGAGAAGCAGGAGTCGCTGGCGCGACCGGAGCATCTCGATGATGGACTCGTCGATCGAGGTCTGCTGCCGGGTACTCACGTCGAGTGCGGTGGCAAAGGCCTCGAACGTGCTCTCCTCGTCGACGACGGTCACCAACTCGACCACGTTGATTCCGTCGCGATAGCGGTGCTCGACCCTTCGGGCCAGTTCATAGGCAACCGAGGTCTTGCCGACACCACCGGTTCCGACCAACGTGATGAGGCGGTGGAAACCGAGTTCGTCCTCCAGCCGATCGAGCAGTCCGTCGCGGCCGATGAGGGGCTGAATCGCCGACGGAAGGACCGAAGGTCGAGTGTGAGCCTGCTCGACCGGGACCGATGGCTCGTCGGTCACGGGGTCGGTCCCGTGGTCGGTTTCGGTTGTCACGTCGGCGACGAATTCGTAGCCCCGGCCATGCACGGTCCGGATGATCGATTGCCGAGTGCCGTCGTCGCCGACGGCCTGCCGAGCGGACTTGATCCGGGTCGTGAGCGCCGAGTCACTGACGAATCGATCGCCCCAGACGAGATCGAGCAGCTCCTCCTTGCGCACCACGTGGCCACGGTGCTCCACGAGACACAGGAGCAGGTCGAAGACCTGCGGCTCGACGTGGATCTCCTGTCCGTCCCGTCGAAGCACGACGCGGGTCGGGTCGAGCTCGCAACCCTGGAAATGATGGATCAACCGAGCCTCCCCCGACTGGGCGAGGGCCAGTGTGACAGGTCGATGGCGACGGTGCTCGGTGGATCACCTCGATCTCGGGGACCGGCCCCTCCAGGCGAGGCCGGCGATGCACCCCCGGACCGGGAGGATGGGACCCCGAGCCGGGTGAGGTCAGGCGGTCAGCGCCCCACGAAGGAGGCTGTGGCCGGAGTGGTCGTGGTTGCCGTCGTCGGGTTCGGTCGAGATGTCGACCACGGTGAACCGGGAGCGATCGACATCGGCCGGAATCTCGTAGGTGCCCGAACCGTCGATGGGGCCCAGCGAAACGAGATCGGCAACTTCGCCTTCGTCGTCGACGGCGAGCAGCCACAACTCGAGGTACTCGCCCTGGGCCGGTTGGGCCTCGACATCGAGTTCGAGCAGGGCCTTGTCGCCCTCGAGGACGAGATCGGCGTGACCGGGCCGGGCCGTTTCGACCCCGGGGATGACATTCAGATCGGCCGACGCCGCCACCTCGACCTGCTGGTCTCCGCCACGGATTGCGATTCCGAGTGGGACCAGGACCAGGAGACAGGCCGCAGCCAGGGTCACGAACGCCGTGCGTCCGCCCCAGCGGGCCTGCGCCTTCCGGGCGGCGGGCCCCGAAGCCGGTCCCGACCCGAGCGGATCGAACGTGACGCCGTAGACGGGCGTCGTGCTGATCGTGTGTGGACCGCCGTGCGCAGATCCCTCGGACGGGTCGGCGTCGAGTTCGAGCTCGCCGGCGATCGATTCCCACAGCGACTCCGAGGGCGTCTCGGGTTCGATGGTGATCGGCCCCTGGGCCAGCGCCGCAACGACATCGGCCGTCAGCGCATCGAAGTCGACATCGGACATCGACAACAGGTCGTCGTCGCTCAGTGACCGCAGATCATCGGCGGCGTGTCGGTCGCGCCCGTCGGGTTCGCGCTCAGATCCCGCCATGACCGTCCTCCAGTTCGGCGCGTAGCGCCAGCAATGCCCGGCGTACATGACTCTTGACCGTGCCGAGTGGCAATCCGGCCTTGTCCGCGATTTCTTGATGGGTCAGACCGTCGAAGAACGCCATGGTGACGATCTGGCGCCGGTCGTCAGGCAGTCTGTTCAAGGCGTCGGAGACGGCCAATCGGTCGGCGAGGAGTGCCACCTCGCTCGGGCCCGAATCGGGAGCGTGTTCGATGAACTCATCGCCCACGGTCGAGATACGGCGACCCTGCGCACGCAGGTGATCGATCGCCTTGAACCGGGTGATCCCCACCAGCCAGGCACCCAACGGCCCCTTCGCCGGATCGAACCGCTCGCGGCTTCGCCACGCCGAAAGAAACACCTGTTGGGCCACATCCTCGGCGTCTGCGCCGACGAGCTTGCGGGCCATGCCGAGAACCAGCGGCCCGTGCAGGTCGAAGGCGTCTCGCAGGGCAACCGGATCGCCGGTCGCGAAACGGGTGTCGATGTCACTCACGATGTCGATTGCGTCTCCGGATCGGGGTCGATCCAGAACCATAGCCAACTGCACGTCCGGGTATTCGTGCCCTTCGCCACCTTTGGATGCAGATCAAACCAGATTGTCGACGAATTTCTCGAGCTGACGAAGATTGCGGACCTCGAACACGCCTTCGCAGTGGGCCCCGTACTCACCCACGATGGAGTCGCCGGTGTCCCAATAGGCCCGCGGCTCGGGATTGAGCCAGAAGGTCTTGCGCGCCTTCTTCTCGATTTCCTTGATGATCCAGGCCTGGGAGGCGTGGTAGTTGTTGCGGGCGTCGCCGAGGATCAAGACGGTGGTCTTGGAGTTGACGTCGTTGCCGTACTTGTCCCAGAAGACCTCGAATGCGTGCCCGTAGTCGGAGTGGCCATCGACCCAGATCACGTCGGCCTCGGTGTTGACCCGGTGGACGGCCTCGCCGATGTCGTCGACCCCTTCGAAGAACCGGGTGACCTCGTCGAGTCCGTCGATGAACACGAACGAGCGCACCTTCGAGAACTGGCCCGAGATGGCGTAGACCAGGTGCAGCGTGAACCGGGCGAAGGCCGCAACCGAACCCGAGATGTCGGCGATCACCATGATCTCGGGTTTCGACGGCCGGGGGTACCGGAACTTGAGCTCGGCCGGGACCCCGCCGTAGCTCAGCGAGTGGCGCACGGTGCTGCGGAAATCGAGCGGCCCCTTGCGGCCGTGACGGCGCTTGCGGGCCAGGCGAACCGCCAGCTTCCGGGTCAGGGGGTAGATCGCCTTGCGCAGCGCCGCCATCTCGTCGCGGCTGGCGTGCATGAAGTCGACGTCTTCGGGCAGGGGCTTGCGCAGGGTCTTGGCCATGGCCTCGGCACCACGGTCGGCCACGAGCCGGCGTCGGATCTCGGCTTCGATTTCCTTCTTGAGCTTGTCGATGCGGTCATCGAACTCGTCTTTTTCGAGCCGTTCCTCGAGCGGGGTGAGTTCGCCCCCCGCCTGCTCGCGGACTGTTCGAGCAGTCGCTCCATCATCCCGTCGAGATCGAGGTTCCGCAGGGTCCGGTAGAGGTAGTAGGTGCCACCGACCGGACGTCCCGGCTCCATTCCGGCGTAGCGCTTGACCGCCTGACGGGCGATCGCCCGCATCAGGGTGTCGTCGCCCCGCAGGAGGGCCTGGAAGAGCATCTCGGCCAGTTCCTCGGGTGTGAGCCCATCGCCGCCGCCCTGGCCGCCCTCGCCCGGGGGCTGGTCGCCGTCGGCGTCGAAGTCCATCTCGGCGAACGGATCGGTCGACTCGTCGCCGACCGCGTATTCCTTGCCCCGCAGCGAGAAGTAGACCTCGAAGAGCGTCTCGAAGGTTCGCCAGTGCGAGTTGTTCTTGACCAGCGTGGCCGCCAACGCGTACTTGAACGCGTTGCGATCTTCGATGGGGATGTGACGAACGGCGCTGGCCGCATCGATGTTCTCCGACAGCGACACCGGGAGCCCGGCGTTGCGGAGGTCCTGGACGAACCCTTCCAACAACTCGAACAGGGGCACGCTCGGCGACGGCCCGTCGGGGGTCGACCCGTTGGGGCTCACCACGGTGTCGGTCGGAGGGGTCATCAGCTCGCCGTCGGCTCGAAGTGGGTGGCCGAGTTCTGGCTGAACTCCTTGATCACCTTCTCGATGTCGCTGCGGTACTTCAGCAGGATGCTGACGGTCTCGGTGGCGTCCTTGGCCGTGATCTGGTCGATACCAAGCAGGATCAGGGTGCGGGCCCAGTCGATGGTCTCGGAGACCGACGGCGACTTCTTGAGCTCGAGCTGGCGGATCGAGCGCACGATGCGGGCGATCTGGTCGGCCAGGTTCTCGGTGATGTCGGGGACCTTGGTGAGCACGATCTCCTTCTCTCGCTCCATCGACGGGTAGTCGAGGTGCAGGAAGAGACAGCGCCGCTTGAGCGCCTCGGACAACTCCCGGGTGTTGTTGGAGGTCAGGAAGACCAGCGGGATCTGCTTGGCCTCGAGGGTGCCCAGTTCGGGGATCGACACCTGATAGTCCGACAGCAGCTCGAGCAGGAGCGCCTCGGTCTCGACCTCGACCCGGTCGACTTCATCGATCAGGAGCACCACCGGGTCTTCGGCCCGGATGGCTTCGAGGAGCGGTCGCTCGAGCAGGAACTCGTTGGAGAAGATGTCGTTCTGGATGTCGTCCCAGGTGCGTCTCGTCGCCCTCGGTCTGGATCCGGAGCAGCTGCTTCTTGTAGTTCCACTCGTAGAGCGCCTTGGACTCGTCGAGCCCCTCATAGCACTGCAGGCGGATCAGTCGGGCGCCGAGCATCTTGGCCACCGACTTCGCCAGCTCGGTCTTGCCGGTACCGGCAGGACCTTCGACGAGGATCGGCTTGCTGCAGGCGATCGGCGAGAAAGGCGATGCCGGCAATGGAGTCGTCGGCCAGGTAGTCCACCGTACGAAGACCGTCACGGACGGCATCGACGGAGTCGAATCGATGGGTCATGGGGAACAACCTACAAGCACCCTTGACCACCCGGTCAAGATGAAACCGCAAGCGATTCCGGCCGAACCGCCGCGAAGGGTCGTTGTCATCCCCGCCGGGAGGCCGTTCCCCAGTAACATCGGCCTGCTATGGACCGGGGCCTGAGCCGAGCAGTCGACCAATTCGCTCGGCAGATCGGTGACGCCCTGACCGATGCCGCCACGGGCACGACGGTCGACACCGAGCGCCTGCGCAAGGACGCCGTCGTCGAGGCCTTCAACCTCAGTTGTGCGCTGATCGACGCCGACGGGCGCCACACCGACGACGAACTGTGGGCTCTCGTTGCGGCGTTCGCTCCCCACGATCTGCTGCCGGGCAACGCCATGCCGGCCCAACTCCGCCAGAGTGCCATCTTCGACGGCCGGGCCTCGTGGCTCGACGAACCGTCCACGCTGTTCGCCACGTTGTGCGACGTCGACCGGCTCCGGGGCACCACCTACGGGCGTCTCTACTACGACCAGATCATGGCGCTGGCCCACACCGTCATCTCGCTCGACAAGTGGCCCTCGGAACGAGAACTCGGTGCCATCGTCGCCCTCCAGAAGAAACTGCTCGCCGGGCTCCACACCGGCAGACCCAAGGCCACCACCGTCACGGACCGACCGGCCGAGGCTGCCGCGGCCGAAGCCGAAGCCGCCGCCAAGCGAGAACCCGTGCCGGCCGAACCGATCGAGGACGTCCTGGCCGAGCTCGACGGGCTCATCGGACTCGACGCGGTCAAGGAAGAGGTCCGACTGCTCACCGCCCTCCTCCGGGTACAGAAGCTCCGGGCCGACCGCGGCCTACCCGTCATCGACGCCAACAAGCACCTCGTCTTCAGCGGCAACCCCGGCACCGGCAAGACCACCGTGGCCCGCCTGCTGGCCCGGATCTACCGCAGCCTCGACCTCGTCGAGATCGGGCACCTCACCGAGATCGACCGCAGCGGGCTCGTTGCCGGCTTCGTCGGGCAGACCGCCACCAAGGTGGCCGAGGTGTTCGAGAACGCCGACGGCGGAGTCCTGCTCATCGACGAGGCGTATTCGCTGATGCGGGGCGGCGAGAAGGACTTCGGGAGAGAAGCGATCGACGCCATCGTGAAGAACGTCGAGGACCGGCGCGACACGATGGTCGTCATCCTTGCCGGCTACCCCCGCGAGATGGCCGAGCTCGTCGCCGCCAACCCCGGGTTCTCCAGCCGCTTCCCCAAGACCGTCACGTTCCCCGACTACAGCGACGACGAGCTGCTGGCCATTCTCCAGTCGATCTGCGCCAAGGGTCGATACGAGCTCGCCGAGGGGGCCGCCGACGCGGCCGTCGCCTGGTTCGGGGCCCACGAACGGGGCCCGGGATTCGGCAACGGCCGACTCGCCCGAAACCTGTTCGAGGGTGCCGTCGCCCGACAGGCCACGCGGCTGGTCGACGTCGAGACGCCAACCGACGAACAGCTCATCGAACTGCTGGCCGAGGACATCGCCGGCGTGCCCGTCGGTGGCGCCGTGTGAACGCTGGCGAGGCCGCCGAGCAGCCTGTGGCCCCGATGGCATCTGCCGGGATGAGCGGCTCGAATCGGGCTGCGGCCGGGATCGGGCTCAGCCGCATCTTCGGACTGGTCCGTGAGGTCCTGATCAGTGCCTCGCTGGGAACGTCGGTGGCCGCCGAGGGATTTCGGGTGGCCATGCGAATCCCGAACATCGTGCAGAACCTGCTCGGCGAGGGGTCGCTGTCGGCGTCGTTCGTCCCGGTCTACGCCAAGCTCGTCGAGGACCGAGACGAGGCCGAGGCCCGCCGTGTGGCCGGCGGGGTGCTCGGACTTCTCACGTTGGCGATCATCGCCATCGTCGGCCTGATGGTCCTGGCCACCGGGCCGGTCATCTCGATCACGACCTTGGGGCGGCTGACGCCCGAGGTCCAGGAACAGGCCGTCACCCTCACCAGGATCACGGCCCCCGGGATCGGACTGCTCGGCATCTCGGCGTGGTGCCTCGGCATCCTCAACGCCCATCGCCAGTACTTCCTCGGCTACGTGGCTCCCGTGCTGTGGAACGTGGCCCAGATCGCGGCACTGATCGCCGTCGGGCTGATCGGGGTGTTCCTCGACGAGGGCCTGTCGACGGCAACGGTGGCCACGATCCTGGCCATCGCCGTGACGGTCGGCAGCGTGGCCCAACTCGCCGTGCAGCTCCCCAGGGTGCGGGCGCTCACCCACGGCGTCACGCCCCACTTACGCCGGGAAGGGCAGACCAGGGTCGTGCTCCGTCGCTTCGGTCCGGCCGTCGGGGCCCGAGGCGTCGTCCAGTTGTCGAGTTTCATCGACCTCACCCTCGCGGCGTCGCTGTCGCAGGGGGCGCTGGCCGTCCTCGGCATCGTCATGCCCCTCTATCTGCTGCCGGTCAGCCTGTTCGGATTCAGCGTCGCCACGACCGAACTCACCGAGATGGCCCGCCAGTCCGACCGGGCCGACGTGGTCGTGCGCCGGGTCGAACTGGGTCTGCGCAAGGTGATCCTTCCGGCCGGCCTGGTCGCCGCCGTCTTCGTCGGCGCCTCGCGACCGATCATCGAGACGCTCTACCAGTGGCCCAGTGACGTGTTCGGCTTCGCCCCGATCAACGACGACGAGACCACCCTGATCGGCGTGGTCCTGCTCGTGTTCGCCCTCGCCCTGCCGGCCACCATGAGTGCCCGCATCACCCAGAATGCCCTCTACGCCCTCGGTGAGGTTCGCAAGCCGGCGCAGATCGCTGTCATCCGGCTCGTCGTGCTGACCGTGTTCACCATCGCCTTCATGTTCCAGTTCGACCGCCTCGTCATCGTGGGCGGCGAGGTCACCGGCTGGTCGGAGCTGCCGGTCGGGTTCTGGGCCCCGCTCCCCGAAGACATTCGCTCGATCGAGGGCGTCGCCCGCATGGGAGTGGTCGGCATCGCGCTGGGCGCCGCCATCGCGGCCTGGGTCGAGTGGATCCTGCTCCGTCGTTCGTTGCAGATCCGACTCGGCCATCACCTGTCATCGGGCCTCATCCTTCCCGTCACGGCGGCCTCGACCGGGACCGCAGCCACCCTGTGGCTGCTCCAGATCCTGCTCCCGCTCGGGGCCCCCTTCAACGGAATCCTCATCGGTCTGGCCGGGATCGGCATCTACATCGGTCTCCTGCGATTCCAGGGTCTGCGACCACGGGGCTGACCGGACCGGCTCGCCGCACCGGGTTCGGTGAGGTTCGGGCCATCTGTCCTGCGTCACCGCTTCGTGCCGGTTACCATCACCGGCATGTTCAAGCTCATCAAGCGTTGGTGGAAGTACACGACGGCGAGACTCACCGGCAGTTTCAACGAGCGGGCCGATCCCAAGGTCCAGCTCGAGCAGGCCATCACCGAGGCACACGAGCAGCACCGGCGCCTGAAGGAACAGGCTGCGAACGTGATCGCCAATCAGAAGCAGACCGAGATCCGACTCAACCGCACCATGGAGGAGTACGAGAAGGTCGCCAACAATGCACGCCAGGCCGTGATGATGGCCGACGACGCCCAGAAGCGGGGCGACGAGAAGAAGATGGCCGAATACACCGGGGCGGCCGAGTCGTTCGCCAACCGGATGATCTCGCTCGAGCGCGAGGTCGAAGACCTCAAGGCCCTTCACCTGTCAGGCCTCCCAGGCTGCCGATCAGGCCAAGGCTGCGGTCAACCAGAACTCGGCGGCGTTGCAGAAGAAGCTGGCCGAGCGCCAGAAGCTCATGTCGCAGCTCGACCAGGCCAAGATGCAGGAGCAGCTCAACAAGGCCATGTCGTCGCTGTCGGAGACCATCGGCGAGGACGTGCCGAGCTTCGAAGAGGTGCGCGAGAAGGTCGAGAGCCGCTACGCCAAGGCCAAGGGTGCCGCCGAACTCAACGAGGACTCGCTCGAGGGTCGCATGCTCGAGGTCGAGCAGGCGTCGATCAACGTCGAGGCCAGTGCCCGCCTGAGCGAGATCCGAGCCCAGCTCGGTCTCGACACCGCTCCCGCCGAGGCGGCGGCCCCGGCCGCCGAGACCTCGACCGCAACGGCCGAAGGCGACGGCTCCGGCTCCTGATCCGGCGGGCTCCCCGCCGCCACAGCTCCCCGCCGCCGAGATCTCGACCGCAACGGCTGAAGGCGACGGCTCCGGCACACGCACCGACGGCGCCGCGTTCACGCCGCTCCAACACCCGGGCCCACCACGGAAGTGGCGACCCACGATGCCGTTTCCGGCACCCACCACCACCGATTCGCCGAACGGGTTGCCCCACCTCGAAAGTGGCGACCCACGATGCCGTTTCCGGCACCCACCACCACCAATTCGCCGAACGGAGGGGCGAGCCCTCAGCGTGGCAGCAGCACCAGGTCGTCTCGGTGGATGACGGCATCGGGCAGGTGTTGGGGTAGCGACCCGGTCTGTCGACCGCTGTGGGCGTCGACCTCGGCGCTGGTCCAGGCGACCTGCCCCTTGGCGAACACCCTGCCATCGGGATCGATGACCTCGACGGCGGAATCGGCCTCGAACGTCCCGGTCACCCCGAGGATCCCGGCCGGCAGGAGCGAACCGTTGCGTTCTTCCAGGGCTCGGCGGGCGCCGGCGTCGACCATGATGGTGCCGCTCGAGGGCAACGCGAACGCCACCCACAGCTTCCGGGCACCGAGGCGTCGGTCACGGGCTCGGAACACCGTGCCCACGCCCGGGGTCCCGGCCAGGGCGTCGATCAGGACCCGTTCCCGGCGGGCCGAGGCGATGACCGTGCGCACGCCCGACCACGTGGCGATCTTCGCCGCGGCCAGCTTCGATGCCATGCCTCCGGTGCTGTTGGCCGAACCCGGCCCGCCTGCGGCCGACTCGAGTTCGTGGTCGATGGCCACGATCTCTTCGATCAGCGAGGCGGACTCGTCGATGCGGGGGTCGGCGGTGAACAAGCCGGCGGTGTCGGTGAGCAGCACCAACGTCGAAGCCTCGACCAGGTGCGCGACCAGGGCCCCGAGTCGATCGTTGTCGCCGAACCGGATCTCGTCGTCGGCGATGGCGTCGTTCTCGTTGACGATCGGCACGACACCCAGGTCGAGGAGGGCCTGGAGCGTTCCCCGACTCTTCAGGTAGCGACGCCGCAGCATGAAGTCGGTGGGGGCCAGCAGCACCTGACCGCAGAGCATGCCCTCGGCTGCGAACGCGGTCTCGTAGGCCCGCATCAGGGAGGTCTGGCCGACGGCGGCCGCCGCCCGGAGCATCGACTCGTCCTCGGCCGGGGTCCCGACGTCCACCCGAGAGGCGGCAGACCGGCGGCGATCGCCCCACTCGTGACCACCACGACCTGCCGGCCGGCCGCACGTACCTCGGCCACCTCGGACGCGACCTTGGCCAACATGGCCTCGTCGATCCGGCCGGACCCGTCGACCACCGAGGACGACCCGAGCTTCACCACCACGATCGGCATCTACATCTCTTCTTCGTATTCGAACGAGAACGCACCGATGTGCACGATGTCGCCGTCGCGGAGGCCGGCCTTCTTGAGCGCCTTGTTCACGCCGAGCTTCTCGAGCCGGTAGCGCATGTAGTCGAGCGCTCCGGGGTCGGTGAGGTCGGACAGGGCAACGGCACGCTCGGCGGCCCGTCCGAGCATCCGCCACGACCCGTCGTCTTCCCGTCCGAGCTCGATCCCGGTCGGTTCGGGTCGGTGGATCACGAAGCCTTCGGACTCGTCGACCGCGTCGCGACTGGCTTTCACCAGTTCGGCAGCCCGCCACAGCAGCGGCTGGAGGCCCTGTCGGGCCACCGACGAGATCGAGAAGTCGACGTCGAGGTCGTCACCCCAGTCGTCGACGCTCAGCACGTCGTTCTTGGTGGCCACCACGATCGAAGGTCGTTCGAGCAGGTCGGGCCGATAGGCCCCCAACTCGTTGCGCAACACCTGGAGCTGACGTTGCGGTGAGTCCCCGTCGACGGCCGACAGATCGAGCATGAACAGCAGGACCCGAGCCCGCTCGACATGGCGTAGGAACTGGTGTCCGAGGCCGATCCCTTCGCTCGCTCCTTCGATGAGACCCGGGATGTCGGCGATCACGAATTGGGTGACGTCGTCGAGCCGGACGACCCCCAGGTTCGGTTCGAGCGTCGTGAAGGGGTAGTCGGCGATCTTGGGCTTGGCCGCGGACACCACCGAGATGAACGTGCTCTTGCCGGCGTTGGGGTAGCCGACCAGCGCCACATCGGCGAACAGGCGCAGTTCGAGCCGATACCAGATCTCCTCCCCCATCTCGCCCTGCTCGGCGAACATGGGTGCCCGCTGCTTGTTGGACAGGAAGCGGGCGTTGCCCCGACCGCCCTGCCCGCCGGCCGCGGCCTGCCAGCGATCGCCGACCTGGGTGAGATCGGCCAGCACCTCGCCCGTGTCGTGGTCTTTGACCGTGGTCCCGACGGGGACCTTCACGACGATGTCGTCGGCGTTCCTGCCGTGCTTGCCGCTCCCCTGCCCATGGGTGCCGTTGGCCGCGATCCGGTGCGGGTGATCACGGAAGGCGAGCAACGACGCGACGTTGTGGTCGGCTTCGAACCAGACGCTGCCGCCGGAACCGCCGTCGCCGCCGTCGGGACCACCCATCGGGACGTGGGACTCTCGTCGCATCGAGACGCACCCGGCCCCGCCGTCGCCGGCCCGGGCACAGATGTTGGATTCGTCGACGAAGTTGGACACCCACCAAGGATAGGGCGCTCCCCCGATGGGCCACCGCCGCCGCCCGCCCCTTCGAAGACCTCACCGCGGGCCGTCGACGCGCCGGTCGGCGCTGCGTCGAGCGACTCGGCTACTCGGTCAGGCGGACCGGGTCGCCAATCACTCGGACCGACCACACCGTGCGGTCGGTGACCGAGACACCGGTCTTGGGCTCGTAGCGGATACGCCACCAGCAGTACGAACCGACACATCCCGAGTTCGCCGGGATCGTCATCTTGATGCGCACCGTCTCGCCGTTGAAGACCGGGAAACGGCCGTTGTTGTTCGGCTGGGCGTCGACGATCAGGCACGCATAGTTGCCAGACACGTTCGTGGTCGGATCGTTGGCCGAGGCACTGGTGGCGCAGGTCGAGTTCGCGGTCGGTGGATCGTCGGTGATCCCGAGGATGCCCAGCCGGGCGGCATCGGTGGTCTCCCACGTGAACGAAGGACGAGTGAGATCGGGCGCCACGATCTGCATGTTCTTCATGCCCTCGCCCGGGTCGTAGAGTTCGATTTCGAGCGTCTTGCCCGCATGCTCGGGTCCGATCTCGGCCAGGAAGAACGCCGCCGGCCTGCCGGCGGTCAGGATCGGCACCCCCCACGAGTCGTCGGCTGCGGCATAGACCGACAGGTATTCCTTGGCAAAGATCCGAGGACAGGTCGTGAGGTTGACACCGTTGGCCGTCGTGCACACCGCGTTCAGGTTGTTGGTCGGTACGACCCGGATGGCGAAGTTGTTGAGTCCTCGCTCGGTCGTCACGGCTCGGGTGCGGGTGTTGAGGATCCAACGCCCGGGCTTGGCCCCGGAGGGGATCTGGTAGGCCGAGACCCAGCGGTTGTTGACGTTGGCCTGGACGCAGCCCTCGTTGAGGCCGAACGTCTTCACCGGCTGATTGGACGGGAGCGACGGCCAGAGGTTCGTGTCGACGATGTTGTCCTCGTCGGTGATCCGGGTGTCGTCGGCCTGGTAGAGCCG
This sequence comes from uncultured Acidimicrobiales bacterium, assembly GCA_963700755.1. Taxonomy (GTDB): domain Bacteria; phylum Actinomycetota; class Acidimicrobiia; order Acidimicrobiales; family SZUA-35; genus JBBQUN01. The sequence continues at coordinate 42,129 of CAVOYW010000009.1, forward strand.
CACCTGCAGGGCTGCTCCATTGTTCTGCCCGTAGCCCGAGTCCTCACGGCTGCTGCAGACCCCGGGCTCGTAGAACTGCACGGTCCAGCTCTGGGTCAGCGCACCGGCGGGGAAGTCGATGACGTAGTAGAACCCTTCGGGATCGTAGGTCGGATTGTCGTTGCCGTTGTTCGGGCATGTGTAGCTGGAGCCCTGCCAGCGAACCGAGATCTGGTCGCCCTGTTCCCGGCCGGTGCAGTAGGCGTTGACCGACAGCTGCACACCATCGGCCGGGTTGCCGGCCTGGGCTTGGTTGCCGGTACCGAGCGCCGAGGACGGGTTGCCCATCGGCACCGGAAGGTTGTACTCGGCGGTGGCGTAGCGCTGGATCGACACCTCGTCCTGCACGGCCGCGCCACCGAAGTAGAAGTCCCCGTCGGCAGTCACATCGACTCGGACCGACTGACTGTTGACCCGGGTGACCTGGACGCTCACGCCATTCTGGCCATTGACGAACCCGTTCTGGGCCGCGGCATCGAGGGCGGCGACCGTGGCGTTGGCCTCATTGGGCATGTAGACCACCGCGGCCAGGGCGGCGGCATCGGCGGCCCGCTGGATCTCGCTCGAACGGGCATACCAGCCACCGACGTCGACGGCCAGAGCGGCAAAGACCATCATCGGGATCAGCAACAGGGCCGTCATGGCCAGGACGTAGCCCCGCTCCGTCGATACGTCGGCGTCGGCGTCCACGGGCTGGCCCGTGGCAGTCATGGATCGATGGTTGTCGATGTCGCAGAAGATCGTCACGAGACTTCGGGCTCCAGTTGCATGACGGTCCGCGCCGTGAGGGTGGTCCCGTCCCCAGGGAAGAATCCGGTGACCCAGTCACGGTTCACCGAAAGATAGACACCGAGGTGATCCGGACCGGCGCCGGTCAGCGAGACGTTGCGCGTACTCGGTTGGAAGGAGTTGTCGAGCTTGGGATTCGCGGTCCAGGTCGCCGTGGTCGCCAGCTTGGCGTCGGTGAGTTGGGCGGCCGTGTAGCGGTTGCAGCTCCCGTTGACCGAACCGGTCATGCACCCGGCGGGCATCGAACCGTCGGGGTTGGCCTTGTAGATCACGATGAAGTTCAGCTCGGCCCGCTGAGCGGGGGTGAGGACCGACAGTGCGGCGATGAGGCCCTGCCGGTCGGCGTCGCCGTCGTCGCCGAAGTGCGACACGACACGCGCTCCCTGACGCGACGCCTGGGTGACCGTCTGCTTGTCCCGCCAGGCGCCACCCATCTCCATCATGCCGAGCACGAGGAACACGAGCAGGGGCACGACCATCGTGAGTTCGACCAGGACCGATCCCCGCTCTCGGTGAGCGCCGGATGCAACCGGACGACGAGGACGAAGACGTACGGGCAAGGCGATGCGACGAGGAGGGGCGCTCATTGCTGACGCTCCGGTTCGATACGGATGATCTTGGTGTCGGTCAGGGTCCGGGTGCTCCCGAAGAAGCCCGTCACCATCTGGTGTTCGATCGCCACGTAGACGCCGATGTAGTCGGGCCCATTCTGGGTCGGGCCGGCGTCGATGAGCGTGGTCTTGCGGTTCACCGGGCACCAGCCATCGTCGATGGCCTCGGGCTCGGTGCAGCTGAAGAAGTTCGTCGGGTTGCCGCCGGAGTCGATGATGCCCTTGAACAGGTCGGCGGCGAAGTACACGTTGCAGCCCCGCTGGCTACCGCCGGTGTGGGTGTTCGAGACCTGGTTGCTGCCGGTCGGACCCAGGCAACCGGCCGGAGGCGAGTCGCTGGGATTCAGAGCCTCGAAGACGACGATCGACTCGAGATCCTGGAGGTTCGCGGCCGCAAGACCGTGGTTCACACTCTGCAGGACGAAGAAGTCGGCCGAGACGTCGTCGCCGCTGACGCTGGCGGTACGGGCCCCCTGCGAGGCAGCGTTGGAGACGGTCAGGTAGTCACGGTAGAGCAACCCGAACTCGATGATCGCGAAGATCAACAGGAAGAAGACGGGCGTGACGAACGCCGCTTCCACCATCGTCGATCCACGCTCGCCACGGCGGCGCGCGCTCTGGTCGGACTGCTGCATGGTTGCCTATCGGCACCGAAGCCCGATCACTTGACGAACTCCGCACAATCGGGAGCGGGCAATCTCACCCGGTCGGTCGACCACCACCGAGGAACGGAGCGGAAACGCGACACGAGCACCCCATCGGGGTGCTCGTGTGTCGGCCGCTGGCAGGCCGTTCGATCCGTTCGACCGATTCAGTCGGTCTGGATGTCGACCAGCTTGCGTCCCTTGCGGAACCCGAACTTCACCTTGCCGGCGGCCGTGGCGAACAGGGTGTCGTCGCCGCCACGACCGACGTTGTCGCCGGGATGGAACTTCGTGCCGCGCTGGCGGACGATGATCGCACCGGGCTCGACGAGGGTGCCGTCGAAGACCTTGACCCCGAGACGCTTGGACTCGGAATCGCGGCCGTTCCTGGTGGAGCCACCACCTTTGGTCTTTGACATGTCAGCTCCTCTTGATTCCGGTGATCTCGACGGTGTCGTAGCCCTGACGATGGCCGAAGCGGCGACGCTGGTTGGTCTTGTTCTTGTAGGTGAAGCCGTCGATCTTGGGTCCCTTGACCTCGGCGACGACCCGGGCCGAGACCGACACACCCGCAAGCTGCTCGGGAGTGGCGAGGACATCGGAGCCGTCGACGAGAAGGACCGGACGGAGTTCGACCTCGGTGCCGGTTCCGCCCAGCCGCTCCACCTGGAGCTGCTGGCCTTCTTCGACCCGATACTGCTTGCCACCTGTGGCGACTACTGCGTACATAGACGGGCAAGGCTAGCGGGCGGTGCGATCAGCACCACCCGATCGGCCCCAGGTCACCCGATGTCGTCGGCGAGCAGATGGCCGCGGCCCTCGCAATGGGGGCAGCGCGACGACAGCGACTCGAGGAGTCCTTCGCCGATGCGCTTGCGGGTCATCTCGGCCAGCCCGAGTTCACCGATGTCGAAGACCTGCGTGCGGGTCTTGTCGCGGGCCAGGGCGGCGCGGAACACCCGAGTCACCTCGTCGCGATGCTTCTTGTCTTCCATGTCGACGAAATCGATCACGATGATGCCACCGATGTCGCGCAGCCGGAGCTGATGGGCGACCTCCTCGGCGGCTTCGAGGTTGTTGCGGAACACCGTTTCTTCCAGGCTCGACGATCCGACGTTCTTGCCGGTGTTGACGTCGATGACGGTGAGAGCCTCGGTGTGCTCGATGATGAGCGAGCCACCCGACGGCAGCCACACCTTGGAGTCGAGGGCCTTGTGGAGCTGCTCGTGCACGTGGTAGCGCTCGAACACCGGGAGTCCCTCTTCGGCGGCGTCGTAGAATTCGACCCGGTCGGCGAGGGCCGGCGTGATCACCGACACGTACGACGACACTTCGTCGTAGAGACTGCGATCGTCGATGATCACCGCCCGGTATTCCTTGTTGAATTCCTCGCGAATCACCCGCACCGACATCTCGGGCTCACGGTAGAGCAGCGCCGGTGAGCTGGTCTTCTTGGCCAGTTCGTCGATCTGACGCCATTGTTGGAGCAGGCCCTCGACGTCTCGTTCGATCTCCTCGGCGGTGACGTTCTCGGCCGCCGTGCGCACGATGATGCCGTGCTCCTTCGGACGGGCCTTGTCGAGGATCTTGCGCAGACGCTTGCGTTCGGGATCGGGCAAACGCTTGGAGATGCCGTAGGTGTCGCTGTTGGGCACGAGGACCACGAACCGACCGGGCAACGACACCTCGGTGGTGAGTCGGGCACCCTTGTGGGCAATCGGGTTCTTGGTGACCTGACACAGCACGTTCTGTTTGGGCTTGAGGATCTGCTCGATCTTGGGTCCGCCACCCGAGGCATCGAAGTCGCTCTTGTCGTAGAGCACGTCACCCCGGTAGAGCACTGCGTTCTTCGGCGTCGCGATGTCGACGAATGCCGCTTCCATCCCGGGCAGGACGTTCTGGACCCTGCCGACGTAGATGTTGCCGTGGATCTGGAACACGTCGTCGCTCGCCCGCGAAACGTAGTACTCGATCAGATTGCGGCCCTCGAGGATCGCGATGTGGGTGGCCTCGGGGCGCTTGGAGACGACCATGACGTACCGGCCGACCGGTCGACCCTTGCGCACCCGACCCCGTCGGCTCTCCAACTGCGATTCGTCGAGCTCGATCGGGCCCTGGGCCACCACGTGCTCGACGACCTCGGACTCCGACCGACCACCGTTGGATCGCCCACCGGTGCCGCGGCCGCCACCGGACCGGTCACCACCCTGGCTGGTCGACCGACTGCCTTCGGCCCGAGGCCGATTGCGACGACGCTTGCGTTTGGGCCGATTGGCGTCACCGGATCCCGATCCCGACGGGGCGGCCTTGGCCACCGCCTTGCCCGGGACACCTTCGGTCGGATCACTGCTCTCGGCGCCGCCGGAGCGTTGGCGCGGGGTCCGGCGCCGTGAACCCGGACCGGTCGAGTCGGCCGACGCGGGCCCCGATGGGGCGGGACGGGTATCGCCGATTCGCGGCTTTTCCGCCGCCGGCGGCTTGGTGGTGCCGGCGTCGGCGATGGTCCGATCGGCAGGTTGGGGTGGCCCGCCCTGTTCGGAGGCTTCGGACATGTCTGGAGTCCCTTCTCATGGGGCACCCGCAGCGGGGGGCCCGGTCGTCACCAGCGGCAAGCCGATCGGCTCGCGACGTTCTGGGTCGACGCTCGTCCATTGGTGGGTTCGGCGAACCCTGCCCTCTTCCAGTTCGGCTCCGACGACCCGTACCAGTTCGTTGGGTCGCAGCGTCACGGCTTCGGTGGCAAGAATCGTCGCCAGCTGCACGCCATGGTCTGTCGGCCCGGTCACCTCGAGTTCGAGGATGGCCGGACGGACGTCGACAACGGCGGTCTTTCCCTTCCGCACACGCTCGAGCGGGAGTTCGGTGGCCCCGAGAGTCGAGGCCACAGCAGCGGTCACTTCTTCGATCGGCAGACCGATGACCTCGATCTGCCAACTACAGCCGACGATGGCCTGCTGCAGGGAAACCACACCCGGCTCGATGGCCATCGCCGCCCGGACATCGAGTCCATCGGGCAACACGGCGGTGAGACGGGCGGGGAGCTCCTCGATGTCGACCGAAGTGGCGAGGTCGACGTCGAGGTATTCGGCATCCGATTCGTGAGCCACCGTGAGAGCCAGACCGAAGCTGAGCTTGGGTCGGGGCGAAAACCCCTCGGTGTAGGAGACCGGAAGCCGGAGCTTTCGGAAGGCCCGCTCGAAGAGACGAGCGACGTCTCGATGACTCGTGAACCGGATCTTGCCGGTCTTGGAGTAGCGGAGTCGGACCTTCATGAGCGTTCAGGCCCCGTTCGCCGGGGTGAACGAGCGTTGGGCGGGCGGGGTGTCGGCGTGGCGGGTCGCCAGCAGTCGCACCGGGGTCGAGCCACCGGCGGCGAGGTCCTGGCCGGTCCCCTGGCTGCCACCGGCCGGTGGGGTCGCCGAGGCCACGACGTGCTCGATCCCGTACCCGGTGCAGGCCCCGCAGTCGTAGCAGGGAGTCCAGCGACAGTCGGGCAGGCCGACTTCGGCCAGCGCGTCCTGCCAGTCCTGCCACAGGAAGTCCTTGTGGAGACCGGCCGAGAGGTGGTCCCACGGAAGGAACTCGTCTTCGGTGCGGTGCCGATGCGTGTACCAGTCGGGATCGAGGCCCGCATTGGCCATCGCGTCGAGCCACCGATCGACGTCGAAGAACTCCGACCACTCCTGGAAGGTTCCGCCCTTGCGCCAGACCTCTTCGATGACGTCGCCGATTCGGCGGTCACCGCGACTGGCGATGCCCTCGGCCAGCGTCGCCTTGGGATCGTGCCACTTGAGGTTGACGCCGTGCATCCTGCGTGTGGCGTCGCGCAGCAGGTCGACCTTGCGCTGCAGCTCGACGGTGGTGTTCTGCCCGAACCACTGGAAGGGGGTGAAGGGCTTGGGAACGAACCCTCCGACCGAGGCGGTCACGCTGGCCCGCTTGGTGTGCCGTTTGCCGATTTCGACGCAGTTGCGGGCCAGCTCGGCGATCCCCAGGGTGTCGGGATCGGTTTCGGACGGCAGGCCGATCAGGAAGTACAGCTTCATTCGCTGCCAACCCTGCGAATAGGCGGCGTCGACCGCCTCGTAGAGGTCTTCTTCACGGATCAGCTTGTTGATGATCTGGCGCATCCGCCAGGTGCCGGCTTCGGGAGCGAACGTGAGCCCGCTGCGCTTGGCCCTCTGGAGCTGGGCCGCGATCCCGACACCGAAGGCATCGACCCGCAGGCTCGGCAGCGACACCGAAACCGGTCCGCAACCGGCGGCGTCGGCGTCGTCCATGATGCCCATCACCGTCGGCTCGATCCCACTGAAGTCGGCCGTGGACAACGACGTGAGCGAGACCTCGTCGTAGCCGGTGCGGCGCAGCCCATCGGCGACCATGGTCCGGACCTGATCGGCCGGTCGTTCCCGGACCGGACGGGTGATCATGCCGGCCTGGCAGAAGCGACAGCCCCGGGTGCAGCCCCGAAAGACCTCGACGTTGAGGCGATCGTGCACCACCTCGGTCAGCGGCGCCAGCTGGGTCTTGGGATAGGGCCATTGACCGAGATCGGCGATGGTGCGCTTCTCGATGCGCTCGGGGACACCCGGATACTTCGGATCGAGGCCGACCAGAGCCCGACCGTCGTAGCGCGGCTCGTAGAGCGACGGCACGTACACGCCGTCGATTCGGGCCAGCGCCCTCAGCAGGTCGATTCGGGAGCCGGCCTCGCCATCGCGGCGCCGTCCGGTCGACGCCCCGTGCCGATACTCGGCCAGGACTTCGGTGATCTCGCCGACGGCTTCCTCACCGTCTCCGAGCACGACCACGTCGAGGAAGTCGGCGAGCGGTTCGGGGTTGTAGGTGCAATGGCCACCGGCCATCACGATCGGATCGGACTCACGACGCTGGGCCGAACGGATCGCGACACCGGCGAGATCGATGCAGTTGACCAGGTTGGTGTAGGTGAGTTCGGCCGACAGGTTGAAGCCGATGACGTCGAACTCGGATGCCGGTGTGTGGTGTTCGACCGAGAACAGTGGGATCGAACGGGCCCGCATCTCGGCTTCCATGTCGACCCAGGGCGCATACGATCGATCGGCTCGGGCGTCGGGCCGCTCGTTGACGATCTCGTAGAGGATCTGGAGCCCCTGATTGGGCAGACCGATCTCGTAGGCGTCGGGGTACACGAACAGCCAACTGACCAAGCCGGGCGTCGGAGGCTTGGCCTGCGCGCCGTCTTCGCAGCCGATGTAGCGAGCGGGCTTCTGGGTCTTCGCGAGGATGGGTTCGAGCTGGGGCCACACCGATGTCATCAGAATGACAAGGCTAGCGGTAGTTTCAGGTCACACGGGTGAGCCGCGATGGCGGTGGACTGCCACGCTCTGCACCAGCCCGATCGCCAACAGTGACGTCAAGAGCGAGCTCCCGCCGTAGGACACGAACGGCAGGGGGACCCCGGTGATCGGCATGAGCTTGAGGTTCATCCCGGCGTTCTGGAACACCTGGAACAGCAGCATCACGAAGACGCCGGCACAGATCAGGGTGCCGAACCCGTCCCGGGCCAGCTGGGCATTGCGAAGGATCCGCCACAGCACCACCCCCTCGAGCAGGATCACCGTGGCCGTACCGACGAAACCGGTCTCCTCGCCCCAGGCCGCGAAGATGAAGTCGGTCTCCTGTTCGGGGAGGAAACCGGCCTGGGTCTGCGGTCCGGCCAGCAGCCCCTGACCGGTCAGTCCGCCCGAGCCCAAGGTCGTGATCGACTGGCGCTGCTGGTACCCGACCCCTCGCGGGTCGGCGTTCTCGTCGATGAAGGCGGTCAGCCGGTTCTTCTGGTAGTCGGGCATGATCCCGCTCTGGTATGCGACCGACATCACGGTGAATCCCGACACCACCAGCAGGAACATCACCCGGCCGGGTACGCCGGCCACGTGGAAGATCCCGAGGGTGATCGCGCAGTAGACGAACACCGAGCCCGTCTCGCCCTCGAGCAGCACCAGGACCGACAGCACCCCGAGGATCCCCAACGCGCCGGCGATGCGATGGGGATCGATGGAACCCGTACGTCCGGTGAAGATCGCGGCCAGGGTGACCACCAGCGCCAGCTTGGCGAATTCGGCCGGCTGCACCGAGACCGGACCGACCACGAACCAGGCCTGGGTCCCCTTGATCTCGGTGCCGAGGGGTGTGAGAACCACCACCAGCACGACAAGGGTCAACAGGAAGAGCAGTCCGAGGAAGCTCCTGATCTCGCGGTAATCGACGAAGGCGACCACCGCCATCAGCACGATTCCGATCAGATGGACATGCGGGTGATGTCTTTTAAAATCGTTCCGGCAGAAGGCGTCAGCAACCGATTATCTTTAACCGCAAACACAGACTCGGTGCCCCCTTCGGCAATAAAGCCCTGCGTATCGAGCATAACGGCATAATCAAATCCATTTTTTTTGCTTCGGCACGGGCAATCATGCCGTTCAGGTAGTTAGCGGATGCTTTGGCTTCAATCGGAACGGTTTGAGGGTCCAGCTTGCGCCATTGACTGATAAAGGCGGTGACTCCCTGATCAACGGGAATGCCAAACCGTTCAAGATCCTTCGGCGGGTCAAAGGCAAAGATGGAGACCGCCAGCTGCCGTTGCGGCGGCAGGATTTCCACCGAAAACTGGGGATAGTAGCAAATAATTTTGATAATGCCCTGCTGCAGATCATTGCGCTTGACTGTGCCGGCAACTGCCTTGTAAAATTCCTCTTCGGAAAGAGGCAGTTCCATATCAAGCAGTTCAGCTGATTTGAACAAACGCTGGATATGCGCTCCAAGTCGAAAAATAGCAGGCCCGGAAACCGTCGCGTGAAGGCTCATCACTTCAAAAATAGCCGAACCCCGTCCGAAGCTGTGACTCATGATATGCACAGTAGCTTTTTCCCAGGGAATATAGTCCCCGTTTACGAAAACAATTCGATCTTTAATCATTTGTAATACCTCATTTAGAAGTGGTTGCAAAACCCCATCAATGTCGAAGCTGTGTTGTCGCGAATTAAAATACTCAAGTACTTACGTGTACGCTGTTTTCAATTCGCGGACGTTGCTCTCGAACATGATCGGGGTTTTGAAACCACTTCTGGCAATAGGGTTTGTAAAGCAAGCAGGTTTTAAAGCATTTCTAGCCACCGACGTTCCAGGTCCACGGCGTCAGTCCGAAACGCAGCCATTTGAAACGGTCTTTTATGACCTGCGAAATGTTTTTGCCGATGCGGCCCATGAACACATTTTCCGGCTTCAAACAGACATTGGGATCATTGGTCTGATACTCTTGAAACCCGTATCGCCCAAATAACCGGATAAGCATCGCCCGGTATTCCTGAGCCGTTTTCCGGGTCCCCTCCAGATCCCAGGTCCAGGAATATCCGACCATATAGGCAATTTTATCTTCAATCAAAGGATGGTCGAGCACCATTTTGAGCATCCGTGATGCAATCCCTGCAAATCGCCAATCTCTTGCGACCTCAACGGCTTTGACTTCCATCATTAAACGCAAGCCCAGTTCGGCCCATCGCTCACCGGCTTCGGGATAAGTCAATACACCGAAACCGATTATTCTTTGCGGCTCGGTAATGGCCAGCACCACGTTTGCATCGATATGCTGCGCGTTGCCTTCCAGAGTTGCCCGCTGCGTATAGAGAGATTTATAGTGATCGCCTGTCTTAAATTCGGAATCAAAAGAATATTGCCGGATAAAAAGCGGTCGGCAAAAAGAGCGAATTCGTACATCGCCTCTGGGAGTCGCTACCCTGTCTTCTTTTGAAAGGGTTTCCATATTCGAACTCGGAGTTAAGTTTAAACCCTGTGACGTCTATTTAAGACCGGACCCATTAGATTCGAACCGCATATTTGAGTACAAGCCATCTCAAAAATAGTAGATTACGCTCAAGAACAAGGCAAAAGCCGACGCAAAAGCGCAGCATACACTTGAGTATGTGAGCATTTTAAGGAGGCTTTTAACGCAGTTGTTGAGTGTTAGATGCATTTTTAAAATGGCTTGCAATTATCAGCGATTGAAACCAAAGGTCAAGCAAATTTAAGCGCCGGCGAAATCCTGACGAAGTCGGAAGCTCCTTGTGCGGAGGCGAATAAAAAAATGGCAGGCGATGCCTTTCGATGTGCCCGCCTGCCATTTAATCGATTCAAAGCCAAAGAAAATAAAAACCTACTTCTGCGGTTTGCCCATTACCTCTGCAAACATATCCATATCCCAGTCTCTGCCTTCGGCAACGTTCTGGCGGAATTTGATGAAATCAACCACATCCTGCCCGGTGATCTTCTTGGTGTTGAAGGCACCGAAGCCGAGGAACGCTTCACCGGACATATTGGCCGCCAGCCAATGCCGGTTGTGATTCTTGCACATATCCCAGAAGTATTTCTTTTTCTGACGAATACCGTCGATGGACATGATCAGGCATCCGGGGAAAAGGTTGGCGAAAGTCCAGATAATCTTATCGACCTCTTTGTCCAGCAATTCGAAATCCGCATTGGGTTGATGGTCTTTGACGAAGGCGCGGGCTTCTTTGGCTGCATCGCCGCCTTTATACTCACCGTAGACGATCTCACCGTCTTCCACATACTTGTCGGTGATCACCATGGGGTTGCGTACCCATTTGCCATCCACTTTGAGAACCGGAACGACTTTGCTGATCAGGTTTTTCGCTTTCATCTTATAGGCAGACCACATCTCGCAGGAGACACAGTTCCACATCGCATCTTCGTTGCTCAGCATCCAGGGCAAAAAGTCCGATGACCCGCCAACAGGCGCTGAACCGTGACGGGGGCCGGCCTGTCCAAAGATCGCCAGATCCGATGCGACCGCAAGATCGCAGGCCATGCCGATTTCCTGGCCGCCGGCGACCCGCATGCCATTGACCCGGCAGACGACCGGCTTTTTACACGCCAGGATTGAATCCACCATATGGTTGAACAGCTCCATGTACTGGCCGTACTCATCGCATCGTCGACTGTAATATTCGCTGTATTCTTTGGTATTACCGCCGGTACAGAACGAATAGGGGCCGGTGCCGGTAAAAACAACTGCGATCACGCTTCTGTCCAGGGAAGCATTTTCAAATCCGGCAATCACACCTTTGACCATTTCGGTGGTATAGGAATTATACTGTTTTGGATTGTTGAGCCGGATCCAGGCGACATACAGTCCTTTTTGCACATTGCCTTTGGGGTCTTTCAGGGGCCGCTTTTCATAAACGACGCACGGGGCGTCTTCATCTTTTCCCCAGTGCACATCGGTATGCAGCGCGTGGTCTTTTAATTCATTATCCCGGGGCATCCAATCTAAAGCCATAGTATTTACCTCCTTTATTATTCTATCGTTATTTGTTGATTTTCTTCTTTGGGCTAAAAATCAGGGGTCAGCACAATTCGTTTATCGGGAGACACTTTGTGCGCCTCCTCAAAGGTTTCCACAATCGTGCTCATGACACGCGTTTGTACGAAAGCTTCGATATTGATTTTCTTTTTGACGACCATATCAAGAACAATCGGATAGTATTCCGGCAGGCATCCCCATGTCCCGATAATATCGGCATCAAACGCCATTAGTTTGGCGAACATGTATTCAGCCTTTGCCAGCCCGTAGCCAACCACAATCAATTTGCCGACAAAACTCAGCAGACTGAGCGCAATCTCCTGGCCGCCTTTGGCGCCCGTGATCTCAAAGATCTTCCAGCCGAAGCTCGGCAGTCCATTTTGCTTGCAGATGGCCTTAAATTCACCGGATACCGCCTTTTCATCTTTGTCCGTCGAATTGATCACAAAATCAGTTCCGTATTTCAGCGCACGCTCCAGTTTCGCCTGGTTCCGGGCGATACCCACGACGGTATTGGCGCCCAGAGCCTTGGCCGTTTGTCCCATGTACTGTCCGACGCCGCCGGTGATGCCGACCACCACCACATTGTCACCCGGCTGAAAATCGGCTCTTTTGGCAGCCTGGTACGGTGTGGTGGCCGCATCGGCGACAACTGCCAGATGGGCCAGCGGGATATCCCCGCGATCCTTTACCTCGCAAAGATCAATACTCGGCACCGGGATATGGCTTGAAAATCCGCCATAAGGCCCCAGACTGTTGCCCGGCATTTTCTGATTGAGGCAGCGGTTGCCGCGGCCCGTTTTACAAAGAATGCATTTGCGACATGGCATGACCGCAGGGATGATCACTTCTTTGCCGACCCATTCTTCATCTCCGGCAACAACAGTTCCTGAAATTTCATGGCCCAGCGTCAAGGGCGGCTTGGAAACCGTGGGGACGCCATCGTAAAAATATCCCAGATCTGTGTGACAAACGCCACAACCCGCGACTTCAACCAGAACCTCACCGGGTTTTAATTCCGGAACCGGAATTTCTTTTTTTTCGATTTTACCCGGTGTCACCTTTTTGGTTTCCCGATCTCGGGATGTGGGTTGCACCATCTGCCAGGTTTTTATTTTATCCGGTACTCCTGCCATATTATCCTCCTTAATTTAAAAATTTTGCTTGCTTTTAGCGCCAAAATTTGAAAGTAATTTTTAGCTACAATGTAACTATGTTGATGTCAAGAATTTTTATTGACTAAAAAGGAGCCCGGCTTTAATGTAGCTCCGAGATTTTCGCTCAGCAACAGATAAGTTAATAGTTTCAATAAGTAGGAGGATTTTATGCTACTGGAAGGCAAAAACGCGCTGGTCACCGGGGGTTCCCAGGGAATAGGTGCCGCTGCCTCCCTTGAATTGGCACGCGAGGGGGCAAACGTCTGTCTCACTTACCGCAAACACGAAGCCGAGGCCATGAGATACGCGAAGCAAATTCAGGAAATGGGCCGCAAGGCCCTGGCTGTCCAATGTGATATCGCTTCTTTTGCCGACGCTGAAAAAGTGGTGAAAGCAGCCGTTGAAGAATTCGGCAGACTGGATATTCTGGTGAACAACGCCGGAATGAACTGGGATGGGGTTTGTTGGAAGATGACCGAAGAGCAATGGGATCGGGTACTGGAAGTGAATTTAAAAGGATATTTTAACTTCACCCGCCATGTGGCGCCGCTTTTTAAAGATCAGAAAAGCGGCAAAATCATCAATGTGACCTCGATTAACGGGTTGCGCGGAAAATTCGGCCAGACCAATTACTCGGCATCCAAAGCCGGTATCATTGGATACACCAAGGCCGTTGCCAAGGAGCTCGGAGCCTTCAACGTTAATGTGAATGCAGTGGCGCCGGGCCTGATAGAAACCGCCATGCTCAGGGAATCGGAGGCGAGAGAAAAAATTATCGATCTGGCAATGGGCGAAAGTGCCCTTAAGCGGGTTGG
>CAVOYW010000010.1:0-122083 GCA_963700755.1 uncultured Acidimicrobiales bacterium
ATTGAACTACACCCGCAGAGCGCCCCAAGGTAGCGTACGCGGTCGGCGTTGTCGCACCCCGGTCGGCTTGCCTTTCGATCCTCGGCGACGTGGCCGCTCGAGCGTGCCGGACGACTTGATGCTGATGGTTGTCGGCCGATGGGGGAGGGTGTCACGACTCGTTCGTTCGGCTGCCCTCGGCACCTGCGCCCTGATCGTCGCCGCCTGTTCCGGCCTCGGGGCCCCCGAGTCGTCGGGAGTCCACTCCGTGGCGCTCGCGGATTCGACGACGACGTCGAACGCGCCGACGGCCGAAGCGGCCGAGGAGCTCGACCCCGAGATCCTGGCGCTGGTCCTCGATGGCGTCGAGGCCATGGGGGACGGCGGACCGACGACCACGGTGTCCGACGCCTCGGGCACCACATCGGGTGGCCGAATCAGCCCCCGAGTCCCGTCGAGCCCACGACCGGCCTCGCCGGCGCCCGATGCCTCCGCCGCCTACCGAGGCGTGCTCGGCTTCCTCGGTCCCGACGATCCGGTGGCCTCACCCGTCGCCACTGCGCCGACGGCGCCGCCGAATGCCGCTCCACTGACCGGCCTCTGGGTCGAAACGGTGGCGCAGCGGGAAGCGGTCGTGGTCAAGGTCGACAACGCCGATACGGCGCGACCCCAGACCGGACTGAACCGCGCCGACATCGTGATCGAAGAGGAGGTCGAGGGCGGGATCACCCGCTTTGCCGCCATCTTCCATTCACAGAGCACGACGGTCGGGCCGGTTCGATCGGGGCGCTCGACCGACATCTCGTTCCTGACTGCGCTCGGCTCACCCTCGCTGGTCTATTCCGGTGCCAACGACATCTTCGATGCGTTCCTGCTTCGCCAACCAACGGTGGTGAACTACAGCGCCGCCCGGAACGGCGGGTACTGGCGCGATCGTTCGCGCAAGGCGCCGAGCAATCTCTACACCGATACGGCCACGTTCTTCCGCGCCGGAACGCCGCCCCCAGCGCAATTCGCCTACCGAGCGTTCGGGGTCGACGCACCGTGGGCGCCGGCCTCGATGATCCGAGTCGACTTCGGTCGCACCCTTGCCGGATGGACCTGGAATCCCGCTGTTCCGGGGTGGATGCGCAGTCAGGACGGAGCCGCGCACAAGACCGATGACGGCCAGGTGTCGGCGACGAACGTGGTTCTCGCCGTGGTCGCCGAGGTCGAGACCGGCGTGGTCGACAGCAGCCGCAATCCTGTGCCGGAGTTCGTCTTCGTCGGCACCGGGCCGGTGACCGTCTTCGCCGGCAATCGGGTGATCGAGGGCACGTGGACCCGGCCCACACTCCGGAGTGCCGCGACCCTGACCGACACCACCGGCCAGGTGATCGAGCTGAATCCCGGCCGCACCTGGATCGAGTTGGTGACACCGGGTGCCGCGACCTGGTCTTGATCGGGGCCCCGACTCTTCCCGGGGGTTGCCGCTAGCCTGCCCAACCGTGATCCTCTCCGACCGCACCATCAAAGAAGAGATCGCGGCCGGCCGCATCATCATCGAACCGTACGCCGACGCCGCGGTGCAGCCCTCGTCGGTCGATCTCCGCCTCGACTCCTACTTCCGGGTGTTCCGCAACCACACGCTCAGTCACATCGACGTGAAGCAGAACCTCGAGGAACTGACCGAGCTGGTGGAGGCCTCCGACGACGATCCCTTCATCTTGCACCCGGGTGAATTCGTGCTCGGCTCGACGCTCGAACGCGTGGCGATCCCGGCCGACTTGGTGGGTCGCATCGAGGGCAAGTCGAGCCTGGGCCGGCTCGGCCTTCTCATACACACCACGGCCGGATTCGTCGACGCCGGTTGGGACGGCCAGCTCACGCTCGAGTTCTCCAACGTCGCCAGCCTGCCCATCACGCTCTACCCGGGCATGAAGATCGGTCAGATCAGCTTCATCCGCATGACGACCGACGCCGACCAGCCCTACGGCACCGGTGAACTCGGATCGAAGTACCAGGGCCAGAAGGGGCCCCGTCCCAGTCGCTACTGGGAGAACTTCGATCGCTGACCTGGCGCGTCGAGTCGAGGCCGTCCGGTGTCATCGCTGGTCGTCACCGCTCGTCGAGATAGCAGACGATGTTCAGACCGCGCTCGCGTCAGCGCGCCAACGGCTGAACGGTCGAGTGGTTCTCCGATCGTGCCATCGGTGATCACGTAGCCCGGGAAGACGATCGACGTCTCGAGGCGACGGATCAGGTCATCGATTCCCCTGGCGTCGTTGTTTCGGTCGTAGCGGATGCCGAGCACGTCGATCGGCGCTGCGCTGCTCACCTTGGACAGCCAGCCCGTCTTGACCGCGACCTCGACGACATCGTCGACTCCGACGAGTTGACAGTTCCCCCGGTCGAGGTCGATCGACAGCCCGATGGTCGCACCCGGGCAATGTGCCCGGAGGACTCCTACCGCACCGCGATGGGCCTCGAGCAGGTGTTGCGTCACTGCTCTCGTCGGTCGGAAGAGTTCCGGACTGCGTTGCCGCCCCGTTTCCGGTTCGAGGGCGATGAACGGATCTCGCATCGTCTCCCAGATATCGACGCGATCGCCGAGGCGGGCCCCCACGGCGCCGGCGAAGTTGGCGAACCAGATGGGTGCGTTGGTCGAGGCCCAGCCCTCGGCTCTCAGTCGAGCGGGCAGACTCCCGTGGCCAAGGGTGACGATCGGCTCGATCCCGGACCCCAACAGCCCGTCGACCAGGGCCGAGAAGCGTTCGAGGCCGGCCTCGTCGAGTTCGCCGTCGTGTTCTGGCATGACGGCGCTCCACCCGACCGTGAACCGGTAGGCGTCGACCCCGGCGTCGCTCATGTGGGCGATCGCGGTTCGGTCGGGGATGTGGGTCTCGTCGAGTCGGGCGGCGACGCCCCACTGGAAGCCGTTGCCCGAGGCGTCCCGTGCGGGGCCGACGGGGGTCGCGCCTGGCTGCGAGTCGTTCGGGCCGCGCTGTGAAGCAGCGTGTGTTTCGGCGACGAGCGGGATGTCGAACTCGGGCATGGGGCAATCCTCGGGACGCCTCCGCCCTGCCCAGGGATCGACAGTGTGGTGGATCGGGAGTCGTGACGCAACTATCGAACGGTCGAATTTCGGGCCTCGCGCGACATCATTCGACAAGCAACTATGGCCACCAGCAAGAAGGGCCGCGGAGGTCGGACGTCCTGACGAAGAAAGGGACCGAAGTCCCGGATCTGGTTGCCGGGACTGCGAACTCAGTCGCCGGCGGCGCCGGCCTCGATTTCGCCTCGCCGCATCTCGAGTTCACGGGCGGCGATCGCTTCGCCGTTCTCGATCGCCTCGAGAACGTGCATGGCGATGTCGGCGACCCGGAGCTCGGACTCCTCGACTCCGTGTCCCTTGACGCCGTCGTCCATCATCACGTAGCAGAAGGGGCAGGCCGTGGCGACACGTGAGGCGCCGGTGGCGATCAGTTCACGGGACCGTTCGTCGTTGACCTTGGTGCCGATGGTCTCTTCCATCCACATGCGAGCACCGCCGGCGCCACAGCACATGCCCTTGGTACCGTTGCGACCGGCTTCGACGATCTGGATGCCCTTCAGCGAGCCGATGACGTTGCGCGGCGCGAGGTAGACGTCGTTGTGGCGACCGAGATAGCAACTGTCGTGATAGACGATCCGCTCTTCGAGGGTGGCCTCGGTGACATCGAGCTTGCCCTGGTCGATCAGCCACTCGAGGAACTGGCTGTGGTGGACCACCTCGTACTGTCCGCCGAGTTGCGGATACTCGTTCTGCAGCGTGTTGAAGCAGTGTGGGCACTGGGTGATGATCTTCTTCACCGACATGCCGTTGAGCGTCTCGATGTTCTGTTTCGCCAGCATCTGGAAGATGTACTCGTTGCCCGACCGCCGTGCCGGATCGCCGGTGCACAGCTCGGCCGGACCGAGGATCGCGAAGTCGATCCCCGCACGGTCGAGCAGTTTCGACATGGCCTGGGTGACCTTCTGGTTCTTGTCGTCGAAGCTGCCGGCACAGCCGACCCAGTAGAGGTACTCGTGGTCGAGGACCTCGGTGCCGTCGACGACGGCGATGTCGAGGTTCTTGGCCCAGTCGCTCCGGGTGCTCTGGCTCATACCCCAGGGATTGGAGGAGTTCTCCATCGACCGGAAGGCCGAACCCAACTCGGTCGGGAAGTCCGATTCCATCAGGGTGAGGTAGCGGCGCATGTCGAGGATCTTGTCGAGGATCTCGATGTTGACCGGGCAGATCTCGTCGCACGCCTTGCAGCTGGTGCAGGCCCAGATCTCTTCGGTGGTGATCCGTTCGAAGATCCAATCGCTCTTGACCGTGATCTCGGCGTCGACACCGATGGGGGGCGGCACGGCGGGACTGCCGGTCCGGGCCATGACCTCGCCGGTCTTGAGCACGATCTCGCGCGGATCGAGCGGTTTGCCTGTTGCGTTGGCCGGGCAGACCGATGTGCAGCGCCCGCACATCGTGCAGGCATCGGTGTCGAGGAGCTGCTTCCAGGTGAAGCTGCCGATGGTGGAGGCCCCGAAGCTCTCGAGGTTGGTGTTCTCGAGATCGGGCATCGCCTTCATGGCGCCCTTGGGTCGATCACGATCCTTGAGGTACATGTTCAGCGGCGAAGTGAACATGTGACGCATCATCGTGCCCGGAATGATCACGAGGAAGACGAAGAAACTGAACACGTGGGCCATCCACCATCCCTGATGCCAACCCGACAGATTGTCGAGGCCGTCGACAGCCAGTGACAGCGGGTACCCGATCACGCTCCACCGCTCGAACTCGGGCTGGTCCTGGAGTGCGATCCGGAAGGCCTCGGCCCCGAAACCGGTGATCCCGATCGCGAGCAAGGTGCCGTTGATCAGCGCGTGCTCGGGGCGGGACTTGACCGCGATGCGGTACGGCCGCCACCGGCGAGGCCCGTACCGACGAACGATGGCGATCGACACGCCGAGCACGAAGCCGGCTCCGGCGACGTCACCGACGAGGGCATAGGCCCGATAGATGTCGCCGTGGAGGAACTTCAGGCTCTCGGGGACCTGGTGGTTGATCTCGAGGACCGTCGTGACCGCGAGCAGGATGATGAAGTTGAAGTAGATGAGGCTGTGCATGATGCCCGCCCCCGGCTCGCGCATCAGCGTCTGCATGTAGATGCCCGACCGGAAATCGGCGAGCCGACGCTTGACGTTCTTGGGTGTCGTTGCCCGCCGGTCGGGGGCGCCCCGTTCCCAGTTCTTCACCCGATACGACATCTGCAAGGTCGCCCAGAGCAGGAGGACCGGCATGATCGTGTAGAAGGCGAGCTTCATCGGACCCGGTATGTTGACGAAGACCTCGCGTTGGACCGCTGAGTCGTCGTGGAACTCGAAGAACCACGCCGCCACCCCCGACAGCGCCGTGACGGCCGCAATCGCGATCCCGACGGCCAACCAGACCGTTCGGGCGCGGGGGACACCGCCGCTGGACGCTTCGGTTTTCAGGTCTTCGTTCACAGGTGCATCCATAACGCCGTAGACGGTAGTGGTTCCGCGGCCGCGGCGAGTAGCTCCGAGGGGCAATTCCCCGCCGATCCCCCCGAGCCCGATGGTTGAGCCGGGTTCATGTTGACGAAACAAGCGCGAAACCTACGGGTCCTACGTTCGGCGCTCATGGACGTCGCGCTCATCAACTGGCCCGAAGACGAGCCGCGCCGGCTCGAACTCGCAGCCCAGCGCCGGCCCCGTCTGCTCCTGGTCAATGCCGACGGTCCGGCCCCGATCGCCACGGATCCACTCGAGGACTGGATCCGGCTGCCGGCACCCGAGAACGACGTGGCGGCTCGGGTCCATGCGCTCACGATTCGCTCCGGTAGCGCCGAATCGCCGGCGCCGCGGCTCGGCGACGACGACCTCCTGCATCACGGAGACCGGTGGGTCGCCCTGCCCGTCATCGAGGCACGGCTCATGGCCGCCCTGATCGCCAGAGCCGGTGCGGTGGTCAGTCGTGAGGCCCTGATCCGTGTCGGATGGCCCGGAGACAACCCCAGTCGCAACGTGCTCGACGTCCACATGCTGCGACTGCGGCGGCGCATCGAACCCATTGGATTATCGATCCGAACCGTGCGGTCCCGAGGCTATGTCCTCGAGAGCTGACGTCAGATTGGCGAAAGATCAGCGTCCCCGGTCCGTAACAGTTGGCGCATCTTTCCGAAATCCGGCGTCCGTAGGTTCGGACCCGAATCCACCGAGCGGGACCGTCCGCCATTCCGAGGTCCGGACCGTTCGCCCTCAACCGGAGTGTTCACCACCCATCGGGTGCACCAACGCAGTGTCGAACAAGCCAGCAGTGTCAAACAAGCCAAAGGGAGAGACCACGTGAGAAGAAAAGTCGTCGGAGTCAGTCTGGTGGTGATGCTGGGGTCCATGCTCCTGGCGAACCCGGCCATGGCCCAAGATGCATACGAACCGACGATCAATGACATCGTCGACAACGTCTGGATCGTGATCGCTGCCGTTCTGGTGCTGTTCATGCAGGCCGGATTCGCACTCGTCGAGGCCGGCCTCACCCGGGCCAAGAACGTGGCCAACATCATGATGAAGAACCTGATGGACATGTGTATTGCGTTCATCGCCTTCTGGGCCGTCGGGTATGCGTTCGCCTACGGCTCCGATGCCGGCGGTTTCATCGGGACCGACCTGTTCTTCCTTCAGGACTCGTCGACCTACGAGGGCGGGCTGACCCTGTCGACCAACTTCATCTTCCAGGTCGCCTTTGCGGGAGCCGCTGCCACCATCGCCTCCGGGGCCATGGCCGAGCGCACCAAGTTCTGGACCTACGCGATCTTCAGCCTGTTCATGACGGCCATCATCTACCCGGTGGGCGTCCACTTCTTCTGGGGTGGCGGCATCATCGCCGACCTGAACATCGGCGACGCCAAGTTCGGTGATTTCGCCGGTTCGACGATTGTTCACTCTGCCGGTGGCTGGGCTGCCCTGATGGGCGCCATCTTCCTCGGTCCACGCCTCGGCAAATACCACGCCGACGGCACCATGCGACCCATCATCGGTCACTCCATCCCCTTCGTCATCGTTGGCTGTTTCGTCCTCTTCATCGGCTGGTTCGGCTTCAACCCCGGGTCCGAACTCGCCGCCGATCTGTTCGTTCCCGACATCGCCGTGACCACTGGCCTCGCGGCTGCTGCCGGCGCCGTGATGGCCATGGCCACGATCACCTTGAAGACCGGGAAGCCCGACGTGGCCATGGCCGGCAACGGGTTGCTCGCCGGTCTGGTGTCGATCACGGCCGGCTGCGCCACCATGACCCCGCTCGGGGCCGTGATCACCGGAGGCATGGGCGGCGTCATCGTGGTGCTGTCGGTTCTGTTCATCGACACCACGCTCAAGATCGACGACCCGGTCGGTGCGGTGTCGGTCCACGGCGTGTGCGGTGTGTGGGGAACGCTGGCCGTCGGCCTGTTCGCCCACCACGGCGATGCCTTCGTCGACGCTGCCTATCCGCTGGCCGACGGAACCGAGTACGACTCGTCGGGGCTGTTCTATGGCGGCGGCATCAACCAGCTCATCGTTCAGCTGCTCGGTGTCCTGATCATCGCAGCCTGGGTCCTCATCACCACCGGTGTCCTCTTCGCCGTCCTCAAGGCCACCATCGGCCTGCGGGTCACGCCCGAAGAGGAGCTGGAAGGACTCGACGTTCTCGAACACGGCTCTCCGGGCTACGGTCCTGACGTGTCGGTCCTGGCCTGAGAAAGAGGAGACCATGCAACTCATCACCGCAATCATCAAACCGCACATGCTCGACGAGGTGAAGGGCGCCCTTCGGGCGCTTGGCATCTCGGGTATGACCGCCACCGAAGTCAAGGGGTTCGGTCGCCAGGGCGGCCACACCGAGACCTATCGGGGCGCCGAATACCAGGTCGACTTCGTCCCGAAGGTGAAGCTCGAGGTCGTCGTCGACGACGCCGACGTCTCGAAGGCCACCGAGGCGATCACGAGCTCGGCCCAGACCGGCAAGATCGGCGATGGCAAGATCTGGGTCACGACGCGTCGACAGTCTCATCCGGATCCGAACGGGCGAGATGGGTACCGACGCCCTCTGACGTTTCGCTGTCCGCGAGACGGCGCTCCACCGGTGACGCCCGAGTCGCCGGGAACCAGGCCATGCATCGTCACATCCGATGACGACGGGGAGCGAGCGGTACACCGCTCGCTCCCCGTCCGTTTTCGCGATGGTCCCACGGGTTCGATCAGGGCTGTCTCGATCAGGGCTGTCTCGATCAGGGCTGTCTCAACCGGCGGCGAGCCGGGCCATCAGTTCGAGTTGATCGGTGGTCGGCAACGGTCCGAGTCGCCCCCGATATTGAGAGGGTCCCACCTGCCACACCGCAAAGCCCTCCGCGAAGTCGCCGGCACCGGTCGAGAAGTCACCGACGCCGTCACCGGGCCACCACGGCACCTCGCCGATTCCCCGGGTGTCCTGCCACGTTCGACGCTCGTCGCCATCGTTCAGTTCGACGTCGACGGCGTGGCCGATCTCATGGGCGATGACATGGGCCAGGAGGGCATCGGACTGATCGGCACGGACGTAGATTTCGATCCGTCGTTCGCCGACCAGCGTGAGGCCCAGCAACCCGTCCTGCCCCGGTCCGAAGCCAATGGTCCAACCCGGCAGCCGGTCTCGCCATGGGTAGCTGATCGAGTCGAGGGCAGCTCGACCCCGCTGGTCGTGATCGGGTCGCTCGCCGACCGCACTCGTGCGTGGTCCGGCGGTTTGCCGGTTGGCCATGTCCGGGTCCGGGGTTTCGGGGAAGTCGGTTTCCGGGGCGTCGGTCCCGGGATCGCTCGGCGCCGCAACGGCTCTCGACCGCTGCCCCTCGCGTTCGTCGAGTCCCCGAGCGGACCCCGGTCGCGGAACCGGTGACGTCGCGGGCCAGGGGCGCGTGGGTTGCCACGCCCCTGCTTCGAACGGGGGTTCGGACGGCGGTGCGTCGATGCCGGCGTACTCGATCGTCGGTTCGAGCCGGGCCGAGGTGCTCGCGTCGACCCGAACTCCGGGCACCACGGCGGCGATCACCACACCGACGACGATCCACCTCATGACCACTCCCCACCGACGACCCGCCATCGTCACGGTAGTGACGGCCCCCCAACCGGGAGAAGGGGCAATACCTCCCGGATCGGGCGCGTCGAACCGGTCTCGCTGGTCTTTTCGAGCAGGCCCGACCGGCCACCCTAGAATCGGGAACAGTCAACGAAGGTGAGGCTGCATGTCCCCCGCACAATCCTCCGAGGCATCTCCGTCGGATCTTCGGCTCGAGCCGCTCGACGACTTCCACGGCCGGACGGGCCCACTGCTGATCGTGATCGCCGACGGCGTCGGCGTTGCCCCCCGGGACCGAGCAACGCCATCACGACGGCGACGACCACCACCTTCGATGCGCTGACGACGTCGGAACTGTCGACGACACTGCTCGCCCATGGTCCCGCGGTCGGGTTGCCCTCCGACGACGACATGGGGAACTCCGAGGTCGGGCACAACGCGCTCGGCGCCGGTCGGGTGTTCGCCCAGGGCGCCAAACTGGTGAACAAGGCCCTGGCCGACGGATCGATCTTCCAGAGCCCGGTGTGGGCGGAGGTCATCGAGCACGCGCGGTCCCACACCCTGCACCTGATCGGCCTCCACTCCGATGGTGGTGTGCACTCCACCACCGAGCACCTCTATCAGCTGCTCGAGCGGGCCGCCGACGAAGGCGTGACGCGAGCGCGGGTGCACATCCTGCTCGATGGCCGTGACGTCGGGCCGCGCTCCGCCCTGGACTACATCGCCCAAACCGAGCAGGTGTTGCAGAAGATCAACGAGCACCATCGACTGGCGGGTCGAGAGGCCGATTTCCGGATCGCGTCGGGTGGCGGACGCATGACGATCACGATGGATCGGTACGGAGCCGACTGGGCCATGGTCGAGCGCGGCTACCAGTGCCACACCAATGGCGTCGGTCGTCCGTTCACCTCGGCCGGCGAGGCGGTCCAGACGATGTACGCCGAGTCCGACACCGGCGACCAGTATCTCGATGCGTTCGTGATCGTCGACGCCGTCGACGGCCGACCGGTCGGAACCATGGCCGACGGCGATGCGGTGGTCCTGTTCAACTTCCGGGGGGATCGTTCCATCGAGATCTCGCGGGCCTACGAGGAGCCCGACTTCGACGAGTTCGACCGCGGGAACCACCCCGACGTCTACTTCGCCGGGATGTTGCAGTACGACGGCGATGCGCTCGTCCCGAAGCACTATCTCGTCGAGCCACCGTCGATCGATCGGACGATGGGCGAGTTCCTGTGTGCCACCGGCCTGCGAAGCTTCGCCATCAGCGAGACCCAGAAGTACGGGCATGTGACCTACTTCTGGAACGGCAACAAGTCGGGTTACATCGATCCCGAACTCGAGACCTACATCCAGATCCCGTCCGACAACGTCGAGTTCAACACCAAGCCGGAAATGAAGGCTCGCGACATCACCGATCGCACGATCGAGTTGCTGCGCAGCGGAGAGTATCGAATCGGCCGCCTGAACTTCCCCAACGGCGACATGGTCGGTCACACGGGTGATCTCGACGCCACGATCGTTGCCATGGAGATCCTGGACCGTTGCCTCCAGGAGCTCATCGACGTGATCGACGAACTCGATGGGATCCTGGTGTTCACCGCCGATCATGGCAACGCCGACATCATGTACACCGAGAGCGGCGGCGTCCGTAC
The DNA here is from genome assembly GCA_963700755.1 of uncultured Acidimicrobiales bacterium. Taxonomy (GTDB): domain Bacteria; phylum Actinomycetota; class Acidimicrobiia; order Acidimicrobiales; family SZUA-35; genus JBBQUN01. Next base: position 10,750 of record CAVOYW010000010.1, read on the forward strand.
GCCGAAGACGTCGCACACCCTGAGCCCGGTTCCGTTCGTCATCCACGATTCGGGCTTCGCCGGTGAATACGACTTGGCCCCGGTCGAACGGGCGGGCTTGTCGAACGTCGCGGCAACGGTGTTCAACCTCCTGGGTTATCGCGCACCTCGCGATTACGACGCCAGCCTGATCCGTTTCCGCTGATCGGTTCGTCGGCACCTCCGATCACCGAACACGGGATCGACGAGAGCCACTCGCTCCGCAGGATGGGGTGCAATCGGCGCGCCCGACCCGACGCCGACGACCGTTTCGTGCAAGAGTCTGAGGGTTGCCAAGGGTCACATCGGAAAAGCTGAGCATCTCACGCTCAACTTTGTAGAGTGGTCATTGTCAACATCAACACCGGCTGGACCGTCGGGATCCGATCTTCGTCCGCCGCCACCACGAACCTGTAGTCGCGCCCATCGATTCGATGGGCCGAAACCCTGCGAAAGAGAGTCCACATGGCAAAGGCAGTTGGCATCGACCTCGGAACCACGAACTCCGTCGTCTCCGTGCTCGAAGCTGGTGACCCGGTTGTCATCCCCAACTCCGAAGGTGCCCGGACCACGCCGTCCGTGGTGGCGTTCGCCAAGGACGGCGGTGAGGTCCTGGTGGGTGAGGTGGCGAAGCGACAGGCCATCACCAACCCCGACCGCACCATCCGTTCGGTCAAGCGGCACATGGGGACCAACTGGACCACCGACATCGACGGCAAGAAGTACACGGCACAAGAAATCAGCGCTCGCACGCTCATGAAGCTCAAGCGGGACGCAGAGGCCTACCTGGGCGACTCGGTCACCCAGGCGGTCATCACCGTTCCTGCCTACTTCGACGACGCCCAGCGCACTGCCACCAAGGAAGCCGGCCAGATCGCCGGGCTCGAAGTGTTGCGAATCATCAACGAACCGACCGCAGCTGCCCTGGCCTACGGGCTCGACAAGGAAGGCGAAGACCAGACCATCCTGGTTTTCGATCTCGGTGGAGGCACCTTCGACGTGTCGGTCCTCGAGATCGGCGACGGCGTGTTCGAGGTGAAGAGCACCTCGGGCGACACCGAACTCGGTGGTGACGACTGGGACGCCGCGATCATCGATTGGCTCGTCTCGCAGTTCAAGAACGCCCACGGCGTCGATCTCGCCGCCGACAAGATGGCTGCCCAGCGGCTCAAGGAAGCGGCCGAGAAGGCCAAGATCGAGCTGTCGACGACCCAGTCGACGTCGATCAACCTGCCCTTCGTGACCGCAACGGCTGCCGGCCCCCTCCATCTCGAGGAGACCCTCAGCCGGGCGAAGTTCCAGGAACTCACCAGCTCGCTGCTCGACCGGGTCAAGAAGCCCTTCGAAGCGGCGATCAAGGACGCCGGGCTCAAGCAGGCCGACATCGACCACGTGGTCATGGTCGGTGGCTCCACCCGGATGCCCGCCGTGACCGAACTGGTCGAGTCGATGACGGGCCGGGAAGCCAACAAGACGGTCAACCCCGACGAGGTCGTCGCCATCGGTGCCGCCGTCCAGGCGGGTGTGCTCAAGGGCGACGTGAAGGACATCCTCCTGCTCGACGTCACCCCGCTGTCGCTCGGGATCGAGACCAAGGGTTCGGTCATGCACAAGCTGATCGAGCGCAACACCACCATTCCGACCCGTCGAACCGAAACGTTCACCACGGCCGACGACAATCAGCCATCGGTCGAGATCCACGTGCTCCAGGGTGAGCGCGAACTGGCGAGCGCCAACAAGACGCTCGGCAAGTTCCAGCTCGTCGACCTGCCACCGGCACCCCGGGGGATCCCGCAGATCGAGGTCACCTTCGACATCGACGCCAACGGCATCGTCCACGTGAGCGCCAAGGATCGGGCGACGAGCAAGGAACAGTCCATCACGATCACCGGGCAGTCGACCCTGTCGAAGGACGACATCGAGCAGATGGTCAAGGACGCCGAAGCCCACGCCGAGGAAGACGCCAAGATCCGGGCCGAGGCCGAGGTGCGCAATGGTGCCGACTCGCTCGTCTACCAGACAGAGAAACTGCTCCGTGAGCAGGGCGACAAGATCGACGACGCCGAGAAGTCGGCGGTCGACGAGGCACTCGTCGAGCTGAAGACGGCGATGGCCGGCAGTGACATCGACGCCATCAAAGCCGGCACCGAGAAGCTCATGAGTGCCAGCCAGACCGTCAGCACGAAGCTCTACGAGCAGGCCGCGGCCGAAGCCGACCCCAACGCGGCCACCGGTGGCGCCGCCGCCGACGACGACGAAGTGGTCGACGCCGAGATCGTCGACGAGGACGAGTCGTGACCGACCCGACGCTGGACGACCAGACAACCGAACCGGTCGACGATCCGGGCGTCGTCGGCGACGACGCCGAGACGCCGGACGGTTCGGCCACGGCCGCAGTGGCCGAGACCGAACCGCCCCCCATCACCGTCGAGGACCTCGTCGCCGATCTCGAGACGGTCACCGCCGAACGAGACCGCTATCTCGACGGGATGCAACGACTGCAAGCCGAGTTCGAGAACTACCGAAAAGCCGTCGCAAAACGCGAGCTCGACGCTCGGGAGCGAGCCAACGAGGCACTGGTCAACGAGCTCCTCCCGGTGCTCGACGCCTGTGACGGCGCCGTGGCCAACGGCGCCGCCGATGTGACGCCCATCCGGGCCTCCCTGCTCGAGGCGCTCGTCAAGCAAGGGCTCGAGCGCATCGAGGACGAAGGCGTGCCGTTCGATCCCGAACAGCACGAAGCCGTGATGCACGAGCCGGCCGACGACGAATCGGGACCGTCGATCTCCCAGCTGCTCCGAGTCGGCTACCGCTGGAAGGGCCGCGTGGTCCGTCCGGCGATGGTCCAGGTACGAGGCTGATCGCCACCCCGACCGGACGCAGGTGCCGGCTCGGGATCGGCCACGTCGACACGAACGAGAAGGGGGGTGGATGATGCCGCCACAGCATGAATGGATCGAGAAGGACTTCTACAAGGTCCTCGGGGTGGCGAAGGACGCCTCCCAGAAGGACATCACCAAGGCCTATCGGGCCTTGGCCCGCGAGTACCACCCCGACAAGAACCCGGGCGACACGGCGGCCGAGGAACGGTTCAAGGAGATCTCGGCCGCCTACGACGTCATCAACGACCCCGAGCGCCGCAAGGAATACGATGAACTCCGTCGACTGGGCCCGATGGCGGGTGCGTTCGGCGGCGGTCCCCGCGGGGGCGGTCCTGGAACGGGCGCACCGAACTTCGACGTCGGCGACCTGGGCGACATCCTCGGAGGACTGTTCGGGAACCGCTCCCGGGGCGGTCAGCAACGCAGTTCCGCGGCCCGGGGAGCCGACCTCGAGGCCGACCTCCACCTCAGTTTCGAAGATGCCATTCACGGTGTGACGACCTCGGTCCACCTGACCTCTGATGCACCCTGCGCGACGTGTCGAGGATCGGGCGCCAAACCCGGAACCATGCCGAGTGCCTGCGGGATGTGCGGTGGTCGGGGTGTGCTCGACGACAACCAGGGACTGTTCTCGTTCAGTCAGCCGTGCCCATCCTGCGGCGGAAGGGGTCGGGTCGTGACCGACCCGTGCCCGAGTTGTCAGGGAAGCGGCATCGAACGCCGCCCCCGACAGGTGAAGGTTCGTATCCCGGCCGGGGTCAAGAACGACCAACGGATCAAACTGAAGGGCCGGGGCGGTCCCGGTCGCCACGGGGGACCGGCCGGAGACCTCTACGTCAAGGTCGCGGTCGCCTCTCACGAGATGTTCGGTCGGAAGGGCAACCACCTCACGCTCACCGTCCCGGTCACGTTCACCGAGGCGGCACTCGGAGCCAAGATCCTGGTTCCGACGCTCGACGGCAGCCCGGTCACCCTCCGTCTGCCTGCCGGTACACCGACCGGAAAGACCTTCCGCGTGAAAGGCCGGGGAACCCCGTCGGCCAAGGGCGAGGGCGATCTGCTCGTCACCGTCGAGGTCGCCGTCCCGACCAAGGTCAGCGAACGACAACGAGAAGCGCTCGAGGCGCTCGACCGAGTGCTGATCGAGTCGCCCCGTGCACACATCGAGGCGGTGGCTCGACAAGGAGCCGAACGAGAGAGGAGTGACTGATCATGGCCGAGCGACAACGATCACCGGAACGACTCCAGGCCATCTACGTGATCTCGGTCGCCGCCGAACTGGCGGGCGTGCATCCGCAGACGCTGCGGATCTACGAACGAAAGGGTCTGGTCAGTCCGGCTCGCACGGGCGGTGGGAGTCGCCGCTACTCCGAAGCCGACCTCGAGCAGCTCCGACGGATCCAGGAGCTCACCGACGAGGGTCTCAACCTCGCGGGAGTGAAACGGGTTCTCCAGCTCGAACGAGAACTCGACAAGGCCCAGCAGGCGCTGGATGCCATGCGGGCAAGTACCGAACGACAACTCGAAGAGGCTCGCCGGCACTACCGGCGAGACCTCGTTCCCGTCACCCAGGCCGTGACGCTCTATCAGAAACACCGCCGCTGAAGGCCGATCGGACAGCGACAGAACAAGCCACAACCCGTGCAGAGAGGAAGCCGCGACATGGCTCTCGACCCGAATCGCTGGACCATCAAGACCCAAGAGGCCGTCACCGCTGCCATCGCACGGGCAAAAGACGACTCACACCCCGAAGTCACCCCTGATCACCTTCTCGTCTCGCTGCTCGGCCAGGCGGAAGGTGTCGTGCTCCCGATCCTGACGAAGGTCGGGCGGCCTCCCGGACCGTTGCGCAACGAGACCGAGAAGGCCCTGGCCGCTCTGCCCAAGGCTTATGGTGCCGAGGCCAAGTTCTCGCGCCAGACCAATCGGGTGTTCGCCGACGCCGACAGCGTTCGGGCCGAACTGAGCGACGACTACCTGTCGACCGAACACCTGCTCCTGGCGCTGGCCAACCGTGACGCCGGTGGCACCACGGCCGCCCGGATCGATCTGACCCGCGAGCAGCTGCTGGCCGCGCTCCAGACCGTGCGTGGCTCGCACCGGATCACCAGTCAGAACCCCGAGGAGTCGTATCAGGCGCTCGAGAAGTACGGACGAGATCTGACCGAGGACGCACGAGCCGGTCGGCTCGATCCGGTGATCGGACGTGACAGCGAGATCCGCCGGGTGATCCAAGTCTTGTCGCGCCGCACCAAGAACAACCCGGTCCTGATCGGCGAGCCAGGAGTGGGAAAGACCGCGATCGTCGAGGGCTTGGCCCAACGCGTGGTCGAGGGTGATGTCCCCGACAGCCTGCGGAATCGCCGGGTCATCGCGCTCGACATGTCGGCCATGCTCGCCGGAGCGAAGTACCGGGGCGAGTTCGAGGAACGACTCAAGGCCGTCCTGAAGGAGATCACCGACGCCGAGGGTGAGGTCATCACGTTCATCGACGAGATGCACACCGTGGTCGGTGCCGGCGCGGGCGGCGATTCGGCGATGGATGCGTCGAACATGCTGAAGCCCATGTTGGCCCGGGGGGAACTCCGCATGGTCGGCGCCACCACTCTCGACGAGTTCCGGAAGTACATCGAGAAGGACCCCGCGCTCGAACGGCGGTTCCAGCAGGTGTTCGTCGGCGAGCCCTCGGTCGAGGATTCGATCGCCATCCTTCGTGGTCTCAAGGAGCGCTACGAGGTCCACCACGGGGTTCGTATCCAGGACTCGGCACTGGTGGCGGCGGCCATGCTGTCGGACCGCTACCTCACCGGCCGGTTCCTTCCCGACAAGGCCATCGACCTCATCGACGAAGCGGCCTCGAAGCTGCGAATCGAAATCGATTCACTGCCGACCGAGATCGACATCGTCGAGCGTCGGATCCGCCAGATCGAGATGGAACAGGTCGCGCTGGCCAAGGAGACCGACGCCGCCTCGGCCGCCCGGCGCTCCGAGCTCGAGAGCGAACTCGCCGATCTCCGAGAGCAGTCTCAGGCGATGAAGGCCCACTGGCAGAACGAGAAGGACGCCATCGCAACGATCCGGAGCCTGAAAGAGGAACACGAGATCCTCAAGCGTGAGGCCGAACGCGAGTCCGATCTCGAGCGTGCCGCCGAGATCCGGTACGGCCGGATCCCACAGGTCGAACGGGCGATCGACGAGGCCACTGCCGCGCTGTCGGTGCTGCAGGCCGAGCAGACCATGCTCAAGGAAGAGGTCGACGAAGAAGACGTGGCCGAGGTGGTGAGTCGGTGGACCGGAGTCCCGGTCTCGAGACTCATCGAATCCGAATCGCGTAAGCTCCTCCGACTCGAGGACAAGCTTCACGAGCGGGTGATCGGTCAGGACGAAGCCGTGGCTTCGGTCGCGGCCGCCATCCGCCGGAGCCGGGCCGGGCTCTCCGACCCTCATCGCCCGATCGGAAGCTTCCTGTTCCTCGGCCCGACCGGCGTCGGCAAGACCGAACTCGCTCGCTCGCTCGCCGACTTCCTGTTCGACGACGAGCGGGCGATGGTGCGGCTCGACATGAGCGAATACATGGAGAAGCACTCGGTCAGTCGCCTGATCGGCGCCCCGCCGGGCTATGTCGGGTACGACCAGGGTGGCCAGTTGACCGAGGCCGTCAGGCGCCGACCCTATGCCGTGGTGCTGCTCGACGAGGTCGAGAAGGCCCATCCCGACGTCTTCAACGTGCTGCTGCAACTGCTCGACGATGGGCGGCTGACCGACGGGCAGGGCCGCACCGTCGACTTCACGAACGTCGCCTTGATCATGACGTCCAACCTGCCCGGTGACCCGAAGGACTTCTTCCGGCCCGAGTTCATCAACCGCGTCGACGACATCGTCCGGTTCAGCCCGCTCACCGAGGACGATCTCGAGCGGATCGTGAAGATCCAACTCGCCCATCTCGATGCGCGCCTCGTGCAGCACCGGGTGACGCTCGAGGTCAGCGACAAGGCCATGGGCCGGTTGGCGGAGCTGGGCTACGACCCGGCGTTCGGGGCTCGCCCCCTGAAGAGGCTGATCCAGAAAGAGGTCGCGGACCGGATCGCGCTGATCATCCTCGACGGTGCACTGCCGGAAGGCTCGACCGTGAAGGTGGATGTCGATGGCGACGAGGTCACGGTGTCGGTGGTCTGAGCGTGGTCGAGCCCGGGTGACCCGGCGAGGTTGCCCGGCGCCGTCCGATAGCATCGGTCATCGTGCCTGCAACGATCGTGGTCGGAACGCAATGGGGCGATGAGGGCAAGGGGAAGTTCACCGACCTCCTTTCCAAGGAAATGGCCATGGTGGTGCGCTATCAGGGCGGCCACAATGCCGGGCACACGATCGTCGTCGGTGACGAGAAGTTCGCGATCCAGCTGATTCCGAGCGGGGTGCTCTACGACCACATCGTCCCCGTGATCGGCAACGGCGTCGTCGTCGATCCGTTCGTCCTGCTGGCCGAGAAGGAGATGTTGACCCGTCGGGGCATCGACTGTTCGCGGCTCAAGCTGTCCGGGAACGCCCACCTGATCCTGCCCTACCACCAACAACTCGATGCGCTGCACGAGCGACACCTCGGCAAGGCGAAGCTGGGAACGACCAAACGCGGCATCGGACCGGCGTACGCCGACAAAGCGATGCGCCTCGGGATCAGGGTCCAGGACCTCCTCGACGAAGCCATCTTCCGCGAGAAGCTGCACGGTTCGCTGGCCCACACCAACAAGGTGCTGACCAAAGTCTTCAATCGGCTGCCGGTCGATCCCGATGCCCTGGCGGACCGGGTGCTGGCCGAGTGCCTCGAGGGACTCAAACCCCACATCGCCGACAGCGTCAATCTCATCCACGATGCACTCGACGCCGGACAGCACGTCTTGTTCGAAGGAGCGCAGGCGACGTTCCTCGATCTCGATCACGGGACATACCCGTTCGTGACCTCGAGTAACCCCATCGCCGGCGGCGTCTGCGCCGGAGCCGGCATCGGTCCCAAGGACGTCGACCGCGTCGTCGGTATCGCCAAGGCCTATGTCACCCGGGTCGGGTCCGGGCCCTTTCCCACCGAGCTGTTCGATGAGATCGGCGACAAGATCGTCGACATCGGCCGGGAATACGGGGTCAACACGGGGCGACGTCGTCGTCCTGGGTGGTTCGATGCCGTGATGCTGCGTCACGCGGCCCGGATCAACGGATTGACCGAGTTGGCCATCACGAAGCTCGACATCTTCGACACCTTCGACGAGATCAAGATGTGTGTCGCCTACGACATCGATGGCCAGCGGGTCGAACGGATGCCCTACCACCAGTCCGAGCTCCATCGGGCGAAGCCGATCTACGAGACCTTCCCCGGATGGCGGACCGATCTCACCGCAGCAACCGAGCCGGGCCATCTCCACCCGAATGCGCAGGCGTATCTGAGAGCTCTCGAAGAGCAGGTGGGTGTTCCGGTTTCGCTGGCATCGACGGGACCCGGTCGCGACCAGTTCCTGCACTGGAGCTGACGCGGCGGGCCTCTCGGTTCACTCGTCTCGACGGCGTCGCGGGAGCTCGGCCGCCCGCTGTCCGGCATCGGGAGCCAGGCCCCGAAGAATCGGGGGAATCCAATTGCCGTTGGCGTCTCGGTCGGCCGACTCGTCGCTGGACTGCGAGACGTCGGCGGTGACGAGGTCGCGGTCCGCCGGGGCGTGGGCCCGGTCGTGGGGTGCCGGGTCGGAGAAGGGTCCGGGGAGCGCCGATGCCGGGGCCGGTGCTGCCGGTTCGGCGTGGGGGGTTGCCGGGATGTGTTGCACGGGTTGGACGTGGGGGGGGCCGGGATGTGTTGCACGGGTTCGGCGTGGGGGGTGGCCGGGATGTGTTGCACGGGTTGGCGTGGGGGTGCTTCGAACTGCGGGCCCGGCTCGAAAGGCTGGGGGGCGGGACGGGACTCGGCTGCCGGTACCCAGGACGTGGGCGACGCATCGGCCGTCGCGAAGGGATCGCCCAGCGCGAACGGATCGTTGCTCAGCGGATCACTGCCGCCGGCTTCGTGGTCCGAGCCGTCTGCCCACGAGAACGACTGACCGGCCGCCGGAAACGGTTGCTGGTCGACGGGGTCGATCGGGAACGCCAGATCGACCGGTGGTTGGTGGTGGGCCTCGGCAGGCCAGGTCGGTTCGGCCGGAGGCGTCCCCGTCTCCCGCAGGTGTTGAAGTTGGGCCGTGGCCGGGCTGTCGAAGCTCACGACGGGACCCGGGGCGGGGATCGACCCGACCAGCCGATCAGCGAGTCGGCCAGGCGAACGCGGCGGGCTCGCCGTCGGCGCCAGCTCGGCGTCGTCGACTGGCGCATCGGTCGGTTCGGCGATGGATTCCGGAGCGGTGGGAACCGCTGCCGGCGACGTCGGTACCTCGTCGATCTGAGCGGCCACGCTGGCCGAGCGGCGTAGGCTCAGCGACCGGCGCTTGCCCGTTGGCTTGTCCTCGGCCATCTCGGCGGCCGGTGCTTCGCGTTCGGCCGGCAGGTCGGGCTTCACGTAGTCGCTGGCCTCGTCGAAGAACTGAAAGGTCTTGGGCGCTCGAGTCGTCTTGGAAGCGGCGAGTTCCTTGCGGGCCTGTTTGATCTCCGACTTCGAAGCCCGTGGACGGGCCCCATGCGAGGCCTTGACTCCGCTGTTGGCGCGAGCGCACGTTCGACAGACGACGCTCTTGCCGCCGCGGGTCGTGATGAGGCAATTCGAGCAGAACTCGCCGGCGCAGAACTCGCAGACGTCGTCCGCGTGATCAAGGGGATCGGTGGTGCAGCGGCCATTCATGGAAACAGGCTCCGGAACAGAAGTGGGGACGGAGCATGAATCGACGCGGTTCGGTGCGTGCTTGAGCAGAATCGCGATCCGCGTCATGGGGCGACGGCCTGCGTCGCGCCGAACAGCTCGATCAGTCGGCTCGGCTCACACCCGCAGATTTCAGCACGCCGGCCGAAACGCCGAGCTCGCGGAAGGCGCTGTAGGAGATGCCCTTGCGAGCCGCGTAATTCCGTGCGACCTGAATGAAGGCCGCCTCGAGTTCGTCGAGGTCATTGTCGGATTCGAGGCGCTCGAGTTCCTGCTCGAGATCGATTCGCTCCTGGATCATCTGGAGTCGCTTCAAGGGGTCCACGTCAGGGAGTTCGTTCTCGATGGTTTCGAGGCGGCGCTTGATCGAATCGGGGGTTCGCTTTCGACCGCGCTTGGGTCGATGGGTCTCGAGGGCTTCGAGATAGGCACGGACCGTTCTCCCCTCGGCTCGTCCCTGTGCCAGGGCATCCTTGTGTTCCTGCGACATGGAGGTATTCGGGGGTGTCATGGAACCATTCAACACCATTCGCGGCCCGTAGGGAACATTCATTGCCACTTCGCCCCGTTTTCCTTTGTCGGAATTCCGCCATTCGGTCGACGTCGCCGCCGACCACATGCCGGTCGCCGAACTGCGACCAGTTCGGCGACCAACACACTTGGCTATTTGGCTGATTGGCCGAGCCGACAGCGAGAATCGTCTAGGGTGGCAGGCGTGGATGGACTTCTCCGGGGGTATACGCCGATCGCAGGGTTCGACGAGGCGTTCACTCCCAACGGCGATGCCCGGGCCGCCTACGAACGGATCGTGGCCCGATTCGATGGGGTCGACGCCAGGGAACTGCGACGTATCGAAGGCGTGGTCGCCGACGAATTCCGCCGGCAGGGGATCACCTTCACGGTGTACGACGACGAGCGGGGAACCGAGCGCACGTGGCCCATGGACCTGTTCCCCCGACTGATCGAGGCCGCCGAGTGGGCCCATCTCGAGCGTGGATTGGCCCAGCGGGTCACAGCGCTCAACCGTTTCCTCGACGATCTCTACGACGGCGAGCGGGCGGCCCTCCACGACGGCGTGGTGCCCGAGTGGCTCGTCACGTCGTCGAAGGGATTCGAGAGAAATGCTTTCGGGATCTCGGTTCCCTTCGGAGCCCGATGCATGATCGCCGGGATCGATCTCGTTCGCGATGGTGATGGGGCATATGCGGTCCTCGAGGACAACCTGCGGAATCCGAGTGGCATCAGCTACGTGATCGAGAATCGTGCCGCCATGTCGAAGGCATTTCCTGCGCTGTTCGACGATCACACCGTACGTCCGGTCGATCAATACGGCCAGCTCCTGAGGGCCACGCTCGAAGAAGTCGCCCCCGCGGGCGCCGGTGACGATCCCAACATCGTCATCCTGACGCCGGGCGTTTACAACTCGGCCTACTTCGAACATGCCTTCCTGGCCCGGGCCATGGGAGTCGAGCTCGTCGAGGGCCGCGACCTGGTGGTCGATGACCAGGTGGTCTATGCCCGGACCGTCGGCGGACTTTCACCGGTCGATGTGATCTATCGCCGGATCGACGACGACTTCCTGGATCCGGTGTCGTTTCGACCCGACTCCACCCTGGGGGTGGCGGGACTGTTGTCGGCGGCACGGGCCGGAACGGTGACGCTGGTCAACGCGCTCGGCAACGGGGTGGCCGACGACAAGGCCATCTACCCCTACGTTCCCGACCTCATCCGCTACTACCTCAGCCAGGAACCGTTGCTGGCCAACGTCGAGACCTATGTGATGTGGGACGACGATCAGCGTGCCGCCTGCCTCGACCGACTCGATCAGTTGGTGGTGAAACCCGTGGCCGAGGCAGGAGGCTACGGAATCGTGATCGGCCCCCATGCCGGCGACGCCGAGTTGGCTGCGGCCCGGGCGTCGATCGAGGCCGACCATCGGGGTTGGATCGTCCAGGAACTGGTTCAGCTGTCGAGTCTTCCGGCGTTGGCCGGTGACCGGCTCGCTCCGCGGCATCTCGACCTCCGTCCCTTCGTGCTCACCGGTGCCTCGACCCGGGTGTTTCCCGGGGGGCTCACCCGCGTGGCCATGCGAGAGGGCTCTCTCATCGTCAACTCGTCGCAGGGCGGTGGCTCGAAGGACACCTGGGTGCTCACCGACGACGAAGCCGACGAAGCCGACGAAGCGACCGAGGGAGTCGAACCGTGATCCTCGCTCGTCATGCCGAAGCCCTCTTCTGGGCCGGCCGTCAGCTCGAGCGGGCCGAACACACCGCCCGTGCGCTCGATCTCGTCAGTCGAAACGCCATGCACGTGCCGAATCATCGTGCTCGATCGGAATGGAGGCTGCTGCTCGAATCGCTCGGTGCCGAGCAGGAGTTCTCGAAACGTGGTCGGGCGCCGGATTCCCAGCCGATCGCCCGGTTCCTCTTCGATGACCCCGACAACGGGGGCTCGGTCGTGTCCTCGGTGCGGTTGCTCCGCGAGAACGTTCGGACCGTTCGGGATCGCGTCCCGGTCGAGTTGTGGGAGGAGGTCAACCGGCTCCATCTGGAATTGGAGGCTCTCTCGGATCCGGACTCACCGCCGCACGAAGCGTTCGAAACCTACTCGTCGGTCCGGCGTGGCTGTCAGACGATCACCGGCGTCGTCGCCGAAGCGATGCCACGCGACGAGGGCTACGCGTTCTTGGTGCTCGGTCGGATGATCGAACGGGCGATCACCACCTGTCGGTTGCTGCGAACCACCACGACGTCGCCGAGCACCCTGTTCGATGTCGCGGCGGTGGCCCGGCTGGCGTCTTCGCTCCAGGCGTTCCGCAGGGCCGAGGGCTACAGCGACGACCGCCTCGCACTGGCCGTCTTCCTGCTTCGCTCCGAAGACGTACCCCGTTCGGTGCTGTCCTGTCTACGTCGTGCCGAGGAGCGGCTCGAGCCGTTGCTCGGGCTCGCCCCGGGTCTCGGGCCGGCCCGGCAGATCTGCGGTCGGTTGCGTTCGATGCTCGAGTTCGGTGATCTCGATGGCGAATTCCAGGCCGAGTTCGGACGATTCGTCGTCGATCTCGAGGACGATCTGGCGACCATGGCCGATCTCGTGTCGACCCACGCGTTCAAGCCGGCCCAGTCACCGGCGCTGCATGTTCAGTACGTGCGTCCGGGTTCGCAGGCACCGGCAGGATGGGAACGGTCATGAGGTTCGACATTCGGTACCACATGCGGTTCCGCTACGACTCGCCGGTCCGTGAAGCCCACAACGAGATCCGGGTTCGTCCGGCCGACTTGCCACAGCAACGCCTTCTCGCCCACCGCCTGACCACCGACCCATCGGCCAGGGTGCTGTCCTTCGTCGACTATTTCGGGACCACCGTGCAGCATGTCGGACACGTTCTCGAGCACGACCACCTCGAAATCATCGCCGAGGCCGCCGTCGAGACCCGCGAGCGCAGCGATGCGGGCAACGCCCCGATCGGGGCAATCGGAGCCGATTCCTTTTCCCTGAAACACGCCGAGTACCTGCGCCCGTCCCCGCACGTTGAGTGGACCGACGACATCGCCGACCTGGCCCGAGCGTCCATCGTCGGGTGTACCGATGTGCGGTCGGCGGTCGACTCGGTCGTTGCCTCCGTACGAAGCAACCTGACCTACCGGCGCGGGGTGACCCAGATCGGCACCGGCCTGGTCGATCTGCTCGACATCGGTGGGGGTGTGTGTCAGGACTTCACCCATCTCACCATCGGGATGCTCCGTGCTCTCGGGGTCCCCGCACGCTACGTGTCGGGCTACCTGTTCGCGGCCGACGAGACCGATCTCGAGTCCGGCGACGATCCCCACGTCGTGGTGCAGACCCACGCGTGGGTGGAAGCCGCCATTCCGGGAGGCGACTGGTTCGGCGTCGATCCCACCAACCATCACCCGGTTGGTGATCGCCACGTCACGATCGGGTTCGGTCGCGATTACGACGACGTGGCCCCGGTCCGTGGCGTCTACCTGGGTGACGCCACGCCCGAGGTCGATGCCACCGTCGAGATCCGGCGTATGGAGCCGATGGCGAAGGTCCTGAGCGATCGCCCGTCCCGGCGGCGACCGGTCTCGCGGCCGATGGCGCCACCGATGATCGAGCACCACACAGGTCAACAGCAGCAGTAGTCGGGCGAGGCCCATCCGGAACGACGACTCGGCGGTGTGTGTCGAGCCTGCCCGACCGGGGCGCTCGCATGATCATGGGGAAGCACGGGTCGACCTCGATCGCCACGGACCAGCCGATCACGCACCCGGTGTCGGCGCGCCCGCGATCAGGTCGATCCCTTGGTGTTCTCGTTGATCTTCCAGGCCTCGTCCTCGACACCGTCACCGGACGCATCGGTTTGATGATCTCGAGCGTCGTCCGACTTGCCCGGCGACTGCTCGTTGATCTTCCAGGCGTCGCCGCCGGGCTGACGCTCCGAGACCTCGGCGACATGCTCTGCAGGGTCATCGGACGGGTGGCTCTCTCTCGGCATCGTTCCACAGCTCCCTTTGTCGGCTTGGATTTGTTGTCGGCTTTGGATCCTGCCGCTTCGGAATCCTCTGTTGTCCCTCCCACCCGATCCAGCGGAGACGAAACGCACACCCCCGGGGCCAAGCGGTTCGAAGTCCGTTGTCGGTGACTCGGTGGCGGGTGACATCGCAGTTGGCCGGCGTGTTCGGTTGGTCTTCGGTCAAGAGCTTCCCGATCAAGAGGTCCTCGGTGACCGGATCGTCCTGCGGTCGCCTTGGCGGCAGCATGTCGACGGTCTCGCCGGACCGGCAGCGTGCCGCTCGGAGCGGGCTCGGCCGCGGTGAAGCGCGACCGGGGTGATTGGCGGTTCGCTTGCGAGATGTTTACCGGCGCAGGGCACAGGGAACAGGGTGAACGTGGCCGGTCACACGACTTCTCCATCCCAACGCTGCTGTTGCTGGTTTCGTCGGCGCGCTCTGGAGTGTCTCGGGAGGTGTCAATCGAGTCCGAGGTTCGATCAACGAGGTCTACGGCGAGGACGACGATCGGCCGTGGTACGTGAAGCGGGCGTGGGCCGCGGTGGGATCGATGGCGGTGATCGTCTTCATCGTGTTCTCGGTCGCGCTCATCGAGTTGTTCCCGTCGCTTCTCGATTGGGCCGATGTGTCCGGTGGTGCCCGTTTGATCACACTCGGCGCCCGGTGGGTCATTCTCGGATCGATGATGGTCGTTCTCCTGGGCGCGCTCTATCGGCTCGGTCCGAAGCGTGAGTCGCCGGAGTTGGCATGGGTGAGCGTCGGCACCCTTGCTGCAGCGCTCTGGGTGGTGATGTCGGTGGTGTTCGGTCTCTGTGTCCAGCACTTCGGTTCGTACAACGCCACCTACGGATCGCTGGGAACGGTGATCACCTTCGCCATGTGGCTCTACCTGTCGGCCTACATCATTCTGATGGCCGGCGAGTTGAACTGCGAACTCGAACACGAGAGATTGGCCGACAGCACCATCGGGCAGAACGAGCCAATGGGCAGACGGGGCGCGCACGTCGCGGACAGGACAGCGCACGTCGCGGACAGGACAGCGCACGTCGCGGACAGGACAGCGCACGTCGCGGACAGGACAGCGCACGTCGCAGATAGGGCAGCGCAGGCCGCAGACAGGACACCGCAGGACGCCGCATGACCGCGTCGAACGAGTCGAGATCGAGGACCTCGGGGTGCCGAACCGACCGCCCACCCATCGGCGGCAGGGTCGGCCGAGAGCGTGTCGCTTCCGACTCACCGGACCGTGAACTCCGCGCTCAGTTGCGGTCGGCGAGGAGTTCTCTGGCCGCCTGGTAGAGATAGGCCAACGTGAGGGCCAGGAAGAGTGCGCCGATCGCGCCTCGCACGTCGTTCTCCGACACCTTTGAGGATCGACGTGCGACCGGTCCGGCCACGGAGTCGGCCACCTTCGATCGCCACCCCTGCAATCCAGCTTGTCCTATGCTTCGACGGTCCATGGGCGGTGTCGTCCCCGCCCACCGCTCCCGGTAAACCATGGTGATGCGTTTTCTCCTGCGCGCAGGAGTCTGACTGCTTACCTCGCTGGTCCGGAGCGGCACCGGTGGTCGCATGGGTCGGCGACGCCAGGTCGAAAACGCGAACGACGGGCGGTCCGATCGACCACCCGTCGTCGAGGGATGCACGGCACGTTCGCTTCGAGCGAGCGTCGGCGCCAAGGCTCGTCAGTCGAGCTTCTTCCTGACGGAATCGATGGCGTCCTCGACCTTCTCCTTGGCCTGGTCGACGAGGTCCTTCGCCTTGCCTGCGGCTTCATCGCGCTCGCCCTCGGCCTGGAGCTGCTTGTCGTCGGTGAGGTCACCGATTGCCTGCTTGGTCCTGCCCTTTCCCTTGTCCATCTCTGAACTCATGTGTCTCTCCTTGTGGTGGTCCCTTGTGGTGGGTCGATTTCTGGGTCGATTGCGGTGCAAACAGGTGTCGCTCGTGTCCTTGCTACTCGACATGTCTCCTCTCCTGGCTTGCCGTGAGGTCGGCCTACCCGTTGGCGCCGGCAGCCAAATGGGCCTGGCGACCCACACGCGAACAGTCACCGGCAGACACCCGAACGGCGTCGGCCGGCCCTTGGCTGCCGGCGACTCGGAGCGCCGTTGTTGGCCATGACCGCCGCTCCGTCACCGGTGAGGATCGCGCCCACGCCATCGACGGGGCCTCGCTCGTCTGGCACGTGCGGGATCATGTTGATCGGAACACCCTGCCGGATTCCCTCGGCGACCACCTGATCGGGGAGGCCGACGGCGTTCGGGTTCGCGATGTCGAAATCATCGTGGACGAGCAGGCGGCGGACCATGCGCTCGGCCAAAGCGGATGGCACCGCCCGACCTTCGACGACGAGACCCGCCCGCCGTGCCTCACGGAAGTGCGCCAGCTCGTAGGTGCGTCGTTCGGCTGCCAGTGATGCGGCGTTCCGTACGATCTTGTCGGCCAACGCCGCCAGGTCGCCGTCGATGTCGGTGGTTGGATACGACGCCAAACGGACCGGATCGAGCTGGCTGCCGAGGTGGGCGATCGTGTCCTCGACGATGGCGTCGGCACCGACGACGGCGATCAACCGGTGGTCGCTCGACCGAAGGTGATCGACAAGTTGATCGATGGCTTCGAAAACCACTGCCCTGGGGTCCGGGGCCGAATCGGTGCCGAAGTCCGTTACGGCGAAGACGCCGTTCTCCACCGTGACCACAGCGTGCTCGGCCGTCATCTGTTCGGCTTCAAGCAACGGGCCGAGAGCCGGCACGTCGCCGAATCGGACGACGTCGGCCGAGAACGGGTCGTCGATCCTGAACACCGTGCTGTTCCCGCCGGCATCCACGACGACGATCTGGCTGCCCGCCGTCGAGTCATCGACGGCGTCGGACAGCAAGCGGGCGTAGGGGACCGGTGCGGGCACCTGCTCGATGGCCAGCCGTGCCCGATCCACAGAATCCGGGCCGGGGGCGAGGAACAGGGTTGCGAACGGGGCCGGTGCCTCGACCAGATCAACCAGGTCGACACCGGCGAAGCTTCGAGTGGGGCGGAGTGAGCCGGAGTTGGGGTCGTTCGATTCGTGGCCGCTCATGGCTTCGGCATTCCCACCAGTGCTCGGTTTCAAACCACGGTGACAGTCGTTGGCGAACGGGAGGTGAACGTGGTCGTCGAGCGGACCGATCGCGAGCTGCGCCCTGCCCGTTGCCGGGTCGAGCCCATGCGCAGCAGCTACGACAACTCGATCACGGCCCGAACGGTGACTGCACCGTCGACGAATTCGACCTCGAGCTCTCGTGACAGACGCTCGACGATCGCCAGTCCCCGTCCCCGGGCCTCACCTGCATCCGGCATCTCGGTGTGCCGTGCGAACGGGGGAGCGAGACTCGTGACCGCGAGCTCGACCGAACCCAGGTGCGAAGTGGGGCCGTCGGCGGTCGACCGGCGTACCGTCAGACCCACCTCGTTGCCCGGATCACTGGCGGCTCTGGCGTTGGTGAGCAACTCGACTGCGACGAGGAGCAGCACATCGGACGACGCTCCCGGGGCCACGGAGTCGAGCCATGCAGCGAGATCTCGTCGCTGTTCGTCGAGTTGAACGCTCTGTGCCGGTCCGCTCCAGCGAAACGTTCGGTGATCTCTCGATGTCGGGAGGTTGATGATGAGGAACGCCATGTCGTCGTCGAAGGCGGAGCCGAGAAGCACGCTCTCGAGGCGGGCTGCCACCGAAGGGGCGTCGTAGTCAGGCTGTTGGCCGACGAAGTCCACGAGCCAGCGCTCGCCGTCGAGGATCGATCGGCCTCGTCGATCGATCACACCGTCGGTATACGACAGCACGAGGTCGCCGCGGTGGAGCGCAACGGTCATCTCGGAGTAGTCGGTCGCGGCCCGGCCGAGCAGTGACTCTCCGACCGGACCGACGGGCCGCACAGTCGGTCCCGATCGCAGGATGGGCTGAGGGTGACCGGCGTTGGCCACCGTCACCGATGATCCGTCCGCGGCGAACAGCAGGCAGACGCACGTGACGAGGCGCCGAGACGGGGAGGCTGCGACGTAGCGGTTGACCGCCGTCATGATGGCTGCCGGGCGGTAGCCCTCCATGATGAGCACGCCAATGGCGTGTCGCAGCCTGGCGACGGCGCGGGTCGCGATGAGATCGTGCCCAACGGCGTCGGCCACCATGACCCCCACGCTGCCGTCCGGCCGAACGAGGACGTCGTACACATCGCCGCCGACCCGTTGCCCGACCGCTGGCGCGAAGTACATGCCGGCAACGTCGTAGACGCCGGTGTCGGGAAGCGAGGTGGGTAGGACGACCCGTTCCAGTACACGGGCTTGATCCCGTTCGATCTCGAAGCGCCAGGCCCGGGTGAGCGTGGCGGAAGCCAGCTCGACCACCCGGTCGAGCGCCGGTGGCACGTCTGCGTCCGGCGTTGGTACCGACCAGCCGACACCGAGTACTCCGAGCAGCCCGGTCCCCTCGTCGCCGAACGGGATGGCGCGAAAGCTTCGGAGCCCGAGCTGTTCGGCAACCTCCACGAAGACCGGGTAGGCCGAGAACGATGCGGGATCTGGTAGGTGAATGGTTCGACCGGCGACGATCGCTGCCGGCATCGGGATGGTCGTGTCGAGTGGAGCGGTGGTCCAATCCGACGCGACGACCGGTGTGACCCCACGCCCGTGGGTGAAGTGCAGTTCGTTCGATTCGACGATGGCGATCGACGTGACCATGGCGCCGATCGACGGGCCGACTCGTTCCGCCAGCTCGTCGGCAACACCCTGCACCGTCTCGGATCGATTGGTCGCACTCGCCAGCTGAGCGAGCGCCTGTTCGTATTCCTGGGCGAGACGCTCGTTGGCCAGACGACGCCGGAGCACCTCCTGGGAGTGTCGGAGTCGAAGTTCTGCTTCGATACTGCGTGCCACGTCGGTCAGGACGTCGATCTCCTCTTGCGTCCACGAGCGACGCCCGGGTTCGATCGCACAGAGCGCACCGAGCACGTTGCCGTCCTGATCGCGGACGGGAACCCCGAGGTAGCTACCGACCCCGAGGTCGTGTTGAGCCAGGTTGTCCGCCACACGAGGGTCGTTCAGAGCGTCATCGATGACGAGGGGTTCTGGTCGATCGACGATCTTCTTGCAGAACGAGTGGCTCAGTGGCGTCTGACCCGTTTCGGCCCACGGCGAAGGGAGACCGATCGAACTGGGAAAGAATTGCCGCTCGTCTTCCACGATCGAGAACAGGACGGTCTGGGACGCAACGGCGGCCTTGGCAATCCGAAGGTGGCGATCGAACTCGTCGTCGCCCATGTTGGGGTGCAGCCCCGAGCGCTTGATCGCGTTGGTTCGCCTGTCGTCGCTCACCGCAGGATCGTAGAGCTCGACCGGCAGCGACTTCGACGTTGCGTCCCCGAGGAGTTCACCGTCGACCGGTCGACTCGATGTGGGAACGAACGAACCACTGGAACAATTCGAGTTCTCCGGTCTGCCCGATCAGCAGGTCCTCGGTGATGGGATCACGTGCCGCGACGGCGGCGATCGAGGAACGGTGGTCCGAGATCATGCCGTCGTATACCGAATCGAGAGCCCGAAGGTGCTCCTCGACCGATCCTCGTCCGATTGGGTAGTCGGCCCAGCTTCGAGCGTTCGTGATCGAACCGGTCGTGCCCTGGGGGGTGCCACCGAGGGTGGCGATGCGTTCGGCGATGGCGTCGCTCATCCGACGAGCGGCGGTCACCTGCGTGTCGAGCATCTCGTGGACGGCGATGAAGTTCGGTCCGACCACGTTCCAATGGACGTGCTTGAGCGTGAGCTGCAAGTCGAGTGACCCGGCGAGCCGATCTTCCAGCTGGCGGATCACGGCCGAGGCCTCGCCATCGGCCAGTCCGGGCACAGAGGTGTGCGGAGCGATGTGAGCGATCGCGTCGGATTCGGGGGCCTGGAACGTCGTGGTACGTGTCATGATCTTCGGGATTCCCGGCGCGCCGGGAATCGAAACCCGACAGACAAATCCGACAATCTGATCCGACAATCTGATCCGACAATCGAATCCGACAATCTGATCCGACAATCTGATCCGACAATCGATAGACCACCCTGTGCCAGTGGACATCGCCTGGTCCCTTCCGGATCGAGGTGAAACGATCCGGCGCTACGATCCACCGTCCGATGGGAGGGCGCGTGAAGGTCACGTTCAAGCAAGCATCCAACGAACGAATCGAGGCTGCGATCAGCGGGGAGGTCGACGCCGACAACTGTGCCGAGGTCGGCGCAGCGTTGCTCGACGGTGTCGCCACGAGCGCCGCACTGACACTCGATGTGTCGGAACTCGGATTCCTCGATTCGTCCGGGATCAGCGAGCTGCTTCGAATCCACGATGTCATGACCGCCGCCGGCGGCTCGTTCCGGCTCCTCGAGCCGACAGACAACGTGCGGCGAGTGCTCGAGATCACGGGTCTTCTCGAGACCTTCGGCCTCGACTGACGTCGATCGGGCGAGGCCCGATTGGTCCACGGTCGGTCTCACTCGTTGTCGATGGCGCCGACGAGGTGCCGAATCGGGAGGCCGACCGTGGTGCGACGAGGTTCGGCGAGAACGCTGACCGGACCGTCGGCATGAAGTCGGCGTTTCGAGGCAACCCCCACCGGGTAGGGAAGTTCGCATGACTCGCTCCGCCCCTGATGCCAGCCGCCCGATCGCCAGGGTTCCTGCGCGGGAACCCATGTCGGTGTTCTTCGACCGATTGCGTACGGTCGCCTCTGCCCCGGGTCCGTTCCTCAGTTGCTACCTGCCCGTGCAGACCGTCGCCGATGTGACTCGCTCGCGCCACTCCGTCGCCGCCGGTGATCTGTCCCCGGACGAGTCGGTGGGCTTGTTGCGCCTCCTCAGCGCGAGCGAGGAACGAGCCGATGGCAGCGAGGAACGAACCGATGAGGTCGCCACTGTCGTGGTGATCCGAGCTGCCGACGGCACCTCGTTCATCGAGCACTACCCGGAACCGGTCCGCGAACCCGTGATCGAACGGGGAGCGGCGCCAAGGCTGGCCACGGTCGTGGAAGCCGAACAGCGCCTTCGACACCACGTGTTGGCCGTCGTCAGCAACGAGGGTCTCGATCTGCTCACCTTCCCCCGGCACGGTGAACCCACCCTGCACCGCGTGCGTCCGAGACCGATCCCGATCGCATCACGCATCTGGTGGCCGAGACCGTCAAGGCCTCGGGGACCCGACTGGTTCTCGTTGCCGGCAACCACAACGTGACCACAGACATCGGTCGACGCCTCCGCCTGGTCGTGCCCATCGAAACCCTTGTCGAGACCGTGGCCGCCGACGACACCGCCGACGACACCGACGACCACACCGCCGACGAGCTGGCAAACGTGGTTGTCCGGGCGGTGTCCACCGATCGGGCCGCCAGCACCGTCGAGACACTGCACCACTGGAAGTTCGAGCGGGCCCACGGTCATGCGATCGGCGACGTCGTCGGTGTGGTCGCCGCCATACGTTCCCGGCAGGTCCGTCTCCTCCTGATCGCCGACGATGTCGACGATCATCGCCAGGTGTGGATCGGTGAGAAACCCTGCGAACTGGCCATTGATCTCGCCGATGCGGCTGCCACGGTCGGATCAGTCGAGCTGAAGCCGGTGCGCCTGGTGGACGGACTGATTCGCTCGGCGATCCTGCTCGGTATCCCCGTCAAGGTGGTTCCGTCGCTTCCCGCGTCGACCCTGCCCGGTGGCGTCGGAGTGCTGATCGATCCAGACGCAACGAGGTGACAGGCCCTTCGCCGGTGTGTGGCCCGCCCGGCGACGCCGAAGACGGCACCGATCGGGAGACGGCGACCGGTGTCCTCGACCATCCGGAGCGCTCGACGGTTGACGACGGTCCCGGTGAATCCGGCATGAGCCATACCGCAGGGATCTGGCACGGACCGTCGTCCGTGGAGACCCTGTCGTTCGTGGAGACCCTGTCGTTCGTGGAGACCCTGTCGTTCGTGGAGACCCTGTCGTTCGTGGAGACCCTGTCGTTCGTGGAGACCCTGTCGTTCGTGGAGACCCTGTCGTTCGTGGAGACCCTGTCGTTCGTGGAGACCCTGTCGTTCGTGGAGACCCTGTCGTTCGCCGCAACGCTTCCGAAGCAGAGCGCCGTTGCGATCGCCGTGGCTCGAGTGCTCGAGCCCGACGCCATTACGATCCCGCTCCAGCAACCAAGACGGCATTTCGCACCCGTCGGAATGGCACCGATCGTCGTCGAGGACCACATCCCATCCACCGGATCGACAGGACCCACGTGACCACGCCGGACAACGTTCTGATTCTCTCCTTCCCCGCTCGGTCGGGCTACCTGCGGATCTGTCGCATCACGACCACGACGTTCGCCGCCGACCTCGGCTTCGATGTCGATCAGCTCGACGATCTCCGGTTGGCGGTCGACGAAGCAGTGGCGTGGCTGCTCCTCGACGATGACGTCAACGGTGAGGTCAACCTCTCGCTGCTGGCCTCCGGCCCCACGCTGGTGGTGTCAGGAGAGCGTCGCGCCGACTCCATTCCGGCCCGCGACGTCGGCGATCTGGTCCATGCCATTCTCGGCGCCACACTCGATACCTACGAGCTCGCGTCGACCGCGGGTCATCGCACCATTCGGCTCGAGAAAGCAACGAGCGAAGGGTGACGAGGCGCGACGACGACTGGCGAACCGCCAAGTTCGTCGAGCTCGCCGAGACGGGCTCGGTCGACGTGCGGAACGAACTCGTCGAGAGCTTCGTTCCACTCGCCGAATTCTTCGCGAAACGCTACAAGGAGCGTGGTGTCGAGAGCCAGGACCTTCGGCAGGTCGCACAGCTCGCGCTCGGTGAAGGCCGTGGATCGCTTCGATCCGGAGTTCGGTGTCCAGTTCTCCACGTTCGCCGGTCGCACCATCGACGGCGAACTCAAGAAGTACTTTCGCGACAAGTCATGGGCGGTGCGGGTACCGAGGAGTCTGCAGGAGCGCTCTGCGCTGATCCAGCAGGTGCGTGAGCAGTTGGCGACCGCGACCGGTCGGTCGCCCACGATCGACGAACTGGCAGAGGCGGCGGAGCTCACGGTCGACGAGATGATCGAAGGGCTCGACGCCCAGTCGGCGTATCGGGCCCGCAGCCTCGACGCCGGCGGCGGCGCTGACGACGACGGCCCGGCGTTGACCGATCGTCTCGGCACCATCGACCCCGGTTTCCGACGGACCGAACTCCAGATCGCCGTCCGGGATCTGCTCGACGAGCTGTCCGATCGGGACCGAACGATCCTCGAGTTGCGGTTCTACGAGAACCTGAGCCAGACCGAGATCGCCGAGCGAGTCGGTATCAGCCAGATGCATGTCTCGCGTCTGCTGCGCCGGTCGTTCGAGCAGCTGAGGACCAAGCTGAGGGATTGACAGTGCGGTCAAAACGGCAGCAGGTCAGGGCCGAACGACCCTGACCTGCGATGCCTACCTGTGGTCGGGACCGGCGTCGATCCGGTGACCTACCGCTTTTCAGGCGGTCGCTCTGCCAACTGAGCTACCCGACCGGGTCGTTCCTCGGGCCCACGCGGGCCCTCGTCACGAACGAGGAGAACCGCACAGCGATTCTCCTCAAGAAACCCGAGGGTTTCAGCGGTCCCGACGAGATTTGAACTCGCGACCTCCGCCTTGACAGGGCGGCGTGCACTCCAGACTGCACTACGGGACCTTGGTAACCATGGTTTGCTGCGCCTTCGCACCCCCAACGGGATTCGAACCCGTGTTCCTGCCGTGAAAGGGCAGTGTCCTAGGCCGCTGAACGATGGGGGCCAGTGAGACCAGGCTCATGCCCGTGAAGGCCGGGACAATCTAGCACGGACGATTGGCCACGCCACCTCGCTGGTCGCCGAGATTTCCCCGATGCGATCGGGGCGACCGGTCAATCGTCGAGCGTGAGTGTCAGGGCATCGACCAGCTCGCTCAGGACGGCACCCAGGAAATGATAGAGCTCGAAGCCGCCGGCCCTCGGGTCACCGGGGTCGGGCCACTCGTCGTCCTCGCTGACATCGAGTGAGGTCCCGACCACCAGACGGACGTCGTTGACCACCTGCATCCAGGCCGCCAGATCATCGGCGGAGAGCGTCGGTTCGTCGATCGTCGAACGAAGGCGTTCGATGTTGGCCCGCCGCAGGTCGATCAGCTCGTTGCGGGCGAAGACCTGGTAGCCGGCGTCACGCTCGGGATCGTCGGAGTAGGCGGTCGGGAACAGACGCCGGAGCTCGGGGCGATCGCTGTCGAGCATCTCGTCGAGCTGTTCGGCGAGATCGGTGAGCAGGGCAGCCACGTGTGGGGGGAACGAGAGGACGAAGCGACCGTTGCGCTTGCGTTTGATGAAACTGGATCGGCTCATGGGTCCCCGTGGTCAGTCGTCCTGCTGAAGGGTTGCCCACAGGCCATGGCTGTGAAGCCGATGCACGTCCCGCTCGGCTTCGGAACGAGAGCCGCCCGACACCACGGCGCGGCCCTTTTCGTGCACGTCGAGCATGAGACGGTCGGCCTCCTCCCGGGAGTAGCCGAAGAGCTTCTGGAACACGAACGAGACGTAGGACATCAGGTTGATCGGATCGTTCCACACCAGGACGATCCAGGGTCGCTCTTCGTCGGTGAGACCGTCGAGATCGGGCTCGAGCGTCTCCATCGGTGTCAGTTCGCTCATGTCGGCTCCGTCGAGACCAGGTGAACGTCGGGGCCGAGATCGGTGACGGCTGCGTCGTCGGCCGGCCCCCGGTCGAACAACGACAAATGGGCCCACAGGAGCGTGACGAACACGATCACCGATCCGGCGACGTGCAATTCGACGAGCAACGCGGGTACGCCGGTGAAGTACTGGAGGTAGCCGATTGCTCCCTGGGTGACGAGGGCGACCAGTGCCGTCGTCGCCAGCCGATCCAGTTCGGGCTGCCGCTCACGCCGCAACCGGACGGCGAGGATCACGGCCAAGGCGACGCAGATCCACGCCGCAACGCTGTGCGCTCGCACGATGGAGTCGAGGTCGAGCGCCAGGCGTGCAACCTCGGGATCACCGCTGTGGGGTCCGGTCCCGGTGACCAGGGTGCCGATGGCCAGCACCACGATCGACCAGGCCACGGTCACTCGGCTGAGGGCGATCGCAGAGGAATCGACCTTGGGGACGGGAGGGGCCGTGCCGCCGCGGGCCTTGTCGAGCAGCACGACGACGTTCCACATGAGGAGGATCGAGAGCAGGTAGTGGCCGGCGACGAACAGCGGATGCAGATCGACCAGGACGGTGACCCCGCCGAGCAGGATCTGGGCCAGGACACCACCGACCAGTCCCCAGGCCCAGACGATGAGGTCGGTTCGCCGGGGGGTGCGGCGGTAGGCGCTGAGCACCGCGGCCCCGACACCGAGGCCGACCAGACCGCTGAGCAGCCGGTTCCCGAACTCGATCCAGGCGTGGAAGCCGAGTTCCGGGGCGATCCGGTTGTCGCTGCAGGTGGGCCAGTCCTCGCATCCCAGGCCCGATCCGGTGAGCCGGACCGCCGCCCCGGTCAGGATGATGCCCGCCAGGAGTCCGGCGGCGATCAGCACGATCGTTCGGTACCGCTGTGGCGAGACGCCGACTTTCATCGTTGGCCTCCGGATGCCGAGAATCGCAGGAAAAGGGGCGGGCAGGGTAAGGGTGTGCCGGGAAACCAGCGCCCGGCGAACAGACCAGGGCGGATCGGAGTGGCTTCGCTCTCCGATCACGACTACTTGTTGTCGCCGGTCGCAAACGGGTCCGCCCGAGTCGGATTGGTCACTCCGGATTTCGGGCGACCCCTCGGCAGGGCTACCCTGACCGACGGTGTTGATCACGGTCGCTTCTCAATCCCGGGCTCGAGCCTTCGTCGCGCTGACCAAGCCGCGCATCATCGAGCTGTTGTTGGTGAGCACCGTTCCCACCATGGTCCTGGCCGAACGGGGGCTTCCGAACATCTGGTTGATGGTGGCCACGGTCATCGGGGGCACGCTGTCGGCCGGTGGTGCCAACGCCATCAACATGTACGTCGATCGAGACATCGACGCCAAGATGGAGCGGACCAAGGGTCGACCGCTCGTCACCGGTGAGGTCCAGCCCACCGAGGCCCTGGTCTTCGCCATCGGGATCGAGATCATCGCGTTCTTCTGGCTCTGGGGTTTCGTCAACCTGCTGAGCGCCCTGCTGGCCGTCGCCGCCTGCCTCTTCTACGTGTTCATCTACACACTCTGGCTGAAGCGCACCTCGACCCAGAACATCGTGATCGGTGGCGCCGCCGGTGCGGCTCCGGTGCTCATCGGGTGGTCGGCGGTGACCAACGAGGTGGGTTGGCCGGCGATCCTGTTGTTCGGCGTGGTGTTCTTCTGGACCCCGCCCCATTTCTGGGCCCTGGCCATCCGCTACGAGTCCGATTACGCGGCAGCCGGCGTGCCGATGATGCCGGTGGTGGTCGGGCACCACAAGACCGCCCGACAGATCCTGGTCTACTCGCTCATCGTGTGGGTGGTCAGCCTGGCGCTGATCCCCGTCGCCGACATGGGCTGGATCTACATCATCGTCTCGTTACTGGTGGGAGCGGCCTTCTCGGGTGGGGCGCTGCAGCTGGTTCGTGAACAGGATCCGGTCGCCCTCAACAAGCGTTCGATCCGCTACTTCGCGTTCTCGATCACTCACCTGACCGTGTTGTTCGCCGCGGTCGCGATCGACCAATTGGTGGGTTGGGGAACATGAACTTCGACTCCGGCCACGCGGACGGTTACAGTACCCCGGCACCCCTGAGCAGGCGCGGGTGGTTCGCGCCCATCCACCACCTCCCCTGAGGTCCAAGCATCCATGGCACTGACCGAAACACGTCCAGAATCCGATGTGAGCGTGACCACCGTCGCGACTCCTTCGAGCACGCTCGACTCGGTCCTGGCGACCGGCGATCACAAACTGATCGGTCGAATGTGGATCGGCGCCGGATCACTGTTCCTGCTCGCCTCGCTGGTCGTCTCGGCCGTCGCCGCCCTCGAGGCGTCGGATCTCGGTGGGTTCGCCATCGTCGAAGACGCCGGCCAGTTCGTCCAGCTCTGGTCGGCCGGGCGTGAATCCCTGCTCTTCGCCGGGATCGCACCCCTGATCGTGGGACTCGCCACCTTCATCACTCCACTCCAGGTCGGATCGTCCTCGATCGCCTTCCCCCGAGGGGCTGCTGCTGCCTTCTGGTGCTGGCTCGTTGCCACCCTGCTGTTCATCGTTTCCTACGTCGACAACGGCGGCCCGGCCGGCGGCCGGCTCGATGCGACCGTGCTCTGGTCGGCGGCGCTCGCCGGGATGATCGGATCGATCATCTGGGCGCTGGTGTGTGTCGCCACGACCGTCCTCGGCGCACGGGCTCCGGGTATGACGCTCGACCGCGTACCCGTGTCGACGTGGGGCTTCACGGTGTTCTCGATCGTGGGGATCTTCTCCCTCCCGATCGTGATGGCTCAGCTCCTGCTCGCCTACCTCGACACGAAATACGGCTATCTCCCGACCGCCGACGCTCGTGAATCATTGGTCGCCATCGGACACAGCTTCAGCTTCGCGCCGGCGATCTACTGGATCGCCGTCCCGACGCTGGGTCTGGCCGTCGAGGCCATCGCCGTCCACGTCGGGAGGCCGGTTCGATTCCACCGCTCGGTCATGGCATCCCTGGGCCTGCTGGGCATCGTCGCCTTCGGCCCCCACGTCCTGGCGTTCGCCGGTCGAGGACACACGGTGTCCCCCGACAATGGGATCCTGGTGGTGGCGTTGCTGATCGCCATCCTGCCCACACTGAGCGTTCTCGCCCTGGTCGGCGACAGCATCAAGACCGGCAAGCCACGGCTCGGTACGCCGCTCGTCGGTGGCTTCCTCGCCGGGCTCGTCACCCTGACCGGCGTCATCGTCGGGGCGCTGGGGACCATCGATCCCATCATCGGGTTCATCGAGGACGTCTCGGGAGAGAGCATCAACTCGTCGTCGGCACTCGTCCTCAACGGCACTGCGTTCCACGAGGGTCTCCGGGGCCTGATCGTCGGGGCCGCACTTCTCGGCATCATCGTGGGGCTCCACCACTGGGCCATCAAGATCTGGGGCCGGACGCTCGATGATCGACTCGGTCTTCTCACGGTGCTCGCTGCCGCCGGCGGTGCCGTCGTCTGGGGAGTCGGTGGCGTGGCCGCCGGATTCCTCGAAGCGCCGCTGATCGCCGTGAGCCCCGATGTCAAGGACGGGGTCGAGGCGATGAACGTGATTTCCCTGATCGGGATCGGGCTGCTCGCTGTCTCGGCCGCCCTGTTGATCCTGAATCTGGCTCGGGCCTTTGCGGGCCGGGGGTCCTCGGCCGAACCGTGGCGCGGTCTGACCCTCGAATGGGCGACCGATTCACCGCCGGCGCCGGGCAACTTCGCGTCGATGCCGTCGGTGAACTCGACCACCCCGCTCGTCGACATCGCCGCCACGCAGGAGGAGCAGGTCTGATGGAATCCTCGGTCATCGAACGGTCGGTCTTCGACACCATTCCCGACGATCTCCCGGCACCGACCCCCGCTCGGCCTCGACTCCTGTTCATCGGAACCGGCCTGGTGTCGGGGGCCATCGCCATGGGCTTTGGCGGACTCATCGGTCTCTACGTCGAGAGTCGCCAGACGTTCCGGGCCACGGGAGAGATCTGGCTGCCCCGGGGGGTCGAGATCCCCTTGACCCAGCCCAACATGATGGCCTTCACGCTCGTGTTCTCGGCCGTGACCATGTATTGGGCCGTGTGGTCGATCAAACACGACGATCGCAACAACACGAGCATCGCTCTGTCGATGACCACCTTGTTCGGGTTGGCCTACATCGCACAGACCGCCTACCTACTCACGATCATGAACATGCCGATCGCCGGTGACGAGGCGGGCCGACCACCTCTCTTCTACGCCATCATCGGCTCACACATCGTGATCCAGCTCGCTGCGGTCCTCTACGCCATCGTCATGTGGCTTCGTACACTCGGCGGCGAGTACAGCGCCAAGGACGTCGAGGGTCTCCGCGGCGCTGCGTTGTTCTGGTACGTATCCGTCGCCCTGTACCTGGTCCTCTGGTACGCCATCTACATCACCAAGTAGGTCGAGACACCGATGTTCACCTGGGGTTCGAAATATCTCTTCGCCATCTCGCTGTTCGGGCTTCTCGCCGCGGTCGCGTACGGCCTGGTCACCGGAGGTGATCTGGTCGGTGTGTTGAGTGCCGGCTACAAGGGAGGTGTCGGTGCCCACTTCGGGTACACCGTGCTGTTGTTCGCCGCAGCCACGGCGTTCGTGCTCGGCACCATTGCTGTCATCGCACGCGATGGCGACGCCGAGGACATGGCCGCCCTGGCCGGCACCGACATCGTCCCGGCGGTCACCCAGCCGGCCGATCCCGCGTTCTGGGGCCTGCTCAGTGCCTTCGGTCTGGCGTCGGTCATCATCGGTGTGTCGCTCGAGCGCGTCTTCCTCTATCTCGGAGTGGCCGTCTTCTTCGTGGTGCTGATCCAGTGGATGGTTCATGCCTGGTCGGATCGTGCGTCGGGCGATCCCGAGGTCAATCGCGTGATCCGCCAGCGCGTGATCGGGCCCATCGAAGTGCCGTTGATGGCCACGCTCGGTGTCGCTGTCGTGGTTCTCGGAATCTCCCGGATCTTCCTCGCGGCGCCGAGCAAGGTATGGTCGGTGGTTGCCGGAACCATCATCACCGTCATCCTGTTCGGAGCAGCGGTCCTGTTGTCGAAGGTCCAGGTCAAACGCAGCGTGATGTCGGCAATCATCGTCGTCGGAGCGTTCGCGGTCCTGGCTGGTGGAATCGTCGGCGCTGCTGTCGGCGAACGTGACTTCCACCATGGCGATGAGCATTCCTCCGAGGAGGGCGAGTGACCGACACCGCCCCCCGAACCCCACCGTTCGATCCCGACGAGAAGGTCATGAGCACCCCCCGACTCCGTCCTCTTCGCAAGCTCGCCTTCGTGGCCGGCGCCGCCGTTGTTTTGGCGGCGTGCGCCGACGACAAGCCGCTCAACACCTTCGAGCCACGCGGCCCGAAGGCGCGAATCATCGACAGCCTCATGTACCCCTACATCTGGGGAATCATGGGCGTCGTGTTCGTCGCTGTCGTGTTCGGTGGCATTGCGCTCACCTGGAAGAACCGGGTCAAGCCCGAGGACTTCGACCACGACGACCTTCCTTACCAGCGCCACGGCAACGACAAGCTCGAGATCGGCTGGACCGTCCTCCCGGCGGTCCTGCTCGCGGTGGTCTCGGTGCCCACGGTCATGGCGATCTGGGACCTCGAGCAGAAGAACGACCCGGCCGAGCTCGACGTCATGGTGATCGGCCAGCAGTGGTGGTGGGAATACCGCTACGACGTCGACGGTGACGGCTTCTTCCGCGACACCGATGGTGACGGTCAGATCTGGGGTGTCGACGGCGAGGGCGGCGACCAGGACGACCGTGAGTGGCCGCTCGAACTGGCACTCGACCCCGACGACGTCAGCGTGGCGAACGAAATGGTGATTCCGGCCGGTCAACAGGTCGATCTCGTCATCACCTCGCGCGACGTCATCCACTCGTTCTGGATCCCGCGGCTCAACGGCAAGCGAGACGCCGTCCCCGGACGCTTCCACACGTGGAGCATCGAGGCCGACGAGCCCGGCAAGTACACCGGCTGGTGCACCGAGTACTGTGGTCTGTCCCACGCCCGGATGCGGATGTCGACCGTCGCGCTCCCCGAGGCCGAGTTCGATGCCTGGCTGCAGAACCAGATCACTCCGGCCGAGGTTCCGTCCGGAACCGACGAGGTGTCGCTCTCGGCCCTCGCCGGCCGGGACACGTTCCAGGCCAACTGTGCGAGCTGCCACGTGATCCGGGAGAACGATCTCGACGTGTTCGGTGAAGAAGCGGGCGATCCCTACCTGAACCCCTACAACCTGACCCAGGACGAATACGACGAGGTCTTCTCGGCCGATCAGCGGGCCGAACTCGGTGAGAACCCCTCGGCGGTCGCGTGGGCCAGTCTCATCCCGCTCGTTCCCAAGGCAGCCCCCGATCTCACCCACTTCGCCAGTCGATCCGTCATGGCCGGGGCGATCTACAGCCAGTACGTCGGCATCGATGCCGACGACGACAACCTGTTCGAGGTCGTCCCGAACTACCTCGAACTGAGCCAGCAACGTTTCAACGAAGCCCAGCTGACCCGTTGGATCCGCAATGCGCCCGATCAGAAGGCCATGTATCCCGACGGACAGCGCGGCATGCCGGCTTTCCCCGGCCTGTCGGCCACCGATATCGCAAACCTGGTCGCCTATCTGGCGACCCTGGACTGAGAACCAGGAGCTGACCAACGATGGCGATCATCGAAGGTGAACCGCTGGCCCTTCCCTCGGGCCGAGAAGACCGGGTGGCCAACCCGCTCGGTGTGTTCAGCCGTCCCTACAAGCCGACCGGCCTCAAGGACTGGTTGACCACGGTCGATCACAAGAAGATCGGGATCATGTACGGCGCGGCCGCCATGTTCTTCCTGCTGATCGGTGGCGTGGCGGCGCTCCTCATCCGCACCCAGTTGGCGACGCCGAACTCGAAGTTCTTGTCGGCCGACATGTACAACCAGGTCTTCACGATGCATGGCACCGTCATGATCTTCCTGGTCGTCATGCCGATCGGCGCCGCGTTCGCCAACTATCTGCTCCCGCTCCAGGTCGGTGCCCGAGACGTGGCGTTTCCTCGCATCAACGCGTTCAGCTTCTGGGTCTTCCTCTTCGGCGGCCTGCTGCTCAACACCAGCTGGTTCCTCGGCGGTGGCGCCGACGGTGGCTGGTTCAACTACGCGCCGAACAACGGTGTCACCTATTCGCCATCGCACGGTATCGACTTCTGGAACGTCGGTCTGTTGCTCACCGGTATCGGTTCGCTGGCCGGTGCGATCAACCTGATCACGACCGTGCTGAACCTGCGAGCGCCGGGCATGAAGTTCATGCGGATGCCGATCTTCGTCTGGATGACCCTGGTGACGCAGTTCCTGCTGCTCTTCGCCATTCCCGTCCTGACGGTCGCCCAGATCCTGCTGCTGCTCGACCGTGACTTCGACGCCAACTTCTTCAACATCGAGCAGGGCGCCGACCCACTGTTGTGGCAGCACCTCTTCTGGGTGTTCGGCCACCCCGAGGTCTACCTCATGATCCTGCCGGCCTTCGGCATCGTGTCCGAGGTGATCCCGACCTTCGCCCGGAAGCCGATCTTCGGGTATCCGTTCATGGTGTTCTCGGGCATCGCGATCGGGTTCATGGGATTCGGCGTGTGGGCCCATCACATGTTCGTGTCCGGTCTCGGACCGCTCGGCGTGACGGCCTTCTCGGTTGCCACCATGTTCATCGCCGTTCCGACCGGGGTGAAGATCCTCAACTGGCTGGCCACGCTGTGGGGCGGCAAGCTCACGCTCAACACGGCCATGTTGTTCTCGATCGGTCTGGTCACCCAGTTCACCATCGGTGGCCTGTCGGGTGTCTCGCACGCCATCGCCCCGTCCGACACCCAGCAGACCGACACCTACTACATCGTCGCCCACTTCCACTACGTGCTCTTCGGTGGCGCCCTGTTCGGCTTCGTCTCGGGTTTCTACTTCTGGTGGCCGAAGGTCTTCGGCTTCAAACTCAACGAGAAGATCGGCAAGTGGCACTTCTGGGGGATGGTGATCGGGTTCAACACCACCTTCGGTCCCCAGCACATCCTGGGTCTGCAGGGGATGCCACGTCGTATGCACACCTACGACGACGCCATGGGATTCAACATGTGGAACCTCGTCTCCACCATCGGCTCGTTCGTTCTCGGGGTCTTCACGCTCTTCTTGCTGCTCAACGCCTGGGTGTCGTGGCGGGCCTGGGTGCGTGACGGCCGACCCAACGTCGGACCCGACCCGTGGGATGCCCGCTCGATCGAGTGGTCGATTCCCTCGCCGGCACCCGAACACAACTTCGATGTCGATCCCGTCGTGACCTCGGTCGACGATTTCTGGCATCGTAAGTATCAGAAGGACGACGACGGCGTCCTGCGCCGAGTCCACACCGGAGAAGAGCTGGCCCAGCCCGGCAACGGCGAGGGGGTCCACCTGCCGGCGCCCAGCTACTGGCCGATCCTGCTCGCTGCGGGTCTTCCGATCATCGGCTATGGCGTGATCTTCAGCCTCTGGCTGGTCATCCCCGGCGCCTTCCTCATGATCATGTCGATGTTCGGCTGGGCCCTCGAGCCGGCCGACGATCACGATCACTCACACGACGATCACGACCACGAGCTCGTAGAGGCCGGAGCATGACCGACACTGCAGACCCGATCGAGCACGTCACGGTCGCGCGACGACGAGCACGGGGAGCACGACGGGCACCGGACCAGCCTGGGCATCTCCAACATGAAGTTGGCGATGTGGCTCTTCCTCGGGTCCGAGTGTCTGCTCTTCGGTGCGCTCATCTCGACCTACCTGCTGACCAAGACTCGTTTCCTGACCGAACTCATCGCCGGGAATCCCGAAGTGACCTCGACCCTCCCGGCCGAGATCGTCTCCGAGATGCAGTCGGCCGGATCGGTCGAACCGTTCTTCGACATCCCCTTCACCTCGTTCAGCTCGTTCGTCTTGCTGATGAGTTCGCTGTCGATGGTCCTGGCCCACTCCGCCATCACGAAGGGCGACAACCGCAACACGAAGCTGTGGCTCACCACCACGGCGATGTTGGGCTCGATCTTCATCGGCGGCCAGGTCTACGAGTTCACCGCCTTCTACCGGGAGGGCCTCAGCTTCACCGGCAACCTGTGGGGATCGGCGTTCTACACCCTCACCGGGTTCCATGGCATCCACGTCACGGTTGGCATCTTGATGCTGCTGGCGTTGTTGGTGGTCGCCCAGCGGGGCAACCTCAACCAGGATCGGGCCGAAACCGTCGAACTCGTCGGGTTGTACTGGCACTTCGTCGACATCGTGTGGGTCCTGATCTTCACGATCGTCTACCTGATTCCCTGAGCGGCAAGGAAACGAGACCCATGACCGACTCCAGCATCGCCTCCGCAAGCGTCGACACCGACGCCACCGTGCACGACGATCATCACCCGACCGAGAATCAATACTGGGTGGTCTTCGCCACCCTGGCCGCGATCACCGCCGTCGAGATCGCCTGGTCCTATCTGGGCCTGTCCGGGCCGGCACTGGTCCTTCCGCTCATCGTGATGATGCTCGTGAAGTTTCTGCTCGTCGCCGGTGTCTTCATGCACCTCTATTTCGACATGAAGTTCGTCAACGGCAAGTACTTCAGCTGGATGTTCGGCTTCGGATTGGTCCTGGCCGTCTCCGTGTTCGCTGCCGTCTTCGCCGCCTTCCAGTTCAGGGTCTGACCGTGTCGCTCGCCACCGAGTCGATCGGGTTCGGCGACATACCGTACGTGCCGCACCCCGAAGTCTGGCTACTGCTCATCGGCGCGCTGTCGATCGGGTGGTTCGCCTCGCGGGTGCTCGAGCCCAAGGCCGTGGCCGCCGGCTACGACCCCATCAGTCGCAAGCAGCGACGCTGGTTCGCCGTTGGCTTCATCGGCATGTGGCTGGCGTCGGATTGGCCGGTGCACGACGTGGCCGAGGACTACCTGTACTCGGTGCACATGCTGCAACACCTCTTGCTGTCGATGCTGATCCCGGGTGCGTTCGTGCTGGCAACACCTCGGTGGCTGCTCGAACTGGTGATCAGCCCCGACTCGCGGCTGTGGCGTTTCTTCCGCACGGCGTCGAAGCCGATCGTTGCCGGGCTGGTCTTCAATGCACTCACCATGTGGCTCCACTGGTCGCGGGTCGTCCAGATCTCGGCCGATTCCGGGCCCGCCCACTTCGGCTTCCACCTGATGATCTTCACCTCGGGGTTGCTGATGTGGATGCCGGTCGTCGGACCGATCACCGAGTGGCGGCTCCAGCCACTGGGGCAGTGCATCTACCTCTTCTCGATGTCCCTGGTGCCCACGATTCCCGGTGGATGGCTGGTCTTCGCCACGGGGGTCGTCTACCGCCACTACGACGTTCCCGAACGGCTCTGGGGCATCGATGTGCTCGCCGACCAGCAAGCTGCGGGGGCCATCATGAAACTGCTCGGTGGCTTCGCCCTGTGGATCATCATCCTGATCGTCTTCACCCGGTGGGCCAAGAGCGAGATGCGGTCCGACGAGAAAGACCGCGACGAGCGGGAGCGGCTCGAACGGACCGAAACGCTCACCTATGACGACGTCAGCCGAGTGTTCGCCACCACACCCCCTCCACGTGAGGCCACCTGACGATCGGGTCGGGGACAGCACCGTCGCCGTGGCAACCAGGGTCGGTGGTGTCGATCAATCCCAACGAAACAGGCGGAGGGCTGCCACCGGACCGATCATGGCCCAGGTCCCGAGGGTGAACCAGGCCCATGCCGGACCCGACGACCCGGCCAGTGTCGAGCGCAGCAGCTCGGCCAGCGCGGTCGAGGGCAGCAGTCTGACGACGGCCTCGAGGAGCCCTGGCAGTCGATCGAGTTCGAAGATCAAGCCGCTCATGATCAGCAGCACGACGTAGAGGGCATTGGCGAGGGCCAGGGCCGTGAGACCTTCGACCACACTGGCCAAGGCGATCCCGAGGGCGCTGAACGCGATCAGCCCGAGAAGCACGGTCGGGATCGCGAGCGCCGTCACCGACGGGTCCCATCCCAGGAGGAGGGCCACGCCGCCCAGCACCACGACCTGGCCGACGAAGAAGAAGATCGATGCCGCCACCTTGGCCATGAGGTATTCGCTGGGTCGCAGTGGGGTCACCGCAAAGCGGCGAATGGCACCGAAGGAGCGGTCGAAACCCAAACCGATCGCCAGCCGGACGAACGACACCGACAGGACGGCCAGAGCGATGATGCCGGGAGCGAGGAAGTCGACCGGTTCCCCCGATCCGGTGGGGAGGACGTCGACACTCGAGAAGAACACCAGGAGCAGAACGGGCAATCCCAGTGTCAACAGAAGTTGTTCGCCGTCGCGGACTGCTACGCGGAGGTCGGTGATGAGCAGGCGTCGAATTCGATCGAGGCTCATGGCCGCTGTCCCGACTCGTGATCGGGCTCGCGTGGTTCATCGACGCCAGGGCCGGAGGTGAGGTCCAGGAAGAGCGACTCGAGAGATCGTCGACCGGCCAACATCGACTCGGCCATGGTCCCGTGTTCGGCCAGCCACCGGTTGATTGCGTCGACCGAGCCCGGTGTGGGTGGCATCGCAACTCGGTACCAGCCCGGCCGGGATTCGGTCACGGCATGACCCAGCGCAGCTCCGAGGGCCCCTGAGTCGAGACCGACGATGGAGCGGAACTCGATCCGGTCGTCGACGCTCGTGAGTTCGGCGAGGGTGCCCTGGGCCACCGCCCGGCCGTGGTCGAGAATGACGGCACGGTCGGCCACCCGCTCGACGTCGTCGAAGCGGTGTGTCGTGACGAGGACGGCAGCTCCGGTCCGGGATCGTGAGGTGATCAGGCGGAGGATCCGCTCACGGCCCTCGGCGTCGACGGCGGCCGTCGGCTCGTCGAGCAGCAGGAGTTCGGAGCCACCGCACAGGGCCAAGGCGAGGCTGAGCCGCTGCTGCTCGCCCCCGGAAAGTCGTCGCCAGCGGCGATCGACCAGCGACTCGAGACCCGCGGCCGAGATCACCCGGTCGACCCGCTCCTCGGCTCCGTGGAGCGCCGCGAACAACCTGACGGCCTCCCCGACCGTGACCCCCATGGGAAACCCCCCGGATTGGGGCATGACCCCCCACCGGCTCGTGATGGCGTGGCGTTCGGTGGCCGGGTCGTGACCGAGCACGCGTACCTGGCCGGATGCGGGGCGGTGATAGCCCTCGAGCGTCTCGAGCAGGGTGGTCTTGCCGGCCCCGTTCGGGCCGAGCAGGGCGACGACCTCACCCGGCGTCACGGTGAACGACACCCGATCGACGGCAACCAGGTCTCCATGGCGGACGACGAGTTCCTTCACATCGATGGCCATGATGGCACGCTATCGCTCGTCATCGGCTTGACTGGTGGGGTGGATCTTGCCCGATTGCGCGCCGAATACGAGAACCAGGGCCTCGACGTCGCGGACGTCGACCCCGACCCGACCATCCAGTTCGAACGGTGGTTGTCTGCGGCCATGGATGCCGAACTCACCGAACCCAACGCCATGGTGCTGTCGACGGTCGATCGGCAGGGTCGACCCCATTCGCGCAATCTGCTGCTCAAGGGCATGCGTGATGGCGGATTCGAGTTCTTCACCAATTACGAGAGTCGCAAGGCCGAGCACCTCGCCGTCAACCCGAGGGTGGCGCTGACGTTCAGCTGGCTCGAACTGCACCGGCAGGTCAACGTGATCGGGTCCGCCACCCGAGTCGAATCCGGTGAGTCCGACGCCTACTTTGCCATTCGGCCTCGGAGCGCTCAGATCGGAGCCTGGGCATCCCTGCAGAGCACCGAGCTCCCCGATCGGGAAACGCTCGATGCGAGGTATCACGCCGCCGAGAAAGGGTTCGACGGGGTCGACGTACCCCGGCCGCCACACTGGGGTGGGTATCGGGTGGACCCCGAGGAATTCGAATTCTGGCAGGGTCGACCCAGTCGGCTCCACGACCGGATCCGCTACCACCGTGTCGGGAACCTGTGGTCACGCGTCCGCCTGTCGCCCTGAGGGTTCAGCGAAGGGTGGCCCCGGCCAGCGCAATGTGGTCGAGGTCGGTGAGATCGAGCACCTGGAGGTAGAGCCGGGTGATTCCCACGTCGGCGTATTGACCGATGCGGTCGCGAACCTCTTCGATCGTTCCCGCCGCGGAGTCCTCACGCATCTGGGTGAGATCGCGACCGATGTCGTCGGCCCGGCGCTGGGCCTCGGTCTCGGTCTCGCCCAGACACATGACCATGGCCGAGGAGTAGATCAGGTCGTCGGGATCACGATCGATGGCCTCGCAGGCGGCTCGGACCCGACCGACCACGGCAGGAAGGGCGTCGAGGGACACGAACGGTGTGTTGAACTCCGCGGCGTATCGGGCGGTCAGCGCCGGGGTCCGCTTCGGTCCGCCGCCGCCGATGATGATCGGTGGCCCGGGTCGCTGTGTCGGCTTCGGGAGAGCGGGCGAATCGACGAAGGAGTGGAACCGTCCGGTGTGGGTGAAGGTCCCGCCTTCCGGCGTCTGCCACAGGCCCGTGATCTGCTCGAGGTACTCGTCGAGCATGTCCATCCTCGTGCCGATCGGCGGGAAGTCCAACCCGTACGCCCGGTGTTCGGCTTCGTACCAACCGGCCCCGATCCCGAGTTCGACCCGGCCGCCACTCATCTGGTCGATCTGGGCGACGGTGATGGCGAGGGGCCCGGGCCGATGGAAGGTGACGGGGCTGACCAGGGTCCCCAATCGGATCGTCGAGGTTTCACGGGCCAGACCGGCAAGGGTCGCCCATGCCTCGGTCGGGCCCGGGAGTCCACTCGCGTCACCCATCTTCAGGTAGTGGTCGGATCGGAAAAACGCGTCGAACCCGGCGCGCTCAGCCGCGAGTGCGACACCGAGCAGGTCTTGGTAGTGGGCACCCTGCTGAGGTTCGGTGAAGATTCGGAGCTGCATCCGCCCACGCTAACCGTCATGAGGCACAGTGTCTGGATGCAAGACGTCGACCACCACGACGACGACTTCTCGACACTCCTTGCCTCGCCAGGGGTGATCGAGCACGTCGATCTACGCCGCCGCTTCGGATTCCTGGCGTTCCACGGGGGCAACCTGGAGCGATTGACCGACCAGATCGCCTCGGAGGCCGCAGCCCGCTCGGACGCGTCGTTCTACGGCGTGCTCCAACCGCGTGGAATGCGTCAGCACATCCCATCGGCCAATGTCGACCCCGCCCAGTCCGAGAAGCTGGCGGCCTTCCTCGATCACTGCGATGTGGTGGTGGCGATCCATGGATTCGGGATGCATCGCCGCTGGACCGACCTGCTGTTCGGTGGATCCAATCGGTTACTGGCCGGGCACATGGCTCTGCACGTGCGTCGGGAGTTGCCTGCGTACCGGGTGATCGATGACCTCGATCAGATCCCGCGGCGCCTCCGGGGTCTGCATCCCGACAATCCATGCAACCGAACCCGTCAGGGCGGTGTCCAGATCGAGTTGCCGCCCCGCGTTCGTGGTCTGACGCCGATGGCACTGCACTATCCGGGCCCGTCTCGACCGGCCGATCAGCGCCCGACGCCCCGGTTCAGCCACACCCAGCACCTCATCGAGGGCCTGGTGAAGGGCGCTCAGGCCTGGGCGGTCTGACGGGGCCGCTGGCGTCGCGCCGCGGCTCCCGCCACGATCAGGGCCACGTTGATGGCGAGGAAGGCCCACCCGAGCACCGTCGAGCGTCGGTTGATCTGCTGGGTCAGCGATGCCTGCCAGCCTTCGGCCGTGGTGACGATGGTGTCGGCGATCCGTGCGAGACCGGTCGGAGGTTCCAGGAACGGAACCTGGAGCGACCACCATCCGTAGATGCTCACGTAGGCCCCGACGATGATCAGCACGACCGCCGAGATCAGGTTGATCTTGGGAAGCAGTTGCCGGAAGCGGGTCACCACGCCACGTTTGCCGAACGCAACGGCGAGGGTGAGCGTCGTGGCGAGCAGCCCCATCCCGAGTCCGTATGACACGAACCCTCCCAGCCGCTCGACGAAGGACTTGCTCGAACTCGAGGTGCCGACCACCCCCAGGAACAACCCGATCGTGCACGACAACGAGGCCACGGCATAGGACACCCCGAAGAGGAACATCGATGCGACGGATCGGCTCCCGGTTCCCTTTTCGAGTTTGGGTAGCTTCAGGGCCAGGTCGAAGCCACGCAGCATGGCGACACCGAGGATGGCGAGGGCGACGCCGATGACGATGGTGACCCACGGAAGGCTGCCCGAGATCGAGCTGTAGAAGCCGGCGAACACGACACCCAGCAGGCCGAACACGAACAAGAAGCCCAACGACAGCGAGAGCCCGACCATCTGGGCGCGGTTCAGGGCGAGGATGCGGGACTCGCCGTTGTCATCGTCGAGCCCGAGGAAGAAGCCGAGGTAGGCGGGCAGGAGCGCGAACCCGCAGGGATTGACCAGGGCCACCATGCCGATGGCGAACGCATACGGATCGAACAGGTCGGCCATCGGATCAGCCCAGGAGCTCCGTGTTGATGAGATCGCGGAGCGACTCGTCGGTCTGGAGCCCCACGGCGGAGTGCACGATCTCGCCGTCGGCCGAGACGAAGAGTGTCGTCGGCATGTTGAGGCCACCGGTGGCCTCGAAGAGAGCGCCGTCCATGCCTTCGAACACCGTGGTGTAGGTGATCCCGGACTCCTCGATCAGTGCCTTCCAGGCGTTCTCGGTCTGGTCGCGGTTGACCCCGATGATCACGACGTCGTCCCCGAACTCGTTGTGGATGGCCTCGATGTCGGGGAGTTCCGCCCGGCACGGCGGGCACCAGCTGGCGAAGAAGTTGACCACGAGGGGGGTGCCTTCGTAGGCGGCGAGCGAGGTCGCGCCGCCATCGGTCGTGGTCAGCTGGATCGACTGCCAGTCGACCGATCCCTCGGCGCCGTCGTCGCTGCCGCCGGTGACGATCGCGACGAGCACCACCAACCCGACGAACGCCGCACCGATGAGGGGCAGGGTCGCGCTGCGGCGGCGAATCGTCGGGGGCGGCCGATCGTCGGTCGGCTCGATGGATGGATGCTCGGTGTGCATGAGGGGTCCCGGGGGGAGAGGGGAGCGCGGGCTCCCACGAGATCAAACCGATCTCATGATGCCCGCATTCCCCTCCCCCTCGACTCGGCAGCAACTCGCATGTGTCGAACTCGATGCTCGACGGCCGTTGTCACTGCCGCGGACGATCCCGACCATGATCACGCGATGAGCTGTCGGAGATGCTCGGGGACCGGGATCATCGGCAGCTTGTCCTCGGGGCGAGGATGCTTGGGTGGGCGTCCCCGACGGCGCTTGATCGTCACGACCCGACCGTTGGCGAAGAGCTGACCGCCCCAGACGCCGCAGGGTTCGCCCCGCTCGAGCGCTCCCTGGAGGCAGGGAGCGATCACGGGGCATTCGGCGCAGATGTGTTTGGCCGCAGCCATGTCGGTCAGTTCCTCGGAGAAGAACAGGTCCTTGGCCTCGGCTCGGGTCCGGCAGGCCGCCGCCACCCACCAGTCCTGGCCGAACGGGCTGGCGACGGCGGTGGCTATGAGGTCGGGTCCGGGTGGTTTGGTGCTGGTCAACATGTCGTTGGGTCTTCTCGTTCAGCTGGAGATCGGTTGGGAGTGGAGTCGTCGGGGCGGATCGGGTTGGTCGTCGGAGCCCGAAAAGCAACGAAGCCGCTGGGAGCGGTGCTCCCAGCGGCTTCGACTTCGACCAGATCGTGATGGGTCAGGTCGGTCTTGCTCGCTGGGAGTGTCCCTTCGTGCCGAAGGCGGGGACGGCGGTCCACACCATGGTCTCGAAGCGGCCGTGATCGTTGCCCGTGATGTCGGTGGCGTCGGTGGTGACGTCGGCTCCCACGGAACGCACGGGCGCGAGGCAATACACGGTGTGGTGATTGGTCGGCGCAACGATCGAAGAGGCGAGCGGGGCCGGCAGGATCGGGGTGGTGATCGTCATCGGAGCCTCTCCTTTCGTGTTCGAGCGAGGCGAGTCGGGCCTGGGGTCGTGCCGGGTGGCACCGGCCGAGGGCAACGGTCCTACGAATTCGTGGGCGTGTCAATCGAATTATCGGCCAATACCGTCGCCTCGTGATTCGCGTTTCGGAACCATTGGTTCCCGTTCCTGCTTCTGGTCGGACCTTCACCCAAGTCAGGAAGGTCCGGCTGGGTGATGTCCGTCCCGATGGATCGCTTCGATTCGATGCCCTGATCCGCTATGCGCAGGACGTGTCGAACGACGACACCACCGATGCCGATCTCGTCGATGACCTGGACTGGGTGGTTCGGCGAACCACGGTCGATGTCGTCCGCGACGCCGCGTTCGGTGAGCGCCTGACGTTCACGACGTTCTGCTCGGGGCTCGGCAGTTGTTGGGCCGAGCGCCGACTGCGGGTGCTCGGCGATCGTGGTGCGCATCTCGAAGTGGCGTCGCTGTGGGTTCACCTCGACACCGGCTCGGGGCGCCCCCGCAAGCTCTCGGCCCAGTTCAAGGACCTCTATGGCGAGGCGGCCCAGGGGCGTGTGGTCAGAGCTCGGCTGCTGCACGGATCACCGTCGGACTCGACGCCGAGGCGGCATTGGCCGGTCCGGTTCGTGGACTTCGACATCTTCGATCACATGAACAACGCTGCGTATTGGGCGGCGGTGGAGGAACTGATCGCCGAGCGCTCGTTCCCGACGTGGGGCGTCCGGGTCGAGTTGGAGTATGGCCATGGGGTCGATCACCACAGCGTTGGGGGGCACAGCGTTGGGGGGCACAGCGGAGGGGCGGAGAGCCGGCTGATGCTGGCGGTGACCGATGGACTCGACGGCGATGCCGATGCCGGATTCGCGCTGTGGTGGTGCACGCCCGATCGCCCGTCGCCTGCGGCGTCGGGGGTCGTCTCCCGGATCGACCCGAAGCGCTATCGGTCGTGATCCCCGTCGATCAGGCGGACCGAGTCGTTTGCTCCGACGAAGCGACGCCGTCGGCCGCTCGGAACAGGGCCTCGCGGTAATAGACGAGTTCGTTGATGCTTTCCTTGATGTCGTCGAGCGCTCGGTGCGATCCGGTCTTTCGGGGTGCGGACGCGACCTGCTCGGGGTACCACCGACGACCCAGTTCCTTGATGGTCGAGACATCGACGGAGCGGTAATGCAGGTACTCCTCGATCTCGGGGAGGTACGTGGCGAGGAACCGGCGGTCCATCCCGATGGAGTTGCCGCACAGCGGCGTGCTTCGCGGCCCGAAGTGTTGGCGAAGGAAGGCCAGGGTCTCGGCGCCTGCCTCTTCGAGGGTGAGTGTCGAGGTCCGGATCTGGTCCAACAGGCCCGACTTCGAGTGCATGTCGAGCACGACGGAGTCCATCAGCGCCAGTTGTTCCTCGGTTGCATGGACAACCAGGTCTGGCCCTTCGGCGATGATGTTGAGTTCGTCGTCGGTCAGCAGGGTGGCGATCTCGACGATCACGTGACGTTGGGGGTCGAGGCCGGTCATTTCGAGATCCATCCAGGCAAGCACGGTCTTCACCCTACCGATCGCGGAGTCGTCGACGAGCACCGCTGACGAGGGGAGCCCGGCGGGGGTTCCACCCTTCGCCCTTCGCCCTCTAGCGTGCTCAACGTGGTTCACGTTCCGCTCCTTCGTCTCGATGCCGACCTCGACCCCCCTCGGCACATCCGGTCGGGCGACGCCGCCGCCGACTTGCCGGCATCGACCGCGGTGACGCTGCCCCCCGGCGGACGGGCGCTGGTCCCGACCGGGTTCGCGGTTGCCATTCCCGACGGTCACGCCGGTCTGATCCTCTCCCGGTCCGGCCTCACCCTCCATCACGGCGTGATCGTGCTCAACGCTCCCGGACTCATCGATTCGGGCTATCGGGGTGAGATCAAGGTCGTGCTCCACAACGCGTCGCTCGAACCGGTCGACATCGAACGTGGTCAGCGCATCGCGCAGCTCCTCGTGATCCCGATTCCGGCGTTCCGGTTGGAGCTCGTCGACGCCCTCCCGGAAGCCCCCGACGATCGAGGGGCCGACGGTTTCGGGTCGTCGGGTTGACGGCGTTGCTCAATGCTCGTCTTCGAGAACGAGTGCCACGTGTGAGGTACCGATACTGGCCTCGTCGACCAGGCCGCCGAGCGTTCCCGCCAGTTCGGCCTGCTGCTCGGTGTCGAGACGGCAGACGGGATTGGTGACGTCGATCTGAAGGCGACCCGGTTCCCAGCTTGCCTCGACCGTGATCCGGCCCTCGCCGGCCAGGCAGCCGATGGCCTCGTCGACGGCGAGCCGCAACTGCTCGACCTGCTGGACGTCGATCTCGAGACGCAGCGCCAGACCGGCAATGGCCACCCGCCCGATTCGGTTGAAACGTTCGGCCGCGGGAAAGACGACACGCATCGTGTCGGTGGTCCCATCGTTCATCGTGTCACTATCGCACGTCGACCCGGGTCCGTCCCTTCCGGCAGCCCGGTTCGTCCCCGACGGCGGTACCGGATCCCCGCTGGTGGCCGACCAATTTCGATCGAGCTGGCGTCGGCCTACCTACCGGTCGGTAGGCTGAAGGTCATGGTCATCGACGCCGACATCTCCTTCCTCGCCGAACTCGAATCCACCGCCGAGGCGCTGCTCGAACGACACCTGTCACAGACCAAGGAATGGCATCCCCACACGCTGGTGCCCTGGAGCCGGGGCCGCGACTTCGAGCCCGACTACGAGTGGTCGCCCGACGAGGCGAACATCCCGGCCGAGGTGCGCAGCGCCCT
The DNA here is from genome assembly GCA_963700755.1 of uncultured Acidimicrobiales bacterium. Taxonomy (GTDB): domain Bacteria; phylum Actinomycetota; class Acidimicrobiia; order Acidimicrobiales; family SZUA-35; genus JBBQUN01. The sequence goes on from CAVOYW010000010.1 coordinate 55,424, forward strand.
GTTCGTCAACCTTCTCACCGAGGACAACCTGCCCTACTACTTCCGCGACATCGAGCGTATGTTCGGCGGCGACGGCGCGTGGGGCGAGTGGGTCCGCCGCTGGACGGCCGAGGAAGCCCGTCACGCCACGGCAATCCGCGACTACTTGACCGTCACGCGGGCCATCGATCCGGTGGCCCTCGAGCGGGGCCGGATGGCCCAGATGAGCGGCGGCGAGGTTCCTCGGCCGCCCACCGCAGCGTCCGGCATGTTGTATGTCACGATGCAGGAACTCGCCACGCGGATCTCGCACCGCAATACGGGCAAGCTGCTCGAAGAGCACGACCGGGCCGGCTACGACATCATGCGGCGCGTTGCCATCGACGAGAACTTCCACTTCCTGTTCTACCGCGACATCGCCACGGCCGGCTTCGAGATCGATCCATCGGCGATGGTCATCGCCCTCGAACCGCAGGTCACCAACTTCGCCATGCCGGGCACCGGCATCCCCGACTTCGCAGCCCATTCCAAGGCCATCGCCAACGCCGGGATCTATGATTTCGTCTCGCACTACGAACAGATCCTTCTGCCGATCGTCGTGCAACACTGGGCGGTCGGTGACCTCGAAGGTCTCGACGCCGAGGCCGACCAGGCCCGTGAACGGATCCTCACCTACATCGACAAGATCGGGCGGGTGGCCGGGCGCATGAAGTCCAAGCGTGAGGGCGCGCTCACCTCGGCCTGACCGGAGCCCAACTGCGAGTTCGGCGGGCAAAGCGACGCTCCACCAGATCGAGCCACGCCGCGATCTCGGCCGGCGTCGTACGGTCGAGTCGGTAGAGCGCCGTGATCGAGGTCCGGCACAGTGGGTGGCACAGGATTCTCTGGGTGCGGAAAGCGGTCAGGCGGCCGCCATTGCCCTGGACGAAGTTCGTCCATCGTGACGACCCGTGGGTCGTCACGATGTCGATGCGCCAAGAGGACCCCTCGATCGGATGGGCATGAACGACGAGGGCATGCACCAGGTCAGGCTCGTTGGCGACCCATCAGGTGTCCCACCAGATCACGTCGGGTGGTGTCCGCTCGGATGGGTGCTGGGCCAGGAAGTCGATGACCTCGTCGAGTCGGTCCGGGCCCAGGCAGCACATGCGGGCGACCTGTGCCGCCTGGGCCTCGGGGCTCGGAGTCGCTCGCTGCCGATTGACCTGCGTGTCGTGCTCCAGGGTCGCCGGGATCCCGACGGCCTCGAGCACGGCCAGGGCGTCGGCCGACGAGGGTCCCGTTGGCCGGTCGAGTTCCCAGAAGTGCCGCCACACCGCGGCATTGCGGGTCTGTGGATGGTGGGCGGTCAGTTCGAGCACGACCCGGTGACGGGCATGGGACGTGAGGGCGGCGGCAAAGGAATCGAGATCGGCCACGTTGTAGACGACGTGGTGGGCGATCACGACGTCGGCCTCGCCGACACTCGACGCGACATCGGGCCACCGTCCGAGGACGGTCTCGTGCTCGACGTTGCGTTCGACCGCGGCCGCCGCGAAGACCTCGAGCATCTCGGCGGCTTCGTCGACCCCGATGATCCGGCCCGCCGGTGGTACCAACGCCAGTGCTGCTGCGCCACCCCCGCAGCCCACGTCGAGCACGGTGCCGCCGCGGGGCAGGCGCTCCGAGGCCCGGCGGGTGGCCAGGCCGACCGCTTCGGGTCCCGGTTCGATCGGGGTCGGCGATGGTCGGAAGAGCGTGGGATCGAGACGCCAGGGAGAGCTGCCGCCCCCTGCCTCGATGATCGACTCGGGAATGGCCCACGCCGCCAGTTGGTCACGCCATTGGTCGAGTGCGGAAGTCACGCGTCGCTCAGGAAGTCGCCGATGATCGACGCAGCGTCGGCCGACTCGAGATTCAACAGGTGGCCCGAGCCCTCGACGGTCACCACGGTCGCGTGGGGCAACGACGCTCGCCACGCGTCGCCATAGGAGAGCGGAACGAGGCGATCCTGAGCAGCCATGAGGATCAGGGTCGGTGCAGACAGTCGGTAGAGGCGTTTCGACAGCCGGCGATTCGGGATGGGGAACATGATCTTGCCCGCCGTACCCAGCCGCCGGGAGTTCGAGACCATGAATGCGGCGAGCCCCTCGTTGCTCGACAGGTCCCGACCGGCGCCGGCCAGCGCATCGGCGTGCGAAGGATCCGACAACAGCAGCTCGACCAGTTGGAACGGCAGCACGGCGAAAGGATCGGGGAGCGGTTCGTCGTCGACCCAGAGACCGTAGGGGGCGGCGAGGACGAGTCGGCCCAGGTCGTGTCTCGCGATGCAGGCCATCTCGGCGGCGATCATGGCGCCGAACGAGTGTCCGATCAGATGCGGGCGGTCGAGTCCGAGGGCATCGACGATGTCCCAACCGAGCAGGGCGAAATCGAGCATGTCCTCGATGTCGGTCTCGTTCTCGAGCGCTCCGTAGCCGGGCCAGATCGGGGCATGGATGGTGAATCGTCGGGCCAGCGCCTCGAGCACGGGCTCGCGGTCGAGCAAGCCGACCAGCCCATGGAAGAAGACGACATCGGGACCGGACCCGAACCGGCGGATCTCGACATCGGTGCCCCGGGTCGTGGCCACGATCAGGGTCTCGGGGGCGCCCGTGTCGGGTCGCACGCCGATCTCGGTCATCCGCCGACCCCTGGCGAGAGGGTCGGTGCCGACCGCTGAGCCCGATGGTCCTCGATCGACGTGGGTCTGCGGGCATCGGCGAAGGTCTGTTCGGGTCGGACGCGATCAGCTTGGAACTGTGGCCACCACCGGGTGTCGTCGGCGTGTTCGGCCCACACGCCCCGGAGCCGGGGCATCACCTTCTCGGCGAAGAGCTGGGTCGAATAGCGCGTCTTCCAGTCGGGCATGTCACCCATGTGGAGCAGCGTGAAGACCGTGCCGACCCGGAGCTCGCGAATCATGTGTTCCATCTCCTCGGCCACCGTGTCGGGGGAGCCGGCGATGACGTAGCCGCCTTCGACGAGGTCCTTCCACGTCAGATTCGAGAACACGGCCTGGTTCTCCTTCCGCACCTGCGACAGCACACCGGCCTTGATGGTCTTGATGGTGCGGTAGCCCGGTGCGTCGGCGAAGCCGGGATACACGTGCAGGCAGCGGTTGAAGAAGTAGAGCATGTGCTCGGCGTAGAGCTCCTCGGCCTCGGCATCGGTGTCGGCGACGCAGATGATCTGGGCGAAGCTGGCCCGACCGGGCGCGTCGTCCTTACCCCGCTCGGCCACCCGATTCCAGTAGCCGTCCATCAGGATCTTCCCGGCCTTGTATCCGCTGAACGACAGGTACGAATAGTTGTAGTCGTGATCCAGGCAGAAGTCCCAGGTCTCGACGGAGCCACCACCCGGCACGTAGATCGGTGGATTGGGTTTCTGGATGGGCTTGGGCCAGCAGTTGACGTAGCGCAGCTGGTTGTACTTGCCGTCGAAGGCGAACGGCTCGTCTTCGTGCCATGCCCGCATGATCAGGTCGTGGGCCTCCGCGTACTTGTCTCGGGTGAGGGCCGGGATCTGCCCGTAGCAGTAGTTGGTGTCCATGGAGGTGCCGACCGGGAAACCCGCGATCAGCCTCCCGCCCGAGATCACGTCGAGCATGGCGAACTCCTCGGCCACACGGATCGGTGGGTTGTAGAGGGCGATGGAGTTGCCGATCACGGCGATGGCGGCGTTCGATGTCCGTCGGGCCAGTCCAGCGGCGATGATGTTCGGACTCGGCATGATGCCGTAGCCGTTCTGGTGGTGTTCGTTGACGCCAATGGCATCGAATCCCATCTCGTCGGCGAACTCCAACTGGTCCATGTACTCGTGGTAGACGGCATTGGCCCGCTCCGGGTCGAAGAGCTTGGTGTCGATGTCGACCCACACCGATCGGTGCGATTCCCGGAAGTCGTCCGGAAGGTCCGGCCACGGCATCAGGTTGAACCAGCAGAACTTGACCATGACGAACCCCCTCGGTGTGCCCGGCTCCGTCAGTCTGACAAAGGCGACCGGCGCGGGGCAAAGTGAGGAATGGCTCCGCCGTCGAACGACCCGAACCCCGACGACGAGGGGCTGGACGAACTCGCCGACGGCCGCGCCGTTCCGGCCCGGTCTCCCCTCGATCGGCTCGAACTGATGGCGATGCAGAGCGTCGAGGTGACACCGGGGCTCGACCATCTCGAGCTCTACACCATGAAGGGCCTGCTGACGTTGCTGTGGCACGGAGCCCCCGATCTGGAGAACGTGGTGGTGTGCGTCGGTGGAGCGATGGGAGGGTTGCTCGGCCCCGACGGGGGGCTGTACCAGCAACTCGGCGATCGGCTACCCGAACTCGGGATCGGCGTCGTTCGGGTGTCGTACCGCAAGCCCAACGATCTCGATCGTTGTGTCCATGACACCCTGGCCGCCATGGAACTGGCTGCTCGTCACGGTGCGCTCCGGTTCATCACCCTCGGTCATTCGTTCGGCGGGGCCGTCGCCGTGCAGGCCGCCGCCCACCTCGAACGCCAGTCGGTGCCCGGTGTGGTCACCTTTGCCACGCAGTCGGCCGGTTGCGAGGCGGCCGAGCACCTCGCCGATCGCGACCTGCTGCTGTTTCACGGCACCAACGACTCGATCCTGCCGGCCTTCGCCAGCGAGATGGTCCGGATGATGGCGGGTACGGGCGAACTCGTGATGCTCGAAGGGGCCGACCACCTGCTCGCGCCGGCCGGAGACCAGATCCTGAATCGTCTGCTCGAGCACCTTCCCGCCGTGTTCGCCGCCGAACCGGGGTCGTGATCGTCTTCAGCCCGGAACGAGCTTCACCTCGTACACCACGGGCCAGAATTTGCCGGTGAGGAAATAGGTGTCGGTCTCGAGGCGGTGGGCGATGCCGTTGAGCACGTAGTCGAGGTCTTCCGCGGGTGCCCCCGCCGGACGCAACGCGGCGGCATCGATCACGCCCACCACCGAACCGTTGGTGGCGTCGATCGCCAGCACGGAGTCGAGTCCGTAGACATTGGCGAGAATCTGATCGCCGACACACTCGAGTTCGTTCAGTCGCTCGATCGGCCCGTTGCGATCGGTCACCTGGATCCAGCCGATCACGGCGAAGGAATCGGGGTCGTGGATCGTCAGCCGGTCGGTGCCGTCACTTCGGATCACGCGAGCGCCGTCGAAGCAGAGACCCCACCCTTCCCCGTCGTAGCGCACCGTTTCGTCGAGTTCGAGATCACCGAGCGAACTCCGCAGCAGCCGGCCTTCCCGCCAGGTCAGCTGGAGCACGTCGTCTCCGACGATCGTCAACCCCTCACCGAACAGATCGTCATCGAGGAGGACCTCGGTCTCGACCCGGCCCGAGTCCACCTCGACCCAGCGTCGACTCGATTCGCCGTATTGGCCGGTGCTCTCGAGCAGACGACCCGCGTGCCACTCGAGTCCTTGGGTGTACGCCGTCGGGTCGTGGGGATGTACGGCGATGATCTCGACGCCGAGGACGCCGATCACCGGTGCCGGATCGGTGGAGGAAGGGGTCGGCCCCGTGCCGGTCGAGGGGGCCGGCCCGCTGCCGGGGGTCGTGCGGCCCGGCGCCGTGGCGAGCGAGGTGGTCTCGGCGCCGTCGGCCGTCGCCGGGTCGCGCCCGGTTGAACACCCGAGGACGGGCACGAGCAACAGCGTCCACAGCGCAAGCCGGATGTCCACCGGGATGCGACGCTGGTCTCGGGGCCCCTCGTTTCGGTGCCACCGGCGTTGGATCATGATGCGGTCGATCAGCCGGCCGGCACGAAACGGACCTCGTAGAGGACGTTCCAGCGTTTCCCGGTCACCCAGAAGGTGTCGGTGTCGGCGTTGTGGGCGATTCCGTTCAGGACGTCGTCTGGCGCCAGTGGCTGGTCGGCCGGCACCAGTGACGCTGCGTCGACCAGAGCGGTCACGACACCCGTGGCCGGATCGATCCGGACGATCGTCGTCGTCAACCACACGTTGGCCCACACCGAACCGTCGACGCACTCGAGCTCGTTGAGTCGTTCGAGGGGTCGTCCGTCGAGCGTGACCGTGACCTGGCCGGTCTCGGCGAACGTCTCCCGATCACGGAAGGTGAGGCGGCTCGAGCCGTCGCTCATCGCCAGGCGGTCGGGTAGAGCGCACAGTCCCCAACCCTGGCCCTCGTAGTCCAACCGGTCGAGTTCTTCCAGGGTGTCGGCCGATGCCACGAATGCGGTGCCCGATTGCCAGGTGAGCTGGATCAGGCGGTCGCCGACCACGGTGAGGCCGTTCCCGAAGAACTGGGGTGGAAGCGGTTCTTCGGCCATCACCCGCCCGGTCGCCGGGTCGACGAGGCGACGGCTCGATGCGCCGTATTCCCCGAGTCCCTCGATCAGCCAGTCATTGCGCCGTTCGAGTCCCTGGGTGAAGGCAGTGTCATCGTGGGGAACACGATTCACGACTTCGGGCACCAGCCTCTCCGGGGTCGCACCGGGTGCTGTCGTGACGGTCGTGGTCGTGGCCGTGGTCGGCTCGGTTGGGTTCGGAGCCTCGACGAGTGTCGTGGGGCTCGACGTGGTGGTCGGTGCTGCCGTGGTCGCCAGCGTCACGACGGTCGGTGCCGACTCGCTGGGGGAGATCCGGGAACACGAAGCCACCAGCAGCGCCGTCAGGGCCAGGGCGCCGAGGGGTCCAGGTCGCGCCGCCACCCGTTTCACCGGGCTCAGCCCCCGAGGAGTCGAGCCTTGGCCGCCTTCGATCGTTCCAGGAGGTGCGCCGGGATCAGGCTGGACGAGCCGTCACCGCCGCCAACGGCCGCAGCTGCCGGGGCGTCGTCGTCGGCAGACGCCACCGATGCATGTGCTTGCGCCTCGTGCCGGGCCACCCAGTCGTCCAGCTGGACGGGACGAACCAGGTCGTCGTGATCGATCTGTCCGACGAGATCGCCGTCACTGAACCGCACCCAGTAGCGCATCCACTGGTCGAGGCCGTTGACCAGCTTGACCTTGCCCATCGAACCTTCGGGGTGGTCGCCGATGGCACGAGTGGTCCGAACCTTCTCGCCTCGCCGGAAGGGCGTGTCGAGTGTTGGTGCGGCTTTGGGCATGGGACGAGCTCCTGCGTGGGGCTGCGGACGGAGGGTGGTGCGGCACGGCGGCCCGACGAATGGTCGGGTCGCTCGACGACGACTCCGAGGATACTCGCTCCGATGGGGGCCGAGCAGTCCGAGAGCAGGTGTCCAGGACGCGACGCCGAGGCGAGCGACCATGATGCCGGTGTGTGATGCGAGACGTGCCCCCGGTGGGATTCGAACCCACGACCAATGGATTAAAAGTCCACTGCGCTAACCAGGCTGCGCCACAGGGGCGAGACGAGGCTACTTCGGTCGGCGACCGACGGCACCAGGCAATCCCTCCGATGCCGCCTGCCACCGCACCGGTCCGGTGAGGTGCCAACATGGCGGCAATGGCGCGCACACACCCAACCCGATCGTGGTCGGCCCCGATCGTCCGACTCGGCCTGGTCGGGCTCGTTGCGCTGACCGGCGCCTGCGGTGAGATCGGTGAGCCCTATCTCGGTGCCGAGGTCACCGTGTCGTCGGCGACGGTGGCGGGTGCCGAGACCGAGCTGTCCGGTCCCGTCTCCGACACCGTCTCCGACGGGGTGGCATCGTCGTCGGTGTTGCCTCCACGCGATCCCGGCTACGTACCGAGCCTCGTGATCGGCAGCGCAGCCGGCATCTCCAGCGGGGCAATCGACCGACTGGCCCGGCTCGAGCCGCCGCTCGGCGAGCTGGCAACCACGAGGATCGCCGATGATCTGTTCGGGGGACTCGTGGTGCAGGTGCCCGAACAGGGAGTCCTCTGGTTCCCGGCCGAGGGTGCCGAGGCAGCGACGATCCGTGATGCCGGGGTTCGCCTGCTCGACGTGGGCTACCTGGGCGGCACGTCGGAGACCCTCGTGCTCACCGACAACCGGTTCGTGGAGCGGGTCAGGCTCGTCGACCCCGAGGCCTCCGAGTTGATCGTCGAGCTCGCCGAGGCCGATCAGCTGATCGATTTCTCCGCGGCCGGGGGTTTGTACGTCCTGGCGATCGCCGATGATCAGTGCGGGCGGATCGACTTCCTCAACTCGATCGGCGATCCGGTGGGTATCCGGGGTCCGGCTCCCGACGAGTGCCCCGTTCCCCGACGGGCCACCTACACGCTTCTCGATCTCAGCCCGGATGGTGATGCACTGGCCTACACCGAGGTCACCTATCGGTCCGACGGCGTCGAAGCCACCACACAAGTGGTCGGCATCGAGCTCAGCAGTTCGACCGAGCTCTTCCGGATCGATGTCGGCGGTGCCGGTGACCGGGTCTCGAGCTTGACCTTCGACGGCCGTCGGGTGGCGTTCGTCCGGACACCGCTCGAGGGTCTCGAGCGTGAGGTCGTCCAGATCGATGCCCTGGTCGCCGGCGAGATCCTCGAGGTCGTCGCAGCCCCGCCCGATGCGGGGGCTCTCACGCTGACCTATGCCCGGCTGCCGCTCAAAGTGGGCGCCGCCGCGGCCGGATAGGGTGCCGCCCGTGCCCGACTTCGGTGATTCGAACCAACCCCTGGCCGTGAACGAGTGCCGGCTCCCCGGAACCGATTCGGTCCCCCTGCCATCGATGGTCGATCTCGACGATCTCCAGGGTCGACTCGACGAGATCGACTCGATGCTGGCCGAACTGGACCGCGCTCCGGCCTGACCCGCCTCTCCGCCCGGTGTCAAGGTCGAGCGGTGCCAGCTCAGTCTTCGCCACCCTTGGCAATGAGGTAGCCACGAGCCCGTTCGGCCAGCGGATATCGCTCGACCAGGGTCCAGAACTCGGGGCCGTGATGGGCCACGCGGAGGTGGGCGAGTTCGTGCACGATCACGTAGTCGATCACCCAGTCGGGGAAACCGAGCAGGCGGTCCGAGAGCCGGATCGAACCCCGTGCGGGGGTGCAGGATCCCCAACGGTGGCGCTGGTTCCCGACCCAGCGGATCGATGTCGGGATCGGCAGGTCGTGGCGGTCGGCGAGCATGGCCGACCGTTCCTGGAGGTCGACCGCCGCCGTCGTCCGACGTCGATCGAAACGCGAAACGAAGTGCGCGACCATGTCGTCGACCTCTTCGTCGCTGAGTCGAGCAGGAACTCGGACCTGGAGCGTGTTTCCGACGAGCCGGGCCTCGGCGGTCTTCTTGCGGCGATTGGAGCGGATCACGTCGACGACGAGCATGGGTGAGACCCTTCTGATCCCGTGAGCCGGCTAGACCCGTTCGACGTCGCCGCCGAGCGTTGGTGGCTCGTCGAGGAAACGGATCTGGTCGCCCAGTTGCGGCGGGCCGTGGCGGCCGACGACGACGACCCGGCCCGACAGGTTGGGAATCCGCACCTCGGGCAACCCGAAGTGCGTTTCGAGTGCTCGGATGATGCCTCCGTGGCACATGACGAGCACGGTCGCCCCGGGCTGTTCGGCTGCGATCCCGAGGAGGACGGGAATCACTCGGCCGAGCAGGGCGTCGTCGGGTTCGAAGTCGTCGGGGCGGCGGTGCTCGGCGAGCCAACCGGGGTAGCGGGCCTCGATGTCGTCGTGGGTGAGTCCGGACCACGAGCCGGCCGACCGCTCTCGGAGGTCGTCGTGGATCAGCACCGGACCCACGCCGTTCGCGTTCGAGATGATCATGGCGGTGTCGAGCGCCCGCTGCTGGGGCGACGAGATGATCGCGTCGGTGACGCCGATGCGCGCCGCGGCCACGGAGGCCTGTTCCCGGCCGTGTTTCGACAAGGGAGGGTCGGCCTGACCCTGCCAGCGACCCTCGGCGTTCCAGGTCGATTGGCCGTGGCGGGTCAGCAGCAGGGTGGTGGTCGTGTCTGCCGTGGCCATTTCTCGACCCTACTGAGGGGGAACGACATCGGGCTACCCGATGGCAGGGGCGACCGGCGACTTGGGGCAGAAGCGGCTCTACAGTGAGCGGATGGCCACCCTTCGACTCTTCGCCCAGGCCCGCGAGGCGGCCGGAGCGGGCATGCTCGATATCGACGGCTCGACCGTGCGATCGATCCTCGAAGCAGCACGCGCCGAATTGGGTGACGAGTTCGCGGAGGTCCTGGCGACGTCCCGGGTCTGGCTCAATGGGTCACCGGCCGATCTCGATGACGAGGTCAGGGCCGATGACGAGGTGGCGATCCTGCCGCCGGTGTCGGGAGGATGACCGTTCCGGCCGTCGGTCCGTCGCGGGCCGAGCGGCGCCGGCAGCGGGCGGAGGCCCGAGCTCGTGAGCAGGAGCGGCGATGGAGCCGGAACCGTTTCGCCGTTCCCCACCGAACCGACGGGGCCAAGGTCACACTGGGGGTCGCATGGTTCGCGGGCTTGCTCGCCTCCATCGTGGTCGGTCCGTTCATCGTGGCGATCTTCGTCGTGCCGGCGGCTGCGATCGCCGCACTGCAGACGGCTCATGCCTGGGCTCGGGTCACGGTGTCGGACCGGCAGTTGGCGGCCGGGTTCGCGGCCCTGATCGCGCTGACGGGTGTGACGGGGAATCCGTTGTGGCTCGGCCTGGGGGTCGTTGTGGGAACCCTGTCGTTGGCTGCATACGGCGGAGCGACGCTGACCGCGTCGAACGACGACCCGATCCGGTTCGCCGAGGTGATGGTGCGGTCGGTGGTCCCGGTGGCCATCGCCGCCGGGAGCCTGCTCGTGCTCGCGGAGTCCCACGCCGGGCCGTTCGTGGCGCTGGTGGCGATGGTCAGCGCCTACGAGGTCGGTGACTTCCTGGTCGGCTCTGGAGCCGCAAACGACGTCGAGGGGCCGGTGGCCGGACTGGTCGCGCTGGCCATGGTGGGATACGGGGTCTGGCTGCTGCCTCCCGATCCACTCACGGCGTCGGTGATCCCCTTCGTGGTCGCCCTCACGGCGCTGTCGTGTGTTCTCGGGCAGCTGCTCGGATCGTTGGTCCTGCCCCGTGGCGATGCCTGGGCCCCGGGCCTTCGTCGTCTCGACTCCTATCTGGTGGCTGCGCCGCTGTGGGTGCTGCTCGTCGGGTCGTGACCCCGAGCGGGCTCCGGTCTGAACAACCCAGGACGTTCGGGGTAGCCTCGACCGTTGTGATCGATGCTCTCGAAGAAGTGCTGGACGACAAGGTGCTCGATGCGTTGACGACCAAGCCGATGGACGACCTCCGTCGTCTTCGGGTCCGGTGCACCGAGGTCGAGGCCGACGTGTCGTTGGCCCGACGCGTGGTGCAGGGGCGGCTCGACATCATCGGCCATGAGGTTCGGCGCCGCAGTGGAGACGCCGATGCCGCAGCTGCTCTGCCATCGCTGTTGTTCGACCTCCCGTCCCTGATGACCGACGAGCCCCGGGCCGGTCGTGCCGGAGGTGGCGGACGCGCCGTTTCGATCACGGCCCCGGGGGATGTCGCCCACGAGCTCGTGCAGCGGCTCGATGAGGTCGCCTCGCCCAGCCGGTTGACCGGCGTGAGTGAGATGGCCGACGCCGATCTGGACGATCTGCTCGGACGTATGCGGTCCTACGAACACGAACTGTCGACGGTCCGGCGGCGTTTGCACGAACGGATCGATGCGCTCCAAGCCGAGATCGGTCGTCGCTACCGTGATGGCGAAGTCACCGTCGACTCGCTGTTGGGCTGAGGCGGTCCGGCGGTGGCAGATCAGATCCCCGACGTCGGCGGGTTCATCCGCGAACAACGTCGCCTGGCCGAACTCTCCGTTCGCCGGTTGGCCGAGATGTCCGGGGTGTCCAACCCCTACCTGAGCCAGATCGAACGTGGCCTGCGTCGCCCCTCGGCCGACATCCTGGCCAACATCGCACGGGGTCTGCAGATCTCGGCCGAGAGCCTCTACATCCGTGCCGGCATCCTCGACGGTGACATCGATCCGGCGACCGGTGTGTCGGCCGTCGAGTCGAGTATCCGGCACGCCGCCGAGCTGACCCCCGATCAACGCAAGGCACTGCTCGGCGTCTATCGCAGCTTCGTCTCGGTCAATCTCGGCGACCAGGAAACCGATGCCCGGAACCGCCGACCGATCGCCGACGGATCCGACGAGCTCGAACCCTTCGACCCCTCCGACGAGCCGGCCAGCCGAAACGACGCTGCCGACCGGAACGACGCTGCCGACCGGAACGACGCTGCCGACCGGAACGACGCTGCCGACCGGAACGACGCTGCCGACCGGCCATCGGGCCCGAGCGAGGGCTGATCGTGCAACGTGTCGCCGTCCTGTCTCTCCACACGTCGCCGCTGGCCCAACCCGGCACCGGTGACGGTGGCGGCATGAACGTGTATGTGCGGGAACTGGTGTCGGCGCTCGCCCAGGCGGGTATGACCTGCCGGGTGTACGTCCGGCGCTGGGACGACGATCAACCCAAGACCGTGATGGTCGAACCGGGATTCGAGGTCGTACACGTGCCCGCCGGGCCCCCCGATCTTCCCAAGGAGGAACTGGCGTCCCACGTCGAGGAGTTCGCCGACTGGGTGGCCCACGACCTCGGGCGCCACGGCGCCGACGTGATCCATGCCAACTACTGGCTCTCGGGTGTCGCCGGGTTGCTCCTGAAGCAGCGTCTCGACCTTCCGCTGATCACGACCTTCCACACGCTCGCCCGGGTCAAGGCGGTGAGTGGTGACCGCGAACCCGAGCGCCGGGCCGAGGCCGAGGCCCGCGTGATGGGCTGTGCCGACAAGATCCTGGCCAACTGCACCCCTGAAGCAGAGCAACTCGTCGATTTCTACGACGCCGACGCCGAACGGATCGAAATCGTTCCTCCCGGTGTGGACCATGCGTTCTTCTCGCCGGGGAATCAGGCGGGTGCCCGGTACGCGATCGGTGCCGACGATCGGCCACTGCTGTTGTTCGTCGGACGAATCCAGCCCTTGAAGGGCCTCGATGTCGCCGTGTCGGCGTTGGCGGCCGGTCGTCGTGACGATGCCCGACTGTGGGTCGTCGGTGGTGCGAGCGGTGCCGAGGGGGCGAGCGAACTCGAACGGATCCATCAGCTGATCGGTGATCTCGGCGTGCGCGATCGGGTGATCTTCCGGCCCCCGCAGCCCCATCACCTGCTCTCCACCTTCTATCGGGCGGCCGACGTGTGCCTGGTTCCCAGTCGCTCCGAGTCGTTCGGACTCGTGGCACTCGAAGCGGCGGCGTGTGGTGTCCCCGTCGTCGCCTCGGCAGTCGGCGGATTGTTGACCTTGGTCGAACACGGCCACACCGGGTTTCTCGTCGACCGGCGCGAGCCTGCAGACTTCGCCAGCTGGACCGATCTGCTCCTGAGCGACCCGGTCCTGGCGAGGCGAATCTCGGTGTCGGCCGCCGCTCGGGCCCGGACGTACACCTGGAGCACCTCGGCTGCCCGGCTGCGTCGGCTCTATGCCGACGTGGCCGCCGGTTCGTTGACTCGCTGTGAGTGAGCGAAACCCGAAGAGGCTGTGAGTGAGCGAAACCCGAAGAGGCTGTGAGTGAGCGAAACCCGAAGAGGCTGTGAGTGAGCGAAACCCGAAGAGGAGTGAGGTGACGACACGATGACCGACGTCATGGGACACGAAGAGCTTGCGGTGGTCGAAGCGGTGATCGATCGGTTCCTGGCCGGGGAATGGGCCGACAATCCGGTGGTCGATGCCGTGGAACGAGACCTCGACGGACCCCGCAGCTGGTTCGTCCGAGTTCGGGGTGAAGAAAAGGACGTGTTCACGATCCGGTTTCATCTCGATCAACGAACCCTGTCCTACGAGACCTACGTCATGCCGGCGCCCGAGGACAACCAAGCCGAGTTCTACGCTCATCTCCTGCGGCGGAATCGACGGCTCTACGGCGCCAGTTTCGCCATCGGCGCCGAGGACGCGATCTTCCTCCAGGGCCAACTCGACAATCGTCAGGTGTTGGTCGACGGCGAGCTCGACCGCGTGCTCGGTTCGCTCTACCAGTGGGTCGAGCAGTTCTTCCGGCCCGCCCTCCGAATCGGATTCGCATCGAAATTCTCGTAATGACGGTTGTTGACTCTGATATATCTTCGTATACTCACGAGATCGCCGGTCGGGGCGGGGGCGTCCGCGAGTTTGGGGAAGGTCGCCCGCCTTCGTCCCGACCAGCCGATCGGGTCGGGGCCCTCGGCCTCCCCGCACGCCGCCGGGAACGCTAGGTTCTTCGGGTGACCACATTGCAGGTGATCGGTGGCGGAAGGATGGGCCTGGCGCTCGTCGGGGGATTGGTCACCTCGGGTTGGGCCGATCCGTCGGATCTGATCGTCGTCGAACCGGAAGCCTCGCAGCGATCGGTGATCGCCCGGACGTATCCCACCCTCGGCGTTCACGAGAACCCGGTCGCCGATGTCGACTCGTTGCTGGCCGTCAAGCCCTGGCTGGCCGTGACGGTGGCAGGTCGTCTCGAGTCGCCCCGCCGGGTGATCTCGGTCGCCGCGGGTGTCACGGTGGCCGATCTCGAGGCGGTCCTCCCGGCCCAGACCGCGGTGATCCGGGCGATGCCCAATACCCCGGCGCTCGTCGGTGCCGGCGCAACGGCCGTGGCCCCGGGCACCTGGGCCTCGACCGACGATGTCGGCTGGGCGGTGGAGCTGTTGTCGGCGGTCGGGATCGTCGAGATCGTCGCCGAGGAGCAGATCGACGCGGTGACCGGGCTGTCCGGATCGGGCCCGGCCTACGTCTTCCTCGTCGCCGAGGCCCTCACCGATGCAGGTGTCCGAGCCGGGCTGCCCAGGCCGACTGCGGCACGCCTGGCCAATCAGACCCTCTACGGTGCCGGCAAGATGCTGGTCGATTCGTCGGAGTCGACCCTCGAGCTGCGGGCTGCAGTCACCACTCCCGGTGGAACGACGGCCGCCGGATTGGCCGCTCTCGAAGATCGTGCGGTCCGTGCCGCCTTCGCCGACGCCGTCATGGCGGCCGCCGAACGGTCACGGGAGCTGGGCCGCCGATGACGGCCTTCAGCACGATTTCGTTCCTCAGCGACTTCGGCACCAAGGACGAGTTCGTCGGTGTGGTGAAGTCGGTGATCCGCACCATCGCCCCGTCGGTCGCGGTCATCGACATCACCCATGAGGTCGAACCCCACGATCTGCGTGCCGCCGGCTTGACGCTCGCCCGGTCGGTCCAATACCTCGCTCCGGGAGTCCTCCTGGCCATCGTCGATCCGGGCGTCGGGTCCGATCGCAAGGGCGTCGTCATCGAGGTGGCCGACGGGGCCGCCTACCTCGTCGGACCCGACAACGGACTCCTGGCGCCCGCCGTGTCGATCGTCGGCGGCGCAACCGGCGCCGTCGTGCTCGACAATCCCGACTACCGACTGCCTGCACTCGGGTCGACCTTCGCCGGTCGAGACGTGTTCGCTCCGGCGGCCGCGCACCTGTGCGCCGGTGTGCCGATGGACGAACTGGGCACCCGCATCGATCCCTCACAGCTGGTTCCCGGTGTCCTGCCGGTGAGTCAGACCGATGACGACGGCGCGATCAGTGCCGAGGTCCTGTGGGTCGATCGATTCGGCAACCTGCAACTCAACATCGATCCGTCCGAACTCGAGAACTGGGGCGACGCCATCGAGATCGAGGGCGGCCGGACCAGGCGAACCGCAGCCCGGGTCACGCACTTCGCCGAGGTCCCGACCGGCAGCATCGGGGTGATGACCGATGCCTATGGTCTGGTGGCGCTGGTCGTCGACCGAAGTTCGGCGGCGTTCGAACTCGAGCTCGGCGAGGGTGATGCGGTCACGCTCCGGCCCTCGGCGGGCCGGCCGAGCAGGACGACCTCGGTGCAATTGGGCCGCACGGCCCCCACTCCGTCGGCATCGTTCCACAACGAGGAGGTGGCATGCGACCCGCCGTCGTGATCACGCTGATCGTCTTGATGATGGCGCTGCTGATCGCGGCAACGGTGCAGCTCTTCTTCTACGCGCGTTAGATCCCGGCCTCGGTGAGTTCGTTCGAGAGGCGCTCGATGAAAGCCGGGGACGGTTGCCGGACCGGGTCGGCGGTCGGTGTGGTTGGCACCGATGGCGCAGAGGTCGGTGAGGCGGTCGTCGGGGGCGCCGTCGATGACGGTCCAGGCGAGGACGGCGGAGCATCCGACGGTGACGGCGTCGACCGTGGGGGCTCCCGCGGTGGTGCCGGTGTCGAGGTCGGTGCCGGTGTCGAGGTCGGGGAAGATTCCTCGGCGAGGGCCATGAACCGATGGGCGGTCCAGATCCGTCCGTCGTCGCCGTGCACGACACCGATCCCGACGAATCGATAGTCCTCTTTCACCAGATTGGCGTAGTGCGACGGGCTCGCCACGAAGGCGTCGAAGAGGGCCTGCACCTGATCGATCGGTCCGACGCCGACGTTCTCGCCCAGTCGGGTCCAGACGAGGTCGATGCCGACCGACAGATCCGGTGTGTGAGACAGCGTTCCCTGTTCTCGCAGGTGGTCGGCCCACTCGCGGGCCAGCGGGACCAGGACGGGGTGGACCTCCAGGGGCATCAGCCCCTTGCTCACACGGAGCTGGTTGATGAGCTCGACGAAGTGCTGTTCGTCCGCGGACTCGGTCGTGGCCTGGAACGCTCGCCGGTCTCCGATTCCGACCGACGGTGTGCCCGCACTCTCGATCTGCGCACCGAGACCGCCGGCACCGGCCACGACCAGACCGAGCGTGACGGCGAGGGTTCGGATCGATCGTGACGAGCGCACCCTGGTCCATCGGCGGCACGCTGCCGTCCCTGAGTGGGTCACGCCGAGGATTCGGCGCGACCTCCCGTTGCGCTCGGTCGACGCGCAGCACGAGACGAACGCGCTTGCGCGTTTGTGAACCACCCTGGTGGTCCCTAGCCTGGCGTCGTGAGACGCAAGCACGTGTCGGGAGCCACGGTGGCTCGACTCCCCACCTACCTTCGGGTGCTGATCGCGGCTGCCGCCGACGGGACGTCCAGCATCTCGTCCGAGGCACTGGCCGGGCTGAGCGGGAACGGTCCGGCAACGATTCGCCGTGACCTGGCCTCGTTGTCGATCACGGGGACTCGGGGAGTCGGGTACGACGTGAAGGACCTCGTGCACGAGATCAGCGTCGTGCTCGGCGTCAACCAGGTCTGGCCCGTCGTGATCGTCGGAAGTGGCAATCTCGGTCGCGCCCTGGCCAACTATGACGGGTTGGCCGAACGCGGCTTTCCCGTCCGGGCACTGATCGACCGCGATCCGGCCCTCGTCGGTCGCACCATCGGTGGGCTGCGCGTGTCGTCGCTCGGAGACCTCGAGGCGCTGGTGGCCGAGCACGGGATCACCGTTGGGGTGATCGCCACCCCGGCTTCGGCGGCGCAGGTCGTCGCCGACCAGTTGATCGAGGTCGGTGTGACCTCACTGCTCAACTTCACGGCCACACCCCTCCTGGTGCCCGACGGGGTGCAAGTCCGCAGTGTCGACCTCGCCACCGAGCTGCAGATCCTGAGCTTCTACCAACAGCGCACGTCGAGCGCCCGCGATGGGGTCGGCGTCCCCCTCCCGGCGCTGCGATCCATCGATCGCCGCGGAGCGGCGAATCCGGAATCGCTCGACTCGCAGGAGGCGGTGGGGTGACCGACAGCACCTATGGTCGAATGGCCCTATTGGCGCCCGGCGCGCC
Organism: uncultured Acidimicrobiales bacterium; assembly: GCA_963700755.1. Classification (GTDB taxonomy): domain Bacteria; phylum Actinomycetota; class Acidimicrobiia; order Acidimicrobiales; family SZUA-35; genus JBBQUN01. Next base: position 73,013 of record CAVOYW010000010.1, read on the forward strand.
ACACTATGTTCACTTCTTCTCGGCATCGAAAGTGTCATGACCCTCATCGCCATCGGACTCAATCATCGATCGGCACCTCTCACGGTGCTGGAACGCATCGCCGTCTCGGGTGACGTGCTGGTCAAGGCGTTGGCCGAGGTCACCGACAGTGAGTTCGTCAACGAGGCCGTCATCCTCTCGACGTGCAATCGCACCGAGGTCTACGTCCACGCCGAACGATTCCACGATGCGTTTCACGACGTGCGCGACTCGCTCTCCCGGTTGTCGGGTCTCCCGGTCGACGAGTTCGTCGATCATCTGTATGTGCACTACCACGACGAGGCGACCCGGCACCTGTTCCTGGTCACCGCCGGACTCGACTCGGCCATTCTCGGTGAACACGAGATCCTGGGCCAGGTGAAGTCGGCTTGGGAACTGGCGCGGGTCGAGGGCTTCGCCGGACCCCTGCTCGGTCAGGTCTTCGAACATGCGGTCCAATGTGGGAAACGTGTGCGCACCGAGACCGGCATCGGCCGGAGTACCGCGTCCCTGTCGCATGCTGCGGTCAGCCTGGTCACCGAGCATCTCGGTTCACTCGACGGACGACGGGTCTTGCTGGTCGGAGCCGGAGAGGTCGGCGCCAGTGTTGCGACGGCGCTGGCCAAGTCGGCGGCCGTCCAGGTCGAGGTCACGAACCGAACCGATGCCCGGGCCGGTTCGGTGGCCGCAGCCGTTGGTGCCACGACGGTGCCGCTGGATCGCCTCGGCGAGGCCATCGACCGTGCCGATGTCATCATCGCCGCCACGTCCGCACCGGGCTATCTGATCGACGCCACGATCGTGTCGAGCCCGGCCTCGGATCGCACCGTCTTCCTCGACCTCGGCGTTCCCCGTGACATCGACCCCGACGTGGCGTCGGTCCCCGGGGTCGATCTGCTCGTCCTGGCCGACCTGCAGGCCTTCGCCAACCGGGGAATCGAGCACCGACAAAAGGAAGCCGTCGTCGCTCGCAGCCTGGTGTCCGAAGAGCTCGAGCGATACGCCGAGGCGTCTTCGGCCCGGCTCATGGCTCCCCTGGTGGGTGGCCTCCACCGTCGCTCCGAGCAGTTGCGGGCCGAAGAGGTCGCTCGGCACGCCCGCCGACTGGCCTCGCTCGACGATGACCAGCGCGAGGCGGTCGACGCCATGACCCGTGCGCTGGTGGCCAAGCTGCTCCACGAACCGTCGGTTCGGCTCAAGAAGGCGGCCGGCAGCCATCGGGGTGAGCGGTTGGCCGAGGCCGCACGCGAACTCTTCGACCTCCCGTGACCCACCCGAGTGGCTCGGGCACGGTCACGATCGCCACTCGACGCAGCCCACTGGCCATGTGGCAAGCCGAATACGTGGCCGATCGGTTGCGTTCGGTCGAGCCCGGTCTCGTCGTCGAGTTCGTTTCGATGGACACCACCGCCGACCAACGACTCGACCTTGCCATCTCCGAGCTGGGAGGCAAGGGCGCGTTCAGCAAGGAGGTCCAACAACTGGTCCAGACCGGCCGGGCCGATCTCGCCGTCCACTCGGCCAAGGACCTTCAGGCCGTCACCCCCGATGGGCTCGTGATCGGGGCCTTCCCGGTTCGCGGTGACGTCCGTGACTGTCTGGTCGGAGCCCGGCTCGACGATCTCCCCACGGGTGCGGTGGTTGCCACGGGCTCGAATCGGCGTCGGGTCCAGCTGTCGGTCCTACGCCCCGATCTGGCGTTCGAAGGTCTTCGGGGCAACATCGGCACCCGCCTGGCCCAGCTCGATCGGTTCGATGCCATCGTGATGGCGGCAACGGCTCTCGCCCGGATGGGTGAGGTTCCAGAGGTGGTCGACCTGCTCGACCCGCTCGACATGATCCCCCAGGTCGGTCAGGGTGCCCTGGCCGTCGAGTGTCGTGACGACGACGACACCACGTTCGGGCGGCTCATGGCGATCGACGATCCCCTGGTTCGCTCGGCGGTCACCGCCGAGCGAGCGTTCCTGGTGGAGCTCGGCGGCGACTGTACGCTCCCGGCCGGCGCCCATGCCTGGTTCGACGCCGACGGTGATCTGCGACTTCGAGCCATGCTCGCCTCGTTCGACGAGACACTCGTCGAACGTATCGAACTCGTCGCCCCCGGTGATTCCGACCGAACCGTGATCGGCATCGACGCCGCCCGCCACCTGCGACGAGCGTGTCATGAGCAGGGCTGTGTCATGAGAGGCTGTGTCATGAGAGGGCTGTGTCATGAGGAGGGCTGTGTCATGAGCAGGGCTGTGTCATGAGCAGGGCTGTGTCATGAGCAGGGCTGTGTCATGACCGACTCGTCGACCCGCCAGCCGTTGGCCGAGACCACCGTGGTGGTGTGTCGGCCGCGCCATCAATCGGGTTCTCTGCTCCAGGAACTCCGGCAGCTTGGTGCCGTCGTCGTCGAACTCCCCCTGTTGGAGGTCTCGCCACCGGTCGATCGGGCGGCGGCCTTGGCGGCGGCGGTCCGGGGCCTTGCCGGATTCGACTGGATCGTGGTGACCTCGGCCAACGGTGTCGGCGCGGTCGAGGCCCACCGACGTGGTCCGTGGCCTCGTGCAGTGCGGGTCGCCGTGGTCGGCCCCGCCACGGCCGCCGCCGCCAACCGGGCCGGTTGGCCCGTCGACTTCGAACCATCCGAGGCGACCGGTGAGCGCCTGGCCGCCGAGCTGCCCGTCGATCCGCTCGAACCCTGCCGGGTTCTGGCGCCGCTCGCCGAACTGGCCGCACCGGCCCTGGTCGACCACCTGCGATCCCGTGGCGCCGATGTCACCCGGGTCCAGGCCTACCGCATGACCGAACCGTGGCACGCACCGGCGCTCCTTGCGGCAGCCTCGGTCGCCGACGTGGTGCTGCTGACGTCGCCCTCCACCGCTCACCGGTTCGCCGCGCTGGTCGGCACCCACGTGCCGGCAGTGGTGATCGGTCCCTCCACCGAGGCGGCCGCCATCGACGACGGATTCGCCGTTCTGGCGACGGCCGAACCCCACACGGTCGATGGGTTGGTGGCGGCGTTGGTCAATAGCATCGAGCCATGAGCTTCCCCCAACGTCGTCTACGCCGCCTCCGTCGAACGCCCGCGCTGAGACGCCTGGTCGCCGAGACCACCCTGACCCCCGACGACCTCGTGGCACCCTTGTTCGTGCGAGAGGGAATCGCCGAACCTCAGCCCATTGCGTCGCTGCCCGGCGTCGTGCAGCACTCTCGTGAGTCGCTCGTCGAGGAGTCCGACCGCTTGGTGGCGCTGGGGATCCCGGCCGTCATCCTGTTCGGGATTCCGCAGCACAAGGATGCCGAGGGATCCGAGGCCTGGAACCCCGAGGGGATCGTGCAGCTGGCACTGCGCGACCTGACCGACCGACACGGCGCCGATCTCGTCGTGATGTCGGACCTGTGCGTCGACGAGTACACCGATCACGGGCATTGCGGCATCGTTGGGGTCGACGGCGACGTCGACAACGACGCAACGCTCGAGCTGTATCGGCGGGCGGCGCTGGCCCAGGCTCGAGCCGGGTCCGACGTGATCGCCCCGTCGGGCATGATGGATGGCCAGGTGGCGGCGATCCGGGACGCACTCGATGCCGACGGATTCACCGAACGGGCCATCCTGGCCTACTCGGCCAAGTATGCGAGTTCCATGTACGGCCCGTTCCGTGACGCCGTGGACGTGACGATTGCCGGGGGCGGAAATCGGAAGGGTTACCAGCAAGACCCGCGGAACGCCCGAGAGTCACTCGAGGAGATCCGCTTCGATCTCGACGAAGGGGCCGACATGATCATGGTGAAACCGGCCCTCACCTACCTCGACATCATCGCACGGGCCCGGGCCGAATTCGACGTGCCGCTCGGTGCCTACCACGTGAGCGGCGAATACGCGATGCTCAAGGCCGCTGCGGCAAACGGATGGATCGACGGGGACGCAGCCGCCCTCGAGGTGCTGACGTCGATCAAGCGAGCCGGTGCCGATCTCATCCTGACCTATCTCGCGGCCGAGGTGGCCGAACTGCTCTGACCGGACGGCCCGGTGCCGACCGATCCGTCGCCCGATTGCCCAATGTGCCAGGCTCATCGTCGTGCGGAAACTTCGGCGTCGCTCCACAGATGCTCCGACGACGTCGTCGCGCCGCGCCACGCACGGGCTGCCGACGGAATCGACCGGATCCCACGTCCCGATGCTCGCGATGGCCGAAGCCGACGTCGAGATCCTCGGGACCGATCCGGAGCGGGCATGGCTCGAATCACTCTCCCATCGTCACGAGATCCACGGAGCCGTTCAGCTGTGGCTGACCCGGTGCTCGATCGATCCGGAGGTCATCGACCCGATCGACCTGGTGACCGAGATCTATCGACGTCACGGGGCCGACATCGATGCGGGGCGATCGGGCCTCGATCAACGGACGGCGTTGCGAGACCAGGCCCGCCGAGTGCTCGCCGAACGGGCCGGAGTCCAGGTCGATGCCGACGAGACCACGCCGGTCATCGAACTCCCCGACGATGATCGCTGGGCGCCGGCATCGTTCCGTGCGGTCGATGACCCGGGGCCGCGCTCGGCGCGTCCGGCGGCGCTGGCCGTCGGATTGGCGATCGCCGGCCTGGGCCTCGGCTCGTGGCTCGTCGTCGGCGGTCCCGACGACGCGGGCATCGACGAGTTGCCCCTGGCCTCCGAGGTCGGCGATGCGGCGGGACTCGAGCGGCGAGCCGCGACCAATCGTGCCGTGGTTCTGACCCGAGGCGTGCTGGCCGACGGCACCGACTTCACCGTCGGTCGACCCGGCCCCCATCGAGAGCCCGTGACCGCGGTGTTGACGATGGTGGGCCAGACCGTGGCCGATGGTGTGGTCGAACCGACCCACGTCGTCTCGTTCGCGCTGACCGGATCCGGTCACCCGGTGGCGGCCGATGTGGTCGGCTCCGGACCGGGCGACGACTGGCGTGTCCGGGTCGACCCGCTCGATCCCAACGAGTCGCTCTACGGCTCGGCCAAGATCGACTTCATCGACGCGCTGCGGCCCAGTCTCGACCAGGGTATGCCCACGCTCGATCCCGCGGGATCTCTCGCGATCGTTCCCGACGCCAGCCTGGTCCGCTACGAGACCTTTGCCGTGCGGCGAGGTTGTCCGGTCCTGACGGTACGTGCGGTGTGCAGCCAGACGAACGCGGTCCACGTCGAATCCACCACTCCGCGAGACCCAACGACCGTGCTGTCCAACGGAGCTCGTCCGTCGACCGATTCGGCCTGGTACGACCCGGGCCCGCTGTCGCCGCGAGCCGATCACGCCGTGATGTGGACCGGCGAGGAGATGATCGTCTTCGGCGGGTTCGATTACGCCGGTCGGCCACTCACCGATGGCGCAGCCTTCGATCCGACGACCGACACCTGGCGACCCCTGGCCGAGGCCCCCGAGGGCATTGCCTCGCTCGGGGCTTTCTGGAACGGCGAGCGAGTGGTGGTCCGCTCACCGGGCTCGATCGACTCCTACTGGGCCGATACCGACACCTGGTATCGGCATGAGGGCCCGGTGTCGCCGGCCGAGGCGACACCGATGCCACGACCCGACCTGTCGCAGATCGCCGCCCTCGACGACGCCGCGCTCCCGGGACGATTCGACCCGGAGCGCACGGTGTGGACCGGTTCGGAACTGTTGGCCTGGGGCGTGGAGTGCTGCGCCCCGCTGGGCGATCCCCGCTTCACCGTGGACGCCTGGCGCTGGAGGCCCCCGACACCGCGTGCGCCGTCCGAGTAGGCCCCGATCGCGCGGTCTGCCACACTGGCCCCGTGACTACCACCGACACCAACGCCGCCCTCTTCGACCGTGCTCGGAAGGTGCTTCCCGGTGGTGTGAACTCACCGGTTCGGGCCTTCCTCTCGGTGGGTGGCACACCCTACTTCGTCACGAAGGCGAAGGGCTCCCGGGTCTGGGACGAGAACGGTCGGGAGTATCTCGACTTCGTGCAGAGCTATGGCGCGTCGATTCTCGGCCACGCCGATCCCTCCATCCTGGCCGCCATCGCGAGCGCAGCAGAGCAGGGAACGACCTTCGGGGCCCCGACCCGACGTGAGGTCGAACTGGCCGAGCTCATGACCGAATGGGTTCCGGGGCTCGAGATGGTACGCATGACCTCGTCGGGGACCGAGGCGGCGATGTCGGCGATTCGCCTCGCTCGGGGCGCAACCGGCCGGAACAAGGTCGTGAAGTTCGCCGGCTGCTACCACGGTCACACCGATGCACTGCTCGCCGCGGGTGGTTCGGGAGTCGCCAACCAGGGTCTCGTCGGTTCGGCCGGTGTCCCCGAGGCCGCCGTCGCCGACACGATCGTGGCGCCGTTCAACGTGGTGCCGAGGCTCGACGACTCCGTCGCCGTGCTCGCCGTCGAGGCCGTCGCGGCCAACATGGGACTGGTCGAGCCCGAACCGGGGTTCCTGCGAGCCTTGCGCGACGAATGTGATCGTGTGGGTGCCCTGTTGCTGTTCGATGAAGTCATCACCGGGTTCCGGCTCGGTCGGGGAGGGGCGACGACCTGGTCGGGAGTTCAGCCCGACGTGTGGGCCTTCGGGAAGGTGATCGGCGGTGGTCTGCCCGTGGGGTGTTTCGGCGGCTCCCGCCAGGTGATGGCAAGCATCGCTCCGCTCGGGCCCGTCTATCAGGGCGGTACGTTGTCGGGCAATCCCCTGGCCATGGCGGCCGGTCTGGCCGCCCTCGGCCAGCTCGACGATGACCGGTATGCCGAGTTGATCGAAACGGCTCGGCGCCTGGCCGACGGGCTTCGGGCTGCGTTCTCGGCGGCGGGTGTTCCGGCTCAGGTTCCGCAGGTCGGCCCGCTGGTGGGCGTCTTCTTCGCCGATGAACCCGTGCGCAATTACGACGACGCCAAGGCAGCCGCCGACTGCGGGCTCTACGCCCCCTACTTCCACGGCATGCTCGATCGCGGGATCGCCCTGGCACCGGGGCCCTACGAGGTCATGTTCCCGAGCCTGTCCCACACCGGGGCCGAGATCGAACGAACGGTCGAGGCCGCAGCCGAGGTTGCGCTCGGCCTCGTCGACCATCTGAACGGATGACCGTTCGATCTCGGGCATCGCTGGATCCGATCGCCGCAGCGTGTCCTCGTCGGTCGGAGGAGAATGCGGTGACCTTGTCCCCTGTCTCGTCGAAGATGTGGGGTCGAGAGTGATCCGGGACCGGTCGGTCCCGGTCGATGTCCGGAGGTGAAGCCATGTCCGACGAATCAGCTGCCCGCACGACGGCACTGGAGGCCGCCAGTCGTCGCCGCATCGAACTCAAGGAGGCGGTGTCGGCGACCGAGGTCGCAGCCGCCCTGCCCGCGGGTGATCCGCACACCAGAGATCGGTTGCTCCGCGCGCTCGATGATCTCGCAGCGGCCTGGGATCAGCACGCCGAGGCGGTGGAGGGTGACGACGGGCTGTTGGCCGAACTGACCCGGGTCGCTCCTCGACTCGTCAATCGTGTGACGGCCCTCGAGGACGAACACCCGACCCTGCGCGCTCGGATCGCCGACGTCGCGCATGCCGTCAAGGAGGGCGTCGATCTCGCCGAGATTCGCGACGCCGTCCTCGACGTGCTGGTGACGATCGCCCGACACCGACAGAAAGGGGCCGATCTCGTGTACGAGGGCTACAACGTCGACATCGGCGGACACTGACCGTCTCGATCGTCGCGGGCATCGCTCGTGCTCGTTGTCAATCGGCGGACGGTGTCGGCCAGACTGGTCCGATCGAGACACGGGCACGACGAGAGGGAGCGGTGATGGACATCGACGGAACCAGGGCAGTCGTCTTCGGCGGCACGTCGGGGATCGGGCTGGCCACCGTTCAGGCCCTGGCGGCGGCGGGCGCCACGGTCACCGCGGTGAGCCGGCACCCCGAGAAGGCAAGGGCCGAGGACCTGCACCAGAACGTGTCGACCCGCGCCTGCGATGTCCTCGACGGCGGGGCCGTCGCCGACCTCCTCGCCGAGTTGGCCCCCTACGACATCCTCATCAGCGCCGCGACCGGAGGCTCCCGTGCGGTTGGGCCCTTCCTGAGTATGGACATGGCAGAATTCCGGGGATCGTTCGACAAGCTCTGGGGGTATGCCAACGTCCTCCGCTTCGGAGCCGAACACCTCGAGGCGCAGGGGGCCATCGTGTTGGTGAGCGGCTCACCGGCGCGACGGGCCAAGCCCGGTCAAGCAGCCATCGCAGCGACAGGAGCCGCCGTCGAATCACTGGTTCGCACCGTCGCCCCCGAGATCGCTCCCCGCCGGATCAACGTCGTTGCGCCGGGGTTGATCGACACGCCGATGTTCCCGTGGCAGGGCGAAGCCCGGACCTCGGCCCTGGCGGGTGCCACCCGAGCCAACCTCATCCCCCGTGCCGGGACGCCCGACGAGGTGGCCGAGGCCATCCTGTTCCTCGTCCGCAACGACTTCGTCACCGGGACCACCATCGACGTCGACGGAGGCTGGCTCCTGTCGTGAGCGCCATCGGCTCTCCCGATCCGGGCACAGCCGAGACCGGCGGGATCCCGGGCTGAGCCCGTACGACCCGACGCTACGCTTCGACGATGGACGGTCTCCTGGCGCATTGCACCGATCTGCCGCTGGTCACGGTCGAGCCCGACAGCGTCCTCATCGAGCAAGACACCGACCCTGCCGCGTTGTATGTCCTGGTCGAGGGTGCCCTCGTCATCGAGCGCGACGGCATCCCGTTCGCCCGGATCGACTCCCCGGGCGCGGTGTTCGGCGAGATGTCGGCGGTGCTCGGCGGCCCGGCCACCGCCACCGTCCGAGCACAGGGACGGTCGACGCTGCGGGTCGCCGACGATCCCATCGCCTTCCTCACCGACAACGCCGGAGCCGCGCTCGCCGTGCTGCGCACGGCCTCGGCCCGGCTCGACAACCTCACCAAGTACCTGGCCGACGTCAAGCGGCAGTACAGCGACCGAGAAGGTCACCTCGGCATGGTCGACGAGGTCCTGAACGTGCTGGTCCACCATCAGCCCGGCCCGGCCCGACCCGGCTCGGCCCGCGATCCCGAACCCGATTTCTGACCGACGGCCCGGAACGGGGTCGACCGGCCCCTTGCGGTCGACGACGTCAGGCCAGCGACACATGACCCCGCTCCGGAAGCCCGATCCATTCGGCGGTGGCCGCGTCGGTGTCGATCACGATGTGGGCCGGCAGCGGGCCCGAGACCCGGCCGGCATTGAAGACCCAACTCCGTCCCAACCGGTCGGCCCAGGCTCCGTCCTTCACCCACGGGGCCTGGTGGATGTGGCCGGTGAACACCAGATCGGGCTGCCACCGATCGATCCACGCATTGAGGTCGTGATCCGGGTAGTCCCGGGATCCCGCTCGGCAGAGGCCCGATCCGCCGGGCGGTGAGTGGTAGAGCCAGATCCAGCGCTGCGGACGGTCGACGGCGGCGCGGGTGAGCAGTTCATCGACCTCGGCCTTGGTGGCGGCGCCGTCCCACCACGGGCAGAGCGTGAACCGAGACGTGCCAACGTCCACGGTGTCCCCATCCACGTGAATCGAGTGGTTCCCGACGCGACGCAACCAGCCCGCCATCTGCTCCCCGTGATTCCCGGGGCCGTCGAGGTCGTGGTTGCCCGACGTGACGAGGAGCGTGGTTCGCTCGGCGAGGCGCTCGAAGTAGGCGGTCAGCACCACGATCTGGGCCTCGATCGGCACGACTCCGGTGACGTCGATGTGATCACCGGGCAGGGCCACCACGTCGAAGTCAGCGGCGTGCTCGACCAGCCAGTCGTAGTGGGGCAGCCGATAGTGGAGATCGGAGGCCACGAGGATGCGCACTGCCGCATTGTGGCACGGGGATCGTGAGCGGGATGCACAGAGGCCTGCGGCCCGAGCGGTTCGCCGACCGCGGCGCGTCGGGCTCCGAGGTGTCATGATTCCGCCATGTCCGAGGACTCCTCACGGCGTGACCGGGTTGCCGAGCGTTGGGCCGAGGTCGGGGCCTTCGATCCGGCGGCCGAAGGCGCAGCATCGCTGCTCGAGGTCCTGGTCTACCTGGACTCGGTGGGCGTGGGTCCCGACGAGATCGCAGATCTCGACGTCGACGATCTCGTCGGGAGCATCAATCGCCGGCTCCTCGCTCCGGATCCGACGATCCCGGCCGAGGTCGCTCGGGCTGCCACGGGTTTCGACGAGTTGGTGTTCGAGCGCGTGTGCCGGGCCGGCGGGTACGACCCCAACGGGAAGTTCACCGAACTCGATGTGGAGGCCTTCCAGGCGTTCGCAACGGCCCGTCGGCTCTTCAGTGACGACGAACTCCTGCACTTCGCCCGGGTGCTCAGTTCCTCGATGAGTCGGGTCGCCGATGCGACCACGTCACTGTTCAGGATCGACATCGCGTCGGGACTCGACCGGATCGGAGCCTCCGACGTCGAATACACGAGGATGAACTTCGAGTCGCGCCTCCTCATCGAGCAGGTCTTCGTTCCGACCAAGGCGTTCTTCTTGCACCATCTGCGCCCAGCGGTGATTCGAAGTGATGCCTCCCGTCGGGCCGCGACCGGCGCAGGGCAGGCCTCGGTTCGGGTTGCGGTCGGGTTCGTCGACATCGCCGGATTCACGCCGTTGGCCGACGCGATGCATGTCGACGATCTGGATCGGTTCATCGTGGCCTTCGAGTCCAGCGCCTACGAGGTGGTCGACCGTCACGGAGGACGGGTGGTGAAACTGATCGGTGACGAGGTGATGTTCGTTGCCACGGGCCCCGACGAGGCGTTCCGAATCGGCCACGATCTCATCGCCGAATTCGCAAGTGCTCCGGTGGTGCCTCGTGGGGCGGTGGTCTTCGGCGACGTGCTGTCCCGGGGCGGCGACTACTACGGGCGCCTGGTCAACCTCGCCGCCCGACTCGTCGACCGGGCCGACCCGGGAACCATGGTCACCGACGGTGGGACGGTCGCGGCATCGACGGCCGGGGGCGCCGACCGATTCGTCCCACTGGGTCACCACGAGATTCGTGGATTCCAGCACGCAGTCGAGGTCTTCTCGGTTCCCGTGATCGGCTGAGGGTCGCGTCGGACGCCGTTGGTCTCAGGTCTCGTCCAGGTCGAGCCACTTCGCCTCGGGTGTCGGGCTGGCGGTGCGCAGCGTCTCCAGCAGGATGCGCGGGTCGGTTCCCTCGATCAGAATGGCCCGATTCGCCGGCTTGAGGAGCCGATCCTCGACACCACGGTCGAGCCATGACAGCAGGCCGTCGTAGAACCCATCGACGTTGAGGACCCCGATCGGTTTGGTGTGGATACCGATCTGAGACCACGTCGCCATCTCGGCCAACTCCTCGAGCGTGCCGAGGCCACCTGGGAGGGCGATGAAGGCGTCGGCCCGCTCGAACATCACGCGCTTGCGGTCGTGCATCGAGGCGACCTCGATCATCTCGGTCACGCAGGTGTGACCGATCTCGCGGGGAAAGAGGCCCGTTGGCATCACGCCCGTGACCTCGCCCCCGCCGGTGAGGACGGTGTCGGCGAGAAGACCCATCAGGCCGACGGCACCTCCGCCGTAGACGAGCCGGATCCGCTCCTCGGCCAAGAGGCGACCGAGCTCGATCGTGGCGTCGGTGATGGCCTGATTCGATCCCGGTGACGACGCGCAGTACACACAGATCGACCCGATCGGGATGGTGCGGGCAGCGTTGGTCACCGGCCGAACCGTATCCGGTGCTCTCGGCCGTACGGATGGTTCCGGGCCTTGCGTGGTGAGCGACGGGTCACGTCAGAGTGCACGGGCGAGCGAACGTCGCAGCAGGATCGAGCCAACGGGAAGCAGGACGGCCGTCATGAGTATCAGGACTGCCAGTGGGCCGAGCACATCGCCGATGCCACCCCCTCGACGGGTGATCTCGGCGTAGGCCTCGTAGGCCCAGCGGTGCGGCGTGACGGTCGAGACCCGCCGCATCACATCGGGCATGAATTCGAGGGGGAACATCGATCCGCCCATGGCGGCCAGGACCAGTCCGACGCCGACCCCGACACCGCTGGCCGCGTTCTCGTTGTCGAGTAGGGCCCCGAGCACCATGGCGGCCGATGCGCTGACCCCACAGAACGCCAAGAGGACCGTGCCCGTTGCGATGGGGTCTCCCCAGTTCACCCCGAACAGCAGGGCCGACCCAGCGATGATGTAGATCCCCTGGGTGAACGCGATGACGAATCGCCCGAGCACCTCGCCGAGGATCACTTGGCTCGGCCGGACCGGTGCGGACAGTTCACGTCGGGTCACGCCCAGCTGTCGGGACTGGATCAGGCTCGTCGCTGCGGTCAGCGAGGAGAGGAACACGAACAACGACAGCTGTTGGGCCGCGCCCAGGTCGAACCGGCCGAGACCGACGAACTCATCCGACAGGGTGTCGCCACCGGCGACCGACTCGGCCATCCGAGGACCCGCGTCACCGGCCGACGCCATGGCCTGGATCGCCGCCGTTCGGTCAACGCCCACGGCCACCAGCGCATTCACCGCCGCCTGATCTCGGTCGATAGCGGACAGGGCTCGGTCGATCACCGGTCCGATCAACGGCGACCGATCGGTCGAGCCCGTCGCCACCTCGACATCGACGGCTGACGAATTGGCGAAGGCGTCTTCGTCGTCGGGTGTGATCACCACCGCCGCATCGGCTCGCCTCCGGGCCAGCCGGGATCGAGCGTCCTCGGCGTCGTCGAGTCGTCGGACGGTGATCCCATCGTCTTGCACTCGACTCACCAGCGAATCGGTCAGCACTCCGTCACCGACGACGATGATCCTGGCCGCCGACCGATCGCCGAACTGCAAGCCGATGATGACGACCATCAGCAGCGGGAAGACGAAAACGAAGAAGTAGTTCGATTTGTCGCGAAGGAAGCGGCGAAGGCTGGTCCCGGCGATGGCGAGGACCGGGCCCATCACGCCACCGCTCGGCTGGGGACGATGGTCGCGACGACGATGGCGACGACGGCGAAGGCCGCCAGTGACCGCAGGGGGTCTCCCAGGTCGGCGACCCCGCCACCCGCCTGCGTGATCCCGAGGCCCCGGATGAAGTTGGCCGGCGGGGTCAGGTCGGACACCCGGGAGAACCAGCCGCTGTCGCTGATCGGGAAGAACGCCCCGCCGAGCGTTCCGATGCCGATGGCCAGGATCGAGTTGGCCATGCTCGCCTGTTCCGCCGATCGGGCGAGTCTGACCACGACGAGGATCAGGCTGGTGGCCGCAGCCACGGCGGCCGACACCAACACGGCGACCGGGACGACGCGACCGAAGGAGACCCCGAACAGCAGGGAGCTGACCCCCAAGAGGACCGATGTGGACACGATGCCGAGTACGAAACTGACCACGACCTTGGCGGCGACGATGGACGACGGCGGGATCGGCATCGACTGGAGCCGAGTCAGGGTGCCCTGGTCACGCTCCTGAAGGTACCCGATGACCCCGAAACCGACGGTGAAGAACATGAACATGGCTGCCTGCCCGGCCACCAGCGATCCCTGGAGGTCGAGCTGCTCGCTCGAGCGCCTCGCCAACCGACGTCGTGAGGGTCGGAGGTGTCTCCGCCAGCCGATCGACCAGATCCACCGGTCGCCGTCGGGTCGAGGCCCAGTTGCCCGGCCGCGAGGGCACTGCCGTCGATACCGAGCCGATCTGGGCGACGAAGCGGTCGACCACCGAGGTGACGATCAGCTGTGCGACTGTCGCCGTCGCCGTTGGTCACGACCTCGATCGTCGGTCTGCCGCCCGATCGCACCGATTCGGCGAACCCGGCAGGAACGAGGATGGCCGCATCGGCCTCGCCGTCGGCGATGGCGGCCCGTGCGCCGTCCGCGTCGGTCGCAACCAGCTCCGTCGTCACGCCGTCGAGGCCACGCAGCAGATCGGTCAGCGTCGGTGCCGAGCTCGTCGGTGGTTGCGCCGACCGTGACCACCCGGATCTCGACGTCGGTCGGTGGCGTCGTCGACCCCGGTGAAGAGCAGGTTGAAGACCGTGATCAGGGCGAAGGGGACGAGCAGGCCGAAGATCAGGACCGACCGATCGCGGATCCGTTGGCGAAGGTCGGACGCCACCATGGTGACGATGGCGTCAATCACGGAGTGCCCGTCCGGTCAGGTGCAGGAACACCGATTCGAGATCCGGTCGGGTCACGTCGACATCGGACAACGACATCCCTGCTGCGACCGCGCTCGACACGAGACCGGCGAGCACCGTCGAGGCATCGGGGACGGTGACCGTCAACGATCGAGCCTCGGCCGCCACCTGGACCACCCCGGGAAGGAGCCGGATCGACTCGGCCGCAGCGGCGACGGCTCCGGTTGCCGGCCAGATGGACCTGATCGACCTCACCGGTGAGCCGGAGGAGTTCGTCTCGGGTGCCCTCGGCCTGCATGCGACCTCGATCGAGGATGCCGATCCGGTCACAGAGGCGCTCCGCTTCCTCCATGTAGTGGGTGGTGTAGAGAACCCCCATGCCCTCGACCGACAGTGCCTCGATGGACTCGAGGATGGCGTTGCGGGACTGCGGATCGACCCCGACGGTCGGCTCGTCGAGGATCAGCAGCTCGGGCCGGTGCAGCAGCCCGATACCGATGTTGAGGCGTCGTTTCATCCCACCGGAGTACTCCTTGGCCAGATCGTCGGCCCGGTCGGCGAGGCCGATCAGATCGAGCACCTCGTCGACTCGGCGCCGCAGTTCGGATCGGTCGAGCCCCTGGAGCCGCCCGAAGAACCGCAGGTTCTCGCGGGCGCTCAGATCGGGGTAGAGGGCGAGGTCCTGCGGTACCAGGCCGATTCGGGCCTTCGCCGTCGTTGCCGTCGGGCCGATGGGGATGCCGGCAACGCGGGCCTCGCCCCGATCCGGTGCCAGCAATCCGGCGATCATCGAGATCGTGGTGGTCTTGCCGGCGCCGTTCGGACCGATCAGGCCGTAGGTCTCACCATGGTCGATACCGAAGCTCACCCCGTCGACTGCGGCGACGTCGCCGAATCGGCGAACCAGGTCGTCGCAGACCAGGAGCGGGATCACGTCGGCCGGCACGATTGCCTCCTGGGGTGGTGGGGACTGCGTCCTGCCGTCGATCGTCGCACAGGCACGTCGGCGTGTCATGTGACCGTGGGCTACTGCGTCGGGGCCGTGACGGCTAACCTCGGCGCCCGTGACCGACAATCTGTTGCAAGACAAGCTCGCTGATCTCAAGGCTCGGAAGGACGAGGCGCTCAATGCCGGTTCCGAGCGCTCCATCCAGCGTCAGCACGACCAGGGCAAGATGCTGGCCCGTGAGCGCATCGACTACCTGCTCGATCCTGGATCGTTCAACGAACTCGACATGCTCGCTCGCACCAGGAGCCCCGAGGCCGCCTCTCGCCCCTACACCGATGGTGTCATCACCGGCTGGGGGACGATCGACGGCCGGAAGGTCTTCCTGTTCAGTCAGGACTTCACGATCATGGGCGGATCCCTGGGCGAGGTGTTCGCCGAGAAGATCCAGAAGGCCATGGATCTGGCCTTGTCCGTCGGTGCGCCGTTCATCGGCCTCAACGATGGTGCCGGAGCTCGGATCCCCGAGGGCGTGGTCAGCCTCGACGGCTATGGCGGCATCTTCTTCCGCAACGTGAAGGCATCGGGCGTGATCCCGCAGATCAGTGTGATCATGGGACCGTGTGCCGGCGGGGCGGTCTACAGCCCGGCCATGACCGACTTCATCTTCATGGTCCGCGAGACCTCGCACATGTTCATCACCGGACCCGACGTGGTCAAGACCGTCACCGGTGAAGAGGTGACTCTCGAAGAACTCGGTGGTGCCGGCTCCCATTCGTCGAAGTCGGGTGTGGCGAATTTCGTGGCCGCCGACGAGAAGCAGGTGCTCGACGACGTTCGCTTCCTGCTGTCCTTCCTGCCATCCAACAACCTCGAGGAGTCCGCCACGATCCGACACCGGCGACGATCCCGAGCGACTCTGCCCCGAACTCGCCGACCTCATGCCGGCAAGCCCGAACATGCCGTACGACATGACCAAGGTGATCACGACCATCGTCGACGATGGTGAATACATGGAGTATCACGCCAACTGGGCCAAGGCGATCACCTGCGGCTTCGCCCGACTCGACGGCCAGCCGGTCGGCATCGTCGCCAATCAACCGATGATGCTGGCCGGGGTCCTCGACATCGAGAGTTCGTCCAAGGCGGCCCGCTTCGTGCGGACCTGCGACGCCTTCAACATCCCGCTCGTGACCTTCGTCGACGTCCCCGGCTTCCTCCCCGGTGTCGATCAGGAATACGGCGGCATCATTCGACACGGCGCCAAGTTGCTCTACGCATATTGTGAGGCCACGGTGCCTCGCATCCAGGTCATCACCCGCAAGGCCTATGGCGGTGCCTATGTCGTGATGGATTCCAAGAGCATCGGCTCCGACCTGGCCGTTCGCCTGGCCGACCGCCGAGTTGGCGGTCATGGGCCCCGAGGGGGCGACCGACATCGTCTACCGTCGCGAGATCCAGGCGGCCGCCGATCCGGCGGCTCGCCGAACCGAGCTCATCGACGAGTACAAGGAACGCTTCGCCAACCCGTGGGTCGCGGCCGAGCGGGGTTACATCGACGACGTGATCGACCCGGCCGAGACGCGCATGCAAACTGATCGCCGGTCTCAGCATGCTCCAGTCGAAGCGGGAAGACCTGCCGCAGCGCAAGCACGGAAACGTGCCACTGTGAGCGAAGCGAGGAGCGTGGCGTCGGGGAGCGAAGCGAGCAGCGTGGCGTCGGGGAGCGAAGCGAGCAGCGTGGCGTCGGGGAGCGTCGCCGTCATCGGTCCCGATCCGACCGACGAAGAGGCAGCGGCCATCGTCGCCGCCGTCGAGATGGCGTGGCCCCGGGCTGCTCCTGCGCCCGTGCCATCCGACCAGGGGTCGCCCCGGTGGCGATTCAGCGGTCGCTGGTGGGCCCAGCCGACCGTCACCAGTCGCCGTCGCCCCTGACGGACTTCCCGGGCCTCCTGACGAGTCTCCGGCTGAATCCCCGGCCTCCTGACTAGTCTCCGGCTGAATCCCCGGCCTCCTGACTAGTCTCCGGCTGAATCCCCGGCCTCCTGACTAGTCTCCGGCCGAATCCCTGGGCCTCCTGACGATTCTCCGGCTGAATCCCCTGGCCTCCTGACTAGTCTCCGGCCATGGCTCCTCTTTCCGATCTGCGAGTGCTCGACCTGGCCACGGTCCTGGCCGGGCCCGGGTGTGCTCGCTATCTGGCCGACTACGGTGCCGACGTCATCAAGGTCGAACGACCCGGGGTCGGCGATACCGCCCGCAACCTCGGTTGGCGAGACCCGGTCGATGGCGAGACGTTCTTCTTCAAGGGGGCGAACCGCAACAAACGGTTCATCGAACTCGACCTCACGGACCCGGTCGGGAAGGAGCAGTTCCTCGCACTGGTCGAAACGAGCCACGTCATCGTCGAGAACATGCGACCGGGCAAGCTCGAAGCGCTCGGTCTCGGTCCCGACGTGCTGCACGAACGTCGACCCGATCTGGTGATCGTCCGGGTCACGGCCTTCGGGCAGACCGGGCCCTACCGGGACCGCCCCGGCTTCGCCACGCTGGCCGAGGCCATGTCGGGCTTCGCGTCGATCAACGGCGATGCCGACGGTGCCCCGACACTCCCTCCGGTCGCGCTGACCGACGAGGTCACCGCGTTGGCCGCCGCCTTCGCCACCATGGTCGCTGCTGCACTCCGGAGTCGGCCAGGTCGTCGACGCCAGTCTCATCGATTCGATGATCCAGATGATGGGGCCCCTCCCGTCGCTCTACCTGAGCACGGGCCAACTCCAGCCTCGACTGGGATCCGGTCTGCCCTACTCGATTCCCCGTGGCACGTATCGCACGATCGACGGCCAGTGGGTCGCGGTGTCGACGTCGGCCGATTCGGTCGCCGCTCGGGTGATGACGCTGATCGGACTCGGCGACGATCCGCGGGTGGCAACGGTCGACGATCGGATGGTCCATCGTCAGCTCGTCGAGGAACGGATGGCGGCCTGGACGGCCGAGCGAACGCTGGTCGACGTGCTCCGTGCCTTCGAGCAGGCCGATGCAGCCGCGGCACAGGTCTACGACATGGCCCAGCTCTGCGCCGACCCCCACATCCAAGACCGCGGCACCTTCGCCCGATACGAGGGCTACCCGATGCCGGGGGTCATCGCCGGGCTGTCGGCCACCCCGGGCGAGGTTCGTCATCCGGGTCGATCACGGGGGCACGACAATGCCGAGATCCTCGGCGACCTCGGCTGACCCGGTTCCACGGGGCTGGCGCCGGTTTCTCCGACGACCGTGGCGCCTGCGTACGCCAGACCGTACGGTAGGGCCGTCGGTTGTCGGCGGGATCAGTCGGCAGCGGCGGTGGCGACCTCGATGCGGTCCTGACGCCACTCGCGGGCCGACCCGAGCGCCGTCTCGGCGGCCGACATGATCTCGTCGGGTGAGAACGCATGCGCCGGGTAGCAGGCGACGCCGGCCCACAGCGTCAGACCCTTGCGGGTTCCCAACAGCTGCCGGCGGATTCGCTCGACGGTCCAGATCGCACCGTTCTCGGGCGTGTCCTCGAGCAGGAGCGCGAAGTAGCCATTGCGCAACCGACACGCGGTGTCGGCTTCACGCAGGGTGATCCGAATGCTCTCGGCCACCAGCTCGGCGTCGGCTTCGACGGGTGCGTCCTGGGGCAGTCCTTCGACCACCTCGAGCAGGATGATGGCCACCGGGCGGAGGTGACGGCGAGCCGCGGCGACGCGCGAGTCGAGGGCAACGTGGAAGAAGCTCTCGCTGAACAAACCGGTCGAGGGATCGGTCAGGGCGTCGATCGGTGCTTCCTCGACGAGTTCGTCATCGGGTGTCTGCAGCTCGGCCAGCAACCGTTCCTCGGTTTCCTGGGCATCGGCCCTCACCGCACGGAGTTCGTCCTCGACGAGCCGCTGCACGGCGGACTGCTCGGCCAGACGCTGGGCCAGCCGGACCCCGGCGACGCCCGCAGCCAACGCCAACAACCCGGCGACGGCGCCCATGATGGGCTCATCGAAGATCGACGCAACGAGTCCGGCTGCGAGGCCGAGAACGCCTGTGATCAGGCCAGGTAGGGATTCGCGTGCATTCATCACGTACTCCATCGGCTCCAACGCCGACTTCTCAAGCAGTAGGGCCGGTGTTCGATTCTCTCACGCCCGACCTTCTCGCGCCGCCATGGCCAGGTCGGCGACCTCACCGATGATCGTTCCGAGGTCGAAATCCTTCGGCGTGTAGACCGCAGCCACCCCCCGGTCGAGCAGCATGGCTCGGTCGGCCTCGGGAATGATCCCACCGACGATCACCGGTGCCTCGACCCCGGCCTCGCGCAACATGTCGATCGTGAGCGGCACCAATTCGACGTGGCTGCCCGACAGGATCGACAGTCCGACGGCGTCGACGTCTTCGTCTCGTGCTGCGGCAACGATCTGTTCGGGGGTCAGGCGGATTCCCTGGTAGATCACCTCCATGCCGGCATCTCGGGCAGCGACGGCGATCTGTTCGGCCCCGTTGGAGTGTCCGTCGAGCCCCGGCTTGGCGACCAGGAACCGGATCGGGCCCCCCACGCTGTTGCGGAAACGGTCGGCGGTGGCCCGCAGTTTGTCGGAGCCGCCGCCGGCGCCGCCGGCGGCGGCCACGCCGGTCGGCGCCCGGTACTCGCCGAAGACCTCACGGAGGCAATCGGCCCATTCGCCGGTGGTACCCCCGGCGGAAGCCAGGGCGATCGTCGGGCCCATGATGTTCTCGGTGCCCCGGGCCGCGGTGCGTCAGGTCGGCGAACGCAGCGGCGACGGCAGCTCCGTCACGGTCGGCCCGCCAACGCCTGACGTCGTCGATGGCCTCCTGCTGCACCGATGGGTCGACGGTGAGGATGCTCTCGGAACCACCGAGCGGGGAGGGCGCGGTCTCGGTGAACGCATTGACCCCGACGATGGTCAGATCACCCCGTTCGATGCGTCGCATGCGATCGGCGTGCGACCGCACCAGGCGGCCCTTCAGTTCGGCGATGGCTTCGAACGCCCCGCCGAGTTCGAGGATCTCGTCGAGCTCGGTCATCGGCGGCGTCCATCAGTTCGTTGGTCAGCCCCTCGATCACCCGGCTGCCGGCGAAGATGTCGTCGTACTCGAGGAGATCGGTCTCGAACGCCAGAACTTGTTGGATGCGCAGGGCCCACTGCTGGTCCCACGGTCGAGGCAGACCGAGTGCCTCGTTCCAGGCCGGCAACTGGATCGATCGAGCGCGCGCATCACGGGACAGACTGACGCCGAGCGTCTCGAGCACGATCCGCTGCACGTTGTTCTCGGGTTGGGCCTCGGTGAGCCCCAGTGAGTTGACCTGAACGCCGTACCGGAATCGGCGGGCCTTCGGGTCGGTGATGCCGTAGCGATCCAGGGTGATCCGGTCCCACAGTTGCGTGAACGCCCTCATCTTGCACGTCTCCTCGACGAACCGGATTCCGGCGTTGACGAAGAACGACACCGACGCCACGGTGGCCGTGAACGCGTCGTCGTCGATCTGGCCCGAATCCCGAACCGCGTCGAGGACGCCGATCGCGGTGGCGAGCGAGTACGCGATCTCCTGGACCGGGGTCGCCCCCGCCTCTTGCAGGTGATACGAGCAGACGTTCATCGGGTTCCACTTGGGAACGTTCTCGCTGCAGAACGCAAACATGTCGACGATCAGTCGGCGGCTCGGTTCGGGCGGAAAGATGTAGGTCCCCCGACTGAGGTACTCCTTCACGATGTCGTTCTGGGTCGTTCCTCTCAGCTGGGTCGAGTCGACGCCCTGAGCCGCGGCGGCATCGATGTAGAGGCCGAGCATCCACGCCGCCGGGGCGTTGATCGTCATCGAGGTGTTCATCTCGCCGAGCGGGATGCCGTCGAGGAGGGTGGCCATGTGACCTCGATGCACGACGGGGACACCCACCTTGCCCACCTCGCCCCGGGCGAGCACGTGATCGGGGTCGTAGCCGGTCTGGGTCGGCAGGTCGAAGGCGATCGACAGCCCCGTCTGACCCTTGGCCAGATTGGTGCGATAGAGCTCGTTGGACGCCTTGGCCGTCGAGTGTCCGGAATACGTGCGCATCATCCACGGACGGTCGGGCTGATCTCGCCTGGTCGAAGTCATCTGTCCAGTGTCTCGCGGAATTCGGGGTTCGGTCGAAAAATGTCGGGTGGGTCGAGTTGCCGGGCGCGTTCGAGCCGATGTCCGTACTCTCGTCGGTCGATTTCGCGGCACCCCAGGGACTCCAGATGATCGGTCAGCCACTGGACGTCGAGTAAGCCGGTCGGGATCCGGACCGAGCAGTTCGACGAGTGCGACCATCGCGACCTTCGAGGCATCGGTGGCGCCGATGGAACATCGACTCCCCAGCGAAGAGCCCGCCGATCGACACGCCATAGAGCCCCCCGACGAGCAAGGCGCCATCCCAGACCTCGATGCTGTGGGCGAATCCCCGGTGGTGCAGCTTGCTGTACGCGACGAGCATGTCGCGATCGATCCAGCCGTTGGCCCGCCCCGGGTCGGCGCACGCCCGGATGACCTGCTCGAATGCCGTGTCGACCGACACCGTGAACGATCGAACGGACCGTCGCAACGAGCGACTCACCTTCAGCTCGCCGCTCAACAGGACTCCCCGACGAACCGGTGAGAACCAACCCAGTCTTCCGCCGACCGATCGGCATCGGGAAGAACCCGGACGTGTAGGCCTCGATCAGGGTTTGCGGCTCGAGGTCGGCGCCGACCGCGATGAGGTCCTCATCGGGGAGTTCATCGAATGGCGGGAACGCCCATCTCGACGAGTTCACCCCAACCCCCGGCTCGTTCGACGGTCGCTGATGATCAGCTCTCGGTGACGGTGACCGAGTTGATGACGACCGGAGTCGACGGGCGCATCGGCGGAGTCGGTCTCGACGGCCTGGATGGCCAGGGGCACGTCGAGCCCGTCGACGACCTTGCCGAACAGGGCGTACTGAGGTGGCAGCCCGACTCCCTGGTCACCCGTGATCACGAAGAACTGGCTTCCGTTGGTGTCGGGCCCCGAATTGGCCATGACCACGGACCCCAGTTCGTACTCACCGGCTTCGGGGAGTTCGTCGTCGAACTGGTAGCCGGGACCACCCGTGCCGAAGCCGCTGCCGATCGCTTCACCGACGGCGTCGCCGCCCTGGATGACGAAGTCGGTGATGATCCGGTGGAAGCCGACACCGTCGTAGTAGTGATGGTTGGCCAGGAACACGAAGTTGTTGACCGTGTTCGGCGCTCGTTGGGCATCGAGTTCGATCGTGAAGTCGCCCATCGAGGTGGAGACCACGGCCTGGTAGGTCTTGGTCTGGTCGATGCACATGGGAGGCGCGGCGCTGAACTGGAGCGAGCGCCGGTCGGCCCCCGTCATCGGCGGACATTCCGGATCGATCGGGGTGAGTTCCTCGTCGGTCGGCACAGCGAGCATCGGCCCGTTTTCGGTCGGGGCCACGGTGGTGGTCGCCCCAGCGTCGGTCGTCGCCGTCGGTGAGTCGGTCGAGGCGTCGGTGTCGTCGTCGCCCGTCATGGAGTAGACGAACAGCACCCCGAGCACGAGGAGGGCGATCACGGTGAACAGGACGACTCGTTGGCGCACGCCGGCCTTCTTCTGCTGGCGATGTTGTTCCTCGAGCTTCTTCGCCCGATTGGCCTTCTGTCGTTCTCGCTTGTCGGTTCCCACCACCGAAGATTATCCGGGGTGAGTCGGCACCCCGCCCAACTAGCATCAAGCGCCGTGGCCCTCGTCGTTCAGAAGTTTGGTGGAACCTCGGTCGGCGACCCCGACCGGATGCGAACCGTCGCCGACCATGTCGCGCGCTGCCGTCGGAGGGGCGACCAAGTGGTGCTGGTGGTCTCGGCCATGGGCAAGGAGACCGACGAGCTCCTCTACCTCGCCGAGCAGGTGTCCAAGACCCGGCCTGGGCGCGAGATGGACATGCTGATCACGGCCGGGGAACGCAAGGCCTGCGCGCTGATGTGTATGGCCATCGCCGATCTCGGCTACGAGGCACACTCCTTCACCGGCAGCCAGGCCGGCTTCGTCACCGACTCGAATCATCGGAATGCAAAGATTCTCGAGATCCGACCCGACCGGGTCCGCGAGGCGCTCGAAGCCGGCATCGTTCCCGTCATTGCGGGTTCACAGGGCGTCTCGAACGACCGAGACGTCACCTTCCTCGGTCGTGGCGGCTCCGACACGACCGCCGTTGCGCTCGCACACGTGCTCGAAGCCGACCTGTGTGAGCTCTACACCGACGTGTCGGGCGTCTTCAGTGCGGATCCGCGGGTCGTACCCCGGGCCCAGAAGATGGCGACCATCACCTTCGACGAACTGCTCGAGATGACCGCCACCGGCTGCCCCAAGCCGGCGATGCGGTCGGTCGAGGTGGCCCACAGCTTTCACGTCCCCCTGCACATCCGCTCGGCCTTCACCTGGGAACCGGGCACGCTCGTCACCGAAGAGGAATCCGGCATGGAACAGCCCATCATTCGAGCGGTCACCCACGATCTGTCCGAGTCGAAGGTGACCGTGTCCGACGTTCCCGACGAACCCGGGATCTCGGCCAAGTTGTTCCGGGCGTTGGCCGATGCCGGCGTCAACGTCGACATGATCGTCCAGAACGTGTCCGATCAGGGTCGCACCGATATCTCGTTCACCGTCCCCAGCGACGATCTGGGCCGGGCCACCGGGATCCTCGAGAGCGGGGTGCTCACCACGCTGCGGGCCGGTGGGGTCAGCACCGACGACTCGATCGGGCGAGTGTCGGTCATCGGCGCCGGGATGAAGTCCAATCCCGGTGTCGCGGCAACGATGTTCGAGACGCTGGCCGACCATGGGATCAACATCGAGATGATCTCGACCTCCGCCATCCGGGTCAGCTGCGTGATCGCCGCCGATCGAGCCGAAGACGCAGTCGGGCACCTCCACACCGCATTCGGCCTCGACGGGACCTGATCCGGTCGGAAATCGAGGCGCGATCCGGGTGTCACCCGTAACCTGGGGGCATGCGCGTAGGAATCGTCGGAGCAACCGGTCAGGTCGGCGGCGTGATGCTGTCGATTCTCGAAGAACGAAACTTCCCGATCGAGGAGTTGCGGTTGTTCGCCTCGGCCCGCTCGGCCGGCCGGACCCTCGACCACCGAGGCGCGACGATCACGATCGAGGACGCGGCAACGGCGGACTTCGCCGGGCTCGACGTGGCCCTGTTCTCGGCCGGTGGCGTCACCTCGCGAGAACTCGCACCGAAGGTCGCCGCCGCTGGAGCGGTGGTGGTCGACAACTCCTCCACGTGGCGGATGGACCCCGACGTCCCGCTCGTGGTGGTCGGGGTCAACGACGACGACGTGGCCAACCGCCCGAAGGGGATCATCGCCAATCCCAACTGCACGACCATGGCGGCCATGCCGGTTCTCAAACCGCTGCACCTCGCGGCGGGGCTCGAGGCCCTCGTCGTCGCCAGCTACCAGGCCACCTCGGGCGCCGGGCTCGCGGGGGTCGAGGAACTGGCCGATCAGATCGCGAAGGCCGGTGACGCCCGGGCCTTGACCTACGACGGAACCGCCGCCGATGTCGGGGCACCGTCCGCCTTCGTCGAACCGATCGCCTACAACGTCGTGCCCTTCGCCGGCTCGATGGTCGATGACGGCTCGTTCGAGACCAACGAAGAACAGAAGTTGCGCGACGAGTCGCGCAAGATCCTGCACATCCCTGGCCTCATGGTGTCGGGAACCTGTGTGCGGGTCCCGGTGTTCACCGGTCACTCCCTGTCGATCAACGCTCGCTTCGCCAACGAACTCTCGGTCGAGCAGGCCCTCGAGCTGCTGGCAGCTGCTCCTGGTGTGGTCGTCGACTCGGTGCCGACGCCGTTGAAGGCCGCCGGCACCGATCCGTCGATCGTTGGTCGTGTCCGCCGCGACGAGACCGTGCCCCACGGGCTCGCGCTCTTCGTCTCCGGCGACAACCTCCGGAAGGGCGCTGCACTCAACACGGTCGAGATCGCCGAGCTCCTCGCAGCCGAAGGCTGATCGCATCCGATCGATTGTCGATGCCAGGGTCGCACTCCTACGATCCGAGCGTGACCGTCACCTTCACCCGTATCCCCGAGGTCGACCTCGCACCCTGGTTCGCAGCGCCACCCGGCTCGTCCGAGCGCCGGGACCTGGCCCGGTCCGTTTGCGAGGTGGCTCACGAGATCGGTTTCTTCCAGCTCGTCGGGCACGGGATCGGTCCGGCGTTCTTCGACACCCATGCCCGCCAACGTGCCCGGTTCTTCGCGCTCCCCGACGAGATCAAGGCACGGATCGACAAGATCAACTCGCCCCACTTCCGGGGCTGGGAGCGGGTCGGTGCCGAGCTCACCGGGGGCCGCCCCGATCTTCGGGAGCAGTTGGATCTGTCGACCGAGAACCCCGTTCGGGGTGTCGGGATCGAACCTCCCTACTTGCGCCTCGACGGCCCGAACCAGTGGCCGGGTGACGATGTGCTCCCCGGTTTCGGCGATCACATGCGAACGTTCTTCTCGACCATGTCCGATCTTGCCGATGAGTTGCTCGACCTGTTCTCGGTCGGTCTGGACCTCCATCCCGGCCATCTCCGAGACCGTTTCGGATCGCGTCGGTTCTCACTGGTGAAGCTGATCCACTACCCGCCCACGCCCGAGGGTGGGGCCGGGGTGAACCCGCACCACGACGCCGGATTCATCACCCTCCTGCTGCAACACGAGGTCGGCGGACTCCAGGTCCGCAATCCCGACGGTGCCTGGATCGACGTTCCACCGACTCCGGGTGCACTCGTGATCAACATCGGGGAGATGTTGCAGGAGATGACCGGCAACTACTTCGTGGCAACGACACACCGCGTCATCACCGGCGAGGAACGGTTCTCATCGGCCTGGTTCCACGGCCCGGACCTCGAAACGCCCCTCGACCCGCTGCCACTCGACGTCCGCTTCGCCGAGGCCGTTGCCGCCAGCGATCGTCATGCGTCCGCCGGTTTCATGGCCCGCCGAGAGGAACTCGAGGCCGGTGTCGACGGGATCGCGAGCACCCGCGGGGCGGGGGTGTACGGGCGTCAGTTGTGGAACTACTACTGCCGCAGCTACCCGAGCAACGTGGCCCGCCATCATCCCGACCACGCCGACTGAGCGCGCCCCGCTCCGGGGATCAGGGTGGATCGGTGACGTAGCGCTGGGCCGCCTCGTCGAGCGTGAGCCCCAGTTGGTTGGCCAGCGACGCCAACCAGGCCAGGACGTCACCCAGTTCGTGGAGTTGCTGTTCCACCGTTCCCTTGCGCACGGCCTGCGCCAGTTCGCCGACCTCCTCGCACAGCCAGGCGATGGTGGACGGGATGCCTCGCTCCCGGTCACCGTCACCATAGAGGTCGTCCATCAGTTGCTGGAAGTCACCGAGTTCCACGGTTCGAGCCTATGGGAACCCCGGAGGCCTCGGTCCCAAGCCTCACGGCGGGTTCGGTCAGCTCGGTCGCATCGGTGCACCGGGCGGCGCAGCGCCCATCAACCATCCGATGGCACCGGTCAAGGCCTTGGCCGCGGGTTGCACGGCGAGCGGTTCGACGATCGGGACGGGGGGAAGCCAGAGTGCTCGGCGGGCCCATGGTGGCAACAACCCGACTGCGGCGGCACTGATGAGGCCGTAGATGGGGCGGGTGGCGAGGTTGACCGGTGGGTTGAGAAGGAAGCGCAGCGCCTCGCGAGTCTGGCGGTTCGCCGAGCACTCCCGTCGGAACGCCGACATCACCTCGGCCATCTCTGCGACCGAGACCGGCGGACGTTGCGACCCGAGCCGCTCCGCCACGATCGCCATCTCGGCCACGTACCGGTCTTGCTCGGCGATGCTCAACCGGCTGCCGTCGTAGCGCTGGTAGGCCCGTAGGAACGAGTCGACCTCGGTGACATGGACCCACAGCAAGAGATGGGGGTCGTTCGCCGAGTAGGGGCGTCCGTCGGGAGCGAATCCCTTGACGCGCTCGTGGACTCGCCGAACCACCTCGACGGCAGCCTCGGCGGACGACGTGTTGCCGTAGGTCGTCGCGCCGACGAACCGACCGGTGCGGTGCAGCCGACCCCAGGGGTCGTCGCGGTAGTCCGAGTGGTCGGCCACGCCGGCCATGGCCAGGGGGTGCAGGGTCTGGAGCAGGAGGGCCCGGAGACCGCCGATGAGCATGGCCGGGCTGGAATGCACTCGCCAGACGACGCTGGTCGGCCCGAACCAACCCTCGTCATCGGGGGATGCCATCTCGGTGACCTCCAGGTGCTCGTCACCGGCGATCGCTCGCCGCAACGCCTGGCTCCCCTCACGTCGCACGAAGGAAAGGGCCTGATCGACCACACCGGAGTCGAGCATTCGCTGATCGGCCATCGTTCCACGGTAGTCACGGTGCCCGATGAGCGAGAGGTCGGGCCCGTTCACGTCGAGCCCGGGCCGAACGCGGCGATCCCCCGCCGGCGACGAGACGTCGTGGATGGCGGGGGATCGATGCGGTGTCGGGTTGGGGAGATTTGAACTCCCGACCTCCTCGTCCCGAACGAGGCGCGCTACCAAGCTGCGCCACAACCCGTGGTGACGACGACGGGGATCCTACCGGATGCGATTCCCGGATCGGACCGATTCCGACGCCGTTTGGCTTGGAGCCGGTCTCGGTTCCCGAGCGGGCCGTTCGTCGGTGTCGGGGATCACGCCGGGGCGGCGACCCCTTCGTAGACCGTCTCTCCGGCGAGGAGGTCGATGACCATCCGACGGAGGCGCAGCGGGTCGATCGGTTTGATCAGCCAACCTTCGGCCCGGGCCTGGTCGGCGACGAACACGTCGGCCGCCCGGTCGAGTAGCAGGCCCACGGGACGATGGGTGAGGCGATCGAATCCTTCCTCCTGTCGAATGGCGATGCAGGTCGCGATCCCCCCCATGTTCCCGATCTGCAAATCGAGCAGAACGATCGAGGGGTCTTTGGCGGCGATGGCGGGCAGGACATCGGCCCCGGCCCTCACTCGCAGCACGCTGACGTCGTCACTGGCGAGGGCAGCATCGACGTCTTCGAACAGGGCATCGGAATCGGTGGCGAGCAGCACGACGGTCACGGCGTGCAGGTTACCCGCACGCCCGCCGCGGTCGCCCACCGGTGGAGGCAAGCCTCCCGATCAGTCGGCGAGACCCCGCTGCAGGGTGTCGAGGAGGTGCTCGTAGGCGGCCGAGTGGGCGGGGTCGGTCCCCATGACGTGCTCGAGCGCCAGGAACCCATGGATGGCACACCGTGTCGAGTGTGCGGCCAGTTCGGAGGATCCGCGCTCGAGGCCCATGGCCAGGTAGACGAGAGCGAAGACGTCGAGCAGCGAGTCGTTGGCGCTGGCCAGTTCACCGTTGTCGAGGGGCGGCGGTCGCAGGGTGGCGGCGAACTGGCCCGGGTGCTCGTGGACGAACCGTCGATACGCCGATCCCATGGCCGCCAGCGCCTGCGGTCCCGACGTGCCGACCGCCGCGGTGCGGACATCGGCGGTGAGGTTGTGGGTGGCGGCGATGGCAACGAGGTTCCGGAGACCGTCGAGGCTGTCGCAATGCGCATAGAGCGCGGACGGCCCGACTCCGAGCCGTCCGGCGACGGCGGAGACGCTGAGCGCGTCGTAACCGTCATGGTCGATCAGGTCGAGCGCCGTGTCGACGACGCCTCGGGTGCTGAGCCGAGCGGGACGCATGGAACGACCTTAGACAGATCATGATGCTCAGTCAAACTGCTTGACAAGTTATCCTGAAATATGAAAGAGTTTCAGTAACCGAACGAACGTACCGACAAAGGAGTCGACATGTTGTTGATGCAGAACGATCCGTTCCGTGACCTCGATCTCTTGTTCCGGACTGCCCGGGGTGTGACCGGCCCCAATCAGATGCCCCTCGATGCCTACCGTCGGGGCGATGACGTCTGGGTGCATCTCGATCTCCCCGGAGTCACCGCCGACTCCATCGACATCGATGTCGAGCGCGGCGTACTCACGATCTCGGCCGAGCGGAATTGGCAACGGGAAGAGGGTGACCAGCTCTACCTCAACGAACGTCCCCGAGGAGCGTTCCGGCGCCAGGTTCATCTCGGTGACAGCCTCGACGTCGACGGAATCGAAGCCGACTTCGCCGACGGTGTGCTGACGCTTCGCATCCCGGTCGCAGCCAAGGCCAAGCCCAAGAAGATTGCCATCGGTGGCGTCTCGCAGCCGGCCATCGACGTCGAATCGACGCCCGCCTGAGCCCGACCCGGTCAGCTCGGGTGCCACCGAGCGGAGACCCGACCTCCAGAAGGATGCGGCCCAGCCGAACGGCTGGGCCGCAGTCGCGCCCGGGCGGCACCGCCGCGTGGCGCGGCACCCGGAACGGAGGGGATCGGGAACCCAACGCCCTCGTCATGCGTTAGGGCGATAGCATCCAGCGTTCGGCGTCGTCGTGCGTCGGCTCCGGCTCCCGGTCGGTTCCGTGTACGGCAGCGGCGAAAGCACGACAGGGTGAGAACGACCGCGTGTCACACGTTTCGTGAGGCATTTCGCAAAGAAAGAGGACGTACCGTGCTCGAGATCCACATCGAAGAGAACGAGAACTACACCCTCTGTCGCCCGTCCGGCGAGCTCGATGCCTACAGCGTTGGCGCGTTCCGGGAGGCACTGGGCAAGCTCGCCGGTCACCAGCGCCTCCTGATCGATCTGTCGTCGGTGCCCTTCATGGACTCGGCCGGCCTCGGCGCCCTGATCGGTGGGATTCGTCGAGCCCGCGAGGCCGACGGTGCCGTCGCCGTCGCCTGTGATCGCTCGACGATCACCCGCCTTCTGCACACCACCGGGTTCGATCGGATCGTTCCGGTCACCAGCAGCCTCGAGGAGGCCATCGAAGCCCTCGATTCCGAGGTCGAGGACTGAACTCGGCGCCGGAGCCCGGGTCCGGGTCTCCCGGTCGTCCACGGCCAATGACAGGTCAGCCTGCCGACCCGAGTTGCTCGCCGAGGGCCTCGAGGCCGCCGAGACTGCTCACCGGAGCTGGGAGCTGAGCGATCATCCGTCGATCCGTCGCTCCGGTGGCACTGGCGAGTTCGTCGGCCAGTACCTGTTCCTGTCGGATCTGACGGGCGAGATCGTCGAGGTTGTGCCGGACCGGATCGGGCAGATCGACCGTCACGGATGTCTCGTCGGCGAAACGTGGTGGGATGATTCGGTTGACCACCAGAAGATCGAGCGAGAGGTCGCGTCGGGCCAGGTTGTCACCGATCCAGCGCGCCTCGTCCACGGCCTGATGGCGAGCCGATGAAACCAGGACGTACGAGGTGTCGGGGCCGGTCAGCAGTGCATCGACGGCAGCCGCCCGATCGCGGAACCCCTGGTCCATCCCGTCGAACAGGGTGAAGAAGTCCACGACCTCGGTCAGGAGGTCGGCTCCCACCACCTTCGACACGGATCGAATGGCCAGTTGGTTTGCCTTCGTGATCGCTCGCAGTACTCCGCGCCGGGGGGCGAGCACGTGCCGATAGATCGGGTGATCGACGAAACGGGTGAGTCGGCCGGGCGAGTCGAGGAAGTCGAACGCATGCCGCGACGGTGGTGTGTCGACCACCACCACGTCGAAACGCCGGTCGGCGACCAACGCGGAGAGCCGCTCGGTTGCCATGTACTCACCGGTTCCCGACAGGGAGCTGGTCAGGTTGGTGAACAGTCGGTTGGTCAGGATTCGTTCGGCTCGGGCCGGCGTGGGTGCGTGTTCGGTGATCACCGCCTCGAAGGTGGCGCGGGGATCGAGCATCGTGGCCCACAGTTCCCCGGACCAGGAACCATCGACGCGCTGGGGTTGATTGCCCAGCCCGTCGGCCAGTCCCATGGCATCGGCCAGCCGGCGAGCCGGGTCGATGGTCAGCACCACCACGCGCTGTCCATCCCGGGCCAGTGCCACGGCGATCGCCGCCGACACCGAGGTCTTGCCGACACCGCCGGGACCGAGACAGACGATGACCGGAGCCGTGAATCCATCGACGGTCATGACGCGGATCCGGCTTCGTGGAGTTGGGCGACCAGCTGATCGGCCAGCGCTGCGAGGTCGGGGAGTTCGACTCGGGTCGTGAACCGGTGGGACAGGATCAGCTGCGGGAGCGGTAGCTCGTTCGCGAGCCGCTCGCGTTCGCGTCGTTGTTGGTCGACCTGGGCCATCCGGAACTGGGCGGCCTCGAGTGCTGCCGGTCGTTCGACTCGCCACGATGCCGACTCGGTCCGCAGGGCCCGGTCCAGGCCCTCGATCTCTGGCCACATCCCGTTGATCACGACGGGGGCCAGTTTGATACCGACGTCTTCTTCGAGACTGAACGCCGTCTCGATCACCTCGTTCACCGGCGTCTCCTCGGGCAGGGTCACGAGCATGGTCTGTGATCGAGTGTCATCGGCCAGGAGTTCCAGGACGAGGTCGGCCTGTTCGCGCAGGGGTCCCGAAGGTGAGGAGTCGGCCAGACCGGCCGCAGCCCGTAGGAAGGTGATGGCATGCCCGGCGGCCGGTGCATCGACGACGATGAGGTCGGCGATGCCCGCCTGTTCGAGCTGTCGGATCTTGCCGAGGGCCAGCAGGTCACGGACGCCCGGTGCCGCGGTCGAGACCACCTCGATTGCGCCGGTGCGGATCAGCCGGGCCGCGACTCGGCCGAGGCCGTGGTCGCGGAGATACTCCTCGAGTGCCTCGTCGGGGGTGATGCGGCGAGCGGTCAGCGTGCCGCGACCGCCGAGCGCCCCGAGATCCACCGTCGTGGGTTCGTACCCGAGTGCGCCTGCGCCGAGGGAACGTCCTAGGGTGCTGTGACCCTCGAGTTCGACCAACGCGACGTCGAGGCCGAGCCGGGTGGCGGCAAGCCCCAGGGTCGCCCCTAGCGTTGTCTTGCCGACCCCGCCCTTCCCCGCCACGATCAGGACGCGAGATGCAGCAAAGAACTCCATTGCGGACACTGACGCCGAGGCTAGCGTCGACGATCCGACCTCCTCGTACCCGGCTTCTTGCCGTGATCTTCCTGCTCGTCGCCCTCGTGGCCATGGCCGGTCCCACCGCCGCCCAGACTCCGTCGTCGAACGACAGCACCACCCCCAACGACAGCACCACCGCGAACGACAGCACCACCCCCAATCCCGACAACCGTGCCTCCCAGGTCCGCATCGTCGAGATGTCCGGACTGATCGATCCCGTGCTGGCCGACTTCCTCCTCCGAGAACTCGATCTCGCCGAAGCCGACGGCGTGCTCGGCGTCGTGCTGCAACTCGACAGCAAGGGTTCGGTCATCGACCGGGCCGATTACGTCGAACTCGCCACCCGGCTCGACGAGTCGAGTGTTCCGATCGCAATCTGGGTCGGCCCCTCCGGGTCGGTGGCCTACGGCGGCGCGGCCGAACTGCTGGGGGTCGCCGATCTGGTCGGGGTCGCCGGAGGATCACGCATCGGGGAGTCCGGCGAGGCCCGACTCCCTTCGGCCCGGTTCGATCCCGCCTTCGGCACGGCGACCGAGCGCCTCGTCGACAACTCGATCAACGCGTCCGAGGCGATCGAACTGGGAATCTCGATCGGACCGCTCGAGACCTCGTCGGTGCTGCG
This sequence comes from uncultured Acidimicrobiales bacterium, assembly GCA_963700755.1. Taxonomy (GTDB): domain Bacteria; phylum Actinomycetota; class Acidimicrobiia; order Acidimicrobiales; family SZUA-35; genus JBBQUN01. Next base: position 105,676 of record CAVOYW010000010.1, read on the forward strand.
GGAGTTCGTCAGTCAGCTCCCGGGCTACGAGGCACCGGTCGAGGACACCACCTCGGCCGTGGGGTTGAGCCAGCCCCAGTTCCGCCAATTGCCGCTGACACTGCAACTGTTCCACACGGTGGCCAGTCCCGAAGTCGCCTATCTCTTCTTCGTCGGAGGACTGGCGCTTCTGATCTTCGAGCTCTTCACGGCGGGTGTCGGCATCGCCGGCGTCATCGGTGCCTTCCTGACGGTGATGGGCACCTACGGCCTGGCCGTCCTGCCGATCCGTAGCTTCGGTGTGGTCTGTCTGGTGTTGGCACTCCTTGCGTATGCCGTCGACATCCAGACCAACATTCCACGGCTCTACAGCGCGATCGGGACCGTCCTCTTCGTTGTCGGAACGTTCACACTCTACGACGGCGTGAGCATGTCGATCATCACCATGGGAGTCGGCATCGTGGGGGCGATCCTCTACGCCTACACGGGCATGCCATCGATGGTCCGCACCCGGTTCTCGAGCCCGACGATCGGTCGGTCCTGGATCATCGGCGAATTCGGCCGAGCCTCCACCGACATCGACCCCGAGGGCACGGTGATCGTGCGCGATGCGCCCTGGCGCGCCGTCACCAATCGAGCGACACCGTTGAAAGCCGGCGACCGAGTGAAGGTGGTCGGGCTCGACCGGCTGCTGCTCGAAGTCGCTCCCGAAGAAGGCGGCGCCAGGGACTACCGAGACCGCAGCTGATCCGATCGGCGCCCACGTCGATGCCCGCCGTCTTTCCCCGAATCCGATCGGCCGTTCCCATCGGCCCCGCCTGTCCGTCGTCCTGCTCCCATCGGCCCCGCTGTCCGTCAACCCGCTGTCGGCTGACCACGGAACGTGACCACCCGACCGCCTGACCGGCACAAACAGGGTCTTGTGCCGGGGGTCACGCAGGCATAGTCTCGGGCTCAGGAATCAAAGGGGGTTGTGATGAGTGTGCACCAACTGGAGCAGCTGTGGCAGCAGGGGGCTGCCTGTCGGGGACCCAACCAGGCCATCTTCTTCCCGCCGCCCCGACTCGAGCGTCGTTCGGAAAAGCGGCTCCGCGAAGCGAGGGCCAAGGAAATCTGCCTCAGCTGCCCCGTTCGTCAGCCGTGCCTGGAATACGCCCTGACGATTCGCGAGCAGCATGGCATCTGGGGTGGCCTGACCGAGAACGAGCGACGGGCGTCGCTGGCCGGAGCGAGCCACTGACGACGACACCTGAGTCCGGCCGGTTCCCCTGACCCTCGGGGACCGCAACCGGTCTTCAGGCCGCCGGCAGTCTCGGTCCTGGGACTCGCAGGTCGTCGCGTCGTCGGGTCTGCCCGGTGGTATCGAACCACCCCAGCAGAGCCAGCACGAACTTCCGGCTCGTACCCCACAGATCGCGTATCTCGGCAACGGTCAGGCCTTCGGGCTGCTCGGCGAAGGCCTGGGCCAGCAGACGAGCCGCCGAAGCGGCAGCCTCGGCGGCGAAGTAGATGCCGTCGTGTTCGATCACGAGGCCGCGACGCACCAGTTCTCGAACTTCGGCCCGGTCGACGCCATCGGCTCCCGGGGGAGCAAACGGCTCGGCGAGCAGGGCTTCGACCCAGGGATGGTCGGCGAGCGGATCGGCCGGTGAGCCGAGCGTGACCCGCCCCGCGTCGACGACGGCCTCGTCGATGCAGTCGAGCACCGCTCGTTGTCGGGCGTCGAGGGTGGCGATGTCGAGTCCGAGTCCACCCGACGCCTCGATGTCGGCGCGCAGAGCGTCGATGGCCGAGGACAACTGCTGCGGATCGACGGCCCACCGGCCGACGATCGGCAGGTCGTCCGGGATCTCGGCGTACCCGGTCAGCCGGTCGAGGTGGGCTCGCTCCACCCAGCCCCGCTCGGCGACGAGCCGGGTGATCGAGCGATCGGGTCGTGCCTTCGACGCGGTACGAACCGGTTCGAGATCGACGATCTGGCCACCGCCGATCGTCTCGTCCCGACCGTGCTCGCGCAGGATGAAGCGGTCACCCGGGATCAGCGGGAGAGGTCGGTCGAGATGGAGCCGTACGAATCCCGTGGTTCCCGGCGCGAGCGTCTCGGGCCCGAGGATGCGGACGGCGGCGTGCACCTCGCCGGAACCGATGTAGGCGGCATAGGCGCCACGACGTGACACGTCGTGGGCGAGGGTGGCCAGGACCTGGAGTTCCGCGTCGACCGTTCGGGTGTGATGCCACACGCCGTCGGTGATGAGGACGTCGCCCCGACGGATCTCGTGGTGTGAGATCCCGGTCAGATTCACCGCCAGTCGCGACCCGGGGGGTGTGGCGCCGACGCCTCGATGATGTGACTGCAGCCCCCGTACGCGGACCGGTCGACGCTGCGGGGCCAGGAGCAGTTCGTCGCCGAGACCGATCGGACCGCCGATCAGGGTGCCGGTGACGACGGTGCCGGCCCCAGCCGGAGCGAAGGCACGATCGATCCAGAGTCTCGGCCTGCCGACGTCAGTGGGCGGGCCCATGCGGTCGACCAGCCCGTCGAGTTCGTCGAGCAAGCGGTCGTAGCCCTGCAGCGTCGGGGCGGCAACCGCAACCACCGGAGCTCGCTCGAGGAAGGTGCCCTCGACGTGTTCGGCCACGTCGAGGAGGGCCAATTCCAGCAGTTCGTCGTCGACCTGGTCGGCCTTGGTGAGGGCGACGATGCCATGTTCGACGCCCAGCAGGTCGAGGATCCGCAGGTGTTCCTCGGTCTGGGGCTTCCATCCTTCGGTGGCCGCAACCACGAAGAGGCAGCCTTGCACGGCACCGACGCCGGCCAGCATGTTGCGCAAGAAGCGGATGTGACCGGGTACGTCGATGAACGAGAGCGCTCGACCGGAGGGGAGTTCCAGCCCGGCGAACCCGAGGTCGATCGTGAGCCCCCGGAGCTTCTCCTCCTCCCAGCGGTCGGGGTCGGTGCCGGTCAGCATGCGGATCAGGGTCGATTTCCCGTGGTCGACATGGCCGGCGGTGGCAACGACGGTCATCGGGTCGGCCGGTCCAGCACTGCGGCGAGAATCGAGGTCACGAGATCGTCGTGGTCGGGTTCGATCGTCCGGAGATCGATGATCGTGTGGCCGTTGTCGACCCGAGCGATCAGAGGTGGGTCGGCGGCTCGCAGCGCCGACGCTGAGGTCACCACGGAGTCGGAGTCCGACGCTGGGGATTCGGGCGTTCGGCAGCGTCCCGCCACCAGGGAGGGCCTCGGTGTCGATCACGCTGATGCGGTCGGCGGCGCCGGAGGAGTCGGTGAACTGCCCGAGGATCGATCGTGCTCGGATCGCGAGGTCGGCGAGAGGGGTCGTGGCCATCCGCCAGAACGGGATGTCGTTGCCGCGCCGATCGAGGTAGGCAAGGGTCGTGGTCTGCAGAGCGCCGAGCACGAGACCACCGGGGCGAAGGGCGCGGGCCAGTGGGTGACGACTGCACCGGGCGACGAGATCGCGGCGGCCGGCGATGATTCCCGCCTGCGGGCCGCCGAAGAGCTTGTCACCGCTGAAGATCACGAGATCGGCGCCGGCCTCGAGCGACTGCCTCGCGGCCGGTTCGTCGCCCAGCCAAGGGGGTGGGGGAGAACCCAGCCAGGGGCATGCCGCATCGAGCAGTCCGGAACCGATGTCGGCCACCACGGTGGTCCCGAGCGTCGCCAGTTGGGCGATGGTGACGGACTCGGTGAAGCCGATGATGTCGTAGTTCGAGCGGTGCACGTGCAGCAACACGGCGAGATCGTCGTTCTGCGCTGCGGCCGTTGCGAAGTCGGAGAGCCGGGTTCGATTGGTCGTTCCGACCTCCACGAGTCGAGCGCCCGACTGGACCATCACGTCGGGGATCCGGAAGCCTCCTCCGATCTCGACCAACTCCCCGCGGCTCACTGCCGCGCTCCGCCCCGCTGCCAACGCGGCGAGGCCGAGAAGGACCGCAGCGGCACAGTTGTTCACCACCATCGCCGCTTCGGCCCCGCAGGCCGTCGCCAGCAACTCACCGACGCCGCGTTGACGGCTGCCTCGCCGTCCCTGCGCCAGGTCGAACTCGAGGTTGGAGAACATGGCCGGTTGTTCGACCTCGATCGGGGCCCGGCCGAGATTGGTGTGCAGGAGCACCCCGGTGCCGTTGATCACCGGCCGGAGCAAGGTCCGGGCACGCCGATGCGCCTCGACTTCGGCCTCGTGCACTCGGCCCTCGGTGATCACCGCCCGAGCGACGTCGACGAGAATCGGGTGCGGGAGTCCGGTCCCGGCCAGTGATCGAGCGAGCGCGTCGACCGACGGCGGTCGCTGGGGTGGCGGTGCAGCGCCGGAGACGCGAGGGCTCGGAGGCGGATCGGAATCGCCCTTCTCGGCAGGAATCGACACGGGTCGAGGATAGGCCTGCCGGTCGGGCCGGGCCTCGGCAGCGGTAGACTCAGAAGTCATGTTCTCCCGCCCGGCAGTCGCGATCTTCATCGTCATGGTGGCGGAGTACTTCGCGGCTGCCCAGGTCGCTTCCGCGTTCGGCTTCGCCAACATGCTCCTGAGCCTGGTCGGACTGAGCGTGCTGGGCTTGTTCGTTCTGCGCTGGAAGGCCGCCGGTCTGCTCCTGTCGACACTGGAGTCGTTCGGAGTCGACTCGCGCCGGTCCGAGGTGGTCGATCGTGTGCTGGGCCTGTTGGCCGGGTTGTTGCTCGTGATTCCCGGCTTCGTCACCGCTGCGTTCGGTCTTCTCCTGTTGTTGGCTCCGGTGCGGCGTGCCGTCGAGCCCTTCGTCCTGGCCCGGACCACCGGTTGGACCGTGCCGTTCGTCATGCGCACCGGGGCCCGAGTTCGCTGGTCGACCGATGAGACCGTCATCGATGTCGACGTCGTCGAACCCGAGTCCAACAATGCGTCCCGTCCAGCCCGACCCGAAATCGGCTGACCCACCCCGTCGCGGAGGAGCTACGAATCCGATGACCATTGAAGAACCAACACCACCACCACCGATCACGCCTGGCGTGGCTCGGGCGCTCAGCCCGCTGGTTCGTCGCATCGCATGCGCCGACCCCGACGGGGAACCGGGGCTCAACACCTATCTGATCGGCATCGACGAGATCGTGATCGTCGATCCCGGCCCGGGTGATCCCGAGCACCTCGATGTGCTGTGCGGTTGTGGTGGTGATCGGATCCGCTGGATCGTCATGACCGATCCCGACCCATCGCACGCCGGCGGTGCGCTCAGGCTGAAAGAGATGACCGGTGCCGAATTGGTCGCTCCGCTCGGCTTCTCGGGCGCCGACACGGTCCTCGGTGACGGCTACAAGATCGATGCCACCGAGTTCCGGATGGCGGCGATGGCCATGGGCAACCCCGAAGACGGGCGCCATGTGTTCTTCCTGGAGCAGGAACGGTCACTCATCGCCGGCAACCACCTGAGCGATGCGATCCCCGAGGACTTCCCGGCCAAGGTCAAGACGTTCCGACTCAAGGCCATTGCTCCGGGGCGGGGGCAGTACATCGAGGAAGCCAAGAAGTTCCTCGGTCTCTGACCGTCCGCCCGGCTCGCGCAACACGAGACTGCCCTGCGCAACACGAGAGCCCCGGCCGTCGGCCGGGGCTCTCGTGTGTCGTTTCCCGAATCGATCGGGAGATGAGGCTGGATCGCCCACCAGCCCCATCCCCGTCTCGACGTCGCTCCCGCCGGGCGGGTGCGACGATCTTGCCGAGCGGGTGCTCGGCGGTCGTCTTGGTGCCTGGGCGAAGCCACCCGGCAGGGCAGGTTCGTTCGCACCGAATGGGGCTTCGATGCCGGCGGTTCTTCGTTCCTGTGCTCCTGATCTCGTTGGTCGGGGTGATGACGTCGCCCGGCGTGACTTTGTCGCGAGAAGTCTCGTCGATCGTGTTCGGTCGGACCGGACTGCCGATCTCGGTGATTGGCCGAGAATCAGCTGGAAACTCGCGACCCCCGTAGGCTCCCAAACGTCTATGGGCGTATTCGGTCAGTTCCTTCGTCGCCTTCGGGCCGCCGTGCTCTGGGCGGTGCCGCCCGGAACCGGGTCGCCGGTCGAGGTGACGCGTCACGATCTCGGATCGAAGGCAACGACGAAAGCCGGCGTCGACCCCGACGACCTGCACGCGCTGGTGGTCGAACACGGTGACGCCGTCTTTCGCCTGGCCTACTCGATCGTGCGCGATCGTGCGCTGGCCGAGGACGTCGCGCAGGACACCATGCTCAAGGCCTGGCTGGCACTCCCCAGCTTTCGAGGTGACTCCTCGCTTCGAGGTTGGATCATGAGGATCGCACACAACACGGCCATCTCGACCCTGCGGAGTCGACGGGCGCTCGTGACCGATCCCGCCGATCTACCTGAAGCCACGGAGTCGATCGATCGTCTGCCCGACGCCCGGGTGCAGAACGCCGCCGTGATGGAACAGTTCGAATCGGCTCTCGACCTGCTCGACGAACTCTCTCGAAGCGTCGTGGTACTGCGCGAGATCGAAGGACTCCGCTACGACGAGATCTCCCGATTGCTCGACATCCCACTTCCGACCGTCAAGACCCGGCTGCTTCGCGCCCGGCGCAAGCTCGCGGCGGCCCTTCGGGAGTGGTCGTGATCCGTCGCCACCCAACGAACGCGGCCCTTCGCCGCTGGCTCGACACCGAGTCGGTCGAGGAGCTGCCGGAGGTGTCCGCCCATGTCGATCGCTGCTCGCGGTGCGCCGCCAAGATCGAGGCCCTCGACGACGTGGTCGGCGAGGAGCCGGGGATCGCTGCCGCTCTCATCAGCCTGCTCGAGCCGGCCGACGGCCTTGCCGCTCGGATCGAGCATGGAGTGAACGATCGACTCGGTTCCCGGCAGATGGCGCTCGTGCTCGGCGATCTGTTCGCAGCCGCAGTCGAAACCTCTAAGTTGTTGCTGACGGAGGAAGATCTATGAGCGGTGCACGTCGATGAGTGGGACGGACTGGATTCTCGTCTGCGGGTTCCTGATCGGCGGTCTCCTGGCCGGATTGCTCGGATCGCGCGTCACCTTCCGGGCGTTGTCCAACGAGCGTCGACCGGCGGCAGTACGAGACTCGGCGGCGCCGCTTTCGAGCCTGGTGCTGTGGGGGCTGGTCATCATCGGGATGATCCTCGCCCTGGGCATCATCAGCCCCACCGCCCTCGACGAGATGCCCCGGGATCTGGTCGCCTTTCTGCCACGCGTTCTGTCGGCAGCGATCATCGTGATCATGGCCAACGTGTTGAGTGCCTTCGCGCTCACGGCCCTCGGCCCGGCCCTGGCCCGGGCGTCGGCCTCGGTTCAGCGGCAGGTGGCACGGGTCGTCAAGTCGAGCATCGTGGCGATGGCGGCGCTCCTGGCCGTCGCGCAGTTGGGCATCGACACCACCGTCGTCAATCTCGGTGTCGCCGCGATCTTCTTCGGGCTGGCCGCGAGCTTCACGCTGCTCGTCGGCCTCGGGGGGCGGGGTGTGGCCAGCGAGGTTGCGGCGACCCGAGCCCTGCGTCGTCTGGTGGCCGTCGGAGACCACCTCTCGACCGGCGACCTGTCGGGCACCGTGGTGGCCCTGCACCCCACGGCCGTCGAGTTGCAGGACGGTGACGGTGTCCGGATGCTGGTCCCGTCGTCGGAGGTCGCCGGCGGGCGTCTGATCATCGAACGGCCCGATTCCGCCGGCCCGAAATAGACCGACCTAGAGGTCGAGTTCGTCGAGCGCGGCTTCGGCTGCGGCAAGCAGGCGGGCGGTACAGCCGGCCATTTCGATGGGTGGGGCGATCTCGTCGAAGATCCGTTCGGCCATTCGATGGAACTCCGTTGCTGCCGGGCCCTCGCCGAGAACCGCCGGCCGACCGTCGTCACCACCGTGGGACACCGCAGGCTCGATGGGCACCTGCCCGATCAGTGGCGCTCCCGATGAATCCGCCAGCGCCTGTCCGCCTCCTCGACCGAACAGTTCGTGGCGTTGACCGTCCTCGGTCACGTAGACCGACATGTTCTCGATGATTCCGGCGACGCGAAGGTAGGACCGACGGGCCATGGTGACGGCCCGGGCTGCGACCTTCTGTGCCCCGGTGGCGGGTGTGGTCACCACGATCATCTCGGCCCGCGGCAGCATTCGGGCGAGCCCCATGGCGACGTCGCCGGTGCCTGGCGGCATGTCGATCAGGATGTAGTCGAGATCGTCGGCCCAGGCGACATCCTCGAGGAAGTGCTGGACCGCCCGGTTGAGCATGAGTCCGCGCCAGAGCAACGCCGACTCCTCGTCGTCGACCAGGAACCCCATCGAGACCACATCGAGGCGGCCGGCGCCCATCGGGATGGAGTGCGGTGTCATGACGGCCCGACCATCACGTTTGCCGGCGTCGAGGCGGCCCTCGATGCCGAGCATACGAGGAATCGAAAAGCCCCAGATGTCGGCATCGATCACGCCGACCGCCAGGCCTCGAAGCGCCAGCGCGGCCGCGAGATTGGCCGTGACCGACGACTTGCCCACTCCACCCTTGCCCGACGCCACGGCGAGAACCCGGGTCGTCGACGAGATGGCCGTCTCGGTAGCGGAGTCGGCGGCATGCTTTCGGGCCTGGTCCATCGTTGCGGCCTTCTCGGCGTCGGTCAGCACCGTCCAGTCGATGGTGACGTCGGTGACCCCGGGCAGCTCCGAGATGCGGGTCGAGGCGTCGGTTTTGATCTGGGCCCTCAGCGGGCACCCGACGGTGGTGAGTGCGATGGTGATGGTGACCAGGCCGTCATCACCGATGGTGGCACCCTTGGCCATCCCCAGGGTGACGATGTCGGCGTTGAGTTCGGGATCGATCACGCCACGCAGCACCCCCATGATGTCGTCGGGGGTGGGCAGCGACGACGAGTCGGCCGGGGAGTTGCTCTCGGTCGGCAGAGAAGTCATCCTTCCATCGTAGGACGAGGGAATCATCCTGATCGGATCGGCGTTGGTACTTCCTACGAGGGCAGTCAAGCGGGCAGAACGGCCGGTGTGCGGCCGACCTCGCTTCACCACTATCCTCGAACAACCGAGTTCACAGGAGGACGTCGCATGATCACGGTTACCGACAACGCTGCCGGCAAGCTCAAGAGTCTTCTCGACGAGGAGGGCGACGCGGCATTGGCCTTGCGCGTTGCGGTCCGTCCCGGCGGCTGCTCGGGATTCAGCTACGAGATGTTCTTCGACGCCGATGCGGCCGACGACGACATCACGTCGACCTTCGGTGAAGGGGTTCGGGTCGTGGTCGATCCGACCAGCGCCCAGCTGCTCAGCGGGGCAACACTCGACTACAAGGACGGACTCCAACAGGCGGGTTTCTCGATCGACAACCCCAACGCCCAGCGCACGTGCGGCTGCGGCCAGTCCTTCAGCTGACCGCTCGTTCCCCGGGCTGACAGCGAGCCCTGATAGCGAGCCGGCCCGTCCGCAGAGGCCAGGCCGGTCAGCAGAGCCAGGCCGAGTCAGCAGAGCCAGGCCGGTCAGGCGAGGCCGGCCAGTGACTCGTCGAGTTCGGTCCGGTCGAACACGTTGTCGATCCGGTCGACGAGGGTCCCAGTACGGTTCACCAGGAAGAGCACCGGTTCGAAATCGAGCCCCAACGGACCAAGGGCCGGGGCCAGTCGGAGGTCCGGGCTCGACAGGTCCCCGGCAACTTCGCGTGCATTGGCGTAGGGCTCCACGTGTACGATCGCGATCGGCCGGTCGCCTCGTTCGGCACGAGCGGCGTCGGCCTCGATCATCGTGGTGAGCACGGGCCCGCAGTAGGCCGTTGCGCAATAGGCCGGCGTGGCAACGAGCAAGGCCAGGGGTTCCCCGGCCGCCATGATCTCCGCTGCCGAACGTTCGTGAAAGGCGCAGGGCCCGTCGGGCTGGGTACAGATCGGATCGACACCGGCGGGATCGGCCAGCGTGGGCGTGACCAGCCGCGGAAACTCCGCCCCGGGGAGGATGACACCGATCTCGTCGGGGTCGAATGCCTGGACCGCGGTGGACGCGGTGGTTCCGTTGATGTCGAGTTCGACGTCGTAGATGCCGGGCGCCGGCAGTGTCGTTCGCAGGGCGTAGTACCGAAGCAGTCCCGAGTGTTGATGTTCCTCCGTGCCCGGTGGGTGATCATGGGACACGACCCGGCCGAGCACGTCGGCCTCGGTGATCACACGGCCATCCTGCAGCACTCTCGCCGGTACGGGGTCGCCGTCTCCGGTGAGTCGGATCCCGTTGTCGATCAGCCCGAACGGCAACCGCTGGGGGATACCGGCAGCGATCACCTTGTTGGGATTGAACAGCCGAACCAGCTGCGGTCCGCTGTTGTCGAGCGCGGCTCCGGGGCCCGAGTCCGATCCACAGGCCGCCACGACGCCCACCGACGAGCATTCCCAGCGAGCCGAGTGTCCCCCCCCGCAGCACCTGGCGACGGGTCAGGGGGCGAGGACCTCGTGGCGGCACGGCGACGACCATATCCTCCCAAGCATGACCGATGGTCCTCGCCCTGCACGCATCGAGCCGACATCGGGTGCAGGCACGGTCGAGTTCGTTTTGAACGGATCCCAGGTCCAGGTGCCCGACATCGGTGATTCCCTCCTCGGCGCCCTGCGGGGACCGCTCGCCGTCCTGTCGGCGAAGGACGGGTGCAGCCCCCAGGGACAGTGCGGTTGTTGCACGGTCCTCGTTGACGGTCAACCCCGGGTGGCCTGTGTCACGCCGGTCCGACGAATGGCCGGGCGGTCGGTCACGACGCTCGAAGGCCTGCCCGCCGAACGGCGGGAGCGGTGGGGCCGGCGGTTCTGCGAGACGGGGGGGAGCCAATGCGGCTTCTGCACACCCGGGATCATCATGCGTCTCGACGCGCTCGAGCAGAGGGAAGCGGTTCCCGGCGATCCCGGCGAGCGCCACGATCTCGACTCGGTCCGCCAGGCCCTGCTCGCTCATCTGTGCCGGTGTACCGGCTGGCAGACCATCCTCGAAGCGTGGGAACACGATGGCGTTCCCGATCACGAGCGAGATCTCGAGGCCGCCGCCGATCGAGCCGGCAAGTCGGATAAAGGAATGTCATGGCTTGAAAGCCTGTATTTATCTTCAATAATCTCTAAAAATTCTTCAATATTGTCCTGGCTTGCAAACCTGGCCAGATCTTCTTCAGGAATGTCGTTTTGAAATTCATAATAAAGATCGCTCCCCGGGAAGAGCGTCGTGATATTGAACAGGTTTATATTTGCACCGATTTCGGTAGCCAGGTCGAAAGTGGCCTCGATGTCTTCTTTTGTTTCGCCGGGAACATTGATCAGAAAATTCGCAAGCTTGCGGATGCCATATTTGTCACATAATTTGAAAACCTTTCTTACATCTTCAACTTTGATTTGTTTATGAAGGTTGTCCAAAATTCGCTGAGAACCCGATTCAACCCCAAATTCGAGTTGAATACATCCGGCTTCTTTCATTTTTCTGATCATATCTTCTTTGATTAGCGTTACCCTTGCCTGGCAGCCCCAAACCAAATTTAATTTTCGCTTTATGATTTCATCGCAGACCTCAATTGAGCGATTTCGGTTTAAACCGAAGGCGTCATCATAAATAAAAAAACCGTCGATCTGGTACCTATTTACCAGCAGTTCCAGTTCATCTACGACATTTTTAGCACTGCGGACCCTCACCCTGCGTTCGGATAGATTTTTATTGACGCAAAATCGACATGTGTATGGACAACCACGACCGGTGAAGACAAAGAAGCCAGAGACCGGCACACCTCTGATGACCCACTCGTTTGGTCGGGTGTAATACGCCATATCTACAAGATCAAAAGCCGGAAATGGGATTTCATCCAAATCCCTGATGGGAGAACGTTTTTTGTTTATGTGGATCTTGCCCTTGTCGTGATAACCAATGCCATCGATACCGCCAAAATCTTTTTGAGAACGAATCCCCTTGATAAGTTCAACGAGGGTAATTTCTCCTTCACCCATGACGATGAAATCAACATCTTGAGTCGTTTCAAAAAAATACCTGGGAAAAAGGGTCGGGTGTATGCCACCAACGACTATCAGGATCTGTTGGTTCTCTTTTTTAATCCTTTGGGCCAATTTCCTGACATCGTCCGTATCGGTTGATAAACAGGAAATACCTACCAAGTCAGGTCGGTACTTTTTGATACGATGGATTATTTCCTCGAAAACAGGGACGGATGTTGACGATTTCAGATCCACAATATCAACCAGCACATCGCCGTCCGCTTCTCTGATGCTTGACGCTAAATACATTAAACCAAGGGGAGGACGCACTGATTTCGCTCTGCTGGGAGGCGAAATCAAACTCACTCGAAAGGATTCATGGTGGCTCATCTTATTTAATATTGTCCCCTTTCTGTTTTATCAGCAACCATATGTAGGTCGGAATCATTGGATACAAAGCAGGCGCCAGTTTTCTTGACAGCACAGGGATTTTGCGTTCGAGCCTGCGTGCGTATCCATATTTTCCAGGATCGGCAATAATCTTCAGGGTATAATCGAGGATATGGAAGTCTTTGACCAACTGTTTTAGTTTTGGCAGGGAAAGATGTCTTTCATAATAAAACGGTATTCCTCTGAGGATCTTCAGGTACAGGCCCGCAATACGCAGTGGAAGCCAGGAAAGGAACGGAAGTTTGTAGTTTCCCTCCATCACTGAATATTTGTTTGCTCCTGCAAAATAACATATCCCCCCGGGCTTGAGAACACGATAGATCTCTTTCATCATCTCCATGGGATTGGAAACATGGGCATAGACGTGATTGCATATTACCACCTCGAAACTGTCTTTCTCAAACGGCAGGCATATGGCACTACCCACAAAAAGATCCATATTGTCGGAATGTCGATACTTATTCGCATAGCGGATAGCTTTTTCATCGATGTCGATTCCCACCATCGTGTTGAAATGTTCAGCCAAAAAAGCATCGATAATACCCCCGGAGCACCCGCTATCGAGACAACGCAGTCCAGACAGCGCACTTTCACCCAGGTAATCCGATAAAACACATAATATTTTTTCAGCTTTATGGCGTCGGGATTCCTCATCCAGCACCGTGGGAACGATCTCGGAATAGTCTTTTTGATACCCCCGCTCACTCATGGTTGAACCCATTTGTCACCTGGTAGTATACACCCAGCGTTTTTGAAATGATATCATCCTTCACAACGCCGGTTTTCTGAATCAATTTTTTGGCGTGCCGCGATATTCTGGCCCGTAAGGCCGTATCGCCAAGGAGTCTCACGATACCTTCCGCAAGCTCTCGCTTGTCCTCCGTTGGAATGAGATAAGCATTTTCCAAATGCGTCAATATTTTCTCAGTCGATCCTGCACGGGTGATGATGCAGGGGATACCAGCATTCATGGCCTCGATGATGGTCACACTCCATATGTTCTCTATGGTACTGAGGGCGGCAAAGACATCCGACATTGCCAATATCGAACTTACATCGTTTCTTCTCCCGGCGATCACAACATATTCCTGGATGCCCATATTTTTAACCATCTCTCGCAACTCATTTTCCAATGCCCCTCCCCCGACAACCAGGAACTTGACATGTTTCAACTCACGGATGACATATGGAATGCTCATGACAAAGGTACGGGGATCTTTCCATGTCACCAGCCGTGCTACATAGGTAATGACCATTTGGTCTTTTATTCCGAATTCACATTTTAATCGAGAGATGTCCACAGGCATCGCGCGTGTATCGAAGTCGATCATATTCGGGATTTCGATCACGTTCTTCTTCCCAAAAGACCTAACGATATCAGTCAGCTCCGGATGGGGTGAAATGACGGTATCCACATTTCTTACCACATATTTTGCCAGCCATCTGGGGAAATGACGTAACTGGGTATTGTGAACGGTCAACACGACAGGTTTATTCCTCAGGTGTTTCACCACCAGGGCAATTGCCCCCGAAATAATCCAGTTGGCGTGGATCACGTCACAATCTTTAGATACCTGCCAAGTTTTCAGCAGGAAAAAGAAAATAAAAAAAGGTATCTGCAGAATCAAAAAAAAATTGGTTTTCAAATTCTCAATGATGCCCTTTTCGCCATAGGCCAGACACTCCAGGCGTGCCGGGGCAAAATATCTAAAACGAATAACCGAGACGCCACTAAAGAACTCACGCGTTTTCGATCCAGGAGCATGAGGTGCAACAACCTTTATCTCACATTTATCTGACAAGGCTTTGACAAGATTGTATACAAAATTTCCATGGGCACGTCGCCTGTGGCAAATCTTGGAAAAGAAGTCGTTAGAACACACGTTTTCAAGACAGGAATCCTCTTGTCACTCTGACTGAAAAATCATTGCGGGCACTGCACTTGATCATTTCAAATCCTTGTTTGATTCCATGTCAAACCACATTCCGAAAAAGAGTGCTTGAAATCCGCTGATAAGTGTAAACAGCACAGCCATGGCATTGATGTCAGGTATGTTTCCTGTTGTATGCCAGAGATATAGCAATCGCAGAATCAATGGGCCACTTGCGGTCAACAGAATAAAGGAAAAAGCATAGAAGAATACCAGTGGATGGAAATCCTTAATGACATATTTGAAAAACAGGCGCTGTAAAAAACCTTTGACCAACAACCAGGAGATACTGGGAATTACCCGGATAAGTCGAATACCGGATTTTTCACCGATATTGTAAACCGGCCGAATATGCACATCTCGAACTCTGAAATCGTACTGATTCAACTTGATCAGCGTATCGTGGAAACCATATTTTTTGTATAGCTTATCGAGTTCCAAACGTTTCAAGGCCATGAGAGATATTGCTGTATATCCGCTTTGAAAGTCTGCCACGTGCCAATATCCGGATGCAATTTTAGTAAGTAAAGAAAGAGAAGAGTTCCCCAGATACCGGTAATGTGGCATCATATCCCAGGCATCCCCGTAGAACAGCCGGTTTCCCTTTTGAATAATCGGCTGAATCGTTTGCAACCGGATCGACAATATCGTCCAGGTCACCCGGATCCATTTGCCCGTCTCCCGCCATGACTACGGTTACATCAAACTCATATTTGCTGGCCCATTTATATCCGCTGATAATTGCACCACCCACACCTTGATTGGCTTCGTGCTCGATCAGAACAATCTTCTCGCTTTTTTTCTGGTAGCGCTTTACCGTTTCGACAGTTTTATCCCGGCTTGAATCGTCCACCACAACAATACGATCAATGTATGCCGGCATGGTATCGATAACCTTGCCGATTTGGGTTTCTTCATTAAATGCAGGGACGACAACGCAGATTGATTTATTATTATACATGTTCTTCCAAGTTCAGCAAAATGACGGGTTATTGGTTAGGATGCCTGCCCCCTTGGCAGATAAAAAAAATTATGCTTTTGTCACGTTTTGGGTATCATAGATTCTATAACTGATACAGTGCATGGTCATTTTTTGCAAACAAAAGAGAATTCTGAGCGGTAAAAAAATTGATAACCATTTGTTTTTTAATTTGATCCAACCTGTTATTACACCAATTATCCAACATGTCAAATCTTATCAGTATATGTGAAAAACCGAACTCCACAAATTTTGTACGCATGTCTTCTATCGAATCGGATTGCTGGACAACCAATGAAACAGGTCG
Organism: uncultured Acidimicrobiales bacterium; assembly: GCA_963700755.1. Classification (GTDB taxonomy): domain Bacteria; phylum Actinomycetota; class Acidimicrobiia; order Acidimicrobiales; family SZUA-35; genus JBBQUN01. Next base: position 121,260 of record CAVOYW010000010.1, read on the forward strand.
AGGTCGAAATGCATCTCCCTGTCGCTGTAGTATCCACGGCTGCCGATAAAAAGAGCCAATATTTTGGTAGTGGGTGGTAACATGTCATTTGCATATTGTATGGCAGCATACTCGGGCCTGTATTTTTCGATATACTGATCTCTCTTGATCGTACCGTTCTGGTACTGAATCGGTGTCAGAATCTGGAACTGCTCAGTGACATATGCTGCATTCAGACTGAAAAGCAGCGCCACTACCGCAAGGGTAATTCCCATGAAGATTCGCCGCAGATCACCGGCAAATCTATTGCCGATGAATGAAAAAATATTATTTAACCCGAACATTGGCTTAAGACCACCAGACAGGGTATCGCCGGGGCAATATAGCGGATCCGGAAATCTGTGGTAAAGAAGACAATCAGAACCAGCAGAATCGAAAAAACAAGCAAGACGGCTTTCTCGGCATTTATAGCGACCGTGTTTCTGTCTTTGATTGAAACGTTAAATGCAAAAACTGGTAGTAAAATGAGGGCTGGATTCAAGCGGCCGTCAAAATACTGGGGTGCATCATCCCGGCCTTCAAAAAATATCCGCAGTGGAACCAGCACAATTTCCCACCACGTCTCATCATATATGAGTTTGCGCAGGAGAAGGGGCGGCAATGTTGCGGTTTGGTGGGATTTCCCGGAATGAAACCAACTGTCAAAAAGTGGATACAGAGGATTGCCGGTCCATAAATAATTTTTGATTCCCCAAGGTGCATAAATAAGACCGGCGACCACGATAAAAATCATTATGTAAAGTAAAGAACGATTCGGAGCTGTCCTGTCATCTGGAATCTTTCGG
>CAVOYW010000011.1:0-417536 GCA_963700755.1 uncultured Acidimicrobiales bacterium
CGGGTCGACGCCTCCGAGATCGATCTGACGCCCAAAGAGTTCGACCTCCTGCGCCTCCTCGCAAGCGAGACGGGCGCTGTCCTGTCTCGCGAAGCGATCATGGAGCGCGTCTGGGACGAGAACTGGTGGGGCTCCACCAAGACACTCGACGTCCACATCGCCGGCCTACGCAAGAAGCTCGGGCACCCCGAGTGGATCACCAACATCCGAGGCGTCGGCTTCCGACTGGACCCGACGTCATGACTCGGCGACTCGTCCTCACCTATCTCATCATCTCGCTCCTCGGGCTGGCGGTTCTGGTGATCCCCCTGGGCACGACGTTCGCGTCTCGAGAGCGGGACCGCCTCGTCTTCGACATCGAACGCGACGCGACCGTCGTGGCCAGCCTGTCGGAGGACGCCCTCGAGGCGGGAGCCCGTCCTGCACTGGGCAAGCTCCTCGAGGGATACGCAACGGGTGATGGCCGCATCGTCGTCGTCGACACGGACGGTTTGAGCGTGTACGACACCGATTCGATCCAGACCCGCGATTTCTCGAGCCGTCCAGAAATCATCGAGGCACTCGACGGGCGCCGCAACGACGGCATTCGCAGCAGTGAGACGCTCGGCATCGATCTGATCTACGTGGCCGTCCCGGTTGCGTCCGGTGGCGCGGTCCATGGAGCGGTCCGCATCACATACCCGACCTCGACCCTCGACGCCCGGATTGCCGGGACCTGGTGGCGTCTCGGTGGACTGTCACTGGTCGTACTGGTGACGGTCGCCGCAGTCGGTTGGATCCTCGCTCGCGGGGTGACCCAACCGGTTCGGGCGGTACGTGACACGGCGATCAGGCTTGCAGGCGGCGACCTGTCCCAGCGCGCTCCAACCGACATCGGCGCCCCGGAACTTCGTGACCTCGCGTTGACGTTCAACCAGACGGCAGCCACGCTCGAAGAACTCGTCGCCGCCCAGCAAGCCTTCGTCGCCGACGCCTCACACCAGCTGCGAACACCACTCACTGCCCTGCGACTGCGCCTCGAGAATCTCGAGGGTGCGCTCGAAGGCAAAGATCGCGTCGGCCTGACGGCGGCGATCAACGAGACGGACCGTCTCGCTCGCATCGTGGACGGGCTCCTGACGTTGGCTCGCACCGCCGACCAACCCAATGAATTCCACTCCGTCGAGCTGGCGCCGCTCATCGACGATCGCTTGGCGCTCTGGGCCCCGCAGGCCGGCTCGAAGCGCATCTCGATCGCCACCAGCGACATATCGGGTTCAGCCCTCGCGGTACCCGGGACACTCGAACAGATCTTGGACAACCTGATCTCCAACGCCATCGACGCCTCCCCGCCCGACAGCACGATCACGATCACCACCGATCGGACAGCGACGCATCTCACCATCCATGTCATCGACCAGGGCCCGGGTCTTTCACCCGACGATCGACAACGAGCGTTTGGCCGCTTCTGGCGTGCACCGGGCAACCGTTCCAAGGGGTCGGGGTTGGGCCTCGCCATCGTTGCCGAGCTCGCTTCGGCCAGCGAGGGTGAGGCCACGCTGGACAGCGGTCCAGAGGGCGGTCTCGACGCTGCGATTCGATTGCAGCTGCCGGGCACGGTTGGTGTCGATGGCATCGAGCGGCCAGGCAACGGTCTCGCCGAGGGCGAAACGCTAACCCTCCGCTAACCATCGGTTGGCCGGCCGCTGGAACACCGGGTCGTACCTTGAAGGCATCCCCCAAAGCCCACTTCAAGGAGCCGGTAGATGAAACCCCGCAAAGCCCTGATCACTTCCGCCGCCATCGCTGCAACCCTGGTCAGCGCCAGTGCGGCAATGGCGCTCAACGGAGGCATCCTCGACAGCGGCACCAACGATGCCGTCGGAAGCCTCGATCCGACATCGGTCATCGTGAGTGACCCCTCCACGGCCGTCACCGTGCCAGGTCCGATCACCATCGCCACCAGCAACGACTCGGCCGTCACGACCTCCTCCGGCAGCACCGTGGTCGGGGGTTCGTACGAAGATGATGACGACCGCTACGAATCGGACGACGATGATCACGAGTATGGGTCGGACGACGACCGCCACGAGTCCGACGACCACGACGAGCACGAGGGCTTCGACTCCGATGACTGACTCCCGACCGGGACCATCGCCCACACGCCGGCGAGCCGTTCGACCGAAGGTGGCCACCACCAAGAGGCGGCGGTCGTACCCCGCCGCTGCCAGCCGGGTGCTCGTCACTGGGCTCAGCGTGGCTGCGACGCTCGGTCTCGCTTCTGCGATGGCCACCCCCGACAGCTCCGAGCAGCCCGACGCGACCTTCGTCCAGAACGGCTCGGTCGCCGCACCCGCCGTGGTCACGCTCTCGGCGACCGACCTCGCACCGGTGACAACGAGCCATGCAAGCTGAAGCACGCTTCGATGCCATGGGCTCATGTGCCCACGTGCTCGTCGTCGGCCCCGACGCCGCGACACACCTCGACTTCGCCCGCTTGCGTGTCGCCGAACTCGAAGCGCGCTGGACACGCTTCTCTCCCGACAGTGAAGTGTCCCGACTCAACGACAACGCAGGCCAGCCGATGCTCGTGTCGAGCGACACCTACCGGCTCATCGAGCACGCAGTCGCCGCGTGGGAACTCACCAACGGACGGTATGACCCGACCCTTCTCCACCACCTCGCCGCACTCGGCTACGACCGCACCTTCGCCGCCGTCGGCCGAAGCGCTCCCGTCATCGAGTCGCTCCCCAGCCGTCGGTCGGTCGGCGCGATCGACCTCAACCCGGGGCTGCAGGCCGTCAGGTTGCCGCCCGGTGTCGGCATCGATCCCGGTGGGATCGGAAAGGGCTTCGCAGCGGACCTTCTCGTCGAAGAGCTGCTGGGCCGTGGTGCCGGCGGTGTCATGGTGAATCTGGGGGGCGACGTTCGTGCCGCCGGAGCCCCACCCGAAGGAGCCACTGGATGGAGTATCAGTGTGGCCGACCCCTTCGACCTCGATCGTGAGCTCCTACGAGTCGAGATCGCTGGTGGCGCAGTGGCGACCAGCAGCCGCCTGCTACGGCAATGGTCTGATTCCGAGGGTCGGACCCTCCATCACCTACTCGACGCTGCCACGGGTCGTCCGATCGACAACGGCGTGGCTGCCGTCACCGTCATCGCCGCCGAGGCGTGGTGGGCCGAAGCACTCACCAAAGCGGTTTTCGGCGCCGGCGTGATCGACGGCTTGGCCCAGCTGCTCAACGCCTCAGGCGTCATCGTCGATGTCGACGGCGCACGACACGCCACACCCGATCTGCAGGAGGCCCTACGGTGAATGCGCAGTTCTGGTGGTACCTCTCACGGTCGTCAGGCATCGTCGCCTGGGCGCTGCTCACGGCGTCGATGATCTGGGGACTCCTGTTCACCACCCGGCTGCTGAATGGTCGCCCCAGTCCGAAGTGGCTGCTCGATCTCCACCGGCATCTGGGTGGACTCGCACTCGGCTTCACCGCCCTTCACCTCGTTGCGCTCGTCGCCGACAGCTATGTGGATTTCGGCCCAGCCGACCTCTTCGTTCCCTTCGCATCGGACTGGAAGCCGGCGCCCGTGGCGCTCGGTGTCATCGCGCTCTACCTCCTCACGATCGTCGAGGCCACTTCGCTCGCGATGAAGCGACTTCCTCGCACGACGTGGCGCAGGATCCATCTCACGAGCTATGCCCTGTTCTGGATCGCCACCTTCCATGGCATCACTGCGGGCACCGACGCCGGCCACCCTGCCTATTGGGCCGCCAACACGCTTGCCGCCGCAGGCGTTGCGTTCCTCACGGTGTATCGCTTGCTGGCGGAACGGAACAGTCGAGCCATCACGACTCGACCGACCGCACGGCCCGCCAACTGAGTCAGAGTTCGACCACCATCTTGCCGGTGTTCATCCTCGCCAGCAGACCGATGAAAGCGTCACCAATACGCAGCACCGTTGAGTTCCTAATCGTTGTCAAGGCTCGGTGGTGGGGTTCATGCTGGTGTGGGGACGGGCGGTGTCTTGGAGCGCTCTGCGACTCCTTTCTTGACCCGCTCGTCCCTTCGCTTCGCGCTGCGGGCGTTGGAGATCGATCGTCGGGCAGCTCGGACGTCGTCGGGGATCTGGTAGCGCTCGTTGACGATGGCTCGTGCCTTCGGCGTCGCTGATCGGTCGTGCCGTCGACGTCGCGGAGTTCGTAGGGACGCCGTGGCGGAGGCAGGACACGATCCGGGTGAGCAGGACGGTGGCGATGGTGCAGACCGCGGAGTTGTGGTGCCGGCCGGTTTCACACATGAGCCGCTGGTAGCGGGCTGCGATCTGAGGGTCGACGAGACGTGCCCGGTCGGCGGCCTGGAACAGCGCAGCCCGAAGGCAGGCGTCACCGCGTTTGGTCGGCCCGCCGGCCTGGTTGGTGAGCCCGGACGAGTTCTGTCGAGGGATCAGGCCGGTGAACGAACGAGCAGCAGCGAGGCTGGTGAATCGGTGCGGGTCACCGAGCCGGCCCATGATCTGTCCAGCGAGGATGTCGCCGACCCCGGGAGCCGACAGCACGATCCCGGCCGGGTCGGCCTCGGCATAGAGGTCCTTGATCCGCCGGTCCAGTAGGGCGATCTGTTCGGACACCTCGAGCGCGATCGTGGCTTCGGCCGCGATGTCGGCTGCGAGCGCGTCGAAGTCGAGGCCGTCGTTGCCCCACAACTCGATCGTCTCGTTGGCTGCGTCGATCATGTGCTGGGCCCGTTCGGGTCCCCAGGCCTTGCGGGTGTGATGCTGGAACCAGCGGGCCAAGCGGGCAGCTCCGAGGCGTTTGACCTGGTGAGGATTGGCATAGAGGGTCAAGAACTTGAACGTGGTCTGGGTCATTCGGGTGCCGAGCGTGTCGGTCCAGCCCGGGCCGAGGATCTCGAGCAGCGAGTCGAGTCGATGCATCGCAGTCGATCGACGATGGACAAGACCGGCGCGGATCTTCACCGCCCGCTTCAACGGGTCGCCGGGGCCAAGGTGCTCGGCCGGATGCAAGCCCTCGGGATGCAGCACCGGCAGCCGGGCCAACAGCTCGGCGTCGAGCCGGTCGGTCTTGGTGTGCTTGGACATGTAGTCCCGCAGATCCGCTGACTGCTCGGACGGGACAATCACGACCTTCGCGCCGTGACGTCGGAACCACGCAGCGAGCGGCACCCACGCGTTGCGGGTCGGTTCCATGACCACCATCACCTCGACGGCATCGGCCGGGACCAGCGCCCAGAACGCCGTCGAGTTCGGCGGCGATGGTCCGGAAGCGATGGCGCCTCGACAAGATGTTCCCGGTCTCGTCTGCGATCGCTGCGAGATGCGGCGACCGACACGCAATATCGATCCCAATCCTGATCTTCATGATGATTTCCTCCGTTGCTCGAGTTGCCGTCGACGACAGTCACGGCGACGATGGAGAGCACCAGACATTCGCTATCAGAGATCACCAGCCGGAGCTCGACGTCACCAGGTTCACTAACAGGGCCACACCAATCGACGACGTGAACCCTGCTCGCCGCCACGATCAACAGGCAAGAAGTCCAACCCAACCAGAGGTCGGCTCCAATCGGTCCGCAGCGACGACGAGCAGGCGCCGAACCCGATCGACACTACGCAGCCAGCTGCACCACGACAGCACGATCGGGCCACCACTGACTATGAATGTCGGTCCAGTAGGACAGATGGGTCAGCAACGTCCACCTACCGCAAGGCGGCTATCGTGAACCCCATGCCCGACGGCAAGATCTCGACCGCAGACGAACTCCTGGCGATGACGCCGAACGAACGACACGAGATCGTCAAGGCCGGCATCGTCACCGACCTGGACCAGGTCCCCGAAGCATTCCTCGATCGAGTGCGCGCCAACGTCTTGGACCACATCGCCCGCACCGAAGGCCCGACCACCGACGACCAGTGAGCGATCCGAGAGAGGTTCGGGTCGACCCGGGCTTCTTCGAGCGACTGGACGCACAACTCGGCCCCGGTCGTGGACCTCGAGGCGAGCCCTCCAGCACCGACTTCCTGCTCGTCGATCTTCCACCCATTGCCGACGTGTTTTCCCTCCAGTTCGACGACCTCACCGAGCTGATCCCGGGCCGACCCGACTACCGAGTCGTGATCACCACCGGAACCCTCGTCACCCGCCTCTCCGTCATCGGTCAGCTCCGAGGCAACTCGGTGATCCTCGTCGGTGTCGAACTCGATCTCGACGCTGGATGGTGACACCCGTCCGTGGTCACGAGGTGGTCACATCAGTTCCGTGATCACGGGTTATCCACAGGTATTCGGCGGTATCGAGCACCACCAAAGCGTGCGTTTGCCCAGCTCGGAGGGCATTCGCGGACACAATTCGGGAGGGCCCGAAACACGTCTGATCCTGCCCTTAATCCGCAGGTTCTGGGTTCAAGTCCCAGGGGGCGTACCACTTCACAGGCCGCTGACCAGCACAAACGCTCGGGCCGGGCCGTGGAGATACGGGCTTTGGTGCCGAAGTGGGTGCCTAACTCACAGTCGATAGACACTTGATAGACATTTCCGTCCGATACGTCCGATCCAGACGACGAGTCCGACCCGCCACGCGGGTGCCGAGTCGTCGGGCCCAGGTCCAGACCCCGACGACTCGGCATCGAGACCCTAGTTCGACGAGTCTCGGGCTGGGCTCGGGCTCGGTGTGGGAAGCTGGGTCCATGCCGCAGCCGTTGGGGACGGTGACGTTTCTGTTCACCGATATCGAGGGTTCGACGCGCCTATGGGAGTCCCATCCTGACGAGATGGCCGTGGCACTGGCTCGTCACGACGAGATCCTGCGTGATGTGGTTTCCGAGCACGGTGGTCATGTGTTCACCACAGCAGGAGATTCGTTCGCGGTGGCGTTCGCTCGGGCCGAGGATGCGGTGAGAGCGGTGGTTGCGGCCCAGCGCAGGTTGGCCGATGAGCCGTGGCCCGACGCGACACCCGTCCGGGTTCGAATGGGGTTGCACACGGGCGAGGCACAGGAGCGTGATGGCGACTACTTCGGGTCGGCGGTGAGTCGGGCGGCTCGGCTGATGTCGGCGGCTCATGGTGAGCAAGTCGTGATCTCGGCCTCGACGCACAGTGTGTGGGCGACACCAGGACCACGGGTGTGGACCTCGTGGATCTCGGTGTGCACCGTTTGAAGGATGTCGCCGAGTCGGTGCACGTCTTCCAGGTAGGAGCCGACGGGCTTCGTTCAGAGTTCCCGAATCTGCGGACGCAAAGGGCGGCAGCGGGCAACCTGCCACAGTTCGGGGAGTCCTGCGTGGGACGAGACGCCGACGTCGTCGCGTTGCGCCGGCTGATGGCGGCCCATCGCCTGGTGACCGTCGTCGGTGTCGGTGGTATCGGCAAGACTCGAACCGCGCTCGAACTGGCTGACACGTTGACGGGCCTGTATCCCGACGGCGTGTGGTTCTGCGAGTTGGCCTCGGTCGGTGAGCCCGAAGCCGTCGCACATGTTGTGGGACAGGTCCTCGGTGTTCGTCAGCATCCGGGGCGAACTTTGGTCGACAGCATCGCCGAGTTCAGCCGAGACAGGCGAACTGATGCTGGTGGTCGACAACTGCGAGCATGTACTCGACGCAGCGGCGGACCTGATCGACACGGTGGTCGCCGCATCGGCCGGATCATCGGTGGTGGCCACGAGTCGCGAGGCACTGGGCTGCCGAGGCGAACAGGCATACCCGCTGCGTTCCCTGGACTTCTCGAGTGTTGATTCAGCCGGCGTTGCGCTGTTCCTCCGGCGCGCCGCCGAGGTCGTTCCTCGGCGCGAGTGGACCAACGACGAGTTGAACACCGTCGGTCGGATCTGCGCTCGGCTCGACGGGATGCCGCTGGCGATCGAGCTGGCGGCGAGCCGGACTCGGTCGCTGCATCCGAACGAGATCGAGGAACGCCTCGACGACTCGTTCCGGGTCTTGCGTGGCGGCAGGCGAGCCGTTGAACGCCACCGCACCCTGGAAGCAGCGATCGATTGGTCCCACGAAGCCCTCGGCGCAACCGAACGGGCGGTGTTCGCCCGGCCGTCGGTGTTCGCCGGCGGATTCGATCTCGCAGCAGCCGAGCACGTGTGCGCCGACGGCGACCTGGTCGACCGGCACGCCGTCGTCGACCTGTTGGACGATCTTGTTGCGAAGTCGCTGTTCGTCGTGGATACCAGCGCCAGCGGACACGCCCGCTACCGACTGCTCGAGCCGTTGCGGCAGTACGGCGAGGACCGACTCGCAGCGAGTGGCGAGGTCGAGGCAACACGGTCCAGGCACCTTCGATACTTCACCGAGTGGGTCGAGTCATGGAATTCGGAGACCCCCGACGAAGGAGCCGAATGGCTGCTCCGGGTCCGCCGCGAATTCGCCAACCTTCGCGCCGCAGTCGTTTGGGCACGAGCGATCTCGGACGTCGAGCAGGGGACACGGATCATCGCTTCGATGGCGCCCGCGCAGCAGTTGCTGCTGTTGTTCGAGATCGGCGACTGGGCCGAGGCTGTGCTCGATCTTCCCGGAGTTGGAGAAGAACGACTCGGGCCTGATGTCGCCGGAGTGGCGGCAATGTCACAGTGGTGGCGCAGCGACTTCACCAAGTTCGCGCACTTCGCCCAGTTGGGCGCAGCCATGCCAGCAGCCGACCCGTCCCGGTTCTATCCGACAGCTACTGAAGCGTTGCTCCTTCTGATGGCAGGCAACCGTGCCGAGGCGGCCGACCTACTCGGTCGCGTCGACGCGACCGATCAACGTGACGCGGTGTTACGGGCCTACCTCAGACTCTCGGTCAACCCGCTCGCGAGCACAGCCGTGACAGATCTGGAGACACTGCATATTGCGGCCGAACGAGCCAAGAGCCCCCTGATTTCGGTCATGTACCAGACCGCAGCCAGCCTCGTCGCCTACTTCCAAGAGCGCCACACCCAGGCTGCGGATGCCGCACGGTCGGCAGTTGCGATCGCCGCTCGCATGGGAGCACCGTTCTACGTGCACTTCAACGTCCCGCGAATGGTCGGTGCGGCAGCGGCGCTCGGGATGCCATCAATCGACGATCTCGACCTCGTCAAGATCTCGCTCACCGAGCAACGAGACGCGGGCCAGGAACTCGACCAATGGCTGCTGCTCAACGGCATGGCCAAAGCGCTGTTCCGATACGGGCGTGTCGAGCTGGCCGTCGAGATCGACCACGGCTGGCAATCGTGCCCCTGGGCGCAGATGCATCCGGGCGCGAGCTTGCTGGCCGGACTCCATGATCCTTCTGACGACCCCGCGCTCGCCGCCACCACTCCCCTGAACCTGGAGGAACTCGTCAACCAGGTTCTCGACGCGATCAACGAGATCATCGACGAGAACAGACGCTAACGGGCGACCCCTACACCGACCGCGAACGAGCCCAGCCACCCCATCGACATCGGCGACGCGCTCGCTCACCGAGAGCGCAACCCTGTCAAGACCACCGTCACATCCACAGCCGAGCCGCCGGCTCGACAACAGCCAACTGCGATACAACCCCAGGACCTCGCCACGTGTCGTGAGCGTGCGTGTGCGGTGGCCGCGGTCGGATTCCATCGGCACCCGTGGACGATGACCAGGCGACCGATTCCGTGGCCGACAGCACCCCAACGCCCACTCACTTGAACGAGGCGACCCCCGATCTGGACCTCTCAGGGTGTACCGTTGGTGTATGGCTCGCACAAACATTGACATCGACGAAGAACTCTGCCGACGCGTGATGCAGCGCTACCACCTCCGCACGAAGCGAGAGGCAGTCAACCTTGCCCTACGCCAAGCCGCCGGCGAACCCCTCGGCCTCGATGAGGCCCGGTCGATGCGCGGAACCGGCTGGGACGGCGACCTCGAAGAGATGCGTAGCGAGCAGAGCGTGATCCTCGTCGACACCTCGGCCTGGATCGAGTTCCTCCGCGACACCGGCTCAGAGGTCTGCCTGGCCGTCGATCGACTGCTCGATGCGGACCTCGCGACCTGTGATGCGGTATCGATGGAGGTCCTCGCCGGTGCCCGCGACGAGGGACATCTACTCCAGCTACGTGGGCTACTGGCACGAGCAACCATGCTGCCCACGAGCCCGGCAGACTACGAGGCCGCAGCGTCGATGTACCGCTCGTGTCGGGTCCAGGGCGAAACCGTCCGCAAGCTCATCGACTGCCTGATCGCCGCGGTCGCCGTCCGCTACCGAGCCGAGGTCCTCCACGCCGACACCGACTTTGTCACACTCGCTCGACACACCGAACTGAGACTGCATCCGGACTCCCTCGGCTGATCGACCACCACCAGAAGCCGAACAAAACATCACCAAGCAGCCCCGCACACACCCACACAAGATCGCCGCATCCGCTCGGCCTTCGCCGCCACGTCAACACGCACCCGCATCGAGCCTTCGCACGTCGAAGTCCGCATCGCCAGGTGCCCAAGTGGTTGCCAAACTCCACGGTACTGGCCGGTCTGGGCCGGATTGACCGGACAGTAACTTGGACAAAACCCCTGCTCCTCGGACTGGACGGTCGTTCCCGGCCAGAAATCTCCGGCCTCTTAATCCGCAGGTTCTGGGTTCAAGTCCCAGGGGGCGTACCACCACACAGGCCGCTGAACAGCGCAAACACTCGGAGCGGACCGTCGGGATACCGATTTTGGTGCCCAAGTGGGTGCGCAACTTTTCGTCCTAGACCGCCTCCTAGACCCGATTTCGTGCAGCCCGTATCCGGTCGTGGCGCCAACCTCCGGCGACCTGCGACGACCCGCTCCTCGCAAATCACGGCCTGGATCCGGCGGACCTGTCACCATCGCCGCCGACAAGCCGCGAACTGCCGGTCGATCGCGATCCGGTACAAGACACCCGCGACCCCACAAACGGCACCCCCCGGCTGAACCCAACCCGCTCCCCCGCCCGGCAGGCCCACCCGGCCGCTATGGGCAGTGCTTGACGAGGACGTGCTCGTCGTAGCTGATGCCGTGCTCGACGGTGTGAACCACACGACCGGTCACGGTCCATCCCGCCGCCTCGTAGAAGCCGATCGCTGCCAGGTTGTCGACCCTGGCATGCAACTCGAGATGTTCGTGGCCGCCTCCAGCGATCATCGCCTCCCCCTGCGCAAGCAACCCTCGGCCGCGCCCCATGCCCTGATAGTCGGGCTCGACGAACAGGTGGACGAGCTGGTTGCCGCCGACGGTGAAATGGGCAATCGGCACACCATCGACCACGGCGACACACGTCTCGAACCCGGACCCAGGCCGAAACCAACCGCGAAACTGCGCCCTGATCCCATCAGGATCGGGGGCCCGAAGCTCCCCGGCGAGCAATTGCGAGGCGAAGGTGCTCACGAAGCAACGGTGGTGATAAGCCGCAACCGCATCGGCATCATCCGGAGCCGCCGGCCGGATCTCAATCGCATCCACGCCCGATACTGACACCCCCAGCGCGAACCCTCGCAGTCCCAGCGCTCATCCCGCCATCTACCCTCACAGCCAAACAACCGAGTGCTGGCGGAACGAACCAGTCGACCGATCACGCCCCGACCAACAACACGACCCGCCAACTGAATTCAGAGTTCGACGACCATCTTGCCGGTGTTCATCCCGGCCAGCAGACCGATGAACGCGTCGCCGGCGCTCTCGATGCCCTGCAGCACCGTTTCCTCCTGCTTGATCGTTCCGTCGACAAGCCAACCACCCACCTCACGAACGAAGTCATCGCGCATGTCACCGTGGTCACTCACGATGAAGCCGCGCAGGTTCAGCCGCTTACCGATCGCCAGCGACAGGTTGTTGGGTCCCGGCGCCGGCGAGGTGTTGTTGTACATCGAGATGGCACCGCAGAGCGCCACGCGACCATGCACGTTGAGCGTGTGGATCGCGGCTTCGAGATGGTCACCACCAACGTTGTCGAAGTAAACGTCGATACCGTCGGGAGCCGCCGCGAACAGCTGCTCGGCCACCGATCCGGACTTGTAGTTGAAACCCGCGTCATAGCCGAGTTCGGCGGTGAGCCACTCGACCTTCTCGTCGGAACCGGCGGATCCGACGACGCGCGATGCGCCCTTGAGCTTGGCCAGCTGCCCGACCAGTGAACCCACGGCCCCGGCGGCACCGGAAACGAACACGGCGTCACCTTCCCGAAACGACGCCACGTCGAGCAATCCGGCGTACGCGGTCAGGCCGGGCATACCGAGGACACCGAGATTCGCCGACAGCGACACGCCCTCGATCGTGGCGGCCGGTTGGGTGTTCGCCGCAGGCACAACGGCGATCTCCCGCCAGCCGAGGCCATGCACGACGAGGTCGCCGACGGCCACATCCGGCGAATTCGACTCGATGACCTCACCCACGGCGCCACCCTCGAGTGGGCGACCGATCTGGAACGGCGGCACGTAGGACTTCGCGTCGTTCATTCGACCCCGCATGTAGGGATCGACCGACATGAAGCGGTTCGCCACCACGACCTCACCGTCCCGAGGTTCGGGCACCTCGGCCTCGACCACCTCGAAGTTCTCGGCGACGGGCGCACCGTTCGGGCGTGAGGCGAGGTTGACGTGACGTGCGATTCTGGTCATGGTCGAACGCTAGCCACCAGGATCACCCGTCGCGGCAGCGGACGCTCGTCGCCGTCCAGACGTGGAGTCCCTGTGCGTGGGCGTTGCGCATCGACGACCGAAGAGTCCGAGCCTGGCCACTGCCACTCATCGGGGAACTACTCGAGGGGACGGTGGGACTGCCGCGCGTCGAGGTGACCGGGTGACAGCCGAACGCGCAGCTGACCCGTGCTCTACGATGCGGTCGACAGCGGACCGTACTTCTGTTGAGCGGCCTGCTTGCTCACCCCCAGCATTGCGGCGATCTCCGACCAACTCCGCCCCGCATCCCGAGCAGCACGAACCGCGGCCACGAGGCCATCGTCCACCTCGTTCCGTTGCTCGACAAGCGCAGCAATGACTCGCAACGAACCCGTCTCCGCCTCCCGGAGATCCTCCGGGTCAACGTTGTCAGCCCACACCTCGAGGTCCGCTGCTCGATCTGCTCGTGACTTCGTCATGGCTTCCACCACCCTTTCAAGAACTTGTCCCTCGCCGGCATCGCATGGATCACCGCGGAACCTTCATCATCGGTCACCACACCGATCTCCAACGGGCTCGCTCCGAGCGACGGCCCGATGAACATCGTCACCGCCGGATCGTCGGTCTCGAACGCCCGCCAATGGTTACGAATCGCATGCATCATGTCGTCGTCGGCAACACCGTGCTTGCGTGCGCTCGCCTCGATGTCCACCAAGGGATCGTAACCACCGAACCCGTCAACGTCAATCTGTCTTGACGATCCCGTTGAAGGTCGCCCGAAGCCCCGCCCAGGAACCCAGGAAAGTCAGCGCACCCGGAAACCACGAGTCTTCAGGCCCGCCAGCGCTGCGACGCCGGGTGTCTAACCCGGATCGTTCACTAGCTCGGTTGGGTGGGCGTTCCCGCGGTCCGCGAAAAACGCCCTTCTGGTGCGGGATTCTTGAGCTTGTCGAGAGCCAAGTCCAACAACCAGAAGGGCACTTCCGTGGTGAATCGTAGACGGCGCCGATCGGCGCTTGTGATGACCGGCGATGGCCATGGTGTTGCGAACCATGCGGGGACTCGTCTGCTGGCCGATCTCGCTGACGGGCTCGGGCTCACCAGCGTGCTGTCGAGAGCGATGGCTGCGACCAAGCAGCGACAGCGGGGACATGACCGGGGCGAGGTGTTGTCCGATGTAGCGGTCGCTATCGCCGATGGCGCTGAGACGATCAGCGACCTCACGGTGCTTCGCGACCAGCCCGATCTGTTCGGTGAGGTGGCTTCGCATTCGACCGTGTGGCGGACCCTGGCCGCTGTCGATGACGCCGCTCTGAAACGGATCAAGACCGCTCGAGCTGAGGCTCGTGCCAACGCATGGGCGGCCGGGGCGGATCCCGGGTTCTATGTGATCGACATCGACGCCACCCTCGTTGGTTCCCATTCGGACAAGGAACAGGCGGCCCCGACATGGAAACGCGGCTTCGGGTTTCATCCGTTGCTCGCCTATCTCGACGCCACCGGCGAGGCACTCGCCGGTGTGCTGCGAGCGGGCAACGCCGGCTCGGGAACCGCCACCGATCACGTCACGGTCCTCACCGACGCGGTCGAGCAGCTGCCAATCGATCCGGCCGAGACCGAGGTGATCGTGCGTGCCGACTCCGCGGGCTGGTCCCACGGCTTCGTCGAGGAGTGCCGACAGCGCCACGTGCGGTTCGTGATTGGTCACCAGCTCACCGTCGAGATTGCGTCCGTGCTGGTCAACCTGCCTCAACGAGCGTGGCGTCCAGCGATCTCAGCTGACGGGTCGGACTGGCGTGAGCACGCCGAAGTCGCCGAGATCACCCACCTTGTCCAAGGTGTGTTCAACAGCACCAGGCCGTGGCCGTCAGGGCTACGGATGATCGCCCGCCGCGAACAACCACATCCCGGCGCACAGCTCACCTTCACCGACATCGACGGACACCGCTACCAAGTGTTCGCAACGGATCTGAGCGATGCTGACATCGCCTACCTCGAAGCGCTTTACTGCGGACGCGGACGTGTCGAACGCCAGATCTGCGACACCAAAGCCACCGGCCTCACCAACCTGCCGTCGCACTCGTTCGCGATCAACCACGCCTGGCTCCACATCGTGCTCTGCGCCCACGACCTGCTCGCCTGGACCCGCCTGCTCGCGCTCGCTGACACCCCCCCCCTCGCCGACGCCGAACCCAAACGACTCCGCTACTGCCTGCTCCACACCGCCGCCCGCATCAGCCGCAGCGGCCGACGAACCACCTGCCGGCTCGCCACCAACTGGCCCTGGACCCCCGACCTCGTCATTGCGTTCGACCGCATCCACCAGCTCCGGATGCGCTGCTGAACAAGCCCACTGCGGTCACCGGCGGCCGCGGACGTTCGACCCAGCCGGCCAACCAACACCACCCACCAGGCTGTTCTCGCACGCCCCCACACCAGCCCCAGTCAACCGCGATCACCGATCCACAAGCGACCTCGTCGAGGCCCCATCCAAAGCCCCCTACTGAACAACCTGGGCTAACCGGGTGCCAAACTTCTCGGTACTGGCCGGTCTGGGCCGGATTGACCGGACAGTAGCTTGGACAGAACCCCTGGTTCTCGGACTGCGCGGTCTTTCCCGGCCAGAAAGCCTCGGCCTCTTAATCCGCAGGTTCCGGGTTCAAGTCCCAGGGGGCGTACCACCATACAGGCCGCTGACCAGCGCAAACACTCGTCACCCGCCTTCTTCGTTCACGGCGGGTGACAAACCGGGTGCCAACTCGCGGTCCTAGACCGAGCGATAGACCGGGACTCCGGAGCCCCAATCGCGACGAGCGCAACCGTGACGCCGAGGGGCGAGACGCAGTTCCTCGAACACAGTCCGAGGATCACGACAGCTGATTTCGAATGTCGAACCGCTCCGATCGATCTGTCGGGAGCCGACGAGTTCGCGGGAAGTAGTGCGGCTGCGCCGAAACCCCGATCGTCCTCCGGCTCGCCCGGAGACTCACGCAGCGTCAGCGACCACCCGTTCGCCATCTGGCTGAACGAGGCCGTCTCGTGCATCTGGGTCCGAATCGGCTGGCTCCACGACGGCTGAACGCGAACTCACTCTTCGTCAAGTTGTCCTGCGATGCGTGCCAACTGTTCCTCAGTCAAGTTTTCCTCAGGCCAGTCTTCCCACTGTTCTTGCCCGAACGCAGCATCTTCAATTCGTTCGTCCAATCCCATGAGTGGGGTTCCCGTCACGCTCGATCCGGAGTCCTTCGTCCCTCGACCAGAATCTTGTTCAAAGGTGCGAACACCGGATGCGGTCTCCTCAGTCCGTTCCAAGGTCCCGGCTCCGGCGTCGACCAGTGTTCGGATATCCTCCACCGTCTTTATCCAGAGTATTTGCGTTTCTGGCGGCCGCTCCGTTAACGCCTTTCGCGTCGACGCGTCGAGCAGTGCCAGTACCTTCCTTGGATCCGATTCCTTGAACACGCCGGGCGCCTCATGAGGAATGAAGAGCCCTATCCGCGGAAGGTACCTTCGAATGAGGCTTTCCTTGGTCTGGATCCGGCCCTCTTTCTCATTCCTGCTCAGACGATGTTTTCCAGCGGTCGTCGAGGTGCACTTCAATCGGAATGCCGAGGAACTCGTGTCGGGTTGGGAGGTTTGCTACGCGGTCCTTCCGGCGAGCTTCGCTAGTACCTTCACGCTTGACGACGCCCGACATCGTTTCCTCATCAACGATCACGTCCAAATCCCTGGGCACCCGGGCCCTGACGCCGCTCGTTCGTGCGTGAATGAACGCTGCGAAACTTCCACCCAGGACAATACTGTCCAAGGTCACCTCGAGCGCGGCGGCCGCTGCCATAAGCGCCTCATCACGTAACTGATTCGGGTCAATCGTCGAGAGTTTCGCCACGTCGACCTCCAGCGGCTCCGACGTCGTCAGTTCCTTGGACAGCTGATCGTAGCGAGCACTGAAAACCTGCCCTGTCTTGATCACACGCACGATGTACCGGTTCGGACTTTGGTCCTTCCCGGCGATTTCCGCCCTCTCGTTGTGAAGGTGTTTCTGCGTCGATCGAATGATGTAGACGACTTCGCCTTTCTCCAAGTCCGAACCAACCATGCGTTGAACCCGACGGTGAGGGTCAGCAGGCCTTGGGGACGCCGGCGGCCCATGGACAGGTGGCCGTGCGACAGGGGTCGGTAGCCCTCCGTTGACGGAACCCACTGGCATTGGCGTCGTTTCTTCCATCACCCAGTGCGGTCTTCGGCCGGCGTCAGACCCAATCCTGGTAGCCGCACGAGATTCTCTCGAAATCCGAAGATGTTCTGTCACCCGACCCGACGTTTGCATCGGCACTCGTTGCACATTCCCAAGCCGACTGAAGGTTGCTGCGGTGCCGACGGTTGCTGCCGCGCCACCAAACGCCTCGGGGGCCGCGGACGGAACATAGGTATTCGAGGTGGGACCTGTCGCCTGGTACCAGCAGCCTGCGATGCGGAAATGGGTGACACCTTGCTCCCCGGCCCCTCCGAGCCTCGACCTCAGATCGGCCTCGCGTCCGTGCCGTCCCTTCACTCCGAAGAGCACGTCATAGACCGTGCCGCTGTGTTTCGCCCAGGTGTGCTGATTGAAATAGTGGGCGCCATCGTGACCGCCGCCCTGCATGTTCGGCGGGCGACCGCCCAGCTCGTGGAGTCCCGGCGAGATGTACCAGCCGTTGCCCCCGGCATGCCCATCAGGCTTCACACCCGTCACGCCGATGTGATCCGCTAGGGCAATGAACGTCTTGACCAAAGACGTGCAGTCGCCCTGAAGAGCGAACGTGTCCGCCTGCCCCAAGTACTGGAAACCGTCAAACTCCCGGAACCCCTCGACCAGCAGATCGAGCTTCTCGGCATCGCCCATCCCCGGATCGAACTTGGCCGCGTCGTCCGCCGGTTCCCACACCGAGCGCCACGCATCCAGCTGCGCGTCCGACGGAACCTTGCCAGCCTGGCGCTGCACCAGCAGGGCCGGGAACGTTGCGTCCCTCTCGACCTTGAGCGGCGCGATCAGCATCGGCCGCGTTGATACCGAATTCCCCGATGACCCCGCTCCCCATCCCGAATCAACGACGGCCCGTTTCGCTCGAACCGCGTCTCGGGTCGCCCTATTTCCAGCCAGACGCTGGAGTTCAGCTAGCCCGCCACGAGACAGGACACCACGCGGCAGCTGGGCAGACCATCGTGCAGCAACTGGAGTAGCAGCCGAGCGAGTGGCTGGACAGCCTTCATCGCCCCGCTTTGTCGCTGGGCCATCCACCATGCGACCCGAAACCACGCTGTTCCCTCCTCCACCTTCGGGCGCAGGCCGCCCGGGATTTCGCACTTACCGTACGCCAGCCCGGGGACCGCTTGCCTGCCTGGTGGCATTCATGCCCAGAGGGGCTGCCCAAAGGTGCACGACTGTCCTGGGGTTTCGTCTTTTGCGCGTCGGTGCAGATCCGGGTGGGTCGAACGGACTCGGGCAGTTACGGACTTGACAGTTACGGCCTTGACAACATCACCGTTTCCAGTAGTGTCCTATTTGGTTAATAAACCGAAACGGAAACTACTCTGAACATGACCGCGCGAAGTCCTCATCCACGACGAACGGCTCGACGAGACGTTCGCCGCGCTCGCCAACTCGACCCGACGCGCGATCCTGGCCCGCCTCGCCCACGGCGAGGCGACCGTCAACGAGCTCGCAGCTCCGTTCGCCATGACCCTCCCGGCAATTTCCAAACACATCAAGGTCCTCGAACGGGCCGGTCTGATCGAGCGCAGCCGACACGCCCAGTTCCGACCGTGCCGCCTCGACCCAGGTCCACTCGCCGACGTCGCCGGGTGGGCCGAGCAGTACCGCCCGATCTGGGAAGAACGCTTCGACCGACTCAGCGACTACCTCGAACACATCCAGCCACCATCCGAAGGGAACCGAACCATGACCGCCACCCAGTCCGTCAATCGCGAGCGCATCCTCCACGCCCCGATCGACCTCGTCTGGCAGATGTGGACCGAAGCCGAGCACTTCGCCACGTGGTACGGCCCGATCGGCGCAACGGTCCCCGTGATCGAGATGGACGTGCGAATCGGCGGTACACGCCACTTCTGGTCGAGATGCAGACCCCCGACGGTCAGTCGCGGATGTGGTTCGTCGGCGAGTACCGGGTCATCGACGAGCCGACACGGCTCGTCTACACCGAGTCGATGTCCGACCCCGACGGCAACAGCGTCTCGCCCGAGGCGATGGGTATGCCCAGCGGCCACCCCGAGGTCACGGAGGTCACCGTCGAGCTCACCGACCTCGGTGGTCGCACCCGGATGGTGATGACCCACGCCGGCATCCCAGCGGACTCCCCCGGTGCCATGGGCTGGAACATGGCCCTCGACAAGCTCGAAGCCCGCCTCGCCGGCTGAGGGACCACCGTCACTGGCTGACTCGTGAGCTGATGTGACGTTCAGTGCCATGATGCACACGACCAGGAGGAGGATTTGATGGCCACGACCGATGAATCGATGTTCTGGGGGCTCATCGAACAGCTCCAAGTCGACGACCCACGGGTCGAGGAAGGCACGATCATGGGCGGGCGATGCGCCCGTGTAGCCGGCGAGTTCCTCGGCCTCGTCGACTTCAAAGGCAGCGGCCTCGTGGTGAAGCTCCCCAGGACACGTGTGCAGGAACTGATCGACGAAGGAGTTGGGCAACCGTTCGCGCCCGCCGGCAAGGTCTTCAAGGAATGGGTCTCGATCCCTCAGCGCGAACCGGCGGCCTCGAAGCCACCCGGCGAATCGTCGGCGCGGCGCTGCCCGACAGCGACGATGCCCCAACGGCTGCCGCGTCCTGGTGCTGACCACCTTCGAGCTCGACGAGTACGTCTACGAAGCCGTCCGCGGGGGCCAGCGGGTTCCTACTTGACCGCGCACACCGCCGGAAGAGCTCCTTGCTGGGATCAGAATCATCGCCGACGGAGACGCCCTGCTCGCTCCGTCGGTCAACGCCGCGGCACACGGTCGTGTACGCCTACGAAGCCGGCCTTCTCACCCCCGGCAGTAACTGAAGGTCACGTCCCACCGCGCCGTTTCTCACCCGACGCGCTCAACCGCTGGACATCGCCAGACCAACGGGGATCGCAGCAACTCGATGCTCAGAGATTCGGCGCAGAGATGCGACGCGCTCCAGCAGTAAGGCACGGTCAGCGATCGCCACGGGTACGACCCTTACGCGGCGCACGACAATGACGTCACCTTTCCGACTTGTAGGGGGCGTTGGGTTGCTGTTGCCAGCCTCGCCGTACCGACCGGAGGGGGTTCGACGAAACTGCTGGACGCTCTACCGTGTGACGACCGCACGGATCCATCGCCACCGCCGTCGACCGTCACCCCGGACGCATCGCCCGCGTGACGATGTCTCCCACGTGACCGAGCTGCCGCCGGGCTGGATGATCCCCGCTGCACCCGTCGCGCCTGCGTCGACGTGCGAGATACGTTCAGACCATGGTGACCCTTCCACGAACTGCGATCCATCTTCTCGAATCCGGCGCCAACGCTCATCTCGTCACGCTGAACACCGACGGAAGTCCGCAGCTGTCGATGATCTGGCCCGGTGTCGACGCCGGCGAGATCGTCGCCGGCCACCTTCGGTTCCATCAGAAACTGCGCAACGTGGAACGAGATCCACGCGTGGTGCTATCGATCGAAGGCACCGGTACGAACGCAGTCGGTCTCCGTGACCACCTCGTCGTCTACGGCCAGGCGCGAGTGGTGACGGGCGGAGCACCCGAACTCCTGCGACTGCTCGCGCCCAGGTTCCTCGGGACTGACGCCGACTTCCCACCGTCGGGGGCGCCTGACGGTTGGGTGCTGCGAATTGCGCCGACTCGGATCGGCGGAAGCGGCCCCTGGACCGCCGACTGAGTAGGTGTCCGATGGCGCCACCGAACGAGGAGCAGATGCCGTGAACACGATCGAACGCCTCGGCACCTTCGACGAGATCGTCGACGGCCATGAACCCGACGTCGTCGAGCTCGCCCGGACGCTGCGCAGCCTGGTGGAAGAGGTGCACCCCGACGCCACCGAGGTACCACGCCGCGGCGAGGGAGTTGCCGCCTACGGGTGGGGTGAGAAGAAGATGAGCGAGTCGCACGCCTACATCGCTCCGCAGCGGGCATGGGTCAACCTCGGCTTCTATCACGGTGCCGCACTCGACGATCCGGAATGTGTCGTCGAGGGCACGGGCGTCCGCATCCGACACGTCAAGGTACGCCCCGGGTTCGATGCCGCTGTGCTGCGTGCGCTACTGGTCCAGGCCAGGGACGAGCGCTCTCGAGCGTTGGGGCGTTGAGCGCCGGCTACTTCAGCGGCGATCTCGACGGGTGCTGCTCGATCAGGCCTCCCGGCGGGTTTCGCTCCAGCGTGGTCGATGCCGATCCCCGTGGTCTCGTTCTGCCCGGTAGCCGTGAGCACGCTGACACACGTCGGAGACCGACGCCGTGCAGACCTACGCCGACGGGGCGAGGGGGGTTCGTCCGTTGGGGTGGATGCCGTAGCGGGTTCGGACCTCTGCGAGGGGCTGGTCGAGCATGTCTTCCCAGTGTTCGGCCTGGATGTTGTGGACGGTGCGTCCGAGTTGCCAGCCGTCGGTGATGGCATCCATGAGCGGCACGATCGACTGGGGCCTCAGATAGGTCATCTGGGCGGTGACGATGGAGATCCACATCCCGAAGTAGGGGAACTGCATCTGGGCGAGGCAGAACGCCTGCACGGCGATCTCACCGAGTCCGGTGGAGTCGTAGCCGGTGACGACATGCTGGAAGTCGTGGTTCTGGAAGCCGCGCAGGATTGCGTGCTGCATCGAGTCGGGCATGTTGTCGAGCTGGCCGCTTGCGGCGAGGTGCTCGTGGAACCTGCGGTAGTCCATGGCGATCTGTGCGGCGAGGCCGTTGTCGACGATCCAGTCGTGGAACGTGCGCCCAAGCGTGCCCTCGTCGAGCACAGCGAGGGCGTCGAGCGACAGGGGTGGCGCGTAGTGTTCGCCGTTGACCAGGTCGGCGAACCGGGGGTCGTTGACGATGCCGTCGACGTAGGCCTGGCGGACTTCGGCGGGGGCATGGGACCACCACTGGTTGAACAGCAGGTGGGTCGGATTCTTCGTCTGGTCGTTGATCGAGGTGATGAACAGCTCGGCGAACTCGGTGGTGATCACGTCGCGGCCCTCCCTCGGCTCGAGCAATCAAAGCACGTGAGACTCGTCGACTCGCCATCGACGAAAACGGTCAGGTCTCGGTCGGGCGCCGCCGCCGAGCGCGAAGACCAGAGCGGCGGACGCAGCGTCTCGCTGAGCGGAGATCCGAACCGGCGGGCGTTACGGCCGTCCCCGGTCGGAGTCCCTGCGCCAAGAGGCCGGATCGAACGCATGGATCAGGTCGTCGAGTGATGGCACGTCGACGTCACGCAACGGCCGCGGTGCGAGTCCAGCTGCCACGGTCGATGCGGTGGCATAGCCACTGGCGGTAGCGAGCCCGATGGGTCCGAGCGGCCGGCAGCCGAACAGCTGGCTTTTGCCGGGTGTCTCGACGATGGCGAACAACACCGCCGCCGAGCCGATTCCGGAAGCGAGCACGAGCGGGTCGCGACCTCCGGCCAGCATCGTTTGCCCCAGTTGAGTTCCGACGAGACAGACAAGTGCCATCGTTCGAGCCCGCGAAAGGGTTCCGGTGAGCCGACCAGCAAGATAGGCGCCGGTGGCCGCACCCCCGGTGGTGGCTGCACGGATCATGATGTCTCGGTCGAGCGAGGCGTCAGGACCCTCCTCGAGCAGCTCTCGCGGTGAGACACCAGGCGGCGGCGAAACGGCGACGGCCATTGCTGGCACGGCATCTGTCAGCAGATTCACCAACAGGAGTTGCCGAGTGTTCACGGGTCGGCGACGAGATCACCGCCCGCCGTGTCGAACGTCGAGAGGGCAACCGCTCGACGGCCACGAGCAGCTCCCCCGGTGTCCAGGTCGCAAGGCGACGCCTCCGATGAGCCGCTCGGTCTCGATCTCGTAGAGCTCGCTGCCGGCCCGTGCGTCGACGGCGTGGCGTTGCCCGATCCCGGCCCATTGTCGGCGTCGGCCGCGTGACCCAGGAATCGCGAGGTGGTCACCGACGGCAGTCGATCATCTGCCGACCCGATCGAGCTGGTGACGGAGCGTTTTCAGCGTTCCGAGACCCAGCGCCGACCGGCGGTGGTCGTCAGCTCACCGAGTTGAGCTTCGGCTCGTCGAATGATCGCTCTCGCCGAGGAGACGTCGCCGAGCGCGTCGTAGGCGTTGGCCGAGCGCGAGGTAGCCGGCCTCGTGCCACGGGTCGCTGGCGAGTGCAGGGGTGACCACTTCGATCGCCTCGCTGGGACGGCCTGCTCGCGACGAGGAGCTCGGCGGCACGGCAGCACGCTCTGACGAAACGGCTGCGGACGTGGATCCGCTCGAGGTCCAGCCACTCATGGTCGAGGTCTGCCGCGAGGTCGCCAGTCCACATTCCGACCGCCTCCATCAGCAACGGTAGGGCTTCGCCGGGATGTCCCTGCCGCTCGGCGCGCGCCGCGTCGTCGAGGATCCGACGGAACCGCCAGAGATCGACATCGAGCCCGTGGTGGAGCCGGATCTGGTTCCCGTCGAGACGGACGAACCACGTGGCGTCGCCCCCCGATCGTCGCGGCTCGAGAACGCGGTGCAGGTAGTTCAGCGTGGTGCGCAGATTCTTCGCCGCTCGCTCGACCGGGAGATCGGGCCAGAGCGCACCTGCGGCCTGATCGCGGGTGGTCGTCGGATTGAGCACCAGCCAGGTCAGGAGACCGCGGACCCGCTCGCGCCGCCAGTCCGGGTCCGCCGTCGAATGATGGTCAAGCAAGAGGTCGAGTTGGCCGAGCACGCGCACCACGACGCGTTGACGAGGCGGCGACGGGGTTCGTGCAACGAGATCACGAGCGACATCTCCGAGGACGTCGTGGTCGATCCACGATCGCAGGGCGGCACGGGCAGAGTCTCCCCAGTGCTCGCACAACCACGTCGCCAGCAAGCGGCCCTCGTGGCGACCGGCCCGCACACCGCAGAGCGCGAGTTCGATCGCCCACCGAACGGGAAGTTCGCAGCGAGAAACCCGGGGTCCGGCCACAACATGGTTGCCAGAGCGGCGAGGTCACCGTTCTCGCGGGCGCGTACGAAGGCGGCGACTGCGTCGCGGGCCCGGATGTGGGCGGGCCCGAGGTCGGCGTGGTCCCAGTAGTCCCTCGTCGTGGGCACGAGCACATAGGGCAGGGTGAGGTGGTTGCGGAGCAGTTGTTCGGAGACCCCTCCGCCGAGTGGGACGACATCGAGGATCGCTGCCAGATCGGCGGCAGCCGCTCGCTCGTCGCCGTCCGACAGCTTGATCAGCAGCTGTACGGCGACGAGCTGGGCGGTCAGCATCAGCGCCGGTTGTTCGCCGACGTGCTGCTCGGCGATGCGCATCGCCTTGCGCGCCTCGTCGACCTGGCCGGCGTACGCACGCATTCCCGCGATCCAGGCGCCGGCGATGAACCGGTCGCGGGCCCCGTGGCGGGCCGACAGCCCGGCGGATCGGACGTCGAGTGCGACGTCGGGCTGTCCCGCATACCAGTAGCACTGCGATTCGGTTACCAGCGCGCCGGGAATCGGGATCGGCAGGGTGTCGATCTCGGCGGGGACGCGAGCGAGTGCTTCGTCGGGGCGCCCGAGGTTGAACAGGGCATGAGCGATGAGGTGATCGCGCGAGACTTCCCAGACCGCCGGGAGCTCCTCGTCGGTGATCCGTTCGAGTGCGGCGAGCTGGAGGTCGGGTCGGCCGATGGCAAGCGCCTTCCAGGCCTCGCCGAACGCCAGGAAGGGACGTGCCGGCGGGTGACGCTCGGCGAGCGCTGCCATCCGTTGCATCACCGGTTCGATGCGGGCCGGATCGCCACCGACGCGGGCGAGGTACCCGAGTTGCGCCAGCGCGACGAGTTCGAGCTCGGCGTCGCCGGCGTTCTCGAATCCTTGCGCCGCCCGATCGAAGCGGTCGAACGCGACCGACGAGGTCGGATCTCGTTCACGTTCGATGATCGCGCCGATCAACATGCTGATCGGGTGGTCCGACAGCTCGCGGGGAGCGCATGATGCCAGCGGGAAAGCTGATCGGCTCGGAGCCCACCGTCGACACCCCCTCGGACCGCCGCGGACAGGCTCTCGATCACGTCGTGCCATCCTTGGACGGCTGCCGCAAGGGTGATCGCGCGGTCGAACTCCCCACGTCGCCGGAGCATGACCGCGGCGGCCAGTGTCGCCTCTGTTCGCGCTGCCGCATCGAGTTCGTTCACCAACAGCTCTCCCCACAGATCGTGGAGTTGCGCGTCGTCTCGCGACCAGCGAACGAGCGGCAGTCCGGCGACCAGGTCGTTCGACCGCGAGCCCGGTCACGGCCTGCGCGATCTCGTCGTCACCGCCGCCGACGCATGCGAACGCGGCCAGCGCGGTCCGTCGTGGCGCCGACAGCGCGGCGACGGCCTCCTGCTCGAGATATCGCCGTGACCGGGCCTGTGTCCCGCTCGATGCGAGTTCGACGAACGCCGGCCAGCCCTCGGCGCCATCGAGGAGCCCGACGTCGATCCCGCGTAGATTGGCGAACTCGATCTGCTCCTCGGCGGTCATCAACAGGTCGTCCTGACCGACCTCGGCGAGCTGCCCGGCGGCGTCGAGGCGAGCGGTGGCGATCGGTGGGACCCGCCGGCCGGCGACCAGGACGTGACCGTTCGCCGGGAGCTGGGCGAGCAACCGCTCGATCGCGGCGCCGCTCGGCAACGCGTGGGCATCGTCGATCACGAAGCACACCCGTCGTGGCGCGGCCTCCAACACGAATTCGCCGAGCCGGCCGAGCCGGTCACCGTCGACGCGACCGGGCTGGCCGAGCGCCGCTGCGCATGCTTCGAGCAGACCGTCGAACAGCCGATCATCGTCACGATCGGCGACCGTCGCCGGGTGCCACACGTCGACGTGTTCGACTTCGTCGGCCATCGCCTGCGACAGCGCCGTGGTCTTCCCTGACCCGCCACCGCCGACGACCACGGTGAGCCGCACCTCGAACCGACGTGCGAGCAGATCGATCAACCGCCGCCGAATCACGACCGGAACACGCGGCGCGGCGCCGGTAGGAGATCGTGCAGTCATCTCGTCATCGTAGGCACCGGGTCGTCAGCGAGCCGTCAGCGATGGTTTGTGCAGGGCCGAGGAATCGGTCGCTGACGGCTCGCTGACCGCGGATGTTCACGATGCCCTGCATGAACCGGATCATGCTCACGTTCGTCGCCACCGGCATCGCCGTGTTCGGCGCCTCCCCGCCACGAGTCGCCCATGCTCAGGACGGGAACAGCTCCGCGCGCAGTGACGCCATTGCGATCTTCGGGGCGAACGATGCGGGGGTCGGAGCCGACTTCTCCTTCTCCACGATCAACAGCCCGTTCGGGGTCTCGCCCAATGTGGACGGGATCAGCGTGAGCGGGAGCGGGTTCGAATTCGTCCTCGACGGACATGCCGTCGGCCTGACCCCTGACGGACTCACCGACAACGGGTCCAGTGGATCGATCGGCGCCGCCGTGGACCCGTCCACGACCGGCGACAACTCGCTGGTGGTGAAGTTCTACGTCGACGGAGTCGTCCCGGCCACGGACTTGTATCTCGAGGCATTCGTCGGATGGACGCAGCCTGGCTACCCCAGCTTCCCCGGCGCCCCCGATTTGGTCGACGATCCGGTCGAAGGCCTGAACAACGTGATCGCGGTGCGTAACGACCGAGGCACGTGGACGTCCAACTACGACATCCTCAGCGACACCACGTGGGAGACGTATCAGAATCCGGCGGCGGCGACCTGGTTCTACTCCGAGGACGGACTGACGATCACGATGATCATCCCCGATCGACAGTTGGGTTCGATGCCTGACCAGTTCGTGGCGACCGTCTTCTTCGGCGATCTGGGTGGTCAACCGGCACCCGAGAACTTCGGCTTCTCGGAGGCGCGGGTGGACATCGACGAGATTCCACAGTTGACGAAAGACGAGCTCGTCCGCCAATCGGACGTCGACCTGAAGATCGGCACCGCCCTGGCGACCGGCCAACCGATCGGGGATACCGAAACCGGCAGCGCGGGCGGGAACGGAGAGACAGGCGATCCCGGGGTGTCCGAAGTTGCTCCGACCGAGGGGAACGAAGGCGCGCCGGCACCAGCTGCCGGCGACGAGCCCACGGCAACCGGAGCCGGCGGCGAGGCCGCCGCGGCGCAAACGGAGACCGCGCCCGCACCCGACCAACCGCAGGACGACCCACCGATTGGCGATGCAGCCGCCGGCGATGCGGCCGCCACGAGCGGTTCGTCGACGCGGAGAATCAGTCTGCGGAGTCATCCGATGGCCAAGCAGGGATCATCGTGTTTGTCGCCATCGCCGTCGCTGCCGTCGTCATCGTGTTCGGCGTCGTGGTGTGGAAGAAGAGGAACGGCGATGGACCCGGGGACGACTCGGATGAACACGCAGAGGTCGTCGAAGCAGGAGGCGCGCACGGCGTCAACGAAGACCTGTCGACCCACGAGACCTATGCGGCGGCGATGGCAACGCGGCAGAGAGAGTGGGCCGAAGAGGACAAACACAACAAAGAGACCCTCCACATAGCAGAGGAGTACAACAAGACCGTTGAGAACCGGATCAGGACCGAGATGGTCGAGAAGGCAGCCGCAGCGGGAGCCGTTCCCAATGCGGCCGGCTACTACGAGATCTCGCGGGCAGTCGCCAGCGACGTGTTGTCGTTGATGGGTCACTCCAACGATCCAGCGTTGCAGACGCGGGCCCCTCTACCAGGTCGGCTGGATGGCCACCATCCGTGGCCGCGGACGTGTCCCCGAACTACCCAAGACGGGCAAGCCGATCTACATCCACAAAGACACACTCGATCTGCAGTTTCACGAGCCGATCGAGCCGAACGAGGCGATCGAGACGAACGAGGCGACGATGGGTTCGGTGAACGACGAAGTCACCAACCTGTAGTCAGAAGCCTTGCTCCAGAATCGAAGCGATACGCGGCATTCCAAGCAGGCCGCCCACCACGCACCCGCCGCCGGATTCCGCCTGCCGAGGCACGGCCTGTCATCCTGAAGCATCGCGCGCCCCTGCATCGATCGCAACGCTCACACGGTCCGGAGTGGCCATCTTCTTGGCATGCGTCGTGACCGTCGGTTGCACACGCGCTGCCGAAGACCCGGGGGTGGCCAGCCCTGGCGGCACACAGTCCGATTCGAACGGCGTTGTCCTGGCTGCACAGGCCACGCATGCCGAGGCCATCGGGATGCTCACCGGACTGCTGCCCGAAGACGCCCGTGGGGTCCTTGCGCTCGATCTCGCGGCGCTGCTGTCCGGTGGGTCGTCAGCGGACTTCACGGCCCTGTTGAACGGCGACGGTGCCGACCCGGCGCTCACCGAGCTGTTCGGCACGGTCGGGGCGCTGGCGAACTCGGTGGACGTGCCCCGGGTCATGACGACTGCGCTGCTGGCGCACACGACCGAAGCCACCGAAGGGTCGTTCCTCGTCGCCCGCCTCGACGGCGAGACCATCGACGACGTCGCCGCCGATGCGCCGACACCGGACGGCACGTACGGGCCGTCGGCGCACCCGATCTGTACGTCGACGTCGAACGGGAACCACCTCACACTGCTGCCGGGCGGTGTGCTCGTCGTCGGCGCGAAGTCGGTCGTCGAGTCGGTGCTCGACATCGTCGACGGTGCGAGCCCGGGTGGCGACGCGCGATCGCCCCGTTCCTCGACGCGCTGGCGAGCGAGCACCACGTCGGCTTCGTCTACGGGCTGCCCGCGCTGTTCGGAGACGTCACGCCCGACCGATCGCTCCGGGCCGCAGCCGTGATGAGCGGTGCGCTCGACGTCGTCGACGGCGACGTCGCCGGTGAGCTGGTGTTCCACACCTCGAACGCCGCCGAGTTCGTCGAGACGTACAACGCGCTCGACCGAGCCTCGACGCAGGCGGAGGAGCGGCGTCGGCGCAGCCGCTGACGCTCGGCGACCCGGTCGTCGGCGACCTCGGCCAGGTGGTGGTCCTCCCGCCAGCGCTCGACGCTTCTCCGACGACGTGGT
This sequence comes from uncultured Acidimicrobiales bacterium, assembly GCA_963700755.1. Classification (GTDB taxonomy): domain Bacteria; phylum Actinomycetota; class Acidimicrobiia; order Acidimicrobiales; family SZUA-35; genus JBBQUN01. The sequence goes on from CAVOYW010000011.1 coordinate 28,727, forward strand.
CGCGTCGCGCAACATCGTTCAAGAAGCTGTTCGTCGGCATGGAAGCCCACGACTACGCCGAGGATGTGTTCAACCCCGGCAACCGCGCCTGGTTCGACCTCCTCGTCAAGAGCGAAGCTCGACGGGACACACCGCCGTCGCCGGGGTCGGTCTTCATCCGCTGGGAGTTCCGGGATCAGGCTGCGATCGAGGCCTTCGAGGCCAACCGAGCTCCCCGCCGGGTTCTCGCTGGCCCCCACCCGCTTCCTCGAGATCCGACCCGCCCGAGGGCGAGCTACTTCCTCGCCCTCAACCTCTACAACGGGGGCGGCGGCTCGATCGTCGAGCGGGGCCCGCGCCGAGTGGGACGTCTTCGTGAGTCCACCGACCGGGCGCCGATCCCGATGCCGGGACAGCGCCCCCGGTTCATGGTCGTCGACGCGCTGCCGAGGAGGTGTCCGCCGACTCGGGCAACCTGCTCACCCCGGCCGAACCGCTCTCGCACCAGCTCGTCGACGGCGAGGTCGTGACCAGCGTGCGACGCATCGACGGGAGATGGAGTCCCGGTCTTCGAGTCGCGCTTCCCGATGCCCGACCCCGACCAGCGCCGAAGTCGCGCGCTTCACCCGCGAGATGGCCATCGGGAACGACTACATCTACTGGGCGCACGGCGTGTACGATCGCGTCCTGTACAACGCGACCACGTTCAACCGACGACGCCTACTTCGTCGACCCGGCGCAGATCATCGATCACCGACAACTCGCGTTGGGCCCAGTACCTCAAGCCGGACGTCAAGGACGCGGTGTACTACGTGAACACCCTGGAGTACGTCGCCTCGCCGATGGCCAACCTCGGACTCCGAGCACCTCGACATCACGCCCGAGTGGCGCGACGAGCTGCTCGGCTTCGTGAACAACGGGCACCAGGTGGGGCTCATGCGCAGGGCGGTCGAGCAGCTCTTCCGCGGCCAGGCCGACGCGCTCGTGCGGTTTCCGGGTCTCCAACGAGACGCCGTCGACCTACTACAACTTCGAGATCACCGATCCCGAGCCGCATGGAGGCTGCGCTCGGATCTGCCGCCCGGTCACAGCCTCGCCCGACACGAGCCTCCTCGAGGGCGGCGACCGACGGGTACTACCTCACCCTGTCGATCTTCGAGGTCGACGACGCGATCGAGGGGACCCGTGCCGAGTGGAGCGTCTACGTCGACGACGGCAGCGGGCGCCCGAACCTGATGGTCGCTCGACCTGATGACCGAGGAGGTGGCGCTTCGATCCGGTCAGCATCATCAACCTGCCGAGCGTCGTGCGGCACGGGCTCGCCGACGGCGTGCTGAGCACCCGGCTGTCCTCGGGCGACGATCACCTTCGAGGCCTCGTTCGACAACGGCCGGAGCCACCGATGAGCCGCTGTCGCTCGACTGGATCGAGGCCGGTGACAACGTCTGCTACCTCAACGGCGTCTGCGACAAGTTCTACTACGACGCCGAGACGCTCGACGTGCCCGTTCACCGGCCGGTCCAGGTCGACGTCAACGCGTTCATCGACGCCGTGGAGCGACTTCGTCGACGCGACGCCGAGCCCTCGTCTTCTTCCGCGACAACGCGCAGGAGTACGTCGTCAAGCGCTGGCAGAACCTCAAGGTGCCGGTCGACGAGCTGCCGAATTCAGCGGCCTCGAGGATCGGACCCACGACGATCACCGGCAACGGCTCGCTGGTCGGGCGGGACAGCGACATCGCCGACTCGGACTACACCTACACCGGCGACGCGGTGCGTCGACGGCGACCGGCTCACCTTCGCGCTCGACCAGCAGGTCGACAACGCGCTTGGGTATGGGCACATCTACACGACGGGCAGCTTCGACCTCACCAGCGGCACGGGCACCCAGACGGTCGTCGACTGCCCGGTCCCGGCTCTGTTGTGCAGCGACATCGTGATCGGCTCGACTGCGTTCTACGCCGCCCAGGGTCTCGACGCGTCCGACCCCGACGCCATCACCTGGCAGGTCGACGTCGCCGTCGACCTCGGCGGCAGCTTCGGAACGGCGACAGCGCGTCCACGATTCACGGCGACACGCGCAGGCGGTGGGTGAGCGCAGGCTCGCTGCCCGGTGCACTCCAGACCCTGGCAACCTCGAGCCCCAGCGGTAGGCACCGACGGTGGGCTCGTCCGTTGACGAATCTGCGATACTCGACGGCGTGAACGAGTCCGAGAACATCGACCGGCACGCCGTGCGCCGATCCGATCGAGGGCCGGTGTGAGGGCCGTCGTCTACGACCGCTACGGCCCGCCCGAGTTGCTTCGGGTCGACCACGTGCCGAAGCCGGTACCGAGCGCCGACCAGGTGCTCGTGCGGGTTGCCTCGACGTCGCTCAACCTGAGCGACTGGGAATGCCTGCGCGGCTCGCCGTTCTACGCCCGCATCGGAGGACTTCGAACACCGGCTCGGCTCGACGCTCGGCTCGGACATCGCCGGGCGAGTCGAGACCGTCGGCGCCGACGTCACCCGGTTCCGACCGGGTGACGAGGTGTACGGCGACAACCTCGGGCTGAAAGGCGGCTTCGCCGAGTACGCCGTTGCGCCCGAATCGGCCCTCGCCCCCAAGCCGGAACAACTGACGTTCAGCGAGGCGTCGACGATCCCACAAGCGGCAGCGATCGCACTGCAGGGAACCGCCGATGTAACGCCAGGGATGCGGGTCCTCATCAACGGGGCGGGCGGTGGCTCGGGCTCGTTCGCGATCCAGCTGGCGAAGCGGGCGGGCGCCCACGTGACCGCTGTCGACAACGCCGGCAAACTCGACTTCATGAGGTCGCTGGGCGCCGACGAGGTGCTCGACTATCGACGCGACGACTTCACCCGCTGCGCCGAGCCGTACGACCGGATCCTCGATCTCGTCGCTCATCGCTCGGTCTTCGCCTACCGGAGGGCGCTCGCTCGTGGTGGCCGGTATCGCTGTGTCGGCGGGTCGGTGCCGACACTGATTCGAGTCGTCACGATCGGCGCGATCGTCGGTCGGCTCACGGGTCGACGGATCGGCGTGCTGGCAGTCCGCGAGGGGCCGTCGCATTTCGAGCCGCTTGCCGCACTCTGCGTCGCCGGACAGGTCGGGATCCACATCGACCACACGTTCGCTCTCGAGGAGGTGCCCGAAGCACTGCGCTACGTGGGCGAGGGCCGCGCCCTCGGCAAGGTCGTGGTGGAGGTCAACGCCGACTGAGCCGACCCCTCGGTCGGATTACCTGGCGCTCGAGCGGGGCCATGGGGTTGCGGTCACGAATGGGCTCTTGATCGTCAGCGGTTGCGGGAGCGGCGACGAAAATGACCGCGGGCCCGAAGCGAGCAACGCAGAGGCAACGACAACGCTGCCGGCCGACGGGGCAACCACGTCACCGCCGACCAGCGAGGCGGCCACGACAACCGAACCAGCACGACCGCCCGACGGTCCCGGCCTCATCCGGATCTTGTTGCCCGGGTCAGACCTGCCCCGGTCAGACTCTCCACCGACCGACCACTCCCCTGCTCTGTTCGTCGGCGACGATGGCCGCCCGCGTGTCGTCTACGTCACCGGGTCGAGCACGGTCGTCATGCCATCTGCGATGCCCCGGCCTGCCCCGAGGTGGAGACGCACACGGTCGCCGACGTCTCACCGCTCGCAATCACCTTGCTCAGGGCTGTCGGATTCAGCGGCGACGGCCGGCCCATGGTGATCTACGTCGCAACAGACCCCACCAGCGAGTTCGAACAAGAACCCAAGGAGGACGTTGCCTGGTGCAATGACCCCGACTGTGAAGACACCGACTCGGTGGACATCTCCGGCCGCGCACGGCTCGCCTCGCCGAGTTTCGCCACGTCCACCGACGGTCGCCGGTACCTGGCCGCTGGAGGACCCAGCGGCATCACCCTTCTCGAATGCCGCGACCAGTACTGCCCGCCCACCAACGGCGATCTCGTTCTCCCTGGCCCCGACATCGGCCAGCCCGTGTTGAGCTTCACCCCCGACGGCAACCCCTTGCTGACCCTCGAAGAATTGGTCAATAGCGGCGGCCTGCAACCACCGAGGACCGATGTCTGGCTGGCCGCTTGTTCCGACCCGACCTGTGACCAGCAACCACAACTCACCCAAGTCCTCGACACCGAACCCGGGGTCACCGTCGAAGTCCAACCACCACTCGTCACCGACATCGGGCTGACGGTCATCGTGAACGCTCGCAATACCCATGGAAGCGAAGGCGACGTCGAGGACCTCCCCGACAGAGTGATCGTCGTCGGATGCGACGACCACACCTGTACCAACCGCACGGTCAACATCATCGCCACCGGCATACAAGGTGCCGTCGCCGCCCTAGGCCCCGACCAACTCCCTCGACTCGCATGGACCGACCCCGACCAACAAATCACCTACTACTCCCGTTGCGCCGATCCCGCCCGCACCACCTACACCACCGGCTCGCTCGACATCACCGGACAAGTCCGAAACCTCGCCATCACCGCAAAGACAACCCTGCTTGTCACCGAGACCAGCACCGAGTTGGTCCTCAACGTGTGCCCAACCGACAACTGTGTTCGGTAACGACGCCCAACTCGCAGCACCAAGCCCCACCCTCACCATCCCATCATGCCGGGAGTAGCGCACATCAGTGGGCTGCCCGAAGCGCTCACAACCTGCGAGGCCTCGGCCGCTCCGAGGGTGCGAGATCGGCACACCCGATCGGCCTTGCCGGCGAGATCAACGCCACCCACAAAGAGTCTTCGCACGTCGAAGTCCACGTCGCTGGGTGCGTAAGTGGGTGCCAAACTGCTCGTTACTGGCCGGTCTGGGTCGGATTGGCCGGGCAGTAGCGTGGACAATACCCCTGGTCCTCGGACTGCACGGTCTTCCCCGGCCAGAGCAGCCGCCGGCATCGGGGCGATTCACCGGGCTCGAGGGGGGACCGGGCTGCGCCTATGACATCGCGGCGAGCCGTTCACCGGTACCGCCGGCAGAGATCGAACCCATCGCGGCGCGACAGGAGGCAGCGAAGCGCAGGCGCTCCTCTTTCGGTGCGTTGCGCCGCCGGTTCCCGTGGGGGTTGCCTCCGGGGTTGCAGCCTTTCGACAACAACGCTTTGGGCTGGTCAACTCGTGCTCGCAACCGACGCCTGGCCACGCGGCGGGATCACGGGCATGGAACAGCCGTTCCACGAGATCGGCCTCATCTTCGCTGGGGCAGCCGAGACGGGCTTCGACATGTCGATCTTCCGGACCGACGAGCCGACGTTCGACGACATCGTTGCGGTACGAGCCGAGAGGCAGCGGCTGGTGACCGACTTCCTGTCCACGGCCACGCCGGAGCTGCTCGCCGAGGAGCGCGACAACCCGTGGGGCGGCGGGGACTGGCATCCCACCGTCGGTGACTGCGTGCGCGTGATCCTCGAGGAGGAGTGGGCACACCTGCGCTACATCCGGCCGGACCTCGCCCTCCTGCTTTGAACGGGAGTCCCAGGCCGCGGCGACGTCGAATCGATCTGCGTCGTTCACGTGGGAACTCGATCTGATTCGTCGGTGGAACGGGGGACCAGTCGCGATTCGACGTGTTCGAATCCGACTACGGCGGCGCTTCCTGCGACGTTTGCGTGCCGGCGATGAAGATCTCCGATGATTGTGATGCCCTGAGCAATCTCGGCAAGGCACTCGAGCGTGACACGCATCTCCATTCGCGCCAGTCGTGCCCCGATGCAGGTGTGCGGTCCGTGTCCGAATGCGACATGCCGATTCGGTTGCCGATCGAGGCGGCACCGGTCGGCGTCAGGGAACGCGCTCGGATCCCGATTGGCCGCTGCGAAACCCAGGCCGACGAGCGCACCTTCCGGCAGGTCGAGGTCGCCCAACTGGACGGGCGAACTCGTGTGGCGGCCGATGAGCGGGAGCGGCGATTGGACACGAAGGATCTCTTCGACGGCAGATTCGGCGTGCTTCACGTCGTTGCGGATCCAGTCGAGTGCCGAAGGGATGTGCGCGATTGCGACGAAGGCATTAACCATTCCTGCGACGACCGTGTCGCGGCCCCCGGCAAACATCAGATTCCCGAATCCGAGCAGCTCGTCTCGCTCCAATGGTTGGCCGTCGACTGACGCAGCAGCGAGTTCTGCGAACATCCCGATCCCGTTGCCCTCAAGCGCATCGTCGACGCGACGCTCGAGGTAATCGTCAAGCTGGCGGTTCGGCGTCTTCCGAGAGCTGTTGCGGTAGAAGACGTGGGTTCCCCACGCCAGCCACGTTGGCACGTCGTCCTCGGGAAGGCCGAGGGTCGCTGCGAGCGAGTAGTTCACGATCGGAAGAGCCAGATCGTCGGCGACATTGATCGACCCCCGCTCGACAGCTGCGCGCAGCGCGGTCGTGGCCAATTTCCTGACCAGCGGCGCATGGGCTTCGACAGCCTCCCGAGAGAAGCGCTCCTCGACCAGGTTCCTCATCTTCGTGTGGAGTGGAGGATCGACCTCGATCGGAAGCTGCCGTACCGATCGGACATCGTGCTCGTGCGGAATGGGGACCTCGCACGGCGTGTCGCTCGTGAAGGTGTGCCAGTTGCGAGCGGTACGCCGAACGTCGTCGAAACCGATCACGAGGGGAAACTGGGAGTCGCCGCGAGCCATCCACACATGCCCGTGTGCGCGGAAGTCGCGATACGGGTCCGGCTGGAAGGGTTGATCGGTGGCCAGATCCGGGCGCATTATCGGCACCAGTCAGGCAGAAGCGTCGGAGGAACGGGCCGTGCCAAGCGCTCATTGGCCGTGCGCGGGTCGAAGGCGTCCATCTCCGACCTTGACCTCCGTTCTTCCACTCCGATCACCGGCGCCATTCCCTGTCCCCCATCGTTTTGCAGCCTGTTCGACTGGGATCATGGTCGTCACTGGGTGACTCGGCTGCAACGCCCCAGTGACTTCGGTCGAGAAATCCGTCGGGCCCGTTGCCAGGACCACCCGATCGGACTCAATCCCGGCCCTGGGTGTGACCGGTCGGCACAGTTGGTGCCGACCGGTCACGAAGAGGAGGCCTAGACTCGATTTGGTGCAGCCCGCACCCTCGTACCGGCGCCGACGCTGAGCGATTTGCGACAACCTGCCGATCGCAATCGCGGCCTGGATCAAACGCACATGCCACTGGCGCCGCCAAGCCACTCTCGGTCGAGTGATCCCGATCGGGTACGAGACACTCGCGACCCCTCAGACGGCACTCGCTGGCTGAACCAACCACTCCCCGCACGGCAGTCCCACCCGACCGCTACGGGCAGAGCTTGATGAGGACGTGCTCGTCGTAGCTGATGCCGTGCTCGACGGTGTGAACCAACCGACCGGTCACGGTCCATCCCGCCGCCTCGTAGAACGCGACCGCAGCGACGTTGTCGACCCGGGCGTGCAACTCCAAGCCTTTGTGGCCGCCTGCGGCGATCATCGCCTCCCCCTGTGCAAGCAACAGTCGGCCGATTCCCATGCCCTGGTGGTCGGGCTCGACGAACAGGTGGACGAGCTGGTTGCCGCTGACCGTGAAATGGGCAATCGGCGCGCCATCGACCACGGCGACACGCGTCTCGAACCCGGACTCGGGCAGGAACCAATCGCACAGTTGCGCCCGGTGCAGTCGAGATCGGGGGCCCGAAGCTCCCCGGCGAGCAATTGCGAGGCGAAGGTGTTCGCGAAGCAGCGGTGGTGATAGGCCGCAACAGCATCGGCATCATCCGGGGCCGCCCGCCGGATCTCAATCGCGACCATGCCCCTATGTTGCCACGCCGGCGCGAACGGATCGCAGTCCCAGCGCTCGTCTCGCCCTCTACCCTCACAGCCAGACACCGGCTCCAACGGCCCGCCTCGAGCTCACGACGGAACCGGCCTGGCTGCCGATCAGATCGACACGCGATATCGAGCGGTCCGAAGCCCTGCAACCAGGCTGGCAGCACTCAGCGCGATTGCCGGATCTGCTCGACCAGGCAGCCCTCGCGCCGTGGTGATTATCGAGCACTGCGCTGGGGACCACACGTGTGCGCGGGGTTGAGAGGGCCCGTCGACCTGGCTATCGAGTGCGCATTCTGTGCGGGTCACCTCAACCTGTCGGCGAATGTGTTGCCGGATCCTGAGCGGCCGACGGATCATTGTGGTCGCTGTCGATATCGAGCACTCGGTGTGGGCTGCTGGCGGCCTGGCGGAGTGCTCGGCCCTCACGGGCACGCTGCGATCGGGTCGGTGCCGGTAAGGACACGGAAGCCGGCGACGCGCTCGTCGCACTCGGCGTGGAGCTCGGGCGCGATTTCCACGGGCTCGTCCATGAGGCCGAAAGCGATGGCGTCGGCGGCTCGCTCCACGCCCCGTTCCTGCCATGGATCGTTCTGATCGGCCCACCGTGGAAGTCCGACGAACTCGAGAAATGCTGTGCGGGTTGCCTCATCGACGTGCTCGTCGAGCCAGGGATGAGCGAGCTCGTGCAGCCAGAGCTGACGAGAGCTTGCCACCCAGTCGGCGCAGGCGTCATCGAGACAGATGTCCTCCGGTGTGCGACAGAGTGTGATGCTCGTCCCCTCCGCCGTGGTCGAGGCCTGGCCACCCAGGTTGTAGCAGGCCGATCGGGCGTGCAGGAACGTGACCGACGACACCTGGGGGAGAGGAAGACCTGCCGCCTCGTACCGGGAGAAACCCCACTGGAGGAAACCGTCCAGTTCAGGTGTGCCGTTGAACACCTCGACCGTCACGTCCTCGTACGAGAAGGTGCCAGTCCACACGGCGACCACGGAGCTCGGGATCTGCAGCTCGTCCCACCATCCAGTCTGAAGGGAGGCGGGGTCGTAGCAGCGTCGAACCGACACGATGTCGTGGTAGCGCCGCTCCCAAGCGACCTGTTCGCCGTCCAGACCCAAGGCCACCGCCATCAGACCCGGGCAGCCAGAGCCGTCGTCGACCTCGATCACCAGCCTCAGCTCTTCAGCGCGCATCCGGTCTTCGTCGGAAGGCGTTCCGTGCACGGCGCGCCCGCCTCCTTCGGGCAGGTCGGCGATCGAGATCAACCCGACGGACGGCCACGAACCCAGCGCCGCCGACCGGTCGATCGCAACCAGACCCGACACGGACTCACCGAGCAAGTTGTCCGAGATCACCGCGTCATTCACGTACACCGACGCTGCATCGAGGTCCGGGGAGCCGTTCCACAACGCGACCCAACGGTCCGCCACGGCGTCAGAGAGGTCGTAGTCGCTTTCCGAGGGCTGGTAGTAACGCCCAGCATCGATCGACCCGGCCCTCGACCAGTAGCTCAACCCGTCGGAACCGACCACCATCGTGTCGAGCCAGGAAATCGGAAAGTTGAGATACGAGATGATCCGCTGGCTCAGTACCCCATCAGCCGACACGAACAACGTGGCGCCGCCCCGGGGCAGGAAGAAGTCCCACAAGTCATCCTCGTCGGCATCGGCGAACCAGTCGTCCTCACCACGGATGAAGCTGTTGTTGACGTGATCCTCCCAAACCAGATCGGCCGCGATGAACGGCGGCAAGTGCTCCACCCCGTTCGCCGCTGCTTCCTCGAGCGCATCGAACCACGCGACCGCCTGCTCACCCCACGGCTCTGGTGCGACGGTGTTCGACGAGGCGGGCGCGGTCGCCGGTTCGTTCGCAGATGTACACCCTGCCGCCATCACCAATACCAGAGTCGCTTCCAACCATCGAGCGGTACCCATGACGCACCTCCGCTGCCCCGACCGTCGCGCACCTCGCTGATCGGTCGCCAGTGTCGAACGTCCTCCGGACCGCACACCGTCGCAGATCGGCCCCACTGACGTTGCTAAGCGAACCCATATCGCCCACCACCGCACCGCCCGAGCGACATCAGCCGACAGGGGTGGGTCTGGCCGCTGACGCTTCATCGAGGACCTACTTGGAAGGTCCCCGCTTTCTACACGGCACCACTGCCCGAGCCGCGTCGGTGGGCGTCAGCCCACACCTCGAGAGCCGCTGCTCGATCAACTCGAGACTTCGTCATGGCTTCCTCGACCCTTTCAAGAACTTGCCCCTCGCCGGCATCGCATCGATCACCGCGGAACCTTCATCATCGGTCACCACACCGATCTCCAACGGGCTCGCACGAAGCGACGGCCCGACGAACATTGTGACCGCTGGATCGTCGATCTCGAACGCCCGCCAATGGTTACGAATCGCATGCACCATGTCGTCGTCGGAAACACCGTGCTCGCGTGCGCTCGCCTCGATGTCCACCAAGAGGTCATAGGCACCCACCAGGTCAACGTCAATCGATCTTGACGGTCCGGGCGGAGGCGACCGAAACCCCCGCTCCCCGAACCCCACGTCATCCCTGCGCCAAAGCATCACCGGCACTCGCCGCCTGAACCAACCCGTCACCTCGGGGAGCGGCAGTCCCCTGCGAACATCCCACGCTCTGGTAGCGACGCCCACAACCCGTCGGCGACCCGCACACCGCAAGCGAGGCGGCGGCTCAACAACGGCCAATTGTGATGTAACCCCGACGTCGAAGACTCGACGCGTCTGTGGGAATCCCACCCCACCGACATGCGGGCGGCGTTGACCCGCCACGACGAGATCCTGCGGGCCGTGGTCGCCGAGGTTGACCGCGTCTCCTCAGAGGCCGAGGCAGCCCTCCAACGATTCGACCAATCAATCATGGTGGTGCTGTCGGCCCGGAGCGACCGCAGGTGACCGCTCTTCCCATCGTGTTCCGTCCCATCCCCGCAAATTCGTGCTCCGAGTGGGCCGAAGGGGCCCGGGACAGATGGAATCGCTCGCACGGGTCTGGGATCGGGACGGGATGCTCAGGCGCAGGCGGACTGGGCGTCTTCGTCGCCGGGGACGTAGCGCTGCCATTCTTCGGACGTGAGATCTCGGCCGACGATGTCGCAGGCACGCTCCACCCACCGCTGGGGGTCGAGTGGGATCTCGAGCAATCGACCCGAGGTGAAGACCCAGATCGAGTCGCTGGCTTCGTCGTACCAGGAGGGAGACGACAACAACGCGCCGACCGTGCCATTCCAGACGAGTCCGGCAGGTTCCCTGCGAACGAGATCCCAGATTCTGACGGTGCCATCGCCGGCGGTGATCACGAGGAGTTGGCCGTCGCGAGCGAACCCGAGGTTGGCGATCTCGTCCGTTCCGAGAAGGTTTTCCACGGTATCGTTGTTCGGGATCGATGACGACGACGCCGCCCAGTTCGGAAGCGACGGCGAGCACGCCGCTCGATGGATCCATCGTGTTGATGAGTGGGTTTTCGGCTCCGGTGGTGAATTCACCGATCAGCTCGCCGCTCGAGTCGTAGGTTCGCAAGGAGCCGTCTTCGTCGAACACGTGCAGCCCTCCGTCGAGCGCTGGATGCACGCTGTAGCCATTGGGCGCAGGCACGGTGAACAGAACGCCAGCGTCGTCGTGGACGAGGCTGACGAGGTTCGCTTCCGGGTTGCCGTCTGCGCCCGGGCTGAGCACGGCGAGCGTGTCGTCGAAACGTGTCCAGGAGAACATGTCGCCCGGGAAGTCGATCCTCTCGACCATCGTCTCGCCCTCCCAGCGGGCCACGATCCCGCTCCACGCGATCGCCCACACCCCGTCAGGTTCCGGATACACCCCCTCGGCGAGGAAGCGCTTGCCGTCCGGGGTGCGGAGCTCCATCTCGGTGCGCACACCGGTGACGAGGTCGACGATCTCGACGGGATCGTTCGCCTGACGGCGGAGACCTGCCTTACCATCGTTGAACGCGACGCGGACGAAACCATCGATCGGCCAACTCCGCTCGACGAGCGCGTTGCCCTCCAGTTCGATCACCTCGTACATGCCGTCGGTCCCGAGCGTGACGACCGTGCCATCCGGTCGTACGCCGCCGTCGACGACGTCGCTGACCTCGGCCACGACGCCAGTCGGTCCGGTACGTCGGTCGACGAGTTCGATCCGCCCACTCGACGCGGTGACGATCAGACCATCGGGGCGAACACCGATCCTGACCACCGGGGTGGTGGCCGTGGTGGCGACGGACGAGACCAAGTCGCCGGTGACGAGGTCGACGGTCATCACGCTGCCGTCGACCATGCCTGCGACCAACTCCAGCGTGTTCGGGTCGAAGGCGATGCTGGCGGCGGGCGCAGCGGTGTCGACCCGATACAGCTGCTCGCCGGTCGTGGCGTCGACCACGTACAGGCGACCGTTGCCCTCCCCGAATCGATCGCCTGGAACGCGGTTGCGGCGAACGAGCCGGTCGAGTCGACGGCAAGATACGAGAGATTCCCGCCGCCGATCGGTTCGCCGATCCGTTCGCCGGTCGTGGCGTCGAAGAGCTGTATGACCATCGGCAGGCCTTCGGCTTCCACGACGAAGGCGACCACGTCGGCCGACGTGTCGGTGGGGAACAGAAACATCGGGCTGGGTTGCTCCAGCTCGATCGCCTTCGGATCGCCGAGAGACCCGATCCAGCTTCGTTCGCCGTCGAGCGTTCCCATCACGACTCGATCGCTGGCCAGGTCGCCGAACCAGACGCCGCACTCCTCGGTCGCCGGGCCGTGATCGCTGACCAGCCCAGTCGTCAGATCGAGGCTCACCAGCCGACCATCGATGACGGCGAATCCCGTCAGCGCATCGCTGCTGAGAAGTGTGGGCCCTTGGCAATCGCCGACTTCGAGCCCGGGGAACGTCGCCACTCGATTCGGGATCCGGCTCGACCCGAGGGCGTTCAGCACGGCCTGCTCGGTCTCGGACCCCGGCGATCGTCGATTCGCCTCGAGGGCAAGGAGCATCGACACCTCAGGGTTCTCGACGGTCTGCGCTGCAGAGCGGCTGATCAAGGTGGCGAGGTCGGCGTCCTCGACCGCCGCCACCGCCACTTCGCTCTGACGCACCGCCTCGGCCGTGGCCTCGCGTGCAGCAGCCGCCTCGTCGTCGGCGCGCCGTTGTTGACGGATGGCGATGCCCCCGGCCACCAGCGCCACCGCCAGGAGCAGTCCTGCCCCGGCGAGGAGCTGGCGCAGCCGCCGGTTGGTCCGACGGTCTTGATCCGCCTGTCGCGCGCTCGGCCTCCTGCTCAGCGAGCCGTACCTGCTCACTGGTCGAGACGAACTCGCGCTCCAACGGGCTGAGGGCGTCGGGCTGGTCGCCGATCCACTCGAGAGCGCTCTCCAGTCGTAGGCCCCGATAGAGGTCGCCTTCGTCTCGACCCTGCCGCTCCCACGTGCGGGTGGCTTCCGCGATCTGGCCCTGGATGCGGAGCCCGTCACCGGCGCTCGCCACCCAGCCGCCGAACCGGGGCCATTGGGTGATCAGCGCCTCGTGGGCGATCTCGACCGTGGGTTCGCGGCTGTCTGGGTCGTGGTCGAACGTGAGGAGGCGGGACGCGGCGAACGCGTCGATCACTGCGGCGGCCGCACCGGGATCCTTCGCCGTTGCGATGAGCTCGGAGCGGAGGGCGCGGCGCCTGCTCACCGACCGTGATTCGTCGACGCTGACCAGACGTAGGAACACTTGTCGGGCCAGCTCCCGCTCCTCGCCATCGAGCTCCTCGAAAACCGCCTCGGCTCGTCCGGCAACAGCGGCGTCGACGCCGCCGAGCTCGCGGTAGCTCTCCAGCGTCAGCACGCTTCCGGGCCGGCGCTCGAACAGCTCGGTGAGGGTGAACTGGAGCAGCGGCAATGCTGCGGGCTGGTCGACCACGTCGGCCACGAGCTGGGTCGAGAGTGCAGGTTCCACCTCGACGCCGATACCGGCAGCCGGACGGGTCACTGCCGCCTCGAGCTCCTGCCGCGGACATGCCGACGACAGTGACCCCGCCGTTCTTCACGAGCTGACCGAACTCCGAGTAGCGCAGTGGTCGGTCGAGGAAGTCGGCCCGGAGTGTGGCAACGACCCGCAGGTTGCCGTTGGCACGGCTGAGCACCCGGGTGAGGCCGCCCATGAAGTGCCGACGCGTCGACTCGTCCTCGACCTGGGTGAACAGCTCTTCGAGCTGGTCGATGACGAGGAGCACGGGTTGGGTCGGCAGCACGGCAGCATCGAGGATCCGCTCCACCTCCAGCTCGTCGGGGTCGGCTGTGCGCAACCCCGAGTCGCTGGTGGCGACCGAGCGCAGCGCAGCGTCGAGCTCGCCGAACGGGTCGGAGCCCGGCATCATCGTGGCGATCATCCAGCCGTGCGAACCCGGGACCGCACCGGCCCGAAGTGCCGGCAGGAGCCCGGCACGCACGACGCTCGATTTCCCGCTTCCCGAGGCACCGATTGCGACGACGAAGCGCCCATCGACCCCGGGTCGTGCGAGTCGCTCGACGAGTTCCTCGACGACGGAGTCTCGTCCGAAGAACACCGCACGATCGACCTCGGTGAACGGCCGGAGCCCCCGGTACGGATTGGCGAGCTCGTGGTCCCGACGCTTCGGCTCGGCGCCACCGGCGAGTGCGGCTTCGAGATGCTCGACGAAGGTCTCGACATCGGGGTAGCGATCAGCGGGGTCCCATGCGGCCGCCCTCCACATCACCTCGTCCGCGAGCACGGGGATACTGGGACGCTGGACGTGCATCGACGGGAGCCGATCGTGCGGCGTGGCGATCGCCCGGGTGCCGAACGGGAGCTGACCGGTCAGAAGCTGAAAGACCAGCACGGCGAGCGCAAACTGGTCGCTGGCCGGTGTCGGCGGCTCGCCCGCCAGCAGCTCCGGGGATTCGTATCCCGACGATGGGTACGCCGAGCCGTCACCGATGGTCGACTCGACGAGTGTGGCGACGCCGAAGTCCGCGAGGTAGGCATTCGACTCGTCGACCAGGACATTGCTCGGCTTGATGTCACCGTGCACCACGCCGGCTCGGTGGGCCGCCGCAAGGGCACTGCCGAGCTGACGAGCAATCGTCGTCACCGCCGGGACCTTCATCGGGCCCGTGGCGAGTCGGGTGCCGAGGTTCTCTGCCAGCAAGCGCATCACGATGTAGGCCCCACCGGGCTCGCGCCAGTAGTCGTAGATCGGAACGATGTTGGCGTGCTCGAGGTTGGCCACGAGTTGCGCCTCAGCATCGAAACGCCGGATGAAATCAGCGTCGTTCGCCAGCTGGGCGCGGATCGTCTTGATCGCAACCTCGCGGCCCACGCCCGGCTGCACCGCTCGGTACACGACACCGTGAGCACCCTCTCCGAGCGCCGTACCCACTCGATACCCGCGCAACGGTTGCCCGGCGGGTGAGTCGAGACGCAGTGCCGGGTCGTGCGATGCGATGCTGCGCCCCACTCGCAACAGGTCGTCGGATGGTTCGAGGCCGACCTCTACGAGCTCTCTCTGATACTCCTCGAGGCTCCGCAAGGCCTCGACCTGACGCCCCGCACGGTACAGCGCAAGCATGTGCTGACTTCGAAGCTTCTCTCGCAGCGGGTATTCCGAGATCTGGCTGCGGGTGGCCGACACGACATCGTGGGCCAAACCACAGGCGAGGAGTGCATCGTTGAGCTCTTCGAGAGCGACCGTCCTGAGCTCTTCGAGGCGCGATGCCTCGGGACGTGCCCACTCCTCGAAAGCGAACTCGCCGTATGCCTCGCCGCGCCACAGCGCGAGTCCCTGACGAAGCGTGGCCGCAGCGCCGATCGGGTCCCGCTCGCCGGATTGGTGCCGAGCCGTGTCGATCGAGCGCCGCGAACTGGGCAGCATCGATGGCATCGACGTCGATCCGCAGGCTGTAGCCACCCTGCTCGGTCGAGATCACCTCGTCGACACCTGGCGACGCGTCAGCCAGTGCCTTGCGAAGCCGGGCGATGTAGCTGCGGATGGTGGTGGTCGCTCCCGCCGGGGGTTCGCCTTCGAACACGATGTCGATCAGCCGGTCGGTCGAGGCGACACCGCCGACGTGCAAGATGAGCGCGGCGAGCAGCCGTCGTTGGCGGGCACCTCCGATATCCACGATGCCAGGGGGGCCCGAGACCTGAACCGGGCCAAGTATTCCGAACTGCATCTGCTACCCCCTCTGATCGAGACTAGTGGAGCGAGGGAAAGCCAACCCGAACGATGTTGCAACGACGTGGCAGAGCGAAACGCCTGCTCAGAGAGGCCATCTGGTCGACATCAGATCGATGGAGCCGCCTTGGATGGGCCGACCACGGTCATTCGCACGCTGAATGCAACGCCCTGTTGAGACCGTTGGGGTGACTCAGAACGAGTCGCTCGATCAACAGAACACGGAGAAGGCAATGCTGGTTCACGACAAGTTTCAGGAGACCAACGAGACCACCAAGGAGGAGACGCCGGTCGAAGGTTTCTCGACCCCGGCGGGGCTCCCCGCACAAGACGTGCAGCGTGCCACCCGGTCCTCACGGTCACGCCGGCGTTCGATCTGGTTGCCTGCCGCGACAGCCGCCCTCGTTGGAGTGGTGACGCTCGTGGCGGTCACCCAGTCCGATCAGGATGCCGCCGACCCGGGTTCGGCACTCGATGAGTCGTTCGAGTCGGCCGAGGCAAACCGGATGGAAGCACTACGCAACCTGACGACACCCTCGGCACTCGATGAATCGTTCGAGTCGGCCGAGGCAAACCGGATGGAAGCACTACGCAACCTGACGACACCCTCGGCACTCGATGAATCGTTCGAGTCGGCCGAGGCAAACCGGATGGAAGCACTACGCAACCTGACGACACCCTCGGCACTCGATGAATCGTTCGAGTCGGCCGAGGCAAACCGGATGGAAGCACTACGCAAGCCTGACGGCGGGTTCATGAGTTCCAGGTCACGGCTCGCTCCCCGCGATCGTCGAGTGCATCGGGTCGTGTGGTCCCGACGCTCGTACGGTCGAGCGGCAGAGCTCGCGTTCCTGGAGAACTCGTCTCGTCCTCCGGTGCCTGTTGGAGACCGGGCCTCGACGACGTGCGAACGTCGAGGCAAGGGCCGCCGGTGGTGCTCAGGCGTCGGTGATGGCGGCTCGGATGGCAGCGACCACTTCGTTGGGGACTTCGCTCCTTCCGTGCATCCGCCGCTCGGATGTCGGATGCGACTCCGGGAGGTCCCCTGGCATCCGGGCGACGCCCGCTGTCGTACGACCAACTGGCCGACATCGTCTGGGACGAGACACTGCCGCCGCAGTGGAAGAGCGCACTCGCTCCCGTGGTCTCCAGAATCCGCTCACTCATCACAACGACCGGCCTCGACGGCCAGCGCTTGCTCACCTCCTCGGGCGGCGCGCACGAACTGCTCCTGCCGGCGGATATCTGGGTCGACCTCGAAGTCGCTCTACGACGACTCGACAGCGCCGGGGGCGCAATCCGCCACAACGACCACGCCACCGTCGCCTCGAGCATTCTGCGCCGCCCTTTCCTCGCCGGTGTCGAAATCCTCGCCACCGAACTCAACGCTTCCCCTTCGCCCGACACCCTGCGCCTTGCCGAGGACATCCGCGGCAACGAGACCAACCCAACCCGCTGACCGAACACGAGCCCCCACCGCGTCGAGCAACACGCGCAGGCATCGATGTCAGACTGTTCAAGAGTCATCGGTGTGGTTCTCCATGGTGCGCAGTTGGACCGACACACCGAGCAGCTCGCCGGTGACTCACCCACAGGTGGACCCGCGAGGAAAAGCCACCACACCAAGGACTCATGCAATGGAAGTACGGACTGCCACCCCCGCCGATGCCGAGAGCATGGCGACCTGCATTGTCCCTTCGTGGCTCGATGCGCATCGTGGTCAGATTCCCACCCATCTGTGGGAACGACGTCGGAAGGAATGGACGGTGAGCGACTCAGCGGCAGCGTGGGAGCGGACGCTCAGCGAGATCTCCGCTGAGGCGAGCGCCCGGTCGCACATCTACGTCGCGACGGAGTCCGGCGCGGTCGTCGGATTGGTGATGGGCACGCTTGGTCCTGACGGTCGAGGCGCGATCGATGCGCTGTACGTCGCCTCCGAACGTCAAGGTCACGGAATCGGACGTCGACTGCTCTCGGCGAGCCTCGATGCGTTCCGGAGTGCCGGCGCCTCAGGAGTCGAGGCCGTCGTACTGGCTGCGAACAAGCCCGCGCGGCGATTCTACGAGGTCCTGGGGGGGAGCTACCTCGGGCCTGCGGAACTGGACGAGGAGGGCGAGTTGTTGCCGGGGGCAATCTACGAATGGCCACCCGCTCGATAACCGGCCGAAGTGGGGCACGCCAGGCTCCTGATCGGGCAGCGCATGGTCACCTGACGATGAGGAGCCTTCGCACATCGAAGGCCAACTCATCGCCGGGTGCCCAAGTGGGTGCCAAACTTCTCGGCACAGTGCCGGCCCGGGCCGGATTGACCGGACCGCAACGTGGACGAAACCCCTGGTAGCCGGACTCCACGGTCTCTCCCGGCCAGAAATTCTCGGCCTCTCGATCCGCAGGTTCTGGGTTCAAGTCCCAGGGGGCGTTCACGCTGAGACCCCTGGTCACACCGCGCGTCTCGGGCAGCCTGGGGTCTCGTCGTGTTCGGAGTCCATCTGGCCCCGTTCACTGGAGGTCGGCGGGCAGGCTCTCCCAGAACCCCAGTGCCCGGCGGAGGCCGACCCGCAACCGCTCCGCCTCCAGCTTGGCCTCGCCCACCTGGATCTCGAACTGCAGGAACCCCTCGACCTCGCCGTCGCCGGCTCTTGTGATGAAGTCCGCGAGCGCTGCTGTCTCTTCGCGGGTCAGGTCCATCCCCGCGAGCTTGTCGGCCAGGTTGTCCACATCTGTTTCGGTGAAGGTCACGTCCGTCTCCGTTGTTTGTCTTTCGGCGGTCAGGACGCTCGACCATGGGCGCGGGTTACACACCGATCGCGCCAGCATCGCCCGTAGCGGCTGCGACGACGCCTCCACCCGCGTCTCAGCCACTCCTCGTCACATCAGACCTCGGGGTGGTGCGCCACGCACCGAGGCTACAGACGGTCGCCGGCAGGGGTCGACACCAGTTTCGGGCGGTGCCCGTTACGCAGGTTGGTACGGGCCAAGGTCCGTTCACCGGGTTCGGCGCCGATTGCGGCGGTGAGCTCCGCGTCGATCAGTTCCTGCATCCCTTGCTCGAGCAGCCGCCGGAACAGCTCCTTGGTGTCACCATCGCCCAACCGCGCGAGCAGGTCAGCAAGTCGGGCATCATCGTCATGGGTCATCGCGTGGTCTCCTTCAGTGAGTGCTTTCGCAGGTCTCACCAAGAATCACACGTTGGCCCACCCGTCACGGGGACCGTCTCGCTACTTCCACGACCTCACGGGACGCCAACACGACGCCCGCCTCTGCGAGTCGGCAACTCGCGCGAGTGACAGGATCAGGGAATGAACCGATCGCTTGCGAACGCATGGGATGACTCCGCCGCCGACTGGATCGAGTGGGCACGCACCCCAGGCCATGATTCGTATTGGACCTTTCACCGTCAACGATTCCTGGATCTGGTACCGGAGCCTGGTCGCCTCACGCTCGACATCGGCTGTGGAGAAGGTCGCGTTGGACGAGACCTCGCGACGAGTGGACACAACGTTGTCGGCGTCGACGCGTCGCCGCGACTCGTCGAAGCGTGCGTCCAACACGAAGGCGGGCACCCCGCTGTTCTGGGCAACGCGTCGCAGCTGCCAATCGCGGGCGACGCCGCTGATGTTGTTGTCGGGTTCATGTCATTCCACGACCTAGACCGGCTCGAAGCCGCGATCGCTGAGGTCAGACGGGTGCTTCGGCCGGGCGGTCGAGTTCACCTTGCGATCGTGCACCCCACCAACTCGGCAGGCGACTGGAGAGAGAGCAACAGCGCAACGGGCGAGCCTCCGGCGTTCGTTATCGACGGCTCGTACATGCACCCACGCCGATACGCCGACGATGTCGCGAGCGATGGACTGACCATGACCTTTCATGGCATGCATCGGCCACTCTCGATCTACACGAACCTCCTCACGGAGAACGGACTCATGATCGAACGCCTTGACGAGATCACCGATACCGATCCGACAAGCAAGTGGTCTCGAATCCCGCTCTTCCTCCACCTCATTGCCCGTCGGGTCTGAGCACGTCAAGCCCCCTCGATTCGCCCGAGCCACCCATATCAACATCTCTCGGTGAGCTACCAAACCGCTCAGATCGGCTCACATTCCGGGCACTCTCCCCGCTCCAGATCTTGCGGAGTGTCGGCGGATGAGCAAGATTCTCAAGGGGGCGTGCTCCACTGCCGGCTCTTCGCTCCTTGTGGCGGCGACGGGCGTTCCTCAGCTGAGCGGCTTCATGAACGACCAGAGGTGACCTTCGGGGTCGACGGCGCTGTACTCGCGATAGCCATACGGCTGGTCGACCGGTTCGTAGCTGATGGTGCCGCCCTGCTCGACAGCGTGAGCATGGTGCGCATCGACGTCGTCGACCATCACAGCCATTGTGCTGCTCGACCCACCGAGATGCTTCGGAGACTTCAGGTCGAACTCGGCCGATTCTGGATGGAGCCAGAACTCGCCGTCGCCAGCTTGGATCTCGGCATGCACGACATTTCCATCGGGGTCTCGCGTGAGCTCACCCGGTCCGAACCCAAACACCCGGATCAGGTAGTCGTGTGCCGCTTCGATGTCGTCATAGACAAGGATCGAGATTCTTCGGTTGATCGTGGTCTCCAGCATGGTCATGTCCTCCAGGACGTCGAGGAGGTCGCCGGTAGCGGCCCCGTGGATTGCGAGGTTCGAATCGAGTGCGTCGATCAGATGGACGAGCCGATGCCGTAGCCGGTTCTCCGTCGCGAGCCGCCCCTCGACGGACGACAAATGCGTCACCATCGTTGCCCGCACGTCGCCGGGATCACTCGCCATCGTCGCCCGCACCCCGTCGAGCGGTAGTCCGAGTTGGCGAAGAAACGCAATGCGATACAGCCGCTCGAGCGCATCTGGACCGTACAAACGGTGACCCGCATCGGTGCGAGCGGTCGCCGGAATGAGTCCGATCTCCTCGTAGTAGTGCAATGTACGAATCGTCATGCCAGTCGCCTCCGAGATCTCACCGATCCTGTAGACGTTGGGCTCGCTGTTGTTCATGCCATCGACCGTACGACCTCACGTCGCGTCAGTTGCAAGGGATGACTGGCGCTGGAATAGCAGCCAGTGGGCTGCGCGGCGCAGACGTTGGGCGGTGTCGGCCTACGCGGGTCGGTGGAGGGTGGCGATGCGGGAGCCGATTTCTGCCATCGTCTGGCGCAGGTCTTTGGGCAGCAACACCTCGACTTCTGAGCCGAGCGCGACGAGTTCTCGAATGGCGGCGTCGTAGGAGTCGAACCGGAAGGAGCCCTCGATCCAGTCCGGACGACCGACCGTCGGGTCGGCGTTGGGGCGTGGCCTCCAGCCCTCGGGCCTGCCGGTCAGCAGTGCCATCTGCAGCGCAGCGGGCGCGATCCGGACCCGGACCCGGCGTACGGGTCCAGTGCCTGGGGTCAGTCCGGGCGGCAGTGCCGGTACGGCCTGTTCGAACGTGTCGAGCAGCTCGAACCCCCCATTGGGGCCGCGGGTGGCGTAGACCGGTACGCCCGAGCCGGACAGGACCTCGATGTCGCGCAGCACCGTGCGGGATGACACGCCCAGCCGTTCGGCGAGTTGGGCCGCGGTGAACCGGCGCCCGTTCTGCAACAACAACAACAGACTCAGCAGTCGACCCGCCCGCATCTCGGCTCCGATCCTGGTTCGAGAAACTTCTCGGCGTTCATGACACATGGTGTCATGAATGGTTGATCATGATGACTGCTGATCAGAACCGCCGGGGCTGCCGGCACGACCGTGGAGAATCCTGATGTCCGATCATGTCGAAGGAACCGGCACCGCCGAGGACCCGTGGATCCTCACCACCCCACCCGGCAAGTCCGAGTTCGACGCGTGGCGCGACGAAGACGCCGACCCGCCGGCGTTGAAGATCCGGGTCGGGTCGACCAATCTGAGCTACCGGCTTCGTTGCGTCGAGGATCTCCACGCCATGCTTGTTGCCCACGGCGACTGGATGGCGCTCGGCAACGCCGACGAACAAAAGGAGGCAGCGCCTGGCACGGTCGAGGCCTGGGCCCGTTCGGGCGACAACCCTGTCGGCGGCTGGTATGGACTGCGCAAGGGCTACCGCGGCCGCTTCGGCAACTATGTCCCGCCCGTGCTCGAGCACCTGGGTCTCGCTGAAGTCGAACACAACGCCCGCAACAACCGTATGCGGGCACTCTGACGGGAGCCCGACGCTACGAAGTCTTCCGTGCCATCGACGCCCCGCCTGCCACCGTCTGGGGTCTGCTGGTCGACGCCGACACCTACCGCGACTGGAACAAGGCGGTCATCGACAGCCAAGGTCCCATCCGCACCGGTGGACGCATCCGACTCGTCTCGGTCGCCGACGCGACCCGAAACGAACCTTCGAACTCGAGGTGGTGGAGATGGACGAGCCGACCCGGACGGTGTGGTCAGACGGCATGCCCCTGGGGCTGTTCACCGGCCGCCGCACCGACACGATCAGCGACCACGGAACCGATCGCTGCGAGTTCTCGATGATCGAACAATTCACCGGGCCTCTCGCTGGGCTCATCACCAAAGCCATCCCCGACCTCGCCGAATCATTCGAGCTGCTCGCGCCGACAGCCTCAAGACCGCCGCCGAAACCACCGAGCAACCATGAGCACCATCGTCGTCGCGTACCGGCCACGGCCCGCCGCCGCCGACACCAACCAGGCACTCGTCGAGGACGTCTTCGAACAACTCGCAGCCGAACAACCCCCACGGGCTCCGCTACCTCAGCGTTCGCCTCGACGACGGCACCTTCACACACGTCGCCCAAACCAGCGGTGACACCAACCCGCTCCTTGACCTCGACACATTCAACGCCTTCAGCGCCACCCTCGACCAGCGCTGCCACCCCGACGATCGACCCGGCGCACATCGTCGGCAGCTACCGGGTCTTCGACTGGCCCGAACCGCCAACCCGGCACCGAACCGTCGAACGGGCGACAGCTCGGCGAGCCTGGTCCTTGGTCTCGAACGTTGTCTCGACAACAGTTCGTGCTCGAGGGTCGAGTTCCAGCGCTCAGACGCGGCGTTGTCCAACGCGGATCCGACCCGGCCCATCGACTGGGTCACGCCGAGACTGTCACACGCTTTGGTGAACAGGTCGCCGACGAACTCGCCGCCTATGTCGGAGTGAAAGATCACCCCGGTCACGTCGCCGCCGCGCACCGCTGCGGCCATCAATAGCGCGGCCCTGGCGACTGCGGAGTCGGGGCGCTCGGACATCGCGAATCCGGGCAGGCGCCGGGATTGCGAACTACTCCCGATTGGAAGACATCAAGAACCACAAGGGCGAACCATCGGCCGAGACGCGGGTCGGGGTCGAGCAGGACCTCGACCTCGGGCAGTTGATCTACGGCCTGCGGACCGAAGCCGGCTTGTCGCAGCGGGAGCTGGCGGAACGGATGGGGACGACCCAGTCAGTGATCTCCCGTCTCGAGGAAGGCGGGGCGCTCGGAACCGCATTGACACCCTCGGTCGGGCCGACGCTTCGGGACTGGATTCGGGCTGGTCAGCGGGGTGTCGAGCGCAGCGACCTTCGGGTTGGTTGCCCGACGAGGTGGGCTGGCAGTGGCTCCTATGTCCGATCTCCGCGGGCCTGGTTCAGACCCGACGGCGGGACCGATGAGCTGATGATCAGTGCGTTGGGTATGCGGAGTGCAATGCGGCGGTGAGCCACCTGGTGTCCCCCTCGATCGTGAGGGTGCTTGCCTCGAGAGGGACCTCTCCGGCAAAGACGGCAGCGAGGCTTGGCGCCGAGGGGGCGTGAAGTCTCAAGTCCCCGTTCGTGCGTGGCTGATTGATGTCGGCGCGGCTCCCCGAAACCAGCACGTGTAGGCGGAGGTCGGGGTCGATGCCGATCTCGATGTGCAGAGGCTCGACCGCGGCGTGTCGCAGCGCGAGCCAGCGCAGCGGGAAGAGCGGCCAGTCCGGGTCGGCCGGCTCATCGCTTCGGGCCGGATCGGCTAGCAGCCTCGATCCCCACCGCAGAAGTTCGAGGACTGCCGGTTCGACGGCGGCCCCGAACTCAGTGAGTTCATAGACCGCTGTGGCGATCGGCGGTGCCATCGGGGTCTTGGCGACGAGCCCATCTGCTTCGAGTCGTTTCAGCCGTTCGGCGAGCAGGTTGGTGGAGATCGCCGGCAACGCGTGCAGGAGGTCGTTGTATCGCTTTGGACCCGTGAGGAGCTGGCGAATGACGAGGAGGGTCCACCGGTCGCCGACGAGTTCGAGTGCTCGGGCAAGTCCGCACAGTCGCTCGTAGCTCCGTTGAGGCATCCCCTCACCATACTGCTTACTTCACTTGATGAATGTAGCACTTGATATTCTGAAGTGAAGAGCGTACTGTCTTCCATTGCGTTGAGCGTCCAGATCAGGACCCAACCGGAGCAGGAAGCAGATGGCCAAGCGAAGAACGATCAGGCACGAAGTCCAGATCGAAGCGAGCCGGGATCGGGTCTGGAACGCCCTTGCCCGTCTCGATGGGTTCAGCAGCTACAGCCCGATGGTGAAATCGTCCCGGCTCTTGACCGAACGATCAGGAGGCGTCGGGGCGGAGCGCCGATGCGATGCGTATCGGCCGGGCCACATCGATGAACGCGTCGTTGACTGGGTCGACCGCGAGCGGATCGCCCTCGAGGTGATCGGCGGGATGCCGATCAAGGGCATCGGCACGTGGACGCTCACCGGGAGCGAACCGACCCGTGTCGTGTTCGAACTGACATATGCACCGAGACTGGGCTGGATCGGATCGATGATGGATGCAGCCATGATGCGGCGCGAGATGACCAAAGGGTTCGCGGCAAACCTCGCTGGTCTCAAACAACACGTTGAACACGGCCGACTGATCGAGGACCGGCTTCCGAATGCGTAGTCGAGACTCTGGCCCGGTCGAGAGATTTGCGGGGTTCCACGAAGGAGTTGGCCTGCTGGCGCTCGTCGGCGACCAGACGAAAGGAGAGTTCGCCGCCGGTCGCACCCGCTGGGACGAAGCGATCCGCCGACCGGTCGAAGCCCTCATCGAGGACCTCGGCTGGCTCCTGAGGGCGCAGGTTTCGCCGACCATCGAAGCCGTCGCCAAGACGAACGGTTCGCTGTCCCCGATCACCAAAGACCTCCGCTTCGCCGCCGACAAGACGCACCCCTACAAAGATCACCTCCTCCTCAACTTCTGGGACGGTGCACCCAAACGCAACGCCCCGACCCTGCGCCTGCGGATCTCGGCGGACACGATCGGGTTTGCTGCCGGCGCGGCCTTCGACCCGCCAGGGCTGCTGAGATGGAGGACCGCGATCGTCAGGCCAAGTGGTGTCGAGTTCGCCGAGATCCTTCAGTCGTTGGGCGCGAGCCATGATCTCAGATTCGACGAACCCGAACTGAAGACAGCCCCGAGAGGCTACCAACCCGATGGAACCGACCGGGACCGACTGATCCGCCACAAGAGCGTTCAGGTCCGATTCGTCGAACCCACACCCCCCTGCATTTCATCCGGCGAGTTCGTCCACTGGGCTGGCACGCGACTCCTCGAGCTCGGCGATGCCCATCGATGGCTGCGAGCGAACACCCAATGACCACGTCGCCGCAGGAACAGTTCTGGAATCTGGCGCAGATCTACCTCGCCGAGGACGACATCGAGGAAGGAACACTCATGAACAACCCATGCCTGCGCGCCTCGGGAGACTTCCTTGCCACCATCCACCGCAAGACCGGCCACCTCATCGTCAAACTCACCGCGGAGCGAGTCAGCGAACTCATCGCTGCCGGAACGGGGCTCTCGTTCGCTCCCGCCGGCAAGCCATTCGCCGAATGGCTCGCCGTTCCCTCCCAGGACCTGGACGTCTGGAAGTCCGTGATCGACGAAGCCCTTCAAATGAACAGGACACGACAATGAGCATTCTCCGCGCCTGGACCGATGCCACCACCCATTTCGGCCTCCGCCTCCAACACGTCACCCCCGACCACTTCACGAGGCCGACCCCGTGCGAGAACTGGACGATCCACGAACTCATCGACCACGTGTTCGACGTCCAAACAAGAGCCCCGGCAGCCCTCGGACATCCACCGTCACGCCGTACAGCCAACTCGACACAAGAGTGGCAAGCACTCTGCGAACAGGTCTTGGCAACCGTGATTGCCGAGACGCTGTCCTGCACCGTCGAGACGGGCCTCGGCCCCATGACGGCATCGGACATGCTCCACATCGCAACCGCCGACTGCCTCACCCACACCTGGGACCTCGCACGAGCGCTCCAACTCGACGAACAACTCCCCGTCGAGGCCGTCGACCTGGCGTTCCGCTTCATGGGACCGCTCGACGAATTGCTGCGTGCACCGGCGATGCTCGGCCCCAAACTCGATCCACCGCCAGGAGCCGACCAGCAAGCCCGGTTCCTCTCCTTCGCTGGACGCCCGCTCGACTGGGCGCCCAGACCCACCAGGTAGAAGATCGACGAACCCCGGTGCCACCACCGGCAACGGGTACGACGGCATCGTTTGGGAACGGAGAGCCGACGGGCGGTCAGCGCTGCTGCGATCTCGGTCGGAGCGGCCTGTCTGCCCGAGCTGCGGTGGCGGAGTCCGGGTGAAGGACCGTGCGATGGTGCGACTGGTTGATCTGCCGTGCTTGGACCGGCCGACAGTGTTGCGTTGGCGCAAGTTCCGATGGTCGTGCTCATCGCCCGCATGTGTTGCCGGGTCGTTCACCGAGACGGCCCCGGCGATCGCCGCCGCCCGCTTGGCGATGACCGACCGGGCCGACCGGCGGGTCACGGTGCAGGTCGGCCGGCACGGCCGATCGGTCAACGAGGTGGCGGTCGATCTTGGCTGTGATTGGCACACCGTCATGGACGCTGTCGCCGGCTTCGGCCAAGCGCTGATCGACGATCCCGGCCGGTTCGGCGATGTCGAAGCGATCGGCCTGGACGAGACACTCATGTTCCGTCTCGGACCATGGAAACAACAACAGTGGTCAACCCAGATCGTCGATGTCGGACGATGTGAGCGCTCAGTGAAATACGCGATCGACGCTCACTGAAATACGCATTGGTGTCGGGGGTCTTCTGGCCCCGGCATCGACCATCCACCACCGAGTGGGGTGGCCCCTCCAGCGTGTCGAGCGACCAAGCATCGACAGGCCAGAGGAGCCGCTCTCCATGATGTCCCAGGACCCTGTCTGTCAGGGTGGGGTGAGACACCTGCGGTACCCGATCATCTGACTCGACGGGGCGAGACCAGGGACACCTGAACCATGACTCTGACAGCTGCATCGTTGAACCGCCGCGCCCACACTGGGGGCGTGACCGACGATGACATCGACCCCGCGGCGAAGCCGACGCGACGAACGTTCACGAGGGATCTTGGGCTGAACCGGCTCGACGCGAACTCGGGGCGTGGACCTGGATGGTCTGTCAGGCTTGGGGTGTGTCGCAGCCGTTGAGGACGGTGACGTTCATGTTCACCGACGTGGAGGGTTCGAGGCCTCTGCGGGAATCGCACCCCACCGAGATGGGGGTGGCGTTGGCCCGTCACGACGGGATCCTGCGGGTCCAACCGCGGCGGTCCGAGTCTTTCGATGGCGACGAGGCGTTCGACAGCGTTCAACGCCGTGTACCAGCGCAATCGACGGTCCAGCACCCGAATCCATGTCTCACCAAACGTGGCGCATCAGGCGTTGCCCTCAGCCCCCTCGACTGTCCCATTGACGTGCTGCCTTCAGCACTTCGGAGAACGGTTTGTTCGTGTCGAAGCTTGGCTCCCGGGGTAGGCCGAGCACACGCTCACCGATACCGTTCCGCTGCATCTCGTTGGTGCCGGCAGCGATCGAGATGCTGCGGCCGTTGAGGTAGTCCAGGGCAGGCCTGCCTTCTTCCTCCTCGCCGGGAGTCCAACTCACCGCAGCCGGGCCGCCGACCTCCATTGCCAACCGTGCCCGCATCGGGGTCAGGACGCCTGCGGCGAGCTTGCCGTACGCGGCGACATGGGGGTCAGGAACTGCGGAGTTCCGCAGTCGGTCCGAGATTCGTTTTCCGAGGTGGTACTGAGCGAAGTCATTGATGTGGGCGGTGGCGATCGCCTGCCGAGCCGCCGGATCGCCGAGTCTCCCGACCCGCTCCGCCAGGGCCACGAGGTCCGGAGCGAGCTTGCGAGGCTCGAGCGTCTTCGTCGACCCGTCGCCGGCACCTCGTTCGTACACGAGCATCGTCTGGGTTACCGCCCACCCCTTGTTGACCTCACCGATCAGATCATCGTCGGTGACCTCGACCTCGTCGAGGAACTCCTCGCAGAACTCGGCGTCACCGTTGATTTGGCGTATCTGGTTGATGGTCACGCCCTTGGCGTCGCAGGGGATGGCGAACCAGGTCAGTCCCCGGTGTTTCGGCACGCTCCAGTCCGTACGGGCCAGACACATCGCCCAGTCCGCCAGATGGGCGCCGCTGCTCCAGATCTTCGAACCGGTGATGATCCAGCTGTCACCGTCGCGAACGGCACGGGTTCGGATGCCTGCCAGGTCGGACCCGGCTTCGGGCTCGGAGTAGAACTGGCACCACATCTCCTCGCCCGAGAGGATCTTCGGGATGTGCCGCTCCAGAAACTCGGGAGTGCAGTGCTCGATGAGCGATCGCCCGATCGCGCCGAACGTGACGCCACCGACGACACCGAAGTCCGGCGCCTCGTAGCCCGCTGCCTCCTCACGAAAGACTCGTTCGTGCAACGCCGTGAGCCCGCGGCCGCCGTACTCGACGGGGTACGAGATGCCGGCGAACCCGCCGTCGAAGAGTTTCCGCTGCAGGACACGGGCCTTCTCGATGTGCTCCTTGGTCGTCACCTCGGCGGCTGCCTTGCCGGCACGCGTGGGCTCTCGCCGATCGAGGTTCTCACGAATCCATGCTCGGGCCTCAGCCCGGAAGTCTTCGACGCTCATCATTCCGCTGACGGTTCCAGTAGCCATCGTCGGTCCTCCGTCTCAGATCCCGGCCAGTTGGCAGAGACGCTCCCGATGCCAGGCGGCATCGCCGTACAGTGCTGCGTCGCTCGTGAGGCGGCGCAGATAGAAGTGTTGATCGTGTTCCCAGGTGTACCCGATGCCGCCGAATACCTGGAAGCAGTTCTGGGCAAGCTCGATCGCAGCGTCGCCGACGAACGCCTTGGCCATACTGGCGGCTTGTATGCCGTGCTCGTCGCCTGCACCGATCGACGTCGCCGCCGCCAAGACGACCGACTTGCTCATCTCGACCGCCAGGCTGGTGTCGGCGAGGAGGTGTTTGATCGCCTGGAACGAACCGATGGGCCGACCGAAGGCAATTCGGTCCTTGGCGTATTGGAGCGTCATCTCGAACTCTTGGTGCATTGACCCAACCGACTCGGCAGCGGTGAGCGCAGCGGCGATGGCCAACTGTTCGTCGATCAGGTCAGCAGAGCCTGCAATCACCTGACTCGCCGGGACAGTCACGTCGGCCAGCCGTACCTCGAAGAACCCACGGGTGATGTCGAGCGACTCCTGCTCGACGATGGTCACGCCTGGGGCATCAGTACCGATCACGGCCTGGACGGGTCCCTCCCCGCCTCGAGCTGTCACCAACAGCCAAGATCCGGGCTCCACATCCTGCACCGCCGTCTTGGCTCCGTTGAGGCGGAGCCCGCCATCGGGCTCGGTCGTCGCCGTCACGCCTCCATCGAGTGCCCGATCATTCGTGGCCGCGACTGCCCAAGACGCCGACGCCTCGCCGCCGATCACGTCGGGCAGCACCCGCGCCCGGAGATCGTCACTACCGGCGACCGCGATCGTGTGAGCGACGACGTTGGCACCAACGAACGGTCCGGGCTGGAGCTGACTCCCTCGGGCGTAGGCGATGAGGGCGGCGTCGAGCATGCCGTTGCCCGAGAGGCTGCCGCCACCCGCGTCTTCGGACACGAGCATGGCGAACCAGCCCAGATCGGCGGCCTGCTTCCGATACGCCCTGCGGAAGTCGTCGTCGAGACGCTCCGGCTGACGAAGTAGATCGAGAGGACAGGTCTCGTTCATGAAACGAGCGGACACGTCCAGAAGTGCCCGCTGATCCTCGGTTGCGTCGGTGTCCATCGTGCTCCCACGGTCTATGGCCCGAACCGGACTCTACTGCCCGGGCTTCTGAGGACTCAATCCTCGATTGGCCACCTCGGCTTCGATGCGGCCGTGATCGGCGGGGTGGGCGACGGCGGGCACCGAGTGCCGTCTCGCAAGGTCGGTTCAGGCCGCTCTCGCCGGGTCATGAAGCGGGCGGCAATCGCCGTCGCCGCCATCGTCGCGACGGTGAGGGTGGTTGTCGCACAGCCTGATGTTCTCGGCCCGCACCAGCATGTTCCCCGGAGTCTGGGCCCGTGCCCATGACTACTATGCCAACGGTGAGATGCAGGTGAAGGCGAAGGCCATGTCCACGTTCACGGTGGTCGACGGGTCCGAGACGCCGGCTCAACGACAGCCAGTTGCGATGCAACCCCAGCCACCGTCGATCGTCACGATGTCGTGCCGCACAAGACCCAAGACATCGAGTCACTGGCCGCCAAACTCGCCACACTGACCCTGAGCGACGGCGAACGCGAAGCCCTCGCCACCCTCACCGAAACCTGGTCATGCCGGCTCGAGACCGGGTGCCCAAGTGGGTGCCAAACTCCTTGGTACTGGGCCGGTCTGAGCCCGATTGACCGGACAGTAACGTGGACAAAACCCCTGGTTCTCGGACTGCACGCTTTTCGCACGATCTCGGACCAACTGCGTTGGTGGCGCCGGTGACCAGCTCATGAGCAGTGTCCCCGCCTACAGGCCTGCGTACCAGTCGTAGCTGCGCTCGGCCCAATAGTCGGCGGGCCGCTCCCGGGTGTAGCGGATGACGCCGATGCGCTTGAGGCACTTGATTCCGTACTTGTTGGGGGTCGCCAACCGCAGTGGAGCGCCATGCACCTGGGTCAGCGGTTCGCCGCCCTGACGGAGGGCCAGCATCGTCTGGGGGTGCAGCGCCGAGGGCATGTCCCATCCCGCGTAGTAGAGGCCGTCGGGGGTCTCGAAGCCGACGTAGGGAACGTCGCCGACCTGGTCGGTGTAGCGAGCATGGAAGTCCGAGAACCGTGGGCCGCCCCAGTGCACGATGCTCGACCAGCCTTCGATGCACTTGTGTTCGATGACCATGTCGTGCTGTGGGAGCGCCTGGAAGGTGGTGATGTCGAGTTCGTCGAGCAGCTCCCCATCGGGACCTTCGACTCGGACTGTCCAGTCGTCGAGATCGATCTCGTTGCGGATGCCGATCTCCCCATTCACCTGGATTGGTGTCGCCTTCGACAACGGATACTCCGGTGCCAGTCGTCCCGCTGGCAGGGAAGTCCACAGCGCTTCGTTGAACTCGAGCGTCTGGCGCAGAGGCCGGGGGATGCCGTCGGCGACGGGGCTGTCCTGAAGCCACCGCCATCCGAGGAATGCCACGCCGACACCGGCGGCCCCGGTGAGGAACGAGCGGCGCGAGCGGCGCCTGAACTCGGCGAGCGGAATGGTCGGCGCCGCTTCGAGTGATGCCTGCAACCGTCGTTCCCGGTCGTCATCCCATGGGTGCTTGCGGTCGCTCATCGCGCCACCTCCTCGAGTTGCTGCTCGGTGACATCGGTGTTCCCGGGCGCCACGATCGAATAGCCGGTCACCATCGATCGGAAGTTGTTCCAACCGGAACGAAGCACCTGTAGGACGTGGACGACGAAGAACAGCATGAGTCCGATCGTCATCGAGAAGTGGACGAGGCGAGCACCCTGGTAGCCACCGAAAAGCAGCGGCAGCGGGTGGAGCTGGGTCGGCTTGTAGATGGCGAACCCGCTCACGACGATGATCAGCGTCATCACCAGCACTGCGGTGTAGGCAATGCGCTGTGCGGCGTTGTACTTGCCCTGCGGGGGTGCGCTCGACATGAGGCGCAGATCGTGCAACACGACGTCCTTGGCCTCCCCCACGGAACGGCGGTCGGGCAGGATGTGGCGCCACTCTCTGGTCACCAACAGATAGGCCGCGTAGATCGCGCCGTTGATCACGAACAGCCAGCCGAAGGCGAAGTGGAACGCCATGCCACGAGCGAGGCGCCGTCCGAGGCCGAAGGTCTCGTAGACCCCGTCGGGGAAGAAGGCGAACCACTGCCAGCTCCCGATGCCCAGTGCGTACACGTCCTCGGCCCAGTAGATGCGGAGCCCACTCCAGATCATGATCGCGAGGAGCGGGAAGTTGATCCAGTGGAGCCAGCGGACTGCTCGTGGATGGACGAGCCGAGCGACGGGCTCGTCGGTGGGCGGGTTCGGTGATCTCATGGTCCTGGCCGGCTCCTGTTCGAGTGGTGGTGCGATCGGATCGGCGGCGGCATCGTTCGGTTCGATGCCGCCGCCGACGCGCGCTGGATCAGGCCGGAGGCAAGACGGTGTCGATCACGTGGATCACGCCGTTCGTGGCGAAGATGTCGGCCTCGAGGATTGCGGCTCCCCCGATCGTGATCGTGTCGCCGTCGACGGTCACGGGAAGCTCGGTGCCGGCAAGGCTGACGAAGGGATTGTCGACCATTCCCGCCACCATGCCCGAGTCGTCGGCGGCCTCGACCACGTGGCCCTGCAACAGCGTCGAGAGGAAGGTGGTGTCGGCGAGGGCATCCTCGACCGACATCCCCATCTCGCCCAGGTAGTCGAGGAATGCGTCGTCGTTCGGGGCGAAGATCGTGAAGGGCCCGCCATCGGCGAGTGTTCCCGCGAGTCCGGCCGCCTCGACGGCGGCGACGAGGGTGGTCAGATCGTCACGGCCCGACGCGATCATCACGATGTCGCCGTCGGCCGCCGCCATCTCGTCCTCGCTCATGTCGTCGGCCATCTCATCGTCGGCCATCTCATCGTCAGCCATCTCATCGTCAGCCATCTCATCGTCAGCCATCTCATCGTCAGCCATCTCATCGTCGGCCGTGGCGACTGTCGTCGCTGATGACTCGGCAGCCGGCTCGCCGGCGGACGTGGCATCATCGCTGCCGCATGCGGCCGCAGCAAGGGCAAGCGCCAGGGTGATCGCAAGGGTGGTGAGTCGTCGTTGCTGCATTGGGTTCTCTCCTCGTTGGGGTTCGGGTTCGATCGTCTCCGGGACTTCTCACGACACGCTCACGGAATTCTCAACAACTGCGAAACGTTGATCGGATGTGCTGTTCGCCACTCGCCATCACCCGTACGCTGCCGGCATGGCAACGACCACCCGCACCATCGAGGTCCTCGTCGTCGACGACGAACCAATGGTCCGCGAAGTGGTGGCCCGCTATCTCACGATCGATGGCATGTCGGTGCACGAGGTCGGCCACGGTGACGACGCACTGGCATGGCTGGCCGATCACCAGCCAGATCTGGTCGTGCTCGATCTCATGCTGCCGGGCTCAGACGGTCTGACGATCCTTCGTCATCTCCGTGCGATCGGCGACATCCCCGTCATCCTGCTCACCGCCAGGGCCGAAGAGATCGATCGCATCATCGGCCTCGAACTCGGTGCCGACGACTACGTCGTCAAGCCGTTCTCACCGCGTGAGCTGGCCGTGCGAGTGCGGAACCTCCTCCGCCGCAGCCACAACTCGAGCCAGCCCGCTCCGGCGGGAAGTGTTCTGGACTTCGGATCCCTTCTTATCGACCCCGGGGCGCGCGACGTGTTCCTCGACGATCAACCGATCACGCTGACCCCGAAGGAATTCGACCTTCTCCTGGTGCTGGCGCGATCACCCCGTCAGGTCTTCTCGAGGGGTCAGCTGCTCGAAATGGTCTGGGACTCCTCATCGGACTACCAGGATCCGGCCACCGTCACCGTCCACGTCGGGCGCCTCCGACAAAAACTCGAGATCGAACCCGACCAGCCGCGCTTCATCGTGACGGCCTGGGGCGTCGGCTATCGGTTCGAGCCATGAAACCCTGGACCGAGGTCATCGCCGCCGATCCATGGCGTGCCGTCCTTGCCGGGCTGATCGTCCTCGCCCTGACCGTCGCCGCCGGGCTCGGGCTCCGAGCCCTCACCCGCCGTACCCGTTCACTCCATCACCTCGTGCTCGTCATCACGCTGACGGCCTTGGGCGTCGGAGCGATCGCCGCCCTCGCGCTCGGACAACTGATGGTGTTCGAGCCCGACGAGCGCGACGTGGCACTCGGCATCATCGCCATCACGGCCCTGCTCGCCGTGGTCGTCGCGCTCGTCGCCTCGTTGCCCCTCGCCCGTGACGCCCGCCGGGTCGAAGCCACACTTCGACGGATCGAGGCCGGTGATCGGTCGGTTCGCACCGGCGTCGTCCGCTCCGACGAACTGGGGCATGTGGCGCAGGCTCTCGACGAACTGGTGGCTCAGCTCGACGAACTGGAGCAGGAGCGTGAGCGCTTCGATGCCGATCGCAAGGCCATGCTGTCGGCCATCGGCCATGACCTGCGAACCCCACTCGCTGCCCTCCAGGCCGCCGTCGAGGCGTTGGCCGACGGCGTGGCTCCCGACCCGAAGCGCTACGTGCAGTCGATGATCCACGATGTCGAGGCGCTCGGATCACTGATCGAGGATCTCGTGCTCCTGTCGAGCCTCGACGCCGGCCGTCACGAATTGATCTTCGAGCCGATCGACATCGCCGAGATCGCCGACGGAGCCGTCGAGGGCCTCACGCCAACGGCAGCCCAGCATGGTGTCGGGCTGCGGACGGATCTGTGCGGCGCAAGTCTGGTCAAGGGAAACGCCAAGGCGATCGGACGAGTGATTCGCAACCTGGTCGAGAACGCGATCCGCCACGCGCCGGCGGGCACGACGGTAACCGTGCAAGTCACGACCGACCCCGCCGGATCGGTGGTCCGCGTCATCGACGAAGGACCGGGGTTCGACGTGGCGTTCGTCGCTCACACGTTCGAACACTTCACCCGAGCCGATGCGAGTCGAACCCGTGCCACGGGTGGAGCGGGTCTCGGGCTCGCCATCGCACGAGGGCTCGTCGAGGCGCATGGTGGACGTATCTGGATCGAGGAAGCGCCAGTGTGTGCGAACGGCGGCGAGGTCGTCTTCGCCCTTCCGACGACGGCGTCGTTCGTCTGATTCGTCGATCGATCCGTCGGGCGAAGCCTTCGTCGCTCGAGCCGTGCACGAAGGGGCACCGATTCATTGGACAGCTCGGCGTCTGGCCCCGTTCGATACGAACGGCCGAGTGGGCGTCCCATGACATGGTGGGCTTGCAGTCTGCTGTGCCGGAGTTGTATGCGGGGCAGGGTGTCGCAGTTCGTGGGCTCCGTCGGTCAGCGCCACACAATGATGGCCCGATGTCAGATGTCGACCTACCCAAGATCGGTGCGCCGGCCACGGGGATCAACCCCAGCCCAGTTCGTGAAGGCGATCGTCGTCGATGCCCAGATGGTGAGCGAGTTCGTGGACCACGGTCACCAGCACCTCGTCGGCCAACTCGTCGAGGTCCCGGCAGGCGTCGCACAACGGGAGCCGGAACAGGGTGATTCGATCGGGCAGTTCGAATCCGCCGTAGTCCTCCCGGTCGGTTCGAGGGATCCCTTCGTAGAGACCGAAGAGGTCCTCATCGGCATGTTCGTCGGCGACCATCAACACGACATTGTCCAACATGTCGTGCAGCTCGTCGGGCAGCCGATCGAGTGCGTCGACCACCAGTGCTTCGAACTCGTCCTCGCTGATCGCGTCCACCGGCCGAACCTACTCCCGTCAGGATCCTCGGCCGTCCACCGGCGACCGGGTGATCCGGATCGGTCCCTTCGCCGAATGGGCCGAGAAGTGGAACGAGGCCACGCCCACCTCGAGCAAATGGCGCGTGAGAGCTACGACTCGATCCTGCGCAACCACCTCCTCCTCGAGTTCAGGGACCGCGCCATCGACTCGATCGATCACCCCGAGATGCTCGCCTTCCTGGCCTGGCTCTCCGCCGAAGGCAGGGGCGCCCGCGTCGAGCCGTCCCCACCCGGCGTGATCGAGATCGTCGGCGATCTCGCGCAGTGCCACGAGATCAGAATGGCCGGCTATGGGCGGCATGAAGTGAACTCGTGTGAGGTCGACACCGCGCCGCGACCCGGCCTACCCGCGTCGTGAGATCGTCGATGCGAAGCCGTCCCGAATCGAGGAAGAGTGTTGAGGTGCAGATCCACATTCGCCTCGCTGGCGACACCGACCGCGTCGCCGTACAGCAACTCGATCCTCTGGCACGTCGTGGCGATGTCGAGAGGATCACGCAGATTCGTGAGGCGGTGGCGCATGGCCGTTGTCTGATCGCAGAAGGCGGCCAGATCGCCGGCTACGTCGTGACGGCACCGAAGCACTTCTTCGGCCGCGACTTCGTTGAGTTGATCGTTGTCGACGACAACCATCGGCGCCGGGGGGTTGGCCGAGCGCTGCTCCGGGCGGCTGTCGACCGTGCCGGCACAGCCCGGGTGTTCAGCTCGACCAACGAATCGAACGGAGCGATGCGTTCACTGTTCACCGCTGACGGCTGGACACTCAGCGGCCATCTCGACGGGCTTGATCCGGGCGATCCTGAGATCGTCTACTACGTGGACCGAGTCGCGTAGCACGGACGAGTACGACGATCCGAGGGTGGCTGCAGCACACATCGCAGCGCCGACCGGCGAGAGACGGCCGAGCGGTAGCGGCGAGCTCCAGTCCTCAATGCGCTGTCCGGGATCGGCACGTCCGATCGGTCGATCTCGCTCCAGAACGCTCGTTGCGTACCCTCGAACCCAGACGACATGCGCCCGGGTGATCGTGCAGACTGGGGCGGTGTCTTCCGATCCGCTGCCGTCGTCCGACTTCTACACCGGCATCGTGGCAGAGCTGTACCGACATCTCCGCTCTGAAACGTTCGATCCCGAGCCCTACGCGAGATTCGTCGAGCGGTCGGGCGAACCGGCCCTCGAACTCGGTTGTGGCGACGGCGATCCGCTCCTCGATCTGCGGGCGCAGGGATTGGCGGTCGAGGGTCTCGATTCCTCGCTCGACATGCTCGAACGATGCAGAGCAGCGGCAACCGAGCGCGGCCTCGACGTCACGCTGCATCACGCCACGTTCGAAGAAATGAGGCTGGATCGACAGTACGGATCGATCTACCTCGCCGGGGCCACGTTCAACCTGCTGCCCGATGACGAAACGGCGCGAGCGGCGCTGGGTCGGATCGCCATGCACCTCCGCCCTGACGGCTCCGCCTTGATCCCGCTCTTCGTTCCTCGGTCCCCGGTCGACTCCGACGTCGGCAAGGTTCGCGAGCACGTCACAGACGACGGGATCGTGATGCGTGTGACGGTCCTCGACATCGTCCGCGACGAGGCTGCCCGAAACCAGACAACTGAGCTGCGCTACGAAGTCCTGCGCAACGAGGACCACCAGATCGTCACCCGGTCCTGGAAACTGCACTGGTTCGAGCAGGAGCAGTTCACCACGATGGTCGCCGACTCCGGCCTCGCTACACGCTCCGTCCGCCAAGCGAACGGGAGCCCAGCGACAAGCCACGACACCGCGTTCACATTCGTCGTCGGAGCGCACAGAACCTGAACACGCCCGGCACCTCCCAGCCGAAGCGAGCTTCTCGCCGTGCGCCCGTTGCCCAATCTCATGGGTGGGCAACGCCAGCAGCGCCCGCCGCCATGGTCCGCTGCTGGCCCAGCCTCGGTCTACAGCTGCGTCCACGCGAGCGCTGAATCCGGATGTGACAGCCTCAGCTGAACCCAATAGCTGCCCGGTGGTGCTGGGTTGCTTCCGAGCTGATCGAACACGGAAACATCGACCACCATTCCGTTGCGAACGGCGGCGACTCGGTGACCCTCAGAGGCAGGACTCTGAGACACGTCGATCGGTTCGCTCACCGCAACCGACCATCCTTGTTGGACCATCAAGCTCACGAGATCGTCGACGATCTCAACGATGTCGGTGCCCTCGCTGGTCGTCGTCGCGGTCGGATAGCGGAGCAACTTCGACTCGATGATTGTCACTCGGGACTCGACCTCGAGTCCGAGGCCATCGATGAGGGCAGTGAGAGCCGCGATCTCGTCTCTCACCTCGTCATCGGCCTTGCCTGTGCATCCGGCCGTCAGAACGGCGAGGAGCGTCGCAAGCAGTACTGCGACGGTGCGGTGAACACTGACAGTTGTTGAGCTCTGCCTCGAACGCGGCAGTGGAACAGTCGAACCTCTTGCCTTCGAGCTTGGCCTCACAGTTGAAGGCTAGGACTGCGAGTGAACCCTGCGTGTCCATCGCGGTGTTGACCCGTGTTCACGGTGACCTTCTGCAACCGGATGTCGTTGGTCAGCCATACCGCCACCGCTACTTGGGGTCGGTGGGGGTCGCCGGGTGGGTGCAGTGGCGGAGGTCGTGTTCAAGCTGGTTCCGCCATTCGTCGGTTCTCGCGCTTCGATGATGGCAGCGGGGCGTGACACGCCATCTGTTGCCAGCGCCCGGAAAGTGCCGCACGGCGATTGGGCCGATACCGAGTGGCGCCCTGTTCCAGTCGCTGGTGATTCTGCGCCGCCGCCGTGCGTCGGCTCCGCGCTCGCTCGACCTCGCCGGGAATCACCCAGGTTTGCCGAACACAGGCGGCGGGCGTGTGAATTCTTCGCTCACCGCGACGCGATCGCCTGCTCCTCGACGGTCGCCTTCATGCGGGCCAACCGGTCGCGCACCTGCGCATTGAACGATTTCTCGGTCAGTCGGTCCATGGCGCGCTGCCAACGCGGAGGATCCTGCTCGACGACTACCACGTTCAGTCTCGTCCCGCCGTCTTCGGGTTCGAACGTCCACGTCCAGTTGTGAACGGTACTTCCTTCGAACCTCTGGCATGACATCTCCTCATAGTGGATGCCTCCACGGTTCGAGGGGATGCCCGCGACGCCTTCACGGAAATCGCCGCATTGCGGACGCTGTCGCGAAGGATCGCACTCAATCGATGTCGAGGAGCGTGAAGGTCAACTCATGCTTGTTGTGATGGAGATGCCGGACATCGGCGCCGGGAATGGCGGCGAACTGCGCGACGACGGCATGGTCGGTCGGCCCTTGGAACTTCATCGTTGCCACGACGTTGCGCACCGAGCCGGACTCGATCCACTTCTGGAGCAGGCCAAGGAGACGGCTCGGGTAGCAGATGATGTCGCTGAACAACCACTCGATCGGCGCGTGGTCGCCGGGGTCCAGGGCGAAGGCCGAACCCTGCCGCCACCGGACATTCGCCAGTCGGCTCACCTCATCGGCGAGGGGCGCCTTGTCGACCGCGGTGACCGTGGCCCCGGTCTGTGCCGCCAGCCAGGACCAGCCGCCTGGGCTCGCTCCGAGGTCGAGACACTGCTCGCCGGCGGCCGGCCATCGTCGAGCCCGGGCCAGCGCCTCCCACAACTTGAGATACGCACGGCTCGGGGGACCGACTCGTCGTTCATCGAGACGGGGTACTCCGTTGGCGAACGGGTCGGAACAGTGGCAGGCGGCGAGCAGAAGGCTCGGCTCGAGCAGGGTCCAGGATCCGAGCGGGGCCGACGGTGCGAGATCCCCGATCGACAGCGGTTTGCCCGATACGTACGGGAGCTTGGCGGTGATGAGTCGGGCCCGGCCGGCGTGATCCGGCGCATACACGGCCCAGTTCCTCTGCCGGGCCCGCAGCTCCCGGGCGGCATGACCGATCGAGGTGACCGGTACGAGCTGGGCGTCGTGCCAGATGTTGGCGGCCCACCGTGACGCGACGGCCGGATCCTCCGAGAGGAACAGCCGATCATGGCGGGACGAGACCCGGGCACCGGCGCGTGCGATCTCGTCGGCAAGTTCGTGCTCGAGACCGACGGCGGCCAGGTAGCCGGTGAGAACCATGCTCTCATCCTGCCGTCGGCCGGTCCCGTCCGGACCGGGTTTGGCAACTCCGCACCCGATCCACGCCTACGCTCGCTCCGTTCGGTGTCACGACGAGGGAGTCTCATGAGAATCGGGATCAACGCAACGGGCCTCGTCCAGAGGGCATCGGTGGCGGCGTTCGTCGACCATGCGCAGACCGCCGAGGCCGACGGGTTCACCAGCTACTGGGTGGCCGAACACCCGACGGGAGGACTCGACGCACTCACCGTGTTGACCGTGGTCGGCCAGTCGATCCGACGAATGGAGTTGGGAACCGCGGTGATCCCCACCTACCCCCGGCACCCGATGGTCCTCGCCGGGCAGGCACTGACCGTGCAATCGGCGATCGCTCCTCGGCTCACACTCGGCATCGGGCTGTCCCATCGATCGATGATGGCGACCCTCGGGCTCGACGACGACAAACCGATCCGCCACCTCCGCGACTACCTGGCGGTGCTGTGCCCGTTGCTCGAGACCGGGCAGGTCGACCACGCCGGTCCGACGATCGAATGCCACGCCAACATCTTCCGCCCACAGGACGCGCCGCCACAGGTGGTGGTCGCCGCGCTCGGCGAACAGACACTGCGTGTGGCCGGCAGCCGGACGGCCGGAACCTCGCTGGCCTGGGTCGGGCCCCGGACGGTCCAGACCCACATCGCTCCAACCATCAACGCCGCAGCCGAGCGAGCCGGTCGGCCCACGCCACGCATCATCGCCACCCTGCCCATCTGTGTCACCAACCAGGCCGCCTCCGTGCGGGCGAAGCTGGCCGACACCGCTGCCTTCTACGCCACGCTCCCGTCGTATCGGGCGATGTTCGAACGAGAGGGCCTGACCGATCCCACCGAAATCGGGATCATCGGTTCGGCCTCCGAGGTCCAGGACCGGCTGGGCGAGCTGGCCGCCGCGGGCGTCACCGACTTCGCAGCGTCGGAGTTCACGCCCAACCCCGACGAGCGCGCCGAAACCCGAGACCTTCTCCGACGGCTCGCGGCTGCGACCTGACCCGACCCCGGCGACGGGTCTCAGGTCTGGAGCGCGAGGATGCCGGCGACCGATTCGACCGCGGCGGGCCACGACTCGGGTCGCTCAGCGGGACGGATCACGAACTTCGAGAAGCCGACCTCGAGATACGCGCCGATTCGCTCGGCGAGACCTTGGGTACCGACCGCGATGACGTCGTCGGCCGAGAGGTCGCTTCGTCGTGCGGCGACGGCCTCCCGTACGGCGTCGGAGATCGAACCGTCCACCCAACTGATGTTCATGCCGAAGTGTTCGCGGTCGATCGAGCGGCCAACTTCGGCCGCCGTTTCCTCGATGATCGCCCGGCCCTCGGCGGCTTCGGCCGGGGTGCAGAGGCCCGGCATCCAGCCTTCGCCGATCCGTCCGCACCGGCGGAGGGCCGCCGGCACCTGCCCGCCGAGCCAGATCTCGAGCGGTTTCTGCCTGGGTTCGATCGCCAGCCGCACGGACTCGTAGGTGTAGTGGGCGCCGGCGAACTGCAGCGTCTCACCGGACCAGAGCGAGCGCATGATGTGCAGCGACTCCTCGAGCATCGAGGCTCGGGCCGCGGCATCGACACCCTGCGCGTCGAGCTCGGCCGGTTGGCGCACACCGAGCACGGCGTTGATCAGCAGCCGACCGCTCGACAACTGGTCGAGCGTTGCGAGCTGCTTGGCCAGCAGGACCGGGTTGCGACCGGGAACGATGAGGTGCGTTCCCAGCTTCAGTCGCCGTCGGCGCCCGGCGGCAACGGCCAGCGCAGCGATGGGATCGAGCGTCGGGGTGGTGATGACGTCGGGCACCCAGACGGAGTCGAACCCGAGATCGTCGAGCGCGTCGACCAGGTCGATGAACGCCACCGGATCATCGGAGACGCCCGCCCCCGCGGCGACACCGATACGAACCTTGTAACCCGTGGTCATGGTTGGTGTCTATCGGTGATCGGTGTCCTTTGCCAGCATGTGGAGGCAGCCTGAGGCGCGGCACGGGCCGCCCGGCCCGGTGCTCGACAGCTGGGGCTGACGACGTCCACCACCACCGGCGCACCGCTCGGACCGCGAGCCCGCGAACCCAGTCGACCACGGCGCAGCCGGCGACGAATCAACGAGATCCCACGCCGAGTCGGTGGCATGCTCGCGTGATGATCGATTGCCGCCGGCGCGGAGGTGCTGCACGAACCGAGGGTCTGGCCCGAGTATCACCCGAACTACTACGGCGCCTTCGTGCGCGATCCCGACGGCAACAACGTCGAAGCCGTGTGCCACTCCCCCGAATCCGACTGAGCCTGCCGACCCGTTCGGTGCCCCCACATGACGGCCGGCCGACCCGATCCCGCGGGCAAGCCAGTCGGGCCATGCCCGAAACAGGGCCTCTGCGATTTCGTTGCGGCGCTCCGCCAGGAGCGGATCATCGTGCTTCGCGTACCGCGCCGAGACCCCGTCGGGTGGAGGCCGCAGCGCGTCCCGACTGCTCGGTCCGTCGCCGCGAGCGTCAGACGGCCTCGCTCGACCGGCCGATGATCTCACCGGCGCGGAACACCGTGACCGGTCCGTCCTCGCTCACGGCGATGACCACCGCGCCCGGGTCGACATGGCTGTAGCGCTGGGCAGAGATGTGGCGAGTGCCCCCCGCTGTGGCGATCGACTGCTCCGCCTCCGGTGTCGGGATCAAACGGACGCCGAGCGCACGGAGCGTGCCCGTCTCGTCGAAGAGCGCAGCACCGTCTGTCTGCGTGAGCACGTGCCGGAGCGGCGCCAGATCAGTGGGGAGGTGGATCCGCAGTGGTGGTGGCGGACTCATCCGCCGTTCCCGAGCGTGCGACACGTCGGCACCGGGCCGGAAGATCAGCAGTGAACCAACGCCCTTTGCGCCCAGGTCGTGGACGGCGAAGCTGATCAGGTGGCGGAGAGAAAGCGTGTCGGTCTCGTCGAGCCCACACGTCGCCCACTCGATCCACGACTCGACGGGCGGTTCGACGTGCCAACCGAGACCGTCCCACCGCGCGACGCCGAATGTCCCGACCAGCCGAACCTCGTTGTTGGGGTGACGCTGCACGACCGTTGCCCCGCTGGCAGCAGCCAGCACGACGAGATCGCGTTCCGAGCCGGCCGCCCGGTCGAACACGACGAGCGAGTCGACCCCGGACGCCGTTCGGATCGTCCAACTGACGAGGCCGTCGGCGTATTTGCGTACCTCGTCGTCGAGGTCGCCGACCGTGCTGTTCGTGACGGCGGTCAGACCGGTGACCTCGTGCCACGTTTCGATCGGATGCTCGGGGAGCACGAGCGATCCGTAGCTCGGCGTGCGGCGCTCGTGGCGGGGCGGCCGGAGCGCGTAGTCGATCTCGTCGACGATCACCTCGGGCACCGGCGACCGTTCGATGACACCGAGTTGCTCCTCCATCAGCTCCTCGGTCAGGCGGCGGAGTCGGCCCGCTGTCACGCGGCGCGTCGTGTCCATCGGGCCACGGTACCCACCCGACGCACTCTGGGCTCGGCGCAAGGTCTGGGCTCTGTGCAAGGGACGTCAGTAGTGTGGCGCAGATGTATCGGCACCGAGGGCCGTTGCGAAGGGCGGCAGGCCATCTCGACGAAGGGAACCCTATGACCGATCCGGTGACCAGAGGGCATCCGAGAGGGGTCGCTGGTGTCCGCTGACAGCTCCGAATCCGGCATGGTGTCGGCCGACGACATTCCGGTGGCGCACACCCCACCGGGCGGCTACGGCGACACGTTCCCCGAGCCGGTGCTCGCCCGCTGCACCGAGCCGCTGGTGGCCGGCGCACCCGATCTGCGGGGGGTGTGGCGGGCCGTCAGCGCCGAGCGCGGCGGAATGCCCGTTGACCCCGACGACCGAATCCTCGGCTACACCGAACGGATCGAGCAGTGCGGGAACCGCATCGTCGACATGGGCGGGGGAACGATCGCCGACGCACGGGCCGACGGGACCGAGGCCAACGGCGTCCACGACGTGTCCGTGTTCGACTACACGACGCCGATCCACGTGGTCGCGACCTACGAGGACGGCGTGTTCGTCCTCCGCCCGGTCGGGATGCCGGGAATCCAGGTCACCCGTCGACTCGATGCCGATGGCCGAATGATCTGGGAGCGCCCCGACATGGGAGGCCTGCGAGTGGTCCTGGAACGGGTTGCCGACGTTCCCCGCTCGATCTGATCCGCGGACGCCTCGATCATTACCGCGGCTCGACGGGCGCCCCGAGCCCCACCAGTGCCAGTCTGGTGCGACCAACACCGGTGCGATCAA
The DNA here is from genome assembly GCA_963700755.1 of uncultured Acidimicrobiales bacterium. Classification (GTDB taxonomy): domain Bacteria; phylum Actinomycetota; class Acidimicrobiia; order Acidimicrobiales; family SZUA-35; genus JBBQUN01. The sequence goes on from CAVOYW010000011.1 coordinate 72,806, forward strand.
CACCGGTGCGCAACACTGACAGTTGTGCAATCCCCGACGAACGATGGAGCGATCACGATGGCATGGGACTTCTCGACCGAACCCGAGTTCCAGGAGAAGCTGAACTGGGTCGATCAGTTCTGTCGTGAGGAGGTCGAGCCCCTCGGTCTGCTCTTCCCCTACGCCGTGCGTTCACGGGAGCCGAAGGTCAAGGCCCTCGTCAAGGAACTGCAGGACCAGGTCAAGGCCCAGGGGCTCTGGGCCGTGTTCCTCGACGAGGAGCTCGGTGGGCCGGGCTACGGCCAGCTGAAGCTGGGGCTGCTCAACGAGATCCTCGGTCGGTACCCGGCGGCACCGCAGCTCTTCGGCGCTGCCGCACCGGACACGGGCAACATGGAGATGCTGGCCGCATACGGAACCGAGGAGCAGAAGAAACGCTGGCTCGAACCGCTGATGAACCAGGAGATGTTCTCGGCGTACTCGATGACCGAACCCCAGGGTGGCTCCGACCCGAACCTGTTCAAGACGCACGCAGTTCGCGACGGCGAGGAATGGGTCATCAACGGCGAGAAGTGGTTCACGAGCGCCGGGCGAGCCGCCGACATCCTGTTCGTCATGTGCACCAACGGAATGTTCGTGGTTCCCCGCGACACCCCGGGTGTCGAGATCCAGCCCGAGCCCCGCTCACACAACCACATCATCTACAACGACGTCCGGGTCCCGCTCGATCATCTGCTCGGTCCGGAGGATGGCGCCAAGGTGTTGGCCCAGCGGCGACTCGGGGGCGGTCGGATCCACCACGCCATGCGGACCCTGTCCCAGTGCCACCTGGCCTTCGACATGATGTGCGAGCGGGCGCTGAGCCGGGAGTCGCACGGCAAGCTCATCGCCGATCACCAGATGGTCCAGGAGAAGATCGCCGACTCGTACGCTCAGATCCGCATGCTGCGGTTGTTCGTGCTGGAGACGGCGTGGAAGATCGACAACACGTCGACCCAGGAGGCGCGAACCGACATCGCCGCGGTGAAGTACACCATGGCGAAGGTCCTCCGGGACGTCTCGTTCAACGCCCTGCACATCCTCGGCTCGCTCGGGACCACCGACCTCACGCCGCTCCAGGCGATGTACGCCGGTGCTCCGACGATGGGCATCGCCGACGGCGTCGACGAGGTCCACAAGGCGACCGTGGCCCGACGCGTCCTCAAGTCGTATCGGCCGCACCAGGGGTACTGGCCGACCGAGTACTACCCGGCCAAGCGGCAGGCGGCCAAGGAGAGGTACGAAGCCCGGTTCCAGCAGGATCCCGAGCTCCGGGCAATCGCCGAGGGATACGAGAAGTACTTCGCCTCACGGCGCTGAACGCGACGGGAATCTCGCTGGCATCGGTTGACCGACTCGGCCACCCTTGGCGGATGACCGAACTGACCGATGGGACGATTCGGATCCGGACACCGGTACCCGGCGATGCAGCCGCGATCGTCGAGGGCGTGCAGTCCTCGCTGGCCGAACTCGAACCCTGGATGCCGTGGGCCTCGGCATCGTACGACGAGGCGGCCGCTCACGAGTGGATCGATGGGGGCGAGGAATACCCCTTCCTCATCATCGATGCCGACGGCGCAGTCGTCGGTTCGTGTGGGCTGAATCAGGTCGACCGGCTCCATCGACGGGCGAACCTCGGCTACTGGGTTCGGTCCGATCGGACCGGGCGAGGCCTGGCGACGGTTGCCGCGTCGCTGCTGGCGGCCTACGGTCTCGGAACCCTTGCCCTCCAGCGGCTCGAGATCGTCATGAGCGTCGAGAACCACGCAAGCCGGCGAGTTGCCGAGCGGGTCGGCGCAACCCACGAGGGCATCCTGCGCTGCCGACTCCTCCTCCACGGCCGCAGCCATGACGCCCACTCGTTGTCGTTGACCGCGCCAATCCCGTAGCTCGACGCAGCTCCGCGGATTGCGTCGCCCGAACCCTCGGGCGGATCACGCCGGACCGAGTTGCTTGGCGAACCAGTGCGTGGCGTTCGGGTTGTCGTTGTACGGCTCGATCTCGGTGTAGCCGGTCCCCCGGTAGATCCGCTGCGCGGTCGTCAAGGTCTCGTTGGTGTCGAGCATCACCGTTGTCGCACCGAGGTCGAGGGCGCGTTGCTCGAGCGCGGCGAGCAGTGCGAGCCCGAGCCCCGATCCCCTCGCCTCGGGTCGCACCCAGAGGTGCTTGATCTCGGCCCGGTCGCGGTCGAGCATCCGGACCCCGCCACTGCCGACCGCGTTGCCCGAGAGGTCGATGACCAGGAAGTCGCCCGCCGGTGGGATGAACCACGCCGGGTCCGGCGGGACCCGGCGGTACCCGTCGGCATGGGTCACGAACCCCTGCTCGCGGCTGGTGAAGTACTCATCGAGCAACCTCGCGGCAATCGGGTCGTCGGTTCGGACGCTGCGGATGCGGTGCACGCGCCGAGACTACGACCGGCGCAGCGGGGTGTGGCCGGTCACCGACTCGGCGGCGGAGTCACCGATCCGGGTGGGGTGACGCGCTGCCCCGGCACGCCTCGTCGGCGGCGAGCATCCCGACCTCGGTGAGCCCCGATCGATCCGCGGAACCTGCTCGGATGGCGACCTCGAGGGATCCACTCGTAGGCGGCAACGAGCCCCTGCTCAGGGTCGCGCCATCGGGCGAAGCCCTCGGCCCCGTGAACCGAACCATCGCCGAACCGTCGCCGCATACTCTTGGAGGCGATGAGTTCGACACCGCCTTCGTCGTCCGCTCACCCGGCGACGTGGAAATTCGGCTACCCGATCTACCACGCCGAGTCCCGTGCGCAGTGGCGCGCCTGGCTCGAGGCGAATCACGACGCCGCGCCCGGCGTCTGGTTGTGCTCGTGGAGGACGGTCACCGCCAGACCGGTGTGCCCCTATCCCGGAGTGGTCGAAGAGGCAATCTGCTTCGGTTGGATCGACTCGACCGCAAGCCGCCTCGACGACGACAGAGGATTGCAGCTCCTCACACTCCGCAAACCGAAGAGCACCTGGACCCGGCTGAATCGACAGCGGGTGGCGGACATGGAGGCAGCCCAGGCGAGCGCGCCCAGGGGTGAAGTGACTCGAGAGCACTCGAGGTCGTGTCATGCGAGTGAGCGATGATTCCGTCGAGGCGACCATCCCAGCCGGATGGCGGGCGGCTCGAGCGAACGAACTGTCGCCGCCGAACGGGCAGAATGCAGGAATGACGATCGATTCCGGCACCGAGGAGTTCGAGGGCGCGACGTTCGTCCGGACGAGTTTCAAGGGCGCCACCCTGAGATCGTGCGACGTGAGCGGGGTCACGATGCGCAGCGTCGACGTGGCCGGGCTCGACATCGACAGCCATGACCTGTTCTTCGGCAGCCTCATCGTCAACGGGGTCGACGTGGTGCCGTTCGTGGACGCCGAGCTCAACCGGCAGTTCCCCGGCCGCGACCTCCAGAAGGCGCAGACGCCCACGGGCCTGCGGGACGGTTGGCTGGCAGTGCAGGTTGCGTGGGAGACGACGGTGACGAACACGCCCCTGGAACTGGTGGACGCTCACGTCGAGGACGAGTGGTCGCTGGCCCAGACCCTGCGTCACCTCGTGCTGGCGACCGACGCCTGGCTCCGCGGCGGGATCATGGGGATGGAGCAGCCGTTCCACGAGATCGGCCTGATCTTCACCGGTGCAGCAGAGATGGGCTTCGACATGTCGGTCTTCCGGGCGGACGCGCCGGCGTTCGACGAGATCCTCGCGGTGCGAGCCGAGCGGCAGCAGCTGGTGACCGACTTCCTGTCCACGGCCACGCCGGAGCTGCTCGCCGAGGAGCGCGACAACCCGTGGGGCGGCGGGGACTGGCATCCCACCGTCGGTGACTGCGTGCGCGTGATCCTCGAGGAGGAGTGGGCACACCTGCGCTACATCCGGCGGGACCTCGCCCTCCTGGGGTGAGCGGGAATCACCGGCCCGATCTCGGCGCGACGGAGGCCTTCTACGGGATCCACCCCGAGGGACGAGCCCCGCTCGCCACGGCGGGATGCTCAGGTGCAGGCAGACAGCTCGGCCGCGTTGATCAGTCGGGTTCATAGGGTCGCGTTGATCAGTCGGTTTCGTCGGGCTTGACCAGTCCGTGCTGGAACGCGTAGGCAGCGGCCTCGGTGCGGTTCTCACAAGACGTCTTGCGGAGAATCGCTTGTACATGATTTGCCGCGGTGTTGACGCTGATGTGCAGGCGGTCGGCGATCCGGCGGTTGGTGTGTCCGAGCGCCAGTTCGCCCAAGACCTCGACCTCTCGGGGCGACAGGCCGTCGGGGACGACAACGGCAGCCCGATCGCCCACGGTGGGTATGCCGGTCGGCGACATCAGGATCGATCCGATTCCGAACTGCTGGGCCAGAGCAAGCGCACGATCTCGATGATCTGCCGCCCGGGCGGAGTCGCCGCGCCGACCGAGAATCCATGACCAGCTGATCTCGACCTGAGCCAGCCAGATCGGCGATCCGCTCGCCGAGGCGAGCACCCGAGCCGAGGCGATGCATTCGTCTGCCAGCGCATGCCGTCCCGCCAACTCGGCCAGGACCCCGCGGCACCGATCAGCAGGCCCGCCGTTGGTGGTGTAACCAGCTCGAATGGTGAGACCGGCGTACGGTTCGAGTTCGGCCAGCAGGAGATCGGCGGCGTCGCCCCGCTCGAGCTTCCAAGCGGTTTCCGCCAGGAAGAACAGCGTGAGCGGCCACAGTGTGTCTCTCGCCAGACCCGACCACTCGGAGACGATTGCGTCGAACCCTGACTGGGCCTCGTCCAACATACCCAGCTCGGCATAGGCAAGGACGAGGCCAGGTCGCCAAATCCCTTCGTGGTTCGCCGACTGTGCGAGCAAGCGCAGAACCGGCCGCATCTCTTCGAGCCGGCCCTGAGCTCGCCGGATCATGAACATCTGCAGCCCGTAGGTGCCGGCGGCATCCACACCGGTGAATTCGTCCTGCTCGGCGGTGTTGGCGGACTCGGTTGCCGACTCGGCCTGGTCGAATGCTCCGGCAGCAAGCGCAAGGGTGTGCGAGAAAAGCAGCGAGAGGAACCGGTAGTTGGTGAAGTGGTATCGCTGGGAGCCCTCCCGGAGTCGGTCCAGAACCTGCTCGGCCTCCGCCATTCGGCCGAGGGTGAGCAGCGCATCGGTCTGGCGCGTCATCGCCCACATCGATTGGAAGATGTTGCCGCTCTCGGAGGTCACCGCCTCGAGCTCGCGGGCGTGGCCCAGTGCTGTCTTCGGATCTCGTTCCGCCACGCACGCCATCTCGAGCGCGTGGCTGATCGTCGTCGGATCACCGAGGCCCCGGGCGTCGCCGAGCGCCTCCTCGATCAGGGTCGTGCCGTCCGGTATGCCGTTGAGCCAGCACGCCCGACCGAGCGACGCCATGACCTGCGAGCGCAGAGGCGGCTCCAGGTCGTCGGTACGCCCGAGTACCCGTCGGAGTCGCGGGATCGAACGACCGAGTGAGCCATTCGCGAGATGGGCCGCCCGCTCGAGTTCGATGCACGCCCTCGCCCGCAACGCAAGATGATCGATTTCTTCGGCAACGTCATCGGCTTCCTCGGCCAGGACCACGGCCTCGGCGTTGCGCCCGCATCGCTCCAGCAGGTCAACAGCTTCGATCAGCAGCAGGGCGCGCTCCTCGGTCCCGGACGGCGTGACGCCGAGCGCGGCGCGAATCACCTCGATCGCCTCTTCGTATGCAGCGGTCCGTCGCGCCTGCACGGCCGCTCTGCGGCCGTAGTACGCCGCCTTGTTCCAGCCGGCGATCGGGGCGGCCGCTGCGAAGTGTCGGGCGAGCTCGGGGAGGACCGGACGGCGATCGGTCTCGTGCACGAGTTCGATCGCCTCTGCCAGCAGATGGTGCAGCTGCGCGCGGTCGAAGATCGACAGCTTGGAGACCACCGCTTCGCGGATCAGCGCATGGGAGAACTGATAGGCCGGGACAGGGCCGCCAAGCTCCTGGATCAGGTCGGCGCGAAGCAGTCCGTGCAGTGCGTCGCCGAGATCGAGACCTGCGCTCCGGGCGACATCGATCAGCACCGGGAGTTCGACCCGTCCGCCGACAGCCATGATCGAGGCGAGGCGACGAGCGCTGTCGTCCATGCGCAGGAGTCGGCCTTCGACGACATCCAGCACTCCCCCGGGGACCTCGCCATCGGACTCCTCGCCGTGGAGCGAGAGCTCCGAGACCAGAAAGGCGTTGCCACCGGTCCTGGCGGCAATCGCTTCGGCGCGGGCCCGGAGATCACCACGAGCGTCGAGTGCCGTCAGCAACTCGAACACGTCCTCGCTGCCGATCCCCCCGACCTTGATCCGCTCCACCGTTTCGTTCCGGCGGCATTCGGCAAGTGCGGAGGCAAAGGCGCCGGACACCTCGTCGTCGGTGTCACGGAACGTCGACACGATCAGACACCGCTCGATCCGTCGAGCTCTCACGAGGAACTTGAACAAGTCCAGCGTTTGATTTCCCGCCCAATGAAGGTCGTCGACGACGATGAGCACCGGGGCAAGCTCGGAGGCGCCCTCGAGCAGCCTGCTGGTCGCCCCGAAGAGCCGATGCCGTTCGGCCTCGGGATCGAGCCGTTCGGTGACGGGAAGCGCGGAGACCGTTTTCCCGATCTGTGGCAAAAGCACCTGGAGCTGAGCGAGTTCGGTGCGCAAGCCCTCCAGCACCGACTCAGGGAGTTGGCCGATGAGTTCATCGAGTGCCATGACCCACGGTTGATAGGCCAGCGAGAGCTCACTGTCACAGAGTCCGCAGAGAACGAGCGCGCCCTCGGCGTGACACTTCCGGGCGAACTCGGTCGCGAGGCGGGTCTTTCCCGCTCCTGCCTCGCCCCCGAGCATGACCACCCGATACCCACCCGCCGACACATCCGCCCATGCAGCTTCGAGCGCTGCCGTTTCGTTCGCCCGGCCGACGAAGGGGTGACGAGCAAGCGCAGGCAGCGTCGCCGGAAAGCGCCATGTCGTTGGCGCCGTCGCCGCGACATGCCACACAACCGACAAGGTCTCGACCGGTTCGGGCACGCCTTTCAAGTCGAGGGACCCAACCGGCCGGTACTCGACACCGGCCCGGTCGCCGGCCAGGAGCCGTGTCACCGACGACACGAGAACACCCCCCGGGTCTGCGGTCGACTCCAGCCGAGCGGCGACCACGACCGTCATCCCGAAGCAGTCGTCGCCCTCCCAACTCACGTCGCCGGCTGCCGCCCCGACCCGAATCTGGATCTCCGGCGTCTCCCTCTGCACGGCTTGGTGGAGGCCCACGGCAGCGAGCACTGCGTCGGATGCAGCATTGAAGACCGCCATCACGCCGTCACCGGCGCCCTTGACGACGCGACCATTGTGTTCACGGACCACCTCACGAAGAAGCCGCTCGTGGTCCCGAAAGAACCGGTCCGCCGCGATCTCGCCGAGCCGAGCTCGATGCCGCGTACTCCCCACAACATCGCAGAACAGCACGGTTGCTGTCGTTGTCGTCATGGGTTGCCACCACCGCTCGTCGAACCCGAGTAGTCAAATCTGACCATAGCGCTCGCCCGGCGTCGTCGCCGGAGAACCATCAGAAGTGGCCATCGACCACGCCGGGTGTCGTTCCTACAGTCGACGACATCGCACGAGCCAGATATCGGATCAGGCTCACGAAGGAGGAGACACGATGGGATTGTTCGTGATCGAGCGGAACTTCATGGAGGAACTCGACCCCGATGCTCTCGACAACGAGGGCATCAAATCGGTCAATGACGACGTCGGAGTGAAGTGGGTACTCAGCTTCCTGTCGGCCGACAAACGGAAGACCTATTGCCTGTACGAGGCACCAAATGCCGAGGCGATTCGGGAAGCGGCTGCCCGCCTCGGCATCCCCGCCGACGAAGTCATCGAAGTGGACGGCATCGGTCCGCTGGCCGAGGCGTTCCCGAGTCCGGTCTGATCCATCGACGAGAAGCCGAGGCCGTTCACGTTCTCGAGCCCGTTTCGGCGGGCCGCAATCGAATGACAACGACGAACAACGGGGCCATCGCGCCCCGAGCACCACCACATGGACACACCCGAGCAGTGCTGGCGGCGCGCCGGTCTTCATCGCGCTCCCGAAGCCGGCGCTGCCGGGTAACTCAAACAAAGGAGCAAGGACATGAACCGAATAGGGATGATGGCCGTCATCGGAAGTCTCGCCGCCGCCTCCCTCGTGGGAACCCCGGCGGCGGGGGCGCGCCCACGCCCCCCGACGCCGCCATCGTGGACCAGCTCGCCGCCGACCAGCCTGACGACCGGGATCGAAGGAGCGAGTGGGAGCACGATCGGCCCGGACGGGGCGCTCTACGTCACCGAGAGCGACACCGGGCAGCTTCTCAGGGTGGATCGGCGCACCGGTACGACGACCGTGTTCGCGACCGGCCTGCCGAAGCGGGTGGCACCGATCGGCGGTCCAATGGATCTGACGTTCCGTCATGGCACGGCCTACGTCCTCGTGTCGCTCGTCGGCGCGTTCTTCGGCACCGACGACGCCACCGGGATCTATCGAATGGACGGTCCCGACCAATTCACGTTGCTCGCCGACCTCGGGACATGGGCGACCGAGAATCCACCTGGATCGGACTTCGACTGGTTCATCGAAACTGGCGTTCACTTCGCCATCGAGAACTACCGTCGCGGATTCGTGGTCACCGATGCCCATCACAACCGGCTGCTGTACGTGTCCGAGGACGGTGACATCGAGTCCCTGTCGACGCTCGGCAATGTGGTCCCAGCCGGTCTCGACGTGCACGGCTCGAAGATCCTGATGGCTTGGACGGGCCCCACCCCCCACCTTCCCGAAGACGGTCAAATCGTCTCGTACGACAGGCGAAAGGGTCTCAGGCCGGTGGCCTCCGGCGGTCCGCTGATGATCGATGTCGAGCGAGGCCGCGGCGGGACGATCTTCGGTCTGGCACAGGGCTACTTCACGCCCGGGCAAGACGCGGGCGCGCCGGCAGAGCCGAACACCGGCCAGCTCCTCGCCGTCGGCCGCCACGGGGACGTCGAGGTTGTCGTCGACAACCTCGACCGTCCAACGTCGATGGAAATCGTCGGCGACACGGCGTACGTCGTTGGGCTCGGGGGCGACATCGTCCGGATCGACGACATCTCCCGGCAATCGCGCTCCCGGCGCTGACACCGCTCGGGCCGGCCAGGTCTTGTGACCATGGATCCTGAGCGGCGCCGAGTTCGGTGAGAGCCAGAGTCGCCCGACTCAAAGGATTCTCCGGAACATCCACCCCACCGCTCGAGCACCGCTCATCCCACTGGCGCCATCGTTGCAGACGATGGGACGATCGGGACGACTTGATTCGCCGGCCCGAGAACAGGAGTCACGACATGAGCGACGAGATCAGCCTCGACGAGGTCAAGGAGTTCGCCAGCGCCTTGAGCCCGTGGGCACATCTGGCCACCGTCGGTGCGGACAATCAGCCCGACGTGGTTCCGGTCCACCCGTGCTGGGAGGGGGACACGCTCTGGGCCATGGTCGGCGCAAAGTCGGTCAAGGCCCGCAACGCGGCCGCCAACCCGCATGTCGCCCTCCATTGGCAGGTGACCGAGGTCGGTGACGGTGTCGAGGTGTGGGGGACCGCCGAGCTGTTCGACGATCTCGAGACGAAGCGGCGGCTGTGGACCGGCGTGTTCGACTACGACCTCGACCTGTTCGCGCCAGGGGGCCCGGACAACTCACCCGAAACCGCGTTCTTGGCGATCCGGCCGACTCGGGCCGTCGTCCTGAAGCAGTACGGCATGGGCGGGATGCACCGCTGGACAGCCTGATTGCGGGGCTGGGCGCAGCTGGTCGGCGCGACCGCCACCCGGCGGTGTGGGTATCGGAGTGTCCGATCAGAGCCGAAGGTCACTCGCAACGGGTGGGCCGGCGGCCATACTGGTCACCGATGAGGAGCCGTCCGAAGCTCACCGGAGCGCCGCTTGCCTACACCTTGGCCCAGGTCGACGGCGTTGCCGAGCCACTCCAGTCGTTCGCTGCATCCCTGTGGTCCGAGGAGCGTTCCGTTCCGTTGTCACTGAAGGAACTCATCTTCCTGCGGAGCTCGATCGTCAACCAATGTGACACGTGAATACGCGGGCATGTCGTCTCGGCGAGACGACGAGGACTCACCGACACCGAACTCGACGCGCTCGAAGAGCCGACGACCTGGCGCGACACGTTCGACGAGCCGACCGTCGCTGCGTTGCGCCTGGCCGACGCCATGTGCGGCGAGGCCTCTTCGCTCGACCCCGACTTGGTCGGTGAGTTGCGTCGGCATTTCGCCGAAGCCGAGCTGGCCGAGGTGATCCTCGTGTGTGGTCAGGCCAACCTCAACAACCGTGCTGCGAACGCGGCGAAGCAACTCCTCGGACCACCACCCGACCCGCCGATCGCTCCCAACAGGTGAGGGGCGACGGTGATGTCGGGTCGTCCCGGGTTCGATGAGCTGATCGTGCAGCGCGGCCGTGATGTCGCCGAGGAGATCATCGCCAGCGCAGAGTTCTACAGCGATTCGGCCCATCAACCTTGGGACGTTGCGCTGCGCTGGGCGATCGCGCAGTACGACCGTCCACCTGATCCGGTACTGGAAGCCCAGCAGACCGAGAACGACCGCCTCTATCGAGACCTCGTCGTGCGACGTGGCCCCGAGGCGGTTCGTCCGATCCTGTACCTGTCGCTCGAGCTGGGGGGTGACGCCTACGACCACCCGGAACGCCTCGCCCTGGCGGAGTCGATCTACGACGCCGAGGGTTGGCGCCTGGCCGGTGACCGCCGGATGGACCACGAACTCGCATGGGCCGTCGAGCAGGCTCGAGGGCTGAAGGGTGGGCCAGCCGACGGTGAGAACGCCTGATCGTCGAAGGCCCGATGCCCCCGACCGTCGCCGTGACCGTCTCAAGTCAGTCGCGGTGGAGCCAGTCGAGCAGATCAGGCGGCGCCACGCGAGCAGCGCGCTCGTTGTAGGCAGCGAGGTCTTCGCTGCGCAAGGCCTTCGTGCCGGCGCCCGACCGTCCAGCTCGAAAGAAGCGAGCCTTGTCGATCAGCACGCCGACAGGGTCGGGCGCGAGATCGGATCCGTGGGCCCGCATCGACTCGAACGTGGCGTGTTGCGACAGCTCGTCGATCCGCTCGCTCGCCACGTCGATCCCGAGTTGTGCTGCGAGTCGACACATCTCACCCGGGAGATCGTGGAGAAGATCGGCGTAGTGAACCAGCGTCACGTTGGGGCGCTCCTTGCGGCTCCACGCGTCGGTGAGGTGGTGGAAGACACCGTTGAACGAGTCGAGTGCGAGCTGAGCGCTGACATCTGATCGGATCCACCGATGCATCCACTCCTCGAGCGGCGGCCGCTCGCTCGGTGCGAGAAGGACCCTGCTGGCCCGTGAGTTCGGCGATTCGTCGTCGGTCGAGATTGTTGCTCTGGTGATAGAGCGACACAGCTGCGTCGAGTGGGTGTCGGGCGACCACGATGAACGCAACCCGATCCTCGTCGGGGAGGCCGTCGAGCGGTGTGTGGGTCTTGATGAATCGGCGGCTGGTGCGACCATCGAGATCGGCGAAGAGCTCCTCCTTGGGCAGCACGAGCCAATCGAGCCACGGCGACAGCTCGGACAGTGGCCGGGGCAGTTCTGGCGACCGGAAGATCAGCAGCGCACAGATCATCTGAACCCAGGTCGTGCCGGACTTCGATCGCGCGCTGATGACGATGTCGTCGGCTCGGAAGTCGAAGTCGAGCCAGCGTGCGCTGTCTTCGTCCCCGGAGCGGTAGCGGACCGGCTGGTTGGCCACAGCGACAACGGTAGAGGCCGAACCCATACCGATGATGAGGCACACGAACATCACTGGGACTTTGTTGCCCGCGGACATCGTGCCGCTCGCCCCGCTCACGGCGCTGACGACCGCGGAGATCCTGGCTGACGAAGCACGAACTCGGATCGACTGATTGCGAACTCAGGGGCTTGGTCCTGGATGGTGTGCCATGGATGGGGGTGTGTGGCAGCCGTTGGGGACGCTGACCTCGACTGCGGCTGACTGTTGTCGATGCGAGTGACTCTTCGCCCGACTCCGCTCGAGGTCTCCTCGCCGGGAAGGCGATCTAGCGGAGGTGACCGCGGTAGTAGAAGCGGCCGGTGTCGACATCGTCTTTGAAGTCGACCCGCCCCTCCACGTCACCGGCCACGATCTGGAAGCGGCGGGATTCCGACTCGTGCTGCGGGAACCTGGCTGGCACGAGCACCGGCTCCTCACCCACGACAACCCGAACGTCCACCTGCATGTCTTCTCCCCCGGCTGCCCGGAGGTGACCCGGCACCAGATGTTCCGCGACTGGCTATGCGGGCACCCCGACGACCTCGCCCGCTACCGCGACACCAAACTCGTCGCCGCCGCAGCCTCCACCAGCGCCGGTGAGGACGGGATGGAATACAACGCCCGCAAGCAACCCGTCATCCGGGACATCTACGACCGGATGTTCCGGGCTCACGGTCTCGTGTGACACGGTCTCGTCTGACACCGTCACACCGTCTGGTCGTCGGTGGCCAGGTGTGCGTAGAGCACCATGTCGTGCCAGCCGTCGTCGTGAAGGTTGGCGCCACGCCTGACACCCTCTTCGACGAAACCGGCGGCCAACGCGACACGTCGAGATCCGTCGTTGCCGGTGGAGTGCTGGAGCTGGATGCGGTGCAACCCGAGGTCATGAGCCCACCGGGTGGCCGCTGTGCAGGCCCGTGTCGCGACACCCCGGCCACGGAAGGCGGGAAGAACCCAGTACGACACCTCCCCGTGCCCGTCCTCGAGGGAGGTGTAGATGGTGACGCGGCCGACCACGGTGTCCGACGATTCATCGACGATTGCCCAGGTCGCGGATTTCTCGGAGCGCCACCCGTCGGCACAGTCCTCGATCCACTCCTCGGCCTCGGCCCGGGTGTCGAACCGGCGGAAGTGGTAGTGCTGAATGTCGGGCACCGAAAACGCCTCTCTGACCACCGACGCGTCGCTCGGGTCCCAAGCCCTGAGAACGAGGTCTTCGCCAACCGGGATCACGGGTTGGGACGTTCCGGCCATGGCTCCGGCGGGGACGACCGGAGGAATCAGCTTCGGCACCCGTCCATCGTCACACAGGCATCGGCAACCGGCCAACGATCAGACAGGCCCACACTCGGGCTTCGGCCGACAGCGCAGACGCCCATGTCGTTTCGTCTGTTTCGAGCGAGCAGTGTGTTGCGGTGACCGCTGCGGGGTGAAGTCGCGTACAGGCCAACGCCCCGCCCTGGATGGACTTGGACACGCCGGGGCGACTCTCGTTCACCAACTCGACATCTCCGGTCACGAGGTCTGATCATCGCGGTCCTCGACGTCGCCTCCTCGGCCCGGACGCGGCAGAACGTCTCCTGATCGATGACGGCGTAGCGACGCCGGTTGCCGACTTGGCGGGCGAGCGCAGAGCGCTTCTACCCGGTCGCTACAGAGAGCGGTCAACCATGAAGCGGAACCGGTTCCGCCGTGAACTTGGATGATCGCGCCGAGGGATGGTGTCGCCCCAGGCCGGCGGCGCCGATGGTCGCCGTGGTGTCATTGGACTCTGTCGGTTCGGGCTCCGCCTCTTCAGGCTGGGGTGCGATCCCGGGTGTTGACAGGAGGGTGAGTGATCATGTCACGGCAGGTCGCGGTAGTGATGGCGCTCGTGGGTCTTGGGCTGATGTTCGGCCTGAGCGCGTGCGGGGATGACGATGATCCCATTGCTGGTGAGGGGGCTTCGATCTCTGCGCTGGTGATGCAGGCGTGGGAGACCGGCAATCAAGCCGACATCGATGCTGTCTACGCACCGGACGTTCGGATGATCCTCGACCAAGAGACGGTCGCAGACGGCCGAGAGGAACTCAGCTCGCTGATCTCACGAGTCGTGGGCACCAACACCTACGAGCAGATCGGACCGGTGACCGCCTACACGGCGAACGACGGCGATCTCTACATCGCGACGCTCGTCGAAGTCGTGGGCCCCGACCACCCGCAGGGGGATCCGCTCGTTGGCTTCTACCGGGTCCGGGACGGACAGGTGATCCGGCATGTGTTCATCGAGGCCGAGTTCTCCTCGTAGCCCGGGTCTGAACGACCTTCGACGGCTTCGGTGCGCCATGCCCGGCTCTGACTGATCAGACCGGCATCAATCGCGAGCAGTTCCACGGTTCACCGTTCCTGCGATGTGCCAGAGTGGCCCATGCGGCTCAACCACGGGGTCCCTGGACTGATCGCCGGCGACCACCGGTCGTTCTCGTCCGGCGGCCCTTTCAGGGCTACCGCCCGGATTCGCGCTGCTGCTCTGGTGGCGTGCCTGCTTGCGGTGTCGTGCACGTCCGAAAAAACTGCGCAGGTCGACACGCAGGACGTGGCCACTGTCGCCACCACGGAATCTGCCGATCCGGCGTTACAGGTTGCTCTGTTGCGCTTTCTGGGAGATCAGGACGGTGGTGTGAGTGCGGTTGTCGAGCGAGACGGGACGGTCGAGGTGGCGACCGTCGGAGCGGCCGACTTGCGTGGACAGCCGATCACCGCCGAAACCGACTTCTATGTCGGGAGCATCTCGAAGATGATCACGGCAACGCTGGTGATGCGCCTGGTTGATGCAGGACTCATCGGCCTCGATGACCTGCTGGGCACCCACCTCCCGGACGTCCCTGTGGGAGCGGACAGGACCATTCGAGCGCTGCTCGGTCATCGGTCGGGCATTCCGAACTACACCGAGCGCTCTGACTGGGATCGCGCCGTCCGCACGAACCGCAACCGTTCTTGGGAGCCATTGGAGATCCTCGAGTACGTCGACGAGCCCGGCACCGATGTCGACCCGGCGTTTTCGTATTCGAACACGAACTACGTGTTGCTGGGCATGCTCGTCGAGCAGCTCCACGGAACGGAGCTCAACAGCGTCCTTCAGGCTGAGATCGCTGGGCCGCTGGGGCTGACGAGAACGGTGTTCGCCGGACGCGGTGTCGAGGCACCCCCTCCAGTGGCCAACCCGTTCTTTCCGGATCACCCAAGTGCGGCGGCCGGGTACATGTCGTACGAGTCGATCGCTTCCGCGACGTTCGCTACCGGTGCACTCGTGTCGACGCCAACCGAACTCCGACTCTTCCTGCACGCGTTGCGAGCAGGAGACCTGGTCTCGCCCGAGAGCCTTGACGCCATGACGGCGTCGCAACGCATCGACGGCGACGTGTTCTTCGATGACAAGTCGAGTCGAAGCGTCGACTACGGCCTGGGGATCGAGATCATCGATCTCGACGGGGGCGATCCAGTCTGGCTCGGCCACGCCGGACACGTACCCGGCTATCGGTCGACGATGGCGGTGCACCCCGACACCGGTGACGTCGTCGTCATCGTCACCAACAATGAGCAGCTCGACCTGGCTCACTTCGCTCGCGACTACCTGAGCGATGACTAGAACTCATCGAGCCGACTCCGATGGGGCTACCCATCGACCATCGCCGGGGCGGCAGCCCAGGCCGTTCGCTGCACAATCCACCACGGCGCCCCAACGCAGAAGGACTCCGTAGCCGGTGAAGTCGCTCGCTTACGACACCATGGCCGCTCCACTACCCCGGCGCCAGCGGTCCTCGGGCCCGTAACACCGGAGCCTCTCGTGCCCAACGACATCCACGAGACGAGCTTGGAGACCGCCGGACGCTGGAGACGACCGGGCTGACCAATCAGGGACAGGGCCCGTCGATCGTCCCAGCGGCACCGCGGACCGAGTCGCACATGACGGTCGACTCGACCGACTTCAAGGTGAAACCCTCGCCCCCGTCGTCCGGCTGTCCGAACACGTGGACACGGATCGCCCTGGTGGAGTCATCGGCAAAGCCGACGACGTCGTAGGTGACCTCGCCGAGATCACCGACTGTCGGCCCCACCACCGGGACGACGATGGGGGCGGCTTCGGGGTCGACAGATTTCAGGGCGTCGGCGACGATCTCCCCCAAGCCCAGCATGGTCTCCGCCCTCGGCAGGTTCCCGAGCTTCGCGACCACCTCCGAGGTGGCGTCCAGGGTTGGACCGCGGCGAGCGGTGTACCGGGCCGATACCCAGCCGTAGGTGCCGTCGGCCGTGGTCACTTCCCACCAAACGGACCGGCTGAGCGATCGCGCCCGGCCCGTGGCGACGAAGTCCTCGGCCACCGGGGCCAGGTCGGCAACGACCACCTGATCGGTTCCCGGACCGTACCGGACGTGCAACACGTCGTCGTACCGCACTCCGACCACCGCCAGCACGGCGCCGGCTGCGGGGGCAAGGTCGAACGCGGTTCCCGGAAGCTCACTCTCGGGCAGCGGTGCGGTCGGGGCCACCGGTGCGGTGGTTGCGATCGTGGTGGTTGCGATCGTGGTCGTGGTGGTCGCTGCGCTGCTGGTCGTGGTCGAAGACGTCACCTCTTCGGCGGTGGACGACGTTTCCGCCGCAGTGGTCGCGGTGGTTTCGCTGTCCTCGTCGCCACAGCCC
Source organism: uncultured Acidimicrobiales bacterium (assembly GCA_963700755.1). Classification (GTDB taxonomy): domain Bacteria; phylum Actinomycetota; class Acidimicrobiia; order Acidimicrobiales; family SZUA-35; genus JBBQUN01. The sequence continues at coordinate 89,314 of CAVOYW010000011.1, forward strand.
GCCAGCAACGCAACCAACACCAGACCGGCCACGAGAACAGACCGAACCCATCCATGTCTCATGTGTCCAGCATTGCCGCTACCCCGAGCCTGGGGCAGGGGCTTCGGTCCGCGCTTCGCGCAAGGGGATTGCTGCGACGAGAGCTCGAGACAGGAGGAGAGCCCGCAACCGACAAGCACACCTCGGATGGACAATTCGTCGGCGAGTCGCCCGCCCGTGAGGTTGGGCCCAAGAGCCGGTTGATCATCGGGCGGCTCACGGCCTCGAGCGTCAACAGGGCCGGGTCGTACGAGGACACGGGGCCGAGCACCATCCGGAGCAAGCCGATCCCGTCGGGGGCGCAGACCGCCTGGATCTCGAGCGGTGTTCGCTTGCGGTCCACCTCGTCGGCGATCTCACGCCAACTCTCGGCCAGGTCGAAGTCCTCGGGTCGGTGGACGGAGTCCTCGGTTGGTGCGACGGACGAGACGCGGTCGATGCGGAAGGTCCGCCGGCCGGCCTCGGTGTTGGAGACGAGGTACCACGTCGGACCCTTGGCGACGATGCCCAGCGGATGGACGCTTCGCTCGGTTTCGATGCCTTTGTGATCGACGTAGCCGAGCCGCACCTGGGCCCCGAAGAAATCGAAGCCGACGGCATCGGATGACGCGAGGCCACCGATCACGGTCGTGCCATCGACACGATCCGGCGTCAACGACGATCTGCTGTGGTCAACGCTGGTGCCGCACCGGTCGAGGAGGACGGCACCGGAACCCTCTCCGGCATGTCGGCCGTCACGTTGTAGGTGATCGCATCGATCTCGATCTCGAGGTAGGCGAACTCGCCCTCGGGTTGCGGCGCATGCCATCGGCCGCTCCCGCGTGCAATGGCCCGGCGCGACCCGAACATCCGGCGGTCTTCGACGGGTGTCGACCAGCGTTGGCTCACGAAGCGCTTCCCGTTGTCGATCGACCGGAACCGGTCATCGGAGACGAAGTCGACCAACTCGCCGTCGTCGCCGAAGACGAGTTCGGCGCGTACCGTCTCGGCACCATTGGTGAACGAAGCGACCACGTGGTGATCGTCCATCAGCTCCCACTCGATCGGCGCATCGACGAGCGCTGCCGGAGCGAACAGGCAGACATCGTTGAGCAAGGTGACCGTCTCGCCCTGATTCATTTCGGGGCCGGTGACGTCGACCATCGTGAACAGCGAGCACAGCTTGACGCGCATCCGTGCCGTAGGGCCCACGAACGTGTGGAGCACATCCACCGGGAGGCCCGACATGGTGGCGTCGATGAAGAAGAGCCGAGCGGGGCGCGGCCCGTAGGTGTTGACCTGTTCGCCGGAGAACGTCATCCATGGTGCGTCGGCAGCGCTGCGGATCCGGCCGTGGATCTGCGCATGGAAGTTCGCCACCCGGGGCTGACCGACCGCGCCCGATCCGCGCACATACCGAGCCACCGGGGCTGGCAGCCCGGCGAGATCGTCGTCGGTCACGGGCTCGGCGGCACGCGCTTGTGCGAGCTGTTCGTGCACCAGCCGGCGGTACTCGGCTCGGAGGCCGGCGGGACCGCCGGCGGCGAAGCCGCACACCACTGCCGACAGCAGGATCATGTTTGCGGCCGTGCCGGCCCAGGCGTCAGACCACGCAGTGGCGATCACGATCTGGGAGACGATGACGGCGATCGCGCCAACCGCCCACCACCATCGCCACCGGGCGGCCAGCAACACTCCCGTCGAAATCACGAGCGTGCACGCGACGAGCCACACCACACCACCGGCCGTGCCGATCTGGCCCTCGAGTTCGGCCACTTCGGCCCATCCGAATCCCTTCGCCACCCCGAGCAGGTGGATGAGGCCGTGAACGATCGCGACCCCGACGACGAACCAACGAATTGCAGTTCTCAGGATCATCCGACTCCTTCCGATACGCCCAATATTCCCGATACGCCCGATACTGAATGTGCAGCCGCAGCATGGCGGCCACCAGAGACGTTCGTCCCGCCAGGGGTCGTCGACTCGAATGCGGGGCGCTGCGAAGCACGAGCCCACGCCGAGGGAGACGACCGCACCGATGGCAGGACAGGATTGAATCTGCTATCTCGGGCAATTGGAGACGGGACCGGTGGGGCTCACGGCCGTGCCTGCACCGGGCTCACGACGTCGACCTGGTGTCCGAGTGAGGGCCTTCCCTCGCCGGCCGCTCGATCGACTCCGTCGGCCCCGATCTGGCCCCACAGGAACTCGCCGGCGAGAACACCCAGCGCAAGGATCGATCACGAAGGAGCCAGAATGACAGACGACGACCAGCGTTCGCCGGCAACCCGTGAGGGTCGGGCTGCTCGGATTCGTACGACGCGCCGCCACCTCGCCCAGATCACGATACTCGGGCATCCGGTCCGTGCTCATGGACCGGTGCGTGCTCACGGAGTCGTGTCGTGCTCGTAGCAGGGGTCGACATCGGAGGAACGAACATCACGGTGGGAGCCGTCGACGACAACCACGACGTGATCGCGCGGGCCAAGACGGATACGCCGACGACCGGTCCCGATGAACTCATCGACACGGTGATCGCGCTGATCGAGCGTCTCGACGTCGAGGTCTCGGCGGTCGGCGTCGGCATCCCCGGCGCGGTGCGAGATGACGCCGTCGTCCAAGTCCCCAACCTCGAAGGCTGGAACGACTCCATCGACGTCGGTAGGCGCGTCTCCGAGGAACTCGGCGTACCCGTCGGACTCGGCAACGACGCGAACGTCGGCCTCCTGGGCGAGTGGGTGGCCGGCGCCGCCAACGGCCACCGCAACGTGCTCGGCGTCTGGATGGGCACCGGGATCGGCGGCGGCCTCATCCTGGACGGCGCCCCGTTCACCGGTTCGCACGGTGCCGCCGGCGAAATCGGTCACGTCACCATCCGCGCCGGGGGTGCGATGTGCACCTGCGGTCGACGTGGCTGTGTCGAGGCCTATGCCGGGCGCGCGAGCATGGCGGCCACCGCCCGCTCCATGATGGATCGTGCCGGCCGGAAGAGTCGACTGTTCGAGATCCAACGCGAGGAGGGCAAGTCCCGGCCGACCTCGAAAGTCTGGGTCAGAGCACTGGAGGAAGAAGACCAACTCGCCGTGAAGCTCTTCTCCGAAGCAGTCGAGGCCGTCGGGATCGGTGTGGCCTCCGTCATCAACGTTCTCGACCTCGAACGAGTCGTGATCGGTGGCGGACTCGCTGAGAAGCTCGGACAAACCTTGGCCGAACAGATCGGTGAGGCTGCATTGCCATGGATCGTCGCGCCAAGTCCCGATCTGGAGTTCGTTGCGGCGGCACTCGGTGACGACTCCGGAATCGTCGGTGCGGCGGTCATCGGCCGCGCACGCCTCGTCACGAACTGACCAAACGACGCTCGGCGCTCGACAGCACCGGTCCACCTACCGAACAGAAACACCCTGTAGGCCGGATCATTCTGGTTCCCGACGGATCCACAGGCCTATCGGCGACGCCGGACGACGTGTAGGGTGTTTGGCGATTCGATCCGGGGGGACCAAACATGACCATTCATCGCCGCGCAGCGTGGGCGCACCGAACGGTCAGCGCCTTGATTGCCGTCGGACTGCTGGGGGCCCTGACCATGGTCGCCGGCAGCCCCGACGGCGAGCCGTTGGAGGCCGGCGCCGGCGATGGGCCGACGATCACGATCGACGGTGCGACCGTCGACTTCAGCGCCAGCGGCGAACTGCAGGCGCTGGGCAACGGCCAGGGCTGCATCCTGGCCACGAACGGCGCCCAGGTGCTCGTCTTCGGCGGAGGCGGCAAATCGGTCGGATTCGTCGACGGAAGTCTCGGCGTCAAGTCGAAGGGCAACGGCCAGGACTGTGGCCAGGTCGACGGCAACGAAGCGCTCACGATCGCTCTCGGCTCGGCGGTGACCGGCGGCAGCACCCCGTACGCGATCGGCACGGCAGTCCTCGACGTCGAGGTGCTCCAGGACGCCGCGGTGACCGTGACCGCGTCCTTCGTCGACGGCAACAAGGTGAGCCCCGCAGGCATCTTCACGCTGGCGAGCGGTGCCAATGCCTCGGCGGGGGCCGACAACACCCCGGAGTCCACGTCTGCGATCCCCGCTGCGTCGTGCAACCCGCAGTCGTCGTCCGGCCCCAACGCCGCCGACGCCGACAACTGCCACTGGACCATCACCTCCGATGTCCCGTTCAACCGGTTCGTGATCACCGAGACCGCAGGCGGCAAGGCGTCGCTCCAGGGCGGCGACGACTGGTCGTCCGGCAGTGTCGGTGGCCCGACCGTGCTCCACCTGGTCGACGCCCCCGATGGCATCCTCGCCTGCGGTGACACCATCTCGACCGGCGGGACGGACCTCGGCGGCGTGATCACCCGACTCGGCAACGCGGGGATGGACCCCGACTGCGATCTCAAGCCCTACCAGTTCCAGGTGAGCGGTGACACCGTCGAGTTCGAGCCCGTGGGTGATGCCGCCAGGTACTCGGCAGGCATCACCAAGACGGTGACGGCAGGTCAGCCGATCGGCGACGGCGACTGGATCAGGATCGACGAAGACGGCGACGGCACCGCTTCCACCTTCGAGGACATGCAGTGGTGTCGCTCCGCCACGGTCACCAACTCGGTGACGGGGGGTGAGGTCACGAGGCTGGTCACGTCCGCCACTCTTCCGGCGGGTGAGATCTGGTGTGTCGCCGCCGTGGACGTCGGTGACCCCACGCCGAGTGGCATGGCCACCGCCACCTTCTGGCTCTACGGCGTCGACGATCCGCACTGGCGTTGAGTCGCTGAGATCAGGGGTCAGACCACCATCGGGCCGAGGTCGATTGCGTAGCGCTCGGCCAGCACCGCGAGCTCGGCCTCGGCCCGAGCGCGGGGCCCGGCATCCTCACTCATCTCGATGACGAGTAGGAGCAGGGGTACGAGTTCGTAGTCGGCCACCTCGGGTCGGATGCGCTCGATCTCCTCGACCAGCACTTCCGCGAGGCGTGGCGCTGCGCCCGATCCGCCCTCGGCCAGTCGGCAGCGGAACTGGGCCAAGACATCGGCCGCAGCGAACCGGGCGCGATGATCCCCCGGCACCTCGGCCAGCACCTGCCGTGCCATGGCGACCTCCCCGTGCTCGGCCAGGACTGCAACGAGCGCCAGACGGGCCTCGGCGGCGCTCATCGTCTGGCCAATGTCCTCGGACTCCTCGATCGTTTCCCGGAGCGCCTCGGCCGCCTCGTCGAGTCGGCCGGCCCCAGCGAGGGCCCGGCCGAGGTTCAACCCGACGAAGGGCAGGAGGTCCCCGTAGTCCGATGCCAGCGCGGTCCGGCGGGCAGACGACAACAGGTCGATGGCCCGCTCGAACCGACGCTGCTGCACCAACACCTCGGCCAGGTTCGCCGCAGCAGAGGCACTGCCGGCCTCGTTGCCCGTCATGGCATCGGTCACCTGGGTCTCTTCGTACAGCTCGATGGCCCGCGCCCAGTCGCCGAGCAGGAAGGCCTTGCCCCCGAGCACGCTGGTGACCGAGGCGAGCGAAGCGAGGTCGCCCAGCTCACCGAAGATCTCGGCTGCTTGGTCGAGGTAGCAGGCCTGATCGAACCGCCCCTGGATGAACCAGGCGATGTCATGGCGCTGCATGGCTGTGGCGAGCGCCGCGGGCTCGTCGGCCGCACGAGCCAGCTCGATGGCCTCGATCGCGGCTTCGAGCGCCTGGTCCGGTCGCTGCTGGTAGATGCGCGTGGTCGCGGTGAAGGCAGCGAGTCGTGCGTCGACACGGCGTGCTGCCGGATCCTCCTCGCCCATCAGGCTCCGCCGAGCACGGGTCAGCATCGCAAGAGCCGCTCGGTAGGAACCGGCCTGGGCCAGGGTCTCGGCCCGGACCAGCTGCACCTCGGCTCGGGCCAGGCCGTTGTGGAGTCGGCGGTGTGCCTGGATGTACGCATCACCGGCGGGGCCATAGCGGCCCGCGAGCCGCAGCACGTCACCCAGCGAGCGCCACACCTCGGCCACCTCGGCCTCGGTGAGACCGAGCTGGCGGGACGCGGCCAGCGCCCGCTCGTAATGTTCGGCTGCGTCGAGGTTGGCGAATCGCCCGGCAGCAGCGTCGCCCGCCACCCGGGCGAAGCGGTACGCCCGCCGGTGATCGTGACCTTCCAGGTAGTGCAGGTCGAGAAGGTGGGCCAGGGAGTCGGCCTCGCCCTGGGCGCCGGCCTCGATCACACGCCCGGCGGCCAGGTGGAGCTCTCGCCGCCGGCGGAACGACAGCCTTGCATAGAGGGCGTCCCGCATCAGGGCGTGACGGAACCGGAGGCGATCCTCGCCGTCGGCCTCCAAGAAGTCCTCCAGTGCGAAGCGGGTGGCCTCGTCCAGGACCACGTCGTCGAGCACGCCTTCGAGATGGTCGGGCCGGAAGCTCCGCCCCAGCACCGACGCGGTCCGCAGAACGTGTCGAGGCAACGGAGGCAGCTCGTCGACCCGGGCGCTGACCACCTCCTCCACCGAATCGGGCACGTCGACCAGGTCGCCGTGCTCCTCGATCGCCCGAGCGACCTCGAGCAGGAAGAGGGGGTTACCGCCCAGACGGGCGGCAACCCGTCGGGCGTCGTCCGGCCGCAGGGGCACGGAGGGGGTGGCGGCGTCGAGCGCGGCGGTCATGTCGTCGTCGTCGATCGGACCGAGCTCGATCCCGCGGGAGTCGGCGGGCACGTACCCGCCGGCTTGTTCCCGCCGAGTGACGACCATCGCCCACGGGTGGCGGAAAGACGCCCGTTCCATCCGCTCGAGAAGAGCCCGGGAGGCATCATCCATCCAATGTGCGTCCTCGACCACCAACACCATCTGGCCCGGCAGGGCGCGGGCCAGGAGCTCGACCACCACGTCGGCCAGCCGATCGGCCCGGAAACGAGGCTCGATGCGGGCGGTCTCGGTGGTCTGCTCCACCTCGACGTGGGTCACGTCCCCCAGCAGCGGAGCCAAGGCGAGCAGATCGGGAGCCGTCGCCCCGACCGTGGCGAGGAGCTGCGCCGCCATCTCGCGATTGGTCCCGCGCCGGATCCCCAGCAGGCGGCGCGCGGTGTCCCTGAAGGCCCGGTAAGGGGAGGCGACGGCGTACGGATCGGCCTGGACGACGAAGGAGGGCACCCCACCGAGTTCGGTGAGCGCCTCGCGGACGAGACGGGTCTTGCCCATGCCCCGGTCCCCGGTCAGTACCGCCACCCCGCTGTCACCGTCCAGGTTGGCCCGCAGCAGGGTCCGCAACCGGGCCATCTCTCCGCGACGACCGACGAGGGGCAGCTCCCGGTCTGGATCGTCGTTGCGGGGGCCGAGCTCGGATCCGACCGCGAGGGCCCGCACCGGCTCCGACTTCCCCTTGGCCGCGAACGGTGGCACCACCGTGGTCTCGAACCGGCTGCGGGCCCGGCTGACGACCGACGGGGCGACGTACAGGCCTCCCGGTGGCGCCGCCGCCATCATCCGAGCGGCGAGGTTGGTGGTGTCACCCATGGCGACATAGGTGGAGCGGAACCGGGTGCCGACCTCGCCGGTGAAGACGTGTCCGCGATTCACCCCGATGCGACGGGTCAGGCCGAGATCCCGCTCCAGGATGCGGCAGCAGGCACGCAGCATCCGACCCTCATCGTCCTCCTGCGTGACCGGGGCGCCGGCACTGAGCAGGATCTTGCCACCGTCCTTGCCGAGATCGGTGGCGAGGAACGTGACTCCCTCCTCTCGCGCCTCCTCCATTGCGGCGCTGACCACCTCATCGACGAGAGCCCCGGCAACCTCCGGACCCTCGGTGGCGAGGTGATGGTCGAGTCCCCGAAACTCGATGAAGGTGACGACGGCCGTGCGGTGCTCGTGCTCGACCCGACCCGATGCCAGCAGCTCTCGCAGCGCCACGGGCACACAGTCCTCGATCGTCGCCGGATCGGCCCCGGCACGGTGGACCGGACCGGACGGTTCCACCCGGACGCGGCGCCACGGCAGGAGGAAACCGTCGTCGCGCGACCGCATCACGGACCCGGTTGGGAGCCGACTGCGGGTGCCCGGCCCGATCACGATCTGGCCTGCCTCGGCCATCTCCTCCATCCGGGAAACCGTCGTTGCGGTGGGTCCGGCGATCAGCAGCTCCTTGTGCAGCCCGCCGACCCGGAACAGATGAACGGGTCCGGTTTCGAGCCCGACCGACATGCGCAGGTGCAACCTGCCGACCGATGTCGAGGTGGCCGCGCTCGCTTCCCGCAGGGTTCGTCGCAGCTCGACCGCAGCCGAGGTCGCCTGGAGGGCGTGATCGTCTCGATCGAACAAGAGGAACAGGGCGTCGCCGCCGAACTTGATCAGTGAACCGCCGCGGCGGTACGCGACGTCGAGCATCGCGGCGAAGACCCGATTGAGGACCCCGATGAGTTCCTCGGCCCCGACCCGGCCCTTGCGCGCCAGGCGCTCCGACAGAGCGGTGAAACCCGAGATGTCGACGAAACACAGGGTTCCATCGACGATCTGCCACGACCGTCCCGGAGCATCGACGTCCCAGGTGTCGAGCACGCGCGGCACGAAACGTTCGAGCCCCGACACGTTCGGCTCGGGGTGACGGTTCCCTCGGGTCGGATCGGTCATCGCCGCATCGACGGACGCACCCTGCCAGCTTCGCGCTCGATGACCTTGCCCCCACCTCGATCGATCACCGCGGCTCCCTCCTCAATGGCATTCGCACCCGTCGGACGAGGATGCCACGATTGCGCTCCCCGGACCGACCCCGGTCGCAGGACACCCTGGTGACATTCGATGAACTCCTCCCGGAACGATCGATTCACGACTCGGTTCCTCGATGCGATCTCATCACACCAATTCGAGGACGACCGATGACGGCAGTTCTCGCGCCATCATTCGTTCAGACCAAGGAGTCCCGCACGATGCAGACGCAACCACCCATTCTCATCATCGGAGCGGGGCCGGTCGGCCTCGGCTGCTCGCTCGAACTCGCCCGTTTCGGTGTCCGCTCGATCGTGATCGAGAAGCATCCGACCACGTCGTGGCATCCCAAGACCCGCAACTTCAATACCCGCACGATGGAAATCGCCCGAGGGTGGGGGCCCGTGGCCCACCGACGCTTCCGATCGATCGACACACCCCCCGGCTGGAAGAGCCCCATCCGCTTCCTCGACACCGTCACCGGCAACGAGTTCGGGCACATCGATTCGCTCGGGTTCGAAGGCCCGGGGCCGGACATCAGCCCGGCCGAGCCGGTCATGTCGTCGCAAGAACTCATCGAGGAGATCATGCTCGACACGGCCAGGGCCAGCGGTCTGGTCGAGTTCCGGTTCTCCACCGAAATGACCGCCATGCTCCGAGGCGGCGACCCGGGTGACACCGATGTCGAAATCGAAGTCCGCCGTCGCGAGACCGGGTCGACCGAACGCCTCACTGCCCCGGCGCTGGTCGGGGCGGATGGTGCCGCAAGCTTCGTTCGCAGCGCCCTCGGCATCGGGCTGGAAGGTCGCAAGGATCTCTCTCACCTCGTCAACTGCTACTTCAAGGCCGATATCGAGCCGCTGATCGAGGACCGCCACGGTGTCCTCTTCTTCGTCTCGACCGATGCCGCCAAGGGAGTCCTGCAACCCCTCGATGCTCGGGGTCGCTGGCTGTGCCAGATCAATGTCGGCGAAGAGGAATGGACCTCTGAGGTGTTCACGAACGAACGGGCCGCGGACTGGGTGCGGGCGGCCGTCGGTGTGCCCGAACTCGATGTCGACGTGCTGTCGGTTGGCTTCTGGAAGCTCAACGCCACCGTTGCCGAGCGCTTCGTCCAAGGTCGTGTCCTGGTGTGCGGCGACGCCGCTCACCAGTTTCCACCCACCGGTGGCCTCGGCGTCAACACCGGGCTCCAGGGTGTGCACAACGCCATGTGGAAGCTCGCCTGGTACGTCCGGGGTCGCGCTGGTTGGCCACTGGTCGAGACCTACGAAACCGAACGGAAATCCGTCTCGCGTCGAATCGTCGATCAGTCGCTGGTCAACTCGTTCAACGTGCAACGAATCCGCCGTGCCATGGAGGACAACAGCCTCGCCACGATGGAAGCCGACGACGTGCTCACCGAGTCTCGCCGCTACGGCAACCACCTCGGCGTCGAGTTCGGCGCCGTGTACCGCTCCGCCGCCGTCGTGGCCGACGGAACCAACGCCCCCGACGTGAACGACGACTACTCCGACTATTCGCCGAGTGCGACGCCAGGAGCCCGCGGCCCCCATCACTGGCTGGGTTCCACCGACGCCAAGCTCTCCACGATCGATCTCGTCGGCACCGGCTTCACCCTGTTGACCGGGTCAGGGGGCGGTGTCTGGATGAACGCAGCCCACGCAATCGACGCACCGATCGACACCTACCAGGTCGGAGCGGCCGGGCTGTTCGATCCCGCAGCCAACACCGACCACAGCTTCGAGGTTGCCTACGGCATCGGCTCTGGAGGTGCGGTCGTCCTCCGACCCGACGGCCACGTCGCATGGCGAACAGCCGAAGCCGTCGATCCGGCCCGAGCCGAGGAAATCCTCACCAGCCTCGTCGCCGGCGTGACCGCACGAACCCAGGGACAGCCGTCATGAGTGGAGCTGACCGCACCTCTGGACCGGGGTTCGGTGGGCCGCTCGGTGAGGACGGGACCGATTTCGGCGTTCCACCAGACGACATCGCTTCGGTGAGGTAGCGTTCGCGATCTGGCGCGGCGGTGGGTCGTACCGGCTTTCAAAGGAGATCACATGAGACGCAAGACTCTTCTTGCTGCTTTGGCGTTGTTCGCGTTGGCTCTTCCGGCGGTGCCGGTCGACGCTGCGGCGCCGACCGACGAGTTACAGGACATCTGTGCCGACCTCTACGGCGGCGTGTACGCCACGCCGACCGCCGAACCGTTGGCCGGCTGCCAGTGGGACATGGCGGTCATCGAGGCCAACGACAGCACCTTCGCCAACGCCACCGGCGCCGGTGCACGTGTCGGCGTGATCGACAGCGGTGTCGACCGGTTCCATCCCGACATCGCCCCGAACCTCGATCTGGATGCCTCGTGCTCGTTCATCTTCGACGACACCCCGACGGCCCTGCCCGTCGAGGTGGCCAACGGTGACTGCACCAACAAGGCCGCAGTCCAGGACTACGGCGACCACGGCACGCACGTGGCCTCGACGATCGCCGCCCCGATCAACGGGATCGGCATCGCCGGAGTGGCCCCCGAGGCCACCATCGTCGCCCTCAAGGCCTGCACCGCCGTCGGGTACTGCTTCGCCGACTCGGTCGCTGCAGCGCTGCGATACGCCGGCGATCAGCGACTCGACATCGTGAACCTGAGCCTGTTCGCCGATCCGTACCTCTACTACTGCGGCAACAACGCCGAGCAGCGGGCGATCTACAAGGACCTCAAGAACGCGGCGAAATATGCCCAGCAGCGGGGTGTGCTGATCATCGCCGCGGCCGGCAACGAGGCCTCCGATCTGCGCCATCCGGGGATCGACGCCATCAGCCCCGACTGGCCCCCGGGAAGCGAAGAGGTTCGTGACGTCGGCAACAACTGCCGGGTCGCGCCGACCGAACTCCCCGGCGTGGTCGCCGTCATGTCGACTGGCCCGCTCGGTTACCCCGACTACTCGCTGAACATCGCCGACTTACTCGACGGTCGGCGGCGACGTCGCTGCGCCGGGCGGCGACTACTTCCAGGCGACCGGTACCGTGCAGGACGGAATCCTCGGCGCCATGTCGTCGACCAGCGATCCCGTGGACGGCATCTGGGATTTCTTCGATTTCCTCGAAGGTGTTGCCTATCCAGGACTGACGGTCGTCGACGGAGGGGGCCGGTACGGCTACCTCAACGGCACGTCCATGGCCTCGCCGCATGCGGCCGGCGTGGCCGCCCTCATCGTCGGTGAACATCCGAACTGGGGTCCGGGCGCAGTGCGCGCCGCTCTGCTGCGCACGGCCGTTGCGGAGCCCTGCCCGGCCGATTGGGCTCCGTTGTTCCCCGGGGACGAGCGAGAGCGCTGCTACGGCGGCGGCGGCTTCACGTCGTTCTTCGGCCACGGTGTGGTGAACGCCGCAAACGCCACCGACTGACCACCCGTGCCGGTCCACCCCGAGTGCTCGTTCACCCCGAGCGCTCGTGTGGACCGGCACGACGGCAGGTCGGAAACCGACGGCGATTCACCTCGTCGAACTCGGCGTCGCCAGCGAAGACCCAGGGAGACGGGCCACGACGGCCAGCTCGACGCGGTGTCCATGCCCGGCTCCGTTGCACAGCCGGAGCGTGCAGCCCCAGCTCGCTCCGACCTCCGGCAACCCGTGGGGTGCGGGTCACCACGGGGTTGCTCGTCGGTCCTGGTCGCACTCCGAGCCGCGCCGACGAACGCTCACCCCCGTTTCCTACGGTGCCGATCGGGCCATCACCTCGGCGACGGGTATCAGCGCCATCCAACCCTGATCACGGGGCCGATGCGTGTCGGCCTGGACGAGTGTCGGGAACGCGGCCAGCGGCGTGAATCGAATCTTGCCGTGCTGCAGACCGATCATGGCATTCGTGGGGTCATCGGCGACTGCTTGTACGACGAGATGCTGGATGCTCTCCCACGCCAGTCGGGTTGCCTGGATCCGATCGAACGGCGACGGATTCCCGCCCTGCTGAACGTGGCCGAGGATCGCCCCGCGGACATCGAACAAGCCCTCACCCTCGCGCTCGAAGAGGGCCTTGATGAAGCCCGTGGTGTAGACCTCGTCGGCGTGCTCGCTCCGGACGACGAGACCGAGCCGCTTGCCGTGTTCGAACCCGTCCTTCAACCCGTCGAGATCGGTCTCGAGGTCTCGCAGCGAGATCCCGTTCTCGGGAAGGTAGACACGTTCGGCCCCGGTGGCGAGTCCACTCACCAGCGCCAGGTACCCGCTGTCGTGGCCCATCACCTCGACGATGAAGACCCTCCGGGAGGCGACCGCCGACTGCTTGATCTTGTCGACGTCGTTCACGATGCTGTTCAGCGCAGTGTCGGCGCCGATACTCAGCTCCGACCCGGGCAGATCGTTGTTGATCGAGGCGGGAAGACAGACGATCGGGATCTTCAGCGCCGGATGGACATCGGCCAGAGTCTGCAGCTCATACGCCGACTGATATCCGGCCCAGCCGCCGGCCATCAGGATCCCATCGATTCGGTGGGCCCGGATCTGATCGGCGACGTCGGCGAGCATCTCCGGGCTGGCCACCGACCGGCTCGTACCGAGTTCGGCTCCTCCTCGCCCGACCCACCCGGACACGCTCATCCAGTCCATCTCCTCGACCTCGCCCCGGGCCAGCCCCCGGAACCCGCGTTTGACGCCCAACACCGTGTGTCCGAGGTCCATGCCGGCCCGAACCGCAACCCTGACCACGGTGTTCATGCCCGGCGCCGGGCCACCGCCGTGCAACACGGCGAGCCGCAGCCGTCGCTGGCCGGGTTCGGGCGCATGAGGGTGGGCCCGCACCATCGTGCGCATCATCAGGAACGAATCGCGGAAGCTGCCGCCTCGCATGTCCATCGCCGCGTCATAGTCTTGCCTCGCGATGACATCGGCGACGGACTTCGTCTTCGCCACGCTCTCCATCAGCGGGGAGTTGACGATCTGGTGGCCCCGGATCCCGACCATCTGCGGCTCTGCGTCGGGCGCCACGGCAAGGTGCTGGACCGCAGCATGGCCGAGCACCGTGCCGAGGTACCGGTCGAACGCGCTCGGCGCACCGCCTCGTTGCACATGGCCCAGGCTCGTGACGCGGGTGTCCTCTCCGCTGAGGTCCTCGAGGACCTTTCTGACCTGCCCGGCCGTGATCGGGTTGCCGTGCATGTCCTGAGCGCCCTCGGCGACGATGACGATGTTGGAGCGACGCCCGATCGCCCGGCCGGCCTCCAGGGCCCGACACATCGACTCCGCCCACTCGTCGGTATCGGGCGGGTTCTCCGGGATCAGCACGAAGTTGGCCCCCGTGGCCAACGCGCTCATCAGGGCGAGGTAGCCGCAGTGACGCCCCATCACCTCGATGACGAAGGACCGTTGGTGGCTGGATGCAGTGCTCTGGATCGCATCGATCGCCTCGGTGATCCGGTGCAGCGCCGTGTCGGCGCCGATCGTCATGTCGGTGCCGAACATGTCATTGTCGATCGAGCCGACCAAGCCGACCAGCGTCAGCCGGTGGTGGGCGTCGGCCAGGGCCCGCTCGATCTCACCCCGCTCGACCAATTCGTCGAGCAGCTCCGACCATTCCTCGCGGAAGAGGTCCGCACCGGTGAGGCTGCCGTCACCACCGATGACCACCAACGCGTCGATGCCATGCTCGACCAGGTTTCGTGCGGCCTGACGCCGACCGTCGCGGGTTCGGAATGCCTCGCTGCGAGCGGTGCCGAGCACGGTCCCGCCGCGGTACATGATGCCGCCGACGTCGGCCGACGTCGCCGGGCGGATCAGATCACCGCCCTCCACCAGTCCACGCAGTCCTTCGAAGACCACGAATACGTCGATTCCCAGGTGCAACCCGGTTCGGACCGCGGCACGAACGGCAGGATTCATCCCGGCGGCATCCCCACCGCTCGTCAACACGGCCAACTTCGCAGGCCGTTGTGGTGTGCTCGGCATCGTCGGCTCGTTGGCCATGTTCGTACTCACCCGGGTGACCGTAGAGCAACCGACGCAACGACGTCGGGGCAGGGTCATCGAAGAATTGGAGCGGATCGGTCACGAGCAACCGTCCCCGTCGCAGCAGACCGGCAAGGGCACCGGCGAGAACCGGCGCCGCTGCCCGTGGGCCGGAAGGAGGTGACGCTTGGCGAGTCTGTTGCGCCTCTGTCGAACCACAGTGGATCCGCTGCCCCGACGCCGGCCTGCTTGCACACGGCGGCGGCGATCGGGAAGGCTTCGGACCCGTTGCCCAGGGTTCGGAGGCAGGAGGCCACACGGGAACGATCGCCACCTTGGTGCTCGTTCCCGAAGTGATCGAGTTGGCCGGCGACATCCCCGTCCTGGCAGCCGGCGGAATCGCCACCGGCTCGCAGATCTCAGCTGCCCTGGGAGCCCAGGGGGTGTGGACGGGCACCATCTGGCTCGGCACCGAGGAGCATGCCCACGACGACCACGCGATCGGGCCGGCGCTGCAGCGGAAGTTGCTGGCGGCCGGCAGCTCGGACACTGACGTCACCCGGGGCTCCAGCGGCAAACCACAGCGGCAACTCCGGTCCATGTGGTCCGAGGAGTGGAACTCGCCGGGTGCTCCCCCGCCGCTGAAAATGCCATACCAGCACGCCCTGGTGGGTGACGTGATGACCGCGGTCGAGGAGTTCGAGATCGAGCCCTCCTCGACAGCGGCGCCGGCCAAGGCGTCACCTTCATGCGCGAGATCGAACCCGTTGCCGACGTGATGGACCGCCTCATCGATCAGACCACCGCCGGCCTGCGTCGCGCATCGTCGATCCGGATCGAAGACTGAGATCGGCGGCAGATCGTTCGGGCGAACGAGCGGATCGGGTCGCCGTGCATGACCTGAGCGCCCTCGGCGACGATGCCGATGTGTACGAGCGGGATCGCGGCCAGCGCGCTGTGCGATCTTCGCCGAGTGGGCTGTGCGATCTTCGCCAGGTGGGCTGTGCGATCTTCGCCAGGTGGGCTGTGCGATCTTCGCCGGGTGGACGGCGATCACACTGGCCAAGCCCGCCCTCACCGGACCGACTCGGGACTGGGAGCGGCACCTTGTCGGTGGGCTCGCTAAGGTCCGCTCCAGTGGGTGCCGAGCAGCGATTGACAACGACACGATGAGTACACCGGTCACGATCTACGTGGAGGGACGCACCGTCGTTTCGGGTTCGTCGCGGTCGATCGTCGAGGCGATCTGGGATTCCGGCTTCACGCTGGTCACCAACGTTGGATGCCTCGGGCAGGGTGTCTGCGGGTCGTGCCGCGTGATGGTACGGCGGCCGGATGGAGCGGACGTGTCCATGGAGCTCGCGTGCGAGACAACGATCGAAGCGGGGATGGAGGTGGCCTTCGTCGCCCACATCGAATTGGCGCGGCCCCGCCCCTACCACTTCGATCGACCGCGGGACTCCTGGGAACTCGCCGAAGGACTCGAGCAGCTGTTTCCCGAGGCATCCCAATGTCGTCACTGTGGAGGTTGTGACAGCGCGTGCCCGCGAGACATCCCCGTCCAGCTCGCCGTGGAGACCGCCATCGAGGGCCGCATCGGGAGCGCCGGCGACCTGTTCGACGCATGCGTCATGTGCGACCTGTGCACCGACGTCTGTCCCGAGTCGATCGACCCGAACCATCTCGGGCTGTGGTCGCGGCGGGTAACGGCCTCGTCGTTCGCCCGACCGGCGAACCTACTCCGACGCCTCGCCGAACTCGACCGCGGACAACACGACGTGGTGATCGACCGATGACCGATGGCGTGCCCTACACCGAGGCACTCGACCGCTATGCAGCTGTGGACGCAGCCCAGAGCGGCCCACCCCCGGTCGACGTCGACGAGCTGCTCACCCAGTTCCACCCCGACCACCGTGGCGACGCAAAGACGACGCTGCGAGTCGGACCCAACGAAGGCGACATCTGTCAGACCGAAGTCGCGGCGCTCCTTCAGGCCAACGGACTCATCGACGATGCGGACCTCGCCGGGTCGGAGTCACTCGAGACCGACGTCATCGTGGTGGGTGGAGGTGGCGCCGGCGCAGCTGCTGCGCTTGCCGCGTCGCAGGCCGGAGCCCGAGTGATGCTCGCGACGAAGCTCCGGCTCGGCGACAGCAACACGATCATGGCCGAGGGCGGGATGCAGTCCGCCGTGGCCCCGGACGACTCGCCACAGCTGCACTTCGACGACACGATGCGCGGCGGCCACGGAGTCAGCGACCCGGCGTTGGTGAAGCAGATGGTGCTCGACGGCCCGGCGATCGTGAAGTGGCTGATCGAACTCGGTGTGCGCTTCGACATGGAGAGTGACCATCCGTTCGGCGACCTGATCCTGAAGCGACCCGGCGGCGCATCGGCCCCGAGGATCGTCGCCCACGGCGATACGACGGGACTCGAGATCATGCGCGTCCTGCGCGAAGAGGTACTTGCCGACCCGAGGATCGATGTCCGACCCAACGCACCGGTCGTCGAGTTGATGTCGGACGGGACCGGCCGTTGTGTCGGCGTCGTCGTGTACGACATCACCACCCGTCGACTCGTGCTCGTCCGTGGGAAGGCGGTCATCCTTGCGACCGGTGGGAGCGGGCGGATGCATCTCAACGGGTTTCTGACCTCGAATCACTTTGGGGCAACCGGTGACGGTCTCGTCCTCGCCTACCGACTCGGTGCCCGACTCCGCGATCTCGACTCGTTTCAGTACCACCCGACCGGCCTCGCCCATCCACCGCACCTCGCCGGCAGTCTGATCACCGAAGCGGTGAGATCGGCCGGCGCGCACCTCCGCAACGGGCACGGCGAACGGTTCGTCGACGAGCTGGAGTCACGTGACGTGGTGGCGGCGGCCATCATCCGCGAGTGCCGATCCGGCCGCGGCGTCGAGCGTGACGGCCAGGTCGGTGTCTGGCTCGACACACCACGACTCGAGCGTGACGCACCGGGGACGCTCACCCGATTCACGGCCCTGCAGCACCTGGCCGGCAAGTCCGGACTCGATCCCGCCGTGCACCCGTTCCTCGTGTCGCCGACCCTGCACTACCAGAACGGCGGAGTCGTGATCGACGAACACGGGCGGAGCACCGTCGAGGGGCTCTACTGCGCCGGAGAGTTGGCAGGAGGTATCCACGGTCGCAACCGACTGATGGGCAATGCGCTGCTCGACATCTTGAGTTTCGGTCGCTCCGCCGGGTCGCACGCGGCCGGCCACACCCACAGCGGCCACCGGGAACGCGCCGGAATCGGTCACCTGCTCGATTGGCAACGGAAGTTGACCGAAGCGGGGCTCCCGCTCGACATCCGGGCACCCGAGCTGTACCCGCACTACGCCAACTTCGACCTGACGACACATCGCCGCGAGCTGCTGCCGTGACCGATCTCCCGATGAACCACGTCCTGCTCGACGAGGCGATCCTGGTCGGTGCCGACCTCGACGCCTGGTTCTCGAACGGTGGTGGCACCGGCCTCCGACGGGCGCTCGAACAGCCCGACGCGATCATCGACGAGATCGCAGCCGCCGACCTACGCGGCCGCAGTGGGGCCGGCTTCCCGACACACCGCAAGTGGCAGTTCGTGGCCAACGCTGCGCCGGGCGGGGGCAAGTACCTCATCGCAAACGGCAACGAAGACGAGCCCGGCACCTACAAGGACCGGACGCTGCTCGAGCACAGTCCACATCAGGTCATCGAAGGCGCGCTCATTGCTGCCGTCGCGGCGCGGATCGATCACATCGTGCTGTACATCAATCCCCACGAGGTCGACGCCGTGGCAGCCGCCCGAACCGCAGCCGACCAGTGGTCGTCCACCGAACTGCTCGGCAACGTTGCCGCCGAGGTCGGCCGGCCGATCACGCTACGTGTGGTGGAGAGCTCCGGTCTGTACATCGGCGGCGAAGAGACGGCCGCCATCGCCAGCGTCGAGGGAGGGTTCCCGTTTCCCCGGGAGAAACCACCCTTCCCGGCGACGAGCGGCGTCGACGGCAAGCCGACGCTGGTCAACAACATCGAGACCCTGGCGAGCGTCCCGCACATCCTCGCCAACGGTGCGGACTGGTTTCAGAGCCTCGGGATCGGTGCGGCTTCCGGAACGAAGCTCTACAGCCTCAGCGGCGATGTGCTTCGCCCGGGCGTCTACGAGCTCCCGATGGGAACCAGCCTGCGCACGCTCGTCTTCGACGTCGGTGGGGGCATGCTCCAGGACAAGCGCTTGAAAGCCGTGTTCACCGGTGGACCATCCAACACGATCCTGTCGAGCGACGATCTCGACGTCGCGCTCGACTGGGAGTCCGTCGCGGCGCGCCACAGTCGGCTCGGGACCGGGGCGATGATCGTCGTGTCCGAGGGGACGTCGATGATCCGGCGGGTCGCGGAATTCGTCGACTTCTTCGCCGCCGGCTCCTGTGGCCAATGCCCGTCATGCAGCATCGGAACCCAACAGATGGCCCGACTGCTTCGCCGCATCGACACCGGCGCGGCCGGCCCGGAAGACGTCGACCATCTCGAGAGTCTGTGCCACGTGTTGCCGGGAAGTGGGCGTTGCGGCCTCGTCGACGGCGCAGTCACCGTGGTGCGCAGCTCGCTCGAGAAATACCGCGACGAATACACCAAGGCTCTGAAACGCTGAGCATCGAATCTCACCGGGGCATCAACGCCTTCGATGTTGGTGCCCGGGCCGACACGATTGGCACGACAAGACCGACGCGCCGGGTCCCGATGTCGCCGATGAACCACCGTCACGGCAGGACCGAGTGGCGAACGAGCCCACCCCTTCCCATTCGATGTGATGGCGGTACGCCGAATTGCGGCCCGGCCCCGAGGATCAACGGCGTCGTCCTCCGTCCCACGTGGCGGCTTCCCGCCGGGACGGCCGCGACGTCGAGGCGGGCGGTCCACACAGCACATGTTCTCGCCGGCGAAGGGCGGCGCGTCGCATCCTCTGACGTAGTATCGCTCGCAGTTCCGTAACCGGGAGAGGTAGGACATGCTCGAGGCGAGCCACCGCTATTTCCATCAGGGCGCTGACGCGCTCGGCCTCGCCCCGAAGTTGCGCGAGATCCTGCTGACCCCTTTCCGCGTGGTGAAGGTCGAGCTGGTGGTCGAAAGCGACGACGGTGATCTCCTCCACCACCCGGGCTACCGCGTGCAGCACAACAGCGCACGCGGTCCGATGAAGGGCGGGCTGCGCTACCACCCGTCGGTCGACGAGGACCACGCGACGGCGCTCGCCAACCTGATGACCTGGAAGACCGCGGTCGTCGACGTGCCGTTCGGCGGCGCCAAGGGCGGCATCGACTGCGACCCGCCACAGCTGAGCCGCAGCGAGCTCGATCGCGCTGACCCGCGCGTTCGTCGCGCAGCACCAAGGAGGTGATCGGGCCGACCCTCGACATCCCGGCCCCCGACATGAACACCGACGCGTCGGTGATGGCATGGATCATGGACGAGTACTCGAAGTACTACGGCTTCTCGCCTGGCGTGGTGACCGGCAAGCCGCTCGACCTCTTCGGCTCGCCGGGCCGTGAGGAGGCGACCGGCCGCGGCGTCGCGATCTGTATCGAGGAGGCGCTGGCGCGAGCAGGGGCGGACCGCCGACGGCGTGACCGTCGCAATCCAGGGATTCGGCAACGTCGGCGAGCCACGCCGCGCGGATCCTGCGTCGGGATGGGCGCGAAGGTCGTCGCGGTCGGCGACCACCAGGGCGGCGTCGCGCGCACCGAAGGGCTCGACATCGACGGCGCTCACCCGTCTCGGTGCGGAGCACCGGACGGTGGCCGGCTTCCCCGAGGCCGACGCGATCGACAGCCGTGGCGGTACTGACCTGGGACTGCCGAGGTCCTGGTGCCCGCCGCGATCGAGGACGTGCTGACAGCGGACAACGCCGGCGACGTGCGCGCCAGGCTGATCGTCGAGGGCGCAAACGGCCGACCACGCCCGAGGCCGACGAGATCCTGCACGAGCGCGGCGGATCGGTGATCCCCGACATCCTCGCGAACGCCGGCGGCGTGACCGTCAGCTACTTCGAGTGGGCGCAGAACATCCAGCAGTTCCGCTGGGACGTCGACCGGGTGCGCAACGAGCTGTCGAAGACCATGCGTCGCTGCGTACGCAGCGGTGCGCGAGGTCGAGCGCGAGAAGCAGGTCGACATGCGCACCGCGGCGTACGCGCTGGCGATCCGGCGAGTCGGGCATGCGGCGACCTCGCGCGCGTACACCTGCGGCACAGCATCGACTTCTGACGGCTCCCGAGGGGCGAGACGTGGGCCAATCGGCCGGGGAGGCCTGACTCCTCGAACCGCGAAGGCTCATCACCATTGGCCGTGGTCGTTCCCACCGCCCTTGTGACACCCAGGCTGCGACGTCGAGCCGGCACCGACGCGTGTGTGGGCGTGGGATGAGCGCCCTCTGCGGTTGTAACTCCTTTGAAACTCGATTCTTGCAATAGTTCCGGCATGGCGAGTGACCTCCGTATCCAGGTTCTTGGGCCGACTGCTGTGTTCTCGAACGGCGTCGAGGTGAACCTGGGCGGCCGCCGGCAGCGCCGTCTTCTCACCGCGCTCGTCGCTGACGCGGGGATCGTGCTGTCCGGCGATCGACTCGTCGATCGGGTCTGGGCCGACGAGAAGATGCCCGCCGATCCCGTCGCGACGCTTCGCACCTATCTGACGCGACTTCGTCAGGCCCTTGGTGCTGACGATGTCCTGCTCACCGAGCCCTCCGGGTGGCGGCTCGACGATCGGCGTGTCGATGTCGATGCGGCCCGCTTCGTCGGGCTCGTCGATGCGGCGGCCGAGCCCGGCGTGGACGTCCATCGCCGTCTGAGTCTTGCTGGACGAAGCGTTGGGCTTGTGGAGGGGCGAAGCCTTCGAGGAGGTGGCAGGCGGGAATGGATTCGCGCCGATATCGAGTCGTTGAACGAGTTGCGGGTGACAACCATCGAACGCCGATTCGAGGCGATGTTGGCGGCCGGCATGCACACCGACGCGTTGCCGGGTTTGGTGGCCGAGGTCGAGGCCCATCCGTTGCGGGAACGGCTCGTTGGTTTGGAGATGCTGGCGCTGTTCCGTGCGGGCCGTCAGGCGGAGGCGACCCGAGTGTTCCAGGCACACCGCGACCGTCTTGACCGTGAGTTGGGACTGGAACCGGGAGCCGATCTGGTCGGGCTCGACGCCCGAATCGTCGCCGGTGACCCTTCGTTGCTCTTGACCTCGACGCCCGGTCGTGCGCTGCGTGGCTATCGGCTCGGGCGAGCAGCTGGGTGAGGGCGCGTTCGCGGTGGTGTACCGGGGAACGCAACCGTCGGTTGGTCGTGACGTGGCGGTGAAGGTGATTCGGGCCGAGCTGGCCAACCGGCCCGGAGTTCGTTCGCCGGTTCGAGGCCGAAGCCCATCTGGTGGCCCGTTGGAGCACCCGTTCATCGTTCCGTTGTACGACTACTGGCGGGAACCGGATCGGGCGTGTCTGGTGTTCCGGTATCTGCGGGGCGGCACCCTCGAGCAGCGACTCTCCTCGTCCGGTGGGTTGTCGATCGATGAGTGCCGGCTGTTGGTGGATGAGGTCGGCGCCGCGTTGGCGACGGCGCATCGAGGCCGGAGTGGTCCATCGTGATGTCAAACCGGCCAACGTGTTCCTGGACGAGATCGGGCAACTTCTATCTCGGCGATTTCGGTATCGCCTTGGAAGCCGCCGAACTCGTCGGATCCCGACCGCCGCCCTCTCGGCCGGGTCGCCGGCCTACGCCGTCACCGGAGCAGTTGCGTCGCGAACCGATCGGTCCGTCGGCTGACGTGCACGGTTTGGGTATCTCGATCTACGAGGCGCTGACCGGACGCCTGCCGTTCCCCTCCGCCATTTCCCAGGCCGATCTGCTGCAGCGCCAGTTGCACGATCCGATCCCGCTGGTCCGGGACCAGCGACCCGACGTGCCGGCCGCGGTCGATGAGGTCGTTGGCCAAGGCAACGGCCAAGGACCCGACCGACCGGTACCAGACGATCGAGGAGCTGGTGGCCGAGTTCGCGGGCCGCGGTTGGACTGCCGGTCGCCGTGCGGGGTCCGGGCGGGGGCGGCGACGACGGTGTCGGTGGAGGACCCGGAATCCGTACAAGGGCCTGCGGGCCTTCACCGAGGCCGATCTCGGCGACTTCTTCGGTCGGGAACGTCTGGTCGACCGACTGGTCGAGGTGCTGACCCGCACCGGGACCGAGGGACGAATCGCCGCGGTGGTCGGCCCGTCGGGCATCGGGAAGTCGTCGGTCGTACGAGCCGGTCTGCTTCCCGCACTCCGGAAGGGGGCGGTGCCGGGCTCGGACCGTTGGTTCGTGCGCCACCATGCTGCCCGGCCGGGATCCGTTCGACGAGCTGGCGGCAGCGCTGTTGCGGGTGGCGACCCGGGCCCCGGACAATCTGATGGGCAACTGGCCGAGGATCATCGGGGTATCGCCAGGCGTCGTGAAAGCCATGGCCCCCGACGATGACCTCGGTGACGTGCTGTTGGTGATCGACCAGTTCGAAGAACTGTTCACCCTTGCTCAGGACGACAAGATCACCCGCCTGTTCCTCGACAGTCTCGAACACGCGTTGACCGATGCCCGCTGCCCACTCCGAGTCGTGCTCACGATGCGGGCCGATTTCTGGGACCGGCCGCTCCGGCACGGTTCGTTCGCCCGTCTCATCGAGGGCTCGACGATCAGCGTGACCGCCCTGGCCCCCGACGAGTTGGAACGAGCGATCGTCGAACCTGCCCACCGTTTCGGTGCCGAGTTCGAACCCGGGCTGGTCTCGGAGATCGTCGCCGATCTCACCGACCAACCGGGTGGCCTTCCACTGCTGCAGTACGCCTTCACCGAACTCTGGGAACAACAGGTCTCCGGGCTCCTCACCCGCGACGCCTACCACCAGTTGGGCGGGGTGGCCGGGGCCCTCACCCGACGAGCCGAGGATCTCTATCTCGATGCGACCCCCGACGAGCAGGCCGCCATCCGGCCGCTGTTCGGGCGACTCGTCACCCCGGGGAAGGCACCGAGGACACCCGCCGACGAGCCGCCTCGGAGCGAACTCGGCCGCAGCGAGGCCGTCGACCACGTGATCGACCGCTACGGGGCAGCCCGACTCCTGTCGTTCGACACCGACCCAACGACCCGCGAACCCACCGTCGAGGTCGCCCACGAAGCCCTCATCCGCCAATGGTCCCGACTCCGTGAATGGCTCGACGAAGACCGCGACGACATCCGGATCCAACGCCACCTCCACACCGGCGCCACCGAATGGGACAACGCCGGTCCTCCCGAGGCCGAGCTGTACCGGGGTGGGCGCCTCGAGGCTGCCGAGGAGTGGGCCAATGGCCATACCGGTGAGCTGAGCCAGATCGAAGCGGCGTTCCTCGAAGCCGGCGTCGAGCAGCGCGAACGAGCGGCGCGAGCCGAGCGGGAGAGGCTCCGCCGACTGAGGGCCGTGCTCGCGGCGACCGCCGTCGTTGCGGTTGTGGCCCTCATCGCCGGCGTCGTCGCGTTCCAGCAACGAGGAGAAGCGGACCGCCAAGCCGAGTTGGCCCAGGGAAACGCCGCCGACGCAATCGTCGCCCAACGTTCGGCAAGCCGGAACACGACCGAGCCGACGAACAGACCGAGTTGGCCGAGACCCGGCGCATGGTCGCGGACGCCACATCACTCGTCGACGACAACCCGGATCTCGCAATGCTGCTGGCGGCCGAGGCCTACCGGCGCGAGGCGACACCGCTCACACTGTCGGGGCTTCAGCGGGTTCTCAGCCAGACCGGGCCATACCTCGGCACGATCGGAAACGGTGACAGATTCCTCGGGGCCGGCTGGCTGGCGGACGGCACGATCGTCGGGCTCCGCGAATCGCAGGTCGTGTTCTACGATCCCGCCACCGGCGAGGCCATCGATACGTTCGACTTGCCGGTCCCGCCGAGACTTCCGGCCATCGCGTTCCGAGCCGATGTCGTGGCGGTGGGCCTCGGCGACGGCTCAGTCCTCCTCATCGAGGACGGCCAGACCGACGTGTTCTCGATCGGCGTCGACGCCATCAGCGCAATCGAGTTCTCCTCGGACGGGAGTTCGATGGCAGTCGGCGATACCAGTGGAGCCGTCACCCTGTTCGACCGTCCAACGAGCAGTGTTCTCTGGTCGACCCAGGTGATCCTGGACGACAGTGTCCAGGACGTCACGTCACCCGATACGTGGGCATTCCTCGAGTCGATCAATCTCGCCGATCTCCTGCTCTCGGTCGACCCGTTCGTCTTCGGAACCGGACCCGAAGCTTGATCTTCGAGCCGGAAACCCTGCTCGTCGGAGCAGGTGTTCACCTGCGCAGACTCGATCTGGCGTCCGGCGACGTGGTGGACGAACTGCTGCTGGAGACCGAGTTCGCAGCGGGCCTGCCCGAGCTGTTCCCAATGGGCCATAAGCGTCGTCGTCGGACCCGACGGCGAGATCAACGTCGTATCGAACCCGAACTTCGGTCGCGTGAGTACCGATCTTCGTGAGCAGCGGTGGGTTCCGGCACCGACCGGGCGCGGCGACGTGAACGTCCGCCGCTCACACTGGGCTATGACGCCTCCGGGACCGCGTGGTCCGCCCTCGACAATGGACAACTGGCCCGAACGACCGGCGTCGGCGAAACAGCCGAACTGATCGTGACCGGTCTTCCTGACGCCACGGGCTTCGCGATCTCGCCGGACGGCACCGAGGCACTCGTCCCCAGTTCCCGTGGCATCGTCCGATGGTCGCTCGACGGCAGCCAGCTCCTGGCTCAGGGTTTGCCCCGTCTCGGCAACAACGAGATGTACGTCTCGGCCGACGGAGAAACGCTCATCGCGTCCAACCTCCGAGGCCAGGAGTCCGTGGTGTACGACTTGTCCGACCCGGAACCACGTTCGATCACCGCCGCGGAGCATCCCATGACCGCCGACATGTCGCCCATGCTCGATCCGTTGGGCCGTTACGTCGCAGCATGGTCGAACGGGGCAATCACGCTCCTCGAACGCGATTCGCTCGATGTGACCGGCATCGAACTCCCCGACGCAGGGCTGGGAGAGGCCTGGTCCAGCGACGGGCGACTCCTGGCCTACGGCGGGTTCACGGGCACGCTCGGGTACGTCTACGACATCGACGCTCGCCGCCAGATCGCCACGCTCGACCTCGCCGAGTGGATGACCGAACGCGACTTCAGTCTCGCCGGGATGACCTTCGATCCCGCCGATGAACGCCTCCTGGTCTGGGTACCTTCCGGCAGCGCCGTCATCTTCCACACCGACACCTGGCAACCCGATCCCGCAACCCGTGATCACCCCCGAAGACGGCGGCGTCCAGGCCGCCGCGTTCAGTCCCACCGGCGACCTCCTCGTCACCAGGAACCTGGCCGGCACGATCGAGATCCGTGATCCCCAAACGTTCGACGTCGTCCGCGTCATCGCCGGAGGCACGAACGCAGCCGAAGCGTTGGCCTTCGGGCCCTACATCAGCTCCGACGGCGAGTACCTGCTCACGGTGCGAGACCTCACTCCACGGCTCTGGCACCTTCCGACCGGCATCCAGATCGGCGCCTTCCCGCATGATCCGGGCAACACGTCAGACGGCCGAACGAGCCCACAGCAACTACGCCTCGCGACCGCCGTTGGCGACCACGTCCTGACGTGGAACCTGGACTTCGAGACCTGGCCCGAGATCGCCTGCCGGGCAGCCGGACGCAACCTCACGGCGGATGAATGGGCCCAATACGGTGATTCTCGGAGCGACTATCAGGTGACCTGCAGCCAATGGCCGAGCCTGGGTTGACCCGACGGGTCCCCAGCCTCGTGGCAGTCGGGGGTCGGTCGTGCCGGGGCGAGGGTGTGGGTGGACAGTCCATGAGCCCCCCCGGTCGGATGGACCAGTGTCCTGCACGCCCGGCCCATCGGCCGGTGGAGGCCCGGACCGATCACTCCTCGGTCGTCTGGCTAAGGTCGGCGCATGCTGATTGTCGCCGGTTCCATCATCACCGAAGACGACGGCCGCGACGTCTTTCTCGCCGCCGTCGCCCCGATGGTAACTGCCACCCTCGCCGAACCGGGCTGCCGCGAATATGCCTTCACCCCAGATCCCAACGACCCCAACCGCATCCTGCTCTACGAGTTGTGGGACGACCAGGACGCGCTCGACGCCCACTTCGCCAGTGCACACATGGCGCAGTGGCAACACGACCGCAAGGGACTGTCCGTCGTCGGCTCCGACATCAAGAAGTACACGATCTCGGCTGTCGGGCCCGTGCTCTGAACCCAGCCCGGCGGCTGTTCCGGGCCGAACCGAACCCACGTCGGCCGACCGCACGGCCATGCTCGGTGGCATCGCACCTAGCCTGAGGGGATGCCGACACCTGACCTCCCTCGTATCGAAGCAGCCATCCGGGAGATCCTGGCCGCCATTGGTGAGGATCCCGACCGCAACGGCCTCCTTGACACTCCCAAGCGGGTGGCACGGGCCTACGGTGAGATGCTCGGCGGCTACTACGAGGATCCGGAGTCTCACCTCGATCGTCAGTTCGAGGTCGATCACGACGAACTCGTGATCGTGAAGGACATCAGCTTCAGTTCCCTGTGCGAGCATCACATGCTCCCGTTCATGGGAAAGGCCCACATCGGCTACATCCCCTGTGCCGATGGCCTCGTGTGCGGGCTCTCGAAGCTCGCCAGGGTGGTCGACGGCTACGCCAACCGATTGCAGGTGCAGGAACGGCTCACCGTGCAGATCGCCGATGCCGTGATGAACAGGCTCAACGCTGCGGGCGTCATCGTGATTCTCGAAGCCGAACATCTCTGCATGTCGATGCGGGGCGTTCGCAAGCCAGGCTCGATCACGACCACGTCGGCGGTTCGCGGGCTGCTGAAAGAGAACCCCACCACTCGGGCAGAAGCGCTCCAACTCATCCTGGGCTAGATACCGATCGGTCGCTCTCCATCGGCGCAGCGACCGGCCATCACCCCCAGGACCACCCAGTATCCGGCGTTGCCCTCGACCAGGTCGTCTCTGGTGAAGCTCACCCGCCCAACCGTGCCGCTTCCTGCTGCCGCCTCGGCGACATCGACGCTCGATCCAGGGTCGGCGAGGGCAGCGAGGAACGACTCGATCTCGATCTCCACCAGCCCAGCCACCTCGTCGACGGGCGGGTCGTAGGCCTCGATGGGGCGGTCGTCGACAAGGAAGAAGACGTGGACTCGCTCCCGGTTCTTGCCTTCGCCGTTGTCGTCAGCCAGCAACCTGATGCCAACGGGGATCAGAGCCGAGGCATCGAAGGCAGCGCCGAGTTCTTCCTCGGCCTCGCGGATCCCATCCTCGGGCGACTCCCCGGCCTCGAGGTGTCCGGTGACACTGAGGTCGAGCTTGCCGGGAAAGGCCGCCTTCCGCCGGCTCCGTCGCTGCAACACGATGGTGCGAGCCGACGGGCGGATCACCATGCAGTGGAAGACCTGGTGCCATAGGCCCTCGGCATGGACCTCGACCCGGGTCCACGTCTCGGTGCGTGTGCCCGTCACGGGATCAACCACATCGATCTGCTCCACGGACGCTTTCGCCACGGTGCGCACCGTATCCATTCGTGAAATGGTTGCCCGACGCAAGCCTCGCCAGCGAGAACCGACAAACGAGCCGGAGTGACGGCGGTCAGCGTTTACGGGCGACCTGGACGGGCAGACGTGTGTAGCCGTTGATGAAGGACGAGAACGTGCGTTCGGGTTCGTCGACGACCTCGATGCGATCGAAGCGTTGCAGGATCTCCTCCCACAGGATGCGCAGTTGGAGCTCCGCGAGGCGGCTGCCCATGCAGAAGTGGATGCCATAGCCGAACGACAGGTGCCGATCGGAGTTCGCCCGGTGGAGGTCGATGGCGTCGGCGTCGTCGCCGAAGACCCCCTCGTCCCGGTTCGCCGACAGGTACCACATCAACACCTGGTCGTCCTTGCGGATCTGCTTGCCACCGAGCTCGGTGTCTCGGGTCGCGGTACGCCGCATGTACGCCAGCGGCGTCTGCCAGCGGATGATCTCGGGAACGAGGCTCGTCACGAGTGACGGATCGGCGATCAGCTCGGTGTACTGATCGGGATACCGGTTCAGACCGTGGACACTGCCCGACATCGTGTTGCGGGTCGTGTCGTTCCCGCCGACGATCAGCAGGAACAGGTTGCCGAGGTGTGCCGCCGCCGGCATGCCCCTGGTGGCTTCGCCGTGGACCAACATCGAGACGAGATCGAAGCCGGGTTTCGTCTCGCGCTCGACCCAGAGATCCTCGAAATACTCGAGGCACTGCTGGATCTCGGCCCGTTGCTGCGCTCCCGATTCGACCAGCCCACCAGGCTGGGGAATCGAGGTGGCGACGTCGGACCAACGGGTCAGCTTGTACCGATCCTCGAGCGGGAAGTCGAACAGCGTTGCGAGCAGCAGAGTGGTCAGCTCGATCGAGACGGTTTCGACCCAATCGAAGGTCTCGCGTTCGGGCAGCGCATCGAGAACACCGATCGTGCGCTCCCGGATGAGATCGTCGAGATTGCGCAAACTGCTGGGCGCCGAGATGCCACGGACCGTCTTGCGCTGTGCCGTTTGTTCCGGCGGATCCATGGCGATGAAGGAGGAGGCGTTGGCCGAGCGATTCGGGAATGGGCGCACCCACCGGCGGACCGATCGTGATGCCGTTGGCCGACGAATACGTCTTCCAATCGCTGTCGACGGCGCGCACGTCTTCATAGCGAGTGACCGACCAGTACCGACCGGCCGATCCGAGCTCGTTGAAGTGCACGGGGTCTTCACGCCGCAGCCGAGCGAAATGGTCGTGCCAGCGATGCT
Source organism: uncultured Acidimicrobiales bacterium (assembly GCA_963700755.1). Taxonomy (GTDB): domain Bacteria; phylum Actinomycetota; class Acidimicrobiia; order Acidimicrobiales; family SZUA-35; genus JBBQUN01. Next base: position 118,782 of record CAVOYW010000011.1, read on the forward strand.
CGCGGAACAGATGCGGGTTGACCGGGTTGATCTCGTCGAGCGCCAGATCGGCCGCATCGCCAACCTCGCCGCCGAAGATGGCCTGCTCCATCTCGGGGCTTCGCACCGGTTTGCGCGCCAGCCACGTCGCGCGGTCGATCTGCATATCAGTCATCGCTTACCCCCGGGAGTGATGCCGAAGCGTCGGAGGCGACACTAGCTGCCTTGCCCCGGCAGTTGGCAATCGATCCGAACCCACGTCGGCGCGGACGCCAATGGCGCTGCGTTGTCAGCATCGTGGGTTGTTCAGCATCGTGGGTTGCCAGCATCGTGGGTTGTCAGCATCGTGGTTGTCAGCATCCCGGACCCTCGGAGTTCGGTCGATCAACGATCGTGCCTCGGCTTCCGGTGCCGAAACGCCGTCCAACCCCGGGCCCAACGGCTGGTGGGTCGGCGCCGCACCATGACGTAGCGCCCGATACCGGCAATGGCCAGACACATCAGCGCGGCCGACCAGGAAACGACGGGCAGGACGACGGCGCCGACGAGTCCGCCGATCATCAAGTACTTGGCGATGGCGACAGTCGGGTCGTCGTTCATGACACCGCGACACTACGGGGTCGCTGCTCCAGGACGCTCATCACAGCGATCGGATCAGGCGACGACGATGCCGCGGCTGCGACACGTCTGCTCGGTTCGAGCGCGGTCCAGTCCGTCGAAGCCCGAACCAGCCGCTCGGATCGTCGGGGGAAGCTCGATCGACCTCAGCCGGGGATGTCCTTCCAGGCGACGCTCTTGTCGACCCGAACGTCGCCGGGCAGGCCCAGGACACGCTCGCCCAGGATGTTGCGCATGATCTCGGAGGTCCCGCCCTCGATGGTGTTCGCTCGCGACCGCAAGAAGCTCTTCGAAACGGTGTAGTCGCCTCGGCCTTCGGTCCGCACCAGCGGATACCCAGGCTCGTGCACCATGCCGTCGGGTCCGAGCAGGTCGACCGCGAGACTCCACAGCTTCAGGTTGAGTTCGGCCGACGCCAGCTTGCCGACCGACCCCTCGGGGCCGGGGTTGCCCGAGCCCGCCTGTGCCCGGGCCCGGAGCGTGGTGAGCCGCATCACCTCGGCGTCGATCCACAGCTTGGCCACCTGATCCGCCAAGGCCGCCCGCTCGGCAGTACCGAAGCGATCCTTGTGCTCGTGCCACACCTTCACCAGGGTGGCGATGTTGCCCTCTCCGCGCTCACCGGTGCTGCCTCCCAACGCGACCCGCTCGTTCATCAACGTGGTCGTTGCCACCCGCCAGCCGTCGCCCACCTCGCCGAGCAGATTGCCGTGTGGCACTCGCACGTCGGTGAAGAAGACCTCGTTGAACTCGGCATCGCCGGTGATCTGGAACAGGGGCCGGATCTCGACACCGGGCGACGTCATGTCGAGGATGAAGTAGGACAAGCCGCGATGCTTGGGCACGTCCGGATCGGTGCGCACGAGCAACATCCCAAAGGACGACACGTGCGCCCCGCTCGTCCAGACCTTCTGACCGTTGACGATCCATTCGTCGCCGTCACGCACCGCTCGCGACGACAGACCCGCCACGTCCGACCCGTGACTCGGTTCGCTGAACATCTGACACCAGATGTCCTCGCCGGTGAAGATTCGCTTGAGGTACCTGGCGTGATGCTCCTCAGAGCCGTAGGTCAAGACCGTGGGCAGCCCCATGCCGATCCCGATGGTGTTGATGGCAAGAGCGTGGAAGTTGCGTCCGGCATCACGGATGGTTTGATCGACGACCAGCTGCAGCTTGGGCGAGAGGCCGAGACCGCCTTTGCCTTCGGGGAACTGGATCATGGCGAGCCCGGCGTCCCAGAGAGCGCCACGGAAGGTCGTCTCGTCGGCATCGATCCCGACGGAATCGATGGCGGCGGTGGTGCGCTGACGGATCTCGGATTCGGTCATCGGCATTCGGGTGCTCCTGTCGGCGGTCTGCGGCGGCGATCGGCGACGACGCTAGTCGGCGTCGCCTGCTCGATCACAAACCCGCTGTCCGCCCAGCTCGCGTTGGTTGCGGCCTTTCGGCCGGGCCGGGTACACAGGGGCATGGCACATACCTCCCAGGTCGACACCCTCCTCGACCAGCTCACGCTGGAAGAACTCGACGTCAACCTGTACCGGGGCCACAACCCGGCAGAGCGCCACAATCAGCGGGTATTCGGCGGACTCGTGGCAGCTCAGGCGTTGCGGGCGGCCACCCTCACGGTCGACGCAGACCACCAGCCACACTCCATGCATGGCTACTTCCTGCGCGGCGGCGTACCGGGGCGGCCGATCGTGTTCCATGTCGAACGGATCCGCAACGGCCGATCGTTCACGACTCGACGGGTCGTGGCCGTCCAGTTCGGCGAGGCCATCTTCAACCTGACCGCCAGTTTCCACAAATTCGAAGAGGACGAGACCGACTACCAGCTCACCCTCCCGCCCGAGGCCGGCCACCCCGACGATGCCGCCGACCGGGTTCCGCGAGACGCCCTGCACGCCGAGTGGTTGGACCGCTCGCCGTTCCACTCCCGCGAGCTCGGTCCGGTCACCCCGGGAGCCGACGGGGTCTACCCCTCGACCCGGCGCGTCTGGGTCAAGGCCAAATCCCCACTCCCCGACGACCGACTCCTCCACACCTGTGCACTGACCTATGCCACCGACATGGGAGCGGTCACTGCCGCCGCCGTTCCAACGCTGGGAGAGCGCTGGCAGTCGGCGTTCACCGAGACGATGTCGGCCAGCCTGGACCACGCCGTGTGGTTCCATCGTCCGGTGCGGGTCGACGAATGGATGTACTTCGACTTCCATGCCGTGAGCAACCAGAACTCGCGGGGGCTGGTGCGGTCCACGATCCACGGCATCGACGGCAGCCTCGTGGCGTCGATGACCCAAGAGGCCCTCATCCGCCGGATCAAACCGAGGGGTCTCGAGCCCGAGTTCGGTTGATCCGTTCCGCTCCTCGACCAACGCAACAATCGCACCCTCGAGACCATTCGGGCCGTTGATTCCGACGGTGGCCAGCGGGCGACCGGTTTCCGGACGCGAGGTTTCGAGGTGGTCCTCGATGTGGCGGTCGATGATCTGGACCGTGTGGCCCTGGTCGCGGTCTGGAGGGGACGAAGGGCCGCATCGACCTCGTCGGTCTCGATCTGGATCAGGCCGGTCTCGCATGGGCGATCACGGGCCAGACCCAACCATCGACGCGCTCATCGACACCCGGGCAGACCTCGAGTCGGACATGATCGCCGTGAAATGGTCCGTTCGGACGCTGTCCGTTCGATCCGCGTCACAGCTGCATCACACTGTTGTCTAATCAGCCCACTTTCCTCGACAGCCGCTTCCGCACTGGCATACGTTCGGCCTGCGGACCGGGCGATTCGCTCGGAGGGATCATCGGAGGCAAGCGTGCGGACACTGCTGATCGACAACTACGACTCATTCACGTACAACCTGTACCAGTTGATCAGCGAGGTGAGCGGCGTCCCCCCGATCGTTGTCAAGAACGACGAGGTGTCGTGGGACGAGGCTCGAACCTGGGGCTTCGACAACATCGTGATCTCCCCAGGACCGGGACGTCCCGAGAACGAGCGTGACTTCGGGATCTGCAGCCGCGCGATTCTCGAAGCAGACGTGCCGATCCTCGGCGTGTGCCTCGGACATCAGGGGATCTGCCATCTGCTCGGCGGGAGGGTCGACTACGCCAGCGAGGTGGTGCACGGCCGCCCGAGCGACATCGTGCACGACGGGCTCGCGTTGTTCGAAGGGATCCCCTCGCCGTTCGAGGCGATCCGTTATCACTCGCTGCACGTGCCCCAGCTCCCCGACGAACTCGAAGGTGTCGCCTGGACGACCGACGGGATCCTCATGGCCGTCCGGCATCGTACTCGGCCCGTTTATGGCGTGCAGTTCCACCCCGAGTCGATCTGCACCGAGTACGGCCACCGGTTGATGGCGAATTTCCGCAACATCACAGAACGTCGGATCAGCTCGCTCGATTCGGTCGATCCCGTGACGGTGCACGCCGGCCACGAACGACGAGGGACCACCGCTGCATCGGACTTCGACAACCCACAACGGCCGATGTTGCACGGTCGCCCGATGGAGGTGTTCATCCGTCGCGTGCCCGTTCCGGTGAATGCCGAACGGGCATTCATGAACCTCTACGCCGAATCGCGCCCATCGTTCTGGCTCGACTCGGCCCTCGTCCGCGGTTTCTCACGCTTCTCCTACATGGGCGACGCGTCTGGCCCGCATGCGGAGTTCGTCAGCTACGACGTCACCACTCGAAAGGTGACGGTTACGCACGGGCAGAAGATCGAGACCCACGAAGAGTCGATCTTCGACTACCTCAGCCGGATGCTCGTCGAGCGACATGTACGGACCGAGGGCCTACCGTTCGAGTTCAACGGTGGTTACGCCGGCTATCTCGGCTACGAACTCAAGGCCGACTGCGGAGCGAAGGCTGCCCACCAGTCACCGACGCCCGACGCCTCGTTCGTGTTCGCCGATCGTCTGATCGCCTTCGACCACGAGGAGGACGTGGCCTATCTGGTGTGCCTTGACGACGTCGATCATCGAGACCGAGCACGGGAGTGGATCAACGCGACCTATGACCGGCTCATCGATCTCCCCACCGTTCCGCAATGGAGTCGAGTGTTGCATCCGACTCCCGTGCAACAAGAATTCCGTCATTCGCCCGAGCGCTACCTCGAACTGATCCAGGAGTGTCAGAACGAGATCGAACTCGGGGAGTCGTACGAGATCTGCCTCACGAACCTCATCACGCAGAAGGTGACCATCGATCCGCTCAACACGTATCGGGCACTCCGGGAGCGCAACCCCGCCCCGTACGCCACGTACCTCGACTTCCCCGATGTGGCCGTTCTCAGTTCGTCTCCCGAACGCTTCCTCACGGTCGACTCCAGCGGGCTGGTCGAATCGAAGCCGATCAAGGGAACACGTCGGCGGGGCACCACGGCGCTGGAGGACGAAGACCTCTACCAGGACCTTCGAACCAACGAGAAGGACCGAGCCGAGAACCTGATGATCGTCGATCTCCTTCGCAACGACATCGGCGAGGTCGCCGAGATCGGCTCGGTACACGTCTCGCGGATCTTCGCCGTCGAGAGCTACGCGACCGTCCACCAGCTCGTGAGCACCGTTCGTGGCCGCCTGCGCCGCGGCGTGTCGGCGATCGATGCCGTCCGCGCCGCGTTCCCTGGGGGCTCGATGACCGGTGCCCCGAAGCGGCGCACGATGGAGATCATCGATCGGCTCGAAGCCGGTCCCCGTGGTGTGTACTCGGGGTCGATCGGGTTCGTGGGATTGAGCGGGGCCACCGATCTCAGTATCGTGATCCGCACCATCGTGGTGACCCCGAACGATGTGACGGTGGGTGTCGGCGGAGCGATCGTCTCGTTGTCCGACCCCCAGGAAGAGCTCGAGGAAATGCTGCTGAAGTCTCAGGCCCTCGTGGCCGCCCTCTCCGAAACGAACCTCGTGGCCGATCCCGTGAGCGCCGGGGGCGAGCGATGACCGGTGCCGGTTCGGCAACCGACAGTCTCGCCCCCTATCGATCGCAGCTCGACGAGATCGATCACGAGCTCATCGCCCTGCTCGGCAGGCGGCTGAACGTGGGCCGCGACGTCGCTCGCCACAAGGCGAATCACGGCATCCCGGTCATGCAGCACGACCGCGTCAAGCAGGTCAAGGAACGAGCGGCGAGGCTCGCGGTCGAGGCCGGCATCGACTCGGATTTCGTCGTCGCCCTCTATGGCGTCATCATCGACGAAATGTGTCGGGTCGAGGACGAGATCGTCCAAGGTGCCTGACGGCCCGTCGCCGACTCGCTGTCCTCGTCGTGGGTGCTGCCGGAGCCGTCGGCCGGGCATTCGTCGATGCGTGGACCGGGGCGCCGGATGTCATCGTCACGGGCGTGGACCGCAACGACGTCGATGCTGCTTCGGGATCGTGGATCGTCGGCGACATCACCGCCGCAGACCCGGAACTCGTGGCGTTGGTCGCGGCGGCCGATGTGGTTCTCGTCGCGGTCCCCGAATTCGTTGCCGAATCGGCGGCCAGCATGCTCATGGACACCATGCGCTCCGACGCAGCACTGGTCGACACACTCTCGGTGAAGTCGAGGTGGATCGACATCGCCTCTCGGCACGACGGCGGACCCGAGATCGTCGGCGTCAATCCGATGTTCCGGCCGGCTCTCGGCTTCGCCGGACGGCCGGTGGCGGTGGTCGCGCTGCGAACGGGCCCTCGCTCGTCCTGGCTCGAGGATCAACTCGCCACCTGGGGATCGGTACTCGTCGCGGTGGCCCCCGATGAACACGACCGCATCATGGCATCGGTCCAAGCGCTCACCCACGCGGCGATCCTGGCGTTCGGAGCCGCCCTCACCGAACTCGGACATGACGTCGAGCGCCTGGAGCCACTGTTCACCCCACCGCACCGGACACTGCTCGCCCTGCTGGCCCGCATCGTTGGAGGCGACGCCCACGTGTACCACGACATCCAACACGCGAATCCATTCGGTTCCGAAGCCCGGGCCGCCCTCATCCGAGGAATCGAGCGACTCGACGAGGCAGCGACCGCGGACGATGGCGCAGCCTTCGATGCCTACCTCTCCGACGCTCATGACCTCCTGGGCGACCGACTCGCATCGCTCGACGAACGCTGCCGGACAATGTTCGAGCGTTCCTAGTCGAAGCTGCGGACCAGCACCTTGTGCTTCCCCCCGCTCGTCAGATCGAGGGGTTCCTCGGTCGTGATCCTCACGTCGAGCAGTCGTTCGGTCCGCTCCTCGATCCACGATCGAATGACGTGTTCATCGGAGGCCGACCAGCTCGGCCGGGCCTCGATCCGGACGACGAGGTGCCGTAGGTCGGGCTGCACGATCTGCCACCGTCGGACACCGGCCACTTCGTTGAACGGATTGAAGAACGTCGTCGGCGAGAGTTCCGTCCCGTTGGGGAGTCGGACGAAGTCACCGGTTCGGCCCGCGACCCGATCCAACGTGCGGCCCGGTTCACCGCAGGAGCACCGGTCGGGACCCCACGCGACCCGATCGCCGACCTTGTAGCGGATGAAGGGCATGTGTCGTGCGTGGAAGTTGGTGACCACGACGTCGCCGTCGACGCCGGGAGGAGTCGGGCGCCCTTCGTCATCGAGGACTTCGACGATCGACTGGTGATCGGCGAGATGGAAGTTCCCGGCCGCACAACGATGGGACATGATGCCGCCGTCGTTGCAGCCGTATTCCTCGACCACCGTCGAGCCGAACGCAGCGACGATGTCGTCTCGCCATGCAGGCCACAGCGGCTCGGCCATGGTGATGATCAGCGGTGGTCCCCGATGGCGAAGGCGGTCCCGGAGCTGGGCATCGTCGAGGACGGCGGCCGCCATCGCTGCAATGGTCGATGCATAGCCGTACCAGAGCTGTGCATCCATCCTGCAGGCGGCCAGGGCTCGCGCCCGACTGGTGGCCGGATCGACCTCGAAGCCGCAGAGGGACACATCGGTGCGCTCGGCTCGGAGCCGCAGACGTTTGCTCGCTCCCATGCCCTGCAGTCCGAGCGAGGTCGGGAACCCGAGCGTGACCCGACGATCTCCGTAGCCGAATCCCAGCTTCCGGAACCGGAAGATCTGGATCGCATACGATTCGGCCCATGCCCGCCGATCCAGCGGGTAGTTCCAAGGGTCACCGGTCGAACCACCGGTGTGTTTCTCGACCGCCGGGATCGACTCGTGTTCGTCGGAGAGGAATTGTTCCTCGTTGTCGAAGATGACCTGCTTGTCGATCACGGGCAGCGCCGTGAGGTCGAGCCCGGGTTCGCCCGGGTTCAACGCCCGGTAGGCGGGGACGTGGCGACCTGCGTAGTCGAGCACCGCCTTCAGCGCGTCGGCCCTCCATGCGTCTCGTTCGTCGCTCGACCGCTGCCACCAGCGTTCGATCTCGTTGGCTCGGCTCAAGTAACGCACCCCGAGCACCGGTTCCGCGGCGACCCGGGTCGCCATCGACAGCACCTGCCGATACGTACGATCGGCAACCGAACCGCGAGGTGCCGGTAGGGGTGTTGCGATCGCGGTCGACATCAGTGGCTCACGCGCCGATGGCAGAGTCGAGGAGCTGCACCATCTTCGGTGACGGTCGGACGCCGAGTTCGCGGTGGAGGAGCTCGCGGTACGTCCGATGTGTCCTGATCACCTCGCTGATGTTGCCCTGTGCCAAGTGTGCGTGCATCAGGCAGCGGTAACCGCTCTCACGCAGCGGTTCGGCATCGACCGACGCCGTCGCCGCATCGATGGCCAGGGCGTAGCGACCGCAGTCGACGAGCGCCAGCGCCATGCTGTCGAGCGCATGGAGCCGCAGCTGGCGCCACCGTTCCTGGTACACGTGGAGCCATTCGTCGTACCAGTTGGTGAGCAGTTCGGACGTCAACAGGCGGAGCATCATGCGGATGGAGTCCTCGTCGAGCGTCTCAGCTGCGTCACATCCGCGTCCCAAGATCTCTCGAGCGAGCGCAACGGCGCGCCGATGATCGACCGACACCGCGGGACTGATCGAGAGCATCGGCCCGTCGACGACGATCAGACCGTGCTCACCAGCGTGCGGAATGCGCCACAGTGTCGTCCGAAGATTGGCCGCCGCCCGGTTGTCGGTGACGTGCGGCCACAACAAACCTGCGACGAGGCCACGCTCGACCGCCTGTTCCTGAAGCGCCAGATAGGCGACGGTTCTGGCCGCCATCGAGCCGAAACTCCCTGATACGCCGTCGAACCGAACGTCGAATCCCGGCAAGAGTCGCACCGAGGTCGCTGTCGGCGTTGTACCCGCCATCGACCATTCTCCCTATCCCTCCGCCTGGCCCCGCCGGGCCTTTGCGCTTGCGACGCTAGCCCGACCGTTCGGTTGCGTCAACCCGACTTCCCATCGTCGCCACCGATGGTGTCGGGGCTGCGATCTCTGTGCGACGCGAACGTGACGGAGAAGCGACCCCACTGAGTGACACATGCAATGGGCCGGAGACGACACCCGGTCTACAACCGTCGTGTTCGACCGGGCGGGCCGGCGGCAAGAGCGATGAGGTGGGAAACAATGGATCGACGTCGGCGCGAACGACCGAGCGTTGCGGTCATCGGCTGCGGGTACTGGGGTTCGAAGCATGTACGGGTGCTGCGCTCGATCCATGACCTCGGCGAGGTGATCGCCGTCGATCGTGACCGAACGATCCTGCAGGCGATGAGCGCCGCGCATCCGGGTGTCTCGACCTGTCAGTCGTTCGAGGAAGCCATCGATCGGGCCGATGCGGTCATCATCGCCACGCCACCTTCGACCCATGCGCCGCTCGGCCTCGCGGCGTTGCGGGCCGGTTGTCACGTGATGGCCGAGAAGCCGCTCGCCACGACCAGCCGAGAGGCCGAAGAGCTGGTCGAGGTGGCTGATGCCTCGTCACTCACGCTCATGGCCGGCCACACGTTCGAATACAACCCGGCGGTCTGGAAGCTCCGCGAAGTCGTGCAGAGCGGCGCGTTGGGGCAGATCTACCACGTCGATACGGCCCGCCTGAACCTGGGTCTCTACCAGAGCGACGTCAACGTGATCTGGGACCTGGCTCCCCACGACGTGTCGATCCTCAACTACGTGCTCGACTCTCAGCCCACCCGGGTGATGGCCTGGGCCAAGCCGCACGCCCACGCCCAGCTCGAGGACGTGGCCTATCTTCGGCTGGACTACGACGACATCGGCGTGTCGACCCAAGTCCACGTCAGTTGGCTCGATCCGTGCAAGGTACGACGAGTGACCGTCGCCGGCAGCATGAAGATGGCGGTCTACAACGATCTCGCCGTCGACGAGCGGGTCCGCATCTTCGACAAGGGGGTCGCGTTCGACTCGGCCCCGTCCAGCGTTGGAGGGCCCTCCTATCATCACGGTGGGATCGAATCCCCCTTCATCGCCTTCGACGAGCCGCTCCGGCTCGAGGTCGAGCACTTCGTACACTCGATCCTCACCGGTGATCGGCCCTTGTCGGACGGCCGGTCCGGGCTGGCCGTGGTCCGGGTCCTCGAAGCGGCGGAGCAGTCACTGCGGCTGGGTACACCGGTGACGATCGAGTCGGCGCTGGTCGCCGCGCCGAGTCTGTGATGCGGCCGGGAACCAGCCGAAGGACGCCGACCGGGGTCACCGCGTCGATTCCATTCTACGACCTCGCACCGCTTCACGAAGGGCTGCGCGACGAGTTCACTGCAACGCTCGGCTCGTTGTTGGACGACAGCGGCTTCATCGGAGGCCATCGGGTCGATCTCTTCGAGACCGAGTGGGCGCACTTCTGCGGCGTCGACTACGCCGTTGGCGTCGCCAATGGCACCGATGCGATCGAGTTGGTCTTCCGGGCGCTGGGGGTCGGCGCAGGAGACGAGATCATCGTTCCGGCCAACACCTTCGTGGCGTCGGCCGCCGCCGTCGTGGCCGCCGGCGCTCGACCCGTGTTCGTCGATGTCGACCCCGGGACGCTGCTCATGGGGGCGGACCAGGTGAGGGCCGCGGTCTCGAGCCGAACGGTGGCGGTACTCGTCGTCCACCTCTACGGCCAGCCGGTGAACGTTCGCGAGATCGAGGCGGTGACCGAGCCGCTCGGTATCCCCATCATCGAGGACGCCGCTCAGGCCCACGGCGCCCAGCTCGGCGGGCGAATGGTCGGAAGCCTGGGCCTCGCGGCCACGTTCAGTTTTTATCCGGGCAAGAACCTCGGCGCGCTCGGCGATGGTGGCGCGGTGACCACCAGCGACTCGGCGCTCGCCGACCGGGTCCGGGTGCTCGCCAATCACGGGAGAGGCAGGAACCACCACCACCATGTCGAGGTCGGTCGCAACAGCCGGCTCGATGCGTTCCAGGCCGCCGTGCTACTCGCGAAACTCCCCGGACTCGCCTCGCTCAACGACGACCGGCGACGACTGGCCGACCGCTATCGCAAGGCGCTGGCCGGCCTACCGATCGACTTCGTCGACATCCGACCGGGTGCGGTGTCGGCGAATCACCTCCTCGTCGCTCAGGTCGACGGCCGAGACGCCTTCCGGGCGGCGTTGGAAGCGGAGGGTGTTGCCACCGCCGTGCACTACCCGGTCCCATGCCATCGTCAGCCGGCGTTCGAGAAACTGACCCCCGGGTATCTCTCCGTCGTCGAGCGAGCGGCCGATCGCATCGTCTCCCTCCCGCTATACCCCCAGATGACCGACCAGCAGGTGAACCGGGTGTGCGACGTCATTGGCGACAATCTGATGGGAGCAAGACGATGATGAAGGTGGCGGTGTACGGACTGGGCTACGTCGGATCGGTGACGGCGGCATGCCTCGCCGATCGTGGGCTCGAGGTGCACGGGGTCGACGTCAACGTCGACAAGGTCGACGCCATGAACGCCGGCCACCCCCCGGTGATCGAGCCCGGCCTCGCCGAACTCGTCCAACAGGGTGTGGCGTCCGGGCGTCTCCGGGTGCATCTGGGGGCCGAGCCGTCGTTGTGCGACGTCGATGTCCACATCGTGTGCGTTGGAACGCCATCGTTGCCGAACGGCGCACTCGACACGAGCCAGGTCGAGGCGGTCACAGAGGATCTCGCGCTCCTCGTTGCCGCGTCAGCGTCGCGGCCCGTGGTCGTGTTCCGGTCCACCATGTTGCCCGGCACGGTCGACGACCTTCTCATTCCGCTGCTCGAACGCACGACCGGCGGTCGAGCGGGTGACGACTTCGGTGTCGCGATGTGCCCGGAGTTCCTCCGGGAGACCACCGCAGTCGCCGACTTCTTCGAGCCTCCGTTCACGGTGGCCGGCGCGACCGACGACACGAGCGAACGCCGGTTGCGAGCGATGTTCGATTTCCTGAACGCTCCGTTCCACGGCACGACCATCCGGACCGCCGAGACCATCAAGTACGCCTGCAACGCCTTCCACGCCGTGAAGGTGAGCTTCGCCAACGAGATCGGGCGCCTGGCCCGGGCATCCGGTGCCGATGCACAGGAGGCCATGGAGATCTTCTGCACGGACCACCAGCTGAACATCTCGCCGGCGTACCTTCGACCCGGCTTCGCCTTCGGCGGCAGCTGCCTCCCAAAGGACGTTCGGGCGTTGGTCCACCACGGACGCCACCTCGATCTCGACCTGCCGTTGCTCGGGAGCGTCCTGGCATCGAACGAGCAACACCTCCGCCATGCCATCGACCTGGTGATGGAACACGAACCGACATCGGTCTGCTTGCTCGGCCTGGCGTTCAAGACGGGAACCGACGACCTTCGTGAGAGCCCGTACGTCCACCTGGCCGAGACGCTGCTCGGCAAGGGGATCGACGTTCGGATCTGGGATCCCGACCTTCGACCCGACCGGTTGATCGGTCAGAACCGTCACTTCGCGGCCGGTCACCTCCCTCATCTGACCCGTCTCCTTCGCCCGACTGCCGCCGAGGCGCTCGCCGGCGCCGACAGCTGTGTGCTGGGCACGACCCATGCCGATGGACTTGCCGCCCTCGCCCTCGCTCAACCCGACAACCTGATCGATCTGACCGGCGGCGGTCGAGCGCTGGCGCTGTCCGGCTCGTACGAGGGGGTTGCGTGGTGAGCGAACGAGGCTCGGTGGTGATCCTGCTCGAGAACCTCCCGATCTCCCGCGACCGTCGCGTGTGGCGGGAGGCCCAAGCGCTCCGTGATGTGGGTTACCGAGTCACCGCGATCTGCCCCCGGGCCCCGGGTGAGCCGGCACAGGGCGAGATCGACGGCATCGAGATTCGCACGTTCGTCGCCCCACCCGAACGAAGCGGTGCCCTCGGGTTCACCTGGGAGTACGCCGTGGCGTGGATCAGGATGCTGTCGTTGCTGATCGCGACCCGACGCAAGGGGCCGATCTCCGTCGTCCAGGCATGCAACCCACCGGACATCTTCTTCGTTCACGGTCTGCTGGCCAAGCTCTTCGGTGCGAAGTTCGTCTTCGACCAGCATGATCTGACGCCCGAGCTGTACGAGACACGGTTCGGGCGCCGCGGACCGATCCATGCGGTCCTGCGACTGTGCGAGCGGGCAACGTACGCGGTGGCCGATCGCGTCGTCGCCACCAACGACTCGTACCGCAGCGCCGCCATCGACCGAGGTCACCTCCGGGATGACCACGTCGTCGTGGTCCGCAACGGTCCGGACCCGGTCGTGATGCAACGCGGAACCGTCGAGCTCGAACGCCGCAGCGGACGGCCCCACCTCGTTGCCTGGATGGGCAACATGGGCCCACAGGACGGCGTGGACGAGGCCGTCCGGTCGATTGCCCATCTGGTCCATGGCCTCGGCCGTACCGATTGCTCGTTCGTCTTCATCGGCAAGGGTGAGGTGCTCGACGACGTCAAGCGACTGGCCGCCGACCTCGAGGTCGACGACTTCGTCACGTTCACCGGTTGGATTCCCGATGAGGAGGCATTCGCGTGGTTGTCCTCGGCCGACGTCGGCTTGAGTGCCGATCCACCCGGCCCCCTCAACGACAAGTCGACGATGAACAAGACGCTCGAGTACATGTCCTTCGGGCTTCCCGTCGTCGCCCACGACCTGATCGAGACTCGGGTCTCGGCCGGTGACGCCGGCCTCTATGCCGTCCGCGGTGATGCCGTCGGACTCGCCGAATGTCTCGATCGACTGGTCGACGATCCGGATCGAATGGCCGAACTCGGACGGATCGGCCGGCAGCGGATCGAGCAGGGCCTGAGCTGGCCACATCAGCGAGCCAACTATGTCGACCTGATCGACGGCGTCACCGGCAACTCGTCTCGTCGAGCCGACCTCGACCTCACGTCCGAGGCCTCCGGCCAACCCCCATCGAACGCACTGAACGGAGCTCGGAATGTCGAAGCCACAACAGCGGCGGAGTGATCCCACCCGACGATCACGCCTGCCGCTGCCCGCGAGCGATGGTCACGGAACGAATGGGGCCAACGGCCGGAACGGAGCGGGAACCAGCTCGAATCGTGAGTCGGCCGACGCCGGCCCCGTGACGAGCAGGCCGTCGAGCTCCGCCAACGCCCGTCGTATCGCCATGGCAAAATCGACCAGCCGTCCAGCGTACGTCGCGGATCGACCGACCTCGACCACGTCGGCAAGAGCAGAGGAAGCACCGGCGAAAGCCGAGGAAGCCTCGGGTCCGGTCGACGCCCGGCGAGCGACATCGTCGCCCGCTTCGGCCAAGACCCGGGAAGCCGCGGCGACATCCTCGCCACCGAAGATCGAAGGGGCGGCGCAATCGGCGACGTCAGTGAACGCCAAGGAAGCAGCGGAGTCGTCAGAGGCCGAGGAACCGGCAACGAAACCCTCCCCGTCGAGAGCCAGGGAAGCGGCAACGAAATCAGCGTCGGCCAAGTCAGACGACGCGGCGACGAAATCAGCGTCGGTGACGTCGGACGGACAACGGCAGAATCGGGCCGAGGCGAACCTCGACTATCTCCCGTTGCAGGATGCGGTGAACGCCCGCGAGCATCGGTTCGAGGAATCCGATGCCACCACGTCCGGTCGAAGCATCTTCTCGACGTGGCAACCGTCGGCCGAGGAGTTGCGTACGCGGAACGGCACGGGGACCCGGTACCAGCGCCCCGCGACCACTGCACGGTCATCACTGCGGCGGCGGCGAATCGCCGCCGCCGTGGTCTTCTCGGCCGTGCTGGTCGCCACGGCAGGGGGTCTGGGCTACGTGGTCGCCGAGCGCATGCCCGATGTCTGGATGGCGCGGGCCGAGATCGTGATGGAGAGCTCCGAGAGCCAGATCGACCGCTACCTCGCGACCGAAGTCGTCATTGCGAAGAGCTCACTGGTGGTCGACCGCGCCATCGCCGATCTCCCGATCGACCGGGAAACGGTCGACAAGGAACTCACCATCAGCCCCATCGACGCGGGCGTTGCCCTCAGTGTCGAATTCGCCGACGAGGACCCCGACCTCGCGTTGACCGTCGTCGATGCCGTGGTTGCGTCGTTCCTGGTCGAGACGGAAGCGCAGACCACGAGCACGATTCGAGAGGTCTACCTGGCCCGAATCGAGGAGCTGCGTACCGCTCGGGCGAAGACCGAGTCCCAACTCGAGGTGATCGAGACCGCGAATGCGGCCGCCCTGGCCGCCGATCTTCCGATTCCGAATCCGACCGAGGAGCGACGACTGAGCCTGGAATCGGCGCAACTCCTCGATCAGATCGCCGGTCTCGAGTCGCAGGTCCTGGTCACCGACATCCAGATCCTCAACCAGCCCGAGGCGACCGTCGTGTCCGAGGCGAGTCTGCTGCCCGATCGCGTGTCGCCGAATCCGATCAGCTTTGCGGCGCTCGGTGTCCTGATCGGTGGCACGGTGGCCGCAGCGTTGTTGTTCGCATTGGGTCGGCGGCGAACCCCATGACAGCCACGATGGACGCCGCTCCGGATCGGGACTCCGCGTGGGCCGATCCGGTCGCGGTCGTTCTCTGGTTCCTGGGTGCAATGGTCGTCGTGCTGGTGGTGGTGCCGCTCGTCGTCATCGACCTGCGGATCGGGCTGGCGCTCCTGTTCTCGGTGTTGCTGTTCGGTGTGGTGGTCGTCGAGCCCGTGAACGCCGCCTACGCGTTCCTGCTCCTCACCCCGCTGTCGGCCGGGTTCGAACGAGGTTCGGTGCTGCCCGTCATCCGGCCGAGCGAAGCGTTGCTCGTGCTCATCCTGGCTGCGGTGGCAACCCGGTCCCTCGCCGACGGGCTCCATGGCGAGCTGCCCGGCTACGAGGTGACCCGACTCGACGTGGCCATCCTCGCGATGGCCGTGTTCAGCTCCATCGTCCCCCTCTTCTGGCGGGTGGCCCGAGGCTTCCGACCCACCTCGGACGACCTCATGTTCGCCACGACGCTGTGGAAGTACCTCCTCGTGTTCGCGTTGTTCCGACTCGTCGTCGACACACCGAAGGCGGTTCAGCGGTGCCTCTTCGCGATGGCCGCGGCCGGCTCCGTCGTTGCCGTCATCGCCATCCTTCAGTCGCTCGACCTCGCGGGCGTGCCGGTGCTGATCGCCAGGATCTATCAGGAACCGCTCGACACCGTCGCCAACAATCGAGGGTCGTCGACGCTCGGGACCTCACACGGCGTGGCCGACGTCATGGCCTTCAACCTCGCGCTCGCGGTCGCCTGTATCCGCAAGGGTGTCGGCCGACGCTCCGTATGGATGGGGGCAACGGCGCTGTTCGGCCTGGCCTGTTTCGCCTCCGGACAGTTCTCGGCCATGTTCGCCATCCTGGTGGCCGTCATCGCCCTCGGTGTCCTGGGTGGTCGGTTCTGGAAGACGGTGCGGGTCGCGATCCCCAGCATCGCCGTGTCGCTGGCGCTGCTGCGGCCCGTGATCGAGGCCCGGTTCGCCCACACCAACGACAGCGGTGTGCCGTCGAGCTGGGACGCTCGACGCTTCAACCTGACGAACTACTTCTGGCCCGAGCTGACCAGGAGCGGCAATTGGATCCTCGGTGTCCGACCTGCCGGTCGCCTGCCGTCGTACGAGCCATGGCGGGAATGGGTCTACATCGAGAGCGGGCACACATGGCTGCTGTGGACCGGGGGCGTACCGTTGTTCATGGCCTTCATGTGGTTTTCCTGGACGGCGGCCCATGCGAGCCGAGACCTGGCCCGTTTCGACGGCATTGCCGGAGCCCTCGGCGTCACCGCCGCCGTCGCCTTCTGGGTGGTGTTCGTCTTGATGCTCCTCGACGTCCACCTCACGATGCGGGGGCCCGCCGACGCCCTGTTCCCCCTCCTGGCGCTGGTTTGTGTTCCCGCCGTCTGGTCCGGACGTGACGACGCCCGGCTCGCTCGGCTCGGGAGACGACCATGAGTTGGGCACCGCGTTCGCTGGGAGTGGCAGCGGCACTGCTGCTCGTCGCCTGCAACGCCGGGACGGCCCGAGTGGAGCCCGACACGTCGTCCGTCCTCTCGACCACCACCGATGCCTCGGCGGCGGGGGACCCGACCAGCACCGCACCGGTGGAGGCGGCCCAGCTCGAGGGGCCGTCACTGACCATGACCGACCGGCTCGACCTCGATTCCCCGGTCAACGTCATTGCGACCCAGGGTCCGATCGACGAGGAGTCGGGCTACGTCCTGGTGACCTGGGACCACGCCGTACGAAGCGCCAGCTCGTACGAGGTGGCCCGGGACGGCCGATCCATCGGCACCGTGACCATCGACGACCGGCCCTGGGACGACACCTCGTGGCGCGATCCGTCCGTGCCGTCCGGTATTCACCGCTACGAAGTGCGGGCGATCGTCGGCAACGAGATCGGTCCGTGGTCGGAGCCGGCCGAGGTCGAGGTCCGCGGCTCGGTCGACATCGGCGCGGTGTTTCGGGTCGACGACTTTGACGGATCCGATCTCCGGCGAGCGCAGCAGGCAGTCGACGCTGCGGCCGACGCAGGAGGGGGCATCGTCCAATTCGGAGTCGGCGACTACGTGTTCGACGACCCTCTGGTGATCTACGGGGATGGCGTCCTGCTGCGGGGGGCCGGCGAGTCCCTGACGAACCTGCGGGTCGGGTTCCCAGGCGGAGACGACTCGTGCGGTCGGGTCACGCCACTCGTGCTCTTCCAGAGCGGACTCACGCCGCTCGATTCGGTACTCGCTGAACCCGCACCGTCGGGGTCGACCACGATGACCTTCGCCTCGCGGCCGGCCGTCTCGCCCGGTGATGTCGTGTCGATCGACGGCGTCGTGGGTCAGCTGACCAGCTGGGACTCGGCAGAACGAGGCATCGCGCAGGATCCGACCATTCCCAACGACGAGCGTTACCCGTTCGACTACGGCAGGGTCGTGTCCGTCACCGGAAACACGATCGAAATCGATCATCCGGTCACCCAGGGCCTGACCGTCGGATCGGCACTGGCCCGATTCGACTTCGGCATCGGCAACGGCATGGAACTGCTCACGGTGTCCGGGATCAGTGCCGACGACACGTCCTACCAACGCCTGATCGATGCCCGTGACCAGGTCGACTTCCGAGTCGCCGACGTCACCGTGCAATGGGCCAATCGCACGATGCTCGACGCCAGCGGTTACGGGATCACCCTCATCGGCCTCACCTCGATCGACGGCGGCGCGGGTGGCTACGAACTGGAGGCGTGCAAGTACAAGGTCGGCCTGGGTCCTGCCACCGACGTGGTCATCGTCGGCAGCACGTTCGGCAGCCAGGAACACGACCTGAACATGAGCCTGCTGACCCTTCAGTTCGTCTACCGGGCGATGATCCGCAATTCGACCTTCGGTGGCAGTCGTACCTACGGGTTCAACGAACATGGCGGCGGCAGTCGCTTGCTCGTCTTCGAGAACAACTTCGTCGCATCCGGCCCCAACAGCTGGTCGGGAGTCCTACTCGGCAACGACACCTGGGGTTTCGGAGGGGAAACGGCAATCCGCAACAACGAATTCGCCGGCAACATCATCGACGTCCTCATGGTCGAGAACCCGTATGGGATTTCCATCGTCGGGAACCATTCCAGCGGATGCAGTGACGTCTGCATCACCTGGGCCGGTTGGGGCGGCGAGCACGACGGCTATCAGCCGATCCCCGACCCGACGGCGTGGGGCTCGGCGAAGCTTCTCGTCGCGGCGAATGTGATCATCGACGCCGAGGCCGGAATCCGCCTCGGCGCAGACGACAGCGGTGCGTTCCGCTACATCGGTGTGCGCGATGTGGTCGTGTTCGGCAACGACATCCAGTCGAGCGGGCCGGGCCTGACCGTCCTGGGCGACGCGGCGTCGAGTGGTCGCCTGTGGGTTGCCGACAACCGGTTCGGCGGCGGGATCGAGACCGGCACGCCGGGTGACGACTGGTGGTTCTGGGACAACGACACCGGCCCCGCGATCGGCAGCAGTCCGCTGCCGGACTGGGCCCAGCCGTATCAAGAATGGGAACGATGACCGCGTACTCGAAATCCACCGACCTCCGCCCACCCGGGGCGCCGACACCGAGGCTCGAACCGGCCCGGCCGGCCGCCGTTCAAGTCGGCTGGCGCCGACGGGTGAAGCGCTGTATCGATGTCGTCGGAGCGACCACTGCGCTTGCGCTCTTCAGTCCGGTGCTCGCTGTGGTCGCCCTCTGGGTCCGACTCGATTCGGCCGGCCCGATCATCTTCCGACAGACAAGGGTCGGCAAAAGTCGGGAGCCGTTCACGGTCTTCAAGTTCCGATCGATGCGACTCGATGCCGACCCTGCCGTCCATCGAGAGTTCCTCGCCAGCCAGATGACCGAGGCCGCCAAGCTGACCCACTACAAGGTCCAGCGGGACGATCGGGTCACCCGTTGTGGCCGCGTGATCCGACAGCTGAGTCTCGACGAACTGCCTCAGCTGATCAACGTGCTCCGAGGCGAGATGAGCCTCGTTGGGCCTCGCCCCGACGTCCCGTACTCGCTCGAGCAGTACGAGCCCGGGCACTTCCGACGCTTCGACGTGATGCCGGGCCTCACGGGGCTCTGGCAGGTGAGCGGACGGAGTGAGCTCTCGTTCCGCGAGATGCTCGAACTCGACGTCGACTACGTGGAGCAATGGTCGCTGAGACTCGACCTTCGTCTCCTCTGTCGCACGGTGCCAGAACTTCTGCAATTCGGCCGAGCTGGTTGATGGAACCAGCATGATGAAGGGAACAACGCAATGGAGTTGATGGATCGGCGGGTCATCATCACGGGAGGGGCCGGCTTCATCGGGAGCCACGTCGTCGACAACCTGGTTCAGTCCGGCAACGAGGTCGTGATCATCGACAATCTCTCGACCGGGTCGCGTTCGAACATCGAACACCACCTCGAATCGGGAACCGCGACCCTGCACGAGGTCGACATCGTCGACGGCGACGCCATGGGCGAGCTCGTCCGCGACGCGGATCTCGTGCTGCACATGGCCGTGGCCTGCGTGAGGACCAGCCTCAACGAGCCCGAGTTCGTGCACGAGTCCAACGCCACCGGAACGCTCAACGTGTGTCTGGCGGCCCAGCGAAACGGCGTCGGCAGGCTCGTCTACGTCTCGTCGTCCGAGGCCTACGGGTCGGCTCAGTACGTGCCGATGGACGAGGGCCATCCCATGGATCCGACCACGGTCTACGGGGCATCGAAGCTGGTCGGGGAGGTCTATGCGCTGGCGATGCAGCGAACGCACGGTCTCGACGTGACCGTGATCCGGCCGTTCAACAGTTACGGACCGAGGGAACCGCACGAGGGCAAACGAGCCGAGGTCATCCCGAAGTTCGTGCTGCGCACCCTGGCCGGCGACCGGCCGGTCATCTTCGGATCAGGAGAGCAGACCCGCGACTTCACCTGGGTCGAGGACACGGCCCGAGGCATCGTCGCCGCCTCCTCGGCCGACAAGATGGTCGGTGAGCGGGTGAACCTCGCCCGCGGGGAAGAAGTCTCGATCCGAACGATCGCCCGCAAGGTCCTCGACGTCCTCGGCCACCACGATCTCGAGCCGGTCTTCGACGACGCCCGTCCCGGCGACGTCGATCGCCTCTACGCCGACACCACCAAGGCTCAGACCCAGATCGGCTGGAAGCCCGAAGTGTCGATCGACTGGGGACTGCGTCGCTATGTCGACTGGCTGGCGTCGACCGGCATCGATCCGGTCCGTTGGTTGGCCGACGAGACCACGAGGAACTGGTGAATCCCAGCCTCGAGGATCGTCGGATCGCGGTCACGGGAGCCGCGGGCTTCATCGGCTCGCGCGTGGTCGCCGAACTGGCCTGCTGCGGGGCCGACGTCGTCGCGCTCGACAACGACCCCGGCTGGCGGGCCCCGTTGCAGGACCTCGCGCGCTACCGACGCGTGCAGTTCTCCCCGACCGACCGCCGCTGGCCATACCGTCCAGCCGACCTCGCCGTGCTCGACGGGGTCGACTCCGTGGTCCACTGCGGCTACGCCGAACCGAGCCCGGCAGCGACGAGCGAGATGAGCCAGGAGCTCTCGGCCAACGCCATGGCGACGCTCACCATGATCGAGGGACTCGCACCGACGGTGAGTCGGTTCGTCTTTGCCAGCACGGCACTGGTCTACGGCCGACGCTGGACCGTGCCGCTGTGCGAGACCATGCCGGCGGCCCCCGACTCGCCGTATGCGATTGCCAAGCTGGCTGTCGAGCACGGACTCGATTCGTGGGCGCGAGATCACGACCGCGTCGCAATCTCGCTGCGTCTGTCGACCGTGTACGGCCCGCAAGAGACGGTTCCGAGGGCGATACCGAACTTCGTCCGCAGTCTGCTCCGGGGCGAGGCCCCCGTCGTCGGCGTCGCCGCCGACACCCGAGACTATGTCCACGTCGACGACGTCGGACGAGCCATCGCCGCGTCGCTCGTCGCGCCCATCCACGGCCACCACGTGCTCAACGTGGGCACCGGCGTCGCGACGACGACCGGAGAACTGGCGAGGATGGTCGCAGCGGAATGCGGTGTCCCGATCATGCCGATCGAGGGGGTTGCCTCCCGCGATCCCGTTCGACTCGTCAACGACGTGACACGAATCGATGCTCTCACCGGCTTCCGGGCGTCGATCGGCCTTCGTGATGGCCTCGGCACCGAGGTCGCCTGGTTCCGAGACCGACCCGAACTGTGGGCCCGGTGACCCTCATCGGCTCGCGTGACCCGGCGGCTCCGGACACGAGTCAGGCCACCACACCGTCGCTGCTCGTCAACACGCTCTGGAGCATGTCGGCCGAAGGGATCCGGCTGGTCAGTTCGCTGGTCACGTTCCTGATCCTCACTCGGCTGTACGAACCACGGCAGTTCGGCATTCTGGTGGCAACCATGAACCTCTTCGGGTTCCTGTTCCCGCAGGCGAGCATGGGAGCGGGGTGGCTCGTCCTGCGCAGGATCGCCAGCGAGGGATGGGACCCGGCCGCGGCACTGGCCCGAGCGACGGGAACCACGATTGCCGGCGGGCTCGCCATTGGTGGATTCCTGGTGCTGATCCGACCGATACTGCTTCCACAGGCGTCACTTCCGCTCTTCATCGGCCTCGGTCTCACCGAGTTCTTCCTGGTCGGAATGGTCGAGATCACGCTCTTCGCTGCGCAAGCAACCGAGAAGCTCGTGGTCAAGGCGGTGGTGTGGTCCGCCTACGGTGTCGGTCGAGCCCTGGCCGCAACCACCATGTTGCTGCTGATGGAGTCCCCCGACCTGGGACCCTGGATCGTCGCGAATGTCATCGTCGTGTCGCTTGTTCTGGTCGTCGCGCAGTTCATGACCGTCGGCCGGTTCGTGATGCCCGAGCGGCCGAGATGGGACGACGTGCGCCAGGGTGTGCCCTACAGCCTCGGATTCGGAGCCGACCGGCTACGCGACGTCACCGACACGCTGGTCCTGGTTCGGACGGGGTCGGTCGAGGCGACAGGTCTCTACGCGGCCGGTCGACGGTTGATCAATGTTGCCCAGTCGCCGATCATCGCCGGCCTGCATTCCACCAATGCCTCGATCTGGAGGGCCGGATCGGAATCCGTGGCAGCCGCGAAGTCGGTGGCGGTTCGCTTCACGACGATCGGCGCGGTCTACGGCGCTGCCGCCGGCGCCGGCCTGTACGTTCTCGGGGGTCTCGCCACCAGTCTCCTCGGCGAATCGTACGGAGAGACCGAGCTGGTCCTGCGCCTGATGTGTCCGATTCCGATGCTCCTCGCGCTCGAGACGTTCCCGGCCATGGCCATGACCGCGTCGGGGTACAACACGCACCGGGTCGTGCTGACGGCGTTGACCGGCCTGTCGAATCTGGTTCTCAACCTGCTGTGGGTTCCGGCCCACGGATGGCGCGGAGCCGTGTGGGCGAGCCTGGTGAGTTCGGTCGTCTACATCGCGGTGCTGTGGGCGACGCTGACATGGGCCGCACATCGACCACCGAGGTCGACCGGTCGAGAACAAGCAGAAACAGAGGTAGCGAGATGAAGGCGGTGAGCGAACGAGTCGGGCAAACCCGAGGCGTGGACGGCGACGAGTGGGATGCCTTCGTTGCGTCCCGGCCCCAGGGCGATCTGCTCCAGACCAGTCGTTGGGGCAGAGTGAAAGCGAAGAGTCTGGACGTCCATCGAGTGGGCCTCAGGGACTCGGCCGGCGATCTCACCGGCGGAGCCCAGATCCTGTCCCGCCGAATTCCCGGGTTCACGGCAATCGGCTACGTTCCCTACGGGCCGATCGCCGACACCACCGAGGTCGTGTCGATGGTGATCGACGAGCTCGAGCAAGCGGCCCGCACATTGGGTCTCTGCGCCCTGCTGGTCCAGCCCCCGAGATCCGGTCCTGTGGTCGAGGACGTCCTGGTCGAACGGGGCTACCGCCCCGCCGGCATCGAGGTTGCGACCAACGCGACCGTCGAAGTCGATCTGCGACAGAGCCTGGACGAGATACGAGCCGGCTGCGACCGTTCGCGCCGCAAGAACCTGAACCGGGCAGACCGAGAGGGCGTCAAGGTCCGCCGCGGCGACGACTCGGACATCGAGGCGTTCCACGCACTTCACGTTCTCTCCGCCGAACGGAACGGCTTCCTCCCGATGTCGCTCGACTATCTCCATCGGCAGTGGCATGCGCTCCGGCCCGACCACGTCGAGCTGTTCCTGGCCGAGATCGATGGAGTGGCGTTGGCCGGCGGACTGGCGACCGCCTTCAACGGCCGGGCCGATTTCAAGCTGACGGGCTGGTTGGATTCGCCGGACAGCCGACGGGCCAACACGAACGACGCAGTCCAGTGGGCCATGTTCGAGTGGGCGAAGGAGGCGGGCCTGCACACCTTCGACGTCGGTGGACTTCCGAGATCCGATGCCGAACTTTTGCTGTCGGGGGTCGATTGGACCCGCGACCAGTTCGTCGGTGGAGGGACACCGTTCAAGACTGCCTGGGGTGGGGAGGTCCGGATGTATTCGCCAACCTTCGAACGCGTCCTCCGGCCCATCGGCCACCTGGCCTATCGCCTGCCCCGTCTCCTGACGACGACAGACGGCTGGGGTGGTCGCGCGATCAACCGGTTGCGAAGGAGCTGACGATGGCCACGATCACTTTCGACGACGCGCTGGTCGACCCGATCGCCGATCCCCGGTGGCGCCGGCTCGAGTCACCCGGCGGATCTCTCTTCACGTCGACTGCATGGCTGGCCGTTCTTCGCGACGGGTACGGGCTGTCGTTCCGTTCGGCCCTGATCGGCGAGGCCGACGAGCCCCGGGGCGGCATCGCGTGGGCCGAGATCGACGACGTCCGAGGACATCGTCTGACGAGCCTTCCCTTCACCGACTACGCCGATCCTGCCGGTTCGGTCTCAGCCGATGAGTGGGCTGCGGTGGTGTCGACCCTTGTCGAAACCGGGTTGCCGCTGACCGCGCGGCTCCTGACTGCCGAACGCCCCGATGTGCCGGGCATTCGTGAGTCCGGCAGACTGGCGTGGCACTCGGCCGAGATCGACGGCACCGAGAGCGAACTCTGGGCCAATCTCAAGTCGGGAGCCCGGCAGAACATCCGCAAGGCGCAGCGAAACGATGTGCGGGTCCGGGTCGGCTCGTCGGCGTCGGACGTCGCCGCCTTCCGTTCGCTCCATGTGAGTCTGCGAAAGACGAAGTACCGGATGCTGGCCCAACCGACGCGCTTTTTCGATGCGCTCGTTTCGCATTTCGGCCCCGACAACCTGCGGGTGATCCTGGCCGACATCGACGGTGAGGTCGTGGCCGGGATCCTGCTGCTCCGGCACGGGCTCACCGCTTACTACAAGTTCAACGCGTCGACCGAGCGTGGTCTCGCCGACCGGGCCAACGACCTCGTGATGTGGACGGCACTGCTCGAAGCCCAGCGATGGGGTTGTGACCGCTTCGACTTTGGCGTCAGTGATCTTGACCAGCCGGGGCTGATCCGCTATAAGCGCAAGTACGCAAGCGACGAGGCCGAGGTGTCGATACTCAAGCACGACGGCATCCCGGTCCGTCCGATCGGCAGGCTGGCCGGGCATGTCTTCCCGCTTCTGACCCGCGCGTTCACCGACGATCGGTGTCCGGACCGGGTCACGTCAGCCGCAGGGGACCGCCTCTACCGCTTCTTCTGTTGAGCGGGCGCGGTCCATCACGGGTGGGGACGAACGGCTCGGAGAGAGGACGCGCTCCGCCCGCAGGAGCGGAGGCGCCGTGCACCTGATTCGACGATTCGCGTACCTCCTCGAACGCGACACTTCGCCTCGTACACCATTGGAATGCAGTCGTCGCCGGCTCGGTGGGCGCTACATATGCCGCTGCTTGCCGCTAGGGAGCGGCACGGTCGTTGGATCCCGACGTGATCGTCATTGGCGTTGCCGACGCCGAGCCCGGGGTTCGGCGCGTCGTTGAGGGATGAGCGGCAACGGGTCTTGGCTCCCAGGTTCGAGAACCACGACGACTCGCCCGAACTCCCGACATTCCATCGTGGCACCGAGTCGACGTCGGGTCGAAGTCCTCTGTGATCGTGAACGCAGCTCGGTCAGCCTTGGATGCAGGAGCGCTGCGGCCGGTCGATGAGTCGACCCGAGCGGCTGCGATTTCTCCCTGGCCCGGACGTGAGGAATCCGCATGAGGCAACGAAGGATCACCATTCCACCCGAGCATCTGTTTCCGCCGGACGAATGGCGGATCGTCGAGGGACGCTGGACGTCGGGCTTCTCCGCCCGAGCAGAGACCGCGGTGGCATTGTCCAACGGCTACCTCGGCGTCCGCGGCACCCAGGACGAGGGTCGCCCATCCTTTGCGCCCGGAACCTTCGTCAACGGCTTCCACGAGACGTGGCCGATCACCCACGCCGAGGAGGCATACGGGCTCGCTCGCGTCGGGCAGACCATCGTCAACGTGCCGGACGCGACGATCATCGAGCTCTTCGTCGACGATGAGCCCCTGTTCCTTCCCACCGCACGGACCCCCGAGTATCTCCGGGTCCTCGACATGCGCAACGGGCTCCTGACCCGAGAGCTGCTCTGGTCGACGCCCTCTGGCAAACACGCTCGGGTCCGCAGTACCAGGCTGGTGTCGTTCGAGCACCGCCACGTCGTCGCCATGTCGTACGAGGTGACGGTAGACCGTCGAGCGCCGGTGGCGATCCGCTCGCGCATCGTGAACCGGGCAAACCCCGTTGACGACGACGGTCACTCGAACGGCGACCGGGCCGATCCCCGACTCGGCACCCGTCTCGGACGACGGGTGCTCGAAGCACGCCTCACCGAGCGAGAGGCCGATCGCATCATGCTCGGGTACCAGACGGTTTCGAGCGGGATGACGCTCGCCGTCGGGGTCGACCACGTGCTGGACGTTCCGAGCCCCCACCAGGTTTTGGTCGAAGCCCACCCCGATGCGTCGGAGTTCGTGGTGACCGTCGACGCCGAACCCGGCGTTGCGATCCGTCTCGAGAAGTACGCGGCGTACCAGACATCTCGCAGCGTCGCGGTGGCGGACCTCGCTCGACGATGTCGTGTGACCCTCGATCGTGTCACCACGGCCGGCTTCGCCTCGCTCGTCGCCGAACAGCGCAGCTGCCTGGACCGCTTCTGGGATCGTGCCGACGTCACCATCGAAGACACCGTCAACCACCCCGTGCGTATGCAACAGGCAATCCGCTGGAATCTGTTCCATCTCGCTCAGGCGTCGTGGCGTGCAGAGGGTGCGGGAATCCCGGCCAAGGGGCTGACCGGTGATGCCTATGACGGGCACTACTTCTGGGATACCGAGGCGTGGGTCCTGCCCTTCCTCGCCTACACCCAACCGCGGATCGCACGGAACCTGCTCCGCTTCCGTCACAGCATGCTGCCCAGCGCTCGAAAACGAGCACGCGAACTCGAGCTACAGGGTGCACTGTTCCCGTGGCGAACGATCCGCGGCGATGAGGCCTCGGCGTACTTCCAGGCCGGCACCGCACAGTTCCATCTCAACGCCGACATTGCGTACGCGATCCGGCGCTACATCGACGTGCGGGGCGACACCGGCTTCATCGCCGAGACCGGAGCCGAGATCCTGGTCGAGACGGCGCGAATGTGGGCCGATCTCGGCTTCTACGCAGATGACGGCAGTTTCCACATCCACGGCGTCACCGGGCCCGACGAGTACACGACCATGGTCGACGACAACGCCTACACGAACCTGATGGCCCGCCTGAACCTGCACTACGCCGCATCGACACTGCGATCCCTCGAAGCCGAGCGGCCCGATGCCTACGAGGACCTGGCGGCGGAACTCGGACTGCAATCGAGCGAGCTCGACGAGTGGGTTCGAGCGGCCGAACACATGCACATCCCGTATGACCCGATCCGAGGGATCACCCCCCAGGACGCGACCTTCCTGACCCACGAGCGATGGGATCTCGCTCACACCCCGCCCGAGCGATTCCCCCTCTTGCTGCACTCGCACCCCCTGACCATCTACCGCCATCAGGTGCTGAAGCAGGCCGACGTCGTGATGGCGATGTTCTTGCTCGGCAACGAGTTCACCCTCGAGCAGAAGCGCCGGAACTTCGAGTACTACGACCCGATCACGACCGGGGACTCGTCGCTGTCGGCCAGCATCCAGAGCATCGTCGCCTCGGAGATCGGCAACGAGCAGTCGGCGGGCCGCTACCTGGACTTCGCCCTGATGATGGACCTGGGCGATGTCGCGGGAAACGTGTCGTCGGGCGTCCACATCGCCTCGGCTGCCGGCGGGTGGATGGGACTCGTCTTCGGGTTCGGTGGCGTCCGCGATTTCGACGGCAGTCTCACGATCGATCCCCGCCTACCGAGTCGATTCCGTTCGCTCGGTTTCTCCCTGCGGTTCCACGACCGCCAGATCCGCGTACGGCTCACCCATGACCGCGAGCGCTACTGGCTCACCGAGGGCGCCCCGCTCGAGGTCGTCATCCGCGGCCGGCCGTGCACCCTCACCACCGACGAGATCCTCGAGATGAACGCCGACGCCGTCGGCTGAAGGAGCCCGCCGACCGACTCGCTCGGTCGATTCCGGTTACTCAAGCAACCGTGCCGGGCTCGTGGTTCTCGTGTTCGAGGGTCAAGGCCGTCCAGATGTCGTCGGCGCCGATGGCGAGGTGCTCGTGCTCGGTCAGGGCTTGGATGACCTGACGCAGACTGGTGGCCAAACGCTGTGACTTGCCGAGCGCTTCGGGGTGGATGTCACCGCCCTCTTCGTGTTGACGAGTCAGCATCGCCTCGAGATCGTCGGCGTCGGCGGCCAGATGGCCCAGGTGGAGGGCGAGGGAACCCGGTTCGGGTTTGGTGCTCATGGTCGTTTCGGCTTTCGTTCGTCGGATTCGATGTCGTCGGATTCGATGATGCGTCGTCGGGTTCAATGATGGGGAGCGATCAGCACTCCAGTCGTCGCGTGATCGATGACGTGCCGAGAAATCTGACCGGAGAAGAGATCGGTGAAGCTTCGATGCCCCCGGGTGCCGATCGCGATGAGATCGGCGTTCCAGTCCGTTGCGGCATCGATCAGCCCCTGCACAGGACTCTCGTTGAGGATCTCGATCGATTCGCTGTTCGGGAGGCGCTTGGCGATTGCCTCCGCCTCGTCCTGATGGAGCAGATGTGCTCCGGCCAGTTGACGTGTCGTCGAGACCCCGGTGTTCACCGAGAGAACAGGGACGGTGCGGGCACCGAGATCAGCCGCGAGTCGAGCGATCCCGTCGACCGACTCGGCGTTCGCCGATGTACCATCGACTCCGACGATGATCGTCATCGGTTCGTTCGCGATCGGCAGAGGAGCGGAATCGTGAACGACGACGAAGGGGATGCGACTCTTGCGCAGCAGCTCCTCGGCAGCACCGCCTTCGCCCAATCCGCCAGGTCCCATCGATTCGTGACGACCGACCACGATGAGATCCGCGGCCAGATCTTCGCTGAAACGCACGAGTTCGTCGAGCGCTTCACCGCTCCGGATCACGACCTCGAAACGTTCGTGCCCGCTTTCCTGCATGATGCGTGAGATCTGATTGCGACGTGCGGCCACCAGTTCGGCGTGGACATCAGGAGACATCTCGGCGTATGCCTGGTGGAAGACATTCAACACGATGACGTCCGCGCCGGCTCGAGCGGCGAGCACGGCGGCCCATTCGAGGGCCCGGTTGCTGTGGTCATGTGTCCCGAAACCGACGACGATCTTCCTCACGGCGCTACCTCTCTCTCGTACCGGGCTTTCGGACCGGCCGCAGTCCGACCCGTCTGGGTTGCTGCGATGCTGGAAACTGTGCTGATTGGCGGATCGGCTCCGGCCGCCAGGCAAACGGGCCACACAGGAAACGCCGCCGCTCCCTGCCGGTTGGCCGGAACTTGGTCCCAACGACAAGCTAGAGTCGCTCGGGAGCGGGGGGCAGAGACCTTGGTCCCTCGTCACGGCCCTCGAAGCCCCGGAGACCGAAGCATCCGAGACTCTGGTCCGACCGATACTCCCCGACCCCGAGCGACCAACCGATGAGCTTGCCGCATCGCACGGTGTCGGATACGAAGACCGTGTCGGATACCAAGACCGTGTCCGATACCAAGACCGTGTCCGATACCAAGACCGTGTCCGATACCAAGACCGTGTCCGATACCAAGACCGTGTCCGATACCAAGACCGTGTCCGATACCAAGACCGTGTCCGATACCAAGACCGTGTCCGATACCAAGACCGTGTCCGATACCAAGACCGTGTCCGATACGAAGACCGTGTCCGATACGAAGTAGTACCTCGGGCCATCGGTTTCGCCAAGGAGGATTGCCGCGGTGAACCGGCGCCGATTCGACAATCCAGCCGTCTGGGGCCGACGTTCCGGCCCGGGGAAACACGCGGTGACAGGGCAGGAAACCGACAAGCCGGTCACGTTCGCCTCAGCGGTGTCGCTGGGAGTGGGAACCATGATCGGCGCCGGAATCTTCGCGCTCTTGGGCGAAGCCGGCGCCGTTGCCGGCAGCGCGGTCTGGATCTCCTTCCTCATCGGCGGGATCATCGCACTGTTCAGCGGCTATTCGCTCGGCAAGCTCGGTGCCCGGTTTCCCTCGGCCGGGGGGATCGTCGAATATCTGATTCACGGCTGGGGCGACACGGTTTTCGCCGGTGCCATGGGCGTCATGATGTACCTCGCCGCGCTCGTGTCGCTGTCCCTGGTCGCCAAGACCTTCGGTACCTACGCTGCAGGCCTTCTTGCCGGCAGTTCTCCGCCGGCGGCGGCCTTCTTCGCCGTCGGGGTCATGGTGCTGTTCGTTGCCGTCAATCTGAACGGATCGGCAAGCGTGGCCCGCGCCGAACTCGTCATCGTCGTGGTCAAGTTCACCGTCCTCCTCGTTCTCGCCATCGGAGGACTGACCGCTCTCGACCCCGCCCTGCTGTCGCCCGGCAACTACCCCCCAACCGGTTCGATCCTCTCCAGTGTCGCGATCACGTTCTTCGCGTACGAAGGGTTCAGAGTCGTCACCAACGCCGCGGAGGACGTGACCAGCCCCGAGCGAACCATCCCCGCGCCATCATCGTCGCGATCGTGTTGGTCATGGGTCTCTACCTGCTCGTCTCCGTCACCGTGTTCGGAACACTGACCGTCGGCGAAGTCGACGCAGCCCGCGAGAACGCGCTTGCCGAAGCCGCCCGCCCGGTCTTCGGTTCGGTCGGTTTCGTCTTGGTCTCGATCACTGCCCTCATCGCCACGGCGTCAGCCATCAATGCCAGTCTGTACGCCGTCACCAACGTCACGTATCAGATGGCCAAGGACGGCGAACTGCCGGGCGCGTTCGGCCGCCCCATCGCGCACAGCCGAGAAGGTCTCCTTCTCAGTGCGGCCACCATTTGCATCCTGGCAGTGGCGTTCGATCTGAGCCAGATCGCCGTTCTGGGCGCTGTCTCGATCCTCAGCGTCCACGCCGTCGTTCATGCCGGACACCTCCGCATCATCGACAAGACCGAGGCGAACGCCGCCCTCGTCGCTCTCGCCGCGGCCTTCAGCACCGGAGCGATCGTCCTGTCTCTCGTCGACGCGTCGGCCGCCACCCGCTTGCTCTTCGCCGGCTTCGTGATGCTCGCCATTGCCGTCGAGGCTGTCCTCCGTCGAATCAGCGACCGACGCCTTCGAACCCGAGTCCACTGATTCGTGGCGCGCGACCACCCGCCGTCGAATCGATGACCCTCATGCTCGGATCTGGTCTCGCACGCCGTCGGGAGCAAGCGTCGTCGTCGTCATCCCCGGACCTCGTGCTCGTCCAGGCCGGCGACGACGAGCGCCTTGCGCTTCGCGTCGTCGAGGTCGTAGTGACGTCGGGTGACGATCCGCTGTGCGTACAGGCCACCGCCTGCCTGGATGTTGGTGACGAACTTCCATCCGCCGTAGGCATCGGCGGTCAGGTCGCGGATCGTGTGCATGAGCATCGAGACCGATACTCGCCGTCGACTCCCTTGCCGGTCGACATGTACTTGCGGGCCAGGTGCGCCGACGTCGGCGTTCTCGAAGTCGGCCGGGGCCGGAGCGGTGAGCACCGCACCACCGGCGATGTCGTGAAGTGGCGCACCATGGCGTTGTAGTTGGCGGCGGCGTGGAACTTGCCGGCGTTGACGTGAACAACTCGTTGGGGAAGGCCGCACCCTCCGGGCCGATGTTGCAGTTGGCTCACTGCCGCCTCGAGCGTCGCGCGGATCAGGGTGGCGTGGATGATCAGTCTCGGAGATCTTCTCCTTGACGTGGGAGATGCCGGCAGTGCCGTTGGCCTCGGCGACGAGCTGCGCCAGACCGACGAGTTGGTCGGCTTCTTCGACGAAGGCAGACAGGCCGCCGAGGCGTTCCCAGAGCCCGAGCGAATGGGCGAACATCGCGGCGTAACGCCGTCTCGCCGTCGAGGAAGACCCGCTCGTGGGGCACGAACACGTCGTCGAAGATGACGAAACCCTCGGGGTAGTGGTACTCGCCGGAGACCGGGAACGAACGGGTGTCGTCATGGCGGGGGGCGTAGGTGGTGTTGATGATCTTCACGCCCTCGGCGTTGACCGGCACGACACATCCGATCGGACCATTCCTCCTCGCCCGCCTTCATGGCCTTGGTCGGAATGGTGAGCAGATCGTGGCCGAACAGGCCCCGGTGATGTGCAGCTTGGCCCCACGCAGTGACGACGCCATCGCGCTGGCGGTCGACGACGTGGACGTAGGCATCGAGGTCGTCCTGCTTGCCGGGCGGTCGGCTGCGATCACCCTTGGCATCGGTGATGCACTGGGTGATCCGAACATCGCTTCGTTGGGCCTCGTCGATGTAGGCCGACATGCGCTCGATGTATTCGGGCTTGAGATCGGCCATGCGGCCGGATGCGGTCTTGAGGGTCTGGATCGACGTCGTAGGTGACGTGGGCCATCATCCCGGCTTCGTGCAGCAGCGGGATCATGTCCCGGAGCTCCTCGGCCGACGTGGGAACGGCCATGAGCGGACTGGTGGCGTCGGGTGCCGGGTCGTACCAGCGGTCGTACCCTCGGCGGTCGTAGTCGACGGTCTGGCCGAGCAGCGGATGCGACGGGAGATCGTCGATCCGTTCGCCCTCGAAGTAGGTCGCTCGCCCGTCTCGAAGCGAATCGCGGTACTGGTCCCCGGTCAACATGTCGCACTCCTTTGGCCGCCGCGCTCGAGCGCCGACGTCTCGGTCCCTTCGGTCAACCTAATCCCGAGCCGGTCTGCCGGCGTAAGTGACCGGGTACCGGTTTGGGTGGTGAGGCTCAGCCCCGAATCAGGTCCCGGTAGTTGTCCTCGTAGAACAACTGTCGGGCCGTGGCGTCGATGCCATGATCATCGAACGATCGCTCGAACTTCCCGATCGGATCCCTGGTGCCCTCCGGGTGCGGGTAGTCGCTCGAGAACAGGTACAGCTCAGGCCCGGATTGGGCGATCATCTCGGCGACGTTCTCACCCGGGAACGGGGTGAAGCGGACCTGGCGGCGAATGTAGTCCGACGGCGTCAGACTGAGTTCTGCGAGCATCGGTTCGGTGCGGGCGAAGGTCTTCGCCGCATGGTCGAGGCGGGCGAGCAGCGATGGGGCCCAAGAGGCGCCCATCTCGATGACACCGCACCGCAGGTCCGGGAACCGTTCGAAGACCCCGTCGAGGACCATGGCACTCAGGTAGGTCTCTGCCGCGTGATGGATCGACGGGAAATCCTTGGCTCGCAAGTTCTCGCCTCCCCCATGAAGGTCGGCCGGACGGGGCCGCCCGTTGTTGTGCCATGCCTTGGTCGTCGCGTTCCTACCCGCCCCGATATGCATGACGATCGGCACGCCCGCGTCCTCGACGGCGGCCCACACCGGATCGTTGTCGACATGCGCCGGCGAGCGGCCCGACGAGGCCGCATGTGCCACCCACAGGGCTCCACACCCCAGATCGAGTGCTTCGACCAGGGAGGCAAGCGAGCGGTCCGGGTCGTTGAGGGGGAGGAAGCCAACTCCGACCAACCGGTCGTCCTCGGCGCAGAATTCCGAGACCATCCGGTTGTGAGCACTCGCCCCTCCGTAGATGACCTCGGGATCGTCGGAGAACGCGAACAGCCCGACCGAGAACGTGGAGAACACGAGCTGAGAGTCGAATCCGAGCAGGTCGAGAGCCCGGGTGCGCTCGCCGCGGTCCATGGCGCCAAGGGCAACCCATCCCTTGGCCGAGGCGATGACGTCGTCTTCCAGCGCGGCCGTCTTCTCGGGGTCGTCGATGCGGGCCTGGCCCAATTGGATCGCTCGTCCGGCGCCGGCGCCGCCCTTGTCGAGTGCCGATGTGAGGTCGGGAAGCCGGTCTCGGGTCTTCGCGTCAGCGTGGTCCCGTAGCCAGGTGAGTCCCTCCATGAGGTGGCTGTCGGCGTCGCAGACATGGGGGCGGTGGGCGTATGGCATGGCGGTCCTCCCGGGCGCAGGACGTCCGGCGGGCCGACGTCACGGCTCTACGATGGCGCACCAGTCATCGTCCTGACCACTCCACCGTCGAGCCCCGGTACCTCCGTCGGCCGGCGGCACTCGCTGGATTCCTGCACCCCAACCATCGGTTCGACCGAATGCCGCACCGCGCGGCAACTTCCGCCTCTGTCAACCGCTGAGGCAAGTGGCACTGCATCGGGTGTCCGGCAGCCGGAGCGCCGGGCACCTCGGGGAGAATCATTCGGGCGGATCGGCCTGGTGGCGGCGGTCGGCCAGCGAGGCCATGAGTGTCCCGTCGGCGTAGTAGCGACGGGCCCAGATGCCGGTACCGGCCTCACTGGCCACGGGCATTCGCCACGACGACGTCTTCGACGACGACAACGACACGGCGATCAGCGCCCGAGGTTGATCGATGGTGCGGTCGACGTAGTCGTCGGCGGCCTGGTCATCGATATATCGCTTGGCGATGCTGCGGTAGAGACTGCGCCATGCATCGTCGTCGCCGGGCTCGTGCACGACACGGGCATCGCCCTGGACGGTGAGCTTGCGGTACGGGAGCGCGTCCTCGTCGATGGAGAGACCGACGCGCCGGTCGCGCCGAATGTTGGCCAGGAACACCGCCGGCGCACGCGGCGTGAAGAGGATGTCGTCGTCGGCATGGATGAACCACGTCGGCACCACACGGGGAAAACCGTCTTCGTCGACGGTGGCGATCCGCAACAGGTGTCCCGGCTCCTCGAGGAATTCGTGGATTTCGGAATCGGTCAGCTTCGGCATCGGCATGATCCTTGCACACCGACACGCCACCGGACGCCAGCCTCGCCTCCGCCTCCACGAACCGGGGCTTCGCTCCGTCGCTCAGTCCTCGACGAGTTCGCAGACCTCCACGGTTCCACCTGCTTCGAAGACGGGGTTGCCCTCGAGGAAGCCCCGGGCCGCCGCCGGATCTTCGGCGTGCACGATGAGGTAGCCGACGAGAGGATCGGCATGCTGCGCATCGAGTCCTCCTTTGTGGTGCGCTGCGATCGCGCCGATCGAGCTTCCGCCCTCGAATCGCCCACTGCCGCGAAGTCTCTCCAAGTACGGACCCCACGCGCCGGGGTCCTCGG
The DNA here is from genome assembly GCA_963700755.1 of uncultured Acidimicrobiales bacterium. Taxonomy (GTDB): domain Bacteria; phylum Actinomycetota; class Acidimicrobiia; order Acidimicrobiales; family SZUA-35; genus JBBQUN01. Next base: position 153,757 of record CAVOYW010000011.1, read on the forward strand.
CCCCACCGGTGTCGTGCATCAAGAGCAGGAAGCGTGGCATCCACCATCCTCATCGACCAGGCCGAACCGGGTCCCATCGTAGTGGTCGGTGCCGAACGGCTGGTTCCGGCATCCGGGCGAGGCGCTCCCGATGCAGGGATTCCGCCCGTGGGTCAAACGGCCCAGAGGACCGGCCAGATCGACCCATCATCTCGAGGGGAAAGCCGTGCCGATCTGAGAGAGTACAGGATGGACACGAGGGACATGACCTGAAGAAGGTGGGAAATTCGATGATGTCGAACACCGATTCCGAGAAGACCGAGACAGCCGAGAGGTCCCGTGGCCAGGCCGCACCCGTGATCGGGGGACTGGCCGCTGTGGTGGTGTCGTTGCTGGCGGTGAGCGCACTGGTCGTGGACTCCTCGATCGCCGCGTTCACCGCGTCGACCTCGAACACGGGCAACTCGTTCAGCACCGGCACGGTCGACCTGGTCGACGACGATCTCGGCGCCGTGATGTTCACGGCCTCGGGTCTGGTGCCGGGCCAATCGGTCCAGGACTGCATCGTCGTCACCTACCAGGGCACGGTCACCGACCCGGCCGGCGTCAAGGTCTACTCGGGTGGCTTCACCGATTCCGGTGACCTGGCGACCTATCTGAATCTGACGATCGAGGAGGGCAGCGGCGGGACCTTCGGCGACTGCACCGGATTCGCGACGGGTGCCACCATCGAGTCGGGATCGACGTTGGCCGGGTTCGACGGCACAGCCGTCGACTACTCGACCGGGGTCGGCACGTGGGATCCGAGCGGCACGCCCGAGTCCAAGACCTATCGGATCACCGTGCAGCTCGACCCGTCGGCGCCCGACGCCGAGCAGGGTGAATCGGTCAGTGCGATGACCTTCGCCTGGGAAGTCCAGTCCTAGAACCGGGGTCCCCGCCGGGATCCGGGATGTGACCAACGTGCGACGAACGATCGAGGTGAGCCGGTTCGCTCTTGGTGGGCTGTCTCTGGCGACGGTTTCGGCGGTGTTGTGGCTCCTGCTCTGGGTCACGATGATCCCACTCGCCACCGGTTGGTCGCCGGTTGCGGTGGTGTCGGGGTCCATGACACCTCACATCGGGGTCGGCGACGTCGTGCTCGCTGCGCACACCCCGGTCGACCGGCTCGGACCTGGGTCGGTGATCGTCTTCGAGAACCCTGCGACCGACGGTTTCATCACCCACCGGATCGTCGCCGTCGATGAATCGGGGGACTTCGTCACCCGCGGCGATGCCAACCTGCGGGCCGACTCGACCCCGGTGCCGCCGACTCGGGTGCACGGCCTCGGTCGGATCCTGATCCCCGTCGTCGGCAGTCCGGTGGTCTGGATCTCTCAGGGCCAGTGGATTCGCTTGATCGTGGCCGGCGCGCTTTTCGCCGCTGCCTTGTGGGGTTCCCGATGGATACTGCTACCCCGATTCAATCCGTGGCGTCCCCGAACCAGCGAGGACGCTGGGTCGATCCGGCCGACACGGGTGGGGCGCTCGGCGGCGTCGCTTTGCGCCACCGCGGCCCTGGTTGCACTGATGGCCCTGACCCCCGGCTCGGGCGCTGCGTTCGGCGACACCACGGCGAATGCCGGCAGCTCGTTCAGCGTCGACGAGTGGAAGCGGATCATCGACATCGACGGCGGTGCCGGTCACGCGTGCCTGGCCCGCAGCGAGGGCTACATCTGGTGCTGGGGCGACAATGCCAAGGGGCAGCTCGGCGACAACACCACCAACGACCGGATGGCGCCCGTCGCCGTGAAGGGCCCGGGCGGCGTTGGCGAGCTCACCGATGCTGCTGCGCTCGCCACCGGTTCCCAGTTCGGCTGCGTTGCCAAGACCGACGGCACCGCCTGGTGCTGGGGCGACAACTCCGACGGACAACTCGGCGACAACACCAAGACCGGATCACCGGTGCCGGTCCAGGTGATGGGGTCCGGCGGATCGGGGAGCCTCGACGGAGTGATCGACCTTGCTGCCGGTGACACGTACACGTGTGCGGTCAAGGCCGATGGCACCGTGTGGTGCTGGGGCCGCAACGACAAAGGCCAACTCGGCAACAACACCACCACCGACGCAACTCGACGCCGGTCCAGGTCAAAGGCCCCGGCGGCACCGGAACTCTCACCGGCGTCGTCTCGATCACCGCCGGACTCAAGACCACCTGCGCCGTCAAGACCGACGGCACCATCTGGTGCTGGGGCGACAACTCCGACGGACAACTCGGCAACAACACCACGACCCAGTCACCGGTGCCGGTCCAGGTCCAAGGCCCCGGCGGCATCGGAACCCTCACCGCCGTCACCACCGCCGCCGCCGGCGAAACCTACGTCTGCGCCGCCAAGACCGACGGCACCGCCTGGTGCTGGGGCCGCAACGACAAAGGCCAACTCGGCAACAACACCACCACCGACCAACTCACCCCCGTCCAAGTCAACGGACCCGGCGGCACCGGAACCCTCACCGCCGTCACCGACCTCGGAGCCGGCCAGAAACACACCTGCGCCGCCAAGACCGACGGCACCGCCTGGTGCTGGGGCGACAACGCCAAAGGCCAACTCGGCGACAACACCACCACCAACCGACCGGCACCCGTCCAGGTCGTCGGCCCCGGCGGCACCGGAACCCTCGGTACCGCCCTCAGCGTCGGAGCCGGCGAGCTCTTCTCCTGCGCTGCCCTGTCCGACTACACCGCCTGGTGCTGGGGCGTCAACGCCAAGGGCCAACTCGGCGACAACACCACCACCGACCGGATGGCACCCGTCCAGGTCAAGGGGGCGGGCTGGACCGGAGTGTTCGACGACGCCGTCGCCCTGGCTGCCGGTGACACGTACACGTGTGCGGTCAAGTCCGATGGCACCGTGTGGTGCTGGGGCCGCAACGACAAAGGCCAACTCGGCAACAACACCACCGACCGACGTCAACTCGACGCCGGTCCAGGTCAAAGGCCCCGGCGGAACCGGAACTCTCACCGGCGTCATCTCGATCACCGCCGGACTCAAGACCACCTGCGCCGTCAAGACCGACGGCACCATCTGGTGCTGGGGCGACAACTCCGACGGACAACTCGGCAACAACACCAAGACCCAATCACCGGTGCCGGTCCAGGTCCAAGGCCCCGGCGGCACCGGAACCCTCACCGCCGTCACCACCGCCGCAGCCGGCGAAACCTACGTCTGCGCCGCCAAGACCGACGGCACCACCTGGTGCTGGGGCCGAAACGACAAAGGCCAACTCGGAAACAACACCACCACCGACCAACTCACCCCCGTCCAAGTCAACGGACCCGGCGGAACCGGAACCCTCACCGCCGTCACCGACCTCGGAGCCGGCCAGAAACACACCTGCGCCGCCAAGACCGACGGCACCACCTGGTGCTGGGGCGACAACGCCAAAGGCCAACTCGGCGACAACACCACCACCAACCGACCGGCACCCGTCCAGGTCGTCGGCCCCGGCGGCACCGGAACCCTCACCGGCGTCGCGAACGTCGATCTGGGACTGCAGCATTCCTGCGCCGTCGGTCCGGGCGGCGGCGTCTGGTGCTGGGGGCTGAACAACAAAGGCCAGCTCGGCGACAACACCACCACCAACCGACCGGCACCCGTCCAGGTCGTCGGCGTCGGCGGTACGGGCACCCTGGCCGGAATCCAGACCGTCGCCCTCGGCGACCAACACTCGTGTGCCCTCGGCGCAACCGGCGGCCTCTGGTGCTGGGGCGACAACGCGAAGGGCCAAGTCGGCGACAACACCACGACGAATCACTCGACCCCGGTGCCGGTCGTCGGGCCCGCCGGTGGCGGCACGATCACCGACGCCGCCGGGCCGGCTGCCGGGTCCGTCGCACGCCTGCACCATTCGTTCCGATCGATCGACGTGGTGCTGGGGCGACAACGCCGATGGACAGTTGGGCGATGGCACCAAGGTCCAGTCGCTTCGACCGGTGCAGGTGCTCTGAACCGGGTTCTTCTGTGGTGGTCATGTCGGCGCATCCATCGGCGCCGACGGGGGGTTTCGTCAACGGAGCCACGACATCGAGAGCTCCGACACTGCAGACCGCACGGTGCCGACGCGATGCGCGACGACCGGCCTTCGACTCAGTTCCGATCGAGCGGGCCCAAGACGGTGACCGGTTCGTCGCTGACCAGCCGGCGCAGCCGGACGTCGTCGGTGATCCAGGTCTCACCGACTGGTAGGTGCCCGACCCGGAACCCGACCGAACCGCGGGCTTCGCCTGGACCCTGCGGGGTCGGACCGATGACCGGGACGTCATCGACCCAGACCGAACCGGTTCCGGTTTCATCGGTCCGGATCACCACCTTGGTCCAGGTGATCGCCGCGACCGAACCGGCCGGCGGTGCATCCTGGGTCCGGCCGCCGGCACTGACGATGGTGGCGAGGTCGAAACCGGCACCGGTGAGGGCCGTCTCGTGCTGCGTGATCGGGTCGGCGCCGGTCCGGGTGCCGGCGGCGACGTCGACCCCCGAAGGGTCGCTGAGATGCCACCACGACTCGAATTCGATGCCGGGTTCGTCGATGCCGATCGCGGTGATCCACGCATCGGCACCACTCGGAGTCTCCGGAGCCGACAAGGCGTAGGTGCTCCCGCGTCCACCCAGTCCCGAGACGGTCCAGGACCGAGGCGCCGACGTCTGCACGGCGCCGATCGTGACGAAGCCGGCGGCGTCGGAAAGGTTGGCGTTGGCGGTGGCGATCCACTGCGGCGACCGGGCGACGTGTGCGATCTCGATCTGATCGACGCGACCGTCGAGTCCGCGATCTGCCGAGGCAACGTTGCCCACGACGAGCGGGACCGACACATCGGTGGCAAGTGACCCGGCCGCTGCGGCCGACGCCACCTCGACCCCGTCGACGTAGAGTTGCGCGGTGGCCGAGTCCCAGGTGGCTGCGACCATGTGCCAGCCACCGAGACCGACCGTGCCGCCGCGGAGCTCGACGGTGGCCCCCCCGATGGCCAGTCGGGCGACTGCCTCACCGGTGATGTCGTCGACGAGGAGCTCGTAGATCGCGGCACCGTCGGTGGCTGCCTTGGCAAGGATCCTCGGGTCGGTTCCGGCCGCGTCGAGATGGACCCAGGCCGACAGCGTGAGCTCGTTCGACAGCAGGTCGGTGGCCGGGCCCACGAGTCGTTGTGGGCCGGCGGCCAGATCGACGCCGTTGCCGACGACACCGGAACCCGAGACGGCCAGATCCAGTCCGCCGCGGGCGTCCAGGTCGGTTCGGCGGCTGCTCGAATCGAGCACCGACCCACCGAATCCCGTGACGATCACGGCGGACGAGAACTCCGAGGTCGAGCCGTATCCGCCCCCGGAATCCTCGGTGATGGTTGCGGTGATCACGTCACCGGCCGAGCCGGGGAACGCCGCACCGAACGGCTCGGGACCCGATCCGGTGTGGGTGAGTGTTGCCGCCCCGACGAACACCTCACCCTCGCCGTAACCGGTCGGGTCGGCTCCGGACGGATTGGCGAAGAACTCCAGTCGATAGGTGCCTGCGGGCACATCGAAGGTCCCGGAGAGCGTCACGATCCCGGACGAGGACGGTTGCCGAGGTGATGACGGGGAAGTTGAGGTAGCCGTTCGGCCCTGAATCGGAGTCGCCCGGGTCGTTCAGCGTGACGCCGTTGAGCCCGAGATCGAAGCCGAGGCCGACGTTGTCGTGGATCGAGTTGCCGATCACGGTGATCCGGGTCGCCGATGCGTTGGTCAGCACCCCGACGCTCGGGTGGTTGGCGATCTCGTTGCCTGCGCCGGCAACGTCACCGCCGATCATCACGTCGGTCGTCCCGAAGATCGAGATACCTCGGAACCCATTGGCGCAGCGGGGTGGATCCGTCGGCGCCGACACCGATCAGATTGCCCTGGACGCGACCGTTGGACAGCGAGCCGCCGAACTGGATGCCGTCGACGTTGTTTCCGGCGATCACGTTGCGTTCGGCCGGGCTCGTGCCGCCGATGGTCGGACGCGTACCGTTCACCAGCAGGCCGTTCGAGGCGTTCCCCCGGTCGGTGAGGCCAGTCCGGTCGGTGCCGATGTAGTTCCCGATGACGGTGACATCGGTGCCCTGCGTCATGATCCCCGACCAACCGTTGCCCGAGATCACGTTGCGCTCCGCCGGGGTCGTGCCTCCGATGACCGGCGCGTACCCGAATTCGATCCGGACGCCCTCCGAGGCGTTGCCGATCATCGTGTCACCGTCGGCGCCGAGCCCGATCGTGTTGCCCGACACGACGGCGTCGGTCGCCCACGCAAGGGTGATACCGCTGCTTGCCGTTGCCCGAGATCACGTTCCCGGTCCCGGGCGTGGAACCTCCGATGACCGTCCGCAGCGGATTCCCAAGCAGGCGGACCCCGTTCGGTCCCGTTCCCCCGATCCAGCAGACCGCTGCGATCGGTCCCGATGAAGTTCCCGGCGATCACGTTGTCGGCAGTCGCCGCATTGGAGTTGGCGTTGACATGCACACCCTGTTGCGCGTTGCCCGAGACGACGTTGCCCTCCCCCACTGCGGAGCCGCCGACCAGGGTGCTGTTCGCTCCGTTGTAGAGCACGACGCCGTGGCGACCGTTCGCCACGACGGATTGGCCGTCGACGCCGAGCCCGATCGTGTTGGAGCGGATGACGTTGCCACCGCTCACGTCGTCGATCTCGATGCCGTCGTCACCGTTGCCCGAGATCACGTTCCCGGCACCGGAGAGCTCCGAGGGCGTTGGCCGACGCACCGCCACCGAGCTTGATCCCGTCGTAGGAGTTGCCCAGGGGTGAGTTGCCGGTGACGTCGGTGCCGATGTAGTTGCCGAGAATGGCGTTGTCGTTCGACGCCCACACGAGGACGCCGTCGATCCCGTTGCCCGAGATCAGGTTCCGCTCCGTCGGATCGACCCCGCCGATCACGGCAGGACCGGCGCCGGTCTCGATCGTGACCCCTCGCCAGCCGTTCCCTCGGTCGATCATGCCCGTCGGATCGGTTCCGAGGTGATTCCGGATGATGCGGGTCCCGGCCGTGCCGGGGTTGATCCGGATCCCGTTCTCGCCGAACCGGTTGATGGCGAGCCCGCTGATCGACGAGGGTGCGGACACCCTGCAGCCCGTTGGCCCCCGCCCCGGCCACCGACCCGTCGATCTCGATCAGCGGCGTTGCGGCGAAGCCGGGCTGGGTCGTGGCCTCGATGTCGATCGCGGTGACGATCTCGGGGAGTTGGGACCCGGGGCGAATGGTCCAATACCCGTTCCCGACCGAGTACCCGGCGTCCGACGTCGGGATCGCGAAATGAATCGTCTCGATGAGCGCCGACCCGTTGGCCTCCTGGATCGCGGCCCGGAGCGTGCACTCCGCTGCTGCCCCCACCGTGCCGCCGGTGGTGCACACGCCGTTGCCCGGGTTGGTGTCCGACGCATCACCGGTGGAGTTCACGGTGACCGCCGACGACTGCACCTTCACCGGTGCCGAGAACTCCGAGGTCGACGAGTACCCACTCCACGTCGTCGACGTCGATTCGTGTCGCGGTCGCGGTGATCACCGAGCCCGGCACGGCGGCGAAGGAGTGCATCAGACCGGTACCGGGCGTGACGTTCACCGACGAGGCCAGCGACTCGCCCTCGTACCGTCCGACCAGGTTCTCTCCTGATGGATTCGTGAAGAACTCGACGCGGTAGCCGTCGGCGTTGACCGGTACGTCCAAGTCGAAGACAACGGCGACCGTGGCGCCGTCGCTGGTCGCCGAGCCGATGACCGGTGTGTTGAGCAAGTCGTTCGGGCCGCTGTCACCGTCGCCGGGGTCGTTCGCCGTCACACCGATCGGGTTCAAATCGATACCGATACCTCGACTGCGGCGAATCGAGTTCCCCACGATGGAGATGCCCGAACCGGCATCGGGCCAGATACTGATGCTGTTCGGATTCCCGGCGTTGGTACCGGCGTTGGCGATCACGTTGCCGTCACCCGGATCGGTCCCACCGATCAAGGTGTCGGCTGCACCGAGCTCGAGCGAAATGGCTGCGAACCTCCCCGACCAGACCGCCGTTCCGGCGCGATCGGTCCCGATGACGTTGCCCTGGATCACCGTGCCGGTGGAGGCGCCGGTGATCTCGATGCCGTCGCCATTGGGATGCGCCATGACATTGTCGAGGATCACGGTGTCATCCGCGCCGTTCTCGATCCGGATGGCATCGTCACCGTTGTTCAGCAGTGCCGTCTCGACAGCGGTGACCCCGATCGTGTTGCCCTCGATACGCGTGCCGTCGACCCCCTCACCGGTGAGGACGATCCCCTTGGTGCCGTTGCCCGAGATCACGTTCCGTCGGATCGGGGGCGACCCACCGATGGTCAGGTTGGTGCCCCGCACCCAGATACCTGCCTGCCCGTTGCCGGTACCGGCTCCACTCGACGTTCCGGCGACGTTCAGCTGACCGATGTAGTTGCCCGAGATCACCGACCGGTCGTTGCCCGGCGCCGCTTGGATCCCGTCGAGACCCCAATCGCGGATGACCAGCCCGCGAATCAGGGAGCGATCGGCTCCGGCTGCCAGTGCGAGACCCGTGACGAACCCGCTGTTCTGTCCCGACAAGGTCACCATAGGAGTGCCGAGGAAATCCGGCTCCGTCGCGGCATCGATCGCCAGCGGATCGGTGACGGCAGGCAAGGCCGAGCTCGGGGCGATCAGGTGCGTACCACCGACCAGTGCGGCCGGAATGTCGAAGTGCACGGTGTCGGCCCCGGCCCGGGCGTTCGACTCCTGGATCGCGGCCCGAAGTGTGCATTCCGGATTCCCGCCGATCGACGCGCCGGTGTCGCAGACGCCGTTCCCGGCGTTGTTGTCGGATACGTCACCCGTCGAGTTCACGACCAACGCCGGTGCGGTGACGCTCACCTGCGCCGTCGGGCGGAACACGAGGCCGTACGGGCGGGTCACGCCGCCACTCGACGCCGTGACGAACACGTCGACGAAGGCTCCGGTGCTCCCGTCGTAGCGGAGGATCTGATCCGACCCGCTGCTCGACACGTAGAGATGGCCGTCGGCCCCGAAGCGCAGCCCGACGGGCTGGTTCAGCCCGCCGCTGCCGGAGGCCACGAAGTTGCCGAGGAACGCGCCCGTCGTCCCGTCGTAGCGCGTGACCCGGTGGTTGCCCTTGCTGGCAACGAGCAGGCTCCCGTCGGCTGCGAACACCAGACCCTCGGGCTGGAGGAGTGAGCCACTGCCGGGGGCAACGAACACGCTCACGAATGCACCGGTCGTTGCGTTGTATCGATGCACCGTGTTCGAGTTGAATCCGGCGACGTAGAGGTTGCCGTCGGTTCCCACCGTCATCCCGCCGATCCCGTCGAGCCCGTTGCCCGCAGCGACGAACACCCCGAGCGGGGCACCCGTGCTGGGGTCGTAGGCCAGGACCTGGTCGGTGAGGTTGCTGCCGACGAGGAGGGTTCCCGTCGGGCCGAACGCGAGCCCGGTCGGGCCGTCGAGCCCACCGGATCCGGCGGCGACGAAGGTGTCGACCAGTGCACCATCGGCCGGATCGAACCGGTGGACGGAGTCGGTGCCGTAGCTGCTGACGTACAGCAGCCCGTCGGGCCCGATCACGGTGTCGAATGCGCCCGCGGCCGACCCGAAGGTCTGGAGGTGAGCACCTTGGGTGTCGTATCGGTGGAGGGCGCCCGAACCGAACCCACTGACGACCAGTTCGGTGTCGAACCAGACGCCGTCCTCGTCGACCGCCGAGACCAGGACGTCGTTCGTCAACCCAGGAACGGTGTAGGTGTGCGTCGCCGTGACCGCCGGCCCGGCATACGTATTCGCCGTCCCGTCACCCCACCGAACCCGCCAGCTGGACACGGTGTCGAGACCGGGATCGGTGGCGGCGAGACCGATCGAGAAGGCCGCCCCGACCGGGACCGACGGATCGGCGTCGACGGAGATGACCGGCGGGGTGTTGGTGACGACGAGACCCCCGGCGCCACGTCGTCGTCCACGTCGGCGCCGTCGACGACGCGGAGCCCGACCGGGTACGTGCCGTCGTCGTCGATCCCGAGTGCGACGAGCTGCGTCCAGGTGATCGTCGGCGAAACCCCCGATGCGTCGTCGAACTGCCCGTCGCCGTCGAGGTCCCACGCGAAACTCGTCGGGGTGCCCGCCGAACCGGAGCCGTCGAGAACCAGATCGCCGCCCTCGGGAATCGAGTACGGCCCACCGGCGTCGGCCACCACCGGCGCTGCGCCGGCCGGTGCCGGAACGAGCGCGAGAGCGGACCCGACCAACGCCGATGCCATGACCGACGACAGGGATCGGGTCCGCCGGGGAGCCGTCACGGAGACCCTGCGGTCTACGGGTTGTTGGCGGTCTGTTCGGCCAGGAAGTCGAGCGTGGCGCTCGTGGTCGTTCCCTGACCGGTCGACGACGACAGCGGCAACGTGACGTTCAGGCACAGGATCTCGTTGGCACTCGAGGCCAGGACACGGTCGCCTGCGTCGGCACCGGCGATCGATGAGCCGATGATGGGATCGGTCGTGCTGCTACCGAGGCGACCCGAGTACAGGGTGCTCCCGTCGGCAGCCCAGTTGGTGTTGTCGCAGGTGGTGACCCCGCTCTTGATCGTGAGCACCAGTTCGGAGGCGAGGACGTCCTCGGTGGTGGTCGACTCGACGGCGTAGCGAAGGTTCAGCGAGCCGGCGTTGGTGACGGTGAGGGGATTGGTGACCTGATCGCCGGGGACCATGGCCGGCATGGTCACCACGGCCGAGGCCGGCGCCGCGTTGATGTCGATCGTTCCCGTGGTGAAGTCGTTGGCACCGACCGACGCCGTGTCGGTGAAGAGCGCCAGCGAGGTGATCGCAACGGTGGACAGCGCCACGAGGACAACGGCCGCGGAGAGCAGGACCTTGACCGGTCCGTGCGTGTGCTGTTCGACTGGCTCTGACATGGTTCGGCTCCGAGGAATTGGGTTCATCCGAAGCATCGGCATCATGTCCGAGAACCGTAGGAATTGGGCAGATCGAGCCTTGGGTCTCACTGGGCGCTGGGCCGAACGGCTCAGTTGGTGAGCACCAGATCGGCGTCGGGCCCCCAGACGCCGATCGGATCGGACTGATCCACCGCACCGGCGTTTCCGAGATAGAGGAAGAGCCGGTTGGTGGCGGCGTCGAGGACGGGCATCCGCACCCACGCCGTCAGCGTTCCGGTGCCCGGGTCCCAGCTCTCGATCTGGTGATCGAGTCGGGTGACACCGTCGGCGGCGACGAAGACGAGGTCGTCACCGTCGGCCTGGGCCCCGGAGCCGAGTTGCGGGTCGCTGAGCTGCACGAGCAGCGGATAGTCGGTCAGGGGACCGGCCACCTTCGACGCATCGACCGTCAGGGGCCGCCGGAACGACCAGTCGCCCTGGTCGAACCAGGTTCCGACCGAGGCCGCGGACACCGTGGCCGTGGCCGCCGGGTCGGTCAGCTGCCTGGCGACGAACGAGACCCGGGATGGGCTCCAGGCGCCCGACCCGATCCGCACCTGGTCGACCAGGCCCTCGAGCGTTCGGCTGCCGGCGGGGTCGCCGCCGATCACGACCGGCATCGACGACCCATCGGGCAGTGCCCCGGCAGCGGGCACCGACCCGACCGCAGCACCGTCCAGGTACAGCGTCAGGAGCGAGCCGTCCCAGACCGCGGCCAGGTGGTGCCATCCTCCGACCGTGATGGCACCTGCGGAGATCTCGGCGAAGCTCCCACCGGTCCGGAGCCGGACCCGTGCCGTGGGAGAGCCGGGGACGGTCGTGGTGTCGATCGCCAGTTCGAAGACACCGGACGTGGCCGGATCGCCCTGAGCGACGACGACCGGATCGACGCCGAGGGCGTCGGCCCGGAACCAGGCCGCGATCGTCAGCGGGCGATCGGGAAGATCGAACGGGGCCGATTCCAATCGGTCGACCGCTCCATCGAGAGCGACAGCGGATCCCGAAGGGCCGGCGACGAGCACGGCATCACCCAGCGCCAGGCCATCGTGGTTCCCGTTGCCCGAATCGTCGAGTGTCGGTGCCGGGCCCGCCGGATCGCGGGCCAGGTTCCACACCGCGAGGTCGTCGAGCCACACCTGCCGTGGTCGAGCCTGGGCGGGGGCGTCGGCCGCTCCGTAGTAGAGGTACAGCGTGGTGTCGGTGACCGACGAGACCATCGGGACCCGCACCCACGCCGTCAACGTCCCGGTCGCCGAGTCGAACGTCTCGACCTCGTGAGCCAGGCCGGTGAATCCGTCCGAAGCGGTGAACCGGATGTCGGACGCATCGGGTTGTGCGTTCGCACCAAGATCGGGGTCCGTCACTCGGACGAGAACCGGCTGGCCGGTCAGATCGGAGTCGACCGCGCCGGCCGGAACCGTGACGGTGGCGCGTCGGGTCCAGGGAAGCGCTCGATACCAACCGGATCCACCGGTGCGGTCCTCGAAGACCCCCAGCGTGCCGTCCTCGAACCCCTCGCGAAGCAGCCACACCTGATCGGGGTCGTCCCACGGCGGTGGCGGTGCCGGATCTCCGAAGTACATCCAATACGTGACGGTCTGGCCGGCAGCAACGGGCTCACGGGTCCGGAACCAAATCGTTGTGTCGGCTGCGTTCCAGGAGCTGTCGTCGTCCAGGACGCGATCGAGCTGCGACCACGCCAACCCGTCGTGACGCCAGATCCGGACATCGTCGCCACTCGGCAACGCCAGGCCGGCGTCGACGAGGGCCAGGTGATCGAACGTCAGAGAGGTCGTATAGCCGTCGGGGGCGTCGACGACGCCGCCGGTCACGTCGATCCGCTGGCGGAACGGTGACGCCAGGTCGGCCCACCGTGGGCCTCCCCAGGTGACGGCCTGCCATGCGAACGAGGCCGATGATGCGCTCGCCGTCCGCTCGACCGTGATCGTCGACGCATCGGTCACCGTCACCGTGACCGAACCCTCGCCGACGATGTCGTCGCCGACCTGATCGGTGGCGCCACCGCTGGCAGAACCGGGCACCATCAGGGTCGAGAACGCCGAGGTCCTGCCGGCGTCGACGGCAGGGATCGTCACCGACTTCGTCGTCTGCGCCGGACTCAGGTCGAGCACGCCGCTGCGCACGGTCGACCCGTCGAGCAGTTCGACCACCTGCACGTTCACCTCGACCGCGGCCCCGGAGGCGAATCGGGCGACCTCCACGGTGGTGGGGTCGACCAGCCGCGCCCGAACCAGGCGATCGCCGATCGCCGGGTTCGACGAAGGCGACGCCGTTGCCGCCAGAACGAAGCTGGACCCGGGGTCGACCGGTGAGGGCAACGAGATCGTGGCCACCGAGGAACCCGGCGCCAGGGTGGTCGGACACCACCTGCACCTCGGCATCACCGGGATCGTCGAACGTGATCACCTGCCAGCCGATCTGTCTTCCGATCTCCAGCGCCCCGCCACCGGTCCGGATCCGGAGCGTGTCACCGCCGACCAGTTCGGCGATCTGCAGATCACCGGAACCGTTCGTGCCCGCCGTTGCCTGGGGCGCCGACGACGTCGTGACGAACGTCGAACCGGGACCGACCGGCGTGATCGGTACGTCGATCCGGGTCGTGCCATCCCCGGGAAGGACGCCCCGCTGCACGGTGACACCGCACCCGTACTCGACCACCGACCACTCGACGACCACGGGGCCCGGCGTCGACGCATCGGTCTGCCGGACGAACTCGATCGAGGTGGCATCGACGAGTCGCCCCATGACCTGCGAGTCGGCCGGTTCGCCACTGTCGCTGCGGACCGAGAACATCAGGAAGGATGCGGCGGGATCCACGGCGGAGATGGCCACCGTCTGGGACCCGTCGGCGACGCTGACCGCTTGGCCGGACTGGACGCCGGAAAGCCGAGCGTCGAAGCAGGCGGCGGTGCTGAATGTGTTGCCACCGACGCTGTCGACACCCAGGTAGAGCGATGCTGCTGTGCCGGCGAAGGCGAGGACGGCCCCGAACGTATTGACCGCGACCACGCGCCGGCGCAGTGTGTTCCGCTGTCGTTGCGGCCGGTCGGTCGGGCCGTTCCGTTCTCGGCGGCCCGCACCCGTCGGCTCGTCGCCCGCCGCCGGCGAGGGTCCGGTGCGCCAGATGCGGCCGAGGGCAGACGCCGACAGGGCGAGCACCGCCACGCCGATCACGCCGACGCCGATACGGGGCGAACCGAGGGCCAGCACCAGTCGACCCACTCGGGGGACGACCCAGCGGCCGGTGAGTTCACGGGTTCCGATCAGGTACGGGGCAGGATCGACGTCGGGATTGGCGTCGCCGCGCGTGACGGCATACATCTGCCCCGCCGCGTTCGGTTCGAGGTCGACGATCCGGTGGGTGATCGTGGCTCTCCCCTGCCGGGACATCACGAGGACGTCACCGGGGTGGACGACGTTCGTCGGCCCGGCGACGAGGAGCGAACCGGGGGGCGCCGTCGGATCCATGCTGCCGGTCGTGATCACCACCGGCCGGTAGCCCTGACTCAGCCCGTACCCGATCACCAGCACCGCGAGGATGAGCACGCACGCGAGTGCGGCCGAAGCAGCCCGTGCGATCGAGCCGGTACGACGCAGAACGGACGCGCCGTTCACGGCTTCTCCTCGACCGATCCGTCGGTTTGTTGTTCGGCAACGACGACCAGTTCCTGGACCACTCGCCGAGCCTGCACGGAGTCGGGCGCCTCCAGGGACAGGGTCACCCTCGTGCACAGGACGTCGGTGCTTCCCGGTTGGATGATCCGGTCGCCTGGGTCGAGCCCGACCAGGGGGTCACCAACCAGCGCGATCCTCGAAACCGAATCGGCGTCGGTCGTTCCGAGCGTTCGGTCACGGATCAGGGGCTCCGCCCCGATCCGGTCCGCGCCACAACCCGTGCGCCCATCGCCGGGCCAGATCGTCCAGCCCAGCCATTGCGCCAGCGGATCGTCCGAGAGATCGGACACGATCGCGTAGCGCAGCGGCAGCGAGCCCACGTTTCGAACCTCGATCGATCCGGTCAACCGGTCGCCGGGGGCAAGATTGGTACCCACCATCGTCAGCGTGCGTTCACCCGATTCGATGTCCACCGTCGCGCTCGAGAGCCGGTTTGCGCCGATCCGCTCACTGTCGCCGAACGCGGCACTCCCCCGCTCGGAGCCCATGGTCAGAACCAGAGGGATGGCCATGACGGCCAGGGCCGCGAGCCCGATCGCGACGGGGAGGAGTCGCCGAGTCATCGCGGAACGGCCTCCCAGACGAAGTCGACCGACGTGACCTTGCCCAGGGCGCGTTCGTCGTCCTGCAGCTCGAAACGGAACCGGAAGCTGATGGCGTCGCCCTGGTTGACGAAGCCGGCAACGGGGAGCGGTTCACGTTCGGTGAGGGACGCGAGCGTGCCCTCGTACAGCTGCTTTTCCGGGACGAAGCCGTCGCACGAACCGAAGCCTCCGCCCTGCCCCCACTCGGCCTCGACGTCGATGAAGTCGTCCAGGTCGCCCTCACTCGTGGCCGCCAGGCTCAGATCGACCGGCAGGATCGTGCCGTCGTATTGGACCCGAATGCATTGAACGACCGGTTGCCCCGGACCCATTGCCTCGAGGTCGACGAGTGATCGACCGGCGTCGTCATCGACCAGGTTGACGGTCCCGACCTGAAGCTTGTTCCCGGCGACCGTTCCGTCGGGGTCGAGCGCATCGGCCGACCGGCTCACGACGAGCGTCGCGATGATCAGCGACGAGATGGCAGCCGCCATGGCCCGCGCCGCCGAACGGTCGAGCCGTCGCGGGTCGCCGCCGCGGCGGCCGGCCGGACCGTCGTCGATCGGTGAGGTGTCGTCGAGCGAACGCGCCATGTTCAGTGACCTCCGGCCGGATGGGTCGCCGCCGGACGGGGTGCAGCCGGATCCGTTGCCGCCGGACGGGGTGCCGACTGCGAAGGAGCGGCGATCGCCTTGATCTCGGACTCGGCCAGACGGGCCTCCACCGCATCGGCGGTGAGCGGCCGGTCGAGGTAGTAACCCTGGACCAGCTGGCACCCGATGTCGGCGATGACCTCGAGCTGGGCGAGCGTCTCGATCCCCTCGGCGATGACGACCAATTGCAGCTGGCGGCACAGGTCCACGATCGAGCGGAGCACGACCCGGTCGGTCTCGGACCGCAAGGTGTTGACGACGAGACGACGGTCGAGCTTGATCCCGGACACGGGCAACTCGTGGAGATACGAGAGTGAGGTCTGCCCCTCACCGAAGTCGTCGAGGAGCAGACCGACACCGAGCTCGCGCAGACCGCTCATGTTGGCGACGACCTGCGGGACGTCGGGAGCGACGAGTTGTTCGCTGATCTCGACGAACAACCGGCTCGCCGGCAACCCGGAAATCCGCAGCGCATCGGCCACGTTCGCAACGAGTTGCCGCGATGACAGCTCCTCGGGCGACGCGTTGACCGAGAGGAAGAAGAGCCGATCGGGATGGTGGCGGGTCCACTCCGCGGCCTGTCGACACGCCGCCCGATAGATCCACCGATTCAGCTCGTCCCGGATCTTCGCCGACCGGGCCGCCTCGACGATCTCTGCCGGTGGAATGTCGCCCTCGACGGGATGCCGCCACCGCACGAGCGCTTCGACACCGGCGACACCCGAATCGCCACCGACCCGATGGATCGGCTGGTAGACGAGGTGGAGTTCGTCTCGCTGCAGGGCGCGCGGGATGGCGGTCACGAGCCGGGCCCGACGATCTTCCTCGACGTCGAACTCCGGCCGATGGACTTCGCAGGTTCGCTGGTGGCTGCGCTTGGCCCGATACATGGCGACGTCGGCGCGACGAATCAACTCGGACTCGTCGACCCCTGGCTCACCGAAGGCCAGACCGATGCTCGTCGAGATACGTACGACGTCTCCGTTGACGTCGAAGGGTTCGGAGATCCGGAGCCAGACCTGGTCGGCGATCTCCTGGGCTCGTTCCAGGCTGGGGCGCCCTCGAATCAGCATCGTGAACTCGTCACCACCCATCCGGGCAACCAGGGCATCGCGAACGGCCACGCCCTCCAGCCGGGCCGCGACCAGACGAAGCAGGTGGTCGCCGGCATCGTGGCCGAGCCGGTCGTTGACCGGCTTGAAGCCGTCGAGATCGAGGAAGAGCAGAACGGGGCAGGCGTCGTCGGCGGCCAGCGCCGCTCGGAGCTCCTTGACGAGCAGCGCCCGGTTCGGCAACCGGGTCAGCGAATCGTGGTGGGCCTGATACTCCATCGTCTCGTGCATCGACGTGATCTCGTCCAGGAGCTGGTCGTTGTTGAAGGCGACCGCAGCCTGGCCGGCGAGCAGTCGAAACGCCTCCAGCCGCGCCGGGGTCAACGGATTGCCGATCCGCATCCCGGCCCGGAGGACCATCTGGTGGTTGTCCCGGGAGCTGACCGTCTCGACGACCAGCGAATCGAGACCCTTCGACTCGAGCGCCTCGATCTCACCCGGATCGGGGTCGGAGCCATCGACGATGACGGCCCGATGGACGCGATCGACGTCGCGTACGCCGCTGGCGGCTTGGCCCGGTGCGGGGAGCTCGAACGGTTCGTCGGTATCGATTCGCCGCCAGACCCGGGAGGATCTCCCCGTGGGTTCGTCCGAGATACAGACGTCGACGACGTCGAACCCGAGTTGGCGAGCGCCGCGGGCGATCGCCGCGATGTGTTCACCGCCGAGCCGAGCGACCTCCCGTCCGACCTCGGTCACCTGTTCGAGCAACGCGCCCCGGTCGACCGCATCGGCGGTCGCCCGCTGCTGCTTGGCGACGTCGCCGATCAACTGTTCGGCCAGGTAGGCGCCGGGCACCACGACCAGGAAGAGCACACTCAGCTGATCCAGGACCATTTCGAGGTCGTCGAGCAGACCGGAGGACGGGCGGAACGGCGCCGTCCAGATCCTTGCCACCAGGGTGATCGCCGTGAGCAGGGTCCAATGGCGCAGCGCGCCGATCAGGCGGAACTGGACGGCCGCCTCGATGATCGGGAGCGCGAAGAACACCCACCCGATCCCCGAGGTTCCGGTGAGGGCGGCGAAGACCACGACGAGCGCCGTGTCGACACCGAGTTCGATCGACGGAAAGGCTCGGGCCAGGCGTGAGTCGCCCCGGACACGCGCCCCGATCAGGTTCAGCCCGCTGAGCGACGCCAGGGAGACCAGCAGCAGCCAGATCCGGTGCTCGGGTTTCTCCAGGACGTCGAAACGGCTGGCGTCGAGGTAGTACTGGGCGACGATCAGGATGGCGACGAGACTCCGAACCCGCCGAACGCCCTGCTGGGCGATCGGCATCTCGGTCGGAGCCCTGCCCAGCCGTTCTTCCTTCGGACTGAGTCCGAGGGCCAGCAACTGGACGAGTGCGGCCAGACTCACGACCATCCAGGCGCCCAGTGCGACGTAGTTTCCCCGGTCGCTCCAGACGGCCGGAAGCCCGATCGCCGGGACGACCAACCGGCCGACACCGAGCACCTGATCCGGGAGTACCCGGTCGGTGTCGGGGGCTTCGTTGGCGTCGCCCTTGGTGACGAATCCGTTGGGCTCCACCGAGAAGACCCGGTGGGCCACGACCTCGCCGTCGGGTCGCTCGAACACGATCACCGAACGCTGGACCGCGGTCGAGTCGCTCCCCGTGTCGATCAGGATGACGTCGCCGACGCTCAGGGCCGGCTCCATCGATCCGGAGGTCACGACCACGGGCGACCAGCCGCCAATTCCCCAGCCGAGCAGCACCCAGCAGCCGAGGAGCAGCGAGAGGTAGATGAACAACGACAGCGTCAGCTGGACGGTTGGGAGGAACCACGAGCGGATCCAGCCGGCTCGACCACGGTTCGCGGGACCCGATCGCAACGACTCGCTCACGGCCGGGCCTCGATGATCATCCAGAACTCGGTGGTCTTGCCCTGTGCAGCGTCGTCGGATTCGACTTGGGTCGCCACGCGCACCGTGACCGATGCGCCATCGGATGCCGAGGCCAGCAGATCCAGTCCGGATCCGAAGTCACCGTGCCGGCGCCACAACTCGGCCAGTGGACCCTCGAAGATCGTGCTGCCCGGCTCGAAATCGGCGCACTCGTTGTCGCTTCCGACTCCGACCTGCACCGTGGTGTCGAGGAACTCATCGAGCCCGGACCCCGCACCGGCTTCGCCGAAGAGCCGGACATCGGCGTCATCGAACGTCCCTCGGTAGGTGACCGGGATGCAGCGCTCGGCAACCAGACCGGGGTAGAGCCCATCGGCGTCGAGCCGGAGCGCGGTCTCGGCACCGTCGGCTCCACCGTCGAGGGAGATATCGATCGAGCCGGCCTGGAACAGCGAGGTCTCGTTCGTGGTCGTGCCGGCGATCCTCCCCGATGCCGTGGTCAGACCGGACCACAAGAGAACAGCGCCGGCAACCACCACGACAACCAGTCCGAGCCCGAGCGCGGCAGAACCTGCCCTCGTCTCGCGCTCCTGATCAGCCGACGGAGTGGGGGGCGTTCCCGACACCGAGACGGTGCCTGGTCGATTTGCAGTCGTGCTAGGAGTGTCGGCGGGCAGGAGGCGAGCTTGAGCGCCGGCACCTGGGCGATCATGACCGAATTTGCCACTGGCCAATGGCCTCCCAGTGGGTCGTTCGGCCCATTCGTGATCGTCCGGCTTCGGTCGTGCCGAGCGAAACCACCATGGCTCACGGCGGATGGCGCCGGTCGTTCGGATTCCTTGGCGGGCGCCTGCGATTGCTCTGCCAGGGTGTGAACAACCGGGACCTGCACCTGCGGTCATGCTTCGATTGCGTGACGCGGATTCCAGGGGCAGCTCCTGGAAGCCGAAGCGAATGGCGCCATCCTCTGCAGCTCCGCATGCCGCAACCGGCGCAAGGCAAATGACACGGACAACCCAGCGCACACCCGCTTGCGGTGGTGACGAGGCCGCGGACTCCAGTGGTGCACCGATCGTGATCGAGCCATGGGAGTACTTCGCTGAGCGAATCGCCCAGGAGGGCGCGATCGCGGTCATCGGCGGGTTCAGCGAGGGCGGCGGGGTCGCGGCCCACGTCGCGCTGTTCGGAGCCACGCTCGAGGAACGCTGGGACGACTTCGCCGCAACAGCGGGCGGCCCACCGCGGCAGGTCGAATGCCTGGTCGCCGAGGGCACGACGGGCGTGGATGCGCTGATCGACGCGTCCGGCGCCTACGACCTGTACGTCCCACACGACCGGGCATCGACGTCCGAGTCGGGTCGTTCGCCCGCCGTCCCGGCGTCTCGAGTGGTCCTGCGGATCCTCACCGAGATCGGGCTGCCGATCCTTCGGCCGGGGGCCCCGCCGAGACGAGACGCAGGAACTGCTCGACGGCTCGACGAGCCTGATCTGCGATCTCTTCGGCCGGCGGGGCGGGCTCGCCGAGAAGCGTCCGGATCTGGGAATCCTGGACCGTCAGCCCGTAGAGAAGGCGGAATGCCTCTGCGGGGCTGTCGACCTGGAGGTGGCCGCGTTCGGCCAGTTGCTGCAGGTGTTGTTCCACCAGTGGGCCGATTCGGTGGCGGCCCGAACGCAGGAGGATCTCGGCCAGATCGGGTGCCGACATCGCGGCCCGGTTGAGGGCGATCGAAGCCGGGCTGGTGAGCAGGGTCAGGAGTCCGGTCGCATAGCCGGTGAGGGTGTCGACCGGATCGACGTCGCCGTCGAGCGCGGCGGCGACCCGGGCCGCCGAGTCGTCGGCGTTCGCCTCGATCAGTGCCGCGAAGAGGCCCTCCTTGGTACCGAACCAGCGGTAGAGCGTTTCCTTCGACGCACCGGCTCGAGCCGCGATGCCCGTCATCGTTGTCCGTTCGTATCCATGGGCGATGAGTTCGGCCAGAGCTGCGTCGATCACCGCAGCGCGCCGTCGTTCACTCTCGCCGGCGCGCGGCCGACCTCGTTTGCCCGCCGGCCGAAGCGGATCGGTCGCTGTCGACATGCCGCTGCTCCCCTTCTCTCGACGAACTGGTGTGAAGATCTCCTTGACAACAGTACCCATCGGTTCGATTATGTCAACCGTACCGATGAGTTCGTTTAAAGTCGGACACCGACCATTCCCGACCCCTTCGGGCAACCGGCAACGACAACCGGCAACGAGGAGACAGCGACCATGACCACCACCAGCCCCCGACCCACCGAAACCGAAAGCATCCAGCCAATCCCGAGACCGGCCAACGAGGTCCTGATGGTCGCGTCCATCCAGGCGTTGATCGTCGCCAATCTGGTTCAGGTACTCGCCGGGTTCACGGGCGCCGACCCGAGCCCGCCACCAGCAGTCGTGCCGGGAATCGCCGCCACGGCGCTGCTCGGCATTGCCGCACTCCCGATGATTCGTGACGGGCTCCGCATGGGCCTCCGACTCGGCATCGCCTTCTGCCTGGCCTCGATGGTCGGCATGGGCCCCCACAAGCTGTTGCTCGACGATGGCGCGGTCATCGCGCCCATGGCACTCGTCGGGTTCGCGTTCGAGATCACGTTCCTCGTCCACGCCACCCGAGCGCTCCGCACCGATCGATGAGCCCGGCCCGCTTCACGTTGCTGGTCGCAACGGTAGTCGTCGGCCTGTCGGCGGGATTCTTCTTTGCGTATGAAGCCTCGGTGACCCGCGGACTGGCCGAGGTCGACGACACGACCTACGTCGAGACCTTCCAGGCGATCAACGACACCATTCGCAACTCGGCGTTCGCCATCGTGTTCTTCGGTTCCGTTCCTGCCATCGTCGTGGCCATCTTCACGAACCGGCGCTCGATGGAACGAACCCCAAGCCTCCTGCTCGCAGCCGCGCTCCCCCTGTACCTCACCGGAGTCGTCGTCACCGCAGCCGGGAACCTGCCCCTCAACGACGATCTGGGCGCAATCCGAGATCCGACCCCGACGCGCGCTGCGGCGTCCCGAGCGGACTTCGAGGAGGACTGGAACCGATTCAACCTCCTGCGAACCATCGCCATCGGCGGCGGCTTCTGCTGCCTCGCTGCCGCCGCCCTGACCCAGCACCCTCGAAGCGATCCATTCGAGCCGCCGACCATCTGATCGGCAAAGGCCCAACTCACTGGTCCCGACCGGCAGCCCCACCGCCGTCGACATCGACGACACCGAGTGCACGCACGGTCATGTCGAGCATGCGCTCCAGTTCGTCCTCGGACACCTCACGGTTGTCGACGATGCGCTGTGAGATCAGCGGACCTTGGATGATGTGCATCGCCAGGTCGATGTCGAGATCGGGATCGATCTCGCCCCGTGCAATTGCCCGCTGGAGCGCGACCGTGGTGGGACCGCGGGGCTGGACCCGAACGCGACGGAACAGCTCGCGGTGTTCTGCGCTCTCGATCGCCTTGCCAACCATCCAGGCGAAGAGTTCTCGACTCTGCGGCGTCGCCGCCACCTCCAGGTATCGACGGTGGATCACCTCGAGGTCGCCGCGCAGGGTTCCGGTGTCGGGTGCGGCCCGCGCCGTCACCGTGTCATCGACCGCTGCGAACACCAACGCATCGGTGCTGCCGAAATGGCGGTAGAGCGTCGTTTTCGCCACCCCCGAGCGGCGCGCCACCTCGTCGCCGGTCACGGCACCGACACCCTCGGTCGCCACGATGGCCAGCGCCGCGTCGAGCATGCGCCGTCGTGCGTCTTTGCTCCGCGGTCGGGCCATATCGCTTCTCACTGTAGCGAGATCTGAGCCTGCTATGGCCTGCTATACAAAGTTCTGAGAGCTATTACGCTACCATCCGTAGTGTAATATCTCGTTGGCATCCAAATCCAAATCCGAATCCACATCCACATCCACGTCCACATCGGCCTCGAGCAACGACACCGCCAGGGACAGACGTTCAGGAGCAGCACCATCGTGACCACCGCAAGTACCCCCGCCGCTACCCACGGACCAATCGACCCTCGGCTGAAGATCTCGGCACTCTGGATCTCGGTCTTGTTCGTCTTCGCCTACGTCGACATCTTCTCTCTGTACCGGCCCGGGATCCTCGTCGACATCCAGGGCGGCACGATCTCCGAATTCGACATCACCCAGACCTTCCTGTTCCTCACGACGCTCTACATCGTCGTTCCGTCCCTGATGGTCTTTCTCACCCTGGTCATGCCACCGCGCCTGAACCGCACGGCGAACATCGTTGTCGCCGGGCTGTACGCGCTCACCATCGTCGCTGGCGCCATCGGCGAGTGGGGCTACTACGTGTTCGGGAGCGCCATCGAGGCCGTTCTGTTGATCGCGGTGATCTCCTACGCACGGACCTTGGTCGGCCCGCGGGCCGACCTCGAACACGGAGCGACTCCGATACCGAGCGACCTGGCCGACCGGAGCGACCACAACGGGCCGAAGGCGCAACACGCTGGGCCCGCAACGTGATTGCGAGGCCGGTGCTTCCGTGCTTCGATGCCGGTGTGCCCACCCTGACTCCCGCCGACCTCACGTTCGCTGATTCTGCGCCAAATCGGGTTGTCGTCGAACACCCCATCGCTGCTGATCCCGCCACGATCTGGGCGGTGATCATCGACAACCCCGGCTGGTCACAGTGGTACCCCACGATGACCTCGTGTGTCGACACGTCGAGCCAGATCCACGGTGTCGGATCCACCCGAGCGGTGAAGGTCGGGGCGCTCGAGGCCGAGGAGCGATTCATCGCCTGGGAGCCGCAACGACTCTGGGCCTTCACCATCGAGAAGACCAATCTGCCGATGGCCAAGCGATTCACCGAACAACTGGAACTCATCGAAACTGACGACAGCACCACCGTTCGCTACGTCGGTGCGTTCGAACCACTGACGATCATGCGACCAGTGTCCCGACTGCTCGAACGGAACGTCCGTAGGGCGTGGACCGCGGGACTCGCCGGGCTGGCCGAACACGTCGAGGGCAAGAACCGGCCGTGACCGAGTTCGGGAGCGTTGCCGAAGAGCGGGCCGACGCAACTCGTGCCGTCGCATCGTCGGCTGCGGGCCGACGACCATGGCCGGTTGGGTGCGATCGGGATGCGGCGGGCTCGGAGTGCGGCGGGCTCGGCAGGTCGACCCGTCACGCAGCACCGATCCGGACGAGCACCCGATCCTGACGAGCACCCGATCCCGATGAGCGCCAGTCGATTCTCGTAGTCTTGTGGCGTGTTGGCTCGGACGATCTGGTCACGGCTCGAATCGCTCCATGCGGTCACCTACTTCTCGACCGAGTCACTCGAGGCTGCCAAGGCGGCTGGTCTCCGCGGGTTCTGGATGGGCTATTTCGGGTTCCGGGCCTCGCCACTGGGACCGGTCCAACCGGGCGTCGTCGAGGCGCTGTTCGCGAACTTCGCCCCACCCATGGTGCGCCGCGCCCTTCCGGACGCCTGGGCGTTCGCCCACCCATCCGACCTCGTGCTCGTGAGGGCACGAGCCGCGGCCACGGCACTGCGTCGCACGTCACCTCGGGTCGAGCAGGTGGCAACGAACGTGAACGACGATCTCGAAGCCGTGATCGCGTGTGCGTCATCGATCGGGCGGCCCATGTTCGCCGCGAATCGGGACATCGATCGGTTCGACGATCCGGTCCAACGGCTGTGGCAGAACTGCACGACGCTGCGTGAGCACCGCGGCGACGGCCATGTCGCCGCGCTCGCAGCCGCAGGTATCGACGGGTGCGAAGCCCATCTGCTGCTCGCCGCCGACCACGGCTGGGCCCCCGAGGTCTTCTTCGACCATCGTGGTTGGAGTGTCGAGGAGCAGCGGGCCGCCCGGACTCGCCTGGTCGACCGGGGTCTGCTCGGCGACACCACCCTGACGACCGACGGAGCCGCGCTGCGGTCGAGCGTCGAGGCCACAACGGATTCCCAGGCTCTCGAACCGTTCGAACGTGCGCTCGATCCTGCCCGCCTCGTCGACATCGTGACGGTGCTGACGCACGCTGCGCACGACATCACCGGCAGCGGAATCATCCCCTTCCCGAATCCGATGGGCCTGCCGCACCTCCAACACGGTTCGATGCAAACCTGATCGACCGGTGCGTTGGTACCCGCTCGAACGAACAGACCGAGACAGGCGACCTCGCCAACGTCGCACAACTCCGCAACCTGCGGAGCCCGGTTCGCCCGAGCCAGGCAACGCATGTCACGTCCGAGATTCGACTGAGCCGCATCTCTGCGCACGGCTGAAGCGAACCACAGGTATCCACGCCGATACCGGAGGTTCCCGATGCCAGCAATTCCCCAAGCACTTCGACTGAAACTGCCCTTCCTGATCGCAGGGTTTGCTTCCTTCGTCTTCTCCGTCTGGTTGTATTTCGTGCAAGACGAAACCACGGCAGGGATCTTCGTCGGCCTCTGGGTCCCATCGATCCACTCGTTGGGGACGCTGCTGCTCACACCGATCCACGCTCCAGCTCCCCAGGCGAACAAGACGGTGCGAACATGAGCGAAACAGCGATCTTCATCATCGGAGTGGTGATCTTTGCCGTGACGGTCTGGGGAACCGTGATGGCCGGCAGCTTGGCCTTGATGCAGATCGAAATCGAGCAGAATCCGAACATCGAAGACAACCCGGACGACGAGGACGGGAAGCAGTTCCGGCTTCGCGGAGAGTACTGACGAGATCAGCCGGCCGTCTCCGGCCCGTCAGCCGTCGATCAGCGAAGCCACGTGGGCCAGCCCGGCACGGATCTCGTCGAATTCGGCGGTCGCCGTTCCGACGATCAGCTGATCGGCTCCGGCCTCGACCCACTGCTCGACCGCTGACCGGTCGGGCACGTCGCTGGTGAGGATCCGGGGGGCCACGACCATGTCGGCCCGGGTTCGGCCCTCGGCGGCGAGGGCCTCTTCGAGCTTGGGCATCCGGCGGGCCAAACCACGCACCGAGCACATCGGGTGCCATCCCGTCCCGTACCGGGCCGCCCGACGCCGGGCCGGAGCACCGCTTCCGCCGATCCAGACGGGCAGCGGGGCCTGAGCCGGATTCGGGGCGGCCTTGATGCCTGCGAAGCGGAAGAACTCGCCACCGAAGTTGGCCTCGTGGTCCGACCACAATGCGGTCATGACCTCGATGCTCTCGTCGGCGTAGCGGCCACGATCGTCGTAGCCGACCCCCAGGGCGGCGTTCTCCTCGGGAAGACTCCCGACGCCCAGACCGGCAATCACACGCCCACGACTCAGCTGGTCGATCGTCGCCAGGGTCTTGGCCAGCACCATCGGGTGCAGGTAGGGCAGAACCAGGACCGAGGTGCCGAGCTTCACCCGTTCGGTGCGGGCTGCGGCAGCGGCGAGCACGGTGAGTGCGTCGTGGTAGGGCCGCTCACCGAGGCGATCCTCGATGTACCCGACGTTGAGCACATGATGGTTCACCCAAACCGAGTCGAGGCCCAACTCCTCGGCCTCGACGGCGAGGGCGACCACATCGTTGACGTCGGGGATGCCCCAATTGTTGGGCAGAACGAATCCGAGCTTCATCACGACTCCTCGCCGGCGGGCGCGAGCAACAGCGAAGCGGTGCGCATCAGGGCGGGGACGCTGTCGGCGATGGTCTCCATACGCTCGTCGGTCGTGTCCCCCATCTTCCAACGGTGGTGGAGCTGCTGGACCACGACGGCGGTCTTCCATTGGGCAAAGGCCTCGTACCACCCGATACCCGACACGTCGAGGCCGGTCCTGTCGCCGTAGCGCCGGGCCATCTCGGCCCGGGTGGGCAGGCCCATGCGGGTCATGCCGTCGTGGCTCGAGCGGCGGACCTCGTCGGTGTCGTCGGGGTCGGGCCAGTAGTTCAACAGGGTGCCGAGGTCGACGAGTGGGTCGCCGATGGTGGTCATGTCCCAGTCGAAGAAGGCGACCACCCTGTCGGGATTGCCGGTCTCGAACATCGCGTTGTCGAGCTTCAGGTCGTTGTGCACGAACGAGACCCGCTGGCTCTCGGGCATCGATGCCGCCAGTCGGGCGTGGATGTCGGACATCTGGGCATCGTTGACCGGGTCGGTCACCAGGTCCCAGCGCTTCTTCCAGCCTCCGACCTGCCGTTCCACGAAACCGTCCGGTCGGCCGAGATCGCCGAGCCCGCAGGCCTCGGGGTCGAGGAGGTGGAGCTCGGCGATGGCGTCGACCAGGGCCAGGCCCATCCGGTGACCGACGTCGGGGAGGCCGCGCATCGACTCGGGGAGGACCCCCCGCACGACCTCACCCCGGCGGCGTTCCATCACGAAGAAGTCCGAGCCGGCGATGTCATGGTCGTCGCAGAACAGGTAGGCCCGCGGGGCCTTGTCGAAGAACTCCCAGAGCCGGCACAGCACCTTGTGCTCCCGCTTCATGTCATGTGCTCCCGGGGCGATGGTGCCGAACGGCGGCCGGCGCAGCACGAGTTCGGTGTCGCCGAACCGGATGAGGTAGGTGAGGTTGGCTGCACCGTTGGGGAACTGGAGGACCTCGAACGGCCCGGACAGGTCGAGATCGGCAGGTGGCTCGGCCCGCAGATGAGCCTCGATGCGTTCCCAGTCGAGGGCCTCGCCGGGGCGGACCTCGGCCATCTCGGGCGGGGCCTCGTCGGCGAACGGATCGACCGGAACCTCGGCGTCAGTCGTCATCCACGGACCGTACCCCGTCACGACCACCCTGTCGTCGGGGCGCTACTGGGTTTCGAGATGGCGTTCCAGGACGTCGGCGTACTTGGCTTCCGCTGCCGCCCGGCGCTTGGGGAGATGGGTCGAGGGGAAGAGGTCGTCACAGGGGACGTAGTCGTCGAGGACGCGGCGGGCCACTTGCACCTTGTGCACCTCGGTCGGTCCATCGGCCAGCCCCATGTGGAACGACTCGATGACCTCCTTGGCAAAGGGCATCTCCCATGAGGCACCGAGTGAGCCGTGGATCTGGAGGGCCCGACTGGCCACGTTCCGATACACACCGGGCATGGCTGCCTTCACCGCCGAGATGTCGCGACGCACCTTCTTGTAGTCCTGGTACTTGTCGATCCGCCACGCGGTGCGCAACACCAGCAGGCGGAACATCTCCATCTCGATCCACGAGTCGGCGATCATCTCCTGGACCATCTGCTTGCGCGACAGCAGCTCGCCTTGCGTGGTGCGACTGATCGAGCGTTCGCACATCATGTCGAACAGACGTTGCACCCGTCCGCTGGTGCGCATGGCGTGATGGATGCGACCGCCGCCCAGTCGGGTCTGGGCAACGACGAAGCCGCCACCTCGCTCGCCCAGCAGATTCTCGGCCGGCACCCGAACGTTGTCGTAGCGCACATAGGCATGACTGCCGTGGTCGTCGCTCTCGGACTCGTAGCCCAGGCCCACGTTGCGCACGATCTCGAGCCCGGGCGTGTCGGACGGCACGAGGAACATCGAGAACCGCTGCAGCGGCGCGTTGTCGGGGTCGGTCACGACCATGGCGATCAGGAACGACGCGTATCGGGCGTTCGACGAGAACCACTTCTCGCCGTTGATGACCCACTCGTCACCGTCTTGGACCGCGGTGGTGGTGAAGACCTTGGGATCGGCGCCGCCCTGGACCTCGGTCATCGAATAGCACGACACGATCTCGTTGCGCAGGAGCGGCTCGAGGAACTGCTCCTTCTGCTCGGGTGTGCCGTAGTGGGCCAGGATCTCGCTGTTGCCGGTGTCGGGGGCCTGACAGCCGAAGACGGTTGGTGCCGACCGGGCCCGGCCGAGGATCTCGTTCATCAGCGCCAGCTTGACCTGCCCGTAGCCGAGCCCACCGAGGTCGGGGCCCAGATGGCACGCCCACAGGCCGCGCTCCTGTACCTGCCGCTGAAGGGGCGGAATGATCTCGGCCCGGATGGGATCGTCGATGTCGTACGGACTCTTCACGATGAAGTCGAGCGGTTCGATCTCCTCGCGTACGAAATCCTCGATCCAGTCGAGTTCGGCCTGGAACCCGTCATCGGTTTCGAAGTCCCACCCCATCTTCGGTCCTCCCTCATCGGCGATGGCGACGAGCCTGCCAGATCGGGGCTCGGCGTGTCGACACCGATCCCCTCCGACGCCTCGAACGCCGACCTGCTCGGATCGCTCGCCGTTCCACTGCTCGAACACAACCGAGGCCACGCTCGCCCTGACGGCACGCCGAACCGCTCGACCACAACCGAGGCCACGCGGGCCTGACGGCGCGCCGAACCGCTCGACCACAACCGAGGCCACGCCGGCCTGACGGCACGCCGAACCGCTCGACCACGGACTGGGCCCGTGTCCATCCACGTCGCGCCCATGCGAGCGTTGCCTCAGACGGTCGGATCCCGTCCTCCTGCTGCCGGGTTCCCGGGACCGATCTGGCCGGGGCCTGCTCTGGCCTCGGGCCGTTCGGAGCCACCCTCTGTGTTCGGCACCCAGCCCCGATGGGGTACGACATCGGCATGGTGTCGGCCGTCGGGTCGTCGGATCCGCAGCGTGCGATCGTGGAGGAGCTGAATGCTCCAGCCCCCCTCGTGGACCTGGTGATGATGACTCGAACAGAGCGGGACGAGATTGTCGAGATCGGTCATCCCCTGGCGTTCCCATTCGAGGATGTGATGAGCCTGGCACCAACTGATCGGACGATCACACCCGGTCCACGCGCAGGTGGAATGAACCGACCGAAGTGCATGCCACTGGGCGTCGGTGGCAGTGCGGTACCGCCGCCCGACGTCGATCGGGACACCCCGATCGTCGAGAACGACCTTGCGGATGACCGCGTCACAAGCGAACCTGTCGACGGTCTGCGGCGGAAGATCCACTCCATCACCGGTCTGGCACAACGTCTGGTCGTGCGGACCTCGTCGTGCCGTTTGCGCATCGACCAGCAGGGTGATGTGGGCTCGACCCTGTCGACCGTTGCCGTGACTGACGAGGTCGACCAGCGCTGCGGCGGCGAGATGGTGATCCTTCATGACGGTGCGCTCCGACGAGGCAGCCAGCGTTGCCATCTGACGATCGATGGCACCGGTGAGCACCGCGAAGCGCTCGGGATCGAGGTCGCCCCGGAAGTGGCCCATGCCATCGGCGCCCGTCCAGGTTCGTAGCGTCGAGCAGGCCCGCTGGTCGAGGACCCGCTGCAGACCGTGGTCGTGGCGGATCCGGTCGACCTGGCGCCGAAGATGGTGGTTGAACGTGTCGACGGGCATCCGCCGAGCTGCTTCGAGCAGTTCGCCCTCCTGCTGTTGCAGGGCGGTCTGCTGTTCGGGATCGAGGTGGCGCCTGGCGCGACCAACGGCATCGAGGTGTTCGGGCCCGACCACACCTTGCGCCAGTGCATCACCGAGCATCGGCAGTACGAAGGCCACGTCGGCTCGGCGGGCCTCGGTGCGGGCCTGCCCGGCCGATACCTGCCCCTGGTCGAGCAAGGGCTCGACCGGGTCTCCAACCTGGCCGACCTCGGCCAGCTCGCGTGCCCGCCGGCCGATTTCGACCACCACCGCGGCCAGCAACCGCTCGGTGGACCTGGCCTCGGCCATCAGGTGCCGAAGACCGGACGCATCCAGGTGGCCGGCATCGAGCCCTCGCAGGTCGGCCCGCACGGACGCCAGCTGGAGCTGAGCGCATCGGAGGTGATCGATCAGGATCGACACGGTCGCCCCTTCCCCCGGCCCCGACGACGGGCCCGAATACCACGACATTGGCTCGGGAAGTCGGGACTTCGAGCGGATCCGGTACCGGCGAACCGGCTACCAGCTCCGTACCGACCACCCTAGTCATGGGGTGTGACAGTCACGGTGGCGGTCAGACGATTCGGACCGTGCCGGCGCCCCGCTGTCGCACACCACGACGATCCACGCCGAACGCCGGGCATTGACGCGCCCGGACTCCGCTGGAAGAGTCGTCACATGGGGATCGAGGTGCGTCCGGCGATGGTCTTCGAGGATGTGCAGACCATGGTCGGCCCGAAACGACCCGACGCCACCGTGTGTTGGTGTCTCAGCTATCGCCTCACCTCGTCGAAGGAGAACCGCCAGCTCGTCGGACCGGCTCGAGGCGATCGAGTGCGGCTCCTGGTGGAGCAGAGTCCTCCGCCGGGTGTGCTCGCCTACGACGATGACGAGGTGGTCGGCTGGGCGGCCGTGCACCCCCGCGCCGACACGTCCTTCGCCCGCAACCGCAAGATCCCCCACGTCGACGACCTCGATGTCTGGTCGGTCTGGTGCATCCGGGTGCGGCCGGGTCACCGCAAGGAGGGCATCTCGCATCACCTGCTCGCCGGGGCGGTCGAGTTCGCCCGGGCGAACGGCGCCGTGGCGATCGAGGGCTACCCGCTCGACAACCGGGGGGCCAGGATCGATTCCACCATGGCCTACGTCGGCACGATGGCGCTGTTCGAGAAGGCCGGTTTCGTCAAGGCGGCCGCCACCGACTCGGTCCTGAACGGCTTCCCCCGCGTGCTGATGCGACTCGACCTGCGCTGAGTCGGGACCACGGGCCGGCTACCGAGTGATCGGTGCTCATCGCTCCGTCGCCGTCCGGCTTCCACGACGCCGAGTGGCCGACATCGGCAGCAGGGGCCGCGCATGATGCACTCCTCGCAGCAGCCGAATCGGCCGGCGAACGGGCTCGCCCGACACGCCGCCCCGACCGGAGCATCGGCCGAGCGCGCCGGGGCTTGGGACCGTCTCGCCGAGCTGAGCGTCCCGGTGATGGTCGTCGTGGGTGGGCACGACCTCCCGGGCATCCGCGGGCAGAGCGCCGAGATCGCCGACGCGATCCCGTCGCCACGATCGGTGTCCCTCGACGACTCGGCCCACTGCCCATCGCTCGACGACCCCGCAACCCTCTCGCGAGTCGCGCTGACCTCCTCGACGAGGTCGTTCACGGCCACCCGATCTCATTGCGATCAGAGCGCTGCACAGACCCGACGGACCGACGGAACCGTTGCGAGGGTCATTCCGCCTCACCCCTCGTCGACCTCATCGAATCGCGGACGGATCGAGATGACCCGGGTTCGGCCGACGCCCTTCAGGTCGTAGATCCGGCGAATCACGCGAGCATCGAGGTCATCCCGATCGAGGAGATGGGCACCGTCGGCCCGGGGCACCACCACACGGCCGGGCCGCGCCAACCCGGTCAGCCGGCTCGCGAGGTTCACCGTCGGCCCGAAGACGTCGCCGCCGACCCGCACGGTCTCGCCGAAGGCGATACCGCAATGCACCGGTGGGACGGCTTCGTTCGGTGTGAGCCGAACGATCAGATCGAGCGCGATCGCAACGGCATCGTCGATGGTCTTGGCGACGAACATGACCTCGTCACCGATCAGTTTCACGACTCGTCCGTCATGGGCCGACACCACGTCGAACGCCATCGATTCGAACGTCTCGACGATTTCTGTGATCTGTTCGGGCCCACTGCTCTTGCTGATCCGCGAGAAGCCCGACAGGTCGGCGAACCCGACCGCCTGCTGGGAGTCGTGTTCGCCGGTATCGAGGTGCTGGGCCAGCGCCACGAGCAGGTGGCGACGCCACACGAAGATCATCGTCGACTCGAGGAACGACAGCACGTCGAACTCGGTGCCGTCGGCCGGCACCCGGGAAGCGCTGGGGGGCAGATCGTTCGCAACCACCGCGAGCTGGGCGTCGACGAGACGGGAGAACGACGCCCCCATCAGCCGCGCCAACCGAAGGATGTCACCGTCGTGGATCACCCCCTCGTCCAGCAGGTCGCGCAGTCGGATCGCCTGGTCGAGGTCGGCGCGGCCGAACGCCACCTCGTCATCGCCGACCTCGGCGAATCCCATCGCCCGCCACCACCGCAGCGATTGGTCCGGGTCGATGCCGGACGACTCGGCGATGTCGGCTCGCCGCAGGGTGGGCGGTTCGAGACCGACCGCCGCGTACAACGCTTTCCATCTCGATCCCGGGGCCGTCGGTGGTTCGCTCACGCGCCCATGATGGCTCAGCCCAAGTCGGCCCGCCCCGCTCCCGAGGCACGTCTGTGACCTGGACGTCGTCGAACGTCGGGGATCTGGTTGGGTTCGTCTCCACTCCGGCCTCAACCGAGTTCGTGATCCGATGATGAGCCAGATGGCCAGTCAGCCAGACCAGTGAGGAGCCGATGGCGACCGAGACAGTCAGCTGCTGACGTCGTCGGTGACCTCGGCCGAGAAGACCAGGCTCTCGTCGCCGTACAACTGGAAGCCGTCCAACTGCCCGACCCGGTCCGGAGCGAGATAGATCGCATCGAGCCAGACCGGGGCCGATTCGCCGACCGCCACGTCGGTCGTCGTCGATTGCGTGTAGCCGAGTGCGCCGACGGCGGAGGCGTCGCAGTTGAAGAACTCGTCGTCTTGTTCGGAGTCGACCTCGCCGCCGATGATCGGCGCGAAGGCTGCTCGGAACGACGTCGAGGTCACTGACCTGCGAGGTGGCGAGGTAGGTGACCGACCCGATCGCGAAGTAGCACTCCCCGTCGGTGTAGTCGCCGAGCGGATCCAGGGGAACCTTCACCAGTCCTTCGTAGGTGAAGTCGAAGTCGTAGTCGGCGAAGGTGTCGCCGACCAAGAACGTGCCGTCGGGCCCTGTGGCCCCCATCGACTCGTCGTCCGGATCGGGCTGGTCGTCGGCCGGCGCCACGGGCGTGGTGTCGTCGGTCGACGAGGACGCCGATTCGTCGGCCGTCGCAGTGGTCGCTTCGGTCGTCGCGGCTTCGTCGGTGGCTGAGTCGCTCGACGAGCACGAGCCCAAGAGGGTCAGTGGGAGGATCCAGCCGGCAGCCAGCAACCCCGCCCGCCGAGTCGGTCCTCGTCGTGTCGAATCGTCAAAACCGGCCGCCATGGTTCCCTCCCGATCGGCGGCCCCGAACTGGCCGCCACCCTGACCAGCGAACCTAGCACGACGGTACGCCGCCACGAGTGGGCTCGAGCGGGCTACGGAGCGGTGGTCGGCACCGATGTCGGGATCGTGATCGAGGGAACGGTCGAGGGAACGGTGTTCGACCGGTCGGCCAGCGCCGGCACGCCGAGCGGAATGTCGCCGAGCAACAACTGCCAGGCGATGTCGAGGTCGTCGCTGGCGGCAACCGGTCGATTCGGCAGTTCGGTCAGCACGACGTCGAGACGTTCGATCACGGCATCGATCGTGTCGTCGTCGGTGTTCCCATCACCCGGAGATGCCGAACCCACGGATCGGCTCGCTTCGAGGACGGACTTGGCCGCCGCAACGTCCTGCTCGGCGAGCCCGTAGTTCGCCTGGTAGAGGAACAGACGGGCCCGGGACATCAGCTCCATGCTGCGCAGCACGGCCATCTCACGATCGACACGATCGCCGAGATCGGTTTCGAGACCGTCGAGGCGCTGCAATTCGGTCGTCAGTTCCTCGATCCGGACCCCGAGCGCGTCGACGGAGCCGCTCAGGTCGTCCTGTGTCCCGCGCACGCCATCGAGGTCATCGACCAGCTGGGTGATCTGCAGCTCGATCTCGCCGAGCCGATCGTCGGTCTCGTCCAGACGGTTCTCGATCGCCG
This sequence comes from uncultured Acidimicrobiales bacterium, assembly GCA_963700755.1. Lineage (GTDB taxonomy): Bacteria > Actinomycetota > Acidimicrobiia > Acidimicrobiales > SZUA-35 > JBBQUN01. Next base: position 188,148 of record CAVOYW010000011.1, read on the forward strand.
CCGTTTCGATGGCGTTGTCCTGCACCGGCTGGAGCACCCGATCGTCGAAAATCGGCCACACCACGGCGATGGCACCGAGGACCGAGGCGACGATCACGACGACCAGCAGGGCTCGCAACATCCGACGCAGCCTCCGACGCGGGCGGGAGTCCCGATCGTGGGGTCGCCGGCGGCGCCGGGCACCGGTCGAGCGTCGGGATCGCCACCCACCCCGGGTTCGTCTCCGCCGTCGGCGTCATCGGACCCATCGGTTTCCTCCGCTCCGGGCTCGACGGTCTCGGTCGCCTCATGGTTCACGGCGTCGTCATCAACGGGATCTCGCCCGAGGTGCTGGTCCTCGTCTGCGGGGTCGGTGTCCGACACGGTTGCTCCAGTCGATCGGTGGGAACGGATTGGCGCCGGTGAGGCGACGCGGGCGGTGGCCGGTGCGGCCTTCGCCGACACCTGTCCATCCTGTCGGCAGCGGAGGCCGGGACATGACCACCGGGCCTCGCCCGGCATCGATGGCCGGCGTTTCACCCGGTCACACGCCTTGTCCGACCTGACCAACCGAGCCAGGACGCGGCTGGTGGGGCGCTGCCAGAGCAGCGCCCCACCGGGAATCCTCGTCAGGGCTTCGATGTCAGTCGACGTCGAATCGGTCGTTCTCCATGACCTTCACCCAACCGGAGACGAAGGCGTCGAGGAACAGAGCGTCGCCGCCGGCCGCGCCGTACTCCTCGGCGATCGCCCGCAGCTGACTGTTGGAGCCGAACACGAGATCGACCCGGGTGCCGGTCCACTTCCGCTCGCCGCTTGCACGATCGCGGCCCTCGAAGACGTCCTCGGCCTCACCGACCGCCGACCACTTCACGCCCATGTCGAGCAGGTTGGTGAAGAAATCGGTGCTCAGCTGACCGGGACGGTCCGTGAACACACCGTGAGCCTCGGAGCCCGAGTTGTTGCCGAGCACCCGGAGCCCGCCGACGAGGGCGGTCATCTCGGGAGCCGAGAGGTTGAGCATGTACGCCTTGTCGATGAGCAGGTGCTCGGTCGGCACCGCGCCTTGCTTGGCGACATAGTTCCGGAAGCCGTCGGCCATGGGCTCGAGGTAGGCGAAGGAATCGACGTCGGTGCTGTCCTGGTCGGCGTCGGTCCGACCCGGGGTGAACGGCACGCTGATGTCGTGACCGGCAGCCTTGGCCCCGGCCTCGACCGCAGCCGTGCCACCGAGGACGATCAGATCGGCGAGCGACACCTGAGCGCCACCCTTGCCGTTGAACGCGCCCTGGATCTCCTCCAGCTTGTCGATCACCGGACCGATCCCAGCCTGGACGTTGACGTCCCAGCCGCGCTGCGGCTCGAGACGGATACGGGCCCCGTTGGCACCGCCCCGGTAGTCGGTGCGGCGATAGGTCGAGGCCGAGGCCCAGGCCGTCTTGACCAGCTGGTCGATCGTGAGCCCCGAATCGAGGATCGTCGACTTGAGTTCGGCGATCTCGGCGTCGCCGATCAGCGCTCCGGAATGCGCCGGCACGTTGTCCTGCCAGGGCAGTTCTTCGCCGGGTGCCTGGGGGCCGACATAGCGGATCGCCGGGCCCATGTCACGGTGCAGGAGCTTGAACCAGGCCCGGGCGAACGCATCGGCGAGCTGGTCGGGGTTCTCGTAGTACCGCTTCGAGATCTCGAGGTATGCCGGATCGGTGATCATCGCCATGTCGGCGGTCGACATCGTCGGCTTGGTCTCGGGCGCGCCGGGCTCGACCGGCGGGACCATGAAGCCTTCCTTGACCTCACGGGGCTGCCACTGCTTGGCGCCGGCGGGCGACTCGACCAACTCCCACTCGTGCGAGAAGAGGGTCTCGAGGTACTTGTTGTCCCACTGGGTCGGGGTCGGGGTCCACGCACCCTCGAGGCCCGATGTCACGGTGAACTGACCGACACCGTTCTCGTTGGAGTTGATCCAACCCAATCCCTGCTCGGCCAGGCCTGCACCCTCGGGCTCGGCACCGACGGCCTCGGCGGGGCCGTTGCCGTGCATCTTGCCGAAGGTGTGGCCGCCGACGGTCAGGGCGACGGTCTCTTCGTCGTTCATCGCCATGCGGGCGAACGTTTCGCGGATGTCACGGGCAGAGCCCAGCGCGTCGGGGATGCCGTTGGGCCCTTCGGGGTTGACGTAGATGAGACCCATCTGAACCGCGGCCAGCGGATTGGCCAGATCGCGCTCCCCGGAATAGCGCTGGTCACCGAGCCACTCGGTCTCGGGACCCCAGTAGACGTCGTCCTCGGGCGCCCAGATGTCGGCCCGACCGAAGGAGAAGCCGAAGGTCTTGAAGCCCATGGTCTCGAGGGCACGGTTGCCGGCGAACACGAAGAGGTCGGCCCAGGAGATGGCCTTGCCGTACTTCTGCTTGATCGGGAGGAGCAGACGACGGGCCTTGTCCAGGTTGCCGTTGTCGGGCCAGGAGTTGAGCGGCGCAAAGCGCTGAGCGCCGGTTCCGGCCCCGCCACGGCCATCTTGTACCCGGTAGGTGCCGGCGGCGTGCCAGCTCATGCGGATGAACAGGCCGCCGTAGTGACCGAAGTCGGCGGGCCACCATTCCTTGGAATCGGTCATCAGGGCGTCGACGTCGCGGGTCAGTTCGTCGAAGTCGATGGCCGAAACAGCCTTGGCGTAGTCGAAATCGGCACCGAGCGGTGTCGAGTCGGGGTGGTTCTGGTGCAGGATCCGAAGATTGAGCTGGTTCGGCCACCATTTCTCGTTCGACTGCGCCTCGTTGGAGGTGAGGGCCCCCCATTCGGGCCGCTGGGTTGCGCTTTCGGTCATGGCTACTCCTGATGTCCTTGGATGATGGGTTGGCGGGAAGGGATGATGGGATGTCGATCTCCGCGACGGAGACCATTGCTCAGGTGACGGAGGTGCTCAGGTGGTGGAGGCCTGGCATTCGGGGCAGACGCCCCAATAGGTGACCTCGGCCTCGTGCAGGTCGAACTCGGCGTCGTGGGCCGGGGTCAGACACGGGGCGTCGCCCACCGCACAGTCGACGTCGACCAAACGGTCGCAGATCCGGCAGACGAGATGATGATGGTTGTCACCGACCCGGTCCTCGTACCTCGTCGGCGATCCCGCAGGCTGGATCCGGCGGATGATGTCATGCTCGGCCAGAAGGGTCAGGGTGTCGTAGACCGATTGTCGGGAGATCGCACCGATCTGGTCGCGGACGACTTCGGCCACATCATTCGGGGTGCTGTGTGGGTGGGCGGACACCGCCCGCAGCACGGCGAGCCGCTGCGCCGTCACCTGAAGACCGCGTTCGCGGAGTACGTCTGCGAGATCCACGGCCATGTCCCGTAGTGTCGGACAGATTTTGGACAGAGTCAAGTTCTGGGTCCGATGCACACGTGGAACGAGTTCGCGCCCACGCCTCGGGGGGCGACTCGCAGGTGACCGCTCGACTCGTCGCTCGCCGTCAGCCGGCCCGGCCGACGCAGCCCTCGGAACATCCTGACCGCAGACGGCCACGTGACCATGCTCGCCAGCTGGGTCGCGCTCCGGGGCCCGCTCGGTCCCCACGGCCGCCCCGGATCGCCGGTGCGAGGCCGCAACACCCGGGGTGTAACCCGATCGCACACGCGACGTCTCGTCAGGACACGAACCGAGACCAGGAGCCCTGACATGAGCGACGAAACCGTTTCCGCCCGCGAGGCGATCGAGAAGACCCTCGCCCATCGGATCATGAGTGAGCCGGGATTCCTCGAGCAGCTGATGCTCGACCCCGACGGAACGACCAAGCCGGTCATCGCCGAACTGCTGGCCGATGACGGTGCACTCGATCTCGCCGGTGTGAACGTGACCGTGCACCTCGAGACCGAGAAGAACATGCATCTCGTCGTGCCGCTACGATCCGACGACCCCGAACTCAGCGAGGTTTCGGGGTTTGCGAAGCCGATGGGCACGATCCGTGACATCCGGATGATGCCCCCCATGCTCGCCAAGGAGAAGTACACCGACGCGAGCTTCTGCACTGCGAGCGCCGTCTGTCCGTGCACCGGCGCCGAGTGCAGCGGCGACTTCAAGGCCGCGTTCTGATCCCGGGCGCGGTCGAGGGCGTGCGGCGCCGCGACCTGGATCAGGGGTACGGCTTCGGATCGGCGTTCGGACCCACCGTCGGTCGGGCCCGCACCGCGGCAGAACGGGGACTTGCGTCCGAGGTCGCGAGCATCGTTCCGCTCGCCGAGCACCAGTTGCTCTCCCGGCTGGCGGCCGTCTGCGGGCCGGCACTGCTCGTCGTCCACGCCGACTCGGGTCGCCGATACGACGCGCTGGTCGACCGATACCTGGTCACCGAGGGAGCCGTACTCTTCGACCCGTTCCCCGTTCTCGGTCGGCTCGTCGAGTCGGTCGTCGGGAATTGGGTCGGCGCCACCCGGGACCTGTCGATGCGACTGGCAGCCGACGCCGGTGACCTGGCTCGGTCGTTCGGCTTCGATGCCGCCTCGGTCGAGGTCATCTCGACCCCGCTGGGTGATCCGCACCACGGAGGCCGGTCGGTGATCGGTCTGCGCGACGCCAACGGTGTCCGCATTGCGTACAAGCCGCGATCGTTGGGCACCGATCTCGTTTACGTCGACGCCATGCGGGCGCTGCGCAGGCGTCGTCCCGACCTCGTCGGCGACCTCGCTGCCGTGCTCGATCGGACCGACGACTCCGGAGCCTACGGCTGGATGGGGTGGATCGATGGCGACCTCGTCTGCGTGCCCGACGAGATCGATCTCTTCTACCGACGAGCCGGGGCGATCGCCGCCGTCGCCGAGGTGCTCGGTTTGTCCGACCTGCACCACGAGAACGTCGTCGCCACGGGATCGACGCCGGCGCTCATCGACCTCGAATGCATGTTCAGCCCCTTGCTCGACCCCGGCGAGCGCGGTGGCGACCACGGGCTCCCCCAGTTCCTGCCGCGATTCGGTGATCGCAACGGCACTGTTCCCGGGCGCCATCGCCGGTATCGGGCCCATCGCCGTCGACCGTGCCGGCCTGACTGGCCAAGGCGGTCGAGTGACCGGGAACTGGGGCCGGAGCTGGACGAATCTCGGCTCCGACGGCATCGATCTCGTCGACCGTCCGATGAAGGTGAGCAGCAGCCGGAACCGGCCGACCCCTCACCGTCAGATGGCTCGACCACCCCTGCTGCCGACCGGCGAGATCCAGCGTGGCTACCTCGAGGCGGCGGAGGCACTCGCAACGATCGAGATCGACCCGGCTTTGCTGGCCCGCTGCCGACCGCGCCTGCTGTTTCGCAACACGAGCGACTACGTCGACGTCGTACGCGAACTCCTGCGTCCCGAGCGGCTCACGAGCGAGGCAACCTTCACAGCCGTGCTCGACGATCAGCGGTGGTCGGCGGCAGTCGAGGGCCTGGGGGTTCCCGAATCCGATGGCCGACGGTGGCAGGACGCACTGCTCAACGCCGAGCGGGCGGCGTTGACACACCTCGATGTGCCCGCCTTCACCTTCGCGCCGACGACCGGTGCCGTTCGTATCGGAGCCACCGACTACCTCGGCGTGACCGGCCGGCCACCCGTCGACGATTTCGACCGGCGACGGGACAACATTGCCTCGGTCGATCATCGCAACCGCCAGGTCGCCATGATCGGTATCGCCCTCCAGGGCCATCGTCGGGGCACCCGAGCGACGCCGGAAAGATTCGGCCCGGCGCCTCGTGCCTCCGACGAACACACGGATGCAACCATCATCTCGATGACCCGGGCGATCATGGCTTCGGCGCTGGAGATCGATGGCGTTCCACGTTGGTTGATCGCCGACCCGGCAGGCCCGTCGACCCTGCTTCGCCCGTGGTTGAGCGGCGGCGATCTCTACCGGGGTTCGGCCGGCATCGGCCTTTCGCTCGCTGCGGTCAGCGCACATCTCGACGTTCCCGGAGCAGCCGAGCTCGCTCGGGTGTGCGTCGCAACCGGTGAGTCCCTGCTCGCGCCTCCCGAGGGACCTGGGCCTGCGGGCGGGCTGGCCGGCGGCCGCTCTGGTTGGGCCTACGCCGCAGCCCATGTCGGCTCGATCGTCGGCGACGATGAGCTCGTCTCGCGGGCGGCTCGAACGGTCCTGACCGATCCAGTCCTCATCGACCGTCACGACGAACTCGATCTCATCGGCGGCTGGGCCGGGGTGGCGCTGGCCGCCGCCACCGTCGCGGAGTTGGCCGGTGACGCCACCCTGGGAGACCGGGCCGAGACACTGGCCGAGCAGATCGCGACCGAGTTGGATCGACGCGATCGCATCGCGGACGTCGCACCACACCATCGCCTCGGCATCGCCCACGGCAGCTTCGGCGTCCGCCTCGCCCTTCGTCGTGCAGGAGGTGATCAGGGATTCGCCGTCGCCGACCGCCTGGGCGAGGTCGAGCGCCACCGCATCGCTGACCGTGGCGGTGTTCCTGCCCGGGTCCACCGTGAGAATGGCGAAGTACGAGCCGATCTCAGCTGGTGCTGGGGCACGGCCGGCTACCTCGCGGCGGGACCGGATCCCCAGTACGACGCCGTGGCACGGGCCACCACGGCCGGACCGATCGGCGAGATCGATCGCTTGTGTTGCGGGACCGCCGGACGACTGGCGGCACTGTCGCTGGCCGGGCATCACCTCGAGGCAGCCCCATTGCGAGACTTCCTCGTGGGGGCATGGGACCTCGGGACGCTCGTCGGCGAGTCGCCGATCGACTACCTCGACCCCACCCTCTTCCGCGGTCTCGCCGGCATCGCCTACGCCTTGCTCGCCAGTCGCCATCGAACCGTGAATCTGCTCGCCTTCGCGCCGTGAACGGGCGTCGTCGCGTTCCCTGCAGCTTCGATCAGACCATGTGACTCGTCGTCGGATTCGGCGCGGCCGTATCCCCGTGGGGGGCGAGGCCGCAGCGGGACCGTCGGCGATTTCCGGTTGGGCCCGACCGAGCACTGACCGCCCGGCGTACCGGCGTGCCCAGGAACCGCTACGGTCGGCGTCCATGGCCCGGCCCCGACCAACCTCGTCGGCTCGCTCCACCTGCCCGGCGTGCGATCACGATCTGCTGTGGGACGCCGGAGCGGATCAGTACTCGGGTCGTGTCGTCTGCGATCGCTGTGGCCGCTGCTGGGAGCGGCACACCGAGCCGTGGACCGAGGTCGACACCATCGCCTGTGCCGGCTGCCCGCAGCGCTTCGTCTGTCAGTCCCGACCGACCACCGCCGTCACCGCGAGCGCCCGTCGACTCACACTCGCCGACGGCGCCACCATCATGATCCGTCGGCTCGTCGCCGGCGACCGCGACGAACTCGCACGCGAGTACGACCGGCTGAGTGCGTTCTCGCGTCGCCGTCGGTTCTTCTCGCCCCCACGGCGACTGTCGGAATCCATGCTCGACTACCTGACGAACCTCGACTACCACGAACGATTCGCACTCATCGCCTACTCGATCGACACGCCGTCGCTGCGAGGTATCGGTGTCGCCCGTTGGGTCCGCGACCGAACAGACCCGACACAGGCCGACGCCGCGGTCACGGTGATCGACGGCTGGCAACACCGTGGTGTCGGGACCCGCCTGCTCGCCGCGTTGATCGACGAGGCCGTTGCCGACGGCATCGAGGTGTTCACCGCCGACGTGCTGTGGGAGAACGAGGACATCCTCGGGCCGCTGCGTGCCAACGGTGCTCGCATCAAGGCACAGGAGGCCGGCGTGGCCCGGGTCGAGTTCGACCTCCCGGCGTCCGGTGAGGAGCTGGCCGGGACGCCGATGCGCCAGTTCGTGGCCACGATCGCCGCCCTGCCACCGGTCGAGGATTGAGGACAGACCAGGGGCGGGCCTCCGGGAGGCACACCGGGCAGGACCTTCGGCTCTTGGTCGGGCGGGGTGTGACCACCATCGTTGGAGACATGATCGAGCGGTTCAACATCGCCAAGGAGGTCGATCGGATCCTGGCCGGCTCGCAGGAGGAATCGCTGCGCATCCTGCCGGCACTCGCCGGTGAGTTCATGGCCGACGACGATCCGGTGTCCCTGGCCGACCTCCGCGACGCGCTGGCCCATCACGTGCTGCAGCAACGACCCAACCACGATGTTGCGAACGCGGTCCTGGCCATGCTGCGCACCCACGCCCTGCAACAGGCGGCTCACTTCAACCACTGATCACACCGACCCGCGCTGGTCGACGATCCCGGGCCGAGTTCGAGTATGCGAGTACCACCGCCGTCTCCGAGCCGTTTCCCGGCAACCCACCAAAGACCCGCGCCCGAAGCACCTCTTCCGCATGGTATTTTCACGAGGGTATGGTCCGACTCTGACGTCTCGGCGCCAACCGGCGCCGCGGGCACGGAAACCACCTTCGAGGAGCGTTGTTGGCGAGATGAACCCGCGATCGGCCGTTCCGCAATCGTGCCCGGATGCCGAAGCGGTGGATCGCGAAACGGTTGCCCGTCGGGTCCGTCGTGGCCTCACGGTCGGGCTGGTCGCCGCCCTCCTGTTCCCCGCGATCCGCAACGAAGACGGCCTCCCCCTGTCGACCTACCCGATGTACTCGGGGACGCGATCGAACATCAGCACGTTCGTCACGGCCTCCGGACTCGACCAGCAGGGCAACCGAACGTCGTTCTCGGCCCTGACCATTGCGGGAAGTCGGGACCGGCTGATCGCCCAGTCCTTCCTCAACGACGCGGTCCGACGGGGAGAGGCAGACCTGGTCTGCTCCGACATCGCAACGCGGGTCGACCCGCCAGTCGCCGAGGTGGAGATCGCCACCGAGAAGCACGACACCATCGCCCGACTCCAGGGCGAGCCGTCACTGCAGGAACGCAGCGTGCACGCCACCTGCGAGGTGCCCCGATGATGACGTTCCCGGCAAGACCGATCCGTCGCGTCGACGCCTGGCTGTTGAGCCCCGCTCCACCCGAGCGTCTGGCCGTGCTGCGCCTGGCCGTCGGTGGCTACGCGCTGGCCAACGTCTTCATCAGCACCGGCGAATTCGCTCGCCTCGCCGACCGGTCGGCCGCCCAATTCGAGCCGGTCGGTCTGGCCGGACTCCTCGATGGGCCCGTCCCGGCCCCGGCCCTGTGGTCGCTGTACGTCATCTCGGTGATCAGTGGAATGGCCTTCGTGGCCGGCGCCGCCTTCCGACTCAGCGGACCCGTCTTCTCGTTGGCAACCCTGGCGTGGGCCACCTATCACGCCTCATGGGGCCAGATGCTCCACTTCGAACACCTCGTCACCCTGCATCTCCTGCTGCTGGGGTGCTCCCCTGCCGCCGACGCCTTGAGCGTCGATGCCCGCAACGCCGACCGGCCGACCCGGTCTCCCGCCATTCGCTACGGCTGGCCCGTTCGCCTGTTGGCGATCGTCACCGTGGTGACGTACCTGCTGGCCGCGGTGGCCAAGATCCGCGTCTCCGGCTCGGCGTGGGTCGATGGCACGACGCTCGCCAACCACATCGGCTACTCGGCCACCCGCCTGGATCTCCTGGGCGAGCCAAGGCCGCCGTTGTCGACCTTCGTCATCGGACAGGACTGGCTCCTCCGACCGATGGCCCTGGGTGGTCTGGGCGTCGAACTGCTCGCCCCGCTGGCCTTGCTCGGCGGCTGGTTTCGCCGGCTGTGGGTTCCCAGCATCCTGCTGTTCCACCTCGGGACCCTGACCACCATGTTCGTGTTCTTCTCGTACAACGGACTCGGTTTCGCCCTGCTCCCCCTCTACCGGGTTGAGGGACTCGTCGATTTCGTCCGCGTTCGTCGACTCGGTGCCCGGCGCGCCGGATGACCTTTGCCCCTTGGCCGGCCGGTGGGGTCCACGGAAACTTGCATCACACGTCAATCACACGTCACCCGTCGACCACACGTCGATGCGTGAGTTCGGAACGCGATGCACCGATTCAAATCGATCCTGTTCAGCCCGCTCGGGCAACGCGACAATCCCGCGGCACTGCGCCGAATCGTCGATCTCACGCACCGCAACGACGCCACGCTCACCTTGTTCAGCGCATCAGAGCCACCCCCCAAACCGAACCGGTTGACTCGGCACCGAGACGTACTCGAGCAGTTGGCTGCCGCCGACCACGACGCGAAACGGCGCCGCCTCACCCAACTGGCGTCGCGTGGTGGAGCCGACTTCGCCGACCTGGTCGTCGAGCCGGGAAACCCCGCTCTCACGCTGGTCGTCCAGGTGCTCGCCGCCGGACATGATCTCGTCGTCGTCACCACCGACGACGACTGCGGGGACGCGGCCACGATCAACCGACTCCTGAGGAAGTGCCCGTGCCCGGTCTGGGTCATCCGACCGACACGAGCCAGGAAGCTGCGGGTTCTCGCCGCCGTCGATCCCGACCCCGACGAGACCGAACTGAACCTGACGATCCTCGAGATCGCGGCATCGCTGGCCCGGATCCACGACGGAGAGCTCCACGTCGGGCACGCATTCGAGATCTCGACCGAGCATCTGCTGCGATCACCGTTGTACGGCGGCTACTCCGAACCCGAGATCGAACGAATCCGTCGCGAAGAACGGGCCGAGCGCTATGCCGACGTCCTCCGCCTCCTCATACCGTCGCAGGACCAAGGCGCCCACTGGAAGGTACACGTCGTTCACGGAGCTCCGGCCGAGGTCATCCCCGACTTCGTCGGTCGATACCGCATCAATCTCCTGGTCCTCGGAACCGTGGCCAGGACCGGTCTGCGAGGGCTTCTCATGGGCAATACCGCCGAACGGATCCTGACCGAGGTCTGCTGTTCCGTCATGGCGGTCAAACCTCCGGGCTTCATCTCCCCCATCGCCCGACCCTGAGGATCCCAGAACGGATCGCACGGAATCGTCGACCCTGTGATGTCGGTCATGGACAGGTCGGTGTGACTCGGTAAGAGTGGCAACAGGGGTTCGGGGACATCGGGTTCGCCGGCCAGGTCGAAATGGGGGCACAGCCATGAGTGAAACGGGGACACAGCCATGAGTGAAACGGGGACACAGCCATGAGTGAAACGGGGACACAGCCATGAGTGAAACGGGGACACAGCCATGAGTGAAACGGGGACACAGCCATGAGTGGAGTGGTTGTCGGGGTCGATGACAGCGAGACGGCGCTGCATGCCGCCCGGCGGGCCGCCGCGATCGCGTCGTCACTGGGTGAATCGCTTCATCTCGTGATGGCCGTGAAGCCGGGTCACTCGGGAACGATCCGTCATGGCAGTGAGGAGTTCTTCGAGGATTGGACCCAAGAGGCCAAACAGTCCTTGCAGCGCATCAGGCTCGACCTCAAGGTGCCGGATGCGACCATCGCCATCGGCGAGAAGGACCCGGCGAAGGCCATCTGCGCCGAAGCGGCGAAGTTCGACGCCTCGCTGATCGTGGTCGGGAATCGCCGAGTGCAGAGTGCGAAACGAGTGCTCGGAACCGTCGCCAACGACGTCCTTCGCCTTGCCCCCTGCGATGTGCTGGTCGTGCAGACGATGGGAGCCGTTGCGGCGAAAGACCCGAAGAGTTCGACGAGCCACCGCACCTCGTCGGCCGACTTGTTCCGGTGGGCCACCGCCGACCAGCGACGCAGGATCGACCAGCTCGCGACATCGGTGCAGGTGTCGGCCGGTACGGTCCTCACCACTCAGGGCCAGATCGGCAGGGAGTTCGGCGTGCTGTTGGACGGCTCGGCCACGGTGACCGTCGACGGCGAGGTCGTGGCCACACTGCGAGCCGGTGACCATTTCGGTGAGATGGCGTTGCTCGAAGCGGCCGGGGTCGGCAACGACCTGCGATCTGCCACCGTCACCACCGACACCGACCTGTGGATCGGCGTCATGTCGGTCCACGAGTTCCGAACCCTGCTCGCCGAGTTCCCCGAGATCGCCGAACAGTTGCGTGCGTCCACGGCGGATCGGGCTGCCGCCATCCGGGACTGACGGCTCGACGAGTCTCGGGGGCGCCGACCCCGGCGGCCGAGGTGCCGTTCAGGGTGGATGACGAACTCGATACTCACCGAGTTCCCGGAATCGAGGACCGTGCCGCTCGCTCGGCGAGGAGGGCGCCCCCGAGGGCCGCGCCTCCGCAGATGATCGCGCCGTAGAGCATCGACCATTCGGCGCCGAACGTATCGCCGACGACCCCCGTGATGGGCCCGCCGATCGGGGTGGAGCCGAGAAAGAGCACCGCCGACAGGGCCAGGATCCGGCTGCGCATCTGCTCGCTCGAACGCTGCTGCAGGATCACGGTGGTCGAGTTGACGAAGCTCGTGCTGGCGAAGCCGAGCACCGCCACCGCCCCCATCGTGAGAGCCGTGTTGGTGGAGATCCCACCCAGGAACAGCATGGCGGCGAGAGCACCGGCAGCCCCGTAGACCATCCGGGGCGAGACCTCGACCTGGCGGGCGACGAACAGCGACCCCAGCACGTTGCCGGCGCTCAACGACGACAGGAGGTAGCCGAAGAAGGCCTTGTCCCGACCCAGCAACTGGTCGGTCACCAGTGGCAGCGCCACCAGGGTGTTGAAACCGAAGGTGGACACGATCGCGAACACGACCATCAGCAGGCGCAGCAGAGGGTCGGCCCACACGGCCCGGAGACCGTCCCGGATCGGGGTGGCCGATCGTTGCGCGGTGGCGATCCGGCGGAAGCGACCGACGTCCATCCGTAGGAGGCCGACGAGCATCACGGCGAACGTGGCGCCGTTGGCGATGAACACCCAGCCGGCCCCGACCGTGCCGAACATGGCGGCGGCGATCAGCGGCCCGATCATCCTCGATCCGGTCATGACCGACGTGGAAAGGGATGTGACGTTGGCGAGGTCTTCCGGCCTCGCCAATTCGGTCAGGAACGTGCGGCGCGTCGGATTGTCGAACGCCGAGAGCGTGCCACCGATCGCCGTGAGCACGTAGAGCGCAGGCAGGGAATGCACGCCGGTCAGAACGAGTACGCCGAGGACCACCGAGTGGACCGTCATGGCGGCCTGGAGCCGCATGGTCAGGCGATACCGGTCGACCCGGTCGGCCACCGAGCCGGCCCACAGGCCGATCAGCAGGAGCGGGAGGAATTGGAACGCCGTGATCAGCCCCAGCTCGAATCCGCTCCCACCGAGCGACTGGACCAGCAGCACGAGGGCGGTCGTCTGGGCCCAGGTTCCGACACCGGACACAGCGAACGAGCCCAGATACATCCGTACGTTGGGTTCGGACAGGGAGCGGAACGTGCCACCCGAGCGGGGCTTGCGGGCCGGATCGCCTCCGGCTGATCCGGTCTCGGGGGCGATCTGGGTCATGGCGCGGATCCTACGGGGTGGCCCTCGATCGTCCAAGACTGCAACCGGGGCCGGACACCACCCCCAGCTCCACCACGTCCTTCGGCACCGATCCGTGCAACGATGGCAAGGAACGCGCCGGCTTTCCGGTCGAGCAGGAGGAATCGTGGGGTTGTCATTGCAGACGAGTTCGAGCCCGACACTCCCCGACCGGGTCAAGGTCTCCTGCCTGGTGGCCATGCGCAAGTCTCATCGTCGGGTGCTCGAGCAGAAGAGTCGAACGACGTTCCGTCGCCGACGCGTGCCGACCTCGCCTGCGCCGCGGCTCGTCCCGGCCGCCCGCAAGTACACCGACATCGGATGGCTTCCGGCATCGCTGCTCGTGCCCGAGCGTCTTCCACCAGAAGCCCACCTGCCGCTGCGATACAAGGTCCCGTACTACGCCGTCGGCAAGCTCGGTTGGCTGCTCTACGGCCGGGCGCCGGTGGATCCGGCACTGCCCTGGTCGCCCGACAGCAGGTGGACCGCACTGTTCGATTCGTCCGTGCCCGCCTGGGGGCCGCCGGCGGCCGACGAGACGTTCGTGCGTCTTCGGCTCCAGGGCCCGAACCCGTTCATGCTGACCAAGGTGGAACCGGATCCGACGCAGGGTGATGTGGCCGCCGACCTCTACTTCGATCTTGACTTCTCGAAGCTCTTCGCCGGCATCTGCGAGCCGGTGGTCGCTCGCTTCGTCGTTCGAGACGGGGCACTGCAGCCGGCATGGATCTCGGTCGGTCCACTCACCCACCGGCCGGGCGACTCCGGCTGGGACGACGCCAAACGAGTGGTCAACGGACTCGACGCCCGATGCGCCGCTTTCGTCCGCCACCTCCTGAACACACACCTCATGGTGGGCGAGGCCTACGCCGTTGCCGCCGCCACCCTGCCGGTCTGGCATCCCCTCCGCCCCTTCATGGACTTCTTCACCTACGGCACCCTCGAGGTCAACCACTTCGCCTACGACGGACTCCTTACGGCGAACAGCTACTTCATCCGCTCGAACTTCCTGTCGTTCTCCGACGTCAACAAGCTGATGAACAACGCCGCCGAACTGTTCGACTTCGACGACTGGCACGTGCCGCGTGATCTGGCCCGGCGCCAGATCGAACAGATTCCGGATCACCCCTACGCCGCCGATGCTCGCCTGATCTGGCCCACGTTCGAAGCCGTCGTCACAGCGCTACCTCGACGAGCTCGGCTACGACGACAACGAGGTCGTCGACGACCGCCACCTCGACGAGTGGTACCGGGTGCTACGCGACGTCCTCCCGGGGAGTGAATCGATCCCGGTGCTGCGCACTCGCGGCGACCTCGAGGACCTGATGACCGCAGTGCTCTACAACAACGTCATCCACGAGGTCTGCGGCAACCTGGCGCCCCTTCTGGGTTCTCAGGAGCCCGACGACAAGCTCACGGTCAGCATGGAGCACCTCCGGGCGTTGACGGATCCCGATGCGTCACGGCCCGTTGCCAAGGCGGGCGATGTGCTGCTGATGGAACAGGCGGCCTACGTGAGTTCGTTCAACGTGGCCGGCAACAACCTGATGACCATCAATCCGGACCGCTTCATCGACGACCCTCGTCTGGCCCGAGCCGTCACGGACCTCCAGGACACGTTGCGGGGGATCGATGCCGACCTCGCCGCTCGCAACGCCCGCCGGCCCGTTGCGTTCCACACGATGCAGCCCCGCCAATGGGAGGCATCGATCAGCTTCTGAGCCGCCGATTGCTCGGGTCGGTCAGGTGACGGAAGAACAACCGGTCGCTCGCCTCGGTCGAAGCGAACCGCTCGACCAGCCGGAGCCGGCCGATCACCTCCGATGGCTCCTCACGGGCCTCGCCGGGAACCTCGACGTCGTAGAGGATCGAACCGGGTTCGATCCGGTGGAGGGTGTCCCGGAAGTCTTCGGCCTCGTGCCCCCGGAAGACGAACCGGACGTCGTCGTTCGGCCGGAAGACCAGGCGCTGGGGAGGCAGTGGGTTCGCAACCGTGGCGCCGGCGCGGGTCACGGTTGCGAGATGGTCGATCGTCAACCAGCGGGGCTCGGGGGCGACCCGCCGGAAGAAGAACTTCATCACCTTCTGAGGTGGCCGCAACTCGTTGTGGGCCGTGCGGAGATCGTTGGTGAAGGTGTTCGAGAAGAAGTTGAGATCGCGGCCCTGACCGACGGTGTGGTTCATGGCGAGCAGATCGAGCGACGGTCGCCCATCGATCAGCAGTTTCAGGCCCATTCCGGGAGTGAACGCGGCCCGTCCCTTCGGCGGGATCGCCAGCGAGAGCCGCACGATCCCGATGGCGCCGCCCATTGGCGGTGGCCCCAGGACACCCGTGTATGGGCTCGAGCCGCTGCCTCGTAGGCGACGCAGCGCGATGGCTCCCTGGGCATGGATGATCTTCGGACGGTCCGGGTCCATCAGATCGTCACCGCGCTCGAACGTGTCCTCGAGCACCGCTGGACGGGCGACGACCCGGAGCATCGTCAACGGCTTCGCCGCCTCGAGCCCGGGTCGCAGAACGGGGTCGGCATCTCGGGATGTCACGAGTTCCCGCCACAGCCACTCGGCCTTCTCGTCGGCGGTGAGCGCGACATATCCACGGGGCGTGGGAGCCGGGTGAGCCGAGGTCGCCTTCATGCCTTCACGTCCAGGTCGTCGTCGCGATCGAGGTCGATCGAGTCGGAGCGGGTCGGTGGACTCGTCCGCCGTTCGAGTTCCTCGTTCAGTGTTGCCATGGCGAGCGCCGCCGCTTCGTTGATCGACAGGGGGGTCGTCGATCCGTCGAGCGCGCCGGACCCCAGCATCCGTTCGACCGCGGCGACGGCGTTGTGCCGCGGCTGGTGCCCGTGAGCGACCATGGTTTCGAGGAGGCGAGCGGCGACGTCGGCCCGATCGCAGCGGCAGGCCACGATCGCCGTCACACCGAAGAGGTGGCTGGTCCCGCGATGTAGTGCTGCTCGCGGCCTGCTCCAGGCTGTCGACGGTACGCCGAAGCACCACATCGAGATCGCCACGCGATGCCGTGAAGTGCAGCTGCAAGCCGGTGATGAGATGCACGATCAGGTGCACCGGTCTCAGGGAACGCGCGATGTCGAGCCCGCGGTCCCATTGATCCATGGCCTGTTCGAGGCTGGTGAAGGTTGCCACCATGCCGCGGGCCCAGTGCGACAAGGCGAGCGCCGAGCTGCTGCCCGATTCCGTTGCGAGCCGCTGGAGCGCGGCAGCGTGTTCCGCTGCCCCGGTTGGGTCACCGGTGGTGCAGAGGTGGAATGCCCGCATTCCTTCGGCCCAGAGCCGGCTGGATACCGCCGACGCAGGTCCGAGCTGTTCGAGCCAGTCGGTGGTCAGGTGATCGCCGGCGTCATCGGCGAGCGTGTTGTTGAGCGCGACCGCCGCCAAGGCGAGCCGGCAGAAGCCGAAGCGATCTGCGGGATCGAGTTCCAGCCCCTTCTCGGCCAGGGGGACCGCGGCGTCATCGACGGTGAGGTAGGCCGCCAGGGCCCGGAGTCCATGGATCGAGCCCAGGTCGGGGTGATCGTCGAGTTCGGCCACTTCCAGCAGATCGTCGATCCAGGCGAATGTCTCGAACCGCATCGACAGGGCCGAGAAGTAGCCCAGATCGAGGACCAGCTCCACCGCCCGATCGACGTCGTTGGCAGCCAGCAAGGTCTCGAAGGCGGCCCGCAGGTTGCCCCACTCGCGATCGAGGAGATCCCAGACATCGGCCTCACGGTCGGTGATGAGCAGAGCCTCCTGCTCTCGAGCGACATCGGCGTAGTACGCGGCGTGGCGCTGACCGAACGCCGTGTGGTCCCCCGCCGCTTCGAGCTGCTCCCTGGCGAACTGGCGAAGCGTACCGAGGAGGGAGAACCGGGTCTGCCCGCCGATCCGGTGACTCTCGACCATGGACTTGTCGACCAGGGCCAGCAGGAGTTCGAGCACCGCACCTTCGGCCAGGTGAGAGGAGTCGGAACAGACACGTTCGGCTGCCTGCAGCGAGAAACCCCCGGCAAACACCGAAAGTCGGTCGAAGAGCATCGACTGTGGCGGGTCGAGCTGTTCGTAGGACCACCGGACTGTGTCCTGCAGTGTCTGACGTCGGCCTCCGGCCTGACTCTGTCGCAGTGTCTCGAATCGATCGTCGAGACGGGCGACCAACTCGGCCGGTGCGAGGACGCGGACCCACGCTGCCGCCACCTCGATCCCGAGCGGGATGCCGTCGAGCCGTCCGCAGATCTCACGGATCTGTTCGATTTCGGTCCCGGTCGGCCGGAAGGATCGGTCCCGCTCCGATGCCCGCTCCACGAACAGTGCAACGCCGTCGGTGTCGGCGTCGAGCGGGTGAAGGGCGAACAGCTGCTCGGCCGGCAAGCCGATCGGTTGCCGTGAGGTCGCGAGGATCTTCGGGCCGTCGAGCTCGAGGATCCGGATTCCGAGTTCCTTGACGGCTTCGACCACGTGTTCGCAGTTGTCGAAGATCAACAGGACATGGCGACCCTCGAGGTAGTTCATGATGCTCTCGGTCAATCCCATACCCGGCTGGGCCCGGGCTCCGAGCGCTTCGGCGACGGCGTCGGGGACCGACCCACCGTCGTTGAGTGGCACGAGATCGCAGAGGACGACGCCATCGGCAAACCGCTGGGCGACCCGGTGGCCGAGATCGATCGCGAGATGGGTCTTGCCGACGCCCCCGGTGCCGACGACCGTGACGGCCGCGTGTCGATCGAGAAGATAGGAGATCTCGTCGATCTCGTCATCGCGTCCGATGAGGCGGTGGGGTTGGACCGGCAGGTTGAACGCCGGGGTGATCCTGTCCCGCAGGGGGCGTTGATCGACGACGAGCTCAGGAGAGGACAGCAGACTGATGCTGTCGGTGCCGATGCCCTTCAGCTGGTGTTCTCCCATCGAGACCAGGTCGAAGTCATCGAAGAACGACGCCGCCCGACTCGACACGGCGATCTGGTCACCGTTGGCCACGTCCATCACCCGAGATGCCCAGTTGAGCGTCCGACCGTGATAGTCGCCGCCCGCCGGAACGGCCTCCCCCATGTGAACGCCCATACGGACCCGCAGCCGCTCGCTGCCACCCCAGTCATCGGATTGCAGTCGGCGCTGGCCGGCGATCGCGGCCCGGGCGGCCCGGTCCGGCGAGACGAACACGGCAACGACTCCGTCGCCGGTGTTCTTGAAGATCACGCCGTCGTGCTCGGCAACGACCTCGGAGAGGATGGCATCGTGACGGGCGAGCATCGCCCGCATCTCGACCGGGTCGGCCTCCCATCTGGGTGTGCTCTCTTCGATGTCGGTGAAGAGGAAGGTCAACATCCCCGAGGGCAGTTCGGTCATCGGGACACCCGTTCGGTGCTCGCCGTCGACGCATCATCTCGCCTTGGTGCCGACGACGTTCGCTGCCGCCTCAGCGACTTCGCGATCTGACGATGGAACCGTTCGGTCTCATCGGCAACCGTCGGCTCCAGGCCCTGAATGGTGGCGGCGAGGGCTCGGAGGTCCGCAGCCTGTTCCTCACTCCAGGGTCCTGGCAGCTTCTTCAAGGCAATCCGAAGATCGGCGCCAGGGGCGCGTAGACCCTGGTCCAACATACGATCGATTCCGGCTCGCTCACTCGTGGTCTGGGTGAGGGGCCCTTTCACCACCAGCAGGTTGAACAGCATCTCGAGCTTCTCCTCCGGGAGCAGTGAGGCATGGTATTCCCCCGCCTCGGTTGCCAGGTTGGCCACCGCGAGGGACGGATCGCCGACCGGATGGCAATGCGCCACCAGCGCTCCCAGGTACCGACCATTCCACCGGTTCTTCTCCCCGGCGCGGTCGAGCATCGCGCGGGCCGCCTCGCTGTCGTTGCGCACGGCCTGCAGATAGTTGGCGTATCGAACGAGTGTCTCGATCGACGGTCTGCGGTCTGCAGCGGTCGCAGCGGCGAACTCCTTCCCGGCCTGCTCTTCGAGCTCGTGGATCCTGCTCCGGTCCTCGCTCGACGAGCGGCGAAGTTCCTGGGCCCGGAGATCGCAGCCGTATGCATGGGCGCCGAGCGCGTCGGTGTCGTCTTGGTGGAGGATCTCAGCCGCTTTGATTGCCCGCTCGAAGGTCGCGAGCGCCGCATCGGTCTCGCCGAGCTCCAGTTGGTAGTAACCGAAGGGAACCAGGGCATCGACGCGGCTCGCGCTGTGACCGACCACCCACCGGCGGATACCCGACCGGCTGAGGAACCTCGAGAGGTAGCGGCCG
This sequence comes from uncultured Acidimicrobiales bacterium, assembly GCA_963700755.1. Taxonomy (GTDB): domain Bacteria; phylum Actinomycetota; class Acidimicrobiia; order Acidimicrobiales; family SZUA-35; genus JBBQUN01. Next base: position 207,655 of record CAVOYW010000011.1, read on the forward strand.
GCCAGGAGGGCCAAACCGATCAGCGCGATGCCAGCGGTCAATCGCCAGGCCAGTTGATGCTCGGCTCGCAATCCGAGAAGCGGCAGAGTACCTCCCCGGGCCGGCTCGGTGCCGGCTCGTGTCGGCTCGACGCCGGCGGCCCACCATTGGTTCCATGCCCAGGCCGGCTTGATCGCCAGCGCCAGGACGAGGGCGAGGTAGGCGATCATGACGCGGAACTGCATCGGGACATCGTCATCCTGGCGACGGAAATTGGAACGGACCTCCCGAAGCGACTCGAATCGGTTCCAGGTGTTCCACAACGCCTGACCGAGCCCGATCGCGACTGCGCCGAGTACGACGAAACAGACGATCGAGACGACCTCGATGACGGGCGGCGACAACTCATCGGGGATGATCCCGGCGAACCCGTTGGGGAGGAACGTCACGACCGACGAGGACGGGCCCAGGAACCGTCCGTAGCCGTCGACGAGCGCATCGTCCGGACTACCCCAGCGATCAACGGCAAACGCGACGGTCGCCGCCACCATGGTCCACGTGGCGAATGCACGCCACCCGACGCGCCATCGGCGTCGATACCCGTAGTTCGCGTTCTCGGTTCGCATGGAATCCGCTTGGATCGGAAGACCGACTGCTTCGAGGAGCTCGATCCCGATGTAGGTGAGACATTCGTCGGCGTTGGCGACGTAGGTCGTGTGATCGCGGCTGACCGACCCGAGGTTCGACACCCGCCACGACTCGGGTCGGGCGGCGTTCGTCGTGCGGGTCGGCCCGGCCGGGACGGGATCCTTGGCGGCATAGAGGTCGACCCATCGGCCGGTGGCACCATCGAGATCGTTGGGGATGAGCGGGATCTCGACCAGAGCGATGATCGCCAACGCCAACACGCCCAGAGCAAATGAGGCCAGCGCCAGGAAGGCCACGATTCCGACTCCGTTCGGGACGAGGGCCAAGAGCACCACGACGGCGAACAGGCCGACCTGGTGCCGCGTCGTCAGCTTCTTCGTCCCGCCGGCCAGAAGCTTCACGATTCCGGCGGTCGGCGTCTCGCCTGGCTTTCGACGTTGCTGCATCACGGTCTTCAGCGCCCACAGGGACCCGATTCCGGCGATCACCGCCGTACCGCCCAACACCAAGGTTGCGTGGCAGTTGACCAGGTAGAGGACACTCAGGGTGGTCGTGAGCGCCGCGACCGGCACGATCAGGGCGGCCGTCCGGAGGTTCTGGAGCCCTCGTTCCTTGCTGAGGTGTTCGAGCGCATGGACCTTCGGGAGACCCGAACCGATGGTGATGAACGTGTCGATCCGGTCGAACGGGCCGTGGTGCTCATTGGCCAGATCGACCAGCGCCTTGTACGTGACCGCTGCTCCTTGGCTGTGGGCGAGCACCGCAATGCGGGGACAACCCTGGGAGCGGAGCCAAGTCAATCCGTCGACGATCGGTGCCTTGATCGCGGCCGCCTGCGTCGGGCTCTCGACGAGTCGCTGGCTGTCGCCGATGGTGCCGACGGCGACCAACTGGGCCTTGGTGACAGCTTCTCGCAGCGAGAGGATCGGGAGCGCGGACGCAACGATGCCGACGATGAGGAGCGCGGTGAGGAGCAGGAGAATGACCGGTGACAGCAGGACCAGCAGCACGAGGATGAACACGAGGCCGACGATGCGGGCGTCTGCGACCAGCCGGGCCCATCCCTGCTCGAGCCGTCGACGCCGAATGGCGGTTCCCATGAGTGCGTTGGCGTGCATGGCGGCCGTCGCCGGCACCGACTTGAAGCTCCAGCTCCACAACTCGAAGAATCTCGGAGGTTCGAACGCTCCGGCCCACCAGCCTTCGGCGATCAACCATTGCTGGTTCGCCTGAGCCTCGGCTTCGAAGGCGAGACTCAGCGTGGCGTTCGCCGGAATACCGCGCTCGGGGCTCAGGGACGCCCGTGTGAGCACGACCTCGGACACGGTGCTCCGGTCGTCGTGGGACGACCATTCGGTGAGCCAACTGCTCAAGGCATCGGCCCACTGCGTGAGGGTTTCCCCTCTCTTCTGCTCGCCGATCCCGTGGACGACCAGAACCCCCAGGTCGTGCGCAAGGACCGTGTCATCGACCATGTGGGTCCTCCTCGGGCGTGACCGTACCGCAAAGGTCGGTCGGCTCGACAGAATCGGATGAACCGTCGGTGAACGAGCATTCCCCGGCTCGGTGCTTCACGGAGCGTGCGATCCGGTCAGGAGTGCCCGAAGTCGCACCGAATCGGCGTGGAACTTCGTGTGATGGCCACCAGGATGGAGGGTGGCTACCGGGGTACGGCGGTGAGCAGTCGTCTCGATGAGGCGACTCAGCGGTTCGACTCCGCGCTTGGCCACCACACCCATCGGTTCGACCTTTCGGGGTTCGAGGACCTGACAGGACCCGGATCGGGCGCCGTCAATCGGCCTCGCTGACCGCCGGACGCCCACCGTCGGCGTGCCTCGGGACTCCCGGGTGGTCGGCGGGATACGGAACGAGTTCGGCGTCGTATCGGCTCCAGACCTCGCGGAGTTCGGCGACGACATCGGGATGATGGCGGGCGATGTCGGCTGCCTCCCGACCGTCCACGGTCACGTCGTAGAGCAACTCGTATTCACCGGGTCTACGGGGCCAGTTCCCGAGCAACGCCCGGTCCCGCAGATCACGGATGTACTTGAATCGTCCGCGCCGGACCGCGCCCTGACTGGAGATCCGCCACGACAGGTCGTGGTCGGGATACGCAGCCCCCTCGACGAGCCACGGCAACAGGTTCACGCCATCGAGTGGCCAGTCGGGATGGGTCTCGACACCGGCGGCTGCGAGCAGGGTCGCGGTCCAGTCCATCGTGATCGAGGGCCGGTCCGTTCGCTGGCCGGGTGCCACCGCCTCGGGCCAGCGGAGGAGGAACGGCACGCGGATGCCTCCCTCGGTCAGGTCACCCTTCTCCCCGACGAATGGCCAGTTGTTCGACCAGCGCTCCCCACCGTTGTCGGAGGCGAAGACCACGATCGTGTCGTCGGCCTTGCCCGCAGCCTCGAGGGCGTCGAGCACCATGCCGACCCCGTCGTCCATCGCCTCGACCAGTTCGCCGTACTTGGCCAGCGAGCCACCATCCTTGTGGAGGATCGGGAACGGGACCGCACCCGATTCGTACTCGGAGCGGATCCGGGCCCCGACGTCGGCATCGCCCCGGCCTTCCCACGGCCAGTGCGGCGCGGTGTAGTTGAGTTGGACGTAGAACGGACCGTCGCGGTCGACCGCCACGTATTCGGCCGTCTTCTCCGAGATGATGTCGGTGTAGTAGCCGGTCATCTCGACCGGCGTCTCACCCTCCCAGAGATCGGGTTCGCCGAGGGTGCCGATGTGCTCGAAGTAGTCCATTGCGCCATCGAGGTTGCCGAAGAACGTGTCGAAGCCGATGCGGAGCGGGCTGTGCCACGGCAACCAGCCGCAATGCCACTTCCCGAACATGGCCGTGTCGTATCCGGCGTCCCGGAGCATCGATGGCAGGGTCGGATGACCGGCCGGGATGCCGTTGCTCTCCGAGCGGGTCCGCAGTGGCTCCTCGAGGCCGGCCTGGAGCCGGCCGGGATGGCGGCCGGTGTAGAGCGACAACCGCGTCAGCGAACACCACGGCGAGCCCGAGTAGCCGTGGGTGAATCGCACCCCTCCGGCCGCGAGGCGGTCGAGGTTCGGGGTTCGGATCGCCTCGGATCCGTAGCAGCCGAGGTCGGCCCAACCCAGGTCGTCGGCCAGCACGAACAGGATGTTCGGTGGCTCGGTCCGACCGGTTGCCATGCTGACGAAGTCCGACTCGACGTTGGCCATGACCGACACTAACCCGAGCGACGACTCCGGAACCTCGGGACGATCTCGCCGTCAGTCGCCGTGACGAGCCCGCAGGACCGTGCAGGCACGCAACGTCACCCACTTCGAGGGAGCACCCTGTTTCTCGATCGGCACGGTGGTCTTGCCCGTGTAGGCGTATCGGTTCTTCCAGCGACTGTGCTCGTCGGCCAGGCCGACCAGCCATTCGTAGGCGTGATCGAGTCGAGGATCGGCTGCCGCACCCAGCTCGGCGAGCGTCTCCATGTTCTGGAGCACATCGGTCACGTACGCCGACGGAAAGCCCGGCTTGAACCAGGACCGATTCGGCTTGGTGTTGCCGTAGCCCATCGGATAGTCGGCAACGGCAGGGTCGTGCGACAGGAGGAACTCGCCGCCCGCGGTCACTGCCCGCTGCTCTCGGCCGGTGCGTCGATCGGCCGGGATCGCGGCGAGTGCCCGCATCTCCTTGACGGCCCCCCACGCACAGGGGAGCCCCTCGTTGGCGGCACAGGCGAAGCCGGGACCGGACGTTCCCGAGCGGTACCACCGCTCGACGTCCTCACCGAGGACGGTTCTCGCCGCCCAGTCGATGGCGGCCTGCACCGTGGGGTGATCGAGATGCCCGAACCAGATCAGGGCCCGCACCAGATTGCCATTGAGGCAGTGGATCGCCGACGACGGCGGTGGGTTGCGCTCGAGGTGGCTGCCCGACGCCCCGAAGCCGCCGATCGCGGTCGGACTCCAGGTGAGCACGTGGTCACACGCCCGTTGGATCCGCTCATCGGCGGGATCGGCACCGAGTTGTTCGAGGAACATCAGGTTCCAGACGGTCCCGCGGTACTTCGGTGCGTACCCCGGCCCGGGCTTGACCCACCAGCCGTCCCTCGTCCTGGGCGGCCAGGATGCCTGCGATCGGATCGACCTCGATTGCCCTCGACCGGGCCTGCTGCACCTCGGGTGCGTCGGCACCGCGACCGACGAGATCCCGCAGCGCCGAAGCCTGCACCGCCGGATCGGAAGGTTCGAGGAGCCACGGCAGCGGGTTCTCGGCGAGGACGTCGGGATCATGTCGTGACGATACGACCGGCCGGCCACGCCATCCAGGGACCTCTGACCCCGGGACCAGACGGTGCCGCCTGGGGGAAGACCGGCCGGTCGGCCTTGCCATCGCCGCCCGGACGTGGTCGGATCGGTGCCTTGGTCTCGCGGGCGAGGCGGAGCCGCGTGTCCCGTCGACCAGCAGCAAACGCACGAGATCGAACCGTGGCGGTCGGGGCCGTCCGCGAGACGATCACCGACGACGGACACCGGGCCGCCTCGCTCACACCGGCATCGACATCGTCACGACCGGCCGGTCGCCGGTGTCACCGGTTCGGAGCGAAACGCCGGGCCTGACCCGATCGGGGGAGGCTGATCTCGAACGTCGAGCCGCGGCCGGAGCTCGTTGCCGTGATGTCACCGCCGTGGGCTCGGGCGATGCCTCGGGCGATGTTGAGCCCGATTCCGATGCCTGCTCCGTCGGGGTCGAGGCGGGTGAATCGTTCGAAGACGAGTTCGAGCTTTCCCTCGGGTATCCCGTCGCCGGTGTCGGTCATCGCGAGCCGACGCGTTTCGCCAACTGCGACACCGGTGATCGTGACCGCCCCACCGGCGGGGGTGTGCGTGAGTGCGTTTCCGAGGACATTGGTGAGCGCTTGGGCAAGCCGGTCACGGTCGCCGTCCACCTCGAGGGGCATGCCGACGTCGACGACGAGTTCGACGCCCTTGGATTCGTATTGGGGACGGAGTCGCTCGGTGACATCCGAGACGACATCGGACAGGTCCAGGCGGGTGATCGTCAGGTCCAACGCCGACTCCTGGACCTTGGCCAGCAGCGAGAGATCGTTGGTCAGCCGTTTGAGCCGGCCCGCCTCCTTGGCCACCACGCCATAGGTGTCTTCGTTCGCAGGAAGAACACCGTCGATCAGGGCCTCCATGTACCCCTCGATCGCGGTGAGCGGATTGCGCAGCTCGTGTGCGAGGTCCGAAACCAGTTGCGCCCGCTTCTCCTCGGTCGTTCGCAGGCTGGTGCCGAGGGCGTTGATCGAGCCGACCAAGGTCTTGAGTTCCTCCTCGGTCGGCTCCGGCACGATCACCGAGTAGTCGCCGTCGGCCATTCGGCCCGTTGCGGCCTCGAGCTCGCGCAGGCGGCGAAGCAGGGTCCGGAGCAGAATGCCGGCGACGATCGCCGCAACGGCGACCCCGGTGAGTGCCGCCACGATGGCGGCGGTCGAGAGCGCACGGTCGTAGGCGTCCTGGACCTGGGCGGACACGCTGTAGGCGTTGCCCGATGACCCACCTCGGCCGAAGTTGCCCCCACGGCCGGCGATACGCCTCTCGAAGAGCGTGGGCGTGAGATATCGGACCACGGCGTAGCCGACGCCGGCGACCGCTGCGATCACCACGAGGATCGCAGCGGCCAGTCGGCCCCGGAGTGTTCGCATCATGGTCATGCCGGTTGGGCGATGAACCGGTAGCCGACGTTGCGGACGGTCCCGATGAATCGCGGATTGGCGGCGTCGTCGCCGAGCGTTCGGCGCAGATTGCGGATGTGGACGTCGACCACTCGATCATCGCCCACGTAGTCCCAACCCCAGACCGCTTCGAGAAGCTGGGCACGGGAGAACACCCGCCCCGGTTGCGACGCCAGAGCGGCGAGCAGATCGAGTTCGAGGGTCGTCGTGGTGACGGGACGGTCGTCGACGACGACCTCACGCCGGGCCATGTCGATGCTGAGCCCCGCGAAGGACCGGACGTCGTCGACACTGGGCCGTTGCGAGCGACTGCGGCGCAGGACCGCCTTGATCCGGGCGACCAGTTCCCTCGGACTGAAGGGTTTCGTCAGGTAGTCATCGGCCCCGACCGACAGGCCGATGAGCTTGTCGGTCTCCTCGACCCGGGCGGTGAGTAGGATCACGTAGACGTCGGAGAACGTTCGGATCTGCCGCAGGGCCTCGATGCCGTCGATACCCGGCAGACGAATGTCGAGTACCACGAGATCGGGCTGGCGGCGGCGGGTCCGGTCCACTGCCCCTTCACCGGTGTCGACGGTGTCGACCTCGTAACCCTCGGCTCGCAGGTAGGAACCGACCAAGGTCCGAATGCTCTCCTCGTCGTCGACGACCAGGATTCGTGGTGTTGTGGTCGATGCCATCATGGGATGCTACGAACGGGACCGGAGTCAGGCACGTCGCCCGACCCCGGTCGCTGTTGTTCACTCGGATCGATACTCGGTGCGGTCGTCAGTGCCCGCGTCCGAACTGGTTGCCGGTGCCGTCGGCCGGACCATCGTGGATCGGGCCGGTACCGTCGGCAACACCCTGGCCGAGGCCACCGCGTTCGGTGGCGGCCGGACCGGCCTGGCGTTCACGGTCCGAACTCGTCCTCTGCTGATCCCGGGCACGGGTCTGCATCGGCAAACCACTCACGTCGACGCGAACGGCATCGTGTCGCTGATCGCGGTCATGGTCCCGGAGTCGGAATGTGTCACGGCCATCGAGATCGCAATCGCGGACCCGTTCGGCGGTCAGAACCGTCGTCGGGGTGGTATCGCTCGCATCGTCCTGAGCGGCAACGACGGCGGCACCCGATGTGACGAGTAGTGCGGTGGCCAGCCCGAGGCTGGCGAGTGTCTTCTTCATGACCACTCCTTTCGTTGATCGTTCTCTTGGTCAGCCGTATTCCATCAATGGGGCATGAAGCTCGACGGGCGGCGCTCATGAAGCTCCGATGAAGGAGCGTTGCCCCCGTTGCTTCATGTCACCTTCATCGTCGGACTCGCGTCCGGTTCACACAGCTGTGGCTCACTGGCAGCAACGCAGACCCACCGCCGAGAACCAGAGAGCGATCGAACCATGAAGAACGAGAACATGAAGAACAAGAAGTCGTCGACCATTGCAGCCGCCGTCCTGGGAGCCACTGCCGTCCTGGGAAGCACTGCCGTCCTGGGAAGCACTGCCGTCCTGGGAGCCACTGCCGTCCTGGAAAGCACTGCCGTCCTGGAAACCCCTGCTGCGAGCGCCTCGGACTCCGGCGCCGGCGTCTTCGAGAACCGCGCCGAGGCGCTTGCCGTCGCGGCGAGCGTCGAGGCATCGGACCGATCGATCCTGATGGAAACGGCACGTGATGTCGCCGTACTCAGCCCGGCCGAGCGAGACGGATTGGCCTTCATGCGAGAGGAGGAGAAGCTCGCCGGTGACGTCTACCGCGCCCTCCACGACATCTGGGGATTGCCGATCTTCGACACCATCGCCGCCTCGGAACAGAAGCACACCGCGGCCGTGGCCGACCTCCTGGACCGGTACGGGCTTCCTGATCCGGCCGCAGGACTCGCACCCGGCGAATTCCTGGACCCCGATCTCCAAGCCCTGTACGACCGCCTCGTCGCCCTCGGTGGTCGATCCGTGATCGACGCCCTGCAGGTCGGGGCGCTGATCGAGGAACTGGACATCAACGACCTTCGATTGCGCAGCAGCGACCAGCCCGACATCGATCAGGTGTACGCCCGGCTCGAACGAGGATCGAGCAACCACCTCCGAGCCTTCATCGGCCAACTCGAACGCCTCGGTGTGACCTACACACCGGTCCACCTCGACCAGGATTCGTTCGACCGGATCGTCGCCTCGTCGACCGGACGCGGCCAGGGCGGGCGGTGGACCCGATGAGATCCCGGATTGCGACCAGGGTGCTGCCCGGCAGTGCACCGTCTGGATTCGATTGCACCGTCTGGATTCGATTGGAGCGGCTGCCCGCCAGGTATGCGCTCCGGTCAGACGACGGCGCCGAAGAGGCTGCCGATGGCAGCCGTGACCGCCATGGCGAGCGCACCCCAGAACGTCACTCGGAGCGCGGCACTCCGCACCGGTGCTCCGCCCGCACGGGCGCCGACCACGCCCAGCACGGCGAGGAACACCAGGGCCGTGACGGCCACCAGTGCGATCTGTGTGCTGCCGGTACCCACCAAGGCCGCGAGCAGAGGCAGCGCGGCACCGGCGGCGAACGTTGCCGCCGACGTGAGCGCGGCCTGCACGGGCCGGGCGGTCGTTGCTTCGGAGATACCGAGTTCCTCGCGGGTGTGGGCACCCAGTGCGTCGGCTGCGGTGAGGCCAACCGCAACCTCGTGCGCCAACTCCGGGCTCAGCCCGCGACCCTCGTAGATCCGGCTGAGCTCCTGCAATTCCCGTTCCGGATCCTCGCGGAGTTCCACCCGCTCCCGTTCGGTGTCGGCCCGTTCGGTGTCGGCCTGGGAACTGACCGAGACGTACTCGCCCGCAGCCATGGACATGGCGCCGGCGACGAGTCCCGCCATTCCGGCCACCAGCACTTCGCTGCGACCGGCGCTGGACGCGGCCACGCCGATCACCAGACTGGCAGTCGACACGATCCCGTCGTTCGCCCCGAGCACCGCGGCGCGGAGCCAGCCAATCCGGTGGGTGCGGTGTGACTCTTCGTGGGGCACGCTGAACTCCAGGCGTTGTCGGCGGTGCAGATTCCGGCTGTGCAGTTTCCACCGTGCAGTGGTGGACCGTGCAGTGCTCGACCAGGGACAGTCTGCCCGAGAGTCGACCAGCCGGCTCATCGTCGCCACCGTGGCATCGGCGCCACCGAGGTTCGGCGGCGACCGGCTTCGCTCGCCTGATCGATCGGTCGACGGAGCCAGGAGGCCTTTGGCCCTGCCCCCACGGGCCCAGTCCGGCGACGATCGACCCATGGCGAGATCTCGTTCCGTTCCTCGACTCCTGCAGCTCTTCGTGATCTCCGTCGTTGCCAATGCGGTTCTCGGCATCTGGGCGCTGCTGTCGGGCGATTTCGGGGACACCCAGAGGAAGATCCTCGGAACCAGCTTCCTGGTCTCGGCGGCGATGCTCAGCGTCCTCGTCAACGTTCCCGCCGCCCGGAGACGGGCACTGTGGCCGGCACCATCGGTGGGCGCAATCACCGGTTCATCGGGCTTCGCCCTCTTCGTGGTCTTCGTGTGGACCGAGCCCGGCGATGACTTCTGGTTCAAGCTGGCCGGGTCGCTCCTGGTGGTTGCCGCGGCCGCCTCGGTGGCGTCGAGCCTGAGCCTGATCGCCTTGCCGGCCCCGTTCGGTTGGCTGCAGCCGGTCGGCACGGTGCTGATCACGCTCCTGGGGATCACCGTGATCGTCGGGCTCTGGGCCGAGCCCGACACCGGTTGGTACGCCCGTCTCCTCGGTATCGAAGCGGTGCTGGTGGCCGCGATGACACTGCTGATCCCCGTCCTGGCACGGTTCTCGCCCTCCGGTCCTCGGGGAACGGGTCGCGAGATCGGTTCCGCCGGGCCTGCGGCGATCCGATTCTGCCCGTCGTGTGGTCGCCCCGTCGAGCACAGCCCGCTGGGGAGCGTCACGCCGACCTCGTGCGAAGTCTGCGGCCTCACCTTCGAGGTACAGCCGGTGCCCGACGTCGACACCCACCCGGCGCACGTCGATGACGGAGCCCAGTAGGCTCATCACCCTGTCGGGCGCGAGGTCAGCCGCTTCCAGCGCACCTCGTCAACGGCAGAGACACGGGACACGAGTCCCGCTCTGCCCCGCCCCCACCCATCAGGAGATCGCTCGACCGTGCCCAGCAACAAGCCCACCTCGCTCCAAGAATCCGAAGCGCGACGGATCGCGGCGGAGAACGCCCGCAACAACAAGGTCGCCGGTGTCTACTCCGACGCCGAGAAGGCGCAGCGCAAGGACCGGGTCGCAAAGGCCAAGGATGCCCTCGCGCGCTCGGCCGGGATCAAGGGCGCCCAGGTGCCGGCGGCCCGAGCGGCCCTGAAGGAATATCTCCGCCAACTGAACGAGCCGAAGCAGCCCGACGACGCTCGTTTCGAGTCGCTGCTCGAAGCACCGTTCAAGGTCCCCCCGAAGAAGCGCTCGAACGACCGTTTCTGACGAGCCGATCCTCGGAAACGGTCGAACGATCGGGGACGACGCGCCCGGTGCCGTTCGGACCGGTCCGTCGGAGATGACCCCCGGGCCGGTTCGATCGATCCGGGACTCGTACTGCTGAGTAGTGGCTCAGCGAGGTGCTAGGCATGGGGTCGTGCGATTCGATCTGGTTCTCGACAATGCCGACATCATCACCATCGATCCCCGGCGTCCACGGGTTGAATGCCTGGGCATCGTCGGCGACCGCATCGTCGCGCTCGGCCGGCGTGGGGAACTGTCGGGCCACGATGCCGATCGGGTCATCGATCTCGACGGTCGGACCGTCGTTCCCGGATTCAACGACGCCCACAATCACATGCGTGCCTTCGGCGGAACCCTGAACGAGGTCCCGCTCCAATCCACGGTCGTGCACTCGGTCGAGGAGATCGTCTCGGCCATCGCCGAACGGGTTGCCACCACGCCGGCCGGGGTCTGGGTGATCGGTGCCGGCTACGACGACAACAAGCTGGCCGAACGGCGTCATCCCACCCGGCACGAACTCGACCGGGTGAGCCCGGACAACCCGGTTCTCCTCAATCACACGTCGGGGCACTTCTGCGTCGTGAACACCGCTGCCATGCGACTGGCCCGGGTGGGAGAGGTCGCCGTCCCCGAGGGGGGCGTGGTGGCACTCGGCCCCGATGGCCAACCGAACGGTCTCCTCGAGGAGCAGGCGCAGGGGCTCGTGCGAACCCTGCTCCATCCCATGGCCGTGGCCGACATCGTCCAGGATCTCGCCGCCGCGTCGGCGGTCTATCTGTCCCAGGGGATCACCTCGTGCCAGGAGGCCGGTGTCGGCGGCATCCTCGGCACCAAGGAGCCGCTCGAGCTCGCCGCCTACCAACGGGCCCACGCCACCGGGCTGCTCGGTGTTCGGGTGACCCTGATGCCGAGTGTCGAGAACCTCCACACCGGAGCTCACCACCCCGACGACGACGAGCCCTTCGCCCTCGATCTCGGACTCCACTCGGGGTTCGGCGACGAGTGGCTCCGGTTCGGGCCGACGAAGATCTTCGCCGACGGCTCGCTGATCGGCCGGACGGCGGCGATGTTCGATGACTTCGAGGGCGAACCCGGGAACTCGGGCTACCTCCAGATGCCCGAGGAGACGCTGCATGCGTTGATCATCAACGCCCATCGATCGGGTTGGCAGGTCGCCACCCATGCCATCGGAGATCGAGCGGTCTCCTCGGTTCTCGACGCCTATGCCGAGGCCCAGCGACGCCACCCCCGCGCCGACTGTCGTCATCGGATCGAACATTGCGGGATGACGCGGGCCGCCGACGTGGCCCGGATCGCCGCACTCGGGGTGATCCCCGTACCGCAGGGTCGGTTCATCTCCGAGATCGGGGACGGGATGCAACGTGCCGTCGGCGACCGCCTCCCCGACTGCTACCGCCAACGCAGTTTCCTCGATGCCGGGATCGTCGTCCCCGGCAGTTCCGACCGCCCGGTGGTCCAGGGTGCCCCCCTCCTCGGGATCCACGACCTGGTGAACCAGCGGACCGCGTCGGGAGCCGACTTCAATCCCCATGAGGCACTCACGGCCGACCAGGCACTGCGGGCCTACACCTGGGGCTCCGCCTACGCCGCCTTCGACGAGGACCGCAAGGGCACGCTGACACCGGGCAAACTGGCCGACCTCGTCGTGCTCGATCGGGATCCGACCACCGGTGACCCCGACGGCATCGCCGAGATCGAAGTGCTGGCCACGATGGTCGGCGGCCACTTCGCGTTCGACCGTTCCGGCCTGAGCTGACACCGACGGCACCCACGGCCCGGCGCTCGACTACGTTCGGCCTCGTGCACGATGAACGCCTGCTCATCGAGGAACGGATCGAACGAGAGCTCTGGGAGCGGGTGCTGCCGCTGGCCCACGCCGATCGACGACCGGTCGAGGTGTCCTCCGGTCCGTCCCCCGACGAACTCGAACCTCTCGCCGATCGGCGATGGGGTGTGCCCTGGGCCACCACCTGGTTCCGCTTCGATGGTGAGATCCCGGCGTCGTGGCGCAACGGGCGGGTCGAGGCCGTGATCGATCTCGGTTTCCACCCCGACGCCGCCGGATTCCAGTGTGAGGGCCTGGTCGTCGACAGCGCCGGCCGCCCCGTGCAGGGGATCCATCCCCGCCGAACGACGTTTCGGTTGGCCGGGGAACCCGGGCCGGTGTCGGTGCTGCTCGAAGCGGCCTCGAACCCGTCGTTCCCGACCTTCCGGCCATCGGCGATGGGTTCCCCCGAGACCGCCGGAACCGATCCCATCTACCGGTTCCGGCGGGCCGAACTGGTCCTGGTCGACCCCGAAGCCGAGGCACTCGTCCACGACCTCGACGTCCTCGACGGTGTCATGCGGTCCTTGCCACTCACCGATCCTCGGCGAGGCCAACTCCTGAGCACCCTCGCCGCTGCACTCGACGCGGTCCCCGACGTCGGTCGGGCCCGGGAGCTGCTGCAACCGGCACTGGCCGCTCCGGCGAGGGCCGGCGCCCACCGGATGATGGCCGTCGGCCACGCCCACATCGACACGGCCTGGCTGTGGCCCATGGGCGAAACGGTCCGCAAGTGCACCAGGACCTTCGCCTCGTCGGTCCGACTGCTCGACGATCACCCCGACCACCGGTTCGTGTGTTCCCAGGCCCAGCAATACGCCTGGATCGAGGAGCGGCACCCCGATCTGTTCACCCGGATCGCGGCGCACGTCGACGCAGGGCAATGGATCCCGGTCGGAGGCATGTGGGTCGAGTCGGACATGAATCTGCCGTCGGGCGAGAGCCTGGCCCGTCAGATCGTCTTCGGCCAGCGCTACTTCGAGGATCGTTTCGGGGTTCGCTGCACCGAGATGTGGATCCCCGACGTGTTCGGCTACCCGGCCGGCCTGCCCCAGCTGTTCGCAGCCGGTGGGATGAACCGCTTCGTGACGCAGAAGCTCTCGTGGAACCGGACGAATCGCTTTCCCCACCACACGTTCTGGTGGGAAGGGCTCGACGGCACCCGGGTCCTGACCCACTTCCCACCGGTCGACACCTACAACGCCCAGATCACGCCGGCGGAGTGTGCCGAGGCGAGTGAACGATTCGCCGAGCACCGCTGGAGCCGGTGGTCGCTCGCGCCGTTCGGCTACGGCGACGGTGGCGGGGGTCCGACCGCCGAGATGCTCGAACGAGCCCGACGCCTGGCCGACCTCGACGGTGCCCCCCGGGTCGAGATCGGCACACCGGCCCGGTTCTTCGACGAGGTCGAACGAGAGGCTTCCGATGGCGCACCGGTCCCGGTCTGGAGGGGTGAGCTGTACTTCGAGACCCACCGGGGCACCTTGACGAGCCAGCTCCGCACGAAGGTCGGCAGCCGCCGGTGCGAGCGGTTGCTCCGAGAACTCGAGCTGTGGTCGACGGCGCTCGGGCAGCAGGCCGGGGTCGATCACCTCTGGCGTGAGGTCCTCACGCTGCAGTTCCACGACATCCTGCCCGGCTCGTCGATTGCCTGGGTGCATGCCGAGGCCGAGGAGGCCTTCACCCGGATCGCACTCGATCTCACCGACCGGATCGAACGGGTGACCGACCGGTTGGCCCCACCCGAGCCGACGGTCGTCAACCCCGCCGGGGTCGCCCGTCACGAGGTAATCGTGGCCGCGGCCTTCGCCGCCGAGGACGCGTCGAGCGGCGGTTCGTCGCCGGTCCAAGCGCTGGCCGACGGTTCCCGGGCCGCTTGGGTCGCCGTCGGTCCATCGGCCATGGCCATCGCCCGACCAGGACCGGTCGCCGACGCCGTCGTCGTCGGCGCCCGCTCGCTGTCCAACGGCTCGGTGGACGTCCGGTTCGACGATGCCGGAACGATCAGCTCCTTCGTCGACCGATCGGTGGCCGCTGCCCGCGAGATCGTCCCGGCGGGATCCCGGGCCGCGCTGTTGACGATCGCCCCCGATCACCCGGTGCGCTACGACGCCTGGGATCTCGAGAGCTGGACGCCGGGGCTGGCCGAGGTGCTGAGCGACCCGGTTTCGATCACGATCATCGATGCCGGACCGCTGATCGGTCGCATCCGGGTCGACCACGAATTCGGGCCGTCGCGGGCCGGGATCACCTATACGTTGCGGGCCGGGAGTCCTCGGCTCGACATCGCCGTCGAGCTCGACTGGCACCACTCGGAGCATCTGCTGTCGATGGTCTTCCCGCTCGACATCCGGGCCGACACCGCAGCGTGCGACATCCAGTTCGGGCACGTACGGCGGCCGACTCATCCGTCGACGTCGTGGGACGCCGCCAGGTTCGAGGTGTGCGCGCACCGTTTCGTCGACGTCGCCGAACCCGGGTTCGGGGTCGCCGTTCTCAACGACGGGCGGTACGGGCACGGGTTGTTCGGCGGGACCGGGATGGATGCCGGCGGTGTGCGGGTGAGTCTGGCCCGGGCAGCCCGCTACCCCGATCCCCATGCCGATCAGGGTCATCACGAGGTCACCCTTGCGTTGTTCCCCCACGGAACGCGTCTTGCCGACGTGGTCGCCGAGGCCGAACGCTTCAACGAGCCGGTCCGGGTTGTCACCGGGCACGCCGATGGGCCAGCGGAGTCGGTGATCGTGATCGACGGGGGCGGCGTGCGGATCGATGCGGTGAAGATGGCCGATGACGGCAGGGGTGATCGCATCGTACGATTCCACGAAGCCTGCGGCGACCGCCGGCGGGTGACGGTACGGGGCGCCGTTCCGATCGGCTCGGCCCAACGCAGCAATCTCCTCGAGGAGGCCGATCCCTCGCTCGGCCCGGGAGTCGAGGTCGTCGACGGTTCGGCCCGGCTGACCCTCCGCCCGTTCGAGCTCGTCACCCTTCGGTTGGGTTCGGTTCCGGGGGTCGGCTCATGACCACCATGATCACGGTGGAGCACCTGCGGAAGGCCTACGGCCGCAAGGTCGCCGTCGACGACGTCTCGTTCTCGGTCGAGCAGGGCGAGATCTT
Source organism: uncultured Acidimicrobiales bacterium (assembly GCA_963700755.1). Lineage (GTDB taxonomy): Bacteria > Actinomycetota > Acidimicrobiia > Acidimicrobiales > SZUA-35 > JBBQUN01. The sequence continues at coordinate 223,411 of CAVOYW010000011.1, forward strand.
CGGCATCCTCGGCCCGAACGGAGCGGGCAAGACCACCACCGTGGAGTGCCTCCAGGGTCTGCGGAGCATCGACGGCGGGACGATTCGGGTGCTTGGCCTCGACCCGACCACCCAGGCCGCGGACCTGCGGCAACGCATCGGTTCACAGCTCCAGGATTCTGCACTCCCCGGGCGGCTGAGGGTGGCCGAAGCCTTGGAGCTGTTCGCCGCCTTCGCGCGGCATCCGATCGACCACGACGAGCTCCTCGCCCGATGGCAGTTGCTGGACCTGCGCAACCAGGCCTTCGACAGCCTGTCGGGGGGTCAACGCCAGCGGCTCTTCATCGCGCTCGCCTTCGTCAACTCCCCCGAGCTGGTCTTCCTCGACGAGCTCACCCAGGGACTGGATCCCCAGGCCCGACGAGCGACCTGGGATCTGATCCAGAAGATCCGTGAGGACGGCACCACCGTCGTGCTCGTGACGCACTTCATGGACGAGGCCGAACACCTCTGTGACCGCGTCGCCGTCGTTGACGACGGCAGGGTCATCGCCCTCGACACACCACAGGGCCTGATCGACGGGCTGGGGCTCCCATCCGTCGTGCGCTTCACCACCGATGAGCCCGATCTCGACTGGGTCGACCAGCTCGATGTCGTCGAATCGATCACACGACAGGGGTCGGCGGTCGAGGTGCACGGCACCGGCCCGTTGCTGGCGCTGGTCGCCTCCGAACTCGTTGCACACGGGATCGTCCCGCTCGATCTGCGGGTGGATCGGCCGACGGTCGAAGACGCGTTCCTGGCCCTCACCGGACGGACGATCCGGGGCTGATGGCCATGCGCGGCTACCTCGCCATGACCCGAGCGGAATTCCGACTGTTCCGGAGGGAGCCCTTCTCGATCGTCTTCGTGCTCGCGTTCCCGCTCATGATGATGACGCTGCTCTCCGCCGTGTTCGGTGACGACCCGGCCGAAGCCCAGAGTGTGGAGAACGGCGTGCTCATCTGGCGCGGCGTGACGCCGAACAACTACTACACGGCAGCGTCGGTGGCGGTCATCATCGCGGCACTCGGCCTGATGACGCTTCCGATCAACCTGGTGGGGTATCGGGAGCGAGGCATCCTGCGACGGTTTCGCGCGTCGTCGGTCTCGGCCTGGATCCTCGTCTGCGCCCAACTCACCCTCGCCCTCGTGACCTTCGTGGCCGGCGCGCTGGTGATGGCGCTCGTGGCGTGGCTCGCCTATGACGCCATGCTCCCCGAGGACCTGATCGGAGTCGTGGTGGCGCTGTTGTTCGGGACCGCGGCGTTCGGTGCGATCGGCCTGCTGCTTGCCGCGGTGCTCCGGAGCAGCCGCTCGGCCCAGGGCATCGGCCTCATGGCGTTCTTCGCGCTGTGGCTCATTTCGGGCACCGCGCCACCGCGCGCCGTCCTCCCCGCCGGCCTGCGCGACCTCGGTGGTGTCCTCCCGCTCTCCCATCTCGTGACCGCCGTCCAGGATCCCTGGTTCGGGTTCGGGTGGAACACCACCGACCTCGCCGTCCTCGGTCTCTACGCCGTCCTGGCCGGGGCCCCGGCACTCTGGTTCTTCCGCTGGGACTGAGCAGGGAGCGAACCGCCGGCTCCCGGTCGCCGTCGGCCGGTCGTCACCGCCGCGGTTCCAGGATGACGACCGCCGTCTCCGTCGAGCGGCGGGCGGCGAACGCATCCAGACCCTCATCGATCTCGCGCCACCGTGACCACAGTCGTTCCCGTTCCTCGCCGCCGGCGGCCCGACCGGTGACCAGCCGCGCCCCATCGACCAGATCGACCTGCGCGTCGGGGTGAGCCTGCAGGTTCAGCCACCAGGCAGGCTCGCCCTCGCCCCATCCGTTCATGGCCATCGTGACCAGGTTCGGCCCGTCCTCGAAGTAGCCGACCATGACGCTGCGTTCCCGGCCGGTTCGCCGGCCCACGGTGGTCAGACGCATGGCACCCCAACCGTCGGGCTTGGGCCGCCACAGACCCAGGCGGCCGCCCGTCAGCCGGTACACGCGGCGGTGGGTGAACCAGAACAGCCGGATGAACCAGCGGGGAGGGAGTCGTGGCGTCTTCTTCGATTCGGGCATCGGTACTCCTTCGTCGGCACCGGCTGCGGATCGCCCTCACGCATCGGTCGTTGCCGGTTCGTTGCTTCCCTGATCCAGCCGGAACGGTGGATACTCATCGGTCATCAGGGCCGCGTAGGCGATGACCCGGAACACCCACCGGTTGAGTCCGATGACGAGGTCGAACAGGCTCTGTGCGTACCGGCCGACGAACAGCAGCCAGACCACGGCCACGAACACGAGCCAGGTGAGCAGGCCCGGGGACCCAGAGATGCCGTCCGCGCCGGCGACGGTCCCGGTGCCGCCGACCAGGATCCCGACCACCACATAGTGGGGAATCGCCAGCAACCACCACTTGACCAGGACGAGGCCTCGGGACAACTCGGCCGGGTACGAGATCTCGAGCGTGGCCGGGTAGTCGGGAACCGGGCCGAGGCTGAACGGCGGATAGCGATCGGTGCCGTTGGCCCCGAAGGCATAGAAGCCGACACGCCAGCCCCATCGCAGCACCCCGAGGTTGAAATCGAACAACGAGCGGGGGTAGCGACCGGTGAAGAGGATCGCGAACCCGGCGATGGCCGTGAGCACGGCAAAGGCCGCCCAGAGGAAGACCAGCACGATGAAGTGCGGGATGAGCAACAACCACTTGACCAACCAGAGCCATCGGCCGAGCTCGGGATCGAGTCGCCCTTCGAGCCGGACCGGGTAGGGGCCCTCGAGTCGGTCCACGTGCTCATAGCTGCCGGCGTAGTGGGCCAGGCCCGCCACCCCCAACACCAGCAGCACGGCACCGACCACGAGCCCGATGACCCCGCCGATCAGCAGGGCGATCGCAACACCGAGTACCCAATCGGCCTTCACCCCGGCCGACGCCGTGACCCCGACGCCGGCCGAACCGTCGGCATTCATGACCACCACGGTCCAGTCGCCGCTCTCGACCTCCCACTCCAGGGTCTGGACGCCCGCGCCCTGGGCCGTCGCGGCCCAGAATGTCTCGTCGCCGGGCGGGGTCGTCGGTGCGCCTCCGTCGGTGAAACGGTACGTGGCCCGGAACGGGGACAGGTCCACGTTGGTCAAACGGGCGAACTCGACACCGTCCAGGTACCGCTCGACGTCGTCCTGGTTGCCGATACCGGCGAAGATCGGCACCTCACCCCGCGGATCGAGGGTGATCCTCAGCGTCGCCAGGTCCCCCAGGTCGAATTGCCCGCTGGCGCCGGGCTCGATCCCGAGATCGATGTCCTGGGACACGATCCCGTAGGTGAGGGTCTCGAAGCGCTCGCTGTCACTGGTGTAGAAGCCATCGGAGTCACGCTGGGTCCCATGGGCCCACAACAAGGCGCCTCCGATCATCATCACCGCCAGCGCAGGCATCAGCACGAAGATGCCGATGACGGTCAACACGATGCTTCCGACCGGCGGTTTCGTGCGTTCGGGTGCCGGTGGTAGGACCGGTGGCAACGGTTCGTCGGAAACAGACATGGGCACTCCCTCTCTCCTCCCGATTGAGTCTTTCGGGTGCGGCGACGAGCCGACAGGGCCGATGGTCACCGGTGACCCGACGGTGCGCCACGCCCCCAGGACCCCGATCGAGGTGGCCGCTCGGCGTTACCTGCCCTCATCCACTAGAACCGTGTTCGGATGCGCCGACCGATGAGGACACGATGAACGCCGGGCCCACGTCACACGAGCCGCCGCGTGTCGACCTGACCGCCAAGGTGGCGTTCCTCCTTCGGGGGGCGTTCCCCTCGCCACCCCGGACGGTGGAGACCCACATGTCCTGGGTCTTCCTCACCGACGGGTTCGCCTACAAGCTGAAGAAGCCGGTCCGCCATCGGTTTCTCGACTACCGCACCATCGAGGCACGACGAACCGACTGCGAAGCCGAGGTTGCCCTCAACGCACCGCTGGCTCCCGGTGTCTACCTCGGAACTGCGGCCCTGACACAGGGCCCCGAAGGACGGCTGGCGATCGACGGTGGCGGCGAGATCGTCGACTGGCTCGTGGTGATGAGACGCCTGCCGAACGAGTGGATGCTGCCCGATCGGATCGCCACCGGCACCGTCGAGCCGGGCGACCTGGACGATCTGGTCGATCATCTGGTCGCCTTCTACCGAGGCACCGAGCCCTCACCTCTGACTCCCGCGGCCTTTCGCCGCCGACTCCTCGACACGCTCGACGTCGACTTCGATGAGCTGCTGCGCCCAAATCACCTGCTCGATCGGTCGCCGGTTCGCGAGCTGCGCGGCCTGCTCGGTACAGCCGTGAACACCTGGCCCGAGCTGGACGAACGTGCCGGCAAGGTCGTCGACGGTCACGGCGACCTCCGGCCCGAGCACGTCCTGCTGGACTCGGGACCACTGGTGATCGACCGGATCACGTTCGACCCCGAACTCCGTCACGTCGATCCGTTGCACGATCTGGCCCTGTTGAGCATCGAGTGCGAGCTGCTCGGTCGAAGCGACCTCGGCCGCACGATCATCGACGGTTTCCGCGAACGGGCAGCCGATCCGGCCGGGCCGTCGACGGTCGAGTTGTACTGCTCGCTGCGAGCGGTGACCAGAGCCCGGCTCAGCGTGGCGCACCTGAGCGATGGCGATCGAGACGAAGCTGCTTGGCTTGCTCGGACCGATGCCTACCTGGTCGTGGCGCGCCGCCACGCCGACCGGGCCTTCCGCCTGCACGACCACCCGGGAATCAGTTCTCCAGGCGCAACAACTCACTGATCGATCCGCCACGATCGATACGGCCCACCGCCTCCGCCAGCAACGATCCGGTTCCGAGCACGACGAGGCGCCCTCTGGTCACCTCCGACGACCGTGCCGTCTGATCGACGCTGTCGGTCACGACCACCTGTGTCACCGCAGGGTCATCGAAGAGCTCGAGGGATCCGGGCGTGAAGAGACCGTGCGTCGCCATCAGGACGACGCTCGCCGCGCCCTGCCCGACCAGCATCTCGGCCACTCGCCGCATCGTGCCGCCGGAGCTGATCATGTCGTCGATGACGATCGCCACCCGACCGTCGACCTGACCGAGCACCCGATCCGAACCGGTGAGGACGCCGCGGCTGCGGTGTTTCGCAGTGAACGCCAGTTCGACCGGGATGCCGAGGTCTTCGGCCAACCGTTGCCGGAACCGTTCCGCCCGTTTCACCCCTCCGATGTCGGGTGAGACAACGACGAGGTCCCGACTCGTCGTGGTACGACCGACATGTTCGACGAACAGCTGGGTCGCCTCGAGATGGTCGGTCGGGATGCGTGATGCGTTCTGGAACGCCGCCACGTTGTGGACGTCGAGGGTCACGATCCGATCGGTGCCGACGGCTTCGAAGAGTTGGGCGACGTAGCGGGTCGTCACCGGATCGCGGGCCTTGGTCTGGCGATCCTTCCTCGAATAGCACAGATACGGCACGACGGCCGTCACCGATCGAGCCGAGGCTTCCTTCAGCGCACCGATGAAGAAGAGGAGCCGGCACAGTCGATCGTTGGCCGAGACCGATTGGTCACCGGCCAACGACGCGATCACATGACAATCCCTCCCTCGCACGCCGACCAGCGATCGCGACTTGTGCTCACCGCCGTCGAAGTCGCGTTCCTCGTGCGCCGACAGGGCTACGCCGAGGTGCTCGGCCACGCGGTTGCCCAGGTCGGCCGAGAAACCCAGCGCGAACAGGGCACCATCGAATCCGGTCATCACCGGTACGGTCGGGCCGGGTCGGCCGACGCAGGATCATCAGGGGCGTGGCTCGGCGTGTCGGTGACCTCGATCCGCCCGTCCCAGTCCTCGATGAATCGGCGTCCGGAATCCCCGACACGATCGAACCGGAAGCAGGTGCCGTCGTTCGAGTCGAGTCGGTAGTGATCGACGACCCCGGCCGCATTCCAGCGCCGGACACCTCGATGAAGGGCGGTCGACCACTGCAACTCGCGAGCACCGTCGGGCCGTAGCTCCATCGTCTGCTCGCCCCAATCGCCCCGCATCGTGACCGATCGCAGGTTGCCGTCGTCGTCGAATCGGTTCGAGACCGACGTCCCTCCGTCGAACGTGAGCTCCTCGATCATCGTCCCGAAGCTGTTCGAAGTCGTGTCCACCGAGAGTGGCTCGAGGAGGTCGACCTGACCCTCCTTGTTCTGGCGGGTGACGGTGACGAGCCCGCTCGCACCGATCTCGGCGACGAAACGGGTCGCCACCTCGGTCGCGTTCTGCCACCTGGTCACCGTCACCCGCCCGTCATCGTCCCGGACGACCTCGACGACGGTGCCGTCGGGGCGTACCACCCGCAACGTGGTCGTCGTGCCGCTTCCGGTGTCGTCATCGATCATCTTGGCCACCATCATCCCGGCTACCTCCCACGATCATCCCGGCCACCTCCGAGTCCACTCCTCCCCTGCACGATCTCCCTCGCGTCAACGTTCCACCAGGGCCCGATGTCCCTCGCCGAAGGTGGCCCTCGCGCCGGTCCCCGTCGTCGTCGCCGCAGGTGCCATTGGCCCCTGGAGCACCCATCGGCGCCTCGGTACGTTGGCGAGCAGGGACGAACACCGAGGTGAGCCATGGTCGAGCAGGCACGAGCCGGAACCATCAGTTGGGTCGATCTCTCGTCGCCCGACATCGACGACGCGCAGCTGTTCTATCGGAAGCTCCTCGGGTGGGACCTGGCGACGACGACGTCATCGATGGGCGACTACGTCACGGCGACGGTCGGCGGTCGAGACGTGGCCGGGATGATGGCACAGAGCCCGGACGCCCAAGGGCAGCCGGCCAGTTGGACGATGTTCGTCTGGGTCGACGACATCGACGAGTCGACGCAGGCGATCGCCGAGGCCGGCGGTTCGGTCGTCGTGCCACCGTTCGAGATTCCGGGAGGGGCACGGGTGAGCGTCGTGACCGATCCGGACGGCGCCATGTTCGCGCTCGTCGCCGGTGGACCCACGCCCGGTGCCTACTTCTCGACCACCCCGGGCGCCGTCGGATGGGCCGAGCTGATGACGAGGCGGACCGACCGGGCGAGCGTGTTCTACCACTCGGTGTTCGGCTGGGAGTCCTCGACCGAGGACGGCGGAGGAGTGCCGTACACCGTCTTCCGGCTCGGCGACCTCCAGGTTGCCGGCATGATCGAGACGCCGGCCCACCTCCCGACCGACGTTCCGGCGACGTGGTCGGTCTCCTTCGTCGTTGCCGATTGTGGGGCCACCGAACAACGGGTCGTCGAACTCGGGGGCTCGGTGTTGCATCCGACCACGCCGACGCCGATGGGCCCGTTCGCCGTGGTGGCCGACCGCCAGGGAGCCGTCTTCCAGGTGATGGAGTACCAGGTGATGGAGTTCCCGATGATGGAAACCCCGGCGACGGAATCGGTGAAGGGATAGCCGTGTACGACGATCGATTGGATGCCGGAGAACAGCTCGCACGACGGTTGGAGCATCTTCGGGGCGAGGATCTCGTGGTGGTCGGTCTGCCTCGCGGCGGGGTCCCCGTTGCCGCCGCCGTCGCAGCCTCCCTCGATGCGCCGCTCGACGTGGTGCTGGTGCGCAAGCTCGGGGTGCCATTCCAGCCCGAGCTCGCCATGGGCGCGATCGGCGAGAACGGCGTCCGAGTGCTCAACCCCGACGTGGTTCGAGCGGCGCGAATCACCGAGGACGAACTCGCGTCCGTCGAAGCCCGCGAGCGTCGAGAGCTCGAACGACGGGCCGCCCTGTACCGGTCGGGTCGGCCCGGCACGACGCTCGCCGGACGGGTGGTGGTCGTGGTCGATGACGGGATCGCAACCGGTTCGACGGCCAAGGCCGCCTGCCAGGTCGTGAGGGCCCAGAACGCCCGGCGGGTGATTCTCGCCGTGCCCGTTGCGCCCGCCGATTGGAAACGACGCCTGGCGGGATCGGCCGACGAGCTGATCAGCCTCTCGACACCACGCTTCTTCGCCGGTGTCGGTCAGTTCTACGCCGACTTCTCGCAAACGAGCGACCACGAGGTGATCACGCTGCTCGAACGGTCGGCGCGCCGGACCAAAGGGGCCCGGCGAGCACCGGCCGGAAACTCGGGCCCTCGAGACGTCGACGTCGAGTTGCGCACCGGTGACGTCCTCCTCGGCGGCCACCTGAGCGTCCCCGACAACCCTCGGGGAACGGTCATCTTCGTCCACGGAAGTGGCAGTAGCCGGCACAGTCCCCGCAACCGATACGTCGCGTCGGTGTTGAACCAGGCCGGTCTGGCCACCCTGCTCTTCGATCTGCTCACGCCCAGTGAGGAACACGATCGGGCGAACGTGTTCGACATCGCGCTCCTGGCGAATCGGCTCCTCGACGTCACCCGGCTCGTTGCCGCCGAACCCGATCTCGGGCCGCTGCCGAGCGCCTACTTCGGGGCCAGCACGGGAGCTGCCGCCGCACTCGCTGCCGCCGCATCCCCGACCTCGAAGGTGGCAGCGGTGGTGTCTCGGGGTGGTCGTCCCGACCTCGCCGGCCCCGACCTCGCCGCGGTTCGCGCACCGACCCTGCTCATCGTCGGCGGCAACGACCACATCGTGCTCGATCTCAATCGACAGGCGAAGGCACAGATGCGGTGCGTTGCCGAGCTTCGGATCGTTCCGGGAGCCACCCATCTGTTCGAGGAGCCCGGGACCTTGGCGGCAGCGGCCGAACTGGCCCGGGACTGGTTCCTCACCCACCTCACGCCCACGCCCAACGAAACGGTCTCCTCGTGAGGCTCGGTCTGGCCGGCGACGCCATGCTCGGTCGCAGCGTTGCCACCCGTCTGAGACGTCGGCCGTGCCGGATTTGTTCTCCGACGAGGTCCTCGACATCGCCAACGAGGCCGATCTGTTCGTGCTCAACCTCGAATGCGCCATCTCCGACCGGGGGGAGCGGTGGCCCGACCCCGACAAGCCGTACTTCTTCCGAGCCCCGCCGATCGCGACCCAGGCACTCGGGCAGTTGGGTGTCGACTGTGTGACCTTGGCCAACAATCACGCACTCGACTACGGGGCGACCGCACTGCTCGACACCATCGACCACCTCGATCGCGCCGGTATCGGGTGGGTCGGCGCCGGCCCCAACGAGGCGTCGGCGCGAGCGCCGATCACCCTGCACCACGACGGGACCACACTCGGCATCGTCGCCGTCACCGACCACCCCCGTGCGTTCGCAGCCCGCCCGGACCGTCCCGGTGTCGCCTTTGCCGACCTGTGGCAGGAGCGGCCGCCGCAATGGCTCCGGGATGCCATTGCCGGACTCGACACCGACATCGTCCTCGTTTCCCCGCACTGGGGCCCCAACATGATCTCGTCGCCCCTCCCCCACGTCCGGACCGCCGCCACCGACTTCCTGGCCGCCGGGGCAACACTCGTTGCCGGTCACTCCGCCCACGTCTTCCACGGCGTCGCCGGCTGCGTCCTGTTCGATCTCGGCGACTTCATCGATGACTACGCAACCAACCCGACGCTTCACAACGACCTCGGCTTGATGTTCTTCGTCGAGTTCGAGGGCGCAACGCCGGTGACGATCGATGCCATTCCACTGGCCCTCGACTTCTGTCACACCCGACTGGCCACCGGTGCCGAGCACCGGTGGATCGCCGACCGATTCGAGCGAGCCTGTGCCGAGTTCGGCACCACCGTCCAGCGCCGAGGTGATCGCCTCCGGATCGATCTGGTCGCTCCGGCCCCGTCGGATCAGAGCTCGAGGCAGGTGCGGTAGACCAGCATGATCGGCGGGACTAGCGTTCGGCCATGAAGAGCCCTGCGTTCGCCTACCACCGGCCCGAAAGCCTCTCCGAGGCCCTCGGGTTGTTGGCCGAGTTCGGCGACGACGCCAAGATCCTGGCCGGAGGACAGAGTCTGCTGCCGACCCTTGCGCTCCGGCTCGGCGCTCCCGAGCATCTGATCGACATCGGCCGTCTCTCCGAACTCGACTCGATCACCGAGCACGACGACGGCCGTGTCTCCATCGGCGCCCTGGTCCGTCACGCCACCGCCGAGAACTCGGCGGTGCTGGCCCGCAAAGCACCGTTGGTGGCACAGGCGATGCCGCATGTCGGGCACCGGGCCATCCGCAATCGCGGCACGGTGGTCGGGAGCATCGCTCACGCCGACCCGGCGGCCGAGATGCCTGCCGTTTCGCTCGCGCTCGGCGCGACGATCCATGCGACATCGACCAGCGGCACTCGTGAGATCGCAGCTGCCGACTTCTTCGAGGGCTTCCTGAGCACCTCCCTCGCCGGCGACGAGATCGTCACCGGCGTGAGCTTCCCGGCCTGGTCACCCGACGGCGGTTCGGCCCTGGTCGAGGTGGCCCGCCGCCACGGCGACTACGCCATGATCGGCCTCGCCTGCACCCTCGACGTCGCCGACGACTCGATCACCGGTGCTGCGCTCGCGTTCTTCGGCATCGGCCCGGTTGCGGTACGGGCCACCGAGGCCGAGGCAGCGCTCATCGGCCGCCTCGTCACGGCCGCAGCGTTCGATGACGCAGCCGACATCGTGCGCCGCAGCCTCCCGACCTCGGCCGATCTCCACGCGACCGCCAACTACCGCCGTCATCTCGGCGGAGTCCTCACCCGCCGCGGCCTCGATGCCGCAGCCGCCCGGATCGGAGCCCTCGCGTGACCTCGGTACCGCCCCACGACACCCTCGGTGTCTCGTTCACCCTCAACGGTGAGGTCGTCAACCTCGACGTGGAGACCCGTCGCAGCCTCAGCGACGTGATCCGCGAGGACGCCGGCCTCACCGGTACCCATCTCGGCTGCGAGCACGGCATCTGCGGTGCCTGCACGGTCCTCCTCGACGGTCAGCCGGTCCGGTCGTGCCTCATGCTCGCCGTGCAGGCCGACGGGGCCGACGTCACCACGGTCGAGGGCCTGGCCGATGGCGACGATCTGCACCCGGTGCAGCAGGCCATGATCGATGCCCACGGCTTCCAGTGCGGATTCTGCTCCCCCGGATTCCTGATCTCGACCGTTGCGCTCCTCGCTGCGAATCCGGCCCCGAGTCGAGCCGAGATCCGCGAGGAACTCAGCGGCAACCTGTGCCGGTGCACCGGCTACGAGACCATCCTGAATGGTGTCGAGAAGGCGGTCGAGATCATCACCGGTGGTGCATCATGAACGCCCAGCGTTCCGGGCTCGGGTTCGTCGGGCAGAGCGTCACCCGGGTCGAGGACGACCGCCTGCTCCGGGGCAATGGCCGGTACGTCGCCGATGTCGACGTGCCCGGCGTGCTGCATGCCGCGTTCCTTCGCAGTCCCTTCGCCCACGCTCGCATCACGAACATCGACGTCGGGGCCGCCCGTCGGGCCCGAGGAGTCGCCGGGGTGTTCACGGGGCAGGACATCGTCGACGTGACGTTGCCCTTCCCACCGTTCCTGATGCTGGCGAACATGTACACGCCGTTGTACTGGGCACTGAGCACCGACAGGGTTCGCCACGTCGGCGACCCCATTGCGCTGGTTCTGGCCGAGTCACGCCACCTGGCCGAGGATGCACTCGAACTGATCGAAGTCGACTACGAACCGCTCGACCCGATCGCGTCGATCAGCCACGCGCTGTCGACGGGACGAGACCAGATCTGGGACAAAGCCGACGGCAACCTGCTGTTCGACGAGACCAAGACCTACGGTGATGTCGACGCGGTGTTCGCAGCCGCCGACCGGGTCGTGACCGAACGCCTGTCGTGCCCCCGCCAATCGAACCAGCCCATGGAGACCCGAGGGTCGGTCATCGAGGTCGATCCCCGAACGGGTCACCTCACCGTGCACAACGCCACCCAGTCGTCCCACGTCTTGCGTTGGATGATCGCCGCGCTCACCGGCACGGAACGCACACGCGACTCGCTGAAGAGCATCGCCCGCAACAAGGAGCGCCGGTCGAGCTTCGTCGCCGGTGTGAAGGACTTCGTCGGCGCGAACAAGGCCGAACTCGACAAGCAGGACAACACCGGCACACGCGATCAGATCAAACGCGATCGCGCCACGATGAAGTACCTGTCGCAGATCGGCGTCGGCCTCCTGGCCAAGACCGACTACCCGACCGTCGTCGCCCAGGACATCGGCGGCGGCTTCGGGTCGAAGGGCTCGGTTGCACGCGAAGACATCGCGCTCGCAGCGGCAGCCATCGAGCTGGGCCGCTCGGTCAAGTGGATCGAGGACCGCGTCGAGAACCTGACCGACGGCGGTCACGCCCGCGAAGAAGACCTCACCGTTTCGATCGCACTCGACAACGACGGCACGTTCCGGGGCCTGAAGGTCGATCTGATCATGGACCAGGGCGCCTATCCCGGCTTCCCGGTCGGCGCCGGGTTCACCACCCAGATCATGCGCGTCATGTTCCCCGGGGCCTACAAGTGGGAGGCGTTCGAGCAGCGGTCGCGCGTCGTTGCGACCAACAAGGGGAAGTACATCGCCTACCGCGGCCCCTGGGCCAACGAGACCTGGGCCCGCGAGCGGATCATCGACATCGCCGCCCGGACACTCGGCATGTCGCCGACCGAGATCCGGCTGAAGAACATGATCGGCGAAGCCGACATGCCGACCGAGATGATCACCGGTCCCACCATCGATGTGACGATGTCGACCCGCAAGACACTCGAGCGAGCGGTCGACTTGATGGATCCGGCCGGTTTCGAGTCCCGGCGAGCGGCCGCAGCAGCCGAGGGCCGCGTGCTCGGCATCGGATTCGCGAGCTACCACGAGGCGGCGCCGGGACCGCGGAACTACACCGACTCGATCAACCCCGGCTCGGGAATGCTCACGACGGAATCGGCTCGCACCGTCGTGACTCCCGAGGGCGATGTCAAGGTCATCACCTCGCAGATGCCGCACGGGCAGAGTCACGAGACGACCTATGCCCAGGTCGCCGCCACCGAGCTCGGCGTGGGCATCGCCGACATCGAGGTCGTCTACGGCGACACCTCGCGGACTCCATTCTCGTTCATCGGCACCGGCGGCAGTCGCGGCGGTCCCATGGGTGGCGGAGCCGTTCGCGGCTCGTCTCGCGAGGTCCGCCGGTTGATGGCCGAGAAGGCGGCCGAGATGCTCGAGGCATCGGTGAACGACATCGAGATCGTCGACGGCAACATCCACGTTGCCGGCGTGCCCTCCCGCGGCCTCACGTTCGCCGAGGTCGCCGCCTCGGTCGAACCCGACCACGGCGAGGCCTTCCAGGCCCGCTGCGACTACGAGGGCAAGGGGGACGGCGGTTGGAGCTGCGCAACGCATGCGTGCATCGTCGAGATCGACCTCGACACGGGCATGGTCGCCATCCCGCGCTACATCGTGGTGGAGGACTGCGGCCCGATCATCAACCCGGCCATCGTCGACGGTCAGGTTCGAGGCGGCGTCGCCCAGGGAATCGGCGCCGTGCTCTACGAAGAGGCGGCCTACGACGACCAGGCCAATCCCCAGGCGACCACCTACATGAACTACCTCATCCCGACCGCCATGGAGATCCCCCACATCGAGGTGCATCACCTCGAGACACTCTCGCCGGGAGGCGAGAACGACTTCCGGGGGGTCGGCGAGGGCGGGATGATCGGTGCCCCGGCCGTGCTGACGAACGCCATCGAGGACGCGCTCGCGCACCGCAACGTTCGCATCACCAACCAATACCTGCCGCCCAGTCGGATCCTCGAACTCGCCGGCGTCATCGAACCCGATTGACCGGCACGGGGAACCGACCGGCTCGGCTCGGTGCTCCTCCGTTCAGAGCAGCGCGCCGTACACCAGCGCCTTCAACTGGTCGGGGAAGTTGAAGGTGCCCGACGGCAGCAGCTGGGTCATGAAGACCACGGCCAACTCCTCGGCGGGATCCACCCAGAACGTGGTCGACGCGGCCCCGCCCCACATGAACTCCCCGGCCGAGCCCACCACACCGGATGCCCGGGGCCCCTTCGACACGGCCACGGTCAGTCCGAACCCGGCACCTTCGAACCCGACCTCGCCGTAGCCCATCGGCAGGGCGAAGTCGACCATGTCGCCGTCGCCCTGCAAGTGATTGCAGGTCATCAGTTCGATCGTCTTGCGCCCCAGGACCCGTATGCCGTCGAGTTCGCCACCGTTGGCGAGCATCGTGCAGAACCGTACGTAGTCGGCCGTGGTGCCGACCAGTCCCCCGCCGCCGTTGAACAGCTTCGGCTTCCGGAGATAGCTGCTCTGCTGCGGATCGTCGGTGAGGACCAGTTCCTTGCGGGCGTTGCGGCCGTAGCAGGCGGCGAACCGGTCGACCTTGTCGGTGGGGACCCAGAAGTCGGTGTCGACCATGCCGAGCGGCCCGAAGATGGCCGTCTGCAGGTACTGGTCGTAGGGCATCCCCGACATGATCTCGACCAACCGGGCGGCGATGTCCATGCCATGGGAATACAGCCAGCGGGTACCGGGCTGGAACCGCAGCGGCCAGTCGCCGAATGCCTTGGACATCGACTCCAGATCGTGATCGGCCAGCCAGTCACGTTCGCCGATGACGAGGTCCTGGTTCCCCGGTCCGTACCCGATCCCGGCCGTGTGGCTCAGGATGTCGCGGATGGTGGGTGGACGGTCGGCGGGCACGATGCGGGTGTCGCCCTCGTCGTCGGATTCGGTGACCGTCATGTCCCGCCACTCGGGAATCCACCGCTCGACGGCGTCGCCGAGCTGGAAGTGCCCCTGCTCGTAGAGCGTCATCATGGCGACACCGGTGATCGGCTTGGTCATCGAGTACAGCCGCCAGATGGCGTCGTCACCGACCGGTACCGACCGTTCACGGTCCTGCGCCCCGAAACTCTCGAAGTACCCGACGACGCCGCCGCGCACCACCGCCACCTGCGCACCGGCGATCTTGCCGGGGTCGAGGTAGCGGGTGCGCAGGTGGGCACCGATCCGTTCCAGGCGGGCCTCGTCGAGCCCCGCGCCCTCAGCGTCAACCTTCATCGTGATCCCCCGATCGCGCCCCGGACCACCCGTCCGAGCCGGCCGCGACCCTACGTTGCTCCTCGGGGTGCAGTCGATTCCGGCCTCGACGGGCGTTGGCGGTCGTGCCGTTGTGACCCACGGAAGGAAGCGTTGTACGGTCGCGCACCGGCGCGTCACGATGCCCCACCGGCTGCGGAACGAAGAGGAGCGGATCACGCACATGTCCATCAGACTCGATCCCGAGACCGGGCTCAAGGTCTTCGCCACCCGGGCCGCCAAGGCCAACGACCGCATCGCGGGCAAGGGCTATTCGATCATCGACGACGAGGCCCTCAAGAGCCTCCCGCCGCAGCCGGCCGGTGCGGTGTTCGACGCCGAGGAGCAGGCCCGGTACCGCGAGTTCAAGGAGGCCCGCCGCGGTGCCGCCGACTACATGGCGATGGAGGGCGAATTCGCCCGCTACCTCCAGGACGTCTATTCGGCCGACCCCGTCCCTCGGGAATCACTGACCGACGAGTGCGACATCGTCGTGGTCGGAGCCGGATTCGCCGGCCTGCTGCTCTGGTACAAGCTGCGAGAGGCCGGCTTCCGAGACGTCCGGTTCTGCGAGAAGGGTGGTGACGTCGGCGGGACCTGGTACTGGAACCGCTACCCCGGGGTCGCCTGCGACGTCGAGTCCTACAGCTACCTGCCGCTCCTCGAGGAGATGGGTTACGTGCCGGCGATGAAGTTCGCCTCGGGATTCGAGATCCTCGAGTACTGCCAGCAGATGGCCGAGCGGTTCGGCTTCTACGACCACTGCCTGTTCCACACCACGGTCGAGAAGACCGACTGGGACGAAGCCGACCGACGCTGGACCGTGCACACCGACCGCGGCGACGCCATGCGGGCCCGGTTCGTTGTCCTGGCCAACGGGATCCTCACCAGTCCCAAGCTGGCCCGGATCGACGGCATGGAGACCTTCGAGGGCGACACCTTCCACACCTCCCGCTGGAACTACGACGTCGACCTGGCCGGCAAGCGGGTCGGGATCATCGGGACGGGCGCCACCGCGGTGCAGGTCATCCCCGAACTGGCGAAGATCGTCGGCGAGCTGTACGTCTTCCAGCGCACCCCGTCGACCATCGACGTCCGAGACCAACGGGCCACCACGCCCGAAGAGATGGCTGCGTGGGCCAAGGAGCCGGGCTGGGCCCGAGCCCGCCGGGCCCGGTTCTCGAAGATCTCGGCCGGGCGGACCGCCATCAAGGCCAACGACGACTACCTCGCGGGCAAGGTCGCCGACTTCAAGGAACGCAAGCAACACGAGCGCCGGCTCTCGCCACAGGAGATGATCGACAAGCAGCTCGACACGAACTTCCGGATCATGGAACAGATCCGGGCACGGGTCGACGCCATCGTCGAGGATCCGAAGACCGCCGAGGCACTGAAGCCCTACTACCCCTACGGCTGCAAGCGGCCGACCTTCCACGACGAATACCTGCCGACCTTCAACCGCCCCAACGTCACGCTGGTCGACACCGCGCCCCTCGGCGTCAGCGAGATCAACGAGCGGGGCGTGGTCCACGACGGCACCGAGTACCCACTGGACGTCCTGATCTACGCCACCGGTTTCCAGTGGATGGCGACCTCGACGTTCAACATGATCACGGGGCGTGGCGGCCGAACCCTCAGCGAGAAGTGGAAGTCGGAAGGGACCAAGACGTTCCTCGGCCTGCACAGCGAGGGATTCCCGAACCTGTTCATCGTCACCGGACCGCAGGGTGGTGGCGGCAGCTTCAACTTCACGGATGCGATCGACCAGCACGCCGACTACGTCACCTGGATGCTGTCGACGATGCGCGACCGCGGCTTCGACATCGTCGACATCGAGAAGGAGCCGGAGGAGGCATACGCCGAGCACTGCCGGGCCGCCGACATCGCAACGGCGCCACTACGCGACTGCATCTCGTACTACAACGGCCATGGCGACGCCGAACCCGGAAGCCTGGCCTATTACGGCGGAACGGCCTGGCACAAGTACCGGATCGCGGCCCAGGAATCACTCGATCCCTATGTCTTCGAGTCACGAGCCGACACCGAACACGGCGTCGAACCTGCAGCGCCGTGAAGGTCCCGGCCGACTTCGTCTGTGAGCACGGGATGCCCCAGCCCTGGGCCACGTGCACCGACTGCATGCTCCTCCCCCGGGACCAGCAGCCCGAACCACCCCGGCCCGAGCCGGCTCCACCGAAGCCGACCAGGACGGCCGTGCGAAAGCGGAGGGCCTCGGCCGGTTCCACCGGAGACGCCGCCCGCGGACGATCCACCCCGGCCCGGGCCCGACCCACCACCCGACTCCCTCGCTCCGCCGACGACGAGGCACCGGCGCTCAGTGGCGACAAGGACCTCGCCTACGCCATTCCGTCCGGCAACCTGCGGTACCACGTCCAAGGCCCCGACAAGGACTGGTTGCCCATCTCCTCACTGCCGCACGAGTTGCGCCAATACGGCTGGGTCTACCTCCAGACCGACAGCGATCTGGCTGCCCGCTGTCGGGTGCGGGGCGTCGGTTTCCGAGACAAACGCTGGACCCACGAGCACGCCGACCGCACCTTCGATGCCGGTCCCGGCCCGACGCTCGAGCTGTTCGGCGACGAGTGGGAGTTCGTCTCGATCGATCTGGGCCCCGACGGCGAGGCCGAGGTGAGCGGATATCGCTACCTGGTGACGTTGCCCGACGGTTCGGCGCGATTGGCCGTCGGCGCCGACGACGAGAACCAGGGCGACTGAACACGACGACCGTCGGCTCTCGCGGCATCGGGACCATGGCGGGCGAGAGCCACGGCGAGAGACGAGACGCCGGAGCGGTTGCGAGCTACGGTCGTTCGATGGGATCGCAGGGAGAGGGCTCCACGAGCCTCGTCGTCCGTCGGCCGCAGTTCGAGTGGTCGGCCGACGTCCCCCTGCTCCCGTTTCCGACCGATCCGTCGGCGTCGTGTGAACTGGTCGCCCTCTCCTTCACCCTCCCCTACCTGGAGCCGTATCTGATCCGCACCATGCGGGCGGCCTCGAAACAGGTCGACGACCCCGACCTCGCGGCCGACATGAAGGCCTTCTCGGGACAGGAGGCACAGCACCACCAGAACCACAGCCGACTGAACGAGGCCGTCCGAGCCCGGCTCTCCGAGCCGACGGCCACGGCGCTGCGAGCGCTCGAGGACGACCTCGATGGCGACTACCGCCGATTCACGGCGAACCGCTCGCTGGCCTTCAATCTGGCCTACGCCGAAGGCTTCGAGGCGATGACCTTCGCGCTCGCTCGATCGATGATCGACAGCCCCGACACCGAAGCCATGGTGCCCGAGTGGCAGTCCATCGCCGTCTGGCACCTGGCCGAGGAGATCGAGCACCGGACCGTCACCTTCGATGCCTACCACTCGATCGTGGGGAGCTACCCCTACCGCGTCACCGTCGGGACCCGAGCCCAGATCCACTTCCTCGGTCATCTCCTCCGGATGGCGACGGTCCTGGAACGTGAACTCGGCGACGCCGACATCTCCCTCACCCGGGTCGCCGGCTCGTCGGTTCGGCGGCAGTGGCGGTTGGGCACTCTGCCCGGCGTGCTTCGAACGCTCTCACCCCGATACGACCCCCGCCGGGTCGCGCTGTCGGGACGCGTCCGACTCGTGGCCGCCGCTGCCGGCGTCGACCTCGGCTGATGACGCAGTTCGAGACCATCTCGCTCGAGGCCAACGGCCTCCGGTTCACCGCCCTCGCCGCCGGCGACGCCGCGTCCCATCGGGGCCTCGTCCTGTTGCTCCACGGTTTCCCCGACACCCCCCACACGTTCCGGCATCAGCTGCCGGCCCTCGCCGAGGCCGGCTACCGGGTCGTTGCTCCCACGATGCGGGGCTACGAACCCAGCTCGCAGCCGAGCGATCACGACTACACCCTTCCGAGCCTGGTCGCCGATGCCGTCGCCTGGCTCGACCAACTCGACGCCCCAACGGCTCACCTCATCGGGCACGACTGGGGTGCCGCGGTGGCCTTCGTCGCCGGGGCGCGGCACCCGGAGCGGTTCCGGACGATCACCGCCATGGCGATTCCGCCGCTCACCCGGATTCCGGCAGCGATCCCCCGCGTGCCGAGGCAGCTCCTGCGGTCGTGGTACATGACCTGGTTCCAACTCCCCGGCATCGCCGATCGGTCCATCACCGTCGGCGACCATCGACTGCTCCGGTATCTGTGGCGCACCTGGTCACCGGGCCTGACCCTCGACGACGACGAATGGGAACCGATCCGCGCCACGTTCGAACAGCCCGGCGTGGTCGGTGCGTCGTTGGCCTACTACCGGCAGAACGCAACCCCGCCGATCCTGCTCGGGATCCGTAAGACCCCGGCGATGCGACAATCGACCGTCGCGGTCCCGACCCTGATCGTCAACGGTGCCGACGACGGCTGTATGGACCGACGGTTGTTCACCCAGACGATCGATGACGATGATTTCCCGGCCGGGGTCGCCCACGTCGAGTTCGCCGACGCCGGGCACTTCCTCCATCGCGAACAGCCCGAGGAACTCGACCACCTCCTGCTCGAGCACCTGGCCGGATCCTGAGCCGGCCTGCTCACGAAACGTCGATCACGCGAGGTCGCGCCGTCGGAACCCGATCAGACCGAACCCGATCAGCAATCCGGCCAGTGCGGCGAGCACCAGCAGGGGTGTGGTCGTCAGTTCGGACCCCGGCAGTTTCGGCACGTGAGCGAACGGCGACAATCGGACGATCGCATCGGGCAGCCGGAGCAGTGGCCCGATCTCACCGAGGACCAGGAACGTCACGAGGGCGACCCAGCCGACCACGGCGAATCGGGAACCGATCCCGTAGGCGGCGACCACGATCGCCACCACCACCCACACTGCGGGGAGCTGCACGAGGGCCCCTCCGAGGAGCCCGGACAGATCCGAGAGGTTGCCGGTCTGGATGGCCCGTGCCGAACCGGCGCTGAGGCCGACGGTCAATGCCAGCAAGGTCGTGCCGGCAACCGCAACGAGCAGGCAACTGCCGGCCCACCGGTACCGGGTGACGGCCGTGGCGAGGACCTCCTCGGCCCGTTGGGCTTCCTCCTCGGTTCGCAGCCGCAGCGCCGCATGGACGCCGTAGGCGGCGATGACGACCGCGAGGACACCGAACTCGGCCGCGAAGTAGGCGTCGATGATGTCCTTCTCGCCACCCATCCGCCGCAGCAGATCCTGCATCCCGGGGCTGTTGGCGAACGAGCTGACGCTGTCGGCGATGCTCCCGACGATGAGCCCGAACACGGCGAACGCGACGACCCAAGCCGCCAGGGCACCACGCTCGAGCCTCCAGGCGAGTCCGATCGTGCCCTGGAGACCTCGTCCGGCAATCGCCGGGCCGCTCCGATCCGGGAGGAGCCCGGCACCGAGGTCAGCGTCGCGACGACAACACGAACGCCCCGACGGTCGAGACCGCAGCCGCGCCGACCAGGAGACCCAGCACCCACCACCGGTTCCCGGCATAGGCCTGGACACGGTGCACCCAGCCGAGCGGTGAGACCCAGATCAACCACGACAGGCTCTGGCTCGAGTCGGCGAGCGACCGCAGCACATAGGCCAGCGCCAAGGATCCGGTCGTGAGCCCGGTGGCTCCCCGCGCCGTCCTGGCCAGCTGGGCTGCGATCCCGGCGATCGCCGCGAACACCAACCCGATGCCCGTCCAGGCCGAGCCGAAGGCGACCGAGCCGGCGACCGGGAGCCCCGCCACGATCAAACCGATCGCCGAGAGCATGCCGAGCACCACACTGGCCGTGACGGCAACCACCAGAGCCGCCGTCAGGGCCGCCTGTCTTCCGACCACGGCGGAGCCGAGCAACTCGAGCCGGTTCGCCTCCTCCTCGGAACGACTGTGACGGACCGTGATCATGGCCGCGACGAGCGCAACGGCGGCACCGCCGAACGCGGTCATCTTGACCATGGCGATGGCCCCGACCGAGGTCGGATCGTAGATGCGGCCGAACATGGCGACCAGGGCCGCCGAGTCGTTGACCGCATTGGCGGCCTCGATCCGCGAGGCCTCGGTCGGGTACAACCCCTCGACGGCTCCGGCCGAACCGACAACGGTGAGGACCAGGAGCGAGATCCACGCCGGGAGCAGGATCCGATCCCTCCGCAGCCCGAGCCGGACCAACGCCCCGGTGCCTTCGAATCCGCGGACCGGGACCATCACGCCTCCTCCGGATCGGCGCTCGTGACCGGTCCGTAGTGTCGCAGGAAGAGGTCCTCGAGTGTCGGCGGCTGGCTGGTCAGGCTCGAGACACCGACGTCGGTCAGACGCTCGAGCAAACCCCCCAGGCCGGCGTTGTCGACCTGGCATCGCACTCGTACCGCGAGCCCGTCGAGCTCGATGACCTCGAGGTCATGCACGCCCTCGACGCGGCCAGGTCGGGAGGAGACGCCACCTCGGCCGTCACGGCGGTCCGGGTCAGGTGGCGGAGTTCGGCCAGGGTCCCGGTTTCGACGGTGATGCCCCGGCGGATGATCGACACCCGGTCACAGAGGGCCTCGGCCTCGGACAGGATGTGGCTCGAGAGGAGCACGGTCCGGCCATTGCCCCGTTCGGTGAGGATCAGATCCCGGAAGAGCTCCTCCATGAGCGGGTCCAGCCCGGCGGTCGGCTCGTCGAGCAGCAGCAGTTCCACATCCGAGGCCAGGGCGGCGACCAGGGCGACCTTCTGACGATTGCCCTTCGAGTAGGCACGACCCTTCTTGGTCGGATCGAGGTCGAACCGCTCGAGCAACTCGGCCCGCCGGCCGGAGTCGATGCCTCCCCTCAGGCGACCCAGGAGATCGATCACCTCGCCCCCGGTCAGCTCGGGCCAGAACGCGACGTCGCCCGGGACATAGGCCAGTCGGCGATGGAGGTCGGCGGCGTCGCGCCACGGGTCACCACCGAGGATCGAGACCGTGCCGCCATCGGCCCTCAGCATGCCGAGCAGGATGCGGATCGTGGTGGATTTGCCCGATCCGTTCGGGCCGAGGAAGCCGTGGACCTCACCCGCTTCGACCTCGAGATCGAGTCCGTCGAGCGCAACGGTCGACCCGAACGATTTCCGCAGACCGGCGACCTGGATGGGGAACCGACCGGAGTGGCTCATCGGCCGGCTGCTGTCGCTCGATCATCACGCACGAACGCAGGTTAGGGCACCCCTGCGCAGGTCGGCGTCGGACGCCCGGGTGACCGGGACCCTCGGTCGATCGGTAGCCACGGCATCGTCGTCGGCCAGAACGGCGATGACGTCTCAACCCGAATCGGCCACACGCCTTCGAGGGCCATCGGTCGCTCCGGGCACCCAGGTCGTTCCGACTAGCGTTCGGTCCATGGAGCGAAGCCGCGGCCGAATCCTGACGACACACGCCGGGAGCCTGCCCAGGCCGCCGGCGCTCACCGCACTCCTCGTCGAACGGTCCGAGGGCCGCCCCATCGACGACGATGCCCTGACCGTTGCCGTCGAACAGTCGACCGGCGACGTGATCGAGCGCCAGATCGACGCCGGCATCGACATCATCAACAACGGCGAGATCGGCAGGGAGAGCTTCTTCACGTACGTGCAGCACCGAATGTCGGGGTTCGGCGGCCACAGTTCTCGCCCCATGATGGCCGACCTTACCCACTACCCGACCTTCTTCGACAGGATGACGCGGGAGCGGGCCCTCGTCGAACGGGTCTCGCTGATGGACGCACCCAAGGCGATCGCCGAAGTGCGTCACCTCGGCGACGGCCCGATCCGATCGGAGTGCGATCAGCTGAGCCGACTCCTGACCCCTCACACCAACCGCTACACCGACTCGTTCGTGTCGGCCCCTTCGCCGGGGATCATCGCGGCGGCCATGAGCAACGAGTTCTACACCGACCTCGAGCACTACATCGCCGCCCTGGCCGACGCGCTTCGACCGGAGTACGCCGCGATCGTCGATGCCGGGCACCTCCTCCAGATCGACGCCCCCGATCTGGCGCTGGAACGCCACACCCTGTTCCACGGCCGCCCCCTGGCCGACTTCCGCTCGTTCGTCACCACGGTGATCGACGCCATCGATCACGCGACCACCGGCCTCGATCCGCAACGGATCCGACTCCACGTGTGTTGGGGCAACTACGAGGGCCCGCACGACCTCGACGTCCCGCTCACCGATATCTGGGACATCATCCGCTCGGCCCGCGTCGGTGGGTTCCTGCTCTCGATGGCCAATCCCCGACACGCCCACGAGTGGCGTGTGCTCGCCGACGGCGGTCTGCCCGACGGCTGTGTCGTCGTACCCGGCGTGATCGACACCACCTCGAATTACGTGGAGCATCCTCGCGTCGTTGCGGATGCGATCATCCGCCTGGCCGAGGCGGTAGGCGACCCGGCACGAGTACTGGCCGGCACCGACTGTGGTTTCGAGACCAGCGCCGGGTTTGCCGCCGTCGCGTCCGATGTCGTGTGGGTCAAGCTGCGGTCGCTGTCCGACGGCGCGGCCATCGCCAGCCGCGAGCTCTTCGACTGACTCCACGACGCTCGGTCGCGACGGGAACTATCCTCCCGTTGGTGAGCGAGCAACACTGGATCGACGGCGCTCCCGTTCAACCCATCGAGCCCGAGGTGGCCCCGACCGACCTCGAGCGACGCAGCCGGAGACGAAGCGCCATCCGGATCGCGCTCGTCCTCTGGGCGGTGGTCTGGCTCGCCGCCGGGGCGGGAGCGACCGCAGACGAAGCCTCGAGCGTCGGCACGGCCGAAACGGTTGCCGCGAGCCTGTTCTTCGCCGCCACGTCGCTGGGACCGCTCCTGTCTCACATCTGGTGGTCTCGCCGCCACCCGATCGGTTCGACCTCGGCGAACGCCCCGACGGTGGGCGCTCCCCGGAGCGAACTCCTCACACGTCTGGACCACGTCGGGGATGCCGCGAACGAGCTCCGGTCGTTCGGCTGGGCGAGCAACGCCGACCTCGACGCGATCGGTGAGCGGAGCCGCCGACTCGAGGCGTTGGTCATCGCCGACGAGGCGGCGATCGCTCGGGGTGGGACACCCTCGCCGACCGTGGCCGCCGAGGTCGACCAGCTCCGGGATCGGGTGCTCGGCCTGCTCGATGTCGCAATCGACAGTGCGGCCGTCGCGCCCGGCGACCGAGACCTCGACCAGCGGTTGCAGCTTCAGCTCGATGCGCTGCGGGCCAGGGGTCAGGCCATCGACGAACTCGAGGGCCGTCGAGCGCCCGAGGCCTGAGCATTCATCGCCGACGCAGGGCCTCGCCCAGTGGTTCGACCTCTGCCGCCACATAGGGGCCACGCATCGAGAAGATGATCTGGTCGATCCCGGCTGCTGCGAGTTCGGCGGCACGATCGGCGAGCATCGAGGGGTCGGCCCCCGCTTCCCACGACACGTGGGTGGTCCGGGTGATCTCGGCGGGGTCGCGTCCGATCGCGTCGCAGTGGCCGAGCAGAGCATCGTTGGCCTCACGCCAGCGATCGAGGTCACCGAAGCCGCCGTCCCACTTCTGCGCCCACTTGGCAACGACGGCCAAGGTGCGCTTCTTCCCGCTCCCGCCGATCAGCAGAGGTGGGTGCGGCGTCTGTACCGGCTTGGGCTCACAGCGAGCGTCGGTGATCCGGTAGTAGTCCCCACGGAAGTCGGTCACCTCCTGCGAGAGCAGCCGCACGATCACCTCGACCCCTTCTTCGAATCGATCGAGACGCTCCCTGACCGATCCCAGCTCGATCCCGTAGGCATCGGACTCCTGCACGTTCCAGCCTGCACCGAGTCCGAGATCGAACCGACCGCCCGACACGATGTCGATGGTTGCGGCCATGTTCGCGGTGACCGCCGGATGCCGATAGTGCATCCCGTTCACCATGCTCCCGATCCGGATGCGATCGGTCGCCTGGGCGAGAGCGGCGAGCATCGTCCAACTCTCGAGGCACGGCCCGTGGGTATCGCCGGTCAGCGGGTAGAAGTGGTCGAAGTTCCAGGCCTGCGCAAAGACGTCGCATCCATCGGTCGCCCGCCAGACGTCCAGGAACTCCTGCCAGGTTCCGTGCTGCGGCGGAGTCTTGACGGCGTATTCGGTCATGGGCTCGTGCTACTCGCAGGCGGGCTCGATCGCAACTCGAACAGCTGGGACCAAAGGCCGTGGACACCGGCTCGTCACGGGCGCAGAGTAGGAATCGTGGGTGTCGGGGCGGGGCCATCCACGGGGGTCACCATCGATCGGAGGACGACAATGGGTGCAGGTCTCGACGTCGACATGCTCGACATGACCCTTGCCGCCATCAACGAGTTCGCGGCCAGAGAGCTGCCCGAGAGCCTGCTCATCGAGCTCGACGAACGAGACGAGTTCCCCGCTGCGGCGGTGAAGAAGATGTGCAGCGACGAGCTCGGCGTCCAGTTGCTCTTCATCGACGAGGAACACGGCGGGATGGGCGGCAACGCCTTCGACGTGTACCGGGTCTGCCAGGCGATGGCCGCCATCGATCTCGGAGTCGCCACCTCGGTCCTGGCGACCTTCCTCGGCAGCGATCCCATCCTCATGGGTGGCACGCCCGAGCAGCAGCACCACTGGATGAGCCGAATCGCCAACGAGGGCCTGTCGATGGCCTACGGCGCAACCGAACCCGAGGCCGGCAGCGATCTCGGCGCCCTCAAGACCGTCGCCGTCCCCGTGAGCGAAAACGGCGAGGTCGTCGGCTATCGGATCAGCGGCAAGAAGCAGTGGATCAGCAACGGGTCGGTCGCCGACCTGTACACGATCCTGGCGAACGCCCCGGGTGGACCGACCTGGTTCGTACTCGAGAGCGAACTCGACGGATTCGTGAAGGCCAAACCCGAGAACAAGCACGGCATCCGCCTGTCGAACACGGCGGCGCTGTTCCTCGACGAGGTCTATGTCGATGCCGATCGGCTGGTCGGCACCACCGAGGGCCAGGGCCTCTTCCAGGCCCAGCTCGTCTTCGGATACACCCGTTTGATGGTGGCTGCCTTCGGCCTCGGTGCCGGCTGGGCCGCTCTCGATCGGGCGATCACGTATTCGACCGAACGGATCCAGGCCGGCGGCCCACTCTCGGAGAAACAGGGGTACACCCACAAGCTGATCGTTCCCCACGCCGTCCGGCTCGAGGCCGGCCGGGCCTACATCGAGGAGACGGCCGAACGGATCGATCTGGGCACCGAGGGCACACTCAACACCGAGGGCGCCATCGCCAAGTACGTGTCGACCGAGGCCGGGAATGCCGCAGCCGAGGCGGCGATCCAGGCGCTCGGCGGCTACGGCTACACCCACGAGTACATGGTCGAGAAGATCAAACGCGACGTCCGGATCACCACGATCTACGAGGGAACCTCGGAGATCATGGAGATGACGATCGGCCGGGACCGTTGGCAGGAACACCTCAAGTCCAGCGGCGGCTACTACCGCGACCAGGCGTCCGAGCTCGACACGCTTCACCAACGTCTGCCCGAGGTCGGAGCCGGCACGGCGGCACTGGCCCATCGAGCTCTGGCCGAAGTGATGGAAGCGGCCCGGGTGGGACGGCTCACCCGGAATCAGCACCTGCTGTTCCGCATCGGGAGTCTGGTGGCCCTCACCGAATGCTCGGCGTCGCTCGCCCGTCGGGCGGCGCGTTCCATCGACGGGGCGCTTCCCCCCAAGGCCGATCGTCGGTTCTCCCCTGCGGCGCTGGCGGCCATCAGCCGGGTCCATGCCCGGGAGACGGCGTTGCGCGTCGCCGGTGACGGCCTCGGATTGGTGATCGGTGCCGCCGAGGGGGCCGATGTCGCGCGCCTGCAGGCCGCCGTCGGGCTCCCTCGGATCCTGGCCGCACAGGAGGGACTGTTCGCCGACATGACCACGGTCGCCGACGCCCTCTACGGCCGGGACTGACCAACGAACGAACGAGCCGGCAGCCAAAGGGCAGCCGAAAGGACAGATGTGATGGAGCCAGTGGCAATCGTCGGAGTCTCGGCCATCCTCCCCGATGCGCCCGACGCCGTGACGTTCTGGGACAACGTGACGTCGGGTCGGTACTCGATCAGCGACGTCGTGCCGAGCCGATGGGATCCGGACCTCTACTACGACAGCGATCCCAAGGCCCCCGACAAGACCTACTCCAAGATCGGCGGCTGGGTCCGCGACTGGGAATGGGATCCGCTGGCCTGGAAGCTCCCGATCCCGCCGAAGGTGAGCGACGCGATCGACGACGGCCAGAAGTGGGCGCTCGCCGGAACCCGCGCCCTGTTGGCCGACCACGGAAAGCCGATCGATCGCGAACGCACCGCCGTCATCCTCGGCAATGCGATGGCCGGCGAACACCACTACCTGACCTACCTCCGGATCTCGGTGCCCGAGATCGCGAAGGCACTCGAGGGAACGCCGTCGTTCCAGCAACTCCCGAACGATCTGCAATCGATGATCACCGAGGAACTCGCCGTCCGGATGGGTATCGACTATCCCGAGATCACCGAGGACACGATGGCCGGCGAACTCGGCAACGTGCTGGCGGGACGCGTCGCCAACCTGTTCGACTTCCACGGGCCGAACTTCATCGTCGACGCCGCGTGCGCGTCGGCCATGGCCGCCATCGACGCCTCCATCGAAGGCCTCATCGAGCACGAGTTCGACACGGTCGTCACCGGCGGCATCGACCGCAACATGGGCGCGTCGAGTTACGTGAAGTTCTGCAAGATCGGTGCGCTCTCGGCCACCGGCACCCGTCCGTTCGATGCCGGCGCCGACGGCTTCGTGATGGGCGAGGGCGCTGCGATGTTCCTGCTGAAGCGCTTGGCCGACGCCGAACGCGACGGCGACCGGGTCTACGCGGTCCTGCGAGGGATCGGCGGCGCCAGTGACGGCAAGGGCAAGGGCATCACGGCGCCGAACCCGGTCGGTCAACGACTGGCGGTCGCCCGGGCGTGGCAGTCCGCCGGCCTGTCGCCCCGCGCCTGTTCGATGGTCGAAGCCCACGGCACGAGCACCCGAGTCGGCGACGTGGTCGAGGTGACCAGCCTCGGCGAAGCCTTCGCCTCGGCCGATTGCCCGCCCGGCTCGATCGCCCTCGGTTCGGTGAAGTCCAACATCGGCCACCTGAAGGCTGCCGCCGGTGCTGCCGGTCTCCTCAAGGCGACGCTGGCACTGCACCACAAGACACTCCCGCCGAGTCTGAACTTCGGTGAACCGAATCCGAACGTCGACTGGTCCAGCTCGCCGTTCGTCGTCAACACCGAACTCCGGCCATGGGACGTGCCGAACGGCGAGGTCCGAACGGCCGGTGTCAGTGCGTTCGGATTCGGCGGAACGAACTTCCACGTCGTGCTCGAAGAACACATACCAGGCCGACTACGGCCGAACGACCAGGCCAAGATGGTGGCGGTGGGTGCCGATCTGCCCCGTTCGTCCTCGACCGCCGTTGCAGCCGAGTCCGTCGACGCACCAGGTGGCGTGTCGAGCTCCGACCACGGGGTCGCCGCGCCCAAGGTTCCCTTGCGGGGCGCGCTCGTGATCGGGGCCGCCACCGAGGCCGAGCTGATCGAACGGCTGCGCACGGTTCAGGCCGATGCCGCCGCCGGACGGGCCCCCGATCGGGCCGCTCCCCTCGAAACCGACCTGCGGGCAACGGAGCGGCTGGCCATCGATTTCGGTGACGCCGACGAGCTCGCCGACAAAGCGGGACGGGCGCTCGCGGCCTTCGACAACCCGGCGATGTGGCCACTGCTCCGAGGACGAGGCATCTTCCGAGGCACCGGTCCCGCCGAGCCGGTGGCCTTCATGTACACGGGCCAGGGCTCGCAGTACACCAACATGCTCGCCGAGCTCCGCGACGTCGAGCCCCTCGTCGCCAAGACCTTCGACACCGCCGATCGCATCATGACCCCGTTGCTCGGCCGGCCGCTGAGCGACTACATCTTCGTCGACGGATCCGACCCCGCTGCGGTTGCGACCGCCGAAGAGAGTCTCCGCAACACCGAGATCACCCAGCCGGCCGTCCTCACGGTCGACCTGGCGCTGACGCGCCTGCTGTCGGCATACGGGATCGAACCCGACCTCGTGATCGGGCACAGCCTCGGTGAATACGGCGCGCTGGTCGCGTCGGGCGCGCTGTCCTTTGCCGGTGCACTGGAAGCCGTGAGTGCCCGTGGCCACGAGATGGCCAGTCTCACGATCGACGACCAGGGCCTGATGGCCGCGGTCTTCGCCCCGATCGACGAGGTCCAGGAACTGGTCGAGGGGATCGACGGCAACGTCGTGCTCGCCAACGTCAACTCCCTGGCCCAGTCGGTGATCGGCGGTGCCACGGCCGCCGTGCAGGCGGCTCTCGAGGCCTGCGCCGAACGGGGGTGGGTCACTGCGCTCCTGCCGGTGAGCCACGCGTTCCACACGAGCATCGTGTCGCCGGCCAGTGAGCCGTTGCGTCGAACGCTCGAACGGCTCGACCTGCGTTCGCCGTCGCGGCCGATCGTCTCCAACGTCACCGGCGACCTGTACCCGATGGGGCCGGGCGCGGTGGAGGAGATGCTCGATCTCCTGGCTCGCCAGGTCGCCGAACCGGTGTTGTTCGTCCGAGGCCTCCAGACCCTCCGCAACGCCGGGGCCGGGGTCTTCGTCGAGACCGGGCCGAAGCGGGCCCTCCACGGATTCGCCGGCGACGTACTCGGATCCGACGACGTGTCGGTCCTGTTCACGAACCACCCCAAGCAGACCGACGTGGTGGCGTTCAACCAGGCCCTGTGCGGCCTGTACGCGGCGGGTCACGGCGCCGGTCGTACCGAAACCGGCCGGGCTGCGTCGGCTCCCGTCATCGCCACTGCAACCACCAACCAGGTCGCAACCGCGGCCGTCCCCGAGGTCCGTCCCATGCCAACCGAACTCAGCGCACTCTTCGCGGACTTCCTCGAGAAGGCCAACCGGATCGTCGGCGGCAACGGCGCGCCGGTCGCCGACCGGGACCCGGTCGTGATCACCGGTGCCGCCCTGGGAACACCCGGGACGCAGAGGATCTTCGACGACGACAACCTCGCGCGTCTGTTGCACGGTGAGCAGTTGATCGACGTGATCCCGACCCGGTTCCGAAACGAGATCCTCGACAAGCACATCGTTCGCCTCGCCAAGAGCGAAACCCGGGCGCGAGCTTCGAGCCCATCGAAAGCGTCAACGACGTGATCAAACTCGCGGCGCGTGGCGGAGCCTTCGATGTCGAGGCCGAGTTCGGCCTCGATTCCGATCGGGTCGCCGCCCTCGGCCGGGTGACCCAACTCGCAATCGGGGCCGGTCTCGATGCGCTGCGAGACGCCGGCATCCCACTCGTCCAGCGCTACAAGACCACCGGGATCGGCACCCAACTGCCCGACCGTTGGGGTCTACCCGACGCCCTTCGGGACGATACGGGCATCATCTTCGCCAGCGCCTTCCCCGGGCTCGACGAGCTGGCCGACGAAATCAGCCGTTACGAACGTGACCGGGCACGACGAAACGAATTCGAAGAGCTCCGTGCCGTGCGAGACCGGGTCGCCGAGGCCGATCCCGACAACGCAGCCCTCGTCGAGATCGACCGCAGGATCCACGACGTCGAACGCGAGCTCGAGCTGCACCCATATCTGTTCGATCGCCGGTTCCTCTTCCGTATCCTGTCCATGGGGCACTCCCAGTTCGCCGAACTGATCGGCGCCCGTGGCCCCAACACCCAGATCAACTCGGCGTGCGCCAGCACCACCCAGGCGATCTCGCTGGCCGAGGACTGGATCCGGGCCGGCCGTTGCCGTCGAGTGATCGTGGTGGCTGCCGACGACGCAACGAGCGACCAGATGCTCGGCTGGCTGGGAGCCGGCTTCCTCGCCACGGGTGCCGCCGCCACCGACGAAGACGTCACCGAGGCGGCTCTTCCGTTCGACAAGCGCCGCCACGGGATGATCCTCGGGATGGGTGCTGCCGGGCTCGTTGTCGAGAGCGCCGCCGCAGCCCGCGAACGCGGGATCAACCCGATCTGCGAAGTGCTCGGGGCGGTGACGGCCAACAGCGCATTCCACGGCACCCGACTCGACGTCGAACACATCGGGGGGGTGATGGAGTCGGTGATGCGTCAAGCCGAGCTCCGCGGCGTCGATCGGATGGCGATCGCCGACGAGACGGTCTTCGTCTCGCACGAGACCTACACACCGGCCCGTGGCGGGAGCGCGGCAGCCGAGATCCATGCCCTGCGCCAGGTCTTCGGTTCCGCCGCCGATCGCATCGTGATCGCCAACACCAAGGGCCTCACCGGGCACCCGATGGGGGTCGGCCTCGAGGACGTCGTGGCGATCAAGGCCCTCGAGACCGGCATCGTGCCACCCGTCCCGAACTTCCACGAGGTCGACCCCGAGCTCGGTTCGCTCAACCTCTCCCACGGCGGCGCCTACCCGGTTCGCTACGCCCTGCGACTGGCGGCCGGGTTCGGTTCGCAGATCAGCATGGTGCTGTTCCGGTGGACCCCAGCAGCCGACGGGCTCCGACGGGCCCCCGAAGACCTCGGCTATGCCTACCGGATCGCCGATCGTGCGACCTGGGACCGCTGGCTCGGCGACATCACCGGACGACACGATGCCGTTCTCGAAGTCGTCGACCGCAAACTGCGAGTGGTCGACACGGGCCCCGGCGCCCTGCCGGCACCGGCGACCACACCGACCCCGGCGACCACGCCGGTGGCCCCGGTGCCGGTCGTGACCGCTCCCTCGCCGGCCGTACCGGCGGCGGCCGTTGGCGCCACGGTCACGGCCCCCGCCCCCGACACCGCCACCATCACCGACACCGCCACCATCACCGACACCGCCGCCGACACCGCGGCCGGCACCCCGTCAGGTGACGACGTCGCCGCCACCATCCTCCGACTCGTCTCCGAACAAACCGGCTACCCACCCGACATGCTCGACCTCGACCTCGACCTCGAAGCCGACCTCGGCGTCGACACCGTCAAACAAGCCGAACTCTTCGCCGCCGTCCGCGCCGCCTACGACATCGAACGCGACGACAAACTCCAACTCCGCGACTACCCGACCCTCCAACACGTCATCGCCTTCGTCAACGAACGAGCACCCCAACCAACCCCCACCACCACAACCGCAACCGCCACCGACACCGAACCGGTGGCAGGCACCGCACCGCGCCCGGCACCGCCACCGCCGCTGTCACGGTCGCCGCCGCCCCGTCAGGTGACGACGTCGCCGCCACCATCCTCCGACTCGTCTCCGAACAAACCGGCTACCCACCCGACATGCTCGACCTCGACCTCGACCTCGAAGCCGACCTCGGCGTCGACACCGTCAAACAAGCCGAACTCTTCGCCGCCGTCCGCGCCGCCTACGACATCGAACGCGACGACAAACTCCAACTCCGCGACTACCCCACCCTCCAACACGTCATCGCCTTCGTCAACGAACGAGCACCCCAACCAACCCCCACCACCACCACCACTGTCACCGACACCGCCGCTGTCACGGTCGCCGCCGCCCCGTCAGGCGACGACGTCGCCGCCACCATCCTCCGACTCGTCTCCGAACAAACCGGCTACCCACCCGACATGCTCGACCTCGACCTCGACCTCGAAGCCGACCTCGGCGTCGACACCGTCAAACAAGCCGAACTCTTCGCCGCCGTCCGCGCCGCCTACGACATCGAACGCGACGACAAACTCCAACTCCGCGACTACCCCACCCTCCAACACGTCATCGCCTTCGTCAACGAACGAGCACCCCAACCAACCCCCACCACCACCACCGCAACCGACACCGCCACCGACACCGAACCGATGGCAGGCACCGACACCGCAGCCGGCACCGACACCGCCGCCCCGTCAGGTGACGACGTCGCCGCCACCATCCTCCGACTCGTCTCCGAACAAACCGGCTACCCGCCCGACATGCTCGACCTCGACCTCGACCTCGAAGCCGACCTCGGCGTCGACACCGTCAAACAAGCCGAACTCTTCGCCGCCGTCCGCGCCGCCTACGACATCGAACGCGACGACAAACTCCAACTCCGCGACTACCCCACCCTCCAACACGTCATCGCCTTCGTCAACGAACGAGCACCCCAACCAACCCCCACCACCACACCGCAACCGCCACCGACACCGAACCGATGGCAGGCACCGACACCGCAGTCGACACCGACGGCTCGAGCACCGCCGACTCTCGCTTCCCCCGCCGTGTCCCCGTTCCCGTGGTCCGGGCCCCGCTGGCGCTGTGCGAGCCCACGGGTGTGGTCCTGGAAGAAGGATCCCGGGTCGTGATCGTTCCCGACGAAGGGGGCGTGGCCGAGGCACTGGGCACGCTGCTCGGCGATCGTGGTGTGGAGGTCCTCCTGGCCGAAGGGACACCGCAGCGAGAGAGCTGGGCCGATCAGGTGGGGGCCTGGAAGGCCGATGGCCCCATCACCGGGGTGTTCTGGCTGGCGGCGCTCGACCGACTCCCGATCGCGGGCCGAGACGCCGACGACCTGGCCGATGCACTGCAGATCCGGGTGAAACTGCTCGCCTCGACGATGCGGGTCGTCTACGACGACATGGGCGCGGGGAGCTTCCTGATCACCGGCGTCCGACTGGGTGGCCGGTTCGGATACGACCGAGCCGGGGCCCAGGACGTGCTCGGCGGAGCGACCAGTGGATTCACGAAGGCCTTCGCCCGGGAACGCGAAGAGGCAACCGTCAAGGTGATCGACGTGACGACCGACGCCGCACCGGCCGACGTGGCCGCGCTGCTCCTGGCCGAGACGGCGAACGACCCCCAGGCGATCGAGGTCGGGTACGCCGATGGCCTGCGCTGGGGAATCGGCTTGGCCGAATCCGACGTCGACCCCGACACCGAACGTGCCCTGGGCAACGATGACGTCATCGTCGTGACCGGCGCCGCCGGGAGCATCGTGAGCGCCATCACCGCCGACCTGGCCGCAGCATCCGGCGGCACCTTCCATCTGATCGATCTCACGCCCGAACCGGTGGCCGACGATCCCGATCTCGAACGGTTCGTCGACGACCGGGATGGTCTGAAGACCGACCTCGCCCAGCGGATCACCCAGCGCGGTGAACGGGCGACGCCGGCGCTGGTCGAACGTGAACTGGCCCGCCTCGAGCGGGCACGGGCGGCGCTCGATGCGATCCGAGCCGTTGAATCGGCCGGCGGTGTCGCCCATTGGTACCAGGCCGACCTCACCGACGCCGATGCCGTCCGGGCCGCCATCGACACCATCGTCGAACGCTCGGACCGGGTCGACGTCCTGCTGCACTGCGCCGGGCTCGAGATCAGCCGTTTCCTGCCCGACAAGACCGACAACGAGTACGACCTGGTCTTCGACGTGAAGGCGGGCGGATGGTTCAACCTCCTGGCTGCGCTGGGTGACACACCACTCGGCGCCGCCGTCGTGTTCAGCTCGATCGCCGGCCGGTTCGGCAATGGCGGCCAGACCGACTACAGCGCCGCGAACGATCTGCTGTGCAAGAGCGTTTCCGCCTTCCGTACCGACCGCCCGGCGACCCGGGGTGTGGCGATCGACTGGACCGCCTGGGCCGACATCGGGATGGCCAGCCGCGGGTCGATCCCCAAGATGATGGCGATGGCCGGCATCGACATGCTTCCTCCCGAGGTGGGGATTCCGGTGGTGCGCCGCGAACTCGTCGCCGCCGGTGCCGGAGGCGAGGTCGTCGCGGCCGGTGCTCTGGGGGTGATGGTGGACGAACCGCCGACAGGGGGACTCGATCCCGCAGCGGCGGCGACGGCCTTCGGCGGCATCGGCCCGATGCTGGGAACGCCGATCGGATGCACCCTGGCCGACGGCCTGATCGTGCGGACCACGTTGACGGTCGAGCAACCGTTCCTCGACCATCACCGCATCGACGGGACCCCCGTCCTGCCCGGCGTCATGGGGATCGAGTCGTTCGTCGAGGCCGCCTCCGCGCTGGCCCCCGGCTGGCAGGTTCGATCGGTTCAGGACGTGTCGTTCCTCGCGCCGTTCAAGCTGTATCGGGACGAACCGAGAGAGGCCGAGATCCGAGCCCGACTCACGCCGGGCCGCGACGGCACGCTGATCGCCGACTGCATGCTGGTCGGCCGACGCACCTTGGTGGGTCAACCCGAGCAGGCGACCACGCACTTCGTGGGTCGGGTGGTGCTCGCGCCACCAGACGCCGAACACCAGTCGGCGGGTCATGGCACCGTCGTGTCGGGGCCGCCCCCTGACACGGCCGTCGGTGCCGACGACATCTATCGCGTCTACTTCCACGGGCCCGCCTACCAGGTCCTGGCCGAAGCCTGGATGTCCGATGGAACAGTCGTCGGGACCGGAGCGGACGATCTCCCGCCACATCACATCCCGGCCGATCTTCCGCTGAGCGCATGGCCTCGACTCGTCGAACTCTGCTTCCAGACCGCGGGCGTCCACCAGTTGGGGACCACCGGCGAGATGGCGCTACCGGCGCGAGTTGCCAGGATCGACCTCGGTGTCGACCCGACCGAACACCCCGAGCCATCGGGTCCTCTGCAGGCCCTCGTCACCCCGGGCGACGACGGCTCCGACGCCGTTGTCCTCGATGCCGACGGCACCGTCGTGGTTGCCCTGACCGGCTACACGACGATCGTTCTGCCCGGCGGCCTGGACGACGAGTTGGCTCGAGCGCTCCGGAACGCCATGGAGCCATGAGCGACACGCCACCACCAAACAAGAGGGGGAACCGATCATGAGCACCATCGAACGGCTGGCCATCGTCAACCGTGGTGCCGCTGCGATGCGTCTGATCAACGGAGCACGCGAATACGCCGAGGACCACCGACGACCGCTCCGGATCGTGGCCCTGCACATGGCGGCCGACCGCGGTGCCCTGTTCGTCCGCGAGGCCGACGAGGCCGTGATGGTCGAGGAGCCCGCAACGACCGGCCCGGTCGCCGCCATCGAACGAGCCCTCGTCCGAGCTGCCATCGATGCTGCCTGGGTCGGCTGGGGGCCACTCGCCCAACAATCGTCGTTCGCCGCGATGTGCGACCGGATCGGCGTCATCGACGTCGGTCTCGGTTCCGAGTGCCTCGATACCATCGCCGATCGTGCGGTGATGGCCGACCTGGCCCATGCCTGCGGACTTGCGCTCTCGCCGTTGTCGCTCATCGAACGGGGCTATCCCCGGCACATCGAGGTCCTCGTCGCCGGCGACGGGCAGGGCGCGGCCCGGGTGCTCGGCATCCACGACGGCACCCTGCAACGCCGATCCGAGAAGATCCTCGTCGAAACGCCGGGCCCTGCCCTGAACGGAGTCGACGAGCTGCTGATCCGTTCGGCCGCACTCCGCCTGGTCGATCTGGCGGGCATCGTCGGTGTTGCGACCATTGCGTTCGCCCATGCCGATCCCGGTGAGCCGCCGTCGTTGCTCCGCATCAGCGGCGGCCTTCCGCTCGGACACGGGGTCACCGAGATCACCAGCGGTGTCGATCTGGCGAAGGTGCAGCTCCACATCGCCGAAGGAGGACGACTCGAAGGCGCGCCGCCTCACCGCGACGGCCACGCCATTGCCGTACGACTCAACGCCGAGGACGCCGAACTGGGGTTTGCCCCTGCTCCCGGCCGGGTGGCCCTGCTGCAGGTCCCGACCGGACCGGGGCTCAGAATCGACCCGGCCCTGGCCGAAGGCGACGTCGTGCGACCCGGTGAGGACCCCATGCTGGCCGAAGTGGTGGCGTGGGGCCGGGATCGCAACGAGGCCAGGGTGCGCCTCCGCCGTGCTCTGCAACAGCTCCCGGTCGTGCTCGACGGGGGCACGACCAACAAGGGGTTCCTGCTCGACCTGCTCGATCGCGACGAAGTGATCGACGGCGACTACGACACGACCTGGCTCGATCGTCTCGCCGCATCGGGCGAGACGACCGGTCGGAACCATGGTGAGGTCGCAGTCCTGATGGCCGCGGTCGACGCCTACGACGAGCAACAGCGCCGTGCCCGTGACCACCTCTTCGCCACGGCCCGCCGGGGTCGACCCTCGGTCGACGCAGCCGTGGGCCGGACCTTCGAGCTCTGCCACCACGGCAACGAATACGCCCTGACGGTGAGGCGGACGGGTCGGCGCCGCTACCGCGTCGCCGTCGACGGAAGCGAGGTCACGCTGGTGGTCACCCGGCTCCAGAGCCACCAGAGCCGAGTCGAGATCGGCACCCGGACCCACCGGGTCGTCTCCGCCATCCAGGGCGGTGACCATCTCGTCGAGGTCGACGGGGTACCGCACCGACTCGTGCGGGGTGACGGTGGGCTGGTGTACTCCCCGACCCCCGGGGTCGTCGTCGCCGTTCACGTCGCCGTTGGTGACGTCGTCCGGGCGGACGACGTGCTCGTCACGCTCGAGAGCATGAAGATGGAGAGTGCCGTTCTGGCCCCGTTCGGTGGGACCGTGCGACGAGTCCACGCCGGGACCAACGTGCAGGTCGATTCCGGTGCCGCCCTCGTTCAACTCGTGCCGACCGGACGGGTCACACCGGTCGCCAGCGAGCGTCGTCTGTCCTTCGCCGAGCTCGACCAAGGCGTCGACACGTCGGCCGATGCGCGGGCGGCCGACGATCTGGACCTTCTCACCCGGCTCGTCATGGGCTACGACATCGGCGCTTCGGCCGCCCAGTCCGCAACCGACGCCCAGGCCGAGCTCGCCGACCAGTTCCCCGAGTACGCCGGTCGGATGGTTGCCGACGAGATCAGGCTGCTCACGATCTTCGCCGACCTCCGGCTTCTCTTCCGCAGCGAACGCGACGTCGCCGAGTCCGATCTCCAGGTCCGCAGCCCCCAGGAGTACCTGCACGCCTTCCTGCGTGCCCCCGGGCCCACCGTCGAGGGGGTGTCCCCGCGCTTCCTCTCGCATCTGCGCCGAGCCCTCACCCACTACGGGATCGATGACCTGGAGCACACCGAGGCCCTCGAGGAGGCGCTGTTCTGGATCATGCAGTCGCGGCAGCGGGTCGCGATCCAGATTCCCGTGATCGTTGCCATCCTCGAACGATGGCTCGCCCACACCGACCACGAGCTCGCCGACGAACTGCGAGGCGCCCTCGACCATCTGGTCGGGGCCACCCAACGTGACCATCCGGTGGTGGCCGACTTGGCCCGTGAGGTGCGGTACGAGATCGTCGAACGTCCCCTCGTCGATGCCTCCCGCCAGGCGGTCCTCGCCGCGGCGATGTCGGAAGTCGAGGCCTTGATCACCAGTGACGACGGACAGCGAGGTAGACACATCGACGCCCTGGTCGCCTGCCCGGAGCCGCTGGCGAACACCCTGCTCAACCGGGCCGGTGTCGGAGACCGCCGATTCGCCGGCGTGGTGGCCGAGCTCCTGACCCGTCGTCATCATCGTTGGGGTCCGCTGGGTGACTTCGGTGTGGTCGGCGATGACGCCGGCCCGCCGGTTCTGGTGGTGGAGCACCGACCGACCGACGACGAACCGGTCACGATCGTTGCGTCCTGCGCGCCCTATTCGGCGATCGACGCAGCCATCCACGCCGCCTGCGGAGCGGCCGGTGACACCGACCCGACCCGACCCGTGAACGTCGAGATCCACCTGTGGCCCGACACCGATGCCGTCGGCGACGAGGAGTTCCTGTCCGCCGCGACCCACCTCGTCGAGGGTCTCGAACCATCGAGCAACCTCGGCTACCTGGTGATCGCCCTGGCCACACGGTCGACGGCTGACCAACCGGCGGGTGGCTGGTCGGCCGGGGAAGTCCGCCACCTGACCTTCCGACCCGGTCCCGACGGGTGGCTCGAGGATCGCTTCCTCCGGGGACTCCATCCCATGGTGGCCAAACGCCTCGAGTTGTGGCGTTTCTCGAACTTCGCCCTCGAGTTCCTGACCTCGCCGCCCGGCATCAACCTCTTCCGCGCCGTGGCCCACGACAACCCAGCCGACGAACGCCTCTTCGCCGTGGCCGAGGTACGCGATCTCACCCCGGTGCGAGACGAGTCCGGCCGTCTGCTGGCCCTGCCCGAGCTCGAACGAACGCTGCTCGAGGCCATGGAGGGCAT
This sequence comes from uncultured Acidimicrobiales bacterium, assembly GCA_963700755.1. Lineage (GTDB taxonomy): Bacteria > Actinomycetota > Acidimicrobiia > Acidimicrobiales > SZUA-35 > JBBQUN01. The sequence continues at coordinate 262,385 of CAVOYW010000011.1, forward strand.
CCGCCGCTTCCAGGCCCCGCGTGCCCCCGGCCAGCGCCTGTGGTGGAACCGCATCCAGATCGAGGTGTGGCCGCCGCTGGCCTTCGATCTCGACGAGATCGGAGCGGTGGCCATGAAGATCGCTCCCGCGGCCATCGGCCTCGGACTCGAGGAGGTCACGATCTCCTGCCTCCGCCCCGACCCGGCCACGGGCGAGATGCGCCGACGCACCCTTCGGTTCAGCGCCACGGCCGTGACCCGCTTCGAGTTCCACGAAACCCCTCCACCAACCGAGGCTCTCGAACCGCTCGACGAGTACACGCGCAAGGTCGTCCAGAGCCGACGACGCAGCACGGTGTACCCCTACGAACTGCTGCGTGGGCTCGTCGCCCCCGGCGCCGGTGGACGGGCCGACATCACCGGCGGCGACTTCGTCGAACACGACCTCGACGAGCAGGGCCGGCTCGTCCCGGTCGACCGACCACCCGGCCGCAACGTGGCCAGCATCGTGACCGGCGTCGTGACCAATCGTTCCGATCGTCACCCCGAGGGAATGGCCCGTGTCGTGCTGCTCGGCGACCCCACCCGAGCCCTGGGGGCCCTCGCCGAGCCCGAGTGCGCTCGCATCAATGCCGCACTCGACCTGGCCGAGGACATGGGAGTCCCGGTCGAGTGGTTCGCGCTGTCGGCCGGGGCCAAGATCGCCATGGACAGCGGGACCGAGAACATGGACTGGATCGCTGCCGTCCTGCGTCGCATCATCGAGTTCACCCAAGCGGGTGGCGAGATCAACGTGGTGGTCACGGGGATCAACGTCGGGGCGCAGCCCTATTGGAACGCCGAAGCCACCATGCTGATGCACACCAAGGGGATCCTGGTGATGACCCCCGACAGCGCCATGGTGCTCACCGGCAAACAGGCGCTCGACTTCTCCGGAGGTGTTTCGGCCGAGGACAACCACGGGATCGGTGGCTACGAACGGGTGATGGGACCGAACGGTCAGGCCCAGTACTGGGCGCGAGACCTCACCGACGCCTGCGGGGTCCTGCTCGCGCACTACGCCCACAGCTACGTGGTTCCGGGTGAGCGGTTCCCCCGCCGAGCCCGGACCAACGACCCCTTCGACCGTGACGTCCGGTCCTCGCCCCATCGCCTCGCCGGCTCGGATCTGCAGACCGTCGGCGACATCTTCAGCGAGTCGACCAACCCCGACCGCAAGAAACCGTTCGACATGCGTTCGGTCATGGCTGCGGTGATGGACGACGATCATCCGGTCCTGGAGCGGTGGGCCGACCTGGCCGAGAGCGACACGGCGGTGATCTGGAGCGCCCACCTCGGAGGCATCCCCGTGTGTGCGATCGGGATCGAGGCCCACGCACTCCCCCGCCAGGGCCACCTCCCGGCCGACGGCCCCGAGCAGTGGACCTCGGGCACGCTGTTCCCGATGTCGTCGAAGAAGATCGCACGGGCCGTGAACGCGGCAAGTGGCAGCGAGCCGATCGTGGTCCTCGCCAACCTCTCGGGTTTCGACGGTTCGCCCGAGTCGATGCGCCGGCGCCAACTCGAGTTCGGGGCCGAGATCGGCCGTGCGGTGGTCAACTTCCGGGGGCCGATCGTCTTCTGTGTCGTCAGTCGGTTCCACGGCGGGGCATTCGTCGTCTTCAGCCAGCAGCTCAACGACCGGCTCGAGACCCTGGCCGTCGAAGGCGCCCACGCATCGGTGATCGGCGGATCTCCGGCAGCCGCCGTGGTCTTCGCTGGTGAGGTCGAGAGACGCTCGCGGCTCGATCCCCGGCGAGTGGAGCTCGAGGCGCAGTTGGCCGCTGCCACCGAGGGTTCCGAACGGGCACGCCTGCGCCGTGAGTTGGCTGCCCTGATCCCGATCGTGCGCTCGGATCAACTCGGCGCCGTCGCCGCCGAGTTCGACGCCGTTCACAGCGTCGAACGGGCCCAGGCAGTCGGCTCCGTGACCGGCATCATTCCCGCCGCATCGCTGCGCCCGCTGCTCATCGACGCCGTCGAACGGGGCATCGCCCGCGAACTGGCGGACACCGACCGACCGGCGTGACGACGATCGGGTGGCTGCGGAAGGAGTCGGCCGATGTTCCCGACGGTGATGACTGGCTTTCCCCGATCGAGTGCCGGGTGCAAGCCGGGTTCGTCGTCCCCAAGCGCCGGTCCGACTGGCGTCTCGGACGGTGGACCGCCAAGTCGGCACTGGCGGCAACGTTCCTCGTCGAGCCCGGTCGATGCTCGGTGGAGGCCGCCGCCGACGGTGCTCCGGAGGCCCTGATCGACGGCCGGCACTCCGAGGTCTCGCTGTCGATCAGTCACCGCGAGGGGATCGGCCTGGCCGTCGTGGGTCGGGGCGGTGTCGTGGTGGGTGGCGATCTCGAGGTGGTCGAACCCCGCTCGGATGCCTTCGTTCGGGAGTGGCTGGCCCCCACCGAGCAGGCGATGGTCGATGCGGCGCGTGCTCACGGACGACACCACGAGACGGCCTGCGTGATCTGGTCGGTGAAGGAAGCTGCTGCGAAGGTGTTGCGCGAGGGGCTCCGCCTCGATGTCCGTCGAGCGGTCGTCTCGCTCGACCAGCACGATTCGGGTGATGGTTGGCGGCCCTCCGTGGTCGAGTGGACTGCCGGGGGCCCGACGATCGCCGGGTGGTGGCGGATCGACGAGGTGCTGGTGATCGCCGTGGCCGGTGATCGGCCCACGCCGGGTCCGTCCGAGCTCTGCGGGCCGTGACGTGGCGGCCGCGCTCACGGCCGGCCACCGATCCCCACCCTCAACGATCATCACGATCGGCCGACGAGACGAAGGAAGACGAGTCGAGGAGGCCCCATGGTCGACATGGTCAAGAAGATCCACAAGAAGAGCGCCGAACTCCTGCAGCCCGGTGAGGAGATCCTCGGGGCCTGCGTCGTGTCGAGCATCGGACAGTTCAAGAAGTCGGTCGCCTTCGGCGCCGTCGGCGGACTCGTCGGTGCCGCCGTGGGCGCGGCCGTCAAGGGGAAGGCAGCCGAGACCGGACCCGGGACCCAGGCCGCCTCGTTTCCGCTGGAACGGCAGTCGATCCTGGCCGTGTCGGCCCAGCGTTGGATCCTGTTCGAACAGGGCGGCATGTCGGGCTCGGCCAAGAGCGTTGCCGGCGAGTGGACCCACCAGGAGATCGTCGGCGTCGACATCGAGCCCGGGAAGCTGACATCGCGGTTGAGGCTCCGATTTGCCGACGGTTCGATCGCCGAGATGGAAGCGGTCAAGGCGGCCAAGCCCGACGCCCTGGTCGCCGCAGCCGCTCACCTCGGCTGAGCAAACAGCCGACCCGTTCCCCGGCAGGCCATTGTTGCCGTGCAGTAGCGACTGTCGCGGTGCAGTAGCGACTGTCGCCGCGCAATCGAGACTGTCGCCGTGCAGTAACGACTGTCGTCGTGCAGTCGCGTCTGTCGTCGTGCAGTAACGTCACCGCATGGGACTCGGTGATGAGAAGTATCTGCGCCTGACCACCTTCCGCCGCAACGGGACCCCCGTGCCCACACCAGTCTGGGCCGTGGCCCTCGACAGCGGCGAAATCGGTTTCTGGACCAGCTCCGGGAGCGGAAAGGCGAAGCGTCTGGCGCACACCTCGCGGGTGCTGGTGCAGGCGAGTGACGCGCGCGGCAACCCGAAAGAGGGCAGCGCAGAGATCGAGGCCGAGGCCCGCCTCGTCCAAGGAGCCGAACTCGAGGAGATCCGCCGCAAGATCCGGGCCAAGTATGGCTTCATGACCAAGATCACCAAGCTGCTCGGCACGATCGGCGGCATCGTCAAACGCAACCGCATCCCCTACGGCGATCGCGGGGTGATCATCACCCTTCCCTGATCGTGTGGCTCAGGCCGAGGCCGTCCTCCGGTCCTGCGACGGGGCGCCGATGGCGGCGGCGAGTCCCTCGGGGTCGGCGACGCTGACCCACAGCGCCGAATGCGACCGGGGACCGATCACCCTCGGGATCTTGTTGCGAAACGCAATGCACAACCCGGCACGATGGTTGGTTCCGAAGGTGAGCCCGTCGTCGGCGAAGCTCAGCCGCAGACCGACCGCGGTGTACCACCGATGCGGGCCCGTGATCACGGTGTGATCGACGTTGCCGAGCTCGGTGCGCACTCGGACCCACCCGAAGCTCGCCTCGAGTCGGTCGGCATCGTGATCCACGGTCACCCCGTCGGTCGGCCGCAGCCGCAGCGCAACGAACATCGGCTTCCAGCGACCGTCGACGTCGTAGGCGAAGAACTGAGGATCGGCCATGCCGAGACCGTAGTCCCCGCGTGAACCGGTCAGCGGGTGCGCAGACCCATCACGAGGCGATTGAGTTCGTCGGCCCGGTGGAACTCGATGCGAGGGTCCTGGTGGAGGGTGTCGTGGAGGAAGGCGAAGCTGAGGCCCGAATCGGGGTCGACCCAGCAGAGCTGTCCACCGGCACCGGCGTGGCCGAAGGCACGGGGTGCGGCCGGCATCCAGCGATGCCGGTGATAGCCGTCGTTACCCGACACGTAGCCGGCGATGGTTCGGTTGGCCGGCACGTGGTCGGTGAGGTTGAGGCTGGCGTTGCGGACCGTCCCGATGGCGTCACGCAGCCAGTCCTGGGGCAACTCGCGGTTCTGGTTCGCCAGGAATCCCTGGTAGACGGCGGCCAGATCGGACGCGGCGGCGATGGCACCGCCGCCGGGAATGCCGGCGGCCTGTGAGCGGGGGTCGTTGAGCGCGAGGAGTGCCTCGGGGCCGACGCTGGGAACCGGCACCAGGTCGTCACGGCCGAAGGTCGCGACGAGGTCGGCCCGATCGGCCGGGTACTCCCCCGCCACCCGAACCGGAACCGCTCCGACGGCCTCGGGGCCGAGCACGCGGTCGACTCCGACCGGAGCAACCACCCGTTCGTGGACGAGGTCGAGGTAGCTCCGCTCGTTGAGCGCCTCGAGCAGCTCGGCGATCACCCAGTGGGCCGCCACCGGGTGGTATTCGGTCCTCGAGCCGGCGGGCCACTCGAGTTGCCACTCGGCGAATTGGGCTCTGCGGCCCGCACCGGTGCCCCAGCGAGCGGGGCCGATGAGGGCCTGTGGGAACCCACCCTGCATGGTGAGCAACTGCAGGACGGTCACCTCGGACTTGCCCCGTTCACCGAACTCGGGCAGGTAGCGGGACACGGGTGTGGTCAGATCGAGGGAACCGTCGGCCAGGTTCGGCAGGATGGCCATGGCAACGAGGGCCTTGGTCGCGGAGAAGATCACGAATCGGTCGGCATCGGTGGCCCCGCCGAACGATCGGGCGTGCACCACCTCGCCACCGAGCCCCACGGCGACCTGGGCCGCATGGACACGGCCCGAGGCAATCTCGGCCTCGATCCGTCGGTCGAGTGCGTCGAATCGGGACGGGGAACCGGTGGTCACGAACGGCAACCGTACTCGTCGACGGCCGGGTGATCACCGTGAACCCGTCGCGTCTGCCATACTGGGGTTTTCGTACGCCGTAAGGGGGGATCGCATGACCGACACCGTTCCGACCAACGACCGACCGACCGACCAGGGCAACGGGCACGAGTTCCCGGCCCGACGAGTCCCGATCCTGGGCTCGTCGCCCGAAGGCACCGACGCCTGGGAACGCACGCCCTACCGCGTCGAGGAGTACGGGCCTGTCACCGACTGGGCCACCGACTTCGATCATGCCCGCCCGGAATACAACCCGGTCGCCCCCGATATCTGGGACGATCTCCGAGCGCAGGGATGCCCGATCGCCCACAGCGACCGCTACGGCGGTATGTGGGTGCCGCTCACGCACGAAACGGTCGACGAGATCGCCTACGACACCGAGCACTTCACGAGCCGTACCGTCGTGGTCAGCCACACCCGACCCGGCGATCTGGCCCTGCCGATCCCGATCGGCGTTGCCCCGCCGATCACCAGCGACCCCCCGTTCCACTCGATCGCCCGTCGCCTGCTGCTCCCCGCCTTCGCCCCGAAGAAGATCGCCGAGTGGGAAGACGAGGTCCGGACGCTGTGTCGGAACCTGCTCGACGAGATGGGCGGCATCGAACCGGGAACGACGGTCGTGGATGCCGCCGTGCAATACGTGCAGCACGTACCGGTCGCGGTGATCGGCCGCATGCTCGGGCTTCCACCCGACGACGGCGACATCTTCCGCGAGTTCGTGCACCAGATCCTCGAGGCCATCAACCGTGACCCGCGTGAGGCGGCGGCCGAGGGGAACCCGCTCGAGCACTACCTCGACGACCAGATCGCCGACCACGTCGCGAACCCCCGCGACGACCTCATCGGCTACCTCCTCGAGGTCGAACTCGACGGCCAGAAGCTCGATCCCGAGATGATTCGCGGCACGATCGTGCTGCTCCTGGTGGCCGGCATCGACACCACCTGGTCGGCGATCGGCTCGTCGCTGTGGCACCTGGCCCAGAACCCCGACGACCGCAAACGGCTGGTCGACGAACCCGACCTGATGGACTTCGCCCTCGAGGAGTTCCTGCGCTTCTACGCACCGGTCACCATGGCCCGTATGGTCGTCGAGGACGTCGACTTCCACGGCTGCCCCATGAAGCAGGACGACTACGTCCTCCTCCCGTTCCCGGCGGCGAACCGCGACCCCGGCTTCTTCGAGCGGGCCGACGAATTCGTGATCGATCGCAAACAGAACCGCCATGCCGCGTTCGGCCTCGGCATCCATCGCTGTCTGGGCTCCAACCTGGCCCGACTCGAGATGAAGGTGGCGATCGAGGAGTTCGTCAAACGCTTTCCCGATTTCGAACTCGCCGGCGACGTCAGCTGGTCGGTCGGACAGGTCCGCGGTCCGCGCCGCATGCCGATCCGCATCCTCGAGACGAACTGACCACGACCCGCCTCAACCCCGGCCAATCGGAACCGGGGGCAGGGTGTCGAGGGCGTCGGCACAGATGTGGTGATCGCCGTCGGCGGTCAGATCCGTGAAGATGCCGACGAGTTCGGCGTCCTCGTCGAGCTGGGCGAACAACAACGCAACCGCAGCTTCCGACCACTGGGAACCCGCGTGTTCACGGAAGATCGCACGAGCCTGTTCCTCGGTCATGCCCGGCCGGTAGTGCCGGGTCTGCACCATCGCATCCCAGGCATCGGCCACGGCGATCAGGCACACATCCATCGGGATCGCATCGCCGCGGAGCCGATCGGGATAGCCCCGGCCGTCGATGCGTTCGTGGTGATGGCGGACGAGCCGGCCAACGGGTGCGAGCATCGGATCAGACGACAGGATCTCCTGACCCCAGAGCGTGTGCACCTTCACGATCTCGAACTCGTCGGCGGTGAGACGATCCGGCTTGGTCAGGATGTCGGCCGGGATCCGCACCTTGCCGATGTCGTGGAGGAGGGCACCGAGCCCGAGATTGCGAAGCCGTTCGCCGGTGAAACCGGCCCGTTCACCCAGCCGCATGGTCAGCTCCGCAACACGGGTCACGTGCCCCGCAGTACTGCGGTCCTTCTCGTCGAGCATCGCAACGAAGTCCTCGATCTGCGGGGTCAAGCCCAGGCGCAGCGCCACCGACGGATCGCGGTTGAAGACCGGGGCCAGCACGGCAGTCACGGGGCGGTCGTTGCGGTGGGCCACGACGAGTCCCCCTGCCGCGGCGAGGACTCCGAGGCCGTCGAGCAGGTGGGCGACCCACACGATTGCGTCGTTGGTCGTCGGCAGCATCCAGACGACTGCCGACACGCCGAGCCAGGCGAACCCGACCGCCGCCGCGATCGACGACCGCCGACGGCCCACCTCGTAGAGGCGGATCTGACCGTGGGCCAGGAACTGCGCGCCGACGAAGGCCAGCGCCGCACCTCCGACGGTCCACCACCGGTCGCTTCCCGCGGCCGGAACCGAATCCGGGTAGATGAGCATGGCGGCGCTCGCCACGTACACCGCAGCCACGGTGACGGCGCAGTAGCCACGCCAATGGTGAAGGACGAGGTTGCGCCATGGCACCCGATCGCTGAGCGCCGGGGAGGCCACCAACAGGCCCACCGGCAGCCCGGACCACGCTCCGAAACTCGTCGCTCCGGTCGCTTCTGTGACCAACACACCCGGAATCAGCATCCCGTGGACGAACGGGAACATCGATGCCGCAAAGAGCCCGGCCCCGAGAATCGCCAGTTCGGGTTGGCGTACCTGGTGGGCAACCGCGATGAGCACCTTCGACAGCACGGCGCAGAGCAGGGTGACCACCACCGTGTACCAGAAGAGCGGGTGGGGGGAGGCGGGAGTCGGGACGTCGACGATGTTCAGCACGCCGAAGACGCCGATCGAGAAGATGACGACGGCAATCCAGAACGAGCGAACTCTCACGACCTCCAATCGGCATGGCCGATCCCGGGTTGAGACCGGAGCACCCGAACAGCAGACCCCTACCGGCACGGGACGTCGATCGATCGGGGTTGGTACAGTCCGGTCGATGGACTCCGGCGAGCGAGCCCGATCGGTGATGCAATCGCTCGAGACCTTCGCGCTCTCCCTTCCCGAGGCGTGGATGGACACCCCGTGGGGCGATGACCACGTGACGAAGGTCCGCAAGAAGATCTTCGTCTTCTACGGCACCGCCTTCGAGCCATCGATCTCGGTGAAGCTCGCCGACCTCCTCCATCACGGCCGCAACCTGCCGGGGGCGACACCGACGGGCTACGGACTGGGCCGTCATGGCTGGACATCGATCCCGATCGAGGGCTTGTCCGGCGACGACGAAGAGGCGCTGTTCGACTTCGTCGACGAGAGCTATCGGCTCGTGGCTCCCAAGTCCCTCGTTGCGCGACTCGACGAGTTCATCGAACGCTGAACGGGCTCCGGTTCGCTCCTCTAGCGTCCGTACATGGCCGACACCTACACCGTTATTCGCACCGCCACGATCGACGCTCCCGCCGATGCCGTCTTCGCCAACATCGCCGACTTCCATCGCTGGACCGCATGGTCGCCGTGGGAAGACCTCGACCCGGATCTGCAACGCACCTACAGCGGTGCGGATTCGGGCACGGGTGCCGTCTACACGTGGTCCGGAAACCGCAAGGCCGGGCAGGGGCGGATGGAGATCACCCATGTGGCCGAACCGACCGAGGTCCGCGTCGCGATCCAGTTCCTGAAGCCGTTCAAGTCGACGAGCACGGCAACATTCGAACTCCGGCCCGATGGCGAAGCCACCCGTGTCGCCTGGACGATGACCGGGCCCAAGACCCTCATGACCAAGATCATGGGGCTCGTCAAGAGCATGGACGCCATGATCGGCCCCGACTTCGAAAAGGGGCTCCAACAGCTGAAGACGGTTGCGGAGCAGTCCACCGACTGATTCGGGCGACTGCGGCCGGACCCGGGCCAGCCGGTCGGATCGCTCGCCGCAGCCCGCCATCGGTCAGGACGGCCTCCACATCGGACTGGGCGACGCCGATCGGGCCGAGGTGCGTGTGCGGTGGCCCGACGGGGAGCTCGGCCCATGGACGTCGTTCGACGCCGATCGGGTCGTCACGATCGAACGGCCATGGCTCGGATTGCTTGCCATCGACGTGTCGGTGCCGATGGAGTCGATGAAGGGCCCCATCGTTCTCCGGCCGAACCATCGATTCCTCAGAGTTCTCTTAATCCCGTGCTTCATCGTTGTCATCGGGCAGCCGAGGCGGCTGACCAACGACCGATTCGAAGGAGCCATCATGAGCAACATCCCGAAGCCAACCACCAGGACCGGCGCCCGAGGGCGCCTGGCCGCCGTCGCCTGCGCCGCCGGCCTCGGTCTCGTGGCGTTCGCAGCACCCGTCGGAGCCCAGGAGATCAGCGCTGCGCCGCAGGAGCGGGCCGCCGCCGAGATCCCGCCCCGGCTCGAACGAGCCTGCCTGCGGATCCCGAACCTCACCATCCGCACCGGGAACATGATCGAGCGGATCTCGGGCGACGCCGACACCATCGGTTCCCTCGCCTGGCTCGACGCCAAGATCGCCCAGGCCGAGGAGAAGGGTCGCACCGATCTCGTCACCGTGCTCACGAACCGGCGGGCCGTCCGGGAGCAGACGATCCCCGTGCTCGAACTGCGTCTCGACCGTCTCGAGGACCTCCGCCAGCGTTGTGCCGATGCCGGGGTCGACGTATGACGAGGATTCGCTCCGCCGTTGGCGTCGGGGTCGCGGTGCTGATGCTCGCCGCCTGCGGCGGCGGGCGGATGGCGGCACCGGAGAGCGACGGCACGACCGCTTCCATCGAGGTGACGACGACCTCCTCGACCGCGCTCTCCTCGACCACGACCTCCCCGTCCGCGCCGTCCTCGACCACGAACCCACCGGCAACGACGGCACCAACCACGGCCGCGCCGAGCACGAGCCCGTCACCGTCGAGTTCGACGCCGACCCCGTCGACCGCCGCAGCGCCGACCATGAGCGAGGCCGACATCATCGCTCTCGAAGCCGAACTCGATGCCATCGATGCACTGCTCGGTGAACTCGACGCCGCCATGGCCAAGGACTGACCGTTGCCCGAGAACCGGACCGTCCTGCTGGTCGAAGACGACGCCGCCGTTCGCGTCGCCGTCGAACGCGGCCTGGAGGCCCACGGCTTCGACGTCCGGGCAGTCGGCTCGGCCGAGCAGGCGATCGTCACGATGGCGTCGGCTCCAGCCGATGCCATCGTCCTCGATATCGGCCTGCCGAACATGGACGGCATCGAGTTCTGTCGTCGGCTCCGCAGCCGGGAGGACGAAACTCCGATCCTCATCCTGTCGGCCCGCGATGGGGTGACCGATCGGATCAGCGGGCTCGAGGCAGGGGCCGACGACTACGTGGTGAAGCCGTTCGATCTGACCGAGCTCACCCTCCGGCTCCGGGCGCTCCTGCGACGACGCGAGCCGAGTCCGACCCACGCCGGACTCCGTGAGCCGGTCGTCGAGGTCGGGCCGCTGCGGCTCGATCCCGATCGTCGGATCGTCGAGGCACGAGCCGACGATGGAGACCATCGGCTTCCCCTCACCCGTCGCGAGTTCGATCTGCTCGAGGTCTTCATGTCCAATCCCAACATCGTGCTCACCCGCGACCGGTTGCTGGAACACGTCTGGGGCTACGACTTCGACACCGAGACCAACGTGGTCGACGTGTTCGTCGGGTACCTCCGCAAGAAGATGGACACCGTGGGCCTCGAGCGACAGATCCACACGGTTCGCGGCGTCGGCTTCGTCCTCGGGCCCGACCGACGGTGAGCGGTCGGGAATGAGTGGCCGACGATGAGGTTGTCGACCCGGACCGGGCTGGCAGCGATGGCTGCTGCGCTCCTGGCGGTGATCATGGTCACCGGCGCCGTCCTGGTGCAGTTCCAGCTGGCGCTCCACGAACGGGTCGACCAACAACTCCGCGAGCGGGCCGAGACGGCGCCCATCCTCGTTGCGGTCGGCGACCGGATCTCCGTCTCCGAACTCAACCCGACGCTCGACGGAGCACGGGTCGTCACCACCGGCGGCACCGTCGAGATCGGACGCCTGCCCTCGTCACCCCTCCCACCGATCGACGAGCCCGGCTGGCGCACCGTGACGGCCGCCGGCGAGCAGTGGCGGGTGTACACGGTCCGAGTGGAGAACGTCCCGGCAGCCGGCGACACGGCGCGGGTCGACCTCGTTGCCCCGCTCGGCGACGTGAACGCGCGGGCCCGTTTCCTGCGTCGTCGATCGCTGCTCATCGGTGTGGTCGTTGCGCTCCTCGCCGGTGGGATCGGCATGCTCCTGGGTCGGCGGGCCGCTCGGCCCCTGTCGGCGCTCCGGAACGATGCGGCCGGTATCGGGTCGGGCGAAGCGGAGGGCTGGGGCGTGCGACCGAGCTACGGCACCGTCGAGGTCGATGATCTGGCGACGGCGCTGAACACGGGCCTCGATCGACTCGGCGAGGAGACCAGGCGCCGTCAGGCCGCCCTGGATTCCGCCCGTTCGTTCGCCGCTGCCGCCTCCCATGAGTTGCGGACCCCGCTCCAGGGCGCCATGACCCAGCTCGACCTGGCCCTGTCGGACCCGACCGCGACCGACACGACCGACCCTGCCGGGCCGGTTCGGGCCGCTCGGCAGCAACTCGACCGGATGGCGTCGTCGCTCTCGGCGGTCCGGGCCCTCACCGAGGTCGACCTGGTCGATGCGGGCTGGTTCGCCGAAAGCGATCTCGCCGAGGTCACGGATCAGGCGGTGGCCGCCATCTCCTCGGCGGAGCGAGGCTCGGGCACGGTTTCGTTCGCCGGGGACGAGGAGGCCCCCTGCCGTCTCTGGGCCGACGGTGCTCGCCTCGCCATCGAGAACGTCGTGCGCAATGCCTTCCGGCACGGCGGAGTCGGGGCGACAGTGGGGGGGCTGGTGGAGGTGATGGTGCCGACTGGACGGTCCTGGTCACCGTCGACGCCGGGCGCCGCTCGGTCACGGTCGAAGACCACGGTCCCGGCATCGCGGCCGGCGAGCGGGATCGGCTCGTGCAGCCCTTCGAGCGGGGAACGACCGGCTCGTCCGGTTCCGGGCTCGGACTGGCGTTCGCCGAACGTGTCACCCACGTTCACGGCGGAGCGCTGATCATCGACGATGCACCCGACGGGGGAGCCCGGATCACCCTGGTCTTCGGCTGACCCACCTCGCCGGGACCCACCTCGCCGGGGACCCGTCTCGATGGTCACTCACCGCCCGTGCCGGACTCCCCGGGTGACCGGATCACTCGACGTCGAGGATCACCACGTCGAGACCGGGATCGGTTCCGCGTACGACCTTGGCCGCAGCCGGGCGACGCCGACCCATCAGCCAGACGGCCGACCGGTCGTCGGCTTCGAGGTTGCGGACCCACTGCGAGTTGCTTCGTACCGTCGACACGAACACCTTGTCACCGAGCCGGAACGCCACCAGCGGAACTTCGCGTCGTTGGCCGCTGATCCGCCCGGTGTTCTCGACCACGACGACGCCCAGGCCGACCGGCAGCGGAGAGCCGACACCGGCCTTGGCCAGCGGGAGCACCACCGAGTTGAGCGATCGGAAGAGCCGTTGCGCCGGGGTCGTCTGCATGCCCCCAGTCAACCAGGCAGCCCCAGTGTCGCGGTCGGTCGAAGTCCGATGCGCCGCCGCGCCGACGAACTGGCAGACCGACTGCAGACGCCGTTTCCTACGTTCGCCCTCACCGATCCGGGCTCGCCGGGTCGGAATGACGAGGGGACCAGACCATGCTCACGAACCGGATGACACGACTTGCCTTGGCCGCTGCTGCGGCCGTTCTCGTACTCGCCCCCGCCGGGGTCGCCGGGGCCGGAGGGGCAACCCAGATCTCGGGCACGACCAACGACAACGTATGCGACAGCCCACCGGATGGCTTCGGAACCGTGGACTACGTGATACCGATCACCGGAGATCTCGACGGCTGTGTCTACGGGAGCGTCACCAGTTCTCGTGAGCACCCGAGCGGGACCTATCAGGAGGTCGCCGACGAGGTCTTCGTCGGAAGCTGGAACGGCGAGGAAGGAACGTTCGAGATGACCGAGAACTTCACGGCCAAGTACGGCGCCGACACGTTGACCGGCGCCTACTTCGGGCGCTGCAAGCACCCGATCGTGACGGGAAGCGGTACCGGCGTCTTCGAAGGGGTCAGCGGGCGTCTCGACTTCAAGGACGACGTCGACGCCGGAACCGCCGACTACCGCGGGCATCTCCGTTTCGGCTGATCGCCGGCGACGGCGCGACCGGTTCGGGCCCGGACCGACGATTCGGCCACGCGTCGGTACTCGTTGCCAGACGGCCCCCCGACTGCCACCATGTTCGTGGCAGTCGGGGGCGCGATGGTGGTGATCCGGTTACTCGGTCCGCTCGAGGTGGACGTCGACGGGTCGACCGTCGCGATCGGAGGCGACCGCATCCGACGACTGTTGACCAGCCTTGCCCTTGCCGGCGGAACGGTGCGCTCGATCGATTCTCTCGCGGACGCAGTGTGGGCCGGTGAAACGCCGCCCCCACAGGCGCGGCGAACCCTCATGTCCTACGTGTCACGGCTCCGGCACGCGATTCCCCAGGCCCGGATCGAAGCGGTGGGTTCGGGCTATCGACTGGATCCTGCCGGGGTCACGATCGACTGCGAGGTCTTTGCCGAAAGGGTCGGCAGCGGTCGACGGCTGCTCCGTGAGGGTGACCTGACCCGTTCGCTGCGTGCACTGGACGACACGCTGGCCGTCTGGCGAGGGGAACCACTGGGAGCGTTCGGCGGGGAGCACTGGGCCGAACCCGAGCGGATCCGGCTGACCGAACTACGACAGACCGCCATCGAAGGGCGATTCGAGTGCATGCTCGATCTGGGACGCGTCGCCGAATGCCTGGCCGACCTCGGGCGAGCTTCACGGGCGGCCCCCGACCGACACCATCTCCATCGTCTCCACATCCTGGGCTTGTACCGGGCCGGCCGCGAGATCGAGGCGCTTCGCCACTACCAGCAGGTCCGGCTCCATCTCGTCGGCCTGGGCCTGGAACCCTCGAGCGAACTCAGGTCTCTCGAACAGCAGATCCTGAACCACGACGAGCGACTCGATGGCCCGGCGACGCCTCACTCGACGTCACCCGGCGATCATCTCCCGAGTCCGGTGCCCATCGGAACCAGGCGGTCGGCCGGTGCATCGAACACCGAAGCGACCGACACAGCGCCGCTGATCGGCCGTCTCCGTGAACAGGAGTGCCTCGAGGACCTCCTCGGTCGTCACCGTCTCGTCACCGTGGTCGGTATCGGCGGGATCGGGAAGACCTCGCTCGCGACCGCCGCAGTCGAGCGCCACAGGACCGACGGGAGAGACGTCCGGGTCGTCGGGCTCGCGTCCCACGAATCTGGTCAAGACGTCCTGTCGGCCGTTGCGAGCAGTTTCGGCCTCACGACGATCCCCGAGTCGGCAGTTGCGCTGGCCGAGACGTTGATGCATCAGGACGACGTCCTGCTCGTGTTCGACAACGGCGAGCATCTCGTCGACGCGGTCGCCGCGATCGCTGCTGCCCTCTCCGCATGCCGCACCATCACCGTGCTCACGACCTCGCGAGTCCCGCTCGATCTGCCCGACGAGCACATCCTGCGCTTGGGTCCGTTGGACTTCGTCGAACTCGCGACCGAGCTTCATGCGTGAGGCGAGGCGACGAGATGCCTCCTTCGACCCGGATTCCGAGCAGCGTCGCACCATCGCCACGATCTGCGATCGCTGCGACCGAATTCCGCTGGCGATCGAACTCGCCGCAGCCCACGCCACCGCCTTCGGCCCGGCCACGATCCTGCAACGACTCGACCAATTCCTCACGACCCGGCGGGTGGGCCGGGCCCGGTCCGACTCGAACACGATGAGCGACGCCATCGACTGGTCGATCGACCTGCTCGATCCGGAGACGGCGGCAGCGCTGGGCGCCCTCGCCACCTTTGCCGGTTCGTTCGACACCACCGCGGCCGAGGCCCTGATCTCGGTCGTGACCGATGCCTCCGCCGAGGACGTCATCGAACGGCTGGCCGAACTGTCCCTGCTCGAATGTCGCGAAGGTCCGCGACACGACCGGCATCGCCTGCTCGAGCCCGTCCGGCAACGGGCCCGTCCGCGGCTCGTGGTCGACGAGGCATCGCTTCGTCACCGCCATCTCGACCACTACCTCGACACGCTCGAGGCCGCGTACCTGGCGCTGGGCTCATCCTCGTCGGATCCCATCATCCAGCTCGTCCAACAGGACCTCGACAACCTCGGGGCGGCGCACTCCTGGGCACTGGCCAGCGGCCGCCTCGAGGACGATCTTCGGCTGTACCGACCCCTGACACCCCTCGTGCTGTGGCACGAGGTCCTCCCACCGAGACAGTGGGCACTGGAGATCCTGGCCTTTCCCGAGGTCCGTCGACTGAAGGGATTCCCGGACGCGGTCACGGCGGCGGCGATCGGCCACTTCGACGGACCGGCCGATCGGGACTTCGCGGAGGAGATCCGGACCCTCTACGAACGCGCCGAATCCATGGACCCCGCCGACCGGGGTCGGAGCCTGCAGCTCCTCGGCGCCGTCTGGATGGATTCGCTGGCGGGCGACCGTGTCCGAGCTGCCAAGGTCTGGGAAACCGTCGACCTCGACGATCCACATGCCCACTTCCTGTACTGGTTCATCGGCTGCTTCGCTCGTTCGCTCCCCAGCGCCGACGTCGCGGCAACGGCTCGAAAGGACCTCTCGGCAGGCATCCACTGGGCGCGCTCCGTCAACGCCGAGAATTTCGAGGCGGCACTGGTCGGCACGATGGCCGAACTCGAGGTCGTCTTCGGAGACCCGCAGCTCGGCTACGAAACAGCGCTGCGGGCCGAATCCATGGCCGCCAGGATCGACATGAGGTTCGCGGCAGCCGAAGCCCTCCGCTTCCAGGCGCTCGCCGCGCTTCACGGCGCCGTCACCGAGAAACCGGCGTCGGTCCTGTTCCGGGAAATCCTGGTGACGGCGCTGCGTCGGCGCAGCGGAGCCCGTGCGGTCTTCGCGCTCAACGGCGTTGCCTTCCTGTTCGCCCGGCTCGGCCACGACGACGCCGCCGCCCTGGCCAGTCACATCGTCGACCGGACATACGAGATTCGCCTGCCCGACCTCGACCGGATCTCGGCCGACACGCGACGCAGCGCAGCGTTGCGAGCCGAGTCAGGGCTCGACGTGTTCGACATCGTGGAAGAGTCCATCCGAACACTCGATCGCATCATCGAGTCCGAGCAGTCGACCCGACCGTCCCAGAACGGATCCGGTGATTCGCAGCCGGGTCGGGCCGTTCGATAGGTTCGCGCCGAACAGAGGGGGTCGACGATGTCGGACAGTTTGGTCATTCGTGGAGGAACCGTGATCGACGGGACGGGGGCACCCGGCCGGCGAGCCGACGTCGTCGTTGCCGACGGTCGGATCGTCGAGATCAGGGTCGGCTGCCGGCGGGGATCTCCCCGCCGACCGGGTCATCGACGCCACCGGTTGTGTCGTTGCCCCCGGGTTCATCGACATCCACACCCACTACGACGCGCAGGTGTTCTGGGATCCCGCGCTCACACCGTCCTGTTTCCACGGTGTCACCTCGGTCATCGCCGGCAACTGCGGCTTCTCGATCGCCCCGACCCGGCCCTCTGACCGCGACGTGATCCTGCGCACGCTCGAGAAGGTCGAGGACATGGACCCGGCCTCGCTGGCGGCCGGCATCGACTGGGATTTCGAGTCGTTTCCCGAATACCTGGCGTCGGTCGAGCGCCGGGGCATGGTCTTGAACTACGGGGCCTACGTCGGCCACACGCCGCTGCGGTTGTTCGTGATGGGCGACGACGCCTCACGGCGCGCCGCCGAGCCCGACGAGGTCGAGCGGATGGCCGAACTGGTACGCGAAGCCATGGCCGCCGGGGCCATCGGTTTCGCCACCAGCTTCGCGGTCACCCACCTGGGCGCCGACGGACAGCCGATCCCGAGCCGCTGGGCCGATCGAACCGAGATCGAGGCGCTCTGCCGGGCCGCAGCCGACGGCGGCCACGGAGTCATCGGTATCAACGGTGTCAACGACGAGTTGCACTTCGACCAGCTCTACGACCTGCAGCTCGAGCTGGGTGTCCCGATCACGTGGACGGCGCTGTTGACCACGGCCTCGGGTTCCCATGAGCGTGCGCTCGCCCTGCATCGAGCCGGGATGGCCAAAGGAGCGTCGGTGTGGCCACAGGTGTCGCCCCGGCCGCTCACCTTCTCGATGAACCTGGTCGAACCGTTCACCCTCAACACGAGCCCGGTGTTCGCCGAGTTGATGGCCGGCGACGAGCAGCAACGGGCCGGAGCCTACGCCGACCCCTCATGGCGCGGGCGAGTACGCGACGCCTGGGCGTCGGGGCCGAAGGGAGGGATCCCGCCCCGCTGGGAGACCTACGAGGTCATGGAATCGGTGGCCAACCCGGACCTGGTCGGACAACGCCTCGTCGACATCGCCGACGACCGTGGCGTCGATCCGTTCGACCTCCTTCTCGACCTTGCCCTGGCCGAGCCGTCGCTACGGGCCATCCGGGTCCGAGCGGTGCTGGCCAACGACGACGAAGACGCCATTGCCGTTCTCCTCGCCGAACCGGGCTGCACACTGGGGTTGTCCGATGCCGGCGCCCACGTCACCCAACTGTGTGATGCACCGCAGGGCACCGATCTGCTGTCCCGCTGGGTTCGGGACAAGGGCGTCCTCACGCTCGAACAGGCGGTGCACAAGCTGACCCAGGTCCAGGCCGATCTGTTCGGGCTCGCCGATCGCGGCGTGCTCGCCGAAGGCAAGGCCGCCGACATCGTGGTGTTCGATCCCGACACCGTGGCCCCAGGTCCACTGCGCCGGGTCAACGACTTCCCGGCGGGGGCAGAACGGTTGACCGCCGACCAGCCGATCGGCATGCACCACCTGCTGGTGAACGGTGTCCCCGTCATCGCCGATGGTCGGCTCTGTTCGGACAGCGTTGACCGAACGACCCGGCCACATGCTGCGCTGAACACATCGTCACCCGGTCCTGGGCGAGGGAGTCGGGATCCACGAGGTCGATCGACCGACCAGAGGCCTTCGAAGCTGTCAACCGGGAATCCTCGGCCCTAGGGTCTGGGCATGCTGGCGACGTTGGGTGACCTGGTCGAAGACATCGTGATCCGCATGAACGGTCCGATTCATCTGGCCACCGACACGCCGGCGACGATCGTTCGCCGCCGCGGCGGGAGCGCGGCCAACGTAGCCGAGACCGCGGCCCGCCTGGGCCGGTCGACTCGCTTCATCGGGCAGGTCGGCGTCGATGCGATCGGATCGGCCCTGGTGCAGGAACTGGCGGCCGCCGGTGTCGACACGAGCGGAATCCGTCGGGCCGGATCGACGGGGACGATCGTGGTCCTCGTCGATCACGAGGGCGAGCGGTCGATGCTGACCGATCGTCGAACCTGCGAACAGCTCGACCGTCCCGAGCCGCAGTGGCTCGACGGGGTCGACACGCTGCACGTGCCGCTCTACTCCCTCGCCGGCCCGCCCCTGTCCGAAACGGCGACCACCATGATCGGATGGGCCCATCAGCGAGGCATCGCCGTGTCGATCGACGCGTCGTCGGCCTCGCTCATCGAATCACTCGGCCGTCACCACGTTCTCGACGTGCTGTCGGCGGCTCGACCGACCGTGGTGTTCGCCAACTCCGACGAGGCACGGTCGCTCGGCATCGTCGGGTCGATCGGTGGCGCGATCACCGTCGTCAAGAACGGCGCCGATCCGGCCGTGCTCCATCGGCCCGGTCACCCCACCACCGAGATCGAGGCCATTGCGGTGCCCGGGGCCTCCGACACCACCGCAGCCGGCGACGCGTTCGCCGCCGGATTCCTCTCGAGTGGCCTCGCCCCATCGGCGACGAACGATACGCCGGCCTGGGTGCACGATCCCATTGCCTCCTGCCACGCCGGACATCGGGCCGCAGCCGACCTCCTGCGCCGACGATGGCCGCCGACCGACGAGAGGTGACGGTTGCCTCGGGGCATGTGCCACCCCCTCCGCTCCCATCGGGCCTCGTCGGGCGCCTGAACCGTCTGAAACGGTCGAGGCCGAATCGGCGGTCCTCCTCGTTGGATCGGGCCGCCTGTTCACGAGTAGCGTTCGGTCCTCGACCAGCGCTGCGAACGGGGGCTCGATGCAGCAGACCGACGACGACGGGAGCGGCAGCCTGTTCGGCGACCTGCGCGTGCTCGACGTCGGCACCGTCATCGCCGGGCCCGTGGCGGCAACGATGCTCGCCGACTTCGGAGCCGACGTCGTCAAGGTCGAGCCGCCGGGCGGTGACATGCTCCGCCACATCTCGGGCATCAACACCACGCCCGACGCCGACACCAACTACCTCTGGGAGCTCGACGCCAGGAACAAGCGCAGCATCCAACTCGATCTCAAGGCCGCCGGCGGCCTCGACGATCCTGCACCGACTGATCGACCGCTGCGACGTCTACGTCACCAATCAGCCCCATCCGGTACGGCGATCACTGGGACTGGGGTACGACGAGCTCCACGCCCGGAACCCGACCATGATCTATGCGTCGCTCACGGCCAACGGCGAGCACGGTCCCGACCGCGACAGCAAGGGCTTCGACCTCGTGTCCTACTGGACCCGGAGCGGTCTGATGGACCTGGTCCGCAGTCCACACGGACCGCCGACCCACTCGCTGCCCGGCATGGGTGATCACCCCACGGCCGTCGCTCTCTTCGCGGGCATCGTCATGGCGCTCCTCAAGCGGGAACGAACCGGCGAGGGTTCGATGGTCTCGACATCACTCCTGGCCAACGGCCTCTGGTCGTCGGCGGCGATCGTGCAGGGCGCCCTCGCCGGCGCCGACGTGTCGGCCTATCGGGATCGCCAACGGGTCCCGGCTTTCCTCCACCGCCTCTACCGCTGCCGCGACGACCGCTGGATCGGCTTCACGATGGTGCGGTCCGGTCACGAGATCAAGGCGCTCTTCGATGCCCTTGGTGCGTCGCACCTCCTCACCGACCCACGGTTCGCCACCACCGACGGCCAGTACACGCACCGGGCCGAGCTGGCCGAGGCCGTGGAGGCGGTGGTCAGCGAGCGAAGCTCTGCGGAATGGATGACCCGATTCGGTGACGCCGGCGTGCCGGCTGCCCTGGCCGCACGGACCGAAGAGGTCATCCACGACCCCCAGCTCGAGGCGAACCACATCGTGACCCGTGCCGATCCGGAGTCGGGGCTCGAACGCACGCTCAATCATCCCATCCAGGTCTCGACCGCTCCGCTGGTCGAGCCCCGTCGGGCCCCGGGACCGGGCGAACACACCCAGGAGATCCTCGGTGAGATCGGCTACGACGCCGCCGAGATCGCGGCGCTGCGTCGGTCCGGAGCGATCGGGTCGTCTCCGGGCGCCGCTCTCGGCTGATGACCGTCGACAGCTCCGGGCTCCTGCTGTATCGGACCGAGCCCGACCGGCTGGTGTTGATCGCCCACATGGGCGGACCCTATTGGGCCAAGAAGAACGAGGCGGCCTGGACGATCCCGAAGGGTCTGCACGAGCCCGGCGAGGCCGACCGGCTCGCGGTCGCCGAGCGTGAATTCGGCGAGGAGCTCGGCTCGCCTCCCCCGCCGGGACCGACCGTCGAGCTCGGTTCGTTTCGATCCGGCGGCAAACACCTTCACGTCTTCGCCCGCCAGGCCGATTTCGACGCCGATTCCATCGTGAGCAACACCTTCGAGATCGAGTGGCCGCCGCGTTCGGGGCGACACCAGGCATTTCCCGAGGTCGACCGGGCGGCCTGGGTGTCACTCGACGACGCCCGTCGACTTCTGGTGAAGGGCCAGGTCCGGTTCGTCGATCGCCTGGCCGACCATCTCGCTCAGAGCTGATCCGGCTCGACCTCGACCGGGTCGACCTCGACCGGTTCGACCCCGGCCCCGCCATCCTGCATCGCCGACGCCGAGCGTGCTTCCCACTGCCGCGCCGCGTCGGCGGCGGCAACCTCGACGACCTGGGAGATCGTGGGAAAGGCGAAGACCTGCCGACGAGCCTGGCCGATGTGCGCCCCGAGGTGCACCCAGGACGTACCGACGGCGATCATCTCGTCCGCTGCCGCTCCCACGACCGACATGCCGACCACTCGACCCGACGTGGCGTCGACCACGACCGCGACCTCGCCGTCGTCGAGACCATCGGTGGTCCACCGGGCGACATCTCGGTAGCGAGCCGACCCGCGGATCCACGCCCGCCCCGCCTCGGTCATCGAGTCGGTCGACTCACCGACGTGGGCGGCGGGCGGATCGGTGAACACGGCGCGTGGCATGGCGAAGTCGGTCTGCTCCCAGGGCCGGCCAACGAGATCGTCGGCGACGATCGCCGCCTCGAGATTGGCGCCATGCGTCCACGGATTGGACCCATTGGCGTCGCCGATCACGCGCAGCCACGGGTGCCCGACGACCCGGAAGCGGGCATCGAGTGGCGGTACCTGTTCGGTGAGACCGATGGCGCCGAATCCGATCCCGGTCATTCTCGGGCGCTGGCCGGTGGCGACGATGACACGGTCGGCGGTGACCGACGAGCCGTCGCTCGTCGTCACCACGGTTTCGTCCCCTCGGTGTTCGACGTGGGTGACCACGGTGCCGAGCCGGAGATCGAGACCCCGATTCCGCAGGAGCTCGGCATACCGATCGGCGACCGATCGATCGAATCCGGCGAGCAGTCGGTCACTCTGCTCGGCCACCACCACCGTCGACCCGAACGAGCGATACACGTCACCGAGCTCGCATCCGATCGCACCACCACCCACGATGAACACCCGTCGCGGGCGGGCATCGGATGACATGGCATCATCGGAGGTCCAGACGCGGTCGCGTTCGAGCCCGTCGATCGGAGGGATGACGGCGCCGCTTCCCGTGGCGATGATCACGTGGTCGGCGTCCCAGCGAACGCCATCGGCCTCCACCGACCCCACCCCGACCAGCATGGCCCGGGTCCGTAGGATCGTCACGCCACGATCCTCGAGGTCTGCGGCGTGCGCCGTGTCGTTGCGCTGCTCGGCGACCTCGTCTCGATGCCGGACGGCGTCGGACCAGCGACTCTCGAGCGACCGGTCCGGTGACCGGGCCGTGTCGTGGGCATCGTGCAGCATCGACTTGCTGGGCATACAGGCCAGGTACGGGCACTCTCCCCCGATGAGCGATGGTTCGAAGCCGACGACGTCGAGCCCGGCATCGGCCAGTGAACCGGCCAGCGCCTCACCGGCCGATCCCAGCCCGATGATGATCACGTCGGCCCGTCGGCCGTCAGGAGATGCGGTCGCGTTCATGGGTGCAAGCATGCCTCGTCGTTTCCCGGGTCGGCGCACCCCAAACCTTCGGAACCGACCTCGGCCTGGTGACGGAGCGCATCAACAGCCGGGTTGGAGCGGGCCCTCGACCCAGTGACCGCAGCCGGTCAGCTCGTCGGCCGATTCCGGCCCCATGCTGCCCGGCCGGTAGCGGTCGGGTCGACCTTCGGTGTCGAGCAACGGAGCGACCACCCGCCAGGCCGCCTCGATGTCATCGATCCGGGCGAAGTGTTGATGATCACCGACCAGCGCACCGGCCAGCATCGTGGCGTAGTCGCCGAGTTCACCGTGATCGGATGGACCACAGGCCCAGAGCAGGACCGTCCGGAGGCCATGGCCGCTGTTCGCCACCATCGCCACCATCGCCACCATGATTCGACCCGTGATGATCGGCATCGAGGACCGACAACTCGAGCACGATCGTGGGACTCGGCTTGAGGCCGAGACGCAAGCGGCTCGGGTTGGGATCCTCGGCGAAGGTGATGACCGCCTCGGTGTAGGACTCGGCCAGTTCTTTGCCGGTGCGCAGGAATACCGGCACGCCACGCCAGCGGTCGGAGTCGACGAAGAGTTCGACCGCCAGGTAGGTCTCGGTTGCCGAGTCGTCGTCGACACCGTCGATGTCGAGGTAGCCGTCGAACTGGCCGCGCACCGTTCGAGCCGGGTCGATCGGGCGGATGGCGGCGAGCAGGTCCGAACGGGCATCGGCCAGCGCCTGCGCCGAACGATCACCGGGCGGTTCCATCAGGAGCACGGCCAGTGTCTGCAGGAGATGGTTCTGCACGACGTCCCGGAGCGCACCCACGCCGTCGTAGAAGCTGCCACGGCCATCGACACCGAACGATTCGGCCATGGTGAGTTCCACCCGCTTCACGACGCCTCGGCGCAGCGCCGCCTCGATCATCGGGTTCCCTTCCCGGAATGCGAGCAGGTTCTCGACCGAGGATTTCGCCAGGAAATGGTCGACGGCGAAGATCCGGTCGGGAGCGATGCTCACCGCCAACCGGTCGAACAATTCGCGGGCGCCGGCGGCGTCGCGACCGAAGGGCTTCTCGACCACGAGTCGGGCACGGTCGGCGAGACCTGCCGCGTCGAGACCGGTTGCGACCCCGGCGAAGAGATCGGGTGGGAGTGCTGCGTAGACCACCGGGCAACGAACATCGCCAAGGCGGTCGGCCAGCGCCCGGTAGGTCGTCTCGTCGGCCGAGTCACCGGCCAGGTAGCCGAGGTCGAGGTCGCCCCGGAGCGAGCGACCCTCGTCGCCGGTGGCGTCGATCAGCATCCGCCACAGATCATCATCGGTCCGCTCCGAGCGCCCGACCCCGATGACCGGCCCGGTCAAGAGCCCGGCGCGGGCCAGCTCGACGATGGCCGGGAACAGCTTCTTCTCGCCGAGATCGCCCGTCAACCCGAACAACACCAGTGCGTCGGCGATCGGTTCGTTCATGGTCGGACTCCGTTTCACGATCAGGTGCCGAACGACCCACCGGTCGCCCCGGCGGTCTACCGGCCGATCGGCCGGGCCGGGACGCCCGCCACCGTATCCTGGGCATCGACGTCGGACCGGACCACTGCACCGGCAGCCACGACGGCGCCGGGTCCGATCCGGACACCGGGCATCACGGTGGCCCCGGCGAACACCGTTGCACCGTCCCCGACGTCGACACCGCCGCACAACGTGGCCGACGGGCTGAGGGTCACGAAGTCACCGAGGCGATCGTCGTGGCTGATCACGGCTCCGGTGTGGATCAGGCAGCATCGGCCGACGACGACCGAGGCCGTGATCCGAGCCCCCGGCGACACGATCGTGCCGTCACCCAGTTCGACCCACGGCCCGATCGTGGCCGCCGCGTGCACCAGAACCGGCATCGGGCGACCCGACGCCATGACCTCGGCCCGCCGCAGGGGCGTGCCCCCGGCGCAGGCAACGGCCAGATCGGGGGCAACACGAGCCAGGTCGGGAAGCACCTCGACGCCGAGACGGCGGGCGATGTCGGCCACCACGGCACCGTTGCCCTCGTCGACGACACCGATGATCTGCCAGTCGCCACCCGGTTGCATGTGATCGGAGACGATGCCGACCACCTCGGCCAGGTAGCCACTTCCGGCGATGACCACGAGCGGATCGGGCATGCTCAGACCCTACGACACGACGACGGCCCCGAGACGGCGCGATCGCCCCCAGCAGCCGTCGGTCACGCAAACGGCGGCCCGTTCGGTTACACAGGAGGCGTGCTCATCGTCGTGTCCCCGGCCAAGTCACTCGATTTCGAATCCAAGCTCACCACCAAGAAGTTCTCCGAACCCGACATGCTCGACCGTTCGGCCGAACTGATCGAGATCATGCGCACGAAGTCGCCCGATGACGTGGCATCGCTCATGTCGATCTCACCGTCGCTCGCCGAGTTGAACGTCGAGCGCTACCACGACTGGGAGCGCCCGTTCACTCCAGCGAATGCCCGCCCGGCCGTGCTCGCCTTCAACGGCGACACCTACCAGGGTCTCGACGCTGCGGCCCGATTCGGTGAACGTGACTTCACCCATGCGCAGAAGACCCTTCGCATCCTGTCGGGTCTGCACGGTCTGCTCCGACCACTCGATCTCATCCAGCCCTACCGCCTCGAAATGGGGACCAAGCTCGCGAACCCGAAGGGTCGAGACCTCTATGCATTCTGGGGTGACGAGATCACCGAACGTCTCGCCGCCGACCTCGACGTCAGCCCCGGTTCGAGGGTGCTGGTCAACCTGGCGTCCCAGGAGTACTTCGGGGCCGTTCGAACGCAGCTGATCGATGCACCGATCGTCACGCCGACATTCCTCGACGCGAACGAGGACGGCGACCATCGCGTCGTGAGCTTCTTCGCCAAGCGGGCCCGGGGTGCCATGGCCGGTTGGATCATCACCGAACGCATCAGGTCGGCTCGGGCGCTGCGCCGGTTCGATGGCATGGGCTACCGGTACGACGACGATCGTTCGACCCCCGAACACCCCGTCTTCACCCGACGCGCCTCCCCGGCGCACTGACCCTAGAAGAGCGAGTCCTGTACGACGAACTCGGGACTCCCATGGTCGCCGATCTCGAGCACGACACCGAACAGGACCCCGATGTCGGCCAGGAACACGTCCTCGGCTCCCGAACCACGGCGAAGGGCAACGACCCGACCGATCGCATCCACCACCTCGACATCGTGTGCACCCTCGTCGAGCCGGAACGGATACGGGATCGCCTGCCGCCAGACCGAACGCTCCCGGGCCGGATTGGTCCAGTGTCGATCGATCGAACGCAGATCGGGTCGGGCGAGGTCTTCCACCAGCGTCCGAACCCGGTCGGCCGTGCGATCCAGTTCGGCAGCCAGGGCCTCGTCGACGCGGCCGGTGGCGTCGTGGTGCCGTTGGGTCAGACCGGCGAGCTTGCGTCGGATCGACACCGACTGGGCAATTCCGAGTTCGGACGTGACCCGATCCTCGAGCTCGCGAACCGCGATCCCGTTGCCGGCTTCGGCGACGAGATTGGCCTGCCAGGCCCCCTGTTCGGCGAGGCGCTGCCCGGTCCGATGTTCGGTCGTGGTGCCGACCTTGATCGAGCCGTCGGCGAATCCGGCGAGATAGAGCAGGTTGGTCTGGCCAAGGTGTTCCACGATCGACGGGTCGAGATCCGAGGTTTCCCGAGTGTGGGCGTGGTGCAGGTTTGCGGCGAACGTCGCCTCGACGATGGCACACGATCGGCACCGCCGACCTCCGGGTTCGGGGCGCCGGGCGCAGTCGACGTGGTCCAACCCGGGTCGGCGGAACGGATGGTGCCCCACACAGGTCCGGACCCCGGTCGCCCGATACTGCAGCGAGAGACCGACCAGGGCCACCAGCACCGACGGCCGGTCGTCGTGGCGAACCCGGGCCTCGGGCGATCCCGAACGCCACGTCGTGCCCAGGACGGCGAGGGTCGTTGGTGTCCTCCGGGAGCTCACGTCGACGCAGCGTAGGACCGGCGGCCAGCGGTCACCTTGCCCGACCGATGGCTGGGCTACAACGGCGGGTGTCCGAGGTCGCCGGTCTCGGACCCTCGAAGGCCAGGAGCGCACCGATGAGACTCGATTCGATCAAGACCTACGTGACCGTGCCCCCGACCGGTATCGGGGGGTCGTTCTGGGTGCTGGTGAAGGTCACGACCGACGACGGGATCGACGGGATCGGCGAGTGCTACGGGATCCCGGTTTCGGGCGACATCGCATGCCGCATGGTCGAGGACACGTTCGACCGCTACATCGCCGGCGAGGACCCGCACAACATCGAGACCATGTTCCGTCGGGTGTACTCGGCCGGTTTCACCCAGCGCCCCGATCCGACGATGATGAGCGTCTTCAGCGGGATCGAGATCGCCATCTGGGACATCCTCGGCAAGGCGGCCGGGCTCCCGATCCACCAACTCCTCGGCGGGCGCTTCCACGATCGACTTCGGACCTACACCTATCTGTATCCCCGGCTCGACGACGACGGTCGGCCCGCCGGGGGCGACGTCTACCACGACCCCGACGCCGCAGCCGAACGAGCGCTCGACTACGTGGACATGGGGTTCACCGCCGTCAAGCAGGATCCTGCCGGCCCCTACGGCATGCAGGGCGGCCGCGAGTTGTCACTGGTCGAACTGTCGCGATGTGAGGCGAACGTTCGCCAGATCCGGGCCGCCGTCGGCGACCGGGCCGACATCCTCGTCGGAACCCATGGGCAGATGACGACCTCGTCGGCGATCCGTCTGGCCCGTCGGCTGGAACCGTACGACCCGCTCTGGTTCGAAGAGCCCTGCCCGCCCGACCAGATCCGGGCGATCGGACGGGTGGCCCGTTCGACCACGATCCCGATCGCCGCCGGCGAACGGCTGACCACGCGGGTCGAGTTCCACGAGGCCCTGAAGGCGGGGGTGTCGATCGTCCAGCCCGACATCGGTCGCAGCGGCGGGATCTGGGAGACCAAGAAGATCGCCGTGATGACCGAGTTGTTCAATGCACAGATCGCCCCCCACATCTACTGCGGGCCCGTGGCCCACGCCGCAGCGGTGCACGTCGGCCTGTCGAGCCCGAGCTTCCTGATCCTCGAGACGATCCAGACCGAGTTCCACGACGCCGTGGTGAAGCAGCCGCTCGACTGGGACGACGGCTACCTGATCGCCCCGACCGCGCCCGGTCTCGGTCTCGAACTCGACGAAACGGCCATCGCGGCCCATCCGTACCGCAGCGGTGGTCGTCTCCACCTCGAGATGACCCAGGTCGCCCTGCCGTCCGACAACACCAGGCTGACCAACGAGTTGCCCTGATCCGTCGGCTCGCCGGCGACCGTCAGCGGTCCGACAGGAGCGGCTCGATGGCGGCGAGATAGTCGACCAGGCGGGCGGCGATCTCGAACGGAACGTCGTCGTCGTCGAGGTCGGGATCGATCCAGACGTCGGACAATCGTCGCCAATGGGCGGCTCCGAAGAACAAGCCGGCCGTGGCCTCGTCGCCGAGCATCGCCCTCCAGGTCGTCTCGTTCCGTTGCAGCTGTTCGAGGCATGCCTGGTTCAGGTCCTCGTTCCGATCCTCGGCGTGGAACCCGATCTCGAGTGCGATTCCCTCGACACCGTCGACCTTGCCTCGACCGACGATCTGGGCCTCGTAGTGGCGCCGGGTCGGCTTCTCGGGACCGATCCACACCTTCACCCCGTGCCGATGCGATCGGGTCCGGACGACGCCGAGATCGGTCGGAGCGATCGACTGGATGATGACGGCGACCTGACCGAACAGTTGCGGATCGACGATCTCGGCCATGTCCGCAGGGTAGGGGTTGGTGCCCGGGCCGATCCATGTCGACCTGCCGGCCAGCGGCAGGTACCCGGCCAGTGGTTTAGGTTCGTGGTGTGACCAACCTGAGCTGGACCATCGGAGAGGTCGTCGTGACCCGGGTCGAGGAACGCATCGTCGGTGTCCCGTGCGAGTCGATCGTGCCCGGTGTCACGAACGATCACCTGAGGGCGCAGGCCGATTGGATCGGGCCCTACTTCACCGGTTCGGGCAAGATGCTGCTGTCGAACCACAGCTTCGTGGTGCAGAGTGCCGGATCGACCATCGTGGTCGACACCTGCGTCGGTGCCGACGTCGAGCGACCCTTGCCCGGCGACCCGGACTTCCTGGCCCGCCTCGACGACGCCATCATCGGTGGGATCGATGCCGTCGACGTGGTGCTGTGCACCCATCTGCATTTCGATCACGTGGGCTGGAACACCATCGATTCCGGCGGTGCCCGTCGACCGACGTTTCCCAACGCCCGTTACCTCGTCACCCGGACCGAACTGGCGCACTGGTCGTCGACCGAGGCCGATGTCGATCGGCTCCATGCCGTGCTCGGGACGGCGGTGCAGCCGCTGCTCGATGCCGGTGTACTCGACCCGGTCGAGGTCGACCACGAGCTGACCGACGAGGTGCGGCTCGTCCCGACCCCCGGGCACACCCCGGGCCACGTCTCGGTGTGGATCGAGTCACGGGGTCACCGTGCACTCATCACCGGCGATGCAGCCCACTCTCCGCTCCAGTTCACCTACCCCGAGCTGGCGGCCACCAGGTTCGACCACGACTCGGCAGGCTCGACTGCCACCCGTCGCCGGTTGGTTGTCGACCACACCGACGCCGGCACGTTGATCCTCGGAACCCACTTCGCTCCCCCGACCGCGGGCCGGCTCCGCCGAGACGCCGGGGAGACGGTCTGGTTCGACTCGGCGCCCTGACCTCCGGTCTCGGCGTTCTGGCGTCGGACGGGCTCCTTTTCGACCGAGCCACGCCGGATCATTGGGGCCAGGCGGATCGTAAGGGTCAGGCGGATCGTTGGGGTCAGGCGGATCGCTGCGGATCGGTCATCGGCAGCTCGGGATCGGCCGACCACTCCATGAGGCTCCCGTCGTAGACGGCGACTCCTGCATGCCCGAACAGTGCCAGGCAGAAGGCATCCACCGTGGCCGCGATGGCACCACCGCAGTAGGTGATGATCTGCTCACGATCGAGCAGACCGGCCGACTCGAGCTGTGCTCGCATCTCATCGGGCCCGACGAATCCAGCCGTCTCGGCCTCGATCAACGACCGAAACGGAACGTTGACCGCTCCGGTGATGTGCCCGCCACGTGGTCCGTACCGGGTGCCGGACCCGTCATAGCTGTCGGAGCTCAGCGCATCGACGAGACAGACCGACGACGTGGTTGCGGCGAGGACCTCGGCCTTGGTGGCCCGAGCCCGCTCCCAGCCAGCAGCGACGACGAAGGGGGGCGCCTCGGGGACGGCCACCCGTTCGGTCGACAACGGCCGGCCCTCGGCCTCCCACCGTTCGATCCCGCCATGCAGGATGGCGCAGTCGACCCCCATGTTGGCGAGTGTCCACCACGCCCGGGTGCACCACATCGTTCCCGAGTCGATCCCCGCCCGGGGTGTGCGGGCGACCACGACGACCCGAGTCGACGGACCGATCCCGAACCGGGCCATCGTCTCGACGAACTGATCGGGGGTCGGCCACATCCACGGCAGGGCCGAGTCGGGGTTCGACAGCACTCCCTTGCCACTGGGCACGTCGAAGAAGTGGGACCGCGGGATGTGGCCGAGGTCGAAACAATCGGTCTCGGCGCGATTCTCGAGAGCCGAGGTGAGCTTCGCCGTGACGTCGAGCACCCGGACGTCGGGATCGTCGAGGTTTTCGGCCAGCCACTCGGTCGACACCAGGTATTCCGGATGGGTGAAGGTCATGGGTGTTGTTCTACCGGTCTCGATCGGTGCGGCACCAGCCG
This sequence comes from uncultured Acidimicrobiales bacterium, assembly GCA_963700755.1. GTDB lineage: Bacteria > Actinomycetota > Acidimicrobiia > Acidimicrobiales > SZUA-35 > JBBQUN01. Next base: position 292,989 of record CAVOYW010000011.1, read on the forward strand.
GGCGGCCGACGCGTCCATCGGGTTCGCTCGTTCGATCACCTCGGGCCTGGTACACACAGCCGATGCCGATCGTGTTCGTTGCCATGTCGCTGGCCATCGCCCTGGTGGACTGGTGGTCGGTCGCGAAGAAGCGGCCCGACATCGAGCGCCTGGCCAAGCCCCTGGTGATGGTGCCCCTGATCGTCGCCGCGGCCACCACGTCCGCCGCCCGCGACGTCGGCTGGTTCCTGGCCGCAGGGCTGGTCGGTGGGCTCGTCGGTGACGTGATGCTGTTGGAACGATTCGACCGCTTCGTGGTCGGACTGGCGGCGTTCCTGGTCGGGCATCTGCTCTACGTCGTCGCCTTCGTTCGCGTCGGCATCGAGATCGTGCCGTTCATCGTCGGCACCGTGGTTGCGGCCGCCGTCATGTCCCTGGCCGGACGACCGATCCTGGCCGGCGTCGACGGCAGTCGGCTGCAGCGACCGGTTCAGGCGTACATGGCCACCATCGCCGTGATGGTGGCCACCGGTGTCGGGACCGGGCGCCCGCTCGCGGCCCTGGGCGCCGTCTGCTTCGCGCTCTCGGACGCCCTGCTCGGTCACGACCGCTTCGTGGAGCCACGACCGGATCGGCGTGTGGTCGTGCACCTCCTCTATCACCTGGGTCAGTGGGGCATCGTGCTCGGACTGCTCACCTGAGATCGACCCTCGCCCCGGGGATTTGTCGGCTCCGCCGAGCGTGTGCTGGGGTCTCACGATGGCCCTGACCGATGACACCCCCACGCTTCCGGCGACCGACATCCTGGAGCCGGGCTGGTGGCAGTCGAACCCGCAGTCGGACTATCGGGCGCTGCTCGAACACGAGGGTCTCTGGCGCGACGAGCGGAGTGGGTTCTGGTTGGCGGCCAGGCACGCCGACGTGCTCACGGTCGAACGCGACGCCGAGACCTTCGCCAGTCGCGTCGGCGACGCCGGCCAATACCGTCTCGAACCGTCGGAGTTCGAGGCGACGATGATCTCGAACAACGATCCGGTGCACCTCGACCAGCGCCGGATCGTGAACCGGCGCTTCACACCGCGTGCCGTTCGGTCGCACGCCGACCACTACCAGGACATGGTCGACGAGCTCGTCGAGGCCGCGCTCGACACCAATCGGCGGAACGGCTCGGTCGAGGTGGTCGACAGCCTCGCGGCCCAGCTGCCCTGCCGGGTCACCGCCGAACTCATCGGCTTCGGCACCGACCGTTGGCGCGAGGTCAAGAGCTGGTCGGAACGCCAGATGAGGATCGACCGTCGCTACGTCGAGCCGGACGTCTACGCCGACCTCAACGCGAGCATCCAGGAATGGGCGACCGTGATGCAGGATCTGCTTCCCCAGCGGGCTGCGAACCCGGCCGACGACCTCTTCTCGGATTGGCTCTCGGCCGGGATGGCGCCGATGACCATGGTGCAGGAGACCGGGCTGCTCATCGCCGGCGGTGCCGAGACCACACGGACCGTGATCGCCCACGGACTGCGAACCTTCGTCGACCACCCCGACCAGTGGGACGCCCTGGCCGACGACGCCGAGCGGATCGTCACCGCAGTCGAAGAGCTGATCCGCTGGGTCACACCGCTCAACAACATGTTCCGCACCGCCACCCGCGACACCGCCGTCGCCGGTACACCGATCGCCGCCGGTGATCGCATCGCCCTCGTGTATCCGGCCGCCAATCGCGACCCTCGGGTCTTCGACCGACCCGACCGGTTCGACATCACCCGCGACCCGAACCCGCACCTGGCGTTCGGCCACGGCACCCACTTCTGCCTTGGTGCCAACCTGGCCCGGGTCGAGCTGCGTCTGCTGTTCGAGGCGTTGAGCAGGCGGGTGACCAACCTGCGGGTGGTCGGCGAACCCGAGATCGAGCCCAACATCTTCGCCCGGGCGGTGCGCTCCTTCGACCTGACCTTCGACGAGCGCTGACTCGACGAGCCCTGACTCGACGAGCGCCGACACGAGTGACGGCCGGTGCGGCGGGATGCGCCCGATGACGTTCAGACCAGCGTGGCGATCGGAACGCCGTCGGAGTGCTCGAGCGTGACCGCCCGCCCCACCTGGTCGCTGTCGAGGAGTTCTCGGATGGCGTCGGGATCGTCGACCCGGGCGAACGTGCGACTGCCCCGATCGTCGAGGACCGACACCACGGCCCGTTCGGGGTCGCCCGTTGGGGCGTAGCCGACGGTGTAGGTCTCGATCGTTCCTCCCGGGGCCGGGGACTCGGGGTCGGGGCGGGACGGGAGCGCGTCGACCGCATCCTGCACCCGCTCCGATCGATACGCCCCGTCGGGTGGGTACGACGCAACGACCACCGCCGAGTGCTTGGTGAAGAACCCACCGTTGCCGGTGAGCAGGGCGACGGCCGGGTCGTCGGCGTCACGCAGGAGCTCGACCGACCGGGCCAGGGCGTGCAGGCAGTAGCTGTTGAGCGGACCTCCGAAGAAGGTCAACCCCCCGGTGATGGTGAACGGACGATCGGGATCGATTCCCACTTCACGACAGGCCACCTGCACGGCGGACGGGAAACACGAGTACAGGTCGAGGTAGGTGATGTCGTCGATGCCGATGCCGGCCAGTTCCAGTGCCTTCTCGATCGTGAGGCGCATGGCCGGGGATTCGTGGAGGGCCCACCGATTCGTGAGATTCCAGTGGTCGGCGGCCCCGCTCCCCGACCACGGGAACACCCAGTGCTCGCGTGGAATGCCGGCGGCCTCGGCCACTTCGGCCGAGCAGATCACGACCGCGGCGGCCTGATCCACGTTGATGTTCGAGGTCATCAGCTTGGGATACGGGCTCGAGACCGGTCGATTGCCGGGCCCGGGCGTGGCGATGTCGTCGGCCGTCCGGGCCGTTCGGAACCAGGCGGCCGGATTGCCGGCGGCCACCTCGCTGGCGCGGGCCCACAGCTCCGAGACCCGGGTGAGGTGCTCGGCCGGTGTCTCGCGGCGCTCGTGACGCAGGGCCGTCTCGGCCATGGCGTAGAAGCCGACGGCCGACGAGACACCGGCCGCACGCTCGGTCTCGGTCAACATCTCCTTGCCGACGACGCCATAGACGTGGTCGGGCTCGGCGTCGGGTGCTTCCTCGACGTAGACGCTCTGCCGGCCGGCCGCATGATCACCGCGCCGGGTTCGCAGCGTCTCGGCGGCGCAGATCACCGCCGCGTCGAGCGTGCCGTTCCGGATGTCGGTCGCTGTCGAGGCCAGCAGGTCGTAGACCTCGTTGCCCCCGATCGGGGTCATCGTCGTCGTGACGCCGGCCAACCCCAGGCGCTCGGCGACGACTCGCCCCGGGTCCTTGTAGGGCCAGATCCCACCGACGACCCGAACCGAACCGAGCTGGCCGCGCAAGTCGGTCCCCCCGGCATCGTCGAGAGCGGCCTCGCAGGCCCGGGTCATGAAGTCGATCGGCTCGGATCCTCCGTCGCGATTCTCGAGTTGGGCCACGCCAACCAGAACAGGCATCCTCGGATCCATTCGTACCTACCTCTGCGTTGGGGACGACGGCGGTTTCGCCGGGGCCGGACATCTTGCGCAGTGTCCATCGAGATTGCCAAGCCCGCGAACCCGACCATCGCCGAGGGTACGACGACCCCCGGAGTTTGACGGGTGTCGGGCAGCATCGCCAGACTGCGGCCACGCTGTGAGCGCGACCCGACTCGGGTCGACCAATCGAGGAGACGGCCATGACCGACGCATTGATCATCGACGCCTGCCGCACCCCGCGGGGAATCGGCAAGCAGGGCAAGGGCGGTCTGTCGCACCTGCATCCCCAGCACGTGGCCGCCACCGTGCTCAAGGCGCTGGCCGACCGAAACGATCTCGACACCTCCCAGGTCGACGACATCGTCTGGGGGACCTCGGCCCAGGTCCAGGAACAGGGCGGGGATCTCGGTCGCATGGCGGCGCTCGACGCCGGTTACGACACCAAAGCCAGCGGGGTCACGCTCGACCGCTTCTGCGGTTCGGGGATCACGAGCGTCAACTTCGCGGCCGGCATGATCATGAGCGGGATGGAAGACCTCGTCATCGCGGGCGGCACCGAGCTGATGTCGCTACCCAAGACCGGTGCGCTGGGAATCGGCGCCAAGAACGAACACCTCCAGGCGATCCACCCCCAACCCCATCAGGGCGTGGCCGCCGACGCAATCGCCACCCTCGAGGGCATCCCCCGTGAGGCCCTCGACGCCCACGCCGCCGAGTCACAGGCCCGGGCCCAGACCGCCATCGCCGAAGGGCGCTTCGACAAGAGCCTCATCCCCGTCTACAACCGCGACGGCTCGCTGGCCCTCGACCACGAGGAGTTCCCCCGCCCGGGCACCACGGTCGAGAAACTCGCCCAACTGGCCCCGGTGTTCGGGGCCATCGCCGATCACCCACTCGACGACCAGGGCACCACCTTCCGCAAACTCGTTGCGCTCAAGTTCCCCGACCTCGAGATCGAGCACGTCCACCACGCCGGCAACTCATCCGGAGTGGTCGACGGCGCCGCGGCCATCCTGTTGGCCAGCCCCGACTTCGCCAAGAAGCACGGCCTCACGGCTCGGGCCCGCATCGTCGCCATGGCCAACATGGGTGACGACCCGACCCTCATGCTGAACGCACCGGTCCCCGCCGCCCGCAAGGTGCTCGAGAAGGCGGGGCTGACGCTCGACGACATCGACCTGTTCGAGATCAACGAGGCTTTCGCCGTGGTGTCCGAGAAGTTCATCCGCGACCTCGATCTCGATCGCGACAAGGTCAACGTCAACGGCGGGGCCATGGCGCTCGGTCATCCGATCGGGGCGACCGGCTCGATCCTGATCGGCACCGTGCTCGACGAACTCGAGCGCCGTGACCAGCGCTACGGGCTGATCACCATGTGCGCCGCCGGCGGCATGGCCCCGGCCATCATCATCGAACGAGTCTGACGTCACCGAACTATCGTCCTCTCTCGCCGACCCACCCATCGAGGAGTTCTGCGATGTCGACCATCTACGACGAGACCCACGACCTGTTCCGCGACAGTTTCCGGGCGTTCGTCGCCGATCGGATGACGCCGCAGTTCGACGACTGGGAGGCCGCCGGCATCGCCGACCGTTCGGTGTACGTCGAAGCGGGCAAGCACGGGTTCACCGGCCTGGCCATTCCCGAGCAGTACGGGGGCGGCGGATCCGACGACTTCCGTTTCAACGCGGTCATCAACGAGGAACTGGCGCATGCCTGTCTGGGTGGGGCCGGGCTCGGACTGTCCTTGCACAACGACATCACGACCCCGTACTTCATCGAGTACTGCAACGACGAGCAGGCCGCCCGGTGGTTGCCGGGAATCGCTTCGGGTGAGCTGATCACGGCCATCGCCATGACCGAGCCCGGCACCGGCTCCGACCTCGCCTCGATCGCGACGGCGGCGGTGCGCGACGGAGACGAGTTCGTGGTCAACGGGGCCAAGACCTTCATCACCAACGGCATCAACTCCGACCTGGTGATCACCGTGTGCCGCACCGGCGAGGGTCGGTCGGGGCTGTCGCTGCTCGTGGTCGAACGGGGTATGCCCGGCTTCGAGCGGGGCCGGAACCTCGACAAGATCGGACAGCATTCGGGCGACACCGCCGAGCTGTTCTTCTCCGACGTCCGCGTCCCGGTCGCCAACCTCTTGGGCGAGGAGGGCCGGGCCATGGAATACCTGGCAGCCAACCTGGCCCAGGAGCGGTTGTCGATCGCGATCTACGGTCTCGCTGCGGCCCGGGCCGCCCTGGACTGGACGGTCGACTACGTGAAGGAACGCACCGCGTTCGGCAAGGCGATCGGAACGTTCCAGAACACCAAGTTCGTCCTCGCCGAGGTCAAGACCGAGATCGATGTCACCACGCCGTTCATGGATCAGTGCATCATGAAGCTCAATGTCGGCGAACTCACCGCAGCCGAGGCGGCGCAGGCCAAGCTGTGGGCAACCGAGCTCCAGGGCCGGACCGTCGATCGCTGTCTCCAGCTCTTCGGCGGTTACGGCTACACCAGCGAGTACCCGATCGGCCGGGCCTACGCCGACGCCCGGGTCACCCGGATCTACGGCGGCACGTCCGAGATCATGAAGACCATCATCGCCAAGGAGATCCTCTAGCCAGGCCGACCAACGCCCACGCCCAACCCCGGGATGCCGCCGCACCCACCCCCGGCCCCCGGGATGCCACCGCACCCTGCTGCAGACCCCTGCCACCGCTCGGTGGAGGCTCGCTCTCACCGGGAATTGGTGTCCACCGATGCCGTTTCCGGCATCGGTGGCCTCCACTTCACCCTTTATTCGTCGCCGTGATGCAACGGCGCCGCCGACTCGGCACGCTGGGACCATGCGAGCTGACGACGCCTGGTGCGCCGTGGCTGAGCTCGCGGCCTCTCAACACGGTGCGTTCCAGAGACGACAGGCCGCCGACCGCAACCTCTCGAATCGCCGCTTGGCCCGAGCCGTCGAGCTCGGCGAACTTCGGCACCCCGAGCCCGATGTCTTCACCGTGGCCGCAACACCCTCGGGGTGGCATCAACGGCTGATGGTGCAAACACTCACCGGGCGAGTGATCTCGCACCGGGCGGCTGCTGCGCTGCACGGTTTCGATGGATTCGGCCCCGACGTGATCGAAACCGTCGTCGAACGAAACCGATATCGGGCGCAACACGGCACGATCACCCATTGCTGGGAACACCTCGACCGCTCCGACCTCACCGTCGTGGATCGCATCACGTGCACGAACGTCGCCGTCACCCTCGCGCATCTGGGCGCCGTTGTCGCCTCGTCACGAGTCGAACAGGCCCTGGACTCGGTGCTGCGCATGGGGTACTCACCGGCATGGCTCCACCAGACACTCGACACGATGTGGCGCCCGGGAGCGACCGGTCTGGGCGTGCTTCGCGACCTCCTCGACGACCCGCGCCGAAGCGGCCCCCTCCCCGACTCCTGGTTCGAGCGATTGCTCGAACGGCTGCTGTCGACCCCCGACCTTCCGGCGCCCGAACTGCAGTGGCCGGTGCGCACCGGTTCCACCACCCGACGAATCGACCTTGCGTATCCGGCCGTTCGGCTGGGTGTCGCCGGGCACTCTCGGCGGTATCACTTCGGCCCCAACACGAACGACAACGACCACCAGCGCGATCTCGATCTGGCGGCCGAAGGATGGGAACTCGTCTACGTCACGTGGACGATGGCCTCGGACCCGGTCCGACTCGCCCGTTCGATCGCAACGATCCACCGGGTTCGGCAACGTCAGCTCGGACCCGCGGCGTGACCGCTCGCCACGGATTCGATCTCGTGCACCGGCCGAACCGGCAACAGTGGGCGCCGAAAACCGCATCGTCAGCCACCACTTCCCACGCAGACGCCGCGGCTCGGCCGAACCGGCAACAGTGGGCGCCGAAAACCGCATCGTCAGCCACCACTTCTCGGGCGGGGTGCCCGAGGGCTTGACGGTAGGGTGAGGAGATGTCCGACCGTCGCACGACCCGGGATCGCAGGCAGGGAAAGGGCGTCTCCGAACTCCGCAGCGCCGACCACGGCGATGGACACGACCACGCTCACACCCACGGTGACATGGTCCACCGCCACCGCAACGTCCAGGGCGGCGCTGCCCGGGCTGCCGTGTTCGGCATCAGCGATGGGCTCGTGTCGAATGTTGCGCTGATCCTGGGTGTGGCGGCAGCCAGCGACGGCAACGCCGTTGTCGTCGCCGGCGTCGCCGGGCTCCTCGCCGGCGCTTCCTCGATGGCTGCCGGTGAGTACGTGTCGATGAAGGCCCAGGCCGAACTGGTCGAGCGTGAACTGGCGATCGAGCGGCGCTCGATCGCCGAACAACCCCGGGCCGAGACCAACGAACTCGCCTCGATCTACACCAAACGCGGTATCGATCCCGAGCAGGCCCACGTCATGGCCTCGGCGGTGATGTCGGACCCCGACGTCGCGCGTCGAGGTCCACGCCCGAGAGGAACTCGGTATCGACCCCGAAGACGTCGGCGACGCGAACGTCGCGGCGATCAGCTCGTTCTTCGCCTTTGCCATCGGAGCGATCCTGCCCCTGCTCCCCTGGTTCTTCGGCGAGGGCAACCGAGCCGTCATCGCCTCGGCCCTGATCGGTCTGGTGGCGGCAGCCGCCGTCGGGGCCACGCTGGCGCGCTTCACCGAGCGATCGACACTGCGAACGGTGACCCGTCAGGTCGGGTGGGCCGTCGCCGCCTGCGGTCTGACCTACGGCATCGGCTCCATCCTGGGTGCCGCCGTCAGCTGAGCCCTCTGATCACCAACGTGACGAATAGCTGACGAGCGTCTTCATGTAGTTCGCCCGTTCGAAGGCCGACGGGTCGGGCACGTTGGCCTGGCTCACACTGCCCCTCGCCTGTGCGAGGTCTTGGTAGCCATGGTCGTCGAACCACCGCTGGACATCGGCCAGGACGACGCCCAGGTGCTCGGCGCCATGGTGCAACAGCGCCGACGCCATCATGGTGACGTCGGCCCCGGCGAGGATCAACTTGATCACACCGGCGGCGTCGTGGACACCGGTCGTCGCCGCCAGATCGGCGTCGACCCGGCCGTGCAGGATGGCCATCCAACGCAACACGAGGCGCATCTCGGCCGGCGAGCTCAGCACCAGATCGGGCTCGACGGTCAGCGAGTCGAGGTCGATATCGGGCTGGTAGAACCGATTGAACAACACGATGCCGTCGGCCCCGGCCTCGGCCAGGCGCCGAACCATGTTGCCGGTCGAACTGAAGAACGGTCCGATCTTCACCGCCAACGGGATGTCGATGCTCGACCGCACACTCTCGACCAACCGCAGGTAGCGATGCTCGACATCGGCCGACCGCTCCTCGATCTCGGCGGCGACGTGATAGACGTTCAGTTCGAGGGCGTCGGCTCCCTCGTCTTGGAGCACGGTGGCGTAATAGGTCCAGCCACCGTCGGAGTCCCCGTTGAGACTGGCGATCACGGGGATGCGCAACTCGGTCTTCGCCTTCACCAGCAGGTCGACGTAGGCGTCTGCACCCGAGTTGTAGTCGTCGAGGTCGGGGAAATAGCCGCCGAGGGCCTCGGGGTTCAGATCGGCCCCGTAGTCGAGGCCCATGTCGACGGCCAGGGCATCGTGCTCGACCTGCTCTTCGAACAACGACGGGAGCACGACAGCAGCCGCACCGGCGGCCTCGAGCGCCAAAAGCGAGTCGATGTTGCCGGTCAACGGCGATGACGAGGCCATGATCGGATGGGGCAGTTCGAGGCCCAGATAGGTGGTCGACAGATCGGTCATCTCAGGCTCCTGCCTCTGAACCGGGCATCACGGGATCGGACCCGTCCGGGTGGTCGTCGTCGTGGTCGTCGACGATCCCGAACCGAGCCGTGCGTTCGACGTCGACCATCTGTTCGTACAGGTGCCAGCGATCGTCGATGTCGCGTTGCGCCGCCTCCATCAGTTCGTCGGCTCGGTCGGGGTTCGCTCGGGCCAACATGGAGAACCGGGCCTCGGTCATGGCGAACGTCTTGAAGTCGATCGTCGGCTTGCGGGAATCCAGGTGCAGCGCATGGTCGCCGTCGGCCTCTCGGAGCGGGTCGTACCGGTAGAGCGGCCAGTAGCCACTGTCGGCGGCCATCTTCTGATGACCCATCATGTCGGCCATGTCGATTCCGTGGGCGATACAGGGGCTGTAGGCGATCACGAGTGACGGTCCGGGGTGGGCTGCTGCCTCGGCCAGTGCCTTCACCGTCTGCGTCATGTTGGCACCCATGGCGATATGGGCGACGTAGACATCGCCGTACGCCATTGCGATCATGCCCAGATCCTTCTTGGCGGTGCTCTTGCCGCCGGCGGAGAACTTGGCGATCGCGGCCCGAGGGGTCGCCTTGGACGTCTGGCCGCCGGTGTTGGAATACACCTCGGTATCGAGTACCAGCACGTTGACGTCTCGGCCCGAGGCCAGCACGTGGTCGACACCACCGAAGCCGATGTCGTAGGCCCAGCCATCGCCGCCGATCAGCCAGACGCTCCGCTTCACGAGATGACCGGCGAGCGCAGAGAGCCGATCGGCCAGCGGTCCGGAGTTCTCGTCGAGCCACGAGCGGAGCCGCTCGACGTTGTCCCGTTGGCGGGCGATGCTGATCTCGTCGACCTGCGGGTTGTCGAGGATGTCACCGGCCAGCGGCCCGATTCTCGGTGCCAACTCGTTGACCAGACGTCGGGCCGCGGCCTCGGCATGATCGAGCGCCATCCTCATCCCGAGCCCGAACTCGGCGTTGTCCTCGAACAGGGAGTTGGCCCAGGCCGGTCCCCGACCCTGCGCATCGACGGTCCAGGGAGTCGTCGGCAGGTTCCCGCCGTAGATCGACGAGCACCCGGTTGCGTTCGCAACGACCATCCGATCACCGAGCTGCTGGCTCAACAGCTTCAAGTAGGGCGTCTCGCCGCAGCCCGAGCAGGCGCCCGAGAACTCGAAGAGCGGCTGCGCCTGCTGCGAGCCCTTGATGGTGTCGAGGGCGAGCGTGGTTCGAGCCCCGTACGGCAGTGTCTCGTAGAAGGCGAAGTTCGACCGCTCGACCTCGAGGTGCTCGGCGATGGGTTCCATGTTGATCGCCTTGTGCTTGACCGCCGTCTTCGACTTCGCCGGACAGATGCTGACGCAGACGCCGCAACCGGTGCAGTCGTCGGGAGCCACCTGGATGACGAGCCGCTTCGTCGGATCGGCCTTGAGCGGTTTGGTCTGGAAGACGTCGGGAGCAGCGCCGACGGCATCCTCGGTCACGATGTTCATGCGGATCGCCGCATGCGGACACACGAGTGCGCAGCGGGCACAGTCGATACAGATCTCGGGATCCCAGATCGGGATCTCGGCGGCGATCGTGCGCTTCTCCCATCGGGCCGTACCCGTGGGGAACGTCCCGTCGATCGGCAGTGCACTCACGGGAAGGCGATCGCCTTCGTCGGCCATCATCATGGCCGTAACCCGCTGCACGAAGTCGGGAGCGACCGTGGGGACGACCGGTGGACGAGGACGACCGCCGGCCACATCACCCCGTTCCAGGCGGCGCAGCCCGGCCAGCGCCCCGTCGACGGCGGCATAGTTGCGGCGCAGGGCCAGCTCCCCCCGCTTGCCGTAGCTCTTGGCAATCGAGTCCTTGATGGCGTCGACGGCCTCCTGGGTGTCGAGGAGGTCGGTCAGGGCGAAGAAGCAGGTCTGGAGGACCGTGTTGACCCGGTTACCCAGACCATTGGCCCGGGCCACGGCACCGGCGTCGATCACCCAGCCGTCGAGTTCCTTGTCGATGATCGCCTGCTGGGCCTCGGACGGGAGATGCTCCCAGGTCTCGCCCTGCGGATACGGGGAGTTGATGAGCACGGTCGCTCCGTGCGAGGCCAGCGACAGCAGATCCTGACGTTCGAAGCTCCCGAAGTGATGAATTCCCACGAAGCCGGCTTCGCGCACCAGGTGGGCCGACCGGATCGGTCGTGGACCGAAACGCAGGTGCGAGACCGTGGTCGAACCGGACTTCTTCGAGTCGTAGACGAAGTAGCCCTGGGCGAAGGACGGCGTCCGTTCACCCACGATCTTGACCGAGTTCTTGTTCGCCCCCACCGTTCCGTCGCTGCCCAGTCCGTAGAACACGGCTCGCTGCACGTCGTCGGGTTCGTGCCAGGCATCGGGTTCGTAGGACACGCTCGTGTGGCACACGTCGTCGACGATCCCGACGGTGAGGGCCCGCCGCCCGGCGGGATCGGCGAGCTCGTCATAGACGGCCATGACCATCGACGGCGTGAACTCCTTCGACGACAACCCGTAGCGGGCCCCGATGGTCCGGGGCACCGGGGAGCCGGACCATGCCTGCGCCAGTGCCGCGACCACATCGAGGTAGAGGGGGTCACCGGTCGCCCCCGGCTCCTTGGTTCGGTCCATCACGGCGATGTTCTTCGTCGTCTTCGGCAACACCTCGATGAAGGCATCGACATCGAACGGTCGGTAGAGATGGACAGCCACGACGCCCACCCGTTCGCCTCGATCGACCATCGTGTCGACGGCCTCACCGACCGTGCCCGCTCCCGAACCCATGATCACGATGACCCGCTCGGCCTCGGGATGACCCCGGTACTCCATGAGCCCGTACTGCCGACCGGTCAGTTCGGCGAATCGGTCCATCTCGGCTCGGACGATCGCAGGAACCGCACGGTGGAACGGCTCGGCCGCTTCGCGGGCCTGGAAGAAGACGTCGGGGTTCTGCGCCGTTCCCCGCAGGACCGGGTGGTCGGGATCGAGGGCCCGGGCCCGGTACTCGTCGATCAGGTCGTCGTCGATCATCTGCCGAATCACCGAATCGTCGATCGGGGCGATCGTGGCCACCTCGTGACTCGTGCGGAAACCGTCGAAGAAATGCAGGAAGGGGACCCGACTGCGCAGCGTCGCCGCATGGGCGATGAGTGCCAGATCGTGAGCCTCCTGCACCGAGCCCGAGGCGAGCAGCGCCATGCCGGTTTGACGGGCGGCCATCACGTCGCTGTGGTCACCGAAGATGCTCAGTGCATGGGTCGCCACCGTTCGGGCGGCCACGTGCACCACCGCAGGCAACAGTTCTCCGGCGATCTTGTAGAGGTTCGGGATCATCAGCAGCAGACCTTGCGACGCCGTGAACGTGGTGCTGAGCGCCCCCGCCTGGAGTGACCCGTGCAGCGTGCCGGCCGCGCCCGCCTCGGACTGCATCTCGATGACATCGGGGACCGCACCCCAGAGATTGCGCTTCCCGGCCTGTGACCAGGCGTCGGCCAGCTCACCCATCGGTGAGGCCGGGGTGATCGGGTAGATGGCGATGACCTCGCTCACCCGGTGGGCGATGCGGGCGGCGGCTTCGTTGCCATCGACGACGATTCGGTTCACCGGGGCGGAGTTGGCTGTGGCTGGAGGCGTCATGAGGGGTTGGTTCCTGTCTTCGTCCGGTCGGGCAAACGGGCCGGAAACATGTCGTGGGGGCGATCGGGGGCGGGCGTGGGTTGGACCTTCGACTCTGGACGCTCGGGGTTGCGAACGAGTTCACTACGGGTGACCGACTGCGAGGAGTGATCATCATGAACGACCACAGGCCGGAGACCGAACCCATCGCCATCGACATCGTCAGTCGGATGGGGGTGATCGACGAGGCACAATGCCTCGAACTGGTCGAGTCGACGCCGATCGGTCGAATCGGGTTCACCAGCGACGGGGCACCGCTCGTCCTCCCGGTCAACTTCGCCTGGCACGACGGCTCGATCGTCTTCCGAACACTCGAGGGCCTCAAGCTCTCGGCCGCGGCCGCGGGCCAGACCGTCTGCTTCGAGGTCGATCAGTGGGATCCCGCCGAGCGGTCCGGATGGAGCGTCGTGCTGCGGGGGGTTGCCCGAGAGGTCACCGACTGGGCCGAGATCGAGGTGCTCGAGAACATCGGCCTGACACCGTGGTCGCGGGAACAGTGGCGCCCGATCTGGGTCGCCATCGAACCCGACGAGATCAGCGGCCGAGTCCTGCGCTGAAGCAGCGGGCGGCGACACAGCGAGCGGCAACAGCGCAGACGGCAACACGGCGGGCGGCAACACGGCGGGCACTCGGCGGTCCTTTCGACGATGACTCCCCCATCGTGTTGGCCGGCCCCAACCGTCACCAGGGTCGAAGGCCCTGATTGCGGCCGCCGATCAGTGGTTGTCGCGGGGGATGCCCTTCGACGTGGCGATGCGCTGGTACTCGACGGCCGGTTTGAGGACCATGCCCCGATCGAGTCGGTCGACGATGCCACGCTGGATCTCCTGCCACGGGGTCTGGTGATCGGGGAAGGCATAGCCCCCGGCAGCCGCCAGATCGGCGAGCCGCCCCGCCAATTCGTCGTTGCCGATCAACACGTCGACCCGCCGCTGACCGAGATCGATTCGTACCCGGTCCCCCGTCCGCAGGACGGCCAGACCCGACTGCTCGGCTGCCTCGGGAGATGCGTTGAGGATCGACGGTGAACCCGACGTTCCCGACTGCCGACCGTCGCCGACACACGGAAGGGCCGAGACCCCTCGTTCGAGGAGCCTCGCCGGAGCGCGCATGTTGACCACCTCGGCCGACCCGGGGTAGCCGATCGGGCCCGTGCCCCGCATGAACAGGATCGAGTGCTCGTCGACGTCCAGGCCGGTGTCGTCGATCCTGGCGTGGAAGTCCTCCGGTCCGTCGAAGACGACTGCCGTTCCGACGAAGGCGTCGGGGTCGTCGGGGTCGCTGAGGTACCGATCACGGAACTCCGTCGAGATCACACTCGTCTTCATGATCGCGGTCTCGAACAGGTTTCCGGTCATCACCAGGAAACCCGCATCGGACACGAGCGGGCGATCGAAGGGGCGGATCACGTCGGGGTCCCGGCTCGGGGTGTCGGCGCAGTTGTCGGCCAGGGTGCGTCCGTTCGCGGTGACGGCGCTCCGGATCAGCCCTTGGCCCAGGAGCGCATTCACCACGGCCGGGAGGCCACCGGCACGGTGGTAGTCCTCGCCGAGGTAGGTGCCGGCCGGCTGCATGTCGACCAGGAGCGGAACCCCATGGCCGATCGTCTCCCAGTCGGCCATGGTCACCTCGACGCCGATGTGTCGGGCGATGGCATTGACGTGGATCGGGGCGTTGGTCGACCCGCCGATGGCCGAACACACCACGATCGCGTTCTCGAACGCCGCCCGATCCATGATGTCGGAGGGTCTCAGATCCTCGTTGACCATCTCGACGATTCGACGGCCGGTCTCGTAGGCGCATTGGGCCCGCTCGCGATGGGGGCCGGGTATGGCTGCGGCACCGGGCAACGTCATCCCCAGGGCCTCGGCCAGCGCGTTCATCGTCGACGCGGTGCCCATGGTGTTGCAGTGCCCGACCGACGGCGCCGACGAGGTCACCATGTCCATGAATCCGTCGTAGTCGAGGTCGCCGGTCGCCAGGAGTTCCCGGGCCTTCCACACGATGGTTCCCGAGCCGGCGCGCTCGCCCTCGTGCCAGCCGTTGAGCATCGGCCCACCCGGGAGAGCGATGGCCGGGAGGTCGACGGTTGCCGCCGCCATCAGCATGGCCGGGGTCGTCTTGTCGCAGCCCGTGGTGAGCACCACTCCGTCGAGGGGGTAGCCGTAGAGCACCTCGACCAGGGAGAGATAGGCCAGATTGCGGTCGAGCGCGGCCGTCGGCCGCTTGCCCGTCTCCTGGATCGGGTGGGTCGGGAACTCCAGAGCGACCCCGCCGGCCGCCGTGATGCCGTCTCGAACCCGCTTGGCCAGATCGAGATGGTGGCGATTGCAGGGTGACAGATCGGACCCGGACTGGGCGATCCCGATGATCGGTCGCCCCGATTGGAGCTCGGTCCGGGTGAGTCCGAAGTTGAGGTAGCGCTCGACGTAGAGCGCAGTCATGTCGGGGTTGTCGGGGTTGTCGAACCACTGCCGCGACCGCAGGGTCACCGGCGTCTCGGGCGGGCGTCGCCGGGCCCCGGACTCGTGGTTCCCGTCCCCATTCGTCTCGGTCATGACCGGAGCGTAATCGCCCGCCGACCGGGGGCCGGCGAAACCGGGTACGCCGCTCTCGGGTAAATGTCCGTACCATTACCTGATGCTTCGACGACTCACCCCCACCCTCGTTGTTGTGCTCGCCCTGACCTTCGGAGCCGCCTCGTGCGGGAGTTCCGAAGCGTCCGCCGATCCGCCTGCGGTGACGCAGGGCGAGACCGGCGACGCCACGGCGGGTGGCCTCCGGACCGTCGAGCGCGGCCGACGGGGCGGCGCTGGCCGCCGACCCGCCCGAGGATCTGCTGGTTCTCGACGTGCGCACGCCCGAAGAGTTCGCCGAAGGACACCTCGACGGCGCCACGCTCGTCGACTTCTACGATGCCGACTTCGCCGACCAGCTGGCCGAACTCGACCCCGACCGTCCCTACCTGCTGTATTGCCGATCGGGCAGTCGCAGCGGCCAGGCACTCGACCTCATGGCCCAACTCGGATTCCGCGATGTCGCCAACATCGACGGTGGGATCCAGGCCTGGCAGCGTGCCGGTTTCGACGTGGTCGCCCCGTGAGCCCCGATCCGACCGACGCCGCTCGCCAGGCCTGGGAGAGTCGCTTTGCCGCCGATGGCTTCCTCTACGGCACCGAGCCGAACGACCACCTTCGCACGGCCTCGGCCGACCTCCCCCCGGGCGACGTGCTCTGCCTCGCCGAGGGCGAGGGCCGCAATGCCACCTTCCTCGCCTCTCTCGGGCATCGGGTGACGTCGGTCGATCTCACCGAAGCCGGTGTCGTCAAGACCCGGCGACTCGCCGCCCGTCGCGGCGTGTCGGTCGATGCGCTGGTCGGTGACCTCGCGGACTTCGATCTCGGTGACCAACGGTGGGACACCGTCGTGTCGATCTTCGCCCACACCCCTCCCCCGGTCCGAACCCGGATCCACGGACTCATGTCGACTGCGCTCCGGCCCGGTGGGCGGTTCATCCTCGAGGCCTACACACCGAATCAGATCGGCCGGGGAACCGGAGGACCGCCGGTGCCCGAACTGACCATGACGCTCGCCGAGCTCCGGCGCGACCTGATCGGACTGACGATCACCCACGGTGCCGAATTCGATCGCCCCGTCATCGAAGGCATCGGCCACACCGGCGTCGGGGCCGTCGTCCAGGTGATCGCCGAACGACGGGCCGGGTCCTAGAGCCCCCGGCGTCGCTTGGACTTCTTCGAATAGGCCTCGAGCCGTCGTCGTTGCTCGACACTCAGGCTGTCGGTGCCGCGCTCCGAGATCTGATCGAGGATGGCGTCGAGTTCGAGTTCGGCGAACCGTCGCTCGTCGAGTTGGACCACCGACGCTCCGGGAGAGCGGACCGTGCCGCCGGTGGTGGCCACCGGCCGCGAACGACGCCCGACGCGGGGAACGAAGCCGAGCGGATCGGCCAATCCGAACGCCTTGACCGCGAGCGCCAGTCCGCCCAGCCGGCCGAGCAGGAAGATCAGGCCCCCGCCATCCCGGGTGCCGAGCACGACGAGGAGTTCCAGGGCGACATAGATTGCCGCCAGCACCCAGCCCGGGATGCCGAAGAAGAATCGGGCCGTCGGCCGGTGCGCAACGAACGCCAGGAAGATCGACCCGGTCAGCAGCGACGCACCCGAGAAGACCACGGGTGCTCCCGGGACCGCGATGGCGTAGAGCACCAGCGCCACCAGGGCCGGGATCGCCGCGACCACGGCGATGAATTGCGCCATCCTCACCCGCCCCGAGGCTTCCTCGATCTGGGAACCGAGCGCGAACAGCACGAACGCACCGAACAGCGTCCACAACGACGGCGAGTTGGGAACGAACCAGGTGAACAGACGCCACAACTGGCCCTCCATGACCTTCGGCGACGAGTACACGAGCCAGTCGGACACGGTCGACCTCGAGCCCTCGACGGCCCAGAGCACCATGCCGGCCACCACGGCGAGCGCAGCGGCGGCCGACGAGCCGACCTCGGCGGTACCGAGACGGAACCAGGGGTCTCCGCCCGAACCGAACCGACTGGGACGAACGCCGAACATCCGTGTCACGGTAC
Source organism: uncultured Acidimicrobiales bacterium (assembly GCA_963700755.1). Lineage (GTDB taxonomy): Bacteria > Actinomycetota > Acidimicrobiia > Acidimicrobiales > SZUA-35 > JBBQUN01. Next base: position 310,551 of record CAVOYW010000011.1, read on the forward strand.
CGCGGTCCGCGATCGGCATCACCGCACGGGGACTCGAACACACTCGGGGATCAACGGCGACGGACCGCTTCGGTCGGGCCGACCCCGGCACCCGGGCCGGCCCCGACCGGCTACCGCGACCCACCGTGGCGACGTAGTCTTCGGCGATGACCGAGGGCTCCACCCACGTTTTCCGCCGAGCCGTCGATCGGCCGACCGCAGTCCGGGCCGAGGGCTGCACCATCATCGACACCGATGGCAACCGCTATCTCGACGGCGCAGCCGGAGCCATTGCCAACTCGATCGGCCACGGGCATCCGGCCGTCGTCGCCGCCCTGGCCGAGCAGGCGGCCACGGTCGACTACGTCCACGCCACGCAGTTCGACTCCCTGGCCCTGGAACGCTACGCCGATCAGGTCGCACCGCTCGTCCCGGTCGACGACGTTCGGATCTTCCCGGTCAGCGGCGGGAGCGAGGCCAATGAGACCGCCTTCAAGCTGGCCCGTGCCTATCACCTGGCCCGGGGCGAGGACCGTCACCTGATCGCGGCCAGGCAGGGGGCCTATCACGGCAACACCCGCGGGGTGCTCGACGCCTCGGACCGGATCGCACTGAGCCGCGGCTACGAACCCTGGATCGGCAAGACCGTCCGGGTGCCGATGGCGAACCCTTACCGAGACGACCGGACCGGTGCCCAACTGGCCGCCGAGACCGAAGCCGTCTTCACCGCGGTCGGGTCGCACACCATCGCGGCCTTCATCGCCGAGCCCGTCAGCGGCGCCACGCTCGGAGCCGTCGTTCCGCCCGACGACTACTGGCCCGCCATCGCCGAGGTGTGCCGGCGCCACGGTGTGCTGCTCATCGCCGACGAGGTCATGACCGGTTTCGGACGCACCGGCCGCTGGTTCGCAGTCGACCACTGGGGAGTCCGCCCCGACATCATCACCGCAGGCAAAGGGGCCTCGAGCGGCTATTGGCCACTCGGGCTGTGCATGGCGTCGGGCCGGATCTACGACACCGTGCACGACGCGGCCAACTTCGTGCACGGCTTCACCTGGTCGCACCATCCCATCGGCGCTGCCGTCGCTGCCGCGGTGCTCGGCGTGCTGCAGACCGAGGACCTCGTCACCTCGGCCGGTCCTCGGGGTGAGCGGGCCCGGGCGGCTCTGCGACGTGGCCTCGACTCACATCCCAACGTCGGCGACATTCGGGGACTCGGGCTCCTCAACGCCGTCGAGTTCGTGGCGGACCGGAGCACCAAGGTGTCGTTCCCACCGGCAGATCGAGTCTCCGAACGCATCACGGCAGCGTGTTTCGATCTCGGGCTCACCGTCTACCCCTGTGGTTCCTCGGTCGACGGCAACTCGGGCGACGCGATCCTGCTCGGCCCGCCACTGTCGGTGACCGACGCCGAACTCGACGAGATGACCGCTCGCATCGTCCGTGCCGTCAACGCGGTCTTTCCGACCTGAGACCCGCCCCGCAAACCACTCGACGACCACGACCCGACCACTCCCCGAGGAGCCGACAACGATGTCCCCCACCGCAGTCCGATCCGAGACCGACGGTCACGTCCGGGTGCTCACCCTGTGTCGGCCGGACGCCTACAACACCATCACCCCCCAACTGCGCAACGAATTGTCGAGTGAACTCGACCGGGCCGGCGCCGACCGGAACGTGCGGGTGATCCTGCTCCAGGCCGAGGGGAAGGCCTTCTGTGCCGGCTACGAACTGGCCGAGAGCACCAGCGGCCAGGCCCGCCAGGCCGAGGCGACCGACCGCCGCTGGGACTCCGCCGGCGACCTCCACATGATCGGGGCCTACGCCGAGGTGTGGGCCAAGCTCCACCACATCCCGAAGCCGACCATCGCCGCCGTCGCCGGTTGGTGCATCGCCGGGGGCACCAACATCGTGTTCAACGCCGACCTCATCATCGCCGCCGAATCGGCCCGCTTCGGCTACCCGCCATCACGAGTTTGGGGGATCCCCGAGGCGCCGTGGAACTGGGTCGCCCGGCTCGGCGTCGAACGAGCGCGTCGCTACATGCTCACCGGTGACGAATTCACCGGCGCGCAGGCGGCGGAATGGGGCGCCGTCCTCGAGTGCGTCCCCGACGACCAACTGGCCGACCGAGCCCATGCGCTGGCCCAGCGGTTGGCCATGGTGCCGGGCAACCAGCTCGAGATGATCACTCGCGCCATCAACGAAGTCGCCCGGCAGATGTACGACCCGGCCGGATCCCGGCTCATCGGGACCATGTTCGACGGCGTGGCCCGCCACTCCCAGGAAGGGACCGACTTCGTGAACCGGGCCCAGGAGGTGGGCTTCCGCCAGGCGGTGCGCGAACGAGACGAGCCGTTCGGGGACTACGGCCAGCGACGCCCCGATCCCATCTGACCGATCGTCGACCGGGATCCGATCAGTCAACCACCGTGAAGGTCACGCCGGCGTACTCCTCGAGGCGCTCGACCAGTCGGTCCCCGAAGGCGGTCGACGGTGTCCAAGAGCCACCTCCGGCGTCGTCTTCGTCGTCTTCGACCAGGCAGAAGGCCGCTTCACCCAGCATCCTGGCCGTCGAGCCGTAGCCCGGATCTCGATCGCCGGCCACTCGCACCTGGATCGTCTCGCCGCCCGGGGTGGTCCCGAAGAAACGCACATCGAAGTGCCCGGCTTCCTGCTCCTCCTCACTGGGCCCATCGCCCGGCTTCGGAAGGACGAAACGGTTGAGCAGACCGCGCACCGGTCCGACCACCGCCAGAGCGAGGGCGCCCGCCATGGCCCCCGACACCGCGGTGGCGCGCGCCATGCCCAACGGGCCGCCACCGGTCAGCATCGCCTCGCCGTAGCGGAAGTCATCACCCCAGGGACGATCGAGGAGGGCGTGACTGCGATGGACGATCCGGGAGTTGATCGACTCCATCACGAACGGGGCCATCCATTCACCCGACGCCGCATCGTGCTCGGGTGTGATCACACTCGGCTGCTCGACCCCGTCACGCATGCCCTCGGGGGCGAGCGCATGGGGATTGGCCAACACCTTGCGGAGGTCCGGGTCCTTCGACACCTCGTCCATGATGTTCATCATGCTGGCGATCGTGCCGCCGCTGGCGGCCCCCTTGAACGACTTGACCCGCATCAGGATCTCGTTGCAGGGCTCACCGAATCGTTCGATCGCCCGTTCCTGGGTGTAGTGGACACCGAGGTCGGAGGGAATCGAGTCGAAGCCACAGCTGTGCACGATCCGGGCTCCGCTGGCCTCGGCCGTCGCACCGTGGGCGTCGATCATCCGCTGGATCCACTGCGGTTCACCGGTCAGATCGCAGTAGTCGGTCCCCACCGCGGCCACGGCCGCCACCAGCGCCGACCCGTAGAGTGCGTACGGACCGACCGTCGAGACCACGACGTGGGCGCTTCCGGCAAGCATCTTCATGTCGCGTTCGCTGGTGGCGTCGGCCACGATCCGTTCGACGTTGGCCCCGGTGGCGTCGGCCACCTCGCCGAGCTTGTCCTTGCTCCGGCCGGCAATCGCCCATTGCAGCTCGCCCCCCGACCGGGGCGTCCCGTGTCGTTCGACGAGATGGCGGCACAGGATCTGGCCGGCGAAGCTCGTCGCTCCGAACACGATCAGGTCGAGTCGCCGTTCGTCGTCGCGAGTCTTCACAGAGAAAGGCATGGTGCAAGCCTACGAGGCCCGCTCGGCCCGTGGTGGCCCGGCCGACCTCGCGGCACACCGAGCGAACCGGGAGCCATCGTCGGCGAGCCACTACATTCGGCGCGATGCCGTCTCCGACCAGGATCCGCCCGGCCAACCCCGGTGACCTGGTGGCCTGCACCGACGTGTGGCGATCGACGGTCGACCGGGATCTTCCCCCGGCCACGTCCGCCTATGGGCTCTACGGTCATGAACTGGCAACGGGCACGCTGCTGGTCGCCGAACGCGACGGCATCGTCATCGGCTTCGGGGCGAGCCTCACCCGAGGCGAACGGTGGTTCCTCGCCGACCTGTTCGTGTCGCCCGATGCCCACGGCGGTGGCGTCGGCCGACGACTCGTCGATGACCTCCTGATCGTCGACCGCCCGGGGCCGACCCGGGCCACCATGGCCTCCAGCGACGTCCGGGCGTTGACGCTCTACGCCAAACTCGGCATGACCCCGCGTTGGCCGTGTCTCGTGTTGCGGAGCCGGGCGGCCGGGTGGTCGACCGAGGACCTCACCGCCGCGCCCGGTCGGGCGGACACCGTCGACACACGGCACCTCCTCCAGGTGGCCGAGCGGGCCCGATACTCGCTCGATCGGGTCGATCTGGAGTACTGGCAGCGTGAGGTCGAGACCGACCTCGTTGCCGTGCACGCCGCCACCGGCACCGAACTCGGCGGGGCGGTGGTCCGTTGGTCCACCCCCTTCTCGATCGCCGACCCGTCGACCATCAGCGTCGGACCCCTCTTCGCCGTGACGGCGGCCGATCTGCCGGCCGTCGTGGCCGGGGTACTCGATCGGGTGGCCGAACGATCGGCGGGCCGCACGACCAAGCTGTACGTACCTGGTCCCAACCCGCTCCTGGTCCCACTGCTCGACAACGGGTTCTCCATCACCGACTTCGACCTGTTCGCCTGCTCCTCCGATCGGGTGATCGACCCGCTCTCGGTCTTCCCGAGCCACGATCTCCTCTGACCAGCCGGACTCCTCCGACCGTCCGGACGTGTCACACCAGCCAGCGTGACCGATCGATCGGTGCTTCCAGGCCTGGCCGGGTGAGCGAGAACGGCGACAGATCGAGGGTGCTCGAGCCGTCGAGGGCCAGACCGGCCAGGATGCGGCCGAACCAGGCCGCGAACTTGAACCCGTGGGCGGCGCCCAGACCGACCAGTACCTGTGGCAGGCCGGGAACGTGATCGACCACGAAATCCCGATCGGAGGTCAGCGTGTAGAGGCACGTGACCGAATGGTCGATCTCGACCGGGCCACCGAGCAGTCCTTCGGTGAAGGCGACGAGTCGAGCCTCGGCGTCGGGGTCGGGGTCGAAGGTCCGCCGATCGGGGTCGACGGAAGGGCCGCCACAGTCCTCGGCCACCTTGATCGTCGCGGCGTGGCCGTATTCGGGGAACCCGTAGAAGCTCGGGTCGTCCATCCAGATCCAGACCGGGAACCGGTCGCGCTGGAAACGATCGATCTGCGGGTGCCGGAGGTAGGTCACCTGCTCCCGCGTCACACCGAGTGTCAGATCGACGCCGAGCGACCGGAGCAACCGATCGGTCCAGGCATCGGCGGTGACGATCACCCGGTCGACACGCCGAGCGCCGTGGTCGGTGATGATGCGGGCCCCGTCACCGTCGGCCTCGATCGCCCGCACCGACGTGTTCGGATGCAGCTCGGCACCGGCATCAGCGGCCAGCGCCGTCATGATCGCCGTGGCCCGACCGGCCGGAACGATACCGGTCTCGGCCTGGTAGATCCCGCTGACCTCGTCACCGACCCGGAACACCGGCCACCGGTCGCGTATCTCGGGGCCGTCGATCCATTCGTGGTCGACACCGACGGCGGTCAGGCTCGATCGGTACGTGTCGGGGTCGATGGCCCCACCGGCCGGGAACAGGTCGATGCCGCCGGTGATGGCGAGGATCTCGGCGCCGGACGCAGACTCGACCTCGCGCCAGGCGTCGTAGGCCCCTGCGGTCGACTCCACGTAGTGCGGCGTGTGGTAGGAGCGACGGATGATTCGCGAGTGGTCGTGCGACGCCCCCCGCACGTGTCCGAGATCGAACTGTTCGAAGCCGATCACCCGTGCCCCCGACCGGGCCGCGAACCAGGCCGACGCCGACCCGAGGCCTCCCAATCCGACCACGCCGACCACCGGTGCACGTTTCGACATCGGACGATGGTACGACCCGCCCGACGATCTACAGTAGCGAATGATCTCGGACGGTTCGGGCGACACGACACCCGATGAACACGAGCAGCCCGACCCATCCGACTGGCGGAGCTTCGATCGGTGGATCGAGCTGCTCGACGGCGTACGCCTCCACGCCACGATCTGGCTACCGCTGGACGCCGACACCCACCCGGTGGCATGCCTGCTCGAGGCGCTCCCCTACCGCAAGGACGACGTCACGGCGTCCTACGCCGACACCTACGAGGATCTCGTGGTCGACGGGGGCTTCGCCGTCTGCCGGGTCGATCTCCGAGGCACGGGATCATCGTCGGGCATCGCGACCGATGAGTATCCCGACGACGAGATCGACGACCTGAGAACCGTCATCGGATGGCTGGCCGCGCAACCGTGGTGCACCGGCCGGATCGGCATGTTCGGCACGTCGTATTCGGGCTTCAACTCGTTGCACCTCGCCGCCGCGGGAGTTCCGGCACTCGGAGCCGTCTGCGCCATGTACTCGACCGACGACCGCTACACCGACGACGTCCACTACACCGGTGGGGCGCTCCGGGCGATCGATCTGATCGACTACGTCACCTACATGGTCGCCATGAACGCGCTCCCACCGGTGCCGGCCATCTGGGGCGACGGCTGGGTCGACGAGTGGCGGCACCGGGTCGAGCACACCCCACCGTGGATCGTCGAATGGCTGTCGAACCAGACCGACGGCCCGACGTGGCGCCGGGGTTCGATCCGGCTCGGACCCGACGGAGCCGGTTACGAGCGCATCGACTGCCCGACCATGCTCGTCGCCGGGTGGGCCGACGGGTACCGCAACAACACGTTCCGGACCGTCGAGCGGCTCCACGTCCCGTGGCGGTTGCTCCTCGGACCATGGAGCCATCAACAACCCGACACGGCCCGACCCGGGCCGAACCTCGCCTTCCTGCCCGAGATGATCGCCTGGTTCGACGAACACCTCCGTGGTGGCCCGGCCCGCCATGCCGACCCGGTCCAGGTCTACGTGCGCCACTGGACCCCACCGTCCCCCGACACCGCAACGATCAACGGCGAGTGGCGCAGCGAACCGGCCGACGTGCTGGCCCACAACGTCACGCTCACCCACTCGCTCGCCATCGAGGGTCGCCCACCGGTCGAGAGCCTGCGGATACGACCCGACACGGGCACGGCGGCCTGGATCTCGTGCGCAGGCGCCCTTCCGTGGGGCCAGCCCGTCGATCAGCGGGGCGACGATGCCTGGTCGATCGTGACCGATTGGCCGGTCGCCGACCCGATCGAGATCCTGGGCCATCCCCGCCTGACACTGCGCATCCGAGCCGACGAACCGGTGGCGTTCGTGTCGGCCAAGCTGTCGGCCGTCGCCCCCGACGGCACGTCGGCACTCGCCACGAGGGGGTTCCTCAACCTGTGCCATCGCAACACCTGGCCGGCATCGCCGATCGGCGTCGCCGGCCGTGATCCCGAAGCCCTCGAACCCGGCAAGTGGTACGACGTCGTACTCGAACTCGAAGCAACGTCGTGGCGCTTCGACCCGGGCCAACGACTGCGTCTGGCGATCGCCGGAACCGACTGGCCGAACCTCTGGCCGCCACCCCGACCGCTCACGATCGAGGTCGATCGGACGGAATCCACCCTGCACCTCCCGACCGTCCCCTCCCGGCACCGCCCGGCCCCTCTTTTCGACGACGGACCCGGACCCGATCCCGTCGATCCCGACGCCGTGTGGCGGATCGAACACGACGTCCTGGGACGCGAAACCCGCGCGATCACCCGCTACGGCGATACGTACCCCGGGAACCACGGGGCCCTCACCACCGACCGCTACGACGGTGTGGTGACGGTGTCGACCGTCGACCCCGGTCGGGCCGCGGCGCACGGGACCGCCGACTTCACCCTGTCGTGGCCCGAGGCGAACTGCCGCGCCGTGAGCGAGATCACGGTGGTCTCGAACGAGTCCGACTACACCCTCGCCATCACGCTCCAGACCAGTCTCGACGGCGCCCCCTTCGCCGAGCGCCGCTGGCACCACACCATCCCCCGCCGGCTGCAATGATGCGCCGATCGCCACAGCCACCCCGACCACAGCCACCCCGACCACAGCCACCCCGACCACAGCCACCCACCGAGCTCCCGCCGATGACCGCCGACCCCACTGCCGCCCCCACTGCCGCCCCCACTGCTGCCCCCACTGCCGCCCCCACTGCCGCCCTGACCTCCCTTTCGATCGAGCCGACCGAACTCGCCCTGATCGTGTCGGTCTCCGGAGCCCCGGAACGACTGATCCTGCCGTGGTACTGGATTCGCGACCACAGCGACGACCCGGCGTCCCACGATCCCGTCACCCGGCAGCGCCGAGTCGACTCGTTCGTCATCGACCGGTCGATTCGGGCGGCCTCGGCCGAGGTGAACGACTCCGGGATCGAGGTCCGGTGGGCCGACGGATCGGCACCGTCGACCCTTCCGTCGGCCTTGCTCGCAACGCTCGCCGGGTCGGGTGCCACCCCGACCCGCGACCTCTGGGATGCCGACAGGCGGCTCGGGACCGTCGAACCCGTCCCCCACCACGATCTCATGACCGACGACGACGCCGTCCGGGCGTGGCTCGAGTCGGTGGAGCGCGTGGGGTTCGGCCTCGTCGACGGCATGCCCACCGACCGGGCATCGGCCGAGGTGGTCGCCCGCCGAGTGGCACACCCCAGCAGTTCGATCTTCGGCACGATGTGGAGCCTGTCGGCCGAGCTGACCGAGCACGACGACACGGCCTACTCCGAGTCGTTCCTCGAACCCCACACCGACGGGACCTACCTCCACGAGTCCCCCGGACTCCAGATGTTCGCGTGCCTGCGTCGCGGCCCGGCCCGCGACGGCACCCCGGCCTCGGGGGGCGAGAGCATCCTGGTCGACGGCTTCGCCCTCGCCGAGCGGCTCCGCACCGACGAGCCCGATTGGTTCGAGGTCCTCCGCACCGTGTCCGTACCCGCTCACTATCTCGAGCCGGGTGTCCACCTCCGCACCGAACGTCCGACCCTCGCCACGAATCCCGATGGATCGATGCGCATGGTCTCGTTCAACAACTACGACCGTGCCCCGTTCCTGCTCGACCCCGACTCGATGTCGGCCTGGTACGACGCCTACACCGCGTTCCACGACCTGATCGTCGATCGCTCCCACTGGACGACCATCGGGCTCGAACCGGGCCAGGTCCTGCTCTTCGACAACTGGCGTCTCCTGCACGGGCGCATGGCCTATTGCGGCGAGCGGGTCTTCGAGGGGTGCTACCACCACCACCACGACTTCGAGAGCCGGTTGCGCGTGCTGCGGTCCGCCGGCCGGCAGCCATGAGCCCCCGACGAGCCCGCCCCGATCGCGGCGGTCGGGCCCGCAACCGAGTTCAGCAGCTGCCGTGGGGTCCGGTCGTCGCCACCCGCCCGCCGATCGAGGTCCTGGACGCCGAACAGGTCGAACGCCTTCACCTGGCCTCGCTGCGGCTGCTCCGGAACACCGGTATGCGCATCCTCGACGTCGACACCCGCCGCCGGTTCGCAGCGGCCGGGGCCGACGTCGACGACGAACGGGTCCGGTTCGATCCCGACCTGATCGAAGAGACCATCGCCACCGCACCGTCGACGTTCACGTTGCGGGCCCGCAATCCCCGACACTCGCTGACGATCGGCGGGGACCATCGGGTGTTCTGTGCCATCTCCGGTCCGGCGTTCTGCTCGGATCTCGACCGCGGCCGCCGGCCGGGAACCCTGGCCGAACAAGCCGAATTCTGCAAGCTGATCCAGTCGCTCAACATCATCCATCAAGAGGGCGGCGGGTCGTTCGAGCCGATGGACCTGCCGGCCAACACCCGTCACCTCGATCAGACCGCCTCGGTGATCCGCCACATCGACAAGAACTTCCAGGGAACCGCCCTCGGTCGCCACCGCGCCGCCGACACGATCGATCTCGCCGCCCTGGCGCTCGGCACCGATCGGGATGGTCTGGCCGCAGACCCGGCGATCCTGGCGATCGTCAACACCAACTCACCGCTCACCCTCGACGTGCCCATGGCCCACGGGCTCAAGGAGTACGCCGAGAACAACCAGGCGATCGCCATCACCCCCTTCACGCTGGCCGGAGCCATGGCCCCGGCGACGCTGGCCGGAGCTCTCGTGCTCCAGAACGCCGAGTGTCTGGCCGGTATCGCCCTCACCCAACTGATCCGACCCGGCGCCCCCGTGATGTACGGCTCGTTCACCTCGAACGTCGACATGCGCAGCGGCTCACCCGCATTCGGGACGCCCGAATACACGATCGCGGCCCAGGCCGGCGGTCAATTGGCCCGGCGCTACGGGATCCCCTACCGCTCGTCGAACACCACGGCGTCCAACGTCGTCGATGCCCAGGCGACCTACGAGAGCGCGATGTCGCTGTTCGGATCCGTCATGGGCGGGGCCAATCTGGTGAACCATGCCGCCGGCTGGCTCGAGGGCGGGCTCACGGCGTCGTTCGAGAAACTGATCATCGATGCCGAACAGCTCCAGATGCTGACCGAATACCTGCGACCGATCGTGATCGACGACGACACGCTCGGGCTCGACGCCATCGACGCGGTCGGGCCCGGTGGCCATTTCTTCGGCTCACCGCACACGATGGAGCGGTTCGAGACGGCGTTCTACACCCCGATGGTGTCGGACTGGCGGAACTTCGAGACCTGGGCCGAGGCCGGCTCGGTCGATGCGACGACCCGGGCGAACCGGATCTGGAAGAAGCTCGTCGAAGACTACGAACAGCCGCCGATGGCCCCGGGCATCGACGAGGCCATCGAGGATTTCGTCGTTCGTCGCAAGATCGAACTCGCCGCCATCGACCACTGACCCTCGAACGGTGACGACCATGCGCACCGCAGCGGGCGACCACGGTCGTCACGTGCTCGAAGAGGCTATTCGCGATCGTCGGCCGTGGAACGCTGCCTGAGCCACAGGCCACCGCCGCCCAGGAGGATGGCGATCCCCATGCCGATCCCGGCGAGCAGGGGCACGTTGGTACCTCCGTCGTCGGAGGCAGTGCCGGTGCCGTCGGCGGTCGAACCGACACCCGTTCCGAATCCGACCTGGCGCAGGTTCACGTAGCTCGGCGAACTGTTCGAGAAGATGACGGGGCCCGTTCCCTCGGGCTGACGGATCCAGCCCTCGAAGCGATCGGTGCGATAGGCCTGGAGATCGGCATCGTCGAAGTACACGACGTAGGGCGCCTCTTCGTAGAGCAACAGCAGCATCTCGCCGACGATGTCGCGACGCGTGTCGGGGTCGAGTTCGACGTTCTGCCGCTGGTAGAGCGTGTCGTATTCCTCGTTGCACCAGTTGGCGTCGTTGTAGCCGTAGTCGTCGGCGTTGTAGCTGACCTGGGAGCAGGTGAAGTACGACAGCATGGGATCGGGATCGACGAACGGTGTCCACCCCCACGAGAAGAGGTCGAACTCACCGGCCGACACCGCATCGGTGAGCTGGGAATCGTCGAACACCACGATGGTGGTGGCGATCCCGATGTCCTCGAGCCAGCCCGTGACGAATTCCGACAACGCCGGTTCCGCGGTCGACTCGGATCGTTGGGCATAGCGGAACTCGAGCGGCCGGCTCCCATCGGGCATCTCACGCACACCATCGCCGTCGGTGTCGGCATAGCCGGCATCGTCGAGCATCTGGTTGGCCTTCGCCGGATCGAAGCCGAGCAGTTGGTCGGCGGGGATCTCGGGCTTCCAGCTCGGGTCGGCCGACGGCGAGATCACACCGCCCGGTGACCCCAACCCCAGGGCCACTCGTTCGAGGAGGAGGTCACGATCGATGGCATGGTTGATGGCCTGACGCACGGTCTTGTCGAGGAGCGCAGGGTGACCGTCACCGATGCCTCCCGCTCCGGCGTTCATGCCGAGCTCGGAGAATCCGCCCTGCTGGCCGACGACCGCAACGATGTTCGGGTCCTCGTCGAGGCGCTGGAACGACTCGGCGGGCACGCTGTGGGCGGCGTCGAGTTCACCCTGCTGGAGCGCCGCGGCCATGGCGTCGCCATTGCTGAACAACCGGAACACGATCCGGTCGATCAGGCCCTCGGCACCCTCCTCCCAGCCGTGGTAGTTCTCGTTACGGACCATCACCCAGCTCTCACCGGGGCTCCACGACTCGAGCGTGTACGGGCCCGAGCCCACACCATCGAGCCCGTCGTAGGAAACGATGTCGTCGGCGCTGATCGACTCGTAGACGTGCTGCGGCACGATGTAGACGTCCATGACCGGCAGCTTGGGGTCGGGTACCGACGACACGAGCTCGACCGTACGATCGTCGACGGCGGTCGCCGTGATGTTGGCCACCGTCGACGAGTGGTTGATCCACTCCTCGTCACGTGAGCGATTGATCGTGTAGGCCACGTCGTCGGCGGTCAAGGGTTCACCGTCGGACCACTGCAGCCCCTCTCGAAGCGTGTAGGTCACCGTCTGGCCGTCGTCGGAGACCTCCCAGGACTCGGCCAACGCCGGTTGCACCGAGAAGTCCGATGCGGCCTTGGTCGTCAGCGTGTCGTACATGAGGTTCCACACCTCGAACGAGGACACCAGGTAGCCGGCCGTGACGTTCGGGCTGTCGATGTCCTGGGTCAATCCGATCGTGAGGGTGACCGGGCCCTCGTCCTGGGCGCCCGCACCGCCCGGGATCAGCATCAGGGCGCACAGACCCAATGCCGCGAACGAGACCAGAAGACGACGCATGCGCATGACCAACCATCATTCGGGCAGGCGGCGCCTGCGGGATGCGAGAAGTCTGGCCCCGATGGCCGGCGATGGCAACACACCGCTCGCGCCGGCGAACGGTGGCTACATCAGATACCAGTCGAGGAATCGTTCCAGGCGCGAGTAGAAGTCGAGGAATGGATCCCGGCGCAGGAATCCATGGCCCTCGGTCGGGTAGGTGACGTACTCGTACGTGGCGCCGATCCGCCGCAGGGCCTCGACCAGTTCGATCGACTGTTTCGGATGGACCCGGTCGTCCCGGTCGCCGTGGGCGATCAGGATGGGGGCCGAGATCGACTCGATGCGATGGATCGGCGAGCCGAGCCGGTACCCCCCGGGATCGGTTCCCGGATGCCCCATCATGCGCTCGAGGTCGAGCCGACCCGGACGATCGCCCTGGGCCCAACTGGTCAAGATGTCGCAGTCACCGTACTTGGCGACGCCACAGGCGAATCGATCACCGTCGACCAGTGACAGCAACGCCATGTAGGACCCGTAGCTGGCGCCGAAGATCCCGATCCGGCGGGCATCGACCCAATCCCGGCCGGCGAGCCACTCGTGGGCGGCCAGGCAGTCCTGGGTGTCGACGACACCCCACTCACCGTGATCGGCGCGCTCGTGATCACGTCCGTAGCTCGTGCTTCCCTTGAAGTTCGGGGCGATCCAGGCATAGCCCTTGTCGACGAAGTATTGCGCCACGCCGTCCCACTCGGCGCCGTAGTGCGACGTCGGCCCGCCATGGGGATGGACGACGGCCGCACACGGGTCGTCGGCCGAGGCCGTGCGGGGCCGATACAGGAACGCCGGGACCTCACCCCCGGGTGCCGGGTACCAGATGTGTTCGGGGATCACGTGGGGCGCCATCCGGACGGCCCGGGGCGTGGGTGCCCACAGCTCCGCAACGGCGCGATCGGTGGCCGAGGACGGGGCGGACACCCGGACCAGGCGAGGAGCGATGTCGGAGGCCTCGTGTACGGCGATCAGGTCGCCGGCCAGCCAGCGCGGTGACGACCACACCCCGCCCTCGGCGACGACGGTCACCTGGCCGGGTGACCCCGGGCCGGCATCCGGATCGACCATCACCAGATCACCCAGGCCGTGGCGGGTCCGGATCGCCGCCAGTCCGGCCACCGACCAGGCAGGCTCGGAGAAGTCGGCTCCGGCGTCGGTGAGCGGAGTCCGAGAGCCGGTCGCCACGTCCCACAGGTGGAGCTCGTACCAACCCGGTGCCTCGGACGCGAAGACGACGCGGGTGCCGTCGGGCGACCAGGCCGGCCCCCGGTCGTGTATCGCCGGCGGCCCGCCGAGTTCGACGACCGAACCCGAGGCCAGGTCGAGCACGACCAGTCGGCTCGCGTTGAGATCGTCACGGGGGGAACGCACGGCAACGAGCCGGGTGCGATCGGGCGAGACGACGACCTCACCGAGGTCACCCGGCAGGTCGAGCAGGGCCTCCACCCAGGTGGTCGTCGTGCGGCCGATGGCCTCGGATGCGGACTCGCCCAGATCGATCAGGCCGAGGACGACGTGGTCGTCCTTGTCGACCTCGACCACGAGGCGGGAGTCGTCGAGCCACACCGGAGATCCCGCCTCGGCCAGTTTGCGGGGCACGCCGCCGCCGGTGATCCACACGCACCCGCCGTTCGTGTAGGCGACCGTCGACCGGTCCGGGCTGAGGCGAGGACCGGTGTCCTCCCAGAACGGAGCGATCGTGCGATCGACGGTCCAGCGTTGCGGGGGACCTTCAGCCCTCGGGAGGACCCAGACGTCGGAGGTGTCACGGTCGACGACGAGGGCGATGGTGTCGTCGACGACGTCGGGCTGGCGCGGTCGTTCGACGCCGGCGATGGCCTCGAGACGCCAGTGCGGGGGCGGGAGGGCCTCGGGGCGGGGTGGCACGGGGATCCCGCCGTGCTCGACGATTCCGGTGACCGGTCCGGCCAGCGTGGGTTGGTGAGGGGCCATGGTTCACTCCGGGAGGTGGGCGACTCGATGCCATCGAGTGACGGGAAGACGGGGTTCGAGATCGGCCCGGTGGTGGCCGACCTCACGGATTGACGAGATGACAGGCGGCGTCCCGGGCCCCGAGAGCGATCCGGACCGGGTCCTCGCCCCGGCAGCGGTCGGCGATCCCGAGCCGGTCGGCCTCACCCGAGGCCAGTACGGGGCAGCGAGGATGGAAGCGGCAACCGGTGGGGATCTGGGATGCATCGGGGGTCTCGCCCTCGAGGATCTGCTGCTCCATCCGATCGGCCTCGGGGACGACCGACAGCAGCGCCCGCGTGTACGGGTGCTTCGGATCGGCCAGCAGTTCCTCGGTCGGCCCCTGCTCGACGATCCGACCGAGGTACATGACGGCGATGCGGTCGGCGATGTTCCAGGCCAGGCCGAGGTCGTGGGTGACCACGATCATCGAGAGTCCATGTTCGTCGACGAGCGATCGCATCAGGGCCAGGATTTCGCCCCGGATCGAGGCATCGAGGCTGGCAACCGGCTCGTCGGCCAGGAGCAGCTTGGGATCGAGCGCGATCGCTCCGGCGATCAGGACCCGCTGCCGCTGACCACCCGAGATCTCGTGGGCGTATCGATCGAGGAAGCGTTCGGCCGGACGGAGCCCGGCCCGGGTCAGCGCCTCGGCCGCCAACGAACGGTGATCCCCGGGAATCCGGTGGATCTTCAGGCCCTCCATGACGGTCTGGGCCACGGTGTGCCGGGGATTCAGGGCACCGGTCGGGTCCTGGAAGATCATCTGGACCCGTCGCCGAAGATCGCGCATCTGCCGGGGCGACACCACCGATCCCTCGAAGCGGATCTCGCCGTCGGTGGAATGCTCGAGTCCGATGATGGACCGGATGAGGGTGGTCTTGCCGCAGCCGGACTCACCGACGAGGGCCAGGATCTCGCGTTCGCCGATGTCGAGATCGACACCGTCGACGGCCCGCACGACCTTCTTGCCGGACCGGAAGGTGACCCGCAGCCCGCGGAGTTCGAGCAGTGGCGACGATGGCCGGTGGTGGGGTGCGGTCACGACGGCTCCACGAGCAGGCAGGCCGAGTGACGGGCCGGACTCGTTCGTCGCAGCTCGACGGTCTCGGTTCGGCAGGCGTCGATCGCCACCGGACAACGGGGGTGGAACGAGCATCCGGAAGGGAGGTTGGCCGGATCGGGTGGGTCGCCGCCCAACCCGCTCGGGGCCATCCTCGACGCCGGGTCCCCGATGGTGGGAAATGCCGCGGCCAGCGCCCGGGTGTAGGGATGATCCGGGGCCGCGAAAACCGCCTCGGATGGACCCTCCTCGACGATGCGACCGGCATACATCACGGCGAGACGTTCGCACGACGAACGAAGCACGGACAGGTCGTGGGTGATGAAGATCACGGCCATTCCCCGGTCTCGTTGGAGGTCGGCCAGGAGATCGAGGATCTGGGCCTGCACCATGACGTCGAGGGCCGTGGTCGGCTCGTCGGCGATCAGCACCTTGGGATCGCAGGCCAGGGCGAGCGCGATCAGGACCCGCTGTCGCTGACCCCCCGACAGCTGGTGGGGGTAGTCGCGAACCCGACTCCGGGGCAGCCCGACCTTCTCGAACATCTCCTCGACACGACGATCGGCTGTGGCGGTCGAAACGTCTTCGTGCAGCAGGATGGCCTCGGCCACCTGGGCCCCGACGCGTTGAACCGGATTGAGCGAGTGGAGCGCACCCTGGAACACCACGGCCGCCTCGGCCCAGCGCACGGCCCGCAGGCGTCCGGGCGACATGGCCAGGACGTCCTCCCCGGCCAGCAGGATCTCACCCGTGATCGCCGTCGACGACGGGAGCAGCTTCAGGATGGCACCGGCCACCGTCGACTTGCCGCAGCCCGACTCGCCGGCGAGACCGAGGGTGTCACCCGCCTCGAGCACCAGATCGACCTGGCGGACGGCGGGCACCTCGAGCAGCCGGGCACCACGGCCGACTCGGTAGGTGATCGAGAGGTTGCGCAGCTCGAGCACGCTCATCGACGGTCGGCCAGTCGGGGATCGAGGATCTCCTCGAGTGCTCGACCGCACATGGTGAAGGCCAGGACGACGGCCACGATGCCGAGACCGGCCGGCAGGTAATACCACCAGGCGTCGCGACCGATCGCACCGGCGGCAAAGGACTGTTCGAGCGACCGACCCCACGATGCCGCGTTGGGATCTCCGAGGCCCAGGAACGACAGGGTGGTCTCGGTCAGGATGGCGATGGGGACGGCAAGGGTCGTGTTGGCCAGGATGAGCGGTGCCACATTGGGCAGGATGTGGTGTCGGATCAGATGCCCCTGCCCGGCTCCGAGGGCGCGGGCCCGATCCACGAAGAGGCGCTCCCGAATGGTGAGGACCTGGGCCCGGAGCAGCCGTGCGGTTCCCGGCCACGAGGTGAGGCCGATGACGAAGATGATGTTCCACACCGACCGGCCGAGGACCGCGGCGAGAACGATGGCCAACGGCAGGAACGGGATGACCAGGAACCAGTCGGTGAGCCGCATCAACACGCCGTCGACCCAGCGCCCGTAGAATCCCGACACGATGCCGATGAAGGCCCCGATGGCGGTGGTCAGGATCGTGGCCATCAGCCCGACGAACAGACTCGTCCGTGAACCCCACAGGAACTGGACCGCCACGCTGCGGCCCAGGTTGTCGGTCCCCATCAAGAACTCGCCGCCGGGCGGAGCCCAGGTCGGGTTGTTCACCGAGTTGACTGCATCGAGTGCCTCTCGGTCCGAGATGAGCGGAGCGAGGATCGCCATCGAACCGAAGGCCACCAGGATCACCAGGCCGGTCACGGCCATCCGGTCGGAACGGAACCTCGTCCAGAACCCGGGTCCACCGGCGATGAGGGTGGCGGCCATCAGACCCGGACCCGAGGATCGAGGTAGCCGTAGAGCAGGTCGGCGAACAGGTTGGCGACGATCACCCCGGTCGAGAACAGCAGGAACAGTCCCTGGAGCATCGGGAAGTCCGGGCCTCGCACGGCGTTGAACGTCTCCTGTCCGAGACCGGGCCAGGAGAAGACCGACTCGACCGCGATCGCCCCCGAGAGCACGAAGCCGAAGTTCAGCGCCGCCAGTGAAACCACCGGCAGGAGGGCATTGGGAACGGCATGACGGCGTCGCACCAGCAGGTCGCGGAGCCCCTTGGCCCGGGCCACGGTGAGATAGTCCTCGCGTACGGTGTCGAGCACCGATGCCCGCATCACGATGGCGTACTCGCCGACATAGGCGAGCATGAGGGTGAGGGCGGGGAGGAACATGTGATGGGCCTTGTCGAGGAAGGCCGAGAATCCGGTGGCGAGTGAGCCCGGGTCCTGGAATCCCCCGGTCGGGAACAGGTCGAGCTTGACCGACAGCATCGACAGCAGGATCATGCCGAGCCAGAAGTCGGGCACGGAATAGGTGAACATGGAAAACGCCGTCGACACCGAGTCGAGAGTCGAGTTCCGCCGCCATCCCGAGACGATCCCCAGCCAGGTGCCGACGACGGCCGACGCGATGGCGGCGCTGCCGACCAGCCACACGGTCGGCCAGAACGCCTCGCGGATCTCCTGACTGACGGGTCGGCTGCTCTTGATCGACACCCCCAGGTCGAACTGCGCCGTCTGGCGGAGGTACTTCCCGAACTGGACGATCACGGGATCGTTGACGCCGAACCGCTCCTCGAGCGATTGGATCTGCGATGGCGAGAGGTTTCGCCCTCGGTAGAGGGAATCGACCGGGTTGTCCTCGACGACCCGGAACAGGAAGAAGTTGAAGGTCAGCACGAAGGCGAGCGTGAGGAGCGCTCCGGTCACCTTCCGCAAGACGAACGAGGGGTTCATCGCAGCGCCCGGATCAGCTGCCCACTCGCCCTGGCCACGAGAATCCCTTCGAACACTCCGCTCGGGAACACCCGCGGGAGAGCGTGATGATGCCCCTTCGTGCGGCCTGGTGCAAGCGGGTCCTCACAGCCCGTCCAGGACCGACTCCACGGGCAGCCCGGGAGCGCGGTTGCCGTCACGACCGACCACGGTGTCGGCGACGAAGAGCGCGTTCAGGACGGCCTCCTCGGTGGCGTCGACCGTGGCCTGGAACAGCTGATTCAGCGAGCCATCACCCAACCGGATCGAGGACGAGACACCGGTCTGGCCACGAGGTCGGCGGGTTCCCGTGGTGAAACCGCAGAAGATGTCTCCGCTGCCGTGGTGGGCCACCCCACCGATCCGGGCGAGCCCGAGCCCGACCCGCCGGACGAGTCGGGACATCTGGTGCGTATCGAGTGGCGCATCGGTGGCAACCACGCCGATGCAGCTCCCGGCGTCGTTGCGTGGCGGCCTCCCGGGGGTCTGCTCGGCCCATTCGCGCACCAGCCGAGCACCGACCGGTCGACCGGCGACTCGAAGCTGGGCCGGCGAGCCGAAATTCGACATGACGAGAACGCCAAGCGTGTACCCGGTCTCGGGAAGACGCCTCGACGAGGTGCCGATCCCGGCCTTGCATCCCATGGTGATCATTCCGGTGCCGCCGCCCACGGAGCCCTCGGCAACGGCATGGCCGAGCGGCTGTGCCCGAGCCAGGTCCAACGCGGATCGGGCGTCGGCGACGGTGACGAACCGCCGGCGGGCCTGGTCGAGCCAGGAATCGTCGCACTCTCCGACCACGGGGATCACGAAGTCGTGGATCCCGGCGCTCGGTACGGCCTCGAAGACGGCGTCGACCACGGCGTCGTAGGCCCGCCCGACCGACGAGGTCCCGGTGAGCATGATCGGCGTCTCGAGCAGTCCCCACTCGGCGAGCTCGATCGAGCCGGTGAGCTCGCCGGCGCCGTTGAGCACCGAAACGCCCCCGACCATCGGTTCGGCGAAGAGCTTCGTCGAGCGGTGCCGGCATGATGGCCGTGACACCGGTCCGCCCGGTGATCGGCGTCCCGTCGGTGTCGACGTCGTCGATCCAGCGGGTGACGTGCCCGACCCGGACACCGACGACATCGGTGATGGCGTTGGCCGGACCGACCGGCAGGGTGCCGATGCTCAGGCCGTGGTCCCGCAGGCGGGGCCGTGGGAACGGCTGGTTCACGTCATGTTCGCCGCGACATCGGCCACCGTGGAGGCCACGATGGCCATGGCCTCGTCGATCTCGGCGTCGGAGATCGTCAGAGGCGGCAGGAACCGCACGCAGTTCGAGAACAACCCGGCCCTGATCGTGATGACCCCGCGGCGCACGGTCTCGGCGCAGATCTCGGCGGTTGCCTCCATCCACGGTGTCTTGGTCGACGCGTCCTTGACGATCTCCATCACCAGCATCGGCCCGACACCTCGGACGTCGCCGACGAACCCGGGGTTGGCGGCGGCGATCGCGTCGAGGTGGCCGCGCAGCCGCTCGCCGACCGCGTTGGCCCGGGCCAGGAACTCGGGCGTGTTGATCTGCTTGATGGCCTCGAGCGCGGCCACACAGGCGATCGGGTTGCCCGAATAGGTTCCCCCGAGGCCTCCGGGGTGGGGGGCGCTCATCACGTCGGCCCGGCCGACGACAGCCGACAGCGGCATCCCGGCCGCCAACGACTTGGCGGTGGTGATGAGATCGGGAACGACGCCCGAGTGTTCGATCGACCACAGGGTGCCGGTGCGTCCCATTCCGGCCTGGATCTCGTCGGAGATCAGGAGGATGTCGTGCTCGTCGGCGATCTCGCGGAGTCGTCGCAGGAACGGGGCGGGAGCCGGGACGAACCCGGCCTCGCCCTGGACCGGCTCGATCACGATGGCGGCCACGTGCGCCGGCTCGACGACGGCGGTGAAACAATGCTCGAGGTTCTTCACGTGCCAGTCGACGAAGGACTCGATCGACATCTCGTCGGGCCGGCGGTAGGTGTTGGGGAACGGGAACCGGTAGACCTCGGGGGCGAACGGACCGAAGCCCCGCTTGAACAGCCCGAACTTCGAGGTCATCGACATCGTCAGGTTGGTGCGGCCGTGATATGCACCGTCGAAGACCACCACACCCTGCCGGCCGGTGTGGGCCCGAGCGATGTTGATGGCGGTCTCGACGGCCTCGGCCCCCGAGTTCATGAGGACGGCCTTGTTGGGACCGGGCCCGGGAAAGATGTCGTTGAGCGTCTCGCACAGCTCGACCATCGGTTCCATGGTCGAGACGATGGCGCACATGTTCACCAGTTGATCGGCCTGCTTCTTGATGGCCTCGACCAGGGCCGGCGGTGTGTGCCCGACCGCCAGCATGCCGATGCCGCCGGCCAGGTCGATGTAGTGATTGCCGTCGACGTCGACGGCGATCGCCCCGTGGGCCCGCTCGATCGCGATCGGGGTCAGTTTCGATGCCCCGGCCGGCGTCGCCGCTTCCCGACGGGCCACGATGGCCCGGCTCTTGGGCCCTGGCACCTCGGTTACCAGGCGAATCGACGACTCGACGTCGGTGAGGCTCATCGGATGACTCCCATGGTGTGGGGGCGAGTGGCTCGCCGTGATTGCCCAATGTGTATCACCGAGTGGCCACCTGCTCACAGCGTCACGGGGGTGGCTTCCCCCGGTCATCGTCGTGGGGTACGCTCACAAATGTTCATGACTCACATTTTCCGGTCGGCTCCGCCATCGGCCTGCCGTGCCCCGGGCCCTGTGCCCCGAACCCTGTGCCCCGAACCCTGTGCCCCGAACCCTGTGCCCCGAACCCTGTGAAGGACTCCCCGTGACCGCTACGGCCAACGCCACTCCGTCCACCAGCGACCCCGTCGCCGCCGTCCGGGCCTGGCTCGAAGACAACTGGGATCCCGATCTGACCGTCGCCCAGTGGTGGGAGAAGCTGGGACTCGCCGGCTGGTCGGCGCCGATGCTGCCGGCCGAGGCCTTCGGACAGGGTCTGTCGCGTTCGGACGCGATCGCCGTCCTGCGCGAGATCGGCGAGTTCGGCGCCCTCGGCCCGCCCAGCGGCCTGGGCCTGATGCTCGCCGCGCCGACCATCGCCCAGCACGGCGACCCCGAGCAGTTCGACTCGCTGTTGCGTGACATCGTGACCGGTCAGAAGGCGTGGTGTCAGTTGTTCAGCGAACCCGGCGCCGGATCCGATCTCGCCGGCCTGTCCACCCGGGCCGTGAAGGACGGTGACGAATGGGTCATCAATGGCCAGAAGGTCTGGACGTCGCTCGGCCAGACGGCCGACATGGGCATGCTCATCGCCCGCACCAACCCCGACGCGCCCAAGCATCAGGGCATCACCTGGTTCGCGATCGACATGCACCAGCCCGGAGTCGAGGTCCGTCCCCTCTACGAGATGACCGGCCACGCCATGTTCAACGAGGTCTTCCTGAGCGATGCGATCGTTCGTGACGCCGACATCATCGGTGGCTTGAACAACGGCTGGGCGGTCACCAACACCACCCTGCAGGCCGAACGGGCCGGGCTCAGCGCCGGCGGCGGCGGAGGCGCGACCGTGGCGACCCCGGGCACCATTGCCGGGCAGCTCGACCGCCGGGTCGGCGACCTGGTCGCCCCGAGGACGAAGACATCCCGGATCGCTCCGACCGACGCCAAGGAAAAGGCCGACAAGCCTCGTGAGGCGATGCTGGTCCAGTTCGCACGGAGCTTCGGCAGGATCGACGATCCCGTCATCCGCCAGGACCTCATGCGACTGCACACCCTGAACGCCGTTGCCGGTTACAACGCCCAGCGGGTCAAGGCGGAGCGCTCCCAGGGTCGGGACATCCCGGGGATGGCCAACATCGGCAAGCTCCAGCAAAGCGACGTCGTGCGCCTCAGTCGCGATCTGGGCCTGGCCATTCTCGGCCCGTCGGGCATGTTGCACGCCTACACCGACGAACAGCGCGAAGCGCTCAACGCGGCAACCGGCAACCCGTTCCTGGGGATGGTCACCGGCACGGCGCTCTACGCCCAGGCGCCACCCATCTACGGCGGAACCGACCAGATCCAGAAGAACATCATCGGCGAGCGGGTCCTGGGACTGCCGAAGGAACCCAACGACGACAAGACCAAGCCCTTCTCGGAACTGCCCAAGAACGTCTGATGCCAACCCTCGTCTTCGACCGCGCCACCCTCCTGTCGGATCATGCCTATGCCGCACCGCACGTGCTCGACCACGGCGACATCGGTCGGCGCCGACTGCACGGCGGGTTCCTGTCCGATGGCCGCTACCAACCACCGCGGGCACTGGGTCGAGAGCGTGCGCTCGCGGCGTGGGAGCAGTCGCTGTCCGACCATGGAGGAGCCCCGTTCGCCGCCACCGCACGACTGCTCGACGGCGTTCGGACACCGAACGCGGCACAGCACGTCGTGCTCCTGCGCCATGGCATCGGCGAGGTGTTCTGGAACACGCTCACGATCGTCGGCAAGATCGAGGCCATGGGCGCCGCGATCGCCGGGATCCCTGTGCCGGATCTGGCGGCCCATGTGGTGACCGGTGACGACCGCACGATCGAGCAGATGGCGATCGGACACCTCGACCGAGGCCTGTTCGAAGCGCACGGCCTCGACGAAGGAGGGGCCCCGGTGAGCAGCCTCGACGAAGGAGGGGCCCCGGTGAGCAGCCTCGACGAAGGAGGGGCCCCGGTGAGCAGCCTCGACGAAGGAGGGGCCCCAGATGCCGGCTCGTGGATCGGGGCCCATGATGCGATGTGGTTCGCCGCCCGCGATCTGGCGTTCGGTCCCGGCGCGTATCCCGACGTCGACCCCAGGCCAGGGTTGACTCGCGACGATGCTGGACGCCGCCATCTCCCCGAAATCGCACCCGAGATCGAGGGGTTGTTCGCCTTTCTCGCCAACCTCCTGATCATCGAGTTCCGGGCCGAGATCGGATTCGCCGAATCTCAGGCCGTGCTCCGGGACCCGAGCGTCTTCACCGACCGCCGGGCCGAAGCCGAGCTGGCGGCCGAGATCATCGGGCGCATCCGTACCGACGAAGAGATCCATGTCCGTTCACTCAAGCTCTACCTCGGCGAGCTGTGCTCGGTCTCGCTACGGACGAACGATGGCGGCACGGTGCCGGGAGCCGAGCTCGTCGACCGATTCTGGGACGGCATGGTTCGCTGGGCCACGATCGAGCGGCCGGCACTCGACGCCGAACGCGTCCTCGGTGATCTCCATCGGCGCATGAGCGAGCATCCCGACGCCGCCGCACTGATCGCCGCCTTCGAACGCGCCGCCTGATCCCGATGGCGACCGATCGGCGAGCACCCGGCGACGACCCGGCCGCTGCGTCGCTCCGGGAGCGCAAGAAGGCGCGGACCCGGCGCGAATTGATCCGCGTCTCCCAGCGCCTCTTCGCCACCAAGGGCTACGCGAACACGACGCTCGACGAGATCTCGGCCGAGGTCGAGATCCGCACCCAGACACTGCTGCGGTACTTCGACTCCAAGGCGGCCCTCGCCGTCGCGCCCATGGCGGCCGTCGTCGATGATCTGCGGACGAAGGTGACCGATCCCGGGCGCACGGTGGACACGATCACACTGTGGCGGGAGCACGTCGGCGTCCGCACGATGTACCACCAGATGAGTTCGGCAGCCGGCGTTCGTCGCTACTACCGCTGGACGAATCAGGACCCGGCGCTGGTGGCGATGACCGCGCAGCTGAATCATCAGACACAGATGATCCTGGCCGAAGGCATCGCCGCCGATCAGGGGGTCGATCCCGACGACCTGCATTCCACGATGCTCGCTGCGCTCCTCGTCTCGGGCTGGAACGCGGTGTTCATTCGGTGGCTGAAGTCGTCCGAAGACGTCGAGGTCCTCGGGGCCCGTCAGAACGCAGTGATCGACTTTGCCGTCGACAACCTCCCGCGGTCCAACGCCATCGCCCTTCGCCAGACGATTTCGAGAGTCTGAGCGACGAAACCGGCGCTCAGGCTCTCGAAATCGGGGTGGATCGGGTCGGACGACCGGCACCGAGGTCCCGGACCGGTCATGCTGTGAGCATGGTCGACGGGGCTTCAGCGGCGCAGACGATGCCGGTCGTCGTGCTGGCCTACGACGGTGTTGCCGCCGACGAGGCGGGCATCGTCATCGAGATCCTGTCCGACGCCGGTTGCCGGGTCCTGGTGGCGGCCGTCGACACGGCGGCGGCCCGGATCACGAGCTTCCACGGCACGGTCCGTCCGTCGATGACGGCGGAGCAGATCGGGCCGTGCGCGGCACTGGTCGTGCCCGGGGGTATGGGGGTCAAGACTGCAGCGGCCAACGATCGACTGACGGCGGTGATCCACCGACTCGGGACCGGCAGCACCTGGCTCGGCGCCACCTCGACCGGATCGGTGCTCCTCGCTGCGGCCGGGCTGGCCGACGGGGCCCGAGCCACGACGCACTGGCTCGCCCAGGACCTCTTGAATGAACGGGGCATCGTGGCCGTCGACGCCCCATTCGTCGAACACGGCCGCCTGCTCACCGCGTCGGGCCTCGGTTCGTCACCGACGCTCGCGTTCCGCCTCGTCGCCGCGCTCCGAGGTGTCGAGGCCGAGGCCCGCTCCCGAGCGCGCTACGCACCGAGCCCGAAGCCACCTTCGACGACGGGGCGTCGTCGGCCACGGCGCTGGTCGATGCGCCGTTCTCGTCACCGGATCGTCGACGAGCCCGTCTATCTCACCATGGCCGACGACGTGATCGTGCTCGACCTCTGGGCCGAACACCCGACTACCAGTGGGCCGTACCCGGAGCACCCTTGAACGGACCGATCAGGTTCGACGTCACCCAGCCGCCGTAGAACGACCCTTCGTTCGGTACGACCGCCTCGCCGTCGACCGAGCACCGGTCGACCTTCTGGGCATAGAAGGCGTAGCACCCGGCGATCGGGGCGAACGCGTCGGTCGGGTCGTCGTAGCGCCAACCGGCATCGGCGAGCACACCACGGGGCGTGACGAGGTCGACGTAGCTGGCCAGGCCCTTCCACTCACAGAACGTGCGTGAACTGGAGTGAACGAGGAGATCCAACCGCACGAAATCGGGGGCCACGTAGTAGGCCGGCGGCTGGCTGGTCTCGAGAACCCGGTGGGCCCAGGGCGCATCGACGACGAGGATGCCGTCGTGCTCGACCTGGATGTTCCACTCGACGAGCTCCACCCGCGGAGGCCGCGGATAGTCCCACACGGACTCGACGATCTTGCCGTTGGGGGCCGAGTCACCGGGCTGACGACCGTTGTGCGATCGCTCCTCGGAGGTGGTCATGCCTTCGCCCGCTTCTGGATGTTGGCCCATTCGTCGCGCAACCCGACCGTCTGGTGGAACACATCGCCGAGCCGTGGATCGCGCGAGAAGTAACCGAGCCGTTCGAACTGGACGGCACGGCCCGCGGGTGTCTCGGCGAGCGCCGGCTCCAGTTTGGCCCGGCGCTCGATACGGGACTCCGGATTCAACGAGGCGAGCACGTCGCCACCGTCGCTCCCGGGCACCGGGTCGGTGAAGAGGCGGCCATATTCGAACACCGTGGCATCGATGGCAGTCGGAGCCGAGACCCAGTGCATGGTCGACTTCACCTTGCGGCCATCGGGCGACGAACCACCCACGGTCGCCGGATCGTAGGTCGCCAACACCTCGGTGACGTTTCCGTCGGCGTCGGTGATGGCGTCGGTGGCCGTCACGAAGAAGGCCGAACGGAGCCGCACTTCGCGCCCCGGGCTCAGCCGGTAGTACTTGGGTGGCGGTTCGAGCCGGAAGTCGTCGTGCTCGATCCACAACGAACCCGTGAACGGGACCTCCCGTGACCCGGCGTCGGGGTCCTCGGGGTTGTTGGGGACCTCGACCATGACCGTCTCGCCTTCGGGCCAGTTGGTGATGGTGAGTCTGAGCGGTTGCAGTACGGCCATACGTCGGAGCGAAGTCTTGTTGAGTTCGGTGCGGATGAACGACTCGAGCAACTCGATGTCGTGGGTCGAGTTGGTCTTGGCCACGCTGATCTTGTCCATGAAGGCCCGGATCGCCGCCGGCGGATAGCCGCGTCGGCGAAGGCCCCGCAGAGTCGGCATACGCGGATCGTCCCAACCGTCGACGTGACCGTCTTCGACCAGCTGCCGCAGTTTGCGCTTCGAGGTGACCGTGTGAGTGAGGTTCAGGCGGGCGAACTCGGTCTGCTCGGGTCGGTCGCCGGGAAGATCGAGGTGGCTCAGGCACCAGTCGTAGAGCGGGCGGTGATCGGCGAACTCGAGCGTGCAGATCGAGTGGGTGACACCCTCGATCGCGTCGGATTGGCCGTGGGCCCAGTCGTAGGTGGGGTAGACGATCCACCGGTCGTCGGTGCGGACGTGGGGAACCCGACGAATTCGGTAGAGCACGGGATCGCGCAGTTGCATGTTGTCGCTCTGCATGTCGATCTTGGCCCGCAGCACCTTCTCGCCATCGGCGAAGGCGCCGTCGCGCATCTGGCGGAACAGGCCCAGGTTTTCCTCGGTCGAACGGTTCCGATAGGGGCTCTCGATGCCGGGCTGGCCGAATCCCCCCCGCTGGGCCGAAATGGTCTCGGCGTCCTGGTCGTCGACGTAGGCCAGTCCCTTGACGATCAGTTCCTCGGCCCACCGGTAGATCTGGTCGAAGTAGTCCGACGCGTAGCGGACCTCGGACGGGCTGAATCCCAGCCAGTCGACGTCTTCGAGGATCGCGTCGACGTATTCGTGCTCTTCGGTCTGGGGATTGGTGTCGTCGAAGCGCAGGAGACACCGGCCACCGAACTCGGTGGCCAACCCGAAGTTCAGGCAGATCGACTTGGCGTGACCGATGTGGAGGTAGCCATTGGGTTCGGGTGGGAACCGGGTCTGGACGCGGCCACCGAACTTCTGCGACGCCTGATCGGCCCGGATCTTTTCGCGGATGAAGTCGGTGCCCGTGGGTTCGGAGACGTCAGCAGGGCCGGACGCAATCGAGTTCATGCTTCCTGGTTACCAGCAATGGCGCTCGATGCGGCGAACGGCGGTCCGAATTCGACGGTCGGCGAACTCGGAGACGGTCCCGGAGCCCGACCGGGAGAGCGAACCCGGTTTCGAATCGGCCCGCGGACGTGTGAGGATGTGGTGTCCGGCATCGACCGAGGAGAAGCCATCAGTCATGAGTCCCATCGAGTCCGTGAGAAGCCGTCTCCCGAAGCTGAACGAGAACCGGCGACCACTGGCGTCGACCAAGGCCGGCCTGGTGCGAGGCACCTACAAGAAGAAGGGCACCGTGGCCCGCTTCCTCGGGATTCCCTATGCCGCGGCCCCGGTCGGCGAGCGACGGTGGGCGCCTCCGCAGCCGGTCGAGCCCTGGTCGGGCACCTTCAGCGCCACCCGGTCCGGTCCGATCCCGTTCCAGCGGGCCGCCAACATCGAGGCGTTCTTCGACGCCCTCGTCGACGGCATGGGCGTCTCGACCCCCAAGAAGAAGGCGCTGGCGCTCGGCCTGAAGCTCCCCCGACCCCAATCCGAGGATTCCCTCACGCTCAATGTCCGGGCACCGGCCGGGGCCACGGGTCTCCCGGTCATGGTGTGGATCCACGGTGGCGACCAGACCGACGGCTCCAAGAGCGACCCGTTCTACAACTCGTCGGCTCTGGCCGAGCGGGGCTGCGTCCTGGTCACGATCAACTACCGGCTGGGCCTGTTCGGCTGGTTCAGCCATCCCGAGCTGTCGACCCAGTCGCCCGCCGGTGTCTCCGGCAATTACGGATTGCTGGATCAGATCGCGGCCCTCGAGTGGGTCCGCGACAACATCACCTCGTTCGGCGGCGATCCGAAGCGGGTCACGATCTTCGGTGAATCGGCGGGTGGGCAGGGGGTCCTCAACCTCATGACGGCGCCTGCGGCCCGGGGCCTGTTCCATGCCGCCATCGCCCAGAGCCCCAGCGACAGCGGCCGGTGGCTGCACCTGCGCAAACCGGTCCTCGAATTCGAACCGGCCGAGACGGCGGGCAAACGATTCGCCAACCTGGTGGTCGGTCCCGAACCCGGACAGATCGAGCGACTTCGGGCCATGGACGCCGAGGAACTCCACGAGCTCTACCGAAACCAGCCCGAGCTCGGCCGGCACTTCTACCCGGCCGTCGATGGTGTGGTGCTGCCCGAGGCACCCATGACCGCCTTCTCCAACGGAAACCAGGCCCCGGTGCCGCTCATGATCGGCTACAACGCCGACGAGGCCTCGCTGTTCGAGACCGTGATCCACCCGGCGGGGGGCGAGTTCCCGCCGCCCGAGGGCGGGCCCGGGTCGCTCCGTCCGGCCGATCTCCGGTCGACCTTCGAACGGTCCTTCGGGTCACCCGAAGCCGTCGACCGGCTGTTCTCGATCTATCCCGGTCTGGACTCCGGCGACCCCGAGGCGCGGATCCGCTACGGCGGCGATCACATGTTCGGCGTCCACGTCGATCATGCCGCCCGACGCCACACCGAGTGCGGCCATCGGGCGTATCGCTACCACTTCGTAGCGGTACCGCCGTCGCCCGAACAGACCATCGGTGCCTTCCACGGCGCCGAGGTCACCTATGTGTTCGGATCGCATCTTCCCCTCATGCCACGGGCCGATGACGAGCACCTGCTGTCGAAGGACATGGGCGACCGCTGGTTCGCCTTCGCCGCCACCGGTCGGCCCGACTTCCCCGGCCGTCCGACCTGGCCCGCCTACGACGAGGCCGACCCGAACCAGATGGTCTTCGACCGCCCCACCGGGCGGATCGAGCCGATTCCGGCCCAGCCCGGTCTCGAGCTGCTCCGTGAGCGAATCGCCTACCTGAACGATCACATCGCTGCCATCCCCGAGGTCGACACGACCGTCGTCACCATCGACCTCACCGGATCACCTGGAGTGGAAACCGAGCCTGCACGGTGACGCTCACGTCGACCGAAGAGAACCGGGCGGCGCTCCAGCGCCGAACGATGTTGTCACTCATGAGCGGCGTCCTGCCCGCCGGCGGCGCCCTGACCGCCGCAGTGGCCGCCAACGCGCTCCTGGGCGAGGAGATCACCGGCCGGGAGTCCCTGGGCACCCTCGCTGCTGCCTTCCTCACCATCGGGGGTGCCTTCGCCACGATGCCGATGGCGGGCTACATGGCCCGGCACGGGCGACGACCCGGACTCCGGCTGGGCTGGTCCTTCGGTCTGATCGGCGCCCTGTCCTCGTTCACGGCCGCGGTCGCCAACGTGTACCCGCTCCTGCTCATCGGCGCACTGTTGATGGGCATGGGCCAGGCCGCGAACCTCGCCGCCCGCTACGCCGCGGCCGACCTCGCCACCGAAGAGACCCGGGCCCGGTCCATCGGGATGCTGGTCTGGACCAGCAGCTTCAGTTCGGCGTTGGCGCCGACGCTGGCGCTCGGTGTGGTGGCCACGTTGGCGGTTCGCATGGGGCTGCCCGAACTGTCGGGCCCCTATCTCATGTCGGTCGCCCTGTTCGCCGTCGCCGCCTTCTCCATCGATCGGTTGCTTCGTCCCGACCCGCTCGAGGTGGCCGGTGGCATCGTCCCCGACGGTATCGACGGTCCGCCGAAGGGATTCGACGCCATTCGCGATCAATTCGCTCGAGCCGGCATCGGCATCGGCAAGATCATCGAGTCACCGTCGGCCCGCCTCGCCGTGTTCGCCATGCTCGTCGGCCAGGGCGTCATGGTCGGCGTGATGACCGCCACCCCCTTGCACATGAAAGAAGGCAATCACGAGATCCGCATCATCGGGCTGGTCATCTCGCTGCACATCGTCGGCATGTACTTCTTCGCCCCGGTCGTCGGGTTCCTGATCGATCGGGTCGGTCCCCGAATCATGATCGGCGCCGGAGGGGTCGTGTTGTTCGTCGGTTCCGAGATGGCGTCGCACACCCGACCCCAGGATCGGCTCGGTGTGTTCACCGGGCTGTTCCTCGTCGGGCTCGGATGGAGCTTCGGGTTGATCGCGGGCAGCACCCTGTTGACCGGTTCCTTTCCCGTGGCCGAACGGGTCTCGGCGCAGGGTGCGGCCGACCTCATCATGAGTGCGACCGGTGCGTCGGCGGCGCTCACCTCGGGTGTGATCTTCGAGTTCGGCAGCTATCACGCGTTCAGCCATTACGCCGGTCTGGCCGCGTTGTCGCTGACCGCCTACGCCATCTGGCGGATTCTGCGGGCCCGTGACCCACAACTCCCCGCAGCGCCCGCCTGACCGCCATCTGATACCGTCAGGTCCCGTTCATCGAGGAGCTCAACCAGTGCGCGTGATCACGGTCTCGGCAAGCTACGGCGCAGGCGGCAGTGTCATCGCTCCCATGATCGCCGACCGTCTCGGCGTCCCGTTCCTCAACCGTCCGGTCGAGGCGAAGACCACGGCGGCCATCGACGAGGCGGCGCAGGCCGACGAAGACGTCAGCCAGAGCCTCTGGAGCCGGGTCCTCGAAGCGCTCGCCTCGGTACCCGACGAATACGGCACCCACCTCAACGTGCCGGCCGGCGGCAGCGCCGGTGAACTGCGCCGTGAATCCGAACGGCGACTCAACGAGTTCGTCACCACCAATGCCGGAGGGGTGGTCCTCGGCTACGCCGGTGCCCTGGTGCTCGACGACGCGTTCCGGGTCCGCCTCGACGGCCCCGAAGACCGACGCCTGCAACGGGGGATGTCGATCGAGGGCCTCGACCGGGAAACGGCCAGAGCCCGTCTGGAGCGCACCGACAGCGTGCGATCGGGTTACTGGAAGCGGCTCTACAACAAGGACATCCGCTGCCCCGACCACTACCACCTCTGGATCGACTCGACCGTCATGTCGGCCGACGCCGTGGTCGACGTCATCATCACCGCCGCCGACGCCTTTCGAGCCGCCGGGCACTGACCCGTTCCGCGGCCGACGATTCCGTGCCCTACCAGGAACCCGACTTCCTTCCCTGGGACGGACGACGTATTCCGGTCACGCTGCTCGGCGGCTATCTCGGATCGGGAAAGACCACCGCCATCAACGAGATCCTGCGAGTGACCGACCGTCCGGTCGCCGTTCTCGTCAACGACGTCGGATCGGTCAACGTCGACGCCAAGCTGATCCGGCGGCGGGGACGCACCACGATCGAGTTCACCGACGGCTGTGTGTGTTGCAGCCTGAGCGACGGACTGGGCACGGCATTCGACCAACTCCGCCTGCTCGACGATCCGCCCGATCACGTCATCCTCGAACTCAGTGGTGTCGCCGAACCGGATCGGGTGGTTCCGTGGACGTCCAGTGCCGGATTCATGCTCGACGGCGTCGTCGTCCTGGTCGACGCCGAGCAGTTCCCGGCCCAGCACGATCACGACGTCGTCGGTCCGACGGTGCGACGACAGGTGGCGGCGGCCGACCTCGTCGTACTGACCAAACTCGATCTGGCGACCGAAGCCGAGGCCAGGGCGTCCCGAGCGTTGATCTCGGCCCTGGCCCCGACCATCCCGATCATCTCCGCCGATCACCTCGGCGCAGCGGGCGTGCTCCGTCTCGGTGCACGACGGACCGACCCGGGCGGACCACCATCCACCCTGTTCGACGTCCACATCACCGAATTGATCCCACTCCCCTGCCCGATCGACGAATCCGAACTCGGCGACCTGGTCGACTCGCTGCCCCCCGACGTGCTCCGGGCCAAGGGCATCGCCCGGCTGACCGACGACCGGCAGGTCGTCGCGCAGGTCGTCGGCCGCCGCCGATCGATCCAACCCCTCCTCGCCAGCGAGTACACCGATCCCACCGACCTGGTCGTGATCCGGCCCCGGCGCGAGTTCTGACCCCGCCGGGCGGGGACCCCTTTCCCGCATTCGACTCGACTGATAAGGTCGCTCCTTACACCGTCAGGGCCCTCTGACGCCACACGCACCGGGAGACCTTCGATGACCCTCACCGATCCGAAGACGAATCAGAACACCGAGGCCGAGATCGATCGGATCCTCGCCATGACGAACCTCGGTGACGAGTCACCGATCACCATCGTGGCCAACAACGCCGACTCGATCTTCACCTGGAACTACGAAAAGGGCGAACGACCGCGGCTCAACAAGCTCTACGAGAAGGCCAAGCACTCCATGTGGGACGGCGAGACCGACCTCGACTGGTCGACCGACGTCGACCTCGACCAGATGTTCGCCACCCTCAATCCCGTGGCCGAGGTGCAGAACATGCCGATGATGCGCCTGGCCGAGGTCCCGGGGAGCCCACTGGCCGCCTTCGGCGAGAAGGAATGGGACCAGCTCGGCCGTGAGTCGCTGACCTGGCAGCTCAGTCAGTTCCTCCACGGCGAACAGGGCGCCCTCATCGCCACGGCCAAGATCGTCGAGACCGTCCCCTGGATCGACGCCAAGTACTACGCCTCGACCCAGGTGATGGACGAGGCCCGCCACGTCGAGGTGTTCGCCAAGTACCTCGACACCAAGATCGGGGATTCGTATCCGATCAACGTGCACCTCAAGCAACTGCTCGACGACGTCATCGGCGACTCCCGCTGGGACATGACCTACCTCGGCATGCAGATCATGATCGAGGGGCTGGCGCTGGCCGCCTTCGGCTTCCTCCACATGATGACCGAGGAGCCGCTGCTCAAGAAGCTGCTCCGATACGTGATGTCCGACGAGGCCCGGCACGTGGCCTTCGGCGTCCTCACGCTCGAGGAGTACTACCAGAACCTGTCGTTGGCCGAGATCCAGGAACGCCAGGAATTCGCCTTCGAAGCGGCCCTGCGCATGCGCGACCGGTTCCTGCGTCAGGAGGTCTGGCACCGCATGGGCGTGACCGACATGAAGCCGATCATCGACGCCCAGCTCAACGCCCGACCCGAAGAGAAGGAGTTCCAGCGGCTGCTCTTCTCGAAGATCGTGCCCAACTGCCGGAAGCTGGGTCTGCTCGACGCCGGTGAGGGGTGGCTGCGAACCAAGTTCGAGGAGATCGGCGTGATCGAGTTCGAGCACCTCGAGAGCACCGACGACGAGTACGCCGACTTCGGCCTCGGATCCGACGACGCCGTCAGCGTCTGATCGCCGCCCTCGGCGTCACCGGGCGGGTTCGGCGTCGAACGATTCCAGCCGGAGCGGGGGCAACTCGGTGGACAGATCGTCGAGGAAGGATCGCGCTCGAAGATCGTCGGGGTCCAGCCGGACCGCCAACCGAGCGGTACGGCCCGCGCCGGTCACGTCGAGGAACGATCCGATCACCGGTCCGAGCGCCACATACGACTGTTGTTCGAGGTGCAGCGACCGCACGAACACCTCGGGCGACGACGGAATCGGCCGGGCCCGTCGTCCGATCAGGGATTCGAGCAGGCTCCGGTGGGCCGCCAACAGCTTCGGCAACGACCCTCCCGGGACGACGTTGACCACCAGACGCTCGTTGGGCAGGGTCGTGACGCCAACGGTCACCACCAGGCGCCCGTCGTCGAGTTCCGAGAGGACCGACACCGAGCCCGTTTTTCGGGCCACGGCGACCGTCACCAACCGATTGCCCGACTGGAACAGGTCGAAGACCATCGTCGCGTCCCCTTCGAGGTCCCCGATCGTTGCCGATCGGTGCAGACCGAATTCGGGCAGCGACGCAGCGGCGTCGTGCGGGGGATCGGCCGGGTGCAACGATCGGAAGCGCAGCGGCCGATCGCCGTAGCGACGCAGGTACCGCCGATTCAGCGGATTGGACTCGATGGCGATCAACAGGCGGCCACCGGCAACGAGCTGGGCGACCAGGAACGACACCACCACGGCATCGAAACCGAGCGGCTCCGAACCGAAGGTGCCGCGGGCCGAGAAGCCGACGAGGTCGCCGTCGACCGATCCGGCCGTGTCGATCATCAGCCCCCCTCGCACCAACGCAACCAAACATCCGACCACGAAGACCGCGACGAAGAGCCGCATCGTCCGACGGACGACGAACTGGACGATGTGGCGACGAAGCCACAGGACATGACGGTCCATCCCCGGGCTATCGGCCGACGGCCGCCGCGTGTGAGGGTGACCCAGTCCTCACACCCGTCGTGCCGTTGCCGATGGTTGCGCCATGTTCGCTGTGGTCCTCGCCGCGCTCTCGGGGCTCTCGTACGGCGCCGCCGACTTCTCGGGTGCCGTCGCGAGCAAGAAGACCAACGCCACCGTGGTCACCGTCGGGGTGCAGGTGGTCAGCCTGCTGGCCCTGTTCGCGATCCTGGCCATCTTCCCCGAGGACACCCGGCTCGCCAGTGATCTCGCCTGGGCCGCACTCGGGGGCATCGGTATCGCCATCGGCCTCACCACCTTCTACCAGGCGCTCGCCATCGGCCCGATGTCGACCGCCGCCGCGCTCACGGCACTGGTCGGGGCACTGGTCCCACTGACGGCGGGTCTTGCCCTGGGCGAGCGGCCGGGCCCGATCACCATGGGTGGCATTCTGCTCTCGATCCCGGCCGTCATGCTGGTGTCGGCCGGAGCGGCCGACACCGGAGCCGGTGGACAACGGGCCGTACCGCGGGAACGAGCCGCTCTCGTCGCCGACGCCGGCCGGACCCGTCGGCTCTCGGTCGTCGCCGGCCTGGGGTTCGGTGCCTTCTTCGTCGCCCTGTCGCGCACCTCCGAAGACGGTGGCCTGTTTCCCCTGCTGGGAGCCCGGGGAGCATCGATCGCGGTGCTCTGTCTGGTGCTCACGACGACCCGCACCTGGGAACCGCTCGATCGTTCGGCCTGGAGACCCGTCCTCGTTGCCGGAGCGCTCGACTGCGCCGCCAACGGGCTCTATCTCACCGCCGTGCAGTACGGCCAGCTGTCGTGGGTGGCGGCGTTGAGTTCGCTCTACCCCGTGAGCACGGTGCTGCTCGCCTGGCTGATCCTCAAGGAGCGGATCACCAGGGTCCAGATCGTCGGACTGTTGCTGGCCGCGGGGGCATTGTCACTCGTCGCCTACGGGCAATAGATCCGTCCGGCACTGGGTCGTTCGGTTCAAAACGCGACGACTCCGATGATTGGGGCTCAGGTGACGGGCGAGCACTCCGATAGCACCAGCGTGAAACATCTGTGGAAGATCTGGCTCGGCGTGGCCGCGGCACTGACCGTCACGTACTTCGTCGCTCCGCATTCGTCGGAGTCCAAGCTCTTCCTCTACAACGGCACCGGCCTCCTGGCGGTCCTGACCATCCTCTACAGCGTCAAGGTCAACAAACCCGAGCCTCGCGGCCCGTGGCTGTGGTTCGCCGCCGGACTCAGCTCGTTTCTCACCGCCGACATCATCTACTACCTGCTCGAACTGCGGTACGGCGACCTCCTGCCCTTCCCGAACGCCTCCGACTTCTTCTACCTCTTGATGTATCCGCTGGTCATCATCGGCATGACCAAGCTGGTGCGAGCCACATCGCCGGGACGCGACGGCGCCAGCCTGATCGATGCCCTCGTGGTCGGCATCTCGATGTTCGGGGCCCTGTGGGTGCTGTTCGTCGACCAGGTCTTCGAGGTCGACAACCACTCGACCGCCGCGCTCATCACCCAACTGGCCTACCCCGTCATGGACGTTGCCCTGTTGGCCGTCGCGGCCCGACTGGTGGTGACCGGTCACCTCAAACACCCGCCGTTCGCGTTTCTCGCTTCGGCACTGGTGTCGCTGGCCGTTGCCGACACCGCCTACGGCATCGCCAACGCCAACAACAACTTCGCAACCGGTTCCTACATCGACGCGTTCTGGCTCGGGTTCTACGTCCTCTTCGCCACCGCCGCCATCCACCCCGACGCCGGGCTGCCGGCCAAGGCCTTCGACGTCACGTCGAGCACGCAGGGCCGACTCACGGTCGTACAGCTCGTGCTCATGCTCATCGCCACGATGGGCGTCCGGGTCATCGACCTCTTCTGGGGCAACGAACAGGATCGCATCGTCACGATCCTGTGTTCTGCGTTCCTCTTCCTGCTCATCCTGGGCCGGGTCTGGAACCTCATGAAGGCCCTCGAAAAGGGCCGCGACGACCTCCGCCACGAGGCGACCCACGACACGCTCACCGGTCTGGCCAACCGATCGGTCTTCGCCGAACGGACGGCAGCCGCCCTCGCCAACACCGAACGCAAGAACCAGGTCTCGGTCCTGTTCATCGACCTCGACGACTTCAAGACCATCAACGACAGCCTGGGCCACGAAGCCGGCGACCAGTTGCTGCTCGAGGTGGGCCAACGGCTCCAGCGCTGCGTTCGCGACGGTGACACCGTGGCTCGTCTCGGCGGCGACGAGTTCGCCGTGCTCCTCGAGTCGGCAGTCGACCGCAACGACATCGTGGCGGTCGCCCACCGCGCCCTCGAGAGCCTGTCCGAGCCGGTTCACCTCGAGATGAGGACCGTCCGGGCCTCGGCCAGCATCGGCATCGCCATGGACCTGGCCGACGACATGGACGTCCAGGACCTCCTGCGCAACGCCGACGTCGCCATGTATCTCTCGAAGTCCCGGGGCAAGGGGCGATTCGAATTCTTCGAGAGCCGCATGCAGGACGAGGCCATCGAACGGCTCGACCTCAAGGCCGACCTACAGAAGGCACTCGACGACAACCAGTTCGTCCTGTTCTTCCAACCCATCTTCGACCTCGAGACCGGCCGGGTCACGATGGCCGAGGCGCTGATCCGATGGAAGCACCCGGAGCGGGGCATGATCATGCCCGACCGCTTCATCCCCCTGGCCGAGGAAAGCGGCCTCATCGTTCCCATCGGTGCCTGGGTCCTGCGGGAGTCGACCAAGCAGGCCGCCCGCTGGCGCACGATCAGTGGCTGCGAGGACATGAGCATCACGGTCAACCTGTCGATGCGCCAGCTCTACGAATCGGAGTTGTTCAACACCCTGACGAGCGCCCTGCGGGAATCGGGACTCCCTGCGGAATACCTCCTGCTCGAGATCACCGAATCCATGTTGGCCATCGATGCCGACCGGACGACCGGCATCCTCGAACAGCTCAAGACGATCGGGGTGAAGCTCGCCATCGACGACTTCGGGACCGGTTACTCCTCACTCAGCTACCTGCGCTCGTTCCCGGTCGATTCGATCAAGATCGACCGCAGTTTCGTCAACGAGCTGTACCGCAGCCCGACGTCGACCGCGTTCATCGAGGCCATGGTGAACCTGGCGAAAGCGCTCGGCGCCTACACCGTCGCCGAGGGGATCGAGCACCCCGAACAGGCCAACGTCCTGCGTCGGCTGGGCTGTGCACGGGGTCAAGGCTTCTACTACTGCCGGCCCATGGCGGCCCCCGCGATCACCTCGCTGCTCCGGGAACACGCCGACGAGGACATCGAGCCGCTCGACGCCTGGCGTCGATCGTCGGAGAAGGTCCAGGCCCGGATGTTCGACATCGAGGTCCACCGCGGGCTGGTCGAGGTCGCGGCTCACGCCCCTCAGATCGACCTCCTCCACGAAGAGTTGGACGTACCGGTGATGGGGCGTTGGCCCTGGCTGCTGAACTGGGCCGAGTCCTTCGAGGCGTGGAAGCCCCTGATGGTGGCCGTACGTTCGGCCGAGACCGGCCAGTTGATGGCCTGTGCGCTGCTGGCGATCCGGGAACGAGCCGAGGGCACGGCGATCGTGGCGATGGGACACGGGAGTTCGATCTGTACGGTCCTGCCCGCTCTGACCACCGAGGCCGCCGATGCGTTGGCCCACGGGATCGCCGAGGTCCTGGGCGATCTGACCGGAACCTGGTCGCTCGATCTCGAGCAGATCGACGATCTGGATCCGGTCATGTTGACACTGGCCGACCTGCTCGAACACTCCCAGGTGCTCCCCGAGCTGCGAATCCCGCGCGTGGCGTTCGCCGCCGAACACCGCACCGACAACATCCTGTCGAAGAACATGCGCAAGCAGCTCCGCCGTTCGACGAACAAGATCCACGCCGCCGGGCTCGAGATGACGATCGCCTTCGATCGGGGCAAGGCCATCACGGCCGAGCTGATCGACGAGGTCGAAGCGGTGCACGTCTCCCGGGATCGATCGGCTCGCCGGCAGAGCGACCTCGATCGACCCAGCGAACGAGACTTCTGGCGCCGAGTGGTCGAGGGCGGGCTGGAGCACGAGTGGGAGGTCGAGGTGGCCACCCTGCGTCTCGACGGCGAGTTGGCGGCCTACGTGGTGGCCTTGCTCGACGGAGACGTCTACCGGGTCTACGACGGCCGCATGAACACCGACTGGCAGGACTACTCGCCCGGCCGGCTCGTCGAGTCGGCGGCACTCAACCGGGCCCTCACCGACGAACGATTCCGTTCGCTCGACTGGATGAACGGTGTGGCCGCCGAGAAGCTGCTGGTGACCAACGTGGCCGAGAACCGGGCTCGGATCGTGGCCACGTCGGGCAGCCGGTTCACCAGCGTGCCCCGACGCCGAGCCTCCGAGCTCGACGACGTCACCGTCTGATCGCCGGGCGCCCGATCGGCGCCACCGCCGTCGGCTCGTGCTCCTTGGGCATCCAATGAATGGATGTCCAATGAGTGGACATGCAATTACCCCATATGCGATCGCCGGGGTATCGGCTCGATCTCCCAACCTCATGGTTGATGACCTGGTCAAACGCGTCAATGTGACCGAGGTTACTTGGCGGTAGCTTTGCATCCGTTTTGACCGGAGTGCGAACATCTGGCACCTTGTGACTCCCCGACCGCTGCAACGCTGGAGCGTGCCCATGTCCTCGACCACTTCGCCGAACCCCACCACGGCCCGCCGAGCGCCCGGCCGAGAGGCCCTCAGCCTGCGCACCCTCGACCACGTGGTCGTGCTGGGCGCCAACGGCACGATGGGATACGGCAGTGCCGCCCTCTTCACCATGGCCGTTCCGAGGGTCACGTTCCTCGCCCGCACCAAGGAGAAGGCCCAGGAGGGCCTCGACGCCGCCATCAAGCAGGTCCGGTCCAACACGGTGGCCCTCCGGGCCGAGATCGGGCCTACGACGACGATCTCGATGCGGCGCTGGCCACCGCCGACCTGATCTTCGAGGCCGTTGACCGAGGAGATGACGCTCAAGCAGTAGATCTTCGATCGGATCGAGAGCGGCCCGACGCCCCGATTCGATCGTCGCGACCGTCACCTCGGGCCTGTCGATCAACAAGCTGTGCCGAGGGTCGTTCGGACAGCTTCCGCGGCAACTTCCTGTGGGCTGCACTTCTTCAACCCACCGAACGTCATCGTCGGCACCGAGCTGATCGCCGACACCGACACCGATCCCGAGGTGGTCGACTTCATCGAGGCCTTCTGCCGGATGCAGCTCGGCCGCGAGATGGTCCGCACCAGCGACACCCCGGCCTTCGCCGGCAACCGGGTCGGCTTCAAGGTCCTGAACGAAGGTGCCCAGCTCGCCGAGCGGCATCGGCCCGCTGCTCGTCGACCGCGATCGTCGGCCCCTACACCGGGCGGGCGATCACGCCGCTGGCGACCATCGACCTCGTCGGCTGGGACATCCACCGCGCGATCGTCGACAACGTCTACGCGAACACCAACGACGAGGCCCACGACGCCAACCGGCTGCCCGACTACATGGCGACGCTGATGGACAAGGGCGTGCTCGGCAACAAGACCGGCGGCGGCTTCTTCAAGCGCAAGGAGGGCGCTCGTGCTCGACCCGGCCATCGGTGACTACGTCGCCCAGGACTCGATCACGCTGCCCGACATGCTCGGCTACATCGACGAGATCGCCGACCTGTACTCCGAGGGCCGCTACCGCGAAGGGCATCCAGGTCTTCCTCGACGCCAAGGGCGACGAGGCCGAACTCGCCCGCAAGATGATGGCCGGCTACATCAGCTACGCGTTCCACCGCGTCGGCGAGGTCACGGAGACGATCAACGACATCGACCGCATCATGGGCATGGGCTTCAACTGGGCGCCGCCATCGTGCTCGTCGATTTCCTCGGCATCGACAAGCACGGTCACGATGTTGTCCGAGGCCGGTGTCGCGGTTCCCCGGGCCATCGCGACTGCGGCCAGGCCGGCAGCCAAGCGCTTCTTCCACCATCCCCAGATCAACGTCGGCACGCTTCTTCGTCGCTGGCTGAGTCGCTCCTCCACCGATCAGAACCCGTCTCCCACTCGCAAGGATCCCATCATGACCACAGCCCGACGTCTACGTCCTCGGCGGTTACCAGACCGACTTCGCCGCAACTGGACCAAGGAGAACAAGCACTTCTCGGCGCTGATGCGCGAGAGCGTGCGGGGCGCGCTCGAGCGACGCGGTATCGCTCCCGAAGAGGTCGAGAGCGCCCACGTCGGCAACTTCGCCGCCGAGCTCTACTGCATGCAGGGCCATCTCGGCGCCTTCTTCACCGAGGTCGATCCGGCCTTCAGCGGGCTGCCCACCGGCCGCCACGAAGCGGCCTGCGCCTCGGGTCGCATCGCGCTGCTCGCGGCCTCGGCCGAGATCGAAGCCGGGCCGCTACGACCTCCAGGCCGTCGTCGGCATCGAGCAGATGAAGACGCGTGCTCGGCCGCCGAGGGCGGCGCCTACCTCGGCACGGCGGCCTGGTACGAGCAGGAGGCCAAGGGCATCGAGTTCCCGTTCCCGAAGCTCTTCGGCCGGCTCGGCGACGAGTACGACAAGCGCTACGGCCTGAAGGACGAGCATCTCGCCGAGATCAGCCGCATCAACTACGACAACGCGAAGCTCAACCCGAACGCCCAGACCCGCACCTGGTACATGAACAAGGAGCACGCGCTCTGCCGCGACGGACGACAACGCCGGCGGTCGGCGGACGGATCCGCATCGCCGACTGCTCCCAGGTGACCGACGGTGCGGTCACGGTCTTCCTGGCCTCGCAAGCGCTACGCCGAGCAGTACGCCAAGGGACGGGGCAAGAAGCTGTCCGACATCCCGCGCATCAAGGGCTGGGGCCACAACACGGCCCGACTGCGCTTCGAGGACAAGGTCGCGCGAGAGCCGCGAGGCCGAGTACGTGCTGCCGCACGTCCGCAGCACCATCACCAGGGCCATGGAGCGCGCCGGGATCGCCGACGTGAACGGCATCGACGGCATCGAGACCCACGACTGCTTCACGACCTCGGAGTACATGGCGATCGATCACTTCGGCATCACCGCGCCGGGCGAGAGCTGGAAGGCCGTCGAAGAGGGGCTGGCTCGAGATCGACGGCAACATCCGATCAACCCGCGCGGCGGGCTGATCGGCGCCGGTCACCCGGTCGGCGCCACCGGTGTCCGCCAGGTGCTCGACGCCAGTCAAGCAGGTCACCAACAAGGCCGGCGACTACCAGGTCGAGGGCGCCAAGAACTTCCAGACCCTGAACATCGGCGGCAGCGGGCACGACGAGCGTCAGCTTCGTCGATCGGCACCGACTGACTCTCTTGCTTTGACCGGCTCCGCCGGTCGGGCTCCGCCCATCCGACTCACGACCAACCCGCATGCTCACTCCACTGCCTTGACCGGCTCCGCCGGTCGGGCTCCGCCCACCCGACTCACGACCAACCCGCATGCTCACTCCGTTGCGCATGCCCAACGGGTCATCACCGGCTCCGCCGGTCGGGCTCCGCCCACCCGACTCACGACGCCTCGTCGTTCTGCACCAGGGCGACGAGCGCTCCCTGGGCATGCAGGTCGGCAACGAAATCCCGCTCGTAGACACGCTCGGGTTCGGCCCGCACCATGGCATCGACGATGTGGGCGTCATCGCCGACCAGGATGCGCCACTGCCGGTTGCGGACGCCGTCGAGGATGATCGTTCCGGCCTGGTCGGCCGTGGTCGGGGCGAAGGCCCGGAACATGTTGGACCCCTCGACCACCTCGGGCTCGGCATCGATGCCGTGCGCCGACGCCGAGTTCGCAACGATGCCGGTGCCGATGTGGCCGGGCATCACCACCGACGCCAGGACGTGCGGGGCATGGATCCGCAGGTCGGTGACGAGCGCCTCGGTGAAGCCGCGAACGGCGAATTTGGCCGCTGAATAGGCGGTATGGGGTCGGTCGGGTCCGATCGAGGCCCACAACCCATTGATGCTGGCCGTGTTCACGAGGTGGCCCTCCTCGGCCGCGATCAACAGGGGCAGGAAGGCCCGGCTGCCGTTGTAGACGCCACCCCAGCAGACATCGAACGTCCGCTCCCACGCCGCTCGTTCGTCGGTCACGAAGCTCCCGGCTCCGCCGATTCCGGCGTTGTTGAACACCAAATGCACGTGATCGGTGTCGTGCTCGGCCATCACGGCATCGCGAAACGCCGTCATCTGGGACTCGTCGGACACGTCACAGCGGTGGGTCGTGATCCGGGTGCCCTGGGGCGCAATGGCGACGGCGGCCGCCCGACTGGCATCGAGATTCGCCTCGTTGACGTCGCACATGGCCACGTGACAACCCTCGGCGGCGAGGGCAAGGGCGAGGGAACGACCCATGCCGTCGCCTCCCCCGGTGATGACGGCGATCTTGTCGGCGAAGGAGTCCATGGCGGCGCAGTCCAGCAGCTCACGGCCGGTCGGTCCAGCCCGCCGAGAAGGCGGTTCGGGGATCCGCGCCGCGGGCGACGCACTCGTGCCGGCCGACGCACCGTACTAGCGTCGGGCCATGATCGATTTCTTGGACCCTCGAGGCGAGCCCGGACTTCCGGTCGAGCCCTACACCCTGTCGATTTCACTCGACCAACCCCTGTCGATCGGGCTGTTGGCCAACGGATTCCCCGATTCGGTGCGGTTCCTCGACCAGATCGAACGAGCCATCGGT
This sequence comes from uncultured Acidimicrobiales bacterium, assembly GCA_963700755.1. Taxonomy (GTDB): domain Bacteria; phylum Actinomycetota; class Acidimicrobiia; order Acidimicrobiales; family SZUA-35; genus JBBQUN01. The sequence goes on from CAVOYW010000011.1 coordinate 353,735, forward strand.
GTGGCCCACCCCGGCGCCACGTTCCACCGGTTCGACAAGGGCGATGCCTCCTCGATCGTGTCCGACGCCATGCTCGACGACCTCGTCGAACGCTGCCAGGCCGTCGTTGCCGCCTACGGTCATTGAGGGAGCTGCACCACCGGCACCGTGCGTGACGCAGTGAAACTGGCCCACCGAGGCATCCCGGCCGTCGCCCTCGTCACCGAGGCGTTCTGGGCCCAGGGTGACTTCGTCGCCCGCTCGGTCGGCATGCCCGACATCCCCCGAGTCCGGCTCCCCCATCCCGTCGCCGGCACCGGCGTCGACCACATGGCAACGGTTGCCGACGACACCGTGCCACTGATCGCCTCGGCCTGGAGCGCCCGATGACCCTGACCGCAACCTCGGAATTCGAGGCCCTCGAACAGCTCCACCGACTCGGTTGCACCGACGGCCTGCCGGTGGTCGTCCCCACGCCCGAGCGCGTCGATCGAATGGTGATCGCCTCGGGACATCCGGCCGATCTCGAACTCGGCGTCATGGGGCCCAATCTCGGGTCGTGCACCGTGGAGAAGCTGGCCATCGCCGCCGTGATGGCCGGATGCCTCCCCGACCACCTGCCCGTGGTGATCGCCGCAGCCAGGGCGATCATGGACGAGACGTTCGACCTCACCGAGGTCCAGGCCACGACGCACTCGATCACACCGCTCATCATCGTGAACGGCCCCGCGGCCCATTCGTGCGGTCCGATCAGCGGCAGCTTCGGCGCCCTGGGTCCGGGTCATCGGGCCAACGCGTCGATCGGCCGGGCGATTCGTCTGGCGATGATCAACGTGGGCGGAGGGCGGGCCGGAGTCTCCGACATGGCCCTGCTCGGCCACGCCGGCAAGTTCACGATGTGTCTGGCCGAGGACGAGGCCTCGAGCCCCTTCGATCCGATGCACACCGCGCTCGGGTTCGGCGCCGACGACTCGACGGTCACCGTGCTCGGCACCGATGCCCCCCATTCGGTGATGGCGGTCGTCGATGCCGACGACCCCGGATCCGCCGATCGGCTCCTCACGACCCTCGCGATGGCGTTTGCCAACGTCGCCACCAACAACGCGGTTCTGCGGGGCGGCCAGGCGGCCCTGGCCATCAACCCCGATCACGCCGCACTGCTGGCTTCGGTCGGGCACGACCGGGCGTCGATCGCAGCGGCCATCGTCGAACGGGCGGTCGTGCCGGGGGCCGATCTGCTTCGGGGCGCCGGGTCGATGGGACGCACGACCGCCGATCGCGACTACTGCGTGTTTCCAATCACCCGACGACCTGCTGGTGTTCGTCGCCGGCGGCGGGGGACTCTATTCGGCGGCCTTCCCGTCGTGGTGTGCCGGACCGCATCGCAACCGTGCGGTCACCGTCGAGATCGAGCTCGATCAGGCCTGCGCCGTCCCCTGGGCCTGACCACCCCTCACTCCCGCTCGCCTCGCGCCCTCCCCCGCTCCCCTCCCGTTCCGAGGAGGCTCCGCCCGTTCGCAGACTTCTGTGGGGGCTGCGTTCGGAGGACCGGACGTTGCCCCCGAGGTTGTCGGAGAAACGACGCCGGCTCCACGGTTCGGCGGGGCGAGCGATCGTTCGGCACGCCACGATGGTGGCCCGACGACTACGGCGCGAGGCTTGCTGCCACGTGGGCTGCGGCCGCCGCGGCACCGGATTCGGCGATCGGGTGCCCCATCGACACCAGCACCGACTCGATCGTGGCCAGGGTGCCCAGGAGCATCGGCGGGTTGAGGTGGCCCATGTGGCCGATCCGGAACGCTCGGTCCGCCACCTCACCCATGCCGATGCCCAGGCTGAGGTTCGAGCTCTGCTCACAACGTTCGCGGAACTCGACGGCGTCGATGTCGTTGGTCAACACACCGGTGACGGCATTGGAACGGCTCGCGGGGTCCTGCACCTGGAACTCGATGCCGTCGACGGTCGACCAGGCCTCGACGGCGGCCCGCACGGCTCCGCCGAGTACCTCGTGGCGCCACCAGACGTGGTCCATGCCCTCGTCCAACAACAGATCGAGCGCCACCCGCATGGCATAGAGGTGACTCATGGGCGGCGTGCCACAGAAGAGCTTGTAGTGAGGACCCTCGGCGCGGCGGGCACCCCAACCCCAGTAAGGGGTCACCAGATCGGCTCGGCGGGCGGCCTCGATCGCCTTCGGTCCGGCCCAGACGAAACCGAGCCCAGGCGGGACCATCAGACCCTTCTGCGAGGCCGAGATCGTGACATCGGCGCCCACCGCATCCATCTCGTAGTGCTCGCAGCCGACCGAGGCGATCCCGTCGACATAGAACAGTGCCGGGTGGTTGGCCGAGTCGATCGCAGCACGGATCTGACCCAGATCGTTGCGAAGTCCCGATCCGGTGTCGACGTGGCAGACGAGCACGCCGCGGATCTCGTGCCTCGGGTCGGCGGCCAGACGATCGGCCAAGACCGAAGGATCGAGTGGGAGCCGCGTCGACGGTGACGGCACCATCTCGACGTCGACGCCGAGGTCACGAGCGAAGCCGGCCCAGGCGAGACCGAAACGACCGGAATCGATCACGAGCACCTTGTCGCCCCTCGAGAGGGTGTTGACCACGGCCATCTCCCAGGCACCGTGCCCGTTCGACATCGCAACGAACGCCTCACCATCGGTACGGACGACCTTGGGCAGGTCGTCGATCATCGAGAAACAGAGCTCGGCGACCTCATCGGCATAGATGTTGACGATCGGGCGGGCCATGGCGGCAAGCACGGCGTCGGGGATCACCGACGGTCCGGGAATGGCCAGCTGATTGCGGCCTTGGCGCAGCGAGGGGAGATCGGTCACGCCCCGAATCCTACGAGCGCCCCGATCGTCCCAAACCGCCGGGCCGACCCCACCCGGGCAACGCCCGTGCCCCCGAACGCTACGCTCGCCCGTACGTCCGCCAGCCAACGAGGTATCTCCGTGACCGACATCGTCATCAGCGGCACCGGCCTGTTCACTCCACCCGAGTCGATCAGCAACGCCGAACTGGTCGCCTCCCTGACCGTCGCCACCGAACACTGGAACGAGCAGCACGCCGACGAGATCGCGGCGGGTGTCATCGAGGCACGGCCGCCGCCCGACGAGGAGTTCATCTATCGGGCATCGGGCATCCGTTCACGATTCGTGATGGAGAAGTCCGGCGTGCTCGACCCGGAGCGGCTTCGGCCGAGGCTCGAACTGCGTTCCGAAGACCAACTCGGACTCCAGGCCGAGATGGCGCTCCCGGCCGTCGAAGAAGCGCTGGCGGCGGCCGGCCGCACCGGCGCCGACGTCGATGCCATCATCGTCGGCTGTTCCAACCTGCAGCGGGCCTACCCCGCCGTCTCGATCGAGATCCAACAGGCAATCGGCGCGAGCGGCTGGGCCTACGACATGAACGTCGCCTGTTCGTCGGCCACCTTCTCGATCCAGGCCGCCGTCGATGCCCTTCGTGGCGGATCGGCATCGTGTGCGCTCGTGATCAACCCCGAGATCACCTCCGGGCACAACAACTTCGAGCTCCGCGACTTCCATTTCATCTTCGGTGACGCCTGCACCGCAGTCGTACTCGAGCGGGCCGACGACGCAGTCGGACCCGAACAGTGGCGAATCCTGGGCACCAAGCTGGCGACCCAGTTCTCCAACAACATTCGTAACGACTTCGGGTTCCTCAATTCGAGCGAGGTCGGCGAGCGCGATCCCCACGAGCTGATCTTCCGGCAACAGGGCCAGCGGGTGTTCAAGGAGGTCTGCCCGATGGTCTCGAAGCACATCATCGACCACCTCGGCGAACTCGGGCTGGATCCCGACTCGGTCCGCCGGTTCTGGCTCCATCAGGCCAACCTCAAGATGAACCAGCTGATCGCCAGGGGCGTTCTCGGACGGATCCCCGACACCGACGAGGCACCGGTGATCCTCGACCAATACGCCAACACGAGTTCGGCCGGATCGGTGATCGCGTTCCACCTCCATCACGACGGGTTGGCACCGGATGAGATCGGTGTGCTCTGTTCCTTCGGCGCAGGCTATTCGGTGGGCAGCGTCGTCCTCGAGCGCCATCGCTGACCGATCCCGCATCGACCGCCGTCACAGACGGGGATCGCCCCGATCCCCGGCAGCGCCACCGATCGTAGGGTGTCCTCAACGCAGCGGTCGTCACCGAAGCCGGAACCGGGACAGAGGGAAGCCTGGTCGGGTTCGGGGTCCGCAGCAACGGCGGAGCCGGCGGCCGGAGACCGACGAGGGAATCGGTGTCCGTGACCACGGTGGCGGCCATTCGAGGTTCGGGCTTGAGGGAGCCCGAACCTCGAACGCGTCCGCCGTGCACCGGAACGTTCGATCGGCGCGACCGGTCGCAGCTCGACTACGGTTCGAAGGCGGATGCGGAGGGCGTCCGCCGCGGGAACGATCCTGCGGATGTGAGCCCGATCTCGGTCGGGATTGGTGGAGGGATCATGGTCGGACTCGGCCGTTTCGGAGGTAACAACGCTCCGTCCGGGGACGACGGCGCGTCCACGGATCTGACTCGGATCAGCGCTCGACACCGGACCAGCGGTGGGGTGGCCGATGGTCCCGACGATTCGGGAGGATTCGTCGTTCCCGGCTACGTCGGTCCGGTCGAGGTCGGGCGAGGCGGATTCGGCATCGTCTATCGAGCACACGACGTCGACCACGATCGCGACGTGGCCATCAAGGTGCTCTACACCGCATCGCTCGATGTGGCGGGTCGAACGCGCTTCGACCTCGAGCGGGCTGCACTCGGCCGGCTCGGCACCCATCCGCACATCGTCACGGTGTATGCCACCGGCTACACCGAACAGGGTCACCCCTACATCGTGATGGAGTACGCACCGGGCGGAAGCGTGCGGGCCCTGCTCGACCGCTCCGGTCCGAGGCCGTGGACCGAGGCCGTCGCCCGGTGTATCGACCTGTGTGGGGCGGTCGAAACGGCGCACCGGGCCGGCATCCTGCACCGCGACATCAAGCCCGACAACGTGCTGCTCAGCGCCTATGACGATGCCAAGCTGTGCGATTTCGGGATCGCGGCCGCCTTCGGCAACGGCGCCTCCGCCACCGCGACACAGATCGGTATGAGCATTGCCCACTCGGCTCCCGAGGTCATCGACGGCAAGAAGCAAAACGTCTGCAGCGACGTCTACGCCCTGGGTTCGACGGTCTTCACCGAGATCCTCGGACACCCGCCGTTCCGTCGAGACGACGACACCAGCGTCGTGGCCATGCTCAGCCGGATCGTCAACGAGCCAACTCCGGATCTTCGCCCACTGGGCGTGCCCGACGGTGTCTGCCTGGTACTCGAGCAGGCGCTGGCGAAGAATCCCGCCGATCGTTTCGACACCGTCGAGTCGATGGGCGAGACCCTGCGATCGGCGGCAACCGCGGCCGGGGCCGATGTGCCCCGGCTCCGGATCGGCGCCGTGCCGATCGACCAGACCGACCAGGCACTCCTGAGCGGCCACACCGTCATCTCGTCGTCCCGCCGTTCGGGGTCGTCCTCCGATCCGTCATCGAAGACCGGCGACGAGGCGCCGGAAGCCGCCCGACCAAACGGCGTGTCACCGGAACCACCGGATTCGCTGCCCGCAGTCGGCGACCAGCCCGCCGCTTCGGCCACCGCGGCACCCGAGCGGTCCGGTCGATCCCGCCGGACCCTCGTACTCGTCGGTGCGGCCGCCTGTGCATTGGTCGCAGCGAGCGCCGTTGCCGCCACCAGGCTGGGCGACGACGGCGTCGAGGTGGCCGGAGTCAGTGTCGAGGCCGGAGAAGCCGGGACCGACGGCGGCGAGGAGTCGTCCCCTGTCGACGGGTCGGGCACCGGCAGCCCCGCGACTGAGCCCGCAACGTCGGCAACGACCGCAGCCACCTCGACCACCGCCGCCCCGACGACGACCGCGCCGACCACCGCAGTGACCGCAGCGGCCGCAGCCGCACCGACCACCCGAGCACCGACCACCCGGGCACCGACCACCCGGGCACCGACCACCCGAGCACCCGCGACCGCTGCACCAACCACGCCCGCCCCGACCACAGCCGCCCCGACCACAGCCGCCCCGACCACAGCCGCCCCGACCACGGCTGCCCCGACAACCACGGCGGCTCCGACCACTGCAGCCGTTCCCCTCCCATCGGCATCGATCGGCGGCGGGAGTCAGCTGGTCCTCGGTGAACAGTTCTTCTGGCCGGTGTCATCGCAGAACGCCGTGTCGGGGACCTGGTCGTCGAATTGCGGGGTGGCCCGTCCCAATTGGGTGCCGGGCAACGGGTGGGGTGGCTCCTACAGCGGGAGCCCTCGCACCTGCAGTTTGACCTTGACCGTCTACAACAGTGCCGGGCAGAGCGCGTCGACCACGAAGTCGTTCTCGCTCGTCGAAGGTTGAGCCCGACGACGACGCGGATCAGGCGTCGCCCAGCGGGTTGGGGGCCTCGATCTGGCGCATCGTGGTCACCGCATGGACGGCCAATTCGCCGTCCTGGAAGAATCGGGTGGCCACGAAGACCGTTCGGCCCCGGTGTTTTTCGACCGTACTCTTGATCACGAACGTCGGTCCGAGGATCGGCTCGAAGTAGTCAATACGCATGTTGGTCGTGGCCAGCCAACCTCGTGGCACGTCCGGGTCGAGTCGTTCCGGTCCGGCCCGTACGGTGAACAAGGCCACCAGGTCGACGTAGGTCGGTGTGAAGCCACCGAAGAGTTGGCCCCGCGGGTTGAGTGCGCGTCTTGGTAGATGTGCCCGGACCTCGAGATATCCCTTCGCCTCGTCGACGACGACCCAGTCGTGGGCTTCGAGGAAGTCGCCCGCAGGATGGCCCCGACCGACGAGGCGGTCCGGTTCGGTCACCACGAAACTCGGGCGGTTGTCGGGAACGACGGCTGGTGAGTCGGGCTGGTGATTCGGTGCAGACATCGGTCGAATCATGGCAAGCCCACGGCCGAGCGGCGAATCTCCACACACCGGAGCCCCCGCCGCCACTAACGTCGCCCCATGGCCATCGTTCCCGACGACAAGGATTGGACGTGGGTGCTCGACCGACGCTGCCCCGACTGCGGATTCGACTCGGCCTCCCATGACGTGACCACCACCGGCTCGGTCATTCGGGCCAACGCCCACACCTGGCAAGGCGTCCTGGCCAAACCCGACGTGGGATCGCGACCATCCCCATCGGTGTGGTCACCCCTGGAGTACGCGTGCCACGTCCGCGACGTCTATCGCCTCTTCGCCCAGCGACTCGTCCTGATGCTGCAGGAAGACAACCCCCTGTTCGCCAACTGGGATCAGGACGCAACGGCACTGGCCGAGGACTATGCCTCACAGGACCCGGTCGTGGTGGCCCGCGAACTGGCGGAGGCCGGCGAGATCGTCGCCCAGGCCTTCGATTCGGTCGGCGCCGAAGCGTGGCCGCGGACCGGGCGCCGGTCCGACGGCGCCACGTTCACCGTGGCGTCGTTCGCCCGCTACTTCGTACACGACCCCGTGCACCATCTCTGGGACGTCGCCGCGGCCTAGACATCCCACCGACGGACAACGCCGGCTCAGCCCACCATCGGCCGATATCGAACCTCGACCACCCTCGAACCGGCAACCGTGATGATCGCCTCGTCGAGCGCGTCGAACCGGCCGAGGGTGACGTGCTCGTCGACCGACATCGGGCCGACCTCACCGAGATCGTCGGAGTAACCCACCATCGCACCATCGCCTCCTGTCGCCCGATCCCCTACCCTCGCCACATGACCAAGCCGGTGCGAGCGCCACTCATCACCGCGGTGCTCGTCGCCGGTCTGTCGGCTTGCGGCGGCAGCACGCGTCCCGATTCCGACACCTGGCGCCGGCAGTGGGAGGCCGAGCGAGACCGGATCCCCACGGCCCAGGACTTCGCTGCCGCCGGCATCGAGGGTTGTGACGAGCTCCAGGGCCACTTCCGAACGGCGCTCCCCCCGCTGTTGCCGTCACCCGACGACGTGCTCGATGACACCGTCACCGAGTGGATCGATCGGGCCGAGCGACTCGCCTTCGACTGCCCGGACGACGCCGAGGTGATTGCCGACGAGATCGCCGAGATCGACACCCTGAGTGCCGAGATCGAAGCCGGCCTCGACAAGCGCTGACCGCCGCCGCTCGCAGCGAACCAAGGACCCACCGTCGGATTCCCGACGACCCGAGGTGGCTCCGTCCGGCCCCACGAACAGAGCCACCACCCGTGCCGCTCGGCTGCGTTCTCCGACCGCTCGCTGGCTACGGTGCGGCCCGTGGATGCCATCTCATTGCTCAAGAGCCATCGATCGATTCGCAAGTTCACCGAGGAGCCGGTGCCGGAGGAGACACTCGCCGACATCATCTCGGCCGGCTTCTCCGCTGCCACCTCGTCGAATCTGCAGGGGGCGACGGTCATCCGAGTCCGAGCACCCGCGACCAGGGCGACCATCGCCACCCTCGCCGGCGGGCAGACCCAGGTGGAGACCGCCGCCGCGTTCTTCGTGTGGTGCGCCGATCTTCACCGGTCCGCGGTGGCGTGTGAACGGTCGGGCGGTGAGTTCAGCGCCGGGATGACCGAGCACTTCATGATCGCCACCGTCGACTGCGCGCTTGCGGCACAGAACGCCGTCGTTGCCGCCGAATCGCTCGGCCTCGGCATCTGTTACATCGGCGCCGTCCGCAACGATCCGGCGCAGGTCACCGAACTGCTGCGCCTGCCCCAACAGGTGTACCCGTTGTTCGGGCTCTGCATCGGCTGGCCCGCCCAGGATCCCGAGCTCAAACCCCGGCTGCCGCTGTCGGTCACGCTCAAGGACGAGTTCTACGACGAGCGCGACGACGCCGAGGGCATCGCCGCCTACGACGAGCAGATGCGGGCCTACTACCACGCTCGCACCGGTGGGAAGCTCGACCGAGTCTGGTCGGCCGACATGGAAGCCCTCCTCGGCAAGGAGAGCCGACCGCACATGCGGGACTTCCTCGCCGGGCAGGGTTTCACCATGCGCTGACCCCTCATGTGGGGTCGGTGATGCTCTCCGATGTCGTGCCGGCCCCGAACACGGAACCTTCGGTCGTTTGACTGCGTCTCTACTGGGCCGCAGCAAAGATGCGGTCCCCCTCGATCTCATCGAGCGTCACCAAGATCCCGGATGCGGCATCGTCCGCCGCCACCACGTAACAAATCGTCCCGCTCACGGACCCGCCCACGAAGACCTCCTTGAAGCTGTCGAACTCGTCAGGGATCACGCCGCAGTAGTTGTCGAAGGATCCTGCCGAGTAGACACCGAGTGTCACGGGTCCGAAGAACTCGGGCGAGATGTTGAACGACGTCGAAAGCGGTTCCTTCGAGGCGCTCTTGAGCGTCAGGGTCACCGGCACACCGTAGAAGACGAAGCCGTCCTCCGGGGGTTCGTTGAATTGGTTCTCCGCCAGCACCGCCGCAGTGATGTCCGATCCCGGGGCGTCGATCGTGAGGGTCCATTCCGAGCCGTCGGCATCGCCCAGAACATCCAGCTCGAGGTCGATCGGTGAACCCAGAGGAACAGGATTGTCTCGCGATCCAACTCTCTCCAAGTCCTCGTCTTCGGTCGTCGTGACCTCGACGGTCGAGGTGGTTTCCCCCGACGTGCCAGCGGTGGTGACCGGCGCGGCCTCCACGTCGTTGTCCGGTGAGGTCGTCGTGCTGAGGGCGCTGTCCTCGCCTTCCTGGTCCGTCGTGAGCCCGCTGACTGCTGCACCGATCACGACCAGAGCGAGTAGCGCCGTGGGTATCAGAAAACGCTTCATTCGCCAGAGTGGCGTTTCGGCTGCGTCTCCAGGCAGCGTGCCCAGGGCCAGAACCGTCTCTTCGGGCGGTGGCGGAGGTGGTGGCGCAGTCATCGAAGGTGATGCTGACGCCACCGGGGAACCGAGAGCCTCCTGTGGCCCGGGACCGGTTCCCGGCGACCACCACCGGTCGTCGCTCCCCAGATACCACCCCTCAGGCGGCTGGCCCTCGTAGGTGTTGCCGTCCCATGCGATGTACTGCACTGCCACCCCGATCTCGCGACTCGGACCGTGAAGCGTGCCACAACAACGGCTGACGGGCGAATACCTACGTTCGATTGCGAGGCGCCCTCACTCGTGACTGGTCGAGTCCCAGGTGCCCGGTCATCGGTCTCGAGAGGCTGGCGCGATTGTCAACGGCTCGCGGACCGGTCGCGGACCTCAGGGGATTGAGCGGTCCGTTTCCCCTGTTCAGAGGCCCGACCTACCAGTACTCCTCGTAGTGGATGTTGCCCGGGCTGCGGCGACGGTCCAGGGTGAAGCCTCGTTCGGTGAGCAACTGCACGACGCCGACGGTCTCGGGGAATCGTTCTTCGCCGTCGACCTCCTCGGGGAGTCCGATCATCGACGGGTTGCCGCACATGAACACGTGGGTGTTCTCGGGGTCGAGCTCGACACCGCAGCTCGGTCGGGAAGACGTCGTCGCTGATGAGGTCCTGGATGTAGCGCTTGGGGACGTCGGGCTCACGCGTCGGCATCGGCAGGTAGTGGTAGTTGGGGTAGCGCGCGCTCGAGGTCGCGGTGTTTGTCGATGTAGCCGAGATCGGCCCACTTCCGAACCGAGACGGCCGAGACGATCGGACCGGTGTGGCCCTTGCGCAGCAGTTCGACGACCATGCCGTTGTGCGGTGCCTCGCCGGTACCGGTGGCGCAGGAAGATGACCGTTGCGTTCGGATCGGTGACGGCGTCGAGCGTGTAGCGACCGGCCACCTTCGGGCCGAGGTAGATCCGATCACCGGGTCGCTTCAAGGCCAGTCGAGGCGTGAGTGCCGGGACGTTCTCGGGTGTCGGGGCGACCAGCACGATGTAGAACTCGAGTTCGTTGAGCCCGTCCTCGGAGGTCAGGTAGCCGTGCTCGTCGAACATGCGACTCGAGATCGAGTACGACCGACGGATGAGCTTGTCCCACCGTTCGTCGAGATTCCGGTCCTCGGCGTCGTCGATGCGCGGCTCCCAGTAACCGAGCCCGAGGGACGCGTACTGACCCGGCTGATGGGAGGTTCCGCCCTGGTCGGGACGTGACCCGCAGGACCCACAGATCGGAGTGGGTCGGCTCGAAGTGCGTGATGGTGGCGTTGTAGTGCTCGGTCCGCAGTTCCTCGATGACGGCCGTGTGCCGCTGACGACGTTCGAGTTCGGGCGCGGGTTGTGGCAGATCGAGTTCGGGAAAACAGGTCGCGGCGATGTCGGTGCCGACCCGCCAACCCGGCGACGTCGGGACCATGGTCTCGTCGTCGGGTTCGCCGACGAAGAAGACGTGACCGGTGGTGAGCGCGGCCTCGGTCACCCCGGCCTCGGCCGGCGACAGCACCCGTCGCCCGGAGGCGAAGACACGTGGTCGAACTGCAGATCGGGTGTGTGCCGATCGTCGAAGTAAGGCCATCGGGATAGCCGTCGACGTTGGCGATCTGTTCGGGTACCGACCGGTACAGCAACGTGGCCCGGCGCTCTCGCTCGAGACGTCGCAGCATGTGCTCGCCGGCCGGAGACAGTCGGGTCGGATCCATGCCCGCCGGCGGCGAGCACCACGCGGGCGCCGGCCGCGGCCATGGTGGCCGTGAGCTCCACGGCGTGATCGGTGTAGCCGACCACGAACACGTCCTCGTCGGTACCGGCGTTGCACTCGTCGACGTGCACCCGGGTGCCGAGCGTCGAGGGGATGGCGATCGGTGGTACCCAGGCATCGTCGCGAGATCGGTTCGCAACGAGGACGGCCCGGGTCCGGTAGGCCAGCCGGTTGGTGGTGACGATCAACCCGTGTTCGTCGGCGTCGACCGACTTCACGTCTTCGCCGAACCCGATGTCGAGTTGGTTGTCGCCGACCAACTCGGGGAACGCAACGGCGGAATGAGCTTCGACGATGCGGACCAGGCCGAGACCCGAACGCAACGACGAGATGGCAACCGAGAGACCACTGGCCGTACCGCCGATGATCACGAGGTCGTAGGACATGGAACCGACGGACATCAGCCCAGCGTGGAGCGGATTCAGCGCGAGCGCAAGCCCACGCCGTGGCCGGTCAGGGGTTGACCAGGGCCTTCGCCTCGCCCGAGAAAACCGTCACACCGGATCCGTTGGTCGTGACCACCGACAGCGTGACCGTGGGCTCGTCGCCATCGGTGTCGAGGGCGGTGACCTCGGCCGTGGCGCTCAGGTCGTCGCCGGGCCACACCTGCGAGGTGAAGCGCCCACCGAAGTTCCTGAGCACTCCGTCGCCGACGAGATCGGTGATCATGGCCCCGGTCATGCCCATGGTGAGCATGCCGTGAGCGAAGACACTGGGATAGCCGGCGACCTGGGTGGTGAACACCTCGTCGGTATGGAGCGGGTTGTAGTCGCCGGAGGCACCGGCGTACTGAACGATCTGGGTTCGCTTCAGGTCTTCGACCAGTGTGGCGGTGAAGGTCTGCCCGACGGTGAGATCCGAGGCATTGAGTTTGGACGGCACGACTGGCTCCTCAGTTCTCGACGGGTTTCTCGGTTTGCACGCCGACACCGCGGGCGGTGACGACCAGCTCCCCGTCCTGGTTGCGGTATTCGGTGACGGACTCGGAGAACAGCAGCTTGCCGGCACGCTTGCTTTCCTTCTCCCACGACTTGCCCGGTTTCGTGGTTGCGCTCAGCACGTCGCCGGCCCGGAGGGGCCGGTGATACTCGTAGTGTTGCTCGGCGTGGAGGCCGCCCCCGGAACGCTTCGGCGCCGCTTCTTCGCTCTCGGCCGGCTCGGCCTTCGGCGGCGTGCCGGTTGGGTTCTTGCCCGACCCGAACCACGGTTGACCGATCTTGGGACGCAGGAAGTAGTCCGGATCGAACTGCGCGCTGGCCTGCACGAAGGTGGGTGGGGCGATGATGCCGCCGACAGCCTTTGCTTCGTCACTCTCGGGATCGGCGTAGACCGGATTGGGGTCACCGATGGAGCGAGCGAACATCAGGATGTGGCTGGCTTCGATGGGAAAGCGTTCGACTGCCATGGCCGCACACTATCGACGCCCGGCCCGGCGGTCGAGCCGACGGAACAGGGCCAGCCATCGGTCACCGGATGGTCATGTCGTTTGCCGGCCCTGCACGGCGCCGTCCACGATCGTCGGGGTCCGGTGGGACCTCGGATCGTCCGAGACCGGGATCCGGCTCAGGCTTCGGCGGCGGCGATCTCGGCTCGCACCGATTCCATGTCGAGGGCTTCGACCTGTGAGATGAGGTCTTCGAGCGCATCACCGGGCAGGGCACCGGGCTGCGAGAACAGCAGGATGCCGTCACGGAAGATCATCAGGGTCGGAATCGACCGGATGTTGAGCGCGCCGGCGAGCTGCTGCTCGGCCTCGGTGTCGACCTTGGCGAACGTGTGGTCGGGGTGCTTGACCGCCGATGACTCGAAGATCGGGGCGAAGGTCCGGCACGGCCCGCACCAGCTCGCCCAGAAGTCGACGAGGACGACGCCCTCACCCCCGACCGTCGATTCGAACTGGTCGATGGTGAGATCGATGGTCGATGCGCTCATTCCGAATCGCCTCCTCTGGCGATGCCGGACGATTCACCCCGGGTAGGGCAACCACGTTCCGGCGTTGAAGTCGTACACCTTGCAACACCGTGTGGCTTGCAGATAGTCCCGCCAACGGAAGCGCCGCTCGTGAACCCGGTCGGGGTAGACGTCGATGATGGCCTCGGCCGCTTCCTCGAGGTGGTAGCACGGAATCCGCATGTCGACGTGGTGAGGCATGTGCACGAAGATCCAGTGGAACACCAGGTTGACCCCGGGAGGCATGCGGAGCACGGTCGTGCCGTCGAGTTGGCCGGCGATCTTGGTCCACGTGGCCCGGGTGTGCCACTGCATGCCGGGTTCGATGTGATGGACATAGACCGTCCATCCGATGATCCAGGTGAAGAGCAGGAAAGGGACGACGATCACCTTGACCAGCATCCAGATGCTCGCGGTGACCATCGACCACACTCCCCCATCGGTACCCAACGAGGCGATGACGACCAGTCCGATTGCTTCCAGACCAACGGCGGCGTTCAGGAAGCGCCGGTCGGACCGGATGGTGTCGGCCCACTTGGCCGGCGGATCGAGGGTGACCATCTTCGACCACCACACGCGCCGCAGGTAGTAGACACCGGCACCGAAGACCGACCACTCGACCCGATGGGCGAAACGGGCCGACGGCGACAGGGCCGCGTATTCCTGCGGCGTGATCGGGTGCCACACGAAGTCCATGCCCTGCTTGAGGGTGTGCCCATGGTGGATTCGGTTGTGGCCCAGCACCCAGGACTCGTGGATGTGCAACGCCGGGACGAACAGGATGCGCCCGAGCGTTCGGTTCAGTCGGTCGTCGTCGACCAGCACGTTGTGGGCGGCATCGTGTCCGAGCACGAACATCCCGGCCACCGCCAGACCGGCCAGCAGCCACAGCGGGATCACCAGGTACCACCGGTCGACCAACACCAGCGAGATCACCGTGACGGCATAGAAGGTCACGTCCCGGGCAACGAGCCCCAGGCCCCGACTGGTCGAGCGCTCCCGGCAACGGTCGGGAACGGTCTTGATGACGTCGATCAATTGGAGCGGCGGGCGGGACAGATCGGTCATGGGGCACCAAACCGTTGGCGGGACGAAACCCCTGAATTCTCGATCGAGCGGATCGAGGAGCCCAGGGTCGAACGTCCCAGGTACGGCACGTTCTGCATACTCGGACCGCTCACTCAGACGACGGCGTCGACCTCGTCGCTCGTGGGAAGTGCGGGCTGGGCTCCGAGTCGGGTCGTGGCCAGGGCTCCGGCACGGCAGCCACGGTCCAGCGCGCTCGATTCGTCGAGCCCCGACGCCAGTGCCACCACGAAGGCGGCAACGAATGCGTCACCGGCCCCGACCGTGTCGATGGCATCGACCTTCGGTGGTCGGGCCTCGGCGACGCGCCTTCCTCGACGCAGGATGTGCGCACCCCGTGGCCCTTCCGTGACCACCACCAGTGCCGGACCATCGACCAGTCGATCTCGGAGCGCACGATGCTCGAGTTCGTTGACGATGATCACGTCGGCCCGCTGCAACACCTCGTCGGGAACGGGCCGAGCGGGCGCAGCATTCACACAGAACAGCCCGGTGGCGAGCCGGGCCGCGGCCACGAGGGCGCCGTCTTCGATCTCGAACTGGCAGAGCACGGCATCGAACGCCGCCGATGACCAGGCTTCGGTGACGTGATCGGCGGTGAGGCGATGGTTGGCCCCCGAGGCCACCGTGATCTGGTTCTCCCCTGCCGTGTCGACCACGATCAGCGCAACACCGGTCGCCGCATCGGGAACCCGACGAATCGATCGCAGGTCGACACCACCGGTGTCGAGCAACGCCAGTGCTTCATCAGCCATCGCGTCGGCTCCGACAGCGCCCACCATCACGACCTCGGCACCGAGGCGCCGAGCCGCCAGTGCCTGGTTCGCCCCCTTGCCGCCCGGTGATCGCCGCAGGCTGGCTCCGGTGACGGTCTCGCCCGGGCGGGGCAGACGTGGACTGTCGGCAACCAGGTCGAGGTTGATGCTCCCGACCACGCAGACCCGGGGCATCACGAACACCGAGAGCACGGTCGGTGCCCGGTCATCGGGCTGCGCTCATCGTGGGCTCAGCCGCATGCCGGGCGACCCGCTCGACGACCAATCGGCGAGAAAGCTGAACCGGTCACCGCGGATCAAGGTGATGCGGTACTCGATGGGCTGATCGTCGTGGCAACTCCGCCGTTCGAGCGAGAAGGCCGCATCGTGTTCGGTCATCCCCAGCAGCTGTTGCTCGTCGGGTTCGGGAACGACCGGAGTGATGCGCTCCCAGCCACGATTTGGCCGCAAGACCCCGATCCGGTCCAGTTCGTCGTAGAGCGCGGTGTGCGAGAAGTCGACGTCGAGCAGCGGTGCCCCGAGCTCGAGTGGGAGCCAGACACGGTCGATCGCGAGCGGTTCGCCGTCGGCGAGCCGGATCCGGCTGAGGTACACCAACTCGGCGTCGGCGGGCAGATCGAGCTCGGAGGCCGCAACCGCATCGGTGACGACCCGCAACTCGAGGACCTCGCTGCGCTGGTCGACTCCCTGTTCCTCGACCGAGCGGAACAGGCTGTAGAGCGCACCGAGCGACTGTTCGAAGATCGATCGGTCGATGGTCGTACCCACACCGCGCGCCCGTTTGACGAGTCCGTCACGATTGAGTTGGTTGACGGCGTGACGGGCGGTGTGGCGACTCACACCGTAGATCTCGACCAGTTCGCGGTCGGTCGGGAATCGTCGAGCGAAGTGGTCGAGTTCGAGCCTCCGGCGAAGTTCGGCTTCGAGCTGGGCCCACAACGGAAGCGGAAGGTCGCGCTCGAGGGGTTTGGCGTCCGCGGCGAAATCGTCCATCCGTCGATGGTAGGGCCATCGCCGAGTTCTCGCAGTTGGGTGAGGCTGCCGGCGATGCCGACCTCGCGTCCCGGGCGGTCGTCGTCCTCTGGGCCATGAACATCGGCGTCGCGGGCCTGGCCGTACGTGAAGAGCTGCAGCTGACCGAACGCTCCTGAACACCCGTCGAAGGATTCGCTCACGGTTCGAGTTGGATGAGGCGGGGTCGGGCATCGAACCAGAAGCACCGCCGACGCGGTGCGAAGTGCGATGATGGCGACGTGGAAACCTTGGATGTCTTGGTGGTGGAGGACTCGCCCGAATACCTCCAGGTCGTGACGTCGGTGCTCCGGCAATCCGGTCATCGAGTCCGCTCGGCCACGACCATCGCCGACGCCCTCCAGTCGATGGCGTCGGTCCCGCCCGACCTCGTCGTGCTCGACCTCACCCTCCCTGATGGCGACGGATTGGACCTGTGTCGCACCATTCGTGAGCGGTCGAACGCCTACATCCTGTTGCTGACCGGGCGGGCCGACGAGGTCGACAAGATCGTCGGGTTCCGGCTCGGGGCCGATGACTACGTCACGAAGCCCTTCTCAGCCCGCGAGCTCGGCGCACGCGTCGATGCAGTTGCACGCCGACTGGGTGCACCGACGGTCGAGTCCCCCGAACGCGTGTTCGACGATCTCGTCATCCATCCGCTCGCCCGGCAGGTCGAGGTCAGTGGTGTCCCCGTCGAGCTGACCCGGATCGAGTTCGACCTCCTCGATCAGTTGACGTCGAATCCCAAGCAGGTCCTGACCCGTGACCAGCTGATGGAGCGAGTATGGGGCCCGGACTGGTTCGGCGACGATCATGTCGTCGACGTCCACATCGCGAACCTCCGCAAGAAGCTGTCCGCCGTGACCGACCGAGCGATCGTACGCACCGTACGCGGGGTCGGATACGGACTGGCCGTCAGCTGAGCGAACCGGCACCCGATCGGTCCCACTGGCTTGATCCTCTCTTGAACGGCAACACACGACCTCCGGAGGTCGCTGACGTACGGTCGATCCCATGACCACCTTCCGACGACCGGGCCGGGTCGACCAACGACTCGTCGTTGCGCTCGTCGTGGCGACATCGTTGCACGGTGGCCTCCTCTTGTCGGGCTCGTTCCGCCGAACGTACGACGCCTACGTCCACATGTTCTTCGCCGACCACTACGCCCGGTCATGGTTCTCGTCGTGGGAACCGCGCTGGTACACCGGGTTCACCACCGTCAGCTATCCACCGGCCGGTCATCAGCTCCTGGCCCTGACCTCGCGGGTGGTCGGCCTCGGCGCCGCGTTCGTTCCGGTGAAGCTCGGCGCCGTCCTCCTTCTCGTCGTCGGGGTCTACCGATTCTCCCGGCTCTGGGTCGACGATCGAGCGGCCGGCTATGCCGCCATTCTCGTCGCCCTGTCCTCGTCGCTCGCCGAGACCGTCCACGTTTTCGGGCAGCTGCCGACCGTTCTGTCCTTGGGTCTCCTGCTCAACGGACTCCCGTTCGCGCATCGATCGGGTGACCGCGGCGGCCTCGGCGTGCTGACGGCGGCCGTGGTGTGCGCCGCAGCAACAACGGCGGCCCATCACGTCACCACGCTGTTCGGGTCGGTCTTCTTCCTCGGACCGGTGTTGGTTCACGCCGTGCTGGTGAAGTTCCGGGAACCCCGGGAGGACGAGCAGGGCGGCCATCTGATCCGCGTGTCCGGCTCCACGCTCGGGCCGCTCGTCGCTCGCCGATTCCGGCGGATCGGACCGGCCCTCGCCCGTTCGTTCGTCTACGGCGTTCTCGTTCTGGTCGGGCTGATCGTGGTGGTGCTGCCGTACTGGCTGTGGAGTTCGGCGGATCCGATCACCCAGTTCCCCATCCCCCATGCCAGCCGGGACAGCTTCATCGAGAACACCAACGCCGGCCTGGTGTTCTGGGTCGTGCCATGGGGCTTGATGCTCCTCGTGCTGCCCTATGCCCTGGTTCGCGGTTTCCTCGGCTCGGCATGGCCGCTGGCGGCGTCCCTCGCCCTGCTCACCTTGCTGGGCACCGGCGGCACGACGCCCATTCCCCGTCTGCTGCTCGGCGGCGCGTTCGACATCCTCACCCTCGACCGCTTCACCTTCTGGGCCACGATCGCCGTCCTCCCCTTCGCCGGCGGGTTGGTCGACAGCCTGATCCACGGTCGGGCCCGCCACGTGCTGACCGCTCAGCTCGGATCATCGGTCACGGGGGCGATCACGGCTCTGCTGGGTGTCGCGCTGGTGACTGTCGCATTGTTTTCCGGCCAACTTGGCGAACCAGCGGCCGTTCCAACCCGCAGCGATCGACATGGACCCGATCGTCGCCTTCCTCGACAAGGACGACCACGCCCGCTGGAGGTACCTCACACTCGGATTCGGTGACCAGATGGCCTGGCTGGCCGCTCGGACAACCGCCGCGAGCGTCGACGGGAACTACCACTCGGCACGTCGCCTGCCCGAGCTGACGTCGACACCGGTCGAACGACTCGAAGGGGCCAAGTACAGCGGCGTGCCGGGGCTCGGTTCACTCCAGCAATTCCTCGCGATCCCCGACAAGTACCATCTCAAGTTCGTCTTCTCGAACGACCGCTTCTACGACCCGCTCCTCTCGGCCAGTGGGTGGCAACGCCTGCCGAGCCTCGAGAACGGCGTCGCCGTGTGGCAGCACGACGACGTCGAACCGCTCGCCGCGGGTCGTCTGGGCCGGGAGCTCCCACGCTGGCAACGAGTGATGTGGGGCATCGTGCCGCTGACGGCGGTCGGATCCGCATCACTCGTGCTCATGGCTGTCGCTCTCGGGCTCGACCTCGACCGGTGGCGACCGCGGCCGCCCCGAATACTCCGGGATCTCCTCGCCCGTGTCGACCACCGGTTGGCGGTCGTCGCAGCCGCGGTTCCTGCCGACGGTGAGCCGCCGGTCTGGCATGTCCTGCGCCGCCGCCTGTCCCGTGTGGGCAGGCAACTCACGGCGCCCGTTGCCGCGAACGCCGACGCCGCCTGCAGGTTGGTGCACTGGCCGCCGTCGTGATCGGTGGCGGGCTGGTCGTCGCGAACTCGACGACGGGTCCGGCCGCGCCCGCCGATACCGTCTTCCGCTACTACGACGCGCTCGACCTGCGCCAGCTCGATGCGGCGTACGCCTTGCTCGATCCGGCTCAGCGACCCGACCGGGCGACGTTCGCCACCGAACGCTCGGTCCTCAACGGCCTCGTCGCGTCCTACCGCGCGGCTCGATCGGGTCGACACCGTCGATGTCCGAATCGACGACGACACCGCAACCGTGGAATCGGAACTGGTCTACCTGACCGCACTCGAAGAACACCGGGTCATGGTCTCCGACACGCTGCGCCGCATCGGAGGCCGCTGGGTGATCGAGCCTCACCCGATCGACATCTCGATCCCGCCAGATCAGCTCGTGTCGCGCCCGACACTCGACTACCTGGTCCAGGGCAGGCGTCAGGTCACCTCCGGAGGAACCGCCTATCAAGACGTGATCGACCGACCCGAGCTGCGGATCCTGGCGAGCCGCCTCGTGCGCCACAACGGCCAGCTCTCGGTGGTCGGCGAGGTCCGAAACGACGACGTCGATCCGGGCTACGTCACGGTGTCGGCCGAGTTGGTCGACGAGTTCGGGGAAACCATCACGGAGTACGCCGCAGCGACCGGAGCCGTCCACACGGCGCTTCCGGGCGAGATCGTGCCCTTCCGGATCGATTTCGAAGGCGTCGCCGGGCTCGTGGCCGCAGACGGCGACTCGACGGTGCCGCGGACCGAGAGCCTGTCGTTCGAGGCGGGTGCCAGGACCCCGCTGGCGCTCGACACCGATCGAATCGCCGAGGTCCGGGTGACGGCCAAGGCGGTGGTCACCTCGCTCGATCTCGATCGATCGCTGGCAGCACAGAACCTGATGGTCGGTGCCGATGCACCGACCGTGCAGGGGGAACTCCGCAACGACGGTCTCGACGAGATCACCATTCCGCACGTCTTCCTGACGCTGCGTGACGCAAGCGGCGAGGTCGCCTGGGTCGATGACTCGTTCCTGTCCGAAGCGATCCGTCCCCAACGTTCTGTCCCGTTCACACTGCGGCCGCCGTCGCCGGAAGACGTCGAACCGATCGATGTGCCGATCCGCCTGTTCTCCAACAGTCCGACGGTGAACCGATCCGTCGACCGAACTCCGCTCCTTGGCTCATTCGCAGGCTGGGCGAGCGCAGACCTCGTTCTCGTCGGTTTCACGAGGTCATCATGATCGGACCCGTCCCGGCGACCGCCGAATCGGTTCTGGCGCGCCTTTCGAGGCGCCGGTGGATGATCGTCGCGACGGTCCTCGTGGTCGTCGTCGCCATGCTCACGACCAGTCTGCTCGGCGACGATGTGTCGGCACCGACGGATTCGTCGGGCCGGTCGCTCCGGATCGACGGCCCTTCGACGATCGGCGCCGGTGACCCGTGGCGTCTCGACGTCGGAGGACTCGACCTCGCATCGGGCACCGTCACCATCCACGTGTGGGGACCATGGGGGGTCCGCAGTCTCGACGCGGCGGTCTCGGGCGACTCGGCCGAGATCGAGATCCCGGCCGATTTGACCAAGGACGCAGGCCGTCTCTCTGCGTTGCTGAGGTCCGGATCGGCGACCGGTCGAGCCGGCGTCGACGTCATTCCTGGCCGTGCAGTCGATGGCATCGTTCCGCTGGCGGGTCCTCGGTCGATGATCGCCGATGGTGCTCACTGGTCGATGGTGACGGCGATCCCTCGGGATCGGTATGGCAACGCCGTCGCCGACGGCACCGCCGTCGAGCTGTTCGTTCGCCGACCCGACGGGGCGATCGACGTCGTGAACACCGACGTCTTCCATCTGCTGGCCGGAGTCCGCGTCTTCTCGGGTACCACGGCCGGCCGATCGACCATTCGAGTCGGTGTCGACGGTGCAACCGGCGACGAGGTCGACGTCCTCGAGGTACCCGGGCCACCGATCGCCGTCGAGTTGCTCGAACCGACGACGACGCTTCGAGCCGATGGAAGAATGCTGGTGTCGTTGGTGACCGCCGGCCTCGCCGATCGCTTCGGCAATCCGCTTCTCGACGGCACTGCTGCGTCGCTCACGATCTCCGGGCCGGGCGGGCGTGGAAGGGCGACCGGAGTCACCATCGACGGTCGAGTCGAGTTCGTGATCGAGGCGCCTGCCGTGGCCGGTGTGCTGACGCTCCGAGCCGTCGTCGACGGTGTCGCATCTCCATCCCTCGAACTCGACTTCCCGGCGGCAGTCCGCGAGTTTCCGTTGAGCGTGACCCGGAAGGGCACCGGGGTCGAATCACCGGTGGTCGTCGAGGTCGGACCCGTCCTGACCGAGCTCGGTGGTTTCGCCCCTGACGGGACCTCGGTCGAGGTCACGGCCGGATCCGGCCAACGGTCCTCGACGGTCGTATCCGAACTCCGCGATGGCTCGGCTTCCATCGTCGTCGACGCCCGCACCGGAGACGCGCTGGTCGTCGAACTGCTCGGCACACGGACCCGATTGGTGGCGCCGTGATCAGGATCGCCGTGCTCAAACGTTGGCTCACCGTCCTGGGAGCGGCCGTCGTCCTCGTGCTCGGGACTCACGCTCGTTCGCCAGGTGGCCGACACGGTGCTGCGGGCAGCATCGGGCGCCGACCCGACCACGGTGTTCAACGGCGTTCAGCCACCATCGGAACTACTCGAGACCGTCGAATGGCTACCCGATGCGGAGCGAGACGGTCGGACGATGGAGCCCGATGCTCGTCGAATGGTCACCGATGCCTACGTCCGGGCACTGTCGGCGCTGGATCGTGCCGGCCGTGGGGACGAGGCCGCGCCGCTCGCCGCGTACCTGAGCGGTCCGGCCCTGGACCGAGCCCTCGAGCAAACCGACGACGACCGGTCGGTGGTGTCGAGTACCGAGTATCTGAGCCAGCAGCTCCGACTGGAGTACTACAGCGATGACGGCGCCGTCATCGCCGTCACGGTTCCGGAGGTCGAGATCGTGCGGATCATCCAGGGCGACGGCACCGACACCCGACAGGTGCTCTGGAGCGACGAATCGTGGCGGTTCGTGATGATGCTCCAAGACGGCAACTGGCGGATCCAGCAGCTCGAGATCACCGCAGTCAGGACCGGGGAACCCAGTCCCGAACGACGACCCCTCACCCGCGCGCTCGACGGCGTCAACACGGTGACGGTCAACTCGGTCGATCCCTCCTGGGCATCGTATGACGACGCGATGGGCGCCTCTGAACTCGATGCCGTGGCCGATCTCGGCCTCGACTCGGTTCGGGTCTTCATCGCCGGACCCGATGGGCCACCGATCGACGTCGACGCAATCCAGCGCTTCCTCGATCTCGCCGCCGACCGCGGCATCGCCGTCGTCCTGACCCTTTTCGACGGTGCCGGCGACCACTCGATCGCAGGCTGGCGAGACGACCGAGACCACCTGGCCGAGGTGGTCGGTGCCCTGGCCGGGCACGAGGCGATCGCGATGTGGGACCTGAAGAACGAGCCGGACCTCGACGACGGCCGGTCCGGCGGCTCCGAGATCGTCGATGCATGGCTCGACCGGGTCGCCGACGACGTGCGAACGCTCGACCCGACCACGCCCATCACCGTTGGTTGGTCGTCGGGCGACGAGGCCCATCGCGCGCTCGGAGCACTCGACGTGGTGTCGTTCCACCATTTCGGCGACGCCACCACGCTCGACACCGCAATCCGACGGCTTCGCTCCGACATCGGCCCCCGGCCGCTGGTCGTCTCCGAGTTCGGACGGCCGGCCTGGATCGGATTCGTCCGCGGCTCGCAGCCCGCCGATCAGGCTCGTCGGATGTCCGAGCTCGCCGAGGTGATCGAACGCAACGCGGTCGACGGTTCGATGGTCTGGTTGCTCCGCGACCCCGATCGACCGATCGAGGAAGGCCTGATCGCCGGGAGGGCCTCGGCCTCGTACGGGCTCTTCCGGGCCGATGGGACCGAGCGACCGGTGGCCGACGTGGTTCGCACGGATGGACGCACCGGTCTGCCAAAGCCGTCGGTACTCGAGCAGCTCCGATCCTGGCCCGTACTGGTCCTCGCATCGCCGTTCGTCGGCCTCCTGGGCGGCGTGACGCTGGTGCGGCGAGTCAGGGCAGCACGGAGCCGACGCTTGATCCGAACCTGATCTGCACTTGCCGAGCCCCCGATCGGGCTTTCGTACCGTCGGCCCCATGACCTACGAAACCTTCGAGCGCTGGAGCGCCGAGAAGACCCAACCGGAACCAGACCTGTCGGTGGTGATCCCGGCGTTCAACGAATCCGACCGCATCCTGCCGACCATCGCATCCATCGCCGCCCATCTGAGCTCGCGGGATCTGACGTGGGAGCTGATCGTCGCCGACGACGGCTCCGGCGACGGCATGGGCGAGATGCTCGCCGATCTCGGGCTCGCCAACCTCCGGATCATCGGATCGGGACGAAACGAAGGCAAGGGAGCGGCCGTTCGCAACGGTCTCCGAGCGGCTCGTGGCCGAGCGGTGCTCTTCTCCGACGCCGACATGTCGACGCCGATCGCCGAGCTCGATCACATGCTCGAGCTGCTCCACGCCGGTGCCGATGTGGTGGTCGGGTCACGAGCCGCCGGCGGCGCGTCCGTCGCCGAGAAATCCCGGCTGCGCAAGCTTCTCGAGCGCGTCCTTGCGGTTGATCGTGTCGGTGCTCCTCCCGACAGGAGTCCGCGACACCCAATGCGGATTCAAGCTCTTCGGTCGAGAAACCGCCCACGCTCTTGCCGAGGCCGCCACCATCGACGGCTTCTCGTTCGACCTCGAACTGCTCTTCGTCGCCCGTCGATGGAGGCTCGACATCGCCGAGGTGCCGGTCGGCTGGGTCGATGCTCCCGGCTCGACCGTCGACCCGGCCCGTGAGGCGCTCCGATTCCTCCGCGACATCGCCCGAATTCGAGGGAGGGCGATCGGTGGGGCCTACCGCCGACTCGTCGATCCGGGAACGATCGCCGCCGATGGCGACGGGTTCCACGTGGGTGTCGTCACGACCTATCCACCGTCCGACAAGACGCTCAACGAGTACGCCGTCCACCTCGTGACCGCTCTCGCCGCCAAGCCCGAGATCGAGACGCTGACCGTGTTCCACGACGCCACCGACGATGGCCCGGCGACGGTTCCCGACGGTGTCGTCGCCGTACCGGCCTGGGCCTTCGACTCGTGGACCAGCACGTGGCGAATCGCCCGGTCGGTCCGTCGCGAGCGGCCCGACGTGGTGTTCTTCAACCTCCAGTTCGCGTCGTTCGGCGACGGCCGGATCGCCGCCGCACTGGGGTTGTTCTCGCCCCTGCTGCTCCGGCTGACGGGCGTCCCGACGGTGGTCTTGCTCCACAATCTGGTCGACACCGTCGATCTCGAGCAGGCAGGCTTCTCGCGAAACCGCACCATGATCCGGCTCTACCGGTTCATCGGTTCGATCCTGACACGGGTCGTCCTCGCCGCCGACGAGGTGGCGGTCACGATCCCCGGATACGTCGACATCCTCGAAGGCACCTACGGCGCCACGAATGTCTACCTGGCGCCCCACGGCACGTTCGAGGACGCAACCGACGATTTCGCCATTCCCTCGGGTCGGCGCCGGATCCTGGCGTTCGGGAAGTTCGGGACCTACAAGCGGATCGACTCGCTGGTCGCTGCGTACCGGCTACTCCTCGATGCCGGCTACGCCGATCTCGAGCTGATCATCGCCGGCAGCGACGCCGCGAACACGCCCGGCTACCTCGAGGCGGTGAACCAGGCGAACGCCGATCTCGATGGCCTGCACTTCACGGGCTATGTGGCCGAAGAAGACATCGAGTCGCTGTTCCGGAGCGCAACGGTCGTTGCGTTCCCCTACACGGCGACGACCGGGAGCTCCGGGCCACTCCATCAAGCCGGCTCCTACGGCCGCGCGGTCGTGCTCCCGGCGATCGGCGACTTCCTGGCGGTCATCAGCGAGGAAGGCTTCACCGGCGAGATCTTCGAGCCCGATGACGAGATGAGCCTGGCCGGCGCCATCGCCCGCCTGGTGGACGATCCGCAACGATGCGAAGCAATCGCTCGGCAGAACGCGCTCGCTGCTGCTGCCTTGCCTCTCACCGACGTCGCCGACTGGCATCTGCTGCACCTGCAAGCAGCTTCCGCCGGCCGCTGACGAGTCGAGTCCCCGTTCGCCTTGATCCGAACCTGATCCACCACTGGCAGAGCCTTGAACCCCGTCCCGCACCATGTGAACTGCAGCGCAACGGCGCTGCGATCCAATCGGAACACCAGCAACGGGAGAATCCCAGATGACCGTCATGATGGAAACGACAACGCCGGTCCCCGGCTCGGGCGCCAGGACACCGACCCGGACCCACCGGGTCGCCCGCTACCGTGCCCCCTCGCGGCTTCGACGTTCACCAGGCCGCAACCTTCGGCCGCTGGGTCTCGGAGGCCGAGAGGGCCCAAGCCACGGCGTTGGTCGTCGACTGCTCAGACGTCGACTTCATCGATGTCGCGAACCATCGCGGCGATCAAGGCCGTGACCGAACGGCACCACGTGGAACTCGCCGACCCATCGCTCGCGACGATCATCACGCTCAGGCTGCTCACCTCGGCCGGCCGCTCCGCCGATCTCGTGAGGACTGCATGACATGGCGAAGGTCCTGGATCCCACGCTCGGTGTCGACACGGCCCGCTCCTCGACGGGGGTCGTCGTGGTCCGCCTCACCGGATCGCTCGAGGTGCGAACGGCGCCCAATGCCCGCGTCGCACTCGACACGATCATCGGCGAAAACCCGGCGAAGCTGGTCATCGACCTGCTCGGCGTGACCTCGATCGACTCGGCGGGACTCGTCGCCGTCACGGCGCCCGCCATGCGCTGTCGACGTGCCTCGATCGATGTCCGGCTGCTTCCGCCCGATTCGTCCGAAGCCCGCAAGCTCGTCGACCGCGTCCGGGTCCTCCCCATGCTGAATGGGAGCGCCCGATGAGCCCGTCGACCGCCCATCATCGTCGTGCCGACGATCGTGTTTCGTCCGCCCACCGGTCCGGCCTTGCCCGTGGCGGGGTCGCAGTCGGTGTCGCGACGACGTTCGCAAGTGCCGCCAACTACCTCAGCAACGTCGTCCTGGGCCGGGTCCTTGGGCCTTCCGAGTTCGCCGACGCCGCACTCGTCGTCAGCGGCCTCTTGCTCCTCAGTGCGATGGCCCTCGGCCTCCAGCTGATGACGGCGCAGGCGATGGCCGCCGGAGCCGACTCCGCCGCTCTCCGTCGGGCACGCCGACAGGCCGGCTCGGCCGGCTCGTTGGTCGGGCTGACCGTCGTGCTCGCCTCCCCGCTCGTCGCCGATGTGCTCAACATGACCTCGTGGGTACCGTTCGCGATTCTGGGCGCCGGTGTCCCCGTCTACTTCGTGATGGCCGTCGCACGTGGCGCCTCGCAGGCCGGCCACGAGTTCGGCCGACTGGCGCTGTCGATCGGCATCGAGGCCGGTGCTCGCCTCGTGGTGACGACGGCGTGTGTGGTCGCAGGCATGGGCGCCACCGGTGCGGCGGTGGCCCTGACGGTCTCGTTCGCCGCCGCGCTCGCGCCGTGCCGGCCACCCACCTCGGTCGGTCGAGGACGTGCGACAGCGAACTTGCTGGTTGGGACCCGTCCGGTCATCGGCGCAACGGTCCTCTTGCTCGTCGGCCAGGTCGTCATCTCGAACGGTGACCTCTGGGTGGTGGCGGCCCGTGTCCCCGAAGAGGCCGGTGTCTACGCGGCCGTGGCGCTCATCGGCCGGCTCGTCTTCATCGCTGCGTGGTCGGTCATCACCGTGGTGTTCCCCTCACTCGTCTCCGAAGGACTCGGAGGTCCGCAAGCGTCGCTGCTCAATCGGGCGGTCGTCCTCACTGCCGGGCTCGGCGGGCTGATGACAGTGGGCGCTGCCGTCTTCGCCGAGCCGTTGATGTCGAGCATGGTCGGCGAAGGATTCACCGACGGAGCCCATCTGCTGTGGCCCTATGCGCTGGCCACGACGTTGTTCGTGGTTGCCAACCTGTTCGCGGTGGCCGACGTGGCCATCGGTCGGACCGCGGTGCCCGCGGCTGTGGCCGTCGGTGCGATTGCCCAGACCATCGTGCTCTTCGTCGGCGCTTCGGCCGGTGCCGCCTGGGTCGTGTGGGCCCAAGTGGTCCTGATGTCGGTGCTCCTGCTCGCCGTCTTCGCCGTCGGCCTCTGCCGTGCGGCATGGACCGGTCGGTCGCGTGCGACAGCCGACATGGCACCCGTTGGAGCGTTCCGTCCGGCATGATGGAAGTCGTGTCGGACGAGAACGTGCCGTGGCAGCGAATGTTCGAAGCCGCGCCGGTGGCCATCTCGGTGATCGACCCGTTCGGCCGCCAGATCACCTTCAACCAGGAATACGCAGACTTCCTCGGCTACCCACGCGAAGAACTCGCCGACCTCGACGTCGGAGACGTCACCCGACGGTCCGATCACGAGTGGACGAGGTCGTACCTGATGCAACTGACCAGTGGTGTCATCGAGGAGTTCATCACCGACAAGATCTATGTCCGCAAGGACGGGTCCGAGATCAAGGCACGCCTGTCGGCCCGTGCGCTCCGAGACGACGATGGCCACTGCTCGATGCTGGTCGCGACCATCGTGCCCGTGGACGATCGACAGCCGATCAGCGATGTCGCAGCACGCCGGCTGCTCGAGTTCACCACCGACACGTTGACCGTCACCGACATCGAGGGTGGAGTACGCGAAACCACCGGCCGCTACCGGCCGATCCTCGGCTATCCCGCCGAGTTCTGGCGTACCCGGACCATCCTCGATCTGGTCTCTCCCGAGGATGTTCCACGAATCGAGGAGTTGCGCGAGCAGCTCTTGGCCGATCCGTCGGCGACCGCAGAAGCCGAGTTGGAGATCCGCGCTTCCGACGGCTCGACACAAACGGTGCAGGTGACCGCAACCAACTGCCTCGACGACCCCGACATCCAGGGGATCGTCATCACAACGCGAAACATCACCGAGCATCTTCGCACGCTCTCGGAACTGGTCCAGAGCCGCGACACGGCCGAGGCCGTCGCTGACGCGCAGACACGTTTGCTCGCCACCGTCAGCCACGAGCTGAGGAATCCCCTCCACGCCGTTCAGGGCTTGGCCGAGTTGCTCGCAGAGGAGGAACTGCCGGCGCCCGCCGCCGCGCTGGCCGAAACACTTCATCGACAACTTTCGGGTCTCACCCAGGTGACACAGGACTTGCTCGACGCGGCCCGTCTCGATGCCGGAAAGGTGCCGATCGCTCGCCGGTCGACCAACATCATCGCCCTCATCGACGACGTCGTCTCGCTCGGTGCGGCGGCCGCAGCCGACAAGCCGGTCGAGGTATCGGGCCACATCGCAAGTGGGGTGCCGGACTGGGTCATGGCCGACACCGACCGGGTCCGTCAGGTGCTCAGCAATCTGGTGGGAAACGCAGTGAAGTTCACCGACACCGGGTCGGTCCGGATCGTTGTCGAACGAGCTGCGGACGGACCCATCGACTTCTCGATCGTCGACAGCGGGGTCGGAATCCCCGCCGATGAACTGGCGTCGGTCCTCGAGCCGTTCCGGGTCGGGTCGACCGGTGGCGACCGACGCGGCGCCGGTCTCGGTCTGTCGATCGTCAAACGGCTCGTCGAGGCGATGGGAGGCACACTCACCGTCAGGAGCAGAGTCGCCGAGGGCACGCGATTCGACGTCTCGTTGCCCCTGGAACCGACGTTGCCTCCCGCGTCGG
Source organism: uncultured Acidimicrobiales bacterium (assembly GCA_963700755.1). Taxonomy (GTDB): domain Bacteria; phylum Actinomycetota; class Acidimicrobiia; order Acidimicrobiales; family SZUA-35; genus JBBQUN01. The sequence goes on from CAVOYW010000011.1 coordinate 382,940, forward strand.
TCGAGACCGCCGAACTCCCGTCCGGTCTTCGGGTCCTCGTGGTCGAGGACAATCCGGTCAACCAGCAGTTGGCGATGAACCAACTGGTGCGGCTCGGGCTCCTCCCGGTCATCGCGGGAACCGGAGAGGAGGCGCTCCGCCTGCTCGAGGACGCCGATGCGCCGACCTTCGACGTCGTGCTGATGGATCACCAACTACCCGGCATCAGCGGGATCGAGACGACCCGACGCGTGCGGGAGGGAACCGGAAAGACCGCACGCGTACCCGTGATCGGACTGTCGGCCAGCGCGTCGGCGGCGGAGGCCGCCGCATTCATCGCTGCCGGAATGGACGACTTCCTGGCCAAGCCCGCGTCGTTGACCGACTTGTCGATGACCATCGCCCGCGTTCACGCACGGGATCGGTCGACTGTCGTCGAAACCGCAACCGCGGACGGCAGCGAGGCGAGGGCCGACGACGAGCCTGGCGCACCGGACCTCGACTGCAGCGTGCTCGAACAGTTGGCCGAAGAAATGGGTGACCGAGCGATCGTCGCGGCCCTGCTCGAGACCTTCCTGGCCGAACTCGATGGCCGCATCGATGCGATCGTCGGTGCCGTCGAGCGGGCGGACGGCGAATCGGCGAAGCGGGCGGCCCACACGCTCAAGTCCAGTGCCCAGCTCCTGGGCGCCACGCGGCTCGGCGCAGTCTGCCAGACGATCGAAAACGATGGGACCTCCGATCTCGACGTGACGTCGTTGGCGGCGCTCACACGAGATCTGATGCGAGGCTGGCTCGCACGAGAGGGCGCCGTGCCCGACGATGACCGCAAGGGGCTTTGATGAAAGGTGTCGTCTTCAACGTCGTGCAGGAAGTGGTCGAGGAACAGCTCGGCGCCGACGCCTGGGATGATGCGATCGACCGGTCCGGCGTCGACGGGTCGTACACCTCACTCGGCACCTACTCGGAGTCCGATCTCGAGGAACTCGTCGGCGCCCTGGGAGACGAGACCAACTTGTCGCGAACACGAGGTGCTGGTCTTCGCCGGCCGACACGGATTCCATCACCTGGCGTCGCGGCATCCCGATCTCATCGCCCGTTTCACCGGATGGAAGGAAGTCGTCATGCACCTCGATGACATCATCCATCCGGAGGTCGAGAAGATCTACGCAGGCGCCGACGCTCCGTCGTTCGTCATCGTCGACGAGGACGAACGGTCACTCACGGTGGTCTACGAATCCCGCCGCGAGCTGTGTGCGCTGGCCGAAGGCCTCCTGGTGGGTCTCGGCGACTGGTTCCGCTGCGGTCTCACCGTGTCGCACCTCGAGTGTCGACGGAATGGGGATCCCTCCTGCACGATGACGGTGACCGAGGCGTGACCTCCGAGGCCGACCAGGTCGAGCGTCTGCAGCAACGGCTCGAACGCGAACGGCGGGCCCGGCGAGAGGCCGAGATCATCGCCGAACGGGGGATGCGCGAACTCTGGCTCGCGAACAGCGAACTACGCGAGCGGGTCACTTCGCGAACGGCCGAGCTCGAACGCACGATCAGCGCCCTGGGCCATCGACATCGAGCCCTGGTGACCGTCGCACAGCGGGAACTGGCCGCAGTGAGGCAAGCCGTCGACCCACGCGCCGACGCCTCGCCCAGCGACGGGCAGACTGGCCCTCTCCGGTCACTGGAGCGAGTGACCGAGCTTCTCGCCGAATGCCCACCGACCGAAGACCGCCCGGCCTCGACCACCTGCGATCCCGTCCGGTTCACCGATGAACTGATCGACCGGTGGCAGCGGCCGGCGGCGCGGACCGGCCAACTCCTCGGCATCGAACTCGCCAGCGAATCCATCCCGACCGAGCTCGATTGGTCGGCCGTCCAAGCGGTCACCGACGTCCTGCTGCAGACGACCATCCGGCACTCGAAACCCGGTGCGCTGCGACTGCTCCTCCGGGTGATGTCGGACGGAGCCTCGATGGTGTTCACCGACTTCCGGCCCGAACTCGATGCCGTGGCACTGGCCGAAGCCCTGGAGACACGATCGGCTTGGTCGGGCCTCGGGCCGGTGGAGAACGATCTGGGGGTGGCCCAGCTGATCGTCGAGTCGGTCGGAGGGCGATTCGAGATCGAGACCCGGAACGGTGGCACCCAGGTGAGTGTGTTCGTCCCCGCAGTCCCGGGCTCGCCCGCCTCGTGAGCTCGGGCCCGAGTTCACGTCGGCACTCGGAGGGCTTCAGCGGTTGCGAAGGATTTCCAACGCCTCGTCGGCGTGGGTGTTCATGTTGACCTCACTCGTGATCACGCCCAGCACCGTCGAATCGGTGTCGACGACGAAGGTGGCCCGCTTGCTCGGCAGCGGGCCCGGGCGCTTCACGCCGAAGATCTTGGCGACCTTCTTGTCGGGATCCGACAGCAATGGGAACCCGAGTTCGTTGGTGGCGTCGAATTGCTTCTGCCGATCGACCTGATCGGCGCTCACCCCCACGATCGTGGCCCCGAGTTCGGCGAACTCGGCGCTCAGATCACGGAAGTGCTTCGATTCGAGCGTTCAACCAGGAGTCATGGCCTTGATGTAGAAGTACAGGACCGCAGGCCCGGTCTCGAGCAGGTCGGCGAGCGTCACCGCTGACCCTTCCTGGTCGAGGAGCTCGAACGGTTCGACGTGTTCTCCAACCTTCATGGCCACACCGTAACGGCTCCCTGCTCGCGGTGCGTGCTCGGGCCGGGCCGCGGATCGACTCGGCTCGAATCGTCAAGTCGGAACAACCCCGCCTGGTATGAGCGAAAGGGTCAGGAAATCACCGGATCGGCCGACGAGGATGACGTGATCTCCGGTTCCCGTAGGCAGGCGCGCCAGGCGAGGGTGTTTCGCAACGCCCTGGTCCTGGCCGCGTACCTGGCCACCACGGTCCTGGTCGCCCCGGCGATCGCCGACGTGCTCGTGGGATCGCGCATGCTGGCCGATGTCGACTCGCTGGGGGTCGGGATCGAGATGCTCGACTTCGACTCCGGAACCTCGCTTCCGGTCGGCGGTCCTACAGCCTGGAATGCCGGCACGCCGACCGACATCGACGTGGCCACCGACGGGTCGCTGGCCCTCGATCATCGGGGCGACGCCCCTCCCGGCTCGAGCCCTTCATGGTGGGACACCAGCTGGTCGTGGCGACAGTGCTTCGTTGCCGAGAACCCCGGTGCGGCGGCACCGCAGTTGCCGGTGCGGGTGCGCATCGATTCGACCGCACCCTTCGCCGCCGGTGAGTTGCCCGCCGACGGTGCGGGACTCCGAGCCGTGTCGACCACCTCGGGAACCGACCTGCCGCTCTGGGTCGAGGGCACCATCCCCGCCACATCGACCTCGATCTGGGTGCAGTTGGTCAACGCTCCGACCGGTCCGGTCGAGTTCTGCCTGTACTGGGGCAACGTCTCGGCACCGACGGTGTCGGACCAGTCATCGGTCTTCACGCTCGCGTCGCCGACACTGCGCTACTACACACTGACCGACAACCACACCGGTACGGGAACCGGGGGTCAGCTCTCGGTCGTGAGCTATGTCGACGGCAACCAGATCACCGTCGACGGGGTGTCGCAGACCGGCAACCGCGGCCAGGTCCTCACGTTCACCGGGGTCGACCGCAACAGCGTCATCACGGCCACCGGCCCGCTGTCGGGGAGCGGACTCGGCAACGCGACGGATTCGATCGTGCCCGAGGCCTACGCCGACACCGAGTTCATCTTCCCGACGACGCGCAACATCCAGACGATCTGGGTCCGTGCACCACTCGGCGACGTCGACCTGCAGTTCCGGGCCGGCAACACGGTCACGACCCAGACGGTGACCGCGGCCCAGGGCTCGGTCGGCATCGTCGCTGACGCCCTCGGAAGCAACGCGGTGGGAGGCAGTGGCGAGGGCACATCCGTACGATCGACCAACGGCGTGCCCTTCCTGGCCGTCGTCACATCGCAGTCGAACGACTCCATCCTCGGCGTTCCCTTCACCGGCGAACCGCTCTTCGGCATGCGCAGCCGGGATCTTCGTGTGGGCGCCGGATCGACCGGGGCCACCTTCGACCTCCAGGGTTCCGACGGCACCGATCTCTTCTCGGAGTCGGTGGCCGCCGGCTTCGTCAACAGCTACTACGCCGCCGCCGAAACCTATGGCGACGGGACCGGCTTCCGGATCAGCCCCGTCAGCGGTCGCACGGCTGCGGTACAACAGGCCGACGGAAACGGGTCGGAGTCCACGGCGTTCCTTCCTACGTCGCTGCTCGACGACGAGTACTTCACCCCCGAGAACACGAAGTACGTGTCGGTGGTCTGCCCCGTGCCGGGTCAGGGCGTCACCATGACCCTGCCCAACTCGACGGTCACATCGTTCTCGTGTGACAACCCCGGAGGGGTGCCGGGGGCACCGGGTCGCGCCAAGTTCTCGTTGCTCCCATCACTGATCCCGGCGGGGACGCTGCTCGGATCGTCGCAGCCGTTCTTCGCGTACGGCGAGGACGCCACCAACAACGACGAGACCAACCTCGTCGGGGCCCTGGCCGGCTATGGCCCGCCGACGATCTCGTTGGCGACGACTGCGGGACCCGTCGAGGGGACCTACCTCGCATCGGGCAGCTGGATCAGTGCCACCATCGACACCGGCAACCTCGGGGCCTTCGGCTTGGTCTCGATCGCCGGGTCGCTGCCGCCGGGGACGACCGCCGCAGTCCAGGTGGCGACCGGGGCGACGGCGACCGAGGCCGAGTCGGCCCCCTTCGTCGGGCCAGACGGGACCTCGGGCACCTCCTTCACGATCGGGAGCGGACTCCTGGGTCTGCGGCACGATGGGCAACCGTTCATTCGGTTCTCGGTGGTGCTCACCACGTCCGACCCGTTCGTCTCCCCGTCGCTCGGTGGGATCACGGTCCAGACCGACCTCCAGGAATACTCGACCGCCGAAACCGGTCTGGTCGAGATCCCGGTGACCGGTGGACCGGGCCTCGAGTCCCATCTTCTCGCCCGATTCAGCACCGCCACGGTCGAGGATTATGACGTGTCGGTGTCCTACGCCGGCGGCACCGGCCTCGTCGACGTCAACAGCCTGACGGTGCGCACCAGCCATCCCGACGTCTCGGTCGCCGCTTCGGGGGGAGCGATCACCACATCGTCCGGCGCGAGCCACCCCCATCTGCCGGGCGATTCGTTCGATCTGTGGCTCGACGAGGATGTCGTCACCGGATCGACCGTCACTCTCGACCTGCTGGTGTCGTTTCGTTCGCCGAAGGGTCTCGTCCTGGAAAAGGACGTCCGCCTCGTCATCTCCGGCTGACCCCGCTCATCTCGTGGTTCGAGCAGGGCAGCCGCATCCCGGGCGAGAAGCTCTGATTCGGAAGCCCCCATCGTTCAAGCCAGGATCGGCGTGCGCGTGTTCCAGGTCGGGAAGGCTCGGACGAGTGAGCGACTGCCCGTGACGGTGATCTCCCCGCTGCGTACGGCACGGGACCACGGCAAGACACCACGGTGCCAGTCGACGAACGCGGCCGACCGGGCGACCACTCGGAGCTCGGGTTCTCCCCCGGGATCGGTCGTGCAGACCTCGGCGCCGCCTTCTTGAACGAGGAGCCAGAAGAACCGGTTGCCTGCTCGCTCGTCGGGGAACTCGAAGTGCACGACCAGCCGACCCGTAGGCAGGGCGTCATGGTTGAGCTGCACGCGGCACCAAGCCCACAGCGCAAACCCCGGGTCGGTGTGTTCGGGCAACACCTCGACCCACGTCTCCGCCCACCGGCCCAGGCTGTCCACGACCCCGACCAGATCGGCTCCGGCTGCGGTCAACGCGTACGTCGAGCCTTGCCCGTTCGGCTTCGGCGTCGAGGTGATCACCCCGGCCCGCTCGAGCTCGCGCAAACGTTTCGTCAGCATCGATCGCGACATCGCCGGCACGCCTTGCGCGATCCCCGAGAACGTGGTGGCCCCGAACATCAGGTTGCGCACGATCAGCAGGCTCCACCGCTCGGCCAAGATCTCGGTGGCCCGGGCAATCGGGCAGTACTGCCGGTAGCTCGCCATGACAGCAGCATGACCCACAAGAGACAGACGGTCGAGTTCCTTTTCGCGCTGGATCGCATGGCCCGCTGCAATTCAGGGTGGAGCCATGAACGAACCCGACGCTGCAACCCACGGACAGGTGATCCAATCCGCCGCCGAGATCTATGAGGCCTTCTTCGTGCCCGCCCTCTTCGACCAGTGGCCCGAACGACTGCTCGACACGGCAGGACTCGCCACGGGAGACGACGTCCTCGACGTCGGCTGCGGCACCGGAATCCTGGCCCGCACCGCAGCCCGCCGTCTCGACGGTTCCGGTTCGACCACGGGCGTCGACATCAACGACGGGATGCTCGGGGTCGCCCGTCGTACCCCCGAACCCGTCACCTGGCGACACGGCCCAGCCGAGCGCCTCCCGTTCCCCGACCACTCCTTCGATCGGGTGGTCAGCCAGTTCGCCCTCATGTTCTTCGCCGATCAGACCACCGGCCTCACCGAAATGGTGCGAGTGACTCGTCCCGGCGGCACTATCACGATCGCCACCTGGGCCAGCATCGACCAAAGCCCCGGCTATGCGGCCATGGTCGATCTCCTTCGACGCCTTTTCGGTGACCAGGCCGCCTCCGCGCTCATGGCTCCGTTCACCCTCGGAACCGAGAGACGAGCTCCACGATCTGATCGACGAGATCCTCCCCGACGCCACGGTCACTCGACATCAGGGCTCGGCCCACTTCGACTCGCTCGACGCCTGGGTCCACACCGACGTACGCGGATGGACCCTCGCCGACATGATCACCGACGACCAGTACGAACAGCTGCTCGCCTCAGCGAAGACCGAGCTCGCACATGTCGTCGACGACGGCGGACGGGTCCGCTTCGCAGCCCCTGCGCTCATCGCCACGGCACACGTCCCCGGCAACGAGACAACCAGGCCAACGGGAGACATCACCTGACACCGGCGCTTCGGGCACGACCGAGTAGTCGGTACCCACTGGCCGCCTCGAGCGGCGCGACGTGATGCCAGTACCAACTCGACGACGCGGCCCCGTGCAACAGCAAGAACGTCGACAATCCCCTTCACCGCCCCTCATCCGTTGGCCCCCGCCCGAAGACGCATTCGAGGTATCGGCGGAGATGATCGATTGCTTCGAGCACCACGGTTGGATCGTTGGCCGCCTTGGACAGCACGAAGGCACCCTGGAGCACCGTCTGGGTGTGTCGGGCGAGACTTGCGGCGCTGAGGCCGGTGTCACTGTCGGCAAGGGCGGCTGCGATGTCGGATTCGAGAGTTTCGGCGTGGCCGAAGATGCTCGCCGCGCACGCGTCTCGCACCGCGGGGCTGGTGTCGAAGGCCTCCTGGGTCATGGTCCCGACCAGGCACGTGTAGTCAGCCGGCGCACCCGAGATCAGCGACACCCGGAAATCCAGATAGGCGAACACACGATCGGCAGGGTCGTCGTGGTCGTGGTACGGCGCCCCGGCAAAGAGCGCACCAGTCGTCTGCGACCAGTGATCGGCAGCCGCCACGGCGAGATCTTCTTTGGAAGCGAAGTGGTGGAAGAAGGCACCTTTGGTCACCCCCGCCGCTGCGCAGAGATCATCGACGGTGGTGGCGTGCAGCCCCTGAGCCCGGATCATGTCGACCGCGGCATCGAGCAACGCCGCCCTCGCTTCCCCGTGTCGGGGTCGCTTGGCAACAGCGTTCATGCTGGCGCGCTGTCGGCTGCCGCCCGCATCGCGTCGAGGTCGAGCTTGCCCATCTGCAACATCGCCTCGGTCGCCCGACCAGCCCGCCCGGGATCGGGATCACCCAGGATCTCACCCAGTTGGCTGGGTACGACCTGCCACGACAAGCCGTAGCGGTCCTTCAACCACCCGCACCGACCCTCCTCTCCCCCATCGCTCAGCTCCGCCCAGTAGTGGTCGACCTCGGACTGGCCGTCACACGGCACCACCAGCGACACCGCCTCGGTGAAGGCGAACTGAGGTCCACCGTTCAGCGCCTGAAACGGCCGGCCCATCAGCGTGAAGCTGATCATCAGCGCTGAGCCGTCCGGCCCGGGGCTCACACCGTCGATGCGGGAATCGGGGAACAGCGACACATAGAAGTCGGCGGCCTCGAGACCGTTGCCGTCGAACCAGAGACACGGGGCGATGGTTGTCATACCCACTACCATACCAACCAGTTGGTATGGTGGACAAGACCGTCGACCCGCTCCCCGGTGAACGGGATTCGAATCCGAAAGGACCACCAATGCCTCGCACCGTCACCGCTCATCTGTTCTCCTCGGTCAACGGCGTGTCCGAGTCTCCGCACGTGTTCCAGTTCGATTGCTTCGGGGAAGCAGAGGGCGAGCTGATGGACAAGGCGCTCGCCGGGGTCACCGATGTCGTGATGGGTCGTCGCCTGTGGCAGGAATGGTCGCGGTACTGGCCGTTCAACACCGACGACGGCTTCGGTGACTTCATCAACCCGGTCCGCAAACACGTGATCTCCGCCACCCTGTCGGGCGACCTCGGCTGGAACAGTCAGCTCGTCAACGGCGACCCGATTCACTACCTCGAGACACTCCGCGCATCCGACACCGAAGGCTCCATCAGCGTGGCCGGCGGAGTCGAAACCGTGCGCCGGCTCTTCCTCGCCGGATTGATCGACACCCTCACCCTGACCATTCACCCCGCCGTGACCGGCGAGGGACGGCGCCTGTTCGACGACTCGGTTCCCCTCACCCGACTCGACCTGGTCGACGCCACGATCACTCCCGCCGGCAACGCCGTGCTCACCTACTCCCTGCGCAGCAGCTGATCGACCAAGGCCAAGACGCCCGCGCCGAGCCCGCGGCAACACGATTCCGACCGGTCCCACGGTGCCGGTGATGACCACCGGGTCACCGATCAGACTTCGAAACGCAGTCCTGGTTTGGCCATGCCACCGCCGATGCCGATGGGGGTGCCGTCGGAACGCCAGCAGGAGGCACCGGTCATGGATTGCTCCTGCAGGTAGATCATGCCCATGCCGGCTCCGACTGTGGACCGTCGAGCGATGCGGTGGCCGCGCGCATGAAGACCGTCTGCGACAGCGTCGGGTATGGCGGGCTCCAACTCCAATTCTTCCCCCAAGGTCCAGATACGGGGCGCCTCCACCGCTTCCTGGGGTGACATGCCGTGGTCGATGACGTTGACGATGGCCTGCAACGCGGACGGAAAGATACGCACCCCGCCGACCAGGCCGACGCAGAACACCGGCCGGCCGTCTCGCTCCACGATGATCGGCGACATGCTGCTGGTGACGCGCTTGCCCGGAGCGATGGAGTTCGCCATGCCGGGGTGAGGGTCGAAGATGTTCATGGTGTTGTTGAGCAGCATGCCGGTGCCAGGCACCGTTGCTTTGCATCCGAACACGGCGTGGATGGTGTGGGTGGCGGCGATCACGTTTCCGTCGGCATCGGCGGCAGCCACGTGCGTGGTGCTGTCGGACTCACCGGTGTACGCGGTCTGTACGGTTCGCGCCCGGTCTGGATCGATCTCTTGGCGTCGCCGATCCGCGTACGCCTTGTCGATGAGTCGTTCGACCGGCACCTCCACGAATGCAGGGTCGCCCATGAACTGACGACGATCCTCGAATCCCATCTTGATGACCTCGGCCAGCAGATGCAGCCCATCGACCGTCCCGAACCCCAGAGCACCGACGTCGAACCCTTCCAGGATGTTCAGCATCTCGATCACGTGCACACCGCCGGCGGTTGGCGGTGGCGGGCCGACGATGTCGTAGCCGCGATATGTGCCGAGCACGACCTTCGCAGGCATCGTGCGATAGTTGCGCAGGTCGTCCAAGGTGATGATGCCGCCTTCGCGCTGGATGTACGCCACGGCGGCCTGACCCAGTTCTCCTCCGTACAGAAGATCCGGGCCGTTCACGGCGATCTCGCTCAGCGTGGCGGCATAGTCGCCTTGGCGGACCGGTTGGCCGGCCTGCAGGGGACGCCCATCCGGCAGCCAGGTCTTGGCGGTCTCGGGGAACCGCCCCAGGTCGGCGGCGCAGCTGTGAATGATCTCACTGAGATAACGCGTCGCGACGAAACCCCGGCGGGCATAGCGAATCGCAGGCTGCAGAACGACGTCCAAGCTCAAGGTGCCCCATTGCGCCAGCGTCTCGGTCCAGCCCTTCAGCGTGCCGGGCACCCCCGTGGCCAGCACCCCCACGTCGTTCGTTCGGCCCTGCACGGTCTGATACTCGGGCCAGCGATCGGACACCGGTCGGTACATGTCCGCAGTAGCCGCGGCTGGAGCGGTGGTGTAGTTGTTGATGAAGTGATACGAGCCATCCGCCAGACGTAACGTCGACATGCCTGCGCCGAGAATTCCCACCATCATGGGCTCGACAACGGTCAACGCAAACAACGACGCCACCGCAGCATCGATGGCGTTGCCCCCGGCGGCCAGCATCTCGACCCCGGCGGCCGAGCCCAGCGGATGGTTGGTGACCACCATGCCGCGTCCACCGGAAGCCGGGTGTTTCAGTGTGGTGAATGGGCTGCTTGCGCGCCCCCGCCACTCATTCGTCGAGAAGCTCGATTGTCCGATCATCGCCTCGCCCTGCCTCATGCTTGGTGGACACTGCCCGACCTCGATCAGCAGATCGTAGACCGCCAGTCCGTCGACCTGGAACGTTCTCTCGAATGCGCCAACGGGGAGCGGTCGGCCGCACGGCCCCGCCGTGAACAGGCCCGAACGGGACGCCATCCACCCGACCGAATAGTGCCTGCGGCCATCCCCAGCCGGATCGACGTTTTCGTCGAGCGCACACAGGGTCTGTTTCGGAACGGACGATCGCGATCGGTCGTGGTCGAGGAGTCGATCGTCGAGGGAAGCCGCCTCGTGATCGTGGCGACGTCGGGCGATGGATTCACCGCAGAGGTGATGCTCGCCGACTGGCACGGTCTTGCCTACACCATTGCGTGGGATGATCTCGGCTGGCTCGATGAATCCTCTGACGCCGGTCGCTGATTCGTGTAGGGGCTCGTCCACGACACGAGGACCGGCCGCCCGACCGAGTCTCTTCGTCAACGGGCCGCCACGCCCTCCACGGACCCTCCACACGCCCCAGCGGCGTCGACCGATCAGAGCTTCGCTCCGCAGGCAGCGATCACGCCGCTCTCGAAGCTCTGTGGCTGAGTCACACCCGCCCACGGGCATCCGCACGATGCGGCCGGTCCGTCCCACCCCGGAGACGGTGCGCCGACGATGGCCCAGGTGCTCCACCACGGCAAGCCCGCTGATCGACTGGCCGGCCGGTCGGCAACGACACGATCACACGGGTCTGCAGCGCAGTCGGGCTCAGCCGGTCGGCCGGTTCGGTCGCGCCAAGCCATGACTCGAGTTCGCTCACCCCCGCTCGAGAAACGAGTGTTGGGGCGACGTTCCCAAGCGGCCGTCGCAGGTGACTTCGCGACTGTCGACACGGCGTTCACGTGCCGCCACCGAGATCGGGTCCGAACCACGAACTCGTACTGGTCGGGCCGGCCCGACCGCGAGAGGATGGCATCGTGACTACGCGGACACTCGAACTCGCCGATGGCCGAGGGCTCGGCTGGCGGGAATTCGGTGCCCCGACAGGGTGGCCGGTTGTGGCGGTGCACGGTTCACCGGATTCGAGCGCTGTCTGGGCGCTACTCGACGATGCCGCTCATCGAGCCCGGGCCAGGGTCATCGCCCCGGACCGTCCCGGCTTCGGCCGCAGCACCCCCAAGCCCGACCGGTCGATCCTGGACTGGGTCGACGATCTCGACGAGCTGACCGACCACCTCGAACTCGCCTCGTTTCGTCTGTTGGCGATCTCCGGCGGCAGCCCCTATGCGCTGGCGGTGGCCGCCATTCACCCTGACCGAGTCGACCACCTCGGGCTGTTGAGCGTCATCAGCCCACTCGACGCCCCTGGGGTCACCAAAGGCGCCAATCCCCAGGTTCGGTTCACCTTCTGGGCCGCCCGGCGGGCACCGTTCCTTCTCGAACCGATCGGTCGGCTCATGGCCTGGCTCACCCTCAGCAACCCCGACAAGGCGGCGGAACGTCTCATCGCGATGCGTCCACCGGCGGACCGCGAGATCATCCGCCGACCACCGGTCATGGCCGTGCTGCGCGAGAATCTGCTCAACCAGTTCAAGGACCCGTCGTCGATGGCTCTGGAGATGCGCAACGCGGCTCGCCCTTGGGGATTCGATCTCGGGGAGATCATGGTGCCGGCCACGATCTGGCAGGGCGGCCTCGATGACGTCCACACTCCCGCCATGGGCCGCTACCTCGCCGCCCACATGCCGAACGCCGACCTGGTCTACGAACCGGACTACGCCACGTTCAACTTCATCGACGACTTCGACACGATCCTCGAAAACCTCGCCGGTGACTCCTGACCGCAATGTTCGAGGATGCTGAATGCCATCAGCATCCTCGGCAAGAGCGAGCATCGGCAACACGACACCTCTGCAATCGTCAGCGTGGAGCCACCACGGCCGGAGATCAGATCGGAACGCCGCGGCTCGAGATCCGCTCGAATCACGTGGGTGCGCGCGTGGGTGGCCTCGCCGGGGTGCTGTTCTGCGGGTTCGTGTTGGCTGGCCTGATCGTTGGGTCGTCATCTCTCGAGGACCGCAACCAGAGTGCCGAGACCATTGCCGGCGATTGGGCCGGGCGCCACAGCGACCTCGAACTGCGAACAACACTGCTCGAGGTTGGCGCATTCTTCGGTCTGTGGTTCGCTGCTGAACTGCGCACACGAATCGACTCCTGGGGTGCCCAACGCGAGGCCGCACTGGTCTTCGGCGGCGGCCTGGTCATCGCCACAGCCATCGCTTCTTCCGGTGCCGCGACCGGGGCTGCTGCTGCGGTCCGTACCCTGGAGCAGGATCCCCAAGTCGCCAAGACGCTGTACCTCCTCGAAGAAGGCGCCGGTGCAGGATTGGTCGCCGGGCTCGCCGCCGTGGTCGCCGGACTCACGACATCTAGATCTAGTGCTTGGGATTGTGTTGTCGACCGGGTCGACCGGGTCCAGATACGACCGGTCGTTGCGGGAATCGTTCGGGTATACATGCCCGCCCTCTTCCACCGATGACAGATCCGGACGCGATCTGCAGCACTTCTGCTGTTCCTGGTTGCTCCGTGCCTTCGCGACCCACCTCGGAAGGTTCGAGAGCTACGGCCAAGCGTGCCTCTCGCACCCGACGAACTTCATTACGTGGACGGCCGCCAACGGTGACACGATCGAAATCGAGTACATCAGCGAGGTCGGCCCGGTCGACACCGACGGATCTGCGTCGATCACGTTCGAGGCTGTCGCCACCACGGGCACCGGACGGTTCGCCCAGGTGTCCTTGGGCGAGGATGACCTGCTCGCCGGCACCGTCTGGTTCGCTTCAGACGGCCTCAGTGGGCACCTCGAGGTCAGCCTCGACGGAACCATCACCTACGACGCTTCCGACCGCAGCAATCGCTGACGCCATTTCGGAGGAATCGGGTGACCACCATCGGCGCCGATGGCAGTGGCCATCGGCCCCGACCGCGTCGCCAAGCAGATGTCCAAGTCAGGCCCGAGCAGCGCGGGGGCGTGACGTGCGTCCTGGAGAGGGTCGGGGAACCCGACGGTTCCTTGGATTTTGTGGCCAGTCCTTCGGGCTGGGTCAACGTCCCGCAGGGTGAGCGCGTTCGCTGGACACGAAGCCACGCATCACGTTGCCACAAGTCTCCGCATCAAGATCGACGGTGATCGGGCTCAGATCAGAGCGCACATTCGGGCTGAGCATTGGCTCGCTCCGCACCTGGTTCCCGACGGGAGCGACAACCGTTGGCTCGTGGTCGGCTTCTATGACCACGAAGGGGTCCGAAAGCCAGATGGTTGGCGGATCGAACGCGTGAAGCTGACTGTTGCCAATCAGGAGAACGCCCACCTCGCCTCGCTGTCGGTTGCCGAGGGGCAACGCGCCGCCGAGCGCTGAGACACTCGCCCTGGCGGCCTATCCCTCCGGTAACGCTCACTTCGGTCGCCACCCGACCCCGCACTCCTCGTGCCGGTAGGGCGGGTGACGGGGCCGAGACCGGCAGATCGCGGCCCGATCGCCCCCGAGTGCGCGACAACACGCGCGACGATCGGTGCCGAGCTGTGGTGTCGAGCGGGTTCTACCATCTGCCCGATCTGGAACCCCTGCACGTGACCTCCAAGGACCATTCCGCAAAGCCGACGACGACTGCGGCCTCAGCCGTCCATCCCGGCAGGCTTCTCCCCGGCTTCTCGCCCGGCACAGAGGGACATGCTGGCAGGAGAACCGAGCAACGAGGGATGAACCGGTGGCATCCCGATCAAGCCTGCGCCCTCTCGACCAATCGGGCGATTGATTCGATATAGCGGCCGGGGTCAACCAGCAGCAGGTCATTGTGACCGGCGCCTTCCACCAGTTCAGTCGTCACCTCGCTGGCCGTCAGGAGCTCGGCGGTTGCCAGTGCGTTGTCGACCGGGACCAGGTCATCGAGTAGCCCATGGATGATCAAGGTGGGCATCGTGATCGTCGCCAGCTTCGCCTCGTGGGCGGCGACGAGCCGATCGAACTCCGCGCTGGGAGGAAGTCCCAGGCGGCGAGCGAACCGCCCCACGTTCCCGGCGCCACTCTCGAGTATCAGAGCGCAGTAGCCGGAAACCCGCGCGGCAACCTCGAGCGCAGGGTTGGCGCCAAGGCTGCGTCCCATCACCAGACGAGGACCATCGAAGCCGTCCGCGTCGAGCAGCTCCAGCGCTCGTTGCCCCGCACACGGCGCCGTCGGCGACGAGATGCTCGATCGTCGGGGACCCGGTGCTGCGGCCATAGCCGCGAAACTCGAACACGAACAGATTCGCCCCGATCGAGTGGTAGAGCCGAGCGATGCGGTCGTGGTCGCCGAGCACCTCCCCATTGCCGTGGAAGTAGACGATCGTCGCACCGTGAACGTCGATCTCGTAGCGCCTCGCAGCGATCGACACACCGTCGCCGACCTCGACGACATGATCGGTCGCTCCCGCCGGTGTCGGGGATGGATCGGGTCGGGGGAAGAAGATCTGGGCGCTGACGCCTCCCCGGTCGAGCAGCGAGTAGTCGGGATCGTCGGTCACGGCCGCAGCGTAGTTGGCCTTCCAAGACGCCCTCATGGTCTCGGCGCGATGCGAGATCCGGCTGGGATTGCTTATCCCGGCGATGGACGGTCGATGCCCGACAGGGCATGAACCGCATCGCGTGGCGTGATGTGCGTGATTCGCCGTCTTCGCCCACGCCACCGTCCGGGCGTGCTCCACCTCGGCCAGCGTGAACTCGGCCGGGCAGTCGATCGAAGCCAGCACGATCCCGAGCTGATCCGGGAACCGGGCCGCCAACGTCGCCGCCGGCGCCAACGGCAACAGGACCGGCAGCAACGCCGCTTCGTTCACAAACAGTGCCATGCCCGGCCGCCAGCTGAGATCGGTGGCGTACCAGTCACCGAGCTCCCCCGTCGCGGTCACCGTCGCATCGACAGCCGGCTGTTTCACTTTCGCCAACAACTTCCGGGTGCCATGGATCGTCAGCATCGTCGCAAGTCTCGCACCCACCAGCGGACGCGCCAGTTGCCTGCCTGTTGCGCCAGCCGAGCGGCCTTGCGATGGCCGGTCGCACATTCGCTCGTGTCGTCCCAGACGGGCGACACGAAAGCAGCATCCGATGGCGACACAGGCAGGCCGGCGAGCGCTTTATCCGATTCGTGTCCCAGCCAGCCTCGCCCGCCGACCGCATCCGATCGTCGAACAAGCCAGACAACGGCTGCCTTCGCCAATGTGGAACGGTTGGCGGGACAGCGGACGGCAGCAGGCCTGCCTCCACTACCGGCTCGGAAGCAACGAATCGTCGGACTGGATGTGGCGCATCGCCCACGTGTTGCTCACCGAAGTCGAACACGCCATTCCGGAGCAGTGATACGGAGTTGATCTATTGATCTCAGGTGCGGCGTCGGAGATCCCGACTGCGCACGTTGGTGTGTCGATCTCTGGGTAATGTCCTTGCCCACTTGGCCGTGCCCAACGCTATGACCTTCGACTCTGCCTCCAGCGTGTGAGTCCCAACATGCTCGGACGTACGGAGGAGTCCATGATGAGAACCCGGGTGTTGACCCACGTGGTTGCGCTCGTGCTTCTCGTCGTGACTGCGTGCGTCGCCGAGGACACCACTGCTCCGTCGACAACTCGACAGCCCGAGGCCTCGGAGACGACCACTGGGACAGCCGAACCGAGCACATCGACAGACACGGCGTCGCCGTCCACGCCAACGGCTCTTCCCCAGTCGGCAATTCTACGAGGGGACGGACTCGACGGAGTCAGGATCGGTGACACCGAGGACGAGGCCATCACCGCCCTCGTGCAACTGTATGGTCAGCCGACGTCCGACATCATCAACAAAGCCGCGTCCACCGAGGAATCGGTTTGTTCCCCCACGAGCGGCCTCCCGTGCTTCAACTACCTCCGGTTCGCTGAGTGGGACAGCCTCGGACTCGTGGTCATCATCGGCGACTGGACCGCCGCCGCTGGCACGGAATTCGAGATACTCGAGGCACCACCGAACCTACGCGGCTACGTGTACACGGGCGGTGCCCCTCAACAGACACTGGGCACGGCCGAGGGGATCACGATCGGGTCAACGCTCGAGGACTTGATGGCAGCCTATGGCGACGACCTGGTCGTCACCGAAGACCCCTGTGCGTTTGACACCGAGTACGGGTTCACGCTTCGAGGAGCCACCGAATCAAGCGGACTCCGGGGTCAGCTATCTCGCGAACCGGTGAAAGGCCTCGTGGAATCCATTGGCGCCGGAGACTCGTGGAGCAACTGCTGAACGAGTAAAGCCAGTGCCGAGTCACGCAACGTTTGGGGTGTCCCTGACCGGCACTATTACGGGCATGCCACATCGCGATATGGCCTCAGCTCATAGGTACAGGCAGGGTCGATCAGAATGCCAGATCTGCTCGGCCACATGCTCGTTCCGACGATGCGATTGTCGGGCACTGCAATTGGGCCGTTCTGTGCGGGTGCTGCCTATCGGGCGTCGTGGTTACGAGTGATCGTTATCGGTCGTGCCGGGTTGGCGTTCCTGGAGCACACAGAACTCGTTGCCCTCTGGATCAGCCAAGACGACCCAGGACACGTCTCCCTGCCCGACGTCCAGGCGAGATGCACCGAGCGTGATCAATCGCTCGACCTCGGCCACCTGATCTTTCGGGCGGAAGTCGAGATGAAGGCGATTCTTGAATTGCTTCGCCTCTCGGCCCTGCAAGAAGAGGATTCCCGGAAACTGATTCGCTTGGGGCTGGATCTCGAACTCGTTCGGGTCGTCGTTGACGATGATCCACTTGAGCGCGTCGCTCCACCATCGACCGAGGCTCTCCGGGTCGAGAGCCTCAATGACCACCTGCTCCCACTCAAGGTCCATCGGATGATGTTACGGCAGCCGCGAGTCTGCCCATCTTGTTTCTGACCAGCAGCGCCATTGCGACGGAAATATGCAGCGTGCGACTCGGGCCTGATTCGTTGTCGAGTGCTGGCCTCGGCTTGGCGTTCGTGAATACGTGCGTGCGTTATGTTGTGCTTCGCGGGTGGTCCTCGTCCGTTGATGCAGCTCGGTCAGGGAGGCGGTGGCGTGCCGACCCAGACCAATCCTGCCCATCCGCCGATCACTGGGTAGTCGACGACGAAATCGCGTTCGCTGTCCCGCACCAGATTCAGTCGCTTCATCACGGCTCGAGATCGAGTGTTCCCAGCTGAGGTGTAGGACACGACTTCGGCCAATCCGATGCGAGTGAACACGTCGCTCAAGGCTGCAATGGCCGCTTCGGTGGCGTACCCGTGACCCCACGCCTGCCGGGTGAGACGCCAGCCAACGTCGCTGTGTGGACCGAGCGGATGATCGACGTCTGTGTGGGCTGCCACTCCGGCGTAGCCGATGAACGCAGGTTCGGACCCGACGGTGGATTCGACGAGCCAGCGCGAGTAGCCGTCCCGAGCGAAGCCGGCTGTGTAGTCGTCGAGTTTGCGATCGCTTTCGCCCTTGTCGATTGGCCCGCCGTAGTCGTGCATCACTTCGGGGTCGGCCATCATCTGGGCGAGGTCGTTGCAGTCTGCTTCGGTCCAGGTTCGCAGTCGGAGCCGAGGAGTGGTGAGTTCGAGCGGATCAGGCATTGCCGGTTCGACCTTTTTGGGGAGTTCGTGGCCGGCGTTACTTGGTTGGTGCTGTGCACTGTTTGGCTCATCGTCATGGGGTCGTTGGTGAACCCGGCGCGGTGGTAGGCGGTGACGGCGCCTGCGCTGGAATGGACGATGACCCGCTCGGCTCAACGCGTTCTCGCGAGGTTGATGAGGTGGTCGATGAGTTGTGCTCCGATGCCGTCGTTGCGGAGTTCGGGAGCAACGAACACGGCTTGGATCTCTGCAGCGGCGCGGTCGTCGTCGAGGTCCGCAGCGGGCACTCTCGGCGTGATCGCCACGAATCCGAAGCCGACGACTTGGTCGTTGGCGTTGAGGGCGATGATGCACGGGTTTTGCGGTGCTGTTCGCACCAACGCTCGAACTCGTGCGCGAAGTCACGGCGCTCTCGTAGCGGTGGACGGTCGCGTTCGACGGCCCAGTCCCAACGGAGGTCGGCGACTTGACGTACGTGCTGTTGTTGCGGTGTCTTGAACGTGACGGTCGGCTCTGGTCGCACGATCCGAACCGTAGCTGCGACTACCTCATCCAAGCTGCGGTGGATCGAGCTCAAGCGCCGTTCAGGGGCACCCGATCTCCGCGACCCACGGCGACCGGCATCCGCGCGACGACCGCACAGCCGCCGAGAAGTCCACGGTCATGCGAGCCAAGTCGACCCGAGTCCGACTGATCGGAGCAGGTTCGAACTCACGCCGTACCCGACACAGCCCTTCCGGCCTCGGCCCGACCGGTCGACGCCCAACCGTTCGACTTCGAACTGATGACAAAGCAACGACATCTGGGCAAAACCAGAACCCGCGGGCCTGTGACCCGGGGAACCTCAGCAACTCCAGAGTGTCGAAGGGGGACTTGAACTCACCTCCCCCATCCGGCATCTGGCGAGAGCGACGAGGTAGTCATCGTCGACATCGCGAGTAGTCGACTCGACCTCGGCCGGATCCGGGACGACATCAGCCAGGACCCGGAGCGCCTCGATGTACCGTTCGGCGACGTCGAGGGCGATCCACTTGCGCATCCGCAGCCGCTGGGTAAGCGCATGCGAAGGCCGGTTCAACCGGCGCGTCGACGGCTGAGCTCGCGGCGAATGCTGCGGCCAACAGCGACCTGTCCGAAGACGACGCCCTCGACCTCGCGGTCGAAGAGGTACGTGTGGGCGGCAGCAAGCGACAGATCCCGGTAGTTCACAGCGATTCCGGCGACGCCCCCCGCCGGTTGCCGCTCACTTCCGGCTGTTGCCGTGGGCTGCCGCGAGCAACTCGTTAGCAAAGCGACACGCCTGCGCTACCGGGCAGGTGCCTCGTGGATGTGTACAATAGGCGTATGCCACGGATGCAGGTGTACCTCCCCGACGAACTCTACGCAGCGGTCAAGGACCGGGGGCTCTCGCCGTCCGAGCTGCTGCAAGACGCTGTGCGGTCCGAGCTTCAACGGCAGGCGCTGCTGGAGGAGACCGACCGCTACCTCGCTGAGTTGATCGACGAGGTCGGCACTCCCTCACAGGCCGCGATCACCAAGGCAACCAAGCTCGCGCAGCGGATCAAGAGCGAGGCCACAGCGGCTGCCGAGCACTGAGCAGTGCTGGTCTTGGATTCCGGCGGCGTGAGCCGTCTCGCGCGGCGCCGGCCCGATGCTGCGGCGATGATCGCTGTGTTCAAGGCCGAAGGGCTGTGGCCCCCAGTTGTTCCATCGGTCGTGCTCGCCGAGACAATCACCGGACGGCAACGCAACGATGCGAACGTCAACCGGTTCCTCAAGACCTGCGACATCGTCGAGGACCTCCCCCAACACCTCGCGCGCCGCGCCGGCGCCCTCCGAGCCTTGGCCCATCAGGGCTCAGCGGTCGATGCCATCGTGGTCGCGATCGCCGAACCTGGAGGCGCCGTGTTGACCAGCGACCCCAAAGACCTCGAGGCTCTCGCTGACTACGTGTCCGGCGTGCGCATCTATCGCGCTTGACCGTCGTCGGGTCAGAGTAGGTGGTGGCGTGTGGGGTCGAATACCCGGTCGTGTTTGTTGAACAGGGGAAACGCGGCCGAAGCTGATCCACTGTGTCTCGAGTTCTCTACCGCCTCATCGCCGCCAAGCTCGCCTCGCCGTTTGCTCCGGCCGCTCCAGGGACCTCGAAATCGTCGTGCTACGCCACCAACTCGACGTCCTACGCCGCCAGATCGACCGACCCACGCTCAGCGACGACGACGGCATCCTGCTCGGCGCTATCGCAACCGCACTCGACTCTCTAGCGCCCATCAGGCACCAGCCACAACGCTCTGACGAGGACTTTCGCGAAACCAGTCGGAGGGGCGCAGTGAAACCCAAAGTGCACGCGGGCCGTGGGGTGCAGAATTGCAGGGCAGCTAGGCGTTGTCCCTGGTCATGGACCCGCCACCTTGATGTTCTGGAACTCGAATCTGGCTGAGCCTGGCACCACCCAACGGTTGCCTGCTGCCCGATTTGCCGCCGTGGCAGGGTCTGATCAGTCCTGGGGGATCCAGGTGGTGTTCGGGTCGAGGGGCCACCGCGGTCCGTCGGCCCGTGCGTGCTCGAAGTTCTCGACTCGCAATGTGGTGAGCCCTGGGCTGTCGGCCGTGAGGATCTCGGTCGCCAGATCCTTGAACCCTGCCCGGAAGTGCTGGCTGCTCTTGAGAACGACCAGATCGCATGCGTTGACGTCGATCCCGTGCAAGGCGAACACCTCGCGATCGAACACCTGCGAACGAGCTGATCCGACCAGCACGTCGATCCCCCCTCGTCCCCCGACCTGGAGTCGCGCCATCGGGCCGTAGTTGGCCGTCACCCCGGCAAGCATCGGGGAGGTATGGACGAAGCGACCATCTGACAGCGTCTTCACATAGACCGAGAGCTCGAGCGGCGCGCCGTGCAACTCATCATGCTTGCCGCCGAGCCTCACGTCGATCACCGAACCAGGGCCTGCGGCGTGCGCTTGCGCTGCGACCTCGGGGTCGTAGATGAAACCGAAGCATGCCCGTTCGACATCGGCTTCGAGGAGCGCCCGCAGAACATGGGTCGCGTCACCGGGCGTCCCGCCACCGGGATTGTCAGCGGTGTCGTTGACCACGACCGGACCACCACGTTCCGCAGCGACCGAGATCGCATGCCGCAGCGCCACCTCCGGCGTGAGGGTCTCGTGTCGAAAGTCTTCGCGACGATCCCAGACGTCTCTTGCCAGAGCCTGCGCGTGCCGACGGGCCAACGCTGGATCGTCGTTCGTGGTGACGACGATCGATGCCCCCGCCTGCGGGATGTCGGTGTAGGGAAAGCCATGAAAGAACGCGGCCCGGATCACGCCCGGCTCGACGCCGACATCGAGACACCGGCGGCGAATGTCTGCCGCTGGTGCGACATCGGTGGTCGACGTCGGAAGGAGTAGCGGAAGCCGCTCGACGTGGGTGGTCGGATGCCACTCGCCCAAGACGATCCGCACCGCCGACTCGATCGCCTCCACACCGCGTTCGTACATGTCCACATGGGGGTAGTCATACACGCCGAGCATCAGGTCGTAGACCTCGTTCATCTCCTCGGTGATGCTCCCATGCAGATCCAGGGTCGTGAGCAGGGGAACGCCGGGGCCGATGACGGCCCTGATCGCCTCCCCGAGATCAGCCTCCAAATCGTCGATGCCATCGACGATTCCGGCCCCGTGGGTGTCGATCACCACGGCATCAACCGGAAGCGCATCGCGGATCCCTTCGACGAGTTCATCCGCCAACTTCCGATACACGTCGGCCACGATCGTCCCCGACGGCTGGGCGAACGTGTGCAACACCGGCACCAAATCGTGCCCACCCTCGCGGCCAGCGTCGATCATGCCACCGGTGAACGTGCGCGTACCTTCGTAACGCAGAACTCCATCGCCACGACGCACATCGAAAGCGTCGAGTTCGGTCATCCCGAACGACTCCACCGCATAGGTGTTGGTCTCGTGGACGATGCCGCCGATCGCTATTCGCACCCCAGCACCGTAGCTGAGCCAAGGATCCGGTTTCGAGGTAGGACAATACGAGGGAGGGACAGCACGAGGCCGCATGTCAGGAACTTGTTCGACACGGTGCGCCGAGTTCGGGGCCCCGAACTCATCCGGGAGCTCTCGTCGTTCGACAGCGAGGTACGGTCGGCCCAGCGAAGGGGAGGTTGGATGAAGGCGATCGCCTACGAGCGGTACGGGGGCCCCGAGGTGCTCTCGCTCACCGAGATGGATCGACCCGAGTGCGGCGACGAGGAGATCCTGATCCGAGTGCAGGCGGTCGAGGCGACCAAGACCGACTGCGAGCTGCGCAGCTTCCATCAGTCGATCAAGTGGTTCTGGTTGCCGCTGCGCCTCGCAGTGGGGGTGTTCCGACCCCGCAGGACGGTGCTCGGGATGTACTTCGCAGGGGTGGTCGAGTCGGTCGGCGACCGGGTGGACGGGCACTCGCCGGGAGACGCCGTCTTCGGCACGCCTGCTGACGATGCTGCGGGCGCCGCTCGTGTCGCGTCGCTCGGATCGCCGGCTGCTGTTTCGGTTCGCCGACGAGAGCCCGGCGATCCTGGGAGAGCTGGCGACGATGATCGACGCGGGAGAGCTCGACTCGATCGTCGATCGGGTGCTGCCGATGGAGGAGGCGGTCGAGGCACATCGCCTGGTCGATACCGAAGAACGGAGTGGAGCGATCGTGCTCGCCATCGGCGACGTGGCCCGCGACCGCTGACGTCGACCCTGTGCCGGCCGCAACGTGGCGCGCGCTGGTGCAACGTCCACGAGCCTTCTTCGTGGGTCCGGACGAGGACCTGTTGGGTCCTTGTCGTGGCCCGCCTGGCTTCTACGACGTGTCGACAGGAGACGACGACCATCCCGGGATTCATGGTGCGCTTCACGCCCGTGACCAACCGGTCACCGGTAGCGGGACCCGCGGCTTCACGTGCACCGTGGCCGTGGACGACCTTGCGTTGATCCGCGAACGAGTGACCGCCAACGAAGACACGATCACCTACGACGAGATCGAGGTACCAACCGTTGGCAGTCTCACGCAGTTCCTCGACACCGGGGGAAACGAAGTCGTGGCCATGGTCTACCAGCGGTAGGTGTTCGGAATGTGACCGCCCCCCTGCTCCACGACGGCGTGTGGGATCGCAGGCGCTCGCAACAACGCCTCCGTCGGTTCCTCAACCCCGTCCGACGCCCGGCAATCTCGATCGGCCAACGTGAAGAGCGAGCCGAACTCGACCAGCCCGCACCTCTTCGATCGGCGCACAGCACTCTCGAGTCCCCACATCAACATCCACAACGCACTGAACGGGACGTACACCAAACGTGTCGGAGGGGCGACTTCAACCCGAAGCCCACGCTGCCCATCGGAGCGCAGAACTGGTGGCAGCGTAGGAGCTTCGTCGGGTCGAGGTTGCCGATGCCGGCATTGTTGCCGGTGGCCAACGAGCGTCATACGAAGTATGCTCTTTGTATGACGATGCTCAGCTTCCGGGTCGATGATCATGACGCCAACGAAGCTCAGCGGTGGGCCGAGGCGCTCGGCATCGACCGTTCGGAATTGCTGCGCGAAGCCCTACGCCGCCACCTCGACCAATTGGCATCCGAGGGCGACGCCGAACGTTGGGCCGCATCACCCCTCGACGAAGGCGAACAAGCGTTGCTCGAGATCGCCGACTGGGGTCCAGCCGAAGACTGGTCAGACTGGATGAGCGATGCAACGGGGTGAAATCTGGTTCGCCGCCACACCTGGCGGTGATCGACCAGTGCTGGTCCTGACCCGCGATCCTGTCGCAGATCGGATCGGATCCATCGTCGTGGCCGCGCTGACGTGGACGCGGCGAGGGCTCGTTTCCGAACTCGAACTGACGCAGGCCGACGGCGTCCCGACCGACAGCGTCGTCAACTTCGACAACGTCCACACGATTCCTCGGGACACCTTCCGCCGCAAGGTGACAACCCTCCCCGCCGCCCGCATGGCCGAGGCCTGCCGGACACTCCAAGCTGCAACCGGCTGCTGACACGGCGCCATACCGGCCCCTCGTCCAATGGGGCTGAGAGAGATAGGCGACTGGAGTCACCTCCCCTGTGCCGCCAGTCGATCGTGGGTGCTGACCAGGGCTTATGCCAAACGTGTCGGAGGGGCGATTACAACCCCTAACCCTCACCCCACACGGTCGGGTTGGATAGGCCTCGCAGCGGCCTGACTCCCGAGGGAGTTAGCAGTCCGCAAGTGCTTGAAGCGCATGGCAGATCTCATCGAGTTCGTCGATCTGGAGTTCACCGGCTCGTTGGGTGAGGAAAGAGCGCCGGATCGGCTGCAGATTGTCAAACAAGGCCACACATTCGTCGGGGAGCCCATGACTCGGCCCCAGCCGAACCTCCGTAGGGATCTCACGAATGGTCCGAGTCACAGGCGCGACAATGACCCAGGTCAGCACCGGCACAGCATCACTGCGCGTCACTACCAACACCGGTCGCCGTTTGTCCTCCGCCTCTGCCCACCAGATCTCGCCCTGCATCGGCGCAACGTTCACCAAGGTTCCTCGGCAATCATCCGCACCGAAGACTCATCCGCCCACCCGATCTCTGCGTCGCTTTGCGGTTGATCTCGATATCCACGGGCGATCTGGGCCCCAATCTCATCGCGACGGAAACGGTCGACAAGCCGTTCGAGACCAAGCCGCACCGCTTCCGATCGACTCCCGACTATGCCAGCCTCCACGAGCTGATCGACCGCAGCCGCAAGTTCATCCTCCACCCGAGTCACCAACTGAGCCATGCAATCAGCATAACGAACTGCAATGCGTTTCGCAATGTCTGACCGTCCCTCAGCCAACCGCCGGTCGACTGTCGCTCAACGAAGAGTCACAAGAGATTCGACCGATCCAGCAGTGCTGGCGCATCAAGACTCTCGCAAAGCGAGCGGGCACGAGCGAGGATGCGAACTAGTGCGGCGGGTCGATTGGTGCCTCAACATCTTTGAGACGGCGAAGCAGGTCGGCGGCCCGCCGTGTACCAATGCATGTGTCGGCGGGCGAATGCAACCGTTAACCCTCACCGCACACGATCTGATTGGGTGAGACTCACAGCGACCTGATCAGGCAGTCTTCGGGTGGCGCTGGACCCGGAATGCACTGGATCGCATACCGTCTGGCATCCCTACCCGGTATACTGCTCGCGTGGCCACCGAACAGATCGCCGTACGACTGCCCGAGCCGCTCCTCTCGGACCTCGACGAGCTCGTCAAGAGCGGAGCCTACGAAAGCCGAGCCGCCGCTGTCCGAGCCGGCATCGAAGCCATCATGAAACTCGAACTCCAACGTCAGACCGACCGAGCCGTCATCGACGGCTACACACGGCAACCACCAACCGAAACCGAAGAGCACGCGGCGCTCGCATCTTTGCGCGAAGCAATCCTCGACGAGCCATGGTGACGACTCTTGATCGAGGGCAGATCTGGTGGGGCGAGATCGAGGACGTCGGTCGCCGCCCGTTCCTCATCATGACCCGCTCCGCCGCGATCCCCGTCCTGAACAGCGTCCTCGCAGCACCCGTCACCCGCACGATCAGGGGAATGCCGACCGAGCTACGACTCGGAACCGACGATGGCATGCCAACGGACTGCGTTGCGAGCTTCGACAATCTCAGAGTCGTCCCCAAGGCCTACCTTGTCGACCAGATCTGCGCACTACGGCCGGCCCGACTGGCCGAGGCATGCGCCGCCGTTCAGGCCGCCATCGACTGCTAGACGAAGCCTGAGAGCAACACCTTGCGCTGACCCACGACGGCCCCCGTCCACCGGACCGGCGCGTGTACTAGCGAGTGTGTCGGAGGGGGGACTTGAACAAACCTCCCCTTGGCGGCATTTGGCGTCGTCCTGCGGTAGCCAGCGTCCTACAGCGGCATCTGGCGACCACCGAATCCGCTCCCTACCCTCTACCGCTCGATACCGCTCCAGGGTGCTAGATGCCATTAGCAAACCATTAGCAACGCGACACCCCCGCAATCGTCATCGTGGCGCGACGACGGCAACGCCGTTCGAGACCGCTGCATCTGCCAAACGGTCGTCGTATGTGATCAATCCCTCGAGGTCGTCTCCGAGGTCGAGCGCGGCAGCGAGATGAATCGCGTCGAGTGACCGCAGCCCAGGCGGGTCGAGCCTGCCAGCATCCTCGAATACCGCCGGCGTCACGTGGACCAGCGTGACAGCATCCAGGACTCCACGCGCCTGCAGCACTCGGTCTGGCACCGCTCTGCGAACAGCCCGCATCAATTCGGCCCGAGCCAAATCGCACGCCACAAGCTCGCGGCCCGGCTCGTTCAACCATGCCCGGAGTGCTGCGGTCTCCGACTCGGCAACCACCAGCTTGACCAACGCGGACGTATCAACGTAGAACGCCACCTCAGTACCGCTCGTCGTCTCGCATCTCCAGCAGCGCTCTCGACAGATCGGGCCCAGGCTCGGGGGCCGGCAGATCGATCAACCTGCCACGCGCAGGCCGAGCATGACCTTCTTCGACTAGCGCCCGCAGACGCGACTTCGGAATCGCCGACATGCGGGCGACAGGACGGCCACGATCAGTGATCGTCACCGTCTCCCCAGCAGCAGCCTCAGCCACCACCGCCGACGCATTCTGCTTCAGTGCACGAATCCCAACTTCAGACATGTGCTTCAATGTAGCACATCAGCTTTCGAAGGCAACCAACAAACGGGAACGCCGAAGCACGAGACGTGTACTGACGCTTGTGTCGGAGGGGCGAGTTCAACCCTTAACCCACGCCGTCGCGGCTACTGGATCAAACTGGAGCGAGCGACAAGAAGCCCGGCTCGCAGGGCCGTCGAGCCCACGGTTGGCCAACGTAGCACAGTCGTGCTACACTTCAGTCCATGAGCACCACGACGGTACGACTCGACGACGAAGACGAAGCCCTGCTCGACATGCTCGCACCAGAATACGGCGGGCGCTCGAGCGCAATCCGCCAAGCCCTCCGCAATCTCGCAGCCGACCGGAAACGCCAGAGTGCCCTCCGCTCGTTCCTCGCCGAATGGGACAGCGAACAAGGCCCGATCGACGAGGAAGACGTTGCCGCTATGGCCGACCGCTACGGGCTGTGATTCTCGACGCCGGGTTCCTGATCTCGATCGATCGGAGCGAGCGAGCCGCCCACGCATTCCTGACGGCCGCCAGCAGGTCCGAAATCGCCCTCCACACCACCCAACCCGTCGTGGCTCAGGTATGGCGGGGCGGATCGCGCCAAGCGCGCCTCGCAGCCTTCCTCAAGACCATCTTGATCCACCCACTCGATGACGGGCGCCCAGTCGGACAGCTTCTCGCTCAAACCAAGACGTCAGACGTCGTCGACGCCCACGTGGTGATCACCGCCGTACGCCTCGGCCACGACATCCTCACCGGCGACCCCGACGACCTCACGACACTCAGCGCAGTGTTGGGCCCAGCATCTCCCACCGTCCATTCCTGGCCGTGAAACGATGCGGCCGCCGTGTACTAACTCTCGTGTCGGAGGGGCGAGTGCAACCCTTAACCCACGCCACCGGAGCCGATGGATCGGGTTGCCACCAGCAGTCTGATGTGGGTGAGCCAGGTTGCATCACGTATCACGTTTCGTCATACTGAAGGTATGGCCAAAGCAATCTCTGTCCGGCTCGACGAGGAGACCGAGCGTGCCCTGCAGACGCTCGAATCATCCGGACTGACCCGATCCGAGGCAATCCGATCCTCACTTCTTGCCTCTGCAGCTCGGCTCCGGCGAGGGCGAGATCTCGCCGCCGAAGCAGCGGCGCTCGAGGCCGATGAGGCCGACCGCGAAGAGATGCTTGCCGTCGCCTCGCTCATGGAGTCCATGCGTGCGCCGGGGTGAGGTCTACCGGTTCCGAGCTCCCAAGGGTGTAGGCCACGAACAACAGGGCGTGCGCTATGGCGTCGTGGTTCAAGCCGATGAGCTGCTTCCTCGCTCAGTCGTGATCGTCGCCCCAACCTCGCGCAGCGCCCGACCCGCCTCGTTCCGCCCCGAGATCGCCGTTGCCGGCGACACGACGCGCGTCCTCGTCGAGCAACTCGGAGCAGTTGACGCTCAGCGGCTTGGCGACCGAGTGGGATACCTCTCGCCAGACGAGCTCTGGTCGATCGACGACGCGCTCATCACCGTGCTGGGACTCACGTAGCCCCAGCACACCCAATACGGTGTACTGACAAGTGTGTCGAAGGGGGGACTTGAACTGCTCCTCAGCTGGTCCGATAGGTGTCGACCTGTCTAGGAATCCGGGTGTCTACAGGGACTTCGGACGGCTGGCGTTCCGATGGATCGCAGTTATTCCGGCCCGTTGTAGTAGTTCTGATGACATCGTGATGACAAGCGACACAAATCGCTGCTCCCGACAAGAGTGCGGGTCGGGCACCGTTGAGCAGGTCCGCTTGCCCACCCGAGGAGCCTGGAGTGCATACTACACATCGTACGTTTCCCCTATTCCCTCTACCGAGCCATGCTTTCCACTGAGTCGATTCTCGAATCTGTTGGCGCCGCGGATCGGCCCTCGTTCTGGTCAGCCACCGGACGTAATAAGTTCACGGATGTCAACGTCGCTACTGACGGCGACGGCTACGTCTACGCCTGGGTCGTCGACATCCAAGCCAAGGTCAAGGTTGGCTGGATTCCCTTCGAGGGCGAGCCGCTCCTGTTGGGCACCCTCCGACTCGCTCTCGAACACCTCGCTGATCGCCATGACTATCGGGCTGACATCGACCGTTACGAATGGCAGGCGGCGGCGCCGATCAACCTCCCTGACTTTCCGTGCTCGAGCGAGTCGCCTTCTGACGTCGTCAGAACCAGCCCAACACCGCCTCCAGCCACCGACCCCCGGTTGTCGAGCAGTCGGGTCGAAGGGCCACCGTGGGTATACATTCTCGAGTCTGCAGGCTCGTACAAGATCGGTATGACGACGAAGTTGAGTCCGGATAGCCGGATCGCCGAACTCCAGACTGGAAACCCACAACGGATCCGACTGGTCCATCAGTTGGCAGGAGGGGCTGAAATCGAACAGCTGCTCCATCGGACGTTCGCTCAAGGGGTATCGGTGAGTGGTTTGACCTCCAGCCGGAACTTGATCGTCTTCAGGGCGATTGGGCGCGCCTATTGGGCATGGAACCCGTCCGGCTCCCTGAGGTTGAGACGCTGTTTGACCGCTCCACTCATGCCGAATAGTCGGACGACCGCCGGATGGGTTCCGCCTTCGAGAACAGCGGGCTTCTTTGCTTCAGCGGGTAAGAGCTAGTGTCCTGTCAGGTTGTTTATCTAAATATTTGTTGAGTTCCGGAATTTTCGTTGATGAGGCGTGTTCTCCAGTGTTGTTGGACCAGCATTGGAGACTGAGATGGCACAGCGTGGACGACCGGTAGCGGTCATTGAACTGACAGGCAGTGAGCGGAAGACGTTGACGTCGTGGGCGCGGCGCCAGTCCACCGCCCAGGCGTTGGCGTTGCGGTCCAAGATCGTGTTGCAAGCAGCCGACGGGGCAACCAACAAACAGATCGCAGCCAATGTCGGCTGTCATCCAGTCACGGTCGGGAAGTGGCGGAACCGTTTCGTGGCTGACCGTCTCGATGGATTGTTGGATGCGCCACGGCCGGGCGCGGCCCGCACGATCACCGATGATCAGGTCGAAGCGATCGTCATCGACACGTTGGAGACCACACCACCCGATGCGACCCATTGGTCCACGCGTAGCCTGGCGGCCAAGCATGGCCTGTCGCATGAGACGATCTCTCAGATCTGGAAAGCGTTCGGTCTGCAACCGTGGCGGCAGGACGAGTTCAAGATCTCGCCCGATCCGCTGCTGGTCGACAAGATCCGCGACATCGTCGGCCTGTACATGTCGCCGCCGGTATCGGCCGCAGTGTTCTGTGTCGATGAGAAACCACAGATCCAGGCGTTGAACCGGACCGCACCGACCTTGCCGATGCTGCCAACCACCCCACGTCGCGCGACCCATGACTACAAGCGCAACGGCACCATCGACTTGTTCGCCGCGTTGAACCTCGCCACCGGTGAAGTGATCTCGGATCTGCGCCACACCCACACCTCGAAAGACTTCGTGAGGTTCTTGAACAAGATCAACCGCAACGTCGGCGACGAGTTGGATGTCCACATCGTGTTGGACAACCTGTCGGCCCACAAGACGCCACTCGTGCAACGCTGGCTCCTTCGCCATCGACGGTTCCACATGCATTTCACCCCGACCTATGGGTCATGGATGAACCTGGTCGAACGCTGGTTCTCGGCACTAACCACCAAACAACTCCAACGCGGCACCCATGATTCGGTCGACGAGCTCACCGCCGATATCAACGCCTGGATCAAGCAATGGAACCTCGACCCGAAACCGTTCGTCTGGCACAAAACCGCCGACGAAATCCTGGAACGACTCGCCGGCTACTGCACCCAAGTCACCACAACCGACATATCCACCGAATCAGCCTGACAAGACACTAGGTCACCCGGAACAGCGACCAGCCGGCCTTGCCCCAGCCCGACATGTCGCTGGCGAAGATGTCGCCGATGATCGAGACGAGCATCCAGAACCAATGGTGGCGGCGATCCTGCTGTCGGTCGCCCTGTTCGGCGGCGAGGTCGACAGCGGTCCGTTGCAGGTGGCGATGACCCTCGGCCTGTCAGCAGCCGTGCTGATCGCCGCGCGATCCACACACGACCGGCCACGAGAGTTCCTCGGTGAGTCGATGGTCGGCGGGATCATCTCGGCGATCGCCACCTTCTTCCTCATCATCGTCATCGGCATGCTCGTCTCGTCGCTGCTGCTCGCCGGGAAGATCGCGACGATGTTGTCCTACGGCGCCGAGCTCGCCACACCGACGATTCTGTACCCGGTCGCGCTGATCGCGGCGAGGTTGATCGGCCTCGTCCTCGGAAGCTCGTTCACGACCGTCGCCGGGCTCGGTGTCCCGTTCGTCGCGTTGGCTCCACTGATGGGACTCTCACCGGAGGTTGCCGCCGCCGCGGTGGTGGCCGGAGCGTTCACCGGCGACGGCATCGCCAGGGTCTCCGACACACTCGTGCTGACCACGGACATGGTCGGTGGCGTCACGCCGGCTCGCCAATCGAGCATCATGGCTCGCCTCGTGGCGCCGGGCTGGGTCGCAACGCTTGCCGCTGATGATTTACCTCGGCATCCGCGACGGCGGCGGATCGTTCGACGGCGGCGCCATGACAGAGGTGATCGAGACCGAGTTCGCGGTATCGCTCCTGTGTCTGCTCCCGCTGCTCCTCGTGTTCATCATCTCGACGAAGTCCTCGGCGTTCTTCGCCGTGCTCGGCGGAGCGCTGTCCGCTGTGGTGATCGCCGGCGTCACCCAGGCGAGACCTGATTGAGCGGCTCGCCGACGACGACCAGACCTACATCGTTCAATGGGCGGAGGTCAGCATCGAGACGATGGCCAACGGCTTCGACCTCGACAGCCCGACCGTCGAGCTGAACAGCATCTTCTTCGGCGGGGGCGCCGTCGGCCTGCTCCCGACGGTGTGGCTCATCCTCGTGCCGTCCGCGTACGGCGGCCTGATGTCGAGAACCGGCATGCTCGCCGTAGCGATCGCACCGCTGCTCCGTTGGGCCAGGACGTCGGCGCGACTCATCGTCGCCTCGGCGGCGACCACCACCGGTTTCAACCTCGCCATGGCCGACCCCTACGTCGCGATCATCGTGAGCGCCGAGACCTACCGGGACAAGTTCAAGTCGGCGCGGCTCGAACCGGTTACACAGTCCGCGTCGATTGCCGCCTCGGGTTCGCTGCTCTCGAGCGTCATCCCGTGGAATTTCCACGGAGCGTTCGTCGCCGGCGTGCTCGGGATCAGCACGCTCAGCCTCGCCGGCTACGCCGTCGTCATCTGGGCGACCCCGCTCGTCCTGGTTGCGTCGGCCGTCCGGCTCGCTCGCAAGGACGTCATCGCTGCGGGTGCCGACCCGAACGACACGTACGGCCCCGAGCCTGCGACACGGCCGGCACGCCGAACGTCGATCTAGCGGCATACGCGCCCGAAGGGGGTGAACATCGATTTCACCCGGCTCCAGCATGGAGACCCCGCGGTGGCCAGACTAGCAACAGCACCGTCATCACGAAGTCATGAACAGCGGTATCGACGGAGGCGTCGGCACGATGTCCGTGATCTCGGCCACAGCACCCGACACCGATCGGTCCATAGAGGTCCGCATGACCAACGCGCAACTTCGACCCCATCGTCTCGGAGGCGTTCTTCGCGATGATGTTCTGCGGCACGCAGCCCGCTCGTCATCTCTTTCTGCCACGGCTCGGAGCAGCAGCGTGCATCGTCTCCGCTGTCAAACCATCCTGCAGAGCTCTGTCTCGGAGGTGGGTGGATGACCGATTCCCTCGACGTCGCGCCCGTGCGGGCGCCGAGCCGGCATGCCGTCTTCGCGGCCCCGGCACACGATCCGCGGTCGCGGCGGCCGCTGGACGTCGTGATCCTGATCTTCGGTGTGCTCGTCGTGATGGTGCTGGCGTGGAGTCACCGAGGGCGCGGCGAGCTCGACACGCGGCTGATCGGCTTCTTCGAGCAGGGGGTGCCGGACTGGATCAGTGGGATCGCGACGATCGTGCACATCGTCGGTGGTCTCTACGGGATCGGCCTCGTCGTAGCCATCGCCGTCTTCGGACAAGGGCGCGGTGCCATCGTGCGCGACATGTTGGTAGCACTCGCGCTCACCTACCTGGCCATCGTCGCCGCTTCGTACCTGGGTGGTCCAGAGTTCCCGGACCTGCTCCCCGAGCTCATCGAGCGCGGCAGCTATCCGTCGTATCCGGTGCCGCGGCTCGCCGCAGTCGTCGCGGTCATCGGCGTCGCAGGGCCGTATCTGTCGGTGCCGATGCGCAAGGTGGGTCATCGACTGGTGTTCGCGATGTCGGTGTCGTCGGTGATCCTCGTGTACGGGACCACCACGGCCGTGATCGGCGGACTGGCCCTCGGCTGGTCAGCGGCTGCGGCGGTGCATCTGGTGTTCGGGTCGGGACAGGGGATCCCGAGCCGGGACCGAATCCTCGACGCACTCCGCGAGACCAGCGTCGACGTCGCCGACATCGAGTACGCGCCGAAACAGTCGATCGGCGCGACGCTCGTGACCGGCATTCGTGCCGACGGGAGCCGGGTACGCATCAAGGTCTATGGTCGCGACGCCGCCGATGCGGCACTGGCCGCCCGCATGTGGCGAGCCCTGTGGTACCGGGATCGAGACCAGTCGGTCACGGCGAATCGGATGCAGCTCGCCGAGCACGAGGCGCTTGCCATGTTGACTCTGGAGCGCTCGGGCACGCCTGCGCCGGTGCTCAGCACGGCAAGTCGAGCCTCCACAGGAGACGTCCTCGTCGTGACGGAGTGGGTTGAAGGCTCCTCGCTCGCTGCGTTCGATGCCGACACGGCGAGCGATGAGATCCTCGACTCGGTGTGGCGCGCCATCCTCGGCCTGCACGCTGTGGGCATGGCGCACGGAGGGGTGAATCGCGAGCACATCATCGTGACCGACACAGAGGCGGTGCTCACCGACCTGACGTCGACGACGCTCTTGGCACCGGATGAGTCCCAGTACGCCGATTGCGCCCAGATGCTCGTCGCCACGGCCCTGACGGTCGGCGACGAGCGGGCCATCGCCGCCGCCCGGCGCCACCTGGGCGACGATCGTCTGCTCTCGGCCGTTCCACTGATGCAGACCGCAGTGCTCCCACGTGCGCTGCAGCGCGACGTCAAGGGGCACGACTACCGCGTGAAGGAGCTCCGCAGCGCGATAGCAGCCGAGCTCGACGCGGACGTGCCGGAGCTCGCGCAGCTGCGGCGGGTGTCGTGGGGCAACGTCGCGATGGTCGCCCTGACGGTCTTCGCGGCATACACCCTGATCACCTCGCTCACCGAGATCGGGTTCGACACGATCGCCAAAGAGGTGTCCGGAGCGAATTGGCGCTGGGTCCTGGTCGCGCTCGCGACGGCACAGCTCACCAACGTCGGTGAATACGTGACCCTCGTCGGCGTCATGGGGCAACCCGTCCCGTTCGGGCCGACGATGATGTTCAGATACGCGCTCTCGTTCATCTCGTTGGCGGTGCCGAGCGAGGCCGGGGCGATTGCCATGAACGTCCGATACCAGCAGAAGCTGGGGGTCCCAGCCGCTGCAGCGGTCGCCCAGGGTCCGCTACTGACGATCGTGTCCAAGGGTTTCGACGTGATCCTGCTCCTGGTCACCATCCAGTTCGTGTCGACCAACGTCGATCTCGCTGAGATCGACCTCGGTCCGGTCGTCGTGCTCGTCGTGGTCGTGGTGCTCGTCGCGCTCGTCT